>NZ_JADKYX010000009.1 GCF_016093545.1 Massilia rhizosphaerae | reverse complement strand
GCGCCAACCGCCATGACATGAAGATGGTATGCCCGACAATCGAAGATTTGCAGTTGGACCGGCCAACGCCCACGTCAGACAGTCCGCAGGGACTGTGCCTCGACAAGGGCTACGATTATGAGCAGGTCCGCCAATGGGTTGAGCAGCTTGGCTTCACCGCGCATATCCGGGCACGTGGGGAGGAAGCCCAGGACATCAGTAAAAATGCGGGATTTCGCGCTCGACGTTGGGTCGTCGAGCGCACGCACAGCTGGATGAACCGGTTTCGGGGTTTGCTGATCCGTTGGCCGAAGAAAGCGAGCAATTACCTTGCCTTTCTTCATCTGGTATGCGGAATCATCGCCTGGCGCTCAGCAGGTCTACTGGGATAGCCTCTTAGTGCCGTCTCCGGTCATCAGGTCAGGATGGCCTTCCCGGCGGTGGCATTTTCCTACGGAGTTTGCCGTTTATCGGTAAGCGATATATACTGGCTTCGTACAGCGGCCACGGAGCCAAAAATAATGATCCGATCCTTTGCCTGCCCAGACACTAGGGCGTTGTTTGAAGGAAACCGGGTGGCTCGGTTCGCGAACATCCTGGCGGCAGCGGAGCGCAAGCTCACAATGCTCAATGCGGCAACTGAGCTGCGAGACTTGAGGTCTCCACCTGGGAACAGGCTGGAATCGTTAGCCGGGGATCGTGCCGGGCAACACAGCATCAGGATCAACGCGCAGTGGCGCGTCTGTTTTGTCTGGACTGATGATGGTCCTGTGAATGTCGAGATTGTCGACTATCACTAAAACGTAACAACGGCGTTACGCCATGGAGGGCATATGTTTACGAACGGAATGCGCCCGGTGCATCCGGGAGAGATTCTGCGCGAGGAATATCTGGAGCCATTAGGTATGTCTCCTAACGCCCTGGCCAACGCTTTGCATCTGACCGCGACCCGAGTGAATGACATCGTGCGGGAGCGGCGCGGGGTTACCCCTGCCACCGCTTTGCGCCTGTCTCAATACTTTGGAACAACTCCAGAGTTTTGGATGAATCTTCAAATGATGTATGAGTTACGGAAAGCGGCGGATGAAGAGGGGCAATTGATCAAGGATACGATTCGGCCTCTTGAGTTACAGGTTGCATAACTCCGGGGTAGCTTGACAGCTCTTTCTTTGTTGAGCATGACGTCGACGAGGAGCGGCAAGATGCCGAGTAGTTGCTTTGTGGCATTCTGATCGACGGCCCGTGTCCAGTTAGGCTGATTGGAGCTGACGCTCTTGGAATCGGTTATTCTTGGCGAAATCGGAAGGGCCAGGCGTGACCGGGGCATTGAGGCGATCAAGGCCGGCATGAAGGGCGGATGGCGTTACAAAACAAAAAGCCCAACCATAATGGCTGGGCCAAGTGCTTGATTCTATTGGTGCCGGCTGCAGGACTCGAACCCGCCACCTGATGATTACAAATCAACTGCTCTACCTGATGAGCTAAGCCGGCAATGTGGCCAGAATTATACCCTTATTTGATCCGGGTCAACGTCGGGCGGCCGCCTTTTTTGGGTGGTTCGTCGTCGTCGTCGGGTGCATGCGACACCTCGGACGCGGTTTTCGCCGGAACGGCGGCCAAACCGGGGCCCGGGGCCGGGCTGGCTGCAGGTTCCGGTGCGGGCGGGGGCAGGTCGGCGGCTGTCGTCGTGACGTCGAAGGCCATGCCCTGGCCGTTTTCGTTGGCGTAGATGGCCAGCACGTTGTGGACCGGGATGTACAGCTCGCGCGAGACGCCGTTGAAACGGGCCCGGAAAGTGATCGCGTCGTTGTCCATTTTCAGCCCGGAGGTTGCGCCGTAGCTGATGTTGAGAATGATTTCGCCCTTTTTCACGTATTCCATCGGAACCGTGGTGGCGGCGTCGACCTTGACGGCCAGGTAGGGCGTGTAGCCGCTGTCCGTGCACCATTCGTAGATGGCACGCAGCAGGTACGGCTTGGTGGAGATGTCTGGCATAGTTATCGGGGCGTGATGCGGGATGTTACACGCCAGTGTACTTCGATTCGCTTGCGGCGTCGTAAACTGGCGTGCAACGGAGGCGGCGCTTAGCGGCGCATCACCTTTTCGGACGGGGTCAGGGCTTCGATGTAGGCCGGACGCGAGAAGATGCGCTCGGCATACTTCATCAGCGGCGCCGCGGTCTTCGACAGTTCGATACCGTAGTGGTCCAGGCGCCACAGCAGCGGAGCGATGGCGACGTCCAGCATCGAGAACTCGTCGCCGAGCATGTATTTGTTCTTCAGGAACAGCGGGGCCAGCGTCGTCAGGCGGTCGCGGATTTCGGCGCGCGCCTTGTCGTGGCTCTTGTCGCCCATCTTGTTGCGCTCGTTTTCGAGCGTGTTGACGTGGACGAACAGTTCCTTCTCGAAGTTGAACAGCATCAGGCGGGCGCGGGCGCGCATGAGCGGGTCGGCCGGCATCAGCTGCGGATGCGGGAAGCGCTCGTCGATGTATTCGTTGATGATGTTCGATTCGTACAGAATCAGTTCGCGCTCGACCAGGATCGGCACCTGGCCGTACGGATTCATCGTCGAGATGTCCTCGGGCTTGTTGAACAGGTCCACGTCGCGCACTTCGAAGTCCATGCCCTTTTCGAACAGGACCAGGCGGCAGCGCTGGGAGAACGGGCACGTGGTGCCGGAGTAGAGAACCATCATGGTTTATAGTTCCTTCAAGAAACAAAGGGGTGAAGCGCCAGGCGGCTCACCCCGAATAGACATTGCCCGCATTATAACCGGGCAATCAACTCACTTTACGTCTTTCCAATAAGAAGCATTCAACGACCAGGCGAGGAAAGCGAAGAAAGCGAGGAAAATCACGACGATCGCACCGAGGCGCTTGCGAAAGTCGCGCGCCGGTTCGGCCATCCAGTCCATGTAGGCGACCAGGTCGGCCACCTGCGAATCGAACTCCTGCTCGCTCAGCTTGCCCGGCGTCACCTGTTCGAAACCGGCGAAGCGGTGCACGGTCTTGCCCGGCTCGTGCGGATCCGGTTCCTCGACCATCTTGGCCGTGCGTACACCCTGCAACTGCCACAGCACGTGCGGCATGGCGACGTTCGGCACGACCATGTTGTTCCAGCCGGTCGGGCGGGTATCGTCCTTGTAGAAAGTGCGCAGGTAGGTGTAGATGTAGTCGGGGCCGGAGCCGGCGCTCGAGGCGCGCGCGCGCGTGATCACCGACAGGTCCGGCGGCACCGCGCCGAACCAGGCTTTCGCATCCGCGGGACGCATCGCGATCGTCATCATGTCGCCCACCTTCTCACCCGAGAACAGCAGGTTGTTCTTGATCTGGTCTTCGCTCAAACCCAGATCGCGCAGGCGATTGTAGCGCATAGCCGATGCGGAGTGACAGTTCAGGCAGTAGTTGACGAACAGCTTGGCGCCGTTTTGCAGCGAGGCCATATCGGTGCGTTCGGGCGCCCGGTCGAGCGGGAACGCCCCTTCGTTTGCGAACACGAATCCCGGCAGCAGCGCCAGGACCGCGAGCAGTTTTTTTGAAAAAAGCTTCATGGTTGTCCTTTGGCTTGAATTCCGGAAATCAATGCGGGGTGAACGTGACGCGCGTGGGCACCGGCTTGAACCGGCCCATCGTGCTCCACCACGGCATCAGCAGGAAGAAGCTAAAGTACAGCAGCGTGCAGGCCTGGGCGACCAGCGTGTAGGTCGGGGTCGGCAGCTGGGTGCCGAGGTAGCCGAGCGTCAGGAACGCCAGGAAGAACACGGCATACACGGTCTTGTGCCAGCTCGGGCGGTAGCGGATCGACTTCGCCGGCGAATGGTCCAGCCACGGCAGCAGGGCCAGGATCACGACGGCCGAGCCGAACAGCACCACGCCCCAGAATTTCGCGTCCAGCACCTGCGGCAGCATGCCGATCTCGGCCAGGATGGCGATCACGGTCACGGTGGCCTTGGTCTTGAACGACAGGCGCGACCGGAGCCAGATGAACACGACGTACGCGGCCAGGCCGGCCATCACGACCCACATGAAGTCCGACGTGGTCGCGCGCAGCACCGAGTAGAACGGCGTGAAGTACCAGGTCGGCGCGATGTGCGGCGGGGTCTTCAGCGAGTCGGCCGGCAGGAAGTTGTTGTATTCCAGGAAGTAGCCGCCCATCTCGGGCGCGAAGAACACGATGCTGCTGAAGATCAACAGGAACATCGACACGCCGAACAAGTCCTTGGTCGTGTAGTACGGATGCGACGGAATCGCATCGACGCCGTGGCCGTCCGGGCCGAGGTTGTCCTTGACCTCGATGCCGTCCGGGTTGTTCGAGCCCACTTCGTGCAGCGCGATCAGGTGCGCGGCGACGAGGCCCAGCAGCACCAGCGGGATCGCGATCACGTGGAACGCGAAGAAGCGGTTCAGGGTGGCGTCCGACACGACGTAGTCGCCGCGGATCCACAGCGACAGGTCCTGGCCGATGAACGGGATGGCGCTGAACAGGTTCACGATCACCTGGGCGCCCCAGTACGACATCTGGCCCCACGGCAGCAGGTAGCCGAAGAAGGCCTCGGCCATCAGGCACAGGAAGATCGCAAAGCCGAACAGCCAGATCAGCTCGCGCGGCTTGCGGTACGAGCCGTACAGCAGGCCGCGGGTCATGTGCAGGTACACGACGATGAAGAAGGCCGACGCGCCCGTCGAGTGCATGTAGCGCACGAGCCAGCCCCACGGGACTTCGCGCATGATGTATTCGACGGAACCGAACGCCAGGTTGGCGTCCGGCTTGTAGTGCATGGTGAGGAAGATGCCGGTGACGATCTGCATCACCAGGATCAGCATCGCCAGCGAGCCGAACAGATACCAGATGTTGAAGTTCTTCGGCGCGTAGTAGCGGCCCCACTGGTCGTTCCACAGCTTCGACAGGGGGAAGCGGTCGTCGACCCAGGCCAGGGCCCGGTGGCTTTTCGGCGCGTCGGCCGGGAGTTTGGTTTCCTTGAACGCTGCGCCCATCTTATGCCTCGCCTTTCTCGTCTTTGCCGATCAAGATCTTGTTGTCGGACAGATACATGTAAGGGGGAACATCGAGGTTGGCCGGGGCCGGCTTGTTCTTGAAGACGCGGCCCGACAGGTCGAACGTCGATCCATGGCAAGGGCACAGGAAGCCGCCGTGCCAGTTGTCCGGCAGGTTCGGCTGGGGGCCTTCGGTGAAGCGCGGGGAGGGCGAGCAGCCCAGGTGCGAGCAGATGCCGACGACGACGAGGACTTCCTTGTGTTTTTCGTAGGCGCGGAATTCGTTCTTGGCGTAGGGCGGCACCGGCAGCTGGAACGACCTATCGGAATTCGGATCGGCGACCAGGCTGTCGTTCTCCGGCAAGGTGGCCAGCATTTCGGGCGTCCGGCGCAGGATCCACACAGGCTTGCCGCGCCATTCCACGACTTTCAGTTCTCCCGGCTTGACGTCCGAGATATCTGCTTCGACCGGAGCCCCGGCCGCTTTTGCTCGTTCGGAGGGCTGCAACGTACTGACCAGCACCCCGGCCGTTGAAACACCGACAACGCCACCCGCCGCGCATGTAGCCACGAGCAAGCCTCGCCGGCCTGGATCGACCTGCTTCTCATTACTCATACCAACTCCATTCGTCAAATGCGAAATGTTGCAATGCAATACGTTGCAAACCAGTAAAAGGTTTTTTTGCAACAGTCGATTATAGGTGATCGGTTTTGCAAACTAAAGCAAAAATGTTTGCGCCGTCAGACGTTTTTTTAAAAGCACATTTATTTGATTTGGATCACTTGACCGTAAGGTTTTCTCACTGGATCGGATTGCCCCGGGTTTCCTGTATCATCGCTATGAACCTTGCAAGGTTTTTAAAAATACAAAGGAGGGCCTGGGATGGCTATGCTGGAAGAGTTCAAGAAATTCGCGATGAAGGGCAACGTCATCGACCTGGCGGTCGGTGTGATCATCGGCGGCGCGTTCGGACGCATCGTCGATTCCCTCGTGCAGGACGTCATCATGCCGCCCATCGGCAAGCTGTTCGGCGGCCTCGATTTCGCCAGTTACTACCTCCCGCTCAACGGCCAGCCGTACGGCCTGCCGCTGGCCGAGGCCAAGAAGGCCGGCGCCGTGCTTGCTTACGGAAATTTCTTCACGATCTTGCTGAACTTCCTGATCCTGGCGTTCGTGATTTTCCAGATGGTGCGCCTCATGAATCGCCTGCGCAGCCCGGGCAACAAGGCGCCGGAAGTGGTCGTCGTCGAGCCCCCGCCGCCGCCGGAAGAGGTCGTGCTGCTGCGCGAAATCCGCGACGCGCTGAAGCGATAAACGCGGGAGTTCCCGATGCGCCGCTACTGGTTGCTGTTTGCACAAACCGTCACGATCGCCCTCGGCGTCTACGTCGTGATCGCGGCGCTGCGGCCGGAGTGGGCGGGACGTGCGCCCACGCAGGTGGGCGTGGGCGGGCCGGGTCGTGCGGTGCCGGTGCTGCAGGCGCCCGGCGGCGGCCCGGCGCCGGCCAGCTACCGCGACGCGGCCGGCAGGGCCATGCCGGCCGTCGTCAACATCCTCACCAGTAAAGCGTTGCGCGAGACGCATCCGCTGCTGAAGGACCCGTTCTTCCGCAGGTTCTTCGGCGACAAGGCGCTGCCGCAGGAACAGATGGCCAGCCTGGGCTCGGGTGTGATCGTCAGCAAGGACGGCTATATCCTGACCAATTACCACGTCGTCGAAGGCGCCGACGAGATCGAGGTCGGCCTGGCCGACGGACGTAAATCCGCCGCCAGCATCGTCGGCACCGATCCGGAAACGGACCTGGCCGTGATCCGCATCAAGGCCGATAAATTGCCCGTGATCGTGCTGGGCGACCCCGAGCAGGCGCGCGTGGGCGACGTCGTGCTGGCGATCGGCAATCCGTTCGGCGTGGGCCAGACCGTCACGCTCGGCATCATCTCCGCGCTGGGCCGCAACAACTTGCACATTAACCATTTCGAGAATTTCATCCAGACGGACGCCGCCATCAATTTCGGCAACTCGGGCGGAGCGCTCGTCGATACGCGCGGCAATCTGCTGGGCATCAATTCGGCCATCTATTCGCAGACGGGCGGCTCGGTCGGCATCGGCTTCGCGATTCCCGTGTCGACGGCGAAGACCGTGCTCGACGCCATCATCAAGCATGGCCAGGTCGTGCGCGGCTGGATCGGCGTCGAATCGCAGGACATCACGCCGGAACTGGCCGACAGCTTCGGCCTCGCGCGCGACCGCGGCGCCATCATCGCCGGCGTCGTGCGCGGCGGCCCGGCCGACCGCGCCGGCATGCGTCCCGGCGACATCCTGCTTGCCGTGCAAGGCAAAAAAGTGAGCAATACCAACGACATGATGAACCTCATCGCGGACCTGCCGCCCGGCGACAAGGCCCGGATGACGGTGATGCGCAAGAACCGCGAGACGACGATCGCCGTGACCGTCGGCCGTCGTCCGCGCCAGACCCCCTGATGATCGGACCCTTCATGCACCTGCGCGATCTCACGCAATTCCTTTCCGAACTCAAAGAGAACAACACCCGGCCCTGGTTCGTCATGAACAAGCCCCGTTACGACATCCTCCGGATCGAATTCCTGGAAGTGCTGACGGCGCTCATCAAGGAGGTCGGCCGGTTCGACAAGCAGGTCGTCGCCTGCGACCCCAAGAAGGCCATGTTCCGCTTCCAGCGCGACACCCGTTTTTCGCACGACAAGACGCCGTATAAAACGCATTTCTCGGCCGGCATCGCTCCCGGCAACAAGCGCCGCCCCAGCGAAGGCGGCGGGCCGACGTATTACTTCCACATCGAAGCGGACGGCACGCTGCTGTACGGTGCCGGCGAATACCTGCCGCCGGCGGCGCGCCTGAAGGCGATCCGCGAGCACGTCGTCAACGATGCGACAGGGTTCGCCAAAATGTTGAAGAATAAACATCTGCGCGAGACGTATGGCGACCTGCAGCCGGAAGACAAGCTGCAACGCCCGCCCAAGGGCTTCGATCCGAACCATCCGCTGGTCGAATACCTGAAGCTCAAGAGTTATTTCGTCTGGAACGAAGAGAAGCTGGACATCAACGCCCCTGACAAGCTCGTGCCGCGGCTCGCGCAGGGATTCAAGGACGCCACCGCGCTGGTCAACTGGCTGCGCGGGGTGCCGCAGACATTCGAAGAGTAAGGGAGTTACACATGGCGTTGCACCACGCAGTTTCGGGCGAGCGGATCGCACTCCAGCGGGGCGAAGACGACATCGCGAATTTCACGTCGATCGCATTGATCAAGACGGATCACATGGAATTGATCCGGCTCGTGATACCCAAGGAAAAACCCCTGCCGGAACATTGGGTCGAAGGCGAGATGACCTTGCTGTGCCTGGAGGGCGAGATCGCGTTCCAGGCCCACGGCCGCACGACGATCCTGCGGCCGAATGAGATGGTCTACCTGGCCGGCGGCGAGCCGCACTCGGTCCAGGCCAACGAGGATGCGGTCGCGTTGCTGACCATTTTGCTGCATCCCGGCGATAACTCGGGTGGGCCGACAGGCAATCAACCTCCGGCCTGATCTCGGAAACGTTCCGGTGGGCACGGGGTGCCCACCCTACGTCAATCGATACGTAGGGTGGGCTCCCCGAGCCCACCATGCATCGTGCGAACGTATCAGGCCAGCTCATCGCGCGGATCGCGCGCCAACAACCTGCCCACCATATCGCTGGCGGAATCGCCATCGAACAGCACGCCGGCCACCGCATTGGTGATCGGCATGTCGACGCCCAGCCTTGCCGCCAGTTCGCGCACGGCCTTGGCGCAGGGCACGCCTTCGGCCACGTGACCGAGTTCGCGGACGATGGTGTCGAGCGGCTTGCCCTGGGCCAGCGCCAGGCCCACGCGGCGGTTGCGCGACAAATCGCCCGTGCATGTCAGGATCAGGTCGCCCATCCCCGTCAGCCCCATGAAGGTGCCCGCATGGCCGCCCAGCGCCGTGCCGAGGCGGGTGATTTCCGCGAGGCCGCGCGTGATCAGCGCGGCGCGCGCATTCAGTCCAAGGCCCAGGCCGTCGGCCGTGCCGGTGGCGATGGCGAGGATGTTCTTGACGGCGCCGCCCACTTCCACGCCGACCAGGTCATCGCAGGAATACACGCGGATATTGCCGCCATGTACGAGAGAAACGACTCTTTCGCGCAGCGTCCGGTCGGTCGAGGCCACCGTCAACGCGCACGGCAGGCCGCGCGCGACTTCCTGGGCGAACGACGGCCCGGACAGCGCGGCGCCCGGCACGGCATCGCCCAGCACCTCGCGCACGACCTGGTGCGGCAGCAGGCCGGTTTCGTATTCGAAACCCTTGCACAGCCAGACGATGTTCGGAATGGCGCGGCCCTTGAGCTGCTGGAGCAGCGGGCGCAGTCCGGCCACCGGGCAGGCCGCGATCAGCAGCGGTTCCGTTCCGGGCTGGGACGCAGCCTCGCCTACGCGCATGTCGACGACATGGGCGACGGCCGCATCGAAGTCGGACGTGACGTTCAGGCCGTCCGGCAGCGGAAAGCCGGGGAGGTAATGGGTGTTCTCGCGCGCGGCGGCGACTTGCGCCATCTGCGCGGGATTGCGTCCCCACATCAGGACGTCGTGATGCGCGGCGAGCGCGATCGCCACCGCCGTGCCCCAGGCGCCGGCACCGAGGACGGTGATCTTTTGAGGTGGTTTCGGTTCGTGCATGGGCATGAAAGAGGGGCTAGAGGCCCCAGATGTCGGATGCTTTGACGTAGCCGCCGATGCCGTCGCGGTGGCGCACGCGCACCCAGTTGCCGGCTTGCGGATCGACGAGTTCGAGGAGGACGTTCTTTTCGGCGATCATCACGACGGGCGCATTGTCCTCGGGCGCGGAACGCACCTTGGCGAACGCGGCGCGCACGATGACGTTGCGCCTGGCCGACAGGTTCTTCGCTTCGGTCCAGGCCATATCGCCCGTGACGTCGCGCACCTTGACCCAGTCGCCATAGCTGAGGACGACCTCGACCGGCATGCCGCTGGGCGCAATGAACAGCTTGCCGCTGCGGGTGGACGGGGCTTCGTACAGGATGGCGGCATGCGCGCCGATCGACTTGAAATCGAACGCGGCGGCCGCGCACGAGGCCAGCAGCAGCATGCTGCCTGCGATGAGTCGATGGCGGAAACGGATGGGGCGCATGTGGGCCTTTGGATACGGTACACGCTGGGCCGGGCTGGAGCGACCGGCAGTGAAGCGTGTCGGCAAAAGCGCGTCAGTGAAACGAGGCGCCCGGCCCGCCCGGGACGGGCGGCGCGGGACGCCCGGGATATTACTGGTTACCGGCCGGCGTGCCTGCTGCGGCAGCCTGCTCGGCCAGCGCCTGGCGACGCTGCTGGTAGAACACTTCGAAGTTGATCTCGGCCAGGTGGACCGGCGGGAAACCGGCACGGGTGATCACGTCGGCGATGTTGCTACGCAGGTAAGGATAGATGATGTTCGGGCAGCCGATGCCCAGCAGCGGATCCATTTGGTCGGCCGGGATGTTGCGGGCTTCGAAGATGCCTGCCTGCTTGCCTTCGACGAGGAATGCGACTTTATCCTTGACCTTGGCGGTCACGGTGATGGTGACGGTCGATTCGTAGATGCCTTCGGCGATGCCTTCGGCGCCGACGTCCAGCGAGACCTCGATGGTCGGGGCTTCCTGCTCCAGGAAGATCGCCGGGGAATTCGGTTGTTCCAGCGACAGATCCTTCAGGTAGATACGCTGGATTTGGAATACGGGTTGCAGGTTTTCGTCAGCCATGGAACGCTTTCGTTTAATTTTTTGAAAAGAACGGCATCGCCTGCCATTCGAGGTGCTTGACTTGTCAAGGTGCCAGCCATTGTATCAAAACCAATTCGGTTTCAATAGTTGCCGGACCTTGACAACCCCACTGGATCAGGCTGCGCCGCCCTTGAGCAGTGGATCCAGGCGGCCCGCCTGGTCGAGCGCGTACAGGTCGTCGAAGCCGCCCACGTGGGTGTCGCCCACATAAATTTGCGGCACGGTGCGGCGGCCCGTGCGCTGCATCATGACGGCACGCTGCTCCGGATCAAGGTCGACGCGGATGCGCTCGATGTCGGTCACGCCCTTGGCTTCCAGCAAGCGCTCGGCGCGCACGCAATAGGGGCAGCTGGCGGTGTGATAGAGGACAACATGGGCTGTCATGGCAGAATCCTTTCAAATTATTTGATCAGGGGCAGGCCGGCAGCCGTCCAGGCCGCGATGCCGCCTTCCAGGCCATAGATGTCTTCGAATCCTGCCGCTTTCAACAGGCGCGCCGCTTTAGCGGCGTGTTTGCCGTCCTGATCGACGACAATGATGGTCTTGACCTTCGACTTGTCCAGCTCGCCGGTACGATTGCCCAAGTCTGCCAGCGGAATGTGTTTCGCGTCGCGCAGGTGCCCGTTAGCAAATGCGTCGGTGCCGCGCACGTCGATCACGGCGGTGGATTTGCCGCGGTTGATCATCTGGGTGGCCTGCAGCGGCGAGGCTTGCCGGCCGCGCGGCGCCAGCGACATCCACAGCAGGGCGCCCCCCGACAGGACGGCGATCGCAACAGTGATGAAATGGTCGATGATGAATTTCACGAAGGTTCCGTTGGTTGAACTGAATCATCGCATTATAAAATAGAAGTCGGATCGGTATTTCCTGCTCACTTTTTTCTATAAAGCACCTATGTACAAAATCGTATTCATGCGCCACGGCGAGTCCACCTGGAACCTCGAGAACCGTTTCACCGGCTGGACCGATGTCGACCTGACCGAAAAAGGCATCAACGAGGCCAAGCTGGCCGGCCGTCTGCTGAAGGAAGCCGGCTTCACCTTCGACCTGGCCTATACCTCGGTCCTGAAACGTGCGATCCGCACGCTGTGGCTGGCCATGGACGAGATGGACATGATGTGGCTGCCGGTCAAGAACGACTGGCGCCTGAACGAGCGTCACTACGGCGCCCTGCAAGGCCTGGACAAGGGCGAGACCGCCGCCAAGTTCGGCGACGAGCAGGTGCTGGTCTGGCGCCGCAGCTACGACACGCCGCCGCCGGCGCTGGAAGCGGACGATCCGCGCACGTCGTTCAACGATCCGCGCTACGCCGGCCTGGACAAGGCGCAGATCCCCCTGACCGAATGCCTGAAGGACACCGTCGCCCGCGTGATGCCGGCCTGGGACGAAGAAATCGCCCCGGCCATCCGCGCCGGCAAGCAGATCCTGATCTCGGCCCACGGCAACAGCCTGCGCGCGCTGATCAAGATGCTGGACAACATCAGCGACAAGGACATCGTCGGCCTGAACATCCCGAACGGCACCCCGCTCGTGTATGAACTGGACGCGGACCTGAAGCCGATCCGCCACTACTACCTGGGCGACCAGGACGCGATCGCGGCCGCCATGGCTGCCGTGGCCAACCAAGGGAAGGCGAAGTAAGTCTTGCTGTCCTTCTTGAAGTCGACGTCCGCGGGCCTGTCCGTCCGCGGCAAGCTGCTATGTGGCCTGCTGGCCTGTGCGTTCGCCATCGGCGGCGCGCAGGCGGCGCCGCGCCAGACCGCGCGCAGCAAGCAGAAGGCCGCCGCCGAGGCGGCGCGCGCCGGCATCCAGCAAAAGCTCAGTGCGCTCAAGAAGGACATCAGCCGCACCGAGAGCCAAAAGGAAGACGCGGCCGACGAGCTGGCCGAATCGGAAGAAGCGATCTCCGACGCCAACCGCTCGCTGCGCGAACTGGCCGACGAGCAGGCCGCCACCAATACCAAGCTCGCGGATCTCGCGGCCGAGGAAGCGCGTCTCGGCGATACCATCGCGGCCCAGAAGCGCCAACTGGCCAAGTTGTTGCGCGAACACTATGTTGCCGGTAACGAGGACCGCATCAAGCTGTTGCTGTCGGGCGACAATCCGAACCGTATCAACCGCGACCTGCAGATGATGGCCTATGTGTCGCAGGCGCAAGCCAAATTATTGAATTCCCTGCGCGCGAACCTGGCGGCCGTCGAGGCGAATCACGCCCAGACGCAGAACGCCAAGGACGAGCTGGAAGAAATTGCACAGGAGCAGACGGCCCAGAAGACGCTGCTCGAAAAAGAGAAGGGCAAGCGCGCCAGCTTGCTGGCAAATCTGTCGAGCAAGCTGACGGACCAGCGCAAGCAGGCGAGCCGGCTGGAGCAGGACGAGCAGCGCATGACGGGCCTCGTCGACCGCCTGACGCGCCTGATCCGCGAACAGGAAATCGCGGCCGCCGCCGAGCGCAAGCGCCAGCAGGCCCTCGCCGCCGCACGCGCGAAAGCGGCCGCCGAGGCGAGAGAGCGGGCGCTGGCGCGGGCCAAGGCGCGGCGGGAGGAGCGCGAACGCCTGGCGCGCGAGGCCGCCAGGACGGGCAAGCCCGTCAAGCCGCTGCCCGAGCCGAAGCCGGAGCCGGAAGAGACGCGCGTGGCCGAGGAGGCGCCGCAAACGACCGAAGCGCCGCAGCGCAGCGCCGACACCGCACTGGCCGCCGACCTGCCGAGCGGCGCCTTCGAAAGCCTGCGCGGCCGCATGCCGGCGCCGATCGCCGGCAAGGTCGTCGCGCGCTTCGGCGCCAAGCGCGGCGACGGCCCGACGTGGCGCGGCATGTTCATCAAGGCGCCGGAAGGGACTGACGTGCACGCCGTCGCGGCCGGCCGCGTCGTGTTCGCCGACTGGATGCGCGGCTACGGTAATTTGATCATCATCAACCACGGCGGCGAATATCTGTCGATCTACGGCAACAACCAGACGCTGGTGAAACGTGCCGGCGACGCCGTCAAGCCTGGCGACGTCATCGCCAGTGCGGGCAACACCGGCGGTAACGAGGAATCGGGGCTATACTTTGAGCTCAGGCATCTCGGAAAAGCGTTCGATCCATCGGGCTGGATCAGGTTCTAATTTCCGGAAGCACAATCCAGGAACAAGCATGGGCAAGAAACTCAAGAACCTCGGTCTGATCGGCCTCGGCATGGTGGCCGGGGTGGCCGCCTCGGTCCAGTACTCGGCGCTGGCGCAAAAGGGCGGCGACGCCCCGCTTCCGCTCGACGAGCTGCGCCAGCTGGCCGACGTGTACGCCCTGATCAAGAGCGATTATGTCGAGAAGGTCGACGATAAAAAGCTGTTGTCGGACGCCATCGCCGGCATGGTGAATTCGCTCGATCCGCACTCGATGTACCTGGACCAGAAGGATTTCGCCGAGATGCGCGAAGAGGTGCAGGGCCGCTTCGTCGGCCTCGGCATCGAGATCGCGATGGAAGACGGCTACGTCAAGATCGTCTCTCCCATCGACGATTCGCCCGCCTACCGCGCCGGCATCAAGGCCGGCGACCTGATCACCCGCATCGACAACGTGCCCGTGAAAGGCCTGTCGCTGGACGACGCCATCAAGCGCATGCGCGGCGAGCCGCACAGCAAGGTGATGCTGACCATCGCCCGCCGCGGCGCCGACGCGCCTTGGGTCGTGCCCGTCGAGCGCGAGGAAATCCACGTGGCCAGCGTCAAGGCGAAGATGATCGAGCCCGGCTATGCCTGGCTGCGCATCAACCAGTTCCAGGAAGAGACCCTCGACGAAGTCGCCGGCAAGCTGAAGGGCCTGTACGCCCGCAACCCGAACATCAAGGGGCTCGTGCTGGACCTGCGCAACGATCCGGGCGGCCTGCTGCCGAGCGCGATCGGCGTGTCCGCCGCGTTCCTGCCGGCGAACGACGTGATCGTGTCGACGAAGGGCCAGCTGGCCGAGTCGAACACCACGTTCTACGGCCGGCGCGAATTCTATGCCGTCAAGCCGGGCGCCGATCCGCTCGCCAAGCTGCCGGCCGCCCTGAAAACCGTGCCGATGGTGGTGCTGGTCAATACGGGCTCGGCATCGGCGTCGGAAATCGTCGCAGGTGCCCTGCAGGATTACAAGCGCGCCATCGTGATGGGCAGCCAGACGTTCGGCAAGGGCTCCGTGCAGACCTTGCGCCAGCTGACGCCCGACACGGCCGTCAAGCTGACGACGGCGCGCTACTACACGCCGAAAGGCCGTTCGATCCAGGCGCTGGGCATCGTGCCCGACATCAAGGTCGACGAAACGCCGGAAGGCGACGGCCTGAACGCCGTGCGCGTGCGCGAAGCCGACCTCGATCACCACCTGACGAACGAGTCGGCCGGCAGCAAGAGCGCCAGCGCGAAGCCGCGCCGCGACGAGCTCGAGGAAGAGCAGTTCACGGCGGCCGCGATGAAGCATGCCAAGCCGGTCGAATTCGGCGGCAAGGACGATTTCCAGCTGGCGCAGGCGCTCAATCACTTCAAGGGCATCAAGGTGGAACTGGCCAAGGAGGATGCGGACGAGGACAAGCCGGCGCCGGTCACGGAGCCGAAACCGCCCCTGCCGAAGAAATGATGGCCGCCGCGACGATGGAAACGGGCTGGCGATGAACGACCAGCAACTGCTGCGCTATTCGCGCCATATCCTGCTCGACGAAATCGGCATCGAAGGCCAGGAACGCCTCCTGCGCGCGCGCGTGCTCGTGATCGGCGCCGGCGGCCTCGGCTCGCCGGCCGCGCTGTATCTCGCCGCGGGCGGCGTGGGCCGCCTGACCCTCGTCGACGACGACACCGTCGACCTGACGAACCTGCAGCGCCAGGTGATGCACACGACGGCGCGCGTGGGTCAATCCAAGGTCGAGTCCGGCCGCGAGGCCCTGCATCAGATCAATCCCGACGTCGAGGTCGTCGCCTTGCGCGAACGCGCGAATGCCGCGCGTTTAGGGGAACTCGTGCGCGCGGCCGATGTCGTACTCGACTGCAGCGACAACTTCGCCACCCGTCATGCCGTCAACCGCGCCTGCGTGGCCGCCGGCGTCCCGCTCGTCGCGGGCGCCGCGATCCGTTTCGACGGCCAGATCTCGGTGTACGACGTGCGCGACCCCGCCTCTCCCTGCTATGCCTGCCTGTTCCCGGAGGACGGCAAGTTCGAGGAGGTGGCGTGCAGCACCATGGGCGTGTTCGCGCCGCTGGTCGGCATCATCGGCGCCATGCAGGCGGCCGAGGCCTTGAAGCTGCTGGCCGGGAGCGGCCGTTCGCTGGCCGGCCGGCTGCAGATGCTGGACGGACGCGGCATGGAGTGGACGGAGATCGGCGTGGCGCGCAACCCGTGCTGCCCCGTTTGCGCGGAACGCCCTGGCGTAGAATGAGCCGCCGGCGCCCGGCCTGTCGTGCGGCTGGAGTCAACCGAAGATGCCAATCGGTGTCGTGTATCTTACAATTGGAAAATTTTCCGAACGGGTTGGAAGATTTTCCAACCGCGTTTTTACGTCATCCGGTCCCGTTCGGCCTTATACTGCTTTTTCGACCATATCCATCACATCTATGCAGAACTTCAAGCATCGTTTCGCACGGCAGCGCCGCCAGGGCGGTTTCACCCTCGTCGAAATCATGGTCGTCGTGGTCATCATCGGCATCCTGGGCGCCCTCGTCGTGCCCAAGCTGCTGGGCCGCACCGGCGAGTCGCGCGTGACCGCGGCCCGCGTCGACATCGCCACCCTGATGTCCGCGCTCAAGCTGTACAAGCTCGACAACCAGCGCTATCCGACCACCGAGCAGGGCCTGCAAGCCCTCGTCCAGAAGCCGACCAGCGGCCCGGCCGCCAACGGCTGGAAGGAAGGCGGCTATCTCGAGAAGCTGCCCAAGGACCCGTGGGGCAATCCTTACCAGTACCTGTCGCCCGGCCTGCACGGCGGCGAGGTCGACGTGTACTCACTGGGCGCGGACGGCCAGCCGGGCGGCACCGGCGAGGATGCCGACATCGGCTCGTGGGACAACAAATAACGCCGACATTCCGATGACCACGCGCGCGCGGGGCCTGCCGCGCCGGCCCGGTTCGCCGGCCCGCGGCGGCGGCTTCACCCTGGTGGAGATCATGGTCGTGATGGTCATCATCGGCATCACGCTCGGACTCGCGAGCCTCAACGCCATTCCGAGTCCGCGCCAGGACCTGCAGAAGGAGGCGCAGCGTATCGCGCTGCTGCTGCAGCTGGCGCGCGACGAGGCCATCGTGCGCAACCGCCTCGTCGCCTTCGAGGCCACGCCCGAGCGCTACCACTTCCTCGTGCGCACCGAAACGCGCTGGCAGCCGATCACGAACGACGACCTGCTGCGCGAGCGCGACTTCAAGAACCCTCCGGTGAACCTGCTCCTGGACCCGATCAGCGCGGGCACCGTCAATCCGCTGCGCATCACGTTCGGCAGGGAGCCGGTCGACAAGCCGTTCGTGCTCACGCTGGCCAGCGGCAACGACCACGTCGCCATCCGCGCCGACGGCGTCGGACACTTCACGGTGGAATGAACAGGCCGATGATGAACAGCATGCGCATGCGATCTTCGACCCGGCACCGCGGCTTCACGCTGCTGGAAGTGCTCGTGGCGCTCGTCATCGTGGGCACGGCGCTGGGCGCGGGCCTGCGCGCCGTCGGCAGCCTGACGGCCAACAGCGCCGACCTGCGTGCCTCGATGATGGCGACGTGGTCGGCCGAGAACCGGCTCGTGCAGATCCGCCTCGGCAAGGAATTTCCGGAGATCGGCAAGCACGGCTTCGACTGCCCGCAGGGCGACCTGCACCTCGTGTGCCAGGAAGAAGTCATCGCCAGCCCGAACCCGCGCCTGCGCCGCGTCGAGGTCTCCGTGTTCAACATCGAAAACCCCAACCGGCGTATCGTCAAGCTGGTGCAACTGGTGTTGAAACCGTGGCGATGACGACTTCCTTCCGGCCGCGCGGCTTCACCCTCGTGGAGCTGCTGGTGGCGATCAGCATCCTGGCCATCGTGGCCGTGCTCGGCTGGCGCGGGTTGGACAGCATCGTGCGTGCGCGCAAGGCCCTCACCCAGCAGATGGAGACGACGCGCGGCATGCAGCTGGCCTTCGCCCAGATGCAGAGCGATTGCGAGCACATCGCCCAGCGCGACGTGGTCGACCAGCGGCCCTATCTCCTCATCGGCGCCGACCGCTTTACGCTCGTGCGCGAAGTGTTCACGGAAAACCAGCCGTCGCGGCTGCAGGTGGTGGCCTACCGCATCGTCAACGGCACGCTGATCCGGCGCGAGTCGCCGCCGACGCGCGACCTGGTCCAGCTCGACGCGCTGTGGCAGGCCGTCACCAGCGATGCCGATGCCAACCCGGCCGTGGCCCTGCAGACCGGCGTGACGGGCATGCAGGTCGCGACCTGGCTCAATAATGCGTGGCGTCAGGGCGGCGTCGATCCCGGCGCGAATGCCGCGGGCACGGCGCAGGCCGCGATCGCGCCCGCGCCGCTGCAGCAGTCCGACCAGGCGCAACCGCAGCAGCCGACCAACGAACCGACCGGCATGCAAGTGGCGTTGCAGGCCCAGGGCCTGCAGGCACCGATGGTCAAATCCTTCCTGCTGGGGGAACCATGAGATTGCGGCACCAGCCCTGGCGCGAACGCGGCGTGGCCGTGATCACGGCGCTGCTCCTCACCACGCTGGCCATCTCCATCGTCGCCAGCCTGTTCTGGCAACAGCAGGTGCAGGTACGTTCGATGGAAAACCAGCGCCTGCACCTGCAGACCAAGTGGATCCTGCGCGGCGCGCTCGACTGGGCGACATTGGTCCTGTTCCAGGACGGCATCGATCACCGCCAATACACGTCGCTCGACCAGGTGTGGGCGACGCCGCTGGCGGAAACGCGTCTCGACCAATACGTGGAGCGCCAGCGCGTCGAAGGCGAAACGTTCGATGCCAGCCTGTCCGGCAACATTACCGACGCATGCTCGCGTTACAATCTGCGCAACCTGGGGATAAGCAAGGGGCATCCGAACGAGGTGGCAGTCGAAGTGTTCGAGCGCCTGCTGCGCAACCTGCAACTGGACCAGGGACTTGCGCGGCGCGTGGCGGCGTTCGTGGCAGCCGGGCTGCCGCCGGGCGCGGCGCCGCCGGATGGCGATCAGGCGACGCAGCCGCAGGCCACGCCCGTGATCGGGGCGCCGGTAAAGATACTGGAAGTGGAAGACCTGTTGGCGGTGCCGGGCGTGACGCCGGCCATCGTCGAGCGCCTACGGCCGTTCGTGACGGTGTTGCCGGACCCGGCGCCGGTCAACGTGAACACGGCACCGGCGGAAGTGCTGGCGGCCCTGGTGCCGCACATGTCGGTGTCGGAAGCGAACACGCTGATCGTGCGCCGCAAGCAGGCGGCGTGGCGCGGCAAGAACTATTTTTCGTCCGAGGTGAACAGCGACAACGGCCGCCCGCTTACGGATGAAACGTATGATGTGAAAAGCGAATGGTTCCTGGTCGACACGCGCATCCGCCTGGACCGCGCGGCGCTGGATGCGCAGGCGCTGATCCACCGCTCTGGAACGCTGGTCGCGGGCGGCGGGCCGAAGGTCGAGTGGATCCGCCAGTATTGAATTGACGTTTAACGGAAGTCTCGAGGGATAGCGCAGGGCATGTTAAAACGACCAACAAGAGATCGAGAAAGCGAGACAGTTTGAGTACACTTTATATCCGGCACCCTGCGCGCGCCGAAGGTGAACATGCGTTGTGCCGCTTCGCCCTCGTTACCGATGGCGGCGCGATCGACCAGCATGGCGAAGGTTCGCTGCGCAACCTGGGCGACCTGGTCGGCACGAGCCGCCGCATCGTGCTGCTGCTGGCCGCGGCCGACGTCACCCTGCTGTCGGTGCAGGCGCCGCCGCTGTCCGGCGCGCGCCTGAAGGCCGCGCTGCCTGGCCTGGTCGAAGAACACATCCTCGGCGACCCCCTCGACACCGTGCTCGTGGCCGCGCCCGAGCAGCCCGACGGCACGCGGCCGATCGCCGTCGTCGAGCGCGACTGGCTGGAAGCCATCGTGAAAAGCCTGCTGGTCCAGGGCGCGCGCGCTGTCACCGCCGTGCCCGCGCAACTGTGCCTGCCTTTGCAGCCGGGCAGCGTCGCGGCCGCCATTTCCGGTGTCGAGCTGACCTTGCGCCAAAGCCTGTTCCAGGGCTTCGGCCTCGCGCTCGACGCCACCCCGTCCGTCGTGCTGCAGACGGCGCGCGCGTTCAGCGGCGACGCGCCGCTCGTGCTGTACGTGCCGCCCGCCCAGCTGGGCGAATACCAGGCATTGGCGCAGGATGCCGGCCCCGGCATCCTGCTCGAAGCCGACGACTGGACGCACTGGATCGCCGGCTCCAAGACCACCGCGCTGGACCTCGTGAGCGGCCTGGGCGCGGCCGGCAGCCCGACGCGCGACTGGCGCCGCTGGCGCTGGCCGATCGCACTCGCCGCGCTGGCCGTCGCCGTCAACCTGATCGGCCTGAACGTCGACTGGCTGCGCCTGCGCCGCGAGGCCACCACGATCCGCCAGTCGATGATGCAGACCTTCCGCAACGTCTATCCGCGCGAGACGACGATTCTCGATCCGGTGCTGCAGATGCGCCAGAACATCGCCCGCGCGCGCGCCAACACGGGCGACGTGGCACCCGACGAATTCACGTATCTCGCCTCGGCGCTCGGCGAAGCGACGCGCTCGCTTGGTCGCCCGGTTGGAATTACGTCAATCGAGTACCACGAACGCGCGTTGACCGTCAAAGTCAAACCGGAAACGGTCGACCCCGGTTTGACCGCGCAGTTGCGCACGGCCCTGGCCACGCGTCGGCTCACGCTGGAAGAAGCGGCGCCGGGCAACTGGGTCATCCGCAGCACGGGAGCCAAATCATGAGCATCGTCACCACCATTGCCCAGTACCGCGAGCGCGCCACGGCGCTCTGGCTCGCGCGCACCGAGCAGGAGCGCCGTTTCCTGGCGGTCGGCGGCGCCGTCGTGCTGGCCGCGCTGCTCTATCTGCTGCTGGTCGATCCGGCCATCGAAGGGCGCGCCCAACTGCGCCGCCAGTTGCCGCAGTTGCACAAGCAGGCCGCCGAACTGCAGGCCATGGCCCAGGAAGCGACCACGCTGGCGCAGGCGCCCGAGGTTCACGTCGTGCCGCTCACGCGCGAAGCCGTCAGCAGCAGCCTGTCGGGGCGCGGCCTGAATCCGGAATCGCTGTCGATCAACGGCGAGTACATCAAGCTGCAACTGAATAACGCATCGTTCGCCAACCTGGCCACGTGGCTGGACGAGCAGCGCCGCGCCAATCGCTTGCTGGTGCAGGACGCCACCGTCACCGCACTGCCCGCCGCCGGCCAGGTCGACGCCAGCCTGACGCTGCGCCAGAACACCGGCAGCGGCCAATGAAGCGCGCGTTCGCCTGGATCGCGCTGCCGACGCTGGCCGTGATCGTCACCGTGCTGGCATGCCTGCCGGCCGCCTGGATTGGCCCGATGGTCGAACGCCAGACCGGCGGTCGTTTGACTCTGGGGGATGCGCAGGGTACGCTTTGGCGCGGCTCAGCCTTTGTCGGTGGCGCGCCGGGCGAGGGCGGCGCCGTCACGCCGCTGCTGCCCGGACGCTTTACCTGGCGCCTGTCGCCGCTGGTGCTGTTCGGCGACGTCAGCATGGACCTCGCCAACGACCGGGCGCTGGCGCAGCCGGTGCACGTCAGCGGCAGCTGGTCGCAATGGCAGGTCAGCGCCGGCCAGCTGCTGTTGCCGGCCGAAGGCCTGGCCGGGTTGGGCGCGCCCCTGAACACCCTCGCGCTCTCGGGCACGATCAAGCTGTCGTGGAATTTGCTGGACATCGTTCGTCAGGGCAATACGGTGGCGGTGAGCGGACACACGGTGCTTTCGCTGACCGACATGGGATCGCGTATGAGCCCGATCAAACCGCTCGGCAGCTACGAGATGGACATGGACTGGCACGGTCAGCGGGCCGACGTGGTGCTGCGTACGGTGAGCGGCGCGCTCTTGCTGTCTGGTAATGGAGCATTAGAAAATGGTCGCCTGCACTTCTCGGGACAGGCAGCGGCGGCCGACAAGTACGAAGACACGCTGGGCAACCTGCTCAACCTGCTGGGGCAACGGCGTATGGTGAACGGCAAGAACATAATCGCGTTAGAGTTCAGATGATGAAAACAAACCACCCAGTTGGCTACCGCAGCACCAAGCAACCCCCGGCCGTGCGCCGCATCGTGGCCGCGGCCATGGTGTGCTGCCTCGTCGGCACCAGCGTCCCGGCCGTGCCCGCCTTCGCCCAGAACGGCGGCGCGGCGCTCAACTTCGTCAACGCCGACATGGAATCCGTGATCAAGGCGATCGGCCATTACACGGGGACGACCTTCATCATCGACCCGCGCGTCAAGGGCACATTGACCCTGGTATCGGAAAAGACGCTGACCAAGGCCCAGGCATTCGCCCTGCTGACCTCGGCGCTGCGCCTGCAGGGATATGCCGTCGTCATGGGCGACGGCTATGCCAAGGTCGTGCCGGAGGCGGAAGCGAAGCTGCAATCGTCGCCCACGCAGGTCGGCATCGGCGGCTCCAGGGCCAAGGGTGACCAGATCGCCACGCAGGTCTATCGCCTGCAGCACGAGTCGGCCGCCAACCTGACGGCCGTGCTGCGTCCGCTGATCTCGCCGAACAACTCGATCATGGCCGATCCGGGCAACAACAGCCTCGTGATCACGGATTACGCCGACAACCTGCGCCGCCTGTCGAAGATCATCGCCGCGCTCGACGCGCCGGCCACGGGCGACCTCGATGTGGTCCCGATCCGCAACGGCATCGCCAGCGACGTCGCCACGCTCGTCACGCGCCTGATGGAGCCGGCCGCCGGCGGCGATGCCGGCCGCGTCACCGTGCTGGCCGATCCGCGCACCAATTCCGTCATCGTGCGCGCGCCGACCCCGGCCCGCGCGAACATGGCGAAGAACCTGATCGCCAAGCTGGACCAGCCGACGGCGGAACTCGGCAACATCCACGTGGTCTACCTCAAGAACGCCGATGCCAGCAAGGTCGCGCAGACGCTGCGTGCGGTCGTCTCGCAGGATGCGTCGGCCGTGCCGGTGCAGCAGCAGGGCACGTCGGGCGGCTCGATCCAGTCCACCGCCACCGGCGGCACCGGCGCCGGCGGGCTGGGCGGCCAGCAAGGCCAGCAGAGCAGTGTCGGCATGGGCGGCACGGGCGGTACCTTCGCGCAGCAGGGCCAGGCGACGGCCGGCGGCGCCGGCGGCGGCCAGGGTTCGGGCTTCATCCAGGCCGATGCGTCGACCAACAGCCTCATCATCACGGCGCCGGACGCCGTGTACCGCAACCTGCGCGCCGTCATCGACCAGCTCGACGTGCGCCGCGCCCAGGTCTATATCGAGGCGCTGGTGGTCGAGGTCACGTCGAACGACGCGTCCGAGTTCGGCGTGCAGTGGGTGGGCCTGACCGGCAACAAAAACAGCGCCTACCGCGCGGGTGGCCTGCAGTCGTTCAACCTGGGCGGCAGCAGCAACAACATCGTCAACCTGGCGCTGGCCGCGGCGACGGGCATCAGCGGCTCGGCCGGCGGCGCCGCCACCGGCGCCGCCGGCATTCCGAACCCGACCGGCCTGTCGATCGGCCTGTTCAAGCAGGTGAACGGCGAGCTGGGCCTGGGTGCGATCGCGCATGCCCTTGAAAGTACGGGACACGCCAACATCTTGTCCACACCGACCATGATCACGTTGGACAACGAGCTCGCGACGATCAAGGTCGGCCAGAACATTCCGATCATCACCGGCTCGTTCACGACGGGCGCGAGCGGGGCGAGCAACCCGTTCCAGACGGTCGACCGCAAGGACGTGGGCCTGCTGCTGAAGGTGCGCCCGCAGATTTCGGAAGGCGGTACCATCAAGCTGTCGATCTACCATGAGAATTCGGGCATCGACACTTCCGTCAGCTCGGCGTCGGGCATCGTGACCACCGTGCGCGCGATCGAGAGCAATGTGTTGGCCGACAATGGCCAGATCATCGTGCTGGGCGGCCTGATCTCGGACGACGAAGCCGAGAACAACGAAAAGACGCGCGGACTGGGCGACATTCCGATCATCGGCAATCTGTTCAAATACCGCACGCGGACCCGGACCAAGCGCAACCTGATGGTGTTCCTGCGCCCGGTCGTCGTGCGCAGCAAGGAGCAGAACGACAGCATCTCGATGGACCGCTACGAATACATGCACGCCGCCGGCGAGATGGCGCAGCCGGTCGACGACACGGTGCTGCTGAAGAACGTCGGCGCGCCGCTGCTACCCAAGCTGACCAACGGCCAGCCGCCCGCGGGCGGCGCGATGGCCGCGATGCCGCCGCCGGCGCCCGTCACCGCGCGTCCCGGCGCCGCCACCGGGCCGGGCACGAGCCAGCCGAAGCCGCCGGCCGCACCGAGCGTGCCGGAGTTCCGTCCGGTGCAGCCCGCGCAGCCCGAATACCGGCCGGCGACACCGGCCCAACAGAACTGACAGACGATGAATAACTTGTTGCCCTTCGCGTTCGCCCGTGATTACGGCGTGCTGGCGCGTTCCAACGGCGACCCGGCCCAAGCCGTCGAAGTGCTGGTCTCGAACGCGACCAAGCCCGCGGCGATCGCCGAGGTCTCGCGCCGCTTCGGGCGCATCACGCTGCGGCGAATGGAACGCGCCGAACTGGAATCGGCCATCGCCGCCGCCTACCAGTCTGCCGGCGGCGACGCGTCGCAGGTCGCGGACGAGTTCGACGCCGACCTCGATCTCACCAAGCTGCTGCAGGACGTGCCCGCGATCGAGGACTTGCTGGAGTCGTCCGACGACGCGCCGGTGATCCGCATGATCAACGCGCTGCTGACGCAATCGCTGCGCGAAGGCGCGTCGGACATCCACATCGAACCGTTCGAGCAGACGTCCGTCGTGCGTTTCCGCATCGACGGCGCGCTGCGCGACATCGTGCGGCCGCGCAAGGCCATCCACGCGTCGCTGATCTCGCGTATCAAGATCATGTCCCAGCTCGACATCGCGGAAAAACGCCTGCCCCAGGACGGCCGCATCACGCTGCGCATCGGCGGCAAGCCCGTCGACGTGCGCGTGTCGACCCTGCCGACGGGCCACGGCGAGCGCGCCGTGCTGCGTCTGCTCGACAAGGAAGCGGGCCGGCTCGACCTGAGCCACCTGGGCATGAGCGGGCAGATGCTGCCGCAGTTCGACAAGCTGATCAATCAACCGCACGGCATCGTCCTCGTCACGGGCCCGACCGGTTCCGGCAAGACGACGACCCTGTACGCGTCGCTGTCGCGCCTGAATTCGAGCACCACCAACATCATGACGGTGGAAGACCCGATCGAATACGACCTGCCCGGCATCGGCCAGACGCAGGTCAATGCCCGCATCGACATGACCTTCGGTAAGGCCCTGCGCGCGATCCTGCGCCAGGACCCGGACGTCATCATGATCGGCGAGATCCGCGACCTCGAAACGGCCCAGATCGCCGTGCAGGCGTCGCTGACGGGCCACCTCGTGCTGGCGACCTTGCACACGAACGACGCCGCCGCGGCCGTGACCCGCCTGCTGGACATGGGCATCGAACCGTTCCTGCTGTCGTCGTCGCTGCTGGGCGTGATGGCGCAGCGTCTCGTGCGCAAGCTGTGCCCCCATTGCAAGCGCCAGGAAGGCGGGCAGTGGGTGGCGGTCGGCTGCGAGCGCTGCGGCCACACGGGCTTCCACGGCCGGGTCGGCGTGTACGAATTGCTGGAGACGAACGAGCAGATCCGTTCGCAGATCCACAACCAGGCTGCCGAGGCCGAAATCCGCGACACCGCGCTGAAATGCGGCATGAAGACCATGCGCGACGACGGCGAACGGTGGGTGCGCGAAGGCATCACGACGGAAGCCGAACTGGTCCGCGTGACCAAGGCGGATTGATCGATGCCAGCCTTCCGCTACGAAGCCGTCGACGCCGGTGGCGTCACCCGCAAGGGCGTCCTGAACGCCGACAGCCCCCGTGCCGCGCGCGCCGACCTGCGCCTGCAGGGATTGACGCCGCTGACCGTGGAAGCCATCGCGGCCCAGGTCGACGAAAGCGGGGCGGCGCGCGCGCGCGGCTTCGGCGAGCGCCTGTCCCAGGTCGAACTCGCCCTGTTCACGCGCCAGCTCGCCAGCCTGCTGGAAGCCGGCCTGCCGCTCGAGCAAGCGTTCACGGCGCTGCTGGAACAGGCCGAGCGCGCGTACGTGCGCGACCTGATCGCGTCGATCCGCTCCGAAGTGATGGGCGGCGCGTCGTTCTCCAGCGCGCTGGCGCGCCATCCGCGCGACTTCGCCGAGATCTACCGCGCCCTCGTCGCGTCCGGCGAACAGATCGGCCAGTTGTCGCGCGTGCTGTCGCGCCTGGCCGACTACATCGAACGCCGCAATGCCCTCGTGCAGCGGGTGCGGCTGGCCTTCACGTATCCGGCCATCGTCACGGTCGTCGCGTTCGCGATCGTGATCTTCCTGCTGACGTATGTCGTGCCGCAGATCGTCTCGGTGTTCGCGAACACCAAGCAGAAGCTGCCGTTCCTGACGATCCTCATGCTCGGCGTGTCGAACTTTACGCGCGCTTACGGGATCTATGTTGCGCTGGTCGTCATCGCGGCCTGGTTCGCGTGGCGCCGCGCGCTGCAGAACCCGACGCTCAAGCACGCCTGGCATACGTGGCTGTTGAACGCGCCCGTGTACGGCAAGTTCGAGCGCAGCCTGAACACGACCCGCTTCGCCAGCACTCTGGCGATCACGACCGGCTCGGGCGTGCCCATCCTGCGCGCGCTCGAAACGAGCCGCGACACGTTGTCGAACGTGGCGATGAAGGACCTGGTGGAGCAGGCGACGGGCAGCGTGCGCGAAGGCGTCAGCCTGGCGCGCGCACTGTCGGCGCAAAAGCTGTTTCCGCCGATGCTGGTGCACATGATCCGCGCGGGCGAGATCACGGGCGAGTTGCCGGCCATGCTCGAACGGGCGTCGAATTCGCAGCAGGCCGAGCTCGAGCGGCGCACGCTGACCATCGCCGGCCTGCTGGAACCGGTGCTGATCCTGGCCATGGGTCTCGTCGTGCTCTTGATCGTGCTGGCCGTGCTGATGCCGATCATTGAAATCAACCAGTTGGTGCAGTGACAAGGAAACTGATGAACAAACGCTTGCCCTTACTCCTGAGCCTGCTGGGCGTGATCCTGCTGGCGGCGTCGCTCGCGTACTGGATCCTGCAACTGTATCAACCGCCGCAGCGTCCGCTCGCGGCGGTGCCGCAGACCGGTCAGCCCGATCCGGCCATCGATGCCGCCGCAACGCTGTTCGGTGGCCAGCCGGTGGCGAGCGCGGCCAATTACCAGTTGACGGGCGTGGTGGCGGACGGGAACAGCAGCGTGGCGATCATCGTCGCCGAAGGCTCGCCGCCGAAAGCGCTGAAGGTGGGCAAGGAACTGGCGCCGGGCGTCACGCTGGCGGAAGTCCACCCCCATTATGTGATGCTGTCCGATGGCGGCGTGATGAAGCGCGTCGACCTGGCCACGGATACGAAGCCCGCGGCACCGATGAACGGCCCGGGCGCCGCCCCGCCGGGTGCGCAACAGCCGAATGCCCAGCCGAACTTCCCGCAGCCCCAGCCGATCACGGTCGCACCGGCCGTGCAGCCGACGCAGGTGAATGAAGCGGCCGTGCCGGAACCGCCGATGGCGCCGGGTGCCGTCCAGCCCCAGCCCCAGCCGTCGATGACGAATCCGGGCGACGTCGGCGCGCACGACAATCCGCCGCCCGCGAATCCGAACCCGATCAATGGAACGCCGAACCAGGTCCCGATGCCGCCGCAGACGCGCGGCACCGAGAATCCGGCCGGACAGCCGAATACGCAGTGAGCGGCGCTCGGCGTTTTAACGCCTGAGCGCGGTGAACGCGGAAAATTCCCACGAACGAAATCCCACCAGCAACGTAAAACCGTCGCGCTCCTGCGGGGGCAGCCGGCGGTCGTTGCGATGCATGCGCGCCAGTTCGCCGGCCAACTGGTGGATTTTTTCCGCCAGCTCGGCGGCGCTTGCCAACGACAGGCGCGCGGGCAGGCACATCAACGTTTCGCCGGCACCGTCGAAGCGGCCCGTGAAATAATCCTCGACGACGTGCGTGCGGAAGAAGCGCTGCACGGGCCCGTCCGGCAGCCAGCGGAAGGCGTTCGAGACCCGCAGCGTGTAGCGGTTCAGCGGCTTCAGTTCGATCACGCCGAGCCGGTCGAGCTCCACGAGCAGGCCGATGCATTCCGGTTCGGTCAAACGATAGGTCTCGACCACTTGCTCCAGGCTCCAATGCCCCAGGCAACAGATCGCGACGAGCAGCAGGCGCGGATTGGCCACGAGGGCCGTTTCCTGGACGAGGGTCAGCGTGTCGGCCTGGGGGCGCGCATCGGCGGCGCGTCGCAGCACGTCTTCCATGGCGATGCCGGCCGCCTGGCAGATCTGGGCCAGGCGCGACAGGGTCATGTCCTTCTGGCCGAACATGCGCTTGATGCTCGATTCGCTCATCGCGATGCGGTCGGCCAGCATCTTGTAGGTGATCCCGGCCGCGCGCAGTTCCGCGCGCAGCACGTCCAGCAACATGTCGGGGGAGCTCATGGGGGGCCGTTTCAGTGTTTTCGTTCGTCAACTCGACGCTAACGAATGTACAGAAGAAGGCAGGCCAGTTCAAGAAATGTCGAGTCCAGCAAGGGGCCATCGCCCGCGCGGGAGCGGGACCGCTTGTTGGGTCCGGTTAGCGTCCTGATGCGAATCAAAACATGCCGGCGCGCTCAGTCCTCGTCCGGCTCCAGCTTGACCTTTTTGAGCGCACGCTTGGCGGCCAGCCGTTCGCTGGCCGTGGTCTTCGCGTGCGAGCCGGCCGCGCGCGCCTTGGCGAAGCCGGCGAACGGGTTGCGGGGTTTGAGCGGCGGCGACGGCTCGATGCGCAGCCGCATTTTCTGCCGGGTTGCCAGGGCCTTGTTCGCCATCGCCGCCGCCTTTGCGCCGCGTTACAGCACGTAGCGCGACAGGTCTTCGTTGACCGCCAGCGCGTCCAGGCGCTCGTTGACGTAGGCCGCGTCGATGACGAGGGTCTGTCCGGACTTGTCGGTGGCCGAGTACGAGATCTCTTCCAGCAGCTTTTCCATCACCGTGTACAGGCGGCGCGCGCCGATGTTCTCGGTGCGCTCGTTGACGGAATACGCGATCTCCGCCAGGCGGTGGATGCCGTCGCCGGAGAATTCCAGCTGCACGCCTTCCGTCGCCAGCAGGGCTTCGTACTGCTTGGTCAAACTAGCGTCGGTCGAGGTCAGGATGCTCTTGAAATCGTCGATCGACAGCGATTCGAGTTCGACGCGGATCGGGAAGCGGCCCTGCAGCTCGGGGATCAGGTCCGACGGCTTGGACAGGTGGAACGCGCCCGAGGCGATGAACAGGATGTGGTCCGTCTTGATCATGCCGTATTTCGTGTTGACCGTCGTGCCTTCGACGAGCGGCAGCAGGTCGCGTTGCACGCCCGCGCGCGAGACGTCGGCGCCGCCGTGTTCCGAACGCGACGCGATCTTGTCGACCTCGTCCAGGAACACGATGCCGTTCTGCTCGACGTTGGCGATCGCCTTCTGCTTCATCTCGTCTTCGTTGATGAGCTTGGCGGCTTCCTCGTCGACGAGCAGCTTCATCGCCTCCTTCACCTTCATCTTGCGGGGCTTCTTGCGCCCGGCCCCGACGCCGGCGAACATCGACTTGATCTGTTCCGTCATTTCTTCCATGCCCGGCGGCGCCATGATTTCCATCTGGGGCGCGGACTCGGCCACGTCGATCTCGACTTCCTTGTCGTCCAGGGCGCCTTCGCGCAGGCGCTTGCGGAAGGTCTGGCGCGTGGCGTCGCCGCCGTCCTTGCTGTCGTTGCTGACGTTGAAGCCGAAGTCGCGCGCCGGCGGCACGAGGATGTCGATGATGCGGTCCTCGGCCGCGTCCTCCGCGCGCTGGCGCACCTTCTTCATTTCGCTGGCGCGGGTCTGCTTGATGCCGATGTCGATCAGGTCGCGGATGATGGTGTCGACGTCGCGGCCGACATAGCCGACCTCGGTGAACTTGGTCGCTTCGACCTTGATGAACGGCGCGTCGGCCAGCTTGGCCAGGCGGCGCGCGATCTCGGTCTTGCCGACGCCGGTCGGGCCGATCATGAGGATGTTTTTCGGGGTGATCTCGTGGCGCAGCGGTTCCTCGACCTGCTGGCGGCGCCAGCGGTTGCGCAGCGCGATCGATACGGCGCGCTTGGCCTTGCCTTGGCCGACGACGTGTTTGTCGAGTTCCGAGACGATTTCGGACGGAGTCATGTTCATAGTTGTGCTCATGAATGCTTGCTTGCGGGAGAGGCCGTTATTCCAGCGTCTCGATGATGTGCGACATATTCGTGTAGATGCACAGTTCGCCCGCGATGGTCAGCGCTTTCTTGACCACGTCGGCCGGGGCGAGATCCGTGTTTTCCTGCAAGGCCTTGGCGGCCGACTGGGCGTAGATGCCGCCCGAGCCGATCGCGCCGATGCCGTCTTCCGGTTCGAGCACGTCGCCGTTGCCGGTGATGATCAGGGTCTTTTCGCGGTCGGCCACCAGCAGCATCGCTTCCAGGCGGCGCAGCACGCGGTCGGTGCGCCAGTCCTTGGCCAGTTCGACCGAGGCGCGCAGCAGATTGCCCTGGTGTTTTTCCAGTTTCGCTTCGAAGCGGTCGAGCAGGGTAAAGGCGTCGGCCGTGCCGCCGGCAAAGCCGCACAGCACCTTGTTCTGGTAGAGCTTGCGCACCTTGCGCGCGGAGCCCTTCATGACGACGTTGCCCAGGGTGACTTGTCCATCGCCGCCGAGCGCGACCTGGTTGCCGCGCCGTACGCTGACGATCGTCGTGCCGTGAAATTGTTCCATATTTGCCTCGTGGTTGATCTGCCCACCGCAAGTGGGGATGTCAGACGAAATTGCAAGACTGGATCATATCTGAGCGTCAATTGATACCCGGCACACCTCCGGTGACGTCAATACTTGTGCGCGTACAGGCGCACCTGGTCGCCGATGCCAAGCAGGCGCAGCAGGACGGCGACGAGATGGTTCAGGTCGCGCAACACGACCTCGCGCCCGTCCTGCGCCAAGGTCCGCAACTGCACGGCGAGGGCGTTTGCGGCCGCATAATCGATGCGCGCGAGCCGGGAGCCGTCCAGCACGAGGGAGCCCGTCGCGTGGCCGGCGATGGCGGCCAGCAGCGCGGTGCTGTCGCCCCGGATCACGGCCGGCAGCAGGAAGCGGTCGCTGGCCGTCGCCGGGCCGGCGGCCGGATGCCGGACACCGTTCGCGACGCTGCGTTTCGGCGCCTCGAACGACGGCGGCGAGACTTCGAACGTGACGCAATAATCCATCGCGGTTTCTTCGAAATCCTTTTCGCGGTTCGTCAGCAGCAACAGTTCCAGCAACAGCAGCCAGGGGGCTTCCCCGGCGGCGCGGTCGCCGATGGCCAGCATGGGGCGCAACACGGCGACGAGGTGTTCGGCGCCCGCCAGCACCAGCTCGCGTTCCGCCTTGCGCAGGGCCTGCAGCGTGTCCAGCAGCAGCACGCAGCCCGCCGGCGTCACTTCGGTCACCGCCTGGAATTCGAGCCGCACGAGCGGGCTCGACGAGGCCGCCAGCGCGCGCGCGAGCTGCGCACGGGCATCGGCGCCGTCGTCCAGGCGGCCGGACAGGCTCGCGGTCGGGATCGCGCCGGAAAACTGCGTGTCCAGCGCGGAGCCGGCGAGGGTGCGTGGCGTCTGCGCAAACGGATGGTAGGTGGGCGGCGACGTTTCGAAATGGCTGGCGTAGTCGATCGCGATGCTCTCGAAATCGTGTTCCAGGCCCAGGATCTGGTACAGGTCGAACAGCATCCACCACGGCAGGCGTTCGCCCGCGCCGCCGCCCTGGTCGTGCACACTCGTGCGCAGGAGCAGGGCGGCGGCCTCGAGCTGGTCGTTGGCGTACAGGATCGCCGCTTCCTCGACGACGGGCGCGGTGGACGGGATGGCGGCCGCGTCCGGCAAGTCGTCCGGGCCCAGCAGGATATCCGTGTTCTGGTCGGCCTGGGGCGTACCGTCGGTACCGATGGCACCGGACGCCGCGGCAGCCGGAGGACGCCGGCTGCCGGCCCAGGCGTCGTCGTCGAAGATGGCGGACGTCATCTCCAGTTCGATCTCGTCGATCTTGGCGGCGGTGGCGCGGGCGATTTCACGCTGGCGTTCGCGTTCCGCCTCCGTATCGAGTGCCTGCCGCGTGACGGGACCCGCCGTGAGCGGACTATCGTGGCGGCGCGGGCGTGCGCCCGCACCCGCAAGCGGTGCGTCGCTTTTTTTCTTCAGGAAATCGAAGAGCCCCATCCCGTCCTTGTCTGCCGTCGTGTGCCGGTCGAGACATTAGCATGGCGGCGCGGATGATACCGTGCGCACGCCTGAGCTGCGTCAACCTAGCGGCGATCCCACTAGTGTATCCGATAGGAAATAATCCGTGCGCACGAAACCGTGCCCGGCAGATGGGCCCCAAAAGTAAAAAAGCATGCGGCGAGCGCATGCTTTTTCATGGGAGCGCACGGCGATCAGTCACCGTACAGTTTCTGCTTCAGCTCGCGGCGCTGCTGGGCTTCCAGCGACAGCGTCGCCGTCGGGCGGGCGATCAGGCGCGGGATACCGATCGGTTCGCCGGTTTCCTCGCACCAGCCGTACTCGCCGGACTCGATCGCGGCCAGCGATTGCTGAACCTTCTTGAGCAGCTTGCGCTCGCGGTCGCGGGTACGCAGCTCCAGCGCGTGTTCTTCCTCGATGGTGGCGCGGTCGGCCGGATCGGGAACGAGCACCGTTTCGCGCAGGTGTTCCGTCGTTTCGCCTGCGTTTTTCAGCAGTTCCTTTTCGAGCTCCTGCAGGCGGTTCTTGAAGAACGCCAGCTGGGCCGGGTTCATGTAGTCGTCGTCGCTCATGGCCCGAATTTCTTCTTCCGTCAGGAGGCGTTCTTCGGGCTGCGCAACGGGATTCGGTTTCGTTGTTTTAGTCATGACTTCACTTACCTTTGATACGACAGAGTTTCCATTTTATCAGCTAACTCAGCGGCCACCGTTGCTTCGGTGTGCGTGCCGGGCCAACTGCCTTGACCGTTGTTCAGTCGTTCAAACCACTCGGTGCATGCACCATAGAACCGGAGTAGTTTATACCAAACACTGTTCCAATCCGCGAATAAAGACATCTCTAGGTAAATTTTTACCAATAAACACCATCTTACTCCCGCGTGGTTCGCCATCCGCCCACTTTGCACCGAGGTCGCTGCCCATGATTTGATGCACGCCTTGGAAGACGACCTTGCGATCCGCGCCGGCCATCGACAGCACGCCTTTATAACGCAGCATATTCGGGCCGAATACTTGGACCATGCTACCGAGAAATTGATCCAGACGCTCGGGGTCGAACGCGCGTTCGCTCTTGAACACGAAGGCCGCGATGTCGTCGCTGTGGTGGCCATGGTGGTGATCGTGGCTGTGGTCGCAGGCTTCGGTATGCACGTGGTCGTGGTCGTGACCATGCTCATGATCGTGCGCCTCGTCGGCGGTGAGGAAAGCCGGGTCCAGCTCCAGCTTGTCGTTCAGGTTGAAACCGCGCAGGTCGAGCACGTCGCCGATCGGCGCGCGGCCGAAATCCGACGTGCTGATCGGCGCGCGCGGGTTGATGCGGCGGATGCGGGCCTTGAGCTCTTCCGCGGCGGACGTGTCCACGAGGTCGAGCTTGGACAGCAGGATCTTGTCGGCGAAACCGACCTGGCGCTGGGCTTCCTCGTGGCGGTCCAGCTGTTCCATGGCATGGCGCGCATCGACGACGGTGACGACGGCGTCCAGCAGATAGTGAGCGCCGACTTCTTCGTCGACGAAGAACGTCTGGGCCACCGGGCCCGGATTGGCGAGACCCGTCGTCTCGATGACGACGCGGTCGAACCGGATCTCGCCGGCCTCGCGCTTGCGCGCCAGGTTAGTTAACGCCACGATCAGGTCGCCGCGCACGGTGCAGCAGATGCAGCCGTTGTTCATCTCGACGATCTGCTCGCTGGAGTCTTGCACGAGGATTTCGTTGTCGATGTTTTCCTGGCCAAACTCATTTTCGATGACGGCGATGCGCATGCCGTGCTCTTCCTGCAGGATACGATTGAGCAACGTGGTTTTGCCGGCGCCGAGGAAGCCGGTCAGGATAGTGCTAGGGATCAATTCCATATGTCGCTGTCCAATGGTGTGAGCCGTTCCGGCTGCGGGGAATCGGAAGATTATGCCGGAATTTGCGACTCGTCACCACCTGCCACGCCGTGCCTGCCTGGCGGGTGCTTTATTTGCCGCTTATTTGCGTTTTGCGCGTGGATGGGCCTTGTCGTAGACGGCGGCCAGGTGCTGGAAGTCGAGCGACGTGTAGATCTGGGTCGAGGTGATGCTGGCGTGGCCCAGCAGTTCCTGTACGGCGCGCAGGTCGCCCGAGGATTGCAGCAGGTGCGAGGCGAACGAGTGGCGCAGCACGTGCGGGTGCACGTGGACGGGCATGCCGGCCTTTTGCGCATGGGCCTTCAGGCGGTATTGCACGACCCGCGGGGTGATGCGGGTGTCCCGCGTCGACAGGAACAGGGCGGCGCTGCCGTCGCGTGCCGGCGGACGCGCGGCCAGCCAGGTTTCCAGCGCCGCGCGTGCCGGACCGCCCACGGGCACGCGGCGCATCTTGTTGCCCTTGCCGGTGACGACCACTTCCTGCGCCTCCAGTTCCAGCCAGCCGAGCGAGGCCGGCATGCCGTCCCTGGCGGGGACGTGGTGCACGTCGAGGCCGGCCAGCTCGGATACGCGCAGGCCGCTCGAGTACAGCAGCTCGAACATGGCGCGGTCGCACAGTTCCGCGGGTTCGGCATGGCCGGGCGTCCCTGCGCCGGGCGCCGCCTGCTCCATCAGCTGGACGGCGGCGTCGACGGCCAGCGCCTTGGGGAGCCGCTTGGCGCGGCGCGGCGCGCGCACGCCGTCGGCCGGGTTGGCCGCCAGGGGAAGGTGGCGCGCCAGCCAGTCGAAGAAGCCGCGCCAGCCGGACAGCTTGCGGGCAATCGACGCCGCGCTTTGTCCTTCGGCGTGCAGCTTCGCGGCGCAGCGGCGGATGTCGAAATGGGTCAGTCGGGTCCAGTCGGCCTGCTCCGGCAGACCGGCGAGCCGGGCAAGTTCGGCCAGGTCGCGGCCGTAGGCGGCGATCGTGTGTCCGGACAACTGGCGCTGCGTCTTCAGCTCCGCCAGGTAGCGGCCGGTCCAGTCGTCGGCCGGCGTGTCCATGTCAGCCGAGCAGCGGGGCGAGGGCGGTGCTGGCCGTCTCGCCGATGTGGACGAGGAAATCCGTCGCCATGGCGGCGCTGAAGCGGTCCGGATCCGGCGAACCGAGCACGAGCAGGCCGAAGGCGCTGGCGCCGGTACGCAACGGCAGCAGGACGGTCGAGCGCACGGTGTCCGCGCCGGCCGGTTCGGCGCCGGCCAGCCAGCCCACCGCTTCGAATTCCTTGTTCGGGCCGCAGTAGGGCGCGCGCAGGCTGCTGGCGAACAGGCGCACGTCCTCGGACACGCCGTTCGTGTACCACGCATCCGCATGTTCGGCGGGCAGTTTCCACAGACGCAGCGTGGCTTGCGGCACGATGAAGTGCTCGACCAGGCCGTCGGCCACCGCGCTCGGGATGTCGGCGTGTGCGCGGGTGCGCAGCAATTGCCGGGTCCAGCCGTGGAAGCGGTTGGCGATGGCCGCGTTTTCCTCGGCGTGGCGCACCAGCTCGGACAGGCGCAGTTCCAGGGCCCGGTACTTGTCGCGCATGACTTCCATCTGGCGCTCCTGCAGCGATACCGTACGTCCGGTAAGCGGGCTCGACAGCTTTACTTCGCCCAGCAGGGCGGCGTGCTCGACGAAAAACTGCGGATGGTCGACCAGGTATTGGGCGACGGCAGTGGAATCCAATGTTGCGGCGGTCATGTGCGGCTTGCGAGATGGGTAGACCGTTCATTTTAACCGACAGCAATGGGTCGGCACAGATTTCCTGTTGGCACTGTACCGTCGCCGCATCAGCATCGCGGTGCCGGATGCAACAAGGGCGGACCCGGTTGCCCGAGTCCGCCCTTGCGGAGGCTGAAGCGGGGTTGCCCCCGCGGTGTCAGCTTAGAACGAGTGGTTCAGGCCCACGTCGTAGTGGTTGACGGTCGAGTTGGCAGCAGAGGCGCCGGTCGCCTGGTTGAAGATGTTCGTCTTGCGCGATGCGTCGACGTACAGGTACGTACGCTTCGACAGGCTGTACTCGTAGCCCAGCGAGTACTGGCGCGTGATCAGGTCGTGCAGACGGACGTTTTCTTCCTGCTTCTTCAGACCGAAGCCAGCCAGCACCTTGCCCGGGCCGACAGCGTAGGTTGCACCGAGTTCCGCGCCCTTGATGGTCGGACGCTCGGTGTTGGTGTGCTCCATGTTCTGGTGCGAGTAGGTACCCATCAGTTTCAGTTCCGGGGTCACCGAGAACGAACCTGCGACCGACCAGACCTTCGATTCGACGGCGTTGCGCTCGTAAGCCAGCATCGCGGCGGCCGGACCGTTGTTGTAGGTACCGGCGATCGAGAACGGGTTGGCCGAAGCCTGTGCGCCCGGAGCGTAGGTGGCAGCGCCGGCGCCGACGCCGGTCACGCCGCCGCCGTTGGCTTCTTTCGTGGCCCAGGCAGCGTTCACCTGGAAGCCGTTGGTGACCGGCGAGTTATAGAAGATCGCGTTCGAGATACGGTTGCTGTTCGGACCGACGCCGCCGACGTCCAGCGGAGCCGATTTGTAGCCGGCGACCGAGATGTCGGTGTAGAAGCCGGCCGGGCTTGCCAGGCCGTGCCACGGTTCGAACGAACCGACGACTTCCTGGAACGGGGTCAGGCCACGGCCCAGGCGGACCATACCGAAGTCACCCTGCAGGCCGACGCGGGTCTGGCCCTGGAACAGCGGACGGCCGTTGTTTTCGGTGGTGCCGGTGTCCGGGTCGTAACGCATTTCAACCTGGAACAGCGCTTTCAGGCCGTTGCCCAGGTCTTCGGTACCCTTGAAGCCCAGGGTGTTCGAGGCGCGCTTGCCGATGTTCATGGTCTCGCCGGTGCGCTTGATCATGCCGACGTCGACCGTGCCGTAGATTTGCACAGCGGTTTGGGCTTGCGCCACGCTGGCGAATGCGCCGAGCAGAGCGGCTGCTACGAGGGTTTTTTTCATCTATTTTTATCCTAAAAAGTGAATCGGAGGAATCCAGAGAGCATTGAGATTTTTATTAGTTGCTGAACACTCGGATGTGTGAACCTTAAATGCTTAATGCGTCAAGATTGTTTGATTTGTCAATTATGACTGTTGCACTTGGTCGAAAGCCAATAAATCCAATCGTGCTGTTGTATTTTTGAAACGCGGCTGCGGCCCCCACGCGCGCACCTTAAGCCCCGTTTAAGTTTCCAAACATCATCATTCTGTCCCCGTGCCACGGCAGGGTTTGTGCTGGCTCAAAGGCCTTTGGAATCGCAGGCGAATCGCGCCGACGCGGCTTTAGACTCTGCCCCATCCGACGTCCATTGCTGCCGCATTGCGCGCCACATGAGCTCATCGGTAGCACATCGCAGGCGATCTTGCGTGCATCTGCATGCATTATGTTGCGTATATTTCTTAGGCGTCTCAACATCCAGAAGAGAACGATGGCAAATCGTGAAGAATTGGCGGTCATCCGCGGCGCACGTGCCGGACGCGCCGAATCGCAACTGGCCCTGGGGCGGCTCTATCTGTTCGGCAGTGCCGGTCTGCCGAGGAGCCTGCCCACGGCCCTTCATTGGCTCGACCGTGCTGCACAGCAAGGTTGTGTCGAAGCGTGGCAATTGATCGGTAACCATATCCCGGTCGATCTCGCCCGTGACAATCCGCAGCCGGTGACCGGCTGGTATGAGCGCGCGTACGACGGCGGCCTCGTGCGCGCCGGACTCGTCTATGCACAACTGGTGCTGGGCGCGGCGCGCGGCGGCCAGTGCACGCCGGCCGAGCGCGCCAAGGCCTTGCTGGCCCTGGAAGACGCGGCCCGGGCCGGCTTTCCGGAAGCGCAGTGGCTGCTCGCGCGCGAACACGGCGCCGCGCCGCCCGAGACGGACGCACCGGCGGCCCGTCCGCCCTTGGCCAGCCCGGCCGGTCAGCGCTGGCTGCGCCAGGCGGCCGACAGCGGCGTCGGCGCCGCCCAGTTCGCGCTGCTCGAACAGGACTGGCAGGCGGGCCGCTGGGCCGCCTGGCTGGAACGCGCGCTCCCGCTGGCGCGCACCCTGGCCGGTTCCGACGCGGCCCAGGACCATACGGCCGCCCGGCTGGCGCCGGACGAAGTGCTGCTGCTGTCGCGCTGCGCCCGGCTGGTCGAGGGGAACGAGGCGCCGCACGACGTCGGCCAGGAAGAATTGCTCAGGTTCTGGGAAATCGCCGCGGACGAGCAGGACCGCCATGCCCAGTTCGCACTCGGCCTGTGGTGCGCCCGCATGCGGGTCGACGGCAAGCGCATTCCCGGCAGCCATGGCGCGGCCAACTTCAAGAAGGCCGTGCGCTGGCTGACGCTGGCGGGCGAGCAGGGCCTGGCCGAGGCCTGGTATGCCTTGTCGCGCATCTATATAAAACCGGAGTTTTCGCAGCGCAATGTCCTGGAAGCGCAGAAATACCTGGAGCGTGCGGCGGAGATGGGCTATCGGGATGCCCAGCTCGAATGCGGGAACGCGGCATGGCGGGCGCGGCGCGAAAACGAAAGCAATGACGTGCGCGCCCTGTTCTGGCTGCAGAAGGCGGCGGCGCAGGGGTGTCCCAAGGCGGCGGCCGCCTTGCGCAAGCTGGCGCCGCGCCAGCCCGGCGCCTGGGCCGACCTGGCTGCGCTGACGGCGGGACGGGACCTGGCCTCGCATCCGCTGCTGGCTGCGCGCCTGGAGCTGGCCGTGGCGTTCGGCCTGAGCCGGGCCGAGGCGCTGCTGCTGGACATCCGCAACGCCGACCGCGGCCACTGCCTGGTGATCGACATCCGCGCCAGCTACGGTCGCAGCCGGCGCCGCCTGATCTCGGTCGAAACGGCGCAGGAACGCCAGTTGCTCGACCGCGTCGCACTCGTGTTCGAACACGTCGATTGCGGTCCGGGCGGTCCGGAAGGGAATTACCGCCAGCGGCTGTACCGGTTGCGCAGCCTGCTGCCCGAGGCGACCGCAGCTGCGCAGGACGAGGGCGACGAGGCCGCCCCGGCGCCGGACGGGGATTATTCGCTGGCCGCGTGAAGGGCGCGGCCAGGGCGGCATCAGCGGACCATCAGATCTCGATTTCGCCTTCGAACACGGTCTCGGCCGGACCGGTCATCATCACGGGCTGGCCTTCGCCGGCCCAGTTGATGGTCAGCTTGCCGCCGCGCGCCTGGACTTGCACCGGCGCGTCCAGCAGCCCGCGCCGGATCCCGGCCACGACCGCGGCGCAGGCACCGGTGCCGCAGGCCAGCGTCTCGCCGACGCCGCGCTCGAACACGCGCAGCTTGACGTGGCCGCGGTCCAGCACTTGCAGGTAGCCGACGTTGACGCGCCGCGGAAAGCGGGGGTGGTGCTCGATCTGCGGGCCCGTTTCGAGCACGGGCGCCGCGTCGACGTCGGCGACGACTTGCACCGCATGCGGATTGCCCATCGATACCGCCGACACGAGCACGGTCTCTTCCTGGCCCTGATGCGACACGGTGAGCGGCCACAGCGTGTCCCGTCCTTCGGCGACGCCTTCCAGGCCGGCCGCATCGAACGGCACCCGGGCCGGTTCCAGGATCGGGGCACCCATGTCCACCGTGATGCTGCCGTCGTCTTCCAGGCGCGGGGTGATGATGCCGCCCATCGTCTCGACGCGGATGCTGCGTTTGTCCGTCAGGCCCTTGTCGCTGACGAAGCGCACGAAGGCGCGCGAGCCGTTGCCGCACTGCTCGACCTCGCCGCCATCGCTGTTGAAGATGCGATAGCGGAAATCGCTGCCTGCCGTCGCCGGCCGCTCGACGACCAGGATCTGGTCGGCGCCGATGCCGAAGCGGCGGTCGGCAATGTGGCGCCATTGTTCCGGGCCAAAGTCGATGTGCTGGTTGATCGCATCGATGACGACGAAGTCGTTGCCGGCGCCATGCATCTTGGTGAACTTGAGTTTCATGGTATCTGTCATTAATCGTAGAACGAAGGCTCGCCGGGCGGCCGGGTCTTGAAGCGTTTGTGCGTCCAGAAATACTCGGCCGGATGTTCGCGCACGCGGTCCTCGATGAAGGCGTTCATGCGGCGGGTGGCGGCGATGATGTCGTCGCCCGGAAAATCTTCCCATGCAGGATAGAACTCTACCCGGTATCCCTTGTAGTTGGGCAAGAAAGTGGCGACGACCGGGATGACTTTTGCGCCGGTCGCGCCCGCCAGCCGGCCCATCGCCGTCAACGTGGCGGCCGGGACGCCGAAGAAGGGGACGAAGCTCGCATCTTTCTCGCCGAAATCCATGTCCGGCAGCATGAAATAGGGGAGGCCTTCGCGCAGCGCGCGGATGATCGGCTTGATGCCGTCGCTGCGCGCGAATAGGCGCACGGGGCCATAGCGTTCGCGGCCATAGCGCAACAAATCGTCGAATGCCTTGTTCTTTTGCGGCGCATACATGCTCGACAGCGGCACCACGCGCGCCGCCACGCCGCCCACGTCCAGGCAGACGAAGTGGGGGCAGAACAGGATGGTCGGACCGCTTTCCATCTGCGCCTTCGGCACCTGCGGGACGACTTCGATCAGGCCGTGGATGCGTTCGAACGGCGCCCACCAGATCAGCGAACGTTCCAGGATGCTGCGCGAATAGGCCATGAAATGGCGCTTGACGATGTGGACCCGCTCCGCTTCGCCCAGTTCCGGCATGCACAGGCGCAGGTTGATCAGCGCGATTCTCCGGCGCTTGGGGATCGCGTAATACATGAGCCAGCCGACGGCATTGCCGATGCGACCGAGGACAGGCAGCGGCAGGAAGTGCAGCAACCACAACAGGAAAATCAGGAACCTCATGCGACGGTCTCGGCTTGGGGGGCTGCAACGCCTTGCGGCTTCTTGTAGCGGTTGTAACTCCAGAAATACTGGGCGGGGCAGAAGGCGATGAGTTTTTCCATCTGGCGGTTGATGGCGGCGGCCTGCTGGCTTGCGTCGCCCTCCAGCGCGCCTTCGAACGGCACGAAGCGGATGGCGAAGCCGCGGCCGCGCGGCAGGCGTTCCGCGTATACGGTCAGGATGTCGGCCTTGCCCAGCTGCGCCAGCTTGGCGGGCAGGGTCATCGTATAGGCCTCGCGCCCGAAGAACGGCGCCCACACGCCTTCGCCTTCCTGCGGCACCTGGTCGGGCAGCACGCCCACCGGCTGGCCGCCCCGCAACGCCTTGACGAGCATGCGCACGCCGGACAGGTTGGCCGGCGCGAGATGCATGTGCTGGCGCGCGCGCGCGCCTTCGACGAGGGGTTTCAGGGCGCTCTGGCGCGGCGGACGGTACATGACCGTCAGTTCGACGCGCAGCGAGACTTGCTGGGCGGTCAGCTCGAAGCAGCCCAGGTGCGGCGTGAGGAAGACGATGCCGCGGCCGGCGTCGAGCTGGCGCTGGACCAGTTCCCAGTTTTCCATGGTGACGTGGCGGGTGACGCGCGCCTGCGGCGCGCACCAGACGAACGGCAATTCCATGATGGCCTTGCCGGATTCGGCGATCGCGGCGCGCAGGTGGCCCGTGTAACCGGCCCGTTCGAGGTTCTCGCGCAGCCGCCGGCGATGCGATGGGGACAGGAGGTAGACGATCCAGCCGAGCGCGGCGCCGAGCGCGTGGAGCGCGCGCAGCGGCAAAAACGACAGGATTCGAAACAAAAGGACGAGCATTTATTGATTTAGGGTAGAGAAGCGATGAGTTGCTGTGCCAGAATTTTTGGAGGAGCGTAAAATACCACTTTGTAGCATCCGCGGAGTTAATGACAACTTGCGAAGCGGAATATAAATCTCGCTAAAGCGTCGCAGGCCTTGGTGCTGCGGCAATTTTCATAACAGTATCAGGAGCCTCAATGTCTTCCAACGACTACCTCTTCACTTCCGAGTCCGTCTCGGAAGGCCATCCGGACAAGGTCGCCGACCAGATTTCCGACGCCATCCTCGACGCCATCCTCGAGCAGGATCCGCGCGCGCGCGTGGCCGCCGAGACCCTGTGCAACACGGGTCTGGTCGTCCTGGCCGGGGAGATCACGACGCACGCAAACGTCGATTATATTCAAGTTGCGCGCAACACCATCAAGCGCATCGGTTACGACAACACCGACTTCGGCATCGACTATAAAGGTTGCGCCGTGCTCGTCGCCTATGACAAGCAGTCGCCGGACATCGCCCAGGGCGTCGACGAAGGCGCCGGTATCGACCTCGACCAGGGCGCCGGCGACCAGGGCCTGATGTTCGGCTACGCCTGCGACGAAACGCCGGAACTGATGCCGGCGGCGATCTATTACGCACACCGCCTCGTCGAGCGCCAGTCGCAGCTGCGCAAGGACGGCCGTCTGCCGTGGCTGCGCCCGGACGCCAAGTCCCAGGTCACGCTGCGCTACGTCAACGGCCGTCCGGTGTCCGTGAACACCGTCGTGCTGTCGACCCAGCACGCGCCGGAAGTCAGCCACAGCCAGATCGAGGAAGCGGTGATCGAAGAGATCATCAAGCCCGTGCTGCCGCGCGAATGGCTGCAGGACACCCGCTACCTGGTCAACCCGACGGGCCGCTTCGTCATCGGCGGCCCGCAAGGCGACTGCGGCCTGACGGGCCGCAAGATCATCGTCGACACCTACGGCGGTGCCGCACCGCACGGCGGCGGCGCGTTCTCTGGCAAGGACCCGTCCAAGGTCGACCGCTCGGCCGCCTATGCCGCCCGCTACGTCGCCAAGAACGTCGTGGCCGCCGGCCTGGCGCGCCAGTGCCAGGTGCAGGTCAGCTACGCGATCGGCGTGGCCCGCCCGATCAACATCACGGTCTACACGGAAGGCACGGGCGTCATCCCGGACGACAAGATCGCCGAACTGGTGATGGAACACTTCGACCTGCGCCCGAAAGGCATCGTCCAGATGCTCGACCTGCTGCGTCCGATCTACACCAAGTCGGCCGCCTACGGTCACTTCGGCCGCGAAGAGCCGGAATTCACGTGGGAGCGCACCGACAAGGCCGCGCTGCTGCGCGCCGAAGCGGGCCTGGCGTAATACCCACGGCGTTGTAAAACGCTGCAGCCGGTGGGCATGACCATGCCCACCGTGCTAAACTCTACATTCCGAGGAGCGTTGCGACGAGATTCCCCATCTCGCCAGGCTCGGATATCAACACCGCGCTCACGTTACTTTTTTCTTAACTTGAAAGGAGGGCGTGATGAGCGCCGTACTCAAAGACACCACCCAGGACTACCTCGTTGCCGACATCGGCCTCGCCTCGTGGGGCGAGAAGGAAATCCGCATCGCCGAAACCGAAATGCCGGGCCTGATGGCCATCCGCGACGAATACGCGGCCGCCCAGCCGCTGAAGGGCGCGCGCATCGCCGGTTCGCTGCACATGACCATCCAGACCGCCGTGCTGATCCGCACGCTGGAAGCCCTCGGCGCGCAAGTGCGCTGGGCGTCGTGCAATATCTACTCGACGCAGGACCACGCGGCCGCCGCCATCGCGTCGGTCGGTACGCCCGTGTTCGCCGTCAAGGGCGAGACCCTGGACGAGTACTGGGACTACACCCACCGCATCTTCGAATGGGGCGATGACGTCTACGCCAACATGATCCTGGACGACGGCGGCGACGCCACGCTGCTGCTGCACCTGGGCGTGCGCGCCGAGAAGGACATCTCGGTGCTGGACAAGCCGGGTTCGGAAGAAGAAATCTGCCTGTTCAACGCCATCAAGGGCCGCCTCGCGCGCGATCCGCAGTGGTATTCGAAACGCCTGCCGCAAATCAAGGGCGTGACGGAAGAAACCACGACCGGCGTGCACCGCCTGTACCAGATGCACGCGGACGGCAAGCTGGCGTTCCCCGCCATCAACGTCAACGACTCCGTCACCAAGTCGAAGTTCGACAACCTGTACGGCTGCCGCGAATCGCTGGTCGACGGCATCAAGCGCGCGACGGACGTCATGGTCGCCGGCAAGATCGCCGTCGTTGCCGGCTATGGCGACGTGGGCAAGGGTTCGGCGCAGGCGCTGCGCGCCCTGTCGGCCCAGGTGTGGGTCACGGAAATCGACCCGATCTGCGCGCTGCAGGCCGCGATGGAAGGCTATCGCGTCGTGACGATGGACATGGCGGCCGAACACGGCGACATCTTCGTCACCTGCACCGGCAACTACCACGTGATCACCGAGCAGCACATGCTGCGCATGAAGGACCAGGCGATCGTCTGCAACATCGGCCACTTCGACAACGAGATCGAAGTCGCCGCGCTGCGCAAGTACGAGTGGGAAAACATCAAGCCGCAGGTTGACCACATCATCTTCCCGGATGGCAAGCGCATCATTCTGCTGGCCGAAGGCCGCCTCGTGAACCTGGGCTGCGGCACGGGTCACCCGTCGTACGTGATGAGCTCGTCGTTCGCGAACCAGACCATCGCCCAGATCGAACTGTTCACCAATACCGCCGCCTACCCGGTCGGCGTGTACACGCTGCCGAAGAAGCTGGACGAGAAAGTCGCCCGCCTGCAGCTCAAGAAGCTCAACGCCCAGCTGACCGAGCTGACCGAAGAGCAGGCTGCCTATATCTCGGTGAGCAAGGAAGGCCCTTACAAGCCGGAACATTACCGTTATTGATCTGGTAAGCTCTTCCGTGAAATTGATATAGCGCACCGCCGGGTTCCATCGTCGGCGGTGCCGATAACTTCTCACGAAAGACACAACCATGCGCCTGCTCCTGACCTGGCTGATCAATGCCGCGGCCCTGATGGCCTTGCCTTACCTGATGCACTCGGTATCGGTCGACAATCTCGGCGCGGCCCTCGTGGCCGCCCTCGTCCTGGCCCTCGTGAACACGGTGATCCGTCCCGTGCTCGTCGTGCTCACGTTGCCGGTGACGGTCGTGTCGCTCGGCCTGTTCATCCTGGTGATCAATGCGCTGTTGTTCTGGCTCGTCGCGCACCTCGTCGCGGGTTTCCACGTGGCCGGGTTCTGGTCGGCTTTCCTGGCGGCGATCCTGTACAGTGTCATTTCGTGGGCGCTTTCTACCTTATTACTCAACAAAGATGGAAACCCCTAACATCAGCATCGAGTTTTTCCCGCCCAAGACCCCCGAGGGCGCGGAAAAACTGCGCGTGGCTCGCCAGAAGCTGGTCGAGCTGAATCCAAAATATTTTTCCGTGACGTTCGGCGCCGGCGGCAGCACCCAGCACGGCACGCTGTCCACCGTCCTCGAGATCCTGGCCGAAGGCCATGAGGCCGCGCCGCATTTGTCGTGCGTGGGCGGCACGCGCGAATCGATCCGCGCGATCCTGCAGGAATTCAAGGCCAAGGGTATCCGCCGCCTCGTGGCCCTGCGGGGTGACTTGCCGAGCGGCTATGGTGGCGCCGGCGAGTTGCGCTATGCCAGCGACCTCGTCGAGTTCATTCGCCAGGAAACGGGCGACTGGTTCCACATCGAAGTGGCCGCATATCCGGAAATGCATCCGCAAGCCCGTTCTCCGCAGGACGACCTGCAGGCATTCGCCCGCAAGGTGCAGGCCGGCGCGAATGCCGCGATCACGCAGTATTTCTACAATCCGGACGCGTATTTCCAGTTCGTCGACAATGCGCGCAAGCTGGGCGTGGACGTGCCCATCGTGGTCGGCATCATGCCGATCACGAATTACACCCAGCTGATGCGGTTCTCCGACATGTGCGGCGCCGAGATTCCGCGCTGGATCCGGTTGAAGCTGGCCAGCTTCGGCGACGATTCCGCGTCGATCAAGGCGTTCGGCCTGGATGTCGTCAGCGGCTTGTGCGAGCGCGTGCTGGCGGGCGGCGCGCCCGGCCTGCACTTCTATAGCATGAACCAGGCGGCGGCCACGACTGCGATCTGGCAGCGCATCACGGGCGCCTGAACCGATACGATGGCTCCCTGCTGTAGGGTGGGCATCCCGTGCCCACCAAGCGTCATCGATATGCATGCAAAGGTGGGCACGGGGTGCCCACCCTACGCATAGCGTCAACATCTTTCCGCCATTAAGTGACGTTGGTGGTCTCCGTCACGATCACATCCAGCGGCACGTCGTGCGGCGCGTGCGAGAACACGGCTTCCTGGTTACTGTAGGCAATGCCCAGCGTGTGCGGGCGCGGCGGCAGTTCGAGGGTGCGGTCGTAGTAGCCGCCGCCGTAGCCGAGGCGATAGCCTTCCGCATTGAAACCGAGGCAGGGGATCAGCAGGGCCGGCGGGCGTTCGATGAAGCGCAGCTGGGCCGGGACCTGTACGCCGGCCTCGTCCGGCAGCATCGCTTCGCCGGGCGTCCATTCTGTGAACGTCAGCGGGGCATCCCGTTCCATGACGACAGGCAATGTGAGGCGTACGCCGGCCTGGTGCAATTCCGCGTAGGCCGCGCGCAGGTCGGGCTCGCCGGCCAGCGGCCAGTACACGCCGAGGACGCTCACCTGGCGCAGGCGCCACCAGGCGACGACCTGCGCGCCGATGTGCGCATCCCATTGGACCTTGATTGCCGGGTCAAGCGCCCCACGTGAAGTCCTGAGCGCCTTGCGCAATGCCGTCTTCGCCGCCTGTTTCTCGTCCGCCACGCTGGGGTTCGAGGGGCATGGTATTCTTGATTCGCCGGTCATGGATGAAATGAAGCCTACATTGAATATTGCATTATCGATGTCGCAGAAACTGATTGCCGGCACTGTATCCGCCGCTTCCAGCCTGCTCTTCCTCGTGTCGCCCGGCGCCGCGGCCCAGACCGCATCGCCCGGCATGGCACAGCCCGCAGCCGTCGCGCCCGGCGTGCCTGCGCCCTCCGCGCCCGTTGTCGCGCCGGTTGCCGCGCCGCAGTCGGAGGCCATGCGCGAACAGGACGAGATCTTTGCGCAGCTGCGCAATGCCGCCCGCAAGAACGACGCGGAAAAAGCGGCGGAACTGGCGGCGCGCCTGCCGAACTATGCGATCCCGTCCTACGTCGACTATTATCGGCTGAAACCGCGGCTGCGCGACGCTTCCAACGAGGAAATCCAGGATTTCCTGAAGCGCTATGACGGCAGCGCCATCGCCGACCGCCTGCGCAACGACTGGCTGCTGGAACTCGGCCGCAAGCGCGACTGGTCCGATTTCGATCGCGAGCTGCCGTTGTTCGTCAAGAACGACGACTACCAGGTCAAGTGCTACGCGCTGCTGTCGCGCGCCTCGAAGGGGCAGAACGTGGCCGCGGAGGCGCGCCTGCTGCTGGACAATCCACCGCAGTACGGCGAAGCCTGCGCCGCGCTCGTCAACCAGCTCGTCCAGTCCGGGCAGTTCACGGCCAACGATCTGCTGGTCCAGCTGCGCCTGGCCGGCGAAATGCACGCGACCGGCCCGTCGCGCCGCACGGCGCTGCTGCTGGGCGCGTCCGACACGCGCGCGGCCCAGGCCGTCGACCTGCCGGCCCTGGCGATGGCGCGCGGCATCGGCAAGACGCGCGCCGACCATGAGATCTACCTCGTCGCCATCGGCCGCATGGCGCGCACGAGCCTGAAGCTGGCGACGGTGGCGCTGAACCGGAATGCGTCCAGGCTGAGTGCGGAGGAGAGGGCGATCGGCTGGGCGAACATCGCGCTGGCCGCGTCGGTGGCCCTGGCGCCGGAGGCCTATGACGATTGGAAGAAGGCGGCCGGGGCGCCGCTGACGTGGAACCAGCTGGAGTGGAAGACGCGCACCGCGCTGCGCCGCGGCGACTGGAAGACGGTGCGGTCGACGATCGAATCGATGTCCACGCCGCAACACGAGGAGCTCGTCTGGACCTATTGGCTGGGCCGCGCCCTGCTGGCCGAGGGCCGGCGCGAGGATGCGCAGGTGCTGTTCCGCCGCATCGCCGACCAGAACAGTTTTTATGGCCAGTTGGCGATGGAAGAGCTGGGCATGCAGATCAGCATCCCGCCCAGCGCGGCACCGCCCACGCCGGCCGAGCTGGCGCAGATGGCCGCCAATCCCGGTTTCAAGCGCGCCCTGAAATTCTTTTCGATGCGCATGCGCTTCGAGGGTACGCGCGAGTGGAACTGGGCGCTCAACGGCTTCACGGAACGCCAGCTGCTGGCCGCCGCCGAGTTCGCGCGCCAGAACGATATCCTCGACCGCATGCTGTCCACGTCCGAACGCACGCGCACCGAGTTCGACTACACCCAGCGCTTCCCCGCGCCGCACAACGACATCCTGCATCCGACGGCGCAGGGGCTCGGGTTGGACCAGGCGTGGGTGTATGGCCTCATCCGCCAGGAGTCGCGTTTCGTGTCCGATGCCCAGTCCGGCGTCGGCGCGGCCGGGTTGATGCAGGTGATGCCGTCGACGGGCAAGTGGGTGGCGGAAAAGATCGGCTTGACGGATTACGGCCACGGCATGCTCAACGATATCCGGACGAACATCGTGCTCGGCACCAATTACCTGAACATGGTGCTGAACAATGCGGACGGGTCGCAGGTGCTGGCGACGGCCGCCTACAACGCCGGCCCGAGCCGGATCCGCACGTGGCGCGGCCTGTTGACGGCGCCGATGGAGGGGGCCGTCTTCGTCGAGACCATCCCGTTCGAGGAAACGCGCAACTACGTGCGCAACGTGATGTCGAACGCGACGAACTATGCCGCCTTGTTCGAGAAGCGCCCGCAATCGCTCAAGGCGCGCCTGGGAACGATCACGCCGCGCGGCAGCGGCATCGGCCTGCCGTGACCGCGGCGGCGCACACGGAGCGAGGAGACGATATGCACGCGCAGTCGGTCGTATTGTTCGGCGGGACCGGATTCATCGGCAGCCACCTGGCGGCGCGGTTGGCCGAGCACGCCGTGTCCATCGTCGTGCCCACGCGGCACGAGAGCCATGCGATGCACCTGATGCCGCTGGGCGTCGACATCGTGCAGGCCGACCCCTACGACGACGCGGCCTTGCGGCGTCTCGTGGCCGGGCGCGACGCCGTGATCAACCTCGTCGGCATCCTGCATTCACGCCGCGGCGATCCGTACGGCCCGGACTTCCGCCGCGTCCACGTGGAGCTGCCGCGCCGCATCGCCGCCGCGTGCGCGGCCGAAGGCGTGCCGCGTTACCTGCACATGAGCGCGCTGGGGGCGGACCCGCACGGGCCGTCGATGTACCAGCGCTCGAAGGCCGACGGCGAGGCGGCCGTGGCGAGCCAGCCGGGTGTCGCGGCGACGATCTTCCGGCCGTCCGTCGTGTTCGGCCCGGAAGACCATTTTCTCAATATGTTCGCGCGCCTGCAGCGGCACTTGCCCGTCGTCCCGCTCGCCTGCGCCCACGCGCGCTTCCAGCCCGTGTACGTGGGCGACGTGGCCGAGGCGTTCGTGCGCGTGTTGCTCGATCCGCACACGGCTGGCTTCATCTACGAACTGGGCGGGCCGCAAGTGTATGAGCTGGCGGAACTGGTGCGGCTGGCGGGCCGCTATGCCGGCCATGAGCGCAAGGTCGTCCCGCTGCCGGACGCGCTGGCGCGGCTGCAGGCCGCCTTCTTCGAGCTGCTGCCCGGCGAGCCCGTCATCACGCGCGACAACCTCGATTCGATGAAGATCGACAACGTCATCCAGCCGTCCAGGGACAATAAAGTCTTGACAACAGCGGCGCTGGGAATCAAGCTCACGGCGCTCGAGGCCGTCGCGCCGCAGTACCTGGCGCCGCCCGGCGGACTCGACGTCCTGCGCGCCCGTGCCGGGCGCTGACCTCAACGATCACGCCACACCATGCAGACTCTCGAACTCGACCCGACATTGACGCAGACCCTCGACAACGCACGCCAGGCCGGCCTGACCCTGGTCATCGGCAACAAGAATTATTCTTCGTGGTCGATGCGGCCGTGGGTGGCGCTCACCGCCGCCGGCATCCCGTTCACGGAAGTGCGCGTCCTGCTCGACACGCCGGACACGTCCGCGAACATCGCACGCTATTCGGCCGCCGGCCGCGTGCCCGTGCTGCTGGCCGGTGAGATGACGATCTGGGACAGCCTGGCGATCTGCGAATACGTGGCCGAGCAGTTCCCGGAAAAGCATCTGTGGCCGCAGGACGTGGCGGCCCGCGCCATGGCCCGTTCCGTCGCCGCCGAGATGCATTCCGGCTTTGCCGACCTGCGCACCGCGATGACGATGAACATCAAGGCCCGGCTGCCGGGCCGCGGCCGCACGCCGGGCGCACAGGCCGACATCGGCCGCATCTGCGAGATCTGGGAAGAATGCCTGTCCCGCTTCGGCCACCATCAATTCCTGTTCGGCGACTTTTCCATCGCCGACGCCTTCTTCGCGCCGGTCGTGTGCCGTTTCCGGACGTATGGCGTGGCGCTGGCGCCCGCGCTGCAAGCCTATTGCGAACGCGTGCTCGCGCATCCGGCCGTCGCGCGCTGGATCGAGGAGGCGATGGCCGAAACGGAAATCGCCGGCGCCCACGAAGACGAATTGCCGGATTGACGATGCAGGCCTTCGTCGTCGGCGGCGCCGTCCGCGATGAGCTGCTGGGACTGCCCGTCCAGGACCACGACTGGGTCGTCGTCGGCGCCACGCCCGAGGACATGGTCGCGCAAGGCTTCCGGCCCGTCGGCAAGGATTTCCCCGTCTTCCTGCACCCGGACACGCACGAGGAATACGCGCTCGCGCGCACCGAGCGCAAGACGGCGCCCGGCTACCACGGCTTCGTCTTCCACACCGCCCCCGACGTCAAGCTGGAAGACGACCTGGTCCGGCGCGACCTGACCATCAACGCGATGGCCCGCGCCGAGGACGGCAGCATCGTCGATCCGTACGGCGGCCTGCAGGATTTGCGCGACCGCGTGTTCCGCCATGTGTCGCCCGCGTTCGCCGAGGACCCGGTGCGGATACTGCGCCTGGCCCGCTTCGCCGCGCGTTTTCCCGACTTCACGGTGGCCGACACGACGCTCGCGCTGATGCGCCGGATGGTCGAGGCGGGCGAGGTGGATGCCCTCGTGCCGGAGCGCGTGTGGCAGGAACTCGCGCGCGGGCTGATGGAGCAAAAGCCGTCGCGCATGCTGGCCGTGCTGCGCGACTGCGGCGCGCTGGCGCGCATCCTGCCGGAGCTGGACGCGTTGTGGGGCGTGCCGCAGCCGCCGTCCCATCACCCCGAAGTCGACACGGGCGTGCACACGATGCTCGTGATCGACGTCGCGGCCGAGCGGGGCCATGACCTGCCCGTGCGCTTCGCCGCGCTGATGCACGACGTGGGCAAAGGCGCGACGCCGCCCGAGGAATGGCCCAGGCACCATGGCCACGAAGGCGAGGGGCCGCGCCTGATCACGGAGCTGTCCAAGCGCCTGCGCGTGCCGACGGAGTGCCGCGACCTGGCCGTCATGACGGCGCGCGAGCACGGCAACGTCAGCCGCGCGCTCGAGCTGCGCGCGAACACCATCGTCACGTTGTTCGAACGCTGCGACGCCTTCCGCAAGCCGGACCGCTTCGCGCAGATGCTGCTGGCGTTCGAATGCGACGCGCGCGGACGCGGGGACGAGCGGCACGAGATGCGCAATCGCGACTACCCGCAGGCGCCGTACCTGCTGCGCGCGCTGGACGCGGCGCGCGCCGTGAACGCGGGCGAGGTGGCGGCGCGCCATGCGGACAATCCCAAAAAAATTCCGGAAGCCGTGCATGCCGCCCGCGTGTCGGCCGTCAAGGCCGCGTTGCGGCTGGCGGGCGACTGACCATCCGGGTGCCGCCGCTCAGGTGGCGCGCATGAATTCCGTCACCAGCGTCCCGATCGCGGCGGGCGCGTCTTCGATGCAGTAATGTCCGACGCCCGGCAGCGTGTGCACGTCCGCCCGCGCAAACAGGTCGCGGAACAGCGGCAGGAAATGCTGCGCATGCAGCGTGCGGTCGGCCTGTCCCCAGATCGCGAGGGCGGGCCTGGCGCGGATCGCTTCCCTGGCCGCCGCATCCGGCGTCTCGAACCGGTGCGCGCCGGTGGCGAATCCCTTGGCCCAGCCGATCGGGCCGGCGCAGTCGGCCGGCGTGGCGTAGCGGGACCCGTAGGCGCGCAGCCACGTGTCGTCGATCAGCGCGTGGTTCTCGAAACCGTTGAGCTTGAGCGTGCTGAGGATATTGAAGCCGAGTTCGCCGAGCACCGTCTCCAGCCGGTGTTCTTCGTTCGCTTTCAGGATCCACTGGAACCACGGGGATTCCCGCGCGTTCGCCGCCAGCCTGGCCGGCAGGCTGTCCTGGCCGAACGGCGTGGGGCCGTTGGCCGACACGATCCGCGCGATCCGCTCCGGATGCCGGGCCGCCAGCCCCATCCCCACGGGGCCGCCGAAATCGTGCATGAGCAGCGTGATGCCGCGCAGGTCCAGCGCCAGCACGAATCGCTCGAGATTGTCGACATGGTCTTGCAGCCAATAGGTACGTTCCCGCGGCGTGGCGCTCTTGCCGAACCCCATGTGGTCCGGCGCGATGACGCGGTAGGTGCCGGACAGGCTGGCGATCAGGTGGCGGAACAGATAGCTCCAGGTGGGCTCGCCGTGCAGGCACAGGATGATCTCCCCGTCGCGCGGCCCTTCGTCGACGTAGTGCATCCTGAAACCGGGCGCGTCGGTGAAATGGGGGCGGAAGGGGAACGTGCCGTCGAAAGTGTCGTCTGGTCGGATCATTGCGCTCTCACAGGTTGTCAGTATCGGTTCGTCAGTATGGTTTTAAAATGAAACCATTTGCTTTATACGTCATGTGGTTTTAAGATGCAACCTAAAATCAGCGAGGAGGGATGATGGTCAAGCGCACCAGCCACCAGGACGTGCCGTGCGGCGTGGCGCGGCCGCTGGACGCGATCGGCGACGGGTGGTCGCTGTTGATCGTGCGCGACTGCTTCGGCGGGCTGACGCGGTTCGGCGAATTCCAGCGCAGCCTCGGCCTCGCCAAGAACATCCTGGCGGCGCGGCTGCGCCATCTGGTCGACCACGGCATCCTCGAGGCCGTGCCGGCGGCCGACGGCGGCGCCCACCTGGAGTACCGGCTGACCGACAAGGGCAGGGCCTTGTTCCCGCTGCTCGTCGCGCTGCGTCAATGGGGCGAGGCGTATTGCTTCGCGCCGGGCGAGGCGCACGTCCGGCTGGTCGATCGCGCACGCGGGCAGCCGCTACGGCCCGTGGACGTGCATGCCCAGGACGGCCGCCCGCTGGGGCCGGAAGACACGGTGGTGGACCGGAGCGGCATCGACGGCCGCTGAGTCCGGCGCGCATCCGTTACAATAGGTGAGTTTTTTGCTGCGGCGCACAATCGACTCATCATGCAGGACCATCCCCTCCGCCACTGGCTGAACACCTTCTTCGGCAAGAAGGACGGCCGGACCGTGCTCGTCAAGGAGCTCGGCGAACGCGACCGGCGGCGCGTGCGGCGCCACTTCCTGGCCCTCGACCGGGACGACCGCCTGCTGCGCTTCGGCAGCGTATTGCCGGACGAGCAGGTCGAGGCGTACGTCGCGAAACTCGATTTTTCCAGGGACATCGTGTTCGGCGTCTACAGCCGCGTGTTCCAGCTGGTCGGCGTCGGCCACCTCGCGTTCACGTCGCGCGACGCGCATCCGGACAGCCTCCATTACACGGACAAGGAAAAGGTGGCCGAGTTCGGCGTCTCCGTGTCGAAATCGGCGCGGGGGCAGGGCATCGGCACCCGCCTGTTCGAGCGCGCGGCCATCCACTGCCGCAATTCCGACGTCGACACGTTGTACATGCAGTGCCTGTCGTCGAACCGCACGATGATGCACATCGCAAAGAAGGCCGGCATGGAGATCCGCCGCGACTACGGCGAGGCGGACGCCAACCTGCACCTGCCGCCACCCAGTCCGGGCAGCGTGCTGGCCGAGGCGCTGGAAGAGCAGATCGCCAAGATCGATTACACGGTCAAGGCGAATGCGCGCGCGGCCGTCAAATGGCTGACATTTCGGCGTTGATGTGTCCGCTCAATTGACGTGTTCCGGGACCTCGGGCGCATTCGGGAAATGCGCGATGAATGCGTCGCGCGCGGCGTGGCGGCAGATATCCTTGCGCCAGATCAGCATGGTGTCGACCCGCGCCAGCCGACGCGGCAGCGTATGGATGCGCACCGATGACAGCAAATTGCGCTTGATGAGCAGCGCGACCGGCATCAGCGACACCCCCATGCCCGCGCCGACGCATGCCAGGATCGTTTCGAAAGCGCCGAACTCGACGATTTTCGGTTGAATACCGCTTTCGGTAAACCACTGCTCCAGGCGATAGCGGTAAGCGCAGCCGGCCCGGAACGACAGGATCGTCGACGATGCGACATCGGCGGCCGTGGTCACTGGTCCGTGGCCCAATTCGGTTACCAGTACCAATTCTTCTTCGAAAATATTCTGCTGGTTTAAATCAGGACAATTGATCGGGCCGGCCACCACGCCGATATCGACCATGTGGTTGAGCACTTGCTCCAACATAAAATGGGTCGGTCCGGTTTGTATCTCTAAATTGACCTGCGGATATTGCTCGTGATACTTGGCCAGGATCGGGGGCAGGCGCAAGGCGGCGGCCGTTTCCATCGATCCGATCCGGAGCGGGCCGCTGGGGGCGCCTTTGCCGGTAACGGCCGCCTTCGCCTCTTCCGCCAGCTGCAGCAGGCGCTCCGCGTAATCGAGGAGACGTACGCCATCCTGTGTAATGATCAGACGATTGCCCACGCGGTGAAACAGCTTGACGTCGAGCTTTTTCTCGAATTGCGTCAAGCGGGTCGAAACGTTCGACTGGACGCAATGCAGGCGTTCCGCCGCACGCGCGACGCCGCCTTCATCCGCCACCGCCTTGAATATTCTGAGCATGTGCAAATCCACGCTTCATTGCCTCTCTAAAAGTGAACGTATCGTTCATAACTTGTCATTATTCTTGATGAAACCCCGGGTATAGAATATTCGAACCAATTCCGAGGGCGATCGGCGGGAGCGCGGAACAGACCCGGTGAAGAATAATCGAATCGGCTTGCCCAAGCGTGGATGGGCACGGCATTTTCTTATCGAATGCGTTGTCATTATAAATACGTTTCCCAGGCATGTTAAGGCGGGTTTTTGCTGTATTTCATATTTTTCGTACAGCAAAGCGCCCCCGCGGCAAATAGATCCTTTCCTCCGCCTTTCCGTTCTCCCCGCCTCCCTGCCTTGATTCGCGCAGATGCGATTCGTATTTTTTGGAGAATAAGATGTCATTTGCCGCGTTAGTATTTGTTTTGTTATGGAGTACCGGATTCATCGCAGGGAAAGGCGCTTTGCCCTATGCCGAGCCCTTCGTGCTGATCGCGATCCGGATGGCGATCGCCGCGGTCGTCGTGGCTTGCCTGATACCCGTCTTCCGCCAGCGCATGCCCAGGACGGCCAGCGAATACGCGCACATTTGCGTCAGCGGCCTGCTGATGCACGTGTGTTTCCAGGGCGGGATCTTCTACGCCATCCACAACGGCCTGCCGGCCGGCTTGACGGCGCTCGTGATCGGCCTGCAGCCTGTCTTGACCGCGGTCATCTCCGTCGCGACGGGCCGTGAGTCGTTGTCGGCGCGCCAATGGCTGGGCATGGCACTCGGCCTGGCGGGCACGGTGGCGGTGCTGTCCAACGGCCTGAACCTGATCGCCGGCGTGCAGTCGGTGGAACGCCAGGTGATGCCGGCCGTGATCGGCTTGCTGGGACTGACGCTCGGCACGCTTTATCAAAAGCGCTACAGCGCCCAGGCCGCGATCCTGCCATCGGCACTGATCCAGTACCTGACGTGCTTCGCGGTGACCGGCACCGCGGCCCTGATGACGGAAAAACTCACCGTGCAATGGAGCATGGGTTTCATTGCCAGCCTGGCCTGGCTGGCCGTCGTGCTGTCGGTGGGCGCGGTGGCCTTGCTGTTCCTGCTGATCCGCGGCCAGTCGGCCACGCTGGTCGCGTCCTACTTTTATCTGGTGCCGGTGTTCACGATGTTGTTCGGCTTCCTGCTGTTCCACGAGGTGCGCGGCGCGGCATCGATCGCGGGGGGCAGCCTGTCGATCCTGGGTATTTTCCTGGTGACCCGCGGCAAACGCGCCGCGCCGGCCGCCAACCCGGCGCCGGGCCTGCCGCTGACGTCCTTGTCGGACGCGGGCTAGGCCGACTCGCGCGGCACCAGGCCGCCCGTAAAACGCTTGCGGTAGGGCGTTACGGCGGTGCCGTCGAGCTGCGCCTGCAGGCATGCCATCGCCGCCACGCCGATGGCGGCGACGTCCTGCCGGAACGTCGTCAGCGGCGGATACAGGTAGGCGGAAATGGGCAGGTCGTCGTGGCCCACGATGGCCAGGTCCTTGCCCGGTTCCAGCCCGAAGCGGCGGCACGCGGACATCGCGCCGATCGCGAGCCTGTCCGTGCCGCAGGCCAGCGCCGTGACGCCGGCGCGCTTCCAGGCGCCGCTCGCCAGCCAGTCGAGCACGTGGCGGAAGGCGTACGCTTCGAAATCCCACGACGGTTGCGTGCTGCCGGGCACGACGTGCGGTGCCATGCCCGCTTCCTCCATCGCCTCCAGGTAGCCGGCCAGCCGCTCTTCCGGCGACGGATGCGCGACGGGCGGCGCCCCCAGATACGCCGGACGGTGGCCGCGGCCGAGCAGGTAGCGGGTCAGCATCGCCATGCTTTGCCGGTTGTCGTTCATGACGTAGTTGCAGTCTTCGTGCACATAGCTGTCCATGTAGACGATGCGCATTTCCTGCTCCAGCCGCAGCAACAGGTCGAGGTTCGCCTTCGACGCGACCGCGGTCAGGATCACGCCCGCCACCTTCATCGACCGCATTGTCATCAGCGCCGCCGCTTCCTCGGCCGGGTCGTTGTACGAGCACTGGATGATCACGTCCATGCCCAGCGCCTTGGCCTTGGCTTCGATCGCGCGCAGGGCTTCGGCGAAGAAGGGTTCGTTCACGACCGGCAGGATGACGCCGACCATGCGCGAGCGTCCGCGCACGAGGCTCACGGCGTGCGGGTCGGGCACGTATTCGAGTTCGCGGCATGCCTGTTCGATGCGGGCCCGGGTGTCCGCCTTCAATCCCTCGCGGTCATTGAAATACTTCGACACCGTCGCGCGCGACACGCCGGCCCGCGCGGCGACGTCGTGCATGGTGACCGGGCCACGAGAGGCGGGGCCACGAGAGGCGTTGGCATTCGGCGCAGTTTTCATCAGTTTGTTGACTCGTGTAAAGTTGGCTTGCCACCGGCAGGCGCGTCACCATCATAGCAAAAATACTTGCGTGCAATCAGGGCATCGATACGCCAAGTGCAGGCGCGGCTCCGGCACCATGCACAGTCGGCTGTTGTGGTCTATCAACTATTAAAAAATCTTTAAAAAAATCTGTTGACGACAAAAAGTCGACACGTGTAAAGTTGTTTCATCACGCAGCATTCAATACACAAAACAGCTCGGAGACATCGCCATGAACAGACCAGCCGTGTTCGCCTGCATCGGCGCGCTCGCCTTTGCCCTGGGTGGCCAGGCCGAGGCCGCGCGGCCTTTGAAATCCGTCGGCGTGGCCGTCAGCGACCTCGCCAATCCGTATTTCGTCGCCATCGGCAAGGGTGCCGGCGACGCGGCCAGGAAGATCGGCGGGGACAAGGTCCGGGTCACGACCGTCTCCAGCAAATACGACCTGAATATCCAGGTCGGCCAGATCGAAAACTTCATCGCCAACAAGGTCGACATCCTCATCGTCAACGCGTCCGACCCGAAAGGCATCGCGCCCGTGCTGCAAAAAGCGCGCAATGCCGGCATCGTCGTGATGGCCGTCGACGTCGGCGCCGACAACGCGGATGCGACGGTCATGTCCGACAACACGATGGCCGGCACGGAATCCTGCAAGCGCATCGTCGAACGCCTGCACGGCAAGGGCAACGTCGTGATCGTCAACGGTCCGCCCGTCACCGCCGTGACGGCGCGCGTGGCCGGCTGCAAGCGGGCGTTCGCCGGCACGGGCATCCGCGTCGTGTCCGACAACCAGGACGCGAAGGGCAGCCTCGATGGCGGCATGGAAGTCATGACGAACCTCTTGATCGCGCACCGCCGCATCGACGCCGTGTTCGCGATCAACGACCCGTCGGCCATCGGCGCCGAACTCGCGGTCAAGCAGGCCGGGCGCGCGGACGTGCAGATGGTGGCGTCCGTCGACGGCGCGCCGGACGCGGAGGCGGCGCTCAAATCGAAGAACAGCATCTTCGCCGTCACCGCCGCCCAGGACCCCTACAAGATGGCCGCGATGGCCGTCGACATCGGCTACGGGATCATGAACGGCAAGCGGCCGGCCAATCCGGTCGTGCTGATCCCCACCCCAGCGATCACCAAGCAGAACGTACTGGCCTACAAAGGCTGGGCCAGCCACTAAAAGGCTGCCGGCCGCGTCGGCCGGCGCAAATTCCCTCGATGGAGGAGACATGGCAACAATCGATCCACCCGCCGTGCTGGAGGTCGCCGGCATCCGCAAGCGGTTCGGGGCCGTCACGGTGCTCGACGGCGTCCAGCTGACCGTCCGCGCCGGCGAAATCCACGCGCTGATGGGCGAAAACGGCGCCGGCAAGAGCACGCTGATGAAAATCCTGGCCGGCGTGTACCGGCCGGACGCCGGCACGATCCGCGTGGGCGGCCAGCCTGTGCGCATCACTTGTCCGGCCGACGCCCGCGCCTGCGGCATCAACCTGATCTACCAGGAGCTGTCCGTCGCGGCCAATCTCACGGTCGCGCAGAACATCTTCATGGGCGCGGAGCCGCGCGGGCGCTTCGGCGTCGTCGACACGGCGCAGATGAACCGGCGCGCGGCGGAGGTCCTGAAAAGCCTCGGCGCGACCTTTTCGCCCACGCGCATCGCGAGCGGCCTGTCGATCGCCGACCAGCAGCAGGTGGAAATCGCCCGCGCCCTCGTGCACGACAGCCGCGTGCTGATCATGGACGAGCCGACGGCCGCGCTGTCCGAACGCGAGACGGAACGCCTGTTCGACGTGATGCGGACCTTGCGCGAGCGCGGCATCGCGATCATCTATATCAGCCACCGCATGGCCGAGGTGCGCATGCTGGCCGACCGCGTGACCGTCCTGCGCGACGGCACGTGGATCGGCGAACTCACGCGCGCCGAAGCGACACCGGACACGGTGGTGCGGATGATGGTCGGCCGTGAACTCGGCGGTTTCTACGAACATGCCGGGCGGCGCGTGCCGGGCCCCGCGCGCCTGAAGCTGACCGACGTGCGCGGCGCGAAGGTGCATCCGGTATCGCTGGACGTGCGCGCGGGCGAGATCGTCGGCCTCGCGGGGCTCGTCGGCGCGGGCCGCACGGAACTGGCGCGGTTGATCTTCGGCGCCGATCGCATGACGGGCGGCACGATCGCCGTCGACGGGCGCACGGTGGCGATCCGCACGCCGGCCGATGCGATCCGCCTCGGCATCGCCTACGTGCCGGAAGACCGCAAGGGGCAGGGCCTGTTCCTGCAGCAGTCGCTGCTCGCCAACGTGACGATGAACGTCCTCGGCAAGCACGCGCGCTGCGGGGTGCTCAACCGCGGCGAACTGCTGCGGGTGACGCGCGACGCGATCGCGAAACTGTCCGCGCGCGGCGCGGGGCCGGACGGCATCATCGGCGGCCTGTCGGGCGGCAACCAGCAAAAGCTCCTGCTGGCGCGCTGGCTGGAAATCGGCCCGCGCGTGCTGATCCTCGACGAGCCGACGCGCGGCGTGGACATCGGCGCCAAGCACGAGATCTACCGGATCATCCACGAGCTCGCGGACGCCGGCGTCGCCGTGCTGTGCATCTCGAGCGAGCTGGCGGAAATCATCGGCGTGTGCGACCGCGTGCTCGTCATGCGCGAAGGCTGGCTCGCCGGGGAACTGCAGGGCGAGCGCATCACCCAGGAAAACATCATGGCACTGGCCACGCAGGCCCAGGCCGCATAGGAGATACCATCATGCAGACCATCAAATCATCATTTCCCGCCGCGCCGGGCGCCGGCGCGCACGGCGGCGTCAAGCAGGCGTTCTCGCGCATGTTCGCGACCATGGGCATGCTGCCCGTGCTCGTCGCGCTGTACATCGTGTTCTACTTCCTGACCGGGTATTTCGCCGAAGACGGCGTGTCGAACTTCGCGACGGTGGCCAACACGATGAACGTGCTGCGCCAGAGTTCCATCAACCTCGTGCTGGCGACCGGCATGACGTTCGTGATCCTCACGGGCGGCATCGATCTGTCGGTCGGCTCGGTGCTGGCGGTGTCCGCGGTGCTGGGCATGATCGCGTCGCTGCCCGGTCACGCGCCGGCGCTGTCGCTGCCGATCTTTTTGCTCGCGGGCCTGGGCATGGGCCTCTTGAACGGCTTGCTGGTGGCCGTCTTCAAGATCAACCCGTTCGTCGTCACGCTCGGCACGATGACGGCGCTGCGCGGCGTCGCGTACCTGCTGGCCGACGGCACCACGATCCTGAACCGCGAGATCCCGACCTTCGAATGGATCGGCAACGATTCGTTCGCCGGCCTGCCGTGGCTCGTGTGGGTGGCCGCGGCGCTCGTGCTGGCGGCGTGGTTCATCCTGCGCCGCACGGTGCTGGGCATGCACGTGTACGCGGTGGGCGGCAATCCGCAGGCGGCGCGGCTCACGGGCATCAAGGTCGGCCTCGTCCTCGTGTTCGTCTACGCGTTCTCCGGCCTGTGCGCCGGCACGGCGGGCGCGATGTCCGCGAGCCGCCTGTACGGCGCGAACGGCAACTGGGGCTCGGGCTACGAGCTCGATGCGATCGCCGCGGTGGTCCTCGGCGGCACGAGCCTGATGGGCGGCGTGGGCACGGTGTGGGGCACCGTCACGGGCGCGCTGATCATCGGCCTGCTGAACAACGGCCTCACGATCCTCGGCCTGTCGTCGTTCTGGCAGTACGTGGCCAAGGGCACCGTCATCGTGCTCGCGGTGATGCTCGATAAATGGCGTTATCAACAACAGGCGAACTGACATGCAAGCACAACGACTTCCCCGCTACGTGGTCTTCGGCGAAGCGCTGACCGACATGATCCGCCAGGACGACGGTACCTGGCGCTCGCTGCCCGGCGGCTCCTGCTGGAACGTGGCGCGCGTCGGTGCCCGGCTCGGCGTGCACACGGGTTATGCGGGCGCCGTCAGCATCGACGCCTTCGGCGACGAGATCGCCGCGGCGAGCGCGCAGGCGGGCCTGGACGAGCGCTTCCTGCAGCGCGTGGACGCGCCGCCGTTCATCGCGATGGTGACGTCGCGCCATCCGCCCCGTTACGTCTTCCTGGGCGAGAACAGCGCGGACCTGCACTTCCGCCCGGAGTTGCTGCCCGACGGCTGGCTGGAGGCGGCCGACGTGATCCACGTGGGCAGTCTCGCCCTGGCGCGCGGCCCGCTGGCGCGGCGGCTCGTCGAGCAGGCCCTGATGGCGCGCCAGGCCGGCAAGCGCATCGCCTTCGATCCGAACTTCCGCACCGCGATGCGCGACGCCGCGTACCGGCCCACGTTCGAGCTGGTCGCGGGCCTCGCCAGCCACATCAAGGTGTCCGACGAAGACCTGGAAGGCCTGTTCCTGGGCCTCGCGCCGCATGACGCGCTGGCCGCGCTGCGCGCGCTGGCGCCCGACGCCGAGATCTTGTTTACGCGCGGCGCCGACGGCCTGGCGCTGATCCAGGGCAGCCACGTGCTCGACGCGCCGGCGTGCCGCGTGGACGTCGTCGACACCGTCGGCTGCGGCGACGCATCGATGGCCGCGTGGATCACCGGTCTGCTGCTCCATCCGGAGATGGCGCCGGCGCGCCGGCTCGCGCGCATCGCGGCGGTGGCCGCCACGGCCGCGATGCACGCGGGGCCGTATGCGCCCACGGCGCAAGAAGTCGACGCCTTGGGCGGATAACGCCAACACGTCGCATACGTCACGCGTGGGCGTTTGATGCCGGGGGCATCAAACGCGGGTGCCCACCCTACGAGTAACAGATCCCGTTCCATCGACCTGCCGCGGCATCGCGCCGCGGCCGGACGGGATCCGCTTTGCCCAAAAAAAGAAAAAGGAGATTACACATGCGCATGCACATCGTTGCACCGGCGCCGGCGCTGCTCGCGCTCGCGTTCTGCTTTCCCGCGTCCGCCCTGGACGTCCAGAATTATGTGCGCGCCAACGCGGCCGCCAACAGCGCGGGCGGCGGCCAGACCTGCTTCGCCCTGGCCGGCGCGGGCGCGAAGTACCGGCTCGGTAACGAGTGCGGCGTCTACGGCGAGATGCTGCTGGGCCAGCACCTGGTGCGGGGCGACGCCGGCGAGGACGTGAAGGCCTATGCGATGCTCAACCTGGGCAACGAGGCCGCGTCCAACAACGCGAAACGGCCGGAGGGCGGCTGGAAGATCGGGCTGCCGCAGGCCTACTTCGCCATCGAACACGTGAGCGGCCTGGGCGACGCCGCAGTGTGGCTCGGGCGCCGCTACTACAAGCGCGAAGGGGTGAACGCGGACGACTTCCTGTACTGGAATCCGTCCGGGATGGGCGTGGGCATCGAGAACGTGCCGGTGGGTCCGATGAAATTCAGCTACGCCTACCTGCATGACGACCAGCAGACGATGCCGATCATGCGCGTCGGCGACACCGCGAACCGCCACGACTTTCAATTGCGCGGCGTGCCCGTGAACCCGGGCGGCACGCTGGAACTGGGCCTGGCGCTGATCCGCAGCGACGGCGAGCGTGGCCACCACGGCGGTTCGATGGCGACCGTGCAGCACCGCCAGCGCATCCTGGCCGGCGCCGGCGAGAATCGCCTCGCGGTGCAGTGGGGGACGGGCGCGGGGACGGACAACGGGGCGACGGGCGACATCACGAACGGCCGCGATGTGCACCGGCTGCGCGTCGTCGAGAGCTGGTTCGCGCAGGTCACGCGGCGCTTCGGCGGGGAGCTCGTCGGCGTCTGGCAGCGGGATACCGCGCACGACGCTGCGAAAGTGAAGACGTGGGCGTCGGCCGGCGGCAGGCTGTCGTATGCGCTGGCCGACCACGTGAAGCTGCTGGCCGACGTGGGCCACGACCGCGTCGCGCCGCAGAACGGCGACGTGCGCCGGCTGACCAAGTTCACGGCCGCCGTCGCGCTGACGACCGCGCCCGGCTATTTCGACCGTCCCGAGTTGCGCCTGTTCTTCACGCACGCGCACTGGAACGAGGCGGCCCGCGCGGCCGCGCGCGCGAACGATCCGTTGGCCGCGAACGGCGTCTTCGGCACGGCGTTGTCCGGCTACACGGTCGGCCTCACGTTCGAAAACTGCTGGTGAGTCAGGCGTGCATCCCCGCCAGCAGCGTATCGATGGCCGCCAGCGTGGGCGGCGTGGCGCCGGCCGCGAGGCAGGCCGCGGCGCCCGCCGCGACGGCGAAGCGCAGGTGGGTGCGGCCGTCGCGCTCGGGCGCATGCAGCATGCTCCAGGCCAGCGCGGCGATGCTGGCGTCGCCGGCGCCGACCGTGTCCACGGGCGTGATGCGCGGCGCCGCCTGTTGCCAGGATCCGTCCGGCGTATGCAGCGAGGCGCCGGCCGCGCCCTTCGTGTACAGGTAGCTGGCATCCGGGTTCCAGCCGCGCAAGGTGGCAAAGGCCGCGTCGGCGTCGTGTGTGCGCAGCAGGCCGACGAGGTCTTCCTCCGACACCTTCACGACGTCGGCCAGCGCCGTCATGCGCTTGAGGGTCGGGTCGTAGTCCTCGTCCATCAGCGCGCGGAAGTTCGGGTCGTAGCTGATGCGCACGCCCTGCGCCTTCAGCGTTTCGGCCAGCAGCACGAGCTTGCCCGCGAGCGGCTGGCGCGCGAGGCTGATGCCGCCGAAGTGCGCCCAGCGGCAGCCGGCCGTCCAGCCTTGCGGCAGCTGCGCCGCGTCGAAGTGCAGGTCGGCGCTGTCGTCGCCGACGAAGAAATAGCTGGGCGGGTCGAGCCGGTGCACGATCGCGAGCAGCGGCGATTTGTCCAGGCGCTGCAGGAAGCGCTCGTCCAGGCCCGCGTCGAGCGTGGCGCGCCACAGCTGGTCGCCGAACACGTCGCGGCTGACGGCGCCGGCGAAGGCGCTGGGCGCGCCCAGCTTCGCCATCGCGCGCGCCACGTTCCACGTCGAGCCGCCCGTCACGCTGTGCCAGCGCGTGGCGCCAGCGTCGTCGACGATCATGTCGGTCAGGGCTTCACCGGCCGCGACGAATACGGGAAAGTCCGCCATGTCAATCCTTGGTCAGAACGGTCAGCACCTCGTAGCAGGCGCCCATCGTGTGGTAGTCGACCTTGCCGGCCGGGCTTTTTTCGTCGGTGAGCTTCTCGTTGGCCGGACCGAGGATGCGATACCAGGCGCCGTGCTCGTGGTCGACGAAATGCTCCCAGCTGTAGGCCCAGATGCGGTCGTACCAGGTCCAGTAGGCGGCGTCGCCGGTGCGCGCGCCGAGGAGGGCGGCGGCGGCCAGGCTCTCGGCCTGCACCCAGAAGTATTTGTCGGCGTCGCAGATCTCGTCCTCCGGACCGAAGCCGTAGTGGATGCCGCCGTGTTGCGCGTCCCACGCCTTGGCCAGCGCGGCGTCGAACAACTGGCGCGCGCGCGGCAGCAGCCAGTCGGACGGGCCGGCCATCTTGTCCTTGTGGCGTTCCATGATCAGCAGGAGCTTGGCCCATTCCGTCAGGTGGCCGGGCTGGTAGCCCCACGGGCGGAAGATGTTGGTCTTGTCGTCGCGGTTGTAGTCCGGGTCGACGGTCCAGTCGCTGCGGTAGTGTTCCCAGATCAGGTTACCGTACAGTGCGGCCTGGCGCACGGTGATGTTGTGGGCGAGCGTCTCGGCGCGCCACAGGAATTTGGTGTCGCCCGTCGCGTCGAACGCGGCCAGCATCGCTTCGCACGCGTGCATATTGGCGTTCTGCCCGCGGTACGGGTACAGCGTGGACCAGTCGCCGCTCGCCTCGTCGGCATACAGGCCGTGCGCCGGTTCCCAGAAGCGGCGCTCCATCAGGTCGTACGTTTCGTCCAGCCACGCGCGCGCTTCGCCGACGCCGGCCATGAGCCCGTGGGCATAGGCCAGCAGCACGAAGGCGAGGCCGTAGCAGTGGTTGGTGTCGTCGGTGACGCGTTTTTGTCCGTCGTTCCAGTCCAGCGTCCAGGCATAGCCGCCCGTCTCCGGATTGCGGTGCGCGTCGCGCAAGAAGCGCAGGCCGTGCAGCACGCGGTCGCGGTCGGCCGGTTCCTGGAACTGGCGCCACGCCGTCGAAAAATTGAAGACGAAGCGGGTGCTGCTCACGAGGTGGCGCGTGCGCGCGTCGTAGACCGTGCCGTTGTCCTTGTAGAAATGATAGAAGCCGCCGCTCGGGTCGACGCAGCGGGGATCGTAGAACTGGCGGGTGTGGCGGATGTGCTGCAGCAGCGTCGCGCGGGAATGGAAGTCGGGAAGCATGGGTCGGTCGTGATGAGTGAATCGGTGGATGACGCTGGAGCGTTATTTGCGCATGCGGTAGTCCTCGCACACGGTGCTGGCGCGCACGATCAGTTCGACGGGCGCCACCTGTTCCAGCGGCGGGTCCTGCGGGCCGCGCAGCAGCAGCTCGACGCCCAGCGCGCCCAGCTCCTTCTTGTTGATGCGCAGCGTCGTCAGCGGCCGGTGGCCCAGCACGGCGCCCGGGATGTCGTCGAAGCCGACGATCGAGATATCGTGCGGCACCGTCTTCCCGGCCGCGAGGCAGGCGCGCATCGCGACGAGGGCGGCGGCGTCGTTGTAGCAGAACACGGCGTCGGGCGGGTGCGGCTGGTCGAGCAGGGCCTGCATCGCCTCGTAGGCGCCCGTCTCGAGGTCGATGCCGTCCGGCAGGCACGTCTCCAGGCGCGGATCGGCCAGCATGCCAGCCTCGAACAGCGCCTGGCGGTAGCCGCGGTTGCGCTCGCGGATGCTGTAGTGGCCGAGCGAACCGGAGATCATGCCGATGCGCTCGCGGCCCAGCGAGATCAGGTGCCGGGTGGCGAGATAACCCCCCATGTGGTTGTCCGGATTGACGGAGCTGTAGCCGCGCAGCTTCATGTCGATGAGGACGAGGGGCTTGCCGCTGGCGCGCAGGGCGTTCAGCAGCTCGGGTTCGAAGAAGCCGGCGCACACGATGGCGTCCGGCGCGTGCATGCGCAACTGCTCCGTGACGCCGTCGGCCGGGCCGACCGCCATGAACGACAGTACGATGCCCTGCTTGCGGCAGGCTTCCTCGGCGCCGTGCAGCACGGGCGAATAGAACGGGCTGCTCGCGGCCGTGTTGTGCTGGCGGTGCAACAGGAACGTGAGGCGGCGGATGCGCTTGCGGCGCAGTTTGCAGAAGTCGTACCCCAATTCGTGGGCTGCCGACAACACCATCTGGCGCGTGCTTTCCGTGAGCCCCGGCTCGTTTTTCAGGGCGCGCGAGATCGTCCCGGCCGAGACGCCGGCATACTTGGCCAGGTCGCGGATCGTGACCGGCGCGGGGCTGCCGCCCGCTGGGGTGAGTGAGGTGTCGGGGTTCACACTGTCTCCGATATCGTTGCCGCGAGCGCCAGTGGCGTCGCTTGTCTGATTGGAGTCTTGCATATCGAAATCGCCTTGGTCAAACGCGAACTTGCACTTCAAGTCAAGTTTAGTCGGCTTTACTAAACAGCGGTTTGACCGGTATATTCTCAATTTAAGAAACCGATTTCATAAGAGGGAGGGGCGTGTTTAGTGACGACCGACTAAACTCGTCCCGGAATCGCTCGTCGCGTTTGACCCTTCCAGTCTGCTTATGCAGAATGTTTTTTACAAAAAAGTTACTGTTTTATAAGTTAGCGGTAACATCTCAAGGAGACCTGCATGGAACGTGCATCACCGGCCGCAATCGAGCCTGCCGACCGGGCCCAGCCCACGAACTACACCTTTCCCCTCACCGTCGTCACCGCCCTGTTCTTCATGTGGGGCCTCCTGACGTCGCTGAACGACATCCTGATCCCGCACCTGAAATCGGTCTACAACCTGACGTACGTACAGGCGATGATGGTGAACCTGGCCTTCTTCAGCGGCTACTTCCTGCTGTCGGTCCCGGCCGGCGCGCTGATCCGCCGCATCGGCTACAAGGCCGGCGCCGTGGTCGGCCTGGCCGTGTGCGCCGTCGGCGCCGCGCTGTTCTACCCGGCCGCGACCAGCGTCTACGCGCTGTTCCTGTTCGCGCTGTTCGTGCTGGCCGGCGGCATCACCATCCTGCAGGTGGCCGCCAACCCCTACGTCACCGTACTGGGTGCGCCGGCCACCGCGTCGAGCCGCCTGAACCTGACCCAGGCGCTGAACTCGTTCGGCACCTTCGTTGGACCCCCGATCGGCGGCTACCTGATCCTGTCGCACATCTCGACGGTCGCCGATCCGAACCACATGACCGCCGCCGAGAAACTGGCGCAGGCGCAGGCCGTGCAGGGTCCGTACCTGGGCCTGGCCGCCACGCTGGCGATCCTGGCCATCCTGTTCGCCGTGATCCGCCTGCCGATCATCCGCGACGAGGACACCGGCTCGGTGAGCGGCGGTTCGATCCTGAAGCGCAAGCGCCTGATGCTGGGTGTGCTGGCGATCTTCGTGTACGTCGGCGCCGAGGTCAGCATCGGCAGCTTCCTGATCAACTACATGGGCGATGCGTCCATCGCCGGCTTCACGCCCGAAGTCGGTGCCAACTACGTCGCCTACTATTGGGGCGGCGCGATGGTCGGCCGCTTCATCGGTTCGGCCGTGATGCGCACCGTCAGCCCGGGCAAGGTCCTCGCGTTCAACGCCGCGGTGTGCATCGCGCTGCTGGCCGCGACCACGTTCGGCCATGGTCACTTCGCGATGTGGGCCGTGCTGGCCGTCGGCCTGTTCAACTCGATCATGTTCCCGACCATCTTCAGCATGTCGGTGCATGAACTGGGCCCGCAGACCAGCCAGGGCTCCGGCCTGCTGGTGATGGCCATCGCCGGCGGCGCCGTCGTGCCGGTGATCCAGGCCCAGGCCGCGGACGCCATCGGCCTGCAGCCGTCGTTCCTGATCCCGGCCGTCTGCTACGCCTACATCCTGTACTTCGGCGCGAAATACGCCCGCATGTACGTGGACGTCAAGGCCGTCTGACCCGACCCGTGCCGCCGCGTGCTTGCCACGCGGCGGCGTTGCATCGCACACTATAACGATTGACCCCCTAGAGAGCTCCGTCCATGCGTTTCCGTCACCTCACCCTCGTTGCGGCATTGGCCGCCGCCTTCCCCTTGTTCGCATCCGCCGCAGACGCCGCGGCCCCGGCCCAGCAGCCGTGGATGAACCGTTCGCTGAGCGCCGACCAGCGCGCCGAACTCGCCGTGAAAGCCATGACCCGCGCGGAAAAACTGCGCTGGGTGTTCGGCTATTTCGGCACCGCGTTCGCCCCCAAGGGCACGACGCCGCCGAAAGCCGCGATCCCCTTCTCCGCCGGCTACGTGCCGGGTAACCCGCGCCTCGGCCTGCCGGACCTGTGGGAAACGGACGCCGGCCTCGGCGTCGCCACCCAGGCCACGCCGACCCCGCGCGAGCGCACGCAGTTGCCGTCGGGCCTCGCCACGGCGTCGTCGTGGGATCCGCAACTCGCCTACGCCGGCGGCGCGATGATCGGTTCCGAGGCGCGCGCCTCCGGCTTCAACGTGATGCTGGCGGGCGGCGTGAACCTGATGCGCGACCCGCGCAACGGCCGCAACTTCGAATATGCGGGCGAGGATCCGCTGCTGGCCGGCACGATCGTGGGCCATGCCGTCAAGGGCATCGAGTCGAACCACGTGATCTCGACCGTCAAGCACTACGCGCTGAACGACCAGGAAACGGGCCGTAACGAACTGGACGTCCACATCGACAAGGCCGCGTCGCGCATGTCCGACCTGCTCGCGATGCAGCTCGCGCTGGAGCAGTCCGACGCCGGCTCCGTCATGTGCTCGTACAACCGCGTGTACGGCACCTACGCCTGCGAGAACGACTACCTGCTGAACGAAGTCCTCAAGAAGGACTGGGGCTTCAAGGGTTACGTGATGTCCGACTGGGGCGCGACCCACAGCACCGTGGAAGCCGCGAACCACGGCCTGGACCGCGAGTCGGGCCAGGAATTCGACAAGTCGCCGTACTTCGGCGCCGCGCTGGCGGAAGCCGTCGAGAACGGCCACGTGTCGGAAGCGCGCCTTACCGACATGGCCACGCGCATCGTGCGCGCCATGTTCGCCAAGGGCGTCGTCGACAATCCGGTGACGCAGGGCGGTCACATCGACTTCGCGAAGAACGGCGCCGTCAGCCGTACGACCGAGGAAGAGGGCATCGTCCTGCTGAAGAACGACAACCGCGTGCTGCCGCTGGCCAAGGACGTCAAGACGATCGCCATCATCGGCGGCCATGCCGACGTGGGCGTGCTGTCGGGCGGCGGTTCGTCGCAGGTGTATCCGGTCGGCGGCATGGCCGTGAAGGGCCTCGAGCCGAAGTCCTGGCCGGGCCCGGTCGTGTACCACCCGTCGTCGCCGCTGCGTTCGATCCAGGCGCTGGCGCCGAACGCGAAGGTCGTGTACGACGACGGCCTTGACCCCGCGCGCGCCGCGCGCGTGGCCGCGCAGGCGGACGTCGCGCTCGTGTTCGCGACGCAGTGGATCGGCGAGGCGAACGATGCGACGTCGCTGTCGCTGCCGGATAACCAGGACAAGCTGATCGACAGCGTGGCCGGCGCCAATGCCCGCACCGTCGTCGTGCTGGAAACGGGCGGCCCGGTCGCCATGCCGTGGGTCGCGAAGACGCCGGCCGTGCTGGAAGCCTGGTATCCGGGCACCAGCGGCGGCGAAGCCATCGCGCGCGTGCTGTTCGGCGCCGTGAATCCGTCGGGCCACTTGCCGGCCACGTTCCCGGTCTCCGAGCAGCAGCTGCCGCGCCCGAAACTGGACGGCGATCCGAAACAGCCGGACCTGCGCTTCACCGTCGACTACAAGGAAGGCGCGGCCGTCGGCTACAAGTGGTTCGACGTCAAGGGCATCAAGCCGCTGTTCCCGTTCGGTCACGGCCTGTCGTACACGACGTTCTCGTACTCCGGCCTGGCGAGCCAGGTGAAGGGCGGCCGCGTGCACGTGCGCTTCAAGGTCACCAACACGGGCAATGTCGCGGGCAAGGACGTGCCGCAGGTGTACGTGGCGCCGCTCGCCGCCAAGTGGGAAGCGCCGAAGCGCCTCGCCGCCTGGGACAAGGTCGCGCTGCAGCCGGGCGAGTCGAAAGAAATCGACGTCGTCGTCGAGCCGCGCATCCTCGGCATGTTCGACGAGAAGTCCAAGACCTGGCGCATCGCCAAGGGCAAGTACAAGCTGGTGCTGGCCGAAGACGCCGCGGGCACGAACGCGACCAGCGTGACGGTCGACCTGCCGGCGTCCGTGCTGGACGTGCGCGGCCGCCCGCAGCGCTGAGTGTTACCTTCCCGCCGCCCGCCGTGCCGGCGGGCGGCGCATGACCGACCATAACGACGCTTCCCGAGAGGCGCGAGGAGACTACATGCAACGCAAGTTCGGCAAAATCGCCGTGGCCGCGGCCCTGCTGGCCGCCGGCACCATCGGATTGGCCCACGCGGCCGGCGCCAGGAAGAGCGGCTTCGTGGCCGTCAAGGACAGCCATTTCGAACGCAACGGCCAGCGCTACATGATCGCCGGCGCCAACTTCTGGTACGGCGGCTATCTCGGCGCGCCGACTGGCGTCGGGCAGCGTGCCCGGCTCGTGAAGGAGCTCGACCGCCTCAAGGCCCTCGGCATCAACAACGTGCGGGTGCTGGCGGTGTCGGAAAAGACCGCGATGAAGAGCGCCGTCAGCCCCGCCACGACGAGCGCGCCCGGCCACTACGACGAACATCTGCTGCAGGGCCTGGACTTCCTGATGGCCGAACTGGCGAAGCGCGACATGACGGCCGTGCTCTACCTGAATAATTTCTGGCAGTGGTCCGGCGGGATGACGCAGTACCTGAACTGGTTCACGGGCTCGCCCGCGCACGACCCGAACGTGAGCAAGGACTATGAGCGCTTCATGGCGGAGAACGCGACGTTCTACACGAACGCGCGCGCCCAGGACGAATACCGCAACGTGATCGCCAGGATCGTCCAGCGCACGAACACCGTGACGAAGAAGCCGTACCGCGACGACCCGACCATCCTGTCGTGGCAGCTGGCGAACGAACCGCGGCCGGGCAACAGCAAGGCGACGCCGCAGGAAAAGGCGACGTACGTGAAGTGGGTCGCGGACACCGCCCACTACATCCGCTCGCTCGACGGCAACCACATGGTCAGCACGGGCAGCGAGGGCCTCGCCGGCTCCGCGCAGGACGCCCAGCTTTACCTCGACGCGCACCGCACGCCGGACATCGCCTACCTCACGTTCCACCTGTGGCCCGCGAACTGGGGCTGGTTCGACCCGAAGAAGCCGGACGCCACGTGGGACGGCATGATGGAGAAGGCCAGCCACTACCTGAACGTGCACGTCGACTACGCCAAGCAGCTGGGCAAGCCGATCGTGCTGGAGGAGTTCGGCCTGAACCGCGACGGCGGCGCGTTCGACATCAAGGCGTCGACCAAGGTGCGCGACCGGTTTTATGACGCGGTCTTCACGACGCTGGAGAAGCGCGCGGCCGCGGGCGACCCGGTCGCCGGCTGGAATTTCTGGGCCTGGGGCGGCGCGGGCCGCGCGGCCAATGCGGATTACTGGTGGAAGCCGGGGAACGATTTCGTCGGCGATCCGCCGCAGGAAGAGCAGGGCTTGTATTCGGTGTTCGACAGCGATGCGAGCACACTCAAGTTGATCGCCGACCACGATAAACGACTGAAGACGATAGGAGCCAAGAAATAATGAAACGTAGCGCGAACCTGATCCTGGCCGCAGCCATCGCGGTGTCTCCCGCCGCCGCGTGGGCGCAGAAATTCGACGGCCTCGCGGCCACGCCGCAGATGGGCTGGAACAGCTGGAACAAATTCGCCTGCAACATCGACGAAAAGCTGATCCGCGAAACGGCCGACGCGATGGTCAAGCTGGGCCTGAAGGATGCCGGCTACCAGTACATCAACATCGACGATTGCTGGCAAGGTACGCGCGACGAACACGGCGACATCCGCCCCGACCCGCAGCGCTTCCCGTCCGGGATGAAGGCGCTGGCCGATTACGTGCACGCGCGCGGCCTCAAGCTGGGCATTTATTCCGACGTCGGCAACCACACCTGCGGCGGCCGTCCCGGCAGCCGCGGCCACGAATATCAGGATGCGAAAACTTACGCCGCCTGGGGCGTCGACTACCTGAAGTACGACTGGTGCGAAAGCGACGGCCTGAGTGCCGTCGGCGCCTACACGACGATGCGCGACGCGATCCGCGCCGCGAACCGCCCCGTCCTGTTCAGCATGTGCGAGTGGGGCAGCAACAAGCCGTGGGAGTGGGGCGCCAACGTCGGCCACTCGTGGCGCACGACGGGCGACATCTATCCGTGCTGGGATTGCGAAAAGAGCGCCGATACCTGGTCCAGGTGGGGCGTGATGCGCATCCTCGACATGCAGGCGGGCCTGCGCAAATACGCGGGGCCGGGACACTGGAACGACATGGACATGCTGGAAGTCGGCATGGGCATGACGGAAGACGAGGACCGCGCCCACTTCTCGATCTGGGCGATGATGAACTCCCCGCTCATCCTCGGCAACGACCTGCGTTCGATGCCGGACTCGGTCGAGAAGATCATCGGCCGGCGCGAGGTCATCGCCATCAACCAGGACCCGCTGGGCGTGCCGGCGCTGCGCTTCTGGAAGCAGGGTGCCGTCGAACTGTGGGCCAAGCCGCTGGCCAACGACGAGTGGGCGTTCATGGTGCTGAACCGCGGCGAATCCGCGCTGCCGCTGCACTACGACTGGAAGCAGAACGTGATCGACGACGAGGTCTTCAAGCACCAACTCGACTTCGGCAAGGCCACCTGGCGCTGGACCGACGCGTGGACCGGCAAGACGGGCGACACGAGCCGCCGCCTCGACGCGACCGTGCCCTCGCACGGCGTCCTGCTGCTGCGCCTGAAGAAGAAAGGCGCCTGATGCGCCGGCCGCTCGTCGCCGCGTTGCTGGCCTGGTGCGCGGCGGCGCCGGCGGCGGCGGACCAGACGATCGCCGCCGCCGACGTCCACGTCGCGCGCATGGGCCGCACGGCGGCGGATGCCGGCGGCACCGTGCGCTTCGGCTATCCCGGCGTGACCTTTGTGCTCGCCGTCGACGGCACCCGCCTCGCCGTCGATGCGGCGGGCAGCGCCAACAGTCTCGTCGACGTGATCGTGGACGGCAAGCCGGCCGCCACGCTGCGCCTGTCGCCGCACATGCAACGCTACGACGTGTTCACGCATGCGGCGCCCGGTGTGCATCGCGTGGAACTCGTGCACCGCAGCGAGACGTGGCTCGGGGTGGTGTCCATCGCGCGTTTCACGGCCGACGGCCGGTTCCTCGCCGCGCCCGCGCTGCCGCGGCGCCGCATGCTCGTGCTGGGCGACTCCGTCACGTGCGGGGCCGACATGGAACGGGGCGCCGGCGACAAGGACACCCCGGACTGGTGGAACCCGCGCCTGTCGTACGGCATGCTGGCCGCGCGCGCGCGCGCGCTCGATGCACAGGTGCAGCTGGTCTGCTACGGCGGCCGGGGTCTCGTGCGCAGCTGGAACGGCCGCACCGACGAGTTGCAGCTGCCCGCGTTCTACGATCTCGCCATCGCCGACGCCGCGCATCCGGTCGCGTGGCGGCAAGCGGATTACGATCCCGACCTGGTCGTCGTCGCGATCGGCACCAACGATTTCAATCCCGGCATTCCGGACCGTAAGTCGTACGTGGACGCGTACACGGCGTTCCTGCGCCGCGTGCTGCGCGACCATCCGCACGCACGGATCGCGCTGACGGAAGGCGCGCTGCTGGACGGCGACAAGAAGGCGGCGCTGATCGGCTATCTGAAGGAAGTGCGGGCCCGCGTGGCCGACGACCGCGTGCACCTGCTCGCGCCGGCGGCGCACCAGCCGGGGGATGCCGTCAACGGGCATCCGACGACGGCCCAGCATGCGGCCATGGCGGCGGAGATCCTGCCGCAACTGCGCCGGATCGCGGCCTGGTAGGGCAAACGCCCGTCAAACGATGGGAAGCGCCGTCGTTTCCTTGATGCGCTGGAGGGCGAAGCTCGATTTGACGTCCAGCACGGCCGGGTGGCGCAGCAGGGTGCCCATCATGAAGCGCGAGAAGTGGTCCATGTCTTCCACGTGCACGCGCAGCAGGAAATCCATCTCCCCCGTCATCGCATAGCAGGCCACGACTTCCGGCCAGGTCGACACGGCCTGCGCGAAATCGAAGCGGGGCGACGTGGCCGGCACGCGCGCGTTCGCCACACCTTCGCTGTGTTTTTCCAAGCGGACATTTACGTAGGCCAGCAGGCCCAGTCCCAATTTGTCGGGATCGAGCAGGGCGACGTATTGCCGGATGACACCGGCCTCTTCCAGACGTTTGATGCGCCGCAAGCAGGGGGACGGCGACAGGCTGACGCGCTCGGCCACGTCCTGGTTGGACAGGCGGCCATCCGACTGGAGGATGGCCAGGATTTTGCGATCGGTTTTATCCAGCTCGATTTTTGACATGAATTCTCCTCAGGACTCCCGCGAGTCGCAATTTTATTGCGCAAATCGTCCGACGGGGGGAATTCATTGAAATTTAATGCTGGTGGCACAGGTCTATACTTCCCGAACGATACTTCTACGTAGGGTGGGCTCCCCGAGCCCACCGTGATGTCCACGTGCCGCATGCGTTTGGTGGGCACGGGGTGCCCACCCTACGGATGCGCTCGCTGCACAAAACAATAAGAAAGCGCAAAACAAATAATTGGAGACACGCATGAACGCCCCCCTGGACCGCAGCCAGCTGGAACCGCTACCGCCGCACGACATCACCCTCGACGACAAATGGACGCTCGAGCGCGGCCGCGCCTTCATGACGGGCACCCAGGCGCTGATCCGCCTGCCGATGCTGCAGCGCGAACGCGACCTCAAGGCCGGCCTGAACACGGCCGGCTACATCACCGGCTACCGCGGCTCACCCGTCACCCAGGTCGACCAGACGGCGTGGAAGGCGAAACAGCACCTGGAAGCGCACCACGTCCACTTCCACCCCGGCATGAACGAAGACCTGGCCGCGACCGCCGTCTGGGGCACGCAGCAGACCAATCTGTTCAAGGATGCGAAGTACGACGGCGTGTTCGCCATGTGGTACGGCAAGGGCCCCGGTGTCGACCGTTGCGGCGACGTCTTTAAACACGGCAACAACGCGGGCTCGGCGAAGAACGGCGGGGTGCTCGTGCTGGCGGGCGACGACCACGCGGCGAAATCGTCGTCGACGGCGCACCAGTCCGACCACATCCTGCACCACTGCGGCATCCCCGTGCTGTACCCGTCGTCCGTGCAGGAATACATCGACTACGGCCTGCACGCGTGGGCGATGAGCCGTTACAGCGGCCTGTGGGTGTCGATGAAATGCGTGACCGACATCATCGAATCGGGCGCCGTCGTCGACCTCGACCCGGACCGCGTGCAAACCATCCTGCCGGCGGACTTCGAAATGCCGCCGGGCGGCTTGAACATCCGCTGGCCGGACGCCGTGCTGGACCAGGAAGTGCGCATGAACCACTACAAGTGGTATGCCGCGCTGGCCTATGCGCGCGCCAATAAGCTCAATCGGATCATCTGGGACAGCCCGGCGCCCAAGATCGGCATCATCACGGCCGGCAAATCCTACCTCGACACCCGCCAGGCGCTGGCCGACCTGGGCATCGACGAGGAGGCGGCGCGCGACATCGGCCTCAGGGTCTACAAGGTCGGCATGACGTGGCCGCTGGACTCCGTCGGCGTGAACGAATTCGCCCGCGGCCTGGACGAGATCCTCGTCGTCGAGGAAAAGCGGCAGGTGCTGGAATACGCGCTGAAGGAAGAGCTGTACAACCTGCCGGACAGCGAGCGGCCGCGCGTCGTCGGCAAGTTCGACGACGCCGGCGAGTGGAGCGTCAAGAACCGTTCCGGCCAGGGCGACTGGCTGCTGTCGGCGAACTACGAGCTGAATCCGGCCCAGGTCGCGCGCGCGATCGCGTCGCGCATCTCGCACTACTGCGCCGGCCACCCGGTCGAGCAGCGCGTGAAGGAACGCATCGCCTTCCTGGAAGCGAAGGAACTCGTCCTCAAGAACATCCCGAAGGCGAATCCGGAAACGGACCGCATCCCGTACTTCTGCTCCGGCTGCCCGCACAACAGCTCGACCAAGGTGCCGGAAGGCTCGCGCGCCATGGCCGGCATCGGCTGCCACTACATGGTGCTGTGGATGGACCGCGAAACGTCCACGTTCACGCACATGGGAGGCGAGGGCGTCACGTGGATCGGCCAGGCGCCGTTCACGGGCGAAAAACACGTGTTCGCGAACCTCGGCGACGGCACGTATTACCACTCGGGCGTGCTGGCGATCCGCGCGTCGGTCGCGGCCAAGGTCAACATCACGTACAAGATCCTCTACAACGACGCCGTCGCGATGACGGGCGGCCAGGTGGTCGACGGTCCGCTCGATCCGGCCAGGATCAGCCGCCAGCTGGCGGCCGAAGGCGTCAAGCCGATCGTCGTCGTCACGGACGAGCCGGAAAAATATCCGGCCGATTATCCGTGGGCCGAGGGCGTCACCGTGCGCCACCGGTCGGAACTGATGGACGTGCAGCGCGAACTGCGCGAGATGCCGGGCGTCTCGGCCATGATCTACGACCAGACCTGCGCGTCCGAAAAGCGCCGCCGTCGGAAAAAAGGCGCGTATCCGGATCCGGCCAAGCGCGCCGTGATCAACGAAGCCGTGTGCGAAGGCTGCGGCGACTGCTCGAAGCAGTCGAACTGCCTGTCCGTCGAACCGCTGGAGACGGAGCTGGGCCGCAAGCGCCAGATCAACCAGTCCTCGTGCAACAAGGATTTTTCGTGCGTCACCGGGTTCTGCCCGAGCTTCGTCACCGTGGAAGGCGGCGGCCTGAAAAAGCCCAGGAAGGCCGCGACCAATGAGGCGGCGCCGCCTGCTCTGCCGATGCCGGCGATCCCGTCGACGGCGACGCCGTTCGGCATCCTCGTCACCGGCATCGGCGGCACCGGCGTCGTGACGGTGGGCCAGATCCTCGCGATGGCCGCCCACGTCGAGAACAAGGGCGCCCTCGTGCTGGACATGAGCGGTCTCGCGCAAAAGGGCGGCCCCGTGATGTCGCACGTGCGCCTCGCCGACCGCCAGGACGCGCTGTACTCGACCCGCGTCGGCACCGGCAACGCGGATCTCGTGATCGGCTGCGACCAGATCGTCACCGCGAGCCGCGACGCGCTGTCGCGCATGGGCGAGGGCCGCACGTGGGCCGCCGTCAACGCGACCGGCGCCACCACCGCCGCGTTCATCAAGAACCCGGACTGGCAATTCCCGGCCGAAGGCTCGCGCGGCGCCATCGTGCAGGCGTGCGGCGAGAACAACGTCGACTTCATCGACGCCGGCCACATCGCCACCGCGCTGCTGGGCGACGCCATCGCGACCAATATGTTCATGCTGGGCTATGCGTTCCAGAAGGGGCACGTGCCGCTGCAGGAAGCGTCGATCCTGAAGGCGATCGAGTTGAACGGCGTCTCGGTCGGCTTCAACAAGGCCGCGTTCAACTGGGGCCGCACGGCCGCGCACGACTTGCCGTCCGTGCAAAAACTCGTGACGCCCGCGAAGGTGATCGAGTTCAAGCGCGCGCAATCGCTCGACGACCTCGTCAAGCGCCGCGTCGAACTGCTGACCGCCTATCAAAACGCCGGCTATGCGGCGCACTACAAGGCATTCGTCGACCGGGTCCGCGCCGCGGAGGACAAGCTGGGCAAGGGCACGCGGCTGACGGAGGCCGTCGCGCGCTACCTGCACAAGCTGATGGCTTACAAGGACGAGTACGAAGTGGCGCGCCTGTACACGGATCCGGCGTTCATGGCCAAGATCGACGGCATGTTCGAAGGCGACGTCACACTGAAATTCCACCTGGCGCCGCCGCTGTTCGCGAAGAAGGACAAGGACGGCCACCTCGTGAAACAGGAATTCGGTCCGTGGATGATGAAGGCCTTCGGCGTGCTGGCCAGGCTGAAAGGCCTGCGCGGCACGGCGCTCGACCCGTTCGGCCGAACGGCCGAGCGCCGGATGGAGCGCGCATTGATCGACGACTATCGCGTCACCGTCGAGGCTCTGCTGCCCAAGCTGGCGGCCGAGAACCTGGCGCAGGCGGTCGCGATCGCGAGCGTTCCGGAAGACATCCGCGGCTTCGGCCACGTCAAGGAGCGCAACCTGAAGGCGGCCAAGCGCAAGGAAGCGGAACTCGTGTCCGCCTTCCACGCGGGCGGCGTCACCCGCGCCGCGTGAGCGAGGCCGCCCCCTGCCGGCATCGCACCGGCAGGGGGCGTTGTCGCGTCCTGCCAACTGTTACAGTTGGATGTGTTTGACGAGGCAGGCGGCCTCTATAATCGGACGCATGACCTCGCATTCCGCCCCCGGTGTTTCGACCGCGTTTCCCCGCCTGCTCGCCTGCGCGGTTGCCGCGCTGTTCACGCTGGCCGCCTGCGGTGGCGGCGGCGGGAATCCGTCCATCGGCGGCCCGGCTCCGGTCGCCAGCGATCCCGGCACGACGCCCACGACGCCGGCCGACACCGCGGACCCGATCCCGGCCGACTACATGAGCTACCAGAACCTGTGCGCCGCACCGCGCACGGGCGTCGATGCCGAGGGCTTGCCGTTCCCGGACCGCCAGGGCACGCTGCAGGACGAGATGAAATTCCTGCGCGGCTGGAGCGACGCGACCTATCTCTGGTACAGCGAAATCCCGTCCACCGTCCACATGACGGACTATACGAACGCGCTCGACTATTTCGCGGCCCTCAAGACGCCCGCGCTGACCGCGTCGGGCAAGCTCAAGGACCGTTTCCATTTCACCTACACGACGGCGGAATGGGATGCGCTCACCAATGCGAGCCAGGACACGGGCTACGGCGTGACCTGGTCCGTCAATTCCACGGCGGCCCCGCGCACCTGGCTCGCCGCGATCGTCGAGCCGGGTTCGCCCGCCGCCACGGCCGGCATCCAGCGCGGCGACCTGCTGACGGCCGTCGACGGCATCGACTTCATCAACACCGACGACGAGGACCAGGTCGCCAAGCTGGGCGCGGGCCTGTCGCCGGACACGGCGGGCGAGCACCATACGCTCACGCTCCGGCGCGGCGACAAGACGTTCGACGTCGCGCTGACGTCGGCCGTCGTCACCACGACGCCCGTGAAGAACGTCAAGGTGTTCGACACGGCGGCCGGCAAGGTGGGTTATCTGAGTTTCGAGGACCACAACGGCGTGTCCGAGCTGCAGTTGATCAACGCCGTCACGACCCTCAAGAACCAGGGCGCGACCGACCTCGTGCTCGACATGCGCTACAACGGCGGCGGCCTGCTGTACGTCGCCAGCGAACTCGGTTACATGATCGCGGGACCGATGTCGGCCGGCAAGACGTTCGAGCGCGCGATCTACAACGACAAGACGGCGGCCGACGCCCCGATCCCGTTCCGCAACACGGCCTTCGGCTTTTCCGCGCCGCGTAACATGGCGTTGCCCTATCTGGGCCTGAAACACGTGACGGTGCTGACGACGTCCGACACGTGCTCGGCCAGCGAAGCCGTGATCAACGGCCTGCGCGGCGTGGACGTCCAGGTCGACCTCATCGGCGGCACGACGTGCGGCAAGCCCTACGGCTTCGTACCGATGCCCAACTGCGGCACGACGTATTTCACGATCCAGTTCAAGGGCGTGAACGCGAAGGGCTTCGGCGATTACCCGGACGGTTTCGCCCCGACCTGCACCGTGCCCGACGACATGGCGCACGCGCTGGGCGACCCGGCCGAGGGCATGCTGGCCGCCGCGCTGTCCTACCGCGCCACCAACGCCTGCCCGGCAGCGGCGACGGCGCGGGCGCGCGGCGTGCCCATGCACCTGGCGCGGTCGCAGCTGAAGGAAATCGCGATCTATCCGCCCAAGACCCGGTAGGCGGGCAGTCGAGGCCGGTTGAATCGGCGGCGGCACATGCACGCGGTCTGATCCTGCGCAATCGCCGTCGATTCCGTTGCAACCGCCGCCCGCGGCGCCACTCTCAACCCATGTGTTTTGGTTGAAGGAGCGTGCCATGGACAAGATTTTTCATCGTTCCCGTGAACGAAGGCGAACACGCACGCGCGGCGGAGGCTGACCATGTGCGCCTCGGCCGTGCGGGCCAGTTGCTGCATCGTCTGCGGCACGGCGGCGCTGGAACGCATCGAGCACCTGCTGCTCAGCTTGTCCACCGCGTGCCCGCACCTGCTGGTGTACCTGGTCGACGATGCGCGGCAGCCGGGCCTGGCCGCGCTGGCCGGACGCTACGGCGCCCACTACCGCCCGCAGCCCGAGCGTCCAGGTCACGCGCTTGCCCATAACCGGGTCCTGCGCGAGGCCGCCGACGCCGGGAGCGCCCATCACCTGCTGCTGGGGCCCGACATCGGCTTGCCGCTCGACGCGGTGGCCCGGATGATCGCCTACCTGGAGCAGCATCCCGACGTCGGCCTGCTGGCGCCGCGCGTGCAGGGGATCGATGGGCGCCTGCAACCGCTGTGCAGCTTGCTGCCGGGACCGCTGGAAATGCTGCTGGGACGCTGCTTTCCGCTGCTGCACCGGTCCAGCGGCAGGCTGGCGCGCTACCAGTTGCACGCGAGCGGCTACAGCCGGGTGATGGAAGTGCCGGTGCCGCCCGCGTGCTGTCTGCTGATGCGGGTCGAGACCGTGCTGCGCGCCGGCATGTTCGACGAGCGCTTCCTGCTGCGTTTCGACACGGTGGACCTGGCGCGCCGCACCGCCCGCATCGCCCGCACGGTCTTCGTGCCGCACGTGACGGTGGTGCGTCATCCCGCGCGCGATGTCGCCCGCGTCGGCGCGGGCGGCTGGCGTCGGCGGGCGGCGTCGTGCTGGCGGCGGTATGTGTCGGCCTGGCGCTATTTCAATAAATGGGGCTGGCTGCGCGACGCGGAGCGCGACCGCATCAATGGCCGCGCGCTGCGCCAGCTCGGACCGGTGCGCAAGCGGCCGGATGACGTGCGCCCGGCCGGGACCGACGTGGCCGGGTAAGCGCGGCTCGCGAGGCCTGGCGAGCCTCAGTCTTGCCGGAGCGGCCGGCGCGCGTACCAGCCGAAGCCGAGGATCAGCAGGTAGCACAGCGCGGGCACGCCCAACGCGAGGCGCAGGCCGGCCGCGTCGGCGGCGTAGCCCGTGATCAGCGGTACGATGGCGCCGCCGACGATGGCCACGCAGATCAGGCCCGAGCCTTCGGCCGCGCGTTCGCCCAGGCCTTCCGAGGCCAGGGTGAAGATGGTGGGGAACATGATCGAATTGACGAGGCCGATGGCCAGCAGCGCCCAGCCCGACGTTGCACCGTGGGTGGTCGCGGCGGCGAGCAGCAGCAGGGCGGCGATGGCGCCGGCGCCGGCCAGCACCTTGCCGGGCGAGCAGATGCGCAGGACATAAGCGCCGAGGAAACGGCCGACCATGGCGCCGCCCCAATACAGCGGCACGTGCTTGCCGGCGGCTTCCGCGCCCAGGCCCAGCACGTCGTGCTGCATCAGGTAGTTGACGATCAGCGAGCCGACGGCCACTTCCGCGCCGACGTACAGGAAGATGCACAGGGTGCCGAACGCGAAGCGCGGTTGTTTCAGCAGGTCGAAGGCGCCCCACATGGTGCTTTCCGGATGGGGGTGTTCGACGAGCTTCTTGCGGTTCGTCCAGACGAGGAACGCGACGACGGCCAGCGCGACGGCCAGGCCGAGGTAGGTGTGCACCACGACCTGGCTCTCGGCGGCGCGGTAGGCGGCAAGGGCGTCGGCCGACAGCGTGGCCTGGTCGACGCGGGCCAGCGAGCCGAGGATCAGGATTGCGCCGACGTAGGGAAAGACGGTCGTGCCGAGGGAATTGAAGGCCTGGGCGAAGGTCAGGCGGCTGGAGGCCGTGGCGGGGGCGCCCAGCATCGAGATCAGCGGATTCGCCACGACCTGCACGATGGTGATGCCGGCCGCCAGCACGAACAGCGCCAGCAGGAAGGTGATGAACATGCCGGACGACGACGCGGGAATGAACAGCAGGCAGCCGGCCGTCATCGTGAGCAGGCCCACGACGGCCGTCCGCATGTAGCCGATGCGCTGCACGATGGCGGCGGCCGGCAGCGACACGATGAAGTAGGCGGCAAAGAACGCCGATTGCACGAGCATCGCCTGGGCGTACGACAGCGTGAACAAGTCCTTCAGTTTCGGGATGATGACGTCGTTCAGGCTCGTGATGCCGCCGAAGGTGAAGAACAGGGCGAACACGAACACGCGCAGGCTGGCGATGTTGGTGTTCCCGGCTTGGGCGTTGGCATTGGCAGAGGCGCCGCCCGGCTGGGCGGCACCGGCGGGTTGGCCGATTTGCATGAGGAATCCAGGTGAGTTGGACGATGCGCACGCCCAGGGCGCCGCAGGCGAGGTAGGAATATTACATCGCTTTTTCGGCCCATTGTGGCGTTTGTCGGGCCGTCACCAGAGTGAAATCGATCTCATGCGGGCCGAGGAGTTGGCCTCGGCGAAACTGTATTACATAGACAACGTCAAAACACCGAGCGGCTCAGAGCGGCTGCAGCGGAATGGTCCCCGAGGCCGGCGTCCCGCACGGCTCTTCGTCGAAGGCGATGTCGCCGGCCGGATTCGCGATGCCGTCGGCCTTCAGGTCCGTGAAGCCGAACATGTCGCGGTCCATCAGGTGGGACGGCACGACGGTCGACAGCGACGAGAAGATGTTTTCCACGCGGCCCGGGTATTTCCGTTCCCACTCGCGCAGCATGGCCTTGATCTGTTTTCTCTGCAGGTTTTCCTGCGAACCGCACAGGTCGCAGGGGATGATCGGGAATTGTTTCACTTCCGCATAGCGCTCGGTGTCCGCTTCCTTCACATAGGCCAACGGGCGGATCACGACGTGCTTGCCGTCGTCCGACACGAGCTTGGCCGGCATGCCCTTGATCTTCGCGCCGAAGAACATGTTCAGGAAGAAGGTTTCCAGGATATCGTCGCGGTGGTGGCCCAGGGCGATCTTCGTGCAACCGAGCTCGTCCGCCACGCGGTACAGGATGCCGCGCCGCAGCCTGGAACAGAGTGAGCACGTGGTCTTGCCTTCCGGGATCAGGCGCTTGACGATGCTGTAGGTGTCCTGGTTCTCGATATGGAACGGGATATCGAGCTTCGTCAGGTAGGCGGGCAGCACGTCGGCCGGGAAGTTCGGCTGTTTCTGGTCCAGGTTGACGGCGACGATGTCGAACCGGATCGGCGCGCGTTCGCGCAAGGTCATGAGGATGTCCAGCAGGGCATAGCTGTCCTTGCCGCCGGACAGGCAAACCATGATCTTGTCGCCGTCCTCGATCATGTTGAAATCGCCGATCGCCTGGCCGACGAGGCGGCACAGGCGCTTGTGCAGCTTGTTGTTCTCGTACGCCTGCTTTTCCGTCTTTTTATCGGCTGCGTCCGGCTCAGGACACGCCATCGTCACTTCGTTCATGCTTCATCCTTGATCTGGAACACTTCCACGCCGACGCCTTCGCAGTCGGGATACACGTCGGGCTTCATCGTCGACACGCGGGCCGCGCGCACGTTCGGGTGGGCCAGCATCGCCTTCACGACGTCGTCGCACAGGGTTTCCTGCAGGTGGACGTGGCCTTGCGCCATGCGCTTGGCGATGGTCTCGCGCATGAAGTCATAGTCGACCACTTCGTCCAGCTGGTCGTCCTTCGGGGTCGACAGGGCGAGCGGAATATACAGGTCGACATTGATCAGGACGCGTTGCTCGCCCTTTTTCTCGAACTCATGCACACCGATGTTGATCATGACTTCGTAATTGCGCAGGAACAGCCTGCGGCAATCGCGCAGCTGCGGGTAGAACAGGGCGGACAACATAGGAAACCTTCGATGTAAGGGGAGATAAAAATTATTCGGTCAAAAACATCACGTCGCGCGCCAGCGGCATCAGGTGCTGGCCGCCGTCGACGAGCAGGGTGGTGCCGGTCACGGCCTTCGCGTTTGCCGCATAGCACACGGCGTCGACGATGTCTTGCGGCGTGGATGAGCGGCCCAGCGGCGTGACCTGGTGCGCGCGCTCGAAACCGTCTTCGCTCTGGTCGCCGGACACGAGCGTGATGCCGGGCGCGACGCCGACGACGCGCAACTTCGGCGCCAGCGCCTGGGCCAGCAAGGTGGTGGCCGTCTGCAATGCCGCTTTTGACAACGTGTACGACAAAAAATCCGGGTTGAGATTGTACAGTTTCTGGTCGAGCAAGTTGATCACGACGGCCTGGCCACCGTCCGGCACCAGCGCGTGCAGTTCCTGCGCGAGCAGCAGTGGGGCGGCCACATTGCACTGCATGTGGGTGGCCAGCAGGGCCGGAGAAAACGCGTCCGGCTTGTCGTATTCGAACAACGACGCATTGTTGACGATGCAATCGAGCCCGCCCAGCAGGTGCACGGCCTGGCGCGGCAGGGCGCGCACGGCGGCATCAATCGCCAGGTCGGCATGCAGCGCGACGGCGCGCCGGCCCAGGGCGCGGATCGCGGCCACGACCTCGTCGGCCTCGTGCGCGGACTGGCGGTAGTGCACGGCGACGTCCCAGCCGGCCTCGGCCAGGCCGAGCGCGATGGCGCGCCCGAGGCGCCGGCCGGCGCCCGTGACCAGCGCCACCCGGGCGCGCCGGGCGTGCGGCGCCGCGGCGTCGTTGGCGGCGGGGCTGCGGCTCGTGGAAGACGGTTCGTCGTTGGTCGTGGTCTGTGTCATCGTGATGTCGTGCGGCGGCGCACCGGCGGCGCCGTTTGTTGGTCCTTGCCGATTCTCGCTACAATGGCCGGATGTCCTTACCTCTCCCCTCCGGCGACGCGCTGGCCGCGTCCCAAGCCCTGCAGCGCATGATCGCCGCCGAGATCGCCGACCAGGGCGGCGCCATCCCGTTCTCGCGTTTCATGGAGCTGGCGTTGTACGCGCCGAATCTCGGCTACTACAGCGGCGGCGCGGCCAAGCTGGGCCATGACGGCGATTTCACCACCTCGCCCGAGATCAGCCCGCTGTTCGGCGCCACGCTGGCGCGCGCGGCCGCCGCTATTATGGCCCAAAGTGGTCCCAACATCATCGAATTCGGCGCCGGCACGGGCAAATTGGCGCTCGACGTCCTGACGACGCTGGGCGAGCTGGGCGTGCGCGTCGACAGCTATACGATCATTGAGCTGTCGGGCGAGCTGCGCGCGCGCCAGCAGGAAGCGCTGAAGGCGTTCCCGCAGGTGCGCTGGGTGCACGATTTTCCCGATGCGTTCCGCGGCGTCGTCCTCGCCAACGAGGTGCTGGATGCGATGCCGGTCGAGCTCGTCCTGCGCGACGGCGGCCGCTGGCACCGCCAGATGGTGACGGTCGACGCCGGCCGCTTCGCGTTCGCATCAAGCGAGCCCGACGCGGCCTTGCTGGACCAGATCGCGCGCCAGGTCGAGAGCCACTGCGCCGACGCGCTGCAGGACGGCTACCTGACCGAAGTGCACCCCATCGGCTGCGGTTTCATGCGCTCGCTGGCGCACACGTTCAAGGGCGGCAAGGGCGCCGCGATCCTGATCGACTACGGCTTCCCCGCCCATGAATATTATTTCGACGAGCGCACGAGCGGCACGCTGATGTGTCATTACCGCCACCATGCGCATCCCGATCCGTTCTACCTGCCGGGTCTGCAGGACATCACGGCGCACGTCGATTTCACCGCGATGGCGCTGGCGGCCCACGATGCCGGGCTGGACGTGCTGGGCTATATGAGCCAGGCCGCGTTCCTGCTGGCGTCCGGCATCGGCGACCTGTTGCTCAAGACCGACCCGGAAGATGCGCTGCGCTACCTGCCGCAATCGAAGGCCGTGCAGAAGCTCGTGTCGCCCGCAGAAATGGGGGAATTGTTCAAGGTGCTCATCGTCGGCAGCGGCGTTGCGCTTGAACCCGCCGTCGAGCGCGCCGATCGCAGCCACAAGTTGTAATGCTGACATCTTGCGCGGTGGATACAAACCCGGCTATGCTGTACTGCCGCTCGTACGGCAGGCCGTCCCTTGCCTCTGCCGTTACTGAACGAATCGGCTAATATTGATGCAGCAGGATGCCCACGGCAGCAAGCGTGGGCGTCGTGCGTGGCGCCCATGCAACCTGACTCCCGACCATGGCCAAGATCCATACCCATTATGACAACCTGAAGGTGTCGCGCCACGCACCGCAGGAAGTCATTCGCGCGGCCTACAAGGCGCTGAGTCAGAAATACCACCCCGACAAGAACCCGGGCGACGAGCGCGCCGCCCGCATCATGGCCATCGTCAACACGGCCTACAACATCCTGTCCGATCCCGTGCGCCGCAAGGAACACGACGAGTGGATCGCGTCGGAAGAGTGGGAAGTGGAGTGGCTGGAAAGCTCGCACGGCGAGGATGGCCGCGAGCGGCCGCGCGGCGACCCGCACTGGGAACCGCGCCAGGTCGCCGCGCCGTCGCGCTGGCGCGTGCTGCGCGACCCGCGCTGGTGGGGCCTCATGCTGGCCGCCTTCGTGGGCGGCGGTGCATTGACCATCGTGCTGCTCGATCCGCCCAAGGGGTTGCCGGCCGCGCTCGTGTGGTCCGCCAAGGCGCAACCGGCCACCGTGGCAGCGGCGCCGGCGGCGTCCGCTTCGGCGTCGGCATCGGCATCGGCGCCGAACTCGCCGCCGGATCCGCTCGGCACCGACGTCAGCGCCGACGGCTGGGCGCGTCCGGCCGGGCAGGCCGATGCGCCGCCCGACATCAAGGCCCTCGCCGTGACCCAGCTGGTCGTGCCGACGCGCGCGCCCGATTGCGACACCGATCTGCAGGCCCAGGTGGCGCCGACGGGCGATCCGTGGCCCGCGCAGTCCGGCTACGTCGACGGTTACCCGCTCGGCAACCAGGGCGACGAGATGCAGGTGCTGGTCGACAACAGCAATAACCCGTCGCCCGTGCTGGTCAAGATCTACGACCTGGACCGCCGCTCCAACGTGCGCCACGCATACGTGCTGGGCCGCGCCAAGTTCCTGATCGACAAGCTGTCGGCGGGAAAATACGAAGTCCGCTACCAGAACATCATGATCGGCGGCGCCCATGCCGACTGCGTCAACGGCCATCGCGCGCCGCTGCGCCAGGCCGCGGCGCGCCAGCCCGGCGCCTGATCTTTCGCCCAACCGGCTCCCCGGTGACCAACAGTGTGGTTTTTTGCGACATTTCCGCCGGTCGGCTGCGGGTGAAATTCAAGAATTTTGTTCCCTGGACGTAATATACTCGGTAGGCCAACGGGCCTGTGCAGCCCATCTGCCCATCGCAGGCAACCACGGAAAACGGGGATATGAACGAACTCGACGGCCTCACCGCCCTGATCATCGAGCCGCATGCCGGCATGCGCTCGACGATCCACAACATGCTGAACATGTGCGGCCTGAGCAAGATCGACCACGTCGCCAGCTCGAACCAGGCCATCAAGCACCTCGGCCTGAAGCACTACGACCTGATCCTGTGCGAATACGCGCTGGAAGGCGGCCAGGACGGCCAGCAACTGCTCGAGGACGTGCGCCATCACAAGCTCATGCCGCTGTCGACCATGTTCTTCATGGTCACGGCCGAAGGCGATTACGGCAAGGTCGTCAGCGCCGCCGAACTGGGGCCCACCGACTACGTCCTGAAACCGTTCACGGCCGACCGCCTGCTCGAGCGCATCGCGCGCGGCCTGGAGCGGCGCAACGCGCTCCTGCCCGTGTACGAGCTGATGGCGTCGGGCAGCCAGCGCGAGGCGATCGCCGCCTGCGTCGACGGCGAAGCCCGCCATCCGCGCTACCTCGTCGACTTCATGCGCCTGCGCGCCGAGCTCCACATGTTCCTCGGCGAGCCGCACGAGGCCGAGCCGATCTACCGCAAGCTGGTCGAGACGAAGGCCATCGCCTGGGCGCGCCTGGGCCTGGCCAAGACCCTGTTCCTGCGCGAGCGCTTCGACGAAGCGCGCGACCTGCTCGAGGAGCTCGTCGACGGCAACAAGAATTTCGTCGACGCCTACGACTGGCTGGCGCGCACCCACGAGGCGATCGGCGCACTGGGCGACGCGCAGGCCGTGCTGGCGGAGGCGGTGGCCGTGTCGCCGCATGCGGTGCGCCGGCTGCGCAAGCTGGGCGAGACGGCGCTCGAAGCGGGCGACCACGATACGGCCGAAAAGGTTTTCAGGCAGGTCGTCAGCAAGGCCAGGTATTCCGAGTTCAAGGACCCGCAGGACCACGTGCTGCTCGTGCAGACCCTCGTGCGCAAGGGCGACCCCGTGCAGGCCGCGGCCGTCATCCGCGACCTGGACAAATCGATGGCTTTCCAGAAGCACGCGCCGCTGTGCAGCGCCATCGCGGCCAGCCTCGTGCACGAATACACGGGCAACGAGGCGCGCCTGGCCGAGTCGCTGACGACGGCCCTGGAGGCCAGCAAGGAAGCGCCCGAACTGCGCGCCGACATCAAGCTGGAACTGGCCCGCACCTGCATCGAGAACGGCATGGAAGAGGGCGCCGCCGAGATCGTGCGCGACGTGATGCGCAACGCCCAGAACGGCGCCGCGGTGGCGCGCGCGATGGCCGTGTTCGAGAACGCGGGCCAGGCCGAGACGGCGCAGAAACTGGCGCTGGAAAGCCGCCAGCAGGTCGTCGACCTCGTCGCGACGGGCGCCGCCAAGGCCAAGAGCGGCGACTACAAGGGCGCCGTCGTGCTGATGCAGGAAGCGGCGACCAAGCTGCCGGACAATCCGCAAGTCGTGTTCAACGCCGCGCTGGCCACCCTGAAATGCCTGGACCACGACGGCTGGGACGAGCGGCTCGGCCAGCAGGCCCTCGGCTACATCGCCGGCGTGCGCCGTCTCGATCCGGTCAATCCCAAGCTGCCGGCGCTGGCCGGGCTGCACCAGCAGATCCTCAAGAAATACGACAAGGGGCCGCGCCTGAAAACGGCGGGTTGACGAGCCATCATGACGACGCCGAACCGCAACCTCGATGCACCGCCGGACGGACGCCGCGTGCGCGCCGCGCTGCTGCAGAAAGTCGGCGGCGACGAGGACATGTTCGCGCTAGGCAGCGCCATCGCGCGCGTCGTGCAGATGGCCACGTCGGACGACAAGGGCACGCACGATCTCGCGCACTTCGTGCTGTCCGACGTCGCGCTCACCCAGCGCATCCTGCGCCTGGCGAACACGGTCCGCTACCGCACCGCGGCCGGCACGGCCGTCACGACGGTGTCGCGCGCGATCTCCCTGCTGGGCTTCGACAACGTGCGCACGGTCGCGCTGGCGATGCTGCTCGTCGACGCGCTGGCCAACAGCGAGCATGCGTACAGCGTGCGCGTGGAACTGGAAGCGTCGCTGTGCGCGAGCATCGTCGGACGCGAGATGGCGCGCCACAGCTTTTACCAGGGCGCGGAGGAAGCGTCGATCGGCGCGCTGTTCAAGAATCTCGGCGCGCTGCTGGTGGCGTCGCACGAGCACGAGCGCTACCTCGAGATCCAGGCCCTCGTCGCGACCGCCGAGCACACGCTCCCGCAGGCGGCGCAGATGATCCTCGGCAGCAGCTTCGAGGCGCTGTCCGAAGCCGTGCTGAGCGAGTGGAAGATCCCGGACGTGATCATGCGCGCCCAGCGCCCGCTGGACCCGGGCACGCTGAAACTGGCCGCCAACCGCGGCGAATGGATGCGCCAGGTGGCGTCGTTCGGCCTGGACGTCGCGCGCCTGATGGGCAAGACCGCCACGCCGTCCGACACGCCGGAAGCGCAGGCGCTGCTGGCGCGCTACGGCGCCGCGCTGAACATCGGCGCGGCCGAACTGGACGAGCTGTTCGAAGCGGTCGCGTTCGAGATGACGAGCCTCCTGCAGAGCATGAACCTGCAGCCGATGCCGCGCCGCGCGCCGGAGGGCGGCAAGGGCGGCCTGCCCAACGTGCTGGTGCTGGCGACGCTGGGCGGGGGCGCGGAAGAAGAGCAGGGCACCTACCCCAGCGGCAAGCCGAAGAATGCGCGCGACCTGCTGCTGGCCGGCGTGCAGGACGTCACCCAGATGCGGGCCTCGGGCCGGCACAGGGTCAACGACGTGGTGCTGGCCGTGCTGGAGACGCTGTACACGGCGCTGGGCTTCCGCTTCGCGACGGTCGTGCTGAAGGACGTGCGCGCCGGCCAGTACCGGGCCCGCGTCGCGTTCGGGCTCACGCAGGCGCGCGTGCAGGAAGGCTTCACGTTTCCGCTGACGGCCGCCGGCGACAAGGGCGCGCGCGACGTGTTTTACCTGGCGATGGAAAACGACGCCGACCTGATGATCTCGGACGCACGCGGCGCCAAGATCCGCGACCTGCTGCCGGCCTGGCACAAGGCGCTGCTGCCGGATGCGCAGAGCTTCATCGTGCTGCCGCTGGTGGTGGGCAAGGTGCAACTGGGCCTGTTCTACGCCGACCGCACGTCGACCGCGCCGGAAGGTGTGCCGCCGGACGAGACGGCCCTCATCAAGGCGCTCAAGGGCCAGGTACTGGCTGCGCTTGCGCCCTGACGAAGTCGCGGAATTCGCGCGCCGGCATCGGCCGCCCGAACAGGAAGCCCTGCGCCTCGTCGCTGCGGCGGTCGCGCAGGAAGTTCCATTGCGCCCGCGTCTCCACGCCTTCCGCGATCACCCCCAGCCCGAGCGCGTGGGCCAGGCCGATGGTCGCGTCGACGATGGCGGCGTCGTTCGGATTCGTCTCGATGTCGCGCACGAAGCCGCGGTCGATCTTGATGCGGTCGATCGCGAACAGCTTGAGATAGGCCAGCGACGAGTAGCCCGTGCCGAAGTCGTCGATCGCCAGCTTGAAGCCGCGCGCGCGTAGCTGCAGCAGGAGGTTGCGCGTGTTTTCCGGGTCGCGCATGGCGGCCGTCTCCGTGATCTCCAGTTCCATCCGCGCCGGGTCGATCGCATGCTCGTCGAGCAGGCGGTCCAGGCGCGACAGCAGCGCGCCGCCGCTGAACTGGCGTGCCGACAGGTTCACGGCCAGGCGCAGCTGGTCCATGCCGTCCTGGCGCCACTCGGCCAGGAGGGCCATGGCGCGCGCCAGCACCCAGTCCCCGAGCGGCAGGATCAGGCCCGATTCCTCGGCGATGGGGATGAAGCGGCCGGGATCGACGTTGCCCAGCTCCGGATCGTGCCAGCGCAGCAGCACCTCGGCGCCGATCACGCGTCCCGTCTCGAGTTCGACCTGGGCCTGCAGGTGCACGTCGAAGCCGCCGTTTTCCAGCGTCGTCCACATGCGGTTCTCCAGCATCAGGTGCTCGTGCGTGGCCGCATTCAAGGCGGGCGAGAAGAACTGGAAATTGCCGCGGCCCTCGCGCTTGGCCGCGTACATCGCCATGTCCGCGTGGCGCAGCAGGGTGTCCGGGTCGGTGCCGTCGTCGGGGAACAGCGCCACGCCCACGCTGGCGCCGCTGTGCGCCGTCGTGCCGGCCAGGCGGTAGGGCTGCTGCAGCGATTCCACGAGGCGGACCGCCACCGCGCTGACGCTGTCCGGCGACAGCGGGCCGCCCAGCACGATGATGAATTCGTCGCCGCCGAGGCGGGCGAGGGTGTCGACGTCGCGCAGCAGGTCTTTCATGCGCAGGGCCGCGCCCGTCAACAGATCGTCGCCCGCCTGGTGGCCGAGCGAGTCGTTGATCTTCTTGAAATGGTCGAGGTCGATGAACAGCACGGCCAGCGGCTGCCCGGCGCGGCGTGCCTGCGCCAGCTGCTGCTCCAGGCGCATGCCGAGCGCGTGGCGGTTTTCCAGGCCCGTCAGCGGGTCGTGGTGGGCCAGGTGGTGGATGCGCGCCTGGGCGCGCTGCTGCTCCGTCAGGTCGCGCAGGATGCACACATACAGGCGTTCGCCCGCGAGGTCGACGATCGAGACCGACACGGCCAGCGGCAGCGGCTCGCCGCGCGCATTCAGGCCGTCCAGCTGGCGGTCGTCGGACGGGCTCCCGGCCAGGTTCGCCAGCAAATCCGGGCCGTTCTCGCCGCCGTGTCCCGGCACCAGCGCCGTGAACGCAAGGCCGGGCAGCTGGGCCGGCGGGTAGCCGAACAGGGCCGCCGTGGCGTGGTTGGCGGCTTGCACGAGGCCGTCCGCGCCGACGGTGACGATGGCGTCGGCGGCATTGTCGAGGATGGCCTGCAGGCGCGCCGTGCGGTCCGCCACCTGGGCCTCGATCTGGGCGCGCTCGCCGCTGACGATCAGCATCAGTGCGCCCAGCAGCGCGGCCAGCAGCAGGCCCGTCGTGATCACGATCCAGCTGGCCACGCCCCGCTCGCCTTCCAAGTAGGCGGCCGTCGGCGAAAAACGCAGCTGCAGGACGCGGCCGCCGAAGGCCAGGCGGACGGTGTAGTCGCCGTTCACCGCGTGGCGGCCGGGATTGCCCGCCAGCGCGCGCGGCGCGGCGCCCGGCGTGACGTCGGCCAGGCTGATGTCGAAGCCGGGAAAGCGTGCCCGGCGTACCGCCTGCTGGATGAACACGGGCACATTCAGGAACAATCCCAGCATGCCCCGCGGCGGCTGGTCGGGCGGCCCGACGGCGCGGAACAGGGCGATGCCGGACGTGCCCGTCAACACCAGCGTGATCGGCCCGCTGGCCACGGCGGTCGTGCCGGCCAGGGCGCGCGCGGCGGCGTCGGCGCGTCCCGGCGCCGCGAGGTAGTCCAGGCCGCGGATGGCCTGGTTGGTCGGCGGCCATGTGTACAGCAGGGGCAGGTAGCGCGCCCGGACGCCGGCGGGGTGCAGCCGGTTGCCCGGGCCCAGGTCGCGCACGCCGGGGAAGTCCGGGTCGACGTTGGCGCGGACCCAGGTCTCGAAGGTCGCGCGTTCGGCGCCCGTGATCGGTATCATCCAGTCGATGCCGGCGATTTCCGGCCGATCGCCGGCGTAGCCGCTGGTCGTGAGCAGGAAGCGGTGGCGATCCATGAACCGGTCTTCCGAGCCCAGGGCGCGCGCGAACGTGCCGACGAAGCGCTCGTGCTCGCGCAGCTCGGCCTGCAGCTCGTCGCCGACCTGCTGTGCCTTCAGGCGGTATGTCTGCAGGTATTGCTGGTGCTCCCAGCGCACGGTCTGCTCGTAGGCGACGATGACGACGCCGGCCGCCAGCAGCAGCGGCAGGGCGACGAGGCGCGCGCGCCGGCGCCACAGCCCGCGCGGCTGGCCGCATGCGATCCACACGAGCGGCGCGGCCAGCAGGACGCCGACGATGTCGCTGGCCCACCAGTTGATCCAGGTGGGCGCCCGCTCGGCCGTCGTCAGTATCCCCAGGCGGTACAGGGCGGCCACGTTGGCGGTCGGATTGATCAGGCAGAACACGGGCGCCAGCGCCAGGAAGCGGGCGACGTCGCGCGCCGTGTCGAGCGCGGGGTCGACGACGCGGCGGAACCATTGCGCGCCGAGCCAGGCCTGCGCCAGCGAGCCCAGCGTGGCGACGGCCGTCGCGGCGACGGCGGTCAGGACGGGCGTGCCGGCCGCGATCCAGCCGTCGGCCATATGCGACAGCGCGGCGCCGACGGCGATGCCGGGGAGGGCGCGCCGGCCCAGCACGACGGTCAATGCGAACCCGACGCCGGCCGGCAGAAAGACGGGGGTGGCATATCCGGCCGGCAGGTCCAGCACGTTACTGAGCAGGCCGGTGCCCAAGTAGACGGCAACGGTCGCCAGGTTGGCCAGCCACAGGCCCGGCCCGTGCCATTCTTGACTCCCGCTGCGGTTCAGGTCCATGGGAAAGGCCCTCTGACGTAAATACATTGTAGCGCAAACGTCCCTGCGGATCGGCTGAGATTGTTTATTGCAAACAGCCCTTGCGGACTTGAACTTCGGCCGCTACAATCACGCCCCGAAGCAACGACACTGTTTGAGTTTGATCAGTTCGAGCAAAAACAGTTGACGAAGTTTTTATCTTGCTTCATACTCTGCGGTTCTTCGCGGGTGGGGTGGCCGAGTGGTTAAAGGCAGCAGACTGTAAATCTGCCCTCTCTGAGTACGCTGGTTCGAATCCAGCCCCCACCACCAAAAGGCGTTGATCGTGTTGTGAATCGAAAAGTTTGTGCCTCGCGGGTGTAGCTCAATGGTAGAGCTGAAGCCTTCCAAGCTTATGACGAGGGTTCGATTCCCTTCACCCGCTCCAGTTTCAAATCAGCCCTTGTAGCTCAGTGGTAGAGCACTCCCTTGGTAAGGGAGAGGCCACGTGTTCAATCCACGTCAAGGGCACCAGAATTTAAACGGCTGTCGGCTGTTTCGACCGTCAGGTGTGCCTGGTAATTTTCAATATCGTTAGGATCTTAGGAGTCTAGAATGGCAAAGGAAAAATTCGAACGGACCAAGCCGCACGTGAACGTCGGCACCATCGGTCACGTTGACCACGGCAAAACCACCCTGACGGCTGCAATCGCGACCGTTCTGTCGAAGAAATTCGGCGGCGAAGCCAAGGCGTACGACCAGATCGACGCGGCTCCGGAAGAAAAAGCGCGCGGCATCACGATCAACACCGCGCACGTCGAGTACGAGACGGCCAACCGTCACTACGCACACGTCGACTGCCCGGGTCACGCCGACTACATCAAGAACATGATCACCGGTGCCGCCCAGATGGACGGCGCGATCCTGGTGTGCTCCGCCGCTGACGGCCCGATGCCGCAGACCCGCGAACACATCCTGCTGGCTCGCCAGGTGGGTGTTCCGTACATCATCGTGTTCCTGAACAAGTGCGACCTGGTCGACGACGCAGAGCTGCTGGAACTGGTCGAAATGGAAGTGCGCGAACTGCTGTCGAAGTACGAGTTCCCGGGCGACGACCTGCCGATCATCAAGGGTTCGGCACGTATGGCGCTGGAAGGCCAGCCGGGCGAAATGGGCGAAGATTGCATCATCCGCCTGGCTGAAGCCCTGGACACCTACATCCCGACGCCGGAGCGCGCTGTGGACGGTACGTTCCTGATGCCGGTGGAAGACGTGTTCTCGATCTCGGGCCGCGGCACCGTGGTGACCGGCCGTGTCGAGCGCGGTGTGATCAAGGTCGGCGAAGAGATCGAAATCGTCGGCATCACCGACACCGTCAAGACCACCTGCACCGGCGTGGAAATGTTCCGCAAGCTGCTGGATCAAGGTCAAGCTGGCGACAACGTCGGCCTGCTGCTGCGCGGTACCAAGCGTGAAGACGTCCAGCGTGGCCAGGTCCTGGCCAAGCCGGGTTCGATCAAGCCGCACACCGACTTCACGGGCGAAGTGTACGTCCTGTCGAAGGACGAAGGCGGCCGTCACACCCCGTTCTTCAACAACTACCGTCCGCAGTTCTACTTCCGTACGACTGACGTGACCGGTTCGATCGTGCTGCCGGCCGACAAAGAAATGGTCATGCCGGGCGACAACGTGTCGATCACCGTCAAGCTGATCGCTCCGATCGCGATGGAAGAAGGTCTGCGCTTCGCAATCCGCGAAGGCGGCCGTACCGTCGGCGCCGGCGTGGTTGCCAAGATCATCGCCTAATTAGCGGGATCCAGTAGTACCTCCGGGCGGAACGATTCTGTTCCGCCCAACAATAGAGTGTTGCGCGACATACCCAAGTAGCGTATAATGCTCGATTCAACTAGAAGTTTTTGTAGGGGCGTAGCTCAATTGGCAGAGCGTCGGTCTCCAAAACCGAAGGTTGGGGGTTCGATGCCCTCCGCCCCTGCCACCGAATTCGGTGCCAGGCACCCGAAAGTAAATTAAGTATGTCTAATCAATCCGTGCAAACCGTCGGCACCGCGAACGACAAGTTCAAGGTCGCGCTGGCAGTGGTTGCTACGATTGCAGGCGTGGTCGGCTTTTTCATTCTGAAAGGCCAGAACAAACCAGCCCTGATGTGCGCAGGCGCACTCGTGGCTGGTTTGGCTATTGCCGTCCTGCTGTTGTGGACTTCCACCACCGGTCGCGATTTCCTGGGCTTCGCGAAGGAATCCGTACGTGAAACGAAGAAGGTTGTTTGGCCCACCCGCAAGGAGGCGACCCAGATCACCGCTGTGGTGTTCGGGTTCGTGCTGGTGATGGCAATTTTCCTGTGGGGCACGGATAAGATTCTGGAATTTCTGATGTACGACGTGATCCTGGGGTGGAAACAATAATGAGCGAAAACGTGCAGCAAGATAACGTGCCGGGCGATGCCCCGGCACAAGACGCTGGTGCGGCGCCGCTGAGTACTCCGGTCAGCAACAAGCGTTGGTACGTTGTGCATGTCTATTCGGGCATGGAAAAGAGCGTCATGCGCGGCTTGACCGATCGCATCGAACGTGCCGGCATGCAGGAACAATTCGGCCAGATCCTGGTTCCGACCGAAGAAGTGGTCGAAGTCAAGAATGGCAGCAAATCGGTGTCCGAGCGCCGCTTCTTCCCGGGTTATGTGCTGGTCGAGATGGAAATGACCGACGAGACCTGGCACCTCGTGAAGAACACGCCGAAAGTCACCGGCTTCATCGGCGGCAAGAGCAACAAGCCGACCCCGATTCCGGCGCGCGAGATCGACAAGATCATGCAGCAGGTCCAGGAAGGTGTCGAGAAACCGCGGCCCAAAGTGCTGTACGAAGTGGGCGAGCAGGTGCGCATCAAGGAAGGCCCGTTCACCGACTTCAACGGCTCTGTCGAGGAAGTCAACTACGAAAAATCGAAGGTGCGGGTGTCTGTCACCATCTTCGGCCGCGCGACTCCGGTGGAACTGGAGTTCGGGCAGGTAGAGAAAGTCTAAAACGCCGAATCGGAGCGTCGCAGCAGCAAGGCGGAATCCGGTAAGAGGAGCTCCGCCAGATAAAGAGTGGTACTGGTGGAGCGCTACCACTCAATCGACATAGGAGCCAATCATGGCAAAGAAAATCGTCGGTTTTATCAAGCTGCAAGTGCCGGCTGGTAAAGCAAACCCGTCCCCCCCGATCGGCCCGGCCCTCGGCCAGCGCGGTCTGAACATCATGGAATTCTGCAAGGCCTTCAATGCCAAGACCCAAGGCATGGAGCCGGGCATGCCGATTCCGGTCGTGATCACCGCCTTCGCGGACAAGTCCTTCACCTTCGAGATGAAGACCCCGCCGGCAACGTACCTGATCAAGAAGTTCTCGGGCGTCACCAAAGGTTCGGCCAAGCCGCACACCGACAAGGTCGGCACGCTGACCCGTGCCCAAGCTGAAGAAATCGCAAAAATCAAGCAGCCGGACCTGACCGCCGCCGACATGGACGCCGCTGTGCGCGTTGTGGCCGGCTCGGCACGTTCGATGGGCATCACGGTGGAGGGTATCTAAATGGCTAAGCTGTCCAAGCGCGTCAAAGAAATGAAAGCCAAAGTGGACCGTAACAAGGTCTACGCTTTCGACAACGCCGTGTCGATCGTCAAGGAATTCGCAACCGCCAAGTTCAACGAGTCGATCGACGTCGCCGTTCAGCTGGGCGTGGATCCGAAGAAATCGGACCAGGTCGTCCGCGGCTCCGTCGTGCTGCCGGCCGGTACGGGCAAGACCGTCCGCGTCGCCGTCTTCGCACAGGGCGACAAGGCCGAGCAGGCTAAAGCCGCCGGCGCCGACATCGTCGGCATGGAAGACCTGGCAGAGCGCGTCAAGGCCGGCGACATGCCGTTCGACATCGTGATCGCTTCGCCGGACACCATGCGTATCGTCGGTACCCTGGGTCAGATCCTGGGCCCGCGCGGCCTGATGCCGAACCCGAAGGTCGGCACCGTGACCCCGGACGTGGCTGGCGCCGTCAAGAACGCCAAGGCCGGTCAGGTCCAGTACCGCACCGACAAGGCCGGTATCGTCCACGCCACCATCGGCCGCAAGTCGTTTACCGACGAACAGCTGAAGACCAACCTGGTTGCGCTGATCGACGCCCTGAACAAAGCCAAGCCGGCTACGTCGAAGGGTATCTACCTGCGCAAGGTCGCGATTTCGTCGACCATGGGCGCCGGCGTGCGTGTCGATCACGCTACCCTGGCTGCTTAATGGATGTAAACGTTCGGTGGGCACGGGGTGCCCACCCTACGTCGATGCAGGAAATGTAGGGTGGGCACCCCGTGCCCACCATGCAAAGCCTGGCAAGAATTAAGTCCCTGCAAAACACCGCAGGGCGGATCTTTGGGCTGGCGGACTGAACCCCGCCAGGCAATCAAAGACCGTTGGGCCGAATGCCGTGGTTGGGCAGGAGGTTAATACATCACCCAACGCAGATGGCGAACCCGAACAAGTTTTGTAGTCGATGCTTTGTCGTACTTCTTAACTTCGGACGCCGTGTTCGAACCGATGCGGGGGACGTCCCTCACATCATTTAAGGAGATTGACCGTGGGTCTTAATCTGAATGACAAAAAGGTCGTCGTCGAAGAAGTGAGCGCAAAAGTAGCTACCGCGCAAACCATCGTCGTCGCCGAGTACCGTGGCATCCAGGTTAGTGCTCTGACGAAACTCCGTGCAAATGCTCGTTCGCAGGGCGTGTACCTGCGTGTTCTGAAGAACACGCTGGCGCGTCGCGCTGTGGAAGGCACCCAGTTCGCACCGCTGGCTGACTCGATGGTCGGTCCGTTGATCTACTCGATCTCGGACGACGCCGTCGCAGCAGCCAAGGTGCTCAGCGACTTCTCGAAGACCAACGACAAACTGGTGGTCAAGGGCGGTAACTACGCTGGCAAGAACCTGGATGTCGCCGGCGTCAACGCGCTGGCAAGCATCCCGAGCCGTGAAGTCCTCATCGCCCAGCTGCTGGGCGTCATGCAGGCTCCGGTGTCCGGCTTTGCACGAGTTCTGGCTGCAATCGCAGCACAAAAAGGCGAAGGTTCCGCAGCTCCGGCAGAAGCCGCAGCAGCAGAATAAGCAAGCCTTTTTGCTCAAGCACTAATCACACATTACATATTTGGAGTTTCAAATGGCAATTAGCAAAGAAGAGTTCCTGGACGCAGTTGGCGCAATGTCGGTCATGGAACTGAACGACCTGGTCAAGGCATTCGAAGAGAAGTTCGGCGTGTCGGCAGCTGCAATGGCAGCTCCGGCAGCTGGCGGCGCCGCCGCTGGTGCACCGGCTGCTGAAGAGCAGACCGAATTCAACGTCGTGCTGGCTGAAGTCGGCGCGAACAAGGTCGGCGTCATCAAGGCCGTCCGCGAAATCACCGGTCTGGGCCTGAAAGAAGCCAAGGACCTGGTCGATGGCGCACCGAAGACCGTCAAGGAAGCCCTGCCGAAAGCTGACGCTGAAGCCGCCAAGAAGAAGCTGGAAGAAGCTGGCGCCAAGGCCGAGCTCAAGTAATACATATGCAAAGGGCGCTGGAATCAGCGCCCCGCGCCGGAGTCAAAGCGCGCAGACCCCCGCCGGAAGGTGGGGTATGCGGCTTTGGCTCTTTTGTCGTCGCTACGACAGAACGTGCAGTACCCTGTTTTTAGAAGCACCGCAGCACAGCATTATCGTAACACAGCAGCACCGGTTCCTAATCACCCGGCCGAATGCGGCGAGATTTGAGGCCTTGCATGTGGTGGCTTAACCACTGGCAATTCCTGAATTCTCATCCTTTCTGTCACTCACGGAGTGTCCATGCACTACTCATTTACTGAGAAGAAACGCATTCGCAAGTCGTTCGCGAAGCGCGCCAACGTTCACAACGTTCCCTACCTCCTCGCTACGCAGCTGGAGTCTTACGAGAATTTCCTGCAAGCGGACACTGGGCCCTCCGCACGCAAGAACGAAGGTCTGCAATCGGCTTTCACCTCCATCTTCCCGATCGTGTCGCACAACGGGTTTGCGCGCCTCGAATTCCTCTCTTACGTGCTGGGTGACCCCGCTTTCGACGTCAAGGAATGCCAACAACGCGGTCTGACCTTCGCGTCGCCGCTGCGCGCCAAGGTGCGTCTGGTGATCCTGGACAAGGAATCGCCGACCAAGCCGGTCGTGAAGGAAATGAAGGAACAGGAAGTGTACATGGGCGAATTGCCGCTCATGACCGCCAACGGCTCGTTCGTCATCAACGGCACCGAGCGCGTGATCGTCTCGCAGCTGCACCGTTCGCCGGGCGTGTTCTTCGAGCACGACCGCGGCAAGACGCACTCGTCGGGCAAGCTGCTGTTCTCGGCACGTATCATTCCGTACCGCGGCTCGTGGCTGGACTTCGAGTTCGACCCGAAGGACATCCTGTTCTTCCGCGTCGACCGTCGCCGCAAGATGCCCGTGACGATCCTGCTGAAAGCCATCGGCATGACGCCGGAGCAGATCCTCGCGAACTTCTTCGTGTTCGACAACTTCAACCTGCGCTCGGAAGGCGCGGAACTGGAATTCGTGGCCGAGCGCCTGCGCGGTGAAGTCGCGCGCTTCGACATCGTCGATCCGAAGACCGGCAAGACCATCGTGACGAAGGACAAGCGCATCAATGCCAAGCACGTGCGCGACATCGAAAACGCCGGCATCACCTACATCTCGGTGCCGGAAGACTACCTGATCGGCCGCGTGCTGGCGAAGAACGTCGTCGACGGCGACACCGGCGAGATCATCGCCAACGCCAACGACGAGCTGACCGACGAGCTGCTGGGCAAGCTGCGCGACGCCAACATCCAGACCATCCAGACGCTGTACACCAACGACCTGGACCAGGGTGCCTACATCTCGCAGACGCTGCGCACCGACGACACCGCCGACCAGACCGCGGCACGCGTCGCGATCTACCGCATGATGCGTCCTGGCGAACCGCCGACCGAAGAGTCGGTGGAAGCGCTGTTCCACGGCCTGTTCTACAGCCCGGAACGCTACGACCTGTCGGCCGTCGGCCGCATGAAGTTCAACCGCCGCATCGGCCGCGACGAACTGGTCGGCGACATGACCCTGTCGAACGAAGACATCCTGGCCGTGATCAAGATCCTGGTCGAGCTGCGCAATGGCCGCGGCGAAGTCGACGACATCGACCACCTGGGTAACCGCCGCGTGCGTTGCGTGGGCGAACTGGCCGAAAACCAGTTCCGCGCCGGCCTCGTGCGCGTGGAGCGCGCCGTCAAGGAACGCCTCGGCCAGGCCGAAGCGGACAACCTGATGCCGCACGACCTGATCAACAGCAAGCCGATCTCGGCCGCGATCCGCGAATTCTTCGGTTCGTCGCAGCTGTCGCAGTTCATGGACCAGACCAACCCGCTGTCGGAAATCACGCACAAACGCCGTGTCTCCGCACTGGGCCCGGGCGGCCTGACCCGCGAACGCGCCGGCTTCGAAGTCCGCGACGTGCACCCGACCCACTACGGCCGCGTCTGCCCGATCGAAACGCCTGAAGGCCCGAACATCGGCCTGATCAACTCGCTGGCACTGTTTGCCCGCCTGAACGAGTACGGCTTCCTGGAAACCCCGTACCGCAAGGTCGACGGTTCGAAAGTCACCGACAAGATCGAATACCTGTCGGCGATCGAAGAAGGCCGCTACATCATCGCCCAGGCGAACGCCGCGATCGACGAGACCGGCACGCTGGTCGACGAACTGGTGTCGGCACGTGAAGCGGGCGAGACCATCCTCGTGTCGCCGGAGCGCATCCAGTACATGGACGTGGCCCCGGGCCAGATCGTGTCGGTGGCAGCTTCCTTGATTCCGTTCCTCGAGCACGACGACGCGAACCGTGCACTGATGGGCGCCAACATGCAGCGCCAGGCCGTGCCTTGCCTGCGTCCGGAAAAAGCCTTCGTCGGTACCGGCATCGAGCGCACCGTGGCGGTGGACTCGGGCACGACCGTGCAGGCGACCCGTGGCGGTATCGTCGATTACGTCGACGCCGGCCGCGTGGTGATCCGCGTGAACGACGAAGAAGCGCAGGCTGGCGAAGTCGGTGTCGACATCTACAACCTGATCAAGTACACCCGTTCGAACCAGAACACCAACATCAACCAGCGTCCGATCGTGAAAGTGGGCGATCGCGTGGCACGCAACGACGTCATCGCCGACGGCGCCTCGACCGACCTGGGCGAACTGGCACTGGGCCAGAACATGCTGGTGGCGTTCATGCCGTGGAACGGCCTGAACTTCGAGGACTCGATCCTGATCTCGGAAAACGTCGTCAAGGACGACCGCTACACCTCGATCCACATCGAGGAACTGTCGGTCGTCGCGCGCGACACCAAGCTCGGGCCTGAAGAAATCACCCGCGACATCTCGAACCTGGCGGAAAACCAGCTGGCTCGCCTGGACGAGTCGGGCATCGTCTACATCGGCGCCGAAGTGCAGGCCGGTGACGTGCTGGTCGGTAAGGTGACGCCGAAGGGCGAAACCCAGCTGACGCCGGAAGAGAAGCTGCTGCGCGCAATTTTCGGTGAAAAAGCGTCGGATGTGAAAGATACCTCGCTGCGCGTGCCGTCGGGCATGGTCGGTACGGTGATCGACGTCCAAGTGTTCACCCGCGAAGGCATCGTGCGCGACAAGCGCGCCCAGCAGATCATCGACGACGAGCTGAAGCGCTTCCGCCTGGACCTGAACGACCAGTTGCGTATCGTGGAAGGCGACGCGTTCCAGCGTCTGGAGCGTCTGCTCGTCGGCAAGACCGTCAATGGCGGTCCGAAGAAGCTGGCCAAGGGTGCCGTGATCGACAAGGCTTACCTGGACGACCTGGACAAGTTCCACTGGTTCGACATCAGGCCAAGCGACGACGACACCGCCAACGCACTGGAGGCGATGAAGGAGTCGATCAACGAGAAGCGTCACCAGTTCGACCTCGCGTTCGAAGAGAAGCGCAAGAAGCTCACGCAGGGCGACGAGCTGCAGCCGGGCGTGCAGAAGATGGTCAAGGTCTACCTGGCCGTCAAGCGCCGCCTGCAGTCGGGCGACAAGATGGCAGGCCGCCACGGTAACAAGGGTGTGGTCTCGCGCATCGTGCCGGTGGAAGACATGCCGTTCATGGCCGACGGTACGCCGGCCGACGTCGTGCTGAACCCGCTGGGCGTCCCGTCGCGTATGAACGTCGGCCAGATCCTGGAAACCCACCTGGGTTGGGCAGCGAAAGGCCTGGGCCTGCGCCTGGGCGAAATGATCAAGGCCAAGGCCGAGACCGAGCAGCTGCGCGCCTTCCTGGGCAAGATCTACAACGAAACGGGCAAGAAGGAAGACCTGGACAACTTCAGCGACGAGGAAATCGTCGAACTGGCGAACAACCTCAAGAACGGCGTGCCGTTCGCGACCCCGGTGTTCGACGGTGCGCACGAAGAAGAGATCCGCCGCATGCTGGACCTGGCCTTCCCCGACCCGATCGCGAAGCACCTGGGCATGACCCCGTCGAAGAACCAGGTCACGATGTTCGACGGCCGCACCGGCGAAGCGTTCGAGCGCAAGGTCACCGTGGGCTTCATGCACATGCTGAAGCTGCACCACCTGGTCGACGACAAGATGCACGCCCGCTCGACCGGCCCGTACTCGCTCGTGACGCAGCAGCCGCTGGGCGGTAAGGCCCAGTTCGGCGGCCAGCGCTTCGGTGAGATGGAGGTGTGGGCACTGGAAGCGTACGGCGCGTCGTACGTGCTGCAGGAAATGCTGACCGTGAAGTCGGACGACGTGAACGGCCGTACCAAGGTGTACGAGAACCTGGTCAAGGGCGACCACGTGATCGACGCGGGTATGCCGGAATCGTTCAACGTGCTGGTGAAAGAGATCCGTTCGCTGGGTATCGACATCGATCTCGAGCGCAACTAATCGCTGGCACGGCACCGCGCTCCGCGACGAAAGCGGAGCGCGGTAGAAGTAAAGAATTCAATCACCCGGAGTGATAAATGAAAGCACTGCTCGATCTATTCAAGCAAGTTCAGCAAAACGAGAGCTTCGACGCCATCAAGATTGGCCTGGCGTCGCCCGAGAAAATCCGTTCGTGGTCGTACGGCGAAGTCAAGAAGCCGGAAACCATCAACTACCGTACGTTCAAGCCGGAACGCGATGGCCTGTTTTGCGCGAAAATCTTTGGTCCGATCAAGGACTACGAATGCCTGTGCGGCAAGTACAAGCGCCTGAAGCACCGCGGCGTCATCTGCGAGAAGTGCGGCGTCGAAGTCACGCTGGCGAAAGTCCGCCGTGAGCGCATGGGCCACATCGAGCTGGCCTCGCCGGTCGCCCACATCTGGTTCCTGAAGTCGCTGCCGTCGCGTCTGGGCATGGTCCTGGACATGACCCTGCGCGACATCGAACGCGTGCTGTACTTCGAAGCATACGTCGTGACCGATCCGGGCATGACCCCGCTGAAGAAGTGCCAGATCATGTCGGAAGACGACTACGCCGCCAAGTACGAAGAGTACGGCGACGACTTCACCGCATTCATGGGCGCCGAGGGCATCCGTGAACTGCTGCGCTCGATCGACATCGACCGCGAAGCCGAAGCCCTGCGCGTCGAACTCAAAGAGTCGAAGTCGGAAGCCAAGATCAAGAAATACGCCAAGCGCCTGAAAGTGCTCGAGGCGTTCCAGCGTTCGGGCATCAAGCCGGAATGGATGATCATGGAAGTGCTCCCGGTCCTGCCGCCGGAGCTGCGTCCGCTCGTCCCGCTGGATGGCGGCCGTTTCGCCACGTCCGACCTGAACGACCTGTACCGCCGCGTCATCAACCGTAACAACCGCCTGAAGCGCCTGATGGAACTGCGCGCTCCGGAGATCATCACGCGCAACGAAAAGCGCATGCTGCAGGAAGCGGTCGACTCGCTGCTGGACAATGGCCGTCGCGGCAAGGCGATGACCGGCGCCAACAAGCGTCCGCTGAAGTCGCTGGCCGAGATGATCAAGGGTAAGGGCGGCCGCTTCCGTCAGAACCTGCTGGGCAAGCGCGTCGACTACTCGGGCCGTTCGGTCATCGTGGTGGGTCCGCAGCTGAAACTGCACCAGTGCGGCCTGCCGAAGCTGATGGCCCTGGAACTGTTCAAGCCGTTCATCTTCAACAAGCTGGAACTGATGGGTCTGGCAACGACCATCAAGGCCGCGAAGAAGCTCGTCGAGCAGCAGGAACCGGTCGTCTGGGACATCCTGGAAGAAGTCATCAAGGAACACCCGGTGATGCTGAACCGTGCGCCGACGCTGCACCGTCTCGGTATCCAGGCGTTCGAGCCTGTGCTGATCGAAGGTAAAGCGATCCAGCTGCACCCGCTGGTCTGCGCGGCGTTCAACGCCGACTTCGACGGTGACCAGATGGCAGTCCACGTCCCGCTGTCGATCGAAGCCCAGATGGAAGCGCGTACGCTGATGCTGGCGTCGAACAACATCCTGTTCCCGTCGAACGGCGAACCGTCGATCGTGCCGTCGCAGGATATCGTGCTGGGTCTGTACTACGCGACCCGCGAGGCGATCAACGCCAAGGGCGAAGGCATGCTGTTCCCGGACGTGTCGGAAGTCATCCGCGCGTACGACAACAAGGAAGTCGAACTGGCGACCCGCATCACCGTGCGTATCGTGGAATTCCCGCGCAACGCCGAAGGCGGTTTCGACCAGACGCTGACCCGCTACGAGACCACGGTCGGCCGTGCGATCCTGTCCGAGATCCTGCCGAAAGGCCTGCCGTTCTCGGTGCTGAACCGCGCGCTGAAGAAGAAGGAAATCTCGAAGCTGATCAACACGTCGTTCCGCAAGTGCGGCCTGCGTGCGACCGTCGTGTTCGCCGACAAGCTGATGCAGTCGGGCTTCCGTCTCGCAACGCGCGCCGGTATCTCGATCGCTGTCGACGACATGCTGATCCCGGACGTCAAGAAGGGCATGATCTCGACCGCCGAAGCGGAAGTGAAGCAGATCGAGCAGCAGTACGCCTCGGGTCTGGTCACCGCCGGCGAGCGTTACAACAAGGTCGTCGACATCTGGGGCAAGACCTCGGACGAAGTCGGCAAGGCGATGATGGACCAGCTGAAAGTGGAGCCGGTCACGAAGCGCGACGGCACGCAAGGCACGCAAGAGTCGTTCAACGCCATCTACATGATGGCCGACTCGGGCGCCCGCGGTTCCGCCGCCCAGATCCGCCAGCTGGCCGGTATGCGGGGCCTGATGGCGAAGCCGGACGGCTCGATCATCGAAACGCCGATTACCGCGAACTTCCGCGAAGGCCTGAACGTGTTGCAGTACTTCATCTCGACGCACGGCGCCCGTAAAGGTCTGGCCGACACCGCGCTGAAGACGGCAAACTCGGGTTACCTGACCCGTCGTCTCGTCGACGTGACGCAGGACCTGGTGGTGACGGAAGACGATTGCGGCACCTCCAACGGCACGCTGATGAAGGCGATGGTCGAAGGCGGTGAAGTGATCGAAGCCCTGCGCGACCGTATCCTGGGCCGCGTGGCCGGCACCGACATCGTCAATCCGGAAACGCAGGCGACCCTGTACGAAGCCGGCACGCTGCTGGACGAAGACATGGTCGAAGAGATCGAGCGTCTGGGCATCGACGAAGTCAAGGTCCGCACGCCGCTGAACTGCGACACCCGTTATGGCCTGTGCGCGAAGTGCTACGGCCGTGACCTGGGCCGCGGCCTGCTGGTGAACTCCGGCGAAGCCGTCGGTGTGGTGGCGGCGCAGTCGATCGGTGAGCCGGGTACCCAGCTGACCATGCGTACGTTCCACATCGGTGGCGCGGCATCGCGTGCGGCAGTGGCATCGTCGGTGGAAGCCAAGTCGAACGGTACGGTCCGCTTCACGGCGACCATGCGTTACGTGACCAACGGCAAGGGCGCCCAGATCGTCATTTCGCGTTCGGGCGAAGTGCTGATCACGGACGACCACGGCCGCGAGCGCGAGCGTCACAAGGTGCCGTACGGCGCGACCCTGGCTGTCCAGGACGGCATGGTGGTGAAAGCCGGCCTGCCGCTGGCAACGTGGGACCCGCTGACCCGTCCGATCATCACCGAGTACGCCGGTACGATCAAGTTCGAGAACGTGGAAGAGGGCGTCACCGTCGCTCGTCAGGTGGACGAGGTTACCGGCCTGTCGACCCTGGTCGCGATCGACCCGAAACGCCGCGGCTCGGGCAAGGTCAACCGTCCGCAGGTCAAGCTGCTCAACGCCGAAGGCCAGGAAGTCAAGATCGCCGGCACCGAGCACGCCGTGACGATCGGCTTCCAGGTCGGCGCGCTGATCATGGTGAAAGATGGCCAGCAAGTGTCGGTGGGTGAAGTGCTTGCACGTATCCCGACCGAATCGCAGAAGACCCGTGACATTACCGGTGGTCTGCCGCGCGTTGCCGAGCTGTTCGAAGCCCGTTCGCCGAAAGACGCCGGCATGCTGGCGGAAGTCACCGGTACGGTCGCATTTGGTAAAGAGACCAAGGGCAAGCAGCGCCTGGAAATCACCGACATGGACGGCAACAAGCACGAGTTCCTGATCACCAAGGACAAGCAAGTGCTGGTGCACGACGGCCAGGTGGTGAACAAGGGCGAGATGATCGTGGACGGCCCGGCCGATCCGCAAGACATCCTGCGTCTGCTGGGTATCGAAGCGCTGGCCCGCTACATCGTCGACGAAGTGCAGGACGTGTACCGTCTGCAGGGCGTGAAGATCAACGACAAGCACATCGAGGTGATCGTGCGCCAGATGCTGCGCCGCGTGCAGATCGTCGAAGCCGGCGACACCGACTACATCGTCGGCGAGCAGGTGGAGCGTTCGGAGCTGCTGGAAGAGAACGACCGCGTGACGGCCGCAGGCAAGCTGCCGGCGACCTACGAAAACGTGCTGCTGGGTATTACCAAGGCATCGCTGTCGACCGACTCGTTCATCTCGGCCGCATCGTTCCAGGAAACCACCCGCGTGCTGACCGAAGCGGCGATCATGGGCAAGCGCGACGGTCTGCGCGGCCTGAAGGAAAACGTGATCGTCGGCCGCCTGATCCCGGGCGGTACGGGTCTCGCCTTCCACCGCGCCCGCAAGGAGAAGGAAGCGTGGGAAGCCGAAGAGCGCGCCGCGTTGCTGCAGCAGGAGAAGGCCAATATGGCTGCCGAGCTGCAGGCGATGGAAGATCAGCAGCAGGCTGCGGCTTCGGTCGAGCAGCATCATGGCGACGGCGAGTGATCGCGGAAGCCCTAGCTTGAACAGCTAACGAAAACGGCACCTCGAGGGGTGCCGTTTTTTTTTGTACGTCTTCCGGTCATTCGAGCAAGATTGCCAGCTTGCCGAAATGCCGCGACCCGGCCGCCAGTTCCGCAAACGCAGCCGCCGTCTCGTCGATCCCGAATCGCTGGTCGACCACCGGCACGATCCGGTTCGCCGCGATCGCCCGCACGGCCTCGCCCAGGTCCGCCACCGACCCCGTGCTGTTGCCGACGATGCGCACCGCCTTGCCGATCACGCTGAACAGGTTGAACGACGTTTCCGTCCCCGCCACGAAACCGACCGTGAACACGGTCCCGCCCATCGCGACGGCGTTCAGCGAGCGCGCGAACGATGTCCCCCCGACGGTCTCCACGACGAGGTCGACGCCGCGCCCGCCCGTGATGTCCAGCACCGCCTTGTCCCAATCCGGCGCCGCACGATAATTCACCAGGTGATCCGCCCCGAGCGCACGCCCGCGTTCCAGCTTCTCGTCCGATGACGACACGAGAATGACGGTCGCGCCGCTCGCCTTGGCAAACTGCAGCGCGAACAGGCTGACGCCGCCCGTGCCCAGGATGACGACCGTCGACCCGGGGCGCACGGACGCCGACCGTACCCCATTCCACGCCGTCGTCGCCGCGATCGGCAGGGTGGCACCCTGGGCGAAATCGAGGTGATCGGGAAACCGCACGACGCTCGACGCCGGCACGACCACGTACTCCGACAGCGATCCCGGCCGCGTGATGCCGCGCATGGCCGCGATCCGTTCCGGGCGCATCGGCCCGTCGAGCCAGTCCGGCATGAAGTGCGGGATGACGCGCTCGCCAAGCGCGACACCGGTCACGTCCGCGCCCAGCGCGACGATCTCTCCGGCGCCATCGGCGACGGGCACCAGCGGCAAGGTCGCGCCGGGGAAGGCACCGGTCGCGACGGCGACGTCGATGTAGTTCAGCGCGGCCGCGCGCAGGCGAATGAGGACCTCGCCCGGGCCCGGCTGCGGATCGGGCAGCGACGTGCGGCGGAAAGCGGTCAACGACGGTTCGACAAGCTGGATGGCGTACATGGGTTGGCTCCTTTGAAATGAGGCGCCCAGTGTGATTGCCAATCGAAAGACGATAAACTCGGCTTTTCTTGCAACATTTTCAACCAGGACTTGCGAATGGATCTGCTGGACAGCATGAAGGTCTACGTGCTCACGGTCGACAAGGGTAGCCTCAGTGCGGCCGCGGAGGTGTGCGGCATGTCGGCGACGATGGCCGGCAACCACGTGCGCGCGCTCGAGCAGCGGCTCGGCATGCAGCTGATGCACCGGACGACGCGACGCCAGCACGTGACGGCGTTCGGCGAGGAATACTATGTGCGCTGCAAGGAAATCCTGCGGCTCGTCGCGGAGACGGATGCCCAGGCGCATACGATGCGGCTCGCGCCTGCGGGCCTGCTCCGCGTCAGCGCGCCCGTCACGTTCGGCACGGAGGCGCTGACGCCGGTGCTGTCCGATTACCTGGCGCGCTATCCGCAAGTGGACGTCGAACTGGATATTTCCGATCGCTTCGTCGACCTGATGGAAGATGGCTACGAGGCCGTCATCCGTGTCGGCCAATTGCCGCCGGATGCGAACGTCGTCGCCCGGCCGCTGGCGCCGTACCGGTTGATGCTGTGCGCGTCGCCGGCGTACCTCGCGCGGCGCGGTATGCCGGACACGCCGGCCGACCTGGCGCACCACGATTGCCTCGCGTTCGGCGCCGCCAGCATCAACCAGTGGCGGTTCCGGCACGATCACGACGTCTGCCAGGTGTCCGTCAACGGCCGCGTGAAAATCAACAACGGGCAGGCGTTGCGCACCGCGGCATTGCAAGGGCTCGGCATCGTGCTGCAGCCGACGATCCTGCTCGAGGCCGACGTGCGCGCAGGGCGCCTCGTCCAGCTGTTTCCCGAATACGGATTGCCGGAGCGGCCGATGCACATCGTCTACCTGCCGGACCGCTATCGCTCGCCCAAGCTGCGCAGCTTCATCGACTTCGTCGTCGAGCGTTTCGGCGAGGCGACCTAGGCGATCAAGCCATTCAGTGCTGGTAGACGTTCGCGTAATTGCCGGCCCCGATCTGGCTGACGGTGGCCGTGAATGCATCGCCCGCCTGGCGGATCGTCGCGTTGTTGTTGTTGCCGGCCTGGGTGATCAGGGCAGTGTTGCCGAGGCGCGGTTCCGCCGAGGCGAAGCCTGCCTGATTGATGCTCGCCAGGTTGCCGCTGCCATTCTGGTTGATGGTCCCGGACTGGAGATCACCGGTCTGGGTGATATCGGACTGGTTGCCGGCGCCCAGCTGCTGGATCGAGAGGAGGGAGAAAGAGGAGCGGGTCTGGTTGGCGATCGCGTTGTTGTGCGCCCCCGTCTGGGTGATGGTGTAGTCGGCGTTGTTGGAGTCGGCGTTGATCGCCGTGGCCGTCACGGTATTGCCGTCGCCGTTCTGCTCGATAGCCTGGCCGAGCCGGGTGGTGCCGTCGCCGACGACCGTCGCGTCGTTGTTGGTGCCGTTTTGCGTCACACGGATCACGGAATCCTCCCCGCCCTGGCTGATGTTGGTGGCGTTGCCGCTGCCGTTCTGCCTGACGTGGATGTCGATTCCCGAATCGAAGGATTGGTGGGTGACCGCGCTGTTCGCATTGCCGGCCTGCACGATGTCGGCGATCGACGGAATGGCCTCGAGGCTGTCCTGCACGATGCCGACGTTGTTGTTCGAGCCGGTCTGGCTCACTTGCACGATGCCGTTGCCGTTGGATTGGACGATGCCGGCCGTTGTGCCGCCGGGACCGCCCACGTGGTTATTGGTGCCGACCTGGGTGATGGTCGCGGAGGTACTGGGCTCGACGCCGGATTGTTCGGCAGCGCCCGTGTTGCCGGTACCCGATTGCGACACCGTGATGGTGGCCGACTGGGCGATGGCGAACGGGCCGGCGCATGACAGGATCATGCTCAATGTTAAGGCCGAGAGTCTGAACTTCATGATGTTCTCCTAGCTAGGAACTGTCGACCGGCCGCTCAGTGCTGGTAGATGCTCATGGTATTGCCCGAACCGGTCTGGCTGATGGTGGCGGCGAATCCGTCGCCGACTTGCCGGATCAATCCGTTGTTGTTGCTGCCGGCCTGCGCGATCAGGGCCGTGTTGCCGATGAACGTCCCGCTCAGGCCCGTCTGGTCGATGCATGCCAGGTTGTTGTTGCCGTTCTGGTCGATCGTCGCGGTCTGCATCACGCCGGTCTGGCTGATTTCGGCATGGTTGTCGGCACCCGACTGCTGGATCAAGAGGTCCGAGGCGTACGCGTTGAACTGGTTGGTGACGGCGTTGTTTCGCAAGCCCGTCTGCAGGATGCTGTGATTGCTGAGGCCGTTGCCGGCCACGGTGGCCGTCGCTGTATTGCCGTCGCCGTTCTGTTCGATCCTCACGCCGAACAGGTCGGTGCCGTTCTCCGCGACTGTCGCGTTGTTGTTGAGGCCGATTTGCGTCACCCGGATCTCGGAATCCGCCGCTGCCTGGTCGACTGTGGTGACATTGCTGGTGCCGCTCTGGTTGACGATGATGTCGGCCCCCGAGCTGGGCCCCTGCCGGGCCATGGCGCTGTTCGTATTGCCTGATTGCGTGATTTCCACGTTTGGAAGGTGGACGCCGACATCGCTTTGCACGATGCCCGCGTTGTTGCCCGTCCCAGTCTGGGTCACGGTTGCCGCCGCGGCGGTCCCCGTGGTCTGGACGATGCCGGCGGTCGTCCCGCCGGGACCGCCCACGTGGTTGTTGTTGCCGATCTGCGTGATGGTCGCGGTGACGTCGGCGTCCGGATCGAAGCCGGATTGTTCTGCGGCGGCCGTGTTGCCGGTGCCCGACTGCGACACCGTGACGGTCGGTGCTGCCGCGGCGAACTGGCTCGCAAACGCCAGGCTGACGCCCAATGCGATTGCCGAGAGTGCGAATTTCATGACGTGCTCCTTGTTTGGATAGCCATGCGATGGGTGTGCGGCCGGCCGCTCAGTGTTGATAGATGCTCATGGTATTTCCCGAGCCCACCTGGGCAATGGTGGCCGCGAAGCCGTCGCCGACTTGCCGGATCGAGCCGTTGTTGTTGTTGCCGGCCTGCGTGATCTGTGCCGTGTTGCCGAGGAAGACTCCGCTCATCCCGCGCTGGTCGATGCTCGCCAGGTTGGCGTTGCCGTTCTGGTTGATGGTCGCGGACTGGAGGTTGCCGGTCTGGTTGATGGTGGCCTGGTTGTCGGCGCCCATCTGCTGGATCAGCAGGTCGGAGCCGGATGCCTCGAACTGGTTGGTGACCGCGTGGTTGCGCAGGCCCGTCTGCATGATGGTGTGACCGCCGATACTCGTGTTGATCTCGGTGGCCGATACGGTATTGCTGTCGCCGTTCTGCTCGATCGTCGGGCCGATCGTCGTGCCGGTGAGTTGATCGACGACCGTCGCACTGTTGTTGGTGCCGGTCTGCGTCACCCGCACTTCGGTGTCCGCCGCATTTTGCTGGGCAGTGGCAGTGTTGCCGGTACCGTTCTGGTTGATGATGACGTCGGCCCCGGAGCTGGGGCCCTGGTCGACCACGGCGCTGTTCGTATTGCCCGTTTGCGTGATCTGGACGTTCGGCGGCATGAAACCGACATCGTGCTGCAGGATGCCGGCGTTGTTGCCCGTCCCGGTCTGGGTGACGGTCGCCGTGGCGCCTTCCCCCATGGTCTGGACGATGCCGCTGGTCGTGCCGCCGGGACCGCCCACGTGGTTGTTGTTGCCGATTTGCGTGATGGTCGCGGTGACGAAGGCGTCCGGGGTGAAGCCGGATTGTTCGGCGGCCGCCGTGTTGCCGGTGCCCGATTGCGACACCGTGACGGTCGGTGCCGCCATGGCGAACTGGCTGGAGAATGCCAGGGTGAGGCTCAATGCGATTGCCGAGAGTCCGGTTTTCATGGTTGCTCCTGAAGTGGTAAGGGGCATGACACGCGTCATTCAGCGCCCCTGGTACTGAACGATGGTGGCTGTCTTGCCGTTGCCGTATTGGGTGATGCGCGCCTGTCCCTGCCGGCCGTACTGTTCGATGCGCGCCGTGTTCAGCACGCCCTGCTGTTCGATGGCGGCGCGGTTGCCGGCGCCGGTCTGCAGGATGCCGGCGTCGTTCCGCAGGCCGCGCTGCTGGATCGTGGCCTCGTTGTCCAAGCCGCTTTGCACGACGCCGGCGTTGTTGCCCGTGCCGTCCTGCGCGACCGTCACCTGGTCTTGCCGCGCGACGAGGGCGGCCACCATCCTTGCCGTGGCCCGGCCATCGAGTTCGGATGGGGCAAGGTCGCCGGCCCATGCGGTTGCGGCCAGCAGCAGGGCGCACATGAGCGAAACCAGTTGCGCTGCTCGTATGGTATTCATCACTCCCTCCCCGGCGCGCCGGTCGCCTTCAGGTAGCGCTTCAGCACCGGGTTGGACCGGTCGGCATCGTTTTGCAACGTCCAGTTGCCGGCCTCGATGCCCTGGGCGATCAGGTGGACGACGGCCGCCTCGATCGCCTCGTTGACGCACAATTGCGGCGGCTCGTTACTCGTGACGCCGGCCTCGAATTCCGCCAGGTCCTTCACGTTGACGAACTTGAAGACGCTGGGATGCAGCTCGTACGAATAGACGGTCTTGGTCGTCGAGACGCTTTGCAGGATCTGGCCGGCGCGGATGTCGACGGTGCGCAGGCTGACCGTCACCTGATCGACGCGATATTGCGTGCTCATGCCGATGCCGAGGAAGCGCGCGCCGATGCCGCCGGTGCGGACATTGCTTTCGTAGGCGACAATGCCGCCCTCGATCAGGACCGACGCCGCCAGCAGCGGCGGGATCTGCACGGCGGGCGTACCCGCCGGCTGCGGCATCTCCAGCGCGCGCACGATCTTGCGTTCGGTGAGCAGGTTCTGCAGGTTCTCGCGTTCGACCGGGATGAACCAGCCGGAATCCTGCAGCGCGCGGATCAGCATCGACGATGCGCCCTGCGTCACCGCCGTGGAAAAGGAGCTGTCCGGCGCCGGCTTGTACTGGCCGGTCTGGTCGCGGATGCCGTACACGGCCACCGCGATCTTGCCCTTGGGCGGCGGCAGGGCCAGCAGGTCGCGCGTGAAGGCGGTCTCGGGCGTGAGCTCGGCATTGTCGCGCACCGCCGACGGTGCATGCGCGCATCCGCCCAGCAGCGCTGACAGCGCCAGCGTCGCCAGCCATAACGGCCGCGGCGCGTTCATTGGCCGACCTCAAACGAGGTGACGGCGCCGCTGGACTTGTCCGTGGTCGTCACGCGCAGCAGGCCGCCGCCCAGGTCGGTGACGGTGATGATGAAATTCTCCGTCGAGAACGTTCCCGGCAATAATTTGCCATCCTGTCCCATCAGCTTCGACGTCGCGGCGGACGCGAGCTGGCTCAGCATCATGCGTTCGAGCGTCTGGTTGAACTGTTCCAGCGGCGACTGGTTCAACAGCGACGCACCGCCGAGCCCCGACTGGCCGTGCTTCGTAGTCGCCGAGGCCGACGCGAGCAGCCCGGGACCGTTGGACGGCGATCCGCCGAAATTCGGATCGACCGGCACGTAGACCAGTTCGGACGCGCCCGCGACAGCGCCCCACAATGCGAGGCCGCAGGCAATGGGCAGGGACAATCGGTAGAACATGGCTGACTCCTTTTGCTGGATCAGAATTCGTCGGGTGCCAGGTCGGCATCGCGGACGAACCGGCGCTGGCGCTCGATGTCCTGGATCGCCTCGTAGGCGCCCTCGGCGGCGCTTTCGCCCAGGGCCTTCATTTCGGCGCGCGCTGGCGGCAACTGCACCTGCACCACCCGGCGTGGGCCGAACTCGACCCAGACCTGGGTGCCCCAGCGCGCCGACGGGCGCTCGCGGATGGCGATCGTGTAGCGGTCGCTGCCGGGCTTGTCGAGCCATTCGGCCAGGAAGTAGCGGCAGAATTCCTGGCCCGCGACCGTGATGGCCTGGCTCGTGACGATGCCCCAGCCGTCCGGTTGCAGGCTGCGTCCGGCCTCGTCGGCAGCGGCGGCATGGACGGCCAGCGGGCAGGTCGTTGCCAGGACCAGGCACGCGAGACGCATTGTCCTGGTGGCGAGCGGCAATGTTTGTTGCATAATAGTTATAAAATAAGCAATAGTGGCAGATGAAGTGTATCGATATGGATGGGGTGGTTCATGAGCGCCGTCAGACACCCAATGGCCGCACCGACCGCCTTGCTCGTCTTCCGATCGGCTGGCGATAAAAATGCCTTGCCCTTCCATGGCTGAAGTACCATGGCAAGCATCGCAACGCCCAGCTTCCGCCGTGCTCATCGACACTTTCCTTCGCGACGGTTTCGCCGTCATCCCAACCGTCGTCACCGAATCGCAGTGCGATGCGATCGCGGCCTGCGTCGGCTCGTTCGATTCCGATTCGCCCGGCACGCGCAGCCTCCTGACCCATGACTGGTGCCGCACGCTCGCAGAGACGTTGCGCGCACATGCGGATGTCGACGCACTCATCCCGGCCGGCCACGTGGCCGTGCAATGCACGTATTTCGAAAAATCGGTCGACAAGAATTGGCTCGTGCCGATCCACCAGGACTTGAGCATTCCCGTGCGCGAGCGGGTCGATCATCCGGCATTGCGCGGCTGGTCGGAGAAGGAGGGCACGCTGTTCGTGCAGCCGCCGGCGGAATTGTTGGAGACGCTCGTCGCCGTGCGCGTCCATCTGGATCCATGCATGGAAGACGATGGTCCATTGCAAATCGTCCCGGGCACGCATGCACGCGGCCGCATCGACGCCGCCGACGCGCGTCGATTCAGGCGGGACGGACCGGTCGTCACGTGCACCGTCGACCGGGGCGGGGCGCTCGTGATGCGGCCGCTCGCCCTGCACGCGTCATCGAAGGCGACGGGAACGTGCCGGCGCCGCGTGCTCCATTTCGTGTTCGGGCCGCCCGCGCTGCCTTACGGGCTGCGGTGGGAGCATGCGGCCGGCCAGCAAATCGGTCTCCTAGGCAAAGTGGACGGCATGGACGGAGTATGTCAATGAACAGATCGTTGATCCAGGTGCCTTCGAAAGAGGACTGGGGCGATGTCGACGGAGATTTCGATGCTGAAGATGCATTCAGAAATTTCTATGGCCGCAACAACGCCGACATGCAGAAATTCTTCAGGAATAACGTCCTGATGCGCGCGCAGGATATTCGATTTATGCCAAGGCTACCTTTCGCGTATTACATCGGCGGCTTCAGTGACTACGTGCGGGCGCACCCTAAAACAGACTGCGCTCATGTCGCGGACGCTTTCATTGGCGTTGTCGAAGAGCGTCTATCGTCGGACCCTCAAGCCGTGAAATTGGCGACAGAAACGATTCTGTCAGGCCTGAACTATATCGTTGAGAATGCGCAGGGTTTTGAAGACGAAACCGATGTGTATGGCGATCTGCAGAAAAAAGCGGCGTGCGTTCAACGGGCAGTTGAACGGTTGGCCTAGAATGCCGCTGAACTATCTCGCGCCGCCGCGCTCGACAATCCCACCGAGGAGCAATTGCACGCCTTTGCCGCCACGGTGCGGGCAAGCGACGTCGTGATGTACAGCACCTCCGAGTGTCCTTACTGCGCCGGTACGGTTTTGCGTTCACTGAATGCAATATGAGCGTGGACAAGCAATGCGTGCGGGAGTTCAACAGGTACGGCGCCGACGGTACGCCGTTTCTGATCGTACGCGGGCATCAAATGAAGGACGGGTTCGATTCCGATGAATTTATCGCTGCGCTGACGAAGAGTTGAGGCGCAGCGTGACGCCATGCCGGCCGCAATGCTGTTCGGCCGGCGGCGAACGAATTGGTTTGTCCGATCAAAGTGGTGGGCGCGACAGGCTCACCCACGCCTGGACCGATGCCCGCTGCCATTGTCTCCCGGCGTAGTCGGCAAGCCGCGCCGGCACGGCATCGCCATTCAGGACGAGGCGATTCAGCATCAAGGCGAGATCCACGTCCGCGATACACCAGGCGTCGAACAGGTGCTCACGGTCTGGTGCCAACAGCGTATCGGCGGCCGTGAACAGCTTTTGCGCGGCCAGCGTCGCGGCGTCGGACAAGGGGGCATCGCAGCGGCGATAAAAGAGCACTTCCGTCGAACGCTCCTGGCGGATCGGCAGCAGATCGCTTCTCAACCACGCCTGGATTTGCCGGGCGCGAGCCTTTGCTTTGGGGGCCGTTGGATACAGGGCAGTTCCCGGATACGTCTCGTCGAGATATTCGGTAATTGCCGATGACTCGGACAAGTGAAAGTCTCCCTCGACCAGAGTGGGAACGCGCTGCGTCAACGATGTGGCGGCGTAATCGGCAGTGCGGTTCGCGCCTGCGCCAAGATCCAGCGCTTGCATATCGAATGGGATGCCCTTTTCCTTGAGCCCGACAAAAACGGACATCGCGTAGGGGCTGGCGTACTGGGCGTCGACGTAGAGAAGCATGGGGTTCCTTGGCACGGTGGCGAACGGTGTTGGGACAGAAACGATAACGCGAGCGTGCGTGCTTGCGCAACCCATGCGCATGGCATCAATCCCGCCGCAACCTGGACTTCACCTGCGTCGTTTCACATGGCCGGATCGGTCACTGCCTCGTCACATTTCTGGGTAACAATCTTTGTATTGTCAATAAACCATGTCACTGGACAAAGCAGGACATGGCCTCATCATGCGCAAAGCTTCCATTGTCTCCGCCGTCCTGTCCACTCTGTGCCTGCCTCTGATGCTCGCCGCTTGTGGCGGCGATAACGCTCCTTCGAAGTCGGTGATCGCCGTCATCGGCGACGCGCCCTATGGCGCCAAGGCCACGGACACCAGCCAGTTCCAGGCGAATCCGGCGTTCATCAATGCCATCAATGGCGATCCGGAGGTGTCGTTGGTGATGCATGCCGGCGACATCCACTCCGGCAAGCAATACTGTACCCAGGCGTACGACGTTTCCATTTTCGACCAATGGAAGGGGTTCAAGCGTCCGCTGGTCTACACGCCCGGCGACAACGAGTGGACCGACTGCCACAAGGCCGCCGAAGGCGGCGGTACCTATAACGCGACGACCGCCACCGTGGATTTCGTCAAGGACGCCGGCGGCAACCTGGTCGACTACAAGGGTGGCGATCCGGTGGAGAACCTGAAGCTGGTGCGCCAGATCTTCTTCGCCACGCCCGGCCAGACGCTGGGCGCGGGCGGGATGGGCGTCGTGTCGCAGGCAACGGCGTTCGACGCCAGCTTCCCGTCCGACAAGGAGTACGTGGAAAACGTGCAGTTCGAGAAATCGGGCGTGATGTTCGTGACCATGAACGTTCCGGGCGGATCGAACAACGACACCGACCCGTGGTACGGCGCCCCGGCGATGGGCGCCAGCCAGCAGCAGGACGTCGCGAATCGCACCGCCGCCGATCTGCACTGGCTCGCCAGCGCCTACAAGACGGCGGCGGCGAATGGCGACACGGCAATGGTGATCATGCTGCAGGCCGACATGTGGGACCTGGATGGGAAAGCGGCGAGCCATATCGCTCAGTACAAGCAGTTCATCGACGCCATCGCCAGCAACACGAAGACCTTCGGCAAGCCGGTCCTGCTGATCAACGGCGACTCGCACGTGTACCGCTCCGACAATCCCCTCAAGGCCGGCCAATCCTGCGTCACCGAATCCGGCGCCGGCGTGCAGACCACCGCGTGCAAGGACGACGCCTACGCCAGTCAGCCCAATGGTTACGACGTCCCCAACTTCCACAGGATCGTCGTCCATGGCAGCACCATGCCGCTCGAATGGCTCAAGCTGACGGTGGACCCGGCAGCAAGCGCCGCCAACACGGCGAGCTCGTTCGGCCCGTTCAACTGGACCCGCGTGCAGCCTTGACGCATTCCCGAATGGCCGGACGATGATGATGCCAGGACGGCCCCGCGCCCGCGCGGCCGTCAATCGCGCCGCAGCCTGGACTTTACCCGCTCCAGCACGTCCGCAAAGCGCTGCTCGACCGGCTGGCCCGGCGCCCTGAGCCACGCGTCGATCGCCGGCTGGCGATAAAAATTCGGCGCGGTGGCTTCGTAGCGGAGGAAGCGGGCGATGGCGCCGCCGTCCGTGAATCCCAATTCGACCGTATGCGCATACGCGCGCTCGAGCCGCTCCGGCAGGCTGGCGTCGGCCGCGAGTTCCGGATGCGCGTCGAGGATTTGCTGGTGCAATTGGGCAAGTTGATTTTCCTCAGACTCTTGCATGATGTCTCCCTGGCAGTGGCGATTTCGACTTGCCATTGTTCATGTCCGCCCCACGGTGCCCGTTGTGTCAGCTCAGCATCTCGTCCCGTTCACCTTGATCAATTTTTATCGAATACACTATCCCGGCGACACATTCCCAACCTGAAAGACCCCTGAAAGGAGACGGTATGACTTTGAAATCGCTCATCGCACTCGCATGCGCGCTCGGCGCAGCCGCCGGCGCCCAGGCCGCGGACCAGTTGCACGCCCCGATGACCCTCGTCAGTGCCGACGGTACCGGCAAGATGATCGGCAGCGTGACGATTACCGAATCCCCGGGCGGCCTCGTGTTCACGCCGAACCTGACGAGCCTGCCGCCGGGCACGCACGGTTTCCACGTGCACGAGATGGCCAGCTGCGGCACGAGCGAGAAGGACGGCAAGAAGGTCGCGGCCGGCGCGGCCGGCGGCCACCTCGACCCGACGGCCTCGAAGCACCACGCCGGCCCGTCCGGCGACGGCCACCTGGGCGACCTGCCGCCGCTCGTCGTGAGCGACAACGGCGGGGCCGGCACGGCCGTGACGGCGCCGCGCCTCACCAGGCTGGCCGAAGTGAAGGGCAAGGCCCTCATGATCCACGCCGGCGGCGACAATTTTGCGGATACCCCGAAACCGCTGGGCGGCGGGGGCGCCCGCATCGCCTGCGGCGTCATCGAATAAGGCCTTACAGGCCGAGGTCCGACAGCCCGGGATGATCATCCGGGCGCCGGCCCAGCGGCCAGTGGAATTTACGGTCGGATTCCTTGATCGGCATGTCGTTCAGGCAGGCGTAGCGCCGCTGCATCAGGCCGCGCTCGTCGAATTCCCAGTTCTCGTTGCCGAACGTGCGGAACCAGTTGCCGGCATCGTCGTGCCATTCGTAGGCGTAGCGCACGGCGATGCGGTGGCCGTCCACGGCCCACAGTTCCTTGATGAGGCGGTAGTCCAGTTCCTTCTTCCATTTGCGGTCGAGGAATTGCACGATCTGGTCGCGGCCGTCGACGAATTCCGTGCGGTTGTGCCAGCGGCTGTCCGGCGTGTACGCCAGCGCGACTTTTTCCGGATCGCGGCTGTTCCAGCCGTCTTCCGCCAGGCGGACTTTCTGGATGGCCGTTTCACGCGTGAACGGTGGGAATGGGGGACGGGGTTCGATGGCGGACATGTGCGCTCCTTATGAATGATGTAGACAGGTCTGTATCGTATGCGAATCCGGCACCGTGCGGCCTGGCTATCCTGGTAGTTGATATAGACAGGTCTGTATCATATACTGGAGCCCCGCATTCCGACCGATCACGATCACGATCACGACCATGGCCCAGCCTTCCGCCCGCGACCGCATCCTCGACACGGCCAAGCGCCTGTTCTACCGCGACGGTTTCCGCGCCACCGGCATCGACCGGATCGTCGCGGAATCCGGCGTCGCCAAAATGTCGCTGTACCGCCATTTCGCATCGAAGGACGACCTGATCGCCGCCTTCCTCGACTGGCGCCACGAGCACTGGACCGCCTGGTTCACCGCCGCCGTCGACGCCAGGCTCGCGCGCGGCGAAGGACTGGCCGCCGTGGCCGACGTGCTGGGCGAGTGGTTCGGGCAGGACGATTTCCGCGGCTGCGCCTTCATCAATGCCGTCGCGGAGACGGGCGCGACGGACGACCCGCGCCACCGCGACCAGGCCGTGCGCCACAAGCGCGACCTGGAGCGCTATCTTGCCACTGCCGCGGCGCGCCTGGGCCTGGGGACGCCGGAACGGGTGGCGGAAGAGGCGATGCTGTGCGTGGAAGGCATGATCGTGCGTGCGCAGATGGGGTTTGACCTCCGCATCGTCGACGCGGGCCGGCGCCTGCTCGCGCGCGTCGAGAGGGACGCCGGCGGTTGACATTCGTTGTCGTAACGATCAGTATTAGCCGCGCTTTACGTTACCTCTCCTTGATCCGCCGACAGCCGACAACCGACAACCGACAACCGCCCGTGTCCCGCAAAAAGAACAGCCGCCAGTGGGCTCGCCTGCGCATCCTGTGCTACGCGGGACTGGACCTGATGACGATCGTCCAGGACGCGTTCGCGCTGGTGCGCGAACTCATTCCGAATGCCTGCGCCGAGCTGGCGCTGCGCGTCGAGCCGGCCGAGGCGTCGCCGCTGGCCGCGCACGAAGCGTCGTACGTGCCGGTGCTGCCGCCGCCGAGCGGCTATGCGTTCCGCGACCACGCCGGCTTTACGGTGCCGACCACGCCCGCGCTGGATACGCTGCAGGCGCCGCTTTCGAACGCCGGCCAGCGGCTGGGCGAGATCACGCTGTGGCGCCACGACGGGCCGCCGTTCGACCGGCACGACGAGGAAGACCTGCAACGCGTGGCGACGTATTTCGAGCACGTGCTGCGCAACGCGCCCGAGCTGGCGGCCGGCAGCGCCGGCGTCGTCGAGGACGAGGCCATGCTGCTGGCCACCGTCGACGGCCAGATCCTGTACCTGAGCGATTCGGCCGGCGCGCTGCTCGACCAGTTGGCGGCGCAGGAACGCCAGGTCTTCGACCGCCGCACCTTGCCCCCGTTCTGCCTGCGCCTCGTGGAATCCGTGGCGCACGGCGACCGCTATCCGTGGCTGCTGCCGCTCGGCACGCTGGCGATGGCGGGCGGCGTGCTGGAGGCGCGCGCCCAGTGGATGAGCGCCGGCGGCGCGGCCGCGCTGCATGCCGAGGATCCGGCGTACATCCGCACGGTCGGCATCTTCATGAAGTTCGTCGTGCCGCTGCCGCTGCGCATCTGGCGCGCGCTCGGCTCCGTCGAGCTGTCGCCGCAACAGGCGGAGGTGGCGTTCTGGATGGGGGTGGGCGGCGGCCGCGAATCGGCGCGCGCCAACATGGAAGTCAGCGACGCCGTGCTGCGCGATTGCGTGAAGGCGGTCTACGAAAAATTCGGCTGCTCGTCCGAGGCTGGGCTGCTGGAACAGCTGCGCCCGTCCGTCTCGCGCATGTAGCGGCAGCGCTCAGCGGAACCGCAGCACGTCGGCCGACACCGTCGTCCCCGTCAGCGGCAGCAGCGGCGGCAAGCCGGCCGGGCGCGGCGGCAGGTCGCGTTCGGGCAGGCCGGGGATGCGCTCCTGGATGTACACGAGGAAGCCGGGATCGCCCCAGAAGTCGAGCGCGAAGCGCATCTCGGCATCCTCCATGCCGTGCAGGGTAAGGTGCCAGCTGAAGCAATCGTGGTCCGTCAGCAGCCGGCCGTCGACGGCGGTGCGGTGCGGACACGCCCCCTCCACGCGCATGACGATGTCGGCGGCGCGGTTCTTCGAACGCAGGCGGAATTCCACGTGGCGCCGGGCCGGGCTCCGCTCGTCCTTGTCGATGACGAGGTCGGGCCAGGCGACGTCGTCGTCGCGCGGCGCCGCCGCATACCACACGGGATCGGCATCGGGCCCGAACAGATAGGGCATGACATACGGGTGCAGCGTGTGGGGAAAGACCTGCCGCGTCCAGGCGTCGAGCGGCACTGGCGGGTACAGCCAGAACGCCTGCCAGCTCGGCGTGTCCTTGTAGTACACGAGGCGGTTCGGCACGGGCAGTTGCGGCACCTGCGGAACGGCCGCATAGGCCATGCCGAGCGACACGCCGGCGCCGAGCAGCAGCGGCCGCACGAGCCAGCGCGGCGCCAGCAGGTCGAGCGCCATGCCGCACATCCCCGCCAGCAGGCAGACGAGCGCCGACGGCAGCACCAGCCAGGCGGGCGAAAAGAACGCGAGGCTCGCGTGCACGGCCGGCAGCACCAGGACGACGGCCGGCAGCGCGCCGCAGACGGCCACGAAGGCCCGCCGCGCGCGCGTCCACGCGCGCGCATGCGCGAGCGCGAGCCACGCGGCCTGCGCGGCCAGCAGCGGCCAGGCCAGCACATAGCTGGCGCCGGGGGCGTGCGCGCATACCGCGACGAGGGCGATATCGCCGGCGAGCAGCACCCCCAGCGCCGTCGTCGCCACGCCGAGCCGCTGTTGCTGGCGCCGCTGCAGGGCGACGAAGACGGCGGCCGGCAGCAGCATGAAGGCCAGCAGCTGCCAGTTCGCGCCGCTGTCTTGCACGAGCACCGCCGCCGGATAGCGCGCCTGCAGCGCGGGCAGCGCTTCGCGGCACAGGTAGGCGCCGAAGGTCGCCGCCACGGCCATGAACACGCAGCTGAACATGGCGTCCGCGATGTCGGTGCTGGACACGCCGTTGCGCACGCCGGCGCGGCACGCGAGGGCGCCCAGCGCGCACGCCAGCGCCGCCAGCGGCCAGATCAGAAGGTAATCGTAGTGGACCATGCCGGCGAGCGGCAACGGAAAAAAGACCTGGCCGCGCGGGCTCGACGGCGGCGGCAGGCGCGCGTTGCCGAAGCGGCGCAGCAGCGCCAGCATCGTGTCGCCTTCGTGCCGCAGGCTGGCGCCGGATACGCGTTGCGGCAGGTCGTGCACGCCCTCGTAGCCGAGGGCGCCCTGAGTCGTCGCGAAATGCAGCACGGGGAAGCCGGCAACCTCCAGCGGCGCCGCGCCCGCGCTTTGCGGCAGGCGGTCGTACAACTCGGCCATGAACGACGAACCGTGCGGCGACGGCGCGGCATGTGTCCAGGCGTCGACCGCGAAGCCGTCCGCGTGCGCCGCGCCGATCAATTCCAGGGGGCCGCGATTGCCGGCGTTGTCGAAGCGCAGCGCGACGCGCACGCGCTTGGCCCACGCGTGCGACTGCATGAAGGCGCGCGCGCCCATCGCGTGGACGGCGTCGGCGTCCGTGAACACGAACAGGATGTCGTTGTCGAGCGGCGGCCCGGCCTGCAGCACGCGCATGGCGTCCAGCAGCGCGGCGGCGGAGGCGGCGCCGTCGGCCGCGCCCGGCGTCGTCGCGCCGGAATCGTAATGGGCCATGGCCAGCACGGCCGGCCGCGCCGCGCCGCCGCCCAGCGTGCCCGGCTTGCGCACGACGATGTTGCGCGCCGTCGCCACCGTGATCTGCGCGTGGGACATCCAGTCCCAGGACGTCGCGGACACGGTGTCGACCTGCACGTGCGGTTTCAGCCCGATCGCGCGGATGCGTGCCAGCAGGTAGTCGCGCGCGCGGGCGTTGGCGGCGCTGCCGGCCGGACGCGGCGCCTGCGCGAGGGCCTCCACGTGCGCCTGCGCGCGCGCGGCGCTGTAGCCCGGCAGGAAAGGCCCGGTCGGCACGGGGGCCGCACGGGGCTGCAGCGCGAGCCAGGCGAGGAGCAGCGCCAGGCCGCAGGCCGCGTAGACGGCCAATAATGGTGCGTGTCGCATGGCGCACGTCTCCCTTATTCTTATGGTGTTGTGCAAAAAAAAGCCCGCCGGAGGGCGGGCAAGAGGGGCAATGGATTAGTCGAGCTTCCAGACGAAGGCCAGTTTCGCCCAGCCGGCTTCCGCCACGCCGTTGTTCGTGGCGGGCTTGAATTTGCACAGGCTCAGGGCGTTGATGGCGGCGCGGTCCAGGTCGCGCGAGCCGCTCGAGTGCTCGACGCGCGACGAACTCACGCGGCCGTCGGCGCCCACCAGCAGGGCCAGCGTCGTCGTGCCCGTGTCGCCGCGGCGCGCGGCCGCGGCCGGGTAGTCGGGCAAGGTGCAGCCGTTGGCGTCCGCGAACACCGCCGTGCGCATCTGGCCGGTGTTGGCGCTGGGCGTGGCCGGCGCCGCGGGCGCGATCTCGGCCGGCATGGCCGGGAACGGGGACGAGTCCGGCTCGGTGGTCGCCTGGACGGGCGCCGGTTGCGGCGGCGGGGCGACGTCCACCTCGACCTTCGGCACCACGATGTCCGGCGGCGCCAGTTGCGGCGCCGGGTGCGGCGGCTCGGGCGGCGGCGGTGGCGGCGTCGGGCGCTCCGGTTCGATCATGACGAGCACCTGTTCAGGCAGGCTGGACAGGGAAATCGTCTTCGTGTTGATGCTGTGGATAAACACCGCGCCGATGGCGACGTGCAGGGCGGCGACGAGGGTGAATTTCGCGGTCTTGCCGTCGGGGCGGCTGCCGCTCGAGAGACTCGTGAATTGCATGGCCATCCTCCTTCTTGTTGTTGCCGGACGTAAATCGGAGTGAAGCGGAAAATCCAACGGACGGAATCAATATATGCCACGTCCTAGCAATCGGTAAAGCTATTTCGTAGCAAAACGTAATTCTCCTTGATTGCCGAGGCCGTCTTGACGTGTGGGAAAATGCTCGCAAGTCGCCTCGCGCCCGGTGCTGTTGTGTGGAATAATCGACTCCGTGCTTTCGCTTGAAAGCAGAAGTAGCCTGGAGAATCGAACGTGCAGAAAGAGCAAAAGCCGATCCGCGTGATGCTGGCGGACGACCACCCGATCGTGATGACCGGGTTCGCGATGTCCTTGTCGGCGCAGGGAATGGAAGTGGTGGGCCAGGCCAAGAGCCCGAGCGAGGCGGTCGCGATGTATGCGGAATTCCGGCCGGACGTGGTGGTGCTCGACATCCGCTTCGGCACCGAGCTGACGGGGATGGACGCCGCGCAGAACATCCTCAGGAACGACCCGAAGGCGAAGATCGTGTTCCTCAGCCAGTTCGACCAGGACAGCCTGATCAAGGAAACCTACCGCCTGGGCGCGCACGCCTTCGTCACCAAGGATTGTGATCCGGCCGACCTGGCCGACGCCGTGCGCCACGCGCACGCGGGCAAGCTGTACTTCCTGCCGCAGATCGCGGAGCGCCTGGCCAGCCTGGCCGTGCGCGGCGACGTGTCGCCGCAATCGCAGCTGGACGAGCGCAGCCTGGAAATCTTCAAGCTGATGGCCGAGGGCCTGACGAACATGGAGATTGCCGAGCGCCTCAACCTGTCGACCAAGACCATCAGCAACATCAGCCAGGCCGTGAAGGAGAAGCTCGGCGTGCACCGGCAGGCGTACATCACCAAGCTCGCCGTCAAGCATGGCTTGATCGAGCCCTGACCGGATGGTGTAGCGTGTTCCGGATACTCAGCCGCGCGGTCTGCGGCGTCATCGCTGCCGCGGCGATCCTGTCGGCCTCCGCCGCCCACGCCACCGCCACGCACGACATCAAGCCCGAGCCCGTGCAAGGCTTCCGCTACGAGATCGTCCCGACGGACGACAGCGCCATCACGCGCCGCATCGTCGAGGACCTGGTGCGCCGCCTCGTGCCCGTGTTCGCCGTGTTCCGCACGGAGCTGGCCCAGCACCGGCGCATGCTGTACGTGACGATCGGCCCGACCGCACTGCGCGAGGTCGCGCAGCGCCACTGCGACTGCGTCGTGATCTCCACGTTCACGTCGAGCCAGGTCGTGCGCTCCATCCTCGCCACCCTGCCGCCGGCGCGCGCGGCAATGTTCACGGCCGTGTATGCGGAGCCGGCGCCGGTCGACCAGCTGCGCCTCGTGGGCCTGCTGTACCGCCGTCCCGTGCGCGTGGCCGCCATCCTCGGCCCGGACACCGCGTTCCTCAAGCCGCTGCTGGAGGGCGAACAGGTGAACGTGCTGGAGGCGGCCCCGGACGAGAGCATCAACCGCCTGCTGGACAAGATCGGCCAGTCCGACGTGTTGCTGGCGCTGCCCGACAGCGCCGTCTACAACACGGAGAACTTCCGCAACATCCTGCTCTCGACCTACCGCCACAAGCAGGGCGTGATCGGCTTTTCGGCCGACATGGTCAAGGTGGGCGCGCTGGCGACCACGTATTCCGAGGTCGAGGACATCAATACCCAGGTGGCCGAGATGGTCGCCGGCTACGTCGCGGGCGGCGAGCTGCCGCCGGCCCAGTTCCCGCGCTACTTCCACACCATCGTCAACGAGGGCGTCGCGCGCTCGCTCGACGTCGAGGTGCCCGACACCGCGCGCAACTTCGCCCGGCCCGCGCCGAGGCACCGGCCATGAAGCGGCCCGCCGCCCTGCGCGCCGCCTCGGTGCGCGCCGCCGCGCTCCGGTCCGCGAAGCCGCGCCCCGCGACGCTGCGGCCCGGCGCACTGCAGTTCTGGCGCGGCTGGAGCATCGGCCTGCGCATGGCCTTCATCACCATGCTGCCGGTGACCCTGTTGTTCACGTCCTTCGTCTGGTATTCCTGGTATGCGCACCGCGCCCAGGTGGACGAGGAACTGGCGGACCGCGGCAACATCCTGGCGCGCGCGCTCGCCGAGACCAGCGAGTACAACGTCATCTCGGGCAACCTGTCGGACCTGCGCACGACCATCGATGGCCTCGTGCAGTCGGACAGCAGCGTGTACCGCATCGAGGTCGTCGACATGAACGGCGAGATCCCCGTCACCGTCACGTCCACGCACCCGATCGAGGCGGAGGAGCGCTCGTTCGAGGCGAAGATCGTCAAGCAGGTCGTGTGGATCAACCTGTTCTCGGACAACGGCGCGCCGCACGTCTCCGCGTCCAGCGATACGCGCCCGCCGACCATGACGACCGAGGTCGTGGGGCTGGTGCGGGTGACGATGTCGCCCACGAACATGCTGGCCAAGCAGCTGCACCGCTTCCGCGTCGAGGTGGCGATGGCCGCGCTGGCGCTGGCCGCCAGCGGCGCGCTCGCGTACATCCTCGCGCGCAGTCTGACCGTGCCGCTGCGCGAGGCGATTTCCGTGCTGCGGCGTATCCGCGGCGGCAACTACCGCGTGCAGCTGCCCGTCACGACGGGCGGCGAGGTGGGCGAGCTGCAGGCGTCGATCGGCGAGATGTCGGTGGCGCTGGACCAGTCCAAGCAGGACCTGGAAAACAAGGTGGCCGAGCGCACGCGCGACCTGCTCGCCTCGCGCAACGAGGCGCTGCGCGCCGACGCCGACAAGCGCAAGCTGATCCAGAAGGTCAACAGCATCATCGAGGACGAGCGGAAATCCATCGCGGTCGAGATCCACGACGAGTTGAATGCGTCCCTGATCGCCGTGCGCCTGGAATCGCAGACGATTCAGCAACTGGCCGCCAAGGCCACGCCGGGCGAGGAGATCGACCAGATCCGTGCCAAGGCCCAGGCCATCACCAAGCTGGCGCTGGACCTGTACGCCAACGGTCGCCGCCTCGTGCGCCGCCTGCGGCCCGAAGTGCTGGACATGCTCGGCCTGCACGGCGCCGTCGAGGAGATGGTCAGCCACTACCGCAGCAGCTCCGGCGTGCATTTCGAGTTCGAATCGCAGGGCGATTTCTCGAAGATCGGCAACGAGCTCGCGATCTCCGCCTACCGTATCGTGCAGGAAGCGCTGTCGAACATCATGAAGCACTCGCAGGCCGGCTTCGCGCGCGTGGGTCTCACGCTGTCCGACGAGGATGGCGCCTTGCACATCGAGGTGCAGGACGACGGCGAAGGCTTCGATCCGGCCGTGGCGTCGGAAGGCATCGGCATCATCGGCATGCGCGAGCGCGTGTTCGCCCTCGGCGGCAGTATCCACGTGCAGTCGCGTCCCGGCGAGGGCACGCTCGTCGCCATCACCCTGCCCCTGAACGACGTGGCGACTGCCTGAGAGAAGAGATCTGGGGTAGAGTAGCGACCTCAGTCTTCTACTTGCTGGCACAACCACATCATGTTCAACGCACTGCAGACGCCTTTCGAGAAGGGCAACCAGAATCAGACCACGACCTGGTCCGATTGCATCGACTGGTACGAACACCTCGCGCACCAATACCCCCGGGTGCTGCGCTTTTCCGTGGTCGGGACCTCCGACGCGGGCGTGCCGATCCACGCCGGCGTGATTTCCGCCGACGGCGTGTTCGACCGCGCGCAGATCAAGGCCGCGCAACGGCCCGTCTTCTTCAACAACAACGGCATCCATCCGGGCGAACCGGAAGGCGTCGACGCGTGCATGGCGCTCGTGCGCGATTTCTGCCGGCAGCCGGACCGCCTGGCCGCGCTGGGAAAAACCGTGTTCCTGTTCGTCCCGCTGTACAACGTGGACGGCGCCTTCAACCGCGCCAATACGTCGCGCGTGAACCAGGACGGGCCGGAGCAATTCGGCTTTCGCGGCAACAGCCGCCACCTCGACCTGAACCGCGATTTCGTCAAGTGCGACACGCTGACGGCGCAGACGTTCAACAAGCTGTTCACGGAATGGGATCCGGACGTGATGGTCGACACGCACACGTCCAACGGCGCCGACTACAGTTACACGATGACCTTGATCCCGACCCAGGCCGACAAGCTGGGCGGAGAGCTCGGCGCGTTTCTGCGCGATACCATGCTGCCCGCGATGTACGCGGAGATGGACAAGCGAGGCTGGCCCATGTGCCCGTACGTGAATCCGGTCAAGGACAGCCCGGATGACGGCATCGCCGACTTCCTCGAGACGGCGCGCTTCTCCACCGGCTACGCGGCGCTGCACGACACGATCGGCTTCATGCCCGAGACGCACATGCTCAAATCGTTCGCCGACCGCTATCACTCGATGCGCGCGCTCGTCGAGACCGCGCTCGACTTCACTATCGCCAACGGCGACAGGATCGTGCAGATGCGCCGTGCGACGCGCGCGGCCGGCCGCACGCGCCGCGAATGGCCCGTGCACTGGGCGATGGACGAAGCGAATCCGTCCACGTTCCGCTTCAAGGGCTATGCCGCGAAGTACAAGGCCAGCGTGCTGGGCGACTACCAGCGCCTGTACTACGACCGCAACGAGCCGTTCGAGCGCGACATCGCGCACTACGACCGCTTCCCGGCCGATATCACCGTGCCCGCGCCCAAGGCGTACGTCGTGCCGCAGCAGTGGCGCGAAGCGATCGAGCGCCTGCGCTGGAACGGCGTCAAGCTGGAGCGCGTCGACGCCGAGCGCATGCAGGAAGTGTCCGCGTACCGCATCGTGTCCGTGACGACGCGCCCGCATGCGTACGAAGGCCATATGTTCCACGACGACGTGCAGCTGGAGCGCGTGCGCGCCACCGTCACGATCCGCGCCGGCGACTACCTCGTCCCGCTCGACCAGGACCAGGCCCGCTATGCCGTCGAGACGCTGGAGCCGCAGGCCCACGACAGCTTTTTCCGCTGGGGCTTCTTCAACAGCGTACTGGAAAAGAAGGAAGCGTATTCGGATTATGTGTTCGAGGACGAGGCCGAGCGCCTGCTGGCCGCCGAGCCGGCACTGGCGGCGAAGTTCGGCGCCTGGAAGGCCGCGAACCCGGACCTGCTGAAGGACCAGGGGGCGGTGCTCGACTTCATCTTCGCGAATTGTGCGCGCTGGCGCGAGCCGGAGTGGCGCCGTTATCCGGTCTTCATGATCGATTGATTGACTTGGGGGAGCAAAAAAAATGAACTATAAGATCGCCGCCGCGCTCGCACTGCTGGGCGCCGCATCGGCGGCAACCGCCGCGCCAGGCACGGGCCAGACTTATTTCGCGCAGAACTGCGCCAGCTGCCACACGGCCGACGCGGGCATGGGCTCGCGCGCGGGCCCGCCGCTGTTCAACGTCGTCGGCCGCAAGGCCGGGTCGGCGCCGGGCTACAACTACACGGACGCGCTGGCGCGGGCCGGCGCCGCCGGCAAGACGTGGACGCGCGCGGAGCTCGACGTCTTCCTGCGCGATCCGGCGCAGGACGTGCCGGGCACCGCGATGCCGGTCGCCATCGCGGACGCGAAGCAGCGCGCCGCCGTGATCGACTATCTCGCCGCGCAGAGCGGCAAGCCGGCCGCGGCGAAAACCGCCGCCGCCGCGGCCGGTGCGCGCACCGGCGCATGGACCGACGACAAGCCGGGCGACGTGCACCACATCACCGTCGACCAGCTCGTCGCGCCGTTCGCCAGCGAAAGCGCGGGCAACGGGCCCAAGCTCGCGAAGCGTCCGGACGGCGCGCTGCCGGCCGTCGTCAAGGGCTTCAAGGTGAACGTGCTGGCGCAGACCGGCACGGCGCGTTACGCGTTGCGCGCGCCGAACGGCGACATCATCCTGGCCGACTCCGGCAAGGGCGAAGTCCGCATCCTGCGCCTGTCCGCCGGCGGTGACTCGGTCGTGTCGGATAGCGTGTTCGCCACCGGCCTGTCGCGTCCCTATGGCCTCGCATTCTGGCCGGCGGCGCATCCGACCCACCTGTACGTGGCGAACGCGAGCTCCGTCGTGCGCTTTCCGTACGCGGCGGGCGACCTGAAAGCGAAGGGCAAACCCGAGACGATCGTCGAGAAGCTCGTCGACGGCGTGGGCAACCACATCACGCGCACGCTCGCGTTCTCGCAGGACGGCAAGACCTTGTTCGTCTCCGTCGGCTCGGCCACCAACGTCGCGCTGGGCATCGGCAGCAAGCCGCCGAAGCCGCTGGCGCAGTGGGAGGCGGAGCACGGCCTGGGCGCCGCGTGGGGCGAAGAGACCGACCGCGCCACCGTGCTCGCGTTCGACCCCGACGGCCAGCACCGCCGCAACTACGCCAACGGCCTGCGCAACTGCGTGGGCATGTTCGTGCATCCGGACACGGGCGACCTGTATTGCGGCGTCAACGAGCGCGACGAACTGGGCGACAACCTGCCGCCCGACTATGTCACGCGCGTCAAGCGCGGCGGCTTCTATGGCTGGCCGTGGTACTACCTGGGCGCGCACGAAGACCCGCGCCTGAAAGGCATCCGCCCCGACCTGAAGGACAGGATCACCGTGCCCGACACGCTGCTCCAGGCGCACTCCGCGCCGCTGGGCATGACGGTGTACCACGCCCCGGCGGGCGCCAGGCACGCGTTCCCGAAGGAGTACGACGGCGACATCTTCCTGGCGCTGCACGGCTCGTGGAACCGCGGCATCCGCACCGGCTACAAGGTCGTGCGCGTGATGATGAAGAACGGCGCGCCGACCGGCGAGTATCAGGACTTCATGACCGGCATGGTGCTGTCCGACCGCGACGTGTGGGGCCGCCCGGCCGCGGTGACGGTGGCGGCCGACGGCGCGCTGCTGGTCGTGGACGATGGCGGCGGCGTGCTGTGGCGGATCGTGCCGGCGCAGTGAGCGGATAAGAAGCGGATAAGAAAACCTTAAGCGGGCTTCCGGATCATGGTCGTCAGTTGACCGATTTCCGATCCGGAGGCAAGCATGAACGATTCGACTCTTCCCCGCGGCGCCGGCAAGGTCCTGGTCTGGGACGTGCCGGTCCGCGTGTTCCACTGGCTGCTGGCGGGCAGCTTTGCCGGCGCCTGGCTGACGGCCGGGCACGAGCGCTGGATGCTGTTGCACGCCACGCTCGGCTGCACCGTGCTGGCGCTGGCCGTCCTGCGCGTCGCGTGGGGTTTCCTCGGCACGCGCCACGCCCGCTTTGCCGCGTTCTTGCGCGGACCCGGCGAGATTGTCCGCTATCTCGGCGGCCTCGTACGCGGCAAGCCGCGCCATTACGTCGGCCACAATCCGGCCGGCGCGCTGGCGATCGTGGCGCTGCTGGCGCTGGCCGTGACGGCCGCCGCGACCGGCCTGGCGACCTACACCCTCGGCGAGGCCTACGAGGACGTGCACGAGGTCCTGGCGAACCTGATGCTGGGCCTGGTCGGACTGCACGTGGCGGCCGTCGTCGTGTCGAGCCGGCTGCACCGCGAGAACCTCGCCGCCGCCATGGTCACGGGGCGCAAGCGCGGCGCGCGCGCCGACGGCATCCCGCGTGGCCTGCGCCTCCCCGGCGTGCTGCTGCTGGCGGCCGTGCTCGGGTTCTGGGGCTGGCAATTGACCCATCCGTCCGGCGGCCTGGGCGCCATCGCGACGGCCGAAGCGCACCGCGACCATGGCGACGATGGCGGCCATGGCGACGACGGTGACGACTGACGCGCCGCGTGGGAGAATGGGCGCATGCATATCCTCCTTGCGGAAGACGATCCCCTGCTCGGCGACGGCCTGCGCGCCGGGCTGCGCCAGCTCGGTTTCCAGGTCGACTGGGTGCAGAGCGGCGACGCCGCCGAGCGCGAACTGCGCGCGCAGGAATACGCGGCGGCCGTGCTCGACCTCGGCCTGCCGCGCAAGGACGGCATGGACGTGCTGGCGACGGTGCGCGCCGCCGGACTGAAGACGCCCGTGCTCGTGCTGACCGCGCGCGACGCCGTGCCGGACCGCATCCGCGGCCTCGACGCGGGCGCCGACGACTACGTGGTCAAGCCGATCGACCTGCACGAACTGGCCGCGCGCCTGCGCGCCCTCGTGCGACGCGCGCACGGGCAGCCGCGCGACCGCCTGCGCGCGGGCGACGTCGAACTCGACCCCGCCGCGCGCACCGTGAGCAAGGGCGGCACGGCCGTGCCGCTGTCGACGCGCGAATTCGACCTGCTGCACGCCCTGATGCTCAACGCGAACCGGGTCATGACGCGCGAGCAACTCGAACAGCATTTATACAGCTGGGGGCGGGAAGTGGAGAGCAATACCGTCGAGGTGCACGTCCATAACCTGCGGCGCAAGCTGGGGAGTGCGCTGATCCAGACGATCCGCGGCGTCGGCTATGTGCTGCCGGATCCCGCCGCGCCATGAGCCGCGCGGCGCCATCGCTGCAGGTGCGCCTGCTCGGCCTGATGTTCGGCGTGCTCGCCGCGCTGTGGGCCGCCACGCTCGCGCTGACCTTGTCGGATACGCGCCACGAGCTCGGCGAGCTGCTCGACGCGCACCTCGCGCAGTCGGCGTCGTTGTTGCTGGTCCAGGACGCCGACGCCGACGGGGATCTCGAGGCGCCCGACGCGCCGATCCTCCATCGCTACGCACCGCGCGTCGCGTTCCAGGTCTGGCGCGACGGGCGGCTGGTGCTGCGTTCCGCGAATGCGCCCGCGCTGCCGTTCGGTCCCGTCGCGCGGCGCGACGGCTTTACGTTCGTCGACGTGCCGGGTGCGCGCTGGCGTGTGTTCGCCGCCTGGGATCCCGCGCGCCGGCGCCAGGTGTACGTCGGCGAGCGCGTGGGGGCGCGCGACGAGATCCTGCGCGCGGTCCTGCGCGGCGTGTCGTGGCCGCTGGCGCTCGCGCTGCCCGTGCTGGGACTGGCGACGTGGTGGACCGTGCGGCGCGGCCTCGCGCCCTTGCGCCGCCTGGGCCGCACGCTGGCGGCGCGCCGTCCGGACGCGCTGGAACCCGTGGCGGTCGACGGCATGTTCGCGGAAATGCTGCCGCTGGCCGCGTCGCTCAACGACCTGCTCGGTCGCATCGCCGACCTGCTGGCGAACGAGCGGCGCTTCACGGCCGACGCGGCGCACGAATTGCGCACGCCGGTGGCAGCCATCCGCATGCAGGCGCAGGTGGCGCGGGCGGCGGCGGACGACGCGTCGCGCGCGCATGCGCTGGACGGCCTGCTGGCCGGCTGCGACCGCGCCGCGCGCCTGATCGACCAGTTGCTGACGCTCGCGCGCGTCGAGTCCGCGCAGGCGCCGGAGATGGCCGACGTCGAACTGGCCGGCCTGGTGCGCGGCGTGATGGCCGAGCTGGCGCCGGCCGCGCTGGCGAAGGGCCAGCAGCTCGAGCTGGACGCGCCGGCGCCGTGCGTGGTGCGCGGGAATGCGCTGCTGCTGGCCGTCCTGGTCCGCAATCTTGTCGACAACGCCGTGCGCTATGCGCCGCGCGAGGCGGCGATCGGCGTGCGCGTGCACCGGGAGCGGGACGGGGTCGTGCTGGATGTCGAGGACGGCGGGCCGGGCCTGGCCGATGCCGAACTGGCGCGGCTGGGCGAGCGCTTTTATCGCGTGCCGGGAAGCGCGGCCCCCGGCAGCGGGCTCGGATGGTCGATCGTGCGGCGCATCGCCGCCGCCCACGGCGCACGCGTGGACGTGCGCCGGTCGGCCAGCCTGGGCGGGCTGGCCGTAACGGTCACGTTCGCATAGGCGACGCCGTTATTTGCTTTCGGCGATCCAGCGATCCACCTTCTTTTCCAGCAGCGCCAGCGGCAGCGTGCCTTCGCCCAGCACGATCGCGTGGAATTTCGGCAGGCTGAATTTGGGGCCGAGCGCCTTTTCGGCACGTGCGCGCAATTCCTGGATCTTGAGGGCGCCGATCTTGTAGCCCAGCGCCTGCGCCGGCCACGCCATGTAGCGCTCGGTCGCGTTGCGCGCGTCCGCTTCCGAATAGCCCAGCGTCTCGCGCATGTACTGGATCGACTGCTCGCGCGTCCAGCCCTTCGCGTGCATGCCGGTGTCGACGACGAGGCGCACGGCGCGCAGCATTTCGTCGTTCAGGTGGCCGAACCAGTCTTCCGGCTTGTCGTACAGGCCCATCTCGGTGCCCAGCGTCTCGGCGTACAGCGCCCAGCCTTCGGTGAAGGCGTTGTTGCCGCCGAACTTGCGGAAGTTGGGCAGGCCCATCTCCTGCATCAGCGCGATGTGGAAATGGTGGCCCGGCTGGCCCTCGTGCAGGAACAGCGTGACCATGCCGGGGCTGCCGTATTGCGTGGGGTCGTTCACGACGGACCAGAACACGCCCGGACGCGAGCCGTCCGCGGCCGGCGGCGTGTAGTGGTCGGAGGCCGTCGCGCGCGACAGTTCCGGCTCCAGGCGCAGGTCGAGCGGGGTCTTCGGACGCAGCGAGAACAGCGCCGGCAGCTTGGTCTGCAGCTTCGCGTTCAGCTTGCGGTAGACGTCGATGATCTCGCCCTCGGTCTTGAACGGCTTGTACTTCGCCTGTTGCGAGACCCACGTCGGCAGGCCGGCCGCCGGGCCGTTGTAGCCCATCTTCGGACCGATGCGGGCGTACTCTCCCTGGATGCGCGCGACTTCCCTGAGGCCGATCTGGTGGATCTGCTCCGGGGTCAGGTCGGTCGTCGTCTGGCTCGCGACGCGCGCGAGATACCAGTCCATGCCGTTCGGCAGGGCGCTCCAGCCGGCGCTCGTGCGGCAGGCCGGCAGGTAGTCGCGTTCGAGGAAGTCCGCCAGGCGCTTGAGCGCGGGATTCAGTTGATGGTCGATCGTGCTGCGATACGCGTCCGCCAGCTTCTTCCTGTCCGCGTCCGAGAACGCCGCCGGGAAGTTCTTCACGGGCGTGTAATAGATGCTGTCCTCGGCCTTGTCCGCCACCAGGTGCTTGAACTGGGGCAGGGCGGATTCCATGATCGCCTTCGGCTGCACGACGCCGCGCTTCATCCCTTCGCGCATGTTGGCGATGGCCTGGTCGATCCATGGGCCGAGCTGGTTCAGGCGGCTCAGGTAGGCCTGGTAATCCTTCACGGTGACGAGCGACTGCGCCTGCTGGCCGCTGCTGTAGTTCGCGAGCGTGACGGGCAGGGCGTCCATCTGGTTCAGCGGCAGCAGGTGCTCGGGGAACGCCTCGAAGCGCAGCGCGGTCTTCAGTTCGTAGTCGAGTATGTCGTAGCTCGTCTGGTCGCGCTGGGCGAGGCCGTCGCGGCGGATCGCGTGCAGGCGTTTCAGATAGCCCTTGTACAGCGCGAACTGGTGCGCGCGGTTCTTGGGCGAGATCGACATGCCGATCTGGTCGGCGAAGCGGTTGTCGCCGCTCTCGCCGGCGGAGACGGGATCGAAGCGCGCCTGCGCGTCCCAGTATTCGTCGGCCAGTCGGTTCAGCTTTTTCGATTCGGCCGTGGCGGAGGCGTTCGTGGCGCCGGCGGTGGCCGTGGGCTTGGCCGTGTTGTCGGCGCTGGCCGGCGCGCAAGCGATGAGGCAGGCGGCGGCGATGGTGCCCAGTGTCAGGATCGGTTTCATGTGTGTAAGTCTGCTTGGTGGAGATGAATGAAGCGGCGCCAAGGATAACCCTTGCGCCGCCTCCGGCACAGTCTTTACGGGCGCTTCTTGGAGCCTATTCCAGTAGGGTGGGGTGATTGATGCCGGGGGCATCAATCACGTGCCCACCATGCGTTACTGCGGCGCATACGTTTGGTGGGCGGAGGCCGCCCACCCTACGAAGGTTCTTAATAACTGGCCAGCGGCGCCAATTGGCCGCCCTTGAAGGTGTAGACCGTGACGGCCGTCTTCTTCAGGTTGCCGTTCGCGTCGTAGCCGTAGGTGCCGCCCACGCCCTGGTACGTCATCGTGTGCAGCTGCTTGCCGACGGCGGCGGCATCCGTCGTGTGCGCGGCCTGCATGGCTTTGGCGATGAACATCGTCTGGTCGTAGAACGTGGGCGCGTACACGTCCGGGTCGTGCTGGAAGCGCTGCTTGTAGCGGGCCTTGAACGCGGCGCCGCCGGCCTGCTTGTCGAGCATCGCGCCGGCCTGCGCGCACAACACGTTCGCGCCGACCGCATCAAAGCCCAGCTTGGCCATCTCCGGGCTGCACAGCGTGTCGCCGCCCAGCAGGCGCACGTTGGCCATCCCCAGCTGCTTCATCTGGCGCGCCATCGGGGCGCCCTGCGGCGCATAGCCGCCGAAGAAGATGGCGTCAACCTTCTTCGCTCGGAACGCGGTGAGGATGGCGGAAAAGTCGCTCGCCTTGTCGTTGGTGAATTCTCGGCCGGCGACGGCGACGCCAGCGGCGCGCGCCCGCTTGGTGAATTCGTCGGCGATGCCCTGGCCGAACGCGGTGCGGTCGTCGATCACGCCGACCGTCTTGATGTGCAATGCCTTGGCGGCGTACGAGGCCATCGACGCGCCCACCTGCGCATCGCTGGCGACCATGCGGAACACGGTCGGGTAGCGCGCCTGGGTGATCTTGGGGCTGGTGCCCACGGTCGACATCAGGATGCCGGCGTCGTTGTAGACGCGCGACGCGGGGATCGCGACGCCCGAGTTGTACGGGCCGAGCACGAACTTGACGCCGGCGTCGGCGAATTTCTGCGCGACGCTCACGCCCGCTTTCGGATCGCCCTGGTCGTCCTCGGACATCAGCTCGAACTTGAGCGTCTTGCCGCCCACCTTGAGTTTTTGCGCGTTGAGTTCTTCGACCGCGAGGCGCACGCCGTTCTCGTCATCCTTGCCGGCGAAGGCGTTGGCGCCCGACAGCGGGCCGCTCACGCCGATGCGCACGACCTGGTCCTGGGCGAGCGCAGAGGTCCCGGACGCCAGCAGGATCGCCGCCAGCGCCACGGTTTTCATCGTTGATGCCATTGATATGTCTCCGTTGTTGTGCAACGGTCGCCATCATCGCACGATCGCGCGGACGTGAAAACAGGTCAGGCCGGCAGCCCGTGCGAGATCAGGTCCAGCGGCAGCGCGGTCGTGCACTTGATCTGTTCCATCGAGAACGCGGAGGAGACGCCGGCCAGCTGGGCCGTCTTGATCAGCTTCTTGTAGAAGCGGTCGTAGCCGCCGATGTCGGTCGTGACGACCTTGAGCAGGTAATCGACGTCGCCGCTCATGCGGTGGAATTCCAGGACTTCGGGCAGCGCGACGACGGCGGAGGCGAAGCGTTCCAGCCATTTTTCGTCGTGCTCGTTGGTGCGCACGCTGACGAATACCGTCACGGGCAGGCCGACCTTGTGGCGATTGACGATGCTGACCCGGCTTTCGATGTATCCCTCTTCTTCCAGGCGCTTGACCCGCTTCCAGCATGGGGTACTGGACAGGCCGACCTTTTCGCTCAGGCCGGAAATCGACAGGGTGGCGTCCGCCTGCAAAGCCGCGAGAATCGCGCAGTCGTATTTGTCGAGTGAATTCATCTTGTCCATGTCGCGGTATCTAGAATGTTCGTTCTTCAGCCCAGGAAAAATCAAAGATTCTTTAGTACGTCATTTTCGGCACCAAACCGTAACATATTACTCAACAATCGCGCTGATGGCGCATTTATTTTTGGACTTTTAGCAATTATTTCATGGCTCCCGACATCTACCTCGACGCAAACGCCACTTCGCCGGTCCTTCCTGCCGCCATCGCCGCCGCGGTCGAGGCGATGGAGACCCAGTTCGGCAATCCGAGCAGCAGCCACGCCACCGGCCTGCGCGCCAAACGCATCCTCGATACGACCCGCGCGCGGGCCCGCCGCGTGCTCGGCGCCGGCCCGGGACGGGTGCTGTTCACGAGCGGCGCCACGGAAGGCATCCAGACCGCGGTGCTGTCCGCGCTCGTCGCCGTGCGCGAACGCCGCGCGGCGGGCGAGGCCTGCGGCGACCTGCTGGTGTACGGGGCCACCGAACACAAGGCCGTGTCGGAAAGCCTCGCGCACTGGAACCGCCTGCTCGGCACCGGCCTGACCTTGCAGCCGCTGCCCGTCGACGCCGCGGGACGCCACCGCCTGGACGTGCTGCGCGAGCTGGCGCCGCGCGCCGCCATGGTCTGCACGATGGCGGCCAACAACGAGACCGGCGCGATCTCGGACCTCGACGGCATCGCGCGCGTGCTGCGCGAGTGCGCACCGAAAGCGTACTGGATGGTCGACTGCGTGCAGGCGCTGGGCAAGCTGCCGCTCGACCTGGCGAACACGCGCATCGACTACGCGCCGTTCTCCGGTCACAAGCTGCATGCGCCGAAAGGCATCGGCATCCTGTACGTGCGCGACGGCGCGCCCTACACGCCGTTGATGATCGGCGGCGGCCAGGAAGGCGGGCAGCGCTCCGGCACCGAGAACATGGCCGGCATCGCCGCCCTCGGCGCCGTGCTGGCCGCGCTGGAAGAGGGCACCACGTTCCGCGGCCACGGCGAACTGGCGGCGCTGCGCGACCGGCTGGCGGCCGCCCTGCGCGAGGCGTTCCCCGCCATCGTCTTCAACGCGCCGTTCGAACACACCTTGCCGACCACCTTGAATTTTTCCGTGCCCGGCGTGTCCGGCAAGGACTTGCTCGACCTGTTCGACGCGGCCGGCGTGCGCGTCAGCGCGGGGTCGGCGTGTTCGGCGGCGAAGGCCGCGCCCAGCTACGTGCTGGACGCGATGGGTCTGCCGCCGGTCCGCAGCGGCAACGCCGTGCGTTTGTCGATCGGGCCGCTGGCGGATGCCGCCTTCGTCGCCGCCGCCTGCGCGCGCATCCGCCGCTGCGGCGAAGCCCTGCGCGCGCCGTTCCTGGCGGACGGCAATCCGGGCGTCATGCAGGTCAGCGCCGACGGGCGGCATGGCTGGATCGTGTTCGATGCGCAGCGCTGCGTCGCGATCGATGCGCCGCCCGAGCAGCGCGGGCGCATCGCCGCGCTCGCGCGCGACGCGGGCTTGAACCTGCTGGATGCCGACGCGGCGGACGACGGCACCGTCGCGCTGGACGACGGCAGTCATGCGCCGTGCATGAAAATCGGCGGCGCCGTGCTGGCCCGCCTCCCGGACGGCTACCTGCTGGGCGCTGCGGATGCCGGCCGCTTGCCGCGCACGGCCGTGCGCCACGTGTTCGGCGCCATCGTTGCGGCGCGCCTGGCGCGCGTCGCGCACGACGGCGCCGTGCGGTGCCACCGCGCCGACGTGGACGGCCTTCCCTGCGCGACGCTGGCCGCGCGCAAACACGACGGCGACGCGGCCGGGCAGCTGCAGCCGGACGCGCTGGAGGCATTCCTGCGCCGCCACGAGGACGCGCTGCTCGTCGACGTGCGCGAGGCCTTCGAAGCGGCGGCCGGCCCGATGGCATTGCATGGCCGCGCCGCGCGCAACGTGCCGTTGTCGCGCCTCGCGGAGCACGTGGCGGCGTGGTTGTCCGAGCCGGCACGGCCGGTCGTGTTCGTGTGCCGCGGCGGCAACCGCAGCGCGAAGGCCGCGCTGTGCCTGCGCCGGGCGGGACACACGCAGGCGTGGACGGTCGCGGGGGGACTCGCGCTGGCCTGACCTACCGATCGTCAACTGTGTACGGTAGCGCACAGTTCCAGAACACGTGATCTCTTAGCATGGTGACAGCCGTGCGCCCACGAGTTTCACGCCTCATCCGAATGGTCGCGTCCCGCGTCAGCCGGCGGCCGGTTGCGCACGCCACCATGAGGTTCCTGTTGAAAGAAGAAAAAGCGCTACCGCCCGCAGCCCGCGGCCTCGCGAACGACGACGCCCCGCTGCGCGCCGAACTGTTTTCCGCCGCCCAGATGGCCGTGCACGGCCGCCGCCTCGCCGCGCGCCATCCATCCAGCACCCGGCCGGGCAGCGACCGGCTGCTGGTGCGCCTGGACGACAATGCCGCCGTCATCGCCGAGGCCTGCGCCGATCTTACCGTCGCCGCCAAATCCGGCATGCGCCTCGAGCCGGCCGCCGAATGGCTGCTCGACCATTCCTACCTGATCGAGGAACAGATCCGCCTCGCGCGCAGCCATCTGCCGTGGGATTACTGCCGCGCGCTGCCCTGTGTGGCGGACGCGGACCCGGACGCGTGCGGCCACCCGCGCGTGTACGAGCTGGCGCTGGAAGCGGTCGCGCACGGCGACGGCCGCGTGGAGCCGGAAAGCCTGGCGCGCCTCGTCGCCGCCTACCAGGAAGGCGCGCCGCTGGCGCTGGGCGAGCTGTGGGCGATCCCGATCATGCTGCGGCTCGCGCTGATCGACAACCTGCGCCGCCTCGCCGTGCGCCAGGCCGACAGCCGGCGTCAGCGCGAACAGGCGGGCCGCTGGATCGACCGCATGACCGCCAAGGCCGACGAGCGCCCCGGTGACCTGATCCTCATCGTGGCCGACATGGCGCGCGAGGTGCAGCCGATGGGTTCCGGCTTCGTCGCCGAACTCGCGCGCCGGCTGCAGGGCCGCGGCGGCCCGCTCACGCAGGCGCTGCAATGGATCGCGACGCGCCTCGCCGACGAGGGCCGCACCATCGACCAGGCCGTGCAGGCCGACGTCAAGCAGCAGGCCACCGACCAGGTCTCGGCCGCGAACACGATCGGCAGCCTGCGCCTGCTCGGCAGCACGGATTGGCGCGCCTTCGTCGAGTCGCTGAGCGCCGTCGACCAGGCCCTGCGCGGCGACCCGGCCGGCGTCTACGACAAGATGGACTTCGCCACGCGCGACCATTACCGCCACGCGATCGAACGCCTCGCGCGCGCGGCCGGCCGCAGCGAGATCGAGGTGGCGACGGAGGCGCTGGCGCTGGCCGGCGCGGGCGGCCCGGATGCGCGCCTGCGCCACGTCGGCTACTACCTGGCCGGCAAAGGCGTATCCCGCCTGGAGGCGCGGCTGAACATCCGCTCCGGCGTCATCGCCGCGCTGTGCCGCGCGCGGCCGCTGCTGTCCTATCTGGGCGCGGCCGGCGCGCTCGCCGCGGCGTTCCTGGCGGCGATCGTCGTCCGTGCGTCCGACGACGGCGCCGGCCCGGGCGTGCTCGTGGCCATCGGCGTGCTGGGCGCGTTCGGCGCGAGCCAGCTGGCACTGGCGCTCGTGAACCTGATGGCCGCGCGGCTGGTCGCGCCGGCGCCGCTGCCGCGCCTGGATTTCGGCGCCGGCATTCCGTCCGACGCGCGCGCCATCGTCGCCGTGCCCGCGCTGCTGTACAGCCGTGCCAACGTCGCCGCGCTGGCCGACGTGCTCGAGGTGCATTACCTGGCCAATCGCGATCCGCACCTGCGCTTCTGCCTCCTCACCGACCTGGTCGACGCGCCGCAGCAAGAAGTAACCGGCGATGCCGAATTGATCGAACAGGCGCGCGCCGCCGTCGCCGCCCTGAACGACAAATACGCCGACGACCGGCCGTTCCTGCTGCTGCACCGCCAGCGCGTGTGGAGCGAAGGCGAGGGCGCCTGGATCGGCCGCGAGCGCAAGCGCGGCAAGCTGGAAGACCTGAACGCTTTCCTGTTGAGGGGCGAGCGCGCGCCGTTCGCCGTCGTCGAGGGCACTGTCGACGGCCTGGACGTCGTCCGCTACGTGATCACGCTCGACGCCGACACGCAGCTGCCGCGCGACGCCGCGCGCGCCTTCGTCGCCGCGATGGCGCATCCGCTCAATCGCCCCGTGCTGTCGCTCGACGGGCGGCGCGTGGTGGAAGGCCATGGCGTGCTGCAGCCGCGCGTGACGGCGGCGCTGCCGCGCGAGGACGCGTCCCGCTTCGAACGCGTGTGCAGCGGCGCGCCGGGCATCGATCCGTACACGCGCGCCAGCGTCGACGTCTACCAGGACCTGTTCGGCGAAGGCTCCTTCGCCGGCAAGGGCATCTACGACCTGCGCGCGTTCGACCGCCTGCTGCGCGGACGCTTCCCACCCGACCGCGTGCTGTCGCACGATCTGCTGGAAGGGTGTTACGCGCGCGCCGGCCTGCTCGCCGACGCGCCGCTCGTCGAGCCTTGCCCGGCGCGCTACAGCGACGACGTCGGCCGCCGCCACCGCTGGATCCGCGGCGACTGGCAACTGACCGGCTGGCTGCGCGCGCGCGTGCCGCTGGCGGGCGGCCGCACGGAACCCAATCCGCTGCCGCCGCTCGCGCGCTGGAAGCTCGTCGACAACCTGCGCCGCAGCCTCGTCGCGCCGGCGCTGACCGCGGCATTGCTGGTGTGCTGGGCGCTGCTGCCGGCGCCCGCGTTCTGGAGCGCGGCCGCCCTGGCCGTCATCTTTTTGCCGTTCGCGCTGGACGCCTTGATCGACCTGGCCGACAAGCCGCACGACGTCGCGCCGGGCCAGCATGTGCTGAACTGGGCGCAGGACGCGCGCATCGGCCTGGGCCGCGCGCTGCTGGATACGGCCTTCCTGCCGCACGAAGCCTGCTACAGCGTGGACGCGATCGCGCGCGGCCTGTGGCGAACGCACGTGTCGAAGCGGCGCCGGCTCGAATGGCGCGCGGCCGGCCTGTTACGCTCCAGCACGGACATGGAGTCGAACTGGCGCAACATGTGGTTCGCGCCCGCGTTCGCGGTCGGCGCCGCCGTCCTGCTCAGTTTTACGAATCCGCTCGCGCTGTTCGCCGCCGCGCCGCTGTTGCTGCTGTGGTTCCTGTCGCCGGTCGTGGCGTGGTGGGTCAGCCTGCCGGTCACGCAGCGCGCGCCGCGCCTCTCGGACAACCAGCACCGCTTCCTGCGGGGGCTCGCGCGCCGCACGTGGGCGTTCTTCGAGGACCACGTCACGGCGGAGCACAACTGGCTCCCGCCGGACGGTCTGCAGGAGCATCCGGCGCCCGCCGTCGCGCACCGCACGTCGCCGACGAACCTCGGGCTGGCGCTGCTGGCCAACGTCACGGCCTGGGACTTCGGCTTTGCGGCCACGGGCGAACTGCTGGCGCGCACGCGCGCGACCTTGGACACGATGGGCCGGCTGGAGCGTCACCGCGGCCATTTCTACAGCGGCTACGACACGCGCACGCTGGCGCCGCTGCAGCCGCGCCACGTGTCGACGGCCGCCGGCGGCAACCTGGCCGGCCACCTGCTCACGCTCGCCGCCGGCCTGGAAGGCCTGGCCGACGAACCCGTCGCCTCCAGCCGCGCGCTGGACGGCATCCGCGCCACGCTCGACGTCGTCGAGGAGTACGCGCTGCCGGCGCCGCCCGCCGTGCGCGACGCGCTCGCCGCGCTGCGCCACCAGCTGACGCCGGAGCGTTGCCGCAACGCGGACACGCTGCCGGGCCTGGCCGATTGCCTGCAGGCGCTGGCGCGCCGGGCCGAGGCGTTGCGCGCCGTCGTGCCGGAGGACGCCGACCCGTCGTTGCTCGACTGGGCCGGCCGGCTGGCCGCGCAAACGGCGGCGGCACACGCCGATCTGCTGGCGATGGCGCCGTGGATGCGCGTCGTGCAGGAATACGTGATCGATGCCAGCCTCACGCGCATCCCGACCTTGCGCGAGCTGGCCCGATCAAGCATGAAGGCGCCCGGCGCCGACCTGGACCCGGATGAATGCACGCGCCAGCTGCTGCTCGGCCGCCTCGTCGCCGAAGGCAGCGCCAACGCGCGGGCGCGCCTGCACGAGATCGACCAGCTGGTCCGCGCTGCGCGCGCGGGCGCCGAGATGGATTTCGGCCTGCTGTACGACGCGGACACGGCCCGCCTGTCGACCGGCTACCGCGTGGACGAGCGCCGGCCGGACGACGATCATCACGACCTGCTCGCGTCCGACGCGCGCCTGGCCAGCTTCGTCGGCATCGCGCAGGGCCGGCTTCCGCAGGCGCACTGGTTCGCGCTGGGCCGCCAGCCGTGTCTCGTGCACGGCCAGCAGTTGCTGCTGTCGCGCGGCGGCTCGATGTCCGAATACCTGATGCCGCTGCTGGTGATGCCGACCTACGACGACACGCTGCTGGACCGGACGTACCGGAGCGTCGTCCGCGTCCAGGCCGAGTACGGCCGCCGGCGCGACGTCCCGTGGGGCATCTCCGAATCCGGCTGCAACGCGATGGACGCCGCGCTGCACTACCAGTGCCGGACGTTCGGCGTGCCGGGCGCGGGCGCGCAACGCGGCCTCGGCGACGATCTCGTCGTCGCGCCGTACGCCGCGATGATGGTGCTGATGGTCGAGCCGGAACGCGCGTGCGCCAACCTGGAACGCATGGCCAGGCAGGGTTGCGCGGGCCGCTACGGCTTGTACGAGGCCATCGACTACACGCCGGCGCGGCGGCCGGCGGGCCAGGCCTGCGCCGTCGTGCGCGCGTTCGTGGGGCGCCACCAGGGGATCGGTCTTCTCGCGCTGTCGTTCCTGCTGCACGACCGGCCCATGCAGCGCCGCTTCGCCGGCGATCCGCGCTGCCGGGCCGCCTTGCCGCTGCTGCAGGAGCGCGCGCCGGCCGCGGGCGCGCACGCGTCCGCGCGCGCCGAGGTCGAGGCGCTGCACCCGCCGGCGCCCGCGGCCGACACGGCGACGCGCACCGTCGCGGCGCCGGACACCGCGCCGCAGGAAGTGCAGTTGCTGTCCAACGGCCGCTACCACGTGATGGTGACGGCGGGCGGCGCCGGCTACAGCGTCTGGCGCGGCCTGGCCGTCACGCGCTGGCGCGCCGACCCGACCGTCGACGACGGCGGCCACTTCTGCTACCTGCGCGACGTGGACAGCGGCGCCGTGTGGTCGAACACGTGGCAGCCGACCCTGGCGCGGCCCGAGCACTACGAGGCCGTGTTCTCCGAAGGCCGCGCGGAATTCCGCCGGCGCGACCACGGCATCGAGCTGCACACGGAGATCGTCGTCTCGCCCGAGGACGACATCGAACTGCGCCGCCTGCGCATCGCCAACCGGACGGATTCGACGCGCAGGATCGAGCTGACGAGTTACGCGGAACTGGGATCGGCCGTGCAGACGGAGATACTGGCCGAGCGCGGGGCCATCCTGTGCACGCGCCGTCCGCGCCACGCGGACGATGCCGCGCCGTGGCTGCTGAACCTGATGACGGTGCATGGCGAGAATATCGATGCATCGGCGCCCGAATTCGAGACGAGCCGCGCGCGCTTCATCGGCCGCGGCCGGGGCCATGCGCGCCCCGCCGCGCTGGACGGGCGCGCGGCGCTCGGCGGCACGGCCGGCGCCGTGCCCGATCCGGCGCTCGCGATCCGCCGCGTGCTCACCCTGGCGCCGCACCGGGAGGCGCACGTCGACGTCGTGCTGGGCGCGGCCGACACGCGCGAGCAGGCGTTGCGCCTGGTCGACACATACCGGATCCGCCACCTGGCCGACCGCGTACCCGAACTGGCGTGGACGCACGGCCAGGTCGTGCTGCGCCAGCTGAACGCGAGCGAAACGGACGCCCAGCTGTACGCGCGTCTGGCCGGCAGCGTGCTCCATCCTCGGGCCGCGCTGCGCGCCGACCCGGCCCTCATCGCGCGCAACCAGCGCGGCCGGGCGGCGCTGGACGCCCACGCAATCTCGGGCGAGCACCCGATCGTGCTGCTGCGCATGCGCGACGCCGCCAACATCGACCTGGCGCGCCAGCTGGTCCAGGCCCACGCGTGGTGGCGCCTGAACGGACTCGCCGCCGATCTCGTGATCTGGTGCGAGGACGCGGCCGGCCAGGAGCCGATCATGAACCTGATCGCGTCCGGGCCCGCTGCGCAATCGGTCGACCGGCCGGGCGGCGTGTTCGTGCGGCCGCTCGGCGCGATCCCGGACGAGGACCGCGTGCTGCTGCAGGCCGTCGCGCGCGTGATCCTCTCGGACGAACACGGCGGCCTTGCCGAACAACTGCGCCGCGCGGCCGCACGCAAGGCCGAGCTGCCGCCGGCGCTCGTGCCCACCGCGCCCGCGCAGACGACGGCGTCCGCGACGCCGGCGCTGCCCGCGCGCGCGCTCGCACTGGACAACGGCATCGGCGGCTTTGGCGCGGACGGACGCGAATACGTCATCCGCACGGGGCCCGGGCGGCCGACGCCGGCGCCGTGGGTCAACGTGCTGGCCAGCCCGATGTTCGGCACCGTCGTGTCGGAAAGCGGCCAGGCCTACAGCTGGAACCAGAACGCGCACGAATTCCGCCTGACGCCATGGGACGGCGCTCCGGCGGCCGGCCGCGGCGGCGAAGTGTTCTATGTGCGCGACGAACTGACGGGCGAATTCTGGTCGCCGACGGCGCTGCCGGCGCCGTCCGGCGGCGACTACGTCGCGCGCCACGGCTTCGGCTACAGCGTGTTCGAGCACGCGGCGCACGGCATCGCGAGCGAGCTGCTGACGTACGTGGCGCTGGACGCGCCGCTCAAGTACGTCGTGATCAAGCTGCGCAACGACGGCGCCGCGCCGCGCCGGCTGTCCGTGACCGGCTACGTCGAATGGGTGCTCGGCGAAGTGCGCGCCGAATCCGCGCCGCACGTGGTGACGGAGCTGGATCCCGTCAGCGGCGCGCTGTTCGCCCGCAATGCGTGGAATGCCGATTTCGCGGGCCGCGTCGCGTTCTTCCACCTCGATGCCGAGCACGTGGCCTTCACGTGCGACCGCGCGGAATTCATCGGCGAGGGCGGCAGCCTCGCCGATCCGGCCGCGCTCGGGCGCACGACCCTGTCCGGCCGCAGCGGCGCCGGGCTCGATCCGTGCGCGGCGCTGCAGACCGTCGTCGAGCTGCAGCCGGGCGACGAGCAGGAACTCGTGTTCATGCTGGGCGTGGGCGGCCGCCGCAACCTGGATGCCACCGGCATGGTCCAGCGCCACTGCGGTTCCGCCGCGGCGGCCGCCGGCCTGGCCCGCGTGCGCGACTTCTGGGACGACACGCTCGGTGCCGTGCGCATCGAGACGCCGGAGCCGGCCTTCGACCTGCTGGCCAACGGCTGGCTGATGTACCAGACCATCGCCTGCCGCATGTGGGCGCGCAGCGGGCATGAACGATCGGTGGGCGCCTACGGCTTCCGCGAGCAGCTGCAGGACGCGATGGCCGCCGTGCACGCGCGGCCCGAGCTGCTGCGCGACCACATCCTGCTGTTCGCGGGCCACCAGTTCGTCGAAGGCGACGTGCAGCATTGGTGGCACCCGCCCACCGGACGCGGCGCGCGTACGCGCTGCTCGGACGATTACCTGTGGCTGCCGCTGGCCGTGCACCGCTACGTCGGCGCGACGGGCGACGAGTCGCTGCTGGACGAGGTGGCGCCGTTCATCGAAGGCCGCGCGCTCAGGCAGGACGAGGCGGCGTGGTGCGACGTGCCCGGCCGGTCGCGCGAGCAGGCCGGCATCTACGAACACTGCGTGCGCGCGTTGCGGCGCGCCCTCGTGTTCGGCCCGCACGGCCTGCCGCTGATCGGCACCGGCGACTGGAACGACGCCCTGGACCGCGTCGGCACCAAGGGCCGCGGCGAGAGCGTGTGGCTCGGCTTCTTCCTGTACGACGTGCTGTGCCGCTTTGCGGACCTGGCCGACCGGCGCGGCGACTACGGGTTCTGCACGACCTGCCGCAGTGCGGCCCAGGTCCTCGCGCACAACATCGAGGACAACGCCTGGGACGGCGAATGGTATCGGCGCGCTTACTTCGACGACGGCACGCCGCTCGGCGCGCGCGCGAACGACGCGTGCCGCATCGATTCCGCCGCGCAGAGCTGGGCCGTGCTGTCCGGCGCGGCCGACCGCGGACGGGCGCGCATCGCGATGGACGCGGTCGACGCGCATCTCGTGCGCCGCGACGCGGCGCTGGTCCAGCTGCTCGACCCGCCGTTCGATCAGGGCCGGCCGGACCCGGGCGCCATCCGCGCCGACGCGCCGGGCGTGCGCGCGAACGGCGGCCAGGACACGCAGGCCGCGATCTGGGCGGCGATGGCCTTCGCGCACCTGGGCGACACGGAACGGGCCTGGGAACTGGCGCGCATGCTCAATCCGCTCCATCGCACGCGCACGGCCGAAGCCTGCGGCGTGTACCAATCCGAACCCTACGTGATGGCGGACGACGTGTGCGCGGCCGCGCCGCACGCGGGACGGGGCGGCGGCAGCTGGACCACGGGGGCGGCCGGCTGGATGTACCGCCTGCTCGTGGAGTCGCTGCTCGGCGTGACGCGCGCCGCCGACACGCTGACGCTCACGCCGCGCCTGCCGGCCGGCTGGGAAGGCTTCCGTCTGCATTACCGCTACGGCGACAGCGTCTACACGATCGCCGTGCGGCGCGCGGACGCGCCGCTGCTCCGCGTGGACGGCGTGGCGCAGGCGGGCAGCACGGTCATGCTGGCGGACGACGGCCGGGCGCACGACGTGGAACTGCACGTGGCCTGCCGTCACGACGCGAGCGCCGCCGCGCCGCATTCGGACCGGACGGCGTTCGAAAAGATGCGGCCTTAAAATTTGTCAATAAGTTAATATCTAACTGACAATTTTATGAGCCGTGGATCAAGGTGGACATGCGTGCAATTGCAAAAATTGCATCATGAAAACCTCACTCCTCTCCCTGACCCTGGTGCTGGCCGCGGCCGGTCCGATCCACCCCGCGGCCGCCGCCACGCGCGAACACCGCGAGTTCGATGCGACCTTGCTGGCGCCCTATCGCGGCGCGGTCCGCGATGCGCGCACGTTCGTGCTGTCGTTCGAGTATCCGGACCTGCGCGGGCGCGTCCCCGTGACGTGGCACCTGGACCTCGTCGCGCCGGGCGGCCGGCGCGTCGCCCGCTGGCACGGTCGGCTGACGCTCACCGGCACGCCGCGCGACGTGTCCGTGCGCTGGACCGGCACCCTGGCCGGCCGCCGGCCCGCGCCCGGCATCTATCACGTGCGCCTGCATGCCGCCACCGGCGGCGAGACGGCGGACCAGGCCTGGGACATCGCCGTCGGCGCGGTGCCGGCACCGGCGCTGCCGGCCTTTGCGCCGCTGGCGACGGGACATGCGCGCACGATGGCGGCGCCGGCGCCGGGCGGGCTGCCGTACACGGTCTATTACGGCAACCTGCACAGCCAGACGCGCGACAGCGACGGCGGCGGCCCCGTCGCCACCTGCCACGGCGCGCAGGATCCGCAGTCGGCGCCCTACGGCCCGGACGCCGCCTATCCGTACGCGCGCCGGCACGGCCTGGACATGCTGATGGTCTCGGAGCACAACCATATGTACGACGGCTCGGACGGCACCAATCCGGACGCCGATCCCGCGAAGGCCAAGGCCATGTACCAGGCGGGCCTGGCAACGGCGCGCGACTACACGGCCGCGAATCCGGGCTTCCTGGCCTTGTACGGCATGGAATGGGGCGTGATCGGCAACGGCGGCCACCTGAACATCTTCGACAGCGACGAGCTGCTCGGCTGGGAGAAGAACGGGAAGGGCGAACTGATCGCGGACACGGAGACGCCCAAGAGCGACTACGCCGCGCTGTACACGCTGATGCGCCAGCGCGGCCTGACGGGCCAGTTCAATCATCCGGCGTTGACCGGCCAGTTCGTCGTGAACGGCACGCCGCTCGCCTACACGCCGGACGGCGACGCCGTCATGGCCTTGTGCGAAGTGGTCAACAGCTCGGCGTTTTCCAGCAGCGAGACGGAGGGCGAGACGCGGCGCAGCAATTTCGAACAGGCCTGCGACAAGCTGCTGGAGGCGGGCTACCACGTCGCGTTCAGCAGCGACCAGGACAACCACTGCGCCAACTGGGGCGCGTCGTACAGCAACCGCAGCGCGGTGTTGATCCCGAACGGCGTGCCGTTGACGCGCGCGAGCTTCCTCGAGGCCGTGCGCGCGCGCCGCGTGTTCGCCACCATGGACAAGGATGCGCAGGTGGTCTTCAGCGCGAACGGCCACGTGATGGGCGAGCGCTTCGACAATACGGGACCGCTGCACCTGCAGGTGGCGTACGCCGGCGCGCCCGGCCGGCATGCCGCGACGGTGGCGATCGTGGAAGGCGTCCCGGGACGCAACGGCGACGTGAGCCAGCTGTCCGACCAGGCCGACGTCACGACCGTGCCGGCGCCCGGCGCGCATTTTTATTATGCGAAGGTGACGCAGGACGACGGCCGGATCCTGTGGTCGGCGCCCGTGTGGGTCACGCAGGCCGCGCAGCCTTAGAAACCCAGGCTGCGTCCCGCGCCCAGCAGCGTGGCGATGCCCAGCACGGCGAAGATCAGCGCCGCGAGGCCGTGCACGAGTTTCAGCGACGATGAGCCGGCGGCCAGGCGCGCGGCGATGCGGTCGCCGAAGTACACGGCCGGCACGTTCGCGATCATCATGCCGAGCGTCGTGCCGGCGACGACCGCCACGGCGGAACTGTAGCGCGCCGCCAGCGCGACGGTGGCGACCTGCGTCTTGTCGCCCATCTCGGCGACGAAGAACGCGATCACGGTGGTGGCGAACACGCCGAAGCGCGCCAGCGGCGTGGCGTCTTCGTCGACCTCGTCCGGCACCATGATCCACGCGGCCATGCCGAGGAAGGCGATGCCCAGCACCCAGCGCATGACGTCGGGCCCGAGCAGCCGGCCCACGAGGGCGCCGACGGCGGCCGCGAAGGCGTGGTTGGCGACGGTCGCGACGAAGATGCCGGCCACGATGGGCACGGGACGGCGAAAGCGCGCGGCGAGCAGGAAGGCCAGCAACTGCGTCTTGTCGCCGATTTCGGCGAGGGCGACGATGCCGGTGGATACGAGGAAGGCGTCCATCTGGGAACCGCGGCGGGCGCGGAAGGCAAGGCGGTGAAACGCGGATGATAGCAGAGGCCCGGAAGAAAATGCTATCCTGCTCCGCGCTCCCGCCACCCGGGACCTTTACCGCTAGAGGAATCCAAGAGTGCAATCAATGACCCGCATCGCAGCAGCGATCCTGCTCGCTTTTTCCGGCGCCGCACTGGCGCAGACCCCCGCCGTCCCCGCCGCCGCGCCGTCCACGTCCGCCGCCGCGATCGACGCCGCCGCCGTCCTGAACGCCCATCTGGCGGACGACGTCGAGCGCACGATGAAACTCTTCGACGTGCCCGGCATCGCGATCGCCGTCGTCAAGGACGGCAAGGTGATCGCCACCCGGGGCTTCGGCGTGCGCAAGCTGGGCGCGCCGGACAAGGTCGACGGCAAGACGCTGTTCGAGATCGCGTCGAACTCGAAGGCGTTCACGGCGGCCGCGCTGGCGATGCTCGTCGACGAAGGCAAGCTGGCGTGGGACGATCCGGTCACGAAGCACCTGCCGGACTTCCAGATGTACGACCCCTACGTCACGCACGACATGACGGTGCGCGACCTGCTCACGCACCGCAGCGGCCTGGGTCTCGGCGCCGGCGACCTGCTGTGGTGGCCCACGACGAATTTCTCCACCGACGAGATCATCCACAAGCTGCGCTACATCCGCCCGGCCACGAGCTTCCGCAGCCGCTACGCGTACGACAACCTGCTGTACATCGCGGCCGGCAAGATCGTCGCGGCCAAGTCGGGCAAGACGTGGGGCGAGACGATCCACGAGCGCATCCTGGCTCCGGTCGGCATGGCGTCGACGACGACGAGCCTCCGGGAAAACGCGGGCAATCCGGACGTGGCGCACGCGCACAGCAAGATCGACGGCAGGATCGCCGCCGTGAAGGCGATGCCGGTGCCGAACGCCGTGGGCGCCGTCGGCATCAATACGAATGCCGAGGACATCGCGCGCTGGATGAACGTGCTGCTGGCCGGCGGCCGCGTGGGCACGGACGCGAACGGGAAGGAAGTGCGTTTGTACAGCGCCAAGCAGGCGCGCGAGATGTGGACGGCGCAGACGCCGATGCGCATCAGCGAACCCGATCCCAGGCTGGCCGCCACCCGGCCGAACTTCCTGGCCTACGGCCTCGGCTTCCAGCTGCGCGACTGGCAGGGCAAGCTCGTGGCCATGCACAGCGGCGCGCTGCAGGGCTTTTATTCGAAGGTGGTGCTGGTGCCGGAAGCGAAGCTGGGCTTCGCCATTCTCACCAACGCGGAAAGCGGCGGGTCGCTGAACGCGCTGCAGTACCAGCTGCTCGACCGCATGCTGAACCCGGCGGCGTCGACCGACTGGATCGGCATCGTGAAAGCCGTCGACGACGACAACCACGCGAAGGAACTGGCGCGCCTGGGCAAGGCCGGCGCGGCGCGCGCGGCCAAGTCGCAACCCTCGCTGGCGCGCACGGCGTACGACGGCGAATACCGGGACCCGTGGTACGGCATCGCGACCATCAAGCACGTGGGCGGCAAGCAGGTGCTGACGCTGTCGCGCACGCCGGACCTGACGGGCGAGCTGGAACACTATCAGCACGACACGTTCATCGTGCGCTGGAGGGAACGCAACTTCAACGCGGACGCGTACGTGACGTTCGCGCTGAATCCGGACGGCAGCATCGAGCGCATGAAGATGCAGCCCATCTCCACCGAGACGGATTTCAGCTACGACTTCCAGGACTTGAATTTCAAGCCGGTGAAGTCACCGGCGCCATGATATTCAAATCGCAGGCACCGGCGAATAGCCCGAGATCGCGCGGTACTTGCCGTTGCCGTAGCGGAGCACCTGGCGCTGGTCGATCGCGGCCGGCGGCCCCGCGTAGGCTTCGGCGCGGCTGATCGCGCCCTGGTAGTGCACGGTCATGTCGCCGGGCCGGTCGCGCGAAGCGTCGATCGTCCAGCTGCCTTCGATCGCATAGCAGTCGTGCGTATCGGATGCGCCGCCGTCGTCGTGCGCGTCCGGATCCTGCGCGTGCGGCTTGACGAGCGGCGCCAGGCGGCGCTGGCAATCGGTCGCGCCGTCGACGTTGATGCCCGACAGCGCCAGCTCCACGGCCGGCTCGCGCCGGACCATGTCGCGGCTCACTTCGTAGACGGCGAGCCACGTGCCGCAATAGCCCTGCCAGCAGCTGCCGTATTCGACGGCCACGCCGGGACGCCGCGCGGACAGCGCGACTTCGCGCACGGCGGCGGCGCCGGAAAAACCGCGCAGGGCGAAGATGCCCTGGCGTCCGCTCACGCCCCAGGCGGAGCCGTGCTGCTCGAACTGGTAGGCGGCGAGCGCCATCGGCGTTGCGTGAACGGCGACGGAGCGGCCGTCTTCGCCGGCGGGCACGAGGCCCGCGACGAGCGTCAGGTGCGTGGCATCCGTGCGCAGCACCAGCTTCGGTTCGACGAGCACCCGGTTCGAGCCCGTGTTCCAGCCGGCGTACACGCCGTGCCCGACGCCGGGCAAGGACGGCAGCGTCGCGCTGTGCACGCGTCCGGCCGGGTTGTCGCTCCAGCCGGGGAAGGCCAGTGCCGCCAACTGGGCCGGCGTGGGCAGGGGGGACGCGCCCGCGTCGAGGCACAGGGCGGGCCCGCAGGCGGCCAACACTGCCGCGCGCACGGCGCGGCGCAGGAAGATCGTCTGGCCCATCAGCTTTTCTTGCCGTTCCAGACGGCCATCATGTCGGGCGAGCCCTGCGAACGGATGCCGTTGTCCTGCAGGATGCCGTCGGTCGCGTCGACCATCGCCTGGCGCGGCAGGATCATCGTTTCGCCCAGGCGCTGGTCGAAACGCAGCACGACGAGATCGTCCTTCAGGTCGCGCAGCAGGGCCACCAGGTGGCGCAGGCTGCGCACGGGCACGCCGTTGACGGATTCGACGACGGAGCCGAAGCGGTTGCTGTAGCCGGCGACGAGCTTGTGCGGGAAGAACGGCGAGCTGACGACGACGAGTTCCTCGTGCTGCGCGTCCGGTTCGTCGCCGCGGCGCGTCACGAGCGGGTTGCCGTTGAAGCCGAAGGCGTTCAGCAGTGGCGCATTGCGGTTGATGAACGAGAGGTATTCGGCCGTGGCACGCGAGAACACGATCGGGCCGTACACGAAGTACGGCGGGTAGCTGCCTTCGAGCGGCGGGATCAGGAGCGGCCGCGGGCCGGCCACGGGCACCTGCACTTCCATCGTCCTGCCGTCGCGGACGATGGTCAGCGGCACCTTGCCGTCCCGCGCGACCTGCTGCACGCGGTACTGGAAGCGCACGCGCAGGTTGGGGCCCAGCTTGACCATGCCCTGGTCGTCCACGGGATAGTCGCCGATGCGCGTGATGACGTCCCATTCCTTCAGCGGGTATTGCGCGTCGCTGCGGTAGGGACGGTGCACGACGACGCCGTCGACCGACCTGTCGAGCTTGAGGTAGCGGCGCAGGACCGGGTTTTCCAGCGTCTGCACGTCGTCCAGCAGCAGCGGCTTGCCGTCGTAGCGGCCGTCGGCCACGTCGCGCAGGAACAGTTCCACTTCCTCGTTCGGGATCACGTAGCCGATGTTCTGGGCGTTCGCCGCCACCGAGAACGCGAGGCCGATCATCTTGTCGCCGTCGATCACGGGGCCGCCGCTGTTGCCGGGGTTGATCGGCGCGTCGATCTGCACGCGCAGGCCTGCGCTGCCGTAGCCGTAGGGGACGAATTCGACGCGCGAGACGATGCCCTTGGTGACGGACAGCGACGTGCCGCCGAGCGGATAGCCGTAGGCCATCACGGCCTCCCTCACGTCTGGCAGCACGCTCGTGCGCCTGACCGGCTTGTGCTTGTCGAAGAACGATTCGTCGTCCAGTTTCAGCAGCGCCAGGTCCATGCCGCGCGCGATCGCGACGACGGTGGCGCCGACCTTGTCGCCGTCCTGGCTGGCCTGCACCTGCACCTGGCTCGCGTAGCCGACGACGTGGGCGTTGGTCAGGATGCGCTTGCCTTCGATGACGACGCCGGAGCCGGTGATGTCCTGCGGCGTGGCCTTGGTCCAGGGCTTGAACGGGTCCGGACGGCGTAACGTGCTGAAGATCTTGACCACGGAGTTCTCGACGGCGGGCGACACGGAAGGCGCGGCGGTCGGCGGCGCGGTGGCCGGGCTGGCCTCCTGGGCGTGGAGCGTGCAGCTGGCCAGCGCGATCGCGGCGGCCGCGGCAAGGCGGACGATCTTCATGAATTTCCTGTTCCGGTATGCGAAATGTGACATGCAAGCATTGCCGTTGCAATATACACGGTGCGCAACTGTAAAAATGCACAAATTCTCACGTGTAACCTTTTCGTAACGTTCGCCCTGCGGCGGCATGCAGATGCAAGTGTCCGGTCACCCCGGCGCGGACACCGCCCGGACAGCCGCGGACACCGCGCATGGCCGCGGCGCCGCCAAATCCGCGGCTTCGGCCATGGCATGAAGATTGCCTATCAAAAACGTCAACTTGCTGCTGAGGTGCATCGGCTTTCGCACCCCGGCAGTCAACAAGAAGAGCGGCCCGCGATCCGGGCCGCTGTCAAAAAAATGTTGCGTGATTTCAGGAGACCCCATGGAACGCCGTACCTTTCTTAAAATCGGTGCCGGTACCGCCGGCGCCATGCTGGTGCCCGTGTTCGGCCACGCCATCGCCGCCGAGGAGATGCTGGCCTCGATGCCCGTCGCGGCCAAGAAGGCGCTGGCCGACGTCGCGCTCGATGCCGCCACCAGGGCCGGCGCGCGCTATTGCGACGTGCGCATCGGCCGCTATCTCAACCAGTACATCATCACCCGCGACTTGAACGTCGAGAACGTGACGAACACCGAATCGGCCGGCGTCGGCGTGCGCGTGGTGTGCAATGGCGCCTACGGCTTCGCGGCCACCAACGACATGACGCCGGACGGCATCGCGGGCGCGGCGCGCCAGGCGGTGGCGATCGCGAAGGCGAACGCGAAGCTGCAGGCGGAACCGGTGCGGCTTGCGCCCGTGAAGGGCGTGGGGGAGGTGGCGTGGGCGACGCCGGTCGTCCGCGACTGGCGCACGGTGCCCATCAAGGACAAGGCGGAATTGCTGATCGCGGCGAACAAGGCGGGCATGGACGCCGGCGCCAGCTTCATGCAGTCGATGCTGTTCCAGGTCCAGCAGCAGAAGTACTTCGCCTCCACCGACGGCTCGTACATCGACCAGGACATCCAGCGCCTGTGGGCGCCGTTTTCCGCGACGGCGGTCGACAAGGCCAGCGGCAAGTTCCGCTCGCGGAACGGCCTGTCGGCGCCCGTCGGCATGGGCTACGAATACCTGGATGCGAAGAAGGACGACAAGCTCAAGGCGGCCGGCGGCGTCGCCACGCTGTACACGAAGTCCTACGACATCGTCGAGGACGCGCGCGCCGCGGGCCGCGACGCCCGGCGCAAGCTGACGGCGAAGTCGGTCACGCCGGGCAAGTACGACCTGATGCTCTCGCCCGAACACCTGTACCTGACGATCCACGAATCCGTCGGCCACCCGACCGAGCTCGATCGCGTGCTGGGCTACGAGGCCAACTACGCCGGCACGAGTTTCGCGACGCTCGATAAATGGCAGTCGAAGAAGTTCAACTACGGCTCGCCGCTGGTGAACATCGTCGCCGACAAGACGACCCCGGGCTCGCTGGGCAACGTGGGGTACGACGACGAAGGCGTGCGGACCAAGCGCTGGGACCTCATCAAGGACGGCATCCTCGTCAGCTACCAGGCCACGCGCGACCAGGCCCACATCATCGGCAAGACGGAATCGGACGGCTGCTCGTACGCGGACAGCTGGAGCAACGTGCAGTTCCAGCGCATGCCCAACGTGTCGCTGCAGGCGGGCAGGAAGCAGCTCACGCCGGACGAGATGGTCAAGGACATCAAGAAGGGCATCTACATCGTGGGCGACGGTTCGTTCTCGATCGACCAGCAGCGCTACAACTTCCAGTTCGGCGGCCAGCTGTTCTACGAGATCAACAACGGCAAGATCGGCCAGATGCTGGAGGACGTGGCGTACCAGTCGAACACGCAGGATTTCTGGAATGCGTGCACGGCGATCTGCGACGAGCGCGATTGGCGCATGGGCGGTTCCTTCTTCGACGGCAAAGGGCAACCCCCGCAGATCAGCATCGTGTCGCACGGGTCCTCGACCTCGCGTTTCAACGGCATCAACGTCATCAACACCGCCCGCAAGATCGGCTAAGGCAGGAGACCCCACACCATGACCATCCTGACTCAGGAACAAACCAAACACATTTGCGACCGCGTCCTCTCGTTCTCGAAGGCGGACGAATGCATCGTCACCGTCAACGGCAGCCGCAACGGCAACATCCGCTTCGCGCGCAACGAGGTGTCCACCGCCGGCCTCGCGGACGACACCAACATCGCCGTGACGGTCGCTTTCGGCAAGCGCCAGGGCACCGCCACCATCAACGAATTCGACGACAAGTCGCTGGAAAAAGTCGTGCGCCGCGCCGAGGATCTCGCGCGCCTGGCGCCGGAAAATCCGGAATTCATGCCGGCGGTGTCCAAGCAGGACTACAAGGCGTCGCAGACCTTCAACGCCAGGACGGCCGCCATCGATCCGGAATTCCGCGCGCAGACGGCCGCGTACGCGATCGAGGCCTGCAAGAAGAACAAGCTCGTCGCCGCCGGCTTCTTCACGGACGGCACCTCGTTCTCCGGCGTGGCCAACTCGAACGGCGTGGTTGGCCACCAGGGCCAGACGAGCCTCGACTTCACCTGCACCGTGCGCACGGAAGACGGCCGCGGCTCCGGCTGGGTCAAGCGCTCCGCCACCGACGCGAGCAGGTTCGACGCGCGCGAAGCGGCCGACGTCGCGATCGAAAAGGCGCTGCGTTCCGTCGACGCGAAGGCGCTGGAACCGGGCCGCTACACCGTGATCCTGGAGCCGGCCGCCACGTCCGAGCTGCTCGGCTACATGCTGTTCGGCTTCGACGCGCGCCAGACCGACGAAGGCCGCAGCTTCCTGTCGAAGAAGGGCGGCGCGTCGCGCCTGGGCGACAAGCTGTTCGACCAGCAGGTGAACGTCTGGGCCGACCCGTGGAACCCGGACGTGCCCGTGCTGCCGTGGGACACCGACAACCTCATCGCGCGCCGCCGCATGGACCTGATCAAGGACGGCAAGGTGAATGCGCTGAACTACTCGCAGTACTGGGCCAAGAAGAAGGGCGTGCAGCCGACGGCCACGCCGGGCAACATCATCATGGCCGGCACGGACAAGTCGACGGCGGAGCTGATCGCGAACACCAAGAAGGGCGTGCTCGTGACCCGCACGTGGTACATCCGCATGGTCGACCCGCAGACCGTGCTGCTGACGGGCCTGACCCGCGACGGCACGTTCTACATCGAGAACGGCAAGATCAAGCACCCGATCAAGAACTTCCGTTTCAACGAGAGCCCCGTCACGATGCTCAACAACATCGAGGAGATCGGCAAGCCGGTCGTGATCGCGGGCGACGAGGTGCCGTTCCAGATGCTGATTCCGCCGATGAAGGTCCGCGATTTTAATTTCACCTCGCTGTCCGACGCGGTTTGATGTGCATGGTGGGCGGAGGGCCGCCCACCCTACGTAATCGTTGACGCCATACGTCATCACGTATCGATGCCGTAGGGTGGGCACCCCGTGCCCACCATGACGCGCCATTAACGCGCGCACTGGAGAAACAATGGAACGCCGTACCTTCCTCAAAATCGGTGCCGGCACGGCCGGCGCCATGCTGGTCCCCGTGTTCGGCAACGCGATCGCCGCCGAGGAACTGCTCGATCCCCTGGCCCTGAGCGTCAAGAAAGCGCTGGCCGACACCGCGCTGGACGCCGCCAGGAAGGCGGGCGCCTCCTACTGCGACGTGCGCATCGGCCGCTACCTGAACCAGTACATCACCACGCGCGACCTGAACGTCGAGAGCGTGACGAATACCGAATCGACCGGCGTCGGCGTGCGCGTGATCGCCGCCGGCGCCTACGGCTTCGCCGCCACCAATGCCCTGACCCCGGATGCCATCGCCGGCGCCGCGCGCCAGGCCGTGGCCATCGCCCGGGCGAACGCGAAGCTGCAGTCGCAGCCCGTGCAACTGGCGCCGGTGAAAAGCCTGGGCGAGGTGGCGTGGGCCACGCCGATCAAGCGCGACTGGCGCACGGTGCCCATCAAGGACAAGGCCGACATGCTGATCGCCGCGAACCGGGCCGGCCTCGCGGCCGGCGCCAGCTTCATGCGCGCGAACCTGTTCCAGGTGAACCAGCAAAAATACTTCGCGTCGACGGACGGCTCGTACGTCGACCAGGACATCCACCGCCTGTGGGCGCCGATCAACGCGACGGCCGTCGACAAGGCGACCGGCAAGTTCCGCTCGCGCGCGGGCCTGGCGCCGCCGGTCGGCATGGGCTACGAGTGGTTCGACGTCAAGCCCGAGCACAAGGTGCGCGCGGCCGGCGGCGTGACCACGCTGTACGACGGCGGCTACGACATCGTCGAGGAAGCGCGCACCGCGGGCCGCCAGGCGCGCGAAAAGCTGACGGCCAAGAGCGTCGATCCGGGCAAGTACGATCTCGTGCTGGCGCCGGAAAACCTGTTCCTGACGATCCACGAATCCGTCGGCCACCCGACGGAGCTGGACCGCGTGCTGGGCTACGAGGCCAACTTCGCGGGCACGAGCTTCTGCACGCTCGACAAATGGGAATCCGGTACATTCAACTTCGGCTCGAAGATCGTCAACTTCACCGGCGACAAGACGGCACCGGGCTCGCTGGGCGCCGTCGGCTACGACGACGAGGGCGTGCCGGCGAAGCGCTGGGACATCATCAAGGACGGCATCCTCGTCAACTACCAGGCCACGCGCGACCAGGCCCGGATCATCGGCGAAAAGGAATCGCACGGCTGCTCGTACGCGGACAGCTGGAGCAACGTGCAGTTCCAGCGCATGCCGAACGTGTCGCTGGCCGCCGGCAAGAACAAGCTCACGCCGGACGAGATGGTGAAGGACGTCAAGCGCGGCATCTACATCCTCGGCCGCGGCTCCTATTCCATCGACCAGCAGCGCTACAACTTCCAGTTCGGCGGCCAGCTGTACTACGAAATCCGCGACGGCAAGATCGGCCGGATGCTGGAAGACGTGGCGTACCAGTCGAACACGCAGGATTTCTGGAACGCGTGCACGGCGATCTGCGACCAGCGCGACTGGCGCATGAGCGGCTCCTTCTTCGACGGCAAGGGCCAGCCGAGCCAGGTCAGCGCCGTCTCGCACGGCACTCCGACGGCGCGCTTCAACGGCATCAACGTGATCAACACGGCTCGCAAGATCGGGTGACGGCATGGCGACGTACGATTTCTACTTCACGCGGCTGACGTACGAATCGGGCGACTGGGACGTGGACCAGCGCATGCCCAGCAACGTCCTGAACTCGCTCGTCGAATACACGACCTTGCGGGTGGACACGGCCGAGCGCATCGTCGCGCTGTCGGACCCGAAGATGCTGGAAGCGCCGTTCTGCTACCTGGCCGGCCACAAGCTCGTGCAGTTCACGCCGAGCGAGCGGCGCAACTTCGAGCGCTACGTGAAGGGCGGCGGCTTCGTGTTCGCGGACGACTGCAACCACGACATCGACGGGCTGTTCGCCAAGTCGTTCGAGGCCGAGATGGCGCGCATCTTCGGCGCCTCGGCCCTGAAGAAAATCCCGAACAACCACCGCCTGTATTCCAGCTTCTTCCACTTCGACGGGCCGCCCAACACGTCCGTCGAACTGAATGGCTGGGGCGACGATCTCGTGCACGAATACCTGCGCGCCGTCGAGGTGAACGGCCGCATTGGCGTGCTGTACTCGAACAAGGACTACGGCTGCGAGTGGGACTACGACTTCCGCAACAAGCGCTGGCTGGCCGTCGACAATACGCGGTTTGCCGTCAACATCGTTCAATACGCATTGGGCGCATAAGAAAGGAGTCAACGCGTGGCAGAAGCTGCATGGACCGAGAACGAGATCGCCGACCTGGCGGCGAAGGTGGACGCGCTCAAGGCGAGCATGGGCCGCGTGATCATCGGCCAGCGCGACGTGATCGACCTGCTGGTGACGTGCCTGCTGGGCGGCGGCCACGCGCTCGTCGAGGGCGTGCCGGGGCTCGGCAAGACGCTGCTGGTGAAATCGCTGGCGCAGGCCACGGACATGCAGTTTAGGCGCGTGCAGTTCACGCCCGACCTGATGCCGTCGGATATCGTCGGCACCGAGATCCTGGAAGAAGACCCGGCCACGCGCCAGCGCGTGTTCCGCTTCCAGCCGGGTCCCGTGTTCACGCAGGTGCTGCTGGCGGACGAGATCAACCGCGCGCCGCCCAAGACCCAATCCGCGCTGCTGGAAGCGATGCAGGAACGGTCGGTCACGTTTGCCGGCCGGACGCATATGCTGCCGCAGCCGTTCTTCGTGCTGGCGACGCAGAACCCGATCGAGCAGGCCGGCACGTACCCGCTGCCGGAAGCGCAGCTCGACCGCTTCCTGCTGCGCATCGACGTCGGCTACCCGACGGAAGACGACGAGATGCTGATGGTGGGCGCGACGACGCACGCGGGCCTGCTTGATGCCGACCCCGCACTGGACCTGGGCGCCTTGCTGCGCCTGCAGCGGCTCGTGCGCGACATCGAGATCTCGGAATCCATGCTGCGCTACGCCACGCGTCTCGTGCGTGCCACGCGCCCGGCCGATTCGCCCGTGGAAGCGGTCCGCAAGCACATCGGCTGGGGCGCCGGCCCGCGCGCCGGCCAGGCCCTCGTGCTCGCATCCAAGGCGCGCGCGCTGATGCACGGCCGCCTGGCCGTCACGCGCGACGACGTCAATGCGATGCTGCTGCCCGTGCTGGCGCACCGCGTGCTGCGCAATTTCGAGGCCGAGGCGGACGGCATCGCCATCGCCGACATCCTCGCCGCGCTGCGCGCCGGCATCCGGGCCGAATAAACGTGCTGGCTGCATCGGCGCTGATCGCGCACGCGACCAATCTCGACCTCGTGGTGCGCCACGTGCTGGCGGGACTCGGCCACGGCATTCACGCCGGGCGCGAGCGTGGCGCCGGCGTCGAGTTCTCGGAATACCGGGCCTATGTGCCCGGCGACGAGTGGCGCCGCGTCGACTGGAAACTGCTGGCGCGCGCCGACCGGTATTTCGTGCGCGAGGCGGAACGCGACAGCCACGTGGCCGTCTGGCTCGTGCTCGATGCGACGGCGTCGATGGCGGAACCGAGCCGCGCCATCGACGGCCTCACGAAGCTGCAGTACGCGCGGGTGCTGCTTGCCTGCGTGGCCGCCATCGCGCAGCGCCAGGGCGACGCGTTCGGCCTCGTCGTCTGCCGGGGCGAGCGCGCCGACTTCCTGCCCGCCGCGCGCGGGCTGCGCCAGCTGCGGCGCGTGCTGGCGCGGCTGAACGGCGTCGCCGCGGACGGCGTGCTGCCCGGCGCCGCCACCCTGCGCGCCGCCCTGCATTTTGCGCGCGCGCCCGGCCTCGTGTGCGCGGTGAGCGACTTCCTCGACTGGCCGTCGGCACTGTCGGACGCGCTGCTGCGCCTGCGCCGCATGCGCCACGACGTGCGCGCCCTGTGCCTGCACACGCAGGCGGAGACGGAGGCCGCGTTCGACACGGCGCCGTCCTACCGCGACCCTGAACATGGCGGCGCCATCTACCGTTTCGGCCGCGACGTGGCCGAAGTCTACGCACGCAACCGCGCGGCCCACTTCGACGCCGTCGCACGGGACTGCCGCCGCCACGACGTGCCCCTGGTACAGGCCCGCATCGAGCAGGCGCCGGGCGATGTCCTGCGCGCCTGGTTGCGTGCCCACATGGCGGGAGCGCGCGCCGCATGAATCCGATGAGCGCATGGTGGTGGGCGCTGCCGGTCGTGCTGCTGCCCGTCCTGTGGCACCGCAAGAAGCGCGAGCAGACGAAGACGGCGCCGCTCGCGTCCGCGCGCTTCCTGCCCGCCGCCGAGCCGAAACAGCGGCGCGTGTGGCGCTGGGACGACGTGACGTTGATGCTGCTGCGCTGCCTGCTGCTCGTTACCCTGATCGCGCTGCTGGCCGATCTCGTGGTGGCCTGGCGCGGCGACACCGTGCTCGTGGTGCCGGGCACGCCGGCTGCCGTCGTGGAGCGCGCGGCCGCCGGGTTCCGGGATGCGCGCCGCGTCGGCCTGCCGGACCGCGACGCGATGGCGTGGATGCACGCGCACGAGCGCGAATTTGGGCCCCAAGCGCGCCTGCTCGTCGTCGGCGACGCCGTCATGCCGGCCGTACAGCCGCGCTTCCGTCACGCCGTCGTGTTGCGCACGGCGCCGGCCGCGGCGGCGCCGGCCGAGCGGCACGTCGCGGTGTTCAGCACGCGTCCCGAGGCATGGCGCCGGCTGTTCGCGGCGGCGGAAGGCGCGTGGCACATCGTCGTCGACGCCGCGCCCGGGCCGCGCACGGACGTCATCGTCTGGGACCGCGCCGACGCCCCACCGGCCGGCCTGCATGCGCCGCTGTGGTGGGCGGCGCACCCGGACGCATTCCCCGAGTTGGCCAAGGCAGCCAGCGTCGACGGCATGCGCTGGGCCGACAGCCCGCGCGGTCGCCTGTGGCATGCGGACGGCTGGCCGCCGGCGGACCCGGACGGCGCGCGCGCCCTGTTCGCCGCGTGGCAGCGCTTGCATCTGGGCGCGCAGCCGTACACGGCGCCCGCGCAGGCGCTCGTGCCGGATGCCGCCGCGCCGGCCGGAGCGGCGTCCGGCGCGCTGCGCGGCTGGTTGAATCTCGCGCTCGTCGTGCTGTTTGCGCTGGAAAGGATGGTGACGCATGTCCGGCGGCGTTGACATCGCGCGGCGCCTGGCGCGCGCCGCGACGCTGCGCCGGGCCGCCTTGTGGACGGCCGGCGCCTTGCCGTGGCTGTTGCTGCGCTCGGGGCCTGGCCTCCTGGCCTGGTCCGCGTTCTGCGCGTGGGATGGCCTGCACCTGCAGCGCCGCGTGGCGCACGGCTGGACGCATTGGATCGACGGCGCCGTGCCCGCGATGGAAGACAGCGCGGCGCTGCTGGCGCGGGAACCGGAGACGTCCGTCGCGCGCCTGCAACGCGCGCGCCTGTTGACGCGCATCGATGCGGCGCTGACGCCGCGCCGCCTGCGCGCCATCGCGGCCATGCGCATCCCGTTCGGCTGGCCGTGGCTCGCGGCGGATCTCGCGTTCGCGGCTCTGGCCTCGGGCGCGGCGTTGTTGCCGCATGCGGGCGGCGCGCATGCCGCCGCGGCGCCGGCGTCCGGACGGCCCGTGCCCGCGGCCGCGCGGCATGCGGGGCTGATCGTGAAGCTGGCGCCGCCGGCGTACACGGGCCGGGCGCCGTCGTCGTCCGCGCCGAAGGATGTGCAGGTGCCGGAGCAGACGATCGTCGAATGGTGCCTGGACGATCCGCGCGCGGCGCGCGAAACGCTCGAACTCAGCGACGGCCAGGTTCTGCACGCAGGCGAAGCATGCGCGCGCTGGACGGCGACGGAATCCGTCTTCTGGCGCTGGCGCGGCACGCGCTACACGTTGAAGGTGATCCCGGACGGGCCGCCCGACATCGCCGTCACGCAGCCGGACGCGTTGACGAAGGACCTGCCGCGCGACGCGAAGAACGCGGCCATTGCCGTCACCGTCACCGACGACTATCTCGTCCGGCAGGCGACCCTGCACCTGACCCTGGCGCGCGGCGGCGGCGAGAACATCCGCTTCAGCGACCGCGAACTGCCGCTGCCGGCGGGGAGCGATCGGCGCCGGCGCGGCTGGAGCAGGAACTGGCTGCTCACGGACCTCGGCATGCAGCCGGGCGACGAGTTGTACTTTTTTGTGCGCGCCGCCGACAACGCGGCCAAGCCGCACACGGTGCAGTCGCCCACGTACACGCTGCGCCTGCCCGCGCCGGCATCGGACCAGGACGACGAAACGGCGGCGCTGCCCACGCTCGTCAAGCCGGAAAGCCTGCGCAGCCAGCGCCAGGTGATCATCGACACGGAGCAGCTGGTGGCCGACATGCGCAATAAGAAGGTGCGTGCGGACGAGGTGCGCGCGCGCAGCGAAGGCATCGCGTCCGACCAGGCCGCACTGCGCCGCCGCTACGGCCAGTTCCTCGGCGAGGAATCCACGCTGTTCGGCAAGGACGACGACGACGATCACGGCCACGGCCACGGCGGCAAGGTCGACGTGGTGCACGAATTCGGCCACGCGCACGACCAGGCCGAGAACGCGACCCTGTTCGACGACGCGACGAAAAAACTGCTGCGGCGCGCGCTGGCCGCGATGTGGGATGCGGAAAAGGGGCTGCGCGCCATCACGCCGAAGACCGCGCTGCCGCCCGAGTACAAGGCGCTGGACGCGATCAAGACATTGCAGCAGGCGGAGCGCATCTACTTGCACAGGACGGCGTTCGCGCCGCCGCCGATCGAGGAGGGCAAGCGCATGAGCGGCGACATGGCGGGCAGCGCCAGCTACCGGCGCGCGCAGGCGGCGCCCGGCGCGAGCGTGCCGGCGGACCTCCGCGACCTCGTCAAGGCGTTGGGCGGCGACGGCCCGTTGCCCGCGCTGTGGACGCGCACGGCGCACGACTGGGTGCGCGCACGTTTCGCCACCGACGAGCAGCGGCTCGCGGCGCAGCGTGCGATCCAGGACGTGGCGGACGGCCAGCCGGCCGCGCGCGCCCGGCTGGCGGCGTGGCTGCGGGGCGGTGTGGCGGACGCGCCCGTGCTGCTGCAGGCGCGGCCCGTCGTCGAGACGCCGTTCGTGAAGACGCTGCGCGGCGGTGCGCGATGATGACCGTTGCCGCCGTCGTCATCGGGGTGCTGGCCGCACTGGCGTATGCCGCGCGCCGGCGCTGGATCGATGCCGCGTTGGCGCTGGTTGCCGGCGTGGCACTCGCCGGCATCGTCGGCGATTTCGCGTTGCCGGGCGACGCCGGCGCGACGTTGACGGTGGACGCGGCCCACCCGCCGCTGTCCGTGGCCGGCGTGCGCGCGTTGCGGCTGTCCGGCGACGGCTTGCGCGGCGCCGAATGGGACGACCTGCCGGCCCGGCCGCTCATCTGGACACCGCCCGGCACGCCCGCCATCCGCCTCGATTTCCCGCGCACGCTGGCGCTGGGCCGCGTGTTCACGCTCACCGTGCACCGCTCGTGGACGGGGCCCGGCCGCCTGCAACTGCTGGCCGAGAACGACCAGGTGCTCGCCGACGCGAAGGGCGACGGCGACCTCGCCGTGCAATGGCTGCCGCCGGTGGCCGAACGGCTGGTGCTGAAGGCGCGGCTGCTGGACGTGGCCGGCAAGGTCGTCGACGCGGGGCCCGTGCCGTTCACGGTGACGGAACCGGCGCCGCTCCAGGTGCGGGGCCGTTTCGGCGCGCCGTCGTTCGACCTGCGTGTGCTGGACGACCTGCTCGTGAACAGCCGCGCCGTCGTCGACTGGCAGGTCGCGCTGGGCAAGGGCCTGGAACGGACCGAGACGGCGCGGGCGGAGATGGCGGCGCTGGACCTGGAGATCGTCGACGCGGCCTGGTTCGAACAGGCCGGCGCGGCCGCGCGCGGCGCGCTGCTGGCGCGCGTGGCCGGCGGCACGCCGCTGCTCGTGCTGGGCGCGAACGCCCGCGACGCCCATACGTGGACGCGGTCGCTGGGACTGCCGCTGGTGCCGCAACCGGCCAACAAGATGTTCGGCACCGCGCTGGCCATGGCGTCCGCCGGCCTGAATCCGGGTGCGGATCGCGCCGGCGACTGGACCGGCGCGGATGGCCTGTGGATGCGCGACTGGCAGCGCGGCCGCATCGCCTGGCTGGGCGTGGGCGATTGGCACCGCTACGCGATCGAGCAGCCGCGCCGGCTGGCGCTGTGGTGGCAGGACGTGCTCGATCGCCTGCGCGTGCAGCGTCGCGTGGACGTCGACTGGCTCGTTCCGGACGAGATGCCGCTGCCGCACCGGCGCCTCGCCGTGTGTGCGCGCGGCGCGCGCGGCGCCGTGACCGTGCCGGCGCTCGGGCAGACATTGCCCTGGCAGCCCCGCCCCGAACAGGTCGACGCGGCCTGCGTGGCCATGTTTCCGGCGGCGAGCGGCTGGCTGCAGCTGCGGGTGGGCACCGACGAGGAACAAGTCTATGTGTATGCGCCGGGCGACTGGCCGCTGTGGCAGCGCGACGAGCGCCGCGCCGCGACCGCGCGCTATGCGGCGCGCACGCCGGCGCCGGCCCCGGTCGCGGCGGGGACGCGGCCGCTGCCCGCGTGGCCGTTCGGCGTCGCGTTCGCGCTGGCGATGCTGGGCCTATGGTGGCGCGAACGGCGTTGAGCCGGCACGCTTTTCCGGAACGTGCGATCATCTTTCGTCCATCGACCCGTCCGCCGCCGCCATGTCCGAATCGTCCGCCACCGCCGCGCCCCGTCATCCGGACGGCCGCTTTCGCAACGTCGTGCCGCGCCGCCGGCAAGGCCTGCGCGAGGTGCTGTCCCTGATCTGGAAGCTCTCGACGGCGAAGCCGAAGACGACGGTGCCGGACCAGGCGCTGCCCGTGCGCGCCCTGGGCACGGCCGACATCGAAGCGGCGCCCGACGCGAGCCTGTGGCGTCTCGGGCATTCGACGATGCTGTTCAAGCTGGACGGCCGCTACTGGCTCACGGACCCCGTGTTTTCCGAGCGCGCCGCGCCCGTGCAGTGGGCGGGGCCGAAGCGGTTCCACGCGCCGCCCATCGATATCGAGGCATTGCCGCGGCTCGCCGGCGTGATCCTGTCGCACGACCATTACGACCACCTGGACCACGGCAGCATCGTGCGCCTGATTCCCAAGGCCGACCTGTTCGTCGCGCCGCTCGGCGTGGGCGACCGCATCGTCGGCTGGGGCGTCGACGCGACGCGTGTGCGCCAGCTCGACTGGTGGCAGTCGACAGACGTCGCCGGCCTGCGCCTGACGGCCGCGCCGTCGCGGCATTTTTCCGGCCGCGGCCTGCGCGACGGCGACCGCACCCTGTGGGCGTCGTGGGTGATCGAAGCGGCCGGCCTGCGCCTGTTCTTCAGCGGCGACACGGGCTACCACGACGATTTCAAGACCATCGGCGAGCGCCACGGCCCGTTCGACGTGACGTTCCTCGAGAACGGCGCCTACAACACGATGTGGCCGGAAGTGCACATGCACCCGGACGAGACGCTGCAGGCCCACCTGGACCTGCGCGGGCGCTGGCTGGTGCCCGTCCACAACGGCACGTTCGACCTGTCGCTGCATCCGTGGTACGAGCCGTTCGAGCGCATCCGCGACCTCGCGCGCGCCGCGGGGGTGAAGCTGGCGACGCCGATGATGGGCGAGCGCCTGGCGCTGGCGCAGCCGCACGAGGGCGGCGCGTGGTGGCATGCGGCGATGCCGGAGACGGCGCCGCCCATCAGCCCTGGTGGTCGCGCATCCACTCCTTCAACCCGTTGACCCAGTTCTTGGCCGGCAGGTTGTAGCGCCGCTTGATGTCGGCCGCGCGCTCGTACAGCACCGAGAAATCGATCTGCGGCGCGTCCTTGAAGGCGATGACGACGATGTTGGCGTCGTGGACCTCGGGCAGCCAGACGACGGCGTCGAAGGCGTCTTCCATCGCGTCCAGGTTCTTGTCGTAGCTGGAAAAATCGCCGAACACGTTGGCCGTCATGATGCCGCCATCCTTGAGGCACGCGGCGCAGGCGGCGTAGAACTCGGGCGTGTCGAGCACGGGGCCGCGCGCTTCCTCGTCGTACAGGTCGACCTGCAGCACGTCGACCGTGCCGTGGTTCGATTCGTCCAGCACGAAGTCGAGGGCGTCCATCTCGCGCACGTCCAGGCGGGCGTCGTCGGGCGGCAGCCCGAAATAGTCACGGCAGATGGCGATCACGTTCGGATTCAGCTCGACGGCCGTCACGCGCGCCTGCGGAAAGCGCTGGTGGCAGAACTTCGTCAGCGCGGCGCTGCCGAGGCCCAGTTGCACGATGCGGCGCGGGTCCGGCAGGAACAGCATCCACATCATCATCATCTGCACGTATTCGAGCTCGATCGCATCGGGCCGCGCCAGGCGCATCGCACCCTGCACCCACGAGGTGCCGAGGTGCAGCGAGCGCACGCCCTCGAATTCGGTGATGGTGGCCGGCGGATGGCCGGGCCGGGAAAAGCGGGGATCGCGGGCGTTCGACATTACGGCAACGACCACGCATATTGGACGGGCTGCCACGCCGCGACCGTGTGGCCGTTCTTGACCGCGGGCTTGAAGCGGCACAGCCTGAGCGCGGCCTCGGCGGCCTGGTCGAGGATGGTATAGCCGCTCGACTTGAGCAGCCGCGTTTCGCGCACCTTGCCGTCGCTGCCGACGAGGAAGGCCATCATCGACACGCCGCTCATGCGCGCCTGCACGGCCTCGGGCGGATAGACGGGGCGCGCGCAATCCTCGCCCGGCAGCGGCTGCTGACGTTGCTGCTGCGGCGTTTGCGCCTGCGGCTGCGGCTGCGCTTGCGGCTGCGCCTGTGCGGCGGCCACGCGGGTGGCGGGGGACTGGACGCAACCGGCCAGCGCCAGCGCGGTCATGCAAAACAAGGGAAGTCGCAACATCCTTCGCGGTCTCCAACGTCGACGAAACCCGAAGTATCGCACGATCGTGCACCCCGACCCAAAATTCGGGGTCAGCAAAATTCGGGGTCAGAGCACATTGTAATTTGCCGTTGCGCTCAACGTCGTGCAACGGGCGCGCAAGTGCGGGGAACGGCGTTCAATCCGGCGGTTCGGGTCAAATTAGAGTGCTCTGACCCCGAATTTCAGGCGGGGACGATCAGGGTGACGGCCAGGCCGCCGCCTTCGCGGTTGCCGAGGGTGATGCGGCCGCCGTGGGCTTCGGCGATTTCGCGCGCCAGTGCCAGGCCCAGGCCCGTGCCGCTGCGCTTGGTGGAGTAGAACGGGACGAGGGCGTTCGTCAGCACGGCGTCGTTCATGCCGGCGCCGCGATCGAGCACGTCGATGCGTACGACGTCGTGCACCCTGCGCACGTGCAGTTCGACGTCTTCCGGGCGCGAGCCGGATTCGTGGGCGTTTTTCAACAGGTTGAGCAGCGCCTGTTCCATCTGCGCGCGGTCGATGCGGGCCGGCGCTTCGGGCAGCTCGCCGCCGAGGCGGAACGCGACCTGGTCGGCCAGTCCGGCCACGAAGTCGGTCCAGGCGATGGCTTCCAGGCGGGGCGCCGGCAGCTTGGCGAAGCGGGCGTAGCCGAGGATGAAGCTCTCCAGGTGGCGCGTGCGCTCGCCGATGGTTTGCAGGATCTGCGGCAGGCGCTCCGTCTGGCCGCGCCGCACGAGCTCCGTGCCCGAGTGGGCGAGCGACGCCAGCGGGGCCAGCGAATTGTTCAACTCGTGGCTGATGACGCGGATGACTTTTTTCCACGTCTGCACTTCCTGGCGCCGCAGCTCGGCCGTCAGCTGGCGCAGGAGCAGCAGTTCGTGGCGCCGGCCGTTCAGGCTGAAGTTGCGGCGGGCGAGGTGATACACCTCTTCTTCTTCGCCGTCGCCGGCCGTGAACAGGCCGTCGCCGCCGCGCGCCAGCGCCTCGACGAGCGCCGGCGTCTGTTCCAGTACGCCGTGCAGGTCGTGGCCTTCCAGCTTGTGGCCCTCGAACAGCAGCTGGCGCGCGGCCACGTTGGCGTAGACGATCACGCGCGCATTGCGTTCGGGCGCGCCGGGCGGTTCCGTCACGAGCAGCATGGCGACCGGCGTGTTCTGCACCATCGTGTCGAGCAGCAGCTCGCGCTGCACGAGGTCCAGGCGCTGTTCGCGCAGCACTTCGCCCAGCGCGTTGTGGGCGGCGATGAGGTCCGACAGTTCGTCGTTCTGCGGCCAGTGCAGGCTGAACGAGAAATCGCCGTCGCGGTAACTGGTCACCGTCCCTTCGAGGGCGCGGAACAGCGACAGGATCGGCTGCACCTGCGAGCGCAGGGTGATGATCGAGATGGGCACGACGCACAGCAGGCAGATGCCCAGCACAGCCAGCGGGCGGCCCGGCAGCAGGTGGTCGAGCGCCAGCGCGATCAGGATCCCGACCGCCAGCAGCGTGCCGACGAGGGCGGACCAGCGCGTGACGAGCGAGAAGCGGAATTTCATGCGCCGCGGGCGATGCCCAGTCGCTCCATGCGGCGGTAGAGCGCCTGGCGCGACAGCCCGAGTTCGGCCGCCGCCTGGGCGATCACGCCGCCCGCGCGCGCCAGCGCCTGGGTGATGGCGTCGCGGTCCGGCTCCGCATCGAGGGCCGCATGGGCCGGCAACGGCAGGCCGAGGTCGGCCGCCTTGATCGTGTCGCCCTGGGCCAGCAGGTTCGCGCGTGCCATCACGTTTTTCAGTTCGCGCACGTTGCCCGGCCAGTTGTGGGCGAGCAGGGCGGCTTCCGCGCCCGGATGCAGGAACTTGCCGGGTGCGAGGAAGCCGCGCGCCAGCGGCAGGATGTCGCCGGGGCGCGCCGCCAGCGCCGGCAATTTGAGTTCGATGACGTTCAGGCGGTAGAACAAGTCTTCGCGGAAGATCCCGGCGCGGATCATCGCGGACAGGTCGGCGTTCGTCGCGCTGATCACGCGCACCTTCACCTGGCGCTCGCGGTTGGAACCGAGGCGCTCGAAGCGTCCCGTCTCCAGCACGCGCAACAGTTTCATCTGCCCGGCCAGCGGCAGGTTGCCGATCTCGTCGAGGAACAACGTGCCGCCGTCGGCCGCTTCGAACTTGCCTTCGCGCGCCTTCGAGGCGCCGGTGTACGCGCCGGCGTCGGCGCCGAACAGCTCGGCCTCGATCAGTTCCGACGGCAGGGCGCCGCAATTGAGCACGACGAACGGGCCTCGCGCTACCTGCGAATTCGCCTGGATGATCTCGGCGATGCGTTCCTTGCCCGTGCCGTTCGGCCCCGTGATCAGGATCGGCACGTCGGCGCGCGCCACCTGGCAGGCGAGGCTCAGCACGCGTTCCGTGGCCGGATCGGCCCATACGAGGCCGCGCAGGTCGAAGTTCTGTTCCAGCTCGCGCCGCGCGCGGCGTTCGCGCTGCAGGCGCTGGCCGAGGGCGCGGTTGGCCTGGCCCAGTTCGATCAGGTTCGTCACGGTCGCCAGCAGGCGGTCGTCGTTCCACGGTTTCGACAGGTAGTCGGCGGCGCCGGCCTTGATCAGGTCGACGGCCGCGTCCAGGTGCGTCCACGCCGTCAGCAAAATCACGGGCAGGTCCGGATACAGCTTGCGGATGTCGCGGAACAGCGCCACGCCTTCCGCGCCCGACGTGGTGTCGGCCGTGAAGTTCATGTCCTGGATGACCAGGTCGACCGGCTCGCGCGCGAGGAGGGCGAGGCCTTCTTCGGGCGACGCGGCGCGCAGCGACGCGATGTCGTGCAGCGAGAACAGGACGTCGAGCGCGATGCCGACGGCGGCGTTGTCATCGATGATCAATACGGTAGGCATGCGCGCTAGCATATCACCGCGCGATCAGACGCTGCGTGTCGCCGTCGCCGGCGAGATGCTGGCCGCGCGCCATGCCGGACCGTAGGCCGCCAGCACGCCGAGCAGCCAGAAGCCGAGGGCGCCGAACACGAGGTAGCCGGCCGGCAGGCGCGCCATCTCAAGCTCGCTGACGAGCAGCTGGTTCAGGGCGAGGCCGAGCGCCACGCCGCCGAACACGCCGGCGCTCGTGATCATGAAATTCTCCGTGATGAAGTAGCGCAGAATGTCGGTCTTCTTCGCGCCCAGCGCGCGGCGCACGCCGATCTGCTTGCGGCGCTGCGTGACCCACAGGCTGGCCATGCCGACGATGCCGCTGGCGGTAATCAACAGCAGCAGCACGCTCACCGTGACCAGGATCCACTGCAGCGCGACGTCGGCGCGGTAGCGCTCCTTGCGGTCTTCGTCGACGGTCTTCATTTTCGTGATCATCGGCGTGGCCGACGACTTGTGCAGGGCTTCCTCGACTTCCTTCATCACGCGGTCGCGCTGGCCCGGCTCGGTGCGGATCGCATACAGTTGGGACGGCCCGAAGCCAACCACGCGCCCTGGGAGGATGGCGGAATATTCGCCCTGTTCGCCGACTTCCGCGGAGGTGCTGATCAGCGTATCGACGACGCCCACGACCTGCGTGCGCTGGGCGTCGTTGCCGGTGCCGAAGAACATCGTCTTGCCGACGGCGGACTGGCCGGGCCACATCTTGTCGGCCAGCGCCTTGGAGACGATGACCTGCGGCGGCGCCGTGTTCGTCTTGCTCGCGTCGAGGTCGACCAGTTCCTGCGGCAGGAAGTCGCGTCCCTCGACGAGCTTCAGGCCATAGGTCTTGACGAGCGAGTCGCCCGAAAAATAGGTCGAGGCGATCGCGGTGGCGCGGGCCTGGCGGCGATCGACGGCCACGCTGTTGTTGCTGCCGCTGCGGCCCATCGGCATCTGGGTCGTGTTCGCGACGGACGCCACGCCGCTCACCGCGCGCAGCAATTCGGTGCGGCGCTTGACGTCGGCCAGCTGTTGCTCCGGCGTGTCGTTCGACAGGTTGCGTACCGAGACGTAGAACGTCGAATGCTCGTCCGACAGGCCGGACGGCCGCGCGGCGACGGCGCGCCGGTCGTTGACGATGTGGGCGGCGTTGGCGAGGATCGCCAGGCTCAGGGCGACCTGCAGCGCGACGAGGATCGGGCCGGTCTTGTTGCGCAGCAGCGCCGACAGGATGGGGCGGATTTCCATGGCGTTCTCCTTACTGCGATTTGAGCTGGATGGCCGGCGTGACCTGGCAGGCGCGCCAGGTCGGCAGGAGGCCGGCGAGGATGGCGGCGCCGACCGACATCACGAAGGTCAGGATCAGCATCTGCCAATCCATGTGCGCCACGGCGGCCGTCTGCTTGCCCTGCATGGCGATGAGGGCCAGCGCGCCGAATGCGAGCACGAGCCCGAGCATGCCGCCGACGAGGCCCACGACGCCCGTCTCGATGAGGAACTGGCGGAAGATCTCGGCTCGCGAGGCGCCCAGCGCGCGCCGCACGCCGATCTCGGACGCGCGCACGGAGAATTTCGCCAGCAGCAGGCCGACCGTGTTCACGAGGCACAGCACGAGGAAGCCGAACGCGAGCCAGGTCTGCAGCTTGCTGTCCTTGCCGACGACCTTCGTGTACTCCAGCCATTCCGGCACGTTGAACAGGCGGTTCGGCGCGTTGCGTTTCAGGCGCCCGAGCTTGCGCTGGTCGGCCGCGTAGTTGTCGAGCCAGGTCTGCAGGTCGGCGCGGTCGGCGGCCGATGCGGTCTCGAACCATGCCGTGATCCACGTGCATTCGGACGTGAGCCGAGCCGCGAATCCCGCGCTGGTATTGCCCGAGCAGCTCATGTTGCCGTTGTGCGTGATTTCGTGGCGGATGGCGGCGGAGAACGGGATGAAGAACTCCTCGTCGTCGCCGTAGCGCGCGCCGCCGGCCAGGCGGTAGAAGCGCGGCAGCGCCATCCACTTGTCGGTCACGCCGACGACGGTGAACGGGGCGCCGAACAGGTTCAGGCGCCGGCCGACCGGATCCACGTTCCCGTACAGTTTTTCGGCGATGGCGCGCGACAGCACGACGACGTCGGCGCCGCGCGCGTCGGCCTGCTCCGTCCACGCCTGGCCGTAGCGGAACGGGACGTCCATCATGGCGAAGAAGTCGCGCGTGGGCGCGAGGCCGATCATGCTGAACGGCGTCATGTCCGCGCGCGGCGGCTGCACCGGCGCCTGGATGCCGTACAGCGCCGTGCGGCGCACGCCCTGGCCGCTCTTGAGCATGTTCTGCGCGTCCTGGTACGTGATCTGGATGTCGTCCGGATCGGCACCCGGCGTATAGTCTTCGGGATTGCCCGGGTCGAGCAGCGGCACGAACAGGCGACTGCTCTTTTGCGGGATCGGGTCGCTCGACATCATGTGCAGGATCGTCAGCGTGGACACGCTCGCCGCCACGCCCACGGCCAGGGTGAGGATCATCAGCGCCGTGAGGGCCGGGTTGCGGCGCAGGCTGCGCACCCCGAGCTTGAAGTAATAGCCGAACATGGTGCGCCCTTTCAAACGGTGGTGGCCGAGGCGGACCTGGTGTCGACGAGCGTCGGGCCGCGGCGCACGAGGTCCGACACCTGGCCGTCGATGATGTGCACGTTGCGCGTGGTGCGCACGGCCAGTTCCGGGTCGTGCGTGACCATCAGGATCGTCGTGCCGGCCGCGTTGATCTCTTCCAGCAGTTCCATCACGCCGCGCGCCATCTGCGTATCGAGGTTGCCGGTCGGTTCGTCCGCCAGCAGCAGCTTGGGCGAGCCGGCCAGCGCGCGCGCGATGGCCACGCGCTGCTGCTGGCCGCCGGACAGCTCGGCCGGGTAATGCTTCATGCGCGAGGCCAGGCCGACCTTGGCCAGCGCGTCCTCGATGCGCTTCTTGCGCTCGCTCGCATTGAAGCCGCGGTAGCGCAGCGGGACGTCCACGTTGTCGTAGAGGTTCAGGTCGGGAATCAGGTTGAAACCCTGGAAGATGAAGCCCAGCTTTTCGTTGCGCAGGCGCGAGCGGGCATTGTCGTTCAGGCCCTTCACGTTGATGCCGTCGAGGATGTATTCGCCCGCCGTGAATTCCTCGAGCAGGCCGGCGATGTTGAGGAAGCTCGTCTTGCCCGAGCCGGACGGGCCGGTCACGGTGACGAATTCGCCCTCCTTGACGTCGATCTCGAAGCCGCGCAGCGCGTGCGTCTCGATCATGTGGGTGCGGTACACCTTGGAGAGATTGGTCATGCGCAGCATGGCTTGTCCTTTGGTTCGTTACTGGTTGATCGAGATACGCTGTGCGTTATTAAAAGCGTCCGTGCCGGCGACGACGACCTTGTCGCCCAGCTTCAGGCCGGACAGGATTTCGACGGCCGAGATGCTCGTTGCGCCCATGCGGATCGGCGTGCGCGTGGCGATCCCGTCGCGCACGACGTAGGCATAGCGTCCGCCTTCGCTTTCGACGAACGGGCCGCGCGGCAGCATCAGGACGTTCGGCTTTTCCTCGATGAGCAGGCGCGCCGTCACGCGCTGGCTCTGGCGCAGGCCTTTCGGCTGTTCGCCGTCGAAGCGTACGCGCGCCAGCACCATGCTCTTGACGACTTCCGGCGACAGCGCCGACAGCTTGCCGGTCGCGGTCCCGGACGGCAGCGTGATCTCGGCATTCATGCCCAGGCCCAGGTCGGACACGTAGGTCTCCGGCACCTCGACCTCGACTTCGAGTTTCGAGAGGTCGACGAGCGTCATCAGCGGCGCGTTGGCGGCAACGACCATGCGGTCCTGCACGTTCAAGGTGCCGATGAAGCCGTCGACGGGCGCGCGCACCGTCAGCTCGTCGACGCGGCGCTGCGCTTCTTCCATCGACAGGCGCGCGCGTTCCAGTTCGTTCATCTTGGTCTTGAGCGCGAGCGCGACGTCCTCGCCTTCCAGCACCGCCGCCTGCGCGGCGTGCCGGGCGCGGATCTGGGCCGACTGCAGCGCGTCCTGCGCTTTCTGGTAATCGTTCTTGGCGATGATGCCCACCTTGCCCACGCTGTCGTAGCGTTCCAGCGTGCGCTGGGCCGACAGGCGTTCGATCTCGGCGGTGTCGGCCTCCTTCTGCGCCAGCAGCTTCTGCTTGCGCGACAGGATCTGCTGGCGTTCCACCTCGGCCTTCAGGCCTTCGTAGGACGACGTCTCGCGTTTCAACACGTCCGCCAGGTCGGGCGATTCCAGCACGGCCAGCACCTGCCCCTTCTTGACGGTGTCGCCGGCGGCCACCTTGAGGTTGACGGTGGACGCGGCCTTGGCATACAAGGTCGGGCTGACGGCGGCGACGATGCGGCCGTTGACGGAGGCGTCGCGCACCAGCGTGCCGCGCGTGACCGCGGCGATGCGCAGGCGCGCCGCGTTGACGGACGCTTCGCTGCCGCGCCAGGTCGACACGAGGGCGGCGCACAGGGCGGCGACGATGACGGCGCTGCCGATCCACAGCGCGCGGCGTTTGAGCTTGTAACCCGCCGGCGGGGCGATGACGGCGTCTTGTTGTGATGTATCGCGGATCATGGTGTGGACACGGGGTTGTGGACAGTACCGTATTTGCACGATCCATGCCAAGCGCTAACCCATTGATTTCACAGGACTGCATGGCGGACACGGGCGCGTCCGCGACTGTCCGCCCGGGTCCGGACGGACAGTGCGGACGGTCTTGATATCCTGGAAACCGGCCATAGTTTCTTGCCAACAATCATCCGGCACCGCCGTGGAAAGTCCTCATGACTTCTTTCTTGACCCGTCTATTGACGCCCGCCGAACCCGACCCCATCGACCAGCCGTTCGCGCCGCACGAGATGGCGGCCTTGCGCGCGGCCGTGCCGCCGGACGCCGCCGACCTGATCGACGACGCCACCTGGCGCGACTTGCTGCTGCCCGGTTACCTGGACACGCTGGGGTCCGGCACGAGCCCGTTCGGCCGCCAGGTGCTGGAGCGCGACCTGCGCGCGGGCGGTGCGCGGCGCGCGCGCGTGCAGGCGCTGCTGGACGATCCCGCGCAGCTGGACGCCCTGTCGCGCAAACTCGCCTGCCTGCGCCACACGGACATCGACGTGGCCACGCTGCTGTTCACGGACACGCAGCCGGTCCGTCCGGACTGGGTCGGCAAGCTGCTCTGGCTGCCCGTGCTGCTGGCGGCGTCGATCGCGGCCGCGCTGCTCGTGTCGCCCCTGGGCTGGATCGGCGTGGGCGTCGCGATGTACTTCCTCGTGATGGTGCACATGCGCCACCATGAGCGCGTCGGCCTCTGGGCACGGACATTGCGCGCGCTGCAGATGCTGCTGCGCGCCTGCAGCCTGCTGGACGGCAGCGGTTTCGCTTTGGCCGAGGGGTTCGCGGGCCGCGGCGCGCCGGCCGGGCGGCTTTCGCGCTCGCTGGACCGTTCGGCGCTGGCCGCCTCCGGCGTACCCGGCGCGCGCGACTACGCGAACTGGTTCGCGGCGGCCGACGTGCGCCATTATTACCGTTCGCTCGACCTGGTGTTCGGCCAGCGCGATTTTCTGCGCGAATGCTACTGGCTGTGTGCGCAACTGGAGGCCGACGTGGCGCTGGCCCGCCATCTGCGCGACCGTCCGGTCTGGTGCTGGGTTGCGTGCGGCGATGCGCGCACGGTGGCGTTGGACGGCGGCGTGCATCCGCTGCTCGGCGAGGCGCGGGGCCTGTCCATGACGCTGGACGGCAAGGGCGCGTTCCTGTCGGGGCAGAACGGCGTCGGCAAGAGCACCTTCCTGCGCATGCTGGGCCTGAACCTCGTCGTCGCGCGCGCCTTCGGCTTCTGTTACGCGCAGCAGGCCACGCTGCCGGCGCTGCCCGTCGTCGCCAGCATGCAGAACGAGGATTCGCTGCTGGGCGGCCAGAGTCTATACATCGCCGAGCTGGCGCGGGCACGGTCGCTGCTGGCGCGCGCGCGTGGGGAACGTCCCGTCGTCTGCCTCGTCGACGAAATCTTCCGCGGCACGAATCACGAGGAATCGGTGTCGGCCGCGGCAGCCGTCGCCGACGAACTGGCACGGCACGCGCTGGTGGTCGTCTCGTCGCACAACCTCGTGCTGGGTTCGCTGCTGGCGCACGCGCTGGTGCCGTGGCGCATCGTGCACGGCGCCGACGGCCTGGTCATGGAGCCCGGCGTGCTGGGCCGCACGAACGGCGTGGCGCTGCTGGCCGAACACGGCTTCGACGAGGCCGTACAGCGCCGCGCGGAGCAGGTGGCGGGCTGGCTGGCGCAACAGCGGCGCAGCGAATCAAGTGCCCAAATTCGGGGTCAGAGCACTTAATTCGATGGCGGATCGGCGAATTGAATGCGGTTGGCGGTGCGTAGCCGGTAAAAGCCGGCAAGTTAGGGTCAGAGGCCAAAAATAATGTGCTCTGACCCCGAATTTTAGTTGCGCGGCAGCGGTTTGCCTTTGGCGATTACTTCGTGGCAGTCGCCCTTGATGGTGGCGTTGTCGTAGTCGGTCCAGCCGTAGCTGTCGACGTAGCGCGTGTGCTGCTTGAAGGCGGCGTTCACGAAGCTCCAGTCCAGGTGCTCGTCCGGGTAGCGGATGTCGCCCAGGTCGACGATGGTGTGGAACATGTTTTCCGTCGCCAGCTTGGCCTTGCGGTGGCGGCGCAGCTGCGCGATCTTGTCCGGGAAGCGCTGCGCGTACTGGTCGGAATACCAGGCGAACGCGGGGATGTGGAATTCATACTGCGTGTTGTGGCCGTGGAAGGCGAGGCGGCAGCTGTTGTCGTACAGGGTCTGGCCGTGGTCGGCCACGTACACCATGGCGACGGGCTGGTTCGCCTCTTTCAGCGTCTTGACGACGTGGTCGAGGAACCAGTCCGTGTACAGGATCGAGCTGTCGTAGCTGTTGTTCAGCTGTTCCTTGATCTTGATGTCGGTATAGACAGGCTTGTCCACGCCGAACAGCGACGGCAGCCATTTGTCGAACTGCTTGGGATAGCGGTGGCTGTAATTCCAGTGGCTGCCCAGCGTGTGCAGCACGATCAGCTTCTTCGGCGCGGGGTCGGCGACGGCATGCTTCAGCGGTCCGAACAGCACTTCGTCGAAGTTGGAATTGTCCGTGAAGCCGCCCAGGTTCAGGAAGTCGACGACGTCGGCCTCCTTCGCGAACACGGAGACGGGCGTGTCGAACTTGCCGAACGAGATCTGGTTCGACAGCCAGAACGTTTTATAGCCCGCTTCCTTGAACGCGGTCAGGAAGGATTTTTCCGAGAACCCGTCCTTGAGGCTTTGCGTGGCGGGCTTGCGCGAAACGATGACGGGCACCGACAGGCGCGTGGCCGACACGGACGTGATCACGTCGCTCAGCGGGACGACGTTCGGTTCCTGCGACAGCAGCGGGTTCGTGTCGCGCGCGTAGCCGTTGAGGCTCCAGCGGTCGTAGCGCGACGATTCTCCGATCACCACCACGACGATTTGCGGGTCGTCGTTCGGCTCGGCCAGGTGGGCGTGGAAATGGAAGTTGGCGCTCCTCCGGTTGAGGTTGGCCAGGTAGACCCGTTCCTTGTAAAAGTCGACGCCGCGCGCGGCCAGGCCGAACGGCCAGGAATGGGCGAACGTGTCGAGATCGAACGGCAGCCGCATCCAGTGCGCCAACGGCGGCAGCGATGCGGGACGGGGGATGCTGGCCGGACGCGGCGGGGCGGTCTCTTCGCTCGCGGCCTCTTCGCTGCCGGACGCCGACGCCTTCACGAGCCGCACGCCGGCCGCGACCGGGGCGGCGGCGCTCGCCAGCGGCGGCGGCGCGACGCCATACTTGAGGCCGTAGCCGAACACGGCGGCCACGAGGGCCAGCGCGACGAGCACGACGGGGCGCGAGACGTCGGACCAGTCGAGGTCGCGCGTGCGCCAGGCCGCGATCCAGCTCGTGACGAACCACACGACCATGCCGACGAAGACGCCGATCAGCACCCAGACCTTGTTGCCGAGGAATTCCATCGCTTCGGCCGGGCTCGTCTCCGCGATGATGCCGAGGTGGTGCGTCGATATCCCCTGGCCATAGAAGGCGTAGAGATACAGCTCGACGGGCAGGCCGAGGAAGGCGGGCAGCAGCAGCCAGTGAAAATACGCGGGACGCTTGAACACGCCCCACACGGCCAGCCAGGCCAGCAGTTCCAGGCCGGCGATCTGGGCGGGATGGGCGAGGTGCACGCCGAACCGCGGCGCCACGTACGGCACGCAGGACAGGAGCAGATAAGTGAGCGCGACGTACAGGTTGCGCGGGCGTAGCAAGAATGACATCGAAACGTGCGTGTGCGGCAGCGAAGGTGCGAAGTCGGCTATTATCCGATTTTTGCGGCAGGTAACGCTATTCCCTCTGCACAATGGATGAAATCCGGCGTACACTGGTTGTGTCGTTATCACGACATCTACTGCGCGTTTCCACATTCTTCCGTCGCTGTCGTGGTGCTTGGTCAGCAAGTTTGTTGACCCGGCTCCGCTTCAGGTCTATACTCGCGAGTTCTCGAATTATTCTGCGCATGGTTTACGCATAACAGCCGCTCCCGCTGGTGAGTGGCTGTCGTCGCCTGTACGGACCCTGTCGGGACAAGGTTTCAGCCCCCGGGAAGCAAGAGCCCCGGGTCATTAACTAGTAGTCATTTTGTTGGATTTTTGAACGATGCCAACCATCAATCAATTGATTCGCAAGCCGCGCGAAGCCGCGGTTGTGAAGAGCAAGTCGCCGGCACTGGAAAACTGCCCGCAAAAGCGCGGTGTCTGCACCCGTGTCTACACGACGACCCCGAAGAAGCCGAACTCGGCACTGCGTAAGGTCGCCAAGGTCCGCCTGACCAACGGTTTCGAAGTCATTTCGTACATCGGCGGTGAAGGCCACAACCTGCAGGAACACTCGGTCGTGCTGCTGCGCGGCGGCCGTGTGAAGGACTTGCCGGGTGTGCGTTACCACATGGTCCGCGGTGCACTGGATACCCAGGGCGTGAAAGACCGTAAGCAGGCCCGTTCGAAGTACGGTGCCAAGCGTGCCAAGGCTGCCAAGAAGTAATCTTCTTGCAATCTGGGTAAATTAATATTGAGTTAGTTGAGGCGGCCGGAAGGCCGAGTAAGTGAAGGGCTTTGATGGCCTTTCGCGAGTGCGATAAGCGCTCAACTGAAGACAAAAAGGAATTGAAATGCCACGTCGTCGTGAAGTACCCAAGCGCGAGATTCTGCCGGATCCGAAATTCGGCAACACCGATGTCGCCAAATTCGTCAACGTTCTGATGCTGTCGGGCAAGAAGTCGGTTGCTGAACAGATCATCTACGGTGCATTCGACTACATCCAGACCAAATCGGGCAAGGACCCGCTGGAAGTGTTCGCAACCGCGATCAACAACTGCAAGCCGATGGTCGAGGTGAAATCCCGCCGCGTCGGTGGCGCCAACTACCAGGTGCCGGTTGAAGTGCGTCCGGTTCGCCGTATGGCCCTGTCTATGCGTTGGTTGCGCGAAGCCGCAAACAAGCGTAGCGAGAAATCCATGCAGCAGCGCCTGGGTGGCGAGCTGATGGAAGCAGCAGAAGGCCGCGGCGGCGCGATGAAGCGTCGTGACGAGGTGCACCGCATGGCTGAAGCGAACAAGGCGTTCTCGCACTTCCGCTTCTAAGCAAATGGCCAATCTCTTCGGGGGCAGAACGCCTCCGGGGTGGTGCGGCCATGCAGTATCCGTTGTTCAGGCCGAGCTCATTTTGATCACCAGAATGCTGCTCGGTTTTGTCCATTCAAAAGTTAGGAAAATTTATGGCACGCACTACCCCTATTGAGCGCTACCGTAACATCGGTATCTCCGCTCACATCGACGCCGGTAAGACCACCACCACCGAGCGCATCCTGTTCTACACCGGCGTGAACCACAAGATCGGTGAAGTGCACGACGGTGCAGCTACCATGGACTGGATGGAGCAGGAGCAAGAGCGCGGCATCACCATCACCTCGGCAGCGACGACCTGCTTCTGGAAGGGTATGGCGAACAACTTCGAGCCGCACCGCTTCAACATCATCGACACCCCGGGCCACGTCGACTTCACCATCGAGGTGGAGCGTTCGATGCGCGTCCTGGACGGCGCCTGCATGGTCTACTGCGCCGTGGGTGGCGTGCAGCCGCAGTCGGAAACCGTGTGGCGTCAGGCTAACAAGTACAAGGTCCCGCGTCTGGCATTCGTCAACAAGATGGACCGTACCGGCGCCAACTTCTTCAAGGTGTACGAGCAGATGCGCGCCCGCCTGAAGGCCAACCCGATCCCGCTGCAGATCCCGATCGGCGCCGAAGACAACTTCAAGGGCGTGGTCGACCTGGTCAAGATGAAGGCGATCTACTGGGACGACGCGTCGCAGGGCATGAAGTTCGACTACCGCGACGTGCCGGCCGAGCTGATCGATCAGGCCAACGAATGGCGTGAAAAGCTGGTCGAGACCGCTGCTGAAGCGAACGAAGACCTGATGAACAAGTATCTCGAAGAAGGCGAACTGTCGGAAGCCGAGATCAAGACCGCACTGCGCGCACGTACCATCGCCGGCGAAATCGTCCCGATGATGTGCGGCACCGCCTTCAAGAACAAGGGCGTGCAAGCGATGCTGGACGCCGTCATCGAATACCTGCCGTCGCCGGTCGACATCCCGCCGGTCGCAGGCACCGACGAAGACGACCAGCCGGTCACCCGCAAGGCTGACGACAGCGAGAAATTCGCCGCGCTGGCATTCAAGATCATGACCGACCCGTTCGTCGGCCAGCTGATCTTCTTCCGCGTGTACTCGGGCGTCATCAATTCGGGCGACACCGTCTACAACCCGATCAAGGGCAAGAAGGAACGCGTCGGCCGTATTCTGCAGATGCACGCGAACCAGCGCGAAGAGATCAAGGAAGTCCGCGCAGGCGACATCGCCGCTGCCGTGGGCCTGAAGGAAGCGACGACCGGCGAAACGCTGTGCGACCCGGCTGCCCCGATCATCCTGGAAAAGATGGTGTTCCCGGAGCCGGTGATCCAGCAGGCCGTCGAGCCGAAGACCAAGGCCGACCAGGAAAAGATGGGCCTGGCACTGAACCGTCTGGCTCAGGAAGACCCGTCGTTCCGCGTGCGCACCGACGAAGAATCGGGCCAGACCATCATCGGTGGTATGGGCGAGCTGCACCTGGAGATCATCGTCGACCGCATGAAGCGTGAATTCGGCGTGGAAGCGACCGTCGGCAAGCCGCAGGTTGCCTACCGCGAAACGATCCGCAAGGCCGTCACCGACGTCGAAGGCAAGTTCGTCAAGCAGTCGGGCGGCCGCGGCCAGTACGGTCACGCCGTGCTGAACATCGAACCGCAGGAGCCGGGCAAGGGCTTCGAGTTCGTCGACGCCATCAAGGGCGGTGTGGTGCCGCGCGAATACATCCCGGCAGTCGAGAAGGGTGTGCGCGAGACGCTGTCGACCGGTGTCCTGGCCGGCTACCCGGTGGTGGACGTGAAGGTCACGCTGGTGTTCGGTTCGTACCACGACGTGGACTCGAACGAAAACGCGTTCCGCATGGCCGGTTCGATGGCATTCAAGGACGGCTGCCGCAAGGCGAACCCGGTCATCCTCGAGCCGATGATGGCCGTGGAAGTCGAGACGCCGGAAGACTACGCCGGTACCGTGATGGGCGACCTGTCGTCCCGCCGCGGCATGGTGCAGGGCATGGACGAGATCCCGGGTGGCGGCGGCAAGATCATCAAGGCCGAAGTCCCGCTGTCGGAAATGTTCGGTTACTCGACCGTGCTGCGTTCGGCAACCCAGGGTCGTGCGACCTACACGATGGAATTCAAGCACTATGCTGAAGCACCGAAGCATGTGATGGACGCCATCGTGACGGCAAAAGCCAAGTAATACAACAGACCAACAGGCTGGGCGGTATCCCGTCCGGCCTGAAAAATAATCAGTTGGGGACAGAGCAGAAAGCGGTAAATCCTGCTCTGTCCCGCAAATAATTAAAATATTGTTCTTTTAAAGGAAGATCAAAATGGCAAAGGAAAAATTCGAACGGACCAAGCCGCACGTGAACGTCGGCACCATTGGTCACGTTGACCACGGCAAAACCACCCTGACGGCTGCAATCGCGACCGTTCTGTCGAAGAAATTCGGCGGTGAAGCCAAGGCGTACGACCAGATCGACGCGGCTCCGGAAGAAAAAGCACGCGGCATCACGATCAACACCGCGCACGTCGAGTACGAGACGGCCAACCGCCACTACGCGCACGTCGACTGCCCGGGCCACGCCGACTACATCAAGAACATGATCACCGGTGCCGCCCAGATGGACGGCGCGATCCTGGTGTGCTCCGCCGCTGACGGCCCGATGCCGCAGACCCGCGAACACATCCTGCTGGCTCGCCAGGTGGGTGTTCCGTACATCATCGTGTTCCTGAACAAGTGCGACCTGGTCGACGACGCAGAGCTGCTGGAACTGGTCGAAATGGAAGTGCGCGAACTGCTGTCGAAGTACGAGTTCCCGGGCGACGACCTGCCGATCATCAAGGGTTCGGCACGTATGGCGCTGGAAGGCCAGCCGGGCGAAATGGGCGAAGATTGCATCATCCGCCTGGCTGAAGCCCTGGACACCTACATCCCGACGCCGGAGCGCGCTGTGGACGGTACGTTCCTGATGCCGGTGGAAGACGTGTTCTCGATCTCGGGCCGCGGCACCGTGGTGACCGGCCGTGTCGAGCGCGGTGTGATCAAGGTCGGCGAAGAGATCGAAATCGTCGGCATCACCGACACCGTCAAGACCACCTGCACCGGCGTGGAAATGTTCCGCAAGCTGCTGGATCAAGGTCAAGCTGGCGACAACGTCGGCCTGCTGCTGCGCGGTACCAAGCGTGAAGACGTCCAGCGTGGCCAGGTCCTGGCCAAGCCGGGTTCGATCAAGCCGCACACCGACTTCACGGGCGAAGTGTACGTCCTGTCGAAGGACGAAGGCGGCCGTCACACCCCGTTCTTCAACAACTACCGTCCGCAGTTCTACTTCCGTACGACTGACGTGACCGGTTCGATCGTGCTGCCGGCCGACAAAGAAATGGTCATGCCGGGCGACAACGTGTCGATCACCGTCAAGCTGATCGCTCCGATCGCGATGGAAGAAGGTCTGCGCTTCGCAATCCGCGAAGGCGGCCGTACCGTCGGCGCCGGCGTGGTTGCCAAGATCATCGCTTAATTAGCGATATCGAAGTCGTCGTAAAGAGACAGAAGGGACAGAGCGCAAGTTCTGTCCCTTCCGTCTGTGCAGTAAGGGATAAAACGGTGTTATACTGCCGTCCCCTCCGCAGTAAACGCAGTACCTGACACATTGATTGCCGGCCCGTGTGCCGGTTCGTTCTTTTTTAAGGAAATAGCATGTCCGCTCCGAATCAGAAAATCCGTATCCGCCTGAAAGCGTTCGACTACAAGCTGATCGACCAGTCCGCCCTGGAAATCGTCGACACCGCCAAGCGCACCGGCGCAGTCGTCAAGGGCCCGGTTCCGCTGCCGACCCGCATCCAGCGCTTCGACGTGCTGCGTTCCCCGCACGTGAACAAGACTTCGCGCGACCAGTTCGAAATCCGTACGCACCAGCGTCTGATGGACATCGTGGACCCGACCGACAAGACCGTCGACGCGCTGATGAAGCTGGACCTGCCGGCTGGCGTCGACGTCGAAATCAAGCTGCAGTAATCCGTTTCGAGCGCCACGGCGGCCATGGCCGCCGGCGCATGCAAAACGGCCCATCCGTTATTGGCGGATGGGCCGTTTGCTTTTGGTGCGGCGATCAGGCGGCTTTCCGCGCCAATTCCTCCGCCAGCCGGTTATGTCGCTCCAGCACGACGGGCAGATCGACCGTCCTGAGTACCCCATCCTTCACGACGATTTTCCCGTCGATGATGCTGTGATGTACGTTGGCCGGCGTGCAGAACACGAGCGCCGCCACCGGGTCGTGCAGCCCCCCCGCGAAGCCGACACCATCCAGCTTGAACATCACGATGTCCGCCGCCATGCCGGGCGCGATGCTGCCGATGTCGTCGCGGTTCAGCACTTTCGCGCCGCCCAGCGTGGCCAGTTCCAGCGCCTGGCGCGCCGTCATCGCGTCCGGACCGAAGCCCACGCGCTGCAGCAGCATCGCCTGGCGCACCTCGCCCAGCATGTGCGCGCCGTCGTTCGACGCGCTGCCGTCCACGCCCAGGCCCATGGGCACGCCAAGGTCGACCATCTTGCGTACGGGCGCGATGCCGGACGCGAGCCGCATGTTCGAGCACGGGCAGTGCGCGACGCCGGTGCCGGTCCGCGCGAACAGGTGCATGCCCGCGTCGTCCAGCTGCACGCAGTGCGCATGCCACACGTCGCGGCCCACCCAGCCGCAGTCTTCCGCGTATTCGGCCGGCGTCATATTGAATGTTTCGCGGCTGTAGGCGATGTCGTTGGCGTTTTCCGCCAGGTGCGTGTGCAGCGACACGCCGTGGCTGCGCGCCAGCCGCGCCGCTTCCTTCATCAGGTCGCGCGACACGGAGAACGGCGAGCAGGGCGCCACGACGATGCGTTGCATGGCGTGGCGCGCCGCGTCGTGATAAGTCTCGATCAGGCGTTGCGTGTCCTTCAGGATCGCCGCCTCGCTCTCGACGACGCTGTCCGGCGGCAGGCCCCCTTGCGAGCGGCCCACGCTCATCGCGCCGCGCGCCGCGTGGAAGCGCATGCCGATCGTGTGCGCGGCCTCGATGCTGTCGTCCAGGCGGCAATCGTTCGGGTAGATGTACAGGTGATCGCTGCTCGTCGTGCAGCCCGAGAGGATCAGTTCCGCCATCGCCGTGAGCGTCGATACGTGCACCATTTCTCCCGTCAGGTTCGCCCAGACGGGATACAGGTTCGTCAGCCAGTCGAACAACTCGCCGTCCTGCGCGGCCGGGATCGCGCGCGTGAGGCTTTGATACATGTGGTGATGCGTGTTGACGAGGCCCGGGATGACGACGTGGCCGCGCGCGTCGATGACGTCGTCGGCGTCGTGCGGCAGGTCCGCCGTCGGGCCGACCTGTTCGATGACGTTGTCGCGCACGAACACGGCGCCGTCCGGGATTTCGCGGCGCGCGTCGTCCATCGTCACGAGGACGCGCGCGTTCTTGATCAGGAGCGTTTTGCTCATTGCTTGTTCCACCTTTTTTAAATATTCAACACTGCGGAAACAATGCGCGGGCACTGCGGAAACAATGTCGGGAGTGTCCCCGTCAGACCGCCTCCAAGTCTTTCACCAGCAGCGGCTGGGGGACGTCTTCTTCGTCGTCGTGGACTTCCACGGGACGGTTCGGCAGCACCAGGTTCAACAGGACAGCCATGATGGCGCCCGTGCTGATGCCGGAGCCGAAGATGTCGTTGACGAACGACGGCAGCTTGGCCAGCAGTTCCGGCCGCACGCTGACCGCGAGGCCGCAGCCGATCGACACGGCGATGATGAGGCCCGTGCGCTTGTCGTGCTCGACCTTGCCCAGCATCTGCACGCCCGCCGCGAGGATCATCGCGAACATCATGAGACCGGCGCCGCCCAGCACGGGCTGCGGGATCGTGACGACGACGGCGCCCAGCACCGGGAACAGGCCGGCCAGCGCGAGCATCACGCCGGTCAGCGCGACGACGTGGCGGCTGGCGACGCCCGTCAGCGAGATGACGCCCACGTTCTGCGCGAACGTCGACATCGGCGGCGCGCCGAGCGTCGACGCGAACGCGGAGCCGACGCCGTCGCACAGCACGCCGCGCTTGAGCAGGGTGCCGCGCATCTTCGTCTCCGTCGCGGCGCCCAGCGCCATGAAGGTGCCGGTCGTTTCGACCATCGTGACGACATAGGCCAGGCCCATCGCGAGGATGCCGCTGGGCGGGAAGCTCATGCCGAAGCGCAGCGGCTGCGGCAGCGCGAACACCGCGGCCCGCTGCACGCTCGCGAAGTCGACGATGCCGAGGCCCAGGCAGATGGCGTATCCGATCGCGATGCCGATCACGATGGCCGATGCCGAGACGATGCCCTTGCCGAATTGGACCAGCGCGACGACGACGGCCAGCACGAACAGGGCGATGCCCAGGTGTGTGGGCGCGCCGTAGTCGCCGGCGCCCTTGCCGCCGGCCGCCCAGTCGACGGCGACGGGGACGAGCGACAGGCCGATCATCGTGACGACGACGGCCGTCACCTGGTGCGGGAACAGCTTGCGGATCTGCGGCATGAAGAAGCTGCCGACGATCATGATCACGGAGCCGGCGAGCGAGGACCCGAGGATGCCCGCCACGCCGTGCTCGAAGCCGATGCTGATCGCGGCGCCGACGAAGGCGAAGCTCGTGCCCATCACGCAAGGCAGGCGGATGCCGATCGGGCCGACGCCTTTGCACTGGACGATCGTGACGATGCCCGAGCCCAGCAGCGCCGCGTTGACGAGGGCGACGACCTGGTCCGCGGGCAGTTTGAGGATGGCGCCGACGACGAGCGGCACGGCGATGATGCCGCCGAGCGCGGCCAGCATGTGCTGGGCCGCCAGCAGCGTCGTGGTGAGGAGGGGAGGGCGGTCGTCGACCTTGTACAGCAGGTTGTTCATGTGTGTCTCCGTCGAATGGTGTCCTGGGTACGTCGAGGGAATCCGGACAGTGGAGGACGGTCGACCACGGCAGGCAATCCGTGATGCGGATGCAACCGAAGGGCGGGCGGGGCCGGGATACGGCCGGGAACGCGATGACGTCTCCACGAAGCTTGGGGCCACTCTGCGGCGGCCTTGTATCGAAATCATGATGCCCCCGCATGACAGCACTGTCAACGAATTTGTATACAGTTTCCGTGTCGAAAGAGTCGCATAAAACAGTGTCGCTCAAGAGGGGCGCGCGATATTTTCACACGCTTTGTATACAATTTCTCAAGAGCGTTTTGCGTGAAAATATCAGATCGGCGCCGCTCGCCGCGCCCTCTTGATAAGCCGGATATCGTCCTGATCTTGAATACGGACTGTGCCGGTGGTTGTAATTACTGAAATGCATCGGTGATAATCGCGCCTCAGGAGGAACGCGATGGCGACCATGAAGCAGGTAGCGGAGCGCGCCGGGGTGTCGATCTCCACGGTGTCTCACGTGATCAACAACACACGCGTCGTCAGCGACGACGTGCGCCGGCGCGTGCTGGGCATCATCGACGAGATGCGCTACATCCCGAGCGCCGTCGCGCGCAGCCTCAAGAACGACAAGACCCATACGATCGGCGTGCTCGTGCCGAACTCGTCCAATCCATATTTCGCCGAGCTGATCCGTTGGATCGAGGACGCGGCGTTCGAGCTCGGCTATAACATCATCCTGTGCAACGCGCACGGCGGCGCGCAAAAGCAGACGGCGTATCTGCGCCTGCTGATGGAAAAGCGCATCGATGGCCTCGTGCTCGTCGCCAGCGGCGCCGACGACGAACAGGATTTATTGGTGCGCCACGAAGCGGTCCCGATCGTCCAGCTGGAGCGTGCGCTGCCCGGCCTCGACGCGGACCTGATCCTCGCCGGCCAGGAAGAGGGCGGCCACGCGGCCGCGCGCCATTTGATCGAACTTGGGCACCGCGACATCGCCTGCGTGGCCGGCCCGGCCGACCTGCCGCGCACGCGCGAGCGCGTCGGCGGTTTCCTGCGCGCGATGACGGAGGCCGGGTTGACGGTGCCGCCCGTGCGCATCGTGCACGAGGAATTCACGAGCGCCGGCGGCCATGCGGCCTTTACGCGCCTGCTCGCCGACCCGCATCCGCCGACTGCCGTGTTCGTGACGAGCGACCTGATGGCGCTGGGCGGGTTGTGCGCGGCGGGCGTGGCCGGCGTGCGCGTGCCGGCGCAGTTGTCCGTCGTCGGCTATGACGACATCGCCGGCGCCGGCTACGCGCTGCCGCCGCTGACGACGGTGGCGCCGCCCAAGCGCGCCATGGCCAGTCTCGCGATCGCGCGCCTGATCGAGCGTATCCGCAGCGGCTGCGTGCCGCTGCGCAGCATGGCGCTGCCCAGCACCCTCGTGGTGCGGGCGTCCACGGCACCGCTGCAATAACAGGTACGAGTTAGCTGGCCGCCGGGGCTGGCGGCGCCACCGCTTCCGGCGCGCGGACGTCGTGCATGTACAGGGTCTGGGTCGGGAAGGCGAACTCGATGCCCTCGGCCGCGAACCGGTCCATGATCTGCAGATAGATTTCCTGCTGGATGTTCATGTAGACGTTGAAATCCGCCGTCTCCACCCAGTACACGACGTCGAAGTTCAGCGACGAGGCCGCCATGCCGCTGAAGTGGGCGCGGTCGAACGTCACGGGTGCCTGGCTGTTGACGATGTCCGTCAACATGGCCGGGATGCGGCGCAGCGTGGCTGTCGGCGTGTCGTAGGTGACGGTGACGGTGAACACGGCGCGGCGCCGGTTCATGCGCGTCATGTTCTGCAGGCGGCTCTTCAGCAGGTCGGCGTTCGAGAACACGAGCTGCTCGCCGCCCAGGCTGCGCAGCCGGGTCGTCTTGAGGCCCACGTATTCCACGGTGCCCAGGTATTTGTCGACGATGATGAAGTCGCCGATGACGAACGGCTTGTCGAGCACGATGGAGAGCGACGCGAACAGGTCGCCGAGGATGTTCTGGACGGCCAGTGCCACCGCAATACCGCCGATACCCAGCGAGGCGACGAGCGTCGTGATGTTGACGCCGAGATTGTCCAGCACCATCAGCAACAGCACGGTCCACAGCACGGTCTGCGCAATGAAGCCGACGGCGGCCGCCGACGTGGCGCGGGCCGGATCGCCGGCGCGGTTCTGGTAATAATCCGTCAGCCAGGCGCGCAGCGCGCGGTGGCCCCACAGCGCGGCCTGGACGAGGCCCGTGACGATGGCCGCGCGCACCGCGAACACGTCCACTTCCGGCGGCAATACGAGAAACTTACTGCCGGCAAACAGGCCCATGATGACGATGGCCAGCAGCCGCGTGCCGTCGAGCGCCTCGACGGCGATGTCGTCCAGCCGCGTCTCCGTGCGTTCGGCCAGCTTGCGCATGTGGTGCACGCCGACTCGCTTGGTGATGTACAGCGCCAGCGCGACGCCGGCCGCGATGCCGAGGGCCGTGAGCCAGGCGAGTGTCGTGTTGTTGAAGAACACCAAATTCATCCGATCATCCTTTCGTTGTCCTTGCGGGGCACTATTGTAAGGGCTCGATGTGACGCACAAGTTTTTGAGGATGGCTATTGCGCTTTGCTAAAACATGCTCGTATAATGCGGCTCCCCGGGCGGTTAGTTCAGCTGGTTAGAATACTTGGTCGACATCCAAGGGGTCGCAGGTTCGAATCCTGCACCGCCCACCAGAATTCCTCCATGTCGCAGGCCTCGAGCCTGTAGAGAAAAAGTGCCAAGGTGCTTTTTCTGTGCCGTTCAGCTCGAACGGATTCTCTGATCTCCATGACTCTAGCGTAAAACGCAACAGGCTGCGTCAACTCCGCATTCTCTTGTTGCGCCTATCCGCAGCGCGCGCTATACTAGCCGGCTTCGGTATGGGCCTGTCTTTTTTTGGCCCATGCGTTTTTAGCGGAAGTTTCAAAGCTTCCGATAGTCAACTAGCCCCGCCCAATCGTAGGTGGGAATGGAGAAAAAATGAGCCTGGGCCTTCTCGGTCGCAAGGTTGGCATGATGCGTATCTTCACGGACGACGGCGATTCGATTCCCGTCACCGTGCTGGACGTGTCGAACAACCGTGTTGCGCAAATCAAAACTCCTGAAACTGATGGTTATGCCGCAGTTCAGGTCGTCTTCGGTCAACGTCGCGCTTCCCGCGTGAACAAGGCCGCCGCCGGTCACTACGCCAAAGCTGGCGTCGAAGCCGGCACGATGCTGAAGGAATTCCGCGTCGAAGCCGCTCAAGCCGCTGGTTTCAAAGCTGGCGACGCAGTCAATGTCTCGATGTTCGAAGTGGGCCAGAAAATCGACGTGCAAGGCACCTCGATCGGTAAGGGCTACGCCGGTACCATCAAGCGCCACAACTTCGCGTCGGGTCGTCAGACCCACGGTAACTCGCGTTCGCACAACGTTCCTGGCTCCATCGGTATGGCGCAGGATCCGGGCCGCGTGTTCCCGGGCAAGCGCATGACCGGTCACATGGGTGATGTCACTGTCACCACCCAGAACCTGGAAATCGCCCGTATCGACGCCGAGCGTCAACTGCTGCTGGTTAAGGGTGCCGTTCCTGGCGCCAAGAACGGTCAAGTGATCGTCAAGCCTGCAGTCAAGGTCAAAGCCAAGAAAGGAGCATAAGCGATGGAACTCAAGCTCCTGAATGAGCAAGGTCAAGCTGGCGCCGCAGTCAACGCCGCCGACACCGTGTTCGGCCGTGATTACAACGAAGCCCTGATCCACCAGATCGTGGTCGCCTACGCCGCCAACGCGCGCAGCGGCAACCGCAAGCAGAAGGATCGTGAAGAAGTCTCCCACACGACCAAGAAGCCGTGGCGTCAAAAAGGTACGGGCCGCGCTCGTGCCGGTATGTCGTCGTCGCCGCTGTGGCGTGGCGGTGGTCGCATCTTCCCGAACTCGCCGGACGAGAACTTCTCGCACAAGGTCAACAAGAAGATGCATCGCGCAGGTATCTGCTCGATCTTCTCGCAGCTGGCCCGCGAAGACCGCCTGAACGTCATCGAGAACCTGACCGTCGAAGCCCCGAAGACCAAGCTGCTGTCGCAAAAGCTGCAGGGCATGGGTCTGGACTCGGTCCTGGTGATCACCGACACCATCGATGAAAACCTGCTGCTGGCATCGCGCAACCTGCCGAACGTGCTGGTTGTCGAGCCGAAGCATGCCGACCCGATGTCGCTGGTGTTCTACAAGAAAGTCCTGGTCACCAAAGCTGCTCTGGCCAAGATCGAGGAGATGTACGCATGAGCGCCGCAATCAAATTCAGCGAAGAGCGCCTGATGAAGGTGCTGCTGGCTCCGGTCATTTCCGAAAAGGCGACCTTCGTCGCGGAAAAGAACGAACAGATCGTGTTCAAGGTCCTGCCGGACGCGACCAAGCCGGAAATCAAAGCCGCCGTCGAACTGCTGTTCAAGGTACAAGTGGAATCGGTGCAGACCGTGAACCGCGAAGGCAAGCAGAAGCGTTCGGGCCGTTTCACCGGCCGTCGCAACCACACCAAGCGCGCTTTCGTGGCCCTGAAGCCGGGCCAGGAAATCAATTTTGTCGAGGAGGCTAAATAATGGCACTCGTTAAGATGAAGCCAACCTCCCCAGGCCGCCGCGGCATGGTGAAGGTTGTGAACGCCGACCTGTACAAGGGTCGCCCGTTCGCAGCCCTGGTTGAGAAGAAATCGAAGACCGCTGGCCGCAATAACAACGGTCACATCACCACCCGCCACATCGGCGGTGGTCACAAGCACCACTACCGCGTGGTCGACTTCAAGCGCAACAAGGACGGTATCCCGGCCAAGGTCGAGCGCATCGAGTACGACCCGAACCGCAGCGCGCACATCGCTCTGGTGTGCTACGCCGACGGTCACCGCGCGTACATCATCGCCACCAAGGGCATGGCCGTGGGCGATACCGTCATGAACGGCTCGGAAGCGCCGATCAAGTCGGGTAACTGCCTGCCGATCCGTAACATTCCGGTCGGCACCACCATGCACTGCGTCGAAATGCTGCCGGGTAAGGGTGCTCAGATGGCCCGTACCGCAGGCGCCGGCGTCGTGCTGATGGCCCGCGAAGGTACCTACGCCCAGGTCCGCCTGCGCTCGGGTGAAGTGCGCCGCGTGCACATCGAGTGCCGCGCGACGGTTGGCGAAGTCGGCAACGGCGAGCACAACCTGCGCAAGATTGGTAAAGCCGGTGCAATGCGCTGGCGCGGTGTCCGTCCGACCGTTCGCGGTGTCGTGATGAACCCGATCGACCACCCGCACGGTGGTGGTGAAGGTCGTACGGCTGCCGGTCGTCACCCGGTGTCGCCATGGGGCCAGCAGACGAAGGGCAAGAAGACGCGTTCGAACAAGCGTACTTCTTCGATGATCGTTTCGCGCCGCGGCAAGAAATAAGGATAAGACATGACTCGTTCATTGAAAAAAGGGCCGTTCATCGACGCCCACCTGGTGAAAAAAGTCGAGACCGCGCAAGCGACCAAAGACAAGAAGCCAGTCAAAACCTGGTCGCGCCGCTCGACGATCACCCCGGACTTCATCGGTCTGACGATCGCCGTTCACAACGGTAAAGTGCACGTGCCGGTGTACGTGTCCGAGAACATGGTGGGTCACAAGCTGGGCGAATTCGCCCTGACCCGCACGTTCAAGGGCCACGCCGCTGACAAGAAGGCGAAGAAATAATGGAAACCAAAGCTATCCTCAAAGGCGTCCGCCTGTCGGAACAGAAAGGCCGCCTCGTCGCCGATCTGATCCGCGGCAAGAAAGTCGACGCCGCGCTGAACATCCTGCAGTTCAGCCCGAAGAAAGGCGCGACCATCATCAAGAAGGTGCTGGAGTCCGCAATCGCGAACGCCGAGCACAACGATGGTGCCGACATCGACGAACTGAAGGTCGTTCAGATCTATGTCGAAAAGGGCCCGATCCTGAAGCGCTTTACGGCACGTGCCAAAGGCCGCGGTGATCGCATTTCGAAACAATCCTGTCACATCTTCGTGACTGTCGGTAACTAAGGAGTCACACGATGGGTCAGAAAATCCACCCAACCGGCTTCCGCCTGGCGGTCACCCGTAACTGGGCATCGCGCTGGTACGCTGGCAACGGCAATTTCGCCGACATGCTGAAGGAAGACCTGGAAGCTCGCGCTTTCCTGAAGAAGAAGCTGAAGAACGCCTCCGTCGGCCGCATCGTCATCGAGCGTCCTGCCAAGAACGCGCGCTTCACGATCTACTCGTCGCGTCCGGGCGTCGTCATCGGCAAGAAGGGCGAAGACATCGAAGTCCTGAAGTCGTCGCTGACGAAGATCATGGGCGTGCCCGTGCACGTCAATATCGAAGAAATCCGCAAGCCGGAAATCGACTCGCAGCTGATCGCCGACTCGATCGCCCAGCAGCTCGAAAAACGTATCATGTTCCGTCGCGCCATGAAGCGCGCGATGCAGAACGCGATGCGTCTGGGCGCTGTCGGCATCAAGATCATGTCGTCGGGCCGTCTGAACGGCATCGAGATCGCACGTACCGAATGGTACCGCGAAGGCCGTGTGCCCCTGCACACCCTGCGCGCCGACATCGACTACGGCACCAGCGAAGCCTCGACCACGTACGGCATCATCGGCGTGAAAGTCTGGGTTTACAAGGGCGACCGTTCGCCGACCGGCGAAGCACCGGTGATCGACGTTCCGGCCGACGAGAAAAAGCCGCGCGGTCCGCGTCGTGACGACGGCAAGCCGGCCGGCCGTGGCCGCCCGGGCGCCAAGCCAGGTACCGCACCCGCAGGCCGCCGCGCTGCCAAGCCGGCTGCTGAGAAAGCAGGAGAATAAGCATGCTGCAGCCATCCCGCAGAAAGTATCGTAAAGAGCAGAAAGGCCGCAACACCGGCATTTCGCACACCCGCGGCACGTCGGTGTCGTTCGGCGAATTCGGCCTGAAGGCGATTGCCCGCGGCCGTATCACCGCGCGCCAGATCGAAGCTGCACGTCGTGCCATGACCCGTCACATCAAGCGTGGCGGTCGTATCTGGATCCGTATCTTCCCGGACAAGCCGATCTCGAACAAGCCGGCTGAAGTCCGTATGGGTAACGGTAAAGGTAATCCGGAGTACTACGTGGCCGAGATCCAGCCGGGCAAGGTCCTGTACGAAATGGACGGTGTCGCCGAAGAACTGGCGCGCGAAGCATTCCGCCTGGCTGCCGCCAAACTGCCGCTGGCGACGACGTTTGTCGTGCGTCAAGTCGGCCAATAACAGGAGTTAAGAATGAAAGCAACGGAACTCCGCGGCAAGGACCAGGCAGCTCTGCAACAAGAGCTGAATGAGCTGCTGAAGGCACAGTTCGGCCTGCGCATGCAAATCGCTACGCAGCAACTGACGAACACCGCCCAGCTCAAGAAGGTGCGCCGCGATATCGCGCGTGTCAAGACCGTGATGAACCAGAAGGAAGCCAAATGAACGACACCACTAAAACGGCGCTGAAGCGTACGCTGGTCGGCAAAGTCGTGTCCGACAAGATGGACAAGACGGTGACCGTGCTGATCGAACGTCACGTCAAGCACCCGCTGTACGGCAAGATCATCGTGCGCTCGAACAAGTATCACGCGCACGACGAGACCAACCAGGCGAAAATCGGCGACACCGTCGAGATCGCGGAAGGTCGCCCGATCTCGAAGACGAAGGCTTGGACCCTGACCAAAGTTCTGCAGGTCGCACCGGTTCTGTAATGCCTGAAGAGGCGTTGTCACAACGCTTCTAAAATTTGTCTTGCGTGGCCCGCTGGTATGTGGAATACTAGCGGGCTTCGTTCATGTGTTGCCGCAGTTTGTCCTTCGGTAACTGCGGCCTGCAACGAACATTGGAAAGTCCAATCACCCAAACGTATGCGCTCGCAATGAGTGCGGACGGCGGGACCAAGACTGACCGCAGGCCTACGGTTTTCCGTGGGGTTTCTTCGGCTTAAGTTGGGAAAGAAAATATCATGATTCAAACCGAAAGCCGGCTCGAAGTGGCCGACAATACCGGTGCAAAAGAAGTTTTGTGCATCAAGGTATTGGGCGGCTCCAAACGCCGTTACGCCAGTATTGGCGACGTGATCAAGGTCACCGTGAAGCAAGCTGCTCCGCGCGGCCGCGTCAAGAAAGGTGAAATCTACAACGCCGTGGTCGTGCGTACCGCTAAAGGTGTGCGCCGCCAGGACGGCTCCCTGGTGAAGTTCGACGGCAACGCCGCCGTCTTGCTGAACAACAAGCTGGAGCCGATCGGTACCCGCATCTTTGGACCGGTGACGCGCGAACTGCGCACCGAGAAGTTCATGAAGATCGTGTCCCTGGCACCGGAAGTTCTGTAAGGGAGCAGCAATGGATAAGATTCGTAAAAACGACGAAGTCATCGTTCTGGCCGGCAAAGACAAGGGCAAGCGCGGTGTCGTTCAGCAGCGTGTAGATGCTGAGCACGTCATCGTCGAGGGCGTGAACGTGGCCAAGAAGGCCGTCAAGCCGAACCCGATGACCGGCGTAACTGGTGGTATCGTCGACAAGACCATGCCGATTCACGTGTCGAACGTCGCGCTGTTCAACGCAGCGACCGGCAAGGCTGATCGCGTTGGCTTCAAAGAAGTGGATGGCAAAAAAGTCCGCGTCTTCAAGTCGAACGGCGAAGTAGTGAAAGGGTAATGAGAAATGGCCCGTCTCCAACAACTGTATAAAGACAAAGTCGTCGCTGAACTGACCGAAAAATTCGGTTACAAGTCGGTGATGGAAGTGCCGCGCCTGACCAAGATCACCCTGAACATGGGTCTGTCGGAAGCTGTCGCCGACAAGAAGATCATCGAGCACGCAACCGGCGACCTGACGAAGATCGCCGGCCAAAAGCCGGTCGTGACCAAGGCTCGCAAGGCAATCGCAGGTTTCAAGATCCGCGAAGGCTACCCGATCGGCACGATGGTGACCCTGCGCGGCGCCCGCATGTACGAATTCCTGGATCGTTTCATCACCGTGGCCCTGCCGCGCGTGCGTGACTTCCGTGGCGTCAGCGGCAAATCGTTCGACGGTCGCGGCAACTACAACATCGGCGTCAAAGAGCAGATCATCTTCCCGGAAATCGATTACGACAAGATCGATGCGCTGCGTGGCATGAACATCTCGATCACCACGACCGCTAAGACCGACGAAGAAGCCAAAGCGCTGCTCGCCGCATTCAAATTCCCGTTCCGGAACTAAGAACATGGCAAAACTTGCACTGATTAACCGCGAACAGAAGCGTGCAGACCTGGTGGAGAAATTCGCCGCAAAGCGTGCCGCTCTGAAAGCAATCATCGACGACCAGTCGAAGACCGAAGAAGAGCGTTACGAAGCACGCCTGAAGCTGCAGGCCCTGCCGCGTAACTCGGCCCCGTCGCGCCAGCGTAACCGCTGCGCCATCACCGGCCGTCCCCGTGGCACTTTCCGTAAATTCGGTCTGGCCCGTACCAAACTCCGCGAATTCGCCATGAAAGGCGAAATCCCGGGTATGACCAAAGCTAGCTGGTAATAGGAGAATAAGCAATGAGTATGAGCGATCCTATCGCCGATATGCTGACCCGTATTCGCAACGCGCAGGGCGTGCAGAAGACCACCGTCGAAATGCCGTCGTCGAAGCTGAAAGTTGCGATTGCCAACGTCCTGAAGGATGAGGGTTACATCGAAGATTACGCCGTGTCCAACGAAGGTGGCAAGGCTGAACTGAAAATCGGTTTGAAGTACTACGTCGGCCGTCCGGTTATCGAGCGCATCGAGCGCGTCTCCCGTCCTGGCCTGCGCATCTACAAGGGCAAGGATGAGATCCCCCAGGTCATGAACGGCCTGGGCGTGGCGATCGTCTCGACCCCGAAGGGTGTGATGACCGACCGCAAAGCACGCGCAACCGGTGTCGGTGGCGAAGTGATTTGCTACGTGGCTTAAGGAGTAGACGATGTCTCGAGTAGCTAAGATGCCAATCGCCGTCCCGGCCGGTACCGATGTCGCGATCAACGCGTCGTCGATCACCGTCAAGGGCCCGCTGGGCACCCTGACCCAGTCGCTGAACGGCCTGGTCAAAGTGGAAAACAACAACGGCACGCTGACCTTCGACGTGATCGACGATTCGCGTGAATCGAACGCCATGTCGGGCACCCTGCGTGCACTGGTGAACAACATGGTGACCGGTGTCACCAAAGGTTTCGAAAAGCGCCTGACCCTGGTCGGCGTGGGTTACAAGGCCGCCGTCCAAGGCAACGCCCTGAACCTGTCGCTGGGCTTCTCGCACCCGGTCCTGCACGCGATGCCGGAAGGCGTCACCGCAGCGACCCCGACCCCGACCGAGATCCTGATCAAGGGTATCGACCGTCAAAAGGTCGGCCAGGTTGCCGCAGAAGTGCGTGCTTACCGCTCGCCTGAGCCGTACAAAGGCAAGGGTGTCCGTTATGCGGACGAAGTGGTGAAGCTTAAAGAAACCAAGAAGAAATAATCGGAGCTGACGATGGACAAGAAAGAATCGCGTCTGCGTCGCGGACGCCAAACCCGCATCAAGATCGCGCAGCTGGGCGTGAACCGCCTGTCGGTGCATCGCACCAACCTGCACATCTATGCGAACCTGATCAGCCCGGATGCGAAGGTCCTGGTTTCGGCTTCGACGCTGGAAGCAGAAGTGCGCGCCGAGCTGGGCGGCAAGTCGGGTGCGGGCGGCAACGCCGCCGCAGCCGCACTGGTTGGCAAGCGCGTCGCAGAAAAAGCACTGAAAGCAGGGATCACCGAAGTCGCATTCGACCGTTCGGGTTTCCGTTACCACGGCCGTGTGAAGGCGCTGGCAGAAGCCGCGCGCGAAGCTGGTCTGAAGTTCTAAGGAAGAATCGTCATGGCAAAAATGCAAGCGAAAATGGCAAGCGACAAGCCGGATGATGGCATGCGCGAGAAAATGATCGCGATCAACCGCGTCACCAAGGTGGTGAAGGGTGGTCGTATCATGGGTTTTGCAGCGCTGACCGTTGTCGGTGACGGCGATGGCCGCATCGGCATGGGCAAAGGCAAGTCGAAGGAAGTTCCGGTCGGCGTGCAGAAAGCGATGGAAGAAGCCCGCCGCAACCTGATCAAGGTGCCCCTCAAGAACGGCACGCTGCAGCACACCGTCACCGGCCGTCACGGCGCGTCGCGCGTGCTGATGGCGCCGGCCAAGCCGGGTACCGGCGTGATCGCAGGCGGCGCAATGCGCGCCATCTTCGAAGTGATGGGCGTGACCGACGTCGTCGCCAAGTCGACCGGTTCGTCGAACCCGTACAACCTGGTTCGCGCGACCCTCGACGGTCTGGCAAAAATGAGCACTCCGGCCGACATCGCTGCCAAGCGTGGCAAGTCGGTGGAAGAGATCCTGGGTTAAGGGGAATACCATGGCAAACACCATCAAAATCAAGCTGGTCAAAGGCCTGATCGGTACCCGTCAGGATCACCGCGCCACCGTGCGCGGTCTGGGTCTGCGTCGTGTCAACTCGGTTTCCGAGCTGCAGGACACCCCGGCGATCCGCGGCATGATCAACAAGGTCAACTACCTCGTGAAAATTGTCGACTAAGCTTAGGCTTGGTCAACGGAGAAAATAATGCAACTCAATACCATCCAACCCGCTGAAGGCGCGAAACACGCCAAGCGCCGCGTCGGTCGCGGTATCGGCTCGGGCCTGGGCAAGACCGCCGGCCGCGGTCACAAGGGTCAGAAGTCGCGTTCGGGCGGCTTCCACAAGGTCGGTTTCGAAGGCGGCCAGATGCCGCTGCAGCGCCGCCTGCCGAAGCGTGGCTTCAAGTCGCTGAACGCCACGTTCAAGGCTGAAGTGCGTCTGTCGGACCTGAACAACCTGGCCGTCGCCGACGTCGACGTCCTCGTGCTCAAGCAAGCCGGCGTGCTGCCGGTCGTCGCTCGCGACGTGCGCGTGATCCTGTCGGGCGAAATCACCAAGGCGGTGAACCTGAAAGGCATCAAGGCAACCGCTGGCGCGAAGGCAGCGATCGAAGCAGCTGGCGGTTCGGTCGCCTAAACGCGACCGCTGCCTGATCGGAGCAAAAATTGGCGACTAATTCACAACTTGGTAAAAGCGCTGCTTCCGGTTTCCCCTGGGGCCGGTTGTGGTTCTTGCTTGGCGCATTGGTCGTGTACCGTATCGGAGCTCACATCCCGGTCCCCGGGATCGACCCGATCGCCATGGCCCAGCTGTTCAAGCAGAACGAGGGCGGCATCCTGGGCATGTTCAACATGTTCTCGGGCGGCGCCTTGTCCCGTTTTGCCGTGTTCGCACTTGGCATCACGCCGTACATTTCGGCTTCGATCATCATGCAGCTGGTGTCGATCGTCTCGCCGCAGATGGAGGCACTGAAGAAAGAGGGCGAGGCAGGACGCCGCAAGATCACCCAGTACACCCGTTACTTCACGGTCGTGCTGGCGTTGTTCCAGGCGTTCGGCATCGCCGTCGCGCTCGAGGCGCAGCAAGGCCTCGTGCTCGATCCTGGCATGGGCTTTCGCTTAGTGACCGTCGTGACCCTGCTGACCGGCACCATGTTCCTCATGTGGCTGGGCGAGCAGATCACCGAACGTGGTCTTGGCAACGGTATCTCGATCATCATTTTTGCCGGTATCGCAGCGGGTCTGCCGAACGCACTGGGGAATCTGTTTACCCTGGTGTCGAACGGTTCGATCGGCAGCTTCTCCGCGATCATCATCGTGATTCTGGTTGGCCTGGTGACTTACGCTGTCGTGTTCGTCGAACGCGGCCAGCGCAAGATCCTGGTGAATTACGCGAAGCGCCAGGTCGGTAACAAGATCTACGGTGGCCAGACCAGCCACCTGCCGCTGAAGCTGAACATGTCGGGCGTGATCCCGCCGATCTTCGCTTCGTCGATCATCCTGTTCCCGGCCACGATCATCGACTGGTTCACGAAAGGCAAGGACGTCACGAACCCGTTCATCGGGTTCCTGAAAGACTTCGCTGCCTCGTTGACGCCGGGCGAACCGATCCACGCGTTGCTGTATGCGGTGGCCATCGTGTTCTTCTGCTTCTTCTATACGGCGCTGGTATTCAACAGCAAGGAAACGGCGGACAACTTGAAGAAGAGCGGCGCGTTTGTACCGGGCATCCGTCCGGGCGAGCAGACCGCGCGCTACATCGACAAGATCCTGATGCGCCTGACCCTGGCCGGTGCGGTCTATATCACGCTGGTGTGCCTGGTGCCGGAGTTCTTCCAGAGCCAGTGGAAAGTACCTTTCTACTTCGGCGGAACCTCGCTCCTGATCATCGTGGTCGTCACGATGGATTTCATGGCGCAGGTGCAGAACTACGTCATGTCGCAGCAATATGAATCGCTGCTGCGTAAGGCTAATTTCAAGGGCGGCATCCCGTCGCGTTGAGCGGCTGGCGTCCCCAGGAGTGAATAGACCGAATGGCAAAAGACGACGTCATCCAAATGCAAGGGGAGATTCTGGAGAATCTCCCGAACGCGACCTTTCGCGTGAAGCTGGAAAACGGGCACGTGGTGCTTGGACATATCTCGGGTAAAATGCGGATGAATTACATCCGCATTCTTCCGGGTGACAAGGTAACGGTGGAACTGACCCCTTACGACTTGTCCCGGGCCCGCATCGTGTTCCGCACCAAGTAAAACTAATCAAGTTATCGAATCTGGAAGAGAGTGCAAAATGAAAGTTAACGCTTCAGTCAAGCGGATCTGCCGCAACTGCAAGATCATCAAGCGCAAGGGCGTGGTCCGTGTGATCTGCGTCGAGCCGCGTCACAAGCAGCGTCAAGGTTAATTTCGAGGAATAACGAATGGCACGTATTGCAGGGGTCAACGTCCCCAATCATCAGCACACCGTCATCGGCCTGACGGCAATCTATGGCATCGGCCGTACCCGCTCGAAGCAGATCTGCGAATCGACCGGCGTCGCGACCGACAAGAAGGTCAAGGACCTGGACGACAACGAACTGGAAAAGCTGCGTGATGCAGTCGGCAAGTTCGTCGTCGAGGGCGACCTGCGCCGTGAGCTGTCCATGAGCATCAAGCGTCTGATGGATCTGGGTTGCTACCGCGGTATGCGTCACCGCAAGGGCCTGCCGGTCCGCGGCCAGCGCACCCGTACGAATGCACGTACCCGCAAGGGCCCGCGCAAGGCAGCTCAATCGCTCAAGAAATAACCTAGGAACTGACCATGGCTAAGCAACAAAGCTCGGCGGCTGCAGCACGCATCCGCAAGAAAGTCAAAAAGAACGTCGCCGAAGGCATCGCACACGTCCACGCATCGTTCAACAACACCATCATCACGATCACCGATCGTCAGGGCAATGCCCTGTCGTGGGCGACGTCCGGCGGCGCAGGCTTCAAGGGTTCGCGTAAATCGACCCCGTTCGCGGCGCAGGTCGCAGCCGAAGCAGCTGGCAAGGTTGCTCAGGAATACGGCGTGAAGAACCTGGAAGTGCGTATCAAGGGCCCGGGCCCGGGCCGTGAGTCGGCTGTGCGCGCGCTGAACAACCTGGGTATCAAGATCACCGAGATCCAGGACGTGACGCCGGTTCCGCACAACGGCTGCCGTCCGCCGAAGCGTCGTCGTATCTAATACCGGTTCGGGCGGTCTTTTCCGCCTGTCGCGGTATCGGTACGCCACGCCGTGGTGTCAAGAATCGCCGGTGCAGTTAACCCCGAAATGGGTTATACTGCCCGGCTATTGTCGCCTTGGGCCGTCACGGCCCCGGGTGTTTTTGTAAGCCACGTCCGGTCTCATCGCAGAATCGGACTAGCGCCTGTTGCGAACGTTTATCGAATCGCATCCGGGGCGTGATCATCAAAATAAAGGAAGTTTAACGTGGCACGTTATATCGGACCCAAAGCAAAACTGTCGCGCCGTGAAGGCACCGACCTGTTCCTCAAGAGCGCACGCCGCTCGCTCGATTCGAAGTGCAAACTGGACGTCAAGCCGGGCCAGCACGGCGTCAAGTCGGGCCAGCGTACGTCGGACTACGGCAACCAGCTGCGTGAAAAGCAGAAGGTCAAGCGCATGTACGGCGTGCTGGAGCGTCAGTTCCGCCGCTACTTCGCCGAAGCGTCGCGCCGCAAGGGCAACACCGGCGAGACCCTGCTGAAGCTGCTGGAATCGCGCCTGGACAACGTCGTCTACCGCATGGGCTTCGGCTCGACCCGTTCCGAAGCACGCCAGCTGGTCAGCCACAAGGCCCTGACCGTGAACGGCAACGTCGTGAACATCGCTTCGTACCAAGTCAAGACCGGCGACGTCATCGCCGTGCGCGAAAAGGCCAAGAAGCAGACCCGTATCGTCGAAGCCCTGTCGCTGGCCGAGCAGGTTGGCTTCCCGAGCTGGGTGTCGGTCGACGCCAAGAAGATGGAAGCAACCTTCCGCGCGTACCCGGAGCGTAACGAGATCGCTGCCGACGTCAACGAAGCACTGATCGTCGAACTGTACTCGCGTTAATCGATAAATGGAGCGGCGCGCCGCTCCATTTGTTCGCCGACGGAGTGCGCATTCCTCCGTCCAGCACCGAATTCGCTTGACCGCCTGCTCACAGAAGCAGGCGTTTCCACTACTGATGCCATCAGCCTTATCGGTGTAACGAGCCGAGGGTATTGAAAAGGACATTTCATGCAAAATAGTTTGTTGAAGCCACGTATTATCGATGTCGAGACGCTCGGCGCCGGCCACGCGAAAGTCGTGATGGAACCGTTCGAACGTGGTTATGGCCACACGCTGGGTAACGCGCTGCGCCGCGTCCTGCTGTCGTCGATGATCGGCTATGCGCCGACCGAAGTGACGATCGCCGGCGTCGTGCACGAGTACTCGTCGCTGGACGGTGTGCAGGAAGACGTCGTCGACCTGCTGCTGAACCTGAAAGGCGTCGTCTTCAAGGTGCACAACCGCGACTCCGTGACGCTGACCCTGAAGAAGGAAGGCGAAGGCCCGGTCCTGGCATCGGACATCGACCTGCCGCATGACGTGGAACTGATCAACCCGGAACACGTGATCGCCCATCTGACCGCCGGCGGCAAGCTGGACATGCAGATCAAGGTCGAAAAAGGCCGCGGCTATGTGCCGGGCAACGTGCGCCGCCTGTCGGAAGACACCAACAAGACCATCGGCCGCATCATCCTGGACGCGTCGTTCTCGCCGGTCCGCCGCGTGTCGTACGCCGTGGAATCGGCTCGTGTCGAACAGCGTACCGACCTCGACAAGCTGATCATCAACATCGAGACCAACGGCGTCATCACGCCGGAAGAAGCGATCCGCCAGTCGGCCCGCGTCCTCGTCGACCAGCTGAACGTGTTCGCCGCCCTGGAAGGCACGGAAGCCGCCGCGGAAGCGCCGTCGCGCGCACCGCTGGTCGATCCGATCCTGCTGCGTCCGGTGGACGACCTGGAGCTGACCGTCCGTTCGGCAAACTGCCTGAAGGCCGAGAACATCTACTACATCGGCGACCTGATCCAGCGTTCGGAAAACGAACTGCTCAAGACGCCGAACCTGGGCCGCAAGTCGCTGAACGAGATCAAGGAAGTCCTCGCTTCGCGCGGCCTGACCCTGGGCATGAAGCTCGAGAACTGGCCGCCGGCCGGCCTCGAGAAGTAATAGTTGCTGTACCTGCCCAGGCAATGTTGCTCGGGCAGTTTTCAACCTTGAACCGGTCCGCGTTCACGCGCGTGCGTGAACGATCGAAGAACTGGATTTAAAACATCGAAAGGAAATACCATGCGTCACCGTCACGGCCTTCGCAAGCTGAACCGTACCTCGTCCCACCGCCTCGCCATGCTGCGCAACATGACCGTTTCGCTGCTGCGTCACGAAGCGATCAAGACCACCCTGCCGAAAGCCAAGGAACTGCGCAAAGTCGTCGAGCCGATCATCACCCTGGGCAAGAGCGACACGCTGGCCAACAAGCGTCTGGCTTTCTCGCGTCTGCGCGACCGCGAAATCGTGCAGAAGCTGTTCGCCGAAATCGGCCCGCGCTACAACGCGCGTCAGGGCGGCTACCTCCGCATCCTGAAGATGGGCTTCCGCGTTGGCGACAACGCACCGATGGCCTTCGTCGAGCTGGTCGATCGTCCGGAAGTCACCTCGGCCGACGATGCTCCGACCGCAGAGTAATCGGACTCCGGTATCATGAAAAACCAGGCTTCGGCCTGGTTTTTTTTCGCCTGCAGCCTGCGCGGACCCGGTGTACCATGCTGATGCGTTGAACCAATATTCCGATCATGTCCCGACTCTCCCTCCCGTCGATGCTGCGCCTGCTGGCCGCGCTGCTGCTGGCCTGCCTCGGCCTCAATCCCGTCGCCCATGCGGACGAAGGCTTCCTGCCGCCCGATCAGGCGTTCAAGTTCTCCGCGCATATGGCGGACGAGCACACGATCGTCGTGAACTATGCGATCGCCGCCGGCTACTACATGTATCGCGAGCGCTTCCACTTCAGCGCCAATGGTGCCAAGCTGGGCGCGCCCGTCATCCCGCCCGGCAAGATCCATTTCGACGACACGTTCCAGAAGAACGTCGAGACCTACCATGACGGCGTCGAGATCCGCATCCCGGTCGAGGCGACCGGACCGTTCACCCTGAACGCCACCGGCCAGGGCTGCGCGGACAAGGGCCTGTGCTATCCGCCGCAGGACGCATCGATCCGGCTCGTGCCCGCGGGCGGCGGTGCGCCGCAGATGAGCGTGGCGCCGGGCCAGTCGCAGCCGGCCGGCCAGGGCGGCTTCGCCTTCCCCGGCCAGGCCGCCCAGCCGGCGCCGCAAGCCGACACGCCTGCGCCGGCCGCACTAGCCGCACCCGCACCCGCGCCCGTCGCCGCCAAGCCGGCCGCGCCCCCGTCCGACCTGTCCGGCATCGCTTCGCTGCTGCAGGGCGGGCGGCTGCTGGCCATCATTCCCGCCTTCATCCTGCTGGGCCTCGGCCTCGCGTTCACGCCGTGCGTGCTGCCGATGGTGCCGATCCTGTCGTCGATCATCGTCGGCGAGGGCAAGCAGGTGCACCGCACACGCGGCTTCGTGCTGTCGCTTGCGTATTCGCTCGGGATGGCGATCGTCTACACGGCGCTGGGCGTGACCGCCGGCCTCGTCGGCGAGGGCCTGGCGGCGGCGCTGCAGAATCCGTGGATCCTCTCCACCTTCGCGCTGTTGATCGCCCTGATGTCGTTGTCGATGTTCGGCGTGTTCCAGCTGCAGGTGCCGGCCGCGCTGCAGACCCGCCTGGCCCGCGCCTCCGGGCGCCAGGCGTCCGGCAAGCTGGCCGGCGTGTTCGTGATGGGCGCCATCTCCGCATTGATCGTCGGCCCGTGCGTGGCCGCGCCGCTGGCCGGGGCGCTCGTGTACATCAGCCACACGCGCGACGTCGTCGTCGGCGGCGCCGCCCTGTTCGCGATGGCGATCGGCATGAGCATTCCGCTGCTGCTCGTGGGCGTCTCCGCCGGCTCGCTGCTGCCGCGCGCCGGCATGTGGATGGAGTCCGTGAAACGCTTCTTCGGCGTGCTGATGCTGGCGATGGCGCTGTGGATGGCCGCGCCAGTTCTGCCTGGCCTCGCGCAGATGCTGTTGTGGGCCGCGCTGCTGCTCGGCTATGGTTGTTATCTGCTGCGTGGACTGCGCGGCGGTCATTGGGCCGGCCCAGCCGTCGGCGCCGCGTGCGTCGTGCTCGGCGCGATCCAGCTGGTCGGCGCGGCCGCCGGCGCGCGCGATCCGCTCGCGCCGCTGGCCCGCTTCACGGGCGGCGCGCCGGCGCGGCCGCTCGCGTTCACGCGCATCAAGACCGTGGACCAGCTCGACGCGGCGCTGGCCGCCACCGGCGGCCGCACGGCGATGCTGGATTTTTATGCCGACTGGTGCGTGTCGTGCAAGGAGATGGAAAAGCTGACGTTCGTCGATCCGGCCGTCAAGGCGCGGCTGGCGAACACGGTGCTGTTGCAGGTCGACGTGACGGCCAACGATGCGGATGACCGGGCGATGCTCAAGCGCTTCGGCCTGTTCGGGCCGCCCGGCATCATCATGTTCGACCGGCAGGGGAAGGAGATTCCGGACAGTCGCGTGATCGGCTACCAGGACGCCCAGAAATTCCTCGGGTCGTTAGGCAAGCTCATGTAGGGTGGGCACTCCGTGCCCACCAAATACATGCGTTACGTCGACATCATGGTGGGCACGGGGGTGCCCACCCTACGTTAACTGCGGTGGCCGTGACCGAAGCGTCCCTGCAGACGTGCAGCTTTGTCGTCGAACGTCTTCTTCTGGTCCGCATTCAGCACGGAATAAAACGTGTCGAGCGCGGCCTGGCGCTGCTCGAGGGCGGCCGTGCGCTGCTTTTGGTGCTCGACCATCTTCGCCATGCGTTCCGGCGCCGTCAGGTTGGCCCAGGCGGCGCGGTCGTGCGGTTCGTGCGTGCGCGGCTGCATCGACGCGACGAACGCGTTCCAGGCGTTTTCCTGGGCCGGCGTGATCTTGAGCGCGTCGTGCAGCTTGGCGATGCGCTGGGCGCGGAATTGCGCGCGCTGTTCCGGCGTCGGTTTCTGGTGCCGCATGCCGTGGTGTGCGGCCGGCGCGGCTGGCGCCGTCGTTTGTGCCTGGGCACCGAGCGCGGCGGCGCCCAGCGTCAGCGCGGACAGGGCGGCAAGGAGGTGTTTGCGATAGGTTTTCATCTCGTATCCTAGTCAGGGTTAAACGTGGCAAACGGCCACACGTTGTCATCGTGCTCCGATCTGCGTGCATCGCGTCGTCTTCGCACGTTGTCCATCATGGGCCGCAGATGTAAGCGCAGCGTTTCCGCTGCCTCGTTCTTTGTATCAATTTGTTTCCCCTGAAGATCCATATACAAGCCGATACAAAGTGACTGTTCAGGGGCGCGCCAAGTCGCGATAATGACGTTATGGACACGTCATCTACCATCCTGATCGTCGACGACGACCGCGATATCCGCTCGCTGCTGGCGGACTACCTGGAAGCGAACGGCTACCGCGCGCTCGCCGCGGCCGACGGCCCCGCCATGTGGAAAATCCTGGACGAGTCGCGTCCCGACCTGATCGTGCTCGACCTGAACCTGCCGGGCGACGACGGCCTCACGCTGTGCCGCAAGCTGCGCGCGCATTCGACCATGCCCGTCATCATGCTGACGGCCCGCAGCGAGCCGCTGGACCGCATCCTCGGCCTCGAGATGGGCGCCGACGACTACCTGCCGAAACCGTTCGAGCCGCGCGAACTGCTGGCGCGCATCCGCAGCGTGCTGCGGCGCAGCCATGCGATGCCGCCGAATTCGCAGGCCGAGAACGTGCAGCAGATGAAATTCTCGGGCTGGACGCTCGACCTCACCGCGCGCCACCTCGTCAATCCGCAGGGCGTGGTCATCATGCTGTCGGGCGCGGAATTCCGCCTGCTGCGCGTGTTCCTGGAACACCCGAACCGCGTGCTGAACCGCGACCAGCTGCTGAACCTCACGCAGGGCCGCGACGCCGATCCGTTCGACCGCTCGATCGACATCCAGATCAGCCGCCTGCGCCAGAAACTGGGCGAGGACGCGCGCATGCCCCAGATTATCAAGACCGTCCGCAACGGCGGTTACGTCCTGGCCGGCCAAGTCACGGTGGAGCCGAGCGCGTGAGAGCGTTCCTCGGCTCGATGACGGGCCGCGTGTTCGCCACCCTGCTGCTGGGTATCCTGCTGACGGCCGCGCTGACCCAGATCCTGGCCGACGCCGAGCGCCAGCGCGTCATCGACGAGTTCCGCGACCTGCACATGCTCGATCGCGCCGAGCAGCTGATCATGGCCACCGAGATCGTCCCCGAGTCCGCGCGCAAGGCCTACCTCGACGTCGCCAACCGTCCCGGCATGCAGCTGGTCGACGTCGACACCGTGCCGGCCGCGCTGGCATCCGCCAATTCCGAATTCACCCAGGCCCTGGCCGCGCGCATGGGCAAGGGGTATGTCATGCGCTCGCTGGCCGCGCGCCCGGCCGCGTGCGCGACGGCGCGCGACCAGCCCGTCGTGTTCGGCCTGCTGCGCATGAAGTGGCGCGGCACGTGCGAGAGCCTGAGCGTGCGCCTGCGCGACGGCGACGAGCTCGTGCTGTCGGTGCTGCCGCCGCGCTCGGCCCTGTCGCCCCAGCGCACCGACTACACGTGGACGATCGCGATCTTCCTCGTCAGCGTCGCCTTCCTCGCCTACCTCGTGGCGCGCATGACGACGCGGCCGCTGAAGCAGCTGGCGCAGGCCGCCAAGGATCTCGGCAACGACATCAATCACCCGCCGCTCGACCTCACGGGCGCCGACGAGATCCGCCAGGCCAGCGCCGCGTTCAACGCGATGCAGGCGCGCATCCGCCAGTACATCTTCCAGCGCACGCAGATGCTGGCCGCCATCACGCACGACCTGCAGACGCCGCTCACGCGCATGCGCCTGCGCCTGGAAAAGGTCGACGAGCCGGAACTGCAGGAGCGCCTGATCGGCGACCTGTCGGCGATGCAGGCGATGGTGCGCGAAGGCCTCGACCTCGCGCGCAGCATGGACACGAACGAAGCCATGCAGATGCTGGACCTCGACTCGCTGCTGGATTCCGTCGTCGCCGACGCGGCCGAGAGCCGCCAGCGCGTGACCTTGTCCGGCCACGCCGGCATGGCGCTGCTGGGCCGGCCGAGCGACCTGCGCCGCTGCCTCGTGAACCTGATCGACAACGCCGTCAAGTACGGCCACGCGGCCAAGGTCCACGTCGACCGCATCAACGGCGCGGCGCGCATCCGGATCCGCGACACCGGTCCCGGCATCCCCGGCGTCGAGCTGGCGCGCGTGTTCGATCCGTTCTACCGGGTCGAGTCGTCGCGCTCGCGCGAATCGGGCGGGACCGGGCTGGGCCTGACCATCGCCCGCAACATCGCCGAGCAGCACGGCGGCAGCATCCGCCTCGCCAACCATCCCGAGGGCGGGCTCGAAGCGACGCTGATGTTGCCGGAATACTACCCGGGCAAGTAGTCCGCGCGCCGTCGCATCGGCGGAAACATTGCTGATACAACCGTATGGGACAATCGCCGGCGACGACGTGGTCCTTGCGGCGGGCGTCGTCCTCATCGCATAAATCAATAAAGAGATCGGCCGCGCGCGCGGCACAGGGAGTGGAATGAAAAGCAAAAATATCGGGATCATCGCCGGCGTCGCCGTCGCCGTCGCCGTCGGTGCCGGTACGTGGGTCCTCGATCACCGGGCGGATCCGCACGCGGGCGGCAAGGGCAAGGCGCAGCCGCCGGCCGTCGTCAACGTCGTCGCGCCGCAACGCCAGGACGTGGCCATCGTCCAGCAGGCCAACGGCACCGTCACGCCGATCCGCGCCGTCGACCTGCACCCGCAGACGACGGCGACCATCCGGCAAGTCCACATCAAGGAAGGCCAGTTCGTCAAACAGGGCGAACTGATGTTCTCGCTGGACGACCGCGCGGACCGCGCCAACCTCGACAAGGCCCAGGCCCAGGTCGCGCGCGACCGTGCGTCGCTGGCCGACCTCGAGCGCCAGTTCAAGCGCAGCCAGGACCTGTTCGCCCAGAAATTCATCGCCCAGAGCGCCGTCGACACGCTGCGCGCCCAGGTCGACCAGGCCCGCGCCGCCTTGCAGGCCGACGCCGCGGCCGCGCGCGCGAGCAGCGTCGCGACGAGCTACACGGCGATCCGCGCGCCGATGTCCGGCCGCGTGGGCGGCATCAACGTGTATCCGGGCAGCCTCGTGCAGCCGGCCACGTCGCTCACGACGATCACCCAGCTGGACCCGATCACCGTCGCGTTCACCTTGCCGGAATCCAGCCTGCCGGCGCTGCTGGCGGCCCAGAAGCGCGGCAAGGTCGAGGTCCAGGCGCTGCCGGGCGCCGACCTGCCGCCCGTGACGGGCCTGCTGAGCTTCGTCGACAACACGGTCGACCCGCAGGCCGGCACGATCAAGGTGAAGGCCGAGTTCGACAACCGCGCCACGACCTTGTGGCCGGGCCAGTACGTGAACACGAAGGTCGTCGTGCAGACGCTCAAGGATGCCGTCGTGATTCCGCAGAACGCCATCATCACCAATGCCCAGGGCACGTTCGTGTACGTGCTCGAGAAAGACCGGTCCGCGCGCCTCGTGCCCGTGCAGCGCGTGTACGGCGCCGGCCTGGTCGCCGCCGTCAGCGGCCTCGCCGGCAGCGAGCAGATCATCACCGACGGCAAGCAGAACGTGCGCCCGGGCGCCAAGGTGCGCCTGGCGTCGGACATGAGCAAAGGCGGATCCAAGGCCGTCGCCGGCAAGGGCTGAACACGATGAACCTGTCCGAACTGTGCATCCGCCGGCCCGTGATGGTGGTGCTGCTGTCGATCAGCCTGATCCTGGTCGGCATCCTGGCGTATTCGCACATTCCCGTGGCGGCGCTGCCCAGCTATAACACGCCCGTCATCAACGTCAACGCCAACCTGGACGGCGCGAGTCCCGAAACGATGGCGTCGTCCGTCGCGCTGCCGCTCGAAAAACAGTTCTCGACCATCGCCGGCATCAGCCTGATCACGTCGACGAGCACGCAGGGCAACACGTCGCTCACCTTGGAATTCGACCCGTCGATCGACGTCAACGCGGCCGCCGTCGACGTCCAGGCCGCGCTGCTCGCCGCGCAGCGCCAGCTGCCGCAGGAAATGACGACGATGCCGTCGTACCGCAAGGTCAACCCGGCCGACGCGCCCGTGCTGTTCATGACGATGACGTCGCCGTCGATGAACCTGTCGGACCTGAACGACTACGCGGAAAACCTCGTGTCCCCCGCGATTTCCACGTTGCCGGGCGTGGCCCAGGTGCTGGTCCATGGCGGCAAGCGGTTCGCCGTGCGCGTGCGCGCGAAGACCGACCTCATGAACGCGCGCAACCTCACGATGGACGAGCTGGCCACGGCGCTGCGCTCGGCCAACTCGAACTCGGCGCTGGGCATCCTCGACGGCCCGCAGCAGATACTCACCATCCAGGGCCCGCCGCAGATGATGAAGGCGGCCGACTTCGCCAACCTGATCGTGGCCATCCGCGACGGCCAGCCGGTGCGCCTGAAGGACGTGGCCGACGTCGAGGACAGCTATCAATCGACCCGGGCCTTCGGCGCCTACAACGGCGAGCGCGCCATCGTGCTGCTCGTGCAGCGCCAGCCGGACGCGAATACGGTCGAGGTGGTCGACGGCGTGCGCCGGCTGCTGCCGCGCTTCCAGTCGCAGCTGCCCGCGTCCATCAAGATCAACCTCGTCAACGACCGCTCCCGCTCGATCCGCGAGGCGATCCACGACGTCAACGTCACGCTGGCGCTGACGGTGGGCCTCGTCGTGCTGGTGATCTTCCTGTTCCTGCACCGCGCGTCGGCCACGTTCATCCCCGCGATCACGATGCCGATTTCGCTGCTGGGCGCCCTCAGCCTGCTGTTCTGGCTCGGCTACAGCATCGACAATATTTCTCTGCTGGGTATCACGCTCGCCGTCGGCCTCGTCGTCGACGACGCGATCGTCGTGCTGGAAAACATCGTGCGCCACATCGAGATGGGCAAGCGGCCGCTGCGCGCCGCGCTCGACGGCTCGCGCGAGATGGGATTTACCATTCTCTCGATCTCCGTTTCGCTCGTCGCCGTGTTCATTCCGATCTTCTTCATGCCGGGCGTGATCGGCCTGCTGTTCCACGAATTCGCGGTCATCGTCGGCCTGGCGATCCTCGTGTCGGCCGCCGTGTCGCTGACGCTCGTGCCGATGCTCGCGTCGCGCCTGCTCCCGGCGCATGGCCACGACCACGCGGAAGAGAAGAGCTTCATCGGCCGCCACTTCGAACGGGGCTTCACGATCGTGCGCGATGCCTACGAGAAGACGCTCGACGTGGCGCTGAAACACCGCTTCGTCGTGCTGATGGTCGCGTTCGGCACGTTCGCGCTGACCGTTGTGCTGTACACGACCATCCCGAAAGGTTTCTTCCCCGAGGAAGACATCGGCCAGCTGCGCGTGACAACGGAGGCCGCCGAGGACATCTCGTCGTCCGCGATGGTCAAGCTGCAGACGAAGGTGGCGGACGTGATCCAGGCCGACCCGGCCGTGCAGGACGTCACGTCGTTCTCGGGCGGCGGCAACAACGGCCGCATGTTCATCGTGCTCAAGCCGCGCGGCGAGCGCGTCAAGATGCCGCAGGTGGTCGACCGCCTGCGCAAGGCGACGAGCAAGATCCCCGGCGTCAATGTGTACATGGCGCCGGTGCAAAACCTGCAACTGGGCGGCCGCCCGAGCAAGAGCCGCTACCAGTACACCTTGCAGAGCGTGTCCGGCGCGGACATCAGCCAGTGGGCCAACGAATACCTGGAGCGCATGCGCAACAATCCGATGTTCCGCGACGTCACCAGCGACACCCAGGACAAGGGCCTGCAGGCCAAGCTCGACATCGACCGCGACAAGGCGAATCTGCTGGGCGTGCAACTGGGCGATATCCGCACGGCGCTGTACGCGGCGTTCGGCGAGCGCCAGGTGTCGACGATCTACTCGAGCGCGGCCAGCTATTACGTGATCCTGGAAACGGCGAACGAAGACCGCCAGTTCGAGGACGCGCTGGCGCGCCTGTCGGTGCGCAGCAAGACGGGCCAGCTCGTGCAACTGTCCAGCGTGGCGACCGTCAGGCGCACGGTCGGCCCCATCGCCGTCAACCACCAGGGCCAGCTGCAGGCGATCACGCTGTCGTTCAACCTGGCGCCCAATGCGCCGCTCGGCGACGCCACCGCCGCCATCGAGCAGATGGGCCGCGACATGAAGCTGCCGGCGTCCATCATCACCAAGTACGGCGGCGACGCGGCCGTGTTCAAGGATTCGCAGTCGAGCCAGCTGATCCTCATCGTCGCGGCCGTCGGCGTGATCTACGTGCTGCTGGGGGTGTTGTACGAGAGTTTCATTCACCCGATCACGATCCTGGCCGGCCTGCCGTCCGCTGCCGTGGGGGCGCTGCTGACCTTGCGCCTGTTCAACCTGGACCTGACGATGATCGCGATCATCGGCATCCTGATGTTGATCGGCATCGTCAAGAAGAACGCGATCATGATGATCGACTTCGCCCTCGACGCCCAGCGCAACCAGGCAATGAGCCCGGAGCAGGCGATTCGCGCGGCGTGCATCCTGCGCTTCCGCCCGATCGTGATGACGACCCTGGCCGCGCTGATGGGCGCGCTGCCGATCGCCCTCGGCCTGGGCGCCGGCGCCGAGCTGCGCCAGCCGCTGGGCCTGGCCGTGTGCGGCGGCTTGATCTTCTCGCAAGTGATCACGCTGTACATCACGCCCGTGATCTACCTGTATCTCGACAAATACAGCGGCAGCGGGCCGATGACCGACGCGCAGGTCGTCGAGATGGAGCAGGGGCCGAAGGCCGTGCTGACCAAGGTGGCGTGACCAAGGTGGCGTGAACGTCGGCCGGGCGATGTGAAATGCGGGTCAATTCCATTTCACATCGACCGATTCCTTGTCGCAAGGTTGATACACACTGTAACAACCTTAAATACATGCAGCTTGTAAGCTCATTACAGATGCTTAACAGCGCGTGCGCGGTGAAACCAAACCGGTTAGACTGCGCCTCGTCAATATCTTTTTACTGTCCTCCGACCGGAGGCGCTCATTATCTTGCGTGACCATTCCCATATCCCGCTGGAAGACAGCGATGTCTGCGCACATTGCGGCCAGCCGCTGCCCGGACGGAAAGTGGTCACCTACGGAAGAGATCAGGGCCCGAATCGCACCGGCATCGCCATCACGATCGGGCTGCACCTGCTGCTCGTGGCCGTGTGGCTGCTCCAGCCCAAGGCCGAAAAGCACGCGCAGCCCAAGGCCGGCGAAGCCGTCGTCTGGCTGCCGCCCCTGAAACAGAACAAACCCGCCGCCAAGCCGGCCGAGCAGGCGCCGAAGCAGACGTCCAAGGCGGCCGCGCCGAAACTGACGCTGCCGCGCATCACGATGCCGCGCCTGCCGAACACGATCACTGTGCCGGAAGTCAAAGTCGCCGAGGAAAAGCCGAAGCCGACCAAGGAAGAGACGAAGGCGCCGCCGCAGGAAGTCGACATGCAGGCCTATATCGAGGCCCAGCGCAAGCGCCGCGGCGCCCCGGCCCAGACGGACCAGGCCGAGGAAAGCGAAGCGGCCCGCGGCACGCGCAACGCGCTGGCCAACATCGCCGCCATCAACGGCCGCGGCGGCCAGGATCCGAACGAAACGGGCGGCGTGTTCAGCGTCACCAACAAGACGTTCAACTCCGCCGACCTGAAGTTCCGCGGCTGGAACCCGAACTTCAAGCGCCGCTGGCTGACGGCCGTCAACGTCGAGCGCGGCAACGAGCCGGACATCGAGACGGCCATCGTCAAGAAGATGATCGAGCTGATCCGCAAGGAAAAGACCGGCGACTTCGAGTGGGAATCGCATCGCCTGAACCGCGTGGTCACGCTGTCGGCGCGGCCGCAGGATACGCAGGAACTGATGAATTTCCTGTACAAGGAAATGTTCCCGGAGTACAAGCCTCCGCGGTAAATCGGCCGCGGCACGCCGGTGCGCAGATGTTATTCGTGGGACGAGAACAGCCTCTCGATCGGATAATGGTGCTTGACGAAGGGCGACTGGATCACGATGTAACTGAAGTATTTCTCGATGTTGATGCTCTGCCGGAGCACGTCCTCGGCGATGCTGTGGTAGTGGGCCACGCTGCGGGTGACGAACTTGAGCAGGTAGTCGAAGCCCCCGCTGACGAGGTGGCATTCGACGATCTCGTCGATGCTGCGGATGGCCGCCTCGAACTTGGCGAAGTCCTCGCGGCGGTGGTCCGACAGGGTCACCTGGGTGAACACCACCTGCGTGTCGCCCAGTTTCTCGAGCTGGAGATGGGCGCCGTAGCCGTTGATGTAGCCCGCCTTCTCCAGGCGCTTGACGCGGATCAGGCAGGGACTGGGAGACAGGCCCACGGCATCGGCCAGGTCGACGTTCGTGACCCGGCCGTTACGCTGCAGGTGGCTGAGGATGCGGATGTCGATCCGGTCCAGTTTGAGGGTATCAGGGATCATCATGGCCTGCCATTCCTGTCTAACCGTTGATACTGGTCATCATACTATCAGCGAATTTCCGTTCAGAATATGACGATTTTTCCCTGACGCCACATCAAATTCACCTGAGCGCCCGCCGCACCTCGGCCTGGTCGAGCACCTCGTCGAGCGTCCTGGCCAGGCGCTCGAACATCAGGTCGAACTCGGCCGCCGTATAGCACAGGGCCGGCGCGAAGCCGAGCACGTTGTCGCCGAAGGCGCGGAACACCAGGCGGTTGCGGTAGGCCGCCGCCGTGATGCGTTCGTGCAGCTTGAGCGCGGGGTCGAAGCGGGTCTTGTCCGCCTTGTCGGCGACCAGTTCGAGCGCACCGAGCAGGCCGCGGCTGCGGGCGTCGCCCACGAGCGGGTGCTGCAGCAGGTCGCGCAAACCCTGCTCGAAGCGCGGCGCCTGGGCCTGGCCGTTGGCCAGCAATCCGCCTTCCGTGTACAGGCGCAGCACTTCGAGGCCGACGGCCGCGCTGACCGGGTGCGCGGAATAGGTGTGGCCATGGCCCACCGGCACCCCGCCCGGCATGTGGTCGGCGATGCCGCGGTACACCGCGTCGGACATCAGCACGGCGCCCATCGGCGCGTAGCCTGCCGTGAGACCCTTGGCGACGACCATCAGGTCGGGTTCCACGCCTTCCGCCTCGCACGCGAACATCGGACCGGTGCGGCCGAAGCCGGTGATGACTTCATCGACGACGAACAGGACGTCCAGTTCGCGGCAGGCGTCGCGCATGGCCTTGAGCCAGCCCTCGGGCGGCACGAGCACGCCGCCGGAGCCCTGGATCGGCTCGCAGAAGAACGCCGCCACATTGTCCTGCCCCAGCTCGTGCACCTTGACACGCAGCGCCTCGACCGACGTGCGGATGATGGTCTCCGGATCGGAACCGGCCGGATTGCGGTAAGGATAAGGCGAGGGAATCTTGTGCTGCTGGGGCAGGGGCACGTCGAAATTGTGGTGGAACGTCGCCAGCGCGGTCAGGCCGGCACCCATCGTGGACGAGCCGTGATAACCGCGCTCGAGCGAGATGAAATGCTTCTTGGCGGGGCGGCCGGTCGAGTTGTGGTAGTGCGTGATGAAGCGGATGGCGGAATCGTCCGCGTCCGACCCGCCCAAGGTGAAATAGACATGGCGCAGCGAGGCCGGTGCCAGTTCCACCAGGCGCGCGGCGAGACGGATGGCGGGTTCGGAGCCGAAATGGAAATACCCGGTCGCATACGGCAGCTTGCGCATCTGCTCGGCGGCGGCCCGGACCACGCTCTCCTGGCCATAGCCGACGTTGACGCACCACAGGCCGGAAAACGCGTCCAGCAGTTCCGTGCCCTGCGCGTCGCGCAGGTAGGCGCCGTGGCCCGACTCCAGGATCGTGACGCCTCTTTGCTCATGGGCCTGGTAGTTGACGAGCGGGTGGATCAGGTGGTCGCGGTCCAGCGCGACGAGGGAATTGGTTGGCATGGCGGGTTCCGTATCAGTGATTGAACAAGTGCGCCGGGAAGCCGCGGTGCGGCGGACTTCCGTGCGGTGCGCCGGGAGAGGAAAGACAGCGACATGGTAGCCAGGGGAGCGCAGCGATAGCTGCCGCCGGCGCCGTGCAAACATCGCCGGAAATTGCGTATTTGGGAACGATTCGGAATTTCCTGCTGCGTACCCGGTGCGATACTGCCTGCTCGCCGCAGCCCGTAACCCACCAGGAAAAGTGCCGTGACCATCACCATCAAGACCCGCCTCAGCATCGTGATCGTATTCCTGTCGATCCTCGCGGCCGGCATCGGCGTGCTCGGCCTGCACGGCATGCAGCTGGCCAACGAGGGCCTGAAGGCCGTGTACGAAAACCGTGCGCTGATGCTGGAACGGATCTCGCGCATCGACGCGCTGCTGCTGCAAAACCGCCTGTCGCTGTCGCAGGCCATCAACGATCCGATGGTCGACATCAAGGCCGAGTCGGCGCGCATCGAGCGCGGCGTGGCCGAGATCAACCAGGCCTGGCGCGCCAGCCTGCCCGCCGTGCGCCAGGCGGAGGAGCGGCGGCTGGCCGACCGCTTCGGCGCCGCCTGGACGCGCATGCAGGACGAGGGCCTGCGGCCGGCCATCGCCGCGCTGCGCGGCGGCGACGTGGAAGCGGCCAAGGCCGCGCAGGAGCACATGCAGGCGCTGGCGGCCCGGGTCGTGGAGGACATCCACGGCTTGCGCCGGCTGCAGGTGGACGCGGCACGGCGCGAATACGAGCAGGCGGCCGCGCGCTACACGGTATTGCGCAATGGCGCGACGGCGGCCATCGTGCTGGGCACGCTTGCCGCCGCGCTGTTCGGCCGCTACCTGATCCGCCACGTCTATCGCGACCTGGGCGGCGAGCCGGCCTACGCGGCCGCCATCGTCCGCCGCATCGCGGCAGGGGACTTGAGCGGCGCAGTCGCCCTGCGCCCGGGCGACCAACGCAGCCTGCTGGCCGCCATGGATGCCATGCAGCGCAACCTGACCCGGACCATCGGCCAGATCGACGCCGCGACCCTGACGATCGGCGCCGCGTCGACGCAGGTCGCCGGCGGCAGCGCGGATCTGCGCGGCCAGATCGAGCAGCAGGCGAGCGCCCTGAGCCGGACCGCGGCCTCGATGGACCAGGTGGCCCGCGCCGTGAAGCAGAATGCCGACAGCGCGCGCGACGCCGACCGGCTGGTGGCGTGCGCCGCCGAGACCGCGCAACGGGGCGGCGCGGTCGTCGCCGGCGCGGTGGACAAGATGGAAGCGATCGACGCGTCGGCGCGCAGGATCGTCGACATCATCGGCGTGATCGACGGCATCGCCTGCCAGACCAACATCCTCGCGTTGAATGCGGCCGTGGAGGCGGCGCGCGCCGGCGAACAGGGGCGCGGCTTCGCCGTGGTTGCCGGCGAGGTGCGCGCCCTGGCCCAGCGCGCCGCCGGCGCGGCCAGGGAAATCAAGGCCCTGATCGACGCCTCGGTCGGCCAGATCGGCGCTGGCGCGGCGCTGGTGCGCCAGGCGGGCCAGACGATGCAGGACATCGTGGACAGCGTCGGCCGGGTCACGCACATCGTGGGCGACATCGCCGCCGCCAGCGAGCGGCAGAGCGCGGGCATCGACCGGATCAGCGAAGCGATCGGCCATATCGACCGGGCCACGCAGCGCAACGCGACGCTGGTGGACGATGCCGCCGGCGCCGCGGCCGCCTTGCGCGACCAGGCCGGCAGGCTGAGCGAACTGGTGACCGTGTTCCAGCTCGAACGCCAACCGCCGGCCGGCAATCCACGCTTGACCTGACACCATCGCCGAGAGAAGACCATGCCCGACCTGGATATCCTGTTGTGCCTGCCCGATGACGATACCGCGTCCTGGATCGACGAACTGGTCCGCGCGCTGCCGGCGGCCCGCGTGCGCCCATGGCGGCCGGGCGATCGCGCCGCCGCCGACTATGCGCTGGTCTGGCGTCCGCCGGGGGAGGCGCTGGCCGGACGCCGGCGGCTGAAGGCGGTGTTCAACCTGGGGGCGGGCGTGGACGCCGTGCTCGCGCTGCTGGCGGCGCAGCCGGACCTGTTGCCGCCCCACGTGCCCTTGATCAAGCTGGACGACGCCGGCATGGCACCGCAAATGGTGCAGTACGTGCTGGCCGCCGTGCTGCGCCACCTGCGCCGGTTCCCCGAGTACGCGGCGCTTCAGCGGGCGCGGCGTTGGCAGCCCCTGCCGGGGCGCGACGCCGGCACGCACACGGTCGGGGTCATGGGGCTGGGCGCGCTCGGCACGCCGGTCGCCACCGCGCTGGCCCAACTGGGATTCGCGGTGCGCGGCTGGAGCCGCAGTCCGCGCGCGGTCGGCCAGGTCGCCTGTTTTGCCGGGCAGGACGCGTTGACGGATTTTCTCGATGGCTTGGATGTCCTCGTGAACCTGCTGCCCTTGACGGCGCAGACGACGGGCATACTCGACCGGACGCTGTTCGCGCGGCTGGCGCCGGGCGCGCAGTTGATCAATATCGGGCGCGGCGCCCACCTGGTCGAGGAGGATTTGCTGCAGGCGCTCGCCAGCGGCCAGTTGGCCCAGGCCACGCTGGACGTGTTCCGCCAGGAGCCGCTGCCGCCGGATCACCCGTTCTGGGAGCATCCGCGCATCGAAGTCACGCCGCACGTCGCCGCGCTGACGCTGCGCCGCGAAAGCGCGCGCCAGATCGCGGCCAGGATCGCCCGGCTGGAACGCGGCCTGCCGGTCGACGGCGTGGTCGACCGGACGAGCGGTTATTGAGCGTCCGTGGCGGCTCGCGTCAGCAGAGCGCCTGGCTGACGATGGCGAATTGCTGGACGGTGCCGTCGCGCGGCGGCACGCCGTTGCGGGCCATGGTCACCGCGGTGTCCACTTCGGCCAGGCCGGCTTGCGCCAGCCATTCGCCCAGGCCGCTCGAGCCCGTGACGTCCACGCGGACGAAGGCGCCGGCGTAGGCGTCGCTCCAGGTCGCGATCAGCGTCTGCGCGCCGTCGGTATCGGGGGCGACCACCGGCCCGATCACGTAGCCGCGCCCGAAAGGCCGTATCAGCGAGAAGCCGGCCACTTCGCCGTCGCGCTCCAGCACGGCGCCCTCGGCGACGCCGATCAACTGTTTCAGCAACTCGTCGCGCGCCATGCCGGTACCGCGGTTCGCCAGCGCGATGATGGCGGCGACGTCGCGCGCTTCGGCCGGCCGCGGACATGGTCCCGCCGGCGGAGGCGGCGCCGCCAGCGTGCCCTGGTGCTGGTGGAGGGTGCCGATGGCCCGGAAGCCCAGGCTTTCGTACAGCGGCTGTCCGGCCGCGGTGGCGTTGAGCAGCGTGCAGCGGTCGCCGAGGCGATCCAGCACCAGCCGCATCAACCCGCGTCCGATGCCCTTGCCCTGGTGGGCCGGGGAGACGATGATCAGCCCCAGCGAACCGTGGTGCGGGCCCTGGTCCCAGCACAGCGCGGTGCCCACCACCGCGCCATCGTCCTCGGCCACGAATCCGGCGCCCAGGCGCAGGGCGAAGTGCCAGTCGTCGGGACGATGCGGCCAGCGCACGGCTTGCGACAGCGCGTGCGCGGCGGGCAGGTCGAACTCGCCCATCGGGCGGTAGGCGATGGCGGTAAATGGGGTCGTCATGCTAGCCGAGCGATTGGCTGAGCAGTGCGAAGCGCTGGATCGACGCCGCGGGCCGCGGCGGGTCGCCGCGCGTCATGGCGTGTACCGCTTCCTCGACCTGGACCAGGCCCATCTCGGTGAGCCAGGGACTGAGGCCGCTGGTGTCCGGCACGTCGACGCGGACAAAGGCGCCCGCATGCGCGCCGGCCCAATGCGCGATCAGCGCCTTGGCGCGCTCGGCGTCGGGCGCGACGACGGGGCCGATCACGTGGCCGTGGCCGAACTTGCGCAGCGCCGCGAAGGCGACGAGTTCGCCGTAGCGGTCGATGGCGACGATATCGGCCACGGTCAGCAGGTGCTTGATCACGGTGGCGCGCGGCACGCCGGTCGAGCGCGCGGCCAGGTCCGCCAGCGCCGCCTCGTCGCGCGGGCCGACCGGCCGGATCCGCTCGCCCGGGCCGAGCGGCACGAAGGGCGCGCGGAACACGCTGCCCTGGTGCTGGCGCACCCAGCCCGTCTGGACAAAGCCCGCGTGCTCGATGAAGCGCACGCCGGTGGCGGTGGTATGCAGCAGGATGGTGCGGTCGCCGATCGCGTTCAGGATGCGCTCGAGCAGCTCGTTCGCGATCCCCTGGCGCCGGTGATCGGGCGCGACGATGGTCATGCCGAGCGACGCGTAGTCGGGGCCGTGCAACCAGCACATGCACGTGCCGACGATGCCGGACGGACCTTCGGCGACGATGCCTTCGCCCAGTTCGTGGATGAACTTCCAGTCTTCCAGCCGGTGCGGCCACAACACCGACAATGACAGCTTGTGCGCCGCCGGCAGGTCGGCGGCCGTCATCCTGCGGTACCGGACCGCGCTGCTTGCGTTTCGATCTTTCATCTGAGTGCTCCTCGCCGAGTGGCTACCGGGTCGCATCATGCCACATGCGAATGCGTCCGGCGACGGGGTAAACGCAATTCGAAACGATCCGCCATTTGCCGCGCCAATACGAAAGCTTGTGCCGTTTTCGGCCGGCCGGACCACATAAAATGCTTGAGGAACGCACCTACAATCCTTTCGAAGTCGCACATGACGCATCATTGAAAGGACAGGAGATGGAACGTTTCGACCCGGACCGGGTGGCGGTGCGCAGCGCGCACTTTATCGGCGGGCAGTATGTGGCGGGCGGCTCGCACGGGATGGACGTCAGGCGCCCGTCCGACGGGCGGGTGTATGCCGGCGTGCCGCTGGCCGACGCCGACCTGGTCGACCGCGCCGTGCAGGATGCCTGGCGCGCCTGGAAGACGAGCGACTGGGCACGCTGCGCGCCGCGCGAGCGCGCCCGCGTGCTGCGCCGCTGGGCCGACCTGATCGACGCCGATGTGCAGGTCCTGGCGCGGCTGGAGGCGGTCGGCTCGACCCGTCCGCTCGCGGATGCCGCCGGCTGGGACGTGCCGTTCACCGCCGACGGCATCCGCTTCTTCGCCGAGTGGGCCGACAAGATCGGCGGCGACGTCGTGCCGACCCGCGCCGACCATCTCGGCATGACCATCGCCGAACCCTATGGCGTGATCGCCGCCATCGCCCCCTGGAACCTGCCGCTGGTGATGGCCTCGTGGAAGGTGGCGCCGGCGCTGGCGGCGGGTAACGCGGTGGTCCTCAAGCCCTCCGAGCTGACGCCGTTTTCCGTGCTGCGCCTGGCCGAACTGGCCATCGAGGCCGGCATGCCGGCGGGGATCTTCAACATCGTCCAGGGCGACGGCCAGGGCGCCGGCGCCGCCTTGTGCCGCCATCCGCGCATCGCGAAAGTGACGTTCACCGGATCGACCCGCAGCGGCGCCGCCATCATGGCCGCCTGCGCGGAAAGCGGCACCAAGCCGGTCACGCTGGAGTTGGGCGGCAAGAGCCCGCAACTCGTGTTCGCCGATGCGCCCGACCTGGAACGCACCGTCCGCACCGTCGCGCGCGCCATCACGCTCAATGCGGGCCAGGTGTGCGTGGCCGGCTCGCGCCTGATCGTGCAGCGCGCGGTGGCGGACCGTGTCGTCGAGCGGCTGGCCGCGGTCTTCGCGGAGCTCAAGGCCGGCGCCACCTGGGACCCCGAGGCTACGCTGGGCCCCATCATTTCGAAGCGCGAGCTGGAACGCATCGACGGCATCGTGCAGCGCACGGTCGGCGCGGGCGCCCGGCTGGTCGCCGGCGGCGGCCGCATCGACTGCGGCAACGACGGTGCGTACTACCGGCCGACCATCCTGGCCGACGTCGATCCCGCGATGGAAGCCGTGAAGTCGGAAATCTTCGGACCGGTGATCACGGTGCAAGCGTTCGACGACGAGGAGGAGGCGCTGGCGCTGGCCGATCATCCGGACTACGGCCTGGCCGCCGGGGTGCATACCGCCGACATCGGCCGCGCGCTGCGCCTGGCGCGCGGCATCGAGGCGGGCACGGTATGGATCAACCGCTATGGCCGCACGGCCGATTACGTGATTCCGACCGGCGGCTACAAGCGCTCCGGCATCGGCAAGGACCTCGGCCGCCAGGCTTACGAAGCGAACCTGCGCCACAAGAGCGTGCTGGTCGATTTCGCGCCCGGAGAATGACGCCGCATAGTGTGCCGAAGGCCGCCGGAAATGCCACGGTTTCTGTGTTTTGCCAGGGTCAAAACGGGATTTTCATGCAGGGAGGCGATGGTGTAATGGGTAGCAGGAGACGACGTTGCAGCGACCGCGAATCGCCCCTGCGAACGCGCTTCCCGACCCGAGCCGCCAACCGGATTTTCCGCGCCGCGGACGCGAACATCAATCATCCAAGGAACCAGAACCATGACGACCAACCTGCGGCCCAAATACATTTCCTTCGACTGCTACGGCACGCTGATCAACTTCCAGATGGCGGAGCTGGCGCGCGAACTGTTCGCCGATCGCATCGCGCCGGAGCACATGCAGCAGTTCACCACCGACTTCGCGCGCTACCGCCTGGACGAGGTGATGGGCGACTGGCGTCCGTACGACCAGCTGCTGTGCAATTCGGTCGAGCGCACCTGCAAGCGCTGGGGCGTCGACTACCGCGACAACGAGGGCCTGAAGTTCTACCGCGCCGTGCCGACCTGGAGCCCGCACGCGGACGTGCCGAACGCGCTCGCGCGCCTGGCCAAGGAATACCGGCTGGTGATCCTGTCGAACGCGATGGATGCGCAGATCCAGGACAGCGTCGACAAGCTGGGCGCGCCGTTCCACCGCGTGTACACCGCGCAGCAGGCGCAAGCCTACAAGCCGCGCCTGCGCGCGTTCGAGTACATGATCGACCAGCTGGGCTGCAATCCGGAAGACATCCTGCACGTGTCGTCGAGCATGCGCTACGACCACTTGTCGGCCGACGACGTGGGCATCAAGAACCGCGTCTTCGTCGCCCGCGGCCACGAACCGGCGTGGCCGGCGTTCGGCTCGCACCAGGTCACGGACCTGGGCGGTCTGCCGGCGCTGGTCGGCCTGTAAGCGGCATGCGCATGAACCCGGAAAGCCACCCGGACAGGAGAGCATGATGAAGCTCGAATCTTATTGGCTGGATACCGCGCCGGCCTTCGCGGCGGGCGCGCCAGGGCCGGTGGAAGGGCGCGCCGACGTGGTCGTGGTCGGCGCCGGCTTTACCGGGTTGTCGGCCGCGCTGACGCTGGCCCGGCGCGGCGCCTCGGTGGTGGTGCTGGAGGCGGGCCGCGTCGTGGGCGAAGCGTCCGGCCGCAACGGCGGACATTGCAATGGCGGCACGGCGCACGATTTCGGCGCGCTCGCCGCCCGCCTCGGCGTGGACACGGCGCGCAACTTCTACCACGCCTACAACGCCGCCGTCGACACGGTCGAACGCCTGGTCGCGCAAGAGGATATCGCGTGCGACTTCGCGCGCGTCGGCAAGCTCAAGCTGGCCGCCAAGCCGGAGCACTACGACAAGCTGGTGCGCAGCTGCGACGTGCTGCGGCGCGAGGCCGATCCGCACGTCGAGATGGTGTCCGCGGCGCGCATCCGCGACGAGGTCGGCTCGGACGAGTTCCACGGCGGCCTGCTGCAGAAGACGAGCGCCCAGATGCACATGGGGAAATTCGGCGTCGGCCTGGCCCATGCGGCCGCCCGTGCCGGCGCGCGCATTCACGAACACACGCCGGTGACGGGCCTGGACCGCCTGCCCGCGGGCGGCTTTCGCGTCACCACCCCCCGCGGCGTCATTGGCGCCGGCCAGGTGCTGCTGGCGACCGGCAATTCGCGCGCGGGACCGTTTGCCTGGTTCCGCCGCCGCATGATCTCGGTGGGCAGCTTCATCGTCGCCACCGAACCGCTGGAGCCGGCCCTGCTCGACCGCCTGCTGCCGCGACGCCGCAACTACGTGACGTCCAGGGCCATCGGCAACTACTTCCGCGTCTCGCCGGACGACCGCCTGCTGTTCGGCGGGCGGGCGCGCTTCGCGATGTCGAACCCGCGCTCGGACGAAAAGAGCGGGGTCGTGCTGCGCGCGGCGATGGAGCGGATGTTCCCGGCCCTGCGCGGCGTGGGCATCGACTATTGCTGGGGCGGCCTGGTCGACATGACGGCGGACCGCCTGCCGCGTGCCGGCGAGCACCGCGGCATGTACTACTCGACGGGCTACAGCGGGCACGGCGTGCAGATGTCGGTGCACATGGGGCAGGTGATGGCCGACGTCATGGCCGGCCGCACCGACCGCAATCCATGGCGCGCACTGGCGTGGCCGGCGGTGCCCGGGCATTTCGGCACGCCCTGGTTCCTGCCGGTCGTGGGCGCCTATTACCGGCTGCAGGACTGGCTGCATTGAGGCCGCAGGACCGTTCCCATAACAATCATTGAAGACGCAAGAAGAACGAGGAGACAATCATGAGCGACAAACCATTCGACGCCGCCGGCGTCGTGCAAGACGGCAAGCGCCGCGACGTGATGCGCACGCTGCTGGCGGGAGGCATGCTGGCGTCCGGCGCCGGCGGCCTGCTGACCTTTCCCGGCACCGCGCTGGCCCAGACGCCGCGCAAGGGCGGCCGGATCCGCGTGGCCATGGGCGCCGGATCGACGGCGGACACGCTCGATCCCGCCCGGGGCAGCACCATTGCCGACTACGTGCGGCACTACATGTTCTACAACTGCCTGACCACCATCGACACCAGGCTCGCGCCGCAGATGGCGCTGGCCGAATCGATCGACAGCAAGGACGGCACGCTGTGGACCGTCAAGCTGCGCAAGGACGTGCGCTTCCATGACGGCAAGCCGCTGGGCGCGGCGGACGTCGTGTACTCGCTGCTGCGCCACAAGAATCCGGCCAATGCCTCCAAGGCCAAGGCCGTGGCCGACGAGTTCGCGGACGTCAAGGCCACCGGTCCGCTCGAGCTGCAGATCAAGCTCAATTCGCCGAATGTCGACCTGCCGGCGCTGCTGGCCGCGTCCCATTTCGCCATCGTCAAGGACGGCACCACGGACTTCGCCACCGCGGTCGGCACCGGCCCGTACAAGTGCAAGGAATTCAGGCCGGGCATGCGCTCGATCGGCGTGCGCAACGACGAGTACTGGAAGCCGGGCAAGCCCTACCTGGACGAGATCGAATATTTCTCGATCCCGGACGAGGCGGCCCGCGTCAACGCCCTGCTGTCGGGCGACGTGCAGCTGATCAACGGCGTGAACCCGCGCTCGGCGGCCAGTTTCTCGGGTTCCGGTTGCACGCTGTTCGAATCGAAGACGGGCCTGTACACCGACCTCATCATGCGCGACCAGCTCGGCCCGGTGAAGAACCCGAACTTCGTGCTGGCCATGAAGTACCTGCTGGACCGCGAACAGATCCGCAAGGTGGCGATGCGCGGCTACGGCACCATCGCCAACGACCAGCCGGTGCAGCCGGGCAGCCGCTACTACTTCGCCGGCCTGCCGCAGCGCACCTTCGACCTGGACAAGGCGAAGTTCTACCTGAAGAAATCCGGCATGGCCGGCCAGACCCTGCCGGTCGTGTGCTCGACCGCCGCTGGCGGCTCGGTCGACATGGCCCAGATCATCCAGCTGTCGGCGCAAAGGGCCGGCCTCAACCTGGACATCAAGCGCATGCCGCCGGACGGCTACTGGTCGAACCATTGGGCCAAGCATCCCATGTCGTTCGGGAATATCAATCCGCGCCAGACGGTCGACCTGATGTTCTCGCTGTTCTACAAGTCCGATTCCCCGATGAACGTGTCGGGCTGGAAGAACGAGAAATTCGACCAGTTGCTCGACCTGGCACGGAGCGAAACCAACGAAGCCAAACGCAAGCAGATGTACGGCGACATGCAGGTGCTCGTGCACGACCAGTGCGGCGTCGGCATCCCGATGTTCATCCACTCGCTCGACGGTTTCAGCAACAAGATCAAGGGCTACGCCAGCCATCCGCTGGGCGGCCTGATGGGGTTCATGTTCGCCGATCAAATCTGGCTGGAAGCGTGACCATGAACGGGACCACCGTACGACTGGTGCTGAACCGGCTGGGTGTCGCGGTGCTGACGCTGCTGGCCGTGTCGCTCGTGATCTTCACCATCACCAACCTGCTGCCGGGCGACGCGGCGCAGGCGGCGCTCGGACAGGAGGCGACGCCCGAACTGGTGGCTGCGCTGCGGGTCAAGCTGGGGCTGGACCTGCCGGCCCACGTGCGCTACCTGCACTGGCTGGGCGGGCTGCTGACCGGCCATCCCGGCGTGGCCATGGCGAACGGCCTGCCGGTGACGGAGCTGATCGGCAGCCGGTTGCCGAACTCGCTGATGCTGGCGGCCGCGACCACCGTCGTGTCGGTGCCGCTCGCGCTGACGCTCGGCATCGCGTCCGCCATGGTCCGCGGCTCGTTGTTCGACCGCGTCGTCAGCGTGGCGACGGTGTGGACCGTGTCCGTGCCCGAATTCCTGATCGCCACGCTGGCGGTGCTGCTGTTCGCCGTCAAGCTGCGCTGGCTGTCCGCGCTGTCGCATACCGACGATATCGCCACCTTCGGCCAATTCATGCGCACGTATGCGTTGCCGGTCATCACCTTGTGCTGCGGGATCGTGGCGCAGATGGCGCGCATGACCCGCGCTGCAGTGATCGACCAGCTCGATTCGTCCTACGTCGAGATGGCGCGCCTGAAGGGCGTGCGTCCGGTGCGCATGGTGCTCTGTCACGCGCTGCCGAACGCGATCGGCCCGATCTCCAACGCGGTGGCGCTGTCGCTGGCCTACCTGATCGGCGGCGTGATCATCGTCGAATCGATCTTCAACTATCCGGGCATCGCCAGCCTGATGGTCGATTCCGTCACCATGCGCGACATGCCGGTGGTGCAGGCCTGCGCGATGCTGTTCTGCGCCGGCTACCTGGTGCTGCTGACCGTGGCGGACGTGTGCGCAATCGTTTCCAACCCAAGGTTAAGAAAATGAAGACCTCCGTGATTTCTCCCATCGCCCGGCGCAAGCCGCGCCGGCGCCTGCCGCTGGCCGGCGTGATCGGCAGCGCCGTGTTCGCGTTCTGGCTGCTGATGGCCGTGGCCGGTCCCTACCTGGTACCGGACGACGCGGGCGGCGTCGGCGACGACGTGTTCGCGCCGATCAGCGCGCTGCATCCGCTCGGCACCGACTACCTCGGCCGCGATATGCTCAGCCGCATCCTGCACGGCGCGCCATACACCGTCGGCCTGGCGCTGGCGGCCGTGCTGGTGGCCAGCGTCGGCGGCACCGCGCTGGCCATGTCCGCGGCCGCCGCGGGCGGCTGGTTCGACGCCATCGTCAGCCGCGTCGTCGACACCATGCTCAGCATCCCGCACAAGCTGCTGGCGCTGATCATCGTGGCCGGCTTCGGCACGTCGATCCCGTTGCTGGTCCTGACCGCCGGCATCGGCTACATGCCCGGCGCCTACCGCATCGCGCGTGCGCTGGCCGTGAATGTGCAAGCAATGGAGTACGTGCAGGCGGCGCGGGCGCGCGGCGAGGGCCTGGCCTATATCACGTGTTTTGAAATGTTGCCGAACATGTTCAGGCCGGTGCTGGCCGACTTTGGCCTGCGTTTCCTGTACATCGTGCTGCTGCTGAGCGGCCTGTCCTTCCTGGGGCTGGGCATCCAGCCACCGGCGGCGGACTGGGGATCGCTGGTGCGCGAAAACATCATCGGCCTGTCCGAAGGCGCGCCGGCCGTCGTCATGCCCGCCATCGCCATCGCCACGCTGACCATCGCCGTCAACCTGGCCATCGACAGCCTGGCCGGCCGCAAACGCCGTGGCACGGGGGGCTGACATGAACACGATCGTCAAGGTATCGGGCCTGCGCGTCACCGCCCGCAACGACATGGACGAGGAAGTGCCCATCGTCCATGGCGCTGACTTTTCGATTCAACAAGGCGAGGTGCTGGCGCTGATCGGCGAGTCCGGTTCCGGCAAGACCACCATCGCGCTGGCGCTGATGGGCTACGCCCGCGCCGGCTGCCGCCTGGCCGGCGGCAACGTGACCGTGGCCGGCCACCAGGTGCTGGCGCTGAACGAGGGCCAGCTGGCCGGCCTGCGCGGCCGCACCGTGGCCTACATCGCGCAGAGCGCCGCCGCCTCGTTCAACCCGTCCAAACGGCTGATGGACCAGGTGGTCGAAAGCGCACTGATCCACAAGGTGATGCCGCGCGCCGAGGCCGAGGCCAAGGCCGTGGAGCTGTTTCGCGCGCTGGCGCTGCCGGAGCCGGACAAGATCGGCATGCGCTATCCGCACCAGGTGTCGGGCGGCCAGTTGCAGCGCCTGATGGCAGCCATGGCGCTGATCACCGATCCGGCCCTGGTGATCCTGGACGAGCCGACCACCGCACTGGACGTGACGACGCAGATCGAGGTGCTGCGCGCCTTCAAGAAGGTCGTCAAGGAGCGCGGCAGCACGGCCGTGTACGTGTCGCACGACCTCGCCGTGGTGGCGCAGATGGCCGACCGCATCGTGGTGCTGCGCGACGGCGAGATCCGGGAGTGCGGGCCGACCGCGCAAATCCTGTCGGCGCCCGCCCATCCGTACACCAGGAGCCTGCTGGCGGCGATCGCGCCCAAGCAGTCCGTGCCGGCCGGCTGCGAGTCCAAGCCGGCGCACGAGCATCCGCTGCTCGAGGTGCGTGGCCTGTCTGCCTCGTACGGCACGGCCAGGCGCGGTGTGCCGGTCAAGTGCGTGCTGGACGACATCAACCTGGTGATCCCGCGCGGCGCCACCATCGGCGTCATCGGCGAATCCGGTTCCGGCAAGACCACGCTGGCGCGCACCATCGCCGGCATGGTGGCGCCGTCCGAAGGCGACATCCTGCTCGACGGCAAGCGCCTGGCGCCCACGCTGGAAGGGCGCACGCGCGAGCAGTTGCGGCGTATCCAGTTCGTGTTCCAGAACGCCGATACCGCGCTCAACCCGCAGCACGGCATCGAGCGCATCCTCGGCCGGCCGCTCGAGTTTTACCATGGCATGAAGGGCGAGGCGCGCCGCAAGCGCGTGCTGCAGCTGCTCGACCTGGTGCGCCTGCCGGCGTCGGTGGCCGACCGCCTGCCGGGCGAACTGTCGGGCGGACAAAAGCAGCGCATCAACCTGGCGCGTGCATTGGCGGCCCAGCCCGACCTGATCCTGTGCGACGAGGTCACCTCCGCGCTCGACACCGTGGTGGGCGCGGCCATCCTCGAACTGATGGCCGAGCTGCGCAAGGAATTGAACGTGTCCTACATGTTCATCAGCCACGACATCAGCACGGTGCGCGCGATCTGCGACGAGATCGTGGTGCTGTACGCCGGCCGCAAGGTCGAGGCGCGCAAGCGAGAAGCGCAGGCGCTGCCGCCATTCCATCCGTATTCGCACCTGCTGATCTCGTCGGTGCCGACGCTGCGCCGGGGCTGGCTGGAAGAGACGGCCGGCCGCAAACCCGCGTCGCTGCCGCCGCTCGTGGCGGCCGGGCAGGCGCGCGGCATCTGCTCCTTCCTGGACCGCTGCCATCTGCGCATCGACGGCGTATGCAACAGCCTGCCGCCGCCGCGCCACACGCTCGACAACGGCGGCAGCATCCTGTGCCACCGGTCCGACGCCGAGTTGCGCGATATCCAGGCGCCGCTGCGCCTGCTCGAAGGAGACGTCGCATGAACCACCGTTTCGTACGACTTGCCGAAACCGGCCGCGCGCCGGTGCGCATCGTGATCGATGGGCACCCGGTCGAGGCGCTGGCCGGCGACACCCTGCTGGTCGCCCTGCTGGGCAACGTGCGCCACCTGCGCGAGTCGGAATTCGGCGATGGCAAGCGGGCCGGCTTCTGCCTGATGGGCGCCTGCCAGGATTGCTGGGTCTGGACCGCGGACGGCGCGCGCCTGCGCGCCTGCACCACCGTGGTGGCAGAGGGAATGAGCATCGTCACAACACAACCGGAGGCGACATGGCCCAACCTCGCATAATCATCGTCGGCGCCGGCCCTGCGGGCGTGCGTTGCGCCGAAACCCTCGTCGCCGCCGGGCTGCGCCCGACCGTGGTCGACGAGAACCGGCGCGACGGCGGCCAGATCTATCGACGCCAGCCGGACAATTTCACGCGTCCGTATGCGAAGCTGTACGGCACAGAGGCCGGCCGCGCCCAGTCGCTGCACGAGAGTTTCGACGCGCTGCGCGACCAGATCGATTACCTGCCGGAGACGCTGGCCTGGAATATCTTCGGCCGCCGGCTGCACGTCACCGACCAGCGGCGCTCGCGGGCCTTGCCCTACGACGCACTGGTGATCTGTTCCGGCGCGACCGACCGCCTGATGCCGATCAAGGGCTGGCAATACGCCGGCACCTACAGCCTGGGCGCGTCGCAGATCGCCCTGAAGGCGCAGGCGTGTGCGATCGGGCGCAAGGTCGTGTTCCTCGGCACCGGGCCGCTGCTGTACCTCGTGGCGTCGCAATACGTCAAGGCGGGCGCCAACGTGGCGGCGGTGCTCGATACGTCGCCCTTCCTGCGGCGCGTCGCGGCGCTGCCCAAACTGCTGGCCCGTCCCGCCGCGCTGCGCAACGGCATGGCGCTGGTCGGGGCGCTGAAGCGGGCCGGGGTGCCGGTGCTGACCGGCATCACCCCGGTCGAAATCAAGGGTGCCGCGGACATCGGGGTGCAGGAGGTGGTGTTCCAGGACGCCGCCGGACGCACCCGGACGCTGGAATGCGACGCGGTGGCGATGGGCTACCACCTGCGTCCCGAGACCCAGCTGGCCGACCTGGCCCGCTGCGCCTTCCGCTTCGACCCGGAGACGCGCCAATGGCTGCCCGAACTGGGCGAGGACGGGCGCACCTCGGTGCCGGGCGTCTACCTGGCCGGCGACGGCGTACGTGTGCTGGGCGCGGATGCGGCCGAGATCGGCGGACGGCTGGCGGCGCTGGCGGTGCTGCAGGATGTCGGGCTGCCGGTGGCGAACGGCGAGCTGCAGCGGCTGCGCGCCGAACAGGCCCGCATGGACCGTTTCCGCCAGGGCCTGGCGCAAGCGTTCCCGTGGCCGGCGCAGCAGGCGGCCCAATTGCCGGATGACGCCATCGTCTGCCGCTGCGAAGCCATCACCGCCGGCGAACTGCGCCGCGTGGTGGGGGACATGGGCGCCCAGGAAGCGAACCGCGCCAAGGCATTCAGCCGGGTCGGCATGGGGCGCTGCCAGGGGAGGTATTGTGGGCATGCGGGTGCGGAAGTCATCGCGCATGCCGCCGGCGTGCCGCTGGAACAAGTCGGGCGCCTGCGTGGCCAGGCCCCGGTCAAGCCGCTGTCGATCGCGGTGCGGGAGGAAGTGGAATGAGCGCGCAGAAAGCAGATGTCATTATCGTGGGCGGCGGCATCATGGGTGCCTCCACCGCCTTCTTTTTACGCCAGCGCGGGATGTCCGTCATCCTGCTCGAACAGGGATTGATCGGCCAGCAGGCCAGCGGCGTCAACTTCGGCAACACGCGCCGGATGGGCCGCCCCGTCGAGCAACTGCCGTTGTCGAACCGCTCGCGCGACATCTGGCTGAAGTTCAAGGAATTGTTCGATGCGGATGTCGAGCTCCTGCTGAACGGCCACCTGCGCGTCGGCTTCACGCCGGCGCACGAAGAACGCATGGTCAAGTATGCGGAGGACGCCAGGTCCTTCGGCATCGGTATGCAGATGCTGGGCACGAAAACGTTGCACGAGCGCTTTCCGTACCTGGGACCGGACATCACCGCGGGTTGCTACGCCCCTTACGACGGCCATGCCAATCCCCGCCTGGCGGCGCCGGCCATCGGCCGTGCCGCGATGCGCGCGGGCGCGCAGGTGTTCGAAAACACCGAGATGACGAACCTCGAGAAGGACGGCGGGGACTTCCGCGCGACCGCTGCCGATGGCCGCGTCTTCCGTGCGCCCGTGGCGCTCATCACGGCCGGCGCATGGGGAAATCGTATCAGCACCCGCTTCGGCGAACCGGTGCCGATGGTCGCCAAGGCGCCGCAGATGTGCGTCACCGAACCCGTCCCTTACGCCATCGGACCGACCATCGGCGCGATCGCGGACGTGTTCGAGCAGGTCGTCTACTTCCGCCAGGTCGCGCGCGGCAACATCGTCATCGGCGGCGGCGGCCACGAACCGGCGGACATCGAGAAACGCCGCGCCTACGTGAATCCGGGCAGGACGCTGTTCAAACTGAAGAGTGCGCCGCACGTGATCCCGGCATTCAATCACCTGAACATCATTCGCGTCTGGGGCGGGATCGAGGGTTATATGGAGGATAGCCGGCCAGCCATGGGACCGAGCGCGCGCGTACCCGGCCTGTACTACGCCTTCGGCTTCTCCGGCGAAGGCTTCCAGCTGGGGCCGGGCGTCGGCGACGTGATGGCGGAACTGATACACACCGGCACCACGACGACGCCGATCGACCATTACCACATCGGGCGTTTCGCCACGCCGGTCGCGAACGCGGCGTGAGCAGCCGTGTCATTTTCATCCTCATTGTCATCAACTTAAAAACAAACCATGTCGAATTCAATGCAAGCAGCAGTGGCCGTCCCGGTCAGCACGCCCTCCTTCGTCGACCTGCGCAAATTCGCGCGGGACAAGACCCGGGGCATCGCAGTGACCGCTGCGGCGGGACCGGATCGCTTCCTTTCCGGCCGCCGTATCCTCGACTGGGCGCCGAGCCCCGTGACCGCCGGCGTCATTACGCTGGAAGCCGGCAGCGGCGCCGTGCAGTCTCTGCCGGCGGATGAATTCATCATCGTCGACGCCGGCCGCCTGACCCTGACGCAGCAGGGCGCCGCCCTGACGCTGGGGCCGAACCAGAGCGCAGTGCTCAAGCAGGGCGCCGCATTCACCTGGTCTGCGCAGGGGCCGGTGTCGCTGATCTTCGTCCGTTACAACAAGAGCCGGGCCGGCGACGGCGCCATCGTGCCGATCAAAGAGAACCCGGAGATGGGACCGTCGGCCGGCGGGCCGCCGCCCGACCTGCTGCTCACGCCGGCGCCGGTCTGCCGCAACCACACGGACTATCGGTCCGCCGACGGCGAATTCACGTGCGGCACCTGGGATTCGACGCCCTATGCCCGCCGCCCACTGTACTTCCGTCACATGGAACTGATGGTTCTGCTGGAAGGCAGCGTGACCTTCGTCGATGAAACGGGGCGCAGCGGCACGTTCTCGAAAGGCGATGTGTTCCTCATCGAGCAGGGGGCGTCCTGCAGTTGGGAGAACCGCGACAACGTCGCAAAGCTGTACGTCATCTACCGCCCGGCGTAAAGGGAAGACGGCCATGACAGTTCTGCTGGGGTGCATCGCGGACGATTTTACCGGCGGCACGGACCTCGCGGGCATGCTGGTGAAGGCGGGCATGCGTACCGTCCAATTGATCGGCGTACCGGACGGGCCGCCGCCCGCCGATGTCGACGCGGTGGTGATCGCGCTGAAATCGCGTACCTGTCCGGCCGGGGATGCGGTGGCGGCATCGCTGGCCGCCCTGCGCTGGTTGCGCGAGGCGGGTTGCCGGCAGTTCTACTTCAAGTATTGCTCGACCTTCGATTCTACGCCGCGCGGCAACATCGGCCCCGTCGCCGAGGCCTTGATGCAGGCGCTGGGCACCGATTTCACCATCGCCTGTCCGGCGTTCCCCGCCAACGGACGCACCCTCTACAAGGGCTGTTTGTTCGTCGGCGACGTGCCGCTCTCGGAGTCCGGCATGCGCAACCATCCGCTGACGCCGATGACCGACGCGAACCTGGTACGCGTCCTGCAGGAGCAGGTGGAGCGCAAGGTCGGCCTCGTCGACTACGCGACGGTGAGCCAGGGCGATGCCGCGATCCGCGCGCGTTTTTCCGCGCTGCGCGAGCAGGGCAACGGACTTGCCGTCGTCGATGCGCTGTCCAACGCGGACCTCGACGCGATCGGCGCGGCCTGTGCCGACATGCCGCTGGTGACCGGCGGTTCCGGCATCGCGCTCGGCCTGCCGCGGAACTTCCGCCGGCGCGGACTGCTGGCGTCGAATGCCGTGGCCGATGCGCTACCGCAGACCGGCGGCCTGCGTGCCGTCGTCTCGGGCAGCTGTTCGCCGGCCACGCAAAGGCAGGTGGAGGCGATGCGCGCGTCCTGTCCCTCCTTTTGCATCGATCCGGTGCGGCTGGCGCGCGGCGAGGACGTGGTGGCGGCCGCCCTCGACTGGGCAGCCGGCCGCATCGCGCGGCAACCGGTATTGGTCTATGCCACGGCCGCGCCGGAGGCGGTCAGGCAGGTGCAGGCCGAACTCGGCGTCGAGCATGCCGGCAATCTCGTGGAGACTGCGCTGGCGACGATTGCGCTCGGCCTGGTCCGGGCCGGCGTGGGCCGGATGATCGTGGCCGGCGGCGAGACGTCGGGCGCGGTCGTCAAGGCGCTCGGGGTGACGGGATTGCGCATCGGGCCCGAAATCGATCCCGGCGTGCCGTGGACCAGCACCCTGCACGACGACGACACGCGGCCGCTGGCGCTCGCGCTCAAGTCGGGCAATTTCGGCAGCGACGATTTCTTCCTCAAGGCCTGGGACAAGCTGCAATGAGCACGATGATTTCCACCGGCCGAGGCGAAGCGGCATTGCGCGAGAAGATCGTCGAATTCGGCCGCTCGCTGTTCGACCGCGGTCTGACCGCCGGCAGCAGCGGCAACATCAGCGTGCGGCTGGACGACGGCTGGCTGCTGACGCCGACCAATGCCTGCCTCGGCCGCCTCGATCCCGCACGACTGGCCAGGCTCGACTGGAGCGGCCGCCATGTCGGCGGCGATGCGCCGTCCAAGGAAGCCTTCCTGCATCGCGCGATGTACGAGGAACGCCCGGGCGCGGGCGCCATCGTGCACCTGCATGCCACGCATGCCGCCGCCGTGTCGTGCATGTGCGGCCTGAATCACGACGACTGCATCCCGCCCCTGACGGCCTATTTCGTGATGAAGGTCGGCCGCCTGCCGCTGGTTCCCTACCACCGCCCCGGCGATCCGGCGCTCGGCGCCGCGATCCGCGGCCTTGCGCGCAAGCATAGTGCCGTGCTGCTTGCCAATCATGGGCCGGTCGTATCGGGCGCCTCGCTCGACGCTGCCGTCCATGCGACGGAGGAACTGGAAGAGACGGCCAAGCTGTTCCTGCTGCTGCGCACGGCGCCGACCCGCCCCTTGAACGCGGAGCAGATCGAGGATCTCAAGTCGGTGTTCAAGCTCGACCTGCAGAAACGGCCATCCCTGGAGAATATTGAATGACCAAGCGAATTGCGTTTGTCCATACCGTCGGTTTTCTCGTCGACGAATTCCGCGCGCGGGCGCGTGCCGACATCCCCGGCGCCGACTGTTTTCATATCCTTAACGAGAGCCTGTTGCAGGACCTGTTGCGCGGCGCGCCGCAGCCGCTGGTTTACCGGCGCGTGGTCGATCAAATCGTCCTGGCGGCGGAAGCCCGGCCCGACCTGATCGTCGTCACCTGTTCATCGACGTCGCCCGCCGTCGATATCGCACGCCGTATCGTGCCGCAGCCGATCCTCAAGATCGACGACCCGATGGCGGCGGAAGCGGTGCGCTGCGGCCCGCGCATCGGCCTGCTCTGCACGGCAGCCAGCACGGTCGGACCGAGCAGCGCATTGCTGCGCGCGCATGCCGCGGAGCAGGGCTGCGAAATCACGATCGAGACCGCGCTGTGCGCCGAGGCCTACCAGGCGCTGATGGCCGGCGACCGCACGCGACATGATGCACTTCTCGTCGCGGCGGCCGGCGCACTGTCCGGCAAGGTGGATGTGCTGGTGCTTGCGCAGGCATCGCTGGCGCATCTGCGCGACTTGCTCGCCGCCGAACTGGCATGCCCCGTCCTGGCAAGCCCGCCTTTGCTGATGCGGGACCTCGCCAGATTGGCTGCCGCATGACCGGGGTTGGAGACAGAACACATGAAAACGCTGTTGCTTAGCAAGGAAGACGTGGGCGGCTTGATCGCCATGAAGGAAGTCATCGCCGCGGTGGAGGAAGCCTACGTGGCGTTCAGCAGCGGGCAGGTGGAGCAACCCGACTATATCGGCATCCATCTGCCGCCCCCGCGCGGGGAAATCGACTTCAAGCTCGGCTACTACCCGGCCAACGAGATGATTTCGATGAAAGCGTCGTCCGGCGGATTCCCGGACAACCCGGCGGCATTCGGCCTGCCCACCAATATGGGCACGATTCTCCTGTTCGACGCCAGGACCTGTGCGCTGGCGTGCGTGATGGACGGGAGCCTGATCACCGGCCTCAGGACCGGGGCGGCCGGCGCCGTTTCCGTAAAAGCCCTGGCCAGGAAGGATGCGAAAACGGTCACGTCGATCGGCACCGGCATCCAGGCCCGGTTGCAGATCCGCGCGATCCGCGAGGTCATGAAGATCGAGGCGATCCACGCCTGGGACCATCACCCCGAGGCGCTGGCCGCCTACAAGGCCGATATCGAAAGAGAGTTCGACATTCCCGTCGTGATGGCCGCCTCGAAGGAAGACGCGGTCCGCCGCGCCGACATCCTCGTGACGACGACGCGCGGCAAAGGCACGCTGGTGGAAGCCGGCTGGATCAAGCCCGGCACGCATATCGTGGCCATCGGCACGGACCAGCAAGGCAAGCAGGAACTCGATCCGGAAATCTTCCGCAACGCGAAGATCGTCAACGACTCCATCGCGCAATGCGTCACGAAGGGCGAAACCTGGTATCCGCTGAACGCACGCATCATCGCGCGGGACGAGATTCACGGCGAAATCGGCGAGATCCTGGCGGGGACAAAGGCGGGACGGGAGAACGACGACGAGATCACGATTTTCGATTCCACGGGCATGGCCATCCAGGACAACACCACCGCGTCCCGGATCTACCGGAATGCGCTGGCAAACCAGGTCGGTACGTTCTTCGCGTTCATCACCCAATGAGGCATCCCGACATCATGCATGACTACCCTACGATCCAGGACATCCGGGACGCCCGGGAGCGGCTGCGGCCCCATATCCGGCACACGCCGCTGCTGCGTGCTGAGAAGATGGAAAAGGCCCTCGGCTGCCAACTCTATCTCAAGCCCGAAACCTTGCAGATCACTGGCGCATTCAAGATCAGGGGCGCCCTGAACACGGCCCTGTCGCTCCCCCGGGACGCCGTGGCGAACGGCCTGATCGCCACGTCGTCGGGGAACCATGCCCAGGGACTGGCCTACGCGGCGAGAATGCTGGGCGTGAAAGCCTTCCTGGTGCTTCCGGTCACCGCGCCGGAGGTCAAGATCGCCAATACGAGGGCGCTCGGGGCCGAAGTCATCCTGTTCGACGGCGATAACGCGGCCCGCTGGAAAAAGGTATATGAAATCGCCGCAGAAAACGGGTACGCGGTGATCCATGGTTTCGAGGACCCGCTGGTGATGGCGGGCCAGGGCACGATCGGCTGCGAAATCCTGGACGACCTGGGCGACGTCGACACGGTCATCGTTCCGCTGGGCGGCGGCGGCCTCATTTCCGGGATCGCCACGGCCATCAAGGAAACGAAGCCGTCGGTGCGGGTCATCGGCGCGGAGCCGGCCCTGACGCCGAAGTATTTCCACAGCCGGATCAACGGGGAACGCACCTCGCTCCCGTTGCAGGACACCGTGGCGGACGGCTTGCGACTCAGCGTCCCTGGCCGCAATCCCTATCCCATCATCGAGAAGTACGTGGACGAGATCGTGCTGGTGGACGACGCGCATATCGTCGCGGGCATGCGCATGCTGGCCAACGATGCGAAATTGATCGCCGAGCCGGCGGCCTCCATCGGCATCGGCGCCTTGCTGGGCGGTGCGCTCGCCGTCAGGCCGGATGAGAAGGTCTGCGCGGTGCTCAGTGGCGGGAATTGGGACTTGTGCGACCTCGCCGACATCTACCGGCGCAGCGCGTAGAACGGCGCAGCATATTGCGCCGTCGCGCACGGCGAATTCGCAGTTTTCATGTTGTCGGCCCACGCTCTTTCGAGGAAATGTGTTGTGGGGGCAGCCTTAAATTGATGCATGTGGAGCGGATGATCGCGAGCTCATTCAAGCAGGTTTTTTCCAACCCGCTCACGCCACATCCATAAATAATCGAAGGAGACAATCATGAAAAAATCCCTGCTTCTGCTGGCGGTATCCGGTGTCTTTGCCGGCACCGCGTCCGCGCAATCGAGTACCACCGTCTACGGCTTGATCAACATCGGCCTGGTGTACTCGAAATCCGATGTGGCGCCCACGCGCTGGGGTGTCGACAGCGGCGGCTGGTGGGGTTCCCGCCTCGGCTTTCGCGGCTCGGAAGACCTCGGTAATGGCACGTCCGTCATCTACCAGCTCGAAAACGGCTTCAGCCCCGATACGGGCACCGCGGGGCAGGGCGGACGCATCTTCGGCCGCCAATCCTGGGTGGGCTTGAAAGGCGACTTCGGCACGGTGCGCTTCGGCCGCACCTGGACGCCGTCCTACTGCCTGCTGACCGACGTGATCGATCCGTTCGAGGACGGCATGTCCGGCGCGGCCGAATCGTTCTTCGGCCGTAATATCTATGCCGCGATCGACATCCGCACGCAGAACGCGGTGTTCTACGCGAAGCAGCAGGGACCCCTGAAGGCCGAGGTGTCGTATGCGTTCGGCGAGACGGCCGGCAGCATGTCGGCCAACCGGCAGATCAGCGGCGCGTTCACGTACACCGCCGGGAAGTTGAAGCTGGCGTACGGCTACCAGAACAACAACGACGCCAACGGCACCGGCGCGGCCAAGCTGAAGTTCGTCGGCGCCAACTACGACTTCGGCTTCGCCAAGCTGCATTTCGGTCTCGACCGGCAGAAGACGGACGCCGCCGGCCTCGCGCCGGTGGATGCGAGCGACCTGCTGCTCGGCCTGACGATCCCGGCGGGCGGCGGACGCATCCTGGCGTCGTACAACCGCCTGAACGACCGCTCGGCGCGCAACGCGGACATGGCGCAGTATGCGCTCGGCTACACCTACGCCCTGTCCAAGCGCACCGCGCTGTTCACCTCCATCGGCCACATCGATCCCAAGAACGCGAACCGCATGGATTGGGGTATCCGCCACATGTTCTAACGGGTAGGGTGGGCGGCCCCCGCCCACCAAACGTATGCGTTGCAGTAACGCATGGTGGGCACAGGGGTGCCCACCCTTGTATCTTGATAGAGTTGATGGTTAGCTACCATCAACTGAGGTGAAGAGCAGCTTGAGCCCACCCTTAAGGCATAGACCTTCGAGTGTAGATTAAGCCCTTCACCTCTCCCAC
>NZ_JADKYX010000008.1 GCF_016093545.1 Massilia rhizosphaerae | reverse complement strand
TCGAGAAGACATTTTTGACGACTCCTTCCAAGGCATTGCAAGCTCCAAATAACGAAGTTGCAATGATGATAAAAGGTGTCAACTATGTCTCTAGACAAGTGTCCACTATGTATCTGTGCCAAACAGGCCGCCCACCCTACTGAGATAGGTTATAAGTCACCCACTGAAAGGAACCATCATGCCTGCCCGCGACATCGTCCTGTGTGCCCCCGTGCGTACCGCCATCGGTGCGTTCAACGGTTCCCTGAAATCCATTCCTGCCGTCGAGCTGGGCGCGGCCGCCGTGCGCGCCGCCGTCGAGCGCGCGGGGATCGCCCCCGATGCCATCGACGCTGTCCTGATGGGCAACGTGGTCCAGGCGGGCAACCGCATGAATCCGGCCCGCCAGGCGGCCGTGCACGGCGGCATCCCGGTGAGCGTGCCCGCGATGACCTTGAACCGCGTGTGCGGCTCGGGCGCCCAGGCCATCGCGTCGGCCGCGCACGAGATCCTGGCCGGCGAAGCGAACGTCGTGCTGGCCGGCGGCATGGAAAATATGGACCAGGCACCGTACCTGATGCCGCAGGCGCGCTGGGGTGTGCGCATGGGCCATGCGCAAATCTACGACAGCATGCTGCACGACGGCCTGAACGACGCGTTCTCCAGCCAGCACTCGGGCTGGCACACGGAAGATCTCGTGAAGGAAGCGGACATCAGCCGCGCCGCCCAGGACCGCTGGGCCGAGCGCTCGCAGCGCCGCTTCGCCGAGGTCCAGGCGGCCGGCGCGTTCAAGGATGAAATCGTGCCGATCGAGATCGCCGGCCGGCGCGGCGTGCAGCGCTTCGACACGGACGAGTCGAACCGCCCCGACACCACGCTGGAAGCCCTCGCGGCGCTGAAACCCGCGTTCCGTCCGGACGGCACGATCACGGCCGGCAATGCGCCCGGCCTGAACAGCGGCGCGGCCGCCGTCGTCGTCGCCGACCGCGCGACGGCCGAGCGCCTGGGCCTGCAGCCGATCGCGCGCCTCGTCGCCTCCGGCGTGGCGGCCGTGGAGCCGGGCATGTTCGGCCGGGGGCCGGTGCCGGCCGTGCAGAAGGCGCTGGCGCGCGCCGGCTGGGCCATCGGCGACGTCGACCGCTACGAAATCAACGAAGCGTTCGCCGCCGTGCCGCTGGTCGTCGCGCGCGAGCTGTCGCTGCCGGAAGACGTCATCAACGTCGAGGGCGGCGCGGTGGCGCACGGCCACCCGATCGGCGCGACGGGCGCCGTGCTGACGGTGCGCCTGCTGCACGCGATGCGGCGCGGGCTCGCGCGGCGCGGCGTCGTCACGCTGTGCATCGGCGGCGGGCAGGGTATCGCGCTGGCGCTGGAGCAGGTGTGATCACGCCGTCACCCGGCGCGCAACCTGTACGTCATGTAGCTCAGGTCATGACTGACCCCGGCGACGCGCAACATGTCCGTCACGCGCGCGACCGTCGTGAAGCCGGCGCGTGCATACAGTTCGATGGCCGGCAGATTGTCCGACAAGACCTCGAGGTCGATCCAGTCGATGCCGGTGTCGGCGCGCGCCCAGCCGGCGGCCGTCTCGAGCAGGCGCCGGCCGAGTCCACGCCTCCGCCACACGCGGTGCACGCCCATGCCGAGCATGGCGCGGTGCGTGGCGGCCGGCTCGGGACGGCCGCGCAGGTCGATGTGGCCGGCGATGTCGCCGTACGGGTCGATGGCGAGCCACAGGCGGCGCCAGCCCGGCTGGGCGACGGGAATCTCGATGCCCTTGATGAACGCGATCCGCAGCCCGGCCGGCAGGCGCGGCTGGCCGGGCGCGATCGGCTGGAACAGCGGCGTGCCGCCGGCGCCGTTGTCGCGCAGATGGTCGTCCAGGTAGGCGAAGAACGGGGCCAGGTCGGCTTCAAAGGCCGGGCGGATCGCCAGCCTCTCCACGCTGTCCATCAAGGCATTCACAGTGCGCGTGCGATCAGGATTTTCTGGATGTCGCTCGTGCCTTCGTAGATCTGGCACACGCGCACGTCGCGGTAGATGCGCTCGACGGGGAAGTCGGCCACGTAGCCGTAGCCGCCGAACACCTGCATCGCGGACGACACCACGCGCTCGGCCATCTCGGACGCGAACAGCTTGGCCATCGCGGCTTCCTTCAGGCAGGGCAGGCCCGCGTCCTTCATCGATGCCGCATGCAGGATCAGCTGGCGCGCGGCCTCGATCTGCATCGCCATTTCGGCCAGGCGGAATTGCACGGCCTGGTGGTCGAAGATGGGCGACCCAAAACTCTCGCGCTCCTTCGCATACGCCAGCGCGGCCTCGAACGCGGCGCGCGCCATGCCGACCGATTGCGACGCGATGCCGATGCGCCCGCCCTCCAGGCCGGACAGGGCGATCTTGTAGCCCTGCCCCTCTTCGCCGATCAGGTTCTCGACCGGGACGCGCGCGTTGTCGAACACGATCTGCGCCGTGTCCGACGAGTGCTGGCCCATCTTCTGCTCGATGCCGGCGACGATGTAGCCGGGCGTGTTCGTCGGCACCCAGAACGCGCTGATGCCCTTCTTGCCGGCCGCTTTATCGGTGACCGCCATGACGATGGCGACGTCGCCGTTCTTGCCGCTCGTGATGAATTGCTTGGTGCCGTTCAGGACGTAGTGATCGCCGTCGCGCACGGCCGTCGTGCGCAGGGCGGCGGCGTCGCTGCCCGTGTGCGGTTCCGTCAGCGCGAAGGCGCCCAGCAGCTCGCCCTGCGCCAGCGGGCGCAGCCAGCGGTCCTTTTGCGCGGCGTTCGCGTAGGTCATCGCGATCGAGCACACGGGGCAGTTGTTGACCGAAATGATGGTCGACGTGCCGCCGTCGCCGGCCGCGATCTCTTCCAGCACGAGGGCCAGCGCGACGTAGTCGAGGCCCGCGCCGCCGTACTGCTCGGGCACGGCCACGCCGAACGCCCCCAATTGGGCCAGTTCCTTCAGCTCGTCCTTGGGAAAGTGGTGCTCGCGGTCCCAGCGCGCGGCGTTCGGCGCCAGGCGCTCTTGCGCAAAGGTGCGCAGCGCGTCGCGGATCATCTGGTGTTCTTCGGTCAGTATCATGTCTCGGTTGTCGTTATCGTTGGCGACGGCTCACCACGGAATGGCCGAGCCGTCGTAATTGAGGAAGGCGCCGTTCTGCGCGGGTGTCGCGGCCGCCAGCGTGGCGCGCAGGCCGGCCGCGCTCTGCGGGGCGGTGAGCGTCGCGCCCGGGCCCCCCATGTCGGTCTGCACCCAGCCGGGGTGGAACGTGATGCACGTGACGCCTTGCGGGCCCCAGGTCAGCGCAGCATCGGCCAGCACCGAATTCAGCGCGGCCTTGCTGGCGCGGTACAGCGTCGCCTCGTTGCTCTTGCGCGTGCCGATGGACCCCATGCGCGACGAGATCACCGCCAGCTTGCCGCGCGTCGCGGCGACCAGCGGCGCGACGATGGGCAGCAGACGCATCGCGGCCAGCACGTTCGTGTGCATGACGTCGTCGAATTCCCGCTCGGTCGGGAAGCCGGCGTGGTCCGGGCCGTAGATGCCGGCGACGAGCCAGGCGGCGTCGATCTTTTCGTCGTCCAGCTTCCAGCCCAGGCCGCCGATCGATTCGGCGTTCGTGACGTCGACCTGGTGCGCTTCGGCGCCCAGCCGGCGCAGCGCTTCGCAATCCGCGGCCTTGCGCGCGGTGGCGATGACGCGCCAGCCGTCGGCGCGGTATTGACGGGCCAGTTCGTGGCCGATGCCGCGCGAGGCGCCTACGATGAGAGCGGTGGGCATGAGGTTCTCCTTCACGGTATGGATGACAATCCGTCACCATACCGTGTTTTGAAAACACGCGCGTCGCGGGTCAAACCGGGGTCACACCATCTCGATCGCCATCGCGGTCGCTTCGCCGCCGCCGATGCACAGCGACGCCACGCCGCGCTTGCCGCCCGTCTTCTTCAACGCGCCGATCAGGGTGACGATGATGCGCGCGCCCGAGGCGCCGATCGGGTGGCCCAGCGCGCAGGCGCCGCCGTGGATGTTGACTTTCGAATGCGGGATGTCCAGCTCGTGCATCGCGGCCATCGGCACGGCGGCGAACGCTTCGTTGATCTCGAACAGGTCGACGTCCTTGGCCGTCCAGCCCGTTTTCTTGAACAGCTTTTGCAGCGAGCCGATCGGCGCGGTCGCGAACTGGTCCGGCTCCTGCGCGTGCGTCGTGTGCGCGACGATGCGGGCGATGGGCGTCATGCCCAATTCCTTCGCCGTCGACTCGCGCATCATGACGAGCGCCGCGGCGCCGTCGTTGATCGACGACGACGATGCCGCCGTGATCGCGCCGTCCTTCTTGAAGGCCGGGCGCAAGGTCGGGATCTTGTCGACCTTGGCCTTGACCGGACCCTCGTCCTTGTCGATGACGGTCTCGCCCAGGCGGGTCGCGACGGTCACGGGCGCGATCTCCCACTGGAAATCGCCGGCTTCGGTGGCGTTCTGCGCGCGCTTGACGGATTCGATCGCGAACGCGTCCAGCTGCTCGCGCGCGAAGCCGTACTTGGCCACGCATTCCTCGGCGAACGTGCCCATCGAGCGGCCTTCGCCCGTCTTCTCGTTGCGCGAGTAGGCGTCTTCCAGGCCGTCCATCATCATGTGGTCGAACAGGACGCCGTGGCCGAGGCGGTAGCCGCCGCGCGCCTTCGGGACCAGGTACGGGGCGTTGGTCATCGACTCCATGCCGCCCGCGACGACGACGTCGGCGCTGCCGGCCTTGAGCACGTCGTGCGCGAAGATCGCGGCCTGCATCGCCGAGCCGCACATCTTCGACAGGGTGACGGCGCCCGTCGACAGCGGCAGGCCGGCCTTGATCAGTGCCTGGCGCGCGGGGGCCTGGCCCTGGCCGGCCATCAGGCAGTTGCCGAAATAGACGTGCTCGACGAGGCTCGCGTCGACGCCGGCGCGCTCGACGGCCGCCTTGATCGCCACGGCGCCCAGGTCGTTCGCAGATTTCGAAGAAAAGTCGCCCTGGAAGGCGCCCATCGGGGTACGGGCGGCGCCGACGATAACGATTGGATCATTCATTGTGTAAGGTCTCCAAGTAATGGGGTTGCGGCGACGGCGTCGCCGGGTTCGATGAGTCCGTGCAATGGAACCGGATGTGTTGCGGATACGGAAAAACGTCCTCGACTTCGCCCGCCAGGATGCGGTCCTTGTGCGACTGCCACCAGACGCGCGTCAATAGTGCGGCGTGGTGTTTCATGAACGCCGCGCGTATCTTTGGATGCGCGAGCAGGAAGCGCGCAAATTGTTCGGGAAAGACGTCGTGCTTGCCGATGGGATACCACGGCTCGGCGGCCATCTCGTCTTCCTCGTTCCGCGGCTGCGGGATGTCGCGGAAGTTGCAGTCGGTGAGGTACTCGATCTCGTCGTAGTCGTAGAACACGACGCGGCCCTGTCGGGTGACGCCGAAGTTTTTGTAGAGCATATCGCCCGGGAAAATGTTCGCGGCAACGAGGTCGCGGATCGCATTGCCGTACTCGAACATGGCGTGTTCGATGAGGTCGTCGTCGCCGATTTGGCGGGCGTTGTCCAGGAAGATATTCAGCGGCACCATGCGCCGCTCGATGTACAGGTGCTTGATGATGATGCGGTCGCCCTCGATCTCGACGAGCGAAGGCGCGAACCGGCGCAGCTCCGCCAGCAGTTCCTCGTCGAAGCGGGACAGCGGAAACGCCACGTCCGAGTACTCCAGCGTGTCGGCCATGCGCCCCACGCGGTCGTGGTGTTTCACGAGCAGGTATTTTTCCTTGATGCGGGCCCGGGTCGTCTCTTTCGGCGCCGGATAGAAATCCTTGATCACCTTGAACACGTACGGAAAGGAAGGCAGTTCGAACACGAGCATCACGAGGCCGCGGATGCCGGGCGCGATCCGGAACGCGTCGGAGCTGTGCCTCAGGTGCTGCAAAAAGTCGCGGTAGAACAGCGTCTTGCCCTGTTTTTGCAGGCCCAGCACCGTATAGATTTCGCTGCGCGGCTTTTTCGGCATGATGCTGCGCAGGAATTGCACGAAGGCCGAAGGCACCTCCATGTCGACCATGAAATAGGCGCGCGTGAACGAGAACAGCACGATCACCTGTTCCGGGTCGGTCAGTACGGTGTCGAGCACCAGCCGGCCGGCGCGGTCGTGCAGGATCGGCACGACGAATGGATGCTCGCGGGCGCCGTTGATGGCACGGCCGACGATGTAGGCTGCCTTGTTGCGGAAGAACAGGCTCGACAGCACGTGCAACTGCTGGTTCGGCTCGCGCTCGTGCAGGCCGAAGGCCGCCATCATGCGCGCCTCGACGAGGGCGATGTCGCGGTCGAGGTCGACGAACGGGCAGTCGAGCTGGAAATTCGTGACCATGCGCCGCAGCGAGAAGCGCAGGCCGTCCGCCGCCGGATAGTAGACGCGGTAGGTCGGCGCCGGTTCGTCCGTTTCGATGTATTCGGTCGACACGGCCGGACGCACGAAGATGAAATCGTTGCGGTAGTAACTGCGGTGCAGGATGTGGCAGCAGACGGAATTGAAGAAGCTTTCCGCCAGCTCCGGACGCTTGTGGCCCGTCTGCAGGCCGCTCAGCAGGCCGATGTAATGCAGCTTCGTTTCGCGCCAGGTGTCGTCGGTGAGGTCTTCCGGCGCGTATTCGTCTTCCAGCGCATGCACGCATTCCTGCACGCGCTTGTCGTAGAAATCGATGCGCTTGCGCGCGGCCATCTGGGCCGTGGTCCAGTCGGCGCGTTCGAAATGGGTCTTGGCGGCCTTGCTGGCCTGGCGGAACAGCGAATAATGGCGGTCGAAACCGTCCAGGATGGTGCGTGCGATGTCGAAGGCGATCTGGGACGAGAGCAGCTTGGGGTAGGTGGCCTGGATCATCGGGCGTCTCGCGCGGTGGACGGGGCAGCGGTCATTGTAGTCCGCGAATGCATGACACGGTAAGGCTGAGGGCCGCTGCTTCAAGTCCCGCCGGCTCCGGCTGTTTCGGAGCCGGCGGACTCGGTTTTTTCGGGCTACGTGGAGTGTTGTTATTTTGCCGGCTTGCGCCGATCTTCTTGTTCGCCCGGTCTCCTCTCTCCACAAACTTACATCGTTTCGCCGAACAGCTCCCGGCCGATCAGCATGCGGCGGATCTCGCTCGTGCCCGCGCCGATCTCGTACAGCTTGGCGTCGCGCCACAGGCGGCCCACCGGATATTCGTTGATATAGCCATTGCCGCCCAGGGTCTGGATCGCTTCGCCCGCCATCCACGTCGCCTTTTCCGCGCTGTACAGGATCGCCCCGGCCGCGTCCTTGCGCAGGGCGCGGACCTGTTCCGGGCCGTGGGCGCGGTCGCAGGCCTGGCCGACGGCATACACATAGGCACGGCATGCCATCATCGTCGAATACATGTCGGCGACCTTGCCCTGCATCAGTTGGAACTCACCAATTGCCTGACCGAATTGCTTGCGCTCATGGATATAGGGGACGACGACGTCCATGCAGGCCGACATGATGCCAAGCGGCCCACCGGACAGGACGGTGCGCTCGAAGTCCAGTCCCGACATCAGCACGTTCACGCCCTTGCCCACGCCGCCCAGCACGTTCTCGACGGGCACTTCGCAATCCTGGAACACCAGTTCGCCCGTATGCGAGCCGCGCATCCCCAATTTGTCCAGCTTCTGCGCGATGGAGAAGCCCTTGAAGCCCTTCTCGATGAGGAAGGCGGTCATGCCGCGCGGGCCGGCCTCGAGGTCGGTCTTGGCGTAGACGACGAGGGTGTCGGCGTCCGGACCGTTCGTGATCCACATCTTCGTGCCGTTCAGCACGTAGCGGTCGCCCTTGAGGTCGGCGCGCAGCTTCATGCTGACGACGTCGGAGCCGGCGTTCGGCTCGGACATGGCCAATGCGCCGACATGTTCGCCGGAAATCAGCTTGGGCAGGTATTTGCGCTTCTGTTCTTCGTTGCCGTTGCGCTTGATCTGGTTCACGCACAGGTTCGAGTGGGCGCCATACGACAGGCCGACGGAGGCCGACGCGCGCGAGATTTCTTCCATGGCGACGATGTGCGCCAGATAGCCCATATTGGCGCCGCCGTATTCCTCGCCGACGGTGATGCCCAACAGGCCGAGCTCGCCCATCTTTTTCCACAGATCCATCGGGAACTGGTCGGTGCGGTCAATCTCGGCCGCGCGGGGGGCGATTTCGCTCGTGGCGAACTGTTGTACGGCTTCGCGCAGGGCGGCGATGTCTTCGCCGTGGTCAAAGGTCAAGCCAGGGAGATGCAGCATGTCGTCCTCGTTCTCGTCTAGTGGATGGCTGGTGGCCAGGCTAGATGATAGCGCGGTGTGACGTTAACGTAAACGTCAAGCGAGTGCCTATCATCGGCCACGGCGCCTGCGCCACAATTTGCGTACCGCCCAGGCCGTGACGAGGATGATGAACAACCATGGCAGCAGATAAGCCAGGCCCGACACGGCAAACGATATTCCCTGTGACAGGTTGTTGCCGAACTGTCCCAGTGAACGGCGGATTGGCGACCAGAATGGCCGTTGCCGGTCCGACCGGATCGACACGTTCAGGATGTCGGTCTCGACGCGCTGGGCGAGCAGGGCGCGCTTGCCGTCTGCCGTTTCATACCTGGACTGCACCTCCGCCAGTTCGCGGTTGACCTTGATCAATGCGTCGACGTTGTTGCCGGCACGGCTACGCAAGGCTTCGAGACGGCTGCGATAGTCGTCCAGCATGGCCATTTCGCGTGCCGTATCCGCGAGCGGGCCGGACAGATCTTCGACGTGTGTCGACTGATGGGCAAGTTCGGCTTGCTGTCCCATTGCTTTTATCAGTGTCGGGATGAGATCCGGCCTGGCACGGAATTTCAGCGATGCTGCGGCGTCGGGTTCGCTGTCGATGCGCGACTCCAGCAGGGTGCACGCGGCGGCGGCTTCATGGCAGGCGCGCAGGCCGACGGCGTACAGGGCTGCAACCTTGTCCGGCGCCGTGTCGACGTCGACGAAGTGTTCGTAGGCGAGTTGCCGCGTCGTGTTTGCGCGGTCGTGCTGCGCGATCGGTGCCTGCTCGCGCATGGGGGCCTGCCGCACCTTCGAGCAACCGGGGAGCGCGGCAAGCAGGAGCGCGATTAGGAGGGGGGAAAAGAACGTGGAACGCATGCCTGATTGCTTCCTTGATCGGTTCGTCTGGAACCTCAAGATAGCAAATTGTCGTCTCGAAAAAGACGCGCTTTATATCAGGCTGCATCCTTCTCGTCGGCATCGTCGGCCAGCAGGGTGCCGGCTGCACCCGATTCCGCCAGCAGCCGCCGGCATTCTTCTTCATGCACGGTAATTTCCGCCAGCGACATCTCGATGTCCGCCCGCTGTTGTTCCAGGGTCTCGCGCTGATGCGCCAGCACGCCGAGGAAGCGGTTGATCTGGGCCACCGTGTCCTTGGGCGTCTCGTACATGTCGATGATGCTTTTGATCTCGGACAAAGTGAGACCCAGGCGCTTGCCGCGCAGCGTCAGTTTCAGGCGGGTGCGGTCGCGCGGGGTGTAGACGCGGTTGCGCCCGCCCTGGCCCTCGCGTTTCGGGCTGAGCAGTCCCTGGTCTTCGTAGAAACGGATCGCACGTGCGGTAATGTCGAATTCGCGTGCCAGTTCGGCGATGGTGTAGGTCGTGGCCATGGTGTCCTGCGGTCTTGGGTGGCGGGGTGCGGAATCGCTTAGAATCACAACCTGCGCCTTTAGTTTACGTTTACGTCAAAGCGTTTGCGGCATTGTAACGCGCTACGCCCCGCATCAACACGAAAGACAGCCGACCGCATGAATCCTCTCGAATCCCAGCTCAGCTATCCATTCGGCGACGTCATCCCGCCGCCCGGCACGACGACGGACGTGGCGCCCGGCCTGTCCTGGCTGCGCATGCCGCTGCCGTTCGCCCTCGACCATATCAATCTGTGGCTGCTGGAGGATGCCGCGGGAGACGAGCGCGGCTGGTCCCTCGTCGATTGCGGCGCCGGGACGGACGCGACCCGGGCCGCATGGGAACGCCTGTTCGTCGAAGGGATGGGCGGCCGGCCGCTGCTGCGCGTCGTCGCGACGCATTGTCATCCTGACCATGTCGGCCTGTCCGGCTGGTTGTGCGAGCGGTTCGATGCGCCGTTCTGGACGAGCACCGGCGAATTCGGCTTCGCGCGCATGATGGCCGCCGCATTGCCGGGCGTCGACGGGCCCTCGGCCATCCCGCATTTCCGGCGCCACGGCCTCGTCGACGCGGGCATGCTCGAGCAGATGCAGAGCCGCAAGAATTACTATCCGTCGCTCGTGCCGGCCGTGCCGCCCGCGTACACGCGCCTGCAGGATGGGCAGGGAGTCGTCATCGGTGCGCGGACATGGCGCGTGATCACGGGGTTCGGCCATTCGCCGGAACACGTGTCGTTGTACGACGAACAAGACCGGATCCTGATCTCGGGCGATATGGTGTTGCCGCGTATTTCGACGAATGTGTCCGTCTTCGCCGTCGAGCCGGAAGGCAATCCGCTGCAAATGTACCTGGATTCCCTGGACAAGTTCGCCGGCCTGCCCGACGACACCCTCGTCCTGCCCGCGCACGGCAAACCGTTCCGGGGTTTGCACACCCGTATCGCGCAATTGCGCGCGCACCATGCGGCGCGCCTGGACGAAGTCCGCGCCGTGTGCACGGTGCCGCGATCGGCAGTTGACATTGTCCCGTTGATGTTCAAGCGACAACTCGACGCCCACCAGCTCAGTTTCGCGATAGGCGAGGCATTAGCCCATCTTCATTATCTTTGGTACAACGGTATCTTGGTCCGTGTAACCGGCGACGATGGCATCGTGCGTTTCAAGTTGACTTAAAACAACATATTGGTAAGGCTAGCTTGTCGCAAAAATTACGACAAGCTAGCCGCACTTCGCCTTATTTTGTTGACTCTTGGCATCATTTTGCATGCCTGAGGGAATACTTGTTCCCTTTCTTCATGAGATTTTCCACGAGCAAACGTTTTTCTTTTCCTGTAGGATATTTTTCACACATTGCTCACAACGCGCTGAAAAGAACGGGAATTGCTGGACAGCATTGTGAGAATTGGTCAATACTCACTTATTTGTTACCTATAGCCTCTCCTGCCGTCACAGACGGTCTGGTCAACGGAGCGACCTAATGACGGCTTTGCATGAACCTTTAGTGCCACCCATGAATTCGACTAACGAGCGGGAGAGCTTCAGCGAGCGCCTGCAGCAAGCCCTGAAAAACGCCCATTATTCTCCGGACAGCCCGACGCGGCTGGCGCGCGAATTTAACATTCGCTTCGAAGGCCGTCCGATCACGGTCCACGCGGCGCGCAAATGGCTCGTCGGAGAGGCGATCCCGACCCAGGAAAAGCTGCGCATGATCGCGCAATGGCTGGGCGTGCCGGCCGACTGGCTGCGTTTCGGCGGTTCGGAAAACGCCGCCGCCAATGGCGACAGCGTCGACGGCAGCGCCCGGTTCGAATCGGCCGACGTCAAGCTGATCGCCGACCTCCAGCGCCTGGACGAGCATCACAAGCAACTGGCGCGCGAATTCATCCGCATGCTGGTGCGCATGAATCATCAGCAGCAGAAATAATCCTCCAGCCATTGAGCTCACACCGGCCCGCATCGCGGGCCGTGTGCTATGCGCCTTCCAGACTGCAATTTTTTTCTGCGACAGTCCGCACAAACGGCCGAGTCTCGCGCATAATCGGTAATACTGGCGCCCGCCAGTGTTATCGGTCAATAAGGATGCAGTCGCCTCATGATTAATAACTACAGCAACACCGCGCAGTTGAAGGACCTCATGACCGCGCCGCCCATGACGGCGGCCCAACACGCAGAAATCATGCGCAAACGTAACGAGCAGCGCAGAAAAATAGAAGACGCAAGAGAACAAAGACAAGCCGAGAAGGACCTGTACGGCGAAGGCGCCTGACCCCTCAGGGCACGTCGTTGCCCATGCCGCCCCAGCGCGGGGCGAGGTCGTTCGTGACGCCCAGCAGGTCCATGACGCGCGCCACCGTGTGGTCGACCATCTCGTCGATCGAGGCGGGGCGGTTGTAAAAGCTCGGCAGCGGCGGGAAGACGATGCCGCCCATTTCCGTGACCGCCGTCATGTTGCGCAGGTGCGCCAGGTTGAACGGCGTTTCGCGCACCATCAGGATCAGGCGCCGGCGTTCCTTTAAAACGACATCCGCAGCGCGCGCGATCAGGTTGTCGGACAAGCCATGGGCGATGGCGGCCAGGGATTTCATCGAACAGGGGGCGATCACCATGCCGTCCGTCTGGAACGAGCCGCTGGCGATCGATGCGCCGATCTCGCGGTTGCGGTGCACCACGTGGGCGAGCGCTTCCACGTCGCGCCGTTGCAGGCCGGTTTCCTGGTGCAGGGTGAGGGTGGCGGCGTCGGAAATGACGAGGTGGGTCTCGACGCCGGGTGCGGCGGACAGCCGTCGCAACAGCTGCACGCCGTAGATTGCGCCGGTCGCGCCCGTGATGGCGACGACGATCCGGCGCGGGCCGGAATCAGCCATTCTTCTTGAGCAGGGCCAACAGCTCGCCGGACTCGTACATTTCCGTCATGATGTCGGAACCGCCGATGAATTCGCCGTTCACGTACAGCTGCGGGATGGTCGGCCAGTTCGAGTATTCCTTGATGCCCTGGCGGACTTCCGCGTCTTCCAGGACGTTCACGGTGGCGATGTTATCGACGCCGCAAGCCTTCAGGATTTGGATCGCGCGGCCGGAAAAACCGCATTGCGGGAACTGGGCCGTGCCCTTCATGAACAGCACGACGGGCGTGTTGGTCACGGTCTCTTTGATCCAGGATTGTACGTCGCTCATTTGCTTCTGCCTTTGGGGAAAATTTGGGTGGATAGCGGCATTTTATAAGAAAACGGGGACGCCGGCATAAGGCATCCCCGTAGGGTGGGCGGGGAGGTAATGCCGGGGGCATTGCCTCCGCCCACCAAGAGCGTACGGCACGTGAACGTTTGGTGGGCACGGGGTGCCCACCCTACGGCTACGAATTAACGCTTCAATTTGGCGAACGCTGCCGCCATTGCGCCGCCCGCTGGTGGCGCCGAACGCTCCTGCTTCTGGTGCTGCCCCATGCGCTTGCGGTCATCGCGATCCGCGCGCTGGTTCGGCTGCGACCCCGCCTGCGGCGCGCTGTCCGACAGCCGCATCGTGAGCGCGATGCGCTTGCGCTTGACGTCCACTTCCAGCACTTTTACCTTGACGACCTGGCCGGCTTTGACGACCGTGTGCGGGTCCTTCACGAACGTGTTCGACAGCGCCGAGATGTGCACGAGGCCATCCTGGTGCACGCCGATGTCGACGAAGGCGCCGAACGCCGCCACGTTGGTGACGACGCCTTCCAGGATCATGTCCGGGCGCAGGTCCGAGATGGCTTCGACGCCTTCCTTGAACGTGGCCGTCGTGAATTCCGGACGCGGATCGCGGCCCGGCTTTTCCAGTTCCTTGAGGATGTCGGTTACGGTCGGCACGCCGAATTTTTCGTCGGCATACTTGGCCGGATTCAGGCGCTTCACGAGCGTGCTGTCGCCGATCACGGCCTTGATATCCTTCTGGATGTCGGCCAGGATCTTCTCGACGACCGGATACGATTCCGGGTGCACGGCCGACGCGTCGAGCGGGTTGTCGCCGTTCGCGATGCGCAGGAAACCCGCCGCCAGCTCGAACGTCTTGTCGCCCAGGCGCGGCACCTTCTTCAGCGCCGCGCGCGACGGGAACGCGCCTTGCTGGTCGCGGTAGTTGACGATGCTTTGCGCCACGCTGGACGACAGGCCGGACACGCGCGCCAGCAGCGGCGCCGACGCCGTGTTGACGTCCACGCCGACCGCGTTCACGCAATCCTCGACGACGGCGTCGAGCTGGCGCGCGAGCTGGGTCTGCGACACGTCGTGCTGGTACTGGCCCACGCCGATCGATTTCGGATCGATCTTGACCAGTTCCGCGAGCGGGTCCTGCAGGCGGCGCGCGATCGAGACGGCGCCGCGCAGCGACACGTCCAGGTCCGGCAGCTCGCGCGACGCGAATTCCGACGCTGAGTACACCGACGCGCCGGCTTCGGACACGACGATCTTCGTCAGCTTCAGTTCCGGATGCTGTTTGATGAGGTCCTGCGCCAGCTTGTCGGTCTCGCGCGACGCGGTGCCGTTGCCGATCGAGATCAGCGAGACATCGTGTTTCGCGGCCAGCTTGGCCAGCGTGTGCAGCGAGCCGTCCCAGTCGTTGCGCGGCGCGTGCGGGTAGATGGTCGACGTGTCGACGACTTTGCCGGTCGCGTCGACGACGGCCACTTTCACGCCCGTGCGCAGGCCCGGGTCGAGGCCCATCGTCGCGCGCGGGCCCGCGGGTGCCGCGAGCAGCAGATCCTTCAGGTTGCGGGCGAACACGTGGATGGCATCGCCTTCGGCCTTGTCGCGCAAGGCGCCCATCAGCTCCGTCTCGATGTACATGAAGCTCTTCACGCGCCACGTCCAGCGCGCCGTGTCGAGCAGCCATTTGTCGGCCGGACGGCCCGCGGCCTTGATGCCGAAGCGCGCGGCGATGCGGCTTTCGCACGGGTTGTGCGGCGCGTCCCACTTCGGTTTCTCGGGCTCGGAGTCGAGGCGCAGCGCGACGTCCAGCACGCCCTCGCGGCGGCCGCGCATCAGCGCCAGCGCGCGGTGCGACGGGATGGTGGCAAGCGTCTCCGAATAATCGAAGTAGTCGGCGAATTTCTCGCCTTCTTCCTGCTTGCCGTCGACGACCTTCGATTCGACGACGCCGTGTTCCCGCACGTATTCGCGCAGCGCCTGCAGCAGCTCGGCATCTTCGGCGAAGCGCTCCATCAGGATCTGGCGCGCGCCGTCCAGCGCGGCCTTCGTGTCGGCCACGCCGGGGTTGGCGACGCCGTCCGCGTTCGTGAACGCGTCGCGCAGGTATTTGGCGGCTTCGGCTTCTGGATCGCGCGCGGGATCGGCGAGCAGGTCGTCGGCCAGCGGCGCCAGGCCGGCCTCGATCGCGATCTGGGCCTTGGTGCGGCGCTTCTGCTTGTACGGCAGGTACAGGTCTTCCAGGCGCGTCTTGTCTTCCGCGAGCGAGATCGCCTGCAGGAGCTCCGGCGTCATCTTGTTCTGCTCCGTGATGGAGGCGATGACCGCGGCGCGGCGGTCTTCCAGTTCGCGCAGGTAGCGCAGGCGCTCTTCCAGCAGGCGCAGCTGGATGTCGTCGAGGCCGCCCGTGGCCTCCTTGCGGTAGCGGGCGATGAAGGGCACGGTCGCGCCTTCGTCGAGCAGGGCGATGGCGGCGGCCACCTGTGCCGGTTTGGCGGACAGTTCTGAAGCGAGGCGTTGTTCGATCGAAGGCAGCATGGGTCGGTTGCGAGTGTTCGGTGAATCGAACGGGCAATGATACGCAATCGCGGGCGATGCGCCAGTCTTGACAGTGCGTCATTCTTGGCGTCCATCGTTGCGGATTTGTCGCTACGCCGTCCGCGGCGCGATAGGCAGCGGCGCCCGGATGCCGTAACATGTCGGGTTCGATAACTCATCGGTTCCACGGCCGACGACGAACGATGTCGCTGTTGCCCGATTTCGAAGGTCTTTCGATCGCCGAGTTCCCGGAACTTATTGCGACAGATCATGTTCGGGCCTGGCGGCTTGTCGCCATACTGGAGGACTGACGCCCGGCGCGCGTTTGTCCACGTGGCGCATCGTGTCTTGACGCGAAAGATGGGGAACCTTAATTTCTCCGGGGAATCGAGCGAAAAATGCGTGATGGGGGCTGGCAAAGCGCGGCCGCAGAGTGTAACTTCTACTCCTTTCGGCTCGTAAAGTTTTGCCCGCTACGTGCGACTCCGAACAAAGATGTCGGGGTCGCATCAGGGATAATAGGACTTGTTGTTTTTTCAAATATAGACTCGTGAGACCCATGCACACAGTTGATTTTCATCGCGACGACACCAGCGACGCACCGCCGGCCCGAGCACCCGCACGCGCTCCCGCCCTGCCCGCCCCGGTGTTGAGCTGGCTGCAAAGGGTCGAGGCGGCAGCACATCCCCAGCCCAGGCTGACCGCGGAAGTCACTGACCCCAAGGCCGTCCAGTACAAATTCGTTTACGTCATGGCCCCGACCAGCGGCGGCCGCCACGTCGCGATCTGCCTGTGCAAGGCGCGCCTGCGCCCGAACGGGGACGTGGCCGCGGCCAGCCCGGTGAGCGAGGTGTTCTCGCTGCTGTCGGCGCCGCCCGCCTATCTCGAAGGGGACGACGAGGACCTCGTGCGCTTCTTCATCGCCATGCGCAGCGGCTCCAACCAGAGCACGAGCGCCACCGAGCCCAAGGGCAAGGTCGGCGCCATCCTGCTGCAGCAATTGCTCGAGCAGGGCAAACTGCTGTGGGCGAACTCGTGGTCCGACATGACCAACGGCCTGCTGTATCCGCTGCAGGCCGGCCCGGTGCGCACGGCCAATCTCACGTGGCGCGACGAAGGCCGCGCGGCCAAGCTGGGATGGTCGGTGGAGCCGGCCAAGGGCGCGACGCACGCCGGTGCCGACCTCGTCGACTACATGCTGCCGACCGACCCGCCGTGGTACATCGACAATCTGTCGTGCGGCCCGCTGGACCTGAACCGCGGCGGCATCGACATCTCGCTGGCCGAATTGCAGGCGCTCGTGCAGCAGGCGCCGCCGCTGGCCGGCAACGATAAAAAACGCGTGTCGCAACTGCTGCTGGCTCATGGCCTGCAACAGTTGATGCCGCTGCCGCAGCCGCTCACGCAGCGCATCCGCACGGACGTGAAGCCGCAGCCGCACCTGCTGCTCGACGCGCTGCCCCAGGCCGAAGGCAATGGCCAGCGCTGGCAGGATTTCGCCGTGCTGTCGTTCGACTACGACGGCCAGCGCATCTCGTTCGACCCGGCGCAGCGCGTCGTGCGCCAGATCGGCGACGTCACCGAGGTCATCCAGCGCGACGAAACCCTGGAAGCCGCCGCGCTGGACACGCTGCACAAGCTGGGGTTCCGCAAGCCGGCCACGGCGCCGCTGTCGGCGCTGTCCGGCGCGCAGCTGCTCGACAGCCAGGCGCACTGGCTGCGCTTCGCCGAGAACGACCTCGACGCGCTGTCCGACCTCGGCTGGCACGTTCAAAAGTCGCCGAAATACCGCTACGACGTGGTGCCGGTCGAGGACTGGTATGCCGACATCGACGAGCCGCCCGAGGCCGGCAACGCGTGGTTCGAGCTGGAGCTGGGCATCGTCGTCAACCGCAAGCGCGTGCCCCTGCTGCCCGTGCTCGTGCAACTCATTCGCACGGCGCCGCTGGACTTCAATCCGGACGTGCTGGCCGCGCACGCGGAGGCCGACCAGATGCTGGCCACCTTGCCGGATGGCCTGCGCGTGGCGCTGCCGTGGGGCCGCGTGAAACCCATCCTGTCGACCTTGGGCGAGCTGTATTTCAACGACAAGATCAAGAACAAGGTCCGGCTGTCGACGCTGGACGCGGCGCGCCTGGAAGAACTCGCGAAAGGCACGGAGCTGAACTGGACGGGCGGCGAGCGCCTGCGCGAGACGGGCCGCAAGCTGAGTCAATTCGGCAAGGTGAAGAAGGTCGACGCGCCGAAGGGCCTGCAGGCGACCCTGCGCGACTACCAGCTCGACGGTCTCGCGTGGATGCAATTCCTGCGCGAATACGACCTGGGCGGCATCCTGGCCGACGACATGGGACTCGGCAAGACGGTGCAGACGATCGCCCACATCCTGACGGAAAAGGAAGCGGGCAGGCTCACCAGCCCGGCCCTCGTCATCGCGCCGACGAGCCTCATGACGAACTGGATGGAGGAAGCCGCGCGCTTCGCGCCGGACCTGAAGGTGCTCCTGCTGCAGGGCAAGGAGCGCATGGACTTGTTCGACCAGATCGATGGCGCCGACATCGTGCTGACGACGTACGCCCTGCTGCCGCGCGACGAGGAAAAGCTGCGCGAGCACCAGTACCACCTCGTGATCCTGGACGAATCGCACTACATCAAGAACACGCGCTCGAAGGCGGCGCAGACGGCCGGCTCGCTGAACGCGCGCCACCGCCTTTGCCTGTCCGGCACGCCGCTGGAAAACCACCTGGGCGAGCTGTGGTCGCAATTCCACTTCCTGCTGCCGGGCCTGCTGGGCGACGAAAAGACGTTCAACACCCAGTTCCGCCACCCGATCGAGCGCCAGGACGACCCGGTGCGCCGCATGCTGCTGAACCGCCGCATCAAGCCGTTCCTGCTGCGCCGCACGAAGGACAATGTGGCAAAGGAACTGCCGGAAAAGACGGAGATGATCCGCCGCATCGAGATCACGGGCCCGCAGCGCGACCTGTACGAGACCGTGCGCCTGGCGATGGACAAGAAGGTGCGCGAGGAAATCGACCGCAAGGGCGTGGCGCGCAGCCAGATCGTCATCCTGGAAGCGCTGCTGAAACTGCGCCAGGTCTGCTGCGACCCGCGCCTGGTGAAAGCCATGCCGGGCAAGAAGAACACGGCGGCCGTGTCGGCCAAATTGACGGACCTGATGCAGATGGTCGACGACCTGCTGGGCGAAGGCCGCAAGATCCTCGTGTTCTCGCAGTTCACGAGCATGCTGGGCCTGATCGAGGAAGAACTCGACGCGCGCAAGATCCCGTACGCGATCCTCACGGGCGAGACGCGCGACCGCTCCGCGCAGGTCGCCGCATTCCAGCAGGGCGCCGTGCCGATCTTCCTGATCAGCCTCAAGGCCGGCGGCGTGGGCCTGAACCTGACGGCGGCCGACACCGTCATCCACTACGACCCGTGGTGGAACCCGGCGGCCGAGAACCAGGCGACGGACCGCGCCTGGCGCATCGGGCAGGACAAACCCGTGTTCGTCTACAAGCTCATCGCGAAGGGCACGCTGGAAGAAAAGATCCAGCTGCTGCAGCAAAAGAAATCCGAGCTGGCCGCGTCGATCCTGGCCGAAGGCGAATCGCAGAAAATGGCGCTCACGCAGGAAGACCTGCAAGCGATTTTCGCGCCGCTGGACGAGTAAGCGCGCAGCAGTGCACCACGTGAGGGCAAGCCGGCCGGCTTGCCCTTTTTATTTGCGTATGCATATATCACTTATGCGTGTTTAGTGCAACGGTGGGCCCTTGTTGCCTATGCAAACCGTTATTTCGGGCACTATACTTATTGTCTGGAATCATTCTCATGAAGGCCCCCATGACGCGCAGTGCTTCCGTCTCCCCATCGGCCGACGACTTTCGTTCGATTGCTGAACTCGGTGGTGATCTCGCCTTCATACTTGATTGCGCTACCAAACAGCCGATCTACGTCAGCGCCGGCGTCGACGAGATGCTCGGCTATACCGTCGACGACATCCGCGCGCAGCTCGACGAGGGCGGCGACGGTCCGCTGGCGGCCCTGTGCGCCGGCCTGTCCGAGCGTTTGCGTCGCTTCGCGGCGGGCGACGGATCGCGCCTGCGCGTGATGCGCGAGTTCGACCTGCGCCGGCCGGACGGGAGCGAGGTGGCCGTCGAGATGATTTCCACGCTGGCGCTGGACGACGCGGGACAGCCGCGCGCGTTGCTGGGCCTCGTGCGCGACGTGTCCGCGCGGCGCGAGCGCGAGCGCGAGCGCAAGCGTTTTGCCAGCATGCTGAACCACGAATTCCGTACGCCGCTGTCGACGATCGACGGCGCCATCCAGCGGCTCGAGGCATTGGGCACGAAGGCCGACGAGGCGACGCGCCAGCGCTACCGCAAGATCGCGACGGCAACCGATCGCCTGATCGCGATGCTGGACGATTATCTGTCGCCGGAACGCATGGCCGCGCTGGGCAGCCAGCGCCGCGACCACACGGTGGGACCGCGCCTGCTGCTGGAAGAGCTGGTGGCGCAGGCGCGCGTGGCCGGGCGTCCCGTGACGCTGGCGGCGGACGAGCTGCCGGCGACGTTGCGCGGCGAACCGTCCGGCCTGCGCTTGGCGCTCAAGGTCTTGCTGGACAATTCTTTGCGCTATACGCCGGCCGGCTCCAAGCTGCACGTGACGGGGCGGCGGGTCGACGGCGGCGTCGAGCTGGCGCTGCGCGACGAGGGTGCGGGTGTGCCGGAGGCGGACGTCGGCCACATCTTCGACAAAGGCTATCGCGGCACGAACGCGGCGGGCATCGCGGGCAGCGGTCTCGGGCTGTACATGGCGCGCTCCGTGGTGGAAGTCCATGGCGGCAACTTGACATATGCATGTCATCCAGGACGGGGCGCCGAGTTCAGGCTATGGCTGCCGGTTCAGGCGGGCGCGGCAAAAGGTCTTGCTTCCGGATTGACCAGCAGTGATAATCGGAACGGCGACCGGGGTTAGCCGCCCGACAACAGATCGGCATGGACAATGCCCGAGGCCGGGAAATACGAAACAAGGAAACATGGCAAACCCATGACGCAAATACTGATTGTTGAAGACAATGGCGAATACGCAGGCGACATGGCCGACTTCCTCAAGGAACTCGGCCACGACGTCACGATCGCGACCACCGCCAGCGAGATGTGGGCCGCATTGACGCGCACGCCGGCGGCCGTCGTCGTGCTCGACCTGGGCCTGCCCGACGAGGACGGATTCAATGTGATTCCGCGGATGCGCCAGCTGTATCCCGAGATCGGGCTGCTGGTGCTGACGGGCCGGGTCGCGTTCGACAACCGCATCCTCGGCCTGCGCCTGGGCGCCGACCACTATCTGACCAAGCCGATCAAGTTCCCGGAACTGGCCGCCCACATCGAGGCGCTGGACCGCCGCGTGCGTCCGTCGGCCGAGCAGCCGGCGCCGACGCCGAGCAAGTGGACCTTGCGCGTCTCGGCCCGCCAGCTGGAACTGATGGGCAAGGTGATCGACCTGACGGAAAAAGAGTGCAACTTCCTGCACTTGCTGACCATCAACACCCGGCCCGTGCCGCGCCAGGTGATCGTGGCCGGCATGGGCGGCGACGATCCGGACGCCAGCCGCCGCGTCGACATGCTCGTCTACCGCCTGCGCAAGAAGGCGCGCACGGGCCTCGGCCAGGACCTGCCGCTGCGCAGCGCCTACGGCGAAGGCTACAGCCTGTCGGCCGGGTTCACGCTGGCCTGATCAAATCAGGGACAGGGTCGGTTCGCGATTTTCGCGATTTGAAAATAAACGGGGACAGAGCGAGGGATTGCGTTAGAATCGGCTTTTCGACGCTTCCCATGACGCCATGGCCCGCCAGCCCCGCCTGATCCTGCCGAACCAGCCGCACCTGATCATCCAGCGCGGCAACGACAACCAACTGATCTTCCGCGACGACGACGACCACGCGCGTTTCCTCGGCTGGCTCAAGGAGTGCGCCCGGTTCTACAAGGTGGCGGTGCACGCCTGGGTGCTGATGCCGGACCATGTCATCCTCCTGGCCACGCCCGCCGACGAGACCGGACTGGCCCTCATGATGCAAAAGGTCGGCCGCTACTACGTTCCCTGGTTTAACAGCCGGCACGGCCGGACGGGCACCCTGTTCCAGGGCCGGTTCCGCACGTGCGTCGTCGACGCCGCCCATTACCTGCTGGCCTGCAGCCGCTACATGGAACTCGCGCCCGTGCAGGCCAGGCTCGCCGCCGCGCCCGACGAGTACCGCTGGTCCAGCTATGGCCACCACGCGGGCATCCGGCCGGATCCGCTGGTCACCGAGCACATGCTGTATTGGGGTCTCGGCAACACGCCGTTCCAGCGCGAGGCGGCCTACATCGACTTCGTGCAGCAGGGCTATGGCAGCGACGAAGGCGAGTTGATCGGGACGGCGCTGAGCAAAGGCTGGCCGGTCGGTTCGCATGCCTTCAAGGCCGAGCTCGAAGCGAAGACGAAACGCCAGATCCTGCCCGCCAAGCGGGGCCGGCCGTTCAAGGTCAAGGACCCCGCCCCCGCCGATTGACCGCCATCCATCGCGTCCATTGGCCGTTCGTCGCACGGCGCTCGCCACCGCCGCGGCCGGCCGGTAGACTTGCACGCATGACAAGACAAGCCATCCTGCGCCGGGCCTGGCGCTCGTTGTGGGAACTGCGTCCCGACCACGACGTCGGCCTCGGCGCCCGACTGTGCGTCGTCTCCCTGCTGGCGCTGGCCCTGGCGCTGGGGCTGATGACCTTCGTGGCGTTGTTCGCCACCGTGGCGCCGCCCGGCTGGTGGCGGGCGGCGCTGCTCCCCGGCATCGGCATCGCGCTGTGCGTCCTGCACACGCTGTTCGCCGTGCTGCGGCTGGCGGAACGGAGATTGCCGGCGGCCCTGGTCGCGCGCATGTCGGCCTTGCGCGACCCGCGCGCCGTCCTGGCGCTCGGTGCGCTCGCGTCGTCCGGCCTCGTCCTCGGGATCGCGCTCGGCTTCACGGCCGTGCCGGCGCTGGCCGGCTTCGACCTGTGGGCCCAGTTCCAGTCGCCGCCGCTGGCCGTCGTCAAGATCGCCGCGTTCCTGCTGGCCGCGATGGCCGCGAACTGGGCGTGGTGGCGTGCGCGTCTGCGCCGCCAGCAGTTGCAGGGCGAGGCGCTGGAGGCGCGCCTGCGCCTGCTGCAGGGGCAGATCGAACCGCACCTGCTGTTCAACACGCTGGCCAACGTCCAGAGCCTGATGGACTACGATCCGCCGCGCGCCAAGCGCATGCTCGAAACTTTTTCCGGCTACCTGCGCGCCGGTCTCGCGCAGCTGCGCGTCACCGACAGCACGCTGGGCGCGGAACTGGACATGGCGCGCAGCTACCTGGCGTTGATGCAGATCCGGATGGAGGAGCGGCTGCGCATCCGCATCGAGGCGAGCGGCGCGGCGCGGGCCGCGCGGATGCCGGCGCTGATGCTGCAGCCGCTTGTCGAAAACGCCATCCACCACGGCCTGGAGCCCAAGGTCGACGGCGGCACCGTCGTCATCGACGCGGTCGTGCGCGCCGGCCGGCTCGAAGTGCGCGTCGCCGACGACGGCATGGGACTCGATACACCGTCGCGCCGCCTGCGTCCCGGCGCCGGGATGGCGCTCGCGAACCTGGGCGCGCGCCTGCATTCGCGCTTCGGTCCCGCTGCCAGCCTGACGCTGCGCGCGGGCCCGCACGGCGGCACCGAAGCCGTGCTCGACCTGCCCTACGTGGCGGCGGAGGAGGAGACGGCATGCGCGCCCTGATCGCCGACGACGAGCCGCACCTCGCGCTCTACCTGCGCGACCAGTTGCTGGCGCTGTGGCCGGAGCTGCAGATCGTCCACGTGGCGCGCAACGGCATCGACGCCGCCGCCCGCATCGCCGAACTGGAGCCCGACCTGGCCTTCCTCGACATCCAGATGCCGGGCCTGACCGGGCTCGAAGTGGCGCAGGGCATCGAGGGCGCCACGCGGGTCGTGTTCGTGACCGCCTTCGACGAGTATGCGCTGCAGGCGTTCGAGCACGCGGCCCTCGACTACGTCCTGAAACCCGTCGCCGCCGAGCGGCTGGCGAAGACCGTCGCGCGGCTGCGCGCGGGGCCGGCCGCGCCGACGGACGCCGGCCTGGCGGACACGCTGCGCACCTTGATGGCGCCGCCGCCCGGCCCGCGCCTGCGCTACATCCTCGCCGGCCAGGGCGCCACCACCCGCAACCTGGACGTGGCCGACGTGCGCTTCTTCCAGGCCGACGACAAGTACACCGTGGTCGCGAGCAGCCACGGAGATTATGTGATCCGCACGACCATCACCGAGCTCGCGTCCAGGCTCGACCCGCTGCAGTTCTGGCAGGTGCACCGCGCCACCGTGATCAACCTGGCGTGGCTCGAGGGCACCCGGCGCGACGAGACGAGCCGCCTGTTCCTGCGCATGCGCGGCCACGCCGCCGAACTGCCGGTCAGCCGCGCCTTCGTCCACTTGTTCAAGGCGATGTGACCTCCGTCGCCGTTCGTCGGCCCTGCCGTCGATCCGTCGCACGGCGGGTGCGGCGTCGCGGCCCGGCTGCGATGCTGGCGTTTTCGACCCCACCATGAGAACGCCCATGTCCAAGTTTCTGCCCCTGTTGCCCCTGCTGGTTTCCGGTTTCCTTTGCCTGGTTGCGCAGGGCGCGGCCGCCCAGCCCGCGCCGACCGTCGAGACGATCGCCGGACGCCGCGTGGAATCCGTCACGATCCGCAATCCCGCCTCCCCGTTCGTCGTCGTGTTCGAGGCCGGCTCGCGCGGCACCATCGACAAATGGGGCAGGGTGCTGGAAGGCGCGAGCCGCGACGCCACCGTGTTCGCCTACCACCGGCCCGGCTACGGCAACACCGACGTGGCCACGACGCCGCGCGACGGCCGCACGATCGTCGAGGAATTGCGCCAGGTGCTGAAGCACAAGGGCTTGCAGCCGCCGTACGTGCTGGTCGGGCATTCCCTCGGCGGCCTGTACATGCAGCTGTTCGCGCGCGCACATCCGGACGAGGTGAAGGGCCTGGTGCTCGTCGATGCCGTGTACCCGCGCGAGATCAAGCGCACCGAAGACTTCCCGTGGGCGACGCGCCTGGCCGGCCGGCTGTTGTTCTCGCGCACCGTGTGGCAGGAAGTCGAACAGATCGACGCGACGGGCGAAGCCGTGCTGGCGCTGCCGGCCATCGACGACATGCCGATCGTCCGTCTCGTCAACCGGCCCAGGCCGCATCCGGGCGAGATGCCGCCGATCGCCGTCGATTTCGGCGTCGGCAGGACCGATCGGGCGACGTTCGACCTGGTCCGCAACCTGTATCCGAAAGCGCAGACCGTCGTGGCCGATTCGGATCACCAGATGCCGACGGCCACGCCCGACGTCGTCATCGACGCCATCCGCGACGTCCTCAAGACACTGGCCGCGCCGCGCACGGCAAGCCGTTGATCCGGCGTATTACTATGTCCCTATTTATTTTTGTCTCCGTAAAATTTGAATTTAATTCGACTCCGACCCTAATTGTTGTTGTTGATGTTTACCGAAGCCTGCTTTATTCTCGGCCTTCAATATCTTCAAAATGCTGCGGAGCCCCCATGATTGCCCAAGGTTTGTACGATCCCGCCAATGAACACGACGCCTGCGGCGTCGGTTTCGTCGCCCATATCAAGGGCAACAAGAGCCATTCCATCATCGAACAGGGTCTGTTGATCCTGAAGAACCTGGACCACCGGGGTGCCGTCGGCGCCGATGCCCTGATGGGCGACGGCGCGGGCATCCTGATCCAGATCCCCGACCAGTTCTACCGCGACGAGATGGCCAAGCAGGGCATCGAACTGCCGCCGCCGGGCGAATATGGCGTCGGCATGATCTTCCTGCCGAAGGAACACGCGTCGCGCATCGCCTGCGAACAGGAAATCGAGCGCGCCGTGCGCGCCGAAGGCCAGGTCGTGCTGGGCTGGCGCAACGTGCCGGTGGACGACACCATGCCGATGTCGCCGACCGTCCGCGCCAAGGAACCGGTCATCCGCCAGATCTTCATCGGCCGCGGCCCGGACGTGATGGTCACGGACGCGCTCGAGCGCAAGCTGTACGTCATCCGCAAATCGTCGGGCCACGCGATCCAGGCCCTGAAACTCATCCACGGCAAGGAATTCTTCGTGCCGTCGATGTCCGCCCGCACCGTGGTCTACAAGGGCCTGCTGCTGGCCGACCAGGTCGGCGTGTACTACAAGGACCTGCAGGATCCGCGCTGCGTGTCGGCCCTGGCCATGGTGCACCAGCGCTTCTCGACGAACACCTTCCCGGAGTGGCCGCTGGCCCACCCGTACCGCCTGCTCGCGCACAACGGCGAGATCAACACCGTCAAGGGCAACTTCAACTGGACCCGCGCCCGCGAAGGCGTCATGAAGTCGGCCGTGCTGGGCGACGACCTGCAGAAGCTGTTCCCGCTGATCTATGAAGGCCAGTCGGACACCGCCTGCTTCGACAACGCGCTGGAACTGCTGGTCATGGCCGGCTACCCGATCGCCCAGGCGATGATGATGATGATCCCGGAAGCCTGGGAAAACCACGCGACGATGGACGAGAACCGCCGCGCGTTCTATGAATACCACGCCGCGATGATGGAACCGTGGGACGGCCCGGCCGCGATGGCCTTCACCGACGGCCGCCACATCGGCGGCACGCTGGACCGCAACGGCCTGCGTCCGGCCCGCTACATCGTCACGGACGACGACCTGGTCGTGATGGCGTCGGAATCGGGCACCCTGCCGATCCCGGAATCGCGCATCGTCAAGAAATGGCGTCTGCAGCCGGGCAAGATGTTCCTCATCGACCTGGAAGCCGGCCGCATCATCGACGACAAGGAACTGAAAGACACCTACTCGAATGCCAAGCCGTATAAAGCCTGGATCAAGTCGGTGCGCATCAAGCTCAACGAAATCAAGCTGTCGGAAAGCCAGCTGTCGCAGAACCGCGTGAAGGACGCGCAGGGCGAGAAGGCCGCCATTTCCCTGCTGGACCGCCAGCAGGCGTTCGGCTACACCCAGGAAGACCTGAAATTCCTCATGGCCCCGATGGCCGTGCTGGGCGAGGAAGCCACTGGCTCGATGGGTAACGACTCGCCGCTGGCCGTGATGTCGAACAAACTGAAGCCGCTGTACTCGTACTTCAAGCAGCTGTTCGCCCAGGTCACGAACCCGCCGATCGACCCGATCCGCGAAGCGATGGTGATGTCGCTGGTGTCGTTCATCGGTCCGAAGCCGAACCTGCTGGACACGAACAACGTCAACCCGCCGATGCGCCTCGAAGTGTCGCAGCCGGTGATCGGTTTCGACGACATGGCCCGCCTGCGCAACATCAGCCTGCACACGGGCGGCAAGTTCAAGTCGTATGAGCTGAACATCTGCTACCCGGTCTCGTGGGGCAAGGAAGGCATCGAAGCGTCGCTGGCCTCGCTGTGCGCGGAAGCCGTCGATGCCGTGAAATCGGGCCACAACATCCTGATCATCTCGGACCGCAACGTCAACGCCGACCAGGTCGCGATCCCCGCGCTGCTGGCGACGTCCGCGATCCACCAGCACCTCGTCCAGCGCGGCCTGCGCGCGTCGACGGGTCTCGTCGTGGAAACCGGTTCGTGCCGCGAGACGCACCACTTCGCCCTGCTGGCCGGCTACGGCGCGGAAGCCGTGCACCCGTACCTGGCGCTGGAAACGCTGGTCGACCTGGCGCACACGCTGCCGCACGAGATGGCGGCCGACAAGGCGATGTACAACTACACCAAGGCGGTCGGTAAAGGCCTCATGAAGGTGATGTCGAAGATGGGCATCTCCACGTACATGTCGTACTGCGGCGCCCAGATCTTCGAAGCCATCGGCCTGAACAAGTCGCTGGTCGACAAGTACTTCCGCGGCACGTCGTCGACCGTCGAGGGCATCGGCCTGTTCGAAGTGGCCGAGGAAGCCCTGCGCCTGCACGCGCTGGCCTTCGGCAAGGACCCGCTGCTGGCCAACGCGCTGGACGTCGGCGGCGAATACGCCTACCGCGTGCGCGGCGAAGACCACCTGTGGACGCCGGACGCCATCGCCAAGCTGCAGCACTCCACCCGCGCCAACAACTACAGCACGTATAAAGAGTACGCGCAGATCATCAACGACCAGAGCAAGCGTCACCTGACCCTGCGCGGCCTGTTCGAGTTCAAGATCGATCCGACCAAGGCGATCCCGCTGGACGAAGTGGAACCGGCCAAGGACATCGTCAAGCGTTTTGCTACCGGCGCGATGTCGCTGGGCTCGATCTCGACCGAGGCGCACGCCACGCTGGCCATCGCCATGAACCGCATCGGCGGCAAGTCGAACACCGGCGAAGGCGGCGAGGACCCGGCACGCTATATGGGCGAGTTCAAGGGCATCAAGATCGCCAAGGGCGAGACGCTGGCGTCGATCCTGGGCAAGGACCGCGTCGTCGCCGACATTCCGCTGACCGAGGGCGATTCGCTGCGCTCCCGGATCAAGCAGGTGGCGTCGGGCCGCTTCGGTGTGACCGCCGAATACCTGGCTTCGGCCGACCAGATCCAGATCAAGATGGCGCAAGGCGCGAAGCCGGGCGAAGGCGGCCAGCTGCCGGGCCATAAGGTGTCCGAGTACATCGCGTCGCTGCGCTTCTCGGTGCCGGGCGTGGGCCTGATCTCGCCGCCGCCGCACCACGACATCTACTCGATCGAAGACCTGGCGCAGCTGATCCACGACCTCAAGAACGCCAACCCGCACGCGTCGATTTCCGTGAAGCTGGTGTCGGAAGTCGGCATCGGTACGGTGGCCGCCGGCGTGTCGAAGGCGAAGGCCGACCACGTCGTCGTCGCCGGCCATGACGGCGGTACGGGTGCGTCGCCGCTGTCGTCCGTCAAGCACGCCGGCACGCCGTGGGAACTGGGCCTCGCCGAGACCCAGCAGACCCTCGTGCTGAACGGCCTGCGCAGCCGTATCCGCGTCCAGGCCGACGGCCAGATGCGTACCGGCCGCGACGTCGTCATCGCCGCCCTGCTGGGCGCGGACGAAATCGGCTTCGCGACGGCGCCGCTCGTCGTCGAAGGCTGCATCATGATGCGCAAGTGCCACCTGAACACCTGCCCGGTGGGCGTCGCCACGCAGGATCCGGAACTGCGCGCCAAGTTCTCGGGCAAGCCGGAACACGTCGTGAACTACTTCTTCTTCGTCGCCGAGGAAGCGCGCCAGATCATGGCCCAGCTGGGCATCCGCACGTTCGACGAACTGATCGGCCGTTCCGACCTGCTGGACAAGTCGAAGGCCGTCGGCCACTGGAAGGCGCAGGGCCTGGATTTCAGCAACATCTTCTTCCAGCCGAAGGTCGACGACAAACGCCAGCTGCTGCACTCGGACGAACAGGACCACGGCCTGGACAAGGCGCTGGACCACAAGCTGATCGCGCAGGCCAAGGCCGCGCTGGAGAAGGGCGAGCGCGTCTCGTTCATCTCGCCGGTGAAGAACGTCAACCGCACGGTCGGCACGATGCTGTCGGGCGAAGTCGCCAAGCGCTACGGCCACGCCGGCCTGCCGGACGACACGATCCACATCCAGCTGCAGGGCACCGCGGGCCAGTCGGCCGGCGCGTTCCTGGCGGCCGGCATCACGCTGGACCTGGTCGGCGAGGGCAACGACTACGTGGGCAAAGGCTTGTCGGGCGGCCGCATCATCGTGCGTCCGAACACGGAGTTCCGCGGCTGGGCCGTCGACAACATCATCGTCGGCAACACGGTGCTGTACGGCGCGATTGCCGGCGAAGCGTTCCTGAACGGCGTGGCCGGCGAGCGTTTCGCGGTGCGTAACTCGGGTGCGACCGCCATCGTCGAAGGCGTGGGCGACCACGGCTGCGAATACATGACGGGCGGTACGGTCGTCGTGCTGGGCGAGACCGGCCGCAACTTCGCGGCGGGCATGTCGGGCGGCGTGGCGTACGTCTACGATCCGAAGGGCGATTTCGAGCAGAAGTGCAACACCGCGATGGTGGCACTGGAGCGCGTGCTGTCGACCAAGGAACAAAGCGACAAGGCCAGCTGGCACGCCCAGACCCGCAACGGCGAGCGCGAGTCGGACGAAGCGATCCTGAAGCGCCTGATCGAGCGTCACTTCAAGCACACCGGTTCGACCCGCGCCCGCAACCTGCTGGACGACTGGGCCAACAGCCGCAGCAAGTTCGTCAAGGTCTTCCCGACCGAGTACAAGCGCGCGCTGGAAGAGATGCACAACAGCAGCATGGAAGAAGCCAACGACAAGATTGAACTGGCTGCCTGATGCGCCCGGCGGGCGTCCCCACGCGCCCGCCGCATCTCTAGACCGAACAGAATACGATAGGAACACACATGGGTAAGATCACCGGCTTCATGGAATTTCAGCGCCAGGAAGAAGACCACCTGGAACCCGCTGCCCGCCTCAAGAACTACAAGGAATTCTCGATCACCTTGACCGACGCGCAGGCGAAGGTGCAAGGCGCGCGCTGCATGGATTGCGGCATCCCGTTCTGCAACACCGGCTGCCCCGTCAACAACCAGATCCCCGACTGGAACGACCTGGTCTACCACGGCAATTACCGCAACGCCGTCGACAACCTGCACTCGACGAACAACTTCCCGGAAGTCACGGGCCGCATCTGCCCGGCACCGTGCGAAGCCGCCTGCACGCTGGGCATCAACAACGAGCCGGTCGGCATCAAGTCGATCGAGCGCAAGATCGCCGACGCCGGCTGGGAACACGGCTGGATCGTGCCGCAACCGGCCGCCGTCAAGACCGGTAAAAAGGTCGCGATCATCGGTTCCGGCCCCGCGGGCCTGGCCGCCGCCCAGCAGCTGGCGCGCGCCGGCCACGACGTGACGGTGTTCGAGAAGAACGACCGCGTCGGCGGCCTGCTGCGCTACGGCATCCCCGACTTCAAGATGGAGAAGGGCCTGATCGACCGCCGCGTCGAACAGATGAAGGCGGAAGGCGTAACGTTCCGCACCAGCGTCCTGATCGGCAAGGATTTCCCGACGACCGTCAGCAACATGGCGCGCGAAACCATCTTCCCGGAAGACCTCGTCAAGGACTACGACGCCGTCGTCATGGCCGGCGGCGCCGAGGCACCGCGCGACCTGCCGGTCCCGGGCCGCGACCTGAAGGGCGTGCACTTCGCGATGGACTTCCTGCCGCAGCAGAACCGCGTGAATGCCGGCGACAAGGTCAAGGACCAGATCAAGGCCACGGGCAAGCACGTGATCGTGATCGGCGGCGGCGACACCGGCTCCGACTGCGTGGGCACGTCGAACCGCCACGGCGCCACGTCGGTGACGCAGTTCGAACTGATGCCGATGCCGCCGGAGCACGAGAACAAGCCGCTCGTGTGGCCGTACTGGCCGACCAAGCTGCGCACCTCGTCGTCGCACGAAGAAGGCTGCGAGCGCGACTTCGCCGTCGCCACCAAGCGCTTCGAAGGCAAGGGCGGCAAGGTCGACAAGGTCATCGCCTGCCGCGTCGAGTGGAAAGACGGCAAGATGACGGAAGTGGCCGGTTCGGAATTCGAACTGAAGGCCGACCTCGTGCTGCTGGCGATGGGCTTTGTGTCGCCGGTGCAGCAGGTGCTGGACGCGTTCGGCGTGCAAAAGGATGCCCGCGGCAACGCGCGCGCCACGACGGACGGCGACGTGTGCTACCAGACGTCGGTGCCGAAAGTGTTTACTGCCGGCGACATGCGCCGCGGTCAATCGCTCGTCGTGTGGGCGATCCGCGAAGGCCGCCAGTGCGCGCGCGCCGTCGATGAATTCCTGATGGGGGCGTCGGTGCTGCCGCGCTGATCGGCCAGCCTTCCAGAATAAAAAAAAGGCCCGGGTGAACAGCCCGGGCCTTTTTTTAGGTTCATCACGCTTTGCCGGGGAACGCATCCTTGATTTTAAGGAAGAAGTAGGATGCGTCCCGAAATCCGTAGGCCATGCGCTTGATGACTTTGATGCGATTGTTGACGCCCTCCAGGATTGATGAGTTCATCGGATAGATGGCCGAAGCCAGGATGCCGCGCCGATATTTGGCCAAGCGTTTGGCAAACTGGATTACTGGTGCGATCTGGCTTTGCAAGGCAAGCTTGAGCCAGGCTTTCCATCGACGAGCACCTTCCCGAACCGATGGTGCATATCAAATCTCTTTCAGCTCGGTCTTGAGCAGGTAGACGGTGGACAAGGGCAGGTTGGCTGCCAGCAGCTCTTCGAGCTTGACGGCCTGTTCGGCCCTGAGGTTGTCGCGGTTGCGCAGTAATAGCCAGCGACTGCGCTTGATGACCTGTCGGGCCTTTGGTTCGGCACGCAAGGTATTCGCTTGGTCAACGCGCACCCGGTCGACCACTTCGCGGCCAAAGCGGGCTACCACGTGAAACAGGTCTTAGACAACTTCCGCGTTTGGACATTGCTGGCGAACTTCGAGATCCATCGCCGTGTTCATGTCCATGGCAACGGCTTCGATTCGCCGGCAGCCTTCCTCTCCCAGCATCTCGAAGAATGGCCGGATCGCTTCCCGGCTGTTTCCTTCTCCAACCCACAGCACCCGCATTTGCTCAGCATCCAAGGCGACAGTGGCGTACCGATGTCCCTTGTGCAACGCGAATTCGTCCATGACCAGGCGCCGTACGCCTTGCGCCGAGAAGTCGCCATGTAGGTGTTTCAAGCGCCGGTGATCGATGTCCTTGATGGTATGCCAGTGCAGGCCCGTTAGCCGGGCTATATGGGCAATGGGAAGCAACTGCGCCAACGCCTCGACCCAGAGGCGCACGCGGTGCGTGATGCGCGCCCGGCGGTCGAGCCAAACAATATGCTCGGCCACCCGTGCATTGCAGTGATGGCAGTCCAGTCGCCGCACCGGCACATCAAGCCAGACACGCCTGTCCAAAACATCGCGATCGCGCACCTTGTGCCGTCGGCGCTCATGTATCAGGGCGCAAGGCTGGCGGCACGCTCCGCACACAGCGTCACTCGCCGGGCAGGTATCGAGAACGATTAATAGCGAGCCGTCTTCTTGTTCCTGGACGGCGTCGACAATATGGCCTTCCCAAAACGGGAGAGAGGACATAGCATTGAGCATGGCGGTGGTTTGATAGATTGACTTGTTTGGCGACTATCAATCTACCAACATCAGACCTCCGCCACCACCTCCCGCTCAGATCGTCAACCCCGTCTTCCCCCATTCCCTGCGAAGAACCTTTTTTTATATGGTGCGTTGCCTGTATGATAAATAGGGAATGTCGGAGAAATCAAATGTCCGGGTGGTTCATGTGGTTCGGCTGCGCGCTGATCGGCATCCGGCTCATTCCCACGTTGAGCGACTTTCTTCCCATAGACATGTGGGATTGGCTGATGGGCCGAACGCATGCCGGTTATTACCCGGGTCATCCCTATAGAAACCGGCACGGGATATTCGGGCGATCCATTCGTCGGGATCGGATTTGTCGTGCTGATTGCAGGGCTGATCTTGAGGCGCTACGGCCGGTAGCGGGATTTGCGCGTTCCTGTATTTTCGTGGGCAACAATTTTGCCACTGCGTTCCCAGTAGTTTTCCCTTTCCCTCTTCGCTTTCGGTGAAATTTGGGTTGTTCCAGGCCGCTCCGACGGGGAAACCCAGCCTCGTTAATGCGTCGACCGGACGCTTGACATGAGTCCATGCCTGTTCGTCAGGGCTCGGATGCGGCGAACAGGGCGGCGGGCAAAACAGTTTGATCCGGCCCTCCAGCGCGGCGACGTAATCGCGTACGTCCGCGCCAAGTCGGATAAATCACGAGCTGCATAAATCGATTGCGTGATATTTCGAGAGAAATACAATTTGCAATTATGGTGGAAATGCACGCGTATTATCCACGTTATGGAAATGCGCATCTGCCGGCCTTTATTGGTGGGTGGTCGCCATATGGACAAGAGCCGGGGCGATATATTTATCTGCCTGATTCGAGTAATTTTATTTCGTGCATTGGCGATTTTTGTAATGCAAGAAAATGAATTGCTGCGTATACTTTAATGCAATCTTGGCGTCTTATTCACCGGGTGCCGCAGGTGGTTTTCGGTGCCGCTTGGTCAGGTTGTATGGATGTCGGATAAAAGGCTTTCGTTGCGCTAACAATAGCGACTTCTCTCCGACATTGCACGATCCATATCACGTTGTGCCATTCCTTTTCGCTTGACGCCCGCGAATTTGTGTGCCGCGTTCCTCGGCTTTTGCATTTTTATAAACGAAATTTTTTGCCCTGCCCGATGCCAGGCCAAAGGAGTGCTGCGCCGTTCCGATACGAATGGCGGCAACGTGTCCCGGGAAAAGGACCGATGGTAGGGAATTCAAATACGCGCTTGAGAAACCTGCGGCCGGCAAGGGGAAAGTCCGATGATGGCCAAACGGCCTGAACCGCAGAAGTGATCGATGACCTGAGTGGCCGTCAAGTCCAGCCACCATTCAGTTCGCAAGCCGGACGCGACTTCGAGATCGTCGCATCGCGACGAGATCCAATCATGGATGATGAGAAATTAATGAAAAACTATCCACGCAAGTGCCACATTGCAATCGCCGTTGTTTTGATTTGCTCTATCCTTACCGCGTCCGCTCAGGAACAAAAATCTTACCCGGATCCCGCAGATCCTGCAAAGGTTCCCGAAGTTCACGTAACGGGACATCCTGAGGATTACGACCCAAACAGAGACAGAGAGGCGGGCGGCTCGCAGCCCGTTGGCTCGGAGTTGCCGGTATTGATTGCGCCTCCGGGGGGATGGTCCGCCGCCACTGGCAACTATACCTTTCCTGTCGCGGTGGACAATAGCTCAGTGGCCCCTCCGTCCTGTAGCAATGTCGTCCCCGACACCAGTCCGGTGGAGAAGCATCCGGTAGTGATCGCCACTGGTGAAAAATACAAGCTGGAACGGGATTTCGTTTCGGCGAGGACGACCGGTGTGTCGCTGGAGCGCACCTATCGAAGCAAGCCCAGGGGAGGGGGTGGGAAGCTGTTCGGGTCGAATTGGATGACGGGCTTCGAGTCCCCGGACCTGGTGGTGGGTACCGACTGGGTGAAGGTTACCGATTCGACGGGGGCGCAGTACGTCTTGAACAAAGTGCCGCCTCCGCCCGGCGGTTTCCCTGGCGGAATCGTTGTCTACAATGGTGCTTACGGCCAACTAACCTGGCACCCCGACCAAGGTGTTTACTACGATCTTCTCAAGGATGGCCAGAAGTACTACTATGACGCTCGTGGACGGATTGTCAGCATCACCACGAAAGGCGGTTCACCGCTGATCAGTTTCGGTTACGATCAGAGCGGGACATTGATTGCGGTCACCGACGGTGGTGCGCAGCAGTTGCGGTTCACCTGGTCGAATGGCCGGGTGACGCAGGTGCTCGATCCGAATGGAGGAGTATGGAAGTACGAGTACGACGCCAACAACATGCTCAAGAAGGTCACCGCCCCGGTGGATCCGGCGAGCGGCGCGCCCGCCGACTATCGGGAGTACTTCTATGAGGACACCGACCCGACGCTGCTCACCGGCATCGCGGTTAATGGCGTGCGCTACAGCACGTACCAGTACTATCCCGACAAGCGGGTCAAGGACAGCGCCCTGGCTGGGCGCAAAGAGTTCGAGACTTTCGCATATGGCACGAACGCCACGGACGGCTCGACTTACACGATCGTTACCAATGCGCTTGGCCAAACGACGACCTACACCTTCAAAGACGTCAATGGCACCAAGGTCCTGACGTCCCGGTCGCGCAGTCCGACTGCCAGCTGTCCCGCGTCGGCGGCAAAGATATTCTATGTGGGGGGGGGAGACGCTGTCGATTATGCCCTGGATTGGGAGGGCAACAAGACGCAGTACCAATTCACCAGCAACAGATCCCTGCTCAGCGTCACGACGGCGGCCGGTACGGCCAACGCGCTGACGACTTACAACAACTGGAACGGTACCACCCTCAACTCGACGGATTACCGTGACGCCAACGGCGCCACTTACCGGAGCATCAGTTACACCTATAAACGTGGGGGCCTGGAGACCGATCTCGTCGACACCGTGACCGACACCGACATGGTCAACTCGACGCACAGGAAGATTGGTTACACCTATACATTCAATGCGAACGGGATGCCGGCGACGCGCACCACGACGTACTATTTGTCGACGGGCAACGAGACGGAGACCGAGTCCTATGACATGTACGGTAACCTGACCAGCCTCACCAACCGGCTGGGACAGTCGGTGACGTACAGCGGCTACGACAACCTCGGCTATCCCGGGGCGATGGTGGACGAGAACGGCATCACCCACCTCTACGCGTACAACCCGAACAGGACGCTGAAGTCGGTGACCGACAAGTTGCCGACCGGCGACCGCACCACCACCTACACCTACGACGGCGACCGTCGGGTCACGGACATCGTGTATGCCGACGGCACGGCCGCGCGCTATCGCTACGATGCGAGCGAGCGGCTGGTACAGGTCGGCGATACCCAGAACCGCTTCCAGACGATCAACTACACGCCATCGACGCTCACCACGGTCACGACGTCCGCCCGGTTCACGCCCGGCCTGAACGGCAGCGCCCCGACGGCGGTGGCCGCCACGGATTTCACCTCGACGTCGCAAACCGACACGCTCGGCCGCACCTACACGGTCACGGGCAACAACGGCCAGACCACGAACCTGCGTTACGATGGGAACGGCAACCTGAAATCGATCAGTGACGCCAACGGCAACTCGACCACGTTCGAGTACGACGCCCAGCAGCGCCGTACGAAGGTGACGGCGCTGCCGGAGGGTAGCGTCACGCAACGGCATTTCAACGCCGCCGGCAACCTCGACTGGGTGCGCGACGCGCGCGGCCTGCAGACGAACTACACGTACAACGGCTACGGCGAACTGGCCAGCGTGAACAGCCCGGACACCGGCCTGACCTCGTACACCTATGACGACGACGGCCGCCTGTCCACCGAAACGCGCGCGAACGGCGTCGTGATCCGCTACACCTGGGACGGGCTTGGCCGGATCAGGACGCGCACCAGCGGCGCGACCGCCGAGACGTTCACCTACGACGTGGGCAGCTACGCCATCGGGCACCTGTCGAGCGTCACCGACACCAGCGGCCAGACCAGCTACGCCTACACCGCCGCCGGCGAACTTGCTTCGCAGACGACCGTGATCGCGGGCCAGACGTACACGACGAGCTGGACCTACGACGCGGCCGGACGCCGGCAGACCATGACGTACCCGTCCGGCTTGCAACTGACCTACGGGTACGACGCGGTCGGCCAGCTGAACCGGATCAGCAGCAACCTGTCCGGCACCTGGAGCACGCTGGCCGACAGCTTCCTGTACCAGCCGGTGTCGGGTATGCCGTACGCGTGGCGCTACGGGAACAACCGGCCGCGTTTGCTGACCTACGATAACGACGGCCGGCTGGCGCGGATCGACAGCACGATGGCGGTGCAGCAGATGGACATCGGCTACGACGCCGGCGACCGCATCCACACACGCTCGAACAACATCGACACGAGCAAGTCGGCCACCTATGATTACGACGGCACGTCGCGCCTGACGTCGGCCTCGCGCACGGCCGGCGGCGAATCGTTCACCTGGGACCTGGTCGGCAACCGCACGTCGAACAACAGCCCGAGCGGCAACTACAACCTGGTGATGGACACCCAGAGCAACCGGCTGAGCAGGTGGAGCACCGTCGCGAACGACCAGTACCGCAATTTCACCTACGACGTGTTCGGCAATCTCTCGTACGAGGTCAGCACGGGGAGCGTTGGATGGAGTTATCGACACGACGCCTTCAACCGCCTGGTGAGCTACACGGTTGTGCCCCCAGGGTCTGGCGGGAGCTATACCCTTGGCACTTACACCTATAACGCGTTCAACCAGCGCGTGCGCAAGGTGACGCTGCAGTACGGCACGACCAACTTCGTGTACGGACCAAGCGGGGAATTGCTGGCCGAGTCCGGCCCAACCTCTACCGACTACGTTTGGCTGAACGGCCAATTGTTCGGGATCGCGCGCGCGGGACAGTTCTACGCCAGTCACAACGACCAAGTCGGGCGGCCGGAGGTGTTGACGGACAGCGGCGGCACGCCGGTGTGGCGGGCGGATAATACGGCGTTCAACCGGACGGTCACGCTGAATACGGTGCCGTTGAATATCGGGTTTCCGGGGCAGTACTATGATGCGGAGTCGGGGCTGTGGTACAACTGGAATCGGTATTATGATGCGACGCTCGGGCGATATATCGAGAGTGATCCCATCGGCTTGGCAGGTGGCGTTAACACCTATGCATATGTCGGGGGGAACCCGATAAGCAGATTTGACCCGTATGGGTTGCGTGATGTTGATGTGTATATATGGCGCGCTGAAGGCACCACGAGTGTCGGTCATGTAATGGTCACAGAGGCAAACACCACGCAGGTGATACTTAGTCAATTTCCTAGCAATGGATTACCTATAGGGCCGAACGAGACAAAATCCTTTGCGGAGACGCTGGCCGCAGAGCGGCGGCCAGCGTCTGAGGTTTGGCGGATTAAGGTTCCCAATGACGCCGCGTTTGATGCGTCAGCAGCACGGGAGCGCGGCCTGAAGCGCTGGACAGCGATCACTTCGAATAGCTCCACCCAGTGCTCAATTGCTGCTTCAAGGGCGTTAAAAGCCGGTGGGGTTGGGCTCAATACAGTCACGACCGACACACTTATGCCGGGGTTCTTTGCAAATGCATTGCAATCGACTCCTGGGGTTGGTGTTCGACTTCGGTAGTGATATATGTCGAAAGGTTCCTGATCATGAAGGTGATTGCGGCAATATATTCACTGGTGTTGGGCGGGGTCGCACTGTGGACATGGGTTGTATACTTTCATTACAAAGGTACAGTAGGCGAGCATCTCCTTCCCGGAATTCTTTTGCAGCTCGTAACACTGCCGTCCTCTCTCCTAACGGAGTGGATAGTTGAACTGGTGCCGTGGGTTCTGAGTAGTCCAGTCGCAATTCTGTCAATAATGACTGGACTCGGCGGAATTCAGGCGGCAGTGGTTTGGTTGGTCGCTCTGCGTTTCAAGTTTCCGGGGGCTTAACGTATATGCATATGTGGATGGAAATCCGGTTAGTAGTTTCGACTTTCTTGGACTATGTGAGTGCAAAGTAAAAGCGGAACTTACGGCCGTTGGGCCAGGGCAGGCGAATGGCGATGGAGCTCTGTTCTCAGCGTATCCCAAGAGTACAGGAGGCTCTATTCGTGGCGGGACTATGGGCACTGTGGCAGTTCAGAGAGGTTTTCTCGGCCTCACTACTCGACAACTCAGGCAATATGGTACCCAAATTAGCATTACGGTTGAGGATGGTGGCGCTATTGCTGCAAATGGCGGGCCTTCAGGGGCGCTTACTGTCTCGGATTACGGGGATCAAAATATTCAGAATACTCCCGGTGTGGCGATGGATATATATCGTTTTGGCACTATGAGTGGCGCCAAGGCATTCGGTAGAAGGAAAATGGATATTGGGATTAAGGCGCCAGATGGAATAGGAGCAGTATGTCCATGAAGCTAAAAATCTTTTCTTGTGTATTTTTTTTCTTTAGTTTCATTTGTGTTTGTATGCAATCGCGGGCTTCGTGCTTGGGGGAGCGATCTGGTAAAGGTGAATTTCAATGGAGTGAAGCTAATTCCATTCGATCACGTAATGGAAGCTGGCAGTTGGAGGTACATCCTGTACTCACTAGTGATGAGAATGAATCACCTGTTGTTCTAAGACAGTGCGCAACGGATCGAAGCAAAGTTGTTTTAATTCTCGAACGTAGTGCAAGCGTTTATTTTTCATTGAGTGGTAATGAATTTATTATTATCAATCGTCCGGTGAGGAATAAATATGAGATATTGACTGGGAAGTCGGCTTATTTGTTGGCTAATGAGCGGCACTTGTTGAATAGAAGCGTGGGTACTCTAATCTATGACGCGATTTCAAAATCACTGTATCCGTCTCAGCCAGTGTTTTTTTTGCCCAAGCTTGAAAATTGGGAGAATGGTTTGATGAGATTTGTGATTAGTGGTCAAGCGGCTGTTGACGGAGCTCAAGAGATCTCAGACTATTGCTTTCAAGTTGAATATCGAGTGACCGATGGGAATGTAAATGTTAAGCCTGCAGAAGCCAAGGGTGGAATGTGTGTATTTAATCCATGAGACACTTGAGCCGGTTGCAAAACTATTTCTCTGAGCGAGACGGAATCAGAAAGGTGCGCTGTCCGAGCGCGTTTTCGTGATGCCGGACGAGTTCCTTGAGGATTATGGCGGCGGGATCATGGCCGATGTCGTGATGAGGACGTGGCGATACCGCCCACAAGACTGCGTCGATGATACCCGGTCCACTTCTCCCAGATTTTGCGGCCAAGCCGGCGTGTGGCATCCAGGATGGCGTTACGGGCCGCGGCGCCAGGACGTCGATCTTTCCACGGCTTGCATTGCGGCGCGTCGGGATAATCGCCGGCGCACCACGCCGCTCGATAGCCGCATGACAGTCCTTCGTGTCATAGGCGCCGTCGCCACTGACGCGGGCGATCATCTCGTCAGTGTCGATCTGATCGAGCAGGCATGGCAGCATCGGCGCATCGCCGGTGCCGTTGTCGGACACTTCGATGGCCCGGATTTCCAGCGTGTCCACGTCGATGCCGAGATGGACCTTGCGCCACTGACGACGGTAGTCGGTGCCATGCTTTTTGGTCTTCCATTCGCCTTCGCCCAGCATCTTGATGCCGGTGCTGTCGACCAGCAGGTGCAGTCTCGTCGTCGTCGGGTGCGCTCCGATCGTCACCGCCAAATTCTTCTGACGCCGGCTGATCGTGCTGAAGTCGGGTACTTTCCAGTCGAGGCCGGACAGTTTGAGAACGCTTTGCGCCATATCCATCGCCTGGCGCAAGGGCAGATTGAACAGCCCTTGATGGTCAGGCAGAACTGGATTGCCGCTTCGCTGTACGTCGGGCTGCGGCCGCGCTTACCGCTGGCACAGCCTTGCCAGTGCATGTCCTTGTCCAGCCAGATGAGCAGCGAGCTACGCGTCTTCAGCGCCGCATTGTATTCTTTCCAATTGGTCGTTCGGTACTTCGGCTTTGCAGGCACACTCATGCCGTCAGTTTACCCGTGCCCCGTCTTTCCCGCTGCCGGGGCGGATTTATGCAACAAAGCCCTCGTGCGCCGTGGCGGCGTCCGGTTCGATGGCGAGCGTATCGCCATCGAGCCGCGCAGCAGTCCCCAGGTCGCGGCACAGCGCCTGCATGCGCGTGTGAATCCACGTGCGCTGCGTGTGGTCGGCCGGCGCCGCGCGGCCGTGGCGGATGAAGATCGGGTGCAGCACGATGCGCTCGAGGGCGTCGTCGCCCAGGCGCACCTCGAACAAGAGTTGGTGGTCGTTGCGCAGCTCCGGGTCGACGGCGTAGTCGTCGACGAGGTCGCCGGCCGCGTACAGGATCGGACAGCCCCGGTACAGCTCGACGCCGTGGAAGACGTGGGCGCTGTGCCCGTAGACGATCTTCCAGCCTACGTCGATCGCGGCGCGGGCTAGGCGGCGCAGGTGGGCGCTCGGTGCCGTCACCATGTTCGGGCCCCAGTGCAGCGACAGGATGGGCCAGCGCACGCCGGCCGTGCGCAGGGGCGCGAGCGCGCACGCGAAGGCGTCGACGGCGGCCGCCTCGTCGTGCAGGTCCAGCCAGGCGATGCCGGGATGGTCGTCCGTCGCGGCGAAATCGTCCTGGTGGTCGCAGAACGCCGCCATCCCGACCAGCACGTCGCCGCACGGCACGACGGCCGGCGACTGCGCCCACGCGAGGTCGGGGCCGGCGCCCGTGTGGGCGATGCAGCGGGCGTCCAGGGTGCGCAGGGTGTCGGCCAGGCCCTGCACGTCGTAGTCGAGGCTGTGGTTGTTCGCCAGGCTGACGAGCCGCACGCCGGCATCGAACAGCGCCTGCCCGGCGCCGGGCAGGGCGCGGAAATAAAACGCCTTGGGGGCGCCGTGCCACTGCAGCGCGCTGTCAGTGAGCGCGCACTCCAGGTTGACGATGGCGAGATCGGCCGCGCGCAGCAGTGGGGCGACGGCGCCCAGCGGCGCGTGGATGCCGTCGCGCAGCATGACGTCGCGCACGTGGCGGCCCAGCATGGCGTCGCCGCCGAACATGAGGCGCAGGTCGGCAGTCATGTCAGTCGGGCCGGAAGTGCAGGGCGAACCAGTCGGCGGCTTGTTGCGCCACGTCGTCCAGCGCGCCCGGTTCCTCGAACAGGTGCGTGGCGCCGGGCACGATGGACAGCCGTTTCATGCAGCCCAGCTCGCCATAAGCTTGCTCGTTCAGGGCGATGACGGGCTCGTCGGCGCCGCCGACGATCAACAGGGTGGGTGCCTCGACGGCGCGAAGCGTGTCGCTGCCGGCCAGGTCGGGCCGCCCGCCGCGCGAGACGACGGCCGCGACGGGCACCGCCGGGTCGGCCGCCAGTTGCAGCGCGGCGGCGGCGCCCGTGCTCGCGCCGAACAGGCCGAGGGGCAGGGCCATCGTCGCTTCCTGCGCGCCGAGCCAGGCGGCGGCCGCGCGCAGGCGGGCCGTCAGCAGGGGAATGTCGAAACGGTTATGGTATTGCTTGTCCTCGTGCGGCGTGAGCAGGTCCAGCAGCAGGGTGCCGATGCCGGCGTCGCGCAGCACGTGCGCCACGTGGTTGTTGCGCGGGCTGAGCCGGCTGCTGCCGCTGCCGTGCGCGAACAGGACGACGCCGAGCGGATCGTGGGGCAACTCGAGCATGCCTTCCATCGCCGCCGCGCCGCTGTCGATGCGGACCAGGGCCTTCGTCGTCATTGCCGATCCTCCTTTTGATGGTTGGACCGTCGTCGCAAGCGAAGATTCGCCGCTTAATTGTTAAAAATAGCACGCTCACGCATCGTGCGACAGGCCGGCGTCGCGCCGTTCCCGGCAACCGGCACGCGCCGCGTTCGGCGGCGCTGGACGGCGGTCCATGACGGCGCATACAAGCTGGTTTCCGTATGGCATTTGTTACGGTTAGGTAATGGTTCGAAACAATGTGGCGTATGCATAATTTAGTAAAAACAAGCACTTATGCTCGAAAATATCTGACTCATTATTTAGTAATGTTGTAATATCACGTCGATAACATGGCCGGAATCGGGGCGCGTCCTGCAGGCCTTGCCGTTTCTGCACTACAATACGGGATTCTCCAAATACCCATATTCACTGTGTCCAACCTCGTCGAAATCCGCGATCTGCATTTTTCGTATGGCGATCGCCCGATCCTGCAGAACCTGAGCATGGACTTCCCGCGCGGTAAGCTGATTGCCGTCATGGGCGGCTCCGGTTCGGGCAAGACGACGGTGCTGCGCCTCATCGGCGGACAGATCAAGCCGCAGCAGGGCACCGTCGCGGTGAACGGCGAGGTCGTGAACCGGCTCGACACGGATGGCCTGTATCGCCTGCGCCGCAAGATGGGCATGCTGTTCCAGTTCGGCGCCCTGTTCACGGATTTGACGGTATTCGAGAACGTGGCGTTTCCGCTGCGCGAGCACACGGAACTGCCGGAAGAATTGATCCGCGACCTGGTCCTGATGCGCCTGAACGCCGTCGGCCTGCGCAACGCGGCCGGCCTCAAGCCGAACGAGATCTCGGGCGGCATGGCGCGCCGCGTCGCGTTGGCGCGCGCCGTCGCGCTCGATCCGGACCTGATCATGTACGACGAGCCGTTCGCCGGCCTCGATCCGATCTCGATGGGCGTGACGGCCAACCTGATCCGCAACCTGAACGACGCGCTCGGCTCGACGTCGATCGTCGTCTCGCACGACGTGAACGAGACTTTCATGATCGCCGACTATGTGTATTTCCTTTCCGCCGGCAAGATCGTCGCCGCGGGCACGCCGGACGAGATGCGCCGCTCGACCGACCCGTACGTCAAGCAGTTCGTGAACGCGGAACCGGACGGGCCCGTGCCGTTCCACTATCCAGGCAAGTCGCTGGCCGAAGACCTGGGCCTGGGGGGCAAGCGATGACCAATTTCCTGGCATTCATCGGTGCCTTCGTCCTCGACACCTTCGCCCGCATCGGCTTCGTCACGCGCTCGTTCTTCGGGCTGGCGGCCAAGGCGCCGGGCGCGCTGCGCCGGCCGGCATTGATTTCGGAACAAATCCACTTCATCGGCAATTACTCGCTGCTGATCATCACCGTGTCCGGCCTGTTCGTCGGCATGGTGCTGGGCCTGCAGGGTTATTACACGCTGAGCCAGTTCGGCGCCTCGGAAAAGCTCGGCCAGCTGGTCGCATTGTCGCTGCTGCGCGAGCTGGGGCCGGTCGTGACGGCCCTGCTGTTCGCCGGCCGCGCGGGCACGTCGCTGACGGCGGAAATCGGCCTCATGAAGGCCGGCGAGCAATTGACGGCCATGGAGATGATGGCCGTCAACCCGATCCAGCGCGTGCTGGCGCCCCGTTTCTGGGCCGGCCTGGTCGCGATGCCGGTGCTGGCCGCCGTGTTCTCCGCCATCGGCGTGATCGGCGGCTACCTGGTCGGCGTCAAGCTGATCGGCGTCGACGAGGGCGCGTTCTGGTCGCAGATGCAGGCGAACATCGACGTGCGCCGCGACATCATGAATGGCGTCATCAAGAGCTTCGTGTTCGGCATGGCCGTGACGTTCACGGCGCTGTTCCAGGGCTATGAAGCGCAGCCGACGCCGGAAGGCGTGTCGCGCGCCACCACGCGGACCGTCGTGATCGCGTCGCTGATGGTGCTGGGCCTGGACTTCGTCATGACCGCCTTGATGTTCAACAAATAATCTAGTTGGGAAAAACTTATGCATCGCAAATCCATTGACGTCTGGGTCGGCCTTTTTGTTCTGTTGGGTGCGCTATCGCTCCTATTCCTGGCGCTCAAAGCCGGTAACATGAGCACGATTTCGTTCAGCAAGACGTACTCGATCACGGGCAAGTTCGACAATATCGGCGGCCTGAAGCAGCAGTCGGCCGTCAAGAGCGCGGGCGTGGTCGTGGGCCGCGTGGGCGATATCGCGTTCGACGACAAGACCTTCCAGGCCATCGTCCGCCTGGATCTGAATCCCGCGTACAAGTTTCCGAAGGACAGCTCGCTGAAGATCCTGACCTCGGGCTTGCTGGGTGAGCAATACATCGGCATCGAAGCCGGCGGCGACACGAACAATCTCGTCGAAGGCGACCGCATCACCCGCACGCAATCGGCCGCCGTGCTCGAAGATTTGATTAATCAATTTATTTACAGCAAGGCAGCCGAAGGAAAGGACGGTGGCAAATGATGAACCGCAATGACTCCGCCGCGCCGCGCACCCGCACCGGCCTGGCGCTGACACTCGGTGCAGCCGCGTTGCTGAGCGGCTGCGCGACGACCGCGAATCCGAAAGATCCGTTCGAGAAGTTCAACCGTGCGATGTTCAGCTTCAACGACACGGTCGACCGCGTCGCCCTGAAGCCGGCCGCCACCGCCTACAAGAACGTCGCCCCCAGCTTCGTGCAAACGGGTGTGAACAATTTTTTTGGTAACTTGACGGATCTGTGGAGCTCGCTGAACAATTTCGCCCAGCTCAAGGGGCAGAACGGCATGAACGATTTCATGCGTTTTGCCGTGAACTCGACCCTGGGCCTGGCCGGCGTGCTGGACATCGCCACGCCGGCCGGCATGCGCAAGCACAACGAAGACCTCGGCCAGACCCTCGGTTATTGGGGCGTGCCGAGCGGTCCGTACTTGATGTTGCCTTTGCTGGGCCCATCTACGGTGCGTGACACCGCGGCCTTGCCGGGCGACTGGTGGGGGGATTCGTGGACCCATGTGAACGATATTCCGTGGCGCAACGGCGGCATTGCCCTGCGTGCCGTCGACCAGCGCGCCAGCGTGCTGGACGCGTCGAACCTGCTGGAAGACGCCGCCCTCGATCGCTACGAGTTCATCCGTGACGGTTACATGCAGCGCCGCAGCAGCAAGGTGCTCGACACGGACAAGGCGCAGGAGCGCGCCGACAAGGTCCACGAAAAGCTGGAAAAGGTGAAGGAAAAGGTCGAATCCAAGCTGGGCGTGCAACTGGGGCCGAAGCCGGAGCCCGAAGATGACGGGGAACTCCCCGCGCCTGCGCCCGCGGCAGGTTCGGCACCGAATAATCCGCCCGTTCCGGCGCCCGTGTCATCCGAACCGGCCCGGAAATAGTTAACTACGGTACAGCCAGGCCGTCCGCGCAGCACGCGGGACCGCCGGGCCAGACCCAACCAAGATAAAGGAAGCGTATGAAGCCCATCGCACAATTGATCGTTACCGCCGCAGCCGTGGCTGTTTCCACCAGCGTCCTGGTGGCGCCGGCCCGTGCCGCCATCGAAGCACCGGACGCCCTCGTCAAGCGCGTCAGCACCGACGTCATCGACAGCGTCAAGGCCGACAAGGACATTCAGGCCGGCAATACCAAAAAGATCATGGACCTGGTGAACGCCAAGATCCTGCCGTACGTCGACTCCGACAAGATGACCGCGCTGGCCGCCGGCCGCTTCTGGCGCCGGGCGACGCCGGAGCAGCAGAAGCAGTTGGCGGAAGAATTCCGCACGCTGCTCGTGTACACCTACGCCGGCGCGCTGTCGCAGATCAAGAACGAAACCATCGAATTCAAGCCGTTCCGCGCCGATCCGTCCGACCCGGAAGTCGAGGTGAAATCGCAGGTCAACCTGACCCGCGGCGAGCCGATCACCCTGAACTACCGCCTGTCCAAGGGCCCGCAAGGCTGGAAGATCTTCGACCTGAACGTGATGGGCGCCTGGCTGGTGGAAACCTACAAGAGCACCTTCGCCTCGGAAATCAGCAAGGGCGGCATCGACGGCCTGATCAAGAAGCTGCACGACCGCAACGAGCAGCTGGCCAACAAGCCCCTGAACAAGGCGCCGCAGAAGTAAGCATGGCGGAAGCGAACCCCATGCTCTCGCTCGAAGCCCTGACCTTCGGCAACGCCCAGGCGGCGTTGGCGCAGGGCTGCGCGGCCGTGTCCGCCGGCGAAACCGTGTTCGACCTCGGCGGCGTCAAGGCGGCCGATTCCTCGGCCCTGGCCCTGATGCTGGCATGGCAACGCCGCGCGCAGGAGCAGGGGCGCAGCCTCAAGTTCATCAACGTGCCGGCCAACGTCGATGCGTTGGCAAAGTTGTACGGCGTGGACGGGTTGTTGGGACGCGCCTGACCCGCCGGCATCCGCATCCGAAAACGCCACGGCCCGGAACGCCGTGGCGTTTTCTTCTATAATGGCCCGTTTTCCCCGTACGGTTTCGATCCCCCCGATCCCCAACGCATGACAGCAGCCATCCAGATCGACAGCGTCGAGAAAAGCTACAAGGGCTTCAAGGCCCTCAAGGGCGTTTCATTGAACATCGAGCAAGGCGAATTCTTCGGCCTGCTCGGCCCGAACGGCGCCGGCAAGACCACGTTGATTTCGACCATCGCCGGCCTCATTCGCCCGGACGTGGGCAGCGTGCGCATCCACGGCCACGACGTCGTCCGCGATTTCCGCGAGGCGCGCATGAAGCTGGGCGTCGTGCCGCAGGAACTGGTGTTCGACCCGTTCTTCACCGTGCGCGAGACGCTGCGCCTGCAATCGGGCTACTTCGGCCTGAAGAACAACGACAAATGGATCGACGAGGTCATGGAAAACCTCGACCTCACGCCCAAGGCCGACGTCAACATGCGGGCGCTGTCCGGCGGCATGAAGCGCCGCGTCCTCGTCGCCCAGGCCCTCGTGCACAAACCGCCCGTGATCGTGCTGGACGAGCCGACGGCCGGCGTCGACGTCGAACTGCGCCAGACCCTGTGGAAGTTCATCTCGCGCCTGAACCGCGAGGGCCACACGGTCGTCCTGACGACGCACTACCTGGAAGAAGCGCAGGCGATGTGCCAGCGCGTGGCCATGCTCAAGACGGGCAATGTCGTCGCGCTGGACACCATGGCGCAGCTGCTGCGTCGCGTGTCCGGTTCGTCGCTCGTCGTGCACCTGAAGCACGGGACCTTGCCGGAAGGCCTGCGCCACCTCGTCGCCCACGACGAGCACGACGAAGGCAAAGGAAATGGTAACGGCGACGGCGGCAACAAATACACCCTGCGCGTGAACGAATACAGCGAGGTGGAAGGCATCCTCGCGCGCCTGCGCGAATCCGGCGCGGAGATCGACGAGATGCAGCTGCAGCAGGCCGACCTGGAAGACATTTTTATCCAGATCATGGAAGGCGCATCTCAAGCTGGAGCAACCGTACGATGAACCTGTTCTCCGTGGGCTTCAAGACCCTGTTTTACAAGGAAATCCTGCGCTTCTGGAAGGTCGCCACGCAGACGGTCGCCGCGCCCGTCGTCAGCGCCATGCTGTACCTGCTGATCTTCGGCCACGTGCTCGAGGGCCGCGTGGAGATGCTGGATGGCGTCAACTACACGTCCTTCCTCGTGCCCGGCCTCGTGATGATGAGCGTGCTGCAGAACGCGTTCGCGAATTCCTCGTCGTCGCTGATCCAATCGAAAATCACGGGCAACCTCGTGTTCATCCTGCTGCCGCCGCTGTCGCACGTGGAGATCCTGTCGGCGTACGTGACGGCGTCCGTCGTGCGCGGCCTCGCCGTCGGCCTGGGCGTGTTCGTCATTACGGCGTGGTTCGCGCACCTGAGTTTCGTCGCCCCGCTGTGGATCGTCGGGTTCGCGCTGCTGGGCGCGGGCATCCTCGGCACGCTGGGCGTCATCGCCGGCATCTGGGCGGAAAAGTTCGACCAGCTGGCCGCATTCCAGAACTTTTTGATCACGCCAGCAACATTTTTGGCCGGCGTGTTCTATTCCATCAAGAAACTTCCGCCGTTCTGGCTTGCAGTCTCGCATTTCAACCCGTTCTTTTATATGATTGACGGGTTCCGCTATGGTTTCTTTGGCCAGTCCGACGTGTCGCCCTGGACCAGCCTGGGCATCGTCGCCATCTTCTTCGTGGCCTTGGCCGCTATCGCAATCAATCTGCTTCGCCGCGGCTACAAGCTGCGTCACTGACAAAACATGGTTACTACACCCGAACTGATTCACGGCTACCTCCAGAAAGGCCTGGAGTGCACCCACCTGGAAGTGGAGGGCGACGGCCAGCATTTCAGCGCCGTCATCGTGTCCCCCGCGTTTGCCGGCAAGAGCCGCATCCAGCGCCACCAGATCGTCTACGCCGCCCTGGGCGACCGCATGCGCGAGGAGATCCACGCCTTGTCGATGAAGACGCTCACTCCGGACGAGTACCAAGGATAACAACGCATGGACAAGCTCCAGATCGTCGGCGGCAAGCGCCTTTCCGGTGACATCCCCATCTCGGGCGCCAAGAACGCGGCGCTCCCGATCCTGTGCGCGGGCCTGCTGACGGCGGACGACCTGCGCCTGTCGAACGTGCCGCGCCTGCACGACGTGCGCACGATGCTGCGCCTGCTCGAGCAGACCGGCCTCAAAGTCACGCAGGACGACGAGAACGTCGTGCTGAACGGCGCCGCCATCAACACCCTCGTCGCACCGTACGAACTGGTGAAGACGATGCGCGCGTCGATTCTCGTGCTGGGCCCGATGCTGGCGCGCTTCGGCGAAGCCAAGGTGTCGCTGCCGGGCGGCTGCGCGATCGGTTCGCGTCCCGTCGACCAGCACATCAAGGGCCTGCGCGCGATGGGCGCCGAGATCACGATCGAGGGCGGCTACATCCACGCGAAGGCGCCGCGCCTGAAGGGCGCCCGCATCTACACGGACATGATCACCGTCACCGGCACCGAGAACCTCCTGATGGCCGCCACCCTGGCCGATGGCGAGACGGTATTGGAAAATGCCGCGCGCGAGCCGGAAGTGACGGACCTCGCGAACATGCTCGTCGCGATGGGCGCGAAGATCGACGGCATCGGCACCGACCGCCTCGTGGTGCAGGGCGTGGACAGCCTGCACGGCACCGAACATTCGGTCATTTCCGACCGCATCGAAGCGGTCACGTTCCTGTGCGCCGTGGCGGCGACGGGCGGCGACATCCGCATCACCCGCACCCGCACGGACATCTTCGACGTCGCGCTCGACAAGCTGCGCGAGATGGGCGTCGCCTTGAGCGTCGAAGGCGACAGCATCCGCGCGCGCATGGACGCCAGGCCGCAGCCGGTGTCGTTCCGCACCACGGAATATCCCGGCTTCCCGACCGACATGCAGGCCCAGTTCATGGCCGTGAACACGATCGCGAACGGTCCGAGCCGCGTCACCGAAACCATCTTCGAGAACCGCTTCATGCACGTGCAGGAAATGAACCGCCTGGGCGCGCAGATCTCCACCGAAGGCAACACCGCATTCATCAAGGGCGTCGACCGCCTCGTGGGGGCGCCCGTGATGGCGACCGACCTGCGCGCGTCGGCCTCGCTCGTGATCGCCGGCCTGGCCGCCGAGGGCACGACCCTCGTCGACCGCATCTATCACCTGGACCGCGGGTACGACCGGATGGAGGCGAAGTTGTCGGCGGTGGGCGCGGATATCGTACGCATCAAATAAAGCACGCGGGCCGGCCCGTGAACGGACCGGCGCGCCAGAACGGCATTCACATGAACGACACTACTCGGGACAGCTCGCAGCTGATCCTTGCCCTGTCCAAGGGCCGCATCTTCGAAGACACGCTGCCGCTGCTGGCCGCGGCCGGCATCGAGGTCCTGGAAAATCCGGAAACCTCGCGCAAGCTGATCCTCGCCACCAACGATCCCGGCATCCGCGTGCTGATCGTGCGCGCCACCGACGTGCCGACCTATGTCCAGCATGGCGCCGCCGACTTCGGCGTCGCCGGCAAGGACGTGCTGCTCGAGCATGGCGGCGAGGGCCTGTACCAGCCGATCGACCTGCGCATCGCCTGCTGCCGCATGTCCGTCGCCGTCAACGCCGGCTTCGACTACGACAACGCCGTGCGCCAGGGCGCGCGCTTGCGCGTGGCCACCAAGTTCGTGCACACGGCGCGCGAGCACTTCGCCAAGAAGGGCGTGCACGTCGACCTCATCAAACTGTATGGCTCGATGGAGCTGGCGCCGCTGGTCGGCCTGTCCGACGCCATCGTCGACGTCGTGTCGACGGGCGGCACGCTGCGCGCCAACAACCTGGTCGAAGTCGAAAAGATCATGGAGATCTCGTCGCGCCTCGTCGTCAACCAGGCCGCGCTGAAACTGAAGCGCGAGCGCCTGCAACCGATCATCGACGCGTTCGAACGCGCATCCAAGCAGCAGCAAGGCTAACGACATGTCCATCACGATCCGCAAACTCGATTCCACCGCCGCCGACTTCCAGCAGACGCTTTCCAACCTGCTGGCGTTCGAAGCCGAGACCGACGACGCCATCGAATCGGCCGTCGCCAGGATCCTCGCCGACGTCAAGGCGCGCGGCGACGCCGCCGTGCTGGAATACACGAACAAGTTCGATCGGCTCCCGAACGGCGGCGCCACGAGCATGGCCGCCCTCGACGTCGAACAGGAAGAACTGCAAGCCGCATTGGACTCGCTGCCGGAGTCGCAACGCGCCGCGCTGCGCGCCGCCGCGGAGCGCATCCGCGTGTTCCACGAGCGCCAGAAGCAGGAACTGAACGGTTTTACCTACACGGAGCCCGACGGCACCGTGCTGGGCCAGCGCGTCACGCCGCTGGACCGCGTGGGCATCTACGTCCCCGGCGGCAAGGCCGCGTATCCGTCGTCCGTGCTGATGAACGCGATCCCCGCGCAAGTGGCCGGCGTGAAGGAAATCGTGATGGTCGTGCCGACCCCGGACGGCGTCAAGAACCGCATGGTGCTGGCGGCCGCCGCGATTGCCGGCGTCACGCGCGTGATCACCATCGGCGGCGCGCAGGCCGTCGGCGCGCTGGCCTACGGCACGGCGACGATTCCGCCGGTCGACAAGATCGTCGGCCCGGGCAATGCCTACGTGGCCGCCGCCAAGCGCCGCGTGTTCGGCGTCGTCGGCATCGACATGATCGCCGGTCCGTCCGAGATCCTCGTGCTGTGCGACGGCACGACGGACCCGGACTGGGTCGCGATGGACCTGTTCTCGCAGGCCGAACACGACGAGCTGGCGCAGGCGATCCTGCTGTGCCCCGACGCCGGCTACATCGCGCAAGTGGAAGCGAGCATCCACAAGCTGCTGCCGACGATGCCGCGCAAGGACACCATCGCCACGTCGATGACGGACCGCGGTGCCCTCATCAAGGTGCGCGACATGGAGGAAGCGTGCGCGATCGCCAACGCCATCGCCGCCGAGCACCTGGAGATTTCGGCCGAGGATCCGCTCAAGTGGGCCGACAAGATCCGCCACGCGGGCGCGATGTTCCTGGGCCGCTTCTCGTCCGAATCGCTGGGCGACTATTGCTGCGGCCCGAACCACGTGCTGCCGACGTCGCGCACCGCGCGCTTCTCGTCGCCGCTGGGCGTGTACGATTTCCAGAAGCGTTCGTCGATCCTGTTCGTCTCGCAGGCCGGCGCGCAAACGCTGGGCCGTGTCGCGGCCGAACTCGCGTACGGCGAAGGCCTGCAGGCCCACGCGCGCAGCGCAGAATTACGGATCGAAGAAGGGAAGAACTGAGCGTCATGACATCCTGGCTCGATCAGGTCTTCTGCGAGGATGCGCTGGCCGGCATGGCGCGCATCCCCGACGGCAGCATCGACCTGATCCTGACGGACCCGCCTTATAATCTCGGCAAGGATTACGGCAACGGCTCGGACCAGCAGAGCGTGGAGGATTACCTCGCGTGGACCGAGCGCTGGATCGACGTCGCGCTGCCCAAGCTGAAGGACAACGGCAGCCTGTACATCTTTCTCACGTGGCGCTTTGCGCCCGAAATCTTCGTCATGCTCAAGCGGCGCATGACGATGATGAACGAGATCATCTGGGACCGCCGCGTCCCCTCGATGGGGGGCAGCACGAGGAGCTTTTCCTCCGTGCACGACACCATCGGCTTCTTCGTGAAGCGCAAGGATTATTATTTCGACTTGGACTCCGTGCGTATCCCGTACGACGCCGAGACGAAGAAGGCGCGATCGCGCTCGATCTTCGTGGGCGCCAAGTGGCTGGAAGTGGGTTACAACCCGAAGGACCTGTGGAGCGTGTCGCGCCTGCATCGCGAACATGCGGAACGGGTCGACCATCCGACGCAGAAACCGCTCGAGATCATCGAGCGCATGGTCAAGGCGTCATGCCCGCCGGGCGGCGTCGTGCTCGACCCGTTCATGGGCAGCGGCACGACGGCGCTGGCCGCCAAACGCATGGGCCGGCATTTCGCCGGTTTCGAATTGAACCCCGCCTACTGCGCGATCATCGCGGAACGCTTGTCCGCCCCCGCGCAGCCGGCCACGAAAAAACGCAAAGGCCCCCGTGCCGATGTGTCAACCACCGCCACCGAAGGAGTGAACCAGGAATGACCCGCATCGACAACCTCATCGCCAACACGATCCGCGAAGACGTCCGTGCCGGCCATCATTACGTCGTCCCGGATTCGAGCGGCTACATCAAGCTGGACGCGATGGAAAACCCGTACCAGCTGCCGGATGCGTTGCGCGCGGAACTGGCCCAGCGCCTTGCGGACGCCGTCCTGAACCGCTATCCGGTGCCGTCGTACGCGGGCATCAAGGAACGCATCCGCGCCAAGCTGGGCGTGCCGGCCGGATTCGACGTCATCCTCGGCAACGGCTCCGACGAGATCATCTCCATCTTGTGCACCGCCTGTGCGCGCCAGAGTCCGAACGATAAAGGCGGACGCGCAGTCGTGCTGGCGCCGACGCCGGCCTTCGTGATGTTCCAGCGCTCGGCCCAGTTCGCGGGCATGGATTTCGTCGGCGTGCCGTTGAAAGCCGATTTCTCGCTGGACCGCGCCGCCATGCTGGCCGCGATCGCCAAGCACAAGCCGGCTCTCGTGTTCCTCGCCTACCCGAACAACCCGACCGGCAACCTGTACGACGAGGCCGACATGGTCGCCATCATCGAGGCGCTGGGCGAGCACGGCATCGCCGTCGTGGACGAGGCCTACCAGCCGTTCGCCCGCACGAGCTTCATGGACAAGCTGCCGCAGTATCCGAACCTCGTCGTGATGCGCACGCTGTCCAAGCTGGGCCTGGCCGGCATCCGCCTCGGGTACCTGGCCGCCGCACCCGTCCTGCTGGAACAATTCGACAAGGTGCGTCCGCCGTACAACGTCAACGTCCTGACCCAGGTGGCGGCCGAATTCGCGCTCGACCACGTGGACGTGCTGGACGAGCAGGCCGCCCGGTTGAACGAAGCGCGCGAGATTCTCGCCGCGGCGATGGCCGCGCTGCCGGGCGTGACGGTGTTCCCGTCCAGCGCGAATTTCATCACCTTGCGCGTGCCGGACGCGGAAAAGACCTGCGCTAAACTGTTCGCGGAACGGGTGTTGATTAAAAATTTGAGTAGAATGCATGAATTGCTGGCCAATTGCATCCGTGTTACGGTCAGCACCCCGGAAGAGAATTCCGTATTCCTGAATGCCCTGAAGGCTTCGCTGCAAGCCTGAATACCGCCGAGCACCTTGCAATGACCCGCACCGCAGAAATCACGCGCAACACCAGCGAGACGCAGATTCGCGTCGCGCTGAACCTGGACGGCACCGGCCGCCAGAAACTCAATACCGGGGTGCCGTTCCTCGACCATATGCTCGACCAGATCGCCCGCCACGGGCTGATCGACCTGGAAGTCGAGGCCGTCGGCGACCTGCACATCGACGATCACCACACCGTCGAGGACACCGGCATCACGCTCGGCATGGCTGTGGCCAAGGCCATCGGCGACAAGAAGGGCATCCGCCGCTACGGTCACGCCTACGTGCCGCTGGACGAGGCGCTGTCGCGCGTCGTGATCGACTTTTCCGGCCGCCCGGGCCTGGAATGGCATGTGCCGTTCACCCGCGCGACGATCGGCCGCTTCGACGTCGACCTCACCATCGAGTTCTTCCGCGGCTTCGTCAACCACGCCGGTGTGACGCTGCATGTGGATAACCTGCGCGGCGTGAACGCGCACCACCAGTGCGAGACTGTTTTCAAAGCGTTCGGCCGTGCGCTGCGCATGGCCGCCGAGCTGGATGCGCGCGCCGCCGGCACGATCCCGTCCACCAAGGGCAGCCTGTAAAGAATTCTCGAAAAACCGAATCATGAACAAGATTGTTGTGGTCGACTACGGCATGGGCAACCTGCGTTCGGTTGCGCAGGCGCTGCGCGCCGTCGCGCCCGAAGCCGACGTCCAGATTTCCGGCGACGTGGCCGCCATCGACGCGGCCGATCGCATCGTCCTGCCCGGCCAGGGCGCCATGCGCGACTGCATGCGCAGCCTGCGCGAGTCCGGCGTCGAGGACGCCCTGCTGCGCGCCGCCAAGACCCGTCCGATGATGGGCGTGTGCGTGGGCGAGCAGATGCTGTTCAACGCGAGCGACGAAAACGGCGGCGTGCCCGGCCTGGGCCTGTTGCCGGGCAGGGTCGTGCGCTTCGACCTCGACGGCAAGCTGCAGCCGGACGGCTCGCGCTTCAAGGTGCCGCAGATGGGCTGGAACCGCGTGCGCCAGTCGCGCGCCCACCCGCTGTGGGACGGCGTCGCCCCGGACAGCTATTTTTATTTTGTGCACAGCTACTATGCCAAGCCGGCCGACGCGCACGACGCCATCGGCGAGACTGACTACGGCGGCATGTTCTGCTGCGCGGTGGCGCGCGACAATATCGTCGCCACCCAGTTCCACCCCGAGAAAAGCGCGGCCGCCGGCCTCCGCTTGTATCGTAATTTCGTCCACTGGAATCCCTGAATTTTTTCTCAACCGACTACGACCATGCTGCTGATCCCCGCCATCGACCTGAAAGACGGTCACTGCGTTCGCCTCAAACAGGGCGATATGGACCTTGCCACCGTGTTCTCCGAAGATCCCGCCGAGATGGCGCTGCACTGGCTCAAGAAGGGGGCGCGCCGTCTGCACCTCGTCGACCTGAACGGTGCGTTCGCGGGTAAACCGAAGAACGAAGAGGCGATCAAATCCATCCTGCAAGTCGTGCAGGACTACGCCGTGGAGCACGACCTGGACGAGATCCCGGTCCAGCTGGGCGGCGGCATCCGCGACCTCGACACCATCGAGCGCTACCTGGACGACGGCATCACCTACATCATCGTGGGCACCGCCGCCGTCAAGAACCCCGGCTTCCTGCACGACGCCTGCGGCGCCTTCCCGGGCTCCATCATCGTCGGCCTGGACGCCAAGGACGGTAAAGTGGCAACCGACGGCTGGAGCAAGATGTCCGGCCACGAAGTCATCGACCTGGCCAAGAAATTCGAAGGCTATGGCGTCGAATCGATCGTCTACACCGACATCGGCCGCGACGGCATGTTGAAAGGCGTGAACATCGAAGCGACGGTGCGCCTGGCGCAGGCCGTCAGGATCCCGATCATCGCCTCGGGCGGCCTGCACAACCTGGCCGACGTGGAAGCGCTGTGCGCCGTGCAGGACGAGGGCATCGAAGGCGTGATCTGCGGCCGCTCGATCTACGAAGGCACGCTCGACCTGACCAGCGCGCAGGAACGCGCGGACGAACTGACCGAGGGCGCACAAGCCTGACCTGATCCTATGCTCGCAAAACGCATCATCCCCTGCCTGGACGTCACCGGCGGCCGCGTGGTCAAGGGCGTCAACTTCACCGAACTGCGCGACGCCGGCGACCCCGTCGAGATCGCGCGCCGCTACAACGAGCAGGGCGCCGACGAGATCACCTTCCTCGACATCACGGCGTCGTCCGACGGCCGCGACCTGATCCTGCCGATCATCGAGGCGGTGGCGTCGACCGTGTTCATCCCGCTGACCGTGGGCGGCGGCGTGCGCAAGGTCGAGGACGTGCGCCGGTTGCTGAACGCCGGCGCGGACAAGGTGTCGATGAACACCTCGGCCGTGACCAACCCGCAGCTCGTGTACGACGCATCGCAGAAGCATGGCGCCCAATGCATCGTCGTCGCCATCGACGCCAAGCAGGTCGCGCCCGGCAAGTGGGAAGTCTTTACCCACGGCGGCCGCAACCCGACCGGCCTCGATGCCGTCGAATGGGCCCGCAAGATGGAAAGCCTGGGCGCCGGCGAACTGCTGCTCACCAGCATGGACCGCGACGGCACGAAGTCCGGCTTCGACCTGGGCCTGACGCGCGCCGTCTCGGACGCCGTCGGCATCCCCGTGATCGCCTCGGGCGGCGTGGGCGGCCTGCAGGACCTGGCCGACGGCGTGCTGGAAGGCCATGCCGACGCCGTGCTGGCGGCCAGCATCTTCCACTACGGGCAGCACACTGTCGGCGAAGCCAAGCGCTTCATGGCGGAGCGCGGCATTCCGATGCGCCTCGACTGATCGATGGAACCGACGACCATGGTGACCCCGACCACCCCCCCGACGATCCCCGCCCAACCCTGGCTCAAGAAGGTCAAATGGGACGAGCACGGCCTCGTGCCGGTGATCGCCCAGGAAGCCGGCACCGGCGACATCCTGATGTTCGCCTGGATGAACCGCGAAGCCCTGGCCAAGACCGTGGAGCTTGGCGAGGCCGTGTACTGGAGCCGTTCGCGCAAGAAGCTGTGGCACAAGGGCGAAGAGTCCGGCCACGTGCAGAAAGTGCTGGAAATCCGCCTCGACTGCGACGAAGACGTGGTGCTGCTGAAGGTCGAGCAGGCCGGCGGCATCGCCTGCCACACCGGTCGCCATTCCTGCTTCTTCCAGAAGTTCGAGGACGGCGACTGGCACAACGTCGAGCCCGTGCTGCAGGACCCGGACACGATCTACAACAACTCGAAAAAAACGAAATGAGCACGCAACTGGAACGCCTGGCGGCCGTCATCGAATCCCGCAAGCCGGCCAACGGCGGCGACCCCGCGGCCTCGTATGTGGCGAAGCTGTTCGCCAAGGGCGACGACGCCATCCTGAAAAAGATCGGCGAGGAAGCCGTCGAGACCGTGATGGCGGCGAAAGACGTCCGCGCCGGGGCCGACCCGTCCAAGCTGCTGTACGAAACGGCCGACCTGTGGTTCCATTCGATCGTCCTGCTGGCGCAGTTCGGCCTCACGCCGCAGCAGGTGCTGGACGAACTGGCGCGGCGCGAAGGCATTTCCGGCATCGCGGAGAAAGCGGCGCGTCCGCAAGACTAAGACCTGGAGCGTAGAACATGGATAACTGCATCTTCTGCAAGATCGCCGCCAAGCAGATCCCGGCCAGCGTGGTGTACGAGGACGATGAACTGCTCGCCTTCAAGGACATCAACCCGGCCGCGCCCGTCCACCTGCTCGTGATCCCGAAGCAACACGTGGACAGCCTGTCCGATTGCACGGACGCGCACGCCCAGGTGCTGGGCAAGATGCTGGCGCTGGCGCCCAAGCTGGCGGCGGAACACGGCATCGCCGTGAAAACCGGCCCGGACGGCCGGCGCAGCGGCGGTTACAAGACGCTGTTCAACGTCGGACCGGACGGCGGCCAGGAAGTCTATCACCTGCACTTGCACGTGTACGGCGGCCCGCGGCCGTGGCGTGGTCTCGGTACGTAATTCCCAAAGGAAAGAAGGCATTCCCGCCCCGTATGCCTTATACTGGTGTGGCTTTAGCTTACGCTGATCGGGCTGCCGCCCGGCAAGGAGAATACAATGGGTTCGATGAGTATCTGGCACTGGCTGATCGTGCTGGTCGTGGTGGTGGTGGTGTTCGGTACGGGCAAGCTGCGCAATGCGGGCCCGGACCTGGGCAAGGCCATCAAGGGTTTCAAGGATGGCATGAAGGGCGAGGAAGACAAGCCGTCCGGCAATGCGTCGCAGCCACAGCAGCCACAGCAGCCGCAGCAGCAGGTCGCCGACAAGTCGACGATCGACGTCGACGCGCGCGAAAAGACCCGCCATTAAGCCTGTCACTGACCACGCATGATCGATCTCGGTCTTACCAAACTCGCCGTCATCGGCGCGGTGGCGCTGGTCGTGATTGGCCCCGAGAAATTGCCTAAGGTGGCGCGCATGGCCGGCACCCTGTACGGCCGCGCCCAGCGCTACCTGCACGAGGTGAAATCCGAGGTCTCGCGCGAGATCGAAATGGAAGAGTTGCGCAACCTGCACAAGGACATCCAGGACAGCGCGCAGAGCTTCAAGTCCGAAGTCGAGACCTTCAAGTCCGACGTCGAGAATACCGTCTCGACCCATCTGAACGACGTCGAGTCGGCCTGGCGCGGCGACACGGCCGTCATGCCGACGGCGACGGCCACGCCGGACGACATCGAGCGCAAGGCGCGCGACTTCCGCCGCAAGAAGCTGGCGAAGACGTCGAGCATGCCGGCCTGGTACAAGAACCGCCAGAATACGCGCCAGCACGTGTTGTCCGGCGCCGCGCGCGTGCGCAAGTTCCGTCCCGGCCCTACCTCCAACACCAAATTTTTCTAGATGATGGCAGGCATAGCTGCAAACGCCAGCCGCCACACACTTGCGCCAGATGACTGAAGAAACCGCGGGCGAAGAAACCTTCATCTCCCACCTGGTCGAGCTGCGCGACCGCCTGATCAAGGCGACCTACGGCATCGTCCTCGCGTGCGTCGTGCTGCTGCTGTGGCCGGGGCCGGCGCGCATCTACGATTTCCTCGCCGCCCCGATGCTGGCCGCGCTGCCGGCCGGTTCCAAGATGATCGCCACGGGCGTCGTCGCGCCGTTCCTCGTGCCGATGAAGGTCACCTTGCTGATCGCGTTCATCGTCTCGCTGCCGTGGGTGTTTTACCAGGTCTGGGCCTTCGTCGCGCCCGGCCTGTACGCGCACGAAAAGCGGCTCGTGCTGCCGCTCGTGATCTCGTCGTCGATCCTGTTCATCGCCGGCGTGGCGTTCTGCTATTTCCTCGTGTTCGGCCGCATCTTCCACTTCATCGGCAATTTCGCGCCGAATTCCATCGCCGTGATGCCCGACATCGAGAACTACCTCGATTTCGTCATGTCCATGTGCCTGGCGTTCGGTGCCACGTTCGAGGTGCCGGTCGTCGTCGTGATCCTCGTGCGCATGGGCATCGTCAGCGTCGCAAAACTGCGCTCGATGCGCCCGTACGCCATCGTCGGCGCGTTCGTGATCGCCGCCGTCGTCACGCCGCCGGACGCCGTCAGCCAGCTGGCGCTGGCCGTGCCGATGTGCCTGCTGTTCGAGCTGGGCCTCATCATGGCGCCGATCTTCGTGCGCGTGACCCAGGCGCCCGAAGAACACGCCTGATCCTGACGGCGGCCGCTCCTGGCCGCCGGTGTGGGTCCCCATCTTGCTCACAGTTTCGTTCCTGTTTGCAACGACATTTCTCAAAGTAAATTTGCGGCAAGGTTGAGCTAACGCCAGGGATGGGTTTGTCCCGTTCCAAACTGGCGGGTTCACGAGCCGCTTAGCATGATCTCCAGGGAATCGGCCGTGGCCGGTCCCCGGCGGGCGCCTTGCCCGGTTTTACTCAATGGAGAACACCATGCGCAATTTGAAGAGCAATGAGCTGCAACACGTCTACGGTGGCGGTTGTTCGGGCGGCGGCAGTGGCGGCGGCAGCGGCCACAGCCACAGCCATAACCACAGCCATAGCCACAATCACAGCCACAGCCATGGAAAGAGCCACAGCCATGGCCGGAGCCACAGCCACGGACGCAGCCACAGCGGCGGCGGCGGTGGCGGCTGCGGCTGCTGATTCGCTTTGCGCCGTCCGGCCCCGCTAGGCCGGCACGAACGCGGTGTGCGCCGGGACGATTGTCATCGATGTTCCCGGCGCCCGTCCGCACGCTGTGAGTTCACTCGAGCAGGAGCCCCGCCATGAAACGAGAACCCGCCCCGGTCGCCGCCATCGCCCCGCTGGAGCAAACGCCCCACTACGAAGCCTGGCTGCTCGGACAAGCGCCCTTGCGCAAATACCTCGATTTCGTCGGCGACGTCGGCATGCCCGGCCTGAGCGGCGCGCGGCCAGATCTCGTGCGCGAATGGACGGCGGCCGAGCTGGTGTACGAGGAGTTGGCGCGCACCGAGGCCGGCAGCGCCGACCACCCTTCCTGCCCGCCGCTCGACCCCGCGCTCGTGCCGCTCGTCGAGCAGGTGCGCTCGAGCCCGCGCTACACGCGCACGTTCGACAGCCTGCCCACCCGCATCCAGATGGTCGACCTGGCCCATCTGGTCGTCTGCCAGAACCACGTCACGCAGACGTTCGTCGACGCGATCTGCGCACGCCTCGGACCCGACCCCGACCCCGCCACGCTGTTCCGCAGCTGCCTGCCGCTCGACGAAGGCGCGGGCCCGGTCGAGATCCGCGCGCTGGGCTCGAAACGCTATCAATTCCGCTCGCCGTCCACCGATTTCCGCTTCCACGAACCGGTGATGCTGCGCGAGGACCAACTGTGCGGGCACGAAGCCTTCGGCGCGATCGCGGGCGCGCTCGGCCTGGTCGTCGGTTTCAGCTGCAACTTCCTGAACGCCGTGTGCGACGCCGACAGCGGCCGCCTGCTGCTGCACAACGGCTACCACCGCGCCTGCGCGCTGCTCGCGCTGGGCGTGCGCTACGCGCCCTGCGTCGTGCAGACGGTCGGCTCGCGCGACGAGCTGGACATCGTCGCCAAGCCCGTCGTGGCCAGCGACCCGGGCTACTTCTTCAACGCGCCGCGCCCGCCGTTGCTCAAGGACTTCCTCGACCCGCGCATCTGCAAGCGCGTGCCGATCAAGCGGATGATGCGCGTCATCGAACTCAGTTACGAAGTGCGCGACTACTACATGGAAGCATGATGGACGGCTCGGGGGGCGGCTACGACCCGGACGACGACGCGGCGCTGCCGCTGTTCCGGCCGGAGCTCCTGCGCGAACGGCAGACCCCGTGGCTGGGCACCGTCCTGCTCAAGCCGCGGCCGATGCACGTCTGGTTCGGCGCCCTCGCCGCGCTGACGGTGGCCGCCATCGTCAGCGCGCTGTGCCTGGCCAGCTATACCAGCAAGGCGCGCGTGTCCGGCTGGCTCGTGCCGGCGCAGGGCATGGTGCGCGTGTATGCGCCGCATGCCGCGGTGGCGACGCGCGTCTTCGTGCGCGAGGGCGACGCGGTCGCGGCGGGCCAGCCGCTGGCCGCGCTGTCGGCCGAGGAACGCAGCGCGGCCCTGGGCGATACGCAGGCGCGCGTGGCGCGCGAGCTCGAGGCGCAGCGCGACAGCCTGAGCGCGGAAGGGCAGAGAAGCGACCAGCTGCTGCGCCAGCAGCGCGCCAACCTGGCCGAGCGCGTGGCCGCCATGCGCCGGGAAGAGCAGAGCATGGAAGAGGAGATCGCGCTGCAGAAGACCCGCACCGACATGGCGCGCCAATGGGAGAAGCGGCTGCGCGACCTGCAGAAGATCGGCTTCGTGCTCGAACAGCAGGTGCGCAGCGCGGCCGAGGACACGGTCGAGCAGGCCGCGCGCGGGCAGACGCTGGAGCGCAACCTGATCACCCTCGGGCGCGAGCGCGCCGCCCTCGAGGGCGAATTGAAGGACATCCCGCTGCGCATCGCCGCGCAGGAGGAGACGGTCAAGCGCGGCCTGGCCGTCACGGCGCGCGACCTGGCCGAGACCGAGGCGCGGCGCGCCCTGACGATTCCCGCGCCGCAGGCCGGCACCGTCACCGCCATCCACGCCACGCCAGGGGCCGCCGTGCATCCGGAGACGCCGCTGCTGTCGATCGTGCCGCAGGGATCGCGGCTCCAGGCGCACCTGTACGCGCCCAGCCGCGCGGTCGGTTTCGTGCGCGCCGGGCAGCGCGTCCTGCTGCGCTACCGCGCTTACCCGTACCAGAAATTCGGCCACTACCGCGGCACCATCGCGAGCGTGTCGCGCAGCGTGATCGAGCCGTCCGAACTGCCGCCCGGGTTCGCGTCCGGCGGCGCGCCGGGCGGTTCGGGCGAGCCGCTGTACCGGATCGTCGTCGACCTCGAGCGCCAGGACGTGACGGCCTACGGCAAGCCGGTGCCGCTGCAGAGCGGCATGCAGCTCGACGCCGACATCCTGCTCGACCGCCGCCGGCTGTACGAATGGGTACTCGACCCCTTGTTCACGCTGACCGGGAGCTGGCACCGATGACGCAGACCGACTACGGCGCCATGCTGGGCATGCGCCTGCCGCTGATCCTGCAGACCGAGGCGGCCGAATGCGGCCTCGCATGCCTGGCGATGGTCGCCGCCTACCACGGCGGCGACACCGGCCTGTCGGCGCTGAGGCGCCGCTTCGGCCTGTCGCTGCGCGGCGCGTCGCTCAAGGACATCGTCGCCATCGCCGGCCAGGTCGGGCTCGACGCGCGCCCGCTGCGCCTGGAGCCGGACGAACTGCCCTTGCTGTCCACGCCCTGCATCCTGCACTGGGACCTGAGCCACTTCGTCGTGCTCAAGCGCGCGAGCGCGGGCGCCGTCGTGATCCACGACCCGGCCTTCGGCGTGCGCCGCCTGTCGCGCGCCGAGGCGCAGCGCCATTTCACGGGCGTCGCGCTGGAACTGAGTCCGGCCCAGGCGTTCGTGGCGCCCGAACCGGAGCCGCGCCTGCGGGTGCGCGCGCTGTTCGGCCGCATCGTCGGCGTCAAGCGCTCGCTGGTGCTGCTGGCGGCGATGGCGCTGGCGATCGAGACGCTGGGCGTGACGACGCCGTTCCTGATGCAATGGATCGTCGACGAAGCGCTGGTGAGCGCCGACCACGACCTGCTGCTCACGCTCGCCTGCGCGCTGCTGTTCATGCTGATGCTGCGCGTGGCGATCAACGCGATGCGCGGCGCCACCCTGATCGCGATCTCCAGCACGATCAAGGTGGCGGGGCGCGGCGGCCTGTTCGGGCATCTCGTGCGGCTGCCGGCCCGCTATTTCGAGAGCCGCCACCTGGGCGACGTCATGTCGCGCTTCGGCGCCCAGGAAATCATCCTGCAGGCGCTCACCACGGACCTGGTCGAGATCCTGCTCGACGGCCTGATGTCGGCGGTGACGCTGGTCGCCATGCTGTGCTACGCCCCGGGCCTGGCCGGCCTCGTGCTCGCCGGCGGCCTGCTGTACGCGCTGGTGCGGGCGCTGTCGTATTCCTCGCTGCGCAACGCCCAGGCCGAATCCATCATCTGGGGCGCGCGGCGCGACAGCCATTTTCTCGAAACCCTGCGCGGCATGAAGACCATCAAGCTGTTCAACGCGCAGGCGTCGCGCCAGACGCACTGGGTCAACCTGCTCGTGCAGACGGTGAACCGGCAGGTGACGACGCAGCAGCTGGGCGTGATGTTCCGCGCCGTGAACGGGGCCGTGATCGGCGTGGTCGGCGTGCTGGTGATCTGGCTGGGCGCCGAACGCGCGCTGGCCAACGCGTTCTCGATCGGGATGCTGCTCGCCTTCATCAGCTACAAGGACCAGTTCCTGTCCCGGATCAGCGCCCTGATCGACAAGACGCTCGACTTGTGCATGCTGCGCCTGCACGCCGAGCGCCTCGCCGACATCGCGCTGACCCCGGCGGAACCGGACGACGCCGCGCACACCGGCATGCCCTGCCGGGCGCCGCTGGCCATCGAACTGCGCGGCCTGCGCTTCCGCTACGGCGCCACCGATCCGTGGATCCTGGACGGGATCGACCTGACGATCGCGCCGGGCGAATCGGTGGCGATCGTCGGCCCGTCCGGCTGCGGCAAGACCACCTTGCTGCGCCTGCTGGCCAGCCTGCTCGAACCGACCGCGGGCGAAGTCGTCGTCGACGGGCGCCCGCTGGCGCCGGGCGCGGTCGGCCGTTACCGCGCGCTGATCGGCGTCGTGCTGCAGGACGACCAGCTGTTCGCCGGCTCCATCGCCGACAACATCAGCTTTTTCGCCGACGCGCCCGACCAGGAGCGCATCGAAGCGTGCGCGCGCCAGGCGGCCGTGCTGGACGACGTGCGCGCGATGCCGATGGGTTTTCATACGCTGATCGGCGACATGGGCACCGTGCTGTCGGGCGGCCAGAAGCAGCGGGTCCTGATCGCGCGGGCGCTGTACCGTGAGCCCGGCCTGCTGCTGCTGGACGAAGCCACCAGCCACCTGGACCTGGCGCGCGAACGCTCGGTCAACCTGGCGGTCGCGCAGCTGCCGATGACGCGCATCGTCGTGGCGCACCGGCGCGAGACGATCCTGGCGGCCGACCGCATCGTCGTGCTGGAAAAGGGCAAGGTCGCGGCCGACCTGCGCGGACCCGAGGGCCGCGCGCGCTTTCTCGAGATGAGCGCGGCGACCCTGGAGTAGCGGCGTTTTACGGACAGCTGCCGATCACCTAACCACCTGACCGACCTCCATCGTTGTGAAATCGCCGAGTCGCGTGCGATACAATTCATTTTGTTGCTGTTAGAATATTAACTTTATTCTAACGACGACTGTGTCACGACAATGAGCATCATCGGCTGGATACGTGAAGGTGACGCCGCCTCCTGCGGCGGGCACGTCGAACACGGGCACCCGACCTATATGAGCCACGGCAAGCCGCTTGCCCACGACGGCAGCCCCATGAAATGCAGAAAGAACTGCGTGGTCAAGGCGGAAGAGCACCACTTCACCCTGCCGGACGGCCTGCCGCAGGCGCTCCATGGCGACAAGACCAGCGGCGGTTGTCCGCTGATGTCGACCCTCAACGGCATCCATGGCATCGACGACCCATCCGGCGCACCGGTCGCCACAGCCTATTTTCAGCCGGCGGCAGCTGCGCTGGCGGCTGGCGTCGCCGCCGCGCCGCTGGACGACGAGCCGTGGGTTCCCGGACGATACGACGACCGCTATGTGCTGGTGGGTGCGAGCGACGGCGAACCGCTGGCCCACGTCGATTACGCGATCGAGCGCGAGGACGGCAGCGTCGAGCACGGCACCACCGACGCGGAAGGCCACACTCACTTGCTCAAGCAGACGCTGGAACAGGAACATGTGCGCATCTACTTGGTAGACAACGCATGAGCACCGTGCTGGACAAGAACGGCAGGCCGATGCGCCTGGTCGCGGCCACGAATACGACCCCGGTGGCCGACGCCGAGGCCAAGAAACTGCGCGTCTGCAACCATGGTAACGACGTGGTCGCCATTGCCGAGTACATGGTCGCGGAAATGCAGCGCAACCCGTTCAGCGAGCAGGGCAGGAAGATGACGGAGGCGAACGCCTACGACATCCGCAAGGAAATGGACGCCTGGAATGCGCTGCCGTGGTACGCAAAATTTGGCGGCCCGCCCGACTATGGCGGTATCGCCATGGGCAAGAAGACGGCAGCTTATACCATCTGGGCCGAGCGGGTCGGGCCTGGACGGCCCTGGGATCACAAGCCGATCCTGGCCAAGCGCCTGAACAAACAAAATATCTTCCGCAAGGGCTGGCAACGCTACGGCGACAACGACTACTTCTACGATATCTGGTCCAACATCCATTATGGCTACGTGGGCGTCGCCTGCGGTTTCAGTCCCGACGAGTTGCTGGGTGGTGCCGGGCTGGCCCAGGCCGGCAGCGACATCGGTCGCGATCTCGCGAGGTTGCGCTTTCCGCGGGTCCAGCACCATCCTGAGAATGGCAACTGGGCCAATGCGCTCGACGATATTCCAGACCATATTTCCATCAAGCTGGGCGTGGACCTATACATGCAGGCCAAGCCGGCCGCGCTGACGGTGGCGCTGCTTCTCAAGGCCATCGCCGGCGTGCCCATTCCGTGGGGCACGGACGACAACAGGGCCAAGCGCCCGCACCAATGCTCTCCATGAAAAGCTCATCCATGCTTAAAAAACTGCTGGCCATTGCCGGGGCAATCGCTGCGCTTTGGCTCGTGTTCGCCGTGAACTCTTTTACGTTGCCGGTTGTCTTCCTGCATTACTCCGCTGCCGCCACTGCGCCCGTGACTTATTTCTTCAACGAAGACAACGACATCGTCAAGGACCATCTGGTGCCCGGCGAGAGCATCGAGTTCCGTACCGCCCGCCGTCTCCATACCGATTATTTCATCGACGTGAGCCTGCCGTTCGCAAGCCGTGACGGCGTGGAAATCAGGCAGCCGTTCAGCCGCGTCGACATCTATATCGGGCCCGATACGAAGATCGAGCGCACCGTGGTGAAAACCGACTTCCTGGCCCGCGTCGCTTCCAAATAGTGCCGTTCGACACAACCTGTAACACCATTCAATTGCATTACGGGATTATTTGCTTAAAATGCACGTGTGTTACTGAGGGAAATTATTCGTGTTACTTTTTAAAGCGGCGCGGCAAGCGTAGGGAACAGGAAGCAGATGCAAACAGCTGTCCAAACAATCCATGATCTGATCGTCGGCGCCGCGCAAAACAAGCGCATTCTGCGCGTCTACTTCCCGCACGCTGACGGTCCTGACGCACAATTGCTGGCCAACCAGCTCGACGCATTCGAGTCCTTGTCGCGCGACTTCGAGTACCGCGTCGAACTGCTCTCCGACAGTGCCATGCTGGCCCTGAAGGAGATGCAGGGCAAGCTGATGACCGTTGAACTGGTACGCGGCGACGGCAGCCTGCGTTATTTCAGCGGCTACGTCTTCAGCTTCCGGTTGGTGCGCACCGACGGCGGCTTCGTATTTTACGAAGCCATCCTGGGGCCCTGGCTGAAATACCTCAGCCTGCGCAAGGACAATTACTTGTTCCACGGCAAAGCGCTGCGCCAGCAGACCGAAAGCATCTTCGCCGACTATTCCGTCCTGCCCGACTGGGATTGCCGCATCCAGGGCGAGGACCCGCCGATGACGGACGCATGTCAGTTCGACGAGACCGACCACAACTACCTGCACCGCCGCTGGGAGGCGGCCGGCTGGCACTACTGGTACGAGCACACGGCGCAGGGACACAAGCTGGTGTTGTCCGACGACTCGCGCTACGCCGACGCCATCGACGGCACCGGCCAGGTGCGTTTCCAGAGCCAGGGTGGCGCAGTCGAGGAGGACGGCATCGCCCAGTGGTCGCCGGTGCGCACCATTGCGCCGTCCAGCGTGGCCTTGACTGCATTCGACTTCAAGCAGCCGCAGCCTGCCCAGGTCACCATGCCGACGGTGAACCAGCAGGGAAGCGTGCTCGGTGTCGAATCCTACGAATACACCGGCGCCTACGGTTTCAACGGCCGCCAGGACGGCGACCGCCTGGCGCGGCTGCGCATGGAAGAGGCGGAAGCAGCCGCCAAGCACTTCGAAGGAAGGGGCAACAACCGCTTCGTCCAGCCGGGACGCTGGTTTCGCCTGTGCGACCATTTCCTCGTCGACGCCGGCTTCTCCGGCGACGACGGCAAGGACGAATTCCTGGTGCTGGAAGTGCGCCATCTGGCGCGCAACAATTATTTGCAGAACACCCTGCCAGCGGATTACAGCAATACCATGCACTGCATCCGCAAGCAGATTCCCTGGCGGCCTGGACGCGGCTACAACAGCACCGACACGCGCATCCTCGCCCCGCAGACGGCCACCGTGGTGGGCCCGCAGGGACCGGACAGCATTCATACCGACGAGTACGGCCGAATCCGCGTCCAGTTTCACTGGGACCGCGAGGGCGTAGAGGACCAGCGCAGCTCGGCCTGGCTGCGGGTGGCCAGTTCCTGGGCCGGCGGCGAGCTGGGCGCGGCAGCCGTGCCCCGTGTGGGCAGCGAGGTGATCGTGCAGTGGCTGGGCGGCTCGCCGGACCGGCCCATCGTCACCGGCAGCGTTTTCAACGAGCGTAACATGCCGCCCTGGCAACAGCCGACCCAGCACGCGCTGACTGGCCTGCGCAGCCGCGAGCTGGCACCCAACACCGGCAATGCCGCAGGCGGGCGCAGCAACCACCTGATCCTGGACGACACCTACAACAAGATCCAGGCGCAGCTCAAGAGCGACCACCAGCACAGCCAGCTTTCGCTGGGCTACATCACGCGGGTCGAAGACAACAGCGGGCGCAAGGACGAACGCGGCGAGGGCTGGGAACTGGCCACGAACGCCTGGGGTGTGGCGCGCGCCGGCATGGGCATGCTCCTCACCACCGAAGCGCGCGACAATGCCGCCGGGCACGCCAAGGACATGGGCGAGACGGTCGGCCGTCTGAACGCCGCGCGTGAGCGCCACGACAAGATGGGTGACCTGGCCCAGCAGCACCTGGCGCAACAGTCGGGCGTCGACCAGGCCGTTGCCGGCGCGGCGCTCGCCGCGCAGAACGAGGCCATCCGCGGTAGCGGCAAGGCCCAGGGAGAATTGAGCGAACCGCAGCTCGTGTTGTCCAGCCCGGCCGGCATCGCCGCTAGCACCGCGCGCAGCATGCATCTGCAGAGCGACCGCCACACCGTGCTCACCACGGGCGAACACCTGTCGATCTCGACCGGGAAGAGCCTGCTGGCCAGCCTGACCGAGAAACTCAGCGTGTTCGTCTACAAGGCGGGCATGAAACTGTTTGCGGCCAAGGGCAAGGTAGAGATCCAGGCGCAGAGCGACAACGTCGAGATCATCGCCGAACAAGTACTCAAGCTGATCAGCACCAAGCAAAACATCGAGATCGCGGCGGACAAGGAAATCCTGCTGCATGCGGGCGGCAGCTTCATCCGCATCAGTGCCAAGGGCATCGAACAAGGCACTTCCGGCAAATGGGAGGTCCACGCGGCCAGCCATGCCGCGACCGGCCCGCAGAACCTGGACGCGTCGTTTGCCGCGATGCCGGCCGCCGAAGTCGGCCCGCACAGCCTGCGCTTTGCCTTCCCCGGCGCCGATGCCACCGTCGTGGCCTTGGGCATGGTCGGCAAGCCGTACCGTATTCTCGACAAGCTCGGCAAGCAGGTCGCTACCGGCGTAGTCGGCCATGACGGCCGCCTGCCGCGCCTCGAATTCCCGGACAACGACCAGCTTACGCTACATGTTGGCGAGGATAGCTGGCGCAGCGTCAAGCTGGAGGCGAGCGAACCGATGCCCGAGTTCGAACGGCTGGACGACGAGTTCTACCGTGAGGAGGACGAAGAGGAGCCGGCATTCGAACCGGAAGACTTCGGCCCTTATGCCTCCCGGCTGGAAGGTCTCGATGCATCGCTCCACCTGAGTCCCAATCTGCTTCGCAAACTCATTACCAATCCCGAAGGGGACGATTAAGTCATGATCAAGAGCATTTTCAAAACACTCGTGCTGGCGTCGTGCGTGGCACTGGCAGGCGGCGCCATTGCCGCGACGCCGACCGGCGCCAGCAGCGTGTCTTCGGAACAGCAAGGCATGCATCAGTGGCAGGTCTTGGGTGGCAAACTTATTTTGATCAATGGTACGTACCAGGACATTCTTGTCTATAAGCGCAGCCTGACGTTTTACTTCGAGAGCAAACCTGGCGAAGAGTGGATGCATGCCCCGATCATCGATGGCGACAAACGCAATGCACTCACCTGGTTCAGCATTTCCCAGGGTGAGCAGACCGTCGCGGATGCTGCCGTGGTGGCCCACGTCAACAACGTCGAGCTTGTGATCGCCGAAACGAAACCGCGCGTCGTCGCGCCGATCTCGGTCACCTGGTACCGGTTCACCGAGGCCGGCGACAACGAGACGGACGGCCCGGCTTATTTCTTCAAGAAGACCTCCTCCACGACCTATCCCGCCAATGCGAAATTGACGGTCGACCAAGTGTTGCAAAAGGAAGTCGCCGCCAAAATGAAGAAATAGGATTGCAGCCATGAGTCGCGAATTCATCAGTGCCAGATACGACGCCGATACCTTGACCGTCGATTACGCCAGCGACGATGGTACGCACCTGCTGCGTACCGGCGGCACGATTGCATGGCGCTTCAACAACCCCGGCAACATCCGTCCGCCTCGGAAGGGCAAGCAGATGATCATGGGCGCCATTGGCGTCGGCAAGACCAAGAAAAATGCCTCATTCCTGATATTCAGGAGTTACGCCGAGGGCCGACTGCAGAAGAAGCAATTGCTGCGTCGCGCCTACAACGACCGTACCATTTATACGATGCTGACCGGTATTCCCAACCCAGATGAACCAGGGACGCTGATGAAGGGCTATGCGCCGGCCACGGACAAGAACGATCCGCTTCGTTATGCCAATGCGATCAGCAAGCATACAGGTTTGCCGATCACGACCAGGCTGAGCGACATTTCCGACGCCAAGATGGAAGAGGTCCTCGATGCCATGGAAAAGTTCGAGGGCTTTCATGCTAATCAGAATACGCGCCACGAACTGGAAGTGCCGACGACGCTGGTAACGGTGTCCGACGGCGCCATGCCGAAGCCGGACCTTCCGACGCAGATCAAGATCGGTGACAAGACCTACGAAAAAAAGACGGACCCCAGCGGCCAGTTACCCAGGATCGCCCACACGGAACCCGGCAAGAAGGTCGAGATTCATTTCCCCGATGTGACCGGCGTCTGGAAAAAACAGTTCGAGTTCGTGATGGACGGCGTGTCCAGTGCCTACGTGCTGCTGCACGACCTGGTCAGCTACGAAGCACCCACCGCGCCGAAGAAGCCGCCGGCCAGCGTCACCAACCCGGCGCGCAAGCCGTTCGACCACGTCGTGGCGCACAAGGAAACCCTCGGCATCCTGGCGGGACGCTTCGGCACGACCGTGGGCGAGATCGTGAAGGACAATCCCGCCATCAAGGATCCCGCCAAGATCTACGTCGGCCAGGTGATCGGCATCTACGGCCCGCCGTCGGGCAGGCGAAAGACCCCCGCGGCGCGTCCGGTGCCCACGGCGAAACCGAAGCCGGCGGCGGGCGCGAAGGCACCCGCCACGCCACCTGCGACCAGCGCCGACCTGACGCGCAGCAAGAAAGGCACGGGCGAGCCGTTGGCCATCGTGCCGGCCGACCAGAAGACGGCGCCGTGGATGCCGGTGGCGATCGAGGAAGCGAAGAAATGGGCCGGAATGAAAGAGGACGTCATCACCAAGACCGGGAATTTCCACAAGCGGCTCGGGCTGGGCGGCAACATGGTCACCACGCCCTGGTGCGCATCGTTCGCCAATTATTGCCTGATGACGGCCGGTGCGCCCTACGAGAAGAGTGCGTCGTCGCAGTTTGCAACCTGGTCGAAGAAATTCAAGAAGATCGACAAACCGGTGTACGGTGCTCTCATGGTGATGCGCAATTATTTCGCGGGCACGAACAAGGCGCATGGCACCGGGCACGTGACCTTCGTGTATGGCAAGACGACGGACGGTGATATTGCCGGCCTCGGTGGCAACCAGAGCGATCGATTGAAGCTGTCGCTGTATAAAGTTACGGATGTGTCTGCCAGGTTCAAGCTGAATGGCACGCCGCTCGAGCAAAAACTCCATGGCTTCTATATTCCGGTGACGTACGAGGAATACGCTAAGTCGCAACCAGAGCCTGAAATCGTCGATATCGACGACGCCAACAAGAATTTCCTGAATATCGCCTACGCTGTCTCGAGTACGAACGAAAAAACACAATGATGACGATCTCTTTCAAACACATGCTAACGCTGGCAGCGCTGATCGCCTGCGCTGCGGCAGCCCATGCCGGCTCTCCCGACGGATTGAGTATCGCCGCCGTCGGGAACGCCTCGGGCGCGCCTTATACTGGCGCGATCAAGCAATTCGTCGCGGACCACAAGGCCCACAAGGTCGCCGACTGTAACAAATACATGCTGAATGTCGCCAACGTCTATTTCACGAACCTGCCGCCGCAGCTGACCGGCGACCTGGCCGTGGCGGCCGTGAACGACAAGACCAAGCGCAAGCGGCTCGGCAAGCTGCTGACGCGCTTTCGCGATGCAACGATCGAGCACGGCTTCGATGCCGCGCTGGCGTACGAGGTCAAGGATGGGAAAGTGCGCCTGTATGGCATCTCCGGCGACCCCGACGACAAAGTCCTCGTATCGAGCCTGACCCTGGACGAGGCGCAGGACCAGAAAAAATTCAATGTTGCCGTGTGCAAGGCAGTTGCCGCCTTGTTCGTGTTGACGGCGCCTTGACTATCGTTGGTGTGCCAGTGCGAACACCTGCTGCGCCTAGCCATCGGTCACCACGAGCGCATCGCCGCCTGCCCGCTCGCGCGGGGATCGGCGGCGTGCGCTTCACTTACCGCATCAACTCCCCGATGATCTTCACGGGCGCATTCCCGTAGCTGAGGAACTGGTCGTGGAATTGCTTGAGGTTGAAGCGGTCGCCCAGTTGCTCCTTGCGGCGTTCGCGCAGTTCCATGATGTCGCTGTAGCCGCTGAAATAGCTGGAGAGCTGCACCGACGACAGCTGCGCGCGGCGCCATTTTTCGGCCGCTTCCTGCGGCGTCTGGAAGGCCTGGCGCACCAGCAGGTCCATGGCCTGGTCGCGCGTCATGCCCAGCACGTGCACGCTGTAGTCGAGGATCGCGTTGGACACGCTGCGCAGGTTCCACTTGCACCACATCAGCCACAGCTCCGGCGCGTTGTCGCCATAGCCCGAATCCAGCATCATGCGCTCGCCGTACACGGCCCAGCCTTCGACCATCGCGCCATTGCCGAACAAGGCCTTCACCAGCGACGGCGAACGGTTCGCGTTCATCAGCTGCGTGTAGTGGCCGGGAATCGCTTCATGGATGTTCAGGATTTGCAGCATCCAGTTGTTGTACTCGCGCAGGCTGCTTTCGGCCTGCTCGGGCGTGAGGTCGTCCAGCGGCGTCACGTTGTAGTACGTTTTGTCGCGCGGACGGTACGGGCCCGGCGCGTCGATGCTGGCGCCGGCCACGCCGCGCTGGTACAGCGGCGTCTCGCGCACGACGAGCGGCTTGCTCGGGTCGATCGACACGAGGTCGTGCGAGACGACCCAGTCCTGCAGCTGCGGGATCTGGCGGCGGATCTCGGGCAGGAAGTTCGCCGGCGTCGTGTGCTGCAGCGAGAGCTTGTCGATCACCATGCCGATTTTTTTATACCGGTCGGTCGGCTTCGGGGTGCTGCCCATCGTCTTGTCCCACAGCTGGTCGGCCAGGCCGTCCATGCGGGTCAGGAGTTCGTCGCGCGCGGCCAGCGCCTTGCGGTAGGTCTGCTCGCCCGTGTTGGCCGACTGGATCTCGAAGGCGAATTTTTGTTCGTACAAGTCCTTCCCGATGCGGAACGAGCGGGCGCGGTGCATCTGCATCTGCGATTTGTCGAGGTCCGTCAGGAAGTCCACCCAGCCCAGCACCGCCGTGCCCGCGTTCGCGACGCGCAGCGCGAAGATCGCCTTCTCCTGCGGCGTCAGGATCGAGTCCTGCGCGGCCTGGCCGAGGTCCGCCAGCACGACGAGCGTGCCCGGCGCCTGCTGCAGCGCGAGCTGCGTGTGCTCGTGCGTCGGGTTGACGATGGACGCGCGCGCGGCCTGGTAATACGCCGGCACGTAGGCCAGGCGCTTCAGGATCGTGCGCAGGCGCTGCGCCTTGGCCGCGTATTCCGTGTTCAGGATCAGGTCGAGCGGCTGCGCCACGTTGTACTCGGCCGGGTTCCATTCGAATTCGCGGAACGTCGTCAACTGCCAGCGGTCGTATTTCAGCTTGTTGAGCAGGACGGCGAGGTCCGTGCGCTGGTTCGGCGACAGCCTGTCGGCGTTCAGCTTGCCGAACTTGTCGAGCCATTCGTCGATGAAGGCGAGCCGCTTCGCGCGCGAAGCGGCGTCGGGAATCGTGATTTTCGCGGCCACGTCGAACTTGCCGACGGAGATGCCGTCTTCCGGATCGATGCGCCACAGCGCGGTGAGGAATTGCATGGACAGCGAGTCCATGAAGCGGTCGTTGCGGTTCTGCGGCGCGGCGACGATGCGCGCGGCGGGCTTGTGGACGGCGTGTGCCTTCGCGGTGTGTGTCTTCGTGGCGTGCGCCCTGGTCTTGGCGCTGCCGCTCGCGGCGGCCTTGTGATGGTGCTTGGGGCGCGCACTCGCCGGCGCCAGCGCGACGCTGGTCAGCAGGACGGCAAGTGCGATTTTCGATTTCATCATGTTCTATCTGCCTGGGTGAATGAAGGGCCAGATGGGGGGGCGTCAGATTAGCATCATTCGAGATGCTTGAGGGCATCTGAAACAATACGTCACGAACGTGCCATGACGGCAACCGTCGTCAACGTCCCCGCAATGGCGCTCATCGGCAATAAAATCAGACCCATTAGAACCGGTAGGCCACCTTTACACCCGCTTCCGTGGTTCGGTTACGGGGCTCCTGGATGTACTTCTGCCCATAGCTGTCCCGGTCCGGCATGCCGTTGACGAGCAAGGGTGCCGTGTCCGACGCCTCGATCCGCCAGTAATCGATGTACGGCTGGACCTCCCAGTGTTGCGTCGCATAAGCCAGATGCAGCTTGACGCCGAAGCCGACGCGCTGCGTGCTGGACACATCGCCGTATTCCTGCTGCGCATCCGACAGGCGGGTATCCTGGCGACCGTGCAGCAAGGGGTCCCACTCGACGCTGGCCTCGGCCCGTGCGCCGTCGTGCAGGGCGTGTGCGAGCGTGACGCCGACGGGCAGGTAAAACATGGCATTGGTGCGCCGGTTGCCGGCCTGGCCCAGGCTGTTCACGCCGCGCAGATCGTTGTACAGGTAGCGATAGCCCAGGCCCGCGAACGGCGCGACGTCCAGGCCGCCGTACCGCAGCAGGCGTCCAGCCAGGGCGCGTGCCTCGACATAGTAGTCGCGCTTGTCGCTTTCGGCAGCGGACCCATAGCGCGCGTCGGAGCGGTAGTCGACGTTGCCGGTAACATAGCGCAGGGCGGCTGCGCCGAAATAATCCGCTGCAAGCCCGCCGTTCACGCCGAACTCGGCGGCGACTTTGCTGCCTTCGATCTTCATGATGCCGGGCTCGCGGTATGCATAAGACGCAATGCCGATGCCGGCGCTGAAAGAGGGTGCCGCGGCCTGGCCGTCTTGCGCATGCGCCTGTACCGACAGGAGCGCAAGCAGACCGGGCATAAACAATTTACGCAGTTTCATGGAATCGTCGATCGGGTTCAAGGGAGAGTGACGGCCGGATGACGGGCCGCGGCGCTGTCAAAACAGGAAATAGCCGAGTTCGTAGAAATCGAAACCGCCGTCCGATCCACCGAGGCAGCGCGCAAGAAACCGCTCGCTCTTGCGGTACAGCTTGAGCCTGTCCTTCCAGTTGGTGAAGTCGTGGCCGGCGCCCGGCACCGACCAATATTCGAGCGGCTTGCCGGCGCGCTGCGCCGCCTGCGCGAAGGCGGCGGCCGTGGCGGCGCTGACCCGGTCGTCGGCGCTTCCCTGCACCAGCAGCAGCGGCCGGGACAGGCGATCCGCCAGGAACGCCGGGGACCGCCCCCGCATCGTCGCGCGCTGTGCGCTTTGGGCGGGATCGCCGACATAGCGCCGCACCAGGGGGCCATCGAAATGCCATGCGGGCGCCAGGTCCTCGACGAGCTCGATCAGGTCGAGCGGGCCGTTGACGGCAATCCCGCACGCAAAACGTTCGGGCGCCGTCGTCACGCCCATCGCGGCCGCGTAGCCGCCATAGCTCCAGCCCATGATGCCCACTTTGCCGGGCACCGCCAGGCCCTGCGCCAGCGCCCAAGCGGCCGCGTCGTCGAGATCGTCCTGCATCTTGCCGCCCCATTCATCGAATCCGAGCGCCTCGAAGTGCCGGCCGTATCCGGTTGAGCCGCGAAAATTAACGTCCAGCACCGCGTAGCCACGATTGGCCAGGAACTGCGTCTGCGCGTCGTAGCCCCAGACGGTCCTGCTCCATGGTCCGCCATGCGCCAGGACGATCAAGGGATGTGGACCCGCGCCATCCGGCCGGGTCAGGTAGCCATGCAGGCGCGTGCCGTCGCGGCTCGGCAGTTCGACGGGCTCCATGCGGCGCAGCGCGCGGCGGAACGTCCTGGTGCTGGCGGCGCCAACCAGCACCGTTTGCCCCGTGTCGAGATCGGCCAGGTAGTACTCCTTGCCGGTATCGGTCGTCAGGCTCAGCACCAGCTTGCGTACCGCGTCATCGGTATTTTCGATGCCCAGCCGCACCGGCCGCCGTGCGGCGAGGATCTCCTCGACCTTGCCGAGCCGCGGATCCAGGACGACGTTGCGCGGATAGTCCGGCTCGCTGACGGCGACCAGCGGCACGCCGCTGGCGGGATCGGTATAGACGGTCGAGATGTCGACCGCCGCATCCTCATGGATCAGCCTCGTCTTCCCGGTATCGATGTCCAGGCCGATCAACGCGACCCGGTCGGCGTCCTTGTTGCTCAGCAAATATGCCTGGCGCGATGCGGTCGACACGCTGAGCACGGTCACCCGGTCATCGTCGTTCCACGTGTACACGTCGGCGTAGCCGCCTTCGGACGTCAGGACCTGGAATGTATTGCGCGCCTTGTCGGTACGGATCCTGCCAGCCAGGCGGCCGGCCGTATCGGTCAGCCACGCCCGGACCGTTCCATCGTTTTCCGCAATTAATTCGGACTTGCCGGAAGCAAGGCTGACCTCGAACAGATCGAAATAACGCCGGTCGCGCGCATTATTCGACACGAGGATGTGATCATTATCGCCGGCAATCTCGCTGACGATGAGTGACGTTCCCTTTTCTCCAGGGGTGTATACCGAAAACGATTCCGTGCCTTCTTTCGCGCTCAACACGGCAACGACACGGTTGGCCGTGCCGGATAGCGCCAGCGAATCGGATACGACATGCTGGCTGTCGCGCGTCCAGGCGAAATTCCAGATGTCGTGGGAATTTTTCGAAAATACGCGGCCGCTTTCCAGATCCTTGATAAACAAGGCCAGGGACGTTCCTTTCACGGCAAGCCAGGCGATCTTTTTGCCGTCCGGCGAAATCTTGTAGGCGAAATTCGAATCCCGATTAGTGGCGAATTCGTGCGTCGCGATCCATTGACGCGCACCGTCTTCCGCCGCGTTTGCGCGGGAAACGGCACATCCACCGAACAAGACCAGCAAACCCAGGAAAACAAACAGCTTCCACAAGCACTTCACGATTCCCTCACCATCTCAACCTCATGCTGCCGGGTCATGCCGTGATAGCCGCACCGATGCAAATTACCTGATAGAAATAATACTTTACTATAAATTTTTACATTTCCGGTAACTCATCACGTAGACCGGTCGGTTCATCACATGCCTGCCCACTGAGCCACGATCTGGAAGACACTTCCAATACGCCCGAGAAGGGACGTCTAATGAAAACCGTGACAGGGGACACAGTGCGTACATGTTTCTTGATTAGTCTGGCTGCTTTCTTGATCAGCTTCGCCTCGGCCCGCGCTGCGACTTGGCAGCCGTCGCCGGGACATCTACAAATTCCCATTTGGCCTGGTGCAATACCCAATGCAATATCTACCCAACAGCCAGAGTCGGTAGTCGCTGCGACAGAACACGGTGGATGGATGCAGATCAATGACGTCAGCAATCCAACGATGACGGTGTACCCGCCGAAGGGTGTGAACACCAGAGCCGCCATCATCGTATTTCCTGGTGGAGGATTCCGAGTCCTGGCCATTGATTTGGAAGGGACAGAAATCTGCGACTGGCTGACATCACGTGGGATCACTTGCGTATTGCTCAAGTACCGTGTCCCCGGAGGGAACGACTACTGGGATGAAAAATGTCGGTGCAGGATCTTTCCGAAAATACCACTTGCGCTACAGGATGCTCAGCGCACCATTAAGCTGGTGCGGTCGAAGGCAAGAGAACTGAACCTAAACCCGCGAAAGATTGGCGTCATCGGCTTCTCGGCAGGGGGATATCTGGTCGCGCAGACCAGCAACATTGTTGCGCCTGCCTATGCGCCGGTCGATGCCGTAGACAAGCTAAGCAGTCGCCCTGACTTTGCTATTGCGCTTTATCCGGGTCACCTTTGTCGCTCTGGAGCACTCGAATCAAGCATTCATGTAACGAAAGAAACGCCGCCGACATTTCTGCTGCAAGCTTGGGACGACCCGGTCGACCCCATCTGCAACAGCACGCTCTATGCCCGGGCGCTCGATCAGGCAGGTGTACCGGCAGAGGTTCATTTTTTTGCAAAGGGAGGGCACGCTTTCGGTCTTAGGGACAAAGACCATCCGATTGCGGCCTGGCCATCGATGGTGGAAAGCTGGCTCAAGGAAACAGGAGTTCTATAAAGGAGGGGACCATCGATTTTGTCAGGCGTGCTTATTGTTCGGGTACGAGTCCGCGACCGATACCGGCCGGACGCGGGCTCGCCGACCCCGCCAGCCCCGCCTGCAGCATGGCCAGCATGTCCGCCGGCGACATGCGCGCGGCGAGGTCCGTCCCTTCCAGCAGGCTGTCGGCCAGGTCGCGCTTGTGCCGGTGCAGGTCGACGATGCCTTCCTCGATCGTGTGGCGCGCCACCAGCCGGTAGATCGTGACGGGCCGCTGCTGGCCCATGCGGTGCGCGCGGTCGCTGGCCTGGTCTTCCACTGCCGGATTCCACCACGGGTCCATGTGGATCACGTAGTCCGCCGCCGTCAGGTTGATGCCGACGCCGCCGGCCTTCAGCGAGATGAGGAACAGGTCGCCGTCGCCGGCCTGGAACGCGTCCACGCGGCGCTTGCGCTCCTGCATCGGCGTCGATCCGTCGAGGTACTGGTAGCGGATGCCGCGCTCGTCGAGATGCTTGCGGATCAAGGTGAGGTGGTCGACGAACTGGCTGAACACGAGCGCCTTGTGGCGGTTCTCCAGCAGTTCGTCGGCGAGGCGCGCGAACGTTTCCAGCTTGCTGCTGCGGATGCCGCTGTCCGGCGCCACGAGGGCCGGATTGCAGCACGCGCGGCGCAGCTTCATCATCTCCGCCAGGATCTGGATCTGTTTTTGCGATTGCGGTGCCTCGAGGGCCGCGAGGCGCTCCAGGGCTTCCCGCCGCAGCGATTCGTACAGCGCCATCTCTTCTTCCGACAGCTGCACGGGCAGCACGACCTCCGTGCGCGGCGGCAGCTCGGACAGCACCTGCGCCTTCGTGCGGCGCAGGATGAACGGCTGCGTGAGGCGGCGCAGCCGCGTGCGCGCGGCCAGTTCCGCGCGCTTGTCGGTTGCCTTTTCGATCGGGCCGGCGAACCGCATCTGAAACTGGTCGCTCGTCCCGAGCAGGCCGGGATTGATGAACCGGAACAGGTTCCACAACTCGCCCAGGTGATTCTCCAGCGGCGTGCCGGTGGCGACCATGCGGAAGTCGCCTTGCAGCGACATCACGGCGTTCGACCGGCGCGTGTATGCGTTCTTGATCGCCTGCGCCTCGTCAAGCACGATCGTGTGCCAGCGGATGCCGTCGAACAGCGCGGACTCCAGCTGCAGCAGGCCGTAGCTCGCGACGATCACGTCGAACGGGCCCGCCTCCTTCAGCATCGCGGCGCGGTCGCCGGGCCCGAACAGTTTCACGTTGAGGGTCGGCGCGAAGCGCTCGGCTTCCGCCAGCCAGTTCGTCGCGACGGACGTCGGCGCCACGACGAGCGTCGGCCCGCCCGGCGCGCGCGCCAGGATCAGCGCGAGCGCCTGCAGGGTCTTGCCGAGTCCCATGTCGTCCGCGAGGCAGGCACCGACGCCCCAGTGCGCGAGGCGCGCCAGCCATTCGAAGCCTTCGACCTGGTAGTCGCGCAGCTCGGCCTGCAGGGTGTTCGGCAGTTGCGGCCGGAACGCAGCATTCTCCCGCATGTGCTTTAAGTGCGCGCGCCAGGCCTTGTCCGCGTCGACGCCGCCGGCGTCTTGCGCCATTTCTTCCAGCGCGAAGCTGGCGAGCGGGTGGAAGCGCAGCGCCTCCTGGTCGGCATCGCTGTAGGCCGATAAATCCAGCAGGCGGCGGTGCAACTCGTGCGTGAGCGCGAGGAACTGGTTGTCGCCGAGCGCGATGAAACGGTCCTCGCGCACGCGCGCGAGCAGCTCGCGCAAGTCCATCACCTTGTTCTCGTCGACCTGCACCTCGCCGTTCGCGGCGAACCAGTCCTTGTCGCGCCGGATCTGCAGGCGCACGGACTTCGACGTGATCTTCTTCGACACGCGGAACGACTCGCCTTCCGGCCACGCGACGAGGACCTTGGCCGCATCCAGCTCCTGCAATTGCACGACCAGTTCCAGGCAGTGGATCGGCGCCGCGAGCAGCCATTCGCCGTGCTCCATCTCCGCCTGCTCCAGCGCGGGCAGGTCGGCCAGCAGCTGGCGCTCGGCCTCGCGTTCCGCGTTCAAGTCGCGCCGCGCTTCCGTGCGCACGCCGGCCACGTCGGCGATCACGCTTTCGGCGCCGTCGCCCGGACGGAAGTACGGACCGGTGCCGGGCAGCGGCCGCACCATCACCTGGATGCGCAAGCCCTGCTGGTAGGGCAGCAGGTTGACGTGCAGGCGCGGGTCGGCCGCCACCTGCTCGATGTCGGCCGCGCTGCCGCCGATGTCCGACTGCACGGTGACGATCGCCGAGATCGCGCCGATCGCCTGCAGCACGCGCATTTCCGCTTCGAGCGGCACTTCCAGGCCGTCGCCCACGATGGCGCCGATGCGGCGGTGCTCCTCCTTCACGCGCACGATGCGCAGGCGCGTGGGCGTCTCCTTCACGACGACCACGTCGCCCTGCTGCTCGCGCAGGGGCGGCACCAGCGAGATCACGACCTTGCCGCCGCCGGCGCGCACGACCAGCTGCGGCTCGCCCGGCAGCAGTTCGACGCGCGTGCCGGGGGAATCCATCCAGAACAGCAGCGGATGGCCGACCAGCGCGGCCAAGGCCTTGTCCAGATCGAATTCGTAGCGCGTGCCCGTGCCGCTGTAGTAGCGGTAGGCGCCGATGCTGGCGGCGGCTTGCACGTCCTGCGCGGTGAGGAAGTCGAGTTCCGCCGCGTCTTCCGCGAGGCGCTTGAGGCCCAGCGGCCGGCCGCGCGTCCAGCCGCCCTGCGCGTCGCGCTTCTGCTCGCGCGGCTCGATGGCGCGCACGCCCAGGTGCGCATCCCACCCGATGAACCACGCCAGGCGCGATTCCTTCACGACTTCCACGTTGACGGGCGGCTGCAGGTTGATGAGGGCGTTCAGCTGGCGCTCCCACGGCTGCTCGCGCTCGAACCACAGCGCGAGGTCGACGAAGCGGTGCCGCTGGCGCAGCGCGATCGCCTGCTTGTCGATGCCCACCATCCCCATTTGGCCCAGCACGGACGCGATCTGCGCCGCGATGAAGTCGAAGCCCGCGGCATGCGCCAGCTCGAACTGCTGCTCCAGCATGCCGCGCTTGTCCGCCAGCTGCGGCATGCCGAGCCACCAGTGCAGCAAGGCCCGGAACATCACCGGCTGCAGGCTGGTTTCCCAGTTGCGCGACGGGAGCACCTCGGCATCGACGGTGCCGCCGCGGATCTGGCGCAGCATCGACAGCTGCTGGTAGACTGCGGTGTCGTGGCTTTGCACGGCGCGCGTGGCGCTGTCCAGGTAGCTTTCCGCCGCCTTCGCGTGCTTCGGGTCGTCGCTCCTGAGCAGCGCCGTCACGTACAGGTGGCCGCCGATGCCCTCGAACACGGCCTTGCGCTTGCCTGTCTCGCGCCGCAGCAGTTTTAACGCTTTGTCGAAGCCGGCCAGCGCGGGTGCCGTGTCGCCGCGCAGCAGCTGCAGCACGCTGCGGTAGAACAGCGTCGCGGATTCGTCGAGGTCGACGAGAAGATCGCCGGCCGCGTCGAGGCGGCCGCACAGGATCAGGTGTTCGGCCAGCGCCGTGCGCAGCGCCATCGACGCGCCGCCTTGCGCCACGTGGTCCTCCGCGTGCGCGCGGAGCGCCGGCGCGCTGGCGGGCTCGCGCTGCGCGTGGGCCACGAGGACGGCGAGCACGTCGTCGCGCACGAGACCATTGATGCGCTCCATCAGGTCCGGCTCGAACGGGCGCGCGCAGATGTCGACGAGGGGATGCAGGTACGCGGCCTCGTGGCAGCGCAGGCAGGCGGCCAGCAGCGGGGCGATGGTCTTGGGGCCTTCGCCGGCCAGCAGGGCGAAGCGCAGCAGCGCGACGCCCTGGCGGTAGCTGCGCAGCATGGGCGTGCCCTGCCAGTCGACGCGCAGCGGCGTCGCCTGCTGGTAGACCTCGCGCAGTTCGTTGAAGCGGCGCGCGCGCAGCGCCCACCGGATGGCGGGCCAGGCCACGTCGGAGGCGATCGTGTAGCCGCGCGAGGGCAGCTCGCCGACCAGGCCGTCGGCGCGCAGGCGTTCGAGCGGTTCGGCCAGCTCCTGTTCGTTCGCGCTGGCCGACAGCGGCGCCAGGTGCTCGTGGATGCGGCGCCGTCCCATCGGTTCGCCGGCCAGCGCCAGCAGCGCGAGGATCAGCTTGCGCTGTTCGTCGCAGGCCTCGACGACCGCGTGCAACACCTCGTCGCTCATGCCGGCACTCATTTACCCAAATTCTCGATCTCGACGGCGGGCAGGCTGGCAGGCACCGGAATGCCGAACACGCGCAGGTAGAAATACAGCTCGGCTTCCAGGGTGCGCACGATGCTGTCGGCCTTGCGGAAGCCGTGGCCTTCGCCCTCCAGCGTGACGTAGGCGACGGGCACGCCGCGCGCGCGCAGGGCGCACACCATCACTTCCGATTGCGGCGGCGGCACGACCTTGTCGTCCAGGCCCTGGAAGAAGATCATCGGCCGGTGCAGTTTATCGGTGTGGTTGATCGGCGAGCGTTCGGCGTACACGCGGTCGGCGTCGGCCTTCGGCGCGATCAGGTATTCGTTGTAGTGCGACTCGAACTTGTGCGAGTCGGCGTCCAGGCCCTTCAGGTCGGACACGCCGTAATAGCTGGCGCCGGCCTTGAACACGTCGTGGAAGGCGAGGGCGCACAGGGTCGTCAGGCCGCCGGCGCTGCCGCCGCGGATGACGAGGCGCTCGCGGTCCACGAGATCACGGTCGGCGAGATAGCGGGCGCCGGCCACGCAATCCTCGACGTCGATCACGCCCCACTGGCCCTTGAGCAGGTCGCGGTAGGCGCGGCCGAAGCCCGTGCTGCCGCCGTAGTTCACGTCCAGCACGGCGAAGCCGCGGCTCGTCCAGAACTGCGTGGCCAGCTTCAGCGTGCTGGCCGCCATGCCCGTCGGGCCGCCGTGGCCGATCACCATCAGCGGCGGCCGCTCGCCCGGCTGCGGGGCGTAATCGTTGTTCGTGGGCGGGTAGTAGAACGCGTACGCGGTGCGCCCGCCTTCGCTCGGGTAGCGGATGCTCTGCGGGACGGACAGGTAGCCCACGTCCGGCAGCTGCTCGATCGAGCGCGCCAGCACGTCGCGCCGGCCGGTTACCAAATCGATGCAGGCGATTTCCGCGGCCACGGTGGGCGCGCCGCCCAGCAGCGCGACGGTGTCGTTCTCGACGCGCAGTTCGCGGATTTCCTGGTACGGCGTGTCGATCACCGCCAGCTTGCCGCTGCCCGTGTCGAGGCGCGCGAGGCGGCTCACGCCATCCTCGATGTAGGTGCAGACGATCTCGTTGGCGGAACGGAAGCCGTACATGCTGTTCCCGAAGGTCCAGTGCGGGCCGCCAAATTCGGCCGCGCGCGGGCACACGGCATGCACGACGACGTGGTCGTAGCGGTACAGGTTCCACCAGCCGCTGCGGTCGGAGACGAAGTACAGGGTGCCGTCCGGCGACCATTCCGGCTGGACGATCGCTTCTTCTTCGCCGCCCGCGATCAGGCGGCCGTCCAGCAGCGTGCCGTCGGCGCCGATCTCGGCCAGCCACAGCTCCGTCCCCTGCCACGGCATGCGCGGGTGATCCCAGCAGAGCCACGCGACATGCTTGCCGTCCGGGGAAATGCGCGGCGACGAATAGAAATCGTTGCCCTCGACGAGGACGGTCTCGCTGTCGTCGGCGCCCAGCGCGCACAGCGTGTTGACCGGATACGTGGCGCCGGCCGAATGGTCTTCGCGCACGCCGATCAGGCGCCGGTGCGCGCGGTCGAGCACGAAGTCGGCCCAGCGCCTGGCGCCGCCTGCGCTGACGGGCACCGGTTCGCCGCCGCCCGCGCGGTCGATGCGGTAGACGCGGTTGTCGGCAAAGTTGGAGAACCAGATGTGGCTGTCCGCGACGAGCGTGGCGCCGCCGCCGTACTCGTGCACGCGGGTGCGCACGTTGAACGGGGCCGGCGTCAGTTCCTGGATGTCGCCGCCGCGCCGCCGCAGCAGCGTGTTGCGGCCGCCTTCCTTGGCGCGGCCGGCCAGCCAGTACACCTCACCGCCATCGAGCAGCACCTGGGACAGCGGTGTGGCGCCGGCCGCGACGGCGGCGGCGGTGATCGGGGAAGCCCAGGCGCCGCAGGGCGCGGCCTGTTTGCTGATGGAGTCGGTCATGGTCGGTCCTGAAGATTGGGGACGGGCAGCGGGAAGACAAGCATTATATGTGTCTGCCGCCGGACGGTATGTCCGGCAAGTGCGGTATGCGGGCGCGCGGGATGCGATAATAGAAGTTTGCCCTTCCAATTCCCGACCGGATTGTCAGCCATGCCACAATTTGCCCCGCTCCAGAACGACACCTTCCTGCGTGCCCTGCTGCGCCAGCCGACGGACTACACGCCGGTGTGGCTGATGCGCCAGGCGGGGCGCTACCTGCCGGAATACCGCGCCACGCGGGCCAAGGCCGGTTCGTTCATGGACCTGGCCAAGAATCCGGACTTCGCCACCGAAGTCACGCTGCAGCCGATCGACCGCTATCCGCTGGACGCGGCCATCCTGTTCTCGGACATCCTGACCGTGCCGGACGCGATGGGCCTGGGCCTGTATTTCGAAGAGGGCGAGGGCCCGAAATTCGAGCGCAACGTGCGCACGGAAGCCGACGTGGCCGCCCTGCGCGTGCCCGACATGGCGTCCTTGCAGTACGTGTTCGACGCCGTGACGTCGATCCGCACCGCGCTGAACGGCCGCGTGCCGCTGATCGGCTTTTCCGGCAGCCCCTGGACCCTGGCCTGCTACATGGTGGAAGGCGGCGGCTCGCGCGAATTCCACACCATCAAAAAGATGCTGTATGCGCGTCCGGACCTGATGCACCGCGTCCTGGAGATCAATGCGCAAGCCGTCGCGCAGTACCTGAACGCCCAGATCGACGCGGGCGCGCAAGCCGTCATGATCTTCGATTCCTGGGGCGGTGCGCTCGCCGACGGCGCCTACCAGGCGTTTTCGCTCGCCTACATGCAAAAGGTCGTGTCGCAGCTGAAACGCGAGAAGGATGGCGTGCGCATCCCCGCCATCGTGTTCACGAAGGGCGGCGGCCTGTGGCTGGACGAGATGGCCGCCATCGGCGCCGACGCGCTGGGCCTGGACTGGACCGTCAACCTGGGCCGCGCGCGCGCGCAGGTGGGCGACCGCGTCGCCCTGCAGGGCAACCTGGATCCCGCCATCCTGTTCGCCGGTCCGGAGCAGATCCGCGCCGAGGTGGAGAAGGCGCTGGCCAGCTACGGCACCCCGTCCGCCGGCCACGGCCACGTGTTCAACCTGGGGCACGGCATCTCGCAATTCACGCCGCCGGAGTCGGTGACGGCCATGGTGGACGCCGTGCACGACTTCAGCCGCCGCCAGCGCGCGGCCTGACGCCGCCCCAGCCCGGTATCCGGGCAATCACACTTATTCACAAAAAATCGAACGGGGCCGGCGGGAACTGTGGAAATGTACAGTGCCCGCCCGCATATGGTAAGTGATTGATTTTATGGGATTTACTGTCGAGGTGACGGTAGGGCCCGGAGGAGCTTCCGAGGGAGTGACCACTTATCCACCGAAGCTGTCAGCCCATTGTTCACAAAGTTATGCACAGATTCTGTGAATAATCTCGAAAAGTGCTTCGTTTACCGTGGTTTACGAGTTTTCTTCAAGTATTGCATCAAGTTTTTGCTGCACTGCGGACAAGTTTTTCATCGGGAAAGGCACAGTTATGCACAGAAGTGCGCCAGCGATGGGATATTTGGTGCTCTCCTGGCTGAAAAATGTAAGTCATTGAATTGACAGGATAATTTTTAGGCTGCACATAGAGAATTTCCTAACGTTTTGAGCTAGCGTAAACCTTCTCCACGGTCAACTTTTCCATTTTCCACAAAGTTTTCCACAGTTCTCCACAGCTTCTCGACAAGGTCCCGGATTGTCCTACTGCATCCTGCAAATCGCGCTCGACACGCCGCTCGACAGCCTGTTCGACTACCGCTGGGCATGCGAGCCCGGTCGCGAGCCGGAAGTCGGGCAGCTGGCGCTCGTGAACTTCGGGCGGCGCGAAGCGGTCGGGCTGATCGTCGCCGTCAAGCACGAGACCGACGTCCCCGCCGACAAGCTCAAGGACGCCCTCGCCGTGCGCAGCCAGCTCGCGCCGTTGCCGGCGCGCTGGATCGCGCTGGCGCGCTTCGCGGCAGTCTATTACCACCGGCCGCTGGGCGAGGTGGCGCTGCCGGGCCTGCCGAAAAACCTGCGCCTGTCGACGACGGTGGCGCTGGACCGCGCGCTGAAAAAACTGGCCAAGCTGCCGGACGCGCACGATCCGGTCCCGGCCGACATGCCCGTGCTGAACGCGGCCCAGCGGCAAGCGGCGGACGCCATCGGCGGCGCGCAGGGATTCAGCCCGCTGCTGTTGTACGGCGTGACGGGCAGCGGCAAGACCGAAGTCTACCTGCAGGCCTGCGCGCAAGTCCTCACGCGCGACGCCGACGCGCAGATCCTGATCCTGGTCCCCGAGATCAACCTGACGCCGCAGCTGGAAGCGAACATCCGCGCGCGCTTTCCCGGCGTGATGCTGGCGACCCTGCACAGCAGCCTGTCGGAAGGCGAGCGCATGCTGCACTGGCTGGCCGCGCACACGGGCCGCGCGCGCATCGTGCTGGGCACGCGGCTGGCCATCCTGGCGTCGCTGCCGAACCTGAAACTGATCGTCGTCGACGAGGAGCACGACCCGTCGTACAAGCAACAGGAAGGCCTGCGCTACTCGGCGCGCGACCTGGCCGTGTGGCGCGCGCGCCAGCTGGGCATCCCCATCGTGCTGGGGTCCGCGACGCCGTCGCTGGAAAGCTGGCACCACGCGCAGACGGGCCGCTACCGCAGGCTCGAATTGCGCGAGCGCGCCGTGCGCGATGCCGTGCTGCCGCGTGTAAAACTGGTCGACATGGAGCGCGACAAGCCGAAAGAGGGTCTCACGTCGGCCCTGATGCAGGCGCTGCGGCTGCGCATGGAACGGGGCGAACAGTCGCTCCTGTTCCTGAACCGGCGCGGCTATGCGCCGGTGCTGTGCTGCGAAGCGTGCGGCTGGATCAGCAATTGCACGCGCTGCACCGCGTTCATGGTCCTGCACCGGCCGGAGCGGCGGCTGCGCTGCCATCACTGCAGCCTGGAGCTGCGCATCCCGCACGCGTGCCCCACCTGCGGCAACGTCGACCTGCAGCCGCTGGGCCGCGGCACCCAGCGCATCGAGGAAGGCCTGCAATCGCTGTTCCCGGACGCGCGCATCCTGCGCATCGACGCCGATTCCACGCGCCGCAAGGGCAGCGCCCAGGAAGCGTTCGACACGGTGCACCGCGGCGACGTCGACATCCTGATCGGCACGCAGATGGTCGCGAAAGGCCACGACTTCAAGAAGCTGACGCTCGTCGGCGTGCTGAATCCGGATACCGCCTTGTTCTCGCAGGACTACCGCGCCAGCGAGCGCTTGTTCGCCCAGCTGATGCAGGTGGCGGGCCGCGCCGGCCGCGCCGGACTGGAATCGGAAGTGCTGATCCAGTCGCGCTATTGCCAGCATCCGCTGTACGGCGCGGTGATGCGGCACGACTACGACCGCTTCGCCGGCAGCCTGCTGGAAGAACGGCACCAGGCCGCGCTGCCGCCGTACATGTACCAGGCGCTGCTGCGCGCCGAGGCGCCCGAGCTGGCGACCGCGATCGCCTTCCTCGAGGCCGCGCGCGACGCGGTGCCGTCGGACACGGTCGTCATCAACGAGCCGATCCCGATGACGATGACCCGCGTGCACAACGTCGACCGCGCCCAGCTGCTCGTCGAATCGAATTCGCGGCCGGAATTGCAGGCGTTTCTCACCGCGTGGGTCGACGCGTTGCGCGCGATGAAGTCGCGGGTGCGGTGGTCGCTCGAGGTCGATCCACTCGATATTTGATGGGTGACGTTTGGTGGGCGGAGGCCGCCCACCCTACGGCATCGGCAAATCGTAGGGTGGGCACCCCGTGCCCACCATGCCAACCGAAATGTCTCCGCTCCAAGCCGAGTTCTTGAAAAAAGCGTATCGTCACGCTCGTGAACTCCGCGGAGGTGAGGATGAAGAAACTGAAGGTCGATGTCGCCGTGATCGGCGCCGGTACGGCCGGCCTGGTCGCCTACCGCGCCGCCAGGGCGCAGGGCGCGCGTACCGTGATGATCGAGCGCGGCGTGTACGGCACCACGTGTGCGCGCGTGGGCTGCATGCCCAGCAAGCTCCTGATCGCCGCCGCCGAGGCCGCCCACATGCTGCATGTCGCGCCCGAGTTCGGCGTCAATCCAGGCACGGTCCGCGTCGACGGCGCGGCCGTGATGGCGCGCGTGCGGCGCGAGCGCGACCGCTTCGTCGGCTTCGTGGTCGAGGGCGTCGACGCCATGCCGATTGATGACAAGGTGCGCGGCCACGCCCGCTTCGTCGATCCGCACACGCTGATGGTCGACGACCACACCGAAATCGCGGCGTCCCGCATCGTCATCGCGACCGGCTCCAGCCCGACCCGCCTGCCGGTCCTCGAGAACGTGGGTCCCGGCGTGATCACGAGCGACGACGTGTTTTATTGGGACGACCTGCCGCGCTCCGTGGCCGTGATCGGCACGGGCGTCATCGGCCTGGAAATCGGCCAGGCGCTGTCCCGCCTGGGCGTGCGCACGCGCCTGTACGCGCGCGGGGGCAGCGTGGCGCAGCTGTCCGACCCCGTCGTGCTCAAGACGGCCTCGCGCGTGCTGTGCGAGGAACTCGACATCCACTTCCAGTCGCGCATCCTGCGCGCCCAGCAGGACGGCGATGACGTCGTGCTGACGACGGGCCGCCACGACGAAGCCATCACGGAACGTTTTCAATACGTGCTGGAGGCGGCCGGGCGCACGCCCAACGTGCACGACCTCGGCCTGGAAAACGCCGGCGTCAACCTGGACGGCAACGGCATTCCCTTGTTCGATCCGCGCACCATGCAGTGCGGGAACAGCCACATCTTCATCGCGGGCGACGCCAACCACGAGCGCCCCGTGCTGCCGGAAGCGGCGGACCACGGCAAGATCGCGGGCGACAACGCCGGCCGCCTCCCGGACATCCGCCCCGGCCTGCGCCGCGCGTCGCTGACGGCCGCGTTCACGGAGCCGAACATCGTCTCCCTGGGCGCCAGCTACAAGGCGCTGTGCGCGCCGGGCAAACCGAAGTTCGCGGTGGGACAGGTGTCGTTCGAGAACCAGGGCCGCAGCCGCGTGATGTTGCAGAACAAGGGCATGCTGCGCGTCTACGGCGAGTACCGCACGGGCCGCTTCCTGGGCGCGGAGATGATCGCCCCGCGCGGCGAACACCTCGGCCACCTGCTGAGCTGGGCCGTGCAGTCGCGCCTGACGGTCGACCAGATGCTGGAGATGCCGTTCTATCACCCCGTGGTCGAGGAGGGCGTGCGAACGGCGTTGCGCGACCTGGCGGCCAATCTCGCGAAGGGCGAAAGCGACATCGACCCCGACGAGGTCGAGCCGGGGACGTAATATGGCGGCGGTGCCGCCTTGTCAGGTCGTCAATTCAACCGGCTGGCGTCCAACTTCCCTTCGGACGCCAACTGCCGCACGATCTTGACGGTATCGATGTCCGCCTCCTTGTACGCCGACTTCTTGAAATCCTCGTACATCCGGCCCGTCTCGTCCGTGGCCGACACATTGCCGTCGTCGTAGCGGAAGCGCACCACCAGCGCGTGTTCCGTCGGCGTCTCGATGGTCATGGTCAGCAGCGACTGGGCGATGTCGCCTTGCGCCGGCACTTCGTAGCGCACTTCCTGCAGCGGCGTCAGGACCACCTTGTCGTCGATGACGAGGTCGCCGTAGCGCAGGCGGCGCGCGAAGCTGCCGCTGGTCCGTTCGCTGATCGTGCACTCGTCCAGGTGCGGCACGAACAATTTCGGATCCTCGGCGCGCAGCACCAGGCCGCGCCACAGCTGTTCGCGGGTGATGGTGTCCATCAGCGGGTTGAAGGGATCGTTAATCTCAATCAGGTGTTCAAATTTCATGTCGAATATCTCGTGCAAGCAGCGCCGGGAGGCGCCGACGGGACGATGGTAACGCATCCCGTGTCCGAACCGCGACACATCGATCAGGCATTTGCAGGAACTCGTCCAACTCCGCGACGAGTGATGACAATTTGCGGCCCCGTCCCGGGGATGACGTCGCCCACTACCGCCGATCTCCCGCGCGTTGCCGGCGCGTCAAGGCATGTCCGCAACACGGCCGCGCGCATTTGCGCCGGCCCGCTTCAGCGCAAGGACGAGCTTCGTTACAATGCAGAGCTCTTCCATACAAGGTTCCCATGTCCAACGCCCCGAATTTCGGCCTGAACGGTCCGCAAAGCGAAGCCGTGCTCTATCTCGACGGTCCCTGCCTGGTGCTGGCCGGCGCCGGCTCGGGCAAGACGCGCGTCATCACCCAGAAGATCGCCTACATGATCGAGCACCGCGGCTACGATCCGCGCACGATCGCCGCGCTCACGTTCACGAACAAGGCGGCGCTCGAGATGCAGGAGCGCATCGGCAAGCTGCTGAAACAGCCCAAGCAGGCCAAGCAACTGACCGTGTCGACGTTCCACTCGCTGGGCGTCAAGATCCTGCGCCAGGAAGCGGCCGGCGTCGGCTTGAAGGACCGGTTTTCCATCATGGACAGCGACGATTGCTACACGGTCGTCTCGGACCTCGCCGTCACGACGGACAAGCAGGAAATCCGCCGCATCCAGACCGCCATCTCGCTGTGGAAGAACGGCCTCGTCGACCCCGAGGACGCGATCCGCGACGCGCGCGACGAGGACGAGGCCCAGGCCGCCCGCATCTACCGCAGCTATGTCGCGACCTTGCAGGCCTACCAGGCCGTCGACTTCGACGATCTGATTCGCCTGCCTGTCGAGCTGTTCCGCAACAACGAGCCGATCCGCGACCGCTGGCAGCGCCGCCTGCGCTACCTGCTGATGGACGAGTACCAGGACACCAACACCTGCCAGTACGAGCTGGTGAAACTGATGGTGACGGGCCTCGGCAAGAAGCCGATGTTCACGGCCGTGGGCGACGACGACCAGGCGATCTACGCGTGGCGCGGCGCGTCGGTGGAAAACCTGCGCACCCTGCAGACGGATTTCCCCGACCTGAGGGTGATCAAGCTGGAGCAGAACTACCGCTCCACGACGCGCATCCTGCAGGCGGCCAACGCCGTCATCGGCAACAACCCGAAATTGTTCGAGAAATCGCTGTGGTCCGAGCACGGCCTGGGCGAGCCGATCCAGGTGCTGGGCATGCCGAACGACGAGACGGAGGCCGACCAGGTCGCGATCATGATCTCGGCCGACCATTTTCAACGCAAGAACAAATGGTCGGACTTCGCGATCCTGTACCGCGGCAACCACCAGGCGCGCGTGATCGAGCAGGCGCTGCGCAAGGAGCGCATCCCGTACACGATCTCGGGCGGCCAGAGCTTTTTCGACAAGGCCGAGATCAAGGACATCATCGCCTACCTGCGCCTGATCGCGAACGAAGGCGACGACCCGGCCTTCATCCGCGCCATCACGACGCCCAAGCGCGGCGTCGGCATGGCGACGCTGGAAGCGCTGGGCGAATTCTCGAAACAGTGGAATTGCTCGCTGTTCGAGGCGGCGCTGAAGGGCGGCATCGAAGCCAGGCTGCAGGACCGGCAACTCATTCCGCTGCGCGAGTTCTGCCATTTCATCAACGCCATGGAAGCGCGCGCCACGCGTCCGGGCCCGTCCGGCAGCGGCGACAACGCCGCCGAGCTGCTCGACGACATGATGAAAGAAATCAATTACGAGCACTACCTGTACGAGAACTTCGACGACCGGGCCGCGCAGGGCAAGTGGCAGAACGTGCTCGAGTTCGTCAACTGGTTGAAGGAACGGGGCCGCGGCGGCCGCGACCGCGACGGCGAGGAAAAAAACCTGCTCGAACTGACGCAGATGGTGGCGCTGATGTCCATGCTCGAAGGCCAGGACGAGGAGCCGGACGCCGTGCGCATGTCGACCCTGCACGCGTCGAAGGGCCTGGAATATCCGCACGTCTACCTCGTCGGTTGCGAGGAAGGCATCCTGCCGCACAAGGGCGACCCGGACGACCCCGTCGAAAAGATCGCCGCCCGCATCCAGGAGGAGCGCCGCCTGATGTACGTGGGCATCACCCGCGCCCAGCGCAGCCTGCACGTCACGTGGTGCAAGAAGCGCAAGCGGGCGGGCGAGCTCGTGCATTGCGATCCGTCGCGCTTCATCAAGGAAATGGCACTCGACGTGGGCGACGCGCCGCCGAAGGAAAACGAGGTGCTCACGCCCAAGGAACGCCTCGCCAATCTGAAAGCCCTGCTGGCTACGCCCAAGGCCGTTTGAGGCCTGTTCCGCGCACGGTGCGCACGATTGAAATTCTTATTTGACTTCAACTGTTGCGCAGGAAATACTCACATAAATCAATTTTCGCGCAGCAAGCATCGTTAATGTAATGGCTACCGTATCTGACATCACGACCACGCCCCTCTCCGGGTTGAACCATATCGATGCCCTGCTCGATACCGGTCCGGACTGGAACTACCTGACGAATTCGTCGGGCACGCCGATTTACACGCTCGCCTTTACCTTTTCGGTTTCCGCCGGCACCGAAGATCCCACCGACGCCGCAAAAAGTTTCACGGGCGCGCAGCAGGCGTTTTCGGCTTCCCAGCAGGATGCGACCCGCGCCGCCCTCGCCTACATCTCGAAGCTGACCGGCATCCAGTTTGCCGAGACGGGCGACGGCAACGCCGCGCAGCTCCACTTTTCCGACGTCAACCTCATCACGAGCAATGTGACGGGCCTGTGCAGCTGGCACAGCAGCTACGGCTACAGCGACGTCCAGCTGACCAGCTACGATGCCGACGCGTACGTTTATCTCGATAACGTCGAATGGAATTACCAGAACGCCATCCTGGCGCCGGGCGGCGAGGGTTATCAAACCCTGCTGCACGAGATCGGTCATGCGCTCGGCCTGAAGCATCCGTTCGACGACAACATCAACCTGCCGTCATCCGAGGACAACACGGCGAACACGCTGATGTCCTACACCGACGTCGGGGGGCCGTATTCGACTTACCAGCAGGACGACATCGCCGCGCTCATGTGGCTGTATGGCGGCGACGGCCTGCGCGGCAATCTGGGCATCGATTCGACGACGGGCGGCGAGTACCTCGTCGGCACCAGCGGCGTGGACGTCCTGACCGGGACCGGCGCCAACGACAAACTTGAAGGCGATGGAGGAAACGATATGATCGATGGAGGAGCAGGCACCGACACTGCCGTATTCCGCGGTGTTCGTAGTCACTATACCTTGAGTGCGCTGGCCAACGGCAACCTGCAGGTGACCAGTACGGACGGCAGCGACGGCGTCGACACGCTGCATTCGATCGAGTTGCTGCAATTCGCGGACCAGACCGTCCGGAGCGCGGATGTCGTGAATGTCGACACCACGCCGCCCACCGCGCCCACGCTGGCCGTGACCAAGAACGCCAACGGCTATGCGACCGGCAGCACCCCGGTCGTGACCGGCACCGCCGAGGCGAATTCCACGGTCAAGGTCTTTACGGCGGACAGTACCCTCATCGGCACCGCCACGGTCGACGCGAGCGGCGTATGGAGCCTGACGACGAAGGCCTTCGCCGACGGCACGGGTTACTCGATCTTCGCCACGGCCACGGACGTCGCCGGCAACACGTCCGCGGCCAGCGGCGCGGTCACGTTCAACATCGACGCGCACGCGCCCGTCGTTCCAACGCTCGCCCTGCAATACACGCAGGGCGCCAATGTGGCCACGCTCAGCGGTACGGGAGAAGCGGGCACCCACATCGATGTGGTGCGCGCGGGCGCGACCGTCGACGACTACATTTTCATCGCCGGCGCCACGGTCGGCGCCGACGGCAAGTGGATCGTCACGACCTCGCCGCTGCCCAACGGCAGCTATCAGGTCAACGTCGCGTCGTCCGACCTGGCCGGCAACGCGACCGCGAGCCTCAACAACGTCACCTTCACCGTAGACAACAGCGCCAACCTGTCCGGCACGTCCGCCAACGATACACTGACGGCGCCGGCCGGCAACAACGCGATCGACGGCCAGGACGGCATCGACACGGTCGTGTACGGGGGACCGCGCGCCAACTACCTGGTGGCCAAGGAGACCTGGGGCTATGGCGTGACGGACATGGTCGGCAACGGCGGCCACGACGCCGTCATCAACGTCGAGCGCCTGCAGTTCGACGACACCGCGGTGGCGCTGGACCTCACCGGTCACGCGGGCCAGGCGTACCGCCTGTACCAGGCCGCACTCGACCGTCCGGCGGAAAGCACCGGCCTGGGTTTCTGGATCTATCAGCTGGACCACGGCCTGACGCTGGACGGCATGGTGCAGGACATCATCAACACGCAGCCGGAATTCATCAAGAAATATGGTTCGAATCCGACCGACGCCGAGTTCGTGAACCTGCTGTATGCGAACGTGCTGCACCGGGCACCCGACGCCTCCGGCTACGACTACTGGTTGAAGATATTGACGAACCACGACGCGACGCACGTCGACATCGTCAAGTTTTTCAGCGAAAGCCCGGAAAACCAGGCGCAGGTCATCGGCTCCATCCAGGACGGCATCGCTTACACACCCTGGCACGGCTGATTCCGGTCTTCCCGCCCGATGTCACGAGGAGCCGCTTTCGAGCGGCTCTTTGCTTTTGCGCGAGGCAGTATCATGCGCCTTTTACTTTTTATCCGAGGATCGCGACGTGAGCGACGAAAACCGTTTTATCGACATCGAAATCAAGCTGTCCGACCAGGAAAACCTCGTCGATGCCCTCAACCGCACGGTCTACGAACAGGGCCGCCGCATCGACCAGCTGGAAGCCCTGGTGGCCAAATTGGCCGAACACGTGCGCACATTGCGCGATGCCGGGCAGGGGCCGGTCAACGAGCGACCGCCTCATTATTGACGTCGGAATCGGCCAGGGTGGGATTCACAATTGAAGCAACAATTTGGCCGAATGAGAAATTCATGACGACTGCCGGTTACTTTAGTTACTGAGGAAAGAAGAAACAATATTGCACAAATGTATTTTCTGTTTGTTTTGTGCAACGATTACATTTGAGTAAATTGATTGCGCGAAAGAGATTCTCCGAGAATTCGAAAATTCTCATGAACATCAAATTTCGTACTTTTTCCTTTATCTTTCCTATTTTCAATAGTAAATCTGCTGTTTTTGACGTTTGTCAGCATTTTGCGCATATGGCGGGGTGCTACATCGATTTTCACAATATGTCGTCCTCATTTCCCCTATCTAATCTGTAATCAAATTTAACTGTACGTTAAAGATGAGCTCAAGATAGCATCCAGTAAATACATGTTGCTTTGCAGCGTGTCTTCAAGCCCGCGAAACGTTACATCGCGGGTCTTCATTTTCTGGCGAGGACTGACAAGATGTTCATGCGTAACCTTGAAATGACCCGCGAATTGGCGCTGCCGGCGCCGGCGCCGCTGGTCGTTCGCTCCCGGACGATACGTAGTCCGGACCGGTACGAACTGAACGTCGCGACCGCGTATCACGACCGTCCTGACATCCTGGAGGCATGGCACCGGATGCTGGATGGCGCCGCCAGTCCCGAAGCGTTGTACCAGTCCCCGCAATTCTTCGATCACCTGACCGACATGCGGCAAGGGCGGGACGCGGGGCACGAACTGTTCATCGTCCGCCGCAGTATCGATTACGCGATCGTCGGCTTCGTACCGGTGCGCACCATCGAGTGCGCGCTCGAGTTCCGCATCGGCCCGGTGTCCCTGTTCAAACGCACCCTGCGCGCCTGCCAGATCCTCGGCAGCGTGCCGCTGCTCGACCCTGCGGAAGACGGGCTCACCGAGTTCGTCGTGCAGCAATTATTCAAGCGCTATGCAAAGTGCGACGTCCTGTACATGCAGGCCGTGCCGGAAGAATGCGGGGCCGCGCTGGACGGCATCGCGGGCGCATCGGCGTATGTGCTGAACGGCTGGCGCGCGTGCCATACGCAGCCTTTGCCGAACGGAGTCGACGCCTATCTGCAGAAATTCGGTTCCAAGAAGCGCTACAACCTGTCGCGCCAGGTGCGCCTGCTGACGGAAGCGGCCGGCGCGCTGCAATTGGTGCGTATCGAGGCGCCTGGACAGGTCGCATCCATGCTCGACGCGCTGGCCGCCATCGACGCGTCCCCGGCCGCGGCGCGCGCCGCCGAGCAGGCCCGGCTGGAAAGCCTGGCGCGCCAGGGCCTGCTGTTGTCCTACGTGATCCGTTGCGGCGACGAAGACGTGGCCGTCGTGTACGGGACGCGTTCGGCATCCGTCTGGCACACTTATAAAATCACGTGCCAGCAGAAGTATCTGCACCTGTCGGTAGGCACGAGCGCAATCCACCTGGCGGTGCAGGACGTGCTGGCCCATTTCGCGTTCAAGGCCATCGACTTCGGCTACGGCACGCCGAACGCGGACTTCCGATCGACCCACGTGCTCGAATCGCGCGGGCTCGTGCTGCTGCACCGCGCGCGCAGCGGGACGGCCTTGCTGCTGAAAGTCCACGGCATGTACAACGCTGCCAATGACGCCCTGGTCCGGCAGGTCAAACGGGCGCAGAAATGGCATGCGCAACGCAGGCTGGCGGCCAAAAAGGCCGTTGCCGTGACTTGATCGCGCCGGTCTTGCCGCCGCAATGGCCGCCGTGTGCGGCCGTTTTCTTTTGTGTGCGGGCTATGGGCGCGCAAAGTTTTTTCTAGGAAACTAGATGCGGTACACTGGACGGTGTTGCCTTTATGGTATCGATGCGGACGACAATGCTTCGGTCCGCAAACCTGTTCCTTTGTTCAGAGAGACGAAATGCGAAAAATTTGCTTAGGTATGGCGGTGGTTGCTTTCCTGACCGTCGGTTGCGCCCCGCTGATGCCCGCGCCTGCGGAAAAGATCCAAACGCTTCCAGTCGTCAAGATGGGTGACGTACCGCCGAGCGGCACCGAGTACGTCTTGTACATTCCAGCCAACTCGCCTATTCCATTAAAAGTCAGCACGCACGGTTCGCTATTCAAGAATGAACAGTCTGTCATCGGCACGACGACCTTCGCCAAGGACCTGTACATCTACAAGTATTGGTCGAGCTACGATCGAAAAACCTGGGAAAACTCGCATCGTCTCCTGAACGTCAACTTTGCTGGCGGCATGGATGTGTCCGGGCTGAACGTCAATATCACGTTGGATCAGAACCGTTGAATTGCGTGCTGCCGGGCGCCGTCTTTGACATTCGTTGATTCGACGCCGGCACTTTTCCCCGAACCATAAGCTGATTAATAGCCCCGGAGACAGAGTAAGAATCAAGTATGTCTATCAAAACCGGCACTAGCCAGCAGAGCAATACGAACCGTACACTGAGCCTTGCAAACCAGGAGGAGCCCATATAGGACGATCGCGATCCCTTGGTTGGCATCTGCCCTGCACATATATGAAACAGACTAAGCGAGTTCGCCGCCACTCTTTGCGGCGCTGCCAAACAACCGAAGAACTCAAGTATTGGCATAACATATGGCAACGTGCACGTCGCTTCAGGGTCGATCTGCCCAACAAGAAGTGGTGTGACTACTGGCACGTCCATTTTGACTGGGAAAGTAGAGGTATGCGCAGCCGTTCGGAACACCGAAAACATATCCGACCTTTGATGTTGGCCTTTGCCCGAGCAAGAAATGAGCTCAAAGATCAGGCGCAAAGTTCTCAGGTCTTTGTTTGCATTTACCCGTCCGATCCTGGATCGGATGGGTTATACGTGCATACACCGAACCCCTACAGTGCGTTTCCTGCAGCATTCGAGGATTGCAAATTCACCGATACTTGCCCGCCTTTACTCGTGGGCTTGGTCAATATGCGGCACTGCAGAATCGGCGTTTCTGTGCATGGAAGTGATGTAAGTTACACAATCCTTGCAAGCTGATTTCGACTTGAGCGGCGTGCGCCACACCCCTTTTTGAGGTCAACAATGACATCATATTCCCGGCTCCTTGGCCGATTTCTTGCCGCATGTGGGAGCATCTACCGGAACAAGCTCCAGTATGCGAATTGCCCCATCAAATCCACATTGTGTTAAAGCCTGCCGATGAAGAGCTTGCTGACGAGGTACTTCAGCTTCCTACGGGGGCTCCTGAAGATTTTGTTGCCGATTGCCCTGCTGGCTTGTTTCGGTGCACCATTTTTTGGCTATCTTGTCCGCTGGGCTCCAGCAGATGAGGCTCTTGCGCGATACAAAGACGAAACAGCAGTCATGGTCGGGGGAAGTTATCGGTCTCATACATGGACTTCCGATAAGGAAACGCAGACTTTGGTATTTCGCGAACGTGTATATGTTCTTTTTCCGTCCATTCTGAGAGAGCTGAAAACTGTCACGGTAAGCCAGCAGAACAATGAGCATTACAAAACATCAGAAGACCAAAATGGCGTCGCAAACCTGCTGGTAATGTATGGTCTTATCCTGTTCGGTAACTGGTGGTTTTGGGTGCGAAAGCCAGTCAAGCCTGGTTTTACCAGATAGATACTCACTCGCGAGAGACGAAAAAGGAAAAAATGGGCAAGAACAGGCTGGAAGCCTTCAGCGACGGCGTCATCGCCATCATCATCACCATCATGGTGCTGGAACTCAAAGTCCCGCACAGCCCGGATTTCCAGGCGCTGCTGCCGCTATGGCCCGTATTCATGAGCTACGTGCTCAGTTTCATCTACGTGGGCATCTACTGGAACAACCACCACCATATGCTGCACGCCGTAAAGGAAGTGAGCGGCGGCGTCCTGTGGGCGAATCTGCATCTGCTGTTCTGGCTGTCGCTGATCCCGTTCGTCACCGCATGGATGGGCGAGAATCATTTCGAGACGGGGCCGACCGCGGCGTACGGCTTTGTCCTCTTCATGTGTTCGATCGCCTACCTGTTGCTGGTGCGGGGCCTGATCGCCAATCATCCGAAGAATGCAACGCTGGCCAAGGCGATCGGCAACGATCGCAAGGGCAAGCTGTCGTGCATCCTGTACCTGGTCGGCGTGGGGCTGTCGTTGTTCGTGGCCTCGTTGGGGTTTCTCGTCTATGCGGCCGTCGCCATCATGTGGCTGATTCCGGACCGGCGCATCGAGGACAAAGTCGCCGAAGAGACCGAGCAGGAAGAGCAATCGGAACGGGGCTGAACCTTCCCGTATAACCTTTTTTTCGGCCGTAAATATGTAACATACGGCAATATCCCTGCTATGCTTCACGGGCACTTGCCGCCGGGCTCGCCCCGGCGGTTTCCATTCCGGTGTCCGTACGTGATCGATAAGCCGTCCGGCACGGATGGGGTGCGCGCAGCACAAAAGAGATCGGCCCGTGGCACAAGCACGGGCGGATCCGATAACCCTCCGGAGATCCCAACCCATGAACCGTTCGCACATCCTGGCCGTCGCTGTTACCGCAGCCGTCGCCAACCTGGCTTATGCCGCCCCCGCTTCGCTGCTGCCGGCGTCCAACCCGTTCGCCAAGCCGAGCACCTTGCAATTCCAGTATCCGGCCTTCGACAAGATCAAGAACGAAGACTTCGCGCCGGCGTTCGAAGAAGGCATGCGCCAGCAAAGCCTGGAAATCGACGCGATCGCCAATAACAAGGCGGCGCCGACCTTCGACAACACGATCGTCGCGATGGAACGCTCGGGCCAGTTGCTGAATCGCGTCTCGACCACGTTTTATAACCTGGTCGGCTGCAACACCAATCCGACGCTCGACGCGCTCGACAAGGATCTCGCGCCGAAACTGGCCGCCCACAGCGACAAGATCCGCCTGAACGCAAAACTCTACAAGCGCATCGAGACCCTGTACGACAAGCGCGCCAAGCTGCATCTCGATCCCGAATCGGCCTATCTGCTCGAGCGCTACCACACCGACTTCGTGCGCGCCGGCGCCAAGCTGTCCGCCGCCGACAAGGAAAAGCTGAAGGCGTACAACGGCAAGATCGCCGCCCTGCAGACGCAGTTCAGCCAGAACGTGCTCAAGGAAGCGAACGCGTCGGCGCTCGTCGTCGACACCCGCGCGGAACTGGCCGGCATGTCCGACGAGGCGATCGCCGCCGCCGCCGCGCTGGCGAAGAAGGATGGTCTCGACGGCAAGTTCAAGGTGCCGGTCGTGAACACGACGCAGCAGGCGCCGCTGTCCGTGCTGACCAACCGCGCCACGCGCGAGAAGCTGCTGGCGCTGTCGCTGGCGCGCGGCAGCCACGGCGGCGATTACGACAACCGCCAGGTCGTGCTGGACCTGGTCCGGGCGCGCGCCGAGCGCGCCAAACTGCTGGGCTATCCGAGCCACGCCGCGTACATGCTGGAAGACCAGACCGCCAAGACGACGGACGCCGTCAACAGCCTGCTGGCCGAATTCGCCACGCCGGCCGTGCGCAACGCGAAAAAAGAAGCCGCGGAGATCCAGAAGGTCATCGAGCTTGACGGCGGCACCTTCCAGGCCACCGCTTACGATTGGAATTACTACACCGACAAGGTGCGCCAGGCACGCTATGCGTTCGACGAGAACCAGCTGCGCCCGTATTTCGAATACAACAACGTGCTGCTGAATGGCGTGTTCTACGCCGCCAACAAGGAATACGGCCTGACTTTCAAGGAGCGCCACGACCTGCCGGTGTACAACCCGGACGTGCGCGTGTTCGACGTGTTCGACGCCGACGGCAAGCAACTGGCGATTTTCCTGCACGATCCTTACGCCCGCTCGAACAAGCGCGGCGGCGCGTGGATGAACGCCTATGTCAGCCAGAACAAGCTGCTGGGAACGCATCCGGTCATCGCGAACCACCTGAACATCCCGAAGCCGGCCGCCGGCGAACCGACCCTGCTGACGTACGACGAAGTGCGCACGATGTTCCACGAGTTCGGCCATGCGCTGCACGGCATGTTCTCGAACGTGACCTACCCGCGCTTCTCGGGCACGCGCGTGCCGCGCGACTACGTCGAGTTCCCGTCGCAGGTCAACGAGATGTGGATGGCCTGGCCGGAAGTGCTGGCCCATTACGCCAAGCACTACCAGACGGGGGCGCCGATGCCGAAGGAGTTGCTGGATAAGGTCCAGGCGTCGTCCAAGTTCAACGAGGGCTATCGCACGACGGAATACCTGGCCGCCGCGATCCTCGACCAGAAATGGCACCAGCTCGGCGCCGGGCAGATCCCGACCGACGTCCTGGGCTTCGAGGCGACGGCGCTGCACGACGCCGGCGTCGATTTCCCGCTGGTCCCGCCGCGCTACCGCACCACCTATTTCTCGCACGTGTTCTCGGGCGGCTATTCGGCCGGCTACTACGGCTATTTGTGGGCCGAGAAGCTGGACGCCGACACCGTCGAATGGTTCAAGGAACACGGCGGCCTGCTGCGCAAGAACGGCGACCGTTTCCGTCAGATGCTGCTGTCGCGCGGCGGCACGATGGATGCGATGGAGATGTACCGCAACTTCCGCGGCCGCGATGCGAGGATCGAGCCGCTGCTGGAGCGCCGTGGGCTGACGGGCGAGTAAGCGGGCGAATAAGCGGGCGAATAAGCGCCATGCGGCGGGGCATCGCGATGGCGGTGCCCCGCCATCGGGTGTAGACTTCTCACAACATCATGATGTGAGAAAGCTATGCTGCCCGACAACGAAAACACCCTGAAAGCGCACCTCAAGAATCTGCACCGCAGCCTCGAGGAGACCGGCGAGGTCGACGACGAACTGGAAATGCTGCTGCGCCAGCTCGACGGCGACATCAAGCACGTCCTTACCAAGCGCGCCGAGGACCCGGACGCGAACACGTACGGCCTGGCGTCGCGCACGCAGGAGCTGACGGCCCGGTTCGCGCTGCGCCATCCGCACCTGGAGCCCGCCTTGCGCGAGCTCGGCAACATCCTGGCGAGCATGGGGATTTAGGTGCGTATGCAAGAGTTATTGGTCACTGTTCAGCCTCTATGAAGGACTGCTGGAAAATCGTGAAATTCCGTCTAAAAAATAGGCAAAAACAGCTGAAATTCGGACGTTTATTCAGCAAAAATATGATGTTTTTGCAGTGCTGTCATAGGGCTGAATAGTTCCAGTTATTGTTGCTTTTTCAAAAGGTATATGCCTGGAGTTCCATTTTTATGGATCTGGCCAAGCCAGCCAAATCTCCGTAAATTACTTTGGAGTTAATATTCATTTTTCGCAGTGCCACGTAAATATTTTCGTATAGTCGACCAGGGATACAAATTTTTTTGATTTCGCACTGACTATATTGATCTGAGTTTACTATTGACTCGATCGTTGATTCTAAGTTTCCCGCTATTAAGAATGTGCCGCATTGACGGTCAATTCGAGCGTTTAATTGATCTGGCTCGGTTATCCACGCTATGTCATACGAATAGCGATCAACGATATTTTCAAATATTTCGTCTTGTTTGCCGTGCATGCTCGTTCGCGTTTCTGTAAATTTGCTGTCACGACCCCGAATAAACTGGAATGAGGAATCCATGATCGCGGTATAGTCAATCGCGTAGATCGCTAGGTCCTTTTGCGTTTGAGGGGTGTATGACTCAAGCGCAAAATACAGGGCAATGTACGGACTCGCTGTGAAATCTATTAACCTCGTAGGCATGCCATAATGCTGCATTACTGAGAGCCATGCCAACTTCGATTGAGGTACGTGCTCGTCTCCGCAATAAATATGATATTTGGAACGAAAATTCTCAAGGGAATAACCTTCGAATTTTCTAGCATTTGTCGCGTCCCAGCGATTACCTAAGAAACGCTCAAGTGCAGAGCTAAGTGGCCATTCAGCATCGGCGTGACCCCTAAAGATATAATTATTAGGCAATTCGTTAAGGCTACGTGACAACTCTTCCATCGATTGGACTGTGCTCTTGGTAATCATTTTCTTACTGAAAAGTAATTTTCTCGAACTGCGGCAAGAATTATGCTTCTATGCGCTTCTGAATCGACAAGTAATTTTGTTGCATTGCCTTCAAAAGAAATGGAGACTAGCCGGCTACCTTTTTGGGGTTGTATTAATGCTGAGGCGTTATTACCAGTTGCTGCAGTTGATTTTGCAACTGAGGCAACAGCCTCTTCATTTAAATTTTCACCTTTTACTGCGACGACACCGTTTGTTGCTTCTAGTGTTTGGCAATAAAAAGACATGGGTTTTTGAAAAAGCTCATCTGCATCTACTGGATTAGGTCCTGTGAATTCTGCGACAAATCTTTTGATTGCATACGCTGTGCGAATTTTTTTGAGAAAATCGTCGGGATCGGGAATGATGTCAACGCGTACTTCAACTCCAGCGTTTTGGATTGTTTCAGATTTCGAAAAAAGAGCCTGGATTTTTCGAGAGATTAAGCGAACCGAGGACGCAACTTTTGCCTTCTTTGCGATTGCGAGTACGCCATACTCCAAATCAAAATACACGTATGTGTAAGGTCCTGAATCATCTAATTCCTCGATAAAATCACCCGTGTTGTCATCAAACTTTTCGACAGTGGTTTTAGTTGTTCGGCCTACGGCAAAACGCCCTCCGTTATCGTCAAAATATTCAATGTTGCCGATATGCCAAGTGTGATTGCGCCGCAGCCCGATCGATGGTTTTTCAACAAGCACTTTTTCGAAGAATTCTCGTGGAGATAACCCTTGGTAAAACAATTTCATTTGTGCCGGCTTAATGAACTTTAATCGGTACAAATGGAGCTCAGTAGTTGCCATAGGAAGCGAATGTTTTAGATAAAGTCGATGAATGTAGTTATCATCACATATTTGCGCTGTGGAAATTCTATTAAAAAGTAACAGCACAGTTAAATTTGTGATATAAATGACAATAATGTCAGATGCACAAATATGTGCACATTGAGTTCTGCGGCTTGTTGAGCGATATCGCGCGGGCTCGGTAATATCCCTGTCAGCACGGGAATTTAGAGCGCAGGGATCTGCCGAGGATGAGTCAAGCCATTGAAAACTAAGCCATTTTTACAGGGGGCGGCAGCTTAATACAGCGTTTTCCGGTAAAATGCCGGCCAATGAACTCCCCTGCCAATCTTTTCGCGAACGTTGCCAAACGTTCCAGCCGCGCCCCCGCCGCCCCGTTCTTGCCCATGTCCCGCGCGGAGATGGACAAACTGGGCTGGGATTCGTGCGACATCATCCTGATCACGGGCGACGCCTACATCGACCATCCGAGTTTCGGCATGGCGCTCGTCGGCCGCCTGCTGGAGGCGCAGGGGTATCGCGTCGGCATCATCAGCCAGCCGGACTGGACCTCCGTGGAACCGTTCCGCGCGCTGGGCAAGCCGAATCTGTACTGGGGCATCACGGCCGGCAATATGGATTCGATGATCAATCGCTATACGGCCGACCGCAAGATCCGCTCGGATGACGCCTACACGCCGAACGCCGAGCCCAATAAACGTCCCGACCGCGCCGTGACCGTGTACTGCCAGCGCGCGCGCGAGGCGTTCCCGGGCGTGCCCGTCATCGCCGGCAGCATCGAGGCGTCGCTGCGCCGCATCGCGCATTACGATTACTGGTCGGACAAGGTGCGCCGTTCCGTGCTGTTCGATTCGAAGGCCGACCTCGTCCTCTTCGGCAACGCCGAACGGGCCCTGGTCGACGTCACCCGGCGCCTCGCGGCCGGGGAGAGCATCAAGACGATCCGCGACCTGCGCGGCACCGCGTTCCTCGTGCCGCACGGCTGGTTGCCGGACGAAGAATGGACCGTGCACAATTCCACGCGCGTTGACGTGCCGGGCCGCATCGACCCGCAACCGAATCCGTATGCGATGGCGCTGGAAGATCCGAAGCAATGCGCTCTCGACAACGCCGCGCCGGAACCGGCGGTGAAGCCGGTCGTCATCATGACGCGCGAGGAGCGCCAGGCCGCCGCCCGCGAGAAGGCGCGCAAGACCGTCGTGCGCCTGCCGTCGTTCGAGACCGTCAGCGAGAATCCGGTGATGTATGCACACGCGTCGCGCGTGTTCCACCTGGAATCGAACCCGGGCAATGCGCGCGCCCTCGTGCAACAGCATGGCGACCGCGACGTCTGGCTGAACCCGCCGCCGCTGCCGCTCGCGATGGACGAGATGGACGGCGTCTACGACCTGTCGTACGCGCGCGCGCCGCACCCGAGCTACGGCAAGGCGCACATCCCGGCGTGGGAAATGATCCGCTACTCCGTGAACATCATGCGCGGCTGCTTCGGCGGCTGCACGTTCTGCTCGATCACCGAGCACGAGGGGCGGATCATCCAGAGCCGGTCGGAGCCGTCGATCCTGCGCGAAATCGAACTGATCCGCGACACGACGAAGAATTTCGCCGGCACCATCACCGACCTGGGCGGGCCGACCGCGAACATGTACCGCCTGTCGTGCAAGGACAAGAAGATCGAGGAAACGTGCCGCCGCCTGTCGTGCGTGTATCCGAGCATCTGCAGCAACCTCGGCACGGACCACAGCAAGCTGATCTCGCTGTACCGCAAGGCGCGCGCCATTCCCGGCATCAAGAAGATCCTGATCGGCTCGGGCCTGCGCTACGACCTCGCCGTGCGCTCGCCGGAATACGTCAAGGAACTGGTCACGTACCACGTCGGCGGCCTGCTGAAGATCGCGCCGGAGCACACGGAAGAGGGCACGCTCTCCAAGATGATGAAGCCGGGCATCGGCACGTACGACGAGTTCAAGGCGCTGTTCGACAAGTACTCCAAGGAAGCGGGCAAGAAGCAATACCTGATCCCGTACTTCATCGCCGCGCATCCGGGCTCGACGGACGAGGACATGCTGAACCTGGCGCTCTGGCTGAAGAAAAACAATTTCCACCTCGACCAGGTACAAACGTTCACGCCGACCCCGATGGCGATGGCGACGACGATGTACCACACGGGCAAGAATCCGCTGCACAAAGTCACGGAGGATTCGGAAGACGTCATCACGGCCAAGAGCGGCAAGACCCGCAAGTTGCACAAGGCCTTCCTGCGCTACTACGATCCGGAAAACTGGCCGACCTTGCGCGAGGGCCTCAAGCGCATGGGCCGCGGCGACCTGATCGGCAACGGCGAGCGCCACCTGGTGCCGCCGGCCGGGGCCGAACAGGAAGTCGCTCCGCAGCGTGGCGGCGAACGTCGCCCGCCCGTGGCGCCGCGCAACGACGCGCCGAAGGGCCGCGTGATCGAGGTTGCCGCCCGGCGCAACGGGCGCCGCGGCGAGCCGGCGCCGTTCATGGCACCGCCGTCGAAGGCGAAGGCGGGCATCCTGTCGACCATCAAGGCGAAGCCCAGGGCGGGCCGCAAGTAAGCCGACAAAAAAATTCGGGGTCAGAGCATATTTGGGCGTGAATTCGGGGTCAGAGCACGCTTATTTTTGTCCCCTGAAGATATTGCCTGCATAGAATTCGCCCAATTCGAGTGGAATGCACCGGGCATCGCGACGGCCCGAGGCGTGGAATTCTGCTCTCAGGATCTTGCTACAAAAAGTGCTCTGACCCCGAATTTGTGCTCTGACCCCGAATTTTCAGACGCTCAGGTCCGCGCTCGCTTGCTTGTCCCTCAGCCTGCGCGCATAACGGTGCCGGGCCCGCAGCCGGGGATTGGTCATCAGCCGTCCCATGGTCTCGCCGACCACCATCACGACGCCCAGCAGCGGCAGCACGAGCATCAGGCCGGCCACGCCGGACAGGGCGCCGCCGATGAAGATCATCAGCACCGTCACCAGCGGGTGGATGTGCAGGCTGCGGCCCAGCGTCAGCGGCATGAAGACGAAGTCGTCCAGCAGGCGCGCCAGGATGAAGACGACGATCGCGCCGTAGGCGATCAGCGGGTTGCTCGGCGCATCGGTGGCGGCGACGACCACGACCATCATGCAGCCGACGATCGAACCGACGAATGGCACCCATGCCAGCAGCGCGGAAATGAATCCCAGCAGCAGCGGCGACGAGACGCCGATCACCCACAGGCCGAAGCCGAGCACGATGGTGTCCAGCACGGTCAGCTTCAACAGTCCCTCGAAATAGCGGCGCGCCGTCTGGTCGACCTGGTGCAGCAGGAACAGCGTGCGTTCAAAATATGCGTTCGGCACGGCGCGGGCGAGGAATTTTTTGAAGCGCAGGCCGTCGCGCAGGAAGAAGAACGCCAGAAACGGGGCCAGCAGCAGCGACGGCAGCCAGCCGGCCGCGCCCAGCAGGATGGACGTCAGGTGACGCTGGGCGAAATTATCCGTGTAGGCCTTGAAGCGTTTGTTGACGATCGACGTCAAATGCATCTCGGCCAGGATCGGGAACTTGGCTTCCAACAAGGTCATCGTATTGCGCACGAACGCGACGCCGCCGTCCAGGTACAGGGCGCCCGTCTTGTGCCAGCTGTCGGCGTCGCCGGGGGATCCGGTCCACGTCATCGTCACGAGCAGCAGCAGGGCGCTGGCGCCGTAGAACACGACGCACACGAGCGTGGCCGAGACGTTGCGGGTAAAACCGGCGCGCAGCAGGCGCTGCATCGGGCCCAGCAGGATGTAGTACAAGACGGTGCCGAGGATGAACGGCAGCACCAGCCACAGCATGTGCTCGAGAAGCACCAGCAGCAGGCACGTGATGCCGATGATGCCGATCCAGACGAACGGGCCGCTGCGCTCGTCGCGAAGGGCGCCCTGGATCATAGCGCCTCCACGTGGGCGCGGTCGTCGAGCCAGCCGCGCAGGCGCTGGCCGATGTGGCGTGCCAATGCCAGCGAGATCTTGTAGCCGATCACGGCATCCGTTTCCATCAAGGCCAGGAAGTCGTCGCGGAAGAACACCGCCAGCTCGCAGGCGTCGACGGCGCGGACCTGGGCGCTGCGCGGCGAGTTGTCCAGCAGGGCCAGGTCGCCGAAGAAACTGCCGGCGCTCAGTTCGCCCACGATCTGGCGTCCCCTGCTGTGGCTGCGGCTGATCTGCACGCGGCCGCTCATCACCAGGTACAACGCCTGGCCTTCCTCGCCTTCGTCGAACACGATCTCGTCCGGCAGGTAGCGCCGTTCATGCATGAGGCCGTCGACGAATTTGATTTCCAGAGGCTTGAGGGAACGGAACAGCGCCGTGTTCTGCAACCGGAGTTGGCGGGGGGACAGCGTGGACGATTTCAGGAAACCAAAGATCACGAAAGCTCCGGGAGATGCAGCTGAGTGGCTGTTCGGCAATTATGAACGATTCAATTGTCCTTGCGCAGCAACTCATTGTGGGTGGGATTGGCAATCGCGCAACGCTTGGCAATCACGGTGCATAGCACGCCATCGTCGAGGTAAATCGTGCGTGCGTTCGATTGAAAAACGTGTAATATAATTCCCTCTGGCAATAAACATTACCTTAATTGCATCATCTCACACTTCCCACGAGGAGGAACCGAGTGATCGATATCCAGACTTTCGTGCTGGCGCTTGGCGTCGGTAACACGGCGTTTGCCTTGCTGATGGCGGGTTATATGCGTGGCGCGGCACCGAACCCGGGCCTGCGTACCTGGATGTGGGCGCGGCTGTCGTCCGGCCTGGCGCAGATTTGCTGCTGGGTGGCGCCGCACGCCGGCCTGCCCCTCGTGGAGCAACTGGCCGCGTTCGGTTGGGTGGGCGGTGTCGCGCTCGAATTGGCGTCGTATTGCGTGTTCTTCGGGTTCCGCAACTGGCGCCGGATTCTCGCGCCGGCCGCCGTCGCGGCCCTGTTCATCGTGGCCGCCGCGGCGGTGGTGCAGGCGTCGCGCGAACAGATGATGCAAGTGGTGGCCGTGATCGTCGCCCTGTTCGCGTCCGGCGCCGCCGCCATCCTGCTGCGCCCCCAGGCCGACGCGCCGCTGCTGCAGCGTATCATCGGCGTCAACGATGCCCTGTTCGCCATCGCGATCTGGATCTGGATGGCTGTCGCCAATGGCGGCATCGGGACGTTCGATGCGAATCCGGTGTATGCCTTTGCCTATCTGGCCAGCTATCTCCTGATGATCGTCAATGGATTCGGCTTTTTGTTGTTGTGCAAGCTCAAGGACGACCAGCGCATGCAGCGCCTGGCGACGATCGACGGCTTGACGGACGTGCTGAACCGCCGCGCCTTCTTCGAGCGCGCCGAAAGCGCGCGCCAGCAGGCGCTGCGGCTGCGCAAGCCGATCGCCTTGATGATGCTCGACCTCGACCATTTCAAACAGCTCAACGACAGCTTCGGCCATGCCTGCGGCGACGACGCGCTGCGCCTGTTCGCCGACACTGCGCGCATGAGCCTGCGCGAGAACGATGTGATGGGCCGGCTGGGCGGCGAGGAATTCGCGCTGGCGATGCCGGGCACGTCGCTGGCGGGCGCGCAGCAGGCGGCCGAGCGTCTGCGCGTCGCCGTGGCCGAGGCGCCGGCACCGGCGTGCGCCGCCGCCTATCGCATGACGGTCAGCATCGGTGTCGTGCTGATCGACCAGGGCGAGGAATTGACGGCCGCCCTGGCGCGCGCCGACCACGCCCTGTACGCCGCGAAGACGAGTGGGCGCAACCGTGTCGAGGTCGGCGCGCCGCTCCTCAAGCGGGCCTGAGCGGCCGGCGTTCAGAGCACGCCGGGCTGCGCGTCCAGGTCGAGCGTGGCCGTCGGCGCGATGCGCAGGTCCAGGTGGCTCGTCAGCACGATGCAGCTCGTGCCCACGGCGGCGCGGCGCGCGAGTTCCACCTCCAGCACGTCGACCGCTTGCACGTCCAGGCCATTGAACGGTTCGTCCACCAGCAGCAGGCGGACCGGCAGGGCGAGCGCCAGCGCCAGTTGCAGCTTTTTGTACTGGCCCAGCGACAGGCCCGATACCGGTTGCGCGCCGATGTCGGCGATGTGGAAGGCGTCCAGGTGCCGGCTCAGTGCGTCGCGGTCGGCGTCGACGTAGAGCGCCAGGTGCAGCTCGAGCCATTCGCGCGCCGTCAGCCAGTCCAGCGCCGGCGCTTCGCCGCCGCAATAAAAGCTCAGGCGGCGAAAGGCGAGTGCGTCGGTGACGCTGTCGAGGCCGTCCAGGCGGATGTGGCCGCGGCTCGGCGCCAGCGCGCCGCCCAGCAGTTTCAACAACGTCGTCTTGCCGCGGCCGTTGCGGCCGCGCAGCCAGGTAAGGCCCGGTCCCAGCTGCAGGTGCAGGCCGAGGAACACGCTGCGCGTCGCGAAGTGAAAGCCGAGGTTGCCGACGTCGACGGTTGGATTCAATCCCATAGTTTGCTTCCGGTGGCGCACAACAGCATGATGGCGAACGCGACGAGTGCCATGCGGCCGCGTGCGGTGAAAGGAGGCGTCAGCATCAACACGGGCGGCATGCCCCAGGCCAATGCGAGATACAGATGGCCGGCCGTTCCATGCCAGGCGTGGGCTGCCGCGCCGACGCCGGTCAGCACGGCCGGCGCGGGCGTCATGGCAAGCAACGCCATGGCGCGGGCACGACGGGCCAGCGCGCCGACGTCGACCGGCCAGCCGGCCGCCAGCACACGCACCCGCGCCAGTTGAGCGCGCAGCGCCTGGTCGGCCTCGTGCGCGAGCAACACCAGCAGGACGCTCGTCAGCACGGCGACGAACGCGCGCGGCAGCGCTTGCGGCCCCGTCATCCACAGCGCGGCGGCAGCGGCGGTGGCGGCGAGCAGCACGCACTGGCGCGCGCCAGCCGCATTGCGGCGCCACAGCGGCAGCCAGAACAGCCGATGCCACAGGGTGAGCCAGCCGGTACGGGACGCGGGCGGATGGGTGCCGGCGGCGGCTTCCAGCGGTGCGCGTCGTTCCCGTTGCGGCAGGCCGGCGCCCCGCAGGAGCAGAAACGTGGCGCACGTCCAGGTCAGCAGGAACGACAGCACGGTTCCAGTGACGGCTTGCGGCGGCGCCAGCCAGCCGGGCCGTTGATAGAGCCAGATCGCCAGCGAGGCCGCGTACGCCAGGGCCAGCGGCGCGGTCAGCAAGGTGGCGACGGCGGCGGATGCGCGCAGCAGCAAGCCGGGCGGCACCGGCAGGGAATACAGCCACGCGCGCACGTGCGCGGGCACGACCCGGGACCGCAGCAGCGCGACCGGTACGCTCATCGCGATGCCGTGCAGGCACAGCAGGGGCAGGGCGAGCGGCAACGGCTCGGCGGCCGCGAGCATCGCAGGCAGGGCGGCGAAGGCGACCAGGCCGATGAATGCTGGACCCAGGACCAGCATGACGATCTCGGCGGAGCTGCGCAGGCGCGCAGCCAGTTGCGCGACGGCGTGGCGGGCGAGGCGGATCCGGAACCGGATGTAGGGGTGCGTCATCGATAGAGTAGAGGCATGAAACGAAAAAAGGTCCGACGAATCGGACCTTTTTTCTTGATACTGGCGGAGCGGACGGGGCTCGAACCCGCGACCCCCGGCGTGACAGGCCGGTATTCTAACCAACTGAACTACCGCTCCGTTTACTCTGATCGGTTCTTCACTTCGCAAGAGCTGAAACCTGGTGGGCGCTGAGAGGGTCGAACTCCCGACCTAATCCTTGTAAGGGATCCGCTCTACCAACTGAGCTAAGCGCCCGTCACTCTGTTCCAGAGGTTTTCTTGCCTGACGTTTGTCATCACGTCCGAAGAGGCCCGAATCATAGCGTATCCCTTCAAAAACGTGCAAGGGTTTTTCAGAAAAAAGTGAACAGGGATGTAAAGGCCCACATTCTCATATACAACAAACTGTTGTAAGGATGTAGGCGCCCATTCGTATTCCTTGCATAAGGCGATACACATAATCGACAATTGCCGTTTTACACGCCGGCAATATTTAGACATCGACAATCAGGTGCGAGTTTGCCGAGGCCCATGGCCTGCCCTACGAGGGTGCCGCAGGAGAGACTGGCGGAGACAACGCGGCAGTTTTTTTCACTCTTCCCTAGGAAAAACTCAATGATCAAGATGTCCAAGATGCACAAGCGCGTCATCGCCGCGCATGGCGCGGTGCTGGCGCTGGCTGCCGTACCCGGCGGCGCGGCCCTGGCGCAGACGACGCCGGCGAACCAACTGCAGACGGTGACCGTGACCGCGCAGCGCCGTACCGAAAATATCAAGGAAGTACCGGTGTCCGTGACCGCCATCAAAGGCGAAAAACTGGACGTGCTCGTGTCGGGCGGCCAGGACATCCGCCTGCTGGCCGGCAAGACCCCCAGCCTGAACGTTGAGTCCTCGAACGGCCGCACCTTCCCGCGTTTCTATATCCGCGGCTACGGCAACACGGATTTCTCGACCTTCGCATCGCAGCCGGTGTCGCTGATCTATGACGACATCGTGCAGGAAAACCCGATCCTCAAGGGCTTCCCGATCTTCGACCTGGCCGGCGTGGAAGTGCTGCGCGGTCCGCAAGGCACGCTGTTCGGCCGCAACACCCCGGCCGGCGTCGTGAAATTCGAATCCGAGAAGCCGAACTTCAAGAAGGTCGAGGGTTACTACAACCTGTCGTACGGCACCCACGGCACCGCCAACGTCGAAGGCGCCGCCAACGTGCCGCTGTCGGACAAGTGGGCGATGCGCGTGTCGACCCTGCGCCAGCACCGCGACGACTACGTCGACAACTACAGCGACGTCGCCAAGACGAACAAGACCGCCGAACTGGACGGCTACAACGAACACGCGGAACGCGTGCAATTCCTGTACAAGCCGGGCACCACGTTCAGCGCCCTGTTCAACGTGCACCAGCGCACGACCACCGGCAGCGCCCGCCTGTTCCGCGCGAACCTGATCAAGAAGGGCACGAACGACATCGTCGACGGCTACGACCTCGACAGCATCGTCACGAACGCCCAGAACTTCCAGAACCTCAAGACGAACGGCGCCAACGCCCGCATCACGTGGGACCTGGGTCCGGTCCTGTTCCACTCGATCACGGGTTACGAGTCGGTCGGCAGCTACTACAGCCGCGGCGACATCGACGGCGGCACGCCGCAGGGTCCGGGCTTCATCCCGTTCCAGTCGGAGACGGGCGGCTTCATCGACGACCTGAAGCAGTACTCGCAGGAATTCCGCGTCGAGTCGAAGGCGGGTGGCCCGCTGCAATGGCAGGCCGGCGTGTACTACTTCAAGGAGGACGTGACGGGCGGCAGCGACGGCTACAACAGCGCCACCGGCGCCCGGACGTCGCGCCAGGCCAGCGAGCAGAACAACAAGGCCTGGGCCGCGTTCGGTTCCGTCGTCTACAACATCAACGACGCCCTGTCGGTGCGCGGCGGCCTGCGCTACACGGACGACAAGAAGGACTTCCGCACCGTCACCGCGACCGGCTTCACCCCGGTGGGTCCGAACAGCGTCAGCGAAAGCCGCGACAAGATCAACTGGGACCTGTCGAGCACGTACAAGCTGAACCGCGACGTGAACCTGTACGCGCGCATCGCGACCGGCTTCCGCGCCCCGAGCATCGCGCCGGCCTCGACCTTTGCACCGGTGGGCATCACCGTCGCCGACGCCGAGACCATCACGTCGTACGAAGGCGGCATCAAGGCCGACCTGTTCGAGCGCCGTGCCCGCGTCGCGTTCTCGCTGTACGACTACGACATCAAGAACCAGCAGCTGACCGTGGTCGGCGGCAACACCAACGTCACCAAGCTGATCAACGCGAAGAAGACCTCGGGCCGCGGCGCCGAGTTCGACTTCGAAGGCCTCGTGACCCCGGATCTGCGCGTCGGCGCCAGCAGCTCGTACAACTTCACGGAAATCCGCGACCCGAGCCTGTCGCTGACCAAGTGCGCGGCCTGCACGATCACCGATCCGATCAATGCAGCCGGCCACGTCGTCATCGACGGCAACCCGCTGCCGCAGGCACCGAAGTGGATCGTCAACCTGAACGCCCGCTACAGCATGGCGGTCGGCGACGGCGAGTTCTACGTCTACACCGACTGGTCGTACCGTTCGAAGATCAATTTCTTCCTGTACGAAGCAAAAGAGTTCACTGGCAAGCCGCTGACGGAAGGCGGCCTGCGCCTGGGCTATCTCTGGGATGACGGCAAGTACGAAGTGGCCGCCTTCGGCCGCAACATCCTCGACCAGCGCCGCATCACGGGTGCGATCGACTTCAACAACCTGACGGGCTTTACCAACGAACCGCGCACCTACGGTGTTCAGTTCAAGGGCAATTTCTAAGCGCTATTTGTCAAGTTGTCACACGGAAAGGCCGCGAGCGATCGCGGCTTTTTTTTAATTCGGGGTCAGAGCACAAATTCGGGGTCAGAGCAAAGTTTTGATCAATTTCTCGACACACATGAAAGTGCCGAGGTCAGCCTGTGGCGTCAACGCGGCGTGGCAACGCAGTTCAATCTGATTCGATAACTTTTGCGTTGCAGATCTTGCGCCGGAATGTGCTCTGACCCCGAATTTTCGCGAAATGTGCTCTGACCCCGAATTTCCCGTCGCTTTGCATACGATTGAGATATCTCAATATTGTGAAATTGGATATGTGCGCAACGCTTAATGGTTACGAAACATTGTTAATTCATGGGAGGCGCCGGCGCGATATCTTCTTTTGCTGAGTTCACATTTTCCCGAAGAATCTAGGTTTTAGCGCTATCAAGCGGCGAATGTGTTGTAAATGCATCGAATTTAATTGTGAATTTTCTACACGTTCATTTCTTTCGCGCTAATCTGCCATGTCCGCTTTTCAGATGGACAATTGGTCTCCAAAAAGAGACCAATAAAACTAGATCTCAGGCAATCCGCCTGCGGAAAATCAACTTTTGTGTTTTTCTAAAAAGGAATAAACATGAAGTCTCAGCAATCGAAGTATCCGGCAGCTGTATTGAAATTGTGCGTCGTGGCCGTCCTGGGTCTCGGCGCCGGCGTCGCGGGCGCGGGGACGCCCACGACCGGGATGGCCATGCCCGCCGCGCAGCGCATGGCCGTGTCGGACCTGACCGACCGCATCATCGTCAAGTACAAGGACGAGAGCGGCCCCGTCGTCGTCAAGGGCGCGAAGGGCATGCAGGCGGCCGTCGTCCGTTCCGCCGCGCCGCTGGCGGCCGCACGCAAGGCCGTGATCGACCGCGCCGGCCAGCAGTTCGGCATGCTGGTCAAGGAATCGCATTCGATCGCCACCGGCGCCCGCGTCTTCAAGCTGGACCGCAAGGTGCGGCTGGCCGACGCCGCCAAGCTGGCGGCCGACCTCAAGGCGCGCGACGCATCGGTCGAGTACGCCGAGCCGGACCGCATGATGCACCCGCTGTTCACGCCGAACGATTCGATGTACAGCCAGCAGTGGGATTACTTCGAAGCGACCGGCGGCATGAACATGCCGGCCGCCTGGGACAAGTCGACCGGGTCCGGCATCCGCGTGGCCGTGATCGACACGGGCTACCGTCCGCACGCCGACCTGTCGGGCCAGATCCTGGCCGGCTATGACTTCATTTCCGACACCGCCGTGTCGAACGACGGCAACGGCCGCGACAGCGACGCCAGCGATCCTGGCGACTGGGTCACGGCCGGCGAGTGCGGTTCCGGCCAACCGGCCGAGAACTCGAGCTGGCACGGTACCCACGTGGCCGGCACCATCGCCGCGCTGACGAACAACGGCACCGGCGTCGCCGGCATCGCGTACGGCGCCAAGATCGTGCCCGTGCGCGTGCTCGGCAAGTGCGGCGGCTACACGTCGGACATCGCCGACGGCATCATCTGGGCCTCGGGCGGCACCGTGTCCGGCGTGCCGACCATCGCGGCGCGCGCCCAGGTGATCAATATGTCGCTGGGCGGCAGCGGCGCCTGCGACACGACGACGCAGAACGCCATCAACAGCGCCCGCTCGCGCGGCACCGTCGTCGTCGTGGCGGCCGGCAACGAGTCCCAGAACGCCAGCAACAGCAACCCTGCCAACTGCGCGGGCGTGATCGCGGTGGCGGCGACGAACCGTTCGGGCGGCCGCGCGTCGTACTCGAACTACGGCACCATCGTCGACGTCGCCGCACCGGGCGGCGACAGCGGCGATGGCATCCTGTCGACCTTGAACGCCGGCACCACTTCGCCGGGCGCCGACAGCTACGCGTCGTACATGGGGACGTCGATGGCGACCCCGCACGTGGCGGGCGTCGTCGCGCTGATGCTGGCCAAGAACCCGAGCCTGACGCCGGACGACGTCGAGTCGCGCCTGAAATCGAGCGCACGGCCGTTCCCGGCCAGCTGCTCGGGCTGCGGCGCAGGCATCGTCGACGCCTCGGCCGCGATCGACGCGGCTGCCGGCACGGGTGGTGGCGGCGGCGGCACGACGATGTCGGAAACGGAGTCGAACAACACGATGAGCAGCGCCGACAGCGTGACGACGTCCGGCACGACGGTCAACGGCACGATGGGCAGCTCGTCGGACACGGATTATTTCGTCGTCCAGCTCCCGGCCGGCAAGACCTTGAGCGCGACGTTGACCCCGAACTCGAGCTCCGACTACGACCTGTACATCTACAACAGCGCGGGCACCTTGTTGTCGTACAGCGAGAACGGCACGGGTTCCGTGGATTCAGCGACGTCGTCCAACACCGGCTCGTCCACGTCGCCCCGCTATGTGCGCGTCGTGTACTACGCCGGCGGCACGGGGTCGACCAGTGGTAAGTACACGCTCAAGCTGACCTGGTAATCGTCGGCAGTGGTGGGCATTTGGGGCCCCCGGCCCCAAATGCCCACCCTACGGCAATTGTTGTGTGGGCACGTTTCATTTCACGTAATTACCGTTAAAATTCAATTACTTAACTAAAATTTTCCTGTTGTAAAAATCCCGAAAGCGGCCCCATGCGGGCCGTTTTTCGTTACGCTGCCCAGTTCGCCTAATTTGGTTACCCGAAAGGATGCAGCATGCCGCAGCGCCACCAGATCTCTCCTTTGCTCAACATGTGTGCGGCGGTCCTGATCGCCGCCGCCCCGCTCGTTGCCGGCGCGGCCGGCCAGGGCGCGGCCCAGGTCTCGCATGCCGTCGCCCAGACGGACCGCCTGATCGTCAAGTACAAGGATGACGTCGACAATTCCAAGGGCGCCATGCCGGCCCGCGCCCTCGACCGCGCGCGCCAGGCCGTGATCGACCGCGCCGGCCAGACCTATGGCGCCACCTTGCGCGCGCTGCGCGCGACGGCCACCGGCGCGCACGTCTTCCAGCTCAACCGCACGATGTCGCTCGACGAGGCGCGCCAGCTGGCCGCCGAGGTCAAGGCGCGCGACGCCAACGTCGAGTACGCCGAGCCGGACCGCATCATGGTCCCGCTGGCCACCCCGACCGACCCCAGCTACACCCAGCAGTGGGACCTGTACGAGACCACCGGCGGCATCAACGCCCCGGCCGCCTGGGACAAGTCGACCGGCGCCGGCGTCAACGTGGCCGTGATCGACACGGGCTACCGTCCGCACGCCGACCTGTCGGGCCAGATCGTGCAGGGCTACGATTTCATTTCGACGGCGACCGTCGCCAACGACGGCGGCGGCCGCGACACGGACGCCAGCGACCCGGGCGACTGGACCCCGGCCGGCAGCTGCGGCACGGGCATCCCGGCCGCGGACGAGAACTCGAGCTGGCACGGCACGCACGTGTCCGGCACGATCGCCGGCAAGGCCAATAACGGCCTCGGCATCGCAGGCGTCGCCTACAACGCCAAAATCGTCCCGGCGCGGGTGCTGGGCCGTTGCGGCGGCTATATGTCCGACATCGCCGACGCCATCGTCTGGGCCTCGGGCGGCAGCGTGACGGGCGTGCCGGCCAATGCCAACAAGGCGCGCGTGCTGAACCTGTCGCTGGGCGGCAGCGGCGCCTGCGACACGACGACGCAGAACGCCATCGACAGCGCCCGTTCGCGCGGCGCCGTGGTCGTGGTCGCGGCCGGCAATTCGAACACCGATGTCGTCAATTCCACGCCCGCCAATTGCGCCGGCGTGATCAGCGTGGCGGCGACGAACCGTGCGGGCGGCAAGGCGTCGTATTCGAACTACGGCAGCAGCGTCACCATCGCGGCACCGGGCGGCGATTCCGGCGCGAGCATCCTGTCCACGCTGAACGCGGGCACGACGACGCCGGCGTCGGACACCTACGCCTGGTACATGGGGACCTCGATGGCGACCCCGCACGTGGCAGGCGTCGTCGCGCTGATGCTGTCGGCCAACCCGAACCTGACGCCGGACGACGTCGCCGCCAAGCTCAAGTCGACGGCGCGCCCGTTCCCGGCCGCGTGCTCGGGCTGCGGTGCCGGCATCGTCAACGCCAGCGCGGCCGTGAACGCCGCGCTGGCGGCAGCGACCACGAGCGTGCCGACCCAGAACGAGGTGGAGTCGAACAACTACATCTCGAGGGCCAACGCCGTGAACACGGCGGGTACCGTCGTCAACGGCAATATCTCGGCCACGAACGATAACGATTATTTCGTCGTGCAAGTCCCGGCCGGCAAGACGCTGACGGCCACGCTGACCGAAGGTTCCGCGTCCGATTTCGACCTGTATGCCTACAACAGTGCCGGCACGCAGCTGGCGCTGAGCACCAACGGCGCGGGCAGCAGCGACGCCGTTTCCGTCGCCAACACGGCGACGACGACGCAGGCCCGCTACATCCGCGTGCGCTACCACGCCGGCAGCACCGGCGCCTACAAGCTGAAATTGAGCTGGTAAGCGGGCATCGGCCGCCGGGTTCGGAATGGGGGGCGCGTACCGCGGGGTGTGCGCCCTTTTTCATCGCCCGGCGGTGCGTGACTTGCAAAACTGCATCGATCCGCGCGATACTGTATAAAATAACAGTATAATTCCACAGTGAACGACCTGGTCCGCAAGATCATCCACTGCGATTGCGATTGTTTCTACGCCTCCGTCGAGATGCGGGACGATCCCTCCCTGCGCGGCCGGCCGCTGGCCGTGGGCGGGCGGGCCGATCAGCGCGGCGTGGTCGCCACCTGCAACTACGAGGCGCGCCGCTTCGGCATCCATTCGGCGATGGCGACGGCGCAGGCCGTCAAGCTGTGCCCGGGCCTGATCCTGATCCCTCCGAACATGGAAAAGTACCGGATCGCGTCGCGCCAGATTATGGACATCTACCGCGACTACACGGACCTCGTGGAACCGCTGTCGCTGGACGAAGCCTATCTCGACGTGACGAATTCGCCGCACTGCAAGGGCAGCGCGACGTTGATCGCGCAAGAGATCCGCCGGCGCATCTTCGAGACCGTCGGCATCACGGCGTCGGCCGGCGTGGCGCCGAACAAGTTCGTCGCGAAGATCGCCAGCGACTGGAACAAGCCGGACGGATTATTTCTCGTCAAGCCGGGCGAGGTCGACGCCTTCGTCGCCGCCTTGCCGGTCAAAAAATTGTTCGGCGTGGGCAAGGTGACGGCCGCGAAGCTGCACAACCTGGGGGCGCAGACGTGCGGAGACTTGCGGGACTGGAGCATGGACAAGCTGCAGCAGCATTTCGGCGCGTTCGGCGCGCGGCTGTACGACTTATGCCGCGGCATCGATTATCGCGACGTGAATCCCGTGCGTGAGAGAAAGTCGATCAGCACGGAAGAGACGTACACGCCGGATGTCCCCGACCTGGCCGGCTGTCTCGCGCTGTTGCCGGATTTATATGAACACCTGCTGGGCCGGATCAAGCGCAACAATGCTGAAAAATTCATCAACAAATTATTCGTAAAAATCAAGTTCGCCGATTTCCAGCGCACGACCGTCGAGTGCGTGGGCTACGCGCCGAACATGGCGACTTACCGTCACCTGATGGAGGCGGGCTGGCTGCGCGCGAGCCGTCCCGTGCGGCTGCTGGGCGTCGGCGTGCGGCTCAGCGATACGGCGACGGTTGAGCAGCTGAGTCTGTTTGACGAACGTGCAACACATTAAAAAACCCTGGTCGACGACGTGATTCTTGCCGCTGGTCAGCGTGTAGAATGTCGTTCCTCCGTAATACTGAGATAACCGAAAGCAACGTTATGTGGTTCAAGAATCTTCAGATCTACCGCCTGCCCGCACCGTGGAATTTCTCCCCTGAACAGATGGAAGAGGCCCTGCAGTCGCAGGCGTTCACGCCCGCCAGCAGCAACGAATTGCTGCGCCAGGGCTGGGATTCGCCACGCGGCAACGGCAAGCTCGTTCACGTCGTCAACAAGCAGATGCTGATGATGCTGGGCACGGAAAAGAAATTACTGCCGAGCTCGGTCATCAACCAGGTCGCCAAGGCCAGGGCCGCCGAGATGGAAGAGCAGCAGGGCTTCCCGCCGGGCAAGAAGGCGATGAAGGAACTCAAGGAGCGCGTGGCCGACGAGCTGCTGCCGCGCGCCTTCTCGATCCGCAGCAATGTGTGGACGTGGATCGATCCGGTCAACGGCTGGCTCGTCGTCGATGCCGCCAGCCCCAGCAAGGCGGACGACGTCATCAAGCTGCTGCTGAAGGCCGTCGACAAGCTGCCGCTGGAATCGCTGCGCGTGCAGCGCTCGCCGGTCGCCGTGATGACGGGCTGGCTGGAATCGGACGAGGCGCCGTACAACTTCACGATCGACCAGGACACGGAACTGCGCGCCACGGGCGAAAGCAAGGCCGCCGTGCGCTACGTGAAGCACTCGCTGGACCCGGAAGACATCCGCCGCCACATCGCCAACGGCAAGCAGTGCACGCGCCTGGCGATGACGTGGAACAGCCGCATCTCGCTGGTGCTGACCGAGCAGCTGGCGGTCAAGGGCATCAAGCCTCTGGACGTGATCAAGGAAAACGAGACCATCACCTACAGCGACGACGAGCGTTTCGATAACGACGTCATGCTGATGACGGGCGAGCTGGCCAAGATGCTGACGGACCTGGTGGAAGCACTCGGTGGCGAGGCCAAGGCGTAATCTTACGGTGTGCATGGTGGGCACGGGGTGCCCACCCTACGGCAATCACTCGTAGGGTGGGCGCCCCGCGCCCACCGATTACGTCGCACCCAAAACGGCCTGGATGCATGTCCGGGCGGTCTATTTTTCACTTCACCGACGCCACTTCCTCCGTGGTCGCCGGCTCCTTCTTGCCGCCGCCGCTTTCCGGCTGACCGCCCGAATACGTCGCCCCTTGCCGGTTTTCGCCCGGCGCCGGCTTGCCCGGCAGCGGCGGCAGAGCCTTCGCTTTCTCCAGGTCGATGCCGGCGATCTCGGCCACGCGCCGGCCGTAGTCCTCGTCGCAATGCCACAGATGCCACACCATGCGCAGCTGGATCACGTCCGGACATTTCTTGAGGTCGCCGCCGATATTGTTGACGAGGTCGTCGCGTTCCCAGTCCGCGAGCGTGCGGTAGCGGTCGCCGGCCTGCCGGTAGTCGTCGGCCGTGCGGCTCGTCTGGTAGCGTCCCAGGTGGCCCTCGACGTGCTGGTGATAATCCTTCTCGGGCTGCGGCGCTTCGCCGAGGCCGCCCAGCAGGCTCGGTTCGTAATTGATGTGCTTTTCCGCGCCGCCGCCGTCGACGTAGTACGCCATCTGGCCATCGCGCTGGTTCGTGCGCGCCATGGCTTGTTCTTGCGGCGCATTGATCGGTAGTTGCAGATAGTTCGGGCCGACGCGGTAGCGCTGCGTGTCGGAGTACGACAGCGTGCGGCCCTGCAGCATCTTGTCGTCCGAAAAATCGATGCCGTCGACGAGCACGCCGGTGCCGAAGGCGGATTGCTCGGTTTCGGCAAACACATTGTCCGGGTTCTTGTCGAGCACCATGCGTCCCAGGGGCAGCAGCGGGAAGCGGTCTTCCGGCCAGCGCTTCGTGTCGTCCAGCGGATCGAACTCGAGTTCCGGGTGCTCGCCGTCGTGCATGATCTGCACGCAGAATTCCCATTCCGGAAAGTCGCCGCGCTCGATGGCGTCATACAGGTCGCGCGTGGCGTGGCTGGTGTCGTGCGCCTGGATCTCGGCGGCTTGCTGGCTCGTCAGGTTGCGCACGCCCTGTTTCGGCTGCCAGTGGAATTTGACGAGGTGGGCGATGCCCTGGTCGTTCACGAGTTTATAGGTGTTGACGCCCGCGCCTTCCATCTCGCGGTAATTGGCCGGAATGCCCCACGGGCTCTTGACCCAGGTAACCATGTGCAGCGCTTCCGGATGGCTGCAGATGAAATCGTAGAAGCGCCACGGCTCCTGCTGGTTCGTGACGGGGTCGGGTTTGAAGGCGTGGATCATGTCCGGGAACTTGATCGCGTCGCGGATGAAGAAGACTTTCAGGTTGTTGCCCACGAGATCCCAGTTGCCGTCGACCGTTTTGAGCTTGACGGCGAAGCCGCGCGGGTCGCGTGCCGTTTCGGGCGACTCCTTGCCGCCGATCACGGTCGAGAAGCGCACGAACACGGGCGTCCGCACGCCGGTCTCGTTGAGCACGCGGGCGCGCGTGTATTTGCTGGCGGGTTCGTCGCCGATCTTGCCGTAGGCCTCGAAATAGCCGTGCGCGCCCGTCCCGCGCGCATGCACCACGCGCTCGGGGATCCGTTCGCGGTCGAAGTGGGTGATCTTTTCGATGAACTGGTAGTTCTCGAGGGTGGCCGGACCGCGTTCGCCGACGGAACGCATGGCCTGGTTGTCGCGGACGGGATGGCCCTGGCGCGTCGTCAGGGTGGGGCGCTGCTCGCTCATCGCATGGCTCCTTCAGGTTCGTTGAAGAACCATTATAGGAATCGACGAAAGTGCGCAGCGCCCGGAAGAACGCGGGCTGCCGGCCCGTGTCAGAGCGCCTGGAACACGCCCGCCGCGCGGTTCTTCGTGACGTTATCCCAGGTGAACACCTTGCCGTTCATCGCCACGTAGACGCCCGGCGGCAGCATCTGCGCGGCGGCGCAGGCGAAGCCGAAGTTGAACAGCGCGTCCGAGTTGGCGATCTCGTACGGGATCATGGCGCCCGTGAAGACGATGGTCTTGTCCGACGTCGCGGCGCCCAGGACCTCGGCCGTTTCGCGCATCGTGTCGGTGCCGTGCACGATCACGATCTGCTGTTCGGACGCGGCCTGGCAGGCGGCCAGCACGTTCTGGCGGTCGGCATCCTGCATGTCCAGAGAATCGAGCAGCGACACGACTTGCAACTCGACGGGAATGGTCATGCGGGAGCGTGCGATAACCTCCGGCAGGTGGCTGTCGGCAAAGCCCAGAACGCCGTTGAGTTCATTGTAGTGTTTGTCGAAAGTGCCGCCGGTGGCGATGATCCGCAAAGTCATGATGATTTGAAAACTCGGTGAAAAAAGGTGGTAATGATAGCCCCAAACGGTAGTGTATCCGTATGCGTCTGCGCTAGAATCGTTCGGATCGGATGAGTATCCTTTCTCCTTTTTTGGGCCGAGCCCGCCTTCCAATGAAACCCGTCGCACCCGGAACCGTCATCTTCCACCGCCATCGCGGCTATGGCGTCATCACCCACGTCAACCTGTTGACGGGCTGGATCTCCGCACGCTTCGGCAACGAAACGCGCACGCTCGACCTGAACCTGTCGACCGACGAGGTGCAGCATGCCGACGGCGAGGCGATCCTGTTCCGCCGCTCCCCGCCGGACCGCATGCCGCATGCGCGCCTGATGGCGATGGTGCGCGAACTGCACAAGGCCGGCTACGAAAAACTGTACCTGTATTCCTGGCCCAAGCCGTCCGGCCTGCACTGGCGCTGGCACCTGTTCACGGGCCAGCGCGACTGGATGCAGCGTCCCTGGCGCGAAGGCTGGTACGGCTCCGGCGCCGACTACAACAACAATCCCGTGATGGGGTGGGGCGACGCGCCCGGCGCCACCACGGACGAGCTGATCCACGCGCTGGCGAAGTTCGACCCGGAAGGCCTCGCGCGCGCGCTCGGGCGCGACGAAGACCATACGGCCTGGTTCGCGAACGTCTGCGATGCGCTGCTGCCGGGTTACATGTATTCCTTCGACATGGAACTCATGCAAAAGGATGCGAGCGGCGGCCTGGTCGAGATGCCGCCGGTGCCCGTCGTGCCCGTGCGCGCCGGGTTGCCGGCCTATGCGGGCCCCGTGATCGAGTGGCCGCCCGGCTGGGCCGGGCTGTGGACGCGGCGGCACGAAATGCCGATGCGTAAGCCCAATTTCACGGGCGAACCCGAACTCGGTTAAATTCGCATTCCAATGAGGAATCGTAGGGTGGGCACCCGTGTTTGATGCCCCCGGCATCAAACACCCACCAAACGTTTGCGGACCACATGCGGTTGGTGGGCGGAGGGCCGCCCACCCTACGACAGCGCCTCGGGGTTCAGGACGTCAGGGTTCAGGATGTTGGTGGGATTCCCATTCGCAAAATTCACCACGTTCTCGAACGCCGCCCGGAAATATACCTCGTAGCTGTCCCGCTCGACATACCCCACGTGCGGCGTCGCCAGCACGGTCGGAATTTTCAGGATGTCCGCGTCCGCCGCCAGCGGCTCGCTCGTGAACACGTCCAGCGCCGCCTGGCCCGGCCGGCCCTTGCGCAGCGCGGCCTCCAGCGCGCCTTCCTCGACCAGTTCCGCCCGGCTCGTGTTCACGAACAAGGCATCGGGCTTCATCCGGGCCAGGTCGTCGGCCGTCACGATGCCGCGCGTCGCATCGTTCAGGCGCAGGTGCAGGCTCACCACGTCGGCCTGCTCGAAGAACGCCTCGCGCGTCGGCGCGGCGCTCAGGCCGTCCGCAGCCGCGGCGGTCCGGCTTTTCTCGCTGCCCCACACCATCACCTGCATGCCGAACGCCTTCGCATAGCCCGCGAGCATGTGCCCGATCTTGCCATAGCCCCAGATGCCCAGCGTCCGGCCTTTCAGCACCCGGCCCAGGCCGTTGAGTTCGGGGTTGATCGACGCCGTCTGCCACAGCCCATCCTTGAGGTTGTTGGCGTAAGGCACGATCTTGCGGCTGGCGGCCATGATCAGCGTCCACGTCAGCTCGGCCGGCGCGACGGGCGAGCCGACGCCTTCCGCGATCGCCACGCCCTGTTCCGTCGCGGCCGCCACGTCGATGTGGCCGGCGACCTTGCCCGTCTGCGATAGCAGCTTCAGGTTGGGCAGCTTGGCCAGCAGTGCGCGGGAAAACGCGGTGCGTTCGCGGATCAGGACGAGGGCGTCGAACGGCGCCAGGCGGATCGCCAGCTGGCCCAGTCCGCGGGTGGAATTGTTGAACACTTTGACATCGTGACCGTCCAATAAACGGAAGCATTCGAGGCCGCGGATGGCGTCCTGGTAATCGTCAAGGATGGCAATTTTCATGGAGTTGGCAGATGTTATCGACAAGAAAGTAATGAAATAACAGAATATGGATAGAGGAAAATAGCCTACTACTTTAGTCAACCAAAATTCCTACATTTTTGTTATTGAAGCATTTGAAACGCGTTTGTGCAGGTGTAGAATCGACCAGAAATAAGAGCCCAGGATGTCAGATTGACATTACTTGCGGCCAGCAGCACACGTTCCAACCAGTCCGCCGGCAGCGCGCACACGCGTCCCCGGATTGGCGACATGACCGCCGTAGCGCCGAGCCGTGAACCGCACGGATTCCTTGGTGCGGGCCCACGAGGCCATCCCTGACGACGATCCTGCCGGGACAAGATTAACGGGATTCCGACCGCCGCGCGCACCGCAGGCCGCCGCCTCTGCCGCACTGAAGGCCATCGGAATCGCCAGGAATTCTTAATTGGCATTGGAGGTATGTATGAACCAGCCCGTGATGGGCGGCGTCGCCGCACTGAACGTCCCAGCTTACATCAAGCACAACAAACTCATCAATTGGGTGGCCGAGATCGCGGCCCTCACGAAGCCCGACGCCATCCACTGGTGCGACGGCTCGGAAGAAGAGTACGACCGCCTGTGCGCACAGATGGTCGAGGCCGGCACGATGAAGCGCCTGAACCCGGCCAAGCGTCCGAATTCCTACCTCGCCTGTTCCGACCCGAGCGACGTGGCGCGCGTGGAAGACCGCACGTTCATCTGCTCCGCGACGAAGGAGCAGGCGGGCCCGACCAACAACTGGGTCGACCCGAACGAAATGCGCCAGACCTTGAACGGTCTGTTCGACGGCTGCATGGCCGGCCGCACGATGTACGTCGTGCCGTTCTCGATGGGGCCGCTGGGTTCGCCGATCGCGCATGTGGGCGTGGAACTGTCGGATTCGCCGTATGTCGCGGTCAATATGCGGATTATGACCCGCATGGGCAAAGCCGTGTACGACGTGCTGGGCGCGGACGGCGATTTCGTCCCGTGCGTGCACACCGTCGGCATGCCGCTGCAGCCGGGCCAGCAGGACGTGCGTTGGCCGTGCAACTCGACCAAGTACATCGTGCACTATCCGGAAACGCGCGAGATCTGGTCGTTCGGTTCGGGCTACGGCGGCAATGCGCTGCTGGGCAAGAAGTGCTTCGCGCTGCGCATCGCCTCCAATATGGGTTACCAGGAAGCCCAGCAGGGCGGTCCGGGCTGGCTGGCCGAGCACATGCTGATCCTGGGCGTGGAATCGCCGCAGGGTGACAAGAAATACGTCGCGGCCGCGTTCCCGTCCGCCTGCGGCAAGACGAACTTCGCGATGCTGATCCCGCCCGCCGGCTTCGAAGGCTGGAAGGTCACGACCATCGGCGACGACATCGCCTGGATCAAGCCGGGCGCGGACGGCAAGCTGTACGCCATCAACCCGGAAGCGGGCTATTTCGGCGTCGCCCCGGGCACGAACGAAAAGACCAATCCGAACTGCATGGCCTCGCTGCGCGAGAACGTCATCTTCACGAACGTGGCGCTCACCGACGACGGCGACGTGTGGTGGGAAGGCATGACGAAGGAAGCCCCGGCGCACCTGATCGACTGGCAAGGCAACGACTGGACCCCGGCGTCCGGCACCAAGGCCGCGCACCCCAACGCGCGCTTCACCGTTGCCGCCACGCAGAATCCGGTGATCGACCCGGCCTGGGACGATCCGGCCGGCGTGCCGATCTCGGCCTTCATCTTCGGCGGCCGCCGCTCGACGACGGTGCCGCTCGTGACGGAAGCCCGCAACTGGACGGAAGGCGTGTACATGGCCGCCACGATGGGCTCGGAAACGACGGCCGCCGCCGCGGGCAAGATGGGCGTCGTGCGCCGCGACCCGTACGCGATGCTGCCGTTCATCGGCTACAACATGAGCGACTATTTCCAGCACTGGCTCGACCTGGGCCGCAAAGTGGCCGAGAAGAATCCGGAGGCGCTGCCGAAGATCTTCTGCGTCAACTGGTTCCGCACCGACGAGAACGGCAACTTCGTGTGGCCGGGCTATGGCGACAATATGCGCGTCCTGAAATGGATCCTGGACCGCAGCGAGGGCCAGGGCGGCGGCATCGAGCACATGTTCGGCACCACGCCGACGTATGGCGACCTGAACTGGACCGGCATCGAATTCACGGTCGAGCAGTTCACCTTGATCACGTCGATCGACAAGGACGCCTGGCGCGAGGAGCTGAAGCTGCACACCGAGCTGTTCGACAAGCTGGCCTACCGCCTGCCGCAGGAACTGGTGGCCACCAAGGAGCAGCTGGAGCAGCGCCTGGCCGAATAACGCCGGCCGGAAAAAGAGCAGTGGGGAGACGACGGCTGCCCGATGAGGCAGCCGCAAAAAAACTGGAAAAGGGGACAGGTTCGCGCCTGTCCCTTTTTTCATGGCGATTTCAGCAAAATCTTCCCATCTTTGGCACCGTTTCACGCCCGGTTTCATGATGCCCGCGCACGCGTCACCGCTTCACGTGCCCGTCACATTGCAAAGGAATAATGCGCCGCTCCGACACACTGTTTCCGGAGCAACCATGCCACGATCCCACGCCGTCCTGTCCCGCCACGCAATTGCCGCCGCCGTCCTCGTCCTGCTGTCCGCCTGCGGCAGCAGCGACTATGTCGATGTCGCACCGGTCTCGACCGCACCTTCGGCACCGGCCGATCCCGGCGTCGTCGAGAACGTGCCGGCACCGTCCGTCGCCGCGTTCGTCGACAATGCTGCAACTAACCAACGCAGCGAGCTGACGATCGACGTCAACGCTGGCGTGCGCGCGCTGGCGCCCTTCCTGGAATTATGGACGCCCGTCGTGCAGACGGTCGACGTCAGCACGTGGAACGGCCTGCCGGACCAGGGTACCGTGCTCAACCAGGCCGTGCACGACAAGAACATCCAGTACGTCGTCGACGCGACCACGCAGCGCACGGCCGCGCAGGCCACCAGCGCCTACCTGGACGACCGCCAGAACCAGGCCTACAGCATCGTCGACGGCATGGGGCCGTTGACGGCCGCCTGGCGGGCCGGCTCCAGGGCGACGACGACGATCACGAGCGTGGCGCCCGATGCGACGACCGTGAAATACGACGACGGCGGCAACGGCGCGGGCGACGACACCACGGCCGAGTTCGGCTCCGTCGTGTCGTTCATCAACGCGATGCGCAATAATGGTTCGACGGAACCGTCCAAGCGTTTCTACAAATACCCGCGTCCGTGGCGCTGGAGCAGCGCCGTCAAGGTCGTGCCCGCGCTGGAGCCGGCGAAAAGCCCGACGCCCGCGACGGACGGCGGCTTCCCCAGCGGCCACACGAATGCGGCGATGCTGAACTCGCTGGCGATGGCCTACGCACTGCCGGAGCGCTTCCAGGAAATGATCTCGCGCGGCATGGAGCTGGGCGAGAACCGCATCCTGGCCGGCATGCATTCGCCGCTGGACGTGATGGGCGGCCGGATGCTGGCCGAGGCCATCTTCACGGGCAACATCAACGCGGCCGCCAACGCGACGCTGAAGCAGAAGGCCTATGCCGACGCCCACGCCTGGCTGGAGGCGCAGACGGGCACGAATGCCGATACCTTGTATGCTTACGCGCACGGGGCGCCGGTCGCGACGGACCGTTTCGCCGATCACGACACGAACAAGGCCAACTACCTGCGCCGCATGACGTTCGGCTTTGCCCCGATCAAGGCGACGGATGTCCCCGCCGTCGTGCCGAAGGGCGCGGAAGCCATCCTCGAGACGCGCCTGCCCTACCTCGACGCGATGCAGCGCCGCGCCGTCCTGCGCAGCACGGCGCTGCCGTCGGGCTATCCGCTGCTGGACGATGCCGAAGGCTGGGGCCGGTTGAACCTGTTCGCCGCGGCGGACGGCTACGGCGCCTTCAACGGCAGCGTCGTCGTGACGATGGACGCGTCGCGCGGCGGCTTCTGGGCGATGGACGCCTGGCGCAACGATATTTCCGGCAGCGGCAAGCTGACCTTGAAGGGCACGGGCCGCCTGGTCCTGACCGGCAACAACAGCTGGACGGGCGGCACCGAGATCGCCGGCGGCACGCTGGAAGCGGATTCGAATGCCGCGCTGGGCACGGGCGACGTGTACGTCGACAGCGCCGGCACGCTCGCGAGCGCGGCGCCGGGCCAGCTTGTCATCGGCGGCAATTACGCCCAGCTCGACAAGGGGACGCTGGATATCGCCCTCGGCGCGAACCAGGCGGGCACGGTGGCGGTGCGGGGCACCGCGACGATCCTCGGCGGCACCTTGCACCTGACATTCTCCGGCGGCTTCAAGCCGGCCGTCGGCACCACGTACCAGGTGCTGTCGGCCGCCAGCCGCAAGGGTGTGTTCGCGGACGTCGTTGCGGATGGTCACAAGTCGACCGTCATCTACAGCAACACGGGCGTTTCCGTGCGCATCGACGGCTGAGGAGGTGGAGGGGATTGATGCAGCTTAATCGCGTGGCCGACCCGATGCGCATAATGGGACGGCAGATGTCCCCTCCGCGATCCGACGAATGGAGCGTAAATTTCATGAATAAACTGCTTGAATTTAGTGTTCCAGGCGGCATTGTTGTCGTCGAATCCGCCGAAGCAGGGCCGGCCAATGTGGTGCGTGGTTCAGGCATCGCGAGGGTCACGGAAAAGGTCGGCATGTCTCTGGGCGATACGTTGTCCGTGGTGCATCCGGTTGCCGATGCCACGCTTGCTGCCCTCCGCGAACTGGCGCCGGCACCGGCCTCCGTCGAGATCGAATTCGGCCTGAACTTCAACGGCAGCATCGGCGCGTTCATCGCGCAGACCAAGGCCGAGGCGAGCCTGCACATCAAGCTTGTCTGGAAGCCGGCGTAGCCGGAACAGGTCCGAGGGAGGAACAACCACGGGAGAATTGTGCTGTCCAAGTCATATGGCAGCGACGCCTCCGAAAGGATGACGCCGGGCTCCGTCCGATCAGCCTCGGAGGTGCAATGAATTATCAGAACTTTGATCTAGAAATTATCTCTTCGCAAGGTGACCAGAGCCTGCATGCGAGGGTGCTCGAATCCCCGCAGGGCGACTCGCCATTCGTCGATGTGGCATGGCCGTTCGAGGCCGAAGAGGAAAACGAATTCCTCGCCGAAATGTATGGCGGGTTGAGGCAGCGTCGGGCGCGATCGACCAAGATGAACACCATCCAGGATTTCGGCGGGAGATTGTTCGATGCGGTGTTCACGGGCGATATCGAGCACCTGTTCCGTGCCTCGCTGGATGCGGCGTATCGCGCAGGGACCGGCTTGCGCATCCGCCTGCGCTTGCCCGACGACAGCGCACTGCATTCAAGGCCGTGGGAATTCCTGTTCGATACCGAGAGCCGGGAATTCCTGGCAGTCAGGGAACATACGCCCCTGGTCCGTTACCTGCCGGTGGCACAACCGATCCCGCCCATTACGGTAGAGGGGCCATTGCGCATCCTCGTGGCATTGGCCGCACCGTCGGATCACCCTCGGCTCGACGTCGCACGCGAATGGGAAATACTGATGAATGCGCTGGAAGCGCCGGTGTCCGCCGGCCAGGTCGAACTGCGGCGCGTGCCGGGCCGCTGTACCTTCGACAACCTGCGCGATTCGCTCCGCCATTTCGGTGCGCACATCTTCCATTTCATCGGGCACGGCATTCCGGGCGCGCTCGTGCTCGAGCAGGAGACGGGCAAGGGACTGGAAATGGAAGCGACGCATCTGCGCTCAGCCTTTCCGAGCGGCGCGCTGCCGCGGCTCATCGTCCTGAATTCCTGTTCTGGCGCGATCGGCGAAGACATGCCTTTCTCGGGCCTGGCACAAGGCTTCCTGCGGCAGGGCGTACCGGCCGTGGTGGCGATGCAGGCATCGATTACCGATGACGCCGCGCTGATCTTTACCCGCTATTTTTATCGCGACCTGATCGAAACCGGCACCGTCGACGCGTCTCTGACCGAAGCAAGGCTGCGCATGCAGGGCAACGGCCATCCCATCGAATGGGGCACGCCGGTGCTGTATATGCGCGCACTGAGCGGCCAGCTGTTCAAGCCGGGCGCGAACCTCAATGAGCGGAAAACCCCGACAGAGGCGCCGCCGAAAGAGATCGTATTGCCCCGGCCGGAACCCATTGCGCATGACAGGAACAAGAGGCAAAGAGAGATGCCGGTAAGGGACAGTACGCCGGCGCTCAGGCCCAGGCCCGAGCCGGGTCCGACGGAACGGAAGCGGCCAAAGGACCCGCTGAAAAAGGAAAATCCGCCGTCGCTCCAACCGCCGCCAAGTCCGGGAGAACGCAAGAAACCCAGAGAGAGCCGGGTGGTGGAATCTACCCTGCCGATCAAGCTTGAGCCGAAAATGGACACATCGGCGCCGGCACCGCCGGTCCGGCCGGAACCCAGGTTCGACGTACCCGAAGTGCCGGTGATGCTCCCACCGGCACCGCCGCAGGCGGCGAACATCTCGCCCGCGGAGGAGCAGAGCCCGCTTGTCAAGACTTTTGCCAGGTACTGGCCGGCTGCCGGTCTGGCCGCGTTTTCCCTTGTCGCAACCGGGGTTTACTTGGCTGTCCGCGACAGCCCCGCGCCGCCGCCAGCGAAGCCATCGGCAATATTGCTGCCATCACCGAGCCCGCCTTCTCCGGCACCATCGACCGCGCCACGGCCGTCCGCACCGGTGACGGCGCCGAAATCGGATGGCGCCGGGCGCGCGCCCTCCTTCGTCGAGGACAAGGCCGAGGAGGCAGCGACCAAACGATCCGATATCCATGTGCGTTCGCGCGCGGCGCGCAAAGTCGTCACGCAGCAGGCAGCACGCAAACGGACTGCGCCTGCGGCCACCGACAATTGCAACGATCCCGATGTCAGCGCAAGGCGTATCGACTGCTTGTTAAAAAATAATCGGAGGCAGCCATGAAGTCCCGTTTGCAAAGCGTGGTGGCGGCATTGGTGCTGGCCGGATCGTCATCCGGCCTTGCCGCGCAGGAGGATTGCAGCGCAAAAATCAACACGATGGAAAAAATCGGTGATATCCAGGCGGCACTGCATTGCCTCGACAGCCGGATGGCCGCCGAAAGCGAGCGCGCAAAGGCGGAAGCCGAAAAAAGCCGCAAGCAAATGCTCGCAAAGACGACTGGCTTCGATATCGCCATCGCGAATGTCCGGAATGTGTCCCTGGACGAAACCACCAATGGCGTCTGGAAGGAAATTCCGGATTCCGAGGGCGCGCACGCGTGTTTTCTCGGCTCGGTGCGATTGCCGCTAGAGGGTTTATGCCAGATAAGCTACCAGGGTGCCCAGGAGCGTTGGGCGTATAACATCAGCGATCCCAAGCGCGCGGGTTTCATGTGCACCGCGACCTGCGTATGGATGGGTGTCGTCCCGAAGCCGCAGCCCAAGGAGTAGCCGGCGGTTCGTGTTGTCGAATATTTTTCGTTTTACTGATGCATCGTTATCCATTATCCTTTGCGTCTGGATGAGTGTTAGCGCAAACATTTCATCGCCCAGTCATTTGACACCGTAAAGGACAATAATCATGAGACACCGCCGCAAGTTGTTGGGCAGCGCACTCGCGCTGGTTTTCGCGTCTTCGTTTGCCCATGTCGGCACCGCCCTGGCCGCGGACGCCGCGCGCCAGATCGTCATCGACGCCAAGGCGCCGACCGTCGCGCGCGACCATTTCGCCGACCTGTCGGTGGGCTCCGACTATCCGGGCACGCTGATCCGCGACGACAGCCTGGCCCAGCTGAAAATCGCGAAGGAAGAGCTGGGGTTCCGCTACATCCGCTTCCACGCCATCTTCCACGACATCCTCGGCACCTATAAAGTCGTCGACGGCAAGCCCGTGTACGACTGGACGAAGATTGACTACCTGTACGACAAGCTGCTGGGCATGGGCATCAAGCCGTTCGTCGAGCTGGGCTTCACGCCGGACGCGATGAAGACGTCGAACCAGACGATCTTCTACTGGAAGGGCAATACGTCGCACCCGAAACCGGACCAGTGGGCGGCCCTCGTCGACGCCTTCGTGCGCCACATGCAGCAGCGCTACGGCAAGGACGAAGTGCGCAGCTGGTTCTTCGAAGTGTGGAACGAACCGAACCTGGACGGCTTCTGGGAAAAGGCCGACCAGAAGGCATACTTCGAATTGTTCGACCTGACGTCGAAGACCCTCAAGGCGATCGACCCGGCGCTGCGCGTGGGCGGTCCGTCGACGGCGGGCGCGGCGTGGGTGCCGGAATTCCTCGCCCATACGAAGCAGAGCGGCGCCGCAGTCGACTTCATCACGACGCACACCTACGGCGTGAACGGCGGCTTCCTGGACGAAAACGGCAAGGGCGACAACAAGCTGTCGCCGTCGCCGGACGGCATCGTCGGCGACGTGCGCAAGGTGAGGCAGGAAATCGAAGCGTCCTACCTGCCCAAGCTGCCGTTGTATTTCACCGAGTGGAGCACCAGCTACTCGCCGCGCGACCTCGTGCACGACTCCTACATGAGTGCCGCGTACATCCTGTCCAAGCTGAAGGCGTCGGAAGGCCTCGCGCAGGGCATGAGCTACTGGACGTACACCGACCTGTTCGAGGAACCGGGTCCGCCGACCGCGCCGTTCGAAGGCGGCTTCGGCCTGATGAACCCGCAGGGCATCCGCAAGGCGTCCTGGTTCGCCTACAAATACATGCACGAGCTGGGCGACCGGCAGGTGCCCACCAGCGACAAGCAAAGCTGGGTGACGAAGGACGCGAACGGCGTGCAGGTGCTGGCCTGGGACTTCCAGACGCCGGACATGGGCAACATGAGCGACCATCCGTTCTTCGGCGCGGTCCAGCCGACGAAGAACGAAGCGCCTTTGACGCTCGCGCTGAAGGGCATGAAGCCGGGCACGTATAAAGTCCAGGTCTACCGCACGGGCTTCAAGGCGAACGACGCGCAAACGGCCTACATCGAGATGGGCAAGCCGAAGACGCTCTCCAAGGAGCAGCTCGCGCAGCTGCAGGCGCTGACGGTGGACAAGCCCGAGACGCGCACCGTCAAGGTCGCGAAGAACGGCAGCGCGAGCGTGCAGGTGCCGATGCGCGTCAACGACGTCGTGCTGGTGAAGATCGTCAAATGATCGGACGCGGTGGGGCGCTCAGCCCCACTGCATCAGGCATGGCGGCACCAGCAGGGCGAGGGCCAGCACGAGGTAGATCAGCTGCAGCGGGATCATCCACCTGGCCCACGTCAGCCACGGCACGCGCGCGAGCGCGAGCACGCCCACCGTGATGCCGGACGTCGGGATCATCGGCGTCGAGAGTTCTCCGAGCTGGAACGCGAGGATCGCGGTCTGGCGCGTCACGCCCACCAGGTCCGCGAGCGGCGCCATGATCGGCATCGTCAGCGCGGCCTGGCCCGTGCCCGAGTGGATGAAGAAGTTGATTACCGACTGGATCAGGTACATCTTCTGCGCCGCGAACACGGGATGGCTCGACTGCACGAGCGGCATCAGGCCGTGCAGCATCGTGTCGACGATGTGGGCGTCGCGCGCGAGGATCATCGTGCCGCGTGCGACCGCGATCACGAGCGCCGTCGGCGCCAGGTCTTTCGCCCCCTGCATGAACGCCGCCACCCAGTCGTCGGGCCCCAGCCGGCCGACGATGCCCACGACGATCGCCATCGACAGGAACAGCGCCGCGATCTCGTCGATGTACCAGTCGAATTTCACGACGCCGATCACCATCGATCCGAGCGCCAGCGCGAAGATCGCCAGCACCGCCTTGTGCCGGCCCGTCATGCGCTCGCTCGTTTGCCCGGACGGCGCGGCCGCCGCCTGTTCCCGGCGCCGCGCCTGGTCCAGCACATAGGTCGGGCTCAGCGTCGGGGTGTGCTTGACGCGGGCCGCGTACCACATCAGGAAGACGATCGTGACGAACGTCGCCGCCGCCCACACGATCAGACGATAGCCGATCCCCGAAAACACGGGCACGCCCGCGATGCCTTGCGCGATGCCGACGTTGAACGGATTGAGGAAGGCGGCGCCGAAGCCGGCCTGCGAACCGAGAAAGGGAATCGACACGCCGACGATGGTGTCGTAGCCGAGCGCCAGCGCCAGCGGCACGAAGATCAGGACGAACGGGATCGCCTCCTCGCTCATGCCGAACGTGGCGCCGCCGAGCGAGAACAGGGTGACGAAGACCGGAATCAGCGCGGCGCGCGCGAGCGCCGAGTGCTCGTGCATGCGGGCGACCGAGCGGATGCCCGTGTCGATCGCGTCGGTTCTCTGCACGACGGCGAACGCGCCGCCGACGACCAGCACGAAGCCGATGATCTGCGCCGCCTCCACGAAACCCTTGATGGGCGCCTTCATCAGCGCCACCAATCCCTGCGGGCTGCTGGCGACGTAGTGGAACGACGCCGGGTCGACGAGCTGCTTGCCGTTCATGAGATGCGTCTCGTACTTCCCGCCGGGGACGAGCCACGTCGCCAGCGCGATCAGCGCGAGGATCGCGAACAGCAGCACGAAGGTATTGGGCATCCGCAGGCGCATGCTCGTTTGCTCCTTATTGACTCAACAGCGAACCGGAACGGAAGGGCGTCGTGCCCGCGATTTTGCAGACGTGCATGCCGCGCAGCAGGTGGCGGTGCGCGGTGCTGGCGAACAGCAGCCCGTCGCGGCCGGCGCGCACGGCGGCCGTTTCGCCCGTGACGGGGTTGACGATGTCGGCGACGGCGTCGCCCGCCTGGACGTGGTCGCCCAGGGCCTTCAGGAACACGAGCACGCCCGATTGCGGCGCGTGCAAGGGCTCGACGGCGTCGAGCGGCGACGCCGCGCACAGCGGCTCGGGCAGCGCGGCCGGCGGCAGATCGAGGGCGCCTTCCTGCGCCAGCCATTGCAGCAGCGCCCGCGCATCCTGTTCGGCCAGGTCGTAGCGCACGTCCATCTCGCCGCGCAGTTCCACGGTGACGGCGGCGCAGGCGGGCGGGATCTGCGTCGCGGGGCCGAAATGCGCGGCGAGATCCCACCACAGCCGGCTGCACGCTTCGTCGAACGGCTCGCCGCCCGAGCCGGCCGACAGCAGATAGGCGCGCGCGCCCAGCAGCGCCGCCAGCGGTGCCACGCGCTCGGCCAGCGCGGGGCCGGTGTACATGTGCAGCAGGGCTTCGTTGTCGCTGTGCAGGTCGAGCACGATGTCGGCGTCGATCGCCAGCGCCAGCAGCGTCTTCTTCAGTACCTGGGTCGCGTCGGTGGGCGCCCACCGTTCGACGGCGGCGCACGCCTGCGCGCGGATCGCGGCGACGTTCGCGGCCGCATCCGGCCCGAGCTTGCCGGCCAGCGTGGATTTGAGTTCGTCCGCCACGTGGGGAAAGGCGCGGTTGAAATTCACGCCGGTGGCGAGGTCGAAGCGTCCGAACGGGATGCCGTGCACGACCTGCGACAGGCCGATGGGATTGGCGGCCGGGACGAGGATCACTTCGCCGCGGACGCGGCCCTCGGCATCGAGCCGTTCGAGTTCGCGCCGCAGGCAGTGCGCGACCAGCATCGCGGGGACTTCGTCCGCATGCAGCGCGGCCTGGATGTAGACCTTCCTGCCGCCGCCCGCGCTGCCGTAGTGGTAAGCGGTGAGCTGGGACGTGGCGAGGCCGGGTTCCGCGGCGATCGGGTAAGTCGTCGTATGCATGCGCAAGATCTCCTGGCGGGCACGTTGAAAAACCTGCTGCGCGTTGCAGATTCGTGGGGGCGCCTAGCCCTGCGATGCTCACTGTACTGCTCGTACAGCTGCGCTTCTCGACGAAATCTGCTGCCGCTCGCGACGGTTTTTCGAGGCGCCCTGGCGTCGGCTGCTGCGGCCGATTATGTATGAATTTTTACACAACGTAAATCGATGAAAGCCGATTTTCAAAAACTTGTTGAAATCGGCGTCGCACCTGTTTTACATTTAAAAATATTAACTCATTGATATCCGATTTCGATGACGCCTCCCGTCCCGCCCAGCGCTTCGCCCGACGTCGGTTTCGCCGCATCCTCGCTCGGCCGGTCGCTGCTGCGGGTGCTGGCCGAGGGCTCGGCGTCGAACCGCGCGATCGCGGATTACGTGCTGCGCAACCAGGTGCGCGTGACGGCGCTCGGGATCGAGGAGCTGGCCGACGCGTGCGCCGTGTCGACGGCGACCATCAGCCGCTTCGCGCGCGATCTCGGTTTCAAGAACTACGCGGCGATGCGCGGCGCGGTGGCGGAGACCTTGCAGTCCGTGCTGCAGCCCGTCGAGAAGCTGCGCAGCACGATCGCGCGCCGCACGGCCAAGGTGTCGCCCGCGCTGGAAAGCCTGGGCTATGCCGAAGCGGCCCTCACGGCCACCAGCCGCGCGCTGGCCGGCGCGCAGATCGACAGTATCGGCGCCGTGCTCACGAAGGCGCGCACCGTGTACGTGCTGGGGTTCGGGCTGTCGTCGTTCCTCGCGGGTGCGCTCGCGATGCATTTGCAGCCGTTCTGCCGGCACGTGGTGGAAGTGGCCGCGAGCGGCGGTACGGAGGTGGCGGCCAGCCATCTCGCCACCGTCACCGCGCGCGACGTGCTGGTCGTGGTCTCGCTGCCGCGCTACACGCTGGACGCCGCGTCGCTGACCCGGTTCGCGCGCGACGCCGGCGCGACCATCGTCTCCATCACCGATTCTCCCGCGTCGCCGCTCGCCGAGCTGGGGCACCACGTGCTGTACGCGCACTGCGCGCACCCGGTGCTGCCCAGCAGTTCGAGCGCCGCGCTGGCCGTCATCGAAGCGCTGGCCGTGGCGCTGATGACGTCGAACAAGGCCAACGTCGCCAAGGCCGCGCGCCACACCGAGGCCATCGCGGCCTATCTCCACGGCGAACACCAGATCCGCGCCGGCGGCACGCAGAAAAAAGTCACCAAGAGAGGGAGGACCGCATGACCAAGCCCATATCGAGAGCCTTGCAACCGACCGTCCTGGCGGCAGTCATCGCTGGCCTGATGGCGCAGCAGGCGTATGCCCAGGCGCAGCCGGACGAACCGAAAATGCACCGCGTGGAAATCACCGGCTCGTCGATCAAGCGCATCGACACCGAAACGGCGTTACCCGTGCAGCTGATCACGCGCGCGGACATCGACAAGATGGGCGCGACGACCGCCGCCGAACTGGTGAAGAACATCAGCGCGAACACGGCGCCGCTGACGGATGGCCCGAGCATCTCGGACGGCACGTCCGGCCAGCGCGGCCTGAACGGCGCCAACCTGCGCGGCCTGGGCGTGTCGTCCACCTTGATCCTGCTGAACGGACGGCGCCTCGCCAACTTCGCCTCGCCGGGCGACAACTCGGGCGTCGACTTGAACAACATCCCGGCCGGCGCGATCCAGCGCGTCGAGGTGCTGAAGGACGGCGCGTCGGCGATCTACGGGACGGACGCCATCGGCGGCGTGATCAACTTCATCACGCGCAAGGATTACACGGGCATCGACCTGGCCGCATCCGCCGCGGGCACGCAGCAGGGCGGCGCGGGCAAGCGCACGCTGAGCCTCAGCGGCGGCACGGGCGACCTGTCCACCGACCGCTTCAACGTGTTCGGCGTGCTCGACGTGCAGCAGCTCGACCGCCTGCGCTCGGGCCAGCGCCGCTTCATCGCCGAGCGCCCGCTCGCCACGACCTTGCCGGCGCAGATGTCCAGCAACACGTTCCCGGCCAACGTCGACATCTCGTCCGCGCAGCGCGCCGCATTGATCGCCGCGGGCCTGCTGCCGGCCGGCAGCCGGGCCAGCCGCGTCAATCCGAGTTCGCCCAACTGCAATCCGCCCGCCACCGTCTACGCCGAAAAGGGACCGGGCGGCGCGGCGGGCTGCAGCTACGACTACATGGAAGACACGGAGATCTATCCGGATTCGCGCAAGATCGGCTTCATCGGCCGCGCCACGTTCCAGCTCGATCCGGACAACCAGCTGTTCGCGGAATTCGTGCAGAGCGAGGCGAAGACGAAGTACGTGCTGTCGCCGAACCCCGTCCGCATCCGCAATCTGCCGGTGAGCATCCTGCCGGACGCCTATCGCACGGCGCTGTCGGCGCCGGGTCTGCCGGCCACGTTCGGCGGCATCCGCTACCGGATGGAGGAAGCGGGCAACCGCAGCAACGAGGTGACGAGCACGGGACAGCGCCTGCTGCTGGGCGCGACCGGCACCATCAAGGGCTGGGACTACGACGTCGCGCTGGGCCGGGCCGAGAACAAGGCCGTCGACAAGTACGTGAACGGCTACGTCCTGTACGACAAGTTCGAGGCCGGCGTGCGCGCGGGGACCATCAACCCGTTCGCGCCGTCGTCGCAGGCGGGCCTGGACCTCATCGACGGCATCAAGATCGACGACGAGGCGAGAAAGGCGAAGGGCGTGTCCACCTCGCTCGACGGCAAGATGTCGCGCGCGTTGATGGCGCTTTCCGGCGGCGACCTGGCGCTCGCGGTCGGCGGAGAGTTGCGGCACGAGCACCAGACGTTCACGCCGTCGGACCTGCTCAAGTCGAACAACATCGCCGGTGACCGCGACAGCACGATCCCGGCCGGCGAAACGGCCGACGTGGAGACGGCGGACAATACGAGAAAAGTGGCGTCCGTGTTCACCGAGGTCGTGGCGCCGTTCACCAGGGAACTCGAGATGCAGTTCGCGCTGCGCTGGGACCACTACAGCGAAGTCGGGAACACGACGAATCCGAAGATCGGCCTGCGCTGGCAGCCGGCGCAATCGCTGCTGCTGCGCGCGTCGGCCGGCACGGGCTTTCGCGCGCCGTCGCTGTCGGACCTCAAGCGCCCGACGATCTTCGGCACGACGGCCGGCATCCTGACCGACCCGCAGTGCGTGAAGCAGGAAGGCAGCATCGACACGTGCACCGACCAGTGGGACGTCGAGCGCCGTTCGAACCCGAACCTCAAGCCGGAGAAATCGCGCCAGTTCACGCTGGGCGCCGTGTTCGAGCCGGTCAAGCGCACGAGCCTCTCCGTCGACTACTGGAACATCGAGAAGAAGGACGTCATCAGCACGCTGGGCGAGCAGGTCATCATCGAAAATCCGGAAGCCTACAACGGCAAGTACATCCAGCGCGACGAGGACGGCTTCATCTCCAACATCCTCCTGATGAAGGAAAACCAGGGCAAGCTGAAGACGTCGGGCTTCGACATCGGCGCCGAGTGGCGCGGCGAGCGCGGGCCGTGGGGCCGCTTCGGCGTCAACCTGTCCGGCACGCTGATCCTGCACTACGACCGCCAGTTCGGCCCGCAGGAGCCGTACCGCAGCAACCTCGGCGTGTTCCTGAACGACCAGGTGATCCAGAAGTGGCGCCACCGCGTGAACGTCGAATGGGACAACGGTCCGCTCGCGCTGACCCTGGCGAACCAGTATTCGACGGGCTACACGGACCAGAACACGACCTACGACCCGTACACGGACAAGCTGCTGCCGCCGAACCACGTGAAATACTATTCGCTGTGGGACCTGACGGGCAGCTGGACGGCCGGCAAGCGGCTCAAGGTGCGCGCCGGCGTGCTGAACCTGTTCAACGCCGATCCTCCGTTCTCGAACCAGGCATATTTTTTCCTGGCCGGGTACGACCCGAGCTACACGGACCCGCGCGGCCGCAGCGCGTTCGTGAGCGTGAACTATGCGTTCCGCTGACATGCTGACGCGCCTCTGTCTTGCGCTGGCGCTGGCGGTGTGCGCCGGCACCGTGGCGGCGGCCGCGCCGGACAATCCGAAGGGATCCCTCGTCATCGTCGGCGGCGGCCTGCGCGTCAACAATGCCGAGGTGTGGGAAAAGATCGTCGCGCTCGCGGGCGGCAAGGGCGCGCGCATCGCCGTGCTGCCCACGGCCGCCGAGAATCCCGCGAAGGAGGGACAGCTCACCGTGGACGCGCTGAACCGCTACGGCGCGCGCGCCTTCGTGGTGCCGGTCGCGCCGCGCCTGGCCGGTACGGATGTTCGCAAGGCCGCGGACGATCCCGCGCTGGCCGATGCCGTACGCAAGGCCGGCGGCGCGTTCTTCACGGGCGGCGACCAGGCGCGCATCACGGCATCGCTGCGGCACGCGGACGGCGGCAACACGGCCGTGCTGGATGCGCTGTGGGCGCTGTACCGGCGCGGCGGCGTCATCGCGGGCACGAGCGCCGGCGCCGCCATCATGAGCAGCACGATGTTCTACGACCCGCCGCTGGAAGTGATGCCGGTGCTGAAGAACGGCGTGGTGGACGGGAAGGACGTCGCACCGGGCCTGGGCTTCATCGGCACCGACGTCTTCGTCGACCAGCACCTGCTCGCGCGCGGCCGCTTCGGCCGCATGCTGCCGGCGATGGTGAGTCAAGGCTATACGCTGGGACTGGGCATCGACGAGAACACGGCCGTCGTCGTCGGACCGGCGCGCGACGTGACCGTGATCGGCTATCGGGGCGCGCTCGTGCTCGACCTGCGCGATGCGACGACGGACAAGGCGCAGCCGCACTTCAACTTGTCCAATGCGCGCATCAGCTACCTGGACAGCGGCGACCGGTTCGACCTGGTCACGCGGACGTTCACGCCGGGACCGGGCAAGGAACCCGTGGACAGGAAGTACGTCGAGCACCGCGCTCCAATTTTTTATACCGACATCCTCGGCAACACGGCGGTCGCGGACCTGCTGGAAAAGCTGGCGGACAGCGACCTGCAGCGCGCCGTCGGCGTGGCCTTCGAAGGGCCGGACAGCGCCGCGCCGGAACGCGGGTTCGAGTTCACGTTCACGCGCGTGCCGGACAGCGCGACCTACGTCACGAACCGCGAGGATGCGTATTCGGTCTACCGGATCCGGATGGACGTGCGGCCGGTGCGGGTTCACCAGCCGTTTTATACGGCGGAGTAAAGACCGGCCGCTTGACAGGCGTCGCCTGTCGAGAAATACTTCTCGTTTTGTTATCGATAACCGTCATCGAATCGAAAGGGAAGCCATGCCGCACCTACCGGGAACCTCCGCGTTCCTCGCCGCCTGCCTGATGACGTGGACACCGGCATTCGCCCAGGACGCCAGCCCGGCGGCGCCGGACGCGGACCCGCCGCCGCAGGTCGTGGTGACGTCGATGAAGGACCCGTACCGGATCGCGTACCGGAACATCCTGAAGGCGCTGGATGCGCAAGCCGACAATCCGCAGCTCGCACCGGGGGCGCGGATGCGCTGGATGCTGTTTGCGAAAGATGGAAGACCGCTGGCCCAGCCGCCGGCTATCACGGTCGCCGGCAGCGCCGGGCAGATTGACGTCGTGCAGGACAGCGATGGCGCGTTCGACCTGCCGGCGGCCGTGTCCGGGCTGGGTGACGACGTCGAATTGCGCATCGGCGCGAAGCGCGGCGACGTGCTGCTGGTGCCGCTGGTAGAAACGGGCGGCGTCGATGCGTCCAGCCGCCGGCTCGGCGACCTGCGGCTCGAGTGCGAGATGGCGTGGCGGCTGGAGTACGACGACATGCCGTTCGCGCTCAAGACCGCGATCAAGCTGATGGGAAGTCCGTGCGGATCGAAGCATTTCGGCGTGGCGTTCCACGTCCGGCACCGGCTCGCGTCCGCCACCATCGCGCGCGACGGCCAGGCCACCGCATTGCGGTTGGGCTGGCGGTCGCTGGCGTTTTACGCGCCGCTCTACGACGGCACGCTGGGCAACGATACGCCGGTCACGCTCGCGTACCGGCGCGACGACCCGTGACGGGCCGTCTTATTGTTTCAGCAGCGGCTTGAGATACTTGCCGGTGACGCTGGCCGGATTCGCGGCCACATCCTCCGGCGTGCCGTGCGCGACGATCGTGCCGCCGCCCGCGCCGCCTTCCGGACCCAGGTCGACGATCCAGTCCGCCGTCTTGATGACGTCCAGGTTGTGCTCGATGATGACGAGCGTGTTGCCCTGGTCGCGCAGGCGGTGGATCACCTTCAGCAGCAGGTCGATGTCGGCGAAGTGCAGGCCCGTCGTCGGCTCGTCGAGGATGTACAGTGTGCGGCCGGTGTCGCGCTTGGACAGTTCCAGCGACAGTTTCACCCGCTGCGCCTCGCCGCCCGACAAGGTCGTCGCGCTCTGTCCCAGCTTGATGTAGCCGAGGCCCACGTCCAGCAGCGTGTGGAGCTTGCGCGCGATGACCGGCACGGGCTTGAAGAACTCGTGCGCATCCTCGACCGTCATCTCCAGCACTTCGGTGATGTTCTTGCCCTTGTACTCGACTTCCAGGGTCTCGCGGTTGTAGCGCTTGCCGTGGCAGACGTCGCAGGGCACGTACACGTCCGGCAGGAAGTGCATCTCGACCTTGATCACGCCGTCGCCCTGGCAGGCCTCGCAGCGGCCGCCCTTGACGTTGAACGAGAAGCGGCCCGCGGAATAGCCCCGTTCCTTCGCCGTCGGCACCGTCGAGAACAGGTCGCGGATCGGCGTGAACACGCCCGTGTACGTGGCCGGGTTCGAGCGCGGCGTGCGGCCGATCGGCGCCTGGTCGACGGAGATCACCTTGTCGAAGTGTTCCAGGCCGTGGATGGCGTCGTGCGGCGCCGGCTCCGTCTGCGAGCCGTACAGGTGGCGCGACAGCGCCGGGTACAGCGTGTCGTTCACGAGCGTCGACTTGCCGGAACCCGACACACCCGTCACGCACGTGAGCAGGCCCACCGGCAGCTCCAGCGATACGTTTTTGAGGTTGTTGCCGGTCGCGCCCGTGATGACGAGCTGGCGGTCCGGGTCGGCCTGCGTGCGCTTCTTCGGCACGTGGATTTTCTTCTTGCCGGACAGGTAGGCCGCCGTCAGCGACTCCTTGCTCTTCATGATGTCCTTCAGGGACCCCTCGGCGATCACGGCGCCGCCATGCACGCCCGCGCCCGGGCCCATGTCGACGATGTAGTCCGCCGTGCGGATCGCGTCCTCGTCGTGTTCGACCACGAGCACGCTGTTGCCGATGTCGCGCAGGTGCTTCAGCGTCGCGATCAGGCGATCGTTGTCGCGCTGGTGCAAGCCGATCGACGGCTCGTCCAGCACGTACATCACGCCCGTCAGGCCCGAGCCGATCTGCGACGCGAGGCGGATGCGCTGCGCTTCGCCACCGGACAGCGTGTCGGCGCTGCGGTCCAGCGACAGGTAATCCAGGCCGACGTCGTTCAGGAACGACAGGCGCGCGACGATTTCCTTGATCACGCGCTCGGCGATGTCCTTCTTCGCGCCCGTCAGTTCCAGGTCTTTGAAGTAGCCGAGGCAGTCGCGCAGGGGCGTCCTTGCCACTTCATAGATCGCGCGCTGCTGCCGGCCGTTGCCGATCTTGACGTAGCGCGCTTCCGTGCGCAGGCGCGCGCCGCCGCAGGACGGGCACTCCTTCTCGTTGATGAACTTCGCCAGCTCTTCCTTCACCGCCATCGAATCCGTCTCGCGGTAGCGGCGCTGCAGGTTGTTCACGACGCCCTCGAACGTGTGCTCGCGGATCACCGTGCGGCCACGCTCGTTCACGTACGCGAACGGCACCGCCGTCTTGCCGGAGCCGAACATGACGACGTCCTGCGCGGACTTCGGCAGCTGCTCGAACGGCTTGTCGAGGTCGAAACCGTAGTGCGACGCGAGGCTCGTCAGCATCTGGTAGTAGAACTGGTTGCGGCGGTCCCACCCTTTCACGGCGCCGGACGCCAGCGACAGGTTCGGGAACGCGACGATGCGCTTCGGATCGAAGAACTCGATGTGGCCCAGGCCATCGCATTCCTGGCAGGCGCCCATCGGGTTATTGAAGGAGAACAGGCGCGGCTCCAGCTCCTGCAGCGAATAGCCGCAGACGTTGCAGGCGAACTTGTTCGAGTAGATGTGCTCCTTCTCGGTGTCCATCTCGTACGCGACGGCGCGGCCGTCCGCGATGCGCAGCGCGGTCTCGAAGCTTTCGGCCAGGCGCTGCTTGATCTCGGCATTCACCTTGACGCGGTCGATGACGACGTCGATCGTGTGCTTTTCCGTCTTCTTGAGCTTCGGCAGGTCGTCCACGTCGTAGATCTTGGCCGCGTGCGTGCCGCTCTGGATGCGGAAGCGCACGAAACCCTGCGCCTGCATCGCCTCGAACAGGTCGCTGTGCTCGCCCTTGCGGTTGGCGACGACGGGCGCCAGGATCATCAGCTTGGTCCCTTCCGGCATGGCCAGCACGGCGTCGACCATCTGCGACACGGTCTGCGCGGCCAGCGGCTCTTCCGGGTGGTCCGGGCAGTACGGCGTGCCGACGCGCGCGTACAGCAGGCGCAGGTAGTCGTGGATCTCGGTGACGGTGCCGACGGTCGAGCGCGGGTTGTGCGACGTCGCCTTCTGTTCGATGGAGATGGCGGGCGACAGGCCCTCGATCATGTCGACGTCCGGCTTTTCCATCAGCTGCAGGAACTGGCGCGCGTACGCGGACAGCGATTCGACGTAGCGGCGCTGGCCCTCGGCATACAGCGTGTCGAACGCGAGCGACGATTTACCGGAACCCGACAGGCCGGTGATGACGATCAGCTTGTTGCGCGGCAGGTCGAGATTGATGTTCTTGAGATTGTGCGTGCGGGCGCCGCGGATACGGATTTCTTCCATTGTTGTTTGAAGGCTTTCGAATGGTTGCGGGGCCGGCGCACGCAGATGACGGGTGAGCGGGCCGAACGGGAAAGCGCACTAGTTTACCTGTTTTTATTTACAGTGGTATGCCGACGCTCGAAAAAGTCTGCAAGGCTAGTCGGCATGATATGACGTCTTGTCAAGACCTGCCGTCATGACATGCCGTGCGGGAATGGCGGGTGCGTTCCGTATGTGGTCCGGGGGCGGGGCAATTCAATGGCAGACTCACCAGAAAACGGAAAAATTTTACTGGCTTGTATTGATGCGCATCTCTTCCAATTCGGGCACTTCGGCCGCATTTACGTGGTCTGAGCGGATGCTGCAAAACGGTTGTCCGCCAGAGCCGCGACGTGCGCAAAAAATTGCAACCTGAGGCAACGAAACAGGCATAATAGCGGACGCAATTCCCATCGTTTCCCTGGCGCCTAGTCAGCATGCAGAGCTGGGGACTATCCAAAGGAGCTTTACAAAATGGCATCAGTTAACAAGGTCATCATCGTCGGCAACCTCGGCCGCGATCCGGAAATCCGCTACATGCCGAGCGGCGACGCCATCGCCAACATCGCCGTGGCCACGTCCTACAAATCGAAGGACCGCAACACCGGCGAGCAGAAAGAACTGACCGAGTGGCACCGCATCTCGTTCTTCGGCCGCCTCGCCGAGATCGTCGGCCAATACCTGAAGAAGGGTTCGTCGGTCTACGTGGAAGGCCGCCTGCAGACCCGCAAGTACACCGACAAGGACGGCATCGAGCGCTACGCCACCGACATCATCGCTGAAAACATGCAGATGCTGGGCGGCCGCCAGGGCATGGGCGGCGGCGACAGCTACGGCGGCGGCGACGACATGGGCGGCTACGACGCCGCACCGAGTCGCCCGGCCCCGCGCCAGGCCCCGCCGGCCCCGGCCGCACGTCCGCAGCCGAAACCGGCGCCGAACTTCTCGGATATGGATGACGACATCCCGTTCTAAAGCATACCAGCCGCAGGGAAGTCGAAAAGCCCCATAACTCGTTGAAGTTATGGGGTTTTTTGTTTTCTTAAAACAGCGGATAGGGCAACGCGACCGTCATCAAGTATATTGAAACCCTATGTATTGTTAGGGTATGCTTGTACTTAACGGGGGATTCGAGGATGCCTTATGAACAAGATCGACGCTATTAACAAGCTTGCCGCGCTGGATCGTGCCGGTGTGTACGTGTTATCGAAGGGCGACCTCGCTAAGGCTTTTCCGCAGGAAAAAGAAAAGGCGCTCGAAAAATCTTTGCAACGCCTGGTAGGCGATGGGATCTTGCAGCGCGTCGCAAAAGGTGTGTACGTCAACACGATGGCCAAGTCAAAGAAAGGGCAAGTCATCGAGGACATTGCATCTGTGCTCAGACGTGGTCACTTTTCCTACGTCACAAGAGAGTCGATGCTTTCCGAGTATGGCGTTATCTCCCAGGTTCCCATGAGCCGCATCACGCTGATGACGACGGGGGCGAACGGCATTTATGAAACGCCGTATGGGGTCATTGAGTTTACGCACACGAAGCGCCGGCCGGCGGAGCTCATCGCGCGCACGATGTCGGTCAAAGGGCGGCCGTTACGTATCGCCACGAAGCAGGCTGCGCTGGCAGATCTCGTCCGCGCCGGCCGCAACACCGATATGATCGATAAGGAAGCACTTTCCGATGCCTGAAGACTTCAACGAACTTGTCGATGCCGCCATGCAGCAGCCGGGCCGCGCCGTCATGCGCCCAGTGGTCGAAAAGGAGATCCTTCACTACGATATTTTTTACGCGCTCGATGCGGCGGGTCTGCTGAAGGAACTGGTATTCCAGGGCGGTACGTCCTTGCGTTTGTGCCGTGGATCCAATCGTTTTAGCGAGGATCTCGACTTTGCCGGGGGCCGAGACTTCACCTCGAAAAAAATGGAGGCCATCAAGGCGTGTGTCGAGAAGCATCTCGGCACGCGCTATGGGCACCTTGCCCGACTACGAAAATGTCCGGGTCGACAAATGGCAAGTGACCGTCGAAACGTCCCCTGAACGTCGTGACATGCCGCGCCAACGCATCAAACTCGAGATCGCGAACATCCCGGCCTATACGAGCGAATTGGTTCCACTTCGCCAGAACTACGAGTTCCTGCTCGGTTACGGTCTCTTGCTGGTCAATGCCGAGTCGATCGACGAGATTCTTGCGGACAAAATGGTGGCATTTCCAGCCTCCGTGAAAAACATCCGGTATCGAGATATCTGGGATATCGCGTGGCTTCAACAACAAGGTGCAAAACTCGATCCAACGCTCGTGGAGCGCAAGATCGGGGACTACCACATCGACGATTACGAGCGGCTGCTCGGGGACGCGATTGCCAGGCTTCCAGGCCTCATCGATGGGAAAGCATTCGTCGACCAGATGACCAGGTTTATCGATGCCGATACCCTCGCACGCACGCTGCGCGAGCCCAGGTTTGCGGATTACCTGAAAAGTACGGTCGGCCAGGTTCTCAAGTCGATGGCGGCTCACCTTGCTGGAACGCGCGACGAAGCGGGCCATGGCTTCAAGATGTAGAAGAGGATGACGCGGTGCCGAAAGGCGTCGAATACAGTTTGACGGCGGCGTCGCGCACGTTGCTCCCGATTCTTCAGGCGTTGCACGAATGGGGTGTCGATCACGCGCGGCGTAACGGGATCGATTTACGTTTGCCTGAACAGGATCGGAGCACATGATGGTGATCGAATATGTCCGCTACAAGATACCGGCCGACCAGGCCGACCAGTTCGTTGCCGCCTATGCGGCGGCCGGCAACGCGCTGCGCCGGTCCAGCCACTGCCAGGGCTTCGAGCTGAGCCGGTGCGTGGAAGAGCCGACGTCGTTCATCCTGCGGATCGAGTGGGACTCGGTCGACGGGCACATGAACGGCTTCCGCAAGAGCCGCGAGTTCAGGGAGTTCTTTGCGAGCGTCAGGCCGTTCGTCGGCAACCTCGAAGAGATGCGGCACTACGAGGCGGCACCAAAATAGCCGCCCGCCGTGCAGGACAATTTATGGATGAGAGCCTGGATGTTTTCGCATCACGAGCCGACGCGATCTTTCGCCGCCTTTTTTTGTAATCTCAGATCGGCTTGCGTTTTCAGGGCCGCGTCTGATTTATCCACCCACTGGGTGTCGACCGGGAACCCGAGGTCGGCAAACCGGCTTGCGACATTGGCCAGCATCGCCTTGTTCCGATCGGCATATTCACTGTAGCGGCCGGAGTCATTGTTGATGTAGAAGACCGGCTCACGATCTTTCGCGCCGGGCTTCCCGAAGCGTAGCTCGCCGCCCATCCGGGCCTCCGGTTCCTTCAGACCGCCCACCAGCGTTGGATGGCCTAAGCCCAATTTCTCGCCCGAAGGCTGCTTGCTTTTCGCCAACATGAGCTGGCCATTCCGGGCGATGTTCCACTTGAACACGGCACCGGCTTGTAATTCGTCACCGATATTTTTCAGTTGCGCGGGCAGTTCCGGATTCAATATTGGGTTCAACACGATACGCCCAGGGTGGACAACCACCATCCCGTTCTGCGGGTTCCGTTCGGCAGCCTGGACGCCGGATGCTTTCCCGCTCTTGGCGCGCGGGGGCCGCGCGGCACCATATAACGTATCGAGATCGGGTGCCTGGCGCATCCGCTGCGCGCTCCATTCAGGAAATGCACTTGACGAAGCGTGGCTCCCGGCGTTGGACGGGGAGGGCGGAGCGCTCAGCGTCCTGCGTAGTGGCCGGTTGCCATTTTGCTGCTGCGACGGCAACTGCTTCAGCTGGGCGGTAGTTCTCAATATATGCGTGAGGCGTCCTGTGCTCGCCGATCCATGCGCCTGCGCCGAGGGGGATGCCTGGTTTGGCTCCGCAGAGTAATCCGCAGCAGGCCGGCCCACACCGGTTATCGACTTCGGAGCCATTGTTTAATCCCCTTCGTGGACTTTTCCGCGATAGCGCGAATATCGCTGAGTGACTTCGAACCGCAACATGGTTCCCATCTCGCCGTTACACCCGTCAGCCAAACGCCAGCATCCCGGTGCCGACCAGGGCAACCAGCGCCGGCGCCCGTTGCCGGAGCCGCGCGCTGCGCGCCGCCAGCAAGCCCAGCGCCATCAGCCCCATGCTCATGCAGATGGCGCCCGCGGCCGCGCCCGCGCCCACGATTTCCTGGCCGTGGGCGTGGCCATGCACCAGGCTGAATGCGGCGGCCAGGACGAGTCCCAGGCGTGCGGGAAGGTGGGCGGCGCCGAGGCCCATCAGGCCCGCCACCAGCACGCTGGCGGCCAGCAAGGGCTCCACGGCGGGCAGCGCCATCGGCGCGAACGCGCCGAGCGCCAGGCCGGCGCAGACGGTTGCCAGCGCCTTGCGCGGCACGCCCGCGGCGCGGCTCCATATGCCCAGCCCCGTCATGGCCAGCCAGTGGTCGAGCCCGAGCAGGGGGTGGGCGAGACCCTGGAGGAAGCCGGTGCCGCCGTGGCCCGGGTGGGCCCAGGCGCTGCCGGCGGACATCAGGACGATCAAGGTAATCCAGCGCTTCATGCCGCATGCTCCTGTTGGATGGCGCCCAGCAGGCCTTGTTCGCGGATGAACGCGACGACGTCCTCCACGCCGGCCCCGGTACGCAGGTTGGTGAAAACGAAAGGCCGCTCGCCGCGCTGGCGGCGAGCGTCGGCGGCCATGATGTCGAGGTTGGCGCCGACGTGCGGCGCCAGGTCGGTCTTGTTGATGATGAGGAGGTCCGAGCGCGTGATGCCCGGGCCGCCCTTGCGCGGAATCTTTTCGCCGCCCGCGACATCGATGACGTACAGCGTCAGGTCCGACAGCTCGGGGCTGAAGGTGGCGGCCAGGTTGTCGCCGCCCGACTCGACCAGGATGAGCTCGAGGTCGGGAAAGTCCGCCTGCAGGCGCGCGATGGCTTCCAGGTTGATCGAGGCGTCCTCGCGGATGGCGGTGTGCGGGCAGCCGCCCGTCTCGACCCCCATCAGCCGCTCGGGCGGCAGCGCCTGCGCCCGCAGCAGGATCTCCATGTCTTCGCGCGTGTAGATATCGTTGGTGATGACGGCCATGTCGTGGTGGTCGCGCATCGCCCGGCACAGCTGCTCGCACAGCGCCGTCTTGCCCGAACCGACCGGGCCGCCGACGCCTACGCGCAAGGGATTCGATTGCATGCTAGCTCCTTATTCTGCGTTACGACCGGTACAGCCGGCCGTGCTGGACTTCGTGGTACATGGACAGCTGGGCCAGTCCGGGCGACCAGCTCGATAATTCGTCGTCGGGCAGCGCGCGCGCCCGCGCGCAGGCGCGCTCGATCGCGGGCCGCAGCGCCAGCAGCAGCCGTTGCCCGGCCACTTGGCCGAGCGGAATCGACTTCACGCATGCCAGCACCTGGTTCTCGCTCCACGAGAACAGCATCGCCAGCAGCGCTTCCTCATGCGGCACCTGCAGCGCGTGGACCGCCCGGGCCAGCGCGGCGGGCAGGCAGGTGTCGCGCATGGCGGCGGCCGGAGCGAGGTCGAGATCGGCCAGCAGCCGGGCCAGCGAAAAGCCCATCTGCACCGTCTCCGCGCGCAGTTCGGCGCTTTCGCGCGACGCCAGGTAGCGTGCATTCCACTGCTCGAACGCGGCCTCGTCGCCGGCGCCGCACGCGGCCAGCAGGCGCCAGAACACGGCGCCGTCCCATGTCGCGAGCACGTCTTCCAGCTGGCGCTCCAGGTACTTTGCGGCGCTGGCGGGGCAGGTGACGCGGCCGCGTTCGATCGCCGTTTCCAGGCCTTGCGAATAACTGTAGGCGCCCACCGGCAGCGACGGACTGGCCAGCTGCAACAGGTGCAGCAGCGCCGTCGCGTTCACGTCCGCTCCACGTCGCCGGGACGGTGGATTTTCTGGCGCAGCGGGACGGGCGCCAGCAGGTGGCGCGGTTCGTGATCGTGGCCGTGGCCGTGTCCGCCCGCGCTGTAGGCGCCGGGTTCGGGGTGGAAGGTGGCCTGTTCCTCGGTCACCGTGGCGCCCAGGCCCGCCAGCATGTCGCGCAGGACCGGGTCGGCGCGGATGCGCAGGTGGTCGGCGCCGATCTGCACCTGGCTGTGCCGGTTGCCGAGGTGGAAAGCGCAGCGCACCAGCGCGTGCGGACTCGCCGCGCCGATGCGGTAGGTCGCTTCCTGTGCCGCGCGCACGCGCACCACGGCGCCCTCCGGCCCGGTCAGCAGGTCGCCGTCGCGCAGCACCGAGCCGCGCGGCAAAATCAGGGCGGCCGTCGCGCCCGAAGCGAGGTCGAGGCGCAGGCGGCAGCGTTCGCGCTGGTCGTAAGCCAGCACCACCTCGTCGGTGATCCGGTCGGCCCGCTCCAGGCGGGTATGCAAGGTCAGCATCGGCGTCTCCTCAAAACAGAAAATAGCGTTGCGCCAGCGGCAGCTCGGTGGCCGCTTCGCAGGTCAGCAGCTGGCCGTCGGCGCGCACCTCGTAGGTTTCCGGGTCGACCTGCATGACCGGCGTGGCGCCGTTGTGGATCATGTCGGCCTTGGTCAGTCCGCGCGTGGCGCGGACCGGCAGGACGGTCTTGGCCAGCCCCAGGCGCTGGGCGATGCCATCGTCGAACGCGGCCTGCGACACGAAGGTCACGGATTTTTTGAGCCCGCCGCCGAAGGCCCCGAACATGGGCCGGTAATGCACCGGCTGGGGTGTCGGAATCGAGGCGTTCGGGTCGCCCATCTGCGCCATCGCGATCATGCCGCCTTTCAGGATCATCGACGGCTTGGCGCCGAAGAACGCCGGCTTCCACAGCACCAGGTCGGCCAGCTTGCCCACCTCGATCGAGCCCACCACGTGGGCGATGCCGTGCGTGATGGCCGGATTGATCGTGTACTTGGCGATGTAGCGCTTGACCCGGAAGTTGTCGTCGGTGGCGCCCGGCCGGTCCGGGTCGGCCAGCGGGCCGCGCTGCACCTTCATCTTGTGCGCGGTCTGCCAGGTGCGCAGGACGACTTCGCCCACGCGGCCCATCGCCTGCGAGTCGGACGACATCATCGAGATCGCGCCCAGGTCGTGCAGGATGTCTTCGGCGGCGATGGTTTCGCGGCGGATGCGCGATTCGGCGAACGCCACGTCTTCCGCGATCGCGGCGTCGAGGTGGTGGCATACCATCAGCATGTCCAGGTGCTCGTCCAGCGTGTTCACCGTGTACGGGCGGGTCGGGTTGGTCGACGAGGGCAGCACGTTGGCTTCGCCGACCGCGGCGATGATGTCCGGCGCGTGGCCGCCGCCCGCGCCCTCGGTGTGGAAGGTGTGGATCGTGCGGCCCTTGAACGCGCCCAGCGTACTTTGCAGGAAGCCGGCCTCGTTGAGGGTGTCCGAGTGCAGCGCGACCTGCACGTCGAAGCGTTCTGCCACGGCCAGGCAGTTGTCGATCGCCTGCGGCGTGCTGCCCCAGTCTTCGTGCAGCTTCAGGCCGACGACGCCGGCGCGGATCTGTTCTTCGAGGGGGCCCGGCAGGCTGACGTTGCCCTTGCCCAGGAAGCCGAGGTTCATCGGAAAGGCGTCGGCCGCCATCAGCATCGAATGGATGTGCCAGGGGCCGGGCGTGCAGGTGGTGGCGGCCGTGCCCACGGCGGGACCGGTGCCGCCGCCGAGCATGGTGGTGACGCCGCTGCTCAAGGCCTCGTCGATCTGTTGCGGGCAGATGAAATGGATGTGGGCGTCGACGCCGCCCGCGGTGACGATATTGCCTTCGCCCGCGATGATTTCGGTCGCCGCGCCGATCGCCATCGTGACGCCCGGCTGGATGTCCGGATTGCCGGCCTTGCCGATCGCCGCGATGCGCCCGTCCTTCAGCCCGATGTCGGCCTTGACGATGCCCCAGTGGTCGACGATGACGGCGTTCGTGACGACCGTGTCCATCACCTCCGCGTGCAGCCGCTGCGACTGGCCCATGCCGTCGCGGATCACCTTGCCGCCGCCGAATTTCACTTCTTCGCCGTAGTGGGCGGCGGCGTAGTCGTGTTCGATCTCGATGAACAACTCGGTATCGGCGAGGCGGATGCGGTCACCCACGGTCGGTCCGAACATCTCGGCATAGGCCTGCCGGCTGATGGTCGCCATGTCAATCTCCTCCGAGCGGCGGCAGGGCGCCCATCACCTGGCCGTTGAACCCGTACACGACGCGCGCGCCGGCCAGCGCCACCAGTTCGACCGTGCGGTGCTGGCCCGGTTCGAAGCGCACGGCCGTACCGGCCGGGATGTTCAGGCGCATGCCGAGCGCCGCCGCGCGGTCGAAGCGCAGCGCCGCGTTGACTTCGGCGAAATGGAAGTGCGAGCCGATCTGCACGGGGCGGTCGCCGCCGTTCGCGACGCGCAGCGTCACGGTCGGGCGGCCGGCGTTGATGACGATCTCGTCGTCGCGCAGCAGGTATTCACCAGGGATCATGGGAGGCCTTACGCAATCGGGTGGTGGACGGTGACCAGCTTGGTCCCGTCCGGGAAAGTGGCTTCGACCTGGATGTCGGGGATCATCTCGGGCACGCCCTCCATGACGTCGCCGCGCGCCAGGACGGTGGTCCCCGCGTGCATCAGCTCCGCGACGCTGCGGCCGTCGCGCGCGCCTTCCATGATGGCGGCGGAGATGAGCGCCACCGCTTCCGGATAGTTGAGCTTCAGCCCGCGCGCGCGGCGCCGCTCCGCCACCAGGGCGGCGGTGAAGATCAGCAGTTTGTCTTTTTCTCTTGGGGTCAGGTCCATGTCGGCACGGTGCGAAACGAGGGATTTTCAGGTGGCCCAGATGCGGGGGGAAAGGGCGGCGCGGCCGATCACGTGCGGGCGCAGCAGCTGCCACACGCCCGTCATCACGCGGCGCGCGTGTTCGCTGTCGCCGCACAACAGGCGCGCGATGAACACGGATTTCAGCTGGCTCGCTCCGAGCGCCGGATCGAGCGCGCGGATCTGCGCCAGCAGCGCGGCGGGCAGCGCAGGGCCGACCGCGGTGAGCGTGGCGCAGACCGTGTTGCCGTCCAGGCCGAACGGGCCGTTCATTGCCGCCGAACCGGCATCGATGCGGGCCTGTTCGTACCACAGCAACTGGCTGCCGCTCCAGATCTCGGCATGCAGGCGCAACCCGCCGCGCTCGAAGCGTTCGCCGCTGGCCTGGCGGCCGAAGCACAGGATGTCGCAGCCGACATAGCGTGCGCCGGCGCCCAGGCGCACGACCTGGCGCTGCACGGCGCGCGCGCCGTCGAAGTAGATCGTCTCCTGCGGCAGCCATTCGAGCGCCGCGCCGTCGCCGGCGGCCAGCCGCAGCGACTGGTGCGCCGCCCCATCGTCGCCGCGATACCACTTGGCCGCGCCGGGCGAGGTCAGGAACGCATGCGCGGCCGGGCCGACCTGCGCGTCGATCTCGAGCCGGTCGCCGGCGCCGATGCCGCCCGGCGGATGGACCACGATCGCGTGCACGGTCTGCGCGCCTTCCGGGTACAGCGCCTTTTGCACGCGCAGCGGACCATGATGGCGGTTGCGCCGCAGGCGGCTCGCGCCCCCGTCGAAGGCGAACTCCAGTTCCAGCCTGGCCAGCCAGCCGGCAGGGGAGTCGATGTGGTTGTTCGGCTCATCTCGCATGCCGGCCTACGTAGCAGTTTCCGTGCCACGGGTTTCCGCGCGCACGGCATATATCAGTGCATCGCCGCGATGGCGGCGGCCCGCGGTGCACCGTGCCGATGCATTCACGATGCCGTCCGCATGCGATGGGCGACGATGGTGCGGCGGCATGCGGCGGACGCACCGTTTTCGTCCGGTGCGCGCGGACGTCTCGGCGCCGCCACTACGTTGCTTGACGTATGTGCAGGCGCCGTCGAGCTGGCTAATCTGATTGCAACACCGCAACCCCAACCGCAATCAGAAAAGGCTCAGCCATGCGTACCATCTCGCTCCACCACCTTGCCCGCGGCGCCATCGGGATCGCCTGCCTCAGCGTCCTGCAAGCCCATGCCGGCGCCACGATCTCGATGGGCGACGACCGTTCGGTCAGCGTCGGCTTCGGCATGCGCGCCAGCTATGCCAGCATCGAAAACGGCGCGCCGGACGGCAGCTCGCACTCGAACGACTTCAACCTGGACAGCGCACGCATCTTCCTCGGCGCCGCGCTCACCAAGAACATCAAGGGCATGCTCAACACCGAATGGGACGGCGAACAGATCCGCGTGCTCGACGCGGCCGCCATGTTCAGCGTGTCGCCCGAACTGAACGTGTGGGCCGGCCGCCTGCTGTCGCCCAGCGACCGCGCCAACATGGCCGGTCCCTACTATTCGCTGGGTGGCGGCTACTGGGCCGGCGTCGCCTCGCGCTACGGCTACAACGGCGGCATCTTCCGCGGCCGCGACGACGGCGTGGTCGTGTGGGGCAACGCCATGGACGGCAAGCTGGGCTACTCGTTCGGCGCCTTCGAGGGCCACACCTTCGGTATCGGCTCGCTCACCCAGTCCCAGGCCCGCGCGGCGCACGTGGACGCGGGCGACTCGCTCATGTACGCGGGCCGCCTGCAGCTCGACCTGTGGGACGCGGAGCCCGGCTACTACGGCACCGGCAACTACCTGGGCGACAAGGACATCCTGGCGTTCGGCGTCGCGGCACGCACCCAGAAGGACGGCGTGCTGACGGCCGCGCGCAGCGGCGACTATCTCGGCTACAACGTCGACTTCCTGCTGGAGAAGAAGCTGCCCGGCGGCGCCGTCGGCGTGGAAGCCGCCTGGTACCGCTACGACACCGGCAACGTGGTCCGGTCCGAGCAGGGCGACGCCTGGTCGACCGGCCTGTCGTGGGTCTTCGGCCAGGCCATCGGCGTGGGCAAGCTGCAGCCGTTCGTGCGCCTGCAGAAGTTTGCCGCCGACACCGGCATCGACCAGCGCCAGGACGACGTTGGCGTGAACTACATCATCAGCGGCTACAACGCGCAGGTCGGCGCGGTGTATTCGCGCACCCGCGTCACCGGGCAGGCCTCGAACTCGAAGTTCGTCGTCGCCCTGCAGGCCCAGTACTAAGCGATCCATTCTCCTACTTTGACACTCCCGTGAGGCTCACCATGCAAAACCGCCGTACCTTCATCGCCACCCTGACCCGCGGCGCCGCCGCCGCCGCACTGATGGCGGGCAGCTTCGCCGCCCACGCCGCCGACACGATCAAGGTCGGCATCCTGCATTCGCTGTCGGGCACGATGGCGATCTCGGAAACCTCGCTCAAGGACGTGGCCCTCATGACCATCGACGAGATCAACGCCCACGGCGGCGTGCTCGGCAAGAAGCTCGAGCCGGTGGTCGTCGATCCGGCATCGAACTGGCCGCTGTTCGCTGAAAAAGCCCGTGAACTGATCAGCAAGGACAAGGTCGCCGTCGTGTTCGGCTGCTGGACCTCGGTGTCGCGCAAGTCCGTGCTGCCGGTGTTCAAGGAACTCAACAGCCTGTTGTTCTACCCGGTGCAGTACGAAGGCGAAGAACTCGAGAAAAACGTGTTTTATACGGGCGCCGCGCCGAACCAGCAGGCGATTCCGGCAGTGGAATACCTGATGAGCAAGGACGGCGGCGGCGCGCGCCGCTTCGTCCTGCTCGGCACCGACTACGTGTACCCGCGCACGACCAACAAGATCCTGCGCGCTTTCCTGAAGAGCAAGGGCGTGAAGGACAGCGACATCATGGAGGTCTACACCCCGTTCGGCCATTCGGACTACCAGACCATCGTCGCCAACATCAAGAAGTTTTCGGCCGAGGGCAAGACCGCCGTCGTCTCGACCATCAACGGCGACTCGAACGTCCCGTTCTACAAGGAGCTGGGCAACGCCGGCCTGAAGGCGACGCAGGTGCCGGTGGTGGCGTTCTCGGTCGGCGAGGAAGAGCTGCGCGGCGTCGATACCAAGCCGCTGGTCGGCCACCTGGCGGCCTGGAACTACTTCGAGTCGGTCAAGAATCCGGTCAACGCCGAATTCGTCAAGAAATGGCGCGCGTACGCCAAGGCCAAGCACCTGCCGAACGCCGACACCGCCGTGACCAACGATCCGATGGAAGCGACCTATGTCGGCATCCACATGTGGAAGCAGGCCGTCGAAAAGGCGGGCAGCACGGATACCGACAAGGTGATCGCGGCCATGGGCGGCCAGGCGGTGAAGGCGCCGTCCGGCTTCACGCTGACCATGGACGCCACCAACCATCACCTGCACAAGCCGGTGATGATCGGGGAGATCCGCGCCGACGGCCAGTTCAACGTGGTGTGGAAGACCAAGCAGACCGTGCGCGCCCAGCCCTGGAGCCCCTACATTCCGGGCAATGAAGGCAAGCAGAAGCTGTAAGCCGTCCCGAGGAAAGCCGCCGTTCCGCGCCGCCCGGGCGCGGGACGGCGCGCCAGCGCCTCCACCCAACCGCCTTCTTTGGCCGCAGCCATGATTCCAAGATCTCTTTCGCGACGATTTTTCCGCCATTTACTGTGCGCCTTCGCACTGCTTCACTGCGCCCTGGCGCAAGCGGTCGACCCGGCGCTGCTCGGCGCCCTGGCCGGCGACGACACCGATGCCCGCATCGCGGCCGTCCACCAGCTGGCGCTCGCGGGCGACCGCGATTCGCTGCGCGTGCTGGACGCCCTGCACGCCGAGACGGCGTACGTCGCGCCGGATGGCCGCCTGCTGGTGGTCGAGGACGACAAGGCCTGGGACCCGGCCACCGGCGCCACGACGGCGCCGCCGGATGGCGTCGACGGCCTGGTGATCAACAACCGGCTGCGCGCCGCGGTCGACGCGGCGCAGGCAACGGTCGACCTGGGCGCCGCGCAACCGGCAACCCGGCTGGCGGCCGCGCACGCGATCCAGTCCGCCGGCGTCGAGCCGGCCCAGGCGCCCCTGTTGCGCCGTGCCCTCGCCCGGGAGACCGACCCGGACCTGCGCGCGCTGCTGGCGCAACTGGCCGCCAGCGCGGACCTGCAGGCACCCAGCGCGCAGGTCCGCCTCGACGCGGCGCGCACCCTGGCCGACAGCAGCGACGCCCAGGTGCGGCCGCTGATCGAGGCGCGCCTCGCGGGCGGCGAGACCGACGCCCGGGTGCGCGCGGCGCTGGCCCAGTCGCTGCACGCCATCGACAACCGCATCCGCCGCACGGAAATGATCGGCAACCTGTTCTACGGCCTGTCGCTGGCGAGCGTGCTGCTGCTGGCCGCGCTCGGGCTGGCCATCACGTTCGGCCTGATGGGCATCATCAACATGGCGCACGGCGAGCTGTTGATGATCGGCGCCTATACCACCTACGTGGTGCAGACGCTGTTCCGCCACTACCTGCCCGGCGCGCTGGACTGGTACCTGCTGGCGGCCTTGCCCGCGGCGTTCGCCGTGGCGGCGGGCGTCGGCATGCTGCTCGAGCGCAGCGTCATCCGCTGGCTGTACGGCCGGCCGCTGGAAACCCTGCTGGCCACCTGGGGCATCAGCCTGCTCCTGATGCAGACCGTGCGCACGCTGTTCGGCGCACAGAACGTGGAAGTGGCCAACCCGACGTGGATGTCGGGCGGGATCACGGTGCTCGGGTCGCTGGTGCTGGCCTGGAACCGGCTGGTCATCATCGGCTTCGCGCTGGCGGTGGCAGGCGCGCTCTGGCTCATCCTGAACAAGACGCGCCTGGGCCTGTTCGTGCGCGCCGTCATGCAGAATCGCCGCATGGCCGACTGCGTGGGCGTGCCCACCGGGCGCATCGACATGCTGACCTTCGGCCTGGGCTCGGGCATGGCCGGGCTGGCCGGCGTGGCGCTGTCGCAGCTGGGGAACGTGGGGCCGGACCTCGGGCAGTCCTACGTCATCGATTCCTTCATGGTCGTGGTGCTCGGCGGCGTGGGCCAGCTGGCGGGAACCGTCATCGCCGCGCTGGGGCTGGGCGAAGTCGACAAATTGCTGGAACCGCTGGCCGGCGCGGTGATCGCCAAGATCCTGATCCTGGTCTTCATCATCATCTTCATCCAGCGCCGTCCGCAAGGACTGTTCGCGCTGAAGGGCAGGAGCGTCGAATGAAAGCGCAATCGCTGTTCTCGGGCCGCGCGTGGAGCGCGATCCTGGCCTGCGCCGTGGTGCTGGCCATGCTGCCGCTGCTGAATCTCGCGTTCGCGCCCGGCCAGGCGCTGCACGTCCCGGCCTGGATCGTCGCGCTGGGCGGCAAATTCATGTGCTACGCGCTGGCCGCGCTGGCGCTGGACCTGGTGTGGGGCTATACCGGCATCCTGTCGCTCGGCCATGGCCTGTTCTTCGCGCTCGGCGCGTACGCGCACGGCATGTACCTGATGCGCGCGATCGGCCGCGACGGCGTGTATCAGAGCACGCTGCCGGACTTCATGGTCTTCCTCGACTGGAAGGCCTATCCGTGGTTCTGGTCGTTCACCGACAGCTTCGGCTACTGCATGCTGCTGGCGGTGGCGGCGCCCGGCCTGCTGGCCTTCGTGTTCGGCTACTTCGCATTCCGGTCGCGCATCAAGGGCGTGTACTTTTCCATCATCACGCAGGCGCTGACCTATGCGTTCATGCTGCTGTTCTTCCGGAACGACACGGGCTTCGGCGGCAACAACGGCTTCACCGACTTCAAGCGCATCCTCGGCTACGGCATCACCACGCCGCAAACCAAGGCGGCCCTGTACCTGGCGACGCTGGCCGTGCTGCTGGCGGCCCTGCTGCTGTGCCGGGCGCTGGTGACGTCGCGCCTGGGCCGGGTGCTGCAGGCGGTGCGCGATTCCGAAGCGCGGCTGATGTTCATCGGCTACGACCCGCTGTGGTTCAAGCTGTTCGTCTGGACGGTGTCGGCCATGTTGTGCGGACTGGCCGGGGCCCTGTATGTGCCGCAGGTGGGCATCATCAACCCGTCCGAGATGTCGCCGGCGAACTCCATCGAAATGGTGGTGTGGGCCGCGGTCGGCGGGCGCGGGACGCTGGTCGGACCGATCCTCGGGGCGTTTGCCGTCAACGGCCTGAAAAGCTGGTTCACGGCGGCGTTCCCCGACCTGTGGCTGTTCGTGCTCGGACTGATCTTCATCGGCGTGACCCTGTTCATGCAGAAGGGGATGACGGGCGCCTTCGAAGCGCTGTGGCGGATGCGCCGGCGGCGCGCGGCCGCGCCGGCGTCCGGCGCCCCGGCGGAATCCGCGCAACGCGGCAAGGAGGCGGCATGAGCACGGTACTCAAGCAGGACGACGCGGTCGATACCCGCCACGGCGTCATCCTGTACCTGGAAGACGTCACGGTGTCGTTCGACGGATTCAAGGCGCTCAACAAGCTCAATCTCGACATCTCGGTCGGGGAGCTGCGCTGCATCATCGGGCCGAACGGCGCGGGCAAGACCACGATGATGGACGTCATCACCGGCAAGACGCGGCCGAGCGGCGGCTCGGTCTTTTTCGGCCAGTCGCACGACCTGGCGGCGATGACCGAATACGAGATCGCCCACGCCGGCATCGGCCGCAAGTTCCAGCGTCCGACCGTGTTCGAGCATCACACGGTGTTCGACAACCTCGAGCTGGCCATGAAAGCCGACAAGCGGATCTGGCCGACCTTGTTCGCGCGCCGCAGTGCGCAACAGGACGAGCGCATCGACGCCGTGCTGCGCCTGATCCGGCTGCACGACCAGGCCCGGCGCCCCGCGGGGCTGCTGTCGCACGGCCAGAAGCAGTGGCTCGAGATCGGCATGCTGCTGATGCAGGAGCCGCAGCTGATCCTGCTGGACGAGCCGGTGGCCGGCATGTCCGACGCCGAGACCGAACGCACCGCGGAGCTCCTGAACGAATTGCGCGGCAAGCACTCGATCGTCGTGGTCGAGCATGACATGGGATTCGTCGCCGAGATCGCCCGCCAGGACAAGGTGACGGTGCTGCACGAGGGGGCGGTGCTGGCCGAGGGCCGGATGGACCAGGTGCGGCAGGACGAGCGGGTCATCGAAGTCTACCTGGGACGGTAACGCCATGCTGAAAGTCGAACAACTCAATCAATATTACGGCTCGTCGCACACGCTGCGCGGGGTGTCGCTGGAACTGCACCGCGGCGAATGCCTGACGCTGCTGGGCCGCAACGGGGTGGGCAAGACCACGCTGCTCAAGTGCCTGATGGGCGTGCTGCCGGTCGCATCCGGTTCGGTGGCGCTGGACGGGCGCGACATCACGCGCCTCAAGCCCCACCAGCGCTCGCGCGGCGGCATCGCCTACGTGCCGCAAGGACGCGACATCTTCGCCCGCCTGACGGTCGAGGAAAACCTGCTGATGGGGATGGCGAGCCTGCCGGCGCGCGAAGCGTCGCAGGTGCGCGGCGAGGTGTACGAACTGTTCCCGGTGCTGCGGGACATGCTCGGACGGCGCGGCGGCGACCTGTCCGGCGGGCAGCAGCAACAGCTGGCGATCGCGCGCGCGCTGCTCTCCAGGCCGCGCCTGATCATCCTGGACGAGCCCACCGAAGGCATCCAGCCTTCCATCATCAAGGACATCGAGCGCGTGATCCGCATGCTGCGCGAACGCGGCGACATGGCGATCCTGCTGTGCGAGCAGTACTTCGACTTCGCGCGCGCGCTGGCCGACCGCTTCGTGGTGCTGTCGCGCGGCGAAGTGGTGGCCACGGGCGCGGCGGCGCAGATGGACACGCCGGAGGTGCGGCGCCACCTGTCGGTGTAGGTGCAGGTGTAGGCAAGCGCCCGGCGTCAGGCGGCCAGCAGCGGTCCGGCGCCGTCCTGGCCGGCCGTGCGCAGGCGGTTCATGGCCTGCGCCGCCGCCGCGGTGCGGGTCTCCACGCCCAGCTTGTCGAACACGTGTTCGAGGTGCTTGTTGACGGTGCGCGGGCTCATGCCGAGGATGTCGCCGATGTCGCGGTTGGTCTTGCCCATGACGACCCAGTGCAGCACCTCGGCTTCGCGCCGGGTCAGGCGCAGCAGGGACGACAGGCGTTCGACCTGGGCGGTGTCCGATTCTTCGCGCAGGACCACGGTCCACTGCTGCGGGTCGCGCATGTCGGCCACGCTGAACAGGAGCCGGCGCGTCGGCAGGGCGATGGTGAGAACGACGCCGGGGCTGCGCGGCAGCGCGGCGAGCCAGGCGGCCAGGCTCGCGTTCGCGGCGTCGCGGTCCGGCTGCTCGGGACCGGCCAGGTAGGCATCCATCCATTGGCGCGCCAGCGGCGTCTGCCAGATGATGCGGCCGCTCCCCGGCACCACCGCGCACACGGCGTGGCCGAAGGCGTCCAGCGCGCTGCTGGCCTGCTGCATCAGCCGCGCGGCGCGCAGGTGCGACTGGATGCGCGCCAGGACTTCGCTTTGCCGCACCGGCTTGGTGACGTAATCCGTGCCGCCCGCCGCGAATGCCGCCACCACGTGTTCGCTGTCGGTCAGGCCGGTCATGAAGATGATCGGCAGCTGGCGCAGCCGGGGCATGGCGCGCAGGCGGCGGCAGACTTCGAACCCGTCCATGCCCGGCATGACCGCGTCGAGCAGGATCACGTCGGGGACGACCTGTTCGATGCGCTCCAGCGCGGCCGCGCCGCTGTTCGCCACCAATACCGTGTAGCCCGATTCGTCGAGCGTATCGTGCAGGACCGCGAGGTTTTGCGGCACGTCGTCCACGATGAGAATCACTTGCCCTTCAAGGCATCGCTGTAGCACCGGGTCCTCCCTGTTCCAGAAAGCGCGCCAGCACGTCCAGCTCGAAGCGGCTGGCGTGCGCCTGCACGGTATCGCAGAACCCGGCGTAGGCCGGGTCCAGTGCGCGAATGATGTCGAGCCGCGCCTGCAGCCCGCGCACGTAGCCGAGCTTGAGCTGTTCGCGCAGGGCGTCCAGGTGCTCGGCGGGCGGGATCGCGGCGGCGCCGCGCGCCGGGCCCGTGCCGGCGCCGGCCTGCGTCACCCACGTCAGTTCCAGCTTGCGGCCGATCCAGTCCAGCAGCTCGTTGACGTTGACCGGTTTGACGAAGAAATCCTCGCCGGGGATGGCGGCCGGATTCTCCTGTCCCTTGTCGAACGCGTTGGCCGAGACGATCGCGATCGGCACCTGCGACCGGTGCACGTCGCGGATCAGGCGCGCGACTTCCCAGCCGTCGATGCCCGGCATGGCCAGGTCCAGCAAGATCAGGTCCGGCGCCAGCTCGCCGACGCGCCGCAGGCATTCGGGACCGGAACCGGCCTGCTCGACCACGAAGCCCAGCGGCGCCAGCGCACAGCGCAGCATCTCGCGGTCGACCGCTTCGTTGTCGACCACCAGCACGCGTCGGGGCGGGCCCTGGAATCCGATCCGGTCCCGCTGTTCCGCGGCGTTCGGCGGCGGCGCCTGGACGCGCGGCAGGCGCAGGCGGATGCGCACCGTCGTGCCCTTGCCGGGGACGCTGTCCAGCTGCAGCTCGCCGCCCATCAACTGGGTCAGCACCTTCGTGATCGGCAAGCCCAGGCCCGTGCCGCCGGTGCCGGCGCGGTCGCTGGCGCTGCCGCGCGAGAACGGCTCGAAGATCCGTTCCAGTTCGTCGGGCTGGATGCCGGGTCCGGTGTCTTCGACTTCGAACAGCGCCGTCTCGCGCTGGTAGCGCAGGCGCAGCACGACGCTGCCGCGTTCCGTGAACTTGAACGCGTTGCCGAGGATGTTGATGAGGATCTGGCCGAGGCGCTTGCGGTCGGCCAGCACGTGCCCGGCCAGCGTGCCGTCGACGTCGAAGCGGAAATCCAGCCCGCGCTCGGCCGCCTGCTGCTCGAACATGCGCACCAGCTGGGCCATGAACGCCGCGAACGGGAGCGTCTGCATGTTGAAACTGAATTTGCCGCTCTCGATGCGCGCCATGTCCAGCGTGCCTTCGATCAGCGACAGCAGGTGCTCGCCGCTGCTGCGAATCACCTGGATCGCCTGGCGCCGCTGGGCCGGAATGGCCGGGTCGTTGTCGAGCAGCTGCGCATAGCCCAGGATGCTGTTCAGCGGCGTGCGGATTTCGTGGCTGAGGCCCGCCACGTAGCGGCTCTTGGCCTGGTTGGCCTGGTCGGCCGCCCGCTTCGCCTGCTGCAGCTGGGCGTCGGTGCGGCCGTGCAGTTCGATCTCGCGCGTCAACAGGCTGGTCTGGCGATTCGATTCTTCCTGCGCCACGCGCCGGCTCTGGCTGGTCAGCACCAGCCACCAGGCGGCGATGGCGCTCACCAGCGTCAGCGCGCCGAACAGCTTGATGAAGGCCAGGTGCAGGCGGGCCAGGCTGGCGGCGTCGCCGGGCAGCGCCGCCTCGTGCTGGTAGAGCAGGGCAAGCAGCGCGGCGAGCACCGCCAGGATCACCAGCATGAGCAGCACGAAATGCGCCAGGCCGCCGGTGAGGTAAGGCCACGCGGCGCGCGGCAGCATCGCTTTCGCGGCCGCCTCCCACTGGGCCGACAGGCGGGCGTGGGGCTTGCACACGTCGTCGCAGCGCGCATCGAGGCAGCAGCACAGCGAGCAGATCGGACCTTGGTAGGCCGGGCAGTGCGCCGTGTCCTCGGCTTCGTAGCTGCGCTCGCAGATCACGCATGTCTGCTGGCGCGGCGTCGCGTGGGCGGGCGAGGGCGCGCGCGCGATGTAATAGCGGCCCTTCGTCAGCCAGGCGATCAGCGGCGCGGCGGCCAGCGCGGTGGCCAGGGCCACGACCGGAGACAAGGCTTGCGCCGTCGTTCCCAGCGTGCCCGTGTACGCGCAAATCGATGCGAGCGACGCCAGCAGCATGGCGCCCACGCCCACCGGATTGATGTCGTACAGGTAGGCGCGCCGGAATTCGATGCCCGCCGGGCTCAGGCCGAGCGGCTTGTTGATGACGAGGTCGGCCACCACGGCCGCGATCCAGGCGATGGCGACGTTCGCATACAGGCCGAGCACGTGTTCGAGCGCGGTGAACACGTCCAGCTCCATCAGCAGGACGGCGATGAGCGCGTTGAACACGGCCCACACCACGCGGCCGGGATGGCTGTGCGTCAGCCGCGCGAAGAAATTCGACCACGCGAGCGAACCCGCATACGCGTTGGTCAGGTTGATCTTCACTTGGGCGACGACGATGAAGAACACGGTGACGGCCAGGGCGAACGCCGGATCGCCGAAGACCTGGCGGAACCCGGCCAGGTACATGTGGGTGGGATTGACCGCGTCCGCCCAGGACACGCCGGACCGGAGCGCCAGCAGTGCGAGCAGGGCGCCGCCCAGCATCTTGAGCATGCCGAACACGATCCATCCGGGCCCAGCGCCCAGCACGCCGATGTGCCAGCGCAGGCGGTTGTGCGGCGTCTCTTCCGGCATGAACCTCAGGAAGTCGACTTGTTCGCCGATCTGGGTGACGAGCGCCACGCCGACGGCCATGGCCGCGCCGAATCCGGCCAGCGTGAAGCCGGCGGTGGACGACTGGCCGGAAAATCGCGGCAGCTGCGCCAGCACGTCCGGCCGCTTCGCGAAGATGTACGCGAACGGGAGGACCTGCAGGCAGATCCAGACCGGCAGCGTGGCCAGCTGGACACGGCTGATCAGCGTGACGCCGTGCGTGACCAGCGGGATCACGATCAGGGCGCTGACCAGGTAGCCGATGTGCAGGGGCATGCCCAGCGCGAGCTTGAGCGCGTACGCCATGATCGCGGCTTCCAGCGCAAACAGGATGAAGGTGAACGAGGCGTAGACGAACGACGAGATGGTCGAGCCGATGTAGCCGAAGCCGGCGCCGCGCGTCAGCAGGTCCATGTCCAGGCCGTGACGGGCGGCGTAGTAGCTGATCGGCAGGCCGGTGAAGAAGATGACGATCCCCACCGCGATGATGGCCCAGAAGGCGTTCGTGAAGCCGTACGTGACGGCGATCGAGCCGCCGATCGCTTCCAGCACCAGGAACGAGATCGCCCCGAACGACGCGTTCGACACACGGAATACCGACCACTTGCGAAACGCGCGCGGCGTAAACCGCAGCGCATAGTCTTCGATGGTCTCGTTGGCCACCCAGGTGTTGTAGTCGCGCCGGATCTTGATGATGCGTTGTGGCGCTTCCTGGGTAGCGTTGCACTGTTGTGGTGCGCTGTCCGGCATGGGCTAGGGCATTTGGGTTGTGAGTGCGCGTGAATTGGGCCAGGACGAGCTGCTGCAAGAATTGGGCCCGTTGCCCAGGCACGCACCGGTATGGCAGCCATCGATCGAGCTGGCATAAAACCTGCATCAACCTCTTCATCAGCCGCCGCCGCCGCGGTCAATTCGACTCGATCGGAGCCCAAGATGCATGCAGAAACCCTTCCCACCCCGTCCGTCGCCCAGCCCGAGGCCAAGCTGTCCGGCGACATGTTCGGCGTCCTGATCAACCTGTCCGGCCGGCGGCGCTTTACTTCCCAGCGGGTCGTGCTGTATTCGGTACTGGCCTCGATCGGCCATGACGGCGCGGACCAGACCGCCCGTGAAACGCTGGCGGCGTTCAAGGATGCACATATCACGCTGGTGCAGGGCAAGCAGGGGGTGCCGGGCATCTTCTGCCAGCAGTTGCATGACGCCTATTTCGGCACGCTGCGGGGGGACCGGATGATCCGCGATTTCATCGCATTGGCCGAGAATACGCTGGACGCCATCGCCGCGGTGTCGCGGCGCGCGCCGGCGTTGCTCGATGAGCTGGTGCGCAGCGCGACACCGCTGCTCAGCGTGCTCAACGCCCTGACCCTGGTGTACGAAGAACAATCCAAGCGCCATGCGCTCCAGCAGCGCAGGCAGATGCAGGAATTGATGGGTGACATTAAAACCATCGCGCGGCAGGCACGCATGGTCGCCTTCAACGCCCAGGTCGTTGCCGCGCGCGCCGGCCACGTCGGCAGGGAGTTCGCCGTGGTGGCGAGCACGATGAGCGACGTCACCGGCGAGATCGACGAATTGGTGCAGAGCGCCCTGGCGGGGGCGTTGACGGCCTGACGCGGCCTCGTCATTCGAAGCCCAAGTTTGAACTGGCTCAGCAACTTTCCCGCCGTATCGGATCAAAAAATTGTAGTTTCTGCGAGCAACAGTCTCGTGCACTGAGCCATGCTCCGTTCCCCATCGGCGGCGTTCCAGCGTCGCCCCCACCAACCGCATTTCCGGCTTTATCCAACGCCGTTCACGTAACGGCATTTTTCATTCTGGCGCCTCGTATTGTTCGTTCAGTGGCAGCTTGATAAGCCCAACCACGTCCATGGCACAAAATGGCCCAGGGGAAATGCGCTGCCGCTACAATATGACGATGTATACAGCCGGCCTTATCTGCGAACTTGCCCTACGCCTGCACCGTTCCGGTGAAGCGCAGCTTCGGCTCCGCTTTCCGCCACTCGAAGGCGGCGGCTACACAGACCACACTGCTCCGATCCTTCGTTTTGACAAAAAGGCGCATCAGGTCCGTCAGTTCGCCGGTTTTCCAAGCCAGCCAGTTTTCCTCTTGGCCCCTGGCGTGCGCTTGAGCCAAGGGGCTGAGCCGTGCACGCGATCAAACACCTTGCGCCGTATCGGTTGTAGCCGGGCAACAGACCCGCAATTTGGGACGGAGGAACAAGCATGACGCCAGAAACCAAGGCCCGTCAGCAGATCGACCAGAAACTCGAACAAGCCGGCTGGGTGATTCAGGACATGAAACAGTTGAACCTGTCAGCCGGATTGGGCGTGGCCATACGTGAGTACACTACCGACACCGGCCCGGCCGATTACGTGCTGTTCGTGGATCGCGTGGCCTGCGGCGTAATCGAGGCCAAGAAAGACAGCGCTGGCGAGAATCTCACCGCGACCGAAAGCCAGACCGAGCGCTACGCCAGCGCCAACCTCAAATGGCGCCAGGACAACACGCCACTACGCTTTCTGTTCGAGGCCACCGGCCAGATCATCCGCTTCACCGATAACGCCGACCCGGCACCGCGCTCGCGCGAACTGTTCCACTTCTTCCAGCCCGACCAACTCAAGGAATGGCTGGCCCAGCCCGACACCCTGCGACGCTGCCTCGCAGAGCAGATGCCCGCGCTGCCCGAACAAAACCTGCGCGACTGCCAGATCAGCGCCGTCATCGGGCTGGAAAAATCGCTGGCGCAGAACAAGCCCCGCGCGCTGATCCACATGGCTACCGGCGCGGGCAAGACTTTCACCGCCATCACCGCCGTCTACCGCCTGCTCAAGTTCGGCGGTGCCAAGCGCATTCTGTTCCTGGTCGATACCCGTAACCTCGGCAAGCAGGCGCACCAGGAATTCATGGCCTATACGCCGCCGGACGATGCGCGCAAATTCACCGAACTGTACAACGTGCAACGGCTGGCATCTTCCAGCATCGACCCGCACGCGCAAGTGTGCATCAGCACCATCCAGCGCATGTACTCCATCCTTAGCGGCGAGCCCATCGAAGAAGCCGCCGAGGACTTGTCGCTCAACGAGGTGCAGCAAACGGCCAGGCAGGAAAAGCTGGTGCGCTACAACGCGGCGATTCCGGTCGAGGAATTCGACTTCATCATCATCGACGAGTGCCATCGCAGCATCTACAATCTGTGGAAGCAGGTGCTCGACTACTTTGATGCCTACCTCATCGGCCTTACCGCGACGCCGGACAAACGCACCTTCGGCTTCTTCAACGAGAACATCGTTGCCGAATACAGCTACGAAGACTCGGTGGCCGATGGCGTCAATGTCGGCTATGACGTGTACGAGATCGTCACCGAAGTCACCCGGAAAGGCGCGGAGCTAAAGGCAAAAGAATGGGTGGACCATCGCGACCGCGCCACCCGCAAGAAGCGCTGGGCCGAAACTGAGGAAGACACCGCCTACTCTGCCAAAGAGCTGGACAAATCGGTGGTCAATCCGAGCCAGATCCGGCAGGTGATCCAGGCCATGAAGACGGCGGTGGAAACGCAGATCTTCCCCGCCCGCAAGGAAACGCCGAAGACCCTCATCTTCGCCAAGACCGACAGCCATGCCGACGACATCATCAACATCGTGCGCGAGGTCTACGGTCAGGGTAACGCGTTTTGCCGTAAGGTCACCTACAGTGAAAAGGACGCCGATGGCGTGCTGGCGAGCTTTCGCAACGACTTCCATCCACGCATCGCCGTCACCGTGGACATGATCGCCACCGGCACCGATGTGAAACCCCTGGAAGTGCTACTCTTCATGCGAGATGTTCGCAGCAAGGGCTATTACGAACAGATGAAAGGCCGTGGCGTGCGTAGCCTCGACGCCGACAGCCTGAAGCGCGTCAGCGGCAGTGCCAACGGCGCCAAGACTCGCTTCGTACTGATCGATGCGGTGGGCGTGGAAAAATCCTGCAAGACGGAAAGCCGCTCGCTGGAAAAGAAACCCGGCGTGGCGCTCAAGGATCTGCTGCAGGGCGTGGCCTTGGGACACCGCGACGACGACACCGTGCTGTCACTGGCCAACCGCCTGGTACGCCTCAACAAGCAGCTCGACGACAAGGCCAAGGCCCGCATCGAAAAGCACAGTGGTGGCATCCCGCTGGGCGACCTGGGCAAGGCGCTGATCCATGCGCTGAACCCGGATGCCATTGTGCAAACCGCGCTCGCCACGGCGAAAGCGAAGGAAATCACCCGTGACGAAGACAGCTTGCTCCCCGAAGAAATCGAGGCCGCTCGCAAGACCCGCGTGATGGCAGCCTGCGCGCTTTTCGACATACCGGAGCTGCGCGACGAAATCGAAAACGCCCGCCGCGAGCGCGAGCAGCTCATCGACCACATCAACCTTGACCAGGTGACATTCAGCGGCTTCTCTGAGCAGGCCGAGCTGCAGGCACAAAAGGCCATCCAGAGCTTTGCCGACTACCTCAAGGCGCACAAGAATGAAATTACAGCCCTCGGCTTTTTCTACGCCCAACCCTACCAGCGGCGTGCGCTCACTTTCGATATGATCGAAGAGTTGCACGAGCAGTTGAGCCGTCCGCCGCTGATGCTCACCACCGAGCGGCTGTGGAGCGCCTATGCGCGGGTGCAGGCCAGTCAGGTGAAAGGCGTGGATAAGAAACGCCAGCTTACCGATCTGGTGTCCCTCGTGCGTTTCGCGCTCGGGTTGGACGGCGAACTTAAACCGTTTGCCGACGAAGTGGACCGGCGCTTCCAGGCCTGGATCTGGCGTCACAACGCCCAGCGCGGGACGGCCTTCACGCCCGAGCAGACCGAATGGCTGCGGCTGATGAAGGAGCACATCGCCAGCTCATGTTCGATCAGCCGCCAGGATTTTGATTACGCCGAACTGGCCGGCAAGGGTGGGCTGCAGAAGGCTTGGGGGTTGTTTGGCAAGGAGCTGGATACGCTGATGAATGAGATGAATGAGGAGTTGGTGGCGTGAGCAGGTTTCTGAAGCTGCCGCTCGCAGAGCTGTGCGAGAAGATCACTGATGGCACGCATCACTCGCCACCGAATGGCCCAATCGGTGCGTTCAAGTACGTCACCGCGAAGAACATCAAGCCGTGGGGTTTGGACCTTGAAGATATAACTTATGTCGATGCGGAGATGCATGCTGAGATTTATTCGCGTTGTGATGTTCGAAAGGGAGATGTCCTATATGTCAAAGACGGTGCCGGTACCGGTGCGGTCGCATTGAATACACTGGATGAGCCCTTCTCACTGCTATCAAGTGTTGGTGTTCTTCGTCCTGGTCCGGCGCTGTTTCCAAAGTACTTGCTGTACGCGCTCCAAGAGCCGGATACCAAGCGATCAATGCTCGATAACGTTGCCGGTGTTGCAATAACCCGGCTGACGCTTAAAAAGCTCAATGCTTCTGAGATTCCAATCGCGCCGCCGGCCGAACAAGCCCGCATCGTCGCAAAGCTCGAAGAACTGCTGTCCGACCTCGATGCCGGCGTTGCGGAGCTGAAGGCTGCGCAGAAGAAGTTGCAGCAATACCGCCAGTCTCTGCTCAAGGCGGCCGTGGAAGGCGCGCTCACGGCCTCATGGCGTGAAGCACACCGTGCTGCGAACACGCCCCTTGAGACCGGCGCGCAACTGTTGGAGCGCATCCTCCGCGAGCGGCGTGCCCGCTGGGAAAAAAAGCAGCTCGCCAAGTTCAAGGAACAAGGTAAAACCCCGTCCAAGGATTGGCAAAAGAAATATCCCGAGCCCGTCGCGCCAGACACCACTGGCCTGCCGGAGCTGCCGAAGGGGTGGGTGTGGGCATCGTTAGATCAACTGCTGAGCCGATTGCGCAGCGGCACTGCCGAAACCTCGACGAGAGAATTGACGCCGTATCCGGTTCTCAAATCGAGTGCAGTCCGCCAAGGGAAGATTGACTTTGGTGCGCTCAACTACCTGCACGCAGATCAGTGCCGCAATGACGATTACCTGGAGGACGGTGACCTGCTCATCTCGCGGCTGAGTGGTTCGGTGGAATACGTCGGATGTTGTGCCGTTGTCCAAGCGGTTCCGCCGATGTCGGTTCAGTACCCGGACCGGATCTTTTGCGGCAAGCTGTCATCGCCTTCACAACACATAGCTATCCATGTGGTGAATACCCTACGCAGTCCGAGCGCACGCATTCGGATTGAAGCGGCTGCAAAATCCACCGCTGGGCATAAGCGGATTTCCTTGAGTGATTTGCATCCTTTTCCGGTGCCGTTGCCGCCTCTTGCAGAAATGGCAGCTCTCGGAGAAATCGTGCAGACCGCGCTTACATGCTCGGATGATATGGAAGCCGCGCTAGAACTGGCACGCAAACAATCCACCGCTCAACGCCAAAATATCCTCCGCGCCGCCTTCGCCGGCCAGCTAGTGCCGCAAGACCCGGACGACGAACCGGCCAGCATGCTGCTCGAACGCATCCGCAGCGAGCGCGCCGCGCAGCCCGCCACGAAAAAGCCGCGAGGGCGCAAGACAGAGGAAGCCGCAGCATGAATGACTTGGCTGAGGAGCCGTGGAGCGAGGACGATTTCGCCGGCCTGGCCGAATCCTGCGATCTGGAGTGCAAGGCGGCACAGGGGCGCGATGGGCGTGGCGAACTGCCGGAGGATTTCTGGAAGAGCTACAGCGCCATGGCCAATACCGACGGCGGGGTCATTCTATTGGGCGTGCAGGAGAAGCCGCGCGGGCAGTTCCGGGCGCTGGGGCTTTCCGATGTCGAGCGGGTGCGCAAGGCGCTGTGGGATAACCTGCATAACCGCAAGCAGATCAGCCTCAATTTGTTGAGCGAGACCGACGTCCAGCCGATCCAAGTCGCCGGCAAAACGATGCTGCAGGTGCGGGTGCCACGCGCGGTTCGTCAGCAGCGGCCTGTACATGTGGGCAGTAATCCGTTCGGCGGCACGTGGCTGCGCCGCTTTGAAGGCGACTACGCCGCCGATGATGAAGCGGTGCGCCGTATGCTGGCAGAGCGTGTGGAAGATGCGCGCGACGAGCGCGTGCTCAAGGGCTTTGATTTCAGCGACTTGGACATGGACACTGTAGCTGCCTACCGTAACCGCTTTGCAGCAGTAAAGCCGGGGCATGTGTGGACAGATCTGCCCGTGCCGGAATTTCTTGAGCGCATAGGCGCCTGGGGCAAAAACCGCGAAGAAGGCTATAGCGGGCTGCGGCTGGCGGGCCTGCTGATGTTCGGCCGCGCCGAGGTGATTCGCGACGCGTTGCCGCATTACATGGTGGATTTTCAGGAGCGTCCCGAGGCCAAAACCGAGAGGCGCTGGATCGACCGCTTGGTGCCGGACGGTAGCTGGTCAGGCAATCTGTACGACTTTTTCCGCCGCGTGTACCAGAAGCTCACGGCCGAGCTGAAAGTGCCGTTTCTGTTGCAGGATGGGCAGCGGGTGGAAGACACTCCTGTGCACGAAGCTCTGCGCGAGGCGCTGGCCAATACGCTGATCCATGCGGACTACTCGGGACGCGTGTCGGTGCTGGTGGTCAAGCGGCCGGATATGTATGGCTTTCGCAATCCGGGACGGATGCGCATTCCGCCCGAAATCGCCATTCATGGCGGTAACAGCGATTGCCGCAACCGCCGCGTGCAGACCATGTTCCAACTGGTGGGCTATGGTGACCACGCCGGTTCAGGCTTGCCCAAGATTTACACCAACTGGGCAGGCCAGCACTGGCGCCGCCCGGTGTTATACGAGTTGCCGGAGCCTGAGCAGACGCTAATGGAGTTGCGCATGAGCAGCTTGGTGCCGGCGCAAGCCATTGCCGAGCTGACAAAGCTGTTGGGCGCGCGTTTTGCCGCGCTGCCAGAAACCGCGCGCCTGGCCCTCATCACGGCGCAGGTGGAGGGACTGGTTAGCCACGACCGACTCAAGCAGATCTGTACCGACCATCCCGCCGATCTGACAAAGATGCTGCGCGGCCTGGTGCGGGACGGTTTTCTGGTACCGGACGGCGCTGGCCGAGGAATGGTTTATTTTCTCCCTTGGCAACGGCGCTCGGCAGCGACTGTTTTTGACTTGGCCGATCAGGCCGGTTCGGCGACTAGCGCTGATGTTGTACCACCGGAGCTCACTGGCGTATCACCGGAGCTAGCAGCTCTACCACCGGAGCTAGTCGCCGTACCACCGGAGCTTGAGTCGCCAGCTTCCGTGTCGGTCGGGCCTTATCTCGACTGGTCAGCGCTCCCCGAAGCGCTGCAGACCCAACTGATCGAACAGGGCCGCATGGTATCCGGGCAAGGGCGCGTGGCCCCGGCAGCCCTGCGGGAAACTGTTCTGGCGCTCTGTACCAATCGCTTGCTGGGGCTGCGTGTGCTGGCACAGGCACTGCGGCGCGACCCGGACGATCTGCGCAAACGAACACTCACTCCCATGGTCAAGGAAGGCGCTCTGCGCACCGCTTATCCTTCCATGACGGACCCACGGCAAGCGTACACCGCTTCGACCAATTCTGCGGAAAACAAGGAATGAACACTTCCACCCTCATCCAGAAAGTCTGGAACTTTTGTCACACGTTGCGCGATGACGGCGTGGGCTATGGCGATTACCTGGAGCAGCTCACCTACCTGCTGTTCCTGAAGATGGCGCACGAGTATGCGCAGGAGCCGTACAACCGTGACACGCATATTCCCAAGGGCTTTGACTGGGCCGCCCTGCGCGGCAAGACCGGCGAGCCGCTGGAAGCGCACTATCTCGCCACACTGCACAAGCTGGGTTCCGGGCCGGGCATGCTGGGCGCGATCTTCTTCAAGGCGCAGAACAAGATCCAGGACCCGGCCAAGCTCTCGCGCCTGGTGCAGATGATCGACGAGCAGAGCTGGGTGGGCATGGATGCCGACACCAAGGGTGATTTGTACGAAGGGCTGCTGCAAAAGAACGCGGAGGACACCAAGAGTGGCGCTGGCCAGTACTTCACGCCGCGTGCCGTGATCCAGGCCATGGTGGAGTGTGTGCGACCAGAACCGGGCAAGACCATTGCCGACCCGGCCTGCGGCACGGCGGCTTCTTCCTCGGTGCCTACAACTGGTTGACCCGCCCGAACGCCACGTTGAACAAGACGCAAAAGGCTTTTTTGCGCGATGCAACCTTCCATGGCAACGAGATCGTGCCCAACACACGCCGCCTGTGCCTGATGAACCTGTTTCTGCACAACATCGGCGAGTTGGACGGCGAACCTTCGGTTGATCGTTCGGATGCCCTGATCGCGGAACCCAAATGCAAGGTGGATTACGTGCTGGCCAACCCACCGTTTGGCAAGAAGAGCAGCATGACCATCACCAACGAGGAGGGTGAGGAAGACCGCGACGCGTTGACCTACGAACGCCAGGACTTCTGGGAAACCACCTCGAACAAGCAGCTTAACTTCCTGCAACACATCGTCAGCATGCTGAAGGTAGATGGCAAGGCCGCCGTGGTGTTGCCCGATAACGTGCTGTTTGAGGGTGGTGCTGGTGAGAAGATTCGCAGGAAATTGCTGGAGACCTGCGACGTGCACACCATCTTGCGCCTGCCCACGGGCATCTTCTATGCGCAGGGTGTGAAGGCCAATGTGGTGTTCTTCGACAATGCGCCCAAGGACGGCCGTGTTCATACCAAAGGCGTGTGGTTCTACGACCTGCGCACCAACAAGCACTTCACGCTGAAGACACGCACACTGAAGCTCGATGACTTGCGGGACTTTATCGCCTGCTACCATCCGGAAAACCGTCACGAGCGGCAAGAAACCGAACGCTTCAAGTACTACCGCTACGAAGACCTGATCGCCCGGGACAAGGCCAGCCTGGACATCTTCTGGTTGAAAGACGAAAGCCTGGACAACCTCGATAACCTGCCGCCACCCGACGTGCTGCAGCAAGAAATCATCGAGCATCTCGAAGCGGCTTTGGCCTCGTTTCGAGACGTGGCAGTCGGATTGCGTGGAAACTGACATCCACGTAGTTGGACTGTCGCGCATGTCCAAGTATTCAAACATGCTGAACAATTTCGCGTCCAACGTTACCGCGCCGGCCGGCTACATGGACATCAATGCCCGCCACGTCATCGATACAAGCGTTCCCCGCCGTGTCGATGAACTGCGGGCCGATGTCGCTGCGTCGGCGTCGGCGTCGCCATGTTCGAGGATTTCGCCTTGAATACCTGCTGAATCACGTAACGCATCGAGGGCAGCGACGACCAGGCCGATCTTATCGTTGTAAACGAATGCGTTGTTCATGAATTTCTGCCTTTCACGTCACGTGAACGCGGTAAAAATATGAACACGGATACCGCATTTTCACGCCTCCACCTGCGCCCCCAGCGGCATCCGGTTCAGCCGCACATACGCATCCAGCACGTCGGTCTTGTGCACGGCGCCGAGCAGTTCGGGATCGTCGTGGCTGCGCACGGCCGGCAGGCGCTCGCCGTGGTGGCGCATGAACTGGCGCAGCGCGTCTTCCAGTCCCATGTCGGCGCTGACGACCGGCAGCACGTCCGGGCGGACGATGTCGGCGCAGGTGCGGCCCGCGGCGTCGTCCTGCTGGTACAGCGCGGCGACGTCGTGCAGGGCCACCACGCCGCGATAGCGCCGCGTGTCGTCGACGAGGTAGACGTATTTCACCGGGTGCTGGCGGAACAGCGCGGCCGCCTGCGCGATGGAAGCGTCCAGCGGCAGGACGGTGTCGGCGGGGCGGATCAGTTCCTGCATGCGGATGGCGCGCAGGCGTTCGCGTTCGTGCTCGTCGGCTACGCGGCGCGCCGTGATCTCGTACATCGACGGCCCGTTCACGGCGCGCGCGACGGCGAAGGCGACCACGCAGGCCAGCATCAGCGGCAGCATCAACGAGTAGCTGAGCGTCATCTCGAAGATCATCAGGATCGCCATCAGCGGCGCGCTCGTCGCGGCGGCGAGCATGGCGCCCATGCCGACGGCAACGAAGGCGGGCGGCGCCGCCGCCGTTTCCGGCCACAGCGCCTGCGGCACCAGCGCGAACAGGTGGCCGACGGCCGCGCCGACGAACAGCGTGGGCGTGAAGATGCCGCCGATGGCGCCGGAACCGCTGGTGAGCAGCGTGGCCGCGATCTTGCAGACGAGGACCGTGAGGACCGCCTGCCATAGCCACGATTGATGCAGCAGCGAGTTCACGACGCTGTAGCCGTTGCCCCAGACCTGCGGCACCCAGACGGAGATGGCGCCCACGCCCAGGCCGCCGAGCGCGAGCCGCAGCGGCAGCGGCAGGCGGCTCGCGGCGAATAAGCGGCGCGTGTGCTGCAGCGCGTACAGGAAGGCCGGCGCGATCAGGCCCGCGAGCACGCCGAGCAGCACGAACCACACGACCTCCATGTTGGCGATCGGCGCGAAGTCCGGCATCTCGTACGTCGGGTGATAGCCGGGCAGGCGGCGCATGGTGATGTTGGCGACGACGGCGGAGACCATGATCGGCCCGAGGCTGTTCATCGTGATGGCGCCGAGGATGATCTCGGTGACGAAGAAGGCGCTGGCGATGGGGGCGTTGTAGGCCGAGGCGATACCGGCCGCCGCGCCGCAGGCCACGAGCAGGCGCAGGCGCACGGTGTTGAACCGGGCGACGCGGCCGACGACGGACGCGGTCATCGCGGCCAGCTGGATCATCGAGCCTTCGCGGCCGATCGAGCCCCCGGACGCGATCGACAGCAGCGACGACAGGCTGTTGACGAGCGTGAGCTGCACCGGCACCTTGCCGTCGCCGACGGCCACCACTTCCATGTAGTCGGCACGCACGCCGCCGGCATGGCGCCGCGCCAGCACCAGCAGGCAGCCCGCGAACAGGCCGCCGGCGCAGGGCATCAAGAGGCGCGTCAGCCACGGCAGCGAGGTGGCGATGTCGACGAAGGAGCCGCTGCGGCCGAACAGGCGCGCCTGCAGCAGGGTGAGGCCGTCGCGGAAGACGAGCGTCGCCAGCGCGCCGGCGCAACCGACCAGCGCCGCCCACATCAGGATGGCATTGGCGCGCAGCAGCTGCGTCAGTCGTGCGCGCAGTCGATCGGTCGAAGAAGCGTTCATGTTGTGGTGGCAGGGTCTGGCGTGGCGTCCAGGCCGGCAACTATAACAAAGTCGGCGGCGTCCTGCGGTTTTACACGGTTCCCGTCAACATGCCGAAATCGACGCGCACCGCCAGCCCGCGTCCACCGGGGCCGGCATCGAGCGCGATGCGGGCGCCGTTGCGGGCCGCGGCCCGTTCCGCGATCGCCAGACCCAGGCCGCTGCCGCCCTGGTCCTGGCCGGGCACGCGGTAGAAGCGTTCGAACACGCGCGTGCGCAGCGCGGGCGCGATGCCGGGGCCCTGGTCCGTCACGACGATGCACGTCGCGCCATTGTCCAGGTCGAGGCGCACCTCCACGCGGCCGCCGGCCGGCGAATACTTGACCGCGTTGCCGACCACGTTGTCGAGCAGTGCGGCCATGCTCTCGCGGTGCAGCGGCAGGACGGCGGGATGGTCCGCGCGCAGCTCCAGGTCCACGTCGCGCTGCAGCGCCAGCGGCGCGGCCAGGGCCAGGCGCTCGCGCAGCAGGTCGGCCAGGTCCAGGTCCCGCAGCGGCGCGTCCGCCGGGGCCTGGCGCGCCCGCTCGAAGGCGAGCAGCTGGTGCACCGTGTGCGTGGCGCGCGCCACGCCTTCGCGCAGGCCGGTGCCGGCGTCCAGCCGCTGGGCCGGATCGGCCGCCGTCTCCAGCAGGTGGGCATTGATCTGCATGACCGACAGCGGCGTCTTGAGCTCGTGGGCCGCGTCGGCCAGGAATTCGTGTTCGCGCGCCAGCCGGTCGGACAGGCGCCGCATCAGGCGGTTCACGGCGTCCACGACGGGCGCCAACTCGCGGTAGGGCGACGCGGGCAGCGGCGCCAGGCCGGCCCGGGACTCATGTTCGCGCGCCTCGAGCGCCTGCGCCACCGCGTTGAGCGGACGCAGTCCCATGCGCACGATGAACCAGGCCGGCAGCAGCACGAACGGCAGGCTGTAGACGAGCGGCGACAGCAGGTATTTCGCGGCCGAGGGCGTGAACACCCAGTCGACGTTGGGTTTTTCGCGCCGCTCCACCGTGATGCCGCGCGCGGCGTCCCGCTCGGTCCAGCGCTCCCACCCGTCGTCCAGCGGCGCGCCCGGCGCCGAGTCGTACGCGAGCCGGCCGCCCAGCCACACGCGGGCGCGCGCGTGCGTCTCGAAGCCGGCTTCGCGGAACATGTCCAGGCGCAGCGCTTCGATGCCCCGGCCGATGCGCGCCAGCGCCGCCGGATCGGGCGGCAGCGACTGCATGTTCAGCATGATCTGGCGCGTCCAGGCCCGATTGACGATCGCGGTCTGGCGCCGCTGGTCCACCTTTACCTGCCACACGATGTGCGCCAGCGCGGCCAGCCAGATGCCGAGCATGACGAGCAGGAAGCCCGCCAGCAGGCGGCGCAGTAGCGATTTCGGCGGCGCCGCGTCAGCGGCCGTCGTCATGGCGCACCATGTAGCCGACGCCGCGCACGGTGCGGATGTAGCCGTCGCCGATCTTCTTGCGCAGGTTCGAGATGTGCACGTCCAGCGTCTGGCCTTCGCTGTACGGCAGCACGCCCTGTTCCAGTTCCATGCGGGTGACGATACGGTCCGGGTTGCGCACGAGCGCGTGCAGCAGCGCGAACTCGGTCCGGGACAGGTTCACCGGCGCGCCGCGGCAGGTGGTGTGCATGCTGCGCGCGTCGAGGGTCAGGTCGCCGACCTGCCATACCGAATCGGCCTGTGCGCCGCCGGCGCGGCGCACGACGGCGCGCAGGCGGGCCAGCAGCTCGGGGATGTCGAAAGGTTTGATGAGATAGTCGTCGGCGCCGCCGTCGAAGCCCGCCAGGCGGTCCTGCAGGCTGTCGCGCGCCGTGATCAGGACGGCGGGAAGCGCGTGGCCGGCCGCGCGCAGGCGGCGCAGCAGCGCGACGCCGTCGCAGTCGGGCAGGCCCAGGTCCAGCAGCAGGGCGTCGTGGCGGCCCTCGTCCAGCAGGCGCGCGCAGTCGCCGCCCAGGCGCACCCAGGTGACATCGTGGCCGTCGTTGTGCAGCACCGACTGCAGCGCGCGGCCCAGCGCCAGGTCGTCTTCCACGAGTAGGAGTCGCATGAGGACAAGTATAGCGACGCGCTTGCGCGCTGCCTATCTAGCCCGAAGACGGCATGAAGACGGCGTGAAGATTGGGCGTGCCGCGCGCACCTACAATACCGCCACCTCAACGACAGGATCCGCCATGCGCCTGATTGCCCTGCTGTTCGTCTTCCTGAGTGCCGCGGCGCACGCCGCCGACTGGCCCATGTTCACGGGCGGCCCCGCGCATGCGGGCCGCGTGGCCGGCGTCGCCGGCGGCATCCGGGCCTTCCGGCTGGCGGGACGGTTCGACGTCCACGCGGCGATCCACGCGTCGCCGGTGGCGGCGCAGGGCCGGGTGTTCGTCGGCGCGGAGAACGGCAACCTGTACGCGCTCGACGCGGCGTCGCACGCTTTGCTGTGGCTGTACCACGCGCGCGGCGGCATCGCGTCGACGCCGGCCGTGGCCGACGGCACCGTCTACTTCCTCGACCGCGCCGGCAGCGTGCAGGCGCTCGGGGCCGCCGACGGCGTCCCCGTCTGGTCGTTCCGCACCCAGGGCGAGGCGGTGTTCGCCGCGCACGGCATGTTCGGCCTGCCGCGCGACGGCCACCCGGTGCTCGACCCCTGGGATTTCTACTTGTCTTCGCCGCTCGTCCACGACGGCATGGTCTACGTGGGGAGCAGCGACGGCTGCGTGTACGCGCTCGATGCGAAGGATGGCAAGCTGGCGTGGGCGTGGCATACGGGCGGGATGGTGCATTCGTCCCCGGCGCTGGCGGGCGGGAACATCGTCGTCGGCAGCTGGGACGGCGCCGTGTACGCGCTGGATGCGCGCACGGGCGAACTGCGCTGGCGCCACCAGACGGGCGTCGAGCAGAAGGTCAGCATCAACCTGGGCATCCAGGCGTCGCCCGCCGTCGACGGCGACACGGTCTACGTCGGCTCGCGCGACGGCTTTTTCTATGCGCTGGATGCCGCCAGCGGCAGATCGAAATGGCGCTACGACGCCAAGGGCAGCTGGATCGTCGGCACGCCGGCGGTGGACGGCGACAACGTCTACGTCGGCACGTCCGACACCGGCCTGCTGCTGGCGCTGGACAAGCGCAGCGGCCGGGAACGCTACCGCTTCGAGACGAAGGTGTGGACGTTCGCCTCGCCGCTGCGCGTGGGCGACGTCGTCGTGGCGGCGTCGATGAAGGGCGAATTGCACGCGCTCGACGCGGCGACGGGACGCGCGCGCTGGTCGTGGCGCAGCCCGGCGCTGCTTGCCAACGAGGCAGGCGTCGTCGACCCGGCCACGGGCAAGTTCGACAACGACCGCATGTTCAAGGGCGGCGCGTACGCGCTGTATGCGGGGCTGGAACACGTCAAGCGCCTGGGCGCCTTCATCGCATCGCCGGCCTGGTACGACGGCCGGCTGATCGTCGCCGGCGCGACCGGCGAGGTGCTGTTCTTCGAGCCGCTGCGCTGACGCGGGCGAGCGGCGTCATTTGCCGAGAAACTGCGGTCAGCATGTCGCGCCTGAGATACTTTCGCCGGTGCGCAAGTTGAATCCAAAATGACAGGTGTAGCCGTCCGGATCGCGCACGCATGACACGTTGCCCTTGTAACGCTCGTAGTGGCCTTTGTCGCTGCTACACGCATCCTTTGCCTTCGCGTCGGGGTACATCGAATCGAACATCTCTTTCGCCAGCGGGCCGCTGACCGAGAACGAGATTTTCCGGTCGCCGGATGTGGGAGGCTGCTCTTCACCCAGCACGCCCGAATAGATGAGATAGGAGCCCTTGAAGGGCTTGTATTGCCACCATTCGCCCCGTTCGGCGGCGTAGGATAGGGAGAGGGTGGCGATCGCGCCGAGCGCGAGTACAAGTACAAGGGGGCGCTTCATGGCAGCAGCTTGACGTGGAAATGGTGGTCGTGGTCCCTGAACGGCCTCACAAAAGGGATCGAGAGGTCGTTGAACAGGATCGTCTGAACGCCGGCATAGGCGTGGAACATTGCGATCAACTTGGCCGTGGCGTCATGGTCGTACAGCTCGTGCTGATACCAGAAAACCGGGTCGTGGCGGCCATCCTTGCGAAGTGGCCGTATGTCCACTTCCAGCCCGGTCCTGTGCGTATTGTGGTGCTCGTACGGCACGCCGCCCGCGAGACTGATGTTCCCGACGCCGAACTGGCGGCTGTCGATCGCGGACCATTCGCGCTCGACGTACAGCAGCATCGACATCATGGCAGGATGGGCATACTGGCCGCGTCCGTTGGGCGGCGTGCCATAGACGTAGTATCCGGCATCCTCGGGTGCCTGTGGAAGCATGAAGAAGTGCCGCGTGTCTTGCGGCTGGATCGGAACTCCGGAGTTGGCCATGGCCGGCTCCCCATCATGCGACTTTGTTGGCAGCGAGGTCCCAGCCGCCGGCCGTGTTGCCGGCGGTGCCGCCGCCGATCTTCTGCTGGGTGTACTTCCACTTGATTTTCGAGAACCGAAGGCCGATCGAGTCACGCAGAATACTCCCTTCGTGCACGCCCTGGGTAATCGAGGCGATTATGACGTTCTCCAGCTCGACTTCGTAATACTTCACCGGTTTGCCGTCGCCATCGGCCCGCATGAACTCCAGCTTGGCCTTGGGAAGGGTCTTGCCCATCGAGCAGTGCTGCATCAGGATCGGTGAGGCAAGGTCTGCGAGCTTCGTCACCGTCAAAGCCTGGTGCTCGCATCGTTCAGCAGTATGGCCGCCTCCCGTCGATGCCGTTGCGCTCCTGGGTTGGGTCACACCCCAGACGGCGGTCATGAGTTCGATCCACCCCTGATGTGCGGAATCGGCCGACTCGCCCTTGATGCCGTCGATTTGCAAATACGCGTCAATTGCCATGATGCCTCCGTTGAGTTTATTTGTCGAAATTTTGCCCGCTCTCACCTGCGACGGATTGTCTGTCCGCAAGCGAGATCTGCTGCTCGATCAGAGCATGTACCCGTTATTCGGGCCTGGAACCCGTCAAGCGCCTGGCGCCTTCGTCGCATCGCCGGCCTGGTACGACGGCCGGCTGATCGTCGCCGGCGCTACGGCTTGCCGCCCGTGGCCCGGTGCGCCTGGTTGTTGCCGCCTTCGAGGGTGTTGCTGCACTGGAGCACGTTGCCCGCCGCGGTCTGGATCGTGAACGCGGCGATGTCGATGCCCGCGCCCGGTTCGCCCCGGTCGACCAGGTTGAACCAGATGTAGGCCGGCTCGCCGTTCAGGCGCCCGCTGCCGGCGCCGTAATACGTGTCGAACGGCGCGTCCGGCGTGGTGGCGTCGGGACCGGTGCACAGGCCCCGGGTCAGTGACGTCAGGTGGAAGTGCTCACCCGTCGACAGATTGACTTCCAGGTTGTTGGGGCGCGATATCGTGCCGTTCTGCTGGCAATGCAGCTCGTAGCCGAACGTGTAGCGGTAGGCCGCGCCGGGGCAGATGAGGGAGCCGCCGCCCGTCATGCGGCCGGCTTCCGGCGGCGTGCTGCAACAATCGGCCCAGGCCGCACCGAAGGCGGAAGACAGCAACAACGCTGCCAGGACGTGGCGGGACGGGCAAGGTAATGCGTGGGTGTGCATGCGTCGATCTCCGTGATGGCGAGGACTTGGGCAACGGCCCGCCGCAATGGCGGGTCATGACATTTTTGCATGTAATAAAAACATCTTACGGATGTGCGCGTGCGCCAGGGTGACCGCAACCCAGCATTCGCCAACATGTTGAGAACGGTCAGGCGGCTTTACTAAAGAGCCGCGAGGTTGGGCCTGCAGGGCAGGCAGGGGCGTGCCGGCCCCGTCGCGGGCGGTTTAGTGATCATTGCTAAACTGCGCCGCAAAGGCCGTCTCGCGTTTGACCCTCCCATCGGCCCGATGCAGAATCCGCCGCACAACGGTCCCGGCCGCCCCGCGCCGGGACAACACGCCCATTCCCGGAGACTCCCATGCGCCAAGCCAGTTCGGGCCCGTCCACGCCCGTCGCCCGCCTACCCCGTACCTTGAATGTCGCGCTCGCTATGCTGCTGGCGGCGTCCGCCGCGCTGGCGCCCGGCGCCGATGCGGCCACGTGGGGACCGTTCAATGCCGAATTCCCGGCCGCCAGCGATGGCCTCGCCAAGCAGCCTCCCAAGGGCATGACGCTGGCCGGCCAGCGCGGCTTCGCCATCGGCGGCTGGTTCAAGCCGTCCGAGCCGGGCCGCGGGACGGTCCTGTTGGCCGGCGTGGCCGGTATCGGATACCTGTGCAGCGCCGAGGGTAATGTGGCGTTTTGCGGATCGGGTGCGCCCGTTCGCACGGACGTGCCGCTCGGCGCGGGCATCTGGACCCATGTCGCGGCCAGCCGGGACGGCGGCCGCGTCGTCCTGTACGCGAACGGCCGCGAGGTCGGCCGGCAGGACGCGGGCGGCGCGCAAGCCGACGCCCCGCAACTCGTGATCGCGCCGCGCACCGGGGCATCGAGCGGTTTCGCCGGCCGCGTCGCGGGATTGATGGTGGCGGACGAAGCGCTGGACGCGCAGGCCGTCGCACGCCTGGCGGCGGCACGGCCGGACGAGGCGTTGACCGTGTTCGAGACCGGCAGCCCGCATTGGCCCCTGCAGACGCACCAGATGGCCGGCCAGCTTGCGCCGCAGGACGCGTGGACGCTGCCCAGGAGCGCGGCGCCGGCGTCGCGCCCCGTCGCCGTGCCGGCCTACGCCGGAGCGGCGCTGGAAAAGCGCGGCGCCAACACCTGGACGATCCGCGCCTGGACGCTGCAATCCGCGGACAAGGCACCGGAATCCCCCCGCCGGATCTCGAGCGGCGGCTACGATGCGTCGCGCTGGTACAAGGCCACCGTGCCCGGCACCGTGCTCACGACACTGGTCGACCGCGGTGTGTATCCGGATCCGGCGCATGGCCTCGACAACCTCGCGATTCCGGAGAGCCTGAGCCGACAGGACTGGTGGTATCGCGCCAGCTTCGTCCTGCCGCCCGATCATCGGCCGGGCCGGCATCTGTTCGTCACCTTCAATGGCATCAACTACGCAGCCGAGATCTGGGTCAACGGCCGCCGCGCCGGCATGACGCGCGGCGCTTTCGTGCGCGGCACTGTCGACCTGGGTCCGTACGTCGACCCCAACGGCGAAAACGTCATTGCGGTCAGGGTGTCGCCGCCGCCGCATCCCGGCATCGCGCACGAGGAATCCATCGCGGCCGGCGTCGGCGAGAACGGCGGCGTGCTGGCGCAGGACGGTCCGACCTTCATCGCGACCGAGGGCTGGGACTGGATCCCGTCCGTGCGCGATCGCAACACGGGCCTGTGGCAGGACGTCGTCCTGCGCAGCACGGGCGACGTGCGCGTGGGTGATGTGCACGTGATCACCGCGCTCGCGGCCGACAACGGCGAGGCCGACATCGGCATCGAGGTGCCGGTGACGAACGTGTCGAACCGGACCGTGCGCGCGACCGTGCGCGCCACCGTCCGCGACCGTGCCGGCACGCTGACGCCGATCGTCGTGAGCCGGACGCTGGACGTGGCGCCGGGTTTGCGGACGGTGCGGTTCTCGGCGCGCGAATTCGCCGCGCTGAAGATCGAACATCCGCGCCTGTGGTGGCCGAACGGGTACGGCAAGCCGGAATTGCACGATCTCGACGTCGACGTGCTGCAGGGGACGGCGCTGTCAGACCACGCACGCACCGCCTTCGGCATCCGCAGCGTGACGTACGAGCTGTCGCTGGTCGATCATACGGGCCATTTGCGCCGCGTGGAGGCCGACTTCACGAAGGGGCACGAGCTCGGCATCCGCATCACGGACGCCCGCCACGAGGCGCTGCGCAAGATCGCGGACACCCGCTGGGCGACCGGGCTGCGCGCGGAAGCGGAGGGAACACCGGCCATCCGGGACCTGTCCGACACCCGCCTGACGCCTTACCTCGTCATCAAGGTCAACGGCGTGCGCATCGCGGCGCGCGGCGGCAACTGGGGCATGGACGACTTCATGAAGCGCGTCGACCGCGCGCGCCTGGAACCGTACTTCCGCCTGCACCGCGACGCGAATCTGAACATCATCCGCAACTGGGTCGGCCAGGATACGGAAGAAACGTTTTTCGAACTGGCCGACGAGTACGGCCTCATGGTGCTGAACGATTTCTGGGCCTCGACGCAGGACTACAACATCGAACCGCAGGACGTCGACCTGTTCATGGCGAATGCGGTCGACGTCGTGCGCCGCTTCCGTAATCATCCCTCCATCGTCGCCTGGTTCGGCCGCAACGAGGGCGTACCGCAGCCGGTGCTCAACGAACGGCTGGAAAACCTGATCTACGCGGAGGACGGCACGCGCTGGTACACGGGCAGCTCGAACCGCGTCAACCTGCAGAACAGCGGGCCCTACGACTACCAGCCGCCGGAGACTTATTTCACGACGCATGCCAAGGGCTTCGCCGTCGAGGTGGGGACGCCGTCGTTCCCCACGCGGGAAGCGTTCGAGGCCTTCGTTCCGCCGTCCGAGCGCTGGCCGCTGGGCGACACGGCCGCGTATCACGATTGGCACGCCAGCGGCAATGGCCGCGTCGAACCGTTCATGAAGGCGCTCGAACGACAGCACGGCGCGCCCGCCTCGCTCGCCGACTTCGAACGCAAGGCACAGTTGATGAACTACGAATCGCACCGCGCCATCTTCGAAGGCATGAACGCGGGCCTGTGGCGCGAGAACAGCGGGCGCATGCTGTGGATGACGCAGCCCGCGTGGCCCAGCACGATGTGGCAGATCCTCAGCCACGATTACGATACGCACGCCGCCTACTACGGCACGAAACACGCGTCCGAACCCGTGCACGTGCAACTGAACCTGCCCGGTCACGCCGTCGACGTCATCAACAATCCGGTCGCGCCGCTCGAGAACGCGCGTGTCGCGTTCGAGGCGTACACGGTCGACGGCCGGCTGGCCGGCAGCGCCGCGGCCACCGTCAGCGTGGCCGGCGGAGACACGTCCGGCCCCATCGACCTGGGTATCGGCCCGCTGCTGGCACGCGAGGGACTGCTGGTCGTGAAGCTGACGTTGACCGACGGCGCGGGGCGCACGCTCTCGGACAACGTGTACTGGCCGGCCTCGAGCCCGGACCGCCGGCGCAGCCTCGATACGCTCGCCAGCGTGCCGCTGGCCGTGCGCGCCGTCGGCCACGCGGACGGTGCCACGCGCAAGGTCGACGTCACGCTCACCAATCCATCGAAGGTGCCGCTGCTGAACGCGAAACTGACCTTGACGACGGCCGCCGGCGCGCGCGTGCTGCCCGTGTACTGGTCGGACAACTACGTGTCGCTGATGCCGGGCGAGAGCCGGACCGTCAGCGCCGAATTCACGGGCGCGCAGGGCGCGCTCAAGGTCGCCGTGCGCGCCTGGAACGGCCCGGAACGGGCGGTCGCGGTGGAGGCGGCACGGCCGTAATCGTGCTGCAGCGCGGCGCGACAAGCCCGTTGTTTAGTAAAGACGAAGAAACTGAAACGTGTCCGGCGAAATTTTTTGATTTTACGAATCGCGCTTGAAATACTCGTTCGGACGGGATCGGTGCGCCGGTCCCCTGTCCCGACCACGTGCCGGTTCCCGCATCGCCGGCACGCATAATCCAGAAGACCAAGGAGATATGATGCTGCATCCGATGAAACGGACGGCCATGAGCGTGGCCGTCGCCAGTGCCTGCACCTTCGCCGCAATGTCCGTCCACGCACAGACCGACGCCCAGGCCGCGGCCCAGACCGCACAACCCGCCGACACGATCCCGGAAGTGACGGTGACCGCCACCCGCTTCAGCACCTCGCTGCTCAAGACGCCGGTCGCCGTGACCGCGCTCTCGCAGGACCAGTTGACCCGCAAGGGCGCCACCAACATCCGCGACCTGGCCAACGAGATTCCCAACGTCACCATCGACTCGGGCCTGGACAACGGCGTGCAGATCACGATCCGCGGCATCACGTCCACCAACTTCACCGAGACGGGCGACCCGGCCGTGGGCTTTCACGTCGACGGCCTGTACTCGCCGCGGCCGCAGGGCGCGCAGGCGCTGATGTTCGACATCGACCAGCTCGAGGTGCTGCGCGGCCCGCAGGGCACCCTGTTCGGCCGCAACTCGACGGGCGGCAGCATCAACGTGATCACCGCCAAACCCGACTTCACCGGCAACTACGGCAAGGTCGAAACGGACTTCGGCAACTACAACAAGAAGCAGGTCAACTGGGTACAGAACGTCGTCGTCAACGACAAGCTGGCCCTGCGCGGCTCGTTCATGCGCGTGCGCCGCGACGGCTACGCCGACCAGCACCAGGACCTGTCGGAGGCGAACGTGCCGTCGAAGGGCTGGATCCCGAACGGCGTGCCGGACGTGGACATGCGCTACAACCGCCAGGTCCGCCCGTCCGACTACTACACCAACCAGAACGAGTGGGCCGCGCGCCTGCAGGCTCTCCTGCGCGTCAACAAGGACCTGACCCTGCACGCCGCGTACGAGCACTTCCAGGATTCGGGCGCCGGCTACGCGTTCTTCCGCGACTGCGCCGCAGGCGTCGGCACGCGCTACGCCTGCACCCATGACGACTTCTACATCAACGTCAACGTGCCGGGCCAGACCGACATGAAGATCCGCACGGTGCGCGCAGGCGCGGACTGGAACGTCAACGACCGCACCGCGGTCAGCTACAACTTCGCCATCGCCGACCAGCGCCGCAGCCAGATCTCGGACGACGACATGGGCCTGCAGAACGCGCCGTCGTGGGCCGACATCGCCCCGTTCCCGAATACGAAGGACGGCAACTGGGGCACCTGGCCGCTGCGCGACACGTGGCACCGCACCGCGGATTCGCGCTACCTATCGACCGTGCACGAACTGCAGCTCAAGCAGAAGCTGGGCTCCCTGAAATACGTGTCCGGCCTGTTCTGGATGCACGAGCGTAACCGCATCGACTACGAAATGACGGAAGCGATCCAGCATCCGTTCGGCGATCCGGGCAGCGTCGTGTACGCGCAGCCGAACCGCCAGATCGATTCGAAGGCCCTGTTCGGCCAGGCCGACTGGTCGTTCGCGCCGAAGTGGACGGCCACGCTGGGCGCACGCTACAGCCGCGATTCGAAGGAAGACAAGGGCGGCAAGGTGTACGGCGCCAACTGGATCGGCAACCCGGCCTATTACCGCGGCCTGTACGACCGCGGCATTCCGGGCACGCCGAGCTTCGAAATCCACGACGGCACCGACCTGACGCAGCAGATGGGCTGGGCCGGCGGCGGACCGATCGCCTATGCCGGCTACGCCAACGCGACCAACAACGATCACAAGGAAACCTGGGGCAAGACGACGTGGCGCGCCGGCCTGCAGTACCAGATCACGCCGCGCCAGATGATGTACGCGTCCGTCTCGACGGGCTACAAGGCGGGCGGTTTCGCGGACAAGGTCGACAGCTGCAACTACCACCTGTGCGCCGCCACCGGCAAGCCGGGCGTGGCGACCTTCCTGCCGTACGGCCCGGAGACCGTCACCAACTATGAACTCGGCTGGAAAGGCCGCTTCCTCGACAACCGCCTGAGCCTCTCCGCCACCGCCTTCTACATGCGCTACAAGGACATGCAGCTGACGGGTAACTACTTCATCAACCAGATCATCCCGGACGACGGCAAGCCTTGCCCGGCCGACCGGCCCAAGTGCGACGTGTACGAAGCCTGGCGCACGATCAACGTCGGCGACACACGCATTCCGGGCCTGGAACTGGAGTGGGATTACAAGCCCTGGCACGGCGCGCGTCTGGGCGGCGGCTTCGGCTTCATCGACACCAAGGTGCACGGTTTCTACAACTACAGCGACGACTACCAGTGCGGCGACGTGCGCGCGGAATTCGGCGTCCAGCCTTGCCCGGCCATCTACAACGGCCCGGACAAGTCCCTGCTGGGCCGTCGCCTGTACAACATCGACGGCAACCACCTGCCGAACACGCCGAAGTACCAGGTGTACCTGAACTTCTCGCAGGAGTTCGACCTGCCGGGCGGCTACCGCGTCACGCCGTACGTGAAGGTGAACTGGCGCGACAAGGCTTATTTCGACCTGCGCAACTCGGACTGGGCCGGCATCGGCCGCTACCAGGCCGCGTATGCGCTGGCGGATGCGTCGGCGCGCCTCGATTCGCCGGACGGCAACTGGTATGCGGAGGCCTACGTGCGCAACGTGACGGACAAGCGCGCCAAGACGAGCAGCGATTCGCTGTGGGGCGGCTTCATGAAAGCCACCTACGTCGAGCCGCGCATGTTCGGTATCCGCGCGGGCTTCAACTACTGAAGACTGCCTGAAGATATTCCGTTCCCGGCGCGGCTAGAATGAGCCGGGCGCTCATCATGGAGGTCACGGATGGAACGGAATGCCCGGCGGCGGTTCGTGCTCGCCACGGCGGCCTGCCTGGCAGGTTGCGGTGGCGGTGCGCAGGTCGCGGAGGTTGCCGCGCCGGCGTCGGTGCCGGCGTGGCCCGCGGGCACCGTCGAAACGCTCGCCGTCGCCAGCCGCGCGCTCGGGCGCACGATGAACGTCGCGCTGTACCTGCCGCCGGGCGGCGCGCGCCGTCCCATCCTCTTTCTGTTGCACGGCTTCGGCGGGAACGGCGCGTCGTTCTTCGACGCCGGCCTGGCCATCAACCGCACGGCCGACCGGCTCATCGCCGCCGGCACCATCGCGCCGCTCGTCATCGCCGCCCCCGACTACGACAACGGTTTCGGCGTGAACACGACGCCGGCGCAAGGCACCCTGAGCGCCGGCGGCACGATCGGTCCGTACGAGGATTACCTGATCGGGGAGGTGTTGCCGGCCGTGGAAGCCCGTCTCGGCTTTGCGGCCGCGCGCGCGGACCGGCGCATCGGCGGCCTGTCGATGGGCGAATTCGCCGCGCTGCACCTGGCCCTGCGCTACCCGGACCTGTTCGCCCGCGTGGGCGCGCACAGCGCCGCCTTGTGGGATTACGGCGGCGCGGACCAGTTCACGGGCCAGCGCGACTGGCTGTACCCGACGCCGGCCCTGCGCGCCGAACGCGATCCGCTGCTGCTGGCGGCCAGGGCCGACCTGCGCGGCCTGCGTTTCTACCTCGACGTGGGCGACCTCGATGCCCTGCGCCACCAGGACGAAGCGATGCAGGCCGTGCTGGCCGCGCACGGCGCCGCCAGCGAATTCCACGTGGCGAGCGGCGGCCACGACGCCGCGTTCTGGCGCAGCCGCCTCGCGAACTGGCTCGCGTTCTACGGTGCCTAGGGTCTATCTGACTGTCTGTGGGTATCGAGCGATATTTAGAGCGTATTCGCGTAGGGTGGGCACCTTGTGCCCACCGTGCGTTCGCGGACCGGCTTGCGTTTGGTGGGCACAGGGTGCCCACCCTACTGGGATAGGTTCTTTGCGAACCTGGCGGGATAGCGCCAGTGGCGCTATCCCGCCTTCGCAGAGGCGACGGTCTTACTGCTGGCAAAACAAGTCAGTCAGATAGACCCTAGCGCCGCTGACCCTTGCCCGTCGCCGCCCACCAGATCCCCCCCATCAGGTGCGCCAGGTATTGCGGGTCGCGGTACATCTCGACGTCGTGGCCCAGCAGGGTGACGAACACGCGGCCTTTTTCGTAGTTGTGATACCACGCGACGGGATGATCCTTGCCCATGCCCGTCGCGTGCTGGCCCGGCCAGATCCGGGTCGGGTCGTAGCTCGACTCGTCCACGTTCAGCACGGGGTGGATGGCGACGCCGTACGGGTTCGTCGTCTCGTACCACTCGTCGCTCCAGATCCAGCGCGGCGGGATGCCGAACGTCGCGGGAAAGCCCGGGTCGACGACGTCGACGGCCGCCGTCTGCAGGAACGGGTGGATCTTGAACGAGCGGCCCACCAGCTTTTCGTACCACACCCACCCGTTCGGCGGCGTGATCGCGGCGCGGTGCACGACGACGGCGTTGCCGCCCGTGCGCATGTACGCCTCGAAGTGCGCGCGCTGCGCCGGGTTCAGTTCCTCGCCCGGTGTGTTGAGGAAAACGACGGCCGCATACTGCTTCAAGTCGCCGTCGAAGGCATCAAGCTTGTTCGTGTAGGTGAACTCGAACGCGTGCAGCTTGGCCAGCCGTTCCAGGCTGTCGCGCGCGACCGGGATGTATTCGTAATGGTATTTGTTGGGGATGGCCAGCACGAGCAGTTTGTACTGGCTGTCGGCCCGGGCGGCGGGCGTGGCCAGCACGGCTGCCGCGGCCAGCGCCGGCAGGATGCGGTTCATGTGCTTTCCTTTCATGGCGCGGGCACGCCTTCCGGCTTGCGGCCGTTGCGCGGCACGAGCCAGCCGCCGTCGGACAGCCAGTCGGACAGGCGGTCCGGCCAGTGCTGCAGCGAGACGCGCTCGCCGCGCTGTCCGACGTTGAAGGCGTGGTCCGTGTCCGCATACATGTGCAGTTCGGCCGAGACGCCGGCCTTCACGAGCTGTTCGTACAAGGTAAGCGTCGGCCGCATGCAGCACTTGTCGCGCGAGCCGGCGACGAGGAACGCGGGCGGCGCGCCGTCCACGGCCTTGGCGGGCGTGCCGGCATCCCCCGGATATACGAGCACCTGGAAGTCCGGGCGCGCGCTCAGGCGGTCCAGCGCATCCGTCCTGCCGCGCGGAGGCGGCTCGGGATTGTCGGCGACGAGCGGCACGAGTTCGCCGCCGGCCGAAAAGCCCATGACGCCCACGCGCTGCGGGTCGACGCCGTACTCCTGCGCATGCGCGCGCACCCAGCGCACGGCGCGCCGCAGGTCGGCCGCGGCATTGCCCGCGACGGTGTAGCCGGCGGAATCCGGACCGTGCGCGAGCCGGTACTTCAGCACGAACGCCGTCACGCCGACGCGATTCAACATACGTGCCGGCAGCATGCCTTCGTTCTCGACCACGAGCAGGTAGTGCCCGCCGCCCGGGGCGATGACGACCGCCGCGCCGTTGGCGTGGCGCGGGTCGGCGCGCAGCACCGTCAGCGACGGGTCGTGCACATTGGTGGGGTAGGCGCCCTCCACGAGCTGTTCCGGCTCGTTGTGGCGCTTTTCCGAGCCCGGCGCACCGTCGGGCCACAGCCGGAAGACCGGCGGGGCGGCGGGGGCGGTGGAGGCGGCGAGCGCGGGGCCCGCACAGGCCAGCGCCAGCAGGGCGGCAAGGCAAAGACGCTTAGTCGACATGGTTCGCATACAGGCTGTGGTGGGTCAGGATGAATAGTGTACGCTTGGCCGGCCCGCCGAAGACCAGTTGCAGCGGACGTTCCGGCACGTCGATGCGGCCCCGTTCCTTGCCGTCCGGGCCGTAGACGAACACCTGGCCGTTGGCGACGTACACATTGCCGTCCGGGCCCGCCGCCGCGCTTTCGCCGCCGCGGTCGGCCACCTGCTTCAGGTCCGTGATGGCGCCACCTTCGCCCATCAAGCCGCTGAACGTGCGGTTCTCGGAACCGTTCGTGAAGATCACGCGCTCGCCCACGCGGGCGCTCGTGAAGCCGTACGTGTCGAGCGTGTCGGACCAGCGGTAGCCCAGGTGGTCGGTTGGACCCTGGCGCGTCACGCGGTAGGCGGGCAGCACGAGGCTGCCGTCCGGCGACACATATTCCTGCGCCTTCGGCTTCGCCACGTCGCGCGCGAACATCTCGGCCAAGGTGGTGAACTCGTACGTCTTCGGATCGAGCTGGTCGCGGAATTCGCCGTTCTCCCAGAAGTTGGCGGGAACGGCCACGCGCGCATCCGCATGGCTCGTCACGGCCGTCGGCTTGATCATCGTGACGCCTTCCGGCGTCGGCGGCGCGTCCGGCTTGAACGCGTACACGGTCGCGTCGGGGCCGTAGTGCGACACGACCATCACGTCGCCGCTGCGGTCGATGGCGAGGTTGATCGGGTCGAGCGGCGCGTCGCGCACGGTTTCCAGGCCGCGTTCCGGGCTCCAGGCATGGATGCGCTTGAAGTGGCGGTCGATGAAATACAGCTTGCCCCGCGCATCGACGGCGCCGCCGGCAATGGAATAAAAGCCGTCCGCCAGCTTCTCGACCTTGCCCATCGGCGCCGGCGCACTGGCCTGCCTGCCCGTGTAATCGAGGACGGCGAATTCGCGCTCGCGCACCTGGATGCCGTGCGTGACGTCGACGATGGCGTTCTCGTACGGGTATTTCGAGGCGCGCGCATACGTCGTGCAGCCGTTCTCGTCGCAGGTCGCGAAGCCGCTCTCGCCGTTCACGTGCACGTTCCTGAAGCGGATGTCGCTGGAGTTGGCGATGCGCACGGCCGCCAGCGCGGGCTTGATGGAGCGGGTGACGCGGTAGCCGTGGTAGTTCGCGACCAGGATGTGTTTCGAATTGCGGATGTCGAGCGACGTGGAATCCATGCCGTCGCGGACCTCTTCTTCCGTCTGCGGCGCGTAGAACGACCAGTTCTCGACAAAGTCCAGCACGATCTCGTTGCGGATGTGGTGCTCGGCCGACAGTTCGTACACGCGGCCCGGCGTCTTCGTGTTCGTCACGTAGAAGCCCGCCTGCGCATAGCCGCTCGGCGACCAGATGCCGGTGAACGTGCCGCCGCCGCCGTCCGTCACCCAGATGCTCGGGTATTGGCGGTCCCACCATGCGGTCGTGTCCCACCGCGCCGTCTTCTTGTACGGATCGGCGCGCGTGCCGTCGTACAGGCGCGTGCCGTGACCGCCCTGGATGCGCACGTCGTCCACGAGCGAGTGCTCGCCCGCGCGCCACAGCAGCGCGACCGCGCGGTTGTTGACCTCTCCCGTCGCGAGGCCGATGCCGGACACGATGCCGGCGCCGCCGCGCGCGCTCTCCAACAGCGCCTTGGGCGTGTCGACGCCCTGGAACAGGGGCGAGCCGTTCGGCAGCACGAGCTGCGTCAGGCCGGGATGCAGGCCGACGAGCACCGTGTCCGGCTTCATGCGGATCGTGTCGTTCACCATGTAGAAGCCCTGCGGCAGGTACACGACGCGGTGCGTGTCGATGGACTTCTGGACGGCGGCCGTGTCGTCGGCGCGGCCGTCGCCCCGGGCGCCGAAGGTGCGCACGTTGGCCCATTCCTGCGTCGGCGGCAGGGCTTTCAGCACGCGCTGCGGCGCCGGCTTCGCAGCCGGCGGCGCGGTCTTGTAGTTGGTGAAGAAGCGGCCCGGCGCGCCCAGCTGGTCGAGCTTCATGCCGTAGTTGAATTCCGCGACCTCGTACGCGCGTCCCGCGCCCGCGAGCGTGCGGCCGCTGTCGCGAAAGCGCGCGAAGGTCGGCACGTTGCGCGCGCTCGCGTGTTCGAACGCGACCTGCGTGTAGACGTTGTCCTCGTTGCTGATGACGACGGCGGCCTTGGCCACGTTCTCGAAGCGCACGTGCTTGCCCCACAGCCAGTCGCCGTAGCCGCGGTCGATGTCGATGCCGACGGGCGTGTCGCGGATGTCGACGTTGTCCAGCGTGAGCCCGGCCTCGTGTTCGCGGATCGCGGCGTCGCGCTGGCCGTCGAACGTGGAGTCGAGGAGGGTGAACTGCCACGCCGGCGACGTCTTCTCGGCCAGGATGCCGTAGCGGCCGCCGTGGAATTTGAGGTCGTACGCGATGTTGCCGACGTGGTAGACGCCGGCCAGGCCGTCGCCGATGTGGAAATCGATGTGCGACAGGTTCGAGTGCTGCGCGGTGTGCATGCGCACGGCGGTGGCGGCCGGGTTGCCGTCGCCGATCTCGAAGTCGACGTTGGACAGCACGGAATAAAAGGTGGCGGAGTTCGCGTCGCGCACGTCATGCGTCGCGCCGACGGCGCCCGCGACGGGCATCGGCACCTTGCCCACCGTGTACTGGTCGCCGCCGGTAAAGATCACCATGTTGGCGACGCCCTGCTGGAAGCCGGGCGTGCGCGGCGCCAGCACGAACACGGGCCGCGTCGCGCCGACGCCGTACACGCGCACGGCGAGCGGGATCAGGATGGTCTTCGTGATGCGGTAGCGGCCCGACGGCAGGAACACGACGCCGCCTTCGCCCTTGTTGGCGGCGGCGTCGATGGCTTGCTGGATGGCGGCGCTGTCGTCCGTCCGGCCGTCGCCGCGCGCATGCACGACGACGGCGTGCGGATCTTCCGGCATGCTCTGAAAGGCGGACACCGATGCCTGCGCCGGTAATGCGGCCGCGAACATCGTCGCCAGCAGCATGGAAAGCGTAGTCTTCATTGTTGTTATCCCCGGGTGACGAACAGCGACAGCAGCATCACGAACAACAGCCCGAACGTGCCGACGAGGGTCTCCATCATCGTCCACGAGCGGAAGGTGTCCTTCAGCGTGAGGCCGAAGTATTCCTTGAACATCCAGAAGCCGGAATCGTTCACGTGGCTGAACATCAGGCTTCCCGCGCCCACGGCGAGGACCATCAGGTTCGGGTCGACGCCGGACGTCTGCACGAGCGGGCCGACGACGCCGGCCGCCGTCACGCCGGCCACCGTGGCGGAGCCGAGGCAGACGCGGATCAGGGTCGCGACGGCCCACCCGAGCAGCAGCGGCGGCACCGGCATGTGCGCCAGCTGCGTGCCCAGTTCCGCGCTGACGCCGGACTGCGTGAGCACTTCCTTGAGGCCGCCCGCGCCCGCGATGATCATCAGGATCGGCGAGATCTCGCGCAGCGCGCCCGCGGCGCTGTCCGTCACGCGCGCCAGCGGCCGGCCGCGGCCGATACCGAGGGTCACGACCGCGATGCCGTACGAGACGAGCATCACGCTCAACGGGCTGGAAAGGAAGGCCAGCGGTTTCGCCAGGTCCGGGACGGCCAGCGTGACGAGCGTGAGGGCGCCCAGCAGCACGACGGGCAGCAGCGCCGTCGCGAAGCTGTTGAAGGTGCCGGGCAGTTCGCTGTCCGGGATCTCCTGCTGCGCGCTGCGGAACATCGGCGCGGGCTCGCCCCGGATGTGTTTCAGCGACATGGCGAAGACCGGCCCCGCGATGATCAGGGTCGGGATCGCGACGACGAGACCGTACAACAAGGTCTTGCCCATGTCCGCGTGGACGGCGACGACGAGCGCCGTCGCCGACGGATGCGGCGGCAGGAAGCCGTGCGCGATCGACAGGCCCGCCAGCAGCGGCATGCCCAGCGCCACGGCCGGCCGGCCCGACTGGTACACGAGCGAGAAGATCAGCGGGATCATCAGCACGAAGCCGACGTTGTAGTACAGCGGCATGCCGACGACGAAGCCGGTGACGGTCATCGCCACCGGGATCCGGTGCATGCCGAGCCGGCTCACGAGGCTCGTGGCGATGCGCCGCGCCGCGCCGCTGTCGGCGATCAGCTTGCCGAACACGGCGCCCAGGCAAATCACGACGACGAGGGACCCGAGCAGGTCACCGATCCCCTTTTCGATCGCGCCCGGGATCTTTGCGGCGGGCATCCCGAGCATCAGCGCGGCGACCAGCGCGGCGACGACGAACGCGAGGAGCGGCTGGATCTTGCCCCACGCGATCATCACCGTCAGCAGGACCACCGCCAGCAGTACGGACAGCAGGTTCCACACGGCCGGCCTCCGATCAGAAGTTGTAGCGCAGGCCGGCGCGGTAGGTGCGTCCCACGACGTCGTACAGGGCCGGGTTGATCGCGATGCTCGGATTCGGCTGCGGCGCCGGTTCCGGATCGCGGTCCGCCAGGTTGTCGATCTTGAAGTAGACCATCATCTGCTTCGACACGTTGTAGCTGCCGCCGAAGTCGAGATAGGTCGCGCCCTTCATCTTGTTGTCGTAGATGGTCGGGTGGGTCAGGGTCGACACCGGGCAGTTGGTCTGGCACTCGATGTACTCGTTGCTGTACTTGCCGTCGCTGAACCAGCGCTCGGTCAGCGTGAGGCTGAGTTTATCGCTCAGTAGCCCATCCCAGGTCTGCGTGGCGAGCAGCTTCCACTTCGGCGTGTTGCCCAGGTTGACGCCCGCGCCTTCCGACGGGATCGTGCCGACGACGCCCGAATCCGTGATGAAGTGCAGCGTGCGCGTGGCCAGCCCGCGCACGGTGAAGTGGCCCGGCAGGTTGAATTTGCCGAGGCTCGTGCGGTACGCGCTTTCGATGTCGACGCCTTTCAGGTGCAGTGACGCGAGGTTGAAGTTCTGCACCGTGACGTAGTTGTTGCCCGGGCTGTTCAGCACCATCGCCGAGCAGATCTCCTGGTTGCCGGCTGTGCACAGGTCGACTTCCTGCTGGATCGACAAGGTCGAGATCACGTCGTTGACCTTGATGTCGTAGTAGTCGATCGACGTCGAGAAGCCCGGCGCCCAGCTCGGCTGGCTCAGCACGATGCCGAACGAGTTGTTGCGCGCGATTTCCGGCCGCAGGTTCGTGTTGCCGACGGTGCGCTGCTGCACGCTGACCGTATTGCCCTGGTATTGCACCTGGTTGTTGACGACGACGGGCGCCGCGAACAATTCGGAGAGGTTCGGCGCGCGCACGTCCTTCGAGGTGACGGCACGGAAGCGCAGGCCGTCGATGCCCGTCTTCCACGTGGCGCCGATCTTCCAGCTGCTGACGTTGCCGGCCGTGCTGTACTTGGTCTGGCGGTCGGCGACGTTCAGGTTCGCTTCGCCCCATGTGGCCGATTTCAGCACGGGCAGGTTGAATTCGACGTAGGCTTCGCGCACGTTGTAGGCGCCCGCGCCGTTGTGGTAGTTACCCGCGTACCAGTTGTTGCCGACTGCGCTGTTGAGGGTCGGATCGAGCGGATACGCCGCGCCGCCGATCGAATCGGGCGAGACGCCGGCGCCGTACGGGTCGCCGTGCACGTCGTACTTCTCGCGGCGCCACTCGGCACCGGTCGCCATCGACAGCGGACCGGCCCAGCCGTCCCACACTTCGCCGTTGAAGTTGGCGCTGGCCACGTCCTGGCTTTGCGTCGTGCGCTGGATCGGGCCGGCGGCCGGCGCGATGTACGCCCACGCGGCCGGGTCGACCGGGTTGTCGCCGATGACGTTCAGCGGCACGCAACCGTTGGCGGCGGCGACGGCGTTGCGGCAGACGATCTTGCCCGACACCGGATCGCGCACGGCGTCGATCGCGTTGTTGTAGCGGGTGTTCAGCGTGATGTCGTGGACGTTGATGTTGGTCGTGTTCTCGCCGTGCTCGGCGTAGGCGTCGTACGACCAGTCCTTGCCGAACAGCGTGAAGCGGCCGTCGCCGCCGACGACGAAGCGGCGCTGCGTGCGCGTCGGGTGCACGTTGATGTTGGCCGGGAAGATGGCGTTCGCCGTGCCGTACTGGAAGCGGTCGATGTTGTTGGCCGCGCAGGCCGCCGCGATGGACGCCGGCAGGAACGGGTTGTCGCAGCGGATCGTCAGGTTGGCCTGCTTGGCCGCGCCGGGGTTCGGCGAGAAGTGCGATTGCACCTGCGCGTAATTGGCCGTGAAGTAGATCTCGTTGTCCGGATCGAGGTCCCACGACAGGCGCGTGTACGCGACTTGCCGCTTGAAATTCATGGCGAGATTCGTGCCGGCGCCCACGCTGCCGGACAAATCTCCGCCCACGCAGAACGGATTGACGCAGTTGGTGACCTGGCCGGTGCCGGTCGGCACGCCGTTGGAACCGTAGTCGAACTGGTACGGCGCGCCGCCGGCGCCGAACGCGGTGCCTTGCAGCGGGCCGCTCGTGATCAGGCCGTATTTCGAATACTGGTATTGCTGGGCGTGGTCGATGACCTTGTATTCGGGCTGGCCGTCGTTCGTCTGCGACAGCGGACGGCGCTGGAATACCGTGTTGCGGTACCACGTGCGGCCATTGGGGCCCACTTCGCCGTAGCCAGGCGAATCGATGCCGTTCTCCTTGCTGAATTCACCGCTGACGGTCACGTGCAGCCGGTCGTTCATGAAGCCCTTGCCCCAGGCGGCTTGCAGGGTGCCGCTCTTGTCGTCGTGGTAGCGCGTCTGGCCGCCTTCGACGTTCGCTTTAAAGCCCGTGAATTTCTTGTCGGTGATGAAGTTGACGACGCCGCCCACCGCGTCCGACCCGTACGACGCCGAGGCGCCGCCGGTGACGACGTCCACCCGCTTGACGAGCAGTTGCGGGAACTGGCTGACGTCCGTGACACCCGTGACGTTGGCGCCGACGACGCGCTGGCCGTCCAGCAGGGTCAAGGTCCGGATCGGGCCGAGGCCGCGCAGGCTCAGCGACGACAGGCCCTGGATGCCGCTCGACGTGCTGTTGGTGCTCGTCGTGCGGCCCGTGCTGCCTTGCAGGGCGGGCAGTTCGATCAGCGTGTTGAACAGGTTCGGCTGCGCCGCCTTTTCCAGGTCGGACGACGACAGGCTCGTGGTCGGCGTCGGCTGCGAGAAGCCGCGCGCCGCGATGCGCGAGCCGGAGATGTGCACGACCTGCGTCTCGGGGACGGCGGGCGTGGCATCGGTGGCCGGAGCCTGCGGTGCCGGCTGGGCGTCCTGGGCGTGGGCGGCCGCGGCCAGCAGGCCGCAGGCGCTCGCGACGGCCAGGTTGATGAGGGTGCGTTGCAGTGGTGTACGCATGGTAGTCTCCATTATTCTCGTGTGGTTGGCGTGCCGCCTCGACGGTGGGCGGCTGGGCCGGGGTGCGATGATTTATTGGCCGGTCGATGCGATGATGCTGGCCACCAGGGTCTCCGGCGGCCGGGTGATGTCCAGGGTGATGCCGGCTTCGCCGGGCTGCAGCGGCTCGAGGTCGCGCAACTGGCTGTCCAGCAGCGTGATCGGCATGTAGTGGCCGATGCGGGTCTGCATGCGGGCCGCGATCGTGTTGCGCGGGCCCGTCAAGTGGGCAAAGCGCAGGTTCGGATCGGCCTGGCGCAGCAGGTCGCGGTAGCGCTGCTTGAGGGCCGAGCACGACACGACGATGCCGGCGCCCCGTTCGCGGGCGGCGGCGATCTCGCCGGCCAGGGTCTTGAGCCACTCGGCCCGGTCGTCGTCCGTCAGCGGGACGCCGGCCGACATCTTGACCACGTTGGCGGCGGGGTGGTACGCGTCGCCCTCGACGAACCGGGCGCCCAAGGCCTGGGCGAGGGCGGCCGCGATCGTGCTCTTGCCGCATCCGCAGACGCCCATGACGACCCAGCGGGACGCAGTGCCGGGCTGGAGGGATACATCGGTTGGTGGTGCCATGCTGTCTTTGTTCCTTTCGATTCGAAGCGACCGTTAGCGCTATCATTTTTGCCAAGTCTTCAACAAGGCGGCAGGTTTGTAAAGTTTTATTCGTGTTGCGGAGCGAAACGTGCGGGGGTTCCGTTATGCACATTGCATGACGTCGCGCGCCGATGACGCCCGCATCAGAGGAGAAACATCAAGAAATGACTGATAGCGCTATCAGTTGTGCGTAGCGACACCGGACGGGTGATCTGTGGCGTTTACAACACGGTCGGCGCGCTCGTGATCTTGGCCCGGTGCAGGCGCACCTGCACGGCGACCATCCGCAGCGCGGCCAGGAAGGGCACGGACAGGAAGATGCCGGATACGCCCGCCAGCTCCTCGCCGGCGAGCAGGCCGAACACGACGAGGATCGGGGGCACGTCCACGCCTTCGCTCATCAGGTAGGGATTCAGCATGTAGTCCTGGAAGATGCGGTAGGCGCCGATGAAGGCGATGACCCAGCCCACGTGCTCGTAGCCGCTGAACAGGGCCACGCCGACGATGGCCGCCGCCGCGACCAGCGGCCCAAGCACGGGAATCACTTCCAGCACGGCGGCGGCGGCGGCCAGCAGCAGCGCGAACGGCACTTGCAATAACGATAATACGATGCCGTAGGCGAGCAGGGTGGCCAGCGACAGCAGGGCCAGCGCCCGCACATAGCTCGACAGCACGGTGTTCAGGCCGTGCAGCACGTCGGTCCAGAACGCACCGTTGCGGCGCTGCTTCACCGTCAGGAGGAGTTCGTCGAAGACGGGGGCCTGCAGGATCATCAGGAAGCTCAGGATCGGCACGACGACGACATAGATCAGGTTGCCGGCCAGGTGCACGAGCCCGAAGCCGAGGTTGCGCACGAACGGCATCGCTTCCGCCGAGCCGCCCTGCAACAGGTCGCGCAGGAAGCCGGCCACGCGCGCGCGCAAGGGTTCGAGCGGGCCGGGCAGCGGCAGGCGCTTTTCCAGCGTGGCGGGATCGAGCAGGGTGGGCAATTGGTGCGCCAGCGTCGTCGCCTGCTCGGCCACCTGGTTGCCGAACAGCCCGACGGCCAGCACGACGAGCGCGATGACGACGAGGTAGACGAGGCACAGCAGCGGCGTGCGCGGCACGCGGCCGCCGACCCGGCGCTGGGCCTGCACGAACAGCGGATAGATGAGGTAGCTGAACAGCACGGCGATCAGCATCACCAGCAGCGTCGTCCGCACGAGATAGACGCCATACAGGCCTGCAATGACCAGCGCGGCCGTCCACACCACGCGGGCTGTACGCGCATCGATACCGAACACGGTTCCTCCCTGGCAGCGGTCCACCGTCGCGGCGGCCCTTGTCGCCATGATACGGCGAGGACGGTCTCGCCGTCGCGCAACTCGGCGGCACGATTGCGTCCCGTGCCCATCCCGGCGCGGGCATGGTGCTACAGTGGGCATGCACGGAACACGGAAGGAGGCGACGTGAAACGCAGTTATCGCTGGGCCACGGAGCAGGGTGGCGGCCTGGAACATGTCGAACTGGAGAGCGGCGACGCCGGCGCGACGGCCGAAGGCGTCCTCATCGGCCCCGCGGGCGGCCGCTTATTTGCCTGCAGTTATTTGCTACGCTGCGATGAACGGTGGCGCGTGCGCAGTCTCGACGTGCACGTCGCCGGCATGGGCCGGGTATGCCTGCGCGCGGACGGGGCCGGCAACTGGCTCGATGCCGACGGCACGCCGTTGCCGCACCTGCAGGGGTGCACGGACGTCGACCTGTCCGGCAGTCCGTTCACGAATATGCTGCCGATCCGCCGGCTGGGCGAACAATTGCAGCAGCGCCAGGAAATCCGCGTCGCCTACGTCGACCTGCCCAAGCTCGACGTGCAACCCGTGTCCCAGGCATACACGCGCGTGGCACCCGAGCGGGTCCTGTTCGAAAGCCTGTCCCGTCCGTTCTCCGCGGAACTGGAAGTCGACGGCGAAGGCCTCGTGCTGCATTACCCGGGGCTGTTCACGCGCGTCGCCGGCTGAGCGTCCGCGCCGATCCACGTGAGGCGGTGCCACAGCGCTTCCAGCGGCCCCTGCTTGTGGCGCTTGAGCCACCAGGCGCTGAAACAGCCCTGCAGCAGGGCCAGCACGATGCCGACCAGCAGCGCCAGCACGGGGCCCGTCGTTGCGTACTGGCCGAAGCCGTAGCCGTAGTACAGCGTCGTCCCGACGATCGACTGCATCATGTAGCTCGTCAGGCTCATCCGTCCCATCCAGCGGAACACGCCCAGCACGCGCGACCTGCGGGGACGGCGGTACAGCAGCGCGAAGCCCGTCACGAGCAGCAACATGATGTCGAGGTTGAGGAGCGGCAGGCAGATGGTGTCCAGCGGCCGGCTCAGCGCCTCGGCGGCGATCCACGTTGCCAGGTGGGTGTGGACGACGAGCAGCGGACCGAGCAGCAGCAACGCGCCGACGAACACGCGGCGCCAGACGACGCGGTTCCTGTCGTTGACGGCGAACAGCCCGGCGCGCCCGGCCAGCATGCCGAACATGAACAACGCGGGAATCTGCAGGATGCGGCCCATTTCCCAGCTCCACAGCAACACGGCGTGCTTGCCGTTCGTGAGGTTGCCGATCCAGACGTCGAGCAGAGAACCGTGCTTCAGATACTCGTCGGCTTGGCCGAAGAGCGCCCAGGAGGCCGGATCTGGCAGCTTGCCGGGCGCACTGTGCAGCGCCGCCAGCGCATCGAACCAGGCGAACGGCTGCAGGGTGAGGAAACAGGCCAGCAGGAAGACGGTGCGCGTACGCAGGTGCGCGACCGGAATCAGGACCAGGCCGAGCACGGCATATATCGCCAGGATGTCGCCCTGGTAGAACGCCGAATTCACCAGCCCGAACCCGAGCAGCAGGAGCATGCGCCACGCGAAGCGCGGACGGAAATCGTCGTCGCGCCGTGCCCGGGCGTCGGACTGCAGGTGGAACGTGAGGCCGAACAGCAGGGCGAAGATGGCATACGACTTGCCGCCGAACAAGGCGAACATCGTGTCCCAGATCCCTTGCCCCAGCTCTTTCATCCAGGCGGGATCGCCCGGCGGAGAAAAATAGAGGTCGAAATGCTCGAGGTTATGCAACAGCATGATCGAGGCGATGGCAAAGCCGCGCAGGGCGTCGACGAGATCGAGGCGGGACGTGGGCTGGGGTGGCATGGGATTCCTCTCCGTTGTGCCCGGCTATTCTAGGTTGAAAACGTTTCCATACCAATCATTTCTTTGCGCTGTGCCAAGCCCGAGCTCATTGCCAAGAACTCCAGTACGCCTGGGTACTCCAAGCAGCATTACGCGTCTGCCCAGGATGGGAGTCTTCATGCAAAGCGAAATCGATGCCGTGTCCGTCGTCTGGTTCCACGACCGCCAGCTGCGCGAACGCGACTGGCCGGTCATGTCGCAGCCTACCGGCGCATCCGGCGTGTGGGAATGGATCGATGACAACCACCGTTACAACGGCCTGCTGTGGCGCGAGGAAGACCGGGCGCGCCGGCTCGACGTGCCCCCGGCCGAGATCGCGGCCGGCAAGCGCCTGATCGACCGCTACAACCAGAAGCGCAACGACGCCGTCGAGTCCATCGACGATGCGCTGCTGGCCGGCCTGAACCACGTCGTCCGCCAGCCCGGCGCCCGCCTGTCCAGCGAGACGGCCGGCGCCATGATCGACCGCCTGTCGATCCTCGCCCTCAAGATCCACCACATGCGCGCGCAGGCGCAACGCACGGATGCGGACGAGCACCACGTCCGCGTCTGCGCGGGCAAGCTCGAGCGCCTGCTCACGCAGCGCGGAGACCTGATGTCCTGCCTCGACCTCCTGCTGGCGGAGGCGCGGGCCGGGCGGGCGTATTTCAAGCTGTACCGCCAGTTCAAGATGTACAACGATCCCGCGCTCAACCCCTACCTGAATGGCCAGGCGGCGCAACACGGAAGGGCGGCGCCGTGAGCGAGACGATCGACGTCCTGATCCCGACCCGCAACCGGCCGGCGGCGCTCGCGGTCACGTTGACGGCGCTCGGCGCCCAGACCTGGCCGGTCTTGCGCATCGTGCTGGCCGACCAGTCGGACGGCGACGGCGCATGCGCGCACGGCGAAGTGCAGGCCGTGTTGCGCTACCTGCGCGCCACCGGACGCGGCGTGGAGACCTTCCGGCGTGCGCGCCGCCGCGGCATGGCCGAACAGCGCGCCTTCCTGCTGGCCCAGGCGCGGTCCGCGTACTGCCTGTTCGTCGACGATGACGTGATCCTAGAGCCTGACCTCGTCGCCCGCTTGCACGCCGTCATCCGCGCGGAACGGTGCGGTCTCGTCGGCAGCGCCTTGCACGGACTGAGCTACCTGGGACAATCGCGGCCGATGCAGGAGACGATCGAATTCTGGAACGGCCCCGTGGTGCCGGAAACCATCCGGCCCGGCAGCCCGGGGTGGGCACGCCACCACCTGCACAGTGCGGCCAATTTATTCCACGTGCAGTCCCGCCTGAAATCCGGGGATGGGGCGCCCCGGCGCTACAAGATCGCCTGGGTGGGCGGGTGCGTGATGTTCGATACGGCCAAGCTGCGGGCCGTGGGCGGATTCGACTTCTGGCGCGAGTTGCCGGCCCAGCATTGCGGCGAGGACGTGCTGGCCCAGCAGCGCGTCATGGCGCGCCACGGCGGCTGCGCCATCCTGCCGTCCGGCGCGTATCACATGGAACTGCCGACGACGATCACGGCACGGGCCATCGATGCGCCGTATGTGCTGCCGCTGGCCGATCCGCCGCCGGCCGATCCGCCGGGGATGCCCGACGCGGCGGCGTGCCCGGACATGGACAGCCGTTGACATGGACGGCGTGTGCAAGATCGTCGTCCTGCGGCCGGGCGCGGTGGGCGACTTCGTGTTCGCACTGCCGGCCCTGCATGCGCTCGAGCAGGCGTATCCCGAGGCCGAGCTGGTCCTGGCGGGAAAGGCGTGGCACCGGACATTCCTGCACGGGCGGCCCGGCCCGGTGGACCGCGTCGTGGAAGTCCCGCCCGTGCCGGGCGTCGGCGCGCCGTCGGATACCGTGCCGGACGCGCAAGCGGTCGAGCGCTTCGTCGCCGCGATGCGCGCCGAACGCTTCGACCTTGCCCTGCAGATGCATGGCGGCGGGCGCTATTCGAATCCATTCCTGCGACGATTCGGCGCGCGCCTGACGGTAGGGGCGTGCGCGCCCGGTGCGCCCCTGCTCGATCGCTGGGTCGCCTATCGCGAACCGGGCCAGCGCAGGCTGGCCTTGCTCGAGATCGCAGGGCTGGCCGGCGCCGACGTCCGGTTACCGCCTGCGCCGCACGCGGAACTCGCGCTGACGGCAGCCGACCGGCAAGAGGCGGCGGCCACCGTGCCCGTCCTGCCCGGCGAACGTCTCGTGCTGCTGCAGCCGGGATCGACCGACCCACGCCGCCGCTGGCCCGCGCGCGCGTTCGCGGCGCTGGGCGACCGGCTGGCGCAAGCCGGGGCGCGTGTCGCAATCAATGGGTCGCCGGACGAAGTGAGCCTCGTACACGAGGTGGCGGCCGGCATGCGGGCGCCGGCGATCGTCCTCGCCGGCCGGTTGAGCCTGGGCGGACTGTGCGGCCTGCTCGAGCGCGCCACCCTGCTGGTGTCGAACGACACCGGACCGCTGCACCTCGGGTTGGCCCTGGGCGTACCGAGTGTCGGCATTTTCTGGCTGACGAACCTGATCGAAGGGATGCCGCTGCGGCCGTCGACGCTGCACGCGGCCCTGGCGGTGCGAACGCGGTGCCCCGTCTGCGATCGGGACAACCTTCACGCGCGCTGTCCACATGATGTGAGCTTCGTCGCCGACGTCAGCGTCGACGATGTCGAGACGTTGGCGCGCGCAGCCATCGACGAATCCGCGCAACCGCTACCAGTAGGGCCACATGCCGACGCTGCGCTGGCGGCTGGGTGCCGTCCCGGACAGTAATGCACGCGCATGCTGCAGTACCACCTGGGCACGCTCCGCGCCGGGATCCCAGATGCAGCGGTGCGTATGACGGTCGAGGGGCGCCCAGCGGGCGATGTCGGCCTTGCTGAACACGACGACACTCTTGAGCTTGAGGCCGGCCGCGATGTGGGACACGCCCGTGTCGTTGCACAGTAACAGCTTGGCATCGCGCATCAGCACGGCCATCGCCCCGATGGAGATCGGTGCGGCGGCGTCGAGCGGCGTGTGGCGCATGCGGTCCGCGACGTCGGCCGTCAGGTCCGCTTCCGCGGCCGATCCCGTCAACACGACCTTGAGGCCGAATTCGGCCACCAGGCGATCGCCCACCTCGGCAAACAGGCGCGCCGGCCAGCACTTGTCCCGCTTGCGTGCACCCGGATGAATGCAGAGGTAGTCGCCGGGAACGAGTGCGTCGCCGAGGCCGCTGGCTCGCCACTCGTCTTCGTCTTGCCGTGACAGCGGAAATTCCAGATGCATGCCCGTCGGCGGCGCACCCAGTTGCTCCATCAGCGACAGGAGCCGCTCCGGCTCCGTGCCGATGTCCGGATAGGGAAACAGGACGGTCCGGTCGCGGACGACGGGGGCACCGCGGCAGAACCCGGCCATGGCGTGCGCGCCGAAGCCGCTGACGATGTCATTGCTCACGTCGCCGCTTCCGTGCAGCTGGATCGCCAGGGCAAACTGGCGGGTGCACAGCTTCGCATAAAAATGCGCGAGTGCTTCGTGCCGGACTGGTTGCTCGGGCAATAAAGGATGGCCGGGGAAGGCGATGAACTCGTCCACGTACGTGTCGAACCGGTCCGCAAATTGCTGCGCCCACGGCAAACCCACCAGTGCGATGTGGGCGCGGGGCAGCGCAGCGCGCAGCGCGCGGAGGGCCGGCACCGCGCACAGCATGTCGCCCAGGTGGAGGGCGCGGAACACGATGACCGAAGACGGATCTAGGCGTTGCAGCAATGGTCGCCGGTACATGGTTTCCTCCTTTCGACGTCTTGTCTACGCTTTATGCGCGCAACAGTCCGTCCAGGACATTGCGCGTGATGCGCTCCAGCTGACGATCGCGGCCGGCGTCGAGGACTTGCGCCCAGTCGGTGGTCCCGGCCGAGAACACGGTGCCGTTGCGGCTGAACAGGCCCATCGCGGCCGTGTGGATGCCTTCGCCGGCCGCGTGGCGCGCGCGTGCCGGCAGTTCCTGCCAGTCCGGGCCCAGCCGCGCGGCCGCCAGCAAGGTATAGCCGGCCGGTGTGCCGTCCTCGTCCGCCCAGGCCGACAGCATGGCGCCACGGACGGCGTCGAACACGTCGAGGGGGACGCCGTCGCATTCGTAGCCCGCCAGCGGTGGCCAGCTGTGCCGGCACAATGCGTCGCCGTGCGCCAGACCGGTGCCCGCGAACACCCAGTGATCGGGCTGCTGGACGACGTAACCGTCGGTGGTGCGCGGGCCGTCCCACCAGCCGCCGCCATGCCGGTAGCTCGCGCCGCTCAGGCTGTCTTCGGGACGCGCGGCGCCGCAGCGCGGCCACCAGTGGTCCAGGGCGCCGTGCGGGCCGCCCTGGTGGCAGACGATGGCCGTCCCGTCGTCGACGAGATGGATGCGCCACCAGCACACATTGGCGCCGAAGAAGGCAAGATTGCCGCCGCCGGCGACGAAGTCCTCGACGGCGTCGCGGGTCGCCGTGGTCCAGTATTCGTCATGCCCGGCCGACACCAGCAGGCGGTAGCCCGCGAGCAGCGCCGGGTCGGCGTGGATGTCGAGATCGGTGCAGAAGTCGGGGCGATAGCCGTTGCGGTCCATCCAGCGGATGAAGTGCGCGTCCCAGTGGGCGAACGTCTGGCGCGGCGACGTGGCGTCGTAATGATCGGCGGCGCCCCACACCGGTCCGCCGATGCCGCCGCCGGGACGGCGCAGCGACACGCGCGCGCCCGGCGGATCGTCCGACCGCGGCGGGCACGCATAAAAGCAGCCGCCGCCGCCGAAGTTGTACGCGTGGTACGTGGTCACCGGCAGTTTATAGAGCATGCCCCGCCGTATGCGGTAGCCGGGCACGTCGCCCTCGGCGGGACCGTCGCGCGGCGCCGCGTGGTGTGCGTCGTCGGCGGCGTGCGGTCCGCACCGGGCACGCACGACGAACAGGGCGGCGCCGTGGCCGCGGGCGGGGTCGAACGCCATCTTGCGCCCGTCCTCTTCGAAGTCGGCGATGTAGACGGCCGAGGGCCAGTCCGGCGGGATCGGAAAGCGATAGGCCGGCCAGCGCCAGTCGACGTCCGGCGCCGCATCGGCCGCCCAGGCGCCCGGCAGCCAGTCGCTGCGTAGCATCCATATGGGCCCGTCGCCCCAGCGGTAGAAGGTGACGCGGAAACGGCTGCTGTCGGTCGACACGTGCAGGATCAGCGTCGCACCCGGCAGCACGCTGGCCCGCGCCGGATACGCACGGATCATGTGGGCAGCTCCGGTTCGATCCGTTTGGTCACGAGGAACGGCGGTATCGCGAGGGCGTGCAGAGGCATGCGGCGGAACGATGCGAGTGCTTCGTCCGGCGTTTCCACGATCGGCTCGTCCTTGCCGTTGAACGATGTGTTCAGCAGGACAGGCACGCCTGTGCGCGCGTCGAAATCTTCCAGCAGGCGCCGCAGCAGCGGGTCGTCGTCCGGGCCGACGGTCTGCAGGCGCGCGCTGCCGTCCACGTGCGTGATGGCCGGCACGCGCGACACCATGTCCGGACGGACCGGCGCCGCGAACTGCATGAAAGGCGAAGGGCGGGGCAGGTCGAAATACGCGGCCGCCCGTTCGGCGAGCACGACCGGCGCCAGCGGACGAAACCACTCGCGCTGCTTGACCCGGGCATTGATCCAGTCGCGTGTTTCGACGTGGCGCGGATCGGCGAGGATGCTGCGGTGCCCCAGGGCGCGCGGTCCGAATTCGCTGCTGCCCTGGTACAGGGCGACGACGCGCCGCCGGCACAGCAGGTCGAGCATGCGGTCGCACAGCGCCCCGACGTCCGGCAGATGGTCGACGTGCAGGTCGTCGCGGTTCGCCAGCGCGGCTTCGATGTCCTCGCGGCGCGGGGCCGGACCCAGGTAGTCGTGTGTCCAGCGGTAGGCGCAGCCGGCGCCGGCCAGTTCCGTCAAGCCGTACAGCGCGCAACCCAGCGCGGTGCCGGCATCGCCCGGCGCCGGCGGAATGAAGACCTGCTTGAACGGCGTTTCCCGCAGCAGCCGTTCGTTGGCCGAACAGTTCAAAGCCGTGCCGCCCGCGAAGCACAGATTGTCCAGTCCCGTTTCCGCATGCAGCCAGCGGGCCACGGCGAGCATTGCGTCCTCGAAGGCGCGCTGGCCGGCCGCCGCCAGGTTCGCGCAGTCGGCAAAGGCGACGCCCGGCTGGCCGTAGCGGAACCGATCGCGGTCGCGCAGGATGTCGCGCCAGGCCGGCGGCAACGTCACCTGCGCCCCATCGACGTCCAGCGGCGGCAGGCCGAGAGCATGCGCCAGGCCGTGCGGGGCGAGCCCCATCACCTTGCCCTCGTTGCCTTCGCCGGGAAAGATGGCTTGCGTCAGCAGAAAATAGAACATGCCCAGGCCGACGAGGCGCATGTCGTCCCGGTCCCACAGCTGCTTGCCGATGCAGTGCACGCGTTCGCGGTCGGCGCGGTAGAACGACGCCACCTCCCGCCAGTCGCCCGGGACGTAGGCGGCGCCGCTCCAGTGGTCGGTGAGCTCGGCGACGGGGCTGCCCTGGCCGTCGATGACCATGACGGCGGCCTCGCGGAAGGGCGAAGGGTGGAAGACGCTGTACAGGTGGGCCAGGTGGTGCGAGATGCGCACGCGCCGGCAGCCGGGGGCGAGGCGCAGCGCCGATTCGAGTTCCTCGTCGTAGGAGGCCAGGTCGCGCGCTTCGGCGTCGGACGAGAAGCATTCGACGACGACGTCGAGCGGCCGGCCGGGCCACGGCAGGCGCGGGCCGTAATGGGTGCGGACGTCGCCCAGCTTGCCCCAGTGGTGCTTGTGGCGCGTCAGCCGCTCCTTCTGGATGGCCCACAGCAGGCGCGAACCCTGCATCAGGCAGGCGCTGGCGTCCTGGGTCCGGTTAATACCGAGCACGACGGGAACATCGGTCATCGTCTCCTCCTCGTTGGGTTGCGCTGCGGTCCTGCTGAGGCTTGGAGCACGATGAGCCGGATTAGTTCATCCATTCGCGCGGTCGTTGGCGCTTGATCTGGCCGGGGGCGGCCGGGCAGCGTCCTGAACGGTGCGGCGAAAGACGGTATCATCGTTGCACCGCCTTCGATGACCGGATACCCCATGCTCCAGACGCCCGCCTCGTTCACGCCCCTGATGGTTCCGCAGCAGCACGCCGCGCCGCTGTCCTTCGTCTTCCACGGCGGCCGGTTGCTCGTGCGCGAGGCCGACCTCGGCCTGCCCGACGCGGCCGCGATCGCCAGCCTCGCGCTCGATGCGCCGCGCCTGCAGCCGGTCGGCCTGCTGGGCGAGCGCTATTGCCAGGCGACCTGGGTCGACGACGAGGCGCTGGCGCCGGCCGGTTACGCCTGGCGCGGGCTGCGGTCGCTGTTCGGCGAATTCGACGACGCGCAGCTCGGCGTGGCCGCGCGCGCGTACCAGATCGCGGAATGGGCGCGCACGCACCGCTTCTGCGGCGCCTGCGGCAGCGACACCGTGCTGGCAACGGGCGAACGCTGCTTCAAGTGCGGCAATTGCGGCCACATGGCGTATCCGCGCATCTCGCCGGCGATGATGGTCCTGATCCGCAACGGGGACAAGGTCCTGCTGGCGCTGCATACCCAGTCCCCGGCGAAGCGCTTCGTGCCGCTGGCCGGCTTTCTGGAGGCGGGCGAAACGATCGAGGAGGCCGTGCACCGCGAAGTGTTCGAGGAAGTCGGCCTGCGCGTGCACAACCTGCGCTATTTCGGCAGCCAGTCGTGGCCGTTCCCGCACTCGCTGATGATCGCGTTCACGGCCGATTACCTGGACGGCGACATCCGCATCGATCCCAACGAGATCAGCGAAGCGCGCTGGTTCGGGCCGGACGATGCGTGGCCGGAGCGAGTGCCGCACGTGTCGATCTCGAGCATGCTCGTCGACAGCCACCGTCCGCCCGGACGCTGAGACGGCGGCGCTCAGGGCAGCGGCGTGGCCGCGGCCGCGATCTTGCCTTCCACGCGCAGCGACCGCGGCAGGTCTTCCGGCCGGGCACCCGTGCTGCGCAGGCGCACGACGCGCTGCATCAGGTCGAACCAGAACGGCGCGCCGAACAGCGCCGTCGACGCCGTGACGAGCCAGCCCGCCACCTGCAGCGCGAAATCGGCCCCGGGCACGGGCGGGAAGCGGGTCCAGCCGATCGGCAGCGCCATCAGGGCGTCGAGCACGGCCGGGTCGAGCGCGCCGGGAGCGTCGCGCAAATGCGCCGCCAGCGAAGGCTGCTGCCACAGCGTGCGGAACAGGTGGATGCTGTCGATGTTGAACAGGATCGCCAGCAGCAGCGCCAGCAGCAGCGAGATCAGCAACTGCCGCCGTTTATAGGTGCCGGACATGCGCGACATCGCGTTGTCGAACCAGCCGGCCAGCATGTCCTGGAATTGCTGCAGGTCGCGCGCGCGGCCGTACAGCCCGCGCATGACCTGTCTGACTTGCGGATCGGGGATTGTTTCGATCGCGTTGGCGAGCTGGGCGAAGTCGCCCGGCACCTTCCACAGGCTGTCCACCAGGGCAATCGCAAAATGCGCCGGTTCGATGTACGATGGCCGGGAGCGCATCTCCCGCTCGCTCGGCGGGGGGCCGTCCCCGTGCGGATTGACCAGCGGATGCTGGTAGACGGCACGCGCCAGCCCGTCGAAGCACGGATCGTTGAGCATGCTCTTGACGCCCGCCAGCAGCGTGTTGGCACGCAGCCGGAACGCCGCGGCCAGCGCTTCCTGCAAGGTGGTGACGATCAGGGCGACCGTGCCATAACAAAACGTCAATCCGATCGCAACTTCCAGGACAGTGCTTCCAAGCATGGCCGTTCTCCCGCGCATTGACAAGGACACCGACTACGCTAGCGCATCCGCCACAGTATGGCTTTCGTTTTGCGCAAGGAAGCCGCTGCCTTCTGTGGATCTGCCTCATTTTCTATATACTCTCGGCAAGCGTAAATTTTAGGATTCACCATGTCTGACAAAGAAGTCTTCACCGAGCACGACTGGCGCCGCCTGCTGGTAAGCCTTGGCGAAGATCCCAACCGTTCCGGCCTGCACGAGACGCCCGCGCGCGTCGCCAAGGCCTGGAAACACTGGACATCCGGCTACGACCAGGACCCGGTCGAGATCCTCAAGGCCTTCGAAGACGGCGCCGAGGAATACAACGAGTTGATCGTGGTGCGCGGCATCCCGGTCTACAGCCATTGCGAACACCACCTGGCGCCGTTCTTCGGCAAGGCGACGGTGGGCTATCTGCCGAACGGCAAGATCGTCGGGCTGTCGAAGCTGACCCGTCTCGTCGACGTGTTCTCCAAGCGCCTGCAGGTGCAGGAGCGCCTGACGGTGCAGATCGCCAACACGCTGATGGAAGTGCTGGAACCGAAGGCCGTGGGCGTGGTCATCAAGTGCCGACACATGTGCATGGAAAGCCGCGGCATCCGCACGCCGGGCGAGGAAACCATCACGTCGACCCTGCTGGGCGAACTGCAGCCGAACCTGGCGCTGCGCACCGAGTTCCTGGCGCTGGCCCGCGACTGAGCGTCGGGGCGGCGCGAAACCCGTCTTCCGTCTTTTTCGCGCCACCGCTCGCCGGTGGCGCGATGCCGTGCGCATGGCGTCTCAAAAAAGACGGCATGATTCCGAACACGCTGCTAGACTGTATTTACTGGGCGCCCGTGCTCGAATCCGCCGCGACAATGCGCTACGCCCCGTCGATGATCGGGAACCTGTTCCGGATCATATGTCTCCAAGTGATTTTTGAGGCGATCGACATGGCCAGGCATACCTTTCCAAGCGATGTTCCGCGTGAACAGTTCGAGACCGTGCGTGAAATGCTGGAAGCGGCGCGCCGCAAGACCCGGCCGCGCAAGCACGATCTGTACGACGTGTTCTGTGCCGTCCTGTACTTCCTCTCGACCGGCAGCGCCTGGCGCAGCATGCCGCCCGAGTTCCCGCCCTGGCGTACCGTGCACGAATATTTCACGCAATGGACCATGCTGCGTGACGGCGACCGCACCCTGCTCGAGCAGGCGCTCGACCGGATCGGGCGCACGGCCGAAATCGCGCGCCTGCGCCATCTGACCGGGCAGCGCTGATCCCGGACGGCGGGATGGGCCGGGCGCGGCCGCGATTACCGGGCGGCTGCGACCGCGCCTTCCGCGGGCTCGAACACGAGTTTCTTTTTCGCGTCCATGTGGAACACGCCGATCGGCTGGGCCTGGACATTGTCCGATGGCTCGGGCAACTGCTTGCAGTCACTGGTTTCCACTTGCCACATCTCGTCGCCCGAGCGCAGCAGGAACGATTCGTCGCCCGTCGAAAACAGCTCGACGTTCAGGTTGGCCAGCGGCGTCTTGCCGAGGTCGAACTGGCGCTGGCAGTCGGGCAGGCGCGACGCGATCAGCCGCAATCCCACCTGTTTGCTCCAGAAATAATCCTGGGTGACGATCACGGTCAGGGCGTGGTCGCTGCCGTCGATCGTATAGCTGGCGGATTCGTTGACGCAGCCGGCCAGCAGCAAGAGCGGCATCAACAGGAACAAGGTGGAGCGCATGGTCATTTCCGGGTTGACGATGCTTTGATGCATCACGGCACGAGTATAGAGCGCTTCAAACACCGGCCGCAACGGCGGACTTTCGTGTCTGAATCCAAGTCATTGATTTCTTTGAGGAATTAGATTCTGGCGCGCTCCGTGATTTTTTGATTTCGGAGATGATGGAGCATTACGCCCTGCTGGCCTGGATCAAGGCGCGAACAGCGGCGTCATCCCCTTTTGGTCAACGCAGGAACCCGTGCGGACCGGGCCGGTCTGACGGTAGCCTGCCATTTCATTTCGGAAGCGAGCAAAGCCATGCCAGACGACGACCAGAGTCTTACCGGGCGGCGCGCGAACAGCGTGGCGCCGGCCTATGCGCCGCCGCAACCGCTCACCTTGCGGATCAATGGCACCGAGCACAACTTGACGATCGAACCGCGCGTGACGCTGCTGGACGCGCTGCGCGAAGTGCTGGGCCTCACGGGCACCAAGAAGGGCTGCGACCGCGGCCAGTGCGGGGCCTGCACGGTGCTGGTGGACGGCCAGCGCATCAATGCCTGCCTGACGCTGGCGATGATGCACGACGGCCGCGAGATCACGACCGTGGAGGGCCTGGGCCAGGAAGGGCAGCCGCACCCGATGCAGCAGGCCTTCATGGATTGCGACGGTTTCCAGTGCGGTTATTGCACGCCGGGCCAGATCTGTTCCGCGGTGGCGTTGCTGGACGAGGTGAAGGCAAGGCAGGCCAGCATGCTGACCGAAGGCGACCAGCTGGCGCCGGGCGCGCTGTCCCAGGACGAGATCCGCGAGCGCATGAGCGGCAACCTGTGCCGCTGCGGCGCCTATCCCAACATCGTCAAGGCCATCCACAGCGTGGTCTTGCGCCAGGCCTAGGAGGGCGTGCATGCACTCGATCTTCTACGACCGTGCGCGCGACGTGAACCACGCGCTCGAGCTGGCGCGCCAGCCGGGGGCGAAGTTCATCGGCGGCGGCACCAATCTGCTCGACCTGTACAAGAGCGGCATCGAGCAACCCGTCCGCCTCGTGGACGTCAGTCGGCTGGCGCTGGCCGACATCGAGCCGCTGCCGGGCGGCGGCCTGCGCATCGGCGCCATGGCCACCAACACGGCGGCCGCCAACCACCCGCTCGTGCGCCAGCGCTACCGCCTGCTGTCCGAGGCCTTGCTGAACGGCGCGTCGACCCAGTTGCGCAATATGGCGACCGTCGGCGGCAACCTGCTGCAGCGCACACGCTGCTATTACTTCACCGACCCGGCTTTCCCGCACTGTAACAAGCGCGATCCCGGCTCCGGCTGCGACGCCATCGACGGCCACAACCGCATCCACGCGATCCTCGGCGCCAGTCCGCACTGCATCGCCACCAATCCGTCCGACATGAGCGTGGCCCTCGTCGCGCTGGACGCCGTCGTCCACCTGCAAGGGCCGGACGGCGCGCGCCAGATCCCCGTCGCCGACTTCCACCGCCTGCCGGAAGACCGTCCGCAGGACGACACGGTGATCCGCCCGGGCGAGTTGATCACGGCGGTGGAACTGCCGCCGTCGCCGTTCGCGCAGCACGCGCACTACCTCAAGGTGCGCGACCGCGCCAGCTATGCGTTCGCGCTGGTGTCGGTGGCGGCCGCCGTCGACCTGGACGGCGACACGATCCGCGACCTGCGCATCGTGCTGGGCGGCGTGGCCCATAAACCGTGGCGCGCGTCGGGCGCGGAACAGCGCTTGCGCGGCCAGGCGCTGGATGCGCTCACGGACGAAATGCTGGGCCAGGCGGGGGCGGCCGCCGTCGCGGGCGCGCGGCCGTATGCGCACAACGCGTTCAAGGTCGAACTGGCGCAGCGCGCGGTCGCGCGGGCGCTGCGCGTTGCGACCGGCAGCCGCGCCACCGGCGCGGCGGGAGGCATGGCATGAACGTCACCGGCGCACCCATCAATCGCGTCGACGCGTGGGCGAAAGTCAGCGGCGCGGCGCGTTATTCGGCCGAGCATCCGGTCGACGGCGTGGTTCACGCGGTCCTCGTCACGAGCACGATCTCCAGCGGACGCGTCGTTTCCATCGACGACGGCGCGGCCCGCGAGGTGCCGGGCGTGCTGCTCGTGATGACGCCCGCCAACGCCATGCGTCTGCCGCAACAGACGAAGGACGGCAAGCTCCAGCCGCCCACCGGCCGCAGGCTGACCCTGCTGCAGGAAGACGACGTGTATTACAACAACCAGCCGATCGCCGTCGTCGTGGCCGACACGTTCGAGCGCGCGCGCGAGGCCGGTGCGCGGCTGCACATCGAGTACGAGCGTCGGCCGGCCGTGCTCGACTTCGAGCAGGCGAAGCAGTCGCTGCATCCGCCGCAAAACGTGTTGGGGGAAGAAACCGACACGAAACGCGGCGACCTGCACGCCGGGCTGCTGGCAGGCAGCGCGCGAGTCGACGCCACCTACACGACGCCCGTCGAAAACCACAACCCGCTCGAAACGCACGCGACGATCGCCGCCTGGGACGGCGACCGCCTCACGCTGTACGACTCGACGCAATACATGAAAGGTGTGCAGCGCATCGTCGCCACCATCTTCGACATTCCGCCGCAAAACGTCACGGCGCTGTGCCCGTATGTGGGCGGCGGCTTCGGTTGCAAGGGGTCCGTGTGGTCGCACGTGGTGCTGGCGGCCATGGCCGCGAAGCAGGTTGGGCGGCCCGTGAAACTGTCGCTGGACCGCAACCAGATGTTCGGCCCGGTCGGCAACCGACCGAACACCGAGCAGCGCATGCGCATGGCGGCGGTGCCGGACGGACGCATGACGGCATCCGGCCACGACACGATCGCGTACACGTCGATGATCGAGGACTGGATCGAGCCCTGCGGCCTCGTCACGCGCATGATGTACGAGAGCCCGAACCAGGACACGTCGCACCGCCTCGCGCGCATGCACCTGGGCACGCCCACATTCATGCGCGCGCCGGGGGAGGCCACCGGCTCGTATGCGCTGGATTGCGCCATCGACGAACTGGCCCATGAACTGAACATGGATCCGCTCGAGCTGCGCCTGAAAAATTACACGGAGCGGGATCCCGGCAAGGACTTGCCGTTTTCGAGTAAATCGCTGCGCCAGTGCTACGAGATCGGCGCCGAACGTTTCGGCTGGCGCGACCGCAATCCGCAGCCGCGCTCGATGCGCCAGGGGAACAAGCTGGTGGGCTGGGGCATGGCGACGGCAAGCTATCCGACGAGGCGCTTGCCGGCGGAGTGTGCGGCCACCCTCATGCCGGACGGGACCGCGCTGTTCCGCTCGGGCACCCAGGACCTCGGCACCGGCACCTATACCGTGATGACCCAGGTGGCGGCGGACGCGCTCGGCGTGCCGGTCGACCGCGTGCGTTTCGCGCTGGGCGATTCGCAGATGCCGGACGCGCCGGTCTCGGGCGGATCGATGACGGTGGCCAGCGTGGCGCCGGCCGTGCAGGCGGCCGGCAAGGCGCTGCGCCTGAAACTGCTCGGGATCGCCGCCGCGGACGAGCGCTCGCCCCTGTTCGGCGCGACGGCCGACGACGTCGGCGTGGACGCGACCACGGACGGCGGCGAACTGTATTTGTTGGCCGATCCGGCGCGGCGCGAAGCGATGCAGGCCATCGCCGCACGCCACGGCGGCCCGGTGGACGTGACGGCCAGGGCCGAGCCCGGCGACGAAAAGCAGAAATATTCCATGCACGCGTTCGGCGCCGTGTTCGTCGAGGTGACGGTGGACGAAGACCTGGGCGAGATCCGCGTGCCGCGCGTGGTGGGCGTCTACGGCGTCGGCAAGCTGATGAACGAAAAGACGGGCTACAGCCAGCTGATGGGCGGCATCGTCTGGGGCATCAGCCTGGCGCTGTTCGAGGAAACGATGATCGACAAGCGGGAGGGACGCGCCGTGAACGGCAACCTCGCCGAATACCACGTGCCGACGAATGCGGACATCCAGGCGATCGACGTGCAGATCGTCGACGAGGACGACCCGCACGTGAACCCGCTGGGTGCGAAAGGGATCGGCGAGGTCGGCATCACGGGCGTCGGCGCCGCCATCGCGAACGCCGTGTTCCACGCGACGGGCAAGCGGGTGCGGGATCTGCCGATTACGCTGGATAAGCTGTTGTGATCGCCGGGCGCGTCACGGCGCGTGACGCGCCTGCGCCGCCTGCTCGGCCTGCTCCGTTTCGCCATGCTTGGCGTGCGTATTCTCCCAGCCCCCGCCCAGGGCCAGGAACAACTGCACCTGATCCGCCGCCAGCTGCGCGTCCGACGCCGCCAGCATGCTCTCGGCGCCGGCCAGCGTGCGCTCCGCGTCGAGCTGGGACAGGAAGTCCGTGCGGCCGAACCGGTACAGCTTGGCCGACTGGCGCGATGCCAGCGCGCTCTGGTCGCGTGCCGCGCGCAGGGCCGCGTTGCGGTCGAGCTCGCGGGCATAGACGGTCAGCGCGCTTTCCGTTTCGCGCAGCGCGTTCAGCACGACGCCATCGAAGCGGGCCAGCGCCCCGGCCGTGTTGGCCTTGGCCTGGGCGATGTGGGAGCGGGCCGAGCTGGTGGCCGGCAGGCTCCACGAGATCAGCGGGCCCAGGCTGAATTTCCACGTGTTGGCATCGCCGAACTGGTTCATCATGCCGACCGCGCCGACCGACGCGCCCAGGTTGATGTTCGGGTACAGCTCGGCCGTCGCCACGCCGATGCGCGCGGTGGCGCCGGCCAGCTGGCGTTCGGCCTGGCGCACGTCCGGACGGCGGCGCAGCAGGGCGGCGCCGTCGCCTACGGGGATCGTCGCCGCGACGCGCGGCGGTGTCGAGCATTGCGCGACGTCGGCCGGGAACTGGCTCGGCACTTCGCCGGTCAAAACGGCAAGGCGGTACAGCGCCGTGCGGCGGCGGGCTTCCAGTGGCGGCAGGTTGGCGCGCAACTGGTCGAGCTGGGCTTGCGCACGGCTGTTGTCGATGGCGATGCCGCGGCCGCGCTGGACGCGTTCGGCCGTGAGCTTGGCGAATTGCGCCTGCAGGTCCACCGATTGCTGTGCCACCTTCAACTGGTAGCCCGCCGAACACGCCTCCGCATAGGCGCGGGTCGTGTCGGCCGCGACGATCACGTGGGTGAGGTCGCTGGCGGCTTGTGCGGCTTCCACGTCCGCTTCCGACGCTTCGACGGCGCGGCGGATGCGGCCCCACAGGTCGAGCGTATAACCGATCTTGACGTCGCCGTCGTACAAGCCGTCGGTCGGAAGTTGTTCGGGGATGCCCAGCTGCGCGCCCGCGATGCGGCCGTACAGCGGGGCGGCGCTCATCTCGACTTCGGGGCGTTTCTTTTCCTCGACCTCTTCCAGCACGCCGTGCGCGCGCTGCAGGTTGGCGGCGGCGACGCGCAGGTCGGCGTTGTTGGCGAAGGCCTTGGCGATCAGCTGGTCGAGCAGCGGGTCCTGGTACAGCCGCCACCAGTCGGCCGGCAGCGGGTCGGCCTTGAAGGGCCGTTCGGCCGCGCCCATGAACGGGGCGTTGGCCGCATCGCGCTTGATCACGGCCTCGTTCGGCACGTGGTAGTCGGGGCCGACCGTCGTGCAGGCGGCGAGCGCGGCGGCCAGCAGCGACAGTGTGACGGCTTTTTTTGCGAAGGAGCGGTAGCGGTTCATGACGATGCCTTGACGTGTGGTGGCAGCACCTTGACGGTTGCGGTCTGCCCGGCGACGAGGCGGACGTTGGCCGGCACCGGGTCGAGGGCGATGCGGACGGGAATGCGCTGGGCCAGGCGCACCCAGTTGAAGGTCGGATTCACGTTCGGCAGCATGTTGGCGCCGGTGCTGCGGTCGCGGTCGGCAATGCCTTCGGCAAAGCTTTCGACGCGGCCGTGGATCGGCTGGCGCGTGCCCATCAGGGTGACGTCGACCGGGTCGCCGAGCTGGATGTGCGGCAGCTTCGTTTCTTCGAAATAGCCTTCGACGTAGAACGAACCGCTGTCGACGACGGCCATCACGGGATGCGCCGCGGTGGCGTAGGCGCCTTCGCGCAGGTCGAGGTTCGTGACGATGCCGTTCACGCTCGACACGACGTGCGCGCGCTCGAGGTTCAGCCTGGCCGTGTCGCGGTTGACGATGGCTTGCGCCAGCGCGGCGCGCGCCTGGTCGGTGCGGGTCTGACCCTGCTCGCGGGTTTCCTGCGACACGAGGTCGTCGAGCTGGGTGTTGCGCTTGTTTTCGCGCTGCGCCTGGGCCAGCGCGGCCTGGGCCGCCGTCACCTGGGCGTCGGCCTGGCGCAGGGCCAGTTCGAAGCGGGCGCGGTCGATCTCGAACAGCGGCTCGCCGGCCTTCACGCGCTGGTTGTCGTGCACATAGACCTTGGTCACCTGGCCCGTCACGTCGGGCGCCACCTGCACGACGTAGGCTTTTACGCGGCCGTCGCGCGTCCAGGGCTCCACCTCGTAATGGCGCCACAGCTGCCAGCCCGCATAGACCGCGCCCGCGGTCACCACCGCCGTGAGACTTACCCGGCCAATTGCCGACAAAATCGTTTTCAATGCCATGTCAGGACCAGTTGCGTGTGTAATACGCCAGCGCGCCGAGCACGATGACGAACAGGGAAAAATCGAACAGGGCCGGATGCCAGACGAGGCGATAAAAGCCCGTCCTGGCCAGGACCAGGTTGCACAGCCGCGAGACCGCCAGTGCCGCCAGCGTGAGCAGCAGGAGCGGAGGAACGTAGAGGCCGTAGAGGCTGACTTCGCCGATCATCGGATCTCCTTTCAGGTTGCGGGTTCGAGCGACGGCGCATAGGCCGCCGCCTTGGGAAACAGGTCGCGGCGCATGCCGGTCAGCGCCGCCAGGGCTTCGCGCCGGGCGTCGCTACGTTGGGCGCCGTCGCGGGCGCCGGCGCAGATGGCGCGCAGCGCGTTGTCCAGCGCGCCCAGCAGGCTGCGCTCGCACTGCGCGTCGACCTTTGGCCGCAGCGCGAAATGACGCGACAGCTGCTGCATCAGCGGGCCGACGGCCGCGTCGTCGCCTCCCAGTTGGGCGCGCACGCTGTGCAGCAGCGTCATGTTCAAGCCGATGCGCAGGTCGCGCAGCGCGTCGGCGGCTTGCAGGTCCTGGTCCTTGCCGGCCAGCGCCAGGCGCGGGGTCAGCATGCCGACGCGGTCGACCATCCTGGCCGAGAATTCCGGCAGCGACGGCACCCGTTCCCCGCTGCCCAGGCGCGACAGCTCGCTCCAGCCGGCCTTGAGCAGGCGGCGCGCCGTCCAACCGGCGCCGACCGTGCGGAACACGCCGGTGATGACGACGGCGGCGACGAGCCCGGCGATCTGCGCCGTCATGCCGTTGATGAACGACACCATGTCCGCGTTATTCGTGTCCATCATGGCCAGCGTGCCGATGATGCCGAACAGGAAGGGAAAGGCGCGGCCGAAGGTCGCCGGCCGCGCGACGAACACGCCCACCAGCAGGAAGGTCGGGGCGCAGAGCAGCACCAGCGTCTCGAAGTTGTGCGCGGCCGGCAGCAGGGCGAGCAGGTACAGCGCCGACAGGGGGATCGAATAGATCGTGTAGGTCAGGAAGCCCTTGATGAAGGGCACCGGATTGTCCTGGGTCGAAAAGAAGCAGCACAGCACGGCGGCCATCATCGGCGCGGCGGCGCCGGCCGGCCAGCCGGTCAGGATCCAGAACGCGCAGCAGGACAACACGGCGACGGCGGCGGCGAAGGCCGACAGCAGGGCCATGCCGCGGTCCTGGTGCAGCGCGCTGGTCGGCACGCCCGGCAGCTGGCGCACTTCCTCGGGCAGGCTGCCGTGCACGCCGGCGTCGATGTGGCGGCGCAGCGAGCGCGTCTCGACGCAGATCTCGACCAGGCGGCGCAGGCGCGCGCCCAGGTTCAGTTCGATCATGCCGGTCCAGCCGAGTTCCCGGTCCACGTCCGGCGTCAAGACGTCGATGCGCTGGCGCAGTTCGGCGCCGCGGGCCGCGAGCGATGGGCCGCGCGGGGTGTTGGCCAGCGCGACGACGTCCTGCAGCAGCCCGGCCCAGCGTTGCGCGACGCCGGTCGCGCCCAGGTCGCGCAGGGCGGTCAGGCGATCCTCGATGCCGGAGACGATCGGCACGAAGGACGACAGGCGTTCCTGCAGCGCATTGACGGCCCCGCTGGTCCAGCGCAGGTGCGACGTGTCGAACGGCAGGTGGGTGCTCATCAGGCGCAGCTCGGTGATGTCGCCGGCCAGCTTGCGGCGGTCGGCGGCGGCGCGCGCGTCGCCGGCGGGGTTCAGCGCGTCGCGGATCCAGTGCTGGGCGTCGCGCACGGCATTGTCCAGGCGCGCCAGCAGCACCGGCCCGATCGATTGCGGCAGCACCAGGCTGTGCACGAGCGTGGCGCAAGTGATGCCGAGCACGATCTCCTCGACGCGCGCGAGGGCGATGTCGAAGATGGCGGCCGGATTGTTCACGGCCGGGAAACCGATCAGACCGGCGGTGTAGCCGGCCAGCATCAGCAGATAGGAACGCGGCGTGCGGTCCAGCAGCGAGAAATACAGGCAGCCGGCGATCCACAGCGCCAGCGCCAGCGACAGCAGCTCGGGCGAGTTGATCAGGCGCGGCACGAGGAACGTCACCGCGGTCGCGCCCAGGATCGTGCCGCCGGCCCGGTACAGGCCCTTGGAGCGGGTCGGCCCGGCGAACGGCGCGGAGACGATGTACGCGGTCATCATCGCCCAAAACGGTCGCGGCAGTCCGATGCGCATCGATATATACACCGAGAGCATCGCTGCCGCGAATGACTTGACGGAGAACAGGATCTCCGACCGGGTCGGCAAACTCATGTAGCCTGGATCGTCGCGATGGCGGTCGGCAGGCCGGACAGGACGCGTAGCGTGGCCTCGACGTCGGCCGGGTCGAACTCCCCGAACAGCCGGCGGCGGAACGGCGTCAGCGCCTGGTCCATCTGCCGGGCCGTCTTCAGGCCCTCGTCGGTCAGGCGCAGGATCTTGGCGCGGCGGTCTTGCGGATCCTCGTAACGTTCGACGAGGCCCGATCCGATCAGGTGGTCGACGACGCGCACGAGCGACGACGCCTCCAGGCTCAGCGTCTCGGCCAGGATGCCCGGCCGCACGCCGTTTTCGCCGAAGCGGTGGATGACCAGCACCGGCAGCCCGGTCGCCTGGGACAGGCCGAAGTCGGACGCGACCTTGTCGGCGGCGGCACGGTAGACGCGCGACGCGTGGGTCAGCGCGGCGGTGAGACTGCTCAGGGTCTGGTCGGAGAGGTGCATGGCGGGTTCGCGTAAATACTTTGTTTGTTTACTGTTGATATGCGAAAGTTTAGCATGCAAAGTATTTTTCTTCAAGCCACCCGTCGCTGCGTGTGCGCGGTCGGATCAGGACGCTGCGGCGATCCGGCGCAAATCGGCCGGCGCCACGAACTCGGTGGCGCACGCCTCCGCCCGCAAGGCGTCGATGGCGGCATAGCCCCAATGCACGGCGCCGAACGCCACGCCGGCCTTGCGCGCCGCTTCGGCATCGGTGGCCTGGTCGCCGATGTAGAGGGCGTCCGCAGGCGCCACCTTGCACGCGTCGAGCACGGCCCGGATGCGACTCGCCTTGCCGAAGACGGACATGCCGCAGTCGAACCGCCGGACCAGCGCCGTCAACTCCGGTCCCAGCACCGCGCGGACGTTGTGTTCGGAATTCGACGAGACGATGCTCAACATGACGCCGCGTTCGTGCAGGTGGCGCAGCGCGCCGTCGATGCCGTCGAACAGGGGGATCAGGTGGGCGCTGTCGCGCATCATGCCCATGAACGTGTTCGACGCGAGCGGCAGCTTCCAGGCCGGCAGGCCGACATGGTCCATCATCCGCCGCACGCCGTAATGGCGCAGTTCGCCGGCGCGTTCGACGTCGATGCGGCGAAACCCGTGGCGGTCGGCGACCGTGTTGAAGACGCCGAGGAAGAAGGGGAACGAGTCGGCCAGCGTGCCGTCGAAGTCGAAGAGGGCGAGGCGGTAGGTCATGCGCACATGGTACACGCCGCGCCGCTGCCGGCGCCCGTCAGCCGTCGATCGCCTTGCGTGCGAGCGCCGGATCGTCCGAGAACAGGCCGTCGATCCCCGTCTCGAGATAGCGCCGGATCTCGGCGACGGAGCCCGCGTCGTGGCGCACGTTCGGACCGGCGTCGCTGCGGAAGTCGGCCGCGAGGAAGGCGTTCTCCGGACGGAAGGTCCAGACGACGACTTGCAATCCCGCCTTGTGCGCGTCCGCCACGAGGGTCGTCGGCGCGGCGACGTCGGCCGGCTGCTCCTTGTCGTACTCCGCGCCGGCAATGACCAGTTGGGCCAGCGTGACGTTGGACGGCTGGCCGAGGCCCTTGCGCAAGGCCTTCAGGTTGGCGATCTCGAACGACTGCACGACGACCGGCGCGTGCCGCGTGTATGCGTGCGCCTTCAAGGTCGACACGAAGCGGTCTTCCATCGGCAGGCCCGCCTGCGCGAACCACGTCGAGTGCTTGAGTTCCGGGATCAGGCCGATCGTGCGCCCGCGCGCGGCCGCTTCCGCCGCCACGAAGTCGATGATTTCGTCGAAGCTGACGATCTGGAACTGGCCGTCGTACGCGGTGCCGCGCATCTGGGACAGGCGCTCGATGGCGCGCAGCGTTTTCAATTCGGCGAACGTGAAGTCGGAGACGAACCAGCCTTCGTGCGTCTCGCCGTCGATGGTCTTGCGCGTCTTGCGCGCCGCGAACTCGGGACGCGCGGCGACGTCCGTCGTGCCCGTGATCGCGTTTTCGTGGCGCGCCACCAGCACGCCGTCCTTCGTGGCGACGAGGTCCGGCTCGACGAAGTCCGCGCCGTCGGCGATGGCCTTCGCGTACGACTCCAGCGTGTGCTCGGGCCGCAGCGCGCTGGCGCCGCGGTGGGCGTACAAGGTCGGTTTCGCTTCCGGATGCTGGCGCGCCGCCTGCGCGCGTGCCAGCGGCGGCAGCGCGGCCAGGACGGTGCCGGCAGCCGTCGCCTTCAGGAAGCGCCGGCGCTGCGCGGCCGGCAGGAGGATCGTGCGCGTCATCGGATGTCGGCCTTTACGGGGAAAGTGGTCGACAGATTAACTTTGTGAAATGACCGCCCAATGACGCACCGCGGGGCGTTTTTGCACAGCCTCCTGATCAACTGCGCACAATGCTTTGCGCTTGCACATCGGTCAACGTCAACTAAGCTGATTCGGGTCAATCCCACAACGATAATCGGAGACACCATGGGCATCCTGGTCAGGGCAAGACATCTTGTCGTCATCCTCATCGGCTTTTTCGGCGCGAGCGCGTTCGCGGCGGTCGTCGCGCTGCCGAAGTACAACGTCAGCGTGAACGACGTGTCGGTCTCCGGCTTTTCGTCCGGCGCCGACATGGCCGTGCAAATGCATTTTGCGTATTCGAAGACGATCCGGAAGGGCGCGGGCATCATCGCCGGCGCCCCGTATTACTGCTCGCAAGGCAATGCCGCGATGTCGGTCGGCCCGTGCATGGCCAATACCGGTTCCCGCAATGTGCCCTACCTGATGTCGGTGGTGAATACCTGGTCGGGCAACGGCTATATCGACCCGACCGGCAATATGTCCGCATCGAAGGTGTATCTGCTGTCGGGGACGATCGATTCCACGGTGCGCCAGCCCGTCATGGACGATTTGAAGACCATGTACGGCGCGTACCTCCCCGCCGCCAACATCTATTACAAGAACAATCTCGCAGCCGAGCATTCGGTCCCGACGGATTTCTTCGGCAACGGCTGCGCCGTCAACGGCAGTCCCTACGTCGACAACTGCAATTTCGATACGGCGGGCGACATCCTGAAATGGATTTATGGACCGCTGAATCCCAAGAACACGGGGACGTTAAGCGGCAGCTTCATCAACTTCGACCAGTCCGTATTCTGGGGTAACTTCAATCCGAACACCTACAGCATGGCCAGCAGCGGCTACGCCTACGTGCCGGCCAGCTGCGCGGCGGGGCAGGCGTGCCGGCTGCACGTGGCATTCCACGGCTGCCTGCAAAGCGCATCCGTCGTCGGCACGGCGTTCTACAAGAATGCCGGCTATAACCGCTGGGCCGACACGAACAACATCATCGTGCTGTATCCGCAAACGATCGTCACCGCGACCAATCCGGGCGGATGCTGGGATTGGTGGGGCTACGAGGACGCAAATTTCCCGGCCAAGAGCGGCGGGCAGATGGTCGCCATCAAGACCATGATCGACAGGATCGTCAGCGGCAACGCGGCGGCGCCGTTCACTTGCAAACACTGGTATGCCAGCAACGTGTCGCACGTGTCGGCCGGCCGGGCGTATATCGGCGCGGACGGGCAGGTGTATGCGACGGATTCGAACCAGTACCTGGGGTTTTATATGTTGATGGCTTATACGGATGTCAGGGAGACGTCGGCGGGGTATTACGCGTATGGGAGTTGTTCCTGACGGGGCCGGCTTGGCTTCCTGCGTTGCCGTGCATTGTTGATGTCGTTTGATTGACGGAACGCATCGCGCGTCTGCCGGGTTCGGGTGAATACTTCCTCTTTTATCGTCGAAGTGATTCACCCTCAACCTTGGAGACGATCTCATGGCAATCGACGTCTATCTGCAAATTGACGGTATCAAAGGAGAGTCGCAGGATTCCACCCACCAGGGATGGATTGAGCTGACGTCGGCCCAATGGGGCGTTTTGCAGCCCAGATCAGCGACGGCTTCGACTGCCGGCGGCCACACTGCGGAACGTTGCGAGCACCGCAGCATCACGGTCACGAAACTGGCCGACTTGTCGTCACCCCTGCTGATGCAAACGTGCTCGGCGGGGAAGACGATACCCAAGGCCAAGCTCGAGTTCATGCGTGCCGATAGCGACGGCAAACCGGTCAAGTATTACGAAGTCGAACTCGAGAACGTGCTGATTGGCAGCGTGAACCAGGCTGCTCACGAAGGCGACATTCTTCAGGATTCCGTAGCCCTCAAGTTTTCGAAGGTCAAGTGGAAATACACCCAGCAAAAGATCGGCGGCGGCGCGGGCGGCAACACGGCCGGCGGCTGGGACTTGGCAACCAACCGCATCACGTGAGTGGAGGTTGGTCATGCTTGAAGTCCAACCGAAAGATTCGCGTGGCTACTTCATGCTCCCGCAAGCCCCCGAAGACGCTGGCTACTACGTGTATGGGACGCCGGATCAGGGAGGTGGGCAGTATGCACACCCGGTAATGATGACGCTGCTCCTGTTCGTGGAACGCGAGTGGCAGGCGATCGACCGTCGGAAGTTCGGTATCGGGAACATCAGCTTGCCGGGCGGAGGTAAGTTCAAACCGCACGCCTCACATAAGGATGGTCTGCAGGTCGACGTCCGCCCTTTGCGAAAAGATGGCGCTTGTGTTCCAGTAAACTACTTTCAGGCGGCCTATGACAGAGATGCCACGGAGAGGCTTATCGGTCTATTTCAATCTCATCCAGCGGTAATAAAGGTGTACTTCAACGATCTGAGTATTCCGGGTGTAGTTCCGCTAAAGAGTCACGACAATCACTTCCACGTGGAAGTACGGGCAAGGACGCTATGAAGAAGACCCTGGCAATCTTTGCTGCAACTGCGCTGCTTTCATTGGCATACGCCGCCGAACAAGTCCATTGGCCGGCGCCATACCGGCCGCTCAAAGGGGAGTACACCATTTATTCCGGCGAATTGGGAGATCAGCAGGCTCCGACCAAGGAAGATCGGAAGCTATCGTTCATCATCGAAGGACAGCCTGCAAAGGACATCTTCAATGCGATCCCGCCGGATGACAAGGTAACTTGCAGCAGCGAGAAGGGGGCGCGCAGCCGGAGCAAGGAGAATGTGTGGTGCACGTTCGCACCCAGCGACGGCTATACCTGTTACTTCGGGTTTGACCTGAAGACCGGCAAGAGCATCGCCGGCGGTACATGCTGACGGCAACGATGGGTGGCCGTCCGTCCAGGCTTCTTTAGCCAGTTTTCGCGGCCGATATCATCCGCAAAACGCAATCCCGGCCATCGTCTCTCAACCCAATTTGCATCTTTATGTAACAAATTTTACAAGTTGTAAAGCGTGGTCCCGCACGATTGAGCTCGGCTATGATGGCGACCCGCTCAACTGTTCAGGCAACAATGTTGCTTTTTTGCGTTGAGCAACATTGAATGGCTGGGCTCACACATGAACGATTCGGGAGTATCCGGACCGAACGCAACGGTCCAAAGACAGCTTGGTTTGATCAACCTCTTGAAGGCCGGTGCGGCGCAATTGATCGTCTTGCACCACCTGGCGTTCTACGGTCCGATGGCCGACGCCGCGCGTCCGCTGATGCCGTCGATCATCGACTGGTTCGGCCACTACGGCCGCATCGCCGTCCAGGCCTTCCTCGTCATCAGCGGCTTCCTCGCCGCGAAATCCCTGTCGCCCGCCGGCCTGCCCGGCATCGGCAATCCGCTGGGCACGATCTGGCGCCGCTACGTCAAGCTGGCCCCGCCTTTTATCGTAGCCATGGTGCTGGCGATCGGCGCCTCCGCGCTCGCGCGCACGTGGATGATCCACGATTCCATCTCGGCGCCGCCCAATCTTTCCCAACTGGCGGCCCACGTGCTGTTGCTGCACAGCGTGCTGGGCTACGAATCGCTGTCCGCCGGCGCGTGGTACGTCGCCATCGATTTCCAGCTGTATGCGCTGTTCACCTGCTTGCTGTGGCTGGGCGGATGCCTCGCCGGCAACCGTCCCACGACCTGGCTGATGCCCCTGCTGGTGATGCTGGGCCTGAGCATCTCCCTGTTGTACTTCAATCGTGACGCCGATTTCGACGTATGGGCGCCATACTTCTTCGGCAGCTACGGCCTGGGCATCCTGGCGTGGTGGGCGAGCGATCCGCGCCGGCCGTTCGTGGCGACGTTCGCCTTGCTGTTGATGATGGTCGTGCCGACCGTGCTGGCGCTGGGACTGGATTTCCGGAGCCGCATCGCGGTGGCGGCAGTGGTCGCCTGTGTGCTGTTCCTGTTCGGCCGCTCCGGGCTGAGCACATATGCGGGCTCGGGCTGGTCGCTCGTCAACTATCTCGGCAAGATCTCGTATTCGATTTTCCTCGTGCATTTTCCGGTGTGCCTGGTCGTCAATGCGGCGTTCACGCGCTTCGTGCCGGCTGACGCCTATCTGCAGGGCGCCGGCGTCGTGTGGGCGTGGGCGGCCAGCGTGGCGGCCGGGGCCGCGTTCTTCCACGGGGTGGAGGTGCCGCTGGGACGTTTCCTGGCCGGATTGGCGAAGCCGGTCGCGGTGCGGTCTTTCGGCGCGAAGCCGGCCAGAGCACGCGGTTGAAAAGAAAGTCAGCATCAGGTTGCTGACTTTTATTTGTGTTCAAGCTACGCTGTCACAACGAAACGAGGTGACGTGATGAACACCCAGATCCTGGCACTCGATATTGCAGGCAATCCGTTCGACTGGATTCCACCAGAAGACGCCATTCTGTATTACGCGACCGGCAAGGTGGCGTGGGACTTGGGCGACCGCGAGTTCATTTTTCGCGGCGGCTATTCCCGTTCGGGCGTGCAATCGAAAATCGCGGTCAAACCGATTATCGCCATCGCCGGCAGCGAAATCATGACGCGCATGTTCAAGACCGGCCTGCCGTTGACGCACCAGAACGACCTCCTGTTCAAGCGCGACCGCTACACATGCGCCTACTGCGGCAACCGCTTCGCGCACAAGGACTTGTCGCGCGACCACATCCTGCCGAGGTCGCGCGGCGGCAAGGACACGTGGATGAACTGCGTGACCGCCTGCAAGCGCTGCAATCAGGAAAAGGGCAATTTGCTCGTGGAGCAGTTCCGGCCGCTGATCTACGTGCCGTATGTGCCGTGCCGCGCGGAGCATTACCTGCTGAGTGGGCGCAATATTCTTGCTGATCAGCATGACTATCTGGCGGCGCAGTTGCCGAAGCACAGCCGGTTGTTGAATTGACGGCGCTGTGCAAAAAACACAACATCCGCATCGTGATTGTTTGACATGAAAGATTAAGGTGCCGCAGAATCGCACCTCATCGCATCGATTAACCCATTTTTCAGGAAAGGAACGGCAATGCCACGTACGGCTATCCACAACGCGCAACACAGATAGCCCCGGGCACCGCGCTCGGGGCCAGGCACATATGCCTCCTCGAGCCGGCCGTTCCTTCAGAACCCCGGCGAGGAAACTCGCCGGGGTTTTTGCTTTTCGGAAGACGCTTCCACCGCAAGAACGCCGGCATGACGAACCTTTCAAGGACAAGTTATGCCCATCGTACAAACACTGCACAAGGGAAGAGTCCCGGTGCACATCTACACGGACGACGTCGACCACGCGGCGCTGCAGCAATTGCTGAACATCGCCAGCTTGCCGATCGTCCATCCGCACGTCGCCGCCATGCCGGACGTGCACGCCGGTATCGGCGCTACCGTCGGCAGCGTGATCCCGACGCGGTCCGCGATCATCCCGGCCGCGGTCGGCGTCGACATCGGCTGCGGCATGAATGCCGTGCGCACGACGCTCACCGCCAACCAATTGCCGGACAGCCTGGCGCGGCTGCGCAGCGCGATCGAGGCGGCCGTGCCGGTCGGCTTCGAACAGCACGCCTGGGACAAGGTGCGCGGCTCGGCCCATGCCCGCGTCGGACGGCCGCTCAACGACCGGCTGGACGTCATCGTCGGCAAGCACGGCGGCATCATGAAGATGCAGAGCAAATTCACGCAGACGTGGATCTGCCAGCTGGGCACGCTCGGCGGCGGCAACCACTTCATCGAGATCTGTCTCGACGAAGCGCAACGCGTCTGGATCATGCTGCATTCCGGCTCGCGCGGCATCGGCAACGTCATCGGCCGCTATTTCATCGCGGCGGCGCGCAAGGACATGCAACGCCACCAGATCCATCTGCCGGACAAGGACCTGTCCTACTTCAGCGAAGGATCGGCGCTGTTCGACGATTACATCGACGCGGTGGAATGGGCGCAGGATTACGCGCTCATCAACCGCCGCGAGATGATGCGTCGCGTCGTCGACGTGCTGGCTCAGCATGCGCCGCCGTTCAAGCTCGATGGCGAAGCGATCAATTGCCACCACAACTACGTGGCGCGCGAATCGCATGGCGGCGAACACCTGTTCGTCACGCGCAAGGGCGCGATCTCGGCGCGCGAAGGCGAGCTCGGCATCATCCCGGGCAGCATGGGCGCGAAGAGTTACATCGTGCGCGGCAAGGGTGATCCGGCATCGTTCTGCTCATGCTCGCACGGCGCGGGCCGTCATATGAGCCGCAGCGAGGCCAAGCGCAAATTCAACCGCTTCGACCTGGCGGCACAGACGGAAGGCATCGAGTGCCGCAAGGATGGCGGCGTGGTCGACGAGATTCCGGCCGCGTACAAGGACATCGACAAGGTCATGGCGCACCAATCGGACCTGGTCGAGGTCGTGCACACGCTGCGCCAGGTCGTTTGCATCAAGGGGTAGGACATGAAGATCAAATCGATGAAGCCGCGCAATCCGCATGCGGTCGCCGCCAAGCAGCGCAATGCGGGCGCGCACGGCGCGTATCAGGCCGAGCGCAGGCAGCGACGCACGGAGAAGCGCGCGTTGCGCTCGCTGGTCACGGGGCAGGACAGGGACGGAAAAGAGGATGTGTGAAGAGTCCTTCCGCCGATCGTGGCCGCACGCCCCCGGTCAGCGCGCCGCGTTTGCGCGCAGTTCCGGCAGGACGTCCGCGGCGGTGGCGGTCTGCACGCCGCGCGCCAGCATGTCCCGGACGAACGCGTCGTATTGCGGTGCGAAGCCGGCTACCGGACTCATGCAATCGGTCACCAGCACGAGCTTCCTTGCGTCCGCGGGGCCGAATTGGTCGACGATGTGTTCGGTGGTGGCTTTGACGCAGTGGCTGCCGGCCTCGCCGGTAATGTAGACGCGATCGGCCTGGCGCAACAGGTCGATGAAGCCGCGATTCAATTGTGTGGCGGGGTCGTCGGCGTCCGGCACTTCGGCCATGACCGCGGAATAGTGCTCGGTCCACGGGTTGGTCCCCTTGACGACCTTGCCGACGATGCCCAGTGCCGCGTCTTCCCAGCGGTTGTAGGCAGCGCGCACGTCGGCGTGGACGTTGTGGCCCCAGGTGCCGATCTCGCAGTGCACCGGCCAGACCATCAAGCGGTAGCGGCCGGCGGCCTCGAGCGCATCGAGGTAGGCCAATGCGCGCGGAAGACTGGCCGCATCCCGTGGCAGGAACCTGCCGGCGCGGACGTCGGCGGCGGTGATCTCGGTGAACGGCGACACCGCGTCGCCGCCTGCGCCGGTCCAGAACGTGGGATGGGCGACGTCGAGCCGGTGGTGCGAATCCAGCGTGACGCTGATGCCGGTAACGCCTTGGCGCCCCGTGTCGATCAGTTCGGCCACACGCAGCATGTCGGCGTGCGCGCCGGAGACCGGCAGGGCGGGCGCGGCCAGGCTGCCGTCGGCCTGGACCGGACGGTGGCTGGGCGGCAGATCGCAAAAATCGTTCTGCGGGTCAATGATGAGCAGGTGCAGGTTATGTTTCATGATGGGCTCCATGGCGATGATGGCCTCAGTTTAATTTTCTTAGTTTAAAAACGCAACTAACTATGCTATATTTATTTCTTGACGTTTCAGCCCGCAGTCGGGTTGAAGTCTTTGTTAAGTTAAATTGAATACTAAGTATTGTGTTGCCGGAGGGGCCATGCAACAAATTATCTGTACCGTCGACGTGGTATTGCTGACCTTGCAGGACGACACCCTGAAAGTCGCCCTGCTGCGGCGGGACCGCGAGCCCTTCAAGGGCGTGGCGGCCTTGCCGGGCGGGTTCATTCGGCAGGAAGACGATGCGGACACGCGGGACGCCGCCATGCGCGTGTTGCGCGACAAGACCGCGATCGAGCCGCCCTACCTGGAGCAGTTGGCGACGTTCTCCGGCCCGGCCCGCGACCCGCGCGGGTGGTCGGTGTCGATCGTGTATTACGCGCTGGTGCCGTTCGACGTCATCGAGAGCGCCGGCCATCCGGACGTGAAACTCGTCGGCGTCGACAAGCCGCTCAGCCTGCCGTTCGACCACCGCCTCATCGTCGACACGGCCGTGGCGCGCCTGCGCAGCAAGAGCCAGTATTCGTCGTTGCCCTGCTACCTGGCCGGCGAAACGTTCACTTTGCCGCAACTGCAGCGCGTGTACGAGGCGCTGATGGGCGAAGCGCTCAACAAGGTGAGTTTCCGCCGCAAGATGACCGAAATGGACATGCTCGAGCCCATCGAGGGCGCGTTCACCGCCGGCGGCGCGCACCGTCCGGCCCAGCTGTATCGCCTGAAGCCGGCATTGCGTGACCGGCTCACATTGATCGAAAGGGGGTTGTAATCATGTTCAACGTCAAATTCATCAAGTTCCAGCCGACGACATATGTGATGCAGTTCAAGCACGGCGTCGTCAAGCGCGAAGGCGTGGGGCTTGCCTTCTTCTACTATGCGCCGACCACGGCCATGGTGGCGGTGCCGACCAGCAGCGAGGACGTGCCGTTCATCTTCGAAGAGACGTCCGCGGATTTTCAGACGATTACGATCCAGGGCCAGGTCACGTACCGCATCGTCGATCCGAAGCGCATCAGCGAACTGCTGGACTTTTCGATCAATCCGGTGACGCAGAAGTACATCACGGAAGATCCGCAAAAGCTGCCGCAGCGCGTGATCAACGTGGTGAAGGTCGTCACGCGCAAGGGCGTCCAGAACCTGCCGCTGCGCGATGCGCTCAAGGCGACCGACAGGCTCGCCACGCTCGTCACCGAGGCCGTCAAGGGCAATGCCGAGCTGCAGACGCTGGGTGTCGAGATTCTCGGCTTGTCGTTCCTCGCCATCAAACCGACGCCCGAGACGGCGCGCGCGCTCGAAGCGCAGGCGCGCGAGCAGATCCTGCGCGAGGCCGACGAGGCCGTGTACGCGCGGCGCAACGCGGCCGTCGAACAGGAGCGGCGCATCAAGGAAAACGAGCTGAACACAGAGATCGCGGTGGAAACCAAGAAGCGCCAGATCCGCGAAACGCAGATGGAAGCCGAGCGCAGCATCCAGCAGAAGCAGCATGAACTCCAGCAATCCGACATGGAGGCCAAGATCGCACTCGAGGCCAAGAACACCGACCTCGTCGCGCTGTCGATGGAGAACGTCAAGCGCGAGGCCGACGTCAAGGCGCACGCGGTCTCCGCCCTGCTGCAGGCCTATGCCGGCGTCGATCCGAAGACCGTGCAGGCGCTGGCGGTGTCGGGCATGCAGCCGGGCCACATGATTGCGCTGGCGTTCCAGGAACTGGCGGACAAGGCGGGCAAGATCGGCCAGCTCAACGTGACGCCGGACCTGCTGCGGGAAATCATCGCGTCGCCGGCGGGGTGAGATCATGGACCGGCGCACGGAAAACAAGATCGTGCTCGTCACGCGCAAGACGCGATTGGAAGAGCTCGTTGCACGCTACAACACGGCGAACCAGGCGAAGTTCTACATCGAGCACCTCGGCGCCGACTTTTCGGACTATGTGCGCGAGCACGACACGTATCAGGCCTGCATGCGCGACGCCGAGAGCGCGCTGCGGCACGTCGGCCGCGTGCAACTGGTCGAGCGCGGTTTCTTGCCGAACTTCCTGTTCGGACCGGACGACGTGGTCGTCGCCCTCGGCCAGGACGGGCTGGTGGCGAACACGATGAAATACCTCGATGGCCACCCGCTGGTCGGCGTGAACCCCGATCCGGCACGGTGGGACGGCGTGCTGCTGCCGTTTCGGGTGCCGGACCTCGCGACGCTCGTGCCGGAGGTGCTGGCGCGGCGGCGCTCGCTGCAGGAGGTGACGATGGCGAAAGCAACGCTCAACGACGGCCAGGTACTGTACGGCGTGAACGACATCTTCATCGGCCCGAAGTCGCATACGTCGGCGCGCTACACGATCCGGCTGGGCGATCGGGAAGAGCGGCAATCGTCGAGCGGCGTCATCATCTCGACCGGGCTCGGATCGACGGGTTGGCTGAAGAGCCTGCAGGCCGGCGCCGCCGCGATCATGGCGGGTGGCGGAACGCGGCAGGCGCAAGAACAGGCGACGCCGTGGGACGCCGATTACTTGCACTTCACGGTGCGCGAACCGTTTCCGAGCAAGGCATCGGCGGTGTCGCTCGTGGCGGGCGGGATCGCGGCACGCGCGGACCTGACCTTGGTGTCGGCCATGGCCGAGAACGGCGTCATCTTCAGCGACGGCATCGAGGCTGATTATCTCGAATTCAATGCGGGGCTCACGGTTGCGGTGGGGGTTGCGGAGAAGCGGGGGTATCTCGTGGTTTGATAATGACTCGGAACGAGCAAGAAATTTGAACAGTACGCTGGCCAGGTCAGGCAACGGCCGCAGAGCTTCTGAAATATCGAGCGACTGATCCCGGCTGTGCTTCGGCGCCATGCGCAGGACTTCGTTTTTTGACGCAGCCTGGCAAGGCTGATCTTTTACGCTATATCCAAGCCAGATCGTATTCGCCTGGCCCTGCGCGGCCAATCGGATTGGGACATGAAGTCAGGGAAGCTGCACTCCGTGTCACATTATTTTGCACGATCATTATTTATTATCAGGGGGGAGTCCATGGGTACCACAATCCAAGTCGATAGATCGCTCCACTTGGCGCTCCATGAAATCAGGCAGCTGGAAACGGATCTGCATAAACAAGGCAGCACGCTCGACAAAAACGAGTACAAGAAGCTTCTCGAGGACATACTCACGAGTCTTCACAAAAAGCTCAGCCGCGGCGCGCAACACGGCCACACCTCGCGGGAGCAGAAATTCGATACGACAACATCGGTGCCACCTGCGCCGTCAACGCCACATAATGTGGTCGGGACGTATCGCTTGTCCGAATCAAAGGTTCGCGTGGATAAAGTCGGTACAAATTACATTTCCGACAGCATGCTGCGCGATGCCAAATCCCGGGGCGGTCAATTGAAAACCAAGGCGGATTATGATGCCTTTATCGATGCAAACGCGGCTAAATTCGGCCTGGATCCGGAAGTCGTCAAACGAGAATATCGCGTGGAATCCAACGGCGACCCAAGGACGATGGGGGATACCAATCGGAACTGGTCTCAGGGCGGGCCGTCAATCGGTTTGCTTCAGGTAACCAGCGGAATTCTTGCTGGTGGGGTGTGGGCAAAGCCCGGAATGACCACCACATCCGGAACGCAATTGTCGAGCAACGACTTGAAGAATAGCACCGCCGTCCAGTTGCTTGCTGGCATGCAGCACCTGGCGGATTACAAAAACCAGGCGGGCGCGCATTTGGGAGAAAAAGCCCCTCCACAAGCTATTTATACGCAAGCGCTTGGCAACTATGTCGGCCACGATCAAGCCGCTTACATCCACAATATTGAAAATACAAAGTTGTCTTGAGTTTTGGCGTGCACGCGTATTGCCGCAACACGGGCGACGCGTGGCGTCCACGATGGCATTGCGGGCTTGCGCGCTCGGTCCTGGGTGTCAAATCCCGTCTGATTTTCAATGGCGATAAAAAACGGCCTCCGAGGAGGCCGTATTTTTTGCAAATGCTGAGTGCCTGCCGCAGATGCTGGATGAGACCTCGCTCCGCTGCCGGTTCGTCGCCATCGACCGCGCTACGCGCGGGGTCTTCATGCACGTCTACGGCGACATAACCGAGACCAGCAGCGTCGGTTTCCTGCGTCGACTCAAGCTGGCTTCGCCCATCACGATCAGCAAGATCCTTACCGATAACGGCTCGCAATTCACCGACCGCTTCACGACCAAAGACAAGAAGCCCAGCGGCAAGCACGCTGTCGACATGGCTTGCGCAGCTCTGCCTGCCGAGCATCGCCTGGCGCCGCCGCACCACCTGCAAACCGCCAATGGCATGGTTGAGCGCTTCAACGGGTGCATCAGAAGAAGCGGCCGGAATTAGTTGTCAAACGTGTTTACGATCAAACGGGACTCGACATCTAGCCAAACCTTTGAAAGCAACTTACCGGTCGTATTACCCCAGGCTTACTCAGGCCAGCCGACATCTAACGAAAGTGGGCTGCGCTCCGAAGTTGTGTCCAGTTCCTGGTGGCAATTCAAATTTCCGGACCAGTTCAATCCAAATCGGGCGCGAAGGCCGTGAGGAGATCGGCCGACCTGTGCCGAAGTCGACGAGTCCAAGGGAAGTCGGCGTGATAGTTCCAGTTGAGGTTTGTGTACAACGCAGCGGTGAGTTAGGATACAGTTGTTTACCCAATTCAACAGGTGTCAGCTTGCAGGCTTTATACGTTTTCGACTTTCTTCGCACCGTTTCCGAACAGTTAAAGGAAAAATTGGAGTCGTTATCAGCGTCGCCTCTGGATGATGCCGCGCTCCGACAATTACAAGACTTTCAGATCGACGTGCGTTCCGCCCAAGGGGTTTATTTGTTGATTTATGATGGGCAACCTCGTTATATTGGAAAAGCAAACAATGTTAAAGAGCGACTAACGCAACATCTTACTAAACTGCGTGGCCGTCGTCACATTGATCTCGAAAAGCTTACTTACAAAGTTTTGCTACTCGATCAAAGCATGAGTACCGCTGCCAATGAAGATATCTTGATCGGCTTATTCAAGACGCAGTATTCGGATATGTGGAACGGCGCGGGGTTTGGCCCGAAGGACCCTGGAAAAGAACGGGATACTACGAAGCCTGGCAAGTTTGATCAACAGCATCCCATTGTCGAGGACTACCCTGTTGAAATTGAACTCGATCTCGAGGGAAGTATTCAGCTTGGACGCCTTCTCGCCACGATGAAGTCTCAACTGCCGTATGTCTTTCGATACGACGTTCCAGCAAGCGTACAGATGAGTACGATTCACTTGCAGTCCGTCAACCACGTGGCAAATGATTTACTCCAGGTCATCGTTACGCATCTTGGCGACGGCTGGCGAGGAGCGATCATCAGTTACGGTATGGTGCTCTACAAGTCGAGCAAACACTATCCATACGGGATCGAAATCGATCCGTTGTTGGATTAAGCGGCAAGATCGAGCGCTTGCTGCTCAGCGGCCCTCAAGTACTCACATACGCGTTCGGCCATGACGGAAGCCAGGCGGACAGGGACGGCGTTACCCAATTGACGCATGGTTTCAGTCCACGAACCTTGGAAAATGAAATCGTCCGGGAATGTTTGGATGCGTGCGGATTCCCGGACGGTGAAATATCGTACGGTGCCGTCAGGCCGCCGCAACATGTTTTCTCCACCGGGTACGCCGTGGTCGCCGGCTTTCAATGCTTTGGCAGGCTCGTCCAGAGGGCTGCCGGTGTGCCCCGGGTAGATACGAGCGCCAGGTTGGAATTTGTGTGCTTGAATCAGCGATGCCTGTGGGTCAGTTTCCGGATCGGGAAGATCGGAAATCGCATCGCGAACCGTCAACCATGGAGCAAGTTGATTTACGGTCCGGCTCTTTTTTATCACATCGAGAACGCGTTCAATACCAACCGGCCTCACTGGCTGATCGCGTTTGATAATCTGGTGGCGCCGCCAGTAATCTCCGGAATCCCACTGCGCTAACAGTAAGGAATGTTGGCTATGGGTTTCTTCCGGAAACTCGAAATCGATTCCAAGGTCGGTGCGGAATCCGACAATAAAAACACGCATGCGTTTTTGTGGAACGCCGTAGTTAGCTGCGTTCACCAATTTCCACTTGACTCGATATTCGTTCAATGCTCCCGACGTTTTGTGCTGACGGAGTCTATCCAGATGCGTCAACCATTCTTCCGTGGCATCCGCTTGCAATGACGGGAACTCCAACTGCAGAAGAATATAGTCGAAATAATCTTTGAAGGATGTTCGGGTCAAACCTTGGACATTTTCGAAAACGAAAGCGCGCGGGCTGGTCTCGCGTACCGCTCTGACCGCTTGGGGAAACATGTCGCGGACATCCAGAAAGCCCCCGTGTTTTCCGCCGAGAGAAAACGGCTGGCATGGCGGCCCTCCGGTGATCAGATCAATATCTTTTAAATCCTCATAATCGAATGAGCGTACGTCTCCTTCCGTCACATCCGGCCAATGGGCCACAGGCTTCACATTTTCTTTTTTGTTCAAACGAATAGTGTTGCAGGCGTGCGTGTTCCACTCCACCACTGCTTTGTGAGTCACATCGTGACCGGAAAACCCGAGAGCCAATCCTCCGGCGCCAGCAAATAGTTCAATCGAGTTAATCGTCATAGTTTGTTGTGCAAGTGGCAATTGAAAATGGCCGGAACCAACCGACACTTAACAAGGAGCAAGATGTCGGCGCTGCTTCAAACGCAGGTCATGTACATTTTACTGTACATTTGTACAGCAATCCAAGTTGGATGTGCCGTGTAGCGCCTGAAACCTTTAAAAATCGTCGCCTTCCCCCAACTAGAAGCTTAGCATCCGTTGAGTTGTACCAATATTAACGGAAGCATCTTGTGATAGCGAGCCTCGCTGGGGAGGGAAGATGGTTGACACTGTCAGTGTCGCCAGGCGTAGCGAAATCATGTCGCGGGTACGAAACAAGGACACGCGCCCTGAGCTGTTTGTACGGCGCTTGATTCATAACGCGGGGTTCCGTTACAGACTACATGTGTCCAAACTGCCGGGGCGCCCGGACTTGGTATTTCCCGGGCGAAAAAAGGTGATTTTCGTTCATGGTTGCTTTTGGCATTCACACAGCGGATGCCAAAACGCCCGAGTCCCCAAATCACGCGCAGATTTCTGGATGTCCAAGCTCGAATCAAATAAAGAGCGGGACGAACGTAATATGCACGCGCTCATGGATGAGGGGTGGAAGGTTTTGGTAATCTGGGAGTGTGAATTGCGCGATCCTGAGCTATTGAGCAGGATTAAAGATTTTTTAGAAGGAGATACCGATTAACGAGAGAGAGACCGAGTCCCTCTCTCATCATGGTCGCTTAGCACCGCCATTCATAACGTTCGTGCGATGGATGCTTTTCAGGCATTAGTTATCAAACGTCGATATTCCCCGCCTGCAACGCATTCGATTCAATGAAATTCCGCCGCGGCTCCACTTCATCGCCCATCAGCGTCGTAAAGATCTGATCCGCCGCAATCGCATCCTCAATCTGCACCTTCAACAGACGACGCACCGCCGGATCCATGGTCGTCTCCCACAACTGCTCGGGATTCATCTCGCCCAGACCTTTATAGCGCTGCTTGGAGACACCGCGTTCCGCCTCGTCGCGCAGCCATTCCATCGCCTGCTGGAAATCGCGCACGGCGAATTCTTTCATCTTGTCGCCTTCGCCGCGGCGGATGATGGCCCCAATGCCCATCAGGCCCTGGAAGGTCTCGGCCGAGTTTTCCAAGGTTTTGTAATCGGCGCCGGCGACGAAGTCGGCGTCGATCGACGTCACTTGCACGTTGCCGTAGTGGATGCGTTCGATGCGCAGGCTGTGCTTGTCGGACAGCTCGTCGGAGCGCACGCCCACCTTCACGCTCGGGTCGTGGATCGCGGCGGCCAGCGCCTGGCCCGATTTCTCGGCCGTTTCCTGGCTCGACAGGTCCAGCTTCACGCCCGTCATGATGGCGGAAAGGGCCGCGCGGTCGATCACGCGCGACAGGCGCATCATGATCGCGTTCGCCTTGTTGTACTTGTCGACCAGGTCGCCCAGCGCGCCGTCGGTGATCGGCTCCGCGCCTTCCTTCGGCAGCAGGGCGGCGCCGTTCAGCGCGAAGCGCATCATGTAGCTCGCTTCCTCGACGTCGTCCTTCAGGTAGCGCTCGTCGCGGCCGGCCTTCACCTTGTACAGCGGCGGTTGCGCGATATAGATGTGGCCGCGCTCGACCAGCTGCGGCATCTGGCGGTAGAACAAGGTCAGCAGCAGGGTGCGGATGTGGGCGCCGTCGACGTCCGCGTCGGTCATGATGATGATGCGGTGGTAGCGCAGCTTGTCGACGTTGAACTCGTCCGGGCCGATCGACGTGCCCAAGGTCGCGATCAGGGTCGTGATCTGCTCCGACGACAGCATCTTTTCGAAGCGCGCCTTTTCCACGTTCAAGACCTTGCCGCGCAGCGGCAGGATGGCCTGGAACTTACGGTCGCGGCCCTGCTTGGCGGAACCGCCTGCGGAGTCACCCTCGACGATGTACAGCTCGGCCAGCGCCGGGTCGCGTTCCTGGCAGTCGGCCAGTTTCGACGACAGGCCCAGGCCGTCCATCACGCCTTTGCGGCGGGTGAGGTCGCGGGCCTTGCGGGCTGCTTCGCGCGCGCGGGCGGCTTCGACGATCTTGCCGCAGATGATCTTGGCGTCGTTCGGCTTTTCCATCAGGAAGTCGGTGAGCGTCTTCGCCACGATTTCCTCGACCGGGCCGCGCACTTCCGACGACACGAGCTTGTCCTTCGTTTGCGACGAGAACTTCGGCTCGGGCACTTTCACGGACAGCACGCAGGTCAGACCCTCGCGCATGTCGTCGCCCGAGATTTCGACCTTGGCCTTCTTGGCGAAGTCGTTCTCGTCGATGTATTTGTTGATCACGCGCGTCATCGCGGCGCGCAGGCCCGTCAGGTGGGTGCCGCCGTCGCGTTGCGGGATGTTGTTGGTGAAGCAGAGCACTTGCTCGTTGTACGCGTCGTTCCACTGCATCGACACGTCCACGGAGATATTGCTGCCGTTTTCCGACAGGCGCTCGCCGGTCGCCTGGAACACGGTCGGGTGCAGGACGGTCTTGGCCTTGTTGATGTACTCCACGAAGCCGCGGGTGCCGCCCTCGAAGGCGAACATTTCTTCCTTGCCGGTGCGCTGGTCCGTCAGCTTGATGTTGACGCCGTTGTTCAGGAACGAAAGTTCGCGGATGCGCTTGGACAGGATCTCGTAGTGGAACTCGACGTGCGTGAAGATTTCCTCGTCGGCCCAGAAATGCACTTCGGTGCCGCGCTTGTCGGTGTCGCCGGTGATTTTCATCGGGGACACTTCGACGCCGTCGACGACTTCGATGATGCGGTCCTTCGGGACGCCGCGCGAGAATTCCAGCTGGTGCACCTTGCCGTTCTGGCGCACGGTCACGCGCAGCAGCTTCGACAGCGCGTTCACGCACGACACGCCGACGCCGTGCAGGCCGCCGGACACTTTATAGGCGTTCTGGTTGAATTTGCCGCCGGCGTGCAATTCCGTCAGGGCGATCTCGGTCGCCGAGCGCTTCGGCTCGTGCTTGTCGTCCATCTTGATGCCGGTCGGGATGCCGCGGCCGTTGTCGGTGATCGAGACCGAGTTGTCGGAGTGGATCGTGACGTGGATTTCGGAGCAGTAGCCGGCCAGGGCTTCGTCGATCGAGTTATCGAGCACCTCGAACACCAGGTGATGCAGGCCGGTGCCATCCGACGTGTCGCCGATGTACATGCCCGGACGCTTGCGTACCGCTTCCAGGCCTTCCAGGATCTGGATCGACGAGGCGCCGTACTCTTCCGCCTTGGCAAGGGAGGATTCCAAAACTGCTTGAGTGTTCTCGGACATGACTGCTTTCTCAAATAACGTGTGAATCAGACGGCCGGCCCGTGGCCCTGCGGTCTCGATCGTCGATCAGCCGGGCAGGACATCGCGCATGCGCCCCGCACCGGCCGCCGCCGCACGAAGGGCGGCAAACAACGAATATATGGGCCTTTGCCCTAATTAAATACGCATCGGCATGACGACGTACTTGAAGTCGCCATTGTCCGGAATCGACATCAGCGCCGACGAATTCGAATCGCCCAGCGCGATATTCACCTGGTCGCACTTCAGGTTATTCAAGACGTCCAGCAGGTACGTGACGTTGAAACCGATGTCGATCGTGTCGCCGCCGTAGTCGATTTCCAGTTCTTCGACCGCTTCTTCCTGGTCGGCGTTGGTCGAGCTGATCTTCATCGAGCCCGGGGAAATCATGCAGCGCACGCCCTTGAACTTGTCGCTCGTCATGATCGCCGCGCGTTGCAGCGAACGCAGCAGTTCTTCGCGGCCGATCGTGAAGTCGTTCTTGTAGCCTTTCGGGATCACGCGCGTGTAATCCGGGAATTTGCCTTCCACCAGCTTCGACACGAGTTCGATGTCGGCGAAGGTCAGCTTGACCTGCGAGGCGGCGATGTCCAGGCGGACTTCGTCGTCGCTTTCTTCCAGCAGGCGCTGCAGTTCCAGGATGGTCTTGCGCGGGATGATCACTTCCTGGCGCTCGAATTGCTGCTCGGCCGTCACTTGCGCGAACGCGAGGCGGTGGCCGTCGGTGGCGACGGCGATCACGTTGTTACCGTCCAGCACCAGCAGCAGGCCGTTCAGGTAGTAGCGGATGTCTTGCTGGGCCATCGCGAAGTGCACCATGTTGAACAGGTGCTTCAGCGTCTTTTGCGGCAGGGTGACGGTCGCGTTGTAGCTGTCGGCCACGGACACGGTCGGGAATTCCTCGGCGGCCAGCGTCTGCAGCGCGAAGCGCGACTTGCCGCTCTGCACGGTCAGGCGCTTGTTCAGCAGGGTCATCGTGACGTCGCCGGATTCCGGCAGGGCGCGCAGGATGTCGAGGAGCTTGCGCGCGGCGACGGTCGTGCCCGCTTCTTCAGGGCCCGAGCCGATATCGGCCAGGGTCGTGATCTGCACCTCGGTGTCGGTCGACAGGAACGAAACGCTCTCGCCATTCTTGCGGATGAGGATATTGGCCAGAATCGGCATAGTGTGCCGACGCTCGACAATACCACTCACGATCTGCAGTGGCCGGAGAAGCGTGTCTCGGGTGGATTTGACCAGTTGCATAGATATCCTCGGGAGTTAGGGTAAAAATGTTGTTCGCGCAATATTTTGCCAGAAATCATCGGGGGACCGGTTTTTCCCCCATCACGCATCAGCCTTTCAGGGTCTGTTCCAACACGTGCAATTCGTGGTTGCACTCGGCGTTCTTGGCCCGGTCCTGCGCGATCTTGCGCACCGCATGCAGCACCGTCGTATGGTCGCGGCCGCCGAACAGTTCGCCGATTTCCGGCAGACTCTTCTGCGTCAGCTCTTTCGCCAGGTACATCGCGATTTGTCGCGGACGCGCGATGTTGGCCGGGCGGCGCTTCGAATACATGTCCGCGACCTTGATGTTGAAGAAGTCGGCCACGGTCTTCTGGATGTTTTCCACGGAGATCTGGCGGTTCTGTACCGACAGCAGGTCTTTCAGCGCTTCCTTCACGATGTCGATCGTGATGTCCTTGCCGTGGAAGCGCGAGTACGCGAGGATTTTCCTCAGCGCGCCTTCCAGTTCGCGCACGTTCGAGCGCAGGTGTTTCGCCACGAAGAAGGCGACGTCGTCGTTCAGCATCACGCCTTCCGATTCCGCCTTCTTCATGAGGATCGCCACGCGCATTTCCAGTTCCGGCGGCTCGATCGCGACCGTCAGGCCGGAGTCGAAACGGGAGATCAGGCGGTCGTCCATGCCGGTGATCTCTTTCGGATAGGTGTCCGACGTGATGATGATCTGTTTTTTCGCCGCGATCAGCGCTTCGAACGCATAGAAGAATTCTTCCTGCGTGCGGCTCTTGCCGCCGAAGAACTGAATATCGTCGATGAGCAGCATGTCCAGCGAGTGATAGTAATGCTTGAAGTCGTCGAAGCCTTTGCGCTGGTACGCGGTCACGACGTCGCGCACATACTGTTCCGCGTGGATGTAGCGGATGCGCGCGCCCGGCTGGTCGGCCATCACCTGGTTGCCGATCGCGTGGATCAGGTGGGTCTTACCGAGGCCCACGCCGCCGTAGAAGAACAGCGGGTTGTACGACACGCCCGGATTGTTGGCGACCTGGATCGCGGCGGCGCGCGCCAGCTGGTTCGCCTTACCGGTCACGAAGTTCTCGAACGTGAGGTCCGGATTGACGCGGCTCTGCTCGCGGCGCGGATTGTTCGCGATGACGTTGTCCGGCGTGACGACGGGCATGTCCGGCACGGTCTTGTCGGCGGCGGCGTTGATGCCCAGCGCGCCGTTGCTGGACGGCATCGGGGTGGGAGCGCTCGACACCGGTTTCTTCGGCAGGCTGTTCTTCGGGTCGAGCACGAACTGCACGTCGACCGGCCGCTTGAAATAATCGGACGCGAGCGACGTGATGCGGTTGGCGAACTGCGACTTCACCCAGTCGAGCTTGAAGCGATTGGGCGCCGCAATGCGCAGCTTGCCGTCCTCGTAGTCGAGGGCGACAAGGGGTTTGATCCACGCGGTATATTGCTGCGGTGTCAGCTCGAGCTCCAACTGGTTGGAACAGGTCTGCCAAAAGTTATCCATACATCGACTAAGTTAAGCGTAACACTCTATTTTACCTGTCTTCTCGCAAGTTATCCACAGGCGATACAGGAATTTTCCACCGAAGCCGGGACGCTTGACACTCGCCCGCAACCGGTTGCGGCGCACAATGGAGCGGTCTTGACACAACGGTTGCCTTGACAGTTGAACTTGAAATGCTGTCTAATTCAGGGTTCCCCGCCCGTACGCAATGTCGAACAGACAGAATGCACACGGGCGACAAGCTTTGCTGTGGCGTGACGCTGGCTTAACAACTGCGAAATGTCATTGGCGCAATGCTGACTCAGCCAGAGTTCAGCCCACTTTGCATTCTATTTTGCTTTAAGCGAGACCACCATGAAACGTACTTACCAACCTTCCGTCGTTCGTCGCAAGCGCACGCACGGCTTCCGCGCACGTATGGCTACCCGTGGTGGCCGTCTGGTTCTGAACGCTCGCCGCGCCAAGGGCCGCAAGCGCCTGGCCGTCTAAGCCGGAAAGCCGATCGACCGCGCCTACGACATATGTCAGGCGAAGGTTCGCACGACTTCGCGCGCGTTCGGCGCATCGTAAAAACGGATGAGTTTTCATCCGTTTTTCGTTTGCGCCCCGCACAAAAAACCGCGCATTTCGTGCTCTATACCCGACCGAATGCCCTGCCTCATGCGCGGCTGGGCGTCGTCGCGGCCAAGCGTTTTGCCCCGCGCGCGGTGACGCGCAACACCATCAAGCGCGTCACGCGCGAACTGTTCCGCACGACGCCGCTTCCCGGCATCGACTGCATCGTGCGCCTGGCGCGCCCGGTCAACGGCAAGGATGGTCCGGCCACGACGTCCACCCTCAAGGCGCAGTTGCGCGTCGAGCTGGCGCGCCTGTTCGCGTCGCAGCTGCCGCGCGCCCGCAAAGGCCACGCCGCGCCACAGGCGGCGAGCGCTGCGCCCTCAGGCGCGCAACCGGGACTATCATGAACCGGTTGCTCGTCTGGCTGTTGCGCGGTTACCAGTTGCTGGTGTCTCCGATGCTCGGACAGAACTGCCGTTTCTACCCGACCTGTTCCAACTACGCGATCGAGGCCGTCAAGATCCACGGCGCGGCACGCGGCGGCTGGCTGGCCCTGCGCCGCGTCTGCCGCTGCCATCCGTGGAACGAGGGCGGCGTCGATCTCGTACCGCGTCCCGGAGAGCAGCATTCCTCACCAACCGCTTGCGGTTGCAAGCATTCCTGAATAAGACCAATGCAAATCGATAAACGTTTGATCCTGTGGATCGTGTTCGCCGTCTCGCTGATCGTCCTGTGGAACGACTGGATGGTGGCCAACGGCAAGCAGTCGCTGTTCTCGGCACAGCCGCCGGCCAAGGTCGCACAGGCCCCGAATCCGGCCAAGCCGAACGACCTGCCGACGGCCGCGACGACGGCGCCGGCATCGGCCGTCCCGGGCTCGACCGCGCCGGGCGCCCCTGCGCCGGCCGCGCCGGTCCAGACCCAAGTCATCACGATCACCACCGACGTCATGAAGGCCGAGATCGACACGGCCGGCGGCGTGATCCGCCGCCTGGAGTTGCTGAAGTACCACGACAAGGTCGACCCGACCAAGCACCAGTTGCTGTTCGAGACCAATGGTCCGCGCGTCTACGTGGCCCAGACCGGCCTGACGGGCACCAGCGCGGCCGGCGTCCTGCCGAACCATAACACCCCGTTCACGGCCCGCCCGGGTCCGCGCACGCTGGACAATGGCAACCAGGTGCAGCTCGTGCTGGACGCGGAGCAGGGCGGCGTGCGCCTGACCAAGACCTTCACGTTCAAGCGCAACGACTACGTGATCGACGTGCGCCACGACGTGACCAACCTGACCCAGGCCCCGGTCGCGCCGTCGCTGTATTTCCAGCTGGAGCATGACGGCCTGAAGCCGGAAGGCGACACCTTCTTCAACAGCAGCTACACCGGCCCCACGCTGTGGACGCCGGAAGAGCACTACCAGAAGCTGACCTTCGACAAGATTACCAAGGGCACCGCCGACTACGCGAAGAAGGCGAACGACGGCTGGATCGCGATCTCGCAGCACTTCTTCGTTTCCGCGTTCATCCCGCCGGAAAAGGCGCCGCGCGACATCTACACGAAGGCACTGGGCAATAACCTGTTCGCCATCGGCGCCGTCGAGCCGCTGGGCACCATCGCGCCGGGCGCGACCGTCTCGAACGCCGCGCGCCTGTACTCGGGCCCGCAGGTGCAGAAGCTGCTGGAAAAAGTGACCCCGGGCCTGGACCTGGTGCGCGACTACGCCTGGGCCGCGATCATCGCCAAGCCGATCTTCGCCACGATGAACTGGCTGCACTCGATGATCGGCAACTGGGGCTGGACCATCATGGCCTTCACCATCCTGATCAAGCTGCTGTTCTTCCCGCTGTCCGCGGCCGGCTACCGCAGCATGGCCAAGATGAAGACCGTGACGCCGAAGATGCAGGCGATCCGCGAGCGTTACAAGAGCGACCCGGCCAAGATGCAGCAGGCCACGATGGAGCTGTACAAGGCCGAGAAGATCAACCCGCTGGGCGGCTGCCTGCCGATCGTGGTGCAGATGCCGGTGTTCCTGGCCCTGTACTGGGTGCTGCAGGCCGCCGTCGAGATGCGCGGCGCGACCTGGCTGTGGATCCCCGACCTCACGCTGAAGGATCCGTTCTTCATCCTGCCGGTCCTGTACGCGATCTCGATGTTCATCACGCAGCGCCTGAACCCGCAGCCGGCCGATCCGGTGCAGGCCAAGATGATGATGTTCATGCCGCTGGCGTTCTCGGTCATGTTCCTGTTCTTCCCGTCCGGCCTCGTGCTGTACTGGGTCGTGAACAACCTGATCTCGATGGCGCAGCAGTACATCATCACCAAGAAGTTCGCACCGGCCAAATAAACCCGGCCCGGTGACCGAAAAGCCCGTGTCCGCACGGGCTTTTTTGTTTGCACCTACAATCCGACCATGAAACTCGATACCTCCCCCATCGCCGCCATCGCCACCGCCCCCGGACGCGGCGGCATCGGCGTGGTGCGCGCCTCCGGCAAGGACCTGGCGCCGCTCGTCGCCGCGCTGTTCCCCGGCACGACGCTGGCGCCCCGTCACGCCACCTATCTGCCGTTCAAGGATGCCGCGGGCACCGTCATCGACGAAGGCCTCGCGCTGTATTTCAAGGCGCCGCATTCGTACACCGGCGAGGACGTGCTGGAACTGCAGGGCCACGGCGGCCCCGTCGTGCTGCGCATGCTGCTCGCGCGCGTGCTGGAGGCGGGCCGCGACGCCGGCCTGCGCCTGGCGGAGCCGGGAGAATTCACGCGCCGTGCCTTCCTCAACGACAAGCTCGATCTCGCCCAGGCCGAAGCCGTCGCCGACCTGATCGACGCGTCCACCGAGGCCGCCGCGAAATCGGCGTCGCAATCGCTGTCCGGCGCATTTTCCAAAGTCGTGCATGAACTGGTCGAGAAGACGATCAACCTGCGCATGCTCGTCGAGGCCACGCTCGATTTTCCCGAGGAAGAGATCGACTTCCTCGAGAAATCCAATGCGCGCGGCCAGTTGCGGGGCATCGTCGACGCGCTGGAGGCCGTGTTCCGCCAGGCCGCCCAGGGCGCGCTGCTGCGCGAGGGCCTGAACGTCGTGCTCGTCGGCCAGCCGAACGTGGGTAAATCGTCGCTGCTGAACGCACTGGCCGGATCGGACGTCGCCATCGTCACGCCGATCGCCGGCACCACGCGGGACAAGGTCAGCGAGACGATCCAGGTCGAGGGCATCCCGCTGAACATCGTCGACACGGCCGGCATCCGCGCCATCGACGAGGGCATCGACGTCGTCGAGCGCATCGGCATCGAGCGCACGTGGGGCGAGGTCGGCAAGGCGGACGTGATCCTGCACCTGCTCGACGCGGACCTCGGCCCGGCCAAGGCCGACGAGGACATCGTCGCCGCATTCCCCGCCGGCGTGCCCGTCGTGCGCATCTGGAACAAGATCGACCTGTCCGGCCACCATCCCAGCGTGGACCGGGGCCCGGATGCGGTCCACATCTACCTGTCCGCCCACGAAAAGATCGGCATCGACCTGCTGCGCGCGGAACTGCTGCGCATCGCCGGCTGGCAGCAGACGGGCGAATCGCTGTACCTCGCGCGCGAACGCCACCTCGTCGCGCTGCGCAACGCGCGCGAGCACCTGCGTTTCGCCGCCGACCACGCGGCGCAGGACGACCAGTCGCTCGACCTGTTCGCCGAAGAGCTGCGGCTCGCGCAGGACCAGCTGTCCAGCATTACCGGGCAGTTCACGCCGGACGATTTGCTGGGGGTGATCTTCAGCCGGTTCTGTATCGGGAAATAGGGGGTTGTTTCGGGCCGCCGTCACCGCGCGTGACGTGCGCCCGCATGCGGGAAATGCGCGTACCGTCGAGGGGCTGGCTTGCAGCGTCGAGGAGGCGTCATGATGGAACCCGAACCTGCGGATACGTTTCGCGGCCTGCCGCTGACGGCCGAACAGGACAGCGAGATCAGGCACTACATCCACGTCAGGCAGCGCAGCGGCCTGCCATGGGATACGCCGGAGCTGCGGGCGATGCTTGCGGACATGCTCGATCCGCCCCAGGCGGACGACGAAGACCGGCAGGCGCTGTCCGGCAGCATCGGCAAGGAGCGGGCGGCGGCGGTCCTCGACGGTGAGAGCGACCGCGACAGGGCCGATCCACGTCCCGAGTCCTGAGCCGCGGCGTTCGATCCGCCGTGTCGCGTCATCTAGCCCGCTGTCAAGGCGGGGCGCTGCGGCTGCGCCGTCAGTCGTCTTGCGGTGCGGACGGCGTGATCGCTTCGGATACGGACTGCGCGACGCTTTCCCGGCGGCGCAGGCCAGGATGGCCGAGGACACGCTCGATCACGTGGTCCGGCACGTGCTTGTGCCGCATGTAGCGCCTGGCAAGTTCGGCGTCGCGCACCGCCAGGATGTTCAGCCCGCGCGCCACGGCATTGGCCGTCGGCTCGTCGCTGCGCCGCTGGCGCTCGCTCATGTGCATCGGTCCTCCATGGTCGATCCGGTTCATCATACACGCCGGTCCGGCGCGCAACCAGCGATTTCCGCCTTGATTTTCGGGCATGCCGCATGCCACGTATTGGAGGCCTCGGGCGGCATGATGTTCTGGGCTTCGCGCACATGACATCCGCTGCGGATATGCTAGGCTTGCCCCATCCAATGAACGAACGAGGACGAGGCAAATGAAACAAGGCGACATGACACGGCGGCGGATGCTGGCGACGATGGCGGCGGCGGCCGGAAGCGGCTTGCTGGCCTCCTGCGCGACCGTGATCGGGCCGCGCCGCGTCGAGCTGTCGCAATCGCGCCTGCAGGCGGGGCTGGAGCGCCGCTTTCCGCTGCACAACCGGATGCTCGAACTGTTCGACGTGGAATTGACCCGCCCGCGCCTGGCGATCATGCCGGACACCGACCGCGTCGGCCTCGCGCTGGACGTGTCCGTGGCGCCGCCGTTCCTGCGCCAGTCGTGGAACGGCTCGCTGGCGCTGTCCGGCCACCTGGTGCTGGACAATGTGCGCAATGCCGTCGTCCTGTCCGCGTCCCACGTCGACAGCTTCGACGTCGAAGGCATGGACAGCAACCGCGTGCGCGACCTGGGCCGCGCGGCCGACGTGCTTGTGAATCAATTGTTGCGCGACATGCCGGTCTACAGCTTCCGCCCCGAAGACCTGCGCTACGCGGGCGTGCAATTCGTTCCCACCCGCCTCGAGACGGCGCCCGGCGCCCTGTTCGTCACCCTGGAACCGGCGCGCTGAATCGCGCCGAACCGCGCGTCGCAAATCCGACACGGCCGGCCCGCACGATTGAACGGCTCGATGCATACGTTGCCAATACTGCTATTATTTCGGGCAGTTGGATGGTCCGGCATTGGTGACAATGACGTCGGGACACTGTAACTGTTGTTTCTTTAAAACTAGCCGGCAACAAGCGTTGCAGAGGTAGCGCAATCGGCGCACACTGGTTTGAAGGACGGCAACAGCACGTAATGCGGAAGCGGGCACAAGCGCGCTTGCGCTTTCTCATGCACACGGTGTTCCACTAAAGTAATCTCTGCGTTACTGACGTGCTGCCGGTAAGGGGGTAACCTTGGAAACGATACAGGAAAGTGTTCCGGACAAGAGCGTGCCTGTCGAGCCGATCGTCGCCTCATCGATGAGCGCGACGCCGGTGCCAGCCCGTCTGAGCCTGCCGCCCAAGGGCGCGTGCTGGTATTGCGAAAAGCCGCTCGACAGCGTGCGCCGTTTCTGCGGCAAATCCTGCGCCGACTCGTTCGACGAAGAAGCGGAATACAACCGCTGAGCCGCGGCGCGGGTCAGCCAGTGCGTGCGCGCAGCAGCGCCAGGGCGCCGTCGAAGTCGAAGGCTTCGACCAGGTCCGCCATCTGGCGGTAATCGTATTCCCCGAGTTGTGCGGTCAGCGCGTCCCCGGCTTCGCGCACGAGGTCGACCGCTTCTCCATTGCCTTCGTCGAGCAGCGTCATCAGGCGGGCGAGGGCATCGTGATCGTCCCGGGCCGGCCGGCGCGTGGATGCCGCGGGACGGCGCTCGGACAGGGTGGTGGCCAGCACGTCCAGTTCGCGCAGCACCCGTTCCAGTTCATCCTGCAGGCGCGCGAGGCTGCCATGGACGTCGCCTGTGCCCGCGTGCAGCATCCGTTCCACTACGTCCGCCTGGCGCCGCAGCGGCACCGCCTCGATCATGGCGGCGGCACCCTTGAGCGTGTGCACGAGGCGCAGCGCCAGCGCGGTCTCGCCCTGGTCGTGCGCGGCGCGGATGCCGTCGGCGGCCTGGCGGTATTCGTTGCGAAAGCGCGCCAGCACGCGCCCGAACAACGATCCGTCGCCCATCAGGCGCGCAACGCCGCCCGCGTGGTTGACCGCGGGGCCATCGTTCGCATCGGGCGGGGGACGTCGGTCGGGACTGTCCATCGGCCTCATTTCGTCGTGAACGACCAACTGCGGGAGATGGGCGTGCCGTCGACGGCGCCGTTGAAGGTGACGTCGTAGGTGGTGCCGGACGCCAGCGGGGCCGTCGGGATGATCGCCGCGACCGACTGCGACGTCGTCTTGTTCACGTCGGTATCCTTGTCCAGCAGCATGGACTGCAGGTCGGCGCCGGCCCCGTGCGCGCGGATCGTGAAGCTCTGGACCGTCAGCTTGCGCGTGAGGTTCGTGTGCACGCTGACCGGGTAGCCGACCGCATTGATGTTGGGCACCGGATCCGGTTCCTCGTAGTCGCTGAGGAAGGTGCTCGGTACCTGCGTCTGGCCATTGAACGGCCACGTCACGACCGTGCCGGCGGGGATGCCGGGGCCGTAGCCTTCGTTGGCGACGAAGTCGGCGGTGAAATAACTGTAGTTGGCCGACGTGGTCGCCGCGCCCGTACCGATTTCCTTGAACACGGGCTCGAAGATCACGAAGCGGTGGTAGATCGCCGTGATCAATTCCTCGGCCATGTAGAAGCCGGAACCGCCCGAGGTCGCCGAGATGACTTCGCCGATCGCGTTCTCGCCCGTGAAGATGTAGCCGGCCGCCTGCAGGCGGTCCTGCAGGTCCGCGCCCGTGTAGCCCGGTTTGCCGGCAGTCTGGGTGTGGGTGACGATGTTGTTGGTGCGCTGGTAGTTCGAATGGCCCTGGGCCGCCACGTCGATGACGCTGCTGTGCGTGAGGGCCGGCATGCCGATCTGGCCGCGCCGGTAGTTGATCCAGTTCAGGCCGTCGGTAGCGATGTTGTTGGTCGGCGCGGGCGCCGACGCGTCCTGCCCCGAGAACCCGGTCGACTGGGTACCGTTCGATGCGCCGGCATTGCTGCCGCCACCACCGCCGCCGCAGGCGACCAGCGCCCACGCCGCAGTGCAGGCGAGGGCGATCTGGCGCGCCCGATGTATGTTATTCATCATCCAAAACTCCCAACGTCCGTCGAACCGGCTAAAAAGAGCCTCCATTCTAGGCGAAATCGGGGCAGTGTGACGATCGTAAGGACAATCGCGGCCCAGGATAAGCCCATGTAAAATAAGCCATTCTGCCGCCTTTGACGAATCTCAGTGAACGCTACCCGCCAGCAGCGCCTTGCGCGCGCCAAGTTTGCCCTGCCCAGTTTCGTGACCCTGCTGTCGATAGCCTGCGGTTTCGGCAGCATCGTGATCTCGGTCGACAACGCGCCCGTGGGCGATCCGTCCGACTATCGCCTGGCGGCGATCCTGCTGGTGCTGGCCGGCATATTCGACGCCCTCGACGGCTTCGTCGCCCGCGCCACCAACACGCAGTCCGCGTTCGGCGTGCAGCTCGATTCGATCGCCGATGTGATGAATTTCGGCTGCGCCCCCGGCCTGCTGTTGTACTGCTACGGCTTCGCCCAGATGGGCGCCGCGCACCCGACCCTCGTGCGCATGGGCGGCCTGGCCTGTTTCGTGTTTGTCGCGTGCGGCGCGCTGCGCCTGGCGCGCTTCAACGTGATGGTCGGGAAGACGGATCCGCGCTACTTCGTCGGCATGCCCATCACGGCCGGTGCGGCCTGCGTGGCTGCGGTGGTCGTCGCCTGGCCCGACCCGGTGGCGGACATGGCCGGCGCCTTCCTCGTCATGCTGTTGATGGTGGCGGTCGGCACGCTGATGGTGTCGACGATCCGCTTCCCCAGCTCCAAGCAGCCGAAATCGAAGGCGGCCTTCGTCGCGCTGGCGGTCTGCATGGTGCTGCTGGTGTTGTTGCGGACGCGCTTCTTCGCGCTGTTCTTCGTGTTTTATATCGGCGCGACGCTGCTGCTGAATCTCGCGTGGCGCTCCGGTTGGACGACGATCGCGCCGCCCAGGGTGTACGACGACGAGGACGCCGAGGGTTAGGCGAACTTGTCGAACAGGGCCGCCAGCTGCGCCGCGGCCGCTTTCGCTTCCTCGACGTCGCCCGCATTGCCCGTATGGGTGACGATGCTGGCGGTGAGGAGCTGCACGAACGAGCGGTCCAGCGCCTTGCGCGCGGCCGCCATCTGCTGGGCCACGGCGGCGCAGTCGGACGGCGCGTCGGCCAGCGCGACCAGCTTCTGGACCCCGCGCAGCTGGCCCTCCACGCGCGCGAGGCGGTTCAGCAAATCCTTCTTCTGCTGCGCCGTCAGCGCGCGGCCTTCGACGATCTTGAGCGGTTCGGCCATGGCGGCGCGCGCCGTCATGCGACGTCGTGGCCGCGCGCGGCGCGCAGGATCGTGAACCAGTCGGCGCGCGACAGCTGGAACGTCGTGCCGGTGACGGCCACGGCGATCGCTTCGACGCGGCCGCTGCCCGTCAGCGGAACGGGGCGCGACGGCAGTTGCATGATCCACGCGAACACCACGCTGGCGAACGGCTGGTGCAGGCGGTCGGCGATCTCCTTGATCACCAGGCGCAGGTTCTCGGCGTTCGCATCGTTGGCCGTGAACAGGCGGCCGCCGGCCAGCGGCGACCAGATCATCGGCGCGATGCCCTTGTCCTGCAGGCCGTCGAAGGTCTCGTCGAACATCGGCGCCACGTGCAGCGGCGAGAATTCCACCTGGTTCGTCGACAGCGCGATGCGGCGATCGAGCGCCTCGAACTGGTGGTGGCTGAAATTCGACACGCCGAAGTGCAGCACCTTGCCGTCCTGCTTCAGGCGGGTAAAGGCTTGCGCGATCTCGTCGAAGTCCATCAGCGGGTCGGGACGGTGGATCAGCAGCAGGTCCAGGCGGTCGGTGTGCAGCTGGCGCAGCGATTCCTCGGCCGAGGCGATGATGTGCGCGGCGCTCGTGTCGTAGTGCTGGATGGTGTGCTGCGGGCGTTTGTTCGACAGCAGCTTGATGCCGCATTTGCTGATCAGCTGCATGCGGTCGCGCAGCGAAGGCTGGGCGCGCAGGGCTTCGCCGAACAGGCCTTCGACGCCGTAGTTGCCGTAGATGTCGGCATGGTCGAACGACGTGACGCCCAGCGCGATGCACTGCTCGATGAAGGCGATGCGCTGCTCCACCGTCATGCCCCATTCGACCATGCGCCACATGCCGGCGACGACGCGGGACAGTTCGAGGCCGCCGTTCTTGCGGATGGCGATGCGCGGGCAGGACAGGTCGCGGGGGAGGGCAGCGGTCATCGCTCTTCTTCCAGATAATTGTAGGGTCATTATAGGCGTTGGGTGGGCACCCCGTGCCCACCCAACGATGTTACGACAGCGCGGGATTTACTTGATCCACAAGCGCATCGAGTCCCAGGCACGCCCGAAGATCGACGCTTCGCGCACCTCTTCCAGCGCCACGACCGGCAGCGCCAGCAGCGGCTTCCCGTCGACCATCATCTTCAGCGTGCCGACGCGGCTGTGCAGCGCCAGCGGCGCGACCAGCGGATCCTTGCGCTCCAGGACCGGCTTCATCTTCTGGGCGACGCCCTTCGGCACGGTCACCCACACGTCGTTGGGGAAGCCGATCTTCACGTTCGACTGGGAGCCCTTCCAGATTTCAGGCGTCAGGATCGGCTGGCCTTTCGCATACAGCCTCACCGTATCGAAGTTCTGGAAGCCCCAGTTCAAGAGCTTCTGGCTTTCCGCCGTGCGGTTGCCGTCCGACGTGGCGCCGGACAGCACCGAGATCAAGCGGCGTTCGCCGGCCGGGCCGTTCGGGCGGTGCGCCGATGCGATCATCGAATAGCCCGACGCTTCGGTGTGGCCCGTCTTCAGGCCGTCCACGGTCGGGTCCAGCCACAGCAGGCGGTTGCGGTTCTGCTGCTTGATCTTGTTGTACGTGAATTCCTTGATCGAGTCGATCTTGTAGAACTGCGGGAAGTCCTGGATCTCGTGCGAGGCCAGGATGGCCAGATCGTGCGCGGTCGAGTAGTTTTCCGGCGACGGCAGGCCGTGCGGATTGGCGAAGTGCGTGTTCTTGAGGCCCATGCGCTGCGCCTCGCGGTTCATCAGCGTGACGAAGGTCGCTTCGTCGCCCGCCACGGCTTCGGCCAGCGCCACCGCGGCGTCATTGCCGGACTGGATCATCAGGCCGTACAGCAGGTCCTGGATTTTCACCGGGGTGGCCGGGTCGATGAACATCTTCGAGCTGCTGCCGTCGACCTTCCAGGCATGCACCGAGACGTTGACCATCTGGTCCAGCGTGATCTTCTTGTCGCGCAGGGCTTCGAAGACGACGTAGGCCGTCATGACCTTGGTGAGCGACGCCGGCTCGATGCGCATGTCCGGATCTTGCGAGGCGATGACCTGGCCGCTGGTGGCGTCCAGCAGGAGCCAAGAACGGGCAGCGATTTGCGGGGCCGGCACCTGCTGGGCTTGGGCGGCCGACATCAGGAGGGCACTGGCGGCGAAGGCCGCGATTAACTTTTTCATGGAAGACAACTCAGAAGTGAACAGTGAACGATGCTGCGATGGCAATGCCCATAAGCATTGCCTTGAAAGAAGATCGCATCATTATAGGCCAGCGTTCGGCTCAAATGTCACGCCGCCACATTTGCGCGACAAGATTTTTAATGTGAACGAGTTTGCGGTGGAAAAAGTGGTCGGCGCCGGGAATCACGATCACGGGGATGTCGAGCGGGCGGGCCCAGTCGAACACGTGCGCGAGCGGTATCGTATCGTCAAGTTCGCCGTGGATCAGGATCGTGTCGGCCGGGACGTCCGGCACCGGCCACTTGCCGGCGGCCGTGCCGACCAGCGCCAGGCGCTCGGCCGGGCGGCCTTGCTGGACCAGGCGCTGCTGCAGCTGGGCCTGGACGAAGGTGCCGAACGAGAAGCCGGACAGCGCGTACGGCAGGCCCGGATACTGTCCGATCATGTGGTCGAGCATGATCTCCATGTCGTCCACTTCGCCGCGGCCTTCGTCGTGCACGCCTTCCGACTCGCCGACGCCGCGGAAGTTGAAGCGGGCCGTCGCGTAGCCGAGGCCGACGAAGGCGCGGGCCAGCGTCTGCGCCACTTTATTGTCCATGCTGCCGCCGTACAGCGGGTGCGGGTGCGCGACGAGGGCGATGCCGCGCGGCGGGCCTTCCGGTTCGTCCAGCAGGCATTCCATCTTGCCGGCGCGGCCGGTCAGGTAAAACTTGTGCGAATTCTTGTTCATTGCGTACGTCGGTTCAGATCTTCAGGCGCTCGACGATCTCGCCCTTGACGAGGTGGCGGTCGATGATTTCGTCGATGTCGGTCGTGTCCACGTAGGTGTACCACGTGCCCTGCGGGTAGATCACCACGACGGGGCCTTCCTCGCAGCGGTCCAGGCAACCGGCCTTGTTGATGCGGACCTGGCCCGGACCATTCAGGCCCAGCTCCTTGACGCGCTGCTTGGCGTGCTGCTGCGCGGCTTCCGCGCCGCTCTTGCCGCAGCTGGGGCGGCAGTCCTTGCCTTCGCGTTCGTTCAGGCAGAAGAATACGTGGTGTCGATAAAAAGGTTTGTCGTCGTTCATGTCGTTTTCGGATGAGTTGCGGCCCCGTGGGCGCTGGCGCCGTAATGATACGCCGTTATCAGGAGCGGTTCAGCCGGTGCGAAGGCAGCAGCAGGAACCACAGCGCGATGATGGGCCACGCCATGCCGAGGAATTGGGCGGCCCCGTTGAAATTCAGGAATTTACCTTGTTGCCAGGCCTGCAGCGTGGAGACGAAATACGGATTGGCCGGAATCGTATTGACGACGATGAGCGACAGCACGAGCGTCACGACGGCCAGCCGGCGCTGCGCCACCTGGGGCGCGAACGCGAGGCCGGCCAGCATGATCAGGCCGATCAGGAAGCCGCCCTCGGCGCCGGGCGTGACCCAGACGAACGCATTGTCCGGCGCGAAGAACAGCGAACTCGCGAGTGTCTTGACGACGATGCCGACGGCGATCAGCGCCAGCATCAGCGACAGCCGCGGCGCGCTGCGCCGGGTCAGGCACAGCAGGGTGAGGGCGGCGCCCGTCATGCCGCACGCGGTGATGATGGTCTCGGACAGCCAGTACTGCTCCACGCTCATCGGCACGTCGCCGCGCAGCAGGGTGACGAGGTCGATGTCCGTGTCGAGCCAGTCGGACAGCCATTCCGACAGCAGCGGCAGGATCTGGCCATTGCCGAACAGGTAGTTCTGCGGATAGACCTGGGCCAGCGGCCACAGGGCGATGAGGACCAGGCCCTGGCTCGCATGCGCCGCGAACCAGCGTCGCCGCAGCAGGTACAGGCGGCTGCGGTCCAGCAGCATGGGCGCGAACCAGGCGCCGAGCAGCGCGCCGGCCAGGCAGCCGGCGGCATTGGTCAGCAGGTCGAGGTTCGAGGGGACGCGGCTGGGCAGATAGTTCTGCACGACCTCCATCGTCCCCGACACCAGCAGGCCGACGAGGGCCGCGACGGCCACGGCCCACATGCCGCGCACGCGCGGATGCAGCGCCAGCACGACCAGCACGCCGAACGGCATGTAGCCGACGATGTTGACCATGACGTCGAAGCCGGTCCACCAATGCGGCATCCGCAGGGTGAGGAAGGCGAACGGCGACAGCCCGCTGCTGCGCCAGCCGGAAAAGGGGAACCAGCTCGCGTAGACGATCAGCAGCAGATAGGCCAGCAGCGCCGCGCGCGCCACCGGCGAGGCGCGGGGAGAGGCCTCGTCTTCCGTATCGGTCATCGTCGGTCGTTGTCCAAGGTGCGCAGCCAGGTCACGATGTCGGCCGCGACGGCGTCGGTGCCGGCCGCCAGCGCACGCGCGCCGCCGGCCGCGTCGGCGCTGGTTGCGGGGACGGCCCGGCGGAAGCTGCGCTGGTCGACGAGCGTATGGCCCCGGAACACGGAGGCGCGCACGGCGACGATGCCGGTGCTCCGGCTCACGCCGCCGAAGTCCTGCATGAATTCGTCGACGTCGATGCGCAGCAGCGGGACGCCGATGGAGGCGTCCGTTTCCGACAGCACCCGCGCGCCCGCCTGCGCGAGCCGGGTCTTGAAGCGTTGCGTCAGCAGCTGCAGCGGATTCGCCGTCCAGCGGCTGTTGGCATAGGTGCGCGCCTGCAGCGGGTCGGCATAGCTCAGGCGGTAGAACATGCGCTCGTTGTCCAGGGCGCTCGAGCCGGTGACGTCGGTGACGACCACCGGGCCGAGCATACCCGGTGCGGGATCCTGCGCCGCCGGCGGGGGCGCGGCCGGGCCGAAGTCGAACTGCGTCGTCGGCTGGCTTTTTTGCGAGGCGCAGCCGGACATGATCAGGGCCAGGGCCGCGGCGAGAATGAAGCGGGTCGGATGCATGGTCGCTGGATTCCTCAGTGGGTCGGTGGGACGAAACCGGGTTCGCCCGGGCCGGGTTCGGCCGCCGGGGCGCCGAACAGGATGCTTTGCGGGCGCTCGCCCAGGTTCGTCACGGTGCGGCGCACGGCGCGCAGCGACGTCTTCGCTTCGTCGGCCATGTCGACCACGTGCGGGAGCGTCTGCAGCTCGAGGTCGGACGTCACGCCGCCCAGCGAATCGATGGCGGTGCTGGCGCGTTCGACCGGACCGCCCGGCGCCTGCAGGCTCGTCGCGAGGCGATCGTAGTTGTGCGCGGCGGCGGTGACGCTGGTCGACAGCTCGCTCACGGAGCCCATCGTGCGGTCCAGTTTATCCGCCAGCGCGGGCAGGCGGGCCAGCGTCGGCTGCAGCTGGCCCGGGATCTCGGCATACGCGGCGGCGGCCTTGTTGATGCTGTCGAAGGCGCCGGTCAGCTTGTCCTGGTTTTCCTTGCTGAGGACGTTGTTCAGGCTGTCCGTGATGCGTTCCGTCTTTTCCAGGATCGCGAGGCCGCGCTTTTCCAGCTGGTCGAGCAGGCCGGGACGCAGCGGGATGCGCGCCACGTGGTTCTTGTCGCTTTTCAGCAGGGGGGAGCCGGTGCGGTCGTCGTCCAGCTGGATGAACGCGATGCCCGTCACGCCCTGGTAGCCGAGCGAGGCGAACGTCGTTTGCGTGATGGGTGCGCCTTCCTCGATCGACAGCTTGATGAGGATCTGCCCCGTCACGCGCGGGTCGAACACGATGTCGTCCACGCGCCCGACTTCCAGGCCGCGGTAGCGCACGGCGGCTTGCGGATTGAGGCCGGGGATGGTCTGCGTGGTGGCGATTTCGTACGGATGCATCGTGGTGCGGTCGCGGTTCAGCCACAGGCCGATCAGGACGGCCGCCACCAGCAGCGCGACCGTGAAGAAGCCCGTCATGAGGGCATACGATCTGTTTTCCATGTCAGTCTTCCGACTCCTTTCTTGCGATGCGCTCTTCCAGCACTTCGAGCGCCCGCTGGCCGCGCGGCCCCAGGAAAAAGTGTTTGATGAAGGGGTGCTGCACGCGCAGCACGTCGCACGACGGGCCGACCGCGATCACGTGCTTTTCCGCCAGCACGGCGATGCGCGAGGACAGCGCGAACAGCGTGTCCAGGTCGTGCGTGACCATCACGACGGTCAGGTGCAGTTCGCTGTGCAGGGTCTGGATCAGCGCCACGAAGGAATCGGACAGGTCGGGGTCGAGGCCCGCCGTCGGCTCGTCGAGGAACAGCAGCTGCGGTTCGAGCGCGAGCGCGCGCGCGAGGGCGGCGCGCTTGATCATCCCGCCCGACAGGTCGGACGGCATCTTGTTCGCGTCGCCGGGGCCGAGTCCGACCATGTCCATCTTGAGCAGCACGGCGTCGCGCACGACGTCCTCGGGCAGCGCGCGCAGCTCGCGCAGCGGCAGCGCGATGTTCTCGAACACGGTCAGCGCGGAATACAGCGCGCCCTGCTGGAACAGCATGCCCCAGTGGTTGCGCATGCGCTGCAGCTGGTCCGGGCTGGCGCTGCTGACGTCCTCGCCGAACACCCTGACGCAGCCGCTGGACGGCCGCTCCAGCCCGAGCATCTGGCGCAGCAGCACGGTCTTGCCCGTGCCCGACCCGCCGACGATGGACAGGATCTCGCCGGCGTAGATGTCGAGGTTCAGGTCCTGGTGCACGACGGTGCGGCCGAAGCGCGTCCACAGGTTGCGGATCTGGACGACCGCCGGACCGACGTCTTCCTCCGGCTTGCGGTTCAGCTGCTGCGGCGGGCGCTGGGGTTGTTGGGCCGGATTCGCCATCAGAAGCCCACTCCCGAAAAGACGATCGCGAACACGGCGTCGGCCAGGATCACGACGGTGATCGCCGTGACGACGGAGGTCGTCGTGCCACGTCCCAGGCTTTCCGTGTTCGGCTTGATGCGCAGGCCGAAGTGGCACGACACGAGCGCGATCAGCATGCCGAACGCGACGCCCTTGCCCAGGCCGATGTTGTAGTTCACGATCGGCACGGCCGACGGCAGCTTCTGCACGAAGTAGCGCATCGTCAGGTTCAATTCGATCTTCGCCGAGACCATGCCGCCGATCAGGGCCATCGCATCCGTCCACACGACCAGCAGCGGCATCGCCAGCGCGAGCGCTACCACCTTGGGCATGATGAGGCGGTAGCCGTGCGAGATGCCCATCACGAGCATCGCGTCGAGTTCCTCGGTCACGCGCATGACGCCCAGTTGCGCGGTGATCGAGGAGCCGGAGCGGCCCGCCACGAGGATCGCCGCCAGCAGCGGGCCCAGTTCGCGGATGATGCTCATGCCGAGGATGTTGACGAGGTAGATGTCGCCGCCGAACATGCGCAGCTGCTGCGCCGACAGGTAGGACAGCACGACGCCGATCAGGAAGCCGACGAGCGCCGTGATGCCGAGCGCCTGGAAGCCGGAGTGGTAGATGTTGGCCGAGATCTCGCGCCATGGCCCGGTCAGCGGATGGCGGATGAAGCGGCCGATGTCCTGCACCACCTGGCCGATCAGGGTGATCGCGCCGCGCAGGTGCTCGAAGAAGGTCAGCACGCCGCTGCCCAGCGTGATCACCCATTGCATGGGGCTCTTGCGGGCGCGCGGCAGGTTGATGCGGCCGGATTTTTCGATGCGCTCGAACAGCTCTTCCTGGCGCGGGTCGAGCTTCAATTGCGCGGGACGGCGCTTGCCCCAGGAAGTCCAGAACAGTTGGGCGCCGATGTGATCGAGGCTGGCGATCTCGGACAAGTCCCAGGCGACCGGCTTGCCGGCCAGGGATTTCATCGTCTTTTCGATATCCTTGAAGCCGCGCCGCGAGAATGCGTGGACTTGCCATACGCCGCGCGCCACCACGGACTGCTCCGCACCGGCATTGGGATGTTCGACGGTTAATGTTGGCGCATTTTCAATCCGCATTGCGGCAGTGTAAAAGAGATTCGTGGCTGCCGCTACCGGCGCTACGTTACCGTGGCGGACAGGTTGGCGCGTCTTTACGCGGCCAGGTGGCGGACCTGGCGCTCGGGCGCGGCATGCGTGGCCTTGTCGGCCGGCTTGGCCGCGCTGCCCGCGTAATCGCTCGCGATCAGGGCGGCCGCCTCGCCGGCCGGCATGCCCTGGCGCTGCAGCCACGCCTGTACCAGTTTGGCGAGTCGATCGAGCGCGATGCGGTGGGTGGCGTCGAGCTGCGTGTAGAGCCAGTCCGAAAAGGCCATGAAATTGGCGAACGGGCCGTCGCCCAGCAGGACCTTGATCGTGTGGGCGAAGCGGCCGGAGTTCGCGACCAGGTCCCAGTAGCGGGCAAAGCGCACGAGCCGCTGCATGGTGGGAAAGTCGATGCGGTCGGTGGCCAGCACGGTGTATGGCGGATACGGGTCGTACACCATTTTGTAAGGCTCGGTGTGGCGGATGATCGGCGTGCCGCGCAGGCGCTTGAGGATGCCGAACTGGATCTCGTGCGGTCCCAGCGCCACGAGCTGGTCGAAGCCCCGCGCGAAAGAGTCCACGTCTTCGCCCGGCAGGCCGGCGATCAGGTCCACGTGCAGGTGGGCGTGCGAGTGCGTCGTCAGCCAGCGGATGTTGTCCGCGGCCTTGGCATTGTCCTGGCGCCGGCTCACGAGGGTCTGCACGTCGGGATTGAAGCTCTGGATGCCGATCTCGAATTGCAGGGCGCCGGGCGGGAATTGCGCGATCGTCGCTTTCAATGCTTCCGGCAGGTGGTCGGGCACGAGTTCGAAGTGCGCATAGACCGGATCGTCCGGGTTGGCCGCGATCTTATCGAGGAAGAACTGCATGATGCGCTGGCTCGTCTTGACGTTCAGGTTGAACGTGCGGTCGACGAATTTATAGAGCCGCGCGCCGCGTCGGTACAGCGTCTCCATCTCCGCGAGGAAGGTGTCGATCCCGAAGGGCCACGCGGTCTTGTCCAGCGACGACAGGCAGAACTCGCATTTGAACGGGCAGCCGCGCGACGCTTCCACATAGATCGTGCGGTGCGCGATGTCCTCATCGCTATATAAAGAGTAGGGCAGCGCGATGTCGGCCATCGGCGGCTGGACGCCCGCATGCACTTTCATGATCGGCTTGGGGCCGTCGAGGATTTCGGCGCACAGCTTGGGGAAGGTGACGTCGCCCCAGCCGGTGACGACGTAGTCGGCCAGGCGCGCGATCTCCTGCTCGTTCGTCTCGTGCGACACTTCCGGCCCGCCCAGCACGACCGTCACGTCGGGCGCCACGCGCTTGAGCATCGCGACGACCCGCGTCGTCTCTTCGACGTTCCATATATAGATGCCGAAGCCGACGATGCGCGGTTTCCTGGCCAGCAGGCGTTCGACGACCTCCACCGTCTTCGCACCGATGACGAATTCCATCAGGCTCGTCTGCTCCTGCAGCGGCCCCATGTTGGCCAGCAGGTAGCGCAGCCCCAGCGAAGCGTGGGCGTAGCGGGCGTTGAGGGTGGCGAGCAGGATGGTCATGGCGGTGCGGGGAGGACGGCAAAGCGTGCATTGTAGCGGGACTTGCGCCCCGCATGCGACGCTGGTATCATTCGGTCCCTCGTCGCAAACGACAGGCCTTCAAACGGTTCTGAACGCTTCGACGGGAATAAAAAGAAGTTGACGATCATCGCGAAACACCGGATAATCTCGCTTCTCTGCTGCTGACGAACAAAACGATTCGCAAGCGCAGCAAGGCAGTACCGAACACAGTTCTTTAACAATAAACAGTCGATAAGTGTGGGCGTTTGATGAGGTGCCAGTATCGCTTCGGTGATACTGAATACTTAAATTATCAAATGTTCACAAGAAATACAGTCAGTATTTTGAGTGAGCGATCTGCTGTTGCCGGAAACGGCGCAGCAAAAACAGAGATTGAACTGAAGAGTTTGATCCTGGCTCAGATTGAACGCTGGCGGCATGCTTTACACATGCAAGTCGAACGGCAGCGCGGGGCAACCTGGCGGCGAGTGGCGAACGGGTGAGTAATAC
>NZ_JADKYX010000007.1 GCF_016093545.1 Massilia rhizosphaerae | reverse complement strand
CTGATCGCGAAGCGTATCGACGCCGTTGGACACAGTCTGCGCTATCAGTGGGACGCGCTCGGCCGCCTGTCCGCGCTGGAAAACGAAAACGGCAGCGTCTACCGTTTCCAGTACGACCCGGTCGGCCGCCTGCTGCAGGAACAGGGCTTCGACGGCAAGGTCACCGAATACCGCTACGACGAAGCCAGCGGCGTGCTGGCAGAAACCGTCGAAGCCGGCGTGATCACCCGGCTCGACTTCGACCCCATGGGCCGCCTCGTCCAACGCCGGGCCGCAGCCCCCGGCCAGCCAGAGCAAATCGAAACCTTCGCCTACAACGCCAACGGCCAATTGGCCGAAGCGAAGAACGAACACGCCAGGTTGCAATGGTTCTACGACGTTGCCGGCAACCTGGTGCGCGAGCTCCAGCACTACCAGGGTCCATTCCACCCCGACAAACGCACTGCGGTCTGGCACCACCACTACGACGAACTCAACCAGCGCACCGGCACCACCCGTCCCGACGGCCACCGCATCGACTGGCTGACCTACGGCGCCGGCCACGTGCACGGGCTGCTGCTCGACGGGCAAGACCTTGTCTCCTTCGAGCGCGACGCGCTGTACCAGGAAATCGGCCGCACCCAGGCCAACGGCCTGCTGCAAACGATGAAGTACGACCCGCTTGGGCGCCTGGTCGAACAGCAGCTCGGTGCCACCGCGCAGGCCGGCCGGAAAGACCGGCCTCCCTACCCCGACCCGTACCGTTCCGGCGTACAGGCCGGCATGCAACCCGAGATCCTGCGGCGCTACCGCTACGACGCATCCGGCCAGTTGACCAGCCTCGAAGACAGCCGGCGCGGCCTTGTCGAATACCGCTACGACCCGGTCGGACGGCTGCTGGCGGCAAACAGCGCATTGGGTCATGAAACCTTCGCCTTCGACCCGGCCGGCAACATCCAGGCAGCCGATACCGCGCAGCAGGAGCCGATCACCCGTCGCGCCCCGCTGCCGAAACTGCTGGACAATCTGCTCAAGGAATATGCCGGTGTCCGCTACCGCTACGACGAACGCGGCAACCTCGTGGAACGTACACAGAACGGTCTTCGGGCCGAGTATGCATGGGATGCGTTCAACCGGATGACCCGCGCCACGACCGATCATGGCGTCACCACCTTTGCCTACGATCCGCTGGGGCGGCGCATTGCCAAGCACAGCCAGGCGGTGGAGGGCACCGTCTTCCGGGAGACGACCCGGACCATGTACGGTTGGGACGGCGACACGCTGGCGTTGGAAAGCAGCGTGCGCAAGGGCCATGCGGCCAGCGAACGGACGGTGCACTATGTGTACGAGCGCGACAGCTTCGTGCCGCTGGTGCAGGCCAGCCGAAGTCAGGCGCTTCGGCTGGCGCCCACCACCGATGTGAAAGCGCTGATGGCGGGCAACGACGGCAAGTACGATATTGCGCTCGATCCGCTGTGGAGCGGTGAGTACGAGCAGGAAGCCGAGCCGTTCGGTAAGGATGAGATCGCCTTCTATCAATGCGATCATCTGGGTACGCCGCAGGAGTTGACCGACCATGAAGGCAAGGTCGCGTGGTCGGCGCAGTACAAGGCGTGGGGGCAGGCGAAGGAGGCGATCAGCGAGGCGGCGCGCAAGGCCGGGATACGGAATCCGATACGGTTTCAGGGGCAGTATTTTGATGACGAGACGGGGCTGCACTACAACCGGTATCGGTATTACGATCCCGATACAGCAAGGTACCTCACCCGAGACCCAATTGGGCTCAATGGCGGTGAGAATCTCTATAAGTACGCGCCTAATCCAACGGGATGGATGGACCCGCTGGGGCTTACCACATGCCTAGGAATTCCGATAAAAAATAACTCTGCAAGAAGCCTTTTGAAAGCACGAGGACTTTCAAAAACGCAGCAGCAGGAGGTAGTAAACAGCTTTGACGGTCAAATTTATGCTTCTCACGGTCGCGCCGGTGAGCAGTTTATAATTACTGAATCCGCCCCAGGAGCAGCGTCAGGAGTATTTGTGACACGATGCTCGGCTGGAACAACACCTGCGGAAAGACGTCAAAGACTTGCGCTTCCACCAAGCAATACAGCAGAAGTTGAAAGTCCTGTTGCCCTAGCTCGGGATCAAATGCTACTTGAAGGAAAAGTGGCACCTCAGCCACTGTGGGGATCTGACAAAACCGGAGGGGGCTGGCAAGTCGTAACCGCTGGGGGCAAATACACAGGAGCAGTCAAACGATGACGACATTTTCAGAATTAATTGCCAGCATCGCCTCCGATTTACGTCAAGGAGGATTTATTAAAGATGCTGATGAGTTGCAGCACCTTGCTGATTTGGCGTTAGACCAAACTTTGTTGGCGGATGCGCGTAACGAAGCTCTTAAGCAGATAGAGATGCGTTGCCACGTGAAGTGGCTTGGAGATTTTTACTTACCTCATTTATCGCAAAAAGATTGGTGGGGTAGGCTTGAAAAACTTAGTAGGACAACCAAGAAGTATGTGCAATCCATTTGATAGCTCCATGGGCAGCATGTGGATGAGGAAACAGGGCACTATTACAACCGGTATTGGCATTACGATCGGGACGGCGCACGCTACAAGGCCGGGATACGGAACCCGATACGGTTCCAAGGGCAGTACTTTGATGATGAGGCATGGCTGCATTACAATCGGCATCGGCAAAATTTCCTCACGGCGATACAACATTTTTTCGCTTGCTGAACGCAGAAGCGGTCGCGAGCGTGCGAAGACCGCCGAGAAATACAACGTCAACCCCATAAGAATGCCAGAGCAAACATGAAACGATATCGCATCCTCTCCTTTGATTTTGATTCCCGAGCGAGAAGCTTCGACCCCATCCCGGACAACTGGGATGAGAAGGTCAAAGAAGCGCACCTCAAGAACCGCGAGAATACCGTCCTGGGACTATCGAGCCAATATGGGGAACGGGATTTAGACCATAAGGTGAAGAATTTTGCGGACCTTGGTGCGAAGCCGATTTCGCTAGCGGCGTTCCACAACCGGTTTCTGGAGCAGATAAGGAACGCTTACGTGGTGGGAAGCTACTATCCCGCGTTGACGGGTGCATGCGCCCTCGGCGAGCGAATACTGAATCACATGGTATTGCTGCTCAGAGACCATCACAAAGGTTCACAGGAGTACAAAAAGCTGTATCGCAAGGATTCGTTCGACCAATGGCCAGTAGCGATTGACGCCTTGGCGTCGTGGGACGAATTACTTCCCGAGGCGGCGACAAAGTTCAGGGAACTAAACGAGATGCGGAACCGGGCAATACACTTCAATCCGGAAACCGATCACAACGACAAGGATCTCGCATTAAAAGCAATACATGTGCTGCAAGACATCGTCAGTGCCCAGTTCTCGGCGTTTGGGAGCCAACCTTGGTATTTCTGCATTCCCGGCGAGATGTATGTGAAGAAAAATTGGGAAGAAAAGCCGTTCGTGAAACACATAGTCATTCCAAACGGCGCGCTCGTCGGACCAAGACACGAAATAACAAGTGCCGTTCCTCAATTCGTCATAAATGATAGGCATGAGTATCCAAACGCGGAAATCACCGACGAGGAGTTCACCGCGCTGCGCGAAAAACGCCTTCCAAAGTAAGCGAACCTGCAGTTTTCGCATCCTCCCGAACCAGCGACAGTGGGAAATAATATCGACAAGAAAGCTGCTCTCATGGGGCAAAATCCACCGAAGAATAGAAGAAAATATTATCCAGTAATTTGATCCAGAGTGAGGACACATGCGGCTTGTGGGCCGCTAGCATCGCGGACTTTTAATCCGTTGGTCGCTGGTTCGAGCCCAGCACGGCCTACCAGATACATGCAAAAAGCCCGCGCATTTCGGTGCGTGGGCTTTTTGTTTTCTGCTCGCGCTCCGGTCGCTTCGGAAAGTTTCCGGTCTTGCCCGGTCCACATCCTGAATCGTCGAATACGTGGCGTTCCCGATGCGAGGAAAATACGCGCTTTTGTTTTCGAATTTTTCGCATGAATTAAGGTCTTGCCGATAGCCTCCAAATAGCTTGCGGCATCATCGACAAAGATAGCTGCGCTCTCATCTGCCGCAAGGAAGTCAGCAACGCTCTGCGCATTAAATCGTCTTAGTTTAAACAGGAAGGATTAATATTCACCTCGTTAGACACAAGCTGATCATGCATGATGTCGCTGTAATGCTGGCATCATCTTGACTCCGACTCGCCGCATACCGTTATACACATTTTCTACCATTAAAATCAATGGGTTGCAGACGATTGTTCGATGTCTCCTCTGACATGGTGGCGAGTGAATAATTATTTATTTTGAAACAAACATCTGTTGTTTGCCTAATTGTCAGGAGAGTCCTCATAAAAATCGCCACTCCGGAGCGAGGTGGCGCGGAGCGGAAAAATGTATATACGATATGGCCTCGGTCTGGCCTCTTGCATTCCTTCCCGTTTTTCTCCCATGCACAGAGAAAAATGGTACAGTAAGTAACACAAAGAAACATTTCCCTTGGGAAACCGCAAAAACGGACAAGCACTCGGGCTAAAAACTGGATTTCCTTCGGCGCATGCCGATGAAACGAGGCCAATTGCCATAATTGTCCGAACAACACCACCATCTTGAAAGGGGCCGTCTTGAGCAGTGAAAGCAAATTTGCCGAGCAGATCGCATACGCGAAAATTCATCCGTCGATTGGCATCGCGCGGGTGGGAAATTCCCGGAAAGAGGACGGATTCTACATCGGGCCCCAAGTGGTCGATCCGCTGCCGAAGCCCGGGAATTTTTATCGTGATGGTACTGGAGCGCTTAAACGCGAAGTGGCAGAGTTCCGCATCTATGGTTACGACGCCCAGGGGCGCGTAGTGTGCGAGCTGGACATGCAAGAAGGCGTCGAGATTACATGGACGGTCGAGCTGGCCAATCACAAATCGGCGTGGTACAACTTCGAGCTGGCACTGGACATCCCCGAAGCGGCGACCGCGACGCCCTCCACGCGCCGCAATGCGAACGTGCCGTTGCCCGAGCGTGGCGCGTTGTCGATCCAACCCGGTCCCCGCAGCATCAGTGAGCCACGCGCGTCCGGCCAGCAGTACCACTTCGACGGCGGCAGCTTCCTGGGCATTCCGGTTCCGCTGGGCGAGTTGCGCACCGATCCGCGCGGTCGCTTGTGGGTATTTGGCGGACACGGCAAGTCGGCGTCGATCGACGGCAGCACGCCCACCACGTTCGCAAACAACGATGGCTGGTATGACGATACCAGCGACGGTCCGGTGACGGCCAGCGTGCGGCTGGGCGGACGTGAACTGCGGGTAGCGCCGGCATGGGTGGTCGTGGCGCCGCCGAACTACGGACCGCAACAAAAGTCGGTGCGCACGATGTACGCCTTGATGACCGATGTCGCCATCCAGTCCGGACAACTGCCGGTACCGACACGGCCTTCGTTCAAGAACGATCTGCTGCCCATCTTCAAGGCGATGTGCGACCTTCAGTGGATGAACGCCGGCTTCGCGGCGGGCTTCGGCTATGGCATGCCCCAGTATTTCCTGGCGCCGGACTATTTGCGCAAGCTCTCGCAAGAGGGTAATACGTACGCGCAACTGCGCAGAACGGTCGCCAACGCGTTCCGTAACCCGCAGTACGAGGATGCATCGATGAAGCCCTGGCCCTGGATCTACGGCGATGCGATGAATGTGCCGATGCCGCCGATCCCGCGGGCCATGAATACGCTGACCACCACGCAGTTGGCGATGCTGGCGCGTTGGGCGGAGGGCGAGTTCATCGCCGATTACGATCCCGACGCCGGTTTCGACGGCACCCGGGACATCGCCGATGTGCCGCTGGCGGAACAACCGGCCATGCTCGATCGCGCCGCGCTCGAGTTCTGCCTGGCCGATGCATTCCATCCCGGCTGCGAGATGACCTGGCCGGTGCGCCACGCCTCGATGTACAGTGAGCCCTATCGCTGGCGCCACCGCGCCAAGGACGATCCCGAGCCGGACTACGGCAAGACGCTCACCCCGGCCGAGGCGAACTCCTTCAACGGGCCGTTGTACGGGCAGTTCCCCGGGTCGATCACGCGCTGGATGGCGATCCCTTGGCAAACCGACAGCGCAAGCTGCCGGTCGGGCTATGACCCGCAGTACGACCCCTACCTGCCTACCTTCTGGCCGGCGCGCGTGCCGAACCAGGTGCTGAGTGTCGAGAACTACAACAAGGTGATGGACACGGAACTGCCGCGCGCGGATCGGCTGGCGGCCTTCAACGAACGGATGGACTGGGACCGGACGCTGGGTGCCGGGTATCAGCAGCAATTGCAGGCCATGGTGGATCATTTCGACCGCCAAGGAATCGTCGAGGTGCGCGAAGGCATCCCCGACGACCCGGACTTTCCGCCGCTGATGCAGGTCGAGGATCGCGGCGGCCAGCCGATGTCCGCGGCCGAGCGCAAGGCCACCGACAGTCAGATGCGCCAGGTCGCGCGCCGCGGTACGCCGAAGCCTTCGAAGTGAGCGCGCGCCCGCCTGGCCACTCGACGGCGGAGTGGGATGCGATCATCGTGGGCGCCGGGCCGGCCGGCTCGGCGTTGGCCCGGCGCCTGCGGCCCAGGTATCGGGTATTGCTGCTGGACCGGCCGCAAGCGAGAGCGGCCGGCGCCGCACGCATCGGCGAGTCGCTGCCGGGCGCCGCCCGCGTGCTGTTGCAACGCCTGGGAATCTACGACCGTTTCCTGGCCCAAGGGCATGCGGAACGGGGCGCGTCGGTGTCGCAGTGGGACCAGGACACGCCGACGTGGTTCGATCCCGTTCGCGATCCCCATGGCTTGGGATGGCACCTCGATCGAGTACGTTTCGATGCGGATCTGCGCGCGGCCGCCGTGGCGGCCGGTGCGGCGTTGGTCGACCAGGTCCGGCACCTGAAGGTGTCGGCGATGGGCGGGCGGTGGCGGGTCGATCTGGCCTGTCTTGGACAGGCCGGTGCGGCCCCATCCGTTCGAACGTACGAGGCGCCAGTGCTGGTCGATGCCACCGGCCGGAGCATGACGGCCGCCAGGCAACTCGGGCTGGTACGGCACGGCCAGGACCGGTTGATCTGCCTTTACGCGCACCTCCCCCCGGACGAGCGCGATGAAGACCAGGCCACCCGCATCTGCGCCGACACCAACGGCTGGTGGTATAGCGCGCGCGTGCCGTCCGGGAAACGGGTGCTGGCATTTCACCTCGATGGCGACGATGCCGAACTAAAATCACTGCGCGATCCGGCACGGCTGCTGGCCAAATCGCACCGCCATCCGCTGTTCGCCGGGATCCGACCGGCAACGATGGATTTTCCGGTGCGCGCGCAGCCGGCCGGGGGAGGCGGTCTGGATCCCGACGCGCTGGCCGCGCTGCCTGAAGGTTTTTTCGCGATCGGCGATGCGATGCTGGCCTTCGACCCGATTGCATCCCAGGGGCTTTTCAACGCCTTGGCCACGGCCGAGAGCGCCGCCCATGCGATAGAGCGCTACATCGATGGCGTCGACGATGCACGCGTCCGCTACCTTGAGGAAATGCGCGCGGTAGCTGCCCGGTATCACCAGCATCTTGGCGAGACCTATGCGGCAGTGACCCGCTATTCCCAGGAGCGGTTTTGGCGGCGGCGGACCTCGTGGCGTGCCGGCGCCGGCGAAATCGCATCGCCGATATAGCGACTTCAGCGAAAACGCCAGCCCTCGGACTGGCGTTTTGCTTTTCAGACGAGCACGCGCTTACTTGGCGTAGATCGCCTCGTTGTCGAGATAATAGGTGTCGCCCGTGTACGAGTTCGGATTGAACATCAGCACGATCTGGTTGACGGCGGTGTCGGCCGTTTCGCCGTCGATGCGATCGTTCATCAGGAATTTGAGACGCTGCCATCCATTCTGAACCGTCGTCGTCGCCAGGTATTTCGAATGGCGCCCGGATGGATAGTTGGATGCGGTCGCCACCTTGTTATTCTCGAGCTGGAGCAAGATCGGCGTCCCGACCGGCGCCGCGCTGTACACGTCCAGATAGAACGCCTTCTCGCCACGCACGAACGGTCCCGCATCCGGAATCGCCGTCGTGGTGGCCGTGATCAGATCGTACTGCTGGGCGCTGCTGCGCACGTATTGGCCGACGGTCGTGGACGAATTCACCGCGTCCGGCGCCGGATTCGCCGCGCTCCGGTTGAACGTGCCGGTCACCGTCGTGTAGGCCTGGTTGTGGATGGTCTCGAAGTCGTCCAGCACGAGCGACTTGGTCAGCACCGGCGACACGGTCACGTTGACCGTCTTGGTGAAGGTGCCGCAGCTGTTCTTGACGGTCAGGTTGACCGGACCGCTCGTCGTGCCCCAGTTCACCGTCAGCGCGTTGCCGGTCGACGTCTGGCCCGTCGGCGCGGTCCAGCTGTAGGTCGATCCGCCGGCACTGTCGTCCGCCACGCTGTAGGTCGCCGTGCTATTCGGCTCGACGATGTATTTGCCCGAGATCGACGGTTGCGGCACCGCATACACGTGCACATAGTCGACCTGCATCGTTTGCGGCAACACCGTGGTGTCCACCGTTCCGCCGAAATTGCCCCCAACCGCCAGGTTCAGGATGAGATAGTACTGGTAGTTCTCAAACGTCCAGTCGGCGGGATTGGCGAGATCGAATGGCGTCTTGGTCGCATACAGCAGGTCGTCCACATACCAGCTGATCCGGTTCGCGCTCCACTCGACGGCGTAGACGTGGAAATCGTTCGCCCAGGTGTCCGGCTGCTTGAGGATCTGGCTGGTCTGAAATTGGGCGTTGGAACTCGAGGATCCATAGTGGATCGAACCGAGTTGATACATGGATTTCTGCCCGGTCGCTTCCTGGATGTCGATCTCGCCGCTGGTCGGCCACGCCACCGAGGTATTCGGCAGCATCCAGAACGCGGGCCACATGCCGTGTCCGCCGGGGATCTTGATGCGGGCTTCGAAACGGCCATGCGTCCACTGTCCTCCGCCGGGACGGTTCAGCGTACGCAACCGTGCCGACGTATAGGATTTCGAGCCGACCCGCTGCTTTTTCGCGGTAATGGTGAGCAAGCCGTTCGCGACGGTCGCATTGGCCGTCTGGTACGACTGCAATTCGTTGTTGCCCCACCCGCACAAGCCGTAGCTGCAACCGTCGCCGGTCTGGAATTCCCATTTGTTGGTGTCGACCGCCGTGCCGTTGAATTCATCGGCAAAGACGGGCGTCGTACTGGGGCATTGCTGCGCGGTTGCGGCACCGGCCGCCAATGCCAATGCCAATGCCAAGGCGAGTGGGCACGCCGGGGGCGTGGACGATAAACGTTTGTGCATGTCGAGTCTCCGAATGTAATTATTGGTATGTCGTCCGAACGCGCGCGATGCGGCGCTCGGCACGTCGACCACGGCGCCCATCGCACCGGGCCGACGGCGGAATTGGAAACGATTCCAATCCAGCTCGCTCATGGTGAACTGAAGCGTTGCCGGTGTCAACGGAAATCACGCATGCCTTGCCGGCGGCTGTTACGAATCCTGCGCCTCCATCAGCACGAAATTGCGCGCCACCGGCTGCGACTGCGCCGGCGGCATCGCCTTCGAGATCAGGTAGCCCTGGATCTCGTCGCAATCGAGCGCGCGCAGCATGTCGACCTGCTCCATCGTCTCGACGCCTTCGGCGACGACCCGCATCGCGAGCGCGCGCGCCATCGTCACGATCGCCCTGACGATCACCACGCCGCCTTCCGTCTTGCCGAGCTGGACGATGAAGGCGCGGTCGATCTTGAGGCCGTCGAAATTGAGCTTGTACAGCTGCGACAGCGACGAATAGCCGGTGCCGAAATCGTCCAGCAGCACCTTGATGCCGGTCTGGCGGATCGCCTGGATGGCGCCGACGACCGACGTCGTTTCGTTCATCACGGACGACTCGGTCAGCTCGACTTCGACCAGGCGCGGATCGACCTCGTGAAGTTCCAGTGCCCGGCGCAGCGTCTGCGCGACGTCGGTATCGTTGAACTGGCGCGGCGAGATATTGATCGACACGGGCACCAGCTTGTCGCCGTTCTTCGCCCACAGCGCCAGCTGGGCGCAGACCTTGTCGATCACGAGGTCGCCCAGTTTCAATACCAGTCCCGTTTCCTCGACGAGGGGGACGAACTCGGCGGGCGAAACGACGCCCCGCGTCGGGTGGATCCAGCGCACGAGCGCCTCCAGGCTGGTGATCGATCCGTCCGCCAGGTTCACGCGCGGCTCGTAGTACATCACGAACTGGTCGTCCGCCAGCGCATGGCGCAGTTCGCGGATGCGTTCGAGGCGGGCCTTCAACTGGTCGTGGAACTTGCCGTCGAAGAAGCGATAGGTGCCGCGTTCGTGCGTCTTCGCGGAATACATCGCGACGTCCGCATTCTGCAGCAGCACGCGCGGCTCCTTGCCGTCGGTCGGGAACAGGCTGATGCCGATCGAGGCGCCCACCACGTATTCGCCATACGACATGCGGATGGTGCGGCGGAAGGCGCGCTGGATGCGCTCGCTCGCCTGGGCCGCATCGAAGGCGTCGGCAATGTCCTCGATGACGATCACGAATTCGTCGCCGCCGAACCGCGTCACGCAATCCTGGGGCCGGACCGCTTCCTTGAGGCGGCACGCCGCCGTGCGCAGGAGCTCGTCGCCGGCGGCGTGGCCCCAGGTGTCGTTGATCGCCTTGAAGCCGTCCAGGTCGATGAACAGCAAGGCGAACATCGTGTCCTCCCGCTCGGCCCGCGCGATGGCGTCGCGCAGATGGCCTTCCACCCAGTAGCGGTTGGGCAGGCGGGTGAGCGGGTCTTCGTTGCTGCGCCGGATCAGCTCTTCTTCGTGGGCGCGTTCTTCCGTGACGTCGCGGGCCGAGACGGCCAGGTTGTCGCCGTAGCGGAACATTTTCAGCTGCACCCACTTGGCCGGAAAACTTTCCTGCGGGCGTCCCAGCGTCACTTCGTTGTAGCCGGTTTCCATGGCACGCCGCAGGCTCTCCATGCGCACTTCCAGGGTGTGGCCTTCGTACAGGTCGGCCAGCCTCTTGCCGATCAGGTCGCAGCGGTCGCGCGCCACCAGTTCGGCGGCGCGCCGGTTGCAGTCGATCACCTCGAAGTCCTCGAGCGCGCCCCGCTCGTCCCGCTGCGGACGCAGCATGTAGAAGCCTTCGTTGCTGGCCTCGGTGGCCATCCGGTACGTGTCGCGGATCACGCGCAGGTCGCGGTCGCGGCGTGCCAGGCGCAGCGAATTGCTCATCGCCAGCAGCGTGAACAGCAGCACCGTCACCGTCCCCAGCCACGCGCTGCCGATCCACGCGCTGCGCATCGCATACCACGGCGCGAGGGCGGCTTCGTAGTCGAGTCCCACCACCGCGCTCACGCCGTGCTGGTCGACATGCTGCCAGCCGACGTAGCGCGGCCGGCCGTCGCCGAACCACACTTTCCCGTCGGCCAGTGTGCTGCCGGACGACAGCCGCAGCGGCGGCGCATGGACGAAGGCCGTCCGGCGGATGGTGCCCGCCGGTCCCTCCGACCGCAGCGCGCGCGTGCGCCCGTCGTCGCCGACGATGGCCAACAGGCCGTTCTGGCGGAACACGGCTTGCGCATCGCCCATGGTGAAGTAGGCGGGATCGACCTCGATGACGACCGCGGCCGCGAACCTGCCGTCCCGGTCCGACAATTCCCACGCGAAGAGCAGCCGGTGTTTCGGGCCGCCGCGTCCCTTGATCGGCACCTCGTCCAGGAAAAAATAGACCGGCAAGCCGCTGCGCACCCGGGGCAGGATGTAGGCCGCCGCGGCAGTCGACATCGTTGTCGGCGCACTGGACGTCAGTACCCGGCCCTGACCGTCGATCAGCGCCACGAGCAGGCGCGATGGGTCGAGGAACAGCCCTTGCTCGTCCGCATAGCCCAGGTGGACGTCGCCCTGCCTGGATTCCCAGTCGTATTTCACGAACCGCGCGGTCTGTTCGACCGTGTCGAGCTCACGCATGATCTGCTCGGCATAGCCGCTGGCGAGGGTGTGGGCGTCCTGCAGCGTCCTGAGTTCGAGCCGCCTGCGCTCCGTGTCCAGTTGCTGGAACAGGAAGAACCAGCCGAGTCCCAGCACGATCAGCGCGCCGGCCGGCCAGACCAGCAGGCGCCGGAGCTGCTGCTTCCAGAACGCAGGGATGCCGTCTTGCCCGCGACGCATCGTCGCAACGCGTTCTCGCAAGTACGTCATGAGTCTGCGAACCATGCCTCGCCCCTGTCTGACCACCCTCCAATTGGAAAGTACTGCTGGTTCCGGAAAAATTCAACTTCCGTCCGTACAGGCGCGTGCAGAAACTTATCGTGCTATGGCGATTCCGGGAACGACAACGCGGGCCCCGTGAGTCCGATGTGCTGGCCGCTTACGCCTTCACATCGCCGTCTATCACGACGCGGTTGCGGCCGCCATGTTTTGCCGCATACAAGGCCTTGTCCGCAGCCTCGATCAATGCGGGAACCTCGTGCAGGCGTTCGCGATCAAAGCTTGCGACACCGATGCTCAGCGTGACCATGGGCCAGTGCGCCGCCGGTGCGTGCGGCAGCGCCAGCCCCGCCACGTGTTCGCGGATCGCGTTCGCGTGCAGCCGGGCCTGCTCGAGCGACGTGTCGGGCAGGATCGCCGCGAATTCCTCGCCGCCATAGCGCGCCGCCACGTCGGCCGGGCGCTTGAGCTTGGCGGCCAGGGCCTGGGCCACCGTGGCCAGGCAGGTGTCGCCCTGCTGGTGGCCGAAGTGGTCGTTGTAGGCCTTGAAGGAGTCGATGTCGATCAGGAGCAGCGACAGCTCGCTCTTCATGCGTTGCGCGCGGCGCAGTTCGCGGTCCAGCGCGACGTCGAAGTAGCGGCGGTTGGCGATGCCGGTGAGGCCGTCGACGTAGGAGCGGGCGCGCAGCGATTCCGCGTGGTCGAGCAGGCGCTTTTCGCGCTCGACGGTCCCGCTGACGTCACGGATCTCGATCATGCAGTAACGCTGCTCGCCTTCGCGGAACGGCGTCACCGTCACGGCCTGGTCGATGCGCGGCCCGTCGAAACTGCCCGCCTCGCGCAGCGGGAATGGGGCCCGGCTTTCCGTTTGCGGGATGGCCGTGCTCGTGTCATCGGTCAGTGCCGCCAGCACGGCCGCTTCGACGCGCGAACCGCGCAGTTCGGGGAAGACCTCGAACAGCGAGCGCTCGCGCACGCGCGCGGCGGCGCGGGCGGAACGGGGCACCATCCAGCCGTTCCAGAGCACGATGTTGTGGTGGGCGTCGAGCACGATGATCCCGCTGTTGACGAGATTCAGTGCACGCATGGACAGATCAGTGGCGGTATCGGAGTCGGTCGGGATCACGGCACGTTTTAGTATCTGATAATCAATTGATCATACCGTAATTCAACAGCAATGGCGGGATTTCCGCAGGCCCACGTACGCCCGACATCTGCCCGCGTCTGCGAACAATTGTTGCCAATTTTCACGAAAGCACTTGGCTGTGCGCTGCTGAGCCGCTATAATGCGGGCCGTCGGGTCGTTAGCTCAGTTGGTAGAGCAGCGGACTTTTAATCCGTTGGTCGCAGGTTCGAGCCCCGCACGGCCTACCAGTATTACCAGGAAGCCCACGCATTTCGGTGCGTGGGCTTTTTGCTTTTCTGCGGGGCTCATCCGCCCTTACGAATCCGCTTTACATTTCCGCTTTACATTTCCGCTTTACATTTCTTTACGCGCCGCACACAGAGCGGCAATCCGGCAACCTTAGAGTGAGAACCTCCACTCACAGAAAGGTTCCCGATGAACACGCACAACGACAACCAGCCCGGCGACACCACCGTTCCCGCAGCACACCCCGGACGGCGCTGGCTGATCGCCGCCGCGCTGGCCGTGGCGGCCGGCGCCGCCAGTATCAGCCTCGCGAACGCGCTCCCCGCACTGCCCGGCCACCACGGCCACGCCGAACTCATGGCGATGGACCCGGCGGCCATGGACGCGCATATCGATGCGATGGTCGAACGGTTCGCGGCCGACGCGAGCCCGGACCAGAAGGCACGCGTGGCGGCGATCGCCAAGGCCGCGCTGGCGGACTTGCGGCCGACGCACGAACAGTTCCGCCAGGCGCACGCCCGCGCGCATGCCCTCCTGACGGCGCCGGTGATCGACCGCGTCGCGCTCGAACAGCTGCGCGTCGAACAGATGCAGCGGATGGACCTCATGAGCCGGCGCGCGCTGACCGCCATGGAAGACGCCGCCGAGGTGCTCACGCCCGAGCAGCGGGTCAAGTTCGCCGAGCACATGAAGGCCCACATGCAGTAAGGTATGATGCCCGCATGGTCCAGCAAGTCCTGATGATCGAAGACGACGAGCGCCTGGCCGGCATGGTCGCGACCTATCTCGCGCCGCACGGTTTCGAGGTGCGGCATGCCGCCAGCGCGCAGGCAGGCATCGCCGTGCTGGAGGCGGACGGCGACGCCGTCGCGCTCGTCCTGCTCGACCTGATGCTGCCGGATGCCGACGGCCTCGACGTGTGCCGTCGGATCCGCACGCTCGCCCCGCCGCTGCGCGCGATCCCGATCGTGATGCTGACGGCGAAAGGCGATCCGTTCGACCGCGTCGTCGGTCTCGAAATCGGGGCCGACGACTACCTGCCCAAGCCGTTCGAACCGCGCGAGCTGCTGGCGCGGCTGCGCGCGGTGCTGCGCCGTCCGCCGCTGGCGGCGGAGCCGGCGTCGCGCGTGCTGCGTTTCGGCCGTCTCGACATCGACCTGGGCGCGCGCGTCGCGCGGCTCGACGGCACGGCGCGCGCGCTGACCGCCTACCAGTTCGACCTGCTGGTCGCGCTGGCGGAACGGGCCGGCCGCGTGCTGTCGCGCGAGCAGCTCCTCGACGCCGTCAAGGGCGAAGCATTCGATCCGTTCGACCGCTCGATCGACGTCCATATCGGCCGCCTGCGCGCCGCGCTCGAGGACGACGTGAAGCAGCCGCGCCGCATCATCACCGTCCGCGGCGTCGGCTACGTGTTCGCCAAGGTGCACGATGCGTGAGGTGGCCCCGGGGCAGCGCCTGTTCGTACGCTTCTATTTCGCGTTGCTGGCCAGCCTGGTCACGGCCGCCCTGCTGTTCGGTCTCGCCCACCTGCGCTTCGATCCGGCCCGCGCGGGCCTGGCGATCGTCGGCCCGCGCATGCACGCGCTGGGCTTCGTCGTGCTGCTCGTCGCGATCGCGCTGGCCGTCGCGGCGGGCGCCTACCCTGTCGTGCGCCGGCTGACGCGCCGCCTCGAACGGCTGCAGCGCAGCGTGGAAGCGTGGGGCGACGGACAGCTCGCGACGCGCGTGGCGGTGGAAGGCGAGGACGAGGTGGCGCGGCTCGCGGCCAGCTTCAACGACGCGGCGGCACGCATCGAGGCGCTGGTCGGCGCGCAGAAGTCGCTGCTGGCCAATGCGTCGCACGAACTGCGCTCTCCCCTCGCGCGCATCCGCATGGCCGCCGAATTGATGGCGGAGCAGGCGGCGCCCGCCATCGGCGCCGAGCTGCGGCGCAACGTCGCCGAGCTCGATCAACTGATCGACGAGGTGCTGCTCGCCAGCCGCCTCGACGCCGTCGACGTCGCCATGCAACCACCCGAGGAAGTCGACCTGACCGGCCTGCTGGCCGAGGAATGCGCGCGCGTGGGCGCGGCGCTGCAGGCGGGCGCGCACACGGCGATGGGCGACCCGAAGCTGCTGCGGCGCATGGTGCGCAACCTCCTCGAAAACGCGGTGCGCTACGGCGCCGGCTCCGCCGTCGAAGCGCGCCTGGCCACCGCCGGCGACGGCGCGTTGTGGCTCGACGTCTGCGACGGCGGGCCCGGGGTTCCGGCGCCCGAACGCGAGCGCGTCTTCGAGCCGTTCTACCGGATCGCCGGCGCGAGCGAAACGGCCGGCGGCGTCGGCCTCGGCCTGTCGCTGGTGCGCCAGATCGCGCGCCGTCACGGGGGCGATGCGCACTGCCTGCCGAACGGCGCGCGCGGCTGCTGCTTCCGCGTGACGCTGCCGCGGATGCGCTGAACTTTACACATCTTTACGGAGCCGACATGCGGGCGACAAGCCCGTCCCCGACAGTGGATGCCGCACGCGAACCGCCGTGCGGTTACTCACTGAAAGGATGCACGCATGACTGCCCGTCAAGAACAAGAATCCGATTCCACCGCGCGCTGCGCGGGCATTACCATCGCCCTGTCCGCGCTCGCATCGATCGCCGCCGTGGCGCTCGACTCGTCGGCCAGCGGAAGCGACCCGCTGGCCATCCTGCAAAGCATGGTGAGCCTGCGCGGATCGCACCAACTCGTGCACATCGTGGCGATGGCCTGCATCGGCGGCCTGATGTTCGGCTTTACCGTGCTGTCGCAACGCCTCGACCTACGGCGCGCGCCGGTGCTGGCCGGCCTGATCGCCTACGCCGCCGGCAGCATGCTGATGCTGGTCGCGACCACCATCGACGGTTTCATCAGCACCGACGTGGCGGCGCTGTTCGCCACGAAATCGCCGGAGGCGGTGCGGGTCGGCTACTGGATGATCCAGGCGCTGGCGGGCGTCGCGCTGACGGACATCGCGCGCGTGGCGTGGGTCTGCCAATCGCTGGCGGCGGTCGCGTGGTCGCTGGCCATGGTGCGCGATGCCGGACCTGCGCGCAATGCCGGGCTGGCCGGGCTGGCGACCGGCGTACTGCCCGGCGTGGCCGTCGTCGCCGCCGGCGCGCACATGACGGAGACGGTGGTCGTCGGCATCCTGCTGGTGCAGGCGATCTGGAACCTCATCGCCGCCGCCTGGCTGTTACGTGGCGCCAAGCCTGGGAAACACGCTTTCCGCGTCGACACCCCTTCCGCTCGAACGTTACCCAATTAAGTTCATTCGACAATTAATTGGTTCTTGTCAACAAATGCACGTCTGCAGGTCCTTACACTAGGCGGCTCGGGCACACTGTTAACGCAAAACAATGTTCCCGTAACAATCCTGCGCATCCGTCCGCACCGCAGGCAAGCTGCTTCCCGTCAAGGACCTGTCATGTTGTCGAACAAGGTAACGCCGCTGTCCCGTCACCTGTCGCGCGCACTCGGCCTGCTGGCCGCCGGGCTCCAGGCCGGCGCACTGGCGCAGCAGAGTCCCGACCTGAACGCCATGCCGCTCGAGCAATTGCTCAATCTCGATGTCGTCACGGCGTCGAAGATTCCGCAAAAGATCAGCGAAGCGCCGTCGTCCGTGTGGGTCATCACGGCGGAAGACATCCGCCTGCGCGGCTACCGCACCCTGACGGACGTGCTGCAAAGCGTGCCCGGCATGACGGTATCCTATGACCGCAACTACAATTACGCGAACATCCGCGGCCTGGGCACGCCGGGCGACCTGAACACGCGGTTGCTGATCCTGATCGATGGCCGGCGGCTGAACGACGTCGTCTACGACCAGGGCGCCATCGGCACCGAATTCCCCATCGACCTCGCCCTGATCGAGCGCGTCGAATTCGTGCCCGGCCCCGGTTCCGCGATCTATGGCAGCAGCGCGTTCTTCGGCGTCGTGAACGTGATCACGAAAAGCGGCGGGGCAGTCCAGGGGACGACCACCAGCGAGGGCCGGTTCTCGAACGGCGGCCGCGAGGAACGCGCCGCATACGGCCGCGGTACGCCGGGCGGCGTCGAGCTGCTGCTCGGCGCCTCCGCGTACGACAACCCGGGGCGCAACCTGTACTTTCCCGAATTCGACGACGCGGCCAGCAACCACGGTGTCGCCGTCGGTCTCGACTACGATCGCTACCACCGGCTGTTCGCCAAGCTGGGCGCGGGCGGCTTCGTCGCGGAAGCCTATGTCAGCAGCCGCACGAAGGGCATCCCGACCGCATCCTACGGCCAGCAGTTCAACGATCCGCGCCCGTGGACGCTGGACCAATACGCGGGCGCCGCCCTGTCCTGGCACCGCGCCGTCTCCGACACGCTCGACGTGTTCGCCGGCGTGAACGTCGCCCGCTACCGCTACCGGAGCGTCAACGTGACCGAGCCGCCCGCGCAGGGCACGACCAGGAACGTCGACACGGCCGAGAGCCTCGCCAGCGGCGCGGAGGTGCGCATCATCAGCAGCGCCGTGTCGGGCCACAAGATCATCGCCGGCGCGGAATACGTGCGCGACAGCAAGCGCGAGATGGGGAACTACGACCTCGATCCGTACGCCCTCCACCTCGACGTGGCCCATCCCAAGCGGCAGGCGGCGGCCTACCTGCAGGACGAGATACGGGTCGGCCAAAGCGTCATCCTGAACACGGGCGTGCGCCACGACGTCGATTCCGAAGGCGGCGCCACGACGAACCCGCGCGTGGCCCTGCTCTACAAGACGGCGCGCCAGGTGACGCTCAAGGCGCTGTACGGCACCGCCTTCCGCTCCGCCAACGCCTACGAGCGCTATTACACGTTCGACTACAAGGCGAACCCCACGCTGCGCTCCGAGCGCATCAAGACCTATGAGCTGATCGCCGACTACTTCCCGACCGACCGCTTCCGCGCCACCGCCTCGGTGTTCCAGTACCGCATGCGCGACATGCTGGCGCTGGCCACGGACCCGAACACCGGATTCCTGGTGTTCTCGAACATCGACGCGGCGCGCGCCACGGGCGTGGAACTGGAGGCGGAATGGCTGCGCGAGGACGGCAGCGCGCTCACGGGCAGCGCAAACGTGCAGTCGGCGCGCAACGACGCGAACGGTGCCTGGCTGCCCAATTCGCCGCGCCGGCTGCTCAAGCTGAACTACGCGTTGCCGCCGCTCGGCGAGCATCTGCGCGCCGCCGCCGCGTACCGCTTCACGAGCCGGCGCCGCACGGTGCTGGGGGGCGAGGTCGGCGGGTTCGGCGTCGTCGACCTGAATCTCGTGGGCACCATGATCGGCTCGCACGTGGAGGTGTCCGCCGGCGTGTTCAATCTCCTCGACAAGCGCTATGCCGATTCCGCGAGCGAGGAACACTTCGACAACAGCACGCCGCCGCGCCACCTGAACGCCATCGGGCAGGACGGGCGCAGTTGGCGTGTCGTGGCGACGGTCAAATTCTGACGATGATGCCCGCCCGCCTCGCGCGCCTGCGCCGGTTCGTGCCCCTCCTGCCCCTGTGCTGCGCGCTGCTGGCGGCGGCCGTCCACATGCAGGCGCAGGCGCAGGCGGCCGACGAATACGCGGCCAAGGCCGCGTTCATCTACAACATCGCGCAGTTCAGCAGCCTGCCGAACATGAACGGCGTCGCGCGCCTGTGCGTGCTGGGGCGCGACCCGTTCGGCAGCGCGCTGGCCGCGCTGGAAGGCAAGCCGCTGGGGAACGCGCGCCTGACGGTCCTCTATCCGCGTTCGGGGCCGGAAGCGCTGATGCAATGCCACATCCTGTACATCAGCGCCTCCGAAGCCGACGACATGGCGGCGCTCGCCGAGGGCGCGCGCAAGGCCGGCGTGATGACGATCGCCGATACGCGCGGGGCGGCGCGCAAGGGCGTGATGCTGGAACTGTATCTGGACGACAGGCGCATCGCCTTCGAATTCAACGGCACCGCCGCGCGCGGCGCCGGCGTCGCGGTCAGCTCGAAAGTATTGCGGCTGGCGCGCGCCATTTATTGACACGAACGGCCATGGCGGACGGAAAGCATGGAACGACTCATCGAATGGATCAACCGGCAAGCACTGAGCACCAAGCTCAAATGGACCTATCTCGTCACCAGCGGCGGCGTCATGTTCCTGTCGACGCTGTTCCTGATCGGGATCCAGCTGTACTTCTTCACGGCCGCGCTGATCCGGCAGACGCAATCGCAGGCGACGATGGTGGCCGAGAACCTGACGGCGGCCATGGCCTTTACCGACGCCGAAGCGGCCGGCGACATCCTGTCCGCCCTGCGCCTGGCGCCGGACGTGCAATCCGCCGTCGCCTACGACGCCCAGGGCAAGCGCTTCGTCAACTTCACGCGTGACCCCGACACGCGGACCGCCGCGCGCGATCCGCATGCACCCGACACGGTGCTGGATTATCGCGGCATCCAGGTCACGCGCCCGATCCAGGTCGGCAACCGGCGCCTCGGCACGCTCGTCGTGCAAAGCAGCGTGACGAGCGTGTACCAGCAGCTCGCGCTGTACCTGGCGCTGGCGCTGCCCGTGATGCTGGCCCTGCTCAGCCTGTCGTACTTCGCGCTGTCGCGCCTGCAGCGCTACTTCACCGCGCCGATCCTCGCGCTGTCGGCGGTGAGCCAGCAGATCTCGCGCCAGGGCGATTATTCGCTGCGCGCCGAGGTCCCGCCGGCGGCCGACATCGGCCTGCTGGCCCACACGTTCAACGGCATGCTCGACCGCATCCAGAAGCGCGAACGGGAACTGGAAGCGGAGATCAACGAGCGCAAGCGCATCGAGATCAAGCTCGACCGGCTGGCGCATTACGATCCCGTCACCCAGCTCACCAACCGCCACTTCTTCAACGAGCGGCTGGAAGCCGTCATCGCGCGCTCGCGCAAGTTCGAGGAGCGCACGATCCTGATGTTCATCGACCTGGACAACTTCAAGACCGTCAACGACACGCTCGGCCACGACATCGGCGACGAGCTGCTGCGCCTCGTGTCGCGCCGGTTGTCGGAGACGCTGCGCTTCGGCGACGTCCTGTCGCGCATCGGCGGCGACGAATTCGGGATCATCATCGAGAACGTGGGGCAGACCGGCGTGGCGTCGAAGATCGCGGAAAAATGCCTGGCCAAGCTGGCCGACCCGATCCACATCCACGGCCACGACATCCACATCGGCGCGTCCATCGGCATCAGCATCTATCCGGACGACGCGACCGACATGCACGCGCTGCTCAAATACGCCGACACGGCCATGTACTACGCCAAGAACGGCGGCAAGAACGCCTGGCGCATGTTCACGCCCAGCATGCGCGACGACGCGCACAAGCGCTTCAAGCTCGACACCAACCTGCGGCGCGCGCTGGAGCGCGACGAATTCGTGCTGCACTACCAGCCGCAGGTCGACCTCAGGAGCGGCGACATCGTCGGCGTCGAAGCGCTGATCCGCTGGGTCCATCCGCAACTGGGCATGGTCAGCCCGAGCGACTTCATTCCCGTCGCCGAGGACACGGGCATGATCGTGCCGATCGGCGAATGGGTGCTGCGCGAAGCGTGCCGCGACCTGAAACACTGGCGCGACCAGGGCCACCTGCTGCGCGTGGCCGTCAACCTGTCGGGCCGCCAGCTCAAGGAAAGCGCCCTCGTCGTCACGGTACTGGCGACCTTGCGCGAGGTCGGCGTCGATCCGGAATGGCTCGAGCTGGAACTGACGGAGAGCATGCTGATGGACGCCTCCACCGACATCCTCGATCGCCTGCACGCGCTGACGGATGCCGGCATCCAGCTTGCGATCGACGACTTCGGCACGGGGTATTCGTCGATGAGTTACCTGAAGACGTTCCCCGTGCGCGCCCTGAAGGTGGACAAGAGCTTCGTGCGCGGCCTGCCGCAGAATCCGGAGGACGCGGCCATCACGCGCGCCATCATCGCGATGGCGCGCAGCTTGCGGATGGAGATCGTGGCCGAGGGCATCGAGACGCAGGAGCAAAGCGACTTCCTGCGCGCGAACGGCTGCGACAAGTCGCAGGGTTATCTGTACGGCCGCCCCTGCCCGGCCGCGCAGATCGGCGAGATGCTGGGCGAGGCGCGCACGCGCGCCTGCGCCGTCGACTGAAGCGCTACCACGCGATCACGGCCGACGTCAGCGCCGGCAGCGCCAGCGGCGCGCGCAGGTCGACGGTGGCGCCGGTCAGCACGTTCCTGCCCTGGCGCGCACCCTTGATCATGCCGGCAAAGCGCGCCAGGTCCAGCCGCGTGGCCGCGCGATTCTTGTTCAGGACGACCATCACCGTCTGCTTGCCGTCGTGGCGGAAGTAGACGTAGTGGCCGTCGCTGGGGATGTAGTGGGTCAGCTTGCCGTACTTGACGGCGGAGCTGGTCTTGCGCCAGTTGAACAGCGTGCGCACGAGGTGCTGCATGTCGCGCTGGGCCTCCGACAGGCCGGCGCCCGTGAACGCATTGACCTTGTCGCCCGCCCAGCCGCCCGGCATGTCGGCGCGCAGCACGCCGTCGTTGCGCTCCTTCGGCCCCTGGATCAGCATTTCCGTCCCGTAGAACATCTGCGGGATGCCGCGCGTCGTCGCCATCAGGATCAGGTCCGTCTTCAACAGGTCGACGTTGCCGTCCAGTTGCGCCAGCGCGCGCGGGCGGTCGTGGTTGTCCGGGAAGACCATCAGTTTCAGCGGGTCGGCGTACAGGAAGTCGGCCGCGATGGTGTCATAGATCCTGATGAGGCCCTGGCCGCTCTCTTCCGGCGCCGTCAACGCCTTGGGAGCGACGTCGACGAGCGGGAAGTCCATCACGGACGGCAGGCCGGAACGATAGCCGTCGCGGTTGACCTGGTGCGCGACAAGCCTCGGCCTTCAGGCCGGGGAAGAATGGCGCGGATGCCGTAGGCGTCCTTTGGGCGGTCAGTGTGGCGTCTGCTGTTGCTCGATGTACTGGCGGATGATCTCGATGGGCGCACCGCCGCAGCTACCGGCGAAGTAGGACGGCGACCACAGCGCACCGCACCACAGCTTCTTGCGGATGCTCGGGTGGTTCTTCTTGCGGATCATTCGGCTGGAAACGGCCTTCATAGACCAAAGTATACTGAGGACATGCAACGGCTCCAAGCCTTCAAGTACGAACTGATGCCGACTGGTGAGCAGCGGCGCGACATGCGCCGCTGCGCCGGATCGTGCCGTTTCGTATTCAACAAGGCGCTGGCGGTGCAGAAGGAACGCTACGAGCGGGGCGAGAAGAAGCTCGGCTACGCGGGGCTATGCAAGCTGCTCACCGAGTGGCGCAACGGCACGGAAACGCCGTGGCTCAAAGATGCTCCGACGCATCCTCTGCAACAGACGCTCAAGGACCTGGAACGGGCCTACGCCAACTTCTTCGCCAAGCGGGCCGACTTCCCGCGCTTCAAGAAGAAGGGACAAGGCGACAGCTTCCGCTATCCCGATCCAAAACAGATCAAGCTCGATCATGGCAACAGCCGCATCTTCCTGCCCAAGCTGGGCTGGCTGCGCTACCGCAACAGCCGGGACGTGCTTGGCACCGTGAAGAACGTTACCGTCAGCCAGTGCGGCGGCAAGTGGTTCATCGCGATCCAGACCGAAAGGGAGGTCGAACAACCCATCCCACGAGGCGAAGCGGTCGGTATCGACATGGGCGTGGCCCGCTTCGCCACGCTTTCCGATGGCACGTTCTACGCGCCACTCAACAGTTTTAAGCGGCATGGGACTGCATTGCGCAAGGCGCAGCAGTCCATGAGTCGCAAGACCAAGTTCAGCAGCAACTGGAAGAAGGCGAAAGCCAAAGTCCAACGTATCCACGCCCGCATCGGCAACACCCGCCGCGACTACCTGCACAAGGCCACGACCACGATCAGCAAAAACCACGCGATGGTGTGTATCGAGGACTTGCAGGTGCGGAATATGTCCAAGTCGGCGGCAGGCACGGCGGATGCGCCGGGAAGAAGCGTTCGGGCCAAGTCCGGCCTGAACAAATCCATCCTCGACCAAGGCTGGTTCGAGTTCCGGCGTCAGCTCGATTACAAGTTGGCATGGAACGGCGGACATCTCATCGCCGTCCCGCCGCGGAACACGAGCCGCACCTGCCCTTGCTGTGGTTACGTGTCGGCGGACAACCGCCAGACACAAGCACGGTTCGAGTGTGTGGACTGCGGCTTCGAGGAAAACGCCGATGTCGTCGGCGCGATCAATGTTTTAAGGGCGGGACACGCCCGGTTAGCCTGTGAAGTGAGCGGTGCGGTAAAGCCGCCAGCAGCAGGAGCCCACCGAAGCGACTCATCCCGGCTCGATGTCGCGGTGAGCGCCGTAGGAATCCCCCGACTTTAGGCGGGGGAGGATGTCAAGACGCCCTTCTGCCAATACGCGACCATGTACGGGCTGTCGTCCATTTCCTCGCCGACGACGTTCAGGTGCGGGTATTCCGCAAACACGGCGCGGTTCCAGTCGTTCAGGAAGGCCGGGTCGGCATACGAATACGTGTCTTCGCGGATGCCGGACAGGTTGGCGTACTCGATCCACCACAGAGTGTTCTGGATCAGGTAGCGGGCCACCAGCTTGTTCTTCTGGTTCACGTCCGGCATCGACGCGTCGAACCAGCCGTCGAAAAAGCCCGCCTTGTCTTCCGGCGCCGCGTGGATGTCCTGCGCCACCGTGTGCTGGTTGTTCGTCTTGACGAACGTCTTGCCGTGGTTGATCCAGTCGGACGACGGCATGTCATGCATCCACCAATGTCCCGTGCCGATGTGGTTCAGCACGACGTCGTGGATGACGCCGATGCCGCGCGCATTCGCCGCCGCCACGAAGTTGCGGTAGTCCTCGTTGCTGCCGAAGCGCGGATCGACCTTGTAGTAATCGGTCAGCGCATAGCCGTGGTACGAGTACGCCGCCTGGTTGTTTTCCAATAGCGGCGTGGGCCAGACCATCGTGAACCCGAGGTCGTGGATGTAGTCGAGCTGCGCCCGCATGCCCGCCAGGTCGCCGCCATGGCGCTTCGTCGGGACGCTGCGGTCGCTCCGTTCGCGCATCCCGGCGTCGTCGTTGGCCGGATCGCCGTTGGAAAAGCGGTCGGGTACGATCAGGTAGATGGCGTCGCCGGAATCGAAGCCGCGGCGCTCGGCCGACCCTTTGCGCCGCGCCTCCAGCCGATACGGGTAACTGGTGACGACCTCCTTGCCGCGCTTGAATTGCAGCTGGACCTGGCCGGGCCGGGCGGTCGCGCCGATCTTCAGGTTCACGAACAGGAAATTCGGATTGTCCGTGCGCTCGACGCCGGCGATGCGCACGCCGGGATAAGCCAGCGCCGGCTCCAGTTCGGCGATCTTTTCGCCGTGCACCATCACCTGCAGGTCGGACCACTTCATGCCCACCCACCAGTTGGGCGGTTCCACGTGCTCGATCGCGTACGGCGCGGCCCCCGCCCACATGGCGGGCAGCCAGGCCGAGATGGCCAATATCCATGTCTTCATGATGTCCCCTGAGTACTTTGTAGTAAAGTAACATCATGAATCGCCAAATTCAAGCGTATCCGGCCGGCAAATGTAGTTTTACTTCTACATGCGATCTGCGCGGAAATACAGTAAGCTGTACGCCCCATGCCGCAGACCATCCTCACCCCCGTCCATCACGAACTGATCATCAAGAAGAGCCGCTTCATCGCCTGCGTCCAGCCGATGCCGGACCGGGCCGGCGCCCAGAAAATCGTCGCGGGACTCAAGGCCGCGCATCCGGGTGCGGCCCACGTATGCTGGGCGCTGCTGGCGGGCGGGCAATCGGCGGCCGTCGACGACGGCGAGCCCAGCGGCACGGCCGGACGGCCCATGCTGGACGTGCTGCGCCACCAGGACCTGGAAGGCGTACTGGCGACCGTCGTGCGCTATTTCGGCGGCATCAAGCTGGGCGCGGGCGGCCTCGTTCGCGCCTACACGGACAGCGTGGCCCAGGCGCTGCTGGCCGCGCAGAAAATCCCCATCATCCGCCAACGCCACCTGCGCTGCGAAGCGCCCTACCCGCTCGAGGGCCTGATCCGGCGCGAACTGGAGGCGGCCGGCGCGACGCTGGACGCCGTCCAGCACGCGGATGCCGTCTCGTTCGCCTTCCACCTGCCGGACGACAAGGCTGCGCCGCTCATCGCCCGCCTGAACGAGTCGGGCAACGGCCGCATCCGCTGGATCGCGGACGACGAGGACCCGCAAGCGGACTCGGCCTGATAACGCTATCATCCGGAGCTATACCGGACATCACGACTCGAAAGCGGACTCGCCCGCCGTGTGTCGCCATAATGGCCGGTTTCCCGCATTCCCCGCGCGACCATTGCGAGCGCGCGGGTCGTCATTACAAAGCGACAAGACAATGATCAAGAAGAGCCTGGCTCCCCTGGCCCTGGGCGGTTTCGGTATCGGCATGACGGAATTCGTCATGATGGGCATCCTGCCCGACATCGCGACCGGCCTGCACATCTCCATTCCCCAAGCGGGCTATCTGATTTCGGCGTACGCGGTCGGCGTCGTCGTGGGCGCGCCCACGCTCGTCAGCATGCTGGCGCACCGTCCGCCGCGCAGCGTGCTGATCTGGTTCATGCTGATGTTCACGGCGTTCAACGCGCTGTCCGCGTTCGCGCCGAATTTCCAGACGATGCTGCTGTTCCGCTTCCTGGCAGGCCTGCCGCACGGCGCCTTCTTCGGCGTCGGCGCCGTCGTGGCCACCCGGCTGGCCGACAAGGGCAAGGAAGCGGCCGCGCTCGCCAGCATGTTTTCCGGCCTCACCATCGCCAACGTGCTCGGCGTGCCGGCCGGGACCTGGCTCGGCCACAACATGAGCTGGCGCTTCGTGTTCCTGATCGTGGCCGCCATCGGCCTCGCGACGATGATCATGCTGCACAAGCTGGTGCCGTATTTCGAAGCGGCGCCGGGCGCCGGCCTGCGCCAGGACCTCAGGATCTTCCGCAAGCCGAGCCTATGGCTGGCGCTGGGCATCACGTCGATCGGCACGGGCGGCTTCTTCGCCTGGCTCAGCTACATCGCGCCGCTGCTGACGGACGTCACGCACTTCCACGCCAACACCATCCCGCTGATCATGACCGCGGTGGGCGTCGGCATGACGGTCGGCGTGCACGCCGGCGGCAAGCTGGCGGACCGCGTGCCGCCCCTCACCGCCATCATCGTCCTGTTGACGACGATGGTCGCCCTGCTGTGCATGAACGCCCTGCTGGCGTGGTCGCAACCGGTCATGATGGTGCTGGCGTTCGCCGTCGGCGCGAATGCGCTGGCGCTCGGTCCGCCGATCCAGATGCTGTTGATCGACCACTCGCGCGAGGCGGAGATGCTGGGCTCGTCGCTGGGCCAGTCCGGCTTCAATATCGGCAATGCGACGGGCGCCTTCCTCGGCGGGATTCCGCTGACATTGGGATTTTCGTATGCGTCGCCGCAGTGGGTGGCGGCGGGACTCGCGCTGTCCGGCGTCGTGCTGGCGCTCGCGATGCGCGCGCACGGGCGCCGCGCCGCGATCGCGGTGCCGGCGTAACGCGGCCGCTGCCGGCCGTCCTTCAGGCCCGGCGGTGCCGCCTTCTGGCCACGCCGGCCGCGGCCAATCCCGCCAGCATCAGCGCGACGCTGCCCGGCTCCGGCACGTGCCCCGACGGGGTGTCCCCACCGGTATCCAGCTTCATCCCGGCGATGTCGACCGGGTTGAAATAGTGATTCGCATTGACCTGCACCGTCGACGACCAGGTGTCGACGATCACGTCGCCGTTGATGACGCCCCAGTTCGCGGTCTGCGTCGCGTGCGGCGCCAGCACGCTGCCGATCACGCCGCGTACGTCGACGCTCGTCGCCTCGTAAAAGTTGAACAGCACGTTGTAGCCGGACAGCGGCTCGAAGCTGATGCCGCCGTTGTTGAAGGTCCCGGCCTGGCCGCTCACGTTGAACACGAGCGTCTGGCCCGGCACCAGCTGTTCCAGGGTCCAGCTGCTGGAATTCGCGAACAGGTCCGACGACACGTCGAAGACGTCGACGCCGCCCTGCCCGCCGCCCGTCACCTTGACGCCGCTCCACAGGCGCGTCACCGCGCCCGTCGGGTCGAGGTGCGACAGCGCATCGGCCACGCCCTTGTAATAACCGGCCGCGGCGGCGAAATCGACGGGATTCTGCGTCGACATGGCCGGCGTCGCGGCCCAGGTCAGCGCGCTCGTGCCGCCCACATAGGCCTTGCCGTTCTCGATCGAACCGCCTTGCAACGTCAGGTTGCCGCCCGCGACGAGCGCATAACCGTCGGCACCGAACGCATCCTTGTCGTTGTGATTGATCGAATAACTGGAAATCGTGACGTTGCCGCCGGCCACGACGGCGCCCTCGACGTCGCTCGACGTCGCGCTGACGTCGTGGATCGCGTACAGGTTGGCGCCGCCGACCGGTGCCATCAGGTTCAGCACGGCCGCGTGGGCGGTACCGCCACCAAGGACGGCGAGAGCGAGGACGATGGGCCGGACAGCGCGCATGATATTTCTCAAGTGAAATTATTGATGCAATACAGTATCATTGTTATTGACTGTTCCTCAAGGAGTTTTTCTTCTAAACGGTAGCAAGCATGGCGGGCATTCTGCACAATCCATGACCTCCGAGATCAATTCTTCATGATCTCGCGGGTGATTGAGCCCGCCCCGCCGAATCGCGACACTGTGGCCTCCACCAACGCAGGAGTCCCCATGTCCACTCAAACGTCCACTCAAATCGTCAAAGCCCACGCCTTGCGCGCGCTGCATGCGCCGGGCGCGCCGCTGGTCCTGTTCAATTGCTGGGATGCCGGCAGCGCCCGCGCCATCGCGGCCGGCGGCGCGCGGGCGATCGCCACGGCCAGCTGGGCCGTCGCCGCGGCCAACGGCTACGCGGACGGCGAGCAACTGCCGCGCGACCTGGCCATCGCCAACATCGGCCGCATCGCGCGCGCCGTCGACCTGCCCGTGACGGCCGACCTGGAACGCGGCTACGGCGCCACGCCGGATGACGTGGCCGACACCGTCACGCAAGCCGTCCGCGCCGGCGCCGTCGGTTGCAACCTGGAAGACGGCGACGATGCCGGCGGCCTGCGTCCCGCCATCGACCAGGCCGCGCGCCTGCAAGCGGCGCGCGCGGCGGCCGAGCGGCTCGACGTTCCGCTCTTCATCAACGCCCGCACGGACGGCTTCCTGCTGGCCGCGCCGGACGCGCACACCGACGCCCTGCTCGACGCGACGCTGGAACGCGCCCGCCTGTACGCCGCCCACGGCGCCGACGGCTTGTTCGTGCCCGGCCTCGTCGACGCGGCGCTGATCGAACGGCTCGTGCACGCGTCGCCGCTGCCCGTCAACCTGATGGCCGCCGCCGGCACGCCGCCGCTGGCGACGCTGCGCGCACTCGGCGTCGCGCGCCTGAGCCACGGTCCCGGCCCGTACCTGCAGGCGATGCGCGCGCTGGAAGACGCCGCGCGCGGAGCGGCGGCGTGAAGCGCGCACGGCTCGCGCTCGCGCTCGCGGCGGCCCTGCTGGCCCCGGCCGCGCCCGCATCCGACCATCTCGATTCGCCGCAGGTCATCGCCGACCCGCGCGTGGACATCGGCGACATCTACGCCTGGACCTCGGCCGACGGCCGCCGGCTCAACCTCGTGATGACCATCGTCGGCCACGTGTTCGACAAGGACGCCGAATACGCCTTCCACGTCGACAGCGGCCCGCGCTTTCCCGACACCACCGCGCGCACGGACATCGTCTGCCGATTCGCGTCGATGACGCAGGCCGATTGCCTGATCGGCCGCGACGAAACGATCCAGGGCGACCCGGGCCGCCCCGCCGGCCTGAAAAGCGCGAGCGGCCGCAGCGTGCTGTTCGCCGGCCTGCGCGACGACCCGTTCTTCAACAACGTGAAGGGTTCGCGCGCCGCGTTCGACCTGGCCGCGGCCACGCTCAAGCAAGGCGTGCCGCGCGACGCCGCGGGCTGTCCCGCGTACACGCCGGCGCAGACGGCCGCCATCCTCGACCGCTGGCGCCACACGGACGGCGGCCCGGCCCGCAACTTCCTCGCGGGCTGGACGCCGGCATCCATCGTGCTGTCGGTCGACCTGTCGCTCCTCGACCGCGGCGGCCCCGTGCTGGCCGTGTGGGCCGACACGACCGTCGACGACGTCCGCATCGACCGCATGGGCCGGCCGCTGACGGGCAACGGCCTGCTCGCCCACCTGGGCAGCGACGAGGAAGCGGATGCGTACAAGCTCGCCTACAACGCGGCGACGCCCGAGACGGCGGCGCAGTTCGTGCCCGTCATCGCGCGCTCGCTCGCGCTGTACGACGGCTACGACGGCCATTGCGGCAATCAGTTGATGGTCGATCATGCCGCACCGCCGGCGCAGCGCTACATGCCGCTGGCGCGGTTGCTGGCCGACGACCGGTTGTGGGTCAACAGCGCATCGGCCACGTGCACCCAGCTGTTCGGCGTGGAGATGGCCGCGCTGCCGGGCGGCGCGCGCTGGCGCGACGACTGCGGCGGCCGCACCCTGCACTACGACGCCGTGAACGTCTACCGCTCGCTGCTCGCCGGCGGCACGAACGATGCCGTCACGGACGGTGTGCGCACGGACGACCGCCAGCATTCGGACACCGTGTTCCCGTTCCTCGCCGCGCCCCGATGATCGCGCGCCTGTTGACGGTTGCCGCGCTGTGCCTGCCGCTGTGGGCCGGCGCCCACGATTTCTGGGTGAATCCGGACCGCTTCGTCGTCGCCGTCGGCGCCAGCACGGCATTGCGCATGCAGGTCGGCCACGGCGACGCGCGCCGGACGTCGCCGATCCCGTCGCGCCGCATCCTGCGCTTCGCGGCGTGGACGCCGGGTGGCGACGTCATCGACCTGCGCGGCGACGGCAAGCTGGCGCCGGCGGAGGCTGGGCTGCACCTGCTGGCGCTGGAAACGGACGCGAACGCGCAAAGCCACCTCCCCGCCGGCCGCTTCAACGCCTACGTGAAGGACGAAGGCCTGTGGCCGGCGGCGGCCGAGCGGGACAAGCGCGGAACAAAGGGCCAGGATGCCATCGAGCGCTACCGGCGCGTGGCGAAAGCCCTCGTGCAGGCCGGCGAACCCGGCGAAGGCAGCCAGGACCTGGCGACGAAGCGCGTCGGCCTGCCGCTGGAAATCGTGCTGGCGCGGCCGCTGTCCGATCCGGACGGCGGCGACACGCTGGCCGCGCAGGTCTTGTTCCAGGGCCGTCCGCTGGCGCGCGCGCTGGTGAAACTCACGGACCTCGACCACGACGCGCAACCCGCCGCCGCGCGGACCACGGACGGCGCCGGGCGGGTCGTGTTCCGCCGGCCGCCGCCGGGTCACTGGCTGCTGAACGTCGTGTGGACGACGCCCCTGTCCGGCGACGACGGCATCGATTTCGACACCGTCTTCTCGAGCCTGAGTTTCGCCGTCCCGCCATGACCTCCGACGTCATGGCCGTGCGGATCGCGGCCGGGTTATCATCGGCCCATGGCACCTCTCGACCTCGCCCCCGTCCCCGTCCCCGTCGGCCTTCTCCTGCGCGAATGGCGGGCCGCGCGCCGTCTCAGCCAGCTCGACCTGTCGCTGGACGCGAACATCTCCGCGCGCCACCTGAGCTGCATCGAAACGGGCAAGGCCCAGCCCAGCAGGACTCTCCTGATGCGCCTCGCCGACGTGCTGGACATGCCGCTGCGCGAACGCAACGCGCTGCTGCGCGCGGGCGGCTATGCGCCGAGCTATCCGGAGAGCGGCCTCGATACGCCGGCGCTGGGCCGGATCAACCAGGCCATCGCCTTCATCCTCGAGCAGCAGGAACCGTATCCCGCCTTCCTCATGAACCGGCACTGGGATATCCTGGCCGCGAACAAGGCCGCGCAGCGCGTCAACGATTTCCTGCTCGACGGCCGGCCCGGCAAGCATGCGAACATGCTGCGCACGGTGTTCGATCCGGAGGACCTGCGCGGCCGCATGACGAACTGGGACGATGTGGGGAGCACGCTGATCGGACACCTGCACGCGCTGGTCGCAGGGTCGCCGACGGACACGAAGGCGCGCGCGCTGCTCGACGAAATCCTGGCGTATCCCGACGTGCCGCCGCGCTGGCGGCTGCGCAACCTGGACACGCCGCCCGCGCCGCTGCTGACGACGGAATTCAGCCACCGCGGCGTGGCACTCAGCTTCTTTTCGACGATCACGACGTTCGGCACGCCGCGCGACATCACCGTCGACGAGCTGCACATCGAATCGTGCTTCCCGATGGACGAGGCGACGGCGCGGTTCTGCCGCGAACTCGGCGCGTGAACGGTCAGACGAGCAGCGCGCCGCCCATCGAGGCGCTGATCTCGGCCGCTTCGTCGATCATGCGATTGAGGCTGTCCTCGTCGAGCAGGTAGTCGAGCGCGCTCTCGCTGTGTTCGGGCAGCGGCGCGCGCGCCGTGCCGAGCGGCGACGGCACGCTGGCGTACAGGTTGGCCAGCAACAGGGTATCGAGCAAGGTGGCGGGGGGCATGTGCAGCCAGGCGCCGCGCAGTTCGAAGATCGCGTCGGCGACGGGCTCGGGCAGCGCCAGCTTGCGCGCCACTTCGCGCGTCACGACGTCCTCGCACAGCTCGGCCCATTTTTCCGGATCGTCGTCGAGCAGCCCCGGGAAACCGTCGGCGCGCGACAGCAGGTAGAAGCCGCCGACTTCGTGGACGATGCCGGCGAACATCGCCGTGTCCGGATTGACGAAGGTGACGCGGCGCGCGAACACATGGGCCAGCGCGGCCACCTGCACCGTGTGTTCCCATAGCTGCTCGGCCTTGGCGCGCAGGTCCGGGTCTTCGATGCGGGCGCCGAACTGGCGCACGACGAGACTGGCGACGAGCATCTGCAGGTTGCGGTAGCCGACCCGCGTCACGGCCGAGCGCACATTGGTGATCGGCTTGCCGCCCGTGTTGAACGTCGAAGAATTGGCCAGCGCGACCGTGCGCGCGGCCAGCTGCGGCTCGCCCAGCACGAGGCGGATCGCATCCTCCAGGTGGCAATCGGGATCGTTCAGCGCGTGTTGCAGGCGCAGCACGGCGTTCACGCTGGTGGGAAAGGAAATCTCACCGCGCGCGGCTTGGGCGGCGATGGTTCCGAAGGCTTCGAGTCTGTTCACGGCCGCGATTATACCGTGCCCTATCTACCGTCGAAGCAAAACCCGGCGGCTTCGCAACGACCTGTGGTAGATCAGCAAAAGCGACGGCCGGTCCCAAACCCGGCCGCCGACGGGCACACAGCGGTGCTTATTTGACCTTGATGGCGCTCCTGACGCGGGTCACGCCCTCGACGCCCTTCGCGACTTTCACGGCCTTGTCGGCCTGTTCCTTCGAGTTCACGAAGCCGCTCAGCATCACGACGCCCTTCTCCGTCTCGACGTGGATGCCGAGCGAATCCAGGTTCGGCTCCTTCACGAGGCCGGCTTTCACCTTGGTGGTGATAGCGGTGTCGGACGCAGCGATGCGCGTGCGGCCGGCGGCGTCGTGGGTCTTGTCGGCCGTCTCGTCGCCGGCGCGGTCCATCGCGTTGTCGGTCTTCTGGGCAACGGTCGAACCGGCCTGCTTCGTCTTGTCGACGGCGGCGTGCGCGACTTCCCGCGTCTTTTCAGCAACTGTCACGGCCGCGGCCTTCACTTTGTCGGCGGCGGTCGCGGCAGTGTCGCGCGTCTTTGATGCAACGTTTTCGGTCGCGTTCGCGGTGCGGTTGGCCGCATCGGCGGCGTTGTCGCGCACGGCCGACGGCTTCGTCTCGACCAGGCAGCCGGTTTTCGCATCGGCCCCCATCCGGGCGCATTTGTCGACCGCGGCGGCCTTGGCCGGGTCGCGCGTGTCGGTGCCGGTCACGAGACCGCCGGAAGCCGTGCTGCCGCCGCCGCTGGCGCCGGTCGCGCCGCCGGCGCTGGCACCCGTGGCCGTCCGCTCGTCGCGCTCGGCCTTGGCGTCGGCCAGCGCGGCCGTGTGCACGGATTTGGCGTTGTCCATGCAGCTGTCCTTGTCGGCGCCGCTCCTGGCGTCGCATTTCGCCTTGGCAAGGTCGTATTCGGCGTCGGCGACGTTGACGCGCGCGTGGGCGCGGCTGGCGGCCGTGTTGTGGTACTTGGACAGCACGTCGGCTTCGGTGCGGGTGCGCGCGAGCCGGGCTTCAGCCATGCAGACGTCCTTGTCGTTGCCGCTTTTCGCGTCGCATTTCGCTGCTGCCGCCCGGTATTCCGACTCCGCCTTGTGCGTGAGAGTACGGTAAGTGGCCGGATCGTGGTTCAGTGCCGCGGTCGGTGCCGCGGCAAAGCTCGCGCCTGCAGCCGTCGCGAGCAAGGTCGCAATCAGCGTTTTCATGGTCTTGTCCCTTGTGTCGTTTGTTGTGACAGCCAGATTTAACGCCCGCACGACCGCGACCTCTGTGCGGCACCGTACGCTTGTCGGACAAACCATGGCCGGGCTCACCGGCGCTCGCTCAATCGTCGCTGAGCAGGCCTTCGCGCCACAGCGGCGCCACGTCCTCGAACGGCTTGCCGCCCGCGCCGAACCGGGCGCCGTCGCGTGCCAGGCGCACCCAGGCGCGGGTGTCGTGGCCGTTGTGCGCGACCGGCTGGTCCTGCCTGAGTTTTTCCAGCCAGGCATAGATGCGGCCGTAGTCGGCCGGGTGGCGGTCGTGGATCCAGGCCAGCGCGACGAGGTCGGCATAACCTTCCTCGCGGCGGGTCTCGCGCATCGCCTTCGACGCCGCCAGCAGCGATGGATCGTCGGCCGTTTCCTCGCCCGTCTCGACGAAGCCAGCCGGCAACGCATGCCAGGCGCCTTGCGCATAGCGCCAGCAATGGGCGAACTCGTGGGCGGCCATGGCCTCGATCAATTCGCCCTGCTGGGCGGCCGGCACGCCTTCCAGCTGGCGCTCGGCGTCGGGATTGCCGCGCAGCGACAGCACGAGCTTGCAGCGGCCGCCGGCGAAGCCCATCGCCATCGGCACGTCGTTCGGGCCGGCCTGCGGCTGCACGACGATGTCGACGGGCAATTTCAGGCCGCGCGCATAGTCGAGGACGGGAAGCGCGGCGCCCAGCCAGCGCTGCTCCAGCGGGGTGAGGTCGGCGGCGGCGGCCGGGACGGCCTGGGCGGCCGCGCACAGGAAGGTGGCGGCGATGAGGACTTTGGACATGGAGAGCTTCCCGCTAGGATATTTAAAATTCCTAACGGCAATTTTAGCCTTCGCTCAACCCTCGTGGCCGGCAATATTTTCGTGGATGTCCAAAAGCGTAATGTTGCCGGAAAAGCTCGTCGCCCATGGCGGGACGGCGCGCTTTTCCGGAACCGGCCGGTCAGCGTTGCGCCGGCACCAGCCTGGTCGCCGTCACAAACGCGGGACGGATGTCGTTCGGCACCGCCTTCATCTTGTCCAGCGCCTTCTGCACGTCGGGACGGATGACGACGTAGCGCTTCATGAGATCCTGCGCGCGGGCGTAGTCGCCGGTCGCCTCGATCGTCAGGAATTCGCGGTCGAGGTCCGCCACCGCGCCCTTGATCTTGGCAAAGTCGACGGAGAACGTGCCGTCGCCGTGCGACACGAAGCCGCCCTTGTCGAGCAGGTAGTTCATCTGGATCGCCATGCCGCGCGCGTGCGAATCCGTCAGGCCGAAGTGCAGGGTGCGGAACGCGGACGCGAGGTAGGTGTCGTACAGCTTGCGCTCGGCCGCCTCGCCCTGCCCCAGCGAATCCTTCAGCTCACCCTTGTCCATCATGTACGCGAGCGCCCACAGGCCGGTGACGTCGGCCTTCGCTTCCTCGATGGTCGAGTAGGTGTCCTTCAGGTCCTGGCGCGGCGTGGACGGGCGGCCGTCGCGCGTCGTCGCGTGCGGGCCCAGGCCGTGCATGATCTCGTGCGCGAGGATGTGCGTGAAGAAGGAATCGAAATCGAGGTTCTTCTGGTCGGCGGGGCGCAGCACGAGCTTCGAGATCGGGGTCAGGGTCGCCTCGAACTTGGCTTCCTGGACGTTCTTCAGCATCACGCGCTTCGAGCCGCGCTGGCGGATGATGCGCTCGTCGTTCGGCAGGTTGTAGGCGGCCGTCTGCACGCCCATATTGCCGTCGCCGGCGCCATAGACCTGGTTCACGACGACCATCGGCGCGATCGCCCCGACCTTAGGATTGCGGTATTTCGGATCGAGCGGCAGGTTGTTTTCCAGCTCCTGCATATGCTTGCCGAAGAAGTTCAGCTTGGCCGTTTCCTTCTGGTCGCGCACGTTCACGTACGCCTCGAACGCGGCCTTGTAGCCGAACAGTTCGTCGTTATACGTCTCGTACGGGCCGATCGTGACGTCGACCGGGGAATCCAGGTCCATCCACGCGAAATCGGAGGCGAGGTAGTCGTTCGACAGGAAGGCGTCGGCGCGCAGGTTCAGGAATTTTTTCAGCGACGCGTTGTCGGTGGCGCTGGCCGCGTCCTTCAGCAGCTTGGCCAGCTTCTGCAGCTCGGCGCGGTATTCGTCGGAGTACTTCACGATCGTGAATTTGCCGGCCCGCTTGTCATCCTTGTCCTTGCGGATCACGGTGAAGAACCACCGCGCCTGTTCCTTCTCGGCCGGCGGCAAGCCGTTCATCCACGTCTCGAGTTCCTGCTTGCTCGCCCCTTCCGGGTAAAAATTCGCGCCGGGCGGTTTCGTGGCCGGGATCCGGATGCCCGCATACTCGGCGGGCATGAAGGACTGGTTGCCGTCGATGATCGACCACGGTCCCTTGTTCAGCCAAAAGTAGTCGCGGCGCGCACGGCCCAGCGGCGTCGTGTCCTTTTGCAGCGCGGCCCACAGCGCCTCGTTGCCGGACCAGCGCTGGCGCAGCTGCAGGACGTCGACGATTTTCGCCGCTTCGATCAGCTTGGCGATGGCGACACGGTCGCCGGCGGACAGCTTGGCCGTATCGGCCGTCAGGTCGACCGGGGCGAAACGCCTGGCCATCGCCTGCAGCTCGGGCGCGGTGGCGGGGGCGGCATGGACGGTGGCGCACAGGGTCGCTGCGGCCAGGGCCAGGGGGGCGAGAAGATGCTTCATTGAGGTCCCTTGTGAGGTTTGCAATCCCGCGATTGTAATCCTGTTCAGGGACGAAGAGGCCGGTGCCGCCGAAGGATGGCGGCGCCGGCGGGCGCTCAGCGCGACGCCTGGGCGACCGTCGCCTCCGGCGCCGCCTGCTGCCAGCCGCCGCCCAGCGCGCGCGCGACCGACACCGCGGCCAGCAGGCGCTGCGTGCGGATCTGCGCGGCGGCGCGGTCGGCGGCCAGCGCGGAACGCTGGGCGTCGGTGACGTCCAGGTAGGTCGACACGCCGCGGTCGTAGCGCGCCTGCGCCACCTGCACGGCGCGCGCCGCGGCCTGCTGCGCCTGGACCTGCACGTCGCCCTGCCGCTTGCGCTGCTGGACGTCCGACAGCGCATCTTCCACGTCGCGCAGCGCCGTCAGCAGGCGCGCCTCGTGGTTGGCGACGGCTTCGTCGTAGCGGGCCTTGGCGACGTTGACGTTGGCCCGGATGCGGCCGCCCTCGAACACGGGCAGCGACAGCGCCAGCGGCCCGACCGAGAACTGGCGCGCGTTGCCCTTGGTCAGATTGCTCAGCGTTTCCGACGCAAAGCCGAAGTTGCCGGTCAGCGACACGCTCGGGTAGAACGCGCCCTCGGCCACGCCCACCTGGGCATTCAGGGCACGCAGCGTGGCGACGCTCGCGGCGAGGTCCGGACGCTGACCCAGGATGCTGGCCGGCAGGCCGACGGGGATCGCGGGCGGCTGCGGCAACGTGGCGGCCACGTCGCCGGCGGCCGGCGCCAGGATGGGCTGGCTCGGCGAAGCGCCCACCAGCACGGCCAGCGCATGTTCCAGCGTGTTGCGCTGGCGCTGGGCTTCCTGGATGTCCGCCTCGGCATTCGCGCGCTCGATGCGGGTGCGCGAGACGTCCAGCTCGTTCGAAAGGCCCGCGTTGAAGCGCGCCTCGATCAGCTGCTGCGACTCGCGCCGCGTGGCCAGCGCGTCGTTCAGGATGGCGATGTCGGCGTCGAGGCCGCGCAGCTGCCAGTACGTCGTCGCGACCTGGCCGGAGAGCATCAGCATGACGCCGTCGCGGTCGTCCTGCGCGGCCAGCGCCTGGGCGTCCGCGGCTTCCACGGCGCGGCGCACGCGGCCCCACAGGTCCAGCTCGTACGAGAAATTGGCGCCGACCGAGTATTCGGTGCCCTTGATCGACTTGTGGCCGAACGTTACGCCCATCGGCGTTTCGGCCGACGTGCGCGAGTTCGAGACGCCGGCCGACACGCCGACGGTGGGCATCTGGCTGGCGCGCGTCACGCCCAGCTGCGCCTGCGCCTGCACGAGGCGCTGCGCGGCGGCGCGCACGTTCGGGTTGTCGCGCAGGGCACGCTGCTCGAGCTGGTCGAGCTGATTGTCGCCGAACACGGTCCACCATGCGGAGGGCAGGCGCGCGGCCTGGTCAACAGGTTCGGCCGCGGCGTGGCGGTATGCCGGCGTGGCGACGCCCTGCGGCGCGACGAAATCCTTGCCGACGGTGCCGCACGCGGAGAGCAGCGCGGCCACGGCCAGCGCGATTGCGGTACGAACGACGGCTGTATGAACGACAGGTTTGAAATAAATAGTTTTCATTGTTTTGTCCATGAATCCTTGGGTTCAGTGGCCACCGCCACCGCCGCCGCTGGGCGACTTGATCTTGTCCGAGAACCACAGCGGGATGATCGCCCCCAGCAGAATGGCGCCGACGATGAAGAAGCCATCGTTGTAGGCCATCACGAACGATTCCCTGCGCACGATGCGGTCGATCGCGCCGATGGCCTGCTGGGCCGCGGTCGCCGGGTCGAAGCCCTTGGCGATGAACGACGCCGTGAGCGCGTCGAGGCGGGCCTGCGTGACGCTGGAGAAGAGCGACACCGACTCGCCCAGGCGCTCCGAGTGGAAGTGCTCGCGGTTCGTGAGGGCCGTCGCCAGCATGGCGATGCCGACGGAGCCGCCCAGGTTACGGGTCATGTTGAACAGGCTCGACGCCGACGGCATGTCCTTCGGCTGGATGCCGGACATGGCGAAGTTCGACAGGGTCAGCATCACGAACGGCTGGCCGAGCGCGCGGATGATCTGCGACAGCATCAGCTGGTCGTAGCCCGTGTTGGCATCCATGTACGCGTTCATCAGGCACGAGACGCCGAACAGCGCGAGGCCGAACGAGCACAGGAGGCGGTTATCGATCTTCTGCGACAGGCGCGCGACGAACGGCATCACGAACAGCTGCGGCAGGCCCACCCAGGCGATCACTTCGCCGATCTGCATCGGCGAATAGCCCGCGATCTGGCCGAGGAACAGCGGCAGCAGGAACGACGAGCCGTACAGGCCCATGCCGATCACCGCGGATAGCCCCGTCGCGACGAGGAAGTTGCGGTGGCCGTACAGGCCCAGGTTCACGAACGGGTCGCTGCGCGAAAAATTCGTCACGACCCAGCCGAGGATGCCGACGATCGCCAGCGCCGCGAAGGTGATGATGAAGGTCGACTGGAACCAGTCGTTCGAGTTGCCCTCTTCCAGGAAGATCGTCAGGCTCGCGAGGCCCAGCGCCATGAAGGCGATGCCGAGCCAGTCGGCCTTGTACAGCGTCTGCAGGTTCATCGGCTCGCGGTCGATGCCCCAGTACATGCCGGCGATGAGCAGCACGCCCGGCACCCAGTTGATGTAGAAGATCGACGGCCAGCCGTACAACTCCGTCAGGTAGCCGCCGAGGGTCGGGCCCATCGCGGGCGCCAGCGTGGCGGTCAGGCCGAACATGGCCATGCCGACGGCGCGCTTGGCCGGGGGCAGGCGCGTCATCACGAGGGTCATCGCCATCGGGATCAGCGCGCCGCCCGTGAAGCCCTGCAGCATGCGGAACACGATCATGCTGGAGAGGTTCCACGCGGTGCCGCACAAGGTCGAGAAGCCGAGGAAGAACGCGGTCGTGAGCATCAGGTAGCGGCGCTGGCCGAGGGCGCGCACGAACAGCGCCGTCATCGGGATCACCACGATCTCGGCGCACAGGTAGGCGGTCGAGATCCACGAACCCTCTTCCTGCGTGGCCGACAGGGTGCCGAGGATGTCGCGCAGCGAGGAGTTGGTGATCTGGATGTCGAGCACCGCCATGAACGCGCCGAGCATGCCGGCCAGCACCGCGATCCAGGTGCGCGCGTCGACGCGCGCGCCGTTGGCCGGGGCCATCGGCGGCGCCATCGGTTTGGTGATCGTCGTGGACATGATCGGTTCCGGTTATTGGGCGGCTTGCTGCGGGGCCTTCTGGCGCAGGTCGATCTCGACGACGGTCGACATGCCCGGCACGAGGCGGCCCGCGTACTTCCTGAGGTCTTCGGGCGCGAACGTGATCTTCACGGGCACGCGCTGGACGATCTTGGTGAAGTTGCCGGTCGCGTTATCGGCCGGCAGCAGCGCGAACTGGTTGCCCGACGCCGGCGAGAAGCTGTCCACGCGGCCGACCAGTTCGTGCTTCGGCAGCGCGTCCACTTCGATGTCGACCTTCTGGCCCGGCACGAGGCCCGGCAGCTGCGTTTCCTTGAAGTTGGCGACCACCCACACGTCGTCCTGCACGATGGCGGCCAGTTGCTGGCCCGGCTGCACGCGCGCGCCGACTTCCACGCTGCGCTTGCCGATGCGGCCGGAGATGGGGGCGACGATGCGGTTGTAGCCGAGCTGCTGCTGGGCGTCCTGCAACTGGGCCTGCAGCACTTTCACTTGCGCCTTGAGCACGTCGCGCGCGGACGTCGCGGCCGTGATCTGGGCCTGGGCGGCGTTGGCGTTGTCGCGGCGCGCCGTGACGTCGGCCGTGGCGCCCGCGCGCGCGGCGGTGGCGGCGTCCACTTCGGCCTTCGAGACGGCCTTCATCTGGCTGTTGTACAGCTGGCCGTAGCGCTCGGCGTCCTGCCTGGCGCGCACGAGGTTGGCCTGGGCCTGCACGACCTGCGCGCGGGCGGCGGACGCCTGCGCCCTGGCCTGCTCGATGGCGGCGCCGGCCTGCACGATCTGCTGCTGCACGCTGGCGATCTGGGCCTCGATCTGCTCGACCTTCACGCGCTGGTCGGCCGGGTCCAGCTCAGCCAGCACGTCGCCCGCCTTGACGACCTGGTTGTCGTCGAACATGACCTTCGTGACGACACCCGGAATGCGCGACGACACCGGGTGCACGTGCCCCGTGACGTAGGCATTTTCCGTCTCGACGAAATAATGGCTGCGATACCACATGCGGCCGCCGGCGGCCAGCGCGGCGGCGGCGATCAGGCCGACGACGATCAGCACGCGCTTCGGAGGTGCCTTGGCGGCGTTGGCGGGCGCACCCTGCGCTGCCGATGGGGCGGTGCCCGGGGCGGCACCGCCCGGCGGAACGGCGGCGGTCGGCTTGTGGTCGACCGTGGTTTGCGTATCTGGCATGTGAACTCCGAATGAAAATGAAATTGGTCAATCGCATTATTGGACAACTTTTTGGCAAAGTCAAGAAATGAAACGGTTGCATTTCATTCGAGATTGTTCTACAGTGGAGCCCATGGACAAACATATGCATGACGCGGCCGAATGCTCCGGCAAGGCCGCCGGCCGGCCCAAGGCCGCCGACGTGGAGGCGCGCACGCAGGAACTCCTGCAAATCGCCGGCACGCTGTTTCTCAAGAACGGTTATACGAAGACGAGCCTGGAAGCGATCGCCCGCGCGGCCCACGTCGCGGTGCGCACCATTTACGTGAAATTCGGCGGCAAGGCCGGGCTGCTGGGCGCCGTGCTGGCCGCCAAGCGCCACCGCTTCTTCCGCAGCCAGCCGATGGAAACGGACCCTCGTCCGCTGCGCGAGATCCTGGACGACTTCGCGCACCAGATGTACGCGCTGATCACGTCGCAGGAAGCCATCGACCTGCAGCGCATCGTGCTGGCCGAGGCGCCCACGAATCCGGAACTGGCCGAGGCGTTCTGGACCGGCGGCCCGCTCAAGACCCGCGAGATGCTGGCGCGCTTCTTCGACCGGCCGGACATCCGTGCCCAGATGCGTCCCGGCGTCCCGGTCGACCTGCTGCCCTGCCACCTGATGGCCACCATCACCGGCGAATTCCTCATGAACCTGATGCGCCCGCCCCGGACCGTGGATCCGGAAAAGGCCATGCGCGACCTCGAAGGCCGGCTCGACCTGTTCTATCACAGCATCCTGCCGCCGCAGTCCTGATTCCCCTCGGCAATGTGCGTCATCGCACCGACTCAGCCGGAGGGAAACGGCATCCTGTGCGCTTTGAAGGAGGATGTCATGAACAACAAAAGTACAAAGACGGCAGTTCGCCGCAAGGAGGGTGCATGAGCAAGTCATCCCGTTATGAATGGCGCGACCAGCAGGCCGCGCTGCACGAGAGCATGAAGGGGTTCCTCGCCAACCCGAGCAACGAACAACTCGAAGCCGTCGTCGCCGAAATGCGCGCGTACGCGGATGCCGCGCAGAGCGGCAGCATCGAGATTCCGCAGCGCTGGGTTGCCTACGGCTGACCCCGCACCGTTTCGATTCCATCGGCAGGAACGCCCCGCGTTACCTGCCGATTTCTTTTTGGCATTGTTTCCGTGGTAACGTTCCGGCTGCTTTTCCAGCTGCCCGCCACAGGAACGCCATGCCGACACCCGCCACGCCCCCGATGCATCCGCTGGACACGTTCGCGCCCTTCCGGCGCTGGCGTCCATCGCCGCTGCGCAACCTCGTCTATACCCTCGTGTGGAACAGCATCATCGGCGTCGCGCTGGCCGGCGCGGCCCAGCTGTTCGGCAGCAGCGCCCCGCTCGGCGCGCTGCTGGCCGAGATGCTGCTGGTGTCGAACGTCGTCGGCTTCCTCATCCACGGCATGGTGCGCCTGCTGCGCCGCGTCGCGCCGGCGCGCGGCGGCGCGGCGATGCGGGCCGCGCGGCTGCTGCTGACGGCATGCTGCGCCCTCGTCGGCATGGCCGCCGCCGACGCCATGCTGGGCGGACGCAGCACCTTCGACACCCTGCTGCACGCGGGCGCGCTGGCCCGCTACCTGCCGGGCGCCGCCGCCGTCGCGCTGCTGATGGCGGCCGTGCTGGCGGCAGGCGAGCGCCGCGCGGCGCGCGAGATCGAGGCCGCGCGCCAGCAGGAACGGATCGCCGAAGCCGCGCGCCTGCTGGCCGAAGCGAAGCTGCGCACGCTGCAAGCCCAGATCGAGCCGCACTTCCTGTACAACACGCTGGCCAACGTCGTCAGCCTGATCGGCGCCGATCCCGCTCGGGCCCGCGACATGCTCGAGCGCCTGATCGACTTCCTGCGCGCGAGCCTGGCGGCCAGCCGCGCGGACCACGCCACCCTGGGCAGCGAGATCGACCTCGCCCGCGCCTACCTGGACCTGCTGACGGTGCGCATGGGCGATCGGCTGCGCTTCGACATCGACGTGGACGCGTCCTGCCGCGACGCCGTCGTCGCGCCGATGCTGATCCAGCCGCTCGTGGAAAACGCCGTCATGCACGGCATCGAGCCCAAGGTGGCAGGCGGCACCATTGTCGTGCGCGCGCGCCGCATCGAGTCCGGCCTGTGCGTGGAAGTGCGGGACGACGGCGTCGGCCTCGTGCCGGCGGCGCCGCGGCCGGGCGGCGGGGTGGGATTGTCGAACCTGCGCGAGCGGCTGCGCAGCTTGCACGGCAATAACGCTCAAGTACAATTGCTTGAAAACCAAGACGGAGGCGTGACGTCGCGTCTGCTCCTCCCTGCATGAGACTTCCGACCGAGGTGCCGCCATCGCCCCCATCCGCGCCCTGCTTGCCGACGACGAACCGCACCTGCTGGCCTATCTCGAGGAACAATTGGCCGCCGCCTGGCCGGAACTGCACGTCGCCGGACGCGCCGGCAACGGCATCGAGGCGCTGCGCCTCATCGACGAGCTGGCGCCCGACGTCGTGTTCCTCGACATCCAGATGCCCGGCCTGAACGGCCTGGACCTCGCCGCCCGCCTGGTGGACGAACATCGGGCGCCGCGCGTCGTGTTCACGACGGCGCACGAGGCGTACGCGCTGCAGGCGTTCGAGCACGCCGCCTTCGACTACCTGCTGAAACCCATCCGCCTGGAACGCCTGCGGCGCACGGTCGACCGGCTCAAGGACGCGCTGGCGGCGCCGGCCCCGGCACCGGCCGCCGACATGCTGGCCGGCCTGCTGCGCCAGCTCGGCGTGGCGGGCGCGCCAACGCCTGCACCGGCACCCGCGCCGGCCGCGCCGCTGCAATGGATCCGCGCCGCGCAAGGCCAGGAGACGCGCCTGATCGCCATCGACGAAGTGATCTACTTCCAGAGCAACGACAAGTACACGAGCGTGTATCTCGCCGACGGCGAGCACCTGATCCGCACCCCGATGCGCCAGCTGCGCGAACAGCTCGATCCGCAGCAGTTCTGGCAGATCCACCGCAGCGTGATCGTCGCGGCCCGCCACGTGGCCGGCACGCGCACGGATTTCCGCGGCCGCCTGCTCGTCAGGCTCAAGGGCCGGGACGAGCAGCTCGTCGTCAGCCGCAACTACGTGGACCTGTTCCGCCAGATGTAGCGGCGGCGCAGCCGCCTCACCCATCCCGCATCGCGAAAAGGTTTACCACTATCCGATCCGCGAAGGTCGTGCAATAATAGCGCCTGTCCTATGTCTTATATAAGACTTAGTCTCGTGATAACAAACGTTCGAGGCCGCCGGATCGATGTTTGACGGAGTATGATCCCTCGATCCGTTCACCACGCTGGCACCCGTGGCCTGGACAGCCGACGTTTTTTTAGTACTAGTATTCGAAACCTTCCCGCACATCGAGGAACAAGCGTATGAGCAGTGATCAGACCATCATCTACACCCTAACCGACGAGGCGCCCCTGCTGGCCACCCACGCCTTCCTGCCCGTCGTCGAGACGTTTGCCAAACCCGCCGGCATCCACATCGAAGAGAGCGACATCTCCGTCGCGGCGCGTATCCTCGCCAACTTCGCCGACTACCTGTCGCCGGACCAGCGCGTGCCGGACACGCTGACGGACCTCGGCAAGAAGACGCTGCAGCCCGAGACCAATATCATCAAGCTGCCGAACATCTCGGCGTCGGTGGGCCAGCTGCAGGCGGCCATCAAGGAACTGCAGGGCAAGGGCTACAACATTCCCGACTATCCGGCCGACCCGAAGACGGACCAGGAAAAAGAGATCAAGGCCCGCTACGGCAAGTGCATCGGTTCCTCGGTGAACCCGGTCCTGCGCGAAGGTAACTCGGACCGCCGCGCGCCGAAGGCCGTCAAGGAATACGCACGCAAGAACCCGCACTCGATGGGCGAATGGTCGCAGGCATCGCGCACGCACGTGTCGCACATGACGCACGGCGACTTCTACCACGGCGAAAAGTCGATGACGCTGGACCGCGCGCGCGACGTCAAGATGGAACTGGTCACGAAGAGCGGCGCAACCATCGTGCTGAAGCCGAAGGTCGCGCTGAAGGACGGCGAGATCATCGACTCGATGTTCATGAGCCGCAAGGCCCTGCTCGAGTTCTACGAACAGCAGATCGAAGACGCGCACAAGACCGGCGTGATGTTCTCGCTGCACGTGAAGGCGACCATGATGAAGGTGTCGCACCCGATCGTGTTCGGCCACTGCGTCCGCACGTTCTACAAGGAGGCGTTCGAGAAGCACGGCGCCCTGCTGGACAGCCTGGGCGTGAACGTCAACAACGGCATGGCCGACCTGTACAACAAGATCGCCAAGCTGCCGGATTCGCAGCGCGAAGAAATCATCCGCGACATCCACGCCTGCCAGGAACACCGCCCGGCGCTGGCGATGGTCGACTCGGCCAAGGGCATCACCAACTTCCACTCGCCGAACGACGTGATCGTCGACGCGTCGATGCCGGCGATGATCCGCGCCGGCGGCAAGATGTATGGCGCCGACGGCCGCCTGAAGGAAGTCAAGGCCGTGATCCCGGAATCGACGTTCGCCCGCATCTACCAGGAGATCATCAACTTCTGCAAATGGCATGGCGCCTTCGACCCGCGCACGATGGGCACCGTCCCGAACGTCGGCCTGATGGCCCAGCAGGCCGAGGAATACGGCTCGCACGACAAGACCTTCGAAGTGCAGGAAGACGGCGTGGCCAACATCACCGACCTGGCGACGGGCGAAGTGCTGCTGTCGCAGAACGTCGAGAAGGGCGACATCTGGCGCATGTGCCAGGTGAAGGACGCGCCGATCCGCGACTGGGTCAAGCTGGCCGTCACCCGTGCCCGCAACTCCGGCATGCCGGCCGTGTTCTGGCTGGATCCGTACCGTCCGCACGAGAATGAGCTGATCAAGAAGGTCAAGACCTACCTGAAGGATCACGATACGGAAGGCCTGGACATCCAGATCATGTCGCAGGTGCGCGCGATGCGCTTCACGCTGGAGCGCGCGTTCCGCGGCCTGGACACCATCTCGGTGACCGGCAACATCCTGCGCGACTACCTGACCGACCTGTTCCCGATCCTGGAACTGGGCACCAGCGCCAAGATGCTGTCGATCGTCCCGCTGATGGCCGGCGGCGGCATGTACGAGACGGGCGCCGGCGGTTCGGCACCGAAGCACGTGCAGCAGCTGACCGAGGAAAACCACCTGCGCTGGGACTCGCTGGGCGAATTCCTCGCGCTGGCCGTGAGCTTCGAGGACCTCGGCATCAAGACCGGCAACGCGAAAGCCAAGCTGCTGGCCAAGACGCTGGACGCCGCCACGGGCAAGCTGCTGGACAACCGCAAGTCGCCGTCGCCGAAGACCGGTGAACTCGACAACCGCGGCAGCCAGTTCTACCTGTCGCTGTTCTGGGCCCAGGAACTGGCCGCGCAGACCGAGGACGCCGAACTGGCCGCCTACTTCGCGCCGCTGGCCAAGCAACTGGCCGAGAACGAGCAAAAGATCGTGTCGGAACTGATCGAGATCCAGGGCAGGCCGGTCGACATCGGCGGCTACTACAAGCCGGACAACGCCAAGGTCAAGGCCGTGATGCGTCCGAGCGCCACGTTCAACAAGGCGCTGGAGAGCGTGGGCGGCTGATCGCTTTCAGCTAATCCAACAAAGACCCCGGTTCCGCGTCATGCGGGCCGGGGTTTTTTGCATATTGGTGGGCACGTTTCATTTGAGGCCTGAGGCCTAAAATGAAACGTGCCCACCTTTTTTGGTCAAACCAATTTTCATTCCGGTCCAAAAATAATTTCAACTGGCCCGACCAATTTCAATATCTTCGTGCTAACATTTCCCGACCTGGCGACCCGGCATCCGGCCAGGCACCGCCACGGCTCACTCGGGAATAACAATGAAAACGACTACAATCTTGGAGACCCTGGTGCTGGCAGTCCTTGCCACCGGCCAGGCACAGGCAGCACCGCTTTCCCTGCAAGACGCCACCATCACCGCCACCTACGACGGCAGCGCGGCCGACGTCCTCGGACTCGACCACCTGTTCGCCCAGGAACCCGGCAGCAACACGAGCACGCTCGACCCGACCGACAGCGGCGTCGAATTCCTCACGGCCGACTACCTGTTCGGCTTCGATTTCGCGAAGGACGGCAAGCTCACCATCTACGAGAACATGCCCATCCCCGCGGGCGACTACAAGTTCACGTTCGACTTCGGCACGACCTTGCCCGCGGCCATCGCGAGCTTCACGCTGCTGGACGGCAGCGCGGCCGACGGCGTGCCGGGCCTCGACGTCGTCGACGGCCACACCATCGCCGTCGACCTGGGCGGACTCGCGTGGCACGGCGACTACGCGTCGATCACGACGCAGATCGGCGCGGCCAGCGTGCCGGAACCGGCCGTCCCCGCCCTGCTGCTGGCCGGCGCGTGCGGCCTCGCGATCAGCCGCCGGCGTGACCGCCGCGCGTAAGCCACCGTCTGCCAGGAGACCTTCATGAGATACGCACGTATCATGGCGACGCTCGCCCTCGTCGCGCTGAGCGCCGCAGCCAACGCCGCCACCGACCCCGCCCGCGCCACCGCCCCGCTCGACGGCTGGGCGAGCCAGGGCGGCGGCACCGTCGCCGGCGCCAACGCCGCGACCGACCAGATCTACACCGTCACGAACCGCGCGCAGCTGCTGGCGGCCATCGCCAACGGCGGCACGACGCCGAAAATCATCAAGCTGTCCGGCATCGTCGACATGACGGAAGGCCGGCCGTACACGAGCACCGCCGACCAGTCGGCCCGCGGCGCCATCCGCCTCAAGAACAACACGACCCTGATCGGCGACGGCGCGAATTCCGGTTTCGTCAACGGCCACATCATCCTGTCGAACGTCAGCCAGATCATCATCCGCAACCTCAAGATCCAGAACCCGTGCGACGTCGAACCGGTATGGGACCCACAAGACGGCGCGACCGGCAACTGGAACGCGGCGTACGACGCCATCGGCATCTCGGGTTCGGACCACGTCTGGATCGACCACAACTCGTTCACGGACGCGCCGGTCACCGACAACTACCTGCCCATCGAGAACGGCCACGTGAAGCAATGCCACGACGGCGCCGTCGACATCACCAACGCGTCCGACTACGTGACCGTGTCGTACAACGTGTTCGGTGAACACGACAAGAACGACCTGATCGGCTCCAGCAGTTCCGCCACCGCGGACGAGGGCAAGCTGCGCGTCACCTTCAGCAACAACGTGTTCCGTGCCATCCAGTCGCGCGCGCCGCGCGTGCGCTTCGGCCAGGTCCACCTCTTCAACAACTACTACACGGGCAGCAAGACGGCCGCCGTGTACAAGAACAGCTACAGCGTGGGCCCCGGCGCGAATGCGAAGATCCTGTCGAACGCGAACGTGTTCGAGATCGCGGGCGCGGCCGGCTGCGACAGCGTGGTCCGCAATCCGGGCGACGCCACGGCCGGCACCTTCAAGGACACGGGCTCGCTGCTGAACGGCGCGCCGCTGGGCGCATGCGCCGTGTCGAACGCGACGACGTGGACACCGCCCTATGCCTATACGCCGCGCCCCGCCGCGCTCGTGAAAGCGAACGCGCTGGCGCAGGCCGGCGGCGGCAAGCTGTCGACCACGATCACCGGCACCGGCAAGACCACCATCGACACCGGCCCCGCCCTGAACTGCCCGGCCTCCGGCCTGTACTTCTGCGACGATTTCCAGGACGGGAGCACGGCCAAGTGGAACCTGCTGCCCTTATCTGCTCCAACCTCGGGCCCGAACGGGACCTTCGGCGTGACGGACGAAGCGGCCGGCAGCGCCAACAAGGTGCTGCAGTACACGGCCGCGACGACGGGCGGCGTGCTGGCCCTCGTGAATCCGGACGCCTTCACTGGCGTACCGTCGGCCGATTACTACGTCGAAGCGCGCATCCGCCCGATGGCCAACGGCACCACGGGCAACAAGCTGCTGTACCTCGTCGCGCGCTATGCCGACGCCGGCAACTGGTATGGGGCGGGCCTGAACGTCCAGAACAGCACGACGAGCACCCAGGTCGAAATCGCACGCATGCTGAACGGGACGCTCAGCCGGCCCAAACAAGTGAAGACGCCGATCGCGATGGACGCCCAGTTCTACACGGTCCGCTTCGAAATGATCGGCAGCACGCTCACCGTCTACCTGGACGGGAAAAACCTCGGCGCCATCACCGACGCGTCGTTCGCGCAGCGCGGGCTGATCGGCCTGTACACGTCGAACAAATCGTTCCAGATCGACGACGTGCGCGTGGGCGACCCGCGCCAGAAGCCCGTGCAGCTGACGCTCGATCCGGCCGCGACGACGTACGCGGCCGAAGCGGGCGACGCGCCGCTTGCCGTCGCCGTCACGGCGGTCACGGCGGACGGCACGGCGGACAGCTTCACGGTCGCCTCCAGCAACCCGGCCGTCGTCAGCGCCGCCGCGAGCGGCAATACGGTCACGCTCACGCCGCTGTCCGCCGGCACGGCCAGCATCGTGTTCACGAGCGGTTCCGAGCCGGGCCTCACGCGCACGATCGCGGCAAGCATCGCCCCGCAATTCGTCCAGCCGACGCAGACCTATCCGCTCGCGGGCGTCAGCAGCCCGGCCGCGCAGGCGGGCGCCGTCAACGTCGACACGGTGCTGACACTGACCTTCGACAGTCCGCCGACCCTGGGCTCAAGTTCGAGCACCGGCGGCAGCATCCGCATCTTCCGCAAATCCGACGACGCGCTGGTCGACGTGATCCGCACGAGCGGCGAGACGGACGTCCTCGGCTATCCGGGCCAGGCCCTCGTGCGGCGCGTGAACACGGCGCCGATCCGCATCGACGGCAACACGGTCCGCATCGCGCCGCACACCGGCAAGCTCGCCTACGGCACGGCGTATTACGTCGCCATCGCCGACGGCGTGTTCACGAATACGACCCTGGGCGGCCTGCCGTTCGCCGGCATCGGCAAGCTGGGCGACTGGTCGTTCACGACGCAGGCCGCGGCGCCCACCGCCGGCACGGTGACGGTCGACGACGACGGCGGCGCCGACTTCCGCACCGTGCAGGGCGCGCTGGACTACGCGATGCAGAACTTCGCGAAGACGGCGCCGGTGACCATCAACGTGAAGAACGGCGCCTACGACGAGCTGCTGTACCTGAACGGCAAGGACAACGTCACGATCAAGGGAGAGAGCCGCGACGGTGTCGTGATCCGCTACACGAACAACGACACGCTGAACCCGGGCACCGGCACGAGCCAGTCGCCGACGGTGGCGGGGTCGCCCGCCGGCGGACGGGCCGTCATGCTGGTCGAGAACGCGGACATGCTGGTGCTCGACACGCTCACCATCGACAACACGACCATCCGCTCGCCCGCCATCTCGGGCCAGGCGGAGACGGTGTACTTCAACAGCGACAAGCGCCTCGTGGCCAGGCACGCGAACTTCATGAGCGAGCAGGACACGCTGAACCTGAAAGGCTGGTCGTGGTTCTACGACACGCTCGTGGCGGGCAACGTGGACTTCATCTGGGGCGGCAGCCATGCCGCGCTGTTCGAGAACAGCGAAATCCGCAGCGTGGGCGACAGCGCCAACGCGTCCAGCGGCGGCTACGTGGTGCAGGCGCGCGTGCCGGCGGCGACGGACGTCGGCTACGTCTTCCTGAACAGCGCGCTGACGCACGGTCCCGGTCCCGGTCCGAACCACGGCGACGTGCCGCTCGGCGCGACCTATCTCGCGCGCAGCCCGGGCACGACGAGCACGTGGGACAACGTCGCGTTCGTGAACTGCCGCATGGATGCGCACGTGGCCCCCGCCGGCTGGGCGGGCCAGGGCGTGAACGGGCAGCCGGCCCCGAATCCGGCCGTGGCCACGGCGGACGCGGGCTGGCGCGAGTACGGCACCACGACGCTCGCCGGCACGCCGCTCGACCTGTCCACGCGCGTGGGCGGCTACGTGCTGTCCGACGCCGACGTCGCGGCCCGCTTCGCGAACCGCGCCCTGGTCTTCGCGGCCTACGGCGGCGGCGCGGGGTGGAATCCGCAGCCGTGACGCCATGCCGCCGGCGCCGCACGCGCGGCGCCGGCGGCGCTTCCGGTCACGGCAATCCCTGCACGTACCCTTCCTTCGGATAGTCGATGACGTAGTCGACGTCGAAGCGCGCCGTCTCGTTCGGCTTGAGGGTGCGCGACCAGCCGACCAGCCCGCGCCGGTGTTCCCAGTCGCGCACGTCCGGTTCCGGATGCAGGGCCGTCTTGACGGTCACCTTGTCCGATTCGCTGACGGGCGTCGGTTCGAGCAGCAGCACGGCGACGCTCTGGCGGTGCGTGCTCGTCACGACGTAGGTGTCGGCGATATGCTTCCGGTTGGCGCCGTTGAAGAAGCCCGTCTGTCCCGACTTGCGGTCGAGGTGTTCGACGGTCACGCGCACGAGCGGATCGCGGCCGAACGCGAACAGGAAACGGTCGCCGGCCTGCGCGTCCCATTGCTGCGCGCCGACGTACGCGCCGTCGCGCTGCAACTGCACCTGGCCGGGCAGCCACACGCCATCGGGCCGGCTCGCGCGCGCCGTCACGACCGCGACGTCGTTGCCGCTGCGCGGCACGATCAGGTCGCGCTGCTCCGCCTGCAACGTCTGCCGCGACAGGCCGACGGTGACCTCGCGCCCGTCCGACGCCAGCGTGACGCGGGCGGGCACGTCGAACTCGGTCGTGAACGTGCCCTGCGTTTCCACGGTCGGCGCCACGTAATCGTCCTGCTCGAGGGCCGGTGCCGGCTTGACCTCGACCAAGGGAAGCTCGGGCGGCGGCGCGGGCATTGCGCGGTACAGGGCGCTGGTGTCGACCGGCGGCCGGTAATTCAGCAGCCACGGGGACGGATCGGGCGCGTACACGGCCAGGTCGGGCTGGCCGGTCGACAGGCGCAGCTTGACGTTGCTCCAGTCCTCGCCCGTCTTTTGCGAAATGGTCGCGAGCCGCTCCAGGTCGATGGTCGACGCCGCCGAATCGAGGGAAGCCCGGTACGTCGGCTTCCAGCCCGCGCGGCCGACCTGGTAGGTCAGCACCAGCTTGCCGCCCTGCCGGGCCGCCAGCTGCACCGTGATCGTCCGGCTGTCGCGCGCGCCGGCCTGCGCCCTGGCGAGGTCGCGCTTGGCGGCGTCGAGCTGCTTCGCCAGCGCCCGCTTCTTGACGTCGTCGTTGCGGACGCGTTCGAGCGCGTCCAGGGCGCCCTTGCGGATCGCGTCGAGCGTGCCCGCCAGGTTCTTCGCGTCGACCGGCGCGGCCTTGTCGCCGCCTCCGCCCAGGCGCTCCAGATAGCCCTGCGCGATCCGGGCCGATTTGATGTCCGCGTCGATCGCCGCGACCTGGTCCTGCAGCGCCTGCACTTTCGCTTCGAGATCCGCCTCGCGCGGGCTCGGGCTGTCGGCGCGCGCGACGTCGCGCGTGACGACCTGCCCCACCTGGATGCCGGGATCGGCCTGCAGCCGGATCGTGTCCTTGTCGAAGTTGGCCAGCAGGCCCGTGATCTCGACCTGCGCCGCGCCGGGCGCGACCTGCACGACGCGCTCCACCGTGGCGCTGCCGGGATACAAAGTCACGCTCCGGATCGGGGCGTCCGTTGCCCCAGCGGCGGTCGTCACCGCGGCGAGCGCGATGCCGACCGCTCCCATCTGCCTGAATGCCATGTCATTCCTTTCGAGGTTGAACCGTCGAGCATATCAAACGGCGGCGTCGTAAAAGCCGCAAAATGTCACGATGTCGATCGTCATCCTATGACGATGTTGTTGTTGTACAATTTCTTTTGCGACAACTCAGGTCGCACCCGAATGCATGACGCGCCATACCGGACGCGACGCAGTCCCTATCGTTTTGGAGATCACACATGTTCCGTAAATGTTTTGCCGAATTCCTCGGCACGTTCTGGCTCGTGCTGGGCGGTTGTGGCAGCGCCGTCCTGGCCGCCAAGTTCGCCGACGTCGGCATCGGCCTCGCGGGCGTCTCGCTCGCGTTCGGCCTGACGGTGCTGACGGGCGCCTACGCCTTCGGGCCCGTCTCGGGCGGCCATTTCAATCCGGCCGTCACGGTCGGCCTGTGGGCCGGCGGCCGCTTCCCCGCGCGGCACATCGTCCCGTACGTCGTCGTGCAGGTGGCCGGGGCGATCGCCGCCGCGGCCGTCCTGTATGCGATCGCGAGCGGCAAACCCGGCTTCGACCTGGCCGGCGGTTTTGCCGCCAACGGCTATGGCGAACACTCGCCCGGCAACTACTCGCTCGGCGCGGCGCTCGTCACGGAACTGGTGATGACGTTCATGTTCGTGCTGATCATCCTCGGCGCGACGCACACGCGCGCGCCGGTGGGCTTCGCCGGCCTCGCGATCGGGCTGGCGCTGACGCTCATCCACCTGGTCAGCATCCCGGTGACCAACACGTCCGTCAATCCGGCCCGCAGCACGGGCCCCGCGCTGTTCGTCGGCGGCTGGGCGCTCGCGCAACTGTGGCTGTTCTGGCTCGCGCCGCTGGTGGGCGGCGCGCTGGCCGGTGCGGTGTACCGCGCCGTGCTGGAACGCGACGAGACCGAACCCGCGGTGGAAGGCCGCCCGGCCCAGCGCTGATTCAAGGCTTGGCGTCCCGTCGCACGACGACGCCGTCCTTCATCACGAACACCGGATGCTCGGTGACCGTGATGTCGGCGATGGGATTGCCCGGCACGGCGACGACGTCCGCCAGCTTGCCCGCCTCCAGCGTGCCGACACGATCGATCGTGCCCAGCAGGCGCGCGGCGTTGGCGGTGCCGGCCAGCAGCGCCTGGGCGGGCGCCATGCCGTTGTCGACCATGTAGCGGAACTCGCGCGCATTGGTGCCGTGGACGCCGACCGCGGCGTCCGTGCCGAGCGCGATCGGCACGCCGATCTGCACGGCGTGGCGGAACGTCTGGCGCACGTGCGCCGCCGCGGCCCGGCCCTTGGCGGCGATCACGGGCGGGAACGTCGCGATCTTCTCTTCCACGTGGACCGTGGCGGACAGCGTCGGCACGAGGTACACGCCCTTCGCCTTCATCATGCGCAGGGTGTCGTCTTCAATGAAGCTGCCGTGCTCGATCGAATCGACGCCGGCCGCAATCGCCATCTTCGCCGCCTTGTCGCCGTGCGCGTGCGCCGCGACCTTGCGGCCCTACGCGTGCGCTTCGCCGATCACGGCATTCATTTCGTCCTGGGTCAGCTCCGGCGCGTCGACGGGATCGGACAGCGACAGCACCCCGCCCGACGGCATGAACTTGATGACGTCGGCGCCGTACTTGATCTGGTAGCGCACCGCGGCACGGCACTCTTCCGGTCCGTTGCACACGCCCTGCAGCGGCCCCGCCAGCGGCAAGCGCTGCGGCGGCACCGGGTCCTGGTCGGCATGGCCGCCCGTCGAGCCGATGGCATAGTTCGACACGAGCATGCGCGGCCCCGGCACCATGCCCGCATTGATGGCGTTGCGCAGGCCGAGCGCGATCCAGTCGGTCGAGCCGACGTCGCGCACGGACGTGAAGCCCGCCTCCAAGGTGATGCGGGCGTAATGGGCGCCGTACAGCGCCTGCTCGGCCGGGAAGCGCATCATGTTGTCGAAGAAATCGTGATACCAGTCGTCGCTCGACTGGCCGGACAGGTGCACGTGGGCGTCGATGAAGCCGGGCAGCAGCGTGGCGTCGCCCAGGTCGATGACGTCGGCGCCGGCCGGCAGGTCGGCCTTGTCGTCCTGGGCGACGCGCACGATCTTGTTGCCGACGATGGTCAGTTGCGGATGGTCGACCAGCTTGCCGCTGGCGCCGTCGAACATGCGCGCGGCGCGCAGGACGACGGTGTGCGCGTCACGCCGGCTTGCGGCGGCGGCGCATGAGAGCCAGCGCGCCCGCACCCAGGCCGAACGTCGCGATGCCGGCCGGTTCCGGCACGGCGTTCAACGTGTCGCTGGCGGCAAAGGTTGCGTAGGCGACGGCGTTTGCGGCCTTGAACTGGGCCTGCTGGCCGCCGTCGCAGCAACCCTCGATGCCGTAGACCTTCAGGACGTGGTTGCCGGCCGCGAGGTCGAGCGCACCCTGCAGGCTGCCGTTGGGCGTCGCGTAGCTGTTGGCCCACCACATGTCGTGCGTGTCGTAGCCGAGCGCGACGCCGTCGACGAACAGCGCGCCGCCGTAGCCGAAGTCGACGCCGGTGCGGAAGTTCCACGTGCCGGCCTGTGCGGCCGTGACACCGAAATCGATCGTCGACTCGAACGCGTAATTGCTCAGCGAACCGTAGAAATTCTTGACCGACAGGTTGTCGTAGGCGGCCACGGACTTGCTGCCCTTGTACGCGGCCGGATTGGCGATGGCCGCGTCCACCGCGAGCTTGTATGCGGCCGCGTTCGCTTGTGCCGCGGGGGTGACGGTCGCGACCTGCAAGGTGATGACGCTGGCGTTCGCGTCGAGAACGAGGCTGGCGAGCAGGACAAGACCGAGTTTGGCGCGCAGAGTCATCGCGGATTCCCCTTGGAAGAATTTGATATGTATCAATATATCATTCCAAAAAGAATTTTGTCGTTACATAATTGTAATTAAATTGTTTTTATTTCATTTTCGTCGGCACGGCGCCACACGCGGCCGCTAGCCTTTCAGGCCGCCCCGCCGCGCCGCGTGCTTGCCCAGCGCTGCCAGGTCGAGGTCGGCATCGCCCTGCGCCACGGCATCCTGCAACGTCGCCTGCAAGGTCGCGCCGAACGCCAGCGGCAAGCCCTTGTCCCGGCCCGCCTCCACCGCGAGCCGCACGTCCTTCAGGCCCAGCGACAGCTTGAAGCCGGCGGGAGAATAACGCTGCTCGGCGATCATCCCGCCATAGCCCTTGTAGACGGGCGAGCCGGCGAACAGCGTGCTCGTGACCAGGTCGACGAAGTCCCCGGCCGCCACGCCATGCGCCCGCGCCAGGGCGGCGCCCTCGCCCGTCGCCTCGATCGCGCACGCGAGCATCAGGTTGCACGCGAGCTTGACCGCGTTCGCCTGCTCCGGCGCGCTGCCGAAGCGCCACGTCGTCTGTCCCATCAGGTCGAACAACGGCTGCACGCGCGCGATCAATTCGTCGCTGCCGCCGGCCAGGATGTTCAGCTTGCCCGCCTGCGCGACGTCCACGCGGCCCAGCACGGGCGCGGCGACGTAGCCGACGCCGCGTTCGACGTGCAGCGCCGCCATCTCGCGCGCGAACGCGACGGAAACGGTCGCCATGTTGACGTGGATGCTGCCGGGCGCCATCGCGGCCAGCACCCCGCCGTCCAGCAGCACGGCGCGCGTGGCGGCGTCGTCCGCGAGCATGGTGAAGACGACGTCGGCGATGCCGCATTCGGCGGGCGTCGCGGCCGGCTTCGCGCCCTGCGCCGCCAGCGCCCGCACGGGTTCCGGACTGCGGTTCCAGACATGCACGGGCCGGCCCGACTTCAGCAGGTTGGCGGCCATGTGGTGGCCCATGCTGCCCAGGCCGATGAATGCGATGCTCATGCGTGTTCCTTTGTCCGAATGTCTGCCCGCCCTCGGGCCACAGCGATATTAAACCAGCGGGAGGATGCGGGCCGTGTCGTGACGCGCGCGTGCCGCGCGGCGAATATGTCTCAAAAGTTGTTATCGTTAACTTGATATAACTTAAATGTACATACGAACCATAACGTGCACGGCGATATGTCCGCCATAATCCATCAGTTTTTTGCTCGAACAAATATCTCGCAGCCTTGCGAGACCACGGCCAAGGCAACGGGGACGCCCGCGACGCTCTTGAACGTGACAGTCCCGGCGCGATGTCGTGAGGCTGACGTTGTCGCCGGTTAATGATGTTCACCCATGAAAGGGGTACCGATGAAAAATAGTTCTAGAGAACAGTCTTTGGGCATCCGACACATCCTGGCAACACTCCTCCTGGCGGGCACCACCGTGCTGCCGGGTCACGCCACCGCGCAGGTCACCGGGTTCACGCATCCGGGCACGCCGCTCACCCTCTCCGATCTCAGTACGCTCAAGACGTACGTCGATCAAGGCAAGCAGCCATGGAAGTCCGGCTATGACCAATTGGCGGCCGACGGCAAATCGCAGCTCACCTACGTCATGGCCGGTCCGTACGCGACCGTGAGCCGCAGCCCCGACGTGAATCTCTGGCCATGGCGCAATGACATGGTCGCGGTCTGGAATCTCTCGCGGATGTGGTATTTCACCCGCAACGACGCCTACGCCAAGAAAGCGCACGACATCCTGATGGCGTGGGCCACCACCCAGACTTCGTTCTCGGGCAGCGAGTCGATGCTCGACCTGGGCGACTATGCCTTCAGGTTCGTGGGCGGCGCGGATATCCTGCGCGGCACCTGGCCGGGTTGGACCGCCAGCGATACGGCCACGGTAAAGAACTATTTCACCAATGTCCTGCTGCCGGCGGCGAACCCGTATGGCGAAAACATGTTCGGCGCCGCCAACAAGGGGGCGCTGGCCCTCGTTGCCCTCGGGTTGATGGACATCTTCGACGACGACGCCGCGGCGCTGGACAAGGTCGTCTACCAGCTCCGCACCCTCGCCCACATCGGCCTGCGCAGTTCCAACGACATCGGCATGCTCGGCGACTCCCTGCGCGACCAGGGGCACGCCCATGGGCAACTGCTGTCGCTGACCATGCTCGCCGAGGCGCTGTGGAAACAAGGCATCGACGTCTATTCCGAGCTGGACAACCGGCTGCTGGGGGCCGGCGAATATTTCGCGCGCGTGAACGAACTCGCGCCCACGCCGTTCCTCCCGTTCGGCACCACCGATGCCTACTACATCGCCGACAATACCAACCGCGGCTGGGGCGGCGGGAACATCGTACTCAACCAGATCCATGGCGCCTACGTGGTCCGCAAAGGCATGCAGGCGCCGTATATCGCGCAGCGGCGCCTCTGGATGCCGGTGGACAGCACCAGCTTCATGTTCATGAAGGACGTCGACACCTCGACGGCGGCACCCGCGCCGGGGCTCGCCATTCCCGCGACCACCTCGCTCACTTCGCCATTGAATGATATCGATATCGGTGGCGCCACCCCGGCCGGCAGGTCGTCGTACGCCAACGGCAAATGGACCGTGGTGGGCGCCGGCGCGGACACGTGGAGCACAAGCGACAGCAGCCACTTCGCCTACCAGGCCCTCACCGGCGACGGCGCCATCGTCGCGAAGGTCGAGTCGATCCAGAACACCAGCATCTATGCCAAAGCGGGCGTGATGATGCGCACGAGCCTGGCCCAGGGCGCGCCGCGCGCCCTGATGGTCGTCACCAACCAGGTCAAGGTCGAGCAGAACATGCAAAACCTCTCGGTGTACGGCGGCTCGAACTACGGCAACAAGGGCTATGCCATCGCGAACACCGTGCCGTCCTACTGGGTCAAGCTCGAGCGCATCGGCAACATGATCACCGGCTATGTGTCTCCCGACGGCACCAACTGGGCCGCCACCGACGTCGGCCGCATCGACGGCACGCTGCCCAACACGATCTATGTCGGCCTCGTGGTCTGCTCGCACGCCAACGGCACGCTGAACACCTCCGTCTTCAGCAACGTCCAGGTCACGGGCGGCGACGGCGGCGCGCCGGCCGCCATCCCGGCCGCGCCCGCGACGCTGCTGGCCGAGCCGGGCGATGGCGCCGTCCCGCTGCGCTGGCAGCAGTCGTTCGGCGCCACCAGCTACACCGTCAAACGCTCCACGTTCAGCGGCGGCCCCTACACGACCGTCGCGTACGGCATCACGGACGGCAGCTACACGGACACCGCGGTGAGCAACGGCATGACCTACTACTACACGGTCACGGCGACCAACGCCGCCGGCACGAGCGCCAATTCTCCCGAGGACAGCGCCACGCCGGCCCGCGCAATGATCAACGTCGCGACCGGCGGCACCGCCACCGACAGCGCGAACAACGCGAACAACGCGGCACAAGCCTTCGACCAGAACTCAGCGACGAAATGGCTCTACGCGGCCCCGACCGGCTGGCTGAAGTACGACCTGGGCCACACCGCGGTGATCCAGCGTTATACGATCATCAGCGCCGATGTGGCCGCACGCGATCCGAAGGACTGGCAGTTCCAGGGCTCCAACGACGGCGTCAACTGGACGACGCTCGACGCGCAAAGCGGCCAGGTGTTCGCCAATCGTCTTCAGCTGAAAGGCTACCCGGTCGCGGGTGGAAGCGCGTATCGCTACTACCGGCTCAACATCACGGCCAATAATGGCGACACCGCCTCGACGGCGGTCGCCGACCTGGGGCTGTTCGTTCCCAGGCCGTAAGACGCATGAACCGAACCCCAAAAGCTGGGCACCGGCTCTTGGGGTTCATCCGCCGACGGTGCGGGCCGGCGCTTTTCAACCCGGCTTGCTCGTTTCCTATTGTGTTCAGGCCCGGACGTCCCATGTAGGAGGCACCGCAAAACACCCTGATCCATGGAGGGAAGCCATGAAACGCATCTTTGCATTGTGGCGCGTCGTCGCCGGCCAGGACCTGCGCCTGCTGTGGTTCGCCCTCCGGCACGAGAAACGTCCCGGGTGGTTGTTGCCCGGCCTGGCCGGCCTCGCGCTGTTCGCTGTCGAGCCGTTGAATTTCACGCTGCCCGTGATCGGCGCGGTCGATGAGCTCGTGCTCGTGCCGCTCGTCCTGCACGCCATGGTGAAAATGCTGCCCGCGCACGTCCTCGACGGTTTTACGCGCCCTTAGGCCGGCATGCCGGCAACGTTGCCCGGACCGCGTGTCGGCCAACGACAGCGCCAGGCCGTGGTTGAGGAATTGCTTCACGCCGCTGAGCGCCATCGCCTTCAGCACGCTACCGAGGAAGTCTTCGTCCTTGTCGTGCGCGTCTTGCGGTTCCTCGACCTGCTTCATGCCGTAGTCCGTCAGCTGCAAGTACACCGTATCGCCCTTCAGCATCATACGTGCTTGTCGCGGCCTGTGTCCCACAGGTATTCATCGATGCCATTCGTTAACACAAACTGAACGTCGCGCTGGAAAAATTAATGTTAAATTAATTCTTCGCAATATTTATACATACGAAAGCTATTGCCGTACGGCAATATGACTGCCATAATTTAACAGTTTGACGCTCGAACAAATTCCTCGTGTCCAAGCGAGGCTGCGGGCAAGGCGACGGGGACGCCCGGGACGCCCTTGAACGTGACGGTTCCGGCGCACGACGCCGTATTGCCGAGGTTGTCGCCTCGGCTTCACGATCGACGCGCTGGTGAGTGATGTTTATTAACGAAGGGTACCGATGAAAAACAGTTCCAAAGAATGCTCCATGACGATCCGAACGACGGCCCGCAAGTTCAAGCGAACCGGTGTCGCCGCTGCGCTGCTCGCGTTGAGCACCGCGATGCTGCCGGGTTACAGCGCCGCGCAGGCCACCGGTTTCACGCATCCGGGCGCACCGCTCACCCTCTCCGATCTCCAGACGCTCAAGACGTACGTCGACCAAGGCAAGCAGCCATGGAAGTCCGCCTACGACCAATTGGCAAACGACGGCAAGGCCAAGCTCACCTACGTGATGGCCGGGCCGTACGCGACCGTGAGCCGCGCACCCGACATGAATCTCTGGCCATGGCGCAACGACATGGTCGCGATCTGGGACCTGACGCGGATGTGGTATTTCACCGGCAACAAAGACTACGCGAAAAAGGCGCACGACATCCTGACGGCGTGGGCCACCACCCAGACCGCGTTCTCGGGCCGCGAATCGATGCTCGACCTGGGCGACTACGCCTACGCGTTCGTGGGCGCCGCGGACATCCTGCGCGGCACCTGGCCGGATTGGACGGACAGCGACACGGCGACGGTCAAGAACTATTTCGCCAACGTGCTGATGCCGGCATCGAACCCCTACGGCGAAAACATGTTCGGCGCCGCCAACAAGGGCGCGCTGGCCCTGAACGCCCTCGGGTTGATGGCCATCTTCAACGACGACGCCGATACGCTGAACCGGGTCGTCGCCCAGACCCGCACGCTCGCCCACATCGGCCTGCGCAGTTCCAACGACATCGGCATGCTCGGCGACTCCCTGCGCGACCAGGGACACGCTCACGGGCAGCTCAAATCGCTGACGATGCTGGCCGAAGCGCTGTGGAAGCAAGGCATCGACGTCTACTCCGATTTCGACAACCGCCTGCTGGCGGCCGGTGAATACTTCGCGCGCGTGAACGAACTCGCGCCGACGCCGTTCCTCCCGTTCGGGACGACCGATGCCTACTACATCGCCGACAATACCAACCGCGGATGGGGCGGCTGGGGCGGCGGCAACATTGCGCTCAACCAGATCTATGGCGCCTACGTCCTGCGCAAGGGCATGCAGGCCCCGTATATCGCGCAGCGGCGCCTCTGGATGCCGGTGGACAGCACCAGCTTCATGTTCCTGAAGGACGTCGATACCTCGACGGCGACGCCCCCGCCGGCACTGGCCATTCCCGCGACCGCATCGATCACCACTGGCTTGACCGATGTCGATATCGGCGGCGCCGCTCCGGCCGGCTCGGCCACCTACGCCGACGGCAAATGGACCGTAAAGGGAGGCGGCGCCGAAATCTGGGGCACGAGCGACAGCTGCCACTTCGCCTACCAGACCCTCACCGGCGACGGCGCCATCATCGCGAAAGTCGAATCGGTCCAGAACACCAACATATCCGCAAAGGCGGGCGTCATGATGCGCACGAGCCTGGCCCAGGGCGCGCCGCGCGCCTGGATGGCCGTCACCAACCGGATCCAGGCCGAGCAGAACATGCCGAACCTCTCGGTGTACGGCGGCACGAACTACGGCAACAAGGCCTTCAACATCGCGAATACCGTGCCCTCTTACTGGGTGAAGCTCGAGCGCATCGGCAACATGATCACCGGCTACGTGTCCCCCGACGGCACCAACTGGGCCGCCACCGACGTCGGCCGCATCGACGGCCCGCTGCCCGACACGATTTACGTCGGCCTCGTGGTCGCCTCGGTTGCCAACGGCACGCTGAATACCTCCACCTTCAGCCACGTCCAGGTCACGGGCGGCGACGGCGGCGCGCCGACCGCCATCCCGGCCGCGCCCGCGACGCTGCTGGCCGAGCCGGGCGACGGCGCCGTCCCGCTGCGCTGGCAGCAGTCGTTCGGCGCCACCAGCTATGAGGTGCTGCGCGCCACATCGAGCGGCGGCCCCTACGTGACGGTCGCGGATAACGTCAAGGGCGGCAGCTACACGGACACCACGGTGACCAACGGCACGACCTACTACTACACCGTCATGGCGATGAACGCCGCCGGCTCGAGCGGCAGCTCGCCCGAGGACAGCGCCACGCCGGTCCATCCGCTGGTGAACGTCGCCACCGGCGGCACCCCGAACGACAGCGCCAACAACCCGGCCAACGCCAAGTACGTCTTCGACCAGAACTCGGGGTCGTACTGGTTCTACTCGGGCGTGATGGGCTGGCTGCAGTACGACCTCGGCCGCACGGAGACGGTCCAGCGCTACACGGTCATCAGCTCCACCGACAAGATCGGCCGCGACCCGAAGGATTGGCAGTTCCAGGGCTCCAACGACGGCGTCAACTGGACGACGCTCGATACGCAAAGCGACCAGGCGTTCCCCAACCGCATCCAGATGCACAGCTACACGGTCGCGAGCCCGGGCGCCTATCGCTGGTACCGGCTCAACATCACGTCCAATAACGGCGACACGAGCTTCACGACGCTGTCCGAGATTGGACTGTACGCTGCCAAGCCGTGAGACCCGGTAGACGTCGGGAGCACGTGAACAACCGTCCTGCCTGACCTTGGTGACCCGGCTCGAGTACGCCGGGTCATCGACGCCGCCGGCGTTCGCGCTGGCGGCATGACGTTAGCAATCTGCTGCTCCATTGATCCGGCTCATCTGCGAACCTGCCTGACACCCAACTGCCTATCAAGGGGACACGCAACAATCACGCTTTGACCGCTCGGCCGACATCGTGCGAATGGCGAGTTCAACGCGTGCCGAGTCACTTCCCCATCAATAATCCTGCTTTTCTGGAGACAGCAATGGCATTTGACGTGTACCTGCAAATCGATGGCATCAAGGGCGAGTCCCAAGACGACAAACATAAGGATTGGATCGAGGTGACGGGCGTCCATTGGGGCGTCTTTCAACCAAAGAGTGCCACGTCATCGACTGCAGGCGGTCACACCGCCGAGAGAGCCGAACTGGACGACGTCTCGTTTACGAAGTTGGCCGACCTTTCTTCGCCGATCCTTGCTCAGACCTGCGCGATGGGTAAAACCATCCCGAAAGCCAAGTTCGAATTTTTCCGTGCTGATGGAGACGGATCGCGAGTCAAGTATTTTGACATCGAACTGGAAAATGTATTGATCGGAATGGTGAAGCCGCATCTGGGTGGCGATGAATCGTATCTTTCCGAGATCGTCAACCTGAAATATTCCAAGATCAAATGGAAGTACACACAACAGAAGATCGGTGGCGGAAGCGCCGGCAACACTGCGGGAGGTTGGGATCTGGCAGCCAATAAGATTGCGTGATCGGAGGTGATCATGCCATTCGACACGATCAAATTTGCGACCTACCTGCGCGAGCACGCCGGCAAGCATAGCCAGTCGCATTGTGCAAAATTCGTTCGCCTGGCTCTTGAGGCAGGCGGTGCGGACACCAAGGGTCATCCGACGCCAGCCAGACTGTATGGTCCCACACTACTGAGCAATGGCTTTCATGCCATTTCGGTTGATAATCCCGACACGTTCCCGTTCCAGCGAGGCGATATTGTCGTGATTCAGCCAACCAAGCATGGTAACCCGGCCGGCCACATTGCCGGCTACGATGGAAAGGACTGGATCTCGGATTTTATCCAGCACGGCTTTTGGCCGGGAACCGCATATGCAAAGGAGAAGCCGAGTTATGCCGTCTATCGCCGTTAAACGTCTCGCCCTGACCGCTGCGGCTGCCCTGGCAATCGGATGGACCGGCCCGGCCCTTGCCACGAAAGCGGATAGCGAAGCCGTCGTGGTCGCGAAGCTGTACAAGGATTTTGCGTGGCAGGCTGTGGCAAGCCAGGCGGACCTGTTTGGAGACGACCTGTCGCACCAGGGCAAAGCGACGCTTGAAAAATACTTCGCTCCCGCACTGGCGGATTTACTGGTCAAGGACGCGGCATGCCAGACCCGATACCAGGGCATCTGCAATCTCGACTTCGACTTGCTGTTCGATTCGCAGGATCCGCGGGTGACGGACCTGGACGTGACGACGACGTCGCCGGGTGTCGTATCCGTGGTCTACACGGATCCGGTCGATGCAAAGAAAACGCAAATCGATTTCGAAGTAGCCCGGGTGGGCGGCCTCTGGAAGATTACGGATGTCATCTACAGAAGGACCGACAAAGTGTCCCTGAAACAGGTCTTGTCCCGGAAGGTTCCGTAGCCTCCCGAGCGTCAGCAAAAAAAACGGGACACGCAGTCCCGTTTTTTTTTGCAGCACGCAGCGCGAAATCGGCGCTTGCGCGGAACCGCAGGCCGGCGCGCAACTTTGTTCTTCCCAAAAAAATATACTTGATCTAAGTCATTTGGATTTTTTTCATTCCTACGGACAATGCATCCCAATCGGGTTGGTCATGAAGGCTGGGTAAAAAGCGCCTCGCCAGCCGAACGAACATTACTTTGGGAGCAATGCGATGGGCAACGGAAAGAACACCATAACAACTGACGATTTGCCGCAAACGAGCCGCCGCCGATTCCTCGGCACGGGCACCATGCTCGGCCTGGCCGGCGCGGGCGTGTCGCTGCTGTCCGGCTGCAAGGAGGATGGCACGAAGGCCGCCCTCGCGGAATCGGCTCCCGGCGCCAAGACTGCCGGCGGCTTCCACGAAGTCGCACCGGGCCAGCTCGACGATTACTACCTCTTCGCCAGCGGCGGCCACTCGGGCGAAGCGCGCATCATCGGTATTCCGTCCGGCCGGACGTTACGCCGCATTCCGGTGTTCAACATCGATCCGATGGTCGGCTGGGGCATCACCAATGAATCGAAGGCGATTCTCGGGACCAATCCGGACGGCAGCCTGAAATACGTGACGGGCGACACGCACCACGTCCACGGCAGCTACAAGGACGGCACGTACGACGGCCGCTGGCTGTTCGTCAACGACAAGATCAACGCGCGCCTCGCCCGCATCCGCATGGACACGATGGAATGCGACAAGATCACGCAGTTGCCGAACGTGATGGGATTCCACGGCATCTTCCCGGACAAGCGCGATCCGGTCGACCCGAAAATCAATTACACGACGCGCGTATTCTGCGGCGGCGAATTCCACGTGCCGCTGCCGAACGACGGCCACGATCTCGACGATCCGAGCAAGTGGGGCGTGCTGTTCTCGTGCGTCGACGCCGCGACGATGGACGTGCGCTGGCAAGTGCGCATCGACGGCAACTGCGACCTGGTGGCGACGTCCTACGACGGCACGCTGGTCGCGTCGAACCAGTACAACACCGAGAATGCCGCCGACCAGGCCGGCATGATGGCGGCCGAGCGCGATGCCTGCGTCTTCTTCAACGTGGCCCGCATCGAACAACTGGTCAAGGACGGCAAGTTCACCACGATCGGCCACTCGAAAGTGCCGGTCGTCGACGGCCGCAAGGCCGCCAACGGCGATCCGAAGACGGCCGTCACCTGCTACGTCCCGGTCGGAAAAAATCCGCACGGCGTCAATGCCAGCCCGGACGGCAAGTATTTCGTCTGTTCCGGCAAGCTGTCGCCGACGGCCACCGTCATCGAACTCGCGCTCGTCACCAAGTGGTTCAACGGCGACCTGAAGACCGAACGCGACGCCGTCGTGGCGGAGCCGGAAATCGGCCTGGGCCCGCTGCATACCGCCTTCGACGGCAAGGGCAATGCCTATACCACGCTGTTCCTCGACAGCCAGATCGTCAAGTGGAACGTCGACAAGGCGATCGCGCAGTACAAGGGCGACAAGTCGGTCAAGCCCGTGCTCGACCGCGTCGACGTGCACTACCAGCCGGGCCACGGCTATATCTCGATGGGCGAAACGAAGGAAGCCGACGGCAAGTACTTCAACTCGGGGAACAAGTTCTCGAAAGACCGTTTCCTGCCGGTCGGCCCGCTCCATCCCGAGACTGAACAATTGATCGACATCACCGGCGACAAGATGCGCATCGTTTCGGACCATACCGCGTATCCGGAACCGCACGATGCCATCATCATGCGCCGGGACATCGTGAAGACGCGTCAGATCTACAACATGGACGACTTCCCGAACGCCGTCAAACCGGAGAACGCCGGCATCGAGCGCAAGGGCAACAAGGTGCATGTGCGCATGATGTCGCAGGCGCCGACCTACAGCCTGCCGCTCATCAAGGTCAAGAAGGGCGACGAAGTCACGATCACGCTCACCAATCACGACAAGGTCGAAGACTTGACGCACGGTTGCGCCATCCCCCACTACAACATCAACTTCATCGTGAATCCGCAGGAAACCAAGTCGGTCACCTTCAAGGCCGACAAACCCGGTGCGTACTGGATCTACTGCACCCACTTCTGCCACGCGCTGCACCTGGAGATGCGCAGCCGCTTCCTCGTGGAAGCCTGAGCAGGCATCGAGACGATTTACCGGTAGCTCGCAGCAGTTCGCAGGATGGGCGCAGCCTGTCCGTCCTGCGTTTTTTCCCCAATCGAAGGTGAGATGTCCATGTATCGCAGCCGTTTGCCGTACCATCTGGCGCTGGTCCTCTGGATCGCGCTCTGCGGACTGCTGCTCGCGACGGGCGCCAAGGCGTCGATGTACAACGCCGAACTGTCGCAGGAAACCATGAGCGGTCCGGACCTGTGCGCCGGCGCCCCCTGCCGCGACGTCATGCCCGCGGCGCAGTCATTCTCCAAGCGCAAGGGCATGCCCGCCTATGTCGAGGCCTATGCCAACGATGCCAACGATGGCGCGAAACGCCGCCTGGTCGGCTACGTGTTCCTGTCGACCGACGTGGTCGACATCCCCGCCTATTCCGGCAAGCCGGTCATCACGTTGATCGGCATGGATACGCACGGCATCATCACGGGCGTGCGCATTCTCAAGCATTCCGAACCGATCCTGCTGGCCGGCATTCCGGAATCGGTGCTCACCACATTCGTTCATCAATACATCGGCCGGGCCGGCAATGCCAAGCTCGAGATCGGCCACGGCGCCGACGGCGACGACAAGGCGGGGCTCGACGCGATCAGCGGCGCCACCGTGACGGCGATCTCCGAAAACCAGGTGATCGCGCAAAGCGCCTATGAAATCGGCAAGGAAGTCGGCATCTTCAAGCGCGCGGCGCGGCCGCGCGCGCATTTCACGCAGTTGGCGGACACCCTCGACTGGGCCGCGCTGGCACGGGAAGGCGCCGTGCGGCACTTGCTGGTGCAGGCCGGCGACGTCGGCGCCGGCGACAGCGCGCAGCCGTACATGGACCTGTATTTCGGCTATCTCAACGTGCCGACCATCGGCATCAGCCTGCTCGGCAAACATGGCTACGACCGCCTGATGCAGGACTTGAAACCGGACGAGCATGCGATCTTCATCGTCGCCAACGGCCAGGTGTCGTTCAAGGGATCGGGCTTCGTGCGCGGCGGCATCTACGACCGCGTCCAGGTGCTCCAGGATACCGACCGCTTCACCTTCCGCGACACCGATTACGAGAACTTGTACCACCTGGAGCCGGCGGACACGCCGGGTTACAAGGAATCGGGCATCTTCATCATTCGTTCCGCCAACTTCAACCCGGCATGGCCGTGGCAACTGAGCTTCCTGGCCAACAAGCGCGACGCGCAGACCGGCGCCAAGGTGTTCGCCCACTTCGACCAGGATTACTGGCTGCCGGCCCGCTATCTCGAAGGCGGACGGCCGAAGGTCGTCGTCCCGGAACCGGCATGGAAGCGGGCATGGACCGGTAGAAAGGTCGAGATCGCCCTGTTCCTGCTGGCGCTGGCCGCGACCGCCGTGTGGTATGCGCAGCGCGACCGGCTGGTGCGCGCATCGAACCGCAAGAGCAAGCCCTGGATTTCCATCCCGCGCCACACGCTGTGGGTGGTCGCCGTCGGCTACATCGGCCTGCACCTGAAGGCACAGCCGAGCATCACGCAGGTGCTGACCTGGTTCCATTCGATGCTGCACCAGTGGAAGTGGGAACTGTTCCTGTCGGACCCGTTCATCTTCCTGTTCTGGTGGTTCATCATCGTCACCGTGTTCATCTGGGGACGCGGCCTGTTCTGCGGCTGGCTGTGCCCGTTCGGCTCGCTGCAGCACCTCGCATTCCGCGTCGGCCAGGTCATCGGCCTGAAACGCTTCCAGCGCTTGCTGCCGAAGGCGTGGCACGATCGCCTCAAGTGGGTCAAGTACGTGGTGTTCGCGGTGCTGCTCGGCGTGTCGCTGTATTCGATGGAGATGGCCGAGACGCTGGCGGAAATCGAGCCGTTCAAGACCACCTTCCTCGTCGGCGTGTGGAACCGCTCCTGGCCGTACGTGACCTTCGTCGCCGTGATCCTCGGCATCTCGATCCTGAGCGAGCGGCCGTACTGCAAGTATCTGTGCCCGCTCGGCGCCAGCCTGGCGGTGCCCACCGTGTTCCGCCTGTTCGGCCTGAAGCGAAAAAAAGAGTGCGAGACCTGCCATGCCTGCGCCACCGGCTGCGGCTCGCACGCGATCGACGCCAAGGGCAGGATCGACCAGAAGGAATGCCTGCTGTGCCTCGACTGCATGGTGATGTACTACGACGACCATGCCTGTCCGCCGCTGGCCAAGGAGCGCAAGGCGCGCGAGCGCGCCGGCCTGCCGTTGACGCCGATCGATGCCAAGGGCTACTTCATTTCTCTGGACGACGTGCGGCGCAACCTGGCGGAAAAGACCGCCGACCTGGCGGCCAAGGCAGAGCGGTCGTCATGAACACGCTCAGCCCCGGTGCCGCGTGGATCGCAGCCTGCCTCGTCGTGATCGGCGGGTTCGGCGGGTTCGGCACCACTGCACGCTGCGCGGTGCTGCAGGTGCGGCCCGGCGAATCCGTCGCGGCGGCCGTGCAGGCGGCACGTGCCGGCGACACGGTGCGCGTGGCGCGCGGCACGTACAAGGAGAACGTGACGATCGACAAGCCGCTCACCCTGCAAGGCGTCGATCGCCCCACCCTCAGCGCCGCGAACCGGGGTGACGTCATCCGCGTGCGCGCGGCCGACGTGACGATCGAAGGCTTCGTCGTGCGCGACAGCGGCACCGACCTCGGCGCCCAGAACGCCGGCATCTACATCGAACCGCATGCCGACCACGCGCTGGTGCAGGACTGCGAACTGGTGGCGAACCTGTTCGGCGTCTGGCTGGAAAATTCGACCGACTCGACGCTGCAGCACAACGTGATCATCGGACGGCGCGACCTGCAATCGGTCAATCGCGGCAACGGTATCGAGGTCTACAACACGACCAACTCGCGCATCATCGACAACCAGGTCAGCTACACGCGCGACGGCATCTACGTCGATTATTCCCGCCACGCGCTGTTTCGCGGCAACCGGATCCACCACGTGCGCTACGGCACGCACTACATGAACACCAACGACAGCACCTGGGAAGACAACGAAGTCTACGAGAGCCACGGCGGCCTGGCGTTGATGGAGGTGCGCCGCCTCACCGTGCGCAACAACGTCGCCTGGGGTAACGAAAAGCACGGCATCATGCTGCGCACGATCCAGGATTCGGTCATCGAAAACAATGTGGTGGCCGGCAACGGGCTCGGCTTCTTCATCTACGACGCCGAGTACAACACGGTCAGGAACAATCTCGTGATCCGCAACCGTATCGGCATCCACCTGACGGCCGGTTCGGTCAACAACGCGTTCGACGGCAACGACTTCATCGACAACCAGGAACAAGTCAAATTCGTCGCCGTACACGACGTGGAATGGGGCCGCGCCAAGGGCAATTACTGGAGCAATTACAGCGGCTGGGACCAGGGCGGCGACGGCGTCGGCGACATCGTCTACGAAGCGAACGACGTGGTGGATCGGCTCAACTGGCAATACCCGCTCGTCAAGCTGCTCTTGAACAGCCCGGCGATCCAGACGCTGCGTTTCGTGGCGCGCCAGTTTCCGATATTGCGCTCACCGAGCGTGATCGACAAGCATCCGCGCATGCGGCCGTGGCGCCGCGACTGGAGCAAGTGGAATGGCAAGTAATTCAATCGACGTCAGGCACGTCGCCAAGCGCTTCGGCGACGTGGTCGCGCTCGACGACATCAGCCTGTCGATCGGCAAGGGCAGCATGGTCGGCCTGATCGGCCATAACGGCGCCGGCAAGAGCACCTTGTTCAAGCTGATGCTCGGCTTGATCGCACCGAGCGCCGGCGAGGTCCTGATCGACGGCGTGCCGACCGGCGGGCGCGATTTCCGCCACGTGCGGCGGCGCATCGGCTATCTGCCGGAAACCTTCGTCACCTACGACAACCTGACCGGCCACGAGGTGCTGCACCTGTTCGCCGACCTGAAAAAAGTCCCGCGCGCCGCGTGCGCCGAGGTGCTCGAACGGGTGGGAATGGGCCACGCGGCGGGGCGGCGCGTGCGCGGCTATTCGAAGGGGATGCGCCAGCGGCTCGGGTTTGCGCAGGTGCTGCTCGGCGCACCCGACCTGATCTTCCTCGACGAGCCGACCAACGGCCTCGACCCCGAAGGCATCCACGATTTCTACCGCATCCTGCGCGACGTCCAGTCCCAGGGCGCCACCATCGTCATCACGTCGCACATCCTGGCCGAGATCCAGGAACGCGTGGACCACCTGGTGATCCTGGGCGGCGGACGCGTCGCGGCGCAAGGCACGTTGGCCGAACTGCGCGCGCAGATGGTGCTGCCGTCCGAGATCCGGATCACGCTGCACCATGGCGAGGGGTCGCGCATCCACGCCGCGCTGGCGCAGCTGGCGGGCCTGGAACTGACCATCGAACGCGATTGCGTGCGGGTCGCCTGCCTGCCGGGCCAAAAGCTCGCGGTACTCAACATTCTCGCGGCGCTGGCCGACGTCGTGCGCGACGTCGCGATTCATGAGCCGTCGCTGGAAGACCTGTTTCTCGGATATGGAGGCGCACATGTTCGGCAGCGTTGACTGGTCGCAGGCGTTCGTCATCGCCGGCAAGGAATTCCGCGACCGCATCCGCAACCGCTGGGTGCTGGCCGTGGCGCTGATCTTTGCGTTGTTCGCGCTGGCGATCGCCTACTTCGGCTCGGCCCAGCAGGGAGAAGTCGGCTTTCGCGGCATCGACGTGACCGTCGCCAGCCTGGTGAGCCTCGTCATCTACCTGGTGCCGCTGATCGCCCTGATCCTCGGCTACGACGCCATCGTCGGCGAGAAGGAGCGCGGCTCGCTCGACCTGCTGCTGTCGATGCCGATCACGCGGTTCGAGATCTTGCTCGGCAAATTCCTCGGCCTGTCGGCCGCGCTGGGGAGCGCCACCGCGCTCGGCTTCGGCGCCGGCATGGTGGCGCTGGCCGGGCAATTGACGGCGCGCGACGTCCATCACTACCTCGGCTTTGCCGGCAGCGCGATCCTGATGGGCATGGCGTTCCTGAGCCTGTCGATGCTGGTCTCGGTGTTGTCGCTGGACCGTGTCCGCGCATCCGGCACGGCGATCGGCCTGTGGTTCTTTTTCGTCCTGATTTTCGACCTGCTGCTGATGGGCGTGCTGGTGGCAAGCCAGGGCCTGCTGGGCAGCGGCCTGTTCGGCGCATTGCTGATGCTGAACCCCGCCGACGTCTTCCGCCTGCTGAACATCTTCAGTTCCGAGCAGGTGCAAAACATGTATGGCCTCGCGACCGTGATGCCGGACAACCTGACCAATCCGGCCGTCCTCGTCGCCGTCATGCTGGCCTGGATCGTTGCGCCGTTCACCGTCGCCCACTGGAGATTCAAATGACATCGATTACCCGGCAGTTGGCCGGCCTCGCCCTGCTCGCCGCGCTCGCCGCCTGCAGCCACACGCCGGCCAAGGTGCACCCATTGGAGCCGGGCGACGACACGGCCTGCGCGCTCGACGGCATGGTGCTGAAAGACTTTGCCGGCCCGAAGGCGCAGATCCACTACACCGAAGGCAAGCCGGACTTCTTTTGCAACCTGACGGAACTGTTCGACGTCGTGCTCGCGCCCGAAAGCCGCCGCGCCGTCGCGGCGCTGTTCGTGCAGGACATGGGCAAGACGGATTGGAATCACCCGCAGGCCCACTGGATCGACGCCAGGACGGCCTACTACGTCGTCGGCAGCCGCAAGCCAGGCTCGATGGGGCCGACCTTCGGCAGCTTCGCGAACGCCGCCGACGCCGCCGCATTCGCCGCCAAGGAAGGCGGCAAGGTGCTGCGCTTCGACCAGATCACCGCCGCCATGGTGAAGACGCCCACATGAACTGACATGTCATTTTTTTAGCCCACCCGAAAACGAAGAGGAACCATGAACACCTTGAAATTGCTGCCACTGGCATCTGCATTGGCATTGGCAACCGCATTGACCGCTTGCGGCCAGAAGAACGCACAACAAGCGCAGGCATCGACCGCGCCGCCCGCGCCGGCGGCGGATACGGCTGCCGCCGCGCCCGCCGCTCCGCCCGCAGCGGCACCCGCCGCCGCGGAACCGGCCGCTCCCGCCGCAGCGACCGCACCCGCCGCAACGACCGCGAGTGCGGCGGGCGGCGGCGACCTGGTGCTCGGCGAAAAAGTGTTCGGCACCACCTGCGTCACCTGCCACGGCGCCGGCGTGCTCGGCGCGCCCAAGGTCGGCGACAAGACGGCCTGGGGACCGCGCGTCGCGCAAGGCAAGGATACGCTGTACACGCACGCCCTCAACGGCTTCAAGATGATGCCGGCCAGGGGCGGCAACGCCGCGCTGAAGGACGACGAAGTCAAGGCCGCCATCGACTACATGGTCAGCAAGGCCGGTTGATCCATCATGAAGGCGACCGTCCGGCTGGGAATGTTGATATCGGCGGTGCTGGTGCTGCTGGCCCTGTTGCCGGGCTGTCGCCCGAACGATGCGGTCTACCGTGTCCAGGGCCATGTGTTCGGCACGCAGGTCGAGGTCAGCATCTACGGCGAATCCGAGCAGCGCGCCCAGGCGCTCGGCGACGAGGTCCTGCGCGAATTCGACCGCCTGCACCGCAAGCTGCATGCATGGCAGCCGAGCCAGTTGACGGCGCTGAACGATGCGATCGCGCGCGGCGAAACCTTCCAGGCCGATGCCGAATTGGTCGACCTGCTGAAATCGGCGACCGCCCTGTCCGAACAGTCCGGCGGCATGTTCAATCCCGCCATCGGTCACCTGATCCGGCTGTGGGGCTTCCAGAGCAGCGACATCACGGAACACGGCCCGGCGCCGCAAGAGATCCGCCGCTGGGTCGACGCCAATCCGCGCATGACGGACCTCGTGTTCGACGGCACGCGCATCTCGAGCAGGAACAAGGCCGTGATGATCGACCTCGGCGGCTATGCCAAGGGATACGCGCTCGACCGCGCCGCGCAGATCCTGCGCGCCGCGCACGTGAAGGCGGCGCTCGTCAACACCGGCGGCAACATCATCGCCATCGGCCAACCGGGCGCGCGGCCGTGGAAAGTCGGCATCCGCGACCCGCGCGGCGACGGCACCGTCGCCAGCGTGGAACTGCACGACAACGAAGCGATCGGCACCAGCGGCGACTACCAGCGTTATTTCATGAAGGACGGCAAGCGCCATCCGCACATCATCGATCCGCGCACCGGACAGACGGTCGACCTGGTGGCATCGGTCACGATCCTCGTCTCCGGCGGCGCCGACGTCGGCCTGCGCTCCGACGGCAATTCGAAGCCGCTCTTCATCGCCGGGCTGCGGCACTGGCGAGATATGGCGCACCATCTCGGCTTGCAGGAGGTCATGCTGATCGGCGCGGACCGGAAGGTCGAGATGACGCCGGCCATGCAGGCGCGCATGGCGGCGAGATAGCCAAGCCACCGGGGGGCGTTGCCCGCTTCCCCGTTACCAAGCCTTGGTTCTCGGCGCCTTGTACGAATCGCACGCCGTCAAGGACATGACACCCAGGAATATCGCCATGCCCTTCCACGGCGCGTTTTTCAGATTACGCATGCATTTCTCCATTCGATGCTCAAGCACTGCCTATCGTCCGGGCGACAGGTTGGCAGACTGTGAAATCAAGAAATGCGCTGTTTGTCACAGTTAAACGCGATGCCGCATCTTGAAGGCCACGATGGGGCCCTCGGCCGGGTCCAAGGCTGCATCCGCAGCATCAACTTACCATTCGGTATGCAGGATGGGTGATTGCCAAAGATATTACTATCAAATGGTAATTTTTATGCTACGCTCATCCCGCTTCATTACCCTTGCGATGAAGTCGTCATTTCCTACACACCGCCAAAGGAAACAAATGAAAAAGAAATGGATCGTCGTACCGTGTCTGCTGCTGTTCACCACGCTCGGCGCCTGTGCCGCCACGCCCGAGCCGCCGCCCCCGATTGCTGTCGACAGCGCGATGCGCGTGGAGGCAATCGATACGCTCGTGGCAAAGCTGAACGATCACTATGTCTTTCCCGACAAGGCCAGGCAGGTCGGCGCGGTCCTGCACCAGCGCCAGCGCGAGGGCAAGTACGATGGGATCACGGATGGCGAACAGCTGGCAAAACAGCTGACGGCCGATGTTGCCGACGTCCTTCATGACAAGCATATATTCGTGGGATTCGACTCCGGGCTGGTGCAGCCCGAGCGTGACATCGGGCCGCGCCCCACGACGCTGGCCGAGTGGGAACGCATCGCGCCCCCTGAGGCGCGCAAGCGTATCCTCGCGTCCAACCTCGGGGTGGAAAAAGTCGATCACCTGGGCTCCAGGATCGGCTACCTCGACCTTTCCGGCTTCCCGCCGCCCTTCCTTGTGGCCGCCAAATATGCGGCGGCGATGGACAAGCTCGCCGACACCGACGGCCTGATCATCGACCTGCGCAACAACCACGGCGGCGCACCGGACGGGGTGGCTTTACTGGTCAGCTATTTCGTCGACGAACGCACGCGCCTCAACGACATCTGGGATCGCGATACCGGTGTCTCCACGCCGCATTGGACGGTCGATCAGCTGGACGGCAAGCGCTATGGCGGCAAGAAGCCGGTCCTGATCCTGACGAGCCCCGGCACGATGTCGGCCGGCGAAGACTTCGCCTACACGATGCAGGCGCTGAAACGCGCCACGCTGATCGGCGAGCGGACCTGGGGCGGCGCCCACCCCACGCGTCCCTTCCGCCTTGCCGACCATTTTTTCGCCGCGATACCCAGTGCACGCACCATCAGTCCCATCACCCACACCAACTGGGAGGGCGTGGGCGTCCAACCGGATGTCGCAGCGACGCCGGACCGGGCGCTTGCGGTGGCGAAGGACATGCTGCAGCGCCGGCTTCAGGGAACGAATTGACCGTGGATCCGGCATAAAAAAGCCGGGACGCAGGGTCCCGGCTTGTTACGACGGACAGCGCTTACATCAACGCTTGCGCGGCGGCGGCAAGTCGGTGCAGACGCCTTCGTAGGCTTCTGCCGCCATGCCGATCGATTCGCCCAGCGTGGGGTGCGGGTGGATCGTCTTGCCGATGTCCACGCCGTCCGCGCCCATCTCGATGGCCAGCGCAATCTCGCCGATCATGTCGCCGGCGTTCGTGCCGACGATCGTGCCGCCGATGATGCGGTGGGTCTCGGCATCGAACAGCAGCTTCGTGAAGCCTTCCGAGCGGCCGTTGGCGACGGCGCGGCCCGAGGCGGCCCACGGGAAGTGGCCCTTCTCGACCTTGACGCCCTTCGCTTTCGCCTCGTCTTCCGTCAGGCCGACCCATGCCACTTCCGGATCGGTGTACGCGACCGACGGGATCACCTTCGCGTCGAAAAAGGCCTTCTCGCCGTGCGCGGCTTCGGCGGCGACGTGGGCTTCATGCACGGCCTTGTGCGCCAGCATCGGCTGGCCCACCAGGTCGCCGATGGCGAAGATGTGCGGCACGTTGGTGCGCATCTGGCCGTCCACCGGGATGAAGCCGCGGTCGGTGACCGCGACGCCGGCGGCTTCCGCGCCGATCTTCTTGCCGTTCGGGCTGCGGCCCACGGCCACCAGCACGAGGTCGTAGACCTGCGCGCTTGGCGCCGGCTGGCCCGCCTCGGCGGCTTCGAACGTGACCTTGATCCCTTCCGGCAGCGCTTCCACGCCGACAGTCTTGGTCTTCAACATGATGTTGTCGAAGCGGTGCGCGTTGAACTTCTGCCAGACCTTGACGGCCTCGCGGTCCGCGCCCTGCATCAGGCCATCCATCATCTCGACGACGTCGATGCGCGCGCCCAGGGTCGAGTACACGGTCGCCATCTCCAGGCCGATGATGCCGCCGCCGATGACGAGCATGCGCTTCGGCACCTGGCGCAGTTCCAGCGCGCCGGTCGAATCGACGATGCGCGGGTCTTCCGGCACGAACGGCAGTTTTACCACGGCCGAACCGGCCGCGATGATCGCCTTCTGGAATGCGACGACCTTCTTGGCACCGTCGGCGCCGGTCACTTCGATGTGGTTCGGGCTCAGGAACTTGCCGACGCCCTGCACGACATTGACCTTGCGCGACTTGGCCATGCCGGCCAGGCCGCCGGTCATCGTCTTGATGACCTTGTCCTTGTAGGCGCGCAGCTTGTCGATGTCGACGTCCGGCTTGGCGAACGACACGCCGAGGTCCGCCATGTGCGCCGTCTCGTCCATGATGTGCGCCACGTGCAGCAGCGCCTTGGACGGGATGCAGCCCACGTTCAGGCACACGCCGCCCAAGGTGGCGTACTTCTCGACGAGGACGGTGTTCAGCCCTAAGTCGGCCGAGCGGAACGCGGCCGAGTAGCCGCCGGGACCGGCGCCCAGCACCATCATCTCGCATTCGATGTCGACGGGGCCGGTGTAGCTGGCCGCGTTCGGGATCGGTGCTGCCGGTGCGGCGGGTGCTGCGGCCGGCGCCGGAGCGGCGGGTGCGGCCGCCGGAGCCGGGGCCGCGGCGGCGCTCGGCGCAGGCGCCCCGCCCGAAGCGCCTGCGCCGGCTTCATCGACGGTCAGCAGCAGCGAGCCTTCGCTCACCTTGTCGCCGACCTTGACCTTCAGTTCCTGCACGACGCCGGCATGGGTCGACGGGATCTCCATGCTGGCCTTGTCCGATTCGACGGTGACCAGCGACTGGTCGACCTTGATGGTGTCGCCGGGCTTGACCATCAGCTCGATGATCTCGACGTCCTTGAAATCGCCGATGTTGGGGACTTTGACTTCAACGGTGCTCATGGGCTCTCCTTACAGCAGCGTCTTGCGCAGGTCGGCCAGGACATCGGCCAGGTAGGTCGTGAAGCGGGCGCCGGCGGCGCCGTCGATCACGCGGTGATCGAACGACAGCGACAGCGGCAGCATCAGGCGCGGCTGGAAGGCTTTGCCATCCCACACCGGTTTCATCGAGGACTTGGACAGGCCCAGGATCGCGACTTCCGGCGCGTTGATGATCGGGGTGAACGCGGTGCCGCCCAGGCCGCCCAGCGACGAGATCGTGAAGGTCGCGCCCTGCATGTTCGCCGGGGACAGCTTGCCTTCGCGCGCCTGCGCCGACAGCTCGCCCATTTCGGTGGCGATCTGCGACACGGACTTCTTGTCGGCGTCCTTGATGACCGGGACGACGAGGCCGTTCGGGGTGTCGGCCGCGAAGCCGATGTTGTAGTACTTCTTGAGGATCAGTTGGCCGTTGGGTTCGTCCAGCGACGCGTTAAAGTTCGGGAACTTCTTCAGCGCGGCGACGGAAGCCTTGATCACGAAGGCCAGCATGGTCAGCTTGACCGGCGACTTGGCCTTGGCGTAGGCGGCGTTCGAATCGACGCGGAGCGCTTCCAGGTCGGTCACGTCGGCTTCCTCGAACTGCGTCACGTGCGGGATCATGACCCAGTTGCGGTGCAGGTTCGGGCCGGAGATCTTCTTGATGCGCGACAGCGGCTGGGCTTCCGTTTCGCCGAACTTGGAGAAGTCCAGCGACGGCCACGGCAACAGGTTCATGCCTGCGCCGCCGCCCGCACCGGCCGGTGCCGCGGTCGGGCCGGCGGTGAGCGCGGCCTTGACGAAGCCCTGCACGTCCTGCTGGGTGATGCGGCCTTTGGGACCGGAACCCTTCACCTGGTTCAGGTCGACGCCCAGTTCGCGCGCGAACTTGCGCACGGACGGCGACGCGTGGGCGGTCGAGAAGCTCGGTGCCGGGCCGGCAGCCGCTGCTGCGCTCGCCGCCGGTGCCGCGGCAGGTGCCGGGGCCGGGGCGGGTGCGGCGGCAGGCGCCGGTGCCGGCGCGGCGGCCGGAGCCGGTGCGGCGGCGGGTGCCGGCGCGGCTTCCGCGGCCGGTGCCGACGGCGCGGCGCCGGCCGCTTCCTCGAGCAGCAGCACGAGCGAGCCTTCGCCGACCTTGTCGCCGACCTTGACCTTCATTTCCTTCACGACGCCCGCATGGCTGGACGGGATTTCCATGCTGGCCTTGTCCGATTCCACCGTGATCAGCGACTGGTCGACCTTGATGGTGTCGCCCGGCTTGACCAGCAGCTCGATGATTTCGACTTCCTTGAAGTCACCGATGTCGGGGACTTTGACTTCCACAATGCTCATCTTTGTTAGCTCCGTATTATTGTCAGCTCAGTCATGCGTCGCCCCCGCACGGGCAGGGGCGACAGGCTCAGAGCATTACTGGGTCACAGGATTCGGCTTGTTCGGATCGATGCCGTACTTGGCGATCGCGTCCGCCACCACCTTCACGTCGATCTTGCCTTCCTCGGCCAGCGACTTCAGCGCGGCGACCGTGATGTAGTAACGGTTCACCTCGAAGAACTCGCGCAGCTTGGCGCGGGTGTCCGAACGGCCGAAGCCGTCGGTGCCCAGGACCTTGTACGTGCGGCCGCTCGGGATATACCCGCGGATCTGCTCGGCGAACAGGCGCATGTAGTCGGTCGTCGCGACGACCGGGCCTTCGGTGCCCTGCAGCAGCTGGGTCACGTACGGCAGGCGCGGCGCTTCGGTCGGGTGCACCATGTTCCAGCGGTCGGCGTCCTGGCCGTCGCGGGCCAGCAGCGTGAACGACGGGCACGACCACACGTCGGCGGCGACGCCCCAGTCGTTCTTCAGCAGCTCGGCGGCGAACACGGACTCGCGCAGGATGGTGCCGGAGCCCATCAGCTGCACGCGCTGTTTCGCAGACTTGTCGCCTTCCTGGAACAGGTACATGCCCTTCAGGATGCCCTCTTCCTGGCCTTCCTTCAGGCCCGGCTGCTCGTAGTTCTCGTTCATGATGGTGATGTAGTAGAACACATCCTCCTGCTTCTCCACCATGCGGTGCAGGCCGTTCTGGATGATCACCGCCACTTCGTGCGCATAGGTCGGGTCGTACGGGACGCAGGTCGGGATGGTCGCCGCGATGATGTGGCTGTGACCGTCCTCGTGCTGCAGGCCCTCGCCGTTCAGCGTCGTGCGGCCGGCCGTGCCGGCCATCAGGAAGCCGCGGGCGCGGATGTCGCCGGCCAGCCAGGCCAGGTCGCCCACGCGCTGCAGGCCGAACATCGAGTAGTACGTGTAGAACGGGATCATCACGCGGTTGTTCGTCGAGTACGACGTCGCCGCGGCGATCCACGAGCACATGCCGCCCGCTTCGTTGATACCCTCTTGCAGGATCTGGCCCGCCTTGTCTTCGCGGTAGTACATCACCTGGTCCTTGTCGACCGGCTCGTACAACTGGCCTTCCTGGTTGAAGATGCCGATCTGGCGGAACAGGCCTTCCATGCCGAACGTACGCGATTCGTCGACGAGGATCGGGACGATGCGCTGGCCCAGGTTCTGGTCCTTCAGCAGCGTGGTCAGCGTGCGGACGTAGGCTTGCGTCGTCGAGATCTCGCGGCCGGCCGCGGTCGGATCGGTGACGGCCTTGAACGTCGCCAGCGGCGGCACCGGCAGCTTTTCGTCGGTCTGCTCGCGGCGCTGCGGCAGGTAGCCGCCGAGGGCCTTGCGGCGCTCGTGCAGGTATTTCATCTCGGGCGCGTCGTCGGACGGCTTGAAGAACGGGATCTCGGGCAGCTTGTCGTCCGGGATCGGGATCGCGAAGCGGTCGCGCATTTCGCGGATCGCCTCGTCGTCCAGCTTCTTGGTCTGGTGCGCCGTGTTGCGCGCCTCGCCCGACTTGCCCATGCCGAAGCCCTTGACGGTCTTCACCAGCAGGACGGTCGGCGAACCCTTGTTCTCCTGGGCGTTCTTGAAGGCGGCGTAGATCTTGTGCGGGTCATGGCCGCCGCGGGTCAGGCGCCAGATGTCGTCGTCGGTCATGTTGGCGACCATCTTCAGCAGCTCGGGGTGCTTGCCGAAGAAGTGCTTGCGCACGTACGCGCCGTCCTTCGACTTGTAGTTCTGGTATTCGCCGTCGACGGTTTCCATCATCACGCGCTGCAGGATGCCGTCCTTGTCCTTGGCCAGCAGGGCGTCCCAGCCGGGGCCCCAGATGACCTTGACGACGTTCCAACCGGCGCCGCGGAAATCGGCTTCCATCTCCTGGATGATCTTGCCGTTGCCGCGCACCGGGCCGTCCAGGCGCTGCAGGTTGCAGTTGATGACCATGACGAGGTTGTCGAGCTTTTCGCGCGCGGCCATGCCGATCGCGCCCATCGATTCCGGCTCGTCCATCTCGCCGTCGCCGCAGAAGACCCAGACCTTGCGGTTGTCGGTCTTGGCGATGCCGCGGGCTTCCAGGTACTTGAGGAAGCGCGCCTGGTAGATCGCCATGATCGGGCCCAGGCCCATCGACACGGTCGGGAACTGCCAGAAGTCCGGCATCAGTTTCGGGTGCGGGTACGAGGACAGGCCCTTGCCGCCCACTTCCTGGCGGAAGTGCAGCAGCTGGTCTTCGGTCAGGCGGCCTTCCAGGAAGGCGCGCGCGTAGATGCCGGGCGACGAGTGGCCCTGGATGTACAGCAGGTCGCCGCCGTGGTCTTCGGTCGGGGCGTGCCAGAAGTGGTTGAAGCCGATGCCCAGCATGTTCGCCAGCGAGGCGAACGACGAGATGTGGCCACCCAGGTCGCCGTCGAAGCGGTTGGCCTTGACGACCATCGCCATCGCGTTCCAGCGCATCCACGAGCGCAGGCGCTCTTCGTATTCCAGGTTGCCCGGGCAGTGCGCTTCCAGGTGGGCCGGGATCGTGTTCACGTAGGCGGTGTTGCTCGAGAACGGAACGTGGGCGCCGCGGCGGCGCGCCAGATCGACGAGGCGCTCCAGCAGGTAGTGCGCGCGATCGGTACCTTCGAATTCGATGACCGCTTCAAGCGCGTCGAGCCATTCCTTGGTCTCGAGCGTATCCGGGTCGTTGGCGGCTTGTGCCGTCAACTGGTCGAGTTGAGCTGACATTGCTACGTCTCCTTGAGTGTGGTGCCCCACCCGATCCTGAATTCGTCACGGACGTTTGGTGGCGAAAAGTCTATCCCTTGATAAAAGCCCGACGATTCTACCAGCGGAGCACGCAATTTTCAAAATATGATATTCAATTTCATAATGCGGTAAGAGGTCCATGCGGAGCGCATGGCATGCGGGTTTCGCGGCCACCCGCCCGGTACAGGCACGTCTATAAATATGACGACGAATGCCGCCAGGCGGCGCGCGATACCCCGCGTGACACCTTGCCGCGCTTATAATTTCGTTTTTGTCCAGCACACGAGTCCCATCATGACCGCCCAACTGATCGACGGAGTCAAACTTTCCCAGCAACTGCGCGCCGACATCGCCGCCCGCACCGCCGCCCTTACCGCCAGCGGCCACCAGCCCGGCCTGGCCGTGATCATCGTCGGCGACGATCCGGCCAGCCACGTCTACGTGCGCAACAAGGTCAAGGCCTGCGGCGACGTGGGCTTTCATTCGGTGCTGGAAAAATACGAGGCCGATTTCCCGGAACAAGCCCTGCTCGACCGGATCGCCGCGCTGAACGCGGACCCGGCCATCCACGGCATCCTCGTGCAGATGCCGCTGCCCAAGCACATCGACGCCTCGAAGGTCATCGAAGCCATCGCCACCAGCAAGGACGTGGACGGCTACTCGGTGCTTTCCGCCGGCGAACTGATGGCCGGCCTGGAAGGCTTCCGCCCGTGCACGCCGTACGGCTGCATGAAGCTGATCGAGACGACCGGCGTCGACCTGCGCGGCAAGCACGCCGTCGTCATCGGCCGCAGCAACACGGTCGGCAAGCCGATGGCGCTGCTGCTCTTGCAACAGAACGCCACCGTCACCATCTGCCATAGCGGTACGCCGGACCTGGGCTACCACACGCGCCAGGCGGACGTCGTCGTCGCGGCCGTCGGCCGCCGCAACACGCTGACGGGCGACATGGTCAAGCCGGGCGCCATCGTGATCGACGTGGGCATCAACCGCAACGATGAAGGCAAACTGTGCGGCGACGTCGACTTCGACAGCGTCAAGGAAGTCGCGTCCCACGTCACCCCGGTGCCGGGCGGCGTGGGGCCGATGACCATCACGATGCTGCTCATGAATACTGTGGAGTCGGCCGAGCGCGTCGCGAAACGTAGCTGACTGTAGGGTGGGCACCCCGTGCCCACCAAACGCATGCGGACTGCAAACACATGGTGGGCACAGGGTGCCCACCCTACGCGTTCGTGAATGCCCGAATTCGGCCGGCCCCGGGTAAGATGGCGGTGAGATTGAATACACAAGGAAGCGAACCATGACGACCGAAACGACCAATCCCCTCCTCGACTTCTCGGGCTTGCCCCGGTTCGACCTGATCCGCCCGGAACACGTCACGCCCGCGATCGAGCAACTGATCCTTGACGCGCGCGCGGCCGTGCGTCAGGCCGAGGCGCCCGCGCAAGGCAGCGTCACCTGGGACAACTTCGTCGTCCCGCTCGAGGAAGCGACGGAACGCCTCGGCCGTGCCTGGGGCGTCGTCAACCACCTGAACCACGTGATGGACACGCCCGAGCTGCGTGCCACCTACAACGAGAACCAGCCGAAGATCACCGAGTTCTGGACGGAGCTGGGCCAGAACGAGGCGCTGTTCGACAAATACAAGCAGCTGCGCGCCAGCGCCGACTTCGCGAACCTGTCGCCCGCGCGCAAGCGCATCGTCGAGAACGCCCTGCGCGACTTCCGCCTGGGCGGCGCCGAGCTGCCGGAAAAGCAGAAGGAACGCTTCGCCGAGATCCAGGAAGAGCAGGCCAAATTGTCCACGCGCTTCTCGGAAAACGTGCTGGACGCGACCAACGACTATAAATTGCTCGTCACGGACGAAGCCGACCTGTCCGGCCTGCCGGACGACGTGAAGGCTGCCGCGCGCGCTGCGGCCGAGCGCGACGGCAAGACGGGCTGGCAATTCAGCCTGCACTTCCCGTCCTATTTCCCGATCCTGCAATTCGCCGACAAGCGGGAATTGCGCGAACAGATCTACCGCGCCAACGCCACCAAGGCGTCCGAGATGGGCGCCGTGTTCTCCGAGCTGGAGAAGTGGGACAACACGGGCAACATCGCCCAGCTCCTGAAACTGCGCGACGAGGAAGCGAAGCTGCTCGACTTCCGGAGCTTCGCCCACGTCTCGCTGGAACCGAAGATGGCCGAGACGCCGGAACACGTGATCGAGTTCCTGGAAGACCTCGCGCGCCGCGCCCGTCCGTACGCCGAAAAAGACCTGGCCGAGCTGCGCGCATTCGCCAAGGACGAACTGGGCATCGCCGACATGCAGGCGTGGGACGTGGCCTATGCGTCGGAAAAGCTGCGCGAGAAGCGCTACGCGTTCTCCGCCCAGGAAGTGAAGGAATACTTCCCGGAACCGAAGGTCGTCGCCGGCCTGTTCGGCCTGATCTCCAAGTTGTTCGACGTGACGATCGCGCCCGACGACGCGCCCGTGTGGCATCCGGACGTGCGCTTCTTCCGCATCGAAAAGAGCGGCCACTCAGGTACTCAACTTGTCGGCCAGTTCTATCTCGACTTGTACGCCCGTCCGGGCAAAGGCCAGGGCGCGTGGATGGACGACGCGCGCGGCCGCCGGCTCACCACGGGCGGCATCGTGCAGACGCCGATCGCTTATTTAACCTGCAATTTCACGCCGCCGGTGGCGGACATGAACGGCAAGCTGCAACCGTCGCTGTTCACGCACGACGAGGTAACGACCTTGTTCCACGAATTCGGCCACGGCCTGCATCACATGCTGACGGAAGTGGACGAGCTGTCCGTGTCCGGCATCTCGGGCGTGGAATGGGATGCCGTCGAGCTGCCCTCGCAGTTCATGGAAAACTTCTGCTGGGAGTGGGACGTCCTGCAAGGCATGACGGCGCACGTGAAGACCGGCGAACCGCTGCCGCGCGCCCTGTACGACAAGATGCTCGCGGCGAAGAACTTCCAGTCCGGCATGCAGACCTTGCGCCAGGTCGAGTTCTCGCTGATCGACATGCACCTGCACTACGACTTCGACCCGAACAGCCAGCAGACGGTGCAGAACCTCGTCGACGAGGTGCGCAACAAGTTCTCCGTGCTGATTCCGCCGTCGTTCAACCGCTTCCAGCATTCGTTCGGGCACATCTTCGCGGGCGGTTACGCGGCCGGCTATTACAGCTACAAATGGGCCGAGGTGCTGTCGGCGGACGCGTATGCCGCGTTCGAGGAAGCCGTCGAAGCGGGCGGCGGCCAACTGCTCGACGAAACGGGCAAGCGCTTCCACCGCGAGATCCTGGCCGTGGGCGGTTCGCGCCCCGCGCTGGAATCGTTCAAGGCCTTCCGCGGCCGCGAACCGACGATCGACGCACTGCTGCGCCACAACGGCATGCAGTCTTGACGGAACGGAGATGATGCCGAAGCACGGCGCACATCGGGCGGGACGGCAGGCCGGCATGCTCGTCCTGGCCGCGCTCGTCGCGGCCTGCGCCGCCGGCGCCGTCGCCCAGGACCGGATGTACAAGTGGAAGGACGCGGCCGGCGTCACGCATTACAGCGACACGCCGCCCGCGCGGGGCCAGGCCAGTGTGCTGCAGGCGGACGGCCGGCCCGACGCGGCGCCGGCGCTGCCGTACGAACTGGCGCGCGCCGTGAAACTCCATCCGGTGACCCTGTACACGACGGCGCACTGCGACGCCTGCGACCAGGGCCGCGCCCTGCTGCGCGCGCGCGGCATCCCGTTCGCGGAAAAGACCGTGACCACGCCGGAAGACCGGCAGGCGCTGCACGGCATCGGTGGCAAGGACGAGCTGCCGCTGCTCGTCGTCGGCCGCCGCCAGGTGACGGGCTTTGCGGCCGCCGCGTGGAACGAAGCGCTCGATTCGGCGTCTTATCCACGGGAGGCGATGCTGCCGCCGGGCTACCGGACGGGCGCCGCCGAAGCGGCCGCCCCGGCCAGCTTGCCGGCGCCGCCGCCGCGCGTGCCGGTGGCACCGGCGCCGGACGCGGCCGCCGCGCAAGCCGGGCGGCAGCAACCCAGACAGCAACCCCAGCCGAAAAAATCGCCACCGGACTTCCAGTTCTGATGACTTCCATGACCCGGATCGACTTCCACACCAACATCCCCGACAAGCTCGGCTACGCCTGCCGCCTCGCGCGCAAGGCGTACGCGGCGCACGCGAAGCTCGTCCTGCTGGCCGACAGCCCGGCCCAGGCCGACGCCCTGAACGAGGCGCTGTGGACGCTGTCCGGCACCGACTTCATCCCGCACGTGATGGCCGGCGATCCGCTGGCGCCGGAGACGCCCGTGATCGTCACGGCCGACGAACAGGTCGAGCTGCCGCACCGCGACATGCTCGTGAACCTCACGCGCCGCACGCCGGCCGGCTTCGAGCGGTTTGCGCGCGTGTTCGAAATCATCTCGACGGACGAGGAAGACGCCGCCGCCGGCCGCGCGCGCTACGTCGCATACAAGAAGCAATCGTATCCGTTGACGCACTTCGTGGCGGGCCAGTCATGAGCGATGTTCCCTTCAACGACGAAAGCATCCCGGTCCTGACCGAAGTCGTGGCCGAGACCGCGCCCGCGCCTGCCGCCGCCGACGTCCCCGCCCCGGCGGCCGGCGCCGAACCGCCCTCCGGCGCGCTCGACGACGAGGCGTGGCATGCGCTCGAGGAACGCATCGTCGCGCGCGTGCTCGACCGCTTGCAGGACCGCGTCGAACTCGTGCTGGAGGACCAGGTCCGCACCAGCATGGCCCCCGTGCTGGACCACGTGGTGACGCGGCTGGCGACGGAATTGCGCGACGGCTTGCAGGTGACCGTCGAGCAAGTCGTCGCGCGCGCCGTCGCGCAGGAGCTGGCGCATCTGCGCACGCGCAACTGAGCGGGCCGGACGCACGGTTTGCGGGCACGGCCGCGCCGGCGGCGTGCATCGTCAACGCTCTGTGCCGGAACCCTTTGCGCCGGCGATAAATTAGGGTAACTTTGCCCTGCGCACACAACATGCGGCATCAAGCTGCCCTATTCCTTCCTGGAGAGAACATGCAGGTCACTCAGAAACTCATCCCCTTCGCCATCGCCCTCGCCTTCGCGGGCACGGCCGGCGCGCAACAGGTCGTCAAAATTGGCCACGTCGCGCCGATTTCCGGTCCCAGCGCCCACCTCGGCAAGGACAACGAGAACGCCGCGCGCATGGCGGTCGACGAGATCAACGCGAAAGGCTTCACGCTGAACGGCCACAAGGCCACGCTGCAACTGATTTCCGAAGACGACGGCGCCGATCCCAAGCAGGGCACGGCGGTCGCGCAGAAGCTGGTCGACGCCAAGGTCAACGGCGTCATCGGCCACCTGAATTCCGGCACCACCGTGCCCGCGTCGAAAATCTACAACGACGCCGGCATCGTGCAGATCTCGCCCGCCACGACGGCGCCCGTCTACACGCGCCAGCACTTCCCGGGCGCGTTCCGCGTCGTCGCCAGCGACGCCAAGCTGGGCAGCGCGCTGAGCAAGTACGCCATCGGCACGCTGCACGCGAAAAACATCGCCATCATCGACGACCGCACGACGTACGGCCAGGGTGTGGCGGACGAGTTCGTGAAAGGCCTCAGGAAGCCGGGCATCAAGGTCGTCGGCCGCGAATTCACGAGCGCCACGGCCACCGACTACACGGCCATTCTCACGTCGATCAAGGCCAAGAAGCCGGACCTGATCTTCTTCGGCGGCATGGATTCCGTCGCGGGGCCGATGCTCAAGCAGATGAAGGCGCTCGGCATCACGGCCTTGTTCATGGGCGGCGACGGCATGTGCACGGACGCGCTGGGCCGCCTGGCCGGCGACGGCCTCGTCGACGGCCGCGTGTATTGCGCGGAAGCGGGTGGCGTCAAAGGTCCGCAAGAGAAGGTGATGGAAGACTTCCGCGCCCGCTACAAGAAGAAATTCAATATGGACGTGCAGCTGTACGCGCCGTATGTCTACGACTCCGTGATGGTGATGGCGAAGGCCATGCACGACGCCGGGTCGGCCGATCCGGCCAAATACCTGCCGGTCCTCAAGAACATCAAGTACGAGGGCGTGACGGGCACGATCCAGTTCGACGCGAACGGCGACATCAAGGACGGCGCGCTGACGCTGTACACCTACCGGGGCGGCAAGCGGACGAAGCTGGACGTCATCCGCTGATTCCGGCGACTCAATAAAAAACGCGCCGGCTCAAGCACGGCGCGTTTTTTTTTCGGTTTTTTTCGGTCAGCAGCAATTATTTCTGCGACAGGACCCACTTGACCAGAGTGTGGGCTTCCGCTTCGGTGACCTGCGGGTTGGCCGGCATCGGGACCGGACCCCAGACACCCGAACCGCCCTTCATGACCTTCGCGACCAGTTTGTTTTCGGCATCTTTCTGGCCGGCGTATTTGGCGGCGACGTCCTTGTAGGCCGGGCCGACCAGCTTGGATTGCACGGAGTGGCAAGCCAGGCAATTCTTCGATTTCGCCAGCGCGGCCGCGTCCTGCGCGAAGGCGCCGGTGGAAGCCAGGGCAGAAACTGCAGCAAACAACATCACGGTACGTTTCATCACTTATTCTCCAGTTTGGGGATTCTTCTAATATCGATTCTATCGTGTTTCCCGGCCTACAGTGGCATGGACATATTCAGTAACGGATGATACAGATTGTGGTTGACCAGTTGGCAGGATTCCGTTGCTTTACGGCACTTCTGTTGTAACATGGCCGCTTGAAAGGAATACCAAATGCCCCTGATCCTCCTGATCCTCGTCCTCGTCGTCCTGCGCTTCTTCGAGGTCTGGCGCTTTGCCGGGCTGTCCTGGTGGTGGATCGTCGGCCTGATGGTGGTCGCCTTCATCTGGTTCGAATTCATCGAAAAGATGCTGGGCCTGGACAAACGCAAGGCCCACGACCTCGACGGCAAGCGGCGCAAGGAGCGCGTGAAGCAAAGCTTCGGCAAGCGCAAATGACGCTCCCGGCAGCTTAGCACGCCATCGAACCCAAATTCGGGGTCAGAGCACAAATTCGGGGTCAGAGCACTTTTTTGCGCAATTGTTCCTGCCCAAATTGCGACCGCAAGACGGCAAACGAGACGGGCTTCCCGGCAAGAAGCGAGGGCAATACAGCCATGTGCGCGTCGGCGAAGTGTGCTCCGGCTATTGCACGAAACTGTGCTCTGACCCCGAATTAGCGAAAAAAATGCTCTGACCCCGAATTTTGACCGCGAATTTTTCAGCAGGTGACGGCGCCTTTGCTGGCGGGCTGGGCCAGGGCTGCGAACTTGGCCAGGACGCCGCGGGCGTAGCGCGGCGCCGGGCGCACCCAGGCTGCGCGGCGGCGGGCGATTTCGTCGTCCGGCACGTTCAGCTGGATCAGCTGGCGGTGCGCGTCGATCGTGATCGAATCCCCTTCCCGCACGAGCGCGATCGTGCCGCCCTCGAACGCTTCCGGCGTCACGTGGCCCACGACCATGCCCCAGGTGCCGCCGGAAAACCGGCCGTCCGTGATCAGTCCCACCGATTCGCCGAGCCCCTTGCCGATCAGCGCCGCCGTCGGCGCCAGCATCTCCGGCATGCCCGGACCGCCGCGCGGCCCCAGGTAGCGCAGCACGAGCACGTCGCCCGGGTTGATCTGGTTGGCGAGGATCGTGTCCATGGCGCCGTACTCGTCGTCGAACACGCGCGCGGGCCCCGTGATCACCGGATTTTTCAGTCCGGAGATCTTGGCCACGCAGCCTTCCGGCGACAGGTTTCCCTTCAGGATCGCCAGATGCCCTTCGTCGTACAGCGCGCGGTCCAGCGGGCGGATGACGTCCTGCCCGGCCGGCGGCACGGACGACACGTGCGCCAGTTCCTCGGCCAGCGTGCGGCCCGTGATGGTGATGCAGTCGCCGTGCAGCAGGCCGGCGTCCAGCAGCAGCTTCATGACTTGCGGGATGCCGCCCGCCCGGTGCAGGTCCGTCGCGACGTATTCGCCGGACGGCTTCAGGTTGCAGATCACGGGGACCCGGCGGCGCACGCGCTCGAAATCGTCGATGGTCCACTCCACCTCGGCCGCGTGCGCGATGGCGAGGTAGTGCAGCACGGCGTTCGTCGAGCCGCCCGTCGCCATGATCAGCGCGACCGCGTTTTCGATGGAGCGGCGCGTGATGATGTCGCGCGGCTTCAGGTCGCGCTTGACGGCGTCCACGAGCACGCGCGCCGACTGCGCCGCGGACTCCACTTTCTCGTCGTCCGGATTGGCCATCGTCGACGAGTACAGCAGCGACATGCCGAGCGCCTCGAACGACGACGACATCGTATTGGCCGTGTACATGCCGCCGCACGAGCCGGACGACGGGCAGGCGTTGCGCTCGATGCCGTCGAAGTCTTCCCGGCTCATGCGCCCCGCCGTGAATTCGCCCACGGCCTCGAACGCGGATACGATGGTCAGGTCCTTGCCCTTCCAGTGCCCCGGCTTGATGGTGCCGCCATAGACGTAGATGCCGGGGACGTTCGTGCGCGCCAGCGCGATCATCCCGCCCGGCATGTTCTTGTCGCAGCCGCCGATCACGACGACGCCGTCCATCCACTGGCCGTTGACGCACGTCTCGATGCAGTCGGCGATCACCTCGCGCGAGATCAGCGAATACTTCATGCCCTCCGTCCCCATCGACATGCCGTCGGAAATGGTCGGCGTGCCGAACACCTGCGGATTCGCACCCGCGTCGCGGATGGTGGCGATGGCCACGTCGGCCAGTTTCTGCAGGCCGGAATTGCAGGGGGTGATCGTGGAATGGCCGTTGGCGACGCCGATCATCGGCTTGTCGAAATCGGCCTCGCGGTAGCCCATCGCGTAATACATCGAGCGGTTCGGGCTGCGGGCGACGCCTTCGGTCACGTGGCGGGAACGGCGGTTGTAGCGCGCTTGATCGGACATGGTCGGCTCCTGGCTCCTGATGGGACGATTTTTCCAGCATGCCGCGCGGCCCCGCCCGCGTCAAATGGGCACTCACGCGTGCTTCTGATATGCTACGCGAATCACAGACCCATCACCCATATCGATGAACGTGGAATTGCGCCAGCTGCGCTACTTCGTCACCGTGGCCGAGGAATTGCATTTCGGCCGCGCCGCCGCGCGCCTGCACATGACGCAGCCGCCGCTGTCGCAGGCCATCGCCGCGCTGGAGGATGGCCTGGGCACAGCGCTGTTCCTGCGCAACCGGCGCACGGTCGCGCTGACGCCGGCCGGCAGCGCCCTGCTGCCGGAAGCCCGCCGCATCCTGCTCGAAGCCGCGCTGCTGCCCGACCTGGCGCGGCGCGCGGCCAGCGGCGAGGCGGGCCGGCTGGCCCTCGCGTTCATCACGTCGGCCGACTACAGCGTGCTGCCGCCTTTCCTGCGCCGCTACAGCGAACGCTATCCGGGCGTACAGCTCGCGCTGCAGGAAGCGACGTCGGACGTGCAGGTCGACGAACTGCTGCGCGGGCGCATCGACGCGGGTTTGCTGATCCCCCCGCTGCCCGACCGCGCGCGCGCCGAACTGGATTACATGAAGGTGCTGGACGAGCCGCTGATCCTGTGCGCGCCCACGGGCCTGCTGCGCAGGAAGGGCGCCGTCGCCCTGCGCAACCTGCCCCCTCTGCCGTTGATCATTTTTCCGCGCGAGATCTCGCCGGCGCTGCACGACGCCATCCTGTCGTGCTTCCGCGGCGCCGGCATCACGCCGGCCATCGGCCAGCAGGCGATCCAGATGCAAACCATCGTCAGCCTGGTATCCGCAGGCATGGGGCTGGCACTTGTGCCACAATCGGTGTCGAACCTGATGCGGCCGGGCGTAGAATACCGTGCCCTCGCCGACGCGACCCCATTGGTCGAGACCGGCATCGCATGGCGCCGCGACAATCCTTCGCCGGTGCTCAGGGGCTTCCTGGAACTATTGAGGACTATTTAATATGCTCGTTCATCCGCAACCGAATCCGGTCGCTTTCAGCATCGGCCCCGTCCAGATCCACTGGTACGGGATCATGTACGTGATCGCCTTCGCCCTGTTCATCCTGCTGGGCCGCGTGCGCATCAAGACGCAGGCCCACGTCCAGGCGCAAGGCTGGACCTACGGCGACCTCGACGACATGCTGTTCTACGGCATGCTGGGCGTGGTGATCGGCGGGCGCCTCGGCGAAGTGCTGTTCTACCGCCCCGACTTCTATTTCTCGCATCCGGCCGAGATCTTCATGACGTGGCACGGCGGCATGTCCTACCACGGCGGCTTCCTCGGCGTGCTGATCGCGATGGCGCTGTGGGCCAGGAAGCGCGGCCGCAACCTGCTCGACGTCTACGATTTCATCGCACCCATGGTCCCCATCGGCTATGCGTGCGGGCGCCTCGGTAACTTCATCAACGCGGAACTGCCGGGCCGCCTGGCCGATCCGAACCTGCCGTGGGCGATGATCTGGCCGGGCGTGGAAGGCCCGCGCCATCCGTCGCCGCTGTACCAGATGCTCGTCGACGGCATCCTCGTGTTCATCATCATGTGGCTGTTCGCCCGCAAGCCGCGCCCGCGCCTCGCGGTCGGTGCGCTGTACACGCTGCTGTACGGCTGCGCGCGCTTCTTCACGGAGTACTTCCGCGTGCCGGATTGGGAAACGCATGTGATGGGGATGCCCATCACGTCGGGGCAGGTGCTGTCGCTGCCGATGATCGTGGCGGGGCTCATCATGCTCGGGTGGGCGTATTCGGACGCGAACAAGCGGCGGACCGTGCACGCGTAACGATCGCGCGAACGTTTTGGTGGGCGCAGGGCGCCCACCCTACGCGTGACATACCGTAGGGTGGGCACCCCGTGCCCACCATTCACACGCCCATCAGCTCCAATACCTTGTCCCACTGCCCCTGGGTGACCGGCGAAATCGACAGCCGGCTGCCCTTCTGCAGCAGCACCATGTCCTCCAGCGCCGGCACCCCGCGCATCTCGGTCAGCGGCAGGTAACGCCCTTCCGCCACCGCCGTCACGTCGACGGAAATCCAGCGCGGCTGCTCGCGCGTCGCCTTCGGATCGAAATAATGGCTGTCCGCGTCGAATTGCGACGCATCCGGATACGGCCCGCCGGCGACCTTCGCGACACCCGCCACGCCCGGCACGGCGCAGCTGGAGTGGTAGAACAGCACGCCGTCGCCGACCTGCATCTGGTCGCGCATGAAATTGCGGGCCTGGTAGTTGCGCACGCCGAACCAGGCGACCGTCTTGCCGGGCGCTTCGAGCACGTCGGCGAAACTCACTTCATCGGGTTCGGATTTCATCAACCAGTAGCGCATGCGCGGGTCTCCAAGCGGCAGCACGAATGAAAAAGCGGCTGCGAACATTTCGTACGCAACCGCTTTGGATTATTTCCCCGCCTGTGCCGTTTCTGCCGGCATCCCGAACCTGACGGCTCAAGGTGGTCGCGGTCAGCTCAGTTTCGGGTTCGTCGGACTAGCGACGATCGCGCCCACCAAACATGTTCCACAACCTATGCGAAAGAATGGTTCAAGGAATATATGGCAAATCTCGAACACCGCAGGGTAGACGGCAGTTTACTACGATGGCCGGACATGTCAAACGTTTTTGGGTTCAGGCCGGATTTTCGGCCGGCGCAAGCGCGGCATCCAACACCGTGTGCATCGCCTCGAGTTTTTGCTTGACTTCCAGGATCGTCATGTCCGACAACGGGCCTTGCGGCGCTTTCACGGACAGGAATTCGGCCGCCACCGACAGCGCCGCCATCACGGCGATGCGGTCCGTGCCCCTGACTTTGCCCGAGTCGCGCAGCGCGCACATTTTGCCGTCCAGATAGGCCACGGCTTCGCGCAGCGTCTTCTCTTCGCCGTCGCGGCAGGCCAGGCGATACGGCTGGCCCATGATGTTCACGTCCAGCTGGATCATTGCGTGGCCTCGGTGTCGTCGGAGGTTTCGGGAGCGGGTTCGAGGTGCGACAGCAGCGCTTCGACGCGCTGCTGGGCCGCGATCAGCCGGTTCTTGAAGTCGACGTTTTCCGCGCTGAGCAAGGCGTTCGCCTGATGCAGCAAATAATTCTCGCTGCGCAGCGCCTGGGTCAACTGGGCGAGCCGGTCGATCTTATCGGAGAGGTCTTGGAATTCGGAAATCATCCGTAACTATAGGATCGTCTTGAATTTTTCGTCAACAGGCGCGCGTTCGCGTGCTCCCGATCGTGCGCCCCGTCCGCGCGGATCGGTGTTACCCTCGCTGGATTATGCACTCATCAACCACCGCCGGGCATGGCCACGCGGTGCGCGTCCGCATTGTCCCAAACCGGTCCAGCCGGTTGCGCAGCCACAAAAAAGTCCGTGAAAACCCGAGCACAGTGGCTTGAAATGCCAAATTATCGTCCCTATAATTAGCACTCGTTAGTAGAGAGTGCTAACAAACCTTTCTACGCCACGGCCGGTCGATCTTCAGGATGGCCGGCCGGGGTCTTGGGAATAGCCTGTCAAATCAACTAAAAGGAGTTTTGCATGAACCTTCGCCCATTGCACGATCGCGTGATCGTGAAGCGTCTCGACCAGGAAACCAAAACTGCGTCCGGCCTGATCATCCCCGATGCGGCCGCTGAGAAGCCGGACCAGGGTGAGGTGCTTGCCGTGGGCAACGGCAAAGTGCAAGAGAACGGCAACGTTCGTCCGCTGGAAGTGAAAGTCGGCGACCGCGTCCTGTTCGGCAAGTACTCGGGCCAGGCCGTCAAGGTCAACGGCGAAGAGCTGCTGGTCATGCGCGAAGAAGACATCATGGCCGTCGTGGCCCAGTAATCCAGTCCAACACACTTTCCTGAAATCGGAGAAATAAAACATGGCAGCTAAAGATGTAGTGTTCGGCGACGTAGCGCGCGCCAAGATGGTCGAGGGTGTCAACATCCTGGCCAACGCCGTCAAAGTCACCCTGGGCCCGAAAGGCCGCAACGTCGTGCTCGAGCGTTCGTTCGGCGCCCCGACCGTCACCAAGGACGGCGTCTCGGTCGCCAAAGAGATCGAGCTGAAAGACAAGCTCATGAACATGGGCGCGCAGATGGTCAAGGAAGTCGCGTCGAAAACCAGCGACAACGCCGGTGACGGCACCACCACCGCGACCGTGCTGGCACAAGCCATCGTGCGCGAAGGCATGAAGTTCGTGGCCGCCGGCATGAACCCGATGGACCTGAAGCGCGGCATCGACAAGGCCGTCGCCGCCACCGTCGAAGAACTGAAGAAGATCGCCAAGCCGACCACGACCTCGAAAGAGATCGCGCAAGTCGGTACGATCTCGGCCAACTCGGATTCGTCCGTCGGCGAGCGCATCGCCGAGGCGATGGAAAAAGTCGGCAAGGAAGGCGTCATCACCGTCGAAGACGGCAAGTCGCTGAACGACGAGCTGGACATCGTGGAAGGCATGCAGTTCGACCGCGGCTACCTGTCGCCGTACTTCATCAACAACCCGGACAAGCAAGTCGCCGTCCACGAGAACCCGTTCATCCTGCTGTGCGACAAGAAGATCTCGAACATCCGTGATCTGCTGCCGGTGCTGGAGCAAGTCGCCAAGGCCGGCCGTCCGCTGGTGATCGTCGCCGAAGACATCGAAGGCGAAGCGCTGGCGACCCTGGTCGTCAACAACATCCGCGGCATCCTGAAGACCGTCGCCGTCAAGGCCCCGGGCTTCGGCGACCGTCGCAAGGCCATGCTGGAAGACATCGCCATCCTGACCGGCGGCCAGGTGATCGCCGAGGAAGTCGGCCTGACCCTGGAAAAGGTCACGCTGAACGAACTGGGCCAGGCCAAGCGCGTCGAAGTCGGCAAGGAAAACACCATCATCATCGACGGTGCCGGCCAGGCCGAAGCCATCGAAGGCCGCGTCAAGCAGATCCGCATCCAGATCGAAGAAGCGACCTCGGACTACGACCGTGAAAAACTGCAAGAGCGCGTGGCCAAGCTGGCCGGCGGCGTTGCCGTGATCCGCGTCGGTGCCGCGACCGAAGTCGAAATGAAAGAGAAGAAAGCACGCGTGGAAGACGCGCTGCACGCCACCCGCGCTGCCGTCGAAGAAGGCATCGTCCCGGGCGGCGGCGTGGCCCTGCTGCGTGCCCGCGCCGCACTGCAAGTGAAAGGCGACAACCCGGACCAGGAAGCCGGCATCAAGATCGTCCTGCGCGCGATGGAAGAGCCGCTGCGCATGATCGTCCAGAACGCCGGCGAAGAGCCGTCGGTCGTCGTCGCCGCGGTCATCAACGGCCAGGGCAACTACGGCTACAACGCCTCGAACGGCACCTATGGCGACATGGTCGAAATGGGCGTGCTGGATCCGGCCAAGGTCACCCGCTCGGCACTGCAGAACGCAGCGTCGATCGCCGGCCTGATGCTGACCACCGACTGCATGGTTTCGGAAGTCGTCGAAGACAAGCCGGCCACAGGCGGCATGGGCGGCATGGGTGGCATGGGCGGCATGGGCATGGACGGCATGATGTAATACGCCGTACCCGTCGTACCGAAAGCCCGCAGGGTTCGCGCCCTGCGGGCTTTTCGTTTGCGCCCCGCGCGCAAGCGCTGCATACTGGCGGCATCGACCGACACGGAGGCAACATGGCGGCAGTCAGACTGGACGAACTCGAACACGCGGCCCTGGTCGTCGACGACGGTGCCAAGGCGCTCGTCGCGCGCGCGACGGGCATGATCCACCTTCTCAACGACGATTACATGGACGAGGAAGCGCCCGTGCCGGCCGACCCGGACGGCGCCGGGGGCCATGACTACGTCGTCGTGCCGCCGGCCAGCCAGCTGGGCATCGGCGACCCGCTGGTGTTCCGCTTCGCGGCCGCGCACCTGGCGGACGACCAGGCCGCCGTCCGCGCCCTGGTCGACGCCAACGACATCGACGGCTTCGCGCGCCTGCTCGACGCGCGCGGCGCCACCGCGTCCTGGCAGCAGTTCCGCGGCGAGGAAACGAAGGCGGCGCTGCGCCGCTGGTGCGCCGAGCACGGCTTGCAGGTCAAGGACTGACGCCGCCGAGGCGGCCGGAGCACGGCCAGCGTGCGCGCTGTCGCCCCCGGTTCGCCACCGGTTTTTCGGTGCGCGTTCTTCAATGTCCGCCAAGTTGCCGGGCAACACCACTTGGTTTAGACTGGCTCTTTCCCTTGCGCCGAGCCACTATGTCCGCACGCCCCATCCGCCTGCTGAGCGTCACCCTCCTCGCCCTGGTTGCGCTCGCCGCCTGCAAAGGCGAAAAGCCGGCGGCGCCGCCGAAGCCGGCCGCCGTCCAGGCACCGGCCGCGCCCACGCGCACGCGCGACCAGGCGATCGCCGAATTGATGGCGCTGCCGGAACTCAAGACGTGGTCGGAACAGATCGAAAAGCGCTCGCACGGCGCGGCCCACGGCGCCGTCATCGAGGACGACCCGAACCCGCGCGTCATCGACGGCAAACAGTATTACCAGCTGAGCTTCGTGGAAGACCGCAAGCAGGACGTGCACCGCCGCGCCAGCTTCCTCGTCGCGCACCAGGGCGACGAAATCCTCGTCGAAGACGTGGACAATGACACCGTGCAATCGCTGTCCGAATGGCGGCGCAGCATCCGCAACATCGAGTTGAAGTCGGGTTGACAGGACAATGGACTAAATGAATTACTTCAGCTAGGATTTGCATTTTTATTGCAAAAACAGCATGAAAATTCGACTGTCATTCATTCTGTGCCTCGCCACACTCCTGCAGGGATGCGTCCCGATCCCGACCCGTAACACGGACGAGAAGTATTATTATCTTCCGACATCGAATGCGCCATTGCACAGCTATTCGAACGGCGCCGATCTGCATCGCTACTTCGACTGCTACCGCTCCCTCGACGGCGACCGGGAAACCTGTCATCCGCAATACGTGGTCGTCGAACACGGCGACAAACCCGACTGGCAACCGATCGTGTTGAACCACGATGCGGTGAATCTACGCTTGAGAGATGATTTACCGGGCTTCAAACCGGTGTTATCCGCATACAGCGGCACGACCCGGCGCGTAGTGGGACGATGGGAAGAAGACAGAAGTACGGAGAAGCCGAACGACTATTTCCCCAACGTGGCATTCGTCGACTACGACGCCGCGGCAAACAAAAAACTTGCCCAGGCTGAGCGCCGCGGCGGCATGGATTCCATCGACATCTGGTTCAACGAGCCCTGGTGCAGGTACAGGTCGAAGCCGACGCTGCCGATGCTGGTCGTCGAGGATGAGAGTTCCACCTGGATCTTTGTCGACATGGACCCCGCGTGCCAGTCGAGCGCGGCAGACTTGCGCGTTCCTGCCGACATGATGCGCTTCGACCGGCCCGAGCGCTTTGCGGACGTGCTGCACAAGCCCATGAACCTGTTTTACCTGCCCCGGCGCGACACGGATTCCAGACGGCCCCGCTTCGTCACCAGCGACCCCGTACGTCTGAAGAATCGACCCGACACCGTGATCGCCCCCGAGCACGTGCCGGTGCCGGCGGAGAAAGTCTTCAACCTCGAATACAACGAATTCCATGATCCGCTCGATGCCATGCCCGCATCGAACTTTCAGTGCAACTTTTCGAAAATACTGCTGGTCCAGTGGGTGGTCGGATGGGTCGATACCTACCCGACACTGGATGGATGCAAATCGATCGCCGCGCGGCTCCAGCATAAAAAATAAACGATGTTGATGCCGGCTCGGCATCGTCGTCTAGGTTGACCGAACTCAAACCGGCCCCCGGCAACGCGTCTATCGTGGACGCTGCCGCTGACCGTGCAGCGCCATCGTTCACGCCGCGTGGACGGTGGCGCCACTCCTCCCCCGGTCGGCGGCGCCTCGCCACTCGGCCAGGTAGTGCTGCGGCGTCTTGCCCAGCAGCTTGCGGAACATGCTCGTGAACGCGCTGGGGCTCGCATAGCCGAGCGTCTGCGCGATCGCGCCCACGCTCTCGCCGCGCGCCAGCATCTCGAACGCATGCGCCAGGTGCACCTGCTGCACCCACTGGCGGTAGTGCAATCCCGTCTCGCGGGGAAATAAACGGATCAGCGTGCGCGCGCTGGCCCCCGCGTCGAGCGCGTAGTCGTCGAGCCGGCGCTGGCGGGCAGGATGCGCCATGATGTCCGCGCACAAGGCCAGCAGGCGCCGGTCGCGCGGCCACGGCACGGCAATCGGCACCGTCTCCATCGCGGCCAGCTCCGACAGGATCAGCCGCGCCAGCGCCTCGCCGCGCCCGCCGGGCGGATAGTCGACGGGCTCGAGCGACAGCGCCACGATCAGCTCGCGCAGCAGCGGGCTCACTTCCAGCACCTTGCAGCCGTCGACGAGGTGGCCGGCCGCAAACGGTTCGATGTACAACGCGCGCATATTGACCCGGCTGAGCATCGTCAGCTCGTGCACGACGCCGGGCGCGATGAGCAGCGCGCGGCGCGGCGGGATGAGCCACACGCCCAGCTCCGTGCGCACCCGCATCACGCCCTCGCTGGCGTACAGCAATTGCACCCACGGGTGGCTGTGGGCTTCGACCAGTTCGCCATGCTGCACCTCCGACGGCACGGCCGTCACGCTGCGCGGGAGCTTGCCGAATTTCTGGCGGTAGGTGGGCGATGGCGCGAGTGTCATGGATGTCACTTGGGCGACGAAAAATGGAATATGCGCTGGAATTGCCCATATTACACTGATCCGCCATTCATCGAGAACACCACCATGACCACGCCCACTTCGCCCTCCATCGCGGCGGCCGGGCCGGCCAGCGCCGCGCCCGGGACCGTGCTCCAGATCCTGTTTTCCGTCGCCTTCGTGCACCTGCTGAACGATTGCGTGCAGGCCGTGCTGCCGTCGGTCTATCCGCTGCTGAAAGACGAGTTCGCGCTCACCTTCACGCAGGTCGGCCTGATCACGCTGACGTTCCAGTGCACCGCGTCGCTGCTGCAGCCGTGGATCGGCCTCGCCACCGACAAGCGCCCGCTCCCGTTCCTGCTGCCGGCCGGGATGTGCGTGACCCTGGCCGGCGTCGGGCTGCTGGCCGTCGCGGCCAGTTTTCCCATGCTGTTGCTGGCCGCCGGCATGATCGGCGTCGGCTCCTCGACCTTTCATCCGGAAGCGTCGCGCGTGGCGCGGTTGGCGTCCGGCGGGCGCTTCGGCTTCGCGCAATCGCTGTTCCAGGTGGGCGGCAACCTCGGCTCCGCATTCGGCCCGCTGCTGGCCGCCGCCATCATCGTCGGCCGCGGCCAGGGACGCATCGCCTGGTTCATGCTGTTCACGCTCGTCGCCGTGATCGTGCTGGTGGGCGTCGCCCGCTGGTACGGCAGCCATCTCCAGACCGTCACGCGCCGCGCCACCGCGCACGCCGGCCCGGCGCTGCCGCGCGCGACCGTCCTGCGCGCGCTGGCCGTGCTGGCCACGCTCGTGTTCTCGAAATACGTCTACATGGCGAGCCTGTCGAGCTATTACACGTTCTACCTGATCGAGAAATTCGGCGTCGCCGTCGGCACCGCGCAGCTGTACCTGTTTGCCTTCCTCGCGGCCGTCGCCGCCGGCACCTTCGCGGGCGGCCCGATCGGCGACCGCATCGGCCGCAAGCGCGTGATCTGGGTGTCGATCCTCGGCGCCGCGCCGTTCACGCTGGCGCTGCCGTACGCGGACCTGTTCTGGACGGGCGTGCTGTCGGTGGTGATCGGGCTCGTGATGTCGTCCGCGTTTTCCGCGATCGTCGTGTTCGCGCAGGAGCTCGTGCCGGGCAAGGTCGGCATGATCGCGGGGATCTTCTTTGGGCTGATGTTCGGCGTCAGCGGCATCGGCGCGGCGGCCATGGGGCATATCGCCGACGTGGCGGGGATAGCGACGGTGTATCGGCTGGCGTCGTTCCTGCCGTTGCTGGGGGTGCTGGCCGCGTTCTTGCCGAAGATCGAGCGGTGATTGTTGGCGGCTCCGGAATCGTGCGCGATATCGGAGTCGTCGCCTATCACCGCGTGGACGGGCTAGCCGTCCACCCTACGAATCAAGGTGCGAGATCAGAGCCCGCCTCCCCTCGCCCTCACCCTCTACCGCCGCCGGCGGCAACGTCCGCGCATGATGCACGTCGACGGAGATGCCGACCGCCATGATGTCGATGAGGAGCAGCTGCAGGATCCGCGAAATCATCGCGAGGAAATGCGTGCTGTCCTCGGCGTGATCCACCGCCAGCAGCACGTCCGCGCGGCGCGCCAGCGGCGACTGGCTGTTGCAGATGGCGATGACGTCGGCGCCGGCCGCGCGCGCCGCTTCCACCGCCGACAGCAGGTCCGGCAGGCGGCCCGAATTCGAGATCGCGACGACGACGTCGCCCGGCCCCAGCAACTCGGCCGCCAGCTTGAACAGGTGCGAATCGCCGTACAGCGCCGTCGGGATGCGGAAGCGGAAGAACTTGTGCTGGCCGTCCAGCGCGACCACGCGCGAATTCCCCATCGCGTAGAACTCCACGCGCTTGGCGCGGCTCACCAGTTCGATCGCGCGGTCGATGGCGCGCACGTCCAGCTGGTCGCGGAATTGCAGGATCGCCGAGATCGTGTTGTCGATGACCTTCGCCGACAGGTCGTGCGTGCTGTCGCTGCCGCGCACCTGGCTGTGGCGCACCGGGATGGAGCCCGTCAGGCTGCTCGCGAACTTCAGCTTGAAGTCCGCGAGGCCCAGGAAACCGAGCGAGCGGCAGAAGCGGATCACGGTCGGCTGGCTCACGTCCGCCAGCTTCGCGATGCCGGCGATCGGCTCGTTCAGCACGAGGCGCGGCTGGTCCAGCACGAGGGCCGCCACGCGCTGCTCGGCCGGCGTCAGTTCCGGCCGCAGCTTGTGGATACGGTCCATCAGCGTGTTGCCCCCGCTGCGGCCGCGCAGGTGTTCCGACAGGATGTTCGCGACGCCGTCGAACGCCACGTGCGGCGTCGAGATCACGTACGTCGGGATGTCCGACAGGTAGCTGGAAAAACGGCCCTTCGCCTCGAAGCGCGTGCGAAACGGCGACGTCAGGAACCACTCGCCCAGCCGCGGCACGATGCCCCCGCCGATGAAGATGCCGCCGAACGCGCCGAGCGTCACCGCCAGGTTCGCGGCCGCGCCGCCGAGCATGCCGCTAAAAGCATCCAGCACTTCCAGGCACAGCGGATCGTTGTCCTCGAGGGCGCCGGCGATGATCTCGGCCGAGGTGCGTGGCGCCACATCCACGCCGTTGCGCTCGGCCAGCGCGCGAAAAATGATCTCCATGCCGGGGCCGGAGATCAGGCGTTCGTTCGACACGTGGCTCCATTCGCGCCACGCGGCCTGCAGGATCGCGAACTCGCGCTCGTCGCTGGGCGCGAAGTTGACGTGGCCGCCCTCGCTGCCGAGGGTGACGAAGCCGTCGACGGTCGGGATGCCGCCCGAGACGCCCAGGCCCGTGCCCGGTCCGAGCACGCCCAGCACGGCGCCCGGCACGGGTTTGCCGGGGCCCACCTGCATCAGGTCCGATTCCTTCAGGCCCGGGATCGCCATCGCCAGCGCCGTGAAGTCGTTCACGATCAACAGCGTATCGAGGCCCAGTTCGCGCCGCACGGCGTCCGTGGAAAATTCCCACGGCCGGTTCGTCATGCGCACGTAGTCGCCGTCGACGGGGTTCGCGAGCGCGAACGCGCCGTGGTGCAGGCGCGTGTCCGCGTGCTCGGCAAGATAGAAACGCAGCATCGGCACGATGCCCGTGAAGTCGTCGCACTTGAGCACGCGCACCGAGCGATAGCTGCCGGGCGCGGTCTGCAGTGCGAAGCGTGCGTGCGTCGCGCCGATGTCGGCCAGCAGGCGCGGGCCGTCGGCGAACGCGGTGCGGGTGGGCTTGTCGCCCCCGTCCAGTTGTTCTTCCATGTCAGGCGACCTTGCCGAACCACGCGCCGTAAGGCGGCAGCGTGACCGTCGTCCCGTTCACGGCGCCCGGCAGGCCATGGCCTTCCAGCGGCGCCGCGCCAACGGCATCAAGCCAGTCGAACGTCAGCGGCGCGTCGGTCACGTTGAACACGGCCAGCACGGACGGATGGCCGTCAAGGTCGCGGCGCAGCGCCAGCGCCTGCTCCGGCACGTCGAAGAACACGATGTCGCCGCGCGTCAGCTGGGGCAAGGTGCGGCGCCAGCGGATGATGTTGCGCGCGAAGTTCAAGGTCGACTGCGGGTCCTGGTCCTGGCCCGCCTCGGCCAGGCGCAGGTGCTCGGGCGGCACGGGCAGCCACGGCTTGCCCGTCGTGAAACCGGCGTTCGGCGCGTCGTTCGTCCACGGCATCGGCGTGCGGCAGCCGTCGCGGCCCTTGAACTCGGGCCAGAACGTGATGCCGTACGGGTCCTGCAGCAGTTCGTACGGGACGTCCGCTTCCGGCAGCGCCAGCTCGTCGCCCTGGTACAGGCACGGCGTGCCCTTCAGCGACAGCTGCAGCGCCAGCACGAGTTTCGACAGCGAGGCAGTCCACTCCCCGCTGGACCAGCGCGTGGCGACGCGGGCCGAATCGTGGTTACCGACCGACCACGACGCCCAGCCATCCTTCACGCGCGCGTTGAATTCCTCGACCTGGCGGCGGATGTGGCGGCTGGAGAACTGCGGCGTCAGGAGGTTGAAGCTGTACGCCATGTGCAGCTTGTCGCCGCCCGTCGTGTAGTCGGCCATGACGGCCAGCGAATCGTCCGCGCCCACCTCGCCGATCGAGACGGCGCCGTATTCGTCCAGCAGCTTGCGCAGCCTTTGCAGGAACGCGATGTTTTCCGGCTGGGTCTTGTCGTGGATGTGGGCCTGCATGCCGTACGGGTTCACGTCCGTGACGGTCGACGTGTCGCGCACGAGCGCGGGCGGATTGCTGCGCAGCTCACGGTCGTGGAAGTGGAAATTGCAGGCGTCCATGCGCACGCCGTCGACGCCGCGCTCGAGCCAGAAGCGCAGCGAATCCAGGTGCGCCTGCTGGACTTCCGGATTGTGGAAGTTCACCTGCGGCTGGTTCACGAGGAAGTTATGCATGTAGTACTGCTTGCGGCGGCTGTCCCACTGCCACGCCGAGCCGCCGAACACGGACAGCCAGTTGTTGGGCGGGTTGCCGTCCGGGAGCGGATCGGACCACACATACCAGTCGGCCTTCGGGTTGTCGCGGCTCGAACGGCTTTCGACGAACCACGGGTGGTTCTCGGCCGTGTGCGCCATCACCTGGTCGATCATGATCTTCAGGCCCAGCGAATGCGCCTTGGCGACCAGCGCATCGAAATCCGCGAGGGTGCCGAACAGCGGATCGACGTCGCAATAGTCCGCGATGTCGTAGCCGAAGTCCTTCATCGGCGACTTGAAGAACGGCGACAGCCAGACGATGTCCACGCCCAGGCTGGCGATGTAATCCAGCTTGGCGGTGATGCCCGGCAGGTCGCCGACGCCGTCGCCATTCGTATCGAGGTAGCTGCGCGGATAGACCTGGTAGATGATGGCTTCGCGCCACCACGGATTCTTGTCGTGCGAGGAAGTGGTCATGTGCTGTCTCTCCAGTAATTTTACGCAATATACAGGATGATATGCGGCATGACAATCCGCGCGAAAATCACGATTACGGAGCAAATATCGCTTTAAATCATTGACTTACGAATTTTCATACAAAGTGGAAACGCTTCATTCGGTAGTCAAACTACATCAAAAGGTGTTAACCTGTCGCGCCAACCGAACACTCGCCGCGACCACCATGACACGAACGACCCTCCCCGCCGCCGGCGCCCTGCTTTTGCTGCTCGCCGGCGCCGCCCATGCCGCCATCGGACCGGACGCCTGCGACGCCGACGGCTTTCAGACCGTCCTGCATCCCGCCGCCGCCCGCTTCGACGCGCGCGCCGTCTGGCTCGACGCGCGGCTCGTCAAATGGCCGGGCAGCGCGTCCGATGGCGTGTTCCGCCTCTACCATTCGGCGCGCGGCGCGATCGCGGCGCCCGCGGGCGCCGCGGTGAGCGGCGCGGACGGCGCCCTCCGCCTCGACGTCTTCACGGGCCCTGTGCCGCCGGCGGCCGCCGCCCGCTTCCGCTACCTGGCCGGCGGCCCGGTGCTGCGCGTGGGCGCCGCCGCCGCCGCCTCGCTGCCCGATCTGCACCGCGGCCAGCTCGTGCTCGTGCGCGAGGATGCGGACGGCCGCGTGCTGGACGCCACGCGCATCCAGGCGGCAGGCGCCCTCGACGACCTGTACGCGCCCGCCGCCGGCCTGGCGCCGCTGGGCGTGGACATCAAAGCCGGCCGCACGCGCTTCACGGTGTGGGCGCCGACCGCGCAGCAAGCCGCCGTCTGCGTCTACGACGGCGGCACGGGCCGCGCGCGTGCCGTCTACCAGATGGACTTCGACCGCCGCACGGGCGCCTGGCGCGCCGCCCTGCCGGGCGATTCGACCGGCAAGTACTACCGCTACGCCATCGACGTGCCGGTCGATGCCGGCATCGTGCGCAACCTCGTCACCGATCCGTATTCGATCGGCCTGACGACGGATTCGACGCGCAGCTATATCGCGCGCCTGGATTCGCCGCGCCTGAAGCCGGCCGGCTGGGGCACGACACCCGCGCCGCGGACGGTCGAGCACCAGACGGACATGGTCGTCTACGAGCTGCACGTGCGCGATTTTTCGCGCGACGACGCCAGCGTGCCACCGGCCCATCGCGGCAAATACCTCGCCTTCACGGATACCGGATCAAGCGGCATGCGGCACCTGGCGGCGCTCGCGCGCAGCGGCCTCACGGACGTCCACCTGCTGCCCGTGTACGACTTCGCCAGCTTGCCCGAGGCGTCGTGCGCGGTGCCCGTGCCGGCCGGCGCGCCCGACGGCGACACCCAGCAGGCGCTGATCAAGAGAACCGCGGAGACGGATTGCTTCAACTGGGGCTACGACCCGTTCCACTACGACGCGCCGGAAGGCAGTTATTCGACCGACCCCGCCGACGGCGCGCGCCGCATCGTCGAATTCCGCCGGATGGTGCAAAGCCTGCACCGCATCGGCCTGCGCGTCGGGATGGACGTCGTGTTCAACCACACCTTCACGGCGGGACAGAACGAAAAATCCGTCCTCGACCGCGTCGTCCCCGGCTATTACCACCGCCTGAACGCGCGCGGCGCCATCGAGCGCTCGACCTGCTGCGACAACACGGCGACGGAAAACCGCATGATGGGCAAGCTGATGATCGACTCCGTCGCGCTGTGGGCGAAGGCATACAGGATCGATTCGTTCCGCTTCGACCTGATGGGCCACCAGCCGCGCGCCGTGATGGAACGCTTGCAGCGCGACGTGAACGCGGCGGCCGGCCGCGACGTCCAGCTGATCGGCGAAGGCTGGAACTTCGGCGAAGCGGCGGACGGCGCGCGCTTCGTGCAGGCGTCGCAGCTGTCCCTGAACGGCAGCGGCATCGGCACCTTCAACGACCGCCTGCGCGACGCCGTGCGCGGCGGCTCCGCCGGCGACGCCGGCGACGCGATGTTCGGCCGCCAGGGCTGGATCAATGGCCTCGTCTACGATCCGAACGCGCACGCGGGCACGCGTCCCGCCGCCGACCTGCTCGAGACGGCGGACCTCGTGCGCGCGGGGCTCGCGGGCTCGATCCGCTCGTACGCCCTCCGCACGTTCGACGACAGGACGGTGCCGCTCGAGGCCATCGACTACAACGGCCAGCCGGCGGGCTATGCGAGCGCGCCGGGCGAGGTCGTGAACTATGTCGAGAACCACGACAACCAGACCTTGTTCGACATCGACGTCCTCAAGCTGCCCCTTGCGACGACCGGCCGGGAACGAGCACGCGTGCAGGTGCTGGGCATGGCCGTCGACGCGTTCGCGCAGGGCGTCGCCTACTTCCACGCGGGCATCGACGTGCTGCGCTCGAAATCGCTGGACCGCAACAGCTTCAATTCCGGCGACTGGTTCAACCGGATCGACTGGACGTACCGCGACAACCACTTCGGCACGGGCCTGCCGCCTGCCGACGACAACGGCCGCGACTGGCCGCTGCTGAAGCCCTTGCTGGCCAACGCCGCCATCAAGCCGGCGCCCGCCGACATCGCGTTCGCGCGCGACGCGTTCCGCGACCTGCTCGCCATCCGCGCCAGCTCCACCCTGTTCCGCCTGCCGACGGCCGCGGCCATCCGGCAGCGCCTGCGCTTCTTCAACACCGGCAGCACGCAGATCCCGACGGTGGTCGCCGCGCACCTGGACGGCCGCGGCCTGGCGGGCGCGGGGTTCGCCGGCATCGCGTACTTCATCAACGTGGACAAGGCCGGGCACACGGTGACCGATCCGGAATCCATCGGCAAACGCCTGCACCTGCACCCCGTGTTCCTGTCCGACCACGCGGCCGACAAGCGCGCGACGCAGGCCACGTTCGACGCTGCGACGGGCGCATTCTCGATCCCGCCGCGCACGGCCGTCGTGTTCGTCGAGGACTAGCGGAACCTCACATCGGCCGGAAGCGCCAGGCGAACGTCTGGCTGACGCGGAAGACGTCGTCGCGCCGGGCGTCCAGCCACCAAACGGGCGCTACCAGCTGGCGATCATCAGCGGCTTCACGGACGGCTTTCACTTGCGATCCGGCGTGGGTACTGGGCGGGTGGCGGACGGCGCCGGAGACTGTCGTGCCGCACCGACCCTCAACTTTATATTTACACAATAGTTAAATTTCGAATAACATCAGGATTCCATTTCGCCACCACACATCGACATGCACAAGCCGCTCCTGTCCGCCGCCCTGGCCCTCGTCGTCGTCTTGCTGGCTTCCTGCGGTGGACAGGAGCAGCAACAGGTTCAACACGGCAGCGCGGCGCGCACCGCCGGCGCCGTGGGCGTCGCGGCGGACGTGGATGCGGATTACGAATACCTGGTGCAGCAGCTTTACCTCGGCTATTTCGGGCGGCCCGCCGATCCGGCCGGCCTGGCCTACTTCACGCACGCCTACCGCGCCGCCCATGCGCCGACGACGGTTGGAGAACTGCTCGGCGCTTACGGGACGAATGCCGCCGTACGCGACCTGGTCGACGCCTTCGCCGCGAGCGAGGAGTCGAAGCGGCTGTATCCGGTCTGCCAGACCACCTGTTACGACTCGCAATGGATATTCGCGCTGTATCAAGGCCTGTTCTCGCGTGACCCCGACCTGCCCGGCTACCAGTTCTGGGCCGACGCGCTCAACCTGCACGGCGCCACGCGGGCCAACGTCCTGTTGTCCGTCCTGGCCGGCGCCCAGGGGACGGACGCCGACCTGGCCGCCCGCAAGGTGCGGATCGCCATGCAATTCACCCGCGCACTCGACGCGACCGGGCAGCGCGCCGCCTACGACGGCCACCTCGCGAATGCCATCGCACGCGCCCTGATGCAGAGCGTACCCGGCATGGCCGACGACACCGCGGTCCAGTCGAATATCGACGCCACCATCGGACGCCTCGCCGATCTCGCCGCCGGCAAGTTCGACGAGGTGGCGGCGGGTACGCGCAGGATCCTCCTGCTCGCGTCACCGGAACGGCTGGCCGACAACGGCGCGCGCCTGGCGGCGCTGGCCGGCGCGATGAGCAGCGACTTGAACGGCCTGCGCCCCGACGGCCCGGCGTGGAGCGTGGACGTCGCCGGCGCCGCGGCGTCGATCGGCGCCATCCGCGCGCAGCTCAAGGGCTACGACGGCGCCATCCTCGTCGGCCGGGTCGCCGTTCCCACTGCCGCCGATGCGCCTTTCCTCGACGTGTATCGCCTGCCCGATTGCCCGGCCTTCGAGATGGATGACAGCGGCCATGTCTTCAATGCCACGGCCCCCCGCTCGGCCGATCCGCGTTGCCGGAACGGCCTGGTGATATCGGTCCTGCGCGGGACCAGCAGCGCAGCCGAATCGGGCGAAGTGGCGAACAAGCTGGACCAGATGATCGCCTACCACCGCGGCAGCAAGGTGGCGAACGCCGGCTGGGCCCAACGCTTCCGTCTCATCGAAGCCGGCTGGTTCGGCGGTCCGGCAGCCCAGTGGGGCGATCAATCGGCCAAGTGGGCGGGCATCGGCCTGTACCCGGCGAGCGCCATCAGTTACCTGAACGACGGCACGTCGGTACAGCGGCGCGACGCCTTCCTCGACTGCATCGGGCACGACAACGAGATGTGCGTCGCGAACCTGCATGGCGCGCCCGACTTTCTGCAATTCGAGGGCCCCGGTACGCCGGACGTCTTCTATTCGAGCGACAGCACCGACTGGCAGGCGTCGAGCCTGACCTCGCAATTCGTCAAGGCCAAGTACATCGAACTGGCGTCCTGCAGTACGCAGAACTTCCTGTTCGAGAACTCCGTCGGGACGACCCTGCTCATGCGCGGAAACGCGCTGCTCACGCGCGGCACGACCGACGTCACGCTCGTCACGAGCGCCTACGAAGAAGACATCATCAAGAACGATTATGCCTTGCTCCAGAACGGCAGCACGTTCGCGCAAGCCTCCTATGGACGCCTGGAAGGCTCGCCCGTGAGCCTGCAGGGCGATCCCTACATCACGATGCGTCCCGTACCGACGGGGCCCCAGCCGAAACTGGTCATCGACGGCAAACACCAGAACGGCGGCGCGCTGACCGTGCCGATCGTGATGCCCGATGCGGTCGGCGGCGCGAGCGCAAAGCGGGTCGTGACATTTTCCAATCGCGGCGACGCCGATCTGCACGTTCGTATCGATTCGATCTTCGCCGTGACGGGCGTCGGCTACGACACGCCCCAGGGCCAGTTCGAGTATGGCTACAACGCGCAGTTCGAAACGGACCTCCAGGAGAATTTTTCCGACGGCCGCGTGTTGCTCTGGCCGGACTTCCCGCTCGAGCAGAACGGCGGCGCCATGCCGGTCACGCTCAAGCCGGGCCAGAGCGTCGCGATCACGTACCGGCTTTCCGTGCGCACGGGCCCCGACGGCAAACCGAAGCGGCCGGGCCTGTACAACGGCCAGCTCACCGTCACGTCGGACGACCCCGGCAGCGCGCGCGTCTATCTGGCGGTACAGGGACGCGTGCGCTGAGCCGTTCGCATGCGGCATGACGGACCGGCCCCAACCCTTGGTACAATCGCCTCACCATGAACAAGACCGCCATTTCCCTGATCCTCGGCGCGACCCTGGCCGCCGCGCTGTCCGCCTGCGACAGCAAGACCTCCGCCAACGACAAGAATTTCGGCATCGCCGTCAACCAGTACTTCGCCAAGAAGGGCGACATGTGCCTGGACCCCGTGACGTGGCCGGTCGACGTGTACGAAGCGGACCTGCGCCAGCAGAAGCTGTACCCGGACGGCCCCGCCGGCCAGATGGCGGCGCTGGAAGCGGCGGGCCTGGCCAAGGGCGAGGACATGGAATTGCCCGTCACCTTTGTCGACGGCAAGCCGGGCGGACCGAAGGTGAAGGTCAGGCGCTACGTCATGACCGACGCCGCCAAGCCCTATCTGCGCGCGGATGCGGGGCGCAAGCCGCGCCTGTGCTGGGGCCACAAGTCGCTGGACAAGGTGATCCGCTGGGCGGACCCGGCCAAGGCGGGCGACCACGAGGAATCCGCCGTGATCTACACGTACACGCTGTCGAACGTGGCCGGCTGGGCCAGGAAGCCGCAGGTCAAGGAGGCGTTCCCCATCCTCGGGCGGACCGTCGACGGCGAGCACACGCAGAAGGAAAAGCTGTACGTGAAGCTCACGCCGCAAGGGTGGGAAGGAATCGGCCTGAACGACTGAGGCTGGGTCAGCCCCGCTTGCGTGCCCGATCCGTCAGCACGAGCGCGATCCCGCCCAGGATCGCGACGACGGCCACCGCGAGCCGCGGCGTGAACGGCTCGTCCAGCCACAACGTGCCGCCGCATGCCGCGATCACGGGCACGGACAACTGCACGCTCGCGGCCTGCAACGCCGACAGGCCGCGCAGCGCCGCATACCAGATCACGTAGCCGAGCCCCGACGTCAGCGCGCCCGAGGCGATGGCGAGCGCGATTCCGGCGGCGTCCGCATGGGCACGCGCGCCGAACGCGACACCCAGCAGCAAGGCGAGCGGCAACGCGCGCAGGAAGTTGGAGGCGGTGGCCGCCAGCGGATCCGGCACCCCGCGCCCGCGCAGCGAGTACGCGCCCCACGCGGCGCCCGCGACCGCCATCAGCGCGGCGCCGGCGAGCGGCGGCGCCGCGACGCCGGGCAGCACGAGCACGACGAGCCCCGCGGCCGCCAGCGCCAGTCCCGCCCAGCCGGCGGGCGCGAACCGCTCGCCGCCCGCGAGGCCCACGGCGAACATCGTCAGTTGCACGGCGCCGAACAAAATCAGCGCGCCCGTCCCCGCCGACAAGGTGAGGTAGGCGAAGGAAAACGCGGCCACGTAGGCGAACAGCATGACGGCGGCGCGCCAGTCGGGGGTTGCGGCGGGACGCGAGCGCAGGCGCAGCGCGACGGCCAGCACGAGCGCGCCGGCCGTCACGCGGATGACGCCGAACGACGCGGGGTCGACGTGGCCGTCGCGCAGCGCGACGCGGCACAGCAGCGAATTCGCCGCGAACGCCGCCATCGCGAGCGCGGTCAGGGCGATCGTGGCGGAGGTCGCGCGCGCCACGAGGACGTCAGATGTCGAGGTGGGAGATCAGCAGGCGGCGCCGTTCGGTGTCGCCGTCGCCCGTGACCTCGCCGGCCGGGCCCAGCGAGATGCCGACGGCCATGATGTCGATGAGGAGCAGTTGCAGGATGCGCGAGATCATCGACAGGAACGTCGTGCTGTCCTCGCTGTGATCGACGGCGAGGCACACGCTGGCCTTGCGCGCCAGCGCCGATTTGCTGCTCGTGATGGCGATGACGTCGGCCCCGGCGGCGCGGGCGACGTCGACGGCGTCCAGCAGTTCCGGCAACTGGCCCGTCGTCGAGATGGCGACGACGACGTCGCCAGGGCCCAGCAGCTCGGCCGCCAGCGCGAACAGGTGCGAGTCGCCGTACGACGACGTCGGGATGCGGAAGCGGAAGAATTTATGCTGACCGTCCAGCGCCACGACGCGCGAATTGCCCATCGCGTAGAACTCGACGCGCTTGGCGCGGCGCAGGATGTCGATGGCGCGGTCGATCGAGTTCACGTCGAGCTGGTCGCGGAATCTCAGGATCGCGGACACCGTGTTGTCGATGACCTTCGCGGACAGGTCGTGCGTGCTGTCCGTCATGCGCACCTGGCTGTGGCGCACGGGGATCGTGCCCGTCAGGCTGCCGGCGAATTTCAGCTTGAAGTCGGCCAGGCCCGAGAAACCCAGCGAGCGGCAGAAACGGATCACGGTCGGTTGGCTGACGTCGGCCAGCTTCGCGATCTCGGCGATCGGCTCGGACAGCACCTTGCGCGGATGCTCGATCACGAGCTGCGCCACGCGCTGCTCGGCCGGCGACAGTTCGGGCTGCAGGTGCTGCACGCGCTCCATCAGCGTGTTGGCCCCGCTGCGGTTGCGCAGGTGTTCGGACAGGATGCTCGAGACGCCGTACAGTGCCGGCGTCGGCATCATGATCACGTACGTCGGGATCTGCGCCAGGTAGCTGGAGAAGCGGCCCTTGGCCTCGAAGCGCGTGCGGAACGGCGACGTCTTGAACCACTCGGCCATGCGCGGCACGATGCCGCCGCCGATGAAGATGCCGCCGAACGCGCCCAGCGTCACCGCCAGGTTCGCGGCCGCGCCGCCCAGCATGCCTGCGAAGCATTCCAGCACTTCCAGGCACAGCGGGTCGTTCTGCTCCAGCGCGCCCGCCATGATCGCGGCGGCGTCGCGCGGCGGCGCCTCTACACCATTGCGGAGCGCGAGCGCGCGATAAATGATTTCCATGCCGGGGCCGGAGATCAGGCGCTCGTTCGACACGTGCTGCCATTCGCGCCAGGCGTATTGCAGGATGGCGAACTCGCGCTCGTCGGCCGGGGCGAAGTTGACGTGGCCGCCCTCGCTGCCGAGGGTGACGAAACCGTCCATGGTCGGGATCACGCCCGACACGCCCAAGCCCGTGCCCGGACCGAGCACGCCGGCCACGGCGTTCGGCACAGGCTTGCCGCCGCCGATCTGCAGCAGGTCTTCCGGCTTGAAGCCGGGCAGCGCCATCGCCAGCGCCGTGAAGTCGTTCACGATCAACAGCGTCGTCAGGCCGAGCGTGCGCCGCACCTCTTCCGTCGAAAACTGCCAGTCGCGGTTGGTCATGCGGATGAAATCGCCGCTGATCGGGTTCGCGAGCGCGAACGCCGCGTGGGTGATGCGGGCGCCGCTGCTCTGGGCCTGGGTCTGCGCCAGGTAGGCGTTCAGCAGCGGGAGGATGCCGGGGTAGTCGTCGCACAGCAGCACGGCCACGTTGCGCATGACGCCCGGCGCGATCTCCAGGGCAAAGCGCGCATGGGTCGCGCCGATGTCGGCCAGGAGGCGCGGGCCGTCGGAGTAGGCGCCGCGGGTTGGCTTTTGTTCGGTATCGGGCTCAAGCGTCATCGTATTGCGTTTCTTGCGAAGGTGTCCTCTATTGCGGCTAGGATACCATTGATTGAAATGCACCAAAAAGCGATTATGAACCGAATCGGACGGTTACAACGAAAAAGCGGCCCCACAGGGACCGCTCTTGCCATATCGACAATTTCAGATCGAGGCTTCAGTGCGCGCGCGTCTCGGCATCGATCTTCGACTGCGCGCTGAAATCGCGCATGAACCAGCAGACGGCCAGCGTGCAGGCGATGACGGCCGTCGCGTACCAGTAAAAGCCGCTTTCCAGGTTGATCGACTTGAACCACAGGGCGAGATACTCGGCCGTGCCGCCGAACACGGACACCGCGAACGCATACGGCACGCCGACGCCGGTGGCGCGGATCGACGCCGGGAACAGCTCGGCCTTGACGAGCGCGTTGATCGACGTGTAGCCGGACACGATCATCCAGGCGCAGGCGATCAGGGCGAACGCTTGCCACGGGCCGCTGGCGTGGCGGATGGCGGACAGCAGCGGCACGGTGAACAACGTGCCGAGCAGCGCGAAGCCCACGAGCAGCGGACGGCGGCCGATGCGGTCGGACAGCGCGCCGTACAGCGGCTGCAGGCACATCGCGAACAGCAGCGACGCGGCCGACACGGCGGTGGCCTGCGCATCCGTCAGGCCGACGGACAGGCGCAGGAATTTCTGCATATACGTCGTGTAGACGTAGAACGCGAGCGTGCCGCCCATCGTCAGGCCGATCACCAGCAGCACCTCGCGCGGGTGCTGCGCCAGCTGCTTCAGGCCGCCCATCGGCTTGGCCTTTTTACGGGCGGCTTCGAACGCCTGGGTCTCCGGCAGGTTGTGACGCATGCGCAGCGCCAGCAGGGCGAGGCAGGCGCCGACGACGAACGGAATGCGCCAGCCCCAGGCATGCAACTGCTCGGCGTCGAGCAGGAATTTCTGCAGCACGAGCAGCAGGATCAGCGCCAGCAACTGGCCGCCGATCAGCGTCACGTACTGGAAGCTGCTGTAGAAGCCGCGGTGCTTCGAGTCCGCCATCTCCGACAAATACGTCGCGCTGGCGCCGTATTCGCCGCCGAGGCTCAGGCCCTGCAGCAGGCGCGCCAGCAGCAGGATGCACGGCGACAGGATGCCGGCGGCGGCATACGTGGGCGCGCAGGCGATCATGAGGGAGCCGAAGCACATCAGCAGCACGGACGTCATCAGCGCGGTCTTGCGGCCGACGCGGTCGCCGATGCGGCCGAACAGGACGCCGCCGATGGGACGCACGAAGAAGCCCAGCGCGAAGATGCCGGCCGTGGACATCATCTGCGCGGTCGGGTCCTGCTTGGGGAAGAACGCGCCCGCGAAGTACAGCGCGAAGGCCGAGTAGCAGTAGAAATCGAACCACTCGACGAGGTTGCCGGCCGAGCCGACCAGGATGGCCGCGAGACGCTTGCCGGAGATGCGTTCGGTGGTAGCGGCGCCGGCGCCGGCGGGCGCCTTGGACGTGACGGTGTTCATGGATGTCTCCTCCTTATTGGTGTGCCCACTATCCCAGCCGGCGCGCCGGCGCACATCCGCAACTTCGCTCTGCCGGCCTCCGTAAAATTACGGAGGCGGTTCCATTCGCTCCGCGCAACTGCTATCGTTGCTCCATGCCCATCCTGCCCAACCCACGTCATTGGCGCCGGCTGCTCGTCGCCGCGGGCGCGCTGGCCGTCATCGCGGCGTCGGGCAACTGGGCCGAGCGGCACGAGCTGCGGACGAAGACGGAAGGCCTGCGCCAGGCCGCGGCGGCGCACGTGCTGGGGCTGCGCGGCCTCGTCGAAAAGCACGACTTCCTGCCGCACGCGGCATCCCGCCACCCCGACGTGCAGGCCCTGCTGCGCAACCCGCGCGACGCGGCCTTGCGCGCGCGCGTGAACGATTACTTTGCCGACCTGCAGGCGACGACGGGCGCCGCCGCGCTGTTCCTCGTCGACCGCGCGGGCCTGACGCTCGCCGCCAGCAACTGGAACCTGCCTTCCAGCTTCGTCGGCCAGTCGTACCGCCAGCGCCCCTATTTCCAGGACGCCGTACAGGGCCGCCGCGGCCTGTTCTACGGCCTCGGCCTCACGACGGGCCAGTCCGGCCTGTTCATCGCGGAGCCCGTGCAGGCGGACGGCGCCATCCTCGGCGTGGTCGTCGTCAAGATCAGCCTGGAGCCGCTGCAGGCCGCGTGGATGCGCGGCGCCGACCCGGTCGTCCTGCGCGACAACCACGGCATCGTGTTCCTCTCCGCCGTGCCGGACTGGCTGTTCCACGCGATCCGGCCCGTGTCCGCGGCCGACCTGCGCTGGATCGTCGCGCACCGCCAGTACGGCGACCGCGACCGCTTCTACGTCCTGCCCTGGGAGACCGAAACGCGCGGGACGGCGCCCGCCTTCGTCCTGCACACGCGCGCGGAAAACCGCCGCATGGACCTGCTCGCGCTCGACACGCCGCTGCCGGAACTGGGCTGGACCCTCACGGTGACGACGGACATGAAGGAAGTCGTGCAGGCGCGCCAGCTGGCGCTCGTGCTGGCGGCGCTGGCCGTCGCGCTGCTGCTGCTCGGCGTCCTGTACTGGCGCCTGCGCGAAAAGCGCTTCATCGAGCAGAAGACGGCGCGCATCGAGCTGGAACGGCGCGTCGAGGAACGCACGCGCGACCTGGAGGAAGCGCACGCGTTCCGCAAGGCGATGGAAGACTCGCTGCTGGTGGGCATGCGCGCGCGCGACCCGGAAGGCAAGATCATCTACGTGAATCCGGCCCTGTGCGCGATGGTCGGCTACAGCGCGCAGGAGCTGCTGGGCCGCCGCCCGCCGTATCCGTACTGGCACCCGGACGACCTGGAAAAACAGGCGCGCGAGAGCGACGAGGTGCTGCAGGGCCGCGCCGCGCCGCACGGCTTCGAATCGCGCATCCGCCACAAGGACGGCCACGACGTGATCACGATGGTCTACACGGCGCCGCTCGTCGACGCCCAGGGCGTGCACCGGGGCTGGATGAGTTCCGTCGTCGACATCACCGCGCAAAAGCAGGCCGAGGCCCGCCAGCGCGACCAGGAAGTGCGCCTGCAGCGCAGCGCGCGCCTGGCGAGCGTCGGCGAGATGGCGTCCACGCTCGCGCACGAACTGAATCAACCGCTGATGGCGCTGTCGAATTTCGCCGTCGCGGCGCGCGCCCTCGCGGTGCAGTCGGCGCCGCCCGACATGCTGGCCGGGGCGCTCGACGAGATCGTCGAGCAGAGCACGCGCGCCAGCGAGATCGTCAAGCGCGTGCGCGCCTTCATCAACCCGCAGCGGGCCCAGTACGAAATCCTGGACATCGACGGCGTCGTCAAGCACGCGGCGGCCCTGCTCATGCCGGAATTGCGGCGCGACGGCATTGCCCTGCGGTTGGCGCTGGACGACGACGGCGCCCGCGTGCGCGGCGACCGCGTGCTGCTCGAACAGGTGCTCGTGAACCTGATCCACAACGCGATGCACGCCATGCAGGACCGGCCGCGCGGCAGCATCGAACTGGCCAGCCGGCGCGCCGACCAGGGCGTGCGCGTCACCGTCGCCGACGAGGGGCCGGGCATCCCGTTTGAGCAGCGCGAACAGATCTTCGCGCCGTTCTTCACGACGCGCCCGGACGGCCTGGGGCTGGGCCTGAACATCTGCCGCACCATCGTCGAAGCCCACGGCGGCTGCATGACCGTCGACAGTGCCGCCGGCGGCGGCGCCGCCTTTTCCTTCACGCTTCCCACCGTGCTTCCCACCGCGCCATGAAAGACATCCCGCTGACACTCTATGTCGTCGACGACGACGAGGCCCTGCGCCGCTCCCTGCTCCTCCTGCTGTTTTCGCAAGGACTGGCCGTGCAGGCCTTCGAGTCCGGCGAAGCGTTCCTCGATGCGGTCGACATGCGCCAGCCGGGCTGCGTGATCCTCGACCTGCGCCTCGGCGGGACGAGCGGCCTGGCCGTGTTCGACCGCCTGCGCGCGGCACACAGCCCGCTCGTCACGCTATTCCTGTCCGGCCACGGCGACATCCCGACCGCGCTGGAAGCGGTGCGGCAAGGCGCTTACGACTGGGTCGAGAAGCCGGACACGCGGCACCTGCTCGACAAGCTCCCCGCCGCGATCGCCGAGGCGCGCGAGCGCGCGCTGGCGCTGCGGCTGTGGGCGGAGCTGACGCCGCGCGAACGCGAGGTGGCGCGGCTCGTGGGGCTGGGCCAGCCGAACAAGGAGATTGCGCGGGTGCTCGTGCCGCCGTGCGGGCCGCGCTCGGTGGAGACGCATCGCGCGAATATCTTCAGCAAGCTGCAGTGCGCGAACGATAATGAGCTGGGGCGGTGGTTGGCCGCCCATCCGTGGTTGGGATGACGCGAACGTCGTGGTGGGCACGGGGTGCCCACCCTACGGCATCGGCAAATCGTAGGGTGGGCTCACCGAGCCCACCAGGCGCATGCGGTATGCGAACGTTTGGTCAATCCAGCGAAATCAACGCCACCGGCGCGCGCGTATCGAACTTCACCTTGCCGCCCGCGACGACGGCCGTGCGGCCCGTGTACGCGTCGCGCACCGTCTGGCCGTCGCCGAACACGCCGGCCACGGAGATCGGCACCGCGCGGTCCTGCGGCAGGTCGAGGGCGACGACGACGCGGTCGGCCACGCCGTTCTTGTCGTAGGTACGCTTGAACGTGTACGGGCTGGACGCGATCATCTGGTGCACGCCCGCGCCCACCGCCGGATGCGCGTGGCGGAAGCGGATCAGCCGCGCCCAGTAGTCGCGCACCTCGGCCACGCCGTGCAGGCCCACGCGCGCATTGTTCTTCAGCTGGTCCCAGTTCATGAAGGCGCGCAGGTTGGCGTCGCCCACCGCGCCGTCGATCTTCAGCACGCGCGCCGTCTCGTCGCCGTAGGTGACCTGCGCGGCGCCCGGCGTCAGCAGCAGCTTGTTCGCTTCCTCGAACGGGTGCTCGCGCATGGCCTCGAACGGGTGGGCATCGTCGTGCGAATCGAGGTAGTTCAGCACCGAGACGCCTTGCAACGGGCCGTTCAAGAGGTTCGAATAACGGGAGAACAGCGCCTCGTAGCCCTGGCTCGCGTCGCGCGGCAGGGTGAAGTTGATCATGCTGTCGAAACCGTTGTTGAAATAATCGACCTTCGTACCGTCGTCGTAGGCGAACGTGCGGCCGTTCTCGATCGCGTAGTTGAAGGCCTCGGCCGTCATGTAGAACGGCGTGTTGCCGATCCTGGCGACGGTCTGCTTGCCGGCCGGCGTGCGCTTCCAGTCCTCGTAGGCCTGGCTCGCGACCTTTTTCAGGTCCTTCCACACGCCCGGTTCCGTGTGCTTGACGGTGTCGGCGCGGAAGCCGTCGAAGCCGTACTTGCGCACCCAGTCGGCGTGCCATTTCATCAGGTAATAACGCGGCGCGCGCGGATAGCCCGTGCGCTTGAAGAAGTCGTCCAGCTCCTTCGTCTCGCGCTCGTAGCGCCCTTCCTTCTTCCATTTCGCGACGAGGAAAGCCGGCAGGGCGACGTTCGCGTTGCTGTCGGTGCGGAAGTCCGGCAGGTTCTTCACGAGCGTGCAATCGACCGTGCCTTTCACGTCCTTGAACGTGCACGTGGGCGACGTGCGCACCCAGTCGGAAGGCCACACGGTGTCCTCGGGCGTGACGGGACCGGTGTGGTTCATCACGACGTCGAGCAGCACGCGGATGCCGCGCGCATGCGCCGCCTCGACGAGGTCGCGCACGTCCTTCTCCGTGCCGAGGTTGGCGTCGACGGCCGTGAAGTCGCGCCCCCAGTAGCCGTGGAAGGCGTAGCTCCGGCCCGTGCCTTCGTCCGTGGAGCCGTGGATCTGCTCCACCGGCGGCGAGATCCAGATCGCGTCCACACCCAGATCCGTGAAATAGCCGTCCTTGACCTTGGCCGTGAGACCGGCCAGGTCGCCGCCCATGAAACCGCGCGCGACGGCAGCGTCGTTCCTGCGGCCGTAGGCGTGGTCGTTCGACGGGTCGCCGTTATTGAAGCGGTCGAGCATGACGAAGTAGACGGTCGCGTTGTCCCAGGTGAACGCCTTGCCCTTGGCGGGCGACAGGTCGGGGGCGGCCGACGCGGCGCCGAAGGCGAACGTCAGGGAGGCGGCGAGAACGGCGAGTTTCATTCAGGGTCCTGTGTGGTGGGTGGAAGAATCAGGTGACGACGCTCGGCTCCTCGCGGCCCGCGCGTTGCTTGAGCGCCGACACCTGTTCGGCGATGGCGATCAGCGGGGCCAGCGCGTCCTGGGTGTCGAGGCCGTGGCGTGCCGGGTCGGCTTCGTAGCGTTCCAGGTACAGGCGCACGGTCGCGCCCTCGGTGCCGGTGCCGGACAGGCGCAGCACGATGCGCGAGCCGTCCGTCATGATGATGCGCACGCCCTGGCGCGTGGAGACGGATTGATCGACCGGGTCGGTGTAGGTGAAGTCGTCGGCCAGCTCGACGCGGAAGCCGCCGAAAGTCTGGCCGGCGAGGCCGGCGAGCTTGCCGCGCAGCGCGTCCATCATCGCGTTGGCGGCGGCCGCATCGACGGCCTCGTAGTCGTGGCGCGAATAGTAATTGCGGCCGAAGCGGGCCCAGTGGTCCTGTACGAGTTCGTTCACGGACTTGCCCGTCGCGGCGATCAGGTTCAGCCAGAACAGCACGGCCCACACGCCATCCTTTTCGCGGATGTGCATCGAGCCGGTGCCGTAGCTCTCTTCGCCGCACAAGGTCGCGAGGCCCGCGTCCAGCAGGTTGCCGAAGTACTTCCAGCCGGTCGGGGTCTCGAAGCACGACACGCCCAGCGCGGCGGCCACGCGGTCCGCGGCCTGCGACGTCGGCATGGAGCGCGCGATGCCCTTGATGCCGCCGCGGTAGCCCGGCGCCACGGTCGCGTTGGCGGCGATGATCGCGAGGCTGTCCGACGGCGACACGGCGAGCTTGCGGCCGACGATCATGTTGCGGTCGCCGTCGCCATCCGATGCGGCGCCGAAGTCCGGCGCGTTCGGGCCATCCATCAGCGCGATCAGTTCGGCCGCGTTGACGGGGTTCGGGTCCGGGTGGTGGCCGCCGAAGTCTTCCAGCGGTTCCGCATTGACGACGGTGCCGGCCGGCGCGCCCAGCATGCCTTCGATGATGGCCTTGGCGTACGGGCCGGAGACGGCGTGCATGCCGTCGAAGCGCATCGTGAAGCCGCGCTGGAACAGCGCGCGGATGGCGTCGAAGTCGAACAGGCCGGCCATCAGCTCGGCGTAGTCGGACACGGAATCGATCACCTCCACTTCCATGTCTTCCAGACGGATGCTGCCGGTCTGGTCCAGGTCGACGGGGTCGGCGTCGCTGATGCGGTACGACGTCAGGGTCTGCGTGTGCGCGTAGATCGCCTCGGTGATTTTTTCCGGCGCCGGGCCGCCGTTGTCGATGTTGTACTTGATGCCGAAATCGCCGTCCGGGCCGCCCGGGTTGTGGCTGGCCGAGAGGACGATGCCGCCCAGCGCGGCGCGCTTGCGGATCACGCAGCTGACGGCCGGCGTCGACAGGATGCCGCCGCGGCCGACGAGCACGCGGCCCACGCCGTGGGCGGCGGCCATGCGCAGGATGGTCTGGATGGCTGCGCGGTTGAAGTAGCGGCCGTCGCCGCCGAGGACCAGGGTGCGGCCCTGCACTTCACCCAGCGCGTCCAGCGTCAGGAAGATGGCCTCGACGAAGTTTTCCAGGTAGCCGGGCTGCTGGAACTCCGTCACCTTCTTGCGCAGGCCGGACGTGCCGGGGCGCTGCCCGGCGAACGGGGTCGTCGCAATCGTAAGAATCGTCATATCGTGCTCCTGTCGGGGGGGTTGTTGTCAAACCCGTAAGGATACGACACCCGCAGGGCGTATGGCGCCGCTCTTAGGCGGCGGCGAGGTCCGCCTTGTCGGTGACGAACACGCACAGCACGGCCGCGATGAGCATCGAGACACCGCCCAGCACCAGCGTGAACACGGCGTGGTTGCCGAAGAAGTGCTTCGTGAAGTAGCCGAGCACGAGACCGCTGACGACCTGCGGGATGACGACGAAGAAGTTGAACAGGCCCATGTAATAGCCCATGCGGTTGGCCGGCAGCGCGGCGGCCAGGATCGCGTACGGCATCGTCAGCACGCTCGCCCACGCCAGGCCGACGCCCAGCATCGGAATCATCAGCAGATGCTTGTCGTGGATGAAGAACACGCTGGCCAGCGACAGGCCGCCCACCGCCAGGCAGACGGCGTGGCAGGCCTTGCGGCTGGTGGCGCGCGCCAGCACGGGCAGCGCGAAGGCGGCCAGCGCGGACAGGCCGTTGTACACGGCGAACATCACGCCGACCCAGTTGCCCGCGTCCTGGTAGCCGGCCGACAGCGGGTCGGTCGTGTTGTAGACGTTGTCGGCGATCGCGGGGCCGGTGTAGATCCACAGCGCGAACAGGGCGATCCACGTGAAGAACTGGACGAACGCCAGTTGCACCATCGTCTTCGGCATGTCCCCGAAGCCGCCGACGATCTCGCGCAGCGCCACGCCGACGTTGCGCGACTGGCGGCGCTGGGCCATGAAGCGGTCGAGGTCGGGCGGCGGCAGTTCGGTCGACGTGAACACGGTCCACGTCACGGCCACGATGAAGGCGGCGGCGCCGATGTAGAACGAGTAGCGCACCGAATCCGGCACACCGCCGCCCACCGGCACATTGGACACGCCGAGGTAGTTCGTGAAGATGATCGGCAGCAGCGACGCGATCACCGCGCCGCAGCCGATGAGGAAGGTCTGCATCGCGAAGCCGGCCGTCTGCTGCGACGTATCGAGCTTGTCGCCGACGAAGGCGCGGAACGGTTCCATCGAGATGTTAATCGACGCGTCCATCAGCCACAGCACGGCCACGGCCATCCAGATCGCGACCGAATTCGGCATCAGGAACAGCGCGGTCGCGGCCAGCACGGCGCCGAGGAAGAAGAACGGACGGCGACGACCCCAGGTCGGGTGCCACGTATTGTCGCTGAGGTAGCCGATCACCGGCTGCACGAGCAGGCCCGTGACCGGCGCGGCCAGCCAGACGAGAGCCAGGTCGTCCATCGACGTGCCGAGCGTGGCGAAGATCCGGCTCGTGTTCACGTTTTGCAGCGCGAAGCCGAACTGGATGCCGAAGAAGCCGAAGCTCATGTTCCACAGCTGCCAGAACGACAGCCGCGGCTTGAGCGTGTGAGTTTGCATTTCCATCTGTGTCCCCTAACGCGCCTGGACTTCCGCCAGGCTGCCACATGTAGCAAAGTAACATGCAGTTTTCTGGGTGTCAACGAAGATGGCGCCCTAACTCGCTAGGAGGCCCACAGAAAATGTAGTCAAACAACAAATTCGGGGTCAGAGCATATTTTTTGCCAAATTCGGGGTCAGAGCACTTTTTGGGGCAACGGCTACTGAGCAATTTTCGACGTTCGGCCAACCGGATTCGAGCCCTCGAGCTCGCACGTCCGCCTGCGGTCTGCGAACGATTACTTCCTCGGATCAATTGCCGAGAAATGTGCTCTGACCCCGAATTTCAAACAAAATGTGCTCTGACCCCGAATTAAGGCGGGTTTTTATTTGCGGGGCTTTTTGTCGGCGAACTTGCGCTTCGCCGGCTTTTTCTCGGGCGGTTCCTCGCCGTCGCGCGTGATGGCGAGTTGCTGGCCCGCGACCCACACTTTTTTCAGGTGGTCGACCAGGTCGCGCGGCAGGTCGGCCGGCATGTCGAGCGTGCTGAAGTCGTCGTAGATCTCGATGCGGCCGATGTCGCGCGCCGCGATGCCGCCTTCGTTGGCGATCGCGCCCACGATATTGCCCGGCTTGACGCCGTGGAAGTGGCCCACCTCGATGCGGTACGTGGCCATGCCCGGTTCCGGCGCGCGTACGATGCGCTCTTTCTTGAAGGTTTCGCGGCCGGCGCGGGCCGGGCGCTCCTGGCGCGTTTCGCGTTCGCGCGGCTCGTGGACGTCCGGCTTGGGCTCGCGCTCCGGCTTTTCCAGCAACAGCGGCTCGTCGCCGCGATACAGCTTGGCCAGCGCGGCCGCGATGTCGGTCGCGGGCACGTTCTGTTCACGCTCGTATTCCTCGATCAGGGAGCGGAACACGTCCAGGCCGCCCGCGGCCAGCGTCTGCCCGATCTGCTCCTTGAAGCGGGTGATGCGCACTTCGTTGACGGCCTTGATGGTCGGCAGCGCGAGGGGCGCCACCGGCTGGCGCGTGGCGCGTTCGATCGCCTTCAGCAGGCCCCGTTCGCGCGGCGTGATGAACAGGATCGCGTCGCCGCTGCGGCCCGCGCGGCCCGTGCGGCCGATGCGGTGCGTGTAGCTTTCCGGATCGGACGGCACGTCGTAGTTGATCACGTGGCTGATGCGCTCCACGTCCAGGCCGCGCGCGGCGACGTCGGTGGCGACGAGGATGTCGATCTTGCCGTTCTTGAGCTGCTCGATGGTGCGCTCGCGCTGTTGCTGCGCCATGTCGCCGTTGATGGCCGCCGCCGCGAAGCCGCGCGCCTGCAGCTTGGCCGCCAGTTCCTCGGTGCCGAGCTTCGTGCGCGCGAACACGATCATGCCGTCGAACGGCTCGGCTTCCAGGATGCGCGTGAGCGCGTCCAGCTTCTGCAGGCCGGCGACCAGCCAGTAGCGCTGCGTGATGTTGGTGGCCGTCGTCGTCTTGGCGGCGACCGTCACCTCCTTCGGCTCGTGCAGGTAGGTCTTGGCGATGCGCTTGATCTGCGGCGGCATCGTGGCCGAGAACAGCGCGGTCTGGCGCGTTTCCGGGGTCTGCTGCAGGATGTGCTCGACGTCGTCGATGAACCCCATGCGCAGCATTTCGTCGGCCTCGTCCAGCACGAGGGTCTTCAGCTGCGACAGGTCGAGCGAACCTTTTTCGATGTGATCGATGACGCGGCCCGGCGTGCCGACGACGACCTGCACGCCGCGACGCAGCGCGGACAATTGCGGGCCGTAGCTCTGGCCGCCGTAGATCGGCAGCACGTGGAAGTTCTCGAGGTGCGCGGCATAGCTCTGGAACGCTTCGGCCACCTGGATCGCCAGCTCGCGCGTGGGCGCGAGCACGAGGGCCTGCACGGCCGGGCTCTTGACGTCGATCTGCGCCAGCACGGGCAGCGCGAAGGCGGCCGTCTTGCCGGTGCCCGTCTGCGCCTGCCCCAGCACGTCGCGGCCTTCCATCAGGAGAGGGATGGTGGCCGCCTGGATCGGCGACGGCGTCTCGTAGCCGACCTCCTTCAATGCCTTGAGGATGGGGGCCGGGAGGTCGAGGTCGGCGAACGTCTGGAGCTGTGTGTCGTGCATGGAAAGTATTTTCAAAAATCGTAAGCAAACCTGCAGTTTACTCCTTCGCACGCCGGGGTTCAGGTTTATTTGCCGCGGCGTCCATGAAAAATGCCCCTTGCCGCAACAACGGCAAGGGGCATGCGGACTGGGTCGGAACCCGGTTACAGCTTGTAGTTAAAGCCGAACAGCATCTGGCGGCCGTACTTCGTGTAGCCGCGCGGACGGTCCGTCGTGCCGGAATAGGTCTGGAACGCCGTGTCGGTGAGGTTGTTCACCTGGAACAGCACGGACAGGCCCTTGACCGACTTGAAGTCGTAGCCGAGCTGCAGGTCGACGACGCGGTCCGGCTTCGTGAACGTCAGCTCGGTGGCGCCGCCGATGCCGCCGATCTCGGCCACGTAGTCGCTGCGGTAACGCTCGCTGACGCGGGCCGAGAAGCCGTTGTCCTCATAGTAGGCCGTCACGTTGAACACGCGCTTCGACAGGCCCGGCAGCGGGATGCCCATGTCGCCGAAGCTCTGGTTCTTGATCGAGATCTCGCTGGTCGTGAACGCCGCGTTGGCCGTCACGCCAAAGCCGCTGAGCACGGGCGTGAACATGTCCAGCGGCACCGACGCGGCCAGTTCCAGCCCTTCCAGCTTGCCGCCCTTGCCGTTTTGCGGCTGGGTCATCGTGCCGATATTGCTCGTCGCGCCCTGCAGGTGATATTCGGAGAAGTCGCGCGGACCCGTGACGGTGTAGATGTAGGACTTCAGGTCTTTATAAAAGCCCGCCGCCTGCACGTACCCCTTGTTGCCGAAGTATTTTTCCCACGACAGGTCGACCGCGTTCGCGCGCCACGGGTCGAGCTGGGCATTGCCGCCGTTGCCGTAAGGCGTACCGGTGCTCTGGTGCGTCAGGCCGACTTCACGCGACGCGTTCAGCTGATCGAGGCGCGGACGCGCCAGCGTCTTGTTGGCGCCGAAACGCACGATCTGCTGGTCCGGCAGGCTCCAGATCAGGTTCAGGCTCGGCAGGTAATCGTTGTACTTCTTGCCGTCGGTGAGCGGCACCAGGTCGGCGAACGGCCAGGCGCGCAGCGTCTGCGCGGTCGAGCTCTGGTCCGTGTGCACGGCCTGGATGCCGACGTTGCCGCGCAGCGGCATCGACAGCAGCTCGGTGTCGATGTTCAGCTTGGCGTAGCCGGTCTGGACTTTCTCGGTGATCGTCCAGTTCTTGGTCGCGCCCCACGGCACCAGCACGGCCGGCGTGTACGGCGCAAAATTCTGCGACAGCACGGCCGGGATATCCCAGCTCAGCGTATCCGGCAGCGCGTACAGCGACTGCGAGCCGTTGACGGCGCCGGCGGCGATGGCGCCGTTGCCCAGCTTGGTGAAGCCCGTCTCGAGGTGGTGCTTTTCCTTGTCGCGCTTGGACGAATTGAAGCCCACTTCGACGCTGTTGAACAACCTGCTGTCGAAGCGGTATTCGGCGCTGACTCGGAACGAATTCAGCTTGTCTTTCAGGTGCGGCGCGTTGACGTAGCCGTCGCCGTACTGGCCGCCGATGGCCAGCTGCGACGGGTCGTCGTACACGCCCGTCAGGCCGATGGCCGGCACGGTGCCGTTCGCGTAGTCGAACGTCATCGTCTGGCGCGATGCGGGACCGGTGTTGATCTCGTCGAGCTCTTCCCGGTGGTCGGCCTGCGAGTGGCTCAGGTCCGCGACGAAGGTCCAGTCGCCCGCGATGTATTTGTTGTTCCAGCCGTAGGCCGACAGCGTATCGGTCTGGTGGAAGTGGTTGTTGCGCACCACCGGGTTGACGTTGTTGGCGGTGCCGGCCGTCATGATGCCGTTGCCGTTGATCGAGCCCGGCGCGAACGTGACGTTGCCGTCGTCCGTCAGCTGGACTTCCATGCCGCGGCGGTCTTCGTCCTGCTTGAAGCGCGAGTGGTAGGCGTCGACGGTGGACGTGAATTCGCGCATCGGGTGCCATTCGACGACGCCCATCAGGCCGTCGCGCACCTGGTTGCCGGTCTGCGCCAGCGACTTGATGCCTTTCGGGACCTTGACGGTCTTGCCCGGCACGGCCGTGGTGTTGTCGACCCAGTCCCAGGTCTCGAACTGTTTCGACACGTTCGGCTTGTCGGCGCGGGCATAGCCGACCGCCACGCCCAGCGTGCGATTGAAGAACTGATCGACGTACGACGCGCTGACGCGGCTGCCGGTGTCCGGCGAACCCGCGCTGATCTTGCCCATGCCGTTCCGTTCGCCGCGCGCGTTCAGCGTGATGACGCGTTCGCGCAGCAACAGCGGCTTGATCGTCTGCAGGTCGACCGTGCCGGACAGGCCCTGGCCGACGAGGGCGGCGTCCGCCGTCTTGTAGACGGTGACGGCGTTGATCAGTTCGGACGGGTACTGGTCGTACTCGACGATGCGGTTCGGGCTCGTGCTGACCTGTTCGCGGCCGTTCAGCAGCGCGGTCGACAGGTCGCCCGACGTGCCGCGGATGCTGATCTGCTGCGCCTGGCCGTTGACGCGTTGCGCCGACAGGCCCGGCAGGCGCGCCAGCGATTCGGCGATGCTGATGTCCGGCAGCTTGCCGATGTCCTCGGCGGAGATGGCTTCGACGATGCTGGTCGAATCGCGCTTGACGGCGATCGCATCCTCGATACTGCGGCGGATGCCCGTGACGGTGACGGTGGCCACCGGCGCCGCCTGGGCGCCCTCGGCACCCTGCGTCTGCGCGGACGCCTGCGCGCCCGCGAGCGCCAGGAAGACGGCACAGCCCACGGCGACCGGGCTCGGTTGGAATGCGGGCGCGTGCGGCCCCTTCGTAATCTTCATGTGTCCCCTCGACAAAATCGGTTTGCTTATCAGAGGAACGTCAGCCTTTTGCCGAAGCAGGCGCCGGCCACGGGCTGAAACGTTCGCGATCGATTCTGTATTAAAACTAGATTGCATGTCAACGAAACCAGAAATTTAGTGAAGTATTTGTCGTTTTTGCTCACGATCTGCGCCATATCCTGCGATTTTTACGCAGATTGAGTAAATACATATATGAAGCAAATGTAGTTCGAGTACAAATTACCGAGAAAAAGCAGACGCAGTGCGGCAGCGGCGCGTGCCGGCGGCCATGGCGGAGGGGGGCGGGAACATGCGGGTGCCGCCAGGCCGCGGCACCCGTCGTGGACTTACATCTTGGGGGCTTGGCAATACTCGGCGACGAACTGGGCGTGATCCGGCATGAAATCGACGCACTGGCGGATCACGTCGGCCACGCCGTCCATGTACTCCTGGATGCCCTCTTCCGACTGCACGTCCACCAGCGGGTGATAGGCCTCGGGGTGGATGTTCTGGCCGATGAGCACCTGCAGCCAGCCGACCTCGGTGAACAGTTCGCTGTCGACGCGGCGCAGGCGGCCGTGCGTGCGGAACAGGTCGATCTTTTCGCGCAGCGTGGCCGGGATCTCCATGTGCGCGCAGGCCTGCCAGAACGGGGCGTCGTCGCGCTGGTTGGCGTAGTAATGCAGAATGATGAAGTCGCGGATGCGCTCGTAGTGGAAGCGCGACAGGCGGTTGAACGCGTCCACGTCCGGCTGGCTGAAGCCCTGGTCCGGGAAGTAGTCCAGCAAGCGCTGGATCGCATCCTGGATCATGTGGATGCTCGTCGATTCGATCGGCTCCAGGAATCCGCTGGACAGGCCGATCGCCACGACGTTCTTGTCCCACGACTTCTTGCGCATGCCGGTCGTGAAGCGTACCGGGCGCGGATCGGCCAGCGGCTTGCCGTCCAGGTTCGACAACAGCACGGCCGCCGCCTCGTCGTCGCTGATGTAGCGGCTGCAGTACACATGGCCGTTGCCGATGCGGTTCTGCAGCGGAATGCGCCACTGCCAGCCCGATTTGTGCGCGGTGGCGCGCGTGTACGGCGTGAGCGCGGGCACCGGTTCGCACGGCACCGCGAGCGCGCGGTCGCACGGCAGCCAATGACTCCAGTCCTCGAAGCCGGCTTCCAGCGTCTGCTCGATCAGCAGGCCGCGGAAGCCCGAGCAGTCGATGAACAAGTCACCCTCGATGCGCTCGCCGTTTTCCATCACGACGGCGTCCACGTGGCCGTCCGTGGCACGCTGCGTCACGCGCACGATTTTGCCCTCGGTGCGCTCGACGCCGCGGCTTTCGGACAGCTTGCGCAAGTGGCGCGCGTACAGGCTGGCGTCGAAATGGTAGGCGTAGTTGATGTCGGCCAGCGGCGAATTGCCCAGGTCCGTGCGCGGCTGCATGAATTTATTGGCGCGGGCGGCCGCGCGCGTGATCGAGTAATCGGCCAGGTCGCGCGCCTTGCCCAGTGCGCGCATCTTGTGCCAGTACTGCTCGAAGCCGACCATCCACAGGTCCTGGCCCATGCGCCCGAAGCCGTGCGTGTAGCGGTCGCCCAGGCGGCCCCAGTTGACGAATTCGACGCCGAGCTTGAAGGTGCCGTTGGTGGCCCGCAGAAACTCGGCCTCGTCGATGCCGGCGACGGTATTGAAGCGCTGGATCATCGGGATGGTGGCCTCGCCCACGCCGACGATGCCGATCTCGTCGGACTCGACGAGGCGGATGCGGTAGCGGCCGCGCAGCGCGGTGGCCAGGGCGGTGGCGGTCATCCAGCCGGCGGTGCCGCCGCCGACGATGACGATGGTGTTCAGGTGTGGTACTTGCATGTTCGTCCCGCGATCATGAAAAAACACCCCTGCTGACCAGGGCCGGCAGGGGTGTCCAGTTTAACCGTATCGTCGCGTTGGGTGGGCGGCCCTCCGCCCACGCGTGACGTTCGCGTTGTGTCGGCGTCACGCGTGGGTGCCCACCCACAGCCTCAGAACTTGTAGCTCGCGCCCACGCTGTAGGTACGGCCGAAGCTGATGTCTTCCGCAATGCTGTCGCGGTTGCCGGCGTAGCGGATGAAGTGCGAGTTCGTGAAGTTGTTCACCGCACCCGACAGCGTCAAGCCCTTCAGCACGCTCGTGCTCGGGAAGTCGTAGTTGACCTGCGCATCCACCGTCGTGTTGCCACGGATGAAGGTGAGCTGGTTGTTGTCCTGGAAGTCGCTGACCTCGCCCAGGAAATCGCCACGCTTCTTGGCGGCCACCGAGACGCGGAAACCGGCGTTCTCATAGTAGACGCGAGCGTTGGTCACCGTATGCGACAGGCCCGGCAGCGGCATCGAGGCGAGACCGCCCGTGTCTTCCACGGTCAGGCCGGTGGTCAACAGGCTCACCGAGCTCAGGGTGTTCGAATAGTTGACCTCGACACCGAAACCGTTCAGGTACTTGGTCACCATGGCGAACGGCAGCGACGCCGACAGCTCGATACCCTTGATGTTGCCGCCCGAACCGTTGACCGGGGTGTTCAGGATACCGACGGTCGAGCCGGCGTGCGGACCGGACGCCGGCAGCGGGGTCTTGGCGCTCAGCAGGCCCGTCGTCGCGAAGTCGACGGTCTTCGGCACGGTCAGCACGTAGGTGTCGAGCTTCTTGTAGAAGGCGGCCGCGGCCACGTAGCCCTTGGCACCGTTAACCGAGAAGTATTTTTCCCACGACAGATCCAGTGCCTTCGCACGGAACGGTTCCAGGTTCGGATTGCCCGCGCTGCCCGACAGGATCGGACCCTCGCGGAACGACGTGTTCAGGCTCACGCCGCCGCCCGGACGCATGTCGTTCATCTTGGAGCGCGACAGCGTCTTGCCCAGGCCGAAACGCAGCATCTGGTCGTACGGCAGTTCGAAGCCCAGGTTCATGCTCGGCAGGAAGTCGTTGTACGAGTGGTGGCCCTGGACCGCGTAGGCCGGGCAAGCCTGGCCGGCGACGCCGGCGCACTTGCTCGTGTCGACGACGGTGCCGGTCGAGCTCTGGTTCGTGTGGATGTACTGCGCGCCGATGTTGCCGCGGTAGGACAGGCCGAACAGCTCGCCTTCCAGGTTGCCCATCAGGTAGCCGGTCGAGACTTTTTCCGACACATCCCAGTTCTTGTCCGTCTGGATCGGCTGGTCGACTTTCGGCAGCAGCTGATAAATCGTGCCCAGCGAACCGAGCGGGTTCCAGGCGACGACCGGGATGCCCGACTGCGGCGTCACGACGACGTCCGTGCCCGGCACCGGTGCCGAACCGTACGGACCCGTGCCGACGACCAGGTTGCCTTCGTTCTGGTCGCGGCCCTTGGTGCGGTTGGTGCGGTTGACGCCGAATTCGACGGAGGTCAGCGGACCCAGCTCCAGATCATGCTTGGCGGACAGGCGGCCCGACTTGATCTCGTCGGTCGTCACGCCCACGGCCACGTAGCCGGCCTGCGGGTTGCCGGTCAGGCCGCCACCCCAGCCGGCGTGGTCGGTCAGGACGACCTGGCCGCGGTCGGCGTAGTTGAGCGACGTCGTGTATTTCGGCGCCAGGTTGTCGTTGCCGTTGTAGCCGGTCCACGAGATGGTGGAGAGGTTCGTGGCATCGCCCGGCTGGCCGGCCGTCGTTTCATAGCGGCTCGAGTCGTGCTTGACCTTCGAGCCGGCCACGTCGCCGGTCACGGTCCAGCCGTCGTGGCGCAGGCGGCTGTTGATGCCCCAGGAATTCAGGGTGTCGGTCACGGCCTCGATGTGGTTGCGCACGTCGCCCTTGAAGTTCGAGCAGGTGCCCGACGTGGCGACGCCGTCGACGATGGTGGCGTTGGTCAGCACGCCGTTCGGATCGTACGAGCCGGTGCTGCCGCAGACGGAGCCTTCCAGGCCGGTCTTCTTGGTGTTGTCGGTGTTCTTCGAGTGGAACAGGTCGACGGTGGTGAGGAAGTCCTTGTTCGGGCGGAACTGCAGGATGCCCATCACGCCCTTGTTCGTCTGCGGGTCGCGCTGCACGTCCGTCTTGAAGCCGTTCGGCACCTTGACGCTCTGGCCGTTGTACATGGTCGAACCCGCGCCGCCGCCCCAGCCATCGGCCTGGAACTGTTCGGCGCCGGTGTCGTTGAACTTGACCGCGCCCAGGGCCACGCCGATCGTGCGGTTGGCGAACTGGTCGATGTAGGTCAGGGTGCTGCGGTAGCCGGAGCCGGTCCCGAGACCGTTGTTGTGCTCACCGAAGCGCATGGCCTTGTAGCCGACGGCGACGGTGCGCTTGGCGAAGTCCAGCGGCATCACGGTGCGCTGGTCGATCGTCGAGGCGATGCCCTGGCCCATCAGGCTGGCGTCCGGCGATTTGTAGATGGTGATGGTGCCCAGCATCTCGGCCGGGTACAGGTCGAACTTGACGCCGCGGCTGTCGCCGGCGGACGCCTGCTCGCGGCCGTTCAGCAGCGTGCCGTTGAAGTCCGGCGACAGGCCGCGCACGGATATCGCGGACGCGCGGCCCGACGACTTGTCGCGCTGCGCCGTCACGCCCGGCAGGCGCGAGATCGACTCGGCGACCGTCGCATCCGGCAGCTTGCCGATGTCTTCCGCCGAAATCGCTTCGACGATGGAGTTCGAATTCTTCTTGATCGAAATTGCCGCTTCGATGCCGCGGCGGATGCCGGTCACGGTCACCTGGCTGATCGGATTGCCGTTGGCGTCCGTCGTCTGCACGGCCTGCGTGGTGGCGTCCTGGGCATACACATTGGTGCCGAGTGCCGACAGGAACACGGCGCAACCGGCGGCCACCGGGCTCAGCTTGAATACAAGTGCGCCATTGACGTTACGTGCGTGCTTGCCATTAAAAATCTTCATTTGTCCCCTCAAATCATCAGATCTCATTGTTTTCCCGAGGACGACAGCGTGAGCCCGCACACGGGAGCCAGAAGCAAACGTTTATATATACCTACGTTCTGTCAAGGATTCTGTATTAAAACTAGATGCACTGTCAACGCGAGTTGCTTTCAATTACGGGAATGTAGGAGTTTTACGCTGTTTTGACGAAAAAATAGCTTTTCCCGTTGTATCCGAGCTACAAAACATACTCATCTGTGATGTAGTCGCGCTACAAATTGATTTCCATGCACCAACTTGAGCATGAAATGCACCGTTTTGGCGCAAATTCTCGCAATAGTTTTACGGAACGTTGGGATTTGCCAACATTTGGTCTTTGACTTTTCAGAAAACCGATGTAGCAAAACTAAAGAATACGGGACCGTGCCGCGTTGCTGGGCTCAATCGTCTGTAGTATTCTCGGCGCAATAATGTAATAAGCACATTGCCGTCAAGCAATCATCTGAGCGCGCCGATGTAGTCGCACTACGTCGACGAGCACCACCGCCCCTGGAGACCGCATGTCCATCCCCGCCCGCCCCCTGCTTGCCGCCCTGCTGGCCGGCGCCGCCCTTCTTGCCGGCGTGCCGGCCGAGGCGGCCGAGGCGGCCTCCACCGCGGCCGCCATCGACCACATGGACCCGCCGTTCTGGTGGACGGGCATGCACGACCGGCGCCTGCAGCTGATGGTGCACGGCGCGGCCATCGCCGGCCTCGAACCGGCCATCGCGTATCCCGGCGTGCGCATCGCCGCCGTCACGCGCGTGGCCAACCACAACTACCTGTTCATCGACCTGGACGTCGCGCCGGACACGAAGCCGGGCAGCTTCGCCATCGATTTCAGGGCGCCGGCGGGCAGCGCGGCGCAGCCCGCGCGCTACACATATCGCCTGCTGGCGCGCGCGCCGGGATCGAGCGAACGTCAGGGCTTCTCGACGGCCGACACGATCTACCAACTGATGCCGGACCGCTTCGCCAACGGCATGCCTTCCAACGACAGCGTGCCGGGACTCGCCGACAAGCTCGATCGCGCGCTGGGTTACGGGCGCCACGGCGGCGACATCCAGGGCATCATCGACCACCTCGGCTACATCGCCGGCATGGGCTTCACGCAGCTGTGGCCCACGCCGCTCGTCGAGAACGACATGCCGGCCGCGTCCTACCACGGCTATGCGGCGACGGATCACTACCGGATCGATCCGCGCTACGGCAGCAACGCGGACTACGTGCGGCTGGCGCAGGCGGCGCGGCAGCATGGCATCGGGTTGATCCAGGACGTGGTGCTGTCGCACATCGGCCTGAATCACTGGTGGATGAAGGACTTGCCGACGCCGGACTGGATCAACCACGACGGCAAATTCGTGCCGACCATGCACCACCGCACGGCCGTGCAGGATCCATATGCGTCGCAGGAAGACGCCAGCAATTTCACGACGGGCTGGTTCAGCCCCGGCATGCCCGACCTGAACCAGACCAACCCGTTCGTCGCCAACTACCTCATCCAGAACAACATCTGGTGGATCGAATACGCGGGGCTGTCCGGCCTGCGCATCGACACGTTCGGCTATTCGGACGGCGCCTTCCTCGCGCGCTACACGCGGCGCCTGAAGGCCGAATACCCGCACTTGGGCCTGGTGGGCGAGGAATGGAGCAAGCTGCCGCCCGTCGTCGCGCACTGGCAGCGCGCCCCGACCTCGATGCCCGGCATGATGGACTTCCCGCTGGCGGAAGCGATGCGCACGGCGCTGGCGGACAAGAACAACCGCAACACCTTCAACGACGTGTACGAGACGCTGTCGCTGGACTGGCTCTACCCCGATCCTTCGCACCTCGTGCTGTTCGAAGGGAACCACGACATGGCGCGCCTGTACAGCCTCGTCGGCGAGGATATCGCGCGCTGGAAGATGGACCTCGCCTTCGTGATGACGATGCCGCGCATCCCCCATTTCTACACGGGCGACGAGATCCTCATGACGAGCACCACCGGCCGGCGCGACGACAGCAGCTACCGCCGCGACTTCCCCGGCGGCTGGGCCGGCGACAAGGTCGACGCGCTCACGGGCGTGGGCCTCACGCCGCGCCAGCGCGAGGCGCAGGACTTCGTCAGGAAACTCGTCAACTGGCGCAAGGGAGCGGACGTCATCCACCACGGGAAGCTGATGCAGTACGGGCCGGAGAACAATACGTGGGTGTACTTCCGCTACGATCCGCCGACGCGGCGCAAGGTCATGGTCGCGTTCAACGCGAACGACAAGGAGGCCGTGCTCCCCGTCGCGCGGTTCCATGAGATGCTGGCGGGCGTCGCGGCCGGCACCGACGTGCTCACGGGCCGGCGCTTCGACCTGCGCAAGGAAATCCGCCTGCCGGCAAATTCGGTCGTCATCCTCGAACTGTAACGTCTGCGCCATGAACAAACCCACGCTCCTCGCCGCCGCCCTCCTTGTACACGCCCTGACCGCCACCGCGGCCGATGCGCCGCCGCTGCGCTACGACATCTACGTGCGCGGCGCCTTCAACGGCTGGGGCACGGACAACGCCCTCGTCTACCAGGGCAAGGGCGTCTACCAGGCCGACATCCTCGTCAGCCCCGGCAACCATGCCTTCAAGGTGGGCAGCCGCGACTGGGCCGCCGAGTGGGTCGCGAATCCGGCCGCCAGCGTCAGCGTCAAGCCCGGCGCGGCGTATCCGCTGGCGACGGAAGCGGGGCCGGAAGACTATCTGTTCACGAAGCGCACGGCCACGTTCCGCTTCCGCGTCGACGTGTCCGATCCCATGCATCCCGTGCTGACGGTCGCGCCGATCGAGATGCCCGCCGCAGCCGCCCCGGCCGACCCGCACGCGGGCGCGGGCGCAACGGCCGCGCTGACCTTCCCCACTTGGGACGGCAAGGTGGAAACGGCGCGCTTTTCCGTGCGCGACCCGCAGGCGCCGCTGCGCCGCTACGCGCAATCGACGACGATGCAATTGCGCGACCCCGGCCCGCAATCGACGACCTACGAAGAGGACGCGGCGCTGCCCGTCGTCCGCAGCGGCAACCTCGCGTTCGACGCGCTGTTCGCGCTGGCCGGACACGAGATGAAGCAGGATTCCGTGACGGCGATCCGCGACGGGAACTACAACGGCGGCGCGGCCATCCCGTGCGACTGCTTCGAAACCGGCGAAAAATGGCATTACGTGTGGACCCGCGACCTGTCGTACGCGGCGGATCTCGGCCTCGCCCTGCTCGATCCGGAGCGCGTGCGCAATTCGCTGCTGTTCAAGCTGTCCGGCTGGCGTGCCGGGGTGACGAAGGCGGCACACGTCGCGGGCAGCGCGAACGGCCTGCAAGTCGTGCAGGACACGGGCAGCGGCGGCAGCTGGCCCGTCAGCACGGACCGCGTCACGTGGGCGTTCGCGGCCGAGGACCTGCTCCAGACGCTGCCGGCAAGCGAGCGCGCGGCGTTCGCCGCCAAGGCGCTGCGCGCGCTGTCGAACACGATCGAGAACGACCGCCTGGCCGCGTTCGACCAGGCGACGGGCCTGTACACGGGCGAGGAATCGTTCCTCGACTGGCGCGACCAGACCTACGCGAAGTGGATCACGAACGACCTGGCGTCGCTGGCCGGCTCGAAAGCCCTGTCGACCAACGTCGGCCATTACAAGGCGTTGACGGTGGCCGCCGGGCTGGCGCGCGAACATGGAGACCATGAACGCGCCACGCGCTACGACCGATGGGCGCGCGACCTCAAGCGCGCCATCAACGCGCGCCTGTGGCTGCCGGACGCCGGCATGTACAGCAGCCTCACCGCGCCGCATTTCGACGGCGCGCCGCTGCACAAATTCGACTGGCTCGGCCAGGCGCTCGCCATCGTCACGGGCGTCGCCGACGGCGCGCGCGCGCAATCGATCCTCGCCCACTATCCGCACGGGCCGATGGGCGCGCCCGTCATCTGGCCGCAGCAGCAGGACATGCCGGTCTATCACAACCGCGCGCTCTGGCCGTTCGTCACGGCGTACGGCCTGCGCGCCGCGATCGCCGGCCGCAACGTCGCCGTGGCCGACGCCGCGTACGACTCGCTGATGCGCGGCGCCGCGCTGAACCTGTCGAACATGGAAAACCTGGAGTGGCTCTCCGGCCAGCCGCTGCTGCTGGACGAGCAGCACCCCAACCTGATCGGCCCCGTCATCAGCTCGAAGCGCCAGCTGTGGTCCGTCGGCGCCTATCTCGGCATGGTGATCCGCGACGTGTTCGGCGTCGCGGCGACGCCGGACGGCATCGACGTCCGGCCGTTCGTGACCGCGAAGCTGCGCGGCGGCGTGTTCGCGCCGGGCGACGCCATCGCCCTGTACAACCTGCGCCTGCAGGGCCGCGCGATCGACGTCAAGCTGCACCTGCCGCCGGTGCCGGCGGCCGGCAGCAGCGGCTATTACGCGGTCGAGCGCATCCTCGTCGACGGCAAGCCGCAAAGCGGCACGATCCCGTGGCGCGCCCTCGGCAAGCACAGCGCGATCGACGTCCAGCTGGGCAAGCTGGTCGCGGGCGACACGGCCATCCACCGCGTGAACGCCGATCCGTACGAGGAAGCGCCGGCCGTCTTCGGTCCGCGCGAACCGCGCATCGCGGCGCTCGCGCGCACGGGCGGGACGACGACCCTGACGATCGCGCCGGCCGACGGCCAGGCCGGCATCGCGTACAACATCTACCGCGACGGCAGGCTGGTCGCGTCGAACCTGCCGGCCGGCGCGTGGACGGACCGCGCGGGCAGCGCCAGGTCGTGCTACGCCGTCGAAGCGCAATACACGGCGTCGGGCAACCGCAGCCACCACAGCGTGCCGCGCTGCGTCGACGCCGGCGTGTCCATCGCCGCGACGGACCCGCGCGTGCAGGCGAGCGTGGCCCTCGCGCCGGCCAATGCGCGCTTCGCCGAGCCGCACCTCGCCGACTGGGGCCGGCCGGCGGACCGCTTCACGGTACGCGACGTGCGCGTGCCCACGGCCGGCGACTACGCCGTGCAGGTCCGCTACCACAACGGCGCCAACCAGGTGAACCTGGGCATCAGCGGTGGCGTAAAATGGCTGGCGCTCAAGGACCGGTCGGGACGCATCGTCGCGCAGGGCGTCGTGCAGCTGCCGCACGCGCGCATCGAAAAGGCGAACACGCCGACCGTGTATTCGACCCCGCTCGCCGCGCACCTGCAGGCGAACGTGCCGTACCGGATCGAGATGAGCGATTTCTACAATATGAGTTATCTGGACAGCAACCGCACCTTCAGCGCGGCGGGCGGCGTCGACGGACCGTCGAACCGCTTCGACATCTACGGCGTGCGGCTGCTGGCCATCGACGGAACGACCCCATGAAACGAATCGCAATCGCCGCCGCCACGCTGTTGCCCGCCCTGCTGCTGGTTCAACCGCAAGCCGGCGCCACCACCGTGCGCGTGCACTACCCGGCCGGCAAGGACGGCATCCAGATCCGGGCCGACAAAGGCGCCGCCGGCTGGTCGCACGGCGTGCCCGCCACACCCGACGCCGGCCCGGTGAACGTGTGGACCTTCACGTGGCCGGACGCGCTGGGCGACATCCAGATGAAGCCCGCGCTGGGCGCGGACAAGGTATCGATCGGCGGCGTCTACAAGCTGCCGGCCGGCGCCACGCTCGACATCTACCCGTTCTTCGGCCCGCCGTTCGGCAAGGTGACGATCGTGAAGGACTTCGCGTCGCCGCAGCTGGACAACAAGCGTGCGCTGCGCATCTACCTGCCGCCCAGCTACGGGGAGAACGCCGCCAAGCGCTATCCCGTCCTGTACATGCACGACGGCCAGAACCTGTTCGATGCGAAGACGGCGTCGTACGGCGTCGAGTGGGGCGTCGACGAGACCATCAACCGCCTCGTGGCGACGGGTGTGATGGACGAAGCGATCGTCGTCGGCATCGACAACACGCCGGAGCGCATCCCCGAATACACGCCCTGCTGCGACCCGAAATACGGCGGCGGCAAGCTGAAAGCCTACGACGCGTTCATCGTGGAGACGGTGAAGCCCTGGGTCGACAGCCACTACCGCACGCTGCCCGGCAAGGACACGACGGCGATCATGGGCTCGTCGCTGGGCGGCCTCGCCTCCGTGCTGATCGCCCAGCGCCATCCGGACATCTTTTCGAAGGCGGGCGGCGTCTCCAGCTCGTTCTGGTGGAACAACGGGGCGACGATCGCGCAGGCGCCGGCACGCGTGCCCGTGAAGTTCTACATCGACGCCGGCACCCGCGACGACGACCTGGACGACGCGACGAAGATGCGCGACGCGCTGCTGGCCAAGGGCTGGCGCGAGGCGGACGACCTGATGTTCTACAAGGCCGAGGGCGGCCGCCACAACGAAAAGTCGTGGGCCGCGCGCGTGGACAAGCCGCTCACGTGGTTCTTCCCGTGGGGCTCGACCCGGCAGTGACGCGGCGCGGCGCGGACGATCAGAAATCCAGGCTGTACAGATTACTGCCCGCATCCCCCGGCACCAGGTGGACGAAGCGCTCGAACCGCATGCCCATCTTGCGCAGCAGCGCGTTCGACGCGAGGTTGTTGGGCGACGTAATGGCCAGCACGCGCTTCAGGCCCAGCGCCGGCGCGTGGGCCAGCACGGCCATGCCGGCCTCGTACGCATAGCCGCGGCCGCAGTACGGTGCCAGGTAGGCATAGCCGATGTCGACGCCGTCCAGGGTCTCGCGCTTGATCAGGCCGCACATGCCGACCGGCGCGCCGGTCTCCTTCAGCTCGACGACGTAGAGCGAGTGGCCGCGCACCTCCTGCATCGCGATCGGGCCGTCGAGCAGCGCCTGGACCGCGTCCTCGCGCGTGCGGATGCCGCGGTCGCCGATGTGTTCGAGGAAGCCGGGGTCGTTGACGAGCGCCAGGTAGAAATCGGCGTCGTCCGGATGCGCCGTGCGCAGGCGCAGGCGGGCGGTCGCGAGGACGTCCGGCGGCATCAGTCTTCCTCCGGCAGCGGCCAGCGCGCCGGGTCTTCGAGCAGCTTGTACATCACGTAGGCATCCACGTAGCCGAGCCGGCGGTGGCGGTAGGCCTTGGGCAAGGTGCCGACGATGGAAAAGCCGAGCCGCTTCCACAAGTGGATCGCGGGGTTGTTGGTGCTGACGACGAAGTTGAACTGCATCGCCAGGTAGCCCATGCGCCGCGCCTCGCCGATGCTGTGTTCGCCGAGCAGGTGGCCGACGCCAACGCCCTGCGCGTTCGGACTCACCATGTACGACGCGTTCGCCACGTGCGCGCCGCGTCCCACGTGGTTCGGCTGCAGCTTGTACATCCCGAGGATGCGCTCCTCGCCGCGCACGGCGACGTAGGTCGACGCGTCGGGCGCGAACCAGTAGTCGTACGTGTCCTCCCGGCTCGTGCCCGCATCCTGGGCATAGGTCTCGCCCTCGGCCGCGTGCGCCTGGAAAATAGTCCACATAGCATTGAAATCAGTTTCAGTAGCGGGACGAATCTGGATATCTTTCACTGCGTGGCCTGCTATATGTATCGAAAGCGCAAGATTCTACCTAAGGATTCGGCTGCACGGCTGCGAATCCGGTAACTGTGCGTAGAAAATTTCCGTTGAATAAAGGTAGGAAAGAGATCGTGCCCTGCGTTACTGCCCTGCTCGCTTTGGCGTTCCCAAGCGGAAATCGACCGTGTCCGGCCGCCCCGGCAGATGCAAGGTCGCGCGTGCGGGCGGCGCCTCGCTGACGACCTTGCCGGCGCGCAGCACGAGCCGGCGTGCGGCGCGCAGGCGAATCGCTTCGACGGGGTCGGCGGCGTCGAGCCAGACGAGGTCCGCGCGGCAGCCCGGCGCGATGCCGTAGCCCTGCAGGCCGAGGATGCGCGCGGGCACCGCCGTGACCGCGTCGAAGCATTGGCGCATCGCGGCCTGCCCCGTCATCTGCGCGACGTGCAGCCCCATGTGCGCCACTTCGAGCATGTCGCCGGAACCGAGGCCATACCACGGATCCATCACGCAATCGTGTCCGAACGCCACCGGCACGCCGGCCGCCAGCAGTTCCGGCACGCGCGTCATGCCGCGCCGCTTCGGATACGTGTCGTGCCGGCCCTGCAAGGTGATGTTGATGAGGGGATTGGCGATCGCGGCCACGCCGGATTCCGCGATCAGCGGCAGCAGCTTGCTCACATAGTAATTGTCCATCGAATGCATCGACGTCAGGTGCGATCCGGCCACCCTGCCTTGCATGCCCAGCCGTAAAGTCTCGGCGGCAAGGGTTTCGATGTGGCGCGACAGCGGATCGTCGCTTTCGTCGCAATGCATGTCGACCATCAGGCCCTGCTCAGCCGCGAATTCGCACAGCAGCCGGACGGACACCGCGCCGTCCGCCATCGTACGCTCGAAATGCGGGATGCCGCCGACGACGTCCACGCCCATGCCGATGGCGCGCTTCAGGTTGGCGAGGGCCGTCGGGCTGCGCAGCAGGCCGTCCTGCGGGAAGGCGACGAGTTGCAGGTCGATGTAAGGCGCGATGCGGCGCTTGACGTCGAGCAAAGCCTCGACGGCCAGCAGGCGGTCGTCGCACACGTCCACGTGGGTGCGGATGGCCAGCAGTCCGCGTGCCACGGCCCAGTCGCAATAGCGCAGCGCCCGTTCGACCAGAGCCTCCTGCGCCAGTTGCGGCTTCAGCTCGCCCCACAGCGCGATGCCTTCCAGCAGCGTGCCGGATTCGTTCACGCGCGGCAGACCGTAGCTGAGCGTGGCATCCATGTGAAAATGGGCGTCGACGAAAGGCGGGCTCACGAGGTCCCCGCCCACGTCGATCTCGCGCGTGCCGCGCTGCGGCAAAGCGGGCTCGACGGCTGCGATGCGGGCGCCGTCGATCGCGATGTCGACCCGGCGGCCGTCCGGCAGGGTGGCGTTGCGGAGGACGAGATCCATGCTGCTGTCTCCAGATGGGTTACGGTCATATCAGAGTACCACGATGTACATCTTGTCAATGATCTAAATCAAACCCCTATGCTGCATTGCAAGATTTCCGTATAAAAACTACATAGAATTCGCTTTTCAACCCGCATAAAGACCTTTACACTCATCTTATTGCAGTGCGTCATAAACCATACGGTTATAACCTGAAAGACAAGGAACCCAGATGACTTCACTTACCGAACAGTTGTCCGCCGTCCGCAAGTCCCAATGGGAAGCTCAGCTCGACGTGTTCCGGGCCTTGAGCAAGCGCGCACTCGACGGTGCCGAACAGCTGATTGCACTCAACTTGAAAACCTCGCGCGCATCGGTCGAACAGGCCGCCGGTACATTCAAGCAAATGCTCGAAGCAAGTAATCCACGCGACCTGTTGGCGATCAGCTCGACGGCCCAGGGCCAGTGGCAACAATTCTTTTCCTACGGCCGCGAGTTGCTGGGCATTGCCGCCGGCACCCACGAACGCACCTGGAGCACGCAGCCCGCGCCCCTGCAACTGGTGCCCGCCGCGACGGCGAACATCCCGACCTCCGTGCCGCAACTGATGGAACAGGCGGCCATCGCGACGGCCGACGCCACCACGGTGAACAGCGAGATCGCCCAGGCCGCCGTCGACACGGGCGCCGCGCTGGCCGAAGCCGCGCTGGACGCCGGCAAGCAGGCGGTGGCCCGCGCCACGGACACCGCGGCCGAGCAGGTCAAGGAGGCCAAACAGGCCGAAGCCCCGGCGACGACCGTGACCGAAGCGGTCGCCGCCGAACCGCCGGTCCCGGCGCCCGATCCGGTCGAGACGGCCATCGCCGACGAGGCGCCGCGCGCCAAGGCCAAGCCCTTGGCCAAGGCCCTGAACGAGGCCGCGCCGAAGCCGGCCGCCGCCGAGCACCCGATCGCATCCACGGTGCCGCTGGAAGCCGGTCCGCAGGTCGACCTGCCGATCGTCACGCCCAGCGAAAACACGGCGCCGCTGCGCGTCGTGAAGCACGGCGGCAAGACGCCACGCACGCCGCGCAAGAAATAACGATCCGTGCACGCGACGCAAGGCGACAATAGTACGTAGGGTGGGCACCCCGTGCCCACCAATACATGCGTCGCGCGTACGCAAGAAATCGGCAAAAATAGTACAGTAGCGGGCTTCGGCCCGCTTTTTCTTTTGCGGGCACCACAACAAGGATCTTCAATGGGTTTGGCAAGGCTGATCGGCGGCTTCGTGCGCCGCCACTGGCGTTCCTATGCGTCGTCGGCGGTGATGCTGTTCGGCGTGGCCCTGTGCACGGTGCTCGTGCCGCGCAAGGTGGGCGCGATGATCGACGGCCTCGCCGCGCACCGCCTCGGCGGGCACGACCTCCTCGTCCAGATCGGCCAGCTGCTCGGCCTCGGCCTCGCGATCTACCTGCTGCGCGTGGCGTGGCGCCTGCGCCTGTATTCCGCGTCGTACCGCCTCGGCGTCGAATTGCGCACGAAGCTGTACGACCGCCTGTCGGCGCAAGGGCCGGCCTTCTTCCAGCGCCAGCGCACGGGCGACCTGATGGCGCTCGGCACGAACGACATCGACGCCATCGAGCAGGCCGCCGGCGAAGCGATGCTGGCCGGCTTCGACGGCACGCTCACCCTCGTCATGGTCCTGGGCATCATGTTCCTCGGCGTGGACTGGCGCCTGACCCTGATCGCCCTGCTGCCGTTTCCCTTGATGGCGCTGGCGTTCAAGCGCATCTCGAGCCACATCCACGCGGCGTCCACGGATTCGCTGAAGCGGTTCTCGGCCCTCAACGACCACGTGCAGGAAACCCTGTCCGGCGTGCGCACCTTGCGCGCCCTCGGCCTGGAACAACGCAGCGCCGACCAGTTCGCGCAACTGGCCGCGCACGCGGCCGAGGCGAGCCTCGCGGCGCAGAAGTGGGAAGCCGCGTACGAACCGGCCGTCGGCCTCACGCTTACCGCCGCAACCGGCCTCACGCTGGGCCTCGGCGGCTATCTCGTGTGGCAGGGCCAGATCACCATCGGCAGCCTCACGAGCTTCACGATGTACCTGGGACAGCTGATCTGGCCGATGTTCGCCGCGGGCTGGGTGCTGTCGCTGATCGAACGCGGCCGCGCCGCCCTCGCGCGCCTGCAGCCGCTGCTGGACGCGCCGCTCACCGTCGACGACCACGGCACGCTGGAACGGCTGGAGCGGGGTCCGCTCGTGCTGGAACACATCCGCTTCGCCTACGCCGGCGACGCGCGCGCCGCGCTGGACGACGTCTCGCTGCGCCTGGAACCCGGCAAGACGCTGGGCCTCGTCGGCGCCACCGGCGCGGGCAAGTCCACGCTGCTGCGCGTGCTGCTGCGCCAGGCCACGCCGCAGCACGGCAAGGTCGCGTGGGGCGGCCATGCGCTGGACGAGTACACGCTCGCGACGCTGCGCGCGCACATCAGCTGGGTGCCGCAGGAATCGTTCCTGTTCTCCGCGTCGATCGCGGAAAACATCGCCCTCGCCAACCCGGGCGCGTCGCGCGCCGAGATCGAGCAGGCGGCCAAGATGGCCGCGATCCACGACGACATCCTGCGCTTCCCGGACGGCTACGACACGCCCGTCGGCGAAAAAGGCATCACCTTGTCGGGCGGGCAGCGCCAGCGCGTGGCCATCGCGCGCGCGCTGCTGGGGCGCAGCACCCTGCTGCTGCTCGACGACGCCCTGTCCGCCGTCGACACGGGCACGGAAACGAACATCCTCGACCACCTCGACGACGTGCGCCGCAAACGCCCGGAACTGTCCGCGATCATCGCGAGCCATCGCCTGTCGGCCGTCGTGAAGGCCGACCTGATCGTCGTGCTGCGCGACGGCCGCGTCGTCGAACGCGGCACGCACGACGAACTGCTCGCCCTGGACGGCTGGTACGCCAGCCAGTGGCGCTACCAGCAACTGGAGGCCAGCCTCGATGCCATCTGATTCCACCGCCAACAAGGTCACCAAAAGCGTGACCGCCGCCCAGGCGCGCCAGGCCGCGGGCCTGCTGCGCCGCGCCGCGCATCCGGACCGCGGCCACCTCGTGTGGGCCACGTTGTGGCTGATCCTCGCCGCCGGCCTGGAAGTGCTCGGTCCCCTACTCGGCAAGAAGCTGATCGACGAGCACCTGCTGCCGCACCGCCTCGACTGGGCGCGCATGGCGTGGCTGCTGGCCGGCGTGCTGCTCACGGGATGGGCCGCGTCGTGGCTGCGCTTTCTGCAGCTGGTGCGGCTGTCCGGCCTCGCGATGCGCGCCGTGCAGCGCCTGCGCGAATGGGTCTACGGCCATGTGTTGCGGCTGCCGATGGCCTTCTTCGACCGCGCGATCACGGGCCAGCTCGTGAGCCGCGTCACCAACGACACCGAGGCCGTGAAGACCCTGTACATCCAGGTGCTGTTCGTGATCCTCGATTCGAGCATCGTCCTCGTCGGCACGTCGATCGCGATGGCCTGGCTGGACTGGCACCTGATGGTGATCGTGCTGGCGCTCGTGCCCGCGGTGCTGGGCATCGTGTGGCTGTACCAGCGGCTGTCCGCCCCCGCGGTCACCAGGGCGCGGGCGCTGCGCAGCGACATCAACGGGCAGATGGCGGAATCCATCGGCGGCATGAGCGTGCTGCAGGCGAACAATGCGCAGCACCGCTTCGGCCAGCGCTTCGCCCACACGAACGACCAGCACTACACGGCCCGCGTGGCCGAGCTGCGCGCCAACGCCTTCCTGCTGCGGCCCGCGCTCGACTTCCTCAACGTGGTCCTGCTGGCGATCGTCATCTTCAGCTTCGGGCAGCGCAGCATGAACGGCGTCGAAGTCGGGGTGCTGTACGCGTTCATCAGCTACATCGCGCGCGTCGTCGAACCGCTCATCCAGATCACGATGCAGTTTTCGGGCCTGCAGCAGGCCGTCGTCGCGACGGCGCGCGTGGCCGCGCTGCTCGACGAAGCGGGCGCCGCGGAACACCTGGCCGGGCGCGTCACATCCGAACGCCGGCCGGTCGCGCACGACGTCCCCGCCGTGCGCGTGCGCGACCTCTCGTTCGGCTACGCCCCCGGCCAGACGGTGCTGCACGACCTGTCGCTCGACATCCCGCAGGGCGCCTTCTTCGGCATCGTCGGCCACACGGGCAGCGGCAAGTCGACCTTGCTGTCGCTGCTGCTGCGCTACTACGTGTTCGAGCACGGCACCATCACGCTGTTCGGCGAACCGCTGGCGGCCATCGGCAACGAGCGCTTCCGCGCGGAAGTCGGCCTCGTGCCGCAGGATCCATTCCTGCTCGCGGCGTCGGCGCGCGAGAACATCGACATGGGGCGCGGCCTGCCGCACGAGGCCATCGAGGCGGCCGCCCGCGCCGCGCACGCGCACGACTTCATCGCGCGGCTCGAACAGGGCTACGACACGCCGCTGGGCGAAGGCGGCTCGCGCCTGTCGTCCGGCCAGAAGCAGCTGATCGCGATCGCGCGCGCCCTCGCCGGCCGCCCGCGCATCCTGCTGTTGGACGAAGCCACGTCGCGCATCGACAGCCAGACGGAGCAAATCGTGCAGCAGGCCCTGGACGAGCTGCGCGGCCAGGTCACGATCGTCGCCATCGCGCACCGCCTGTCGACGATCCGCGACGCCGACCGCATCGTCGTGCTGAACCATGGCCGCATCAGCGAATCGGGCAGCCACGACGAGCTGATGCGCATCGAAGGCGGCCTGTACCAGCGACTCTATTTACTGCAGCAACTGAGCGTCTGACGCGGCCGTATGGCCGGGAACTTGACCTTCCCACAAAGTTAGCGCCAAACCAACTTTGTTACCGAGATGTTATTGACGTGGTGACGCAGTTTTTTCGATACGAAACTGTGTCTTTTCCGCATAATCGCTCTAAAATCTGATCTTTCTCAATTGCAAGAGCCTATAATCGCGTATGCAGATGTCCCAAATTGAGGGACACCACTTCCTCGGGGAGCTATGTTGGCAGGCCTATTCCGCGCGTTGCAGCACCGACGCAGCCGTGCGCTGCCGGCTCTGCTATTGCTCGTCGCAGGCGGAGCGCTGGCCGCTGACGCCGCCGGCCCTGCCACGCCCGTACGCGACCGCTATGCCGAGATCGCCGAAACCATCCGCGTCACGCCCCAGCGCGCCGTGCCGCTGCTGGCCGGCCTGCAAGCCGAGGCGCGCCGCACGCCCGCCGAACACGCCCGTTTCCTGACCCTCTCCTGCGACCTGAGCCACCGCCTCGGCAAGCACGTGGAAGCCGTCCAGCTGTGCGAACGGGCCCTGCAACTGGGCCGCCAGGCGCAGGACAACGACATCGTCGCGCGCACCCTGCTGTCCAAGGCCTATGCCGTGTTCGGCCTGAACGAATCCGGACAGGCGCACCAACTGGTCTGGGAAGCCGAGCGCCTCGCCGCGGGCAGTGCCGACATCAACCTGCGCATCCTCGTGCTGATCTCGTCGGGCGAATCGTTCGCCGAGGAAGGCAACTTTCCCGTCGCGCTGAACAAGCTGCAAAGCGCCGTGACGCTCGCGCGCCAGAGCGGCGCCCCTCTGCAGATCGCCATCTCGCTCAATGCGCTGGCCTACCTGTACGGCGAGATGCGCGAATTCGACAAGGGCTTCGACGCGATCGGCGAAGCGGAGCGGCTCGCGGAGCAGATCAATTCGCCGGGCCGCCTGGCGATCTTCAAGACCACCGAATACATCCTCGCGGTGAACAACGGCGACGTGGCGCGCGGCACCAAGGCGCTGCTGTCCGCGCTCGCGCTGGAGCGCGGCATCGATGCGGATGCGATGGTCGCCAACACCCTCGTCAACCTGGCCGACGCCTACCTCAAGGAGCAGGAGTGGCGCCGCGCCCTCACCTATGCCCAGCAGGCGCTGGACCAGGCGGAAAAGCTGCATGACGACGCCCTCGCGGCCACGGCCCGCGTCAACGTGGGACAGGCCTATCTCGGCATGGGCCATCTGGCCGAGGGCAAGAAGGCCATCGAGCTGGGCATGGACTGGTACCAGCGCTCCGGCAACAAGCCGGACCAGCAGGGCGTGCTCGTCGAATATGGCGACGCGCTGGAACGCGCCGGCGACCTGGCCGGCGCGCTGGCCGCGTATCACCGCGAGCGCGCGCTGTCGAACGAGTTGTTCGAGACGCGCCGCCAGAAGGCGATGATGGAGCTGCAGGAAAAATACGAGGCCGACAAGCGCCAGCGCCAGATCGAGATGCTGCGCCAGGAAAACCAGGTCAAGTCGACGGAACTCGACAACCGGCGCCTGCAGCAACGCATCTGGTGGCTGCTGGCGCTCGTGTTCGCGCTCGCGTCGGTCATCGTCGGCATCCTGTACCGCAAGGTGCGCCACGCCAACGCCCAGCTCGAGGAAAAGAACCAGGAACTCAAGCTGCAAAGCGCGCGCGATCCGCTGACGGCGCTGTACAACCGCCGCCACTTCCAGGAATTCATGCGCGCGCACCAGGAGATCGAACGCCGCGGCGCCGACAGTCAGGGCAACCGCAGCGGCGAGGAAATGGTCAGCGCCATGTTCCTGCTCGACGTCGACCACTTCAAGCACATCAACGACACCTACGGCCACGGCGCCGGCGACGCGGTGCTGCGCGAGATCGCGGAAGCGCTGCGCGACATCCTGCGCGAGACCGACATGATCGTGCGCTGGGGCGGCGAGGAATTCCTCGCCTTCCTGCCGGCCGTGCCGAGGAACAGCCTGGACGAGGTGGCGCGCCGTCTGCTGGCGGGCATCCCGGAACGCGCGATCGACTACCAGGGCACCCGGCTGTCGGTGAACGTGTCGATCGGCTTCGCGCCGTTCCCGCTGGCGCCCGGCGCGAGCGACATCTCGTGGGAGCGCGCGATCAACATCGTCGACATGGCGCTGTACCTGGCCAAGGGCCATGGCCGCAACCGCGCGTACGGCGTGCGCGGCCTGGCCGGCCTGGATCCGGCCGCGATGGACGAGGTCGAGCACGACATCGAACAGGCGTGGCGCGCGGGCCTCGTCGATCTCTCGATCGTGACCGCGCACATGCCGGCGCTGCGCATGGCGTCGTAACGCCGCGCGTTACTGCGCCGCGCGCTGCATCTTCTCGCCGGCCTTTTCCACCTTCTTGCCGGCCTGCTCGGTCGCTTGCCTGGCACCCTCGCGCGCCTCGCGCACGGCGGCGTCGGCCTTGTCGACCTGCGCCTGCACCTTGTCGGTCACCTTGTCGTTGATCTGCTCGATCTTGCCGTTCACGCGGTCGAGCTTTTCCTGCACCCGGGTGCCGGCCGCGTCGACCTTCGCCTGCGCGCGCGCGCCCGCGTCGTCGATGGCCTTGCCGGCCTGCTGGGCGGGGCCCATGCCGTCGCTTGCGCGGTTGCACGCCGCCAGGAGACAGCCCGCCAGCATTGCGCCGATGATGGATATGCGGTTCATTTTCCGTCCTCCTCGGCTGCCGAATATACACCCGCGACACGGCCCGCGGCGGACGCTTCGTGCCCGCATCCGGTTCGCCCCGCCCATCCCCCGGCTCGCCACATTCCGCTGGCCCGGGCCGCCCGGCCGGCGTAGCCTGGCACGCAATGACCCAGCCAGGAGACACGATGAAACGACGAAGCCTGCTCAAGGCGGCCGCCGCGCTGCCGTTCGCGCTCACGGACATGGCGACCGCGGCGCCGCTGTTGCGGCGCGTGCGTCCGGGCGACCCGGGCTGGCCGTCCGCCGCCGCGTGGGATGGCCTGAAGCGCAGCGTGGACGGCCGCCTCGTCAAGCTCGACGCGCCCTTCGCCGGCTGCGCCGCCGGCGCGGACACGCCCGCGTGCACGGCCGCCCTCGCGCGCCTGAAGAACGGCTTCGACATGGGCGACCAGCCCAACTTCACGCACACGAGCGGCTGGATCGATGCCTGGTCGTCGCAGCCGAGCGCGTACGCGGTGGCGGCGCGCACGACGGCGGACGTCGCCGCCGCCGTGGATTTCGCGCGCACCCACAACCTGCGCCTCGTCGTCAAGGGCGGCGGGCACAGTTACCAGGGCACGTCCGACGCGCCCGGCTCGCTGCTCGTCTGGACCCGCCACATGAACGACGTGCGCGTGGAACCGGCGTTCGTCGCCCGCAACTGCGGCGCCGCGCCGCAGCCGGCCGTGACCCTGGGCGCGGGCGCCATGTGGATCGACGCCTACGACGCCGTGACGACGCGCGCCGGCCGCTACGTGCAGGGCGGCGGATGCACGAGCGTCGGCGTGGCGGGCCTCGTCCAGAGCGGCGGCTTCGGTAATTTTTCCAAGCGCTACGGCACGGCGGCGGCCGGCCTGCTGGAAGCGGAGGTCGTGACGGCCGACGGCCAGGTTCGCATCGCCAACGCCTGCACGAACGCGGACCTGTTCTGGGCGCTGAAAGGCGGCGGCGGCGGCAGCGTCGGCGTCGTCACCCGGCTCACGCTGCGCACGCACGCGCTGCCGGCCACCTTCGGCGGCCTCTTCTGCAAGGTGCGCGCCGCCGGCGACGCCGCGTTCCGTGCGCTGGTCGCCAGGTTCGTCGAGTTCTACGCGCAGGCGCTGTTCAACCCGCACTGGGGCGAGCAGATCGTGTTCAACGGCGACAACACCGTCGACGTCTCGATGGTGTTCCAGGACCTCGGCGAAGCGGAGGTCACCCGCGCATGGGCACCGCTGCTCGACTGGCTGCGCGGGCGCCCCGAGTACACGTTCGACAAGCCGTTCAAGGTCCTGGCGCTGCCGGCGCGGCACTTCTGGGACGTCGCGTACTTGCGCGACCACGCGCCCGGCTTCATGGTGTCCGATCCGCGTCCCGGCGCACCCGCGCATCACGCGATGTGGAAGGGCGACACGGACCAGGAAGGCTGGTTCATCCACGGCTACAAGTCGGCCTGGCTGCCGGCCGGGCTGCTCGACGCGCACCGCCGGGCCGGCCTCGCCGACGCGCTGTTCCGATCGAGCCGCCACTGGAGCGTCGCGCTGCATTTCAACAAGGGACTGGCCGGCGCGCCGCAGGCGGAGCTCGACGCGGTGCGCGCCACCGCGACCAATCCCGCCGTGCTGGACGCCTTCGCCCTGGCGATCATCGCCGGCGGCGACGGTCCGCACTTCCCCGGCATGCCCGGCGGCGCCGTCGACATGCCGCGGGCCCGCGACCGCGCGCAGGCGATCGGCCGGGCGATGGACGCCCTGCTGGCGGTGGCGCCGCACGCCGGTTCCTATGTCTCGGAAAGCGATTACTTCCTGGACGACTGGCAGACCGCCTTCTGGGGTACCAACTATCCGCGGCTCGCGCGGATCAAACGACAATACGATCGGGACGGCTTGTTCTACGTGCACCACGGCGTGGGCAGCGAAGCGTGGAGCGACGACGGTTTTACGCGCGTGCGGACGTGACGGTCTAGCGCGCGCCGTCCGGCGGCACGGCCAGCGGATGCTCGCGCTTCTCCGCATCGATGCGGGCCTTGAGCGCGCGCGTGTCGTCGTCCTCGCCCCAGCGCTTCGTGAACGCCTGCAGGCGCCAGCGCGCCCGCTCCACGTTGCCGGACGCCAGCGCGGACTCGACGGCCCCGCGCGCCTCGCCCCACGCGCCCGCGCGCTGGCGCTTGCGCGCGCAGACGTTCGACGCCTCGTTCAGCGCGCGCTGCAGCCTTTCCAGCTGCTGCGCCGTCGCGCGGCCGGCGCGCAGCGCGATCAGCTCATCCTGCGCCGCCTTGCCCTTGCAGTCCCGGGCCAGCGCGATGGCGGCGTCGATGCGCCGGTCGATCTTTTGCGCCGACGGCTTCGCCCACAGCCACACGACCCACAGCACGGCCAGCGCGGCGATCCACCAGCGCAGGCGGATCGGCTGGCGGCCCGGCGGCTTGTCCGCCGGCGCGGGTGCGGGCGGCGGCGGCCACGGGATGCCGCGGCCGCGTTCCGGCGCGGCGGCGCTGCCCGCGACCGGGCGGCCGCTGTGGCCGAATGCCGTCGCGGACGGCGCCGGCGCGGCCGGCTTCGGCACCGGCTGGGCCGGCGCGGCCGGTGCCGCCGGCGCCGGCTCGGGCACGGTGTCCGGCGCATCCGACCAGCCCGCCAATCCGGCCGCCGCCTCGGCGCCGGCGACAGCGGCCGTGGCGGCGGCGGCGCGGCGCGCGCGGCCGTCGTCGTGCGCAGGCGCCGGCGCGCCCGCCTGCTGCGCCGTCCCGCAATACGGACAGTAATGCACCCGGCGCGGCATGCCGCGCGCGCAATTGGCGTTGATGCAGCGGTAGATCGCTTCGTCCTGCACGGCGCGTCCTTATTCCGGGTCCGGGATGACGTCGTCGTCCGGATCGGGAATCGCCGTGCCGGCGGCCGCCATCACTTCCGGAACGTCACCGACGGTCTTCCACTTGTCCGTGCGCGGATTCCACTGCATGTTCCAGATGCGCGTGCCAGGGTCGATCTCGCCGCGCATCAGCTGCTGCACGACGTCGTCCAGCGCGAACGGCCCGCGCTGCGTACCGCCGACGAACAGCTTGTAGCGCGCGGCGATGGGCGTCGCGCCGACGACGTAGGCGGACGGCCCCAGGCTCGGCCCCGGCACCGCGTCCGGCGTGCTTGCGCCGGCCATCGGCGTGGGCGCGACGACGGTGGGCGCGGCCGGCGCGAACGAGGCCGGCGGCATGACGGGCGCGGGTGCGCGCCGTTCCAGCGCCTGCGCGGCGCGCGCGTCGGCGGCCAGGAACTCCGGACGGATCACGCGCTTGTCCGCCGGCCGCTCCACTTCCCACGCGTACGCGTCGGACGCCGAATCGGGCACCGCTTCCGTCCACGCATCCAGCTGCGCGAGCGCCGCCTCCACCTGGGCCGGCGACAGCTGCGGATCGAGCGCCACGGCGCGCCGCATCCACTGGTCGTACAGCCGCCGCGCCGTGATGTAAGGCAGCGACGGCGACGGCAGCTGGGCGCCCGTTTCGTCCACTTCCAGCTTCGGTTCGTACACGCGCAGTTGATAGTGGCGCATCAAGGCGGCCAAGAGCGCCAGCTGGTGCGGGCCCATCGCGGCCAGGCGCTGGCGCGTCGCCGCGATCACCTGTTCGCGGTAGTACACGGGCAGGCCGTTCGAGCGGATCGCGTACTCGTTGCCGATCTGGAGCCACTCGCCCGATCCCGGCTCGACCTCGAACAGGTATTGCCCGCGCGGCTGGAACGCGGCTTCGCGGTCGCCCGCGTCGTGCTTGCGGCGCAGGACGCCCAGCGCGATCGCGGCGAGGAAGAATTCGTAGTCGTCGGCCAGGCGATTCAGCTCGTCCATCGACGGCGAGATCGGATGGCGGAACCGCGTCGAATCGAAGTGCAGGTGCGTGGGAATCTTCGGGTTCTCGATCTGGTAGCTGGCGCGCCACGTCGGCAGCCCGCGCAGCACCGTCATCGGGTAGCCGGACAGCTCGATGTAGCACACGGCCCGCCCCGGCACGCCCGTGTTCACGACGGAGACGAGGTCGCCGTGAAAGAAACCGTTCGGCACGGCGGCGCGGATTTCCGGCTCCAGCTTGCGCCACGCGGCCGGGTCGCCGACGCCGACGAAGCATTTGAACTGGTCGGCGCTGGGCGTGAACTCGGCCGAGAAGCGCGCGTTAATCCACGGCATGGCGCTCTTGATCCACTCGGAAAAGATGCGGTGCCGTTCCGGCGGCGACAGCGCGCCCAGGCGCTCCACCAGCGGGTCCGGCAGCTCGGCGTCCGCCTGTTCGCCGGACAGCTGCAGCTGCGCGCGCCGGAACAGTTTAAGCAGCAGGTCGGCGCGCAATCTCTCGTCGCCCAGTAGCGGGAACAGGCGCGCGGAACCGCCGAATTCCAGCAGCACCTCTTCGCTCCAGGCGCTCACGTCGCCCGTCAGCCTGACGGGTTCGGGCAGCACGTCGCTCGCGAGCTTGATGTACGTGGCGTGCTCCTGGCGCGCGTCGGCCCGCAGTTGGCCGATGCGCTGGTCGACGGCGGCCAGCATCGCCCCCACGTTGCGCCGCCCTTCCTGGAATTCGCCGGCCACGCCGCTCCAACGCACTTGCCCGTGTTCGTCCGGCGCCTGCGGTTCGCCCAGCCAACCGGACAGACTTTGCAGCACCTCGATGGACTGTCCCGCCGCAACAGCCAGCAGGTGAAAGCGCAGGTAGTCGGCGATGTCGCGCTTGAGGTGGTTCATGATTTCCCGCGCCTGCGCATCCTTGCCGAACAAGCGGCCCGCGGCCTGCGAGAGGTTGTTCAGCGATTCCTCGACCTGGCGCGTGCGCAGCGCGTCGCGCACGTCGCGGTAGCGCTTGCCGTTGCGCTGGACGTTGGCGAGGTCGCGCTGCGCGAGGCGCGCCTTCACCTGCTCCAGCAGCGACAGTACGAATTCGAGGCCGCCCTGCTTGCGGTCGTCCAGCAGCATGTACAGGCGGCCGCGCACGTTCAGGCGCAGCTGCGCGAGCAGCTCGCCCGTGTGGCGCTTGATGCGGTCCTCGCTCGTCTCCGCCGTCGCGCCGGCCTCGCGGATGGCGTCGCGCTCCAGGTTCGGCAGCAGTTCGGCGACCTTCTCGCGCCACAGCTTCAGGTCGTACGAGGCCATGATGCGGTCCATCTCCAGCTGCACCTTGCTGTCGACGCGCTCCAGCAGCGAACGCTGGTCCTTGTCGAGCAACAGCATGTCGGTCAGCGCATATTCCGGGAACGGCGTGACGTCGACGGTGCCCTTTTTAAAATCGGGGAATTCCGCGAACGGGTGCTCGGCCATGCCCATCTGGTCGCGCATGAACGCGTCGCGTTCCTGGTCGGTGGCGCGCCGCGCGGCCATGCCGTCGGCGGCGACGAGGCCGAAGAACGCCTTCACCATCAGCGCCGCGAGTTCATACGCGCGGATGTCTTCGCGCAGGCTTTGCTGCGTGTCGAGCACGGCCTGGCCGAACGCGGAATACACCTTCGAGTACGACAGGCGCATGTCGCCGAAGCGCTGCTCCGGCACGCGCGGGTTGTACGGCCCCAGCTTGTGCTGTTGCTGGTTGACCGCGACGGAGCGCTTGCGGTTGGCGAAATCGGCCGACGCGAAATCCTCGAACAGCGTATCGGCCACCATCTGGTACACGTCCTTGACGTCTTGCGTGGCCTTGTTCGCGAGGTTCGCCGTGTCGACGAAATACACGTCGTCGAACGGCGTGCCGCGGCCGACGACGCTGTCCGGCTCCATCCACTGCACGCGCGCGTTCATGTCGCGCATGCTCGTCTCCAGCTCCATCAGCGTGGCGTACGCGTTCGCCTCCGTGCGCTCCTTGTTCGCCTTGGCGTAGCCGGACGGCAGGAACATCACGAGGTCGACCTGGCTGTCCGACACTTCCTGGCGGGCGACGGCCTTGGCGATCCACCCAAGGTCGATGGCGCTGCCGGCGCCCGTGCCGCCCGCGTTCGACGCGATGACGACGATGCGGAACTTGGAGGTGTCGACCTGCAGGCCGAGGCGCTGGTAATTCTCCTTGCGCTCGATGCCCGCGTTACTGCTCAGGAAGTTCAACGCGCCCTTGATGCGGCCGCGCAGCTTGGGGTATTTGTCGAACAGGTAGAGCCGTGCCAGCGCGCGGATCTGGCCCGCGCCCTTCGATGGATCGATGCCCAGCGAACGCAGTTTTTTCGGGCGCAACGGCATCCAGTTTTCGATGAGCGGGAAGCGCGCGAGGCTGTCGTCCGACTCGTGGTATTGCGGCAGGTCGAGCGGCTCGACGAGGCGTTCTTCGTCGGACAGTTTCACCAGCTCGAACCACGGGTCGGTGCGTTGCGACTTGCCTTCGTCGATGACGGCGTTCGCATCGAGGTCGAAGTGCAGGAAGCGGGCGACGGGGAAGTCGGCGATGGAGTCGACGCGGGTCGGATGCCGGCGGTTCCACACGGCCGCGAGGATGCGGCGGCGGATGCGCATCATGACTTCCATGCCGGTGCCGCCGGCGCCGATGAACAGGGTCGGGCGCAGGTCGACTTTCAATTCTGCGCGGCCGGCGTCGGCTGTGTTGCCGAGCGCTGCGGGATCGGGAAAATCTGCCATGGTGTTCTCTGTGAAAAGCGTGACGTCAGCGGCGGCCGACGAAGAAGGCCGCGACCAGCGTGACGACGCCGACGACGACCAGCGGTCCGGTGATGGCGGGCGTCAGGTATCTGCTCGCGTTGACGATGGCCAGCACGACGGCGGCCGACAGGAAGCCCATGCCGACGAACAGCAGCCAGCCCGCGCTGCCGGCCGCCGACGGCGCCACGCGCTTGACGACGAGGTGGTGCACGTAGGCGTTACGCACGAAAAAGTAAATCACGAGCAGCACGACGAAGGCGACGGCGCCGATCGCCATGTCGCGCCCGGCCGTGTCGCGCAGCGGCGCCGCGCTCGTGTTGGTGGCGCCGCCGGGTGCGATCTCGACGGGCTGCGTCGCCGTGTCGGGCGTCGTCTTCGGCAGGCTGTCCTGCGGCGTCGTCGCGGCCTGGCCGGGCAGCTTGAAGCCGGGATCGGTGGCCGTGCCGGCCGTATCGGGCGCGCCGGCGTGGCCTGGTTGGGTCTGGGCGTTCTGCATGATCGCTTTCCTGGGTGGGTTCATCGGCCGAGCCTGACCTGCGCGCCTTCGCGCAAGTCGAGCAACTGGTGGCCGAACAAGGTCGTCTTCAGGCGGGCCACTTCATTGCCCGCCTTGTCGTAGATCGGTTGCGTGGTCCCGGCGCGCGCTTGCACGGTGCGCGGTTCGTCTTCCACGACGAGCCGCACCTGGCGCGGCCGGCCATAGGCATACGCCGCGCCCGCGCCGGCCGCCAGCAGCGCCAGGCAGCCGGCGAGCACGGTGACGAGCGGGCCCGCGCCGTAATGCACGTGCACCTCGACGGGCAGCACGGCGGTCGACGCCTGGATGTCGGCCGGCGGCGTGAAGATGTCCGGCAGCGGATCACCCGGGAACAGCGCCGCCATGCGGTCGCGGAACGCCTGCGACAATTCCAGTTTCTGATCCTGCAGGTGCAGCTCGATGCGGCCCGGCAGCACGTAGGCGGAGCCGGCCGATTTCAATGCCGCCAGCGACCATTTGCCGGGCAGTTGCGCGACGGGCAGTTGCAACGTCGACGCCAGCGGTACGGCGCGGCCCGGCGCCAGCCGCGCGACGGTGTTCGTGCGCAGCAGGATCGGCCGGTTCTCGCCGCCGAGCACCGAGCGCGCGCTGATGGCCGCGCCCGCGATCGTGTACGGATAAATCGTGTTCTCCAGCTGCCACAGGATCGTCGCGCTGGGCGTGCGCGCGTCCGGCGCGACGTCGGCGCGCAGGCGGCCCGCCGCGTCCATCGAGAAGTCGACGCCGGGCGCGTCCTCGACCTTGCGCGGCACGAGGCGCACCGTGTCGCGGTCGAGCGGTTTCAGGCGCGCCGGCGGTTCCGTGATCACGCGCCGCACGCGGCCCGATGCCAGCATGGCGTCGAGGGCGCGCGCGCCGTTGCGGCCGACGGCGAACACATACACCATCAGGCCGTTGGCGCGGTAATGCCGGCCCACGACCGGCATGCGCAGCGGGAACGCGAGCGCCGTCGTGATGGCCGCGCCACGGTGGATCAACGCATAGAATTCGCGGTTGCGCTGGGCCGTTGCCTGGTCGTTGTTCGGGCTGTTGCGGTTGTTCGTCACGAGCCAGACGAGACCGCCCTTCCCGTCCAGCACCCGGCTGATGGTCGTCTCGACCGCCTCGCCCAGGTCGGTGTCGGCCAGCGCCGCGGCGCCGGGCTTGTGCGCCGTGCCGAGCGCCGCCAGCGCGGCCCGCACGTGCGCGGGTGTGGCGCTCGTCACCTGCTCGGACAGCAGGGCGCGCGGCGACGGCGCGCCGGGCAGCGACTGGTTGAACGCGGCCAGCACGAGCGCGTCGCCCGGCTGCGCGACGCTGGCCGCCAGCGCCGCCACCAGCGGCTTGAATTGCGACTGCGGATCGGTGTAGAACGGCTCCATCCAGCCCGAATTCTGGACCAGCACCACCTGCGGCACGGCCCGCGCCGGCGCCATGCCGGACAGCGCGCACAGGGCGAGGATCGCGGCGAAGCGGCGTGCGGCCCTCACGTCGGCGCGTCCAGGTTCCAGCCGCGGATCCGGTTCCAGTCGGGGTGGTGCAGCCACAGGCGGTTGGCGTAGACGAAGGGCACGCATTCGAGCGGCCGCGCCAGGCGCGCCACTTCGTCCAGGATCACGTTGCGCCGGCCGATCCACTCCACCGTGGTGCGGGCGATCACGCGGTTGGCCAGCGCCTCTTCGGCGCGGCCCGTGTATTTGTGGAAGCGCAGCACGAGCCCGCTGGGCTGGCTGCGGTTGTTGTTGAAGCTGCGCAGCAGCGGCAGGACGAGCGAGTCGTCCTCGTGCTGGTCCTCGACGTGCTCGCCGGACCACGGTTCGTCGACGACCGGATGGCCACGGCGGAACAGCAGGTTCGCGAAGCCGAGGCGCGCGCCGTCGATGCACTCGCGCTGCGGCCGGTCGCTCCCCAGCTCGAGGAACGAGTATGACTGGCCGTCATGCCCGATCAGCCACATGCGGCCGTCGCGGCTCAAGGTGGGGCCGCCGAGGTCGAGGCTGGGCAGCCAGGTGTCGGGCCACGCCAGCCAGCGCGGCGCCTCGCCGGGACGCCAGACGAGCTGCCCCTCGCCGTGCAGCCAGAACAGCTGGCCGTCGTAGCCGATGGGCCGCGTCCAGCCGGACAGCGGCAGCGCGCCGCAGTCGAATTGCGGCCCCGGGGACAGGTCCGCGCCGAGCGCGCACAGGCCGAGGGTGCCGCCCGGATTGCGCACGAGGACGCCCAGCTGGCGCCGCATCAGGCCCGGCGCGGCGGCGACGGGCGCGGCCAGCACGGCCTCCGTCCGGCACGTCTCGCTGACCGGGTTGACGACCAGGCGGTACAGGCCGCCCGCGGTGGGCACGAGCGCCACGTCGCCGCGGCGCGCGGGCACCTGCAGTTGCGGCATGGGCAGCCAGCCGTAGTCGGACGCGCCGAACGCGAGATCGGCCGCGCCCTCTTCCGGCATCATCACGTGCCAGACTTCGGCCAGCGGATCCCAGTACTGCAGCACGCCGCGCCCCGGCGCGAGGGCGAGCAGGCGCTGTTCGGGAAAGCCGTACGTGGCGGCCGCGAACACGCAGTGGGCGTTGGGCGGGGGCGGCAGCGCGGCGTCGCAGCGGCCGACGTCCGGCGCGGGCGGCCGTTCCTCGAGGCTGTCGCCCAGCGCCAGCGACGTCACGGGCAAGCCATGCGGCACGTGCCGGGGCAGCAGCGCGTCCGCGTGCGGTCCCCACCAGTCGGGACGGCGCGCCTGCACGGCGCCGAGGCGTTCGAGCGGCCGCCCGCAGGCGGGACAGAACGCGAACCCTTCGGGATAGATGGCCGCGTGGTCGCAGGACAGCGGCAGCGAGGCGCCGAGCAGGTGGGCGCAATCGGCCAGGCGGCCGCGTGCCGAGGCCTGCCAGTCGATCCGGCCCAGCCCGTCGCTGGACACCGGCACGAACTGCCCGCTGCGCTCATCCTCCAGCCAGACGCTGGTCGGCGTTTCCCATCGGTATGCCATGCGCTCCACCGTCGATTCGTCAAAAGGGATCGCGGCCCGCGCGCACGTGGGCCGTTATCGTTTTGGAATCATAGCGCCGGGATCAAGGCGACGGCGCCCTGTTCACGGGGTAGCGCGTGACTGTGCTTCCGGGATCAAATGCCGGGCCGGACCGGGGAACTTTCGGACAGATCCAATGCCGCGCGGGTCACCTGGCGGATCTTCCAGACGCGGTTGTCCAGCACCATCGCGAGCACCACCTCGTGCTTCGCGTCGCCGTCGCCGTCGAGCGTGACGAGGACGTCCGCACTGCGCGCCTGCCGCCGCAAGGTCACGGCCTGCACGCGCCCATGCAGCCATGCGCCGCGGATGCGGGACGCCTGCAGGAAGTAGTCGCCCGCCGCCGTGCGGCCGGCGTCCGTCGCCTGCAGGCGCTTCAGCAACTGATCGACGAGGGGCCGGGCGACGTAGGCATTCAGGCGGTCGTAACGGTCGCTCAACGGGTCCTGGTCGGCGTCCAGCGTCTGCAGATACCAGCCATAGAATTCCGCGGCGACGGCCTCCGGCGCGCGCAGCCCCGCGGCGGGCGCAGCGGCTCGGGGGGGCGCGGCCGGCAGCGGACCCGCGAGACCTGCCAGCGCGGCCGCCAGCAACAGGCTGGCCGATTTACGTTTAAGAACATTTCCTTTATGAATCAACATGATGACACTCCTGACAGCCAGACTGTGCAGCAATCCGGCCCGGCGGTTCCTGCGCTGCCGCAAGCACATGGTCGACGTATAATGCCGGGTTGTCCTCCCTACCGATCCGCGCCATGACGTCCACCGCCACCCTGCCCGCCGCCTCCATCGCCGCCGCCACCGCGCACTTGCGCGACGTGCTCGCGATCGCGCTCGAACACACCCGCGAGCGGCGCGCGCTGGTCGTCTTCGATACCCGCACGGCATTGGCCGGCGCGCTCGTGGAGGCCTATCGGCGCAACCTGCCCGACGCGACCTTCATCGACTTCGACGCCGTCGCGCCCGGCGAGGTGCTCGCGACGTTCCGCACCTTGGCGCCGCAGGACCTGGTCGTGCTCGTGCAGTCGACGAACTTCCGGCTGGACGGTTTCCGCCTGCGCGTGGAATTGTTCAAGCTGGGATTGAAAGTGATCGAGCACGTGCACCTGTCGCGCATGCCGGGCAGCCAGGGCGAGCACTACATCGAGGCGCTGGCCTACGACCCCGCGTACTTCCGCGGCGTGGGCCACGCGCTGAAGGCCCGCATCGACCGCGCCCGCCGCGCCGAGGTGCATGGCGGCGGCGACGTCCTCGTGTTCGCGTCGCCCTTCGAGTCCGCGAAACTGAACGTGGGCGACTACCGCGCGATGCACAACGCCGGCGGCCAGTTCCCGATCGGCGAAGTGTTCACGGAAGCGCGGGACCTGGAAGCCGTCGGCGGCCGCGCGCAGGTGCACGTGTTCGGCGACACGTCCTACCTCGTCAACCGGCCCGCGGAACCCATCACGCTGGTCATCGACAAGGGCCGCGTCGTCGGCGCGGAGAACGCCACGCCGGCGTTCCGGGAAGTCCTCGACATCATCCGCCGCGACGAGGGCGAGGTGTGGGTGCGCGAACTGGGCTTCGGCATGAACCGCGCCTTCACGCGCGAGCGCCGCGTGGACGACATCGGCACCTACGAGCGCATGTGCGGCATCCACCTGTCGCTGGGCGCCAAGCACGGCGTGTACGCCAAGCCGGGCTTCAAGCGCAAGGACGCGCGCTACCACATCGACGTGTTCGTCGTGACGGATGCGGTCTACCTGGACGACGAACGCGTGTATGCGGACGGGGCGTGGACGGTGTCCGCCTGATCTTCCTGCAATCGGCGGCATTCTCTACAATGGCATCGTCACTTTCCCGGACCATGCCATGCTCACCACCGAACAACGCGAGCAGTACCAGCGCGACGGCTACGTCGTCATCCCGAATTTCAAATCGCACGACGAGATCGCGCGCCTGCGCACGCGCGCCGGCGAGATCGTCGACGCATTCGACCCGAGCGCGTCGCGCGCGATCTTCACGACGCGCGACCAGGCCAGTGCCAGCGACGCCTGGTTCCTCGGCTCGGACAACACGATCCGCTGCTTCTTCGAAGAGGAAGCCTTCGGCCCGGACGGCCGGCTGAAGCAGGCCAAGCACCTGTCGATCAACAAGATCGGCCACGCCATGCACGACCTCGACCCCGTCTTCGAAGCCTTCACGCGCGACGCGAAACTGGCCGCCGTCGCGCGCGACCTCGGGCTGGCGCAGCCGCAGGTCTGGCAATCGATGTACATCTTCAAGCAGCCGGGCATCGGCGGCGAGGTGCGCTGGCACCAGGACGCGACGTTCTTCGATTCCACGCCGATCAGCGTGACGACGTTCTGGTTCGCGCTGGAATACGCGACCATCGAGAACGGCTGCCTGTGGGTGGAACCGGGCGGCCACCGCGGTCCGCTGCGCGAGCGTTTCCTGCGCGACGGCGATGCGATCACGATGGAAAAGCTGGACAGCACGCCGTGGCCGGACGACAGCACGGCCGTGCCGCTCGAAGCGAAGGCCGGGGACCTCGTCTGCTTCCACGGGCTGCTGCCGCATTACAGCGCGCCGAACCGCTCGCCGGTCTCGCGTCATGCGTTCACCTTGCATGTGACGGATGCGCGGACCCGGTATTCGGCGCGGAACTGGATTCAGCGGGATGACAGGCTGCCGGTGCGGGGGCTCGACTGAACCTGCCGCACGGAAATCGCCCATCTCGCTCCTGACAAAAACTGTCAGTAGCCTCCCTTACCATTGTCGCCTCGTTATCCCACCAGGCCGCGGCGACGCCACCGATCCTCCTTTCGCAGGGCCGCCGCCGGCACTGGCACGCGTCCACGCATCGAACACGAAAGGAGCACGTCATGCACATCATCATCGGAGGAACGGGACGGGTCGGCTCGGCGACGGCGCGCGCGCTGTTGCGCCAGGGCGAACCCGTCACCGTCGTCACGCGCAATGCCGGCCACGCGGCCGACCTCAGGGATGCCGGGGCGAAGATCGCCGTGGCCGACGTGCGCGACGTGCCGGCGCTGCGGGCGATCCTGCGCACGGGCACGACGGCGTTGCTGCTCAATCCGCCGGCCGCGCCGTTCACGGACACGGATGCCGTCGAGCGCGCGAACGCCGCGGCCATCGTCGACGCGGTGACGGGATCCGGATTGCGCAAGGCCGTCGCGGTGTCGACGTTCGGCGCGCGGCCCGGGGCGCCGTGCGGCGACCTGACCGTGCTGTTCGAGTTCGAGGAGAAGCTGCGGGCGCAGGCGGTCCCGGTCGCGGTCAATCGCGGCGCCTACTACATGAGCAACTGGGCCGAGATGCTCGACACCGTGCGCCACCGCGGCAAGCTGCCCAGTTTCTTCCCGCAGGACGTCGCCATTCCGATGGTCGCGCCCGACGACCTGGGCGAGGCCGCCGCCGGCCGGCTGATGGACCCGGCCGACCACGCCGGCATCCGCTACATCGAAGGGCCGCGGCGCTACACCCCGCGCGACGTCGCCGACGCCTTCGCGCGCGCACTGGACCGGCCGGTGGACGTCGAGGTCATTCCCCGCCCCGCGTGGGAGCAGACGTACCGCCGGCTCGGATTTTCGCCGGAAGCGGCCCGCTCCTATGCCTGCATGACGGGGACCGTGCTGGACGAGCAGGACCGCTGGCCCGACACGCCCGTCCGCGGCCCGACGACGCTCGACGACTTCATCCGCAACGTGGTCCGGCAGCGCCGGGGCGGTTGACGTTGCGCAAACCGCAAGTATTAAAACTACACAAAATATGCGAAATGCATTGACACGAAAATACGTATAGCCAAGAATCTCCTCTGTCGGGCGCGAGAACCACATAGAATGATCGCCCGATACGTAGTAAAAGTACCTACCAGAGCAACGGACTTTTGCACGACCTCCGTTGCCGGCCGGAACCTTACCCGTATCACATCGGAGGAGAAGCATGAAGAAGAGCACCATCGTCGCCCTGCTCGCGGCGGGCATGATGACGTCCATGGCGGCGGCAACGCACGCGGCCACCCCCACCCAGCAGGCCGGCGGCAGCACGGCCATCGTCCTGCAGGGTTTCCACTGGAACTCGGCCAATTATTCCGGCCCGGACTGGTATAACACCCTGCTGAACAATGTCGGCGACCTGAGCGCCATGGGATTCACGCACGTGTGGTTCCCGCCGCCGTCGGATTCCGGCGCCAAGCAAGGCTATCTGCCGCGCCAGCTGAACAAGCTCGATTCCAGCTACGGCAGCGCGGCCGAACTGACGAACGTCGTTTCCGCCTTCAAGAACAAGGGCGTCAAATCCATCGTCGACGTCGTCGTCAACCACCGCGTGGGCACGACCGGCTGGTCCGATTTCACGAATCCTAACTGGACCACCTACACGATCGTCAACAACGACGAGTGCAACTGCGGCCTGGGCACGGGCGACACGGGCCAGGGCTTCAACGGCGGGCGCGACCTGGACCATACCAACGTCGGCGAAGTCCAGAACGGCATCATCAACTGGCTCAACTACACGCTGAAACCGGTGGGCTTCTCGGGCCTGCGCTTCGACTTCGTGAAGGGCTATTCCGCCAGCTACGTCGGCCAGTACGCGAACGCGTTCGCGCCCGATTTCTGCGTCGGCGAGATGTGGCCGGACTCGTTCGACCTGAACAACCTGGATGCCAACCGCCAGGCGATCATGAACTGGATTAACGGCACCAACAACAGCTGCGGCGCGTTCGACTTCACGACCAAGGGCATCCTCAACGACGCCCTCGCCAACGGCAATTACTGGCGCCTCAAGGCAAGCGACGGCAAGCCGCAAGGCGCCATCGGCTGGTGGCCGGCGATGTCGGTGACCTTCGTCGACAACCACGACACCGGCCCCGCCGAAAGCTGCGGCACGGGCCAGAACCTGTGGCCGGTGCCGTGCGGCTCCGTGATGGAAGGCTATGCCTACATCCTCACGCATCCGGGCATCCCGACCGTGTTCTACCCGCACATCTACAACTGGAACCTCAAGACGCAGATCGCGGCGCTGATGGCGGCCCGCAAGAACGCCGGCGTGACGTCGACGTCGGCCGTCTCGATCCAGCAGGCGACCCAGGGCCTGTACGCGGCCATCGTCACGGGCACGACGCACCAGCTGGCCATGAAGATCGGTCCGAACAGCTGGAGCCCGGGCAGCGGCTGGACGCTGCAGACCTCCGGCAACAACTACGCCGTCTGGATGAAGTGATCCGACGCGCGGCTCAGGCGACCGCCGCCTGCAGCCGCGTGGCGTGGCCGCGGCCCGCGAGGTCGCGGCCATGCACGCTGACGCGGTTGCGGCCGCGCTGCTTGGCGTCATACAGCGCCTCGTCCGCGCGGCGCAGGATGTCTTCCCATTTGTGGTCCTGCGGATCCAGCGCGGCCACGCCCACGCTGACGGTCATCGCGACGCCCGCCCCGTCGACGATCAGCGGGGTGCAGGCCACCCATTCGCGCAGGCGCTCGGCGATGCCGCACACGCTGCCGAGGTGCTCGCCGCAGACCAGCACCGCGAATTCCTCCCCGCCGAGCCGGAACAACGCATCGTAGCCGCGCAGCATGCGCGCGGACAGCGCCGTCACGTGACGGATCGCCGTGTCGCCCACGCCGTGGCCGTAGCGGTCGTTGATCGACTTGAAGTGGTCGATGTCGAAGGCGATGAAAAACATGGCCGCCCCCGTGCGCCGGCAGCGGCGGAAATCGCGCGTGGCGATGTCGTGCAGGGCGCGCCGGTTCAGCCAGCCGGTCAGCACGTCCGTCAGCGACGCGCGGTGCAGCGCCAGCGTCTGCTGATGGGTGACGATCAGCGCGCAGCACATCGTCGCGAGCGACAAATACACCAACATGGCCAGCGCGCCCGACGTGCGATAGAAGTGGCCACCGAGGAACCCCGGCGGTTCGCCGTCGTGCGCGACGACGACCGCCACGCGCACGGCCTGCTGCAGCGCGAACAGCACCTGCAGCACGATCAACGGCAGGTACGACGCGCGCGCCTCGCTGTCGGGCTGGCGCCACAACAGCCAGGCCGCGCACAGATTGATCGCGCCGAGGAACGGCGTGAACAGCATGAGACGATACAGCGGCGCGCCCCGCAGGGCCAGCAGCACGTGCGCCGCCAGCACGGTGCCGACGAGAACGGCGCCCCAGCGCCAGCCGGGCGCGCGGTGCAGGTGGCGCCGGACCCCGGCCAGCATGCCGAAGTGGCCGCCAAGTTGGAGCGCATTGACGCAGGCGATGAAGACGATGGGATTCGTCTGCAGGTGCAGGCCGATTGCGCCCATCATGTTACTGAGGGCGAAGAACACGGCGGCCACCGTCCAGTCGACGAGGCAGGCCTGGCGCGCGCTGGCGAGGTAGAGCAGACCCATGCTGGCCGCCATGGTCAGCGCCGCGAGCGCGGCAGCCACGACGAGTGTGAATGCATCCATCTTTTCTCCTCGGCCAACGATCACGTCGCAGGTTTAATTTTAATTTCATAAGTATAAAACTATTGTCCATATGTAAATCTCTCGAATTATTGCGGTCGCAAGCGAAACCGGCGCGAATAGCGGCTGTGATATAAGGATGGCCCCATGAATGCCGCTTTCTTTGCCATCGTCGGCGCCCAGTTCTTTTCGTCCCTGGCGGACAGCGCGCTGTTCATCCTGTGCGTGTCGCTGATCGCCACGCTCTCGTTTCCGCAGTGGATGACGCCCTTGCTGAAGATGGGGTTCGTCGTCTCGTACATCGTGCTGGCGCCGTTCGCCGGCGCCTTCGCCGACCGCTTTCCCAAGGGACGCGTGATGCTGCTGACGAACGCCGTCAAGATGGTCGGCTGTTCGTTGATCCTGGCCAAGGCCAATCCGCTGCTCGCCTACGGCATCGTGGGCATGGGCGCGTCCGCGTATTCGCCCGCCAAATACGGCATCCTGGCCGAGGTGCTGCCGCCGCGCCGGCTCGTGGCGGCCAACGGCTGGATCGAGGGGACGACGGTGCTCGCGATGATCCTCGGCACGGTGCTGGGCGGCGTCATCTCCGCGAATCCGCATGCGATCGCCTGGCTGCTGCACCTGCGCGCCGCGCTCACCTTGCCGTGGCAGGCGACGCCCGTCGGCATGGCGGTGGCCGTGATCGTGATGACCTACCTGCTCGCGACGCTGCTGAACCTGCCCGTGATGCACGCCGGCGCCCGCCCGGCCGACGCGCGCCGCACCCTGCCCGCGCTGCTCGCCGATTTCTACCGCTGCAACCGCTCCCTGTGGCGCGACCGCGAAGGCCGCGTCTCGCTCGGCGTGACGTCGCTGTTCTGGGGCAGCGGGATGGTGCTGCAGGTGCTGCTGCTGACGTGGGCGCAGAACGTCCTCGGCCTCACGCTGGACCGGGCCGCCGCGCTGCAGGGCATGTTCGCGCTCGGCGTCGCGCTGGGCGCCGCCATCGCGGGCAAGGCCGTGCCGCTCGTACGCTCGCTGTCCGTGATGCCGCTGGGTGCCGTGATGGGCGCCGGACTGTGCGCGATGGTCTGGGTGCATTCCGTGCAGGTGGCGCTGCCGCTGCTGCTGGCGATCGGCATCCTGGCCGGCCTGTTCGTCGTCCCGATGAACGCCATCCTGCAGCACCGCGGCCACCGCCTGATGAGCGCCGGCCAATCGATCGCCGTGCAGAACTTCAACGAGAACCTGGCCATCCTCGCGATGACCTCCACCTACGCGCTGGCCCTGCAGGCGCAGCTGCGGCTCGACACCGTGCTCGTGTTGCTGGGCATGCTGATCGTGCTCGTCACGGTGGGCCTGCGCCGGATGTCCGCGCCGCGCGGCGAGTGACGGCGTAGGCCGGTGGCTGACGCCGATCAAAAACTGGCAGGGCCGGTGTCGATAATATTTACATATTACAACAATAATTTATTTTCAGAAATCTCAAGTCATTGTTTTTATTGAGAAAATATTTTATGGCACGCTAGTTGCTCTCCAGGATGCGTCCAACACACCCTAAGGGAAATCCATGAAAACCACGCTCTCGCGCTGCGCCATCGCCGCCTTCCTGCTGGGCACGTCCGCCCTGGCCCACGCAACCGTCGTTTTCGACAGCTCGCTGGGCGCCTACGGCACCACCACGAGCGAAATGCGCGGCTCCGATCGAAACTACGCCGCCGTGCTCAGCTTCAGCCGCGACGTGAAGGTGTCGCAGATCGGCGTCTTCATCAGCGTGGACAACGCCCAGGACGTCAAATTCCTGATCTTCGACAGCAAGCAGTCCGGCGGCACCGGCTCGGTGCTGCTGTCGGATCAAAAGTCGTTCGCGCAGAATACGACGCAGACGTTCATCTATTCCGACCTCATCGATTTCACGTTCCTGGCCAATCATACGTACGACGTCGGTATCCTCGGTTCGACCGGTTCGCTGACGGGCTTCTGGGGTGTCGGCGACTACACCCAGAACGGGATCACCGGCATCAGCAACAACGCCAACATCAGTCACTTCAATGCGCCGACCACCGGCGACTATGCCGGGGTCTTGCCTTACATCCAGCTCGTCACGGCGGACGCGAAGGTGCCGGAGCCGGTCAGCGCCGCCCTGTTCGGCCTGGGCCTGGCCGGCCTGGCATGCGCGCGCCGCAAGGCGAAGCAGTCCGGCAACGCGTAATTCCCGCGGACGAGGGCCGGCTCCCGGCCCTGCCGCAGGGCATCCCGGCCGGCCGTAAAAGGTGCTACGCTACCGGGATGACAACACCGCAACCACCTTATACCGATCCGGCCCGCATCCCCGACGCGGTGCGCGACGATGGCTATGCCCTGCTGCGCCCGGCCGACGTGGCCCGGCTTTCCGGCTGCACGCTCGACGAGCTGATGGCGCTGGCGCCCAGCTGGGAACGCCTGGAGCTCGACAACTATCTCAAGGACGGCGGCCGCTATCGCCGGCGCCGGCACTCCTGCTTCGTCGACAGCGGCGACAACCTCACGCAAAGCCCGCACCGCGCGCACTGGCAGCCGGTCGAGTACAACGCCCTGCATGGCGGCATGCACCGCCTGTTCGTGCCCATCGAGCCGGCCACCATCGAACAGCCGGCCTGGCCCCGGCTGCTGCGCGCGTTGGGGGCCGTGTGCTCGCAAGTGCGCGGCCCGCAGACGTGGTACGTCGAGGCCCACCAGTTCCGCATCGACACGGCCGACGGCATCGGCCGCCCCACGCCGGAAGGCGCGCACCGCGACGGCGTCGATTTCGTCGCCGTCATCCTGATCGGCCGCGCGAACATCAAGGGCGGCGAGACGCGCGTGTTCGAAGCGAACGGTCCCAAGGGGCAGCGCTTCACGATGACGGAACCCTGGACCCTGCTGCTGCTGGACGACGCCGCCGTCATCCACGAATCGACGCCGATCCAGCCCGTCGGCCCCAACGGCCACCGCGACACGCTCGTGCTGACCTGGCGCACCGGCGCCTTCCAGGGCGACGACGCCGAAACGACGGGCGCCTGAGCTTTTCCGCCGCCTGCGCCCGCGCGCAGGCATCGCTGCGGCCGGAGATGTTATCGCCGGACAAATACTGATAAAAAAAAAGCCCGCATCCTTGCGGTGCGGGCTGAATCCAGGTTTTCGGAGAAAAACTGGAGGAGACAGGTACTACTATATTCCTATTTTTTGTGCACCGCAATACGGTAGAACTACGGTATCTAGAGGGCGGCCTCTAGAGCGGAAAGCAGAGACTCAGGCACCGACGATACGGAATCCCGCACGTTTTTGCGGCATTGCGGGAAAGACCTGTTCCAGGCGTTTATCGCCTAACATTAAATGTTCTTCAGAAATCTGCGCGAGCACCGAACGAAAATCGGTCGTGACGGGTAAATCGCGGCCCTCGTTCAGTTTCTCGTCCGCGACGCCTTCCCAATCACCATAAACCTTACCTCCGCGCACTGTTCCGCCCATGACCCACATCACGTTGCCGTGACCGTGGTCCGTGCCGCCGTTGCCGTTCTCGCGCGCCGTGCGGCCGAATTCCGACATCACGACGACGACCGTGTCGTCGAACAAGGGTCCCAGGCGGTCGGCCAGCACGGCCAGGCCCTGCCCCAGCGGCATGAGGCGGTTCGCCAGCTGGCCGCCGGCGGCGCCCTGGTTCGCGTGCGTGTCCCAGCCGCCCAGCGCGACGAACGCCAGCTGGATATTCGGGTCGTTGCGCATCAGGCCCGCCAGGCGGGCCGCGTCGTCGGGAAAGCCGTTCGGCAGCGGCGCGCCGCGGTCGGCGGCCTGCATCTCGTGGCTCTCCAGGGCGCCCATGACTTCGCGGTGCGCCGCACGGCCCTCCGCGTACGCGCGCCCGAAGCGGGGGTGGCCGTCGTACAGCTCGTCGAAGGCGGCCTTCACGGCGGGCCGGTCGAGCAGGTCGGCGCGCGCCGCGCCCGCGACGTTCGGCAGGTTCACGGCGGCGGCGCGGCCGGACAGGATACGCGGCAGCACGGGGCCGATGCCCAGCAGCCGGCTGGGCGACTGCGGACCGGGCAGCGCGGCCACGAGGCGGTTCATCCAGCCGTCCGGCGTGTTCTTGCGGCCGGGCGTCGCCGATTCCATGTAGTCCTGCGCGTCGAAGTGGGAGCGCGTCGGATCCGGCGACCCGCTGGCGTGCACGAACGCCAGCTTGCGCGCCTGCCACAGCGGCTGCAGGCTGGCCAGCGCGGGATGCAGGCCGAAATACCCGTCCAGGGCGAGCGCGCCGCCGTCCGCGCCGGGCGCCGCCAGGCCGATGGTCGGGCGCAGGCGCCGGTAGTTCGCGTCGCCGACGGGCGCGACGACGTTCAGGCCGTCGACGGCGCCGCGCAGCATCACGACGACGAGCTTTTTGCGGGTCGGGTTGGCGGGCGTGCTGACGGCCCAGGCGCTGCGCCCGACGGGCAGCAGGATGCCGGCGCCCAGCGCCAGCGTGTTGAGGAAGTGCCTGCGGTGCATGTCGATCTCCGAGGAATCAGCGCTGCATGAAATCGGGGCTGCCGAGCAGCATGGCCGCGCGCAGCTTGTCCGGATTGCGCTGGACGATGGCCTTCGTGCGCGTCGAAATCGAGCCGCCCAGCGTCGCCTGCAGGCGGACCGGGTCGACCGGCGCCGGCCGCGGCGGCGCCATCGTCGCCGGCGGCGCGGCGTCGACCGGCATTGCCGCCAGCGGCAGCCTGCCGGATGCGAGCGCGGTGGCGAACGCGATGCGCCGCGTCAGCGCGTCCGGATTGAGCCACGCGTCCTGCGTGTTCTTGTACCCGTCCGGCGTCTGGCAACCGTACAGCGGCATGCCCAACTGGTTCATCGTGTTCACGAGCGGCTGCACGTTCGCGACCGGCTCACCGCTCGCCCTGACCGCCGAGACGACGAACTGGTACGGCGTCTTGAACTTGGCGCCGACGGCGCCGGATGCCATGAATTCGCGGCTCCCGAACAAGGTCGCCAGCACCGCGCGGATGTCGCCCCGCGACGCGAGCCACGTGGCGGCCATGCGGTCGACGAGGGCCGGCGGCGGATCGTCGCTGACGAAATACTGGGCCAGCTCGCGGCTCACGTGATGGGCCGTCGCGGGATGCATGGCCAGCACGTCCAGCGCATACTCGCCTTCCTGCTCGCCGGCCGGCGCGATGGCTTGCCCGAGCCACGTCTTGGGGCCGGCGTCGTGGCGGCGCGCGTCGAAGCGGAACAGGTCGTCCGCGCGCGCAACGTGCAGGAACTTCGGGCGCTGCTCGAACGTCCAGCCGGTCAGCATGCGCGCCAGTTCCGTCACGTCGCGCTGTGTGTAGCCGCCGTCCGCGCCCAGCGTGTGCAGCTCCATCAGCTCGCGCGCATAGTTCTCGTTCAGGCCGCGCGCCTTGCCCTTCGCGTCGGGACGCGGCGCCGACGACACGGCGTTATCGAGGTAGAACAGCATCGCCGGATGCCTGGCCGTCGCGCCCAGCAGCGCGCGGAAGGAGCCCAGCGCGTACGGGCGGATCGCGTCGCGCTCGTAGCTCGTCACGAGCGCGCGGTCGATGCCCTTGCCGGCGAAGACGTTGAAATGGTTGTACCAGAAGTCGACCATGACTTCTTCCAGCTGGCGCGGACTCTCGACGGCGCGCAGCAGCCTGGCCTCGGCGGCCTGGCGCGCCACGCGCATCTCCACCTGATGGCGATGCTGTTTCGCGCCCTCGTCGTCCATCTTGACCTCACGCCGCAGCGTCAGGAATTCGTCCAGCGACTCGCCGGCGCTGCGGTTGACGGTATCCAGCGCCGCCAGGCGCGCCGTCAGGTCGGGCGGCAGCGGGATCGTTTCCGGATGCAGCTGCTGGTCGATCCAGCGCTGCACACCCATGCTCGCGACGCGCTCGACGTCGCCGGGGCGCGGCCCGAACGCGAGCCGGTTCAGCACGTGCAGCGCCTGCGTCTGCGCGTCCGGCGCGGGCGCGGCCGCGGACACGACGCCCGTCGCCATCAGGGCGGCGGCCAATACAACCATCGATGCGCGTTGGATCATGGTGAGCACTCCTCGTTGACCGCCATTAAACCGTGAATGGATGAGCGGGAGTGTCGATACGACGTTTCAGTGGTAAGGATTTGTAACGCGGCTTTGCTACACTGTCCGGATTTGGCTTCGCCCCTCTCCGCCATGTCCTGGATCGTCATCAAATACCTCGTCACCGCCGCCGTCGTCGTCCTCGTGTCGGAAGCCGCCGCGCGCTCCGACCGCCTGGGCGGCCTGATCGCCTCGCTGCCGCTCGTCACCGTGCTGACGCTGATCTGGCTGCACGTCGAGCGCCAGCCCCAGGAAAAGATCGCCAACCACGCCTGGTACACGCTGTGGTACGTGCTGCCCACCTTGCCGATGTTCGCCGCCTTCCCCTGGCTGCTGGCACGCTACGGCTTCTGGCCCGCGCTGGGCGCCGGCGTCGCGATCACGCTGGGCAGCATACTCCTGTTCGCCATCGTGCTGAAACGCTTCGGCATCCAGCTGCTCTGACGGCGGCGTAAATCCGTCCCCAGGAAAAACAAAGCCGGCGCGAAGCCGGCTTTGACAGGTGGGTGGAACTCCGATCAGTAATCGCGGCTGCGGCCGCCCAGCAGCTTGGCCAGCACGAAGCCGGCGGCGGCGGCGATGGCGATCGCGGTGCCCGGTTTCTGGCGCACGTACTCGAAGCTCGCTTCCTTCCACTGGCCATAGGCATCGGTCAGCTGCTGTTGGCGTTGGCCCAGGTTGACGGTGGCGCCGCTCAGCATGCCCTGCAGCTTGTCCACGCCGGCGTGCGCGCTGGTCGCCAGGCGGTCGACGACCGGACGGGCCGCGTCGGCGGCCTTGTCGACCATCGGACGGGCGGCATCGGCCGCCTTGTCGATCGACTGGTGCAGGCCTTGCGCGCGTGCGTTCACCTGCGCGCCCAGGTCCCTGGAATCGCCGCCCACGCCCGAGCCGGTAGCGGCGCCGGCGGCGCTCTGGCTGTTCTGGCTGCCCAGGCTGCTGCTGCCCGAACCGAGCGAGCTCCCGCCGATGCTCGAGTTCGTGCCGCTGGCGGTCGAGCCGCTCGCGCTCATCGACCCCATCGAACCCATGCCCGACGACGAGCTGCCGGCATTGCTGGTGCCGCCGCCGGTGCTGCTGCCGGTCGTCGAGCTCTGCTGGTCCTTGCCCTGGTTCAGGGGGCTGCTCTTGCCCAGGCTGCCCGAACCGGTGGTGCTACCCAGGTTGCCAGAGCCGCTGGCGTTCGGCAAGCCGCTGTCCTTGCCCTGGTTGCCGGCGCCCAGATTGCTGCCTTTTGCTTCGCTCGACTTCTGATTATCCATGATGAATTCCTCTTGTAAGATTTTGACCAACGCGGAGTAGACCGATCTTCTTGACCGTGCATCCGTACAAAAGTTCGACCGATAGGCGGTCCTTTCGCGTCGCGCTGCCGCGCGATGTCGGTGCGACACCGTCATTTTGCGGTGTCTCAATAAAAAAAATATAACTTTTTGTCAGTCCCGACTGTGCGCTGCATAACAAAGCAAGCCGGGACGATCATGAGGACATCAAGGAAGGAAGGGCGGGCGGCGGCGGCGCCGGAAAGCAAAAAGGGCCACCCTGCTGGGTGGCCCTTTTCACTGTGTTGGTGCCGCTGACCGGAATCGAACTGGTGACCTTCGCATTACGAATGCGCTGCTCTACCGACTGAGCTACAGCGGCTAAACCGGAACAACCGTTTAACCTGTATCCGCACTACCTGCCATCGGACTGCTGGCGGCTCGAAAGCCTTGCTGTTGCCCCGCTGAACGGGCTGCATCGCAAAGGAGCCCGCATTCTAACAACAACTTCGCAAACTTGCTAGTCCGGCTCGGCAATTTTATGCGGGCACGTTAAAAATCATTCCTGATGGTAGCTCGTCACGCGCTCCACCTCGCTCTTCGCGCCGAGGAAGACGGGCACGCGCTGGTGCAGTTTCTGCGGTTCGATGTCGAGGATGCGCTGGCGGCCGTCCGTCGCGGCGCCGCCGGCCTGCTCGACGATGAAGGCCATCGGGTTCGCTTCGTACATCAGGCGCAGCTTGCCCGGTTGCGACGGGTCGCGCTGGTCGGCCGGGTACATGAAGATGCCGCCGCGGTTCAGGATGCGGTGCACGTCGGCCACCATCGAGGCGATCCAGCGCATATTGAAATCCTTGCCGCGCGGGCCGGTCTTGCCGGCCAGCATTTCGTCGACGTAGCGCGTGACGGGCGGATACCAGTGGCGCTGGTTCGACATATTGATGGCGAATTCCTTCGTGTCGACGGGGATCTGCATGTCCTTCTGGGTGAGGACCCAGGAGCCCATCTCGCGGTCGAGCGTGAAGCAGTTGACGCCGTTGCCCGTCGTGAGCACGAGCATCGTCTGCGGGCCGTACACGGCATAGCCGGCCGCGACCTGCTTGCTGCCGGCCTGCATGAAGTCGGCTTCGGTCGGCTGCGACATGCCTTCCGGCGCCTTCAGCACGGAGAAGATGGTGCCGATCGACACGTTGACGTCGATGTTCGACGAGCCGTCCAACGGATCGAACAGCAGCATGTATTCGCCCATCGGGTAGCGGTTCGGGATCGGGTGGATGGATTCCATTTCTTCCGACGCCATCGCCGCCAGGTGGCCGCCCCATTCATTCGCTTCGAGCAAGATCTCGTTGGACAATACGTCCAGCTTCTTCTGCACTTCGCCCTGGATGTTCTCCGTGTTCGCGCTGCCGAGGATGTCGCCGAGCGCGCCCTTGCCGACCGAGTGGGAGATGGTCTTGCAGGCGCGCGCCACCACCTCGATCAGGAGGCGCAGCGACGCGGGGATGTTGTTGTGGAGACGCTGTTCCTCGACGAGGTATTGCGTCAGGCTGACACGTTTCATGGACTTCCTTCAGTTTGTGAAAATTCGTTGTTGCGGTGGCGGCGCAATGGTGGGCACAGGGTGCCCACCCTACCGCGCTCAACACGTAGGGTGGGCACCCCGTGCCCACCATGATCGACCAATTCAATTGGCGAGGGCCTTGCCCACCACCTCGCGCACGTCGTTCGACAGCTTCGCCTGCCCCGCCACCTGCTGCAGCGCCCGCTTCATGTGGGCCTGCAGGTCCGGCGTGTAGCGGCGCCAGCGGTCCATCGCGCGGGCCAGGCGGCTGGCCACCTGCGGGTTCAGCGCGTCCAGCGCGATCACCTGCTCGGCCCAGAAGGCATAGCCGTTGCCGTCCGGCGCGTGGAAGCCCACCGGATTGGCGGCACAGAACGTAGACACCAGGCTGCGCGCGCGGTTCGGATTACGCAGCGTGAAGGCCTGGTGCGTCATGAGTTCGCGCACGCGGCTCACGTCCGTCGTCGGGGCCGATGCCTGCATCGCGAACCATTTGTCCACGACCAGCGCCTCGCCCCGGAATTCGTCGTAGAAGCGTTGCAGGGCGTCGCTTGCTGCCGGCGCGCGCGCATGCACGAGGGCCGACAGGGCCGCCACGCGGTCCGTCATGTTCGTCGCCTCGTCGAACTGGCGTTGGGCCAGGGCCAGGCTGTCGTCGTCCGGCGCGGCGCACAGATAGGCCAGCGCCAGGTTTTTCAGGGCGCGCTTGCCGATCGATACCGCGTCGGGGCTGTATTCGCCCGGGGTCTGGTTCGCGTCGTACTGGGCCCGCAATTCGGTGCGCAGGCGCGCGCCGATGTCGGCGCGCACGAACTGGCGCGCCTGGTGGATGGCGAGCGGATCGACGACATCCGTCTGGTCGGCGATCATCGTTTCCGACGGCAGCAGCAGCGCCTGTTCGCGGAAGGCCGGGTCGAGCGTGTCGTCCGTGAGGATCTTGCGCATGGCGTCGACGAACACGTCGTCCAGGTCGAGCCTGACGTTCGCGTTGCCCGGGTTCGCGGCCACCTGGCCGGTCAGCTTGAGCAGGCGGCTCATCGCGAGGCGCTGGCCCGCTTCCCAGCGGTTGACGGGGTCGCTGTCGTGGCTGAACAGGTGCACGAGTTCGGCGTCGTTGTAGCCGTATTTCAGGATCACGGGCGCGGAAAAATCGCGCAGGATCGACGGCGTCGGCTGTTCCGTGACGCCCGTGAACGTGAAGGTCTGGTCCGCGTCCGTCAGCTCCAGCACGGCCGTCGTCCCGTAGTCCTTGCCGTCGACCGTCAGCGGCAGGTCGCGGCCGCCCTTGCCCAGCAGGCCGACGGCGACCGGGATGTGGAACGGCAGCTTGTCCGGCTGGCCCGGCGTCGGCGGGCACGACTGGATCAGGCGCAGGGTGTACGTCCGCGCCGACTCGTCGTAACGGGTTTCGGCCTGCACGACGGGCGTGCCGGCCTGGCTGTACCAGCGCTCGAACTGCGTCAGGTCGCGGCCGTTGGCGTCCGCCATCGCCATGCGGAAGTCGTCGCAGGTGACGGCCTGGCCGTCGTGGCGCTGGAAGTACAGGTCCATGCCCTTGCGGAAGCCCGCGCGGCCCAGCAGGGTCTGATACATGCGCACGACCTCGGCGCCCTTTTCGTAGACCGTGACCGTGTAAAAATTGTTGATTTCGACGAAGGAATCGGGACGGACCGGGTGCGCCATCGGGCCGGCGTCTTCCGGGAACTGGGCTTGGCGCAAGGTGCGCACCTGGTCGATGCGGGTGACGGCGCGGCCCGTGCTCGTGCCGATCATGTCGGCCGAGAATTCCTGGTCGCGGAACACGGTCAGGCCTTCCTTCAGCGACAGCTGGAACCAGTCGCGGCAGGTGACGCGGTTGCCCGTCCAGTTATGAAAGTATTCGTGGCCGACGACGGCCTCGATGCCCTGGAAGTCGACGTCCGTCGCGACGCGCGGATTGGCCAGCACGAACTTCGTGTTGAAAATGTTCAGGCCCTTGTTTTCCATCGCCCCCATGTTGAAATCGCCCACGGCGACGATCATGAAGCGGTCCAGGTCGAGTTCGAGGTCCCAGCGTTCCTCGTCCCAGCGGATGCTGTGCTTGAGCGACTGCAGCGCGTAGTCCGTCTTGTCGAGGTTGCCCTCTTCCACCCATACCTGCAGCAGCGCGGTGCGGCCGTCGGCCAGTTCGACGTCCTCTTCCTGGCACACGAGGCGCGCGGCGACGAGGGCGAACAGGTACGACGGCTTCTTGAACGGGTCTTCCCACAGCGCGTAGTGGCGGCCGTCCGGCAGCGGGCCTTCCTCGATCAGGTTGCCATTCGACAGCAGCACCGGATATTTTTCCTTGTCGGCGCGCAGCATGACGGTGTAGCGGGCCATGACGTCCGGACGGTCCGGGAAATAGGTGATGCGGCGGAAACCTTCGGCCTCGCACTGGGTATAAAAACTGCCATTGGACGTGTACAGGCCACTGAGAGTAGTATTGCTTTCCGGAACGCAGATGGTTTCGATTTCCAGCGTCGCCTCTTCCGGGGCGTTGGGGATGCGCAGCAGGGTGCCCTCGACGACGTAGTCCCCTTCGGCCAGCGTCCTGCCGTTCAGGCGCAGGGTCACGAGCTCGATGTCCTCGCCGTACAGCTCGATTTCGCGCTGGGCGCTGGCGGGATTGCGGCGCACCGTCATCCGGTTGGCGACGACGGTACGGGCGGGGTCGAGGTCGAAGCCGAGTTCCACGGTGTCGACCAGATAGCTGGGGGCAGTGTAATCCTTCCGGTAGATGGTCTGAGGCGTATCGGTGCGCATGGTCAGGGGTCCGCAAAGCCGTTGGTGGGATGCTTATTTTACCAACAGCTTCGTGCCGCACTCGGTGTTACCTGTCATTTGTATCGGCATGTACACCCAGTAACCGTACGTAAATGTCTCGACGAACATCACGCATCCGGAATAATATGGTTTTCTGAACAAGTCCGATCAGAGGAATGACACCCGGCATACGGGTTATCGAATACGAATAGATGGAGCGCATCATGAAACGTACCATGATCACGGCGGTCGCCGCGCTGAGCCTGTTGCTGGGCGGCTGTGCGACGACGATCCGCAGTGACGTCACCACCTTCAACCAGTGGCCCGCCCAGTTGTCCGACAAGAGCTATGCGTTCGAGACGCCGCCGCCGCAGGACAACACGCTCGAGCTGCAGAGCTACGAAAACCTCGTGCGCGCCCAGCTCGCCCGCCTCGGTTTCCACGAGGCGCAGGAATCGCCCGCGCTGAAGGTGTCGATGCGTTTCTCGACCATCGACGTGCCCACGCAAGTCATCTACCCGTCCTTCGCGCCGATGTACTCGCCCCGCTTCGCCTACTTCGGCTGGCGCCGGCGCTACTGGGGCGCCTGGCACAGCCCGTTCTACGACCCGTTCTGGGGGCCTTACCCGGACTATGACGTGCAGGAAGAACACCGCTACCACCGCCAGTTGCAGCTGTCGATCGCGTCGGCCAGGGACGGCAAGCACCTGTTCGACGTGACGGTGCGCAACGTGAGCAAGCAGATGTCGACCCCGGCCGTGATGCCGGCCCTCGTACAGAGCGCGTTCGAAGGGTTCCCCGGGCCGAACGGCGGGTCGCGCGTCATCGAGTTGAAGCAGGATCCGCGGCAGAACGGTTGAGTTCGCTCTGCGCATGGTGGGCTCGGAGAGCCCACCAAACCTTCACCCCAGATACGCTTCCGACAGGAACGTAATCCCCACGATCACCAGCACCGCCAGCATCAGCACCACCAGCAGCCGTCCGAAGCGCGGCGCCGTCGCCGGTTGCGGGTCGACCGGCGGTTCGTTATCGTCACTAAATTCTCTCATGGCAGCAGGATCGTCTTGCCCGTCGTGCGGCGCCCTTCGAGGGCGATGTGGGCCTGGGCCGCGTCGGCGAGGGGGTAGCGCTGGTGGATGTCGATGCTCACTTGTCCGCTCGCCACCACATCGAACAGATCGGCCGCCATCGTCTCGCGTTGCGCGCGCGTGGCCGCATAGGATTGCAGGGTCGGCCGCGTGATGTACAACGAGCCGCGCGCCGACAATTCGCTCAGCGCGAACGGCGGCACGGGCCCCGACGAGTTGCCGAAGCTGACCATCAGCCCGCGCGGCCGCAGGCAGTCCAGCGAGCGCGTGAACATGTCCTTGCCGACGGAATCGTAAACGACAGGCACTTTGTCTCCGTTCGTGATGTCCAGGACGCGCTGCACGACGTCCTCGGTGTTGTAGTTGATGACATGGGCGGCCCCGCGCTGCCGCGCCAGCGCCGCCTTGTCGTTTGACCCCACGGTGCCGATGAGGTTCACGCCCAGCGCGCGCGCCCATTGGCACGCGATCAGGCCGACGCCGCCGGCCGCCGCGTGGAACAGGATCGTCTCGCCCGGCTTGACCGCATAGGTCTGCTTGAGGAGGTATTGCACGGTCAGGCCCTGCAGCAGCATCGCGGCGCCCGTTTCGAACGAGATGGCGTCCGGCAGGCGCACGAGGACGTCGGCCGGCATCGTGCGCAGCTGGCTGTAGGCGCCGTTCGGACGCGCCGCATAGGCCACGCGGTCGCCCGGCTTGACGTGCGTGACGCCCGCGCCCACCGCCTCGACGACGCCCGCCGCTTCCTGGCCGAGACCGCTCGGCAGGTCGAGCGGATACAGGCCCGAGCGGAAGTACGTGTCGATGAAGTTCACGCCGATCGCGTGGTTGCGCACGCGCGCTTCACCGGGTCCGGGGTCGCCGACCTCGACGTCGACGTATTCCAGCACCTCGGGACCGCCCGTGCGCGAAAAACGGATCGCTTTTGCCGTCGTCATGGCCGGCCTCCCGCCGCTCAGTCGGCCGTCGACTGCAGCTGCGACAGCACCAGGTGGGCGCTCGCCACGTTGGTCGCGCACGGGATGTTGTGCACGTCGCAGGCGCGCACCAGCGCGTTGATGTCCGGCTCGTGCGGCTGCGGGGTCATCGGGTCGCGCAGGAAGATCACGCAGTCGATCTCGCCGTTGACCAGATGGGCGCCGATCTGCAGGTCGCCGCCGACGGGACCGGAATGCATGCGCGTCACGTCGAGCCCCAGTTCGTTGATCAGACGTCCGCCCGTGGTGCCGGTGGCCGACAGCGTGCAGCCGCGCAGGAAGTCCACGTATTCGGCGGCGAGCGCGATCATGTCGTCTTTTTTCTTGTCGTGGGCGATCAGGGCGATGCGAGGTTTCATGTTCCGTTCCGTTCTGGTTTCAAGGTTATTTTTTCAGCGACAGCAGATAGATCCCGCCCAGCACCAGGCCCGTTCCGGCCAGTTGCACGGTCGTGATCGGCTCCCCCAGGACGGCCCAGCCGAGGAACAGCGTCGACACCGGACCGACCATGCCGGCCTGGGATGCCGTCGTCGCACCGATGCGCTGGACCGCCGCCATCGTCATGAAGACAGGGAAGATGGTACAGAATATCCCATTCACGAGCGAGAGCCCGTAAACCGGCAGCGGCTGCACAAGCAGGCTGACGGGCCGCAGCACGAAGAACTGCGCGATGCACGCGATGCTGGACACGCACATCGCGTACGCGACGAGGCGCAGCGCGCCGATGCGGCGCACCATCTCGCCCGTGCCCAGCAGGTAGATCGCGTAGCATGCCGCCGAGCCGAGCACCAGCAGCGAACCCGTGACGGTGCTGCCCTCGCCACCCTTGAGGTCGTGCGCGAACACGAGCACGATGCCGCAGTACGACAACGCCAGCGCCAGCCATTCGATGCGCGCGATGCGGCGCTTGAACACCAGCGCCGTGATCAGGAGGACGAACGTGGGCGTGAGGAACAGGATCAGGCGCTCCAGGCCGACGGTAATGTATTGCAGGCCGCAAAAATCCAGGTAGCTCGACACGTAGTAGCCGATCAGGCCCAGTCCCGCGAGACGCCAGCGGTCGCGCACGGCGATCGGCGGTCCGGTTCGCGTCTTCCAGAACGCCACGGCCGCAAACACCGGAAACGCGACCAGCATCCTGAACCCGATCAATGTGACGGCATCGATGTGGTAGCGGTACAGCAGTTTGGCGACGATGGCCTTCACGGAAAACAGGACGGCGCCTCCGATGGCGATCGCCAGGCCGCCCAGCATGGCCGGGCGTGGGGTCGACGCAACGGGAATGTCTAGTGCAGATTTGCTCATCCGACGATTGTACGGGGAATCTGCATCTTCGGCTGAGGACGCCTCCGAACCCGGCCCGGTGCGCGCGGTCCAACCGGCATCACTGCTCAACGATTGACCGGAGGATGTCCATGGCACCTTGCTGCACCCTTTCGCGCCGCCCGCGGGCGCAACCGGCCGGAGCCCGCACGCGATGAACCGCGCCAGCGGCGTCGGCCGCCCCGGTGCCGACCGCACCGTCGTCCTCACCCTGCTGGCGCTGCTCGCGGCGTTGTGCTGGGCCTGTCTGCTGTTCCTGCTGTTCCGCGCCGGCCGCCTGTCGGCGCTGGGACTGGGCACCGGCGGCCCCGTCCGGGTCGGGCCGTACCGCGCGGCCGACCTGGCCGTCCTGCTGGCGCTGTGGATCGTCGTCATCGCCGCGATGATGCTGCCGGCCGCGGCGCCTTCCGTGCTGCTGTACGCGCGCGTCAAGCGGCTCGTGCGCGAGCGCTGGGTCTACCCGTCCACCTTCCTGTTCATGCTGGGCTATCTGTTCGTCTGGGTGTGCTGCGCCCTCGCCGCCACCTTGGCCGACTGGCAGTTGCACGACGCCGGCGCGCTCGACGAGACGATGGCCATCGCGCACCCGACGGTCGGCGCCCTCGCCCTCGTCGCGGCCGGCGTCTACCAATGGACGCCGGCCAAGCACGTGTGCCTGGACAATTGCCGCGCGCCGCTGGCATTCGTCCTGACGCACTGGCGCCGCGGGATGTGGGGCGCGTTCCGCATGGGCGTCACGGATGCCCGCTACTGTACGGGCTGCTGTTGGCTGCTGCTGGCGCTCGTGCTGCCGGCCGGCGTCTTGAACCTGCCCGTCATCGCCGGCCTGATCGCCCTGATCCTGGCCGAAAAACTGCTGCCCGGCGGGCATGTGGTGGCGTGCGCGACGGGGCTCGGACTGGTCGGGCTGGGCACGGCATTGTTGTTTCCCTGACAGTATTTAGACGGGGGCGCTATGATAAAATGTCGAGGATTATCATACCCGGGGCCTCGATGCTTGCAATCCAGCGAGGTCCTCTGCCTAAGGAAGACTCGACATGGCTGGACACAGCAAATGGGCCAACATCAAGCACAAGAAAGCCGCAACTGACGCCAAGCGCGGCAAGATCTGGACCCGACTGATCAAGGAAATCACCGTCGCCGCCCGCATGGGTGGCGGCGACGCCAATACCAACCCGCGCCTGCGCCTGGCCATCGAAAAGGCGGCCGACGCCAATATGCCCAAGGATAACGTCAACCGCGCCGTCCAGCGCGGCTCGGGCGGCCTGGAAGGCGTCAACTACGAAGAAATCCGCTACGAAGGCTATGGCATCGGCGGCGCCGCCGTCATCGTCGACTGCATGACCGACAACCGCGTGCGCACGGTGGCCGAAGTCCGCCACGCGTTCAGCAAGTTCGGCGGCAATATGGGCACCGAAGGCTCTGTCTCGTTCATGTTCAAGCACGTGGGCCAGTTCCTGTTCGCGCCGGGCGTCGACGAAGACAAGCTGATGGAAGCGGCCCTGGAAGCGGGCGCCGACGACGTGATCGCGGACGACGAAGGCGGCTTCGAAGTGCTGTGCGATCCGAACGCCTTCGCCGGCGTCAAGGACGCGCTGGAAAAGGCCGGCTTCAAGGCCGATTCCGCCGAAGTCATCATGAAGCCGGACACGGAAACGGTGTTCACCGGCGAAGACGCGCTCAAGATGCAGAAACTGCTCGACGCGCTGGAAAACCTGGACGACGTTCAGGAAATCTATACGAACGCAGTCATCGAAGAGTAATCAAGCATCCATGAAAATCCTGGTAGTCGGCTCTGGCGGCCGTGAACATGCCATGGCCTGGAAACTGGCCCAATCCGATCGCATCCAGATGGTCTATGTCGCACCGGGCAATGGCGGCACCGCGCGCGATGCGCGCCTGGTCAACATCGACATCACCGACCCGGCCGCGCTGGCCGATTTCGTCGTCGCGGAACACGTCAACCTGACCCTCGTCGGCCCGGAACAGCCGCTGGCGGCCGGCATCGTCAACCTGTTCCGCGCGCGCGGCCTGAAGGTCTTCGGCCCGACGAAGGAAGCGGCCCAGCTGGAAAGCTCGAAGGACTTCGCGAAGGCCTTCATGCACCGCCACGGCATTCCGACGGCGCAGTACCAGACGTTCACCGACGTCCAGCAGGCCCACGCCTACATCGACGAACAGGGCGCGCCCATCGTCATCAAGGCCGACGGCCTGGCCGCCGGTAAGGGCGTCGTCGTCGCCATGACCCTGGAAGAAGCGCACCAGGCCGCCGACGACATGTTGTCGGGCAATCGCTTCGGCGACGCCGGCGCGCGCATCGTCATCGAGGAATTCCTGGCCGGCGAGGAAGCCAGCTTCATCGTCATGTGCGACGGCAAGAACGTCGTGGCCCTGGCCACGTCGCAAGACCACAAGCGCCTCAAGGACCACGACCAGGGCCCGAACACGGGCGGCATGGGCGCGTATTCGCCGGCACCGGTCGTCACGCCGTCGATCCACGCGCGCGTGATGCGCGAGATCATCAACCCGACCATCCAGGGCATGGCCAAGGACGGCATCCCGTACAGCGGCTTCCTGTACGCGGGCCTGATGATCGACGCGGCCGGCGTTCCGAAGGTTATCGAATTCAACTGCCGCATGGGTGACCCGGAAACGCAGCCGATCATGACGCGCCTGAAGAGCGACTTCGTGACCGTGCTGGAACACGCCTGCAGCGGCACGCTGGACAAGGTGGAACTGGAATGGGACCGCCGCACCGCGGTGGGCGTCGTGATGGCGGCGGCCGGCTATCCGGACGCGCCCGCCAAAGGCGACGTCATCGACGGCATCCCGGCGGACACGGCGGAATCGATCACCTTCCACGCCGGCACGCAACTGGTCGGCGGCACCCTGCAGACGTCGGGCGGCCGCGTGCTGTGCGTCGTCGGCCTGGGCGACAGCGTCAAGATGGCGCAGAAGCAGGCGTACGAAACGGTCGAGAAGATCCACTTCAACGGCGCGCAGTACCGGCGCGACATCGGCTGGCGCGGGATCAAGCAGGCGTGACGACTGAGCGCCGCGCAGCATGAAAAAACGGGACAAAGTCGATGACCTTGTCCCGTTTTTGTTTGGCCGCGCTCGCCGCGTGCGCGTGTACTCAGTCCTGCCAGCGCACGTGCACGACCTTGTAACCGTTGTCCTTCAGCGCCTTGAGCATGGCGGGCAACGCCTGCGCCGTCGGCCCGTTCGCGTCATGCATCAGGATGATGCCGCCGCCTTTGGCCTTCAGGTTATCCAGCAGGCGGCGCACCAGTGCGTCGACGCTCATGTCGTTCGGCGCCCAATCGTCGATCCCCAGGTCGACCGACATGACCGTCATGCCCTTCGCCTTCAGCGCGTCCAGCATGGTGGGCGTCTCGCCCAGGAACGGAAAACGGTAAGCCGGCGGTGTCCTTCCGAACGCAGCGACATAGGCCTGGATGCCTTGCTCGAGGTCCTGCAACTGCGCGTCCGGCGTCATCTGGGGAAGTTGAGGATGCCGGAAGCTGTGCGACGCGGTCGCATGCCCCCTGGCCGCTACCTGGCGCGCCAGCTCCGGGTACGCGGCGAGATTCTGGCCAACCATGAAGAAGGTGGCGCGCACGCACTGATCGGCCAGCGCGTCCAGCACCTTGGGCGTGGATTCCGGACGCGGGCCGTCGTCGAAGGTCAGCACGACTTCGCCCTTGGCGAGCGGCAGCGGCGCATGCTGCACGGTGCCGTAGGCGGCATATTCGCGCTTGAGCGTCAGGGTACGGGTGGTGCCCAGCCTGTCGGCCGGACAGGTGCCGGCAGCGGGCCCGGACGCGGACGCGGTGACCGGAGCGGGCGCTGCCGCTCGAGTGGCATCGGCCGTCGTCCCGAAACCGGCGCATCCGGACAGGGCAACGACGAGTGCGAGGGACGACATACAGGACATGCGGCGCATCTGCCAAATCTCCATGTTGCGCTTGAGATTCAACCCGGCGGGGCCGCGGCCCCGCCGGCAACGCTCAGCCCCGGCGGCGGCGCGCAAGGCTTCCGGCGGCCAGGCCGCCCGCCATCAGCGCCAACGTACCCGGCAGCGGCACCGAACCGCTCGGACCGGCCGCTTCCACGTTGACGTTGTCGATCTCGTTGAAGGCGCCCGAGCTCAGGCGCAGTTCCGTGATGCCGGTGAGCTGCGTGCTCCACGTGCCCGAGTCCTGGATCGAGCCGACCACGGTGCCGTCCGCCGACACGTCGCTCGTGTCCAGGAAATAATCGAAGCTGTTCAGGTTGAACTTGCCGCCGCCCACGCGGCTCACGGTCACGAACGAACCCGCACCGTTTTCCATGCCGTCGTGCCAGTTGTAGGTGGACGGATCGAACGTACTGTCGCCGATGTGCGCCGCGCCGGCGTCCGCATTGGGCGCGTTCAGGGTCACCTGGAAGCCGGACTCCACATACGTCAGGTTCAGGCCGTCATACGTCATGGTGTCGGCCAGGGGAAAGCCGTCGCCGTACATCATCTCGGTCAGGCCGTCGAAGGTCAGGACGGTGGCGCCGGCGCTGCCGGCCGCCATCAGGGCGACGGCGGCGAGGATGGATTTGAATTTCATGAGAATCTCCGAAAATATTCGATACTGCCGGCGCCACCCGGGGCGCCGGCCTTGCCATCATCAATAGGTGAACAACACGCCGCGGCCCGCGCCGGCGGCATACACGCGTCCGGGGATGGACTGGTCGGCCGCCAGGTTGCTGATGCCGGCGTACTGGTGCTGGTCGTTGTTGATGCGCGTCCAGGTCGTGCCGCCGTTATCCGAGCGGTACACGCCCCACACGCCATTGATCACGCCCACGATGTAGATCGACGACGAGTACGTCGCGCCGGCGGGCGCCTTGCCCAGCGCGATGGAGGTCGCGCCGTACACTTCCGGGAAGTACCAGGAGGCATTGTTGCCCCAGTCCGACGCGGTCACGTTCAGCTTGCTCCAGGTCACGCCCGAGTCCGTCGAGTGCAGGATGTTGTAACCGTCGACCACCCACACATCGCCTTCGGCGTTCGGATTCACGGCGATCGACGAGTTGCCGAATTCCGCCACCTGCGCGCCCGCGCTCACGAACGTCGTGCTCTCGGTGAACGTGTGGCCGCCGTCCGTCGAATACCAGAGGTGCGCCGTGTCCGACCAGCGGTTCCACCATGCGCCGCCCGAGTCGAAGGCGTAGACCTTGTTCGGGTTCTTGCGGTCGGCGACGATGCGGTAGGTACGGCTGTAACCGATGTCCTTCAGGGCCGGCAGATTCGTGTACGTCCAGGTCGCGCCGTTGTCGGTCGTGTAGGCCGGCTGTGCACGGCCCGGTGCCCAGATGACGTTGTTCGGCTTGGTCACGGCGACGTAGGACTGCTCGGACTGGTTGGTCAGCGCATCCGGGTGGTTGGTCGCAAACGGCGTCCAGGTCACGCCCGAATCGGTCGAGTAGGCGCCGACGCGGGTCGGGGTATCCCACTGCGGGCGGCCGATCGCGACCATATAGGCCGGATTCGACCAGGCCATGTCCGCGCTGTAGCCGCTGCCGAACCAGTGGAGCGGGCCGCGCGTCGGCTTCTTCAGCAGTTCGGTCTGGACGTGCGTGCCGATGTCGCCCGAGCTGCGCAGCAGCAGGTAGTTGGCGCCCTTCGGCGGCGTCGCCAGGGCCAGCGTGGCCGTTTCCTCGAGGCCGACCACGTCCAGGTTCCAGCTCGGCGTCGGATCCGACGCATTCTTCGTATCCCAGATGCCGCCGCCGTACACGTGCAGGATGTGGTCGGGGTTGTTCGGATCGATCTCGACGTCGTCGATCCAGCCGTCGAAGCCCTCATCGGAGTTGTGCGGGGTCATCGACGCGATCTCGCGCCAGGTCTGGCCGTCGTCGTCGGAGATCTGGACGATCGGCTGGCCCTGCCAGTTGCCCCACGAGTTCGTGACGCCCAGGGCGATGCGGGTGGTCGGGCCGGAACCGGACACGGACAGGCCGCCCATGCCGAAGTTCACCCATTGCTGCGTATCGTAGCTCTTCAGCAGCGTCCAGTTGCTGCCGTCGAATTTATACAGGCGAGCCGGACCGCCGGCGCCCGGGCCCATGTCGCGGGTGAACGCCATGTAGATCATGCCGTCCTTGGCGCGCACCATGTGCGGGATGTGGTAGCCCGACACCGGGGTCGGCACGCCGGTCCAGGTCGCACCGCCGTCGGTCGACTTGTACAGGTTGAAGCTCAGGCCGGCGGCGTTCGCGTAATCCGGCGCCACGGTCGTGTAGATGGTCTGCGTGGCCGTGCCGCTGCCCGTGCTCGACGTGTCGTACAGCACGCCCTCGATGCCGGCCGCGCTGCGTCCCGGCAAGGCCGAGATCTGGTCGCCGGTGAACTGGAACGACGACAGCGACGTCACCTGGTTCCAGGTCTGGCCGTAGTCCTCGCTCTTCCACAGGCCCGCCGCGCGCGACGCGTAGAACATGACCGACGGCTTGTTCGGGTCGACCATCAGGCGCTCGCCGATGGCGCGACCCCAGTCGTTGGAACCGACGCGGAACGGCAGGTCGACGTGCGTCCAGTGATCGCCGCGGTCGGTGGACGTGTACAGGCGGCCATTGTGGCCATCCCAATCGTACATGCCGGTGACGAGGTACACGCGCTGGTCGTCGGTCGCATCGAGACCGATGCTTTCGGCGCCGTTGAAGAATTGCTCGCGAACGCCGAAGCCGTCCGTGATCGGCACCCACGCCGAGGTCGCCGCGTTCCAGCGGTAGACGCCGCCCATGTCGGTGCGCGCGTACAGGACGTTGGGGCTGGTCGGGTGGAAGACCAGGCCGGGCACGTAGCCGCTGCCGCCGTATTTCACGTTCTGCCAGCGGGTGCCGATCGCGACCGAGGCGCCGCCGCCGGAGGCGCTGCCGGTCATGGCGGCAAATGTCGGCGATTGCGAGGACGGGCTGCTGCCGCCGCCGCAGGCTGCCACCAGGCCGGCCACGGCGCAGGCAAGGGCGAGAGTTTGCTTCTTCATGCGTGAACTCCAAAAAAGTGATGAATCGTGGTCGCCGGTACGGCGCACAAACCGCCGCTCGGATCGACGCACGCCGACCGGCGCGGCGTGCGTTTATGGCAATGCACCGCCCGCCGGGCACGGCCGAACCCGGTCCGTTCGTGCGGAAGGTACGAATGCTTGAAAGAAAGATGGATGGCGTCGCCGCCGTGGCGCGGTGGGCGCTACGCTCGTGAGCGGGGGGGGATGGTTGGCTGCATGGCGGTCTCCGGTCGATGTCGTGTTATGTCTTTCCGATGCGGCAGGCATGGAAAGCGTTTTGTTGAGGCCAAGCGTATTAGCAAAAACTATCCAATGCTTGCATTCGCGACTATAAAACCTAGAAATGTGCAGAATTTTGTATAGATTTACATAGCATTAATAGAGACTTAACGCAGAAACAGCCGACGGCGCGGCTGGAATGTGCTAGCAATTTCCAAGCGGAAACTAAAAACGGGATCGGCTGCCCATCATGGGAGCACGATCCCGTTCTCTTTTGGGGACCTGGCGGGCACGCGGCCCGCCGGCAAAGACTCAGCCCCGGCGGCGGCGCGCCACCCCGCCCGCGGCCAGCCCGCCCAACATTAACGCCAACGTACCGGGCAGCGGCACGGCACCGCTCGGACCGGCCGCTTCGACGTTGACGTTGTCGATCTCGTTGAAGGCGCCCGAGCTCAGGCGCAGTTCCGTGATGCCGGTGAGCTGCGTGCTCCACGTGCCCGAGTCCTGGATCGAGCCGACTACGGTGCCGTCCGCCGACACGTCGCTCGTGTCCAGGAAGTAATCGAAGCTGTTCAGGTTGAACTTGCCGCCGCCCACGCGGCTCACGGTCACGAACGAACCCGCGCCGTTTTCCATGCCGTCGTGCCAGTTGTAGGTGGACGGATCGAACGTGCCGTCGCCGATGTGCGCCGCGCCGGCGTCCGCATTGGGCGCGTTCAGGGTCACCTGGAAGCCGGACTCCACATACGTCAGGTTCAGGCCGTCATACGTCATGCCGTCGGCCAGCGCGAAGCCGTCGCCGTACATCATCTCGGTCAGGCCGTCGAAGGTCAGGACGGTGGCGCCGGCGCTGCCGGCCGCCATCAGGGCGACGGCGGCAAGAATGGATTTGAATTTCATGAAAGTCTCCGAAAATAATGGATATTGCCGTCATCAGTAGCTGAAGATGACGCCACGGCCCGCGCCGCTGGCATACACGCGTCCGGGGATGGACTGGTCGGCCGCCAGGTGGCTGATGCCGGCGTACTGGTGCTGGTCGTCGTTGATGCGCAGCCACGTTGCGCCGCCGTTATCCGAGCGGTACACGCCCCACTTGTTATTGATCACGCCCACCACGTACACGGACGACGAGTACGTCGCACCGGCCGGTGCCCGGCCCAGCGCGATGGAGCTGGCGCCGTACACGTCCGGCTCGCGCCAGGTCGGGTTCTTGTCCCAGATCGCCTGTGCCGCATCCAGCTTGGTCCAGGTCACGCCCGAGTCGGTCGAGTGGAGGATGTGCTGGCCGTCGGCGACCCAGACGTCACCTTCCATGTTCGGATTGACGGCGACGGACGAATCCCAGTAATCGGTGACGACCGAGATCTTGTTGAAGGCCGCGCTTTCCGTGAACGTGTGGCCGCCGTCCGTCGAGTACCAGAAGTGCGACGTGTCAGACCACTGGTTCCACCATGCGCCGCCCGAGTTGAAGGCGTAGACCTTGTTCGGGTTCTTGCGGTCGGCGACGACGCGGTAGCCGCGGTTGATGCCCACGCCGGGCAGCGCCGGCAGGTTCGTGTACGTCCAGGTCGCGCCATTATCGGTCGAGTAGGCCGGCACCGAGTTGGCCGGCGCCCAGACGAGCTTGCCCGGCGCCGTCACGGCGATGGAATCCTCCGAGCCCTGGTTCGCCATCGCGTCCGGGTGCTTGCCGGCGAACGCCGTCCAAGTCACGCCGGAGTCGGTCGAGTAGGCGCCGCGGGGATTGTTCCCGACCCAGCCGCCGGAGCCGACCGCCGCGATATAGGCCGAATTGGTCCAGGCCACGTCCGTGCTGTGGCCATTGCTGAAGAAACCGCGCGGGCCGCGGGTGGCTTTCTTGAGCAGTTCGGTCTGGACGAGCGTGCCGACGTCGCCCGAGCTGTTCAGCAGTGCGTACGATGCGCCCTTGGGCGGCGTCGTCAGGCCCAGCGTGACGGTTTCCTCGAGGCCGGTGACGGCCAGGTTCCAGGTCGGGGTCGCCGCGGACGCGTTACGCGTTTCCCACACGCCGCCGCCGAACACGTGCATGATGTGATCCGGGTTGTTCGGGTCGATCTCGACGTCGTCCACCCAGCCGGAGAAGTCCACGTCGGTCGGGGTGTGCGGCATCGTCGCCTCGATTTCGCGCCAGGTCTGACCGTCGTCGTCGGACAGCTGGACGATCGGCTGGCCCTGCCAGTTACCCCAGCTGTTCGACACCGCCAGCGCGATGCGGGTGGTCGGGCCCGAGCCGTACACGGACACGCCGCCGATACCGAAGTTCACCCATTGCTGCGTCTCGTAGCTCTTCAACAGCGTCCAGTTGCTGCCGTCGAACTTGTACAGCGAACCGGGGCCGCCGGCGCCGGGGCCCATGTCCTTCGTGAAGGTGATGTACATGACGCCGTCCTTCGCCCGCACCATGTGGGGGATGTGGGAACCCTGCACCGGGGTCGTCACGCCGGTCCAGGTCGCGCCGCCGTCGGTGGACTTGTACAGGTTGAAGCTCAGGCCCGCCACGCCGGCGTAGTCGGGGGCGATGGCCGTGTAGATAGTCTGGGTGGCGGTGCCGGAGCCGTTCGTGCTGGTGTCGAAGATGATGCCTTCGACGCCGGCCGCGGCGCTGAACGGTCCATTGTCGATTTGCGCCTGGGTCATCTTGGCCGACGACAGCGACGTCACCTGGGCCCAGGTCTGGCCGTGGTCGGCGCTCTTCCACAGGCCGGCCGTGCGCGAGCCGTAGAACAGGATGGACGGATCGTTCGGGTCCACCATCATGCGTTCGCCGATGGCGCGGCCCTGGTTGTTGCTGCCCACGCCGAACGGCAGGTCGACGTGCGTCCAGCTGTTGCCGCGGTCGGTGGACATATACAGGCGGCCGGTGGAGGTCTCCGACGCGTACAGACCCGTGCTCATATAGACGCGCTGGTCGTCGTTCGGGTCCAGCGCGATGCTTTCGGCGCCGTCGAAACCCGCCTCGGTGGGGCCGAAACCATCGGTAATCGGCACCCAGGACGACGTCGCGGCATTCCAGCGATAGGAACCGCCGACGTCCGTGCGTGCATACAGGACGTTCGGGCTGGTCGGGTGGAAGATCAGGCCCGGGACGTAGCCGCCCCCGCCGAACTTCACGTTCTGCCACCGGGTGCCCAGCGCGACGGACGCGCCGCCGCCGGACACGGTGCCGGTCATCGCGGCAAAGGAAGGCGACTGCGACGATGGGCTGCTGCCGCCACCGCAGGCTGCCACGAGGCCGGCCAGGACGCAGGCAAGGGCGAGAGTTTGCTTCTTCATGCGTTAACTCCAAGAAAGTGATGAGTCGTGATTGCCGGTATGGCGGACACGCCGCCCGCCGGTGCGCGGCGCCCCGACCGGCCGGCGCGCCGTTTTGCATTGCACCATTCCGCTGGGCCGGCACGGCATGCGGAACGCGGCCGTGACGGGTCCGGGGCACGGACGATGCCGTACGCCTGCGGAAAATCAGTGTCGATGTAGAGGAAGATGAGCGGGTCGGTCACGGTGCCGGACGCCATGGCGTACCGACAGGCGGACCTGCCCGGCGCGGGAAGCCGCGCTAAGGCCGAGGCCAGTGGGGGGTCGTGCGTTTCATATTATCTCCGATCATTTTTATATCGCTTTTCCGCGTCCGGCTCATCGAGGAGCGCGGATCGTTGACCGGCCGGGAGCCGGTGGAAAGCGTTGTGCTTATGATCAAGAGTATTGACAAAACATATTGACTGCTTGCATTCCCGTCCAGAAAAACTTGGAAAGTGCAGAAAATTGAAGATGTTTATCCGATTTTGATAAAACGCGGGCGGCGATGAGACAGTGCGCGCACCGGTCATCACACGGATCGCATGAAAAGATGCCAGAAGGAAACTTGCATGTTGTTATCAGGATTCTGTCACGATCCACCGCATCAGTGTACAATCCCCGTTCGCTTTTTTTCTCTCACATTTCCACGTTTCAATATGAGCACCCCGAACCCCGCCGCCGTCAAGGCCTGGCTGCTCGACCTGCAGGCGCGCATCGTGCAGGCGCTGGAAGACGTCGACGGCAAGGCCTTCCTGCGCGATACGTGGGAGCGGGCCGAAGGTGGGGGTGGCGTCTCGCGCCTCGTCGAGGAAGGCAATGTGATCGAACGGGGCGGCGTGAATTTCTCGCACGTGCGCGGCGCCAGCCTGCCGCCGTCGGCGATGGCCGCGCGGCCGGAACTGGCCGGACGGGCATGGGAAGCGATGGGCGTGTCGCTCGTGCTGCACCCGCACAATCCGTATGCGCCCACCGTGCACATGAACGTGCGGTTTTTCGAAGCGACGGCCGAAGGAAAAGACCCCGTCTGGTGGTTCGGCGGCGGCATGGACCTCACGCCGTATTATGGCGACGAGGGCGACGCCCGCCACTTCCACCAGGTCTGCCGCGACGCGCTGGCACCTTTCGGGGACGACCTGCATCCACGCTTCAAGCGCTGGTGCGACGATTATTTCTATGTAAAGCACCGCAAGGAAGCGCGCGGCGTCGGCGGCATCTTCTTCGACGATTTCAACGAACTGGGGTTCGACCGGTCTTACGCGCTGGTGCAGAGCGTCGGCAACGGCTTCCTCGACGCCTACCTGCCGATCCTGCGGCGCCGCAAGGACCAGCCCTACGGCGAACGCGAACGCGATTTCCAGGCGTACCGGCGCGGGCGCTACGTCGAGTTCAACCTCGTGTGGGACCGCGGCACGCTGTTCGGCCTGCAGTCGGGCGGCCGGACGGAGGCGATCCTGATGTCGATGCCGCCGCTCGCCAAGTGGCGCTACGACTGGCATCCGGAACCGGGCAGCCCGGAAGCAAAACTGTATTCCGACTTCCTTCCCCACCGGGATTGGCTCGCCCCGTGACGCGCCGCATTTCCTCCTGCGTCGCTTTGCTGGGAGGCAGTTTCGACCCGCCACATCATGGCCACGTCGCGCTGGCCGAATTGTTTGCGCGCCAGCTCCATCCGGACGAGCTGCGCGTGCTGCCGGCCGGCCGGCCGTGGCAGAAAGCGAACGGCCTGGAAGCGGACGATGCCGACCGCGTGGCGATGCTGGAACTGGCGTTCGCGGGCAGCGGCGTGCCCGTGACGATCGATACCCGCGAAATCGACCGCCACGGCGCGACGTACACGGTCGAGACGCTGCGCGACGTACGCGCCGAAGTCGGCCCGGACGCCTCCATCGTGTTCGTGATGGGCGCGGACCAGCTGCAAAAACTGGACACCTGGCGCGACTGGCACGACCTGTTCGCGCTGGCCAATTTCGGCGTCGCCGCCCGTCCGGGCTACCGGCTCGACGATGCCGCGCTGCCGCCCGCCGTGGCGGCGGAACTGGCGCACCGGCGCGCGTCGTTCGAGGACGTGCGCGCCAGCCCGGCGGGCAAGGTCTGCCTGGCGCACACGCTGGCCGTCGACGTGTCGGCCACCCAGGTGCGCGAGGCATTGCACGCGGCGTCTCGTACCGGCCAGGTATCGGACCTAGGCGCGCTCGTTGCGCCGCAAGTGCTAGACTATATTCAACAACATAACTTGTACAAAAACTAATGGATATCAAGAAACTGCAAACAGTCGTCGTCGACGCCCTCGAAGACGTCAAGGGCCAGGAAATCGTCCTGTTCGACACGACGCACCTGACCAGCCTGTTCGACCGCATCGCGGTCGTGTCGGGCACGTCGAATCGCCAGACCAAGGCGCTGGCCGCCTCGGTGCGCGACAAGGTCAAGGAAGCAGGCGGCGACGTGGTCGGGCTGGAAGGCGAAGAGACGGGCGAATGGGTCCTCGTCGACCTGGGCGACATGATCGTGCACATCATGCAGCCGGCCATCCGCCAGTACTACCGTCTGGAAGAAATCTGGGGCGACAAGCCCGTGAAACTGGGCGCCGCCAAGCGCAAGTCGACGGCCGAAGGCCTGGAAGCGGCAGCGCCGAAATCCAAGTCGAAGCACCTGGCCGCCAACCAGGAACAGGAAGACGCGAAGCCGGTGCGCGAGCGCAAGCCCGCCGCGAAGAAATCCGCGGCCGCCGATGGCGCAGCCAAGCCCGCGCGCAAGGCCGCCGCGAAAAAGATCCCGACCGGCGCCACCGTGAAGGTCGCCGTGCCGAAGGCCGCCGCCGCCGAGGCGAAGGCCGCGAAAGCCGCGAAAGCCGCCAACGCTGCCGCTCCCAAGCGTGCGACCAAGGCCGCGGCCGAAGGCGAAGCGCCGGCCAAGAAAGTCATCCGCCGCATCAAAAAAGCCGACGAATAAGCGGCGATGCAGTTGCTCATCGCCGCCGTCGGCCACAAGATGCCGGCCTGGATCGAGACCGGCTTCGCGGAGTACGCCAAGCGCATGCCGCCCGAGCTGCGCATCGTGCTCAAGGAAATCAAGCCGGTCGAACGGTCCGGCAGCAAGACGGCGGCCACCGCGATGGCCCTGGAGCGCGAGCGCATCGAGGCCGTGCTGCCGAAGGGCGTGCGCATCATCGCCCTCGACGAGCGCGGCCGCGACCTGACCAGCGTCGGCCTGTCGCAGCAGTTGGAAGCGTGGCAGCAGGACGGGCGCGACGTGGCGTTCCTGATCGGAGGCGCCGACGGTCTCGACCCGGAACTCAAGGCGCGGGCCGATGGCCTGATCCGCATCTCGAGCATGACGCTGCCGCATGGTATCGTGCGCGTGATGCTGGCGGAACAGTTATATCGTGCCTGGTCGATTACCCAAAACCACCCCTACCATCGGGTATGAGCCGATGAAACAGCCCGACAAGAAAATCTACCTCGCTTCGAAGAGCCCGCGCCGGCGCGAACTGCTGCGCCAGGTCGGCATCGACTTCGAGATCCTCAGCCTGCGCGCCGACCCGGCACGGGGCATCGACGTCAGCGAAGACACGTTCGCGGGCGAGCCCGCGCTGGACTACGTGGCCCGCGTCGCGCGCGAAAAAGGCGCGTTCGCATGGAACGTGCTGCACCTGCGCCGCATGCCGCTGCGTCCCGTGCTGTCGGCCGACACGACCGTCACCATCGACGGCGAGATCCTCGGCAAGCCGGCCGACCGCCACGAGGCCATCGCGATGCTGGAGCGACTGTCGGGCCGCACGCACCAGGTGCTGACGTCGGTCGCCCTGCACTACACGGACGTGTTCGAACAGGTGACGCAGGTGTCGGACGTCCGGTTCGCGAAGCTGACCCCGGCCGCGATCCAGGCGTATTGCGCCACGCCCGAACCCTACGACAAGGCCGGCGCCTACGGCATCCAGGGCCTCGCCGCCTTGTTCATCGAGCATATCGAGGGCAGCCATTCCGGCATCATGGGATTGCCCGTATTCGAGACGGCGCAGCTGCTGCAGAAGGCGGGGCTCTCCATCTTGTGATGCCCTAACCCGCACATCCGGCCACGCGTCCACCGTGTATGATGTGACTCTGAACAATAAAACACGGCCCGGGCTCATGACTGAAGACATCCTGATCAATATCAACCCGCAAGAAACACGCGTCGCGCTGGTGGTACAGGGTGCCGTACAGGAGCTGCACATCGAGCGCACGCTCACCCGCGGCCTCGCGGGCAATGTCTATCTCGGCAAGGTCGTGCGCGTGTTGCCGGGCATGCAGTCGGCCTTCATCGACATCGGCCTGGAACGGGCCGCCTTCCTGCACGTGGCCGACATCTGGGAAGCGCGCCCGCACGACGGCGCCAACGGCGCGAGCAGCGCGCCGCCGACGCCCATCGAAAAAATCCTGTTCGACGGCCAGGTGCTGACGGTGCAAGTGATCAAGGACCCGATCGGCACCAAGGGCGCGCGCCTGTCCACGCAGATCTCGATCGCGGGCCGCATGCTCGTCTATCTCCCGCAGGACAAGCACATCGGCATCTCGCAGAAGATCGAGAAGGAATCCGAACGCGAAGCCCTGCGCGCGCGCCTCGCGAGCCTGCTGCCGCCGGACGAGAACGGCGGCTACATCGTGCGCACCCAGGCCGAGGAAGCGTCCGACGCCGACCTCGCCGCCGACATCGACTACCTGCGCAAGACGTGGGGCGCCATCACGAAGGGCGCGCGCACCCGTCCCGCGACGAGCCTGCTGTACCAGGACCTGAGCCTGGCCCAGCGCGTGCTGCGCGACTTCGTCCACGACGAGACGGCCGCGATCCTCGTCGACTCGCGCGAGAACTACCTGAAGCTCGTCGAATTCGCCCAGGTGTACACGCCCAGCGTGCTGTCGCGCCTGCAGCACTACACGGGCGAACGGCCGCTGTTCGACCTGTACGGCGTCGAGGAAGAAATCCTGCGCGCGCTGGGCCGGCGCGTGGACCTGAAGTCGGGCGGCTACCTGATCGTCGACCAGACCGAGGCGATGACGACGATCGACGTGAACACCGGCGGCTTCGTCGGCGGACGCAATTTCGCCGACACGATCTTCAAGACGAACCTGGAAGCCGCGCACGCCATCGCACGCCAGCTGCGGCTGCGCAACCTGGGCGGTATCATCATCCTCGACTTCATCGACATGGAGAACAACGAGCACCGCAACGCCGTGCTCGCGGAGCTCAAGAAGACGCTGTCGCGCGACCGCACGAAAGTATCCGTGAGCGCGTTCTCGGCGCTGGGGCTGGTCGAAATGACCCGCAAGCGCACGCGCGAATCGCTGGCCCACATCCTGTGCGAGCCCTGCCCCGCCTGCGCCGGCCGCGGCCAGGTCAAGACGAGCCGGACGATCTGCTACGAAATCCTGCGCGAACTGCTGCGCGAAGCCAAGCAGTTCAACCCGCGCGAATTCCGCATCGTTGCCTCTCAGGAAGTGGTCGACCTGTTCCTCGAGGAAGAATCGCAGCACCTGGCCATGCTGGGCGACTTCATCGGCAAAAAGATCTCGCTGCAGGTCGAGCGGGGCTATCATCAGGAGCAGTACGACGTCATCCTGATGTAAACAGGCCGAGGATGTGAAATTTATACGCCAGTTTCGCGGTCTAAAAGACAAGCATTTGTCATCCTGTTCAGTTCATGTTGCTCACACAGGACAATGCGTCTAAAAATATTGCCGGGGGCAACGCAATGTCCCGGTTTGGACTACAATTCGAGACAATTTGTTGAAGATTTCGAGAGTTGGCGGTAGTGTGCATCCACCACGCAGATGCACGGCCAGCCGACCGGTTAGCGCTGCTGATCGCAGACCCTGAACCTCCGCTGGCGGCGTCGGACAACAACTGGCAGGCGACCCGTAAGAGACAATGAACGTACCTCTCATTCCTTCCGATCTGCTGAAGAAATCGGACAAGATCCTGTTCATCGCCCACCTGGCGTTGGGCGACTACACCTATTTGCAGAACTGCTTCCAGGCGTTCGCGCGCGCCTATCCGCACCTGAAGCTGCATCTGTGGGTGGACGAGGTCCGGCGCACGAGCGACGCGTCGCAGTGGCCGCACCTGAAAAAGAACGTCCTGTACGACTGGCTCGACGCCTGCGATTTCATCGACAAGGTCTACCGGCAGAATTACTCGCCCGAACTGTTCCGCGCGTCCATCCAGGAAGCCCAGCGGGAACACTACCCCATCGTCGTCTCGCTGTGCACCCTGCGTCCCCATTTCTATGCCGACCTCGCGCGCGAGATCAGCCCGGACGGCTTCGTGTTCGGCCTGAAGAAGCCGCATGGCCTGCCGGGCCTGCTCCACTGGTTCAGCTACCGCAAGCTGGACGCCAGCCTCGACCCGGACGTGGCCGACCGCGCGAGCGCGCCGCACATCAGCGACGTGCACGCGGCATGGTTCCGCCAGCTGGCCGCCGTCGAGATCCCGCCGGCCGAGCGCATTCCGTTCGTGCACATCCCCGAGCAATTCGTCCTCGGCGCCAAGGCCCGCCTGCACGACTGGGGCTTCGACCGCCGCCAGGGCAAGCTCGTATTCATCAATCCGTTCGCCAAGACGCGCAAGCGCTGCTGGCCCGTCGAGCGCGTGGCCGAGCTGATCGAAACGATGCGCGCCCAGCCGGAATGGCGCGACGCCTGCTTCGTCGTCAACGCGGTGCCGCAGGAAGTGGACAACGTGAAGGCCATGCTGACCCGCCGCCAGCTCGACCGCACGGAACTGTTCAGCGCCAACGAAAACTTTTTCCAATTGCCGGCGATGCTGGCCGAATGCGACCTGATCGTGTCGGTGGAAACGGCCGTGATGCACCTGGCGAACGCCGTCGGCGTGCCGGTCGTCGCCCTGATGCGCCAGAAGACGCCGGAATGGGCGCCGGTCGACAAGGCCAACAGCACCGTCATCACGGCGGATCAGCGCCGGGATTGGGTCAAGGCGATTCCGGTGGATGCCGTCATGCACGCGTTGGCGTGATATCGCCGCATGGCCGTCCGTTATTTCGCGTCCGGGAAAAATAACTGTTCCCCCGCCGGCTTGAACGAGGCAATCTTCGCCTGCCCCTCCGGCGACGTGATCCACCGGATCAGCGCCGTCGCCCCCTGGTAATTGATGCCCTTGTGCTTCGCCGGATTGACGGCGATGATCCCGTACGGATTGAACATGCGCTTGTCGCCCTCGACGAGGATGGCCAATCCCGTCTTGGCCTTGTACGCGCCGTATGTCGCGCGGTCCGTCAAGGTGTAGGCGTTCAGCTCCGCCGCCATGTTCAGCACCTCGCCCATGCCGCGGCCGGCCGAGACGTAGTTGCTGCCGGCCGGTTTCGTGCCGGCCTGCTGCCAGTAGGCCTTCTCCATCACGTCCGTGCCGGAATTGTCGCCGCGCGAGATGAACTTCACGTCCGCGGCCGCGATCTTCTTGAAGGCCGCGATGACGTCGTGGCTGCCCTTCACGCCCGCCGGGTCGCTCGCGGGCCCGGCGACGATGAAGTCGTTGTACATCACGTCGTGGCGGTCGATGCCCCAGCCCGCGGCCACGAACTTGTCTTCCAGCTTGCGCGCGTGGACGAGCGCGACGTCGACGTCGCCGTTCTTACCCAGCTCCAGCGCTTTGCCGGTGCCGACGGCGATCACGTCGACCTTGATGCCCGTCTTGGCCTCGAACGCGGGCAGCAGGTATTTCAGGAGGCCCGAGTTCTCGGTGCTGGTGGTGGTCGACAGGCGCAGCACCTTGGCGGACTGCGCCTGCGCGAACGGCGTCGCGACGGCCAGGCAGGCGATGAAGGCGAGGATGGAACGGCGTTGCATGGGGTCTCCTTGTCGTGTCAGCGGTATTCGAGATGCCCGTCGCGCAGCTTGAGCCGCTGCACACCGGGCAGGTTGATCAGGTCGCGGTCGTGGCAGGCGATGACGATGCTGCTGCCCGCCTCGACCATCGTCGGAATCAGCGCGATGACCTGTTCGCGCGCGGCGCCGTCGAGGTTCGCGGTCGGTTCGTCCAGCAGCAGCAGGCGCGGTTGCAGGACTTTCGCGCGGGCCAGCGCCACGCGCTGTTTTTCGCCGCCCGACAGCCGGGTGGGATCCGTGTCGCGCAGGTGCGTCACGCCGGCCCAGGCCATCGCGGCCTCGACGAGAGGACGCACGACTGCGGGCGGCTCGCCGCGCACGACGAGGCCGTAGCCGACGTTGTCGGCGACGCTCGTCGAGAACAGGATCGGATGCTGGTGCACGTAGACGATGGCCCGGCGCAGCGCGCGCGGGTACGGGTGCGCGCGCGGCACCGCCTCGCCGGCGAAGCGCAGGCTGTCGATCTCGGCCCGTTCCAGGCCGCCCAGCACGCGCAGCAAGGTGCTCTTGCCGGCGCCGTTCATCCCCGTCAGCACGTAGGCGCCATGCGTCGCGATCTCGAGCACGTCGATGTCGAACAGCGTGCGCTCGCCGTGGCGCTTGCGCAGGCCGCGCACGCCCAGCAGCGACTTGCGGCGTTCGTCGTGCCGGGGCACATGCACGCCGGCGCTCTCGTGCACGGCCGCCGCGATCCGCGCGTCGATGCCGGTGGTCATGCGCGCTCCCGGACCGTGTGGGCGTCGCCCTGCAGCAGCATCAGCGCGCCGTTCATCAGCAGCGCGATCGACACCAGCACGATGCCGAGCGCGATGCCCTGCGCGAACTCGCCCTTGCTCGTCTCCAGCGCGATGGCCGTCGTGATCGTGCGCGTCTCGCCCTCGATGTTCCCGCCCACCATCAGCGCGCAGCCGACCTCGGAGATCACGCGGCCGAAGCCGGACAGCACGGCCGCCATCACGCCGAAGCGCGCCTCGTGCAGCACGCGCACCATCACCTGCATGGGCGACGCGCCCAGGGCGATCGCGGTTTCGGCATAGCGCGGATCGAGCCCCTGCACGGCCGCCAGCGTAAAGGCAAGCAGCACGGGCAGCGCGACGATGCACTGGCCGAACACCATGCCGGGCCGCGAGAACAGCCATTGCAGGCCGCCGAGCGGCCCGTGGCGCGACAGCAGCAGGTACAGCAGGAGGCCGATCAGGACGGTCGGCAGCGACAGCGCCGCCTGCGCCAGCCAGATGACGATGCGCCGCCCGCGGAACTTGCGCATGGCGACGACGTAGCCGATCAGGATCGCGGGCGGCGTGGCCAGCAGGAGACCGACGATGGTCGTCTCGAGCGAGACCCAGACGATGCGCCACAAATCGGGATCGCCCCTGAACAGCAGCGCGAAGGCCCGTGCGACGGCATCCGCGATGTCGCTCATGCCGTGCGCAACGTGCGCGCCGTCTCCAGCGCGGCGAGCCAGTCCGGCTCGAACACGAGGCGCCGTTCGCCGGACAGCAGCAGGAAGTGGTGGCCGCTGCAGCGCGCCAGCAGCGCCATGCCGACCTGCTCCGCCACCGCATGCCCCATCTGCGTCGTGCCGGAGCGCGACAGCAGGAACGGGATGCCCATCTGCGCGCCCTTGATCACCATCTCGGACGTCAGGCGCCCGGTCGTATAGAACACCTTGTCGGCGCCCTCCATCCGTTCGAGCCACATCAGGCCCGCGATGGCGTCGACGGCGTTGTGGCGGCCCACGTCCTCGATGAACCACAGCAGTTCGCCCGCGTTCGTGAACAGCGCGCAGCCGTGCACGGAGCCGGCCTGCTTGTACACGGATTGCTGGGTGCGCACGGTCTCGACGATGCGATGCACGACGGACTGGCGCAAGGTCGCGTCGGGCGGGAGCGCGATGCGGTCGACCTCGTCCATCAGCCCGCCGAACACGGAGCCCTGGCCGCAGCCCGTCGTGACGACCTTCTTCGCGGTGCGCGCCTCGACGTCGGCAATGCCGCCACGCGTGACGACGGCCACGGCGTCCACGGACCAGTCGACCTGCACGGACACGATGTCCTCCAGCGAACGCACGAGGCGCTGGTTGCGCAGATAGCCGAGGGTCAGCGCTTCCGGCGCCGCGCCCAGGGTCATCAACGTGACGAGCTCGCGCTTGTCGACATAGACCGTCAGCGGGCGCTCGGCCGGGATGTGCAGGGTCGCGCGGCGTCCACGCTCGTCGATGCCCGTCACGGGATGCGTGAGGCCGGCGCTGGCGTGGGACAGCTGGGGACGATAAGTAGAGGTCATGCGCGATGTCATACTTGCAATTGTGCCATGTCTCCCAAAATCTGGCCGCCACCGTAGGAACCCTGGTGCGCGACCTGCCCGCCCAGGCGCACGCGCACGGCGCAGTACTTGAATTCCGGGATCTTGCCGAACGGGTCGAGAGCCGCGTTCGTCAGCCGGTTGATCGCCGCCTCGTAATAGCAGAACGGGACGAACACGGCGCCGCGCGGCGTGCCGTCGTCGGCCCGGGCGTACAGCGACACTTCGCCGCGGCGCGACGCGATCGTGATCACGTCGCCCGGCCGGCCCCCCAGCGCCTCCAGGTCGAGCGGGTGCACGAGCGCGACCGGGTCCGGCTCGAGCGCGTCGAGCACGCCGGCGCGGCGCGTCATGCTACCCGTGTGCCAGTGCTCGAGCTGGCGGCCCGTGATCAGCACGACGGGATACTCGGTGTCGGGACGCTCGTCGGCCGGGATGATGTCGGCCGGGACGAAGCGCGCGCGGCCGCCCTCGCGCGGGAAGTCGCGGGTGAAGACGACGGGCTCGCCCGGATCGCCCTCGGCGCGGCACGGATACGTGACGGCGCCGTCGCGCTCCAGGCGGTCCCACGTGATGCCGGCGATGCTGGGCATCAGGTGCCGCATCTCGTCGAACACGGCGGCCGGCCCGGCGTAATCCCACGGCAGGCCGAGGCGGCGCGCCACCTGCTGGATGATCCACAGGTCCTGGCGCGCCTGGCCCGGCGGATCGAGCGCCTGGCGGCCCAGCTGCACGACGCGGTCCGTGTTCGTGAAGCTGCCCGTCTTTTCGGCGAAGGCGGACGCCGGCAGGATCACGTCGGCGAGGTACGCCGTCTCGGTGAGGAAGATGTCCTGCACGACGAGGTGTTCCAGCGCGGCCAACGCTTCACGCGCATGGTTCGCATCCGGGTCGGACATGGCCGGGTTCTCGCCCATGATGTACATGCCCCGGATTCGGTCCTCGCCCCCGGCGAGGATGTCGTCCATGATCTCGACGACGGTGAGGCCCGGCTTGCCGTCCAGCGGCCGCCCCCACGCGGCCTCGAAGGTCGCCTGCGCGGCCGGATCGTCCACGCGCCGGTAGTCCGGATACATCATCGGAATGAGCCCCGCGTCCGACGCGCCCTGCACGTTGTTCTGGCCGCGCAGCGGATGCAGGCCCGTGCCGGGACGGCCGATCTGGCCCGTCATCAGCGCGAGCGCGATCAGGCAGCGCGCGTTGTCCGTGCCGTGCACGTGCTGCGAGACGCCCATGCCCCACAGGATCATCGACCCTTTCGACGTGGCGTACAGCCGCGCCACGTAGCGGATCGTATCGGCGTCGACGCCGCAGATGGGCGCCATCGCTTCGGGGCTGTAGTGCGCCACGTTGGCGGCCAGCGCGTCGTAGCCGCTCGTGCGGTCGGCGACGAATGCCGGATCCACCAGGCCTTCTTCGACGATCGTGTGCATCATCGCGTTGAGCAGCGCGACGTCCGTGTCCGGCTTGAACTGCAGGAAGCGGTGCGCGTGGCGCGCGAGGTCGGAGCGGCGCGGATCCATCACGATGAGTTTCACGCCCGTTCTCGCCGCGTTCTTCATCCACGTGGCGGCAACAGGGTGGTTGACGGTCGGGTTGGCGCCGATGACGACCACGACCTCGGCGCGCGTCACGTCCATCACCGGGTTCGACACGGCGCCCGAGCCGATCCCCTCCAGCAGCGCGGCGACGGACGACGCGTGGCACAGCCGCGTGCAGTGGTCGACGTTGTTGCTGCCGAAGCCCGTGCGCACGAGCTTCTGGAACAGGTACGCTTCCTCGTTGCTGCCCTTGGCCGAACCGAAGCCGGCCAGCGCGCGCCCGCCGTGCGCATCGCGGATGCGCGCGAGGCCGCCGCCGGCCGCGGCCAGGGCTTCTTCCCACGTCGCCTCGCGGAACACGTCCAGCACGCGGCTCGGATCCATCGTGAAGTCGCCCCGTTTCGGCATGCCTTCCCTGCGGATCAGCGGCGTCGTCAGACGCTGCGGGTGGTGCGCGTAATCGTAGCCGTAGCGGCCCTTCACGCACAGGCGGCCGTGGTTGGCGGGGCCGTCGCGGCCTTCCACGCGCACGATGCGGTTGTCCTTCACGTGGTACGTCAACTGGCAGCCGACGCCGCAATACGGGCAGACGGAATCGACCTCCTTGTCGGGCACGACGAGTGCGGCGCCGCGCGCCGGCGCCAGCGCGCCCGTCGGGCAGGCCTGCACGCATTCGCCGCACGCGACGCACGTCGAGGCGCCCATCGGGTCGCCCTGGTCGAACACGATGCGCGCGTTCTCGCCGCGGCCCGCGAGGCCGATCACGTCGTTGACCTGCTCGTCGCGGCAGGCGCGCACGCAGCGCGTGCACTGGATGCAGGCGTCGAGGTTGACTTCGATCGCGGCATGGCTCGTGTCCGGCGGCGGCACGGTGCGCGTGGCGGGAAAGCGCGGCTTGCCCACGCCGAGTCTGCGCGCCCACTCCGCGACCTCGTCGTCGCGCGTGTACGTCGTGGCCGGCAAGTCGGACAGCAGCAGTTCCACCACCATCCTGCGCGCGGCGACGGCGCGCTCGCTGTCCGTGCGCACCTTCATGCCGGGCGCCGGATGGCGGCAGCACGACGGCGCCAGGGTACGCTCGCCATCGACTTCGACGACGCACGCGCGGCAGTTACCGGCCGGCTCCAGGCCATCCTTGTGGCACAGGTGCGGCAGGGCGATGCCGGCGCGCGCGGCGGCATCGAACAGCGTGTCGAAAGGCTGGGCCGCCACTTCGCGGCCGTCGATCTCGAACGTCACGGTCGGCACATTCGCGTTCATTTCGCCTCCAGCTCGTGCGGAAAATATTTCACGACGCAGTCGAACGGATTCGGCGCGGCCTGGCCCAGGCCGCAGATCGACGCGTCGCGCATCACCTGCGACAGTTCGGCCAGCAGCGCCGTGTCCCACGTGTCGCCCTCCATCAGCGCGACGGCCTTCGCGGTGCCGGCGCGGCACGGCGTGCACTGGCCGCAGGATTCGTCGCGGAAGAAGCGCAAGGTGTTCAGCGCGGCCGCGCGGGCGCTGTCGCGGTCGGACAGCACGACGACGGCGGCGGAACCGATGAAGCAGCCATGGCGCTGCAGGGTGTCGAAATCGAGCGGGATGTCGGCCATCGATGCGGGCAGGATGCCGCCCGACGCGCCGCCCGGCAGATAGGCGTAGAACGCGTGGCCGTCCTGCATGCCGCCGCAGTATTCGTCGAGGAGTTCCCGCATCGTGATGCCGGCCGGCGCCAGTTTCACGCCCGGCTCGCGCACGCGGCCCGACACGGAAAACGAGCGCAGCCCGCGGCGGCCGTGGCGGCCCTGGTTCGTGAACCATTCCGCGCCCCGCTCCAGGATGTCGCGCACCCAGTGCAAGGTCTCCAGGTTGTGTTCCAGCGTGGGCCGGCCGAACAGGCCGACCTGCGCGACGTACGGCGGGCGCAGGCGCGGCATGCCGCGCTTGCCCTCGATCGATTCGATCATCGCGGATTCTTCGCCGCAGATGTACGCGCCGGCGCCGCGCCGCAGGACGATCTCCGGCAGGTCGGGCACGGGCGGATCGGCGCGCAGCCGGTCCAGCTCCGCCGCCAGCATGGCGCGCAGGCCGTGGTATTCGTCGCGCAGGTACAGGTAGATCGTCTCGATGCCGACGGCCCACGCGGCGACGAGGGCGCCTTCCAGGAAGCGGTGCGGATCGCGCTCCAGGTAGTGGCGGTCCTTGAACGTGCCCGGCTCGCCTTCGTCGATGTTGACGGCCATGAGGCGCGGGCCCGGCTCGTTCTTCACGATGCGCCACTTGCGGCCGGCCGGGAAGCCCGCGCCGCCCAGGCCGCGCAGGTTCGAGGCCATCATCGTCACGATCACGCTTTCCGGGTCGAAGCGCCCGTCCGTGCAGGCGCGCAGCAGGCGGTAGCCGCCGCCGTCGCGGTAGGCGTCGTAATCGATGTGGTCCTCGTGGCGGTCGGTCGTCGCGCGGGCGCTCACGGCGGCGAGCACCGACTCGAGGCCCGCGCGCGCGACGGGCCGCTGCCCGACAAGCGCCGCGGGGGCCGTGTCGCAGCGGCCGATGCAGGGTGCGGCCAGCACGCGGACGTCCGTGCCGAGGATGGCCGGCAGGCGGTCGAGCAGGTCGCGCGCGCCGGCCAGTTCGCACGACAGGCCGGCGCACACGCGCACCGTGAGCGCCGGCGGCGCATCCTCGCCGTCGCGCCTCACGTCGAAGTAGTGGTAGAAGGTGGCCACCTCGTAGACCTCGGACTGCGCCAGCTTGAGTTCCTGCGCGAGGGCGGCCAGGTGGGCGGCGGACAGGCAGCCGTGGCGGTCCTGGATCCGGTGCAGGTGCTCGATCAGGAGGTCGCGCCGGCGCGGATTGTCGCCCAGCGCGGCCTGGACCTCGGCGAGGGCCTGCGGATCGACGCGCCTGCCCTTGGGTGCCTCGCGCTTGCGCTGGCGGCTCGGGCCGTGCGCGGCGATGGGGATGACGGGGTGGTTCATGGTCAAGCCTGTCTTACGTTGAATGATCGATGTTCGCACGTCCGTTGAACAGGTGGGCGCCCTGCGCCCACCATGCACCCCGATGCAACCGCGTCACTTGAACAACACGATAGCCTTCTGCAAGGTGATCCAGACGCCAATCAACAACGGCACGCCGACCACGGCCCAGGCCAGCGCGGCGACGAGCGGATTGGCGCCCGCCACCGGCACCGCCACGGCCGCGCCGCCGGCAATGCCCGCGACGCCGGGCGCGCTTGTGGACGGCCGCCCAGCCGCGCCATCGCGCTCGTGCGCCAGGCGCCTTTCCTCGGCCAGCTCCTGCTCGCTCATGAAGTGGCGCGCGGCCACCGGGCCCACCAGCAGGTTGCACAGGAAGCCCAGCACCAGGAGGCCGGCCAGCACGTACATCACCGTATCATACGCCTGCGCCTTCGGTACGCCATGGGCGATCTGGTATTCGCGGATGTAGTTGATCAGGCTGGTGCCGACGACGCCGGCCGCGGCCCACGCAGTCAGCAGGCGGCCGTGGATCGCGCCCACCATCTGCGTGCCGAACAGGTCCGCGAGATAGGCCGGCACGGTCGAGAAACCGCCGCCGTACATCGACAGGATGATGCAGAAGAACACGACGAACAGGGCCAGGTGGCCGCCGTGCGCCAGCGCGGGAATCGCCGCGTACAGCACGAAGCCCAGCACGAGGAACACGAAGTACGTGGCCTTGCGCCCGATGTAATCCGAGCACGACGCCCACGCGAAACGGCCGCCGATGTTGAACAGCGAGAGCAGCCCCGTGAAACCGGCCGCGATCGTCGCGATCTGGGCCTTCTGCGCCGCGTCCAGCTCGTTGAACGAGGCCGCCACGCCGATCAGGCGGCCGCCGAACACTTCCTGCAGCAGCGGCGACGCCATCGCCAGGATGCCGATGCCGGCCGAGACGTTCAGGAACAGCACCAGCCACACGAGCCAGAACTGCGGGACCGACAACACGCGGTTCACGTGCACGTGGCGGTGGGTGATCATCGCGTTGGCGCCCTTGGCGGCCGGCGGGGTCCAGCCTTCCGGCGTCCAGCCCGGGGCGGGCACGCGATACGCCAGCGCGCCGCCCATCATGAACACGAAGTAGATGGCGGCCAGGGCGAGGAACGTCTCCCACACGCCCACCGACGTGGCGGTGGCGAAGTGCTTCATGAGGCGGTCGGCCAGCGGCGCGCCGATCATCGCGCCGCCGCCGAAGCCCATGATGGCCATGCCGGTCGCCATGCCGCGCCGGTCGGGGAACCATTTGATGAGGGTGGAGACGGGCGAGATGTAGCCGAGCCCGAGGCCGACGCCGCCGATGACGCCCGAGCCGAGCCACATCAGCCAGATCTGGTGCAGATAAATGCCCAGCGCGGAGATCACGAGGCCGCCGCACCAGCACACGGCCGACACGACGCCGGCCTTGCGCGGTCCCGCATGTTCGAGCCAGCCGCCGAACAGCGCGGTCGACAGGCCCAGGAACACGAAGAACAGCGTGAACATCCAGCCCAGCATCGAGATCTTCCAGTCGCAGGCCGTCGCCGTGATCTCGGCCAGGAAGCCCATGCCGGCCGGGCAGGCGACCGACTCCTTGATGCCGACCGCCTTCGACAGCGGCAGCCAGAACACCGAGAACCCGTAGGCCATGCCGATGCACAGGTGGATCGCGAGCGCGGCGGGCGGCACGAGCCAGCGATTGAAACCCGGCTGCGCCACGGTGTGTTCCTTGTCCAGCATATTCAGTAAAGCCATTTCCCCTCCGTGAATGTCGTTTTTCATAACATATACTTCTGGAAACATTTACTGCACCGCGAGCGTAACACGAGTGGTCGCATTGCCCAATATTTACCGCGGTTGGCGGGCCCCGCCCGCCCGGTTATCATCGCGGCATGATCGACATCCCTGCCCTGCTTGCCGCGCTGCCCGCGCGCATCGACGCGATCCCGACGACGGGCGCCGCCCGCACGCCGGACGCGCCGGCCCTCGTCGACGCCGGCCGCACGCTGACGTACCGCGACCTCGCCGCCCTCGTCGACCGCCGCGCCGACCTGCTGCGCGCGCGCGGCGTGCGGCAGGGCGACCGCGTGCTGCTGGCCAGCGAGAATTGCGCGGACCAGGTCGCGCTGATCTTCGCCGCCGCGCGGCTGGGCGCGTGGATCGTCAATGTCAATCCGCGCCTGACGGCGCCGGAGCTGGACGCGATCCGCGCGCATTGCGGCGCCCGCATCGCGCTGTACACGGCGGCCGTGTCGCCCGAAGCCGAGGCGCACGCGGCACGCGCGCGGGCGTCGTTCGACGACGGCCTGATGGTCGGCCCGCTGAACGAAGATTGCGTGCCGGAAGAGGACGGCGACGTCGCCGCGCTCGTCTACACGACGGGCACCACGGGCAAGCCGAAAGGCGTGATGCTGAGCCACCGCAGCCTGCTGTTCGTGGCCGCCGTGTCCAGCCGCCTGCGCGGCCTCGGGCCTGCCGACCGGGCCTGGGGCGTGCTGCCCATCTCGCACGTGTACGGCCTCACGTCCGTGATGCTGGGTACGCTCAGCGCGGGCGCCTGCCTGCACCTGGCGCCCCGCTTCACGCCTGCGGGCATGTTGCACGCGATCCGCGCCGACGGCTTGTCCATCGTGCAGGGCGTACCGGCGATGTATGCGCGGCTGCTGGAACACGTGGGCGACGGCGCCCGGCTGGACTCGCGCCTGCGCTTCGCCTACGCGGGCGGCTCGCCGCTCGACCCGGCATTGAAAATAGCCGTCGAGCGCCTGCTGGGCGTGCCGCTGCACAACGGCTACGGACTGTCCGAGGCGGCCCCCACCGTCAGCCAGACCCGCCTGGACGCGCCGCGGGCCGACACGTCCGTCGGTCAGACGATTCCCGGCGTCGAGGCGCGCGTCGTCGACAAGACCGGCCGCGACGTGGCGGATGGCACGGCGGGCGAATTGTGGGTGCGCGGGCCGAACCTGATGCGCGGCTACTATCGCGACCCGCAGGCAACCAGCGCGGCGCTGCGTCCCGGCGGCTGGCTGAACACGGGCGACATGGCGCGGCGCGATGCGGACGGCGCTTTATTCATCGTCGGCCGCACGAAGGAATTGATCATCCGGTCGGGCTTCAACGTGTTCCCGCTGGAAGTGGAGACGGTGCTGAACGCGCATCCGGGTGTGACGCAGTCGGCCGTCGTGGGCCGCGCGGTGGCCGGCGGCAACGAGGAAGTGATCGCCTTCGTCCAGCCCGATCCGCGCCGCGCGCCGCCGGAAGACGAACTGCGCGCGTGGGCCACGGCACGGCTGGCGCCCTATAAGCGGCCGGCGCGGATCGTGATGATGGATGCGCTGCCGGCCGCGCCGAACGGGAAGGTGCTCAAGCACGTGCTGCAGGGCATGGCCGCGCAGCTGTAGTTACCGCCGCCGCTTCTTCCAGTTGTAATCCGGCCCCGTCACGTCCACGCCCGGATGCCCGACCACGTCCGGATGCTCGGAACACATCGTCACGAAACGCACGCCCTCGCCTTCGCGCTGGCGCCGCCGCAGGTCTTCCATGAAGCGCATCGCCTCCACCATCGCGGTGGTATCGAACGCCTGCGCGTGCGGGACCCGGCCTTCCGCCTCCTCGATCGTCCAGTACACCATGTACATGTTTCATCCCTCCTGACCACATCATAACGAATACCGCTGGTCAGTAGAGTACGTAGGACTTGTCCTAAATCCGGTCCATATGTTCGCTATCCAACACAAGAAGCCGGGCTCGCCGTCTAGGCTTACGTCTTGGATCAACAGCCGGACAATGCACATGAATTTCAACAGCCATATCCAGCCAGTAAGCTCTCCGCTCCAACTGTGGGGCGGCCTCGAATGCACCGTCAACCGCGTACGCGATCAGTACTTCTCCCAAATGGAACGCAACGGCCATGCCGAACGGCTTCAGGACCTGGAGCGGTTCGCGTCGCTCGGCATCCGCGCCATCCGCTACCCCGTCCTGTGGGAGCGGACGGCGCCCGACGGCATCGAATCGGCCGACTGGTCATGGTCGGACGAGCGCCTGCCCGTCCTGCAGCAGCTGGGCGTGACGCCCATCGTCGGCCTCATCCATCACGGCAGCGGCCCGCGTCACACGAGCCTCGTCGCCCCCGACTTCGCCGACAAACTGGCCGAGTACGCGGGCGCCGTCGCGCGCCGCTATCCGTGGGTCGAGTACTGGACGCCCGTCAACGAACCGTGCACGACGGCCCGCTTCTCCGGCCTCAACGGCGTCTGGTATCCGCACGACACGCGCGAGGAAGGCTTCATCCGCGCCCTCGTCAACCAGTGCCGCGCCGTCGTGCTGGCCATGCGCGCGATCCGCGCCGTGAATCCGAACGCGAAGCTCGTGCAGACGGACGACTTGTCGCGCACCTACGGCACCCCGGAGATGGCGGAAATCGCGAATTTCTTCAACGAACGCCGCTGGCTGGCGTGGGACATGTTGTGCGGGAAAATCGACCCCGGCCATGCGCTGTGGGACTACCTGCTGGAAAACGGGGCGGACGCCGATGAACTCCTGTGGTTCAAGGACAATCCCTGCCCGCCGGACATCATCGGCGTCAACTACTACATCACGAGCGAGCGCTGGCTCGACCATCGCGCCGAGCGCTATCCGGCAACCCACCGCACGCAGTACCGCGGCATCCCGCACGCGGACATCGAATGCCCGCGCGTGCTGGCCACGCCGACGCCGGGCATCGGCCCGCTGCTGCAGGAGACGTGGGACCGCTACGGCCTGCCCGTCGCCGTCACCGAGGCGCACATCGACGCGAACCGCGAAGATCAATTGCGGTGGCTCGTGGAGATCTGGAACGCGGCGAAAAAAGTGCGGCAGGGCGGCGCCGACATCCGCGCCGTGACCGTGTGGGCCCTGCTCGGCTCGTTCGACTGGAACTGCCTCGTCACCGAATGCCGCGGCTATTACGAATCCGGCCCGTTCGACGTGCGCGGTCCGCAGCCCCGTCCGACGGCGGTCGCCACGCTGATGCGCGAACTGGCGAGCGGCCGGCCGCTGTCGCATCCGGTGCTGCAGGGCCAGGGCTGGTGGCGCCGGCCGGGCCGCTTCCTCGCGAAGCCCGTCGCGACGAGCACGGCCGTCGCCGACATCGCCGAACGGGGCGCCCTGCGCTCGACCTTCCCGCAGCCTGTCCTGATCACGGGCGCGACGGGCACGCTGGGCCGCGCCTTCGCCCGCATCTGCGAGCGGCGCAACCTCGCCTGCCACGTGCTCACGCGCCAGGAGATGGACATCGCCGATCCGGCCTCGGTCGAGGCGGCGATCGTGCGCTTCAAGCCGTGGGCCATCATCAACGCGGGCGGCTATGTGCGCGTGGACGATGCCGAGGGCGACGTCGACCGCTGCATGCGCGAGAACGCCCACGGCCCGACCGTGCTGGCGCTGGCCGCCATCCGCCACGCGCTGCGCTTCATGACGTTCTCCAGCGACCTCGTGTTCGACGGCACGCAGGACCGCCCGTACGTGGAATCGGACCCGACGGCGCCGCTGGGCGTGTACGGCCGCAGCAAGGCCGACGCGGAGCGGCGCGTGCTCGACGCCGACCCGCAGGCCCTCGTCATCCGCACCAGCGCCTTCTTCGGTCCGTGGGACGAGCACAACTTCGTCACGCAGGCCCTCGACGCGCTCGACGCGGGCCGGCCGTTCGCGGCGGCCTCCGACCAGGTCGTGTCGCCGACCTATGTGCCGGATCTCGTCAACGCCTGCCTCGACCTGTTGATCGACCGCGAATCCGGCCTGTGGCACCTGACCAACGGCGCCGCGCTGAGCTGGGCCGGGCTGGCGCGCCGGGCCTGCGCGGCGGCCGGCGTCGACGACGGCCGGCTGGAAGAACGGACGAGCACCGAACTCGGCCTGCGCGCCCCGCGCCCGAGCAACAGCGCCATGAGCAGCGAACGGGGCCTGCTGCTGCCTTCCTTCGAGGATGCGCTGGCCCGCTACCTGCGCGAGCGCGAGCTGGCGGCGCAACGGGCGGACAACGTGGAATCGGCGCACTACGCCAGCTGAATGGCCGCGGCCACGGCCGCGCGCACCCCGCGCGCGGCTTCATTACCATTTCATTAAATCTGTTGCCATGTATTTACCAGAGGAATTTCTTTAGTTACACTACGTTACTTAGCGTTACTTTACGCAACCGTGGTGTGACCGACATGTCCGACTTCCCCCGCCAGTACGCAGGCGACCGTCCGCTTTTCCTCCTCGCCGCGGCCGGGCGATAGTCATGAAACTCACCCGCGAAGAAACCGGCTGGAGCGAGCGGCTGATCGCATCCGCCGCCCCGTCCGTCACGCTGCGCTCGGCCGTGCCGCCGCACCTGGCGGGTTTCAAGTCGGTGCGCGAGTTCGCCAAGATCCGGCTGCGCGCCCTCCTGCATCCGCGCCAGACGCCCCGCTGGCTGCACCTGCTGAATTCGCATCCGGCGTTCTCGGAATACGTGCGCAACTGCCCGCGCTTCCTGTACAAGGTCTACCGTCCCTACATCAGCCACACGCTGGATGCAGACGCGCGCCTGGACGCGATCCGCGCGCATTACGATTTCATGTTCCGGCGCGGCTTGGGCCAGGTACTGGCGCGCGCCAGCCTCGGTCCCGTCGTGCTGGCCGAGGCGGCCGGCAAAAGCGGCCTGCCCTACCAGATCCAGCTGCGCACCGTGAACATGTTCGACCGCGAGGGCGAGCTGGTACTGCAGCTGACCCAGGCCGACCGCGCGTTGTACACGGTGGCGTTCACGGTGGCGCCGCGCGACGGTAGTCTCGCCGTCAGCGTCGGCTGCATCCAGGGCGGCAAGACGGTCGATGCGCGCGACGCGATCCGCACGGCCACGCGCGAACTGCACGGCATCCGGCCCAAGCAACTGATGGCGACCCTCGTGCGCCAGCTGGGCCACGAATACGGCTGCGCGCGGATGCTGATGGTGTCGAACCGCAACCGCGTGATCTACAAGGCGATCCGTCACGGCCGCGTGCTGGCCGATTACGACCAGTTGTGGGAAGAGCTGGGCGCGCGCAAGCGCCCGGACGGGGATTGGGAACTCGATTGCTGCTTGGTGCCGGCGCCGGATCTGGACGGCATCCCGTCGAAGAAGCGGTCGGAGGCGCGCAAGCGGCACGAAGTCGTGAGCCGGCTTGCAGATGATGTATGTGAGAGCCTGAGAGCCCGGTAGCGCTCAACGTCCGCCGGCGCCGACGCGAATCATTGAATGTCGCGTATCACCGCGTGGGCACAGGAGTGCCCACCCTACGGTAATCGCGCACCGGCACCAGGATCGGCACCAGCTCGCTCCACACCCGCTCCACGCTCATCTTGTTCATGCAATCGTGGTGCCCGAGCGGGCACTCGCGCTTGCGGCACGGCGAGCATTCCAGGCGCAGCGACACCGTCCGCGCCACTTCCGACAGCGGCGGCGCGTAATCCGGATCCGTCGACCCGTACAACGCGACCACCGGGCGGTTCAGCGCCGACGCGATGTGCAGCAGGCCGGAATCGTTGGAGACGACGGCGCTCGCCTGCGCCAGCAGGGCGATGGCGTCGTCGAGCGACGTCTGGCCGGCCAGGTTCAACATCGCGGAACCGGCCGCGCCGGCATGCCGCTGCACCTGGTCGCAGGTTTCGCGGTCGTTCGGGGAGCCGAGCAGCAGCACCTGCACGCCCGCCACGGCATCGACCACCCGGGCCGCCAGCGCGCCGTAGTGCGCGGGCGGCCAGCGCTTGGCGATGCCGAATTCCGCGCCCGGCGCGAAGGCGACGAGGGGACGCGTCAGGTCCACGCCGAGGCGCTTGCCGACCTGTTCCGTTTCTTCGCTGCCGACGATGAGATAAGGGCGCGACAACTTTCCCGGCAGCGGCACCTCGGGCTCGCGCGCGAGGGCCGCGTAGAACGGCACCATCGAACGGGGCGGCTGCTCGTCGTGGTGCATGACGTTGACCATCCCGTAGCGCATCTCGCCCTTGTAGCCCACGCGGCGCGGAATGCGCGCCAGCCACGGGATCAGCGCGTATTTCAGCGTGTTCGGCAGCACGTACGCGTCGCTGTAGCCGCGCTCCTTGAGGATGCGCGCATAGCGCCAGCGCTCGCCCAGCTGCAGGGCGCGGTGGCGGAACGGCGTCACCAGGATGTCGTCCGCCTCCTGGATGCGGCGCCACACGGGCACCACCTGCGGCGGCGCCAGCACGTCGATGGCGCGCTCAGGGTGGGCCTGCTTGAGGAGGCGCAGAAGGGGCTGGGCCATCACGGCGTCGCCGATCCAGTTCGGCGAAATGACGAGGGTGCGCGCCTTATCGCTCATGTCGCGTCCCGCTCAAGTTGCTTCCGCCAGCGCGGAGAACTGCAGGCGGTACAGGTTGGCGTACATGCCGCCCCTGGCCAGCAATTCGTCGTGCGTGCCCTGCTCGACGATGCGGCCGTGTTCCATCACGACGATCAGGTCGGCGCCTTCGATGGTCGACAGGCGGTGCGCGATCACGAACGTGGTACGGCCGGCCATCAGGGTGTCGAGGGCGGCCTGCACGGCGCGTTCCGATTCGTTGTCGAGCGCCGACGTGGCCTCGTCCAGGATCAGGATCGGCGCGTCCTTGTAGATGGCGCGCGCGATGGCCACGCGCTGGCGCTGGCCGCCCGACAGGCGCATGCCGTTCTCGCCGATCATCGTGTCGACGCCGTCCGGCAGGCGCGCCACCACGTCGTCCAGGTGCGCGGCGTGGACGGCGGCCGCGAGGCGCGCCTCGTCGACGTGCTCGACGCCATAGGCGATGTTGGCGCGCAAGGTGTCGTCGAACAGCACGACGTTCTGGCTCACGAGCGCCAGCTGGGCGCGCAGCGACGCCATCTTGATGTCCTGGTACGGGACGCCGTCCAGCAGGATGCGGCCCGATTCGGGCTCGTAGAAACGGGTGACGAGATTCACGAACGTCGACTTGCCGCCGCCCGACATGCCGACCAGCGCGACGGTCTGGCCCGGCTTCACGTCCAGCGAGACGTCGTCCAGCGCGAGCGCGTTCGCGTTCGGGTAGCGGAACTTCACGTGCTCGAACCGCATATGGCCTTGCGCACGAGAGAGCATGCGCGTGCCGGGGTCCTGCTCGGGCGGCGTGTCGGTCAATTCGAACACGGTTTCGGCGGCCGCGATCCCGCGCTGCATCGGGCCGTTCACCTCGGCCAGGGCCTTCAGGGGCGTGAGCAGCATCAGCATCAGCGTGACGAACTGGTAGAACTGGCCGGCCGTCAGGTCGGCCTGCAGGGCCAGCACGACGACCACCGACAGCGACACCGAGGTGGCCACCTGGGTCACGGGAGTCGTGGCGGCGAACGCCACCGTCATGCGTTGCGAGAAGCCGCGCAGCGCCTCGCTGCGCGCGAAGAAGCGGCGGCTCTCGTAGCGCTCGCCGGAAAACACGCGGATCACCTGGTGGCCGCGCGCCGCCTCCTCGACGACCTGGGTCATCTCGGCGGTCACGCGCTGGTTCTCGCGGTTCAGGTGGCGCAGGCGGCGGCTGGTGCTGCGCACGATCACGGCCGTCAGCGGCACGACGACGAGCGCCACCAGGGTCAGCTTCCAGTTCAGCCACAGCAGCGATCCCACGAGCCCGATCACGACGAGGGCGTCGCGCACGAAGGCGACGAACACGGACTGGATCATGTCCACGACCTGGCGCACGTCGCCGACGACGGTGTTGATGATCTTGCCGGTCGACTCTTCGTGGAAGCGCGCCACCGGCAGGCGCAGCACCCGGTCGAACACCTGGGCGCGCAAATCGTTCGTCACCCGGGAAAGCACCCAGTTGTTGTAATACGCGGTGGCGAACGTGCCGATGCCGCGCAGCACGAACAGCGACACGAGCGCGGCCGGGATCCACCACATGGGGAACGCGACCTTCTGCTTGAAGCCGTAGTCCGTCAGCAATTGCAAACCCTTGGCCAGCAGCGGCTGGGTGGACGCCGTCAACCCCATCGCGAGCAGCGACAGGAACGCGCGTCCGCGATACGGTTTCAGGATCGCCCACAGGCGCTTGATGATGACACTGTTATCCAATTTTTTCTTTCGCATTCAGGCAGAAGCCCATGAGCAGGAACACCATGAGCGCATAGAACAGACTGCCCTTCATAGACCAGAAAATCACTTCCGTCAGGCCGAAGCCGATATAGCCGAGCACCACCAGCGCCCCGCCCAGCGCGACCGCGAACTGCGGCGCGCGCGCATCGTCCCCGCCATCCCGCCCCAGCCGGCGCAGGAAAAACCGCAAGGGCGCGAGCATCGTGGCGGCCCAGACGGCGAAACCGATCACGCCGCCCGTCGCCAGCGCCTGCAACCCGTCATTATGCAGGTGCGGCAGCTCGAGCACCATCGGATCGAGCCGGCCGGCCTGCGCAAACTCGGCCAGGCGCGCGCGGCAGGCATCGAAATCCATGCCCAACAGCGGGTGCTCGCGGATCAGCATGGCGGCGCCCTTCCACAATTCCAGCCGGGTGCCGACATTGGTCCACACCGTGCCGCCCTCGTACCAGGCGCGGGCGTCGTGCACGCCTTCGGCGAAGCGTTCCTGCACGCCCAGCGCCGGCGTGAACCAGGCCGCGGCCAGCACGGCCACGCCGGCCGCCAGCAGCGCACGTCCGCGGCGGCTGTCGATCCGGCGCAGATGCCGCCCCAGCACGAGCGCCGCCAGCACCAGCGCCGCCCACCCGCCGCGGGTGCCGGACAGCACGGACGCGGCAAGGCCCGCCAGCGCGCCGGCGCCGGCCAGCAGCGCGTCGCGCGGGCGGTCGCGCATGTCGATCGCGCCGGCCAGCGCCAGCAGGGCCAGCAGCATGGCGAGGTCGCCGAACGTGATCGAATTGACGAATCCGCCCGGCCGTTCGATGTGCAGCGCGAAGCGTTGCCAGGCGATGAACGGCAGCGCCGCCACCGCGCCGGCACTCGCGCCCCACCACAGCGCCCGGCGCGGCGCACGGCTTGCCGCCACGGCGGCCAGCACGGTGACGGACAATAGCGTACGCACGGGCTTTTCGACCACATTCATCTTGTCGCCGCGCAGCAGCGCACAGGCGAGCATGAACAGGAAATGCAGCAGGAAGGCTAGCACGACCCAGCGCACCTCCGGCCAGTGGCGCACGAGCGCATCACGGCACGGCTTGAAGAATATCAAAGCGCTGACGAGGAAGAGAAAACTCGCAAGATTCACGCCGAACGAGGTGACGAGGCTCAGAAAGGGTAACAGGAAGGCCAGGGCGCCGATCCAGACCCGCATCGGCTCCCTCGTGTTCGTCGGATTGCTGTTCATCGATGTTCTTGTGGGATACTCTTGCCCCTGAATACGGCAGTGTACATGGACCTTATGACGCGCGCACAGACAATCTCGGTCGTGATCACCACCTATAACCGGCCAGACGCGCTGGAGGCGGTGGTGCGGGCATGTTTTATGCAGAACGACAAGAATTTCGAAATCATTATCGCTGATGACGGCTCGACTGCCAACACGCGTGCCTGCGTGGAGCGACTGGCCGCAACGTCACCGGTGCTTCTGCGCCACGTTTGGCAACCCGACCAGGGTTTTCGCGCCGCGATGGCCCGCAACCGCGGCACCCTGGCCGCCACCGGTCAATACATCGTTTTCCTGGACGGCGACTGCATCCCGCAGCGCGATTTCATCGCCCGCCACCGCGCGCTGGCGCGGCCCGGTTGTCTCGTATCGGGCAGCCGCATCCTGATGTCGGAGGGGCTGACGCGCCGCGTGCTTGAAGAACAGATCGATCTCGCCGCCACGTCGCCGCTGACGCGCCTGGGCTGGCGCTTGCGCGGCGACCTGAACAAGACCCTGCAGCCGCTGGGGCTGCGCTGGCCCGACGTGGGCCGCACGTCGCGCAAGTTTTCCTGGCGCCGCATCAAAAGCTGCAACCTGGCCGTGTGGCGTAGCGATCTGGAGCGGGTAAACGGGTTCGACGAAAGCTTCACGGGCTGGGGCCACGAGGATTCCGACCTCGTCGTGCGCCTGTTCCATGCGGGCGTGCAGCGCAAGGACGGCGCCTTCGCGACGGAGGTATTCCACCTGTGGCACCGCGAGGCGCAGCGCGACCAGGAGACGAGCAACCGCAAGGTCGTCCTGGAACGCGCCGCGAACAAGGTTACGCAGGCAACGATCGGGTTGCGCGAACACGCGCGGCCGGCAGCGTAGCGCCGGCCTGCGCGGACGACACGCGGAACACGCCCACGACCTCGGCCAGCTTCGCGGCCTGTTCCTGCATCGCTTCCGACGCCGCCGCCGCTTCCTCGACGAGCGAGGCGTTCTGCTGGGTCACCTCGTCCATGTGGACGATGGCCCGGTTGACGTGTTCGATGCCCTCGCCCTGCTCGCGCGTGGCGTGGCTGATCGCGCCGATCATCGCGCTGACCTTGTTCACGCTGGCGACGATGTCCGTCATCGTCGCGCCCGCTTCCGCCACCAGCTTGGCGCCGTCGTCCACGCGCGCGACGGAATCGCCGATCAGGGCCTTGATTTCCTTCGCCGCGGCGGCGGACCGCTGTGCCAGGTTGCGCACCTCGCTCGCCACGACGGCAAAGCCGCGGCCCTGCTCGCCCGCCCTGGCCGCTTCGACGGCCGCGTTCAGCGCAAGGATATTGGTCTGGAACGCGATGCCGTCGATGACGCCGATGATGTCGACGATCCGGTTCGACGACGCGTTGATGGCGGCCATCGTATCGACGACGCGCGCGACCACGGCGCCGCCGCGGCCCGCCACGTCGGCGGCCGACTCGGCCAGGCGGCTCGCTTCGCGCGCGCTCTCGGCGCTGTTCTTCACGGTCGACGTCAGCTGCTCCATCGACGCGGCCGTCTCTTCCAGCGAACTGGCCTGTTGTTCCGTGCGGCTCGACAGGTCCAGGTTACCGCTGGCGATCTCGCGCGACGCCGTCGCGATCAGGTCCGTTCCCGTGCGCACGTTGCCGACGATGCCCGCCAGCGCGTCGCGCATGCGCTTCATGGCGGCCATCAGGCTCGCGTCGTCCCCGGCGCGCACGGTGACGCTCATGCCAAGGTCGCCCGCCGCGATGCGCTGCGCCACCGCGACGGCGTCGACCGGGTCACCGCCGATCGAGCGCTCGACGCTGCGCACCACGAGCCACACGAACCCCGTGAGCAGCACACCGATCACGGCCAGCCAGATGGCGGCCCTGGCCAGCTGGGCGCGGAAGGCCTGGTTCAGGTCGTCGATGTACAGGCCGTTCATGAAATACCAGCCCCACGGTCGAAAGGCCTGGATATACGTCAGCTTGGGCTGAGGCTGCTCCGAGCCCGGCTTGGGCCACAGGTAGTGGATGAAACCCCGGTCGCCGCCCTGCGCCGCGGCCATGCCGTCGAAGTAGGGATTGTGGCCTTCCGGGTCGACGACCGTGCCGATCGAGGTACCGATCAGTTTCGGTATGATCGGGTGCATCAGCACGGTCTTGTTGTCATAGATGGTGAAGTAGCCGCTGGCGCCGTAGCGCAGCGCCCGGACACGTTCGATGGCCTGCTTTTTCGCCTCGTCGAGCGTCAGGGTGCCGTTGGCGGCGAGGGCCGCGTAGTCCTTGGCGATGGACACCGCGATCTCGCCCTCATTCGACAGCTGGATCTTGCGCTCCTCGAGGCGCAGCGTGCGGCTCTGCAGGGCATTCACCGCAAACACGGCAAGAAGACAGGTCAGACTGAGCAATAACGGAAGGAATAATTTTTGGCGGAATGTAATTTTCATGTTGATCTGCGCCGTTATCCGGGCGCACCTAGCTCGGAAAGTGTCCGTAGATCAATATTTACCAACGAATATCGGTAAACTCAAACATTTCGTTGCAACTGCAGTGAGTGTTAGCGCTCTCGTCCGTGCGAACGCGGCGGCGGCACAACACATTATCGAATTGCCCTGCCGACTCACATCGATTTGCGATCATCACCTCGGGCCTGATCCGGAAGGCGGGCGCCTGCTGGACATGGGCTGCGGCACGGGCTGGTCATGCGGGAATTCGGCACGACGGAGCGCGGCCTGCTCGGCAAGGTGATGCGCCTCCCCGGCATGCGCGCGCTCGTGGGCGCGTGCACGGTGCTGTTTTCCAGGCACCAGGCGGGGATCGTCGTGCCGCGCAAGCAAGGGGCCCCGTCGCAATGGTGGGTGTTTGATGCCGGGGGCATCAAACACGGGTGCCCACCCTACGTATGGACGCGGACCGTAGGGTGGGCGGCCCTCCGCCCACCATGCAACGTATCCCGGCCGCGGTCAGTATTCGACCGCGACTTCCTTCGCGCCGAGATGCAGCTCGAGCGCGTATTTCAATTCGTCCGACGGCGCCACGCGCCACGCGTCGCCCAGTTGCAGGGTGCACGGGATGCCCTGCGGCGTCACGCGCAGGCTGACCGGCAAGCCGTTCTCGTGGCGGTAAGGCTGCAGGATCTCGGCCAGCTTCGCGGGCGCGATCGTGCACGCCACGTCCATCTCCAGCTTGTGGCCGTACTGGATGCGCGCGGTCGCGATGTCGAACACCTTCTCGGCCGTGATGCGCAGGCCGCCGTTGAAGCGGTCTTCCGACACCTTGCCGACGACGAGCAGGAACTCGTCTTCGCGGAAGATGTTCTTGTGCAGCTCGAACAGCTCGTTGTAGATCGTGACTTCGACGACGCCGGACTTGTCGTCCAGCGCGACGATGAGGATCTTGCCGCGCTGCGTGAGCTGCGTGCGCACGCCCGTGATCACGCCGCACAGCATGCGCGGATCGCGCGACGGTTCCAGGTCCTTCAGCTTGGTCTTGGCGAACCGGCGCACCTCGGCCGCATACGAGTCGAACATGTGACCCGACAGGTAGTAGCCGAGCGCGGTCTTTTCCTCGGACAGCTTCTGGCGGTCCGTCCAAGGCGTCGCCTTCACGTAGTCCGGCGGCGCGACGAGGTCGGAATCGTCGCCGCCGAACAGGCTGACCTGGTTGGCGGACGCCGCGGCCTGGTCGGCCACTTCGACCGCGAACGCGACGGACGCCAGCAGCACGGCGCGGTCGACGCCGAAGCAATCCATCGCGCCCGCGCGGATCAGGGATTCGATCGTGCGGCGGTTGATCTGCTTGCGGTCGACGCGTTTGCAGAAGTCGAACAAGTCCTTGAACTTGCCGCCCGATTCGCGCGCCGCGATGATCGCCTCGATGGCGCCCTGCCCCGCGCCCTTCACGCCGCCCAGGCCGTAGCGGATGTTTTTCACCTGCTTGCCCGTGACGGACGGCGGCGGGCCTTCCGGCGTGAAGCGGAACTGCGATTCGTTGACGTCCGGCGGCAGGATCGTCAGGCCGCACATGTCGATCGAGTCCTCGACGAGGATCTTGATCTTGTCCGTGTCTTCCATGGCCAGCGACATGTTGGCTGCCATGAACGCGGCGGTGTGGTGGACCTTCAGGTACGCCGTGTGATACGACAGCAGCGCGTACGCGGCCGCGTGCGACTTGTTGAAGCCGTAGCCCGCGAACTTCTCCATCAGGTCGAAGATCTCGTCGGCCTTTTCGGTCGACAGGCCGTCCTTCGCGGCGCCGGCGCGGAAGATCGCGCGGTGCTCGGCCATTTCCTCGGCCTTCTTCTTGCCCATCGCGCGGCGCAGCATGTCCGCGCCGCCCAGCGAGTAGCCGCCGACGATCTGCGCCATCTGCATCACCTGCTCCTGGTAGACCATGATGCCGTAGGTCTCGGACAGGATCGACTCGGTACGCGGATCGGGGTAGTCGAACTTTTCGCCGTGCTTACGCTTGCAGAAATCGGGGATCAGGTCCATCGGGCCCGGACGGTACAGCGCCACGAGCGCGATGATGTCCTCGAAGCGGTCGGGCCGCGCATCCTTCAGCATGCCCTGCATGCCGCGGCTTTCAAGCTGGAACACGGCGACGGTCTTCGCATCCGTCAGCAGCTTGTAGGTCGGCCGGTCGGTCAGCGGCAGCTTGGCCAGGTCGAAGTCCTTGTCGGCCGGATCGAGCGCGCGGATGTAGTTGACGGCGCGGTCGAGGATCGTCAAGGTGGTGAGACCCAGGAAGTCGAACTTCACCAGGCCGGCCGCCTCGACGTCGTCCTTGTCGTACTGTGACACGACGCCCGCGTCGCCGCCCTGCGTGTACAGCGGGCAGAAGTCCGTCAACTTGCCGGGGGCGATCAGCACGCCGCCCGCGTGCATGCCGATGTTGCGGGTGATGCCTTCGACCTGCTGCGCGAGCTCGATCAGCTGCTTCACTTCTTCCTCGTTCTCGAGGCGTTCCTTGAGCATCGGTTCTTCTTCGATCGCCTCGGCGATCGAGACCTGCTTGCCCGGCTTGAACGGGATCAGCTTGGAGATGCCGTCGCAGAAGTTGTAGCCGAAATCGAGCACGCGGCCCACGTCGCGAATCGCGCCCTTCGCCGCCATCGTGCCGAACGTGGCGATCTGCGAGACCGCATCCCTGCCGTACAAATCCTTCACGTGCTGAATGACCAGTTCGCGCTTTTCCTGGCAGAAGTCGATGTCGAAGTCGGGCATCGAGACGCGTTCCGGGTTCAGGAAACGCTCGAACAGCAAGTTGTACTTCAGCGGATCGAGGTCGGTGATCTTGAGCGCGTAGGCGACGAGCGAACCCGCGCCCGAACCGCGGCCCGGGCCGATCGGCACGCCGTTGTTCTTGCCCCACTGGATGAATTCCGCCACGATGAGGAAGTAGCCCGGGAACTTCATCTTGATGATGGTGTTGTTCTCGAACTCCAGGCGGGCTTCGTAGCGGGGGCGCTCCTTCTCGCGCTGTTCCGGGTCGGGGTAGAGCTCGACGAGACGCGCTTCCAGGCCCTTCTTCGTTTCCGCGATGAGGTATTCGTCGATCGTCATGCCCGGCGTCGGGAAGTTCGGCAGCTGCGGCTTGCCGAGCGAGAGCGTCACGTTGCAGCGCTTGGCGATCTCCACGGAGTTGGCGAGCGCGCCCGGCAAGTCCTTGAACAGCTCGGCCATCTCGGCCTGCGACTTGAAGCACATGCCTTCGTTGAAGCGGCGCACGCGCTTGGCGTTGGCCAGCATCTCGCCCTCGGCGATACAGACGCGCGCCTCGTGGGCGACGAATTCGTCCTTGCTGATGAATTGCACGGGATGCGTGGCGACGACCGGCAGGCCCAGCCGGTTCGCCAGCGCCACCGAATGGCGCACCTGCTGTTCCTGGTTCGGCTGGCCGGCGCGCTGGATTTCCACGTAAAAATGGCCGGGGAAGATATCCGCCCAGCGGCGGGCACACGCCTCGGCCTTGTCCAGGTCGCCGTTGTCGATGGCCTGGCCGATGTCGCCGAACTGCGCGCCCGACAGCACGATCAGGGCGTTCGACTGCGGCACGTCCGGCTCCAGGGTGGAAACGGAGGTCGCGAGCGCTTCCAGCCACTCGACGCGGATCTCGGCCCGGCCCTTGTACTGGTTCGTCAGCCACGCCTTGGACAGCAGTTCGCACAGCTGCAGGTAGCCGGTCTTGTTCTTGCACAGGATCAGCAGGCGGAACGGCTTGTCGCGGTTCTCGTCGTTCGTGATCCAGGCGTCGACCCCGACGATCGGCTTGATGCCCTTGCCGCGCGCCGCCTTGTAGAAGCGCACGAGGCAGAAGGCATTGGCCAGGTCGGTGACACCCACCGCCGGCTGCTGGTCCTTGAGGGCGGCAGCCACGAGGTCGTCGATACGGACGAGGCCGTCGACGATCGAGTATTCGGTATGGACGCGGAGGTGGGTGAAGATCGGCGAAGTCATCCTGTCATTTTACCTCGGACGGCCGGAACGGAGGGTTGCATCCAGGCACGGTGACGCGCTTGACAAGACCGGGGGCGTATTTTAGAACGCATAATTGATGGCCCCGCCGAACACCCACTGGTTGGCACTCCCGCGCCGATCGACGATCGGGCTGTCCTTCGCATCCCCCAGCAGCCTTTCGTAGCGTCCGGCCAGCGTCAGCCCCCAGTGCCGGTCGAACTGCGACGTCACCTGGAACGGGATCCGGATCGACGTCAACCCGCCTTGGGCCCGGTAAGGTGTTCCGCCCCGTTCCGGGAACGCGGCCAGGTCGGCGCCGTTGATGCCGAAATACCGGTCGTTGAAATGGTCGCTCGCGAAGAACAGGTCGAACCCGGCCGAGCCGAGCAGCGGGCGCCCGCCGATGCCCTGCGGGAATGGATAGAAATACGTCGCCTTGATATTGGCCGTGGCGCCCACGTACAGATTGTTCGTGTTCCACGCGACGTCGCCGCTGAACACGATCTTGTGCAGCGGATCGCCGGACATCGGCATGTCGTAGCTGGCAAAGATGCCGAGCTCGGACGCCGCGGGAATCCGGCGCATCCGGCGGACGACGGCGTCGTCGACGTCCGGGTCGCGGGTCGGCCGCGCGCGGTACAGGAAGCCGGCGCGCAGGCTACGAAGTTGCCCGAAATTCATTTGCTGGTCCAAGGTCGACGGCACGACGTTCAGCTTGACCTCCGGCCCGATCACGCGCAGCCACATGCCGTTGCCGAAGTTGGCATGTAGAAATCCCGCACCTTCGGGATGGTAATCCTCGGACCCGTAGAAATCCGGCAGCCCGAACGCGCCCGCCCCCACCATATTGACTTCCTGCGGCATCTCGACCGGGATGACTTCCTGCGCGCCGGCGCCCGCGGTGAACAGCACGGCACCGGCCGCCGCGAGACCCGCCCTGAGAAACGTTGGTTTCATGACTCGCCCCCTGATGAATGATGCAAACCATCCTACGGGGAGACGTCAATACGGCTGTTTGCGACGCCTCATATGCGTCGTCGAACTTTTATGAGCCGACTTTGTCGGACCAATCGCGACAGTGGTGCTCTGTGGCGCATCCGCCACGCGACGATTATTGCCGCCCAGCCGGCGGACTCCGCCATCGACCAGAAGATCGGGGCCGTGTCCCGCACGACGAGTGCGGCGACCGCCGCGATAATGCCAATTGCCGCGAAGATGACGTCTTCGGGGCTCAGCTGCTCTATAATAGCGGGCTTCCTGCCATCCTTTCCCGCTTTAACGATCATGCACGTCAATATCGCCGCCTACAAGTTCGTCAGCCTCGACAACCTCGACGAGATGCGCTCGCAATACCAGGCGCTGTGCAACGAGCTGGGCCTCAAAGGCACCGTCCTGCTGACGCCGGAAGGCATCAATATGTTCGTGTCCGGCCCGCGCGAAGCGATCGACCGGTATCTCGCCTGGGTGCGCAGCGACGCCCGCCTGGCCGACCTGGAGTGGAAGGAAAGCCTGTCGAACGAGCAGTCGCACCGCCGCATGCTCGTGCGCATCAAGAAGGAAATCATCACGATGCGCATGCCCCTGATCAAACCGGAGCTGGGCCGCGCGCCGTCCGTGGCGCCGAAGACGCTCAAGCGCTGGCTCGACCAGGGCCATGACGACGACGGCGTCCCCGTCGTCATGATGGAAACCCGCAACGCGTTCGAAGTGGACGTCGGCACGTTCGAGAACACGCTCGACTACCGCATCGACAAGTTCAGCGAATTCCCGGACGTCGTCGAGAAACACAAGGACGAACTGAAGGGCAAGACCGTCGTGACCTTTTGCACGGGCGGCATCCGCTGCGAAAAGGCGGCGATCCACATGCAGAACATCGGCTACGACCGCGTCTACCAGCTCGACGGCGGCATCCTGAAATACTTCGAGGAAGTGGGCGGCGACCACTACGCGGGCGACTGCTTCGTGTTCGACTACCGTACCGCGCTCAATCCCAAGCTGGAACCGACGGAAACCGTGCAGTGTTTTGCCTGCCGCGCCGTTGTCACGCCGCGGCAGCAACTGGCGCCGGAGTATGTGGTGGGGAAATCGTGTCCGCATTGCGCGGAGGGATAAACCAAGGGCCGCAAACGCGGCCCTTTTAACAGCCACCGGGCGTCGGTCGATAGCCGACGCGCGGACGCGATGCGTCACGCGCCACGTCTCCCTTGCGGGCCAAGCGCGCCTAGTTGCTTGGGCCATCAACTGCGCAAACACCGCATTTCTTGCTTCTACCCGGCCAGTGTGGCGAGCGCTATCAGCAGGTCGGCTCGAAAAAAGGACGGACGGCTGTTCTCGCCTGATTGACAGGCGGCTTAGCATCTTGAAGCGTCAGCGCGTTCGTGACATGCAAACCATGTCGCTGACACTTGATTACTACTCGTCAACGATTTCGCGCACCTGACCCGTCGCAACATTTCGCCCCCCCCATAACATCACTTCCTTTCCGACTGAGAGCTTCGGAAGGGCCAATCCGCGATAAAGGATTTTTACCGGGACTTAGTAGATTGAGCTTAATTCAAGGCGTTGCCCTTCCAGCAGCAATCGACAGTCGAATCCCTCGTTATCGACGAACAGCGGACAAGCGTAGCACGGTCCTTCAACCACCTTATTGCGACCGCCTTCCGCAGCCGTCGAGAAGCGAACATTAATAATGGCATCCGGTTTCATCGTAAGAATCTCATTGGAGGCAAGGCGGGTGATCCATTATATGTGGAAGCACGTAACCGATCCGTTGGAATTACCCAAGCCGGGATGCTAACCAGAACTGGGGATGGGCTTCATACGTGACGAACTGGCCGACAGACGCAGTATCCGCCCCATTCAACGCCATCAATGATATCGATCGGAAAACCTTGGGGATCGCGGTCGACTTCTCGCTACAATCCGAACGCGTCATCACATCGCTAGTTACAAGGTGACCCGACGAACGTGTCTGCTGACCCAGCAGGCGCGTGAAAACAGCTGATTTCGACTATCGTGAAATCCGGCGTTGATTTTATTCTGTCGGATCGACCGCACGACCTATCGGTTCAGTGCTTAATTAAGCAGCTTATAACACTGACGCTCCGTCCCCCGATAGTTTGCACGAACAACAATGTGCGTAGTCTTATCGGTTTCGTACCAATATGTACAACCCGGGTGAGGAGAGTCCACGAATTTATAAAGGATTATCGAATTACTCAAGACTTCTTTCACGCAGTTTCTGGGATGACACCAAGCCGGGTCAAAGTATTCCCCTATGCGACCATCGATGTACTCTCCAACAAATGCGGCATGACGGTGCTCCCAATTTGGCCTATCGTAAAAGTCATAGCCGTACTTCGACGCGCAACCCAACAGTGCGACCACAATAAGCAACGCGTACAGCGAGTTTCGACATAATTTTATCATTTTCTACCCCATAGCTTCCCTTCGTTTTGCAAATAAACACGGGAGTATAGCGATCACTAATGGCTGTGTATGTAAATGCAACCGGCGTCACCATTGCCCCCAATTATTAATTTCCGAAAATTCAATCAGTCCTCGATTAAATACTGAATAGTGCAACTGAGATACAGCGTTTATGCCGGGCATTTTATTTAGTGCCACGCTCAGCGAGCCACCTTGCGTGCTTGCATCAGCCGCGCCACATCCAGAATTCGATTCAAGCCAATTGTATTATTTCTGTACGAAGAAATTGGAATGCGACCGTCGCGGGCCGCGCCAGGTATATAACAGTTAGACCCGGGCCTCCCGCACGCGATATTCATTTCGCTAATATTTCGGCAAGAAGAATAAGCCGCCCTTGATCGCGCAACATCACCTGTACGAAGAACGGACGACCGTGCTCGCCTGGTGTCTTAATCGATGTTGGGCCTGGATGGCAGTGGGAGAATCGAGGTCTTCTTTATCGAGAAGCACTACCTATTCCGTTGACGACGATGGGAACCTGAATTAATGCAGGTTCCTTTAGCCAACTGCCTCGTACATACGAGACCTTATAGTGTAGCGGAATTTTGCAGAAGAAATTTCACCAATTATCGCTGGTGGTATTTCTAACTCAACCGTGATGGAAGGCCGAGGGCGCCGCGGCGGCCGCGCCCGTCAGGCCAGTTTTTTGACTGTCCCAATCGCGAATGCGATATGAAACGCTGGATCGTTCGGTGACGCCCGGTCAGGCCAGGTGATGCGGTACGTTGGTGCCGGTCGCGCTGCCGACGATCTCGGCGATCTTGGTGTCGATCACGCCCGGGTCGATCGCATAAGCCGCGCTCTGCAAGTCGACAATCGTGCCGATGAATGCCTTGGCCTGGACGTTCGCCGCCGTGCCCGAATAGGCTGCGATCTCGGCGGGCTGGTCGACGTGCGCCGTGAATGACGTCGCCACGGCCACGCGGCCGTCGTAGACGAGCTTGTCGCTGTTCTGCGCCCCGCTAGCGATGGTGGTGACGACGTTGTCGACGGTGATCGTGTGGTTGTTCAGCAAATTGACCCAGTAATCCACACCTGCCTGCTCGCCGGCCCGGCCGAACAGGTTGTGGTAGACAGCCTGCACGACGCCCGTGTTGTCCAGCCCCGCATACGTGTCCTTGTATTCCTGCGAGCCGGCAAATGCCGCGGAAATCTGCTGCACGCCATCGGGATTGGTCGTCAGCACGTTCTCCCAGTACGCCAGCCCCTTCGGATCCGCGGGGCGGCTGAAGTATGCAATATACAACTGTTCCACTGTCTGTTCGATCGTCGTTGCCATCATTGCCTCCATGTCAAAATGTGAGGAAATGGTACATGAATCGGCACAGCAGTGGCGCCACGAACACAGCTGTGCCAGCCCATGTTCCGCATGGATACTATTTCTTAGAGGAAGTGGTCACTTACTGCATTTTGGAAAATGTTAATTCCACGCAATTTGCATATGCGCAACGATTTTGCGACGTAAGTGGAGGCGGAGAGACGGCAGCGCCGGGATGGCGCCGCCGCGCACTCAGTGGAAGTAAGCGGCGACTTCGCGCACGGCGCCGCTGTCGAGCGTGCCGGCTGCGGCACGCAGGCGCAGGACGGCGATCAGGTACGTGTAGCGGGCCTGGGCCAGGTCGCGCTGGCTCGTGTACAGCTGCTGCTGGGCGTTCAGCAGGTCGAGGTTGATGCGTACGCCGCCCTTAATGCTCTGCTCGGTGGCCTTCATGAGCAGCTTGCCGGAGGCGACGGCTTTTTCCAGCGCCTCGATCTTGTGCACGCTGGACACCACCAGGCTGTGGGCCTTGCGCAGTTCCACCAGCACCTTGCTCGTGCGCACGTCCACGTCCGACTGGGCCTTGGCATAGTTCGCGGCCGCCTGGCGCGTAGCGGCATTGATCGCCCCGCCCTGATAGATGGGGATGTTGACCTGCAGGCCCACGGTGCGGTTCACCGAATTCTGCGTGTACGTGTTGATCGATTCCGCGTCGCCCCGGCTATAGGCCGCGACGAAGTCCACGCGCGGATAATGGCCGGCGCGGTTACGGCTGATGTCGAGACGGGCATTCTCGGCCGCCAGGCGCGCGGCTGCCAGTTCCGGATTGTGCTCGCGCGCGATCTTTTCCCAGTCCTCGAAGGTGCCGGGCGTGATCGTCACCGGATGGAATTCGTCGCGCAGATGATCGAGCGGCCCCGGATCCATGCCGATGATGGCGGCCAGCGTTTCGCGCGCCGCCACGGCATTGTCCTTCGCCTCCGTCAGCTGGGCCTCGGAGAGGTCGAGCCGCGCCTGGGTCTCCAGCATGTCCGTCTTGGTGCCCTCGCCTTTTTCGAACAGGCGTTGGTTTACATGCATCATTTCTTGATACATATTGCGCGAGACTTCGGACAGCGCAACCTGGTCGTCGGCGAACAGCACGTCCATGTAAGCGCTGACGGCGCGCACCGTGACTTCGTCGGTGCTCGCCTCGAACGCGGCCTCGCCCTGCTCCGCCTGGACCTTGCCCTGGCGGTAGCGCGCGATGCCTTCCAGGTTCAGGATCGGCTGGCGCAGCTGCACGACGTCCGAGCGGCTGATGTAGCGCGGGTGGTCGATCACCCGCACCTTCTGGCCGATGACGTTCTTTTCCAGCGTGTCCGTATCGGCGACGTTGCGGCTGGCCGAGAAACTGGCCGACACGCTGGGCAGCAGGTTGGAGCGACCGAGGATGCGGTTTTCCTTGGCCGCTTCCTTGTCGTAGAAGCTCATGCGGTAGGTCGGGTCGTTCTTCAGCGCGGCCTCGTACGCTTGCTGCAGCGTAACCGCACCGGCCTGGCCGGCCGCCAGCGCGGCGACCAGGGCAATGACACCGCGGCGCAACGCGCGTTCTGTGATCGTCGGGCGGTCCAAGCTCACTCCTCCGCCATCGACGACCGGGCGCGGTCGAAGATCGGTTTCAGCAGATAGTTGATCGGCGTACGCTCGCCCGTCTTGACGAACAGTTCCACCGGCATGCCGGGACGCACGTCCATGTGGTGCTCGGCGATCATCTTCTGGCCGGCCGGCGTCACCCGCACGCGCACCTTGTAGTAAGGCGCGCCGGTGCGCTCGTCGACGCTGCGGTCGGCCGCCACTTCCTCGACCTGGCCTTCGATGTGCGGGGTCTTGTTGACGTTGAACGCCGAGAAGATCAGCTCGGTCTTGAGGCCCCGGTGGACGCGGTCGACAAGGTTGACGGCCAGATTGCCTTCGATGACGAGCGGATCGTTCGTCGGAACGATTTCCATCATCTTGAAGCCGGGCTGGACCACGCCACCCTGGGTGAACACGGCCAGGCCCGTCACGGTGCCGTCGACGGGCGACTTGACCTCGACGTTGTCGACTTCGAATTTCTGGCCTTCCATGCGGGCGCCGAGCGCCTCGGCCTCCCGTTCGACGTCTGACAGCTGGGTCCGCACTTCCTTCTGGTAGTCCTGGGTACGCTGGGCCTTGCGCAGGCTCAGCTCGAGCACCTGGCGGCGCGAACGGCCGATGTTGCCGATGTCTTCCGAGATCTGGCCGCTCAGCTGGGCGTAGGTCCGTTCCAGGTCGAGCAGACGGTTACGCGCCACATAGCCTTCCTTGGCGAGGTCGCGCATGCCGTCCAGCTGCTCCTTGAGGTAGCCCATCTCGGCCTTCTTGCTGTCGCGCGCTTCTTCCAGGCTCTTGATCTGATCCTTGAGGCCGGCGATGTTTTCGTCCACACTGCCCAGCTCGTTCTGCAGCGACATCCGGCGCGACGTGAACAGCTGGCTCTGCAGGGCCATCAACTCGGCGATACGCGGCTCGTTCTTGCGCCGTTCCAATTCGTCCGGGAACGTGATCGTTTTCAGGCCGTCGCGTTCCGCAATCAGGCGCGCCTCGCTGGCGCGCGCCGTCAGGTATTGCGCTTCGCTCGTCTCGTAGGCCGACTTGGCCAGCACGCCATTCATGCGCACGAGCACCTGCCCCGCCTTGACGACGTCGCCGTCCTTGACGAGGATTTCCTTGACGATGCCGCCCATCTGGTGCTGGATCGCCTTGCGGTTCGATTCCTTGGCAACCGTACCCGACAGCGGTACGCCCTTGTCCAGCGGCGCGAACAAGGCCCAGGCGAGGAAGCCGCCGAGCCCAAGCACGACGATCAACCAGCCGATGCGGCTGAATGCGCGTGCATCCGTGTTTACTTCCAGCGGCGTCACGTCATGTGAGACGACTTCCGCCACGTCGTTTTTCAGCAATTTCATTGTTGTCCTTCTCGGGTCATCACCGCTACGCGTCAGGCTGCGGCAGTCGTGCCGCCCGGCTGGGCGCCGGCGGCGGCGCGCTGCTGCTGCGCCGCCTGCTGGGCCGCCAGGGCTTTCTGGTTCGCTTCGTTGAGCGCCGCCAGCACGTCCTTGGTGGGGCCGAACATCTGCACCGCGCCGTCGTTCATCAGCAGCAGCTTGGTCGTGGAACTGATCGCGCTCGGACGGTGCGTGATCAGCACGATCGTCTTGCCGCGCTGACGCAGGTCGAGCACGGCGTTCACGAGGGCCTGTTCGCCCACGTCGTCCAGGTTCGAGTTCGGCTCGTCCAGCACGATCAGGGCAGGATCGCCGTACATGGCACGCGCCAGGCCGAGGCGCTGCTTCTGGCCGCCGGACAGGCCGGCACCACCGTCGCCCAGCTTGGTGTCATAGCCTTCAGGGAAGTGCAGGATCAGGTCGTGCACGCCGGCGCGCTTGGCCGCCAGCACGACTTTTTCCGAATCGATCTCGCCGAAGCGGGCGATGTTCTCGGCGACCGTGCCGCTGAACAGCTCGATGTCCTGCGGCAGGTAGCCGACGTGAGGACCGAGCTCGGCCTTGTTCCAGGCATAGATGTCGGCGCCGTCCAGGCGCACCTTGCCCACCATCGTGGGCCACACGCCCACCATCAGCCGTGCCAGGGTCGACTTGCCCGAGCCGCTCGGCCCGATCACGCCCAGCACGTCGCCGGGCTGGATCGCGAACGAGACGCCCTTGACCACCGGGCTGCGCACGCCCGGCGGCGCGGCATGCACGCCTTCCACGCTCAGGCGACCTTCCGGCTTCGGCAATTCCATGCCGGCTTCGCGGGCCGGGTTGGTTTCCAGCAGCAAGGTCAGGCGATCGAACGCGCTGCGTGTGCTGCCCCAGCTCTTCCACACGCCGATCAACTGCTGCACCGGCGCCAGCGTGCGGCCCAGCAGGATCGAAGCGGCGATCATCATGCCGGAGGTGATCTTATTGTCGAGCACGAGCAGCGCGCCAAGGCCCAGCACCGACGACGACAGTCCCATCTGGAAGAACTTGGTAACGGCAGTGATGGTGCCGGCCTTCTGGCTGGCCTGCGCCTGCAGGGTCAAGAACTTGCCATGCAGCTTGAACCAGCGCGCCATCAGGTTCGGCAGCATGCCCATCGATTCGATGACCTCGGCGTTGCGCAGGTTGTTGGTGGCGGCCGTGTTGGACGCAATCGCCATGCTGTTGGCTTCCTTCAGCGGCTGGTAGGTCACGCGTTCGTTGACGATCGCCAGGATCACCAGCACGACGACGCCGCACGTCGCGAACACGCCCAGCCAGGGCTCGAAGAAGTAAATGACGATCAGGTAGATCGGGAACCAGGGCGCATCGAAGAAGGCAAACAGCGCGTTACCGGTGAGGAACTGGCGCAAGGTCGTCAAGTCGGACAATGCCTGGCCGGCGTTGCTGCCAGCCTGCTTGAGGTTTTGCTCGAAGGCGGCCGTGTACAGGCGCTTGTTGAGCCGCATGTCGAACTGCGCACCCACACGCACCAGCACGAACGAACGGATCAGCTCCAGCGCCGACGAGAACAGGTAACCGCCGAGCATCATCAACGTGAGCATCAGCAACGTGATCTCGTTGCGGCTCGACAGGACGCGGTCGTAGACCTGCAGCATGTAGAGCGAAGGAATCAGCGCGAGCAGGTTGATGATCGCGCTGAACGTCCCCACCGTGTAGAACGTGCCTTTGAAACTGAGCAGGATGCGCCCAATCTCGGTTTTTGGATTCAGGAATTTTTTCATGTATCTCGCGTGACAGGTCAAGGGCCGCCATTTCGACGCTTAGGCATAGAAAATGGCCTGCGTGCACATTATCCACGAAAAAACATAAAAAATGTGATCCACGTCACATTTTTTGACTCGAACATTCTAAAAGAGTCGCGTTCAGGGCACAAGACAACGGACGGTAAAGAAAAAACCCCGCCTTCTTGCGAAGGCGGGGTTCTCGGCTAACGACTTGCCCTTGCGGGCCGGTCAATTAGGCGGTGGTGCTCGACGTGATGATGCCGTTGCTGTCCAGGTGCAGGGACGAAGCGTCGACACCGGTCAGGATGATGGTGAAGACTTCGCCAGCGGTGCCAGCGACGTTCGAGCTGTAAGCGTGGTTTTCGATCTGCAGCTGGGCATCGCCACCTTGCTGGCTGACGAAGATTTCCAGTGCAGCGTCGTTGGCGGTCACGCCGTTGGCGCCGATTGCACCTTGAACCAGCGTAAAGCCTTTGCCGACGGCCAGTGCGTCCGTGCCTTGCAGGCCGAATGCGCCGATGGTCGCGTCGGTCTTGGCGGTCACGAAGACGTCCGAAGCAGCGGTACCGAACGAAGCGGCGTGAGCGGCGTCCAGCGTGACGACGCTATAGCCCTTGTCGGTCAGCAGCTTGGCGGCTGCGTCGCTGGTTGCTTGCAGGCCAGCCAGGGTGTTGACGTTGGCGGTAGCGGTCTGCAGGGCGGCGACGTCTTTTGCCAGGGCAGCGATCGCATCGCTGGCGGTTTTCGCGGTGCCCATGTCGGTAGCCAGCTTGGAGATCAGCGGGTTGAAGTCATCGCCCGAAGCGGTTTCAGCATCGACCAGGGCCTTGAAGCTGGTGTACGCATTCATGTCCGTCGCTTTCAGGACAGCCAGTTCGGTCTGGATCTGCGCGACGGTCGGGGTTGCGCTCGATGCCACGGTGTTCGGCGTGGTGGCGTTGATCTGGGCCGAGATGGCAGCGATCAGTTGCGCTTCGGTATCGCCGGTGGCGCCGACGACGCCAGTCGAATCCGGAGCGACGTCCAGCAGGTTGACGCCCAGGTGCGCATTGTCCACGTTCGTCTGTGCCTTCGACACGCCGATGGTAGCCGTGTTTTCGGTGTTGAACGAGGCGATCAGGTCGGTCAGGCCGGTGTACTTGGTTGCGTCGACGCCGTCAGCGATCGTGGCTTTGCCGTTGACATCGATGGTTGCCAGAACGACCGGCGTGCCACCCTTGACATACGACAGGCTGGTGCCATCGCTGGTCACGCTGGTGTTGGCGTCGCCGCCATTGTTCACGGAGAACGCGGCTTCCTTGGCGACCAGGTCAGCATGTGCCGAGGTTTCAGCCTTCTGAGCAGCCGTCAGGGCGGTCTGCGCGGCGGTCAGGGTCGACTCAGCGGAGGTCAGGCCGGTCACTTTCGAGATTGCGGTGTTGTCGTCCGACACGACCTTCTGAGCAGCGTTCAGAGCATCAGCGTTGGCCGATTCCTGCGAAGCGACCAGGGCGTCACGCACGGTCTGCGACGTGGTGTTGGTGAACAGGGTGGTCGATGCGCCCGAGGTGTCGGCGGTCAGGTCGGCGGCGATCTTGGTCACTGCGGTGGACTGAGCGGTTGCGACGCCGGCGGCGTCCAGCTTCAGGCCGCCCAGGAAGCTGTCCACGGCGGCGTGGGCGGCGTTCAGCGTGTTCAGTGCACCTGCGACGGTGAACGGGGTGCCGGCGGCCACTGCGGCGGCGACGCTGGTGTTCAGAGCGGCCGGAGCGGTCGCAGCTTGCAGCGAGGCGTTGTCGGTCACGCCAGCCAGGAAGGTCTTGGCGACCTTGTTGGCGTCGCCGCCGCTGTAGCCGGTTTTTTCCGCGTCGGTGTCGACGGCCGCGGTGAAGGCTGCAGCAGCGGTCACCTTGTTGTTGTAGGCGGTCATGTCGGAACCTTGTGCGCCTTGGGCGATTGCGGTCACGACTGCGTCGATGGTGAGGGTGCCCTTGTCCAGCAGGTCGGCCCAGTAAGCCTTGCCTGCGTCTTCGGCAGCGCGGCCGAACAGGTTCATGTAGACGGTGTTGACGATCTGTGCGTTGGTCTGGTTGGCGAAGGTAGCCTTGTATTCATCCGAACCAGCGAAAGCAGCCGACACGGCAGCGGTGCTACCAGCAGCTGCTTCGACGGTGGTTTCCCAGAAAGCCAGACCACCCGGGTCAGCCGGACGGTTGAAGTACGCCACGTACAGCTTTTGAATGTCGTTGTAGTAAGTCGTTGCCATTATTGCTCCAATGTAGATCGATCGATCAGTAGATGTATATCAAACAGCAGGCTCTGAAGTGTGTCTGCCGCCCAACGCTCCGCATCATGACAGATGCAACACACACGAAGATGTGACGATCATCACATTTGCGGACGATTGTGTTCTGTCGTGAAGTTTTGAACAGCCAATCAGGGACAACATTATCCGAGAGACTTGAATTGAATGCAAGAATACGGGTCTTTTAGCGCTTTGGAGCATAAAAACTCGCGAATACTCACGCCCATCGGCATGTTTTTTTATGAATTGATCAGCGAAATCGTATTTAATCGGATACGTTTTGAAACAAAATTCCGACAATCGTTTTGTTGCGATAAAACGTCAAAAAAAAACTCCGGCTTGACCGGAGTTTTTTTGTCCATATGGCGGCGCTCAGTGTGCGGGCCGTTCCCAATATGTCACGCCGTTGACCGTGCGCTTATCGTCCAGGCGCCCGTCGAAGATATAGGCCGCCGATCCGCCGTTCTGGCTGCTCAGCAGGCCCTGCACATTGATATAGCCGACCCGGCCCGCGGCGGCATCGCCAAACAGCCGGCCGTCCGCACCGACGACGCCCGTCGCCTGCAGTTTCGCGTTGCCGGCCTGGCTCGCCAGATCGGCACTCGTGGCAAAACTCTGTTTCCCGAAATCGACGCTCAGCGTGCCATTGCTCAGCGTCGCCGGCGTTTCCACGCGATACGTCGGCGTGTAATCCGTATAGACGAACGCTTCGCTGCTGCGCAACTGAAAGCCGATGCTGCCATTGTTCGGCGCCACATAGGTATCGGGGCCACGCGTGCGCAAGAGCGCATAATTGCCGCTCAATGCGAGCAAATCGTTGTCGTCCCGGATATTCGTCAAGTTGAAGTTGGGCGGCCTGCTCGCGACCACTTGCCAACGCCCCCACACGATGCCGCGGTCCGGCAATGCGATCGTTGCCGGTGCCGGCGTCGGCGTCGGCGTCACGACCGGAGGCGGCAATACGGGCGGCGCCGGGGTCTTGTTGATCGCATCGTTCAGGCTGACCGTCTTCTGCGCATCGAGATTCGGCTGTCCCGTCGCGGAATTGGCCCCGCCGCCCGTGCCATGGGCAAGCGGCTCGTCCGAGCGCGGCGGCGATACCTGATCGGGCGACAGCGGGCTGCTCTGCAGCAGTTGCGGCGTGACCTGGCCGCGCTGCAACTGCAGCAGCTGGCCACGCTGGGCCGCGCTCAGTTCGCGGCTGGCGCTACCCGTGCAGGGGCCCGCGCCGTCCCGACGGCAGCTGTCGGCGAAACCGCTCATCACGATGGCGCCGGAAATGACGGCCACGCGCGACGTGTCGTTGTCGGTGAACACGGTGAAGTCCGTGCCGCGCACGCCGATGGCCGCGACCGGGGTATTGAAACGGAAATTCTGGCGCGCCTGCTTGACGGCCGTACCCGACTTGCTGCGCGCCACGCCGCTCAGCAACTCCAATTTGACCTGGGTATTCGCCGGGTTCTTCGTGTCCACGTGATAGGTGACGATCCGGGCCTTCGTGTTCGGGCGCAGGATGAACAGGCCATTGTCGATCGTCTTCACGTACAGGAAGCCGTCGGCCCCCGTGCTCAGCATCTGCCCCTCGCCGACCGGCGCCCCGTCGACGGCCGGCTGCTCGGCCACGTTGGCCTTGCCGGCCACGAAAATGACCTTGCCGGCCTCAGCCGCCTGAGCCAGATGAGCCATGCAAGCAATTGCGCCAAGGATAATTACACGCCACATACATTTCCCCTTTTCGCCAAATTTAGCTTGCCTAACCGCGCAACATCTGTGATAACCGTCACATTGTAAGCCCTCTCGGCCATTTACCGTCAATTTTTAAGACGAGTTGTTGACAAAGAATAATGATATTCGTTAAGTTGTGACGCTATACTCCTTGCTTCCCCAAAAAAAAAGATAACAATTCGATCGTCCACGGCGCACCTTCCCCGATGTCTTTCTCTTCCGCCACGCCCGTGCCCGCGCGCGCCGGACGCGCTCGGCTGCGCTGGCTGATCGCCGCGGCGGCCGTCCTGCTGACCGTCGCGGCGCAATGGCTGCCGCTCCCCACTGGCGCGTTCCTGCCCGGCGAGTGGATGCGCGACGCCTTCATTCGGATGCGCGTCGTCATGGCCCCGGAACCGCGGGTGCTGGTGGTGGACATCGACGAAGCGAGCCTGAACAAGGTCGGCCCCTGGCCCTGGCCCCGCGCGCGCGTCGCCGACCTCGTCGAGATCCTGCTGACGACCTACCATGCGCGCGGCGTCGCGCTCGACATCCTGCTGCCCGAGGCGGCCGACGCCGAAGGCGACACCCGCCTTGCCCTGCTGGCCCGCCACGGTCCCGTCGTGCCGGCCCAGGCCTTCGATTTCAGCCGGACGCGTGCGTTACCGGTACGCGTGGGGACGCTCGGCGGCGCCGAGGCCGGCATCGCCGGCGGCGTACACGCCACAGGCTACATCGGCAATTATCCGACGCTGGCCGGCGCCGCCCGCGTGGGCGCCATCGGGTTCATTCCGGACCCGGACGGCGCGCTGCGCCGGCTGCCGTTGTACACGGAATATGAAGGCCGGCACTACCCGGCGCTGGCGCTGGCCCTCGTCGATTGCTGCGCCGGCAAGGGACCGATGGCGCTGCCGACCACCGGCATGATGCGCGTCGACTTCGCGCGCGACTGGAATGCCTATACGGTCGTGAGCGCGGCCGACATCCTCGACGGCACGCTCGATCCGGCCGGCGCAAGCGGCCGCCTCGTCATCGTCGGGTCGTCGTCGCTGGGCATGGCGGATCGCGTGTCCACGCCGCTCGCGGCGAACCGTCCCGGCCTGGGCGTGCACGCGACCATGCTGTCGACCCTGCTCGACATACAGGCCGGCCGCGCGCCCGGGCCCTGGCCCGGCAAGCTGCTGGCCTGTGCCTTCGCGCTCCTGAGCACGGCCGTGGCGACGTTCGCCTTCCCGCGCCTGGCCGCGGCGGCCGGCGTCGGCCTGTTGGCCGCCAGCACGGTGCTATGGCTGGCCATCGCGTACGCCGCCAGCCCGCACGATCCCGATTTCTCGCCCACCGGCCCGCTGGCCACCAACCTGTTCCTGCTGGCCGTGGCCGTGCCGTACCAATGGCAGCAAACCCAGCGCCGCTCGCGCCATTTGCTGTCGACCCTGCGCCAGTACGTCGCCCCGGCCGTCGTCGAGCAATTACTGCTCAGCGAAACCGAAGACCCCTTGAAGCCGCGCCAGCTCGACGTGACGACCCTCATCGCCGACATGGAAGGCTATACGAGCCAGGTGGAAGCGCTGCCCATCGAAGCGGCGGCACGCCTGACGCGCGACTTCCTCGATTGCCTGACCGGCCCCGTGATCGAAAAGATGGGGACGCTCGACAAATACACGGGCGACGGCCTCGTCGCGTTCTGGGGCGCCCCGCTGCCGATCGCCGACCACGCCGATCTGGCGCTGGACGCGGCGCGCGAGATCGAGCGGCGCGTGGCCGCGTTGAGCAGCCGGCACGAGGCCGCCGGATTCAAGCCGCTGCGCGTGCGCATCGGCATCGACAGCGGTCCCGCGATGGCCGGGGATTTTGGCACTTCGTTCCGCAGCATTTATACTGCGGTTGGCGACAGCGTTAACACCGCGTCCCGCCTGGAACAAGTGGCGCGCGAATTCCCCCACGACGTCATCATCGGCGCCGGCACGGTCGAGCGGGCCCTGCGCCATGCATTCATCCTGCTGGGCGAGCGCCGGCTGCGCGGCAAGGAACATCCAACCATTCTTTATACGTTTGCACCCAGCATGAAGCAGGAAGGCAGTACCCACGTTCCTCCCCGGCCGGTCGGCGGCCCAGTCGGATCCATCCAATGATGCGCCGCCCCATCGCGGCGCTGCTGGCGTCGCTCACGCTGGCGGGCGCGCATGCCGCCGAAGACCTTTCCGCCGACGCCCCGAATACGTCCCAGACCGAGCAGCAGAGCCTGTACCAGCAGGCATTGCAGGCGCTGTCCGAAGGCCGCCGCACGGATGCCTCGCAGCTGCTGCGGCGCCTGATCGGCGAAGCGCCGCGCCATGCGGGCGCCTGGCTGGACCTGGCCCTGATCCAGTGCAGCCTGGGCAATGCCGACGAGGCCGAGCGCCTGTTCGCCACCGTCGAGACGCGCTTCGCGCCGTCGCGCGAGATCCTGGAGCTGATCGCGCAGACGCGCGAGGATGGCTGCCATCCGTGGGTTGCGAACAGCACGATGTCGATCTCGTTCGGCCGCGGCCACGACCGCAACGTCAACCAGGGCGCGAGCACGTCCACGCTGCGCCTGGACGGCGGCGCCATCGAACTGCCGCTCGTGGACGACTTCCTGCCCAAGCACGACAGCTACACGACCGGCGGCCTGGACTACTTGCGCGACGTGACGCCGAACGGCACGATCGGCTTCGCCCAGGTGCAATGGCGCCGCAACGATCATTTGCACGCATGGGACACCAGCTCCCTCTTCGCCGGCGTGGAATCGCCCTGGCGCTTTGACCGCTGGGCCATGCGCCTCACGGGCGCGGGCGGCATGGTGAGCCTGGGCGGCCATTTGTACCAGCGCCAGGCGCAGGGCCAGATGCGCGTCGAGCCGCCGCTGTCGCTGCCGAACAACATGCTGCTCAACCTGATGGCGGGCGTGACGTTCAATAATTACCTGCGTCTGGACAATTTCGATTCGCGCACGTTCGAACTGCGCCCGGAATGGTCGTACCGCGCCGGCGGCCTGTCCGGCAGCGCCAGCCTGGGCCTGCTGGACGACCATGGCGATGCTCGGCGTCCGGGCGGCAACCGCCACGGCCAATTCCTGAATCTCGCCGTGCGCCGCGACTTGTGGCGAGCGACGAGCGGCGAGCTCGCCTATACGCGCCAGACATGGCGGAGCGCCCGTCCGTACTCGCCCGAACTGCTGATTCCGCAGATCCGCAACCAGGCGACCGAAGTCTTGCGCGGCAAGCTGACATATCTCATCGACAAGCACCAGAGCCTCCAGCTCGAGGCGCGCGCGGTACGAAACCGGGAAAATATCGAGATCTTTCAGTACAATAATCGGCAACTACAGTTGAGCTGGGTATGGCAACCTTGATGGCCACACTTGGCAATCCCGTCCGTCACCTGGCGCTCACATGAATTCCCCCAGCAAGGTCCCTCATTTCGATCCCATGTCCGGCGACGGCGCCGTACCGCCGCAGGACGTCCAGATCCAGGTCCACCTGCGCAAGATCCCGCTGCTGGCCGACCTGACGCCGGACGAGATCGCCCTCATCCGGCCCGAGCTGCGCTTTCGCCACTTCAACAAGCGCGAAGTCGTGCTGCACAAGGGCGGCAGCGGCGACGCCCTGCTGTTCCTGCTGTCCGGCCAGCTGCAGGTCGTCGACATCACGGAGGACGGCCGCGCGATCGGCCTGCGCATGCTGGCGCCGGGCGACTTCTTCGGCGAGATCGCCCTGATCAACGACTCGACGCGCTCGGCTTCGGTGGTGGCGACGTCGGACGTGCTCGTCGCCTTCCTGCCGGCCGCGACCGCCCTGCACCTGTTCTCGCATTCGCCCAGCGTGGCCCGGCAGATGCTCCGGCACCTCGCGCAAAAAATCCAGAGCGACTCGGAATTCCGCGCGGTCCTCAGCATCAACAACACGGCGCGCCGCATTTACACCTATCTGTCGCTCCTGCAAAAGCCGGACGGAAACAACCAGGCCGTGATCGACAACCTGCCCACGCACCAGGACATCGCGAACATGATCAACACGAGCCGCGAGACGGTCACGCGTGCCCTGCTGAGCCTCGTCCAGCAAGGCATCGTCCAGAAGGAATCGAACCGCCTCGTCATCCTCGATCCCGCCGCCCTGCAAAAACTCGTGCAGGGCGCTTGACACGGGCCACGCACGCTCGACCAAGCCACCGCCTCGCAGGGTACGTCCCCGAGACGGATCGACGGCAACCCGCGGGCTTACATCGGCGCTGAGTTTCGTTACAATTGTGCTAATTTGTGTGGCGAAACCGTAGAGTATAATCTCGTGCTCACTGGGCCTTGCCACTTATGAAGAAACACCCGACGTACTCTGCCGAGGCGCGGCCTGCCGGGGCCGCACCATGATCTCTCCCCTGATGCTGCGCGGCCTCTGGGCCTACCGCGGCTTCGTGCTGGGCAGCGTCAAGCGCGAATTCCAGTCGAAGTACAGCAATGCGGTGCTGGGCGCGCTGTGGTCCCTGCTGTCGCCGCTCGCGATGATCGTCGTGTACACCGTGATCTTTGCCGAGGTCATGCACAGCAAGCTGCCCGGCGCCGCCGCCGGCGCGCACTACGCCTACAGCATCTGGCTGTGCGCGGGCGTCCTCACGTGGGGACTGTTCGCCGAGATCGTCGCGCGCGCCCAGGGCATGTTCATCGAGCAGGCCAACCTGATCAAGAAGGTCAGCTTCCCGCGCATCTGCCTGCCCCTCATCGTCGTGCTGTCCGCCTTGCTCAACTTCGCCATCATCTTCGGCCTGTTCACCGTATTTCTCGTCGCGTCCGGCACCTTCCCGGGCTGGGTCTATTTTTCGATCCTGCCCGTGCTCGCCGTGCAGGTGCTGCTGGCGATCGGCCTCGGCATGGTCGCCGGCGTGCTGAACGTGTTCTTCCGCGACGTCGGCCAGTTCGTCACGATCGCCATGCAGTTCTGGTTCTGGCTCACGCCCATCGTGTACCCGGCCACGATCCTGCCGGCCGACGTGCGCGCGCTGCTCGGCTTCAATCCGATGGCGCGCGTCATTGGCGCCTACCAGGACGTGCTCGTGCAGGGCGCCGCGCCCGACTGGCGTTCGCTGTTCCCCGTGTTCGTGCTGGCCGCGGCCTTGTGCCTGTTCGGCCTGCGCCTGTTCCGCCGCCGCGCCGGCGAGATGGTGGACGAACTCTGATGGGCGCGATCGTCGTCAAGGACCTGGGCAAGGCCTACAAGCAGTACCCGACGCGCTGGTCGCGCCTGGCGGAATGGGTCTTCCCGGGCCGCCCGCGCCACAAGCTGAAATGGGTGCTGCGCGACGTCGGCTTTGCCGTCAAGCCGGGCGAAGCCGTGGGCCTCATCGGCATCAACGGCGCCGGCAAGAGCACCCTGCTCAAGCTGATCACCGGCACGACGCAGCCGACGACGGGCACCGTCTACATGGAAGGCCGCGTGGCCGCGCTGCTGGAGCTGGGCATGGGCTTCCACCCGGACTTTACCGGCCGCCAGAACGTCTACATGGCGGGCCAGCTGCTCGGCATGACGGTCGAGGAGATCACCGCCCTGATGCCGGAAATCGAGGCGTTCGCGGAGATCGGCGACTACATGGACCAGCCGGTGCGCGTGTACTCGAGCGGCATGCAGATGCGCGTGGCGTTCTCCGTCGCCACCGCGCGCCGGCCCGACATCCTCATCGTCGACGAAGCCCTGTCCGTCGGCGACGCCTATTTCCAGCACAAGAGCTTCGACCGCATCCGCCGCTACCGCCAGCAGGGCACGACCTTGCTGCTCGTCTCGCACGACAAGCAGGCGATCCAGTCCGTGTGCGACCGCGCCCTGCTGCTGGACGGCGGCAGGCTGACGAAGGAAGGCGCGCCCGAGGAGATCATGGACTACTACAACGCCCTGATCGCGGAACGGGAAAATGCCACCGTGCGCCTGCAGGCGACGGACACGGGCAAGGTGCAGACCGTGTCCGGCACCGGCGAGGCGACCGTCGCCGACATCGCCCTGCTCGACGAGCACGGCGAGCGCGTGGAAGTGGTCGACGTCGGCGCGCCCGTCACGCTGCAGGTGACGGTGCGCACGAAGGCCGCGATCCCGCGCATGGTGCTGGGCTACATGATCAAGGACCGCCTCGGCCAGCCGATGTACGGCACCAACACGCATTTGAAGGAGCTGCCGCTGGACGACGTGGCGGCCGGCGAGGAAGTCGTGTACCGCTTCGCGTTCCCGATGAACCTGGGGCCGGGCAGCTATTCGGTGGCGACGGCCATCGTCAGCACCGAGACCCACCTCGTCAACAACTATGAATGGCGCGACCTGGCGCTCGTGTTCACCGTCGTGAACATGCGCCGTCCGTATTTCGAAGGATCGGCCTGGCTCGACCCGGCCGTCGACATTCAACGCACATGAGATTCATCTCCTACGCCCAGAACAACGAGGACGTGCTGCTGTGGCGCGCGCTCGGCCACGTCCGGGACGGCTTCTACATCGACGTGGGCGCCAACGACCCGGTCGAGCACTCGGTCACCAAGGCCTTCTACGACGCCGGCTGGCGCGGCATCAACATCGAACCGCTGCCCGCGCACATTGCCGCCTTCGACGAACAGCGTCCCGGCGACGTCAACCTGGCCGTCGCCGCCGGCAGCGCGGCGGGCACGCTCACCCTGTACGATGTGCCGGCCGTGCGCGGCTGGGCGTCGCCCGAGCGCAGCGTCGCCGACCAGCACCGCGCCGAAGGCCACGCGGTGGCCGAACTGACGGTGCCCGTGCGCACCCTGGCCGACGTGTGCGAAGAACACGTGCGCGGCGACGTCCACTTCCTCAAGATCGACGTCGAAGGCTTCGAGGGCGAAGTCCTGCGCGGCATGGATTTCGAGCGCTGGCGGCCGTGGATCCTCGTGATCGAGGCGACCCTGCCGAACAGCCGCGAGACGAATCACGCGAGCTGGGAACACCTCGTCACGAGCCGGCGCTACCGCTACGCGTGGTTCGATGGCCTCAACCGCTACTACGTGGCCGAGGAACACGCGGAACTGCTGGACAGCTTCGGCATCCAGCCGAACGTGTTCGACGACTACATCTCGCACCACCTCGACAAGGCCTGGGCCGCGAACAAGGAAGCGACGCGCGCCCTGCGCGCCACGGAGCAGGAAGCGGACGCCGCGCGCGCGGAACTGCACGACATGATGCAGTTCGCGGAAAACCTTGAGCTGGAAAAGCAGGAGGCGCTGGCCGAGATCGCGCAGCTGCGCCACGACCTGGCCCAGGCCCACGCGAACGGCCAGCAGGCCACGCTGTGGGCACGCGACCTCGAGGCGCGCCTGACGGCCACCCACAACAGCACGTCGTGGAAGGTGACGCGGCCGCTGCGCGCGGTGGGCAGCTTCGTCATCCGCCTGCGCCGGCCCGGCCTCGCGCGCCGGCTGCTCACGCGCGTGACGCGCAGCGAGCGCATGCGCCAGACGTTGATCCCGTTCCTGCTGCGCCATCCGGCGCTGAACCGGCGAGTGTCGGGCATGCTGCAAGCCGTCAAGGGCAGCCTGCCGCAGCCGGCCGTGAACATCGACGTCCCCGAAGAACTCAGGGGCCTGCCGGTCTCGGTCCGCACGGTGCTGGCCGACCTGCAGCGCGCCCGCAAGCACACAGGCGGTTGAACCATGCGTATCGTGATCGACTTCGACGACAGCGCCGACCGCATCGAGTCCGCGGCCCTGCTGCTCGCCCAGGACCTGGTGCGCCTGGCCGACGGCCACGAGATCCGTCTCGCCGTCTCCAACCGCTCGCACGTGGCGGTGGAAACGCTGCGCGCCGCATTCGGCGAGCGCCTGCGCGTGTTCGAGTTGCCAAGCAATCCGCGCTACGCGGCGGCGGTGCGCATCCACGCCTTCGCCGGCCTCGCGGCCGACGTCGTCGTGACGCTGGCCCGGGCCGGCCGCGCCCGCGCCCTGCCCGGCGCGCCGTTCGCGCACGTCGTGTCCGCGCCCGGCACCGAGAACGCCGGCGCGCTGTGGACGCGCATCGCCGCCAGCGCGGCCGAACCCGCGCCTGCCCCGGCGCCGGCGCCGGCGGACCGTCCCCGGCTGGCCTACGTCTCGCCGCTGCCGCCCGTCAAATCGGGCATCGCCGACTACAGCGCGGAACTGCTGCCGGAACTGGCGCGGCATTACGAGATCGACCTCGTCGTCGACCAGCCGAACGTCGCCGACGCGCGCGTGGCGGACTTCCCGCAACGCAGCCCCGCCTGGCTGCGCGAGCACGCGCACCTGTTCGACCGCGTCCTTTACCACTTCGGCAATTCGCACGCGCACCAGCACATGTTCGAATTGATCCGCGACGTGCCGGGCATCGTCGTGCTGCACGACTTCTTCTTCTCGGGCGTGCTGGACAACCTGGAACGCGAAGCCTATCTGCCGCAGGCCTTCATGCAGGCGCTGTACGCATCGCACGGCTTTTCCGGCCTGCTCGACCACGCGAAGAACGGCCGCAATCCCGCGATCTGGAAATACCCCGTCAACAAGGACGTGCTGGATGCGGCGGCCGGCGTGATCGTGCACTCGGATTTTTCCAGGACCCTCGCCACGGCGTGGTACGGCGAGCAGGCCGCCGAGCACTGGCGCACGATTCCTCTCCTGCGCGGCCGGCCGGAAGGCAGCATCGGGCCGGACGCGCGCGCGCAAGCCCGCGCGCGCCTGGGCCTCGCCCAAGACGATTACGTCGTGTGCACGTTCGGCATGCTGGGCCGCACCAAGCTGAACGAGGAATTGCTGGACGCCTTCCTCGCCTCGCCGCTCGCGCGCGATGCGCACTGCAAGCTGGTGTTCGTCGGCGAGAACGACCCGGGCCCGTACGGCGGCGAACTGCTGCGCAAGGCGGGCGCCGGCGCGGCCAGTGACCGCATCCGCATCACGGGCTTCGTCGACGCGGCCACCTATGCGGACTACCTGGCCGCCGCCGACTGCGCCGTGCAGCTGCGCACGTCGACGCGCGGCGAGACGTCGGCCTCCGTGCTCGACTGCCTGCTGTACGCCCTGCCGACCATCGTCAACGCGCACGGCTCGACGGCATCCATCGACGACGCCCTGCTGGTCAAGCTGCGCGACGATTTCACGGTGCCCGAACTGGCCGGCGCGCTGGCGCGCCTGCACGGCGACGCCGACGCGCGCGCGCAACTCGGCGCGCGCGCCCTCGCCCACATGGACGCCGAGCACGCGCCGGCGCACGTCGGACGGATGTATGTCGAGGCCATCGAACATTTCACGCACCACGGCAGGCATGCGCTGTACCGCCAGGTCGTGCGCGCGTGCGCGCCCGTGTGCCCGGACAGCGAACTGGCGCCGCTCGCCGCCGCCATCGCGTTCAACCGCGCGCCCGTCGCGCCGCGCCAGCTGCTGGTCGACGTGTCGGCCCTCGTGCAGTCGGACCTCAAGACGGGCATCCAGCGCGTCGTGCGCAGCGTCCTGCTGGCGATGCTGGGCGATCCTCCGCCGGGCTTTCGCATCGAGCCCGTGTTTTCCCACGGCGGCGGCCACGCCTACCGCTACGCGCGCAAGTTCGCGCTCGGCCTGACCGGCACGACCGACCTCACGCTGGAAGACGCGCCCGTCGACCTGCGTCCCGGCGACGTGTTCCTCGGCCTGGACCTGTTCACGAACGGTACGTCGCAGAACGAGGCGTTGCTGCGATCGATGTCGGATCGCGGCGTCCACATCCACTTCGTCATGTACGACCTGCTGCCGATGCTGCGCCCGGACGTGTTCCCGTTCGGGACGGATCAATACTTCGGCGACTTCCTGCGCACCGTGCACGCGGTGGCCGACGGCGTGATCTGCATCTCGCGCGCCGTGGCCGACGAACTGGTGACCTGGTACGAGGAACAAGGCCTGCGCCGGCGCCAGCCGCTGCAACTGGGGTGGTTCCACCTGGGCGCCGACATCGACGCGAGCGCCCCGAGCACCGGCATGCCGCCGGACGCGCACGTGGTGCTGGACGCGCTCGCCGCGCGTCCCAGCTTCCTGATGGTCGGAACGGTGGAGCCGCGCAAGGGCCAGGCCCAGGCGCTGGCCGCGTTCGAGCAATTGTGGGAACGGGGCGTGGACGCGAACCTCGTCATCGTCGGCAAGGAAGGCTGGATGGTCGAGCAACTGGCCGCGCGCCTCGCGGATCACCCGGAAAAGCAGCGGCGGATGTTCTGGCTGGCCGGGATCTCGGACGAGATGCTGCTGAAACTGTATGCCGGTTCGTCGGCGCTGCTGGCCGCGTCCGAAGGCGAAGGCTTCGGCCTGCCGCTGATCGAGGCGGCGCAGCACGGCATCCCCATCGTCGCGCGCAGCCTGCCCGTGTTCCGCGAAGTCGCGGGGGAGCATGCGTATTACTTCGACGGTCTGGATCCGGCCGACCTGGCGCGCGCCATCGAGGATTGGCTGCTGCTTTGGCGCGACGGTAAGGCGCCGCCCTCCACCGGCATGCCGTGGCTGACGTGGGACCGCAGCGCGCGCCAGGTGGTCGATACGGTCATCGGCGGTGCGTGGTATCGCACGCTGCCCGGTACGGACGCCTGAGCCGGCCAACGGCATCAGTGCGGTCGCGAACAGTGTGCGGCGACCGCGCGCCCTACAATTTTCCCATCGAGCGCCAAAGGCTGGAGCGAAAGGATTGCACGATGGTGATGGGACCCGACACGAAAGACGCCCGCAATCAGGGCATGGAGGAGCAAGGCGGCGGCCAGAGCTTCGGCGTGCCCGCGGCCGGCGAAATCGAGGGCAACGCCTACGAACCGATGGGCAACCCGGGCGTCAACCACTGGCAGGCCAGCTACATCAAGCGCGACGGCCTGGACGACCGCGGCAACATCTTCTTTGCCGCCGTCGAAATGACGCGCATGCCGATGACCGTCACCGACCCGCGCCGGCCGGACAACCCGATCGTGTTCTGCAACGGCGCCTTCCTCGATCTCACGCTGTACAAGGAAGACGACGTCGTCGGCCGCAACTGCCGCTTCCTGCAGGGGCCGCAGACGGACCGCCGCACGGTGGACGAAGTGCGCCGTGCCATCGCCGAGCAGCGCGCCGTCGCCGTCGACATCCTGAACTACAAGGCCGACGGCACCCCGTTCTGGAACGCCCTGTTCATCGGCCCGATCTTCGACCAGGACGGCCAGCTGCTGTACTTCTTCGCGTCGCAGATGGACATCTCGGAACGCCGCCTGAGCCAGGAATCGCATCTGCAGGCGCAGAAGATGGAGGCGATCGGCCAGCTGACGGCCGGCATGGCGCACGACTTCAACAACCTGCTGCAGGTCATCAACGGCAACCTGGAAGTCGCCCTGATCGCCCTGGACCAGCCGGACATGGCGCGCCGGCAGGCTCACCCAGCAGCTGCTGACCTTCGCGCGCAAGCAGCGGCTGGAACCCAGGCCCGTCAACATCAACAACCTCGTCGTGGAATTTTCCGAGATGCTGGTGCGCACGCTGGGCGACAAGGTCGACCTGCGCCTCGACCTGCGTCCCGGCCTGCCGCTGTGCCACCTCGACCCGACGCACCTGGAGATGGCCCTGCTGAACGTGTTGATCAACGCGCGCGACGCGCTGCCGGACGGCGGCGAGGTGACGGTCGCGACGTCGATCGCGCGCGGCGACGGCCGCGTCATCCTGTGCGTGATCGACCGCGGCATCGGCATGCCGCCCGACGTCCTGCGCCGCGCGACCGAGCCCTTCTTCACGACCAAGGGCCCGGGCACGGGCCTCGGCCTGGCCATGGTGCACGGCTTCGTGCAGCAATCGCAGGGGCGCCTGGAAATCGACAGCAGGCCCGGCGAAGGCACGACGGTGCGCATGATCTTCCCCATCGTCGACAACGGCCAGCACGGCGCCGGCGGCAATGGCCCGGACCATGAGGCGGCGGCGGCGCCGGGCGCGGACGGCACGGCGGCCAGCAAGCCCTGCGTGCTCGTCGTCGAGGACAACGACGACGTGCGCGAACTGGCCGAGAGCGTGCTGGGCATGGCCGGCTACGCGGTGCTGGCGGCCGCCAGCGGCGAACAGGCGCTGGCCCTGCTGCGCCAGGGCGCGCGGGTCGACCTGCTGTTCACGGACGCGATCATGCCGGGCGGGATGAACGGCCTGCAGCTCGCCGACGAGGCCCGCCGGCTGCGCCCGCGGCTGCCCGTGCTCGTCACGACGGGGTATATGGACGAATTGCCGCGGCAGGACCAGGCGCGGCGGCTGAACGTTCTCGCCAAGCCGTACAAGCATGACGAGCTGCTGGCGCAGGTGGAGGCGGCGCTGGGGGCGTAGGGTGCGCGGATTCGATTGATGCCCCCGGCATCAATCGCCCTACGACTTCGGCAATCCGCCCAGCAGCGCCGCCAGCTTGGGCTTCGGCTTGCCCGACGCGGACGGCGCGGCCGTCGTTTCCTTGCGCGGGGCGGCAGCGGGTTCGTAAGGCTTGAGGAACCACGGATCGATCTTCTCGCGGCGCGGCGCGCCCATGCTGCGCGGGGCGCGTTCCGTGCGCTCCGGGCGCTCGGCGCGCGGGCTGTCCGATTCGCGGCGGCCGCCGCGGCGGTCGGCGCCGCGCTCGGCGCGGTCGAAGCCGCGCGCCGGCGCGAAGCCGGTCAGCTCGCCGCGCGTGATGGTCTGCTTGATCAGTTTCTCGATGTCGACCAGCAGGCGCTCGTCCTTGTCGGAGTACACGGACAGCGCATCGCCGGTGGCGCCGGCGCGGCCCGTGCGGCCGATGCGGTGCACGTAGTCCTCGGCGTTGTACGGCAGATCGTAGTTGATCACGCACGGCAGGTCGGTGATGTCGAGGCCGCGCGCCGCGACGTCGGTCGCGACGAGCACGTCGATCTCGCCATTCTTGAAGGCGTCCAGCGCGGCGATGCGTTCCTGCTGGGTCTTGTCGCCGTGGATGGCGGACGCCTTGATGCCGGCCTGCTCGAGGTAGCGCGCGAGACGCGAGGCGCCGATCTTGGTGTTCGAGAACACGAGCACCTGCTTCAGGTCGCGCGCGCGGATCAGGTGCTCGACGACGTTGCGCTTCTGCTCCTCGTCGACCTTGTACAGCACCTGGGTGATGGCGGTGTTGGTGGCATTGCTGCGCGCGACTTCGATCAGGAGCGGCTCGTTCAGGAAACTGGCCGCCAGCTTCTTGATCTCGGGCGAGAACGTGGCCGAGAACATCAGGTTCTGGCGCTTCTTCGGCAGCAGGTTGATGATGCGCTGCAGGTCGGGCAGGAAGCCCATGTCGAGCATGCGGTCGGCCTCGTCCATCACGAGCATCTGGACCTGGCCCAGGCTGATATTCTTCTGCTCCACGTGGTCGAGCAGGCGGCCCGGCGTGGCGATGACGATCTCGACGCCGCGGCGCAGGACCTCGGTCTGCGGCTTCATGTCCATGCCGCCGAAGACGACGGTGGAGCGCAGCGGCGTGTGCTGGGCGTAGGCCTTCACGTTCTCGGCGACCTGGATCGCCAGTTCGCGCGTCGGCGTCAGCACGAGGGCGCGCACGGCATGGCGCGCGGGCGACATGCTCGTGTTGGCGTGCGGGAGCAGCAACTGGATGATCGGCAGCGAGAAGCTCGCCGTCTTGCCGGTGCCGGTCTGGGCCGCGCCCATGACGTCGCGGCCCTGCAGGACGATGGGGATCGCCTGGGCCTGGATCGGGGTCGGGTGCACATAGCCCTGGTCCGACAGCGCACGCTGGATCTCTGGCGCCAGGCCGAAATCGGCGAAGCGCACGGTCGGTGCGCCGCCAGCTTCAATGGTGGTCGGTGTTTCAGACATTTTTTCTTTCGGGCAATGAATCGTTGCGTTCTACGGCCAGGCTGCTGCCCTGGCAGGGCCAACGCGGGAAAACCGGGGTGACGGGACGCGCCTCGCGCGGCTTGGCCGGGAGCGGCGGCTTTGGCTGGACGTAGAGAGTCAAAATCGCGCTCAAGGTTACCTCAAATCCTACCCCCTGTATATGAAATCCGCGTTTTTGGGGGTAAATTACAATATTGTCATTCAAGAGGTAATGAGCCCGTGCTCATCGAGCACATCGTGCAGCAGCTCCAGCCGGATCAGCGGATTGTCCAGCATGAGCATGCTCTGTTTCTGCTGATTGGGCAGCGGCAGCAATTCGCACCAGCGGTTGGCCACCCAGCCGCAATCGTCCAGGCGGAACGGCGGCTGCACGGGCCAGCGGCTCTGCGGCACGTCGTGCAGCGACGCCAGCACGCGGTCGAGCGCGTCGGCCGCGCCCTTGAGGTCGGACGGGATGCGCACGACGTGGTCCTCTTCCAGCAGTTCGGCCTCGGCCATCCACAGGCCGTTCGTGCGGCGGTCGCTGTCCAGCACGTTGAAGCGCGCGCCGCCGCGGCACACCACCTGCAGCAGGCCCGGCGTGGACGCCGTCGTGTCCTGCACGGACGCCAGCGTGCCCGCGGCCGCGAACTTTTCCTGCCCCTGCGGGGTGCGCACTTCCTGGCCGTGGGTGAGCAGCACGACGCCGAACGGCTCGTCCTCCGTCAGGCAATGGCTGATCATGTCGAGATAGCGCACCTCGAAAATCTGTAGCGGCAGCACGCCGTCCGGGAACAGGACCGTGCTCAGCGGGAACAGGGGTAACGTGATCGTGGCCATGCGCGCATGATGACAGATTCGCCGCGCGGGACGGAGCACGATTGCACCCGTCTTCAGTCCCCCGGTCCCTCGATCGGCAACGTGCGTACGGCCTCGGCCAGGACGCGCAGACGCCAGAGCAGACGCGTCCATCCGGGGTCCGGATGATCCTCGACCCGCACCGTGACGGCATGGCCCGGCGCCACGTCGCAGGCCAGCACATAGTCGCCGGGCCGTTCGAACGGCAGGCGGAACACGTGGCCCGGCAGCACGAGCACCTGGCCGAACACGTGCGGCACGGCGTCGCGGTTGCGCAGCAGCAGGACGTCGCGCACGCCCAGCGTCAGGCGCACCTCGGCCGGCACCGCGCCGGCGCCGCGCGGGAACACGAAGATCCGTTCGCGCGTCGGATAGCGCAGCGGCGCGAGCGCGGCCCACAGCGCGAACGCGACCAGGGCCAGCGCGGCGCCCCAGCGCACGCGGTGCAACAGGGTGTCGGCGGAAAATCGGGAATGCATGAGCATGGCATAAAACGCTCATTGTAGCCGGAGCACGGCGCGTGCCGGCCTGTTGTGCGCCCGCCCCGTCCAACCATGCGTATCCTATGCGGGACGGCGCGCTTGCCCTGCCGGCAACGGATCCCGACCACCACCGCCCTGTCGCGTACAGCTTCATGCCGCATCCAGACCCATCGCCCACGCCATCCAACCGCAACTCACCGCGCAGCCCCGCCCACCTCCCCTTCCTCCTGGCCGCGCTCGCGTTCCTCGCCGCGCTGATCGTGACTTATATGGTCGCCGGCAACGCCCAGCGGACGGCGGCCGGCGAACTGGCCGGCAATTTCAATTTCCGGGCGCGCGACCTCGCCGCCGGCATCGACCGGCGCCTGGACGTCTACGAGGAAGTGCTGCTCGCCACCTGCGGTTTCCTGCGCGGCTCGGTCGACGTCGGCCGCGCCGAATTCGCCGATTACTACGCCCTGCTGCACCTGAACGACCGCTTCCCCGGCATCGAAGCACTGGGCATCGCCACGATCGTCCCGCCCGGACGGCTGGACGCGCACGTGGCCGCCATGCGCGCCGAAGGCTTCCGCGACTACGCGATCAAGCCGCCGGGGACGCGTCCGGTCATCACGTCGATCACCCGCATCGAACCCTTTTCGGGCCGTAACCTGCGCGCCTTCGGCTACGACATGTTCAGCGAACCGGTGCGGCGCGCGGCAATGGCGGCGGCGCGCGACACCGGGCACGCCGTCGCCACCGGCAAGGTGGTGCTCGTGCAGGAGGGCCGGCGCGACGACCAGGCTGGCTTCCTGATGTACGTGCCGGTGTACCGCGCCGGCATGGCGCACGACACGGTCGCGGCCCGCCGCGCGGCCATCGTCGGCTGGGTGTATGCGCCGTTCCGCATGAACGACCTGATGCGGGGACTGGGCGGCGAGCACGCGGGCGACCTGCAGGTCGAGATCTACGACGGCCTGGCGCCCACCGCCGACGCCCTGCTGTATCGCTCGCCCGGCGCCGCGGCCGGCAGCCGCCGTCCCCTGCTGAGCTACCAGACGACGGTCGACAACGCCGGACGATCCTGGACCATCGTCCTGCATTCGGCGCCGGCCTTCGAGGCGGCGCGCGACCGCCGCGCGACGGTCGCGATCGCGCTGACGGGCATCGGCCTCGGCCTGCTGCTGGCGCTGGTCGTCTGGCTGCTGGCCTCCGAACGCCGCCGCGCGCTGCAGCTGGCGCAGGGCATGACGGTCGAACTGCGCACCTCGCGCGACCGCATCGACGCCGAGGGCGAACGCGTGCGCCTGATCCTGCAGACCGCGTACGACGCCTTCATCGCCATCGCCCCGGACGGCCGCATCACGGACTGGAACCTGCGGGCCTGCCAGCTGTTCGGCTGGAACGAGGGCGAGGCCGTCGGGCGCGACGTGCTCGAGCTCCTGGTCCCGGCGCCGCGGCGCGACGAGTGGCGCGGCTGCCTGGCGCAGTTCGCGCGCGACGGCGCCTGTCCGATGCTGACGGGTCCCACGGAGGCGACGGCGCTCACGCACGACGGCCACGAGATTCCGGTGGAGATCGCGATCACGCCGCTCGCGACGAAGCAGGGCTACGGCGTGACGGCGTTCGTGCGCGACATCCGCCCGCGCAAGGAAGCGGCCGAACGCGAGCATCAGCGCCAGCAGCGGCTGGAGGAAGCGCGGGCGGCGCTGCTGCGCTCCCAGAAGCTGGAGGCCGTGGGCAAGCTGACGGGCGGCGTGGCGCACGATTTCAACAACATCCTGCACATCATCAGCGCCAACGTCCAGCTGATGCTGCGCAGCGACGACAACGGCCGCAAGCGCCTGCTGAACATCCTCGACGCCGTGGAGCGGGGCAAGAAGCTGGCCGCCCAGCTGCTCGCCTTCGCGCGCCGCCAGCCGCTGCATCCGAGCGTCGTCAACCTGGCCCAGCTCATCGAACGCATGGACACCCTGCTGCACCGCGCGGCCGGCGACAGCGTCGCGATCCGCATGGTCATCCCGCCCGACCTGTGGAACGTCCTCGTCGATCCGAACCAGCTGGAAAACGTGCTGCTGAACCTCGTGATCAATGCGCGCGACGCGATGGAGGGCGGCGGCAGCGTCACCATCGCGCTTGCCAACGTCACGATCGAAGCGGCCGACGAGCTGGCGTATTCCGGCATCCGTCCCGGCAAATTCGTCACCGTCGCCGTCGGCGACACCGGCACCGGCATGCCGCCCGACGTGATGGAACGCGCCTTCGAACCGTTCTTCACGACCAAGCCGGAAGGCAAGGGCACGGGCCTCGGCCTGTCGATGGCGCACGGCTTCGTCAAGCAGAGCGGCGGCCATATCCGGCTGGCGAGCAAGCCGGGCGCGGGCACGACCGTCACGATCTACCTGCCGCGCGCCCGCCAGGACACGCCCGACCCGGTCTTCCTGCCGGTGCCGCACTGACCATGGCCGCCCCGCCCCGCCGCCCCGTCGAGGCCATCGACGCCGCACCGCGCGCGCCCGGTTTCGACCTGTCCCTCGCCTTCCTCGCGGAAGGCTACGACTTCATGCCGCGGCGTTACGCGGCCCTCGGCGGCGACATGTTCACGGCCCGGCTGATGCTGCGCCGCGCGCTGTGCGTGCGCGGCGAGGACGCGGCGCGCATGTTCTACCAGCCCGGCCGCTTCACGCGCCGCCACGCGCTGCCGGCGCCGACGCTGGCCCTGCTGCAGGACTTCGGCAGCGTGACGGCGCTGGACGGCGCCGCGCACCGCAAGCGCAAGGCCATGTTCATGTCGCTGTTCGGGCCCCTGGAACGGCAGCGCCTCGTGGGCCTGGCGGCGGCGGAATGGCGCACGCAGTTCGCGCGCTGGCCGTCGCGGCCGGAGGTGGTCGTGCACGCGGCCGCGCAGGAAGTGCTGTGCCGCGCCGTGTGCCGCTGGGCCGGCATTCCCGTCAATGCGGACGAAGCGGCCCAGCGCACGCGGGAATTCGCGCAGATGATCGCGGGCGCCGGTTCGGCCGGCCCGCGCAACTGGCGCGCCCTGCTCGTGCGCACCCGCACCGAATACTGGGCCCGCGCCCTCGTCGACGCCGTGCGCGCCGGGCAGATCCAGCCGCCGTTCGACAGCCCGCTGAACGTGGTCGCGCGCCACCGCGACGCAGACGGGGAACTCATGCACCGCAAGCACGCGGCCGTGGAACTCATCAACCTGCTGCGCCCGACGGTGGCTGTGGCGCGCTACATCGCCTTCGCGCTGCTGGCGCTGCACGAACATCCGCACTGCCGCGCGCGCATCGCCGCCCGCGACGACGACTACGCCGCCTGGTTCGTGCAGGAAGTGCGCCGCTTCTATCCGTTCATCCCGGCGATGGGCGGCCGCGCCCTGCACGCCTTCGACTGGCATGGACTGCACGTGGACAAGGGAACGTGGGTGCTGTTCGACCTGTACGGCACGAACCACCACCCGGCATTGTGGGGCGACCCGGAGGTGTTCCGGCCGGAGCGCTTCGAACGCCGCGAGAGCAGCGGCTTCGACTACGTGCCGCACGGCGGCGGCGATCCGTATTCGGGCCACCGCTGCCCGGGCGAATCCGTCACGGCCGACCTGGTGAGATCGGCGCTGCAGCTGTTCGTGGAAGACATCGCCTACGACGTGCCGCCGCAGGACTTGACGGTCGGCCTGCGCCGCATGCCGACCTTGCCGGCCAGCGGGTTCGTCATCGCGAACGTGCGGCCGGCCTGAAACGGCGACGGCCGATCAGCGCACCAGGCGCCCGTCCAGCACGCGCACGTGTTCGCCGTTGCGGAACCGCGGCGCGCCCTTTTCCGTGAAGGTGCGGTAGCCGCCGGTCGCCATCCGCACGCGCACGTCCGTATAGGTCTCGGCCTTGATATTGCGTTCGATGCGGTTGCCGGCATACGCGCCGCCCACCGCGCCGGCCACCGTGGCGAGGGTGCGGCCACGGCCGCTGCCGATCTGGTTGCCCAGCAGGCCGCCGACGACGGCGCCGCCCACGCCACCGACGCCGCTGGCGCGCGCCGGTTCACGCTTGTACGTATGGTTCGACACGACCGTGCCGCAGTTGCGGCATTCCGCTTGGGCGCGCGGATGGTGATCCGGCGCGGCCTGGGCCGCGAACGGCGCGACGCCGGTGGCGAGAATGGCGGCAGCCAGGACGGCATGGACGGTGGCGCGAATGGAAGTGCGTTGCATGGTATTCCCCTTCGATATCGTTGTAACAAACATGTGTACAGAGTAACGGCCATGCGTCAGACTTGAAAGCGAGAAACAGTATCAATTGCAAGCGAGTGTAACTGCTCACTTTTGGTGCGGTATGGAATGATACGGGTTCATAAATATACAATTCTGTCTTTTTGATGCAACTTTTGGTGTCAGCGCCCAAAAGTTTCTCTATAGTATTGATAAGTGATAATTTGAAATAATTTATAAGAGACGGGCCGTTACCGGCGGCCTTCGTCATCCCATGTCCAAACGTTTCTTGCCGCGTGCCCTGCCCGTCATCGTCTGCGCCGTCCTGCTGCACTGTGCCAGCGCGGCGCAGGCCGGCACGGACGCGGCCGACGGCGCCGCCATCCGCACGCTGAGCACCATTCCGCTCGAGGACCTGATGCAGATGCGGGTGGTGACGACCGCCTCGAAATTCGCCCAGCCGATCAGCGACGCGCCGTCGTCGGTGGTGGTGCTCACGGCTGCGGACATCCGCGACTTCGGCTGGCGCACGCTGGCCGACGCGCTGGCCACGCTGCCCGGCCTGTACGTGACGAACGACCGCAACTACGCCTACCTGGGCGCGCGCGGCTTCCTCCGTCCGGGCGACTACAACAGCCGCTTCCTGCTGCTGGTCGACGGCGTGCGCGTCAACGACGCGGTGTACGACCAGGCCCTCATCGGCACCGAAGGCCTGCTCGACATGGACATGGTCAAGCGCATCGAATTCGTGCCCGGCCCCGGGTCGGCCGTGTATGGCTCGAACGCCCTGTTCGGCGTGATCAACGTCGTCACCCGCGACGGCAGCGGCCTGTCCGGCCTGCAGGGGTCGCTCACCGGCGGCACCCAGGGCGAGCGCAGGGCCCGCACGAGCTACGGGTGGCACGGCCAGAACGGCGCCGACCTGCTGCTGTCGGCGAGCGCCTTCAACCGCACGGGCCGCGACCTGTATTTTCCGGAATTTGACACGCCCGACACGCCCGACACCCACCACGGCGTCGCCCGCCGCCTCGACTGGGACCGCGCGCAGAACTTCCTCGTCAAGGGCAGCTTTGGCGGCGTGACGCTGTCGGCCAGCCACGTGGCCCGCACCAAGGGCGTCCCGACCGGTTCGTTCGGCGCCGTGTTCGGCGCGCCCGACCGCACGCGCGACACCCAGACGAGCATCGGCCTGACGTGGAACGCCCGGGTCGCGCCCGCGCTGGCGCTGGCGGCCCAGCTGCAATCGGGCCAGGCCGATTACGTCGGCACGGGCTGGTATCCGGACGACGCCGGCCTGCCGCGCCTGAACATCGACGGCGCCCATGCGCGCTGGTACGGCGCGAGCCTGAACGCCACGCTGACGAACCTGCCGCACCAGAAGATCGTGCTCGGCGCCGAGCTGGGCAACGACGCACGCCGCGACCAGTACAACTACGACGCGCAACCTTACGCGCGCCTGCTGGACGACCGCCGCAGCGCCACGCGCCAGGCCGTGTTCGTGGAAGACGAGATCCAGCTGCCGGCCGGCTTCCTCGTCAACGCCGGCGTGCGCTTCGACAACCACGAGTCCCCGGACACGCATCGCTTCAGCCCGCGCGTGGCCGTCGTCTACAAGGCGACGTCCGCCGACACCGTCAAGCTGATCGCAGGCAGCGCTTTCCGCACGCCGAACGCCTACGAGATGTACTACGCGCTGCCGGGCAGCGACGGCCAGATCCCCAATCCCAACCTGCGCCGGGAACGCGTGACAACGCGCGAGCTGGTGCTGGAACACACGCTCGCGGGCGGCGGGCATGCGACGCTGTCGCTGTTCCGCTATCGCGTGGATGACTTGATCAGCCAGCAGGTCGACGCGGCCAGCGGCCTGCTCATCTTCCGCAACATCGACCAGGCCAACGCCCGCGGCCTCGAAGCGGCGCTCGACCGCGACTTCGGCCCCGTGCGCCTGCGCGCCAGCTATTCGTGGCAGCTCGCCCGCGGCACGGACGGCGTCCCGCTGATCGATTCGCCGCGCCACCTGGCCAAGGCCAACCTCACCGCGCCGCTGGGCTGGCGCGGCGGCCGCGTCGGCGCCGAACTGCTGTGCAGCGGCAAGCGCCTGGCCGACCAGGGCGCGGCGGGCGGCTATTGCGTGGCCAACGTCACCTTGTCCGCGCTGCGGCTGCTGCCGCGCGCGGAGCTGTCGCTGAGCGCGTACAACGCCTTCGACCGGCGCTACGCCGACGTGGGCGGCCCCGCCTTCGTCCAGCCGACGCTCGCGCGCGAGGGCCGCACGCTGGCCGCGAAACTGGACTGGCGGTTCTGACGATGGTGCGCGCCCTGGCCTTCCTCGCGATCGCCTCGACCCTGGGGCTGGCGGCAGACGTGTGCCTCGCCCAGGTCGACGGCAAGGACTTGAAGGCGGCGTACATCTTCAACTTCGCCCTGTTCACGACGTGGCCGGACGCGAATGCGAAAGCGCCGCTCGTCGTGTGCGCGAGCCCCGACAATCCGCTGTGGCCCGGCCTGCACGCCCTGAACGGCAAGCCCGTCAACGGCCGCCTCTGGACCATGACGGACATCGCGCATCCCAAGGCCCCGCACTGCGACATCGCCGTGCTGGCGCGCGGCGCGCAGCACCCGGCCGCGACTGCCGGCGTGCTCGTCGTGCGCGACGGCGCCGGCGGCAACGCCGCGATCACCCTCGTCGAGGACGACGAGCACATCCGCTTCGACATCGACACGCAGGAAGCGGCCAGGTGCGGCCTGCGCATTTCCTCCCACCTGCTGCGCCTCGCGAGGAACGTGCTATGAGACCGACGACGGCACGGCGTCCGGGAGAACTGAGCCGCATGCTCGGCGTGGGCCAATTGCTGGCCGCGGCCGCCGCGCTCGGCGTCGCCTGCTGCATCCTGCTCGCCTACCAGTTCGTCGCCCTGCGCCGCAGCCTCACCGACGACCTCGCGGTGCAGGCCGCGATCATCGCCGACAACGTGGCGGCCACGCTGATGTTCCACGACCAGGACGCGGCGCACGAGATGCTGCGCTCGTTCCGCCACTCCTCGTTCCTGGCCGCCGCCACGGTGTACGACCGCCAGGACGTCGAATTCGCCGCCTACCGCAACGGCGCCGTCGTCGAGACGCCGCCGCTGCTGCGCGACTGGACGCTGTTCGCGCCGCTGTCGGTGGTGCGGCCGATCCGCTACCGCGGCATGACGCTGGGCCGGGTCGTGCTCACGGCCGACACGGTCGGCATCCGCAACGGCCTGCTGCGCTACGGCGCCCTGCTGGCGCTGGCCTCGCTGGGCGCGCTGGTGACGACGTCGCTGCTCACGCGCCGCACCAAGGCCCGCATGCACCGCGCCGAATCCCAGCTGAAGCACCTGGCCTATACCGACACGGTCACGAGCCTGCCGAACCGCCGCTGCACCTACGAGGCGCTGGAGCTTGAAATCGCCATGCGCACCGAGTCGGGCAGCCGCATCGGGCTCCTGCTGATCGACCTGGACAACTTCAAGGTCGTCAACGACACGGCCGGCCACGCGGCCGGCGACCGCCTGCTGCGCCAGGTCGCCAGCGTGCTGCGCGCGACGGCCCGCCCCAGCGACCGCATCGGCCGCATCGGCGGCGACGAATTCGCCGTCATCGTCGCGCCGCTCGACGATCCGGCCGAACTGGAACGCGTGGGCCGGCGCATCGTCGCCGGCCTGCGCCAGCCGATGCAGATCGAGGGCCTGGAAGTGACGCCCACCGCGAGCGTCGGCGCCTGCGTGTTCCCGGACGACGCGCACACGATGAGCGAATTGCTCAGCAACGCCGACGCCGCCCTGTACCGCGCCAAAGCCAACGGCCGCGACACCGTGGCCGTGTTCGAGCGCGAGATGATCCTCGCCACGCAGCGGCGCGCGCGCCTGGACCGCGACCTGCGCCGCCACCTCGAGGCGGGCCTGCTGGAACTGTGCTACCAGCCGCAATACGCCTGCGGCACGCGCAAGATGGTCGGCGTGGAAGCGCTGCTGCGCTGGCCGCATCCCGAACAGGGCTATATCTCGCCGGCCGAATTCATCCCCGTGGCCGAGGAGAGCGGCCTGATCGTCGACATCGGCAAATGGGTGCTGGAGCGGGCCTGCCTGGACGCCGTCGCCCTGTACCGCCAGACCGGCACGTGGCTCAGCATGGCCGTGAACGTCTCGGCGCGCCAGCTGCGCGACAAGGATTTCATCCGCGTCGTCGAGCACACGCTGGCGGCGACGGGCATGCTGCCGGAGCGCCTGGAGCTGGAGCTCACCGAGAGCATGCTGATGGAAGACCTGGACCTGGCCGTCGAGTTCATGCACAACGTGCGTGCGCTGGGCGTGCGCCTGTCGATCGACGACTTCGGCACCGGCTACTCGTCGCTCGCCTACCTGCAGTCCTTCCCGATCAACCACCTCAAGATCGACCGCAGCTTCGTGCGCCTGCTGCCGACGTCCGGCACGACGATCGCCGGCGCCGTGATCGCCCTCGCGCACGGTTTCAACCTGACGGTGGTGGCCGAGGGCGTCGAAGAAACCGAGCAGTTCGAGTGGCTGCGCCAGGCCGGCTGCGACTACGTGCAGGGCTATCTGCTGGCGCGCCCGCTGCCGCTGACCGCGCTGCGCGCGCGCATGCTCGAGGAGCGGGTGCCGGCGGCCTGAGACGGCTGGTCCGGCAACAAACCATGCCGAACATCAAGCCTTACGGGGCCCGTGCGTCGATGGTATCTTGTCGAGGCAAGTCCACGGAACCCTTGAAGGAGAACCCACGATGGCAGCGAAAAAAATCCTGTTGTTGACCGGCGATTTTGCGGAAGATTACGAAACCATGGTGCCGTTCCAGGCGCTGCAGGCGGTGGGGCACACCGTGCACGCCGTCTGTCCCGGCAAGAAGAAGGGCGACAAGGTCAAGACCGCGATCCACGATTTCGAAGGCGACCAGACCTACACGGAAAAGCCCGGCCACCAGTTCGCGCTGAACGCCGATTTTGCGGAGGCGGACGCCGACGACTACGACGCCCTGGTCATCGCGGGCGGCCGCGCCCCCGAGTACCTGCGCCTGGATCCTCAAGTAATCGCGCTGGTGCGCGGCTTCGCCCACGCCGGCAAGCCGATCGCCGCCGTCTGCCACGGTGCCCAGTTGCTGGCGGCCGCCGACGTCATCCGCGGCAAGCGCGTATCCGCCTACCCCGCCTGCGCGCCCGAGGTCCGCCTGGCCGGCGGCGAATACGCCGACATCCCGGTCGACGCGGCCGTCACGGACGGCAACCTCGTCACCGCACCGGCCTGGCCCGCGCATCCGCAATGGATCGCGCAATTCCTCAAGCGGCTCGGCACCGAGATCGCCCTGTAAGGGGCATTGAGGCCCGGTGGGCCTCAATGCGGGCCCGGTGGGCCTCAATGCGCCAGGTTCTTGTCGAGGAAGGCCTCGACGCGCTTCCAGAAGTCGATGCTGTCCTCTTCGTGGCGCCAGCCGTGGCCTTCCTCCGGATAGACAACGTATTCGACGTTGGCGTTCTTGGCCTGGATGGCGTCGTGCATCTTCGCCGCGTGGACGATGGGCACGCGGCGGTCCTGGGCGCCATGCGCCATCAGCAGCGGCTGGTGGATGCGGCCGGCCTGCTCCAGCGGCGACACGGCGGCGAAGGCGGCCGGATCCTTGAGCGGGTCGCCGATCAGCGTCTTCAGGCCGTACCGGCGCAGATCCTCGGAAGCGTCGCTCTCCACGGCGGTGAACAGCAGTCCGATGTCGGTCACGCCGGCCCACTCCACGCCGGCGCGAAAGATGTCCGGATTGCGCACGAGACCCATCAACGTCGCGTAGCCGCCGTAGCTCGCGCCCATGATGCCGATCCGCTTGGGATCGGCCCAGCCCTGCTTGACCGCCCAGGCGGCGGCGTCGGCCAGGTCGTCCTGCATCGTCCGGCCCCATTGCTGCCAGCCGGCGCGGAACAGCTTGCTGCCGAAGCCCGTGCTGCCGCGGAATTCCGGCTGCAGCACGACATAGCCGCGCGACGCCAGGAACTGCGCCTCCGCATCCCATTCCCACGATCCGCCGCGCACATAAGGGCCGCCATGCACGAGCACGATCGCCGGACGCGGCCCGTCGGCCTTGCCCGGCGGCGTGGTCACGTAGATGGGGATCTGCAGGCCGTCGCGCGCGGCATAGTGGAAGAAGTCGCGCTTGCCCATCTGCTTGGGCTGGATGTCCGGATGGCTGCTGCCAAATCCGACGATATGCCCATCTGACGGCGTGTACAGGAAATAGGCCGGCGGCATTCGATCGGACTCGGCGGTGATGACGACGGCGGGCGGATTACGACAGTCCCGCGGGCACGAGACACGATTGATCGTGCCCGGCAACAACGCGTCGACTTTTTTCTGGATTGCCTTCATGGTCGGATCGAGCCAGACCGTGGAGGCGGCGTCGGCCTGGAAACGTACCCCGAGGATTTTCTTGGAACCATAGTCCCGTTCCAGATCGCCATCGAAATCGAAACCGTCGATATCCACGAACGGTTGCTTGTCCAGCGTTTTCTTGGCCAGGTCGAACGCGAACAGGGCCGTGCGTTCCTTGTAGCCGGCACGCACGTACAGCGTGTTGCGGTCGTCGAACATCAGCGGCCGGAACGCGTCATCCTCGAGGCAGTCCCGATTGCTGATCTCGTCCCACGGTCCGGCGGCCTCGGCGCGGTAATAGACGACGCACCGGCCCTTGCCCTCGGTCACGGCCAAGCGCGGCCGGTCGGACGCATCGAGCAACCACCACCGCACATGTTCCGGCTGCGGGCCCACCACCATGTCGGTCAGGACGCGCGTGCGCGTGTTCAGGCGAAAAGGATGGACGGACTGCGGTTGCAGATCGACGTTGTTCCAGCTGAGCTTGCCAACGACGATGTCGTCGGAACCGTCATGGGTCACGCCCTCGAAGATGTAATCGGCCGTCAGCACCCGGTCCTTGATCAGCGTGCCCAGGGTTTGCTGTTCGTGGTTCCAGTTCCCCGAGATCAGGTGCGTCAGGTGCGTACCGTCGCGGTCGACGGCGAACTGGTCGTAGTTGCCTTCGAATTCGATTCGCACATCCTTCAACGTGAGGGTCAGCCGGTCGTCGTTGACCCATTCGAGATCCTGCAGTCGCGCGCTTTCGAACGTCGCGACGGTGTTGACCTTTGTCGGGTCCGCCGTTTCGCGCACCACCAGCGCCTGGTGGCCGCCGTCCAGGCGGTTGAGGAGCGCGACATAGCGCCCGCTCGGCGACAGCCTCACGAAGCCGACGTCGGGGTGACGGAAAAAGCTCTCGACGGAAGGACGCTCGACAGGCTGGACGCCGGCATGCGCGGCCGGGAGCGGCAACGCCGCGAGCAAGGATAGCAGAAGGGTTGACAGTCGGTTCATGGCGACAATTGCAGATTAACAATCGCCTATAGTTGCCCCAGAAACAACTCTTGTCAATACGAAATCTTTGATTTGCGTAAAGATAATGGCGATATCAAGCCGCAGCAGCAGCGATCACGTCTTCCGGATTGTGGGCACACACGCGGTCGCGGCCGGTCTGCTTGGCGCGATACAGTGCCTCGTCGGCATGCTTGATGACGACGCCGACCTCGTCCTGCTGGTGATGCTGTGCGACGCCGAACGATGCCGTCACGCGCAGATCCGCCGGCCACGCATGCTGGTGCAGCGCGTGGCGCAGGTTGTCCGCCAGGATCCGTCCCTGATACACATTGGTCATCGGGCAGACGATCAGGAATTCCTCGCCGCCCCAGCGCACGAGCCGGTCGGACGAGCGGATGCCGGACGCGATGACGTTGGCGAATTTGCGCAGGACGTCGTCGCCCACGCCATGGCCGTGCGTATCGTTGATGGACTTGAAGTGGTCGATGTCGATGAAGATCACGGCCATCGGCTCGCTCAGCAGGCTTGACGTGCTCATCAGCGCCGCGCGCAAGCCCTGCCGGTTCAGCACGCCCGTGAGCGGATCGATGTGCGCCTGGCCGGCCAGGTCGCGCGCCTCGAGCTCGAGCGCCTTGTTGACCTCCCTGAGCAGTGCGATGGCCGCCTTGCTCTCCTGAAGCTGCGTGCGCAACGACAACGTCAGGATCGCCAGCCAGCCGACCGTGCACAGCACCCACAGGGCCACCAGCCCCATCAGCAAGTCCGCCCGATTGATCAACTTGCCGTGCAGGCGCAGGCTGTGTATGGTGAACACGTGCTCGCCTTCGACCCCGCCAAAATTGAATGCCAGGTTAGCGTACACGATATTATCGAGATTGACGGCCGCGTGCTCGACCGGCGGCTTGGCCATGTCCTTCCACCATTGCGCCACGCTGAACCAATCCAGCGGGACCAGCACACGGCCACTGGACGGCAATCCGAGTGATTCAACCTGCTCGATCTTGTAGGTTTGCCATTGGTCGAGCCGGGTAAAGCCGTCTTCCACCTCGGACACGGCGAGACCGAATTTCGGAACGCCCGGCCCCTCGTAGTGCGCCTCAATGACGATGTTCTCGAAGCGCGACATGTCGACGCCCTTCGCGCCCTTGAGGAAATCGAAGTCCAGCTTGCAATATGGCCAACTGGCCTTCTTGACGATGTGGCAATGTATGACGAGATCCTGCCCCTTCCGCTCGAGCCGCCCCTGGGACGCGCCGCCTTCGCTGCGGTCGTCCTCGAGTTTCACAGGATAATGATTGCCGGCCAACTCAACCACTTTCTCCATGCCGAAATGCTGCCAGACGAGCAAAGCGATGGTCACGACCAGCAAGCCGCCAAATACATAGCGGGCATAGCCCAGGAGCCGGACCACAGGCTGGAGCGAAGATTCTGCTGAAGACGCCGACATAGTTGACCTAAACAAATTTTCCTTGTTGAGTAGCAAGATACCTCACCAATTCGGGGCGGGCAAGCCAACTATCACACTTTGTATCAGTTTGTTGTCTTTTGGTATTGCGGGAAGAATCATTCCGCCGTGCGGCATCGCGTAGTCTATTGCTGTTCTGCCAGCAAATGACGGAGGGGCCGCGCATGGACAAGCGACCATTCGTCATTGGCGTGGCCCGTGCTGGCTATGTGCGAGCAGGTCGGTGTGAAGAATCCTCGCTGCGTTCGAACTCCATGATCCAGTTGGTTTCCCACGTCGCGCCGCCGTCCCTTGAAAACGCCTGCTGCCAGCGCGCGCTCACGGGGGTGATGTCCGTCCAGAGGAAGCGCACGCGGATGGGTTGGCCGTCGCAGACGTCGTCGGCGAAAAAGGTGCCGGTGCCGTCCTTGAACGCGCCGACGACCGGGGCGCCGAGGTCATGCGGGCGGCGGCTATCGAGCCACCAGATGGACCATTGCTTCGTCACCGGATCGTAGGCGCGGATGGATGCCGCGCGATAGGTTCCCGACGCCATTTCCAACACGTTGTCGTCCACGTTCGCCTGGCCGTCCAGCAACGGCCGCAGGGAACACGTCCCGCGAAATTCCTCCCATTCGGTGCATCCGGCGAGGCGTTCCTTGAGACGCCGATGGCGGACTGTCCAGTCGCCGACGAGGAAATCGAAATCGGACCGGCCGTCGAGGATATGTTCGTTCATGGTGTGCTCCTTATGCATGGATGGCCGAGCGGGCTGTCGGCATCAGTTTCATGGAATGCGGCGGCTGTGCGAGCCACTGCGACAATGCCGGCGCCACGTCGCGTTGCCAGTCCTCCTGGAGGACGTCGTGGACGGCAGGATCCTCGAACACGGCCACGCCGACGAGCACGCTTTCTCCTTCGCGCACGGGCAGCCGCGGAAAATTGTTCGGACCGGGTTCGGTGACATACCAACCCTGCGCCAGCGCACCGCCCCGCCGCAGCACCGGCACCATGCGCGCGCGGCAGAAGTCGAGCAGCGCCGGGCCAGCGGCATCTTTCAGGCTGAACACGGTCACGTCGACCGCACCCGGCGGCACCGCGCAGGCCCCGGGCTCCGCCCGGCGCGCGGGATCGTGCGCGAGACCGGCACCATCCCACGCCGGGCGCAACAGCAGGACATCGTCGGAATCGATCATGGTCGCGTTCGCCGCATCGCGATGGGCCGCCCATACCGGACCGCCGTAAAAGCCTTGCAATCCATGTGCGCGCGCCGCCATGTCGGCAAAGCCGCGCAGCCAGACGAAGCGGTCCGGATCGTCCAGATCGCGGAACTGCCCCATCACGCTCATGCCTTCCGCCTCCTGGGACTCGACGAATTCCCTGTCGAACAAGTCGATCAGCGCGTCGCGCCGCCCCGGATGCAGCGTGTATCGGCGCAGCTCGACGACCTGGGGGTGGTGCGGCGGCAGAGGTTGATTCGACATGGTGGTCTCCGGTTTGATCTCGATGCCATGCAGTATCGAATAGAATATCTGCCATCTGATGTCATATATTTCGCCCGATCATGCGCGCCAGCCGCCTGCTTTCCATCCAAATGATGCTCGAGACGCGCGGTCCCATGAGCGCCGCCGCCCTGGCCGAAGCACTGGAGATCTCGGTGCGCACCCTGCATCGCGACATCGACCAGCTCACCGCCGCCGGCGTGCCGATCTATGCCGAACGGGGACGCGCGGGCGGCTTCCGCCTGCTCGACGGCTGGAACACGCGGCTGACGGGGCTGACGCCCTCCGAAGCGCAAGTCGTGTTCCTCAGCGGCCTGGCCGGCCCCGCAGCCGACCTCGGCCTCGACAAGCCGCTGCAGGGCGCCCAGCTCAAGCTGCTGACGTCGTTGCCGGAATCGTCGCGCACGGAAGCGCAGAAGATCCAGTCGCGCTTCCACCTCGACCCGGTCGACTGGTATCGCGAACCGGACGCGGTGCCGCACCTGACGGTCGTCGCCGACGCGGTCTGGTCGGACAGGCAGCTGAGCATGTCCTACGAGAGCTGGCGCGACGAGGCCGAGCGGGTCGTGCATCCGCTGGGGCTGGTGCTGAAGGCGGGGGTCTGGTATCTCGTCGCCGCGTCGGACGGCAAGCCGCGCACCTATCGGATCTCGAATATCAAGCGCGCCGCGCTGCTGGAGCCGCGCGCACGGCGGCCGGCGCGGTTTGACCTGGCTTCATATTGGGGTCAATCCGTCGCGCGCTTCGAGGCGGATCTGTACACGGATCATGCGGACGTGCTGGCGACGCCGGTTGGGCTCAAGGACCTGCGTTACCTGAACGCCGCGGCTGCGCGTGCCGTTGCGGGAGCGAAGCCGTCGCGCCGGCGCGATGGGCGGGTGGCGCTACGGATTCCCGTCGAGTCGGTCGAGCACGGGGCCGGGCAGTTGTTGCGGCTGGCGCCGGAGGTGGAGGTGACGGGGCCGGGCAGGCTCAGGAAGGCGATGGTGTTGCGGCTGAAGCGGGTGGCGGCGTTGTATGGCTGCTGACGGCCACGAACAAACTGGGAGCATTGATGTCGACGCCCCAGTTTCACATAAGTACTCAGCGCAAGGCGATGACAGCGGGGTCATCAATAACGCAAAACTTCTTATTATTTCGGGAAACGTGCAAAGTGCCGAGCACCAAAATATAGCTACCGGAAAAGTCTTCCTCTTCTTCTAGCCGAAACCGCTGCATTACCTCGGGTCTATGTTCGGGTGGCAAACAAAAGCTCATTTCAGCACGTCCTCCGCTATTCAGCCACAATACGCCGTCGGCGCCTTCCCGAGCATCCGTCAATTGACCCCAGAAACCTCTAAATTGGCCGATATGTAGAGGTGTCACATCACTCAAGTGAACAAAAAAATCTCGAGCCGGAAGTTCGGGTTGATTGGTAACTGCGATGATCTGATCGGAATAGCGAAAGTTAGGAGCGGTGACAAGCAATCGAAGCAATGTGCTGAGGCGCCGATGCATTTGCGCCGCGTGCGGTCCCCCTTCACCAATATGTCTTCCGCCACGTGGGCGCCTCGGGCCACGCTCATCGCGATCTAAGTGAACCTCACCGTCTTGGCCACCGAACGTGAGCTCAACAATAATTCTATCTCCGGGATTAAAAGCTTCATCCTGATCATCTCCCGTGCCGGGCACTCTGATCTCATTGTCGGTAGCGGCGAGGTTGCAACCTTCACGATGTGGACGTGCACCGAAACATGCACCTCGTCCGCTACGCGACGGTTTCCTGAAGAATGCTGCTAAACCGCATTCTTCACAGATCAAATGCCGTCGCTTGCGCTCCAATTGCAGCGGATCGAGTCGTGAAAACTCCACTGCAGTGTATGTAAGTCCATCTTCTGTACAAATTGCGGTATCCATGGCGCTAATTGGGGAGTTGGGGAACTAAATTTTGCTCAATGAGAATTAATATGTAAACAAGGAAATATTGACGTAAATCAAGTGACGTGTTTAATATACCGTTGGCGTGGTTGGCGGCCCGCGAGGCGGACCGGGCTCCGCTGAGTGAGTCAGCCTATAAGGACTGAGAACACTTCCAGACGGCTTTCAAGATCACTATTCGTCGCTTTCCCAGGACTTGAAGATATCTCTGGGTCGGCGATAACATGTTCAGTCTATTGAACAGTTTTTAAGATTGAGATCATGCAACTTCGCGAAGTCGGCATGCACGTCCATGACAGGCGGAAGGAGATCGGGCTCAGCCAGGCCCAGTTGGCGAAGCTGGCAGGCCTGTCACGCACCACCGTCAACCAGCTCGAGAGGGGCGCCCTCGAAGATCTGGGCTATACGAAGCTGAACCATCTGCTGGGCATCCTCGGCCTGAGCTTTGACGCCAAGGAGAGGTTGAAGAAGTCGCCGGCGCTCAAGATGGCCGCACAGACGGCGAGTACGAGCTACAAGAAGATCCTCACATCCGACGTGCTGAAGAATATTTTGAAGTCGGGTGCGGTTCCTGACGACTTCAAGCCGCATGTGATGACGCTGCTGGACGAAACGCCCCTGCAACTGGTCGTCAGTGCAATTCACGAAGCCTCGATCGAGACCAACACGCCAGCGAAGACGGTCATGAAACACGTCTCCGCGATGGCAAAGGCGCTTCACACCCATAGAACTGTTTGGTAATGGCCGACGAAAAGACCCGGGAAGGCCTCTTCCAGAACGCCTTGTGCTTGGTGGATGAGATCTATGCCCACGGCACTAAACATCTCAATTGGACCTTCGGTGGCGGGACAGTGCTGATGCGCAAGTATCAGCACCGCCTTAGCAAAGATATCGATATTTTTGTACCGGATCCACAGGCACTGAACTATGTGTCAAGACTAGGCTAGTTGCGTGCATCGCCGCCTTCAATCGACATCCATAAGACACCAATAATCTGAGAATATATGGACCTTACTGCGAAGGGGCTTGCTCTTCACGATTCGCAAATGTATACAGCAGCGCACCAAATTGATGATAGTCAAGCTTGTGCTCAGTCAAGTCGACCATATAGTCATCCAATCGAAGTTCAAGCGGGATATCGATACCTTGCATAACCAAATATGCCAGCGCCGTAACCAGTCCAGTACGCTTATTGGCGTCAAGAAAAGCATGACCACAAGCCAGTGCTAATGCGTAAAGAGCAGCTATTTCAAACACGTCATTGACGTTGTCGTACTCCACAGTCATATCGACGCGCGCCAAAGCGCCGAGTAGCTTTTCTTCGCCGTAGTCCCCCTTCAACCCAGGCTCTGTCGACAGAATAAGATCATGAATTTCACGTACTAATTCTGGCGTCATTAGCGAAGAACTCATCGATTCGCCAATGCCTTTATCACATCGGCATGTGTCGTCATTACCCGCTTAACGGCATTCTGTACAAGACGAGAACTATTCGGATCAGTAAGTGGCAACGCAAGCGGAGGAACCACGGCCCGCTTAATCGCAGCGGAGACCCCATATGCATCTTTTAAGGCGTTTAGTGACTCCTGGGCCAACGTAACTTCTTTTAGATCTCGACGAAATTCATTTGCCAATTCTGTATTTCTCTGAAAAGAGTTTAATCTCTCAACTTCGCTCTGCATTCGTTTCAAGGAGCTAGCATCCTCAGCCGCCTTCCATGCCTCGCGAACATCCTGCATCACGTTCAGCTTTTCAATTTTGGCATAAACTTCTTTGAACTTATTCATTTCTTGGACAATCCGCAGAACGCTACTGTCCGGCTGAAAACGCTTGAGGTTTTCGATATCACGCTGCATGCGATCAACCGCTTCGAGTTTTTTTTGAAAAGCGGTTACAAGCTCATATTCTCGCAGCAACGCTTGTGCCTTTGACACTTCAGTTATTTCCCTCGCAGCAATCGCTTCAGAGTAGGAATCAGTGTCTTTACGCAGTTGCTCAAGCAACGATCTTTGCTTGGCGCGTTCCATCTTCATTCGAAGAGTCTTTGTTTTGGACAACATATTTACCTCAACTGCCGTCGCAAAAATGGTTAGTAAACGGCGAACTGATTTCTGTGGAAGTCAAGTGAAATTCACACTTAGACTATAGGGCATCAGAGCAAAGGGAGCAAGTCAACCTTGCCATCGATGCACGGCTCCTTCGGACTATAGGGCTGTAAACGCTACGGACGCGCAAACGACGGTCCAATTTTAACAGTCCCGGCCGGCCGGCATCATCTGGAACAGGATCAACGTCTTGGCTCCCGCTTGGAGATACCACACAGGTAGCGCGTCACACCTTCGCCAGCCAATTCGTCATCAATGGCGTCAACAATCCTCGTCCCACAGAAGATTCCCGTCTACAGCTTACTGACAATGACACTGCGCTACTAACTGGGCACTAGATCATTGACCGAAACGAGAACGGTTAATCCATCAACTAGATAGAGAAATACTAGACAGAAAATGGACAGCGTTTCTTAAAGCAAAATTGAAAAAGGGCCAGCCTCAAACTAATCCCTTTGTTTTCACTAGACAATTTGGTGGGCCTCCCGTGAGTCGAACACGGCACCAACGGATTATGAGTCCGCTGCTCTAACCAGGCATGAGCTAGAGGCCCGAAACTGGTACATCCGAAGACGCTAAAAACGCGCCACTTGCGGAGATCAGGTCAGCGCCTGAATGTCCGAAGTGGCGAGAGGATATTGTTTTAGCGTAGGTCCGTCAAGTCTCAGCCGCTGTTGTTCTCGAGGAAGCTCTTCAGCTTGTCGGAGCGTGACGGGTGGCGCAGCTTGCGCAGCGCCTTGGCTTCGATCTGGCGGATGCGCTCGCGGGTGACGTCGAATTGCTTGCCGACCTCTTCCAGCGTGTGATCCGTCGACATTTCGATGCCAAAGCGCATGCGCAGCACCTTGGCTTCGCGCGGCGTCAGCGAGTCGAGCACGTCCTTGACCACGCCGCGCATCGACGCATGCAGCGCGGCGTCCGAAGGCGCCAGCGTGTTGTTGTCCTCGATAAAGTCGCCCAGATGGGAATCGTCGTCGTCGCCGATCGGCGTTTCCATCGAGATCGGCTCTTTCGCGATCTTCATGATCTTCCGGATCTTATCTTCCGGCATTTCCATCTTGACCGCGAGCGTCGCCGGATCGGGCTCGGCGCCCGTTTCCTGCAGGATCTGGCGCGAGATCCGGTTCATCTTGTTGATCGTTTCGATCATGTGCACCGGGATACGGATCGTGCGCGCCTGGTCCGCGATCGAGCGGGTAATGGCCTGGCGGATCCACCACGTCGCATAGGTCGAGAATTTATAGCCGCGACGGTATTCGAACTTGTCCACCGCCTTCATCAGGCCGATATTGCCTTCCTGGATCAGGTCGAGGAATTGCAGGCCGCGGTTCGTGTACTTTTTCGCGATCGAGATGACCAGACGCAAGTTTGCTTCCGTCATTTCGCGCTTGGCCTTGCGCGCCTTCATTTCACCGGCCGCCATCTGGCGGTTGATGTTGCGCAGGTCCGGCAGCGGCAGGACGACGCGGGCTTGCAGGTCGATGAGGCGTTGCTGCAGTTCCTTGATCGTCGGGATATTGCGGCCGAGGATGGCGCTGTAGGCGTGGCCGGCGTTCACTTCGCCGTCGACCCAGTCGAGGTTCGTCTCGTTGCCCGGAAAGACCTTGATGAAGTGGGCGCGCGGCATGCCGCAGCGGTTCACGGCCACGTCCAGGATCTGCTTTTCGATGTGGCGGACTTCGTCGACCTGGCCGCGCAGGGTATCGCACAGCTTTTCGACGACCTTGGCCGTGAAGCGGATGCCGAGCAGTTCGTTCGAGATCGATTCCTGGGCCTTGACATAGCCATCGGAATTGTAGCCCTGCTTTTCGTAGGCCTTGCGCATCTTGTCGAACTGCTGTTCGATGAGGCTGAATTTTTCGAGGGCAGAATTCTTCAGCTGCTCGAGCTGCTCGGCGGAATAGCCGGCCGCGCCGGAGCTCGCGTTGGCTTCTTCTTCCTCTTCCTCTTCTTCCTCGTCGGCTTCCTCGTCCTCGTCATCGTCGCCGTCGGAGGCCGCCGGGGCGACCGCGGTCGGCGACGTGTCCTCGGATTCATCCGGGTCGACCATGCCGTCGACGATTTCGTCGATCTTGATCTCGTCCTGCTCGATGCGGCGGGCGGCGTCGATGATCTCGGCGATCGTGACCGGGCAGGCGGAAATCGCCTGGATCATGTCGCGCAAGCCGTCTTCGATGCGTTTGGCGATCTCGATCTCGCCTTCGCGGGTCAGCAGTTCGACGGAGCCCATCTCGCGCATGTACATGCGGACGGGGTCGGTGGTGCGGCCGAAATCGGAGTCGACGGTCGACAGCGCCGCTTCGGCGGCAGCCTCGGCTTCGTCGTCGCTGGTGACGGTGGCGACGTTATCGGACAGCAGCAGCGTTTCGGCATCGGGCGCGTGCTCGTAGACGGCAATGCCCATGTCGTTGAACGTGCCGATGATGCCTTCGATCGCTTCCGGATCGACGATGTTGTCCGGCAGATGATCGTTGATCTCGGAATACGTGAGGAAGCCGCGCTCCTTGCCCGACTTGATCAGGGCCTTGAGCTTCTGGCGGCGGATTTCCAGTTCCTCTTCGCTCGCTTCCGTGTCCGAGGAGAACGCGTCTTTCAGCAGCGCTTTTTCCTTGGCCTTGCGGTCCTTGGCCTTGGCCTTGTCGACCGCTTTCAGCTCGGCGCGCTCGACCGCGTTCAGGGCGGCGACTTCGTCGTTCTCGGGCGTGAATTCCTTGGGCTTGCGGCCACGCCGGCCTGGTACCTTGACGGCCGGCAGCACGTAGCCCGACGTGTCGATCGCGGCGAGGGCTTCCGCGTCGGTCGTCTGGCTGACAGGCGCAACACCCGCGACGCGGGCTTCCGCCTTGTCTTGCGAATTGTCCACTTTAGCGGACATCCTGGTGGATTTGGTAGCCACTTTGGTTTCGGGTTTCTTGGTTGGCACAGGCGCTTTCGAAGTCACAACGACCACTTTACTGTAGTTAAAGATAAAGTTTTGTTACCTTACATCACGCTGCAGGCACACTCTGTTGCCCTGCTAACTGAAACACCCAGCCCGGATTGATACGAAAAATCGTTTCAATGCTTGCAATAGTTAGCGTTTTATTATAGCACGCGCCCCTGTTCTTTCCAGTCGAGAACGCCGCCGTGGCGACCGCCCTCCGTCAGCCGAATTTCGCAGGGGTGTCGTTTGCTGCCTCCCGGGCCAAGAGGTCCTGCTGAGCTGTGATTTCGCGATAGCGGGCACTCACCTGATCTGGGGTCAATCCGGAAGAAAACAACTGGTTCAACTCCTGTTTCAACACGTCCATCTTGACTTGCCTCACAGCACTTGTTAGCCAGACACGGTCAGCTTCGCTATCCGATTCGGGTTCCACGGCGATGGCCGCGATCAGCTTGTCGTACTCGCTGCTCGTTTCCTTCAATTGCTCGGACAACGCCGCGAACGTACCGTTCGCACCCAATGCCTGCGCCATCGCCACGAGCTGGCGCAACCGCTCGGCCTGCTCGGGGCCGAAGTGATCGAAGGCGCGCAACGCCGATTCGTCCAGGCCCAGCGCCAACGCCGGATGCGCAACGAGGATGCGCGACATCTGCAATTCCAGGCCGACCGGTTCCGGACGCCCCTGGCGCGGCGGCGCTTTGCGCGCCACCGCAACCGGCTTGGACAATTCAAACAACGCTTCGATCTCCGCCGGCGTTGACGCCGTCAGGTTCGCCAGCCCGCGCACGATCTGCAGGCGCAGGGCCGTCGGCGTCATGGCCTGCAACATCGGTTTCGCATCGAACTGGACGCGTGCCCGGCCTTCCGGCGTGTCGAGATCATGTTCCGTCGTCACCTCGCGCAGCAGGAATTGCGACAGCGGCATCGCTTCGTTGATTTCCTGGGCGAAAGCTTCCGCGCCGAATTCGCGCACATAGCTGTCCGGATCATGTTCTTGCGGCAAGAACAGGAATCTGATCGTCTTGTTGTCCGTCACTTGCGGCAGACAGGCTTCCAGCGCGCGGCGGGCGGCGCGACGGCCGGCCTTGTCGCCGTCGAAGCTGAAGATGACGTTGTCCGTCTGGCGCAGCAACTTTTGCACGTGGGTACTTGTGCACGCCGTGCCGAGGGTCGCGACAGCTTGCGGGAAGCCGAGTTGGGCCAGGGCGACGACGTCCATATACCCTTCCGTCACCAGCACATAGCCGGCGTCGCGGATGGCCTGGCGCGCCTCGAACAGGCCGTACAGCTCGTGGCCTTTCTGGAACAACGGCGTTTCCGGCGAGTTCAGGTATTTCGGCTCGCCGCCGTCGAGCACGCGGCCGCCGAAGCCGATCACCTGCCCTTTCGTGTTTCTGATCGGGAACATGATGCGTTCGCGGAAACGGTCGTAGCGCTTTTTATTGTTGCCGTCCTCGTCCACTTTATCGATGACGAGGCCGGATTCGACGAGCGCGAGCGCGTCGTAGTCGCGGAACACGGACCGCAGATTGTCCCAGCCGCCGGGCGCGTAGCCGAGTCCGAAGCGGGCCGCCACTTCGCCCGTCAAGCCGCGGCCTTTTAAATAGGCGATGGCGTTCGGTGCCGTGCGCAACTGGGCGCGGTAGTAATCGCAGGCCTGGTTCAGCGCATCCGTCAGGGCCAGGGTCTGGGCCTGCTGGGCGGCGCGCTGGGCCGGCGGGATCTTGTCGTCGGCCTCGGGCACGATCATGCCGACGCTTTGCGCCAGGTCCTTGACGGCGTCGACGAAACCCATGCCCGAGTACTCGATCATGAAGCCGATGGCCGTGCCGTGGGCACCGCAGCCGAAGCAGTGATAAAACTGCTTGGTCGGGCTGACGGTGAAACTGGGAGACTTTTCGTTATGAAACGGACAGAGCCCCATGTAATTGGCGCCGCCCTTTTTCAGCTGCACATAACGCCCCACCACGTCGACGATGTCAACGCGATTGAGCAAGTCGGTAATGAATGATTGCGGAATCACTTGATCTAACTAACAGTATTTGTCTCAGGTCAGACTATACCGCAGGGCTCGTTACAAGTTGATTTGCAACAATGCAACATGGCGTTGCCGCTCCGGTGCATCAAAAACAGGCACGGCCGTGGCATCGACGCCGCAGCCGTGCCAAGCCAGGTCAGCCGCCCGCCAGGGCTTTCTTGACCTGGGCCGACACGGCCGTCATGTCGGCGCGGCCGGCCAGTTTCGGTTTCAGGATGCCCATCACCTTGCCCATGTCCTGCGGACCGGCGGCGCCCGATGCGGCGACGGCGGCCGCCACTTCGGCGGCGACTTCTTCATCCGACAGGCCGGCCGGCATGTACGCGGCCAGCACGGCGAGTTCGGACTTTTCCTTGTCGGCCAGGTCCTGGCGGCCACCGCTTTCGAACTGGGTGATCGAATCCTTGCGCTGCTTGATCATCTTCTCGACGACGGCCAGCACCTGCGCATCGTTCAGCTCGATGCGTTCGTCCACTTCCTTGCGCTTGATCTCGGCGATCAGCAGGCGGATGGTGGAGAGACGCTCGCTGTCCTTGGCGCGCATGGCGGCTTTCATGTCGTCGGTGATTTGGTCTTTCAAGCTCATGGAGACTCCATTCGAGAGGGGCAAAAGGCAAAACCCGCTGCGGCACAACCGGAGCGGGCTTCGTCGGATTCAGGCCTTGCACATCCGGGACTGGCAGTGGCCGTCGCCGGAGAAGGCGTGAATGTAAATCAGTACAGCTTCTTCGGCAGTTGCTGGCTGCGGATGCGCTTGTAGTGACGCTTCACGGCAGCGGCCAGCTTGCGCTTGCGCTCTGCAGTCGGCTTCTCGTAAAACTCGCGTGCGCGAAGTTCCGTCAGCAGACCGGTTTTTTCGATAGTGCGCTTGAAGCGACGCATAGCGACTTCGAACGGCTCGTTTTCTTTAAGGCGGATAGTGGTCATGTAAAAATGAAACCGTTGGATTTAGGGAAGAACGAAATTCTAACAGCTTTTCAAGATCTGTGCGATGTTTTTCATCAGTGTGCAAAGTTGCCACATGGCAGAAGTCTTACTCGATCGCCCTGCCCGCCGCGACGCCGGACGCCCATGCCCACTGGAAGTTGTAGCCGCCGAGCCAGCCCGTGACGTCGACCGTTTCGCCAATGAAATACAGGCCCAGGACATGGTTCGCCATCATGGTTTGCTGCGACAGTTCGCGCGTGTCGACGCCGCCCAGCGTCACCTCCGCCTTCTTATAGCCTTCCGAGCCGGTCGGCACGATGGCCCAGCGGTTGATCGCGTCGCCCAGCTTGCGCAGTTTCGCGTCCGCCATGTCCGGCAGGCGCGCATCCGGTGCGAAACCGTTGCCGATGAGCAGCCCTTCTGCCAGCCGCGCGGGCAGCCATTGCGACAGGATATTCCCCAGCTGCTTTTTCACCGTCGTCTTCATGCCGATCAGCTCGTCCGCTACATCCATTTCGGGCAGCAGATTCAGCACGATGGGCGTGCCCGGCTGCCAATAGCTGGAAATTTGCAGGATGGCGGGGCCGGACAAGCCGCGGTGCGTGAACAACAGATCTTCGCGGAAATAGCCATACTTCGCGTTCTTGCCCTTCTTCGAGCCGGTCTCGACGTCGACTTCCAGCGCGATGCCGGCCAACGGGACGAACGGCTGCCAGCTCGGGCCGTCGAACGTCAGCGGCACGAGGCCGGGGCGCGTCTCGACGATCTTCAAGTCGAAATGCTTGGCGATGCGGTAGCCCAGGTCGGTGGCGCCGATCTTCGGGATCGACAGGCCGCCCGTTGCCACGACCACATTGGTTGCGAGGATGGGCTCGCCGTCCGTGTCGATGCGGAACCCTTCAGCTTGCTTCGTGACGCCGGCCACCTTGCACGGCATGCGCCAGTGCACGCCGCCCGCATCGCATTCGGCCTTGAGCATGGCGATGATCTGTTCGGACGAGTCGTCGCAGAACAGCTGGCCGCGGTGTTTTTCGTGGTACGCGATGCGATGTTTCTTGACGAGTGCGAGGAAATCCTGCGGCGTGTAGCGCGACAGGGCGCTGCGGCAGAAATGCGGGTTCTCGGACAGGAAATTCTGCGGACCGGCGTTGACGTTGGTGAAATTGCAGCGGCCGCCGCCGGAGATGCGGATTTTTTCGGCCAGCTTGCCGGCGTGGTCGACCAGCAGGACACGCTTGCCGCGCTGGGCTGCGGTGGCGGCGCACATCATGCCGGCGGCGCCGGCGCCGATGATCGCCACGTCGTAGTGTTTTGCCATGCGTGTTCCGTATTTGCTGCGCGCAAAACGTGTGATTGTACGCGACGGTACCGGCTTATGTGTGGTGGGCACGGGGTGCCCACCCTACGGCTATCCGCGCAACATCCTGGCGACGTTGACGCACTGCGCCACCTGCGCCGCGATCGGCGGCGGCACCGGCTGCTCGCCCCGCAGCGCGCGGGCGATCCAGTCGGCCGTGGCGGCCGCGTCGCGGCCTTCCGGGGCGGGCGCCAGCGCGTCGGCCGGGGCGTCGCGCTCGACCAGCAGCGTCTTCTGGCCGGCATGGAACCAGTTGATTTCCTGGGCGCGGTTGGCGTTCGCCACCGTCTCGCCCTCGGTGCCGCGCATGAGGAAGGCGTCGCCGCGGGCGTGCGGGGCGGCGGTCTGAAAATAGTCGGTCAGCATCGCCAGGTATTCCGGATGCGTGTACGACACGAGGCGCAGCGCCGGTCCCTCGAACGGCTGCAGGATTTTCACGATCGTGTGCGTGGAATTGCGCACGCCGAGGATGCGGCGCAGCGACAGCTGGTGCGCCAGCTCCGGCGCCAGCAATTCGATCGGCATGAAGCACGGTTTATGGTCGGCGAAGGCGTCCAGCATCTCGGCCGTGGAGCCCACGGGGCCGATGCCCATCTCGGCGAAGATCTCGGCCGTCGTCACGCGGCCCGGGTCTTCCCGCACGCCGTGCACGAGCACCGGCACGCCCGCGCGCGCGAGCAGCAGGGCCAGCAGCGGCGTGAGGTTGGCCAGCTTGCGCGCGCCGTTATAGCTGGGGATCAGCACGGGCGCGAAGTCGCCGGGCGGCGCGGGCAGCGGCGCGAACGAGGCCTCGGCCGCGTCCATGAAGCCGGCGATTTCTTCCACGGATTCGCCCTTGATGCGCATCGCGAGCAGGATGCCGCCCAGTTCCAGGTCGGACACCCGCCCGTCGAGCATCGCGCCGTACAGCAGCTTGGCATCGTCGCGCGTCATGCTGCGCGCGCCTTTCACGCCGCGGCCGATCTCCTTGATGAAGCGGGCGGCCGGGAACGGGTTCTGGGGAGTGTTGGTCGTGTCCATGATGACAGGATACCATCGCCGCGCCGGCCGTTATAGATGCGACATTTTTGAGCAAGGAGATGCACGGTGTAAGATTTCGGGCTAGACTCATTGATCCCTCCGGAATAAATACGAATGCCATGCTGATCACGCCCGATATCGAAAACACCAACGTCACCTCGTTCGCGACCATGCCGACGCCCAGCGAACTGCACAAGAAGCTGCCGCTGACGGACAAGGCCTTCACCACGGTGATGAAGGGCCGCGAGACCCTGCGCAACATCCTCGACCGCAAGGACAAGCGCCTGTTCGTCGTCGTCGGCCCCTGCTCGATCCACGACCCCGTCGCGGGCCTCGACTATGCGCGCCGCCTGAAGGCGCTGCAGGCCGAAGTGGAAGACACGATGGTGCTCGTGATGCGCGTGTATTTCGAAAAACCGCGCACGACGACCGGCTGGAAAGGCTATATCAACGATCCGTTCATGGACGATTCGTTCCGCGTCGACGTCGGCATGGAGCGCGCTCGCCAGTTCCTGCTCGACGTGTGCGAACTGGGCCTGCCGACCGCCACCGAGGCGCTCGATCCGATTTCGCCGCAATACCTGGGCGACCTGATCGCCTGGACCGCGATCGGCGCGCGCACGACGGAATCGCAGACGCACCGCGAGATGTCCTCGGGCCTGTCGACGCCCGTCGGCTTCAAGAACGGCACCGACGGCGACGTCGGCATCGCCATCAACGCCGTGCTGTCGTCGTCCAGCCCGCACTCCTTCCTGGGCATCAACGACCAGGGCAGCGTGTCCATCGTGCGCACGCGCGGCAACGCCTACGGCCACGTCGTGCTGCGCGGCGGCGGCGGGCGGCCGAACTACGATTCCGTCTCGGTCGCCATCGCCGAACAGGCGCTCAAGAAGGCCGGCCTGCCCGCGAACCTCGTCGTCGACTGCTCGCACGCCAACAGCTATAAAAAGCCGGAGCTGCAGCCGCTCGTGATGTCGGACGTGATCCAACAGATCAAGCACGGCAACCAGTCGCTCGTCGGCGTGATGATCGAGTCGAACATCGTCGGCGGCAGCCAGCCGATCCCGAGCGATCTGTCGCAACTGAAGTACGGCTGCTCCGTCACCGACGGCTGCATCGCCTGGGACGACACCGAGGCCATGCTGCGCAGCGCGCACAAGGAATTGCTGCAGCGGCCTTGATGCGCTAGCCGGCCGCGCCGGCCGCGAGTTCCGCGAGGGCGGCGGCCACGTCCCGCATCACCTCGTCCCACGCGCCGTCGCGGCGCTGGCGGAACAGGCGCATCACGTGCGGATACCAGGGCGTGTCCGTGCGGTCCGCGAGCCAGCGCCAGTCCGGCATCCACGCCGGCAGCAGCACCCAGCACCGCTTGCCGAGCGCCCCCGCCAGGTGGGCGCAGGCCGTGTCGACCGTGATGACGAGATCCAGTCCCGCGATCAGCGCCGCCGTGTCGGCGAAGTCGCCGATCGCGCCCGCCAGGTCGGTCACGCCATCCTTTGCCTCGTCCTCGCCCGGCCCCTTCTGCAGGCTGAACCACCGCACGCCCGGCACCTGCCGCAGCGGCGCCAAGGTCGCGAAGCCCGGCAACGAGCGCGCGGCATCGTTCTCGAAGCGGGGATTGCCCTTCCATACGAGGCCCACCTTCAACGCGTCCGTTGCGTCCCCCAGCAGCGGCGCCAGGCGCGCCACGCGCGCGGGATCGGGCGCCAGGTAAGGCAGCGCGGCCGGCACCGAGTCGACCGTCGTCCCTAAATGCAGAGGAAGACTGAGCGGCGCGGCCCACGCGTCCCAATCGGCGCGGTCGAAGTCCTGGTCCAGCGAGATGACCTCGTCGACGCCGCGCAGGCTGCCGAACAGCGCGGCCAGCCCCGGATGACACAGCACGCCCACGCGCGCGGCGCCGGCGGCCTTCAGCTGGTCGCAGTAGCGGCAGAACTGGATCATGTCGCCATGGCCCGCTTCCACGCCGACGAGGATGCGTCGCCCGGCCAGCGGCGCGCCGTCCCAGCGCGGCAGGCGCATGAAGTCCTGCATGGCCGCGAGCCAGTCGCGCGCTTCCAGGCGTTGCCACCCTTCCGCCCAGCGGCCCTGGCGCAGCAGCACATAGGCCAGGTTGAACGCGGCCTTGCGGTAGCCGGGGTCGAGGGCCAGCGCGCGGCGGTAGCAGGTTTCCGCCTCGCTCTCGCTGCCCAGGCCGACGAGCGCCATGCCGCGGTTCGACAGCAGCGCGGGCGAATCCTGCGCAAAGGCCGGGGCGGCGGCGTAGACGGCCAGCGCGGCGTCAGCACGGTGCCGCGCCGTGAGCATGGCGCCGAGGTTCAGGTAGGTCTGCGGTTCATGCGGCGCGAGCGCGATGGCGCGGCGGTAGTGGGTCTCGGCGGCGTCGGTGTCGCCGCCGGCGGCGAGCGCGAAGGCGAGGTTGGCGTGGATCGCCGCCGCATCGGGGTCGAGCGCCAGCGCGGCGCGCAGGAGCGCGGCGGCGGCGGGATGGTCGCCCGCGTCGAGGCGGGTGCGGGCCGCGTGGAACAGGGATTCGGCGTGCGTCATGCGGAAAGTAGCTGGCGGTATTCGATTTTAGCCGATGCAAGGTACAATGGCGGATTGCGCGCCGTCCTGGCGCGGCGATTTGTCTTCTGCCCACTCTTCCTGCTTGCCCATGATTGTCCTCGGCGTCGAATCCTCCTGCGATGAAACCGGCCTGGCTCTGTACGACACGGAGCGCGGCCTGCTGGCCCACGCACTGCACTCGCAGGTCGCGATGCACGAGGAGTACGGCGGCGTCGTGCCGGAACTGGCGTCGCGCGACCACATCCGGCGCGCGCTACCGCTGCTGGAACAGGTGCTCGCGAAAGCCGACCTGCCCATGGAGCGCATCGACGCCATCGCCTACACGCAGGGCCCGGGCCTCGCGGGCGCGCTGCTGGTCGGATCGTCCGTCGCCTGCAGCCTGGCACTCGCACTCGATAAACCCGTGCTGGGCGTGCACCACCTGGAGGGTCATTTGCTGTCGCCGCTCTTGGCCAGCGAGCGGCCGGAATTCCCGTTTGTCGCCCTGCTCGTCTCCGGCGGCCACACGCAGCTGATGCGTGTGGACGGCGTCGGCCGCTACACGCTGCTGGGCGAAACGCTGGACGACGCGGCCGGCGAAGCGTTCGACAAGTCGGCCAAGCTGCTGGGCCTCGGCTATCCGGGCGGGCCGGCGATCTCGCGCCTGGCGGAATTCGGCGATCCGGAAGCGTACAAGCTGCCGCGCCCGATGCTGCACTCGAAGGATTTCAACTTCAGCTTCTCGGGCCTGAAGACGGCCGTGCTGACGGTCGTGAGGAACCAGGGCGCGGACCTCGCCAACGTGTGCGAGCAGGACAAGGCCAACATCGCGCGCGGCTTCGTCGACGCCATCGTGGACGTGCTGACCGCGAAGTGCGTGCTGGCGCTCAAGCACACGGGCCTGAAGCGCCTCGTGATCGCGGGCGGCGTGGGCGCGAACCGCCAGCTGCGCGCGTCGCTGAACGCGGCGGCGGCCAAGAAACGCTTCAAGGTGTATTACCCGGAGCTGGAATTCTGCACGGACAACGGCGCGATGATCGCGTTCGCGGGCGCGCTGCGGCTGGAGCGCAATCCGGACGCGGCGCAGCGCGATTACGCGTTCAACGTGCGGCCGCGCTGGCCGCTGGACGAGATCGAGGCGGCTTGACGTGCATGGTGGGCGTTTGATGCCGGGGGCATCAAACGCGGGTGCCCACCCTTGTATCTTGATAGAGTTGATGGTTAGCTACCACCAACTGAGGTGAAGAGCAGCTTGAGCCCACCCTTAAGGCATAGACCTTCGAGTGTAGATTAAGCCCTTCACCTCTCCCACCCCATTGCTGAACACTGGACGGTATCCGAGGGCGCTGACCCTGCATG
>NZ_JADKYX010000006.1 GCF_016093545.1 Massilia rhizosphaerae | reverse complement strand
CATGCAGGGTCAGCGCCCTCGGATACCGTCCAGTGTTCAGCAATGGGGTGGGAGAGGTGAAGGGCTTAATCTACACTCGAAGGTCTATGCCTTAAGGGTGGGCTCAAGCTGCTCTTCACCTCAGTTGATGGTAGCTAACCATCAACTCTATCAAGATACAAGGGTGGGCACCCCGTGCCCACCAAGCGCGCTCAATCCAGGCTGAAGATGATGTCGCTGATCCGGTCGTAGATCGGATCGGCCGACGGCCCCTCGTTCGGCCAGTTCAGGATGTCGAAATGGTCGTATCCACGGTAATTGCCGAGGAAATTCCACACGCCCTTGACCGCCGTGCCGTCGTAATCGCGCACCGGGTGCCCGGCGGGCGCGCGCATGCTGATCGTGTTGACGACGCCATCGTTCGGGAACCAGGCGCTGTCGATGCGGACCCGGCCCGGCGCGTTCTGCGTGTACGATCCCATGCCCGGCTGGGCCAGCGCGCCGACGATCCATTCGCCCGCGAACAGCTTGAAGTACGGGATCATGTCGGCGCGCGGATACTGGAATTCGGCGTTCTGCACGGGCGCGATGGCGCGGTCCGTGCCGTTGCAGCACCAGGCGCCGGCTTCCGTCGCCAGCGTGCCCACCGAAAAATAATAGACCGAGGGTGAAGTCAGCGCCCAGAGGTTGAATTCGCGCGCGCCGTCCGGCGCCATTTCCCAGTGGGCCAGTTCGTTGTCGAGGATGTCGCGCAAGGGACTGCGCAGGTTCGGCAGCACGTCCAGCACGGCGTCGCGCAGCGTGGTGCCGTTGTGCGGCGCGGAGATCGTGACGACGCTCTTCACCCAGCCGATCTTGCCGCCCTTGTACAAGTCGCCGCCGCCTTCGTCGCCGTCCGGCGAGCCGTGTTCAAGCAGCTGGATCAGCGCGCGGATCGTCGTGCCGCCCTGGCTGTGGCCGATCATGTGGACGGGATGCGCGGCATCCCATTGCGGATAGAACGCGAGCGGATAGTGCTCGGGATTGTCGGCCGGGTCGGCGGCCCAGCATTTGCCGGGCGGCTTCTGCTGCTGGCCCGGGTAGCCGTAGCGGGCCACGTGGTGGGCGCCGTAATCGACGCAGCCGCCCTTGATCTGGGCGTACAGCTCGGCCGCGCGGTCCCAGTTCGACGCGATCGCGCCGACCTGGGCCGTGAAGACGACGTGCGGGCCGTGGTAGACGGCCAGGTGCGAGGCGATGCTGCCGTAGCCGCCCCAGTACAGGAAGCTGCCGAGCGGGTGCTCGTTCGGTCCGAAGCCGAGGAAGCCGTGCACGAGCACGACCGGGTCGTTGTTGACGGCGCGGGCGGGGGCGCACAGCAGCGAGGCAAGCGCCAGCAGCGCGCAGGCGCAGGTGTTCGTCAGTCGCAACATATGACTCTCCATTGGACGTGGCGAGCTCATTGTCGGTTTGATATTCGCGGCAGAGTTTGCGCTGCCTCGACCCGGACGGTAAAAAGACTGTTGCAGCGCAACAAAATACCGCCGGTGTCGCATCTACGCACTGTGTCCAGGGCCATTGTGCGGAGCGAAAAAAAGCGGCCGTCCAGCGGCCGCCTGTCAAGCGAGGAGAAAGGGGTTCAGTTCGTGGCCGTCACGCCGGCCGCATTGCCGACGGCGCCATCGCCCGGCGCGGGCGGCAACGGCGTGTTGGACGCCGTGACGGCGGCCTTCTCGGCCAGGTCCGGGTTCCAGACGACGTTGTCGTCCACCGAATACAGGCGGCACGGCGTGTCGCTCTTGGCCGAGCAGGTGGCCAGGGCGCGGGTGTCCGGGTCCTCGCCTTCCTCGGCCCAGCACCAGGCGCCGCTGGGCGACACGGCGAACGCGCGCGGCGTCATCTTGGTCAGGTATTCGCGATAGGCGCGCCTGCCGTTCTCGGACAGGAAGGGCACGGCGTCGACGTCGTCGAGGCCGGCGAAATTGGTCGCCTGCGGCTGCGGCGGCTCCGGCACTTTGTACAGCACTTTCGTCGGCATGCCGACCTGCTTCAAGAAGGTCATCGTGTCCGCCAGCCAGACCTTCTCGCCGTCGCGGCTCGCCAGCATGCCGTGCGAATCGCGCTTGAACGGCGCGTACTCGACGAGCTGGGCGTGGCCGCCGGCCTGTTCGAAGGCGTCGTGCATGCGCGCCACCAGTTCCGGCGAGAACAGCGAATCGTTCTGGCCATACATCCACAGGCTCGGGATCTTGTTCTGCGCGCCGTACTCGGCGAAGGCGGAAACGAGCGCCGAGCGCCAGCCGCAGCCGTTGCTGTCGTCGCGCAGGCCGCCGGCGAAGTTGATCAGGCCGCGCACGCCCGGCAGGTCCTGGGTGCCCAGCGCGATCGTCGCGAGGCCGCCGTACGACTGGCCGACGACGACGATGTGGTCGGCGTCGACCCATTGCTGGTCGCGCGCGTACTCGAGGGTCGAGCGGATGTCGTCGGCCTGGGTGTAGCCGTTGGCCGTCATGTCGCAGCCGTGGTCGTGGTAATAGCCGGTGGAGTTGGCGAAGCCCTGGCGCATCGGCACCATCACGGCATAGCCGCGCTCCACGAAGGCGTGCGCCATGTGGTAGAAGCGGTCGCGCGGCTGCAGGTTCGGGTGGCCCGGGTCCTTGCCGTGGTTGATGATGACGAGCGGGAAGGGGCCCGGACCGTTCGGCTCGAACACGGTCGTCTCGAGGCGAGCCTGGTGGTCCTGGCCGGCCGGGATCAGGATGATGTGTTCGTTGATCCGGTAATCGAGCTGCAACTCTTGCTCGATTGCGAGTCCCGGCAGCAGGGACAGGGCGGCGAGGCAGGCGAAAGTCAGTTTGCGAACGGAAATACGGGCTTTAAACATAGAACACTCTGGAAGACACCGGGTTTGCACGTTTTCCCCGAGAGCCGGAAGCTCTAAAAACCTGCTGCGCGTTGCATTTGCGCTTTGCGATGCTCGCTGTACTGCTCGTACAGCTGCGCTTCTCAATCGCAACTGCGGCCGCTCGCGACGGTTTTTCGAGGTTCCAACTGATTGCCTCGTGGAATGAATTGATTCTAAGCACGGTGATTTCTCAGAGCAATGTCCGAATAACCAATTCTCGAACTAAATCTTCGTGTGTGGCCACATTTGCCATAACAGGCAGATAATCGGCCTGGCCAACGATTGGGCCGCCCATGTTTCCTTGACATGCTTACCGACGACCGTTTCCTGCAAGCCTTGCAAGGCGGCGCCCGTGCCTGGCGTCTCGCGCTGGAACGCCACCTCAAGGCGCATGGGCTGACGACGGCCGGCTGGAACGCGCTGGCGGCCGTCGCGGACAGCCCGGAGCCGCCGTCGCAGCGGGAACTGGCGCTGCGGCTCGGGGTGGACGGCGCCACGCTCGTGACGACGCTCGACCGCCTCGTCGCGGGCGGTCTCGTGCGGCGCGACTCGGAACCGGGCGACCGCCGCGTCAAGCGCATCGTCCCGACGCCGCACGGCACCGCCGTCGCGGGGCAGGTGCGGGCGGAAGCGGCCGCGCTGCGGCAGGCGACGGTCGCGCGGCTCGACGGCGACGCGGCGGCGGCGGCCGCCGCCGTGCTGGAGGAATTGCAACGGCTGCTGGAGGGCACGGATCGAATCGCTCGCATCACTCGAGATGGAGGAGGAACACCATGATCAAGATCGGGATCATCGTCGGCAGCACCCGGCCCGGCCGCAAGGCGCCGGACGTGGCGCGCTGGGTGCTGGACATCGCCGGCATGCGTGCCGACGCCGTGTTCGAGCTGGTCGACATCCAGGATTTCGACCTGCCACTGCTGGACGAGCCGGTGCCGCCGTCATTCGGCATGTACGCGCACCCGCACACGAAGGCGTGGGCCGCCGCGATCGCCGGTTTCGACGGCTACGTCTTCGTCACGCCCGAGTACAACCACGGCACGTCCGGCGCGCTGAAGAACGCGATCGATTTCCTGTACCGGGAGTGGAACAACAAGGCCGCGGGCTTCGTCGGCTACGGCAGCGCGGGCGGCGCGCGCGCCATCGAGAGCCTGCGCCTCGTGATGGGCGAGCTGATGGTCGCCGACGTGCGCGCGCAGGTGATGCTGTCGCTGCGCACGGACTTCGACGATTTCACGACGTTCAACCCGGCCGCGCACCACGAGCAGGCCGTCGACGCCATGCTCGACCAGGTGGTGGCGTGGAGTCGCGCCCTGAAGACGTTGCGGCCGGATGCGCCCGTCACGGCGGCCGATGCGCCGCAGGCGGGGCAGCGCATGGGCAGCCAGTGAGTGTCCGGGTGGCGCTACAATCGCCGCCCATGACCGATCCATCTTCTCCGACAAAGCGCGCCACCTGCGCCGCCTGCCTGCGCGCGCAGAGCGCCTGCATCTGCCATTGGGTGCGGCCGCTGTCCAGCCGCGCCGGCCTGCTGATCCTGCAACATCCGCTCGAAGTGCGCAACGCCAAGAACAGCGCGCGCCTGCTGCACCTGTGCCTGGCCGGCAGCCGGCTCGAAGTGGGCGAGGCGTTCGCGCCCGGACAACTGGCGGCGCTGCTGGGCGCGGACGGCCGCACGCCCCTGCTGCTGTATCCGGACACGCCGCCGTCCCCGGCCGCACCGGCGCCGCTGCCGCCGCCGCGTCCCGAAGACGTGACGCTGGTCGTGCTCGACGCCACCTGGCGCAAGAGCCGCAAGATGCTTCACCTGAACCCCCTGTTGCAATCCTTGCCGCGCCTGGCGCTGCACGACGTGGCGCCGTCGGCGTACCGGATCCGCAAGGCGCATGCGGCGCACCAGTTGTCCACGCTGGAAGCGGCGGCGCTCGCGCTGGCCCGGATCGAGGGCGATCCGGGCCGCTACGAGCCGCTGCTGGCCGCATTTGACGGTTTCGTACAACAACTGGCCGCGCACGATCCCTACTTGGCGAAAGGCAGCTGATCCAGCACAACACAAGCGGCACCGCGCGACAGTAGGTTATTTTCCTGGAGGAAAAATGAGCCGCGCCTTTGCCGTTTCGACCATCCTTGCCCGGATCAAGGCCCAGCGCCCGGCTGTTGTCGTGGCCTCGGCGTGTTGCGCCAGCGTGCTCGCGGTGCTCGCCGCATGGCACGGCCGGGGCCAGCGCGTGGTCCTCGAGGACGTGCTGCACGTCGCGCTGGCCGTGGCCGCGCCGGCGTTGCTGGCCTGGTTGCTGCTGTTGCGCGAGCTGGCCCCGCTGGCGGCCTTGGTGGCGCCATTGCAGGCACTGGCCGGCGACGGCAGGCCGGCGCAGCCGGCGGGCGCAGGCGCGGGCGCGGCGAGCCCGCGGCTGCTCGCGCGCGGCCTGGCCCAGGCGGTCGAGCATGCGGCCGCGCACATCCGCGAGCTGGAACGGGCGCGCATGGCGGGCGAGGCCGACGCCCGGTTGATGGAATATGCGCGCGACAAGATGCAGGCGGTGCTCCAGTGCCTGCCCGACGGCGTGCTCGTGCTGGATCCGGCCGGCGACGTCATCTTCGCCAGCGGCAAGATCGAACCGATGCTCGGGGTGCAGATGGAGCGGGTCTTCGCGCTGCCGCCGCAGGCGTGGTGCGAGGACGCGCCGCTGCGCGCCCTGCTGGCCGCGGTGCGCAACGGCAGTTCCGATGCGCTGCGCCGCTCCACCATCGAATTCACGCCCGCGCGGGTGCCGGACAAGCACCTGTGCGCCACCGTCCAGCCGCTCACGGGCGACGGCAGCGACCTGGTGTTCGGCACCCTGGTCGTGCTGCGTGACGCCACCCGCGAGCAGGTCGCGCGCCAGGCCAGCAACGATTTCGTGGCCCATGTGTCGCACGAACTCGCGTCGCCGCTGCAGGTGATCGGCACGGCCGTCGAACAGCTGGCCGATCCCGGCTGCGACGTGGCGCCGCGCGCGCGGGCCATCGACACGATCCAGGACGAGGCCGAGCGCATGGCCACGCTCGTGAACAACCTCCTGAACGTGAGCCGGCTCGAGACCGGCGCGATGCGGCCGGAGCGCCAGCGCGTCAAGCTCGACGGGCTGCTGCGCGACTGCGTCCAGCTGGCGCAGCCGCGCGCGCACGGCCGCCAGGTGCGGCTGCATCTGCAACTGCCGCATGCGCTGGACGCGGTCGCGGCCGACCTGGACCTGCTGCGCATCGCGCTGAACAACCTGCTGGACAACGCGGTCAAGTACAGCAACGACGGCGGCAGCGTCACGCTGGCGGCGGAACAGGGCGACCATGAGCTCGTGATTTCGGTGCGCGACGGCGGCATCGGCATCGCGCCCGAGGACCAGGCGCGCGTGATGGAAAAGTTCTACCGCGTGCGCGACGCCGGGGCGGCCGGGCGCGGCGGCCACGGCCTGGGCCTCTACCTGGCCAAGCAGATCGTCGAGCTGCACCAGGGCCGGCTCGAACTCGACAGCGAACCGGGACACGGCAGCACCTTTTCGATCCACCTGCAACGCGCCCGGGCCGAGCCGGGGGAGGGCTAGATGGAAACGGCCGTCACGCGCACGCGGATCGGTGCCCTCGTGTACCTGGCGCCGTCCGGCGCGCTGGTGACGCGCGAGAGCGTCGCCGCGCTGGCCGAGGCCATCGACGACAGCGTGGCCCAGCACCAGGTGGCGATCGTGCTGGACCTGGGCAAGGTGCAGGTCCTGTCCGGCCACGCGCTCGACCTGTTCGTGCATGCGGGCGCGCGCCTGGCGGCGCTCGGCGGCTGGCTGCGCCTGGCCTATCCGAGTCCGCTGCTGCTGGACGTGCTGGCCGTGACCGGCGTCGTCGACCGCGTGGCGCTGTACGACACGCAACCCCATGCGCGGCCGCAGGCGCCGTCGCTGCCGCCGGGCGCCGCGCGCGATCCGGTCCGCAACAAGCTGGGCGACATCCTCGTCGCGCGCGGCGCCCTGACGCCCGCCCAGGTCGAGGAGGCGGCCAAGCTGCAGCAGCAGACCGGCAAGCGGATGGGCGTGATCATGATCGAAAAGCGCTGGCTGTCCGAGGCCGCGCTGTGCCAGGCGCTGGCCGAGCAGCTCGGCGTCCCGTTCGTCAATCCGCGCGCCGGGCTGTGGGATCCGGCGGCGGTCGCGCTGCTCGACGCCGGCGTCGCGCGGCGCCTGAACGTGCTGCCGCTGTTCGTCGTCGACGGCACGCTGACGATCGCCACCAACGAGCCGCAGGCGCTGCACAACGTCGACGAGATCCGCTCGGCGACGGCCTTGCGCGTGCGGGTGGCGCTGGCGCCGCCGGGCGAGCTCGAACGCGCGCGCGAGGAAGCGTACGGCGGCGAGATCCCCGACTTCGTGCACAGCGAGGCCGACGACCTGGAACTGGTCGAAAGCGCGCTGCCGCAGGACTACACGCGGATCGACGAGATGGCCAGCGCCAGCCCGGTGATCAACCTGGTCAACGCGATCATCCAGCGCGCCGTGCACGACCACGCGAGCGACGTGCACATCGAAATCGGCCGCAACAAGTCGCGCGTGCGGCTGCGGGTGGACGGCATCCTGTACGAAGTGATGTCGCCGCGCGCCGAACTGCACCCGGCGATCGTGTCGCGCCTGAAGGTGATGGCCAACCTCGACATCGCCGAGCGCCGCCTGCCGCAGGACGGCCGCATCCAGGTGGTCACGCGCGGACGCACCATCGACCTGCGGTTTTCCTCGCTGCCCGGCATCTACGGCGAAAAGGTGGTGCTGCGCGTGCTCGACAAGGACCGCTCGATCCTGGACGTCGACCGCCTCGGCATGAGCTCGGGCGCGCTGGCGGGCTTCAAGCGGCTGCTGGCGCGCAGCCACGGGCTGATCCTGGTGACCGGGCCCACCGGCAGCGGCAAGACCACGAGCCTGTACTCGGCGATCAGCCACCTCAAGAGCATCGAGAAGAACATCGTCACCATCGAGGATCCGGTCGAATACCAGCTCGAGATCATCAACCAGAACCAGGTCAACGACGTGATCGGCCTGTCGTTCTCGCGCATCCTGCGCCACGTGCTGCGCCAGGACCCGGACGTGATCATGGTGGGCGAGGTGCGCGACCGCCAGACCGCGGAGATCGCGGTACAGGCCGCGCTCACCGGCCACCTGGTGCTGACCACGCTGCACACGAACGATACGCTGGGCGCGGTCGCGCGCCTGGTCGAGATGGGCGTCGAGCCGTACCTGCTGTCGTCGGCCCTGATCGGCGTGATGGCGCAGCGCCTCGTGCGCCGCATCTGCGGCCAGTGCCGCACCAGCTACATGGCGCCGCCGGGCGCCGCCGCGTCCTGGGGCTGGAAGGGCGAGGGGACGCTGCGCCTGGCGCGCGGGCGCGGCTGCCCGGCCTGCTACGACTCGGGGTACAGGGGACGGCTCGGGATCTACGAACTGCTGGAGATCGATCCCGACCTGCAACGCATGGTGGCCGCCAACGCCGGCAAGGACGCGATGACGCGCCACCTGGACGCGCGCGGCCACGTCGACCTGTACGCGGACGGCATGGCGCACGCGTTCGCGGGCGAAACGACGCCCGAGGAAATCGCGCGCGTGGTAACGGCAACCTAGGAGCGGACCGTGGCGCTGGAATGGGACGATTTCGAACTGGACGACCGGCCCGCGAACACGGGCGCCGCGCAAGCCGCGCTGGTCCTGCCGCCCTGGCTCCAATGGCGACCCGGCACGCCGGAGCGCATGCTGCTCACCGAGCGCCTGGCATTGCTGCTCGATACCGGCGTGTCGCTGCACCGCGCACTGTGCGTGCTGCGCGACCAGGCCGAGCGGCCGCAACTGCGCGCCATCCTCGACGAGCTGGCGCACGACATCGTGGCAGGGCAACGCTTTTCCGAGGCGCTGCTCAAGCATCCCGCGCTGTTCCCGCCCACGTACACCAACCTGGTCGGCGCCAGCGAGCAGGGCGGCTTCCTGTCGCAGGTGCTGCAGCAGCTGGTCGAGATGGACGAGCAACAGCAACGCCTGCGCAACACCATGATCGGCGCGCTGGCCTATCCGGGCTTCCTGGCCGTGTTTTCGACCCTGGTCGTGATCTTCATCCTCACGGCGGTCTTTCCCAGGTTCTCGGTGATGTTCAAGGGCATCTACGACCAGCTGCCGCTCACCACCAAGATCCTGATGGCGGTCAGCGACCTGCTGATCCATCACTGGGCCCTGCTGGCGGGCGGCGTCGCCCTGGCGGCGGCGGGCGCCGCGGCCACCTTGATGCGCCCGGCGACGCGGCACCGGCTCGACCGGCTCAAGCTGCGCCTGCCGTTCGTGCGCCATATCTTCGTCAAGATCTACCTGACCCGCCTGCTGCGCGTGATGGGCGTGTCGCTCGAGCGCGGCGTGACCATCCTGGCCACGCTCGGCGCCTGCCGCAACGTGATTCCCAACGCCGAGTTCCGGCAGTTCCTGGGCGAAGTCGAGGTGGGCGTCACGGAAGGCAACGGCATTGCCGCCGTGTTTCGCGCCAGCCCGCTGATCCCGGCCAGCGTCAAGCAGATGATCGACACGGGCGAGGAGACCGGCGAGGTCGGCCCGGTGATGCGGCGCGTGGCCGATTTCTACGAACGCGACCTGACCCGCCAGCTCAACCAATTGGCCAAGATGGCCGAGCCCGCCATGCTCATGATCATGGGCGTCCTGGTGGGAACGATTGTCACCTCAATAATATTGCCGATCTTCAAGATGTCCCGCGCCGTTCATTGATTCGGCACAGGCATGCGCTATAGCAAAAAAGGAATTTTTCTCGGTGGTACTGTATTTCCGCTGTTCAAGAAAATGCCCGTCTTCAACTGCAGCGTAACCATGAAAGAAGGCTGAGATGAACATTCCATTCCGTACTCCGCGTTCCCGAGGCTTCACCCTGATCGAATTGCTGATCGTGGTCATCATCATCGCCATCCTGGCGGCGATCGCCATACCGCAATTTTCAAATACCACCGCCGACGCGCAGGAATCGACCCTCGACGCCAACCTGAACAACCTGCGCTCCGCGATCGAGATGTACCGCGTGCAGCACAACAACACGTTCCCGGCCGCGACCGCCTCCACCGGCGGCGATTCGGCGGCATGCACGGCCGCCAGCGGCACGCTGGGTACCGCCGCGATCAATACCGGCGATGCGCTGAAGGAACAGCTGACCATGTATTCGGACGTGACCGGCCACACGTGCAGCGCGGCCGGTGCCGGCTTCCTGTACGGCCCCTACCTGCGCGAACAGCTGCCGATCGAGCCGATCAGCAATCCGCCGACGAACGTGGTCGCCATCGTCAGCACGACCGGCACCGCCACGGCGCCTGCCGCGGCCACGGGCGGCTGGCGCTACAACTACGTCACCGGACGCATCGACATGAACAGCAACGCGAACGACCGCCGCGGCAACGGCTATTGGACCCATTGACGCGGTGCCGGATGGCGCGCCGCGCCGGGGTCACGCTCATCGAGATGGTGGTGGTGCTGGCGCTCGTCGCGCTGGTGGTCTCGATCGGCGTGCCGCCGGCCGACGCGCTGGATGGCCCGCGCCTGGACGCCGCGTCCAGCGAAATCCGGGAGGCATGCCGCTTCGCGCAGGCGGCGGCCCTGCGCGGCGGCGCGTGGTATGCGGTCGACTTCGATCCGGCGAGCCAGGTGGTGCGTGTGTACCGGCTCGACGCCTATTACGCGGAAGATACGAGCGTGACGGTCATGCATCCGGTCGACAAGGGCGCATACCGGATCGCCTTCGGCGCCGGCGCGCTGGACGTGGCGATCGTGAGCGCCGTATTCCAGTACAGCAACAGCACGACGACGCGTACCTTGGCGTACGGCCCCGACGGGTTGCCGGCTGCCGGGCTGGACAGCGGCGGCAACGCCGTCACGCTCAAGAACGACGGCCTGGTCACGTTGCGCCATGGCCGGACGGTGCGCCGGGTGACGATCGACGCCGCGATGGGAAAGGTGACGTTTTGAACATGCCGGTCCATGACGAGCAGGGTTTCGCCTATCTGGAGGTGATGGCGGCGGCGCTGCTGCTGGCGCTGTGCGTCATGCCCATGGCGAACGCGGTCAGGAATGCGCTGGCGGCGCCCGACGTGGCCAAGGCGAAGATGCGCGACATGCGCTGTCTGCAGGCGACCATGGAAACCGTGCTCGCCGAGCCGTACATCAACCTGTGGCAGGCCGCACGCGACATGCAGCAGACCACCAGTTATTCGCAGCCGGCCGACGGCAGCTGCATCGAACGCGACGTCTACATCGCCAAGTACCGGGCCCGGTACGGCCAGGCGCCCGTATTCCTGCCGTATCCCGACGTCGAAACCGCGCAGCAGCTCGAGGACGTGCTGCTGTACGTGACGGTCTCGTCCCCGGAGTCGGGCTACAGCTTCTCGACGCTGGTGGCGCGATGAGCCGGACCATCGTTCGCCCCGCGCGCGGCCTGTCCCTGGTGGAGCTGTTGATCGCGCTCGCGCTGGCGGCGCTGATGCTGGCCCCGCTGGCCGGCCTGACGGCCGACATGGCCACCGCGTGCGCGATCGCGGCCGACCGCCAGATCCTGCTGCGCGACGCCGAGTTCGCGCTCGGACGCATGGCTTATGTGATCGAAAATAGTCCCCAGGGCATGCTGAAACAGGGCACGGACACGACCACGACCGGCACCTGGTTCGCGCAAACGTTCAAGCTCGCGAACGGGCAGCTCGTGCAAACCAATCCGGACGGAGTGCTGGCCGACAACGTCACCGGTTTTTCCGTGACGGCGCCGGAAACGGTGGCCGGCCAGCAACTGGTCCAGGTCACGCTGACGCTGGCGCGCGGCGACGCGAGCGCCAGCACCGGCATGACGGTACGCCTCGGAGGCGCGCAATGAGGTCCGGCGGCGCGGACGGGCTTGTACTGGTGCCGATGGCGCTGACGCTCGCCTTCGTCGGCGCGCTGGCGTGGGCGATGGTGCGCGAGGCATCGATGAGCGTGTCCCAGATCGACCTGGACTACGATGCCCAGGTCGCCCGCTACCTGGCCAAGGCGGGCCAGAACCTGGCCAGGTGGCAGAACCAGCAACTGGGATGCACGAGCGCCGTCCAGTTCGGCAGTTTCAGCCTGCCCGGCGGCACGATCGTCACCAACGCCGTCATGGACGTCGCGGGCGGTCTTTCGATCGACGTCAGCGCGACCGCGAGCGGGGGCCAGACGGTGCGCCTGGCGAATGCCTCGGTGCCGGTCTACAACGCCGCCAAGCGCACATCGGTCACCTGGAAGGCCAGCGCGTCCAACGCGGACGATACCTACATCGTCTTGGGCGACACGACGCCGAACGGCACCGTCATGTTCATGGAGCTGACCGACGGCAAGGAACGCGGCGTGCTCCAGTTCGTGCTGACGTCGCTGGGCGACGTGCTGACGGTTTCGGCGCAGCTCAAGCTGTTCCAGACGAATACCAAGTCGACCGCCGCGACCCAGCTGGTCTACCTGCAGCGGGTCACGACCGCGTGGACCGAGGCCAACGCCACGTGGACCGCGCCGTGGTCCGTGCCGGGGGGCGATGCTGTCGGCACGCCGGCCGCGGTCATGTCCGTTTCCAAGCAATCCAATCTGTACTACAGCGTGCGCATCGACGGCCTCGCCGACGCGTGGTTGAAAAAGAGATTGCCCAACTATGGCGTCCTGCTGACGTCGTCCGGCCTGACCCAGGCGCGCTTCGGCACCCTCGAAGACAAGGCCCACCAGCCGGAACTGGTGCTGGACTACTACCCACGCTGCCCATGACGAACACGGACCGCCCATGAAATCCACCACATCGCTGTTGCGTCACGTGTCCCGCGCCTGGTCGAGCACCGGTTTCGCCACGCCCGAATTGCGCGATTACGCGGCGCCCGTCATCGACAAGGAGACCCGCGACGGGGTCGTCCTGCTCAGCCAGATCGCGCTGCTGTTCCTGGCGCTGGCGGCCACGCTGTCGGCCTGCACCGACCTCGGCACGGGCTACACCTATACCTACAGCCTGTTGACGGGACTGGCGCTGCACGTCCGCGTGTCCAGCACGCGCGTGGCCGACCTGCGCGCGCAGTATCTGCTGGCGATGCTGCTCCTGATCGTGTGCGGCTCGGCGCTGGTGCTGCTGGCGCACCGCTCGGGCCAGTTGAACGCCGTGCTGCTGCTGTCGGTCGGCGTGCTGATCATGCTGGTCCCGGTGGTGCCGTGGGGCCTGCGCGAAGCGCTGCTGACCACCGTCGCCATCTACACGGTCTTCACCCTCTCCACCATGTTCGGGCGCGCGCACTTCGCCTCGCGCGACCTGTGGCTGCTGCAATGCATGATGCTCGTGGCGGCCCTGATCACGCTGGTCCTTGTGGCGCGCGCGCTGGCGCTGCGCAAACACGACCTGACCACGCGCTTCCACCTCGAGCAGGCCAAGCGCGAGCTGGCCGACCTGGCCGACCGCGACCACCTGACCGGCGCCTGGAACCGGCGCCACATGGAGCGCGAATTCGACCGCCTGCTGGCGCGCTACCAGGCGCGCGGGCTGGAGAGTTACTTCGGGCTGTTCGACATCGACCGCTTCAAGACGATCAACGACACGCTCGGCCACAACCGCGGGGACGCCGTGCTGCGCGCCGTGCAGGCCGCCTTCGACAGCGCGTGCGGCGAACACGATTATCTGGCGCGCCTGGGCGGCGACGAGTTCGCGCTGCTCATGCACGGTCCGGACGCGCGCGAGCGGATCGGGCGCGCGCTGGCCGCCGTGCATCAACACATGGACGAGCCGTTGCCGCGCGAGTTCCGGCCCACCGTCAGCCTCGGCATGGTGCGCCTGCCGGCCCACGGCGGTTTCGGCTTCGACGAGGCCTACAAGCTGGCCGACCACCTGCTGTACGAAGTCAAGCGCGCCGGCGGCAATGCGGTACGCTGCAATGTGGCCGTGAAGGTGTGCGCATGAAGCCGCCGTTCGCCGGGGTGCGCCTGGCCCGGCCCGCGGTCCGCGCGCCGATCGGGCTCGATTTCGCGGGCGAGCGCCTGAACCTGCTGCAGGTCGAGCCGGGCGCGCAGGCCCCGGTGGTGCGCGCGGCGGCGGCATTGCCGTATCCGGTCGACCGGGCGGCATTGCTGGCCGACCGCCGCCGCCTGCGCGGCTTCGTGCGCGACGCGCTGGCCAGCGCGCCGTTCGCCGGACGGCGCGTGATCGCCGCGCTGGCGCCGGCCGACGTGCGCATCCAGTCGCTCACCGTGCAGCTCGCGCCGGGCGAGAGCGAACGGCAGGCCGTGGCCCGGCAGGTGCGCGAGCAGCTCGGCGCCGGCAAGGCGGAGGAGTCGGTGGTCGACTATATCCCGGTGCGCGGCCCCGACGGCACCGGACCGCAGCGCCAGGCGCTGGTCGCGGTTGCGCCGGTGCGCAAGATCGTCGCCTACCTCGATACCTTGCGCGGGGTCGGCCTGGACCCGGTCGCGCTCGACGTCGGGCCGGCCGCGATCGCGCGCCTGCTCGCCGCGATGCAGGAGGACGACACGCAGGCCGTCATCCTGGTGAATTTCGGCGCCAGGAAGAGCTACCTGAGCGTCGTCTCGGGCCAGGGCCTGATGCTCGACCGCCAGATCGACTTCGGCGAGACGCAGCTGGTGGACAAGCTCGCGAACGTGCTCAGGCTGGCCCCCGCGGCCGCGCTCGCGCTGCTGCGCGAACACGGCACCGGCGACCCGCAGGCGCGGCCCGGCGCCGCGTCGCACCGCGACATGGGACGCGCGATCCGCGAGATCCTGCATCCGCAGTTCGCCACGCTCGCGGAGGAGCTGGCGCGCACCCAGGTGTACATCGCGTCGCGCACGCGCGGCGCGAGCGCGCGGCGGATCTACTTGAACGGCAACGTCACCCGTTACGCCCACCTTCCGGACCATGTCGCCGCCATCGCGCACCTGCCGGTGGAAGTGCTCGACCCGTTCCGTGCGTTCCGGCTCGCCCCGGGCTTCGCGCCCGCCGGCAACGTGGCGCACGGGATCGCGCTGGCGGCGGGCCTGGCCCTGCGCGGGAGGGCGCATGGTTGACATCGACATGATCCCGCGCAGCTACCTCAACGCCCTGCGGGCGCAGCGGATGCTGGCGTGCTACGGCGCCGCGCTCGCGCTGCTGCTGGCGGCCGGCGCCGTCGGCGCAGGCGCGCTGCGCGCGCGGCTGGCGCGCGAAACGCCCCGCCTGGCGGACCTGCGCGGCGCGGCCGCGCGCGCGGCCGCGCTGCGGACCCTGGTCGCCGCGGACGAACGGCGGCGTACCGTGCTCACCGCCAATGCCCGGGCCTACGCGGCGCTGCGCGGTGTCGGCGCCGCCGCCGACCTGGCGCGCGCGCTCGACGCGTCCTTGAGCGACAAGGTGTGGCTGGAGCGGGTCGAGTTCGTGCGCAACCGCGCACCGCACCAGGGCACCGCGGACGCCGCGCCCGCGGGCACGCTGCGGGTCGACACCTTGGGCCCCGCGGGCCGCCAGGACTGGCGCCTGCTCGACCGCATCGACATCGACGGCCGCGCGCTTGACCAGGCCGCGCTGGCCGCCTTCCTCGCCGCCTTGTCGGGCAGCCCGGCGCTGGTGGACGTGCGCTTCGTCGACAGCAGCGCCAGGCCCGGAGACGGCGACGTACTGGCCTTTCGCGCCACCGCCACGCTGCGCCAGCGGGAGCGGGCGCCATGAACGTCCGCGACGTCCTGGCCCGTACGCCCGCGCGCCAACTGCACCTGCTGGGCGTCGCGGTGTTGCTGGCGGCCGGCGCCGCACTCTGGTTCGGGGTGGTGCGCGCCCCGTTGGCCAGCCTGCGCGCCCTGTATGCCGAGCAGACGAAGCTGGCGCAGGCCAGCGCGGGCCTGGCGCGCCTGCAGGCCCAGGCGACGGCGCTGGAAGCGTCGGTGCGCATGTTGACGGGGCAGTTCGGCGGCACCGGCGTCACGGGCGCGGGCGCGGACGAGCAACTGAGGCTGATCCGCGAGATCGGCGCGCTGGCGGCAAGCAGCGGCGTCACGGTGACGGCGATCCGGCCCGCGCCCAAGGAGCAGGCGCTGGTCTTCGTCCAGACCGGATTCGACGTCGAAGCGCGCGGCAGCTACGCGGCGCTGCTGGCGTGGCTGGACGCGCTCGAAGGCTCGGCGTCCCGGCTGGCGATCCCGCGTTTCGCGCTACAGGCGACGAAGTCCGCCGGCACGGTCGAACTGCGCGCGCGCATCGCCGTCTATGGCATGGGGAGCGTGTCTTGAAGCCGGCCGTGGCGATGCTCGCGCTGATCCTGGCCGGCCAGGCGGGGGCGGCGCCGTTGCGCGACCCGTTCGTGCGGCCGGGGACGCCCGCCGCGGCCGCCGCGGCGCCGGCCGGGGACGGCCCGGGCGAAGCCGCAGCCGCCGCGGCACGTCCCGAGCCGCCCGCACCGCGCCTGCGTGCCATCCTGTTCTCCCGTGCGGAGGCCCTTGCCGACATCGACGGCCTGGTGCTGCGCGAGGGCGACCTGGCCGGCGACTGGCGCGTCGTCAGGATCGAGGAGCGGCGCGTGAGCCTGAAGCGCGGCAACGTCGGTCTCGTATTGCAGCTCGACCGGGAGACAGCGCGATGAAGCACCTGTTCGTTTGCATCGCCTGCGCCGCGTGCCTGATCGCCGGCGCCGCCCGCGCCGCCGGACCGGCGTCCGGGGACACCGCGACCTATCTGTTCCGCGACACGCCGATCGCCGAGCTGTTCGAGATGATCTCCGCGCGCGACCGCGTGAGCATCATGGTGGGCAAGGGCGTGACCGGCAACGTGGCCGTCAGCCTGTACGACATGACGGCCAGCGAAGCGATCCACGCGATCGCCGAGGCCGGCGGCTACAAGGTGGTCGAGCGCGGCAACGGCTACCTGATCGTGAATCCCGCGCTGGCGGCGCAGGGCTCGGTGCCGGACGACATCCAGGTGCGCGCATTGAAGGTGCAGTACTCCGACCCGAAGCTGGTGGCCGACATCCTCGGCAAGCACGTCGGACCCGGCGGCAAGGTGACCGTGCTGCCGCAGCGCCGGATGATCGTGGCCGAGGACACCGAGGCGGGGCTGGCGCGCATCGAAGCGCTGCTGCGCCAGATCGACACGGCGCCGCGGCAAGTCATGATCGAAGCGAAGATCCTGGAGGTCACGCTGGACGACAGCGAAAACTTCGGCATCGACTGGACCAAGGTGCTCAAGAACGGCACGAAGATCGGCGTCGGCGGACTCGCCCAGCAGGGCCAGCCCGGCCTGTTCTTCAACTACATCAGCTGCCACTGCGACTTCACCGCCTACCTGTCGGCGCTGTCGACCAAGAACAAGGTGCGCACCCTGGCCACGCCCAAGCTGCTCGCGCTGGAAAACGAGGAAGCCGGCATCACCATCGGCGACGAGCTGGGCTACCGGGTCACGACGACCATCAACAACGTCACCAGCGAATCCGTGCAGTTCCTCGACACCGGCGTGATCCTGCACGTGACGCCGTCGGTCGACGCCGACGGCAGGATCGCGCTCAAGGTCAGGCCGGAAGTGAGTTCCGGCTCGGTCCTGAACGGCGTGCCGTCGAAAAAGACGACGCAGGTCACGACGCAACTGGTCGCGGAGGACGGACAATCGATCCTGATCGCGGGCCTGATCAAATCCAGCGCGACGCAGCAGCGCACCGGCGTGCCGGTGCTGGGCGACATCCCGGTGCTCGGGAACCTGTTCGCCAACAGCGAGCGGCACGGCAGCCTGACGGAAACCGTGGTGGTGATCACCCCGCACCTGCTGCCCGCCGGCGGCACCGCGGACGACGCCCGGGCCGCCGAGCGCATCCGGCAAAACGCGGACGACATCGCCGACGGGCTGAAGGCACCGGCGGCGCTGAAGTAGGCCAAGCCTCATGCAGCGGTGTTGTGCAACAACAAGCGGTGCATGCGAGCGCTTGAACACGTGCCGGGATCGGCGTACTATACTGTATAAACATACAGTACTAAGGAGCGCCGTATGAACCGCGGTAAAGCCAGCTTGGGTGGTGCGGTAAAAGGTGTGGAAAGTCAGGTCATGCTGCCGTTTCCACAACGCGTGAATGGGCCGGTGCCGCTCAAGGGGCGCGGCGCCGTCGCGAACGTCCAGGGACGCTACGAGGTGCATGCCCGCGAGCACTTCGACGACGGCTGGACGGTGCCCGGGCTGGGCCCGGAAGCCAAGGCGCTCAAGACCGTCATCACGGACGAGATCGCGAAGACCATTCTCACGCGCAACAGTTCGCCGGACATTCCGTTCAATGTGTCGCTGAATCCCTACCGCGGCTGCGAGCACGGCTGCATCTATTGCTTCGCGCGCCCGACGCACGCCTATCTCGGCCTGTCGCCCGGGCTTGACTTCGAAAGCCGCATCTTCGCCAAGGTCAATGCCGCCGAACTGCTGCGGCGGGAGCTGGCGCGGCCCGGTTACGTGCCCGAAAACATCGCCATCGGCGTCAATACCGACGCCTACCAGCCTTGCGAACGCGAGCGCCGCCTCACGCGCGAGGTGCTGGAAGTCCTGGCCGAATGCCGCCATCCGTATGGCCTGATCACCAAGTCCGCCCTGATCGAACGCGACATCGACCTGATCGCGCCTATGGCCGAGCAGGGCCTGGCCGGCGCCGCCATCACGCTGACGACCCTGGACGGCGAGATTGCGCGCACGCTCGAGCCGCGCGCGGCCGCGCCCGCGCGCCGCCTGCGCGCGATCCGCACGCTCACCGAGGCCGGCATTCCCGTCAGCGTGAGCGTCGCGCCCATCATCCCGTTCGTCACGGAACCGGAAATCGAGCGCATCCTGGAAGCCGCGAAGGACGCCGGCGCCGTCGGCGCCCACTACACGGTGCTGCGCATGCCGTGGGAAGTGAACCCCTTGTTTCAGCAGTGGCTGCACGCTCATTTTCCCGACCGCGCCCAGCGCGTGATGAACCGCATCCGCGACATGCGCGGCGGCAAGGACTACGACAGCGATTTCAGCAAACGCATGACGGGCGAGGGCATCTGGGCCGACCTGATCCGCCAGCGTTTCACGAAGGCCGTCAAGCGCCTCGGCATGGATGGCTATATGGGACGCTTCCACAAGCTGGACGGCTCGCAGTTCCGCCGCCCGCTCGTCGTGCCGAAAACCGTCGTCAAGCCGGCCAGCACGGCGGCGGCGCAGATGGACCTGTTCTGAAAGGGCAGTGGAGCAGGCAAGGTAGCGGACGACGTGCGGCGCGTCGTCTTCGTCGGCGCGGAATCGACCGGCAAGTCGACGTTGACCCATTATCTGGCGCACGCCTACGACACCGTCGCCGTGCCGGAGATCGGCCGCTTCATCTGGGAAGACAAGCGGGGCCGGCTGGGGCCGGACGATTACGTCGAGATCGCCGTCAAGCACCGCGCGGCCGAGGACGAGGCGATGGCACAGGCGCGGCCGCATCCAGCAACTGGTGCTGCGGGACCTGGACACGCGCGGCATCCCGTACATCGTCGTGCACGGTAGCGTGGAAGAGCGGGCACGCCAGGTGCGGCGCGTGCTCGACGGCGCCGGCTAGACGATCGTTCCCGGCAACTCGATCCCGTGCAGGCGTCGGAACAGCGTCAGCGCAAAACTGTCCGTCATCCCGGAAATGTAATCGGTCGCACCGAGCAGGCGCGCGTACGGCGTGGCGCCGCGGCCGAATGGCTGGGGAATGATCTGGGCGATCTTCCGGTCGGCCGGCGTGCGGTCCGCTTCCGGCTTGACGAGCGCAGGCACGATCTTGCCCAGCAGGCCGCCGAGAATGTCGAAGCCGGCGGCCTCGATCTGCAGCACCGACGGCGTGGCATAGATGCGCTCGCGCGACAGCGTGGCGATCGCCTCGAGTTCCGGCGCGAAGCGTGACGCGCCGACGAGATCCTGCTCGAAGCGGCCGTCCATGATGGCGTCGTAGTGAGTGCGGAAGACGTCCAGCGCGGCGTCCACGAGATGCCCGATGGCGCGGGCGCGCAGATATTCCACGCGGCCCGTGTCGTCGGCCAGTTGCCGGTAGGACGGGCTGTCGACGGCGCCGTCTGGAAAGGCGATGGGCCACAGCAGGTTGCGTGCTTCGTCGAACGAGACGCGGCCGAGGCGATGGCCGTCTTCCAGGTCGACGATGCCGTAGCAGATGTCGTCCGCCGCCTCCATCACGAACGCGAGCGGATGGCGCGCCCACGCGCCCGGCCCCTTGGGCACGAGTCCGACCTGGTCGGCGACGCGTGCGGCCGTCGCGGCATCGTCCGCGAAATAGCCGAATTTCCTCTCGCTGATCTTGTCCTTGTTGCGCGGCAGATCCGACGCGCGCGGGTATTTCATGAACGCGGCCAGCACCGCATAGGTCAACTGGAAGCCGCCGTGGTCGACGGCGTTCTGCAGCCGCGTGACGAGGCGGAAGCCCTGCGCATTGCCCTCGAAGCGCAGGAAGTCCAGGCGTTCGCGTTCGCCGAGACCGGCGAGCCAGCGGTCGGCGTGGTCGGCGAACCATGACTGGATCGCGGCTTCGCCGGAATGGCCGAATGGCGGGTTGCCGATGTCGTGGGCGAGACAGGCGGCGGCCACGATGCTGCCGAAGTCCTGCGGCGCCATCGACAGCGCCGGCGCGCGCTCCTTGATGAACTCGCCGCACAGCATGCCCAGCGAGCGGCCGACCGACGACACTTCGATACTGTGCGTGAGGCGCGTGCGCACGTAATCGCTGTCGGACAGCGGAAACACTTGCGTCTTGTCCTGCAGGCGCCGGAATGCGCTCGAATACACGAGCCTGTCCCAGTCGCGCATGTATTCCGACCGGCTGCCGCCATCGCCCCGGTCATCCTCGCGGCCCAGGCGCATCGTCGAGACCAGGCGTTCCCATTCCATCGACATCGTTCCCCGCAATCAAAAGGTGTGCGCCAGTGTACACCGTCCTTTCCCGTAGCGGACCGTGCTACATAATGGTTGACGATATCAACTTCATGCTATATCTTACGATGTATCTTACGATATAAAGGAGTTAAAGATGCCACATCCGATGCACCATGGCCATCATCATCACGACCATCACGATCATCACCACGGCCACCATCACCACCACGATCATGCCGGGTTCTCCCCTCGCCACGGTCACGGTCACGGCCACGGCGGACACCACGGTCGCGGCGGCCACCCGGGCGGCTTCGGCTTTTCCGATGACGGCGGCCTGCCGCGCGGACGCAAGTTGTCGTCGGACGATTTGCAATTGCTGCTGCTGGCGCTGATCGCCGAGCAGCCCAGCCATGGCTACGAGCTCATCAAGGCGCTGGAAACGCGGTCGAACGGCTTCTATGCGCCGAGCCCGGGCATGATGTACCCGGCACTCGCGTGCATGGAGGACCTGGGCTGGGTCACCATCCAGCTCGAAGGCACGCGCAAGCGTTATTCGCTGTCGGACGAAGGCCGCGCCCACCTGGACGCCAACCGCGAACGCGTCGACATGCTGCTTGCGCGGCTGCAGCAGGCCGCGCAAAAGATGGACCTGATGCGCAGCGCCCTCGCCGAAGGCGGGGAGGGTGTGGGCGGACGCGGCGCCTGGTCGGCGGAACTGGCCGATGCCCGCCACGCGCTCAAGCGCGCGCTGATGACGCGCGCGGGCGCGTCGGTGGATGAACAGGGGCGCATTGCCGCGATCCTCACGCGCGCCGCAGCCGAGATCGAGCGGGGGCCGGCCAGCGGCGGCCAGGACGGCGCGGCCGGGCGCTGAGCGAGACCTCGGCGGGCCCCAAGCGGGGCTCGAGTGGCGGACCGGCGCACCGGACAGCATGCGTCGGCTTGCCGACAGCGCCGACAGCGTCGCCAAACGACGGGTCGGCCGACGTGCCGTCCCGGCCGCCGCCGCCGCCCAAGACGAAAACGCTCAGCGTTCGTTGGTCACGGCCGCCAGCAATTCCGTCGTGTCGGCCGCACCCATCCTGCGCGCCGCGTCGAGGATCGCGTTGCCGTCCGCGTCCAGGCGGAACGGATCGGCGCCGCGCGCCAGCAGCAGGCGGACGATGTCGCCGCGGTTGAACATCGCGGCGAACATCAGCGCCGTCTTGCCGTTCGGGCCCGCGTGGTCGACCGCCGCGCCGTGGTCCAGCAGCAGGGTGGCGAGCGCCGTATCGCCCTTGAACGCGGCGCCGGCGAGCGGCGTCTGGCCGGCGTCGTTCATGAGTTCCGGGTCGGCGCCGTGTTCCAGCAGCACCCGGGCCGCGTCCGCATGGCCGTGGTAGCAGGCCAGCATCAACAGGCTGTCGCCGCGTTCGTTGCGCAGGTTGGGCGGCAAGCCCTGGCCCAGCAGCGTCGCGAGTTCGCCGGCCTCTCCGGCGCGCGCGTAGTGGAAGACTTTGCGCACGAAGGCCAGCGTGTCGTCGTCGAGCTCGCTGGCCGACGGCGGGCGGGGCGGTGACTGCGGCGTCTCCTGCATCGGCATCTCCTGATTGGCGTACGGCTCGACAGATTAGAACACATGGCCGCGCCGCGCACGGCAGCGACGGAGTCGCGCGGGATCAAACGCGGTGCTGGAACTCTTGCAGGTGCCGCTCGATCTCAAACACATGCGGGTCGGGCTTGCCGAGTGCGCGCAGGGCCTTGGCCAGTTCCAGCAGGTACTCGCTGTTCGGTCCGCTCGGGCCACGCGCGGAGGCGATCTGCAGCGCAATGTCGCGCTCACTCGCCGGGCCGAGATAGGCCGCGTTGTCGTGCGTGGCGATGTACACGAGGCCTTCCGCTTGGCCGCCGTCGTCGAATCGGATGTCGGTCGCCAGGCGCAGGTAGCCGTTCTTTTCGCGGTAATCGAGGTGGGCGAATTCCTCGGGTGTGACGAGGTAGGCCATGCCGTGGCAGGTCGCGCCCGGGTCCGGCACGAGCGTGACAACCCGCCCCGGCGCCGTCTCGGTGCCGCGATGGTCGTGCGAGCCTTGCCAGAAGCGCCGGGTCCAGCCGGCGATGCTGGCGGGGCGCCGCTCGAGATAGGGAAAGTCGGCCTTGAAGATGAGGGAGCCGTAGCCGAACAGCCAGACGCTGGCGTGGTCGTCGAACTTGCCCATGCGCTGGTTGATCGCGATGGTGTTATGGGACATCGATGACGGGAGGTTGCTTAAAGGAACTTGCATTCTAGCGCGGCCGTTCTGCGGCGTCAGGCGCGTGCCGTGTTGCGCCGTATGGCACCAGCGGGATTGTCGGCCGCGCCGACCCAGTCGTACAGGAACGCGATGAACGCGGTCGCCGCCGGCGACAGCGACCGCTGCTCGCGCGTGTAGACGAAGAAGCGGCGCGTCAATACCGGTGCGTCGAGCGGCAGCATGCGCAAGCCGTGCAGGCGGACGAGCGGTGCGGCATACGGCATGCACACGGTGACGCCGAGGCCGGACGCGACCATGGCCAGCGCCGTCGTCATATAGGTCACTTCGTGGGCCGGCCTCAACGCGATCTCACGCAGGCTGTCGGCCCGGACGCCGCCTTTGGCCTCGCCTTTGCCGGCGCGGTTGACTTCACCTGCGCCGTCTCCTTTGCCGCGGCCGTGTTCGCCTCCCATGTCGGCCAGCAGCCGTTCCGTGAACTGGCCGCGCAGCGAAATCAGCGGATGCGCGGCGAGATCGCTCCAGCCGAGCCGGCTTTGCCGCGCCAGCGGATGATCGGGCGGGACGACGGCTTCGAACGGCATCTCCATCAATTCGCGCGCTTCCAGTTGCGGCGCGCCGTCGCGTTCGGGGCCGATGCCGAAATCCGTTTCCCCGGAGAGCACGCGCGTCGTCACCGCTTCGACCGGCGAATCGGACAGGCTGATGCCGATGTCCGGGTAGCGCGCGCGCCATGCCGCGATCACTTGCGGCAGCAGGGTGCAGGCCATCAATTGAGGCACGGCGACGCGCACGATGCCCTTCCTGAGTTGCGCTTGGTCCGCAATGTTCGCAAGCGCACGGTCGAGATCGTCGATCATCTGGCTGAATAGGGGATACAGTTCGTTCCCTGTTTCGGTGAGTGCGATGCGTCGTGTATTGCGGTCGACGACACGGACGCCGAGAGTTTGTTCCAACTCTTTGATCAAACCGGACAAAGCTGACTGTGTAACGTGCATGTACTGTGCGGCAAGCGTAAAGTTGCCGGTCTTTGCCAGGGCAACGAAGGCGCGCATCTGGCGCAGGGTTGGATTCATCAGAAAGTCCGATAAATAGAGCGAAAAATATTGTTTGTATGATAGTCCGTTTTATTTTTTAATGGCGGAAACATTAAATCGTTGAAGGAAACGCCATGAAACTCGCTACCCTGAAGTCGGGCGGCCGCGACGGTACGCTCGTCGTCGTCAGCCGGGACCTGGTCACCTGCCAGGCCGTCCCCAAGATTGCGCGCACCCTGCAGCAGGCGCTGGACGATTGGGACCACGTCGCGCCGCACCTTGCAAAGATCTACGACCAGCTGAACGCCGGCACGGCCACGGGAGCGGAATCCTTCATCGAGGAAGAGTGCGCGTCGCCGCTGCCGCGCGCCTTCCAGTGGGCCGACGGATCGGCCTACATCAACCACGTGGAACTCGTGCGCAAGGCGCGCGGCGCCCAGGTGCCGCCGTCGTTCTACACGGATCCGCTGATGTACCAGGGCGGCTCGGATGCCTTCGTCGGCCCGTGCGATCCGATCGCCGTGCTGTCCGAGGAATGGGGTGTCGACCTGGAGGCCGAGGTGGCGGTCGTCACCGGCGACGTGCCGATGGGCGCGACCGTCGACCAGGCGGCCAGGGCCGTCCGCCTCATCATGCTGGTCAACGACGTGTCGCTGCGCAACCTGATCCCGAAGGAATTGGAAAAGGGGTTCGGCTTTTTCCAGTCGAAGCCGGCCAGTGCGTTTTCTCCGGTGGCCGTGACACCGGACGAGCTCGGCGATGCATGGCGCGACAGCAAGGTGTGTCTGCCGTTGCAGGTGACGTTGAACGATCAGCCGTTCGGCCGTCCGAACGCGGGCGACGACATGACGTTCAGCTTCGCGCAATTGATCGCGCACGCCGCGAAGACGCGCGAGCTCGGCGCCGGGGCCATCATCGGTTCGGGCACGGTGTCGAACAAGCAGGGCAGCCTGCACGGCTCGAGCATCGCCAACGGCGGCGTGGGCTATTGCTGCCTGGCCGAGCTGCGTATGTACGAGACGATAGAGCAAGGGGCACCCAGCACGCCTTTCCTGCGCTTCGGCGATACTGTCCGTATCGAGATGTTCGATGCCGACGGCGCCAGTATCTTCGGCGCCATTGACCAGGAGGTTGCACACTATCACGGGAGGAAGGAATGAAGCTCTATACCTATTTCCGCAGTTCGGCCGCGTACCGGGTGCGCATCGCGCTCAACCTCAAGGGGCTCCAGTACGATGCGGTCCCGGTGCACCTGTTGCGCGGCGGCGGCGAACAGCTGCAGGCGGACTACGTCAAGATGAATCCCAGCGGCCTCGTCCCCACCTTCCAGGACGATTACATCACGCTGACGCAGTCGATGGCCATCCTCGAGTACCTGGAGGACGAGTACCCGCAGGTGCCGCTGCTGCCCAAGGATGCCGCCGGGCGCGCGCGCGTGCGCGAGCTCGCGCAGATTGTTGCGTGCGACATCCATCCGGTGAACAACCTGCGCGTGCTGCGCTATCTCGTGAACGAGCTCGGCCTGTCGGAAGAGGTCAAGACGCAGTGGTATCGCCACTGGCTGCTGGGCGGTCTCGACGTGCTGGAAAAACACCTGGCGCGCGACCCCAGCGCGGGCCCGCTGTGTCACGGCTATCTGCCGACCATCGCCGACTGCTTCCTCGTGCCGCAGGTGTTCAATGCGCAGCGCCAGGGCATCGACATTTCGGCCTATCCGAACATCGCGCGCATCAATACGGCCTGCGTGGAAATTCCGGCCTTCGTGGCGGCGCATCCGTCGAACCAGCCGGACGCCGAGTAAGCCCCGGCAGGAAAACGCGGCGCATCCGCCGCCGCGTGGTCTCGCGCGCCGCGCCTCAGTGCCTTGTCTGCGACCCGGGGGCCGAGCGGTCCGGCGCGGCCGGCGTCGAAATCTCTTCCAGCGCGTGGTCGATGCCGGCCGAATGCTTGGCCGCCATGTCGCCCAGCGAGACGATGCCGATCACTTCGTGCGACGTCTCGTCGACGACCGGCACGCGGCGGATCTGCACGTCGCCCATCTGGCCCAGGACCTCGTCCACGGTCTGGTTCGGCGCGCAGGTGCGCACGTCGGTGCTCATCACGTCGCCCACGCGCGTCTGCCCCGGCGCCTGCCCGGCCGCCGTCGAGCGGACCGTGATGTCGCGGTCGGTGATCATGCCGACCAGCTTGTGGCCGTCCAGCACGGGGATCGCCCCCACGTTGAGTTCATCCATCAACTGCGCGGCGCGCTGCACGGTTTCCTGCGGCGAAACGCTTTGCACGTCGCGGGTCATCACATCCTGAATGGTCTGCATTTGAAGCTCCTCCCATACGTTCGTCGGCGTTGAAAACGCGATGCATGATGCACGCTTTCGCGCATGTCGGACGCTACGTTGAATTGCGGAACAGCCTGGGCGCGAGGCCTTGCGCGAACGCGGGTCGGCTACAATCTGCCGCTCTTTGATCTCGATTAATGCCATGCCGGACCACGCCATTCCCACCGCCATCCTCGATGCCCTGCAACGCGCCGACGCTTCCTGGCGTCCGCATCTCATTGCCGGTCTCGACGCCATGATGCGGGCCGCGCCCGCCTACCTGCCCGATCTCGCGCACGACCACTACCTGCCGACGGCGGGCCGCCTGTTCGCGGCCTTCGCGTTGCCGCTGCCGGCCGTGCGCTACGTGCTCGTGGGGGAGGGGCCGTATCCGCGCGAGGAGAGCGCGACGGGCGTGTGCTTCATGGACGGCGCGGTGGGGCCGCTGTGGTCGGACACGGGACTGTCGAAGCCCGTCAACCGCGCGACGTCGCTGCGCAACTTCATGAAGATGCTGCTCGTGGCCGAGGGCCAGCTGAGCCCGGACGATACGGGCGGTGCGGCGCTGGCGCCTGTCGCGAAGGCGGCGGCGACGGACGGATCGATCCAGACCTTGGCCGAGCTGCAGGACAACCTGCTGGGCCACGGCTTCCTGTTATTGAATGCGGCCCTCGTGTTCCGCAAACACGTGCCGCCGGTCCAGGAAGCGCGTGCGTGGGTGCCGTTCCAGCGCGCCGTGTTCGCCGCGTTGGCGGAGCGGGCGGACAAGCCGACGCTGGTCCTGTGGGGCAAGATCGCCGAGCAATTGAACAAGGTACCAGAGACGGCCTGCTTCCCGCAGATCCACGCCGAGCACCCGTACAACCTGTCGTTCATCCGCCACGCAGGCATGCAGCAACTGTTCGGTCCGATGCACTTGCTGCGCCGCCGCTGAATTCGGGGTCAGTGCTGAATTTGGGGTCAGAGCCCTTTTTCGGACAATTGATTTGAAGCGATATCGTCAGCCGAGACACGGGACGCTCGATTGCCGTGACGTCGTGAAGCGCGGACGGGCCTGCGCGCGAGCGGGCGTGGAAATGCCGAGTGGCTATTACCACAACAAGTGCTCTGACCCCAAATTTTGCTCTGACCCCGAATTTGGGGGACCAAGCAAAGGCTGGCGAAATACGCTATACTTGACTAAATCGATCAACTAATCAGGTTTTTCTGGATGTCCACACGGACAGACGAATGCGTGATCGGTTGAAGAGAAGCAAGATTTTAACACTGTCTGGAAACCAACCGGGGTTGTGATGCGTCTGACCACCAAAGGCCGTTTTGCTGTTACCGCGATGATCGATCTCGCCCTGCGCCAGGGCAATGGTCCGGTCACGCTGTCGGGCATCAGCCAGCGCCAGGCCATTTCGCTGTCCTACCTGGAACAGCTCTTCGGCAAGCTGCGCCGGCACGAGATCGTCGAATCGGTGCGCGGCCCGGGCGGCGGCTACAGCCTGGCGCGCAGCGCCGACAAGGTGACCGTGGCCGACATCATCATCGCCGTCGACGAGCCCATCGATGCGACCCAGTGCGGCGGCAAGGAAAACTGCCACGGCGCCGATGCCGCCAGCGGCACCCGTTGCATGACCCACGAGCTGTGGGCCACGCTGAATGCCAAGATGGTCGATTTCCTCGATTCGGTGACGTTGCAGGACCTCGTCGACCAGCAGAGGCAGAAAGAACAGAACGTCGTGGTGGTGCACCGCCACGCGTCGTCGGACAATACTGAAGCTGAGCACAGCATATTTAACGGAGTGAACTGATGAACGCGCCCTTGGACAAAAAAATCGAGCAGAGCTTCGTGACTGCGCCGCATTTCCCGATCTATATGGATTATTCGGCCACGACGCCGATCGATCCGCGCGTTGCGGACAAGATGATTCCTTACCTGCGCGAACAGTTCGGCAATCCGGCGTCGCGCAGCCACGCGTATGGCTGGAGCGCCGAGGCGGCCGTCGAGGAAGCGCGCGCGCAGGTCGCACAGCTCGTCGGCGCCGATCCGCGCGAGATCATCTGGACCTCGGGCGCGACCGAATCGAACAACCTCGCGCTGAAGGGCGCCGCTCAGTTCTACAAGTCGAAGGGCAAGCACATCATCACGGTCAAGACCGAGCACAAGGCCGTGCTGGACACCGTGCGCGAACTGGAACGCCAGGGCTTCGAGGCGACCTACCTGGAGCCGCAGGACAACGGCCTGATCTCGCTCGAGCAACTGGAAGCGGCGATCCGTCCGGACACGATCCTCGTCTCCGTGATGTTCGTGAATAACGAGATCGGCGTGATCCAGCCGATCAAGGAAATCGGCGAACTGTGCCGCAAGAAGGGCGTGATCTTCCACTGCGACGCGGCCCAGGCGACCGGCAAGGTGCACATCAACCTGGAAGAGCTCAAGGTCGACCTGATGACCTTCACGGCGCACAAGACCTATGGCCCGAAAGGCATCGGCGCGCTGTACGTGCGCCGCAAGCCGCGCGTGCGCCTGGAAGCGCAGATGCACGGCGGCGGCCACGAGCGCGGCCTGCGTTCGGGCACGCTGCCGACGCACCAGATCGTCGGCATGGGCGAAGCCTTCCGCATCGCCCGCGAAGAGATGGACACCGAGATCGAGCGCGTCAAGGCGCTGCGCGACCGCCTGGCCAAGGGCCTGCTGGAGATCGAAGAGGTGTACATCAACGGCGACATGGAACACCGCGTCCCGCACAACCTGAACGTGTCGTTCAACTTCGTCGAAGGCGAATCGCTGATCATGGCCATCAAGGACATCGCCGTGTCGTCCGGTTCGGCCTGCACGTCCGCGAGCCTGGAGCCGTCGTACGTGCTGCGCGCCCTGGGCCGCAGCGACGAACTGGCGCACAGCTCGATCCGTTTCACCATCGGCCGTTTCACGACGGAAGAGGACATCGACTTCGCCGTCAACCTGCTGAAAGCGAAGGTCGGCAAGCTGCGCGAATTGTCGCCGCTGTGGGAAATGCACAAGGACGGCATCGACCTGAACTCGATCCAGTGGGCCGCCCACTAATTCACCGAACAGAACACCAAGGAGCACTACCATGGCATATTCCGACAAAGTCCTCGACCACTACGAAAACCCGCGCAACGTCGGCTCGTTCGACAAGAATGCCGACGACGTCGGCACCGGCATGGTCGGCGCGCCGGCCTGCGGCGACGTGATGAAGCTGCAGATCAAGGTCAACGAAGCGGGCGTCATCGAAGACGCGAAATTCAAGACCTACGGCTGCGGTTCGGCGATCGCATCGAGCTCGCTCGTGACCGAATGGGTCAAGGGTAAATCGCTGGACGAAGCGCTGTCCATCAAGAACACGCAGATCGCCGAAGAACTGGCGCTGCCGCCGGTGAAGATCCACTGCTCGATCCTGGCCGAAGACGCCATCAAGGCGGCTGTCGCCGATTACAAGCAGAAGCACGGCGCGGAAGAAGTCAAAGCCGCGTGATCGTATGGTGGGCACGGAGTGCCCACCCTACGATTTCGCTGCCGTAGGGTGGGCACCCCGTGCCCACCATGACGTATGCGAACCGCAACACATCGTATCGAAGCTGGAGATTTGAAATGGCTGTGACCCTGACCGAAAAAGCCGCAAAGCACATCAACCGTTACCTCGAGCGCCGGGGCAAGGGCGTGGGCCTGCGTTTCGGCGTGCGCACGACCGGCTGCTCCGGCCTGGCCTACAAGCTGGAATACGTCGACGAAGCGGCGGCCGAGGACACCGTCTTCGAATCGCACGGCGTGAAGGTCTTCGTCGATCCGAAGAGCCTTCCGTACATCGACGGCACCGAACTCGATTTCGCCCGCGAAGGCCTGAACGAAGGCTTCCGCTTCAACAACCCGAACGTCAAGGACAATTGCGGTTGCGGCGAAAGCTTCCGCATCTGACCGGAGCCGCGCAACCGTGCAAAACCACTTCGAGCTGTTCCAGCTGCCGGCCAGGTTCGACGTCGACATGGACGCGCTGGATGCCGCTTACCGCGAAGTCCAGGGCCGCGTCCATCCGGACCGTTTCGTGAACGCGAGCGACGCCGAAAAACGCGTCGCGATGCAATGGGCCACGCGCGCCAACGAGGCCTACCAGACGCTGAAGAATCCGATGCTGCGCGCGCGCTACCTGTGCGAATTGAACGGCGTCGACCTGCAGACCGAGTCCAACACGGCGATGCCGATGGATTTCCTGATGGAGCAGATGGAGTTGCGCGAAGCGCTGTCCGACGCGCGCGCCGCGAAGGATGCCGGCGCGCTCGACGACCTCGATACGCGCGTGCGCGGCGAGCGCAAGCAGCGCCTGGCGCAAGTGGGCAAGCTGCTCGACGCGGGCGACTACCACCAAGCGGCGCAGGGCGTGCGGGCGCTGATGTTCCTCGATAAGTTCGGCGACGAGTTGCATTACGCGTTCGAGGCGTTGGAATCGTAGACACGTGAGGGCTCCGTTCGCGCGCGAACCGGTTGCCGCCAACGATCACCGCGTGGACGGGGAACCCGTCCACCCTACCGAAACGCGGACGTAATTAAAAATAAAACCAGGTAACACGACCATGGCACTATTGCAGATCTCCGAACCCGGCATGTCGACCGCGCCGCACCAGCACCGGCTGGCGGTGGGCATCGACCTGGGTACCACCAATTCCCTCGTCGCGACCGTGCGCCACTCGATCCCGGAAGTGCTGTCCGACGAGGACGGCCGCGCGCTGCTGCCATCGATCGTGCGCTACCTCCCGAACGGCCACGCCAACATCGGCTACAAGGCCATGGCGGCCCGCACTACCGATCCGAAGAACACCATCGTCTCCGTCAAGCGCTTCATGGGCCGCGGCCTGAAGGACATCGCGCACGTCGAGAACCTGCCTTACGACTTCGTCGGCGGTCCCGGCATGGTGCAATTGAAGACGGTGGCCGGCGTGAAGTCGCCCGTCGAAGTCTCCGCGCAGATCCTGGCCACCTTGCGCCAGACGGCCGAGGACGCGCTCGGCGACGAACTGGTCGGCGCCGTCATCACGGTGCCCGCGTACTTCGACGATGCGCAGCGCCAGGCGACGAAGGACGCGGCCCAGCTGGCCGGCCTGAACGTGCTGCGCCTGCTTTCCGAGCCGACGGCCGCCGCCATCGCGTATGGCCTCGACCACGGCAAGGAAGGCGTCTACGCCGTGTACGACCTGGGCGGCGGCACGTTCGACATCTCGATCCTCAAGCTGTCGAAGGGCGTGTTCGAAGTGCTGTCCACCGGCGGCGATTCCGCGCTGGGCGGCGACGACTTCGACCAGCGCCTGTTCTGCTACATCACGCAACAGGCCGGCCTCGCGCCGCTGTCCGAGGTCGACACCGCGACCCTGATGGTCAAGGCGCGCCAGGCCAAGGAACTGCTGTCGACGAACGAAGAGACGACCGTCGAGGCGATCCTGAAATCGGGCGAAGTCGTGCAGGTGACCGTCACCGCCAAGACTTTCGCCGAGATCACCCAGCCGCTCGTCGCGAAGACGATGAACGCGGTGCGCAAGGCGATGCGCGACGCGAACGTGTCGGTGGAAGACGTCGATGGCGTCGTGCTCGTCGGCGGCGCCACGCGCATGCCGCACATCCGCCGCGCCGTCGGCGACTTCTTCAAGACGATCCCGCACGCGAACATCGACCCGGACAAGGTCGTCGCGCTGGGCGCCGCCATCCAGGCGAATCTCCTGGCGGGCAACCGCGCCGCGGGCGACGACTGGCTGCTGCTGGACGTGATTCCGCTGTCGCTCGGCATCGAGACGATGGGCGGCCTGGTCGAGAAGATCATCCCCCGCAACTCGACGATCCCGTGCGCCCGCGCGCAGGAATTCACGACGTTCAAGGACGGCCAGACCGCGTTGGCCGTGCACGTGGTGCAGGGCGAGCGCGAGCTCGTGTCCGACTGCCGCTCGCTGGCGCGCTTCGAACTGCGCGGCATCCCGCCGATGGCGGCCGGTGCGGCGCGCATCCGCGTCACGTACCAGGTCGACGCGGACGGGCTGCTGTCCGTGTCGGCGCGCGAGATGCGTTCCGGCGTGGAAGCGTCGATCACCGTGAAGCCGTCGTACGGCCTCGGCGACGACGAGGTGGCGCGCATGTTGCAGGACTCGTACAACTCGGCCAAGGTCGACATGGTCGCGCGCGCGCTGCGCGAGGAACAGGTCGAGGCCGAGCGCATCCTGCTGGCCACGCAGTCCGCGCTCGATACCGACGCCGACCTGCTGAATGACGAAGAGCAGGACGCGATCGCGCAACTGGTGCACGCCGTGCGCGACGCGATGATGCGGTCGAACGATGCGGACCTCGACGCCGACGCGCGCCAGGCCGCGCTGCACGACGCCGTGCAGGCGCTGGCGCACGGCACCGAGGACTTCGCCGCGCGGCGCATGGACAAGAGCGTGCGCAAGGTGTTGGCCGGCAAGGCGTTGGATCAGATTTAAAAATATTCGAAGAGGTCAAGAAGTGCCACAAATCGTCATCCTCCCCCATCCCGTCTTCTGCCCCGAAGGCGCCGTGCTCGAAGGCCAGAGCGGCAAGTCGATCTGCGACACGCTGCTCGAGAACGACATCGAGATCGAGCACGCCTGCGACCGCGTGTGTGCATGCACCACCTGCCACGTGATCGTTCGCGAAGGCTTCGACTCGCTGAACGAGCAGGAGGAAAAGGAAGAGGACATGCTCGACAAGGCCTGGGGCCTCGAGCCGAACTCGCGCCTGTCCTGCCAGGCCATCATCGACGACGAGGACCTCGTCGTCGAGATCCCCAAGTACACGATCAACCACGCAGCCGAGAACCACTGACGCGACGGAGGCATCATGAAGTGGACCGATGTCACGGCCATCGCCGAGGCTTTGTACGAAACCTATCCGGACGTCGATCCGGCCACCGTGCGCTTCGTCGACCTGCATAACTGGGTCGTCGCGCTGGACGGCTTCGACGACGACCGCGCGCGCGGCGGCGAGCGCGTGCTGGAAGCCATTCAGGCGGCATGGATCGATGAAGCACGCTAAAAAAGAAGTCCCGACGATCTACGAACAGGCGCCGGAAATCAAGCCGGGCCAGTCGATCGAACTGCTGAAGGAACTGCACATCCTCACGCGCGACGGCAAGTTGAACCAGGACAGCCGCCGCAAGCTCAAGCAGGTCTACCACCTCGTCCAGTTCATCGAGCCTTTGCTGAAGGACGTCGGCGAGGGTGCGACCGTGGTCGACCACGGCGCCGGCAAGTCCTACCTCGGCTTCATTTTGTACGACCTGTTCTTCAAGGGACGCGAGAGCTCGGGCCACATCTATGGCATCGAAACGCGCGAGGAACTCGTACAGAAGTCGACCGAACTGGCCGCGCGCCTGGGCTTTCCGGGCATGTCGTTCCTGAACCTGTCCGTGGCCGAATCGACGGTGTCGAGCAAGCTGCCGGCCACGGTCGACGTCGTGACGGCGCTCCACGCCTGCAACACGGCGACGGACGACGCCATCGATTTCGCGCTCAAGAAGCACGCCAGGCACATCGTGCTCGTGCCGTGCTGCCAGGCCGAAGTGGCGTCGGTGCTGCGCAAGAACAAGGGCCGCGACCTGGGGCGCAGCGCGCTCACGGAGATCTGGCGCCACCCGATCCATACGCGCGAATTCGGCAGCCAGATCACGAACGTGCTGCGCTGCCTGCAGCTGGAGGCGCACGGCTACCAGGTCACCGTCACGGAGCTGGTGGGCTGGGAGCACTCGATGAAGAACGAGCTGATCGTCGCCACGTACAAGAACCTGCCGCGGCGCCGGCCGGCCGAGCGCCTGCAGCAGGTGCTGGCCGAAGTCGGCCTCGAAGAACTCTCCTCGCGTTTCTATACCGAAGCAACGACTGCTTGAACCCACATGAGCGACCACCACGACCGCTGGATTGACCTGCGCAGCGACACCGTCACCCAACCGTCCGCCGCGATGCGCGCCGCGATGGCGGCGGCGCCAGTCGGCGACGACGTCTATGGCGACGACCCCACCGTCAACCGCCTGCAGGACTACGCGGCCGAATTGTTCGGCTTCGAAGCGGCCCTGTTCGCGCCCAGCGGCACGCAGACGAACCTCATCGCGCTGATGACGCATTGCGGCCGCGGCGACGAATACCTCGTCGGCCAGGAAGCGCACACGTACAAGTACGAAGGCGGCGGCGCCGCGGTGCTGGGTTCGATCCAGCCGCAGCCGATCGCCAACCAGCCGGACGGCAGCATCGCCATTGCCGACATCGCCGCGTACATCAAGCCGGACGACATGCACTTCGCGCGCACCCGCGTGCTGGCGCTGGAAAACACGATCGGCGGCCGCGTGCTGCCGCAGGCCTACGTGAAAGCCGCGACGGACTTCGCGCACGCGCGAGGCCTCGCCACGCACCTGGACGGCGCGCGCATCTGCAACGCGGCAGTCAAGCAGGGCATCTCGCTGCGCGACGCGGCGGCCGGTTTCGACACCGTGTCCGTGTGCCTGTCGAAGGGGCTCGGCGCGCCGGTCGGCTCCGTGCTGCTGGGGCCCAGGGCGTTCATCGAGCAGGGCAAGCGCTGGCGCAAGATGCTGGGCGGCGGCATGCGGCAAGCCGGCGTGATCGCCGCGGCCGCGCACTACGCGCTCGAGCACAACGTCGATCGCCTGGCCGAGGACCACCGGAACGCGGCCGACCTGTCGGCCGGCCTCGCGCGCATCGAACAGCTGACGGTGACGACGCCGCAGACGAACATCTTCTACGTCGAGATCCCGGAAGCCGCGTGCGCGCCTTTGAACGAAGCGCTGGCGCGCCAGGGCATCCGCGCATCGATCGGCCCGCACACGCGCCTCGTGACGCACCTGGACGTCTCGAGCGCCGACGTCCAGACCACCATCGCCGCGTTCGAGGCGTTCTTCCGCGACTGGAAGCCGGCATGAGCATTGATGGCATCCGTCTCGCCAAGCGCGTGGCTGAAATCGTGCCGTGTTCGCGCGGCGAGGCCGAGCGCTATATCGCGGGCGGCTGGGTGACGGTCGACGGCGCCGTCGCCGAAGATCCCGCCACGCGCGTGACCACGGCGCAGGCCGTCGCGCTGCTGCCCGGCGCCGAGCCGGTCGAGCCGGCGCCGGTGACGATCCTGCTGCACAAGCCGGCCGGCGTCGACGCGGCCGCTGCGCTCGCGCTGATCGAGCCCGGGACGTTGCAGGCAACGGCCGGTGTCCGCTTCCTGCGCCGGCACCTGGCGCGCCTCGCCGTCGTCACGCCGCTGGAAGCCGAAGCGAGCGGCCTCGTCGTGCTGACCCAGGACTGGCGCGTGACGCGCAAGCTGGTCGAGGACGGCGCGCGCGTCGAACAGGAATACGTGGCCGAGGTGACGGGCGCCATCGCCGACGACGGGCTGGCGCGCCTGAACGGCAGCATGCGCGTGCAGGGCAGGGCGACCGTGCCTCTGAAGGCCAGCTGGCAGAGCGAGGCGCGGCTGCGCCTGGCCGGCAAGGACGTGCGGCCGGGCCAGGTCGCCGCCATGTGCGCCGAGGTCGGGTTGGCCGTCAAATCGCTGCGCCGGCTGCGCGTCGGGCGTGTCGCGCTCGGACCTTTGCCGGCGGGACGCTGGCGTTATCTGCGCGAGACCGAACGGTTCTGACTTGCCGGAAAGGCAACGCCTCCGGTACACTGCGTCGCGCGCATCCGGCGCGACAGGAGGATAGCCGATGAGGTTCCGTAAGCTGCTTGTGCCCGTGCTGACATTGTGGACGGGCGCCGTCCTTGCCGCCGGCGTCGACCCGCTGGCGGCCGACATCGACGCGCGCGACGCGCTGCGTTTCGCCGCCCTGATGAAGGATGGCGCGGTGCCGACGGCCGACGTCCTGCAGCGCGATTATCTGGACGGCGCGGGGCCGGGCGTGAAGATCTTCACGCCGGGACGGATCCGCGACGCGCGCCACCTTGCCGCGGTGGTCGCCGCCAAGCCTGACACCTACCGCTATGCGATCCGCAACTGCCTGCCGCAACTGCCGGCGCTGCGCGGCGACCTGCGCGCGATCTATCTCGCATTCGCGGGCCTGCTGCCGGAACGTCCGCTGCCCGCCATCGACGTCGTCTTCGGCGCCGACAACTCGGGCGGCACGGCCGGCGACGGCAGGCAGGTGCTGGGCCTCGAAGTCGATTGCCCGCCCGGCACCACGCCCGAGCAGTTCCGCACCACGATGCGCGGCTTCTTCGCGCACGAGACGGTGCACACCTGGCAGGAAGACGAAACGCCGGCGGCGCTGGCCGATCTCCTGCTGAGCCAAGCGTTGCGCGAGGGCGGCGCCGATTATCTCGCGACGGTGGTCACCGGCGAGATTCCGCATCTCGACCGCGACGCCTGGGCGCGTCCGCGGGAGGCCTGGTTGTGGCACGAGTTCCAGCGCGACCGCATGGCGATCAAGGGCAGCAGCGACGGCGTGGACACGCTGACGTCGAGTCCCCACTTCCGGCGCTGGTTCGCGAATTGTCATTCCGCGCCGCAGGGATGGCCGTGCGAAGCGGGCTACTGGATCGGCATGCGCATCGCCGAAGCCTACGTGGCGCAGGCGTCCGACAAGCGTGCCGCGATCCGCGACCTGCTCGAATTGCGCGACCCGGCGGCGATCCTCAAGGCCAGCGGCTACGGCAAGTAGGGCGCTCACGCCACGAAACCTCCGTCGATCGTCAACGACGCCCCGTTGACATAGCCTGCCTCGGCGCCGGCGAGGTACGCGACCATCCCCGCAATCTCGGCATCCCGCCCCATGCGGCCCACCGGGGCGTCCGCCCGCCGGCGAGCTGGCGCACGGCCTCGATCCGGCCGCCGGAACGGGATGCGACGGCAATCCGGTGCCGTAACCTATCGGGCTTCCTAAATTCTGAGCGATTTAATAGGGATTTCCCGACGTACTCTCAGGAAGTGCCGATTTCTAACTGATGGTCGCAGTGGTAGCATCAAAGTTTATCGCAAGCCGTGTCGGCTTTGAATAAGACTTGCGTGGCGAGACCGCGTATTGCAGGCAAGCGATGAGATGGATTGTCGTCACTACCTAAATCAACCCAATACCACCCATGCGGACCAACCTGCCAATCACGAACGTCGAATATATTCTGAAGGACAACGAGACCGTCGTATCAAAAACCGATTTGAGCGGCAACATTACTTATGTCAATCAGGACTTCATCAACATCAGCGGATTCACGGCCGAAGAGCTGCTCGGCGCACCGCAAAACATAGTGCGTCACCCGGACATGCCGGCGGAAGCGTTTGCCGATTTCTGGCGCACGATTAAAAGCGGGAAGGCGTGGACCGGACTGGTGAAAAACCGCTGCAAGAACGGCGACCATTATTGGGTCGAGGCGAATGCCGCGCCTATGCTGGAAAACGGCAAGATCGTCGGTTATACATCGATCCGGGTCAAGCCGAGCCGGGAGCAGGTGGCTGCAGCCGAACGCGCTTACCGCGAGATCAAGAATGGCAGCAAAACCCTTGAAATACGCGAAGGTGCCGCCGTTACCCGATCACCTTTTCGGCGCTTCAATATCTTCGCGGGCTTGTCGATTCGCGCCAAGATCATGTTTGGTTCGGTGATATTGGCATTGCTGTTTGCCGCCAACCTCATCGGCTCGATGGTCGGCGGCAAAGCAAACGACGGTTGGGCGCACGTGATTTCCATGTTGGGCATGGGATTGGGCTTGTTATTCGGCTTTGTCCTGCATCGGGCCACCGTGGTTCCGCTCGAGCGCGTGCGGCACGATATCGAGCGCATGAGCGCAGGCGACCTCGCCGGAAAGATCGTGGCCGAAGGCAATGACGAGCATACTCGATTGGTGCAGTCGTTGCGCGTCCTGCAGACCAATGTCAAGCTGCTGGTCGGACAGATCAAGGAGGCGACCGAGGTCGTGAATAGCGGCGCGGGAGAAATCGCGGCCGGCAATGCGAATTTGTCGGCGCGTGCCGAGTCGCAGGCCAGTTCATTGGAGGAGACCGCATCGTCGATGGAGGAATTGACCAGTACCGTCAAGCAGAATGCGGACAATGCGCGCGAAGCGAACCGATTGGTTGCCTCCGCATCGGAGATTGCGGCAAGGGGTGGCGAGGCGGTTGGACAAGTGATCGGCACCATGGCCTCGATCCGGGACAGTTCCCGCAAGATCGCCGATATCATCGGCGTCATCGATGGCATCGCGTTTCAAACCAATATCCTGGCGCTGAATGCGGCGGTGGAAGCTGCGCGCGCCAGTGAGCAGGGACGCGGATTCGCGGTGGTCGCGGGCGAGGTACGCAATCTGGCGCAGCGCTCGGCAGCGGCCGCGAAAGAGATCAAAACGCTGATCGGCGACTCCGTGGAGAAAGTGGAGGCCGGCAGCAAACTGGTCAACGATGCGGGCAAGACGATGGAAGACATCGTCACGTCGGTACGTCAGGCGGCAGGCTATATGGGCGACATTTCCTCCGCCAGCCAGGAACAAAGCGAAGGGATTGAACTGGTCAATCGGGCGATCGCGCAAATGGACCAGCTCACGCAAGAAAACTCCGCATTGGTCGAGCAGTCCGCATCCGCGGCGTCGGACATGGAAAACCAGGCGGTCAAGCTGGCGCATCTCGTCGACTCCTTCAAACTGGTCCGCGGCGGGCCCTCCGTCGCGGCGTTGAAATTGAAACATGCCGTCCTGCGATAAGTCGGCGGCGTCGTTTTTTCGGCAGGATTTCACTCCCCGGTCTTGCCGGACGCCGCGATGAGATTGTCGCGCAGGCGCACGACGGCCTGCTGGAGCTGCGGGAATTCTTCCGGGCTCAGGCCGGACGCGGCGACCGTCTGCTTGCCGAAGCCGAGTCCCTTCTCGCGCAGCGCGCGGCCTGCGTCCGTGAGAAAGATACGCACATTGCGCTCGTCTTCCCTGTCGCGTTCGCGCCGCACATAGCCCATGGCTTCCAGCCGCTTGAGCATCGGCGTCACCGTGCTCGGTTCCAGGAACAGCTTTTCGCTGAGGCTCTTGACCGTCTGCTGGTCCTGCTCCCACAGCGCGATGATGGCGAGGTATTGCGGATAGGTGAGGCCCAGCGCGTCCAGCACGGGCTTGTACACGCGCGAATACGCGAGATTGGTCGAGTAGATGGCGAAGCACATGAAGTCCGCCATGCGGACGGCCTTGGCGCGGGTATCGTTGTCGCTTGGCATGATGTCGTGAAAGTTATCGTGATAACGATTATCGTACTTGAAATTTGCGAATCGCGCTGTTAAACTTTTTGAAAATTATCTCAATAACTATTATTTCGATAATTAAAAATGGAGCCAACGATGAAACTGTACGACGCCGCCATCTCGTCCGCCGCCGCGCGGGTCCGCATCGCCGTCGCCCTGAAGGGACTCGCCGTGGAGCGCATCCCGGTCGAGATCGTCGGCGCCGGCGCGGAGAACCGCCGGCCGGCCTACCTGGACGTGAATCCGCAAGGCCTCGTCCCCGCGCTGGTGACGGACGACGGCGTGCTGCTTACGCAATCGCTGGCCATCGTCGAATATCTGGACGAGGCGCACCCGCAACCGCCGCTGCTGCCGCCCGATGCGGCGACGCGGGCCTGGGTGCGCGCGTTCGTGCTGGCCGTGCTGGCCGAGACGCATGCGGTCGTGACGCCGCGCGTGGTGAACCATCTCGCGACGCTGCCCGGCGCAGACGAGTCGACCGCGCCGTCGTGGCGCCGCCACTGGACGGAAGTCGGCATCGACGCGCTGGAAGCCCTGCTGGCGCGCCGCCATGCCGCGACGCCCAGCCGCTTCTGCGCCGGCGACGCGCCCGGCCTCGCGGACGTCTTCCTGTACCCGCAGGCGCTCAACGCGGGCCGCGTAGGCCTGCCGCTGGCGCGCTGGCCGCAGATCGAGGCGATCGTCACGCGGCTGGCCGACATGCCCGCGTTCGCCGACAACGCGCAGGCCACGTTGCCGCGTTGATCATCGGGACAACGTCAGCCGCGCTTCCAGCCCGCCCTCGGGCCGGTTGTGCAAGGTGAGGGTGCCGCCGAGGCTCCCCGCCAGCTGACGCGCGATGGCCAGGCCCAGCCCCGTGCCGCCCGTGGCGCGGTTGCGCGAGCCCTCCAGCCGGAAGAACGGCTCGAACACGGCTTCCAGCTGGTCGGCGGGGATGCCGGGACCGGCGTCCAGCACGCGCACGAGCACGGCGCCCTGGCTGTCGCGGCCGACGACGATGTCCGCGCTGCCGCCGAACTTCAAGGCGTTGTCGACGAGGTTGCCGACGATTCGCCGCAGCGCTTTTGGGCGTGTCTGTACCGGTGCGCCGATGCGGCCCTCCAGGCGCACGGCGCTGCCGGCGTCGCGGTAGTCCAGCACGAGGCTGTCGAGCTGGGCGTCGAGGTCGACGGCGCGCGCCGCCTCGCGTTCGCCGTGCATGGCGCGCGCATAGCCGATGCCGTCCTTGACGAGGCCTTGCAGTTCGTCGAGGTCGGCGCGTAGCCTCGGCTGCTGCGCCTCGTCGTCCATCATGTCCACGCGCAGGCGCATGCGGGTGATCGGGGTCTGCAGGTCGTGCGAAATGGCGGCGAGGATGCGCACGCGTTCGTCGACGTAGGCCGCGATGCGGCGCTGCATGGCGTTGAATGCGCGCGCCGAGCGCAGGACTTCGGACGGTCCGCGCTCCGGCAGTTCGACGGGACGCAGGTCGGGCCCCAGCGCATCGGCCGCCTCGGCCAGCGCGCGCAGCGGCCGCACGGCCTGGCGCACCGCGAGCCAGCAGCAGGCGGCGAGGATCGCCAGCTGCGCCGCCAGCACGTACGGCAGCCATGGCGACAGCGGCACGCCGCGCATCGGCAGCACGTCGATCGTCAACGGCGAGCCATCCGACAGGCGCAGGTGCACCTGCATGCGGCCGCTGTCACCGAGGCCGTTCACGGTGAGCGGATAGCTGCGCCCGATGCCCTGCTCGATCGAGTGCGCGATCTGCGCCGACAGTTTCTCGTCCGGCATCGCGCCAATCGTCTCGCCCGGACCGAGGATGAAGCGGTAGCTGCGCCGCGCGAGGCGCGGCAGCCACGCCGGGCGCTCGGCCGCCGGCAACAGGTCGAGCAGGGCGACCGAGCTTGCCACCTCGCGTTCCACATAGCCCATCATGAGCTGCGTCGTGGCCCGGTCGCGCTCCGTGAACGTGAGCGCCACGGACAGGCCCTGCGCCAGCGCGAGGCCCGCGAACAGGATCAGGGCGAGGCGCGCGTACAGGCTGCGCGGCCAAGGCACCCTCATGCCGTCCGGCCCTCCAAAATGGTCACCTCGGCCGAGAACACATAGCCCTCGTTGCGCAGGGTCTTGATGTAGCGGGGTTCGCGCGCGCCGTCGCCCAGGCGCTGGCGCAGGCGGCTCACGAGCAGGTCGATCGAGCGGTCGAAGAATTCCGCGTCATTGCCGTGCGTAAGGCCCAGCAGCTGGTCGCGCGACAGCACGCGCTGCGGGTGGTCGAGGAAGACGCGCAGCAGGCGGTATTCGGCGCCGCTCATCGCGACTTCGACGCCGTCGGCATCGAGCAGGTGGCGGCCGACCGTGTCGAGGCGCCAGTCGCCGAACGCGATCAGTTTCGCCGCTTCCGTCACCTGCAGGTTGGGCGGCAGCATGCGCGTGCGGCGCAGCACGGCGCGGATGCGGGCCAGCAGTTCGCGCACGGCGAACGGCTTCGGCACGTAGTCGTCGGCGCCCAGTTCCAGGCCGACGACGCGGTCGGTCTCGTCGTCGCGCGCCGTCAGCATCACGATGGGAATCGCGCGGTGCTTCCCGGCCCGCAGTTCGCGGCACAGCGTGAGGCCGTCCTCGCCGGGCATCATGATGTCGAGCAGGATCAGGTCGGGTGGCGCCTGCAGCAGCGCGTTCTTCATCTCGCGGCCGTTGGCGGCCAGCGTGACGCGCAGGCCCTGCTTTTCCAGATAGGCGCCGACCAGTTCGCGGATGCCGCGGTCGTCGTCGACGACCAGCACGTGGTCGGTCTCGTTCATCTCGTCTCCTTCGGTGGTTGCGGGGCTTGCCTTACTCTAGCGCGCCATACCGGCGTCATTATGTCCGAATGTGTCGAGGGCGGGACAGGACACATCGTCCAACAAAAACGCGAGTTGGCCGACACATGGCGCACACATCGGGGGCGTCCAATGGAGTCTCGCAAACCCAGGAGCCTCCTATGACCGCTGCGATCGAATCCCCGCTTGCCCTGCTGGCCGGCCTGGCCACGGTGGCGTCCCCGTGCGTGCTGCCCGTGCTGCCGTTCCTGCTCGGCGCGGCCGCGGAGCAGTCCGGCCGCGGCCGGCCGCTGTTGATCGTGGCCGGCTTCGTGCTGTCGTTTACCGCGTTCGCGCTGGCGCTGGGCGCCGTGTCGAGCGCCGCGCAACTGGCCCAGGAAACGCTGCGCAACGTGGCGATCGTCATGCTGGGCGTGTCCGGCCTGCTGCGTATCTGGCCGCGGCCGTGGGACCTGCTCGTCGAATACATCCGATCCGCGTACGCCAGGCTGCGCGGCACCGCTGCGGATGCCGTGCCGAAAGGTGGACAGGACAGCGGCGGGGCATTCGTGCTGGGCCTGTCGCTGGGCGCCGTGTGGACGCCGTGCGCCGGTCCCGTGCTCGCCTCGATTCTCGCGCTCGTCGTGCAGACCCACGATCAGGCAGAGGCCGCGCGGCTCGTCGGCCTGTATGCGTTGGGCGCCGCGTTGCCGATGCTGGCGCTGATCCACGGCGGCCAGGCGATCGTCGGGCGCGTGCGCGGCATCGCCCGCCACGCCGTGGCCCTGCAGCGCGCGTTCGGCGTGCTGGTGCTGGCCGGCGCGGCCGCGATCTGGTTCCAGGTCGACACGCAGATCGCCGCCCACGTCCCGTCCATTTTCCCAACCCTGTAAGGAGTCCATCATGCACTACGCCATCCGCAGTATTGCCGCCGCCGCCGCCATCGCCGCGGCAAGCGCGCACGCGAGCCCGAGTGCCGCACCGGAATTCGCCGGCATCGACCACTGGATCAACAGCGCGCCGCTCACCATGCAGCAGCTGCGCGGGAAGGTCGTGCTCGTGGATTTCTGGACGTACGACTGCATCAACTGCCAGCACGTGCTGCCGTACGTGAAAGCCTGGCACCAGCAGTACAAGGACCAGGGACTGGTCGTCGTCGGCGTGCACACGCCGGAATACGGCTTCGAGCGCAACCTGGACAACCTCAAGGCCGCCGTGCAACGCAATGCGATTTCATTCCCGGTCGCGCAGGACAACCGGTACGCCACCTGGAGCGCTTACGACAACCGGTTCTGGCCCGCGTTCTACCTGGTCGATAAACAGGGGCAGGTCGTGTACACCCACTTCGGCGAGGGCGACTATGCGCAGACCGAGGCCACGATCCGCAAGCTGCTGGCGCAGCGCTGACTACGCCGTTTCGGCGGGTGCGGCGGGCGCGGCCCGCTTCTTCGGCAGCGCGACGATGCGCGTGCCGGCCAGGCGGTCGTGCAGGAACTGGCGGTCGCGGTCCATGAAGGCCGTCAAGCCCCAGCCCAGCACGCCCACGGCGATGGCCGCGCCGACCTGGGCCTTGTCCTTCAGGCCCAGCACGGTGCAGGCGAGGAGGGCGGGCAGGAACCAGCCCCAGGCCAGCAGGTAGCGCGCGATGGCCATGCGCAGCGGCAGGCGCGCGCCGCCGTTCGTGACGACCTGCATGCGCCACGTCTTCATCGCCAGCGTGTGGCCGCTGTTGGTCCAGCCCCAGACGAAATAGGCGCCGGTGACGATGAACAGCCAGACCTTCAGGCCGTACTGGAACACGGGCGCGTGATTGTTGCGCGTGACGAGCAGGTACAAGGCCACCGCCAGCATCTCCACCGCCAACAGGAGGAAGGTCTCGTAGACCATCGCGATCAGGCGGCGCCTTACGCTTGGGGGCATGCTGGGGACGTCTTGCATGAGGGGGCCCTGTTATGCGTTGTTGGGCGTGATGCCCCAGTTGGCCGGCACCTGCTTTTCCGGCTCGGGTGCGGGCTGCGGATTGGCCGGCGGCTGCACGGGCGGCGGGGGCGCGGGCGTCGGCGGGGCCGGCGGCGGCACGCAGGGCGGGGCGGCCGATACCGTGTTCTTGACCATGCCGGCCGGGCACGACGTGGCGCCTTTGCCCAGCGGCGCGACGGCCTTGCCGCTCGGCTGGGACGGCACGATGCGCGACTTGCGGGCGGCCGACGCGGCCAGTTTTTTCTTTTGCTCTTCCGGCAGCTTCTGGTAGCTCTGCCACGTGGCGGTCTTTTGCCCCGGGGCGATCTTGCGGGTGCGCGTATAGGTTTCGCGCGCCAGTTCGCGTTGCTCCGGCGTCAGCTTGACCCAGGCGCGCATGCGTTCGTGCACGCGTTCCTGCTCCGCCGGTTTCATGCCGGCGAAGCGGTTGGCGAGCTGCAGCCATTTCTGCTTGCGCACGCCATCCATCTGGTCCCATTCGCCCTGCAGCGGTTGCAGGGCCACCTGCTGGGCCGGCGTGAGGCTGCGCCACAGGGGCTTGTCGCCCGTTTTATGGTTGTTGCCGGCGGATTTGACGGGCTCGGCTCGCGCGGTGGAGGCGGCCGGCGCTTCGCGCGTGGCCGGACCGGACGCGGCGGGCAGGGAGCCGCCGCGCTGGTTGACGGTCAATACGGCCGCGCCAACGAGCACGACGGCGGCGGCGGCCCCGGCAACTTTGAGCTTGTTAGCCGTCATCCTTTACTGGGCTCGCTGCGGCAGTTGCTGTGCTTGCTGCTGTTGTGCCAGGTAAGCGTTGAAACCGTGGTCGGTATAGGCGGTCAGCGGCAGGTCGTCGGACAGCACGGCCGCATCCAGCTCGGCCAGTTCGGCGACGTGCTGTTCCCGTTCGTACTGGTAGACGCCGACCATGCCGGCGACCATCGCCAGCAGCGGCGCGACGACGGCGGCGCGCGCCACCCATTGCATCGAGAACAGCGAGCCCAGGTCGAACGCGGCGCGCCGTTGCGACGCTGCGCGCACCGGTGCATCGGCTTTCTTGCGCGCGAGCGCCTGCGCGCGCGCGGCCGCCAGGCGGTCCGTCGTCGACGCCGGCAGGTTGTCGAGGTTGTCGTTCAGGGCATGGCGGATCTTGTACGCCAGGTTGATGTCGTCGGTGTTCATAATTTAATTCCCTTGGCCTCCAGGGCTTTCTGCAGGGCATGCGTAGCGCGAGAACAATGTGTTTTTACACTGCCCTCGGAGCATCCCATCGCTTCGGCCGTTTCGGCCACATCCATGTCCTGCCAGTAACGCATGAGGAACGCTTCCCGTTGACGCGCCGGGAGTTTTTGTATCTCGTCCTCGATCAGGCGCAGGGTTTCCGCCCGCTCGACCTGATCCGCACTCGACTCCGCGGCGGACGTTCCTTCCTCGGCCTCATACGATGCAAGTATATCAAATTCCTCGTCGTCTTCGTCCCGGCGGCCGAGGCCCCCGAAGAGGCTGACCCAGGTGTTCCTGACCTTTTCGCGGCGGAAGTAATCGAGGATGGTGTTCTGCAGGATGCGCTGGAAGAGCATCGGCAATTCGCCCAAGGGCTTGTCGCCGTATTTCTCCGCCAGCTTGATCATGGCGTCCTGAACGATGTCGAGCGCTGCCTCGTCCTTGCGGACCGCGTACGCAGCCTGCTTGAAGGCGCGCCGCTCGACACTCTCGAGGAAGTCGTTGAGTTCTTTGTCAGTGGCCATGCGATAAGTGGTGGACACCACGGGTACGTTGCCTGTGGCTTTTCGGAAAACTTCGGAATCCTAGCAAAAATTATGGCTGACCGCACTCGAAACCGGCAGGCGGGCGGGCGGCGGTCATTCGGACGGGGGCGGGCGGTCTTGCTGTTTTGTCTATAGAATGGTGGGCCCGACATCCATCCGGAGCCAGAACATGGTGCGCATCCTCGGCAAGGCAAGCTCGATCAATGTCCGCAAGGTCTTGTGGACATGTACCGAACTCGGCGTCGCGTTCGAGCGGGAAGACTGGGGCAGCGGCTTCCGGTCGACGCACGATCCAGAATTCCTCGCGCTGAATCCGCACGCGATGGTGCCGGTGCTCGTCGATGGCGACCTCGTGCTGTGGGAGTCGAACGCGATCTGCCGCTACCTCGCCACGCGCCATGGCGACGGCGGCGAGAGCTTGCTGGCGCGCGACGCGCGCGCCCGGGCGCAGGTCGAGCAATGGATGGACTGGCAGGCGACGGAATTGAATAATGCCTGGCGCTACGCGTTCATGGGCCTGGTGCGCAAGAGTCCCGCGCACCAGGACCCGGACCTCATCGCGGCCGGCATCGCCGGCTGGAACGGGCAGATGGGGATCCTCGAGCGCCGGCTGGCGACGACCGGTGCGTATGCGGCCGGCGCGGCGTTCTCGCTGGCCGACGTCGTGCTGGGCCTGTCCGCGCACCGCTGGCGCAAGACGCCGATGGAACGGCCCGACTATCCCGCCGTCGCGGCCTGGATGGCGCGACTGGACGCGCGGCCCGCCGCGCGCGCGTGGCTGCCTGACGATACGGCATGAAAAAATCATTATTTATCTTGACCAGAATGGTGCAACGCATTAAGGTATGGGACGCTTTGCACCCCCAAAGCTTATTGTCAAGTCAGTTTGTCACACAAAGTCAACCTCGACATGACGCGCTTTCACAATGTAGGCAGTTTGCTCCAACCCGTGCCACAAGCGCGAGAGATTCGCATTCCGCTACAGTAACTCAAGCTGAACGAGTTGCGTCCAGCGTCGTTTCGTAAGGATCCTACGGCATCCTGAAAGATCGGCGTGACCGCAGAAAGAAGGGAAGCATGAGCACTGTTGCGTGACACGTATCTCGTCAGGGACGAGCATCCGATCAATCTCCCTATGGGTTTTGAAAGGAACGTATCATGAGTAACGACGCAGCAGCTCCCATCACGGGCGCTGAGATCGTAGTCCGTTGCCTGGCGGAAGAGGGCGTGAAACACGTCTTCGGTTACCCCGGCGGTGCGGTTCTCTACATCTACGACGCCATCTTCAAGCAGGACAAATTCCAGCACATCCTGGTACGCCACGAGCAGGCAGCCGTGCACGCGGCCGACGCGTATTCGCGCAGCTCCAACGAAGTGGGCGTTTGCCTGGTCACGTCCGGTCCGGGCGTCACCAATGCCGTCACCGGCCTCTCCACCGCATACATGGATTCGATTCCGATGGTCGTGATTTCCGGCCAGGTACCGACCAATGCGATCGGCCAGGACGCTTTCCAGGAATGCGACACCGTGGGCATCACGCGCCCGGTGGTCAAGCACAATTTCCTCGTCAAGGACGTCAAGGACCTTGCCGAAACCATCAAGAAAGCCTTCTATATCGCGCGCACCGGCCGTCCGGGCCCCGTGCTCGTCGATATCCCGAAGGACGTGAGCATGCACAAGGCCGCGTACTCGTATCCGAAAGAGATCGAGATGCGCTCCTACCGCCCCGTCGACAAGGGCCACGCCGGCCAGATCCGCAAGGCGGTGCAGTTGCTGCTGGCGGCCGAGCGTCCGATGATCTACACGGGCGGCGGCGTCATCCTGGCCAATGCATCGAACGAACTGAACAAACTGGTCGACAAGCTCGGCTTCCCGGTCACGAACACGCTGATGGGCCTGGGCGCCTATCGCGGCTCGGACAAGAAATTCGTCGGCATGCCGGGCATGCACGGCACCTATGAAGCGAACATGGCGATGCAGCACTGCGACGTCCTGATCGCCATCGGCGCCCGATTCGACGACCGCGTGATCGGCAACCCGAAGCACTTCGCGACCAACCCCCGCAAGATCATCCACATCGACATCGACCCGTCGTCGATCTCGAAACGCGTCAAGGTCGACATCCCCATCGTCGGCAACGTCAAGGACGTGCTCGTCGAACTGCTGTCGCAGCTGGACGCGGCCGAACAGCGTCCGAACCCGGCCGTGCAGAAATGGTGGCAGCAGATCGAAGACTGGCGCGGCCGCGAGTGCCTGCGCTATGCGACCTCCGATGAACTGATCAAGCCGCAGTCCGTCGTCGAGAAGCTGTGGGAAGTGACCGGCGGCGACGCCTACGTCACGTCCGACGTGGGCCAGCACCAGATGTGGGCCGCGCAATACTACCCGTTCGACAAGCCGCGCCGCTGGATCAATTCCGGCGGCCTGGGCACGATGGGCGTGGGCCTGCCGTACGCGATGGGCGTGCAGATGGCGAACCCCGGCGCGACCGTGGCCTGCATCACGGGCGAGGGTTCGATCCAGATGAACATCCAGGAACTCGCGACCTGCAAGCAGTATCACCTGACGCCGAAGATCATCCTCCTGAACAACCGCTTCCTGGGCATGGTGCGCCAGTGGCAGGAACTCGACTACGGCGGCCGCTACGCCGAGTCGTACATGGATTCCCTGCCGGACTTCGAGAAGCTGGCCGAGGCCTATGGCCACGTCGGCATGCGCATCGAGAAACCGGGCGACGTGGAAGGCGCGCTGCGCGACGCCTTCGCCATGAAGGACCGCCTGGTGTTCATGAACTTCATTACCGACCGTAGCGAAAACGTCTGGCCGATGGTCAAGACCGGTAAAGGCTTGTCGGAAATGCTGCTCGGATCGGAGGACCTGTAATGCGACACATCATCTCCGTCCTGCTGGAAAACGAAGCCGGCGCGCTGTCGCGCGTGGTGGGCCTGTTCTCGGCACGCGGCTACAACATCGAGACGCTGACCGTGGCGCCGACCGAAGACGCTACCCTGTCGCGCATGACCATCGTGACGACGGGCTCGGACGACATCATCGAGCAGATCACCAAGCACCTGAACCGCCTGATCGAAGTGGTGAAGGTGGTCGACCTGACCGAAGGCCAGCACATCGAGCGCGAGCTCATGCTGATCAAGGTGAGGGCAGTGGGCAAGGAGCGCGAGGAAATGAAGCGCACCGCCGACATCTTCCGTGGCCGCATCATCGACGTGACGGAAAAAACGTACACGATCGAGTTGACGGGCGCGAAGACCAAGCTGGACGCCTTCATCGACGCCATCGACCGCGCCTCGATCCTCGAAACCGTCCGCACGGGTGGTTCCGGCATCGGCCGCGGCGAGCGCATCCTCAAGGTTTGATCTTGCGGTAATGGTGGGCACAGGGTGCCCACCCTACGCCGGAAATGAACGTAGGGTGGGCTCCCCGAGCCCACCAAACAAAATATAACGACACACGAAAAGTACAGGAATAATCATGAAAGTTTTCTACGACAAAGACTGCGACCTCTCCCTCATCAAAGGCAAGAACGTCGCCATCATCGGCTACGGCTCGCAAGGCCACGCACACGCCCAGAACCTGACGGAATCGGGCGTCAACGTCACCGTCGGCCTGCGCCGCGGCGGCGCGTCGTGGGGCAAGGTCGAACAGGCCGGCATCAAGGTCGCCGAAGTCAACGAGGCGGTCAAGAACGCCGACGTCGTCATGATCCTGCTGCCGGACGAGAACATCGCCGACGTGTACAAGAACAACGTCGAACCGAACATCAAGCAGGGCGCCGTGCTGGCGTTCGCGCACGGCTTCAACGTGCACTACGGCCAGGTCGTGCCGCGCGCCGACCTCGACGTGATCATGATCGCACCGAAGGCCCCGGGCCACACCGTGCGCGGCACCTATCGCCAGGGTGGCGGCGTGCCGCACCTGATCGCCGTCTACCAGGACAAGTCGGGCGCGGCGCGCGACATCGCCCTGTCGTACGCGATGGCCAACGGCGGCGGCAAGGCCGGCATCATCGAAACCAACTTCCGTGAAGAAACCGAAACCGACCTGTTCGGCGAGCAGGCCGTGCTGTGCGGCGGCGCCGTCGAGCTGATCAAGGCCGGCTTCGAGACGCTGGTGGAAGCCGGCTACGCGCCGGAAATGGCTTACTTCGAGTGCCTGCACGAGCTGAAGCTGATCGTCGACCTGATCTACGAAGGCGGCATCGCCAACATGAACTACTCGATCTCGAACAACGCGGAATACGGCGAATACGTCACCGGCCCGCGCGTCGTGACCGAAGACACCAAGAACGCGATGCGCCAGTGCCTGAAGGACATCCAGACCGGCGAATACGCCAAGTCCTTCATCCTGGAAAACAAGGCCGGCGCCCCGACCCTGATCTCGCGCCGCCGCCTGACGGCCGAGCACCAGATCGAAGAAGTCGGCGCCAAGCTGCGCGCGATGATGCCGTGGATCGCCAAGAACAAGCTGGTCGACCAGTCGAAGAACTGATCGTCGTCACCAACTGACGTATCCGTCGCCCCCGCTTGCCGGGGGCGATTTTTTTTCAGCCCAAATTCGGGGTCAGAGCACAAATTCGGGGTCAGAGCAAAGTTCGGATCATTGGTTACACGGAAACTCCGTTCCGGGGCGGAAGTTGGCGCCGGCTTGGCGCCCCATGCGAAGCTGTGGAGATATATTGATCGGGGCGCGCATACATGTCTCAAGGATCGTGCACCAAAACGTGCTCTGACCCCGAATTGGGGCGGAAATGTGCTCTGACCCCGAATTTGCTGGCGCCGCGAGTGCACTTGTTTGCAATCATTTGCAACTTTCCATTACACAAACTCGACTTTCGCGCAAAACCGGTTATCGTTCTCGTGCCGCGGCACGCAGCCGCCCAGATTCAAGGAGAACAACGATGTCCATCCAAAAACTCGTCCTGCTGTCCGCGCTGACCCTCGCGTCGTCAGTGCAAGCCCAAGCGCAAGTCCACGCCCAGGCCGCGCCGGTGGCCGCCACGACCGGCACCCTCGTCATCGTGCCCGCGTTCGGCGAGGTCAAGCATGCCAACGACGAGGCGACCGTCAACTTCGCCGTCGAGGAACAGGACAAGGACCGCGCCGCCGCCACCGCGCGCGTCAACCAGAAGATGAAGCAGGGCACGGACATCGTGCGCCGCGCCGATCCGCAGGCGGAACTCAAGACCGTCGGCTATTACACCTATCCCGTCTATCCGGAAGTGCCGGACGGCCCGCGTCCGCTGGTCAATCCGGCCGCGCGCCGCATGCCGATCGGGTGGCGCGTCGGCCAGTCGCTCGAAGTCAAGACGCGCAATCTGCAGGCGCTGCCGAAGACGGTCGCCGCCGCGCAGAAAATCCTCAACCTTAACGGCATCGACTACCACCTGAGCCCGGAGCTGGCCAGGCGCCTCGACGACGAGCGCATCGCGGCGACCTACCGCAACCTGAACGAACGCATCGCGTCCATCGCGCGCGCGATGGGCCGCAATGCGGGCGACGCCGTCATCGACACGGTCGACTTCGAAGGCAGCGGCAATTACGCCGGCGACCGGGCCGAGGCCGCGCCGATGGCGATGCGCATGTCGGCCAAGCGCGCCGACGCGGCCGAGATGCCGGAACCGAGCTTCGAGCCGGGCGAGACGACGTTGCAGATGCGGCTCGTGGGCAAGGTGAAGTTCCGGTAATGGTAGCCGTTCGCTAACAAGGGGACGGCCCACTATAATGGCGTGGTCCGCGCCCTGCGCGCATCGTTAAGAAAAAGAAATCTATGCCGACAACTCCCCGACGCCGCAAACCCGGCGCCATCAAGGCGCCACGCTTCGCCCGCTTCAGCCGCGTCCGCAAGTCCGACGCCGCCGCGGCCCGCCCGCGCCGGGGCATCTACCTGCTGCCCAACGCCTTCACGACGGCGGCGCTGTTCGGCGGCTTCTATGCGATCGTGATGGCGATGAACCAGCGCTTCGACCACGCCTGCTGGGCCGTGTTCATCGCGATGGTGCTGGACAGCCTCGACGGCCGCGTGGCCCGCCTGACGAATACGCAATCCGAGTTCGGCGCGCAGTACGACAGCCTGTCCGACATGGTGTCGTTCGGGGCCGCGCCGGCCCTCGTCATCTATGAATGGTCGCTGCGCGGCCTGGGCAAGCTGGGATGGATCGCCGCCTTCGTCTATTGCGCCGGCGCCGCGCTGCGCCTGGCCCGCTTCAACACGAACATCGAGGTCGTCGACAAGCGCTTCTTCCAGGGCTTGCCGAGCCCGGCGGCGGCGGCGCTGGTCGTCGGCGTGGTCATGTTCATGAGCGATCCGGACATCAATATCGAAGCGCGCAAGGTCGACTGGATCTCGTGGAGCATCACGCTGTTCGCCGGCCTGACGATGGTCACCAACATCCCGTTCTACAGCTTCAAGGACGTCAACTTCCGCAAGTCGGTGCCGTTCATCGTCGTCTTCCTGATCGCGCTGGGGCTGGCCCTGCTGGCAATCGCGCCGCAAGTCATCCTGTGGCCGCTGTTCGTCGTGTACGGCCTGTCCGGCTATGCCGTGTACCTGTGGCGCTTTGCCAAGGGCAAGCCCGTCAGCATCATCCAGACGGACGAGGAGACGCTCGATCCCAGCGAGCGGCGCTGAATGGAACGGGACCGCGCGCGGTCCCGTTTGCGTTGCTACCCGGCGTCAGCTCGCCTTGGCGGCGGACTTGCCCTGCTGGCCGACCGGCATGCCGCCCTGGACGCTGCCGCGGAACGTGCCGTCATGCATGTCGGCCTCGGCGCGCACGCCCGCATCCGCGCCGTTACCGCTTTGCAGATTGCCGCGGTGGACGCTGCCGTTGGCGCGCGCTTCCTGGAACGGATCGCGGAAATTCTTGATCGAATCCTGCTGCGTGCGCAGGCTGTGCTGCGTCTCTTCGGATGCGGCGCGCGCCACCTCGTCGGCCAGGTTCTTGGCCGTGCGCGACGTTTCCTGCACGTGCTGCTCGGCCACGCGGGCCAGGTCGACCTGGGAGTCGGCCACGACGCGCGACAGGTGTTGCTGGTAGGCGCGCAGCTTTTCCGCGGCCGGCTGGGCGCGCGCGGCGGCGGCCGAGATGATTTCGGTCGGATGGTTCGTGGTCAGCAATTGCTGGCCCGCGATATTGCTTTCTTCGAGCAGGGTCTGGCTCAGCTGGATGTTGGCGTCGACGATGTTCTGGATCGACCGCGACCACGATTTCGACATGTCGTTGAGGAACGCGACCTGGGCGTCCAGGTGCGAGCGAACGGCGGGCGTGACGGACTGGGAAAACAGGAACATGGATGACCTCGTGAAAGTGGATCCGCTTCGGAAAATGCGACTCGGGAAGAGCGCGCCGTCAGGCTCGCCGATTTCGATGACATTCCGATGACAGATTCAATCGTGCGCACGGTCAGGGCGCAGCCGCCGCGCCGAACGGTTTCGGTCCGCTCGCGTTATCGTTCGCCAGCGCATCCAAGTCATCGGCCGACAATACATGGTTGACATTCAAAAGAATCACGAAGCGGTTGTCGATCTTGCCCATGCCCTCGATGAAGCCGCCCGGAATCCGGGCGCCGAACGCCGGCGGCGGTTCGATCTCGGAGGGTGCGATCTCTACCACGGCATTGACTGCGTCGACGATGACGCCGACGACCCGCTGTCCGCCATGCGCTTCGATTTCGACAATGACGATGCAGGTGCGCTTGGTGACCTCCCTGGCCGGCTTGCCGAAGCGCACCGACAAATCCATGATCGGCACCGCTGCGCCGCGCAGATTGATGACGCCGCGGATACACGCCGGCATCGTCGGCACCGCGGTGAAAGTGCCGTATTCAATGATTTCCTTGATCGTCAGAATGCCGATGGCGAATATTTCACGATCCAGCATGAAGGTGAGGTATTGCGTTTCGTCCGCGGTACTGCTGGTCGCAACAGCACTCACCCGAGGAGGATTTGTCCGAACCAACGTATCCACGCCCGGTCTCCTTGGCTTAGAACCTGGCGAATTGCGATTCATCCGGGGCGCCATCCACCGTGCTCGCCAGATTGGAAATGAGCTTGCGAATGACCGGCTTGCTGGTGATTTCCCTGGGCGTCGTCGACGGGTCGCGCGCGAAAGTCGTTGTCCTGGGACGCTCCGCCGTTGCAAGCTTGAAGAACGCCATCGTCTGCTTCAACTGTTCGGCCTGGCCGCTCATTTCTTCCGCAGTGGCCGCCAGCTCTTCCGAGCTCGATGCATTCTGTTGCATGGTCTGGCTCAACTGGCCCACCGCCGCATTGATCTGGCCTACTCCGGACGACTGCTCTTCCGACGCCGCCGTAATTTCCTGCACCAGGTCCGAGGTTCGTTTAATGTTCGGCACCATTTCATCCAGCTGCTTGCCCGCCGTTTCCGCCATTTTCACGCTGTTGCTCGCCACTTCGCTGATCTCCTGCGCTGCAACCTGGCTGCGCTCGGCCAGCTTGCGCACTTCGGCCGCCACCACCGCGAAGCCCTTGCCATGCTCGCCGGCGCGGGCCGCTTCGATCGCCGCATTCAAGGCCAGTAGATTGGTCTGGTAAGCGATGTCGTCGATGATGCTGATCTTCTTCGCTATCTGGTTCATCGCCGAAACGGTCTCCTTGACCGCTGCACCGCCCTCTATCGCCTCCTGCGCAGCCTTGGTCGCGATGCCGTCGGTGACCTTCGCGTTCTCGGTGTTTTGCGAAATCGACGCGGTCATCTGCTCGATCGCCGCGCTGGTCTGCTCGACGCCGGCGGCTTGCTCACCGGATGCCTGCGACAGCGCCTGGGCGGTGGAGCTGACTTCTTCGGAGGCGTCGGCAAGCGCTTCGGCACCGCGAGAAACCTCGTTCACGACCTCCGCCAGCTTGGCCACCATACTGTTCACGGCGTTCTTCAGCTCGGCAAATGCGCCTTGGTACTCGCCGCGGATGACCTTCGTCAAATCGCCATTTTCCATTCCTCCAAGCACCTGCTGCACCTCCCGCAGCGGTGTGACGATGGCGTCGAGGGCGTTGTTCACGCCTTCGACGATGCGCTTGAAGTCGCCGGTATGGCGGCTTGCGTCCGAGCGCGTTTCGAGCTGGCCGGCTTGCGCTGCCTTGGCCAGCATGCTTGTATCTTCAATCAAGGCCATCAGGTTCGCGCGTACCTGTTCGATGGTCTGATTGATGAACACCTTCTTGCCCGGAAAAGTTTCCAATGGCGCGCTGAAGTCGCCCTCGCCAAAGGATTTCACGCAGGCCATGGCTTTCTTCTTCACCGTGATATGGCCTGCCACCATGTTATTGATGCCTTGGGCCATCGTGCGGAAATCGCCCTCGAACTTCTGTGCATCGATTATCACGTCGATGTCGCCCTTGTCATGCTCCGACGACATCTTGTTCATTTCGGCAATCAAGCCCTTGAGGTTGCCGCGCACTTGCTCGATAGTGTCGTTAATGAACGCCTTCTTGCCGGGCAGCTTGTCCATCGGCGCGTCGAAATTACCGCGGCCGAATTCCCTGATCACGCCCATGGCCATCTTTTTGACGGCAATGTGCGAACCGACCATCGCGTTGATGCCTTGCGCCATCAGGCGGAAATCGCCTTCGAATTTCTGCGCATCGATCATCACGTCGATGTCGCCCTTGTCATGCTCCGACGACATCTTGTTCATTTCGGCAATCAAGCCCTTGAGGTTGCCGCGCACCTGCTCGATCGTGTCGTTAATGAACGCCTTCTTGCCGGGCAACTTGTCCATCGGCGCGTCGAAATTGCCGCGGCCGAACTCCTTGACCACGCCCATTGCCATCTTTTTGACGGCAATGTGCGAACCGACCATCGCGTTGATGCCTTGCGCCATCGTGCGGAAATCGCCTTCGAATTTCTGCGCATCGATCATCGCGTCGATGTCGCCCTTGTCGTGTTCAGCGCTCATCCGACCCATTTCAACGCGGATCGCCTGCAGGTTGTCCAACAGGCGATTGACTGCGCCGCCCGTCCTGCCCAGGGTTGGCGGCAAGGCGTCGATGTCAACCCGCTCGGAGAGGTCCCCGCTCGCCGCCGCGATGACAATGCGCGTGAGGTTTTTCTCGATGGCTTCGGCGAGCGCGTCCTGCTCAAGCTGTAACTGCCGTGATGTCCTGATCTGAATCATCATAATTCCTGGATGAACAAGTGAAAGGGGTGTTGGACTTAGCGTAATCACATAAAAATGCCGCGCTCATCGTGTTGTATCGACCGATGGAAACGGAATTTTTCGGAAATCTTCGATAAACCACGATGCTCCAAGACGGCGATCACCCTGGTCGTTAACTTTCCAGTCATTATTGCTGCTGGCTGCACGAACGATGGAGTGAGCGGCGCATCTGCAAGTAAATACTACTTTATTTTCCCAGGGAAACTCCACTGGAGGCGGGACTTTTGCCGGTCTGTTGTTATTGGGCCATATCGTTATATTCATCTTTTTCCACGCCACGCCAGATGAGCACGCCGCGGCGATTTTCATGGGGGGCTTGCCCAAAGATGCGGTCGAAGCGAAGCCGGCGTTGAGCAGCGGGAATTCGTTGCAATTCGCGCCGGCAACCCCACAGGTTCAATCGTGCGCGGGTCTCAATCGCGCGCGGTGCGCCATGCCTGCGCGCTGGCGGGCTGCTCGTGGCCCGTTCCGCAGTTCGTGATCCTGATCTTGCCGTGCTTTTCGATCATGTCGATGCTCGTGGTGGGCGAGCGCTCCGTAATGCAATAGGCGCCGGCGGGGGTGATGACACGGGTGCGGCGCGCGCCGTCGCCGGTGTCGTTGACCAGTTCCTCCGTCTTGGGCGCTTCCCACAGCCGGTTCGGCGCCAGCTGGGCGGCCCGTTCCATCTTCTTGCGCATCCGGATCTCCGGACTGTCCAGCGGCGCGACGATGTAGGGATTGTTTTCCTTGCGCAGCGCGCGGTCGACGGCGCCGGCGTCGCGACGTGCGCGTTCCAGTATGGCGGCCGCTCCGGATCGGGCGGGAGGCGCGAGCGGCGCGAGCCTGTCGGTGCCGGTGGCGGCGCCTGCGTTCGGGGCGCCGACCGCCGGCGCAGGCGCGACGGGCGCGGGCGGGCGCGGCAACGTGATCGCGCCCGCGTGCGGGCGGACCGGCGCCGCGCGCTCTCGCTCTTTTTCTCGGCGCGGCAGCGGCACGGCAGGTGCCGGCAGCCGGATCCACTGGATCGTCATGCGCCGCGGATCCGGCGCGACGGACGGCGTCCGGCGGGTCGCTTGCCAGCCCAGGATCAGCAGGGCATGCACGAGGAGGGTGACCGCGATGCCGGCGTGGCGGCGGTCAACGGTGGCCGCTCCGATCATCGGGCTCGTCCGTTTCGATGGCGGATTCAATCCCGGGCCGTGCGCCATGCCTGCCCGTGGGCCGCCGATTCGTGCCCGGGGCAGCTGGTTTGTCGCCACTTGCCGTGCTTCTCGATCGTGTCGATGCTCGTCGCGGGCGAGCGCTCCGTCATGCAGTACGTGTTGCCGCCCGCGACGATGCGGGTGCGACGGGCACCGTCGCCCGTGTTGTTGACCAGTTCGTCCATGCCGGGTTCCGCGTGGCCCGCCGCCGCGATCCCGTTGCGCAGGCGGATCTGCGGGCTGTCCAGCGGCGCGACGATGTATGGATAGTTTTCCTTGCGCAGCGCGCGGTCGACGGCGCCCGCGGCGCGGCGCGCGCGTTCCGCCAGCGCGGCGCCGGCCGACTGGGCGGGCGGGGCCGGCGGTTTGGCGGTGTCGAGGTCGTCGGCTGGCGCGGTGCTCGGCGCGGCCGGCGCAGGCACCGGCGCGGCGGACACGGAGGGCAGGACGAAGGTCATCGCGCCCGCGCGCGCGGGTGCGTGCGGCCGGAGCGGCTCCGGGTGTTCTTCCACGCGGCGTGGCGGCACGGCAGGTGCCGGCAATCGTATCCACTGGATCGTCGTGCGGCGCGGATCGGGGGCGACGGACGACGGCGCGTGGCGGGTGGCCTGCCAACACATCAGCAAGACGGCATGCAAGAGAATCGTGGCCGCGATGCCGGCGTGGCGGCGGTCGCGTGGCGGGAGCAGGGCGGGGACGGTGGCGATCATGTCGCCACAGTATAGCCAGCGGCGCATGCCGGATTCTCACACATTGTCGCGCCGCGGGCAGCGGTCAGCGGCGGAGGAAGCGGTCGTCGTACATCGGGTCCGGCCCGTTGAGCATCTGGCGCACGACGCCCTGCTCGTCGAAGTGCACGTGCATCATCGAGTTCCACACGCCCGCTTCCTTGTAGCGGTAGGACCAGACTTCATAGTTGTGCACGTGCACGTGCGAGACCTCGGCGGGGCGGCCGAAGTGGCGCAGGATGTCGGCCTTCGTCCAGCGGTCGACCTGCACCTTGGCGAAATTCTCGCTGGTGAGCACCTGGTCGAACGAGACCAGGCGGCCGTCCGGCCCGATGTGGGCCATGTACTGGAACTGGCCCATCGGCTGGCCGCCGTAGTCGAGCCTTTGGCCGCCGTCGGGCAGGGGATAGACGGCATTCGGCTGGCCGAGTTGCGCGGTGACCGCGGTCAGCGGCGCGCCCGGCGGCGGCGGTTGGCGCAGCAGCGTGGTGCAGCCCGACAGGGCCAGCGCGGCGGCGAGTGCGGCGCCGGCCGCGCGCAGCGTCGCAGGGAAAGTGTGGGGCATCGTGACCTCCGTGTGACGCTCAGACGCCTTTCGAGCGGTCGTCGAGCAGCGGGTCCGGGGTGTTGTCCATGTGGTGCACCTCGCCCCGTCCATTGAAATAAATGTTCATGTACGAATCCCAGACGCCGTCCTGCTTGTAGCGGTACGACCAGACGTCGAAGCCGGTGGCGCGGTCGCGCCCGGTCTCGGCCGGGCGGCCGAAGTTGCGCAGGACGTCGTCCTTCATCCAGCTCCCGGGACGCACTTTCGCGAAGTTCTCGCTGGTGAGCACCTGGTCATACGAGACGAGGCGGCCGTCGGCGCCGATGCGCGCCATGTGCTGGTACTGGCTCATCGGCTGGCCGCGGTATTCCAGCACCTGGCCGCCGGCGGGGTCCGGGTAGACGGCGTCCGGCTTGCCCAGCTTCGCCGTCACCTGGGCCAGCGGCGTGCCGGCGGGCGGCGTGCGGTCGAAGGTCGAGCAGGCGGACAGGGCGAGGGCGAGCGCGCAGGCGGCGGCAAGGGTCTTGGTCGTGTTGTGCATGGTATGGTCGCGTCTTCGGGCTTGCCGGAACGGCATCGCCAACGGTGCGATTTTAACGGAAGACGATGAAACACTGGCCTCGCCCGGTGTTTTCACATATACTTCCCGGTCTTGGCCCTCCGGCCAGGTTTTTTATCAATTCACGGTGCGCTGGGTTCCGACTCTTGCACCGCATGTGAAAGGCAACATCATGACCGTAGAAAACATCAACAAGGCCGCGATCATCGCGGACAACGCACGTGGCCAGAACGACACCGGTTCGCCGGAAGTCCAGGTTGCACTGCTGACCGCCCGTATCAACGAACTGAACGGCCACTTCAAGGAACACCAGAAGGATCACCACTCCCGCCGCGGCCTGATCATGATGGTCAACCGTCGTAAGAGCCTGCTGGCTTACCTGAAGCGCAAGGATCTGAACCGTTACCGCGACCTGATCGCCAAACTCGGCCTGCGTAAGTAATCAGCAGTTCCCGAGCATTGCGCCAGACGGCTCAAGCTTCGAAATGCCTGCGTCAGTTTCACTGCCGCGGGCATTTTTCGTTTTGGCCGTCGTTAGTCAGTCGGGGTCAGAGCGCACCCGAGAAATTCGCGCTCTGACCCCGAATTAAGAGATTTGCCCGTCGTGAGGTGAACGACAGCGCCTGAAAATCTGTCGGCAAATAGAAAGGGATTACCCATGTTTAACAAAGTTACGAAAACCTTCCAGTACGGCGACCATACCGTCACCCTCGAGACCGGCGAAATCGCCCGTCAAGCCAGTGGCGCCGTCCTCGTGTCGGTCGAAGACACCGTCGTCCTCGCGACCGTGGTGGCCAAGAAGGACGCCAAGCCGGGCCAGGACTTCTTCCCGCTGACCGTCGACTACATCGAGAAGAGCTACGCCGCCGGCAAGATCCCGGGCGGTTTCTTCAAGCGCGAAGGCCGTCCGTCGGAGAAGGAGACGCTGACGTCGCGCCTGATCGACCGTCCGATCCGTCCGCTGTTCCCGGAAGGCTATCTGAACGAAGTCCAGGTAATCATCCACGTCCTGTCGGTGAATCCGGAAATCGATCCGGACATCCCGTCGATGATCGGCGCCTCGGCCGCCCTGTGCGTGGCCGGCATCCCGTTCAACGGCCCGATCGGCGCCGCCCGCGTCGGCTACGCGAACGGCCAGTACATCCTGAACCCGACCACCACCCAGCTCAAGACCTCGCAGATGGACCTCGTCGTCGCCGGCACCGAGCACGCCGTGCTGATGGTCGAATCCGAAGCGCAGCAGCTGTCCGAAGAAATCATGCTGGGCGCGGTCGTCTACGGCCACGAGCAGATGCGCGCCGTGATCGACGCGATCCACGCGCTGGTCGAAGAAGGCGGCAAGCCGGAAGTCGAATGGGCGCCGGCGCCGAAGAACGAAGCGCTGATCGCCCAAGTCGCGCAACTGGCCGACGCGAAGATCCGCGACGCCTACCAGACCCGCGAAAAATCGGCGCGCCAGCAAAAGCTGAAGTCGCTGTCGACCGAAGTGCTGGCAGGCCTGGCCGAGCAGGGCGTCGAAGCGGATGCGGCCGAAGTCGGCAACATCCTGTTCGACATGGAAGCCAAGGTCGTGCGTTCGCAGATCCTGGAAGGCGAGCCGCGCATCGACGGCCGCGACACCCGCACCGTGCGCCCGATCTCGATCCGCACCAGCGTCCTGCCGCGCACCCACGGTTCCGCCCTGTTCACCCGCGGCGAAACCCAGGCCCTCGTGATCGCCACGCTGGGCACCGGCCGCGACAGCCAGAAGATCGACGCGCTGATGGGCGAGTACACCGACGACTTCATGATGCACTACAATATGCCCCCGTTCGCCACCGGCGAAACGGGCCGCGTGGGCACGCCGAAGCGTCGCGAAATCGGCCACGGCCGCCTGGCCAAGCGCGCGCTGGTCGCCGCGCTGCCGGCGCCGGAAGAGTTCAGCTACTCGGTCCGCCTGGTGTCGGAAATCACGGAATCGAACGGTTCGTCGTCGATGGCATCCGTCTGCGGCGGCTGCCTGGCGCTGATGGACGCGGGCGTGCCGATGAAGGCGCACGTGGCCGGCATCGCCATGGGCCTGATCAAGGAAGGCGGCAAGTTCGCCGTCCTGACCGACATCCTGGGCGACGAAGACCACCTGGGCGACATGGACTTCAAGGTGGCCGGCACCGCCAACGGCATCACGGCGCTGCAGATGGACATCAAGATCCAGGGCATCACCAAGGAAATCATGCAGGTGGCACTGGCGCAAGCCAAGGAAGGCCGTCACCACATCCTGGCCGAGATGCAGAAGGCCATGCCGACCGTGAAGACCGAGCTGTCGGACTTCGCGCCGCGCCTGATCACCATCCGCATCAACCCGGAAAAGATCCGCGACGTGATCGGCAAGGGCGGCGCCGTCATCCGCGCGCTGACCGAAGAGACCGGCACGCAGATCGACATCACCGACGAAGGCATCGTGACCATCGCGTCGGTCGACGCCGCCGCCGGCCAGGAAGCCAAGCGCCGCATCGAAGAGCTGACCGCATCGGTCGAAGTGGGCAAGACCTACGACGGCACCGTGCTGAAGTTGCTGGACTTCGGCGCCATCGTGCAAGTGATGCCGGGCAAAGACGGCCTGCTGCACATCTCGCAGATCGCCAACGAGCGCGTCAACGCCGTGGCCGACTACCTGAAAGAAGGCCAGCAGGTGCGCGTGAAGGTCCTCGAGACCGACGAGCGCGGCCGCCTGAAGCTGTCGATGAAGGCAGCGGCCGCGGACGACGCGGCGGCAGCGGCGCAGTAAGCCTCCGCCGGCCGTCCGGCCGAACGAAACCGCCAGTGCGTGAGCCTGGCGGTTTTTTTTGCTTCAAGTGCTGGAGCCGAATTTGGTGCTGAATTTGGCTCGTTATGCTAGGATGCCGTCATTGACCGTGGAGGCGCCATGAACCTTGTCGAAAATGTCCAACCCATCAGCTACCTGAAAACGAACACGAGCGATGTGGTCAAGCAGGTTCAGGAAACCCGTGAACCCGTGCTGATTACCGTGAACGGCAAGGTGCAGGCCGTCATCCAGGATCCCTTGAGCTATCAGAAAATGCACGATCAACTCGTGATGCTGCGCGTCCTTGCCCATGGCCAGAAACAAATCGAAGAAGGCAAAGTGACCGATCATCATGATCTGTTTGCCCAACTCGAAGCGCAAGACAAGGAAAGCTGAACGACTTCATGAACATCATGTGGACCGACGCCGCGCGCGACGATCTTCTCGAACTTCGCGCGTACCTGAAAATGCATCAGTCAGCGGCGTTCGTCAAAAAGGTGACCGAACAAATCCGCGACGAGGTCGCCTCGCTCAGGGAGTGGCCAAGCAAAGGCGTCTACGTGCGGGAATTGGAGGAGCTACATCTGGATCAATACCGGGAGCTTCTTGCAGGGCCGCATCGCATCATCGTCGAACGCGCGAGCGACGTTTTTTATGTTCACATCGTTTGCCATACGAGCCGCAATCTCGAGGCGCTGCTGCGCCGCCGGCTTCTGGCCGTCTAGGCACACATCGAAGCCGGTATGCGAACCGGCCATCCAAATCGAACCGCCAGTGCGTGAGCCTGGCGGTTTTTTATTACCTGTTTTATTCATGATCTCGAGCAAAGATATTGATGAGCTTGATATCTCGGCCGATGCGTACGGCTGAGATATCGTTGAAATGAATGGCATGTATTTGAACATGAAATTGGATTTATATCTCATCCGTTCCCATAATGTCCTTACAGTCAACGAAACGGGAGAAAACAAATGAACATCGCTAAGAACATGGAATTCGTCTTTGCCGCAGCAGCTGTCGTGGCCGTGAGCGTCGCGAACGCTTTCGCCGCACCTGCCGCCCCGCTGGAAGTCGCTGCCAAACCCGCCATCGTGAAATCCGCGGTCATGGAAAATCCGGTCATCACCATCCACATCGTCGGCAAGCGCCTGACGGCCGCGCAGAAAGCCAAGCTTGCGGTTTAAGTGTCCGTGCTGCCGCGCTGCCCGCTGTATTCACCCAGCGCCGGCCGAGGCTGTGACGGGTAACCGTTTTTCGTTCAAAACGCAAATCGCCGCGAATCTTCGCGGCGATTTGCGTTTATCGGCGCCCCAATCTCATACCCCACACCTCCTTCACCATTCGGCCGGACGGCACGCCGGCCACCGCCAGCACGCAAGTGCGCCGTCTTTTCGCCGCGGCCATGGAACCGTTGGCCTCTGTCCGCGCACCTATGTCCAGGGCCGATCAGGCACCCAACGACTGGACATCATGGACAAACTATTCTTCATCCAACATTTTTTATCCAAAGACCCGCTGGGGAAGCCCGAGCGGCACCCGGTGTGCGCGTCGTTGAGCGACGGGCAGCTGGTGGTAACATCGCGTGGTCCGGCCGCCCGCCGCGTGGAAGACGATCTCGACTGCGGCCGCCTGCGCGGCCTGCCCAGGAAAGGCGGAGAGACGATGTAACGGCGCGTCGGCATGCGCCGACGCGACACTCGAAGGGGGGAAATTTGCAAAATGAAGCGGGCAATGCCCCGGGCACGCTCGACGGTTCGCTGTCCCAAGTCGCCGCGCTGCTGCGCGAGCTGATTCAACTGACCGGTCATGACGGCGACGACGTGCCCGTGCTCGAACTCCAGTTCGGCGACATCCTGACGCGTACCGCCTTGCATGCGCTGGACCAGAATTACCTCGTGATCACGGCCATGTTGCCGAAGTTCGGCGACGGCGAAGGCGCACGCCCCGCACCGCCCGGGCGGGACATGGAATTCCTATGGGATGCGGACGAGGGCCGCTACGTGGCCTTGCGCATGGTGCCCATCGTCTCGCTGCCGGACGAGCGCAGCGTGATGGATGCGATCCTCGCGACGTCCGACCTGGCATCCGCCTGGATGACGGCGCGGCGCCGGCGCGCCTAGCTGGCCTCGTCGGCCGGGCCGGCCAGGCGGCGCGCGAACTGGACCCGCGCCTCCAGTCCGGTGACCGCGCCCGCCGCGCCGCAGTTGCACAGGGTGAGCTCGGCGTGCATCGAATCGGCGATTTCGGCGCAGATCGCCAGTCCCAGGCCGCCGCCTTTCGAACTGTGGGCGGCGGCGAACGGTTCGAACTCGCGCAGTTCCTGCTCGTCGGCGATGCCGGGGCCGGAATCCCAGACGCACAGCAGGGCGCCCGCGTCGACCGGCACGACGCGAATGCCGAGGCGGGACTCGGCCGGCGTGTGGCGGATCGCGTTGTGCAACAGGTTCGACACCATCTCGGCGGCCATCCAGTGACGCCCCTCGACCCAGACGCTGCTGGCGTCCAGCTCGAAATCGAGGTTCTTGTCCGAAATCAGGGGCGACAGGTCGATCGCCACTTCGCGCGCCACGTCCGCCAGGTCGCACCGCTCGCGCGTGGGCTTGCCCCGCAATTGCTCGATCCTGGCGAGCGACAGCAGCTGGTTGGCCAGCTTGGTGGCGCGCTCGACCGTCGAACGCATTTCGCGCAGCGCCAGTTCGGGTTCGATGTCGCCGCTCAGCCCCGATTGCAGCTGCGTCTGCAGCACGGCGAGCGGCGTGCGCAGCTGGTGCGATGCGTTCGCCACGAAATGCTGCTGCAGGTCGACGGTCCGGTGCAGCCGTCCCATCAACTGGTTCAAGGCCGCCACCACCGGCCGCAGTTCGCGCGGCGCGGACGCGCAGTGGAGTGCCGACAAATCGTCTTCGTGGCGCGCATCGAGCTGCGCGCGCAGGCTGTCGAGCGGACGCAAGGCCAGCGAAACGACGGCCATCGTCACCGCGGCCACGATCGCCAGCAACAGCGTTTGACCGAGCACCGTGCCCCACAGGATGTCGCTGGCGACCTCGCGGCGATACGCCAGCGGTTCGGCGATCTGGATGATGAGATCGTCTCCCGGAAGCGGCTGTTTCGACGGTTGCGCCAGCGCGACGACGCGCACGGGGGCGGTGCCATACATGCTTTCATAGACCTTCAGCAGGGTGGGCACTTTCGGCCACCGGTTGGCGCTGTTCCGGAAGGTCGGCAAGTCCATGTCGCCCGCGATGTACTTGCCGTTGCGGTCGCTGATCTTGTAGATCATGCGGGTGGAAAATCCGTCTTCGTACACCTCCAGCGCGGCGAAGGGGACCTCGTTGCGCAGGTGACCGTTCTCCACCGCGATCTCATTGCCGATCGAATACGCGCTGGTCACCAGCATGCGGTCGTAGGCGGTGTTGGCCGAATCGAGCGCGCGTTCGTACAGGCGGAACGCGTTGAGGACGATGAACAGCGCGATCGGCGTCAGGATGCCGGCCAGCAGATAGCGGCGCAGCGAGCGGTCGCGCAGCGCGAACTTCATGTCTGCCGCGCGGTCTGGGGGCGCAGGAGGTAGCCCACGCCGCGCAGCGTCATGATCTCGGTCTGGGTGGCCATCAGCTTCTTGCGCAGGCGGTGGATGACGACCTCGATGGCCTCGACCTGGACGTTGGCGTCGTCGGGAAAGACCACTTGCAGCAGGCGTTCGCGATTGACGGCGTGGCCGGGGCGGGCTATCAACGCCTTCAGCAAGGCCTGCTCGCGGGGCGTGAATTCGAGCGGCTCCTCGCCGTTGTAGAACGCGCCCGAACTGCGTTCGAAGCGCAGCTTCCCGCATTTCTGCATCGACTCTTCCCCATTTCCCTTACGCCGCAGTTGTGCGTGGATGCGCGCCTCCAGCTCTTCCAGGTCGAACGGCTTGGCGAGGTAGTCGTCGGCGCCGGCATTCAGGCCCGCGACCCGGTCGCCCACGGCACCCCGCGCGGTCAGCACGATGATCGGCACGCCGATCGACATGGCGCGGGTGCGCTGGAGGATGTGCAGGCCGTCGAGGGAGGGAATGTTCAGGTCGAGGATGACCAGGTCGTTCGTCTCTTCGCGGATCTGGCGGAAGGCGCTGGCGCCGTCGGCGCAGGTCGTGATCTGGAAACCGCGTTTGTCGAGGGCGCGGGCCAGCGCTTTCGACATGTCGGCGTCGTCTTCCACAAGCAGGATTTTCATGGATCGTCGGGTCGTTGAATAGTTGGAGTGCCGTGAGCGCTGCTGTTACATCCGCGAATTTACTTGCGCACGATAAAAAAAGGAAGGCGAATGAACTTTGTTGCCGAGAAAACGTACTTACTGAAAGCCAATTGAAAGGAAGCTGAAAGGCGGCCGCAAGATTGGCGTGTTTTTGCTGCGCCGCAATATCGCAATTTGAAATTTGCTTCCATACACTGCGCCCAAGTCGAGCGTCACGCCACCCCGGCGGACACATCGACACAGGGCCTGCCAGTGTGAAGGTTCGCACAGCCGGCTTCCATAACGAGGGATGGGCGCAAACAGGGCGCCCCTACAGGAGATGAAATGAAGAAGAAGATGTTCAGTGGTATCGCCGCGGCTGTTTCGATGGTGTGCATGTCGGCGGCGCACGCCGAATCGGCCGTGGCGGCGGGGCCGGTGAAATTGGGGATTTCCGGCGTCGGCGATGCCCAGTTCGAGTACGTCGACGCGGTCGATGCCGCGAATCCGGCCCAGGACAAGCCCGGCCGCTTCCGGGTCAGCAACGTCAGCTCCGAACTGTCTTTCCACGCGTCGGTGGACTTGGGTAATGGCATGACCGGCCTGGTGAAATACACCACCGGTATTTCCGTCGACAACGCCAACGCCAGCGCCAACGCCGGCATGTTCGGCAGCGCGAAGGACGTGTACGTCGGCATCGCGTTTGCCAACGTCGGTACCTTGAAGCTGGGCCGGATGACGGCGGCGGCACGCTGGAACAGCGGTACCGCGGACTTCTCGCCGGCGGGCGCGGGCCTGCAGGACATCCAGGGTATGCTGACCGGCACCAGCGGCCAGTCGGCTCACGGCTCGCAGTTCAACGTCCGCTTCGACAACGCGGTCGCGTTCGAATCGGCCAGCTTCGGCGGCCTGTCGGCGCGCGCCTACTACAGCGCCAACGAAGGCAAGAGCGCCGAGGGCACGCCCAACAGTCCGCACCTGAACGACGACAGCTTCAGCCTCGGCCTGCAGTACGTCCACGGTCCGCTCGAGCTGCGCGTGTCGGGGGAGCAGCGCAATGACAAGGGCATCCTGAACGGCACCGCCGACCACAACACGCGCGACCGCGATTTCCGCTTCGGCATGCGCTACACCCTGCCGGACGGCACCATTCTGGCCCTGGGCCACGACCGCATGCGCCTGGCCGACGCCGACGCCACCGGCACGGCGAAAAGCCTGCTGACCAAGCACGGCACCGTCATCTCCGCCAAGCACGCGTTTGGCAAGCATGTCCTGTACGGCGGCTTCGGCGTGGGCAGCAACGTCCGCTGCGAGTATGCCGACGGCAGCGCCTGCAACGGCAACGACACGGGCGCCCGCAATGCGGTCATCGCGTACCAGTACGTGTTCAACAAACAGATGATGTTCGAAACCTTCGCCGCGATCGTCAAGAACCAGGCGCGCGGCCGCTACGACTTCGACGCGGGCGCCATCGGCGTCGCCACCGGCGGGCAGTCGCGCGCCATCGGCGCCGGCCTGCGCTACGCCTTCTAAGCCAATCCCGACAGTATTTAATTCAAACGGAGACAACATGAAACGATTCATCGCGGGGGCCATCGGGGCTCCACTGCTGGCGCTCGCCGCCGGCCCGGCCAGCGCGTCCGGCGGCACCCTGAACGTGATCTGCGGGGTGCAGGTCGAATGGTGCAACCTGGTGCAGACCACGTTCTCGCGTGCCACCGGCATCAAGGTCAACATGGTGCAGAAGGGCGCCGGCGAAGCGCTGGCGCAGATCGCCGCCGAAAGCGCCAATCCGAAAACCGACATCTGGTTCGGCGGCACGGGCGACCCGCACCTGCAGGCAGCCGACCGGGGCCTGACCCTTCCCTACCAGTCGCCGAACATCAATCTGTTGCGCGACTGGGCGGTGGAGCAGGCCAAGCAAGCGAATTACAAGACCGTCGGCCTGTATTCCGGCCCCCTCGGCTTCGCTTACAACACCGAGTTGATGGCGAAGAAAAAGCTGCCGGTTCCGATGTGCTGGATGGACCTGATCCAGCCCCGGTACAAGGGCGAAATCCAGATGGCCAATCCGAACTCTTCAGGCACCGCTTACGTGGCGATCGCCACGCTCGTCCAGATCACGGGCGAAGACAAGGCGTTTGAGTATCTGAAGAAATTGAATAAGAACATCAGCGACTACCCGCGGTCCGGCACGGGGCCGTTGAAGAACGTGTCCCTCGGCGAAAACACGATTTCGATCAGCTTCGTGCACGATGTTCCGGGCGAAGTCCTCCAGGGCTACCCGGTGAAAAGCGTCACCCCGTGCGAAGGGACCGGCTATGAAATCGGGTCGATGTCGATCGTCAAGGGCGCGCGCAACCTGACCAATGCCAAGCGCTTCTACGACTGGGCGCTGACCGCGCAGGCGCAGGAACTGGGCGCGGCGGCGCATCAGTTCCAGCTCCCGTCGAACAGGCTCGCGAAGGTCGACCCCCGCGTTCCGGACGTGGCCCACATCAAGTTGATCAAGTACGACTTCAAGAAGTACGGCCAGGCGGCCGAGCGCAAGCGCCTGCTCGAACGGTGGGAAAAAGAAGTCAACGGAAATTAAGACGGGCCACCCCGATGGCGCGGTGCCGCGCAGGCACCGCGCCGAGTGCACTATCAGGCTCAGGCCTGGGACTGGAAGACAATCATGAAACAGAAAAACTGGTTTGGCGGTGTCCCGGGATGCTGGGCCATGCTCGCCATCGCGGCTTCCGCGCTACTACCCTGGTACGGCGTGCAGGACGATTTTAGCTGGCTGCGCGACTTCGGCACGATTTTCCACGACGAGGCATCGGCCAACGCCTGGCTGCAGGCCGCTGAGTTCCAGCGTCCGTGGCTGTTCCTGCCCTTGATCGCGCCGCTGGTCGCGTTGGGCGGCCTGTTCCTCTGCGCGCGGCGCGGCCAGGGCTTGATCTTGCTGGGCAGCGCCGGCGTGGGCCTGACCGGGATGCTGGGCGCCGGCTACGCGATCGGCGTGCAGGGTTGGGTGTGGCCCTCGCTGCAGCTGGGGCCGATGGCGCTCCCCGTCGGCCAGTTCGGATTCGGCTGGGGCGCGGCGCTGATGCTGGTGTCCTTGCTGATGTTGCTGGGGATCGGACTCGCCCGCCTCGGCTATTTCCAGGGTAACGAATTCGTTTCCGCAGCGGTCATCGTATGCGCCGCCGCGCTGATCCTGTTCATCGCCGAACCCGTCCTCAAATCGTTGAGCAACGCCTTGCTCGACGATATGGGGCAGTTCAGCGCGGCCGACGCCTGGGCACGTCTGTCCAGTTCGCGCGTCTGGAGCCTGCGCTGCGTCACCGGCGACCAAAGCTGTGGCGTGGCGTGGAACACGCTGGGCCTGGCATTGGCGACCGCCACCGGCACCACGGTCCTGGGTACCTTGTTGGCCCTGCTGACCGAGCGCTCGCTGGTGCGCGCCAAACTGCTCGTGCGCGTGATGTCGATGTTGCCCATCGTGACGCCGCCATTCGTGGTGGGGCTGGGGCTGATCCTGCTGTTCGGCCGCGCCGGCCTGGTCAACCAGGCGCTGGAGCTGCTGTTCGGGCTCGAACCATCGCGCTGGTTCTACAGCGCCAAAGGCGTGTGGCTGGCCCAGATGATCGCTTTCACGCCGATCTCTTATCTGATGATGCGCAGCGTCACGCAAGCCATCGCCCCCACGCTCGAAGAGGCGGCGCAAACCCTGCGCGCCAAGCCGATGTACGCATTCATTTCCATCACACTGCCGCTGCTCGCCCCCGGGTTGGCCAACGCCTTCCTGGTCGGCTTCATCGAGTCGATGAGCGATTTCGGCAATCCGATCGTCGTCGGCGGCCAGTTCGCCGTTCTCTCGACCGAAATCTTCTTTGCCATCGTCGGCGCGCAGATCGATCCGGGGCGCGCCGCCTCGCTGGCCGTGATTCTCAGCGCCTTCGCGCTCACGGTGTTCACACTCCAACGTGTGGCGCTCGGCAAGGCCAGCTATACCAGCATGTCGGGCAAGGGCGACAATGGGATTCCGCCGCCGCTGCCGGCGCCGGTACGGCGCTTCGCCATGGGCGTGGGCATGCCGTGGCTCGGATTCACCGCCATCATCTATTTGTTCGCGTTCGCCGGTGGTTTCGTCAAGCTGTGGGGCCGCGACTACAGCCTGACGTTCGAGCACTTCCACACCGCGTTCGGGCTGGAGTGGAATGGCGGCATCGTGATGGCCGGCTCGGCATGGCATTCGCTGTTGACGACCGTGCGTCTGGCCGGCGCCGCGGCGCCACTGACGGCCTTGATGGGTCTGCTCATCGCCTACCTGCTGGCCCGCGTCAAGTTCCGCGGACAAAACGTGTTCGAGTTCGGCGCGTTGCTCGCCTTCGCAGTGCCGGGCACCGTGTTGGGCGTGGCCTATGTCACGGCGTTCAACGTGCCGCCGTTCGAACTGTCCGGCACCGGCCTGATCATCATGGTCTGCTTCGTGTTCCGTAACCTGCCGGTCAGCATCCGTGCCGGCACCGCTGCGTTCAAGCAGATCGACAAGAGCCTCGACGAGGCATCGAGCATGCTGGGCGCTTCCACGCTGACGACCCTGCGCCGCGCCGTCCTTCCGCTGCTGCGTCCGGCGCTGGTGGCCTCGCTGGTGTATTCCTTCGTCCGCGCAATGACGACCGTGTCGTCGGTGATCTTCCTGGTGAGCGCCGAAAACGAGCTGGCGACCACCTTCATCATCGGCCGGGTCGGCAACGGCGAGTACGGCATCGCGCTGGCCTATTGCACGGTGCTGACGCTCCTGATGCTCGCTGCAACCGGCCTCATCCAATGGCTGGTCGGGGAGCGCTCGCTGGGACGCCGCAAGCAGCTGCAGGAACAGCAGCAAGAGACGGCGCAGGCAGCGCCGGTGATCTCATAACGAACAAAAACGAGGAGCCATCATGAAGCCCGGAATCGAATTCAAGAACATCACCAAGGCCTACACCAAGAACGGGCCCCTGGCGGTCAAAGGCATCAACTTCACGGTGCCCAAGGGCACCCTGACGACGTTGCTCGGGCCCTCGGGCTGCGGCAAGACCACGACCCTGCGCATGATCGCCGGACTGGAAAGCCCGACCAGCGGCCAGATCCTGATCGACGGCGTCGACGTGACCACGCTGTCGGCGGCGGAGCGCAATGTCAGCCTGGTCTTCCAGAGCTACGCGCTGTTTCCGCACATGAACATCTTCAACAACGTCGCCTACGGCCTGACGGTGGCCGGCGTGAACCGCGAGAGTACGAAGGAGCGCGTCGACGCCGCGCTCGACACGGTGGGGTTGAAAGGCTTCGGCGCGCGCTGGCCGGGCGAGCTGTCCGGCGGCCAGCAGCAGCGGGTGGCGCTGGCGCGCGCCCTCGTGCTGGAGCCGGCCGTGCTGCTGTTCGACGAACCGCTGTCCAACCTGGACGCGCGCCTGCGGCGCCAGATGCGCGACGAAATCCGCGCGCTGCAGCAGCGCCTGCAACTGACCGTCGCCTACGTCACGCACGACCAGAGCGAAGCGCTGGCGGTGTCGGACCAGATCATCGTCATGCGTGACGGCCTGATCGCGCAGGCCGGCTCGCCATCGGATTTGTACGAACGTCCCAACAGCGAATTCGTGGCCGGCTTCATGGGCGAAGCCCTGCTGTTGCCGGCCAACGTGACCCATGGCGGCGAAGTGCAGCTGGGCCCGCTCTCCTGGCGCGCGCCGGCTGCCGTTCCCACCGGACGGGCGCTGGTGGCGGTGCGGCCCGAGGCGTGGATGGTGGGCGACCCCGGCCAGTACCGGCTGTCGGCGCGGGTGCGCAAGGCCACCTATCTGGGCGGCTTCTACGAGTACACGCTGGACACCGAAATCGGCGAACTGTTCGTCGTCTGCCCGCACGTCGACCGGTCGCGCACCGTGGCCGAATTCGTCAGCCTCGGCATGCACCAACGCGGCGTGTCGGTGCTGCGCGCGTCCTGAGCCGCTGACCTCCGCCGGCACCGGGAGAGGTTTCGTGCGCGCAATCGTCAATCTTCACATCGGCGCGAGGCTGGCGCTGGGTTTCGGCCTCGTCCTGTTGTGTGCAAGCGCCTTGCTCGGCGTCGGGCTCGGCTATATGGGGGCATTGCAGAGCGACACCGAGCAAATCGTCGGCCGCCGCCTGGTCACCCTGAACAGCGCACTGCGGATGCGGCACGTGGGCGCGGAGATCGCGCTGGACATGCGCCGGATCGCCGCGCCCACGGATGGGAAAGAAGGCCGCGACGCGGGCGCCGCGCTGGTGCGCCTGTTGGGCGACTACGACGCGGCCGAGCGGGCGCTGCAGCATGCCGCGGTCGATGCGGGCGCGCTGGCCGAAGTGCGCCGGCGCAAGGAGGCCCTGATGCCGGTCGTGGGGACGATCCAGTCCACCGTCGCCGCCGGCAACCTGTTCGATGCCGCCGTGATGTTGAAAACCGATTTCGCGCCCCTGTACGACGGCTGGATCCGCGCGCTCGACACGCTGGCCGGCGCCGAGCAGGACGCCATGGCGCGCACCCGCGACCGCTCGCGCACGCGCTACCGGACGGCGCGGGTCCGCATGCTCGGCGCCGGCCTGGCGATGCTGTTCCTCGGCGCCCTGTGCGCGGTGTACATCACGCGGTCGATCACCACGCCGCTGCGGCGCGCGGCGCGCATCGCCGACACCATCGCCGGCGGCGATCTCAACGTCGCGATCGACACGGGGGGCAACGACGAGGCCGGCCAGTTGATGCGGGCCCTGAAGCTCATGCAACAAAACCTGTTCGCGGCGATCGCGCAGATCACCGAGGGCAGCGAACACGTGCTCGTGGCGTCGCGCCAGATTGCCGAGGGCAACCTGAACCTGTCGACGCGCACCGAACAGCAGACCGGCACGCTCCGCCAGACCACCGCCGCCATGGCGCGCCTGGAGGACACCGTCGGCGGCAACGCCGAGAATGCGCGGCACGCACAGGAATTGAGTACGGCCGCGTACGCCTGCGCGATGCGCGGGAGCGAGGTGGCCGCGCGCGTGTCGGACACGATGGGGGCGATCAAGTCGAGCTCGGACAAGATCGCCGACATCACCACGGTGATCGATTCGATCGCCTTCCAGACCAATATCCTGGCCCTCAACGCGGCGGTCGAGGCGGCGCGCGCGGGCGAGGCCGGGCGCGGTTTCGCCGTCGTGGCGCAGGAGGTGCGGGAACTGGCGCAGCGTTCGGCCGCGGCGGCGCGGCAGATCGATGCGCTGATCCGCGGCTCGGTGGCCCAGGTCCATGCCGGCCATGCGCTGGTCGGCGAGGCCGCCGCGACCATGGACCGGATCGTCAAGGCGGTGGGGCGCGTCGCCGAACTGGTCAGCCTGATTTCCGCGGCCAGCGCCGAGCAGGGCGCGAGCATCGGCGGTATCGGCGTCGCGATCGGCCGCGTGAACGGGATGACCCAGCAGAACGCTGCGCTCGTCGGTGAGGCGGCGGCGGCCGCGGAAAGTTTGCGCAAACAATCGGCCCGGCTGGCGGCGGCGGTGGCCCGCTTCCATATCACCGGCGCGAGCGCGACGTAGCCTCCGGGTGACCGTCGACGACCGAAAGTCAACGCGGCCGGCGATTCCGATACAGAATAAAGAACCGGCCCCGCATTATCTACCGCAAGTCGAAAAGACGACGAAAGTGTTCGTGTACATATTTGCCTGTCGACAAAAAAATGTGTCAACTTTATCTTGCAAGAGATGACGAATTTATATCCTCTGATATTTCACGGCAAATATAAGTATAAAATATGGGGTGGGCGCAAGTTATTCAGTCATCTCGGCAAGGACTTCTCGCCACAGCGCCGTTGTGGCGAGTCCTGGGAAGTCAGCGGATTACCATTGGACGACTCGGTGGTGAAAAACGGCCCACTGGCCGGGACTGCGCTGTCGGATTTACTTAGGGTCTATCAGGAAATCCTTATCGGGAAATCCCTATACACGCGCTTCGGTAATCATTTTCCGCTGCTCGTCAAATTCATCGACGCGGAAGACGATTTATCGATCCAGGTACATCCCGACGATGCGCTGGCCGGCGCAAAACACGATTCGCCCGGAAAAACGGAAATGTGGTATGTGATCCAGGCCGATCCCGGCGCGACGCTGATTGCCGGTTTTAGTCAACCGGTCGACGCGGCCCAGTGTCGGGAACGATTCGCAACCGGCCGGGTCCACGACATCCTGACTCGGCAGGCCGTCGCGGCGGGCGACGTGTTCTTTCTTCCCGCCGGCCGGGTCCACGCCATAGGGAAAGGCATCCTGATTGCCGAGATCCAGCAGGCGTCGGACGTGACCTACAGGATCCACGACTATGACCGTGTCGACGCGGACGGAAGCCGGCGCCTACTCGACACGGACGATGCCATCGCCGCGCTGGACTTCGGTTTTCATCAGGATTGCAGAATTCGTTATAAGAAAATCCTTAATGCGCCGGCCCGCCTTGTGCATTGCGAACATTTCACGGCCAATGTATTGGCCTGTTCCGAAACGGTCATGCGCAATTATCCGTTCGATTCGTTCGTCATCCACGTTTGCGTGCACGGGTCCTATACGATCGATTATGGCCAGGGATGTCTCGACGTGCGTCTGGGCGACTGCGTCCTGGTGCCCGCGGCAATTCAGTCCGTCGTTCTGGAAACGATATCCGGGTTCAAGATCCTGGAATGCTACGTGGCCTGAGCGCCCCCGGTTCCCCTCGGTTTGGGTCATGCGCGACTCTCTTCATTCCTGCCGCCTTTCCGCATGATGAATTTGTTAGCTGAATAATATTGGTGTCGTGTTTTCGATGCGTCATTCCCGGAAAAGCACTGCGTTATATCAAAACATCTTGTGATTTTTTTTCTGTTCGGGGTAGACTACGCCTGAAATTAAATTGTTTCCTCGTCGAACATTTCTCGTTTCAAGCATGACTGATACTTGGTTATTGGGCGAAACGGTTTACGGCGAATTACGTGCCGGTTTCGATCGAGTGAGAAGCACATCGAATGCCGTGCGATGGGATTGCAGGGAGTGGTTCGAGACGGTATCTGGATGGTATAAAATGGTATGGATCACAATAATGTTGTGCGCTAACATTGCCCGTCCCGTGCTCAGGACGATCCCGCCGCGGCGAACGGCGCGTCGGAAGCCATCGAGGAGGGATGCATGAAAACTTTGCGACACGGCAGGCTAGCGTGGGTGGCGGCAGCCGCGCTGGCGACGTCGTTCTGGGGACCGGTTGCCTTTGCCGCGGTCCCGGACGCCTGGAAGGACCGGAGCTTCACGCTCGATACCACCGGCATGCAACTGCACCAGGTGCTGGAGCGGTTCGCCGCGGAGCACGACGTGGAGGTCGCGTTCGACGTGCCGGATCGGGCCGTGAAAAAAGAGACGTTGCGTTCCAGCGGTGGCGGCGACCTGCTGGACCGGTTGGCGCAGGCTTATCGCTTCCGCTGGTTCGTGTACGGCGGCACGCTGCATATCGTCCCGCGTGAAGACAATGTGTCGATGCGCCTCGAGCTTGGCGCGGACGGCGTGCGGGATGCCAAGGGCGTCCTGGCCGGCGTGGGCCTGTACGACAGCCGCTTCGGCTGGATGGAGCTGCCGAAGGAAGGGGCCGTCGTCGTCAGCGGGCCGCGCGAGTACGTCCGCCTGGCGCGCGAGCTCCTGGTGCCCGCCCGGCCCAGGGAAGCCGTGAACGATATGGAGCCGATGGTGTTCCGCCTGAAGTACGCCGGCGCGACCGACCGCGTGATCACGGCCCGCGGCAAGTCCGAGACGATTCCGGGCATGAAGACGCTCCTGTCGAACCTGCTGAGCGGGCAGGGCGCGGGCGACGCCGGCCGTCCGCGCATCGATGCCGACCCGTCGCTGAACGCCATCATCATCCGCGACTCGGCCGGCAAGCGCGCCATGTACCAGGCACTCATCGACCAGCTCGACATCCTGCCGCGCCAGGTCGAAATCGAGGCGCTGATCGTCGACGTCGACCGGAACAAGCTGCCCGGGCTGGTTGGCGGGGCGGCGCCGGCGGCGCCCGGGGCAACATTGCTGGTGAACGACGCCGCCGGCCTGGTCGCCAGGCTGAAAGCCCTGGAAGCCAGCGGCGATGCGCGGATCCTGGCCACGCCGGGCGCGCTGACGCTGAACAACGTGGCCGCCGTGCTCGACCTGCGCCAGTCCCGGTACATCCCGCTGGTCGGCGAGCGGGTCGCCGACGTGGCCGAGGTGAGCGCCGGGACGCTGCTGCGGGTCGTTCCGCGCCTCGTGGAAGACGGCGGCACCCGGGTGCGGCTGGACGTCGACGTCGAGGATGGCAACCTGGGCAGTGGCGCCGACGCGCGCGTCACCCGTTCGACCATCAGTGCGCTCGCGATCGTCGGCCTGCAGCAGATGCTGATGATCGGCGGCTATGAGTCGGAGGCGGTGTCCAGCGAGCGCGGCCAGGCGTCCGCGTCCGGCGTCGTGCCATTGCTGGGCAACCTGTTCGGCCACAAGGACGCGCCGGTAGCGCATCGCGAGCGCCTGTACCTGATCACGCCGCACCTGGTCGGCGGCGGCGTGCCGGCGCAAGCGCAGCAACAGCCGCCTGTGCCACCGTCGCCGCCGGCGCCCGTGCCGGCCTTGCCGCCGGCGCCGGCGCCCGCGCCCGCGCCGGCGTCCGCCACCGTCGCGACGGCCGCCGCCGCCGCCGCCGCCGCCGCCGCCGCCGCGCCCGCCCCGGCGGTGCCGGTGTCCGCACCGGTCGCGGCCGCAGTCGTGCCGGTCCGTACGGCGCCGGTCGCGCCCGTGGCCGCACCCGAGCCGACCTGGACGGTGCTGCCGGCCGACAAGACCCTGAACGGGACACTGCAAAGGTGGGCGGCCAGCGCCGGCTGGCAACTGATGTGGGAACTGCCGGTCGATTACGCCGTCGCGGTGCGCACCGAACTGCATGGCTCCTTCGCCGACGCCGTCGGCATGGTGGCGAAGAGCATGGACGGGGCGGAGATACCGATGAAGGCCATTTTCTACGACGGCAATAAGGTGCTGCGGATCGTTGCGAAAGGAACCGAACCATGATGACCAGGCGCTTGCGTGCCGTGTTGCCCTTGCTCCTGCTGTCGGGGTGCGGCGGCATGTCGGCAACGCTGGACAAGAAGATCGACGAGACCGGCGGCCAGATGGCCACGCTGGTCAGGGACACCGGCCACGTCGCGAACGGTATCGTGGCGAAGGCGCAGTCGCCGGTGCGTCACGAATCCGGCATCTGGCTGGGCAAGGATGTCGTCAAGCTGGGCCAGCCCGCGTTACCGAAAATCTTCTACGAGAGCGCGGTGTTCGACGAGACGGTCGCTTCGCTGGCGGAGCTGGCGGAACGGATCGGCGTGCGCACCGGCCTGCCGGTGAAGGTGACGCCCGACGCCCTCGAGGTGGCCGAGATCATGCGCGGCGGCGCGTCGGGGCCCGCCGGCGCCGGCTCGCCTTTGCCGGCGCCGTTGCCGGCGCATTTGCCGTCCCGCTCGGCCGTACCGCCGCCGCCGGGCGGCGCGGGCGACGCCCGTGCCGTTGCGGGCGGGCGGTTCGCGCGCGGCGCCGACGTCCGCATCTACTACGCGAACGGCAACCTGCGCGGCCTGCTCGACACGGCGGCGGCGCGCTTTGGCGTGTCCTGGAAATACGCGGACGGTGCGATCCGGTTCTTCCATACGGAATCGCGCACCTTCCAGATCAACACGCTGCCGGGCGATTCGACGTTCAACGCCAGCGTCACCAGCGGCGCCACGTCGAACCCCGGTTCCGGGGGCGGCGGCGGCGGCGGCGCCACGGGGACGGGCGGCGGCGGTGGAGCGACGAATGGCGTGACCGCCAACAACACCCAGAACACGGCGGTGGCCTCCAAGCTGTCGGTCTACGGCAGCATCGAAAGCGTGATCAAGGCCATGTTGTCGAGCTATGGCAAGGTGGTCATTTCGCCCGCCACCGGGTCGATCACGGTGGTCGACACGCCCGATACGCTCGACCGCGTGGCAGCGTACATCGACAACGAGAACAAGACGCTCGAGCGCCAGGTGGTCATCAATGTGACCGTGCTGTCGGTCAGCCTGAACGACAGCGAAGACTACGGCATCAACTGGAACCTCGTGTACTCGACCCTGCGCCAGAAGTACGGGCTGACCAGCGCGGTGCCGGTCGGGCTGGATGCGACCCTCTTCTCCGCCGGCATCGTGGGCGATTCGCGCTTCGCGGGCAGCACGGCCATCATCGACGCCCTGTCGAAGCAGGGCAAGGTGCGGCGCCAGACGACGGCGTCGGTGATCACCTTGAACAACCAGGTCGTGCCGCTGCAGGTGGCCAAGCAGACCTCCTACCTGCAGTCGTCGCAGACGACGGTGGTGCCCCAGGTCGGCACCACCACGACGCTGATGCCGGGCACGGTCACGTCGGGGTTCAACATGAGCATCCTGCCGCACGTGCTGGCCAACGGCACCGTGCTCCTGCAGTTCTCGACCGACATCTCCGCCCTGAACGCCATCCGCGAAGTGCAGAGCGGCGCCAGCAAGATCGAGACGCCGGAGATCGATACCCGCAATTTCCTGCAGCGCGTGGCGATGAAGTCGAACGAGACGCTGATCATCAGCGGGTTCGAGCAGACGGATGACAACCTCGACCGCCAGGGCGTGGGCAGCGCGCGCAACGTCGCGCTCGGCGGCGGCGTGAAGGCGGCCAGCGCCAAGGAATCCATCGTCATCCTGATCACGCCTACCACGGTCGGGCCTTGACGCGAAGCGAGCCGGCATCATGGCCATCCATATCATCCAGATCGAAAAGCACCGCTTCGTGTGCGGCCTGTTCTGGCAGTCGTTGTCGCGGCCGCGCGAACTGGCCCGGGAAGCGCGCGAACTGGGCGCGAAGATCGACTCCGACCTGTTCGTGCTGCGCACCGACCAGTCGACCGCGCAGGCCGGTTTCGGCCAGAGCGCGGAGGGGGCGCGCCGCGGCATGTTCTCGCTGGGCGCGATCATCTCGAAGACCCTGGCGATCGAGGGCGCGTTCTACAACGGCGAAAAGCAGCGCGTCCATAACTGGCTCGCCGCGCTCAAGCTGCCGGACGGCATGTGGGCGTACTTCGCGTCGCGCGACGCGAACTTCCTGCCGAACGGCGATTTCGCCGGCACCCGCGAAGAAGTCATGGAGCGCCTGCACGGCGACTATGGCCTGGGCGGCTGGAACGTCGTCATCGGCGACGCGGAGCTAGCCGACTACGGTTTCCACAATTTCGAGGCGCGCACCCTCGAGAGCTTCATCCCGCACCGCAAGAACGGGCGGATCCACGCGCACCGCTGGTGGGGCCTGCAGCCCGTGCACACCCGGCGCAACCACTGGCCGGCGCTCGCGGCCGCCGTCCTCGCCCTGGCGCTCGCCGGGGGCTGGGTCCATGTGCAGCGCGTCCGGCGCGAGCAGGCCGAGCAGCTGGCCGAAGCCGCGCGCATCGCCGAGCGCCAGGCGTTGCTGCGGCACCTGGCGCCGTCCGCGCAACCGTCGCCTTGGGGCGGCAAGCCCAAGCCGATGAGCCTGGCCAAGGCCTGCGTCGACGGGCTGGGCCATCTTGCCGCCGGCGGGTGGATGCTCGACGAGTATGTCTGCAGTGCCGACGCGATCAGTTATGCGTGGTCGCGCCACGGTTCCACGCTGGCCCTGCTGCGCGCCGAGGTGCCGGACGCCGTGTTCGACCTGAACGGCGAGAAGGCCACCCTGGTCGTGCCGCTCCGGCTCGAACGGCAGCAGCCCGAGGCGCTGCTCGACCGCAAGGAATTGATGGAACCAATCATCTCCGATATGCAACACATCGGCATCGGATTCAGGATCGCCAGCCGTCCGCCGGCGTCGAAGGCGTCGCAGGCGTCGCAGGCATCCACGCCGCCCTGGCAGGCGTATTCGTTCAGTTGCGACAGCCAGGGGCTGTTGCCGACGGCGGTGGCCGAACTGCTCGACCGCCCCGGCGTGCGTATCGACCGGATCGCCAGCCGGGCCGGTCACTGGTCAATCGAAGGAGTCATGTATGTCAAATAAGTCTCTCTGGTGCGCGGTGCTGGTGTCCCTGCTGGGCTGCGCGCCCGCGTACGCCGATCCCACGGCTGAAAAGCTGAGCCGGATCGAAGGCGAGACGCTGCTCCTGAAGGCGCGCGAACGCCAGCTCGACGTCCAGGGCAGCATCCTCATGAAGCAGAACCAGATCGCCACGATCCAGGCGGCCACCGCCGCGATGACGCATGCGCCCGTCGCGAGCGATCCCCAGGTGCGCAGCGTGGAGGGCATCGGGCGCGCGGTCTTCGCGACCTTGCAACTGGGCGACGGCACCGTCATCGAGGTGCAGCCCGGCGACATGCTGCCGAAAGGGATGCAGGTGGTGTCGATCGCGCCGGGCAACGTCATCGTCAGGAAGGGCCGGCAACGCGTCCGCCTGGCGCGGGCGCAATCCGGTCCGGTCCTGCCGCTGGCGGCCGCGGTCCCGGGCCCGCCGCCGGGCATGCCCGCCGGGGCAGCGCGATGAACTTGCTCGCGTCGGACCGTCCGCTGCAGCGCGCCACCGTGCGCGCCGACCAGCATGGCGGCGCCTGCGACGTCGGCGTGGCTACCGTCCTGAGCAGCGCGGGCGCATTCGAGGCCAGCGCCGAGGAGCGCAAGCTGCTCTGCCTGTTGAGCGATGGCCGCCTGCTCGTCGCCGAGGGGCAGAGCCTGAACCGCCACGTGCTGTCGTATATCGCGCGCCTGGAAAAGATGCGCCAGTCGTTCCAGGTGACGTTCGCCCGGATCGAGGTCATCGCCCGGGCCTACCAGGGCGGCGGCGGGGGCGCGCAACCCCAGCGCGAACACTCGCTCATGCAGGTGACGGCCAAGGACCTGCTCACACGGGCGTGCCAGGCGCGCGCGTCCGACATCCATATCCGCGTCCGCAAGGATTGCACCGAAACCTGGTTCCGCATTCATAACGACCTGGTGCCGAAAGGCGTCCAGACGCGCGAATACGGCGAGCGCCTGCTGGCGACGCTGTACGGCGCGATGACCTCCGTGTCGGACAACTCGTACAAGCCCATGGAGCGCCAGGACGCGGCGATTTCCGACCGCGACAAGCTGCCGCCCGGGCTGTACGGCGTGCGCATCGCCACCGCGCCCACCAGCGAAGGCGCGGTCATGGTGCTGCGCCTGCTGTACAACGACGCCGGCGACAACGTCGACCTGCGCCCGCTCGGCTTCAGCGATACCCACGCGACCCTGCTCCAGCAGATCAAGGAACAGCCGATCGGCATGAACATCATCAGCGGTCCCACCGGGTCGGGGAAATCGACGACCCTGCAGCGTATCCTGACCGGCGAGATCATCGAGGCGGGCGGCAAACTGCACGTGCTGACCGTCGAAGACCCCGTGGAATACCCGATCGAGGGCGCGGTGCAGACGGCCGTGACCAATGCCTGCACGGAAGCGGACCGCTCGCGCCAGTTCTCGGCGGCGATCTCGAATGCGATGCGGCTCGATCCCGACGTGATCATGATCGGCGAGATTCGCGATGCCGCGTCGGCGCAGAACGCGTTGCGCGCGTCGATGACGGGCCACCAGGTGTGGACGACGGTGCACGCCAACAGCGCGCTGGCGATCGTCGACCGGCTGGTCGATCTCGGCCTGCCGATGAGCCTGGTGGCGGACCACACGATCATCACCAGCCTGATCAGCCAGCGTCTCGTCAAGGTGCTGTGCCCGCATTGCAGCCGGCCGCTGGTCGACACGCCGGACGTGCTGCCGCCGGCGATGCTTGCCCGCGTCAAGCAGGCGGTCGGTGGCGCGTTGCCGCGGGTGCGCGTGACCGGCGACGGCTGCGCGCATTGCGCCATGCAGGGCACGGTGGGGCGGTCGGTGCTGGCGGAAGTCATCGTGCCGGACGACCAGTTTTTCAAATTCATCCGGGCGGGCGACAAGTGTGCGGCGGTCCGCTACTGGATCGAGCACCTGGACGGACGCCTGATGCTGGGCCATGCGATCGACAAGATCGCGGCCGGGCAGCTCGATCCGCGCATGGCGGAAAATGTGGTCGGCCACCTCACGATCGTGCCTGCGCTCGCGGCATCGACTTACTGGCGCGAGGCGATCCATGCGGCTTGACATCACCCGCGCCTGGGCGAAGACCCAGTTCTCGGCGTCGGCGCGCGTGCGCCTGTATCGCAAGATCGCCAAGATGCTCACCAACGGCCTGCCGTTGCTGCGCATCCTGGAAGTCCTGCGCGAACGCGCATCGCACGATGGCCGCAAGCCGCAGGAACCGCTGGCGGTCGTGCTCGACGATTGCCGCCGGCAGGTGCAGAACGGCAGGATGCTGTCGGAAAGCCTGGAAGGCTGGGCGCCCAGGCCCGAGCGCATGATTCTGCTCGCCGGCGAACAGTCCGGCAACGTGGAGGCCGCGCTGCTGGCCGTCGTCGACGTGGTGCGGGCGCAGCAGCGCGTCCGGGCCGTCATCGTCGGCGGCTTGGTCTACCCATGCGCGATCCTGGCGCTGATCCTCGGCTACGTCTACCTGTTCGGCACCCGGGTGATCCCCGAGTTCACCCGCATCACCGATCCCACGACGTGGCATGGTCCGGCCCGGTCCCTGTACCTCATGTCCGAGGTGGTCCAGCACTGGATGCTCGCCATCGTCGGCGGGCTGCTGCTCGTCGCGGGCGGCATCGTCGCGGCACTGCCGCGCTGGCGCGGCAACCTGCGCGTGTTCGCGGACCGCTTCGCGCCGTTCTCGATCTACCGGCTGGTTGTCGGCAGCGGCTTTCTCCTGGCGTTCTCGGCCTTGCAGACGGCCGGCGTCACGGTCGAGAAGTCGCTCAGCCGCCTGTCCGACATGGCCGATCCCTGGCTGCGCGAGCGCATCGATGGCGCGTTGCTGGGGGTGCGCTCCGGCCTCAATTGCGGCGAAGCCCTGCGCAACGCCGGCTACGGTTTCCCGTCGGACGAAGTGATCGACGACCTCTGCGTGTACGCCGAGTTCCGCGGATTCGGCGAGGCGCTGAAGGTCATGGCCGACGAATGGCGGGAAGAGGGGATCGAGCAGATTTCCAATCAAATGAAGATTCTGAACGGCGTCGCCATGCTCGTGATGGCGGCCGTGATCGGTTGGCTGGTGACGGGATTTTTCGGCATCCAGCACGAAATTGCAACGATGACACGCGCAGTCCATTAAATACACCATGAGGAAATTTGACATGAATGCTACCTTGTCTCAACGCCGCACCCGCCTCGCCCGCCTGCATCGCCAGCGCGGCGCGTCGCTCCTGGAAGCCATCGCCTACCTGGGCGTCGCCGCGTTGGTGGTGCTCGCCGCCGTATCGCTGCTGCAGAACGCCTTCGGCAGCGCCCGGTCGAACCAGACCACGGAAGAGATCACGGGCCTGCGCACCAACGTGCGCAAGATGTATGCGGGCCAGTCCTATAACGATACCGCCATGCTGGCCAACCTGATCACCGCCAAGGCCATCCCCGGCACGCTGACGGTCGCCGCCGACGGCAAGACGATCAACAATACGTGGGGCGGCACCGTGACCCCGGCGTCGACGAACGCGGGCACGTTTACCATCACCTACACCAAGGTGCCGCAGGACGTGTGCATGAACGTCGTCAGCGGCGCAACGGGCTGGACCTCGATTGCCGACGGCCAAGGCGGCAATGTGATCAATGCGTTTCCCGCCCCTGCGGCCGGCGCCGCGGCCCTGTGCAACGCGGCGGCGAATACGGTTGTATTCACGGCGGACTGAGCCTGAGGAATGTGGGCTGTCCTGATCGTGGTCTTCGCGCTCACGCTGGGCGGCTGGTACGGATGGCCGGCCGAACACCGGCGCGAGGCCGTGGCCAGGCAGCAGGCCAGCGAGGATGCCGAGACCATGGGCATCTACCGGCAGGCGGTCGTGGACTACTTCCGGGCGAACGGCGCCACCGATACCAGCGTGAGCCTGGCCGACCTGAAGCTGGCCGGCGTGCTGCCGGCCTGGTCCAGGCTGTCGGCCGGCTCCACGTCGGTCTGGACGAATTACCGCGACAGCGCGGGGCAGATCTATATTTTCCCCGCCGCGGCGGGCGCGCCGTCGATCGTCGCGGAACTGCTGACGCTGTCGCGCAACTCACTCAACGTCGGCATTTACCGGGCGGCCGACAATACCCTGTTTTCGCCCGTGGACGGAACCCGCGTCGCACTTCCGCCGCTGGGCGGCGCCGTCATCCCGGATGGCGCGCCGGTATGGCTGGCATCCTGCGATTGAGGAGGCAACGATGAACACGATGCGGCGGCAGCGCGGCATGACCCTGGTCGAAGTCCTGGCGGCGCTCGCCATCGCGTCGGTGCTCCTGATCGGCCTTGCCAGGATGATCGACGACTCGATGGAAGAGTTGGAGGAACAACAGGCCGCGCTGCAGCAGGCGCAGGTGGTGGCGGCCGCCGCGAAGTATATCGCGGCGAATTACAGCGACCTGGTCACCGGCACGGGCGGGGGCGTCGTGACGGCCGTCACCGTCGCGCAATTGCAGACGGCCGGCTTCCTGTCTTCCGGCTTCGCGGCGACCAACCCGTACCGTCAATCGACGTGCGTGCTGGTCAGCCAGGGCGCCGCCGGCAAGCTCGACGCGCTGGTGGCCGGCTACGGCGGCACCGCGATACCCGACCGTTCCATCCCTTCGGTGGCCATGATGGCGGGCCAGGGGGGCGGCTACATCAGCACCTCCCTGCCCGGCACGGCGCGCGGCGCCTCCTGGGAACTCGTCACCACGGCGTACCGGGGCGTGGCCTGCGCCGGCACGACGGTCCTGGATGGCACCGCCGCCCACGATGGCGGCCACCTCGTGTCGAGCCTGTTCTACGACGGGCCGGGCCAGTTGTCGACCGATTTCCTCTACCGCGACACCGTACCCGGACGGCCGCAGTTGAACCAGATGAGCACGGCGCTTGGATTCACCGGGGCCGCGATCGTGACGCCGGGAACGGCATGCGGCAGTGCGGCGGCGATCGCGATCGACAGCGCGACACGGACGCTGGTGACGTGCGGCACCGACGGCCTGTGGCAGGCGGCGTCGACGTGGAAGGCGCCGGTGGCCAATTTCACCGACCTGCCCACCACGGGGAACATGACCGGCGACGTGCGGATGGTCACCGCGTTGAACCGCGGCTTCACCTACGACGGCAGCGCCTGGAAGCCGCTGGCCGTCGACGAGAACGGCAACCTGAAGGTGCCCGGGACGGTGTCCGCGGACCAGGTCGACGCGACCACCGGCATCGTCACCGCCGGCACGATCACGGCGGATCAGGATATCTCCTCGACCAATGGCGCGGTCGTCGGCAACTGGATGTTCGGCAGGAGGTGGGTGGAGGGTCCGACCCTGTATGTCAACGAAGCCGTCACGGCGGGTACGCCCTGCAATTACACCGATGCGAATGGAAAAATCATCTACAACCTCGGTTCGTTCAAGAAAGATCCCAACGGTTACCTGCTGCAATGCGAGTACCCGGATAACGTCTTTAAATATCCGAATGGAACGTTGACCCCATGAGAGGCACATCCACACCGCGCCGGCGGCGCATTCCACGATCGGCGGCCGTGCTCGCGTGCGTGTTCGCCTGCGGCCAGGCACACGCGTGCTGGGAGGACGCCGGCGCGCGCTACGGCGTGAACCCGTACCTGCTGTATGCCATCGCCAAGACGGAATCGAACCTCAATCCCGCCGCGATCAACCGCAACAACAAGAACGGTTCGTACGACATCGGGCTCATGCAAATCAACAGCAGCTGGCTGCCGACCCTGCGCAAGTATGGCATCGGCGAGGCCGAGCTGATGGATGCCTGCACGAACATCCAGGTCGGGGCGTGGATATTGTCGGGAAAAATGCAGCAACTGGGCAATTCATGGACTGCCGTCGGCGCCTACAACGCCGGCAAGCCCAATCTGCGCGTCGCCTACGCGCAAAAGGTCTATCGCAACCTGCCGCGCGCGGCCCTCGAGGCTCGGCCCTGATCAAAGGAAGTTGTCATGAAAACGAGTTCATCAACGACGGCGCCGCTGGGCGACCGCCAGGTTGCCGATACCGCATCCCACGCCCCGGCGGCGGCCAGCCGTCCCGCCAGGCGCACGCTCGGCTCCGCCTTGCAGGTGCTGGGCAGGCGCATGGGGATGCGGGCGCAGGCGACGGAGGCACGCGCACCGCTGCAGCGGCTCGAACAGTTCAGCGCCCGACACGCGCAGGCACAGGCACCCGCACCGGCACCGGCACCAGCACCCGCACCCGCACCCGCACCGGCACCGGCACCGGCATCGGAGCGGGTCACACTGGCGCGACTGCTGCGCGAGGATCCCGACGACGGCTCGGCGGCGCCGAAGGTGACGCTGGCGCAAATTTTGCAGATGAAGGACGAAGACGACACGATGTCCTTGCGTGCCGATACGCCGCCGGCGCCGTCGCGTGCGGAGGCGGCGCCGGCGGAGCGTCCGAAGGCCTACGGCAAGCTGGCGTCGGGGCCGAAGATCGATTGCATGGCGGACGTGCTGACATCGATCCACCGTCTGGACGAGCAGCAGGTCTCGCAGATCACCGAAGCGCTCGGCATGGGACCCGCGGCCCCGCCCGGCCGGGAGCGGGGCGTGCAGTTGCGTGCCGCGGGCCGCCTGCTGCGCGCGCCGCTGGAAAACGGACCGCCCATGCCGGACGGCACGACGATCGACCGCACGCAATTTGGACGGGGTATCCCCCCCGATGTGCGGGCCTCCCTGGTCGATGCTGCAAACGCGGCCAATTGTTTCGTCAGCGAGCGCGAGGTCACCGGCCGCGACGGGAAGACGGTGAACCTGCTGCAGGTGCATCTCGCAAACCAGGTTGACCAGGAAGGCGAGCCACTCGCGACCCAGCCGGACTCGGCGGCATACCAGGCCGTGCAACGGGTGGCTGAGCGCTTCGCCGAGGCACTGTCCCCGATCCTCCGGACCGACGAGCGGGAGTACCAGATCGAATATGTGGCGAGCCATCGCACGCAGGGCGGCAGCGCCGACGTGTTCACGGATCATCTCGCCCGGCACATGCCGATGACCGAGCGGCCCGCGAGTGTCGAATTGACCGTGAAGCATGACGTGGAGGCGACGATACGCACGTCGCACCTGTTCGGCCTGTTGCCCGCGGACGAGCGGGAAAAGCTGGTGCGTGCCGCCCACGTCGCGCACATGATGTGGGACGAGCATGTCGGGCGTGACGAGCATGGCAACCAGCGGCTCGAGGTTCGCGTGATGTTCGGCGGCACGCAGAACATGCGCGACGTCAAGCAGGCCTTCAGCAGCATCGGCCGGTCGGTGGGGAAGGTGTTCAAGGCGAACCACGAGGCGGCGGTGCTGGTCGCGAAAGCGGTCGAAGACGCCTATGCCAAGGGACGCAACGTAAAATTCGACTACATCGCCGGCGGATCGATGGGCGGCGCGAGCGCGCAACTGTTCGCCGCCGCGCTCGAGAGCCGTGTGGAACTGTACGAGCCGGCGCCGCTGATCCTGTTCGATCCGCAACTGCCGAACGAGGCCCAGGCGCATCACGCGGTGAAGGATGGCAAGCTCGGCTACGATTATGCGAAGCCGCGCGGCATCGCCATCACGCTCGACTATGCGGAGCGTCCGCGCAAGAGCCTGATGGGACGCATGAAAGGAGTGGGCTTCAAGTCGCCGGGCCTGGTGCGGCTCAAGCTGGGCCTGAGCGCCTACGACCGCGTCAAGCGCCTGCCCAACGACCGGACCGAACTGCGCCCGCCGCGCACGTCCGGCCCCCCGGGCATGGGCTACCACGCCGACGAGGGCCTGTACAAAATGGCCATCAACCGTTTCACCGGCCTGACGGGGCTGCGGCGCTGAGCAAGCGTCGTCCCGGCACACGGGCGGTGCCACGTGATCGCGGTCCTGTTCATTAGCCGGACTTGCTTCCATCGCCAATGGATAGCCCGACGTATCGACCGCCAGATGACGCTTGCTACCCTTGCGCTTCTTGCCGGCGTCAAAGCCGGCACGTTCACCGGACGCCGGTGTCGATTGCAGTGTTCTACTGTCGAGAACACAGGCCGTCGGCTCCGGCTTTTTGGCGCTGGCGAAAGAGCATCCTGGATAGAAGAGAACATCGGAAAGATCCAGACACCAGCCCGGCGCAATATTCACTCCGCATTGCATTGAAAGCACATTGACAGTATGTCGACAGCAATATGCAAGCTTGTCGGGCCGGGCACGGCACGGAACCGCCGCCTCGTCGGCAGCCACTCACGGTACGACGCGCGCTCCAGACCCGTTGCGGCGCGGTGCGGAACCAAGGACGAGGAGAAGATATGCACAAGCTGTATTGCCTGGCACGCCGGGCGCTGATCCACTGGCAAATCCACCGGCTCGAGCGGCAGGCCGATCATATCGTCGTGGCGCGCCAGGCCGCGCTCGACCGGCTGAAGGACATCCAGCGCGCCTGCGTCGAAAAGCAGGTGCGGTTGCGCTGGTATGCCCATCACCTGGGCGCCCGCGACGTGTGGTGATGGTGCCGCCTGGTCCAGTCGCGCCGGACGACTGGTCAGCACAAGGCAGCCGCGCTATACTCGAGAAAGTCCTACATTACCCAGGTGCATCATGTCCGACGACTTTTCGATATCCCGTGAATTATTGGAGGAGCTGATCGCCCTCGTCAATTCCGGCCAGAGCTTCTCGGATATTCATATCGAGCAGGACATGCCGGTGATGATCAAGTCGCCGCGGGGGTGGCGCCAGGTCGGCACCGAACCGGTCACGCTCGACGACATGGTGCCCGTGCTGAACGCCATCGACGAGGATTGGGAAGACAAGATCGTCGAAAGCGCGATCGACCGGCCGTTCATCCTGACCGAATATCGCCTGCGCTGCAACGTCTTCCGGTCCAGCTCCGGATCGAAGACCACCATCTCGATCCGGCGCCTGCCGCTGCGGCCCATCGCGCTGGAGCAGACGGGCCTGCCGCACTACGTCAAGACGGTGCTCGAGGCGACCCGCGGGATCATCCTGATCACGGGGCCGACCGGCTCGGGCAAGACGACGACGATCGCCTCGATGCTCGACCAGATCAACGCCACGCGGAGCGCGCACATCATCACGATCGAGGAACCGATCGAATATCAGCTGCGGCGCAAGCAGTCGATCATTTCGCAAAAAGAAGTCCCGACGGACACGGCCACGTTTTCGTCCGGCCTGCGCGAAGCGTTGCGCCAGAAGCCGGACGTCCTGATGGTGGGCGAGATCCGTGATTTCGACACCGCCGACACCGTCCTGCACGCCGGCGAATCCGGCCACCTCGTGCTGGCGACGATGCATACCAACAGTGCCGTCAGCGCGATCTCCAAGCTGCTGGGTTTCTTTCCCGCCGAGCAGCGTGAGCAGCGCGCGGCCGGGTTGGCGAATTCCCTGGTCGCCGTGATTTTCCAGACCCTGCTGCCCACGGAGCAGGGCGACGACGTCGTGCTTGCCTATGAAATGGTGTTCAACAATAACCAGCAGGTGGCGCCGTACATCGCCGACCCCGGCAAGCTGCACCTGATCGCCGATTTCATGCGCCGCAAGGAAGACAGCATGTCGCGCAGCCTGAACGACGTCCTGGCCCAGCTGATCGCGAAAAAGGCGGTCAACGTCAAGGACGCCATGCGGGTCACCTACAACCGTCTCGAGCTGCACGAGATGGTCAACGCCAAGCGCTGACGCGCCGGAAGGCCGCGCATGCGGCATCGGCGCGAAGCGCGCATTGCCGGGCGGGGTCGTACGTGGGATTTCGGCCGCGTGATGCGGCCCGGGATGCGCCGGCGCCGGCCGCGCGGTGGCGGCGGCGCCGGTAGGGCGGAACTAGAAGGCGTCGGGGTCGTCTTCTTTCATTTCAGCGCGGCGCTGCTTGGCGCCGTTGATGATCTTCTGCAGCATCATGATGCTGAGCGAGTCGATGGCCTTGTTCAGGTTGTCCTGGTCGGTCGAGTCGCCGTTCTTGTCGTCTTTCTTGCCGTTCGTTTTGCCGGTTTTCTCCGGCGGCGGTGGCGGCGGCCTGCTGCCTGCTTTGCTCGTAGTGGTCATATCATCCTCCTGTGCGTTGTTGGTGGTCGGTGGTTGAAAAAGATCCTGTCCGCTCATGCGCGCAGCCAGACATAGTCGCCGCGTGCAAGATTCTCGAACATGTCGTCGCGTGCCTTGAAAATGTTGTCGCGCCAGTAGCGCCCATGTTCGACGTAGTGCTCGATCATGCCGAGCAGCCACTTGCCGTCGACTTCGTCGTTGAGTGCCACGCGGGCAATCAGGACGATGGCGCCGGAAGCGACCTCCAGGCCGAGCTGCGCCTGGTCCTGGGCGTAGACGGCGAGGTTGGCCTCGAGCAGCAGGCGGAACACACGCAGCGTCCGTCCGGCGGTGACGACGCCATACTGGAACGTCACATACACCGCGTCGGCGTCTTCCGCGAAATGGTCGATCGCCACGTCGAAGCTGTCGATCTCGAGCTCGCCGCGCGCGAGCACCTCGTCGACGCCGGGCACGTCGCGCAGTGTGCAGATTTCGCGGATTAGTTGATCGCGTCGTTCGATGCTCATCGTTCGCCTTCTGTCGCATGATCCGCGCCAGGCATTGCGGTACGCGTACCGGTGAAAAAAAGCCGGCCGGGAGCGTGTCGCCGCTCCCGGCCGGCGCGCCATGCGCGGCCCGATGGCGCGCCGGTGGGGCTTACTGGACGATGTCCTTCGCCGCTTTCAGGCCCATGGTCTTGACCTTGGCTTCCAGGGTCGCCAGGTTGATGGCGTTTTCAGCGGCTGCTGCGGCTTCGATTGCTGCGATTTGAGCTCCGGTGTCGAGTGCGATTGCCATGGTGTTTCTCCTTGAAGTGAAGTGGATGAAGCTGGTTGAATAATCCCGGATGGGATACTGCTGCACAATGTGCGCGATACCGCCGCACACGCTGGTTTGCCGGCCGTGCGCCCGCCTCGCGGCCGCGGCGCACGGCTGGCGGAACTACTGGATCGCCAGGCGGCACAACTGCGCCGCGGCGCGGAATCCATCGGCCACCGCGCGCCCGGCCTGGGCTTCGGTGCTCGCCGTGTCGGTCGAGCGCGCGGCGCAGGCGTCGGCCAGGCTGTCCAGGGCCTGGGCCGCGGCACGCACTTCGTGATGGCGCCGGGCCTGGCTGCCCGCCTGGGGCAGGTCGTCGAGCACGTCGATCAATTCTTCGGTCATGATTTCGTACATGTCGTTCTCCTTAGTGCAGGGTGGTATTGCCCGATGCGTCGGCCAGGAAATTCTTGGTGCCGTCGCTCGATTCGACGTAGCGCACGCTGTCGGCATTCAGGGTCGAATCGACCTTGCCCGCAATGCCCAGCTCGTCGATGCGCTCGACCTTGACGTCGATCCTGGGTGCCGGCGCCGCCATGTCGTTGCGGAACCGCTCGGCGACGTCGCGCACCGCGCCGGGCTGGCGCGCCGTGCCGGTCACCTCGAAACGCCCGGCGCCGGCATAGCGCACCTTGACGTTGGGCTCGTGCAGCGACTCGGCCAGTTCGCGGGCGATGTCGTCGGCCGGCTTGACCTGCCAGCGCAGGCGGCTGCCGGCGACGCGGCGCAGGGTGGCGTGCGCCCGGCGTGCCGCCTCGCCGTTCGCCACGATGCCGCTGGCGACGAAGGTGTTCGCCTGCTCGCGCAGGTCGATGCCGGGTTCCCGCAGGCGCTCGAGCGCTCGCTGCACGTCGGCCAGGCCGACCGGCGTGATCGGACGGGTGGCCGCCTGCGATGCGTTGCCCATCGTCAGGGCCAGGGCGCCGGCGCCGACCGATCCGATCAGCATCGCCACCAGTCCGGTGCGCGTCCAGGAGGCGCGCTTGGCCGGCGGCATGGGCCGCGTGTCGCCCATCATCACGTCATCGTCCGCGGCAACGCCGGCGGCATCGTCGGCCGGCGCGGCGAGCATGGCCTCGAGCAGCTGCAGGTCCGACGGCCACAGTGCGTCACGCGGTCCGGCGCACAGCACCACGTCGCCGAAGCGGCGCGGCGCGAAATCGTCGAGCGTCGTCGGGGCGTCCGCCGCGTCTGCGGCGGCGATCGTTACCCGGTCTTCCGCGTCGATTGCCAGTTGCATGGTGCCCTCGTTCCAGTCCTGGATCAGGATGTCGGCCGTTGCATCCTTACCGATCGACATCGTCGTTGGATTCAACTGTATCCGGGCGCCGGCATGAAAGCCGGTCAGTATGCGAAGTTCTTTGGACATGAACGAAATCTCCTATTCAGTGTGCCCGGTCCTGGAGCAGGATGCCGGTCGTCGTATCCTTACCGATCGACATCGTCGTTGGATTCAACTTTACGCGGGTGCCGGCATGAAAGCCGGTCAGTGTGCGAAGTGCTGTGGACATGAGCGAAAGTTCCTGTTCAGCGTGATGCGGTTGCGGCGGCCGGTCACCAGCCGCGGCCGCGGCGGATCAGCGCGGCGAGCGACGAAATGCCGATTGCGCGTCCTTCGCGCGTCCGATGGCGGCCCAGGTTCAGCAGCACGATCGGCAGCAGCAGGTTGACGGATTCCTCGGCGTCAGACAGCGGGCGACCGACGTTTGCCGGGCCGCCGCCCGCCCGCGCCGCCGCCGCGGCGAGCAGGCGGTCGCGCACGTTCGCCAGCGTGGCGGGACGCGTGCGGTCGCCCTCGGGGATCGCCAGGAATTCGCGCACGATGGCGAGGATCGGGTAGGTGGGGCTGGCGGCCGGGCCCGTGTCCGTCGTGCCGCCGCGGCGGGCCGCGGCGGGCACCGCCAGCAACGCACGTTCGGCACGGGCCAGGGGGCCCTTGCCGGTGGCCGCGGCACGCCATTGGACGAGCAGGCGCGCTTCGTCGCGCACCGGGCGCGGCACGACGTGCATCGTCCAGCGGATGCCGTTGCGCGTCTGGTCGCCGGTGGCGGCGTGTTGCCGTGCGAAGTCGCCGCCGCCGCCGCCGCCGGGGTCGCGCCCCTGCGACGACGATCCCTGGTCGCGCCCGCCGCGTTCGCCGCTCTTCGACACGTCCTTGTCGTCGTGCGTCAGATGCTGCTCGAGCATCATCAACAGGTCTTCGCTTTCGGCGCTGAGGTCGGCGCCGTGCGGGTTGTCGGCACCGCGCTTCTTGCGCCCCGTCGCGCGATTCCGGGCCGTCTGCCCGAGCACGTGGCGGCGCAGGCGCGGCAGCAGCGGCAGGAGTTGCTGCGGCGTCGGCTGGTCGGTCTGGGTGACGGTGCCCGACGGCTTGGGCGTTTCGGGCGCGGCGGGTAAGAGGGGCGGGAGGTAGCCGCCGCCGATGCGCGGGATGCTCATGTGAACATCACCTCCCACAGGCTGCGCGCGAAACTCAGCACCGCCATGCCGCCCCACGGCGCGCTGACCATGACGGTGACGGTGACGATCACCAGTTTCATGCTTTGCGAAATGCTCGAATCCTGCAGCGACGTGATCGCCTGCAGGAAGGAGACGACTAGGCCCGTGAGCGCCGCCACGGCGACGGCCGGCAGCGACACGATCAGGCACAGCTTCAGGGCCTGGGCGGTCAGGTTGGTGAGGTTATCGTATTCCATGACGTCACTTGTAGGTGGAGATCAGGCCGTGGACCAGCATCGACCAGCCGTCGAGCGAAACGAACAGCAGCAGCTTGAACGGGATCGCCACGTTCGTCGGACTGACTTGCGACAGGCCGAGCGCCATCAGGATGTTCGCGACGACGAGGTCGATCACGATGAACGACAGGTACAGCAGGAAACCGATCTTGAAGGCGGCGGTCAGCTCGCTCAGGATGAACGCCGGCGCCAGCACGATCAGGTCGTCCTCCTTCAGTTCCGCCGCGCGCCCGGGCGGCCAGATCTGGCGCGCCGAGCGCAGGAAGAACGCCTTCTCGCGCGTCGTCGCATGGGCCTTGAGAAAGTCCCGGAACGGCTCGCGTCCGGCGTCGAGCAACGGCATGACCTGGGACCCGGCCGGCGTTTCGTTCGACAGGTGGGCCCGGTGCATGGCTTCCATGCCCACCGGGGCCATCACGAAGCACGTCACGATCAGGGCGACGCCGTTGAGGACGGAGTTCGGCGGCACGCCCTGCAGCCCGAGCGCATTGCGCAGCAGGCCCAGCACCACCACGATCTTGGTATAGGACGTGACCACCATCGCCACGAACGGCAGGACCGCCAGCGCGAGCGCTGCGACCAGCAGCGAACCGATGTCAGGCGAGGCGTTCATCGGAGCTCGCGATACGACGGATGTGCAGGCCGAGCTGGTCGCCGATGGCGACGAGCTCCCCGAAGGCCAGGGTCTGGCCGTGCGCCACCAGCCGGATGTCGGCGTCGGCCAGCGCGAGCGGCAAGGTGAGGAGATAGCCCGGTTGCAGGGCGGCGATCTGCCCGATCGGCAGGTTCACCGTCACCACTTCGATGTGGACCGGCAGTTCGACGTCGCTGACGTCGATCGGGGCGGGGGCTGCGGCGGCGACATCGGTCGCGGCACGCAGGGACAGGTCGGGGTCGTTGTTCACCATGACGGGACGGCTCTCCAGGATGACGTTGTGGGAATCGATGCGCGCGCGCGCATGGATGGTCTGACCGTTGGCGGCACCCCACAGCAGGGTGGCCTGGTCGAGGGTCGCGTGCGGCCCGAAACCGGGGGCGGCGGGCCAGCCGAGCAGCACGTCGCCGGGACGCAGCGTTTGCAGCAGCGCCGGCGTGATGTGACGGCTGCGCAGGCGCAGCCGGGTCGGCAGGGCCAGCGTGGCCAGCGCGTCGGGCAGGGCGGCGCCGCGGCCGCGTGGCCCGATGCGCTCGGCCAGGGCGTCCGCCAGGGCGGCGGACACCCCGGCCACCGTGACGCCGGCGGTGGCGTCCGCGTGGTCGTATTCGAGATGCAGCACGCCGGCGGTTGCGGCGGACGGCGCGGCGAAACGCAGTTCCCGTACCGCCGGCTGCGCCGCGCCATGGCGTGCCAGCGCCGCCAGCGGGGTTGCCAGGTACAGGCTGGCGAGGGCGGCGCGGCAAGCCGCCTCCGGTTCGAGGGCGATCGCCTCGAGGGCGGCGCGGGCGCCGTCGTCGACGTCGACGTGCAGGTGCAGCTCGCCCTGGCCGCAGGCGATGGTCAGCAGGGCGGTGCGGCCGCTGCGCGCCGTCCGCCCGGGTACGGCCCGCACGGTTCCGTGCAGCGCGCCGCGGGCATCGCACACGGCGCGCGCCAGGCTGGCCAGCGCCGGCGTGTAGTTGCGCAGCCTGTCCGCCAGCGGGGTGAAAGCCGTTGTGGTTTGCATGGGTTTCCTCAATTCACTTCCACATGGACCGCGATACGCGCGCCGAGACGCGCTTCCAGACGGCTTCGCAATGCGGCGCCGTTGTCACAGATTAGCTGGCGGGCGCGGGCGTCGCGGACGTCGAAGCGAAGCGATAGCGTGTCATCCGAAAGGACCAGGTGGAGCCGGGTGTGCGGCAGGATGACCGGGTCGAGTTCGATCATGACCTCCCAGCGTCCGCCGGCGCGCTCGAGCGCGGGGCTGGCGCAGAAGCCGGCGATGCGCTCGGCCAGGTGATCGGCCACCAGGTCCCCGCCGGCGGCGCGGGCGCAGTGGGCGACGAGCCGCGCGCCGAGCGCCCGGGTCGCGTCGTCGGCCGTGCCGGCCGTTGCCTTGCGCGGCGCGGGCGGGTGCGTGGCGTCAAGCAGCCGCGGGCGCGGCGGCGGCGGCACGGTGCGCGCCGCGTCGGCGCCCGCGGGTTCCGGCGGATCCTCGCCGCCGCCGTGCCGTTCCTGGCCGGCCTCGCCGTCGCGCGCGCCGCCGCCGTCCGGTTGGTCCCAGTCGGGCACGACCTGGTCCGGCACGGCCCGGCCGGGCGTGCCCAGGGCCTGGCGCGCCTGGCCGAGCAACTGGCCGAAGCGTGCGCCGGCCGCGGCGCGGGGCGCCGGCGCTTGCGCGACCGCGATGCGCAGTTCGCGCGGCGAGCGGATGCGGGTCATCGGATCCCCTCCCGTTACAGGCCGAGCTGGCCGACGGGGCGCAGGTCGATGTCGCCCAGCTCCTGGAACGAATACACCTGCAGCCAGTTCAGGCGCTGCGCGATCATGCGGCGGAAATAGCGCCGGATGTCCATCGACGTGACGACCGCGAGATTCGACGGCGGATTGGCGCCGATCAGGTTTTCGAGCGAGGCCAGCAACTGGTCGATCTGTTGCGGTTCGAGCGTCAGGTAATTGCCCGCCGGGGTCTGCTTGATCGCCTGGCGGATGGTTTGCTCGACTTCCACGTCGAGCATGATCGCCGCCAGCTGGCCGCCGCCGGCGGCGCGGTGGGCGATGAAGCGGCCCAGGTCGCCGCGCACGTATTCGGTGAGCAGCAGCAGGTCTTTTTCCTTGGCGCCCCAGTTCACCAGGCTCTCGAGGATCGCGCGCTGGTTGCGGATCGGCACGTGTTCTTCGAGCAGCCGCTTGAGGACCTCGGCGATGCGCAGCACCGGCATGACTTTCTGGACTTCGGTCACGAGGCCCGGATACTCGGTGCCGACCCGGTCGAGGATCCATTGGGTTTCCTGCACGCCGATGAACAGGTGGGCGTGCGCGCGCACCGCCGCGCCCACGGCGTCGGCCAGCGCGCGTTCGATGCGCTCCGGGTGGTCCGGCAATTCGAGCGCCGGCTGCGGCACGTCGTGCAGCATGATCTCGTACGCCATCCCGGCGAGCGATTCGCTCGTCCACACGGCGGCGCGCGGGAACGGCAGCCCCAGCTCGTCGACCAGCGCGCCGCGGGCGGCGGTGAACGCGCGGTTCAGCTCGGAGGTATCCAGCCGCTTCGCGAGCGCGGGGGAGAGGCGCACGGACAGCGGCGCGGAAAACGCCGGCGCCTGGGCGGCGATGGTCGGGGCCTGGCCCTTGGCGCCCTCGGCGCGCAGCGCGGACAGTTCCGGGCCGGCGGCCGGTTGCTGGTCGTGGACCTGCTTGCCCATCAGGCGCGCGCCGACGAACAGCGCCACCGCCAGCAGGATGAACATCGGCCAAGGGAAACCCGGCACCAGCGCGAACCCGACCAGCATGGCCGCCGCGCTGTAGAGCGCGCGCGCATTGGTGCCCAGCTGCTTGACGATCTCGGTGCCGAGCGAACGGGGCTTGCTGTGTTCGTCGGAGACCCGGGTGATGAGCACGCCGGCGGCGACGGAAATCAGCAGCGACGGAATCTGCGAGACCATGGCGTCGCCCACCGACAGCACGGCGAAGCGGTTGGCCGCGTCGGCCGCGGACATGCTGTGGTAGGTCACGCCGATGACGATGCCGGCCACGATGTTGACCATGGTGATGACGAGCCCGGCGATGGCGTCGCCCTTGACGAACTTCATCGCACCGTCCATGCCGCCGTGCAGCTGGCTCTCGATCGACAGCATGGCGCGGCGGCGCTGCGCCTCCTCGGCGGTCATGTTGCCGGCGCGCACGTCGGCATCGATGCTCATCTGCTTGCCCGGCATCGCATCCAGCGTGAAGCGGGCGCCGACCTCGGCCACCCGCTCCGAGCCCTTGGCGATGACGATGAACTGGACGATGGCGATGATCAGGAACACCACGAGGCCGACGACCAGGTTGCCGCCGACGACCAGCTCGCCGAAGCTTTCGATGATGTGGCCGGCCTCGGCATGCAGCAGGATCGACTTGGTCGAGGCGATGTTCAGCGACAGCCGGAACAGCGTGGTGAACAGCAGCAGCGAGGGGAACGAGTACAGCGAGGTCGCGTTCGGGATGTACAGGGTGACCATCAGCAGCAGCACGCTGATGGTGATGTTGAGCGCCAGCAGGCTGTCGATCACGAAGGTCGGCAGCGGCAGGATCATCAGGGCGATCACCGCGACGATGAGTACGGCGATCGAGACTTCCCCTCCCAGCTCGTTCAGGCGGAATGATTTCATGGGTTACCTCTTGGTCATGGGTTGTCGTCTTGGGAGAGGTCGCGCGGCGCCTGCATGTTCTCGACCCACGCCAGCACGGCGGCGACCGAATCGAACAGCGGTTCCGGAACGGCGTCGTTGACCGCCACGAGGAACAGTGCGCGCGCGAGCGGCGGATTGCCGACGATCGGCACGCCGTACTGCATGGCCTGTTCGCGGATCACCCTGGCGTCGTCGTCGACGCCCTTGGCGATCACGCGCGGCAGGCCCGCCTCGTCGGGGTCGTAGCGCAGCGCCACGGCGTAGTGGGTCGGGTTGACCACCACCACGTTGGCGTTCGCCACGGGCTCGTTCGGCGCGGCGTTGGCGAATTCGCGCCCGAGCTTGCGGCGCTCCTGCTTGATGTGCGGGTCGCCTTCCGAATCCTTGTGCTCGCGCTTGACATCGTCCTTGCTCATCTTGTGGTCGCGTATGAACAGCCAGTGCTGGAGGCCGTAGTCGGCCACGCCGATGATCGCGTACAGCACGCCGGCCACGCCGAACACCTTGCCCACCACGCCCCAGGCGACGGCGGCGAGTCCGTCGACCGGCTGGTAGGGCGCCCCGAGCATCAGCGGCACCAGCAGCAGGCAGGTGCGGTACAGCACGGCGCCGATCAGCAAGGCCTTGAGCACCGCCTTGAGCAGGTCGATCAGCGAACGCACCGAAAAAATGCGCTTCAGGCCCGAGGCCGGGTTGATGGCGTCGAACTTGAGTTCCAGCGGCTTGAACGACGTCTGCAGGCCGACCTGGGCCGCCAGCGCGCCGACCGCCGCCAGCGCCGCGACGACCACGACCGGCAACACCAGGATCAGCCCGTGGGTGGCCGCCTCGACGAGCACGTCGGCCATCCGCAGGTCGTCCTGCGCGCGCTTCACGTCGAGTCCGCCGAGCAGCAGCAGGCGCAATTGTTCCGCCATGCGCCCGCCGGCGACGGAAAAGCCCAGCCAGGCGCACAGCATGATCGCGGCGAACGGCAGGTCGGTACTCTTGCACGTCTCGCCGTCGCGGCGCGCGTCGCGCAGCTTCTTGTCGCTGGGTTGTTCGGTTTTTTCTTCGGACATGCTCGATCCCCGTTCCGATCCCGCGATGCGAGACCCAGGCGGTATTGTCGGGTGCGCGGCGCGGCCGGCCGGCGCTCCGGGCGAAGTGCCGGCGACGCGGGCGAAGTCCGGGGGCGGCGCACGGGGTGCTTCGTTTGGCGCGCGGGGACTTCGGGTCCGGCCCGCGGCGGGCGGGACGCGGGCGGTAAGGTGTCGGTCATGCCGCGCAGTCCGCTGCGGCCCAGCCAACAGGAGTGAACATGTCCGAGTCCCAATGCAGCAGCCGCATGATCGCGGCGTTGATCGAAGTCTTGATGTTCGGCGCCAAGCACGGCCATCTCGAGCAGTCCGAACGGGTCCTCACCGCCTTGCACATCCTGCGCCCGAACTTCATCGAGCTGAACGCCTACGACGCCTGGATGATGATCCGGCGCCACGACTTCTCCGGCGCCCTGCGCTTCCTGCGCGACCTGGAGCAGCGTCCCCTGCGCGGTGCGTTCGGCCCGTACGTCCACGCCCTGCTGGCCGTGGCGCTGTACGGGCTGCAGGATCCGTCGTGGCGCTCGTACGCCAACGACGTCCTCAACCGCAACGAAGACCAGGATTCCGTCGATATCGTCAATACGCTGCTGGGCAAGGTGGGCACGCGCCGCGCTCCCGCCAGCACCGAGGCGCAGGTCGACCTGGCCGAATTGCAGAAAATGATGCAACAGCGCCACCTGCGCGCCTAGGAGCCCGTCATGACGATCCCCATCCAGCCCCTGCCGCCGATCGCCACCCTGGCGCCGCAGCCAACCACCCCGGCGGGACCGGCGGCCCCGCGCGTGCAGCCTCCCGGCGAATTGGTCGACCTGTTCCGCAGCAAGCTCGAGGCCGCGCGCATGGCGCCCCCGGACGCGTCGCGCGTGCATGGGCCGTCGGCGATCACCGAGGCGGTCACGCGCCAGGACCAGGCCTTCGCCCAGATGGGCGGACAGATCGACCGGTTCGCCGCCGAGGCGCCCTTCATGACGCAGCAGGAACTCGTCGGCGCGACCACGAAGATCCAGTTCGAGGCGGCGGAGATGGCTTGCAAGATGTACGGCGGCCAGATGGTGGCCCAGGGCGTCAAGTCCTCGGTGCAGACATTGATGAAGAACCAGTGACGGGGCTGATATGGCGATCCATGTGAAAGCGCTCAAGACTTGCCTGCTGGCCGGCGCCGCCGCCATGCTGCTCTCCGGTTGCAGCAAGCAGCTGTTCGCGCATTTGCCCGAGCGCGACGCCAACGAAATGCTGGCGGTGCTGCTCGAGGCCCAGGTCGACGCGTCCAAGGAATCCGACGACGGCGGCAAGACCTGGAACGTGGACATCGACGGCGACCAGTTCGCCCGTGCGATGGACGTGTTGCACGCGCATGGGCTGCCGCACCAGCGGTTCCAGAACCTGGGCGACATGTTCAAGAAGGACGGCCTGATCTCCACGCCCACCGAGGAGCGCGTGCGCTTCATCTACGGCGTGTCGCAGCAGTTGTCGGAGGTCTTGTCGCGCATCGACGGCGTGGCCTATGCCAACGTGCAGATCGTCCTGCCGAACAACGATCCGCTGGCCGCCACGGTCAAGCCGTCGTCGGCCGCGGTCTTCATCCAGTACCTGCCCGGCACGGACGTGGCCACGCTCACGCCCAACCTGAAGAACCTGGTGGTGCATGCGGTCGAGGGACTCACCTACGACAACGTCAGCGTCACGATGGTGCAGGGGGCGGCGGCGCCGGAGGCCTTGCGCGCGTCGAACCAGGGCTCGGCGGCATGGCGCTGGGGCGGCGCCGCGCTCGGCGTGGCCGCCCTGGCCGTCGCGCTGGCGCTGGTGGCCCGTCGCTTCGGCATCTCGCTGGCCGACATCGCGCAGCGCCTGCTCAGGCGTACCGGCAAGGGCGCCGCATGAGCACCGCGCCGAGCACCGCGCCGCTGCCGCCGGAACGCCTGGCCGCCTGGCTTGCCGCCTACGAGCAGCGGGTGGCGGCGCTGGCCGCCGCGCTGGGCGAGCGCGCCTGCCGCCGCCTGGGCGTGCCCGTGTCGCCCGGCGTGGGCCACGCATGGTATGGCGCGCGCGCCGCCTGGCTCGGGCAAGCTGCGCCGCTGAGCAGTTTCGGCCCGCACGCCAACCGCCTGGCCCTGCTCGACGGCGACGCGCTGGGGCGCGTGCTGGCCGCCTTGCGGCTGTATCCCGCGCGCGGCGCGCTGCGGCGGATCGTGTCCGGCGCGCGGCGGCGCGCGCTGGCCGGCGCGGTCGGCGAGCAGGCCTTCGACATGCTGCTGCGGCTCGGCATGCAGGCACCCGGCGCCGAGGCGGCGCCGCCGGACGACGCGGGTGCCGATGCGCTGGCCGCCGGCGGCCACGCAATGATCATCGCGGACCGGGCGTTGACCCTGGACGTGGCGGCGCGGCTGGTCGCCCTGACCCTGCACGGCGCGCCGGACGCGCGCCCGGCCGAGCCCGCCGCAACCGGCGTGGTTTCCCCGTTCCTGGCTGACGCCGTTCTGATTTTTCCGGAGTTCACATGGTTATTTGGTTGAGATCGCCGCGTGGCGGCATCGGGATCGGGCAGGATGTCCTGCGGGCCGGCGACATGGCCGGACTGGTTGCCCTCGACGGCGCCGCCGATCAGTGCACCCGGCAGATCGAACGGTTGATCGCCGACGCCGAACAGGAAGCCGAGGCCATCAGGGAGGCCGCGCGCGCGGAAGCCGCGCGGACGATCGAGGCGGCGCGCGCCGAGTACGACGCCGCCGAAGAGCGCGGCTACGAGGCCGGGCAGGCGCGCGCGCTGGAGGATGCGCAGGAAACCATGCTGCGCGGCGTCGAATCCGGGCGCGACACGCTGCTGGCGGTGCGCGAGCGCATCGCCGACCTCGTGCTGCGCGCGGTCGCGCGCACGCTGGGCAACGCCGACCGCGCCGCCCTGTTCACACGCATCGGCGCCGACCTGTCGCGCCACATCGACGATGCCTCGTACCTCACGGTGCGCGTGGCGCCGGAGGACGTCGACGACGCGACGCGGGCCTTCCGCGCCGTATGCAAGGAGAACCGCTGGCCGCTCAATCCGACGGTGAGCGCCGATCCCGCCGCGGAAGCGGGCAGCTGCGTCTGCGAATGGGACCACGGCATCGTGTCCGGCGGCCTGCCGATGCTGTTGAGCGCCCTGGAACGCGCCATCGGCGCGCTCAAGTCCGGGGACGGGCAGGGCGGCATGGAAGATCGGGAAGGGGAAGACGACGAGGCCTATGACGAGGCCGATGACGAGGCCGATGACGACGAGGCTTACGACGACGAGGCCGATGACGACGAGGCTTACGACGACGAGGCCGATGACGACGAGGCCTGCGAAGACGCCGCCGGCGCCGACTGGAGCATGCCATGAACGACGCCATCGCCTTTCTCGACGCGCTGGACGGCGCGCTCGACGGCGCCGCGACGTTCGTCCGCCACGGCAAGGTGGTCGAAGCGGTCGGCACGCTGCTGAAGGTCGGCGGCATCGACGTCATGCTGGGCGAGCTGTGCGAGCTGCGCGACGCCCGCGGCACCCTGCTGCAGCGCGCCGAGGTGGTCGGCTTCACCCGCCAGTTCGCGCTGCTGGCGCCATTCGGCAACGTGACCGGCCTGTCGCGCTCGACCCGCGTGATCGGCCTGGGGCGCCCGCTCTCGGTGCCCGTCGGCGAAGCGTTGCTGGGCCGGGTGCTCGACGGGCTGGGCGAGCCGATCGACGGCGCGCCCCTGCCGCCGGAGACCGAGCTGCGCCCGGTGATGGCCGACGCGCCCGATCCGCTGACCCGGCGCATGGTCGATACGCCGCTGGATACGGGCGTGCGCGTGATCGACGGGCTGCTGACGGTCGGCGAGGGCCAGCGCTTCGGCATCTTCGCGCCGGCCGGCGTCGGCAAGAGCACGCTGCTCGGCATGCTGGCGCGCGGCGCCGCCTGCGACGTCAACGTGATCGTCCTGATCGGCGAACGGGGCCGCGAGGTGCGCGAATTCATGGAGCTCATCCTGGGCGAGGACGGCATGGCCAGGAGCGTCGTCGTGTGCGCGACCTCGGACCGTTCCGCCATCGAGCGCGCGAAGGCGGCCCACGTCGGGACCGCCATCGCCGAGTATTTCCGCGACTGCGGGCTGCGCGTGCTGCTGATGATGGATTCGCTGACCCGCTTCGCCCGCGCGCAGCGTGAAATCGGCCTGGCGGCCGGCGAGCCGCCCACCCGGCGCGGCTTCCCGCCGTCGGTCTTCGCCGAACTGCCGCGCCTGCTCGAACGGGCCGGCATGGGGGCCGAGGGTTCCATTACCGCCTTTTATACGGTGCTGGCCGAGGACGAGGAGGGCAACGACCCGGTCAGCGAGGAAGTGCGCGGCATCCTCGACGGGCACATGGTGTTGTCGCGCGCGATCGCGGCGCGCAACCGTTACCCGGCCATCGACGTGCTGCACAGCCTGAGCCGGGTCATGACCCTCGTCGCCACGCCCGAGCATTGCGCCGGCGCCGGCCACATGCGCAAGCTCCTGGCGAAGTACGACGAAGTCGAACTGTTGCTGCAGATGGGGGAATACCAGCAGGGCACGGACCCGCTGACCGACGAGGCGATCGAGCAGCACGGCCCGCTCGAGGAGTTCCTCAACCAGCGCACCGACGACTTCGCGGACGGCGAGGAAACACACGAATTCGTCTCCGGGTTCGCGCCGCAATGAGCAGGGCGGACATCGGCAAGTGGCGCGTGATCGTCGCCGCCAAGGACCGGCGCCGCGAGCGCATCCAGGAGGAACTGGCGCGCGACCGGCGCGCGCTGGCCGAGCGCGAGGCGGCCTGCGACGAGGCCCGGCGCGACGTGGACCTGGCGCTGGAGCGCTGCCGCGTCCACGTGGAAGGCATGGCGGCGCGCTTCCGCGGCGCCACCGGACTGTCGGTGGCCGATTACCTGCGCCACGAAAACTGGCGCGTGGCGCTCAAGGACGCGATCGACGCGGCCCGCAAGGCCGAGCAGAAAGCGGCCGGCGCCGTCGACCGCCACGGGGCCCGGGTGCGCGACACGGAAGCCCGGCTGGCGCGCGCCGAAGCGGCGCTCGACCGGTGCCGGGCGAGACTGGACGCGGTGCGGCGCGCCGCCGCACATGCCGCCGAACTGGCGGCCGACGAGGAAGCCGTGGAGAACCTGCTGGCCCGACGCTATGCGAGATGAACGATGACCAACGATACCTTTTCCTGGATCAACGCCCTGATGGGCTGGTACGACGCCTATCACACGCTGATCGTGATGCTGCTGCTCACCGGCATCCGCATCATGGTGGCCTTCATCGTCCTGCCGGCCACCGGCGACACCGCGCTGCCGGGCATGGTGCGCAACGGCGTCGTCTACGTGCTGACCTTTTTCGTCGCCGCCGGACAGCCGTCGCAGGCGTTCGAGGGGGCCGGCAGCGCGATGCTGATCGTACTGGCCGGCAAGGAAGCCTTCCTCGGCCTGGCGTTCGGCTTCGCGGCCGCGCCGGTGTTCTGGATCGCGCAAAGCGTCGGCACGCTGATCGACGACATGACCGGTTTCAACAACGTCCAGATGACCAATCCGCTGCGCGGCGAGCAGAGCACGCCCGTCTCGAACCTGCTGCTGCAGCTGGTGACGACGCTGTTCTACGTCGGCGGCGGCATGAGCTTCCTGCTCGGCGCGCTGTTCCAGTCGTATAAATGGTGGCCGCCGCAGGTGATGCTGCCCACGCTGGCCAGCACGGCCGAAGCGTTCCTGATCGGCCGCACCGACACCGTGTGGACGGCGCTCGCCAAGCTCGGCACGCCGGTGATGCTGGTGCTGGTGCTGGTGGACGTCGGCCTCGGCATCATGGCCCGCTCGGCCGACAAGCTCGAGCCGAACGCGCTCAGCCAGCCGCTGCGCGGCATGATCGGCATGATCATGCTGATCGCTCTGGTGGCGGTGTTCGCGTCGCAGGTGGTGGGCGACGTGCTGCTGGGCGACCTCGGCAGCCAACTGGCGAAGGGCATGGTCGGCGCGCCGGGGCAGTGAACGATTTGAGGTTTGTTGTGATTTGCGCTGCGGTTTGTTGAGATTTGTCGAGGCGTATCGCGCTTACCATGATCTTGTCGCCGGGATGACCCGGCAGCAAACAGATCAACCGGGAGGTGCACCATGTTTTCGACCATCTATTTTGCTTTATGTTCCGGACTTGCGCAGCGCGCCACCTTGCCCGACTATGCGGCCGCCATGCTCGACGGCGCCGCCGAGCGCGCGTATTGCGCCGTCGACGAGGTGCTCGACAACGCTGCACGCAAGCTGGGCGACGCGGACGTCGCGCGCCTGGTGGCGGCGGGCGACGCGTCGCTGCTGCTCGGCTACGACGAAGATGCCGAAGACCTGTACCGCCGCGCGCAGAAATTCACCGTCAACGACAACGACCGCCTGCGCATCATGTCGTGCCGGAACACCGGCTGGCAGCTGATGATGCGCGACCGCTATGCCACGACGGCGAAATGCTTCGCCCGCATCGTGCAGGACGGCGCCGCCACGCCGGCCGAGCGCATCGAGGCGCTGATCGGCGTCGCGCTCGTGAAGCACCAGCTGGGCCTGCAGCGCGACGCCGACGACGCCCTGCTGGAGGCCGCCACGCTGGCCGATGGCCACGAGGAGCCGGGCTGGCGCATCGTGCTCGGCCTGCTGGCGCGCGAGTTCGACGTCCAGCTGCGCATCCGCACCTCCACCACGTTGAACGATCACGCCTTCTGGCGCTCGGCGCAGCTGGTCCAGACGCACGCCGGCAACCAGCGCGCCGCCGTCACGCGCACGCTCACCGCCACCACGGCCATCCTGGCGCCGCTGCCGGCCCTGATCACGCAGCGCAACGATTACCTCGAACGGCTGGCCGCGCTGGTCGACAGCGACCGCCTCGCCGCCGCGCCGTTGATCGCCATCGCGCACCACGGGCACAATTTCCGTAGCGGCATCCAGGGCCTGCTGACCAAGATCGACATCGCGCTGGCGGCGTTCGCCGGCGGCCTCGACGACGTGGCCGAAGCGGTGATGGGCAAGCTCAACAGTGCCGAAACCGAGCTGGGGACGCGCCGCTGCAACTTCGACTACCTGTATTGCATGGCCCGGATCGCCGCACGCCAGGGCAATCCGGTGCAGGCGCTCAAGCTCTACGCCAACTACACGGCCGAAGCGCTGCGTTGCCTGCGCAGCGAGGCGCCCGAGTCCGGCGCGATCCACCCGCAGGCCGGCCGCGCGCTGGCGGTCGACGACCTGTCGGCCCGCCTGCCGGCGAAATACCGGCGCGCCTACCGCCACATCGTCGAAAACCTCGAGCGCGCCGACCTGAGCACGCGCGAAGTCGCCGCCCAGATCGGCGTGACGGAACGTGCGCTGCAGATGACCTTCAAGAGCTCGATCGGCATGACGCCCGGCGGCTTGATCCGCAAGCTGCGGCTGGAGGGCATCCGCGAGGAATTGCTCAGCGATGAGCGGGTCAACGGTTCGATCGTCGACACCGCCAGCCGCTGGGGCGTGAAGAGCCGCTCCGTGCTGGCCAAGGGATACCGGCGCCAGTTCCACGAGTCGCCGTCCGAGACCATGTACCGCTGAGGTGCCGCCGCCATGAGCATATCGACTTTCGCACGCCGCCGGCCCGCGCGGCTGGCCACGTTCCTGGCGGTCGCCGCCGCCGTCGCGGCCCTGACCGTGTCCGCTCCCGCCCACGCCGAGCACATCCCCTGGCAGGGCAACCGCTTCGAATACGTCGCCGACCGCAAGGACCTCAAGGACGTGCTGCGCGATTTCGGCGCCAGCCAGCACGTGATGACCTGGATCTCGCCGCAGGTCGAGGGCAACGTCACCGGCCGCTTCAACAGCCCGCCGCAGCAATTCCTCGACAAGATGGTCGCCTCGTTCGGCGTGCTCTGGTACTACGACGGGGCGGTGCTGCGCATCTACGGTCCGAACGAGGCGCGCAGCGCCACGCTGGGCCTGCAGCATGCGAGCACCAGCGACCTGCGCCAGGCGCTGGCGCGGCTGCAGATCGAGGATCCGCGCTTCCCGGTGCGTTACGACGACGTGTCGCGCACGGCCGTCGTGTCGGGCCCGCCGCACCTGGTCGACCTGGTCAGCGACGTCGCGCACCTGATCGACCATGTCAAGGTCTCGGGCGACACCGTGGTCGTGCGGCGCTTCCCGTTGCGCTATGCATCCGCCACCGACAAGACCATCACGATCAACGGGCGCAGCGTCACCGTGCGCGGGGTGGCGGGACTGCTGCGCGGCCTGTACGGGCAGGCCGCCCCGGGCGCCGGCGTCGAACCGGCTCCGGCGCGGCTCGACACCTACCGGCTGCCGAGCGTGCGCGAAGCCCAGGACGATGGCGCGGGGCGCGTGCCCGGCAACCGCGTGCCGCCGCTGCCCGCGCCGACCGGGCTCGGCGGCCTGGCGCCTCTTGCCGCCGTACCGGCAGGTATGCCGCCCGGCATGCCGCCCGGGATGCCGCAAGGTGCGGCCCCTCTGGCCCGCGCTTTCGACGACGCCCCGGGCCGCGGTGGACGCCGCGGCGACGAGCAAGTACCGGCCGCGCCGGCCGGACCGTCGATCGAGGCGGACCCGCGCGGCAACGCCATCCTGGTGCGCGACCGCGTCGAGAACATGGCCGCCTACGCCAGCCTGATCGAGTCGCTCGACATGCGCCCCGGCGTGCTCGAGATCGACGCGACCATCATCGAAATCACCGACAGCGCCCTGAACGAGCTGGGCATCGACTGGCGCCTGCACACGGGCCACATCGACCTCCAGACCGGCAACGGCCAGCAGCCGCAGGCGGGCAAATCGGACTCGCTGAATCCCTCCGGCTTCGGCGTGTTCCCGGTCTCGGGCGCGCTGCCCGCCACGCCGCAGGGCGCCGTGCTCACGACGGTGATCGGCAACGCCGGCAAGTACCTGCTCAACCGCATCAGTGCCATGCAACAGAACGACCAGGCGCGCGTGACCGCCAGCCCGCGCGTCGAGACGCTCGACAACGTCGAAGCGCTGATGGACAGCAAGAAGACGTTCTACGTGCAGGTGGCGGGCTACCAGTCCGCCGACCTGTACAGCGTGTCCGCCGGCGTGTCCCTGCGCGTGCTGCCGTCGATCATCACGGCGCCCGGCGGGGCCCAGCAGATCCGCATGGACGTGCACATCGAGGACGGCAAGCTCACCACCCAGCAGGTGGGACAGCTGCCGGTGGTGAGCAACAGCACCATCGACACGCAGGCCCTGATCAACGAGGGCGAAAGCCTGCTGATCGCGGGTTACTCCGTCACCCAGGACGACAATACCGAGACGGCGGTGCCGGGACTCTCGAAGCTGCCCGTGATCGGCGGCATGTTCCGTTATCGCAAGCACGAAGGGCAGCACTATCAACGCATGTTCCTATTGACCCCACGGGTGCTGTCGCCGGCCATCGGCGGTATCGGCGCGACGGAAAGCGCGCGCCGGGGCGCCGCCCAGGCTTCGTCGCCGCAACCGGCTCCCGTCCGCAAGCCGCGCTTCGCATGCGGCCTGAAACGCGCCGCCGTGCCCGCGGCCGCTCCCTGACAAACCCTGGCGCCGCCTCCGTGGCGCGGCGAGAAAACACCGCGGAATAAAAACGGCGCCCTGTTGACCTGGGCGCCGTTTTCATGTGCATCGCAATCATCGCAATCATCGCAAGCATGCCGGGAAACGGCCCGCCCCGCCAGGCGCGGGCCGTTTGCTTTTTACATCTGTTTGGTGCCGCGCGTGAAAGCGTCGCTGTCCGCCGGCGGGACGAAGACTTTCGGCGCGTTGCCGTTGCCGTTGTCCTTGCCGTCTTTCTTGTCCTTCCCGTCTTTCTTGTCCTTCTCCGCTTGCTTGCCCTTCTCCGCTTGCTTGCCGTCCGTGTGCCCGCCCTTGTGCGAGCTGGCCGGATCCGTCGACACGTGGCTGGTCGTGGAGCTGTGGCCGCCTTTCCGGCCGCGCCGGCCCGGAATACCGCCGGGGGCCATCGACAGCAGCATGGCGCCGCCCATGACCACGTCGGCGCCGCCGTTGTTCACCGCCTTCGTGCCCGCGTCGACGCCCACGTTCACGCCGGTTTCCACCGCCGATTTGACCACCTTGCCGACACTGCCATGCATCAGGCCGGCAACCATGCCATTGATCTTGTCGTTGCCGACGTGCAGGGCCGACAAGGTCGAGGCCGCGATCGTGCTGCCCATGCCTTCCGGTGTCAGGTCGGCCGCCAGGTTGAGCGCGTCCTGGCCGACGTTGGCGAGTTCGCCCGCCATCCCCTTCAGGTCGCCGTGGGCCAGGTCCTTGACGGCGTTGAGCGAGTGTTCGACGATGCCCTCGGCAGAATTGACCAGGTCCTTCAGGCCCGCATCGGTGCCCTTGTTGACCGCATCCTTGACGGTCTCCAGGCCCTTTTGGACGTCCCCGACGAGGTTGTCGAAGCCCTTGCCCAGGTGGAGGCCCTTGAGCGAATCGAGCGCGACCTCGGTGGTTCCCGTGGCGGCGTCGGCCGCCGTCTTTTCGAGGTCCGAGCCGAGCTTGGCCAGATCCTTCATCGCCTCCTTCATATTACCCTGCGCCAGTGCTTCGGTCAGGTCGAGGGCGTCCTTCAACACGTTCATGACGTCGTGCGCCAGTTTCTTCGCGACGCTTGCGACGCCGTGGGCGACCGAACCGGCGGCCTTCTCGATATCGTGGCCGAAATGCTCGAACGCGTGCTTCATTTTCGTAAAAATACTGCTCATGCTTTGCTCCTCGATGCGCGGACGCGCGTTGGTTGTGGGATGGTGCTGGTTGATGGATAGGAGTACGCGCAACGGGGGATGGCTGCTTGTACCCGTTTTGGCCGCGCAGAATCGCGCACGCGATCCTCCTGGCAGGCAGCGTAAGACAGCGGCCGTTCCCGGACGGGGCGGGATGCGAAGACGTGCGTACGGTGCCGAAATCCGGCCCGCGCTTCGCCCGGACGGGCCGTGCTTCGCGCGGCACGGCGCCCGCGCAGCGGCGAATCCTTAAGATCGCCGCTCCGCCAGGTCATGTCGACCCGCATCAACCATTCGCTTTCAAGGAATCCGTATGACACGCATACACGGCGCCGGCTCGTATCCCACGCCGCCGGCACTCGACTCGGCAGCCGCCGTGGTCGCGAGCTCCCGCCCGGCCCGCGCCTCGCGCAGCAAGGGCGACGCGGCGCTGGCGACACCGGGCGCGCCGGACGCACTGGCGTCCAGGTCGTCCGGCCATGGCGGCAGCCGGCCCAGGACCGCGCTGGCCGGCCAATTCGTGGAACGCGGCGCGCCGGACGGCGGGCCCGAACGCCCGGAATCCGCCGCCGGCGCGCAGGACGACGCGGGCGTCGCATTGTTCGTCACCGTATCGAGGCTGTGCCGCGCCGGACACGACGGCCTCGATCCGACGTTCACCTACCGGCTCCGGGGCGCGCCGTCGAGCACGCAGGCGCTGTTGTTCAAGCTGGCCGCGCACCCCCGCATCGAGACCGGCACGCATGCCGCCGGGCTGACCCGCAAGGCAGCGGCGCTGCGCAACCTGGTCGCCACCGCAGGCGTGATCGGCATGCCGGTGGTGCTGTACTGCGACGCCGATCCCGTGCCGTCCGCCCACCCGGGCCGGGTCGAGGCGTTGTTCGCCCTGCCCGAAACGCGCGACACGACCATGCTCTGGGCGCACTGCGGCGGCGTCGGACGCGTCGTCCGCAAGGCGGCCGATCACGCGGATTACCTGTGTTCGATCCTGGAGGATGCGGCAATGCCGCACATCCACATCGACCTGTCATGGCCGCGGATGGCGCGCGAGATCCTGCCGCGCACCGGCGCGGACGCGCGGGCGCTGCAGGCGTGGGCGCGCCTGATCGACGACCATCCGGACCGCTTCCTGTTCGGCTCGGAGGCGCTCGAAGCGCGCGACAGGGCGGCGGCGTGGAAGACGATCGGCGCGCTGTACCAGCCGTTGCTGGAGACGTTGACGCCCGAATCCCGCCGCGCCATCACGACGGACAACTATGCGCGCCTGGTCCTCGACGCGCGGCCGCGGATGCGGGCGTTCGCGCAGCATGTGCTCACGCCGGCATTCGTGGAACGGGACCTGCGTGCCTGGGAAGACGGCTGCAGCAACTATGGCGCACGCTTCGACCCCGTCGTCCTGCGCGCCATGCGCGATGCGGCGTATGCCGGCGCGGGCGTGGACGCGGACGGCAAGCGCCTGGCCTGAGCGGCGCGGCATTTCGCATTCCCGGCGCCGCGCTTCGCATCGGCGCGGCGGGCCGCGCGCCGGCGGCGTTATCGTGGCGGGACTGCCGACTCAGCTTGGCTCACCCGACAAAGCGAGATTCCCATGACCGTATCGACCGACCCCCGCGTGCAATCCATCATCGAGACGATCGACACCTGCCTGGCCCAGGCCGAACGCCTGCCCGGCACGGCGGCCCACGACGCGATCTTCGACAGCGTGCCGGCGCTCAAGGCGCGCATCGTCGACACGCTGGCCGGCGACGCCCGGGCCGAGGCGCAAGCCCTTGGCTACCTGACCGACATGTTCGAGCGCTTCAAGCGGCGCCGCCCGATCGCGCGGCTGCCGTATTCGCCGCTGCTCGACGCGCGCTACCCGTTTCGCGACGCGGCGCAGAACCCGATCCATATCGTCGCCGTGACGGACCGGCCGGAGCGGTTCGGGGCGTGCGACGATCCGCGCCGCGAGGCGGTACTGCCGTTCGTCGATCCCGCAGCCGACGAGGCGACGCTGGGCGCCGCCTACCACGACCGGCTGGTGTGCCGCGCCATCACCCGCGCCGACCTGCCCGATCCGCGCGAACACGTGCTGGCCGGGCAGTTGGGCGTATTCGCCGCGCGGACATTGCGCAGCGGCGAATGCCTGGGAGTGTACGGCGGCCAGCTGCTGACGCCGGCGATGTACTTCACGTGCGCCGACGACGCCTTCATCCTGTCGGCCGTGTCGGGCGCGGACTTCGCCTTCGTCGACGGCGAGAACATCCTGGCGATGGCCAATACCCGGCTCGCCTATGACGCGGACGGCCTGCCGGTGGCGCAGGCCGGGGAGGGCTACAACATGAAAGCGGTGCGTTTCCACGTCATTTCCGCATGCGGCCGGCGCTTTTCGATCGGCGCGATGTTCGCCACGGAGGATGTCGAGGCGGGCACCGAATTGCGCTGGAACTATGGTCACTCGGCAGAGGTCATCGCTGCCATGTACCGCCCCATGTACCTTGCCTAGCGCCTCGCCGGCGTGGCGCCACGCCACGCCGTGCTGCGAGCCGCTTCGCGTATCGTCGAGAGATCATGTCCCACGAGTTTAATCATGTCCGCGACCTGCTGGATGAATTGGTGTCCCTGGTAAATTCCGGCCAGGGTATTTCGGATATCCATCTGGAACAGGATCTGCCCTTGATGATCAAGACGCCGCGCGGCTGGCGCCAGGCCGGCGCCGCGCCCGTCACGCTCGCGGACATGGCGCCGGTGCTCGGCGCGATCGACAAGGACTGGGAACTCAAGATCGTCGACCGCGCCATCGACCGGCCGTTCGCGCTGCCCGACTACCGGCTGCGCTGCCACGTGTACCGGTCGTCCGGCGGCGCCATGGTCACGGTGTCGATCCGGTGCCTGCCGGCGCGGCCGATTCCGCTGGCGCAAATCGGGCTGCCGCAATACGCCTGGACGATGCTCGAGGCGACGCGCGGCGTCATCGTGGTCACCGGCCCTACCGGCTCGGGCAAGACGACGACGATCGCCTCGATGCTGGACCATATCAACGCCACGCGCAGCGCCCATATCGTCACGATCGAAGAACCGATCGAGTACCGGCTGCAGCGCAAGCAGTCGATCATTTCGCAAAAAGAAGTGCCGACCGACACGGCGACCTTTTCTTCCGGCCTGCGCGAAGCGTTGCGCCAGAATCCGGACGTGCTCATGGTCGGGGAAATCCGCGACTTCGATACCGCCGACACGGTCCTGTACGCGGGCGACGCGGGGCATCTGGTGCTGGCGACGATGCATACCACCAGCGCGGTCGGCGCGCTTGCCCGGCTGCTGGACTTTTTCCCGGCCGATCAGCGCGACCGGCGCGCGGCCGGCCTGGCCCGGTCGCTGGTCGGCGTGATCTTCCAGAGCCTGGTGCCGAACGAGCGGGGCGATGCCCTGGTCCTGGCCCATGAAATCCTGTTCAATCACAACCAGCAGCTGGCGCGCTACATTGCCGATCCGGGCAAGGTGCACCAGATCGAGGACGTCCTGCGGCGCAGGGAAGACACCATGTCGCGCAGCCTGAACGACGTGCTGGCCCAGCTGGTGGCGCAAAAGATCATCGCGGCCCGGGACGCCATGCGCGCGGCCTACAATCGGCTCGAGCTGCACGACATGCTGGGCCGTATGCGCTAGCCGCGGCCGGCCCCGGCATGCGCCAGCGCGACGCGGTTGCGGCCCGCCCGCTTGGCCTCGTACAAGGCTTCGTCGGCCAGGCGGAACAGGTCGGCGGGGTCGGCGCCGCCGCCGGCGTCTTCCAGGTCGGCCACGCCGGCGGAAAAGGTGGCGTGGAACACCGTCTCGTCGGCCTTGTGGCGCAACGTGCCGAACAGTTCGCGGATGTCGTCGAGCACGCCGCCCGCCGCCGCCGCGTCCGTTCCCGGCATGACCACGGCGAACTCCTCGCCGCCGTAGCGGCCGATCAGGTCGCCGTGGCGCAGGCGCTGCTGCAGCATGTGGGCGATGGCGCGGATGACCTGGTCGCCGACCTGGTGGCCGTGGGTATCGTTGATCTTCTTGAAGTAATCCAGGTCGACCATGGCCAGCGCCAGCGGACTGCCGTCGCGCTTGCTGCGCGCCATTTCGCGCAGCAGCTGTTCCTTGATCGAGACGTGGTTGTACAGTCCGGTCATGCCGTCGCGCATGATCAGGCTGCGCAGCGCGCGCGAGCGCTCGACGCGCATCGTGACCGCGCGCGCCAGGTCCGCCGGCGTGCCCGGCGGCGCCAGGAAATCGTCCACGCCGGCCGCCACGGCGCGCCGCTGCGTCGCGGGGTCCTGGCGCGCCGACAGCACCAGCACGGGCAAATCGAGGAAGGCCGGATCCTGCCGGATCAGCCTGGTCAGGTCGATCCCGTCGCAGGCGGGCGTGTCCACGTCGATCACGATGGCGTCCGGATGGTGCCGGCTCAGGGTGGCGAGCAGGTCGAGCGGCTTGTGCAGGCGCAGGGCTTCCATCCCGCCCTGCGCCAGGGCCTGCTCGATCCCGTCCTGGCGGGCGGCGCCGCTGGCGGCGACCAGCACCCGGCAGGGCGCCGGGTTCCGGCGCTGGGCCAGCGTCTCGATGCGTGCCTTGAGCTCGTCGATGTCCAGCGGCCTGGCCAGGAAGCCATCCACCCCGGCCCGGGCGGCCGCGAGGCGCACCTCGAATTTGTCGAGGGGGGCCAGCCACAGGATCGGCACCGGCACCGCGCACCGGGCACGGATGGCGCCGGCGCAGGCCGGATCGGAGAAGCGGCTGCCGTGGCTGGCAGGATCGACGACGATGCAGCCCAGGCCTTCCTGCGTGGCGAGCTGGTCGAGCTGCGTCGCGACCGCCACCTCGAAGCCTGCCGTGCGCAACTGCAGTGCGGTGTCGCGCACGAGAAGTCCGTTGTCGCCGAGCAGGCAGATGCGCTTGGCCGGCGTGGGTGTTGCTGGAAGCTGCATCGCGTCGTTCCTCATGTTGTCATGCGTCCTCAGCTGGCCTTGAACAGGCGGCGCAAGCGGCTCGGCCCGGACTTCTTGTCCGAGGCGGTCAGCGCCGCCACCCGTGCATCCTGCTGGGCCTTGATCTTCTCGAGGTGCGCCTTGACCTGGGCCGGCGTCTCTTTCGGGCGCGCCGACGCGGGCTTCGCGGCGGCAAGCGTTTTCCCGTTCACATCCACGCCCGCGCTGGCGAAAGCCGCATCGCGCGCCGCGCGCAAGGCGGCCGGATCGATGTGGGGCCCGGCATTGACGCGGGTGTCGCCCGACGCGCGCAGGCGCTGCTCGACGAACTCCGGCGTGAGCACATGCTGCTCGAACGCGCGCACTTTCGGACGCGCATCGACCAGCAGGCGCTCGTAGTTCCCGGTCTTGACGGCGATCCGCGCTTCGGGCGTCAACTTGTCCAGCAGGGGCTTGTACAGAACCCCGGTCTCTTCCCAGGTCGCCTTTTCCTGCGGATTGAGGGCGTCCGAGCCGAACAGGAAGCGGTCGGGATGATCGTTGATCAGCTGCGACCAGGCCTCGATCGATTCATGATCCGGCACTTCCTTTCCGTCGGCGTCCGTCTTGAGCACGATCTGGCGCGCCACGCGCGACCACGAGATGTCGATGTTGATGTGCTTCATGTCCGGATTCGACAGGATCGAGCGCAGGTTGTTGGCGTGGTCGGCCGGCTTCTGGACGAAGCGTCCGACCCCGCCGCAGTGCGCCCAGATGATGGTCGTATCGCGCGTTTCGGGCGAGGCGAACAGCTGTTTCAGGTCGTCCAGGTGCTCGGGCTGGGCACGGCCGTTGGCGCGCTGGTTGGCGGTCGAGTCGACGTCGCAGTGCAGCACCACCGGCATGCCGACCACGCCGGCCGTGGCCACCAGATTCTTGAACGATTGCACGTTGTCGGTCAGGTTGGCCTGGCGCGCGCCTTCGTACTGGCTCTCCACCAGTTCCTTGTGAATCGTCACCTCGCCCACGCCGGTGAACATGCCCGGGTGCGTGGCCAGCTTGAACAGCAGCGCCTGGGGGCTCAACGGGGAACCCAGGTGCAGGCCGGTGACCATCGGATCGAGCCGGTCGCGCTCGGCCTCGCTCAGCTTGGAAATATTCATGAACAGGGCGGTGTCCGCGTCGACCTGCTGGTTCAGCATCAGGTGCGAGCTGCCCTTGATGGTCTGCTCGACCTCGGCCGTCAATTCGTCCGGCTTGATGTTGGCAAACTGCGTCGGCACGTAGTACGGCTCGGGCGGGATATGGTTGTGATCGCCGTGCGAACCGCACGGCATGACGTCGGTCGGAATCGGCGCCATCACCGAGCGGTGGATACCCACCTGGTCCATCATCTTGAGCATTTCGCGCGGCACCATGCCTTGCTGCGTGTAGTTGGTGGGGTGGAAGTGCGAATCCGACATCCAGTGGCCGGTCGTCAGCTTGTCGGCCAGCGCGCCGGGCAGGCGCTCCGCCGCGTCGCCTTGCTTCATCTTCTCGAGCGTGGTGGTCAGGGCGCCGACCAGCTCGCCGGTCTTGCGCGGGGAGCCGGCGTGCGCGCCGCCGGCCGGCACATGCACGTCGGCCACTTTCACCGATGCGCTGAGGTCGTCGAAGATGCGGGTCGTGGCGACCCTGATCCGGTTGCCGCCGCCGGCGGACGATTTCGGCGCCGAAGTGCTTGGGCCGCCAGGCGAGGCCAGCGGCGAGCCGCCCGCGCTGCGCGAGGCACGCGGCGGACGCGAGGTGGAAGCCTGGTGCTCTGCCGAGTCCGGTGTCGTCAGGGCTGCATGTGAGTGTGCTTGGTCAACGCGAGTCATATGGTTTCCTATAGTAAATATGATTGGTGCCCCACACAACTGCGCGGAGCGTCGGGAAAGCTTAATCAGGCGCTATCACGCCCATGGCGCCGCCAGCGAAGCGGAGCCACCCCCAGCGAAGCGCCGGCCGGGCGCGCGCGGCGCTTCGCCTGCAGACACGGCAGTTCGCTTCGAGGCCGCCGCCGGCGCGCGGCGCCGACCCATACTCGGCCTGCCTCGGCAAACCTGCCTTGTGCACGCGCTACCCACTTTCGTAGAGACGCTTATGCCATCCCCGACCAGACTTTCCGGCGCCAGCTCGTCCGACCTTCATGAGATCACCCAGCCGAACGACACGCCGGCGCAGCCCGCGCGGCCCGAGCCGGTGCGGCCTTCGCTCAGCCGCCGCAACGACGGCTGGATCGCGTCCATGAAGCGCGCGCTCGCCCCGCGCCCGGTGACCACGTCGAGCTCCGTGCTCGGCAGCGTAACCAAGGCGCGTCCCATGACCGCGCGCGCCAAGCTCGGCCTTGGGCCGGAGGAAGCGCACAAGCCGGACCCGCACGCCACCACCCAGGCGGCCGCCCTGCGGCACGGGCGCAATGTCGCCCGGACCGTCGGCGGCGCGCCCAAGGCCGCCGTGGCGCGGGTGGCGCCGGACACGCCCATCGTCGCACCGGGCGGCACCGAGGCGGTGGCGGCAGGCCTGTTCAATTACACAGGCGTGGGCGACAGCCATGTGATGCCGTCCCTGATCGCGGCCGACCTGCGCCTCTACCTGGCCCCGCCGGAGCACGCCGGCGCCGATGTGGCGGCCGAAGCGGCGGGGCGCCAGGAATTGGTGCTGCGGCGCATGTCCCAGGCCTTCGGCGACGACGCGGGGGCCGCGCGCCGCGCGCTGGACGGCCTGGTGGCCGCCAGCTCCCCGCTGGCGGTCGAGAATGGCGCGTTCGAGCTGGCGCGCCGGCTGGCTCCCACGGCGCTTGGCCATTCGACGCTGAACGCCCTGTGCTCGCTGGATCGCCCGCGGCCCGACGACACCGCGCTCGACGCGGCCATGCGCAACGACGCCCAGCGCCTGGCCTTCACGGCCGCCAATGCCCTGATCGATGCCTTGCCCGAGGGCGCGCCGCGCCCGGCCAGCCTGGCCGAGGTCCGCGAGATTGCCGTGGCGGCGCTGGCACCGCACGACCGGCCGCACGGCACGCCGTCGCAGGCGCCGCCGGCGCCGATGAAGGGCAACGTCAGCCTGGCGGCCAAGGCCTTCCTGGCCGCGCACCAGCTGGCGGCCAACCCGGAAGCCGAACCCGAACGCCATCTCAAGAACGCCTATTTCTCGTGGCGCTGCGGCTTCACGGAAGAGGGTCCGGGCACCCCGCTGGCGCGGGCCCAGGAGCGCATGTTCAAGCTGTCGCGCTATGCCCGCCGGGCCAGCAACCCCGGCATGCTGGCGGCCCTGCGGCGCGCATTCGGCTTCAACAAGTCGCCCATGTCGGCCCTGTCCATGGGCACCGGCGGGGCCAGCCTGCGCCAGCCGGAAGACGACTTCCAGAAGGCCAAGGTGATCCAGGACCTGGGCGACGTGCTGATCGAGCGGGCGCAGGCGCGCGACGACGCCCCGCTCGACCAGCGCATCAGCGCTGCGCTCAAGGGCGCCACGCTCGAACAGTGGTATACGCGCACCGCCCACAAGGGCTGGCGCGACCAGACCACCGTCACGCCGGCCATGCGCAAGGCGATTGCCGCGCGCGCCGCCGAGCTGGCCGGCGTCAGCGTGACGGAGGTCAAGTTCAATCCCACCTATAAAGAGCTCAAGGGTACTCGCTCCATCCTGCGCCCGCGCGGCGGCGCGCAGCTCGACGTGGCCACCCTGCGCCAGTGGATCGAACAATGCGAGCCGGGCGTCGCCGCCGGCGCCGCCCCCACCGATGGCGCCGCCCCCATCGATACGGCCGCCCTGCGCGCCGGCGCCGATCAGCTGGCCACGCTGGAGCACGACGGCGAAGTGCCGCTCGACACCTCCTCGCCGCAAACCGTGCTCCAGAACTTCAGGCGCGTGATCACCGAGCCGCGCATGACGTACGACGTGCGGCTGACCAACGGCGGCCAGTTCGGCGTCAACTTCAGCGCGGCGGAATTGATCAACCTCCCGGTGATCAAGCACGTCCCGTTCGTTCCCTTCGTGCTGGCCGGCCCGGACGTCAAGCTGACGCACGGCCGCATGGCCATGATCAACGGCGGTTCGTCGGCCAACCACGGGCAGCTGTTCATCGGCAGCGACCGGCGCATCTCCGGCCACCTGGGCGCCAGCGCCACCGCCGGCGTCTCCGTGCTGGGCAAGCGGCTGCTCGCCGGCGGTACGGTGCAGGCGCTGCCGCTCATGGTCGACACCTCCAGCCCGAAAGGGGTGATGGTGCGCTGCCGCTTCCAGCCGATCGGCCCGGCCCCGGCCGGCCATCCCGATCCGTGGCGCGCCAAGCTGCTGTCGGTGGTCGATGCCGCCACCGCAAGCGGCCCGAGCGGTGGCTTGCCGACCGACGTCAACGCCATGTGGGATGCGTTGTCGCACACCTTCTACAAGGACCCCGATGTGTCGCTCAACTGGCTCGAGTCGCGCGGCAGCTCGGTATCGAGTTCGATCGGCGCTGCGGCGGTCGCGCGCTTCCAGCACCATGGCCACAAGGTGGGGCCGAACGTCCAGGTCAACGCCGCCAAGACCTGGTCGTCCCGGGTGCGCAGGCAGGAAACACCGGGACCGCTGCGCGCCGAATATACCGGCAGCTCGAGCTCGCGCCAGGTCGGCGTTGCGGCCACGCTGGTCGCCGCCCCCGCGCCGCAGGGCCACTTTTCCGGCGAGACCGGGCATGCCGCCTCGATGGTGCTGCCGAGCGCGGCTATCGTCGGCTTCAGCACCACGATCCTGCAGTCGGAAATCGGCTCGGTATGGCGCATCGCCGAGGAGGACGGCCATATCGATCCGGCCCTGACTTACCGCGACACCACCTTTACCAGCATGAAGGACATGAAGCGCTACGTCGACAGCCGCCGCGCCAGCTGGGACGCGGCCTACCCCAACCAGCCGCCCGATGCGCCCAATCCGGCCGAGCCGATCGACCAGTACCTGGCCCGCGTGGAGGGGGATGCGACGTCGGGCAACCAGGTGTTCGCCGAGCGGGTTTGGCTGCGCCCGGATGCGGCCCGCCAGATCAACGTGCTGCGCGAACTGCGCGACGCGCTGGTGGCGCCGAACGCGCAGCCGAGCGACGAGCAGGCGGCACAGATCGCCATGCGCAATGCGCAGATCAGCACCCTGCTCGAATCGGACCAGAGCTGGGACAAACGCTTCTTCTATTCGCTGGAAATCACCGGTCAGTCGCGCGCGGTCGGACCGAACTTCATGGTGATGGGCCAGCAGGTGTCGGAGGTCTCGCATCCGCACCAGTTGAGCGTGCTGCGCGCCGAACGCCCGGTGCCGCCGGCCGGGAACTAACAGCCCATGTCATTGCCGGCGTCCGGCCGCACCACATCAGGAGACATAAATGACGAGGATTAAGTCACCCACCACGGCCAGCCTCGCCGCCCAGCCGGGCGGCTTGCCGGCGGCAAAGACGGTCAAGCCGAGCAACAAGCCGACGATCAGCAAGCTGGGCGGCACCATCGGCCTGAACGTGTTCGGGACGAAGGGCAAGGAAAATACCTGGAAGTTCAACGGCGACAAGAAGAAAATCAGCGCGAACTGGCGCAAGTATGACCTGCCGCCGGCCAAGGTCGGCGCGGCCAGCTCGCAGAGCCTGGACACGATGCTGGCGCGCGCCGAGCAGCGCAACCAGACGCGCCTGCCGGACCAGGCGCGCGCGGTGGTGGCGCGCACCGACCCCATCGCCGACCAGGTGGGCGCCCTGGAGATGCGCCTGAATGTGGCCAGTTCGATTGCCGACACGGCGCCGGCCGATTCGCCCATCCATGCCACCGTCGCCCAGCTCAAGGGCGAGCTGGCCGCGCTGCGCCAGCAGGCGCAAACGCCGCTGGCGCAGCGCAGCGTCGCGCTGCGCGACATCGCCGCCGACTCCATCGACGACGTGCGGGCGACGGCCGACCATGCGCTGACGGCCTTCGCGGCCGAGCCGACCGATGCGACGAAGGCCGCCTACGAGACCGCGCGTACCGACCTGGTCGGCGCGTCCGTGCAAAAGTTTTTGCACGGCTATCGTACCCTCAACGATCATGTGAGCGACCAGGGGCGCGCCAAGGGCATGGCGCTGATGATGCCGGCGCTGGCCCGCCAGCTGGAGCTGCCCGCCAAGTACCTGGAGGGCGTGGCCGCGCTGGAGGTCGCCCAGCCCAAGCTGGAGAGCCGCTCCGCGCCGGGCGAGCTGGGCGAAAACCGGGCGGCCGTGCGCGATGCGCTGGTGGGCCGCCGCGTGCGCGACCTGACCGCCGGGCGCGCCTACGAGCTTCCAGGACCGCCGCCGCTGCCGTCGGAAGCGCGCCACTGGCAGGCCGAAGCGGTCAAGCTGCGCGACCTCGGCGACAAGTTTTCGATTGCCGGCAAGCTGCTCGGGGACACCGTGCCCGCGCTGAAGGAGCGCGTCGCGACCATGCAGCAGACCTGCATGGCCGACCTGGTCGCGCACCTGCCGGCGCTGACCACGATGACGCCGGCGCAGCGTACCGAAACCCGGGAGGTGCTCGGCGCGCTCGCCGGCAAGCTGCGCCAGTCGGCGGGCGATACGCTGCACAAGGACGCGGCACTGGCGCCGATGCAGCTGATGCACATCGTCGACATGGCGGAAAAAGTCACCGGCGGGGATCCGGCCCGCTGCATCGAGGTCTACAAGTCGCTGGCCAACGAGAACGTGCACCAGATCATCGGCGCCACCGTCGCGCACCTGACGGCCGGCGAGCCGGCCTCGCAGAAGGAGCAGGATCTCGTGGCGATCTGGCAGATGGGCGCGCACCAGTTGCCCGATGCCGTCAGCTCGCTGCTGGCGGCCAATCCGGAGCACGGCGCCGCCAAGGTCGACTGGCGCGACGTGCAAACGTTCTTCCGCTGCACCCAGGAGCACCGGCGCCTCTCGGCCGAACCAAACGGCGACCCGGCGCACAAGGCGCGCATGCTGTCGGCGATGACCTCGATGCGCAACGAACTGGCGACCGGCGAGAAACCGGCCATCGGCACGCCCGAGCGGCGCGACTGGGCCATGGTCAAGAGTGCGGTGTGGCGCCAGGAGAATATGCAGAACGTGGTGCAGGCGTTCGAAGGCTTCAGGACGACGATGGCGTTGCCGGGTACCGTGGTCAACCAGGTCTACCAGCATTTCGACGCCAAGGGGCGCGGCGCGGTGACGGAGGAGGCCAGGACGGAGTTCAAGCAGGCGCTGGTCGATTTCAAGAGACTTGCCAAGGCCACGCTGGCCAGGCCCGACGCGACCCTCGCCCAGAAGGGCAATGCCAAGGTGCTCGTGGCAATGTGCAATTACATGAACAAGCACCGCGGTACGGAGAAGCTCCTGACCACGGCCAAGCGTAAATTGACGGGCACGGAAGGCACCTTCAATTCCGGCCGCGAGATCTGGTCCAATCCGCTGAAGGCCAAGGACAAGAAGGCCATCCTCGAGGCGGCCGGAACGGATATCGCGGTGGCGCGCGCCGATGCGCCGCTGCTGCACGACCTGCAGGAAGGGCATGGCGCGCTGGAACTGCTGCAGGATGCGATCAAGGGCGTCCTCCCCGAAGCGGAGCGGGGCGAGGCCATGCACCGGTTGGCGACGCTGGGCAACCTGGTGCACCTGTCCGAGGGGAAGGCGCTGCAGGGTCCGGAGGAGATCCGCACGTTCCTGCACGACGCCATCGACCGCACCGCGCTGGGCGACCGCACCGATACCATCAACGCCAAACAGTTCAAGATGTCCATTCCGCTCGTCCTGCCGATCCCGTTCGCGAGCTTGAGCGCGACGGTCGGGGGCTCGAAGAGCGCCGGCACCATCGTCAACGTGCAGGCCAACAACGACTGCGTGCAGCTGACTCTGGGGCGCATGTCGGAAAAAGCGATCAACACCGGCCTGGGCGTGTCGATGACGCCGGAAATCCTGAGCGCGCACGCGGAAAAAGCGCTCGCCAACACCTGCCTCGACGTGCGTTTTCCCGGGTACAGCTGGAAGCGGGAAGAGAAGCTGCGCACCGATCCGGCGGTCGTGCTGAAGTTCTCGATCGAGCCCGTCAAGGGCTTGCGCGACCTCGACGAAGCGCGCACGCAGCTCAAGAAAGCCGTCGACATCCTCGTCGACTGGGATCCGCTGAAGCCGGAATACCGGCAATACAATTCGGCATACGAAGCCTTGTGCGACAAGCTCGATTCGCCTTTCACGATCGACGACGAGGTGCGCGAGTACTCGACCGTCAGCAACGAAAACTCGGTCACGCCCGGCCGTGTGGCGATCAAGTACGACCAGGCGAAACCCGGCGCCGCGTCCACGGGGAAGAACGACCCGGCACGGACGGGCGCCGGCGCGACCGTGAAGTTCACGGTGAGCGAAGACAAGATGGTCTCCCGCAACCAGCAACAGGCGCGCGAATTCTACGATACCGTCAAGAAGTCCCTGATCACGGATGTGTTCTGCGGTCTCAATACCCGCCATACCAGCGGCGTGGCGAAGAAAAAAACCGGGATATTCCCCGGCAAGAAGCTGCCCGGCGTGCCGGTGCAGGCCGGCGCGACCGGTACGCTCACGGTGAACGTCGGCGGCAGCGAATACAAGGACAAGAAGCCGGTCGGTACCGACAAGCTGAAGGCCTACAAGTCGGAATACGGCGATTACAGCCGCGACATGAACAAGGCGATGGAAGTGCTGCTCGAAGCGCTGCCGTCGGTCAGCAACCGCGTCCAGGAAGTCGTCGACAAGGGATTCCGCGACCAGCTGTCGGCGCAGCTGGACGGGCCGGCGCAGGCGAAGATGGCGGAGCGCCAGCAGGAAATCGCCCGGTTGCAGGCCGAGATCGCGGTGCTGCAGGGCCGCCTTGCCGGTAGCGATCCGAGCGACGAAATCCAGGAAGAGCCGTTGCCGGAAGCCGAGGCCGCGGCCCTGGCCATCGAACTGGCGATCAAGCAGGACCTGCGCGCGGGCCTGGTGGAAAAATTCGCCGACACGACGGTCGACCAGGTGAAGAAGCAGATGGTCGACAAGGAACTCGGCAAGATGTGCGGCGAAGTGCTGATGAATTTCGTGCGGGCCCTCATGGAAAACAAGACCGACCGCTTCTCGGTGAAGCTGGAATCGAAGCAGCAATGGGCCCACCGCGGCATCGACGCGGCCATCCACAACGCCGAGGCGGCGGGGCACCACGGGATGGCGGCGGTGATGCGCGCCGTCGAAGCGGAGATGTTCGAGGGAGAACGCGACCAGTCGGTCAAGTACCTGGTCGCGGCCGGGGACATGAACAACAAGGACTCCCAGTTCAACTGGAAGAATCCGCTCGTCTTCAAGCGCCGGGAAACCAAGGGCATGACCGAGGACCCGATTCCCGACACCCGCACCGCGACGTTGAAGCCCACCGCCGACCGCCTGGTCGACGTGCGCCAGGTCGGCACCCCGCTGACGGCGCTCCAGGCCGCGATCGTCAACGAAAGCCTGGCGGAGGTACGCGCGCAGGCGCGTGAGCGCGAGCAGGGGGCGCAGGCCGGCGGCGCCGGGTGAAATAGTCGGCAAACGGGCGAACCGGATGCGGCGTGGCGGCACTCATCGAGAGTCCGTCACCATCGAAAAGGAGTCCATCATGCATCCGGCAACCCATCCCTCGCACGTCCGCGGCACGCTGTCCGCTCTCATGCTGGGCACCATGCTGTGCCTGGCCAGCGCCGGGGCCCGGGCCGCGGATCCCGCGCCGGCCGCCGGCGCCATGTTTTCGACGACCCCGATCAGGCCCCAGGTGCTGGACGACGACGATTGCGACGACGGCGAGGCCCCGGTTGCGGCGGTCGTGCATTCCTGGGACGTCACGCCGGCCGACAAGACGCTGAAGGGCGCATTGACGCGCTGGGCGGCCGCGGCGGGCTGGCAGTTGGTGTGGGAGCTGCCGGTCGACTACGCGGTGTCGGCGCGCACCGAGATCAAGGGCGGCTTCACCGACGCGGTGGAGAAGGTCGCCAGGAGCATGGCGACGGCCGATACGCCGATGAAGGCGATTTTCTACGAAGGGAACCGCGTCCTGCGCATCGTCGCGCAGTAAGGCCAAATCTCAACAATTCTCAATGTCTCAGCAATCCTCACGGATCGGCTTTTTGCGCGAAATCGACTGATATCTTTGATCCATCGCAACATTACTGGAGATCGAGATCATGACGATGGATACGAATGGCCAACAGCTGCACACGGACGGCGCCACCGGCGGACCGCTTGTCCTCGACATCGACCTGCTGTTCCGCACGCATCACCGCCATTTGCTGCGTTTCGTGCAGCGCTACATGCGCAATGCCGAGGACGCGGAGGACGTCGTCCAGCAAACCTTCATCGAGGCGCTGCGGTGCGCGCACCGCTTCTCAGGGCTGTCCAAGCCGTCGACCTGGCTGTTTGGCATCGCGCTGAACCTGGCGCGGCACCAGGTGCGCCGCAACTGTGCCCAGGACCACGAGGCGCTCGACGACGTGGCGCTGGAACAGATCGTCGACACCCATGGCGACCCGGCCATGCAACTGGAGTGGCGCCAGACGGCTGCCAAGGTGGACGGGATGCTGGCCAGGCTTCCCGCCGGGATCCGGGCGACGTTCGAGGCCGTGCTCGATGGCGGCGCCACCTATGAAGAGGCGGCTTGCGAATTGCAGATTCCGGTGGGCACGGTGCGCTCGCGCGTGTCGCGCGTCCGGGCGGCGGTGCGCGCCGGATGCGGCCGCTAGCCACGCTATGCCGGCACGTCCGGTTCGGGCGTGTCGTCGTCGGGGGGCGCGCCGGCGGCGGCCTGCTGCCCCGACAGTTCCAGCCGGTAGCCCTGGCCATACGCCGTACGGATGCTGACCCCGCGTTCGGCGCCCAGCTGCAGCTTCTTGCGCAATTTGTAGACGTGCTGCTCGATCGTGCGGCCGGCCACCTCGCTGTCGGAACTCCAGATCGACGTGCCGATCGTCTCGCGCGAGATAAACACGCCGGGCGAGGAAAAAAACATCCACGCCAGGCCGAACTCGCGCGACGTCAGCATGATCGGCGTGCCGAGGTAGGCGAACTTGCCGCTTTCGCGGTCGAGTGAAAAACCGGCCAGTTCGATGCGGCGGCGTGCGCTGCGCGGATTACTGCGGCGCACCAGCGCATGGGCGCGCGCCAGCAATTCGACCGGTTCGAAGGGCCTGACCAGCAGGTCGTCGGCGCCGGCATTGAGCACCAGGGCCGTCATGTGGGCGTCGCGTACGGGCGACATGGCGAGGACCGGCGTATCGTTCCCGGAGCGGCAGTTAAGCCACGACACGATGGCGTCGTCCGGCGTCGGCTCGGCGTCCAGGTCGATGAAGATGAGGTCGAATTTTTGCCTCAGCAAGGCGCGGAACAGAACGACTTCGGACGTAAAGTGCGTGCACTCGGCACCGGTTTGCATGAATGCGGTACGGACGACTTTTAGAACGGATGTGTTAGTGATCAGACATGCAATATTCATTCGCATCTTTAACCGAGCCCGATTGTGCGGCAGGGGCATCCCTGCCGGCGGCCCATCGACGCCGCCTGCTGCATGCCGGATGGCGGAGTCGACGTGACTGAAGCGTATGATAATTGCAAACGGGTATTTTGTCCCGTTCAATGACCCCTTTCAGGCCAGACGGAGATGATGCATCGACGGAAAACCTGGCGGGCCGCGCCGACCAGGCGCTGCGCGAGCCGACCGTCGAGCGGGTGTTCGGCATCATCGAGGGAGCACGGCAACGCGATCGAGCCTGCCCAAGCACAACCTGCCGGCCGCCGGCATCCCGACCGGGACGCGCCGGTCAATGCGTCGGCAGGATGACCGCGTGGACGATATGGGTCAGATCCGATTCGTTCCCGAAACCATCGGCGTCACCGCGCCCTCGGGTTGACGGGGCCGTCGTAACCTTTTGTACGTAAAGCCGTGTATTCGCCGGAAGGATGAGTTCGGACTCACCGGGCATGCGTGAGATCGAGCCGTTGTCGGGCTCCGAACCCCAACCCACGAACAAGCCCTTCACGCCCTCGCCGACGGTCAGCTTCAGGTGCACATTTCCGGTATACATGTCGGGGTTTGTCGATGTGGACATGATCGCCGGCTCTTGAAGAACCTTTCCCGTAGCGTTCAGAAGCTGATCTTTTGCCGCACCGGATACCGCAATCTTGCGCGAGAGCAGCGTTCCGGCCGGAATTTCCCCGCCGGCCTTGCGAATCGCGGTATCGAGATGCCTGGCCGTGTCGCTGGGCTTCCCTGTCCGCAGCGATGCGTTGATCGGGGAATATCCGAGGTGGGCGTAGCTGTAGACGGCTTCCCGTTGCGCTGTCGTCAGCTTTTTCATGCCTGCCACGGTGTGAGCTGCATATGCCTGCGTGTCGTGGCGGGTGTGCTCGCGCGGCAAGACCGGTACCTGTATTCCCTGGCCCGGCGTACCCAGTGCGAGGAACCCCGCGATCTTCGGGGCGTATTTGTCACCCGGTTTGATTTTTTTTGCCGGGAATTTTTTGTCCAGACTCTGCAGCGAGGGTTTCGTATCGCGGACGGGGCGCTTTGCACTGGCGCACCATGCCAGGATATCGCTCTGCCGTTTGATCAGCTTGGTGGCCAGGGCCTCCCGCTGCTTCGGATCGCCGGGACCGTGGCGCTCGACGAGCCGCCGGATGGCTGAGCCGGATAATTTCAGGACCGGTTTGGCGCTGTCGGCGATGTCTTGCTGGGACATGCCGCCGTAGACCGCGGCCGATGCGGGGTTCATGTTCGGATCGCGCATGCTGGCCAGCTCACCGACCTTGTTGCCGAATGCATCTCCCTTGCGGCCGCCCATGGCACGGAATTCCAGCGCGCCGCCGGGATCGATATGGACGGCCTGGCCATTGTGGATCAACACATTGTCGTGCGTCAGGCCGACCGAATCCCAGTTGGCCAGCCATGCATGCGCAGCAAAACCCTGCTGCATGTTTTTGACGTGCGCCGGATTGCGCGCGTTGAAGGGCTGGGCATCATCCAACCAGCGGGATGCCACGCCCAGGCCGCCCTTGTGCGATTGCCCCAGGTTGACGAGTTTCAGGTCCGCGGCGGGTGCTCCAGCCGCTCGCAGCAGATGCGATGCGAGCACTTCGCTCCTGGCCTGTTCATCGTGGCCGTAGCCCTTGACCAGCCACTTTTGTCCGTCCGTGTCGACATACAGGGCGCCTGCGGCGGATCCGCCGGGCTTGCGACCGATGCAGGTCCAGTCGGACAGGTTCTCCGGTGCCGCCGGGGCCGATGCCTCTGCCTTGGGCTTACGTCCGAAGCCCAGGGCTTTCCACGGTGCCGCAAGACAGGACAGACCCGATAACGCTCCCGTCCCGGCGTTCTTCCGGCGCGCTTCAGCCGAGGCCGGCGGCGCAGACGGCCCCGGGGCGGAGCCTCCCGGACGCACGGCCCGGGGGCGCGCGTCGTCGGAATGTTCCGGAATTCGTGCGTTCAGCCGCGCCAGTCTCGGGGCGCGATCCGGTTGCCCTTGCGGTGACGAAGCACCGGCCGGGCCCATCGAACCCACGGGCGCTTGCGCCGCATGGCCCCTGAAATGGGACAGGCCTTGCAAGGCGTTCGGCACCTCGCGGCGGCTGCGCGGGGTATCGCGGCGGGAGTCGGACGATGCAGCCGCGCGCCGGGAGTCCGGCAGCGCATCGTTCGCCAACGTGTGTCGGATCGACGGGAAAGGATGGGAGGTTTTCAAGATCAGGCACCTGGAGCGTCAAGCCGACATGGGTTGACATGATTCTCGACCAGTGTCGTGGAGAAATGCGCGGTGCCCCCGAAAAACATGGCGCGTCAGCGAAATACGTGGCCGTATTCGCCGAGCGATGATATGACACCAATCGTGTCGTGTTATCCAAAAGATAAATGGTATAGTTGGCCGTTTAATGAAGTTGCCCAAAATGTAAATATGCAGAAGAGGGCGCAACCTTTCACCATACAAGGACAACCGATGACGACCCAGGACTACGCAAACCGCATCAGCCACCTGATCCAGGAACACGAGGCCGACATCGGCGCGGAGTGGATCGAGCAGCTGGAAGCGTTGACCTTGCGGTCGAGCGTCGTCTCGAAAGAACAGTTGCGCAAGCACTGCCAGCAATTCCTCACCGCGTTTGCCCACGCCACCCGCGGCGGCGAACTCCAGAACATCGAGCACCGGTCGTGGGACGAGGTGCGCGACATCCTGTCCGAGATCTCGTCCAGCCGCGCCCGCAACGGCTCGACGCCGAGCGAAACGGCGACCTTCGTGTTCTCGCTGAAGCAGCCGCTGTTCGCCCGCCTGAGCCAGGGCTTCGCCGCCGACCCGGCCGCGCTGGCCGGCGCGTCGTGGACCGTCAGCGCGCTGCTCGACAAACTGGGGCTGTACACCATCGAGGTATTCCAGCGCGCGCGCGACCAGATCATCGTGCGCCAGCAGCAGGAATTGCTGGAGCTGTCGACGCCCGTCGTGAAGCTGTGGGACGGCATCCTCGCGCTGCCGCTGATCGGCACGCTCGATTCCGCGCGCACCCAGGTCGTGATGGAAAACATCCTGCAGAAGATCGTCGACACCGGTGCCTCGATCGCCATCATCGACATCACCGGCGTGCCCACCGTCGACACGCTCGTGGCGCAGCACCTCATGAAGACCATCGCGGCCGCGCGCCTGATGGGCGCCGACTGCATCATCAGCGGCATTCGCCCGCAGATCGCGCAGACCATCGTGCACCTGGGCGTGAACCTCGAGGACGTCGTGACCAAGGCCACGCTGGCGGACGCGTTCCTCGTCGCGCTCGAGCGCACCGGCACGTCGGTCATCAAGCGTACCGCCAAGGCGTAAGGACCGCGCATGGAACGCATCCCGATCCTCCGCATGGGCGACCTGCTGCTGGTGACGATCCAGGTCGACATGCACGACCGCCTGGCGATGACCCTACAGGACGACCTGACCGAACGCATCGTGCGCGACCGCGCGAAGGGCGTGCTGATCGACATCTCGGCGCTCGACCTGGTCGACTCGTTCATCGGCCGCATGATCAGCAACACGGCCGCCATGGCGCGCGTGCTGGACGCGCAGACGGTCGTCGTCGGCATGCAGCCGGCCGTCGCGATCACGCTGGTCGAACTGGGTCTCACGCTGCACGGCGTGAAGACGGCACTCAACGTCGAAAAGGGCATGGCCCTGTTGGGAAAGACTGAGTTTTGATGAGCGCGGCTCTCAACAACGCGGCGAGCTTCGAGTCCGACCTGATCGAGCGGCACCGCCAGTACCGTACCGAACGCAGCACGTTGCCGCTGCGTTCGGACGAGGACGTCGTCGCCCTGCGCAAGCACGTGCGCGAGCGCGCCGTCGCGATCGCACTGTCGCTCGTCGAACAGACCAAGCTGGTGACGGCGGCCAGCGAGCTGGCGCGCAACACGCTCAAGTACGGCGGCGGCGGCACGGTCTACCTCGACGCGCTGGCGGACGGCTTCCGCAAGGGCGTCGGCCTGATCTTCGTCGACAACGGCCCCGGCATCCCCGACCTCGACATGGCGCTGCGCGACGGCTACACGACGGGCGGCGGGCTGGGGCTCGGGCTCGGCGGGTCCAAGCGCCTCGTCGACGAATTCGCCATCGATTCCCGTGCGGGAGAGGGCACAGCGGTGGCGGTCGTCAAATGGAAACACTGATCAGTTCGAAGTCCCCGCAGCTCAACTTCCGGATCTCTCACGCCAGCGACGTCGCGGCCGTGCGCCGCGCCGGGCAGAAGCTGGCGGATGCCCTCGGCTTCGACGACGTCAAGGCCGGCCGCCTCGCGATCGTCGTCACGGAAGCCGCCACCAACATCCTCAAGCACGCGGGCGACGGCACGGTCACGATCATGCGCACGCAGTCGGGCGTGACGATGGCGGGCGTGGACGTCGTCGCCGTCGACAACGGACCCGGCATGGCCGATCTCGAATTCTCGCTGCGCGACGGCGTCTCGACGGCCGGCACGGCCGGCACCGGGCTCGGTGCGCTGCGCCGCCAGGCCGACGAATTCGACGTCTGGACCCGGCCCGGACGCGGCGCCGCGTTCTTCATGCGCATCTGGCAGGGCGCCACGCCCCCCGAGCCCTGCGGCGTCGAGGTCGGCGCGCTGTGCCTGCCGCTCGCGGGCGAGGACGCCTGCGGCGACGGCTGGGCCGTCAGCTGCGACAAGGGCGGCGCGACCCTGCTGGGCGCGGACGGTCTCGGTCACGGTCCGGAAGCGGCGAAGGCCGCCGTGGGCGCGATCCAGGCGCTCGACAAGCGGCCGGCCGCCGCGCCGGCCGAGGTGCTGCAGACGGCGCACGAACTGCTGCGCATCACGCGCGGCGCGGCGCTGGCGGTGGCGCGCATCGACTACGAGGGCGACGACGTGCGCTTCGCCGGCATCGGCAACGTGGCCGCCACCGTCTACGACGGCACCGCGCGCCGCGCGCTCGTCTCGCACAACGGCATCGTCGGCCACAACATGCGCAAGGTGCAGGAATTCACGGCGCCGTTCCCGCGCGGCGCGCTGTGCGTGCTGACGTCGGACGGCATCCAGACCCAGTGGGACCTGGGCGATTACCCCGGCCTCGCCGCGCGCGCGCCCGCGCTCGTGGCGGCCGTGCTGATGCGCGACTATATCCGCCGCCGCGACGACGCGATGGTGCTGGTCGCGCGCCGGAGGACGTCATGACGAACGTGCAGCGCATCCTCGCCATCGGGCTGGCCAACGAACAGGACGTCGTGCTCGTGCGCCAGCGCGCGCGCCAGGTGTCGAACCTGCTCGGGTTCTCGCAGCAGGACCAGGTGCGCATCGCCACCGCCGTCTCGGAAGTGGCGCGCGGCGCCAGCCAGGCCGGCGTCAAAGGACGCGCCGCTTTCCTGATCCGCGACGCCCTGCGGCGCCAGTACCTCGAAGTGACGATCAGCGCGGGCAACGGTGCGCAGGCGCCGGACGACGCGGTCGTCACCGCGCACCGCCTGATGGACGAGTGCGAGGTGGACCAGGGCACCATCGCGATGCGCAAGCTGATGCCGCGCGAGCCCTGGGTCGGCCCCGGGCGCCTGTCGGACATCGCGGCGCAGCTGGCCAAGGACAGCCCCGTCGCGAACACGTACAACGAACTCCAGCTGCAGAACCGCGAGCTGGTCACCACCTTGGCCGAGCTGCGCGAGCGCCAGGAAGACCTGCTGTCGCTGACGCGCGAGCTGGAGGACACCAACCGCGGCATCGTCGCGCTGTACGCGGAGATCGAGGACAAGGCCGAGCGCCTGCGCCGCGCCGACGAGATGAAGTCGCGCTTCCTGTCCAACACGAGCCACGAGCTGCGCACGCCGCTGTCGTCGATCCGCGCGCTGGCCAAGCTGCTGCTGGACCGCATGGACGGCGACCTCACGCCCGAGCAGGAGCGCCAGGTGCGCTACATCGAAACGGCGGCCGCCGACTTGTCGGAGCTCGTCAACGACCTGCTCGACCTGGCCAAGATCGAGGCGGGCCGCGTCGAAGTGCAGGTGGCGCCCGTCGTCGTGGACAACCTGTTCCGCACGCTCAAGGCGATGCTGCGGCCCCTCGTCGACGAGGCGCGGGTCGACCTGATCTTCGAGCCGTGCGACTACACCGAAGCGTTCGATTCGGACGAGGGCAAGATTTCCCAGGTGCTGCGCAACTTCATCTCGAACGCCCTGAAATTCACCGAGCAGGGCGCGGTGCGGGTGTCGGCCTTGCACGATCCGGCCGCCGACACCATCGTCTTCGCGGTGGCCGATACCGGGATCGGCATCGGCCCGGACAACCTGCAGCTGATCTTCGAGGAGTTCAGCCAGATCGAACACCCGCTGCAGCGGCGCAGCAAGGGCACGGGCCTCGGCCTGCCCCTGTGCCGCAAGCTGGCGGAACTTCTGGGCGGCCGCGTGGACGTGGTCAGCCAGCCCGGCGTGGGCTCCACCTTCAGCCTCGCGCTGCCGCGTCTCTTCCCGGCCCGATCGGCGCCGCGCAACGATGGAAACTGAGGAACGCACGATGACTACCCCGACCTTGATCCTCAACGTCGACGACAACGACGGCGCCCGCTACGCCAAGACGCGGATCCTGCAGAGCGCGGGCTTCGACGTCGTCGAGGCGAGCAACGGCACCGACGCGTTGGCCGTCGTCAAGCGCGGCGGCGTCGCTTTGGTGCTGCTCGACGTGAAGCTCCCCGACATCAACGGCATCGAGGTATGCCGCCGCATCAAGGCCGACCCGGACAGCGCGATGGTGCTCGTGCTGCAGACGTCGGCCGCGCTGACGGGCCGCGCCGACAAGATCCGCGGCCTGGAGGGCGGCGCCGACAACTATCTCGCCGCGCCGATCGAGGCCGACGAACTGATCGCGAACGTCAACGCGCTGCTGCGCATGCGCCGGACCCAGAGCGCGCTGCGCGACAGCGAGGAACGGTTCCGCCAGCTGACCGACAACATCGAGGACGTGTTCTGGATGTTCTCCGTGCCGGCGCGCGCGCTCGAATACGTGAGCCCCGCGTATCCGACCATCTGGGGCAGACCCGTGGAGACGCTCGAGCGCGAGCCGGGGAGCTGGATGGCGGCCGTGCATCCGGACGACCGCGCCTACGTCGCGTCGCTGTGGGATGCGCTGCCGTCCGCGCCGCATTACGAGGCCGAGTTCCGCGTCGTGCTGCCGGACGGTTCGCCGCGCTGGGTGCGCGACCGCCTGTTCCCCGTGCGCGACGAGCGCGCCGAGGTCTATCGGGTGGCGCGCGTGACGAGCGACATCACGCGCCGCAAGGAGATGGAAGCGCTGCTGCGCGCGGCCGACGCCAACAAGAACGAATTCCTCGCGACGCTGGCGCACGAACTGCGCAACCCGCTGTCGCCGATCCGCAATGCGGCGGCGCTGCTGGGCGCGTCCGGCGCGGGCGCCATCGAGCGCCAGGCGCGCGCGCGCGAAGTCATCACGCGCCAGGTCGACCACCTGGCCCACCTCGTCGACGACCTGCTCGACGTGGCGCGCATCTCGGAAGGCAAGATCGCGCTGCGCCAGGAAGAGGTCGACCTGAACGGCGTGATCGCGCAGGCCGTGGAGACGGCCGGCCCGTTGATCGCGGCGCGCGAACACAAGCTGGACGTGATCCAGCCCGACCGCCGCATCTGGCTGATGGGCGACCCGGTGCGCCTGGCGCAGTCGATGGGCAACCTGCTGCACAACGCGGCCAAGTTCACGCCCAAGGGCGGCCGCATCCGGGTCGAGGTCACGCTGGCGGACGCGGTCGTGCGCATCGCCGTGCAGGACAACGGCATCGGCATCGCCGAGGACAACCTGTCGCGCATCTTCGGCATGTTCGCCCAGGCCGCCGTCCCGCCGGACCGTGCGCCGGAGGGCCTCGGCATCGGCCTGTCGCTCGTCTCGCGCCTGCTCGAGATGCACGGCGGCCGGCTGGCCGCGACGAGTCCCGGCATCGGGCTCGGTTCCACGTTCACGGTCGAACTGCCGGTGCTGCGCACGGCGGCGGCCGACGGCGCGGATACGGCGGATTCGCCGTCCGGCCAGCCCGGACCGGCGGCGCGCGGGCGCAAGGTGCTGCTCGTGGACGACAACGTCGACGCCATGGAAATGATGGCCTTCCTGCTGGCCGAGATGGGCTACGAGGCCCACACGACGGCCGACGCGGGCAATCTCGTGCAGATGGCGCTGGCGCAGCGGCCGGACGTGATCGTGCTCGACATCGGCCTGCCGGGCGTGGACGGCTACGAGCTGGCGCGCATGATCAAGCGGCAGCCGCAGCTGGCGTCGATCCGGCTCGTGGCGCATACGGGGTACGGTTCGCCGGAGGATCGGCGCAAGGCGCAGGAGGCGGGGTTCGATGCGCACCTCGTCAAGCCGGCGGAGTTGGAAGACCTCGAAAAAGCGCTGCAGGGGTGAGGTCCGCTTGGTGGGCGCAGGGCGCCCACCCTACGTTTCCGTCGCCCGTGCCCACCAAACCTACGTTTCCGTCGTAGGGTGGGCACCCCGTGCCCACCATCACCGTGTGCGTTGCCGCGCAACGTGCGTCAACGCACGAACGCGCCCGCCGCATCGGCCTAATCTGGCGCCATCAATGCCACCGATGGAGGCCATCATGCCCAAGGGAGCCAGCCCGAAACGCGAGCGCGAATACAAGAAGCTCGAGACGGAATTCAAGAAGGAACACCGCTATCCCGGCCGCGAGGACGAGGTCGCGGCGCGCATCGTGAACAAGCAGCGCGCCGAGCACGGCGAGACCAAGCAGTCGTCGAGCGGCGGATCGAAGCAGTCGGCCAAAAAATGACCGACCGCGCGGCGCCGCTTATTTGTCCGTGACCGTGAAGTCCCCGAACGCCTTGAGCTGCTCGCCGACGGCCTTCGCATCGCCGACGACGATGATGGACTGGTACTCCGGCGCGAAATACTTCTTCGCCACGGCGCGCACCTGGTCCGGCGTGACTTTTTCGATCAGCGGCACGTACTGGCCCAGGAACTCGGCCGGCAGCCCGACGAGCCAGTTGGAGGCGAGCGTGCCGGCGACGGCGCGCTGCATCTGGTTGCTCAGCAGGTAGCCGCCCGCCACGTAGCGCTTGTGCATCCGCATCTCGGCCGGCGACACGAGGTCGGCGCCGATGCGCTTGTACTCGTTGAAGTACTCCTTCAGCGCGGCGCCCGTGACCTCGTTGCGCACGTCCGCGCCGCCGACGATGCTGCCGCCGTCGCGCTGCAGGCGCGCGCCGGCCGAGGCGCCGTACGTGTAGCCCTTTTCCTCGCGCAGGTTGATGTTCACGCGGCTCGAAAAGCCGCCGCCCAGGATCGTGCTGGCCAGGCGCAGCGCGATCTGGTCGGCGTTCGTCGCGGCGATGCCCGGGCTGCCCAGGCGGATCGTCGACTGCACGCTGCCGGCGCGCTCCAGCAGCACGCGCACCGGCTTCGCGCTGGTTGGGGCCTTGCGGGTTTCGGCCGGGGCCGGACCGCTCGCCTTCCAGTCGCCGAACGCCTCGCGCGCGAGCGCCAAGGCGTCCGCCTCCTTGATGCGGCCCGCGATCACGAGCAGCGCGCGGTCGGGCCGGAAGCGCTTCAAGTGCTCGCGGTGCAGCAGGGCCTGGGTGGTCGAGCCGATCGACGCCGCGGTCGGTGTCGTGTGGCCGTACGGGTGGTCGCCGTAGATCGCGAGGTCGATCGCGCGCTCGGCGCGAAAGCGCGGCTGGGTCTCGGCCACGCGCAGGCTTTGCAGCGCGTTCGCCTTGGCCAGCGCCACCTCCTTGGCCGGGAACGTCGGCGTGCGCACGACTTCGGCCAGCAGCCGCATCATCGGCGCCGCCTGCGACGCGAGGGCGCTGGCCTGGACCGAGATGCCGTCCGGGCCGGCGCCGGCCGCCACCGAGCCGCCCATGCCCTGGGCCGCCTCCGCGATCGCGCGCGAGTCGTGCTTCGCCGTGCCTTCGTTCAGCAGGCCGGCCAGCAGGTCGGCGAAGCCCGGATGGCCGGCGTCGTCGGCGGCCAGGCCCGCGCCGCGCACGGCCAGCACCATGTCCACGCGCGGGATGCCGTCGCGCGGCACGATCCACACCTGCAGGCCGTTGGGCAGCGTCTTCTTGCCGATGTGCGGGACGGGCAGGGGCTTGTCCTTGCCGTAGGCCGGCATCGCGGCCGGCATCGCGTCCTTGGCGGGGGCGGCGGCCGCTTCCGCGGCCTGGGCCGAGTGGACGAACAGGGCGCCCACGAGCATCGTCAGCATCAGTTTATTCATCGGGTCGCTCCTCATTTCTTCACGGCCGGCTTGCGGTCGATCACGGTGCGGTTCGCCTTCGTCAGATACGTGGCGGCCACGCGCTGCAGGTCGGCGGACGTGACGCCCTCGATCCAGCCCGGCACCTTGTTGACGACCTCGGCGTCGCCCCACAGCGTCTGCAGCTTGGCGAGCGTGTCGGCGCGCGACAGGATGTTTTCCAGGTTGTTGTTCCAGTCGGCCAGCATGCGCGTCTTGACCCGTTTCAGGGTCGCGGCGTCGACGCCGTCCTTGACGACCTTGGCGATCTGCTCGTCCATCGCGGCCAGCATGGCGTCGGCGCTGCTGTCCGGCTTGTACAGGCCGAACACGGTGAACAGGGTCGGGCCGCCGTATTCGAACGGGCCCGTGAGGCCGAAGCCGCCGTCGATGTTCAGCGCGATCTCGCGGCCCTTGACCAGGTTCTGGTAGAACAGCGACGCGTCGCCGCCGGCCAGCAGTTCGGACAGCACGGCCATCGGGGCCTGGTCGGGGCTGCCCTGCGGCGGCACTTTCCAGCCGACGGCCACGGCCGGCACCTGGGCCAGCGCGTCGCTCTGCTCGATGCGCTTTTCGTGCGTGTTCAGGCCTTCCGAGAAGTCCGACGCCTTGGGCACGGGCCGGGCCGCGATGCCGCCGAAGTATTTTTGCGCGAGCGCGAAGGCTTGCGCGGGCGTGACGTCGCCGGCGATCGCCAGCACGGCGTTGTTCGGGCCGTAGAAGTCGCGGTGGAAGGCGCGCACGTCGTCCAGGCTGGCGCCTTCGAGATCCGCGAAGCTGCCGTAGCCATCGTGGTTGTTTTCCCATTTCTGGAACGCGAGCTGGCTCATGTCGAGCCAGTAGAAGCCGCCGTACGGCCGGTTCTTGACGTTCACGCGGATCTCTTCCTTCACCACGTCCTGCTGGTTCTTCAGCGTGGCCGGGTTGAAGTCGAGCGTCTTCATGCGGTCCGCTTCCAGCCACAGGATGGGCTCGAGCGACGACACGGGCGCCGTCTCGACGTAGTTGGTGAAGTCGGGCCGCGTGGAACCGTTGTTGCGGCCGCCGCCGCCCGTGATGGCGCGGTCGAACACGCCCTTCGGCGCGTCCGGCGTGCCCTGGAACATCAGGTGCTCGAACAGGTGGGCGAAGCCGGTGCGGTTGCGCGGCTCGAGGCGCATGCCGACGTGGTAGACGACCGACACGCCGACGGTGGGCGAGCTGTGGTCTTCCGAGACGACGACCGTCAGGCCGTTGTCGAGCTTTTCGACGTTGACCGGCAGGGTCCATTGGTCGCTGGTTGCGGCGGGCGCGGCAGCCACCGACAACGAGAGTGACAAGCCGGCCAGCAGGGCAGGCAAGAAGCGCAGGCGCATTGATCACCTTCTGGGTTATGGGTTGAGGACAGCAAATTTATCTTAACGCAGCAAATGCATGAACGACATGAATTGTTGATACATACATCAACGACAAACGGTGACAAACGGAGACATTTCGAGGGGTCTCGCCGCGCGATAATGACCGGCTCGACTATGCATGCCAACCCGTCCCCATGTCGCTCAGGTGGTCATTTTTGCAGTTCGTCGCAATCCCGTGGGGCCGGGCGGGTTGTCCGTATATCCTGTTTCAAGCTATCAACCCTCACAACAAGAACAGGAATTCGGAGAATCGGATGAACAAGATTTTCGCGCTCGCTCCGGCGGGCGTTGCCCTGTGTGCCGTCGTCGCGGCCGCGCATGCCGCGCCCGATGTCGTGACCGAGACCCGTCCCGTCGATGCCCGCGTCGTGCGGGTCAACGTGGACGGCGCCGTCGACCTGAAGATCCGCCAGGGCGCCACGCCGGTCCTGACCCTCACCGGCGAACCGCGCTACCTGGAGCGGACGGTCACGGCGCAGAGCGGCGACACGCTGCACATCGACACCGACGTCCGGGGCCACGTGCGCACCGGGGCGCTGCGGGCCGAACTCGTGCTGCCGGCGCTGCGGGCGGTGACGTCCGAGAGCCTGGGGACGACGGAGATCTCGGGCTTTTCCGGCGACCAGCTGGACCTGACCCTGGACGGCGCCGGCTCGATGAAGGTCGCCAGCAACTACCGGATCGTGAAAGCGAGCCTGGGCGGCATCGGCAGCATGCAGATGCAGGGCCTGAACGGGGAGGGCGTCGAATTGAACCTGCAGGGCGCCGGGTATATCTCGCTGTCCGGGCGCGCCAAATGGCTGAAGGCGGACCTCGGCGGCCTGGGCAACCTGGACGCGCAGCAGTGCAGTGCGGACTCCGTCGACATCGACCTGTCGGGCCTCGGCAACGCGCGCGTGACGGCGCGCCAGACCGCGAACCTGAACCTGTCCGGGATGGGGTCGGTGACGGTGTACGGCAAGCCCCAGAACCGCAAGGTCGCGGTCGACGGGCTTGGCAAGGTGAGCTGGAAATGAAATAGAAAAACAACGTCCGAACGAGACAATGAGAAAACTGACCGTTGCGATCCTCTTCGCGCTGGGCGTGCACGGAAGTGCGATGGCCGGCTTCGCGGAGGGCGCCAATGCCTACAATGCCCGCAATTACGCGCTGGCCCTGAAGGAAATCGTCCCGCTTGCCAAGGCCGGCAACGCGGACGCCGAGCATTTGCTGGGCCTCATGTACTACATGGGACGCGGCGTGCAGCGCGACTACAAGCAGGCGTTTTCCTGGCACTACAAGGCGGCCGTGCAGGGCAAGGCCGATGCGCAGTACGTCATCGGCGCCATGTACTACACGGGCAATGCCGTCCCCCAGGACCAGAAACTGGCCGTGGAATGGTTCCGCAAGGCCGCCGAGCAGGGCCATCCGGACGCCCAGCACGCGCTCGGCCTGATGTACCGCTACCACGTGGCGGGGATGCCGCAGGACTTCGTCATCGCCTACATGCTGTGGAACCTGGCGGCCGCCAACGGCCACCGCAACGCCATCGAGCAGCGCGCCTCGGTGGCCAGGCAGATGACGCAGGAACAGATCGACGAAGCGCAGGCGTTGTCGCGCAACTGGAAGCCCGGCACGCCGCTGCCGACGTCGTCGCGCACGGGCGGCAATCCCTGACGCGTTGCCGTGTAATGTAAGGACGGTGCCGACAGCGGTATGAGGCATCGTCCTACGCGAGCATGGCGAATCCTTGGTGTCCCGGTCGTCTTGGCGAGACTACGATGATGACCTCTCAAGCAGTTTTCATGAGCTGGACGACAGCAACCATTGGAGGCAATCATGGCAAACCAAGGCAATAACCAAGGCGGCAACAAGGGTAACAACCAGAGCGGCGATACCAGCAACCGCGGTTTCGCATCGATGGACCCGCAGAAGCAGCGCGAAATCGCCTCGGAAGGCGGCAAGGCCGCACACGCTTCCGGCAACGCCCATGAGTTCACGTCGGAAGAGGCACGCCGTGCCGGCTCGATGAGCCACAAGAACGACGGCAGCCAGCAGAGCCAGGGCGGCGGCAGCCAGCAAAGCGGCAGCCACACCCGCGGCGGCACCCCGGAACAGCATGCCAAGGCAGGCTCGCAGAGCCACAAGAACGACAACAAGAAGTGATGTGATGCGCGTTTCCTGAACGCCGCAGGCAGGCGTCCGCCGGCATCGCCGGTGAGTTCGCATGCTGCCCGCCGTTCTGTATCGTACGCACAACGTTTCCGACACCGCCAGCCCTTCGAGGCTGGCGGTGTCGTTTCGTGCGTCCGCCGTTCCCTGGAGCGCTACTACACGATCCGGGAGCTCAGCAGTAAATTTACTACATTCTCCCATTAAATGAGCATTTTCTTGCTCATTGTTAGCGATCACAGCCATTTTCTGGCTCGACATGCTTGGGTGATCCGGTCCGCTGGCGTACAATTGATCATTATTTAACTAGGGTATGCCATGCGTGCAATAGAAATCGTCCAACCCGGCGGGCCCGAGGTGCTCCAGCCCTGCGAGCGCCCCGTGCCGACACTCAAGCCGGGCGAAATCCTCATCCGGGTCCACGCGGCCGGCGTCAACCGGCCCGACGTGTTCCAGCGGCTCGGCCAGTATCCGGTGCCGCCCGGCGCGTCCGACTTGCCGGGCCTCGAAGTGGCCGGCGAGATCGTCGACGGCGACCTGGCCGGCAGCGGATTCGCGAAGGGCGACCTCGTCTGCGCCCTCGTGCAGGGCGGCGGCTATGCCGAATACTGCGCGGCCCCGCTGGCGCAATGCCTGCCGGTGCCCAGGGGCCTGTCGCCGCTCGAGGCGGCCGCGCTGCCCGAGACGTTCTTCACCGTGTGGAGCAACGTGTTCCAGCGCGCCGCGCTGGCGGATGGCGAAACCTTGCTGGTGCAGGGTGGCAGCTCGGGCATCGGCACGACGGCGATCCAGCTGGCCAGGGCGCTCGGCCACCGCGTCTTCGCCACGGCCGGCAGTCCGGACAAATGCCGCGCCTGCGAAGACCTGGGCGCGGAGCGCGCGATCGACTACAAGACCGAGGATTTCGTCCCGGTCGTCAAGGAGGCGACAAACGGGAAGGGCGTCGACGTCGTGCTCGACATGGTCGGCGGCGACTACGTGGCGCGCGAGATGAGCTGCCTGGCCGACGACGGCCGCATCGTCATCATCGCCCTGCTGGGCGGCGCCAGGGCCAACGTCGACCTGGGGCAGGTGCTGCGCCGCCGCCTGACGGTCACGGGGTCCACCTTGCGTCCCCGTCCGGTGGCGTTCAAGGAAAAGATCGCGCGCGAGCTGCGCGAGCGCGTCTGGCCGCTGCTGGAAGCGGGCCGGATCAAGCCCGTGATTCATCAAACCTTCCCGCTCGAGCAAGCCGCCGCCGCGCACGCGCTGATGGAAAGCAGTGCGCACGTCGGCAAGATCATGCTGAATGTCTCCGGTCACCGAGAACAAGAATGAACAGTAAATTCGATAGCCATGCCAGGCCCGGTTTGACCGGTTTTTCAACGCCCGTTACAATAACGGGTTATTTGACCGTGAGGTTGTAATGCGTGCCAAGCTCATCGTAGGCAACTGGAAGATGAATGGCAGCCGCGCAACCAACGTAACGCTGTTGAAGGACATCGTGGCCGGACTGGACGGCGCGCGGGCCGGCTGCGCGGTGTGCGTGCCGGCGCCGTTCCTGCAGCAGTGCGAGGAAGTGCTGGCCGGTACGCCGGTCGCGTGGGGTGCGCAGGACGTGTCGATCCACGCATTCGGCGCCTACACCGGCGAGGTATGCGCGCAGATGCTGGCCGAGTTCGGCTGCCGCTACGTGATCGTCGGCCACTCCGAGCGCCGCGCCTACCATCGCGAAGACAGTGCGCTGGTGGCGCAGAAGGCGCTGGCGGTGCTGGCCGCGGGCATGACGCCGATCGTGTGCGTCGGCGAAACGCTGGAGGAGCGCGAAGCGGGCGCGACGGCGCAGGCGGTCGGCGCCCAGCTCGACGCGGTGCTGGAAGCGCTCGACACGGCGGCGGTGGCGCGCATCGTCGTGGCCTACGAGCCCGTCTGGGCGATCGGCACCGGCATGAATGCGACGCCGGCGATGGCGCAGGACGTGCACGCGCAGCTGCGCGCGCAGCTCAAGGCGCGCAACGCGGACGCGGCGGAGGTGGTGCCGATCCTGTACGGCGGCAGCATGAAGCCGGAGAATGCGAAGGACCTGCTGGCCCAACCGGACATCGACGGCGGGCTGATCGGCGGCGCGGCCTTGAAGGCGGAAGATTTTCTTGCCATCATTCGTGCGGCCTGAATAACGCCGGGTTGGAATTCCAGTCCAGGCGATGAAGCACATCGTCGTCCCGCGCAGCGGGGCGGCGTGCAAGCAAAGATTTTTTGCAAACGTAGTAGTCAACCTTGGAATGGAATAAACAATGAACGTGTTGTTCAATCTGATCGTCGTCGTGCAGGTCGTCTCGGCGCTGGCCATCATCGGTCTCGTGCTCGTCCAGCACGGCAAGGGTGCCGACATGGGAGCCGCCTTCGGTTCCGGCGCGTCCGGCAGCCTGTTCGGCGCCAGCGGTTCGTCGAACTTCCTGTCGAAATCGACGGCCGTCGCGGCCGCGATCTTCTTCGCGTCGACCCTGGCCCTGGCGTACTTCGGCTCGAACCGTCCGCACGCGAGCGTCGGCGGCGGCGTGATGGAACACGTGACCGTTCCCGTCAAGAAGGCACCGGCCAGCGCCGGCGATGCCGTCCCGGTGACCGCCCCGGCGCCGGCCCAAGCCCCCGCAGCGGCGCCGGCCGCCACGCAGGACGTGCCGCAGGCGCCGGCCGCATCGGCACCGGCACCTGCGCCCGCCAAGTAATTTTTGCGGCGCGGCCACTTCCTGCAAGCGCGCGCAGGGTGGTGTAGTATTCGGCGGGCTTCGGTCCGCCAGCGCCCGCGACCGGCTTTCCCGACTCGGTTGTTGTAAGTTTGGTGTAAATATAGATTTTGAAAAGTTGGGAAAAATAGTATTTTTTCTTGGTTTAGCGCAATTTGAGCATTGAAAAATGCTGCTAAGGCAGGGTAGAATACTGGTCTCCAGCCGACGTGGTGAAATTGGTAGACACGCTATCTTGAGGGGGTAGTGGCGCAAGCTGTGCGAGTTCGAGTCTCGCCGTCGGCACCAAGATACAAGAAGCCAGCTAGGGCGCATGAGCTTCCGCTCGCAAGCACTAGCTGGCTTTTTTACGAGGATCTGTCGGAGGCTTTGAAGAACCGTCCCAGCGGCGGCGCTTCTGGCCCGAGAAGGCCGGTCGTACAACGAGGTACGGCGCGCCTCGAAGGTCGGGATCGGCAACGCGAAGCGGATGATTCAGTGTCTCCAGTCGTACGATCCTGGCACAGGCATGAAGCCAGGATTGCGCGATGCGGTACTGCAGCCCCTGCAGTGTTTTATCAACCGATCGTTCAACTAAGGCTTCATCGTGAACCTCGAGAACTACTTCCCCGTCTTACTCTTCATCGTGATCGGCACCGTCGTCGGTGTCGCCTCGCAGGTCCTCGGCCGTGTGGTCGGTCCCCATCGCCCGGATGCGGCGAAACTCTCCCCGTATGAATGCGGCTTCGAAGCCTTCGAAGACGCGCGCATGAAGTTCGACGTCCGGTACTACCTGGTCGCGATCCTGTTTATTTTGTTTGATCTGGAAACGGCATTCTTCTTCCCTTGGGGCGTTTCGATGCGCGACCTGGGCTGGACCGGATTCGTCACGATGATGGTGTTCATCGTCGAATTCATCGTCGGCTTCTGGTACATCTGGAAGAAAGGTGCCCTTGATTGGGAATAAGCCATGGCTATTGAAGGCGTTTTAAACGAAGGTTTTGTTACCACCACAGCCGACAAGCTGATCAACTGGGCACGTACCGGGTCGATGTGGCCCATGACGTTCGGCCTGGCTTGCTGTGCGGTCGAGATGATGCACGCGGGTGCCGCGCGCTATGACCTCGACCGTTTCGGCGTTGTGTTCCGCCCGTCGCCGCGCCAGTCCGACGTGATGATCGTGGCCGGCACCCTGTGCAACAAGATGGCGCCCGCACTGCGCAAGGTCTACGACCAGATGGCAGAGCCGCGCTGGGTCATCTCGATGGGCTCCTGCGCCAACGGCGGCGGCTACTACCACTACTCGTACTCCGTCGTGCGCGGCTGCGACCGCATCGTGCCGGTCGACGTCTACGTCCCGGGCTGCCCGCCGACCGCCGAGGCCCTGCTGTACGGCATCATCCAGCTCCAGAACAAGATCCAGCGCACGAATACCATCGCGCGATAATTCCAAGCCGGTTTCAACCATGACGACAAAAATCGAAGCCCTCGAACTCGCCCTGAAGAATGCTCTGGGCGAGGGCGCCGCCATTACCGTGGCGCTGGGCGAAGTAACGGTAGTAGTGAAGGCCGCCGAGTATCTGGCCTCCATGCGAAAGCTGCGCGACGATCCCGCGCTGCGTTTCCAGGAACTCGTCGACCTGTGCGGCGTCGACTACTCGTCCTACGGCGAAGGCACGTGGGACGGTTTGCGTTTCGCGGTCGTGTCGCACCTGCTGTCGATCGAGCACAACTGGCGCGTGCGCGTGCGCGTGTTCTGCCCGGACGACGATATGCCGTTGGTCGACTCCGTCACCGGCATCTGGCGCAACGCCAACTGGTTCGAACGCGAGGCATTCGACCTGTTCGGCATCCTGTTCGAGGGCCACGGCGACCTGCGCCGCATCCTCACCGACTACGGCTTCATCGGCCACCCGTTCCGCAAGGACTTCCCGATCTCGGGCTATGTCGAAATGCGTTACGACCCCGAGCAGAAACGCGTGATCTACCAACCCGTGACGATCGAGCCGCGCGAGAACATCCCGCGCGTGATCCGCGAAGAAACCTACGGGATGAAATAATGGCTGAGCTTAAGAATTACACCCTGAACTTTGGTCCGCAGCACCCGGCAGCGCACGGCGTGCTGCGTCTCGTGCTGGAACTGGACGGCGAGGTCATCCAGCGCGCCGACCCGCACATCGGCCTGCTGCACCGCGGCACCGAAAAGCTGGCCGAGACCCGCACCTACCTGCAGTCCGTGCCGTACATGGACCGCCTCGACTACGTTTCGATGATGTGCAACGAGCACGGCTACGTGCTGGCCATCGAGAAGCTGCTGGGCATCGAAGTGCCGATCCGTGCGCAGTACATCCGCACGATGTTCGACGAGATCACCCGCATCCTGAACCACCTGATGTGGCTGGGCGCGCACGCGCTGGACATCGGCGCCATGGGCCCGTTCCTGTACGCGTTCCGCGACCGCGAAGACCTGTTCGACGTGTACGAGGCCGTGTCGGGCGCGCGCATGCACGCGGCGTACTACCGCCCGGGCGGCGTGTACCGCGACCTGCCGGACGTGATGCCGAAGCACCGCGAATCGCCGCTGCGCAGCAAGAAGGCCATCGACGAACTGAACGAGACCCGCCAGGGCTCCGTGCTGGACTTCATCGAGCAGTTCACCAAGCGCTTCGACGGCTATGTCGACGAATACGAGACCCTGCTGACCGACAACCGCATCTGGAAACAGCGTACCGTCGGCATCGGCGTCGTGTCGCCGGAAGACGCGATGGGCATGGGCTTCTCGGGCCCGATGCTGCGCGGCTCGGGCATCGCCTGGGACCTGCGCAAGGTCCAGCCGTACGCCGCCTACGACAAGGTGGACTTCGACGTCCCCGTCGGCACCAACGGCGACTCGTACGACCGCTACCTCGTGCGCATCGAAGAGCTGCGCCAGGCCAACCGCATCATCAAGCAATGCATCGCCTGGCTGCGCGCGAACCCGGGTCCGGTCATGACGAGCAACCACAAGGTCGCCCCGCCGTCGCGCGTGGACATGAAGACCAATATGGAATCGCTGATCCACCACTTCAAGCTGTTCACCGAAGGCTTCCACGTGCCGCCGGGCGAGGCCTATGCGGCCGTCGAACATCCGAAGGGCGAGTTCGGCATTTACATCGTGTCGGACGGCGCCAACAAGCCGTACCGCCTCAAGATCCGCACCCCGGACTATGTCCACCTGCAATCGCTCGATGAAATGGCGCGCGGTCACATGATCGCCGACGCCGTCACCATCATCGGCACGCAGGACATCGTGTTCGGCTCGATCGACCGATAAGAAGGGTAGAAAAGATTATGTTATCTGAGCAGTGCTTGAAAAAAATCGACCGCGAGTTGGCCAAGTATCCGGCCGACCAGCGCCAGTCGGCCGTGATGGCCGCGCTGGCCCACGCGCAAGTCGAACTGGGCTGGCTGTCGCCGGAAACGATGCAGGAAGTGGCCGACTACATCGGCATGCCCGCCATCGCCGTGCAGGAAGTGGCCACCTTCTACAACATGTACAACATCAAGCCGGTCGGCAAGCACAAGATCACCGTGTGCACCAACCTGCCGTGCGCGCTGTCGGGCGGGGAACGCGCCGCCAAGCGCATCAAGGATGCCCTGGGCATCGACTACCGCGAAACGACCGAGGACGGCCAGTTCACGCTGCTGGAAGGCGAATGCATGGGCGCCTGCGGCGACGCGCCGGTCATGCTGGTGAATAACCACCGCATGTGCTCGTTCATGTCGGACGAGAAGATCGACGCCCTGCTGGAGGAGCTGAACAAATGACCAGCCTGCACGACCGCCACATCAACCCGCTGATCCTGAAGGACCTGAACGGCGCCAACTGGCACCTGGAAGACTACGTCAAGCGCGGCGGCTATTCCGCGCTGCGCCGCATCCTGGAAGAGAAGATCACGCCCGAGGCGATCATCGCCGACCTGAAAACGTCCGGCCTGCGCGGCCGCGGCGGCGCGGGCTTCCCGACCGGCCTGAAGTGGAGCTTCATGCCGCGCCAGTTCCCGGGCCAGAAATACCTCGTCTGCAACACCGACGAAGGCGAGCCGGGCACGTTCAAGGACCGCGACATCATCCGCTACAACCCGCACGCACTGATCGAAGGCATGGCCATCGGCGCGTACGCGATGGGCATCACCGTGGGCTACAACTACATCCACGGCGAGATCTTCGAGGAATACCTGCGCTTCGAAGAGGCGCTGGAAGAGGCGCGCGCCGCCGGCTTCCTGGGCGACAAGATCATGGGTTCGGAGTTCAGCTTCCAGCTGCACGCGCACCACGGCTACGGCGCCTACATCTGCGGCGAAGAAACCGCGCTGCTGGAATCGCTGGAAGGCAAGAAGGGCCAGCCACGCTTCAAGCCGCCGTTCCCCGCGTCGTTCGGCCTGTACGGCAAGCCGACCACGATCAACAACACGGAAACGTTCGCCGCCGTCCCGTTCATCCTGAACATGGGCGCCGCCGAGTACATGGCGCTGGGCCGTCCGAACAACGGCGGCACGAAGATCTTCTCGATCTCGGGCGACGTCGAGCGTCCGGGCAACTACGAAGTCCCGCTGGGCACGCCGTTCGCCAAGCTGATGGAACTGGCCGGCGGCATGCGCGGCGGCAAGAAGATCAAGGCCGTCATCCCGGGCGGTTCGTCGGCGCCGGTCGTGCGCGGCGACGTCATGATGCAGACCGACCTGGACTACGACTCGATCGCCAAGGCCGGTTCGATGCTGGGTTCGGGCGCCGTAATCGTCATGGACGAGACCCGCTGCATGGTCAAGTCGCTGCTGCGCCTGTCCTACTTCTACTACGAGGAATCGTGCGGCCAGTGCACGCCGTGCCGTGAAGGCACCGGCTGGATGTACCGCATGGTCCACCGCATCGAACACGGCCAGGGTCGTCCGGAAGATATGGACCTGCTGAACTCGATCGCCGACAACATCCAGGGCCGCACCATCTGCGCGCTGGGCGATGCCGCCGCGATGCCGGTTCGCGCCATGATCAAGAACTTCCGCGAAGAATTTGAATATCACGTCGAGCACAAGCACTGCCTGGTGCCGACTTACCTCTAAACCGGGTCAGGTAACGATCAAATGGTTGAAATCGAATTAGACGGCAAGAAAGTCGAAGTCCCACCGGGTTCGATGGTGATGGACGCCGCAAACAAACTGGGAACGTACATCCCGCACTTCTGCTACCACAAGAAGCTGTCCATCGCGGCCAACTGCCGCATGTGCCTCGTGGAAGTGGAAAAGGCGCCGAAGCCGCTGCCCGCCTGCGCCACCCCGGTCTCTCCGGGCATGATCGTGCGCACGCACAGCGACAAGGCCGTGCAGGCACAGAAATCCGTGATGGAATTCCTGCTGATTAACCACCCGCTGGATTGCCCGATCTGCGACCAGGGCGGCGAATGCCAGTTGCAGGACCTGGCCGTCGGCTACGGCAAGGGCGAATCGCGCTACCAGGAAGAGAAGCGCGTCGTGGCGCCGAAGGAAGCGGGCCCGCTGATCTCGATGGAAGAGATGACCCGCTGCATCCAGTGCACCCGCTGCGTGCGCTTCGGCCAGGAAGTGGCCGGCGTGATGGAATTCGGCATGCTGGGTCGCGGCGAGCACTCGGAAATCACGACGTTCGTCGGCAAGTCCGTGGACTCGGAAGTGTCGGGCAATATGATCGACCTGTGCCCGGTCGGCGCGCTGACCTCCAAGCCGTTCCGCTACTCGGCCCGTCCGTGGGAACTGCAGCGCCGCCGCTCGGTGTCGCCGCACGACTCGCTGGGCTCGAACCTGATCGTCCAGGTCAAGGGCGGCAAGGTTATGCGCGTGCTGCCGCTGGAAAACGAAAGCATCAACGAGTGCTGGCTGTCCGACAAGGACCGCTTCTCGTACGAAGCGCTGGACAACGCCTCGCGCCTGACCACGCCGATGCTCAAGCAGGACGGCAAGTGGATCGAGACCGACTGGCAGACGGCGCTGGAATACGTCGCCCACGGCCTGCGCAACATCCGCCACGAGCACGGCGCGGATTCCATCGCCGCCATCGGCACGCCGCACTCGACCGTGGAAGAACTGTATCTGCTGCAGAAAGCCATGCGCGAATTCGGCATCGAGAACGTCGACTTCCGCCTGCGCCAGACCGACTTCGCGCTGGACGGCAAAGTGGTGCCGAACCTGGGCATGCCGATCGCCGAACTGTCGAACCTCAAGCGCGTGCTCGTGGTCGGCTCGTTCCTGCGCAAGGATCATCCGCTGGTCGCCACGCGCTTGCGCGGCGCCGTCAAGTCGGGCGCCAAGCTGTCGATCGTCCACGGTTCCGCTGACGACAACCTGATCCCGACCGCCAACCGCATCGTTGCGGCACCGAGCGACTGGCTCGCCGCGCTGTCGGAAATCGCCGTCGCCGTCGCCGCCGCAAAAGGCATCGCGCTACCTTCCGGCTTCGAAGGCGTGACCGCCGGCGACGCCGCCAAGGCCGTCGCCGCCACGCTGGTCGTCGAGCATGCCGCCGACCTGCCGGGCGCCGTCCTGCTGGGCAATGCCGCGATGTACCACCCGCAGGCATCGAAGCTGCACGCCGTGGCCGAGTGGATCGCGCTTGAAACCGGCGCCAAGTTCGGCTACTTCGTCGACGCCGCCAACACGGTCGGCGGCTACGTGGTGAATGCCACGTCGAAGAATGCGGCGAACCTGTTCGCGCAGCCGAAGAAGGCGTACGTGCTGCTGAACGCCGAGCCGGACCTGGATGCGGCGAACCCGGCGCAAGCCGTGAAAGCGCTGAAGGGCGCCGAGATGGTCGTCGCGATGTCGGCATTCATGCACGGCATGGACTATGCCGACGTGCTGCTGCCGGTCTCGCCGTTCTCCGAAACGGCCGGCACCTTCGTCAACTGCGAAGGCCGCGCACAGAGCTTCAACGGCACCGTCAAGCCGCTGGGCGAGACCCGTCCCGCGTGGAAAGTGCTGCGCGTGCTGGGCAACCTGCTGGGCCTGTCCGGCTTCGATTACGAGAACTCGGAAGCGATCCGCGACGAAGTCCTCGGCAAAGGCAATATGGATTTGTCCGCCAAGCTGAACAACGCCGCGAAGCTGGCGCCGACCGGCGCCTTCTTCGGCAAGGGCGAGCAGTTGGAACGCTTGGCCGACGTGCCGATCTACTTCGCCGACGCCGTCGCGCGCCGTTCCGAACCGCTGCTGCGCACGGCCGACGGCCAGGCGCCGGTCGCCACCATCTCGGCGCAACTGGCCGAGAAGCTTGGCGTGAACGCCGGCGACCAGGTCACGGTCTCGCAAGGGCAGGGCAGCGCCGTGCTGATGGCAGCCATCGACGCGCGCCTGCCGGCGAACGTCGTACGCGTCGCGGCCGCCCATGAATCGACTTCGGTACTGGGCGACATGTTCGGTCCGATCAACGTAGCTAAAGCATAAAAGCAGGGGAGCCCAAGCAAAATGTCGGTACCTGACATGATCAACAACCTGAACAGCAGCGGCGCGAGCCTGCTGGGCCCGGCGGCCTGGCCCCTCGTGTGGACGCTGTTGAAAATCGTCGTCGTCCTGCTGCCGTTGATGGGCCTCGTGGCCTATCTCGTGCTGTGGGAACGCAAGCTGATCGGCTGGATCCACATCCGTATCGGCCCGAACCGCGTGGGCCCCGGCGGCCTGCTGCAGCCGATCTCGGACGCCCTGAAGCTGCTGCTGAAGGAAATCGTGATCCCGGCGAAAGCCACGCCGAGCCTGTTCGTGATCGGCCCCCTGATGACCATCATGCCGGCACTGGCCGCCTGGTCCGTCATCCCGTTCGGCCCGCAAGCGGCCCTCGCCAACGTGAACGCCGGCCTGCTGCTGCTGCTGGCGATCACGTCGATGGAGGTGTACGGCATCATCATCGCCGGCTGGTCCGCCAACTCGAAGTACTCGTTCATGGGCGCCATGCGCGCATCGGCGCAGATGATCTCGTACGAAATCCCGATGGGCTTCGTGATGGTCGTCGTTCTGATGGTGTCGGGTTCGCTGAACTTCTCGGACATCGTCGGCGCCCAGACCCGCGGCTACTTCGTCGCGCACGGCGTGAACTTCCTGTCGTGGAACTGGCTGCCGCTGCTGCCGCTGTTCATCATCTACATCACGTCCGGCCTGGCCGAGTGCAACCGCCACCCGTTCGACGTGGTGGAAGGCGAATCGGAGATCGTGGCCGGCCACATGGTGGAATACTCGGGCATGTCGTACGCGATGTTCATGCTGGCCGAGTACGCCAACATGATCCTCGTCGGCACCTTGGCCGCGATCATGTTCCTGGGCGGCTGGGCCGCACCGTTCTCGTTCCTCGAATTCGGCGCCGTCGGCGGTTTCTTCTGGCTGTTCGCCAAGATGTTCCTGATCGTCTCGCTGTTCATCTGGGTCCGCGGCACGTTCCCGCGCTACCGCTATGACCAGATCATGCGCCTCGGCTGGAAAGTGTTCATTCCGCTGACCCTGGTCTGGCTGGTGCTGGTTGCCGGCTGGATGCAGACGCCGTGGAACATCTGGAAGTAAGGAAGCACACAAAATGACACGAGTTAAAGAGATCCTCGGCAGCCTGATGCTGTCCGAGCTCATCAAGGGCCTGGCCCTGACCGGCAAGTACGCGTTCTCGCGCAAGATCACGGTCCAGTATCCGGAAGAAAAGACCCCCATCTCGCCGCGCTTCCGCGGCCTGCATGCGCTGCGCCGCTACCCGAACGGGGAAGAGCGCTGCATCGCGTGCAAGCTGTGCGAAGCCGTGTGCCCGGCGATGGCCATCACGATCGAATCCGCGCAGCGCGAAGACGGCACCCGCCGCACGACGCGCTACGACATCGACCTGACCAAGTGCATCTTCTGCGGCTTCTGCGAAGAGTCGTGCCCGGTCGATTCGATCGTCGAGACGCAAGTGCTGGAGTACCACGGCGAAAAACGCGGCGACCTGTACTACACCAAGGAAATGCTGCTGGCCGTGGGCGACCGCTACGAGCCGGAGATCGCCGCCGCTCGCGAAGCCGATGCCAAGTACCGCTAACAAAAAAAGGGCTCCTGCGTAAAGTCATGGATTTCACAACTGTTCTGTTCTACGTGTTCGCGGCCGTGATGGTGCTGGCCGGCTTGCGCGTCATTACCGCCAAGAACCCGGTGCATGCCGCGCTGTTCCTGGTGCTCGCGTTCTTCAACGCTGCCGGTATCTGGATGCTGCTCAAGGCCGAGTTCCTGGCCATCGTGCTGGTACTGGTCTACGTCGGCGCCGTCATGGTGCTGTTCCTGTTCGTCGTGATGATGCTCGACATCAACATCGACCGCATGCGCGAAGGTTTCTGGGGCTACCTGCCGGTGGCGTCGGGCGTGGGCGCGCTGATCGTGCTGGAGATGGCCGCCGTCCTGTGGCGCGGCTTCCTGGGCCAGGGCGACGCCCCGTCCGAGGCGGCCGTGGGCCATATCGGCGGCACCCACGAACTGGGCAAGCTGATCTACACCCAATACATCTACGGTTTCGAGATCGCCGGCCTGATTCTGCTGGTCGCCATCATCGCCGCCGTGGCGCTGACCCTGCGCAAGCGCAAGGACACCAAAGCCATCGACCCGGGCCTCGCCGTCCGCGTCAAGCGTAACGACCGTCTGAAGATCGTCAAGATGCAGACGGTGAACCAGAAGGCGATCGACGACGCGGCCGTGGCCGCCGCTGCTGCCGCCGCTGCTGCCAACAAGGAGGCGCAATGACCCTGTCGCTCGCTCATTACCTGATCCTGGGCGCGATCCTGTTCGCGATCTCCGTGATCGGCATTTTCCTGAACCGGAAGAACATCATCATCCTGCTGATGGCCATCGAATTGATGCTGTTGGCGGTGAACCTGAACTTTGTGGCGTTCTCGCATTATCTGGGCGACGCGGCAGGGCAGATCTTCGTGTTCTTCATCCTGACTGTCGCGGCCGCCGAATCGGCGATCGGCCTGGCGATCCTGGTGGTCCTGTTCCGTAACCTGGACACGATCAACGTGGAAGACCTCGACAGCCTGAAGGGCTAAGCGGTTTGTCTGTCAACCTCCTGATAAATAAACAAAAGGTTCAAAATGGCGGGGCAAATTAACCCTAATCTCTTGCTGGCGGTGCCACTGGCGCCGCTCGCGGGCTCGGCGATCGCCGGCCTGCTCGGCACCAAGTTCTTCGGCAACGTGGTCGGCCGGGTCGTGTCGCACTCCGCGACCATCCTCGGCGTGTTCATCGCCATGGTCATCTCGATCATGACGCTGAACCAGGTCATCGACGGCGCCACGTACAACGGCGACGTCTACACCTGGATGACCATCGGCACCATGAAGATGTCGGTCGGCTTCAAGATCGACGCGCTGTCCGCGATGATGATGTGCGTCGTGACCTTCGTGTCGCTGATGGTCCACATCTACACGATCGGCTACATGGCGGAAGACGACGGCTACAACCGCTTCTTCTCGTACATCTCGCTGTTCACGTTCTCGATGCTGATGCTGGTCATGTCCAACAACTTCCTGCAGCTGTTCTTCGGCTGGGAAGCGGTGGGCCTGGTCTCTTACCTGCTGATCGGCTTCTGGTACACCCGTCCGACCGCGATCTTCGCGAACATGAAGGCGTTCCTCGTGAACCGCGTCGGCGACTTCGGCTTCATCCTCGGCATCGGCCTGCTGCTGGCCGCCACCGGCACGATGAACTACGACGAGACGTTCGCCAAGTCGGCGCAACTGGCCACCATGCACGTTCCCGGCATCGGCTGGCCGCTGCTGACGGCCGCCTGCATCTGCCTGTTCATCGGCGCGATGGGCAAGTCGGCGCAGTTCCCGCTGCACGTCTGGCTGCCTGACTCGATGGAAGGCCCGACCCCGATCTCGGCACTGATCCACGCCGCGACGATGGTTACCGCCGGCATCTTCATGGTGACCCGCATGTCGCCGCTGTTCGAGCTGTCGGACACCGCGCTGTCGTTCATCGTCGTCATCGGCTCGATCACCGCGCTGTTCATGGGCTTCCTGGGCATCATCCAGAACGACATCAAGCGCGTCGTCGCGTACTCCACCTTGTCGCAGCTGGGCTATATGACGGTCGCGCTGGGCGTGTCGGCGTACAACGTCGCCGTGTTCCACCTGATGACCCACGCATTCTTCAAGGCGCTGCTGTTCCTCGGCGCCGGCTCCGTCATCATCGGCATGCACCACGACCAGGACATGCGAAATATGGGCGGCCTGCGCAAGTACATGCCGATCACGTGGATCACGTCGCTGGTCGGCTCGCTCGCGCTGATCGGTACGCCGTTCTTCGCCGGTTTCTACTCGAAGGATTCGATCATCGAAGCCGTCCACGCCTCGCACCTGTGGGGCACGGGCTTCGCGTACTTCGCCGTCGTTGCCGGCGTGTTCGTGACCGCGTTCTACTCGTTCCGCATGTACTTCCTCGTGTTCCACGGCGAGGAGCGTTTCGGCAAGGCGCACGCGCATGACGACCACGCGCACGGCCATGACGCCCACGACCAGGCGGTTGCCGCCCACGGTCACGACGCCCACGCCGAGCACGATTCCGACGCGCACCACGAAGAAGAGCACGACGACCATGGCCACCACGGCCTGGCCCCGGGCCAGAAGCCGCACGAGTCGCCGTGGGTCGTCACGCTGCCGCTGATCCTGCTGGCGATCCCGTCCGTCATCATCGGTTTCTTCGCGATCAAGCCGATGCTGTACGGCGGCTTCTTCAACAACGTCATCACCATCAATGCCGAGCGCCATCCGGCGATGGAAGAACTGGCTCACGAGTTCAGCGGTCCGGTCGCGATGGCCGTGCACGCGTTCACGTCGCTGCCGTTCTGGATCGCGCTGTCCGGTGTCGTCGCCGCGTACTACTGCTACATGATCAATCCGCGCGTGCCGGCCGCGTTCTACAACGCGCTGCGTCCGATCCACACGCTGCTGGACAACAAGTACTACATGGACAAGTTCAACGAGATCGTCTTTGCCGGCGGCGCGCGCCTGCTGGGCAAGGGTCTGTGGCAAGTGGGCGACCGCGCGCTGATCGACGGCCTCGTCGTCAACGGCTCCGCGAAGGTCGTCGGCTGGTTCTCGACCATCGTCCGTACGTTCCAGACTGGTTACATCTACCACTATGCGTTCGTGATGATCCTGGGCGTGCTGGGTACGCTGCTGTACTTCTTCCCGTTCTGGCACGCTTAAAAGAGAGAAAAACAAGATGCAGTCTACGATTTCTACCTTTCCTCCTTACCTGAGCCTGTCAGTCTGGCTGCCGATCCTGTGCGGCGTCATCGTGCTGGCAGTCGGCCGCGACAGCAAAGCGGGCTTCACCCGCCTGCTGGCGCTGGCCGGCGCGATCGTCAGCTTCCTGCCGACGATCCCGCTGATCACGAATTTCAGCAACACGGCCCACGGCCCGCAGTTCGTGGAAAAAGCCGCCTGGATCGAACGCTTCAACATCCAGTACTACCTCGGCATCGACGGCTTGAGCCTGTGGTTCGTGCCGCTGACCGCGTTCATCACGATCATCGTCGTGATCTCCGCGTGGGAAGTGATCCAGGAACGCGTCGCCCAGTACATGGGGTCGTTCCTGCTGCTGTCGGGCCTGATGATCGGCGTGTTCGTCGCGCTGGACGGCCTGCTGTTCTACTTCTTCTTCGAAGCCACCCTGATCCCGATGTTCATCATCATCGGCGTGTTCGGCGGCCCGAATCGCGTGTATGCGTCGTTCAAGTTCTTCCTGTACACGTTCATGGGCTCGCTGCTGACGCTGATCGCGATCATCTACCTGTACAACAAATCGAACGGCAGCTTCGACATCCTGGCATGGCACAACGTGCCGCTGACCATGAAGGAACAGGTCCTGATCTTCCTGGCCTTCCTGATGGCCTTCGGCGTCAAGGTGCCGATGTGGCCGGTGCACACCTGGCTGCCGGACGCCCACGTCGAAGCGCCGACCGGCGGTTCCGTCGTGCTGGCCGCGATCATGCTGAAGCTCGGCGGTTACGGTTTCCTCCGTTTCTCGCTGCCGATCGCGCCTGACGCGTCGCACTACCTGGCCCCGCTGATCATCGTGCTGTCCCTGATCGCCGTGATCTACATCGGCCTGGTCGCGATGGTGCAGGCCGACATGAAGAAACTGGTCGCGTACTCGTCGATCGCCCACATGGGGTTCGTCACGCTCGGCTTCTTCATCTTCAACGAGATCGGCGTGCAGGGCGGTATCGTCCAGATGATCTCGCACGGCTTCGTGTCGGGCGCCATGTTCCTGTGCATCGGCGTGCTGTACGACCGCCTGCACTCGCGCCAGATCGCCGACTACGGCGGCGTCGTCAACGTGATGCCGAAGTTCGCCGCGCTGTCCGTGCTGTTCGCGATGGCCAACTGCGGCCTGCCGGCCACGTCGGGCTTCGTGGGCGAATTCATGGTCATCCTGGGCGCCGTGCAGTTCAACTTCTGGACGGGCCTCCTGGCCGCCACCGCCCTGATCCTGGGCGCGGCGTACTCGCTGTGGATGGTCAAGCGCGTCGTGTTCGGCAAGATCGGCAACAAGCACGTGGCCGAACTCACCGACCTGAACGGCCGCGAGTTCTTCATGCTGGGCGTGCTCGCGATCCTGACGATTTACATGGGCCTGTATCCGGCGCCGTTCACCGACTCGCTGCAAGTGTCGGTCGCGGACCTGCTGCAGCACGTCTCGGTCAGCAAGCTGCCGTCGGCCGTGGCCGCGGTGGCCGCGCACTGAGTCGATAGGGCATCAACAACGATATGAATCCGATGATTAACACCAACGCTGTGCTGGCCGCCAACAACCTGGGGCCGGTCTCTGCAGAAATCTTCCTGGTCATCGCGTCCTGCGCCATCCTTCTGATCGACATGTTCCAGAAGGAGGGCAAGCGCACCCTGACCTACATCCTGTCGCTGCTCACCCTGGTGGGTTGCGCGGTGATCACCTATGCCGACTTCAAGGCCGGCACGACGACCTACACGTTCTACAACATGTTCGTGTCGGATCCGATGGCGAACCTGCTCAAGCTGTTCACCTACCTGGCCGTGGGCGTCACGCTCGTGTACTCGCGCCAGTACACCGGCGAGCGCGGCATGATGTCCGGTAACATGGGCGGCGAATTCTACGTGCTCGCGCTGTTCACGATGCTGGGCCAGATGATCATGATCTCCGGCAATAACATGCTGCCGATCTACCTGGGCCTGGAACTGATGTCGCTGTCGCTGTACGCGCTGGTGGCGATGCGCCGCGATCACGCGATCTCGACCGAAGCCGCGATGAAATACTTCATCCTGGGTTCGCTCGCGTCGGGCTTCATGCTCTACGGTATCTCGATGATCTACGGCGCCACCGGTTCGCTGGACATCACGACGATCGCCAAGCTGGTGGGCAGCAACGCCGCCAACCACACGATCCTCGTGTTCGGCCTCGTGTTCGTCGTGGCCGGCATGGCCTTCAAGCTGGGTGCCGTGCCGTTCCACATGTGGGTGCCGGACGTGTACCAGGGTTCGCCGACCGGCGTCACCCTGCTGCTGGGCGCCGCGCCGAAGCTGGCCTCGTTCGCGATGATGATCCGCATCCTGGTCGAAGGCCTGCTGCCGCTGGCGATCGACTGGCAGCAGATGCTGCTGGCGCTGGCCGTGGCCTCGCTCGTGATCGGTAACCTGACCGCGATCGCGCAATCCAACCTGAAGCGCATGCTGGCGTACTCGACCATCGCGCAACTGGGCTTCGTCCTGCTGGGCATGATGGCCGGCGTCGTCGGCACCCGCGACGCCGCGAACGCCGCGAACACCGCCAACGCCTACAGCGCGTCGATGTACTACACGATCACCTACGTGCTGACCACGCTGGGCAGCTTCGGCACCATCATGCTGCTGGCCCGTTCGGGCCACGAGGCGGAAGAACTGGCCGACTTCAAGGGCCTGGCCAAGCGCAGCCCGTGGTACGCGCTCGTCATGACGGCCCTGATGTTCTCGCTGGCCGGCGTGCCGCCGATGATGGGCTTCATGGCCAAGTGGGCCGTGCTGGACGCCGTCGTCGGTTCGGGTCACTTGCCGCTGGCGATCATCGCCGTGGCGGCGTCGCTGGTGGGTGCGTTCTACTACCTGCGCGTCGTGAAAGTGATGTGGTTCGACGACGTGGCCGACGCGTCCCCGATCGCGATCCCGCTGGACATGCGCGTCGTGCTGTCGCTGAACGGCCTGACCGTCGTGGTCCTCGGCTTGCTGCCGGGCCCGCTGCTGGCGGCCTGCCTGTCGGCCATGACCTTGACCCTGAAGTCCTAAGGCCACGGTGGACGTCTCCCTGGCCAGCTGGTTGGTGATCGCGGTCGCGATCGCGTTCGCCAACCTGCCGTTCGTCAACGAGAGCGTGCTCGGCTTCATTCCCCTGAAGCCGGCATTGAACCAGGCGCACGCGAAGTACTTCGTCGTGCGCCTGCTCGAGTTGATCGTCCTGTACTTCGCCGTCGGCCTGCTGGCCCGCGGCCTCGAATCCCGCATCGGCAACGCGTTTCCCCAGACCTGGGAGTTCTACGCGATCACCGCCTGCCTGTTCCTCGTGCTGGCCTTCCCGGGCTTCGTCCTGCGCTACCTGCGCAAGCGCCGCGGCTGACCGCCGCGTCGCCGGTCCGGGGCGTTTGCCCCGCAGTTTGCAATATACTGCAGGCTCACGACCCAACCGGACCGCCCATGGACGCCCACCTCAAAGAAACGAAAGTCGACGGCGAGATCGCCTACGACGGCCACTTCCTCAAAGTCTCGCGCGACCGCGTGAAACTCCCCGACGGCAAGATCACGCAGCGCGAGTTCATCCGCCATCCCGGCGCCGTCGTGATCCTCGCGCTGTTCGACGACGGCCGCGTGCTGCTCGAACGCCAGTTCCGCTATCCGAACGACCAGGTCTTCATCGAATTCCCGGCCGGGAAAATCGACCCCGGCGAGGCCTCGCTCGCCTGCGCCAAGCGCGAACTGGAAGAGGAGACGGGCTACACGGCCACCGACTGGCACTACGTCTGCACGATCCACAACGCCATCGCCTATTCCGACGAACACCTCGACCTGTTCCTTGCGCGCGGCCTCAAGGAAGGCGAGGCCAAGCTGGACGACGGCGAATTCCTCGAGACCTTCACGGCCACCATCCCCGTGCTGCTGGAGATGGTGAAACGGGGCGACATCACGGACGTCAAGACCGTGATCGGCACGTTCTGGCTGGAGAAGTTCGCCGCCGGCACCTGGACGCCGGCTTGACGGGATACTTGCGCACGGAATGCGCCATCTCAAGTCCCCGGTGGCCGATCTGCCGAAAGTGGTAGGAAAGTGCAAGAGCGGGCGGCGATCGACGGTCCGCGGGAATACGCCCGTCCGAGCAAAGTTTGCCAAGGTGAGGTACAGTCTATTATTGGATCGACAAGACGTTCCCGATCGTAGCCGAATATTTACATGACTCAAGCACCACGTTACTTCGCCCTGATTCCCGCCGCCGGCGTCGGCGCCCGGATGGGAGCCACGAGCCCCAAGCAATACCTCAAGATCGGCGGCAAGCCGATGCTCAGGCACACGCTAGACGCATTCCTGTCAAGCGAGCTGATCGCGCACACCTTCGTCGTCGTGAGCCCGGACGATCCCTGCATCGACGCCGTCGCACCCAGCCACGGCGTGACGATCCTGCGCTGCGGCGGCGCCAGCCGCATGGAATCCGTGCGCAACGGCCTCGCCGTGCTGGCGAACACCTTGTCTGGCGCGGACTGGGTGCTCGTGCACGACGCGGCGCGTCCCGGCCTGACGGCGGAACTGATCGAAAAACTGATCACCGGCACGGGCGACCACCCGGGCGGCGGCCTGCTGGCGCTGCCCGTCGTCGACACCGTCAAGCGCGGCATCGACGGCGAAGCGTGCGGGACGGTCCCGCGCAACGGCCTGTGGCTGGCCCAGACCCCGCAGATGTTCCGTTACCAGTTGCTGCGCGACGCGTTGGCGGCCGCGGCCGATCCCGATTCGATTACCGACGACGCCAGTGCGGTTGAAGCTCTCGGATTGAGCCCTAAATTGGTGGAAGGGCATCCCCGCAATCTCAAAGTGACGCTGCCGGACGACATCCGGATCGCCGAAATGTACCTGGCGGTGTCCCAACCCGAACTCGTATAGCGTGTAAAGCGCGTAAAGAACATCATGGCTCTCGCATCGTACAACCCGACCCCGCCGTTCCGCATCGGTACCGGCTATGACTGCCACGCCCTCGTCGAGGGACGCAAACTGATCGTCGGCGGCGTCACCATCCCGCACCGCCTGGGCCTGCTCGGCCACTCGGACGCCGACGTGCTGCTGCACGCCATCATCGACGCCATGCTGGGCGCCGCCGGCCTCGGCGACATTGGCAAGCACTTCCCGGACACCGACCCGATGTTCGCCGGCGCCGATTCGCGCGTGCTGCTGCGCGAAGCGGCCAACCGCGTGCTGGGCACCGGCTACACCATCGGCAACATCGACGCGACCATCATCGCGCAACAGCCCAAGATGGCGCCGCACATCCCGCAGATGGTGTCGCGCATCGCCGAGGACGTCGGCGTGTCGCCGCAGCAGGTCAACGTCAAGGCCAAGACGAACGAGAAGCTCGGCTTCCTCGGCCGCGAGGAGGGCATGGCGGCGCAGGCGACGGTCCTGCTGATCCGAGCCGCCGCGTAACCCGCGGTGGCGTGACGCATGGCGCGCGATCCGTGGGCCTATCGCGACGTGGCCGTCGAATCCGTGCCGGATGCGCGCACGGGCCGGCTGCGCATCAAGCCGATGGCGGGGCAGGCCTATGCCACGTCGATGCGCGTGCAGTGCGCGCGGGCGCTGGCCGACCCGGACCGCTATCCGGCCGGCACGCGCTTCCTCATCCGCGCCAAGCTGACGGACCGCGCGGGCGGGCCGCCGTTCCTGTACGCGTGGCACGGCGACCCCGTGCGCGTGCTCACGCCGCGCGAAGTGCGGACCTTCCTCGACGAATACCGGCGCCGGCGCATCTGAGCGGGCCTTTCGCGCGGGCTGCGCGGAAAATCGTTACACTTTGGTCTACGCCCGACCCATCAAGAACGAAAGGACCGTCATGGCAACAAGGAAGATCGCAGTGCTCGTCGGCAGCCTGCGCAAGGACTCGTTCACCCGCAAGCTGGCCAAAAGCCTGATGCTGGTGGCGCCGCCCACGCTCGAACTGGAGATCGTCGACATCTCCCAGCTGCCGCTGTACAACCAGGACGACGAGACCGAAACGCCACCCGCCACCTGGGCCGAATTCCGCAGCCGCATCCGCGAGGCCGACGGCGTCCTGTTCTGCACGCCGGAATACAACCGGTCGCTGCCCGGCGTCCTCAAGAACGCCATCGACGTCGGCTCGCGCCCGTACGGCCAGGCCGCGTGGACCGGGAAGCCGTGCGCCGTCGTGTCCAATTCGCCGGGCGCCCTGGGCGGCTTCGGCGCCAACCACGCCGTGCGCCAATGCCTCGTCTTCCTCAACATGCCGTGCATGCAGTCGCCCGAAGCGTACATCGGCGGCGTCGCCGGCAAGTTCGACGGCGACGAGCTGACCGACGAAGGCCTGAAGTCCTTCCTGCAGCAGTTCACGGAATGCTTTGCGACGTGGGTGGAACGCCATGCGGACTGATGCCGTGAACCAGGCCATCGCGATCCGCGAAATCGATCACATCGTGCTGCGCGTCGTGGACCTGGCGCGCATGCTGCGGTTCTATGGCGACGTGCTGGGCTGCCGCGAAGTGCGGCGCCAGGACGAGATCGGCCTCGTGCAGCTGCGCGCGGGCAGCTCGATGGTCGACCTGATCCCCATCGACGGCAAGCTGGGCAGCGCCGGCGGCGCCGCGCCCGGCAAGGAAGGGCGCAACGTCGACCATTTCTGTTTCCGCGTCGAGCCGTTCGACGAGGCGGCGATCCGCGCCCACCTGGCCGCGCACGGCATCGAGGCGGGCCCGAGCGCGTCGCGCTTCGGCGCCGAGGGCGAAGGCCCGTCGATCTATCTGCAGGACCCGGAAGGCAATACCATCGAGCTGAAAGGGCCGCCCACCACGCCGCCCGCGCCATGAACGACGAGGGCGACGAGGGCGACGACCGCGCCGGCGCGCCGGCTTACGTGCCGCAGTCGCCCGCCGCCTTCGGCAAGCCGCCGCACGGGCTGCGGCGGCGCATGTACGACGTCATCTTCGAAGCCGACACGCCGGCCGGCCGCCGCTTCGACATCGCCCTCGTCGTCGCGATCCTGGCGAGCATCCTCGTCGTCGTGCTGGACAGCGTGCCGGCGCTGCACCGCGACCATGCCGACCTGCTGAACGCCCTCGAGTGGGGTTTTACCGCATTGTTCACGGCGGAATACGCGGCGCGCCTCGCGTGCGTGCAGCGGCCGTGGCGCTATGCCACCGGCTTCTACGGCGCGATCGACCTGCTGGCCGTGCTGCCGTCGTATTTTTCGTTGCTGATGCCGGGCACGGAACTGCTGCTCGACATCCGCATCCTGCGCCTGCTGCGCGTCTTCCGCATCTTCAAGCTCACGCTGTACGTCGAGGAATACACGCGCCTGGGCGAAGCGTTGTCGGCCAGCCGGCGCAAGATCATGGTGTTCCTGTCGGTCGTGCTGATGGCGATCCTCATCCTCGGCACGGTCATGTACGTCGTCGAGGGACCGCGGAACGGTTACACCAGCATTCCCGTCGCGATGTACTGGGCGACCGTCACCATGACGACCGTGGGCTACGGCGACATCACGCCGCACACGAACCTCGGCAAGGCCATCGCGTCGTTCATGATGCTGCTCGGCTGGGGCATCCTCGCCGTCCCGACGGGCATCGTGACGGCCGAGATGACCCTGCGCCGCGGCGACCGCCGCCAGGGCGCGCCGCGTCCGGCGCGCACCTGCGGCGCCTGCGGCAGCGGGGGCCATGAAACCGATGCCAGGTTCTGCAAGGATTGCGGGGCGGCGCTGTCCTGACGTTGCCGGGCGACCCTGGTGTTCCTGACGGTTGTCTCGATGGCGGAATTTGCTAGAATCCTCTTTATCAGCGTGTGTCCTGCGCATCGATGTCCTGAAGGACGGGTTCGATTATGGCGATTTCTGACGTGCCACCGGAGTTGGACACCCCAACCGTCCTGATCATCGACGATACGCCCGCCAATGTCGGCATCCTGGTGGAGTATCTCGAAGGTCGCCGGGTTCGGGTGGCAGTCGCGCAGGAAGGCGAGGAGGGACTGGCGCGTGCGGAATTCGTGCAGCCCGACCTGATCCTGCTGGACGTGATGATGCCCGGCATGGACGGTTTCGAAACGTGCCGCCGCCTCAAGGCCTCCGCGGCCACCCGCGACATTCCCGTCATTTTCATGACCGCGCTGTCCGACACCCAGGACAAGATCGCGGGCTTCGCGGCGGGCGGCGTCGACTATGTCACGAAGCCGTTCCAGATCGACGAAGTGTGGGCCCGCGTCACCACCCATCTCGCGCTGCGCAGCGCGCAGAAGCGCCTGGCGCAGCAAAACGTCCAGCTGCAGCAGGAAATCGGCATGCGCCGCCAAGCGGAAGCGGACCTGCAGACGGCCAACAGCGTGCTCGAACAACGGGTGGCCGAGCGCACCGCCGAGCTGGTCCGGACCAATGCCAGCCTCGAACAGAAAATCGCCGACTACAACCAGGCGGAACGGCGCATCGACTTCATGGCGCACCATGACGCCCTGACGGGGCTGCCCAACCGGCTGCTTCTGGAAGACCGGCTCAACCAGGCGATCGCGCAGGCGCGGCGCCACCAGGACGAAATGGTCGCGCAACTGCATATCGACCTGGACCACTTCAAGACCATCAACGACTCGCTGGGCGGCCGCATCGGCGACGGCCTGCTGCAGGCCGTCGCCTCGCGTCTGCAGCAATGCACGCGCGACGGCGACAGCCTCGGCTGCCTGGGCGGCAACGCGTTCGGCGTGTGCCTGGCGGCCCTGCGCAGCAGCAACGACGCCGCGCTGGTGGCCAGCAAGGTGCTGGAGGCCCTGGGCCGGCCGTTCGCCGTCGAGGGCCACGAACTGCACGTCAGCGCCAGCATCGGCGTCGGCCTCTTTCCTTCCGATGGCGGCGACGCGTCCGCGCTGCTGCGCGCGGCCGACGCCGCGATGTACAAGGCCAAGCAGAAAGGCCGCGGGACGTACCAGTTTTTCACGGCAGCCCTGCACGAAGCGGCCAAGCGGCGGATGGCGGCGACCAACCAGCTGCGCCAGGCGCTCGCCCACGACGAGTTTTCCGTGTACTACCAACCCCAGGTGGACATGGAAAGCGGCCGGATCTTTTCGGCCGAAGCCTTGCTGCGCTGGACGCCGCCGGGCAAGCCGCCCCGTTCCTGCGTGGAATTCATCGCCATCGCGGAAGAAACGGGCATCATCGTGCCGATCGGCGAATGGGTGTTGCGCCAGGCATGCAGGCAGCTCCGGTACTGGCGCGACGGCGGCCATCCCGACATGCGGATCGCCGTCAACCTGTCGGCGCGGCAGTTCGCGCAGGCCAACCTGACGGATTTCGTGGCGCAGGTGCTCGACGAAACGGGCGTCCCCGCCGACGCGCTCGAGCTCGAGATCACCGAAAGCGTGGCGATGCAGCCCAGCGAAGACAATATGGCGGTCCTGCATCAGTTGAGCAATATGGGCGTGCAACTGTCCATCGACGACTTCGGCACGGGCTATTCCAGCCTGGCCTATCTGCAGAACTTCCCCATTCACGCGCTCAAGATCGACCGCTCGTTCGTCATCGGCATCAACGAGGAAACGCACGATGCCGCGATCGTCACCGCCATCATCGCGATGGCGCACAGCCTGCACCTGAACCTCATCGCGGAAGGCGTCGACCGCGCCGAGCACGTCTCCTTCCTGACGGCGCACGGCTGCCTGGCCGCGCAGGGCTATTACTACAGCCAGGCGGTGCCGGCGGACACCTTGTCGAAGCTTCTGGACCAGGACCGGCTGGTGCCGAACGGCGGCGGCAAGGCGCACGTGCCGCCGCACCGGACCATGTCGAAATAGCGCGTCATGCCTGCGGATTCTCGGTCCGCTCCGCTTCTTGCTCGGCGCGGCAGCGCTCCACCAGGGCGAGGATGGCTTTCGATTGATAGCTTTCCGCCAGGGCGCGCAACTGCTGGGCGAAGGGGGCATAGCGCGCATCCAGGTTGCTCAGGTAGTCGGCGCGGGCGCACAGGCTCTGCATATTGCCGACCCGCGCGAGCTGGTACAGCGTCTCGATTTCGTCGCGCGGGGGCACGACGAAGTCGGCATCCTTCCAGGGTTCCGCGTCGACTGGCGCCGGCGTCCGGACCGTCGTCGTGATCCACGTCAGGGACAGCAGGTCGCCGATGGTCTTCAGCAGCAGGTCGTTGTCGATCGGCTTGGGCAGGAAGGCGTCGGCCCCCGCCGCGTAGCATTGCGCGGCATCCTCGCTGGTCGCGCTGGCGCTGGACACGATGATGGGAATCCCGGCACGGCGCGGGTTCTTGCGGATCCGGCGCATCGCTTCGCGGCCATCCATCACGGGCATCATGACGTCCATCAGGATCAGGTCGGGGCGGGCGCCGTCGAGCAGGTCCAGGCATTCCCGGCCGTTCTCGGCATCGATCATCTCGAACCCCAGCGGCTGCAGGGCGTCGATCAGCAGGAGCCGGTTCTGCGGCAGGTCGTCCACGACCAGCAGCCGCTTGCGCGGGCCCAGGTACCCGACGATCTGCGGGGCGGGCAGGGCGGCGCGCGCCACCGCGGCGGCCGGCAGCTCCAGCTCGAACCAGAACAGGGTGCCCTTGCCCGGTTGGCTCGATACCTCGATGTTCCCGCCCATCATGCGGATCAGTTGCTGGCTGATCGCGAGGCCCAGGCCGGAACCGCCCTCGCGCCGCTGCACGTCGCCGGCCTGTTCGAAGCGCTCGAAGATCCCCGCCATCTGTTCCTCGTTCATGCCGATGCCGCTGTCGGCGACTTCGAAGCGCAGGCGCACCGTGTCGGCGGACGACGCCGTCTTCAGCACCCGCAGGCTGACTTCGCCGCGGTCGGTGAACTTGACGGCGTTGCACAACAGGTTCAGCAGCACTTGCCGCAGGCGTTTCTCGTCCACCGTGACGGCGGCCGGCAAGTCCGGGGCCGCCTGGGACCGGAACGCCAGGTTTTTCTCGTCGGCCTTGACGCGGATGATCTTCGTCACCAGGTCGAGGAAGGCGGCGAGATCGCAATCGGTCGGATACAGGCTCAGTTTGCCGGCCTCGATCCGCGCCAGGTCCAGGATGTCGTTGATGAGGTTGAGCAGGTGCTGGCCGCTGTCCTGGATGGTCGCCAGGCCGGACGCCTGGCGCCGGCTCAGCTGCTGGGTGTCGCGGCGCAGGATCTGCGCATAGCCGAGGATCGCGTTCAGCGGCGTGCGCAGTTCGTGGCTCATATTGGCCAGGAAGGTGCTCTTGACCTGGTTGGCGACTTCGGCCTTTTCCTTGGCGATCTGCAGGTCGTGCGTGCGCTCGTCGACGATGCGCTGCAGCTTGCGCGCCTGCGCCTGCAACTGGCGCACCCGCATCCCGTACAGCGCGTAGACCAGCGCCGCGGCCAGGAACGCCATCAGGCTGCGGAACGTCCACGTCTGCCACCAGGGCGGGGTGATGGTGATGGCGAGCGCGGCGCCGGTCTCGTTCCAGACGCCGTCATTGTTGGAGGCCTTGACCCGGAACACGTAGTTGCCGGGCGCGAGATTCGTGTAGGCCGCCTCGCGGTGCGCGCTGTCGACATAGGTCCAGCCCCGGTCGAAGCCTTCGAGCTGGTAGGCGTAGCGGTTCTTGGCGGGCCAGCGGTAATTCAGGGCGGCGAAGCGGAATCCCACGCTGGATTGGCGGTAGTCGAGCGTGATGGCCTTGGCCAGCTCGACGGTGGTGTGAAGCGGCGAATCGGGCCCGGCCACGACTTCGTGCTTGAACAGCGAGAACTCGGTGATGTACACGGGCGGCGGTTCCCGGTTGTCCTTGAAGGTGTTCGGCCGGAAGGTGGTCAGCCCCCTGGTGGTGCCGAAATACATCGTGCCGTCCGGGGCGCGATACGCGGCGTGGTTCCAGAACTGGTTGCCGGGCAGGCCGTCGCGCGCATCGTAGACGCGGATCTTGCCGGTCGCGGGCGCGATGCGCACCAGTCCCTTGTCCGTGCCGGCCCAGATATTGCCGTCGGCGTCGGACTCCAGCGACATGACATAGTTGCTCGGCATCCCTTGCTGCACGGAGTAGACCTTGAAGGTGCCGCGGCGCGGATCGTAGCGGTTGACGCCGACGTCGGTCGCCACCAGGACCGAGCCGTCGGCCATCTCGGCGAGGTCGTTGGCGATCGGGCTGCTGAGTCCGTCCCGCGCGGTGAAATTGGTGAACTTGCCGGTGGCGGGATCGAGCCGGCTCAGGCCCGCGTCGGCCGCGACCCAGACCGACCCGTCGCTGGCCGCGAGCACCGCATTCGTCAGGTTGTTGGCCAAGCTGGCGGGATCGGCCGCGTCATGGGTGTAGACGGTCAGTTTCTTGTGCCTGGGATCGAAGCGTTGCAGGCCCACGCCATAGACCGACATCCACAGGTTGCCGTCCCGGTCGGCCGCCAGGTCGCTGATGGTGCTGTCCGATGTGGCGCCCGCGGGCGCGTACCGGCTCACCATGATCCGTTCGAAACTGTCGGTGCGCTCGTCGTAGCGGTTCAGGCCGGCGCGGGTCGCCAGCCAGACCGTGCCGTCGGCGTCGCACACGATGGCCGTGATCGCCACCTCCGACAGGCTGTGCGGGTTACCGGGCTCGGGCAGGTAATGCCGCGTCTCGCCCGTGGCCGGGTCGTACCGCACGGCGCCCGCATCCTCGCTGACGGCCCACAGGCGGCCCCGGTGGTCGCGCACCATGCCCGACACCAGCATGCGTCCCGACGCCGCGGACAGGCCCGTCTGCTGCAGCGCGGTGTGGAAGCGTCCCGCATCTTCGTCGAAGCGGACCAGGCCGTTGAACGTGGCGATCCACAGCGCGTGGTCGCGCGACTCCGTCATGTATTCGGTCATGTTCGACGCCACGCTCAACGGATCGCCGGGATCGTAGCGGTAGCGGATGAACTTGCCGGTGCGCGCGTCCATCCGGTGGATGCCGCCGCCCCAGTGCGACGTCCAGAGCCGGCCGCGGCTGTCGCGCATCACCTTCAGCACCGCGTTGTTCGCCAGGCTGCCCGGGTCGTTCGGATCGTGCTGGTACAACGTGAACCGGCCCGACCGGGGGTCGAAATGGTCGAGGCCGCCGTCGGTGGCGATCCACAGCGTGCCGTCCGCGTCCAGGAACAGCCCTTCGACGGAATCGTTGGCCAGCGAATTGGCGTCGTGCTCGTCGTGGCGGTAGTGCGTGAACTTGCCGGTGGCCGGGTTCAGGCGGTCGAGCCCGCCTCCGTACGTGCCGACCCACAGCATGCCGTCCTTGTCCTGCACGACCTGGGTCGGCATCGGATGCGCCAGGCTGTCGGGGTTGCGCGGGTCGTGCCGGTACACGGTCGCCACGCCGGTCCTGGGATCGAGCCGCGCCAGGCCGCCCTGGCTCGACACCCACATCATGCCGTCCCTGTCCTCGAACGCGAACCAGACGTTGTTGCCGGCGATGGTGGTGTCCGGCTTGCGCGGGTCGTGCCGGAAGAACGTGAACCGCTCGGTGGCGAGGTCGAGTTTCAGCAGCCCGTTCCCCCACGAACAGAACCACAGGTTGCCATCCCGGCCGCGCGCGATCGTCTGGTAGAACTGGGCGACCTGGCGGGTGGCGCCGGGCGGCACCGGGCGATACACGGTGAAGTCGGAGCCGTCGAATTTGGCGATGCCGTTGCGGGTGGTGACCCAGATGAAGCCGTACTTGTCCTGCGTGACGTCGAAGGCGACGTTGTTCGCCAGGCCGTCGCTGACGCCGAAGCGCTGGAACGCTTCGGTGTAGCGCGCCGGATCCGGGACCGTCTCCGCGGCGCCCCGTGTCGGCAGGAGCGCCAGCGCCGCCGTGATCATCCATCCGAATCCGGTCACGCTGTTGCGGCGGGTTGCATGCATGTGGGCTCCGGGTTCAGAAATCGTGCTTGACGCCGACGTTGAAGCTTCTGCCGATCGCACCGCTCAGGTGGAACGCGGGATTGAAATTGAGGTTGATATACGCGCTCGGGTCGAGCGGCGCGATATGGTCGAACAGGTTGCCGATGGAAAAATAGATCTCGGTGTGCTTGTCGTACCGTACGCTGTCGTGGAGGTCGACGGTGGTGAACGAAGCGACGCGGCAGCCGGCGGGCGCCGGCGCGCCGTCGGCGAATTGGTTGAAGCAGGGGGCCGTGAGGTTGTCCTTGTTGAGATAGCTGCCGATGTACGACACGGACGTGGTCAGGCGGGTCCGTCCGTATTCCCAGCCCAGCACGGCATTCACCCGGTTCTTCGGCGTGCCCGTGTTGCCGCTGACGACCATCGGCCCGTGGGTGCCGGCATAGTCGACGGTCGGCCCGCCGGCGAACCGCTTCTTGTAGTAATCGAGGTAGGTCCAGGCCAGTTTCGCGTTCACCGTGCCGAAGCGGCCCAGCTGCCGGCGGTGGTTCACGTCGATGTCGAGCCCCTGCAGCCGCGACCGGGAATTGTTCTGGAACGGCGCGCTCACTTCGAGCACGTTGCCCTGCGCGTCGCGCATGACGGACGCGCCCCGGAACGCGGCGCTGTCGGCCAGGATCGCGTACGGGTCGGCGCCGTTGATCTCGTTGCTGCGCTCGAGCCACCAGTACGTGGCGCCCACGCTCGTCGCGCGCTGCGGCTCATAGATGGCGCCGAGGGTCACCATCCGCGATTTCTCGGGCTTGAGGTCGGGATTGCCGATGGTCCGGACGACGCTCAGGAAGCCGTGGCCGGTCAGGTCGAGCGCCGCCGCATTCGTGTTACTGACGCCTTGTTCGACCTCGTTGGGCGCGCGAAAACCTTCGGTATAGGTGCCGCGCAACACCAGTCCGTTCCATGGGGTCCACTTGACGCCGACCTTGGGCGTGACCGACGTTTCCGAATCGCGCACCCGGTCGACCCGCAAGGCGCCGTCGAGTTCCAGCTGCCTGGACACGGGCGCCACCGCTTCGGCGAACGCCGAGAACACCGTCCGCTTGCCGCTGTAGACGTAGTAGGGCCAGCCGACGATGTCGCCGACGTCGGTATAGGGCGGGGCCGGCGCGTCGAGCGTCTCGTGCCGGTATTCCGCGCCGACCGACAGGGCCAGCGGACCGCCCGCCAGCGCCATCAGCGAGCGCGACGCTTTCATGTCGAGCAGCGTCAGCGTCGCGACGTTGTCGCTCGAGATCTCGGGCGACAGGGCCTGGTAGAACGCGGGCGGGTTGAGGCCGGCATTGGCGCCGAGGCGGTAGTAGCCGAACGGCCCGGTGCCATCGAGGCCCGCCCGCAGCACGCTGTCGCGGATGAAGCCGCGCAGGATGCGCGTCGTCGTCGTGTGGCCGTACAGCAGGCCCGTGTCGTAGCTCCAGCCGTTCCAGGCGCCCTTGGCCCCGACCAGCGCGCGCCACACCGCGCTGTCGTGCTCGAAACTGCGCGGCCCCGCGTCCGCCGTCAGGTAGCTGAGCAAGGCGTCGGTGCCCAGCGGATTGTCCGGGTGCGACGCCGGCAGCGGCAGGCGGGTATTGTCTTTCACGGAATTGGTGGCGGGAGCTATCCACAATTCGTTGACGCCGGTGGGACCGAAGACCCACGTCGACCGGGTATCAGAGGCGAACCTGCCGAGCTCGAAGTAAGGCTCGAGCGTGTCCGACAGGCGCATCGAGCCGCGCACGTACAGGTTCAGCTTGCGTTCCTCCGGCAGGACGGCGCCGTATTCGGCCACGCGGTCGTAGGGACAGCCGCCCAGGCCGGCGGGCAGGGCGATGGTCGACCGGCAGCCCGGCAGCTGGCGCCATGCGACGGGCCCCGAGGCCGGGCTGACGGCGCCGTAGCGGTTCGGGTTGGCGGTCCCGCTCGCATTGTCGAACCAGCCGCCGATGTTGGGGCCGATGCCGCCGGCCGTGAAGCCGTAGCCGTATGGGCGCAGGTCGCCGTTGCCGATCCATTTGTGGTCGCGCCGGTCCCCGCTCGCGATGCCCTGGCGGTGCGAGACTTCGACGTTGGCGAACAGGTTGTAGCCGTCGGCGGCCAGGTTGCCGATGCCGCCCGTGAGGCTGGCGCGCGGCATGGCGCCGCCGCCGCCTTCCGTCCACCCGTAGCCGAGCTCGGCCGACGCACCCTCGTAGTGGTCGCGCAGGATGATGTTGACGACGCCCGCGATCGCATCGGAGCCGTAGATCGCCGACGCGCCGTCCTTCAGGACTTCGAAGCGGTCGACGACGTCGAGGGGAATCGCGCTCAGGTTGACGAACGTGCGCTGCACGTCGTCGGCCAGGCCGAAGTGCACCATGCGGCGGCCGTTGACGAGGACCAGCGTGGCATTGACCGCCAGCCCGCGCAGGGCGACGCCGCTCGACCCCATCGCGAATCCGCTGACGTTGCCCAGGCCGATCGACCCGTTGTTGTCGACCGTGAGGGAGCGCACCACGTCGGACAGGCTCGTCTTGCCCGACTGCGCGATGTCCGCGCGCGTGATGATGTCCACCGGCGACGGGGTGGCGGTATCCGTTCGCTTCAGGCGGGTGCCGGTGATCTCGACGACGGCCGTGCCGCCCGCATTGGCGGCCTGATCCGTCTGTGCCAACGCGTGCGCGGGCCACTGGCCGAGGCTCATCGAGAATGAGAGCGCGGCAATGTTTCGGAGAGTCTGTTCACGGTTCAACATAGGTCCCCCGCTCGAACGACACCGATCACGTTCTCACTATCGTACGTTTTTGTCAATACAAGCATTGTCAGGTTCGTCGGACGGCGGCAACGCCGATGCACGCTGCATCGGGGCGACAAGGCCGGCACGATTAGCCCAGATCAAAGGTGCGCCGTCTCGCGCCCTTACGCTGTGAGCTTCGTGCCGCGGCGCCTGCGGCGGCCCGTTCAACCCACATTTTTGCGAGGCAAACCATGTATCCATTTCCACAGACGATCGCTCCGGCAGTGAAGACGCACATCGACGCGCAGACCGCGTTCCTGAACGACATGTCGAAGTCGCTGTTCAGCTCATTCCAGCAGATGTGCGACCTGAACATCCAGCTGGCCCAGACGATGCTGGAAGAGTCGACGCTGACCGGCAAGCACCTGCTGAGTGCTGACCGCCAATCCGAGCTGCTCTCCGCCGCCACGGCACGCACGCAGCCGACGACTGAAAAGCTGCGCGCCTACCAGCAGCACATCGCGCGCCTGGCGGCCGACGCCCAGGTCGACATGGCCCGCGTGACGGAGCAGCACGTGCAGAACACCACGCGCACCGCCCGCGCGCTGGCCGACGAAGTGGCCCGCGACGCCACCGAGCAGACCGAGCGCGGTCTGCGCGCCCAACAGGAAACCGTGCGCCAGTTCAGCGATCCGTTCACCCGGACGGGCAACGGCGCCGCCCAGCCGCAGGGCGCGTCCCAGCAGCACACGCCGGCGGGCACCCAGCCGCAAGCCGGCCAGCAGCAGGCCGGTCAACAACAACGTCCCGCCACTGCGCACTGAACACGGCGCCCGGCGGTGCTCAGGCCGGCTTCGCGCCGGCCGACGCCGCCGGCGTGACGGCTGCTGCGGCCCGGTGCGTGGCGGAAGCACGCGGCCCCAGGCCGAACAAGGGCCGCAGCAGCGGCACCCGGCGCACGATCTCGAAGCCCGCGAAGCTTCCTGCAGTCACGAGCACGACGAGCAGCATGGCTTCCAGGCCCGGCGCGCGGTGCAAGGGTTTGAACGCGTGGGCCAGCACGACGATCAGCGTCTGGTGCAGGATGTAGACAGGGAACACGGCCTCGGTCAGGTAGCGCCGGGCGGGGCCGTCGCGATCCAGGTGGCGGTATGCGAAGCCGCATGCGGCCACCATGGCGCTCCACGCCATCAGCGCATACTCGGCGCGCATCGGATGCACGAGCAGTTCCCAGCGCGTGCCCGCGATGGCATCGTGGGACAGCGCATACCAGATGATGATGGCGGCCCAGCCGGTGACGGCCAGCGCCAGGGCCGGCCAGCGCAGCGCCGCGACACGCGGCCAGAGGCCGGGCACGCGCGCCATCAGCGCACCGAGCAGGAACACGGTCAAATAGTGCGCATGGTTGTACCAATCGTCGACGAGCGCATGGGTGATCGGAAAGCGGTCCAGCATCAGCATGCGCGCCAGCGCCAGCACGGCGGCCGGCAGCACGATGATCTTCCAGCCTTCCAGCACGCGGCCGAGGCGGGCGGCGAGGCGGTCGAAGCGCGGCCCCAGCACCAGCATCAGCAGCGCGAGCACGACCGTGTAGACCCACAGGTAGGCGACGAACCACAGGTGGTTCCAGGTCGGCAGGATCAGGCAGCCGTCCTTGCAGAAGCCGTGGTAGCCGCGCAGGTAGAGGCCCATGAAGTCGGCGTAGCTGCCGGCATAGCCGAGCTTCTCGATGACTTCGCAATACGACTGCGGCGGCACGATGACGAGCATGCCGAACATCAGCGGTATCAACAGGCGCCAGCTGCGCTTGCGCAGGAATACGAGAGGGCGCAGCTTCGCCAGCATGCAGCTGGACGCGACGCCGGACACGAGGAACAGCAGCGACAGGCGCCACGGCGTCGACAGCACCATGAAGGGTTCCAGGGTCTCGCTGGCATGGGGGCTCTTCACGTGCCAGTCCCACGTCACGTAATACATGCCGACGTGGAACAGGATGAGCAGGAAGAAGGCGATGATGCGTACCCAGTCGAGGAAGTGATAGCGCGGCAGCGGTGCTGGTGGATTGGCGTCTTGCGGGCGGAATGTGGTCATGGTGATCGTCTCGGTTGGTGGTCGAAAGAGGACGACGTCAGACTAGATCCCGGTTCGCGCAGGCGCGAGCGGAATGTGGCGAGGCGGGAGCGGGGCGGGGCGAGCCGGCGTGATGAACCAAAAAAAAGGCTGTGTTCGCGTTAGTTCTGCGAACGGAATCCGGTTGCAGCGGTCATACGTATCGTCGAGTTAACTCATGGGGAGCGACGATGCGCAGCCTGCAGTTCGACGAATTGTTTGCCATGTTATCGGCGACGCAGCTGTCGCCGACCGACCTCGTCCGGTTGCGGGAATGGATCGCGAGCGTCGCGGATCCGACGGAGTGCATCGCGCTGATCGAGGCCGCCGCCAGAGGTCGCCCCTGTCCGCGCTGCGGTTGTGGCCACGTCCACCGCTGCGGCCAGGCCAGCGGCTTGCAGCGCTTTCGCTGTCTCGGCTGCGGACGCAGCTATAACGCGTTGACGGGCACGCCGCTCGCGCGGCTGCGCAAAAAGGAATGCTGGCTGACGTATCTGCAATGCATTCTGGAATCGCGCACGGTCCGCGATGCGGCGCGCGTCGCCGGCGTGCACCGCACGACCAGTTTCCGGTGGCGTCATCGCTTCGTGCCTGGTGCGATGCGCGATCGGCCTTCGACGCTGTCGGCCATCGTCGAGGCGGACGAAACCTACCGTCTCGAATCGCAAAAGGGCTCGCGCCATTTGACGCGCAAAGCGAGGAAGCGTGGCGGCGCCGCGAGACTGCGCGGCATCAGTCGAGAACACGATTGCCTGCTCGTCGCGCGCGATCGCAATGGCCAGACGCTTGATTTTCATACCGGACGAGGACAAGTGACGGTCTCGCAACTGGATTGTTGCCTCAAGCCGGTGCTGCCGGCGGACGTGTTACTGATCAGCGACGGTGCCGTCGCCTATCGACATTTCGCGGCGCAAGCGGGCATCACGCACGAGTGGGTGAACGTGAAGGCCGGTATCCGGGCGCGCGGCGCGATCCACATCCAGAATGTGAACAGCTGGCACAGCCGCTTCAAGAGTTGGCTGGTCCGGTTCCGTGGCGTCGCGAGCCGCTACCTGATCAATTACTCGGGATGGCAGCGTGTGCTGGACGCGCGGCAGCTGACCACGCCCGCGCATCTGCTGGGTGCAGCAGCTCAGCTCGGCTAGTCCATTGCAGTCGGATTACTGAAATAACGCGAACACAGCCAAAAAAAGCCCGCACGGGGCGGGCTGAATCTATTTTCTTGGAGGAAGATAGAGGAGACGATTTGGATTATCCAGATCCGGCCGCAGTAAATCCAATTGCCATTTCGGATATCGATCATACGAATCCGGAATAATATGGATGAGCGCAATAATTGGTGATTATTCGGCGGTACATACAATCTAGAATGACGGGTGCCGTGCGGCAACGCGCATTATCGCCACCTTGTACCCGTCATCCATGAAAACCGTCTTCGCCACTTCACCGTTGCGCCACCTTTCCCGCGCGCTGTCCGTCCTGTTCATGTCGCTCCCATTGGCGCATGCCAGCGACGTGAGCGATCTCATCGACAAGAACTGGATTGAAATCGACAGCCCGCATTTCCGGGTCGTCACGGAACAGTCGGAGGACGTCGCGCGCCGCATGATCGTCGACCTGGAAAACCTGCGCTATATCTCCAACCGCGTGCGCGGCGCGCAATCGCTGGACGGGCCGCCGCTGACGGTCGTCGCGATGGGCCGGCGCAGCTTTGCGACGCTCGGGCTGCCGAAGCACATGGCGGGCGTGTTCAGCCTGTCGCGCTACGGCTATGCGGCGCTCGCCAGGATCGAGGATTACGCGACGTCGGCCGACACGAGCGATTTTTCGCGCGCGACCATCCTGCACGAATACCACCATTTCCTGATGCATTATTCGCCCGAAACGACGTCGTACCCGCGCTGGTATGACGAAGGGATGTCCGAATACTGGTCGTCTCTCGTGATCCAGGATGGCTTCGCGTGGTTCGGCCATCCGGTGGAGGGCAGCGGGCGCGAGAACTGGCTGGTCGACCGGGTGGGCAGGGTCGATCTCGACACGAAATGGTTGTTCAATACATCGAAGCTGAAATTCGGCGAGAGCAGGTCCGATTCGGACGATACGGCGCGCTTTTACGCGCGGGCGGACTATGCGATCCACTATTTCAATTCGAGCCCCGAATTGCGCAGGCAGCTCGCCCATTATCTGCGCTTGCATAACATGGGGTTGTCGGAGGACGGGGCCGTTCGCCTGGCGTTCAAGAAATCGTATGCGGAACTCGACATCGACATGCGGCGCTACGTCGAGCGCCACCTGACGGCACGGGGTTTTTCGACCGGCAAGGATGGGCTCGCACTGCCGCAAGTCGACGTCAAGTCGATCAAACTCGACCGGGCCGCGACGTGCGCCGTGCTGGCCGACGTGGTGCCGCGTTTCGCCAAGCGCGACGGCAAGGTCGTGCGGGAACTGATCGACACCAATCTCAAGCTTCACCCGGACGATCCGAAGGCCAATCTCATCGCCATCGAACGCGGCGGCGTCGCCGACGCGATGAGCCGCCTGGACGCGCTGATGAAACGCTATCCGAACGACGCGCGCCTGCTGGCCGCACGCGGCGAGGGCCTGCGCATGGCGGCCTTCGCCATGCACGACACCGGCACGCCCGGCTGGGAAGCGCCGCTCGAGGAAGCGCGCGGCCTGTACCGCCGCGCCATCCAGGCGGACCCGGGCAATGCGCTGGCCTATTTCGGCCTGGGATATGCATACGCGCTGTTGCCGGACATCGGGCCGGTCGACGAAGGGATCGCCGGACTGGACTCGCTCGTCATCTACGAACCGGCGCCCGCCGCCTTCCGTGCCCTGGCGCACCTCTACCTGCGCAACAAGCAACTGCCGGAAGCGCTCAAGAGCATGCGCAGCGCCGTCGCGTTCGGCGAGGCGGGCGATCATCCGTTCGACGCGCTGCTGATGGAAAACCTGGAAATCCTGGCCGACATGGCGACCGCCGGGATCCCGCAAGCGAACGGCTTGCGCTACCCCAGCGGCGCCGTCTACGAAGGCGCGGTGGCCGGCGGCAAGCCGGACGGCAAGGGCAAGTGGACACGTCCGGACGGCAGTTATTACGAAGGCGATTTCGCGCACGGCCTGCCGGCAGGCCACGGCAAGCTGGCGAGCGAGCGGGGCGTCGCGTACGAGGGCGGATTCGCGGCCGGCATGGCGCACGGCACGGGGCACGTCACGTTCCCGGCCGGCAGCAAGATGGTCTCGTATGAAGGCGGCATCGACGACGCGGTGCCGGCCGGGGCGGGCGTCCTCGTGACACGGGAAGGACGGCTGGAGGCCACGTTCCTGAAAGGCGAGGCGCAGGGCGACGGCACGTTCGTCCCCGCGCACGGCGCCGCGCCCATCCGCGGAAAATGGTTCGACGGCGGCTACCAATGGCCGGCGGTCGACCATCTCGTGTTCGTCGGCGGCATCGATGCGGACGGGCGGCGCCACGGCCTGGGCTGGTGCCATGCGGACGGCACGACGCAGATCGATGCCTGCCGCTACAAGGACGACCATCGGATCGCACTGAACGCGAACGACGAGTGATCGTGCCGGGCAAACGCTACAATGCGTTATTTCGACCGTCGAACGAAAGGCCCGCCATGCAATTCCGCACCGTCTCCGCCGTTTTCGCTTTCCCATTGGCGCTGGCCCACGCGGCCGCCGTCCACGCGGCGCCCGCGTGCGGCGCGGCGCCGTCAGGCGAGCTGCGCGCCGAGCATGTCGCGGCCGTCCAGCCGTCGCGCAGCGAGCCGGGGCTGTACGAAGGCCCCATGTGGATCAAGGACGCGCTGTATTTTTCCGATTTCAGCTTCGCGCCCGGCTTCCCGTCGCGCATCCGCAAGCTGGCTCTGGACGGCACCGTGAGCACGGTCGTCGAGGACAGCGGCAGCAACGGCCTGGCCGTCGACGCGCACGGCGACATCGTCGCGGCCACGCACAAATACAAGGCCTTGTCGCGTTATGCGCTCGCGGACGGCAAGCGCACGACGCTCGCCGCGGACTATAAAGGGCAGGTGTTCGATTCGCCGAACGACGTCGCCATCGCGCGCGACGGCACGATCTATTTCACGGACCCGGATTTCCAGAAGGCGGCGGCGCCCGGCGGCCAGCCTGTGACCGGCGTCTACCGCGTCGCCACGGACGGCAAGGTGACGCTCGTCGACGGCACCCGGCCGAACCCGAACGGCGTGTCGCTGTCGCCCGCCGGCGACGTGCTGTACGTGAACGCGGGCGACGGCTTCCTGCGCGCCTATCCCATCGTGAACGGCGTGCCGGAGCGGGGTCGGGACATCGTGAAGGGCCTCGACGTCCCGGACGGCATGGCCGTCGACTGCCACGGCAATATCTACGTGAGCGAGCACCCGGCCAGGCGGGTGCGCGTGTTCTCGCCGCAGGGGAAGGAATTGGCGACGATCCGCGTCGATGCCAACGTCACGAACGCCGCGTTCGGCGGCGCCGACGGCAAGACGCTGTTCCTGACGGGCGCCGGCGCGATCTGGCGCATCCGGCTGGACGTCACCGGATCGCCTTACTGATTCACGCCTTGAGCAGGATGCGCTTCTGCTCGCGCGCCGAGCGGTAGATCGCCTCGATGATGCGCAGGTCGCGCAAGCCTTCCTCGCCGGCGACGATCGGCTCGCGGTCCTGCATCACGCATTGCGCCATGTGGTCCAGCTGGCCGGCCCATTGCGTGGCGCCGGGGCCCGGCGGCGGGGTGATTTCCTTTTCGCGGCCATTGCCGATCCACATCCGGTTGCCGTAGTAACCGGTCGCCGGTTCCATTTCGATGCGCCCCTTGTCGCCCATCAGCAGGATGTGGTTCTGGTTGGCGCTGTACATCGACTGGCACGAGCCGATCACGCCGGACGGGAATTCCAGCTGGAAGCCGATCATGTCTTCCACCTCGCGGAAACGCGGGTCGTTGCGGTCCGTCGTTTCCTGGGCGTAGACGGCGACCGGTTCCTCGCCCGTCATGTAGCGCGCCGCGTTGAGGGCGTAGATGCCGATGTCCATCATCGAGCCGCCGCCCGCCATCGCCTTTTTCAGGCGCCAGGCGTTCGGGTCATGGAACGTGAAGCCGTGCTCGGAGCGGAAGTAGCGCAGCTTGCCGATCTCGCCCGCGCGGGCGCGGCGGATGGCCTCCAGGTTGTACGGCTCGAAGTGGCAGCGGTAGCCGATCATCAGCTTCTTGCCGGCCTGGCGGCACGCGGCGATCATCGCCTCGCACTCGGCCGACGACACGGCCATCGGCTTTTCGCACAACACGTGCTTGCCGGCCTTGGCCGCGCGGATCGTGTACTCGGCATGCATGGACACGGGCAGGCAGACGTAGACGATGTCGATGTCCGGGTTGTTGCGGATCTGGTCGTAGTTCTCGTAGTTGTAGATGTTCTTGTCCGGGACGCCGTATTCGCGCGCCACGCGCTGCGCCTTGGCCGGGTCGCCGCTGACGAGGGCGACGAGGCGGCTGTTCCTGCAGTTCTTGAATTGCGGGATGATGACGCCCAGGCCGTACGACCCGAGCCCGACGATCGCATAGCCCAGCTTGCGATCGGGCGGGGCCGCCCATGCCAAGTCTCCCATCGCACCCGCCGCCAGCGCACCGCCGGCGGCAAGGACCAGACCACGCCGATTCTTGTCGATCATCATGTCTCCCTGTATTTATGTTAGCGCTCACAATTGCGCAATCATTTTAATACGAATGCGAAGCTTCGGGCGCGGGCGCCGCGCCGGCGTGCCCAATAGTTATCGCCAATCAAGAGGCTGATCCGCTCGGCGCGCACACTGGCAGACGGTGCCCGGACCCGCCGGGCCGTCCATCAACGAGGTGAATCATGGTCAAACTCCAGGGCAGCGTGCCCGCAACCATCGCCGACATGCGGTCCCTCGGGCCGGCACCGGCCGACGAACGCTTCGAGATCACCGTCCTCGTGCGCCGGCGAGCGCCGATCGCGGCGCATCCGTTGGACGCCAAGCCGGCCCAGCGCCGCTACCTGACGCGCGCCGAGTTCGCCGCGCAACACGGCGCCAGCGAGGCCGACTTCGCCGCCGTCGCCGCCTTCGCGCAGAAAGCCGGCCTCGTCGTCGTCGAACGCCGGCCGGCGGCGCGCAGCATGGTCCTGTCCGGCACGGCCGGCCAGGTGGCGGCCGCGTTCGGCACGGCCATCGAACGGGTCGAGCACGCGGCCGGCATCTCGCGCCGCCGCACGGCGCCCGTGCACCTGCCGCCCGAACTGGACGGCATCGTCGAAGGCGTGTTCGGCATCGACGACGTGCCCATCGCGCGGCCGCATTTCAAGTTCTCGAAGGATTCGGCGCAGGCGGCGCTGCAGGCGTCGATGCCGCTGGCCGCCGCGCCCACCGATGCCCAGGCCGCGTCCGGCTTCACGGGCGCCGACCTGGCGAAACTGTACGACTTCCCGGCCGGCCTGGACGGCAGCGGCCAGTGCATCGCCATCATCGAGCTGGGCGGCGGCTACCGCACCAACGACATCAAGGCGTATTTCAAGAGCCTGCACCTGGCGGCGCCGTCCGTGACGGCCGTCTCCGTCGACGGCGGCAAGAACAGCCCGTCGCTGCCGTGGAGCGCGGATGCCGAGGTGATGCTCGACATCGAGGTTGCCGGTGCCGTCGCGCCCAAGGCGCACATCGCCGTGTACTTCGCGCCGAACAGCGAGCAGGGCTTCGTCGATGCGATCGCGGCCGCCGTCCACGACGACGTGCACAAGCCGTCCGTGATCTCGATCAGCTGGGGCGCGCCGGAATCGGACTGGACGGAGCAGGGCCTCGCCGCGATGAACCAGGCGTTCGAGTCGGCGGCCGCGCTCGGCGTGACGGTGTGCTGCGCGGCGGGCGACGCCGGCAGCGGCGACCAGAACCCCGACAACGGCACGCCGGACGGCCGCGCCCATGCCGATTTCCCCGCCTCCAGCCCGTACGTGCTGGGTTGCGGCGGCACGCGCCTGACTGCCGACGGCGGCACGATCGCCGCCGAGACCGTGTGGAACGACGACCCGGCCAGCAGCGCGACGGGCGGCGGCGTCAGCGACGTATTCGACCTGCCGGCGTGGCAGACGGATGCGGGCGTGCCGAAGTCGGTCAATCCGGGCGCACGGGTCGGACGCGGCGTGCCGGACGTGGCGGGCAATGCGTCGCCGGCGACGGGCTACCGGGTGCGCGTCGACTTCATGACGTACACGATCGGCGGCACGAGCGCCGTGTCGCCGCTGTGGGCGGGCCTCGTCGCATTGCTGAACCAGAAGCTGGCGCAGCCCGTCGGCTGGCTCAACCCGCTGCTGTACGGCCCGCTGGTGGGCAGCGGCGCCATGCGCGACATCACGAGCGGCGACAACGGCGGCTATGCCGCCGGGGCCGGCTGGGATGCGTGCACGGGCTGGGGCGCGCCGGTCGGCACCAAGCTGCTGGCCGCGCTGGAGGGCTGATCACAGCCGCGCCAGGACGTCGGCGCGGTACTGGCGGCTGCACGGCACTCGTGTGCCGCCGCGCAGCAGCACTTCGCCGTCGCCCTTGTCGAGGGTGACGACCTGCTCGATCCAGCGCACGGCCACGGCCGCGCGCCGGTGGCAGCGCACGAAGCCGGACCCGAGCCGGTCGACGAGGCCGGCGAGGGTCTGGCGCAGCAGCGGGGCGCCGGCCTCCGTGTGCAGCACGACGTAGTTGTCGGCCGTCTCGATCCATTGGATGTCCGCGACGCGCACGACGCGGGTGACGCCGCGTTCGCTCACCAGCAATTGCTCCAGCGGGGCCGGCGGCAGGGCGGCGGCCTGTCCGTCGGGCCGCGCCTCCAGCTTCTTGCGCAGCCGCGCCAGCGCGCGGCCCAGGCGGTCGCCATCGTAGGGCTTGAGCAGGTAGTCGATGGCGTCGGCGTCGAAGGCGCGGCACGCATAGCGTTCGTAGGCCGTGACGAACACGACGAGCGGCGCCGGTTCCGGCAGCGACGCGGCCAGTTCGATGCCGGACAGCTCGGGCATCTCGATGTCGAGCAGCAGCGCGTCCGGGCGGAAGCTGGCGATGCGGGCCAGCGCCTCGACGCCGTCGGCCGCTTCCTCGACGGCCGCGATGCCGTCCTGCTGCGCGAGCAGGTGGCGCAGCTTGGCGCGCGCCGGGCGCTCGTCGTCGACGATCAGGAGGCGCACGGCAGCCTCAATTCGGCGCGCACGCCGCCCTGCGGCCGCGCGGTGATGTCCAGCCGGCCCGCGTCGCCGTACAGCGCCTGGATGCGCGCGCGCAGGTTCGACAGGCCGATGCCGCCGGGGCGTCCGGACGCGGCCAGCTTGCCCGCGTCGTCCTGCACGCCCAGCACGAGCTCGTTGCCTTCGCGGCACACGGACACTTCGATGCGGGTGGGCGCGCGGCGCCGTTCGACCGTGTGCTTGAAGACGTTCTCCAGCAGCGGCTGCAGGCTCATCACGGGCACGTCGCGGTCGAGCAGCGTGTCGTCCACCTGCCAGGCGATGGCGACGCGGTCGGCGAAGCGCTCGGCCATCACGTCCGCATAGCCGCGGGCGAGGCGCAGCTCGGTCGCGAGCGGGGCGGCGTGGCGGTCGCCCAGGGCCAGCGTTTCGCGCAACACGTCGGCGAGCTGCGCCAGCGTGGCGTCGGCCCGGGCGGGATCGCTCCAGATCAGCGCCGACACCGTGTTCAGCGCGTTGAACAGGAAGTGCGGCTGCATCTGCTGGCCCAGGCGCTGCAGCTGGGCCTGGCGCAGCAGGGTGTTCGAGCGCTCCGCGCGCAGCCGCGCGTCGAGCAGGGCGCGGTAGGACTGTACGCCGAAGCGGATCGAGATGAACAGGCCGAAGAAGATCGTGATCTTCAGCGATTCGTACAGGAACAGTTGCGGCGGCGGGGCGTGGCGATACGTTTCGCCGACCAGCGCGTACACGGCGTCGCGGATGCCGAAGGCGAGCGGCACGAAGGCGATCCAGTACATCGGCAGCCAGCGGGCCTGGCGCGCGAACCAGCGCGGGGGCGTGCCGAGCAGGGCGTCGTCGGTATGCGACCAGCGCAGCTGCACGAGGGCCAGCACGGTGATGACGACGGCCGACGAGCTTTCCCACAGGATCGGTTTCCAGATCGCATGGCTGTGCTCGTTGCGCATGAAATCCTGCACGGCGACGAGGATCATCAGGATCCAGAACAGGATCCAGGCGGAGACGAAGACGGCGTTGCGGCGCAGGAAGGTCATGCGGGGATGATCGGCCATCCTCGGGCGATTGTCAAAACGAACCGGTGCGGCGCGCATCCCGCGCTTCTGCTAACGTCGGGCCGGGCAAACCAACCACAGGAGGGCACCATGGAACGTTTCCTGTTCGTGTACCACGGCGCGCCGGGCGCCGATTCGGATACGCGCCACGACTTGTCGCGCTGGGCGGCGTGGTTCGACGGCATGGGCTCGCGCGTGCTCGACCGCGGCAGCCTCACGCACAGCGCCGTCGACGTGCCGCGCCGCCTGCTGGGGCCGAAGGAAGCCGCCAGCTCGCTGTGCGGCTATTCGATCGTCGAGGCGGCGGACTTCAACGAGGCCGTCGCCATCGGCGAACGCTGTCCCATCTTCGACGAGGACGGCTCGGTCGAGATCGCGCGGTTGACGATCCCGCTGGCCTGAGCCGTCAGGTCCGGCTCAGCACGACGTGCGTCGCGGCGGCGGTCGGCACGTGCTCGGTGCACCGGAAGCCGAGCGCGGGCAGGTCGATGCCGGCCAGCAGCGCCTCGCCCGTGCCCAGCAGGACGGGCGAGATGGCCAGGTGCATCTCGTCCACGAGCCCGGCCTGCAGGTATTGGCGGATGGTCGACACGCCGCCGCCCAGCCGCACGTCCTTGCCGCCCGCGGCCCGGCGCGCACGGTCGAGCGCCGCCTCGATGCCGTCGGTCACGAAATGAAACGTCGTGCCGCCCTGCATCGCGAGCGGCGCGCGCGCGTGGTGGGTGAGGACGAACACGTCGCAGTGGTACGGCGGCTCGTCGCCCCACCAGCCTTTCCACTCGTCGTCCGGCCACGGGCCGCGCACGGGCCCGAACATGTTGCGGCCCAGGATCCAGGCGCCGACGTTGGCGAAACCGCGCGCGGCGAAGTCCTCGTCGGGGCCGCCGGTGCCTTTCGTTTCGTCGCCCATCATGCGCTGGAAGGTGCGGGTTCCCCGGAACCATTGATGCAATCCGCCGGCGCCTTCGCCCATCGGGTTCTGCAGGCTCTGGTTCGGACCGGCACCGTAGCCGTCGAGGGAAATGGAAAAGCTCTGGACTCTGACTCTGGACATGTCGTTTCCTTGGTTGGTCGAGGACGCGGGATGCGTCCATGTTCGTACGACGAACGGGACGGGCCGGTTTCGACAGTGTCGCACATTCAATCGTCGATCTCGTCGTCGCCCGGCTTGCGCCCCCGGCTGCGGTCGAGCGGGCCCTGCATCGCCTCCACGGCGCGCATGAACTCGTCGACACCGTGATCCGGACTCAGCCGGAAGCGCGGCGGCAGCAGCACCGACATGTACAACTCGTCGGACAGGCGGCCCGTGCGCTGCACGTTGCCGGTCAGGATCAGGCTCGAGCACAGTACGGCAAGGCCGGCGCACATCCAGCGGTAGCGCACGCGGTTCCGCGGCCGGATCGTGCACAGGTGAAAATAGACCATCCCGGCCAGCAACACCACGGCCACGTGCGACCCGTAGTGCGTGAAACTTTCGGCCGAGAACGCGTAGGCCAGCAGGCTGCCCAGCAGCACGTAGCCGGCGAGGGCGGCGCTGCCGCAGCCGAACACGAACAGGTGGCGGCCCAGGCGCGCGTGGCGCCCGAACAGCCGGTTGGCGAACGCCCACATGCCGCCCCACAGCAGCGCCGCCGCGAGGCCGCCCGCGAGCGCCTCGGCATAGCGCGCCAGCTCGAAGAATTCGGTGTCGCCGAGCCAGCGCGCGAGCAGCGCGACTGCGCCCGCGAGCAGCAGGCCGGCGGCCCCCGGCAGCACGCCTTCCCAGCCGTGGAAGGTGCGGTCGACGAGTTCCAGGGCGACGGGAAAGCCGGCCGCGCGCACGCGCAGCGCCGTGTGGCCGATGCGCACGACGGTGTCGCCGGACAGGACCGCCTCCTGCCGGCGGCGGCCGGCGACGACGATGCCGTTGCGGCTGCCGAGATCGCGCAGCAGCAGCCGTCCGGCCGCGTCCTGCTCGACGACGGCGTGCGCGGCCGCCGCGTAGTCGTCGTCGAGGATGACGTCGTTGTCGTAGCCGCGCCCGATGCGGATGGGGAGCGCGTCCACGCACTGGCGCAGCAGGACGTCGCCGTTGCGGGCCAGCAGCTCGACGAACCAGGGCCCGTTCATGGCCGAGTTCATGGCCGGGTTCATGGCCGCATGGGGCTGCGCCCGAGCGCGGCCAAAAAGGCGCGGGTGGCGCGCATGCCGTTCTCGTACGAGACGCCGGCCAGGTCCAGGCGGCTCTGCAGGCTGGCACGCGGATCGTCCGTGCTGGCGGCCAGCAGGGTGAAGTTGTACAGGCCGGCGAACTTGCGGTAGGCGCGCACGCACGTCACGGCGCGCACGGGCAAGGTGGCCGTGTGCACGAACATTTCCGTGCAGGCGGGACGGGTGAGGCGCGTGTCGCGGCCGGCGCCGATGCGGTCGACGCTGAAGCGGCTCGTGGCCAGCACGGCGAACTGCAGCGGATGCAGCGAGCTCGTGCGCAGCACCTGGTGCGTCATCGACACGTGGCCCGTCTGCTGCGTGTCCGACACGTAGACGGCCGCCTCCATCGCGCAACTGACGGCGTCGAGCGTGTACTCGGCCTCGGCGCGGAAGTTCGAGCGCCCCCAGCAGCGCAACTGCTGCGATTCGCGCACGGGCACCCGGTACGGGCCCATCGTGCGGATCGAGAGCGGCTCGGCCAGCAGCCGGTCGATCAGCGCGCGCTGGTGCGCCAGCAGTTGCTGGCCGATCAGCGGATTGAAATTCCTGGGCGGATGCGGCTGCGCGGCTGCCCGCGCCAACAGTTGCTGGGCATACTTGACGGGCACGAGGAAGCTGACCAGCTCGCCGTCGCGGCGCTTGGACACGTTCACGCCCGCGACAACGCCGGCCGCCGTCACGCTGGGGCCGCCGCTCATGCCCGAGTTGATGGGCCCGGTAAACACCAGTTGCTCGTAGAAGCTGCGCGTGACGATGCCGTTGTACGCCCCTTCCGAGATGGCGAAGCCGAGGTCGAGCGGGTTGCCGAGCGAATACAGGTACTGGCCCTGCACGAGTTTCACGGGCTTGTCCGGCACCTGGAAAAAGCCCGTGCCGTTGCGGTTCACGCGCACGACGGCCAGGTCGTGCAGCACGTCGACGGCGAGCAGTTCGACGGGGCCGCTCCTGCCGTCCGTGTCGACGTATTCGCCGACATAGACCTCCGGATCGAGCGCCATCTGCGACACGACGTGGTAATTGGTCAGCACGAGATTGCCCGTCCCGACGAGGAAGCCGGACCCGACGCTGGACTGGCTGCGGCCGTTGCGCAGCAGCATGCGGATCTGCAGCAGGTCGGCCTTGGCGGCGGAATACAAGGTCTGGGCGGCGCTGGATGGCGTCGGGAGGGCGGCCGTCTCGTCCGTCTCGCCGGGGCCGGGCGCGGGCAGGGTCGTCGCGGGCGGCGCGGCGGGCGGGATCACGAGTGGCGGTTGCGGCGTCGCTTTGGTGCGCTGGCCGGCCCCGCTTGCCCGGCCGGCGGCAACGGCAACCGACGCGGCGGCGCCGATGACGACGACGGTGATGAGGGCGGCGGTCGGGAAGCGCATGGCGCCATCTTGCCAGAAGCGCCGCCCGCGGTGGGTTTACGCTTCGCTGTCGAGCGCCTCGGTGACGGGCGTCATCATGTGGCCCAGCTTGGCCTGCTTGGTGTTCAGGTAGTTGTCGTTGTAGGCGTTGCGGTTGACGAGCAGCGGCACGCGCTCGGCCACCTGGATGCCCAGCTTGCCCAGCGCGTCGATCTTGCGCGGGTTGTTGGTCATCAGGCGCACGGCCCCGATGCCGAACTGTTCCAGCATCGGCAGCACCAGTTCATAGTTGCGGGCGTCGGCGTGGAAGCCCAGCTGCAGGTTGGCCTCGACCGTGTCGGCGCCCGCTTCCTGCAGGCGGTAGGCCCGGATCTTGTTGACGAGGCCGATGCCGCGGCCTTCCTGGCGCAGGTACAGGAGGATGCCGCGGCCTTCGTCGGCGATACGGCGCAGCGCGGACTCCAGCTGGGCGCCGCAGTCGCAGCGCTGCGAGAACATCACGTCGCCCGTCAGGCATTCCGAGTGGATGCGCGCCAGCGGGGCGTCGCCCGTGGACAGGTCGCCCAGGGTCATCGCCAGGTGCTCCTTGCCGGTCGCATGCTCCACGAACGCATGCAGGGTGAACTGCGCCCACGGCGTCGGCAGGCTGCACGACGTCACGTAGTCGACGAGGTTGGAAGGCGCGGTGGCATTGTCTTGCATGGCTGTTCCTGAGCGATGACGCATAATTGGTTACGTAACAGGCGAGTTTACCGGAAATTGGACATGGCCGTGCATCGGCCGCCGGCGCCCGCCTATCCGATATGGGTGCTTCTGGTTGGAAATACAACAGCGCGGCCGAAACGTGACGCGGGTGTTCACCTGAAGCAACACAATTGCCGCGCGGAATCATGGCTGTGCTAGGCTGGCAGCAGCGTCCGTAAGGCGCCGTGTCCCATGTCCGTTTGCCATGTCGAATCCCTTGAAATCATTGCGCCGCCTGCTGCCGCGCGCCCTCGGCGCGTGGCTGGCCCTGGCCTTCGTGCTGCTGTCCATCATCCTCACGCTGGCGCTGACGTCCGTCATCGAACGCAAGTCGACGGAGCAGGTCGAGACCAGCATCGGCCACGGCCTGGCCGAGCTGGCCATGCAGACGTCGGACAAGCTGGAGCGCGGCATGTTCGAACGCTATCGCGAGGTCGGCCTGCTGGCGCGGCGCCGCGTGCTGGGCGAGGACCAGCCGCACGCGCGCCGCCGCGCGACCCTGGACGCGATCCGCAACACCCTCGGTTACTACAGCTGGATCGGCCTGGCGGACCTGGACGGCAAGGTGCAGGTCGCGGCCCAGGGCTTGCTGGAGGGGGCGGACGTGTCCCGCCGCCCCTGGTTCCGCAACGCCCTGCGCGGCATCCACGCGGACGACGTGCACGAAGCCATGCTGCTGGCGCGCCACCTGCCCCGGCAGACGGAACCCTGGCGCTTCGTCGACGTCGCCTTTCCCTACATCGACGACGAGGGCGTCACGCGCGGCGTGCTGGGCGCCCACCTGTCCTGGCAATGGGCGCGCGACGTCGAACGCTCCGTGATGGCGGGGATCGCGGCGCGGCGCCAGGCCGAGGCCCTGATCGTCGACACGGACGGCAACGTGCTGCTCGGGCCGGCGGACGTCGTCGGCAAGCGCCTGACCCTGCAAAGCCTGCAGGCCGCGCACGCGCAGATCCACGGCGGCTATGTCGTCGAGACATGGCCGGACGGGCGCTCCTACCTGGTCGGCTACCAGCTCGGCCACGGCTACGGCGACTACCCCGGCCTGGGCTGGACGGTGCTGGTGCGCCAGAACGTCGACGACGCGTTCGCCCCCGTGCGCCGCCTGCGCGAATACGGCCTGGCCAGCGGCGTGCTGCTGGCGCTCCTGTTCTCGCTGGCCGGCGTGGCGCTGGCGCGCCGCATCACCCGTCCGCTGGGCGACCTGGCCGATGCCGCGCAGCGCATCCGCGCCGGCGAGACGGCGCGCATCGAGGTCGGGCGCGGCGGCTATGCCGAGGTGCGCGCGCTGGGCATGACGCTGAACACGCTCGTGGCGAACCTCGTACGGCGCCGGCGCGACCTGGAAGCGTTGAACGCCACCCTGGAAGAGCGCGTGGCCCTGCGCACGCGCGAACTGGAACAGGCGCTGGCCAGCGTGCGCACCAACGAGCAGCGCATCGCCACCATCATCGCAACGGCGCAGGATGCCTTCGTCGGCATCGACATGCGCGGCCGCATCTGCGATTGGAACTCGGCGGCCGAGACGATGCTCGGCTGGCCGCGCGGGCAGGCCGTCGGCCGCCACGTGGCGGACCTCGTCATCCCGGAACGCTTCCGCGCCCGCACGCGCGAGCTGCTCGCCCGCTTCCTCGAGACGGGCGAGCTGGAAATCCTGGGCCGGCGCGTCGAACGCGTGCTGCTGGCGTGCGACGGCCGCGAGATCCCCGTCGAGATGACCGTGGGGCTGGCCGGCACGGGCGACGGCCTGTTCTTTTCCGTCTTCGTGCACGACATCTCGGCGCGCAAGGAAGTCGAGCGCATGAAGGACGAATTCGTGGCGACCGTGTCGCACGAGCTGCGCACGCCGCTGACCGCGATCTCGGCGTCGCTGGCGCTGCTGGCCGACGGCATGGCGGGCGAATTGCCGCCCGACGCGCAAGGGCTCGTCGACGTGGCCAACGCCAGCTCGGGGCGGCTCGTGCGCCTGGTCGGCGACGTGCTGGATATCCAGAAGATGGACGCCGGCGGCATGGCGTTCGAGCGCGCGGTGCAGCCGCTGCTGCCGCTCGCGCAGGACGCCGTCGCGGCGATGCAGGCGTTCGCGGCCCGCGCCGGCGTCGAACTGTCGTGCGTGGCGGCGCCGGGCGCGGAAGGCATGCGCGTGGACGTCGACCGCGACCGCCTGGCCCAGGTGCTGACGAACCTGCTGTCGAACGCGATCAAGTTTTCCGGGCCGGGAGCCCGTGTGCGCACGCAGGTCGAGGCGCGCGGCGACGCCGTGCGGCTGGCCGTGGCCGACGAGGGCGCGGGCATTCCGGAAGCGTTCCGCGAGCGCGTGTTCCAGCGTTTCGCCCAGGCCGACGGCGCCGATTCGCGCCGCCAGGGCGGCACGGGCCTCGGCCTGTCGATCTGCAAGACCATCGTGGAGGAGCTGGGCGGGAACATCTGGTTCGACAGTGCCGAGGGCATCGGCACCACGTTCTACGTCGAGCTGCCGCTGGCCGCCTGAAACGCCTGTAGCCCCTGAAGTCCCTGAGGCGCCTGCAGGTCCGCCTGGCCGTAGCGCCGCTCGAATTCGTCCAGCGCCACCGGGCGCCCCAGCAGATAGCCCTGCATCACGTCGCAGCCGTGCGCCGTCAGGAAGGCCTGCTGCGCATCCAGTTCCACGCCCTCGGCGATCGTCGCCAGGTGCAGCTTGCGCGCGAGCGCGATGATGGCTTCGACGATGGACGACGCGTTCGGATCGTGGTCGACGTCCTGCACGAACGAGCGGTCGATCTTGAGCGCCGCCAGCGGAAAGCGCGCCAGGTAGGCCAGCGACGAATAGCCGGTGCCGAAATCGTCCAGCGCGAAATGCACGCCGAGCCCGCGCAGCTGCTGCATGCGGTCGACGAGGTCGGCCGGGTTGCGCGCGAACACGCTCTCCGTCAATTCGAGCGTGAGGCGGTCGGCGGGGGCGCCCGTCGCCGCGAGCAGGGTGGCGACGGCGCGCGGGAAGTCCGGGTCGCGCAGCTGGTGCACGCTGACGTTCACGGCCAGCTTGAGCGCGGCGAGGCCGGGCGCGCGCGCCCAGCGCGCGAGCGCGTGGCAGCCCTGTTCCAGCACGTCCATGCCGAGCGCCGCGATCAGGCCGCCCGATTCGGCCGCGCCGATGAATTCGCCGGGGCCGACCAGTTCGTCCGCGCCGCGCTTCCAGCGCACGAGCGCCTCCGCGCCCACGAGGCTGCCGTCGTGGCCGAACTGCGGCTGGCAGTACAGCACGAACTGGCGCCGCGCGAGGCCCGTGCGCAGCGCGGCCGACAGCGCGGCCTGGCGGTCCACCGCCGCCTGCATGCCGGGGTCGAAGAAGCGCAGCGTGTTGCGGCCTTCCTCCTTGGCGCGGTACATCGCGAGGTCGGCCTGGCGCAGCAGGGTGTCGATGCCGTCCGGATCGCCGTCGAACAGCGTGGCGCCGATGCTCGGGCTGCTGGCGTACGGCCGGCCCGCCAGGTCGAACGGTTCGCCCAGCACCTCGAGGACCTTGCGGCCGACGGCCTGCACTTCGGCCGTCGCCGCGGCCGGCGTGTGCCCCAGGTTTTCCAGCACGATGACGAATTCGTCGCCGCCCAGGCGCGCCAGATGGTCGCCTTCGCGCAGCGCCCGGCGCAGCCGCCGCGCCACTTCGCGCAGCAGCAGGTCGCCCACGTCGTGGCCCATCGTGTCGTTCAGCAGCTTGAAGTGGTCGAGATCGAGGAACAGCAGGGCGCCGTGGCGGCCCGCGCGGCCGTTGCGGGCGAGGATCTGGCCCAGTTCGTCGATCAGGAAGCGCCGGTTCGGCAGGCCGGTGAGCTGGTCGAAATACGCCAGTTCGTGGATGCGGTGTTCGGACTGCTTGCGTTCAGTGAGGTCGGTATTCGTGCCGGACAGCCGCACCGCCGCACCAAGGGCATCGCGCAGGATGAAGCCGCGGCTCAGCACCGGCACGTAATGGCCGTCGTGGTGGCGCAGGCGGAATTCGATGCTGTAGGCCTGGCGCGGGCCGGGCAGCAATTCGTCGACGAAGGCGACGACGCGCGCGCGGTCCTCCGGGTGCATCATGCGCATCCACGCCGACGGATCGGGAGCCTGTTCGTCCGCCGCGTAGCCGAGCATTTCCCAGTAGCGCGCGGAATAATAGATTTCGCCGGTGACGAGGTCCCAGTCCCACGGCGCGTCCGTGGACCCCTGCAGCGCGAGCCGCATGCGTTCCTCGGACTTGTGCAGCGACTGTTCGGCGTACTTGAGGGCCGTGCAGTCCGTGAAGCAGACGACGACGCCGCACAGGGCGCCGTCCTCGCCCCGCTCCGGATAGGCGTTGCAGATCGCCCAGCGCACGCCGCCTTCGGCGGGGCGGGGCACGCCGACGACGAGGTCCGACACCTTGGCGCCCGTGCGCAGCACGGCGTTGACGGGATATTCGGAAGCCGGCATGCGGGTGCCGTCCGCGCGCACGAAGTGCCAGAACGCGTCGTCGTCCGGCGAGCCCAGGACCTGGTCCTCGCCGCGTCCCAGCAGCGCCAGCGCCTGGCGGTTGGCGGCCACCACGCGGCCGCCGGCGTCGTGCATCACGACGCCGGCCGGCAGGTGGGCGAGCAGTTCGTCGAAGCGCCGCTGGGCGTCGTCGGGGAGTCCGCCGGCGGCGGCCATGCGTGGCGGGTACGCGTCCATGTAGACTGTTGGTTACGATCTGCGCGCATGCTAGCAGGTCCCGCCGGGCCGTGGCGCGCGCTCAGGGCGTCATGCCGGCGCCAGCGCGTTGTAGCGGAAGTCGCGCAGGCGCACCGTGCCGCCGCCCGCCGCGTACACGCCCAGTTTCAGGCTCAGGAAGCCGCCGAACACATTGTGGTGGATCCCCGACACTTCCATGCGCGTGCCGTGCAGGAGCCACGTCTTGCCGTCGTCGAACGAGTAGTGGAAGGTGATGACGTTGTCGACGTTGGTCAGGCGCGCGCGCACGCTGGAGATGGCCTGCGGGCGGCGCGCCCATGGCTGCTCCTCCGCGTACTGCCACGTCTTGACGAATTCCGGCGTGAACCCCAGGCCCACGAACGCCTTCTGGTTGTAGAACAGCAGCAGGCCGCCTTCGGCCGGGCCGACCAGGTCGAGCGTGATCTCGGCCTCGTACGAGCGGTCGCCGACGCCGCAGGTGAGCGGGGTGCTGTCGGCGGGCGACGTGCCTTTGCCCTTGATTTCCAGGCCGCCGTTGGCGAAGCGCGCCCGCGCCATGTCGTCCGGCGCCGGGTCGTGGAACGCCCACTGGACGCCGAAGCGGTCGCGCGAAAAATCGTCGGACAGCGCGAATCCGTTCGGCCCCGCCTTGCCGCCGCGCGGCTTGGGCAAAGGCTTCGACAGGTCGCCGCCCTTGGCGCGGAACCAGCCGTCGGACGTCCACTCGATCGGCTCCAGCAAGGTCTGGCGGCCCAGCGTGCGAAAGCCGTTCTCGTAGCCGTGGTAGACCATCCACCAGTCGCCGGCCGGACCTTCCACGAGCGTCGCGTGGCCGCGCGACCACCACGGCTCCGCCGTGCCCGTCGTGCGCACGAGCGGATTGTGCGGGCAGTGTTCCCACGGGCCGTCGATCGATTTCGAGCGTGCCGCGATCACCATGTGGCCCGTCACCGGACCGGCCGTGCCGCCCACCGCCGTGATCAGGTAGAAGTACTCGCCGTGGCGCAACAGCTTGGGGCCTTCCGGCGCGAAGTTCTCCACGACCCAGTCGTCCGGATAATGCCACGGCTGGTATGCCGGTTCGACCGGGCCGTCCGCGCGCAGGCCGTCGTCCGCGAGACGCACGCGGCGGATGCCGTTGACGAACAGGTAGCGCCTGCCGTCCTCGCCGACGACGTGGCCCGGATCGATGCAGCCGGCGATCTTGAGGTCGATCGGGTCGCTCCACGGCCCTTCGATGTGGTCGGCCCAGATGGCGTAGATCGACCATGGCTTGCCGTCCGGCGCGGCCGGGATGTAGATGAAATAGCGGCCGTCGTGCTTGCACAGGTCGAGCGCCCAGATCGTGCCCAGCAGTTTTTTCAGCGCGGGGCCGACCGGCGCCCAGTTCACGAGATCGGTGGAATGCCAGATCACGATGCCCGGATAGGAAAAGAAGGACGAGAAGGTCATGTAATAGTCCTTGCCGTCCTTGAGGATGGTCGGGTCCGGGTGGTCGCCGGCGATGATCGGGTTGACGTACGTGCCGTCGCCGCGGTCGGCCTTGCGCTGGCCTTCGATGCCGCGGCCCCAGTGTGGTGCGGCGGGCGGGCAGGCGGCGGCCGCTTTCGCTGCGGCGGCCTGGGCGGGCAAGACGGGAAGGGAAGCGGCGCCGGCGCCGGCCAGCAGGGTCTTGAACGCCGTGCGGCGGGATTGGTTGGTCAAGCGGAACTCCAGTTGTTGTGTGGGATGAACGTTTCCAAGGGTATATGAAAACGATTTCATGAGCAAGAAGGGCGGATCAGGGCGCCGTCTTGAGGTAGCGGCGCAGGCGCGCCAGCAATTCCTGCGGCTGGAAGGGCTTGATGATGAAATCGTCGGCGCCGGCGTCGAGGGCGCGCACGGTGTCGCGCTCGGTGTTCTTGGCGGTCAGCATGAGGACGGGGACGGCTTCCCAGCCGGCCTGGGCGCGGATCAGGCCGATGATCTCGAACCCGTCCACGTAGGGCAGCATCACGTCCAGCAGCACGAGATCCGGCGCCGGCTGCGACACGACGTGCTGCACGGCGGCCCGCCCGTCGGCCGCGTGGATTACGCGATACCCCTGGCGCTCGAGCATGAAGCCGAGGACGTGGGCGATGTGGACGTCGTCCTCGACGACGAGGACGCTGGGTTGTGCGCTCATGCTGGCGGGCCCGGAAGTGCGGTGGAGCTTCATTATACGGAGGGAATCCACCTGCGGCGCGTCGGTCCCGTCGTTTGCCGGACAGTCAAACCACGGCGGCGCTGAACGACTCCGGCCGCTGCGCAAGCAGACGAGACAGCCGTTGCAGACCCGCCTGAAGGCGTCCACGGTCCTTGATGCTGCCCAAGGAGATCCGGATCGCATTCACGGACCCGTCGCCGGTCGCGAATGCCTCCGCCGGCGTGACCGCGATGCCCTCGCCGGCGGCCGCACGCGCGAGCTGCGAGGCGTTCCAATACGCCGGCAACTCGAGCCAGACATGCAGGCCGTCTCCGGCGCCGCTGTACCGCCCCGCCAGGATGTCCCGAGCCATCCGGTGGCGCAGGCGCGCCTCGCTGCGGACGCCAGCCATCAATCCGTCCGCCGAACCGTCGAGGATCCACTGCGTGGCCAGCGCCGCCGTCAGCGGCGCGGCCATCAGCGCAAACGATCGTAGCGCGGCCAGGAATCGTTGGCGTTCGTGCGCGTCGCGTACGAGCACGAAGGCGACACGCAAGCCGGGCGTCAGGCATTTCGACAGGGTCGAGATGTAATACGTCTGTTCCGGGGCAAACGTGGCAATGGGGGCTGGTGGGGCATCGGCAAGGAGCCAGTAGGGATCGTCCTCGACGATCCGTACGTTGCAGCGCTTTGCGACGCCGGCGAGCTCCTTGCGCCGTTGTTCCGGCATGGTGACGGCGGTCGGGTTCTGCAATGTCGGATTGAGGTAGACCAGCGCAGGCTCGTGCCGGCGGCACGCTTCCTCGAGCAGCCCGGGCACCATCCCGTCCTTGTCCGCTTCCACCGCGATGAGGTGCCGGCCGAATTGGGCCGCCGCAGCACGCAAGCCGGGATAACCCGTCGGCTCCGCCAGGATGACGTCGCCAGGCGCCGTCAGCGCAAGGATCAATGCGGCGATCGCCGCTTGCGCACCCGGACAGACGACAATCTGGCGAGCATCCAGCTGTCCAAACATCGGTTCGAGCCACTTGGCGCCGGCCTTGCGGTCGGCGTCGCTTCCTCCGCCCAGGTGGTAAGTCATCAGCAATTCGTTATCTGCCCGCATCAGCACTTGCGACAAACCTTGTTTCAACATGTCGCCGAAGTCCACGCCGTCCGGCGGTGGCGGGGTATTCATGCTCAGGTCGAGGATCGACGTCAATTCGACTTTCGGCGCCGCGACATACGTGCCGCGAGCGCCGCGGCCCTCCAGCAGGTTGCGGCGCCTGGCCTCGTCGTAGGCGCGCGTGATCGTCGTCAGGTCGACGTCCAGCCGTGCCGCCAACTGGCGCTGCGGAGGCAGACGGTCACCCGGTTTCAGCGAGCCGTCTCCCACCGCGGCCTGCAATGCATCCGCAATCTGCAAAAAACGCGGCCCCTTGTTCCCGGCCAAGCGCGGCAACCAGATTGGCGGATTGTCATCTTGTATGGATTTCAGCTGGGACATTTTGTCTCAATGTATGGAAATTGCTTCTAAGTAGAATGCCCCAGAACGTGCAGCAACGCCATCCTTGCATTGAGGTCGTGCTCCCCACGATAGATAGCGTCAAACAATAGCCTGGAAATACTCGAACAATGGACTGGATCCCTGTCGTCTTCGTTACCTTCAAGTTTCTCGTGTTAGGCACCGGCATGTTCTTCGCCATCAAGTGGCACTACGATCAAGGGAAGAAGGGGAAGAAGAACGAAGACGAAAAGCGCGCGGTGCTGCGCGCGGGCGGCAAGGTGGCCGCGGTCTTCGTGCTGGCGCTCCTGGGCCTGGGGATCGCCACCTTTGGCCTGGCCGGGATGCTCGGCATGGACATGGCCTTGCCATGATGTCGGAGCGGGTCCGCTCGGTGGTCTTTCAGATGAGGCCGCTGTCGACCCGAAGTTGCCCTACGTCAGGGCCGGGCTGCATGACCGGTCATTCCGCATGGGCGTAGTGGGAGACCACGGGAAAGGGATCGTAAAAATGATGCAGCAATTTTTTCCATTCCTGATAATCCGCCGACTGGCGAAACCCGACCTCGTGAGCCTCCAGCGACTCCCATCGAACAAGCAATATGTATTCACGCGGTCGCTCGACGCAACGCTGCAACTCATGCGAGAGATAGCCCGGCATTGACGAAATGATGGCCTGCGCTTGTTTGAAGGCGGCTTCGAAGGCTGCCTCTTGGCTGGCACGTATTTGTAGTGGGGCGACTTCCAGGATCATGATCGTTGCTTTCAACAGTAAAGGTTTGTGATGCAGGAAGGCCGGGAGCCCTGAATGGCCGATCTTGGCCGAATTCTGCCTGTCACAACCGAGTGCGTCCGATCCGAAGCGGCGGTAGCGCAGCTGCCAAATCAGGACTTAAATGGATCGATCCAGCCAGGTCGAAGTCCTGCCTCATATTCTTTCCGGACGTAGGCGAGCGATTCCTCACATCCCATTTCTGCTTCGATAGCGCCTACGCATCCCCAGCAATCTCCGCCGCAATTGCCTGAAAGCGGGTCTGCTGGGTTGTCGAGTAAACGCTTACAGATCAGGCAGTATTCCTGTTTTTTGTTGTTCGTCATAATCACGATTCCTAGCCGTCCGCTACTGCCTGAACCCGGCCATTGACCTCAGCATAGCAGGTTGCCGTCGAGGAAAAGCCGCCGAGTGTCACGATCGGCCGCAACCGACCTAGACGGACTTACGAGCGCATCAATTGGCGAGTTAATCCTGGGTCAAGCCGCGCAGCGACTTGGACGAGTTTCAGGGGAACGCGCTTATAGATCTCGAGCGTCCTCCGTTAATGCCCAGTTCTTCATGTCCGGCACAACGCGCTGTGCGACAAACTCAAAGACATCTTCATAAGTTTTGATGACAATGTTCCAAGTTCTCGGGGAGCCCTTGGAGCTATCACTAAATACAGGATGGAAGTACACGACCTTTTCGGTGACCCGCCCGCCAACCAGCTCAAGGCCAGCAAAGTCGTCGCAATCCTGACGCCGAGCAAATACAAACACCTCTCCGTTACGTACGTCCTCACGCCGGAACGCACTGGCTGCGAACGCCATCTCGTCCGGCGTTTGCATAAAGTGCCAAGGCGTAAAGCTGGTCAAACCTTGGGTTAAAAACCAACGAAGAGCATTTGGCCAGGCGGATTCGATCAGTGAGGGTTCCATAATACTCCGAGCTATCTAACGTTGAAGCTGAGCCGCGAACGACCGGTTCTGGCCGCATGAGGAAGTTCGGCTTCGGCTGTGTTCCACAGCACCGCCAAAGCATTCTGGCCTGACGTGTATTGCAGCGGCAATGGTAGACATAGGCCGAGCCACGACCAAAATTCATTGCGGTTTCGTGGTTAGGCCGTGCTGCCCGCCTTCAGTTCAAGTGCCGACCGTAATGTCCGCGCTTCCCCCTGTTTGGCAACGAAAGCAACTGTCAGGGGCACGAAGCAAATTGGAAGGCCGCGCGGCTCCCATATTGTCGCTGCGATGGCGACGGCGACCCCGACAATCAAGAAAATTGCCGAGACATTGGACCAAATATTTGCGGCTTGAATCGCTGTTATTTTTTTCATCTTTGATTCGGGTAGTTTTTGCCTGAATTGAAATTAAAGATTCCGCAGTCGCGGACGGCTGCGCCGGGCAGGCTATTGCCGATCGAGGCGGTCAGTTCCGGACCCACACCGCTCCTCGCGCACGCGCAGCCGCATGTGCAGCGTTTCCGGCGCCATCACGAAGGCGACCTGTTCGTCCGGCTCGCCGCCGTGCGCGGTGGCGACCGACGCGATGTCGAAGCGCGCCAACAGCATCGCCATGGCCACTTTGATTTCGAGCAGCGCCAGGTAGCGCCCAGGGCAGATGCGCGGGCCGGCGCCGAAGGGCATGGACGCCTTGCGGTTGACCGAATCCTGCAACCAGCGCCCCGGGTCGAACTGCGCCGCATTCTCGAAGCGGGTATTGTCCGGGCTCGTGTCACGCATCAGGCACAAGACGATCGTCCCTTTTTCGATGGCAACGTCGCCGACGACGGTGCCCTCCAGTGCTTCCGCCGTGATGAAGGGTGCGGCAGGCTTCAGGCGCATTGATTCCTGCGTGCAAGCTTCCAGAAAATCGAGCCGATCCACTTGCTCCAACGTCAATGCGTCCAGGCTGGGGGCGCAGCGGAGGACTTCGTCTTGCGCGCGCCGCAGCGCGTCAGGGTGCCGGTACAGCAGCCAGATCAGCCAGGCCAGGCTGTTCGAGGTCGTGTCCTCGCCGGCCAGCAGCATGGTCGTGACGTTGCCCGCCACCTCGGCCTCGGTGACGCCGCTGCCCCCTTGGGCAGCCGCAGCCAGCATGGCTTCCAGCATGTTGGGTGGATTCACTGCACGCGCCGGGTCCAGCAGCATGCGCTGCTTGGCCTGTTTGACCAGGTCCGTCACGGCGTCGCGGAGTACGGCAATGCCGCGTTCCAGCCGGCGGTCGGCGGGCAGTTTCACGTAGCGCCAGTAAGGAAAAGGCATCAAGGTCCGGCGCGCGACACCGGGCAAGATCGCGTCCAGATTACGTTGGATGACATTGTCGCCGTTCTCGATCGTATTGACGTCCGTCCCGAACGCGAGCCCGGCGACGATATCGACCGAGTACAGGCGCAGGTCGCCGCCCAGGTCGATTGCCTGCCCGGTCGCCGCGGCATTCTCCCACCGACGCTGCAGGCGCCGCGCCACTTGCACCAGTGACGGAAAATACGATTTCACCGCATGGGGCGCAAAGGCTTGCATCACCATCCGCCGTTGGTCGCGCCACGCGGCCCCTTCCGAATCGAAGAGACCGGGCATGGCGCCCAACTCGGCCGCCACCGCGGACAGCACGGTCGGCCGTCGAAAGGTATCCGGTCGCTCACGCAGCACCTTGCCGACCAGATCAGGGTCCGCCACCACCAGGAACGCACCGGTTGGGAACTTCACGCGGAAAACGGGGCCGTGCTTGCGCGCCCACTGTTCCATGGTCCGATGAAGGCGCTTGAAATCGAACTGGTGCAGATTGCCCAGGAGGGGGAGCGCACGGGGACCGGGCAGGTCGGCCAAGCGGCGCAGGGGTTGGCCGGTGCCGTCGCCATACATGGGCGGCGATGGTACGTCGGGGCGTAATGCAGTCGTGTCTTGCATGAGTAAGCGGCAGTGATCTGATGTGGCTGGTGATGCAGTGACGTCGCGTCCTGCCTCGCGTCGAGAAGCGTGTTGTTCCAGTGTCGTCCCATCCGGGCCCGGCCTTGGTCGAACCCGGTCGTTCGCCTCAGGATAGCAGGTTGCTGTCGAGGAAAAGTCACGGAGTTTCACTTCGGCACGAGTTTCCGGCCCGGCCCGTCAGCGGCACGCGGATCATTGCAGATACATTAGTGCTAATGTATCATGCGACGCATGAACACCAGGCACAATCCCGGGCTCGGCGAACTGCTGCGCTACGTCAATGAACTCGTCGAACAGGGCGCGGAAGAGCACTACCGCGCCATGAGCTTGCGCTACCGGCCGCGCTACACACCCGTGCTGCGCGCCCTGCACGCCGGCGCGCAGACGGTGACCGACGTGACCGAGCGCACCCACCTGACGCAAGGCGCGATCAGCCAGACCGTCGCGCTCCTCGAAGCCGACGGACTCATCGCGCGCCACGCCCTCGACGACGGCCGCAAGAGCGCGCTCCGGCTCACGCCCGCCGGGCGCGCGCTGGTCCGCAAGCTCGAACGGCATTGGGCCGCCACCTTCGCCGCCATCGATAGCCTCGAGCAGGACATTGGCTACCCGCTCAGGCGCGTGTTGGAAGCGGCGGCCGGCGCCCTCGAGCGCGAAGGATTCGCGGCCCGGGTCGCGGCGGCGCAAGCCGCATTACAACAGGAGAATCCGCATGTCGACTGAAACCGGTATGCCGCAAGGACGCAACTGGTTCGACCAGGGAGGGCGGGCCTACGCCCGGTTCCGGCCCGAGTATCCGCGCCAACTCGCCGCCTTCCTGGCGTCCGCGGCGCCGGACTGCCGGCTCGCGGTCGACGTCGGCTGCGGCAACGGGCAGCTGACGCAACTGCTCGCGCCTTACTTCGAGAAAGTGGTCGGGCTCGATCCGAGCGCCGACCAGATCGCGAATGCCGTGCCGAACGCGCGCATCGATTATCGCTGCGCACCCGCCGAGCAGTTGCCGGTGCCGGACGCGAGCGCAAGCCTGATCACCGCGGCCCAGGCCGCGCACTGGTTCGATCTGCCGGCCTTTTATCGGGAAGTGCGCCGGATCGCCGTTCCCGGCGCCGTCCTGGCGCTCGTCAGCTACGGCGTATTGAAGCTCGAGCCGTTGCTGGATGAGCGTTTCCGCAAGTTCTACTGGGAAGAGATCGGACCGTACTGGCCGCCGGAGCGCAAGTTGGTCGACACGGGCTATGCGACGCTCGCATTTCCCTTCGACGAACTGGCGCCGCCGGCGCTGGACATCCGCGTCGACTGGCACCTGTCCGAATTCCTGGGCTATGTGCTGACGTGGTCCGCCGTGCGCAGCGCCCGTGAAGCCGGCAAGGAAGGGCTGATCATGGCGTTCGCCAACGACATCGCCGCGCTCTGGGGCGACCCGAACGGCAAGCGCCCGATCTGCTGGCCCATCAATATGCGGATCGGGCGCGTCTGACGCTACATCAGGCGGGCAGGTCGAAGAACAGCAGTTCCGCGCCTTCCGCCTGGTCGAACACGATGCGTTCCTCGGCGCCGATCTTGAGCGCGTCGCCTTCCTTGAGCGGCACGCCGTTCACGCTGACGTCGCCGCGGATCACGTGCACGTACGCCAGGCGCTCGCGGTCGAGCGCATGTTCCGCCTGGTGGCCTTCGTCGAGGATGGCGGCGTAGATCGACGCGTCCTGGTGGATCAGCACGGAATCCTGGCGGCCGTCGCGCGACGCGATCAGGCGCAGCTTGCCCTGTTTGCTTTCCTTCGAAAAATGCTTTTCCTCGTAGCTGGGCGGGATGCCTTTCGTGTCGGGCTCGATCCAGATCTGCAGGAAGTGCACGGGGTCCGTCTTCGAGCCGTTGAACTCGCTGTGGCGCACGCCGGTGCCGGCGCTCATGCGCTGGACGTCGCCGTAGTGCAGGACGGAGCCGGTGCCCATGCTGTCCTTGTGCTCCAGCGCGCCGTCCAGCACGTACGAGATGATCTCCATGTCGCGGTGGCCGTGGGTGCCGAAGCCGGCGCCGGGGGCGACGCGGTCTTCGTTGATCACCAAGAGGGGACCGAAGCCGTTGTGGCGCGGGTCGTAGTAATCGGCGAACGAAAAGCTGTGCTTGGACATCAGCCAGCCGTGGTGGGCGGCGCCCCGTTCCGTGCTCCTGCGGACTTCCATCATGATGTGCTCCTTGGTGTGTTTGTCGATGGAGGCCAGTATAGGGATGCGGGTCCGCAATGAAAAACGAGTAGTTTTATGGGCTGCGATCGAAAAAATCGATCATCGCCGCAAGGGATCGAGCAGGCTGCGCAGATTGTTGTGATCGAGTTCGTACATGAGGGCGAGCAGTTCGCCCAGCTCGCCTTTCGGAAAGCCTTCGCGGGCGAACCAGCCCAGGTAGTGGCCGGGCAGGTCGGCGAGCTTGCGGCCCTTGTACTTGCCGTAGGGCATTTCTCGGGTCAGCAGGAGGGTGAGGTGTTCGGGTTTCATCGTGGCGCCACTTTAGCAAATCCCGCGAACGGCGTAGCATGCGCCGGAGAGGAGGCACACATGGCACCCGACTTCAACCTGGAACGCTTCGTCGAGGCCCAGCACGGCATCTACGACGCGGCGCTGGCCGAGCTGCGTGCCGGCCACAAGCGCACGCACTGGATGTGGTTCATCTTCCCGCAGATCGAGGGACTGGGGCACAGCGCGATGGCGCAGCGCTACGCGATCCGTTCGGCCGACGAGGCCGCCGCCTATCTCGCGCATCCCGTGCTGGGCCCGCGCCTGCGCGCGTGCGCGGCGGCCGTGGCGAGCCATCACGACCGCGGCGTCGACGAAATCTTCGGCCACCCGGACAATCTCAAATTCCACTCGTCGATGACCCTATTCGCCGACATCGCGCCCGACGAAGCGATCTTCCAGACCTGCCTCGACCAGTTCTTCGACGGCCGCCCCGATCCGGCCACGCTCGAGCGGCTGGCCTGAGCGCGCTACGGGCGGACGCGTCCGTGGCGGCGTCGTCAACGTTGTTGCGTATAATCCCTGGTCAGCTTGTCCACAAACCACACAACAACACACATGGCTTCATCTTCAGACAATATCAGCATGGCGGTGTTCTGCGACTTCGAGAACGTCGCACTCGGCGTGCGCGATGCGAATTACGAGAAGTTCGACATCAAGCCCGTCCTCGAACGCCTGCTGCTCAAGGGCAGCATCGTGGTCAAGAAATCCTATTGCGACTGGGATCGCTACAAGGGCTTCAAGGCGACGATGCATGAAGCGAACTTCGAACTGATCGAAATCCCGCACGTGCGCCAGTCGGGCAAGAACTCGGCGGACATCCGCATGGTCGTGGACGCGCTCGACCTGTGCTACACGAAGTCGCACGTGAACACCTTCGTGATCGTGTCGGGCGACTCGGACTTCTCGCCGCTCGTCTCCAAGCTGCGCGAGAATGCGAAGCGGGTGATCGGCGTGGGCGTCAAGCAGTCGACGTCGGACCTGCTCGTCGCCAACTGCGACGAATTCATCTTCTACGACGACCTCGTGCGCGAACAGCGCCGCGCCGCCGCCAAGCGCGACGAGCGCAAGGCCCAGCCCTCGGCGGGCCGCCGTCCGTCCGACGAGAACAACCGCAAGCGCGAAGAAATGGAAGCGCGCAAGCTGCAGGCGCTGGAGATGGTCGTCGAGACCTTCGACGCGCTCGTCTCGGAACGGGGCGACACCGGCAAGATATGGGCTTCGCTGCTGAAGGACACCCTCAAGCGCCGCCGCCCGGACTTCTCCGAGACCTATTACGGCTTCCGCACGTTCGGCAACCTGTTGGAAGAGGCGCAGACGCGCGGCCTGTTCGAATTCGGCCGCGACGAAAAATCCGGCACGTATGTCTACCGCGGCGCGAACGCGCAAGTCGAGCTGCAGCCCGCCGACGCGGCGCCGGCCGAAGCCGTCGTGGCCCAGGACGCCGAGCCGGCGACGGCGGCGCCCGAGGGCGTCGACGAACTGACGGCGGAAACCCAGGGCGAGCAGCCGGCGGACGTGCCGGCATCGGCCCGCGAACCGCGCCGCCGCGGCGGCCGCGGACGCAAGGGCCGCGAGGCGCAGGCAACCTCCGCCGAGACGGCAACCGAAGAGACGCCGGCGTCCGAAGAGGCCGCCATCGCCACCTGGCCGGCGCCGACGCCGGACTTGGCCGAGGTGATCGAGCCCGTCGCCGCCGCGCCGGCGCCCGAACCCGAGGCGGCCGAGGTCGCCGAGGAAGCCCCGGCCGCCGCCAAGGAACGCCGCCGCCCGGCCCGCACGCCGCGCAAGCCGGCCGCGCGCAAGCAAGCGGCAGCGGAAGCGCCGGCACCGGAGGCCGGTGCGGTCGTGACGCCGGACGACGTGGCGCGGGACGAAGGCACCGTTGCCGCCGACACGCAGCCGGCCGGGGCGGAGCAGGCGGCCGCGCCTGCCGAGGACGTTGCGCAGGAAGGGCAGGGCGAGGCCGGGAAACCGGGGCGCAAGAAGTCGTCCCGCCCGGCGCACAAGGCGCCGTCGCGCAAGCCGGCCACGCGCGCACCGCGCCGTCCGGCCAAGGCGAAGACGCCGCCGGAAAACGGCTGATTCCGTTATCGCGAGGTGCGGCGCAGTCAGGCAGGATGCTCGGCCGGCGAGGTCGAGCGTCCTGCTGCGCGCCTCCTTCGGCATCGCGTCCACTCGCAACGATTGTTCGAGGTCTCCAACGGTTTGCCACATCGTTTGCCGCATGTGGCGTGCAGCCTGCTTGACGTTCGGGAAGACACAGATTGACTGCCGCCAAGTCCTGCGGCTCGGTTCGGCGCAACAATTCCCTGCTGGATCTGCTGACTTTTCCAGGCGGAGCCGTCTTTTTGCCCCGCGCAGAAAAGGCAAGCCGCATGATGCTGCGTACCGCTATCGATAGTATTAGAGCCTATCCCAGTAGGGTGGGCACTCCTGTGCCCACCATGCGTCACCGCGACGCATACGCTTGGTGGGCGGGGGCCGCCCACCCTACCAGTTCGCGCCTACCGAGAAAGGTTTTTAATAGACTCGTTGCGGCGTCCCTGTTGGCGATCAGCGCAACCGCCACCGCATCGAGTAGCGACCGACCGCCGCGGTCGCTGACTGTTCCGGTATTGGGGCTGCGATTGCCGCTCGACCGGATGAACGTCGAGAAGTTCCCCGACGGCCTGCGTGCAGCGTGCGACCAAATTGCCGATGATGAGCTGTACACCGGCCAAGTGTGGATTTTCGGCAGCGCGAAGGATGCGGCGTCGACGTATTACATCGTGACCGGGATTTTCAAGCGGCGCAGCCCCGACCCGGCGGGAGAGCGACGGCTTTACGAGAACTGGGAGAACGGGCTCGTTCTTGCCGTGAAGGGCGGCACGTGCGGCGGCGACGATGCGGCGGAAACGTTCGAGGTGCACGACCCGAACGCCGAAAACGACGGCAACGTGCCGGACTCGATCCTGCGCGAGCTCGCCCGCGATCTTGCCGCTCGCACCGTGCGGGCGTTCGGCGGCCCCGACCGGCTGCGTGCCGAAATCAAGAACCAGCGCATCGACTTCGACCAGTTGCCGGCGGACGTGCAGGCGGCATTCAAGCCGTACTTCGGGCGCACGAAGTCGCCCTGAATGGCGTCACGGATAGCCTCGGGACGGCGTGCGCCCGCCCCGCGCATGCTTGTGCAATAATGACAAGACCCCGTGCTTTCCCGCACCGTCATGCAAAGGCCCATCATGCGCACGCTTACCGGACTGTTCGCCTGCCTGTCTGTCGCCGCCGCCGCCCTGCCGGCCGAAGCCGCCGCGCCGTCGGCCTCGCATCCATTGCTGGGGATCTGGGTTCTCACGATCCCGCAGCTCGGCTGTTCCGAGACGTACCACTTCCGCGGCGACGGCACGACGCTCGTGAAGAGCGCGGAAGAGGTGTCGGAAAGCGAATTCACGGTGGCCGAGAAGCCCAGCGCCAAGGGCTTCTACAAGCTCCAGGACAAGATCGTCAAGGACAACGGCAAGCGCGATTGCTCGGGCGAGATCACCAAGCCGGGCACGCGCGCCACCAACTACCTTCGCTTCCACCCGTCCGGCGCGCGCTTCGTCATGTGCAGGGACGAGACGATGGACGCGTGCATCGGCCCGTTCGAGCGCATGCCGGGGGAGGGGATCTGACCCCGCCGATCGGGCCGCCGGGCCTGCTTGGGTGTATATTGCCGGGCGATCGGACAACTTTTTGGATCCTCGATGTCCCCGGCTCTACTTTTTTGCATCGTCATCGCTTATTTCGCGCTGCTGCTGGGCGTGGCCTGGGCCACGTCGCGGGGCGCCAACAACGATAGCTTCTTCATCGGCAACAAGAGCAGCAACTGGATGCTCGTCGCGTTCGGCATGGTCGGCACGACCCTGTCCGGCGCCACCTTCATCAGCGTGCCGGGCGCCGTCGGGGCCGACGGGTTCGGCTATGCGCAAATCCTCATCGGCTACGTGATCGGCTACATCGCCGTCGTCTATCTGCTGCTGCCGCTGTACTACCGCCTGCGCCTGACGTCGATCTACCACTACCTCGACGTGCGCCTCGGCCGCCGCGCCTACCAGAGCGGGGCCGGGTTCTTCATCCTGTCGCGCCTGTTCGGCGCCACCGCGCGGCTGTACCTCGTCGTCGCGGTCCTGCAGGACATCATCCTCGACGGCCTCGGCATCCCGTTCTGGCTCACGACCTTCATCATCCTCGGCATGATCCTGCTGTACACCTACCAGGGCGGCGTGAAGACCATCGTCTGGACCGACACCCTGCAGACGACGTGCATGCTCGCCGGCCTGTTCGCCTGCGTCGCCTTCCTGCTGGGCCAGCTGGACCTGACAATCCCGCAGGCGCTGCAGCAGATGCAGCAACAAGGACTGGCGCGCGTGTTCACCCATGACCCCGACAGCCCCGGCTTCTGGCTCAAGCAGGTCGTGGCCGGCATCTTCATCGTGCTGACGATGACGGGCATGGACCAGGAAATGATGCAGAAGACGATCTCCGTGAAGACGCTGGCCGACTCGCAGAAGAACCTCCTGAGCCTGACGGCCGTCCTCGTCGTCGTGCTGTGCGCCTTCCTGTTCCTCGGCGGCCTGCTGTACCTGTACGCGCCGGCGGCGGGCGTCACGGCGACGGGCGACAAGATCTTCCCCGCCGTCGTCATGGGCCATCTGCCGGCGTTCGTACAGATCGTCTTCCTGATCGCGCTGATCTCGGCGCTGTTTCCCAGCGCGGACGGCGCCATCACGGCGCTGACGTCGACGTTCTGCATCGACATCCTCGGCATCAAGCGCCGCGACGACCTGACGGAAGGCCAGCGCGTGCGCGTGCGCCGCCACGTGCACATGGCGTTCGCCCTGCTGTTCCTGGCGATGGTGCTCGTGTTCAAATGGGTGGACAATCCCAGCATGATCGTCGTCATCCTCAAGCTGGCAAGCTATACGTATGGCCCCTTGCTCGGCCTGTTCGCCTTCGGCATGATGACGACGCGCACGCTGAACGACCGGCTCGTGCCCTGGGTGACCGTCGGCGCGCCCCTCCTGTGCGCGCTGCTCGAATACCACCAGCATGCGCTGCTGGGCAGCTATCGCCTCGGCCTCGAACTCCTGATCGTGAACGGCGCCCTCGTGTTCGCCGGCCTGTTCGCGATCTCGCGCCGCGCCGATTCGATGCCCTTGACCGAACCGAATTTCAACTAGCCGGAGATCCGATGTCCTTCCAACCCCTGTCTTCCCTGCGCCGCGGTGTCGGCGCGCTGTGGCGCGGCCTCGACGCCACGCGCCGCTTCGTGCTGAACCTGCTCTTCCTGATCATCCTGATCGCCCTCGTGTGGAGCATGTTCGGCGGCGGCCTCAAGCCTATCGCGCCCAAGACGGCGCTCGTGCTGGACCTGAAGGGCGAACTGGTCGAGGAACGCGCGGGCAGCGTGCGCGATTCGCTCGTCGCCGGCCTGTCGGGCAACGGCCGCCGGCTCGTGCAATTGCCGGACGTGCTGAAGGCGCTGGACACCGCCGCGAAGGACCCGAACGTGGGCGACGTCCTGCTGCTGCTGGACGAGATGCAGGGCGGCGGCCTCGCGTCCGTGCGCGAGATCGGCGCCGCCGTCGAGCGCGTGAAGGCGGCCGGCAAGCGCGTCGTCGCCTGGGGCGGCAACTTCGACCAGAAGCGCTACCTGATCGCCGCGCATGCCAGCGAAATCTACCTGCATCCGATGGGCATGGTGCTGATCGAAGGCTTCGGACACCACCGCAATTACTACCGCGACGCGCTGGACAAGCTCGGCGTCACCGTCAACCTGATGAAGGTCGGCACGTATAAGAGCTTCGCCGAGCCGTTCATCGGCAACGGCCCGTCCCAGGCCGCGCAGGAAGCGGACACGTATCTGTACAACGGCCTGTGGACCAGCTACACGGCCGAAGTCGAGAAGGCGCGCAAGCTGCCGGCGGGGGCCATCGCCAAGGGCATCGACGAACTGCCGCAGAGCCTGGCCGCGGCGCACGGCAACGCGGCCAAGGTGGCGCTCGACGCCAAGCTGATCGACGGCATCAAGACCCGCGACGAAGTGCGCGCCATGTTCATCCAGCGCGGCGCCTACGACGACCATATCAAGAGCTTCCGCCAGGTGAGCCTGGCCGACTACGTGGCGCGCCATCCGGACAAGCCGTTCGGCGACTCGGTCGCCGTCGTCGTCGCGTCCGGCGACATCACGGAAGGCACGGGCGGCCCCGGCATGGTGGGCGGCATCTCGACGGCGAACCTGATCCGCAGCGTGCGTGAAGACAGCTCGGTCAAGGCCGTCGTCCTGCGCATCGATTCGCCGGGCGGCAGCGCCTACGGCTCCGAATTGATCCGGCGCGAGCTGGAACTGACGCGCGCCGCCGGCAAGCCGGTCGTCGTGTCGATGGGCGACGTGGCGGCGTCCGGCGGCTACTGGATCTCGCTGGCGGCCGACGAAGTCATCGCCGACCCGTCCACCGTCACGGGTTCGATCGGCGTGTTCGCCATCGTGCCGACCGCGGAGAAGGTGGGCGAGAAGCTCGGCATCCACACGGCGGGCGTGACGACGACGTGGCTCGCGGACGCCTACAACCCGCTGCGCCCGCTCGATCCGCGCGTGGGCCAGCTGATCCAGTCCAGCATCGACCACGTGTACGACGAGTTCACGACCAAGGCCGCCATCGCGCGCAAGACGACCCCGGCCAAGATCGATGAAGTGGGCCAGGGCCGCGTGTGGACGGGTGCGCAGGCCAAGGAGCGCGGCCTCGTCGACCGCCTGGGCAGCTATGGCGACGCGCTGCGCTCGGCCGCCAGGCGCGCGCACCTGGGCGACGATTTCCGCGTCACGTACGCCGAACAGCCGGAGTCGCTGGCCGAGCGCTTGCTGGAGCGCATGGGCATGTCGAACGCGCAGATCGTGAACGTGCAGGTGAAGCTGGGCCTGCTGCCGGCCGACCTGGGCGCGGCGGTGCTGGGTGGCGGCGCGCTGACGCCCGTCGGCAAGGACCTGGGCTGGTTGGCCGACGTCGCCGAGCGGAGGCAACCGTTCGCGGCCGTCACGCATTGCCTGTGCACGGTGCCCTGAACCTTTCCGGCAGGTTAAGGTTTGTAACGGCATGTAGTCGGCGACAGGTGCGCTGAAACGGGCGTGGGATGCCTCCCGCGCCCGTTTTTGTTTCGATCTTCGGGGATGTGGAAGGCTTCCGCGTAAATCCGTGTAAAGAAGCAAGTTGTCTTGCTCGCCCGGATGCCCGCGCAGGGGACGGGCGCCGGGCGGACCGTACGTTCTGAAACATAAAGGGACCATGGAGCGTGCTACATTGCCACGGAACTTTTATTGTGCTTTTGAACACTCGGCCGCCAAGGACTAGCATGGATTCGACCGTCACACCCGACAAGAACAAGACCCCAACGCAACCCAAGCGCTCGCGCCGCACCCGCGTCGTCGGCACCGTCGTCGCCGTCCTCGCGATGGCCGGCCTGGTGGCGTTGGCCTGGCACCTCACGCACCAGCAGGCCCAGGGCGGGCCCGGCGGCGCGGGCAGGCCGGGGGCGGGCGGACCCGGGGGCCGGGGCGGGCCGGGCGGCGGACGCGGCTTCCCCGCCACGACGGTGGGCGTCGGCAAGGCCGAGCGGGCCGACATCCCGATCGTGCTGGACGCCCTTGGGACCGTGACGCCGGCCGCCGTGGCGACGGTCCGTCCGCAGATCGGCGGCGTGCTGCAGAAGATCCTGTTCACGGAAGGCCAGCTCGTCAAACAGGGCCAGGTGCTGGCGACGATCGACCCGCGTCCGGCGCAGATGGCGCTGCTGCAGGCCACCGGCCAGCGCCAGCGCGACGAAGCGCAGCTGGAAACGGCGAAGGTCACCTTGGGCCGCTACCAGACGCTGCTCCAGCAGGATTCGATCGCGCGCCAGGACGTCGACACCCAGGCGGCCCTCGTCAAGCAGTTGTCCGGCGCCGTCACGACCGACAAGGCGGCCGAAGGCATCGCCCGCATCAACCTCGGCTACACGCAGGTGCGCGCGCCGATCGCCGGCCGCGTGGGCCTGCGCACGGTGGACATCGGCAACCTGGTGGGCAGCAGCGACACGAACGGCATCGCCGTGATCACGCAGCAGTCGCCGATCGACGTCGAATTCGCCGTTCCGCAGGACCGCCTGCCGGCGATCCAGCAGCGCATCAACGAAAACGCGACCCTGCCGGCGACGGCGCTGGACCGCACCCGCACGCGCGTGCTGGCGCAGGGCCGCTTCATGGCGCTGGACAACCAGGTCGACACCCAAACCGGCACGGTCAAGGCCAAGGCCCGTTTCGGCAACGAGGGCACGACGCTGTTCCCCAACCAGTTCGTGAACGTGCGCCTGCAGGTCGACGTCGTCAAGAACGCGGTGACGGTGCCGGTGACGGCGCTGCGCCACGGCGCGGGTGGCGACTACGTCTACGTGCTCGATCCGCAGACGCGCACGGTGGCGCTGACGAACGTGAAGCGCGGCGAGGAAACCGCCGAGCGCGTGGAGATCGCGAGCGGCCTCGCGGGCGGCGAAACCGTCATCACGGAAGGCGCCGACCGCCTGAAGGATGGCGCCAGGGTCGTCCTGCCGGGCGACCATCCGCGCGGCCCGGGTGCCGGTGCGGCGGGCGCCGCGGGCGGCCACGGCAACTGGAAGGGCCGCCAGGGCGGGCAGGGCGCCGCCGCGCAGGACGCCGGCCAGCACCGGCGCCGCCGGCAGCAGGAAGGGGCCGCGCAATGACGGCGCCCGCCAGCGCATCCGGAGGCGCTCCGTGAGCCCATCCGCACCCTTCATCCGCCGTCCCGTCGCCACGTCGCTGCTGATGCTGGCGATCGTGCTGGCGGGCCTCGTCGGCTATAAATTCCTGCCGCTGTCGGCGCTGCCGCAAGTCGACTTCCCGACGATCCAGGTGCAGACGCTGTACCCGGGCGCGAGCCCGGAAGTGATGGCGCGCACCGTGACGGCCCCGCTGGAACGCCAGTTCGGCCAGATGGCGGGCCTGGCGCGCATGAGCTCCAACAGCGCGGCCGGGGTCTCCGTGATCACCCTGCAGTTCACCCTCGGCCAGACGCTCGACGTGGCCGAGCAGGAAGTGCAGGCCGCGATCAACGCGGGCGGCTCGCTGCTGCCGACCGACCTGCCGGCGCCGCCCGTCTACGCCAAGGTCAACCCGGCCGATGCGCCGGTGCTGACCCTGGCCATCACGTCCGACGCGATGCCGCTGACCGAGGTGCAGAACCTCGTCAACACGCGCCTCGCGCTGAAGATCAGCCAGGTGACGGGCGTCGGCCTCGTCACCCTGCAGGGCGGCCAGCGCCCGGCCGTGCGCATCCAGGCCAACACGGCGGCCCTCGCGGCCAACGGCCTCGGGCTCGACACCCTGCGCACGGCGATCGCGAACGCGAACGCCAACAGCGCCAAGGGCAGCTTCGACGGCCCCGCGCGCGCCTACTCGATCAACGCCAACGACCAATTGCTGACGGTGCCCGACTACACGAACCTGATCGTCGCCTACCGCAACGGCGCGCCCGTGCGCCTGGGCGACGTGGCGCGGGTCGTCGACAGCGCGGAAAACGTCAAGCTGGGCGCGTGGGCGAACATGAAGCCGGCGATCATCCTGAACGTGCAGCGCCAGCCGGGCGCCAACGTGATCGCGACCGTGGACGCCATCAAGCAGCGCCTGCCCGCGCTGCAGGCTGGCCTGCCGCAGAGCGTCCACATGACCGTGCTGTCGGACCGCACGAACGGCATCCGCGCCTCCGTCGAACACGTGCAGATCGAGCTGGTGCTGGCCGTGGTGCTCGTCGTGCTCGTGATCTTCGCCTTCCTGCACAGCGTGCGCGCCACCGTCATCGCCAGCCTCGCGGTGCCGATCTCCCTCGTCGGCACGTTCGGCGTGATGTACTTGCTGGGCTACAGCCTGAACAACCTGTCGCTGATGGCGCTGACCATCGCGACCGGCTTCGTCGTCGACGACGCCATCGTCATGATCGAGAACATCTCGCGCTACGTCGAGGAGGGCGAGCCGCCGATGGCGGCCGCGCTGAAGGGCGCCACGCAGATCGGCTTCACCATCATCTCGCTGACGGTGTCGCTGATCGCCGTGCTGATCCCGCTGCTGTTCATGGGCGACGTCGTGGGCCGGCTGTTCCGCGAATTCGCCGTGTCGCTCGCGATCACGATCCTGATCTCGGCCGTCGTGTCGCTCACGCTGGTGCCGATGATGTCGGGCCGCTGGCTCGTGCAGCACGACAAGGCCCACGACACGGCGTTCGCGCGCAGGTTCCAATCGTTTTTCGACTGGACCATCGGCCACTACGACCGCGGCCTGACGTGGGTGCTGGAGCGCCAGGGCCTGACCCTGCTCGTCGCGCTGGCGACCCTCGTGCTCACGGCGCTGATGTGGGTGTTCATCCCGAAAAGCCTGTTCCCCACGCAGGACACGGGCCAGCTGCAGGCCAGAATCGAAGCGCGCCAGGCCATCTCGTACGCGGCGATGGCCGACCTGCAGCAGGCCGCGGCGCGCGAGATCCTGCTTGACCCGGACGTCGAATCGCTCGCCTCGACCGTCGGTGTGGACGCCGCCAACAACACCATGCTCCACACGGGCACGATGCTGATCAACCTGAAGCCCCGGCACGACAACCAGCGCGCCATCATGGACCGCCTGCGCGCGCGCGTGGCGCGCGACGTCGCCGGCGTGACGCTGTACCTGCAGCCGACGCAGGATCTCACCATCGACGCCGAGACGGGACCGACGCAATACCGCCTGTCGATCGAGGGCGCGGACACGAAGACGGTGACGGCATGGGCGAAGAAGATGGTCGACGCCATGGCCCGCCGCAAGGAGCTCGCCAACGTCGTGACGGACGCCGGCGCCACCGGCGCGGCGGCCTACGTCAACATCGACCGCGACAGCGCCTCGCGCCTGTCCGTGACGGCGGCCAACGTCGATGACGCCCTGTACAGCGCGTTCGGCCAGCGCATCGTGTCGACCATCTTCACGGAGACCAACCAGTACCGCGTGATCCTGGAGGCGCAGCAGGACGAGAACATGTCGCTCGACGCCCTGGCCAACCTGCAGCTGCGCACGGGTTCCGGTTCTCCGACGCCGCTGTCCGCCATCGCCGCCATCTCGGAGCAGGCCGCGCCGCTGCAGATCACGCACGTGGCGCAATACCCGGCGACGACGATCGGCTTCGACACGGCAAACGGCATCAAGCTGGGCACCGCGGTCGCCGCGATCAAGGACGTGGCGAAGGAGATCGGCCTGCCGGCGTCCGTCAGCATGACCTTCCTCGGCGCGTCCGGCGCGTACCAGGCGTCGCTGTCGAACCAGCTGTGGCTGATCCTCGCGGCCGTCGTCTGCGTGTACATCGTGCTCGGCGTCCTGTACGAGAGCTACGTCCACCCGCTGACGATCCTGTCGACCCTGCCGTCGGCCGGCGTGGGCGCGCTGCTGGCGCTGGGCGTGACGGGGCAGGGCCTCGGCGTCATCGGCATCATCGGCATCATCCTCCTGATCGGCATCGTCAAGAAGAACGCGATCATGATGATCGACTTCGCCATCGAGGCCGAGCGCGACGAGGGCAAGGACCCGCGCACGGCGATCCACCAGGCCGCGATGCTGCGCTTCCGTCCCATCATCATGACGACCCTGGCCGCGCTGTTCGCCGCGCTCCCGCTGATGTTCGGCTGGGGCGAGGGCGCGGAGCTGCGCCGGCCGCTGGGCCTCGCCATCTTCGGCGGCCTGATCGTCAGCCAGCTGCTCACGCTGTTCACGACGCCCGTCATCTACCTTGCGTTCGACCGCCTCGCGCGGCGCCGCGGCGGCACCGCGCCCGCCGGGCAGGACGGCGCCGCCAAGCGCGGCGAAAAACCTGGCGGAGCCGGCGCATGAGTCTTTCGCAGCCGTTCATCAAGCGGCCCATCGCGACGATCCTGCTGACCATCGGCATCGCGCTGGCCGGCGTCGGCGCATTCTTCGTGCTGCCCGTGTCGCCGCTGCCGCAGGTCGACTTCCCGACGATCTTCGTGTCCGCCAACCTGCCGGGCGCCAGCCCGGACACGATGGCGACGTCGGTGGCGACGCCGCTCGAGCGGCGGCTGGGCGTCATCGCCGGCGTCAACGAGATGACGTCGAACAGCGGCAACGGCTCCACCCGCATCAACCTGCAGTTCGACCTGACGCGCCAGATCGATTCGGCCGCGCGCGAAGTGCAGGCCGCGATCAACGCGGCGCGCGCCGACCTGCCCGCGACCCTGCGCAGCAACCCGACCTACCGCAAGGCGAATCCGGCCGACGCGCCCGTCGTCATCCTGGCGCTGACGTCGAAGACGCGCAGCCCCGGCCAGATCTACGACGAGGTGTCGAACATCGTCCAGCAGAAGATCGCGCAGGTGAAGGGCGTGGGCGACGTGGAACTCGGCGGCGGCTCGCTGCCGGCCGTGCGCGTCGACCTGAACCCGTACCAGCTGAACCAGTACGGCCTGTCGACCGAGGACGTGCGCGCCGCCATCCAGGCCACCAACGCCAACCGGCCGAAGGGCGCGCTGGAAGGCCAGGGCATGCGCCTGCAGATCTATTCGCAGGCCAACACGCCGACGAACGGCCGCACGGCTGCGGACTACAAGGGCCTCGTCGTCGCCTGGCGCAACGGGTCCGCGATCCGCCTGCAGGACGTGGCCGACGTCACGGACGGCGTCGAGAACATCCACACGCTGGGCCTGTTCAACGGCCAGCCCGCCGTGATTGTGCTGGTGACCAGCCAGCCGGGCGCCAACGTCATCGAGACCGTGGACGGCGTGCGCGCGCTGTTGCCGCAACTGCAGGCGCAGCTGCCGCAGGACGTCGTCATGCGGGTGGCGTCGGACCGGACCATTTCGATCCGCGCCTCGCTGCACGAGATCGAGATGACGATGATGATCTCCATCGTGCTCGTCGTGCTGGTGGTGAGCCTGTTCCTGCGCAGCGCCCGCGCGACCGTCGTGCCGGCCGTCGCCACCGTCGTCTCGCTGCTGGGCACCTTCGGCGTGATGTATTTGCTGGGCTTCTCGCTCAACAACTTGTCGCTGATGGCGCTCACGGTCGCCACGGGCTTCGTCGTCGACGACGCCATCGTCGTCCTGGAAAACACGAGCCGCCACGTCGAGCAGGGCATGGACCGCATGAAGGCGGCGCTGCTGGGCGCGCAGGAAGTGGGCTTCACGGTGCTGTCGATCAGCCTCTCGCTCGTGGCCGTGTTCATCCCCCTGCTGTTCATGGGCGGCCAGGTGGGCCGGCTGTTCCGCGAGTTCGCCGTCACCTTGTCGGCCGCGGTGATGATCTCGCTCGTGATCTCGCTGACGACGACGCCCATGCTGTGCGCGCTGCTGCTGAAGCCCGGCCAGTCGCTGCATGACCACGTGCACCGCAGGCAGGGGCGCCTCGCGCGCTGGGCCGAGCGGGCGTTCGGCGCCGTGCTGAAGTCGTACGAGCACGCGCTCGACTGGGCGCTGGACATGAAGGCGCTCGTGATGCTGATCCTCGCATTCGTCGTCGGCCTGAACGTGTACCTGTTCGCGGCCGCGCCGAAAGGCTTCTTCCCGCAGCAGGACACGGGCCAGGTCAGCGGCGGCATGCGCGCCGACCAGAGCATCTCGTTCCAGGCCATGCAGGGCAAGCTGCGCCAGCTGGTGAACATCATCAAGAGCGACCCGGCCGTGGACACGGTCGTCGGCTTCACGGGCGGCTCGCGCGCGGGCGGCGGCTTCATGTTCGTCAACCTCAAGCCGGTGAGCGAGCGCGCCAAGGGCGAGAGCGGCCAGGCCGTGATCGCGCGCCTGCGTCCCCGGCTCGCGCAGGTGACGGGCGTGCAGCTGTTTTTGAACCCGGTACAGGACCTGCGCATGGGCGGGCGCCAGTCCAACTCGACGTTCCAGTACACGCTCAAGAGCGACAACCGCGCCGATCTCAAGGCCTGGGCGACCAAGCTGGCCGACGCCATGAAGACGCAGCCGGCGCTGACCGACGTCGACACCGACCAGGCCGACAACGGCGTCGAAACCTGGGTCGACGTCGACAAGCCGACGGCCGCGCGCCTGGGCATCAGCGCGAAGGACATCGACAACGCGCTGTACGACGCCTTCGGCCAGCGCCAGGTCGCCAACATCTACGACGAATTGAACCAGTACCACGTGATCATGGGCGTCGCGCAGCAGTATGCGCGCTCGCCGGCCGCGCTGGACGACGTCTACGTGCCGGCCAAGAACGCGACCGCCGCCGCGGCCGGCGCCCCCGCCAATCTCACGGCGGCGCGCGACCCGTCCGGCGGCTCCGCGCTGTCGGCGAACCGCACGACGATGGTGCCGCTGTCCGCCATCGCCCATTTCGCCGAACGCGCAACGCCCAGCTCCGTCAACCACCAGGACGGCGAGCTGGCGACGACGATCTCGTTCAACCTGGCGGAGGGGTATTCGCTGTCGCAGGCGCAGCAGGCCGTGATGCAGGCCGAGGCCGACATCGGCATGCCCGTCAACGTGCGCGGCAGCTTCCAGGGCCAGGCCAAGCAGGCGCAGGAATCGAACAAGCAGCAGCCGCTGTTGATCCTCGCGGCCATCGTCGTCATCTACATCGTGCTGGGCATCCTGTACGAAAGCCTCGTGCACCCGGTCACCGTGCTGTCGACCTTGCCGTCGGCCGGCGTGGGCGCCGTGCTGGCGCTGCTGCTGTTCCACATGGAGTTTTCCATCATCGCGCTGATCGGCGTGTTCCTCCTGATCGGCATCGTGAAGAAGAACGCGATCCTGATCATCGACTTCGCGCTGGAAGCGGAGCGCGCGCGCGGCCTGTCGGCCACCGAGGCCGTGCGCGAGGCCTGCCTGCTGCGCTTCCGCCCGATCCTGATGACGACGCTGGCCGCCGCGCTGGGCGCGCTGCCGCTGGCGATCGGCTTCGGCGAAGGCTCCGAGTTGCGCCAGCCGCTGGGCATCGCCATCATCGGCGGCCTGGTCGCCAGCCAGCTCCTGACCCTGCTCACCACGCCGGTGGTCTACGTCTATCTCGACAAGCTCCGCCGCCGCAACGCCGACGAGCACCACCTGGTCCGCCATCCGCTGGAGGACCAGCCTTCGATTTCCCAGCCATGAACCGAACCATGCGAACCACCGTCATTTTCCGCGCCGTGAACACCGCCTTGCTGGCCGCCGGCGTGTTGTCCGGCTGCGCCTTCACGCCCGCGTACGAGCGGCCGGCGACGCCGCAGCCCGCGGCCTTCAAGGAGCTGAGCGGCTGGGCGCCCGCCGCGCCGGCCGATGCGCTCGACCGCGGCCCATGGTGGCATCTGTTCGAGGACCCCGTGCTGGACGGATTGATGCGCCAGGTGGAGGTCGGCAACCAGAACGTGGCCGCCGCCGTCGCCGCGTACGACCAGGCGCGCGCCACCGTGGCCGGGCAGCGCGGGGCGCTGTTTCCGAGCTTGACCCTGAACGGCGGCGCGAACCGCAGCGGCAGCGGCGGCGGGTCGAACAGCAGCGGCAACAACGGCGGCAACGGCAACAACGACGGCGGGCGCACGTCGAACAGCTATCGCCTGAACATCGGCTCGAGCTGGGAGCCGGACGTGTGGGGCCGCCTGCGCGCCGGCGTGGCGGTGGCGCAGGCCAATGCGCAGGCCAGCGCGGCCGACCTGGCGTCGGCGCGCCTGTCCGCGCAGGGCGAACTGGCGGCCGACTACTTCTCGCTGCGCTCCGTCGATGCGCAGCGCGCGCTGCTGGCCACGTCGATCGACGGCTACCGGCGCGTGCTGAAGATCACGCAGAACCGCTTCGACGTCGGCATCGTGCCGCACTCGGACGTGTACCAGGCCCAGACCCAGCTCGCCAGCGCGCAGAGCGACGACCTCGCGCTGGCGCGCCAGCGCGCGCAGTTCGAGCACGCGATCGCGGTCCTGATCGGCAAGGCGCCGGCCGACTTCGCGCTGGCGCCCGCCGCGTGGAAGGTGACGGTGCCGGACGTGCCGGTCGGCGTGCCGTCCACGCTGCTGGAACGCCGTCCCGACATCGCGGCGGCCGAACGCGCCGTGGCCGCGGCCAATGCGCAGATCGGCATCGTGCGCTCCGCCTACTTCCCGCAGATCGGCCTGTCCGCGTCGTACGGCCCGTCCGCCGGCGCCATCGGCGACCTGTTCAAGGCCTCGAGCGTGGCGTGGGCGCTGGGCCTGTCGGCCACCGAGACCATCTTCAACGGCGGTGCCAACCGCGCCGCAGTGCGGGGCGCGAACGCGGCGCGCGAACAGGTGGTCGCGCGCTACCGCCAGGCCGTGCTGACGGCGTTCGCCGACGTCGAGGACCAGCTCGCCGCCACGCGCGTGCTGGCGCAGCAGCAGGACTTGCAGCGCCAGGCGTCGGCGGCGGCGGACAAGGTCGAAGAGCAGGTGCTGAACCGCTACAAGGCCGGCCAGGTGAGTTATTCGGAAGTGGTGCAGGCGCAGGTGACGGCGCTGAACGCGCGCCGCGCGCTCGTGCAGACGCAGGGCAACCGCCAGGGAACGGCCGTGGCGCTGATCCAGGCGCTGGGCGGCGGCTGGCATGCCGACCGGCTCGCCGCGCAGGAGTAGGCCATGCCGAGCTGGAACGCGCTGTATCTCGTCGGCGACGTCGCGCTGTCGGCATGGCTGCTGCGCCGCGACTTCCGCCGCCGCGGCCGCGCGGCCGTCGTCGCGACGGTGGAACTGCTGGGCGGTGTCTGCCTGGCGCTGCCGGCGCTCGCTTATCTCGACACGTCCTTCGCCGCGCTGCTGGACGATGCGGCGCTGTGGTCCCTGTTCGTGGCCGGCCTGGCGGCGCTGGCTTGCTTCGGCAGGCGCGACGTCCGCGCGTGCCTCGCGGACCCGCGCACGGCCTGGCTGCCGCCGCGCCGGCGCTGGCTCGTCACGGCACTGGGCCCCGGCATGATGCTCGCGGCCGCGATCCCCGAAGTGTGGTGGGGCGGCCTCGCCCTCGCCCACGTCCCCCAATAAATTCGGGGTCAGAGCATAAATTCGGGGTCAGAGCACTTTTTGGTACAAGTTTTCTTGAGAACGAATCAACGCTGGCCCGCTGGGCTGGCAGCGCCGTCCCGGTCATCGACGTATCGGTTTCGCGACAAATCGAAATTCGCTCTGACCCCGAATGTCGCGAAAAAGTGCTCTGACCCCGAATTTCAGGGGCGGGGTTCGCGGCCCCATTTTTGGGCCAGTACGGCGCAGACCATCAGTTGGATCTGGTGGAACAGCATGATGGGCAGGATGACCATGCCCAGTGCGCTCGGCGCGAACAGTACCTTCGCCATCGGCACGCCGCTCGCCAGGCTCTTCTTCGAGCCGCAGAACACGATGGTGATCTCGTCCTCGCGCTTGAAGCCCAGGCGCCGGCTCGTCCACGTGGCGAGTGCCAGCGCGATCGCCAGCATCACGCAGTTGATGACGACCAGCCCCGCGAGCGATCCCGGCGACAGCTTGTGCCACAGCCCCTCGTTGACGGATTCGGAAAACGCCGTGTAGACGACCAGCAGGATCGAGCCCTGGTCGACGATCTTGAGCATCGGCTTGTGGCGGTCGACCCAGTGGCCGATCCACGGACGCAGGAACTGGCCGGCCAGGAAGGGCAGCAGCAGCTGTTCGACGATGCTGATCACCGCGTCCAGCGACGAGCCGCCCGCCGCGCCGCGCACGATCAGCGTCGACACGAGCAGCGGCGTGACGAAGATGCCGATGAAGTTCGAGGCCGACGCGCTGCACACGGCCGCCGCCACGTTCCCGCGCGCCATCGACGTGAACGCGATCGACGATTGCACGGTCGAGGGCAGGGTGCACAGGAACAGGATGCCCACGTACAGCTCGGGCGTGACGGCGTTGCCCGCCAGCGGCTTGAGGGCGAGACCCAGCAGCGGGAACATGACGAAGGTCGACGCGAGCACCAGCACGTGCAGCCGCCAGTGCGTGAAGCCGGAGACGATCGCCTCGCGCGACAGCTTGGCGCCATGCAGGAAGAACAACAGGCCGATGGCGACCGTGGTGACCTTGCCGAGGACGACGGCCGTCTGGCCGCCGCACGGCAGCACGCTCGCGAGGGCGACGGTGCACAGCAGCAGGACGGTGAAGGTGTCGATCGACAGGCGGCGCAGGGCGGCGGAAACGGGTGCGAGGAAGCTGGGCATGATGAAGGTCGGAGAAGCTCCGGACGGCGCCGGACCCGTCATTTTATCCGCATCCGCGGCCCTTCGCTCAAGCGCGTGATTCTTTGCTTGCCGGGCCGCGTGCGCGGTTGACCCGCCGCGCGCCAGCCGTCAATACTTACGTGCAAATACGGCAACGACGATTCGACGACCGGGCCCGCCGTCCCCGCGCCACCCAACACATTGGAGACAGACGATGCACATTTTATTGCGCAGGACCGTTGTCGCCCTCACGGCGACGCTGTGTGTACTGGCCGCCGGCTGCGGCGGCGATGCGGGAGGCGGCGTGGCGGCCGGGCCGGCCCGCACGCTGGCGACCGTCACGACGGCGGCCTCGTTCGGCCTCACGCAGGACACGAATTTTTATACGATCGACACGGGCGCGGGCCTCGTCTTCAAGGTGCGGCGCCTGGACAACGGCGTCAGCACGCAGTCGGCCGGCGACATCGCGTCGCTGGTCTACAACGGCGTCGAGTACCAGGACCAGGGCCGCGGCACGCAGGTCAATTCCGGCTTCGACTATCTGTACAAGGGCATCTCCGCGGTGGACGTCAACGCGCAGACGGTCGGCACCGACGTCGTCCGGGTCACCGTCACGGCGGGCAATCTGACCCATTACTACATCGCCCGCCGCGGCGAGGCGAAGATCTACATGGGGACGTATTTCACGAGCGAGCCCGATACGCTGAACCTGGCGCGCTTCATCGTGCGCGTGCCGATCGCGCGCCTGCCGAACGGCCCGGCGCCGTCCGACCTGCGCGGCAATACGGGCGCCATCGAGGCCAGCGACGTCTTCGGCATGCCGAACGGCGAGACGCGGTCCAAGCACTACTCGAACATGCGCTTGAAGGACTGGCAATACATCGGCGCGACGGGCAGCAACGTCGGCCTGTGGATCGTCCGCGACAACAACGAGGGCAATTCCGGCGGCCCGTTCTACCGCAGCCTGCTGAACCAGGCGACGAGCACGGACCAGGAGATCACCTACATCATCAACTACGGCGAGGGCCAGACGGAGCCGCTGCGCACGAAGATCCTCAACATGTACACGATGGTGTTCACCGACGGCTCGGCGCCGGGGCCCGTGGACACGTCCTGGCTCGGCACCCTCGGCCTTACTGGCTGGGTGGGACCCGAGGCGCGCGGCGCCGTCAGCGGCGCCGCCATCACTGGCCGCGATCCGCGCTTCGCCTACACGGTGGGCTTTTCCAACGCGGCGGCGCAGTACTGGGCGGCGGCCGACGCCACCGACGGGCACTTCACGAGCGCCGGCATGATCCCCGGGACCTATACGATGCAGGTCTACAAGAACGAACTGGCGGTCGACACGCGCACGGTGACGGTGGCCGCCGGCGCCACGACGAACGCGGGCACGGTCGCGGTGACGGGCGATCCGGGCGCTGCGGCCGCGCTGTGGCACATCGGCGACTGGGACGGCTCGCCGGCGGAATTCATCAACGGCGACAAGGTGACGACGATGCATCCGTCCGACGTGCGCATGGCGTCGTGGACGCCGGGCGACTACGTGGTCGGCATGTCGACGCCGGCCACGGGCTTCCCTGCCTATCAATGGAAGGACGTGAACGGGACCTTGACCGTGCGCTTCAACCTGCGTCAGAGCCAGATCGTGCCGCTCACGCTGCGGGTCGGCATCACGGACGCGTACGCGGGCGGGCGTCCCAAGCCGCAGGTCAACGGCTGGGTGCCGGCGAATCCGCCGGCGTCCACGCAGCCCAAGACGCGCTCGCTGACGGTCGGCACCTACCGCGGCAACAACACGATGTACACGTTCGACATCCCGGCCAGCGAACTGGTCGTGGGCCAGAACGTGCTGACCCTGACGGCCATCAGCGGCTCGAGCGGCGTGCGCTTCCTGAGCCCCGGCTACAGCTACGACGCGCTCGACCTGATTCCCACCCCATGATGGAGACGACCATGCATTTCAAGAACCGCCTGCTGTGCGCGACCGCATTGGCGCTGGCCGCGCTGGCCGCGCAGGGCGCCGGCGCCGCCGTGCTGCAGACCCTGGGCGCCGGTACGGCCGTCGGCGTCACGACCAACGCGGCGCACTTCGACCTGAACACGACGCTCGCCAACGACTGGGTCGAGGACGGCCTGCTGTTCCACTTCAGCGGATACGGCGCCAACAACGGTTGCGGCTATGCCGGCGTGGATTGCTACGACGCGGTGTCCGACCTGAGCCCCGCGTTCTCCGGCAACTACATGGCGACGTCGGGCATGAACGCGTACATCAGCGTGCGCCGCGCCGACGGCGCCAGTTTCGTCGGCATCGAGTTTGCGGCCGGCAGCGGCTACCAGGCCCTGAACGGCTACTGGGCCACGTACGGCGGCGGCCTGCTGACGGGCAGCGGCAATGTCAGCGCGCCGCGCGGCGCGGTGCTGGGCCTTGCGGACGCCGCGGGCTTCGACGAGGTGCGCTACTTCGCCTTCTCGACCCCGAACCGGCAGGCGGGCTACAGCGCGCCGGCGCTGGACGAGGTGCGCGTCGGCCTGCCGGAGCCGGCGTCGCCGGCGCTGTGCGCGGCCGCGCTGGCGGGGATGGCGGCAGTGTTCCGGCGGCGCAAACGTAAATACGCCTGATCGGCGGATTTGCGGGATGTGGCACCCGCACGACGCGAATATCCGGGCTGTACATACTCCCGGTCGACGGTAAGTGACAATTTTGTTTCCGTAACAAGACATGCAGACGATATACTCGTGGTCGTGTTTTCGCATCCGAGGTTGTCTTGTTCAAATCCGTCGTCCTTCCCGTCGCCCTGCTGGGTGTCGCCGCCGCCGCCGGCGCCGACGAGGGCCAGTGGCAGCCGCACCAGCTGCCGCAGCTGAAGTCCGAGCTGAAACGCATCGGCATCACGATTCCGGCCGAGCGTCTCGCGGACCTGTCGGCGCATCCGATGAGCGCCATCGTCGCGACGCCCGGCTGTTCGGCGTCGTTCGTGTCGCCGGACGGTCTCGTCGTCACGAACCACCATTGCGGCTACGGCGCCATCCAGCGCAATTCGACCCCGGAACACAATTACATCGCCAACGGCTTCCTCGCGAAGACGCGCGCGGAAGAACTGCCGGGCGGCCCGAACACGATGATCTACGTGACGGAGAAGGTCGAGAACGTGACGGACCGCGTGCTGAAAGGCCTCGCGCACAATCTGTCCGGCCGCGCGCGCCACGAGCAGGTCGAGGCCCGCATCAAGGCCCTCATCGCCGAATGCGAGAGCGACAAGGCGTTCCGCTGCTCGGTCCCCGCGTTCAACCGCGGCGGCGCGTACTACCGCATCAAGCAACTGCTGATCCGCGACGTGCGGCTCGTCTACGCGCCGGCCAACAGCGTGGGCGATTTCGGCGGCGACGTCGACAACTTCGAATTCCCGCGCCACGCCGGCGACTTTTCGTTCCTGCGCGCCTATGTCGGCCGCGACGGCCGTCCGGCCGATCCGTCGCCGGACAACGTGCCGTACAAATCGAAGAGCTTCCTCGTCGTCTCGGCCGAGGGCCTCAAGGCGGGCGATGCGATCCTCCTGGCCGGCTATCCGGGCCGCACGAGCCGCTACAAGCTGCCGGCCGAGATCCGCTTCGCGCGCGACGTCGACTATCCCGCCAAGGTGGCGTCGATCACGGCCGACCTGTGCGTGATCGCGGCCGCCACGATGGGCAATCCGGACTACACGGTGCGCTACGCCAGCGTGTCGAAGAGCCTGCACAACGTGCTGAAGAAGACGCGTGGCCTGCTGGACGGCTTTGCGCGCAAGGACATCGCCGCCATCAAGGATGCCCAGGACGCCGAATTCCGCGCCTGGTACAAGCACCACGTCCATGAGAACAACTACCGGGGACCGAAGAACCTGCTGGCCGATCTGGACGCCGCCATCGCCGCCGACATGGCGACGACGCGGGAGGAGACGGCCTGGATGGAAGCGACGCACAGCGACCTGCTCAAGAGCGCGCGCACCTTGTACCGCCTGGCGCTGGAACACCAGAAGCCGGATGCCCAGCGCGCCGCGGGCTACCAGGACCGCGACGTCGCCTTCATCAAGGCGCGCCTGACGCGCCTCGAGCAATCGTTCGCGCCCAGCGTCGACCAGGCGCGCTGGCAGGCCGCGCTGATCCGCTACGGCAAGATCGATCCGAAGGTCCGCCCGCACGGCCTCGACGCGGTGCTGCCCGCGCAGAACGCGCTGGCGCCGCTGTACAAGGGCACGGAGCTGGGCGACACGGCCAAGCGCCTGGCGTGGATCGGCCGCGACGCCGACGCGTTCCGCAAGTCGAACGACCCGTTCATCGAGCTGGCCGTGCGCATGCACGACGCCGGCATGGCGCTGGAAGAGCGCCGCAAGGAAGTGGACGGCAACTTGGAACGCATCGTCCCGCAGTACATGGACGCCGTCATCGCGTGGAAGAAATCGCAGGGCAAGCCGGTCTACCCGGACGCCAACGGCACGTTGCGCGTCACCTACGGCACCGTGGCGCCGTACAGCCCGCGCGACGGCATCCTCAAGGGACCGTTCACCACGGTGGAAGGCATCCTCGAGAAGCAGACGGGCAAGGCGCCGTTCGACGCGCCGCAGGCGCTGCTGCAGGCGATCCGCGCCAAGCGCTACGGCCGGTTCAAGGATCCGGTGCTCGGCACGGTGCCCGTGGACTTCCTGTCGAGCGCCGACACGACGGGCGGTAATTCGGGATCCGCCGTGATGAACAAGCGGGGCGAACTCGTGGGCCTGAACTTCGATTCGACGTATGAATCGATCACGAAGGACTGGTACTTCGATCCGGTGATCACGCGGGCCATCCACGTCGACATCCGCTACATGCTGTGGGTGATGAAGGAGGTCGATCATGCGGACAACGTGCTGCGCGAGATGACCATCAAGTATCCGAAGAGCTGACGGTGTGCATGGTGGGCGCCCCGCGCCCACCAAACGTCCGCATCACCGTACCGGAAACCAGATGTCGAACCGCGTCTCCCCCGGCGCGCCCGGCGCCAACGAATATGTGCACCCGTGCCGCTGCAACACCTCGCGCACGAACATCAGGCCGATCCCCTGGCCGCCTTTCCTCGTCGTGAAGAACGGCGTGAACAGCGGCCGCGCGGGGCCGGCCGCCAGCAGGCCGCCGGAATCGACGACGGACAGCCGCACGCGCCGGCCTTCGTCCGCGAGCTCCAGCCGCACGTAGCCGCCCGGCGCGCCGGCCTCGTCGATCGCCTCGATCGCGTTCTTGACGATGTTGAGCAGCGCCTGCTCGATCAGCTGCGCGTCCAGCGCCAGCGGCGCGACCGCGTCGCAGCGGTGCCAGCCCAGCGCGATGCCGCGGCCGTTGCAGGCTTCGCGGTTCAGCCACAGGATGTCGTCGACGACGGCCTTGACGTCGGTCGGGCGCGGCTCCGGCGGCGGCATCCTGACGACCTTCGTGAAGCGCTCGATGAATTCGCCCAGGCTCGCGTTGCGGCGCCGGACGGCGACGATGGCCGTGGCGAAGTCGCCGGCATCCGGCTCCGCCAGCTGGCCACGGTAGAACAGCAGGGAATCGAGCACGGAACCCGTCGCCGCCACCGTGTTGTTCACTTCATGCGCGAGCACGCGGATCAGGCGCTCGTACGTCGAGCGCTCCGAATCTTCCAGTTCCGCCGTCAGTTCCTCGACCATCAGGAAGTGGCGCGCGAAGCCGCGGTCGTGGAACTGGCCGCGCTGGGCGCGGTAGCGGCGGCCGTCGAGGTCCGTCAGCAGCCGCGATTCGCCCAGCGGCAGCGCGTCCAGCCCGGCGATGAGATGGCGGCTGCGCGCGCGGGCGCGTCCGTCGAGATTCGCCGCGAAGCCGGCATCGGCGCCGGTCCACGCCGACAATGGCCGGCCCTGCGGCCGCTCCAGCCCGAGGAGCTGCGTGGCGCTCGCGTTCACGAGGCTGACGGCGCCGTCGAAGTCGAACACGAGGACGGCGACCGGCGTCGCTTCCAGCAGGCGGTCGAGGAAGCCCTGCTGCTCGCCGATGGCCAGGCGCTCGCGGTGCAGGGCGCCGAGCATCGCGTTGAACGTGCCGACGAGGTGTTCGAGTTCGCGCGATGCCGGCGCGGCCAGGCGGTTGGCGTACTGCTGGTCCTGCAGCAGGTCGTGGAAGCGGCGCGTGTAACCCAGCGGCTCGAGCGCCTGGCGCACGAGCCGCCAGCCCAGCGCGAGGCTTGCCAGGAGAAGCGCTTCCGCGCCGACGAACCACAGCGGGCGCGCCGGCAGCAGCAGGGCGGCGCAGCCGAACAGCGGCAGGTGCAGCGCCAGGACGTAGGTGCCGAGCCGGATGCGCATCATTCGGCGGGGGGCATGCCGCCGTCGCCCAGGCCGTGGCGCTCCAGCCGGCGGTACAGCGCCGTGCGCGACAGCCCGAGGGCCTTCGCCACGCGCGAGATATTGCCGGCATGCTGGCGCAGCGCCTGCTCGATCATCAGCCGCTCCACCTGGTCCAGGGTCATGCCGTCGACGCCGAGCCGCGTGCCCGGCACGTTGTCGTCGACGGCGCTCGTGGCCAGGAAGTCGGCCTGCGTGAGCACGTCCTTGCCGGCCAGCAGAAGCGTGCGTTCCAATGTCTGTTTCAGCTGGCGGATGTTGCCGGGCCACGGCTGCGCGGCCAGCCAGTCCAGCGCTTGCGGCGCGAGGCCGACGGCGGCGATGCCGTAGCTGTCCGCGACGTGGGCGACGATGTGGCGCGAGAGCAGCGGGATGTCGCTGCGCCGTTCGCGCAGCGGCGGCAGGCGGATCGTGATCAGGTTCAGGCGGTAGAACAGGTCTTCGCGGAAGTCGCCGGCGGCCACCAGCTCCGCCAGTTCGCGGTTGGTGGCCGAGATGACGCGCACGTCGGCCTGCTCGGCGCGGCTCGCGCCCACGGGCTGGTAGCGCTGGTCCTGCAGCACGCGCAGCAGCTTGACCTGGTCGCCGCGGTTCAACTCCCCGATCTCGTCGAGGAACAAGGTGCCGCCGTCGGCGCTCGCGACGTGGCCCTTGCGGTCGGTCTTCGCGTCCGTGAAGGCGCCGCGCACGTGGCCGAACATCTCGCTCTCGAACAGCGACGTCGCGATGGCGCCCATATTGATCTTGACGATGGGGGCTGGCCGGCGCGGGCTGTTGCGGTGGATGGCGTCCGCGATGAGCTCCTTGCCCGTGCCGCTCTCGCCGAGGATCAGCACGGGCGCGCGCGTGGCCGCGACCTGGGCGATCGTCTCCAGCACCTTCAGGAGCCTCGGGTGCTCGCCGACGATGCCCGCGAAGTCGTACTTCGCGTCCAGCGCCGCGCGCGTGCGGCCCGGCGGCGCGGCGGCCGCGCCGACGTCCAGTGTCGCTTCGATCAGGTCGACCAGCTGGGCGTTGTCCCAGGGCTTGGTGAAGAAGTTGGCGGCGCCGGCCTTCACGCCGCGCACGGCCAGCGCGATCGAGCCCCACGCCGTCATCAGCAGCACCGGCAGGGCCGGGTGTGCGGCCTTGATGCGCTCCAGCAGGTCGAGTCCTTCCGCGCCGCTCGTCTGCAGCGAGAAGTTCATGTCCTGCAGGACGAGATCGAACGGCGCCGCGGCGAGTTGCGCGAGCGCGTCGCGCGGGCCGTCCGCGCATGCCGCGTCGAAGCCGGCCTGCTTGAGGAGCAGGGCCAGCGAGACCTGGACGGCCTGGTCGTCGTCGACGACCAGTACGCGCCGCCTGCGTTGTAGTTCCATGGATGCCTTTTATTCGTAATGCAGTGCCGCGGCGGGATCGAGCCGGCTCGCGCGCCAGCCCGGGTAGAGCGAGCACACGAAGGATAGCAGATAGATAACCGCCATCGACAGCAGGGCGGCGCCCGCGAACACGGGCCAGTTCAGCGAGTCGCCCAGCGCGCCGGTCAGCGGCAGCTGCACGAGCAGGACGAGGCCGACGGCCACCGCGAAGGAACAGAGGAGCAGCTGTTCGAACACGATCTGGCGGTAGATGTCGCCGGCGCAGGCGCCGATGGCGCGGCGCAGGCCGATCTCGGGAATGCGCCGCGTCGTGTTCTGCCACAGCACGCCGAACAGGCCGAAGGCGACCATCAGCAGCATGAACGCGGCGATCACGGCGACGACGGCCAGCGGCACCAGCTCTTCCTTCAGCAGCGTGGCGCGCATCGAGGACAGGGGGGCGATCTCGTACGACCAGTCGTTGCGGACCAGTTTCAGCCGCTGGTTCAGCTTTTCCTCGAACGCGCGCGGCGTGCCAGGCGCGACCTTCAGCAGGATGGTACGTACGCGCGACTTGCTCGTCTGCGGCGCGAAGCGGGTGATGACGAAGTTCGTCGGCGTCATGAACGGCCCCTTGTTGCGGAAATCCTCGACGAGGCCCACGACCCGGTAGACGCGGGGCGGACCGGGGTCCGCGCTCGTGAAGCGCTGGCCCAGCGCCGGCCGGCCGGAGAACAACGCGGCCGCCATGCGCCGGTTCAGCACCGCGGGAAGCTCCGCCTGGCCGTCGTCGGTGGCGTCGAACCAGCGGCCGGCCGTCAGGTGCACGCCGAGCGCGGCGGCGACGTCGTCGCTCAGGTCGATGGTGTCCGTCATCACGCCGACGCCGGTCTGCGGCGACTTGAAGTGGGTGGTCCAGGTCGACAAGGTGTACGGCGCGTGAGTGGCAAAACCGACGGCGCGCACTTCGGGCAGCTCGCGCAGGCTGCGGCGCAGCAGGTCGTAGGTGTCGGGCGTGATCGTCTCGGTGGACGCGTCGGAGAACAGCATCGTGACCGACCACGCGTCGGTGCCGTCGAAGCCGATCGGTTCGCGGTACAGCTGCCAGTAACGCAGCCCGAACGCGGCGATGCCGAACACGATGGCGAACGCCAGCAGGATTTCGAGGCTCAGCATCAGGTTCCTGGATTTGCGCTTCCAGGTGAGTCGCAACAGGTGGCGCAGCATCACGCGGCTCCTTTCAATGCATGGACGGGATCGAGGCGCGACATCTTCCACGCGGGCAGCGCGCCGGAAAGCAGGCCGAAGACGAGGGCGAGCAGCATGCCGCAGCCGAACACGGGCAGGTTGAAGCCGACTTCCAGGTAGGGAATCAACTGCGACGCTTCGAGCCACCACAGCACGAGCCGGGCGCACGCGAGGCCGAGCAGGCCTCCCGCGAGGCACAGCAGCACGTTCTCGACGACCAGCTGGCCCGCCAGCTGAAGGCTGGTGGCGCCGAATGCCTTGCGCACGCCGATCTCCGCGCTGCGCTCCATGATGCGTCCCATGTTCAGGTTGACGAGGTTCAGCGCGGGCAGCAGCATGAACAGCAGCATGCCGGCGCCTACCATCAGCAGCAGCCGGGAGGCGCCGGAATCGGCGACGCCCTGCCGGCCCAGGAGGATGCGCGCGAACACGTCCAGTTTGCTGTCGGCCCAGAACCGCGTGATCGGAAAGGTGTGCGGGTCGGCGCTGACGAAGGTCGTCGCGACACGTTCGACTTCGCGCTGGATGCGCGGCAGGTCGCTTGGTTCGCGCGCCAGCAGCAGGGCGACGAAATTCCCCGTGAGGTCATTCTGGTAATCGGTCGACGGGAACGTCGTCAACGGCGTCCAGATGTCCGCATAGGCGTTCATGTGCATGACGTCCGCGACCACGCCGATGATCTCGAACGTCTGCCCGCTCACGCTGATGCGTTGCCCCACCGCGGAGGCGGCCGGGAACAGGCGGCGCGCGGTCGACGCGTTGACGACGGCGACGAGGCGGCCGAGACGGTCGTCGTCTTCGTTCGGCAGGCGACCGGCCAGCACGCGGAAATCCAGGATCTTCCAGTAGTCGGCGTCGACGCGGCGCATGTCGAGCTGGCTCACGCGGTCACCCTGGTAGACGGACACCGTGCCGGGCAGCGTGAAGGCCGAGACGCGTTCGACGCCCGTCAGCGGCTTCAGGTACTTGTCGATGGTCTTGTAGCCGAGCAGGGTGGTGCTTGTGCTCCTGCCGTCGGGGCTCTCGCTGCGGATGCTGTAGACCTGCAGGAAACGGTTGCTCTTGCCCTCCACGCCGCTCGGCCAGAACGTCGTCTGGAGCAGCGCCGTGATCACCATCAGCACGACGAGCGTGAGCACGATGCACGCCAGGTTGATCGCCGTGAACAGCTTGCGGCGCAAGAAGACCTTGTAGGCGGTCAGCAGGTAGTTACGCAGCATGGAGACGCTCCGGTTCCACCAGCTGGCCGTCGAACAGCCGCACGATGCGGCCGACGCGGCGGGCGTCAATCTCGTCGTGCGTGACCATCACGACCGTCGTGCCCTCGGCATTCAGCTTGAGCAGGATGTCCATGACCTCGGCCCCCATCTTGCTGTCCAGGTTACCCGTCGGCTCGTCCGCGAGCAGCACCTGCGGTTGGCCGACGATGGCGCGCGCGATCGCCACGCGCTGCTGCTGGCCGCCGGACAGCTGGTTCGGAAAATGCTCCATGCGCGCGCCGAGCCCCACGCGTTCGAGCGCCGCGCGCGCGAGCCGGCGCCGCTCGCCGCCGGACATGCTGCGGTAGAGCAGGGGCAGCTCGACGTTGTCGATCACGCGCAGGTCGGGGATCAGGTGGAAGCTCTGGAACACGAAGCCGAACGTGCGGTTGCGCAGCCGTGCCACCTCCTTGTCGCGGTACGAGGCGATCGCCGCGCCGCCGATCTCCACGCTGCCCTGGCCGGGCCGGTCCAGCAAGCCGATGAGATTCAGCAGCGTGCTCTTGCCGCAGCCGCTGGGCCCCATCATGGCGACGAATTCGCCGCGGTCGATGAAGAGGTCGATGTCCTTCAATGCCAGCGTCTCGACCTTGTCCGTGCGGTAGGTCTTGCTGACGTTGTGCAGTCTGATCATGGTGTCCTCGTAGGTGTGGAAAATGCGTTAATTCGAAATGCGGATCGCGTCCAGGTCCTTGAACGCGCGGGTGTCCGAGACGATCACGCGCTCGCCCGCGCGCGCGCCGGCGACGACTTCGACCGCCTTGCCGTCGCTGGCGCCCAGCGTGACGGTCCGCTTGCGCGCCACGCCGTCCTCGACGACGAACGCCGGCTGCGGTCCGCGGCCGTTGAACGCGGCGCCGTTGTCGACCACCAGCACGTTCGCGCGGCGCGCCGTGACGACGTCGACGTCGACGCGCATCTTGTTGCGCAGGGCGCCGTTGCGGGGCTGGGCCAGGTCGACGAGCAGCTTGATCGTGCCGTTCTGGATTTCCGGCAGAATCGTGTGGACCGTGCCGGCCAGGACCTCGCCGTTCTGCGTCACGCGCACGGCCTGCCCGGGCGCGAGCTGGCGCGTGTGGAAGTCGGACAGCGTCGCTTCGACCCGGTAGTTGTTCGACTCCGACACGCGTGCCACGAGCTGGCCGGCCGCCACGCTGGCCCCTTCTTCCTCGACGAGCCAGGTCAGCATGCCCGTGAACGGCGCCCGCACGCGGGTGCGGTCCAGCAGCTGTTCCTGCTGCGCGATCTGCTTTTGCAGGATCGCTTTCTGCAGGTCGGCGGCCGCGATGTTGGTCGCCGTGGCGCGGCGCGTGTCTTCGAGCAGCGCGCGCTGCTGGCGCAGCTGGATCCCGGTGCGCTTGACGTTCAGTTCCGCCGTCAGCAGGTTCTCGCCCGAGACCAGGCCGCTCGCGCGCAGCTTCTGGTTGCGTTCCAGCGTGGCGCGCGCGGCCTGCAGGTCGATCTCCAGCAGTTCGATGGCGCTGGCGATCTGCGTGCGCTTCTGCTGCATGTCCTGCGTCAGGGTCGTGATGCGGACGTCCTGCTGCGCCAGTTGTTCCTTCAACGCTTCCAGCGCGAGGCGGATCTCGCGGTCGTCCAGTTCCAGCAGCAGGTCGCCGGCGCGGACCTGCTGGCCGGGCTTGGCGTGGACGTGCGCCACGCGGCTCGCGCCCGGACTCGTCACCACTTCCTCGTGCACGGGGATGACGACGCCGGACGCATTGATCGTGTTGTCGACGTTGCCGCGCCGGACCTGGGCGATGACGACGTCGTCGGCGGAGACGCTGGGCCGCAGCACGCGGTTCAATCCCCATGCGCCGGCGCCCAGGGCGGCGAGCAGCAGGAGCGTGGTGGCGACGCGCAGGCGGGTGCGGCGGCGGATGATGTCGAGACTGAGGGCCTGGTCCATGGTCGAAGTCGATGTCGGCGGCGATGCGTTGCGATGCTGCCTGTATTGCAAGCCCCGTGCCAGCCTCGTTTCCCCCGTGACGCGGGATGCAGGCGGCCGCGCCGGTGCCCGGCGGCGGGCACCGGTGTCCGGAAACGGACACTCGTCCGCCGGTTGCATAAACCCGCGCCACCTTCCATAATCGCCGACTCGCCCGCATCTCCTCATCCATGAACGATACCCTGGTCCTGCTTGGCTTTACCACCACGCCGCTCGAGCTGCTCGGCTTCGTGCTGTCGGTCGCGACGGTCGTCCTGACGATCCTGCGCAATCACTGGGGCTGGTTCTTCGCGATCGTCTCGTCGGCCACGTACGGCGTCGTGTTCTTCGATGCCCGGCTGTACGGCGACGCCGGCCTGCAGGGCGTGTTCATCGCCGCGTCGATCTGGGGCTGGTGGCAGTGGCTGCGCGGCGCCGCCGGCAGGCCGCTGCCGGTGACGCGCCTGTCGCGCAGGGGCTGGATCGCCTCGCTGATCGGCTGGGCCGTCGGCTTCTTGGCGTTGTCGGCGTTCCTCAAGGCGTACACGGACACGGACGTGCCGCGCATGGACGGCTTCCTCACGGCCGGCAGCCTGCTCGGCCAACTGCTGACGGCGAAAAAGAAGATCGAGAACTGGCACACGTGGATCGTCGTCGACGTGCTGTACGTGGGGCTGTACGTCTACAAGGGCCTGCACCTGACGGCCGTCCTGTATGCCGTGTTCGTGGTGCTGGCCGTGCTGGGCCTGCGCGCGTGGACGGCCGCCGCGCGCGCGGACGCGGGACCGCACGCCGGCGCGCCGGTGGCCGAGGGCGCATGACGGCGCCGCGCCGGATCGCCCTGCTGGGCGCGGAATCGACGGGCAAGTCGACGCTGGCGGACGCGCTGGCGCGTCGCTACGCCACGTTGTGGGTGCCGGAATACCTGCGCGAATTCGTCGAGGTCCACGCGCGCGTGCCGCGCGAGGACGACCAGGTCGGCATTGCGCGCACGCAGCGCGACCGCGAATTGGCGCTCGGCGTGGATGCGCGCGTGAGCGATTTCCTGTTCGTCGACACGACGCCGTTGATGACGGCCGTGTACAGCCGCATCTACTGGGGCCGCGTGCCGCCCGAGCTGCTGGATTTGGAAGCGGCGCACGACTACGCGTTCACGCTCGTCGCGGCACCCGATCTGCCGTGGGTGCCGGACGGCCTGCAGCGCGAGTCGGAGGAAGTGCGCCTGCGCGTGCATGCGCAGCTCCTGGCCGTGCTCGACGCGCGCGGGATTCCGTTTACGTTGTTGACGGGAGAGCTGGATGCGCGGATGCGCCAGGTCGAGGCCGTGATCGGCCCGCCCGGCGCGTGACGCCCGCTCAGAAGTCGAACTGCGCCGACATCCGGAACGTGCGCGGCGCTCCCGGCAGCAGATAGCCGCCCAGCTCCGGCGTCACGTCGCGCCAGTAGAACTTGTCGAACAGGTTCTCGGCCCGCGCGCGCAGCGTGACGTTCGTCGCGCCCCATTTCACGCCGTACGACGCGCCCACGCCGAACACGTGGTAGTCCGGCACGAACACCGTGTTCTCGACGTCGAACGCCTTCTTGCCCGAGTACTGCCACGTGCCGTCCAGCTTCAGGCCGGGCACGGCGTCCACGGCATACTGCACCCAGGCCATCGACTTGAACGCGGGGACGTCCGTCACGCGCTTGCCGTCGATGCTCGCCTGGCCCGTGCCTTCCTGGCGCGTGTTCAGCGCCATCAACGACAGGCTCCAGTCCAGTGCCGGCGTCGCCTTGCCCTGCGCCGTCAACTCGACGCCGCGGTGCGTTTCGCGGCCGTTGCGGACGAACGTGTTGTTCGCATCCGTGTACTCCAGGCCCTGGCGGATCTGGAACAGCGCGGCCGACAGGTCGATGCCGTTGTCCAGCGCTGCCTTGGCGCCGATCTCGACCTGGTGCGAACGCTGCGGCGCCAAGACCTGGTTCTCGTTCGTCGTCTGCATCGGCGCGATGCCGCCGTGCTGCAGGCCGTGGCTGACGGCGGCGTAGACGTTCCACGCATGTCCCGGATGGAATACGAGGGCGACGCTCGGCAGCAGGAAGGAATCGTCGCTGTGCACGTAGCCGGTCGCCGCGTCGACGAATTCGCTGCGCTTGACCTGGACGTGGCGCAGGCCCGCGTGCAGGGTCAGGTCGCTCGCCAGGCCGACGATGTCCTGGGCGAACAGGGCGCGTTCCTCGTCGCTGCGGCGCTCGAACACGGGGCCCGTCACGCGGTCTGCCGGGACGTGCGGCGACACGAGCGGGGTCCACAGATTGCTGTAGCCGACGTAGTCGTACACGTAGTCGCCGAAGCTGTCGTGGCGCTCGGAATACGACGTGCCGACGGTCAGCGCGTGGCGGATCGCGCCCGTCGCGAACTTGCCTTGCACCTGCGCCTGCACGCCCCACGGCGACTTGCGCTCGCCCGTGCTCTGGTAGTCGTAGACGTCGTAGTCGCCGTTGCCGCAGTAGCCGGGATAGTAGCCGGCGCCCTCGTTGCTGCAGCCGTAAGGGAAGGCGGTGAAGTCGTCGCGCTTGAACCAGTGCTTGTTGGCGGCCACGGTCGCGAGCCAGTCCGGCGCCAGCTTGTATTCGAAGCGCAGCCCAAGATTGCTGTCCTTCGTCTTGACGGGGCGCGTCCACGGCTGGTCGTTCAGCAGCATCTTCGGCGACACGCCCGTCGGCAGCGCTTCGTTGCGGATCAGCTGGAAGCCGGGCGCCGTGATCTGGGCCTTGCGCTGGTAATCCATGTCCAGCCGGAGCAGCGCATCCGGCGTGATCTGCCAGTCGAAGGCGGCCGACACGAACTGGCGGTCGCCGTTCGCGCCGCGCACGTACGGATGCAGGTCGGCGGCGGCCGCGTTGATGCGGTAGCCGAAGCGGCGGTCGTCGAAGCGGCCGCCGAGATCGATCGTGCCGTACAGGGTGCCGCGCTCGGAGACTTCCACGGTGGCCGAGCGCAGCGGCGCGGCCGTCGGGCGCTTGGTGACGTAGTTGACGATGCCGCCCGGCGTCGCGATGCCGGCCGTCAGGCCCGCGAGGCCCTTCAGCACTTCGATGCGTTCCTTGTTCTCCAGCGGGATCTGGGTGTCGCCGGGGATGGCGAAGCCGTCCTTGCGGTAGCTGTAGTTGTTGTCCAGCGCGAAGCCGCGGATCGAGAATTGCTCGGCATAGCCGACGGCGTTGTACGCGTCGGCGACGGAGGCGTCGAAGCGCATGGCGTCGGTCGTCGAGCGGATCGACAGGTCCTGCATCTGCGTGCGGCCGATGGCGGTGATGGAGGCCGGGGTGTCGAACAGCGACGCCTCGCCGAAGCCGCCGACGCTGGCGCGGTCGACGGCGATGAAGCGGTTGCCCGTGACCACGACTTCGGCGACGGGGTGGGTGGTGTCCTGCGCGTGCGCGTTCGCGACGAAGGCTTGCGCGATGGCGTACGCGGCTGCGGTGGTCTTCAAATGACGGTTCATGGTGTGCTCGTTTCGCGCGCCGGCGATCGGGCGCGCTGCTTTTTTTTAAAGCCGGAGCCAACGGGGAAGGGCAAACAAGGAGGGAATGGCGTTGCGCTTTCCTTCGCTGGCATTATCCAGATCAGGTACGAAGGGTATCTCTCACCCGGGAAGCGAACTCCCAGGACCCCTAGCGAAGGCGCGAGTGTAGCATATCGCGCCCCAGGATGGTGCGTTTGTCAATAGGCAGAACGACTACGACGCCCTTCAGGCCGGCTCTGGGATCGCGGCCGGATGCGCCACGTGAGCCCGGGCGTGCAGCAGGTGACGCTGGATGACGGCGCGGGCCGAGTCGCCGATGAGGCGCCAGTGTTCGCGCCGCAGGGCCGCCCGCTTGCGGTGCTTGGACGGCATCTCGGACAGCGGCTTGACGTAGAACGGCAGCGCGATCAGGTAGCCGTCGCGGCCGGGCATGTCCTCGCCGCCGAGGATTTTCCAGAAGCCGTCGTACGCGTTGGCGAAATGCTTTTCCGGGTCCGGGTCGTAGGCGATGTGCGCTTCGCTGCGGATCGCCACCACCTTGTCCATGCCGAGCGCCAGCGCGATGCCCTGCATGGCCGCGAAGCAGAAGAAGCTGGGCGAGTTGTTGGGGAAGACGCGCTCGAACGCGTCGAACGCGGCGCCGGAATCGATCCACCGCCCCTGGTTGCGCGCGACGAAGGGGACGACGGGCATGTCGACGCCCACCATGTCGCCCTCGAGCCAGCTGAAGGACAGGCGGTGCAGGCATTTGCCGTCCGCGATGAGCGCGATGGTGAGGTCGCCTTCGGCATTGCTGCGCGACGCCATCTCCAGCTGGATCGTGAAGGTGCTGCCGTCGGCCTCGTGCTGCCACAAGGGGAGGCAGCGCTGGCCGTAGACGGCGTCGAGGTAGCCGTCGTTGAACGTCGTTTCCTCGAAGCGGTAGTGGCTCAGCACGGCCTGCACGCGCTGGCGCGGGGTGAGGCCCTTGATCAGGTAGTCGCGGTGGCTGAGGTGGTGAAACAGGTCGTCGTTGGCCGATCCCGCGACGTGGTTGCGGTAGACGCCGAGCCGGCACAATGCGCGGTGGTCGCGGTAATACGCCAGCACGCGCAGGCTGCGCGCGATGCACAGGACCCACGACGACAGGCTGTACTGGCGCCGGCTGGCCATCCAGTGTTTGGTCAGGTGAGCGAAAATCATGGTGCGCTCCGGGCAATTCGTTATCGGTGGTTCATCTTGTCCCGTCCACCGTTCTGGCGGGCGGATTACTCAACGGAAGATAATTGTTCAGTAAATCAAGATAGGTGCCATCGGTAACTCGTTCTCTCCATCCCTTTTATTGTCTTCATGTCTCTCTTTGTTGATCTTTTGTCAGGCAAGTGCCAAACGCAAGACTAGCACGATTGCCGCGCCGAACATCGAAAAGCTGCTCGATAATTGAGTCAGACCGAACAAGTTGAGGAGCATGGCATGGTGTATGAACTTTTTTACTGGCCGAGCATCCAGGGCCGCGGCGAATTCGTGCGCCTGGCGCTGGAAGAGGCGGGCGTGCACTACGTCGACGTGGCGCGCGAGCCGGGCGGCATGGCGCGCATGATGGCGGCGATGGATGGCGCCGACCATCCGTCGTTCGCGCCGCCGTTCCTGAAGGCGGGCGACGTGACGGTGGGCCAGACCGCCAACATCCTGATGTTCCTGGGCGAGCGCCACGGGCTGACGCCGCAGGATGCGCAGGGGAAATTTTGGGTGAACCAGATCCAGCTGACCATCGCCGACATCGTGGCGGAGGCGCACGACACCCATCATCCGATCGCCCCGTCGCTGTACTTCGAGGACCAGCGCCCGGAAGCCAAGCGCCGCGCGGCCGACTTCATCGACACGCGCATCCCGAAATTCTTCGACTGGTTCGAGAACCTGCTGGCCCGGCCCGAGCCGAAAGACTATCTGCTGGGCGACGCGGTCACGTATGCCGACCTGTCGCTGTTCCAGCTCGTCGCCGGCCTGCGTTACGCCTTTCCCAAGGCGCTGGCCCGCATCGACGCGGGCTACCCGCTGTTGACGGCGCTGCACGACCGGGTGGCCGCGCGGCCGCGCATCGCGGCCTACCTGAAATCCAGGCGGCGGCTGCCCTTCAACGAGGAAGGCATTTTCCGCCATTACGGCGAGCTGGACAAATAACGGCCCATCTTCGTTCGACGACGCATCAATGCATGGCGGCGACCCGTTCGGGGCGCGCCGCGCGGTCCGGCTGCGGCGCGGGATCGCGGCGGTCCAGCCAGCCCGCGAACGTCGTGAGGGCGAGCGCGCCGGCGACGACCAGGCCGCCGATCCACGGCGTGTGCATCAGGCCCAGGTGCGCGACGATCAGGCCGCCGCCCCAGGCGCCGAGGGCGATGCCGACGTTGAACGCGGCGATGTTCAAGCCGGAGGCCACGTCCACGGCGCGCGGCGCGTCGATCTCGGCGCGGCGCACGACGTAGACCTGCAGGCCCGGCACGTTGCCGAAGGCGACCGCGCCCCAGGCCAGCACCGTGGCGAGGACGGCGATCTTGTGCGCGGCCGTGACGTCGAGGACGAACAGCACGGCGGCCAGCAGCGCGAACACGATCTGCAGGGCGCGCACGGGGCCCTTGCGGTCCGCCAGCCGGCCGCCCCAGATGTTGCCGAAGGCGACCGACACGCCGTACACGAGCATCACGAGGCCGACGCTGTCCGGCGCAAAACCGGCGACCCGTTCCAGGATGGGCGCCAAGTACGTGAAGGCGATGAACGAGCCGCCATAGCCCAGCGCCGTCATCGCGTACACGAGCAGCAGGCGCGGTTTCTTCAACACCGCCAATTGCGTGAGCAGGCCCGCGGGCGCGCTGCCGGCAATGCCGCGCGGGACGAGCAGGGCGATGCCGGCGAATGCCACGACGCCCAGCAGCGCGACGGCCAGGAACGTCGTCTGCCAGCCGAAACGCTGACCGATGAACGTCCCGAGCGGCACGCCGGTGACGAGGGCGACGGTCAGGCCGCTGAACATCAGGGCGATGGCGCTGGCCGCTTTTTCCTTGGGCACGAGGCTCGTCGCGATCGTCGAACCGATCGAGAAGAAGACGCCGTGCGCGAGCCCCGTCAGCACGCGCGCGGCCATCAGGGCGGCGTAGCCGGGGGCCAGCCACGCGGTCAGGTTCCCGGCCGTGAACAGCAGCATGAGGCCCAGCAGCAGCGTCTTGCGCGGCACGCGGCCGGTGAGGGCGGTCAGCACCGGCGCGCCGACGGCGACGCCGAGCGCATACAGGCTCACGAGCAGGCCGGCGGACGGCACGGACACGCGCAGGCTGGCGGCGATGGTGGGAATGAGGCCGACGATCACGAATTCCGTCGTGCCGATGGCGAAGGCGCTCAGCGTGAGCGCCCATAAGGCGAGAGGCATGGTGTTCTCCTTGTCGATGCCGTGGACGATGGCGCATTCTGGCCGCCGCGTCCGCAAAGAAAAACCCGCCGCCGTACAATAGACTTTTGACCTGGGAGCAAAAATGCTGGACGTGGCAGCGTTGACCGCCTTCGTGGCCGTGATCGACACCGGCTCGTTCTCGGGGGCGGCCGAACGCCTGGGGCAGACGCCGTCCGGCGTGTCGCGCACCGTCGCCCGCCTGGAGCGGCAGCTCGGCATGACGCTCATCCACCGCACGACGCGTCGCCTCGACCTCACCGGGGAAGGCGGCTGGCTGCTGGGCCGGGCGCGCCGCATCCTCGCCGACCTGGACGAGACCGAGCGCCAGGCCGCCCACGCGCGCGCGCAGCCCGCGGGCCTCGTGCGCGTGAACGCCGCCACCCCCGTGCTGGACCACCTGATCGCGCCGCTGCTGCCGGATTTCCTCGACGCCTATCCGCAGGTGCAGCTGGAGCTGGCCAGCGGCGAGACGGTCGTCGACCTGATCGAGGAAAGGGCCGACGTCGCGATCCGCATCGGCGACCTGCCCGATTCCACGCTGAACGCGCGCGGGCTGGGACGCAGCCGCATCCGCGTGCTGGCCGCGCCCGCGTACCTCGACCGCCACGGCATTCCCGCGCGCGTCGAGGATCTCGCCCGGCACCGGCTGATCGGCTTCGTCGCCCCGGCGTCGCTGAACACGTGGCCGCTGCGCGCGGACGGCGAGGACGGCTGGCGCATCGCGCCGCACGTCACGGCCACGAGCGGCGAGACGGTCCGCCACCTCGCGCTGGCGGGCGCCGGCGTCGTCAGCCTGTCGGACTTCCTCACGCGCGCCGACGTCGCCGCGGGCCGCCTCGTGCCGCTGCTGGAAGACGCGGCGCTGCCCTGGACCCAGCCCGTGTGGGCCGTCTTCTACAAACAGGGCGCGCTGGCGCCGCGCGTGCAGGCGCTGGTCGATTTTCTCGCCGCGCGCCTGGCCGCCGTGCTGACGCCCTGACCTTCATCCATTCATCCATTCGATCGCAAAGGAAACCGATGACATCCATGCAAGCACCCGACATCAAGGACGTCCAGCGCATCGCCGCCCACGTGGAGCCGCCCGGCCGCGCCGGAACTCGTCGCCGATGCGCGGGTGTTGTTTGGCTACCACGATGCCGACCTCGATCCGCGCATCGCGCCGGCCCTCGCGCACGCGGGCGCGAACCATCTCGTCCTGGCGCTGGCCAGCCGCGACCTGCGGGCCGCCATGCCGCGAGGCGGTTCGGTCCGCGTCAGCGGCTTGGCTCGGCAATTGACGGAAGATTAACTTTGTTGAGTGTGATTTATTGAAAATTGAAATAGGGGCAAAATACGCGCTTTTTCGACAATTTGTTAACCCCTGCAACATTGATAAAGTTCAAAGCGGAAATTACGTTTCTGAACATCAACTCAGGAGTCAACATGGAAATGCGCCACCCCGGCGTCCTTCGCCCCGTGCACGCCCTCGGCGTGCCGGGCAAGCTGACGGAACGCCTGCCCTTCACGATCCGACGCGTGGACAACGAGGCCGACCTGTGGAAGGCCGTCCGAGTGCGCCACGCCGCCTATGCCCGTCACGTGCCGGACTTTGCGCGTCAGCTGGGCCGCCCCGAAGCCGCTGATTACGGCGACGACGCAATCGTTTTCCTGGCCGAATCCAAGCTGGACGGCGCACCGCTGGGCACCGCCCGGATGCAGACGAATCTGCATGAACCCCTGCACGTCGAGGAGTCGGTCGCGCTGCCGGACTGGCTGCGCGGGCGGCCGCTGGCGGAAATGAGCCGCCTGGGCGTGGACAACGGCCGTATCGGCCGCGTCGTCAAGACGGCGCTGCTCAAGGCCGGCGTCCTGTATTGCCAGCAGAACGACATCACGTGGGCCATCGCGACGGGCCGGGCGCCGATCGACCGCCAGTACGAGCAACTGACCTTCGTCGACGTGTTTCCGGAGGTGGGATTCGTCCCGCTGCGCCACGTGGGCAATATCCCGCACCGGGTGATGGCCTTCGACATCGAGACGATCGAGGCGCGCTGGACGGCCGCTCAGCACCCGCTGCTGAGCTTCTTTTGCCACACTTACCACCCGGATATCGACGTCAGCGGACGGACGGGCGTACGGCCGCCGCAGCCGAGCGCGCGGGGGGCGAATGTTGCGTCGCAGGCCTCGGATCGTTACGAACTGGTCGCTTGATTCAATAATTGCATGACGGCACTACATTAACGCGGTATCCTTGCGAAACGATTATTCGCAGATACTCATGCAATTCACATCATCCGGCCGCTGGAAATTGCCGGGCCTGGCGCAGTACGCGTTGGACCAGATATTCCGGGCGTTCGCTTATTACCTGATTCCGATCGCGATCGGCGTCGTTTCCGTCGTGGCCCTGCTGTGCTGGGACAACCAGTACGTGGCCGGCAGCAGCGATGCGCGCGACATCCGCGTCCTGAAGGAGACGGCCCCGTTGTCCCCGGCCGCGGCCAATGCGCGCCTGCACACCGCCATCCCGGTGTCGTACTTCGACACACACTTGTCCGAGGCGCCCGTCTGGTTCCGTTTCAGCACGCGCCCGCGCGCGCCGGGCAGCGCCGTCGGCGACGTCATCGAATTCCCGTCGCGCCACGCGGTCGACCTCGCCTGCTGGGACGCGACCACCCTGCAGCCGCTCGGCACGGCCACGCGCGACGCGGGCACGCCGTACCTGTACACGGCGAAGGCCGGCTTCGTCTTGCAGCTGCCCGAGCTGCCGCGCGAGATCCTGTGCCGCGGCACGTTCGCCGGACCGGCGCGCGTGAACGTCGTGCAATGGCCGGAAACGCAGTTCGACCTGTCCGTCGAAGGGTATCACCGCAAGTCGGGCCTGCTCGACGGCGGCATGATCGTGCTGGCGCTGTTCGTGCTGATCACGGCCCTCATCAACCGCCAGCCGCTGTACGTCCTGTTCGCCGGCTGGCTGATCCTGAACCTGCGCATCGCCGGCCTGTCGGCCGGCTGGGACACCCAGTGGCTGGGCATGATGGTGCCCCCGCAATGGATGCTGCTGAGCCGCGCGCTGACCATCGCGCTGTACGGCGTGTCCACGCTCACGCTGTACCAGGCGCTGTTCCGCGACGACCTCGTCGAGACGCGCTGGGCCATCCCGCTGCGCATCACGCAATGGGCGTGCATCCCGCTGCTCATCGGCGCCGTGACGCTGCCGTACGGGACCTTCCTGCCGATGCTGTGGGTGATCATGGCCTTCGGGTTCACGCTGATGACGCTGGGCCTGCTGACGATCATCCTGCGTTCGCGCAACCGCGTGGCGGGCTGGTTCGCGGCTTCGTTCGCGCTGACGTACGTGGCGTCGCTGGCCGAGGTGGTGTCGGCGGCGCTCGGCATGCACCAGGTGCTGGACGTGATCAACAGCGTCACGGCGGCCCTCGCGTCGAGCCTGCTGGCCGCCCTGGCCGTGGCCGAGCAGATGCGCATGGAGACCCAGAAGCGCAGGGAAGCCCAGGAAAAGCTGGAGCATGCGTTCGAGGCGATGCCCGTCGGCCTGTTCACGCTCGACATGTACGGCAACATCGTGAGCGCCAACCCGGCCATGCGCAAGATGCTGGGCATGCCCGACATCGTCCCCGGCCGCACGTCGTGGAAGCAGTTCTTCGCGGACAACCTTTGGTCCGAATTGCTGGAACAGGTGCACGTGCGCAGCGAGGCCGAGATGCAGATCGTCAGCCGCGACGGCGCCCAGCGCTTCATGGTCAACGCCACGCTCGCGCGGGGACGCGTGGAAGCGGTGCTGCAGGACGTCACCGAGCAATACCGCGCCACGGAACAGTTGCGTTTCATGGCCAACAACGACCCGCTGACGAAGGTCTTCAACCGGCGCGGCATCGAAAAAGTGTTCGACGGCGCCGCGCAGTTGCTCGACGCGGGCAAGCCGCTGGCGCTGGCCTACATCGACCTCGACCGCTTCAAGCTGATCAACGACCTGTTCGGCCACGCGGCCGGCGACGAAGTCCTGAAACAGGTGTGCGAGCGCATGGAGCTCACGCTGGCCGGCGGCCAGAAGATCGGGCGCGTGGGCGGCGACGAATTCGTGATCGTGATGCCGGACACCGCGATCCCGCTGGCGTCGCTGATCTGCCGCGGCATCGTCGACCGCATCGGCGGCACGCCCTACCGCGTGGGCGACAAGGCGTTCCACGTGCGCGGCTCCGTCGGCCTGATCGAAGTGTCGCCGGGCATGCCGATGAAGGATGCCGTGTCGACCGCGGACCGCGCCTGCCGCGAAGCGAAGGGCGGCCACAGCGACGGCCTCGTCGTGTACGAGCGCGGCTCGAACGCGTTCCAGGAACGCGCCAACGAATTGAACCTGGTCGCGCGCCTGTCCGGTCCGGACGCGACCGAAGGCATGTTCCTCGAGATGCAGCCGATCATGTCGCTCACCGCGCCGTACGAATCGCTGAACTTCGAGGTGCTGCTGCGCATGCGCGAGGCGGACGGCCGCGTGGCCCCGGCGGGACCCCTGATCGCGGCCGCCGAGAAGAGCGGGCGCGCGGGCGTGATCGACCGCTGGGTGCTGTCGACGACGCTGTCGTGGATCGAGGACAATCTCGAGTCCCTCGTCAACACGCGCTTCGTGTGCATGAACCTGTCGGGCGCCTCGCTCAACGACGAGCGCTTCGTGCAGGACACGCTGGAAATCCTGTCGCGCTACACGCACGTGGCGAGCCGCCTGTGCATGGAGATCACGGAAAGCGTGGCGCTGCACGACCTGGACAACACGCGCCGCTTCATCGACCAGGTGCGCGCGTTCGGCGTGAAGGTGGCGCTGGACGATTTCGGCGCCGGCTACACGTCGTTCTCGTACCTGAAGGAATTGCCGGCCGACGTGCTCAAGATCGACGGCAACTTCATCGTCAACATCAACGCCCACCCGGCCAACGTCGCGATCGTCGAAGCGATCGTCAACCTGGCCGCCAACCTGGGCATGCGCACGATCGCCGAATGGGCCGAGGACGCGGCCACGATCCGCACCCTGGCCGAGATCGGCGTCGACTACGTGCAGGGCTATGCCGTGGCGCGTTCGCAGCCGGCGGACAAGCTGCTGGCCGCGAGTTCATCGGCCAGCTTCATCCAGGGCGAGGACGTGCTCAAGCTCGTGCGCACGCTGGGCCTGTCGGCCAACGAGCCGGACCTGCTCGGGTTCGCGTCGTTCGACGACCACCTATTGTAGGGTGGGCACTCCCGTGCCCACCATGCGTTGCGGCGACGCGTGCGTTTGGTGGGCGAGGGTCGCCCACCCTACTGGATCCCCGCCAGGCGCGGCCGCGCATCCTGCAGCATCAGCATGCGCCGCGCTTCCTTCAGCGTGGCAACGTCGCGCGCCAGCTTCGCGGGCGCGGCGAGATTGGGCCGTTTCCAGGCCGGATGGTGCAGCTCCGCCGCGGGCAGCACGTGGCGCTGGGGCGGCGGCGCCCCGGTGTCGCGCGACACCGGCATCGTGACGGAACCGGACGCGCAAGGCTGGTCCGTCAAGGTGATGTGGCCGTTGCTGTCCACACATTTTACGATGTCTCCGGCCAGTGCCGGCGCCGCCAGTACCGCGGCGGCGATCATGCTCAGCAGTCTAACTGGGCGCTTCATGATGTTCTCCTGTGCTAGCCTCGAATGGTGCCCGTCGCGGCCGGTTCCATCTGTTCGTTGCCTCACCCTGTCCGCATCAAACATCGACGGGCCCGGCCGAACCTTTGGCTGCCGAGCCGTTCCAAGCATCGGGCCAGGCGTTTCGCACGTTCGAACAATCCGAATAAGGAACGACGATGGAGAAACTCAACCGACGCACCTTCTTCAAGGCGGCGGGCGCCACGGCCGCGGCGCTGACGGCGCAGGCCCACGCGCTCGCCCCCGACGCCACCCGGCCCGAGCACGGCACCGCCGCAGCAACTCCGGGGGCCGGCGCCCAGGCGCACACCGCTTACCTGTTCTTCCGCCCCGACGAGGCGCGCTTCGTCGAAGCGGCCGTGGCCCGGCTGATCCCGCTCGACGCCAACGGTCCCGGCGCGCTCGAGGCCGGCGTCCCCAACTACATCGACCGCCAGCTGGGCGGCGCCTGGGGCGCGGGCGAGCGCCTGTACCGCAGCGGCCCGTGGCAACCGGGCCTGCCGGGCCAGGGCTACCAGCTGCCGTTCACGCCGGCCGAGCTGTTCCGCAACGCCTTGCGCGCCATCGACGACGACCTGCGCAAGCGCCGCAACACCACCTTCGACAAGCTGCCCGGCACCGACCAGGACGCCTATCTGGAAAGCCTGCAGACCGGCAACCAGAACCTGAACGGCGTGCCGGCCCACGTCTTTTTCGCATCGCTGCTGGCGCTGACGATCGAAGGCTTCTTCTCCGACCCGATCTACGGCGGCAACAAGGACATGGTGGCGTGGAAGATGATCGGCTTCCCCGGCGCCTACGCGAGCTTCTACCACCTCGTCGACCAGCACGGCATCCTGTTCACGCGGCCACCGATGAGCATGGGCGAGGACAACCGGCGTGTGATCCACGTCGTGCCCGCGTCGGCCCAGCCGAGGGCGGTCGGACCCAACCCCGTCGCGGGCGCGGCGAAGAAAGGAGGCGCGTGATGGCGACGCGCCTCAAGGAAGTGGATGCGGTGCTGGTGGGCGTGGGCCTCGTCGGCACGATGCTCGGCCGCGAGCTGACGAAGGCAGGCCTCACGGTCGTCGGCCTGGAGCGCGGCAACGCCCAGTTCACGGTGCCCGATTTCCAGGGGCCGCACATGCACGACGAACTGCGCTACTCGGTGCGCAAGGCGCTCATGCAGGACAACACGAAGGAGGCCATGACCTTCCGCAACAACGTGGACCAGGTCGCGCTGCCGATCCGGCGCTGGGAAGGCTTCCTGCCCGGCACCGGCCTGGGCGGCGCCGCCGTGCACTGGAACGGCCAGACGTACCGCTTCCAGGACGACGAATTCCGGCTGCGCAGCCACGTCGAGCAGCGCTACGGCAAGGGCTTCATCGATCCCGAACTCACCGTGCAGGACTGGGGCGTGACGGCGGCCGACATGGAACCGCACTACGACCGCTTCGAATACCTGCTGGGCACGAGCGGCCTGGCCGGCAATGTCAAGGGCAGCAAGATCGCGGGCGGCAATCCGTTCGAGGATCCGCGCGCGCGCCCATACCCCACGCCGCCCATGAAAGAGCCGTACGGGTCCGCCATCTTCCGCAAGGCCGCGGCCCGCCTCGGCTACCACCCGTTCCCGCAACCGTCGTCGAACCTCAGCCAGCCGTACACGAACCCCGAGGGACTGACCCTGCAGGCCTGCATGTTCTGCGGCTATTGCGAGCGCTACGGCTGCGAGCACTACGCGAAATCGTCGCCGCAGACGATCCTGCTGCCCGTTCTCCTGAAGGACAAGAATTTCACGCTGCGCACGCAGTCGCAGGTCCTGCGCATCGACCTGGCCAAGGATAAAAAGACGGCGACGGGCGTCACCTACGTCGACGCCGCCGGCCGCCAGTTCGAACAGCCGGCCAAGCTCGTCATCCTGTGTTCGTTCGCGCTGAACAATGTGCGAATGATGCTGTTGTCCGGTATCGGCCAGCCCTACGATCCGAAGACGGGGCAGGGCGTCGTGGGACGCAATTACGCGTACCAGACGATGGGTTCGGTGCAGGTCTTCTTCGACGAATCCGTCAACATCAACCCGTTCATGCGCTCGGGCGCGAGCGGCACCGTGATCGCGGACTTTGTCGCCGACAACTTCGACCATGGTCCGCACAAATTCATCGGCGGCGCCTACATGGGGGACGTCATGTCGCATGGGCGCCCCATTGAATTCCATCCGACGCCGCCCGGCACGCCGGCCTGGGGCGCCAAGTGGAAGGAAGCCGTCGTGCGCCACTACAACCACACGTCGGTGCTGACCGTGCACGGCACGTCGATGGCCAGCCGCAACAACTACCTCGACCTCGACCCCACGTACAAGGACGCGTGGGGCCTGCCGCTGCTGCGCATCACGTTCGACTTTCCCGCCAACGACCTGCGCATGTCGGCCTTCGTCACGGACAAGGCCGCCGGCATCGCCCGCGCGATGGGCGGGCGGCAGGTCGTCGCGTCGCCCCGTAAGGGCCCGTACACCGTCACCCAGTACCAGACCACGCACAACACGGGCGGCACCGTGATGGGCGTCGATCCGCGGACGAGCGTCGTCAACCGCTACCTGCAAAGCTGGGACGTGCCCAACCTGTTCGTCATCGGCGCCTCGAACTTCCCGCAGAACGCCACCTACAACCCCACGAATACCGTGGGCGCGCTGGCGTACATGGCGGCCGAGGCCATCGTCAACCGCTATCTCAAGGCGCCCGGGCAGGCGTTGGTGCACGCATGAAGGCGCCGATCCTGTTCCGCTACGGCCCCGCCGTGCTGGCCCTCCTGCTTGTCGCCGGCTGCCAGCGCGGCGCCCACGAACCGGCCGCCGCGCCGCGCGCTGCCGAGCACTTGCCTGCGCCACCCGCCGCGAACCCGGCGGCGGCCCAGCCGGGGGCCCAGGGCGGCGCCGGCAACCTCGCCCAGCAGAACGCGGGCGGCGGCGAAGCCAACGCGCTCGGCGTGCCCGGCGCGGCCGCGGCGCCCGCCCAGGGCCAGCCCAACCCGCAGGCTGGCCAGCAACTCGCGACGAGCGGCACGCCGAACGGCGTCATGGCCTGCGTCAGCTGCCACGGCGCGCAGGGCGAGGGCAATGCGGCCGGGGGCGTTCCGCGCATCGCCGGCCAGTCCGCCGCCTATCTCGGCAAGCAGCTGGGGGCGTATGCGAACGGCGCGCGCGTGAATCCGGTCATGGAGCCGGTCGCCAAGGCGATGAGCGCGGAGCAGATCCGCGACGTCAGCGCCTATTACGCGTCGCTCGGCGACGCGCCCGCCGCGCCGCCGGCCGGTGCCAAACCGGCGGCCGCCGGCCCCGACCGCGGCCGCACGTTGTCTGCCATCGGCGACAACACGAGAGGCGTGCAGGCCTGCGCCAACTGCCACGGACCGGGCGGCGTGGGCAATCCGCCCGCGTATCCGTACCTGGCGGGCCAGCACGCGAGCTACCTGAAGGCGGCGATGGCGGAGTGGAAGAACGGCGCGCGCAAGACGGACAGCAGCGGCCAGATGACCCACGTCGCGCAGGCGCTGGCGGACGCCGACGTGACGGCGCTGTCCGCCTATTTCAGCGCCCAGCCGGCGCCGCCGTCCGCGGCGAAGTGGGTCAACATCCCGGTCGGTTCCAGGCAGCGGCCCGTCGTGGCCGCCGCCGCCGATGCGCCGGGACCGCGCGGCGCGGGCCGATCGACGGTGCACGCCACGGGCACCGAGCAGGGCGCGGGGACGTCGGGCGGCGAGCAGGGCCCGGGCGGCGGCGGCGGCACGCAGGGCGCGCAGCCGCAGCAGGCGGCGCCGCCGGTACGCCGCTGACGGCCGGGGCGCTCCCCGCGCGCGTCACGCGTGCGCTTGCGCGTCCGCGGTGATGGCGCGCGCGTCGTCGCGGTGCGCCCGGGCGCACATCACGACGCCTGCGACGAGCAGGGCCAGCGCGAGTCCTTCGCGCGCGGTCGGCCCGCGGCCTTCCCACAGATAGCCGTACAGCGACGCGAAGACGGTCTCGAACACGATCATCTGCCCCGTCAGGGCGAGCGGCAGCGCGCGGCTGGCGATATTCCACAGTCCATTGCCCAGCACGGAACAGAACAGGGCCATGGCGCCGCAGAGACCGCCGAAGCGAACCCAGTCCGCGCCCGTGTGGACGAGCGCGTCGCCGCAAAACGCGGGCACGGCCAGCACGATGGCTTCGAGGCCCGTGACGACGCCCGTCAGCAGGCTCCAGTCCTGCGCCGACACGTGATCGAGCCTGGCGAGCCAGCGGCTGTTGCTGACGGCATAGGTCGTCCACGAGACCAGGGCGCCGCCGGCGCACGCCAATCCCGTCAACGAGCCCCAGCCGGATGCGGCCAGCGATTGCCAGCTGATGCACACGAGTCCCGCCGCGCTGCAGGCCAGCGAGGGCAGCAACACTCGCAGTGGCGGCGCATGGCGCGCGCGGCTGCCGACGATGGTGACGGCGAGCGGCAGCAGGCCGATCACGAAGGCCGTCAGCGCGACGCCGCCCGTCCGTACGGCTTGCGCCAGCAGCACGTAGTACAGGATGTTGCCGATGACGCTGAGCCAGGCGAGGGCGCGCCATTCGCGCCAGCCGAGCGCGCCCTTCAGCCGGCGCCAGGACGGGGCGAGGCACACGGCGGCGACGAGGCCGTAGGCGAGATAGCGGCCGGCGGCCAATTGCAGCGGCGGGAAACCGGCGGCCAGCCTGGGCGCGAGGAAGACGAGTCCCCAGAAGGCGCCGGCGACGATGCCGGCCGCGCAGCCGAGGAGGGTTTTGTTGACGGTCACGGGTGGTGCTCCGGATGCGGAAAGCCGCCATTGTCGGGGGCGGGGCGGCGGCCGTCTTGGCTCCGGCTACTGGAATTTTGACCGGGCCTCGCCAGGCCGGGCCTCGCCAGGCCGGGCCTCGCCTCGTTCGACCGGGCTCAAGAAATTTCCACATGGAAATGTTATGATTCGCAGTACGGATGCGGTGCCCCCACGGACGCCGACCAGCCAGATGCTTGCCAGAATGAACACGCCAGACAAACACGCGGGTCCCGCGACCCAATCCCGTTTCAACTATCTCGTCCTGCTCGACATCGTGGTCGGCGCCTGCATCCTGGTGGTCGCGGGCCGCCCCGACGGCCTGGCGATCACGTTGAGCGCCATCATCGTGGCCGTCTGCGCGGTCGTCTATCGATGTTCGCTGGGCGTCAAGACGGCTTTGGCAACCAAGGCCCGCCCGGCGGCGCCAGCTCCGCAAGAGGTGGATCGCAAGTTCAGTCCGGCGACGTATCGCGAGCCGGAACAGACCACTGTCGCCAGCGCACCGAGAAGCAAGTCCTGGCTGCGCGACGCCGACTAGCTCGCGCGAGCCGACCTCGCCCGCCGGTAGGCCCCCGGCGTCATCCCCGTCGCATCCCGCAACGCCCGCGTCAGCGCGCTCTGGTCGGAAAAGCCGGCCGCCAGCGCGATGTCGGCGATCGGGCGCGACGTTTCCGCCAGCCAGGCGCGGGCGCGCGACAGGCGCAGGTCGCGCAGCCACGCGTGCGGGCTCGTGGCCAGTTCGGTGCGGAACAGGGCGTGGAGGCGGCTGACGGACAGGCCGGCGCAGCGGGCCATCGTCTCCGTCGTCCACGCGAGGCCGGGTTCCGCGTCGACGCGAGCCAGCAGGGCCGCGAGGCGCGACGTGGGGCGGGGCGCGTCCAGCGCGATGGTGTCCAGCAGCAGCGGTACCCAGCCCGCCAGCAAATCCGGCTGCGCGCGCATCACACCCATGAATTCGATGAGCTTGCGCGCGCCGGGACCCAGCGCCATGAACGGGCGCTCCAGCAGGCGTTCCCAGGCCGGATGGGACAGCGCGCCGGCGTCGACGTCGAGGATCAGCGATGCGTTGGGGCCGTCGCCGGCTTGGGCGTGCCAGGCGCCCGGCGCGACGCAGGCGCCGCGCAGCACGTCCAGCCTGTCCCGCCGGCCTTCGATGTCCAGCAGCACGGCGCCGCCGAGGGGCAGTACGAGCTGGGCGTAATCGTGGCGGTCGGCGCCGAGGTCGGCGCCGTAGCTGCGCACGTGGAGAGAAGGAGCGTCCATGGGGCGCCAGTCTAGCATCGATGCGGGCCGGTGATTGTCCGACCAGGCCTACACGTCGACGGGAAAAATTTTATGCGATCGGCCTCTTGCAGCCGCCGCTGTCGTCCCAATTTGCCATCCTGTTACAGCGCCCCCGGGCGCTGGTCTCCTCTGTCTCCTCCAAGTGCAAACTTGGATTCACCGCCTGACGCAGCGATGCGCAGGCGGTTTCTTTTATCCGGCCGCAGCCGAAAAAAGGCCGTCAGTCGCGACGCGGATTGTTCGGATGGGCGTCGAAACGGTTCGGCACACCGTCGCCGTCGCGGTCGCCGCGGCGCCAGCCCCCGCGTTCCATCACCCAGCGGCCGTCGCGCTCGACCCACCTTGGCGCGTGATAGGCATAGCCGTGACGTTCGCGCAGCCACATGCCCCTGACCCAGACGTAGCGGCCGTGACGCCATTCCCAGTGGCCCGGCGCCCACACATGACCGTGGCGCGCCGCCGGCACGGCTTCGTCGCGCGGCGGCGGCGGGGCGGTGCGGATGACGACGTCGGCGGCGGCAGGCAGCGCGATGCTGCCGAAGGTGCCGGCCAGCAGCGTGGCAATGAGCAGTTTTTTCATCTTGGCCTCCTCGATAGTGGTGTGAGTCGACTCTAGTGCCGCGGCCCGGCGGCGACCGTGCGGTCACGCGCTTAACGGCCCCGGCGTGCGCGGCGGCACAACACATTGACAATCCGTAACAGAAAGTTTCCATGCGGAACGTAATATGCATGTATGTTCCCGCATGGAAATCTTTCCCACTCACCGTCCATCATGAAGACCTTGTTCCCCGCCCTGGTGGCTGCCGCCCTGTTCGCAAACGTCGCCCACGCCCAGCAAGACCCCGACCACGTACCGTTCCGCGAGGGGCACCGCCCCGAAGCGGGGCATGCGCGCCCGCCGTTCCACGTCCATCCGTATGCCGCCGGTGCCGCCAGCGGCGCCAAGACGCCCGCGCTGGTGCGCCACGCCTACGGCTTCGATCAGCTGGCGGGGCTGGGCGCCGGGCAGACCATCGCCATCGTCGACGCCTACGACCACCCGAAAATCGAATCGGACCTGGGCGTGTTCTCCACACAATACGGCTTGGCGGCCTGCACGACGGCCAACGGCTGCTTCCGCAAGATCTATGCGTCCGGCCACAAACCGTCGGCCGACAGCGGCTGGGCGCTCGAGATCGCCCTCGACGTCGAATGGGCGCATGCCATCGCGCCGCAGGCGAAGATCGTGCTGGTGGAAGCGGCGTCGAGCCGGTTCGGCGACCTGATGGCCGCCGTGGACGTGGCGGTCAAGAACGGCGCCACCGTGGTGTCGATGAGTTTCGGCGGCAGCGAGTTCGGCAGCGAGACGAATTACGACTCGCACTTCCGCGCGGCCGGCGTGAGCTTCGTCGCCTCGTCCGGCGACAGCGGCTACGGCGTCGAATACCCGTCCGCCTCGCAATACGTGCTGAGCGTGGGCGGCACCACCTTGCAGAACGATGTCTACGGCAATTACCTCGGCGAGACCGCGTGGTCCGGCAGCGGCGGCGGCTTGAGCGCCTACGAGCCGGAAACGGCGGCCCAGGCCGCCTGGCCGCTGCCGTACGCGGGCCGCCGCGGTGCGCCCGACGTGGCCTACGACGCCGATCCGGCGACGGGGTTCGCGATCTACGATTCCGTGTCCTACAACGGCCAGGCCGGCTGGTTCCAGATCGGCGGCACGAGCGCCGGCGCGCCGCAGTGGGCGGGCCTGATCGCCATCGCCAACGGGATGCGCAAGGCGGCCGGCAAGGGCAACGTCGGCGCGGCCTACAACGCGGTGTACACGGCGGCGAAGTCGAACTACGGATCGGACGTCCACGACATCACGGCGGGCACGAACGGCACCTGCGGCACCCTGTGCACGACGGCCGGCGGCTACGACTACGTCACGGGCCTCGGCAGCCCGCGCGCCGACTACCTCGTCCCGGCGCTCGTCAACCTGCCGTAAGCCGCGGCCGGCGGTTCAGCCGGCCAGCGGCAGCGCGAACTGCAGCACGAGGCCGCCGCCGTCGCGGTTGCGCACCGTCAGTTCGGCGTTGTGGCGGGAGATGACCCGCTCGACGATCGCCAGACCCAGGCCGGCGCCGTTGGCCTGGCCGCGGGCGCTGTCCAGCCGGGTGAACGGCCGCAGCAGTTGCTGGATTTGGTCGTCCGGCACGCCGGTGCCGTGGTCGTTGATCTCGACGACGGCGCGGCGGCCGTGGCCCGTCATCCTGACGTGCAGGGCGATGTCGATTTCCGTCACGTCCGCGCCCGGCGTCTTGCCGTAGCGCCGGGCGTTCTCGATGACGTTGTTGATCACGCGGCGCAGGTCCGTCGCGTTGCCCATCACGTGGATGTCCGGGGCGATGTCGGTCGTCGTGCGCACGTCCGCGATGCGGTCGGCCGCGTGCGCGCAGTCTTCCAGCAGCTCGGACAGGTTGACCGGCACGAACGTCGCGCTTTCGGTGGGGCGGGCGAAGTCGAGGAACTGGCCGATGATGGCGTCCATCTGGGCGATGTCCGACTGCATGCCGGTGCGCGCCTCGTCCGACAGCGGCGCCATCTCCACTTCCAGCTGCATGCGCGCGAGCGGCGTGCGCAGGTCGTGCGAGATGCCGGCCAGGATCACGGCGCGGTCCTTTTCCAGCTGCTGCAGGTCTTCGACCATCTGGTTGAAGCTGCGGTTCGCCTCGATGATCTCGCGCGATCCCTTTTCCGGCAGCGGGGGGGGGCGCTTGCCCTGGGCGATCGAGCGGGCGGCCGCCGTCAGGCGCGCCAGCGGCAGGTTCACGAGGCTGGAAATCAGCGCCGCGCCCAGCAGCGACAGCACGCCGACGACCGTGGCCCAGCCCAGCCATTGCACGCGCGTGAGGCCGGGCAGCTTGTCGCGTTCCAGCATGAGCCAGTACTTGTCGCCGTCGATGTCGAAGCTGACCCAGAAGCCGGGGATGTCGTTCACCTGGCGCGAGAAGCGCGTGTCCGGACCCAGCTTGTCGCGCACGAGGGCGGCCACTTCCGGCATCAAGGAATTCGGCGGCGGCGGCTCCACGGTGTCCGTCGGCTTCACGTCGTAGATGCGGATGCCTTCGTTCGACACCAGCTCGAACAGCAGTTCGCGCCGCAGGTCGGGCGCGGAGTGCGTCAGCGCGGCCTTGGTGATCGTGACGACGGATACGAGCAGCTCGGCCGTCTGCTCGACCTGCGGGCCGCGCTGGAACACGTTGAGCATGCCGATCCACGAGGCCATCGACAGGCCCGTGAGCACGGACAGCAGGAAGAAGGTGCGCCAGAACAGGCCGCTTTTCATCCTGCCGAAGAAACGCGGCATGGGCTCGTCCTTCGGGTTCGATGCGAACACTAGCGCGGCTGGCCTTCAGGAATGAATACGTAGCCCAGGCCCCACACGGTCTGGATGTACAGCGGGCTCGACGGATCGGGCTCGATCAGCTTGCGCAGGCGCGAGATCTGCACGTCCAGCGAACGGTCGAACACCTCGTATTCGCGGCCGCGCGCCAGTTCCATCAGCTTTTCGCGCGACAGCGGCTGGCGCGCGTGGCGCGCGAACACCTTCAGCACCGAGAATTCGCCCGTCGTCAGCGGCACTGTCTCGCCGTTCTTCTTCAGCGTGCGGGTGCCGAGGTCCAGCACGAAGTCGCCGAACTCGAAGGTCTGCGGCGTCTCGCTGGGGGCGCCGGGGATCTCGTCCGGGCCCTTGCGGCGCAGGACCGCGTTGATGCGGGCCACCAGCTCGCGCGGGTTGAACGGTTTCGGCAGGTAGTCGTCGGCGCCCATCTCGAGGCCGACGATGCGGTCGACGTCCTCGCCTTTCGCCGTGAGCATGATGATCGGGGTCTGGTCGCCGGCGCCGCGCAGGCGGCGGCAGATCGACAGGCCGTCCTCGCCGGGCAGCATCAGGTCCAGCACCAGCAGGTCGTAGCGCTCGCGCAACCACAGCTTGTTCATCGCCGGCGCGCTCTCCGCCGTCACGACCTGGAAGCCCTGTTCGGTCAGGTAGCGGCGCAGCAGGTCGCGCAGGCGCACGTCGTCGTCGACGACCATGATCCGGGCCGAGTGGCCGCCATTCGCGCCGGCCGTGCCGGCATTCGAGCTCGTTGCATTCATCTTCTGTCGGATTTGTCAGATTAATGTCGCTATGGTAACGTCTAATGGCTCGACGCCAAGGGGGTATCGCCGAGCCATTACATTGTGTTACAAACTTTACCCAATTCGCCTTATGCCTGGAGCTGATTCCTCATACACTGGCCTCATCGAATCGCAGCTGGAACACAGCTCCACCCTACAGCTTACTCCTAAGTCGGCAACGCGAATGAGGAACACCATGAACAGTGCGTTCACACACCATCACGCAGCGAAACAGGCAGGCCGCCTGGCCCGCTTTGCCGTGCTGGCGTGCGCCCTGGTGCTGGGAGCCGGCAGCGCGTTTGCCCAGCAGCACGGCGACCGCCGGGACGAGCAGGGCGGCCTGCAGCAATCGCAATCGCAATCGCAGTCGCAATCGCAGTTTTCCCGCTTCCACCTGCCGCAGGATCGCGACCCGCGCGACGACATGCGCGGCTTCGACGACCAGCGCCGGGCCCCGCAGCAGGATCAGCGCGAGCAGCGCGAACCGCAGCACGAGCGCCGCAGCGGCCGCATGACGCCGGACGAACGGCGCGACCTGCGCCGCCAGATCAACGAAGCAGGCATGGATTTGTACCCGCAGCGCCGTTGAGCGGCTTGTTTTTGCTTTCCATGCGTCAACTTAGTTGCTTCTTGTTTATTTTCAGCTGACAACATGATACGCTAGCCGGATTCCGCCCCGGCCCAGCCCTTGCCGTGGCAAATCATTGCACGGAGCGTATCTTGACGACAGACTCTCCCGCCGCGTCGCCCATGCACGAACAGGCGCAGGCAACGGCGACCCGGATCGCAGCAACCGGCCCCGAGCATTGCATCGCCCAGCGTGACGACGGGGTCTACGCGGACCCCTCCGTGCTCGGCACGACGCTCCTCGCCGCCGTCGACAACGTCTACCGCGCCGGCAATTACTTCGTCGGCGTCGACTATCCGGTCCTGATGAAAGCCTTGTTCGGCCACGGCCCGGACCTGCCGCGCGGGCCGGACGGCGCCGCCGTCGTGCGCATCGCCGCCGACATCCAGCCGTTCGACCCGGCGCGCCGCGCGCTGTACCGCGCCGCCAAGATCGGGCGCGGGTATGCGGAATACTATTTCGAGCCGGTCTGGCTGCCCGACCCGGCCGACCCGGAAGGCGAGGGCATCCCGACCCGTCTCGACGTCGACGAATTCGTCGCCGACATGTGGGGCAAGGGCCTGCGCTTCGGCCTCGACCTGGACGCCATCCGCGCCGCGATCGCCTCGAACAAGGCCGACCGCGTCACGGTCGCGCGCCAGTGCGATCCCGTGCCGGGCGCGGACGCGCACATCGTCGAAGTGTCCGACGACATCCACCGCAACGACGCGCCGCTCGAACTGGCCAACGGCCGCCTCGACCTGAACAGCTTCCAGAACCGCTTCCCGCAGATCCAGGCCGGCGTGCGGCTGCTCGAGAAGCGGCCCGCGACGCCCGGCGTGCCGGGCTTCGAGATGTCCGGCACGAAGCTGTTCCCGAAGCCGGGAAGCGACACCGATCTCGCGGCGTATGCCGGTACGGGCACGAAGGTCGAGCGCATGCCGGAAGGCGACTTCCTCGTGTCGAGCCGGGCCGGCTTCCTGATGATCGACGGGAAGACGAGCCGTATTTCAATCGACGACAAGGTGGTCAGCCGCGACGGCGTCAGCGCCAAGACGACGGGCAACCTGAACCTGACGGGCGACTACGAGGAGTTCGGCGAGGTCCAGGAAAAGCGCGTGATCGAAGCCGACAGCATCACGGTGCACGGCGACGTGTTCGGCGATCTGGTGTCGCGCGGCGGCACGATCGTGATGCGCGCCAACCTCGTGGGCGGCGGCGCCCGCAACGCGCGCGGCGACATCCACGTGCGCGGCGTCGCGTCCGCCGCCGTGCTGAGCGCGGAGGACGGCAGGATCGTGCTGGAGCGCGCGGAGAACTGCGTCGTCGCCGGTACGCGCGTCGAGATCGCGCATGCCGTCAACTGCGAGATCGTGGGCGATGAAGTGGTCGTCAAGATGGCCGAGGGCTGCGCGCTCGCGGGCCGGCGCGTGACCGTGGAGTGCGCGGTGCCGCGCAAGCAGAGCGAGATGCTCGTCGCCGTGCTGCGCCCGGACGGCCAGCAGATCGGCGAGGTGATCGCGGCGGTGACGCAGCGCGTCGCGCAATTCGCCGCGCTGGCCGCGCAGCTCAAGGCCGCGATGGACGCCATGACGGCCAAGCCGGACGTGCGCGGCTACATGATGCTGGCGACGCGCGTGCGCAAGGGCGAGGTCAATCTGTCGCCCGAACAGGGCCGCCAGTTCCAGAAGCTGGCGCAGGACGTGGCGCCCGCGCTCAAGGCGATGGGCGACGTCTCCGCGAAGATCAAGGCCGCCGAGGCCGAGCAGCAGGCCGGCACGGCCATGCTCGCGAGCCTGGAGGCGCAGCGCAACGACGCCGCCACGGTGTCCGGCGTGACGATCGCCTCGGTGCAGGGCGAGACGCAGGTGCGCATCCTCGGCTACAGCCCGGCGGACGGGCAGCCGTACCTCTGGACGCCGCGCGAGATCCGCACGCGCCTGCGCGGTCCGCAGGCGGGCGAGCTGTTGTTCCTGGGCGGCGCCGGCAACTTCGCATGGAGCAGCGACGCCGTCCCCGCGGCGTAAAGATTCGCGACGGACCCGCGGCAGCATATACTTGCGGTGGCCGCGAGGCCGATCCATGACGAATCCAAACCAATAGAGGGGAAACCTTGAACAACATGCGTCCCATCCACCAGCGCAGCCCGATCGGCGCGCTGGTCGCCGCGCTGTGCGCCGGTGCGCTGCTCGCCCATCCGGCAAGCGCCGCCACCAAGGCCACCAACACCAAAGGCAAGCCGACCGTGCTTGACGCCGAGCGCTTCGTCGCCGACGCCGAACAGAAACTCGACCAGTTGGGGCTCGACGCCGGCCGCGCCGAGTGGGTGGCCGAGAACTTCATCACGCTCGACACCGAAACCCTGACCGCCCAGGCCAACGAACGCTACCTCACCGTGAGCGGCGACATCGCCCTCAATGCGCGCCGCTACAACGGCCTGAAGGTGTCCGATGCAAGTCGCCGCAAGCTGATGCTGATGCAGCAGTCGCTGATGCTGGAAAACGCCGCCGACCGCGCCGCGTACGCGCGCCTGGCCGCCAGCATGACGGGCGCGTACGGCAAGGCCAAGTACTGCCCGCCGGCCGCCCCGGACGGGGCGAAGCCCGATTGCATGCCGCTGGGCGAACTGGAAAAAGTGCTGGCCACGAGCCACGATCCGGCGCGCCTGAAGGAAGTCTGGCTCGGCTGGCATGCCCAGTCGCGCGCGTACAAGCAGGACTATGCGAAATACGTCGAGCTGTCGAACAAGGGCGCCCGCACGATGGGCTATGCCGATACCGGCGCCCTGTGGCGCTCGCGCTACGACATGGCCCCCAGTGCTTTCGCGGCCGAGATGGAGCGTCTGTGGCAGCAGGTGAAGCCGCTGTACGAATCGCTGCACACCTACACGCGCTACAAGCTGCGCCAGGCCTACGGCCCGGATGCCGTGCCGGCCGACGGCCCGATTCCCGCCCACCTGCTGGGCAATATGTGGGCGCAGAGCTGGGACAACCTGTACCCGATCCTGAAACCGCAAGGCCTGGAGAAGGGCGCGGACCTGACCGCGCTGCTGGAAGAGCGCAAGGCAAGCGCCGTCGAAATGACGCGCTACGCGGAAGGCTTCTACACGTCGCTGGGCATGCAGAAGCTGCCGGCCACGTTCTGGGAACGTTCGCTCTTGACCAAGCCGCGCGACCGCGAAGTCGTGTGCCACGCGTCCGCGTGGGACCTGGACGGCCAGGACGACGTGCGCGTCAAGATGTGCATCACGCCGACGGCCGAAGACTTCCGCACCATCCACCACGAGCTGGGCCACCTGTACTACGACCTCGCGTACAGCGGGCAGCCGCCGATGTTCAAGAACGGCGCCAACGACGGCTTCCACGAAGCGATCGGCGACACCGTCGCGCTGTCGATCACGCCGGCCTATCTCAAGAAGATCGGCCTCATGAAAACGGACCCGGATCCGCAGCAGGAGATCGGCCCGCTGCTGTACACGGCGTTGCAGAAGGTCGCGTTCCTGCCGTTCGCGTACAAGGTCGACAAGTGGCGCTGGGAGGTGTACGACGGCAAGGTCAAGCCGGCCGACTACGACAAGGCCTGGTGGGCGCTGACGGAGCAGTACCAGGGCGTGTCGCGTCCCGCCCCGATCGCGGACGACGCCGGCTTCGACGCCGGCGCCAAGTACCACGTCGCCAGCGACACCCCGTACGCACGCTACTTCCTCGCCCACGTGCTGCAGTTCCAGTTCCACCGCGCGCTGTGCAAGGAAGCGGGCGACACGGGACCGCTGTACCGCTGCTCGATCTACGGCAACAAGAAGGCGGGCGCCAAGTTCCAGCAGATGCTGGCGATGGGCACCAGCAAGCCGTGGCCGGAAGCGCTGAAGGCCATCACGGGGTCGGACAAGATGGATGCGACGGCGATGCTCGACTACTTCGCGCCGCTCAAGGCCTGGCTGGATGCGCAGAACAAGCAGCTGGCCATCGAGGATGCGAAGCTGACGAAGCGCTGATGGTCCTCGGCGACACCTTTTGGTGGGCACGGGGTGCCCACCCTACGAGGTCTCTCAAGTCGTAGGGCGGGCGCCCCGCGCCCACCGAGCGCTCGCGCCGCCGTCAATCGTGATACGTCGCGGCCAACGCGTCGTAGCATTGCGCCGCCTCGGGCGGCAGGCCCGCGAACAGGGCTTCGTCGGCTTCGTCTACCAGCCCCTGTTCGACGAGCATCCTCACCTTCCCCAGGTAATCCGTCAGCTTGAGCAAGCGCCCCAGCGGCGACACCGGCGCGCCGCGCCGCAGCTCTCCCTGTTCCAGCAGCGCCTGTGCCACCGTGTCCGGAAAATTCCACTCGCGCGCGATGCTCGCGCACAGGCGGCGCGTGTCGCGCGCCAGCTGGGCCAGGAAGACGTCGGAGCCGAGGCGCTCGCCGTCCTGCGCCGTCTGGTCCATGACGCGCAGGCTGACGATCAGCCCCACGTTCTGCAGCAGTCCGGCCAGGAACGCGTCGAACGGCTCGATGCCGGCGCCGGCCGCCTGGCGCGCGGCCAGCGCGCAGCGCTCCGAATGCGCCCACAGGTGCGGCGCCAGCCGGCGCGTGTAGAACCCGGAATGCATGTCGATGATCGGCCGGAACGCGACCGTCGTGATCAGCTGGCGCAGGCCCTCCTGGCCGATCAGGATCACAGCGTGCTCGATGCTCGCGATGGCTTGCCCGTTCCCCTGGTAACAGCTGTTGGCGAGGCGGACGACGGCCGCCACCAGCACGGGGTCGGAGGCGATCGTGCGCGACAGCGCGGCGCCGGAAAAGGTTTCGCTGCGCAGGCTTTGCAGCAGTTGCGGCACGAGCCCCGGCATGCGCCGCACGAGCGCCGCGCCGGACTGCTGCGACGCGACGATCGCGGCCAGCGCATCCAGCACGCGGGCTTCGGCGCCGGAGAGCTCCAGGCCGCCGTCGGCGCGGTCGAACAGCCAGGCGTTCCAGGCGCCGTTGATCCGCTCCAGCTGCTCGAACGAGACGGGGGCCGTGCCCGCCCGAGCGGGAGCGGATCCCGGCACCGGTACCGGCACCGCAGCGGGGGCCGGCGCGGGCACTGGCGCCGCGGGCATGGGAACCGCCTCGACGGCAGCCGCGGCAGGCTGGGGTTGCCCGGCGGCCGGGCCGGAGATCAAGCGTTGCAGCCACCGAAACATCGTCATCCCCTCTAGGTCAATTCCGAACATTGTACGGACGCAGGCGCTGAACGCAAGGTAGGAAATGTCTCATAAATTGTTGACTGCACTCAACAATTGCTGGCCGTCATCGTCTTAGCATGGCGGTCTTGAGAAAGGATTCGCCATGCACACGACTCTGACCACGACCACCCAATTCCTGAGCTTCACCCTCGGCGGGCTCGAATACGGGCTCGATTTCGCCAAGGTGCAGGAACTGCGCGTGCTCAAGGCGCTCGAGCGGTTCGCGTCGGCCGGCGAGATCATCGGCGGCGTCGCGGTGTCGCGCGGCGTGATCATGCCGCTCGTCGACATGCGCGCCGCCTGCGGCCGGGCGCCCGGCGCGCCCGATCCGATGACCGACGTGATCATCCTCAGGCTGTCTTCATGCGTGATGGGGATGGTGGTGGATGGCGTGACGGGCGTCGTGTCGTTGACGCCGGAGCAGGTGTCGCCCGTGCCGGCCACGGACGATGCCCCGGTCGATTACCTGATCGGACTGGGGCAGGTGGGGACGCGCCGGCTGATCCTCGTCGACATCGACCGGCTGATGTCGGTGCGCCGGCCGAAAAAAGAGGCGCGCCAGGTCGCCTGACAATCGTCGTTCCCGCCGGGGAGGGTGCGGCTGGGGCCTCGACACGAGCGGTCCCCTTGGTGCCAGATTGCCGATAGGTGCCATGTTGCCGCATGGCGTCAATTTGACGCCGGCCCTGGGGGGCGCTATAGTGACTTGGTCATGAAAAACCTGCCTGCATAAATGGAAGGAGCAGGAAACACTTTTAAAACCTGAGAGGTATTTATATGAGCGCTTTAGTTGAAAAAGAGCGGATCACCGCGAGGATTTCAGCCGCAGTAGCGGAAACTTTAAACTCGGCAGCTGAGTTGACTGGAACTACATTGAATGGTTTTGTGGTTCAAGCTGCACTGGAAAAAGCGCAGAAGATCGTGGACCGGGAAAAACGGATCATGATTTCAAATAACGATGCGGCCATGTTACTCAACTTGCTTGACAACCCACCGAAGCCTAACGCGGCGATGGAACGCGGATTCAAGCGTTTCATGAAAGAGAAATATGGCAACACTGAAAGTACAAGCGCTGGAAAAAGCGCATGATGTAGCGAGCTTCGACTGTGGGAATCCGGACCTCGATCACTGGTTCAAAACCACGGCTCGACAACATCAGAAAAATGGGACATCCAAGACATTTGTGCTCATCGACGACGAGCAGCCGACAGTGATTATTGGTTTCGTCACCATGGCCATCAGGGTTGTCACCCCTAAGGAAGATTTGCCTCAGACGATGGCAAAGAAGCTTCCCGCAAACGTGTCTGGATATACGCTTGCGCGACTGGCAGTGTCCGTGAACGCGCAGAAGCAGGGCCATGGAGAATACCTGTTGTTTGAAGCGATGGAGCGAGCATATCGGGCTTCGAAACTCGTTGGAGGATTTGCGCTCTTCGTAGATGCCAAGGACGGAGCTGCCAGCTTCTATGCAAAATACGGGTTTGTACCACTTCCCGACGATCCGGATATCCTGGTGATGCCAATTGCGTCAATGCCTGCGTTTCCAGTTGAGGAATCGAAAGAATAACCAAATTCGGCCGCCGGAGCAGAGGGCGTTTTATCCCGCGCGCTACGCGACGAGGCTTTCCAGCTGCTCCTGCAACTCCAGCCACTCGTTTTCGAGATTGCCCAGGTCGCGCGTGAGGAATGCCTGGTCGGCCACGAGGTTCTTGAGCTCTTCCTTCTTGTCGGCCTCGTAGATGCCCGGTTCCAGCAGCCGGGCGTCGACCTCGGCCTTCTTCGCGTTCAACTTGGCCATCTGCTCTTCCAGCCGCTTGATGCGGTTTTCGATCGGCTTCTTGAGCGCCGCGAGGCGCTGGCGTTCTTCCGCTTCCAGGCGCTTCTGTTCCTTGCGGTCGACGGCGGGGGCGGCTGCCGCCGGGGCGGACGAGGGCAGCGGCGCGCTGGCGGCGCCGTCGGCCTTCAGCTTGGTCTGGAACAGCCAGTCCTTGTAGTCGTCCAGGTCGCCGTCGAATGGCTGCAGGCGGCCGTCGGCCACGATGATGAACTGGTCGGTCGTCGCGCGCAGCAGGTGGCGGTCGTGCGAGACGACGACGAGCGTGCCTTCGAACTGCGCCAGCGCCAGGGTGAGTGCTTCGCGCGTTTCCAGGTCCAGGTGGTTGGTCGGCTCGTCCAGCAGCAGCAGGTTCGGGCGCTGCCACACGATCAGCGCCAGCGCCAGGCGCGCCTTCTCGCCGCCGGAGAACGGCGCGATGGAACTCGTCACCATATCGCCCGGGAAGTTGAAGCCGCCGAGGAAGTTGCGCAGCTCCTGCTCGCGCGTCGTCGGCGCGATCTTCTGCAGGTGCCACAGCGGCGATTCGTCGTGGCGCAGCATCTCGACCTGGTGCTGGGCGAAGTAGCCGATCACGAGGCCTTTGCCGAGCGTCGCCGTACCGGCCAGCGGCGCGAGGTCGCCCGCCACGGTCTTGATCAGCGTCGATTTGCCGGCGCCGTTCACGCCCAACAGGCCGATGCGCTGGCCCGTCTGCAGCGAGAAGTTCACCTTGTGGACGATGGTCTTGCCGCCGACCTTGTCGCCGTGGCCGTCGAGGATGGGGTAGCCGGCGTCGACGTCTTCCATCACGAGCAGCGGATTCGGTGCCGACAGCGGATCGCGGAACTCGAACGAGAACTCGGCGGCCGCGCGCAGCGGCGCCAGTTCTTCCATCTTCGCCAGCGCCTTCATGCGGCTCTGCGCCTGGCGGGCCTTGGTGGCCTTGGCCTTGAAGCGGTCGACGAACGATTGCAGGTGGGCGCGGGTGCGCTGCTGTTTTTCGTACGCGGCCGCGGCGAGGACCAGGTGCGCGGCGCGCTGGCGCTCGAACGCGGAGTAGTTGCCGGAGTAGCGCTTCAGCTTGCGCTCGTCGATGTGCACGACGACGTTCACGATCTCGTCGAGGAAATCGCGGTCGTGCGAGATGATGATCAGGGTGCCCGCATAGCGCTTGAGCCAGTCCTCGAGCCAGATGATGGCGTCCAGGTCCAGGTGGTTGGTCGGCTCGTCCAGCAGCAGCAGGTCGGAAGGGCACATCAGCGCCTGCGCCAGGTTCAGGCGCATGCGCCAGCCGCCCGAGAAGCTGGCGACGGGCTGGCGCATCTGGTCCAGCGAGAAGCCGAGGCCCAGCAGCAGCTGCTCGGCGCGCGACTGCACCGTGTACGCGTCGGCGTCGGCGAGGCCCGAGTGCACGTGGCCGATGGCGATGCCGTTGTCCGTCGTGTGCGGCAGGGCTTCCAGGCGATCGAGCTCGGCCTGCAGGGTACGCAAGTGGGCGTCGCCGTCGATGGCGTACTCGATGGCGGGACGATCCAGCGCCGGGGTCTCCTGCGCCACGTAGGCCATGCGCCAGCGCGCGGGGAAGTCGATCCCGCCCTGGTCCGGATGAAGCTCATTGCGCAGCATTGCGAACAGGCTGGATTTGCCGGCGCCGTTCGCGCCGATCAGGCCGATCTTGTCGCCGGGGTTGAGGGTGAGGTCGGCGTCTTCCAGCAGCGGCTTCGTGCCGCGCATGAGACTGACGTTGGAAAATCGGATCATATTACTTGCAATCTAGCTCGGGAGGCGCAGACAGTAGGGTGGGGCATTTTATGCCGGGGGCATGAAATGCGTGCCCACCATGCGTTACCGCGACGCACGCATTTGGTGGGCGGAGGCCGCCCACCCTACAGCGATAACTGTTCGGCCGTCAGCAGGAAGACGGCATCGTCGCCCTGGCTCGTGGTCAACCACGTCAGGCCCAGGTGCCCGAACGCCGCTTCCGCGAACTCGCGCTCGTTGCCGATCTCGACGACCAGCACGCCTTCCGGCGTCAGGCGCTCGGCCGCGCCGTCGACGATCTTGCGCACGAGGTCCATGCCGTCGTCGCCGCCGGCCAGGGCGATTTGCGGCTCGCGCAGGTATTCCGGCGGCAGCTTGCCCATCGAGTCGCTGTTCACGTACGGCGGGTTCGTGACGATCAGGTCGTATTTCTTGAACGGCACGTGCTGGTACAGGTCGGACTCGATCGGGTTCACGCGGCCTTCCAGCTTGTAGTCGCGGATGTTGCGCTCGGCAACGGCCAGCGCGTCCTGCGAGATGTCGACGGCGTCGACGACGGCGTTCGGGAACGCGTCCGCCAGCATGATCGCCAGGCAGCCGGAGCCGGTGCACAGTTCGAGCACGTTCTCGACGGCGTCCGGATCGGCCACCCACGGGCTGAACTGGTTCGGGATCAGCTCGGCGATGAACGAGCGCGGCACGAGCACGCGCTCGTCGACGTAGAAGTTGTAGCTGCCCAGCCATGCTTCGTTCGTGATGTAGGCGGCGGGCACGCGCTCGGTGACGCGGCGCTCGATGACGGCCAGCACCTGCAGCACTTCTTCCGGCAGCAGGCGGGCGTCGAGGAAGGGCTCGAGCTTGTCCAGCGGCAGTTTCAGGGTGTGCAGGATCAGGTAGGCGGCCTCGTCGAACGCTTCGGCGCTGCCGTGGCCGAAGAACAGCTTGGCACCGTTGAAGCGGGTGACGGCGTAGCGCAGCAGGTCGCGCGGCGTGCAGAATTGGGTCGTGGTCATGGCCAGGTCTCGTCGTTATGCCGCGGACGGCGGGATGGTCAGCAATCGCTCCAGCGTGCGCCGGTAGATGTTCTTGAGCGGATCGATGTAGCGCACGTCGATGTGCTCGTCGATCTTGTGGATGCTGTCGTTGGGTGGCCCGCATTCTATCACCTGGGGGCAGATGCGGGCGATGAAGCGCCCGTCCGACGTCCCGCCCGTGGTCGACAATTCCGTCGACACGCCCAGTTCCTGCATGATGGCGCCGCAGATCGCGTCCGACAGCGTGCCTTTGGGCGTGAGGAAGGGCAGGCCGGACAGGGTCCACTTGAGATCGTAGTCGAGGCCGTGGCGGTCGAGGATCGCGTGCACGCGCGCCTGCAGGCTCTCGGCCGTGCTCGCGGTGGAAAAGCGGAAATTGAAATCGACCTTGAGTTCGCCCGGGATCACGTTCGTCGCGCCCGTGCCGGCCGCGATGTTCGACATCTGCCAGCTCGTCGGCGGAAAGTATTCGTTGCCCTCATCCCATTGCTCGGCCGCGAGCTCGGCCAGCGCCGGCGCCGCCAGGTGGATCGGGTTGCGCGCCAGGTGCGGGTAGGCGATATGGCCCTGCACGCCCTTGACGACGAGGCAGCCGGACAGCGAGCCGCGGCGGCCGTTCTTGATCATGTCGCCCAGCACGTGGCTGGACGTCGGCTCGCCCACGAGGCAGTAGTCGATCGTCTCGCCCCGTTCTTCCAGCAGGTCGCAGACGATGACGGTGCCGTCCGTGGCCGGGCCTTCCTCGTCGGACGTGAGCAGGAAGGCGATCGAGCCGATGTGGTCCGGATGCGCGCCGACGAATTCCTCGACGGCGACGACCATGGCCGCGATCGACGTCTTCATGTCCGACGCGCCGCGGCCGTACAGCTTGCCGTCGCGGAGGGTTGGCGTGAACGGCTGCGACGCCCATTGGCTGGCGGGACCGGTCGGCACGACGTCCGTGTGGCCGGCGAACACGAACACGGGCGCTGCGTCGCCGCGCCGGGCCCAGAGATTCGTCACGCCGTTCGATTCGATCGTCTCGCAGCGAAAGCCGAGGGGCGCCAGCAATTCCTGCAACTTCTGCTGGCAACCCTTGTCGTGCGGCGTGACGGAGTCGAGCGTGATCAGCTCTTCGGTCAGCTTCTGGGTGCGCGACGGTTTCATGCGGGCCAGTCTCCGAACAGCTCTTCGTACTGCGCGACGGAAAAGCCGACCGACAATTTACCGGCGCCTTCCAGCACCGGACGCTTGATGACGGACGGATTCTCCAGCATCAGGTCGAGGGCGCTGGCCTTGTCGACGACTTGCGCGCGGCGCTCGTCGGACAGCTTGCGCCACGTCGTGCCCTTGCGGTTGACGAGGGTTTCCCAGTCAAGTTGCTCGAGCCAGTGCAGGACGGTGGCGCGGTCCAGACCCTGTTTCTTGAAGTCGTGGAACGCGAATTCCTGGCCGTTGTCGGCGAGCCAGGTGCGGGCTTTCTTGACGGTGTCGCAGTTGGGAATGCCGTAGAGGATCTTTTTCATGGCGGTCGCTGCCGGCCGTGCGGCCGGTCGATCTTGCTGTTGGGGAAGCCGGAAAGGATAGCACAGGCCGGCCATCCACCCGATAGTTTAGCAAGGGCGGCGCCCCGGCAGCGCGCAGGCGCGGCCGCTTAATTGTCCAGCGTGAACTCCGTGAACGACGGCCCTTCCGGCTCGGCCGGCTTGGGCGCTTCCTCTTCCTTTGCCTTGCTGTCCGGCCCGTTGTTGATCAGCCAGAGCAGGTTGGTGGCCGAGTCGGCATTCGCGAGCGCCTCGTCCTGCGTGACGAGGTCGGCCTGCACGAGTTCCAGCAGCGCTTTTTCGAACGATTGCGAGCCCGGCGACAGGCTCTTGTCCATCGCTTCCTTGATCTGGCCGATGTCGCCCTTCTCGATCAGGTCGGCGACGTAGCGCGTGTTGACCATGATTTCCACGGCCGCCTGGCGCCGTCCGCCGGCCTTGGCGCGCACGAGGCGCTGCGACACGATGGCCTTCACGCTCGACGACAAGTCCTGCAGCAGGGCGGGGCGGTTTTCGATCGGGTAGAAGCTGATGATGCGGTTCAGCGCGTTGTAGCTGTTGTTCGCGTGCAGGGTCGCGAGCACGAGGTGGCCGGACTGGGCGTAGGCGAGGGCGGCGGCCATCGTGTCCTTGTCGCGGATCTCGCCGATCAGGATGCAGTCCGGCGCCTGGCGCATCGAATTGCGCAGGGCGACGTCGAAGCTCTTCGCGTCGCTGCCGATCTCGCGCTGGTTGACGATCGATTTCTTGTTCTTGAACAGGTATTCGATCGGGTCTTCCAGGGTGAGGATGTGGCCGTGGCGCTGCTCGTTGCGGTGGTCGAGCATCGAGGCGATCGTCGTCGACTTGCCGGAGCCGGTCGCGCCGACGATCAGCAGCAAGCCCCGTTTTTCCATGATCAGCTCGGACAGCACGGGCGGCAGGCCCAGTTCGGCCAGCGGCGGGATCGTTGCGGGAACAAAACGGAACACGGCGGAAATGCTGCCCCGCTGGCGGAAGGCGGACAGGCGGAAGCGGCCGAGATTGGCCACCGAGATGCCCATATTGAGCTCGTTGTCGCGGTCCAGCTCGTCCATCTGCTCGGGCGATGCGATTTCCGACAGCAGGACGCGGATGTTTTCCGGCTCGAGCTTGTTCTGGTTGATCGGGATGAGGTTCCCGTTGATCTTGATGTGGACTGGGGAATTGACCGCGAAGAACATGTCGGACGCGTTCTTTTCCTTCATCAATTGGAACAGGCGTTCCATCATCATGGTGTTCTCCCTTGCTTCGCGGTAATTTTTTGCGTTTAAGGGATTCTAACCTGATGGCGCGACGGTGCAAATGTAATGGTGGGCACGGGGTGCCCACCCTACGGCATCTCGCGTAGGGTGGGCTCCCCGAGCCCACCATCACCAACACATGAAGTGGCGGATCAAACGCCGCGCAGCAACTCGTTGATACCGGTCTTCGCGCGGGTCTTGGCATCGACCTGCTTGACGATCACCGCGCAATACAGGCTGTACTTGCCGTCGGCCGACGGCAGGCTGCCTGACACGACGACGGAACCGGCCGGGATGCGGCCATACGTCACTTCGCCCGTCTCGCGGTTGTAGATCTTGGTCGACTGGCCGATGTACACGCCCATCGAGATCACCGAGTTCTCTTCGACGATCACGCCTTCCACGATTTCCGAACGGGCGCCGATGAAGCAGTTGTCTTCGATGATGGTCGGGTTGGCCTGCATCGGTTCCAGCACGCCGCCGATGCCCACGCCGCCCGACAGGTGGACGTTCTTGCCGATCTGGGCGCAGGAGCCGACGGTGGCCCACGTGTCGACCATCGCGCCTTCGTCGACGTAGGCGCCGATGTTCACGTACGACGGCATCAGGACGACGTTCTTGCCGATGAACGAGCCGCGGCGGGCGACGGCCGGCGGGACGACGCGGAAACCGCCCTTGGCGAAATCTTCGGCGGTGTAGTTGGCGAACTTGGTCGGAACCTTGTCGTAGAACTGCATGCCGCCGCCCTCGACCGGCACGTTGTTCTCGAGGCGGAACGACAGCAGGACGGCTTTCTTGATCCACTGGTTCACGACCCAGCTGCCGGAATCTTTCTGGGCGACGCGCAGGGTGCCGTCGTCAAGGCCGGCCAGGACGTGGGCGACCGCGTCGCGCACTTCCGCGCTGGCGCCCGCCGGGCTGATGTCTGCGCGCTGTTCCCACGCGGTGTCGATGATGCTCTGGAGTTGTTGGGTCATGATGTCGGTCTGTTCAGGTGGTGATTCAGGAAGCCTTGAGGTTGTTGCAGAACTGGACGATGCGATTCGCCGCCTCCAGTCCTTCGTCCACTTCGGCGACGAGCGCCATGCGGATGCGGTTGCGGCCCGGATTGCTGCCGTGCGCGTCGCGCGCCAGGTAACTGCCGGGCAAAACCGTCACATTATATTCGGCGTACAGGCCGCGTGCGAACTCCGTGTCCGACAGGCCGGTGCGGCGCACGTCCGCCCACAGGTAGAAGCCGGCGTCCGGCAGTTCCACGTCCATCACCTGTTTCAGCAGCGGGGTGATGAGGTTGAATTTTTCCTTGTACAGGGTGCGGTTGTCCTGCACGTGGGCCTCGTCGTTCCACGCGGCGATCGACGCGGCCTGCACCGGCGGCGACATCGCCCCGCCGCAGTAGGTGCGGTACAGCAGGAATTTCTTCATCAGTTCCGGATCGCCGGCGACGAAGCCCGAGCGCATGCCCGGCACGTTCGAGCGCTTCGACAGGCTCGAGAACACGATCAGGTTCGGATACGGCCGCGCGCCGCCGCTCCGGCCCAGCTGGTGCGCCGCTTCCAGCGCGCCCAGCGGGGGCGTGGCGCCGAAATAGATCTCGGAATAGCATTCGTCGGCCGCGATGACGAAGCCGTGGCGGTCGGACAGCGCGAACAGTTCGCGCCAATCGTCCAGCGTGAGCACGGCGCCCGTCGGATTGCCGGGGGAGCACAGGTACAGCAGTTGCACGCGCGGCCACACGTCTGCCGGCACGCCGGCATAGTCGCAGGCGAAGTTGCGCGCCGGCTGGGAGTTCACGAAATACGGCTCGGCGCCCGCGAGGTAGGCCGCGCCTTCGTAGATCTGGTAGAACGGATTCGGGCTGACGACGAGGGCGCCCGGCTTCGATGCGTCGACCACGCTGTGCGCGATCGCGAACAGCGCCTCGCGCGATCCGTTCACCGGCAGCACCATCGTGGCCGGGTCCAGCGCCGGAATGCCGTAGCGGCGTTCCAGCCAGCCGGCGATCGCGGCGCGCAGCGGTTCGGTCCCGTGCGTGGTCGGATACGAGGCCAGGCCGGCCAGCGCGTGCGTCAGGGCTTTCTGGATGAAGGCGGGCGTCGGGTGCTTCGGTTCCCCGATGCCCAGGCTGATGGGCTGGTAGTCGGGATTCGGCGTGACGCCGGCGAACAACTGGCGCAGCTTTTCGAACGGATAGGGATGCAGGCGGTCGAGATGTGGATTCACGGCGATGTGGTTTCTTGGCGATGTTCGGTATGAGAAGGGCAATTATAGCCACGTAGGCGCAATCCGGTGCCGCGGCGGCCTTTCCGGGCGCCTCCGGCTGCGCTAGTATTGATGGAAGGAATCCCTGCCGCCCACCCATCATGCCCGTCAACTACGTCCGCACCCTTACCGCCCAGGCGCGCAGCGCGCGCGCCAACCGCCATCTCGGCTTCACCCTCGCCGGCGTGGCCGGTGCGATGAATGCCGGCGGCTTCCTGGCCGTACACCAGTACACGTCGCACATGACGGGCATCGTGTCGTCGGCGTCCGACAACCTCGCGCTGGGCGCGTTCGACCTCGTGCTGGACGCGCTGGGCGCCATGCTCTCGTTCGTGCTCGGGGCGGCCAGCACGGCGCTGCTCGTCAACTACGGCCGCCGGCGCGCGCTCGCGAGCGAGTACGCGCTGCCGCTGCTGTTCGAAGCCGTGCTGCTGCTGGCGTTCGGCGTGCTGGGCGCGCGCCTGTCCGAGGTCAAAGGCCTGTTCGTGCCCGCGACCGTGATGCTGTTGTGCTATACGATGGGCCTGCAGAACGCGCTCGTGACGAAGCTGTCGCATGCCGAGATCCGCACGACGCACATGACGGGCATCGTCACCGACATCGGCATCGAACTGGGCAAGATGTTGTACTGGAATATCGACAAGGGCCCGGGCAACCCGGCGCGGCCGCGCGTGACGGCCAACCACGAGCGCCTCGGAGTCTTGTGCGGGCTGCTGGGCAGCTTTTTCGGCGGCGGCGTGGCCGGCGCCCTCGGCTTCAAGGTGCTCGGCTACGTGGCGACGGTGCCGCTCGCATTGCTGCTGTGCGGCCTCGCCATCGTGCCGGCGCTGGACGACCTGCGCGCACGGGCGCGCAGGTCCTGAGCCCGTTCAGCCGCCGCAGTGCGGCAGCGCGACGGAGGTGGCCTTGCCGTCGTAGACGACCTTGACGATGGCGCCGGCTTGCGGGCCGCAGTGCACGGCGAACGCCTGGCGCGCCGGCATGCCGTCGTAGCGGCCCTGGCGCGCGGCGATGTCGAGCCGCTTGGCGCCGTCGTGCCACGTCATCCGCACCAGCGCGTAGGCGCCTTTCTGGTAGGCGTAGCCGTCGCCGCCATCGTCGTACAGTTCATACGCGCCATCCTTGCCTGGATAGACGACGAGGTCGATCGGCGCGTCCGACTTCTCGTCCGCGAACTGCTTGACGGGGCCCAGCGGCAGGATGCTGCCGGCGCGCACGTAGACGGGGATCGTCGCGATGTCGGCCTTCGCCGTCACGACCCGGCCGGCATCCAGCTTCGCGCCGGTCCAGAAATCGAACCACGCATCCTTGCCGGGCAGGTAGACCTCGCGCGCCTGCGCGGTCGCCTGCACGACGGGCGCCACCAGCAGGGCCTTGCCGAACATGTATTCGTCCGGGATGTGCAGGGCCTGGACGTCGTCGCGGAAGTCGAAGGCGAGGGCGCGCATCATCGTGCCGTCGTTGTGCGTGACGTCCCACGACGCCGAATAGATGTACGGCAGCAGGCGGTAGCGCAGGTCGATGTAGCGGCGCAGGATCGCCTGCGTGGCGTCGTCGAACTGCCAGATTTCCTTGCTGTCGCCGGTGCCGTGCACGCGGAACATCGGGTTGAAGACGCCGAACTGGAACCAGCGCGTGAACAGTTCCGCATAGGCCGGGTCCTTCGGCTTGCCGCCGAAGAAGCCGCCGATGTCGGCCGACCAGTACGGGATGCCGCTCATGGTGAAGTTCAGCGCGGCGGGCACCTGGCGGCGGAACACGTCCCAGGTGCCCATCGTGTCGCCCGACCACGTGATGGCCGCGTTGCGCTGCTGGCCCGCGTAGGCGGAACGGGTCAGGATGAATGCGCGCTTTTCGTGTTGATCGCGCACCATGCCGTCATGCACGGCCGTCGTGTGCAGCAGGGGGTAGGCGTTGTAGACGACGCTGCCCGGTCCGGCGGCGGTCTTCACGTCGCGCATCTGGCCCCACCAGCCGCCCAGTTCCGCCTCGGACGCGTCCAGCCACCAGCCGTCGAAGCCGAGCGTGCCGAGGCCACGCATGACCTGGCGCCAGTACAGGTCGCGGGCGCGCGGGTTGTACGCGTCGTACCAGCGGCCCTTGCCGGCCGGGTAGACGTTCGGGTAGGTGGCCGGGTACAGGCCGCCGATGGCGTCCAGCGCCTTGGTGTTCGCCGTGTCCGGGTCGAGACGGGCCCACACCGAGATGATGGCGTGGACGTGCTCGTCGTGCAGCTTCTTGACCATCGCGGCCGGATCGGGGTAGCGCGACTTGTCGAACGCGTGGCTGCCCCACTGGCCCGGCGCCCAGTACTGCCAGTCCTGGATGACGGCGTCGAGCGGCACCTTCATTTCACGGTATTTCGCGGCGATGCCGAGCAGCTCGTCCTGCGTCGCGTAGTGTTCCTTCGATTGCCACAGGCCCCACGTCCAGCGCGCCATCATCGGCGCCGTGCCGGTCAGGTGGCGGTAGTCCTTGATCACGTCGTCGAGCTCGGGCCCGTACATGAAATGGTAGTCGACGCCGCCCGCCTCCGAACGGAGCAGCATGGCCGGGCCCGAGGGCAGGTCGAGTTCCACGTTGGTGACGGCCGCGTTGTTCCACAGGATGCCGAACCCCTTGGGCGAGACGAGCACCGGCACGGCCACGTCGCGGTTGGCCTGCTGCAGGCGCACGATGTTGCCGCTGTAGTCGAGCAGGCCGTTCTGGTGCTGGCCGAGGCCGTACACGATGCCGCCCGTATTGAAGCGCTGCGTGACGCCGTGCGTGACGTCGCGGCCGCCTTCCTGCAGGACGTCCTTGCCGTCAGGCGTCTGGAACGTGACGTTGCCGTCGGCGCGCGCCACGCGCACGCGCAGGTCGGCCGTCGACAGCGTCCAGGCGTCGGCGCCCTCGTCGATCTTGAAGGCGATCTTCTCCGGCGGCGCGATGACGGCCGGGTTGTAATTGCCCGCGAAGCCCGCCGGGCCGAAGCGGACGTGGATCACGCGCGGCGCCACCGGTTCGATGGTCAGCACGCCCGCGTCCGTGCGCACCTGCATGCCCGTGCCGACGCGCTGCATGGCCGGCGCCGCGGCCTGCGCCGACAGCGCCCACACGGACGCCCCCGCAAGGAATAACGACTTCCACATTTTTTCTTTTCCTGTTCGTGTTGTTCAACCCGCCGACAGTCCCCCAGGGCGGATGCGTTGGTCAACGTCGTGTCGACGTGATTTCAAAGTCTAACATGAAATGTTAACGCGAACATTCAGAAATGATAGGTTTCATGAACGCGCCGACGTCCGTTCGCGCCAGGCGCCCGGATTCATGCCCGACCATTCGCGGAACGCGTGCGTGAACGCGCTCTGTTCCTGGAAGCCGAGGAGGAAGGCGATGTCGACGAGCGACAGCCCGTCCTGGCGCAGGTAGTCCATCGCCAGCGCATAGCGCGCCGCGTCGAGCACGTGCTGGAACGTCGCGCCCGCGTCGGCCAGCTTGCGCTGCAGGGTGCGCGGCGACAGGTCGAGCGCCGCCGCGATGCCGGCCAGCCGCACGGGCTCCGTCGCGAGGCGCGGCACGATGGCCGCGTGCACCTGCGCGACGATGTCCCCCGCCGCCCGCTCCCGTTCGCGCAGCAGGCGTTCGGCATGCTGCTGCAGCAGCGGATACATGCCCGTGTCCGCGGCCGGCAGCGGCAGCGCGAGCAGCGCCGCATCGAAATCGACCGTGTGCGCGGGCGCGCCGAAGTCCGGCACCATGCCCAGCACGCGCGCGTATTCCGCCGGGTCGGCTTCGCGCGGGCGCGCGTGCGCGAAGGCGAGGGCATGCGGCGCCAGCGGCCGGCCCGCGAGCCAGCTGCCGAACGTGCGGATGCCGGCGAACACGCTTTCCGCCAGGTGGCGGCTCGCGCCGGGAAAATGGCTGGTCCACGTGTAGCGCGCGAGGGTGCCGAGCGGTTCGAGGCGCGAGCGGCCGAGATCGTGCGCCAGCCGTTCGTAGCGCTGCGTCTGTTCCAGCGCCTGGCCGATGTCGCGGCAGGCCAGCAGCACGAGGCCGTACACGCTGTACGTGCCGGGCCGCACGCGCTCGCCCACGTGCAGGCCGAAATGCGGATCGCGCGCGAGGCGGCTGCCCGCGTCCAGCAGCGCGATGTAGTCGAGCGCCGCCAGCGTGTCCGGCGGCGGGTCCAGCGCGCCCGATGCGAGACCGGCGGCCGCCGCCAGCGCGGCCGGCGTGACGCCGCGCGCGGCGGCCGTCTCCAGCAGCGGCTGCAGATAGGCCGCGGTGACGCGCGGCGGCGAGGCTGGCATGTTCGAACAAGCGCTTGGCATGAATCCGCAATACCCCCGTCGTCGTTTTTCTTAAAGTGGTCGCCAACGAGTATAACGACATAACACGACGGGGAGAACGGCAGGATGCGACGCTGGAACGGGTGGGGAGACGATACGATCGAGGTGGCGCTGGGCGAGGCAGCGCTGGCGTTCCTGCGCGCGGGCATCGGCGCGGGCACGGCGCCGCGCGACGCCGCGTTCGACGCGCTGTGCGGGGCGCTCCCGCCCGGCCGGCTGCCGGCGCATCCGCTGGCCGACGCGCGTCCCGCGACTCGCCTGGCGCATGCGACGGGCCAGAGCCTGCCGGACTGGCTGCGGCTGCGCTACGGCCGCATCGACGCGGCGCCGGACGCCGTCGCCTTTCCCGAAAGCGCGGACGACGTGCGCGCGCTGCTGCGCTGGGCCGCGGACAACGACGCGGCCGTCGTCCCGTACGGCGGCGGCACGAGCGTCGCCGGCCACCTGGATACCGTCGGCGCGCGCCCCACCTTGTCCGTCGACACGTCGCGCATGCGCGCGCTCGTCGCCATCGACCGCGACGCGCAGCTGGCCGTGTTCGAGGCCGGCGTGGCGGGGCCCGATCTGGAAGCGCAGCTGCGCGCGCACGGCCACACGCTGGGCCACTTCCCGCAATCGTTCGATTATTCGACATTGGGCGGCTGGGTCGTCACGCGCTCGTCCGGCCAGCAATCGCTGCGCTACGGCCGCATCGAGCAGTTGTTCGCCGGCGGCCGCGTCGAGACGCCGGCCGGCCCGCTCGTCATCCCGACCTTTCCCGCTTCCGCCGCCGGTCCGGACTTGCGCGAACTGGTGCTGGGGTCGGAAGGGCGGCTCGGCATCCTGACGGAAGCGACGGTCCGCATCGCGCCCCTGCCGTCGTACGAGGCTTTCCACGCCGTGTTCTTCCCCGACTGGACGGCCGCCGAACTCGCGGTGCGGACGATCGTGCAGGCGCGTTTGGGCCTGTCGATGCTGCGCCTGTCGAACGCGGTGGAGACGGCGACGATGCTCACCCTGGCCGGCCACGGCCGCCAGGTGGCGCTGCTCGAGGCGTGGCTGAAGCTGCGCGGCGCGGGCGCCGGCAAATGCATGCTGCTCGTGGGCGCCAGCGGCGAGCGCGCCCAGGCCCGCGCCGCCTTGAAGGGCGCGTTGTCCCTGGCGCGGCGCGACGGCGGCGTGCATGCGGGCCGCGGGCTGGGCGAGCGTTGGAAGCGCAACCGCTTCCGCAACGTCTACTTGCGCAACAGCGCGTGGTCGCACGGCTATGCGATCGACACGGTGGAGACGGCGCTCGACTGGCCCCGCGTCACGCCGGCCATGCAGGCGATCGAAGGCGCCGCGCACGATGCGCTCGCCCGGGACGGCGAACGCGTGCACGCGTACACGCACCTGTCGCACCTGTATCCGCAGGGCGCCAGCGTCTATTCGACGTTTATCTGGCGCCTGGCCGGCGACTACGACGCGGACCTGGCGCGCTGGCGCCTGCTCAAGACGGCCGTGTCGGACGCGATCGTCGCGAGCGGCGGCACGATCAGCCACCAGCACGGCGTAGGCCGCGACCACGCGCCGTGGCTCGCGCGCGAGAAGGGCGAACTGGGCATGGCCGCGCTGCGCGCGCTGTTCCGAGCGTTCGACCCGGACGGCCGCATGAATCCCGGCAAGCTGGTGACGCCATGAGCGGCCAGTTCTCCGCGTTGTGGCAACGGGGCGGACGCGCGGGCTTGCCGGACGCGCTGGCGCGCGACTGGGACGTGCTCGTGATCGGCGGCGGCATCTGCGGCGCCGGCGTGCTGCTGGAGGCCGCGCGGCGCGGCCTGCGCGCGCTGCTGGTCGAACGCCGCGACTTCGCATGGGGCACGTCGAGCCGTTCGTCGAAGCTCGTGCACGGCGGCCTGCGCTACCTGAAGGACGGCCACGTGCGCCTGACGGCGGAATCCGTGCGCGAGCGCGAGATGCTGCTGCACTGCGCCCCCGGCCTCGTCGAGCCGCAGGGCTTCGCGTTCCCGCAGTACGGCAAGGCGCGCGGGCGGCGCAGCTTCCTGGCCGGCCTTGCGCTCTACGACATGATGGCCGGACGGCGCGAACGCCACTGGCTGCCCGCCGACGACTTCCTGATGGCGGCGCCGAACGTGAAACGGGACGGCCTCGCGGGCGGCATCGTCTACACGGACGCCCGCACGGACGACGCCCGGCTCGTGCTGCGCGTGCTGCGCGAGGCGCAGGGCCACGGCGCGGCGGCCGTCAACCATCTCGGCGCGACCGCGCTGCTGCGCGACGGGGGCAGGGTGTGCGGCGCGACGCTCGCCTGCGGCGTCGACGGCACCGAATACACGGTGCGCGCCAAGGTCGTCGTCGACGCGACGGGGGCGTGGTCCGGGCCCCTGCATGGCGCAGGCCCGCGCCTGCGTCCGCTGCGCGGCAGCCACCTGGTCCTGCCCGCGTGGCGCCTGCCGCTGGCGCGCGCCGTCAGCCTGATGCACCCGCACGACGGCCGGCCCGTGTTCGCCTTTCCGTGGGAGGGCGCGACCTTGGTCGGCACGACGGACCTGGACCACCGCGACCCGATGGAGCGCGAGGCCCGCATCACCCGCGCGGAGGTCGACTACCTGATGGCGGCGCTGCGGGCGCAGTTCCCACATCTGCAACTAACCGACGAGGACATCGTGTCGACCTACGCGGGCGTGCGCCCCGTCATCGCGGGCAAGGAGGGCGGGGCGCCGTCGCAGGAGGGGCGCGAGCACGTCGTGTGGAGCGCGGACGGCCTCGTCGCCATCGCCGGCGGCAAGCTGACGACGTTCCGCGCCATCGCCCTCGACGCGCTGCGCCTCGTGCAGGCGCAACTGCCGGGCTGGCGCGATCCGCTCGACGTCCGCGCCGTGTTCGCGCCCGTGGCCATGCCGGCGGGGCGGGGCAGCGTCGACGCGGGGCTCGGCCGCCGCCTGCGCGGCCGTTACGGCGCCTGCGCCGCGGCGCTGCTGGACGCGGCGCGGCCGGGCGAACTGGAACGCATTCCCGGCACGGACACCGCGTGGGCCGAGCTGCGCTGGGCCGCGCGCGCCGAAGCCGTGCAGCACCTCGACGACGTGCTGCTGCGCCGCACCCGCCTCGGCCTGCTGCTGCGCGGCGGCGGCGCTGCACACATGGCACGCATCCGCGCCATCTGCCAGCCGGAACTCGGCTGGGACGACGCGCAGTGGGCGCAGGAAGAAGCGGCCTACCGCGCGCACTGGAACCAGCACCACGGCCTGCCCGATGAAGCTTGAGCCCACCATCCTCGCCATCGACAACGGCACCCAGAGCGTGCGCGCGATCCTGTTCGACCTCGCCGGCAACATCGTCGCCAAATCGCAGGTGATGCTGGACCCGTATTTTTCCACGCACCCCGGCTGGGCCGAGCACGACCCGGAAGATTACTGGCAATCGCTGTGCCGCGCGTGCCAGGGTCTGTGGACCCGGCCCGGCGTGCGCCGCGCATCGATCGCCGGCGTGGCGGTGACGACGCAGCGCGGCACGGTCGTCAACCTCGACCGCGACGGCCGGCCGCTGCGGCCCGCGATCACGTGGCTCGACCAGCGTCACACGGACATCGTGCCGCCGCTGCCGTGGTGGTGGCGTGCCGCGTTCAAGCTGGCGCGCGTAGACCGCACCATCGATTATTTCCGCGGCGAGGCCGAGATCAATTGGATCCGCGCGCACGAACCGGACGTCTGGGCCGCGACCGACAAATTCCTGCTGCTGTCCGGCTACTTGAACTGGCGGCTGTGCGGGCGTTTCGCCGACTCGTCCGGCTCGCAGGTCGCCTACGTCCCGTTCGATTACAAGCGCCGCCGCTGGGCCGGCCCGCGCGACTGGAAGTGGCAGGCGCTGGCAGTCGAGCCGCGCATGCTGCCGGAACTCGTGGAACCGGGCGAGCGTCTGGGCGAAATCAGCCGTGCGGCATCCGAGGCGACCGGCATCCCGGCCGGCACGCCGCTGCTGGCGGCCGCCGCCGACAAGGCGTGCGAGGTGATCGGCGCCGGCTGCCGCGAGCCGCACGTGGGATGTCTCAGCTACGGCACGACGGCAACCATCAACACGACGGGCACGCGCTACGTCGAGGTGACGCCGTTCCTGCCGCCGTATCCGGCCGCGATCCCCGGCGCGTACAGCAGCGAGGTGCAGGTGTTCCGCGGCTACTGGATGGTCAACTGGTTCAAGGAGCAGTTCGGTCACCGCGAACTGGCCCGCGCGCTGGCGGAGGACGTGGCGCCCGAACAGCTGTTCGACCAGATGGCGAGCGCCGTCCCGCCGGGAGCGATGGGCCTGATGCTGCAGCCGTACTGGACGCCGGGCATCCGCGTGCCGGGCCGCGAGGCGAAGGGCGCCATCGTCGGCTTCGGCGACGTGCACACCCGCGCGCACGTCTACCGCGCAATCCTGGAAGGGTTGGCATACGCGCTGCGCGAAGGGAAGGAACGCATCGAAAAACGCAGCGGCGTGGCGATCACCGAGCTGCGCGTATCGGGCGGCGGCTCGCAGAGCGACTGCGCGATGCAGCTGACGGCCGACATCTTCGGCCTGCCGACGGCGCGCCCGCACGTGTACGAAACGTCGGGCCTGGGCGCCGCCATCGACGCGGCCGTGGGCCTCGGCCTGCATCGCGATTTCGCGGCGGCCATCGGGGCGATGACGCGGGTGGGCCGCGTGTTCGAACCCGTGCCGGCGCACCGCGACGTGTACGAGCGGCTGTACCGGCAGGTCTATCTGAAGATGTATCGGCAGTTGAAGCCGCTGTATCGGGAGATTGCGGAGATTACGGGGTATCCGAAGCGGTAGCGGGAACAGCTCGACGATTTGTCTCACCGTTCGCCGTGCCCGAACCCGTGCGACTTGGCGCCGCAAAACATCCGACTGTAGAGCGCCTGAGGAGACGTCGTACTTGCTCCAGCAGCAACAAGCTCATACACTGAGCCATACCGGACGCCTGCAATCGGCCGAGGCTGTGTAAAAACGCGCGACACGCGTGTTTTCAGGGGGCTCTTTACCATTCCCGACCTCGAGAAAACGGCGTAGCGAGCGCTTTAAGAGGTCGAGTCGCGGCATCGCGCCACCCGGGTCGCGTTTTTACACAGCCTGGGCCACAAGCGGACCTGCAATTCCGACCTAACAAGTGCTCGCTCCCCATGATCAATATCCGATCCTGTAGCTCAAATCGCGAACTTAGAATCAGCTGCGCAAGCGGCTCGTATTTGCTCGCTGAGCTCGTTGGTTTCCCCGTCTCGGCAAAGGTCGAAGTGTGGGTTGAAACCGGCGATGCTCCCGGACTTCAAGCGTTCCTTGCCGACCTTGGCAAGCAGGACGGGCCATGGAGAGGCACACGGGAATGGCAGTCGATTGAAGGAGATTTCAAGCTTTCCGCGACCTGTACTGCACTCGGGAATGTTGTCTTCAACGTCGAGCTGCACGGATTGCAGGGCGCAACTGAAGAATGGACTGTCACCGCTGGCATTGACTGCGAGCTGGGCCAACTCGAACGCCTGTTCCATGGGTCTGGTTCCGGATAGACTCGTTGAGCCCTCGTGGGCCGCGACCGTATGCTCAGGGTCGGACGCCGCCGGTCGTGACAGGCAGAATTCGGCCAAGATCGGCCGTTCAGGGCTCCCGGCCTTTCGCCATCACAAACCTTTACCGTTGAAAGCAACGTTGATGATCCTGGAAGTCGCCCCGCTGCAAATACGTGCTGGCCAAGAAGCAGCCTTCGAAGCCGCATTCAACGTTGTGCGTCGAGGAGCTGCCGTTCACCGAAGTCGAAAAGCTGATGCGGATGGCGAGAGACGAGCTAGGATCGTTGGAGGACGGAACGCCGCTGCCGCCCTTGCTCGAACTTGACGATGAGTAGTTAAACCGTCTGCTTCCGGCGAAGAGTGGCCTTGATGGACGCTCAGATCACTGAACCAACCCTGTAGTGTAAGTCTCAAAACCATGTCGGCACCTCTACGTCAATCTCTACCATTTACCCCTTTCCCGAGCGCACGAGCTAGCCTGAAGCCAGGTGCGTTATACGCGATCGACGGTGATGACGGATTCATCTACTATGGTCAAGTGACGCCAGAAAAAAGTATCGGCTTCTTTCGCTTAAGGAGCGAAGTCGTTTCAATTCCTGATGCACTTTCTGCCGCAGTCATGTCTCGTTTCTTAGTTGGACATCCTTCTATTGGGCGGGCTGTCAGATCAGGAAAGTGGTTGAGCATAGGAACGCATCCCATTCATACAGCGCTTTGCGACCAGGCCGCCATGGTGCAATGGCCAGTAGGTACCACTGAGGTGACTATTTGGAAGGGCGGAGTAACTATCGGGACAACCCAAGTACACGATCCAAGTATTCAAGATCTGGAAATTATCGCTGCGTACGACGCTGAGGCCCATGTGCCCGAGCGGTTAAGAGTGGACTACAACGGCAACGGGGATGCATGGTCGGTAGGTGGAAGCATCAGACGTGAGCGGGTAAAAAAGCAAGCACTGGCTAGAAAATTTCCTGACGCACCATGGCATCAGCTTCCGTCCGACTGGGTTCCTGTGGAGGAGTGACGTCCGCTCTGGGTCCAGGCCGTGACGGGACGCCATTGCGGCGCCAAGTGGTTCGTCTTCAGTGCAGCGCTCGACGCGTCGCACTGGTTCACATATTGGGTGCGTTTAGCGCACCCGTCAACACATTCGAGCGCCGCCTTTTTTTGATGATTGCATGTCCGATAGACAACCGATGGCTCGCTCATGTGGGCTTTCCTCTTACTGTTTGCTACTCCTATGCTGATCGACATAGATCTGGCGCTGTTGGTACGGCCCGAATGGGAATCGCTTAAAAATTTTTTTCGCCACCCTTTCAGCGACGAAAGTTGCAAACGTGTTGACGAAAAGTTGCCGCAACTGGCTCAAGCGTACCGCGGAATGGCCAATACTCGGGCTATCTGGGAGGGCGCATTACCTGTTTCGCAAATTGATGACGCTTCTGGCGTATTCATGCAACCTGGTGCAATCGGCTCACGGCGACTGCCTCGGATGCCTGAAGATATGCTCAAGACGCAATTATTTCTGCTTGAGGAAGTGTTACGTGATAATGCTGCTTGGGTGCGGAAGCGTGCGGAAAAGCGTGCCAAAGCACAAGGTCACCCCGTACCCGCTGCCGGATCAATGTCCAAGCTCGATGTAGATAGCAGTCGTTTAGCTCTGCGCGCGATTGCCTTGCACGAAGCTGCCTTCCTTGCGCTAGCCGGCTTGTTCAAGGCGCAAAGCATCGGTTCACAGATCGAGTTTTCCCTGACACCCAGCGGTATCAAATGCCTCCGCAATCGAGTGTTAACAGCGCCGATGCAGGAGCATACGGAGTTGATGCTTCGTCGAGAGTTGCTTGCACTTATTGCCGATCTGCGTCGATATGATCGAACAGGAACTAGCGGCATTGCCGCGCTGGTTAGGCCAGAGCTGCTAGACGAATTAGCAGACCGCTTTCTCGACACCTTTTTCTCGCTCGGTTCCCATATGCGCCGCGCCCCAGAGGTAGTCCCGCTTATTCGCAATGCGCGCAACTTGTGCCGCTGGTTCGCCCTGTTGGAATTGGTACGCTTGGCCGGCGAAACGATCCTGCGCCCGGACTCCGACCTGATCGAACGACTACGTCTAGACTCCGACTTGCTCGATCATGTATTGACTGAACGCGCGAATGCGCTGCCCTCGGACCAAGGCATTCAGCGCAGCGTTTCGGGCACGCTCAGTCTTGGAACGACTGGACTCGCCCATGCAATCCACTGCTGCAAGGGCGCCGTCCTAAGCGAAACTCAAGCAACTCAGCTGGGGGAAAAATTCGAGGATGAGATCACAACCTATGTGCGCAAACACGTGCCATCCACCGATTACTTAGTTCGGCCCGGTTTCAAGCGTAGCGCCAATGGCGCAGGTTCAATGTACGACTGTGACCTAACCCTTTATGACGTTGAGCGTCGCAAATTTTTTTTCGTACAGGCCAAATGGAAACGCGACAGCCGCACAGCCGGCTTAGACGACGAATTGCACGATTGGGGAGCGAAAAATGGACCGTTGACTAAGGGCGTCAACCGTCTCGCCGCGCTGCGCGCCAGACTCGCCGAACCCGCAGTACTGGATCAAGTTCGTTCTGCACTGGGAGACATCAAAATCTCCGTCGATCACATTTTGGCGAACTCGTATTTTGTCGTTGTGCATACGCTGCCTTATTTCAATGCTTACGAAATCGACGGCGTCTTGATCTACGAATGGAACCTATTCCGGAACTTGCTATCGAGAGGTGCAGTCCGGCGTAGTTGGTCGCCTAATGGTGCGCCAGAACATGCGCTCCCGTTGCCGCTGCACCTGCATGACACGGTACTCGCGCTTGAGGACCCACAGCAGGTACTAGACTACTACTGTGCCGCGATTGGCATCGACCCAAGCCGACTACCGGCGGCCATGGAGTTGCGGCAGGAAGCCCGCTATGGCTTTGACCTAGAGGTGTCACACGCCTCATGGTGGCAACGGCTAACGAGACGGACGAGACGGAACAGAGTAAGTGTTATGCGGCCGTATATCTAATATGGTGGGTGTGACCAGCAGCGACTGGCGCGCCGGTTGCGGCGAGGCCTACCTTACTGCGGGTCACGGCAAGGACCTAGAGACCGTGCTATTCTGCCCGGCCCACCACGACGCGCGTGCGCACGACGGCAATCACGCCGACTGCCTGTACAGGATGCGGCAAGCTATCCAACGCGCTTTAGATCGACGTCCCCCTTCGGCCCCATGCGTTGCATGAGACGGATATTGCGAACGGTCCAGCTGGGCACTCCTCGAAGAGAAAGACTCGTCAAACTTCTGGCGAACTCGCTTTATCTCCACTGGCCCAAATAATACTTAGCGACGGAATGCGACGACGTTTTCTGCTCTTTCTACGCATGGCAGAGGAAGTAAGCTATCAAGCAAGCATGGTTGAACACGCATCTCACGCGCAATCGCTGCTGTCGGGATCCCAAAGTGATCTCTCATTACTTCCAATCCATCAACGATGATCTCTGGCTCTTCGCTTGTCATGAACCTATCCTCAGATTCTTGAACAGCTTCCCCATGACGATTGAGCCTAATATAGCCTGCTCGTACTTGTTCCTCGTTAAATACTCCAAGTTGCTTTCCTCTAAAGAGGATAGCTGCCTTCGAAACACCCCAACGTAGCTTTAACTCTGAAAGTCCCGGCCAGTTCAACCGAGAACCCCTGATTGCAATTGGACACTCGCGTACAAACGTGCTCCTAGGCATTAACAAAGCACTTGCGAAATGATTTGCTTGGGCTTCAGTCAACCTATCACCAGTCAAAATGCCAATGTGCAAAGAGAAATGACCGAGTTCGTGTGCGATGCCAAACCGCTCACGACACGCGGACCGATCCGTATCGTTCAAGGCAATGATAGGCCGTTTAGTAGCGAACGAAATTGCGTCGATTTCACTTGCGAGGCCACGGACTTTCATAACTGCGGCACCCGCGTTTTCAGCGATTCGAGTTACGTTGCTAAGAGGCCCAAGGCCGAGCCCAAAGGCTGATCTGAATTTTTCTGCCGCGCGCTCAATGGATTCTGCATAGGTAGGATCAGCTTCAGCAACTTGGTACTTAGGAAGCTCGACATGCTCGTCCAAAACGCCAACAAGGCGCTTCAAAATTTCACCTCGAGCGCGAGCTTCGTGCCTAAGAACTATCTTTGTAGTGAGTTGCCTTCGAAAATGGCATTGCTCATCTGTGATCGGATTGGGGTCAACGTGATAAAAGAAATCGGGAAGTACATTTAGCTCAGCAGCTAAAGCGTCTTCTAGCGAATCCGCCACTGCCTCACCACCATTTTCGATTCTGCTCAGAAACTGTTTAGACACGCTAACTCGTTCGCCTAAGTCCGCAAGAGAAAGTCTGTGAAATAGGCGAATTAGTCGTAAATTACTTCCAATAAAATTGCTCATTGAACCGATTCTTCAGCAACATCTCCATCGTCGCGGCGCTTGGGCGCAACGACAGGTTTCGCCACTTCAACGGCTTGTGGCAGCGCCTGTTTGCCTTCAACCCGAAGAACTCGAATCGTGCCCGACACCCAGCGGCAAGCCAATGTATCGTTGGCTGTAAACCCTAAAAACTCTACCCTCGGCTCATCAGCGCCGTTGTAACCACGATCAATTACGAAGCAAAACCGTCCAGCGTCTGTCGCAGGGGCGAACTCAAGAAACTCTGTCTGATACCGGTTCGCAGTGAGCACAGCAACCTTAGAAGGATTAGCAGGATCATCGTTGCTAAACCTGCACGGAACCCCACCAAGAGCGAACACCAAATCATTACCAGAATTCACGATCGTCAACCAAGGCTGTTGTCCGGTCAGCGCCTCTGCAATAATGCGATTCCGTTGACGCATGAACGTCGTGCAGCCACGCGTATAACCGTTGTCAGTAGGTCTAGTCAAGTCGTCCTCCGTAGCATAAAGCTCATCCAGGAGTAGACGCGCTATGAATTCCAAGCGATCGTGAGAAAGGTTGTGATTAAAGGTGCTAGGCAGAGGCAAGGTCATTTGTGCACTTTCGGGATTGTGTCAACCTAATTTTGGTGCGTTTTTTCGGAAACGTCAACCTAATTTTTGTGCAAATATGAAATTCCGTCAACTTATTTTTTGATTGCCGCGCGGCAATCATGCTTCCAATAGTGGATTCACGAGGCCAGTGATTATACTGTATGCACATACAGCGCAGAAACATCGTTCTTGGTAAGAATCGTTCGTAGCGGCCAATTAAAGGTGGCCGTGTTAATTCACTAAGTAGTCATGCAAAATTTATCGTGAACTTGCTGCCGAAGCCTCTCATCAAGGATTGAATTTCGTCGAGCAAATCCGCGCCGTTCCTGGCAACGAAGCGGCGCCAGAAGTGCTTGGCATGCTTC
>NZ_JADKYX010000059.1 GCF_016093545.1 Massilia rhizosphaerae | reverse complement strand
GGCGTTTTCGTCCTGGGCGCGGATCAGGTCGCCGTGGTCGTCGTAGTCGTAGGCCGCAAGCTGGCGCACCAGCTTGCCATCCTTGATTTCCCATAGCGCAAGGATGCGGCCGGTATCAAGGTCGACCTGGGTGCCGGCATGGGCGACGATGGTCTCGCCCTGCTTGCTGATGATGTCGCTGAGCACCTCCTCGCCGGCGTACGGGCCAGTGGCGACGACGTGGTCGTAGCGCAGGCCGAGGGCGGCGCCGTCGCGGGCGTGCAGCGCGATCAGCCGGAAATGTTCCTTGCCCAGATCGGCAGCCTTGGCGCGCACGGTGTCGACCAGCTCATAGGTTTCGCGCCAGGGACTGGACTCGTCTTCGGGCAGCGGCTTGCCGAAGTCGAGCGTGAGCAGGGCGGTGCTCATGCGGGTGAGCGTGATTTGCTCGACCGGGTCGTAGTGCCGCTGGCCGATGCCCAGCCACGGGTAGCGGTGGCTGCGGCCGTCGGCGGCGTGGTAGAGCAGGGCGGCCGGTTTGCCCTGGCCGACGACGTCGATGCGGG
>NZ_JADKYX010000058.1 GCF_016093545.1 Massilia rhizosphaerae | reverse complement strand
ACCTGCTCATAATCGTAGCCCTTGTCGAGGCACAGTCCCTGCGGACTGTCTGACGTGGGCGTTGGCCGGTCCAACTGCAAATCTTCGATTGTCGGGCATACCATCTTCATGTCATGGCGGTTGGCGCCGTCCACCGCGATCGCTATCGGAATACCGTGCGCTTCGGTCAGCAGGCTGCGTTTGACGCCGCCTTTGCCTCGATCCGTAGGATTGGGGCCCGTTTTTTTCCCCTCCCAGCGGCGCCTTCGTCATTGCACCGTCCATCGCCAGCCACGACCAATCAATCTCACCGAGCGCATCGAGCGCCAGCAACCCCAGGCGCCAGAACTCTTCAAATACCCCGGCCTGGGCCCACTCCTGGAATCGTCGGTGCGCCGAACTGCTCGAACAGATTCCGGTAGCGCTCAACGCGTTCCATTGGCACCCCGTACGCAGTACAAACAAGATCGCATTCATTGCAGCGCGGTCGCTCACCCGTGGGTTGTGACCACCGAGCGGATGCGGTTTGCGTGGCGGCAGAAGCGGTTCCATCTGCTCCCAAATCTCATCTGGCAAACGCCAGCCATCGTCTTGCTTCAGCATGCCCATGATAGTTCTCCTGATCATGG
>NZ_JADKYX010000057.1 GCF_016093545.1 Massilia rhizosphaerae | reverse complement strand
GGCTAAAACAGTCAGGATGTTGGCTTAGAAGCAGCCATCATTTAAAGAAAGCGTAATAGCTCACTGATCGAGTCGTCCTGCGCGGAAGATGTAACGGGGCTAAGCCAGTCACCGAAGCTGCGGATATTTTTCTCTTTGCTTGCATCGAGATCAATATGGTAGGAGAGCGTTCCGTAAGCCTGAGAAGGTGTCTTGTAAAGGATGCTGGAGGTATCGGAAGTGCGAATGCTGACATGAGTAGCGATAAAGAGGGTGAAAAGCCCTCTCGCCGAAAGCCCAAGGTTTCCTGTTCAACGTTCATCGGAGCAGGGTGAGTCGGCCCCTAAGGCGAGGCAGAGATGCGTAGCTGATGGGAAGCAGGTTAATATTCCTGCACCGTCGTATGATGCGATGGGGGGACGGATCGCGGAAGGTTGTCCAACTGTTGGAATAGTTGGTTCTTGACTCATAGAAGGCGCTTAGGCAAATCCGGGCGCGTAATTCAAGGGGTCGAGACGTGTGCCCTTGTGGCACGAAGCAATCGGAAGTGGTTCCAAGAAAAGCCTCTAAGCTTCAGTCATACGAGACCGTACCGCAAACCGACACAGGTGGGCGAGATGAGTATTCTAAGGCGCTTGAGAGAACTCGGGAGAAGGAA
>NZ_JADKYX010000056.1 GCF_016093545.1 Massilia rhizosphaerae | reverse complement strand
GCGGCGACGGTGTGGGAGCGGGTCGGGAAGACTTTCGACAGCACGGCCACGTTCAGGCCCGCTTCGGACAGTTGCAGCGCGGCGCGCAGGCCGGAACCGCCGGCGCCGACGATGACGACGTCGAAATGGCGGACGGGGATGTTGGTGTTGATTGCTGCCACGATTACACGCTCCAGAGAATTTGCACAGTCCAGGCGGCGCAGGCGAGCAGCCAGAGCACCGTGGCGATCTGCAGGGTCAGGCGGATGCCGACCGGTTTGACGTAGTCCATCCAGATGTCACGGATGCCCACCCACACGTGGTAGAACAGGCCGAAGAACGTGACCATCGTGAAAAGCTTGAACCACTGGCGGGCAAAGAGACCCGCCCAGCCTTCGTAGGTGAAATTCTGGCCGGTCAGGAACGAAACCAGCAGGATGACGGTGAAGATGACCATCACGATGGCGGTGACGCGCTGCGCCAGCCAGTCGCGCATGCCGTAGTGCGCGCCGACGACGAGGCGGCGCGTTCCGATGTTCTTGGGGGTAGTAGCCATGATGATTAAAACACTCCGAACAGTTTGAGGGCGACCAGCAGGGTCAGCGCGAGGCTGACGACCAGCACCCAGCGCGCGGTGCGCTGCGAGGCGTCCTTGTCGAG
>NZ_JADKYX010000055.1 GCF_016093545.1 Massilia rhizosphaerae | reverse complement strand
ATTTCGACGTCGTCATCGTCGGCGCCGGCGGTTCCGGCCTGCGCGCCGCGCTGCAACTGTCCGAAGCGGGCCTGAACGTGGCCGTGCTGTCGAAAGTCTTCCCGACCCGCTCCCACACCGTCGCCGCGCAGGGCGGCATCGGCGCCTCGCTGGGCAATATGAGCGAGGACGACTGGTACTGGCACATGTTCGACACGGTGAAAGGTTCGGACTACCTGGGCGACCAGGACGCCATCGAATTCATGTGCCGCGAAGCGCCGAAGGTCGTGTACGAGCTGGAGCACTTCGGCATGCCGTTCGACCGCAACCCGGACGGTACGATCTATCAACGTCCGTTCGGCGGCCACACCGCCAACTTCGGCGAGAAGCCCGTGCAGCGCGCCTGCGCCGCGGCCGACCGCACCGGCCACGCGCTGCTGCACACGCTGTACCAACGCAACGTCCGTTCGCGCACCCACTTCTTCGTCGAGTGGCAGGCGCTGGACCTCGTGCGCAATGCCGACGGCGACGTGCTCGGCGTCGTCGCACTCGAGATGGAAACGGGCGACGTCATGATGCTGCAGGCGAAAACGACCGTGTTCGCCACGGGCGGCGCGGGCCGCATCTTCGCCGCGTCGACCAACGCCTTCATCAACACCG
>NZ_JADKYX010000054.1 GCF_016093545.1 Massilia rhizosphaerae | reverse complement strand
TCCAGCGTGACGTAGCCGTGGCTGATCTTGCGCAACCATTTGTCGAAGGCGGCGGCGCCGGCGCCGATGTCTTGCTGGTCGATGGTGTCGAGCGGAGCGACCGCGACTTCCGGCGCGCGCTCGGCGGGCTTGGACGGGGCCTGCGTGGGGTCAGTCATGGTGGCTTTTTATATGACGGATTTTTTCAGGATCGAGGGCGGAACTTCAGCGCCGATGCGCGGCAGCGCTCCGGGCAAACCGAAGGTGGACGCGACGGCGGCGGCAGGCTTGCCGGCACTTAACGCGTCGTAGGTATCCAGGGCCGTCGCGCCGCCCGGCAGCTTGCCCGCAACGTTGGCCGTGGCCGCGTGTCCGACCGGCGCCAGCAATGCTTGCGCGCCGCCCTTTCGCAGCGACTGCACGGCACTCGCCGCTTGCTCCGCGGCTTGCGCAATCGCACCGAACTTGCCGGCTGCGCCGTTGAGACCGCCTGCCGCAGCTTTGGCGCCGCCGAGCAGGCCGGGGTTCTGCGCGCGCGGCACCGGCGGCGGCCGGTCAGCCGTTGTCGCCGCGTCGGCGCCAGCCCCGGGCTGCGCCACGGTCGGCCATTCGGCTCCCTGGCCGAAGTAGCTGTCTTCGTCCCACGGGTCGCGCGGATCCTTGCCGTAGCTGACCGCGGCCATCCCCATCGGCAGGCCGGCC
>NZ_JADKYX010000053.1 GCF_016093545.1 Massilia rhizosphaerae | reverse complement strand
CGGATCAAAGTGTGTTTGCTCACTCCCCGCAGCTTATCGCAAGCTACTACGTCCTTCATCGCCTGTAATCGCCAAGGCATCCACCATGTGCACTTATTCACTTGTCCCTATAACGTTGGCCCCTGCAGTCTTTCCGAAGGAAAGACGAGAAGGGAACGTCATAACAACAAGAGTTCAGCTTACTTTGTTTGTTGATACATACAGATTACTACCCTAAGTGTGTCTCTGACTTTCGCCAGCTACACGCTTAAAGAAAACTTTACTTCTTCCAGATTGTTAAAGAACGAGAACTACACTTATCTAAACCACACAGGCTTACATAAATGCAGTGAACAGAGAGTGGTGGAGGATGACGGGATCGAACCGACGACCCCCTGCTTGCAAAGCAGGTGCTCTCCCAGCTGAGCTAATCCCCCATACATGGACAACTGCGTTGACTGGTAGGGCTGGTTGGACTCGAACCAACGACCCCCGCGTTATCAACACGGTGCTCTAACCAGCTGAGCTACAGCCCCGAAAACTCTTCTCGTTTAACTTTACAACAGCCGATAAGCGTAGGCGCTTGATGTCGAGCTTTCGCTCGCGGTGCCACTCTAGAAAGGAGGTGATCCAGCCGCACCTTCCGATACGGCTACCTTGTTACGACTTCACCCCAGTCACGAATCCTACCGTGGTAAGCGCCCTCCTTGCGGTTAAG
>NZ_JADKYX010000052.1 GCF_016093545.1 Massilia rhizosphaerae | reverse complement strand
AAAACAGAGATTGAACTGAAGAGTTTGATCCTGGCTCAGATTGAACGCTGGCGGCATGCTTTACACATGCAAGTCGAACGGCAGCGCGGGGCAACCTGGCGGCGAGTGGCGAACGGGTGAGTAATACATCGGAACGTACCCAGAAGTGGGGGATAACGTAGCGAAAGTTACGCTAATACCGCATACGTTCTACGGAAGAAAGTGGGGGACCTTCGGGCCTCATGCTTTTGGAGCGGCCGATGTCTGATTAGCTAGTTGGTGAGGTAAAGGCTCACCAAGGCGACGATCAGTAGCTGGTCTGAGAGGACGACCAGCCACACTGGAACTGAGACACGGTCCAGACTCCTACGGGAGGCAGCAGTGGGGAATTTTGGACAATGGGCGCAAGCCTGATCCAGCAATGCCGCGTGAGTGAAGAAGGCCTTCGGGTTGTAAAGCTCTTTTGTCAGGGAAGAAACGGTTCGGGCTAATATCCTGGGCTAATGACGGTACCTGAAGAATAAGCACCGGCTAACTACGTGCCAGCAGCCGCGGTAATACGTAGGGTGCGAGCGTTAATCGGAATTACTGGGCGTAAAGCGTGCGCAGGCGGTTTTGTAAGTCTGACGTGAAATCCCCGGGCTTAACCTGGGAATTGCGTTGGAGACTGCAAGGCTGGAGTCTGGCAGAGGGGGGTAGAATTCCACGTGTAGCAGTGAAATGCGTAGAGATGTGGAGGAACACCGATGGCGAAGGCAGCCCCCTGGGTCAAGACTGACGCTCATGCACGAAAGCGTGGGGAGCAAACAGGATTAGATACCCTGGTAGTCCACGCCCTAAACGATGTCTACTAGTTGTCGGGTCTTAATTGACTTGGTAACGCAGCTAACGCGTGAAGTAGACCGCCTGGGGAGTACGGTCGCAAGATTAAAACTCAAAGGAATTGACGGGGACCCGCACAAGCGGTGGATGATGTGGATTAATTCGATGCAACGCGAAAAACCTTACCTACCCTTGACATGTCAGGAA
>NZ_JADKYX010000051.1 GCF_016093545.1 Massilia rhizosphaerae | reverse complement strand
ACTAAGTAGTCATGCAAAATTTATCGTGAACTTGCTGCCGAAGCCTCTCATCAAGGATTGAATTTCGTCGAGCAAATCCGCGCCGTTCCTGGCAACGAAGCGGCGCCAGAAGTGCTTGGCATGCTTCCACAAGATCTCAATCCGATTGAGTTCCGGGCTATAAGGAGGCAAATAGTACAGATACAGCCCGTGTTTGGCCCACTGGCGCCGCTTCTTCTCCATCGGATCGCCCTTGTGAATACCGGCATTGTCGATCACGACGATGCGTGGAACCGAGTGAGACTGGAGCGCAATCTGATCGAAGAATGCGATTACATCGTCGCGTGCCGTCGGTCGCTGCTGAGTATTCCAAATCAGTTGACCGTCATGACGCAAGGCCCCAAGCACATTCACGCGCTGTCGGTGCGCGAGCGGTTCGACGGCCCGGGTCTGGCCGATCCTGCCCCAGCCGTACTGCACAGGAGGATTTGGACTGAAGCCTGATTCGTCGAAGTACAGCAACTCGCACCGCTGTTCGTGGTCGAGCTTGGCCAGCGCGTTGATCACTACTCTGGCGCGCTCGAACGCCACCTGATTTCGCTTTTTTTTAAACCGTACCGATAGCGCTTGTACGTGAAATTCATCTCCTTGAGATACCGTTTAGCTGTGCTTTCACTGATCGGCGCATGGTCCCGGCATTGTGCAATTTCGCGCAACAGTGCCCCCACGCTTCCGCCCTCGGAATGGGCCAACGCGCCAAGAGCCTGCTGCTGTTGGGGTGTCCATTTCCTGGGCCGACCGGTATGACGTCCCTCGTACAATCCGGCCAGACCAAGCTTGTTCCAGCGTTGCCGCCACTGCTCGACGCTGTTCAGGTGCACTCCGAATTCGTCTGCCGTTTTCTGCAGCGTCAATCCCTGACTCAACCGCAAAATTCCCTGCGCCCGCATCCGCGTGCGAGCATGCGGGTGGAACACGCCCATCTCACGCAGCGTGCGCCGCTCGTCCTCGGACAGCTCCAAGTGCTTCATCGCCCAACCCCTGCTGCGTGATCAATTCAACTTTGACAGCAAAAATTGGGCGACTACTTAGCAA
>NZ_JADKYX010000050.1 GCF_016093545.1 Massilia rhizosphaerae | reverse complement strand
GCCCGTCAAGCATCACATAGCGTAATTTGGGTCGTATGGCCTGCCTGTGTGTACAACGCCAAAACACAGGTGGGCCAGTTTGCGCATGCAGGCGCCAATAACTGCCATCTTGGTCTTGCCTTTAGCGATCAGGCGATCGCTAAAGGATTTGATGTGAGGATTCCACTTTCTTGCCACCACAGCTGGCATGTAGAGCAGCTTACGTAGATTTGATGGACCGGCCTTGGACAAGCGAGGACGTGCGCGCACCGACGAACCGGACTCCCACAGCACGGGCACCAGGCCGAGATAGGCGGCCAGTTGTTCTGCGGTGTTGAAGGTTTTAGCGGCAAACAGAGCAGTCAGATTGGTCGATACGCGCGTACCCACGCCAGGAATCGTCTCCAATAGCTCGCGTTTGTTACGCAAATCGGGATCGGTGTCGATGTGGTCTTCGATCATCTGTTCCAGCCGTTTGAGTTCAGCCTGCAGGAACGCGATCGATTGCAAAATCGACTGCTTGACCTGTTCCGGTGAGATACCGAAATCGACTGCCTCGTGACGGTTTTGCTCGCGCTGCAGATCATCGGCAACCGCATCGCGCCGGGCCAGCAGCGCCTTGAGCTGACGTGCAGATTTCGATGGCGCCTGCCAGATTTCAGGTTTTAGCGTGTGGCCATAGCGCGCCAATACGGTGCTGTCGGCTTTGTCGGTCTTGTTCTTGAAACCCAGCCCTTGAGCAAACTGACGCAGTTGAGCTGGATTGACCAGCGACAGTTTCAAGCCCGCGTCGGTCAGCGCCAGCGCTGCCGGTTCGTGATAGACACCAGTCGGCTCCATGATCACATGTGCCTCAGGCGCCTTATTTTCAGCCAGCCATCCGATCAGCTCTTCAATGCCAGCCTTCGTATTCGATAACGATTTGGACTTCAATTTGCCGTTCGTACTGTTGAGCAGCATGCAGTCCAGTTTTTTCTTCGAAACGTCTACGCCAAGATAAAACATTTACATTCCTCGTGTTCTTGATTTCCCTATCCACTCCACACTCGCCTTGTACATGCAGGGTCAGCGCCCTCGGATACCGTCCAGTGTTCAGCAATGGGGTGGGAGAGGTGAAGGGCTTAATCTACACTCGAAGGTCTATGCCTTAAGGGTGGGCTCAAGCTGCTCTTCACCTCAGTTG
>NZ_JADKYX010000005.1 GCF_016093545.1 Massilia rhizosphaerae | reverse complement strand
GCTCGACCGGGAACAGGTACGCAGCTTTTTGTTTCTTGGGCTTTTTAGTGCTCATCACTTCGGTCATGGAACAGTCCTTTCGGCATTATTTCATGACCCCGGTTCACACAGAAAATCTGACAGGCTCATCTTGAGCCGAAGGCAAAACGTCTATTCGGCCGCAACAAAGCGCCTGTCGAAGGCGCTCGGCCATTGATGACGGCCTTACGCGATCTACTGGCGGAAGAGCGCGGCATCAGTAACGTGACGTGGGCATAAACAAGGGCTGCCCGTGACTTTGCGTGAGCCTTTTGTCGCAACGCCACGCTAGACTGTACAGCTATCCCCAAAAGCGGAAATCGCATGCACCTGACTGCCTATATGTCCTTGTTCGGTTCGACCATCGCCATGGCCTGCTTGATGCTGGCACGGAGATGGCTGTTGGGGTCAATCTGGGCGTTTTCCGCCGCGTACACGCTGTTCGATAAATTCTATCCCCGGCTGTTGCCCCAGCCACTCGTGGACTCGTTTGCCGTCATCACGTTCTTGTTGGCCGCGTGTGCGTTAGCAAAGGTAATCGTCAGGCGGCGCGAGCGGCACAATTGACCACCAGCCAACGTCCACAACGAGTGAAATTCACTCGTCTTCCTTGCCGCTCACCTTTCCATGGACACCCAACTTTTCCTCATCTGCTTTCTCACCTTCGTCATCCACCTGATCGGCACGCTCGCTTATTCCGTACGCATTGCCGGCGTGCGGACGAAACGCATCGCGGTGTCCCTCGCCCTGTTCAGCATCCTGATGCTCGTGTCCCGGACGTCGAATTCCTTTCTGGGCCCGTTCCTGGCGAAGCGCGTCGAGACCAATCTGGGCGCACACGCAGGCGGCGCGCTACTGGGCGATTTTCGCTGGCTGCTGGCGTCGGCCAGCCTCGCGACGATCGCCGGAGCCCTCTTGATTCCGACGTTTCAGCGCGTGTTCTGCCGTGCCGTGCTGCACTTCCAGGTTCATCGCTCGATTCCAAAGCTGATCCTGCACGCCGTGTTCAAGGGCGGTCTGTCCTACGTTCGAACCGCCGCGCGCGTGCCTGCCGCGCAAAACATGGCCGATATCCGCGCTGGACACGGCGTGTCGGCCCGGATCACCCTGTTGAACGTCGGCGCCACGGCATTGTGGACGGTCGGCGTGTTCGCCGCGCTGTATGCCGGCGCCCTCGATCCGTCGGTCCGGGTGACCTCCAGCACGCTCTCGTCGATCGTCAACGGCGGCGCGACCATCATGATGGCCGTGTTCATCGACCCGCATATGTCGGGCATGACCGACGATGTCGTCGAAGGCAAGGTGACGGAGGGCCAGTTCAGGAAGGCGATCGTCTGGCTGGTGGGGAGCCGGCTGGCGGGCACCGTCGCGGCACAGGCGCTGCTCGTGCCGGCGGCGGTCCTGATCGCGTCTGTAGCCCGCGTCATCTAGAAACGGGCGCCGGGAAGTCGCCCTGGCGACAGCACTCGCCGTATCTCATGCGGCGGTCCTGTTGTCCGAGGATGATCTCCTGCGCCGGCTGTATCTGGCCCTATCGAACGGCCGGATCCGGTAAACTGCGATCGTAATTATTTTCGGAATAATGATGAAGAAGAGTTTTTTTCAGAAGCGGTCCATTGGCCTTGCTGCGCTCGCCTCAGCGCGTGACTGGATCATTTTATTGATCGTGATCCTGGGCGTCCTGGGTTTGAGAGACGCCGTTATCCTGTTGTCACCCATGGATAAGGATCTTGCGGATCCGACGTTATTGATCGGTGCGTTTGTCGGCATGTTGCCGTCAATTTTGATTTGCTTGCCCGTGCATGGCGTTGTCGACCAATTGTCGCGTGATGCCCTGCATTCCTTTCTAAAGTCAAAAAAGTTTACCCGATACAGTGAACACGAGGGTACTCAGCACTACACGTATAACGCACCCGCATGGATGCGGTGGGACTCGAATCGCGTGACGATCAAGCCGCTAACCAACGGTCAATTGAGTGTATCGATGCCGTTTTATAGTTATCGAGCGCTGAAGCGATGGCACTGAAGCGCGGCACTTCGATCATTTCGAACGACCCCCTATGCGCTGCGGCGAGCGCCAGGACCGTGGAGGCCGACAGTCCTCCCGACTATACGCTGGCGATCGGTTTATTCATCGAGCTCATCGCGCAGGCTGTCGCCTACTTCAGGAGCTGAGAAAAGCGCTGACGGAAATCGAACGGTGCCGGGGGCGCCGCACCGCGACGGCAAGCGGCGCCCCTCCCGCATCAGCGATCCACCATCGCCATCGCCTTCTCCGTATAGCGCGCCCCCGCGACGCCGATCTGCGTCAATGCCCCGTCCAGGCGGCGCAGGTCGTCCACATCGAGCCTGACGTCGGCGGCGGCCAGGTTCTGTTCGAGGTACGTGCGACGCTTGGTGCCGGGGATCGGCACGATGTCGTCGCCCTGCGCCAGCAGCCACGCAAGCGCCACCTGGCCCGGCAGCGCGCCGTGGCGGGCCGCGATGTCCTTCACCAGGTCGGCGATGGCCTGGTTGCGGTCGAAGTTCTCGCCCTGCAGGCGCGGGTCGTTGCGGGCGCGGAAGTCGTCCGCCGGGTAGTCCTCGGCGCGCTTGGCGGTACCCGTCAGGAAGCCGCGGCCTAGGGGGCTGAACGGGACGAGGCCGATGCCCAGTTCGCGCAGCACGGGAATCACGTCGTCCTCGAGGTTGCGCTCCCAGATCGAATACTCGCTCTGCAGTGCAGTCACCGGCTGCACGGCGTGGGCGCGGCGGATCGTCGCGGCGCCCGCCTCGGACAGTCCGAAGTACAGCACCTTGCCTTCGCGGATCAGGTCCTTGACGGTGCCCGCCACGTCCTCGATGGGCACGGCCGGGTCCACGCGGTGCTGGTACAGCAGGTCGATGCGGTCCGTGCGCAGGCGCTTCAACGACGCCTCGACGACCTCGCGGATGTGTTCCGGGCGGCTGTCGGCGCCCGCGAAATGCCCCTTGCCGATGACGAAGCCGAACTTGGTCGCGATCTGCACCTGGTCACGCCGGCCTTCCAGCGCGCGTCCCAGCAATTCCTCGTTCGTGAAGGGGCCATATACTTCCGCCGTGTCGAAGAAGGTGCAGCCCAGGTCGATGGCGCGGTGGATCGTCGCGATGGATTCCGCGTCGTCGGGCGTGCCGTACGCATGGCTCATGCCCATGCAGCCCAGGCCGATGGCGGAAACTTGCAGTCCCTGGGTTCCGAGGCGTCGTGTCGTCAGCATGTCGTAGTCCTTTGTTCGTGATGCCGCCGGCGGCGGCTTGGTGACAATGTAGGCGTTGCGCCTTGCAAAGAAAACACCAATAATCGGCGGATCATTTTCCAAAAATGGAAAACAATGGACTGGAACGACCTGAAATACTTTCTCGAAGTGGCGCGCGGCGGCAGCCTCACGCGCGCGTCAAGCGTGCTGCGCGTGAGCCAGTCGACCGTCGGCCGCCGCATCAGCGAGCTGGAAACCCGCCTCGCCACGCGGCTGTTCGCGCGCCACCAGACGGGCTACTGCCTCACCGACGAAGGCCGCGAACTGCTCGGGCGCGCGCAGGCCGTCGAAGACAACATGCTGGCGTTCGAACGGGGCGCGTCGGGTCTCTCGCCGGCCGTGTCGGGCGTCGTGCGGCTGGCGACGACGGAAAACTTGGCGACCGACCTCGTGATCCCCGCCCTGCCCCGCTTCATCGCGCGCCATCCGCAGCTGCGCCTGGAGATCGTCACGACGACGGCCACCGTGGAACTGGGCCGGCGCGACGCCGACCTCGCGCTGCGCGTCGTGCGGCCCACGCACGGCAACCTCAAGGCGCGCCGCCTGGGGGCAATGACCCACGGCGTGTACGGCCACCGCGACTACCTCGCCCGCCATCCCGCGCGCGGGCCCGATCCGCTGGCCGGCCGCGCCGTCATCGCGTGGGACGAGGCGCACGCGCACCTGCCGGCCGCCCAATGGCTGGCGCGGCGCGCGCCCGACGCGCACGTGGTGCTGGCCGCGTCGACCTTGCGCGCGCAGATCGCCGCCGTGCGCGCGGGACTCGGCCTGGCCGTGCTGCCGGACTTCCTCGCGACCGGCGCGAACCTGGTCCGCGTGCTCGCGCCAAGCGAGGTGTTCAGTGACGGCATCTGGCTCGTGATGCACGCGGACCTGGCCGCGTCCAGCCGCGTGCGCGCCGTCGCGGATTTTCTCGCGGAGACGGTGGCGCAAGCGCAGGCCGCGTTGTCCGGCCAGGTTAGCGGATCGTAACCTTTGCCCGGCCCGCCGAGCGATCATGCGCCCGCGACTTCGTGTTAGCATCGAACGATGGAACGACGAAACGATTACAAGACCGCATTGATGATCGAGGCCACGATCCATGAGGCCCAGGACCAGAACCGGTCGCCCGCGCGCGCGCTGGCGGCGCTGGGCGTGCCGTTCGAGATCGCCATGCGCGTGCTCACGCGCCCGGACGAGCGGCGCCACGCGGTGCCGCTGCCGCGCAGCAGCGACGCGCAGGGCTGAATTCAGGGATAGCGCACGGGCCGGCCCGGCAGGTCGGGCAACGGGATGAATTCCGTCTCGCCGGGCACGTGCGGGAAGCGCTGGGCTTTCCAGTCTTCCTTCGCCTGCTCGATGCGGTCGGCCGAACTCGAGACGAAATTCCACGTCAGGTAGCGCGGACCGTCCATCGGTTCGCCGCCCAGCAGCATCACGCGGGCGCCGGCATTTTGCGTGGCGCCCAGGGTGACGGCCGCCCCCGGTTTCAGCACGAGCAACTGGCCCCGCTCGAAACGGCCGTCGCGGCCCAGGTCGAGCGTGCCGTCGACCACGTACAGCGCCTGCTCCGGATACTCGGCCGGCAAGGTCAGGCGCGCGCCGGGCTGCAACGCCAGGTCGACGTAGAACAGCGGCGACTGCACGGGGACCGGGGATTGCTTGCCGAAATAGCTGCCCGCGATGATGCGCGCGGTGGCGCCGTCGCCGTCGAGGATCGGCAGCTCCTGCGAGCCGGTGTGCGAGAAGGCCGGGTCGCATTCTTCCTTCGCCTGCGGCAGCGCCACCCAGCACTGCAGCCCGAACAGGTTCGAGCCCGCGGCGCGCACGTCCGGTCCCGTGCGCTCGGAGTGGACGATGCCCTTCCCGGCCGTCATCCAGTTCACTTCGCCCGGCTTGATGTCCTGCACGGTGCCGAGGCTGTCGCGGTGGCGGATCTGGCCGTCCAGCAGGTATGTGACCGTGGCCAGGCCGATGTGCGGATGGGGACGCACGTCGATGCCCTCACCGGCGTGGAACACGTGCGGTCCCATCTGGTCGAGGAAGACGAACGGGCCGACCATGCGCCGGTCCTTGTGCGGCAGCGCGCGCCGCACTTCGAAGCCGCCGCCCAGGTCGTGCGTGCGCGGGATGACGATGGTTTCCAGGTTCTCGTGTTCGAGCGCGTCCATGCTAGAAGGCCTCCGTGGTGATCTGGATGGTCCCGGACAGCGTCTTGTGCACCGGGCATTTGTTGGCGATTTCCGTCAGGCGCGCCTTCGTCGCGTCGTCCAGCGCGCCGACGTATTCGATCGTGCGGTGCAGGACGTAGGCCGTGCCTTCCTGGCCATGGCGGATCGAGACCTTGACGTCGTCCAGCGGATAGCCCTTGCGCCGCGCGTACAGGTTGACGGTGAGCGTCGTGCAGGCGGCCAGCGCGGCGGCCAGGATGTCGTGCGGTTCCGGACCGCTGTCTTCGCCGCCGGCGTCAAGCCCGAGGTCCGTCAGGATGCGGTGCCTGCCGATCTCGATCACCTGCTGCAGCGGCCCCGTGCCGCGATGCGTCGTCACTTCCATCACTTGTTCTCCTCGTTTCTTGCTTTGCGTGGACGTCCGCCCCCGTGCGCCGGGCTGCGGACAGATTGTACGTCAGGCGAGCGGCGTTCGACGCCGCCCGGCCGTTGCGTTTGACCCGCCGGATCCCGTTACGTTCAGACCGGCAGATCGAACAGCAGCACTTCGGCGTCCTTCGCATCGGACAGCGCCACGACGGCCTCGTCGCTGATCTCGACCGCGTCGCCGGCCGCCAATGCGCAGCCGTTCACCGTCAGGCTGCCGCGCGCCACCTGGACGTACGCCTGGCGGCCCGCCAGCAGCGCATGGTCGGCGCGCTCGGCGCCGTCCAGGATCGTCGCGTAGATGGCGGCGTCCTGGCGCAGCGAGACGGAGCCGTCGCGGCCGTCTTTCGACGCGATCAGGCGCAACCGGCCGCGCTTGGACGCGGTGTCGAAATGCTTCTCTTCGTAGCCGGGCGCCCCGCCCGCCTCGCCCGGGATCACCCAGATCTGCAGGAAGTGCACGGGCTCCGTCGCCGAGTGGTTGTACTCGCTGTGGGTGACGCCCGTGCCGGCGCTCATGCGCTGCACGTCGCCGTAGCGCAGGACGGAACCGTTGCCCATGCTGTCCTTGTGCTCCAGCGCGCCGTCCAGCACGTAGGAGATGATCTCCATGTCCTTGTGGCTGTGCGGATCGAAGCCGCGGCCGGGTGCCACGCGGTCCTCGTTGATCACGCGCAGCGGACCGACGTGCATGTGGGCCGGGTCGTAGTAGTGGCCGAACGAGAAGGTGTGCTGCGAGCGCAGCCAACCGAAACTGGCGACGCCGCGATCCGCGCTTTTACGTACTTTCAGCATGATGTTCTCCTTGTGATCGAGTGTTCGAACCGTTCGAACACGACGCGCTTGCCGGACTCTTCCGTCTTGCCGGCCAGTTGCCGGAAGCGCGTTTCCATGGAAAGCATTATGGCCGCCGCCGGGCAGGAAGAAAAACGAGTTGTTTTATGGTCTACGATCGATTTTTTCGAATGTCAGCATGAAACAAGGATCCGGCGCTACACTGTGCCGGGGTCCGCACATCCAAAACAGGAGAGAGACATGGATCAGGCCAGTTATGTGCACGGGGCGCATCCGCTGCCCCTCATCGGCGACACGATCGGCGCCCACCTGGACCGCATCGCCGCCCGCTTTCCCGAGCGCGACGCGCTGGTCGTGCCGCACCAGTGCGTGCACTGGAGCTGGCGCCAGCTGCGCGAACGGGCGGACCGACTCGCGGCCGGCCTGCTGGGCCTCGGGCTGCATCCCGGCGACCGCATCGGCATCTGGTCGCAGAACCGCGCCGAATGGGTGCTCACGCAGTTCGCGACCGCGAAGGCGGGCCTCGTCATGGTCAACATCAACCCGGCGTACCGGCGCGCCGAGCTGGAATACGCGCTGGCCAAGGTCGGCTGCCGCGCGCTGATCCTGGCGCCCGGATTCAAGTCGAGCGACTACCTCGGCATCCTGCGCGACCTCGTCCCGGAACTGGACGGCGCCGCGCCCGGCGACCTGCGCGCGGCGAAGCTGCCCGAGCTGCGCCACGTGATCCGGCTGGGCCAGGGCTCCACGCCCGGCATGCTGGACTTCGACACAGTGGCCCAGTGCGCCAGCCCGGCCGACATGGCGCGCCTGGAGGAAGTCGCGTGCACGCTGCAATTCGACGATCCCGTCAATATCCAGTTCACGTCCGGCACGACGGGGGCACCAAAAGGCGCGACGCTCACGCACCACAACATCCTCAACAACGGCTTCTTCATCGGCGAGGCGATGCGCCTGACGGAACGCGACCGCCTGTGCATCCCGGTCCCGCTGTACCACTGCTTCGGCATGGTGCTGGGCAATCTCGCCTGCATGACGCACGGCGCCGCGATGGTCTACCCGGGCGAAGGCTTCGACGCGGACGCCGTGCTGGCCACCGTGCAGGCCGAGCGCTGCACGGCGCTGCACGGCGTGCCGACGATGTTCATCGCGCTGCTCGACCACCCGCACTTCGCCGCGTTCGACCTGCACACCCTGCGCACCGGGATCATGGCCGGCTCGCCCTGCCCGGCGGAAGTGATGCAGCGCGCGATGCGCCAGATGCACCTGGACGAGATCACGATCGCCTACGGCATGACCGAGACGTCGCCCGTGAGCTTCCAGACGTCCGTCGACGACCCGCTCGCGTGCCGCGTGGGCACGGTCGGGCGCATCCATCCGCACCTGGAGGTCAAGATCGTCGACGCCGGCGGCAAGGTCGTGCCCCGCGGCGCGACGGGCGAGCTGCTCACGCGCGGCTATTCCGTGATGCTCGGGTACTGGGGCGACGACACGCGCACGCGCGAGGCGATCGACGCGGCCGGCTGGATGCACACGGGCGACCTCGCCACCCTGGACGCGGACGGCTATTGCCGCATCGTGGGCCGCGCGAAGGACATGGTGATCCGCGGCGGCGAGAACGTCTATCCGCGCGAAGTCGAGGAATTCCTGTACCGCCACCCGAAGGTGCTGGACGTGCAGTGCGTGGGCGTGCCCGACTCGAAATACGGCGAGGAGCTGTGCGCCTGCATCGTGCTGCGGCCGGGCGAACGGGCGGACGCGGAGGAGATCCGCGACTTCTGCCGCGGCCAGATCGCGCACTACAAGATCCCGCGCTACGTGCGCTTCGTGGACGGGTTTCCGATGACGGTGACGGGGAAGATCCAGAAGTTCATGCTGCGCGAACAGACGGCGCATGCACTGGGACTGGCCCCTTGAAACATCGTCCCCGCCCACGCGGGGCGACGCATCGCTGCGTTTTTGGTACGATGCGCCTCCCGCCACCTATCGCCCGCACATGCTCAGACTCAGCCTGGACGCCCTCCTCACCGTCGACACCATCGCCCGCCGCGGCAGCTTTTCGGCCGCCGCGAAGGAACTCTACCGGGTGCCGTCGACGATTTCGTACACCGTCTCCAAGCTGGAGGACGACCTGGGCGTGCAGTTGTTCGAGCGCTTCGGGCCGCGCGTCGTCCTCACGCCCGCCGGCGAAGAACTGCTGAAGGAAGGCCGCTACCTGCTCAAGGCCGCCGGCGACCTGGAAAGCCGCGTGCGCCGCGTCGCCTCCGGCTGGGAGACGGAATTCGCCATCGGCATGGATTCCGCCCTCGCCCCGCTGGGCCTGCAGGACGACATCCGCGCGTTCTACGACGTGGCCGACCAGACCCGGTTGCGCATCGTGCGCGAGGCCTTGTCCGGCACGTGGGAAAGCCTGCTCGACCGCCGCGTCGACCTGCTCGTGGGCGCGGCCGGCGAAGGGCCGTCCGGCGGCGGCTACACGGCCGAACCTCTCGGCACGATGTCGTTCGTGTTCGCCGTCGCGCCCTCGCATCCGCTGGCGGCGATCCGGCGCCGGCTGGGCAAGGCGGAGCTGTCGGCGCATCGCGCCGTGTCCGTCGCCGATTCGGTCCGCCTGCTGCAGGCGCGCACAGTGGGGCTGCTGTTCGGCCAGGACACCTTGACCGTCCCCGACATGCAGACCAAGTACGAATTCCAGCTGGCGGGCCTCGGCTTCGGGTTCCTGCCCGAGGCCTGGGCGCGCGCCGACATCGCGGCCGGCCGCCTCGTCGAAAAGGACGTCGAGGAACCCAAGCCGGACGAGACGCTGTACCTGGCCTGGCGCACGGGCGAGGAAGGCGCGGCGCTCAAGTGGTGGCGCGAGCGCCTGCGCACCTCGGCCCCGCTCGCACGCATGCTCGCACTCAACTGTTCGATCGAGCGAGCAACGTCAGGTAACGCAGGGCAAGCACCTATACGTTCGTATGACTAGACCGCCCGCGCCGGGCTCCCGACAATGACCGGGTCCGGATGCGGCGGCCCTGCCGTCCCTTCCGGTTCCCAGCCACTCACCCGAAGGGACCCGCCATGACCATCACCCGCACGATCAACACCATCACGACCCGCGACGGCACCATCATCCACTTCAAGGACTGGGGCCACGGTCCCGCCGTCGTGTTCAGCCACGGCTGGCCGCTGCAAGGCGACGCCTGGGAAGACCAGATGATGTTCCTGGCCAACCACGGCTACCGCGTCATCGCCCACGACCGCCGCGGCCACGGCCTGTCGAGCAAGCCCTGGCACGGCAACCACATGAACGACTACGCGGACGACCTGGCCCAGCTGATCGAGGCGCTGGACCTGACCGACGCCACCCTCGTCGGCCATTCGACGGGCGGCGGCGAAGTCGCGCGCTACATCGGCCGCCACGGCACCAGCCGTGTCAAGCGCGCCGTGCTGGTGGGCGCCGTGACGCCGCAGATGGGCAAGTCGGACGCCAACCCGAACGGCGTGCCGATGGAAGTCTTCGACGGCATCCGCGCCGGCGTCAAGGCCGACCGCGCCCAGTTCTTCAAGGACCTGACGGGCCCGTTCTACGGCTTCAACCGCGAAGGCGCCAAGGATTCCCAGGGCGTGCGCGACACCTTCTGGCTGCAGGGCATGCAGTGCAGCCTGCGCGCCGCGTACGAATGCATCGCGCAGTTCTCGGAAACGGACTTCACCGAAGACCTCAAGAAGATGACCATCCCCACGCTGGTGATCCATGGCGGCGACGACCAGATCGTGCCGATCGATACCACCGCGCGCCGCGCCGTCGAACTGCTGCCGCAAGGCCGCCTGGCCGTCTACGAAGGCGGCCCGCACGGCCTCGCCTTCACCCACAAGGACCGCCTGAACGCCGACCTGCTGGCCTTCCTGCGTTCCTGATCCCGCCGGGCCGGCACCGACGCCATGATCATGCGATCCCTGCCCGGCCCCGCGCGTTCATACATGCGCGCAGCGATCCTCCTTTCGTATGAGGGCATTGTCGCGCCGCACCGCGATACTGGTGGCGCGCCGGCCCAAATCCCGCCGGCGTTCGCCCTGAACGCGCAGATGACCCGACTGTCCCTTCCGACCCGATCCACGCCCGCGCCGCGTGCCCCGCTTGACGACGGCGCGGCGGCGTCCGAGCCTTCCCTGCCGGCCTGCCGGCGCGCCTGGCAGTTGCTGTGCGACGCCGGCATGTCCGCGCCCGCGAATGGCATCCGGCTGGCCGCCGACCCGCTTCTCGCCGGCGCGCTGCAGGACGCCTGCGACGCCGGTCGCCTGCCCGGCGCGTTGATCGAAGCGGAGATCCGGCGCGCGCTTGCGCACGGCCCGCGCGACGCGACCTTGCTGGCCGCGGTCCTGCTGGCCGCCGTCGCGCTCGAGCATTTACGCGGCGGCCGCCGCGCCATGCTGCTGGCCGCGGCCTGCGCCGAGCGTGCGCGCCGGCCCGACGCGGCCGCCGTCGGCGGCGCCGTGCTGCGCGCCCATGCCACCCTCGTGCTGGCCCGCCGCGCCCCGCTGCGCGACGCCGCCCTGCTGCAGGCCGAAGCCTGTCGCAGCGAAGCCGCCCGCCCCGACACGCTGGCCCGCAACGCCGTCCTGTGGACCGGCACGCGCCTGCTGTGCGGCGCGCCGCTGAACGAACTGCTGCAGTACGGCGAAGCGGTGCGCCAGACCATCGCGATGGACCCGCCGTCCACCGCCACGTCCCAGCTGGACGGGCGCATCGGGCTGTTCCGCGCCCTGGCCGGCACGGCCCACGCACCGTTCCTGCCCACGCTTGCCCCGGAGGCCATGCGGTTCGGCTGCTGGCTCGGCGTCCTGCAGGCCACGTGGCTGCGTGGCGAGATGGGCGCCGCGCGCGCGGCGCTGGCGGCGGCCCGCGAGCTCGTCACGCCGCTCACGCCGCCGTGCGAGCTGCTGCCCTATCACCTGTTCGGCGCGCTGACCCTGGCGCGCCTGCGCGGCATTCCCGGCGTGGCGGCGCAGTTGCGCGCGCACCGCCGCGCGCTGCAGGCGTGGGCGCGGCGCAGCCCGGACGCGGCGGGCGCCATGGCGCTGCTCGCGCACGCGGCCGAACAGGACGCCGGCGGCGGCGCACGCGCCCTCGCCGCCTACGAAGGCGCGGCCGCGCTGGCGCGCGCGCACGGCCAGGCCTGGATCGCGGCGCTGGCCTGGGAGGGCGCCGCCGGCCTGTGCGGCGGCCAGGGGCTCGCGGGCGCGCTACCGGCCTATCGCAGGCTGGCGCTCGACGCGTGGCGCGACTGGGGCGCGCATGGCCGCGCGCGCGACCTGATGCAGGCTTGGGACGCCGTCCCGGCCACGCGCGACCACGACCAGCAGACGCGCGCCGCCCGCGCCGGCACCGTCGGCGAACTGGGCATCGCCATCGCGCACGAAGTCAACCAGCCGCTCGCCGCGATCCTGCTGCATGCGGCGGCCGCGCGGCGCTGGCTGCGCCGGGGCGAGCCCGACACGGCGCGCGCGCTGGAGGCGCTGGAACAGATCAGCACCTGCGGACGCCAGGCCGGCGACATCGTGCGCAGCGTGCGCGGCCTGGCGCGGCGCGAAGGCGAGGCCGCCAGCACCTTCGCGCTCGACGCGGCCGTCGCCGAAGTCGCGCAGTTGCTGCGCGCGCTGATGGTGCGCCAGAACGTGCAGCTGGACACCCGGCTGCAGCTGCCCGAGCACCAGGTCCACGCCAGCCGCGCCCAGATCCAGCAAGTGCTCATCAACCTGCTGCTGAACGCGATCGAAGCGCTGGCGACGGTGAGCGGCCGGCCGCGCCGGATCGTGCTGGAATCCGCGCCAGCGGGTCCGGGCCTCGTCGAGCTGCGCGTGCGCGACAACGGTCCCGGCATCGCCCCGTCCGACCGCGAGCGCATCTTCGACGCCCTGTATTCCACCAAGCCGCACGGCACCGGCGTCGGCCTGTCGATCAGCCGCACCATCGTCCACGCGCATGGCGGCCGCATCGAATACGCGCCCGCCGAGCCGCACGGCGCGCTGTTCCGCGTCGTGCTGCCGGTGCGCACCGCGGCGACCTCCGGCGCCGCGCGCAGTACCATGTCATCACACTGGAGAACACCATGAACCCATCCGCCGTCAATTCATTCGCTATCGCCGACCTGATCCTCACCAACGGCCGCTTCCACACGCTGGACCGTTCCAACCCGCAGGCTGAAGCGGTCGCCATCGCCGACGGCCGCTTCCTCGCCGTGGGCGACGCCGCTGACGTGATGCGCCACCGCGGCGACGCCACCCGCGTCGTCGACCTCGACGGCCACACCGCGATCCCGGGCCTGAACGATTCGCACCTGCACCTGATCCGCGGCGGCCTGAACTACAACCTGGAACTGCGCTGGGAAGGCGTGCCGTCGCTGGCCGACGCCCTACGCATGCTGCGCGAGCAGGCGCAGCGCACGCCGCATCCGCAATGGGTGCGCGTGGTGGGCGGCTGGACCGAATTCCAGTTCGCGGAACGGCGCATGCCGACCATCGAGGAACTCAACGCGGCCGCGCCGGACACGCCCGTGTTCGTGCTGCACCTGTACGACCGCGCCCTGCTCAACCGCGCCGCCCTCGCGGCCGTGGGCTACGACAAGTCGACGCCGAACCCGCCGGGCGGCGAGATCGTGCGCGACGCGGCCGGCAACCCGACCGGCATGCTGATCGCGCGCCCGAACGCGATGATCCTGTACGCCACCCTGGCCAAGGGGCCCAAGCTGCCTTTGGCCCACCAGATCAATTCGACCCGCCACTTCATGCGCGAACTGAACCGCCTCGGCCTCACGAGCGCGATCGACGCGGGCGGCGGCTTCCAGAACTATCCCGACGATTACCAGGTCGTCGAGCAGTTAGCCGCGCAGGACCAGCTGACGATCCGCATCGCCTACAACCTGTTCACCCAGAACAAGGGGCGCGAACTCGACGACTTCAAGAACTGGACGAAGATGGTGACGCCCGGCCAGGGCAACGACTGGTATCGCCACAACGGCGCCGGCGAGATGCTCGTCTTTTCCGCCGCCGACTTCGAGGACTTCCTGGAACCGCGCCCCGACCTGCCGGCCGGGATGGAGGCGGAGCTGGAACAGGTGGTGCGCCACCTCATCGCCAACCGCTGGCCGTTCCGCCTGCACGCGACGTACGACGAATCCATCTCGCGCATGCTGGACGTGTTCGAGAAGGTCGACCGCGAGATCCCGTTCGCCGGCCTGCGCTGGATGTTCGACCACGCCGAGACGATCAGTCCGCGCAACATCGAGCGCGTCCGGCTGCTGGGCGGCGGCATCGCGATCCAGCACCGCATGGCGTTCCAGGGCGAATACTTCGTCGAGCGCTACGGCGCCAGGGCGGCGGAGACGACGCCGCCGATCAAGCGCATGCTGGACGCCGGCGTGCCCGTCGGCGCCGGCACCGACGCCACCCGCGTGGCCAGCTACAACCCGTGGACGGCGCTGTACTGGCTCGTCTCCGGCCGCACCGTCGGCGGCCTGCGCCTGTACGACGCCGGCGCGCGCCTCGACCGCCACACGGCGCTCGAGCTGTGGACGGCGGGCAGCGCGTGGTTCTCCAGCGAGCAGGGTCACAAAGGCCGCATCCAGGCGGGCATGCTGGCCGACCTCGCCGTGCTCTCAAGCGACTACTTCCGCGTGGACGAGGAATCGATCAAGGCCATCGAATCCGTGCTGACGATCGTGGGCGGGCGCATCGTGTTCGGCCAGGGACCGTTCGACAGGCTGGCGCCGCCGGCGCTGCCCGTGCTGCCCGAGTGGTCGCCCGTCGCGCGGGTGCCGGGACATTACCGCCCCGTGCCGCAAGCGGCGACAGCGCTGGCCCACCAATGCCGCGGCGCGTGCTCGGTGCATGCGCATGCGCACGACGTTGCCCGCAAGTCGGACGTGCCGGTGTCCGATTTCAGCGCGTTCTGGGGCGCGTTCGGTTGCAGCTGCTTCGCGTTCTGACGGAGGCGCCATGTCCATGAAACCGACCGATCTGACGCTCGGCGTCGCGCTCGGCCTGTTGGCCGGCTACGTCGACACGTCCGCGTTCGTCGCCCTGTTCGGCCTGTTCACCGCGCACGTGACCGGCAACTTCGTCCTCATCGGCAGCGAGCTCGCGCGGCCGTCGCACGCCGGCGTGCTGCCGCTGAAATTCCTCGCGATCCCCGCGTTCGCGGCGGGCGTCGTCGTGGCGCGCCTGATGGACGTGCGCTGCGCCCGGCTCGGCCACAATCCGGCGCGCCCGCTGCTGGGGATGCAGCTCGCGTTACTCGCCGCGTTCATGGTGGCGGGCGTGCTGGCGTCGCCGCCGGGGAATCCGGAAGCGCCGCTGGTCCTCGCCAGCGGCATGCTGGGCGCCGCCGCGATGGGCGTGCAGAACGCGGCCGGCAAGCTGCGGTTCGGACGCATCGCGCCGACGACGGTCATGACCGGCAACGTGACGGAACTGCTGATCGACATGACGGACCTCGCGAGCGGCCGCGCCACGCCGGCCGTCAGGGCGCGCTTCGTGAAATTCTTCTGGCCCGTGCTGGCGTTCGCGCTGGGCTGCGTGGCGGGCGGCACGGCCTACATGACGTTCGGGTTCTGGTGCCTGGCGCCGGCGCTGGCGCTGCTGGCGTGGCTCGTCCTGCTGGACTGGCCGGCGCTGGAAGCGGCGCCGGCGGCGGCATGATCGTCAGGGATTGAGGCCCTCCCCCGATCCGGCCGCGCGCCGGATCACGACCGGCACCGATTTATACGATGGCGTGCCGCTCCTCGCATCGAAGTTCGCGAGCGACACGAGCCCGTTCGCTTCCGGATAGTAGGCGGCCACCGCACCGCGCGCGATGTCGTGGGCGACGGCCACGAAGCCGCGCAGCACGCGCGCTTCGGACGAATGATCGTGCGCCGCGACGGCCTCGATGTCGACCAGGTCGCCGTGCGCAAGGCTCCGTTCCGCGAGGTCCGCCTCGTTGACGAAGACGACGTCGCGCCGGCCCGTGACGCCCCGGTAGCGGTCGTTCTTGCCGTAGATCGTCGTGTTGTACTGGTCGTGGCTGCGCACCGTCGTCAGCACCAGGACGTCCTGAGCATCGACCCGTGCGAGCGGCCGCTGGTCGCGCGCGGCGACGATGAAGTTCGCGCGGCCCGTCTTCGTGCGCCATTCGCGCCGGCTCGCGGGCACGTCGAGGCGAAAGCCCCGCGGCTTGCTCACCCGTTCGTTGTGGCCGGCGAAGTCCGGGAACACGGCCTCGATCGCGTCGCGGATGCGGCCGTAGTCGGCGACGAAGCCCTCCCAATCGATAGCCGAATCGGGCAGCGTCGCGCGCGCGATGCCCGCGACGATGGCCGGTTCCGACTTCAGTTCCGGCGCCGCGGGCGGAAGACTGCCGCGCGACGCATGCACCATCGCCATCGAGTCCTCGACCGTGACAGCCTGCGGTCCGGTCGCCTGCACGTCGAGTTCCGTCCGCCCCAGGCAAGGCAGCAGGTAGGTATGCTTGCCGACGAGGAGATGCGAGCGATTCAGCTTGGTGGCGATGTGCACCGACAGGTCCAGCTTGCGCATCGCCTCGAAGCAGGCCTGCGGATCGGGCATCGCCACCGGCAGGTTGCCGCCCAGGCAGACGAGCGCGCGCGACCGCCCGTCCCGCATCGCCTCCAGCGCCTCCACGGCCGCGTGACCCTTGGCGCGCGGCGGCTCGAACCCGAACACGCGCCGCAAATTGTCGAGGAAGGCGTCGCCGGGGATTTCCGTGATGCCGACCGTGCGGTCGCCCTGCACGTTCGAGTGGCCGCGCAGCGGGCAGATGCCGGCGCCCTCTCGGCCGATATTCCCGCGCAACAGCAACAAATTCGCCAGCTGCTGCACGTTCGACGTGCCGTGGCGGTGCTGCGTGATGCCCATGCCGTAGCAGATGATCACGCTCCTGGCGTTGGCGTAGACGTCCGCCGCCGCTTCGATGTCCGCGCGCCACAAGCCCGACACGCGCTCGATGTCGTCCCAGGACATCGCCGCGAGATCGTCCGCGAGCGCCTCGAAACCCGTCGTGTGATTGCGGATGAACGCGTGGTCGACGGCATCGCGCGCCAGCAGCACCTTCATCATGCCCTGCACGACAGCCGCGTCGCCGCCGACCTTGACCTGGTAGTACGACGTGGCGATTGACACGGCCTTCCCGACCGTCATCTCGACGGGGCTCTGGGGCGACTTGAAGCGCTCCAGGCTGCGTTCCTTGAGCGGGTTGAACACGACGATGGGCACGTCGCGCAGCCGCGCCTCGCGCAGCGTGGCCAGCATGCGCGGGTGGTTCGTGCCCGGGTTGTGGCCGAACGAGAAGATGGCGTCGCAGTGATCGAAATCGTCCAGCGTGACGGTGCCCTTGCCGACGCCGATCGATTCCGGCAGGCCGACGCTGGTCGCCTCGTGGCACATGTTCGAGCAGTCGGGGAAGTTGTTCGTGCCGAACGCGCGCACGAACAGCTGGTACAGGAACGCCGCCTCGTTCGACGTGCGGCCGGACGCGTAGAACTCGGCCATGTCCGGGTCGGGCAGGCTGCGCAGGTGCGCGCCGATCTCGGCGAACGCCCGGTCCCACGCGATCGGGAGATACCGGTCGGAGGCCGCGTCGTACTTCATGGGATGCGTGAGGCGCCCTTCCCCTTCGAGCGCGAAATCCTCCCACCCGAACAGTTCGGCCACGGTGTGCCGCGCGAAGAACTCGGGCGTGACGCGCTTGTTCGTCGCTTCCCACGACACGGCCTTGGCGCCGTTCTCGCAGAACTCAAACGACGAGCCCTGGCGCGGATCCGGCCACGCGCAACCGGGACAATCGAAGCCCTCGGGCTGGTTCACGTGCAGCAGGATCGTCGCGTCCTTCGCGGTCATCTGGCTGCGGATCGCCTTCGCCACGGCCTGCAGCGCGCCCCAGCCTCCGGCCGGGCCGCCGTATTCGCCGATGCCCGGTACGTCTTTCTTCGCCATGCCATCCTCCCGTGATGATTCGTTCGGGCGCATTGTAAGGGCTCGGCGGCCGCACGGGCGGCGCGATTTCAGCGACTGCGGGCGCTCTCGATGCCGAGCTTTTCGGCCATGCGCACCAGTTCGGCCAGGGTACGCGTCTGCATCTTCTGCATCAGGTTGCGCTTGTGGACCTTGGCCATGATCTCGCTGATGCCCATCGCGTCGGCGATCTGCTTGTTCAGCAATCCTCCGATGGCGAGCCCGAACACCTCGCGCTCGCGCGGCGTGAGCTGGGCGTGGCGGCGCGCCAGCTCGTCGGCTTCGCGCCGCCGCGCGATGCGGCGCGCGTCGCCGGTCAGCGCCTCGTCGACGGCGGCCAGCAGCGCGTCCGGGTCGACGGGCTTGGTGAGGAATTCGTTGGCGCCCGCCTTCATGGCGGCGACGGACAGCGGGATGGTACCGTGGCCGGTCAGGAAGATGACGGGCAGCGCCAGGTGGCGCGCGGCCATGTGCTGCAGCACGCTCATACCGTCCAGCCGCGGCATCTGCATGTCGAGGATCAGGCAGGACGGGGCAACGGGGGCCGGCTGGGCGAGGAACTCGGCGGCGTCGGCGAACGCGCGCACGCCGTAGCCTTCCGCCGCGAGCAGGTGTTCGAGGCCTGCGCGCACGTGCGCGTCGTCGTCCACCACCATCACCATCCGATCGTCCATGCCCGGCTCCCTGTCGTGCGCAGACGCCAGCATAGCGGAAATTGCCGAGGCATGCGGGCGGGTGGCCGTCATTGGAGGGCGTCCGGCGGCGCCGGGATCGCATCGATCAGCGCCAGCAGGCAATCGGCGTCGACGGGCTTGTGCAACAGCGCCAGCGCGCCCGCGGCGCCGGCGCGGCGCGCGAGCGCGGGATCGTCGTCGCCGGTGACGAAGATGACGGGCAGGCGCGGCGCCAGCGCGCGCAGGCGCTCGCGCAGCGCGAAGCCGTCCGGCTCGCCGATGTGGATGTCCAGTACGGCGCAGCGGGCGTGGACGGGATCGGCGCCGTCCAGCAGGCCGGCCGCGCCGGGATAACCCTGGGCCGCATAGCCGGCCGCGCGCAGCAGCGCGAGCATGGCGGTGCGGACGGTGTCGTCGTCGTCGACCACGAGCACCGTCTGGCCGGCTTCAGGCGGCGCGGTCATGCTCGGCCGCGCCCGTAGCCGGCGCCGGCGCGATGCCGCTGATCCGGGTCACGCACTCGGCGCGGAACCACGATACGGTGACGGGTTCGCCCGAGATCAGGCGCTTGGCGATGGGCACGGCCTGCTCGCCGACGAGCATGCCGAACAGGCCGATGAGGGCAATCGCCGGCGGCGCGGGCGACCGGACCTGCAGCAAGGCGTAGATGCAGCCGACCAGCAGGCCGGCCGCCAGGGACACCAGGTAGAACTTCATGCTTCCCCCTGTCGTTGGATGGCGCGCATCAACGTGCCGGCACCGGCGCCAGCGTCTCGTGACGCGTGGTGCCGCGCTGCGGGGCCTGGTGCACCATGGTGTAGGCGTAGTCGATGCCCATGCCGTAGGCCCCGGAATGTTCCTTGGCGATGCCGACGACGGCGTCGTAGGTGTCCTTGTGCGCCCAGTCGCGCTGCCACTCGAGCAGCACCTGCTGCCACGTCACCGGCACGACGCCGGCCTGGATCATGCGCTGCATGGCGTAGTCGTGGGCTTCCTTCGACGTGCCGCCCGAGGCGTCGGCCACCATGTAGATCTCGTAGCCGCCTTCCAGCATCGCGGACAGCGCGAAGGTGGTGTTGCAGACTTCCGTCCACAGGCCGGCGACGACGACCTTCTTGCGGCCGTTGGCGGCCAGCGCGTCGCGCACCTTCTGGTCGTCCCACGAGTTCATCGACGTGCGCTCGAGGATCGGTTGGTCCGGGAACACGTCCAGCAGTTCCGGGTAGGTGTAGCCCGAGAAGCCCTGCGTCTCGACGGTGGTGATGGTCGCGGGGATGTTGAACGCGGCGGCCGCCTTGGCCAGGCCGACGGTGTTGTTCTTCAGGACCTGACGGTCGATCGACTGCACGCCGAACGCCATCTGCGGCTGGTGATCGATGAAGATGAGCTGGCTGTTCTGCGGCGTCAGCACTTCGAGTTTCGGATTGTTCATGGGATGATCCTCTGCGGGTAGGGTTGGAAGACCATGGTAGTCCCGCGCCATGGCCGTCGCCAGTATCCGTTCGTATAGGCGCCGAGCCCTGCCATCTGGCATGCATATGTGTCTTGGTAGCGATGATCATGTTACGATCCCTGTCGCGTCACGCCATGCGCCTCTCCTACCAGCGAACGACACCATGATGACTCTGCACGACCTCCGACACCTCGCCATGCGCCACGCCGGGACGGGCCCGGACTGCATCGTGCCCGGGCTGCGGGTCCGTGCCGTCACGGCGCCGACCGGCCCGATGAGCGCCATCGAGGAGCCGATGTTCGCCCTGATCCTGCAGGGCCGCAAGCGCTCGACGATCGGCGGCCGCACCTACGAATACGGCCCGGGCGACTGCGTGATCGTGTCGCTGTCGATGCCGTCGACGGGCCAGGTGATCGACGCCAGCGCGGACGAGCCGTACCTGGGCGTCGCGCTGACCTTGCGGCCGGCCGAGATCGCGGGACTGATCGTCGAAGCGGAAGCCGAGGCTCCGCAGGATTCCGCGCCGATGGCCGTGCACGCGGCGTCCTGCCAGCTGCTGGACGCCGTGGGACGCCTCGTCTCCCTGCTCGACCATCCGGACGACGTGCGCATCCTGCGTCCGCTGCTGGAAAAGGAAATCCTGTGGCGCCTGCTCTCCGGTCCGCACGGCCCGATGCTGCGCGAGGTGGGCCTGGCGGACAGCCGCGCGTCGCGCATCGGCCGCGCGATCCGCTGGCTGCAGCAACACTACGCGGAGCCGGTGTCGACCCAGCAGCTGGAAGCCGTGAGCGGCATGAGCGCATCGACGCTGTTCCGCCACTTCAAGGAATTCACGTCGCTGAGCCCCCTGCAATACCAGAAGCAGATCCGGCTGCACGAGGCACGCGCCCGCCTGGCGGCGAGCAGCCGCGACGTGGCGGCCGTGGCGTATCAGGTGGGCTACGAGAGCCCGTCGCAGTTTACGCGCGAGTACAGCCGCATGTTCGGGCGGCCGCCCAGGGATGATCTCAGGCGGGTGAGGGAAACGGTGGTGTGATTATTGAGAAAACCACAACATCAGCGTTCTTTAACTCAAATGGGCGATCTCAATGAATTCGGTACTATAACCGGCCAGTAAGTCAGCCATGAGTTGTTAAGTTGCGCATATATTTCTCGAGCCTAGCAAAAGCTCTCAACTTCGCCTGAGCGTCGTCTTTACGTAATTCAGCTACCAGCCCACGGTAGATTTCTTTCTCAGCATCGGTCGCCCTTGGGACTTTCAAGGCATCCAGCAAGTGCCGACTTGCCCTGGCGACAGCGCTCGAATTAGCTTCTGCCAGAATAACATTCTTATAAAATGCAATTGTATTTTCGTTGTCCGGTGTGCGATGCATCGCGTCTACAACAAGAGGCCGTATATTCTCCGGATAACCAGGATAGTCGTCAATCATATGTCTTTGATAAAGCAAATCTCCTGAATATTTGACTATTTGTTGTTGAAATACGTAAGCACCTGCATAGGGATTTCCACGCAATTTCGACTCCCTTTCCTTCGCAATCTCGAGAGCTTTTTGAGAATCAAGAAAAAAAAGCCATTCGATTCCCCATGGAAGTTCCGTTACCAATAAGTCGAATACTTTTTCCTTTTCAACCTCGTCGAGACCGACAAATACGTCAGGGCTGTAGCCGTCGGCCTTTTCACTTCCGGTCGCATTGTATTGTTTTATGAATTTCTCGAACGCGAGCGACATAATCCCTCCTCAAAATAGATCTCGCTATCGCGCCACCTGGCTCAATTATCAACATCTCCAATATATTCCCCACGTTACCATCGCCAACTAGATCTAGTTGCAAAATTATTTCTCTGAGCGGGTTTGCATCGGTAAAGCGTGTCATTGAGGCGTGTCTTCATGATGCCGGACAAGTTGTCCCATGGTTATGGCGACGGGCTCATGATAAGTCGCGATTTGTGCGCGTGAGCGCCGCCCGAGGACCCCAGTCGCGTAATATAGCGAGTTGCTCGCGCTAGCGGGCGGAACCTATTGGCGCAGCCGCATGAACCGATTTTCGCTCAAGACGGGCTGCCCGAGCCTCAGGTGATTCATCATCTTCGCGCTTCATAATTCGCTCATACTTCGTGCTAGTCAAATAATTGCATCAAGGACTTTAAAAGTTTTTTCTTTTATTTTTTGGTAGCAGCTATGCAGGCCCTTGTAAAAAAAACCGACAATGCGTCCTTTCCGACCGACTCCCTCGTTACCCCGTAACATTGCAGAAGTTTATCCACAGCATGTATACGTGCAAGTTGTTCTGTTTCTGTGCATATCATTCCTTGAAGAGCAACCTTAAGTTCAGTAGTCAAATTATCTGCCGGAACGTAATACGCCGCTTTTTCTCGAAGGCGTCGGTCGGGGCTGGACAAAAATCGGATAAAAGTGGACAGAAGGCCTTCCTCGCGTTGGAAGTTGCAATGATTCCAAGCTGCTGCGATTTGCCCCTCACCATTCAATGTCCCATCTGCCAGCAGGCGTTTGACGGGCTCGATCGCGCGATTGGAGTCAGCCCGGAAAGGCCGTCGACGCATTCGTCAATCCCTCCCCTCTCAACGAGCTTTAGTAAGTAATCAAAGGCGCGAATCCGCTCTTCTTTGGTCATGAAGCAAATTAGGTTTCACTTAGCCCATCGAGACGTTCTTTGTTATTGAGCGGGAAGAAATTCAAGAGGTTTTCGAATGCGCTCCTCAGTAAATCGCAAAACGTATTTGGCGCGCCTCTTTGATAAAAAGTATTTCAATTATTACAAACACCACACTACGATCCGCGCAAACTTCTTTCCCACTCTTTGTATAGCCACCATTTCGGTTTGGCGAATTTACAAAAAACTTCTAGCGCCATCGAATCAATAAACACATTCACAAATCTACTCAACGTTTCTCCAGCTTAGCAATCACTCTCAATTTAACGTTTACATCGTCACTCCGCAACTCATCGAATAACCTGGAATACTCTTTCTTCTCTTCCTCTGTTTTCTCGGGGATTTTCATTGCATCCAGAAAATGGATGCTTGCGCTGGCTACTGCGTCGGCATTGGTTTCAGTCAAGATTACTTGCTTCAGGAACGAAATTTTCGCCGCACTCGCCGGAGTGCATTCAATAGCATCGACGACTCGCGCCTTTAACCTATCGTCGTAGCACGGATAATCTTCAATCATGTGTTTTTGATAGATTAAATCCCCTGTAAATTTAACTAGCACTTGTTGGAGCATATATACATCCCCGTAACTTCGGCCGCGCAGTTCTTCCTCTTTCTCTTTTACTACCGTTGAGGCCTTCTCGGCATCAAGAGAAAAAAGCCACTCGGCTGACCATGGAAGCTCATCTGTTAGCAATTTAAAAACACAATCTTTTTCTCGATCATTTAAACCAATGAACACATCTGGGCTATAGCCATCAGCTTTTTCGCTCCCAGTCATATCGTGTTGCCTCATAAATTTCTCAAATGCCGCAGTCATATTATTTTCTCTTGAAAAGTTCTTTCGCGACTTCACTACTTGGCGCCATTCTCATCGTTTTTATCACGTTGCCGCCTTCATCCATCGCAAAAATATTCATTAACTCAACTTTACGTTCTCGTACGATTGTTGTCCATTCGCTCCCTCGCCAAGTCTCACCTCCTCTTGGAAATTTCTCAGCGCTCTGTATTATGTCAATTTCTCCTGAGGCATGTCTTGCATACTCGGCTGAGACAGCGCCCCACAAATCCCAGCCATGAGGCTCCATGTCTCCAGGATCCCAAGAAAACGTACGATTCAGGTCATCCCAATCATCAATTACTTTCCCACCGGGAGTTTGCTCGAGGATGATTTTCCCTCGTTCTTGCGCAATCTTCTTCGCCAACCCCTTATTTCCCGACCAAAACATTTTTTCCTTTACCGAAGTCACGTCAAGTCTATCAATGATCGAGTTCATTGCAGAACGTTTTTCTGCAATTGTTGTTGCACGCTTCGCGGCGTCAACATAAGGCTGCAAAATATCTTGCGCCTCCTTGATTTTCCCTTCGTTCGAGAATTGCGTGATCCGCTCTCGATCAGCCACGATGGCAACATCGATGACGGCTTGCTTCTTCATATTTGGCCCGTCGGCAGTCAATGCAACCGCTTCAGGTTTTTCTTTCGACGGCGAATTCGGAGGGGACTCAGGCTTGGCTTTTCGCGCTGCCTTGATCGTTGTTTTCGTTGGGCCGCCCGCTTGAACTACGTGCCCCTCTGCCTCAGGCAGAACTTTTCCAGGGGTGTCGATGACGCGCTGCCGCGCCGGAAGCTTAGCCACGGTTTTGTCTGCCTGAACCCCAGCAGCCACCATATGACTTTCTTTCGGAGCGGTCTGCGCCAATACTTTCGCCAGCCTCGCGTCGAGTTCCGCCACCGCTCTCGGCACCTGTCTGAGCGCATCCCGCTGAACATCGTAGAACCTCTTCTCCCAATCAGTCAATTTCGCAATCGCAATTTTGACCGTATCGAAATATCGCAGGCTTTCCAGATGAACGCGCAGCGCTCTGACGATCTCCAGCAGTTTGCCGATGATTTTGCATATTGCTTGAATCAGCGCCCTTTCGTATTTAGCAAATTTAACGCCCCGCAAGAACTTCAGAACATCGCCCTTCATGAACTTTTGCAGAAAGCGCACGAGTTCGACGAGCTGAGACGCTTCCTTGATCAGCATAAGCATGACGGCGCGCAGCGCCGCGCCGAGTTCCGAGCCTGCCACGCCGCCAACGACGGCGCCCACTCCCAATGCAACGGCACTGCCGGCAGCCATCGCGATCGGCAAGGCGATCACAATCAGGCAGGCGCACAGAAGCACCCACTCCATCAGGTCTTCGCGCTTCTCAGGATGGATGGCCAAACGCAAAATCACTGCGACTGCATCGCGTGCGCTGGTGACAATGACGACGCCCGGAATAAAACTGACCAGCATGTCGGCGACAACGGCGGATAGCGGGCGATGGTCGGCGAATTCGCCGAAAAGGACAGACCGAAGCCATTCCATGCCGCCGACAACCTGGCCCCAGGCATCCGCGAGGATCGTATGTTGATCCGGTGCCGAACGGCCTTGACTCATGCGTCACCTTTGCGTATTGCGCTGCCGGGAGTCCAGTTCAATAGCTCATGGAGGTCCTCGTGCATTTCCGCCGCGACAGTGGCGCTTACCGGCATCGGCTTGTAGTCATACTCGACTTTCGCCGCAGTACCCGCGGGAACGTCACTGATGCGGGCAATGCCTTGAGCATCGAGCGTTCCTTTTCGAACGCTGCCGTCACTCAATGTCGCCTTATAAGCGGCGCCTGCGAGCGGGACGCCCCAGTCGGTCAAATGCCGAAATTCGAGATCCGTCTTTTGCAGATCGGCCTTGAGCACGTGCGGCATGACATAAGAATTCGTCGCCGGCGGTTCGAAACTATGCATCGACGCGTGCGACACCCGCTTCCCGGTTGTGCCGTCGGTGATACCCGAGCTGTTGATCTTGATGAAGGATCCGCCCGCCGAGATGAGTACTTCTTCTTTCGCGTGGATGTCGATGCGGGAGGTCGTCGATAACAGCCGCACGACTTTTTCCGCGATGAGATCGAGATCGTTGGCTTGCGCCTGCACTTCGACTTTGCCCTTCGCGGAAAACAGTTTGATGCCTGCGTTGGAAGCGAACAGGCTGATCTTTTCGGCGACGCTGGCGAGCAGGCTTTTCCCCGCTGCGATATTGGTGTCCATGCCGGACGACAGCGTCACCTGATCGTTCGCGTGCACATGTGCGCCTTTGGCGCTCGCCAATCCGATACCTGCGGGGGACGCGGCCAACAGAATCGGCTCTTTGAAACGATTTGCGTCGCCTTGCCCGTAGCCCTCGTAACGATCATGGGTCGCGTCAATGAACGCGTCGAGTGCCCGCTGTCCGGCCAGCGATTCGGCCCCCGCCTTGAATGCTGTGTCGGACAGATTTTTTGCAAGCGCCGTCCCCGCTTTCAGTTGGGTTATCGCCTCCGTCGCGTCGAGCTGGGTGCCTTGTGCGCCAGGGCGTCCGTAGGTGCTGATGTACAGGCCCTTGTTCGTGACGATGGCGCCGTAGTCGTCGGTGCTCAGCGCAAAACCTGATCCATAAAAACGGGTCCGGTCATTGCCGTATTGAGTGACCAGATAGCCGAGATTCAGCTGAGCATGGGTATTCGTGCTATACAGCTGTACCCTGTTCTGATTGGTCGTGTCGTCAAAGACGACCTGATTGAATCCCCGACCCTTGCATTCCTTGGACTTAAAGCCCGACAGCCTGCCGTCGGTGTGCCATTGCGGAACCTGATCATTGTTATAGAGGCGGCCGGTAACGACGGGGCGGTCGGGATCGCCTCCCAGGAATGTCACGATCACTTCCTGCCCGACACGGGGCACATTCAGCGCGCCCCATCCTTGGCCCGCGTTGGGGTAACTGACGCGTACCCAACATGACGCTCTTTCGTCGCCGGGATTTTGCCGGTCCCAGCGAAACCGGACTTTGACGCGATTGAGGTCATCTGTATAAACCTCTTCGCCTGGCGGACCCACGACAACGGCCGTCTGCGGATGCAGGTTCGGTCTGGCGTGTTCAATCGGACTACGGAACGGGACTTTCAGGCGCTGGAGTTCGAAACGATTAAAACAATGCCCGGTATGCCCCATTGTGGCCTTCTTACCCTTGTTCGACTGGTCTTGCCCAAGATCGCGCCCGATGGCGGATTTGAATGCGTCCAGTTGCGGCGACAGGCTGTCAGGGAACTCCCTGAGCTTGTCCGACAGCGGCAAATTGTTCTCGATACTCCATTCGACGGCGATGACGAGAAACTGGCGATCCTCCTCCGTGTCGCCCCGATGCGCGGGATGATTCTCCAGCGTGAACCACCCGCCCACGGGCAGGGAACGTGCGCCAGAAACGCCGTAGAAACGCTTCATGCTCGATTCCCACTCTTCCACCCGAATTCGCGACTGTTTATCGCCTTGCTGTTGTCTTGCATAGGTGTAGGCCCCGGTATACTCGTAGATTTCCAATTGACTGGGCCGATTCCCATGCTCCGCAAGGACGGTGGTGTTGCTCTCCTTTTGATAGAAGGGTGACTTGTAATCGTCGGTTCTGGTGGCGAACTGATTCGACGACAGCCTACGATTTGCCCCCCAGTGCACGATCTTGTTGATCTCATCCTCGGTACCTCCACGATGGAAGTCGATTTGTCGAGGGATGACAGGCTTGAGGCGGTGCGTGGTGTCCGTAATGACGAGCCGGTGGCTCTTGCCATCGGGAGATTGCTCGTGATAGCTGAACCAACCTTCTTCTTCCATCAAGCGATGGACAAAATGCCAGTCGGTCTCGTACTGCGTGCAATATGAGCGCGGCGAAACCGGTTCGATCAAATCGAAACGGAAATTCCCACGTGCCTGAGGGTGCACGGAAAATACGTCAGCCAAAATGTCATCTGGATTCTTGTCCTGCCAAATTCGCGCATCTTTCCGGAACTTCAGGAAATGCAGCCAAGGCGCAAACGATATTTGGCAAAAGGTCAGCGCGCCGTCGCTGCCGAGGCGCTTGACCGTATGCACGTAGCCATTGACCGGAGAATAGCTTCGATCCTCCTGCCTGATCCAAAGCGTGACGGGGCGGGCAATGAGTTTTTTCAGTTCGAAATCGCCGCGTACCGATATGACATCGACTGTGTAGTCGTAACCCCGGCCGAGGCGCTCATGAGCGACGACACGCTGAGGCAGGAGGAGATCGTTGCCAAGGAGGCCGGTCAGCTTCAGGAGCCTGTCCTGTTGACCGATGAATGCTTGATGAAGTGCATAGGCGGTTTTCAGATCGACCATTGGAACGGATACCTCATTTGTAGTCGCTCGTCACGGAAGTACTGCCCACAATGAGATGAAACAGCGCGTTCGGACACTTCTGCGCGTGGTTACAGATACTGTCGAGACGGCTTGTTATCGTGGCATACGGAGCGGAACTGCCATTGAGAAACAACAGTGATGGTGCGGCTTCGCGCGCGACGGAGCTCGGAATGAACGTCGAAGATCGCTTACCGAAAATGACACCCGACTGAAGACCGAACCCCACTGCCCGGCATTCTCTGTCACAATGTTGTCACACTCGCCTTCTACACTCTGTTGCCACGAGTGAAATATTTCCGAAAAATGGATATGAAGTTGAAAACGGACGAGGCTCTTGCCGCGCTTCCGGCCGACAGCCCGCACCTGCTCCTGAACCGGGAATTGTCCCTGCTCGAATTCAATCGCCGCGTGCTCGAACAGGCCGAGGACGCGTCCGTTCCCCTGCTCGAACGCCTGCGCTTCCTCACCATCGTTTCGAGCAACCTCGACGAATTCTTCGAGGTGCGCGTCGCGAGCCTGCTGGCCCAGCACCAGTCGCACGGCGGGCCCGATCCCGGCGAGGCCGACCTGGAAGGTGTCGCCACGGAGTGCCGTCAGATCATCGCGCGCCAGTACGCGTTGCTGAACGACCAGATCCTGCCGCAGCTGTCCGCCAACGGCATCCACCTGCTGCGCCGTTCCGACCGCAACGCGGCGCAGAAGGCGTGGGTCAAGCAGTACTTCGACAAGGAGGTGCGGCCGCTGCTCACCCCCGTCGGCCTCGATCCCGCCCACCCGTTCCCGCGCGTGATCAACAAGAGCCTGAACTTCATCATCGAACTGGCCGGCAAGGACGCCTTCGGGCGCGGCACCGGCATCGCGATCATGAAGGCGCCGCGCGTGCTGCCGCGGCTCATCCGCCTGCCGGACGAACTGTCGGACAAGCCGGGCGCGTCGTACTGCCTGCTGACCTCCGTGATCCAGGCGCACATGGCGGACCTGTTCACGGGGCGCGAAGTCGTGTCGTATTCGCAGTTCCGCGTCACCCGCAACAGCGACCTGTGGGTGGACGAGGAAGAGGTCAAGAACCTGCGCCAGGCGCTGCAGAGCGAACTTCACAGCCGTAACTACGGCTTCGCCGTGCGGCTGGAGGTGGCGCGGGGCTGTCCCAAGCATCTGGCCGACTTCCTGCTCGACCAGTTCTCGATCGACCGCTCGCGCCTGTTCACCGTCGACGGCCCCGTCAACATGGGACGCCTGCTGGAAATCGCCAACAACAACGCGCGCCCGGATCTCAAGTTCACGCCGTATGCGCCGGGGTTCCCGGCCAAGCTCGTGAACGCCCACGACATGTTCGCCGTGCTGCGCAAGCAGGACATTCTGCTGCACCATCCGTACCAGTCGTTCCAGCCGGTGATCGACTTCGTGCGCTGCGCGGCGGCCGATCCGAACGTCGTGGCGATCAAGCAGACGATCTACCGCGCCGGCTCGAACTCGGAGCTGATGGATTCGCTGATCAGCGCCGCGCTGCGCGGCAAGGAAGTCACCGTCATCGTCGAGCTGATGGCGCGCTTCGACGAAGAGGCCAACATCAACTGGGCCGAGCAGCTGGAAGAAGCCGGCGCCCAGGTCGTGTACGGCGTCGTGGGCCTCAAGACGCACGCCAAGATGGCGCTCGTGCTGCGGCGCGAGCCGGACGGCCTGCGCCGCTACGCCCACCTCGGCACCGGCAACTACAATCCGACGACGGCGCGGTTCTACACGGACTTCGGCCTGCTGACGGCGGACGACGAGATCACGGCCGACGTCAACGAAGTGTTCATCCACCTGACGAGCATGACGCGTCCGACGCAGCTGGCCGCGATGTGGCTGGCGCCGTTCACGCTGCAGAAGGAGATCGTCAAGGCGATCCGCCAGGAAGCGGCGATCGCGCGCGCGGGCAAGCCGGCGCGCATCATCGCCAAGATGAATGCGTTGACCGACGAATCCGTCATCCGCGCGCTGTACGAAGCGTCCGCGGACGGCGTGCGCATCGACCTGATCGTGCGCGGCGCGTGCTCGCTGCGGCCCGGCGTACCGGGGCTGTCGGAGAACATCCGGGTGCGCTCCATCGTCGGCCGCTTCCTCGAGCACACGCGCGTCTACTACTTCCGCAACAACCTCAAGAACGACGTCTACCTGGGCAGCGCGGACTGGATGAACCGCAACCTGTTCCGCCGCGTCGAAGTCGCCTTCCCCATCCGTTCGCCCGCGCTGAAAAAACGTGTGTTGCGCGAGGGCCTGCAGGTCTATTTGAAGGACAATGTCAATGCCTGGGAGCTGGGCAGCGACGGCCGCTACCGGCGCCGCAGGGCGCGCGGCAGCCAGTCGGCCTTCGGCGCCCAGCAGTTCCTGATGGACACGCTGGGCGCGCAAAGTGCCGTCCACGCGCACAACAAGGAGAACGACCATGGAACTGATCCTGTGGCGCCACGCCGAAGCTGAACCGCACGTGCCCGACCGCCAGGGCGACCAGCTGCGCGAACTGACGGCGCGCGGCGCACGCCACGCGTCGCGCGTGGGCGCGTGGCTCGACCGCCAGCTGCCGTCACACACCCGCGTCCTCTCCAGCCCGGCCGCACGCTGCGTGCAGACGGCGCAGGCGCTGGGCCGCAAGTTCACGACCGTGGAAGCGCTGAACACGGACTCGACGGCGGAACGCATCCTGGAAGCGGCCGGCTGGCCGGACAACAAATACACGGTCGTCGTCGTCGGGCATCAGCCGTTGCTGGGCCAGGTGGCGTCGCTGATCTTTGCCGGGACGGCGCAGGACTGGAAGATCCGCAAGGCCAGCGTGTTCTGGATCGCCAACAAGGGCGAAGACGATCCGGCGCCGTTCGTCCGCCTGGCCGTGGGGCCGGATATCGTGGGCAAGTTGCGCTGATGATGGCCGGGGCCGGAGCGGCCACACCTATTTATGCGGCGTCGCGACGACAGTCACCACGGACATTGGTAGCGAATGCACGGACAACCTGACGGCGCATGATGCCGACTTCAAAGTCGCGAGGTTATCTTTTTCCCGTGTAATAAAAGTTTTGCATGTCAATTTTCCACGTTTTGCATCTGGCAGCCGGATGTCCAGCATTCGCGAAACGATACCCGGATTGACCACCACTATTACGACTTCATTCGTCTCCGGATGTTCAGCCACCAATGCATCGGGGTCATCAGATTTCAAGAACCGGTATCCTGGCCTGATGAATTTGGTGAAATTGGCAAACGCCCAGAATTTCTTCGTGATCCGGTATTCCGGCCGCTCCAGGTTTGAAAAATCAGCCTTGATCAATCCCCAGTTCGAGCTGTTCTTTGGATCAGAAGACCTGTTTTCTATGGCTTGCCATAGAATCCAGGCTTGGGGGTTCATGCTATTGATGTCAGTAACTATTTGCTGCGCCAGCGCAATGGCTGGACGCATGTCATTGATGTCTTCACGTACGTTGCTGGGCGACAGATCGACTTCCGACATCCACAACCGTTTTCCAGAAGTTTCTGCAATATCCCTAACCCCACTTTTTCCGATCCATTCGTAGCTATGGACATTGATTTGCCGGATAACAGCTTTCGCGTCGGCTGACAAACCGGCCCAATCAACAAAAAAAGTCTGGGGATTGGTTTCGTCCGGGCCGGATATCTCTGTCTTCATTCCACGTTCGCGCAGCACCTGTGCCAACGCAATAAACATCCGCGACTGCGCTTCAGGAGACCAATGAGCGCCTTCCTGTCGGTTCGTGGAAAACCAATAGGGCGTATTGGGCTCGTTGATCGGAGACAACGTTCTAAATCGAATGCCATGCCGCCGTTCGAGCTCCGCTGTGACCCGCGCCAGATATCTTGAAAATTTGGTTTCAAATCCCGGAATAAGGTTATCCTCCAACGCATTGACGTTACCGGAAACCAAACCACTGCGAGTCATGAAATATGGCGGAGAGTTCGAAAACGCCTCCAGAATCAGTTCTTGCGGCGTTACCCGCTCTTTTATCGCATCAAGCCACCAGCGCTGCCCTGTATCTGCAGACCAATCCCAGGCATCCTCGGCGTCCGGATTCCACCAACCTGTCCCGGATTTCTCAGCCGGCTTGCGCCAGAATCCGGGAATATCCCCACCGGGGCGCAAATACGAAGGCGTCCCGGGCGCATTGCCGCCACCGATATTGTAGCGCGCAATATTCAGTGCAAGACCGTCCCGTCCATAGAGCAAATCGGCCAACTCGGTGCGACGCGGCTCGGCGAATCTCCCGGTCACATTGGCAAACCACGCAAGAGCGGTCCCCCATCCTTCAAACGGAGGACCCGGATGCCGCCAGTCGACATTGACAACGGCGCGAACATTCACCGGCTTTTCGTCGTTGTTTTCGGCACCGGCACTGCTTGCCAGGAAACACAGTCCGATTAAAACCATACATCTCAATGAAAAGATCCGCAGCGCACCAGAGATCATGGTCGGAATCTTCTGGCTGCAACACCTCATTCGCGGCTCTCCATTATCGAGGTCAGCTTCTTTTCTTTTATGTAAACGGAATGATCCGAAAGCTTCGCAACGATTTTTTTAAAGTTGCGCTCAAGATTGCCGTACGCATTCGCGAGCACGGCGTCGTCTTGCAGGGCCATGGTAGGCATATAGGTTCTTGGTCGAATTCCCTGACCCAAAAGGACGGCATGCCACGACGTGCTTTGGAACAATTCTTCGGCAGCAAGGTTCAACTGTCCCCGCTCACGGAACAGCTCAATTCTTTCCTGGAGGCTGTCTGGAATCTGCATGGCTTTTACGTAGCGCCATAATTCCGAATCGTCACGTTCAGTAGCGTGATAATGCAGGATGAGGAAGTCTCTGACATTTTCGATTTCCCGAATTGTATCCTTGTTGAAAGCCTGTGCACATGCCGGAGAAAACCGTGAATCCGGAAAATATCGAATGAGTCGCTGGACGCTCGATTGAATGAACTGAATGCTGGTAGACTCCAGCGGTTCGAGAAACCCGCTGGCAAGCCCGATGGATACCACGTTTTTGTACCAAGGCGTCTTACGCCTTCCTGCGGTGAACTTGATGCGGTTAATCGGAGCCAGTGGCTCTCCCTCCAATCCCTCCAGCAGACACCGCTCTGCCGCTTCATCCGTCGCAAACTCGTTCGAATACACCACACCGTTACCAACGCGATGTTGCAAAGGTATCCGCCACTGCCAACCAAAAGGTTTGGCCGTAGAAATCGTATATGGCGTCAATGCCAACTTCTGTTCACAAGGCACTGCACACGCGCGATTCATGGGCAACCAATGCGACCAGTCTTCATATTCGACACCCAACTCCTGCCCAAGCAGCATTGCGCGCAGACCGGAGCAGTCGATAAACAAATCACCCGAAAGAAGCTCGCCCGACTTGAGCTTCAGACCCGTGACATGCCCATTTTGAGAGTCACGCTCCGCCGTCAGCATGTCCCCAATCTTGTGCGACACTCCGCGCGCTATGCAGAGTCCCTTCAAATATTTCACATAGCGGCCGGCGTCGAAGTGATAGGCGGACTGGAGATGCTGCAGCGGATCACCTGGCCGTTCAGACGCGGGCGCAAATACGTTGCTTCGAGCTGCCAATGTACATAGCGAGAATTCGGAGAAGTCGGCAACCTGCCCCTTCTCCTTCAAACGCAGCCAGTACTGGAAGAAGTAGCCAATCTCGCGTTCTACCCCATACGCGCCGAAAGGGTGGAAATACGTCGAACTTTTATTAAGCCAGCCGCGAAATTCGATACCGAGCTTGAACGTCGCCCCGGTGGCGCGTATGAACTCGGCTTCATCGATGCCGATCATTTGATGAAACGTGCGGATCGGCGGGATCGTCGCCTCTCCAACGCCCACCGTGCCTATGGTGTCGGACTCCAGCAGGACGATCTCAACGGCCTGACCAAACGTGTGGGACAACGCGGCCGCTGTCATCCATCCGGCGGTACCGCCGCCGAGAATGACGACTTTCGCAATCCATCTATCCTTGACCATCAAATCCCCTTGTTGGGCCGCACGGTAATAAAAATCTGTCGGCATCCGCCACTGACCGGGCGATCGCCACAGGGCTGAAAAAACGCGCCGCAGAAAGACGCGCGGCGCGTTCGCTCATGTCAGCCTTGCGTGGGGCAACCGCGCGATGCTAGAAGCTTGCTTTCAGGGACACACTATACCGGCGGTCGTTAAGTTGCCACAACAAACCACCCGAGGGGCGCTCGACATACGTGTGGTACATGGAGTTTTTCAGATTGACGGCGTCCGCCGAAAGCGTGAAGATCTTGTTGATTTGATAGCTCACCGAAGCATCGAGCGACGAATACGGCGCCGCATATTGGTTCGCACCAAAAACACCGCTTCCGTTGATTTGGTCAAGGTAAGCGGAACGCCAGTTGTACGCAAGACGCGCTTGTAACGGACCCTTTTCATACAGGCCGATCAGGTTATAACTGTTTTTAGACAACTTTGGCAAGGGAATAAGGGTGCCAGGCTTGAGCTCAACTTTCGAGTCCACATAGGTATAGTTGGCCTGTACGCCGAATCCATTGAACGGGTCGGGAAGGAAATCAAAGAATTGAGTAACGCCAGCTTCAATGCCTTTTACCGAGCCCTTGCCGAGATTGATGCTGGTTCCGATGTCGTACACGACGCCGCCGAAGTTCATCGCTTCGGTTCCGCCGGCAAGGTAACCCTCGATATCCTTCTTGAATAAACCCAGGAACGCCATGTTGGACGTCCCCCAATAGTCTTCCGCCGTCAAATCGTAGGAAGTCGCAGTCATGGGCTTCAGGAACGGATTACCGGAACTGCCAGTCGGGCGCCCGTTGGCGTCGTATTGCGCAGGAATGTTCGGATTCAACTGAACATGGGCGGCCATATCGGTAAAGTTCGGCCGCGTCATCGTCTTGCTATAGCCAAAGCGGATCTGCAAATCCTCGTTCACGTGCAGACGTGTGTTCAGGCTGGGGAGGAAATTCGAGTAGCTGTTATTGAGCGTGGCAGCGCGCGACCCAGTGCTGTCCTGGACAAAGCCGATCGAAGTCTGATCGGTCTTTACAACTCGAATGCCCGCAGTACCGTCGAGGTCGTAACCGAACACGCTCGTACCAAAGTCACCTGTGACAAAGAAGGACCGCGTCTTTTCGTGTTGCTCATTGATATCCCCGGGATGAAACGACGTATCGAATGTATAGAAATTCGGCTTTCCCGCGAATAATTGCGCATAAGTGGCGACTGTTCGATCGAGAACGCTTGAGTTGGGATTGGCGTACTCCGGAAACACTGCAACAGGCCAACCAATGCCCGGCTGCATGAAGTTGCTGGCAGGCCCAGCGTAGGCGAGATCCGGATGTTGCGCAACCGGGATAAGCGGGCACGCCCCCCAGCTAGGGTTGGTACCCGTATCATTACAGACACCGGTGTTGTTCCAGTTACCCCGCAACAGCACCTTGGTATCAGCCGCGCGAATGCCGGCGTGTAGTTTGGTAAAGAAGCCGTCACCAAGATCGTAGTCGAAATCCTGGCTGAGAGCCGACATTTTCAGCTTATGACGGTCGACCGCATTGGCGAGCCATTCATAATACCAATTGTTCGGATTGCCAAAATATGCGTAAGGGTTGCTTGGATTGGCCGGATCAACGATCGAAAATTTCGGGATCCTGCCGCGCACATCGAAGGCCAGATTCAGGTTGGGAATGTTGGCAACGCTTCTGCTTTCGTTATCGTAAAGCTTGATGGAATCGCCATTGCGGTCGGCGTCATAGTTGGCACGTTCATAAGCGAAGTCAGTCTTCGACCTGAGCCTGTCCGAGATACGCCATTTGACGTTCACGGCGGATAAGTTCGTGCGATTGCGTACGTCCTGGTCGAACCGGGAGGTCGAAAAAATTTGCGGCGACAAAACGCCGCTCGTAGCGCTGCCATCAGCCGCCCAAGTCCATGTGGAACCTGCCGCTGCGCGCGGGTCGCTGTTCTTATCGTCGCCGTAGATGTATTCTCCGCGACGGATAAATCTGTAGTTTGAATAGAGATTTTGTGCCGTGAGAAGAACGTCCTTGTTCACCTGCCATTGGTAGGCGAGCGCCAGACCCTGACGCTTTCGGTTACCCGAGTCCTGGTACATCTCGAAGGAAGTCGGGACATAGAGTTCCGAGAGAGGCCCCTTGTTTGGCATCGAATTGAAGGCCGCAACCTTTGACGCCGAGGGAGCTTGCGTCGGATCGTTCGAACATTTCCCAACCGTCGCCGTCAAACAGTGCTGCTGCTGTTGAAGGACGGCATCCTGGCGATAGTAGGTCTCGCTTGCCGTTGCATTGACCAGAATGCCCATGCGACCGAAATCCGTCTTGAACTGGCGGCTCAACAGGCCGGAACCCGACGGTGAAGACTTACGAATTCGATCGTAGTAATTCGACTTGAGCGTAACAACGTTGATGGCCTCTTTCGAGTCGAATGGCAGTCGCGTGCGAATGTTGACCACGCCGCCGACACCGCCTTCGATCAAGTTGGACGCTGCGTTCTTATAGACATCAATTCCGGCCATGAGCTCGGAGGAAAGCCCTTCCAGGTCCGGTGCTCGACCACCGTTGGCCGTAAAAAAGTCGCGTCCGTCGATCAGGTTGCGGACCTGTGTAATGCCACGGATCGTGATCGCGGGCTCGGTGCGATGGTCGTAATCAGTGCCGCCCTCACCATAGCGCCGCTGGATCTGAACCCCAGCGACCCGCTGCAGCGACTCGACAGTATTCACGTCCGGCAGCTTGCCGATATCGGTTGCCTGGATCGAGTCGACGATCTGATTGGCGTCCTGCTTGAGATCGCGCGCCGACCTCAACGCCGCTCGCTGACCGGTGACGACAACGGTGTTCGGAACGGCCGTGTCCACGCTTGCACTCGCAGCGTCGGCCTCCTGCGCGTTCGCGGTCAGTGGCCCTGCCATTAAGAGCGCGCAAGCTTTGGCCACAACGGTTTTCGTAATCGTTTTTGTATTTCCGTTTCGCACAGCTAATGTCTCCTTATAGTAATTTTTGGGCAGTGCCTTCGTATGCTGCCGGCTCGATATAAATCGCATTCCAGCGCCGGCGGGATCGCCATATTCCTTCTACTCGACGTTCACCGGGTCCGCCCCTATTTGGGTGAGTCCGAATAATTTCCTGTGACTCGACGCACTTCTCGTCGCCTATATATGATGAGTTGTTCGGTTCAGCGTATCCTCCCGTCTCCTGGGACAATTGAAATACTTCCTTGCAGCCGCACCCAGTCGTGTTGGGCGAATAGTGCGCGCAATTAAAGTCTGTCGCTGTCAACTATGTAACCGGTATGGTTTTTTTGACGCCACCCGTTCCGATTTCTTATGTCGAAGTCTTGTTGGCGAGGCGTCGGAATTTGGCGGCGTCGCGTCGCGCTTTTCATTCGTAGCGTCCCTCACGCCACACGTGATAATTCCAGAACATGTAGGCGCAGACGGCGTTCGGGCCAATTGCCTTCAACAGCTGCGGGAGGCGACGCCAGTAGGCGCGCGGCACGCGCGCGAAGTGCATCCCGCCACAGCGGATCTGCGGCGGCTTGCCGTCCGGGAGAAAATCGTGGTCGCCGATAGCGAAGCGGTGCGAGGCGGCGGCAAGCACGCTGCCCGAGAACCGCACAAACGGGCCGCTGCATACGGCAGCCCGTCCTTGTAGCAGGCGAAGGCGCTGTAGATTAGTCGCCAGGCTTGTCCGCAACATCTTCTGCTGCATGGTCCTGTCCCCACCTTGTATGTCGTCCCACCGTTTACGCGCATGTGCGTGCTTCTTGGAGGCCAACCACTCCGCGTTCGGCGCCTTGTATTGCAGGCCCGTGCGACAAGGTTAGCGCAGACAATGTTACGAGAAATGATTGCTAACACTGCTATGCGGATTTTGTGCGGTGGTATAACGATTCCGGATACATCTGTATATGCCCACAGCCGGGTTTTAGAGGGCTAGCGCGCGATTCGAATTTAGTTACCGCTGTCACCCGCACCTGAAGCGTCAACGCAACACGCTCACGTCGAGGGCCGCTTGGGTGCGGGCCGGATTCTGAGTCGACGTTACCATGCGCTGCGGGCCGAACTTGCGATTCGCTGTGTTCATCGGAAAGCGATTTGCGCACCCAGCAGACCGCAATCCGATGCTGCCGCAATAGTTGCCTTCGTGTCGGGCGAAGCCGTGGCGATTCAGAATAGGATGCGCACGGTCTTAGCGAATGGCTACACAGCGGATCGCGTTTGCAGAACGCGCGACCGAGGGCATGTGTCCGCTTGTATCGTTCGACGCTGACCACATACAGAACGGCTGGATGGACTGGTATCGCAGGATCGATGCGCAGTCCAGATCGGCTCGACTACTGAATCTGGTCTGGATGGCCGACGCGCTGCGTGGACAAGGCCATGGCACGCGCCTGATGCGCCAGGCGCCGGCCTCACGCATTCTGCAACCGGCTGCTCCGCACCCCGCCGCCCACGCCGACGGCGGTGGCAATGGCCAGCGCCTGGAACAACGCGATCCCCGCAAACAGCCACCCCGGATGCCCCGCGTCCATCACGAGCCCGAACAGCGCCGGCCCGACCGACAGGCCGGAATCCAGCCCCGAATAGACGACGCCGTACACGCGCCCCGTGGCGTTCTTGGGCGCGGCCGCGCGGATCATCAGGTCGCGCGACGGTCCCGCCACGCCCGAGAAGAAGCCGACGAGCGCCATCAGCGGCAGCGCCAGCCAGCCCGGCACGACGGCCGCGCCCAGCAGCAGGGCCAGCGCGGCGGCCACGGCGAAGGCGATGGCGACCGTGCGGTCGTGGTCCTGGCGGCCCGCGCCGACGAAGCCGCCCAGCAGCATGCCGCCGGCGGACGCCAGCATGTAGGCGGTGTACGAGCCAGTCGCCAGCTCGCGCGAGATGCCGTACAGCTGCACGAGGCCGATGGCCGCGAACGCCTGGATGCCGCCCAGCGACACCGCCGTCAGGAAGAAGAACGCGAAGCACATCCACACCGCGCGCAGGCGCAGGAACGACAAGGTGCCGGCGCCCTCCCCGCCCGCGGCGGCGCTGGCCGCCGCGGCCGGCCTGGGTTCGGGGCGCAGATGCGCGCGGTTCAGGAAGAGGATGCCCAGCACGGCGAACGGCAGGACGGCGGCGCAGGCGAGCGCCGTGCGCCAGCTCGACAGTGCAGCGACGGACGTCATGAACAGCGGCGCCGCGGCCCAGCCGATATTGCCGCTGATGCCGTGCACGGAAAAGCCGTGCGACAGCCGGGCGCGCGATACGCGCTGGTTCAACAGCGTGTAGTCGGCCGGGTGGAAGATGCTGTTGCCGACGCCGGCCAGCAGCGCGCCCGCCATCAGTGCCGGATAACTGCCGGCCGCCGACAGCACGAGGGCCGAGACGCCCAGCATCGTCATGCCGAAGAACAGGACGCGGAGCGCGCCGACGCGGTCGACGACGAAGCCGGCCAGCGCCTGGCCGATGCCGGAGACGACGAAGAACGCCGTCAGCAGCAAGCCCAGTTCGGCATAGCTGAGGCCGAACGCGGGCTTCAGCCAGGGGAAGAGCGCGGCCAGGATCAGGTGATAGAAGTGCGACGTGCCGTGGGCCAGGCCGACCAGCCCGATCACGCGCGCATCGGACCGCAGTGTGTTGTCTTGGGACATAGTGACTCCAGAGGAAAAGCCCAGTGTAGGCAAAGGGGCCACGTCTGAATTACGATAGCAGGTCAAACTTTGTCGAAAACCGGACAACGCCATGAGCATCCCCGTCGTGCACCACACCCTGCCCCTGCCGGACTGCTTCGATCCCACGCCCGAGCGGCCCGTGACGCTGACGGCGCGCGACCTGGAGGCGGCCGACAACGTGGCGCCGCACACGCACGTCTTCGGCCAGCTGACGTATGCGCGCGAAGGCGTGATTCGCCTGAACGCGGCCGGCAGCAGCTGGATCGTGCCGCCGTCGCGCGCCGTCTGGACGGCGCCCGGCGTCGTGCACGAAGTGACGGTGCTCGAACCCGTGCGGCTGCGCCCCGTGCGCATCCACGCCGCGCGCACGCCGTTCCCGGGCGAGGATTGCCGCGTGCTGGACGTGTCGACCCTGCTGCGCGAGCTGATCCTGGCGCTGGAGCAGATGCCGCAGCTGGAAACGTCGCCCCGCGCGAGCTTGTTGTCGGAGCTGATGCTCGACGAGCTGGCCCGCGCGCCCGCGCTCCCCATCCGCGTGCCGCTGCCGCGCGACAAACGCCTGCAAAGCCTGTGCGAGCGCCTGCTCGACGCGCCGGGCGCCGCGCACACGCTGGCGGATTGGGCGCGCCACGTCGGCGCGTCCGAGCGCACCCTGGCGCGGCTGTTCGAAAAAGAACTGGGGATGAGTTTCGGCCAGTGGCGCCAGCAGGTGCGCCTGGCGCACGCCGCGCCGCTGATCGCGCGCGGCATGCCGCTCGCGCGCGTGGCGGAGGAACTGGGCTACACGAGCCAGTCGGCCTTTTCGCACATGTTCAGGAAGACGTTCGGCTGTTCGCCGTCGGCGTTTTTCGCGCAGCGGTGAGCGGCCGCCGGATCAGGCGCCGAGGCGCCGTTCCAGCCCGGCCCGGACATCCGGCCAGTCGAGGTCCGTCACGGCGAACAGCACGCTGTCGCGCACGTGCCCCGTCCACGTGACGCGTTCGCGCCGCAGCACGCCTTCGCGCACGGCGCCCAGCCTGGCGATGGCCGCCTGGCTGCGCACGTTGCGCGCGTCCGTCAGCAACTGGACGCGGCGCGCGCCGCCGGCGAACGCGTGGGCGAGCATCAGGTACTTTGCTTCTGCGTTGACGAGGGTCGAGCGCGCGTCCGGATGCAGGAAGGTGCCGCCGATCTCGACGCACCGGCCAGGACGATTGATGTTCAGGAAGCTGGTGGTGCCGACGACGGCGCCCGTCGTGCGCCGGCGGATGGCATACGCGATCCAGCCGCCTTGCGCAATCCGGTCGGTGACCGTGTTCCACCACGGGTCGAAGTCCGCGCCCTGCCCGTTCACCGCGAACAGCCGCCACGCGTCGGGATCGCAATCGAGCGCAGCCCGGATCGGCTCGCGCAGCGCGTCGACGTACGGCTCCAGCCGCACGTGACGGCCTTCGAGCGCGATGGGATGCAGGGTCAGCGGATCGGCATTCATGGGTTCCATGATAGCAGAATGGCAAAACGAAACGGCCGCGCCCGGAGGCGCGGCCGCATGCGCGACAGACCGGCGGATTAATGGATGGCCGGACGCGTCGCGCCCTTGCCGGCAGCGGCGCCGGCGCCCTGCCCTTGATAGGCCTGCGCGGCCCGGTGGGTATCGGCGTATTCCCTGAAGCTGGCGATCTTGCCGCCGGCGACGCGGATGACGTGGCACCAGTCGCTGCCGTACTCGGCGCCCGTGGCCTTGACGGTGAACGTGCCGTGGCCGAGCACGACGACCTGGTCGTCCTGGCCGATGAAGCGGTCGGCCCTGAATTCGCGCGTGTCCTGGCAGTCCGCCAGGACGCGGAAGAAGTCGGCCACCTGGCTCACGCCGTGGCGTTTGCCGGTGAACGGGATGCCTTCCACTTCGGGCAGCTCCCATTCGATGTCCTGCGCAAGCAGGCCGAGCAGGCGCGGGATGTCGCCTTTGTCGTACGCGTCGTACGCCTGTTTGAGCAGGCCGATGTTTGCTTGCTCGTTCATGATCCTCTCCATGAAAGTCGATGATCGGACTTTCAGTATCGCCGTCGAAAAGAGGATTGCAATGGTGGCCGGGCAAAAGCGCGAATCAAGTCGTCACGCTGAACGGCACCCCGACGTCGCTCCACGCCGCCGCCTCTTTCTCGAACCAGGCGGCCACGGTCGGATGCTGGTTCAGCCAGCCGCGCGGCGTCTCGATGTCGATCCGGCCCTTCATGCGCAGGCGCACGGCGTCGACGTCGGCGTCCACGCGCGCATGCATGAACACGGCCGCCAGGCGCAGCGCCAGCACGGCCTTCGCCAGGTCGGGCACGCCCAGCACCTCGCGCACCTTGCGCAGATTGCCCTTCTGGCCCAGGACGATCAGGCTCATCAGCCGTTGCTCGCGCGCCGTGAAGCCCGGCAGGTCGGCGTGTTCGACGATGTAGGCGGCGTGCTTGTGCGCGCCCGTGTGCGAAATGGCCTGCCCCACCTCGTGCAGCATCGCGCTGCGCAACAGGTGGTGGACGACGCCGTCGTCCTGCGGCGCCAGCTTGTCGAACAGTTTCTTGGCGATGGCGGCCGTGCGCGTCGCGCGCTGCGTGTCGACGCCGAAGCGGCGCATGCAGTCCTGGATGGCCAGGTCGCGGCGGTCGCGGCGGGTGGCGCGCAGTTCGAGGTCGGACAGTACCCCGAGGCGCAGGCCGGCGTTGATTGCCGTCATGGCGGGCGCGCCCAGTTCCTGCATCACGCCGATCAGGATGGACAGGCCGCCCGTCATCACGATCACGCGCTCGCGTTTCACGCCCGGCAGGTCGAACGCGTCGACGTGGCCGAGTTCGACCAGCTTGTCGCGCAGCGCCAGCAGGCTCGCCAGCGACATCGTGCCGTCGCCCAGGCGGTTACGCGAAATCACTTCGTGAATCGCGCGCATCGTGCCCGAGGAACCGTAGACGGCATCCCAGCCGTGCTCGCGATACTGATCGGCCAGGTCCTCGAAGCGGGCGCGCGCGGCGTTCACGGCCGTCTCGAACGCGTCCGCACTGATGTGGCCGCCACGGAAATACGCGGCGCTCTGCGGATGCGTGCCGATGCTGAACGATTCGACCAGATGAATGTCGTCGCCGTGCGCCGCGATGACTTCGGTGGAGCCGCCGCCGATGTCGATCACGAGCCGCCGCTCGGGACGCCGGCCCAGCGCGCGCGCCACGCCCATGTAGATCAGGCGGCCTTCCTCTTCGCCGGAGATGATCTCGATGGGATAGCCGATCGCCTCTTCCAGCCGGGGCAGCACGGCCTCGGCGTTGCTGGCCACGCGCATCGTGTTGGTCGCGACGACGCGCACGGCGTCGAGGTGGAACTGGCGCAGGATGCCGCTGAAATCGCGCAGCGTGCGCAGCGCCGTCTCGACGGCCGCCTCGGACAGCGCGTTGTCCGGGCCGAGCCCGGCCGCGAGGCGGATCGGGTCGCGCGCCGTGCGCACGATGTGGATCTGGCCCGCGATCGGCTCGCCGATGTGGAGGCGGAAGGAATTGGAGCCGAGGTCGACTGCTGCGTACATGGATGCGAACGGATGAAGTGGCGTTGACGGCAGTATAGCGGGCGCGCGGCCGGGGGCGCCTTCCGTTACGCGATGTATCTCCGCCATCAGCGCAGCGCCTCGGTCAGCGCACGCCCTTCCGCGCCCGCCGGACGGCGCACGTGCAGGATCTGCGCGAGCGTCGGGGCGATGTCCACGACTTCCGCATAGCCGGCCTGTTCGCCCGGGCGGATCCAGCGCTTGCCCATGATCAGCAAGGGCACGGACGTGTCGTACTGCCACGGCGTGCCGTGGCTGGCGCCCGACGTCCCGCTGGAAAAGATCGTGTACGGCGTCGTCACGACGAGCAGGTCGCCGGACAGCTGGCGGTTCCACGCCCGCTGCATCAGCGTGCCCAGGCGCGACTTGGCCGCGACGCCCTGCGCCAGCTGCGTGCGCGTGAACACTTCCGAAATGCCCGGCTGGGCCAGCAGGAAGCGCGCGGCGGCATTCTCCACGTCGGCCCGCGCGAGGCCGCGGCGCTCGATGGCGGCGTAGTCGAGATGGATGTCGGGCAGCAGGGACGTCTTGACCAGGTTGGCGGTGCCGAAGCGCTCGGCCAGCGCGGCGTCCAGGTTCGCCAGCAGCGTCTTCGGGTTCACGCGCAGCGCATCCATATGCCGCGCCTGCGCGAACTCGGCCGTGTTGGCGAAACCGTGGTCGGCCGTCAGCACGACGAGGACGTTGTCCATGCCGACGCGCTTGTCGAGGAACGCGAAGAACTGCGCGATCTGCCGGTCGACCTGCTGCAGGTGGTCGTGCGACATGCGGCTTTCCGGGCCGTACGCGTGGTTCACGTAATCGTGGCCGGACAGGCTGATGCCAAGCAGGTCCGTGGCGCCCGTCGGGTTGTTGCCCAGCTGCTCGCCGTCGACGGCGGCCTCGGCGAATTCCAGCGTCAACGCGTCGACGACCGGGCTCTTCTTGAGGCGCAGATAGTAGTCGGGGGCCGGCTTGCCGATCTCGCTGTAGAACGTGAACGGGAAGCGGTTCGGGTTGCTCGGCGTCGCCTCCGGGTACGGGACGTCGTCCGCATAGGCCTTGTCGTCCAGCAGGGGCTTCCACGACTTGGCGTAGTAGCGGTCCTGCGGCCTGGCGGCACGGAAGCGCTCGGCCCAGGCCGGATATTTGTCCATGTAATAGGTACTGCTGGCAAAGTCGCCCGTCTTGTCCATGTACATGTACGCCGTGCCCGTCTTGCCGGCCAGCAGGATGGCGCCGCGGTCCTTGCCGGAGACGGTCACGACCTTGCTGCGGTTGCCGGTCGCGTAGCGCAACTGGTCGCCCAGCGTGTCCACGCGCAGGTTCGCGGGCGACGTGCCGTCGTGCGCATCCGTGTCCTCGTCGATGTAGTGGTAGCGGGTGTCCTCGGTGCAATAGACCTGCCGGCCGTCCGCGGCGATCCAGTTGTTGCCGATGATGCCGTGGCGGTAAGGATACGCGCCCGTCAACACGGCGGAATGGCCCACGGCCGTGACCGTGATGCCGTGGGCCTGGTGCGCATCCGTGAACGACGCGCCCTGCTCCAGCAGGCGGCGCAGGCCGCCGGGGCCGAACTGGCTGCGGTAGCGCTGCACCTGTTCGGACGGCAGGCCGTCGATGACCATCACGACCACCAGCTTCGGCGGTTTCACCTGCGCGACGGCGTGGCCGGCGGTCGCCGGCTTGACGCTGTCCGCGGCGGGGGCCGGTGCGGGCAGCCACAGCACGGTGCACGCGATCAGGGTGAGCGAAGTCTTCAGCCAGGTGGAGCGCATGCGGTCGGCCTTTCTGTCGGGTTGTTATTGCCAATCGTACATTGTATGAAGGCTTAATGTCAGTGCCGTGACAGAAGCCGTTGCACGTCGCCATCAACCAGCGAAGTGCGCGGCCAGCCCCAGCTCGCGGAAACGCTCGACGACGAAATCGACGAACACGCGCGTCTTGGCCGGCAGCAGCCGCCGGCTCGAATAGTAAAGGAACAGCGGGCCCGTCTCCGCATACCAGTCGGGCAGGATGCGCACGAGGCGTCCGTCCGCCAGCAGCGGGCCCGCGTGCGGTGTGGGCAGCAGCGCGATGCCGAGTCCCGCCGCCGCCGCGTGCGCCATCGCTTCCGGATCGTCCAGCACGGCCACGGGCCGGCATTCGTAGGGCGCGACGCCGCCCGCGTCGTCGCGCAGGGTGAGCGTCTGCAGGCGCCCCGTGCGGATCGACCGGCGCGCGATACCGTCGTGGCCGGCCAGGTCGTCCGGATGACGCGGCGTGCCGTGCGTGGCCAGGTAATCGGGCGCCGCGCACAGGACGATGCGCACCCGCGCCAGCTCGCGCGCGACGACGCCCTGCGGCAGCTCGACGCCGCCGCCGATGGCGACGTCGAACCCTTCCGCGATCAGGTCGACCTGGCGGTTGTCGAAGTGCAGGTCGGGCAGGACCTCGGGATAGCGGCGGCGGAATTCCGCCAGCATCGGCACGAAATGCATGCGCCCGACGGCCGGCGCCAGCGCGACCTTGAGCGGTCCGGCCGCGTGATTCGCGCCCTGGCGCACGACGGCCATCGCATCCTGGATGCGGTGCCACGGCTCCGCCACCTCGCGCAGGAACTGTTCTCCTTCTTCCGTCAAGCTCAACTTGCGGGTGCTGCGGCGGAACAATCGCACGCCGAGGCTCGCCTCCAGCCGTGCCACGTTCTTGCTGACGGCCGCCGGCGTGAGGCCGAGCCAGCGCGCGGCGGTGGAAAAGCCGCCGTCCTCCGCGCTATGGATGAAGGAATCGAGGTGGACGAATGCGTCGTTCATGGCCGATTTTTAACTCGCAGTTGAAAGTCTTGTGCATTTCTCCCCGCTAGTTTCAACGGAGAGTTGGAATGATACTGCACGCATCGACCACCCAAACGCATGGAGCAGATCATGGCAACGACCCAACTGGAACACAAAGTCGCCTTCGTCACCGGCGGTTCGCGCGGCATCGGCGCGGCCATCGTGGAACGTCTGGCGCGGGACGGCGCGGCCGTCGCCTTCACCTATCAAGCGTCGGACGCCGCCGCGCAGGCCCTGGCGGGCCGCATCGAAGCGGCCGGCGGCCGCGCGCTCGGCTTGCGCGCCGACGCGGCCGATCCGCAGGCGCTGGCGGCCGCCATCGACGCCGCCGCCGACAAATTCGGACGGCTGGACATCCTCGTCAACAACGCGGGCATCTTCCTGGGCGGGCACGTGACGGAATTCCCGCTCGCGGATTTCGACAAGACGATCGCGGTCAACCTGCGCGCGGTGTTCGCCGCCACACAGGCGGCCGTGCGGCACCTCGGGGACGGCGGGCGCGTCATCAACATCGGCAGCACGAACGCCTTGCGCATGCCGTTCGCCGGCGCCGCCGTCTACGCGATGAGCAAGTCGGCGCTGACGGGCCTCGTGAAAGGGCTGGCGCACGACCTGGGCCCGCGCGGCATCACCGTGAACAATGTCCTGCCGGGGCCCGTGGACACGGACATGAACCCGGCCGACACGGACTTCGGCAAATCGCTGCACGCCTTCATGGCCTTGCCGCGCCACGGACGGCCACAGGAAGTCGCCGCGATGGTGGCGTGGCTGGCGAGCCCGGAAGCCAGCTTCGTCACGGGAGCAGATCTCGCCGTCGACGGCGGCTTCGCGGCCTGACCAAATTCGGGGTCAGAGCATATTTTTCCGCAAATTCGGGGTCAGAGCACTTTTCCGTACGATGCGCGTAAGCGACATGTTTTCGTTGATGACGGAGATATTCGTCGTTAAACGATCACGGCATCGACGAAAATGCCCGCAAAACCTGTCTTCGAAAAGGGCTCTGACCCCGAATTTTGCTAAATCCGTGCTCTGACCCCGAATTTTCAGTCGATCGGCGCGACGGATTCGCGCACGACGAGGTTCAGGTGCGGCACCTCGATGTCGAGCGTCTCGTGCCCGATCATCTTGACGATCGCACGGCCCAGGCATTTGCCGACGTCGAACAGTGGCTGGCGCACCGTGGTCAGCGGGGGCGTCGTGTACATCGAGCTGTGCAGGTCGTCGAAGCCGATCACGGAGATGTCTTCCGGCACCCGGATGCCGCGCCGGTACAGCGCCAGGCGCGCGCCGTACGCGGTCAGGTCGTTGGCGCAGAAGATCGCGCTGAAGCGCTGCTTCGATTCCAGCAAGCGCTCCACGGCCAAAAGACCGCCCGATTCCTGGAAGTCGCCGCCGATGATCAGTTGCTGCTGTTCCTTGATGGCGTGCTTGGCCAGCGTGTCACGGTAGCCGGCCAGGCGCGCCAGCGCGTCCTGGTGGTCGGACGGGCCCGTGATGAACGCGATGTTGCGGTGCCCCTGCGCGATCAGGTAGCTCACGGCCTCGCACGCGCCCCAGTAATTGTCGAGGCAGAAGCCGTACGCGCGCGGCGCGCTCAGGTCGCGGCCGAAGGCGACGATGGGCACGCGCTGCGACAGTTTCAGGATCTGCGCATCCTTCAATTTACCGCTCAGGATCACGAGGCCGTCCACGCGCCGCGCGATGAGCAGCTCGATGCGCTCGGCTTCCTCGTCCGCATGCCAGTGGCCGGACACGATCAGCGGCGCGTAGCCCGTGCCCTGCAGCGCCTCGTCGATGCCCGCCATCGCGTCGGCGAAGTAGCCGGACACGAGCGACTGCGTCAGCACGCCGATCGTGCGCGAGCTGCCCGTCTTGAGGTTCTGCGCCAGCACGTTCGGCTTGTAATTGAGCTTTTCGATGACGCTTTCGATGGCCTGGCGCTTTTCTTCCGACACCTTGGCGGTGCCGTTCAGGAAGCGCGAGACCGTCGCCGCCGACACGCCCGCCACACGGGCGACCTCGTGGACGGTGACCATCTGCGAGCTACTGGAATCCTTTTTCATGCGTTTCGGCCTGCTTCATCGACACGGCAATTGCCGCGAAGCTCGTGAATATACACCAGGACATGCCGCTTTGATATGGCCCTGCTGCTTGCAGGGAAAAAATCTATTTGACACCCGGGCAATGGCGCATGTACGATGAAATCGATTTCAAAAAAGTTTTAAATTACAACGACCACGATCCAAGCATCATGACCGACTCCATCCGTTTTCCCTCCAACTTCACGTGGGGCGTCGCCACCAGCGCCTTCCAGATCGAAGGCGCCTTTGACGCCGACGGCAAGGGCCTTTCGATCTGGGATACGTTCTCGCACAATCCCGCCAACATCGTCGACGGCAGCAACGGCGACGTCGCGTGCGACCACTACCACCGCTACCGCGAGGACGTCGCCCTGATGGCGTCGCTGGGCGTGGACGCCTACCGCTTCTCGATCGCGTGGAGCCGCGTGCAGCCCACCGGCAAGGGCGCCTGGAACGAACCGGGTTTCGATTTCTACACGCGCCTGCTGGACGCGCTGGACGAACAAGGCATCGCCGCGCACATCACGCTGTACCACTGGGACCTGCCGCAAGGCCTGCAGGATGACGGCGGCTGGATGTCGCGCGATACGGCGCATCGCTTCGCCGACTACGCCGCCGAAGTGGCGCGCCGCTTCGGCAACCGCGTGGCCAGCATCGCCACCCACAACGAACCGTGGTGCACGGCGAACCTCGGCTACGGCAACGCGCAGTTCGCGCCCGGCGTCGCGGACAAGAAACAGGCGATCCAGGTCTCGCACCACCTGCTGCTGTCGCACGGCCTGGCCATGCAGGCGATGCGCGCCGTGCAGCCGTCCTGCATGCTCGGCATCGTGCTGAACCAGTGGACCGCGGAGCCGGCGACCGACACCGACGCCGACCGCCGCCTGGCCGCACTCGAATGGGCCAATTCCATCGAGTGGTTCATGGACCCGATCTTCAAGCGCCGCTATCCCGCGCTGTCGCTGGAGGCGCACGGCGCCAACGCGCCGGACGTGCACGCGGGCGACTTCGACATCATCGCCCAACCGCTCGACTTCCTCGGCGTGAACTACTACCGCCGCGAAGTGCTGAGCGCGGAAGTCCCGCCGCGCAAACCCGAAGGCGGCATGGGCTTCACGGACATGGGCTGGGAAATCTACCCGCAGGGCCTCACGGACCTGCTCGTGCTGCTGAAAAAGGAATACCCCGACCTGCCGCCGGTGTACATTACGGAAAACGGCATGGCCTCGGTCGACAAGGTCGAAGGCGGGCAGGTCGACGACGCGCAGCGCCTGGAGTACGTACGCACCCACCTCGAGGCCCTGAAGGCCGCGATGGACGCCGGCGTCGACGTGCGCGGTTACTTCCTGTGGAGCCTCATGGACAATTTTGAATGGAATTCCGGCTATGAAAAGCGGTTCGGCATCGTCTACGTCGACTATGCCACGCAGCAGCGGACCCCCAAGGCGAGCGCGCTCTGGTACCGCGATTTCATCGCCGGCCAGCGCAACGCGCTGCGCGCAGCCTGACGCGGGCGACAGACCCGAGGAGACCGAGGAAACATGAGGGACAACATGGATGATACGCTTTTCGGCGGCGCCCGCCTGCTGGCCGACATCGGCGGGACCAACGCCCGCTTCGCCCTGCAGCGCGGCCCCGGCCGCATCGAAGAAATCGCGACGCTTGCCTGCGCCGCCTACCCGACGTTCACCGACGCCGTGCGCGCCTACCTGGCCCGCCACCCCGGCGCCGCGCGCGAAGTGCGCCACGCCGTGATCGCGATCGCGAATCCGGTCGAGGGCGATTTAGTCAAGATGACCAACCACCACTGGCAGTTCTCGATCGATTGCGCCCGCCGCGACCTCGGTCTCGACACGCTGCTCGTCGTGAACGATTTCGCCGCGCTGTCGATGTCCGTACCCGGCCTGCCGGACGCCGACCTCGAGCAGGTCGGCGGCAGCCTGGGACGGCCGAACGCCGTGATCGGCCTCGTGGGCGCGGGCACGGGCCTCGGCGTCGGCGGCGTCATCCCCGAGGGCGGCCGCTGGACCGTGCTGCCCAGCGAAGGCGGCCACGTGGCCTTTTCGCCGTCGAACGCGCGCGAACAGGCGGTCCTCGCCTACTGCTGGACGAAATGGGACCACGTGTCGGCCGAGCGCCTGATCTCGGGTCCGGGCCTGGCGACGATCCACGAGGCGCTGTGCGCCATCGACGACGTCGCAGGCGAGCCGCTCGAACCGGCCCAGGTGGTCGAGCGCGGCCTGGCGGGCGACAAGGTGTGCGCGGAAGTGCTGGACATCTTCTGCGGCGCGCTCGGCACGATGGCCGCGAACGTGGCCGTCACGCTGTGCGCGCGCGGCGGCATCTACATCGGTGGCGGCGTCGTGCCGCGCCTGGGCGAGTTCTTCGCCAAGTCGTCGTTCCGCGCCCGCTTCGAGAACAAGGGCCGCTTCTCCGAGTTCTGCAAGCAGATCCCGGTGTACGTGATCCACGCGCCCTACCCCGCCCTCGCCGGCGCCGCCGCGATGCTGGACCAGCAACTGGCCGACGCCCGCGCCGCGGCCCAGCACGCCCCGATCGATTCCGTCACGGCGGCGAACCATGCGCACGCCTGACCGCATCCGCCACCCCCTGTTGTGGGTACCCACCGGGTACTTCACGATGGCGATGGGCTACATCATGCTGACGAGCGTCAGCTCGATCATGTTCAAGAACATCGGCATGGACAACGCGCGCGCCGCCGCGTATTCCAGTCTACTGGGCATCGCCTACACGGCCAAACCGCTGTTCGCGCCGTTCGTCGAGATGTACCGCACAAAGAAATTCTTCGTGCTGCTGATGCAGGTGCTGATCGCGTTGGGCTTCGCTGGCGCCGGGCTGGCCATGAGCCTGCCTAACTGGATGGTGCTGATGCTGCCGCTGTTCTTCCTGATGTCGTTCATCGGCGCGACGCAGGACATCGCCAGCGACGGCGTGTACGTCACGTCGCTCGACACGCGCACGCAGGCGCTGTACTGCGGCGTGCAGAGCCTGTCGTGGAACGTGGGACCGATCGTGGCGTCCGGCTTTCTCGTCTACCTGAGCGGACGCCTGCACACGGAAGTGTTCCACCATGACCCGAAGGTGTTCGGGCCGGACTGGATGGACGCGTGGCGCGTGATCTTCTTCATCGTCGCCGCGATCGTCATCGTGATGGCCGCCTGGCATGCGCGCGTGATGCCCGAGGGCGCGCGCGCGGAAAACACGCCGACCAGCGTGCGCGGCGCCACCGGCATCCTGTGGGATTCGTTCGTCACCTTCTTCCAGAAACGCGACGTGTGGAAGATGATCGCCTTCGCGTTCCTGTTCCGCTTCAGCATCGGCATGCTGGACAAGATCGGTCCATTCTTCATGGTCGACTCGGCCGCGAAGGGAGGACTCGGCCTCTCCAACGAGCAGTTGGGGATCATCTACGGCACGTGGGGCCTGACTGCGGTGCTCGTCGGCTCCCTGCTGGGCGGCATGTTCGTCGCCAAGCGCGGCCTAAAGCGCACGCTGTTCATCCTGTGCTGCGCCGTCAACATCCCCAACCTGACGTTCCTCGCGATGAGCATCGCGCTGCCGTCGGACGCGTGGACCATCGCGGCCGGCGTCATCATCGAGAAGTTCTTCTTCGGCTTCGGGTCGGTAGGCTACATGATCTACCTGATGCAGCAGCTCGCGCCGGGCAAGTACACGACGACGCACTACGCCTTCGGTACGGGCCTGATGGGGCTGTGCATGATGGTCACGGGCACGATCAGCGGCGTGCTGCAGGAATACCTGGGCTACGTCAGCTACTTCGTCGCCGTCATGATCGCCACGATCCCATCGTTCCTCGCCACGTGGTTCGCGCCGTTCCACCACGACGACGGCATGGGCGCCGGCAGCGGCAGCGCCAAGGGCGCGCCGGCCGCCAACGACGCGGATGTGAGTCACCGCGCGGCCTGAGAACCAGGCCGTCAGCTTCCGGCCGGGCACTGCCCGGCCTTTTTTTTTTGAAATTCGGGGTCAGAGCATTTATTTCTTCAAATTCGGGGTCAGAGCAAATTTCGGATCAATGTTTCTGAACGCAACGAATCCCGACGAAAAGCGCTGAACCGCCATATGGACGAGCGGCACGCATCGTTTTTCCGGATTCGTTTGCCTCGAAGATCGTTCCCCGAAAAGTGCTCTGACCCCGAATCTGGCGAAAAATGTGCTCTGACCCCGAATTTGCGGGCGGTCAGCCGTTGCCGGACCGCCGCACGGGATGAGATCGTATATTGGCAAGCCGTCACATACGCGTAGAATGGTTACAAAAGGAAGTCCGGCGACGTCACGATTGCCCGCACGCATGACTCGACGACGCGGGCTCGGACCGGCACATGATCATTCAACGAACAAATCGGTACGTCAATATCGCCGCAGCCATCAGCATCGCCGTGCTGCTTGCCGGCATTTCCACGCTGGCAGCCGGCATCCAACGCACGGCCGCGTCCTGGCGCTGGGTCAACCACACGCGGGAAGTGCTGCAGCACGTGCAGGAGATGCAAAGCCTCGTCAACGAGGCCGATGCGCTGCAAAAATCGTTGCGGCTGGACTACAACCGCCGCGACGATTCGGATTTCCAGATCCGGCTCACCGCGCTGCCCGAGGAAGTCCGGCTATTGACCGAACTGACCGCGGACAATCCCGTCCAGCAGCGGACGCTGACCGACCTGCGCCGCCTGCTGGACGACTATACGCGCAACCTGCGCACGGGCCTCGTGCGCGCCGCGCCGTACCCCGACCGGGACGCCGAGCGGGACCTGCGCCAGACGATCACGGCCCGGCTCACCGCGCTGCAGGGCGAGGAAGAACGCCTGCTCGTGCTGCGCGACGCGGCCGTCGCCACCGATCGCGCCCAGACCATCGCGGCTGCGGGCGCCGTCTCCGTGCTGGCCATCGCGCTGCTGTTCTTCGTGCGCGCGATGGCGCGCCGCGACGCCGCCTTTCTCGCGGCGCAACGGGCCAATCTCGACACGACGCTGCGCAGCATCGGCGAAGCCGTGATCGCCGTCGACGCCACCGGGCGCATCCGCTTCATGAACCGCGTGGCCGAACAGATACTGGGTTGTGAGGAGGCGCAGGCCCGGGGCCAGTTGTTGACGACCGTGTTCCGGATCGCGCGGTCGGACGCGGACGACGGCGCGCTGGCGGCCGCGCTGCGTTCGGCCCTGCGCGAACGGCAGGCCGTGGCCGGCATCCAGATCGCCGGCAGCACCCCGTCCGAGCCGGAGCGGATGCGCAACTGGCTGCTCAACTGCCAGCCGCTCGTCGTCGACGACGAGGTGCGGGGCGCCGTGATGAGCATACTGGACGTGACCGATCTGAAGCGCGCGCAGCGCGATCTGCGCGACGCCAACCTGCTGCTCGAGCGACGCATCCAGGACCGCACCGAACAGCTGGCCGAGGCCAATATGGAATTGCGCGCCTTCGCGCACACGATCGCGCACGACCTGCGGGCGCCGCTGCGCAACGTCCAGGGCTATGCGGCGGCGCTGCTGGAAGACGAAGGCGAGGCGCTGAGCGACACGGGCACCCGGTTCCTGCGCCGCATCGTGTCCGTGAGCCAGCACATGGACCGGCTCGTGACGGACCTGCTGGCCTACAGTCAGCTGTCGCGCGCCGAACTGCGCCTGCAGAACGTCGACCTCGACCACGTCGTCCAGCTGGCGCTGGGCGACATGGAGACGCAGATCGGCACCAGCCGGGCGCGGATCGAATGCGTTTCCCCCCTGCCCGCCGTGCTCGGCCACGAAGCCGTCCTCGTGCAGGTCTTCGACAACCTGATCGGCAATGCGCTCAAATTCGTGGCGCCGGGCGTGGCGCCCCAAATTCGCATCGACGCGCGCGTGGACGGAGACATGGTCGTCGTCCACGTCTCCGACAACGGCATCGGCATTCCCGAGGACCAGCGCGAGCGTGTGTTCGACGTGTTCGCGCGCCTGCACGGCGAGGAGCAGTACCAGGGCACGGGCATCGGCCTCGCGATCGCGAAGAAGGGCGTCGAGCGGCTCGGCGGCAGCATCCACGTGGAGCCGGCACCCACCGGCACCGTGTTCCGCCTGTGCCTGCAGCGGCCGCGCCGGCAGACGGCGCCGGCCGCCGCGCCCGTGCATGCGCCGCCGGTCGCGTGAGCTTCGCCGGAGGTGCCCGGCCGGGACGACGGCCGGCAATCCCGGCGCCGTCCGATGATTTTTTCCTGGCGACCGATATCGGGTTCGGTATCGCGTATGTCGGTTAGTTGCATCCTTTTCGATTCCCGGCGCCATGCGCCGCGCGAAATGCCAGCAATTACAAGCACTTATCCGCTCGACGCGCAACGCCTGTCGCCACGGCCGGCGGAACACCGCTATTTTGACAGCGCTACCACGCATGCCCTACATTGCCGGATGACCTGCACGCCACCGGACTACACATGACCACACGCCCGCCTCGCCTCGCCCTCGCCTTCGTTGCCGTCTGCACCGCCGTCGCCTGCATGCACGCGGGTGCACAACTGGAACCGCGCCCCGCCACGGGCCTGTCGACCAAGACCTGGACGCCCGACAACGGCAACGGCACCTTCACGAATCCGCTGTTCTACGACGAATTCTCCGACCCCGACCTCATCCGCGTGGGCGACTGGTTCTATTTGACCGGCACGACGATGCACGCGATGCCCGGCCTGCCCGTCCTGCGTTCGCGCGACCTCGTGAACTGGGAATTCCTGAGCTACGCCGTCGACAAGCTGGACTTCGGCCCGGCCTATCATCTGGAAGACGGCAAGAACATCTACGGCCAGGGTATCTGGGCGCCAAGCCTGCGCTACCGGAACGGCACCTTCTACATCTTCAGCAACGTGAACGGCCGCGCCACGCAGATCTTCACGGCCGCCGATCCGCGCGGCCCGTGGACGCGGCGCGAAATGAAGCGCAGCCTGCACGACCTGTCCGTCCTGTTCGACGACGACGGCAAGGCATGGGTCGTATGGGACCACCAGCGCATGCGCATCGCCCAGTTGACGGACGACCTGACCGACATCGTGCCGGGCACCGAGAAGGTTTTATTCACGCGGGACGCCGGCATGGGCGAAGGCGCGCACTTCTACAAGATCAAGGGCAAGTACTACATCCTCTCCGCCAATTACGCGGGCGGTTTCCGGATGCCGGCCGCGCGGGCGGACAGAGTGGACGGCCCGTACGAAGTGAACCGGGCCATCAGCAAGGATGAAGACTACGGCATGGCCAAGGGGTACCGCCTGAAGGACAACAAGACGCTTGAGGCCATCGTGCCGCCCGATCCGTCCGCGCGCAACGCCGACTCGCTGCACCAGGGCGGCATCGTGCGCACGCCGGGCGGCGAATGGTGGGGCTTCTCGATGCAGGACTTCAATTCGGTGGGCCGCCTCTTGAGCCTCGCGCCCATCACCTGGAAGGACGGCTGGCCGTATTTCGGCCTGCCCGGCAACCTGGGACGCAATCCGCGCACGTGGGTCAAGCCGAAGACGGCCGCGCCCTCCCCGATCGCCGTGCCGTACGCGCGCAGCGACGATTTTTCCGCCAGCCGGCTGCAACCGGTCTGGCAGTGGAATCACGTGCCCGTCGACGGCCAGTGGTCGCTGACGGAACGCCCCGGCTTCCTGCGCCTGCACGCACTGCCGGCCACGTCGTTCTGGCAGGCCCGCAACAGCCTGACGCAGCGCGCCATCGGCCCGCGCTCGTCGCCCACGGTGACGCTGGACGCGGCGGGCCTCGCGGACGGCGACGTCGCCGGCCTCGCCCTGCTGAACCTGCCCTACGCCACGCTGGGCGTCGAAAAAACCGGCGCCGGCCTGCAGCTCGCGCTGTACGACCAGGCGCGCGCGAGTACCGTGCGCGTGCCGTTGCCGGCCGGCGCCACACGCGTGATGCTGCGTGCGGACTGCGACTTCCTCACGGAGCAGGCGCGCTTTTCCTGGTCGACGGACGGCCAAACCTTCACGCCCATCGGCGAACCGTTCACGATGGTGTTCCAGCTGACGACGTTTCAGGGCGTGCGCTATGCCCTCTTCGACTACAACCAGCTCGGCAAGCCGGGGGGCCACGCGGACTTCGACAGCATCGACGTCTACCAGCCGAACCCGCACGGCCTGATGCGCGCGATACCGTACGGCCAGCGCATCCGGCTGGCGGAATGGAAGACGGGCGCCGCGTTCGCGCCCGGTGCGGGCAAGCCGGCGCCGTTCATAGTCCGCGACATGGGTCTCGGACGCGTCGCGCTACAGGCCGGCGCGGCGTTCGTGAGCGTGGATGCGCAGGGCGGCGTGGGCCTGCGCAAGGGCCGGCCGGGCAAGGCCGCAAGTTTCCAGTGGATCGAGACGCCGACGGGAGAACTCGTGCTGATGTCGCTCGCGACGAACCGGTTCCTGCGCGTCGATCCGGCCACGCATGCGATCCGCGCCGACAGCCCGGGGCCGCTGCCGGACGGCAGCGACGGCGTGCGTTTCACGTGGACGCCGGCCGCGAACGACTGACGCCGGAAAAAAAGGAGCGGCCACCGGGGCCGCTCCGTCAAAACCGGGCCAATGCCAGCCGGCCCGGGAGACACAGGATCAGAACGACGTGCGCAGCGACATGGTGTAGCTGCGGCCCGGCGCGTTCTCGTCGAAGATCGCGTTGGTGAACTGCGTGTAGTTCTGGCTCTTCGCATTGTTCACGTTCCAGACGCTGAGCGTCAGGTCCGTGTTGTGGCGGAACCCGAACACCTTCTGCAGGTTCAGGCCGGCCGACATGTCCACCTGCGAGCGCGACGTCGAATACGCATAGACACCCGCACCGAGGCCGGTGCCGGTGTTGCTGATCAGGCTCGCCGTGTACTGGCGCGACACCCGCAGGTTCACGCCGTTGCGTTCGTAGTAGACCGTCAGGTTGTTGGTCCGCGGCGGCACGCCGGCGACGGGCGGCGCCCCCACCACTTCATCCGTCTGCTTCGTGTAGGTGTAGTTGCCGGTGAAGCCGAAACCCTTGACGGGCAACATGTCGAGCGGCTGCTGCCACGTGAATTCCAGGCCGCGTACCTTCAGCTTCGTGTCGATGTTGTACGGTTCGCTGATGATCACGTGCTTCTGGTCGCGCCCCCCGGCCGCGTCCACCGCCGCCTGCTGCGCGGCCGTCAAGCCCACCGTGCCGTAGATCTGGTCCAGCTGCGCCAGCGTGTAGTCGATGTAGCGTGTGCCGGGACGGCTGACGATGTCCTTGGCGAAGCCGGACAGCGCCACGTAACCCTCGCGGCTGAAGTACCACTCCAGGCTCAGGTCCAGGTTGTTCGCCTTGAACGGCTTGAGGTTCGGGTTCGACACCTGGCCCTGGTTCACGCCCTGGTCGCCGATGAACAACTGCGTCTGGTGCAGATCGGCCGGATTGGCGCGGGTCAGCGATTTGGAACCGGACACGCGCGCGATCAGGTCGTGCAGGACGTTGTACGACACGGTGAACGACGGCAGGATGTTGTGGTACTTGGTCGACTCGTACGCCCAGGCCTGCTGGTTCAGGTAGCGGCCGCCGTTGGCGAGGCTCTGCGCCGCGTTGCGCGGATCGGCCACGCTCTGCGGCGCGCCGATCGTCTGTTCCGTCTGGGCGTAGCGCACGCCCGCGTTGTAGCGGAACGTGCGGCCGAACACGGGCACCTTGCCGTTCGTCTCGACGTAGAATGCCTTGACCTTTTCGCGCAAATAGCCGCCGCCGGTCGTGGGCACGTCCGCGATGTGGTCGCGGAAGTACTGGTAGTTGGTGTCCTTCGCAAACTTGTCCCAGTCGACCGTGATGAAGCCGTGGTCGCTCGCGTGCACGTACTTGGCCAGGTCGGCGTTCGTCACGGCGGAGCCGAGGTAGACCAGCTGGTTCGTCGCGCCGGCCGTCGCGCCGGTGCCGTAGCCGGGATACACGGTCGACGCGACGGGCCCCGGCTGGAAGCGGCCGTCGCATGTGCCCTGGAGCGCCGTGTTCGGCGCCATGAACGGATAATTGACGTTGTTGCCGCACGTGAGATTCATCCACGCGTCGGCATTGTTGTAGTCCGTGTAGCGGCGCTCGATGTCGTCGAACGCGCCGCCCACCTTGATGGCGAACGCGTCGTCGCCCCAGTTCAGGTTCAGGCGCGAGCCCTTCGTCGTATTGCGGCGCTGGTACAGGTCCGTGCGCAGGCCGGACAGGCCCTGCCCCGCCTGATACCAGCCGAAGGCGCTCGGGTCGTTGACGTCGATATTGCTCGTCATGACCGGAATCTGGCCCGGATTGGTGTTGCTGTACTTGACGACCGAGGACGGCGACGTCGTCGCCACCAGCACCGTCGGCATGTCGCGATAGAACTCGCTGTCGGTGTAGTTGACGTGGCCGTCGATCGTCAGCTTCTCGGTGGGGCGGTATTCGAAGCCCGGGTTGATGCTGCGGAAGTGCGTGTTCTCCTTCATCGGGCGGAACTCGAGCGACCAGAACGTGTTGGCGAGCGTCGCGTTCGTGATCGTGCAATAGGCGGAGCAATCGCTGCGGTCGAATTCCATGCCGATGGGGATCGGCGTGTTCGCGCGCATGCCGACGTTCATGTCTTCCTGCGTCATCTTGTTGCCCTTCTGGGCGAACAGCGTGTCGAGGTAGACGTCCCACTGGTCGTTCGGCTGCCACTGGAAGCTCAGTACCTCGCCGCGGCGGCGGCGCTCGCCCGAGTAGACGAGGTAGCGCGGCAGGCGTCCCATCAGGCCGTTGTCGATCTGCTGGATGGTGGCGCCGGGATTCAGCGCCAGCAGCATCGCGCGGTCGATCGGCGCGCCCGGCGTCAGCACCGACTGCGCATACGCAGGCAAGGCGGACATCGGGACCCCGCTCGGCACCGTGGCCGGGCTGTTGAAATAATCGCCCGGCAGCGCGGCCGGGTCGGACGCGTTGCGCTGGTTCGCGTTCAGGCGGAATGTGCGCATGTCGACGGTCTGGAACACGTCCGTGTGGTATTTCGTGTTACCCCATGCGAAACCGGCCAGCGCGCCGACCTTGCCGAACCGCGTATTCCACGTGTTGCTGACGAGACCAGAACCCGTGTTGCCCCACTTGCCGTCCTTGTCGCGGTAATTGCCGCTGGCCGTGAAGGCCGAGCGGAAGCCCGACTTGTCGAACGGGCGCACGCTGCGCATATTGACCGTGCCGGCCACGCCGCCTTCGATGATGTCCGCCTGCTGGCTCTTGTACACGGTGGCGCTGCGGAACAGTTCGGACGGCAGGAAGTCCATGTCCACTTCGCGGTTGGCGCTGATGTTGCCGCCCCAGCTGCCGGCCGACGCCGACGCCATCGGCGCGCCGTTCAGCAGCACGCGCGTGAACGCCGGGCCCATGCCGCGGATCGAGATGTTCATGCCTTCGCCGTCGATCGAGGCGCGGGTCACGGTCACGCCCGGCACGCGCGACAGGGCGTCGGCGATGTTCGGATCGGGGAACTTGCCGATGTCTTCGGAAAACACGGTATCGGTCAGGCCGTTGTTCTCGCGTTTCTCGTTGGCGGACAACGCCAGCGAGCTGCGGAAACCGGTGACGGTGACGGTCGGCGCGACCGTCGGCTGGTTGCCGGCCGCCGCGGCGGTGTCCTGCGCCCAGGCGTTCGACACGAGGCCGGACAGGATCGTCAATGCGTACATTTCGCGGCAATAAGGTGCGCGGCGCCGTGCGGCGCCATTCCAGGGTTGCTTCATTTGTCTCCTCTCGTCTTGTCGGATGGCCTCGGGGCCTTTTTGGTCTTGCGTGTGGAGGTCGATGCGGTGATTCGGTCGGTTTTTCGGCTGAACGGTTCTCCCGGTGCGGGTTGCTGGACGATCGCCCCGTCCGCTCTAACACCAAATGTTATGCGATAACATTTCTCGGCGCGGCGCGATCACGACCGCTCCGGCAACAACGTCTCACCCGAATCGGGCGAAATCGTGGCGCCGGAGCGGTTTGTCAAGTATGACGTCTGACATCTAGGTAACATACTTCAGCAAATATCACCGAACCAATAATTTTTTTATCGTGAGCGATATCGGAACTTATATCGGTGACTTCCCTTCACTCTCGGCGCTCTGGTGGATTTGCTATCCGCTACCACAAAATTGCTGTTAGGGGTGTTATACGATAACAACACATAGGATGTCTGACATTATTCGCCGTGCATGACGAGACGATGTGAGGGGGAAGTGCGGATGCGTGACCGATTCGGCGCGTTGAGCGGCACGACCGGCGAGCAATAAAAAACGCCGTTCCCGACATGGCGGGAACGGCGTTCAGGAGGAGCGGAACAGTGTTACTTGCCCACGACTTTCACGAGCGTCGGCAGATTCTTGGCCAGGTTGGCGTCGCCACCGCTGGCCGACAACTTGCCGGCACCGTCGTTCCAGTGCAGGCGCGTCGTGGTGCCCTTGCCTTTTTCGTAGTCGTACGACACGCCGTCGTCGTCGTACAGGTCGAACGTGGCGTCGCGGCCCGGATAGACCTTCACCTGGGCGATGCCCTGCTTCGTCGCCGTCGACTGGATCTCCGTGCCGAACGGGACGATCGAACCGGCCTTCACGAACACCGGGATGTGGTCGATCGGCGCCGCCACCTTGACCCACTGGCCGCCGGCCACCTTCTCGTCGGTCCAGAAGTTGTACCAGTCGCTGCCCGCCGGCAGGTACACGTTCTTTTCCGTCTGGCCCTGCTCCGTCACCGGCGCGACGAGGAACGCCGGGCCGAACATGTATTCGGTGCCGATGTCGGCGACGTTCGGATCGTGCGGGAAGTCCATCCACAGGGCGCGCATGAACGGCGCACCCGTGTCGTGCGTGAACTTGGCCTGGCTGTAGATGTACGGGATCAGCTGGTAACGCAGCGTGTCGTAGCGGGCCATGACGCCTTCCGCCTGCTTGCCGAACGCCCAGATTTCGGTGCGCTTGCGGTCGCCGTGCAGGCGCAAGGTCGGCAGGAAGGTGCCGTACTCGAACCAGCGCGTCAGCAGTTCCGGATAGTCGCTGTAGCCGCCGACGACGTCGCGGGCGTCGGACGGATCGAGCAGCGGCGGCTTGACCGCGTTCGTCGTCGACGGCAGGCTCTGCCAGCCGCCGATGTCGTTACCCCACAGGGCGATGCCGGACGCCGTCATGTTCAGGCCCGTCGGGATCTGGCGCTGGAGCGCTTCCCACGTCGGGAACACGTCCGACGACCAGAACAGCGCGCCCGTGCGCTGCGAGCCGAGATAGGCGGCGCGGGACAGGATCAGCACGCGCTTGTTCGGCTTCCACGCCCGCATATTGTCGGCGAAGCCTTCCACGTGCAGCAGCGGGAACAGGTTGTGGTAGCGGTCGCCCGAACCGATCGAATACTGGAAGCCGTCCGGAACGAGGTCCGGTTCGGTCTCGTCCAGCCACGGATAGTCGAAGCCGTGCGACAGGACGTTGTCGCGCGATTTCTCCCAGAACCACTGGCGCGCCTTCGGATTCGTCGCGTCGATCAGGCCGCCGGTGCGGTCGGAACGGAACGGCAGGCCGTCGACGGTCTTGCCGTCCTTGTCCTTGAGCAGATAGCCCTTCCGGTCCAGCTCATTGAAGTAGCGGCCGGCCGTTTCGAAGCGCGGCCAGATCGACACGATCGACTGCATCCCCATGTCGTGCAGCTTCTTGTTCATGCCGTCCGGATCCGGGAACTCGGCCGGGTTGATGTCCATCTGGCCCATGCGGGTCCAGTAAAACCAGTCGACGACCATCACGTCCAGCGGGTATTTTTTCTGGCGGTAGGTGTTCGCGACGTGCAGCACTTCGTCCTGGCTGGCGTAGCGCGCCTTCGACTGGATCAGGCCGAACGCGGCCTTCGGCGGGATCGGGGTCTTGCCCGTCACGCGCGCATAGCCGGAATAGATCTCGTCCGACGTCTTGCCCGTGATGACGAAGAACGACACGCGCTCGCCCACGTCGGACTGGAAGCTCGTGCGGCCGTTGATGGCGGCCACGAAGCGCGTCGCCGACGGGTTGTCCCAGACGATGCCATAGCCCTTCGACGACACCATGAACGGCACGCACACGGTCTCGCCCGCCGGGGCGTCGTACCAGTGCTTGCAATCGAGCGTGCGGCCGCGCAGGTCCAGGGGGCCCCGCGATTCCTGGTTCTGGCCCATGCCGTAGTAATGCTCGTCGCGGCCGACCGCGAACGAAGCGCCGATCTGGTACGTCTTCTCGCCGGAGACGGTATGCGGCGACATCTCCCAGCCCGTCATGTTGAGGATCTGCTCGCCCTGTGCGTTCTTGACCTGCAGGCCGACGGGCGCCAGCGACGGCGCGAAGTATTTTTCCGGCTGGCTCGGCGTGTGGGGCGGCGGCGCCGCGTTCACGTGCAGCGTCATGCCGCTGGACGTGAACGTGTCGCCGTCGTTGCCCGCCGTGTGGCGGAACGCGGCGTTGTCGGCGTTCTTCGCCAGGATGCCGTAGCCCGGGCCCTTGAGGACTTCGGCCTTGTCGACGGCGATCGTCACGTGGACGACGTTCGGGCCGTACGCTTCCACCGTCACCCAGGCGCCGTTGCGGTCCAGGGTGGTCAGCGGAGCGGCAAAGGCCGCGGGTACGATGGCGAGCGCCGATGTTAGCGCAATCAGCGTGCGGTGCAGGGTAAGTCTCATCCAGTCCTCTATCGCAGGGGGTGAATCGGGCGACGCGTTGCGCGCGGCGGCACCGGGCCGGGGAGACTGTCATGACGGGCCGTATGGCCCGCTGCCGCGCGTGGCGGACGGGGTGGGATCGTCTCATCGGCACGTTACCTGCCGATGGCGGCGGCGTGCGCGTTATAGTTGAAACGGTATTGTCGCTGTTAGCGGTCACATGTGCAATCGCTAAAATCTCCAAAGCAAGGAAAATATTGCTTGCTACACGCTACCACCGCTCACATCGTGGCGGCAGCGTCGCGTGGACGAGGAAGACTTGCAGCGCGGCGAGCATGTGTCCGTGCAGGACATCCAGGTCGGCGTCATGCGCATCGTCGTATTGCCGCTTGCCGTCTGCGGCGACGACACCGGGCAGGCCGAGGTGCCCGGCCATGTCGATCTGGAAGTACGCGCAATCGCCATACGGCCGTTTGCCGTCGACGAAAGGCAAAGGCCAATACGGCCCGTCGAGCGGCTCGGTGCGCCAGTTGAAGTGTTCGAGGAGGACGGCATGGCGTTCGTCGAATGCGAACGTGCCGTCGTCGGCGACGCCCCAGTCCGGATCCGCGAACGCGTCGAGCATGTCCGCGGGCAGCGAATAGCGGCCGGGCGCCAGCGAGGCGCCGCCGGCACAAAGGCGCGGGACGATCGCCCCGACCTCGGTCAGCGTCCGCGCGAGCAGGGCCTCGTCCCGGATCCCCAGCACCGTCGCGGCATGGCGCCGGGTCCCACGGCGCCAGCCGAACGGAAACTCGGGACTCAGGCCGGGCGCACCGGATTCGATGAGCACCCATGAGACTTGCAGTGCCCTGATGACGGCCACGTGCGACGGCGTCAGTTCAATGGGCCCGCGCGTGGCCAGCGTGGCGGCGATCGTCGGCTTCTGGCGCGCGAGGAAGAGTTCCTCGGCGCGCTCCAGCCGCCTGTCGCGCAACGGAAAAATGGGGGTGTCCATGGTCGTCACAGCCGATCCGGCAGCGTCGTGGCGGGCGTCAGCTTCGGTTCGTCGAGAAGCTGGGCTTTATAGACCATGAGATCGTCGTCGTCGATGTCGAAGCGTTCGAGCCACTGCTCGGCACGCCAGCCTGTCAGCCGAGGCTCGCCATCTTTGGATGCGAAGTGTAGGCCGACTTTCGGCGCCCGCACTGGTTGGAAAAGCCTATTCGGCAGTACGAAACGAGCGGGCCTGGGCCGGTCGCTCGGCGCGGCCTCGGGTGAAGGTCCGGCCTGAATGACAATGCCCGCACCGTAGTCGTACAGCGCGAACCAGTCCATCGGCAGTTCCGAACGGATCGTCGACAAGCCGCCCACCATCTCGACCATCTCGTAGTTGACGGCGGTCAGCCACGATACGGTCTTGATGCCTTCGTGGGCGGTTCGAGAGGCACTGACTTGGTCACCGACGTCCAGCCCGCTCAGTTTTTCGGAGAGATAGGCCTCGAAAGGCTGATTGTCGCCTTCTCGTACCACCGATAATATCAAACCGTGTCCCGCATATCCATGAATGGCATCGAGACGACGGGCGAAGCTTACGAACATAGCCTGGAAGTCGACGGGATGGTCTTCAAGGTGCAGCAGGGGCATGCTGAAGCGCAAGGACGAAGTCCCGCGCACGATCATTTTCGCTTCCCAACCGCGCCGGCCAAACACCTGGAACTCCCATTCTCCGGCATCGTGCGGCTGCTCGCCGCTGACGTACGCGAAGCTGACCAGGTCATCCTCATCCATCCGCTTCATCATGTCGCGCATCGGCTTGACCTTGGCGTAGGCGATTTTGTCGGGCCCTTCCGGAGGTTCGGAACGCCAGAGCCACGTCAAATATCTTTTGGCAACCGCCTCATATTCGTCGAAGCAGGCACAAATGGCTTCGCGCACCTCAGGCAAGTGAGCATCGTTGAAGAACAGCGTGCCGCTGACAGCCGGAACGCTGCCGACATTATTCTGCGCGCCTTGCTTGGTCAGCAGGCCGCCCGGAACACGCATTTTCTGGGGATGCTTCCGCATCAATTCAACTGGATCGAAAGGCAGATCAGTCATGGTCATTCCTTAAAATGCCGGCGCCGGAACGGGTGGCGGACGCTTGGTAAGACTGGTCTTGTCGCCAATAACGACCAAAGGCTGGCTCATGATGCTTATCCCGAGATGAATGTGAGCGACGCAGCACAGAATGTTATCAGGGCAATATCCTGAAAGGCTCGCCAAATGTCACATCATCGTTCAATTCATGACACGAAGAACAACTTTCGCACAGGAAATTGAGTCACGTCAAAGCCAATCCAAAACCAAAAACAAGACGGGCCGCCCCGCAGGGCGGCCCGTCGTTACGCGCGGCGCACGCGGCGCCGCGGCGTCAGCCCGGCATCAGAACTTGTAGCGCGCGCCCAGCATGTAGCGCGGGCCGCCCGTCGTGACGGTCAGCACCTGCTGGCTCGAACGGCCGTGCGTGCGCTGGGTCGAGTCGGTCAGGTTGATCGCCTCGAGCGACACGGACAGGTTCTTGTTGACGTTGTAGCCGATCGACAGGTCGGTCTGGCCGTACGGCTCGACGTAGCGCGGATTCGGCTTGCCGTTGTCGGCCACGCTCGCGAGGAACTCGCCGCGCCAGTTGTACGCCAGGCGGATCGACCATTTCTGGTCTTCGTAGATACCGACCAGGTTGGCGGAGTTCGACAGGCCGACCAGCGCGAACTGGTTGCCCAGCCCCATATTGTCGTACGTGAGGCTCGACTTCACGTACGTGTAGTTGGCCTGGAAGCCCAGGCCGTTGGCGAACATGTGCTGCCAGTTGACCTCCGCACCCTTCAGCGACGCCTTGTCCTGGTTGATGAACGTCGTCACCTTGTACGGCAGCGCCGGGTCGCCCGGGATGCCGCTGATCGTGCCGGTCAGGTTGCCCGCCGCGTTGGTGCCCGTCGCCGTCACGCCGGGCTGGCCGGCGAAGTGCGACAGGATGTAGTTGCGCATGCAGTTCGTGTCGGTCGCCACGCAGCCGGACGCGATGGCCGCGTTCCAGTAGGCGCCGCCCACCGGCGTCGTCGCGGTCGTCGACGGCTCGTCCACGACGGTCTGGCCGGCGTAGTCGGACAGGTCCTTGTAGAACAGGCCCAGCGAGACCATGCTCTGCTTCGTGTAGTACCACTCGGCCGACAGGTCCAGGTTCTTCGACTTGACCGGCGACAGGCCCGGGTTGCCGCGGTTCGCCGTCGTGCCGGTCACGCCGGCCGTCGCGCTGTACGTGGTGCCGCCCTCGATCTGGTCGTAGCGCGGACGGCCGATCGACACGCCGTAGCTGGCGCGCACCTTCAGGTCGTCACGCACGTCCATGTCCCAGTCGAACGTCGGCAGGAAGTTGCTGTAGCTGCCGGTCTGCGTCTGGAAGGTCTGCGAACCGAACACGATCGGCAACTCGTTCTGCGAGATCCAGTTGACTTGCGTCGGCTGCTTCAACAGGCCGGTCGACGCGACGTCCGTCTTCTCGTAGCGGAAGCCCACGCCCGTGTGCATCGGCATCGCCGTATCCCAGTCCGTGTTGAACTGCATGTACAGCGCCTTGGTCTTCTCGACCGTGGTGCGGTTGAAGCTCGGGTTGGACAGGCTCGGGGTGTAGCCGGCCGCATCGCCCGTGACGTTGATCGCGTTGTCGCGCACGGCCGCGAAGTCGAACAGGTTGAAGCGATTGTACAGGCGCGGATCGCTCGAGCCGCCCAGCTTGCTGAAGTACTGGCTGATGCCGTCCGCGTACCACAGGTTCTGGTTGTAGTCGGTGCCCGGATTCTTCGACGTGCCGCCCCACGAGTCGCGCTGCACCTGCTGGAACACCGAGTGGTTGGTGTTCTTCGTGTGCGACAGGCCGAAGTTCAGGTTCGACGAATCGAACAGGCGCAGGCTGCCGCCGGCCTGGATCTGGTCGATCTTCATCTTGTTCAGGCCATCCTGGAACCACGAGCCGGACACCTGGTTCGGCGCGCCCGCGTAATCGGCCCCGCCCGGGATGACGAGGATCGGCATCTCCTGGCTGAAGTCGACGCCGGTGGTGCCGCGCGAGAAGCTGACGGTCGCCAGGTCGTTGTTCGAGCCGTACGGGCTGTCGGCCTTCGACTCGGCCACCGAATGGTGCATGTCGAGCGAGAGGCGCAGGGCCGGCGACACGCGCCACTGGGTGTTGAAACCGATCGAATCCAGCGTGGACTTGGTGGCGAAGTCGCCGCCGTTCATCGCCAGATCCTGGTTCTTCACCTGCTCTTCATAGTACAGCGGCGACGCGAGCGGACCGTTGGTCCAGCTGCTCGTCTGGGCGTTCAGCGGGTGGTTGAACCAGACCGACAGTTCGTGGTACTTGGTCTGGATCTTGTTCTGCGCGTAGGTGTAGTCCAGCGTCGTCGTGAGGTTCTTCTCGGGACGGAACTGGAACGTCAGCTGGCCGTTGGTCCGCTGGCGCTGCGAGCCGCGCACGAAGTACGACAGGTTCTGCGGCGTCAGATAGAGGTCGCTGGGTTTCGGCGGGTTCGTCACGCCGACGCCCGACACGGGGATCGGCCCCGGGTCCTGGCTGACGGTGTCGCCGTGGAACGGGCCGAGCCAGCCGTTGGTCACCGCGGCCTGGTTCACGCCCAGGTTGCGCGACTGGTAGCTGCCCGTGACGGCGAAGCCGAACATGCCGTCGTGCCACGTCGTGCTGTACAGGCCCGAGACTTCCGGCGTGACCTTCTTGGCGGCGTCGATGGACGGCAGGTTGTTGTTCGACTTGTCGTACACGCCCTTCACGCCGATGGTGGCGCGATTGCCCAGGTCCAGCGGACGGCCCGTCATGATGTTCAGCGTGGCGCCGATGCCGCCCGGCGGGGTGTCGGCGCGGGCGCTCTTGTACACCTGGATCTGCGACACGGCTTCCGACGCCAGGTTGGAAAAGTCGAACGCGCGGCCGGCCTGGTCGCCCAGGTTCGCGGTCGGCATCTGGCGCCCGTTCAGCAGCACCATGTTCAGGTCCGGACCGACGCCGCGCACGGTGACGTTGGCGCCTTCGCCGCGGTTACGGTCGATCGACACGCCGGAGATGCGCTGGACCGCCTCGGCCAGGTTCGTATCGGGGAATTTGCCGATGTCGTCGGCCACGATGCCGTCGACGATGCCGTCGGAATTACGCTTCAGGTTCAGCGTGGACTGCATACTCGCGCGGATACCGGTCACCACGACGGTATTCGTCGCGACGCCCTGTACCGGTGCGGTGACGGACGGGTCGTTCGGCGATGCGACGCCGTTGGACGCCCCGTTGCTCGTTTCCTGCGCATAGCCCGGTACGACCAGGGCAGCGCAGGCGCTCGCGACTGCGAGGCTGATCAGGCGATGCCTGGTGTTCAGGTGATGGGAAAAAACCCTCTTGGTGTACAGCACTGTGTCTCCTCTCGTCTCTCGAAAAAAACGCCGCGCCCGACGGCTGCGACGTGCGTGGTGGTGGTACTACTCCTGGCGCTTGTCCGTGTCGTGCCGGCCATCCCGGCCTTTGCAATGTTGACTCTTTGGTCATTGATAGCGGACATCATTTTTTTAAGATTAAGAACATTCTTCACATTGGTCAATCGAACGAACGAACTGTCCGCACGGAAAAATGGCGCTGATGCACCGAAAGAATGCGTGAGTTTCTTGCCCAATTACGCGTTACGTAACGCACGTAATCGCGCGAAAAAAATTGCACAAGAAATCGATTTCATAAATAAATCAATCACTTCGTTCCAACCCGCCCCGACGTCCCCGCAGCTATACTTCCCACCTTCCGGCGCGCCCGGAACGCCACTATGCTTAACGCATGACGCACAAATATTTTCGATCTGTTGCATAATCATCACAATCCACTTGATTTTTCCCGCCCATGCCCGTTACCGGTGACCAGCAACTCCTCAAGCAACTGAACCGTATGGCGCTGGTACGCCAGGTAAGCGTCCAGCCCGGACTGTCGCGCGCCGCGCTGGCCGACGTGCTGGGCTTGACCAAATCCACGATCAGCCTGCTCGTGCGCGAACTGGTCGACGAAGGCTGGCTGACGGAAAGCGAACTGCTCGTGACCGGCGAAGTGGGCCGCCGCGCCACGCCCCTGCACCTCGACCCGTCGCGCCTGGCCCTGCTCGGCGCCGAACTGGGCGTGGACGAGGCCCGCGTCGTCGCGACGAACCTGCTGGGCGAAGTGCTGGACACGCGCATCCTCACGTACGAGGACCCGGCCGATCCGGAATCCAGCATCCGCCTCGTGACGCTCGCGCTCATGAAGCTGGCGAAGCGGCTGGCGCGGCCGGCCGGCCACGGCCAGGCCCGGCAGGTGCTCGGGGTGGGCATCGGCCTGCACGGCGCCGTCGACGAAGCGCGCGGGCTGCTGCACAACGCGCCCCACCTCGGCTGGCGCGACGTCGACGTGGCCGGGATCGTGCGCACCCACGTCGCGGGCTCGCAGCTGGACGGGATCCCCCTGTTCATGCAGAACGAAGCGAACGTGGCGGCGCTGGGCGAGTTCGAATTCGCCGACCAGTCGGGCATCGATCCGCTGATCTACCTGTCGATCGGGTATGGCGTGGGCGCCGGCGTGATCGTCAACGACCGCCTGCTGACCGGCCTGTCCGGCTTTGCCGGCGAAGTGGGCCACGCGATCCTGCAGGCCGGCGGTCCGGTGTGCCAGTGCGGCCGGCGCGGCTGCGCCGACGCGCTGATCGGCCTCGCGTCGCTGCTGGGCCGCGAACGTCCGAGCCATCCCGCCCTCGAGCGCCTGTTCCACCGCGTGGCCGACGGCGACCCCGCCACCTGCGCCGCCGTCGACGCGGCCGGCCGCCAACTGGGCGTCCTCCTGAACAATCTGTGGGCCGGCTTCGACCCGATGGCGATCGTCATCGGCGGCCCCGCCCTCCAGTTGGGCGACACCTTCATCGAACCGGCGCGCCACGTGCTGGCCGCCTATGCGCACGCCGCCATGCTCGAGCCGCCCGCCATCCGCACGTCGCACTTCGGCGCGCAGGCCGTGGCCGTGGGCGCCGCCGCGCTGGCGCGCTACCGCGTCACGCGTCCGCTCGACGTGCAACGCATCGAACGCAGCGCCGGACGCGCCACCGGTCCCCGTCCCGCCGGTGCCCCGCTGCCTCACTGACCGCATCGCGACAAGGAACACCATGACCGCCGCCACGATCAACGTTGGACTCATCGGCTACGGCTTCGCCGGCCAGGTCTTTCACGCGCCGCTGCTGCGCACGACGCCGGGCCTTGCCATCGGCGCCGTCGCCAGCCGCAATCCGGACAAGGTGCGCGCCGACCTGGGCGGCGTCGCCGTGCACGCCGAGCCGGCCTTGCTCCTCGCGGATCCGGCCGTCGATCTCGTCGTGCTGGCCAGCCCGAACCCGACGCACTTCCCGCTGGCGCGCGCCGCCCTGGAAGCGGGCAAGCACGTCGTCGTCGACAAGCCGTTCACCGACGACGCGCGGCAGGCCGCCGAGCTCGTGCGCCTGGCCGAGGACAAGGGCCTGCTGCTGAGCGTGTACCACAACCGCCGCTGGGACAGCACGACGCGCACCGCGCTGCGCCTGCTCGCCGACGGCACGCTGGGACCGGTCCGCCACGCGGCCATGCATTTCGACCGCTTCCGCCCGCAGCCGCAGGCGCGCTGGAAGGAAGAGCTTGACGCCGGCGGCGGCATCTGGATGGACCTGGGCCCGCACCTGCTCGACGAAGCCGTGCTGTATTTCGGCGCACCGCTCGCCATCGAAGCGGACCTGCCGCTGCTGCGCCCGGGCAGCCGCTGCGAAGACCAGTTCCAGGCGCGCCTGCGCTATGCGGACGGCCTGCGCGTGGACCTCGGCGCCAGCATGGTGGCCGCCGTCGCGCGCCCGCGCGTGGCGCTGCACGGCCTGGCCGGCAGCTGGGTCAAGCAAAGCCTCGATCCGCAAGAGGCCGACCTGATCGCGGGCCGCCTGCCGGCCGGCGATGCGGCCGCCTGGGGCGTGGACAAGGAAACCGGTACGCTGGCGGTCCTGCGCGACGGCCAGCTGGCGACCTCCATCCTGCCAACCGAGAACGGCGCGTACCCAGCGTATTACGCCGGCATCCGCGACGCGCTGCTGGGCAAGGCGCCGAACCCCGTGCCGGCGCGCGAGGCGCTCACGGTCATGCGCCTGCTGGATGCCGGGCGCCGCAGCGCGGCCGAGCGGCGCGAAATCCTGCTGTCCGACGTATCCGTTTGAGCCGGCCGGGCGTCAGCCCTGCCCCGCCTCCAGGTTCGCGCGCACCCGCTCCAGCAAGTCGAGCAGGGTCGCGCGGTCCGCGTCCGCAATCCCGTCCAATGCCACCTCGGCCAGCGCGCCGTCGTGGCGGTGCAGCGCCGCGAACATCGCCTTTCCCGCACTCGACAACGCCAAGCGCGTGCTGCGCTTGTCCATCTCGTCCGCCGTCGCGTCCAGCAGCCCGCGGTCGCGCAGGCTGCGCACGAGACGCGCCAGCTGGGCCTTGTCGCGTCCCGAATGCGCGGCCAGGTCGCTCTGCGTCGCGCCCGGATGGCGCGCGAAGAACCCAAGCACCTTGATCTCCATGTGCGCCAGGTCGTGCGGCCCAGCGCGCAGGCTGCGCTGCTGGGCCGAGCGGTACAGATGCATGATCGCGTGGACGCGCTCCAGCACTTCCAGCGCGGGCGATGGCGCATTTTGGTTGACTTGATCAACTATATTTCGCATAATGAGGGAATTGAAGGACATTATCAACTAATTCGGAGCAACGATGACGCAAGCCGGACACCCAGACACGTTTGTACGCCGCGTACGCCATGAACTCAAGCTGCGCGACGTCGCCGTCGCGCGCATCGAACCGCTGGGCGCCGGCTTCGTCGCCGTCACCTTCGCGGGCAAGGCACTGGCAGATTTCACGTCGCTGTCGTTCGACGACCACGTCAAGTTCATGTTCCCGGACGAGGCCGGCGAACAGGTGAGGCGCGACTATACCCCACGGCGCTTCAACCGCGAAGCGCGCGAGCTCGTGATCGAGTTCGCGCTGCACGGCGACGGCAAGGCGTCGAACTGGGCGCGCCGCGCCGCCGTCGGACAGCAGGCCGTCATCGGCGGGCCGCGCGGATCGATGATCGTGCCGCAATCGCTGGACTGGCATCTGCTGGCGGGCGACGCGACCGCCCTGCCCGCCATCGCGCGCCGCCTGGAAGAGCTGCCGACGGGCAGCCGCGCGCTCGTGCTCGCGCATGCGGCTGCCGCCGACCGGCGCGTTTTCGCGAGCGCGGCCGGCGTCGACCTGCGCTGGTTCGACACGGCCGACGCGCTCGTCGCGGACCTGCGGGCGCTGGCGCTGCCCGCCGGCCGCGGGTTCGCGTGGGGCGCCGGCGAAGCGGCGACGATGGCGCGGGTGCGCGCGGCGTTGAACGAACAAGGCGTGCCGCGCGAGGCTACACGCGTGTCGGCATACTGGAAGCGGGGCGTGGCGGAGCACCACGAGCATCTGGAGTGACACGATGAACGCGTGGGTTTGGTGGCCTACGCCTCACACGCTGTGCTTGCGGCGCCGCGCGAACAGCAACCCGGCCAGCGACGCACCCATCAACGCCAGCGAGCCCGGCTCCGGCACCGTGAACTCGTCCATCGCCCACTGCGTCGGACTGCTGTTGTCATGGCATCCCCTTCAATGCGCCAGGCCGGCGACCTGGGCGTCGCTCAGGGCCGCGTTGTAGATGCGCAGCTCGTCGATGGCGCCCTTGTACGGCGTGTCCCAGTAATTCACGCCCAGCGCGAAGGTGCCGGTCGTCGTCGTGAACACGTTCGGGAAGCCCGAGCCCGCGAAGCGCTTGACGCCGTTGACGTACACGTTGACGGCGCCGTTGTTGACGGCAAACGCCACGTGCGACCACTGGTTCACCGGGATGTTCATGCCGAGACCGGCGTCGTACCAGGCGGAGCCCGACCACAGCATCGTCGCGCCGTTCACGAAGGCATGGCCCATCGGCAGGAAGCTGATCCAGGAATCCGTCGTGCGCGCGCCGAAGAACGCGGGCGTGAACGCGGTCAACTGGGCGGGTTTCAGCCACATGGACACGGTGTACGTGTTCGACGAGATCAGGCCGTTCGGCAGCCGCACGCCGGTCGCGCCGTCGAACACAACCGCGTTGCCGTGCACGCCCGCCGCGTACGTCAGGTTGCCGCCCGCCACGTCGATCTTGTTGCCGATGACGGTGCCGGGCGCGAACGCGCCGTTGGAATCGAGCAGGTTGCCGTCGAACGCGTAGTACGCCACCAGCCCGCCCAGCTTGCGCACGGTGACGGTGAAGGTCTTCGTCAGCGTGGCCGTGCCTTTCGTGATCCGCGCCGTCAAGGTGACGTTGATCGAGCCGGTCGCCGGCGTCGTCACGACGCCCGTGTTGCTGACGACGGCCGGATTCGACGACGTCCAGCCGATGACGGCGTTGCGCGCGGCCGTCGTCGGCAGCGTGAGGTTGCCCGTGACGGCCGTCGTGGGGCCGAGGCTCAGTTCATTGTAGATGGCGATGGCGACCTGCCGGTCCGTGCGCGGAATGAGGCGGCTGCCGAAGATGGCGATGCCTTCGCGCGAGGACGCGGTGAACGTCGTCACGTAGGACTTCGACGTCTCGTCCCACTCGGTCAGCAGCACGCCCTTGTACGTGGACGCGCCGGGCAGGTTGATCTCGACCTGGTTGCCGCCGGTCCTGCGCCACGTGCCGTTCACGGCCCCGGTAATCGTGCCGTTGGCGTTCAGGGTGATGAGCTGCGACTTCTTGATGGCGGCCGTGATGTCCTTGCCGTGGTTGACGTACAGGTAGTCGCCGAAGACGAATTCGGGCCGCAGGAACGCCGGCTGCGTCTCGTTCGCGTAGCGGTACGGCGCCACGACGGGCCAGCCGTCCGCGTTCATGAACATCTGGTGCACGCGCACCTCGTGCTGCTCGCCCCGTTCCGGGAAGCGCGTGTGGAAGATCAGGAAGTGCTTGCCCGTCGCGGGGTCGTACCAGGCCGAGTTGTGGCCCGGCGAGACGTAGCCCGTGCCGATGCCGGTGCCGGCCTCGCCCAGCTTGCGCTCGAACAGGAAGTTCCCCATCAGCTTGACGCCGTACGGCGCGATCGACGCATCGTCGAACAGCGGCTTGGCCGGATCGGCCTTCACGTTCGCCATGTCGTTGCCCTGGGCGTCGTAGTACGGACCGTCCGGGTTCGTCGAGCGCGCCACGCGCATGTTGTAGCCGCCGTTCGCATCGAGGCCGCCGAAGGACGTGAACAGGTAGTAGTACGCCGTCGCGGGGCTGTACAGCACGTATGCGCCTTCGATGCGCGCGTGGTTGCCGCCCACCAGGCGCTTGCCGTAGCCCTGGTTCGGGTAAGGCACGCCGGTGGCGGGATTCATCTGCATGACGAAGATGCCGCCCGAGTACGAGCCGTAGACCATCCACAGCTTGCCCGCGTTGTCGAAGAAGACGTTCGGATCGACCGTGTTCGGCTGCTTGCGCGCGTCGTAGACGGTGCCGTCGTAGCTGGCCTGGCCCCACATGCCGGACTTGAGGATGATGCCCTTGTTGACGTACGGGCCTTCGACGTTGTCCGCGACGGCCACGCCCAGCGCGGACCGGGGCGCGTCGCCCTCGCAGGCGTCGTAGTACATGTAGTACTTGCCGTCCGCGAGCCGGCGCACGTCCGGCGCCCACAAGTCCTGCACGTTCGCCCACGCGAACGTCTCGGCCAGCTCCGTGTAGACGTTCTTCGCCCCGTTCAGGAACAGCGGATTGGCGGCGTTGACGCCGTCCGTCATCTGCGTCCACTTCATGAGGTCCTTCGACTTGGCCGAGGCCAGGTGCGAACCGAATACATAGAACGTGTCGCCGACCTTGATCACGGACGGGTCGTGCACGGACGCGTTCTGGAAGGTGGGGAGCGTGGCGCCGGCCTGGGCGCCGGCATTGGCGCCGGCATTGGCGGCGGCATTGGCGGCGGCATTGGCGGCAATGAAGCAGGACGCGAATAGCGCGCCCCATCCCGCCCGAAATAATGGATTTTGCACTGTAGTCTCCGTCGTTTAATTATGATTTGAGCGATACGACAGCCTTCCCATCCGTATCAGGAGCGGAGAATGCGGCATTTTCGGAGGCTTGGCAACTGCGCCGAGGATGCCTCTAAGCCACTGATTCGACCGGAGAATTTACAGATTTCAGCACGGAAATAGCTGCGATTCCGAAAATCCAGATTTCGCCTGTCATTTAAAAAATATCGTTATCGATGCGGGAACCCGCGATAACTTTTCGGGAAATGAAAACGATTGACGGCGCAAAAAAGATATCGCAGATTTTTTTCGCGTGTTACAAAAAATATTTCAGGACGCGCGGTCGCCCACCCGCCGGCACAGGCCGTCGCGATCCAGCACGTAGCGCTCGAAATCCCGCGCCAGGAACAGATTGCCCGCGTAGACCGCGCGCGCCTCCGCCGCCAGCGCCGCCAGCGACGACGGTCCGTCCCCGTCCTGGTAGCGCGGGCTGAAATGCGTCAGCACCAGGTTCGGCAGCCCGGCCGCGGCGGCCATGCGCGCCACCCGCAGCGCGGAACTGTGCATCGGCCCCGGCCCCACCTTCAGCAGCACCTCTTCCGTGTAGGTCGCCTCATGGATCAGCACCTGCGCCGTGCGCGCCGCGTCCAGCAACAGGTTCGGGTCGTCGTTGTCGCCGCCGACGACGATCGTGCGCGCCTTGCGCGGCGCCAGCAGCCACTCGTGCGCGCGCAGGAGTCGGCCGTCGTCCAGCACCACGTCGAGGCCGCGCTGCAGTTCGCCCCACGCGGGACCGGGCGCCACGCCCGCCGCGCGCAGGCGGTCCGCGTCCAGCCGGCGCTCCACGGCGCGCTCGGTGAAGCGGTAGGCGTACGACGGCACGCGGTGCGACAATGCGACGGCGTCGACGGCCAGGTCGGGCAGGACGCTGCGTGCGGCCAGCTCGCCGACGGGGATGAAGTCCAGCGCGTACGGCAGCCCCAGTTCGCTCGTGGCCATCACGGCGTCGATGAACGTCCGCAGGGGCGGCGGGCCGACGAGGGTCAGCGGGGCCGTGCGGTTGTGCATGCCGGCGCTGGCCAGGAGGCCGGGCAGTCCGTAGCAGTGGTCGCCGTGCATGTGGGTGACGAAGACGGCGCGCAGGTCGTGCAGCGACAACGGCGTGTGCAGGATGCGGTGCTGCGTGCCCTCGCCGCAGTCGACGAGCGACCAGCCGCCGCCCGGCCCGCGCAGGGCCAGGCCGCTCACGTTGCGGGTCTTGGTCGGGGTGCCGGACGAGGTGCCGAGGAACTGGAAATCCATGTCGTGACGGGGTCGAAGGCGGTTCGGGCCCATTATGCCCCGTTTCGGTCGGCGCCGGCCCCGGTTCGTCGCGCCCGGCTTGCCCGCGCCGGGGCGCGGCGGCACAATGCCGCCAACCGTCAAGCATCGGACCACAGGCCAACCATGATCACCCTCGCCCGCTTCTTCCCGCCCCCAACCGCCGCCGGCCGGCCGAAACTGCGCCGCCTGGCGGACGACGCCGGCCTGACCGTCATCGTGTGCGCCCTGGCCGCCGTCCTCATCACGCTGGTGAACGGCAAGACGTGGGAGCTGTACGACCAGATGGTGTACTCGATCTGCATCGGGCTCATCGGGCTCGCCGTCCTCGACGGGCTGCGCCTGACGGTCCTCGACGATCCCGCGCGGCGCCGCCGCTGGCTGGTGCCGAGCCTCGTGCTGCTCGTCGCGACGGCGCCCGTCGCGCATTACTGCGGCATCGTGGTCGGTGGCCTGATCCTGGGCACGGGCTGGCCCGACCTGCACGACTATCCGAACGACCGCGGCCAGCGCGGCATGATCCTGTTCACGCTGCTGGGCATGTGCGTGATGGCGCTGATGATCCTGAACCGCGAACGCGTCGAACGCATCAAGCTGGAACGCACGGAGGTCAGGGCGCGCGCCGCAACGATCGAGCGCCAGGCCCTGCAAGCCCAGTTGCGGCTGCTGCAGGCGCAGATCGAACCGCACATGCTGTTCAACACGCTCGCCAACCTGCAGGGCCTGATCGCCATCGATCCGCAGCAGGCCAACCGGATGCTGGACCACCTGATCCAGTACCTGCGCGCCACCTTGTCCGCCACCCGCGCCGAGACGACGACCCTGGCCCAGGAATTCGAGGCGGCCGAAGCCTACCTCGGCCTGATGGCCGTGCGCATGGGGTCGCGCCTGGCGTATCGCTGCATCCTGCCGGACGACTTGCGCCGCGCGCGGCTGCCGGCCATGCTGCTGCAGCCGCTCGTGGAAAACGCCATCATCCACGGCCTGGAACCGAAGATCGAAGGCGGCACCGTGACCGTGGAGGCGAGCGTGCGCGCCGGCCTGCTCGACATCTGCGTCAGCGACACGGGCCTCGGCCTGCCCGACGCCGACACGCCCGCGAAAGGCAGCGGCGTGGGCGTGACGACCACCCGCGAACGCCTGCAGGTGCTGTACGGCGCGCGCGCCGCCCTGACCTTGCTTCCCGCCCAGCCGCACGGCGTGCTGGCCCGCCTCACACTGCCCCTGGAGACCGCATGAACCCGACCGCCGCATCCCCGTCCCTGCGCGCCCTTATCGCCGAGGACGAACCGATTCTTGCCGCCACGCTGGCCGCCACCCTGCGCCGCCTGTGGCCGGAACTCGACATCGCCGGCACGGCGCCGAACGGCGTGGCCGCCGTCCAGCAGGCGCTGGCACTGCAGCCCGACGTGCTGTTCCTGGACATCAAGATGCCGGGCCAGAGCGGCCTGGAAGCGGCGCAGGAACTGGCCGAACGGTGGGAAGGTGCGCGTCCGTTCCCGCAGATCGTGTTCGTGACCGCGTACGACGACTATGCCGTCAAGGCGTTCGAGCAGGCCGCCGTCGACTATGTGATGAAGCCCGTGAGCGATGCGCGCCTGGCGCGCACCGTCGAGCGCCTGAAGGCCCGGCTGGCGCCCGCGCCCGGACAGGCGGACGACGATGGCCTGGCGCAGCTGGTCGAGCAGATGCGCGCCCTGCTGCCGGCGGCAAGCGCGCCGGCCGAGCGCCTCACGGTGATCCGTGCGGCCGTCGGCAACGTCGTGCGCATGATTCCCGTGCAGGACGTCGCGTACTTCCAGGCGCTCGACAAATACGTCAACGTGGCGAGCGGCGACGGCGACGCGCTGATCCGGCTGAGCCTCAAGGACCTGCTGCCGCAGCTCGACCCGGACCAGTTCCGCCAGATCAGCCGCGGCGCGATCGTCAACATGCGGCACGTGGCAAGCGCCAGCCGCGACGATGCCGGCAAGCTGACGCTCAATCTACGCAACCGGGCGGACAAGCTGCGCGTCAGCCCGCTGTTCGCGCACCTGTTCCGCCAGATGTGACTACGCGATCGCTTGAACCGATCTCGGTAACGCGAACCGGTGGGCACGGGGTGCCCACCCTACGTGAAGCGGTAGGGTGGGCGGCCCTCCGCCCACCAAATGCATGCGCCGCGGCGGCGCATGGTCACTTCTGCTGCGCGCCCGACAACAACGCTGCGTCGCCCCACGTGACCGGCAGTTGCTCGTCGTCCGCGCCGGCGCTGCGCGCCACCAGCTCGATCAGCTTGACGCCGGCGACGTCCGCCGCCAACGCCTGCGCCGGCTGGCCCCAGCGCAGCGCGCGGCTCTTGGCGAGCAGCTTGCCGTCGCCGTAGATCGTGAAGGTGACGGCATGCTTGCGGTCCAGCGCGGAATCGTCGACGCCCACGCTGGTCGTGAAGCGGCGGTAATCGTGGTTACGCACTTCGAGACGCGAATTGGCCAGGATGCCGATGCCGGACGTGAAAGCCGTGCCGCCGATCTGCAGCACCTGGCCGTACGGCGTGCTGTCGGCGCGCGCGCCGCCCCAACCCGCGTACATCGGCCGTTCGCCCGCGCCCTTGGTGCCGGTCCAGGCGAACGAGGAGCGGAAGATCGTCGGATCGACCTGCGGCCGCGTCACGCCGTCCACGGCCGGGTTCACGCTGCCCGGCTGCTCCGACAGGTACAGGCCGTCCGCCAGCACGCGCGTGCCGTGCGCGCGGAAGATGCGCGTCTCGCGCGGCGCCACGCGCAGCTTGGTCTCGTTCGTGAACGTCATGTCGGACTTGCTCCAGAGGTCCGTCAGCGTGACCGGCGCGTCGGCGCGGTACTTCATGTGCGCGGCCGTCAGGTCGACGTCGATCGGCGTGAAGCCGCGGTTGAAGACGGCGACGGCCTTGTCGCCCGAGGCCAGCTGCTTGACGAGGATCTGCAGGTCGCGTGCGTCGTAGGCGATCACCGCCTGGTTGCCGGCCGGGTCCTGGTTGATCGCGATGACGTCGGCATTGCCGAAGATGTCCAGCAGCGACTGCGGCGTCTTGGTCAGGTCGGCGCCCGTCAGCAGCGGCGCGTTCAGCATGGCCCACAGCGAGAAGTGCGAGCGGGCTTCCACGAGGTGGTTGGCGTCGAAGTCGCCGGCGCCGATGAACAGCATGTCCGGGTCGTTCCAGCTGCCCGGATGCGCGTACAGTTCGCGCGTCGCCGCGCTGTCGAAATTGCTGAGCAGGCGGGTCCAGGACGGCCGGATGTCGTCGCTGGTGCGCGACAGGTTGCCGAAGTCCTTGCCCCAGGCGCGCACGTCGGCGGAGCCCCACACGCACAGCGACAGCAGGAAGTCGCCATCCGGATTGTTGCGCTTGAGGGCCGCGTTGATCTGCTTGAATTCCGCCTGCACGGCCGGGATGTTGGAGCGGGTGACCGTTTCCAGGTCCAGCGAGGGCGTCAACGCGCGGTAGGCGCCCGAACGCACTTTCGGGCTGGCGGCGCCGTAGGCGCGCAGGCCGCAGCCGTCGACCTTGATGAAATCGAAGCCCCAGTCGCCGAAGAACAGGTCGATGTCCTGGTCGACGTGGCCGTACAGGCCCACCTCGCGTTCGAACATATTGCCCTTCGGGAGATTGGGATCGTCGCCGCCGTAGGCCTGCGAGCAGGTATTGCGACCGAGGTCGGAATAAATGCCGGCCTTCAGGCCCATCGCGTGCAGCTTGTCGGTGAGCGGACGGAAGGTGCTCTTGCCGCCCTGGACGGACGACGGGAACTGCTGGGGACGGATCTCGAGGCGGCCGTCCGGCATGTGGCGGCGCTGCGCCCAGCCGTCGTCGATGTTGACGTAGCGGTAGCCCTTGGCGGCCAGGCCGCTGTCGACCAGGCGCTGGGCCGAACCGAGGATCTTCGCTTCGTCGATGTTGGTGCCGAACGCGTTCCAGCTGCTCCACCCCATCGGCGGCGTGGCCGCGCGGCCGGCGGTATAGGCGCTCCAGTGCGCCGTCGGGGCCAGCGGATCGGTGGCGCCGTGCGCCGCGGCGGTCGCCAGCAACAGGGGAATCAGGGCGAGGCGCGGCAACCGGCGCGTTTTTTGTCGTTCTTGCATTTCAATGTCCAATGGTTGGGTGGGTTGGATGTTGTCAGTGTACGTCGAGCTGGAACGGCGCGGCCGGCAGGCCGTCGCCGCCGAACAGGTTCACGATCGGCGCGTCGGCCCACGCGTAACGCACGCGCGTGACGCCCGGCGTGCCGGCGCCGGGCAGCACGACGATATCACCTTTTACGCGCGCGTCGACAAAGCGGCACGCCTTGCCCGCGCATGCCTCGAAGCCGATGGGGCGGTTGGACGAATACGTCGCGAGGCCGCCGCCCGCGTCCTTGTACGCGATGACGATGTCGTTGCCGACGCGCCGCGCGGACACGGCGTACGGGCTGCCGGGCGCGATCTTCTCGCCGTACGCGACGGCGCGCGCGGCGCGCGCGAGACGCTCGCCGACGGCGGTCTTCTCGGTCGGATGGATGTCGAAGCGGTCGCCCACGTCGAGCGTGACGGCCAGGCCCGCGTGCGCGTCGTGCGCCACCGTGTCCGCCTGCGCGGCGCGCAGTTCGGCCCAGTTGGACTGCACCGGCGCCGTCGCCGTGGCGCCGAAGCCCGGCAACTGCACGACGAAGAACGGCAACGCACCCTGGCCGAAGCGCTGGCGCCAGTCGCGCAGCAACAGCGGCAGCAAGGTGCGGTATTCCTGCGGCCCGCCGGGGTTGGCGGCGTTCTGGTCGGCGTTCGCCTCGCCCTGGTACCACGCCACCAGCTTGAACTTGTAGCCGACCAGCGGCGCGATCATGCCGTTGTACAGCGTCGTGTAGCTCGTCAGCATGTCCCACGGCGCCGGCGGCACGCCCAGGCCCGTCAACGCGCTGCCGCGCTTCACCTTCCACGCGGCCGGCAGGGCAATCGTCTGGCCGTCGCGGGTGCCGATGGTGCGGCTGGCCGGCGCGCCGGTCAGGCCGCCGCCCTGCCCGCCGCTCAGCACGCGCACGGCGATCACGTTGCGACCGGGCTTGAACACGCCCGCGGGCACGGGATAATCGCGCCACAGCCAACCCAGCCCGGCGCCGCCCACGCGCACGCCGTTGACCCAGGTGGTGTCCCAGGTGTCGACGGGGCCCAGGTGCAGCATGTTCGCGGCCTTGGCCTGCGCGTCGGTCAGCGTGACGGTCGTGCGATACCACGCGACGCCGTCGAAGTCCTTGAAGCCGGCCACGCCGCTGTCCTTCCACGAGCCGGACGGGGTGACGGTCGACCAGCCGCTGTCGTCGAGATCCGGCGCGATCCAGGCGCGCTGCGCGGCCGTGGCCGGGTCGTGCGCGCGCCACCACGCTTCGGTGCGCGCGTCCTGGGCGCGCATCGCCGCGCCGAGGTCGCGTCCGTACAGCGCGACGGCGTCGACGCCGGTCGCGTAGTCGCCGACGGTGCGCAGCGACTCCGCGCCGATCCAGCCCTGGATCGTCGTGCCGCCCCAGCTGGCCTGGATGAAGCCGACCGGGATCTTGTAGGTCGCCTGCAGCGAGCGCGCCATGTAGTAGCAGACGGCGGAGGCGTCGCCGACGGTGTCCGGCGTCACGCTCTTCCACGCGACCGGGCCGTTGAATTCGTCCTGCGGCGCCGCCGCGCTGTTCCTCGGGACGTTCAAGTAGCGCAGCCTGTCGTTCGGTCCCAGATACGTCGCGCCGATGGCGTTGGTCGACTGGCGCTGGGCGAATTCCATGTTCGACTGGCCCGAGCACAGGTAGACGTCGCCGACGAGGACGTCGGCGCGGCTGACCTTGTCGGCGCCGGACGTCACCGTCAGCGTGTACGGTCCGCCGGCGCCCTGCGCCGGCAGCTGGATCTTCCACTTGCCGTTTGCGTCCGCGCTGCCGGTTGCCGTGCGTCCGCCCAGGGTGACGGTCAGTTTGCTGCCGGGGGCGGCCTTGCCCCAGACGGCGATGGGCTGGTCGCGCTGCAGGACCGCGTGGTCGGAAAAGATGCCTGCCAGGCCGAGTTCAGCCGCCTGGCCCGCACCGCAGGCACAGGCGGCGGCGAGTGCCAGCAGGGGCACGGCCATCCGTGTTGTCTTGTTCATGTCTCTTCGTCGTTGTCGTTGTGGCTGCGGATGCGCGGCTGGCCGCGCATGTCGTGGGATGGGTATGCCATCCATCGTTCATATTGTATTAATTAAATTAAATACTTACCACATGCATATAGAACTAATTTGCGGCCCATACGGAAAAACGCCGCGGCGCCTTGTCGGCGCCGCGGCGGTCATTTCCTACGTGAAACGCGCGTCCGATCAGTTGGTGTAGACGAGCCCCCGGCCGGTGCCGCTGAAGTAGATGCGTCCGTAGGTGTTCCAGTCGGCCGCGATCTGGCCGACGCCGCCGTACTGGTGCGCGTCATCGTTGAAGCGCGCCCAGGTCGCACCGCCGTCGTCGGAGTGATAGATGCCCCACACGCCGTTCATCGTGCCCACGACGTAGATCGCGGCCGAGTAGGAGGAACCGGCCAGCGGCTTGCCCAGGGCGATCGCGCTCGCCCCCTGCAACGCGCCCGTCGACCCACTGGCCGCGACCGTGGCGAAGCCATTCAGCGCCGTCCAGGTCGCACCCGAATCGGTGGAGTGGTACACGGTGTTGCCGTCCGCCAGCCACAGGTCGCCCTCGGCGTTGGGGTTGGCCACCATCGACGTGATCCAGTACGCGTTCGGGGCGAGGTTCGCGTTCACCGAGCCCTGGCTCAGCGTGTAATGGTGGCCGCCGTCGGTCGAGACGTAGACCTTGCCCGGCGTGCCCCAGAATGCGCCGCCCGAATCGTAGGCGTAGACCTTGCTCGCATTCTTGCGGTCGGCCACGAGGCGGTAGCCGCGATCCCAGCCGAGGCTGGCCAGCGCCGGCAGGTTGGTCGACGACCAGCGCGAGCCGTTGTTCGTCGTGTACGACGGCACCGAGTTGGGCGGCGCCCAGACGATGTTGCTGCGTGACGTGGCGACGATGCTTCCCGTACTGCCCTTGTTGGTGGAGGCGCCGGTGGGCAGCTTCGCGAAGTTCGACCACGTGTTGCCGCCGTCGCCGGACCAGAAGCCGAAGGCGGTGTTGCTCGCGTTGATGACGCCGTTACCGACGATGTACGCAGGATCGGACCACAGCACGTCGGCGGCGTTGCCGCTGCTCCATGCAGTGCTCGGGCCCTTGGTCGGCTGCACCGCGAGGTCCGTCTGGACCCACGTGCCGATGTCGCCCGCGCTGTTGACGAACTTGTACGGCGCGCCGGCCGGCGGCGTGACGAGGGCCAGGGTGGCCGTCTCCTCGAGGTTGGTCACCGCGCTGTTCCAGCTCGGCGTGGCCGCCGTCGCGGTCGTCGTTTCCACGATGCCGCCGCCGTGGATGTGCGAGATGTGGTCGGGGTTGGCCGGGTCGATCTCGATGTCGTCCACCCAGCCGCCGGCGGCGCCGCCGGACGGCGTATGCGGCATGCCCTGCTCGATCTCGCGCCAGGTGCTGCCGCCGTCGACCGACAGCTGGACGACCTGGCCGGAGCCCCAGGTGTTGGACACGCCCAGCGCGATGCGGGCCGTCGGGCCGGAGCCGTACACCGACAGGCCGCCGTAGCCGGCGGAGGAATTGCTGACGATCTGCGTCCACGTGCCGCCACTGAGTTTGTACAGGTAGCCGGGGCCGGCGACGCCCGGACCGGCGCCCGCGCTGAACGCCACATAGATCGTGCCGTCGGCGGCGCGCACCATGTGCGGGACGTAGTAGCCGGCCACCGCGGACGGGACCGCCACCGGCGTCCACGTCGCGCCGCCGTCGACGGACTTGTAGAAGGTCGAGCTCAGACCCGCCGCGTTGGCGTAGTCCTGGGCGACGGCGACATACAGCGTCGACGTCGCAACGCCGGTGCCCTTGGTGGACGTGTCGAACACGAGCGACTCGACGCCCGTCACCCAGCCGCCCATGGTATTGACCTGGTCGTTCGTCAGCTGCAGGGTCGACAGCGACGTGACCTGGGCCCAGGTCTGGCCCGAGTCCGTGCTCTTCCACAGGCCGGCGGTGCGCGAACCGTAGAACAGCGTCGAAGGATTGTTGGGGTCGACCGCCAGGCGTTCGCCGATGGCCCGGGCGGGATTGTTGCCGCCCACCGGGAACGGCAGGTCGTAGTGCGTCCACGTATTGCCGCGGTCGGTGGAGGCATAGAGCCGGCCGTTGCCTTCGAACGTGTACATGCCGGTGGCCATGTAGACGCGCTGGTCGTTGTTCGGGTCGAGCGCGAGGCTTTCGATGCCGTGGAACCGGCTCTCGCCGCCATTGAAACCGATGCCGTCGGTAATGGGCGTCCACGACGAGGTGGCCGGGTTCCAGCGGTAGGCGCCGCCGATGTCGGTGCGGGCGTACAGGAGGTTCGCGGTGGTCGGATGATAGATCAGGCCTGTGACGTAGCCGCCGCCGCCCCATTTGACGCTCGTGTAGGTGGTCGCCGCGCCGACGGTGGCGGCGAGGGAGGGTGCGGTGCTCGACACGCCCGACGTGGAGTTGCCGCCGCTGCAGCCCGCAAGAAGCGCCGCGAGCAGCGTGGGGACGACGAAAATGTGGTTCCGATTCATTGTGTCTCCTCTAAAAGGAAGGATGATTGGCTTGCCGTTTTCCGGTCTAGAACAACGTAGCTCCACCGCGCTGGCCCTGCCGCCGTGCCGGAGATCGTCCGGCGCGGCGCCAAGGAAGACCGCGCCCGACCGGCGCGCAGCGCGTTTCCTTCGTCGACGTCGTCGCAGGCGTTCCGGGGATGTTTCCAAAGCGGTCCGGCGGCACCATGCCTCGAGTCAACGTTTTTTATAAATTAGAAACAATACTCGCCATGCGCAGAGACCGCGATGAGGTCACGGCAGCGTACGGCGTCGAACATGGAACCTTGAAACAAGCTCGCCCGGCCGACCTCGGTCAGCCGGGTAGCGCGCGTTGGCTTTTACCGGACCGGGCACGATGCGCGCCCAGGCCGGTATCGGGCATCCGTTCGCATTAACGAAACATGAAAACAGGATGAAGTGGTATTAAATATAGTTTAATACTCACACTTTTTCACTGTCAATTGAATTCACGAGCGCAAAAACAACCGTTGCGGCCAGCATCCAGTGCCGCAACGGTCATGATCTACATCAGGGTCGTACCGCTCAATTGGTGTAAATCACACCGCGACCGGTGCCGCTGAAGTAGAGGCGGCCGTAGGTGTTCCAGTCGCCCGCAATCGCGAAGATGCCGCCGTACTGGTGCGCGTCGTCGTTGAAACGCGCCCAGGTCGCACCGCCATCGTCGGAGTGATAGACGCCCCACACGCCATTGCGCGTGCCCACGACGTAGACCGCGGCCGAGTACGTGCTGCCGGTCTGCGCCTTGCCGAGGGTGATGCTGGCGGCCCCCAGCAACTTGTCCGTCGAGCCGCTGGCCGCGACCGTCGCGAAGCCGGTCAGCTTCGTCCAGCTCGCACCCGAATTGGTCGAGTGGTACACGGCATCGCCGTCGGCCAGCCAGACGTCGCCTTCGGCGTTCGGGTTGACCGCCAGCGAGGTGGAACCGAAGCGGTTGGGAGCCAGGTTCGCCGACACCGAGCCCTGGCTCAGCGTGAAGTTGTGGCCGCCATCGGTCGACACATAAACCTTGCCGGCCGTTCCGGTCCACTCGGCGCCGCCCGCGTCATAGGCATAGACCTTGTTCGGATTCTTGCGGTCGGCCGCCAGGTGATAGCTGGAATCGACACTGGTGACGGTCGGCGCCGGCAGGTTGGTCGCGGTCCAGCTGCCGCCATTGTTCGAGGACCAGGACGGCACCGAGTTCTTGGTCGCCCAGATCACGTTGCTGCGGGACGTGACCGCGATGCTCTGTGCGCTGGAACTGGAAGCGCCGTTGGGCAAGGTCGCGAAGTTCGACCACGTGTTGCCGGCGTCGCCCGACCAGAAGCCGAACGGCGTCTGGCTCGAGTTGAGGACGCCGGTGCCGACGATGAACGTGGAATCGGACCACAGCACGTCCGCGACAGCGCCATTGCTCCAGGCGGTGGTCGGACCCTTGAACGGCTTCGCCGCGAGGTCGGTCTGGAGCCACGTGCCGACGTCGCCGGAAGACTGCACGAATTTGTACGACGCGCCGGCCGGCGGCGCGACGATGGCATTGGGGCAGACTTCCTCGAAATTGTTGACCGGCGCATCCCAGCTCGGCGTGGCCGACGACGCGTTCCAGGTTTCCCAGACGCCGCCGCCGGTGACGTGCATGATGTGGTCGCGGTTGGTCGCATCGATCTCGACATCGTCCACCCAGCCGCCGTAGCCGCCGCCCCAGTGCTGCATGCCGCCCGCGATTTCGCGCCAGGTGCCGCCGGCATTGTCGGACAGCAGGACGGCCGGCGGGTTGTCGACCCAGACACCGGTCTCGGCCAGCGCGATGCGGGCCGTCGAACCGGAGCCGTACACGGAGACGCCGCCGAAGCCGCCCTGCGTGGTGGTGGCGAGCGGCTGGGACCACGAGTCGCCGTTGGTCATGCCGCCGAACCGGTAGAGGTAGCCGGGGCCCTGTGCGCCCTGCCCCGAGTTCTTGTTGAACACCACGTAGTAGTTGCCATCGTTGGTGCGCGCCATGTGCGGGACGTAGTAGCCGGTCACGGTCGACGGGACCGCCACCGGCGTCCACGAGTAGCCGCCGTTGGTGGACTTGTACAGGGTCGAGGTCAGGCCTGCCTTCTGCACGTAGTCCGGCGCGATCGCGGCATACAGTATCCACGTCGTCGCGCCGCCGCCCACGCTCGAGTTGTCGAACATGATCTGCTCGACGCCCACCGGCGCGGCACCGAGCCCCTGGATCTCGCTGGCCGACAGCACTTTGCTCGACAAACCGGTCTGGGTCCAGTGCTGGCCCGAGTCCGTGCTCTTCCACAGGCCGGCCGTGCGCGACGCGTAGAACATCGTCGACGGGTTGGTGGGATCGAGCTTCAGGCGTTCGCCGATGGCGCGAGCGTCTTCGTTGGCGCCGACCGGGAACGGCAGGTCGTAGTGTGTCCAGCTGTTGCCGCGGTCGTTGGAGACATAGATGCGGCCATTGACCGGGGTGCCTTGCCAGTCGTGCGAGTACATGCCCGTAATCAGGTACACCTTGTTGTCGTTGGTCGGATCGAGTCCGATACTTTCGACGCCGTGGTAGGTGCCTTCGCCCGCGTTGAAGCCGATGCCGTCGGTGATGGGAGTCCACGAGCCGTTCGAATTGTTCCAGCGGTAGGCGCCGCCGACGTCGGTGCGCGCGTACATGACGGCGTAGCTGGTCGGGTGATAGATGAGGCCCGTGACGTAGCCGCCGCCGCCCCATTTCGCGCTCGTGTAGGTGGTCGCCGAGCCGACGGTGGCCGCGACGACGGGGCCGGCGGTGCCCGATGCGCCTGGCGTGGTGCTGCCGCCGCTGCAGCCGGCAAGAGCCGCCGCGAGCAGCGCCGGGATGATGAAGTTGTGCTTCCGATGCATGATGTCTCCTCTAAGAAGGAATGAGTGGCTTAACGATTTCCCGTCAGGGACGTAGCTCCGCCGCGCCGGCCCGGTTGGCGTTGGGGTTGGCGCGTTGTTTTTATAGATTTGAGGAATGAGACTGACGCCGCCACCGTCGTTCGGCAAACGGAAAACCGTCGCGGTCCTTGCGGATGCCGCGACGGTCATTGGCTACGTCAAGAACGTGGTACTTAGTTGGTGTAGATCACGCCGCGGGCAGCGCCGTTGACGTAGATGCGTCCATAGGTGCTCTGGTCGGCCGCCAACACGTTGTTGTCGCCGAACTGGTGCATGTCGTCGTTGAAGCGCGCCCACGTTGCGCCGCCGTCGTCCGAGTGGAAGATGCCCCACTGGCCGTTCAGCGTGCCTTCCACGTAGATCGCGGCCGAGTACGAGGAGCCGGCCAGCGGCTTGCCCAACGCGACCTTCGTGGCGCCCTTCGTGCCGTTGGCGGACGCGAAGGTGCCGACCTGCACCCAGTTCCAGCCCGAGTTCACCGAGTGGTACAGGGAATTGCCGTCAGTCACCCAGATGTCGCCCTCGGCGTTCGGGTTGACCGCCATCGACGTGTCGTGCCAGCCGTTCGGCGCCATGCTCTGGGCGCCCCACATCCCGCTCAGGCCGAAGCTATGGCCGCCATCGTAGGAGATGTAGACCTTGCCCGTCTCGTTGCTCCACGGTGCGCCGCCCGAATCGAAGGCATAGACCTTGCTCGGGTTCTTGCGGTCCGCGGCCAGGCGATAGGCACGATAGTAGCCGTTCCAGGTCGCTCCGAACGCCGGCAGGTTGGTCGCGGTCCAGCTCGCGCCGCTGTTCGTGCTGTACGACGGCACCGAATCGGGTGGTGCCCAGATCACGTTGTTACGCGACGGGACGGCGATGCTCTGCACCTCGCTGCCGTTCGCCGCGGCGCCGGTCGGCAGCGACGAGAACTGCGACCAGCTGTTGCCGCTGTCACCCGACCAGAAGCCCTTGACGACGTGGCCGTTGGCATTGTCGACGCCGGAGGCGGCGATATAGGTCGGATCCGACCATGCCATGTCGGCCGAGTTACCGCTGCTCCACGAGTTCAGCGGGCCGCGCGTCGGCCGGGTCGCGAGGTCCGTATCGACCCACGTGCCGATGTCACCCGCGCTGTTGATGTACTTGTACGATGCCCCGACCGGTGCGGTCACGAGGGACAGGGTGACGGTCTCCTCGAGGTTGTTGACCTTCGGGCTCCAGGTCGGCGAGGACGACGAAGCGTTCATCGTTTCGCAGACGCCGCCGCCGTGGATGTGCATGATGTGGTCGCGGTTCGCCGGGTCGATCGTGACGCCCTCGATCCAGCCGACGCAGGAGTCGCTGGTGTGCGGCATGCCGGCCTCGACTTCGTGCCAGTTGTTGCCGCCGTCGTCGGACACCTGGATCTGCTTGCTGGTGTCGCTCCAGCCGGTCATGCCCAGCGCGATGCGGGCGGTCGAACCGCTGCCGAACACGTCCAGGCCGCCGAAGCCGTTGGTCGTGGAGCTCTTGAGCTGGGTCCAAGAACCGTTACCGACGGTGGCGCCGAACTTGTACAGGAAGCTGGGGCCGTTGATGCCCTGGCCGACACCCTGGTTGAACACCATGTAGAAGTTACCGTCCGCGGCACGCACGGTGTGCGGGATGTAGTAGCCCGACACGTTGGACGGCACCGTGACCGGCGTCCACGAATAGCCGCCGTTGGTCGACTTGTACAAGGTCGACGTCAGGCCGGCGGCCTGGGCGTAGTCCGGAGCGACCGTGGCCCACATGATCCAGGTCGGCTGGCCGGAACCCTTGGTCGAGGTGTCGAAGACGACCTGCTCGACGCCCATCATGCCGCCGCCGTTGGCGATCGTGGACGACAGGCCCGTCACCTGATTCCACGTCTGGCCCGAGTCCGTACTCTTCCACAAGCCGGACGTGCGCGAGCCGTAAAACAGCGTCGACGGATTGTTCGGATCGACCGCGAGGCGTTCGCCGGTGCCCCGGCCGTTGGCATTGCCGTTGACTGGGAACGGCACGTCGTAGTGCGTCCAGGTGGTGCCGCGATTGCTCGAGACATAGAGCCGGCCGTGGGAAGCCGAGTCGAGCGACTGCCCGGTCATGATGTAGACGAGCTGATCGTTGTTCGGGTCGAGCGCCAGGCTTTCGACGCCGTGATATGCGCCCTCGCCGCCACCCCAGCCGATGCCGTCGGTGATGGGGATCCACGACGAGTTGCTCGCGTTCCAGCGATAGGCGCCGCCCACGTCGGTGCGCGCGTACAGCAGGCTCGAATTGCTCGGATGGTAGAACAGGCCGGTGACGTAGCCGCCGCCGCCCCATTTCGCGCTCGTCCAGGAGGTGGCCGAGCCGACGGTGGCGGCCAGGGCCGGCGCGGTGCCAGTCGCGCTGGGGGTCGTGTTGCCGCCGCTGCAACCGGCCAGAAGGGCCGCGAGCAGGGCCGGGATGACGAAGTTGTGATTCCGATTCACGAAGATCTCCTCAAGAAAGGATATTTGATTTGGGTTCCCGGATCCCAGGCGCTGCCTGTCGTCCGGTTGTCGCCGGCGTCCCTGCCTGCTGTTCACCTTGCCGATCGGGGCCGGCTGCACTCCCCGATCTGCGTCGGACGTCGTGCGGCACCGGCAAGGCTTCGTTGTCGTCCGCCGCGCAAACGACTTCTGTACGGTGGGCGCTGCATTGCCGGAATCGGTTGGCATCCAATCCGGCAAATACATTAACGAAATATTCTGTGAGAATTAATGAAGCTGAACGTAGTCTAAACCTCAAAGTTTTCCACTGTCAATGGTATTTACTAGTGATGGAGGTCAAGACGGCACGCCGGATTTTGTAAGCGAGAGCGCCAAGCGGGCGGACGCGCGCGCAGCCATGAAAAAAGCCGCTGGGGCACGTGGTCCGTGCCCCAGCGGCTGTCCGCCCGCGTTAACGTTTGTTAAACTCAGTTGCTGTACAAAATACCCCGGCAGCTGCCGCCGACATAGATCCGGCCATAGGCGTTCTGGTCGGCCGCCATCACCCCGATGCCGCCGAACTGGTGCGCGTCGTCGTTGAAGCGCGCCCAGCTGGCGCCCCCGTCGTCGGAGCGGTACACGCCCCACACGCCGTTCACGGTACCCACCACATAGACCGCGGCCGAGTACCCGGCGCCGGCCGCCGCCTTGCCCAGTGCCACCGCGCTGGCGCCCTGCGCGCCGTTGGCGGTGGCGAAGTTGGCGAGCCTGGTCCAGGTCGCGCCCGAGTCCAGCGAGTGGTACACGGTATTGCCGTCGGCCAGCCAGACGTCGCCCTCGGCGTTCGGATTGACCGCGATCGACGTCGAATTCCAGGCGTTGGGCGCCAAATTCGCCGCCACCGAACCCTGGCTCAGCGTGAACGTGTGGCCGCCATCGGTCGACACATAGACCTTGCCCGCGCCGGCCCATGAGGCGCCGCCCGAATCGTAGGCATACACCTTGTTCGGATTCTTGCGGTCGGCGGCCAGGCGGTAGCCGCGGTCCCAGTTGATCCCGACGGCCGGCAGCGCCGGCAGATTGGTCGCGGCCCAGGTCGCGCCGTTGTCCGTCGTATAGGACGGCACCGAGTTCGGCGGCGCCCACACCACCTTGTTGCGGGCCGTGACCACGAGGTTCCCCGCGTTGCTCGTGTTCGCCTTGGCGCCGGCCGGCAGGGCCGGGAAATTCGTCCACGTCTTGCCGCCGTCGCCGGACGAGAAGCCGAAGCCGCCCGCGCCGGACCAGTTCGCGACGCCCGCGCTGGCGATGTACAGCGGATCGGCCCACGCCATGTCGGCGGTGTTGCCGCTGCTCCAGTTGCTGGTGGGGCCCATGGTCGGCTTCGTGGTCAGGTCCGCGTCGACCCACGTGCCGACGTCTCCGGAGCTGTTGATCAGCTTGTACGGCGCCCCGGCCGACGGCGTGGCGATGGCCAGCGGACAGGTTTCTTCCAGCGCGGTGACCGATTCACTCCAACTCGGCGTGGCCGCCGAGGCGTTCTTCGTTTCCACGATGCCGCCACCGGAGATGTGCAGGATGTGGTCGCGGTTGCTCGGATCGATCTCGATGTCGTCCACCCAGCCGCCGGCGCCACTGGCCGGCGTGTGCGGCATGCCTTGCTCGATCTCGCGCCACGTGACGCCGTCGTCGTCGGACAACTGGACGACCTGGCCGAAGCCCCAGGTGTTGGACACGCCCAGCGCGATGCGGGTCGTGGCGCCCGTGCCGTAGACGGAGATGCCGCCATAGCCGGCGGTGTCGTTGCTGGCGAGCAGGGTCCACTTGCTGCCGTCGAACTTGTAGAGCCGGGCCGGGCCGGCGACGCTGGGGCCGGCGCCCTTGCTGAACGCCACATAGATCATGCCGTCGGCGGCGCGCACCAGGTGCGGGATGTGGTAGCCGGACACCGGCGTCGGCACCGGCGCCCACGTGGCGCCGCCGTCGCTCGACTTGTACAGGTTCGACGTCAGGCCCGCCAGGGTGACGTAGTCGGGGGCGATGGCCGTGTAGATGGTCTGGGTGGCCGTGCCGCCACCCTTCGTCCCCGTGTCGAACAAGACGGTTTCGACGCCCATCATGCTATAGCCCCCTGCGTTGATCTGGTCCTGGGTGAACTTGGCGGACGACAAGGAGGTGACCTGGCTCCACGTGAGGCCGGCATCCGCGCTCTTCCACAGGCCGGCCGTGCGCGAGCCGTAGAACAGCGTCGTCGGCTTGTTCGGGTCGACCATCAGGCGTTCGCCGAGGGCCCGGCCGGCATTGTTGCCGCCCGTCGAGAACGGCAGGTTGACGTGCGACCAGTGCGCGCCGCGGTCGCTGGAGATGTACAGGCGCGCGGTGGCGCCCGCCGAGTCGTACATGCCGGTCGCCATATAGACCAGCTGGTCGTTGTTCGGATCGAGGGCGATGCTTTCCACGCCCTCGAAGAAGCTGTCCGCCGCGCCGAACATGTCCGTGATGTTGACCCAGGACGACGTGGCCGCGTCCCAGCGATAGGCGCCGCCGACGTCGGTCCTGGCGTACAGCACGTTCGCGGACGTCGGATGGAAGATCAGGCCCGTGACGTAGCCGCCGCCGCCGAACTTCACGCTTTGCCAGGTGGCGGCGGCCGTGCCGGTGCCGCCGTCGGACGGGGTCGGGGTCGGGGTCGGGGTGGGCGTCGGGGTGGGCGCCGGGGCCGGAGCCGGAGCCGGGGTCGGCGCCGCCGTGGTGGCGGTGGGCGTGCCGGACGTCGTGCCTCCGCCGCCGCCGCCGCCGCAGCCCGCGACCAGGCCCGCGATCAGCGCGGGGATGATGAGATTGTGTTTCCGCTTCATGTCTTTGATGTCTCTGGTGTCTTTGATGTCGGGGTTGAATGCGGTGCAGGCTGCCGTGCGCTCATTGCACGATCAGCTTGCGGTAGCGCAGCCACGCTTCGGCCCGCTGCGGCCAGTCGGATGCGTTGCCGAGGCCGGGATTCATCGCCATGCCGTGGCCGCCCTTTTCGAAGAAATACATCTCCGCCGGCACGTGGGCCCGGGTCAGTGCCTCGAAATAGAGGATGCTGTTGGCGATCGGGACGACGCCATCGTCCTGCGAATGCATCAACAGGGTCGGCGGCGTCTTCGACGTCACCTGCTTCTCGGCCGACATCAGGCGGACGAGTTCGGGCGACGGATGGGCGCCGAGCAGCGCGTAGCGCGATCCCATGTGGGCATACTGCGGGTCCATCGTGATCACCGGATACATCAGGATCGCGAAGTCGGGACGCGCGCTGACGGCGTCGAGCGGGGCGCCAGTGCGTCCGGCCGGATTGTCGTACAGCGTCGACGCGCTGGCCGCCAGGTGACCGCCGGCCGAGCTGCCCATGACGCCGATGCGGTCCGGCGCGACGCCGTATTTCGCCGCCTGCGAGCGCACCATGCGGATCGCGCGCAGCACGTCCTGCAGCGGCGCCGGATGGCCATAGTCGCGCAGGCGGGACTTGAGCACGAACGCGGTGATGCCCAGATGCGACAGCCACTGCGCATACTGGCGGCCCTCGCGCGTGAACGACAGGAACTCGTAGCCGCCGCCCGGGCAGACGATGACGGCGGTGTGGGCGGCGCGGTCGATGGCGGCCGGATACACGGTCAGCGTCGGCTCCGAGATATTGCTGATGCGGTCACCGTCGAGATGTTCGGGACCGGGGTTCGCCCGTGCATTCGGCACGCCTTCCGGCCACAGCTTGACGACCTCCGTTTGCGCCTGGGCGCCGGCGGCGACGCACAACAGCAGGGTAAGAAGCAGTTTTCGCATGGATGTGATCCTCTCGGTGATGATGATGAAAAAAAAAGGGGCAAGCCGAGGCTGCCCCAAAATCTGCCGTTAAGCAGAGGAGATAAACTGTGTGCGAGGCCTTAGAACGAGTAACGCAGCTGCGCCGTGTAACGCGGGCCGGTCACGTAGGCACCACGCACCTTGTAGCCGATACCTTGCTGCATCAACTGCTTGTACATGGTGTTGGTCAGGTTCTGCGCCTCGAGGCCGATCGTCAGGTCGTCGCTGAACTTGTAGAAGATCGACGCGTCGACCTGGCCGTATGCGTCCGACCAGGTCGGCAGCGCAAAGTTGACGTTTTGCTGGCCGACCGTCGGGCTGTTCGGATTGGTATCCAGGCCGTTGCCGCCGTTCGTGCCGTTGGCGTTGACCGCCTCCAGCGACTTCGAACGCCAGGCGTAGGCCACCCGCGCCGAGATCGGACCACGGTCGTACAACAGCGCCAGGTTGTACGCGTTCTTCGACAGCCCGTTGAGCGGCAGGTTGCCGAAGGTCTTGCCGTCGACGTCGCAACCGTTCATGTTCATGTTCAGGTTGTCGGCACCGCTGCCGCCCGTGCAGTACACCTGGTAGACCGGGTGATACAGGTCCAGATGGCTCTTCACGTACGTGTAGTTGGCCTGCATGCCGAAGCCCGACAGCCAGCCCGGCAGCATGTCGAAGTACTGCTGGTAAGCCAGTTCGATACCCTTGGCCGTGCCGTTCGCACCGTTGACCGGACCCGTCGTCACGAAGTCGTGCATCGTGCCGTTCACGTCCGGCAGCGCGAAGTTGTAGCTCTGGTTGATGATGACGTCGCTGAGCTTCTTGTGGAACAGCGCGGCCGTCAGCGAACCCGTCGGCGCGAAATACCACTCGGCCGTCAAGTCGGCCTGCTTGGCCATGATCGGACGCAGGTTCGGATTGCCGCTGCCGGTACCCGTGAGCCTGACATTGCTCACCGTGACGACGTTGGACTGGGTATTGGTCGTCGTGTCGGCCGCTTCGGACAGGTTCGTATATGCCTGCAGTTGCGTGAAGTCCGGACGCGTCATCGCACGGCCGTAGGCGAAGCGGAATTGCAGCTTGTCCGTCGCCTTCATGCGCAGGTTCAGCGTGGGCAGCACGTTGCTGTACGTGTTGTCGAAATCCGCCTTCTGCTGGAAGTTCGGGATGTTCGGGATCGACGCGCCGGTCACCGTGGCACCGGCCGGGATGTTCGGGGCGGAGAAGTTGAACACCGTGTAGCCGTGCGCCACCATATTGGTCTTCACATAGCGCACGCCGATATTGCCGTCGATCGGGTATTTCAGGTCGTCGAAGCCGAAGCGCAGCTGCGAGTACAGGGCCTTGCTGCGCTCCTGCTGGTCGTTGGTGCCCGACGGATCGGTGCCGAACGAAGCCGGCTTCCACGCACCGCAGCTGTCCAGCGTGCCGCCGCTGCGTTCCGCGCACAGCACGTTGTAGAACTGGTGCAGCTTCTCGTACGAGCCCGGATAGCCGTCGGCCAGCGCAACGTCCGGCACCACCACGCTCGGCACCGACATCTTGCCGTTGAAGAAGTTGGGGAACGTGTTCAGGTGCGTGCCGGCGGAGAAGCGCGGATCGCCCAGGTAGGCCAGGTGCGACAGCGGCTGCCACGAACCGACCGGTCCGACCTGCCACGGCTGCGTGATCGCGGCCCAGTTATAACCCGGCACGGAATTGATCGTCGTCGCATCGCGATCGGTCAGGCGCACGCCGATGCGCAGGTCGCGCAGGATCGGGTTGTCGAACTCGTACTTGACGTCGGTCTTCCAGGCCTTCTCGTTGGCGACGCTGGCGTCCCGGTGCTCCATGGTGAAGCCCCAGTAGTAATTGTTCGGGTCGGCCATGAACGCGCGGTCGGCGTCGTCGAACGTCAGGCGCACCGGCGTCTGCGTCATGTCCATCCCCATCTTCGGAACCTGCAGGCCGGTGGCGACCGTCGAGTCGAAGCTGCCGGTCGTGGCGCGGATTTTCTGCAGGTCCGTCGTGACGGTCCACGCGCTGTTCAGGCGCCAGCGCAGGTTCCACGAGATGTCGGTCGTGTCCGACTTGCGCGTCGAGGTGCGGGTATCGTCGTTGAAGTTGACGCCGCCGTCCGCCGGACTCGTCAGCAAGCCGCTGGCCAGCGCGCCCATGGCGTCGTAGGTGCCGTTCGCCACCTGGAGGTTGTAGGGCGACGCCGCGCTGAAGATCGCCTGCTCGTCCCACTTCATCTTGTAGCGCGACTTGAAGTAGGTCAGCGAGGACTGGACCTTGCTGTTCGGTTTCCACTGGAATGCGGCATAGGCACCGTCGCGCTTGCGGTCGAATTCGAGCGAACGGTAGCTCGCGGCATTCGGCACCCAGACGGTCTTGCCCGGCTCGATGTCGGTGCGCGGATAATACGGCGAAACCTGGAAGGCGTCGGTGCGGGTGCCGCTTTCCGACGTGGCCAGGTCGACCAGGGCGCCGAATTCGCCGAAGCGGGTCTTCCAGCGGTTGGAGAACATCATCGTGTACGACGGCTGGGGCTTGCCCTTCTTCAGCGTCGAATACGTGTCCTGCACGGACATGGAGACCTTGCGGCCCGCGAAGTCGAACGGCAAGGCCGTGCGCAGATTGACCAGGCCGCTGATGCCGCCTTCGATCTGTTCGGCCGACGGGTTCTTGTAGACGTCGACGCCGGCCATCAGTTCCGGCGGCACGTCTTCGAAGTTCAGCGAGCGGCCGCCGTTGGCGGAGAACGAGTCGCGGCCATTGAGCTCCGAGCGCACATAGGACAGGCCGCGGATCGTCACGCCCGAGCCTTCGACGGAATAGTGTTCAGGATCGCCCTTGACCATGGTGCGGTCGATGGTCACGCCGACCACGCGCTGCAGCACCTCGGTCACCGAACGGTCCGGCAGCTTGCCGATGTCGTCGGCGACGATCGAATCGACGACCTCGTCCGCGTTCTGCTTGATCTTCTGCGCGTTTTCCAGCGATGCGCGCTGGCCGACCACCACCACGGACACCGTCTTGTCTTTATCGGCCTTGTCGGCGGCAGGCGTCGTTTGCGCATAGGCCATACCGCTGGCCAACAGCACGCATTGGGAAACGCCCACGGCAATTGCCGTTTTCCTGAATTGGTTCACGTCTTCTCCTTCCCGTTTTTCTGATCGGTCCACGTTCGATGTCGAGTGCGGACTCCGTCCCTAGTTGTTTTGCTTTGACTATCGATTCCAGGTCACGCGTTGCCGGCCAGCCCCGGGCGCGTGCGCGATCGCCAAAGAGACGATGTCAATTCAAGTGAAGTGAAAAAGTTACAATCTTAACGACGCATTCACTTGGAATTAATCTGTCATTAATGAAGTTTAAGCTTTGGGATTTCGGCATGTCAATCGATTTCATACATATTGACGTAACGCGGCATTCAGGCAACATCTGGTGCGTACTAGATACGGAACACCGTTATTTCCGGGAGAAAAGGCGAAAGCCGGACCCGGCCTGCGGGCCGTTCCGGGGGCAGTCGCTTAACGAAGATTAACGGTTACGGACGAACCGGAGGATGGAGGCGTGCGACGGCGGCCAGGCGCGCCATCGTCGCTTCGGCGGTGATGCGGTCGTCGTGCCAATAGGCGCTGATGGATTCGCGCATGGCGTCCTCGACCACGGGCGGGACGGACATCGAGATGCTGGGCACCAGGGTATTGGCATGCGCGGCGGCCGCGAACGCGGCGCCCGATTGCCTGGCGCAGGCGTCGAATCTGCCGAGATCCAGGCCCAGGCGGACCGGAATCGACCCTTTCTCGAGATTGAATTCCTGCTGCACGTCCGGTGCCAGCAAGTCCGCGGCAAAATCTTTCTGCGCCGCGACGTTCGCGGGATTCTTGATCTTGAACATCGCAAACGAATCGACGGCAAACGAAAAGGCCTTCGCCGTACCGGGCGCGGGCACGCAGGCGAACTCCAGGCCGGCGCTCTTTTGCGCGGCCACGAAAACCGGTTTCGCCCAATCCCCCATCAATTGCATGCCGGCCTCCCCTTTCACCAGCGTCGAGGACGCCTGAATCCAGTCGCGCCCCATGACCGCCGGGTCGGTATAGGCCTTGATGCGCCGGAAGGTCTGCAGCACCCGTTCCATGACCGGCCCGGCCAGGATGCCGGGATCGAGGGCGACGAACGCCTTGCGGTAAAAGTCGACGCCGCCCACGCCCAGCGCGACGCTTTCGAACAGGACGAAATCCTGCCACGGCTGCCCGCCATGGGCGACGGCGACGTATCCCGCGCGCTTCATCGCGTCGGCGGCGGCAAAGAATTCGTCCCACGTCGTCGGCACCCGCGCATTGGCCGCCTTCAGCACCCGCATGTTAATCCACAGCCAGTTGATGCGATGGACGTTGAGCGGCACCGCGACATAGCGCCCCCTGTACTTCACGGCGTCGCGGACCGCCTGGGGCAGCACGGCGTCCCAATGGCCAGCGCGCGCCACGTCGTCCATGTTGGCCAGGAGGCCTTCGCGCGCCCACTGCTGGATGACGGGCGGCATGATCTGGGCCGCGGCCGGGGGATTCCCCGACAGGACGCGCGACCGCAGCAGGGACAGCGGAAAGCCGTTCGGGTCGGCGGACACGGTGAAATCCTTCCAGGTATGCCCCTGGCGCCGCACCACCGATTTCAATACTTGCGCAGCCCTCGCGTCGTCGCCCACGTCCCAGTAGTGCAGCACCTCGAGCTGGCCCGCGTGGACGGCGGTAGCGGCACATGCGGCCGCCAGGACGATCGCGGCACGCCATCCGGCAGGGCATCGAATGGGGGAAATTGCCATGATTGACTCCTGGAACGTATGCATCGGATATTAACGTGACTCGCTCGTCCTGTGAAGCCGCACAGGGACCGCGATTTTTACGCCGGAGGCCGCATTGTGACAAGTCCCGTAATCCGTTAATATTGTGAAATGCAGCTATTACTCGCCGAAGACGACCCCATCCTTGCCAATGGTTTGACTGCCCAGTTGAACAGCGCGGGCTTTACCGTTGAGCATGCGCCCAACGGCCCGGTCGCAGAATACCTGCTCGCCAAGCAGAAGTTCGACATCGCCATCATCGACCTGGGCCTGCCCATGATCGACGGGCTCACGGTGCTGAAGAAGCTGCGGGCGAGCCACCCCGACCTGCCCGTGGTCGTCCTCACGGCGCTCGACCGGCTCGACAGCCGCGTCGCGGGCCTGAACGCCGGCGCGGACGATTACATGACCAAGCCGTTCGAGTTCCCGGAACTGGAGGCGCGCCTGCGCGCCGTGTTGCGGCGCGCGCGCAAGGACCCCGCCGCCAACGGCGACGTGGCGGTGGCGGGCCTGCATTTCGACCGGGCCGCGCGGCGGGCGGTCATCCATGGCGAGCCCGTCGAACTGAGCCCGCGCGAATCGACGCTGCTCGAGCTGCTGCTGGTCCATGCCGACAAGGTCGTCACGAAGGACCAGATCGCCGCCGCGTGGGCCGGCGACGGCACCGAAGTCGGCGCCGGCAATACGGCGGAAGTCCACATCCACCGCCTGCGCCGCAAGCTGGAAGGTTCGGGACTCGAAATCCGCACCATCCGCGGACTCGGCTACCTGCTGGCCGTCGAGCGCGCCGATGGACGGCCGGGCTGAGCGGCGGGGCATACTGCGGCGCTTGCGCATCGGTCCCCGCAACCAGTCGCTGCGGCGCCAACTGGTCATCTGGGTGCTGCTGCCGCAGCTGGTGCTGTGGCTCGCGGGCGGCATCGCCACCTACCGCCTCGCGGTCCGGTACGTCAACCAGGCCGCCGACGCGACGCTGTCCCAGGCGACCCGCGTGCTGGCGCGGCGCGTCAAACCCATCGGCAACGGCCTGCTGATCGACTTTCCGCGCGCGGCGCAGGAGGTGCTCGAAGCCGATCCCAACGACCGCCTGTTCTATATGGTGAGCACGCCGCCGGGCGAATTCATACTCGGCAATAACAGCATCCCGATGCCGCCGAAGGACATGCCGCCCCGGCTGAACGAACCGTATTTCTACGACGGCGAGATCATTTCGCCGCCGCCCGCCGGCACGCACGGGCCCGGGCATCACGTCAAGGTCAGGATCGCGGCGCTTTACCTGCCCTATGGCGAACCCGAAGGCAAGCAGCAGTGGATGCTCGTCCAGGTGGCGCGCGACATGGCGCGTCGCGAGAACATCTTCCAGGGGATCCTGATCGATACGCTGCTGCCGCTGTCCGCGCTGATTCCCCTGATGACCATCATCGTCTGGGTCGGCACGGGCGCCGGACTGGCGCCGCTGCTGCGCCTGCGCAAGGAGGTCGAAGGACGCTCGCCGATCGACCTGGCGCCGCTGCAGATCGAATCGGCGCCGCAGGAAGTCAGGTCCCTGGTCCGCGCGTTGAACGAACTCCTGGCCTCGGTGCGCCAGAGCGTGAGCGCGCAAAAACGGTTCATCGCCGACGCGGCCCACCAGTTGCGCACGCCGCTCGCGGGCCTGAAGAGCCAGACGGCGCTGGCCATCGCGGCGACCGACGATCCGGCGCTGATCGCGCGGCTGAAGCTGGTCGACCAGAGCGCCACCCGCGGCGCCCACCTGATCGCGCAGTTGCTGATGCTGGCGCGCGCCGATCCGGACGCCGTGATGGCGTCCGACATGGCGCCCCTGCCCCTGCGCGCCTTCGTGCAGGACATCGTCGCCGAGTTCGTGCCGCGCGCCTTGCGTGCCGGCGTCGACCTCGGCATGGACGACGACGCGCCGCCGGAGGGCAGCGCGCCGTTGCAGATCGAGGCGAACGCCCTGTTGCTGAGGGAGGCGTTGACGAACGTGCTCGACAACGCGATCAAGTACACCGGCCGGGGCGGCGAGATCACGGTCCGCATCGAACCGGACGACGCGAACGTCCGGATCGTCATCAGCGACAACGGTCCCGGCATCGCGCCGGGCGACCTCGGCCGCGTGTTCGAGCGCTTCGTGCGCGCGACGGACGAGGGCGAAGGCTGCGGGCTTGGCCTCGCCATCGTGAAGGAGATCGTCACCCAGCACGGCGGCACCGTCGACCTGCAGGACGCCGAGCCCCACGGCCTGCGCGTCGTCATCCGGCTGCCCAGGATCTGACGCCCCCCGCGCGGGCGCGGGCCGGTTTATACTCGGGCTCACCTCCATTGTATTGACGACCGTGCGCGATTCCACGCCCTCACCGCCGCCAGCCAGGCAACGCAATCTGCGCAACCTGGCGGAAGCCTTCGCCGCCCAGACCCATTACGCCACCCTCGCGCTCGACCTGGCGCTGGCGCGCTCGCTGCCGTCCGGACCGGCCGTCATCGACACGGACGTCGCCTGCTTCCAGCGCATCTTCGATTCGGCCGACCTGGGCCGCGGCGGCTCCGTCACCCTGCACCACCTGCAGGCGTCAAGCGCGTGAGCGCACCCCGCGCCGCGGCCGGCCGCCGTGGCTCGGCGGCGGATGGGCCGGACGCGGCGGGGCCGGCACGTCGGCCGACGCGGCCAGCTCGGCCCACGCATCGAACCCCACCTTGAGCACGCGCAGCCGGTCGTAGGCGCGCTGCAGCGCCGCCCGTCCCAGCACGAGGCGCAGCGGACCGCGGCCGGCGGCGACGGCCTGCATGATGGCCTGGGCGGCGCGGGCCGCATCCACCTGGGCGGCGCCGGACGCGCGCGCCGCGCGGCCGGCGAACCCGTCGTAGTCGGCGATGCCGGCGGCGCGCGGCGCGGGCGCGGGCGCGTCCGCGTCGTCGCCGCTGCCCGGATCGACGAGCGTGACGCCGATGCCGAACGGTTCCACTTCATAGAACAAGGCTTCCGCGAGCGCCTCCAGCGCGGCGCGCGCGGCGTGGCCGAAGCCCTCGAACGCGGGCGCCTGCACGGACGCGCGGGGCAGCATCACGACGTGGCCGCCGCGGCGCGCGCGCATGCCGGGCAGCACGCGGCGGGCCAGGTTGATCGGGCCGAACACGTTCTCGTCGAACAGGCCGCGCATCGCGCCGTCCTCGCCCTCCTCGATCGCGCCCGGATAACGCTGGGCCGCGCTCGTGGCCAGCACGTCGATGCGGCCCCACTGCGCCTCGGCGGCGGCGACGGCCAGGGCGATGCTGGCGGCGTCCGTCACGTCCAGCGCCAGCGCGACCGCGCGTCCCGCATGGCGGTCGACGAGGGCCTGCAGCTGCGCGGGCGCGCGGGCCGCGAGCACGACATGGTGGCCGGACGCCAGCACGGCCTCGGCCAGCGCGGCCGCCAGGCCGGTCGTGGCGTCGGCGATGAACCAGACGGGTTGCTTCGTATCGGACATCACTCTTCCTCCTCGCTTCGTGGTACCGCAATCATCGATTCTAGATGCTGCACCGGTACGCTTCCATAATCGATATTGCTAAAGTCTTGCCTAAAATTCCAAACATCATTCCATCGAGTGGCTCCGGCCGCATCCATTGACCGGACGACGCTTTGCTCATACACTGTCAATGGTTGCGCTACCATTTTAAATGTTATAACAACGACGAGCAACCGTCCGTTCCGGAGGAGACTGTGCAAGACACGCGTCACAAGGCCGCACGCCGGCTCGCATCCACGTTCGGCTTCGCCCTGGCGGCCGCCCTGCTGCCCGCCCTTTCACCCGGCGCCGTTCACGCCGCGCCGCAGGACGCGGCCGGCCACCCGGCGCCGCGCCAGCGCATCCTCCTGGACGACGGCTGGCGCTTCCACCCGGGCGATCCAGGCGGCGACTCTGCCCCTTACCTGTACGACGTGCTTCCCACCGTGCCCCGGTCGGAGGACGGCAAGGTGGCCGACGCCATGCCGGAGGAAGCGGTGCGCGTCGCGGGCGCGCACACGCCGGTGCTGAAACCGTGGATCCTCCCGAGCGGCAATGCCTTCATCCGCGATCCCGCGCACCGCCACGCGCGGCCCGCGGGCGAGCCGGCCGTCGACGCCACGTTCGCCCGCGCCGCCTTCGACGACGGCGCCTGGCGCGCCGTCACCCTGCCCCACGACTGGGGCATCGAAGGACCGTTCCTCACGACGGGACCGTACGGCGGCATGGGCCGCCTCAAGACATGGGGCCCGGTCTGGTACCGGCGCAAGCTGGACATCCCGGCGGCGGACCGCGGCAGGAAGATCTTCCTCGACGTGGGCGGCGCCATGTCCTACGCGAGCGTGTGGGTCAACGGCCACCTCGCGGGCGGCTGGCCCTACGGCTACAACTCGTTCCGCGTCGACCTGACGCCGTGGCTGCGGCCGGGCGCGATCAACCAGCTCGCGATCCGCCTCGACAACCCGCCGGAATCCGCGCGCTGGTATCCGGGCGCGGGCCTGTACCGCGACGTGTGGCTGACGAAGACGGCGCCCGTGCACGTGGGCCACTGGGGCGTGACGGTGACGACGCCCGAGGTGTCGGCAGCAAAGGCGCTCGTCGCGTGGCGCATCGCCATCGACAACGAGGGCGCGGCGCCAGCCAGCGCCACGGTGACGGCGGAGCTATATGCGCTCGATGCGCAGGGCCGCATCGCCGGCAAGCCCGTCGCGACGGCGGTGTCGGCGCCGAGCTCACTCGCCGCGGGCGCGAGCGCCACCGTCGCCGGCGCCGCGACCGTGAGCGAACCGCGCCTGTGGGGCCCCCCGCCGACGCAGACGCCGAACCGCTATGCGCTCGTCGCCACCGTGCGCCAGGACGGCCGCGTCGTCGACCGCACCGAGACGCCGTTCGGCATCCGCACGGTGCAATTCGATCCGGACCGCGGCGTCGTCGTCAACGGCGAACATATTCCGCTGCGCGGCGTCAACGACCACCACGACCTGGGCGCGCTGGGCACCGCGTTCAACGTGCACGCGGCGCAGCGCCAGTTGACGATCCTGCGCGCGATGGGCGCCAACGCCCTGCGCATGAGCCACAATCCGCCCGACCCGCAGTTGCTGGACCTCGCCGACCGCATGGGCTTCCTCGTGATGGACGAGGTATTCGACGCCTGGCAGCGCAAGAAGACGCCGCTCGACTTCCACCTGATCTTCCCCGACTGGCACGAGCAGGACCTGCGCGCCATGATCCGGCGCGACCGCAACCACCCGTCCATCATCCTGTGGAGCGTGGGGAACGAGGTGGGCGAGCAGTACACGGGCGAAGCCGGCGCCGCGATCGGCCGCGAACTGGTGACCATCGCGCACGAGGAAGACGCCACGCGCCCCGCGACGAGCGCGATGAACTACGCGAAGGCGGACATGCCGCTGCCGGGCGTCGTCGACGTCATCGCGCTGAACTACCAGGGCACGGGCATCCGCACACTGCCCGGCCAGTTCCCGCTGTTCCGCGCCGCGTTCCCGCACAAGGTGATCCTGCACAGCGAGAGCGCGTCCGCGCTGTCCAGCCGCGGCGAATACCAGTTCCCCGTGCCGGGCGTGCTGAGCGCGGCCGTGCGGCCCGGCGTCGGCGGCGATCCGGCCACGCGCCAGGTCAGCGCCTACGAATTGTTCGCGGCGGACTTCGGCGCCTCGGCCGACCGCGCGTTCGCGTCGCTGGACCAGAACCCGCACACGGCCGGCGAATTCGTCTGGACCGGCTTCGACTACCTGGGCGAGCCGACGCCGTTCTACGAGGCGCGCAGCTCGTATTCCGGCATCGTCGACCTGGCCGGCTTCCCGAAAGACCGCTATTACCTGTACCAGTCGCGCTGGCGTCCCGACCTGCCGATGGTGCACGTGCTGCCGCACTGGACGTGGCCGGAGCGCGTCGGGCAAGTCACGCCCGTGCACGTGTTCACGTCGGGCGACGAGGCCGAGCTGTTCGTCAACGGCAAGTCGCAGGGGCGCCAGAAGAAGGCGCCGTACGCCTACCGCCTGCGCTGGGATTACGTGACGTACGCGCCGGGCGAGATCACGGTCGTCGCGTACAAGGACGGCAAGGAGTGGGCGAAGGAGACCGTCAGGACGGCCGGCGCCCCGGCCGCCCTGCAGGCCGAAGCCGACCGCACGGAGCTCGCCAGCGACGGCCGCGACCTGGCCTTCGTCACCGTGCGCGTCGTCGACAAGGACGGGACCCTGGCCCCGCGCGCGCACGACCGCGTGCGCTTCACCGTCGACGGACCGGCGCAACTGGTCGCCACCGACAACGGCGATCCGACGAGCTTCGAATCGTTCCAGTCGCCGGAACGGGCCGCCTTCAACGGCCTGGCGCTGGGCATCGTGCGAACGACGGCCGGCGCGGGCGGAACGATCACGGTGCACGTGCGCGGCGCCGGGCTGAAAGAGGCGGTGGTGACGCTGCGCAGCCGGCCGGCCGACCACTGAGATCAATTTCCCAAATGCAAAATAGGCTGTCGAAATTTTTTACATTCACCCGTCAAGAATGTGAAGTTTCGCAGCAGCCGGCTCGCAAGTCATTGATTTGAAAGGGAGGGGCATTGTCTGGCACGTGACTTGCACGCGTTTGCCGTGTGCTTGCCGACAAGCGCTGGACTATCCCCCCGATACCCTAAACCAGCAGATGACTTGGAGCTAACATGATGAAATCGTTCCGCAAACTGATCCCGGTTGCAGCCGCACTCGGCTTCGCTTTCGCCGCATCGTCGGCTCAAGCGTTCACCCTCAAGGATGGCACCAATGTCCTGGCATCGAACGCCACCACCCTCGACTGGAACACGACCGGTAGCGGTGTTGCGATCGGCGTCGGCCCGTTCGGCGCGCCGCTGACAGTGGGCCAGTCCTTCCAGTTCCTGTACCAGTCGAACCTGGCCAGTGTCGACGGCGACACGACCGCCCTGTTCAACGGCCTGGACTTCAACGCCAACGGCGCCCTGGGCGCCGGCAAGACGTTCGAATTCACGATCGTCGCCAAACTGACCGAACAAGTGACGAGCCTCACCGGCACGACCGCCACGTTCGGCCTCGACCCCGCCTCGACCGACAACAAGGTCGCGATCTACTACGACACCGCCGGCAACGCCTCGACCACCGGCGGCACCGGTTTCGACGACGGCCAGCTGGTCGCCCTCCTGACTATCGTGCCGGGCAACACCCAGTCGACCTTCACGATCGCCGGCGCCGGCGGCCAGGGCTCGACCAAGATCAGCGCCCTGCAGGCCGCCCCGGGCGACTTCATCGATCCGAACTACCTGGACGGCGTGACGGCCATGCTGTTCGGCGTGAACTTCGAATCGAACCTGAACTACCCGGCCGGCAACTCCTCGACCGCGAACTTCCACATCGGCGGCAGCAGCCTGTTCCCGGACTATGTCGCCGGCGGCAACGACATCGTGTTCAAGGTCGACGGCTCGAACACGTTCACGAACGCCGCCGTGCCGGAACCGGGCACCATGATGCTGCTGGGCATGGGCATGCTGGGCCTGGTCGGCGCACAGCGTCGCCGCCGCACGCCGAAGGCCTGATTCGGTCCATTCGGCTTGTGAAAAACCGCGGTTGCGACCGCGGTTTTTTTACGTCCTCACGGGCCGGCCGGACAATCCTGCCGGGCCAGCACCGCGCCGGCCCGCCGCGCCGCCGCGAAATCGGCGCCGGACAACTCGTCGCCGAAGCGGGCGCGCAGTTGCGCGTCCGTCAGCGCCACGTGGCGCGCGGCGGCCGCCGCGATCGCATACGCCATCGTCATGCGCGGATCGCGCGGCACGAGCTGGCCGAGGTCGTAGGCATTGGCCAGCAACGACAGCGCGAAATGGTCGCATTGCGCGCCGGCCTGCTGCAGATAGACGAGGGCCTGGCGCTTCCAGTCCTGGACCTGCGGGTCGTCGGTCCGCGCGTCGAGGTCGCTCATCGGGCCCGGCGGGCCTTCCATGTAAAAGTCGATGCGCGCGTCGCGGTTGCCCGCGTCCGCCGCATGCGCGAGGAACGTCATGCGCTCCTGCAACTGCACGGCCGAGACGCCCGCGCACAGCGTCTGCACGTGCCGCCGCGCCGCCTCGGCCTGGAGGCGCTCGGCGTCCGTCGCGAACGTCGGCAGCGGGTCGGCGGCCGCGGCGCACACGGAAGCGGCCTGGTAGATCTCGTAGGCCGCCCGCATGTCGCCCGTGCGCGCGGCGGCGTTGCGGCGCGCGATGTAGGTGGCCGCGTCGTCGCCCTGCAGATCGACGATGCGGCCGTTGCGGCCGTACAGGGGAATGCGCGCCGGCGCCGCGGCGTCCGCGCGCGTGGGCGCGGGCGCGGGCGGCGGCGCGCGCCACTGCCGAGCGGGCGCGGGCGGCGCGGGGACGGCCGGCACCGGCGCGGCCGGCGGCCGGCGCAGCCCGAGCGCGCCCAGCAGGACCGCGATCCCGGCCACGGCGGCGAGGCCGCTCCAGAGCATGCGTAAGGACGTCATCGGCACGATCCTAGCGCGGACGCCGCCCGCGCGGCGCCCCGTTTCGCGTCAGTTCCACAGATAGCAATAGGCCTGGCTGCGCTCCAGGTTGGCGCCGATCGTGCCGGTCGTCGAGATCTTCTTGACCCAGCCGTTCGGGGCCGTCGCCGTCGGCGTGGCGCCGCAATTGCTGTGCACCCAGTGGATGCCCGTGCCGTCCGAATACTTCTCGCCGCAGACCTCGACCCGCGTGCCGGCCTTCAGGGCCGCCAGCGACGTCGGGATGGACGTCGCATTGCGCACGTAGTCCACGGCGTAGACGTTGTCCATCGCCACCTGGTACGAGCGGCCGTCCTGGTCGGCGCGCATATAGAGGATCGTGTGCGACAGCTTGATGCCGTCGATGGAATGGCTGGCGGACTGGAACCTGGGCCCGGTGGTCACGGTGCCCGTCAGGAAGGCCCCCTTGTTGGCCGAGCACATGGTCTGCTCGGATGCCTGGGCGCCCTGGGACAACAGCAGCAACGCGACGAACGACAACAGCGTGTTTTTCATTTTCCGTTTCCTCTGTTTCGTGGTGTGAACCCGCCGGCGGCAGGCCAGGGAATCGATCGTATTCCCGCTCGACAGTATCCCAGCTAATTGTTACAAAAAAATTATCGAATTCGTTAATCTGTTCAAGAACTTTTGCACAAACATAACGTGACGAGGCCGCGCGGCACATGGTGTTAAGCTGGCCCTGCATCGCACTTTTGGAGGGCATCGCCATGTCGGAAGCACGCCACGAAGTCGTCGTGATCACGGGTGCCAGCGCGGGGATCGGCCGCGCGGCAGTGCAACAGTTCGCCCGCCGGGGCGCGCGCATCGCGCTCGTCGCACGGGATCCCGACCGGCTGGAGGCAGCGCGGGCGGAGGCCGAGCGTCTCGGTTCGCCGCAAGCGATCGCGATCTCCGCCGACACGGCCGACTACGCCCAGGTCGACGCCGCCGCGGAACGGGCGGAAACCGAGCTCGGTCCCATCGACATCTGGGTCAACAACGCGATGGCCACCGTGTTCGCGCCGTTCGCCGACATCGCCCCGGAAGACTTCCGCCGCGTCACCGACGTCACGTACCACGGCTTCGTGTGGGGCACGATGGCCGCGCTGAAACGCATGCGGCCCCGCAACCGCGGCACCATCGTGCAAGTCAGCTCGGCGCTCGCCTACCGCTCGATCCCCCTGCAGTCTCCGTATTGCGGGGCCAAGCACGCGATCAAGGGCTTCACGCAGTCCGTCCGCACGGAGCTGGAGCACGACCACAGCGACATCCACGTGGCCCTCGTCGACATGCCGGGCGTCAACACGCCGCAGTTCGAGTGGTGCAAGACGACGCTGACCCACCACCCCAAGCCGATCGGCACGTATTACCAGCCGGAGCTGGCCGCGCGCGCCATCTACTGGGCCGCGCACGCGCGCCGGGCCGAGATCTGCGTCGGCGCCCCGACCCTGGCGACGCGGCTGGCCGAGAAATTCGTTCCCCGCGTGCTCGACCGCTACCTGGCCCGCAAGGGCGTGGCGGGGCAGCAGCGCGCCGACACGATCCCGACCGACCGCCCGAACAACCTGTGGCGCCCGGTGCCCGGCCCGTATGCCGCCCACGGCACGTTCGACGAAGGCGCGGCAACGTCCAGCGCGCAGCTGTGGGCCACGACGCACCGCGGCTGGCTGCTGGCCGGCGTGGGCGCGGCGGGCCTTGCCTTGGGCCTGCGCCAATTGCGCCGGCATTGACCAACCATCGAGACTTCGCGAGGACAGACATGAGCAAAACCGTTGGCGACTTCTTCGTCGAACGCCTGTACGAATGGGGCGTGCGCACCATCTTCGGCTACCCGGGCGACGGCATCAACGGCGTGCTGGGCGCGCTGGACCGCTTCGGCAAGATCCAGTTCATCCAGGTGCGCCACGAGGAAATGGCGGCGTTCATGGCCGCCGCGCACGCCAAGTTCACCGGCGAGCCCGGAGTGTGCCTGTCGACGGGCGGCCCCGGCGCGGCGCACATGGTGACGGGCCTGTACGACGCGAAGATGGACCATATGCCCGTGCTGGCCATCACCGGCCAGGCGCCGACGACGGCGCGCGGGGCGCATTACCAGCAGGAGCTGAACCTCCCGCGCCTGTTCGAGGACGTGGCCGACTACGTGTACGAGGCGAGCCAGCCGTCCCAGGTGCGCCACCTGCTCGACCGCGCCATGCGCACGACGCGGGGCCGCAACGGCGTGAGCGTGCTCGTGCTGCCGGGCGACCTCCAGGACAAGCCGTACGAGGACCCGCCCCGCAAGCACGGCAACGTGTTCTCCGGCGTCGGCTACACGAAGCCGCGCGTCGTCCCGTACGAGGCCGACCTCGTGCGCGCGGCGGACGTGCTGAACGCGGGCAGCAAGGTGGCGATCCTCGTCGGTGCCGGCGCGCTGGGCGCCACGGACGAAGTCATCGCCGTGGCCGAGCGCCTCAAGGCCGGCGCCGCCAAGGCCCTGCTGGGCAAGGCCGCCCTGCCCGACCACCTGCCGTGGGTGACGGGCTCGATCGGCCTCCTCGGCACCAAGGCCAGCTGGGAGATGATGAGCGATTGCGACACGCTCTTGATGATCGGCACGGGTTTCCCGTATTCCGAATTCCTGCCCAAGGAAGGCAAGGCGCGGGCCGTGCAGATCGACATCGACCCGACGATGCTGAGCGTACGCTTCCCTGCCGAGGTCAACCTGCACGGCGACAGCGCGGAAACGCTGCGCATGCTGCTGCCGATGTTGAAGGACAAGACCGACACGAGCTGGCGCGAGAAGGTCGAAAAGGAAGTGCGCGACTCGTACAAGCTGCTGGAGGACCGGGCGCTGGCACCCGCCAACCCGATCAATCCGCAGCGCGTGTGCCACGAACTGTCGCCGCTGCTGTCGCGCGACGCCATCGTGACGAGCGATTCCGGCTCCTGCGCCAACTGGTATGCGCGCGACCTCAAGGTGCAGCGCGGCCAGATGTATTCGCTGTCCGGCGGCCTCGCGTCGATGGGCGCGGCGGTCCCGTACGCCATCGCGGCCAAGTTCGCCCACCCGGACCGGCCCGTGATTGCCCTCGTCGGCGACGGCGCCATGCAGATGAACAATATGGCGGAGCTGATCACCGTGTCGAAATACTGGAAGCGGTGGAAGGATCCGCGCTGGATCGTGTGCGTCTTCAACAACGAGGACCTGAACCAGGTCACGTGGGAACAGCGCGTCATGGAGGGCAACCCCAAGTTCGAAGCGACGCAGAAGATCCCGGACGTGCCCTACCACCGCTTCGGCGAGCTGATCGGGCTGAAAGGCATCTTCTGCAACGACCCGGACAAGGTGGGCGAAGCGTGGCGCGAAGCGCTCGCGGCCGACCGGCCCGTCGTCCTCGAATTCAAGACCGACCCGGAAGTCCCGCCGCTGCCGTCCCACATCACGCTCGACCAGGCCAGGCACTTCATGACCACGATCGTGAAGGGCGACCCGAGCGAAGGCTCGATGCTGGCCGGCGTGGCGCGCCAGGTGCTCAGCTCCATCCTGCCCGGGGACAAGTCGTGAGCGCGGCGGCGCCCGCGGACGCGCGCCCGCTGGCGCGCGGGCTCGGCGCCGCCACCCTCGGCCTGGCGCTCGGCGCGCTGCTGCTGGGGCGGACGGCGGCCGCGCGCAGGCTACCCGCGCCGTCGCCCACATTGCGCCGGCCGGTGCGCACGCACGACACGGCGGATGCAACCGACCCCGCGCCGCAAGCCCGCCGGCTGTACCAGGCGGCCGCGCTGCTGGCCGCGTCCGTGCTGAGCGACAGCGCGCTCGAACACTATCGCGGCGACTTCGAGAACCCCGGCATGTTCGCGCCCCTCGCCAGCGCGGCCGTCGTGCTGGCGTGCGCGCTGCGTGGCACGCGGTCGACCGGGTCGCGCCCGACCGCGCCACGGGCGACGGTCTTGGCCACCGTGCCCTACGCGACGGCCTGCGCCGTCGGCGCGGCGGGCCTCGGCTTCCACGCCTACAACGTGCTGCGCCGGCCCGGCGGCCTGTCGTGGGCGAACCTGTTCTACGCGGCGCCGCTCGGCGCGCCGGCGGCGCTGGCGTTGGCCGGCGTGATCGGCCTGGCGGCCCGGCCCGTCGCGGCGGGCGCGGCCACGCTCGCCGGCCTGCCCAGCGGACGCGCGCTGTGCGGCCTCGCCGCCGTCGGCCTGGCCGGCACGAGCGCGGAAGCGGCCCTGCTGCACTTCCGCGGCGCCTACCACCATCCCGCGATGTGGGTGCCCGTCAGCGTGCCGCCCGTGACGGCCGTCATGCTGGCCGGGGCCGCGCGTCCCGGCGCCCCGGGCCGGCGCCGCCTGACCGACGCGCTGCTCAAAGCGTGCACGTGGCTGGGCGTGATCGGCGCGGGTTTCCACGCCCGCGGCATCGCGCGCCAGATGGGTGGCTGGCGCAACTGGAGCCAGAACGTGCTGGCCGGTCCGCCGCTGCCGGCGCCGCCCAGCTTTTCCGCGCTGGCACTGGCCGGCCGCGCGGCGCTGGCGCTGCGCGCCGCGCAGGAAAGCACCGGAAGGAGGGCCGCATGACGCACGACCGACCGCCGCCACGCTTCCCCGGCTACGACGTGCTGGCCAAATGGGACAGCCCGTCGTTCGACGACGTCACCCGCGACGTGCTCGCGCTGCGCCTCGATGCCGTGCCGCCCCGGCGCTGGCTGACGGCCGACGAGTGGGACCTGCTGGACGCGATCAACGCGCGCCTGCTGCCCCAGCCCGAGCGGACGCGCCCGATTCCCATCACGCCCTGGATCGACGCCATGCTGCACGAGGACCGCGGCGAAGGCTTCCGCCACCCGGACATGCCGCCGCTGCGCGCCGCCTGGCGCCAGGGCTTGGGCGCCGTCGACGACGAGGCGCGCCTGCTGCACGACCTGCCCTTCGTCCGGCTGGACGCCGCCGCCCAGGACGCCGTGCTGCAGGTGCTCGCCGAGGGCCGCGCCGCGTCGCCCCGCTGGCAGGGGCTCGACGCGAAGCGCTTCTTCATCCACCACCTGGTCAAGACGGCGGCCGGCCTGTATTACGCGCATCCGTTCGCGTGGAACGAGATCGGCTTCGGCGGCCCCGCGAGCCCGCGCGGCTACGTGCGCCTGGGGTTCGACAGCCGCGACCCGTGGGAAGCGAAGGAGGCGCCATGAGCGCCGGACACGCGCCGCGCACGGGCGCCGGCCGCGCCCCCGACGTGTTCGAACGGGGCGGCTGGGTCCCCATGCGCGAATACGGCGACGACGAACCGGTCGATTTCGCCATCGTCGGCGCCGGCGCCGGCGGCGCGACGCTCGCGTGCAAGCTGGCGGAAGCAGGCTTTTCCGTCGTCGTGCTGGAAGCGGGACCGTTCTGGCGGCCGCTGGAAGACTTCGCGTCCGACGAGGAGGCGCAGCAGCAGCTGTACTGGCTCGACGAACGCATCTCCGGCGGCGCCGACGCGCTGGCCCTCGGCGGCAACAATTCCGGCTGGGGCGTGGGCGGATCGACCGTCCACTTCAGCATGATCTCCCTGCGCTTCCGGCCCGAGTGGTTCCAGGCCCGCAGCCAGCTCGGCTACGGCTTCGACTGGCCCATCACCTACGCCGAGCTGGCGCCCTATTACGACGAGGCCGAGCAGGCGCTGGCCGTGGCCGGACCCGTGCGCTATCCGTGGGGTCCGCCGCGCCGGCGCTATCCGTACCGCGAGCACGAGATGAACGCGGCCGGCCTCGTGCTGGCGCGCGGCGCCGACAACATGGGGATCCCGTGGGCCGCCGTGCCGCTGGCGACTGTGTCGGCGCCGCGCGGCAAGTCGCCGCCGTGCGTCTACCGGGGCTTCTGCAATTTCGGCTGCGCGACGAACGCCAAGCAGAGCGCGCTGATCGTGTGGATCCCGCGCGCGCTGGCCGCCGGCGCCGAAGTGCGCGACCTCGCGATGGCGGGCCGCGTCGAACTGGGCGGCGACGGCCGCGCACAAGGCGTGCACTATCGCCGCAACGAGCAGTGGCGCTTCCAGCGCGCGCGCAACGTCGTCGTGTCGGGCTATGCGATCGAGACGCCGCGCTTGCTGCTCAATTCCGCCTGCGGCCCGTTCCCGGACGGCCTCGCGAACAGCTCGGGGCTCGTCGGCACGCACCTGACGACGCACGCCGGCCCCGGCATGTGGGCCCGCTTCGACGAGGAAATCCGCTGGTACAAGGGCCCGCCCAACATGGCGGTGTGCGAGCACTGGAACTACACGGACGACGGCAAGGACTTCCACGGCGGCTATGCCTTCATGAGCCAGGGTCCGCTGCCGCGCGCCTGGGCCCAGGTGCTCGCCACCGAGCGGCACCTGTGGGGCGAGGCGCTGCGGCGCGCGATGATGGACTATAACCACATGGCCGGCTTCGTCGCCGTCGCGGAAACGGAGCCGCGCGCCTGCAACCGCGTCGAACTGTCCGACGTGCGCGACCGCCACGGCCTGCCGGTCGCCCACGTGACGTTCGAATATTCCGACAACGACCGCCGCATGCAGGACCACGCGCGCCGCTTCATGGGCGCGATGCTGGAGGCGGCCGGCGGCCGCGACGTCTGGACGAGCGACGACACCAGCCACATCCTCGGCACGTGCCGCATGGGCGCCGATCCGGCCACGAGCGTCGTGAATGCGGACGGCCGCAGCTGGGACGTGCCCAATCTGTGGATCTGCGACGGCTCGCTGTTCCCGACGCCGGGCGGCGTGAACCCGTCGCTGACGATCCAGGCCCTCGCCTGCCGCATGGGCGCGCGCATCCGCGACCTCGCGGCGCGCGGCGATTTATGAAGGAGCCGACATGACCAAGGTAGCCAGCATCTTCGACCTCGAATGCCTCGCGCGGGAACGCCTGCCCAGCGTCGTGTTCGACTACATCCACGGCGGATCGGAACAGCAGCTGACCGTCCAGCGCAACCTCGACGACATGCGCGCGCTGGCCCTGCGCCAGCACAGCCTGCGCGACGTCTCGCACCGCGAGATGAGCGTCACGATGGCGGGCGATCAGGCCCGCATCCCGCTCGCCCTGGGCCCGACGGGGCTCGCGGGCCTCACGTGGGCCAACGGCGAATGCGAGGCCGCGCGCGCGGCCGTCGACTTCGGCGTGCCGTTCTGCCTGTCCACGTGCTCCATCAATTCCATCGAGGACGTGGCGGAAGCGATCGACAAGCCGTTCTGGTTCCAGCTGTACCTCATGAAGGACCACAAGGTCAACGAAAGCCTGATGCGCCGCGCCCACGATGCCAACTGCTCCGTCCTCGTGCTGACGATCGACCTGCACACACAGGGCAAGCGCTGGGCCGACGAGAAGCACGGCCTGTCCGTGCCGCCGCGCCTGACACCCTCGAACATCATGCAGATGGTGGGCCACCCGCGCTGGCTCGCGAACATGGTCGGCAGCAAGCGCCACACGTTCGGCAATTTCGAGCACGAGATCGAGGAAGCCGGCTCGATCGGTTCGCTGTCGAAGTGGATCGAAGAGCAGTTCGACGCGTCGTTCGACGTGAACACGGCGCGCTGGGTGCGCGACAAGTGGCAGCGCAAGCTGATTTTAAAAGGCGTGATGAACGCGGACGACGCCCGTACGGCCGTCGACATCGGCGCCGACGCCATCATCGTCTCGAACCACGGCGGCCGCCAGCTGGACAGCGCGCCGTCGTCGATCTCGGTGCTGCCGGAAATCGTGGCCGCGGTCGGCGACCGCATCGAAGTGCTGTTCGACGGCGGCATCCGCACGGGCGGCGACATCGTCAAGGCCCTCGGCCTCGGCGCCCGTGCCTGCCTCTCCGGGCGCGCTTGGCTGTATGGCCTGGCGGCGCGCGGGCGCGAAGGCGTCGCGTGCGCCCTCACGCTGCTGGAGCAGGAACTGCAGGACTGCATGCTGCTCACCGGTCTCGACAACCTCCACAAGATCGATCCGGGCGTCGTCACCGCGCAGCCGCCGCTGGGGAGGCGCTGATGCCGCCGTTCATGTTCGCTTCCGGGATCGAGAGCAGTTCGCCGACCATAGCCAATGGCCGCATCCGCCGCGACCAGATGGAGGAATGCGGCCATTACCGCCACTGGAAGACGGACCTCGAACTCGCGGGGCAACTGGGCATCCGCACCCTGCGCTACGGCGTGCCGCTGTACCGGTCATGGCTCGGGCCAGGGCGCTACGACTGGGAATTCGCGGACCAGGCGTTCGGCGAACTGCAGCGCCTCGACATCGCGCCCATCGCCGACCTGTGCCACTTCGGCGTGCCGGGCTGGGTCGGCAACTTCCAGAATCCCGATTTTCCCGGCCTGTTCCAGACCTATGCGCGCGACTTCGCCGCGCGCTATCCGTGGATCCGGATGTACACGCCCGTCAACGAGATGTACGTGTGCGCCAAGTTTTCCGCGCTGTTCGGCTGGTGGAACGAACAGGCCCGCGACCACCGCTCGTACGTGACGGCGCTGAAGCACCTGGCCAAGGCCAACGTCCTCGCGATGCAGGCGATCGTCCAGCTGCGCCCCGACGCCGTGTTCGTGCAGAGCGAGTCGAGCGAATACTTCCACGCCAGCGTGCCCGACGCCGTCGCGGAGGCGGAGCGGCGCAACCAGCTGCGCTTCCTGTCCCTCGATTTCAACTACGGCCGGCCCCTCGACCCCGTGCAGCGCGAATTCGTGCTCGCGGGCGGCATGACGCCCGAGGAATGCCGCTTCTTCGAAGAAAACGCGCCGTGCGGAAACTGCATCCTCGGCAGCGATTACTACGTGACGAACGAACACGAGGTCAAGCCGGACGGCACGACGAGCGACGCGGGCGAGACGCTGGGCTATGCGATGATCGCGCGCGAATACGCCGAACGCTACCGCCTGCCGATGATGCACACGGAGACCAACCGCGACCAGGGCCCGGAAGGCGACGAAGCACGCAAGTGGCTGCGCCGCCAATGGGCCGTCGTGCGCAGCCTGATGCGCAGCGGCGTGCAAGTCGTCGGCTTCACGTGGTATTCGGTGACCGACCAGGTCGACTGGGACATCGAACTGCGCCACATGCGCGGCGTCGTCAATCCGCGCGGGCTGTGCGACCTGCAGCGGCAGATCCGGCCCGTGGGCAAGGCGTACCGCGACCTGATCGCGGCGTGGCAGGGACGGATCGGGACTTGACGCGGGATGCCGCCTGCGGTCTACTCCAGGCGCCGACATTCCGAACGCCATCCATGATCCTCAAGCCCGTCCTCGACCTCGTCAACCTGATTCCGCGCGACCTGATCCTCCCGCCCGCCAGCCTGTTCGTCGTGATCGCCATCGGCCTGGCGCTGTGGCGCCGCCGGCCGCGCGCCGCGCGCATCCTCGCCGGCGGCGGCCTGGCCGCGCTGGCCGTGCTGTCGACGCCGGTGGGCGCGCGGTTGTTCGTCGCGCCGCTGGAACGGCTGACGGCGCCGCTGCAGGCGCCCGAGCGCGCGGGAGCGCAGGCGATCGTCGTGCTGGCCGCCGGGCGGGTGCTGCGCGCACCGGAATACGACAACCGCGACATCCCCGACTACTTCACCCTGGCGCGCCTGCGTTACGCGGCGCACCTGCAGCGACGCACCGGATTACCGGTCCTCGTCAGCGGCGGCAACGGCAGCAGCGGCGTCGATCCCGACCCGGACGACCGCGCCTGGACGAAGGCGGACGGGATGGCGGCGGCGCTGCGCGACGACTTCGGCGTGCCGGTGAAATGGGTCGAGGGACGCTCGCGCGACACGGCCGAGAACGCGGCCTTCAGCGCCGCCATGCTGCGCGCGGACGGGGTCAAACGCATCCTGCTCGTGACCGACGCCATGCACATGCCGCGCGCCCGCACCGCGTTCGAGCGCGCGGGGCTCGACGTCGTCAGCGCGCCGACGCTGTTCTTCAGCCGCCAGCCGCTGCCGCTGCATTCGTGGGTGCCCAGCCCCGAGGGCATGCGCCGGTCCTGGTATGCGCTGTACGAATTGATCGGCATCGCGTGGTACAGGCTGCGCGGCGCCGGCGGTTGAGGGCCGCCAAATTGATCTGACCCCGGGCAGGCGATCATACCGGCGTCATCATCGTTCGGGGCATCGTCATGAAACCGTTTGCCAGGCTGCCGTGGCGGATCGCCGTCGCCGTCGTGCTCGCATGTTGCACCCTGCCGGCCCGGGCCGTGCCCAGCTTCGCGCGCCAGACCGGCTTCGACTGCTTCGTCTGTCACGTCAGCTGGCCGGAACTCACGCCCACCGGGCGATTGTTCAAGCTGAACGCCTATGCGCTGGGGCCGCGGCTCGCCTTCCCGGTCGCCGGCATGCTCCAGCTGTCGCATTCCGCCACCCACACCGGCGGCGTCGATTTCAAGGAGAATTTTCCCGAGGACCGAGAAACGGTCTTGCAGCAGGCGAGCCTGTTCTTCAGCGGAAAACTGAGCGACCACGCGGGCATCTTTTCGCAGCTGACCCATGACGGCGTCGACCACCGCACGAGCATCGACAACGTCGATCTGCGCTATGCCAACCGTCTCGAAATCGGACCGCACGACCTCCTCTACGGTTTCACGCTGCACAACAATCCGCAAGTCCAGGACGTCTACAACACGGTGAGCACCTGGGGCGTTCCCTTCGCGTCGTCGCCGGCAGCCAACACGCCCGCCGCCGCGCCGCTGATCGAAAACCTGGGGCAGCAGGTGGCCGGCGTCGGCGCCTACGGGTTGTGGAGCAACACGGTCTACGCCGAAGTCACGGCCTACCGCACCGCCAACCACCTGTTTTCCCCGCTGCGGCTCGGCATCGAACGGGACACCGCGGCCTCACTCGACGGCTACAACCCGTACTGGCGCGTCGCGCTGCAGCACGACTGGGACGGCGGCCGGCATTCGGCGATGATCGGCACGTTCGGCCTCGTCGCGGACGTCTTCCCCGACAACAAACTCTTGACGGGCCCGACCGACCGCTTCCGCGACGCCGGCATCGACGCGCAATACCAGTACATCACGGACCGGCACCGCATCTCCGCGCAACTGAACTACGTGCGCGAGAGGGTGACGTGGAACCCCGGCACGCCGGCGAGCAACCGCATGGACGAATTGCACGCGCTGCGGGCCAAGGCCACCTATTATTTCGACACGCGGTTCGGCGTCAACCTGGCGCGCTTCCGCGTCGACGGCACCGCCGACAGCGGGCTGTACGACACCGGCGACGCGGTCACGGGCAGCGGCAACGGCAGTCCCGACAGCGACGGCTATATCGCCGAACTGAATTACCTGCCGCGGCGCGACGTCCGGCTGACGCTCCAGTTCACACGCTACGGCAAGTTCAACGGCGCCAAGCGCGACTACGACGGATTCGGCCGCAACGCCGCCGACAACGACACCGTGTACCTGCTGGGGTGGTTCATGTTCTGAACCCGGCACCGGCCGCGCACGCCCCGGGCCGGCGCGAGCGTGCCGGCCTGGAGGCGTGGGCGACTTATTTCACGAACCTGGCCAGCAGGCGGATGTACGCCACCTGGTAACCGTTCGACGGCTCGGCGATCGACCACGAGTCGAGCGGCCAGCCCGTGTTGAAGTCGAGATAGGACTTCTCGCCGGGTTGGCCGTACGGCGGCGTCGGACGGGACGAGCCGCACTGCGGCGACACGTTCGGGCAACCGCTGTCCCAGTCCCACTGGCTGCCGGCGGGGCCGCCGACCAGATAGCCCGGCGCCGGGCCGTAGACCGAGTTCTTGGCGTCGTCCCACTTGGTGCCGTCGAAGAACCAGGTATGCCAGAGCTGGTTGACCGAATTCTCGGCCCCGAAACTAACCATATTACTGAGATAGACCTTGCCCAATGGGTTCACGCCATGCAGGTAGTGCAGGTAGTCGCCCGCGGCGCCGGCGATCTGCTCCGCCGTATGGGTGCTGGTGCCGTAGTAGCCCTCTTCCGTGAACAGCGTGCCCTCGTTCGCCTTGACGGCATTGCTGGCCCAGGTGTACGAACCGATCTTGGCGCGGTAGGCGTCCCGCTGCGCCTCCACGGCACCCCAGTTGTCGTAGTCGGAGCGGTTCATCAGGTCGCGGTAGCGGGTGCGGATGTCGCTGGCCACGGTGGAAGTGGCGCCGGGCAGCGACGCATAGTACATCAGCGTGCGCGCGGTGCCGGCGCTGAATCCGGACAACGACCAGTCCTTGAACATCCCGAACGACGTGTAGTTCTGGTCGACGAAGTCGCGGTAGGCGACATTGCCCGTAAGCGCGAACAAGCGGATGGCCGCCACCGTGCGCAGCGTGAGGCGTCCGGCGTCGTCGACTTCCTGCTGGCCGACGCCGAGACCGGCGGTGCCATGGTTCGCGTCGTTGTTGTAGAAGATGACGCTGGGGTGCGCCACGGCCCAGTTATAGGCATTGACGGCGCGCTGCTGCAGGTCCTGCACGTACGACGACAGCGACGCATTGTTCAGGCTCCCGAGGACCTTGGCGCCTTCCGCGAAGGCCGCGGCCGCCGCCAGCGTGGCCGAGGTGCTGGCATCGCCGTAATAGCTGGGGCTCCTGCTCGCGGACGGCGGGCTGGCGCCGCCGACGCCGACGATCGACAGCACGGAGCCGTCCGCATTCTGCAAGCGTTTCAGGTAGTCCAGGCCATATTTCGCTTCGTCGAGGATGTCCGGAACGCCGTTGTACGATTCCGGGATATTGAAGTCGTCCGTGAAGACCGTGGGATTCTCGGCGTAGACGTCCATCAGATCCTGGGCGTAGCCGGCCTCCCAGCTGGTGTACTTGTTGAAGTCGCCGGCGTCGGCCCAGCCGCCGCGCAGGTCGCGCGCGGTGGCGGCGTTGTTCTTGTCGAGGAAACGCCGCGCCTGCGGGTCCTGGCCGGTCCCCAGGTTGCCGGCGCCGTCGGCCCAGTTGGCGCCGGCGTTGCCCACGCTCCGGTCCTGGCCCAGGCGCTGGTAATAGAACATCCGCACGGCCTGGATCAGCACGTTGCGGTAGGGGTTGTCGCCGATCTCGAAGCGCGCCGAGCGCGCGCCGCCGGCGTCGACGATCTGGTAAGTGCCCGGCGCGGTGACGCTGCTGAAGTCGAAGTACCACACCTGGTCGCCCGAGTCGGGATCGGTGGCCCGGTTGTTCCATTCCGTCGGCCAGAAGGTCATCACGGTGGCGCCCGTCCTGGCATTCACCACGCTGAGCTGCTGGGGCCAGAAGCTCGGGCCGCTCGCATCGTAGCCGACCTTGGGCGTGCGCAGCACCGCGATTTTCGTCGCGTTGGTGAGGTAGCCGAACTGGTCGACCATGATGAACTTGCCGGTATTGGCGTCCGACGCCGGCCACACCGTGAAGGTATAGTTCTGGGTGGTCTTGGCACCGCAGCTGTTGGTAAAGGTGGCGGTCGCGACGCAAGTGTTGGCGCTGGTGCCGCCGTTGGCGACCTTGATCGTCTGCTCGCGCGCGGAACCCGACGTGCCGCAGCCGCTCCATGACCAGGTCCCGCTGAATGGCTGCGGCCCGAGCACGACGGTCGAGCCGGTGTTCAACGAGGCCGAGGATTGCTGCGTCCATGCGGTCGTGCCGTTGATGTTGAGGTATGGCGTGACAGCGCTGGGCTGGCACGTCTGCGCCAACGCGGGCGCGCCCAATGCCGCCAGCGATAGCAGCACGCTTTTCTTGATGTTCATATGTCTCCGTTGTGGATGCGATCGGGCCGGACTCGTGACGCCTTCCGGCCGTGCAAATGTTTACTCGACGAGCTCATTGTGCGATTGCGGCTCGCGCGTCGCCACAACGAAAACGACCAGGACGGGAAGAAAATCCACCGGGGGACGGGCGGGATGTCGTCGTCGACGAGGGCGTCGGCGCAGGGCGCGGCCGGCCGCCGCTCCGATAGGTCTCAGCGGCTACCCAGTCGCGGCGCCACCGTCGCCGGCTGCTGCCACGGCGCCGTGAGCGCGTCGCGCGTCGCGTAATCCGTCATCGACAGCCCGATCAGCAGCGCCAGCATGACGGCGCCCGCCACGGCCGCCAGCCGCAGCAGCGCGGGCGCGCGCCTGAGGCGCATGAACACGATCGCGACCAGCGACGCCTTGGCGCACGCGATCGCGAGGCTGACGGCCGTGTTCAGCCAGCCCAGGCGCAGCAGCGCGCAGGCGGCCGTCGTGGCCAGCAGCGCCATCAGCGCGATCCACGTGAACAAGAGGGGACGGGTCGCCTTGTTCATTCAGCCTCCGGAACGCAGCGTCAGGTACAGCAAGGGATACAGGAAAATCCACACGATGTCGACGAAGTGCCAGTACAGGCCGACGAGTTCGACGGCCTCGTTGCCGGGGCCGCGCGGCGGCGGGTGGCGCAGGACGAGGATCAGCCACAGGCAGGCCGAGACGCCGATGAACAGGTGCAGCGCGTGCAGGCCCGTCGCGGCGAAGTACACCAGGAAGAACAATTCCATGCCGTGGACCGTCGTCGGATCGGTCGCGTCGTCCGGCCGGAAGCCGATGCCGGGAAACAGGTGCTCGTCGAATTCCTTGTGCCATTCGTAACCCTTGATGGCGAGGAAGACGATACCGAGCAGCGCCGTCAGCGCCAGCAGGCGGGCGGCGCGGCGCCGGTCGCGCATCTCGTGGCCGTGCTGGGCGACGTGGCCGGCCAGCGCCATGAAGAAGCTGCTCGTCAACAGCACGGCCGTGTTGATGGTCCCCAGCAGCATGTCCGTGTGGCGGCTGGCCATGCCCGTCGCCTGCGGATCGTGCAGGCGCAGGTACAAGTAGCCGAACAGCAGCGGGCCGAAGAACAGCAGCTCGCTGGACAGGAATACCCACATGCCGAACGAGCGCGCGAAGTCCTGCTGGCCGTGGTTGGCGAACTGCGGTTCGAGGACCGGGGTCTCGGGCGCGTTCATGGCCCCTCCGGCGTGTAGGCGTAAGGCCCGCGCACGACGACGGGCGGCGTCGCGAAATTGTGTTCGGGCGGCGGCGAATCCGTCTGCCATTCGAGGCCGGTGGCGCGCCACGGGTTCGCCGGTGCGCGCGCGCCGTAGCGCAGCGACCACGCCAGGTAGCCCAGCGGCATGAGGTAGCCGACGGCCAGGGTCACGGCGCCGGCCGACGACAGCACGTGCAGCAGCTGGAATTCCGGCGGATAGGTGTGGTAGCGGCGCGGCATGCCCGCATAACCCAGCAGGTATTGCGGGAAGAACGTCAGGTTGAAGCCGGCGAAGATGATCAGCGCCGCCACCTTGCCCCACGTCTCGGAATACATGCGGCCCGTGACCTTGGGCCACCAGAAATGGATGCCGCCCAGGTAGGCCATCACGGAGCCGCCCACCATGATGTAGTGGAAGTGTGCGACGACGAAATAGGTGTCCGACAGGTGCACGTCCAGCGCGAGCGACGCGAGAAACAGGCCCGTCAACCCGCCGATCGTGAACAGGCCGACGAAACCCAGCGTGTACAGCATCGGCGCCGAGAAGGTGATGCTGCCCTTGTACAGGGTCGCCGTCCAGTTGAACACCTTGATCGCGGACGGAATCGCGACGAGGAACGAGAGCAGCGAGAACACCAGCCCCGCGTAGATCGACTGCCCGCTGACGAACATGTGGTGGCCCCACACGAGGAAGCCGATGACGGCGATGGCAAGGATGGCATAGGTCATGAAGCGGTAGCCGAACACGGGGCGGCGCGCGAAGCACGGGATGATCTCGCTGGCGACGCCCATCGCCGGCAGCACCATGATGTACACGGCCGGGTGCGAATAGAACCAGAACAGGTGCTGGAACAGCAGCGGGTCGCCGCCCAGCGCCGGGTCGAAGATCCCGACCTGGAACAGGCGCTCGATCGCGACCAGCACGAGCGTCATCGCCAGCACGGGCGTGGCCAGCACGAGGATCAGCGCCGTCGCGTAGTTGGCCCACACGAACAGCGGCAGGCGGAACCAGGAGAGGCCCGGCGCGCGCAAGGTGTGGACGCTGACGATGAAGTTCAGGCCCGTCAGGATCGACGAGAACCCGAGCACCAGCACCCCGGATAGCGCCGCCACGACGTGCGAATTCGAGAACATCGACGAGAACGGCGTGTAGAACGTCCACCCCGTGTCGACGCCGCCGGCCAGCAGCGCCCACAGCACGATGGCGCCGCCCGCCATGTACAGATACCAGCTGGCGAGGTTGAGCCGGGGGAACGCGAGGTCGCGCGCGCCGATCATCAACGGCATCAGGAAATTCCCCAGCACGGCGGGGATCGACGGGATCAGGAACAGCCACACCATGATGATGCCGTGCGCCGTGAACAGCTTGTTGTACGTGTCGTCGCTGACGAGGTCGCCCTGCGGCGTCGCCAGCTCCAGCCGGATCAATGCGGCCGCCACGCCGCCGAGGAAGAAGAAGAAGGTGATGGAGATCGCGTACAGCACGGCGATGCGCTTGTGGTCGCGCGTCGTCAGCCAGTCGATCAGCCGGTAGCCGCCCACGAGGTAGCTGGGTTCGCGCCGCGCGGCGGACGGCGTCCCCTCGTCGACCACGCTAGCGTCGTTCTGTGCGCTCGTCATGCGCGCTCTCCCTGATGTATTCGATGATGTCCAGGATGTCCTCCTCGCCGATCTGCCCCGCGAACGACGGCATGATGGGAGTGTAGCCCGCGACCACGTCCTTCGCCGGCTGCAGGATCGAGTCGCGGATGTACGGCTCGTCGGCCGTCAGCGCGCGGCCGTCCGCCAGGTGCACGCGCCGGCCCAGGAGGCCCGTGAGGTCGGGCGCGTGCACGCTCGAACCCGGGTCGTGGCAGCCGCTGCAGCCGTAGCGGCGGTACAGCTGGTAGCCGCGCGCCGCCATGCCCGGCTGGTGCGGCCCGGCCTGCAGCCAGTGCGCGAACGCGGCCGGCTGCATGACGACGATCCGCCCGAGCATCCGCGAATGCTCCGTGCCGCAGTATTCCGCGCAGTACAGGCGGTATTCGCCGGTGCGGCTCGGCGTGAAGACGATGGACGTGTAGCGCCCCGGGACGACGTCCTGCTTGACCCGGAAGTCCGGCACGAAGAAGCTGTGGATCACGTCCTGCGACGTCATGACGAGGCGCACGGGCCGGCCCAGCGGCACGTGCAGTTGGCCGATCTCGCGCCGGCCGTTCTTGTGCTCGGCCTCCCACATCCACTGTTTGGCCACGACGAACACGGACATCGCATTGTCCGGCGCCCGGTACAGCTTGACGTAGTCGACGGCGCCCCACGCGTAGATGCCGAGGAAGAGCAGCAGCGGGATCACGGTCCACGCGATTTCGACGGGCAGCCCCTTCCTCGGCACGTGCGTGCGGTCGGCGTCGGAGCCGGCCCGGTAGCGGATCGAAAAGCCCGTCATCACCACGAGCACCGCGAGCGCCACGGCGCCCGTCAGCAGCAGTACGCACAGCGCCAGGTCGTCCAGGCGTCCGGCGGAGACGGCGGCGTCGACAGGCAGCAGATGGAATTGCGGGTTCATGGCCGCCCTCCCCGCCGGCGCCACAGCCAGCCCAGGAACAGCAATGGCAGCAGCAGCGCGCCAACGCGCACGAGCGCCATCGACGTGGCCGAGAAGCGGCCGGACGTCGGCGCGTAGTGCGCGCACAGCAGCAGCACCTGCTGGCCCAGCGAGGGCGCCGCCTCGTCGCGCGCCGCCGCCTGCACCGCGGCGCGCAGGCCGGCCGGATCGTAGCGCACGCCGGAGAACCCGCGGGCGATGCGGCCGTCCGCGTCCAGCACGACGAAGCCGGCCGCGTGCGCCAGCTGGCCGCTCGCGGCGTCGGGCACCGTGCGGTAGCCGAGGGCCGTCTGCAGCCGCGCCAGCGTGGGCGCGTCGCCGGTCAGCAAGGTGAGGTCGGCCGTGCCGCCGGGCAGCAGCGCGGCATAGGCGCGCTTGCGCGCGGCGGCCTCGCGCGCGCCGTCGCGCGGGTCGACGGACAGGCCCACGAGGCGATAGTCGCCCGCCTTGAGGCCGGACAGCGCGAGCGCCTGCAGCACGCCCTCGAACACGGTGCTACACAGGTTCGGGCACGTGTAATAGCCGGGCACCAGCACGACCGGGCGGTCGAACAGCGTGGCCAGCCGCACCGTCCTGCCGCCATCGTCGCGCAGGACGGCGTCCAGCGGCACCCGCGCGCCCGTCACGGGGGCGAAGCGCGCGGCCGGCGGCGGCGGCAGTTGCAGGGCCTGCGCGGCCGCCGGGCCGCAGGCCGGCAGCAGCAGCGCCAGGACGAGCGCGGCGGCGGCCTTCATCGCGCCTCCTTTGCCGGAGCGAGGATGGGCGGCGTGCGCCCAGGTTGCGTGGCCGGTGCCGGCTTGCCCGCCGCCGGCGCGGCCGGCGCGCCGCCGCGCGCGGCCAGCAGCCGCATCGCCTCCGCGAGCGGAATGCGCGCGATGCCGGCCTGGCGGTCGACCCAGCCATAGCTGTCGAGGAGATGGCGCTTTTCCTGCATGTAGCGGACGCGGTCGGGCTGCGGCGCCGGCTGCAGCAGCGGCGCCGTGCCCTTGAACGGTTGCGGCGGCGTGTTCGCGGCCGGTCCGCGCACGTGGAGCAGCAGCGCGCCGGCGCCGAGCGCGCAGGCGATGCCGCCCAGGATGACGTAGGCGCCGCGGCGCAGGCCGCGCAGGTCGAGATCGTCGCCCGCGGTGTCAGACATGCAGAGCCTCCTTTCGTTGACGCGCCAGCGCCATCCACGCGAGCAGTCCGAAACCGCAGGCGACGAGCGGCGCGAGCCACAACCAGTGCGGCGTCGCGAACCGGACGGACGGCAGCACGAGCCACCAGCAGTCGAGCAAATGCGCGGCCAGCAGCGCGCCGGCCAGCACGCCCATCAGCGCGGGCGCGGATTTCGCGAAGCGCGACAGCAGGATGCACAGCGGTCCGGCGAAGTGGCCGACGACGAGCACCCACGCCACCGCCTGCCAGCCGGGCGCGCCGCGCAGCAGGTACCACGAGATCTCGTGCGGCAGGTCGGCCGCCCAGATGATCAGGAACTGCACGTAGGCGAGATAGGCCCACGTCAGCACGTACATCATGAGCAGGTTGCCGAGGTCCGGCAGGCGCTTGCGGGCGGCCCCGCGGTCGATCAAGAGCACGGCCAGCGCGAGCCCCGTCAGCATCTGCCCCGTGCCGGCCAGCCAGCCGAACACGCTGGAATACCATTCCGGCTGCAGCGACATGATCCAGTCCACGGCCGCCAGGCTGACGGAAAAGCCGTAGACGAGCAGGCAGGCCGCGGCGCGCGCCGGCGACCGGGTGCGGGCGCGCGTCTCGACGATGGAGAGCGCGCTCCACAGCACGAGGTACACGATACTGCGCACGGTAAAGAAGACGGGATCGAGCCAGGCGTGGCGGAACACGGCGTCCGGCGGGCCGGACACGCCGTGCTGCCATGGGTACAGCAGCGGCGCGCCGAGCAGCACGGGCAGGAACAGGAGGCAGGCGAGCGGCAGCCAGCGGGCCGCGCGCAGCAGCGGGCCGCGGATCGTCTCGCCCCACGCGCCGCCCGTCAGCTGGTGCAGCCACACGTTCGCGAGTCCGCCCAGCAGCGCGCCCGTCACGAACCACCACGCGGCCAGGTAGCTGGCCAGCAGCGCGCGCAGGTCCAGGCGCCAGCCGGCCCAGCCGGCGACCAGCGCGATGGCGGCCAGCGCCAGCGCGGGGACGGCGAGCGGCCGCGTCCTCATGGCTGGCCTCCGGTGGCGGCGAGGCGCGCGCGCAAGTCGGGCGGCAGCGCCGCCGCGTCCGCGTGCTGGCTCAGTTGCAGCGCGCGGATGAAGGCGACGATGGCCCAGCGGTCGGCAGGTTCCACGCGGTCGCCGTACGGCACCATCACGCCGTAGCCGTTCGAGATCACGTCGTAGATGTGGCGGTCGGGGACGTTGCGCAGCCGGTCCTGGTGGTAGGTGGGCGGCGGCGGGAAGCCGCGCCGCACGACCAGGCCGTCGCCGTCGCCGGCCGGGCTGTGGCAAGGCATGCAATAGATCATGTAGCGGTCCTGGCCCCGCTTCAGCAGGGTCATGTCGACGGGGTACGGGTTCGTCTGCGCCGTCTCGGCCTGGACGTCGCGCTGCACGAGGTCGGTGCCTGCGCGCCCGCCCGTGCTGTCGGCGAAGGCGCCGCGGGCGCGCGGTTCCGTGCCCGCGACGGGCGGGCGCGCCGAGGCGCCGTCCGCGAACAACGGGCTCGGCGCGTACGTCTTGTAGCGCGGCTGGTCGTACATGTCCTGCTTGGCGCGTTCGCAGCCGGCCAGGACGCACAGCGCAAGCGGGACGCACATGGCGCACGACAGGCGCTTCATGCCGGCACCTCGCGCAGCAGCAGCGGATGCAGTTCGTCGAGCAGGCCGCGCGCGAACTCCGGCGCGAACACGGGATCGCGCGCGGGCAGGCACAGGAAGAAGCGGTTGCGGCTCGCGAGCTCGAATTCCTCGACCTCGAACAGCGGATGGTGCAGGCGCGGCAGGCCATTCAACATCAACATCGCGACCGTGGCGGCCAGCGCCGCGCCGAGGATCGTGATCTCGAACGTCGGCGGGATGAACGCGGGCCAGCTGTTCAGCGGCCGGCCGCCGACGTTGATCGGGTAGTCGACGACGGCCGCATACCACTGCAGGAAGTAGGTGCCCGCCCCGCCGAGGATCCCGCCCAGCAGCGTGATGGGCGCGATGGCCCCGGTCTGCGCGCCGACGATCTCGTCCAGCCCTTCGATGGGGAACGGCGTGTAGGCCTCGACCTTCGTCCAGCCCCGCGCGCGCACGTGGCGCACGGCCGCGCACAGGCTGTCGGCGGTGGGGAATTCGGCCAGCACGCCGTAGAGTGCCCGTTCGCTCATGCCTCCCCCTTCGCGCTTTCGCGCACCAGCTCGCGCATCTCGGCGATGGAAATCGAAGGCAGGAAGCGCACGAACAGCAGGAACAGCCAGACGAACAGCGCGATGGAACCGAACAGCGTGATCCAGTCCCAGCGCGTCGGATAGAACATGCCCCAGGCCGACGGCATGAAGTCGCGGTGCAGCGACGAGACGACGATGAGGAAGCGTTCCATCCACATGCCGCAGTTGATGGCGAGGCTCAGCACGAACAGCACCGGCACGTTGTGGCGCACGCGCCGGAACCAGAACAGCTGCGGCACGAGCACGTTACAGGCCAGCATGGACCAGTACACCGGCGCGTACGGTCCCAGGAAGCGGTTCATCGTCATGTAGCGCTCGTAGATGTCGCCGCTGTAGAACGACGTGAAGATCTCCGCCAGGTAGCCGTAGGCCACCAGCCAGCTCGTCGCCAGCAGCACCTTGGACGCATTGGCCAGGTGGCGGCCCGTGATGAAGTCCTGCAGGCCGAACGCGTGGCGCAGCGGGATCGCGAGCGTGAGCACCATCGCGAAGCCGGAGAACAGCGCGCCCGCGACGAAGTACGGCGGGAAGATCGTCGAGTGGTAGCCGGGCGTATTGCCGATGGCGAAATCGAGCGAGACGATCGTGTGCACCGACACGACGAGCGGCGTCGCCAGGCCGGCCAGCAGCAGGTAGGCCCACTCGTAGCGGGCCCAGTGCCGCGCCTCGCCGCGCCAGCCCAGCGCCAGCAGGCCGTACGCGACCTGGCTTTTCCGTTCGCCGCGCTGGCCGGCGCGGTCGCGCAGGGTGGCCAGGTCGGGGATCAGGCCGACGTACCAGAACAGCAGCGACACGGTGAGGTAGGTCGCGATGGCGAAGAAGTCCCAGACGAGGGGGCTGCGCCATTGCGGCCACACGTTCATCACGCTCGGATACGGCACGAGCCAGTAGAAGAACCACGGCCGGCCCAGGTGCAGGATCGGGAACAGGCCCGCGATGCCGGCGGCGAACAGGGTCATCGCCTCGGCGAAGCGGTTGATCGACGTGCGCCATTTCTGGCGCAGCAGCAGCAGGACGGCGGAGATGAACGTGCCGGCGTGGCCGATCCCGATCCACCACACGAAGTTGCCGATCGCGTAGCCCCACGCGACGGGAATGTTGATGCCCCAGATGCCGACGCCCTTCACGAGCAGCCACGTGATCGCCAGCACCAGCGCGCCCACGCCGGCGGTCGCGACGAGGAACGCGGTCCACCAGCGCCAGCCGAAATGGTCGGTGAGGACGATGCCCGCGATCTTGTCCGTGACGCTCGCATAGCCCCAGCCGGGACGCAGCACGGCATTGCCCTGCGACTGCAGCGTGTCGGTGTTGGCGCGCGTGTCGGGGGTGCTCATCCCAGCTCCGGATCGGGGTTCAGCACGCGCGTGAGATAGCTCGTGCGCGGCCGCGTGTTCATGTCTTCCAGCAGGTGGTAGTCGAGCGGCGACGCCTTGGCCGCGACGACGGCGCTGGCCGGGTCGTTCAGGTCGCCGAAGCGGATGGCGCGCGTCGGGCACACGGCCTGGCACGCGGTGACCATCTCGCCGTCGCGGATGCGCCGCCCGGCCTTCTCCGCCTCGATGCGGGCGCGCGTGATGCGCTGCAGGCAGTAGCTGCACTTTTCCATCACGCCGCGCCGGCGCACCGTCACTTCCGGGTTCTGCAGCGCCTTCAGGCTTTCCACCTTCTGGTTCGAGTATTGCAGGAAGTTGAAGCGCCGGACCTTGTACGGGCAGTTGTTGGAGCAGAAGCGCGTGCCGATGCAGCGGTTGTAGACCTGCACGTTCAGGCCCTCGCTGTCGTGCACCGTGGCGCCGACGGGGCAGACCTCTTCGCACGGCGCGTGCTCGCAATGCATGCACGGCACCGGCTGGAACAGGGTGCGCGCGCCGGCCACGTAGCGGTCGACGCGGATCCAGTGCATGCTGCGGCCGCGCTCCACCTCTTCCTTGCCGACGACGGGGATGTTGTTCTCGGCCTGGCACGCGATCGTGCACGACGCGCAGCCGATGCACGCGTTCAGGTCGATCGACATGCCCCATTTATAGCCGTCGTAGTCGCGCTCCGGGTACATCGTGCCGTGTTCCTTGTCCTCGCCCGCCCGCGATGCGGCGCGCGCGAGTTCGCGCACGTGCATCTGCGCCGGCGCCGCGCCGTCCCGGGCCGCCGCGACCTGCCCGGCCGGTGCGGCGACGTGGACCGGGTCGCGGCCCAGCATGTCGACCTCGCGCTGGCGGAACACGAGATCGTGGGTGCGGCCCGTGGGCGTCACCGTCAGCGCGGGCGCGGCTCCCAGCGCGGCCAGGGTGCGCAGGCGGTACGCGTCGAAACCGACGCCCTCCCCCACGGCGCCGGCCGCGCGCCGGCCATAGCCCAGCGGCAGCGTGACGACGCCCTCGGCCTGGTGCGCATGGACGAACACCGGCGCGTCGATGGTGCGGCCGGCCACGGCAAAGCGCGCGACGGCGCCGTCGGCCAGGTGCAGCCGCGCGGCCGTGGCCGGCCCGACGAGGGCGGCGTTGTCCCACGTGAGGGACGTGAGGGGCCGCGGCAATTCCTGCAGCCACGCGTTGTTGGCGAACGCGCCGCCGTCGACCGACGGGTCGGGCGCGAACAGCGCGACGAGCGGCGCGGGCGAGGCCGCGGCCGGGGGCCGCACGGGCCGCGCGGCCGGCACGACCGGTTGCGCCGCGCTGCCGTCGACGACGCCCCGGCGCAGGATCGCGCGCCACGCCGCGTCGTCGCCCTGCCAGGTGGCGCGCACGAGCGCGTGGCCGTTGCGGCTGCCGGCGCCGGCCAGCAGCGCGACGATCTCGTGCGCCGAGCGGCCGCCGTACAGCGGCGCGATCAGCGGCTGCACGACCGTCGCCGTGCCGTCGTGCGCGCGGGCGTCGCTCCACGCTTCGTAGCAGTGCGCCATCGGCAAATGCCAGCCGGCGGCGCGCGCCGTCTCGTCGCGGTACAGGCCCAGGTGGGCGCTGAGCGGCACGCGTTGCAGCAGCGCGCCGAAATCGAGGTCGGCCGGCGCGTCGTAGACGGGGTTCGCGTCCAGCATCAGCAAGGTGTCGACGCGGCCGGCGCGCATGTCGGCGGCCAGCGCGGCAATCGATCCGGCATGATCCTGCGGGCTGCGCTCGACGGGATCGATGAAGGCCAGCGGGCCGGCGCCGCCGCCGTTCAGGCGCAAGGTCAGTGCGTACGCCAGCGCGCGCCCGGCCGGGCTCACGGTGGGGCCGGCGGCGACGAGGGCCCGGCCGCGGGCGCCGTCGAGCGCCTTGGCGGCGGCCGCTTCCCAGCGGTCCAGCGCCGGGTCGGCCGCATGGCCGGCGTCCGGCGCGGCGCCGAGGCGCGCCGCGATGCGCCACAGCGCGGCCTCGATCTCGTGCGGGGCGCGCGCAAGACGCGCGTCGGCATAGGCGCCGGTCAGCGTGGGCGTCGCTTCCAGCACGTACAGGCGGTTGGCGTCGGCGCGCGCGCCCAGGCCGCGCGGCGCCGTGAACGCCCGCGCGTGGGCCAGGCTGCCGGGCATGGCGCCGAACAGGTCGGCGTCCAGCGCCAGCACGACGCTCGCCTGGTCCAGCCGGTACAAGGCGTCGAGGGGGCGGCCGAACGCCTGCTGCGCGGCTTGCACGGCGCCGTCGTCGTGCAACGGGTCCCACGCATGCCAGCGCAGATTGGGCAGGCGCCGCTGCAGGTCGGCGATCTGGTGCGCCAGCGTCGGCGACGTGACCGTGCCCGTGAGGATGGCGAGGCCGTCGCCGCCGTTGCGCTCGAAGCGCGGACGGCGCGCCTGCAGCGCGGCGTCGAACGCGCCCCACGTCGCCATCTCGTCGCCGCGGAACACGGCCTGCGAGCGGTCCGGGTCCCACAGCTGCAGGATCGACGCCTGCGCGAACACGTCGGTCGCGCCGGCGCCGACGGGATGGTCGGGATTGCCCTCGACCTTCGTCGGCCGCCCCATGTTCGATTCGACCAGCACGCCGTGCGCAAGACCATGCCGCACGAACGCGGTCGCGTAGAACATGGGCAGGCCCGGCACGCCCTGCTCCGGCATCGTCACGTACGGCACGATGGGTTCGGCCGGCGGCCCGCTGCAGCCGGCGCCCGCCAGCGCCGCCGATGCTGCCATCAGCTTCAGGAAGCGGCGCCGGGCCGGCTCGTCCTGGGCGATGGGGATGATCGGATGGTCGTGCTTCGTCATGTTCGGCAACCTAGCGGTGACAGGTCGAGCAATTGGTCAGCGCCTGGGCGTCGCGCAGGCGGTACAGGCGGTTCAGCTGGCGGATCTCGTCCGCGCTCAAGGGCTTTTCCGGCGCCATCGACAACACCTGGTTCAGCGGCCGCACGTGGTGCGGCGCGTCGCGGTGGCAGCGCAGGCACCACTGCATGTCCAGCGACGCCGTGCGCCACGTGATGGGCATCTGGTCGACGCGGCCGTGGCACTCGATGCACGCGACGCCCTTGTTGACGTGGATGTCGTGCTCGAAATAGACGAAGTCCGGCAGGTCGTGCACGCGCACCCAGTGGATCGGCTTGCCCGTGCGCGCGCTCTCGTGCAGCGGCGCCAGGGCGGGCGAATCGAGGAACAGCTGGGAATGGCAGCTGAGGCAGACGGAGGTGGACGGCATGCCGGCCGTGGCGGAATTTTCCACCGACGTGTGGCAATAACGGCAGTCGATGCCGTCGTCGGACACGTGGTGCTTGTGGCTGAAGGCGATCGGCTGCGCCACGGGGGCTTCACTCACGTTGCGAGGGGTCATTGTCCAGCGTGCTAATGCAATCCAGACGGCGATGCCGACCACGAGCCCCAGCAGGACCAGTTTGACGAACAATACCGCGGGACGTGAAAACGGGGGCGCCATCGATGCGTATCAACCGGGTTTCGGAACAAACGAGGGCAGTATAGGCTGTCATTCCTACAACACTGCGCACGTTACCGCCGGGCAGCATGCATTCGTGGCAATCTAGTTGTCGTAAAGAATCTACACAGGCGATTGCAGAGTGACGTCGATCTGGGATGTCGGTTATCATTGTTGACTTTGGGAAACGCTTCCCCCCGCTTTATTAACGTCTTATCACTGAAATTGCCGATGAATTGGTTCAACCGTCTCCGCCTGGCGAGCAAGCTGGGCATTACGTTCGCCGCCGTCCTCGCCCTCACGCTGCTGGTCGGCGTCATTTCCATCCGTGAACTCGCCAAGGTCAACGACACATCGCTGCGGCTGTCGTCGCACTGGATGCCGGGCATCCGCGTCATCGAAGACATCAAGTCCCAGGTCGCCCGCATCCGCACGCGCGAGCTGCAGTACATCATTTCCACCGAGCCGTCGGAGATGGACAAGTACGACAAGGTGATCGCGCATGACCTCGTCGACCTCAAGGCCATGCAGGACGCCTACGTCAAGCTGCTCGAGTCGCCGGAGGAAAAACAGCTGTACGCCGACTTCCTCGACATGTGGCAACGCTATATGGCGGAAGACGCGAAGCTGCGCGCCGCCGTGCGCCAGAACGACGGCGTGCTGGCCAAGTCGCTGATCCGCGGCGAATCCAACAAGCTGATCGTCGCCATGCGCAAGAACGTCGACAAGGCCGTCGACATGTACACCGAAGGCGGCCGCGCGGCCGCCCTCGCCGGCGCGCAGCGCTACGCGCAATCGCGCACGCTGATCGTCGCGCTCGTGTGCGGCAGCGTCCTGCTGGGCGCGGCCGGCGCCGCGCTGCTCACGCGCTGGCTGATGCGCCGCCTGGGCGGCGAGCCGGATTACGCGACCGAGATCGTCAAGCACATCGCGGCCGGCGACCTGTCGATGGACGTCGAGACCCGTGCCGGCGACGACGCCAGCCTGCTCGCGGCGATGAAGGCGATGCAGGCCAACCTGGCGCACATCGTCGGCAACGTGCGCACGGCCACCGGCACGATCTCCAGCGCGTCCACGCAGATCGCGGCCGGCAATATGGACCTGTCCTCGCGCACCGAACAGCAGGCCAGCGCGCTGCAGCAGACCGCCGCGTCGATGGAAGAACTGACGACGACCGTGCGCAACAACGCCGAGCACGCGAACCAGGCCAACGCCCTCGCCGACACGGCGGCTGGCGTCGCCCAGCAGGGCAGCACGGCCGTGGCGCGCGTCGTCGACACGATGGGGTCGATCCACGCTTCGTCGCAGAAGATCGTCGACATCATCGCCGTCATCGACGGCATCGCCTTCCAGACCAATATCCTGGCGTTGAACGCGGCCGTGGAAGCGGCTAGAGCCGGCGAACAGGGCCGCGGCTTCGCCGTCGTGGCGGGCGAAGTGCGGACCCTCGCCCAGCGCTCGGCGGCGGCCGCCAAGGAAATCAAGGAATTGATCGGCGCGTCCGTGCAGCAGGTCGAAAGCGGCGCCGGCCTCGTGTCGGAAGCGGGCGCCACCATGCGCGAAGTGCTGCAGACCGTGCAGCAGATGCACGAACTGATGGTCGAGATCAGCCACGCCGGCCGCGAACAGAGCGCCGGCATCCAGCAGGTCCACCAGGCGATCACCCAGATGGACGGCGTCACCCACCAGAACGCCGCCCTCGTCGAACAGGCCGCGACGGCGGCCCACAGCCTGCACGAACAGGCGGAAGCGCTCGACCACCTCGTCAGCGTGTTCAAGCTGGACGAGCGCGGGCACCGCGCGTCGGGCGGCCGGGCCCTCGTCCTCGCCTGACCTCAGGCCGCGGCGCGGCGCCGGCCGCGCGGGTTCCGCGGCCGTTTCTGCCATCAATCCTCTGCTGCGGACATCGACGTTGCACGATGTCCGCTTCCTCCCGCGCTGGCCGCCGCGCGCCGATGTTTGCGCAAACAAAAAGTGTTATAAAACTATGCAAAAAGCACTTTTTGGAATAGCGTTTCTTCCTCGTTTCCGATAATCTCTTGTAAGTTGGAAGCTCGAAGCCGGCGTCGCCGGCTTCGGCGGACGATATAACAACCAGCGGACGGCGCCGCATTCGCGCGCTGCCCGTCATACGAGACACGCTTATGAACCTGATTTCCAGCCTCGACTCCATCGTCTTTTTGGTCTACTTCGTGGTCGTTGCCGGCTACGGCCTCTGGGTCTACCGCCGCAAGAAAAGCGCGAACACCTCCGCCTCGCACGACTACTTCCTGGCCGAAGGCTCGCTCACCTGGTGGGCCATCGGCGCCTCGCTGATCGCCTCCAACATCTCGGCCGAGCAGTTCATCGGCATGAGCGGCTCGGGCTTCCGCATCGGCATGGCCATCGCCGTGTACGAACTGATGGCCGCCGCCACGCTCGTCATCGTCGCCGTGTTCTTCATGCCGGTCTACCTGAAGAACCGCATCTACACGATGCCCCAGTTCCTCGAACAGCGCTACGGCAAGGCCGTCGCCACCACGATGGCGCTGTTCTGGCTCGGCCTGTACGTCGTCGTCAACCTGACCTCGATCCTGTACCTGGGCGCGCTGGCCATCGGCAGCGTCACCGGCATCGGCGTGTTCCCCTGCATGCTGTTCCTGGCCGTCTTCGCCGCGATCATCACGCTGGGCGGCATGAAGGTCATCGGCTACACCGACGTCATCCAGGTGACCTGCCTCGTCGTCGGCGGCCTCGTGACCACGTGGCTGGCGCTGGACCTCGTCGCGAAACTGGGCCAGGGCCACGGCGCCCTGCAGGGCTTCTCCACGTTGTACAACACGACCCGCGACCACTTCGAGATGGTGCTGGGCCGCGACAACAAGAACTACATGGATTTGCCGGGCCTGTCGACGCTGATCGGCGGCATGTGGATCGTGAACCTGAACTACTGGGGCTGCAACCAGTACATCACGCAGCGCGCCCTCGGCGCCGACCTGCCGACCGCGCGCAAGGGCCTGCTGTTCGCCGCGTTCCTGAAACTCCTGATGCCGATGATCGTCGTCATGCCGGGCATCGCCGCGTTCGCGCTGGATCGTGCCGGCGTGCTGGGCGACGCCATGCGCGTCGGCGGCGAACTGAATCCGGACCGCGCCTACCCGACGCTGCTGGCGATGCTCCCGTCGGGCATCAAGGGCATCGCGTTCGCCGCGCTGACGGCCGCCGTCGTCGCGTCGCTGGCCGGCAAGGCCAACTCGATCGCCACCATCTTCACCCTGGACATCTACCAGAAACGCCTGCACCCGAACGTCACCGAACAGAAGATGGTGTGGATCGGCCGCATGACCGTCGTCGTCTCGATGCTGCTGGCGGTCGTGATCGCGCCAATGATGGGCATCGACAAGAAGGGCGGCTTCCAGTACATCCAGGAATACACGGGCTTCGTCTCGCCGGGCATCCTGGCCATGTTCCTGCTGGGCTTCTTCTGGAAAAAGACCACGTCCAGCGCGGCGATGTTCGCGACGATCGGCGGCCTGGTGTTCTCGATCATCCTGAAATTCCTGCCGACGATGATGGACCTGTCGTTCCTCGCACCGATCGGCTTCTCCCACGACAACGGCTCGGGCGTGTACGAGATCCCGTTCCTGGACCGCATGTTCATCGTGTTCTGGCTCGTCGTCGCCGGCATGGTCCTGCTCTCCACCGTGTTCGCCCGCGGCAAGGTCAAGGCGCTGATCGTCGACACCAAGCTGTTCAAGGTCGACGGCGCGTTCGCGCTCGGGTCGGCGGTGATCTGCGTGGTGCTGGCCACGATCTACGGCATGTGGTGGTGATACGCCATGGTGGGCACAGGGTGCCCACCCTACGTCTACGGGCGTTGGTGGTGATACATATCGCCGTACCGCGATAAAGCAGCCGTAGGGTGGGCTCCCCGAGCCCACCAACACATAAAGGCAGCCCGCGGGCTGCTTTTTTCATTCCCGCCGCAAGACGTGCCCGATGAACGCAACCACTTCGGCGCGGCACCGCCACGCCTCGCGCAACGCGTTCATGTAATAAAAGCTGTGCGGTACGTCATGCCAGATGGAGAGCGTCACGGCGTTGCCGGCCTGACGTGCGCGTTCGGCCGCCCGCCTGCTGTCGTCGAGGATGATCTCGGTGTCCGAGACGTGGAAATGGAGCGGCGCGAGGCCGGCCCAGTCGCCGAACAGCGGCGACACGTCCGGGTGCTCAGGCGCGACGGCGGCAAGGTAAGTCATCCTCACCCACGGCCAGATGTTCGGTCCCTGCATGCTGTCCCGCGCGGCGTTGGCGGATGCGGACGGGCTGCCGGCCGTCAGGTCGGTCGGCGCCGACAGCAGGATGCCGCCCGCCGGCTGGGGCCAACCGTAATCGCGCGCCCGCATCAGCAGCACGAGCGCGAGATTCGCACCGGCGGAGTGGCCGATCACGACGATCTTGTGCGGCAAAATACCGGCGGCGAGCAGACCCGCGTAGACGGCGCAGCAGTCATCCAGGCCCGCCGGGAACGGACACTCGGGCGCGAGCCGGTAGGGCACCAGCACGACGGGGCGACCGGTACGGCGCGCCAGGCCGGCACAGTAGCGGCGATCGGCCGCCGCGGCACGCACCGCGAAACCGCCGCCGTGAAGATACAGGATGACGCCGTCGCGGGCCGCGTCGCGCCGGCCGATCCATTCGACGCCGATTCCACCCACCTCGGCGACATGGAAGGGCACGGGCCGCCGGCCAAGCGCCCCGAGGCGGTCGATGCGCCGGTACGCGGCGCGCATGCGCGCGACGGATGGGATGTCGTTCCACAGGGGTTTCAGCCCGCGTCTCAGCCCGGCATTCACGATAGTTCGGATCAGCATGCCCCAGTGTATGGGCAAAGTTTGCGCAAAAGCAATAACAGTCGCGCACTGATACGAATTGCGAATCACAGACCACCAAATCATATATTTGACAACTTGCCGCCGACACGGCACCCTAGTGCCCTCATTCGTTCGCCGTCCACAAGGAGACACCATGCCCACTTACCGTTCCCATACCACGACCCAAGGCCGCAACATGGCGGGCGCCCGCGCCCTGTGGCGCGCGACCGGCATGAAGGACGGCGACTTCGACAAGCCGATCATCGCCGTCGTCAACTCGTTCACCCAGTTCGTGCCGGGCCACGTGCACCTGAAGGACCTGGGCCAACTGGTAGCGCGCGAGATCGAGGCGGCCGGCGGCGTCGCCAAGGAATTCAACACCATCGCCGTCGACGACGGCATCGCGATGGGCCACGGCGGCATGCTGTACTCGCTGCCCTCGCGCGACCTGATCGCCGACTCGGTCGAATACATGGTCAATGCCCACTGCGCCGACGCGATGGTCTGCATCTCGAACTGCGACAAGATCACCCCGGGCATGCTGATGGCCGCCATGCGCATCAACATCCCGACCGTGTTCGTGTCGGGCGGCCCGATGGAAGCGGGCAAGGTGCTCAAGGTCGTCAACGACGACAAGAAGATCATCAAGCTGGACCTCGTGGACGCGATGATCCAGGCCGGCGACTCGAACATTTCCGACGCCGACGTCGCCGAAGTCGAGCGCTCGGCCTGCCCCACCTGCGGCTCCTGCTCCGGCATGTTCACGGCGAACTCGATGAACTGCCTGACCGAGGCGCTGGGCCTCTCGCTGCCGGGTAACGGCACCATCGTCGCCACGCACGCCGACCGCAAGGAATTGTTCCTGCGCGCCGGCCGCCTGATCGTCGACCTCGCGAAGCGCCACTACGAAGGCGACGACTACACGATCCTCCCGCGCAGCATCGCCACCAAGACCGCGTTCGAGAACGCGATGGCGCTGGACGTGTCGATGGGCGGCTCGACCAACACCGTGCTGCACCTGCTGGCCGCCGCGCACGAGGCGGGCGTCGAATTCACGATGGCCGACATCGACCGCATCTCGCGCAACGTGCCGTGCCTGTGCAAGGTCGCGCCGATGACGAACAAATACCACATCGAGGACGTGCACCGCGCCGGCGGCATCGTCGCCATCCTCGGCGAACTGGCGCGCGCCGGCCTGCTCGACACGTCGCTGCCGACCGTGCACAGCCCGACGCTGGGCGCGGCGATCGAAAAGTACGATATCAAACGAAGCGACGACCAGGCCGTGCACACGCTGTTCCGCGCCGCGCCGGGCGGCGTGCCGACCCAGGTCGCGTTCTCGCAGGCCGAGCGCTTCGACACGGCCGACCTGGACCGCGAACAAGGCTGCATCCGCGACCGCGCGCACGCCTACTCGCAGGACGGCGGCCTCGCGGTCCTGTACGGGAACATCGCCGAGAAAGGCTGCATCGTCAAGACGGCCGGCGTGGACGAAAGCATCCTGAAATTCTCCGGCCGCGCGCGCGTGTTCGAGAGCCAGGACGCTGCGGTCGAAGGCATCCTGGGCGACACGGTGCACGCGGGCGACGTGGTCATCATCCGCTACGAAGGCCCGAAAGGCGGCCCGGGCATGCAGGAGATGCTGTACCCGACGTCGTACATCAAGTCGAAGGGCCTCGGCAAGGCGTGCGCGCTGTTCACCGACGGGCGCTTCTCGGGCGGTTCGTCCGGCCTCGTGATCGGCCACGCATCGCCGGAAGCGGCGGAAGGCGGCGCGATCGGCCTCGTCGAGGAAGGCGACATGATCGACATCGACATCCCCAACCGCACCATCAACCTGCGCGTGACGGCCGACGAGCTGGCGCAGCGCCGCGCCGCGATGGAAGCGCGGGGCGCGGCCGCGTGGCAGCCCGTGAACCGCGAGCGCGCCGTCTCGCAGGCGCTGCGCGCGTACGCCGCGCTGACCACGTCGGCCGACCGCGGCGCCGTGCGCGACCTGTCGCAACTGAAGCGCTGACCAGGAGCAGGGCCTGCAACATGGCCTCACCTGAAATACGTCTTCACGAAAAACGCGAGCGTGATGCCCGCCGTGGCGCACAAGGTCGCGGCGCGGACGACACCCGCCGGCGCGCGCCGCCCGACGTGCGCGCCGCCGTAGCCGCCCGCGATCGCACCCGCCAGCATCGCCAGCGTCTCGGGCCAGCGCACCGCGCCGGCCGCGACGAAGGCCAGCACCGCCACCGCGTTCGCCGCGCCGACCAGCAAGGTGCGCGGCGCGTTCAAGTCCTTGAGGTCGCGGCTGTCCAGCAGCCCCCACGTCGCGATCATCATGATCCCCACCGCCCCGCCGAAATAACCGCCATAGACGCCCAGCGCGAACTGGACGGCCAGCACCGCGCGCGCATGGATGCGCACGCGCGATCGCAGCGCCCGGCCGATGCGCCGCCCGAACGCGAGCGCGATCGAGGCCACCAGCAACAGCCAGGGCAGCACGGCCGCGAACGCCGCGGATGATGTCTTCAGCAACAGCATCGCGCCCACCAGGCCGCCGCACAACGTCGTCGCCAGCAGCGCGCGCAGCGGCACGGCGCCGACCGGCCCCAGGCCGTCGCGATACGCCCATGCGCTGGCGAGCCCGCCCGGAAACAGGGCGACAGTGCTGGACGTGTTCGCCAGTACCGGAGGCACGCCGGCCGCGATCAGCGCCGGCAGGCTGACGAACGAGCCGCCGCCCGCCAGCGCGTTCATGGCGCCGGCCACCAAGCCGCCCGCGCAAGTGAGGATCAGCGTATTCATGCGTCGATGGTAGTTGGCGGGGCGCGCGCCCACAATCCGGCATTTCCATCGCGTGGCTTCGGGTTTGCCGAAACCACGTCCGTTTTTTCCGCCGCATGCATATGCACAATGGTTAACTAATTGAACAACAACAAAGTGGTGAGTTTCGGATAGTTTCTGAACAAATCGTCATCGGACCGAAAAAAACCCTATTGCAACAATGCATTAGAAATCGCCGGGTTTGTGTTGTTTCTGCGACCGATAAGAAATTTTGTGTCGCAAAGCCTTGCGCTAGGGCAATTCATTCTGCAATCATCTGCACAGATGCGGTTCATAAATGCCGCAACGATCCGAACACCGACAGACCAAACGGAGCGCCGCGTGACGCGACTACGCCCCCTGCAAACCCTCTCCCCGCTGCTCGTGGCCGCGGCCGCCGGCTGCGTCATCGTCCCGCTGGCGCGCTGGCAATGGCATGGCTGGCTGTTCGCTTGCGCGCTGCTGGCGGCCGGCGGCTTCGCCGCGCTGCGCGGGCACGCATCCGGCGCCGCAGCCGCCGGCACCCCAGCGGCGGACGACGCCCTGGCCAACCGGCGCGCATTCGGCGCCGACGTGGCCGGCGTGTGGACATCGCATATCGACGCCTCGCGCGAGCAGATGGAAACCGCGGTCGTCGCGCTCGTCCAGCGCTTCTCCGGCATCGTCATGCGGCTCGAGCAGGCGCTGGCCGCGTCGAGCGCGGCGCGCCACGGCGGCGACGGCGGCAACATCGTCGACACGTTCACGGCCAGCGAAAAGGAATTGCGCTCGTTGCTGGACATGCTGGCCGATGCCGCCGCCAGCAAGCAGCAGATGCTGCAAAAGATCGAAGGCCTGCAGGAAGTCACCGCCACCTTGCAGACGATGGCCGCGGACGTCGCCAGCATCGCGTGGCAGACGAACTTGTTGGCCCTGAACGCGGCCATCGAGGCGGCGCGCGCGGGCGAGGCGGGACGCGGATTCGCGGTCGTCGCGACCGAAGTGCGCATGCTGTCGAACCGCTCGGCCGAGGCGGGCAAGCACATCGCCGAACAGGTGGGCCGGATCAGCGCCGCGATCGACACGACGTGCCGCGCGGCCGGCGAATCGATGCGCGAGGAGACCCGTGCCGTGCAGGCGTCCGGCCAGATGATCGGCAACGTGCTCGGATCGCTGCGCGGCGTCACCGACGCCCTCGTCGCCTCGTCGGACCTGCTGGCCCGCGAGAGCACCGGCATCCAGGCCGAAGTCGGCGACGCGATCGTGCAGCTGCAGTTCCAGGACCGCGTCAGCCAGATCCTGTCCCACGTCCGCGACAACATCGCCCGCCTGCCCTCCTGGCTGGACGAGCAGGCGCTGGACCTCGACGCACGCACCCTGCTGGCCGAACTGGAAAGCACGTATGCGATGGCGGAAGAACGCCTACTCCACAAAAGCGCGGCCAAGGCCGTCCCCCAACAAGCCGAAGAAATCACCTTTTTCTAGGAGCTCCCATGGCAAAGACAATCATGGTGGTGGACGATTCGATCTCGATCCGCCAAGTCGTCGGCCTCGCCCTCAGGCAGGCCGGCTACGACGTCATCGAAGGCGTCGACGGCAAGGATGCGCTGGCCAAGCTGACCGGCCAGAAGGTCAACCTGATCATCAGCGACGTCAATATGCCGAACATGGACGGCATCGCGTTCCTGCGCGAACTGAAGACCCGCCCCGCGTACAAGTTCACGCCCGTGCTGATGCTGACCACGGAGTCGCAGGAAGCCAAGAAGGAACAGGGCAAGGCCGCCGGCGCGCGGGCCTGGATGGTCAAGCCGTTCAAGCCCGACGCCCTGCTGGCGGCGGTTCAGAAACTGACCCTGGCCTGACGCCGCGTTGACCCCGTGCCGGCTTGCGCCGGCCTTTTCAGGAGCATGACATGAATATTGGCGAAACGTGCCAAGGGGCCGCCGCATGCCTGGCGGTCGAAGGCGAGATGACGATCTACCGCGCCGCCGAGCTCAATCCCGCCCTGCTGGAGGCCGTGCGCACGATGGACGCGCCCGCGCTCGACCTGTCCGCCGTCACCGAATTCGACAGCGCCGGCGTGCAGCTGCTGCTGGTGGCGCGGCGCGAGGCCGAACGCCTCGGCAAGCGGCTCGCGCTGCAGGGCGCCAGCCCCGCCGTGCGCGCCGCATTCGCGCTGCTCGGCCTGACGTGCGAAGGAGACGCGGCATGAGCGCCAACGTCGACCAGCTGACCCACACCTTCATCGTCGAGAGCCGCGAGCTGCTCGAGCAGATGGAAAACGCGCTGCTCGCCGTCGCGCGCGACGGCATGGACGCCGTCAACGCGATCTTCCGCGCGGCCCACACGATCAAGGGATCGGCCGGCATGTTCGGCCTCGACCCGGTCGTCGAATTCACGCACGTGGCCGAGAGCGTCCTGGACAAGGCGCGCGACGGCGCGGTGGGTCTCGACGACGAACTGGTGGCGCTGCTGCTCGCGTGCCGCGACCACATCGGCGCGCTCGTCGACGCCGTGGAAAGCGGCACGCTGGACGGCAACGGCGCCCTCACCGACGCCGGCGCCCCGCTCGTCGCCGCGCTGCAGGGCTACCTGGGCGAGGCGCACGCGCCCGCGCCGACGCAGGCGGCCGCGGACGGCGGCGACGCCCACGACGCCGGCGGCGCCGGCCACTGGCACATCTCGCTGCGCTTCGGCCGCGACGTCCTGCGCAACGGCATGGACCCGCTGTCGTTCATCCGCTACCTGGGCCAGCTGGGGATCATCACGGGCATCGCGACGATCGCCGACGAGCTGCCGGCGGCCGACGAATTCGATCCCGAATCGTGCTACCTCGGGTTCGAGATCGGCTTCGACAGCGGCGCCGACAAGGCGGCCATCGACGGCGTGTTCGACTTCGTGCGCGAGGATTGCCGCATCCGCATCCTGCCGCCCGAGAACCGCATCGCCGAATACCTGGCCTGGCTGGACGAGCTGCCCGCCGAGCGCGAGCACCTGGGCCAGATGCTCGTGCGCTGCGGCAGCGTCACGGCGCACGAGCTGGAACACGCGCTGGCGGCGCAGGCGGCGAGCGCCGCGCCGGCCCAGCCGATCGGTGAAATCCTCGTCGACCAGGGGACCGTGCACGCGCCCGTCGTCGAGGCGGCCCTGGCGAAACAGCGCCAGGCGCCCGACGCGCGTCCGCAGCAGGAAACCCGCTCCGTGCGCGTGGACGCCGACAAGCTGGACCGCCTGATCAATCTCGTGGGAGAGCTCATCATCGCCGGCGCCGGCGCCAACCTGGTGGCGCGCCGCACGCAGATTCCCGAACTGCTCGAATGCACGTCCACGCTGTCCAGCCTCGTGGAAGAAGTGCGCGACAGCGCCTTGCAGCTGCGCATGGTGAAGATCGGCGCCACGTTCAACCGTTTCCAGCGCGTCGTGCACGACGTGGCGCGCGAACTCGGCAAGGACATCCGCCTGGAAGTCAGCGGCGAGGACACGGAGCTGGACAAGACGGTCGTCGAAAAGATCGGCGACCCGCTCACCCACCTCGTGCGCAACGCGATGGACCACGGCATCGAAGCAGCCGACGTGCGCGCCGCGCGCGGCAAGCCGGCCCAGGGCTTCGTGCGGCTGAACGCCTACCACGACTCCGGCAGCATCGTGATCGAAGTGACGGACGACGGCGGCGGCCTGAAACGGGACCGCATCCTGGCCAAGGCCGTCGAGCGCGGCCTCGTCGAGCCGGGCCGCCTGCCGACCGACAAGGAAATCTTCAACCTGATCTTCGAGCCCGGCTTCTCGACGGCCGAACAGGTGACGAACCTGTCGGGCCGCGGCGTGGGCATGGACGTCGTCAAGCGCAACATCGTCGCGCTGCGCGGCAGCGTGGACATCGCCAGCACCGAGGGCGCGGGCACCACCGTCACGGTGCGCCTGCCGCTCACGCTCGCGATCATCAACGGCTTCCAGGTGAGCGTCGGGAAATCGGTGTTCGTGATCCCGATGGACGTGGTCGAGGAATGCATCGAATTCTGCGAAACGCCGGGCCGCGACTGGGTCGACCTGCGCGGCGAGCCCCTGCCCTTCGTGCGCCTGCGCGAGCGCTTCTGCGTGGCGGGCGCGCCGGCGCGGCGGCGCAGCGTCGTCGTCGTGCGCCACGGCGGCAGCAAGGCGGGTCTCGTCGTCGACCACCTGCTGGGCGAGTTCCAGACGGTGATCAAACCGCTCGGCAAGGTGTTCGCCGGCGCGCGCTTCCTGTCCGGGTCCTCGATCCTCGGCAACGGCGACGTCGCGCTGATCCTCGACATAGCGGCCCTCCTTGCCGGCGTGGAGTCCGACAGCAACGCAGCCGCCGCATGACGGTCCCTCATCGTCTTACTCAACTGGAGAGCCATCGTGCTTAAACATATGAAAATCGGCGTGCGCCTTGGCCTCGGCTTCGGCATCGTCCTCCTGCTGCTCGCCGGCATCGCCGCGCTGGCCACCGGCCGCATGTCCAGGATGAACGACGCGCAGGACCGCATCGTCAGCGGCGTGTATCCGAAGGTCATGCTGGCCCAGAGCGTGGCGCGCCAGTCCATCGAGATCGGCCGCCACCTGCGGGCCCTCCTGTTGACGAAGGATCCGGCCGAAATCCAGCGCTTCCGCAAGGAAGCCGATACCGAGCGGGCCGACACGGCGCAGCAGATCGACGAGCTGTCCAAGCGGATCAACACGCCGCGCGGGCGCGAACTGATGCGCGCCATCGCGGACAAGCGCAACGTCGTGGAAGCGAAGTACGAAAAATTCCAAAAGCTGGCGGAGACGTCGCCGGCGCAGGCGGCCGAGTACATCACGACCGACTACGGCCCCGCGGACACGGAACTGATCGCGGCCATCGACGCCATGGTCAAGCTCCAGACCGAGCGCATGGACGCCTTGGCCGCCGAGGCGCAGGCCGAGTACCAGCAGACCCGGTCGCTCACGATGATGATGACCACCGCCGCGATCGTGCTGGCGCTGGCCATCGCGACGGCGCTCACGCTGTCGATCACCCGCGCGCTACGCCAGGCCGTGGACGCCGCGAACCGCCTGGCCGAGGGCGACCTCACCGTCCGCATCGACAGCCAGTCGCGCGACGAGACCGGCCTGCTGCTCTCGGCGATGCAGCAGATGATCGCCAAGCTGACGCAGGTCGTCGGCGACGTCAACGGCGGCGCGCAGTCGCTGGCCTCGGCGTCGGAAGAGGTCAGCGCCACGGCGCAATCGCTGTCGCAATCGGCGTCCGAGCAGGCGGCCGGCGTCGAGGAGACGAGCGCCTCGCTGGAACAGATGACGGCGTCGATCGCGCAGAACACGGAAAACGCCCGCGTCACCGACGGCATGGCCACGCAGGCCGCGCGCGAGGCGGCCGAAGGCGGCGAAGCCGTGAAAGCCACGGTCGCCGCGATGAAGCGGATCGCCAAGCAGATCGGCATCATCGACGACATCGCCTACCAGACCAACCTGCTGGCGCTGAACGCGGCCATCGAGGCGGCCCGCGCGGGCGAACACGGCAAGGGTTTCGCCGTCGTCGCGGCCGAGGTGCGCAAGCTGGCCGAGCGCAGCCAGGTGGCGGCGCAGGAGATCGGCGAAGTGGCCACGAGCAGCGTGGAGGTGGCCGAACGCGCCGGCGACCTGCTCGACCAGATGGTGCCGAACATCCGCAAGACGTCCGACCTCGTGCAGGAGATCACTGCGGCGTCGGAAGAACAGTCGGCCGGCGTCGGCCAGATCAACTCGGCGGTGGGCCAGATGAGCCAGACGACGCAGCAGAACGCCTCCAGCTCGGAAGAACTGGCGGCGACGGCCGAGGAGATGAGTTCCCAGGCCGAGCAGCTGCAGCAGGCGATGGCCTTCTTCAAGCTGGCGCAGGATTCCGGCCCGGGCTTGCCCGGCACACGCAGGGCGCAGGGCCGGCCGGCCGCCGCGCCGAGGAAAGGCGCGCGCACCGCGGGACACGCCGTGCTGGCATTCGCCGCCGACGCGCCGGATGAAACGAGCTTCACCAAATTCTGAGGGACACCAATATGTTCAAAAATATGAAGATCGGCGTGCGCCTGATCGCGGGCTTCGTGCTCGTGGCGGCCATCAGCGCCGTGGTCGGGATGATCGGCATTTCCAACGCCAGCAAGATCAACGACATGGCCGACAGCATGTATGCCAAGGAACTGCAGGGCGTCTCGTCCATCAAGGAAGCCAACATCGACCTGGTCTACCAGGCGCGCGCCATCCGCAATTACCTGCTGGCGCAATCGCTGCCGGCCGTCGACGCCGCGCCCTATCTGGACGCGCTGATGAAGGCGCGCGAACAGATGCGCGCGAACCTGGACAAGGCACGGCCGATGTTCTATACCGAGGCCGGCAAGCAGAAATTCGCCGAGCTCGAAACCAGCTACAAGGCCTACCAGGAAGCCCAGGACTATATCCTCGCGACGGCCAAGAAAGAAGAAGCGGCGGGGCTGCACCAGGAGGACCGCAAGTCCGCCCAGTACGCGATGAAGGACGCACGCGTGATCGTGGACAAGGTCGACGACCTGATGACCGAGTTGAGCAGGATGAAGGAAGACAATGCCAAGGCGGCGTCGGACGAAACCACGGTGGTGTACCAGTCCAGCCGCACGCTCATGCTCACCGCCATCGCCGTCGGCGTCCTGCTCGGCATCGCGCTCGGCTATGTCATCAGCCGCAGCGTGACGCGGCCGCTCGACACCGCCGTGCGCGCCGCCAACCGCCTCGCGGAAGGCGACCTGGCGATCGACATCGAGGTGACGTCGACCGACGAGACCGGGCAATTGCTGCAGTCCGTGAAGGACATGATCGCCAAGCTGTCGCAGGTGATCGAAGGCCAGAAGCGCGTGGTGGCGGCGGCCAACCGCGGCAACTTCGACCACCACGTCGAACTGGCCGGCCTCAAGGGCTTCCAGAAAGAGATGGGCGAAGAACTGAACGAGCTCGTGGCGACCACGCGCGCTTCCATCGAGGACGTCGTGCGGGTGATGGGCGCGATGTCGGAAGGCGATCTCACGAAGCGCATCGACAAGGCGTACGAGGGCGAGTACGGCAAGCTGAAGTCCTACGCCAACAACACCGTCGAGAAGCTGGCGCAGGTGGTGGCCGAGGTCAACGGCGCGGCCGATTCCCTCGCCAGCGCGTCCGAACAGGTGAGCGCCACCGCGCAGTCGCTGTCGCAGGCGTCGAGCGAGCAGGCCGCCGGTGTCGAGGAAACCAGCGCCTCGCTCGAACAGATGACGGCGTCGATCGCGCAGAACACCGAGAACGCGAAGGTCACCGACGGCATGGCGGCCAAGGCCGCGAAGGAAGCGGCGGAAGGCGGCACCGCCGTCAAGGAAACCGTGTCGGCGATGAACCAGATCGCCAAGAAGATCGGCATCATCGACGACATCGCCTACCAGACCAACCTGCTGGCGCTGAACGCCGCGATCGAGGCGGCGCGCGCGGGCGAGCACGGCAAGGGCTTCGCGGTGGTGGCGGCCGAGGTGCGCAAGCTGGCCGAGCGCAGCCAGGTGGCCGCGCAGGAGATCGGCGAAGTGGCGACCAACAGCGTGGCGCTGGCGGAAAAGGCCGGCACCTTGCTGGACGCGATGGTGCCGAGCATCGGCAAGACGTCCGACCTGGTGCAGGAAATCGCGGCGGCGTCGGAAGAACAGTCGTCCGGCGTGGGCCAGATCAACGCCGCGGTGGGCCAGCTGTCCCAGACGACCCAGCAGAACGCCTCGAGCTCGGAAGAACTGGCGGCGACCGCCGAGGAGATGAGTTCCCAGGCCGAGCAGCTGCAGCAGACGATGGGCTTCTTCCGCCTCGCCGGCGGCGCGGCCGGCCGCCCCGCCGCGCCGCGCCAGCCGGCGCGCGCCAGGCGCTCCCCGCTGCGCGTGGCCGGCGGCTTGAGCGCGCAGCCCGAGCCGGACGAAGCGAGTTTCACGAATTTCTGATCCGAGGGTGACAAAATGAAGCACACCAACAAGGAACCGATCGCGGCGGCCGACACCGAGGCCGCCCAATACCTCACCTTCATGCTGGGCGGCGAAGCCTTCGGCATCGGCATCATGGCCGTCAAGGAGATCATCGAATTTTCCGGCATCACCGAGGTGCCGATGATGCCGGAGTCGATCCGCGGCGTGATCAACCTGCGCGGCGCCGTCGTGCCCGTGTTGGACTTGGCGGCCCGCTTCGGCCGGCCCCAGACCGTGCCCGGCAAGCGCACGTGCATCGTCATCGTCGAGCTGGAGTCGGACGGCGAGCGCCAGCTGACCGGCGTCGTCGTCGATGCGGTCAGCGCCGTGCTGGACATCCCGGCAACGGACATCGAGCCGGCGCCGTCGTTCGGCACGCGCATCCGCGGCGACTTCATCGCCGGCATGGGCAAGGTGAACGGCAAGTTCGTGATCCTGCTGAACGTGGATTCGGTGCTGGCGCTCGAAGGCCTGCCGGACCTGGCCGCCGAGCTGCTCACCTGAGGCGGCCATGGAGCACAGTGCGATCAGCCAGGGCGAGTTCGCGCGCTTCCAGCGCTTCATCTTCGACATGGCCGGCATCACGATGTCGGACTCGAAGAAGGCGCTGGTCAGCGGCCGGCTCGCCAAGCGCCTGCAGCATCTCGGCCTGCCCTCGTACGATGCCTACTTCCGCCTGCTGACGGACGGCGCGCACAAGGACGAGGCGCAACTGGCCGTCGACCTGCTCACGACGAACGAAACGTATTTCTTCCGCGAGATGCGCCACTTCGAGTTGTTGCGCGAAGCGGCGGAAGCGGAGCGCCACCACCTGCGCGGAGGCGCCCCGTTCCGCGTGTGGAGCGCGGCCTGCTCGTCCGGTGAGGAACCATACAGCATCGCGATGGTGCTGGCCGACGTGCTGGGTGCCGCGCCGTGGGAGGTGACGGCGTCCGACATCAGCACGCGCGTGCTGCAGCGCGCCCGCACCGGGCATTATCCGCTGGAGCGGACCTCCCACGTGCCGCCGGACTATCTGCGCCGCTACTGCCTCAAGGGTGTCCGCGAGCAGCAAGGCACCCTGCTCGTCAACCGCGCCCTGCGCGAACGGGTGCAGTTCCGCCAGGTGAACCTGAACACGACGCTGCCCGGCGACCTGGGCACGTTCGACATCGTGTTCCTGCGCAACGTGATGATCTACTTTAACGGCGCGACCAAGCGCCAGGTCGTCACGCGCGTGCTGGGCCGCCTGAGGCCCGGCGGCCACCTGTTCATCGGCCATTCCGAAAGCCTGCAGGACCTCGGCGACATGATCCGGCCCGTCATCCCCTCCGTGTACCGCAAGCCGGAATGAAGACAATAACGGTGATGGTGGTCGACGATTCGGCCGTGGTGCGCAAGGTCGTCGGCGCGATGCTGGAAAACGCGCCGGGCATCCGGCTGCTGCACGCCGTGTCCGACCCGCTGCTCGCGATCGAGCGCATGAAGGTGGCCTGGCCCGACGTGATCGTCCTGGACGTCGAGATGCCGCGCATGGACGGCATCACCTTCCTCAGGAAGATCATGGCGGAGAGGCCGACGCCCGTCGTGATCTGCTCCACGTTGACGGAAAAGGGCGCCGAGACGACGATGGCGGCGCTGGCCGCGGGCGCCGTGTCCATCATCACCAAGCCGAAGCTGGGACTCAAGGAATTCCTCAGCGACAGCGCGGACGAATTGATCTCGGCCGTGCGCGCCGCGAGCCTGGCGAACGTGCGGCGCCTCGCCGCGCGAGTCTCTCCCGCCCCCGCGCCCGTGCCCGTGAAACTGACGGCGGACGCGGTGCTGCCGGCCGCGCAGGACGGGCGGCCCATGCTGCGCACGACGGAGCGCATCGTCGCCATCGGCACGTCGACCGGCGGCACGCTGGCACTGGAAGAAGTGCTCACGCAGCTGCCGCGGGTCACGCCCGGCATCGTCATCGTGCAGCACATGCCGGAAAAATTCACGGCCGCCTTCGCCGAACGCCTGAACGGCCTGTGCCAGATCGAGGTGCGCGAGGCGCGCCACGGCGACCGCGTGCTGCAGGGGCGCGCGCTGATCGCGCCGGGCGGCAAGCACATGCTGCTGCGGCGCGACGGCGCGCAGTACTGCGTGGACGTCATCGACGGCCCGCTCGTGAACCGCCACCGCCCGTCCGTGGACGTGCTGTTCCGCTCCGTCGCCCGGCATGCGGGCGCCAACGCGCTGGGGATCATCATGACGGGCATGGGCGACGACGGCGCGGCCGGCCTGCTGGAAATGCGCAAGGCCGGCAGCCGCACGGTGGCGCAGGACGAGGACAGCTGCGTCGTCTACGGCATGCCCAGGGAAGCCATCAAGCGCGGCGGCGTGGAGAAGTCCGTGCCGCTCAAGGCCCTCGACCGCGAGATCGTGCAGCAGCTCAGCGTGCGCTGATCGCGTATCATGCCAGCTGATGCCAGGAGATCGAGATGCGAACAAGAATGTGGTGCGCGGCCATGGCGCTCTGCCTGACCGCCTGCGGCGGCGGTGGCGGCAATGCGGGCGGGTCGTCGGCGCCGCCGCTGTCGACGAGCGGCAACCTCGACGCCTACGCCGGCACGTGGACGTCCGCCTGCACGTCGCACGGGGTCGACACCGTCGTCATCCAGCGCCCGGCCGGATCGGGCAATACCCTCACGCTCGACGTCACGACGAATTACTACGCCAACACGGCGTGCACGGGCGACGTCATCGCCACGCAGGTCTGGAGCGCCGGCACGACGGCGACCTATGTCGGCACGGTGGCCACGTCCATCGTGCCCGGCCCCGGCGTGCCGGTGATCTCGGCGTCGGTGGACAAGGTGACGACCCAGGTGCCGCAGCGCAGCGTCACGCTCACCGGCACCTTCGTCAGCCACAAGATTATCGACGGCCAGCCCAACTGGTGCATCGATTACGCGGGCGGCGCCGTGTGCGTGCCCGACCGGATCTACCCGGCGGGCCCGGCCCCGTTCGACGGGCTGGCCGTGCAAGGCACCGAGCTGTACGAAGTCAAGTCGAACGGCACCAATTTCGACGCCGTCGCACACTTCACGAAGCGCTGACCGGCAGCGCGGCCAGTCCGCGCAGGCCGGCGATGCCGTTCCAGCGCGGCGCGGCGTCCGTCATGGCCAGGCCCGGCCAGCGCCGCAGGACGGCGCGCAGCACCACGTCCGCCTCCAGCAGCGCCAGGCCGGCGCCGATGCAGACGTGCGGGCCGCTGCCGAACGACAGGTGGCTGCCGGCGCGGCGGCCGATGTCGAACATGTCCGGGTCCGTAAAGCGGTCCGGGTCGCGGTTGGCGGCGCCGATCATGGCGAGCACGAGGTCGCCGCGCTTGAGCATCGCGCCGTGCAGCTCGAGGTCCGCCGCGACGCGCCGGCCCGTGTACTGCACGGGACTGTCGTAGCGCAGCAGTTCGCGCACGGCGAGCGTCACCCCGTCCTCGTCCGCCCGCAGGCGCGCCCACGCGTCCGGATGCCCGAGCAAGGTGTACAGGCCGTTGCCGAGCAGGTTGCGCGTCGTCTCGTGGCCGGCGAACAGCAGCATCGCGCATTGCGCCAGCAGTTCGCCGTCCGGCTCGATCTCGCCCGCCGCCTCGGCGGCAAGCAGGCGGCTGACGAGGTCCGTGCCGGGTTGCCGCCGGCGCGCCGGCAGCAGTTCGTCGAAATAACGCACCATCTGCAGCAGGCTGCGCTGGGCGGCGCGCAACTGGTCGCTCGTGGGCTGCAGCGCGCCGACGAACGCAGCGAGGTCGTCGGACCACGCCATGAAGCGCGCCTCGTCGGCACGGTCGACGCCCAGCATCAGCCCGATCACACGCGACGGCAGCGGCCGCGCGACCGCGGCGATGAAATCGAAGCCGGCGCGCGCGTCCAACCCGTCCAGCAATTCGTCGGTGAGCCGCTCGACGTCGGCGCGCAAGGTCCTGACCAGCGTGGGATGAAAGCCGGCCGCCATCGCCTTGCGCACACGCTGATGGTCTTCACCGTCGAGGAACGCCATGGCGCTGCCGAACAGGCGCTGGAACGCGTCCAGTCCCGCCTGCGCGCGGCGGCCGGCGAAGCTCGCGTCGACGCCGGGAATGCGCTTGACCCAGCCGGCCGTGCGCTGCGAGGAAAAACGGGGATCGCGCAGCGCCAGCTCGACGTCCGCATGGCGCGTCAACAGCCACGCGCCCTGGAACACGTCGTCGCGCCACAGCACCGGCCCGGCCGCGCGCAGCCGGCGGTAGACGGGGTACGGATCGTGCAGGAAGGCGGCGTCGAACGGCGGCGCCGCGGTCGCGAAGTCTCTCATGGGATACATTGGATGACGGTCTGCCGGCACATGCCGGGGCCCGCACTTTATCATCTTTTTCCCGCACCGGCTCCGCTTGACGACGCGCGCATGGTCGACGAAATGACGCGACAGGCGGCCCGCCACGTGCGCCGGCGCAGGACGGCGCAACCGGATCCGCGCTTCGACATGGTGCTGCGGCAGATCTTCGCGAACATGGTGGCCATGATCGCGGCGGGGCTGGAGGCGCCCGTCAGGAACGGGAACGGCGCAAAAAGCGGCCGGCCGCTGCCGCCGCCGTAAATCTTCGACGCGCTTGCCGACCGGCCGGCGCTTTCACGCGCCCCTGTCCCGCTCAAGTCTCCGGATCCGTCCGCGCAACGGGCACCCGCTTGCACGCCGCCTCCTTGCGGCCCACGGCCTCGCACACCCGCAACCGGCACTGCGCCTCGCCCGCGGCGTTGTAGCGGCGGCACGCTTCCAGTTGCTGCGCCGGCGTGGCCTTGCGGCTCGCCGGATCGATGTGGCTCATCAGGGCCGCCAGCAGGACGACGTCGCTGTCCTGCTCGCGCGCCGCGCGCGGTTTCGACCGCTTTGCCTGCGCCGTCTCGTGCGCCTTGCGGTGCGCGGCCTTCGCGTGCGCTTCCTTGCGTTCGGCCTTGGCCGCATGGGCCTTGTGGTGCTCGGGCGCGGGCGGCACCGCCATGTCGGCCAGCGGATTCGGCATCGGCCCGGCCGGTTCCGGCTCGACCGGCGCCGCGGGCTCGTCGCGCAGCACGGCCGCCGTCTGCGTGGCGGGTTCCGGCAGCGACACCGGCGTGAGCGGCGCGGCGCGCGGCGCCTCGGCCACGGCCGCCACGCTCGGCACCGCCGCGGCGGCGACGGCCGGCGCCTGCCGCTCCTCGCCCCCGGTCAGCAGGAACAGCGCCGCACCCGCGACGATCGCCCCCGCGCCCGCCAAACCCCACGCCAGCGCGCGCGAACGAGGACGCGGCCGCCGCTCGGCACGGGGCTGCGCCCCCATGCCGTCGAGGGAGCTGAGGATGCCCTGCCGTTCCGGTGCGGCCTGCTCGTCGGGCGTAAGCAGGCTGGGCCGGTCGACTCGGACCGGGCGATCGCCTTGATGTTGCAAATTAGCTCCTTAAAAAAGTTTGCATTACTTTACAAGAATCAAGACAATTGTGCCGCAAGTTTGCTTTTAATCGTGCGCGATTAACACATTTGGTGAGTTTTTGCGTTTTTTCAATCGTGCGCGGGTTTTTTGGTTACCGGATTTATACTTTCCGGAAATATTTCTTCGACAACAATGTGTCCGTTTCCTCCGGAGAGAGCGCGGTGTGGATGTTGGCAGTAACCGTTTATTTCGTCGTGGCGTGCGCCGTCAGCTGGATGGTGCTGTTTCCGGCCGGGCGCGAGTTCGTGCTGAACGCGCTGGCCGGGGTCGGGCAGCGGCTCGGCCGCCGTGCCGGCGCGCTGGCGCAGCAAGGCATGCGCGATGCGGATGCGCTGCGTGCCAACGGCCGCGCGGCGGCGGACAGCCTGGCCGGCTTCGTGCGGCGTCACTGGATCGCGTGCGCGCTCGGCATCGGCCTCGTCGGCCTGCCGCCGCTGGCCGCCCTGCTGCTGGCCGACCGGCCCGTGCTGAGCGGGTACGAATCATCGGATCGCCCCGTGAACGCGCAGGTGGCCGACCTGCTGCAGGGCGAGCAGCTGGTGCCGCCGCCCCCGCTCCCGCCGCTGGCGTTCACGACGGCCGACGTGGCGCGCGAACGTCCGCTGCTCGCTTCGGCCAGCCGCGACTGGGCCATGCTGAATGCGGACTACACGCAGCGCCTGCTGACGGTGTTCCGGATCATGAAGGAGCGCTACGGCTACGACATGGCGATCCTGGAAGGCTATCGCAGCGCCGCCCGCCAGGACGCGCTGGCCGCGCTGGGCCCGGGCGTCACGAACGCCCGCGCCTACCAGAGCTGGCACCAGTACGGGCTCGCCGCCGACTGCGCGTTCGTCCGCGACGGCCGGCTCGTGATCTCGGAACGGGATCCCTGGGCGATGCGGGGCTACCAGTTGTACGGCCAGGTGGCGGAATCCGTCGGCCTGACCTGGGGCGGACGCTGGAAGATGATGGACCTCGGACACACGGAACTGCGGCTACCCGGCGTCATGAAGCGCTAGCGCACCGGCATCGCATCGCCCGCAACAAGGCATAACCCGGCATAACACGGCATTCAACACACTTTCGTCATCATGCAAAAAATCTGGCATTTCCTGACCACCCGCACCAGCCTGGCCGTCATCGGCTGGGTGGCCTTCGCCGCGCTGCTGTTCACGACGGCGCGGCTGCTGCAATGGCCGTCCACCCTGCCCTGGATCGTGCTCGGCGTCGCGCTGCTCGCGGGCGCCGGCCTGTGGGCGTGGCGGCGCTGGCGCCATGCGCGCAAGGCCGCGCGGATCGGCGCCATGCTCGAACAGCAGGCCGACAAGCCCGTCCCCGACGCCACCCAGCGCCAGGAGACGGAAGTCATCCGCAAGCGCCTGCTGGAGGCCATCGCCACGATCAAGGGCTCCAAGCTGGGCCAGTTGTCGGGCAGCGCCGCGCTGTACGAACTGCCGTGGTACATGATCATCGGGAACCCGGCGGCCGGCAAGAGCACGGCCATCGCCAGCTCCGGCCTGCAGTTCCCGTTCGCCGACAGCAAGGTCGTGCAGGGCGTGGGCGGCACGCGCAACTGCGACTGGTTCTTCACGACCGAGGGCATCCTGCTCGACACGGCCGGACGCTATTCCGTCGTCGACGAGGACCGCGCGGAGTGGTTCGGCTTCCTCGACCTGCTCAAGAAGCATCGCCGCAAGGCGCCGATCAACGGCGTCGTCATCGCGGTCAGCATCGCGGAACTGACGCGCAACCGTCCCGAGTTCGCGATCGACCTCGCCAAGAACCTGCGCCAGCGCGTGCAGGAATTGACGGAACGGCTGGAGGTGCACGCGCCGGTCTACGTCGTGTTCACCAAGGCCGACCTGATCGACGGCTTCAACGAATTCTTCCACGAGAGCGAACGCGCCGAGCGCGAACAGGTGTGGGGCGCCACGCTGCCCTACGACCAGCACGCGGCCAGCGAACGCCTGCTCGACCTGTTCGACGCCCGCTTCGACGAGTTGTACGACGGCCTCAAGGAACTGAGCCTCGCGAACATGGCGCTGCAGCGCCGCGAGACCATGCCGTCCGGCGTGTTCACGTTCCCGCTCGAATTCGCGTCGATCAAGCCGGCGCTGCGTGCGTTCGTCGCCACGCTGTTCGAGGACAACCCGTTCCAGTTCAAGCCCGTGTTCCGCGGCTTCTACTTCACGAGCGCGCTGCAGGAGGGCGAGACGGTGTCGACGTCGTCCGCCCGCGTGGCCCAGCGCTTCGACCTGCGCCTCGCGCCGCCCGCGCACGACGAGCAGCACCACCAGCAGGGGTACTTCCTCCTCAACCTGTTCCGCAAGGTGATCTTCGCCGACAGGGATCTCGTCGCGCAGTACGCCAGCCCCGCCAAGACGCGCCTGCGCTATGCCGCGTTCTTCGCGGCGACGGCCGTCGTCGGCCTCGCGCTGGCCGGCTGGAGCTGGTCGTACATGAACAACCGCCAGCTCGTCGCCAACGTCCAGGCCGACCTGGACCAGGCCATCCGCGTGCAGGGCAAGAGCCTCGACCTGCAGTCGCGCTTCCAGGCGCTGGAGATCCTGCAGGACCGCATCGAACAGCTCGACCGCTATGCCGAGCACCGGCCGCTGTCCCTCAGCCTCGGCCTGTACCAGGGCAATCTGCTGGACCGCAAGCTGAAGGAGGAGTATTTCAACGGCGTGCGCGAGGTGATGCTGAAGCCCGTCACGCAGTCGCTGGAATCGTACCTGGCCGACGTGAACGGCAACGCCGCCCAGCTGCAGCCCATGAACAAGCCGGCGGGCGCCGCGGCCGCCGCGGCCGCCGACGCGCCGCAGCAGTTCAAGGACGCGTCGCCGGCGGACACCGAGGATGCCTACAACGCGCTCAAGACCTACCTGATGCTGGGCGATAAATCGCGCGCCGAAAGCGCCCACCTGAACGACCAGCTGACGCGCTTCTGGCGCAACTGGCTGGAGGCGAACCGCGGCGCCATGCCGCGCGAGCAGATGATCCGCAGCGCCGAGCGCATGATCACGTTCTACCTCGCCCAGGTCAACGACCCGTCCTGGCCCGTCATCGACACCCGCCTCGCGCTCGTCGACCAGACCCGCGACAACCTGCGCCGCGTCGTGCGCGGCATGCCGGCGCGGGAACGCGTGTACGCCGACATCAAGGCGCGCGCGTCCACGCGCTATCCGTCGATCACGGTGGCGCGCATCGTGGGCGACCAGGACAAGGATCTCGTCCTCGGCAGCTACGCGATCTCCGGCGCGTTCACGCGCGAGGCCTGGGAAGGCTATGTGCAGCAGGCGTTCCGCGACGCCGCCAACCGCGAGCTGCAGAGCGCCGACTGGGTGCTCAAGACGGCGGCGCGCGACGACCTCACGCTGGAAGGCAGCCCGGAACAGATCCAGAAATCGCTCGTCGACCTGTACAAGACCGAGTACGCGCGCGAGTGGCAGAAGTTCATGCAGGGCGTGACCATGAAGGACCTGGACGGCTTCGACGGCGCGGCCGCCGCCATGAACCGCCTGGGCGATCCGCAGAATTCGCCCATCGCCAAGCTCATGTCCACGGTCTACGAACAGACGTCGTGGGACAACCCGACCCTGGCCGGCGCCACCCTGCAGCGCGCGCAGAAAGGTTTTACCGGCTGGTTCCGCGCGACGATCCTGCGCCAGAAGCCGGCCATCGTCAACGTCAGCCTGCCCGTGCCCGGCACGCCGAATGCGGCCGGACAGAGTGGCACCGCGGCGCTCGGCCCGGTCGGCCGCGAATTCGCCGGCGTCGCCCGCCTCGTCGTCGCGCGCGACAAGGATGCGTCGCTGCTGCGCGGCTACATCGACGACCTGTCCAAGCTGCGCGCGCGCTTCAACCAGATCAAGAACCAGGGCGACCCCGGCCCCGGCGCCAAGCAGCTGATGCAGCAGACGCTGGACGGCAGCGGCTCCGAGCTGGCCGACCTGCTGCGCTACGTCGACGAGCAGATGCTGGTCGGGATGACGGACACCCAGCGCCAGGCCTTGCGCCCGGTGCTCGTGCGCCCGCTGATGCAGACGTTCGCCGTGATCGTGCGGCCGGCGGAAGCGGAGATCAACAAGGTGTGGACCGCCCAGGTGGTCCAGCCGTTCAACCGCAACCTGGCGCTCAAGTACCCGTTCGCGACCGAATCGAAGGCCGAGGCGAGCAACGCGGAGATCGGCGAGATCTTCGGCCCGGAGGGCGCGATCGCGAAATTCTTCAACACGACGGTCGGCCCGCTGGTCGTGCGCCGCGGCGACTCGCTCAGCCCGCGCACGTGGGCCGACATGGGGATCAACCTCGCGCCGAACGTCGTCGCGAGCTTCCCGGGCTGGGTCGCGCCGCTGGCCGCCGGCGGCGTCGCCAACGCGGCGGCCAGCAGCGGCGGCGAGGCGCAGACCCGTTTCGACCTGCAGGCGCTGGGCACGCAGGGCGCCACCGAATTCACGCTGGAGATCGACGGCCAGGCGCTGCGCTGGCGCGGCCAGCCGCAGCCCTGGGTGCACATGGTGTGGCCGAATCCGGCCGGCGTGCCGGGCGCGAAGATCACGGCGCTGACGCCGGAAGGCCGCAACGTCGTCGTGCTGGACGAGCCGGGCCACTTCGGCCTCAAGAAGATGATCGACTCGGCCCAGCGCAAGCGCAAGGACGGCGGCGTGTTCGAACTCTCGTGGCAGAACGCGGGCGTGACGGTGACGGCGAACCTGAAGGTCCTGCCGGCCGCCCCGGCGCCGGCGCCCGTCCAGGCGGCCGCGCCGGCCCAGGGATTCAAGCGCCTGCGCCTGCCGGACACGATCACGGCGCCGCGCGCAGCGACGCCGGCGCCGCTGCGCACGGCCATGGCGGGAGACGCGCAATGAGCCGCCAGGCCACCCCCGTCAGCGTCGGCTACTTCGGCAAGCTGCCCAGCCGCGGCGACTTCGTGCGCGCCAGCGCCAGCCCGGCCTTGCTGAAGGTGCTGGACGACTGGCTGTCGGAAGCGATGGACCTGATGAGCACCAATGCGCGCTGGAAGCTCGCGTACGACGCCGCCGCGCCGCTGCACTTCGCCTTCGTCGGCCCGCGCCGGCGCCACGCGATCGGCGGCCACATCGTCGCCAGCAGCGACGCGTCGAGCCGGCGCTATCCTTTCCTGATGGCCGGTGCGATGGAAATCGCGGAGCCGGCGGCCTTCCTGCCCACGACCCCGCTCGTGTTCACGCGCCTGTGGAGCCGGCTCGAGACGCTGACGGCGGGCGTGCGCAACGCGGGCGATCCGGCCGCGCCGCTGGCCGCCGCGAGCGGCCAGCCCATCGCGCTGGACCTTGGCGCGTCCGCCTACGACGCCGCGTTCGACGACTTCCTCGACGTGCAGACGATCGCCGCGCTGGACGTGCTGCTGGCCGGCGCCGGCTTTCGCGTCACCACGCGCCAGGTGCTGCTGGCGCTGGGCATGCTGCTGCAGCCCGTGCTGGCCAGCGGGTCCGGGCGGCTCGACAAGAGCCTCGTGCTGCCGCTGCCGGACGACGCCATCCACCGCAACCTCGTGGCCGCGTTCTGGATGCACGTGATCGCGCCGTTCCTGGCGCGCGCCGACTTCGAGCTGGCGCTGTTCGTCACCCGGCTGGAACGCCGGCCCGCGCTCGTCGTCGGCTTTTCCGGCGCCTCCGCGCAGACCTTGCGCACCCTGATCGACCCGCAGGCCGGCCTGGACCACCTCATCGCGTTCGCGGACCTCGAGTGGGTCGAGGACCAGGTCGATGCCGACTACGGCGTGCGCAAGCTCTCGGCCTACCTGGCGCAAGGCGGCCTGTCCCTCAAGTCCGCGCTCGATTCCGTCGGCGCGGCATTCATCGGAACCTGATATGCGACTCTTCCCCCTCCTGTTCATCGCCCTGTGCTGCGCCGGCGCGGCGGCCGCGCAGAACATCGCGCCGGCGCCCGCCGCGCCGCAGCCGGGCCAGGTGCTGGTCAGCGGCACCGTGCCGGACGACGCGACCAAGGCCGCCGTCCTCGCCAGGCTGCGCGACGTCTACGGTCTGGATCGCGTCGTCGACCAGATCGCCGTCGGCCCCGTCGCCACGCCGGCCAACTGGAACGGCTACGTGCAGAAGCTGATCACGCCGGACCTGCGCCAGATCAGCCGCGGCCAGCTCAAGATCGACGGCAGCAACGTCAGCCTGCACGGCGAAGTCGCCAACGAGGCGCTGCGCCAGCGCATCGCCAGCAACGTCGCCACGAACCTGAACCCGACCTATACCGTCAACAACGGCCTGCGCGTGGCCGCCGCCGAGCAGGCCCTGCTCGACAACACGCTCGGTAACCGCACCGTCGAATTCGAAAGCGGCAAGGCGGCGTTGACGCCCGCCGGCCGCGCGATCCTCGACGAGATGGTGGGCGCGATGCTGAAGCTGAAGGGCCGCCGCGTCGAGATCATCGGCCACACGGACAGCGCCGGCCTGCGCGCCAGCAACGTGAGCCTGAGCCAGGCCAGGGCCGCCACCGTGAAGGCCTACCTGGCGGCGCACGGCATCGCGGAAGAGAACCTCAGCACGAGCGGCCAGGGTCCGGACCGCCCCATCGCCAGCAACGACACCGCCGAGGGCCGCGCGCGCAACCGCCGCATCGAATTCCGCCTCGTGCAATGACCGAACGATGAAAGACACCGCCATGTTTTCCGCCGACGCCCTGCTCGCCCCGATCTCCGCCGCGCACCCGTGCGGCGCCGACCTCGCGTTTTCTCCCGACCTGGACGCCATCGCCCGCGCCCGCGAATTCGACGACCCGTCGCTCGCGCAGGGCGAGTGGGTCACGGACCTCAAGGAAGCCGACTGGGGCTTCGTCGTCGACCGCTGCGCGCTTCTGTTGGCCGAGCAGACGAAGGACCTGCGCCTGGCCGTCTGGCTCACCGAGGCGGCCGCCAGGCGCCACCACCTGCGCGGCCTGGGCGAAGGTTTCCGCCTGCTGGCCGGGCTGTGCGAGCGTTACTGGGACGCGGGTTTGTACCCGGAAGCGGACGGCGGCGACCAGGAACAGCGCATCGGCAACCTCGCGTGGATTTTGTCGCGCACGCGCGCCCTCGTGCGCGAGATGCCGCTGACGGACGGCCGCGGCACGGCGTATTCGACGGTGGACTTCGAGGCCGCGCGCCGCCGCGCCGCCGCCGGCGACGCCGACACGCCGCCGCGCCTGGCCGACATGGAAGCGGCGCGGCGCGCGAGCCCGCCGGCCTTCCTCGACGCGTTGCGCGCCGATGCGCTGGCCTGCCTGGACGCGCTGGCGCAGCTGGAACGGGCGGCCGACGCGCGCCTGGGCCAGGACAGCCCGGGCTTTTCCGCCGCGCGCGACGCCGTGCAGACGCTGCTGCACGCGCTGCCCGCGCCGGCCGCGACGCCACAACCGCCCGCCCTCGAATCGCCGGCGCCGGCGGAGGTGCAGGTCGTCGCCGCGGCACCGCAGCCGCTGCCCGCCGCCGGCGCGATCCGCTCGCGCGCGGACGCGATCGCCCAGCTGCGCACCATCGCGAAGTTCTTCCGCGAGACGGAGCCGCACAGCCCCGTCTCGTATTTCGCCGAGAAGGCCGCGAGCGCGGGCGAGCAGGACTTGCACACCTGGCTGCGCTCCGTGATCAAGGACCAGGGCGCGCTGGCCCACCTGGAGGAAATGCTCGGGGTGCCGCCGCCGGCCTGAGTCCGCAGTACAATCGGGTCCATCGTCATCCGCCCTTCACCATGGATCTGAAACGCCTGAAGACATTCGTCCACGTGGCCCGCACGCTGAACTTCAGCGAGGCCGCGCGCCGGATCCATCGCACGCAGTCGAGCGTCACGGAGCAGATCCAGGCGCTCGAGGCCGACCTCGGCGTGGCATTGTTCGACCGCGCGCACCGCAAGCTCGCGCTGACGCCCGCGGGCGAGTGCCTGCTCGACCACGCGACGCGCCTGATCGAACTGGCCGACGCCGCCCGCGCCGCCGTCCTCGCGGCGGGCGGCGGCGCCACGCACACGCTGGTCGTGGGCGGCATCGAGACCATCGCGGCCGCGTTCCTGCCCGACGTCGTGGCGCGGATGGCGGCGGCCCATCCGCACGTGAGCGTCCGGGTGACCGTCGGCGCCACGTCGGCCCTGCACGCGGGCGTGAGGGACGGATCGCTCGACGCGGCCTGCTTCTTCGGCACGCTCGCGCCGGACGGCGACGTCGCGTCCAGCGTGGTCGCGCACGAGCCGCTCGTGCTGGTCGTGCCGCCCGCCCACCCGCTGGCCGCCAAGGCGCCGGCCGGCGCGAGCTACGCCGACATCGCGCACGAACCGTTTCTCGTCACGGGCCAGGGCTGCGCCTACCGCCGCATGTTCGAGTCCGCGCTGCACGCGCGGCCGGACGCGCGGCCGCGCATCGCGGGCGAATTCGACAGCGTGGCCGCCATCGTCGGCCTCGTGGAACGGGGCCTGGGCTGCGCCATCGTGCCGCGCATGGTGCCGGCGCTCGCGGATGCGCGGGTGGCCGTCGTGCCGTGGCTGGGCGACGCGGCGACGGTGCCGGTGTCGGTCGCCTGGCGCAAGCGGACGGCGCCCGCCATCGCGGCGTTGCTGGCCGCCCTCCCCGCGTCGGCCGGCGCCGCTACACCAGGCGATGACCGCCGTCGAGATGCAATACCGTCCCCGTGACGAAGCCGTTGTGCATCAGGAAGCGGATGCCGTCGGCGATGTCCTCGGGCCGGCCGATGCGGCCGACGGGCAGCTTCTGCGCCATCGCGTCCAGCCTCGCGCGCGCCTCGGCGCCGGCGACGTGCTGCCAGATGGGCGTGTCGACCCAGCCCGGCGACACGACGTTCACACGGATCGGCGCCAGTTCGACGGCCAGCGCATAGGCCAGCGATTCGAGCGCGCCGTTGACGCCCGCGACGACGGACCCGCGCGCCGCCGGGCGGTAGGCCGCGATCCCCGACGTGAACGTGATGGAGCCTCTCGCCGCGAGCCGCGGCGCGCCGTGCCTGGCCAGCAGCAGCGGTCCGATGAACTTGGAGTCGACGACCTTGCGGGCGGCGGCCACGTCCAGCGCCGGCAGCAGCTCGTAGGCGCCCGCGATGTCCGCCGCGGTGGACACGATGTGGTCCACGTCCCCGCATTGCTCGAACAGGCGGACGACGTCGTCCTCTTGCGTGATGTCGGCCGCGATCGTGCGCACGTCGCCGACGTCGGCCAGTGCCGCCCGCGCCCGCGCCAGCCTGTCGGCCGAGCGGCCCGCGATGACGACGGCCGCGCCGTCCGCGAGCAGCGTTCGCGCGAGGCTCAGCCCCATGCCGGAACTGCCGCCGGCGATCAATACCCGTTCCTGTCGTGCTTCAACCATGTCGTTGCTCTCCTGTCGCTAGCGTTTACCGGACTGCGTGTGTGCAGGCCGACGATTGTCGTGCCGGGCCGCGCGCAGGGGAAACGGGAAATGCCGATCACCGCCATCGGAAACGCCGAGAATGATTGCGTTCCCCATCCGACATCTGCTAGCATGTGATCGATAACAAACACGACGACTTCTGGAGACCTGACCCATGCGTATGCTGATCGCCGCCCTGTGCCTGCTGGGCACCACCCTCGCCCACGCGGCCGGGACGGACCTCGACGAGCGCCTCGCCTCGCCCGACGGCCACATCGTCCTCGAACTCACGCAGAAAACGGACGCCGCCGGCAAGCGGGCGCTGTACTACAACGTGCGCTACGACGGCGAACCCGTGATCCGCGACTCCCTGCTGGAACTGCGGCTCGACAACCACCTGTCCGAAAGCGCGATGGCGCTGCCCATCGACCATCACGCGCGCTGGTTCGAGAACCTGAGCGTGACCGGCGTGCACCGCGCGGCCCACGACAGCACGTGGACCCCGGTGACGGGCGACCGCGCGCACATCCGCGACCACTACCAGGCGCTCACCGTCGACCTGGTCAAGGACGACAACCCGACCTACAAGCTGGCGGTCGAGGTGCGCGCCTACGACGCGGGCGTGGCGCTGCGCTTCGCCTTCCCCGAAAATCCGAAAGGCACCTACTACCGCATCGTCGGCGAGGACGTGGAATTCGTCATGCCCGCCGGCACCCGCGCGTGGTTCCACGGCTGGGCGCAAGCCCCGTACAAGCTGCTGCCGCTGCACGACTGGCCCGATCAGTCCGAGCGTCCGCTCACGCTGGCCCTGCCGAACGGCCTGTCCGTCGCGCTGCTGGAAGCGCGCATGGTCGATTATGCGCGCACCAAGTTCAAGCTGAGCGCGGACAAGCCCGACACGATCGTCACCGCCATGCACGGCCCGGCCGACCTGATCTCGCCGTTCGCGACGCCGTGGCGCGGCATCATGATCGCGCGCCGTCCCGGCCAGCTGATCGAGAACGACGACTTCATCCTGAACCTGAACGACGCGTCGCGCATCGCGGACACGTCCTGGATCAAGCCGGGCAAGATCATGCGCATCATGTCGCTGACGACCAAGGACGCCAAGGCGAACATCGACTTCGCCGCCCGCCATCACCTGCAATACGTGCTGATCGACTTCAAGTGGTACGGCAACGCCTTCTCGTTCGACGCCGACCCGAGCAAGGTGGCGCTTCCCGACTTCGACCTGCCCGCCATCATCGCCTACGCGAAGGAACACGGCATCGGCGTGTGGCTGTACGTGAACCAGCAAGGCCTGCTGGCCCAGTCGGACACGCTGTTCAAGACCTACCGCGACTGGGGCGTCAAGGGCGTCAAGTTCGGCTTCGTGCAGGTCGGCTCGCACCGCTGGACCACCTGGCTCGAGAAAGCCATCCAGCAGGCGGCCGATGCGCACATCATGGTCAACATCCACGACGACTGGCGCCCCACCGGCGAACAACGCACCTGGCCCAACCTGATGACGGCGGAAGGCATCCGCGGCAACGAAGAGATGCCGGACGCCACCCACAACACGGTGCTGCCGTTCGTGCGCTTCCTTGCCGGTCCGGCCGACTATACGATCTGCTACTACGACCCGCGCATCAAGACCACGCACGCGCACCAGCTGGCGCTCGCCGTCGTCTACTACAGCCCCCTGCAGACGCTGTACTGGTACGACACGCCGGAGCGGTCGCACGACGAGCCGGAGCTGGCGTTCTGGGACCGCATCCCGACCACGTGGGACGAGACGCGCGTGCTGGACGGCGCGCCCGGCCGCGACGTGACGGTCGCCCGCCGCAAGGGCGACGAATGGTTCGTCGGCAGCATCACCAACACCGAAGCGCGCCGCGTGCCCCTGCACCTGGACTTCCTGCCGCCGGGCCGGTCCTACGAAGCGACGATCTACGCGGACGACCCGAATGCGCCCACGCGCACGCACGTGGGCATCCGCCGGCAAAAGGTGGACGCGCGCACGGTGCTGCAGCTCGACCTGCCCGCTTCCGGCGGCCAGGCCCTGTGGCTGCGTCCCGTGACGCCTTGATGGAAAAATGAGCGGCGGCCGGCGCTCAGCCGGCCGCGCCCGTGGATTCGCGCACGACCAGCGTGTAGGGCATCAACCGGTGCTGCGGCGTGTGCGCATGGCCGGTGCGCTGCAGGCGGATGTGTTCGATCAGCAGCGCGACCGCGCTGCACGCCATCTCCGTGATCGGCTGGCGGATCGTCGTCAGTTCCGGCCACACGGTGGTCGCGACCGGCGTATCGTCGAAGCCGCAAATGGCGATGTCGTCCGGCACGCGCAGATGCAGGCCGTGGGCGACCGCGACGACGGCCGCCGCCATGTCGTCGTTGCAGGCGAAGATGGCGGTGGGACGGGTCGGTTGCGACAGCAGCTCGCGCGCCGCCCGCAGCCCGGAACGATAAGTGAACATGCCCTGGGCGACGCGTTCGGCCGGCACGACGTGGCCGGCGGCGCGCATGGCGTCGATGAACGCCTGGTAGCGCAGCTGGGCCGGCGTGTGTTCGGGGTCGCCCTTGACGAAGCCGATGTCGGTATGGCCCTGCGACAGCAGGTAATTCGTCAACATGGTGGCGCCTTCGTAGTCGTCGATGCGCACGGCCGACATGCCGTGCGACGGACGGGCCGTCGCCACCGCCACGGTGGGAATGCCCAGTTCCGACAACTGCCGGATCGCCGCCGGCGCGTCGCACAACGGCGGCGGCACGAGGATGGCGTCGGCGCCGTTCTCGATCAGGCGGTCGATGGCCTGGCGCTGGCCCTGCAAGGTATCGCAGTGCTCCAGCAGCAGATGGGCGCCCTGGCGTCCGCATTCGCTCAGTGCGCCGACGAGGAAGGCGCTGAGAAAGGCGGCGCTGGGGTTGCCGTACAGGAGACCCACGCGCAAGGTGCCGATGCGCGCGGCGCGCGCCGCCACGTTGACCTGGTAATTGAGTTCGTCGATCGCGCGCACGACTTTTTCCCGCTTCTTCTCGCTGACGCCGGCGCTGCCGTTGACGACGCGCGAGACGGTCATGGCCGACACGCCGGCCCGTTTCGCGACGTCCCAGATCGTCGCGCTCGCGCCGGATTCGCTACGCGCGGCCTTCATCGTTCCCCGTCGCAGGGCAGCTTGTCCAGGTCGGCCAGGGTCCAGCTGTCGCGCCAGCGCACGACGGGCTTGCCGCCTTCCCATTCGACGGGCAGCCACACGTAGCGGCCGTCGATGGCATCGTGCTTGCGCCAGATGTCGAACATCAGGATATGCCGCGTGCAGCCGTTGCGGTGCAGGGTCAGCGCATACGTCGACTGGCCGCCGAACGTGATCTTCTGCTGTTCCGGCGTGCCGCGCACCGGGTTGCCGAGCGGCTTCCACGGGCCGAACATGTGGTCCGCGACGTACGACTTCGCCGCGTTCGGCGCCCAGCCCGTCAGGCCCGACGTCACGAGGTAGTATCTGCCGCCGTGCTTGAAGATGGCCGGGGCTTCGTCGTCGCCGTTCGGCGTCATGCGCGCATACTGCCCGGCCGAGTGCAGGTAGTCGTCCGTCAGCCGCGAGATGTGCATCGTATGGTTTTCCTCCGACGCGTAGATGTCGTAGGCCGTGCCGTCGTCGTCGACGAACAGGGTCATGTCGCGCGCCATCTGGCCGCCGGCGTGGTCGCGCGCGAGGAACGACGTGGCGGGATCCTTGTCGGCGGCCGTCACGTCGACGGGCCAGGCGCCGGCGTCCGGCCGGAACGAACCCTGGTAGACGTACGGCCCCGTCACCTTGTCGGCCACGGCCACGCCCGCGCGCGCGGCGTCGTAGCGGTGGCCCTTCAGCTCGAGGTGGAACCACATCACATACTTGCCAGTCTTCGGATTCTGGATGACCTTCGGCCGTTCGATGATCGCGCCCTTGACGATGTCGCTGGCCGGATCGGTGCTGACCGCGAGGGCAATGCCTTCGTCGTGCCAGTCGGTCAGGTTGCGCGAGCTGTACACGTGGACGCCGACCTGGGCGCGGTTGCCGGCCTCGCCGGCCACCTTGTGCTCGCCGAACCAGTAATACACGCCGTGGTCCTCCAGGATGCCGCCGCCGTGCGCATTGATGTGCACGCCCTTGTCGTCGGGCCACAGCGCGCCCGGCCGGAACATGTCGGCCGCCCCGGCGTGGCATGCGGCGCCCAGCAGGGCCGCGGCCACGAATACTCTCGTCTTGCTCTTCATCTCGTGTCTCCTCTTTATTGGTCTGTCGCCAGCGCGGCCCCCACATAGGCGCGGAAGCGGCGGATGCGCCCCGTCACGCCTTCCGGCCCCTGGCGCGGCACGTAGCGTAGGCCCGCCACTTCCATGGTCCGGCCCAGGTCGAGCACGAGCCGGTGCGGGTAGCTCGCGCCCGTCAGCGCCGTGATCCAGTAATCGCTGTTCTGGCCATTGATCGCGTTGAGCGCCCCGCCGTCTTCCTTCGTCGATTCCTCGCTGTCGACCCAGGCGATGGTCCAGTTGGACTGATCCAGGGTCTTGCCGTCCTTGTCCAGCAGGGACAGCTCCGCCACGGCAGCATACGGCTTGCCGTCGAAAGCGTCGAGTGCTTCCAGGCAGAACTGGCGGCCGGTCGCAGGAAGCGCGAAGCGCACGTCCTGCGTCTGCGAACCGGGCGCGAACTCGCCCTCGTGCACAGGCTTCACGCCGTCCAGGTGCAGGCGCACGGTGCTGGGCGGGCGCGGCAGGTCGCGTTCGCGGTGCGGCTGGTCGAGGATCGGCGCGGCCAGGCCGGCGATCGTGGGTACGCCCTGCCCGCGCGGCCCGGTCAGGTCCAGCACGACGACCTCGTTGCGGCCCTTGCGCAGCCACGGTCCCGGCAGGTACATCGTCTGCGTGGGACCGATGCTCCAGAAACGCCCCAGGCAGCGGCCGTTGACCCACACGACGCCCTGGCCCCATGCCGACATGTCGAGGAAGGTGTCGTCCGTGCGCGCGGCATCGAACCCGCCGCGGTAGAACGCGGCGCCCTTGCCGCGCCCCTTCTTGAACGCAAGCGGCGGCAGCACGCCGTCCGCATCGAAATCGAGGGCGCGGATTTCCCAGTGTTCCAGCGGCGCCGCGGTCCCGCCCTTGGGCGTGAACGTGACCGGACCATGGATGCCCTTGCGGTCGTGGACTTCGGGGCCGAAGTTCACCCGCGCGATCGTGTACAGCAGGATCTCGAGCACGGCCGGCTTGGCGCGCGCCGGCACGTCGACCTTGTAGCGGCGGTAGCGCGTGTCGAACGTGCCGATCTGCTTGCCGTCCAGGTGGACCCACGCCAGGTCGCGTGCCCGCGCCACTTCCACGACGCCGCCTGGACCCGCCGGCAAAGTCACGCGGTAGGACACGAGCCCGCGGCTGATGTCGTACTGCTCGATCGGACGGGGCGACACGTCCTTGATCACGCGCGCCGGCATGGCCGACTTCACCGCCACGGATTCCGCCAGCGCGAACGGAGGAATCGTCATCACGGGCATGCGCGGCGGCGGCGGCGGCAGCTTTTCGTCGGGCGCCAGGAACGGCGTGATGGCGGCGCGGTAGGCGTCGAACTTTGCGCCGATCCAGCCTGCCTCGCCGATCGGCGCGTCGTAGTCGTAGCTCGTCGTGTCGGGCCGGAACGGGCGGTCGCAGCCGCCCCACAGGCCGAACGTCGTGCCGCCGTGCGCCATGTACAGGCTGAACGAACCGTTCGCCTTCAGCATCGCGCTAATGTCCTTCGTCGCGCCTTCGACGCCGCCGCCGTGGTGCGTCGCGCCCCACGTGTCGAACCAGCCGGAATAGTATTCGCCGCACATGCGCGGGCCCTTCTGCACCGCGTCCAGCGCCTTGAAGCCGGCGGCCGGGTCGCTGCCGAAGTTCGCCACCGTGAACAGTTCGGGGATGTAGGTGCGGGCGACGGCGTTCGTCGGATTGCACTGGAACAGCGGGACGTCGAAGCCGGTGTCGAGCAGCGCCTGGCGCAGCGCGCGCAGGTAGCCCACGTCGTCGCCGTAGAAGCCGTATTCGTTCTCGACCTGCACCATCAGGATCGGACCGCCGTGCGTGACCTGCTGCGGCCCGAGCACGCGGCCGACTTCCTTCAGCCAGCGCCGCGCGGGCGCCAGATACGCTTCGTCGCGCGTGCGCAGGAAGGCGTCGCCGTCGTGCTTGAGCAGCCACCACGGCAGGCCGCCCATTTCCCATTCCGCGCAGGCATACGGGCCGGGGCGCAGGATCACCCACAGGCCTTCCGCCTGCGCGAGCCGGCAGAATTCGGCGGCGTCGCGCTGCGCGGCCCAGTCGTAGCGGCCTTCACGCCACTCGTGGTAATTCCAGAACAGGTAGGCGCACACCGCATTCAGGCCCATCGCCTTGATGGTCTTGAGGCGGTGCGACCAGTACTCGCGCGGCACGCGCGCGAAGTGCATTTCGCCGCAGCGGATCTGCAGCGGTTTCCCGTCCAGCAGGAAGTCGTGTTCGCCGATCGCAAAACGACGCGAGACCGCCGCGTGGACGATCCCGGAAACAGGCAGCAGCGCGCTGCCGACGGTCACGGCGCCGGCGCGCAGCACGCGCCGGCGGTGGAAATCGGTGGTCATTGATCGGTATTCCCCCCAAAAAAAACCGGCACGGCCGGCCGCGGATGCGGACGGTCGTGCCGGTGCTTGCCGTGATCAGAACTTGTAGCGCATGTTCAGGCTGAAGGCGCGGCCGTTGATGAAGTGCTGAGAATCGAGGCCAGTCTCGTAAGTCTGGGCTTCGCCGGAGAAGCGGAGGGGAGCTTTGTTGGTAAGGTTCCTCGCGTTAAAGGACAGCGTCATGTGGTCGTCCACGGCGTAGTTGAGCGAACCGTCCAGAATGCCGTACGCCGGCGTGTAGGTGTTGGACATGGGGGACGTCCCGAAGCCCCACGGCGTGTTGGACGAACGCCAGGTGTAGACCAGGCGGGCCGACAGCTTGTTGTCCTCATACAGGCCCGAGAGGCTGTAGCTGTTCTTCGAGAGGGCGGGCTGCTGCGTGGTGATCATATTCGGTGCCGCCGCGGTGCCAATGTTGACCGGGTTGGCGGAGTCGAGGTAGGTGTACGAACCGGACACGCCAAAGTGATTCAGCCAGCCCGCGCTTGGATCGAAGAACCACTGGCCCGCCACTTCGACGCCCTTGACCCAACCCTTTTCTGCGTTGACTTGCTGCTGCACACTCCATTTGCCGGCGTCACAGCCATTGAGCGTGGCGCCCGTATAGGCCGGCGTGAAGGGGACCGACTGGCAGCTGAGCACTGTGTTGAAGAAGCCGTCGATGTTCTTTCTGAACAGGGCGACCGACGTATAGTTCGTGGCGTTGAAATAGCGCTCGAACGACACGTCGAAACTGTCGGCCACCTGCGGACGCAGGTTCGGATTGCCCACCTTGAGCACACCGATGCCTCCGTTGCCCCGATCGATGTTGGGATTGATCAGGCCCGGGTCAGGACGGGTGATCCCGCGACCATAGCCGAAACGCACCAGGAAGTCCTTCATAATGTCATAGCTGACGTTCAGGGTCGGCAGTGCGTTGGTGTAGCTGTTCGTTTTGGTCTGCGTTGCCAGCGACGCGGTGGTGGGGTCCATGAGATTCGTGTACGCCGTGAGATCGGTGCGTACTACGCGCACGCCCACGTTACCCTTGATGCGCTCGTCCAGCGCGTTGAAGTCGGCGCTCAGCCATCCCGCCGTTGTGCTTTCCTTGTAGCCGCGGCGCTGATCGAGGGCCTCCGCCCAGCTGCCTTCCGCTGGAATGTTGGCACTCGGGAACTGATCTCGCACCTGGTTGCCCAGCAGGAGATCCGGGTTGTAGACCACATACGGGCTCGTGAACCCGGTCTTGCCCTGCATCCAGTTGGTGGGACCGAGCACCGTCTGGCCGGCCTTGCTGCTCACCGAGATCGCATTCGACCGGTCTGCCGCGAGGGGCTTGCCATCGGTGGTGAGGGGGAGGCCGAAACCGAAGTTCCTGTACTGGTCCTCCTGGGAAGCGTAACGCACACCGAACGACACGCGTGAGATGAACCCATCTTCAGGGGTGAAAGCACCACTCAAGACGGCGGCCTTCCCTTTATCATTCCACGACTGATGAGGGCCGTTGTTATACCAATTGAACACGAAATTCGACGGATCGGACACGCTCGGACCGCTGATGCCGAGTTGCTGCGGTTCGGTATTGGTCGCGCGGGTGACGTCCCAGGACGTGCCTGCCGCTCCAGCAAACTCGACGCGGCGATTGTCCTGCGTGCGGGATGACTTCAGATAGGACAAGTCGGCCTTGAGCGACAGGGCCGGGGTGGGTCGCCAATCGGCGCCGCCCGCGACGTTCCAGGTCTTGTAGGGAGAATGCTCGTCGCCGCCCCATGGACGCAGCTGGGTGTTCAGGAAGGTACCCGACAGGAAGCGTTTGGTGCTCAGCACATCATCGCTGCCGCCGTTAAGATTGCGGTTGGCCAGGCCTTCGGTCAAGGCGAACGGCGCCGTCTGCAGGTTGCGCACGTTGCCGCTACCGCCGGCGGTGCCCTGGTCGATCCAGATGAAACGATATTTCTGGTGGTACAGGTACTCGGTATCGTTGGCTTCGGTGTAGAAGCGCAGGGTGTTATTGACGACGTAGTCCGCCGCCAGGTTCAGCCCCTTGCGTTGGCGATGGATCGACTCCTGGAACAGGTTGGTGAACACGCCGGGCGTGGTGATGATGTTGCTGACCTGCTCCGGAGTCATACCGGCCGTGTTCGGCATGTTCGGGCCCACCGTGCCCGCCACCGGCAGGGTCGGGACCGGCGCCAGGTAGCTGATATCGCTTTTACCGACATAGCTCGACAGTGGCAGGGCCGGGTTGTTGCTGGTGTTGGCGGCGGCCATGTTGGCATACTCGGCACTGTCGGCGCGGACGATGCGGCGCAGGTCCGGCCCGCGGTTGGCAAGCATGCTGTCCGAACGATCGGCGGTCCTTTGATAGGCAACGCCCGCCAACACGCCAATGCTCGAACCGCCCCCGAGTTTGAAGCGGTTGGCCACCAGGCCGAACAAGTCCGGGTCGTATTTCTTTTCCAACTCGTTGTAGTTGACGCCGGCATTGAATTGCGCGGTAAATTTTTTGAAATCGCTGGATTTGCGCGTGCGGATATTGACCAGGCCGCCGATCCCGCCCTCCACGTGTTCGGCCGACGGGTTCTTGTAGACGTCCACCCCGGCAATCATCCCGGGAATCGCATCTTCGATGTTGAATTCGCGGCTGCCGGCGGTGAAATAGGCGCGGCCGTTGAGCTGGGCGGAGGTCAAGCCGGACAAGCCGCGAATCGTCAGGCCAGAGCCGTTGCCAGCGGGGGAGGCGGCTTGACCACCGTAGCGGTAGCCCGTCACGCCCGGAACCCGGGTCATCGTCTCGGCGACGTTCGCATCGGGCAGCTTGCCGATATCTTCCGCAGAGATCGAATCCACGACCTCCATCGTGTTCTTCTTGATGTCCAGGGCCGATTGCGCACTGGCACGGATGCCCGTGACGACGACGGTGTTGCTGTCCGGGGTCGCCTCCTGCGCCATTGCCTGCATGGCAAAGGCCTGGGACAGGGCCAGTGCGACCAGCGTCATGCGCGGGCCTGTGTAGTATTTCTGATTCATCTTCTTCTCCTCCAATAATCCGAGTCGTCTGGTGTCTTGATTGTTTTGTCGGGCTGCGGCCTGGGTGGGGCCGGCAGTTGTTTTAGATATCGATAACAATTGCGATTGGATTATAGGAGTTGACTGTGTAATGAAAGGAACTAATCCGCGTTATGATTTTTACTAATTACGTACAATTTGGCCTCCCATGCCCCGCAGACGGGGGCTTTGCTTGCCTGCGAGAACAGGAAGGCCGTGCCCGATGTTAACAAAACGCCACACCTGGCTTGGTATCGATATCTCCACCAGGGCGGCGCCGGCCGCTACACGATGTCGTAGGTGAAGTCCCCGTTCCCGTCCGCGCCCACGGCGATCCGTTCGATGGGCGCGCCCTCCGCCATCCGCGCCAGCACGGCTTCGGCGACCTGGGGCAGCAGCGTGCCGTTCAGGATGTTGTCGACGTTGCGCGCGCCTGAATCGACTTCCGTGCAGCGGGCCAGCACGGCGTCCACCAGCGCGTCGTCGTAGGCGAACGCCGCCTTGTGGTTCGCGGCCACGCGCCGCCCGATGCGCTCCAGCTTCAGTTCGATGATCCCCGCCAGCACGTCGTCCGGGATCGGATAGAACGGCACCACCTTCAGCCGGCCCAGGAACGCGGGCTTGAACTGCTTGACGAGGGCCGGGCGGATCAGCGCTTCCAGCTCGTCCGCCGCCGGCACGTCCTCGGGCGCCTGGTTCAGGCAGGCCTGCATCAAGGTGCTGGACGCGACGTTCGACGTGAGAATGATGATCGTGTTGCGGAAGTCGACTTCGCGGCCCTCCGCGTCGTCCAGCACGCCCTTGTCGAACACCTGGAAGAACAGCTCCAGCACGTCCGGATGCGCCTTCTCCACTTCGTCGAGCAGCACCACGCTGTACGGATTGCGCCGCACGGCCTCCGTCAGCACGCCGCCCTCGCCGTAGCCGACATAGCCCGGCGGCGAGCCTTTCAGGCCGGAGACGCTGTGCGCTTCCTGGTACTCGCTCATGTTGATGGTGACGAGCTTGCGCTCGCCCCCGTACAGCACGTCCGCCAGCGCCAGCGCCGTCTCGGTCTTGCCGACGCCGGACGGCCCCACGAACAGGAATACGCCCTGCGGCTTGTTCGGGTCGTCCAGGTTCGCGCGCGCGGTGCGCACGCGCTGCGCGACGGCCTCGATCGCATGCGGCTGGCCCAGCACGCGCGCCTCCAGCAGGTCGCGCAGGTTCAACACCGTGTGGATCTCGTCCTTCACCATCTTGCCGAGCGGGATGCCGGTCCAGCCGGCGACGATGCCGGCGACGACGTGGCCGTCCACCTGCAGCGGCACCAGCGGCGCCTCGCCCTGCACGGCCTGCAGTTCCGCGCGCAGGCCGCGCGCATCGACTGCCTCGCGGATGCGCTGGACGAGGTCCCGTTCCCGCTCCCAGCGCGCGCGCAAGGTCGCCAGTTCGTCCTCGGCGGCGCCGCGCGCGGCCAGCAGCTCGCCGAGGCGCGCATCGTGCGCGCCCTCCCCCGCCGCCTGCTCGCGCTCCAGCGCGGCCCGTTCCGCATCGAGACGCTCCAGCCGGCGCGTGAGGTCCTCGATGCGGGCCGGCGCCGCGTCGCGACCCAGCGCCACCTTGGCGCAGGCGGTGTCCAGCACGCCGATGGCCTTGTCGGGCAGCTGGCGGCCGCTGATGTAGCGGTGCGACAGGCGCACGGCTTCCGTGATGGCCTCGTCGTGGATGCGGACGTTGAAATGCTGCTCCATCAACGGCGCCATCCCGCGCAGCATGGCGCAGGCGAGTTCCTCGCTCGGTTCTTCCACTTTCACGACCTGGAAGCGCCGCGCCAGCGCCGGGTCCTTCTCGAAATATTTCTTGTACTCGCTCCACGTGGTCGCCGCGATCGTGCGCAGTTCGCCGCGCGCCAGCGCGGGTTTCAGCAGGTTCGCCGCATCGTTCTGGCCCGCCTGGCCGCCCGCGCCGATCATCGTGTGCGCCTCGTCGATGAACAGGATGATCGGGTGCGGGCTTTTTTTCACTTCGTCGATGGTGTTCTTGAGGCGGTTCTCGAACTCGCCCTTGACGCTGGCGCCGGCCTGCAGCAGCCCGAGGTCCAGCACGTGGATCTCCACGCCTTTCAGCACCTCGGGCACGTCGCCCTGCGCGACCCGCAGCGCGAGGCCTTCGACGACGGCCGTCTTGCCCACGCCCGCCTCGCCCGTCAGGATCGGATTGTTCTGGCGCCGGCGCATGAGGATGTCGACGAGCTGGCGGATTTCCGCGTCGCGTCCGATCACCGGATCGACCTTGCCGTCGCGCGCGCGCTGCGTCAGGTTCGTCGTGAACTGGTCCAGCGCCGGCGTCTTCGCGGCCTGTTCGCGCCGCAGCTCGCCCACCGGGTCGGCGCCTTCGTCCTGCACGGCCACCTCCGCGACCGCCGGCGCTTCGTCGGAGCCGGCCGTGACGTCGTCGAACTGGTGCTTGATGCGGTCCAGGTCGAACCGGGCGAACTGCGGCGACGCCCGGTGCGCCAGCTGCGACAGCTCGGGCGAATTCAACAGGGCCTGCAGCAGGTGGCCGCTGCGGATCGCGGCCTGGCGTCCCGCGCGCAGGTCGAGCGAGGCGATCAGCCACGCGTGCTCGAACAGCTTCGGCAGGCGCTCGGAAAACACCGGCGTGCGCGTGTTGCCGCTCTTGAAGCCGGCGATTTCCGCGTGCAGGTCGGCTTCGAGCCGTTCGAGCGAGACGTCGCAGCGGCGCGCGATGACGGCCACGTCGCAGGCCGGCTGTTCGAGCAATGCCAGCAGCAGGTGCTCGATGTCGACCTCGTACTGGCCGAGCGACACGCACAGGCCGGCCGCCCGCGTGGCGGCCGTGCGGCAGGCGTCGTCCAGTTTGCCGATCAGGGTTTTCAGGTTAATGCTCATCGAGTCTCCTAGAGTGGTGGGCACGCCGTCAGGCGGCATGGATGTCGTAATGGACGTCGGCGCGGTCGCGCGTTTGCGGGCCGTCGACGAGGAACCCGTCCCAGCCCAGGCGCGCGCCGGCCCGCGCATCGCCCAGCGCGACGCCGCGCACGTGCGACGCGCGCAGCACGAGCCGCACCTCGTATTCGAGGGACAGCCCGGTGAACATGGTGACCATGTGCGCCAGCGCGCGCGCCGCGCGGCCGCCCGGCAGGAACGATTCATAGGCCTGCAGGTCCAGCGGCCCGATGACGAGGCGCAGGCGCAGGTCGCGCTGCCACACGCGCGTGCCGGCCAGCGCGCCACCGCCCAGGGTGGCGTTGCCCAGGCCGAGCGCCGTCTGCTGGGCGGCGGGCACGTCGTACCAGCGGCCGACGAACTGTTCGGCGCGCACGTCCTGGCCGAAGTACTCGGACAGCACGCGCGCGATCTGCACGCCGGACGCGGGCCGCTGGCGCAGCGCGGCGGCGAAGTACGCGACGGATTCGTCCAGCACACCAGTGCCGTGGTCGGACAGGCGCCGCCGCAGCGACGCATGCCCCATTCCCGCCAGCGCCAGCAGCAGCGGCAAGAAGCCGTCCTTGCGGCCGCCGTATTTCAGCTCCAGCCGATATTTGCGCCAGGCCTCGTAGAACAGGGCCAGCGTGCGGTTGGAAAACGTGTCGAGGAAGGCGCGCGGGCCGTCGTCCCGTTCGGCGATCTGCTGCGCCGCCACGCGCTCCGTGTAATGGGCGGGCAGCGCGCCGCTCGAACCCAGCAGGCCCATGAAAGTGGGCGTCAGGCGCACGTAGCGCAGCTCGGACGACGCCAGCGCGGCGGCCAGCGCGGCGCTTGTCGGTGCGACGGCGCGCGGCTCCGGCTGCAGGGCCTCGATCTCGCTGGCCGGGAACGCGAGCGACGTCGAATTCGAAAAACGCAGGAAGTTCGGCAGCAGCCCGTCCTCCGGCATGCCGCGCCGGCGCAGCCACAGCTCGATCATGCGCACGGCCTGGAAATACTGGAAGCGGTACGGCTGCGCGAACAGCCGCTCGATTACAGCAGGCTCAAATCGCCGCTTCGTGGCGTGCATCGCAGCAGCTCTCCTCCGGTCTTGTTCGAAACGATCACGAGTTGCGTGAAGCTGTTGGCGTGCACGTACAGGCCGAGGAAGCGCTCGACGATGTGGGCGAACGCGTCGACGCCGCTGCCCACGAACGCCTCCTCGTCGATCGTCAGGCGCACCTCGATGCCGCGCACCATGCAGGCGAACGGATTGCCCGCCAGCCAGGCCGTCGCCGCGCGGTGCTCGACGGCGAGGACGCCGCCGATCTGGCGCTGCGACGCCGGGGAGCGCGGCAGGTCGTACAGCGCGAGCATCTCGCGGAACGCGGCGATGCCGCCGCCGGACAGCGACAAATGGTTCAGCGACAGGTGCGAGATCAGCCGCCAGTGCGCGCCGCGTCCCCGCTCGAAGCGGTACGACGGCGTGGGCTTGCGCAGGAAGCCGATGGATTGCACGGTCGACCCGCCCGCGAGGAACAGGTCGCCCCCGCGCACGCCGTACGCGAGCTGCGCGGGCAGGTCGCGGTTGGTGCACGTCAGTTCGATGCTGAGCGTGTCCGTTTCGACGTTGGCCGGATCGAAATCGATGTCGACGAGCGAGATCTGCGTCTCGTAGCCGGGGCTTTTCTCGGCCAGCAGTTCGTCGCGCCGCATGATCCAGTAATGCCCGCTCTTGTCCGGCGCCTGGCCGTGGCGCAGCGAATAGAAGGGCCGGAATTCGACGATGGATTCGCCCTGCGGCGTCTGGCGCACGAGGCGCACGCTGTCGATGGATTGCACTTCGAACGCGAAGGCGCGCCGCGCGTCCGCCAGCACCGGGTAGCTGGCCGTCGTGTGAGTCAGCCGGATCGGTTCGCCGCGCTGGCGGAACAGGTTCACGACGGGCGTGCAGCCCAGCAGCAGGTTCGTCGCGGACAGCGTGCCGAGCATGCGCGCCGCGTTCGAATCGGCGCGCAGGCCGGACAGCGCCAGGTGCAGCGTGATGGTGCGCGTCCCCTGCGGCAGCACGGCGGTCAGCGCGGCCAGGTCGATGTCGAAGAAGTTGAACTTCTCGGGGAAGCAAAAGTATTCGGTCAGCAGCCGGTACGCGGTGTGCGAGCGCGCCGGGAAATCGATCAGCGACTCGTCCTCGCCGAACCCCGCCGGGCGCAGCGGGATGGCATTCAACGGCATCCAGCGGCCGTTGCCGTCGGCCTCGACGTAGGCGCACACGGCGCGCATGAACAGGGCGTCGCGCAGCGCCGCGCAGAACGACGGTTCGCCGTCGATGAATACGCGCAGGCTCGCCAGTTTCAGTGCCGCGACCGGCGCGGCGCCCGTCGCGGACAGCGTGATCGCGAGCGCCGACGTGGCTTGCGGCGGCGGCCGCACGGCGTCGGGCGCGTCGAGGATGGCGTCGAAGCGGGCGCGCGCCAGCGCCAGCGGGGCCACCGTCACATCGTAGGCGGTGCGGAAGGTGCACGGCGCGCCGCGCACGGGACGCGTGGCGAGCTGCGTGCCGCGCGGGATGACGCCCGCGGCGCCGGGCTGCGCGGCGGCCGCGCCGAAGTCCATGCGCGCGATCGAGCAGGACGGAAACGGGCGCAGGTAGTGCGGGTACAGCACTTCGAACAGCGCCTCGGTGAATTCGGGGTAATCGTCGTCCAGGCGCTTGGCGATGCGCGAGTTCAGCAGGGCGAACGATTCGATCATGCGTTCGATGTGCGGGTCTTCGCACACCTCGCCACCGATCAGGAGCTTGCCGGCGATCTTGGGATAGCGTTCGGAGAATTCGCGCGCGTGGCGGCGCAGGAAGCCGAGCTCCTGCTCGTAATACGGTAATAACTGGTCCAACTCAGGCTCCCGGCACGGCCTGGCGCCGTGCCTTGCTGATCGTGTAATGCTGGCTGGAGGGCTGCAGCACGGCGTCGAAGTTCACCGGCTCGTGGGCCGCGCTCACGACCATCAGCGCGGTGATCGAAAAATTCAGCCGGTTGACGGCATCCTCGCGCAGCTCGAGCCGGGCCTGCACGTTGCGCAGGCGCGGCTCGTGGCGCGCGATCGCCGCCTCCAGGCTCTTGCAGATGAAGGCGCGGTCGTCGGTGCTCGACAGCGACAGGCCCGCGAAATCGTGCAGGCCGTACGCGACGATGGACCGCGCGCACTCGGGAAAGCGCCGCAATGCGTCCTGCGGCATCACGGCACGGGTATTCAGCAGCGCCTCGAGATCGCGCGCCACCGAATCCTTCATTTCCTCGAGCGACACGCGCGGCACGGTGCCCGCCTGGTTCTGGCCGGGTCTCTCGATGAGACGGTCGAACAGGCCGGGCGTGAAACCTTTGGCGGACATCGTGCCGGCGCGCGATCAGGCGGCGATCTTGTTGGCCGACAGGTCCCAGCCGCCCGACGTGTTACCGCCGGTGCCGCCGCCGACCTTCTGCTGGGTGTACTTCCACTTGACCTTGGAGTACTTCAGCGCCACGTCCTCGGTCAGGATGTTGCCCTGCTCGACGGCCGGCGCGACGCTGCTGATCAGGACATTTTCCAGCTCGATCTCGAAGTACTTGACGCGCTCGCCCTGGCCGTCGGCGCGCAGGAACTCGAACTTCGCCTTCGGGATGGTCTTGCCCGACGAGCAGGTTTGCAGCAGGATCGGCGTGGCCAGGTCGGCCAGCTTGGAGACGACGATGTCCTTGTGCTCGGTGCGCTCGGCCGTGTGGCCGCCGCCGGTCGACGCGGTGGCCGACTTCGGCTGCAGGACTTCCCACTGGACGCTCTTCACCTCGATCCAGTCCTTGTGCGTGGCATCGGCGGATTCGCCTTTGATGCCGTCGATTTGCAGGTAGACGTCGATTGCCATGTTGTTCTCTTCCTTTCAGGTTGTTGCGTTGATTGACTGCGGGTTGATCAAGAATTGGTCGATGCCGGGAGCTCCGCGACCAGACGGAGGGAAACCGATAGCTCGTCGAGCTGGAAATGGGGACGCAGGAACGACACCGCGCGGTACACGCCGGGCCGGCCCGGCACTTCCGACACCTGCACGCTCGCTTCGCGCAGCGGGAATTGCGCCTTCTGCTCCTGGCTCGCGTTGTCGTCGAGGAGCACGTACTGGGTCAGCCAGCGGTTCAGGAAGTCCTCGACGTTGGACGCCGCCGCGAAGCTGCCGATCTTGTCGCGCATCATGGCCTTCATGTAATGGGCGATGCGCGAGACGGCGAAGATGTACTGCAGCTGGGCCGACAGCACGGCGTTCGCGTTGGCCGCGTCGCTGGCGTACTTGCGCGCCTTCTGCGCCGACTGGGCGCCGAAGAACGCGGCGTAGTCGGTGTTCTTGCAGTGCACGAGCGAGATGAAGCCGAGGTCCGACAACTCTTTTTCGCGGCGGTCCGTGATGGCGATCTCGGTCGGGCATTTCAGGGCGATCTCGCCCTCGTCCGTCTTGAACGTGTGCGTGGGCAGGTTTTCGACGAGGCCGCCGCCCTCGACGCCGCGGATCGCCGCGCACCAGCCGTAGTCTTCGAACGCGCCGGTCAGCTTGGTGCCGAACGCGTAGGCGGCGTTGCACCACAGGTATTTGTGATGGTCGGTGCCGTCCACGTCCTCGACGAAATTGAAGCCTTCGGTGGTGGCGCCATCAAGCGGGTTGTACGGCAGGCGGCCGAGGAAGCGCGGCAAGGTGAGGCCGACGTAGCGCGCGTCTTCCGATTCGCGGAACGACTTCCATTTCGCGTATTCCACCGTGTCGAACACCTTCGACAGGTCGCGCGGCTTGCCGAGATCCGAATAGCTCTCCAGGCCGAACAGCTCGGGCGACGCGGCCGAGATGAACGGCGCGTGCGCGGCGGCCGCCACGTGCGACATCTGCTCGACGAAATACATGTCTTCCGGCTGGCGCGTGATCTCGAAGTCGCCCAGCAGCGCCCCGAACGGCGCGCCGCCGAAGGTGCCGAATTCTTCCTCGTAGACCTTGCGGAACATGGTGCTCTGGTCGAATTCGATGGCGCTCTGGAAGTCCTTCACCAGTTCGCGCTTGGTCGCGTTGAGCATCTTGACCTTGAGGTTCGGCCCCGTCGCCGTGTTCTTGACGAGGTAGTTCAGGCCCGTCCAGCTGGATTCGAGCTTCTGGAATTCCGGCGCGTGCATCACGGCCGACAGCTGGGCCGAGATCAGGCGGTCCAGCTCCGCCACGCGCGCGTCGATGGTGGCGGCCAGATTGTCGGATACGACGACCGTGCCTTCCATGACCTGCCCCACCAGTTCCGCGATCAGGTCGCGGGCGCGCGCATGCTCGGCGCTGGACTTGGCGACCTTGCTCTGCTCGACGATGCGGTCGAGCAGGTCGGCCTCCGGCGCGACGGTGTCGGTTGCGGTGTCGACCGCGAGGGCTGTGTTCTGGAGTGCGGACATGATCACGCTTTCGTCGTGGGCTGGCCGAGCTTGGCCATCGTTTCGGTGCTGTTCAACACGTCGTTGAGCAGGTCTTCGAGCTTGTCGTTGCCGGCCAGCTTGTTGCGCAGGTCCGCCAGCTTGGTGCGCGCCTCGAGCAGCTTCTTCAGCGGCTCGACCTGGTTCACGACGGCCTCGGGACGGAAGTCGTCCATCGAACGGAACGTCAGGTCGACGGCAAACTGGCCGCCCTCGCCGGTGAGTTCGTTGTTCACGCGGTACGCGGCGCGCGGCTCGATGCCCTTCATGACTTCGTCGAAGTTGTCGCGGTCGATGCCGACGAAGCTGCGTTCCTTCAGGCGCTTCTGCGGGACGTCCGAATTCCCGCCGAAATCGCCGACGACGCCGACGACCAGCGGCAGCTCCTTGTTCTCGATCGCGTCGCCGATCTCGACGTCGTACGTCATTTGCACGCGCGGCGGGCGGACTTTCTGCAGTTTTTTCTGCACACTGGAATTTCTGGACATGGGATTCCCCTTGGGTAGTAGCGGACTTGTTATTTCAGCGCGCCGAACGGATCGGCGGCGGACGCGCGGGCGGCGGCCTGCTTTACGCGCGCCTTGACGCGGCTCCTGGCGACGGGCTTCGGTGGCGGGATGGGCGCCGGCGGCGGGACCAGCACCTGCTCGCCCAGGCTCTCGCGCAGCAGCTTGGCCAGATCCTGCGATTCTGTCCGGATCGAGCCGGACAGATTGTTCTGCCGGCTCAGGTCGGCCAGCGCGCGCGTCGACAGGCGCAGGCCGCTGATGGCGATGATGCTGTTGGCCAGGCGGTCGTTCGGGTCGCGCACGAGCACTTCCTGGGCATTGACGATGGCTTCGCCGTACTGGCCGGCGTCGTAGCGGGTCTGGGCGATGCTGGACCACGGCGCCTTGTCGGCCGGGTAGGCGGCGGCCGCCTCCTTCCACAGCGCCACCGCGTCTTCCTTGCGGCCCGCGCCGCTGGCTTCATCGGCCTTGGCGAGCAGCTCGTCCATCGTCGGGGTCGGAGGCGGCGTCTCGGCCACCTCGGGCTTCTTCATCATGGCGCACGCCGAAAGCAGGATGGCGCAGGCGGCGGCGCCCAGGAAACGGCCGATGCGGCCGAGCGGAATTACAGCGATCATGCGGTCCTCGCAATTGTCAACAAATTGATGCAGAGCTATTAACTTTGTAAAACTTTTTTTATATTATCAGAAATGTTTTATTGATCAACCTCAATTTTATTTACAATCGTACGCGGGTCTCTGAGTAGTGAAATGCTCACCAATTCCCACTATTTCCCAGCACTCCCCTTCGTAACCGCAGAGAACTCACCATTGAAATCAAGAAATATCACGGATTGTCACAAAGAAAATTTGTGTCGAAATCGTGCGCACCATATCCGTAAGAAATGTTACTGTTCTGCCATTTTCATTTTCAGCGGCGCCAAGGGGTGAGCAACGCATGAGCGGCAAAATCTTATGGGGCGAGGGACTTTTCCTGCGCCCCCAGCATTTCCAACGGCAGGACCAGTACCACGAAGAGCGCCTGCATCGCACGGCGGCCCTGTTGCACCCGTATGCCTGGGGTGTGGGCGCGCTGCAGGTCGACCGCGACTCGCTGGCCAACGACACGCTGCGCCTGCTCGAGCTGTCGCTGCGCTTTCCGGACGGCGAGCTGTATTCGGCGCCGGGCGGCGACGACCTCCCGGACGCCATCGACCTGGGCCAGTTGCCGCAGTCGGTGCAGACCGTGACGTACCACGCCGCCCTGCCCGGCTTCAAACCGTACGGCGCCAATTTCAGCGGACACGAAACGAACGGCGGCGACGGGGCGAGCGCCGCGCGCTTCGCCCAGCTCGACCGCGACACGCCGGACCTGTACACGCAGGCCGCGAGCGCCCGGCTGACGTATCTGCGCAAGACGGTGCGCCTGGTCGCCGACGCGGAGCCGCTCGACGCCTACGTCCACGTGCCGGTGCTGCGGCTGCGCCGCGCGGCCACGGGCGGCTTCGAGCCGGATGCCGCGTTCGTGCCGCCCAGCCTCACGATCAAGAGCGCGCCGCAGCTGTTCCTGCAGCTGCGCCGCCTGCTCGACGCGCTGCAGGCCAAGGTGAGCGCGCTGTACGGCCACCACCGCGAGCCGAGCCGGCACGTGATCGAATTCCGCTCGGGCGACATGTCGTCGTTCTGGCTCCTGCACACGGCGAGCACGGCGTGCGCGACGCTGGCGCACTACTTCCACCATCCGTCGCTGCATCCGGAGCGGCTGTACGAACAGCTGCTGTCCCTGGCCGGCAGCCTGATGACGTTCTCGAAAAGCTGGACGCTGGCCGACCTGCCGCCGTACCAGCACGCCGACCCCGGCCCCGCGTTCGCGACGCTGTACCAGATCATCCGCGAACTGCTCGACACGGTGATCTCGTCGCGCTATTTCGCCATCGCCCTGCGCGAAGTGAAGCCGTCGTACTGGCATGGCATGCTCGACTCCGACAAGATCGACGACAAGACGACGTTCTATCTCGCCGTGGCGGGCGACATGCCGGCGAGCGAGCTGGTGGACGTCGTGCCCCTGCGCCTGAAGATCGGCGCGCCGGACGACGTGGAAAAATTCGTGCTGTCGGCGATGCCCGGCGTGCGCCTCGTGCACGCGCCGCAGGTGCCGGCCGCCGTGCCCGTGCGCCCGGACGCCGTCTACTTCGCCATCGAGGCCAAGGGCCAGATGTACGAACGCATGCTGCAGGCGCAGTCGATCTCGATCTACGTCCCCGGCAGCATGGCCGACGTGAAGCCCGACCTGGTCGCCGTGACCTCCTGAATCCGAGAGACTTCCCATGACCACCGCAACCGCACCTTCCCTCATCGCCGCCGGCACGCTCGCGCCGGCACAGGCCGCGCCGCAAACCTTGCTGGACCTGATGTACGACGGCTTCTACGCACTGTTCATGCTCAAGAACGGCAACGGTCCGCAGGACGACGCCGCGTTCGCGCGCAAGATGACGCAATTCCTCGACGACTTCGGCCGCAACGCGCGCCGGCGCAACGCCGCGCCGGACGACGTCGACGCCGCGATCTATGCGTTCTGCGCCGCGGTCGACGAGATCATCCTGCGCTCCGGCTTCGCGATCCGCGACGCGTGGGAACGCCGGCCGCTGCAACTGCAGCTGTTCGGCGACCAGCTGGCCGGCGAACATTTTTTCGAGCGGCTGGAACGGCTGCGCGAGCGCGGCAGCGCGCACGTGGAAGCGCTCGAGGTGTTCCACATGTGCCTTCTGCTCGGCTTCCAGGGCCGCTACATTCTGGAGGGGACGGAAAAGCTGAACTACCTGACGGCGCGCCTGGGCGACGAGATCGCGCACATGAAGGGCCGGCGCGGCGGCTTCGCGCCGCACGCGGAGCGCCCGGACCAGATCCGCCACAAGCTGCGCAGCGACCTGCCGTTGTGGGTGTTGTATTCCGTGTTCGGCCTGATCTGCGTGCTGGGCTATGCGGGACTGCGCACGTCGCTCGGGCGGACGAGCGAGGCGCGCATGAACGCGTACAGCGACGTCGTCAAGATGGCGCCGCGGGCGGCCAACCTGACCATCACCCTGCCCTGAATCGGCCCCGGATCAGCCCTGCAAGGAGAGGCGGTACACGGTCGTTTGCCGGTACACCTGCCCCGGATGGAGCATGACGCGCGGCCAGGCCGCGCTCATCAGCCCCGGGCGGGCGTGGGCTTCGACGCGGAAGGCGTCCATGCCCGGCAGCGTCCCGGGACCGCTGGTGAAGCGCACGGCGGCCTCGGTCGTGTAGACCTGCAGCCGGCGGCCCGAGGCCGGATCGAACACGCGCGCCACTTCGCGCAGGGCGCCCTGACCGCCGGCGAAGTGGTTGCGCACGCAGAAGCAGTGGTCGAAGCCGCCGGCGCGGTGGAGCTGGGTGTCGGTCCAGTGCAGGCGCGGGCCGATGGCGGCCGGGTGGCGGAAGTCGAACGGCGTGCCGCCCGCGGCGGCCACGCCGGCCGGCGTGCCGGCGGCCCCCGCTTCCTCGAAATAGTCGGCGTCGATCTGCACCATGTGGTCGGCCACGTCGGCCGCGCCGCCGGAGAGGTTGAAGCACGGCTGCGGCAGCGCCGCGAGCGGGATCGGGACGCCGGCCACGGCCTGGTAGTCGATCGTCAGGCCGCCGTCGTCGTCGAGCCGGTAATGGACCAGCATCCCGGCGCCGTCGCCGCCCGCCGTCAGCGCCAGCGAGACGACGCCGTCGGCCTGGCGCCCTTCCCAGCGGGCGGCGCGCCCGTTGGCCGGCCCGGGGGCATGCGCCTGCAGCACGTCGGCCATGCGGCCGTAGCGGTCGGGCGCGTGCCACGCGCGCAGCTGGGCGCCCCGCTCGCCTATCGTCACGGTCATGCCGGCCGCGTTCTCGAGCATGAACGAGCGTTCGCCGGCCAGAACGGCCGGGGCGCCCGGGATGATGTGGATCGTCATTGCAGTCTGGCTTCCCGATGTCGGATATGAAGCCATTCTCCCGGCCGGCGCACGGCCTTTCAAGTATGAAAATCACCAACGGGGCGAACGATTCTCGTTGACGCCCGCCCCGCCCCGACGTTCACGCGGCCGCGGTCATCCCCGGCCGCTCGCCCAGCGCGCGGTCGCGCCACGCGCGCGGCGTACAACCGAGTTCGCGCTTGAACACGAGGTGCATGTACTGGGTGGACGTGAAGCCGCAGCCCAGCGCCACGTCGGCGATGCTGCGCTCCCCGCTCTCCAGGCCCGCCTTGGCCGCTTCCAGCTTCGACTGCAGGATCATGTCGTGCACGCTGCAGCCCAGCTCCTGGCGGAAGTAGACTTCCAGCGACGAGCGCGACACGCCCACGTACTCGGCCACCTGGTGCGTCTTGATGCCCTGGCACGCGTACTGGCGGATGTAGTGGCAGGCCCGCATGACGTGCGGATGCTTGACGGCCTGGTAGCGGCTCGACGCCAGCACGTTGATGCCGGACGGCGGGACGAGGATGCGCGTGTTCGTCAGCCGCACGCCGTGCAGCATCTGTTCCAGCAGATGCGCCGCGGTGCGCCCCATCTCGTGCGCGCCCTGGATCACGGAACTGAGCGGGATGCGGGTCAGCATCCGCACGAGGGGGTCGTTGTCGATGCCGATCAGCGCGACCTGCTCCGGCACCGAGATGCCGGCGATGGCGCATGCCTGCAGCAGCTGGCGCGCACGCGCGTCCGTGACGGCGATGACGCCGACCGGCTTGGGCAGGCTGCGCAGCCATTCGATCTGGCCCTGGACTGCACTGTCCCACGACGCCGCGCTCGTCGCGCAGCCGCGGAAGATCTCCGCCTCCATGCGGTCGTCCGCCATCAGGCTGCGGAACGCCCGCTCGCGTTCCTGCGCCCAGCGGCATTCCTGCGCCTCGGGGAGGCTGAACATGGCAAAGCGCTGCAGGCCCACGTCGATCAGGTGGTCGCGGGCCAGCTTGACGAGCTTGTTATTGTCCGTCGCCACGTACGGCACGCCGGCCGGGTACGCGGCGTCGTCCGCGTAGGAGCCGCCCACGGCCACGACGGGCACGGAGCAGCCGGACATGGCCCTGGCGACGGCCGGGTCGTCGAAATCGGCGATCACGCCGTCGCCCTGCCAGCGGTCCATGCCGGCCAGGCGCAGGCGAAAATCCTCTTCGAGGAATAAATCCCAGGCCACGCGGGTACCGCCCAAATGGGCCGCGATACCGGCGATGACTTCGCGGTCGAAGGTTTTATTTCCGTTGAACAGCAGCGCGATACGATAGGCTTTCGTCGTCTTCATACGAATCTCCGCCTATTCGCCAAACGACGCCGCCAACGACAGAGTGCGTGGCTGTGCGGTTTTCGAATTCAAAAACATGGGTCGTCTCCCTGTGATGCCTTTTTTGTTTTGTTTTAATGCCGGGTTATATCTCCCGGCTTTAGGTGTTTTATATTTAAAAAACAAAATGTGAAATGGGACCACGCCGGAATATGCGACGCGCAAGCGCGGGCCGGAGCATTGCAGATTCGGAAGAAGAAGAATCGAAACGTCGCAATCGCGAGAACATGTCGCTCATTGCGAGCGTGCGACTGGAATGAGTTGGACACGGGGCATGCACGGTCATGGATCGGTTCCTCGTAGCGTGGACCGGGGCGCCGGTGGCGGCCCCTTCAGCTCAAGGATAGGTCGCCGCCCAACAGCGCCTATAACGCCCAGAAGGCGATTTCTTTCACCGTGCAGAAAGTACGATCAGTTTTGTAAGGAGTTGAAGGCTTGATCAGGCGCTCCCCACCTTTTCGGTCGCCGCCTGCTCGAAGAGGCCCCGGCCGGCGATCGACGCCGGCGCCATCGTCCGGAACGTCTTCGGCGTACAACCGTACTCTTCCTTGAACAGGCGGTTGAAGTAGGAGACGTTGGCGTAGCCGACGGAATACGCGATTTCGGCCACGGTCGCGGCGTTTTTTTCCGTCAGCAGGCGCGCCGCTTCCGTCAGCCGCAATTTGTTCAGATAACCGGTGAATGTCATGCCGAGTTCCGTCTTCAGCACGTCGTTGACCTTGTTCCGATTCGCGCCGGTGCCGGCCACCACGCTTTCCAGATCCAGTTCCGGATTCGTGTAATTCGTCGCGATGAATTTCAGCACGGACGCCTTTTCTTCGTCGCGATACGGCGCGACGGTCAATTGACGATACGCGACCAGCGGTAAATCCTTTTTCAGCTTGGCATTCAGGCTGGCGGCCAAGGTGCGCGTATGCGTCCGGAAAAACCACACGCCGAACAGAATCCAGCCGGCCAGCAGAATCACGATGAGCGCGGCGATATAGCGATAATCGTGTCCGCGCAATTTGATATTGCTGATTTCCACGCGTACATCGGTATCGAAGTGCGCCTGCAAAGTCGATCCGAAGGAAAACTGCGCCACCTTGTCCAGTTTGTAATCCCGGGACGCGAGGGGTAGCTTCATCACGGAAAACCACCAGCCGGGCATGGTCAGCCGCCGTATGTCGAGCGACACGGGCACGCCGTGCTCGTTGCAAGAAAAATAAGTGCCGGGCGACCGGTAGGTGAGGAATTGGCCGGGGACCGAGATCTTGTCGTCGAAGACCGTCATCCCCAACAACATCGGATCGGCGGGGGTGCAGCGGGCGACGAACGTGATGGTGTCGTATTTGCGCAGATCGACCGTGGCCAGGTTGCCCTTCGCATCCTTCGCCATGAACCGCGCCCCGGCGAAGGGGTATTTGCCCACTTTCGTCAGCCTGTAGTCGAACGACAGCATGCCGGGCCCGGACTTGCGCAGCTTGCTGGTCGACGTGCCGTCCTGCGCGCTGTCCGCGGTCGTGACCGCCTCCCAGCGCACGCCGTCGCGCAGCCACGGCGACAATGTGTAGGTCGGCTGGCTGAGGAAAATGAACAGGATTGCGATCAGCGCATCCACGACCAGTAGCGCGATCAGGACGAGCAGCGACTTCTTGTAAAACTCTTGCATGGTCGTACGGCCGGTTGTTGATCTCCACGCACCGCCTGTGCGGCGGCGCATGCCGCGATCATAACAGGGCGGCGGGCGCCGGCGAAAAAAAAGGGGCGGCCCAGGGCCGCCCCGTAAAACCTACCATGCCAGGCGGTAGGAGACTACACGGTGCCGGGGTTGCGAACTTGCGGTTCGCAACCCCGTGGAAATCGATCTGCAGCGCCTGCCGTGTGCGACCGCGTCGTGCGTGTCGTGCCGGCGTCATTACGCTGCTGATCGCCATTGTCGGAGCCCTGCCGCGCCGCCGCAATTGTGAAAACCGCCAGCGGCAACTATGAAATTGCACAGCGCCCCGCCCTGCGACAAATCGTTCGCGCGGCAGACGAATTTAGTAATTGCGCCGCACTGCCGCGACGCGTCAAAATGGCTTACTGTCCACACTTGTATCCATAAGAAAGGTAACGAATGTTCATACGGAGACTCCTCCCGCTCGCGCTGGCGTGCGCACTCGCGGGCGGCGCGTGCCCGGGCGCGGCGGCCGCGCAGCCGGATTTCCCGACCGTCCTGTACGGCGCAGCCTACTATCACGAATACATGCCGTACGAGCGGCTGGACAAGGACGTCCAGATGATCAAGGCGGCCGGCTTCAACGTCGTGCGCCTGGGCGAGTCCACGTGGAGCCTGTGGGAACCGGAAGACGGACGCTTCGAGTACGCGTGGATGGACCGCGTCGTCGACGCGATGGGCAAGGCCGGCATCAAGGTCATCATGGGCACGCCCACCTACTCGATCCCCGCGTGGATGGCGCACCAGCATCCGGAGATCCTGGCCACGCGGTTCGGCGGCGCCAAAAACACCTACGGCATGCGCCAGAACATGGACACGGACGCCCCGGCCTACCGCTTCTACGCCGAGCGCCTGATCCGCCGCATCGCGGCCCATTACAAGGACAATCCGAACGTCATCGGCTGGCAGGTCGACAACGAGACCGGCAGCTACGGCGCCGCCAACGACGACGTCTTCATCCGCTTCCAGCACTACCTGGAAAAGAAATTCGGCACGCCGGAAAACCTGAGCCGCGCCTGGTTCCTGAACTACTGGGGCCAGAACCTCCACACCTGGGAAGACCTGCCCCGTCCGGACGGCGCGCAGAGCACGGGCTACAAGCTGGAATGGTCGCGCTGGAGCCAGATGCGCGTCACCGACTTCCTGCATTGGCAGGCGCAGCTCATCCGCGAGTGCGCGGGTCCGCGCCAGTTCGTCACGCACGATTTCGCCGGCGCCCTGCACGCGGACGTGAACGAGGAAGCCGTCGCGCGCGGCCTCGACATCCCCGGCGTGAACGTCTACCACTGGGGCACGCAGGACCAGTACAACGGCGCCGACCAGAAGCTGCAGGAGGACTTCACGCGCTCGCTCAAGGGCGGCAACTTCCTCGTCACGGAAACGAATGCGCAGACGACGGACTGGAGCTCCTCGTTCCAGTACCCGCCGTACGACGGCCAGTTCCGCGAGGATGTCTACACGCATCTGTCGAACGGCGCGAACATGGTCGAGTACTGGCACTGGGCGTCGATCCACGCGAACCAGGAGACGTACTGGAAAGGCGTGCTCTCGCACGACCTGGAGCCGAACCGCGCGTACGCCGAGATGAGCCGCACCGGCCGCGAGCTGCAGAAGATCGGCTCGCGCCTGGCCGGCCTGCGCATCCATAACGACGTGGCGATCCTGTGGAGCCGCGATTCGCTCAACGCCGTCAACGACATGCCGTTCGCGAAGCAGACGCAATGGGGCGCGGCCGGCAGCCATGCCGACTACGGCTCGCAGGTGCGCCAACTGCACCGCGCGCTGTACGACCTGAACGTCGGCACCGACTTCGTGTTCGCGGACACCCCCGACCTGTCCGCGTACAAGGTGCTGATCGTGCCGATGCTGTACGTGGCGGACGACGCGCTGCTGCAACGCATCTCGGACTACGTGCGCAAGGGCGGCCACGTCGTGATGACGTTCAAGAGCGGCTTCACGAACGAGAACGCCGCCGTGCGCTGGACGATGGCGCCCGGCCCGCTGCGCCAGATGCTCGGCTTCCACTACCAGGAATTCTCGAACCTGGCGCAGCCGCTCGCGCTCAAGGGCGACCCGTTCCAGGCCGGCGCTGACAACAAGGTGCAGTACTGGGCCGAGTTCCTGCAGCTCGACACCGCGAAGGCCCTCGCCTGGTACGACCACCCGTTCTTCGGCCGCTGGCCCGCCATCACGACGAACCGGTACGGCGCCGGCGAAGCCGTCTACGAAGGCACGTATTTGTCGGACAAGCTGCAGAAGGCCGTGCTGCAATCCGTGCTGCGGGACCAGGGCCTGATCGGACCGGACCAGCAGCTGCCGCCGCACATCCAGGCCCGCGCGGGCGTGAACCGCTTCGGCAAGACGATCCGCTACTACTTCAATTACTCGGGCGCGCCCGCGACGTTCACGTACCGCCACAACGCGGGCACCGACCTGCTGACGGCGCGCGCCGTGAAGGGGGACGAGACGATCACCCTGGCGCCGTGGGATCTCGTCATCGTCGAAGAGAAGTAGAAGTAGAAGTAAGACTCAACGGAACAGCAGCTGGGCGTAGTGGTAGAGGTTTTCCGCCCAGCTGTCGCGGTCGTGCGAAAAGCCGTCCACGTTCCACACGTGGGCGACGCCGCGCGCGCGCAGCTGGCGGTGCACGCCCTGCGCGACGTTGATCAGCCCATCGCGGTTGCCGCACGACAGGTACAGGAGCTTCAGCTTGTCCTTCGCCTGCGCCGCCTCGCCCGCCAGCTTCGCCGGGTCCTCCGTGTTCGGGGCGGGCGAAAAACCCGCCACCCATGCGAACGTGTCCGGATGCCCGAGGCCGAAGTTCAGCGCTTGTCCGCCGCCCATCGACAGCCCGCCGATCGCGCGGTGGGTCCGGTCCGCCTGCGTCGGATACGCGGCGTCGACGGCGGGGATCAGCGAGTCCAGCAGGTCATGCTCGAAGCGGGCGAAGCCGGCCGCGTTTTCCTGCGTGAAGACCTTGTCGGGCGGCGGCGAGCGGTCGTCCGGCAGCGCGCGGCCATTCGGCATAACGACGATCATCGGCACGATCTTGCCGGCCGCCAGCAGGTTGTCGAGGACCTCGTTGGCGCGCACATAGCCGCGCCATTCGTCCTGGTTGCCGCCGATGCCGTGCAACAGGTACAGCACCGGATAGCGGCGGTTCTTGTCGAAGCCCGCCGGCAGCCACACCATCGCGGTGCGGCGCTTGCCGGTGACGGCGGAGTCGTACGTGAACGGCTCCACCTTGCCCTGCGCGATGCCGGCGTGCGCGTCCGCGAAGCCCGCGGGCGGCGGCGCGAAGGCGCGCACGTCGTCGGCCGCGAGGACGACGGGACGGGCGAAATTGGCGCGTGCCCGGTCCGCGTTGACCTCGCGGTCCTGCGCATGCGCGCAAGCGCCGAGGGCGCACAGAACGGCAGCCGTCAAGGCCGATGCAATGTGGAGTTTCATGATTCGGGTCCCGAAAATGGCGGCGCCGCGACCGGGGCCGGCGCCATGGTGGATGATGTTGCGACGATCACGGCGCGGCCATCGTACGTCACGTCGGCCGGCTTCCCGTCCCGTCCCACGACGACGACCTTGAAACGGCGCCGCGTCTTCATGCCGGGGAACGTCCCGCTGCGCGCCCCTATCGTCAGCTTACGCGCCGCGTCGTCCCATCGCATCCTGGTGAGGGCGTATTCGCCCCGCTCGTAGCCCCAGCCCTCGCCCGCGTCCTCGTAATACGTGTAATCGCCGTCGGCGCCCGGATAGATCCGCAGTTCGACCGGCGCGTCCGGCCGTTCCGACGCGTACTGCACGGCAGGCCCCATCGGCACGATGGAACCGGCCTTCACGTGCACCGGGATGCGGGAAATCGGCGCGGCCACCGTGACCGTGCGGCCGCCGTCCAGGCGTTCGCCCGTCCAGAAATCGAACCACGTGCCGGCCGGCAGATACACGTCGCGGGTGTGCGCCGCGCCCTCGATGGGCGTCGAACCGGCCGCATAGTACGTCGGCGCCGTCACCGGGCTGACCATGATGCCGTCGCCGAACAGCATCTGCGTCTTGAGGTCGCGCGTCCGCGGATCGTCCGGAAACGCGAACGCCACCGGACGGATGAACGACGCGCCGCGCAGGTGCACGAGGCCGGCCTGCGCATAAATCGCCGGCAGCAACCGGTAGCGCAGTTGGATGGCGGCCACGATCGCGTCGTAGAACGGCGTGCCCGGCGCGCCGAAGTGCCAGGGCTCGCGCGGCGTGTCCGTGCCATGGCTGCGGAACATGGGGAGGAAGGCGCCGAACTGCAGCCAACGCGTGTACAGCTCGCGATATCCCAGGTCGGCGGCGCCCTTGTCGTAGTCGCCGTCCATGAACCAGGGCCGGCCGCGGGCCGTGAAGAACGCGCCGATGTCGAAGGTGACGTACGGGTTGCCCGAAGCGCTGTAGCGCTGGACCGCCGCCACCTGCTGCGCGAACACGGACCATTTGGCCGCGATGTCGCCGGTCCAGGCGACGGCGCCCGCCGCCTGGCTGCCCGGATAGGCGGACCGCGTCAGGTTCACGAGACGCCTGTCGGGCGCCTGCCTGCGCCAGTTGCGCATGAAGTTCTGCGCATCGACGAGCGCGTAGGCATTCAGGTATTGCGGATCCATCACGCGCGCCAGGCCGGCGACGTTGATCTCGTCGGCGCGGTCCGAACGCTTCGGGTCCCATGTCCAGTCGGCGACTTCCGGCTCCGTCGAGTCGCACCACCACGCGTCGATGCCGTAACGGCCCAGGTACTTCCACACGTTGCGGAAATACACGGCCGCAGCCTCGGGCCGGAAGAAGTCGACGTACGGCGTGCCGCCGCTCAGATAGCCGCCCTCCTTCAGCTCCTTGCCGGGCGCATCGAGCGGGCTCGGATTCGGCCAGATCGAGATCATGACGTGCGCGTTCAGGTCGTGCACGCCCTTCGTCATCGCCGCCAGATCGGGATAGCGCGCCGCTTCCGGCACGGGGCTGCCCCAATGATCCGGTGTCCAGTAATTCCAGTCCTGGACAATGAGGTCCAGGGGAATCCGGCGCCGGCGGAACGCCTTCACCGTGTCGACGACTTCGTCCTGCGTCTTGTAGCGCTCCTTCGACTGCACGTAGCCGTACGCCCAGCGCGGCAACATCGACGCCGCGCCCGTCAGCTGGCGATAGCCGGCGATCGCGCCATCCATCGACGGCCCCAGGATGAAGTAGTAATCGAGATCGTCCACGACGTCGCTCGTGACCGCCGTCCCCGCCTTCCCATCGTCGAACGTCATCGCGCTGTACGTGTCGAACAGGACGCCGTAGCCGCGCGTCGACACGACGAACGGGATGACGATGCGCAGATTGTGCTGGTACAGCCGCTTGGTCTTGCCGCGCAGGTCCAGGTCCGCCGTCTCGTCGAAGCCCAAGCCGTACAGGCCTTCGTCGTCGCGCAGGCGGAAGCGCGCCGTCGCCTTCCACGCGTCGCGGTCCTTCTTCTGGACATATTGTCCGGCCACCTGGCGGTCGCCGTCGACGGTCTTGACGATGGACACCGTCGCCGGATCGGGCGCCGACTCGAGCACGGCGACCCGTTCGAACGCGCGGGGCGCCGCGGCGTCCTCGCGCAGCAGGACCGCGCCGGCAGCGTCGCGGAACTCGAGCGCGCCGGTCGCCCGGTTCACCGCCACGCTCACCTGCGCCGAGCGCACGACGCGGGCGCCGTCTTCATCGCTCGCCACGACGGGGCCCGGCCGCTCGGCCACCCGCGCCAGCATCGGGTGCGCGGCCGACGACCAGTCCTCGTTGCGCGTGGCCGCGACGTGCACGATGCGGTCGGTGACGAACGTGACCTTCAGACGGGTGTCGTCCACCCGGTACTCGATGCCCCGGGCGGTCTCATGGACGTCCCGGATCGCGCCAAGCGCGGCGTGTTGGCACAGGATCAGCACGCACGCCGCGAGCGCCCGAACCACGCGCCGCGTCATGCTCAGGCGACTTTCAGCGCGATCGCATACGGCAGCGCGGCCCGATCGCGCGGCAGCGTCACCTGCAGGCCGGCTTCCGTCTGGCGGAACGCGAGCGTGCCGCCGCCCAGCAGTTCGACGCGCGACACGGCTTTCTTGAGGTGCGCGCCGCCGGCACGCATCGACTTGATGGTCACGATGCCGTTGTCCGGCCAGCCCATCACGAACGCGTACACGGCGTCCTTGCCGGCCGTGAAGCGGATGTCCGCGGCGGAGAACGGCTTGCCCTTGCCCTCGTTGAAGCCCGGACCGGACAGCGGCGCCGACGCCTCCTCCATCACCGGCCCTTCGCCCAGCGTCGACCACGGACGCGAGTCGTAGATGCCTTCGCCGTTCACGGCCATCCAGCGCCCGATCTCCTCGACGATCGCGCGTTCCTGCTCGTCGATGGTGCCGTTGCCGCGCACCGGCACGGACAGCAGCAGGTTGCCGTTCTTGCTGACCACGTCGATCAGCGTTTGCACGACGGTCTTCGCGCTCTTGTAGCTCTTGCTGTCGTAGATGCGGCGGTCGTAGTGCCAGCCGCCGATGCAGGTGTCGGTCTGCCAGGGCAGCGGCTCGATCTTGTTGCTCTGGCCCCGTTCGATGTCCCACACCATGGAACGGCGCTGCACCTCGTCGAGGATCTTGCCGAAGACGACGACGTCCAGGTTGCCGCGCTTGGCGACGCTGCGGTTGTACATGTGCGCGGCCAGGCGCGTGCCGATGTCGCTGACGGGCCACAGCGGCAGCACCGTGTCGTCGTAGTAGACGAGGTCCGGGTCGTAGTTGTCGATCAGGTCCACGGTGCGGTTGTACAGCTTGTCCGCATAGGCCTGGTCCGGCCGGACCACGCCGCCGCCCCACGCCCAGCGCTCTTCGGTGGTGCCGCCCGGTTTGCTGACCGGGTGGTTCTGCGCGTACAGCGCCTGCGGATCCATCCCTTCCCACCATTGGCCCTTGCCGTCGGCCTTGCGCAGGCGGCCGTCGTACGGCACGCCGGCCAGCGGGCCGGTCTTGTCCGCGCCCTGCGCCGGCTCGTACCACGACCACGCGTGCGCCGCGTGCACGCTCACGCCGAAACGCAGGCCGTGCTTGCGGGCGGCGTCGCGCCAGCCGCCGATCAGGTCCTTGCGCGGACCGATCTTCGTCGCGTTCCACTCCGGCTGGTAGCGGCTGTTGAACAGGTCGAAGTTGTCGTGGTGGTTGGCCAGCGCGAAGAAATAGCGCGCGCCCGCCTTCTTGTACAGGCCCACGAGTTCGTCCGGATTCCAGTCCGCCGCCTTCCACTCGCGGATCACGTCCTTGAAACCGAATTTCGACGGGTGGCCGTACTTGGCCAGGTGGTATTTGTAGTGGGAGCCGCCCTGCTCGTACATGCCGCGGGCGTACCAGTCGCCGTGCTCAGGCTCGCACTGCGGGCCCCAGTGCGCCCAGATGCCGAACTTCGCGTTGCGGAACCATTCGGGGGTCTCGTATTTGGACAGCGACGGCCAGGTCGGTTCGAACGGGCCGGTGGCCATCGGCAGACGGGTGCCGGCCGCGCCGGCATAGGGGGCCACGGCGAGCGCCGGTACGGCGGCCGCCAGGTGCTGCAAGAGTTCACGTCGTTTCATCTGTATCTTTCCAAGGCTGGGGACGATTGGCCGCTACGGGACGGCTCTTTGTGGATCTACAGGATGTTGCCCGCCGCCTCGGACGGCGGCAATTATGAAATCGTCCAGACGGCCTCATAATTTCAACAGACGCGGACGCGACAATCAAGCGACGCGCCGCCCCAACGGCGTGTCCTTGACCAGGTAATCGACGAACGCCGCATGATCCGGCATCGCATCGACCGCCTGCCGGACCGATTGGCGGATCTTGCGGAAGTGCTCCACCAGGCTGGCCTTGTCCATGAGGTCGATGAACGGGTCGTTCTTTTCGGGGAGGATCCCGTGTCCCATCAGGATCGACACCCAGGAATCTTCCAGGAATCCCGTCGGGTCGAGGATGGCGACGCGGCTCGACGCGCGGAACAGGTCGATCTGGTGCTGCAGGATGTCCGGCACGGCCATGTTCCGGCAATAGCGCCAGAACTCGGAATCGTCGCGGTTCGTGAGCTTGTAGTGCAGGATGATGAAGTCGCGCACGTACTCGTAGCGCTGGGAGACGAGGCGGTTGAATTCGTCGGCCAGTTCGGGACGGCAGTCGCGGTCCGGGAAGAACTGCACGATCCAGCCGACCGTATGCTCGATCATGTTGATGCTCGTCGATTCGAGCGGCTCGATGAAGCCCGTGGACAGGCCCACGCCCACGCAATTCTTGATCCACGACTTGCGCCGCCGGCCCGGCGTGAAACGCAGCTGGCGCGGCGTGTCGAGGGCAGCGCCTTCGAGGGCGGCCTCCAGCACCCGCGTGGCCTCCGCGTCCGTCGTGAAGCCATCGCAGTACACGTGGCCGTTGCCCATGCGCTGCTGCAGCGGGATGCGCCACGTCCAGCCCGCGCTTTGCGCCGTCGACCGCGTGTAGGGCGTGAGCGGTCCATCCGGACTCGCGCACGGCAGGGCCTGCGCGCTGTTACAGGGCAGCATGGCGCTCCAGTCCTCGTAGCCCGCCTGGTAGACACCTTCCAGCAGCAGCGCGCGAAAGCCCGTGCAATCGACGAACAGGTCGCCGTCGACGCGGCGGCCGTCGCGCAGCTTGACGGCCGTGACGAAGCCCGTCTCCGGGTGCTGCTCGACGTCGACCACCGTGCCTTCGATGCGCTGCACGCCGCGCGCCACCGCGTAGTCGCGCAGGTAGGCGGCGTACAGGGTGGCGTCGAACTGGAAGCCGTAGGAATACGAGTTGGTGACGGACGGCCCGTCGCCGTACGGCGGGACGAAGCGGTGCGCGCGTGCCATCGCGTCGGCGGTCGACCATTCCTCGTACGACGGCATGCTCTTGTCTTCGCGCGCCAGGCGCAGCCAGTACATATAAGCGGGCCGGTTCTCGATCATCGGACCGAAGTTGCCGAAGGCGTGGAAGAAGCGGTTGCCGACATGGCCCCAGTCGCGGAACTCGGTGCCGAGCTTGAAGGTCGCCTGCGTCTTCTTGACGAAGTCGGTCGCGTCCAGCCCCAGCGTCTGGTTGTAGTAGCGGATGGTCGGCAGTGTCGCCTCGCCGACGCCCACGGTCCCGATCTCGGGCGACTCGACGAGCGTGATCGCGCAGTTCGCGCCCAGCTTGAGCGCCAGCGGCGCGGCGGTCATCCAGCCGGCGGTTCCGCCGCCCACGATGACGATTTTACGGATGGCCTTGTCGGACATGATCTCTCCAGTGACAAAAATGCAAAAACCTCCCGCAGCCGGCCGGGCCCGCGGGAGGTGTACACCATACTACGCGACGATCAGAACGAGTAGCCCATCCGGACCGAGTAGCTGCGGCCGGTATAGAACGCGCCGCGCTCCATCAGGCCGATATGCTGCTGCATGTACTGGCGGTAGATGGAATTGGTCAGGTTCGATGCCTCCACGGACAGGTTCAGGTTGTCGTTGAACTTGTACTGGAAGCCCGCGTCGAGCTGGCCGTACGCACCGCCATAGGTCGGCAGCGCATAGTTGACCGAATAACCCTGGCCCTTGTTGGGGCTGTCCGGATTCGCGTCGATGCCTTCGCCGCCGTTCGTGCCGTAGGCATTGACCGCCTGCAGGTATTTCGAACGCCAGCTGTACGCCAGGCGCGCGGACACCGGACCCTTGTCGTACAGCAGCGCCAGGTTGTAGGCGTTCTTCGACAGATTGGTCATCGGCAGCCCGCCCAGCACACGGCCGTCGGTATCGCAACCGGCCAGGTCGCGCGCCGTGTTCGCGGCAGGCGTGTCCTTCGGCGTGCACCATGCCAGGTGCGGCGGCGCATTCAGGTTCAGGCGGCTGTCGAGGTAGGTGTAGTTCGCCGAGATGCCGAAGCCGGACCACAGGCCGGGCAGCTTGTCGAAATACTGCTGGTATGCGAGTTCCGCACCGCTGGCGCGGCCGCTCGCGCCATTCGTCGGCCCGGTGACGTTGAAGTCGTAGGGCTTGCCCGTCAAGTCGTTCATCGTGTAGATCGACGTCTGGCCGATGATGATGTCCTTGAGGCGCTTGTTGAACACCGCCAGCGTGAGCGAGCCGCCATGGCCGAAATAGTATTCGGCCGAGAAGTCGAGATTGTCCGACTTCGTCGGCTTGAGGGCCGGATTGCCGCGACCGGAGCCGGTGTAGGTGATCGAATCGAGGGTCGTGACGTTCGTCGTCGTGTTGGTGCTCGACTTGATGTTCTCGTTCAGGGTCGTATAGGCCTGCAGCTGGTAGAAGTCCGGACGCGTCATGCCTTTCGAATACGCGGCGCGGAATTGCAAGTCCTCGTTGACCTTCATGCGCACGTTCAGGCTCGGCAGCACGTTGGTGTACGAGTTGTCGAAGTCGCGCTTGTCGGACAGCGGTGCGAACGCCGGCACGACTCCCCCCGAGATCTTGGAGATATCCGGCTGCGTGTACAGCAGGTAGCCGGTCGCTGCCATATTGGTGCGCACGACGCGCACGCCCACGTTGCCGTCCACCGGGTATGGCAGGGTGTCGACGTTGAAGCGCAGCTGGCTGTACGCGGCCTTGGTGCGCTCGCGCTGCTGGTTCAGGCCCTCGGCGTCGCCGAACGGCGCAGGCGTCCAGTTCATCGCGCACGGATCGCTCGTGCACAGCTGGTTCGCATAGCCATGGATCAGGGCGAAGCCGCCTGGCGCACCGTCCGCGTTCGGGGTGTTCAGTGCCGGATCGGCGATGATGACCGGCGGCGGCGCGATCATCTTGCCACCGAAGAAGTTCGGGAAGCCCATCGTCATGACCGGCTTCGAGAAACGCGGGTCGCTGAGGTAGGGATAGCCGTTGATGGCCCAGCCTTGCATCCACGGCTGCGCGATCGCGGTCCATTCGCTGCCGTGCGTCGAGCGGGTGTCGGCCTTGCGGTCGGTGAAGCGCACGCCGAACCGCAAGTCGTTCAGCACCGGGCTGTCGAAGATGAACTTGGCATCAAGGCGCGCCGCGTTCATGGTCCCGACGGCCTGGTCGCGGTGCTCCTGCGAGGTTCCCCAGTAATAGGTCTTCGGATCCAGCAACAAGGCGCGGTCCGCATCGTCGAAATGCAGCTCAGCCGGCGACTTGGCCAGATCCCACGTCATTTTCGGCAGGGTACCCTGCATGCCGACCAGGTTGTCGTAGCCGGTGGTGGTCGCGCGGGTGTGCTGCAGGTCGGAGCTGATCGTCCAGGAGTCGGTCGCGCGCCAGTCCGTGTGCCACGCGATGTCGCGGGTGTCGGACTTGCGGCCCGCTGCGCGCGACGAGCTGCTCAGGCTGATCCCGGTTTCGTTCGGCGAACGCAGCGTGCCGGTCAGCAGCGCGCCGTTGTCGGCGAAGGTGGCGCCGGGGTCGAGCATGCTGGTGGACGGGTTCGCCGTACCCGTGTTCATGCCATATTCCGTCGTGTTCATGTCGTACTTCGAACGGAAGAAGGTCAGGTAGGACGACAGCCGGTCCTTTTTCCACTGCAATGCGCCGTACAGGCCGTCGCGTTCGCGTTCGAAATTGTTCGACGTCCAGTAGCTGCCGTTCGAGATCCAGCGCTGCGTGCCGCTGGTGTCGCCCTGGACGGCATTCGTGCGCGGGATGTACGGGGAAATCTGCATGCCGTCGCTGCGCGTATTGATGCGCGAACGGGCCACGTCGATCAAGGCGCCGAATTGGCCGAAGGGCGTCTTCCAGCGGTTCGACAGCAGGCCGGACAGGCCCGGCGAATTCTTGCCGCGCAGTTGCGAGCGGCTCGCTTCCACCGAGACCGCACCCTTGGCGCCCGGGAAGTCGAACGGCAGCGCGGTGCGCAGGTTCACGAGGCCGCTGATGCCGCCTTCGATCCGTTCGGCCGACGGGTTCTTGTACACGTCGATGCCGGCCATCAGTTCCGGCGGCACGTCCTCGAAGCTCAGCGAGCGGCCGCCGTTGGCGGAAAACGCGTCGCGTCCGTTCAGTTCGGAACGCACGTAAGTCAGGCCGCGCACCGACACGCCCGTGCCTTCCGCGGCGTAGTGATTGACGCCGTCGCCCACGCCCTGCTGCGGGTCGACGCGGTTCAGCGTGCGGTCGATGGTGACGCCGACCACGCGCTGCAGCACTTCCGTCACGGACCTGTCCGGCAGCTTGCCGATGTCGTCGGCGACGACGGAATCGACGATCTCGTCCGCGTTCTTCTTGCGCATCGCGGCCGATTCCAGCGCCGCGCGCTGGCCGACGACGACGACGGTGTTGGTGTCGGACTTGTCGTCCTTCTTGGCTGTGGCGTCCTGCGCGTACGCGCTGTGCGCGAACATGGCGCCACTGGCCATCAGCACGAATTGGGCTGCGCCCACCGCGATGGCGGTTCTCTGGAACTGCTTCACTAAATTCTCCTCATTCTGTTTTTTGCGCGTCTCTTGTACGTCCGTTCGTGCGGACTTGTGGGTGCCGGGCGGTGACGACTTCACGTCACGGAAGGTGGCAAATGCATTCTGGCCGTGGGTCATTGGCGAGACAATTCTTAAATTTGCCAATCCGGAAATTAAATTTATGAACGTCGTATTAACGCAACGCAAACTCAAGGAAATATCGCCAGTCTAATAACAATGCATGAGCCAGCGGCGCCGCCCACGCGCAAGCACTGCGGGGGACGTTGAAACGGGAGAGGTTGGCGCGGCCGCGGCGGGGGACGCCGGGCCGGATGAGGTGGTTGGCCGGGACGGGTTCAGGATTGCGCGCGCACGACCTGGTCGACGAACGCCGCGTGCTCGGGCATCGTGCCGACCACCTGGCGGATGGTGGCGCGCACCTTGCGGAAATGGTCGGCCAGGCGCGCCATGTCCATGCGGTCGATGTTCGGATCGGTCCGCTCCGGCCGGATGCCGTGCCCCAGCATGATGGATGCGTACGAGTCGACCTGGAACCCCTCCGGATCGTAGATGGCGATGCGGCCGGAGGCGCGGAACAGGTCGATCTGGTGCTGAAGCGCGTCGGGGATCGGCATGTTCGCGCAATAGCGCCAGAATTCGGAATCGGTGCGGTTGGTCAGCTTGTAGTGCAGGATGATGAAGTCGCGCACGAACTCGTAGCGTTGCGAGACGAGGCGGTTGAATTCGTCGGCCAGTTCGGGGCTGCAGTCGCGGTCCGGGAAATACTGGACGAGCCAGCCGACCGCCAGTTCGATGATGTTGATGCTCGTCGATTCGAGCGGTTCGAGGAAGCCGCTGGACAGGCCGATCGCCACGCAGTTCTTGACCCACGACTTGCGCCGCCGGCCCGTCGTGAACCGCAGCTGGCGCGGCGTGTCGAGCGGTTCGGTGTCCAGGCCTTCCAGCAGCACCCGCCCCGCCTCGTCGTCCGACATGAAGCCGTCGCAGTACACGTGGCCGTTGCCGTTGCGGTGCTGCAGCGGGATGCGCCACTGCCAGCCGGCGCTCTTCGCCGTCGAGCGCGTGTAGGGCGTGAGCTTGTCGGCCAGCGCGCTGGGCACGGCCTGGGCGCTGTTACAGGGCAGCATGGCGCTCCAGTCCTCGTAGCCGGCCCCGTACACGCCTTCTATCAGCAGGCCGCGGAAACCGGTGCAATCGACGAACAGGTCGCCCTCGACGCGGCGGCCGTCGCGCAGCTTCAGCGCGGTGATGAAGCCCGTCTCCGGATGCTGCTCGACCTCGCCCACCGTGCCCTCGATCCGCTGCACGCCGCGCGCCGTCGCGTAGTCGCGCAGGAAGACGGCGTACAGGCCCGCGTCGAACTGGAAGGCGTAGGAATACGCATTGGTCGGGCCGGGCTGGTCGCCGTACGGCGGCACGAATCGGCCCTCGTGGGCCATCGCGGTCGAGATCGACCATTCCTCGTACGGCGGCATGTTCTTGTCGTCGCGCGCGAGGCGCAGCCAGTACATGAAGGCCGGACGGTTCTCGATGGGCGGCCCGAAATCGCCGAAGCCGTGGAAGAACCGGTTGCCCAGGTGGCCCCAGTCCCGGAAATCGATGCCGAGCTTGAACGTCGCTTTCGTGCGCCGGACGAATTCGGCGCCGTCGATGCCGAGCGCGTGGTTGTAGTAACGGATCGTCGGCAGCGTCGATTCGCCGACGCCGATCGTACCGATGTCGGGCGACTCGACGAGCACGATCTCGAGGGATCCTCCCAACCTGAGCGCCAGCGGCGCGGCGGTCATCCAGCCGGCGGTGCCGCCGCCCACGATGACGATTTTACGAATGGCCTTCCCGGACATGCTGTTCTCCCATACAGAAACGCAAAAACCTCCCGCAGCCGGAACGGCATGCGGGAGGCGTACTGCTCACATCATCCCGGTCAGAAGGTGTAACCCATCCGGACCGAGTAGCTGCGGCCCGTGTAGAACGCGCCACGCTCCATCATACCGATTCCCTGCTGCATGTAGGTCTTGTACAGCGAGTTGGTCAGGTTCGACGCCTGCACCGACACGGTCACGTTGTCGTTGAACTTGTACTGGAAGCTGCCGTCGAGCTGGCCGTATGCGCCGCCCCAGGTCGGCAACGCGTAGTTCACCGAATACGCCTTGCCGAAGTTCGGGCTGTCCGGGTTGCCGTCGATACCGCTGCCGTCCGCCGTACCGTAGGCATTGATCGCCTGCAGGTACTTCGAACGCCAGGTGTAGGCCAGTCGCGCGGACACCGGGCCCTTGTCGTACAGCACGGCCAGGTTGAACGAGTTCTTCGACATGCCCGTCATCGGCGGCTGTCCGTAGTTCAGCAGGCGGCCGTCCGTGTCGCAACCGCCCATGTCGCGGTTCAGGTTCGCTGCCGCCGTATCCTTCGGCGTGCACCACACCGACGTGGGCGACTCGCGCAGGTTCAGGCGGCTGTCGATGTACGTGTAGTTGGCCGACACGCCGACGCCGGACAGCAGGCCGGGCAGCTTGTCGAAATACTGCTGGTAGCCGATCTCGGCGCCGCGGGCGCGACCGTCGGCGTCGTTGGCGGGGCCCGTGACCAGGAAGTCGTGCGCCTGGCCGGCCGTGTCGTTCACCCAGTAGGCCGCCGTGCGGCCGATGACGATGTCCTTGAGCTTCTTGTTGAACACCGCCAGCGTCAGCGAACCGCCATGGCCGAAGTAGTATTCCGCGGTCAGGTCGATGTTGCTCGAGCGCGTCGGCGTCAGCATCGGGTTGCCGCGGCCGCTACCGGTGAAGGTGACGCCATCCAGGATTTCCTGCTTCGTCGCCGGATCGGTGTGCGACTTGATCCCCTCGCTCAGCTGCGTATAGGTCTGCAGCTGGTAGAAGTCCGGACGTGCGATCCCTTTCGAGAACGCCGCGCGGAACTGCAGCTCGTCGCTCGCCTTCAGGCGCAGGTTCAGACTGGGCAGCACGTTGGTGTACTTGTTGTCGAACTCGCGCTTGTCGCTCATCGCGGCGAACTGCGGCACGCCGCTGAACTTGGTGATGTCCGTCGCCGACAGCGGCGTGAGCAGCAGGTAGCCGTTCGCCGACATGTCGGTGCGCACGACGCGCACGCCGACGTTGCCGTCCACCGGATAGCGCCAGGTGTCGACGGCGAAGCGCAGCTGGGCGTACGCGGCGCGGGTCTTCTCATGCTGCTGGTTCAGGCCTTGCGCGTCGCCGTACGGCGCCGGTTTCCAGAGGCTCTCGGCCGTGCAGGCATTGCGGCACAGCGGGATCGGGAAGGCGTGCAACTGGGCGAAGGCGGCCGGCGGCGCATCGCCGTTCGGGCTCGTCGTCGACATCTGCGGCACGATGATCGTCGGCGGCATCGGGGCCTTGCCGCCGAAGAAGTTCGGGTACGACAGGGTCGTCGTGGGGCCGGCGAAACGCGGATCGCTCAGGTAGGCGAGGCTCGTCAGCGGCTGCCAGCTCTGGTCGCCGGCCTGCCACGTCTGGGTGATCGCGGCCCACTCGCTGCCGTGCGTCGAACGGGTCTCCGCGCCGCGGTTGGTGAAGCGCACGCCGAAACGCAGGTCGTTCAGCACGGTGCTGTCGAAAACGAACTTGGCGTCCACGCGCGCCACGTTCTGCTGGGCGACGGCCGTGTCGCGGTGTTCCTGGGCGAACGACCAGTAGTAGTTCTTCGGATCGACCAGCGCGGCGCGGTCGGCATCGTCGAAGGTGAGGGTCGGCATCGAACCGCGCAGGTCCATCGTTTCCTTCGGCATGAAGCCGCCCGTGCCGACCGTGTTGTCGTAGCCGTTCGAGGTGGAACCGACGTGCTGCAGATCGGTGCTGAAGGTCCACTGGTCGGTCGCGCGCCACTGGGCGTTCCACGAGATGTCGGTCGTCTTCGCCTTGCGGCCGGCGCTGCGGGCATCGGTGCCGAGGCCGACGCCCTTGTCCTGCGGCGCGCGGATCGTGCCCTGCAGCAGGGCGCCGTTGGGGCCGAACGTGGCGCCCGGATCGACCTGGATCGTGGCCGGATTGCCCGCCATGAACAGCGCGCTTTCCGTCGTGTGCATGTCGTAATCCGACCGGAAATAGGTCAGCGCGGACGACAGCGTGTCCTTCTTCCACTGCAGCGCGCCGTACAGGCCGGTACGCTCGCGCTCGAAATCGTTGCGGGTCCACGAGCCGCCGTTGGTGATCCAGCGCTTGGCGCCGCTGGTGTCGCCCGTCACGGCATCCGTGCGCGGCACGTACGGCGAAATATTCAAGCCGTCGCTGCGCGCGTTGTAGCGCGAACGCGCGACGTCGAGCAGCACGCCGACCTGGCCGTAGTCCGTGTTCCAGCGGTTCGACACCATGCCGGACAGCGACGGCGCGTTCTTGCCGCGCAGTTGCTGGCGCGAAACGTCACCCGATACCCCGGCCTTGAAACCCTTGAAGTCGAACGGCAGGTGGGTGCGCAGGTCCACGATACCGCTGATGCCGCCCTCGATCTGCTCGGCCGACGGATTCTTGTACACGTCCACGCCGGCCATCAGCTCGGGCGGCACGTCCTCGAAGCTCAGCGAGCGGCCGCCGTTGGCGGAGAACGAATCGCGGCCGTTCAGGCCCGAACGCACATACGACAGGCCGCGGATCGACACGCCCGTGCCCTCGGCGGCGAAGTGGTTGATGCCGTCGCCCACGCCCTGCTGCGGGTCGATGCGGTTCAGCGTGCGGTCGATGGTGACGCCGACCACGCGCTGCAGCACTTCCGTCACCGACTTGTCCGGCAGCTTGCCGATGTCGTCGGCGACGATCGAGTCGACGACTTCGTCCGCGTTCTTCTTGCGCATCGCGGCCGACTCCAGCGCGGCGCGCTGGCCGACGACGACGACGGTGTTGGTATCGGACTTGTCGTCCTTCTTGGTGGCGTCGTCCGCGAACGCGCTGTGCGCGAACATGGCTCCGCTGGCCATCAGCACGAATTGGGCGGCGCCCACGGCGATGGCGGTTCTCTGAAACTGTTTCACTGATTTCTCCTCTGCGTTTTTGTATGCTTCCGCTGATGTGGGACACGGAAAGCGTATGTACGCCGTATTGGCGCTGAAATCATTTTGATTGGGGGCAATCTGTAGGACAATTCCGAAAATCACCAACGGCGCACATGAAAACAACGATGTGTGTGGCGCACACAACGACATCGCATACGGAGTGCGAGGAGACGGCAAATGGGGATGGGAAGACGGTCGCGCAGCCGGCAGGGCCGGCCGGCGGTCAAGGCGTGGTCGTTTCGTGGACGGGGGGCGCGGCCTGGTCCTGCTGGGCCGCCAGCGTGCGGAAGGCCTTCGGCGTGCAGCCGTATTCTTCCTTGAACAGCTTGTTGAAGTAGGAGACGTTGGCATACCCGACCGAGTACGCGATCTCCGCGACGGTCGTGGCGCCGTTCTCGGTCAGCAGCCGGGCCGCTTCCGTCAGGCGCAGCTTGTTCAGGTAACTGGTGAAGGTCATGCCGAGTTCCGATTTCAGCACCTCGTTGACCTTCGTGCGGTTCGTCCCCGTCCCGGCCACCACGCCTTCCAGATCCAGTTCGGGATTGGTGTAGTTCGTCGCGATGAACCGCAGCACGGATGCCTTTTCCTTGTCGCGGTAAGGTTCCAGCGTGAGCTGGCGGTAGGCGACGAGCGGCAGGTCTTTCTTGAGCGTCGCGTCCACGTTCGCGATCATCGCGCGCGCGTGGGCGCGGAAGAACCAGATGCCGAACGCGATCCACCCCGCCGTCACGATGGCCGCCAGCCAGCCGAGATAGCGGTAGTCGCGCCCGCGCAGCACGATCTTGGCGATCTCGACGTGCGCGGGCATGCCGCGCGGGCTTTGCCCCGTCGGCCCGAACACGAGCCGCGCCACGTGGTCCGCCTTGAAGTCCTGGTGCGAGAGGTCGAGACGCATGGTGCCGAACCACCATTCGGGAACCGTCAGGCGCGTCAGGTCGAGCGACACCGGCACGCCTTGCTCGTTACACGAAAAAAACGTCTGCGCCGGCGGATAGGTCAGGAAGTAGCCGGGATTCGAGACGTGTTCGTCGAAGATCGAAATGACGAAGACGAGGGAATTGGCGGGCGCGCACTTGGCGACGAACGTCACCGTGCTGTACTTCGACAGGTCCGCCAGGGCCGGCTGCCCGCGCGCGTCCTCCGCCAGCAGGTCCGCCGACCCAAAAGAGGCCGGTCCGCCGGGCGGCAGGTTCACGTCGAAGCGCAGCCGGTCGCGCGCGGCGCCGTCGACGATGATGGCGGAGGCCCCGTTCGCCGCGTCCCCCGTGAAGCCGATGCGCCAGCGCACGCCGTCCGCGCCGTCCGGCAGGAGGGCCGCCGCCAGATAGCTCCGCTCGACGAGCACGACCGCCAGCAGCGCATCCAGGATGACGATGGCGATGAACGCGAGCAGTGCCTTCCTATAAAACTCTTGCATATGGCATGGTGAGTGAATGTCTCCAGCCGCCACCTCTCATGGGGACGTCGCTGGCATCATAACAGCCCACCTACGCCGCATCGCCGCCGCGTTGCGCCTACACAACGTGATAGCGTCCCTCAGTCCTCATTCATTCCGCCGCCCGCGCCTGGAGCGGCTTGCCGTTGACGTCGTACGCGGCCGCGTCGAGATGCACCGTCGTGCCGGCGGCCTTGTCGTCCGCCGCGCTGGCCGCGAGGATGACCCGGTAGTCGCCCGCGGCCACGTTCCACGTCTTCGTCGTGGGGTCGAAGACGGCCAGCAGGCGCGGATCGACCGTGACCGACGACCTGGCGGAGGCGCCCGGCGCGACCGCGACTTTCGCGAACCCGGCCAGCCGCTTCGGCGCCTCCCAGCGCGCGCCGACGGGCGCCACGTAGACCTGGGCCACTTCCTTGCCCGCCACCTTGCCGGTGTTCGTCACCGTGAACGACGCGTGCACGATGCCGTCCTTGACGTCGGCCGCGAGGCCGGACAGCGCGAAATCGGTGTACGACAGCCCGAACCCGAACGGGAACAGGGGTTTCAGGCCCTTCAGGTCGAACCATTTGTAGCCGACGGCCGCGCCTTCCAGGTAATCGGTCTCGAAGCGCCGCTCGGGCACATAGGGGAAACCGTCCACGGCGGGACGCGGCAATTGCGCCTCCGACGCCGGGAACGTGGCCGGCAGGTGGCCGGACGGATTGACGTCGCCGAACAGGACGCTCGCGATGGCCTCGCCGCCGCTCGTGCCCGGATACCACGCTTCGAGCACGCCCGCCACGTTGCGCAGCCACGGCATCGTGACGGGACCGCCCGTCTCCAGCACCACCACGGTCTTCGGATTGGCGGCCGCCACGGCGGCGACCAGGTCGTCCTGGCCGCCGGGCAGCGACAGGTCGGGCGCGTCCATGCCCTCGCCCATCCACTGGGTCGCGAACACGACGACGGCGTCGCTGGCGCGCGCGAGCGCGGCCGCCGCGGCGCGGTCGGTGCCGTCGGCATACGTGACCGTGGCGCCCGGCGCGCGCTTGCGGATGGCGTCCAGCGGCGCCGACGGATAGTACATGACCGGACCGGGCCACGTCGTCGGCGCGATGCCCGGCACGGCGTTGCCGCCCGCCGGGTACACGAGCGACGACCCGCCGCCGGCCAGCACGCCCTTGTCGGCGTGGCCGCCGATGACGGCGATCCGCTTGACGGCCGCGCGCAGCGGCAGGACGCGGGCATCGTTCTTGAGCAGCACCATGCCCTCCTGCGCATCCTTGAGCGACACCGCGGCATCGGCGCGGGCGGCGATCGTGTCAGGGGCCGGCGCCACCGGATGGTCGACGAGGCCGTGCGCGAACATCGAGCGCAGGACGCGGCGCGCCATGTCGTCCAGCCGCGCGCGCGGCACCCAGCCGTTCAACACGGCTTCCTTGAGCGGCGCGCCGAAATAGTCGGACAAGTCGAACGGCATGCCGGACTGCTGGTCCAGGCCCGCATTCGCCGCCGGCACGGTGCTGTGGACGGCGCCCCAATCGGACATCACCCAGCCCGGAAAGCCCCAGTCGGCCTTGAGCACCTCGTTCAGCAGATGCGCGTTCTCGCACGCGTGGACGCCGTTGACAAGGTTGTACGAACACATGACGGCGCCGGGGTTGCCGTCCTCGTACGCGATCTGCAGGGCCAGCAGGTCGGACATGCGTGCCGCGGCCTCGTCGATCCGCACGTTCACCGTCGTGCGCCCGGATTCCTGGTCGTTCAGCGCGAAATGCTTCAAGGTGGAGACGACGTGGTTCGACTGGATGCCCTTGATCTGGGCGCCGACGATGCGGCCGGCCAGCAGCGGATCCTCGCCGCCGTATTCGAAGTTGCGGCCGTTGCGCGGCTCGCGCAGCAGGTTGACGCCGCCCGCCAGCAGCACGTTGAAGCCGTAGGCGCGGGCTTCCGCGCCGATCATCGCGCCGCCCGCATACGCGGTCCCCACGTCCCACGTGGCCGCCGTGTTCAGGCCGGACGGCAGCGCCGTCGCGTGGCGCACGTTCGGTCCCGCCTGGCTCGCCACGCCGAGGCCGGCGTCCGTTTCCCACAGGTGCGGGATGCCGAGGCGCGGCACGCCGTAGACGAATCCGGCCGATTGGTCGTACGCCGGCGCCGGGCGCGTGGTCTTTTTCCACTTGTCGTCCCCCCCGAAGTAGCCGAACACGAGCTTCAGCTTCTCGTCGAGCGTCATCTCGCGCAGCACGAGGTTCGCGCGCTCGTTCGCGCCGAGCTTCGTATTCATCCACGCCGCCGGCTCGGCGGCCGGCGCGGCGCCGCAGCAGAAGGCGGTGCACAACAGGACGACTATTTTCTTGAAAGCGGCGGGTCGGTGCACGGGCTTGTCCTCGGGAGAAAAAGGGAGATATTCTCCGGATCGCGCCGTGGCGCCGCAATGCTGAAATCCGCCAGCGCCCGTCATGAAATCGCGCCGGCGGGCCAATCAAGCAAAATCATGAGCGGGATTCGCCGATTTGACACTTGCGCCGCGCGCCCGGCGGTGCTCAGAATTCGCCTTCACTCGTTCTTTTCAAGGCCCCCCGATGCGCAAACTATTGCTGACATTTTTCTTTTTCATCGCCTCCTGCGCCCAGGCGCAGACCACCGTCATTCCGCTCTGGCCGGAAGGCGTGCCGGGTGCGAAGGCAAACCTGGGCCCGGAGCGGAACGACGGCTGGAGCATCTCCCACGTCGTCGAACCGACGCTGACCTATTACCCGGCCGCCCCCGGCCGCGCGTCCGGCACGGCGGTGATCGTCTGTCCGGGCGGCGGCTATGAATTCCTGGCGTTCAACCACGAGGGCGGCAACTACGCGAAGTGGCTGTCCGGCCTCGGCGTGGCCGCCTTCGTCCTCAAGTACCGCTTGTCGGATTTCGGCCACCCCGCCCCGCTGCAGGACGTGTTGCGCGCCATCCGCATCGTGCGCGCCCACGCCGCCGACTACGGCGTCGCGCCGGAGCGCATCGGCGTGATCGGCAGCTCGGCCGGCGGCCACCTCGCCGCCAGCGCGGCCACGCTGTACGACGATCCGGCCGGACGCACGGGCGCCCCGCTCGACGCGGTCAGCGCGCGGCCCGACTTCCTGATGCTGATGTACCCGGTGATCACCTTGATGCCGCCGTACGCGCACGCCGGTTCGCGCCACGCGCTGCTGGGCGCGAACCCGGCGCCGGAGCTCGTGAAGGCGATGTCGCTGGAAACCCGGGTCACGCCGCAGACGCCGCCGACGTTCCTGGTCCACGCCCAGGACGACGGCGCGGTCCCGGTCGACAACAGCATCATGTTCTTCCAGGCCCTCACCCGCGCCCATGTGCCGGCGGAGATGCACATCTACGAGCACGGCGGCCACGGGTTCGGCATGACCCACGACCACGGCGACACGGCGCTGTGGCCGCAACGCGCCGAGGAGTGGCTGCGCGAGCATAAACTAATCAAATAAAAATCGGGGTCAGAGACTGGCACCGCGCAGCGGTGACGCTCTGACCCCGATTGCTTAGAACCTATCTTAGTAGGGTGGGCGGCCCCCGCCCACCAAACGTATGCGTCGCAGTAACGCATGGTGGGCGCGGGGCGCCCACCCTACCATAGGTTCTTAGAACTGCATGCGCAGGCCGAGGTTGACGCGGCGGCCGTCGTTCTCCAGCGTCAGGAACTGCGAGTCGTTGTTGGCGAACTCGTGCACCTTGGCGTTGGTCAAGTTGATGAAGTCCGCGTACAGCGACAGTTGCGACGTCAGGTTGTAGCGCAGGCTCGCATCCGTCTGGCCGTAGGCCGCGCGGTTGCGCGGCAAGGTGCTGCCGCCGCCGCAATCGATGGAGAAGTGATTGCGCCAGTTATAGCTGGCCCGTGCCTGGAACTTGGCGTTCTCGAAGAACAGCGACGCATTGTACGACTGGCGCGACAGGCCCGGATAGCCGCATTCCACGGGACCCGAGGACGTATCGCGGTTCGCTTCCGCATCCACGTAGGTGTAGTTCGCCGTCACGCCGAAGCCCCGCAGCAGCGGGCTGATATCGTCGAACGCATACTGGCCGGCCAGTTCGGCGCCCTTGATCCGGCCCGTCTGGCCGTTGCGGATGCGGGTGTCGTGCACGATCTCGTTCGGATACTGCGGCACTTTCGTGTCCTGCAGCGACGTCTCCAGGAAGTCCGACACCTTCTTCATGAACAGGGCTGCGCTGACGTAGTTCGTCTTCGACAGATACCATTCGTACGACACGTCGAAGTTGGTCGAACGCATCGGCTTCAGGTACGGGTTGCCGCCGCCGCTCGTGACGTAGCCGGTACGGCCGCCGTACCAGTTGCTGACGCCCATCTGGTTCAGCGTCGGACGGGTCAGCGTCTTCGATGCGGCCAGGCGCAGCAGCATGTCGTGCGTGATGTCGAATTTCACGTTGGCGGACGGCAGCCAGGCGTTATAGCTGCTGCCGACCGAATTCGTCTGCATCGGACCCCAGTTCTGGATGTACGTGGTGTCGTTCGGGCTTTGCACCGCCGACAACAGGACGCGGCTGGTACCCGAGGACAGCGAATTCACGTGCATGTAGCGCAGGCCCGCATTGCCGGACCAGCGGTCGCCTTCCCAGTTCGACTGGATGAAGGCATTCGCCACCTTTTCGCGCACGGCCCACAGCGACGGCTTCGTGTAGTCGATCGCCATCGGACCGTTCGGATAGATCGACTTGTCCGCATAATGGGCCGGATCGTTCGATTGCGGAATCAGGGATGGCTGGTTCAGGTACGCCATGTAGGCGTACGGATCGAAACTCAGGAAATTCGGCGGCACGCCGCCGCCGCTGCCGAACGGATTGCCCAGCGGCGTCACCGTGAACAGCGACGACGGCAGCGACACGTGGTAGCCGGAGAACGCGTTCCACGAGTCGGCGCTCCAGGAGATGTGCTCGACCTTGCGCTGCGAGTAGGCGGTGCCGAAATCGAGGCCCTTGAACACGCCCATGTCCGGATTCCAGGACGCGTTCAGGCGGGCTTCGTGCAGGTTGTCGTGGTTGGTGGCGATGTTGTTGCCGACCGCGTGGGCACGTACGGCCGTCGGGTCCGCGATACCGTCGCCGAAGGTCACGGTCGGCGTCGAACCGAAGGTCAGCACGTCGCCGTTCTTCGGCACCATGCCGGCCACGATCCACAGGTCGGGATAGCCGATCGACGTGCGCGACGTCGACAGGTCGCCTTCCACCTTCCAGTCGGGCGACAGGTTCCACTTCGAATTCAGGCCGTAGGCCAGCGTGGTCGACAGGCGGTCGCCGCCCTTGACGATCATGTCGTTCGAATTGGCGTCGGTCAGGATGCCCGCCGCGGCCAGGCCCGGATTGTTGGCGACGAAGGTCGAGCCCGGACGGTCGAAGCCCGTCACCTGGCCGTTCGCGTCATACTTCACGTTCAGCTGGGTCGGATTCATCCAGTCGCTGATGGCGATCACCTTGTTGCGCTGGTTCAGGCGCGAATACAGGGCGTCGGCCGTGATCTTCCAGCTGGACGACGGATTGTATTGCACCGTCGTGTTGGCGACGAGGCGCTTGCGGCTTTCGTCTTCATTCTGGAAGCCGTAGCTTTGCGGCATGATCAGCTTCTGGGTCGTGACGTCGGCGGCCGTCAGGCCCGTGGAATTCAGGTTGCCGTTGATCGTCTTCACGTCCAGCAGGTTCCAGGCGTCGTTGAGGGCCTTGTATTGGCGCGACGCGCGGTCCGTGTACGACAGCGAACCGGACACGCCGAAGTTCTTCTCCGCGTTCGCATAGCTGTACAGGGCGCTGAGGTTCGGCGTGTTCTTCTTCGAATTCGAGTCGTACGAATCCGACACGTTGACCACGGTCGACTGGCCGGCCTTGCCGGACAGCGGGCGCGCCGTCTGGATGTCGACCGTCGAACCGATGCCGCCTTCCGGCAGGAAGGCCTGCGACGTCTTGTACACGAGGGCCTTCGAGATCAGGTCGGACGACAGCACGTCGAACGAGAATTCGCGGCCGCCGGTATCGCTCGTCATCGTGCGGCCGTTGATCAGGACGTTGTTGAATTCCGGGCCCAGGCCACGCACGGAGATATAGCGGCCCTCGCCGTTGTTGCGCTGGATCTGCACGCCCGTCACGCGCTGCAGCGATTCGGCGATGTTCGTGTCCGGGAACTTGCCGGCGTCTTCCGCCGACACGGCGTCGACGACGCTGTCCTGCAGCCGCTTGGTCATCAGGGACGAAGAGAGGGACGCGCGGATACCGCTGACGACGACCTGCTGCACCGCGCCGTCGGCGGGTTGTTCGGTGGTGGTCTGCGCGCCGGCATACGCCGTCACGCACAGTTCGGCGATCAACGTCGCCAGTACGGTCTTGTAAAGCTTGTTGCTGACCATGTATTTGTCTCCCTTTCTCTGTTTATGTGATTGCTTGGTTTTTTTGATCGATCCGTGCAGGCTGGCCCAGCGGGCGGCGACAACGTTGTCGCATCGCGACGCAACGAGGGGGTTCGTTGCGTCGGTCTCGCCTGCTCACGGACCGGCGGCCTGCGCCGGTCTGCGCGGATATGCGGCCACGTCCAGGTGTTTACGACCGCACGGGACCATTGTACGTAGCCGCGCAATCCATCCCACTATGGATTCTTTACGGTCTGGCATGCCATAAACATATAGGACGATGTGCGCCATATATTGCATACTCAGTAATTGACGGCGTAATCCTTTGGGAACGGGCGTCCCGCGAAGGCCTTTTTCTGCGTCCAGTCCTGGCCGGGGCTCGTCCAGTAGGAATCGCCCGGCGGCAGGCCCAGCGCCAGCAGGCTTTCCGACGCGATGTACATGCTGCCGTTGTTGGAATAGATGTCGGCCAGTTCCGGATGGTGGCCGACGAAACCGATCGTCAGATAGCCGTCCTTCGTGAAATTGGTCGGGTCCGACCAGATCGCGTTGTGGACGGCTTGCAACGCCGCGCGCACCTGGCCCTCGGGCAGGCTGGCGGGCAACAGCTTGCGCCAGGCCAGCAGCGCGAGCGGCTGGAACACGGCCGTGCGGTACGTGAGCGAGCGGCCGATCGGCGGATACGTGCCCGTGGGCGAGATGAAGCGCTCCAGGTGCTCGCAATAGCGCTGCATGCGTTTGCCCGCCTGCGCGCGCAGCTCCGCCGGCTTGCCGTTCCAGAACGGCGCATTGTGCCGTTCCAGCACTTCGAGGATCTCGAACAGCATCGGGTACATCACGTACGAGTTGTAGTAATCGAAGTGGAACGTCTCGCCGTCCTTGATCCAGCCGTCGCCCACATACCACTCGTTGACCTTGCGGATCGCGACGTTCGTGCGCATCGGATCGGCGTCCTCCCCCACCGACAGCAGGAAGGCCTCGTTCATCGCCGCGAACAGCATCCAGTTGATGTAGGGCGGCTCGATCCGGCGCAAGCCCTTGATCTCGCCGACGATGCGGCGCTTCGTCGCGGCGTCAAGCGGCTCCCACAACGCCTTGGGCGCGCGGATCAGCGCATTCGTGAAATAGGACGAGTCGACGAGCGCCTGCCCGCCGGCGTTCCAGCCCAGGTAGTCCGGGCTCGCCGGGTCGACGGCATGCGCGTAGCACTGCAGCGCGAGCTGGCGCAGGCGCGCGCGCAGGCGGCCTTCCGCCGTTGCGTCGTCGGGCAGCGCCAGCCACGGCGCGATGCCGGAGATCAGGCGGCCGAAGCATTCCAGGTACGCGACCTGCGGGCTGCGGCCGTCCCACGTGGGGCTCAGTTCGAGCGGGAAGCGTTTTTTCAATTCGCCCCGCGCCATCGCGGAGAGGACCGGCTCGGCCAACTTTTGCAGCAGGCCGAGCATCCACTCGCGCTCCGCGCCCGGGCGCGCCGCCGCCGGCGCGGGCACCGCCGCGGCGTCGTTGCCGCCCAGGCCGAACGCGCCGGCGGCCGCCGCGAAGCTGCCCATGAAGTGTCGTCGTTTCATGCGTTTCCCTTGCTCGTCATTGGTCCGTCACCAGGCCGTCGCCGACATAGGCGCGGAAGTGGCGGATGCGTCCCGTGACGCCGTCCGGGCCCTGGCGCGGCACGTAGCGCAGGCCGGCCACTTCCATCGGGCGTCCGAGGTCGATCACGAGGCGATGCGGATGGCCGCCGCCCGTCAACGCCGTGTGCCAGTAGTCGCTGTTCTGGCCATTGATGGCGTTCAGCGCGCCGCCGTCTTCCTTCGTCGCTTCCTCGCTGTCGACCCAGGCGATGGTCCAGTTGGACTGGTCCAGGGTCTTGCCGTTCTTGTCCAGCAAGGACAGCTCGGCCACGGCCGCATACGGCTTGCCGTCGAACGCGTCGAGCGACTCCAGGCAGAACTGGCGGCCCGCTTTTGGCGCGGCGAAGTGCACGTCCTGCGTCTGCGAGCCGGGCGCGAATTCGCCCTCGTGCACGGGCTTCACGCCGGTGAGGTGCAGCTTGGCGGTGCTGGGCGGGCGGGGGAAGTCGCGTTCGCGGTGCAGCTGGTCGAGAATCGGTTCGGCCAGGCCGGCGATGTGCGGCGTGCCCTGCCCGCGCGGCCCGGTCAGGTCCAGCACGACCACCTCGTTGCGGCCCTTGCGCAGCCACGGTCCCGGCAGGTACATCGTCTGCGTGGGCCCGATGCTCCAGAAGCGTCCCAGGCAGCGGCCGTTGACCCACACGACGCCCTGGCCCCACGCCGACATGTCGAGGAAGGTGTCGTCCGTGCGGGCGGCATCGAACCCGCCGCGGTAGAACGCGGCGCCCTTGCCGCGCCCCTTCTTGAACGCGAGCGGCGGCAGCACGCCGTCCGCATCGAAATCGAGGGCGCGGATTTCCCAGTGTTCCAGCGGCGCCGCGGCCCCGCCCTTGGGCGTGAACGTGACGGGGCCATGGATGCCCTTGCGGTCGTGGACTTCCGGGCCGAAGTTGACGCGCGCGATCGTGTACAGCAGGATCTCCAGCGTCGCCGGCTTGCTGCGCGCCGGGACGTCGACCTTGTAGCGGCGGTAGCGCGTGTCGAACGTGCCGATCTGCTTGCCGTCCAGGTGGACCCACGCCAGGTCGCGTGCCCGCGCCACTTCCACGACGCCGCCTGGACCCGCCGGCAAGGTCACGCGGTAGGACACGAGCCCGCGGCTGATGTCGTACTGCTCGATCGGACGGGGCGACACGTCCTTGATCACGCGCGCCGGCATGGCCGACTTCACCGCCACGGATTCCGCCAGCGCGAACGGAGGAATCGTCATCACGGGCATGCGCGGCGGCGGCGCCGGCAGCTTTTCGCCGGGCGCCAGGAACGGCGTGATGGCGGCGCGGTAGGCGTCGAATTTTGCGCCGATCCAGCCGGCCTCGCCGATCGGCGCATCGTAGTCGTAGCTCGTCGTGTCGGGTCGGAACGGGCGGTCGCAGCCGCCCCACAGGCCGAACGTCGTGCCACCGTGCGCCATGTACAGACTGAACGAACCGTTCGCCTTGAGCATCGCGGCGATGTCCTTCGTCGCGCCTTCCACGCCGCCGCGGCGGTGCGGCGCGCCCCAGGTGTCGAACCAGCCGGAATAATATTCGCCGCACATCCGCGGGCCCTTCTGCACCGCGTCCAGCGCCTTGAAGCCGGCGGCCGGGTCGCTGCCGAAGTTCGCCACCGTGAACAGTTCGGGGATGTAGGTGCGGGCGACGGCGTTCGTCGGATTGCACTGGAACAGCGGGACGTCGAAGCCGGTGTCGAGCAGCGCCTGGCGCAGCGCGCGCAGGTAGCCCACGTCGTCGCCGTAGAAGCCGTACTCGTTCTCGACCTGCACCATCAGGATGTTGCCGCCCTTCGTCACCTGCATGGGTCCCAGCACCCGCCCGACCTCCTTCAGCCAGCGCCGCGCGGGCGCCAGGTAGGCCTCATCGCGCGTGCGCAGGAAGGCGTCGCCGTCGTGCTTGAGCAGCCACCACGGCAGGCCGCCCATCTCCCACTCCGCGCAAGCGTACGGACCGGGACGCAGGATCACCCACAGGCCCTCCTGCTGCGCAAGCCGGCAGAATTCGGCGGCGTCGCGCTGCGCGGCCCAGTCGTAACGGCCCTCTCTCCACTCGTGGTAGTTCCAGAACAGGTAGGCGCACACCGCGTTCAGGCCCATCGCCTTGATGGTCTTGAGGCGGTGCGTCCAGTACTCGCGCGGCACACGGGCGAAGTGCATCTCGCCGCAGCGGATCTGCAGGGGCTTCCCGTCCAGCAGGAAGTCGTGTTCGCCGATCGCGAAACGGTGGGACGCGGCCGCGTGGACGGTGGCGGTAAGGGGCAGCAGCGCGGCGGCGGCGCTGCCTTTCAGCAGACTGCGGCGTTGGTAACTGATGGTCATGTGGTCATGTCGTTGTCGTCAGGGTTCGAAAATTACAGCTTGCCGCGGATGCCGATCTTGATGGTGCGGCCGTCGTACTTCGCATAGTCCATGCGGGTGCGGTGGCCGTCGCCGTAGCGGCCCGTCGCGTCCTCGAAGTAATCGTAGGACAGCGTGTTGGACAGGTTCAGCGCATCGATGCGGAGTTCCAGGTTCTCGGAGAGTTTATAACTGATATTGCCATCCAGGTAGCCCCGCGCGGCGCGCCAGCGAATCAGGTCGTCGCCGTTGTTCTTCGGATTGTCCGGATGCAGGTAGCGGCCCTTGTAGTTGTACGAGAGGCGCATGGCCAGCGGGCCATGCTCGTAATAGGTCGTGAAGCTGTACGCGTATTTCGGCACCGAGTTGACCTTGATTTCCTGGCCCGCGGTCGTGATCCAGCGCTGGCTGTTGAACGGGTCGATGTGCGTATAGCTGCCCAACGCGCCGAGGCCCTTGAACGGCTCCGGCAGAAAGGTGAAGTCCTGCTGGTATGCCAGCTCGTAGCCCTTCAGCGTCTGCTGGCCCGCGTTGCCGTAGGTGCGCAAGGTCATCGGCAGGTTCGGGTCGACGTGGCCGTTCGCGTCGTGGAAGATCGCGCCCAGCGCCGTGTCGGGCAGGCCCAGCGCGCCGAACGTGGTCTGCGTCGTGCTCGAGACGGTGGCGTCGGTCAGCTCTTTCTTGAAGTACGCGGCCGACAGCAGGCTGCCCCGCTTGAAATACCATTCGAGGCTGGTGTCCAGGTTCTTCGATTGCTGCGGCTTCAGGTTCGGGTTGCCCGCCGTGGCCGTGTTGTCGTACGGGTTCGGGATCACGGTCTGCGCGGCGATGATCGACAGCGACGCGCGGCTGATCGTCTTGCCGTACGACGCGCGCCAGATCAGGTCGTCCGTCAGGTCGTACGCGGCGCTGACGGCCGGCAGCACGTTCGTGTACTTGCCGTGCTCCTGGTTCGGCGCGTAGGTGTTGTTCGTGCCCGCCTTCTTGTAATTGTCGATGCCGAGCTTCGTCTGCGCCCAGCGCACGCCGGCGTTGAGGCGCAGCTCGCGGTCCAGGACCTGGCCCTTGACGTCGGACTGCACGAAGCCGGTCGTGACCTTCTCTTCCGCGCCGAAGCTTTGCGCCGGCGTGAACGCGGCGCCCGTGTTGTACGCGAGCGGATCGTACGTGCCCATCGTGTAGCCGCGCGTGAACGTGCCGAATTGATGCGGCCAGCCGTCGCCCATGTCCAGGTTCGAGATCGGCAGGGTCGACACCATGTTGGCGCGCAGGCCCGCGTCGCCGAACTGCTTCAGCTTCGCCACCATGCCTGCCGTGCCGTTGCGCTTCTCGACGCCCTTGGTCGTGTCGACGTACACGATGCCGCCCTTGAAGTGGCCGGTCCAGTCGCCCCACAGGTCGTAGTCCTGGTCCAGCACGAGGCGCGCCTGGCGGCCCTTGTCCGTCTCGCGCGTCCAGCCGGTATTGATGTCGAAGCCCGTGAAGTTGGCGGGATTCGTGTAGTCGACGGGCGAGGACATCGACGGGTACACGTGGTCCGCGCCATAGTCGATGGTGGAATCGATGCCGAAGATCTGGCCCGACAACGTGTCCTGGTAGCTCGTCGCGTCGCTGTTGTTCGCCGACAGCTGGCCGGTCAGCACGGTGCCGTGCTTGACTTCCCAGCGGCCGTTCAATGCCAGGTAGCCGAACCTGGTCTTGTCCTCGCCATACGTGACGCCGCTGCTGTACGACGTATTGCCGAAGGTGCCGGTCAGCAGGTCGGACGCGGGATCGATGTGCACGTCCAGCGGCACGAGGCCGTTGTGGCCGGACTGGCCGGCGGGCGCGCTGCGGTCCGTCGTCTTGCTGTTGCGGATCAGGATGCCGTAATACACCTCGTCGCGGCTGTTCTTGAGTTGCGAGGCCAGGCCGTCCAGGCTGACGTTCAGGCCGCCCTGCTTGAACTGCAGCGACGTCACGAGGCCGTCGCGCGTGCGCCGGTTCTGCGAGCCGTAGAAGCGGTAGATGCGGGGCAGCAGCGCGTTGTCGACCTGGTCGCGCGTGTAGCCGGACAGGTTCGCGCGCGGGTCGTCGTAGTCGAGCTGCAGGGCGAAGTTGCCCAGCACGGGCGAGGCGCTGCCGCGGCGCGAACTGTTGTAGCCGCCGGTCGCCTCGAAGCCGGAACGGTTGTTGACGGCCTTCGAATGGGCGACGCCGGCCAGGAAGCCCCACGGTCCCCACGTGTTCGAGTACAGCGCGAAGCCGCTCGGATCGGTCTTCTCCGACATCGTGTTGTAGGCCGCCGAGGCGGCGTAGCGAATCGTGCGCTTCGGGTTGTCGAAGGGGCGCGGCGTCTGCAGGTCGACGACGCCGCCCATGCCGCCTTCCGGCAGTTCGGCCAGCGGGGTCTTGTAGAAGTCGACGCGGCCGAACAGTTCGGACGCGAACACGTCGTAGTTGAAGCCGCGCGCGGCGCTGCCGATGGTGCCGGTCGACGTCGTGTTGACGGGCGCGCCGTTCAGGGTCGTCACCGAGTATTCGGTCGGCAGGCCGCGGATCGAGATGCGCTGACCTTCCGCCGAGCTTTCGTCGCGGTTCAGGATCACGCCCGGCACGCGCTGCAGCGACTCCGCCACGTTCGCCTCGGGGAACTTGCCGATGTCCTCCGCCACGATGGAGTCGCGCACGCCGATGGCCTGCTGCTTGAGGTTCAGCGCCTTCTGCAGGCTGGAACGGAAGCCCGTCACGACGACGGTCGTCGTGGCGGCTGCGTCCTGCGCCGGCGGCGCCGGCTCGTTGGCGGGCGGTGCGCTCTGCGTGGTGTCCTGGGCCAGGGCCTGGTTCCCGTATGCGGCGGCCAGCGCCACCGGCAACAGCGTGGCGAGCAACTTCTTGTTCATCTTGTCTCCATTCTTGTCTCGTTATTGGACCAGTTGGGCCGGCTGATGTCATGTTGCAGTAGTCTTTACGCCGGTCGATGGTCACGTTACCACAGGCGATTATTAATCGGCAATAGCGCACGAATGGCGACAAATTGAACATAAGCCCTTGTTTTTGCAGCATATCGACCAATGCGCCGGCACTTTTCGTGTCTCGGCGTAAGGACAGGCATGCCAAAGAGTCATACCTTTGACCAATTTTGTGATGTACGTTGTCTCATTTATCCGTCAAACTGCCTTCATGCGTAAAGCCAGCAAACTCAGTGAAGTCGCCCGGCTCGCGGGCGTCGCCCCGATCACGGCCTCGCGCGCCATCCGCGGCGCAGGCTATGTGTCGGCCGAGACGCGCGAGCGCGTCAATGCCGCCGCCGCGCAACTGCAGTACACACCCGACCCGCTGGCGCGGCGCATGCGCGGCGACCGCAGCCGGCTGCTCGGCGTGTTCGTCAACAACTACGGCCCCGTCGTGCTGCACGAGATTATCCGCGCCCTCAGCACGCATGCGCGCGCCCGGGGCTACGACCTGTTGCTGTTCAACGCCGAGCGCTTCGACAGCCCGGATCGCATGGCCACCTGCGACCTGCTGGGCAAGCTGTGCGACGGCCTGCTGCTGGTGATGCCGACCGCGAACGACCGCTTCCTGGACGCCATCGAGCGCCAGCAGCTGGCCAGCGTCGTGCTGTGCTTCGACGCGCGTCCGATCTCCGTCCCCGTCGTGGCGGCGGAGAACCGCCTGGGCGCGCGCACCGCCGTCGACCACCTGCTGGCGCTGGGCCACCGCCGCATCGCCTACATCGCCGGCAATCCGGGCACGGGACAGAGCGCGGAGCGCGAAAGGGGCTACCTCGACGCGTTGGCGGCGGCCGGCATCGCGCCCGATCCGGCGCTCGTCGTCAACGGCGCGTTCGTGCAGCCGGGCGGTTATGCGGCCACGGAGCAGCTCCTCGCCCTCCCCGTCCCGCCGACCGCCATCTTCGCCGCCAACGACGAGATGGCGTTCGGCGCCATCGACGCGATCAACAGCCGCGGTCTGAAAGTCCCCGGCGACATCTCCGTGATCGGCTACGACGACATCCCCACGTCCAGCTGCGTGTTCCCCAAGCTGACGACGATGCACCAGCCGTTCGACGCCATCGCCGCGTATGCCGTGCGCGAAGTGGTCGGCATGATCGCCGGACGATCGACGGAGCCGGCGCGCATCGCCTTCCCCGCGAAGCTCGTCGTGCGCGGATCGACGGGCCCCGCGCCCGGCGCCGCCGTCACGCCGACGACGCCGCGCCGACCCGCGCGCGCGCGGCGCGCGACAGCCACCGGAACGTGACCACGCTGGCGCCCGCCAGTAGGCCGCCAGCCAGCAGGGTCAGGCCGTAGTCGTGGCTCGTCGAGTCGAGCATAGGACCGAGCAAGAACGAGAGCGCGATGTTCGACGTGGAGAACAGCACGCGCTTGGCGCCGTCGAACTGTAAAAACCGCGCGCGCGGAAACAACACCATCGGCAGCGACGCGGCGGCCGTGTAATACGTGCCCGCCACGACGACGTGCAGCACATAGACGACCGAAAAACTCGTCAGGTCATGCACGGCGAGGAAGCCGCCGCACGCCACGCACGCATACAGCCCCATCGTCCACACGGTGACGCTGGCGGCGCTGTAGCGGTCGACCATCCAGCCGATCACGGACGACAGGACGATCGACAGCGCGTACGACGTCGCCAACAGTTTTCCCAGCTGGGCCTTGTCCATGCCCAGCGAGTCCGCATACAGTTGCGAGAAGGTGTTGAAGGGCATGAAGGTCAGCTCGGACGCCGTCAGCGCGAGGAACACGAGCAGGAAGTAGCGGTCGGAAAAGCATTCGCGCCAATAGGTCCGGCCCATCGAGCGCCACGACACGGCGCCCTGCCCCTCCATCGCGGCCGGGCCGTATTCGCCCTCCTTCAGCCGCACGCACATCAGCATGCAGGCGGCGCCGAAGAACAGTCCGATGCCGAGGAAGACTTCGCGCAGATGGTGTTCCGTGAGGCGGAACACCCAGAGATTGAACAGGATGCCGGCCGCCAGGCCGACGATGCGGAACGCCCCGTAGAAGCGGCCGAGGACGGGGCGCGGCACGATGTCGTTCACGAGTCCCCCGTACAGGGCCACGGTGACGAGCGCGAGGCCTTCGAACGCCGTCCAGAACAGGCAGAACCACGCGAGCACGCAGGTGTCGGCGCCGGGCGACATCGATCCGAGCAGGCGATCGGTGACGCGGCCGATCGCCGTGCACTGGCCCAGCGCGACGAGGACGAGCGCGGCGACGGGCGTGATCCCCATCAGGAACGGCAGGCGCCGTCCCCAGCGGCTGCGAAAGCGGTCGGAGCGGAAGCCGACGACGGGCACGAGCACGCACCCGAGCAACGCCGGCAGCGCCGACACGAGCACGGCGATCGTCGTGTCGCTGGCGTGGTGCTGGCGCAGTAATTCCAAGACGCCCGGGATGGCCGAGCGGTCGCGGAAGGCGATGGCGAATTGGCCGAACAACAGCCAGAACACGACGATGGCGAGGCCCGCCCCGGCATACCGCAAGGTACCGACGGCGTAGGCGCTTTTGTCTTCCAACATGGACGCGTTTCCCACTAACAAGAGCTAAAGCATCGCCCCACCTTACAGAAAGCGCAAGCTTTTTTAATTCGGGGTCAGAGCACGTTTTTCGACAAATTCGGGGTCAGAGCACGTTTTGCTGCACGATCTTCGCGGCAAGTTTGCCCTGTGCCCGCGCGAGATCGAGCCGTCGTACCCTCGTTGCGCGGACTGCGGCCCGCTGATTCGTTGCGATTCCGGACATTGTTCGGAAATGTGCTCTGACCCCAAATTTAGAAGAAAAAGTGCTCTGACCCCGAATTTTGGCAAAAAAAAGACCTGCCATCCCTGGGCAGGCCGAACACGGGCGGGTGGCCCGCGAAGGAGAGAATCAGTGGGCCAGCTTGGCCATCTCGGATGCCGCCAGCAGCACGGCGCCCACGCCGAAATGGGCGGTCGAGTCGCGGTCGACGACCTGGCCCGGGATGGCGCGGTCGCCGATCGGCTGTACGTAGCCGACCTTGCCGTCCGGCTGGATGGCGGTGTGCGTCAGGTAATCCCAGCCTTTCACGGCGACCGGCAGATAGGTCGCGCGGTCCAGCAGGCCGTTGTTGATACCCCACAGCATGCCGTAGGTGAAGAACGCCGTGCCGCTCGTCTCCGGCCCGGGCGCATGGGCCGGGTCGAGCAGGCTGCGCGTCCAGTAGCCGTCCGGGCTCTGGGCGTCCTTCAGCGTCTGCGCCATCGCGCGGAAGCGTTCCGCGAACAGGGGACGGTACGGATCGTCGCGCGGCAGGTCCGCGAGTACCTTGGCCAGCGCCGCGAACACCCAGCCGTCGCCGCGCGCCCAGAAATCCTTCTTGCCGTTGACGCTCTTGTGCCGCGGGTAGACATAGCGCGCGTCGCGGTAATACAGGTGGGCGTCCGCGTCGTACATCAAGCCGTTCGCGTACTGGAAATACGCGACCATCTTGTCGAGGTAGCGGCGGTCGCCCGTCAGCTTGTACATCTTCGTCATCACGGGCATGACCATGTACAGGCCGTCCGCCCACCACCAGTAGTCGACGCGGTCCGTGCCGATCTCGTAGCCCATCACCTCGCGCGCGCGGGCGACCCGGCGCGGATCCTGCGGACCGAGGCGGTACAAATCCAGATAGGTCTGGAAGCAGACCTGCCAGTCGCCGAACAGCACGTGGCCGTCCGTCTCGCCGTACGTGAGCTTCCACTGCGACTTGTCGTCGGACTTGGCGCCTTTCCAGCCGTTGTAGTCGGCCCACCGTTCCGAATACTGGCGGTAGGCCTCGTTGCCCGTCACCTCGTACGCCGCCATGTTCCCGGTGTGGTACACGGCGACGTTCCAGAACGACCATTCCGTCGCCGGCGTCGTGCGCTGCCAGTAGCCGTTCACCTTGTCGATGACGGCCAGCGCCTCCGCACGCGTCGGGACCGCGGCCCGTGTGTCCCGCGCCGGCGCGGCGGCCGGCTTGCCCGCCATGTCCGCACAACCGCCCAGCAGCAGCCCGCCGGCCAGGATGCCCGCCATCACTCGCTTGTTCAATTTGACTCCTTCAGTGTCATGTCGCTATCGTTATGGCCAGGTCGCCGGCGGCCAGCGGCCGCGTGGACGCCAGCTTGACGCGGTACAGCGCCTCGCCCCATTCGTGTTTCAGGCCCGGGTCCGCCAGCGGCAGCGGCTCGACGTCCGAGCGCAACATGCGGGGATCGAAACGCAGCAGCACCGTCCGGCCGCCCGCCACGGGCAGCGCCACGATGCCCGGCTGCGCCGCGTCGGGCCGGCGCGGCGTCATGAAGACGAGCGTCACCGGGGCGGACTTCATTAACTCGAACGTCTCGCGCAGGGTCACCGTGCCGGCGTCGCGGTCCAGCGCGACGCGGCGCTTCCACGTCCGGATGCCCGCCTCGGGGCCGAACGTCGTGGCCAGCTCCATCGCCATGCCGGTCGCGCGCGGGCCGTCGTCGACGCGCACCGCGCTCGCGCGGTCGCGCGCGTCGCGGCCCCGCTGCATGTGACCGCCCACGAGCGGCAGGTTGTGAAAGCCCGACTGCATGGTCCAGATGGTGTAGCGATCGCGGCTGAACGTCTTCGCCGTGTAGGCTTCGACGCCGGGATCGACGAACACGGGCCGGCCGTCGTGGAACACGATGAAGCTGCCCGAATCGTGGTGTCCATGGCTGCGCGCGTTCGGCGCCGTCTGCACGGCGAGGAAGAAGCCTTGCGCCGAACCGGCCCGCGCCCGCGTCGTCATCAGGCCGAGCGCGGGATACCACGCCGCGCGCTCCAGCGCATCCCGTCCTGTCGTTGCGCGCATGCGCGCGACCTCCAGCACGTCGGCCACGTCGCGCGCGAGCCGGCCCTGGTCGGACAGCGCGATGCCGCGCGCGGGCGCGCGAAAGGCGCCGAACGCGGCCAGCTCGCCGTCGCCGGTCGCGCGGCCGAAGCGGTGCAGCAGCGGCGGCGAATGGCGGACCTGCGCATGCGCGTCGCCGTAGTTCACGAACCAGTCGCCCGCCACATGCACGTCCAGCACGTAATGGCCCATGCGCCGCACGAACGGGTCGGCCGCGAGATCGACGATGCCGCCGAGCGCGGAATCGAGCGCCATCAGGCAGTCCAGGTACGGTCCGGCGGACATCGTCCAGTAGCTGGGCCCCTCCTCGCACGCGCCGTCGTCGGAATAGTCTTCCAGGAAGCGGTCGAGGCAGCCGCAGATCTTGAGCGTGGCCGCGCGCCGCCGCGCCGGATCCGGCTCCAGCAGCAGGTTCGCTTCCAGCCAGCTCGACGCGATCCACGACGTCCAGTTGTTCAGCGGTTCCCTGCGCTCATTTTTCCCAACCGCGAGGCCCATCCACTTGAAATCGTCGCGCGCCCAGCCCGGGTCGAGGATGCGCCGCTTCACTTCCGCCGCGATGCGCACCGGGAGCAGCGGCGAGACGGTGCCCAGCTGCGCGCCGACGAGGTAGTGGACGTACGCGAGCGTCACGCCCGTCTCCGCCGCGAACAGGTCGATCACGGGTTCGGCCGCGTCGGGCAGGCCCACGCCGCGCTTCTGCATGCCGGTATGCGCCGGCAGGCCCCAGAACGTTTCCTCGCACACGTGCCAGACGCCGTCCGCGATCGCGTGCAGATAGCGTCCGCGGCCCTGCACGCATTCCGCCAGCACCAGGCCGGCGAGCCGGCTGCGGCGCTCGAAATAGCGTTGTTCGTAATGCGTGCGGTTGCCGTTTTCCGCGAATTCGAGGAACAGGCTGGCCGGCAGCTGCGGCCATTCGGTGCCCAGCCAAGAGTCGGCGCGCGCGATGAGCGCTTCGGCCACGTCGGCCGGCACGCGCGACCAGGCGGCGCGGTCGCCCGCCTGCGGATAGGGATGCCACGCGTCGGCCGGGAGCAGGTGCCGCGCCAGCAGCGCGTCGTCGACGACGGTGCGCAGGTAGCGCTTGGACACGCGCGGCGCCTGTGCCGCACCGCCCTGCCCGCCCCCTTGCGCGTGCGCCGCGCGCAGGCCGGGCGAACCCAGCAGCGCCAGCGCTTGCACGCCGCGGGTCAGCGCATCCCTCCGGTTCATGTCGTCTCCTCGTTATGTGAGACAACGTTACCACTCGAATTGGCAAATGACAATAGGATTTCGATCAAGTGCTTGCGTGAAGCGTGGGCGGGCCGGGGATGGTAACGATGCCACCCCCGCGCCATGGCGGGCGGGGCGATCAGGCCTTGGGAGCGGGTCCGGTGGAGTCGCGGATGACGAGGCGGGCCGGCAATTCGATGCGGAAGCCGTCGGCCCGGCCGCTGCGCATCGCATCGACCAGTTCCGCCACGGCCCGGATCGCGATCTCGTTCAGGGGCTGGCGCACGGTGGTCAGCCTGGGATGGACGAAGGCGGCGCGGATCACGTCGTCGAAGCCGACGACGGACACGTCGTCCGGCACTTTCTTGCCGGCGCCGGAGAGCGCGTCCAGCGCGCCGAACGCCATCGCGTCGTTGGCCGCGAAGATGGCGGTGGGCGGATGCGGCAGCGCGAGCAGCGCCTGCGTCTCCATGAAACCGCTCGCATCGTTGAAATCGCCCTGGCGCAGATAGGCCGGCTCGATCGCGATGCCGGCCGCGCGCAGCGCATCCTCGTAGCCGCGCTGGCGCTCCTCGCTCTGGCCCGTGAACGAGGTGCCGGCGATGAAGGCGATGCGGCGGTGGCCCAGCCCGAGCAGGTGCTCGACCGCGGCCCGCGCCGCGAGACGGTTGGAGCCGAGGACCACGGGCAGGTCGATCTGGCGCGCCGCGAAGCTCACCAGCACGCACGGGGCGTGCGCGCGTTCCAGCTTGGCCAGCAGGCCGTCGTTGGCATCGGGGAGCAGCAGGAGCAGGCCGTCGCACAGCTTGCGCAGCATCTCCGCCGTGCCGGCGCGGCGGGCGTCGTCGAAGTGCTCGGCGTTGAAGACGATGAGGTCGAAGCCGAGCCGGCGCGCCTCGTCGTTGAGGGCGCTGAGCAGCTCGTGCAGCACGAGCGAGCGGAAGCCGTTGACGAAAACGCCGATCAGGCCCGAGTTCCCGCCCCGCATCTTCTGCGCGATCATGTCCGGCGTATAGTCCAGCTTCGCCGCCGCCGCGAGCACGCGCTCGCGCGTCTCCTTCGCGACCCGCCCGACGCCGCGCAGCGCGCGCGACGCCGTGATCAACGACACGCCGGCTTCTTCGGCCACTTCCGTCAGCGTACTTGTTTTCTGCATTCCGATTTCACTTTCCCGCCCCGCAGGCGCATGTGTCCAACGTTACCACATCGTTGCGGCAACGCTACCTGAATCATTTCGAACAGACAAGATGCCGCCGCCGGCGCCGCGCCGCGGCAGCATGTAAAACGACTGTCAATACCCTGTAAAAAGAATGTAAAGCGACACTCGCTTTACTGTAAAGCGCCCGCCCGACGGCAGCGTCGGTGGCCGGCGCAAGCCGTTTCCGGCTATGCAGGCGATGGCATGCGTCTTGCGGACGACTTGCCGGTGCCGCCCGCGAAGGTGGCGCTGGCAGTCGATCCCGGCCGCCGCGACAAGGTCTTATCGAGGGGAATAAAAATGTCTGTCCAAATTATTGGTGCCATTGCAGGAATGCTGGAAGATCTCGTCATCAGCGCGCTGGCGCAAGCCGGCGGCGCACACGCTTCCGGTCACGATCTCGTTCTCGTGCAAGGTGCGACGGGCATCGAAGCGGCGGACGCGCGCGCGGCGCTGGCGGCCGGGAAGACCATCGCGACCGTTCACGCGAAAAAAGGCCACCTCGCCGACGTCAGTCCGGGCGCGGGCATGGACGTGGCCGCCGATCTGCTGCTGCACGCGGTGACGCGCATTCCGATCGACGGCCATCCTGGCATGTACCACACCATCGTCACCATGGTTCCGGAGGGCGGCGCCGCGCCGGCCCGCGCCGGCGTCGTCGACGAACTCGGCACGGCGACCGAACTCCCGGCATCCGCATCGTCCGTGCCGGACACCGTCATCGCCGAAAGCTTGCGCGGGCACGTCGCCCTGCTGGGCGATCCGACGCCGAGCGCCCCCAACGCGCCGCCGGTAGGCACCATGTTCGGCATCCTCACCTATAACCTGCAGACCTCGCGCGAAATCGACCTGACCATGTGGGCCCAAGCCGGTAGCAAGCAGACGTGGTCGATCAACATGAGGCAACAGTATTTCGTCTACTACGCCAACGGCAGCAGCCAGCAGCCCCAGTACGTCGTGATGCTCGTCCAGGACGGCACCGTCAATGCCTGCCAGATGGATGCGCAGAATAACCTCCAGATGTGCAGCAACTTCGAAGGCGCGCGCGTGTACGCGCTGTCGACCTTTACCAATACGACGACCGTGGCGTCCGGCGCGTTGACGTTGACGCAATGGTCTCCGGACCCGGGAACGACGGCCGACCCCGTGCCCTGCACGGTCTCGCAGGTCATGTCCGTCCTGGTGCCCGGCGACGGCGGGCCCGTGCCCCAGCAGTTCGCCGCAGGCATTTCCACCTCGGCGCCGAATCCGAACTGGGGCGTCCAGCCGACAGGCAACCCTGCCACCGGCGAAATCGCGTGGGCATATTACAACAACAACAACTGGAACGGCCTGGCGAATACGCCGGACACCTTCGGAAGCTGGTGGGGCAACGTGATCGACGACAACGACAACGTCAACCCGATCGATGTCAACGCCTGCAATGGTGCGGCTTTCTACGATACCGCCGTCTACACGATCCCGGCCAACGCCTGCGACGCGCCGCTTCCGGTGCAGTTCGGATTCGACCAGCACATCCAGCTCTACGGCTTCTGCAACCGCGGCAATTCCACCGTATGGCACCGCCAGATCGCGTGGTACGGGTTCGATGTCGGCATGACGCTGCCGCAATGGGATCTGGTCCAGGTCTCACATTCCGCCGCGCTGTCGGAGGCCCTATGAGCGGCCTGGTCGGCACCCTTCCGGGTGCATTGCGCGTCGACCACAACGGCGGCGCATCGTTCAACGTTGCCATCGATGTGCCGCCGGGAATCGCCGGCGCCGCCCCGCAACTCGGCTTCGGCTACACGAGCCTGGCGGCCAACGGCCCCCTCGGGGTGGGATGGGCCCTGTCGGGCATGTCCGTGATCGAGCGGTGTCCGTCGACGCTGGCACAGGACGGCTACCTGGGCGGCATCACGTTCTCCGACGGCGACCGGCTCATGCTCGACCAGTCGCGCCTGGTCGTGCGCAGCGGCGCCGGTTATTTTGGCGCGGACACCGTCTATGAAACGGAGATCCAGACCTGGCACAAGGTCGTGCCCGTCTACGCCGGTACGCCGAACCGGCATGGGCCCGACGGCTTCGTCGTGTACCAGCGCGACGGCCGGGTCTTTCGCTACGGCGCCACGCCCGATTCGCAAGGGGTCGTCGGCGACGACAATCCCAGCATCCGCGCGTGGTACCTGAGCAGCATCACGGACCGGAGCGGCAACGTCATCAGCTTCTCCTACGTCGACGCCGGCGCGGGCGGCACGCGCCTGCCGGGCCGGATCGACTACACCGCCAATCCCGGCGCCGGCGTGGCGGCCCGGCGCAGCGTGCGCTTCGGCTATGAAGCACGCACCGACGTCGAGTCCGCGTTCGTCGCCGGCTATCCGGTCAGCACCACGCTGCGGCTGCATGACGTCGTCACGATGATCGACGACGCCACCGTGTCGACCTATACGCTGGCCTACGAATACGGCAGCGCGACCGGGCGCAGCCGCTTGGTGGCGCTCACCCGTGCCGATGCGAGCGGCCAGGCATTGCCGCCGACCACCTTCACCTGGCAGGACGGCGCAGCCAATTTCGGCACCGCGGTCGCGTTCGACGTGGGGCAGATCCAATGGGGCGGCACCTTGCTGCCGATGGATATCGATGGCGATGGCCGGGTCGACTTCGTCAACGCCTACGCCGGGCCGGAGAACGACCTGCGCATGACCATTTTTCCGGCACGGGCCGACGGCACGTTCGGCACGCCTGTCGCCGTGGCGCCACCCGGACTGCCGTACGGGGGGCAGTTCGTCACGCTCGATGCGAATGGCGACGGGCTGACCGAACTCGTCTATGCGATCGGCAACGACGGCGCGCTGGGCCTGACGTTGTTCACGCCGAAACAGGCAAACGGCACATGGACGCTGGAGCCGGGCCCGCTCCACGGTGCCGGGCATGCGAGCATCGAACCGGGAGCGACGGTCATCGCCGCAGACGTCGACGGGGACGGCATGGCCGACCTGGTCTTTTCCTGGCCGACCAGCGAGGGCCTTCTTGGGCTGACCACGCTGTTCTCGAACGGAACCTCGTTCACGCCTGCGGCAACGGCGCAGCCGGCGCTCACCGTGAGCTATGGGGGTACCCTGTTCGCTTGCGACGTCAACGCCGACGGCATGGACGACCTGGTGTACGCGACCCCGACCGCCGACGGCAACGACCTGGCATTGACCGTCTTCCGCTCGCAGGGGCGCGACGGCTTTGCCGAAGGCTGCGCGGCGCTGGCGCCCGGCGTGCGATACGGCGGCCAATTGATCCCGCTTGACGTCAATGCGGACGGCAACACCGACATCGTGTACCTGCGCGCCGATCCGGACACCGGCAACATGCTGTGCCAGGTCCTGGTCAACGACGGATGCCGTTTCAATGCGGGCGCGTCCGGGTCGACCGGCCTGCCCTACGGCGGCTTGGCGGTGCCCGCTTCGCTGACAGGCTCGGCGGCACCGGAACTGCTGTTGCTGACCCCGCGTGGCGACGGCCTCGCGCTTACCGCGTTCCGGACCTCGGCCGACGGCATCGTGCCCTTGCCCGGACTGACCCAGCCTCCCGCCGGCAGCCGCGTCGGCGGCAACGCCATGCCGCTCGACCTGCGCGGCATCGGCTTGAGCGACCTGGTCTATGCCGTCGACGTCGATGGCGTGCAGGATGCCTTCGTCATGCCCGCGCTGGGACCGTATCCCGACCTGCTGCTGAGCGCGACGAACGGCGTGGGCGCATGCTACGGCGCCGCCTATGCGCCGTTGACCGATCCGGCCGTGTACACGCCGGCGCCGAGCCAGGGCGACGCGATGGAACCGCGCGATTTGCTGCACGCGGCCATCGGCGGCGCGAGCTATGGCTGCGGCGCCGTCCCGCGGCCCGCGTCGGTGGGCGCGCGCCACGTGCTGCAACGCACACCCATCCCCAAGTACGTGGTGCGCACTTGCAGCACCGCCGACGGGATCGGCGGCAGTTGGCAATCCGCATACCGCTACGAAGGCGCGCTGATCGATCGCGGCGGCCGCGGCTGGCTCGGTTTTGCCGCCGTCGAAACCGACGATAGCGACGCCGGCACGACCACCAGGACGACGCTGAACCAGATGTTCCCGCTCAGCCAGACGGTGAGCGCGTCACTGCTCACCCGCACGTCCGACGGCGCCTTGATGCGCGCGACCACCGCGACTTACCAAACACCCGAGGCCGGCGCCGCGTGGCTCGTGCTCGCCACCGGCGGCACCGCCGCCGGCTACAGCTTCGCGAGCCCCGACGGGACCCCGGTCCCGGATACGTCGTTGACGACCGTTACCGCCTACGACGATTTCGGCAACGCCGTGCGGACCGACACGAGCGGTAATGCGCTCGCCGCCGCATCGACCGTCGTGCAGCAATACACGGTCGACGAACCGTCCTGGCAGCTGGGTTTGCTCGTGGCCCGCAGCGAAACGACCGACGGTCCCGCCCCGGCCACGCTGCGCCAGGACCGCTACGCCTACGATCCCGCCACGGCGCTGATGACCGCGCACGACCGCTACGACGACGTCACGGGCCAATGGCTCACCACTGCCTTCGGCTATGACGGGCTGGGCAACCGGACGAGCATGGTCGACCCGTGCGGCAGGGTCAGCACCACGACCTGGGATGCGGAATTCATGACGTTCGTGGCCGCCGACACGGTGGCCGATGGCGATGGGCACGTGCTGGTCCAGACATACACGCATGAACCCGCTTTCGGCCAATGCACCGGCACCACCGACCCCAACGGCGCCTGGCGCAAGCGCGTCATCGACGGGCTCGGCCGCGTCGTCGCGGAATCCCGCACGGCCCCCGACGGGACGCTGGTCGAGACGTCGAGCAACACCTGGTCGATGGAAAACGGCATGCTGTGCCAGTCCGGATCGCAACGCCTGGACTGGTTGGCCGACGCGTGGCGCGTGCATCGCGTCTTCACGGACGGCCTCGGGCGCGTCGTGCGCACGGAGCGCGATCCGGCGGCGGGCGACGCGCCGGTGATCGTCGAGAGCACCTATAACGCCGCCGGCGCCAGGCTGTCGCAGTCGCTGCCCCGGTTCGACGCGGCCCCCGCCGCGCTGGCGCAGTGGGCATATGACGCGTTCGGGCGCGAAGTGTCGGTGTCGGGGCCGGGCGCGGACGGCACGCCCGTCACCACGACGACCGTCTATCCGCGCGTCGACACCGTCACGGCCACCGTCGCCGCCGGTACCGCCGGCGCCCGGACGACGACCGTCCAGTATGCGCTCTGCGGCGGCAAACGGGTTCCGATCGCCAAGACCGATGGCGCCGGCGCGACCTGCGGCTATGCATTCGACGCCCTGGGCCGTCTCCTGGCTCTTACCGATCCGAGCGGCATCGTCACCGAGGCCAGCTACGACAGCCTGGGACGCCAGGTCGCGACCTCGACCAGCCAGTCCGGCCGCGTATTCTCGGCGCGCACCATCGCATACGACGACAAGGACAGGACCGCGTCCGAGACCACGGCCGCAGGCAAGGCCCTGACGCTGCTGCGCGACGGGTTCGGCCGGATCGTCAGGAAAAGCACGGGCAGCGGCCAGGACACGACATTCGTCTATGACGAAACGGATATGCCCTACAGCAAAGGTCGGCTTACGACGGTCCAACTACCATCCGGCGATGTGCTGCGCTACGGCTACGACCCCGACGGCAACGTGACCCAGCGCCACGTCACGATCGATGGCGTCACGTGGACCGTCACCCACGCCTTCCTGCCCGACGGGCGGCGTGCCTCCACCGTGTTCCCGGACGGTTCGTCGCGGACGAATACGTATGTCCAGTCCGGCGTCCTTGCCGCGATCGCTTTCGGCGCGCCGGGCGCGACGGCGCGCCAGGTCATCGGCTACGGCGGCTTCGATGCCTATGACCATCCCGCCCAGGTCGCGTTCGGCAATGGCGTCACGTTGGACCTGGGCTACGATGCCTACGGGCGTTATGCCACGCAACGGGCGACGGGCCGAGGCGGTGCCATCCTGTTCGCCCATGACGTCACGCGAGCGGCCGACGACGCCGTAGTCGCGCTCGGCGCGTCCGGAAGCAGCACGCAGTTTTCCTACGATGCCGTGGGCAGGTTGCAGACGGCCGCAGGCCCGTCGATCGGCGCCCAGACGTTCGCCTACGACAAATCCGGCAATTGCGTCGGCGCCGACGGCACCGCGATCGACTTCCTGGGCTACGCGCCCGTGTCCGGCAACGGCGCGGCGCCGTTCGAGGCCAGTTACGACCTCGACGGCGAATTGACGCAACTGGTCCGCGAGGGTACGACCACCGACTACGCCTACGACGACGAACGGCGCCTGGTGTCGGTCACCCGGCAGGACGGCACGGCCGGCGCGGACTACGTCTACGATCATCTGGACCGCCGCCTCGCGAAAACGGAACAGGGCATCACGACCTATTACGTCAGTGCCGAGTACGAGGTCGTCCGCTTCGCCGACGGCAGCGTACAGCACTCCTGCATGGTCGGGGCGCGCGGCGGGCGCGACTACATCGTCACCACGGTCGAGCACGGTGTTGCGACGCCCTGCGCCGGCATTCCCGCGGCCGGCGAGGCATTCTTCATCCATGACCAGATCGGCAGCACCAGGGTGGTGCTCGATGGCGGCGGCGCCGTGGCCGCCGCACTCGAATATGACGCCTTCGGCGGCCTCGCGCAGGCATCGGGAACGACCGGGTTCCGCTACCGGTTCAGCGGGCGCGAATACGACACGGTCGCGGGTGCGTACTATTTCGGCGCGCGTTACTACGACCCCGCGCTGCGGCGCTTCCTCACGCCTGACGACCAGTTGGGCGGCGGGCTGCTCGACCGCGACACGTTCAACAGCTACGCGTACGTGGCGAACGACCCGCTCGACCTGGTCGACCGCGACGGCCATTCGTGGTGGGACTTCGCGGGCCAGATCGTGCTGGACGTAGCGATGGTGGCGGTCGGCATCGCGGTCGTCGGGCTCAGCGGCGGCGCCGCGGAAATGGCCGGATCGACACTGATCGGCGCGGGCGTGGGCGGACTCGCGTACGACATCAAACAGGCCGCGCACGGGAACGGCGCGCACGTCGGCTGGAACGACTGGGGCATACAGGTCGGCATCGGCGCGGCAACCGGACTCGTCACGAGTGGCGTCGCCGTCGGTGCCGGCAGTGCGTTGGCCGGCGCCCAAGCGACCACCAGGCTGCTCGCGATGACGGCGATCATGGCCGTCACGGGCGCCGGCACCAGCATGGCCGCGGCAGTGGCCAACGACGCCCTGACGGGATCGAGCCTGACGAGCGGATTGGCGCTGGCCGGATTGACGGGCTTTGCGGCCGGATACCTGGGCGGAATGGGTTCGGCGGCAGCCAAGAGCATATTCGGCGAGGCGGCGGCCGAGGCCGGAGCAGGGATGGAAAGAGGCGCTGCCCAGGAGGCTCCGGCCGAGGCGATATCGGGCGAGTCAGCCGCTCCAGCGCCGGAAGGCGATCCCGCCCCCGCGCAACCGGTGGCCGCCGCGGCACGGCAACCAAGCCGGTTGAGTTGGGCCACGCTCCGTGACCTGATCGGACGGCCGGCCTGGGGGCCCATCAGGAATACGAGTCCCCGGTTCGTGTTCGGCTCACTCAGAAGCGTCCTGATTGCCGCCTTGCTGTAGCGCCGGCGCCGCGCTCATTGCCGGCGCGGTGGAACCGCGGCTTCACTATCGTCCCGGTCCCGTGCGCGCCGGCGGGTGGCGGCAGCGCGGCCAGCAGCGCCAGGCAGGCGGCGGACAGGATCCGTGTCATGACGCGCTCCTCACCGGGCCGCAGCAAACGGGACCGCGCGGAAGCCGATGGCCATGCGGTTGTAGGCATTCATCAGGCCGATCGCGATGGTCAAATCGGCCAGTTGCCGCTCGCCGAACACGCTCGCCGCGGCGGCGTAATCCGCATCCGGCACGCCCGTCTCCGCCACGCGCGTCACGCTCTCGGCCCACGCCAGTGCCGCGCGCTCGGTCGCGTCGAACAACGCGCCGGCCTCGCGCCAGGCGGGAACCAGCACGAGCTTCTCGACGTTCACGCCTTCCTTCAGCAGATCGCGCGAATGCATGTCGATGCAATAGGCGCAGCCGTTGATCTGCGATACGCGCAGGTAGACGAGGTCGACGAGGATCTTGGGCAGGCCGCTTTGCATGACGTGGCCGTACACGCCACCGAGTGCCTTCATGCCGGCCGGGCTGGCCGCGTTGTAATCCATGCGCTGTGTCATTCGATATCTCCTGTTCGACGTTGCGGCACATGCCGCAGGAGAATCTTGCGCCATCGGGTGGCCAGGAAACAGTGCCAAGTTCGATCATTTTTAATGTACCATCGGCCATGACCTCGCTGCCCATCGGCGTCGACCGCGCCCGGAACGTCCCCCTCGCGACGCAGATCTACGCCGCCATCCGCGCCGCGATCGAGTCGGGCCAGATTCCCGCCGAAGCCAAGCTGCCGTCCTGGCGCGACCTCGCGGCCCAGCTGGGGGTGTCGCGCGGCACGGTGCGCCTGGCCTACGAGCGCCTGATCGACGAGCAGCTCGCCACGAGCTTCGGCGCCGCCGGCACCCGCGTCACCCAGCGTCCCGCCGCGCCGGCAGCGGCCGGGCGCGCGCCGGATGCGCCGCCGATGCCGGACCTGTTCCACGCCTTCGGCGCCGCGCCGCTGGCATTCCAGATGGGCGTACCGGCCCAGGACGCGTTCCCGTACAAGCTGTGGTCGCGCATGGTGACGCGGGCTGCCCGGCGCACGGCCGCCGCCCCCGTCGGCTACCCCGACCCGCGCGGCGACCCGGACCTGCGGCGCGCAGTGGCGGCATATCTCGGGATCGCGCGGGGCATCCGCTGCAGCCCGTCGCAAGTCTTGATCACGGCGGGCTTCGCGGGCGCGCTGGGGCTCGTGCTGCGCGCGCTCGGGTTGGCCGGCAAGTCCGCCTGGTTCGAGGACCCGGGTTTCCCGCTCACCCGCACGGCCCTGTCGCTCGCCGGCCTGACGGTGACGGCCGTTCCCATCGACGCGGACGGGCTCGACGTCGCCGCCGGCATCCGGCTGGCCCCGGACGCGCCGCTGGCCGTCGTGACGCCCGGCCAGCAGGCGCCGCTCGGCATGACGATGACGCTCGCGCGGCGGCGCGCCCTGCTCGATTGGGCCCGGGCCAACGGCGCCTGGATCGTCGAGGACGACTACCTGAGCGAGCTGCAACTGGAAGGACGCGCGGCCCCGGCCCTCGCCGCGCTCGACGACGGCGGCCGCGTCCTGCACGTCGGCACGTTCAGCAAGACCATCAGCCCGGCCCTGCGCCTGGGCTTCCTCGTCGTGCCTCCGGCACTGGTCCGCCTGTTCGGCGACGTCGCCGCCTGCCTGGCGCCGGCACCCGGCGCGCCCGGCCAGCGCGCCGTCGCGGACTTCCTGCAGGAGGGCCACTACTTGCGGCACCTGCGCCGGATGAAGCGGCTGTATGCGGGCCGGCGCACCGCGCTGCTGCGCTGCCTGCACGAGGAAGCGCGGGGCGCGCTCACCGTGCAGGCGACGGCCGGCATGGCGGTCGTCGCCCGCCTGCGCGACGGGGCGTCCGATGTCGACGTCGCGGCGCGCGCGCTGCAAGCCGGGATGGCGCCGGTGCCGCTGTCGCCGTGGCATATGCATATGCCGCAGTCGAGCGGATTGCTGCTCGGCGTCACGAACGTCGATCCGGGCCGCGTCGCGGCCGATTGCCGCCGGCTGGCCGACCTGGCGCGGGCCAGGTGAGATTGTTGCAATGACAAAATAATATACGGCCTGGCGATTTTAAGAATTGACAAGCTGTTGTTTCGTCGGAAATACTTTCCGACATGATAGAACTGAGTGCCATCCGCAAGACCTACCGCCTGGGCGGCAGCGACATCCACGCGCTCGACGGCATCGACCTGCACGTGGCACAAGGCGAATTCGTCGCCATCATGGGCCCGTCGGGCTCCGGCAAGTCGACGCTGCTGAACGTGCTGGGCGGCCTGGACCGCCCCGACAGCGGCCGCTACCGCCTCGCGCAGGACGAGATCAGCGCCCTCGACGACGACGCCGCGTCCGCCGTGCGCAACCGGCGCATCGGCTTCGTGTTCCAGTCCTTCCACTTGCTGCCGCGCCTGACGGTGCTGGAAAACGTGCTGCTGCCGCAGCGCTACGCGCGCCAGCCCGATCCGGAAGCGCCCGCCCGCGCGCGGGCCCTGCTGGAACGCATCGGCCTGGGCCAGCGCCTCGACCATCTGCCCGGCCAGTTGTCGGGCGGGCAGCTGCAGCGCGCCGCCATCGCGCGCGCCCTGCTGAACCAGCCGGACGTGCTGCTGGCGGACGAACCCACCGGCAATCTCGACTCGCACAGCGCCGCCGACGTGATGGCCCTGCTGCGCGAGCTGCACGCGGGCGGCCAGACGCTGGTGCTGGTCACGCACGATCCGGCCATCGCGGCCGGCGCCCAGCGCACCATCCACTTGCGCGACGGCCGCGTGGCCGCCGGCCAGCCATGAAGCGCCGCGCCCTCGCCGCCGGATGCGCGGCCGCGGTGCTGGCGCTGGGCGTCGCCGTGTCGCATTCCGATACGGCCGCCAAGCCGCCCGCCGGCGCGCCCGCCGCGGCCGCCGCCGGCGCCGGCGCGCGCCCCGTCCTGCTGACCGGCGAAGTCGAAGCGCTGGATTCGCAAACGATCTTCGTGCCGCCGTCGAACAGCGCGCCGATCGTCCTGCGCACCTTCGTCGCGGAAGGCACACCGGTCAAGAAAGGCGACGTGGTGCTGCGCACGGATGCCGGCGGCGCCACCAACATCGACCAGCTCAGGATGAACCTGGAGCACGCCCGCGCCAACGCGGACAGCGAAACGGCCAAGCTGGAAGTGGCCGCCGTCGAAGCCGAGAAGCAGCTGGTCAGTGCGCAGGCCGCGCTGGCCAAGGCGAAGGTCGACGCGGCGCTGCCGAAACAGCAGATCGGCGCGCTGGACTACGACCGCCACCAGGCGGAGCTGGACCGCGCCACGCGCGATCTCGCGATCAAGCGGGACGGCCTCGCGAATGCCCGCGCGGCCGTCGCCCGCCGCAAGGAGGACGGCGCGCTGGAAGTCAAGAAACTGCAGATCGACGAAGCCTTCAAGATCGCCCAACTGGCCCTGGCCGAGGTGCGCGCGACGCGCGACGGCGTCGTCGTGCACGGCTACAACCCGTTCAACGGCGAGCGGCTGGACGAGGGCTCCTCGGCCTGGCCCGGCAACGCGGCCGGCACGGTGCTGGGCGACGGCCGCATGGTCGTCACGGCCTGGGTGCTGGAAGCGGACCGGCCCTACCTACGCGACGGCCAGGCGGTCGGCCTGCGCTTCGACGCGCTGCCCGGCGTCGCGCTGACCGGCAAGGTGGCGACCATCACCAGCGCGCCGGAACCGCGTCCCCGCTGGGGCCTGGGGCGCTATTTCCGCGCCACGATCAACCTGCCCGAGCATCACGGCCTGCCGCTGACGGCGGGCATGAGCGTGCTCGTCGAGCCGCTGGCCAAGGGCGTGACGACGGCGTTCGCGCTGCCGGCCAAGGCGCCGGCCCCCGCCGCGCTGACGATCGAAGGCGAGATCGCGTCGCGCCGCTCCATCCCCGTGGGGCCGCCGTCCATCCCGTACATCTGGCAATACAAGCTCGCCTTCCTCGCGCCCGAAGGCGCGATGGTGCAGGCCGGCCAACCCATCGCCGTGTTCGAATCGGCCGAGGTGGCGACGCGCCTGATCGGGCTGCAAGGCACGCTCAATGAACGCCAGCGCGCGCTGGAGAAGCTGCAGCTGGACCAGCTCGAGGCCGACCGCGCGGGCGTGCTGGCGCAGGCCGAGGCGCAGAGCGAGGCCGAAAAGGCCGAGCGCAAGGCCAGCCAGCCCAAGGAACTGATCCGCCGCGTCGACTACGACAAGCTCGTGATCGAGCGCGGCGAGAAGGTCCGGCTGGCGCAGCTGATGCAGACCCAGCTCGAGGCGCAGCGGCACGCGCGCCTGGCCGAACGCGCCAGCCTGCAGTCGGAGGTGGCGCAGCTGCGGGCCCAGATCGCCGACCTGGTCAAGGGCCAGGCGGCGCTCACCTTCCTCGCGCCGCGCCGGGGCCTCGTCCTGCACCGCGTCAGCTTCAACGGCACGAAATTTTCCGTCGGCAGCCAGGTCTGGATGGGGTTGTCGGTCGCGACACTGGCCGATCCGGACCGGCTTGGCGTCGACGCCAAGGTGCCGGAAGCGCAGGCGGCCGGCGTGCAGGTGGGCCAGGCGGCGCGCGTCACCGTCGCCGGCGCGCGCCGGGCGCTCGCGGCGCACGTCACGGGCCTGGGCCGCGCCTTCCATGGCAAATCGGCGGCGCAGGCGGCCGTCGTGCGCGACGTCCAGCTCGAATTCGACGCGCCGCCCACGGACGTCAAGCCCGGCGCCGCCGTCCAGGTGGACCTGCTGCCGGGCGCCGTCCGCAAGATCGCCGCAGCCACGCCCCAGCCATGAGAGACCCGATGTCCCCTCCCCGCACCGTTGCCGCGCTGGCGCTCGGCCTGGCCGTCGCCGCCCTGTTGTCCGGCTGCGGCGCCGCGTCGGCGCCGGCGGCCGGCCCCGCCGAGATCCTGGCCGCGCGGGCCTGGACCGAAACCCTGGAAGCCGACGGCGAGATCCAGGCCGCCGCCAAGACGCCGCTCACGGTGCCCGGCAGCGGCTGGACGAGCCGCATCCTGGTCGACATGGTGCCGGACGGCAGCAGCGTGACGAAAGGCCAGGTGGTGGCCCGCTTCGACGCGCCGCAGGCGCGCGCGGAACTGTCGCAGGCCGACGTCGAACTGCTGCGCAAGACGCTGGCCGAACAAGCCAACCGCGACAACGCGGCCGTCGAACGGGGCGTCCTGGCCGGCGACCGCGCCAAGGTCGAGGACGACCTGGCCCTGTCGCGCCGCTATGCCGGCGTCGACCTGTCCGTCTTCGCCCGCAACAAGATCCTCGACGCGCTGGCCGACGTCGGCTTCCTCACGAAGAAACGCGCCTACCTGGACTGGAAAGGCGGCCAGGTGCAGGCCCGCACGGCCGCGCAGGACGCCGTGCTGCACTCGCAGCGCGACAGCGTGCTGCAGAACGCCGCGCAACAGCGCAAGAGCCTGGAATCGCTGGAACTGGTGGCGCCGCACGACGGCGTGTTCATGCTGGCGGCGCGCTGGGACGGCGCCAAGCCGCAGGTCGGCGCCAACCAGATGGCGGGCGAGCCGTTCGGCACCCTGCCCGACCTCGACCAGCTCGTCGCCCACTTCAGCGTGCCCGAGGGCCAGGCGTACGGCCTCAAGCCGGGCCTGCCGGTGCGCGTGCGCCTGGCCGGCACGGGCACCGAACTCGATCTGCTGGTGACGCGGGTCGGCAACAGCGCCAGCACGATCTCGCGCGAATCGCCCGTCAAGTACAGCGATTTCGACGCCGCCATCGCGACCGCCACGGCGCGCAAGCTGGGGCTGCGGCCGGGCCAGGCGCTGCACGGCACCGTGCGCCTGGTGTCCAAGGCGTCCGCGCTGACGGTGCCGAACATCGCGCTGGTGCAGGACGGCGCCGCCTACGCCGTGTACACGGACGACGGCGGGCATCCGGTGAAGCACAAGGTCGAACTGGGCCTGCGCGGCCCGGTCCGCAGCGAAATCAAGAGCGGCCTCGCGCCCGGCGCGCGCATCGTGCTGCTGCCTCCGAAAGAAGCCAAGACATGAACCGCGCCCTGATACTCGAAGCCGTCGCCGAACTGCGGCGGCGCAAACTGCGCACCGGCCTCACGTTGCTGGGCATGATCTTCGGCGTGGGCGCCATCGTCGCCATGCTGGCCGTGGGCGAAGGCAGCAAGCGCGAGGCGCTGCGGCTGGTGGCGGAACTGGGCCTCAACAACGTGCTCGTCGAGAGCAAGGGCATCGACGCCGAGCAGTTGAAGGACGTCCGCACCCGCTCGCTGGGCCTGTCCGCGGCGGACGCCGAAGCGGCGCTGGCCGTGGTGCCGGGCGCCCGTTCGGTGGCGCTGAAAAAGGAAATCAAGGTCGACCAGATGATCGTCGGCGACCGGGTCGTGAGCGGGCGCGCGTTCGCCGTCTCGCCGGCCTATGCGGAGCACGGCGGCCTGCGGCTGCAGGCCGGACGCTGGCTCACCCGGACCGACGCCGCCACGCTGGCGCCCGTGTGCGTGCTGGGCGCGCGCCTCGCGCACACGCTGTTCGGCAGCGCGCCGGCCATCGGCCAGCGGGTCAAGGTCAACCACGTCTGGCTGCAGGTGGTGGGCGTGCTGGCCGACCGCACGCTCGCCAAGTCGGAATTCGAAGGCGTCAAGCTGGGGCTGGACGACGATCGCCTGTTCGTGCCGTGGGAAACGGCGCGCGCCCGGTTCGGCTTCCGCCGCATCGAGGACGAGGTGGACGGCATCAGCGTGCGCCTGGACGGCAAGGTGGCGCCGGACGACGCGGCGCGCGTGCTGCAGGCCTTGATCGACCGGCGCCACGGCGGCGTGGACGACACGAACCTCATCGTGCCCATGGGCCTGTACCGCCAGAACCAGCAAACGCAGCGCATCTTCACCATCGTCATGAGTTCGATCGCGGCCGTGTCGCTGCTGGTGGGCGGCATCGGCATCATGAACATCATGCTGGCCAACGTGCTCGAACGGCGCCGGGAAGTGGGCCTGAAACGGGCACTGGGCGCGCGCCGCCGCGACGTGGTGGAACAGTTCCTGGCCGAGGCGCTCGTGATCGCCGTCAGCGGCGCCGCGCTCGGGCTGGTGGTGGGGGCCGTGGCGGCCTACAGCATCGCCGCGCTGGCCGGGTGGTCGGTGGCCTGGTCGCCTCTGAGCCTGCTGGCGGCCGTGCTGGCGTGCGTGGCGGTCGGCCTGGGCTTCGGCGTCTACCCCGCGCGCCAGGCCGCGGCGCTGGATCCGATCGCGGCGCTGCGCAGCGACGGCTGACCGGATCCGCAGGCGCCTGGAGCCTATCACACTAGGGTGGGCACCCTGTTTAGCACAGGGACATCGGTAACACATGTCTAGAGACATGGGTGACACTACCTGGTCGCCATTTTAGCGGCGTTGAGGTTGATTTGGCCGACCTCTTTGTGGCAAAAGATGATCGTTAATACGCCGTCTTTTTCTGTCGGTCGAATGGCGACGCTTTCTTGATACAGTCCTTCGCCCAGACCTTCACGATCTAACATCACCTCGTCCCCCCCGCCCTTTCCGTATCCTCGCCATTGACTCAACAAGCCGCGGATCGGAACGTTGACGTCATCAGCGGTCATGGTTGTGGCGTAGCGGGAAAAATCGAAGCCGGCTTTGGCCGCGGTCTGGCGAACGGCCAACTTTGTATTCCAGAGCAACGAAATGCCGACATGAACGACAACTCTGACGAAGCTTCGATCCAGCGCAAGAAACTCGTCGGCGCACGGCTTGTTTGGTCCGGCTTCCCTGCCTAGATTGAGTCGCGTGGGCTCATGCACGGCGCATGGCCGCACAACTGCCGGCACTGTTTTGGAGGTCAGCTGTCCAGGCACCTGCGGTTCGCGTCACTGAACAGGCAGATACCGGTCATGCAGTTTCCACTTGGAGGAGCTATGAAGCACGATGTCCTGCAGGGCTTCAACCCGCGGCGCGCGCTCCTGCTGTCGCCCTTGGTGTTGTTCGGGCTGGCCAGCGCACAAATGGCATCCACCGCGCCGGCCCCGGCGTCGCCAGCGGCCACGATGGCGCCGGCCGCGAGCTACAGCGTGGTCAACCTCGGCGAAGGCGCCGTCGGTCGCGCCGCCATCAACCGGTATGGGCAAGTCGCCTATGGGATCGACCGGTCCGGATTCTTCTACGACGGGTCGCGGATCATCCCGATTCCCGGCATCGCCGGCGCAAGCCTCGTCGCTCCGATCAATCTCAACGACAAAGGGCAAGTGGTCGGCGCCGCCGCTGTCGGTGACAACAACGGCAATATCCATGCGTTCGTATGGAGCAAGCAGACCGGCACGCGCGACCTGCTTCCGCTTGACCACGCATCGACTGCCGAAGCGCGGGACATCAACAACTACGGCGTCGCGGCAGGCGACTCGCTGCAGGACCCGGCCGGGAGATTGCCGGGCCATGCGGTCCTGTGGAAGGCACCGGGCCGCAGGTACGACCTGGGGGCGCTCGGCAAGGGACTGTCGTTCGCGGAGGCGATCAACGATGCCGGGCTTGTGGCGGGCGACTCCTACCTCCACGGCACCATCTTGCACGCATTCGCGTGGACACGCGCGACCGGCATGATCGATATCGGAACGCTCCCTGGCGGCACCGTGTCCGAAGCGCGCGCGGTCGACGAATTCGGCGAGATTGCGGGTAACGCGGATGTGGCCCCGCTGGAGACTCACGTGTTCCTGTGGACCCGCACGGCGGGCATCCGCGACCTGGGCGCCGCCGGCGCGGACACAGCGACCATGCTGGGCATGAGTACCCGCGGACGGATCGCGGGCGAGCTGCTCACACGCGGTGGAGAGCACGCGATGACCTGGACACATGCCACCGGCATGCTGGACATCGGCACGCTGCCAGGCGGCGGCAGCGCGCGGGCCTGGGCGGCCAACAACTACGGGCAGGTGGTGGGAGACTCACAGCTGAACGGCCAGGCGCAATACCGCGCTTTCATCTGGACCGCGCAGACTGGCATGATCGACCTGAACACGCGGGTCCGGAACCTGCCGCAGGGCATGGTGCTGCAGCAGGCGAGCGCGATCTCGGACGACGGCTCGATCGTGGTCCGCACCATCGGTGGCCTGGTGCTGCTCAAGCCCGGGCGCTGCGGATGCGGCGCTGCGGTCGGCCCGATCCAGGCGCCCGGGGTCGTGACAGCGGGTTCGCCCTACCTCGTCTCGGCCAGCCTGTCTGACGAGGACACGTCCACGGTGCACACCGTCAGCTGGTCGTGGGGTGACGGCAGCAGTGAGCCCGCACGCAATGCGATCGAGCGCAAGGGCGATGGCAACGCGAGCGCCAGCCACGTCTTCAGCAAGCCTGGCACCTACCGGGTGACGCTGCAGGTCAGCGACAAGTCCGGGCACAGGGCGACGGTGACGCGCAAGGTGGTGGTGCAAGGGATGACGGCACCCGGCCAGCAGGGCTGAAAAGAGCACGTAACACACTCACCTGACCACAAACGCAGCTTCCACATGGAGGATCTATGCCGCACCATACCCTGCAATGCCTGACCCGGCCCCTCCCGCTGTTGGTGCTGCCTTTGCTGTTGTCCGGATTGGCCTGCGCGCAGACCATCTCGACGCAGCCCGGGTCCGGCGCGGCGGCAATGCAAGAGGCGACGATGGCTCCGGCGCCAACCTACAGCGTCGTCAACCTCGGCACCGGTCAAGTGATCCGCGTCCCGGTCATCAACAAGTACGGACAAGTGGCGTACAACATCGGCGCCGCTGCCTTCTTCTACGATGGCACGACGATCATCGATATCCCGGGCCTGGACCGCTCGCTGAACAGCACCGCCACCGGCTTGAACGACAAGGGACAGGTCGTGGGCACCAGCCCGGTCGGCAACACAGGCCTGGTCCACCCTTTCATCTGGAGCAAGGAGGCGGGCCTCTTCGATCTGCTGCCGTTGGACGACGCTCCGTTTGCCGAGGCGCTCGACGTCAACAACTACGGTGTCGCCGTCGGTGACTCGTACCGTGACCCCACTATCACCCTGCCCGGTCATGCGGTGCGGTGGACGGGCCCTGGCAGCAAGCGCGACCTCGGATCGCTCGGGACCGGGCAATCGCTTGCCATCGCGATCAACGATGCGGGCCTCATCGCCGGCAATGCCGTTCTCTCGCCGGACGTCGTCCATGCCTTCGCCTGGACACCCGCGACTGGGCTGATCGACATCGACACGCTGGGCGGCGGCAACCAGTCCGAGGCCCGCGCGGTCGACGAACTCGGGGAAATCGCCGGCAACGCGAGCATCGCCAACGGAAGGAGCCATGTGTTCCTGTGGACCCGCTCCGGCGGCATCCGCGACCTCGGCACCGATGGTGGCGTCACCTCGAGCGTACTGGGCATGAGCTCGCGCGGGCGCATCGCCGGGTCCCTCCAGAAAACTCTCGGCCGCGATCACGCGATGACCTGGACGCACAGCTACGGCATGAAGGACATCGGCACCCTGCCCGGCGGACAGATTGCACGCGCGTTGGCCGCCAACAACTACGGTGAGGTGGTCGGCGAATCGGCGTTGAAGGACCCGGCGGTGTTCCACGCCTTCGTGTGGACCTACGCCAGCGGGATGATCGACCTGAACAAGCGGATTCGCTACCTGCCCAGGGGCATGGTGCTGCAATCGGCGCTGGCGATCTCGGATAACGGGTCCATCGTCGTGCAAACCAACACCGGGCTGGCGCTGCTCAAGCCGAATCGCTGCGGTTGCGGCGCCGCAGTTGGCCCGATCGAAGCGCCAGCCGTGGTGGCTGCCGGCTCGCCCTACCTGGTCTCAGCCAGTCTGGCTGACGAAAATACCTCCGCGGTGCACACCGTCAGCTGGTCGTGGGGCGACGGCAGCAGCGACCCGACGCAAAATGCCATCGAGCGCAATGGCGAGGGCAGCGCGAACGCCAGCCACGTTTACAGCAAACCTGGAATCTACGAGGTATCCTTCAAGGTTACCGACAAGGCCGGGCATAGCGCTAGCGTGACGCGTCATGTGGTGGTGCAAGGGCTTGCCGCGCCGGTCGACACCAAGGGCTGACGGTCGCCGTACCAAAAAAAACCAGGATCGCAAAGTTAGCTTGCCAGCCGCATTCTCGAGCTCTGCGTAAGCGTCTTCCCGGCACCGTGTCGAGTTATCGAGATCGATACGAGATCATGCTCGTCACACCGCCGGGAAGCGGAGTTCGGCCGGCCAGGTTGGCGGCACAGTTCAAGGGCAGGAAGTCGTCGACACAATTCACGGGATGATCGGCGATATGCGTCAGCACGTGGCGCAACCAGGCTTCGGGGTCGATACCGTTCAGCCTGGCGGTTCCAATAAGCCCATATCAACCCATAATAGGTTCTTAGTCCATGTGGAACACGGGCTCCATCATGGCCCAGTGTTCGCCTGGCGCGCGGCTCGCCAGCGGCACCTGGCACGGGCTGCAGAACGTCCACCAGCGCTGCGTTTCCGGATCGGCCGCGATGTGCCGCATGTCGGCCTCGAAGTCGGTGCCGTGGTATTCCCAATAGCCGAACATCACGTTCTCCGGCTCGCGCAGGAAGATCGTGTAGTTGCGCACGTTGGCCTCGGTCAGCCGCGCCAGCACCTGCGGCCACACGGCGGCGTGCAGCGCCTTGTATTCCGCGATCCTGTCCGGCGCGATGCCGATCATCATTCCCATTCTCTGCATGGTGTCTCCTCAATCGATACGGTAGAAACGGCGGGCGTTCAGCCCGAAGATGGCTTGCCGGTCCGGCTCGCCGAGATGGTCCAGCAGCGACGCGCACGCGGCGATCCAGCCGGCGTAGTCGGCGGCCAGGTTCAGCACGGGCCAGTCGCTGCCCCAGATCAGGCGCTGCGGGCCGAAGCTCGCGAGCAGGTGCGCGACGTACGGGCGCAGGCGTTCGACGCCCCAGCCGGGGCCAGCTTCCGTGACGAGCCCGGACAGCTTGCAGCACACCTGCGGCAGCGCGGCCAGGCGCGCGATGTCGCCGCGCCATGGCTCGAGCACGCCGTCCGCGATCAGCGGCTTGGCGCCGTGGTCGATCACGATCGGCAGCTCGGGATGGCGCTCGGCGAATGCGAGCAGCGCGGGCAGGTGGCGCGGCAGGACCAGCGCGTCGAAGCTGAGTCCATGGCGCAGCATGGCCTGCACGCCAGGGCCCAGCGCGGGGTCGGCGATCCAGTCGCCGTCCGCGATGTCCTGCAGCATGGGACGCAAGCCCTTGAGCGCCGGATCGGCCGCCAGCGCGGCGATGCGCGCCGGCGCGTCGGGCGCCTTCAGGTCGGTCCAGCCGACCACGCCCTTGATGAACGGGTGGCGCCGCGCCAGGTCGAGCATGAAGCGGGTGTCGTCCTCGTTGGGCATGGATTGCACGAGCACGGTCGCGGCGACGCCGTGGCGCGCGAGCAGCGGCGCCAGGTCGTCGGGAAAAAAGTCGCGGTAGATGGCGGAGAGTTCCGGCGGCGGCCAGGCGCCGTTGCGGTCGGCCAGGCGCCAGAAGTGCTGGTGGGCGTCGACGAGCATCATGCGCCCTCCCCCGCCCGGGCGGGCGTCAGCGTGCCTTCATTTCCCGGACGCGGATCGCCTGCAGCAAGGTGCTGCGCGCCGAATTCAAGTGGATGCGCATCGCCTCGCGCGCCTCGGTGACGTCGCGCCGCGCCAGCGCCCGCAGGATGTCCAGGTGCTCGTGCACCGCGTACTCGTTGCGCACCATTTCCTGCGACTTGTCCCATTGATAGTGGTAGTGGAACACGAGCGAGACGAGGTCGAAGAAGCCCAGCGCGAAGCGGTTGTTCAACTGCCCCATCAGGAAGGCGTGGAAGTCCCGGTCGAGCGCCGGAAAATCCTTGTGATGCGTGGGCATCACGGAACCCAGCTGCTCGTGCCGCGCAATCAGCCCTTGCAGCTCCGCGTACGCCGGATCCTCCGGCGCCAGCGCGACGAAGCGGTCGATGGCGGCGAACTCGAACATCTGGCGCATGTCGGCCAGCTCCATCGCGAACGAGCGGTCGAACGCGCACAGGCGCCAGCCGCCGCGCGGCTTCTTCTCGATCAGGCCCGAATGCGAAAAGCCGATCAGGAATTCGCGCACGCTGATCGTGCTCGTGCCGGCCGCGCGCGCCAGTTCCGTTTCCGAGAACTCCGCGCCGGGCGGCAGGTCGCTGCGGTAGATCCGCTCCATCAGCACTTCGCGAATGCGGTCCGCGCCCGTGCGCAGTTCGTCCAGCTCGAAGTAATCCGTGGGCAGCGGCTTGCGCAGCAGGCGGCGTTCCTTCAGGTCGCTGATCAGGCCGCACTCGTGGAAGTGCGCCAGCGCGCTGCGGATCGCCGTGCGGCTGCCCTCCCCCATTTCGGCCATGTGCTGCTCGGTCGGCAGCGGTTCGCCGACCACCACATGGTCGGCAATGTACTGCAGCAGCAGGTTCGCGCTGCGCTTGAAGATGGTGGGAGGTCTGGCCATGAAGTCCGGAGTCCGGTCCGTGTGGACGATCCGCCATTCTACCGGATGTCGGTGCCGCTGCGGGAAGAGTCGCCATTCAAACCTCGACGATGGCCTTGATCACGCCGCTGGCCGGGTCCATCCAGCGCGGCAGGGTGTCGACGAACTCGTCCAGGGTGGCGCGGTGCGTGTTCATGGCCCGCGTCGGCACCAGGCCCGCCTTCACCGCCGCGATCACCTCGCGGAAGTCGTCCACGGTCGCGTTGCGGCTGCCCAGCAGCGTCGTCTCGCGCTTGTGGAACTCAGGATCGGCGAACGACAACCGGTCCGGCACGATCGACACCAGGACGTACGTGCCGCCGTGCGCGACGAAGTCCAGGCCCCGTTCCATGGCCTTGATGTTGCCGGTGGCGTCGAACACCACGTCGAAGAAGTCGCCGTCCGTGATGGCGGACAGCGCCTCGCGGTCGCCCTCGCCCGCCGTCACGGTGTGCGCGACGCGCAGCACGTCCTTGCAGAAGCCGAGGCGGTCGGCGCGCGCGTCGAGCACGGTGACCTGGCCGCCCTTGAGCGCCGCGAACACCGCCAGCGCCACGCCGATCGGCCCGGCGCCCACGACCAGCACGCGCTGCCCGGCCGTCACGGCCCCGCGGCGCACCGCGTGCATGCCGATCGCGAGGAATTCCAGCATGGCCGCGTCGTCCAGCGAGATGCCTTCCGTCTTGAGCACGAACTGCGCGGGCACGGCCAGGTACTCGGCCATGCCGCCGTCGCGGTGCACGCCCAGCACCTGGATCCGGGTGCAGCAATTGGTCTTGCCTTTGCGGCAGGCGACGCATTCGCCGCACGACAGGTACGGCATCACGAACACTTCGTCGCCCGCCGCGAGGCCGGATCCGGCAGGCGCCGTGACCACTTCGCCGGACAGCTCGTGCCCCATCACGCGCGGATAGGCCAGGAACGGCTGGGTGCCGCGGAAGATGTGCATGTCCGTGCCGCAAACGCCGATGCGGCGCACGCGCAGCAGCACCTCATTGGCGGCCGCCACGGGGACCGGCCCGTGCCCCAGGCGCAGTTCGCCGGGGGCCACGCATACGACGCTTTTCATCTGTTCCATTTTTTTCCTTTGTATTCTATAAATTCAGGACAATCATGGGCGAAATGCGGCGCCGTGCCGCACTCCTCCCGGTATTCGCTCAGGCCAGGCAGGACGGGTCGATGTCGCGCACCGACTTCACGCCGGTGAGCACCATGCTGGTCCGGATATCCTTTTCCAGGATCGCGAGCAGGTTGCGCACGCCCGCCGCGCCGCTCGTGGCGAGGGCATACACGAAAGCGCGGCCGATCAGCACGCCGTCCGCGCCCAGTGCCAGCAGGCGCACGACGTCGAGGCCCGTGCGCACGCCGGAATCGGCGAAGATCGTGAGGTCGCCCTTGACCGCCTGGGCGATGGCCGGCAGCGCCTTCGCCGTGGACAGCGCGCCGTCCAGCTGGCGCCCGCCGTGGTTGGACACGATGATGCCGTCCGCGCCGAACGATTTCGCGTCGCGCGCGTCGCCGGCGTCGAGGATGCCCTTGATGATCATGGGCCCCTGCCATTCGTCGCGGATCCACTGCAGGTCGCTCCAGCCGATGCCCGGATCGAAGTTGGCGGCCAGCCAGCCGATGTAGTCCGCGAGCCCCGTCGGATGGCCGCGGTACGTCGAGATGTTGCCCAGGTCGTGAGGCCGGCCGAACAGGCCCACGTCCAGCGCCCAGCGCGGATGCAGCATGGCCTGCAGCACCCGCCGCAGCGGGCCGTGGCGGCCGCTCATGCCGGAGTGGGCGTCGCGGTAGCGCGCGCCGGGCACCGGCATGTCGACGGTGAACACGAGCGTGTTGATGCCCAGCTCGCGCGCGCGCCGCAGGTAGTCGCGCATGAAGCCGCGGTCCTTCAGCACGTACAGCTGGCACCAGATCGGCTGGGACGACTGCGCCACCACTTCGTGCAGCGGGCACACGGACACGGTCGACTGGATGAACGGGATATGCCGTTCCGCCGCCACCCGCGCCGCCTGCACTTCGCCGCGCCGCGCATACATGCCGGCCAGGCCGATCGGGGCCAGTGCCAGCGGCAGATCATGCTTCACGCCGAACCACTCGGCCGACAGGTCCAGCGTTTCCGATCCCTTGAGCACGCGCTGGCGCAGGGCCACGCGCTGCAGGTCGTCGACGTTGGCGCGCAAGGTGGTTTCGGTACCGGAGCCGCCGTCGAGATAGTGGAACAGGAACGGCGGCAGCTTGCGGCGCGCCGCTTCGCGGTAGTCGGTGGCGGAAGAGATGATCATCGGGCGGGCTTATGAGTTCAGGGTGATGAAGCCGCCGTCGATCGGGTAGTCGGTGCCGGTGATGAAGGCCGCCTCGTCGCTGCACAAGTATAACGCCAGCGCGGCCACTTCCGCCGGCTTGGCCATGCGGCCGATGGGCTGGGTCTTCGACAGCTGTTCGAACATCTCCGCCTCGCGGCCCGGATAGTTCCGCGCCAGGAAACCGTCGACGAACGGCGTGTGCACGCGCCCCGGCGAGATCGAATTGCAGCGGATCCCGTCCCCCAGGTAGTCCTTGGCGACCGACAGGGTCATCGCCATCACCGCGCCCTTGGCCGTGGAGTACGCGAAGCGCTCCTTGATGCCGACCCAGGCCGCGACCGACGCCATGTTGACGATGACGCCGCCGCCGTTCGCGCGCAGTTGCGGGATCGCGGCGTGCAGGCAGTTGTAGACGCCCTTCACGTTGACGCTCATGACACGGTCGAAATCCTCTTCGCTCGTGTTGTCCGCCTTGCCGATGTGGGCGATGCCGGCGTTGTTGATCAGGATGCCGACCGGTCCGATCGCCTGCATCAGCGCCTCCACCTGGGCCTGGCGCGACACGTCGCAGGCGTGGGCCGACGCCTGCCCCCCCGCCTCGCGGATCTCGCCGACCACCTGCGCGCACGCGGCTTCGTCCAGGTCGACGACGTGCACGTGCGCGCCCTGCTGCGCGAACAGCATGGCGATCGACTTACCGATCCCGCTACCGGCGCCCGTGATCACGGCCTTCTTGTCCTTCAGTTCAAACACGTTTGGTGACTCCCATGGAAGATGGCGCGGCGGCGCGGGCTTTGCTGCTGTCTTCCGCCAGCGCGGTGCGCGCGAACCACGCGATGACGACGAAGCACGCGAGCGGCACGGCGTAGCCGAACTGCACGTTGTGCGTGACGTCGCTGACGAAGCCGAACACCAGCGGCAGCAAAGCGCCGCCGACGATGGACATGATGATCAGGCCACTGCCCATGTCGGCGTGCTCGCCCGCGCCGGACAGGCCCAGCGAAAAGATGGTGGGGAACATGATCGACATGAAGAACGCGATGCCGATCACGGCCGCGATGCTGACGAGGCCTTGCGCCATCATCGCCACGCCCGCGAGCACGATGCAGATCAGCGCATAGCGCCACAGCAGCCGCGCCGGCGCCACGACGCGCATCAGACCCGTGCCGACGAAGCGGCCGACCATGAACGCCATGCCGCAGCCCCATCCCAGGTAATCGGCGGCCCTCACGGGCGACACGCCCGCCGACCGGGTGGCGTACAGGATGAAGAAGCTGAACACGCAGACCTGCGCGCCCACGTAGAAGAATTGCGCGACGGCGCCGCGGCGGATCGACGGCACCCGCAGGGCTTCGGCGATCGAACCCTTGGCCGCTCCGCTGCCGGCCTTGCTGGACGCCACCTCCGGCAGTTTCAGGAAGTAGAACACGACGGCGATCGCCAGGATGACGAGGCCCAGCACCATGTACGGGCCTTTCACGCTGGCCGCTTCGGCCGCCAGCGCCGCCTGGCGCGCGGCGGCCGGCATGGCGGCCAGCTGCTGGTCGTTCGCGCCGTGCACGAGGATCAGGCGCGCGCCGATGATCGGCGCCAGCGTGGCCGCCAGGCCGTTGAACGACTGCGCCAGGTTGATCCGCTGGGCCGCCCGGCCCGGGTCGCCGAGCAGGGTCACGTACGGATTGGCGGCCGTCTCCAGGATCGTCAGGCCGCACGCGATGGTGAACAGCGCGGCCAGGAACACGATGTATTGCTGCGTGTTCGCGGCCGGGATGAACATCATCGAGCCGGTGGCGAACAGCAGCAGGCCGCAGATGATGGCGGCCTTGTAGCCCGCCCGGTGGATCAGCATGCCGGCCGGCAGCGCCATCACGAAGTACGCGATGAACACGGCCGAATCGACGAGCGCGGACTGCAGCACCGTCAGGCTGAACGACCGCCGCAGGTGCGGGATCAGGATGGGATCGAGGTTATGGACGAATCCCCACATGAAAAACAGCGTGGTGATCATCACGAGGGAAAACCGGTACTGCCGCGTCGAGGGGTCCGTCATGTCTGCAATGTCTCCGTTCCTGTACGTTTTTTTGTAAAGTCGATCAGCCGACGATCAGCCGTCGATCAACGCCTCGTTCCAGGCGTGGACGGTCTGCTCCTGCTCGCCCAGACCGGCGATGCCCAGCCGCATGCGGTCGCCCGGTTCCAGGTAGACCGGATCCGGCTTCTGGCCCAGGCCGACGCCCGGCGGGGTGCCGGTGCTGATCACGTCGCCCGGCTGCAGGGTCATGAAACGGCTGATGTAGCTGACCAGGTGCGCGACCGTGAACACCATCGTGCGCGTATTGCCGGTCTGGTAGCGCTTGCCGTTCACCTCGAGCCACATGTCCAGGTTCTGCGGATCGGGCACTTCGTCGGCCGTCACGAGCCACGGGCCGACGGGGCCGAACGTGTCGCAGCCCTTGCCCTTGTCCCACTGGCCGCCGCGCTCCAGCTGGTACTCGCGCTCGGACAGGTCGTTCACGACGCAGTAGCCGGCCACGTAGTCGAGCGCGCTCGCCTCGTCGACGTAGCGCGCGCGCTTGCCGATCACGACGCCCAGCTCCACTTCCCAGTCGCTCTTGACCGAGCCGCGCGGCAGGACGACGGGATCGTTGCAGCCGATGATGGAACTGGTCGCCTTCATGAACAGCACGGGTTCGGCCGGCACGGCCATGCCCGATTCGGCCGCGTGGTCCGAGTAATTCAGGCCGACGCAAATCAGCTTGCCGATGTCGGCGACGATGGGCGCGTAGCGGACCGGCCCGTCGACGGCGGGCAGGCCGCTTGGGTCGACGTCCGCCAGGCGCGCCAGCGCGCCGGCGGCCAGTTGGGCCGATGTCAGGTCGGGCAGCACGCCGGACAGGTCGCGGATCACGCCGTTCGCGTCCAGCAGACCGGGTTTCTCGGCGCCCTTCGGGCCGAATCGCAGCAATTTCATGGGATTCCTTTGGTACGGTTACATTGAAAGATCATGCCGCCGGGACGGGCGCGGCGGGGTCGAGCAGGCCGGCGTCACGGAGCGCCGCCCACAGCGCGGCCGGCAGCGGCTGGGCGGACCACTGCGCGTTGCGGCGCAGCTGGTCGATATTCTGGGCGCCGGGGATGCACGACACCACGGCCGGATGCGCCACCGGGAACTGCAGCGCGGCCGCCTGCAGCGGCACGCCGAATTCGCGGCAGACCGCGTCGATGGCGCGCACGCGCGCGACCACGTCGGCGGGCGCGTCCTCGTAATTGAATTTGTTCGTGCCGGCCAGGATGCCCGAGTTGAACGGGCCGCCGATGACGATGGCCGTGCCGGCGCGCGCGCAGCGGTCCATCAGGGGCGCGAGCGACGCCTGTTCCAGCAAGGTGTAGCGGCCGGCCAGCAGCACGCAGTCGAGCGCGCACACGTCCAGCGCGTCGGCCACCACTTCCCACTCGTTGACGCCGAGGCCGAACGCCTTGATCGCGCCCTCGTCGCGCAGCCGCATGAGCGCCTTGAAGCCGCCTCCCTCGGTCAGCTGTTGCCAGTAATGCGCGTGCAAGGCGCCGTGGGTGACGCGGCCGATGTCGTGCACGTACAGGATGTCGACGCGGTCCATGCCGAGGCGCTGCAGGCTGTCCTCGTGCGAGCGCAGGATGGCGTCGTACGTGTAGTCGTAGTGCGGGCGGAACGGCAGCGGCGCCGCCCAGCCGCACTCGCCCGGCCGCACGCCGGGGTCGGGCCGCATCAGGCGGCCGACCTTGGTGCTGATCACGTAGGCGTCGCGCGGCCGCGCGCGCAGCGCGGCGCCCAGGCGGTGCTCGGACAGGGTGAAGCCGTAGTACGGCGCGGTGTCGAAATAACGAATGCCGAGATCCCAGGCGGCGTCGACGAGCGCCAGCGCGTCGGACTCGGTCATCGGATCGTACAGGCCGCCCAGCTGCGCGCAGCCCAGGCCCAGGGTCGTGACGGCGAGCGCGCCGCCCGGCAGTTGCCGCGTTTGCGTGACGTCCATGTCAGGCCGCCTTCAACGGCAGGCAGCCCGGCCCGATCGGCTCGAACTGTTTATAAGTGAGGATGAATTCCTGGTGGCCCAGGTCTTCCGATTTCGTGCACGCGCCGTTCGCGACGCCGGCGATCAGCTCCACGATCTCGCGGCCGACGTCCTCGATGCCGGCGTGGCCCGTCAGGATGCGGCCCGCGTTGACATCCATGTCGTCGGCCAGGCGCTCGTACGTGGCCGGGTTCGCGCACACCTTGATGACGGGCGAAATCGCCGACCCCACCACCGAACCGCGTCCCGTCGTGAACAGCGTGACGTGCGCGCCGCATGCGATCAGCTCCACGATCTCGGCGTTGTCCGAGATGTTCGGAAAGCCGAAGCGCGGCTCGCCGTCCGGCACCACGTCCAGCAGGTACAGGCCGCCCGTGGGCGGCACGTCGCCCGGTTTCAGGATGCCGACGATGGGCGACGCGCCGCTCTTGGCGTAGGCGCCCAGCGATTTCTCTTCCAGCGTGGTCAGGCCGCCGTCCGCATTGCCGGGCGCGAAGCTGCCGTGGCCCATGATCGTGTAGTAGCGCGACGCCTTCTCGACCGTCCTGACGATCTCGTCGCCCAGTTCCGGCGTGACGGCGCGGCGCTTCATGTGGAATTCGCAGCCGACCAGCTCACCCGTCTCCTCGAAGATGCAGGCGCTGCCCGCCCCGATCAGCTGGTCGAACGCGGCGCCGACGGCGGGATTGGCCGTGATGCCGCTCGTGCTGTCGGAGCCGCCGCAGATCGTGGCGACGACCAGTTCGTCCATCCGCATCGGCACGCGCTCCTGGCGCGCCAGGTCCTCGACGGCCCACTGCACCCATTCCACGCCGCCCTTCACGCCGGCGCGCGTGCCGCCCACGTCCTGGATCGTGACCGTGTGCACGGGGCGCCCGCTGTCCGCGACCGCCTGCGCCACGCCGTTCTTGTCGAAGCTCTCGCAGCCGAGCGACACGAGCAGCGCCGCGCCCACGTTCGGGTGGGTCAGCACGCGGCGCATGATGGTGTCGGCGTATTCGTTCGGATAACAGCCCGGGAAGCCGATCAGGTGCACCGGCTGGCCGGGAAACGCATTGACGATCAGGCGCGCCACGTGGTGCGCGCACTCGACGAGGTAGGCGACGACGACGACGTTGCGGATACCCTTGCGCCCGTCCGCGCGCGGATAACCCGTCAGGGCGAATTCGGTGGAGGTGGTCATGGTGCTTTGCTTCCGATGAAATGGTGGCCGTCCTGCTCCAGCGTGTAGGTCGGAATGTAGTCGCTTTCCAGGTTGTGCGTGTGGATGTGCGCGCCGATGGCGATGGGCACCGTGGCCGTGCCGATGATCGCGCCGTAGCGCAGCACCTTGTCGCCGGGCGCCAGGTCGCGGCGCGCGACCTTGTGGCCGAGGCGCACGTCCCCGGGCAGGGTCACGGTGCGGCCGTCGATGGCGACGACGGCGCCGGCCTTGAGGTCGACGCGGGCGATGAGGCAGTTGTCCTCGCGCGACATGAGCAGCAGGCTGCCGGCCTGCGCTGGGGTGGTGCTGGGCATGACGATCCTTTTGCAAAGACTTGGAATACAGTGACGCAATTGTATTCTATAAATTGAAAACATACGATAGTTGGTTGCGCTGCACCGCAGCATATAAGACGAGCAATTATGGTTTCCATTGTGCAATAATAAAAAGGAACGCCATTTCGATCTTCCCACATGAATCCTACGCCGGCTCATCGTCTTTCGGCGCTTGTCCTTGCCTGTTTGGTAACGCAAGCGTCGGCCCAACAGTTATCACTGAAGCACTTCGGCCAGGACGAAGGCCTGGGCAACCTGGCCGTCACGGCGCTGGCGCAGGACGCCGCGGGCTACCTCTGGGCCGGCACGGAAAACGGTCTGTTCCGTTTCAACGGCGCCGCATTCCGCCGCTTCGGCGCGGCACAGGGCCTGGCGGACCCCGACGTCACGGCGGTGTTCGGCAGCCGCGACGCGGGCATGTGGGTCGGCACGCGCGAGAATTTCTACCGCATCGATGGCGGGCGCCTGACGCCGATCCTGTACGAGGGCAAGCCGATCGCGGTCTGGCCGGGCCAGGTCAACGCCGAGTCGGCGGACCGGGACGTGCTCCTCGTCACGGAAGGCCGCCTGCTGGCGATCGCGCGCCGGGGCGCCGCCACCCGCGTCCGCAGTTACTTCAGCGCCGCGCAGATGCGTGACCGGCCGGAGCTTGCACACATCGGCAGCATCCATGCCGACGCCGACGGCAGCCTGTGGATGGCCTGCAAGCGCTCGCTGTGCAACGTGGACCGCGGCCGTGTCGCCGTCCTCGGGCACGACGCCGGCCTGCCGCCGGATACCTGGACCAGCATCGTCCGCGACGCCGCGGGCACGCTGTGGATCCGCAGCAGGACGCGCGTGTTCGCCATGCCGGCGGGCGCGCACCGTTTCGAGGAACGCACGCCGGGCCCGGTCCGCAAGCACGTGCTGCGCACCGAATTGCTCGTGGACGCGGACGGCCGGGTGCTCACCAATACCGATGCGGGCGTCGCGCGCTGGCAAGGGGGAACGTGGGAATCGTTCGGCAACGAGCAGGGCCTGCGGCCCGGCGGCGGCGTCACCGCCATCCTGCGGGACAGCGAACACGGCATCTGGCTCGGAACCATGGGCCAGGGCCTGGTGCATTGGCTCGGTTACGGCAACTGGGAGAACTGGACGTCGGCCCAGGGCCTGCCCGACGACGTCGTCATCTCCGTACTGCGCGACCGCCACGGGATCCTGCACGTCGGCACCCGCGCCGGCCATGCCTGGCAGGCGCCGGGAGAGCGCCGGTTCCACGCCGACGCCGGGCCGGCGTCCTTCGACGGCCACCAGTGGGTGAGCATGGTCGTCGACGCGCACGACCGTCTCTGGGCCGGCACGTATTCCGGCCTGCTGCTGCGCCGCGCCCGGGAGCAAGGACAGGCGACGTTGATCGCGCGGCAGCCGCTGATCCGCCAGATCCTGGCCGACCGCGGGCGCATCTGGATGGCGACCGCGAGGGGCGTGCGCGTCCTGCCCGACACGGCGCCCGCCGGCGCACAACCGGAGACGGCGCGCGTGCCCGCCGCCTGGAGGCGGGCGGAAGATCAGGTGGTCGATGGCTGTGCGGACCGGGACGATCAACTGTGGTTCGCGAGCCTGACAAACCTGCTGCACTTCGACGGCAAGACCTGGGAAGCCTTGCCGTTCGGCGCGGCATTGCGGGACCGCGAGATCCAGGCCCTGGCTTGCGCGCGCGACGGCACGCTGCTGGCGAGCACGTACGAGGGCTTGTGGCGGCTGCATGTCCGCGGCGTCCCCGTGGCCGAACGCATCGATGCGCCGGTGCTGCGCAACCGCGCCGTCCAGACCATCTATGTGGACACCCGCGGCTGGATCTGGGCGGGCCTGGACGTGGGCGTCGCCGTATGGAATGGCAGCCGCTGGCGCCTGGTGAGCCAGACCCACGGCCTGGTCTGGAACGATGCGAACGGGCGCGGCGCCTACGAGGACCGCGACGGCTCGATGTGGCTCATCACCAGCAACGGCCTGTCGCACGTCCTGCATCCCGACCGCCTGTTCGAACGCGCCGTCCGCAAGCCGGTGATCGAGGCGGCGCTGCGCGGCGGCCGCGCCGTGTCCGCGGGCGCCGCGGCCTTGCCGTGGACGCCGGACCCGCTGGTATTCCGCCTCGCCAACCTGCAATACGAAGACCGCCAGGGATTCCACTACCGCTTCCGCCTGCTCGGCGTCGACGATGGGTGGAACGAGACGCTGCAGCCGGAAGTGCGCTACCCGGCCCTGCCGGGCGGCGACTACCGGTTCCAGCTCATCGCCGTCGACAACGAGACCGGGGAACAATCGGCGCCGGCCGAACTGGCCTTCTCGATCACGCCGCCCTGGTGGCGCAGCGACCCGTTCTACGGGGCGTGCGCCGCCGCCACGCTGGCGGCGTTCTTCGCGTTCCACCGCTTCCGCCTGCGGGCCTCCAGGCGGCGCGAAGCGAAGCTGGCGGCGCTGGTGCGGGACCGGACGCGCGAGCTGGAACAATCGCGCGAGGAGATGCGCATCCGGGCATTGAAGGATGCGCTGACCGGCTGCTGGAACCGCGGCGCGACGATGGAGATCATCGAGCGCGAGATCGGGAAGTGCGAACGCTCCGGCGACGGCCTGGTGCTCGTGCTGCTGGACCTGGACTTCTTCAAGCGCGTCAACGACACGCACGGCCACCTGGCCGGCGACGCGGTGCTCGTCGAGGTGGCGCGCCGCCTCAGGTCGGCCGTGCGGCCCTACGACGCGGTCGGACGCTACGGCGGCGAGGAATTCATCATGGTCCTGCCCGGCCTGAAGCTGCCGGCCGACTCGGGCCGGATCGACGCGTTGCGCGAGATCGTGCGGGCCGAACCGGTCGACATCGGGGACGGGAAGACGCTGGCCGTCACCGCCAGCTTCGGGGTCGTGAGCTTCGCGCCCGGCGCGGCGCGTGACACGGCCGGCCTGGTCGGCCGCGCCGACGCGGCGCTGTACCGGTCGAAGAACGAGGGACGCGACCGGATCAGCTACGCGGACTGAGACGCCGCCTGCGCGATGGCGACGAACGCGTCGACCAGCGGGCCGCCGCCGTCCGCATGGCGCGCGAGCAGCATCGACGTCGTGGCCGCCGGATCGGCCAGCGGACGATACACGACGCCTTCCATGTGGATCCCTTCGAAGGAGCTGGGCAGCACGGAGATGCCGCAGCCCGCGCCGACGAGGCCGATGATGGTGGACGGCTCGCCGGCCTCCATCGCGATGTCCGGCGCGAAGCCGGCGGCGCGGCACATGTCGAAGATCTGATGGTAGATGCCGGTGCCCGCGCCCTTCGGGAACACGACGAACGCCTGGCCCGCCAGATCCTTCACGGCGATGGTCTTCTTGCGCGCGAGCGGACTGTCCGCCGGCAGCACGAGCCGCAGCGGATCGTGGCGCAGCAGGGTCACCGCAACCGTGTCCGGCAGCGGCATGGGCCCCGGCCGCACGAAGCCCACGTCCAGCTCGCGCGCCTCGATCTTCGCCAGTTGCGGCTTCGTCGCGATTTCGTGGAAGGTCAGCAGCACGCCGGGATACTGCTGGCGGTAGCGCCGCACGACCTGGGCGAACAGCGGCGTGAACGGCGTCGAGAACGTGAACCCCACGCGCAGCTCGCCCGCCTCGCCCAGGTGGGCCCGGCGCGCCGTCTCCTTGGCCTGTTCGGACAGCGCCAGCATGCGCCGCGCGTCCGCCAGGAACAGCCGGCCCGCTTCCGTCAGCAGGACGCGCCGCTTGTTGCGTTCGAACAGCCGGGCGCCGATCTCGTGTTCCAGCGCCTGGATCTGCTGGCTCAGCGGCGGCTGGCCGATGTGCAGCCGCGCGGCCGCGCGCGTGAAACTCAGCTCTTCCGCGACGGCCACGAAGTAACGCAGGTGCCTGAGTTCCATGTTATCTGTTTAAGCGATAAGTAACGCCACAAATATATATTGGACAGTCAGTTCCGGCAATCCTAGGATGGGACGTCGTTCATCCCGGATTCGCCATGTTCCGCCGCACCTCGTCCGTTCCCGCCCATCGCCGCACCAACCGCGCGCTGTTCTTCGGCGGCTTTTCCTGCTTCGCCCTGCTGTACTGCGTGCAGCCGCTAATGCCCCTGCTGGCCCGCGATTTCGCCTTGAGCCCGGCCCAGAGCAGCCTGTCGCTGTCGCTCGCGACGGGCGCGCTGGCCGTCTCGCTGCTGGTCTCGTCCGTGCTGTCTGACCGGCTGGGCCGCAAGACCATGATGGTCGTGGCGCTCGTCGTCGCCGCCGTCATGACGGTGCTGGCGGCGTGCGCGCGCGACTATGCCGAGCTGCTGGCGGCGCGCACGCTGCTGGGCTTCGCGCTGGGCGGCATGCCGGCCGTGGCGATGGCCTATCTCGGCGAAGAGATCGAGCCGGCGTCGCTCGGCGTGTCGATGGGCCTCTACATCAGCGGCAACGCATTCGGTGGCATGGTCGGACGCCTGCTGGCGGCCATCCTGTCCGATTTCCTGTCCTGGCGGGCGGCGCTGGGCGCGATGGGTGTCGCGGGCCTCTTGGGGGCGTGGGAATTCTGGCGCAGCCTGCCGCCGTCGCGCAACTTCCGGCCGTCCTCGGGCGGCATGGCGGCCACGTTGCACGGCCTGCGGCGCCACTTCGGCGACGCCGGCCTGCCCTGGCTGTTCGCCCTATCGTTCCTGCTGATGGGCTGCTTCGTCAGCGCCTACAACTTCATCGGCTTCCGCCTGCTCGGCGCGCCGTTCGGGCTGCGCCAGAGCGTCGTCGGCGGCATTTCCCTGCTCTACCTGCTGGGGATCTTCAGCTCGGTGTGGGCCGGCCGCCGCGCCGACCGGCTGGGCCGCCGCCACGTGCTGTGGACCGTCATGGGCACGATGCTGGCGGGCCTGCTGCTGACGCTCGCGCACAACCTCGCCGTCATCGTGGCCGGCATGGCCGTCTTCACGTTCGGCTTCTTCGCCTCGCATTCGATCGCCAGCAGCTGGGTGGGCCGGCGCGCCCGCACGCAGCAGGCGCTGGCGTCGGCGCTGTACTTGTGTTTCTACTACCTCGGCTCCAGCCTCGTCGGCTGGCTGTGCGGGGTGTTGTGGGCGCACGGCGGCTGGGGCGGCGTCGTGGCGCTGCTGGGCGCCTTCCTCGGCGCCGCCCTGTGGATCGGGCTGCGCCTGCGCCGGCTGGCGCCCGTCGCGTCCGCGCCCGCGCCGGCGCCGGCGTGACGCGCGGTCCGCGTCACACGGTCCGCGAATAGCGCAGCCGCTGCAGCGGCACCTCGGCCGGCTTGCCCACGTAGTCGTCGAACACCATGCAGATGTTGCGGATCAGGAGGCGCCCTTTCGGGCCGACTTCCAGGCGCTCCGGCGTCAGCGTGAGCAACCCGTCCCGTTCCATCTCCGCCAGGCGGGCCAGCTCGGGCGCGAAGCGGTCCCCCAGCGTGGACAGGTCGAGCGCGAAGTCGCACATCAGGCGCTGGATGATCTCGCGCCGCCTCAGGTCGTCGGCGGACAGCGCGAGGCCGCGTGCGATCGGCAGCTCGCCGCAGTCGATGCGCGTGTAATACGGTTCGAGCGACTTCTCGTTCTGCGCATAGGTCCCGTTGACGGCGCTGATGGCCGACACGCCGCACGCCACCATGTCGATGTCCGCGTGCGTCGAATAGCCCTGGAAGTTGCGGTGCAGCGTGCCGTCGCGCTGGGCGCGGGCCAGTTCGTCGTCCGGCTTCGCGAAATGGTCCATGCCGATGTAGACGTAGCCGGCCGCGCCCAGGCGTTCGATGCACAGGCCCAGCATGGCGAGCTTGGTCGCGGCGTCCGGCAGGTCGGCGTCGCGAATCAGCTTCTGCGACTTGAACAGCTGCGGCATGTGCGCGTAGTTGTAGACGGAGATGCGGTCCGGCGCCGCGGCGACGACCTTGTCGAGCGTGGCCGCCATCGTGGCCGTGTTCTGCAGCGGCAGGCCGTAGATCAGGTCGATGCTGATGGAGCGGAAGCCGGCGGCGCGCGCGGCGGCGATCGCGTCGACCGTCAGCGCTTCCGGCTGGATGCGGTTGACGGCGCGCTGCACGTCCTCGTCGAAGTCCTGCACGCCGAGCGACAGGCGGTTGAAGCCCTGGCGCCGCAGCGTGCGGATGCGCTCTGCGTCGACGGTGCGCGGATCGATCTCGATCGAATACTCGCCCACGTCGTCCGGCGCGAACGCGAAGCGGCTGCGCAGCATGCCCAGCAGGTCGCCCATCTGCGCGTCGTCGAGATAGGTCGGGGTGCCGCCGCCGAAGTGCAGCTGCTCGACGACGGCGCCGTCCGCGAACAGGCGCGCCTGCATGTCGATCTCGCGCATCAGGTAGCCCAGGTACCTGGCCGCCTTGCTCCGGTCGTGCGTGATGATCTTGTTGCACGCGCAGTAGTAGCACAGCGATTCGCAGAACGGGATGTGCACGTACAGCGACAACGGCTTGCCCGGCCGCGCGGCGGCCGCGAAGTCGGCCGCGCCGAACGACGGCGTGAAACGGTCGGCCGTCGGGTACGACGTGTAACGGGGCCCGTTGCGGCTCATGCGGGCGATGAGGTCGGGATCGAATTCGATGGTGGGATGCATGGCGGTTTATCCTTCGCGGCCGTCGGCGCGCGCGGCCGACAGATAGGGCACGTAGACGGCCAGGTAGGTGAGGAAGGCGGCGCTCCAGCACACGGTGGCAAGCGCCAGGCCGGCCGTACGCCACGCCGGCAGCACGGCGGCGCAAAAGCGCAGCACGACGGCCGCCTGCACGAGCGCGAACATCCAGCATTCGGCGCGTCCCGCCTTGAGCGGACGGCCCGTGTGGCCCAGCGCCGTGCGGGTGATCATGCCCATGACGAGGCCGGCCAGCGCGCCGACCGTCAGCACGTGCAGCGCGGCGCTGCCGGAGACGACGCCGTACTGCGCCAGCGCCAGCAGAAGGAAGCCGAACGGGATCCACGCGTACGACACGTGCAGGATCCACAGCAGCGGGTTGCGCCACGTGCGCCACGGCTGCCAGCCGATCAGGCGCACGGCCTGGCCCACGGCCGCGAACAGCGCGAGGCTGGCCGTCAGCGGCGCCGGCAGGCCGGCCGCCCAGGCCAGGCCGGCCAGCACGGTCAGCGCCAGCGCCCACTTGTCGCGGCGCTCGTTCTGCACGGGCTGCGTGCCGGGCGCGCCATTGCGGGTAAACATCGGGATCACGCGGCCGCCGATCACGGTTTCGATCACGACGACGAGCAGGATCGCGAAGTGCACGGGCCGCAGCGGGTCGAGCGAGATGTAGCCCAGCGCGGCCGCGTGAAAGCACAGGTTGGCCAGCGTGAGCAGGCCGAGCAGGCCGACGAGGAACATGTTGCGCCGGTTGCCGGCGCGCTTGAACACGCTATACAGCGGGTACGCGGCGACCGGCAGGAACGCGGCGTCGACGAGCGCCGCGACGACGGGCGGCGCGGCCAGCATGGCCACCCTGCCCGCCAGCCAGACGCCGGCGATCGCGGCGAGCGCCGGGCCGCGCGGCGTCCACAGCTTGGTCCAGTTATAGCCGGCCGTGTACAGGAAGCCGACGACGACGGCCAGCGCGAACCCGAACACCATTTCATGCATATGCCACAGCATGTCGATGCGCGCCGGCAGCCCCAGTCCCGCCTGCGCCGCGATCCACAGCGGCACGGCCAGCGCGGCGAACGCCGCGGCCAGCAGGTAGAACGGACGGAACCCGAGCGAGAACAGGGGCGCGCCGCGCCCCTGCCCCGGCGCGGGACGGGCTTCTTCGATGGACATGAGTGCCATGCTGGCCTCCTTTAAAGTGGTATTTCAGTCGCATATTAAGCGGCCACCCCGTGCCCGGCAATCGGCCAAAGTGACTAGCCTGCGCCTAGCCCACGCTGCCGATATCGCCTTTGCGCGACCTTTCCTAAACTGGGTCAAGGATTTCAAATAAAGCTGCATTTCATATGCAACTAATAGCCGAAATCCTCGCACAATGCGAACAAGCGCACGGTTTCGCGACCCACTGCGCCGCCGCTCAACTACCAGAAAAGGAAAACAAGCCATGCACGCAACACGCAAACTATGGACTTGGCTGGCGGTCATCTGTGTACTCTCCTTTGCCACACTGCTGTTGGTGGGCAAGGAGATCTACCTGAAGGCGCCACCCATCCCCGCACGCATCGTCGACAACCAGGGCCACGTCCTCTACACGGGCGACCAGCTCAAGCGGGGGCAGCAGGCCTGGCTGTCCGCCGGCGGCCAGCAACTGGGCACCGTCTGGGGCCACGGCAGCTACGTCGCCCCCGACTGGTCGGCCGACTGGCTGCACCGCGAAGCCCTCGCGCTGCAGGACCAACTGGCCCGGCGCGACGACGGCCAGCCGTACGCCGCGCTCGACGCCGGCAAGCGCGGCGCCATCGACGCCCTCGTCAAGGAAACCCTGCGCCGCAACACGTACGACGCCGGCACCGATACGCTGACGCTCGGCGCCGAACGCAGCGCGGCCGTCCAGGCCGTGGCGGCGCACTATGCCGGGCTGTTCGGCAACGATCCGAAGCTCGACAAGCTGCGCGGCCAGTACGCCATGACACCGGGCGCCCTGCCCAACGGCGACGACCGCCTTGCACTGACCGGGTTCTTCTTCTGGTCGGCCTGGGCCGCCGCCACCGACCGTCCGGGCCAAGCGGGCCTGTCGTACACGAGCAACTGGCCGCACGAGCCCCTCGTCGGCAACACCCCCACGGCCGGCACCGGCATCTGGTCGATCGCCAGCATCATCGGCATGATCGGCGCCATCGCCGGCATGATCCTGTTCCACTCGGCCCAGCCCGAGGAAGGCGACCCGACACCGCCGAAGGACGACCCGCTGTTCAAGCTGAAACCCACGCCGTCGATGAAGGCCACGCGCAAGTACTTCGCCGTCGTCGTCGCGCTGATCCTGGCCCAGGTGGGCATGGGCGTCATCACGGCCCACTACTCGGTCGAAGGCACCAGCTTCTTCGGCATCCCGCTCGCCAACATCCTGCCGTACACCATCAGCCGCACCGTCCACACCCAGTTCGCCGTGCTGTGGATCGCCACCGCGTGGCTGGCCACGGGCCTGTACATCGCGCCCGCCATCTCCGGCCACGAACCGAAATTCCAGGCGCTCGGCGTGCACGTGCTGTTCTACGCGCTGCTGTTCATCGTCGCCGGCTCGACCGCCTGCGGCTGGCTCGGCACCCTGCAGCACCGCGGCGTCGACTTCAGCTTCTGGCTCGGCAACCAGGGCCTCGAATTCACCAGCATGGGCCGCATCTGGCAATACCTGCTGTTCGTCGGCCTGCTGTTCTGGGCCTTCCTGCTGGGTCGCGGCCTCTGGCCCGCGCTGCGCAAACCGTCCGAGAGCCGCGGCCTGATCGCCATGGTGTTCCTGTCGGCCGTCTGCATCGGCGGCTTCTACGCCACCTCGCTGACCTGGGACCAGCACACTCACTACGCGATCATCGAATACTGGAGGTGGTGGCTGGTGCACCTGTGGGTCGAAGGCTTCTTCGAAGTGTTCGCCACGGCCGTCATCGCCCTGCTGTTCACCCGCCTGGGCCTGATCCGCGCCGCCAGCGCCAACACCGCCATCGTGCTCGAGACCATCGTGTTCCTGTTCGGCGGCATCCTGGGCACCCTGCACCACCTGTACTTCACCGGCACGCCGACGTCCGTGATCGCGATCGGCGCCATGTTCTCGGCGCTGGAAGTGGTGCCGCTGTCGATGATCGGCATGGAGGCATACCGCAACTACCACCGCTCGAAGGCCGCGCCGTGGGTGGCGAGCTACCGCTGGTCGATCCTGTGCTTCATCGCCGTGGGCTTCTGGAACGTGGTCGGCGCCGGCCTGCTGGGCTTCTCGATCAACACTCCGATCGCGCTGTACTACATGCAGGGCCTGAACATGACGGCCGCCCACGGCCACGCCGCCCTGTTCGGCGTGTACGGCATGCTGGGCGTGGGCCTGATGCTGTTCTGCCTGCGCGGCCTGACCGACCGCCTGGCCTGGTCCGACGCCCTGCTCAAGCCCATGTTCTGGCTGCTGAACATCGGCCTGGCGATGATGGTGTTCATGGCCCTCGTCCCGGCCGGCATCTACCAGGCCGCCGCCAGCATCTCGAAAGGCATGTGGTACGCCCGCTCGCCGGAAGTGATCCACTCGGCGTTCATGGAAAACATGGTGTGGCTGCGCGTGCCGGGCGATGTCGTGTTCGCGCTGGGCACCTTGTTCCTCGCCCTGTTCGTGGTGCGCTTGATGCGCCGGCCGGCCCGTCCGGTCGAGGCGCCGATCGAGATCGCCGGCCGGCCCGCCGCCCGGGCGGTCCGCACGTCCACCAAGGCTTGAGAACACGCGCGCGGGAGCGATCATGCGTCTGACCGAACACACCGATTACGCCCTGCGCGTGCTGTTGTACCTGGGCGCCAACGGGGGCCGCCTCGCCACCACCGGCGAAGTGGCCGCCCTGCACGGCATCTCGCACCACCACCTGACGAAGATCGTCAACCAACTCGGACACGCGGGCTTCGTCGAGACCGTGCGCGGGCGCAGCGGCGGCATCCGCCTCGCCCGCGCGCCCGCCGACATCTCGGTGGGCGACGTGGTGCGCCGTACCGAGCCCGATTTCCACGTCGTCGCCTGCCTGGACGGCCGCGCGCGCGCCTGTCCGCTGGCGCCGGCCTGCGCGCTGAAGGGCGCGCTGTGCCGCGCGACGGCCCGTTTCCTTGAGTCGCTGGACGGCATCCCGCTGTCCAGCCTCCTCGCACAATCATGAATACCATACTCGACCTGCGCGACCTGCCCGCCCCGCAACCGCTGGAGCGGATACTCGACGCGCTCGACGGCCTGGCCGACGGCGCCGAACTGTGCGTGCTGCTGGCGCGCGAGCCCCATCCGCTGTACGGCATCCTCGCGCACGACGGCTACCGCTGGCGCAGCACCTGGCGCGACGACGGCTGCCTCGTGACCATCGCGCGCAACGCCTGATGCGGCGCGCCCTCGACCACGGCCGCGCGCCTCCGCCCGCGGTGCCGCTCGTGTTCCTGCTCGCCGCGCCGTGGTTCGGCGTGGCGGCGGGCCTGCTCGCGGCCTGGCACGGCGGCGCCGTGTTCGCGTCGCGCTGGAACCCGCCTCTGCTCGCCGCCGTCCACCTCGTCACGCTGGGGTTCCTCACGATGACGATGGCGGGCGCGCTGCTGCAGATGCTGCCGGCGGTGGCCGGCCTGCCGCTGCGGGCGGCGGGACTCGCTTCCGTCTGGAGCTGTCCGCTGCTCGGCGCCGGCGCGGCGCTGCTGGCCACCGCCTTCCTGACCGGCCTCGGGCCGCTGTTCGCGGCGGCCGTCGTGCTGCTCGCGGGCGCGTTCGCCCTGCTGCTCGCCTGCCTGCTGCCCACGCTGTGGCAGCGCGGCAGGCGCGCCGCGCCGGCCGTCGCCCACATCGCCGGCGGCATGCGCGGCGCCGTCGTCGCGCTGCTGGGCTGCGCCGGCGCCGGGCTGGCGCTGGCGTCGTGGCGCGCGGGCGGCCCGGCCGTCCCGGTCCTGCGCCTCGTCGACAGCCATGCGGCGCTGGGCCTGGCCGGCTGGGTGGCCGCGCTCGTGATGGCCGTGTCGTTCCAGGTGATCCCGATGTTCCAGGCGACCGATCCGTTTCCCGCCGCCGGCGAGCGCCGCGGCGTGGCCCTGCTGCTGCTCGCGCTGGCCGGCTGGCTCGCGGGCCGCTGGCTGGACGCCGGCTGGCGCACCGCGTTCGCGCTGGCCGGCGCCGCCGTGCTCACGATCTGGGCGGCCCTGGCCGCCTCCCTGCTGTTGCGGCGCGCACGCACGCGGTCGGCGACCGGCACGGGCTACTGGCTGCTGGCCCTCGCATCGTCGGTGGCCGCGGCCTGGCTGTTCGCGTGGCCGGGCGATGCGTCCGACGCGCGCGCCGCGGCACTGGGCGTGTGCTTCCTGGTGGGCTTCGCCATGTCGGCCGTGAACGGCATGCTGTACCGGATCGTGCCCTTCCTCCTGTGGCACCACCTGCGCGAACGCGCGCCGGCGCATGCGCGGGTGCCGAAAATGACGGAACTGGCGGGCCCGCAGCGCCTGCGCGCGCAATGCCGCTGGCATGGGGCGGGCGTCGCGGCGGCGCTGGGCGCCTGCTGGTACGCACCGCTGGCGCCAAGCGCCGGCGTGCTGCTCGCGGCGGCCTGCCTGCGCCTCGGGCTCGACCTGGCCGCGCCCGTGCTGCGCCACAGGGCGTGGCTGCGCCGTCAGCCCTCGTAGGCGCGCAGGGCGGCCGCGTCGAGGATCTCGATCTCGCGGCCGTCCACCCGGACGAGTTCACGCCGGACGAGATCGTGCAGCACGCGCGAAAAATATTCGGGGGTGATGTTCAGGCGCGACGCGACGAGGCGTTTGCTGACCCCGAGCCGCACCGTCGCGCCGGACGGGGGCGCCTCCTTGAGCAGGTAGTCGACGACGCGCTGGCCGCCCGTGTGCAGGGTGTACGCCTCCACGTCCGCCACGAGGCCATGCAGGCGCCGGCTCATCCCGGCCAGCATACGGCGGGCGAATGCGGGACTGCGTTCCAGCTCGGCGAAGATGGCGTCCTTGGCGACGTGCAGCAGCAGGCAGTCCTCCAGCGCCGTCGCCGTCACGAAGTACGGCTTGTCCATGAACATGACGGCCTCGCCGAAGCTCTTGCCCGGCCCGAGGATCTCGATGACTTTCTCCTGGCCCTGGGGCGACACGAACGCCAGCTTGACCTGGCCGTACAGGATCGAATGGAAGCCCAGGCACGGGTCGCCGCGCCGGATCACGGTGCGGCCGCGGTCGACGTGGCGTTCGGTGGCCGCCGCGCCGACGGCGCGCAACTCGTCCTCGCCGAGGTCGGAAAACAACGGCAGGCGGCGCAGGAAGGCGCAGGGGTCGATGGTGGGCACGCTCGCTCCAGTGACGAAATGTCGGGATACCACCATTGTCGCAACGTTGGGCCGCCCGCGGCATCCTCCGGAATGACTAGGCGCGGTCCTCCATCGTGCCGACTGCCGCGCGCGCAATGGGCTCCTACAATGATCTCATCTTCCTTTCCGCTCTGGACACCCCATGCAACTCGCCGATTTTGCCGATTTCCTCGCCGCCGCCCGCGCCCGGCCCGAGCCGCAGCGCCTGCTGTTCGTGTTCGCCGTGGCCGAACTGCCGCAAACGCACACGCCCGGCCAGGCGCAGCGCTTCCGCGACGGCCGCGGCGGCGCGCTGGCGCCCGTGATGTGCGTCGACAAGGGGCCGGACGACCTCACCGGCTTCGCCGCGCTCGCGCAGGAGTCGCGCGCGACGGGCCAGCCGTGGGACATGGTGTTCGTCGCGGCGCTGGCGGGCGAACATGGCGCCGCGCCGCAGCCGGCCGGCATCGAACGGGCCTTGCGGACGATGGTCGACGCCGTGCACCGCGGCGCGGTCGAGCGCTTTCTCGCGTTCGACGCGCAAGGCGACGTCATGCGATTTGCTTGAACCGGTTTAAGGCGGCGCGCACGCACCGCCGCTAACCTCATCGGGTTACCGCTCACACGCTTCCCATGACCTCCCACTCCCTCGACCTCGTTTGTCCCGCCGGCAGCCTGCCGGCCCTCAAGGCGGCCGTCGACCACGGCGCCGACTGCGTCTACCTGGGCTTTCGCGACGCCACCAACGCCCGCAACTTCGCCGGCCTGAATTTCTCCGAAGACGCCATCGCCGAAGGCATCCGCTACGCCCACGCGCGCGGCCGCCAGGTCTTCCTCGCGCTGAACACCTACCCGCAACCCGGGGCCGGCGACCTGTGGCAGCGCGCGCTGGACCGCGCCGCGACGCACGGCATCGACGCCGTCATCCTCGCCGACCCCGGCCTGATGGAATATGCGGCGCGGGTGCACCCGCAGATGCGGCTGCACCTGTCGGTACAGGGTTCGGCCACCAACATCGACGCCATCGCCTTCTACCACCGCCACTTCGGCATCGCGCGCGCCGTGCTGCCGCGGGTGCTGTCGCTGGCCCAGGTCGAACAGGTGATCGCCAACACACCCGTCGAGATCGAGGTGTTCGGCTTCGGCAGCCTGTGCGTGATGGCCGAGGGCCGCTGCCAGCTGTCGTCGTACGCCACCGGCGAGTCACCCAATACACATGGCGTGTGCTCGCCGGCGAAGGCGGTGCGCTGGCAGCGCACGCCGCGCGCCCTGGAAGCGCGCCTGTACGACGTCCTCATCGACCGCTACGCCGACGGCGAGCAGGCCGGCTACCCCACCCTGTGCAAGGGCCGCTTCGACGTGGACGGCGAAACGTATTACGCGATTGAGGAACCGGCGAGCCTGAACACGCTCGAGATCCTGCCCAAGCTGGCGCAAGCCGGCGCGCGCGCCATCAAGATCGAGGGCCGCCAGCGCAGTCCAGCCTACGTCGCCCAGGTGACGCGGGTGTGGCGCGCCGCCATCGACGCCTGCCTGGCCGAAGACCAGCGCTACGCCGTCCGGCGCGACTGGATGGCGGCGCTCGACAACGTGGCCGAGGGCTGCCAGCACACGCTCGGCGCCTACCACCGTCCCTGGAAATGAACCCGCAACGAAAGACCGCCATGAAGATCGCCCTCGGCCCCCTGCAATACTACTGGCCGCGCGCCACCGTGCTCGCGTTCTACGAGGCGATGGCCGCCGCGCCCGTCGACATCGTCTACCTCGGCGAGACCGTGTGCTCGCGCCGCCACGAGCTGCGCCTGTCCGACTGGCTCGCGCTGGCCGACCGGCTGGCCGAAGCCGGCAAGGAAGTCGTGCTGTCGACCCAGGTGCTGATCGAGTCCGGCTCGGACCTGAACGTGCTGCGCCGCATCGCCGGCAACGACCGCTGGCTCGTCGAAGCCAACGACATGGGCGCCGTCCACCACGTCGACGGCCGCCCGTTCGTCGCCGGACCGCACCTGAACGTCTACAACGCGGCGACGCTCGCGATCCTCGCGCGGGCCGGCGCCACGCGCTGGGTCGCGCCGCTCGAGATGTCCGCCGCCGGCCTCGCGGCCATGACCGCCGAACGCCCGGCCGGCCTCGCGACCGAAGTCTTCGCCTACGGCCGCCTGCCGCTCGCCTTTTCCGCGCGCTGCTTCACGGCGCGCCGCCACAACCTGCCCAAGGACGATTGCCGCTTCAGCTGCCTGGAACATCCCGACGGCCTGGTGCTGAAGACGCAGGAAGGCCGGCCGTTCCTCGTCCTGAACGGCATCCAGACCCAGTCGGCCAAGGTCTACAACCTCGTCGACGCGCTGCCCGCCATGGGCGCGCTGGGCGTCGACGTCGTCCGTCTGAGCCCGCAATCGGCGGGCATGGCGGAGATCGTCGGCATCGTCCGCGCGGTGCTGGCCGGCACCCTGCCCGCCGGCGACGTGCGCGCGCGCATGGCCGACCTGATGCCGGGCGCACCGTGCAACGGCTTCTGGCACGGCCGGCCGGGCCTGGAAGACGTCACCGCCGTCCCGGCCATGGAGGCCGCATGACGCCGCGCACCGCCACCCGCCTGCTGCCGCCCCCGGTCCGGCACATTCTGTCGCGCTTGCCGCGCCGGCCCGGCGCCTGGCTGTTCACGACGGCCCTGAACGCCGTGCTGCCCGCGCACCTGGACGCGGACGCGCGCCGCGCGCTGGAAGGCCGGCGCGTGCGCCTGTCCGTGCTCGACGCCGGCGTCTCGTTCGACGTCGCCTGGCGCGGCCGCGGGTTCGCGCCCGTGCACGGTGCGGGCGCGCCGGAACTCGTGATCGCCGCGACGCTGCACGACCTGCGATTGCTGGCCACGCGCCAGGAAGACCCCGACACCCTGTTCTTCAGCCGCCGCCTCGTCATGGAAGGCGACACCGAACTGGGGCTGCTCATCAAGAATACGCTGGACGCCATCGACGGCGCGCTGCTCGACCCGCAGCGCCTGGCGCCCTCCGCGCTGTTCTCACTGCTGCGACCGCGCCGCCGCGACGCCGGCCGCGGCGCCTGTTGAAAGGAGGCCCGTCATGGGCAAGGACCGAAACGCATTCCCCCTCGTGTATTCCTGTTCCGGCTGTTCGAGCGCGGCACAGATGGCCAACCACATCGCGCTCGAGCTGGACCGGCGCGACGTCGCCGAAATGTCGTGCATCGCCGGCGTGGGGGGCGACGTGCCCTCGCTCGTCAAGCTTGCCAAGTCCGGCCGCCCCGTGGTCGTCATCGACGGCTGTCCGCTCGAATGCGCCCGCAGCTGCCTCGCGCGCCACGGCGTGAAGGCGGACCTGCACTGGCAGCTGGCCGACCACGGCGTGCGCAAACGCTACCACGCCCAGTTCGACCAGTTCGAGGCGGCGGGCATCACGAACGAGGTGGCGTGGGACGTGGAGGCGCTGGCCGCCGAACGCGTTTTGCTTCAACCAGTTTAAGGCGCGCGCGGCGTGTTCCGGGGATAGTGGGCGTCCGACTATCCCCGAGGACGAAATGAACGCCAGCGATTCCCTGTTTGCCAACGCCATGCCGACGCAGGACGTGTCGGCCGATGTACTGCGCGAAAAATACGCCAAGGGCGACGAGACGACGGTCGCGCAGGTGCGCGCGCGCGTGGCGCGCGCGCTCGCCGCCCACGAAGCCGAGCCGCTGCGCCTGGAGATGGAACAGCTGTTCCTGTGGGCCCAGGACCACGGCTTCGTGCCGGCCGGCCGCATCAACTCGGCCGCCGGCGTCGGCCTCAAGGCCACCTTGATGAACTGCTTCGTGCAGCCCGTCGGCGACGCCATCAGCGGCCGCGCCGCCGGCACGCCCGGCATCTACGACGCCATCGCGGAAAGCGCGGAGACGATGCGCCGCGGCGGCGGCGTCGGCTACGACTTTTCCGCGATCCGCCCCGCCGGCAGCCTCGTGAAAGGCACGCAGTCGCGCGCGTCCGGTCCGGTGTCGTACATGGCGGTGTTCGACGCGTCGTGCCGCACCGTCGAATCGGCCGGCGCGCGGCGCGGCGCCCAGATGGGCGTGCTGCGCATCGACCATCCCGACATCGAGACCTTCATCGCCGCCAAGGACGGCGGCGCGTTCAGCAATTTCAACCTGTCCGTCGGCGTCACCGACGCCTTCATGCGCGCCGTGCTGGACGACGGCGAGTTCGAGCTCACGCACGCCGCCGAGCCGGCGGAACCCATCCGCCTGCGTCCGGACGGCCGCTGGGTGTACCGCACGGTGCGGGCGCGCGACCTGTGGGACCGCGTGATCCGCTCGACCTACGACCACGCGGAGCCGGGCGTGCTGTTCCTCGACCGCATCAACGGCGAGAACAATCTGTACTACGCCGAGACCCTGTCCGCCACCAATCCGTGCGGCGAACAGCCGTTGCCGCCCTACGGCTGCTGCGATCTCGGCTCGCTGAACCTCACCCGCTTCGTGCGCCAGCCCTTCACGGCGCAGGCGCGCTTCGACTTCGACACCCTGCGCGAAGTGGCGGCCGTCGCCGTGCGCATGCTCGACCTGGCGCTGGACGCCACCGAGTGGCCCCTGCCGCAGCAGGCGGAGGAAGGCCGCAACAAGCGCCGCGTCGGCCTCGGCTTCCTCGGCCTGGGCAGCGCGCTCGTCATGCTGGGGCTGCGCTACGACGCCGACGACGGACGCGCCTTCGCGGCCGAGGTGGCGCGCGAACTGCGCGACGCCGCGTACGGCGCGTCGGTGGAACTGGCCCGCGAAAAGGGGCCGTTCCCCCTGTTCGACCCCGAGCAATACCTGGACGGCGCGTTCGCGCAGCGCCTGCCGGACGACCTGCGCGAGCGCATCGCCCGCCACGGCATCCGCAACTCGCACCTGCTGTCGATCGCGCCGACCGGCACCATCGCGCTGGCGTTCGCCGACAACGCGTCGAACGGCATCGAACCCGCGTTTTCCTGGGTCTACCAGCGCAAGAAACGCATGCCGGACGACAGCATGCGCGTGTACGAGGTGGCCGACCACGCCTGGCGCCTGTACCGCCACCTGGGCAACGACGTGTCCGACGACTCGGCGCTGCCCCCGCAATTCGTCACGGCGCTGGAGATGAGCGCGCAGGACCACTTGCGCATGATGGCGGCCGTGCAGCCGTACGTCGACAGCGCCATCTCGAAGACGGTCAACGTCCCGGCCGACTACCCGTTCGACGACTTCCGCGACTTGTACACGGAAGCGTGGCGCGCGGGCCTCAAGGGGCTGGCGACGTACCGGCCGAACGACGTCACCGGCAGCGTCCTGAGCATCGCGCCGCCGCCGGCCGCCGCCGCGCCGGCGGAACCGGGCGACGTGGATCCGCTGTGCCGGCGCTTCGAAAGCCGGCCGCCGGGCGAACTGGAGTCCGTCACGTCGAAAGTCGAATACACGACGCAGGAAGGCAAGAAGACGGTCTACCTGACGATCAGCTTCATGCGCGTCGAAGGGCGGCTGGGCGGGCGCGACCTGGCGATCGAGCGGCCGTTCGAATTCTTCATGCCCGCGAACCAGCGCAGCGAAGGCCACCAGTGGATCACGTCGACGATGCGCCTGCTGTCGCTGGCCGCCCGCGCCGGCGGCTCGATCGCGAAGGCGCTGGCGGACATGCGCGCCGTCGTGTGGGAAAAAGGTCCCGTGCGCTGCGGCCACCTGACGCGGGCGGACGGTGTACAGGTGCCGATGTACCACGATTCGGAAGTGGCGGCGATCGCCTTCATGCTGCAGCAGATGCTCATCCGGCGCGGCTTCCTGGAACCATACGGCGGCCAGGTGAGCGCCGAGCGGCTGGACCGGCTGCTCGCGCAGCGCGCCACGGTGCACGCCGTACCCGCCGGCGCGGCGGCGCCCGCGGGTACGGCCGAGGCAACCGGCGCCAAATGCCCGGAATGCGGGGCGCGCGCGCTGCACAAGGTGGACGGCTGCACGCGCTGCACGGCATGCCACTACCTGGGCGGCTGCGCGTGACGTCGTAAAACCTGAAACCGGTTCAAGGACAGCGGTGCCGCCAGGGCCTAGTCTGACGGCACCTCAATGACATATCGCGAAAGGAACACCATGCAACACGATTTCCAGTTCTCGGCCCCCCTCGCCTTCGGCGACATCGAACGTCTCACCGGCGCCCTGTGCGCGCTGCCCGGCGTGCGCGGCGTCGACCTCGCGCCGGGCGGCCGCCAGATGCACGTGGAGTTCGACGAGGACGCCACGTCGACCGAAGCCATCACGGCCGCGCTGGCGGGCGCCGGCTACGCCGAGGCGCGCGGCGAGCGCGCCGGCGGCTGCTGCGGCGGGTGCTGCGGTGGCTGACACCCGCCACGCCTGGCTGGCGGCCGCGATGACGGCCCCGATGGCCCTCATGCCCGCCGTCCTGGCCTGGCAGGAATGGGCGGCCGGCGACCGGCTCGCCACGTGGGCCGGCGCGGCCGTCGCGGCGCTGGCCATGGCGGGCACCGTGGCCGGCATCGACGCGCTGATGCGGCGCCAGGCATAGTCCGAAAGAACTAGTCGCCGTCCTCCGTCGTGCCGACTGTCAGCGCGGCTCCCGCCCCCTACAATCGAAGCCGACTACCAATGGCACCCGATGCACCGAATGGAGAACCGCATGCTGCGCGACCGCTACGGCCGAACGATCGAATACCTGCGCCTGTCCGTGACCGACCGCTGCGACCTGCGTTGCACGTATTGCATGCCGACGGGCTTCCGGGACTTCGAGGAGCCGGCCGACTGGCTCACCTTCGACGAGATCGAGCGCCTGCTGCGCGTGTTCGCCCGGCTCGGCACGCGCCGCATCCGCCTGACGGGGGGCGAACCCCTGCTGCGCCGCCGCGTGACCGACCTCGCGGGGCGCATCGCGGCGATCCCCGGCGTCGCCGACCTGTCGCTGTCGACGAATGCCACCCAACTGCGGCGCCACGCGGCCGCGCTCAAGCGCGCGGGCGTCGCCCGCATCAACGTGAGCCTCGACACGCTGGACCGCGCCTGCATGCAAAGCATCACGGGCCGCGACAGCCACGCGCAGGTCCTGGACGGCCTCATGGCCGCCAAGGACGCCGGGTTCGATCCGATCAAGATCAATATGGTCGCCATGCGCGGCGTGAACGACGGCGAGATCGAGCGCATGGCCGAGTTCTGCATCGGCCACGGCTTCGTGCTGCGCCTGATCGAGGTGATGCCGATGGGCGCCACCGGCCGCAACACGGCCTACCTGGACCTGGGCGACGTGCAGGCGCGCCTGCGCGACAAATTCGACCTCGTGCCCCAGGCGCTGGAGCTGGGCGGCGGCCCCGCGCGCTATCTTGCCACGCGCGACGGCAGGGGCAACATCGGCTTCATCACGCCGCTGTCGCAACATTTCTGCGCCACCTGCAACCGCGTGCGCCTGGCCGTGGACGGCACGCTGTACCTGTGCCTGGGCCAGGAAGAGAAATTCGAGTTCCGCCCACTGCTGCGCGGCGGCGCCAGCGACGCCGAGCTGGAAGCGGCGATCCGCCACGCCATCGAGCTCAAGCCGCACCGGCACGACTTCACGGCCCAGCCGGAGAAAGTCGTCCGCTTCATGTCGCAGACGGGGGGCTGAATGGGCGCGAGCGACGCCGCGGCGCCGGCCTATCCGCCGATTCCCGGCCACCTGCGCCTGTCGACCCGCATCGCCGGCGCCCTCGTCGGCTTCCTGCTGCTGGCGCTGGTCGCCATCGGCACCACGCTGTGGCTGTCGTGGCAACTCGAGGGGTCGGCCGCCGCGATCAACGAGACGGGCAGCGTGCGCAAGCAGGAATACCGGCTGGCCATGCTGCTCACGCGCGACGTCTACACGCCCGGCGGCGACCATGCCCGCGACGCGCGCGCGCAGATCGCCGCCATCGACGCCAAGCTGGCCCTGATCGCGCGGGGCGACCCGCAGCGTCCCCTCGGCCTGCCGCCGACGGCCGCCATCCGCAGCAGCTTCGACCTGGCCACGCTGCGCTGGCAGCGCGAGCTGCGCCCGCTCGCGCTGCAGGTGCTGCAGGCGCGCGGCGACGAGCGGCCGCCCCTGCTACGCCAGTTCCTCGGCGGCGTGGACGGCTACGTGGCGCAGATCGACACCGTCGTCGGCCTGATCGAGCGCGACAACGAGGTGCGCATGTTCTGGCTGCGCTCCTCGCAACTGGCCCTGATGGCGCTGGGCATGGGCGGCACCGTCGTCCTGCTGTACATGATGTTCAGCCTGATCGTCGACCCGGTCGAACGCCTGCACGCGGGCATGCGCAGCATGGCGGACACGGATTTCGGTGTGCGCCTCACCGTCGCCAGCCGCGACGAATTCGGCCAGCTGGCCACCGGTTTCAACCGGATGGCCGACCGCGTGGAGCAGGTCTACGGCAGCCTGGAAGACAAGGTGCGCGACAAGACGTCCGAGCTGGAAGGTCAGAACCGCGAACTGGCGCTGCTGTACGACAGCGCCGCCTTCCTGCAGGTGCGCCAGACGCTCGAACCCATGTGCGAGGGCTTCATCGAACGCATCATGCGCTATTTCGGCGCGGACGGCGCCTCGGTGCGGCTCGTCGATCCCGGCAACGACAAGGTGCACCTCGTCGTCCACCAGGGCCTGTCGGACGAGATGGTCCGGGCCGAGCGCTGCATGCCCGCCGGCGACTGCGTGTGCGGCGAGGCGGTCCGCAACCGGCAACCCGTCGTGCGCCTGCTGCGCACGCCCCTGGCCCCGCCCGATTCGCGCTGCGCGCGCGACGGCTTCGCGACCGTGTCGCTGTTCCAGATTTTCGCCCAGGACCAGCACCTGGGCGTGTTCAGCCTGCATTTCCGCACCGAAAAAAGTTTTAGCGAAAGAGAAATGGGCTTGCTGGAAACCCTCGGCCGACTGCTGGGCACCGCCATCGAGAATATGCGGCTGGCGGCGCGCGAGCGCGAGATGGCCATTTCCGAGGAACGGAACATGGTGGCGCGCGGATTGCACGACAGCATCGCCCAGGGCTTGAACTTCCTCAACCTGCAGGTGCAGATGCTGGAAAAATCGCTGCAGACCGGCCAGCAGCAGGACGCGGCCGAGATCGTGCCCCTGCTGCGCGCGGGCGTGCAGGAAAGCTACGAAGACGTGCGCGAACTGTTGCAGAATTTCCGCAGCCGCCTGGAAGAGGACGACTTGAACAGCGCCCTGCGCAAGGCCGTGCGCAAGTTCCGCGGCCAGACCGGCGTCGACGCCAAGTTTACCGTGGACGGCAACGGCGGTCCGCCGTTCGCCCGCGAGGAGCAGTTGCAGATCCTGTTCATCGTCCAGGAAGCTCTGTCGAACATCCGCAAGCATGCCCGCGCCGACAGCGTGCTCGTGCAGGTTCGTGACGGCCGAGACTTTTCCTTATCGATCAGCGATAATGGCGTCGGGTTCGATGCCAGTGCCGCGCCCGCGGGCGACAGCCACGTGGGGTTGCACATCATGCGCGAGCGAGCCCGGCACATCAATGCCGACCTGGCCGTCGACTCCGGGCACGGCACCGGCACCACGGTCCGCCTGCACGTCGCCAGCGCGCACCGGCGGGCCGCTTGAATCGAATGGAGTTTCGCATGGATGGACCGTCCGAGCCGATCAGCGTGCTGCTGGTCGACGACCACACGCTGTTCCGCAGCGGCGTACGCTCGCTGCTGCAGCGCAATCCGCGCTTCACCGTCGTCGGCGAAGCGTCGGACGGCATCGACGGCGTGAAACGGGCGATGCAGCTCAAGCCCGACGTCATCCTGCTCGACCTGCACATGCCCGGCATGACCGGCGTGGAAACCCTGGAGCTCATCCTGCAGGGCTGGCCCGAGGCGACCGTCATCATGCTGACCGTGTCGGAGGAAGGCGAAGACCTCGCCACCGCCCTGCAGGCCGGCGCGCGCGGCTACCTGATCAAGAACATCGACGCCGACTACCTGCAACGCGCCATCGAACGGGCGGCCGCGGGCGAATCCGTGCTGGCCGAATCGATGGCCGGCAAACTCGTGGCCCAGTTGCAGAAACAGCGCGAACCCAAGGCGCCGGCGCCGCCGTCCGAGCTGGACAAGCTGACGCCGCGCGAACGCGAGATCCTGGCCTGCCTGGCGCGCGGCGAGAGCAACAAGCTGATCGCGCGCGTGCTCGACCTGGCCGAGAGCACGGTCAAGATCCACGTGCAGAACATCCTCAAGAAGCTGGGCCTGTCGAGCCGCGTGCAGGCGGCCGTGTTCGCCGTCGAGCAGGGCCTGGGCAGCGGGTCGGACCGGCAGGGCTGAACGACCACGGTTCGTGGCATTCGCCGCGTGGGCACGGGGTGCCCACCAAGCGTTACCGCAACGCCTCCAGGGCGTCCTTCGCCTCTTCATACGCGGCCGCGAGCGCCGCCATCTGCTCCCCGGCATCGTCGAACAACTCCGCCTTCCCCATCAGCTCCAGGTTCGTGCACGGCACCCGCATCCGGTTCGCGCCCACGAAATCGATGCTCGACAACAGGTAGTGCGCAGTGGCCGCCAGCAGCGGCCCGTCGTGCTCGCGCACGGCGTGCTCCAGCTTGTGCAGCAGCTGCGGCACCTCGCCCACGAACGCGCCGATCACTTCCTCCAGCAGCGCCGCGTCCTCGTCGATGGCGCGCAACTGGTCGATGCGGGCGGCATCGAGCACCTCCCCGCCGCGCCGGCGCGCCGCCACGTGGTCGAACGCGGCGGCCAGCGCCCGCTCCAGCACGTCCATCTCGATCGGCTTGGGCACGTAGTCGTCCATGCCGGCGTCCAGGCAGCGTTCGCGGTCGCCCGGCAGCGCGTTCGCCGTCATGGCGATGATGTACGGGGCGTGCGCGCCGCGAAAGCGCGCGCGCAGGCGGCGCGTGGCCTCCAGGCCGTCCATTTCCGGCATCTGCATGTCCATCAGGATCACGGGATAGTCCTGGCGTTCCAGCGCGGCCACCACTTCGTGCCCGTTGGCGACGACGTCGGCGCGCCACCCCAGGTGGCGCAGCAGCTGGCGCATGACTTTCTGGTTGATCGTGTTGTCCTCGGCGACGAGGATGGCCGCGTCCCCGGCGGCCGGCGCCTGGCGCGGCGTGGTCGTGCGCGCCGGCCTGGCCGCGCGGCGCTCGCCCAGGACCTGCTGCAGGGCCTCGAACAGGGCCGCCGGCTTGATCGGCTTGCTCAGCCACGCGGAAAATTCGCGCACGGCGTCGCCCTCCGCGCCGTGCGGACGCTGGCCGACTGAGGTCAGCAGCACGAGCGGCAGCGCGGCGCGGTCGCGCAGCTTGCGCAGCTCGGCCGCGAGGCGGGCGCCGTCCATGTCGGGCATCTGCATGTCGAGCACGGCGACGTCGAACGGATGGCCGTCGCGCACGAGGTCGAGCGCCTCGGCCGCCGACGCCGCGGCCTGCGGTTCCATCCCCCACGACAAGGCCTGCTTCATCAGGATGCGGCGGTTCGTGGCGTTGTCGTCGACGACCAGGATACGCCGCCCGCGCACGGCGGCGGCGCGCTCGCGCAGCACGTGCTCGGCCAGCTGGTCGTCGAACGGGTCGGCGACGATCGCCGCGCTGAACGTCGATCCGCGTCCCTGCTCGCTCTCCACCGACAGGCCGCCGCCCATCATTTCGGCCAGGCGCCGGCTGATCGTCAGCCCCAGGCCCGTGCCGCCGTACTTGCGCGTCGTCGACGCGTCGACCTGGGTGAACGAATGGAAGATGTCGTCCAGGCGGTGCGGCGGGATGCCGATGCCGGTGTCGCGCACGGCGAACACCAGCCGGCAGCCGCCCTCCGCGCACGGCGCCGCCGACACGGTGACGACCACTTCGCCGTGGTGGGTGAACTTGATCGCGTTCGACAGCAGGTTCACGAGGATCTGGCGCAGCCGCGTCGCGTCGGCGAGGATCGTGGCCGGCACGCCCGGCTCGATCATGTAGGCGAGGTCGAGGTTCTTCTCGCTGGCGCTCGGCGCCAGCAGGTCCAGCGCTTCCTCGACGCAGCGCCGCACTTCGAACGCGTGGCGCTCGAGGTCCAGGCGCCCCACCTCCAGCTTGGAGTAGTCGAGCAGGTCGTTGATGATCGCCAGCAGCGCCTCGCTGCTCGAGCGGATCGTCTCGGTGTAGTCGCGCTGCTCGTCGTCGATGTCGGTGTGCAGCAGGAGGCTCGTCATGCCGATCACGGCGTTCAGCGGCGTGCGGATCTCGTGGCTCATATTGGCCAGGAACATGCTCTTGGCCTGCATCGCCGCTTCCGCGCGGTCGCGCGCCAGCTCCAGTTCGCGCTCGTAGGCCATGCGCTCGGAGATGTCCTGCAGGATGGCGGTGAGGATCACGCGTCCGTCCGCCTCCGATTTCGAGATCGTCGCCTCGGCCGGGAATTCGCTGCCGTCCTTGCGCACGGCGTGGATGGTGCCGCGCTCGCCCATGCGGCGGGCAGTGCGCGCGCCGTGGCGGAAGCCGGTCACGCGCTCGGCGTGGCCGGGCCGGAAGCGTTCCGGCATCAGCACCGCCAGGTCCCGGCCGATCACCTCCGCCGCCGTCCAGCCGAAGATCCGCTCGGCGCCCTGATTGAACAGGATGATCCGCTGCGTCTCGTCGGTGCAGATGACGGCGTTCTCCGCGATGTCGATGATGTTGCTTAATTGTTCAGGGCTGAGCGGGGGCGGCATGGGTCGGATGTCGAACGGCGTGATGGATAGCCGACATCGTACACGGTTGCGTCCGTCCGGTGGAGATGTCCTACGCCTTTGTGACTAGCCGGGCTAGCTCGCTTGCCGATCCGGAAACACCCCTCCGGCGAATGGCTGGGCACGACCCCGCCACGTACCCTTCCACTCATCGATGGCGATTTCAAGGAGAACAATATGGGCACCGACAAACGGCCCCTCGCAGTGCTGGTCAGCAGTACGTTCGCGTTCACGATCTGCTTCGCGATCTGGATGATGTTCGCCGTGCTCGGCATCCCCATCAAGGCGAAGCTGGGCCTGAACGAAACGGAGTTCGGCCTGCTCGTCGCCACGCCCGTCCTGAGCGGCGCCCTCGTGCGCGTCCCGCTGGGCATCTGGACCGACCGTTTCGGCGGCCGCATCGTGTTCCTCGCGCTGATGCTGGCCTGCGCCGTGCCGATCTGGCTGATCGCCTACGCCACGCAATACTGGCACTTCCTCGTCCTGGGCCTGTTCGTGGGCCTGGCCGGCGGCTTGTTCTCGGTCGGCACGCCGTACGTCGCGCGCTGGTTCGGCAAGGAACGCCGCGGCTTCGCGATGGGCGTGTTCGGCGCCGGCAATTCCGGCGCCGCGCTCACCAAGTTCGTGGCCCCCGCCATCATCGCCGCCTTCGGCTGGCAGGGCCTGCCCAAGGTCTACGCCGTCGTGATGGTCGCCACCGCCCTGCTGTTCTGGCTCGGCACCTATTCCGATCCGGCGCACAAGACGCCGTCCGGCGCGGGCTTCGCCGGCCAGATGCGCGTGCTGAAGGATCCGCGCGTGTGGCGCTACTGCCAGTACTACTCCGTCGTGTTCGGCGGCTACGTCGCGCTGGCGCTGTGGATGACGAAATACTACGTGGGCGAATACGGCTTCGGCATCAAGCAGGCCGCCCTGCTGGCCGCCTGCTTCTCGCTGCCGGGCGGCGTGCTGCGCGCGCTGGGCGGCTGGATTTCCGACCGCTTCGGCGCCCACAAGGTCACCTGGGCGGTGATGTGGGTGTGCTGGGTGTGCTTCTTCATCCTGTCGTATCCGCAGACGACCATGAGCGTCAAGACGGTCGGCGGCGCCGTCGACCTGCACCTGGGCCTGGGCCCCGTCGTCTTCACCCTGCTGCTGTTCGTCGTCGGCGTCGCGATGGCGATCGGCAAGGCCTCCGTCTTCCGCTTCATCGCCGACGACTTCAGCGACAACATCGGCGCCGTCTCGGGCGTCGTCGGCCTGGCCGGCGGCCTCGGGGGCTTCATCCTGCCGATCATGTTCGGCGCCGTCCTCGACCTGACGGGCGTCCGCTCCAGCGCCTTCATGCTGCTGTACGGGACCGTGTGCGTGTCGCTCGTCTGGATGCATTTCTCGTTCAAACCGCAGGCCAGCCCCGCCGCCGCCCCGCCGCTGCGCAAGGCCGCCTGACCCCGACTTTCATCATCAAGGAGAACAACGTGAGCCGTTACCTCATCTCGACCTGGGAACCCGAGGTTCCCGCCTTCTGGCACAGTCGCGGCAAGCCCACCGCCAGCCGCAACCTGTGGATCTCGATCCCCGCCCTGATGCTGGCGTTCGCCATCTGGATGGTGTGGAGCGTCGTCGTCGTCAACCTGCCGAGCATCGGCTTCAAGTACAGCACCAACCAGCTGTTCTGGCTCGCCGCCGTGCCGGGCCTGTCCGGCGCCACGCTGCGCATCTTCTATTCGTTCATGGTGCCGATCTTCGGCGGCCGCAAATGGACCGCGATCTCCACCGCGTCCCTCCTGATCCCCGCGGTCGGCATCGGCCTGGCCGTGCAGGACCCGACCACGAGCTACCCGACCATGCTCGTGCTGTCGCTGCTGTGCGGCTTCGGCGGCGGCAACTTCGCGTCGTCGATGGCCAACATCAGCTTCTTCTACCCGAAGGCGATGAAGGGTTACGCGCTCGGCATGAACGCGGGCCTGGGCAACCTGGGCGTCTCGGTCGTGCAATTCGTCGTGCCGCTCGTGATCGGCTTCGCGCTGTTCGGCGGCGAGCCGCAGACCTGGGCGAAAGCCGGGCACACCAAGCAGATGTGGCTGCAGAACGCGGGCTTCGTGTGGGTGCCGTTCATCGCCGTGAGCACGCTGGCCGCCTGGTTCGGCATGAACGACCTCGCTTCCGCCAAGGCCTCGTTCGCCGAGCAGGCCGTGATCTTCAAGCGTAAACACAACTGGCTGATGTGCTGGCTGTACGTGGGCACCTTCGGCTCGTTCATCGGCTACTCGGCCGCGTTCCCCCTGTTGACCAGCACCCTGTTCCCGCAAGTGAACCCGTTGCAGTACGCGTTCGTCGGCCCCTTCGTCAGCGCCCTCGCGCGCGTGGGCGGCGGCTACGTCTCCGACAAGCTGGGCGGCGCCCGCGTCACCGTCTGGACGTTCGCCGCGATGATCGCCGCCGTGCTGGGCGTGCTGCATTTCCTGCCGCATGGGTCCAACCTTGGGAGCTTCGCCGGCTTCTTCGGCATGTTCCTGATCCTGTTCGCCTGCACGGGCGTCGGCAATGCGTCGACCTTCCGCATGATCCCCGTGATCTTCCTGACCCTGCACCAGCGCGCCGCGAAGGGCCAGTCGGAAGGCGCACAGGCCCAGGCCGTCGCCAGCGCCAACAAGGAAGCGGCCGCCGTGCTGGGTTTCACGTCCGCCATCGCCGCCTACGGCGCCTTCTTCATCCCGAAGAGCTACGGCACCTCGATCGCCCTGACCGGCAGCGCCGACGCCGCGCTGTGGTGGTTCATCGGCTACTACGTCACCTGCATCGCCGTCACCTGGTGGTGCTACGCCCGCAAGGGCGCGGAGATGCCGTGCTAGTCCAAAAGGAGTAGCCGGACTACTCACTAATCCGGGCCGGCATCGACTTCTTACGAATATTCATGAGCCGGCCCGGCCCCTAGACTGGACACAGCTGCATACCGAACATCAAGAGCGCGCCCTGCGCGCCGTTGGAGAAACCATGAGTCACTTTTTGGACCGCCTGAAATTTTTCGGCAAAACGGGCGAGACGTTTTCGAATGGCCACGGTGCCGTCGTCAACGAAGACCGCACCTGGGAAAAGGCCTACCGCCAGCGCTGGCAGCACGACAAGATCGTGCGCTCGACGCACGGCGTCAACTGCACGGGCTCGTGCAGCTGGAAGGTCTACGTCAAGAACGGCCTGATCACCTGGGAAACCCAGCAGACCGACTACCCGCGCACCCGCCCGGGCCTGCCGAACCATGAACCCCGCGGTTGCCCGCGCGGCGCCAGCTACTCGTGGTACGTCTACTCGGCCCAGCGCGTCAAGCACCCGATGGTGCGCGGCCGCCTGATGCAGCTGTGGCGCGAAGCGCGCGCCACCCGCGATCCCGTCGCCGCCTGGGAATACATCACCACCGATCCGAACAAGGCGGCCAGCTACAAGTCCGTGCGCGGCCAGGGCGGCTTCGTGCGCGCCAAATGGGACGAGGTCAACGAGATCATCGCCGCCGCCAACGCCTACACGATCGGCAAATACGGGCCGGACCGCATCATCGGCTTCTCGCCGATCCCCGCCATGTCGATGGTCAGCTACGCCGCCGGCACGCGCTACCTGAGCCTCATCGGCGGCGTCGCCATGAGCTTCTACGACTGGTATTGCGACCTGCCGCCATCCAGCCCCCAAGTGTGGGGCGAGCAGACGGACGTGCCGGAATCGGCCGACTGGTACAACTCCACGTACCTGATGGTGTGGGGCTCGAACGTGCCGATGACCCGCACGCCGGACGCCCACTTCTACACCGAGGTGCGCTACAAGGGCACCAAGACCGTGGCCGTGTCGTCCGACTTCGGCGAGATGGCCAAGTTCGGCGACATCTGGCTCGCGCCGAAGCAAGGCACCGACGCCGCGCTGGCCATGGCCATGGGCCACGTGATCCTCAAGGAATTCCACGCGACGGGCAAGTCCGACTACTTCCGCGACTACGCCAAGCAGTACACGGACTTCCCGATGCTCGTCATGCTGAAGGAACGCGACGGCACGCTCGTCCCCGACTACTTCCTGCGCGCGTCGCACCTCGCCAACCATCTCGACGAGACCAACAACCCGGAATGGAAGACGCTCGTCATCGACCATCACACCGGCAAGATCGTCGCGCCGAGCGGCTCGATCGGCTTCCGCTGGGGCGAGTCCGGCAAGTGGAACCTCGAGCAGAAGGAAGGCGCCACGCGCAACCCCATCGATCCGCAACTGTCGCTGATCGACGACCACGACCGCATCGTCACCGTCGGCTTCCCCTATTTCGGCGGCAAGGACGCGGACGATCTCCTGCTGCGCAACGTGCCCGTCAAGTCGATCGCGCTGGCGGACGGCACCACGGCCCTCGTCACCACCGTGTACGACCTGTCGATGGCGAACTACGGTGTCGATCGCGGCATCTGCCCGAACGCCGCGAAGAACTACAGCGACGACGTCCCGTACACGCCGGCCTGGCAGGTGAAGCACACGGGCGTGAAGGCGGCCGACGTGGTGACCGTCGCGCGCGAATTCGCCGACAACGCAGACCGCACCCGCGGCAAGTCGATGGTGATCGTCGGCGCGGCGCTGAACCACTGGTACCACATGGACATGACGTACCGCGGCATCATCAACATCCTCATGATGTGCGGCTGCATCGGCCAGAGCGGCGGCGGCTGGGCCCATTACGTCGGCCAGGAAAAGCTGCGCCCGCAAACCGGCTGGACGCCGCTCGCGTTCGCGCTCGACTGGAACCGCCCGATGCGCCAGATGAACGGCACGTCGTTCTTCTACGCCCACACGAGCCAGTGGCGCCACGAGAAGCTGCGCACGTCGGAGATCCTGTGCCCGACGGCCGACGGCAAACTGGAAGAGATGGCGCTGATCGACTTCAACGCCAAGGCCGAGCGCATGGGCTGGCTGCCGTCCGCGCCGCAACTGGAGACGAATCCGCTGGAGGTCGTGCGCGCCGCGGAAAGCCTGGGCCAGGACCCGGCCAGGTACGCGGTCGAACAGATCAAGGCCGGCAAGCTGAATTTCTCGTGCGACGACCCGGACAACCCCGCCAACTTCCCGCGCAATATGTTCGTGTGGCGCTCCAACATCCTGGGCAGCTCGGGCAAGGGCCACGAATACTTCCTGAAATACCTGCTGGGCACCCAGAACGCGCTGATGAGCGACGAGGACGCGTGCGTGAAACCGCGCGACGTCAAGGTGCGCCCGGCCGCCGAGGGCAAGCTCGACCTGCTCGTCGTGCTCGACTTCCGCATGTCGACCACGTGCCTGTACGGCGACATCGTGCTGCCGACGGCCACCTGGTACGAGAAGGACGACCTGAACACGTCCGACATGCATCCGTTCATCCACCCGCTGTCGGAGGCCGTGCAGCCGCTGTGGGAAGCGAAGTCGGACTGGGAAATCTACAAGGGCATCGCCGCCAAGTTTTCCGAGATCGGCGGCGCCCACCTGGGCACGCGCACGGACCTGATCCTCACGCCGCTGCTGCACGACACCCCGGGCGAGCTTGGGCAACCGTTCGATCCGAAGGACTGGCGCGCCGGCGAATGCGAGCCGATCCCGGGCAAGACGATGCCGTCGATGACGGTCGTCGAGCGCAACTTCCGCGACATCCACAAGAAATACACGTCGATCGGTCCCCTGCTGGAAAAGGTGGGCAACGGCGGCAAGGGCATCGACTGGAAAACGTCGCACGAGGTCGACGTCCTGCGCGGCATCAACCGCACGGTGCTCGAAGAAGGCGTGTCGCAGGGCCAGCCGCGCCTGGACACCGCGATCGACGCGGCCGAGATGATCCTCACCTTGGCGCCGGAAACGAACGGCCACGTCGCGGTCAAGGCCTGGGATGCGCTGTCGAAGATCACGGGCCTCGACCACACGCACCTCGCCATCCCGCGCGAACACGACAGCATCCGCTTCCGCGACGTGCAGGCGCAGCCGCGCAAGATCATCTCGTCGCCGACCTGGTCGGGCCTGGAGAGCGAGGAAGTCAGCTACAACGCCGGCTACACGAACGTCCATGAACTGATCCCCTGGCGCACCTTGACGGGCCGCCAGCAGTTCTACCAGGACCACGTCTGGATGCGCGACTTCGGCGAGGGGCTGTGCGTGTACAAGGCCGCGATCAACACCAAGACGACGGACGCGACGCAAAACCGCCGCCCGAACGGCAACAAGGAAATCGCGCTGAACTGGATCACCCCGCACCAGAAATGGGGCATCCACTCCACGTACTCCGACAACATCCGCATGCTGACCCTCTCGCGCGGCGGTCCGCACGTGTGGCTGTCCGAGAAGGACGCGCAGGCGGCCGGCATCGTCGACAACGACTGGATCGAGATCTTCAACGTGAACGGCACGCTGACGGCCCGCGCCGTGGTGAGCCAGCGCGTCCCAGAAGGCATGACCCTGATGTACCACGCCCAGGAAAAGATCGTGAACGTGCCGGGCGCCGAAACGTCGAAGAAGCGCGGCGGCATCCACAACTCGGTGACGCGCACCGTGACCAAGCCGACCCACATGATCGGCGGCTACGCCCAGCTGTCGTACGGTTTCAATTACTACGGCACGGTGGGTTCCAACCGCGACGAATTCGTCCTCGTTCGCAAGATGAAGAACGTCGACTGGATGGAAGGCACGCGCGACGAATCGCGGCCGAACGGCGACCTGCAGGCGGCCAACCCCGCCACGGCGAAACCGGCCGGTGCGCCGAAGCGCGAGACGGACACACGCGAGCCCGCGCTGGCGCGGATGCATGCCCCGAAGGGTGCTTGAAGAATTAACGAAGGAATCGACATGAAAATCAGAGCACAGATCGGCATGGTGCTGAACCTGGACAAATGCATCGGCTGCCACACCTGCTCGGTGACCTGCAAGAACGTCTGGACCAGCCGCGACGGCGTGGAATACGCGTGGTTCAACAACGTCGAGACGAAGCCCGGCATCGGCTATCCGAAGGAATGGGAAAACCAGGACAAGTGGAACGGCGGCTGGAAACGCAACGCCAACGGCAAGATCGAGCCGCGCCAGGGCAGCCGCCTGAAGATCCTGGCCAACATCTTCGCCAACCCGAACCTGCCGCAGATCGACGAGTACTACGAGCCGTTCACCTACGACTACGAGCGCCTGCAGAACGCGCCGCTGTCCGAGACGCCGCCGACCGCCCGACCGATCTCCGTCCTGACCGGCAAGAAGATGGACAAGATCGAATGGGGCCCCAACTGGGAAGACGACCTGGGCGGCGAATTCGCCAAGCGCAGCAAGGATAAACTGTTCGACCACGTGCAGAAGGAGATGTACTCGACGTTCGAGAACACCTTCATGATGTACCTGCCGCGCCTGTGCGAGCACTGCCTGAACCCGGCCTGCGTGGCGTCGTGCCCGTCCGGTTCCGTGTACAAGCGCGAGGACGACGGCATCGTGCTGATCGACCAGGACAAGTGCCGCGGCTGGCGCATGTGCATCTCGGGCTGCCCGTACAAGAAGATCTATTACAACTGGTCGTCCGGCAAGGCCGAGAAGTGCACGTTCTGCTACCCGCGCATCGAGGCGGGCCAGCCGACCGTGTGCTCGGAAACCTGCGTGGGCCGCATCCGCTACCTGGGCGTGCTGCTGTACGACGCCGACAAGATCGAGCAGGCCGCGTCGGTCGCGGACGAGCAGGACCTGTACGAAGCGCAGCTGGACCTCTTCCTCGATCCGCACGATCCGGAAGTGATCGCGGAAGCGCGCCGCCAGGGCATCCCGGATTCGTGGCTGGAATCGGCCCGCCGCTCGCCCGTGTACAAGATGGCGGTCGAGTGGAAGATCGCGTTCCCGCTGCACCCGGAATACCGCACGTTGCCGATGGTGTGGTACATCCCGCCGCTGTCGCCGATCCAGGCAGCGGCGGAGAGCGGCAAGATGGGCATGAACGGCATCCTGCCGGATACGAAGAGCCTGCGCATCCCCGTGCGCTACCTCGCCAACCTGCTCACTGCGGGCAAGGAGGCGCCGGTCCTGCGCGCGCTGGACCGCATGCTGGCGATGCGCGCCTACATGCGCGCCAAGTCGGTCGACAAGACCGAGAACCTGGACGTGCTGCGCCATGTGGGCCTCACGAAGGCCGTCGTGGAAGACATGTACCAGATCATGGCCATCGCCAACTACGAAGACCGTTTCGTGATCCCGAGCAGCCACAAGGAGATGGCCGAGGACAGCTTCAACGAGAAGGGTTCGTGCGGCTTCTCGTTCGGGAACGGCTGCTCGGACGGCACCAGCGACGCCTCGCTGTTCGGCAAGAAGAAACAGGGCTCGACGATCTTCGTGTCGATGCCGAAATCGCGCAAGAAGAAAGAAACGGAAGGAGCCTGACATGACCCACTACCGCATCCTGTCGGCGCTGCTGCTGTATCCGGAGGTCGACCTCGTCGCCGCCCTGCCCGAGCTGGAGTCCGGCCTGATCCCGCAGATGCGCGCCCGCGTGGCGCCGCTGCTGACGCACCTGGCCGAGAACGACCTGATCACGCTGCAGCAGGAATACGTGCAGACGTTCGACCGCACGCCGTCGCATTCGCTGCACTTGTTCGAGCACATCCACGGCGAATCGCGCGACCGCGGCCAGGCCATGGTCGACCTGATGGAAGAGTACAAGAAGCACGGGCTGGAAATGACGGGCGACGAATTGCCGGACTTCGTGCCGCTGTTCCTCGAATTCCTGTCGCAGCTGGGCGACGAGGGCGAAGCGGGCCGCCTGCTCGGCGACGCCGTCCACGTGCTCGCGCACCTGGGCCGCAAGCTGGCCGCCAACGGCAGCCCGTATGCCTGCGTGTTCGACGTGCTGGAAGCGCTGTCGCCGGTCGCGGCGGAAGCCTTGAGCGAGCCGCCCATCAAGGACATGGACGAGGCGCTGGAAACCTTCGGCCCCGGTGCGGACGGCGTCGAGCCCCTGCTCAAGCCGCAGGCCCTCGGACCGCAGCCGATCAATTTTTACCCGCGCGGCACGCGGTCCGCCGCCGCCGCGCACGAGGAGACAGCATGAACTACCTGAACCAATTCTTCTTCGGGATCTACCCGTACATCGCGCTCGCGGTCTTCGTGCTCGGGAGCCTGATCCGCTTCGACCGCGAACAATACACATGGCGCTCGGAATCCACGCAGGTGCTGCACCGCGGTCAGCTGCGGCTCGGCAGCATCCTGTTCCACGTCGGGATCATCGGCCTGTTGGGCGGCCACTTCGTCGGCCTGCTCACACCCGTGGTGGTCTGGGACACGCTGGGCGTCACCCACGGCGCCAAGCAGCTGTTCGCGATGGCGGCCGGCGGCGTGATGGGGTCCCTGTGCCTCGTCGGCATCCTGCTGCTGCTGACCCGCCGCCTCGGCAACGACCGCCTGCGCGCCGCCACGAACCTCAAGGACAAGGTCGTGCTGCTGTGGATCTTCGTCACGCTGCTGCTCGGCCTGTCGTCGATCTACGTGTCGGCCGGCCACCTCGACGGCCACGTAATGGTCCTCCTGATGACGTGGGCCCAGCACATCGTGACGTTCCGCGGCGACGCCGCCAGCTTCATCCTCGAGGCGCCGCTCGTGTTCAAGCTGCACCTGTTCATGGGGATGTCGCTGTTCGTCATCTTCCCGTTCACCCGCCTCGTCCACATCTGGAGCGGTTTCGGCGCGGTGACCTACCTGGGCCGCGCGTTCCAGCTGGTCCGTCCGCGCTAAGGAGTCGTCATGAGCATCACCGTCAACGGCGTCGAGATCGACGACCGCCAGATCGAGCAGGAACTGCAATACCACCGGGACGCCGCCAATCCCCTCAAGCAGTCGGTGCACGAAGTCGTGCTGCGCACCGTGCTGCTGCAGGAAGCGGACCGCCTCGGCATCGAAGGCGCCGACGACGACGCGCGCGTCGAGGCGCTGCTGACGCGCGAAGTGACCGTGCCGCAGGCGGACGACGCGGCGTGCCTCACGTACTACCGCAACCACCCGCAGCGATTCACGCGCGGCGAGATGGTCGAGGTGCGCCACATCCTGTTCCAGGTGACGCCGACCGTGCCGCTGGATCTCGTGCGCGACACGGCCGAAGGCATCATCGCGGCGCTGCAGGCCGCGCCGGAGCGCTTCGGCGAACTCGCGGCGCAGTATTCGAACTGCCCGTCCGGCGCCGTCGGCGGCAGTCTCGGACAGCTGAGCCGCGGCGACTGCGTGCCGGAATTCGACGCCGTGCTGTTCCGCCTCGGCGAGAACGAGCTGGCGGCGCGGCCGATCGAGACGCGCTTCGGCCTGCACATCGTGCAAGTCCTGCGCCGCATCGACGGTTCGCTGCTGCCGTTCGACGCGGTGAAGTCACAGATCGCCGCGATGCTCACGGCGGCCGCGCTGCAGCGGGGCGTCCACCAATACCTGCAGATCCTCGTGGGCCGCGCGAACATCGAGGGCATCACGCTCGAAGGCAGCGCGACGCCGCTCGTGCAGTAGGTACGACTCGTCAGCGCCGCAGCTCGGCCATGATCTTCTCGGCCAGAAAGTCGCACGGCGGCCGCTTCGATTTCGTGCTGCGCGCGAGGATCACCTCCAGCGGGTCGATCTCCGGCAGCCCCTGCGCCTGGCCCAGCAACGTGAGGTGCGCAGGCACCGCGCAGCGCGCGAGGGGTGCCACCGCCAGCCCCGCTTCGACCATGCTGAGTAGCCCCATCAGGCTGGGGCTCTCGTACGACGTGCGGTACGGGATCTTCGCCCGTTCGAGGCTGCGGATCGCGTTCTCGCGTGCCACGCTGCCGGGCAGGAAGACGGCGATCGGCAGCGGCCTCTCGTTCCAGATGCCGCGCGCGCTGGGCGTCGCGGCCCACACCATCGGTTCGAAGCGGATGAATTCCCCCGCCAGCCCCTTCACGCGCGTCGCGCACACCAGGTCGACCGAGCCATCCTTCACCATCGGCGCCAGCGCCACGCTCGGCAATCCCACCACCTGGATCTCGACCTTGGGATACGTGGCGGAGAACTTCTTGAGGATGGACGGCAGCAGCGACGACGCGTAATCGTCCGGCACGCCGATGACGACGCGGCCCGTGATGTCAGGCCGCACGACGGCCGCCCAGGCCTCGTCGCGCAACGCGAGCATACGCCGCGCGTACGTCAGCAGGACTTCGCCGTCCTGCGTCGGCGTGACGCTGCGCGGCCCGCGCACGAACAGCGGCTTGCCCAGTGCCGTCTCCAGCGTCTTGATCTGCATGCTCACCGCCGATTGCGAGCGGTGCACGACTTCGGCCGCGCGGCTGATGTTGCCGGTGTCGGCAACGGCCACGATCATGGTGAGGACGTCGAGGTCGAGTGCTTTCATAGGTTTCAGAAAATCTGATCGATGCGATCAATATTATGCGATTTTCTTGAGATTCGCCGTGCGGCATAGTAGCGCAAAAGGAGCCCACCATGAACGCACGCACCGATCAACAAGTCCTCGCCACGCCGGAAGTCTACTTCGCCACCCTCCCCTCGGGCGTCCGCATGCCGTACGTGACGCGCGGATCCGGCGCGCCGCTGCTGTTCGTCCACGGCTCGCTGTGCGACTACCGCTACTGGAACGCCCAGATGGACGTGCTGTCGCGGCGCTTCCAGTGCGTGTCCGTCAGCCTCAGTCATTACTGGCCCGTCGACGACATGTCGATCGCCGGCACGTTCGGCTGGAGCACGCACGTCGCGGAACTGGCGGAATTCATCACGGCGATGGACGTCGGCCCGGTGCACCTGGTGGGCCATTCGCGCGGCGGCTGCGTCGCCTTCCACCTGGCGCGCGAATATCCTTACCTGGTGCAATCGCTGACGCTCGCCGATCCGGGCGGCCCGCTGCGGCTCGACGGGGTGCCGGAAGCCGCCTTGCCGCCGGCGACCACCGCCCTCCGCGCGCGGGTCGCGGACCTGATCGACGACGGCGAGATCGACGCGGGACTGGAAATGTTCGTCGACTCGGTCAGCATGCCGGGCATCTGGCGCAAGAGCCCCGCCGCGTTTCGCACGATGGCGATCGACAACGCGGATACGCTGCCGAAGCAGTTCCGCGATCCGCTGCCGGCCTACATGCGGACTGCGGCGGAAGGCATCCGGTGCCGGACCTTGCTGATCGCGGGCGCGAAAAGTCCGCGCATGTATCGCGACAATGTGGCGATGCTCGGGGAATGGATCGCGGGCGCCGCGCAACGGACCGTCGCGGGCGCCTCGCATGGGATGAACGTGACGCACGCGGCGGAATTCAACCGGTTGGTCGACGCGTTCGTCAGCGGTCTTTGATACGAATGGTGGGTGTTTGATGCCGGGGGCATCAAACACGGGTGCCCACCAAACGCATGCGTCGTCGAAACGATCTTAGATCGCCCTGCGCACCAGCAATTCCTTGATCTTGCCGATCGCCTTGTTCGGGTTCAAACCCTTCGGGCACACGTCCGTGCAATTCATGATCGAATGGCAGCGGAACAGGCGATACGGGTCTTCCAGGTTGTCCAGGCGCTCGGCCGTCGCTTCGTCGCGCGAGTCGGCGATGAAGCGATAGGCCTGCAGCAGGCCGGCCGGGCCCACGAACTTGTCCGGGTTCCACCAGAACGACGGGCACGACGTCGAGCAGCACGCGCACAGGATGCACTCGTACACGCCGTCCAGCTCTTCGCGCTCTTCCGGCGACTGCAGGCGCTCCTTCTCCGGCGGGATCGAGTCGTTGATCAGGTACGGCTTGATCGAGTGGTACTGCTTGAAGAAGTTGGTCATGTCCACGATCAGGTCGCGGATGACCGGCAGGCCCGGCAGCGGACGCAGCACGATCGGCTGCGTCAGCTCGTTCAGGTTCGTCGTGCAGGCCAGGCCGTTCTTGCCGTTGATGTTCATCGCGTCCGAGCCGCACACGCCTTCGCGGCAGGAGCGGCGCAGCGCCAGCGAGT
>NZ_JADKYX010000049.1 GCF_016093545.1 Massilia rhizosphaerae | reverse complement strand
ATATCCGCAGCTTCGGTGACTGGCTTAGCCCCGTTACATCTTCCGCGCAGGACGACTCGATCAGTGAGCTATTACGCTTTCTTTAAATGATGGCTGCTTCTAAGCCAACATCCTGACTGTTTTAGCCTTCCCACTTCGTTTTCCACTTAGCCAATCTTTGGGACCTTAGCTGGCGGTCTGGGTTGTTTCCCTCTTGACGCCGGACGTTAGCACCCGACGTCTGTCTCCCAAGCTCGCACTCACCGGTATTCGGAGTTTGCAATGGTTTGGTAAGTCGCAATGACCCCCTAGCCATAACAGTGCTCTACCCCCGGTGGTGATACTTGAGGCACTACCTAAATAGTTTTCGGAGAGAACCAGCTATTTCCAGGTTTGTTTAGCCTTTCACCCCTACCCACAGCTCATCCCCTAATTTTTCAACATTAGTGGGTTCGGACCTCCAGGGCGTGTTACCGCACCTTCATCCTGGCCATGGGTAGATCACCTGGTTTCGGGTCTACACCCAGCGACTGTCGCCCTGTTCGGACTCGATTTCTCTACGGCTCCCCTATTCGGTTAACCTCGCCACTGAATGTAAGTCGCTGACCCATTATACAAAAGGTACGCCGTCACCCCACGAAGAGGCTCCGACTGTTTGTATGCACACGGTTTCAGGATCTATTTCACTCCCCTCCCGGGGTTCTTTTCGCCTTTCCCTCACGGTACTGGTTCACTATCGGTCGATTACGAGTATTTAGCCTTGGAGGATGGTCCCCCCATCTTCAGACAGGATTTCACGTGTCCCGCCCTACTTGTCGTACGCTTAGTACCACCGTTTGAATTTCGTGTAAGGGGCTATCACCCTCTATGGCCAGCATTTCCAGGCTGTTCCACTATTCAATCGACTATCACGTACAAGGCTCATCCCATTTCGCTCGCCACTACTTTGGGAATCTCGGTTGATTTCTTTTCCTGCAGCTACTTAGATGTTTCAGTTCGCCGCGTTCGCTTCACACACCTATGTATTCAGTGAGTGATGACCTAAAAGGCCGGGTTTCCCCATTCGGAAATCTGCGGATCAAAGTGTGTTTGCTCACTCCCCGCAGCTTATCGCAAGCTACTACGTCCTTCATCGCCTGTAATCGCCAAGGCATCCACCATGTGCACTTATTCACTTGTCCCTATAACGTTGGCCCCTGCA
>NZ_JADKYX010000048.1 GCF_016093545.1 Massilia rhizosphaerae | reverse complement strand
GCCAGCACGCCGCTGGCTTCGTCGTAGCGGTATTCGGTGACCTTGCCGTCGAAGCCCTGTTCCTGCAGCAGGCGGCCGACCGGGTCGTACTGGAAACGGTAGACGCTGCCGTTTTCGTTTTCCAGCGCGGACAGGCGGCCGAGCGCGTCCCACTGATAGCGCAGACTGTGTCCAACGGCGTCGATACGCTTCGCGATCAGTCCGGACGCAGTGAAGCTGTAGGCGGTGGTGCGCGCGAGCGCGTCGGTGTGCGCAAGCAGGCGGCCTTCGGCGTCGTGGCGAAACTGCTCCTTGCTGCCGTCGGGGTGGATGACGGCTTCGAGCTGCCCGGGATGGTTCCCGCTGTCGGCGCCTTCGCTGCGCGCTTGCGCCAGCGTTTCGGCGCTGACCAGCGTGTAGCGGTAGCGGGTCTCGTTGCCCGCGGCGTCGATGCGCTTGACCAGGCGCTTGCGGTCGTCGTATTCCCACTGGCTGCTGTGCCCGGAACAGTCGGTGTAGCTGGCGAGCTGGCCGTCGGGGGTGTAGGCGAGCTTTTTGATGCCGCCTTTGGCATCGGTGACTTCGACGGGCCGGCCAGCCTTGTCGTATGCGTATTGGGTCTTGTTGCCGCGCGGGTCTGTTTCCTCGACCAGGTGGCCCTGGGCATTGTAGTCGCGCTTCCAGGTGCCGCCTTCGGCGTCGCGGATGCCGGTGACGCGGTGCTGGCCGTCGTACTCGAAGTGGACCTGGCTGCCGTCGGCGCGGGTGTGCGTGAGCAGGTTGCCGTGGTCGTCGTAACGGTAATGCTCGCTGCTGCCGTCGGCGTGGATGTGACGGACGACGTTCTTGGCGTCGTCGCGGAACAGCCATTCCTCGCGCCCGTCCGGATACACGATGCGGTACGTGTAGCCGGCGATGTCGTAGTAGTAGCGGGTCTCGTGGCCGAGCGCATCAAGGACGTAGGTCAGGCGGATGTTCTTGTCCCACTCGAGCCGGGTGTCGTCGCTGCCGTCGTCGGCCCACTCGCGGATCGCCTTGGCGTGAAGTCCGCTGTCGATGCTGGTGTCGTAGGCGAGGTTCATGCCGCGCCCGGTGCGGTCGGTATAGCGGGTGACGAGGTGGCGGTCGTACTGGTACTGCCAGGCGGCGGCGTTTTCGTCCTGGGCGCGGATCAGGTCGCCGTGGTCGTCGTAGTCGTAGGCCGCAAGCTGGCGCACCAGCTTGCCATCCTTGATTTCCCATAGCGCAAGGATGCGGCCGGTATCAAGGTCGACC
>NZ_JADKYX010000047.1 GCF_016093545.1 Massilia rhizosphaerae | reverse complement strand
CCTGTTTGGCACAGATACATAGTGGACACTTGTCTAGAGACATAGTTGACACCTTTTATCATCATTGCAACTTCGTTATTTGGAGCTTGCAATGCCTTGGAAGGAGTCGTCAAAAATGTCTTCTCGACTGGAGTTCGTCACGCTAGCGACGGCGCAGGGAGCAAATATCCGGGCCCTGTGCCGTTCGTTTGGAATCAGTCCTCAGACGGCCTATAAACTGCTTGCACGCTTCAAGGAACATGGGGCTGAAGGGCTGCAGGAGCGGTCGCGCAAGCCCCATTCCTCACCGCGACGTAGTAGCGCGCAGCTCGAATCCGAGGTGCTGGCACTGCACGAAAAGTATCCCTGCTGGGGAGCGCGCAAATTAGCGACTTTTTTGCCAGAAGATGTCAGGCCTCATCCCAATACGATCTCTACCATTTTGAGGCGACATGGGCGCCAGGTGGCAGCATCGACAGACGTCCAGTCACCCGCCATAACAAGGTTCGAGCATGAGGCGCCGAATCTGCTCTGGCAGATGGATTTCAAAGGGCACTTCGCGTTGACCGATCCGCAAGCGGGGCGATGCTATCCGCTGACGGTATTGGACGATCACTCTCGCTTTGCCATCTGTCTGAAGGCCTGCCCCGGAGAGACCGGTGAGCATGTCAAGCAAGCCCTCACCGACGCGTTCAGGCGTTATGGGCTACCTGAGAAAATCACCTGCGATAACGGCAATCCGTGGGGAACTCCGAAGCAGAACGGGATCACAAAAATCGAGGCGTGGCTGATGCGAGTCGGCATTAAAGTCAGCCACAGCCGACCGATGCATCCTCAAACACAAGGCAAAGATGAGCGGTTTCATCGTACCCTCAAGCGTGAACTTCTTGAGCGCACCGGATTTAACTCGCTCCAGAACTGCCAACAGGCCTTTGATCGCTGGCGTGATCAGTACAACTTGGTTCGACCGCACCAAGCTTTAGGTCAGAAGCCGCCTTCCTCTCGCTACGCAGCCAGCGCAAGACCGTATCCCGAACAACTGCCCGCTATTGAATACGACACAGGTGACGAAGTCAGAAAGGTTCTTGGCAGCGGATGCATCAGCTTTTCGGGACGGCAGTTGTTCGTTGGCGAAGGTCTGGTGGGGGAACCCGTCGCTGTCCGGCCGAGCGACACCGATGGGATCTTCCACGTCATCTTCTGTAACCGGAAAATTAGCGAAATCGATCTACGAATCGAGCTGTAAAATGACTAGACATGTGTCACCTATGTCTCTAGACATGTGTCACCCATGTCTCTGTGCCATACA
>NZ_JADKYX010000046.1 GCF_016093545.1 Massilia rhizosphaerae | reverse complement strand
AGCCAAGGGCTGGGTCCTGTATTGCACAGGGCTCAGCCCTTTTAGTTTGAGCTTGATGCGGTCGTGATTGTAATAGTGAATGTAATCGGCCAAACCATCCCGTAACGCATCGATGCTGTCGAATTTGTTCAGGTAGAAGAACTCGGTCTTGAGCACGCCGAAGAAGCTCTCCATGGCTGCGTTGTCATGGCAGTTGCCCTTGCGCGACATGCTCTGCACAAGCTCCCGCTCCCGAAGCTGATGCTGGTAAGCCGGCATCCGATACTGCCAGCCCTGGTCGGAATGCAACATCGGTCTGTCGTCTGGAGCAAGTTTGGCCAACGCTTTCTTGAGCATGGAACTCACCAATTCAAAGACCGGACGTCGGCTCGTCTCAAAGGCCACGATCTCGCCGTTGTACAGATCCAGTATGGGCGACAGGTACAACTTCTCTCCCGCGACGTTAAATTCCGTCACGTCGGTTACCCACTTTTGATTAGCAGCTTCGGCCCGGAACTGACGCTTCAGTTCATTGGGCGCAGCCGAGCCTACCTCACCCTTGAAGGAGCGATATTTCTTCGGGCGCACCAAGGACTTCAGACTGAGCACGCTCATCAGGCGCTGCACCAGCTTATGATTGACGCGCTGACCCGACTGCCTGACAGCGGCTGTGATGCGACGGTAGCCATAGCGTCCCTTGTGGCACTCGTATATGGCTTTGATCGTCTCCTTGAGCTCGCTGTGCTTGTCGTCCTTTCCCAGCAGGTTGAGCTGGTAGTAGAACGTGCTGCGCGGTAGCTCGGCTACCTTGAGCAAACCGAAGATTGGATATTGCTGCCTTAGTTCCTGCACTACTTGCGTTTTTTCGGCGACGCTTGCTGCGGGCGTGCTTGAACTAAGGCTTGCAACTTTTTTAGGTAAGCATTCTCCATGCGCAGGTGCTCAAGCTCGGCTAGCAAATCGTCGCGAGAACGTGCTTCGTTATCGGACGGTTTCTCTGGTTTTGCTGTCGGTCCTGGCATTGCTTTGGGTCTTCCTCGTGGGCGTGGTTGTAACGCCTCCAGGCCGCCACTTCGATAGTTGCGCTCCCATATGCCGAGAGCGCCCGGGTGGCGGATGTTGAACTGAACGGCTACTTGGCCGTATGACAGCTCATTGTCCCACATGTGCTGCAACACCCAGAGCTTGAATTCAGCGCTGTAATGCGTGAACTTCTTCTTGAACGCATCAGCGCCATATGCTTCGAACCACTTTACCCAGCGCCGTACCATCCCGTGCGACAAACCGTGCTTCATCGCCACAGTCTTGTAGCCACCTTGTTTGTCGAGATACTGCCCGACTATCGAGAGCTTGAATTGCTCGTCGTACTTCGCCATGAAAAAA
>NZ_JADKYX010000045.1 GCF_016093545.1 Massilia rhizosphaerae | reverse complement strand
GGACCTGTCAGAAATTCTGTGTGCGGGGCCAGAATTCGTAGTTAGGTAATTGCGTTTGTGAAGCGTTCGCCGAACATGATGGCGAATTGGTTGGCGGCCTGCTTCCACGTACGCTGCGGCATCTTCCAGTCTTTCTCGATATTGCGCAAGGCCAGGAAGAGCAATTTGGTTGCGGCGTCGTCGCTTGGGAAGTGGCCGCGGTTCTTTACGATCTTACGCAGGCGCATATGCAAACTCTCAATGGCATTTGTTGTGTAGATGATCGTGCGCACCTCTGGAGGGTACGCAAAGAAAGGAATCACCTGCTGCCACTGGCGCCGCCACATGGCCGCCACGGTCGGGAATTTGGTGCCCCATGGGCCGGCCGCAAACGCCTCCAATGCCGCTTCGGCCATTTCGGCGTTGACAGCCTGATAGACGGGTTTCAAGGCCGCAGCAAGCTCCTTGCGGTCCTTCCAGGCTGCCAGCGTCGTCGAATTGCGGATCAGGTGCACGATGCATGTCTGAATCTGCGCCTGAGGATAGACTGCCTCGATGGCTTCGGGGAAGCCGCGCAGGCCGTCCACGACGGCGATCAGGATATCGTCCAGTCCGCGGTTTTTCAGTTCGTTGAAAACCTTCAGCCAGAACTTGGCACCTTCAGTCTGCTCAATCCACAATCCCAGCACTTCCTTGCGACCATCGACACGAATGCCCAGGGCCAGATACACGGCCTTGTTTTTGACGGTGCCTTCGTCACGGATTTTCAGGCGCAGCGCATCGAAATAGACGATCGGGTACATCGCTTCGAGTGGCCGCTGCTGCCATTGCGTGACCTCTTCAAGCACCTCGTCGGTGATGGTGGAAATCAGATCCGGCGACACCTGCGTACCGTACAGCTCCAGCAAATGGCCCTGAATTTCGCGCACGCTCATCCCGCGCGCGTACATGCTGATGACGTGATCGTCAAAGCCCGGCATGCGCCGTTGATGTTTGGCCACTAGCTTGGGCTCGAAGCTCGACAAGCGATCACGTGGAATGTCCAGATTGAGCTCGCCGCCTGGCGTCAGCACTTTTTTCGGACTGCTGCCGTTACGGTGGTTCTTGCTGTCTTCTCCTTCGCTCGCCAAATGATGGCTCAGCTCGGCCGTCAGCATACGCTCGGCTAGCATCTTCTTGAGCTGCCCGGCCAGACCGGATTCGCCGAGGATCGATTCGGCATCCTTGTTCTCAACCTGGGCCAGCAACTGGTCGATCAGCTCGACCGGGAACAGGTACGCAGCTTTTTGTTTCTTGGGCTTTTTAGTGCTCATCACTTCGGTCATGGAACAGTCCTTTCGGCATTATTTCATGACCCCGGTTCACACAGAAAATCTGACAGGCTC
>NZ_JADKYX010000044.1 GCF_016093545.1 Massilia rhizosphaerae | reverse complement strand
GTTTTCGTATCTGTTGTCTCAACAAACAGCTGAACCCTTGCGTTGGCAATGACTGCCAAGGTTATAGGGACAAGCCGTACGGGCAATTAGTATCGGTTAGCTTAATGCATTACTGCACTTCCACACCCGACCTATCAACGTCCTGGTCTCGAACGACCCTTCAAGGAGCTCAAGGCTCCGGGAAATCTCATCTCAAGGCGAGTTTCCCGCTTAGATGCTTTCAGCGGTTATCTCTTCCGAACTTAGCTACCCGGCAATGCCACTGGCGTGACAACCGGTACACCAGAGGTTCGTCCACTCCGGTCCTCTCGTACTAGGAGCAGCCCCCTTCAAATTTCCAACGCCCACGGCAGATAGGGACCAAACTGTCTCACGACGTTTTAAACCCAGCTCACGTACCACTTTAAATGGCGAACAGCCATACCCTTGGGACCGGCTACAGCCCCAGGATGTGATGAGCCGACATCGAGGTGCCAAACTCCCCCGTCGATATGAACTCTTGGGAGGAATCAGCCTGTTATCCCCAGAGTACCTTTTATCCGTTGAGCGATGGCCCTTCCATACAGAACCACCGGATCACTATGTCCTACTTTCGTACCTGCTCGACTTGTCGGTCTCGCAGTTAAGCACGCTTATGCCATTGCACTATTAGCACGATGTCCGACCGTACCTAGCGTACCTTCGAACTCCTCCGTTACACTTTAGGAGGAGACCGCCCCAGTCAAACTGCCTACCATGCACTGTCCCCGACCCGGATCACGGGCCAAGGTTAGAACCTCAAACGAACCAGGGTGGTATTTCAAGGTTGGCTCCACGAGAACTGGCGTCCCCGCTTCAAAGCCTCCCACCTATCCTACACAGATTGGTTCAAAGTCCAATGCAAAGCTACAGTAAAGGTTCATGGGGTCTTTCCGTCTAGCCGCGGGTAGATTGCATCATCACAAACATTTCAACTTCGCTGAGTCTCGGGAGGAGACAGTGTGGCCATCGTTACGCCATTCGTGCAGGTCGGAACTTACCCGACAAGGAATTTCGCTACCTTAGGACCGTTATAGTTACGGCCGCCGTTTACTGGGACTTCAATCAAGAGCTTGCACCCCATCATTTAATCTTCCAGCACCGGGCAGGCGTCACACCCTATACGTCCACTTTCGTGTTTGCAGAGTGCTGTGTTTTTATTAAACAGTCGCAGCCACCAGTTTATTGCAACCCTTTCACCCTCATGGAGTAAACCATTCAAGCTACCGGGGCGTACCTTATCCCGAAGTTACGGTACCAATTTGCCGAGTTCCTTCTCCCGAGTTCTCTCAAGCGCCTTAGAATACTCATCTCGCCCACCTGTGTCGGTTTGCGGTACGGTCTCGTATGACTGAAGCTTAGAGGCTTTTCTTGGAACCACTTCCGATTGCTTCGTG
>NZ_JADKYX010000043.1 GCF_016093545.1 Massilia rhizosphaerae | reverse complement strand
GAGAAGACATTTTTGACGACTCCTTCCAAGGCATTGCAAGCTCCAAATAACGAAGTTGCAATGATGATAAAAGGTGTCAACTATGTCTCTAGACAAGTGTCCACTATGTATCTGTGCCAAACAGGCCCCCCGCCCACCAAACGCATGCGATCCACGAACGATTAATAAATCTCCGGATCCGGATCCGTACGCTCCAGCTCCAGCGACGCCGCCAGCAATGCCAGGCGCGCCACGACGCCGTACACATAAAAACGGTTCGGCGCCGCCGTCCCCGGCTTGGCCTTGAGGTCAGGCACCGCATGCTGCTGCGCGAACGCGAGCGGCACGTAATGCGAGCCGGGCGCGTTCAGGTTCTGGTCGACGCCCCGCTCCGCATGCACGCGGTAGAAGCCGCCGACGACGTAGCGGTCGATCATGTACACGACCGGCTCCGCCACCGCGTCGTCGATCGACTCGAACGTGGGCACGCCTTCCTGGATCATCACGTCGGTGACGGTGACGCCATCCTTGATGACCGACATCTTGTTGCGCTGCTTGCGGTTCAGGTCCTTGACCTCGCTCGCATCCTTGACGGTCATGATGCCCATGCCGTACGTGCCGGCGTCCGGCTTGACGATGACGAAGGGTTTCTGGTCCTTCATCCCGTATTCCTTGTACTTCTTCTTGATCTTCGACAGCAGGGCCGACACGTTATCGGCCAGGCATTCCATGCCGACGTCTTCCTGGAAATTGACCTCGCCGCATTTGCTGTGCAGCGGGTTCACGAGCCAGGGGTCGATGTCGATCAGCTTGCCGAACTTCTTGGCGACCTCGTCGAACGCCTTGAAGTGATTGCTCTTGCGGCGCACGGCCCAGCCGGCGTGCAGCGGCGGCAGCAGCGATTGCTCGTGCACGTTCTCCAGGATCGACGGGATGCCGCTGGAGAGGTCGTTATTCAGCAGGATCGTGCACGGATCGAAGTCGGCCAGGCCCACGCGGCGCCCGTTCGGCGAGCGCACGAGCGGTTCCACGACGAGCATATTGCCGTCCGGGAGGACGAGCGGCGTCGGTTCCGTCACCTCGGGCGACAACGAGCCCAGGCGCACGTGCAGGCCCGTCTGGCGGAAGATCTGCATCAGGCGCTGCACGTTCTGCAGATAGTACGGATTGCGCGTGTGGCTTTCCGGGATCAAGAGGAGATTGCGGGCGTCCGGACAATACTTGTCGATCGCGGCCATGGCGGCCTGCACCGTCAGCGGCAGCATCTCCGTCGACAGGTTGTTGAAGCCGCCCGGGAACAGGTTCGTGTCCACCGGCGCCAGCTTGTAGCCGGCATTGCGCAGGTCCACCGAACAATAGAACGGCGGCGTGTGCTCCTGCCACTCGAGGCGGAACCACCGTTCGATGGCGGGCGTGGCTTCGAGGATCTTCTTTTCCAGGTCCAGCAGGGGACCGGACAGGGCAGTGGCGAGGTGGGGAACCATAAAAATGACGTCCTTCGGGCTTCTTGGCGATATGGTAAGCCGAGATTGGGGTGGTTGAACGTTTTTTAAAGTCCCATATTCATTCAGGAAACAAAAAAGCGCCAAGAATGAACTGAACCCCAAAAGTTGGACACCAACTTTTGGGGTTTTTTCATGGCGAAGTACGACGAGCAATTCAAGCTCTCGATAGTCGGGCAGTATCTCGACAAACAAGGTGGCTACAAGACTGTGGCGA
>NZ_JADKYX010000042.1 GCF_016093545.1 Massilia rhizosphaerae | reverse complement strand
TTCCACCAGAACGACGGGCACGACGTCGAGCAGCACGCGCACAGGATGCACTCGTACACGCCGTCCAGCTCTTCGCGCTCTTCCGGCGACTGCAGGCGTTCCTTCTCCGGCGGGATCGAGTCGTTGATCAGGTACGGCTTGATCGAGTGGTACTGCTTGAAGAAGTTGGTCATGTCCACGATCAGGTCGCGGATGACCGGCAGGCCCGGCAGCGGGCGCAGCACGATCGGCTGCGTCAGCTCGTTCAGGTTCGTCGTGCAGGCCAGGCCGTTCTTGCCGTTGATGTTCATCGCGTCCGAGCCGCACACGCCTTCGCGGCAGGAGCGGCGCAGCGCCAGCGAGTCGTCGACGTCGGCCTTGATGCGCTGCAGGGCGTCCAGCAGCATCTTGTCGGTGTCTTTCAGCTCGACGGTGACGTCTTGCATATAGGGCTTCGAATCCTTGTCCGGATCGTAGCGGTAAATCTTGAGTTGGACTGTGCGTGCCATTATTCGGTACCTAAATTAGAACGTGCGGGGCTTCGGTTTGAACGTGTCGACGGTGAGCGGCTTGGTCACGACCGGCTTGTAGTCCAGACGGTTCCCTTCCGAGAAGAACAGCGTGTGCTTCATCCAGTTCTCGTCGTCGCGCTGCTCGTAGTCGCTGTGGGCGTGGGCGCCGCGCGATTCCTTGCGCGCCGCGGCCGACACGACGGTCGCCTTGGCCACTTCGATCAGGTTGTCCAGTTCGATCGCTTCGATGCGCGCCGTGTTGAACACCTTCGACTTGTCCTTGAACGACACGTGCTTGCGGCGCTCGTCCAGGGCCATGATCTCGCGCACGCCCTCGTCCATCAGCGCCTGCGTGCGGAACACGCCGCAGTGCTTCTGCATCGTGGCGCGGATCGCGTTGGCCACGTCCTGCACCTTCTCGCCGCCGTTCGAGTTTTCCAGGCGGTTGAGACGGCCCAGCGCGTAGTCGGCGAAGTCCTTCGGCAGCGCGCGGTTGCCCTGCTCGTGCAGGTTCTGCGCGACGATGTGGTTGCCGGCCGCGCGGCCGAACACCACCAGATCGAGCAGCGAGTTCGTGCCCAGGCGGTTGGCGCCGTGCACCGACACGCACGAGCATTCGCCGATCGCGTACAGGCCATTGACGACCTTTTGCGAACCGGTGCCGTCGGGGACGACGACCTGGCCGTGGATATTGGTCGGGATGCCGCCCATCTGGTAGTGGATGGTCGGGACGACCGGAATCGGTTCCTTGGTCGCGTCGACGTTGGCGAACTTGTGGCCGATTTCCAGGATCGACGGCAGGCGCTTGCGGATCGTGTCCGCGCCGATGTGGCGCAGGTCCAGCAGCACGTGGTCCTTGTTCGGGCCGACGCCGCGGCCTTCCTTGATCTCCTGGTCCATCGAGCGCGACACGAAGTCGCGCGGCGCCAGGTCTTTCAGGGTCGGCGCATAGCGCTCCATGAAGCGTTCGCCGTTGCTGTTGATGAGGATACCGCCCTCGCCGCGCACGCCTTCCGTGATCAGGACGCCCGCGCCGGCCACGCCCGTCGGGTGGAACTGCCAGAACTCCATGTCCTGCAGCGGGATGCCGGCGCGTGCCGCCATGCCCAGGCCGTCGCCGGTGTTGATGAAGGCGTTGGTCGACGCGGCGAAGATGCGGCCCGCGCCGCCCGTGGCGAACACGGTCGTTTTCGCCTGCAGCATCATGACGTCGCCCGTTTCCATCTCGAGTGCGACGACGCCGAG
>NZ_JADKYX010000041.1 GCF_016093545.1 Massilia rhizosphaerae | reverse complement strand
TACCCCCGCCGCCCTCTCACACCACCGTACGTGCGGTTCCGCATACGGCGGTTCATTCAACACACTGGAAGCGCTGCCGGGTGTCCAGCAACGAAACCAACCCAAGCGCATCGAAATAACTTTTCGGATACGCGGCGTTCATGTGGCTCGCGCCGGCGTTCCACCACGGGCCACGGCCATTGCTCGCCGACTTCCACGCTCGCGTCCCGTCAAGCCCTCTCGCTTGCATCTTCCTGTTACGGGTGGTCGGGCGCTTCCATTGCCGCCATAGCAGGCAGCGCAGCTTGCGCCGTATCCATCCGTCCAGGTCCTGCAACACACCTTTTACCTCGGTCAGCCGGCAGTACGACATCCAGCCGCGTAGCGCCGGGTTGAGTTCGCTAATCGTGCCGGCGAGATTGCGCGAGGCATTCCCGACGACGATTTCACGCACCCGGTCCTTCAGTCGCTTCAGGCTTCCCTCCGCGATTTTCAGACGCGCCCGTTTATGCCACGTGAAGCTGTAGCCGAGGAACTTCCTGTCCCAAGGCCGCGCCACGGCGCTTTTCTCCCGATTCACCCGAAGCTTGAGACTGCGCTCCAGATAGTCGGTGATGGCGGTCATGGCGCGCCGTCCCGCCATTTCGCTCCGGACGTAGATGTTGCAGTCGTCGGCGTAGCGGCAAAACTTGTGCCCCCTGCGCTCCAGTTCACGGTCAAGATCAGTCAGAAGGATGTTCGACAGCAGCGGCGACAGTGGCCCGCCCTGCGGCGTGCCTTCCGTTCTCGTGCTGACGATACCATCCGCCATCAAGCCCGCTTCGAGGTAACGTCGGATCAGTTTTAGAACCCGTTCGTCCCTGACCTTGCGTGCCACACGCGACATCAGGATGTCATGGTTCACACGGTCGAAGAACTTCTCCAGATCGAGGTCGACCACCCAGCGGCGGTCTTCCCGGATGTAGCCTTGCGCTTGCCGTACCGCTTGCCATGCATTGCGGCCAGGGCGAAACCCGTAGCTGTGTTCGGAGAATTCGGTTTCAAATTCCGGTTGCAAAACTTGCAGCAGCGCCTGCTGGATCAGACGGTCCAGCACCGTGGGGATGCCAAGTAGTCGTACCCCGCCGTTCGGCTTCGGTATTTCCACTTTGCGCACCGCCCCTGGCATGTACTCGCCCGCCAGCAGCGCCGCCCTGACAGTTGGCCAGTGCTGTTGCAGCCATGTCTTGAAGTCGGCAACGGTCAGTCCATCGACTCCCGCCGCTCCCTTGTTCCGCACGACCCGCTCATACGCTCGCCAAAGGTTGCTACGTTCGACCACGGCTTCCATCTGCCGCGGTCCTTCCGCTTTCGTTTGCCCATCCGCCGCCGTGCCCGCCTCGGCTCCGGACGTGGCCGTTGACGACATCCGGTCGTCTTCCTCCATGTCTGGCGCGGTTGCCCGCCTTGTCGCTTCACCGGCTCGCATCGAGGTCGAATGTCCTAATCGCGTTGTTGAATGTTCAGGCCTTCGGCCGGGCTCTCTGGACTCATCGCCCTTGTCCCAAGCCTACTATGCCCTCTGCTGACTTCTGCATGCGCATCCCGGCACCTCGCGATGCCGGTAGCACAACGGCACGCATACAGATCTCCCCGGGTATTGCGCACCTACCTTCCCGCTTATGCCTGTCGGATCTACGCCGCAGCCTCCCGTACAAGTATTGGGCTTTGGTGATAAGGGCCACCTCACCCGGCTGCGTCGCCTCATATCCGCTTCCTGTTCGTCAGGCCAGCGCTTTGCCTTCGGCTTCCTTCAGATTCGCGGTCGCCCGCGACACCCTTGCCGTTCGGCTAACTCTTCCCCTTGTCGGGCGAGTAGAGGACTTTCACCTCCAAGTAGGTGCGCCCTGCCGGGCGCACCC
>NZ_JADKYX010000040.1 GCF_016093545.1 Massilia rhizosphaerae | reverse complement strand
CGATTCCGGAACCATCCCGTTCCGCGACAGGGCCGGCTCGCTCGAAGACGACGGCATCCGCGAATGGAGCCCCAAGCGATGCATCGGTTCCGGCCAGACGACCTTGGCCAGCTTCGATTTCAAGAACCCCGTCGTACAGCGTTCGACCGCCGAGTCGCTCAACGACCAGGGCGACGTCTTTCCCTACGAGATCTACGAAAACACCGGCTCCTACGGTTTCCGGACCCACGACGACGGCGAGAAACTCGCTTTTCAGCGCATGGGCGAGCGCGACGCGAACACGCAAACATTCGACGCGCGCGGCAACGACCGCACCGTCCAGCCGGGCCGCTTCTTCAAGCTCGGCGGGCACTTCAGCGCCGAACCCCAATCCCCCGCGCGGGGCGAAGCGCCACATCCAAGCATCGCCGACCGTGACTACCTGATCCTTTCCGTCGACCACGAAGCCAGCAACAATTACCAGGCCGGACCAGGCGCGCCGTCGAACTACGAAAACACGTTCCGCTGCATACGCAAGGATATCCCCTGGCTGCCGGGACGCAACTACAACAGCCATCCCTGCACCTATCCCGGCATCCAGACGGCAATCGTGGTCGGGCCTGCCGGTTCCGAGATCCACACCGATGGTTATGGACGGATCAAGATCCAGCTCCATTGGGACAGGCAGGGCAAATACGACGAGAACAGTTCGCCCTGGCTGCGCGTGATGTCGCCCGGCGCCGGCAGCGAATTCGGGAATATCCAGTTGCCGCGGGTCGGTGACGAAGTGGCAGTGGTTTTCCTCGACGGGAACATCGACCATCCGTTGATTCTTGGCGCGCTGTACAACTACACGCACATGCCGCCGTGGCGGTTGCCCGAACAGCAGGCCTTGAGCGGCTTGCGTAGCCACGAACTGCAGTCGGGTGAAGGCAGCGGGCGCGGCAATCACCTGGTGCTGGACGATACCCCGGGCAAGATCCAGGCGCAGCTCAAGAGCGACCATCTCGCCAGCCAGCTCAGCCTCGGCCATATCAACCGCATCGAAGACAACGCCGGACGCAAGGACGCACGCGGCCAGGGCTTCGAGCTGCGCACCGACGGCCACGGCGCGGTGCGCGCGCAGCAGGGCCTGCTGCTCAGCACCGAAGGACGGCCGAACGCCCGCGCCCACATCACCGACATGGCGGAAACGCTGGCGCGCATGGCGCAGGGCCAGGCGTTGCACGACAGCCTGTCGCAGGTCGCGCAACAGGCGCAGGCGCACCAGCCGGGCGACCAGGACAAGGTCGCCGCCGCGCTGCAGGCGCAGGTCGACGCCATCAAGGGCCAGGGGGGCCTGCCTGCGCAAGGCGAATTCCCGGAATTCCAGGCTCCCCACCTGCTTCTAGCCAGCCCCGCCGGCATCGAAACCAGCACGCAGGGTTCCACCCATCTGATGAGCGTGGAACACACCGCCCTGACCAGCGGCGGCCATACCAGCCTGAGCGCGGGCAAGAGCCTGCTCGTCAGCGTCAAGGAAGCGGTGCGCATGTTTGCCTACAAGGCCGGCATGAAACTGGTGGCGGCCAGCGCCGACATCGACATCACCGCCTTGAAGGACAGCGTCAACATCCTGGCCAAGCTCAACATCACCCATACCGCCAACCGGATCACGATCACGGCAAAGGAAGAGGTGGTGATCAACGGCAGCACCAGCTTCAGCCGCTGGAACGCATCGGGAATCGTTCATGGCACCAACGGCACCTGGCGCCAACACGCGGCACAACACAGCTTCGTTCCCGGCAAGAGCGAAGGCACGCCGAGCCTGCCGCAGACCGTGCAACTGCCGCCGGGGCAGCTCGACCTGCATCACCAGTACGTGAACCCGGAAGGCGCCAGGCGCCAAGGCGTCCGGCAAGGCGACTACACCGTCGTCGACGCCGAAGGCGGCGTCCACCGGGGGACGCTCGATGGCAACGGCTTTGCCAGCGTGGCCGGCCTGCCGATGGGGATGGCCGCGGTCAGCTACGGCAAGGATCCGCGCGACCCGTGGGACGAAGACAGCTACTTCGGCCAGGGAGCCGAATGGCCGACCGTGGCGCAGCCCGGGGCTGGCGCCAAAGCTGCGGCAGGCCGCCTTAACGGCGCGGCCCGCAAGTTCGGCGCGATTGCCCAAGCCGCGGAGCAAGCGGCAAGCGCGGTGCAGTCGCTGCGAAAGGGCGGCGCGCAAGCATTGCTGGCGCCGGTCGGACAGGTGGCCATGGCCAATGTTGCGGGCAAACTGCCGGGCGGCGCGACGGCCCTCCATTTGCCCGGATCGCTGCCGCGCATCGGCGTTGAAGTACCGCCCTCGTTCCCGAAAAAATCCGTCATATAAAAAGATAAAAAGCCACCATGACCGACCCCACGCAAGCCCCGCCCAAGTCCGCCGAGCGCGCGCCGGAAGTCGCGGTCGCTCCGCTCGACACCATCGACCAGCAAGACATCGGCGCCGGCGCCGCCGCCTTCGACAAATGGTTGCGCAAGATCAGCCACGGCTACGTCACGCTGGAACGCCTGAGCACGGTGGCCGGCAGCCTGCCGGTGATCGGCAACATCATGGCCTTGATCGACGTCATCATGGACGTGATGGGGGTCATCCAGAAGTACATCAACAAGAAGGAAGTCGAGTTCCTGGAATGGGTCAGCTTGGGCATCAACCTGATCGGCGTGATCCCGGTGCCGCTGGGGATGAGCGCGGCGCGCATGAGCCTGCGGCCGGCGCTGCACCTGGTCCGGCAAAAGCTGGCGCGGGGCGTCAAGGATCTCGGCCCCGCGCTGGTCGAAGTGCTGATCGCGCACCTCAACGCCACGCTGGCCGGCGAGATCGAGACCTTCATCGACAGCGCGATGGGCAAGCTGGCAGGTATCCTGGACGATTGCGCCAATACCGCCGACGGCATTGCCGACGACCTGATCAAGATCCTCAAGCGCTGCATCGGCAATGAACCGCTGTTCGACGTGGCATCCACGGCGGAAGTGGAGAGCAAGCTGCACGACCCCAAAGTGCAAAGCAGCTGGCGCCGCATGCTTGGCGCCCTTGGCAGGCAGTACAAGATGAGCGCGAACTACGTTGTCGCCGCGGCAGCCAGCCTCCTGCCGCAGAGCGCGGTAGCTGGCGTGACGGGCATTGTCAAGCACCTGACCGACTTCAAGCCGGCGTTTCGCGGCAAGCTCGCCGCCCTGGCCGACGAACAGGCGCAGATGAGCATCCGGTGGTTACTGATGCGGCTGCGCGACGCGGTCACCAAGCACAAGCGGCGGTACGCGGCGCTGGTCCCATCAAGCAAGGGCGCGCATCACAAGAAGAACAAGCCCGGCCACGAGCTGGGCGCCACCGGCCGCCAACATCCGGCGACGGGCGACGCCAATGCCTGCAAGCTATGCCCCGCAAAAGGCGGCACCGCGCACTCGATCAGCTTCGCCACCGGCGCCGAAACCTTCACCCACACTGACTTCGTGCTGGACGCGCCGCTCCCTATCGAATGGAGCCGCACCTACCGCAGCCAGCTGAGCGCCTATGACCGCGGCAATCTCGGCGCGCGCTGGCTCACCCCGTACAGCACCCGCATCGACGTCGTCGGCCAGGGCAAACCGGCCGCCCTGCTCTACCACGCCGCCGACGGCCGCAGCCACCGCTACCCGTGGCTGGGCATCGGCCAGCGGCACTACGACCCGGTCGAGCAAATCAC
>NZ_JADKYX010000004.1 GCF_016093545.1 Massilia rhizosphaerae | reverse complement strand
ATGTTCTTGGGGGTAGTAGCCATGATGATTAAAACACTCCGAACAGTTTGAGGGCGACCAGCAGGGTCAGCGCGAGGCTGACGACCAGCACCCAGCGCGCGGTGCGCTGCGAGGCGTCCTTGTCGAGGGCCATGTGGTTGTCCATGAACAGGTGGCGGATGCCGGCGCAGAAGTGGTGCAGGTAGCCCCAGGACAGGCCCAGCAGGACGATCTTCGTGAACGGATGGCTGACGATGCCCGCGAAGTGGGCGAACGAGATCTCCGAACGGATGCTTTGCTCGAACAGGTAGAGCAGGAACGGCAGGCAGAGGAACAGCACGAAGCCGCTGATACGGTGCAGGATCGATACGATGGCCGACGGCGGCTGCTTGTAATTCATCGTGATGTCCGTAATGCTCACATTACGGATCGGCTGCCCTCTTTTTTGCGCGTTGTTCACGGCTTCGGACATTGGAACACCTCCCTTAAAGCGTTTATTTATATTGACACCCGGACTACGCCGATTTTGTGACCCGCACCGGACCTGGATTCCAGCCTCCAGATCCTGCCGAAACGCGCCGGTTGGGCCTCTCCGACGCTTTCGCAAAATCAAAATATTGTAATCGCTACCACCGATTACTGCACCAGCATAGACTTGGCGCAAAAAGTATTCAGGACAATTCGTTTTGGTAATGATGCTTAGCAGTCAGATACAATCCGCGCCGCAATTCCACCGCCTTGTCTCCATAGGTAAACGACACCCGGTCCGCGCACAGCAGCGGCGTGCCTTCCGCCACTTTCAGGGCGAGCGCCGTCTGCGCGTCGGCCGCCACCGCCCGGATCTTTTCCGTCGCGCGGATCATGCGCGTGCCGAATTCCGACTCGAACAGGCCGTACATCGGGCCCTTGTATTCCGCCAGGCGCTCGGCCGTCAGCCCCTTGAACAAAACCCCGGGCAGCCACAGCTCCTCGAGGATCGTGGGCGTGCCGCCGTCGCTCATCAGGCGCTTGATGTAGACGACGGCATCGCCCGACTTCAGGTCGAGCAGGCGCGCCACCTCGGCCGGCGCACGAATGCGCTTGACTTCGAGGTATTCGTGTTCAAAATGTTGGGGGACGCCTTCGTCGGGCATCAGCTTGAGGAAACGGAAGTGAGCGCGCGCTTCGTTGTGGGTGGCGACGAACGTGCCCTTGCCTTGGCGGCGCACGACGAGATGCTCGGCGGCAAGTTCATCGATGGCCTTGCGCACGGTGCCCTGGCTGACCTTGTAGCGGCCGGCCAGCTCGACCTCGCTGGGGATCAGTTCGCCCGGCTTCCATTCGCCGGACTGCAGGCTCTGCGTGATGAGCGCCTTGATCTGCTGGTACAGTGGAGAGAATGTCGGGGAAGTACCCGCTTGGGATGTGCCCGACTGGGACGTGCCCGACTGGGACGTGGCCGCGCCGCCGACAGCGCTGCCGGCGCTCGTAGTCGTGGCGCCATTGCTGTTCGGATTGGACGAGGCTTGGTTCATAGACTGCGATTTTTTCATAAATCCCCTGCTCCGTCCAGTGTGAAAGACCCTAGATTATGTGTCTTATATAAGACATATGATATGAATTGACAGATGGATTAGCACGGGACTACACTCGCGGTCGATCGAGCGTGGGCGCACGCTTAGCCGCACTGCGTCGCACGCCCGCCTGCGGATGGCGCTTTTGGTATCATTGCAGTTTTCCCAAACAGGCGTATCCTTCTGCGTCGCCCCGTTTTCTTTCCCAAACTTTGGAGATTCATCATGGCTAAAAACCCTAAGCGCGTTGCCGTTACCGGCGCGGCCGGCCAGATCGGCTATTCCCTGCTGTTCCGCATCGCCAACGGCGACATGCTGGGCAAGGACCAGCCGGTCATTCTGCAGCTGCTCGAAATCGACAACGAAAAGGCACAGAAGGCGCTCAAAGGCGTCATGATGGAACTGGAAGACTGCGCATTCCCGCTGCTGGCCGGCATGACCGCCCACAGCGATCCGATGACCGCGTTCAAGGATGCCGACGTCGCCCTGCTGGTCGGCGCCCGTCCGCGCGGCCCGGGCATGGAGCGTAAAGACCTGCTGGAAGCCAACGCCCAGATCTTCACGGTGCAGGGCAAGGCGCTGGACGCCGTCGCCTCGCGCGACGTGAAAGTCCTGGTGGTCGGCAACCCGGCCAACACCAACGCCCACATCGCGATGAAATCGGCCCCGAACCTGCCGGCCAAGAACTTCACCGCCATGCTGCGCCTGGACCACAACCGCGCGCTGTCGCAAGTGGCCGCCAAGACCGGCACGGCCGTCGGCGACATCGAGAAGATGGTCGTCTGGGGCAACCACTCGCCGACCATGTACGCCGACTACCGCTTCGCCACGGTCAACGGCAAATCGGTCAAGGAGCTGATCAACGACCAGGAATGGAACGCCAACACGTTCCTGCCGACCGTCGGCAAGCGCGGCGCCGCCATCATCGACGCCCGCGGCGCCTCGTCGGCCGCATCGGCCGCCAACGCCGCCATCGACCACGTGCATGACTGGCTGCTGGGCACCAACGGCAAGTGGACCACGATGGGCGTGCCGTCGGACGGTTCGTACGGCATCCCGGAAGGCATCGTCTTCGGCTTCCCGGTGACCACCGAGAACGGCGAATACAAGATCATCCAGGGCCTGGAGATCGACCAGTTCTCGCAAGAGCGCATCAACCTGACGCTGAACGAGCTCAACGAAGAGCGCGCGGGCGTGGCGCACCTGCTGGGCAAATAATCCGGTAACGCATACGTTCGGTGGGCGCGTAATTGATGCCACTGGCATCAATCACCCCACCCTACGTCGTTCCGCGTAGGGTGGGCACTCCGTGCCCACCAATGCATCCCAGGACGAGACAATGCATCCTTCCGAGGTTTTATTCCAGGGCCAACGCCAGCCGCTGCTGCTTCCCGCCTGCGACCACTACGCCGGCAGCGAGAAGCTGATGCGCAAGTCGATGGCCCTGCAACAAGAGCTTGGCCCCATTTTCGACATCACCTTCGACTGCGAGGACGGCGCCAGCGCCGGCGACGAGCGCGCCCACGCCGAGCTGGTGGCGGCGCTCGTGAACAGCGAGGACAACCGTTTCAACCGCATCGGCGCGCGCCTGCACGACGTCGGCAGCAGCCACTTCGCGCAGGACGTCGAGATCATCGTGGGCACCGCCGCCGAACGCCTCGCCTACGTCGTGCTGCCCAAGCCGAACAGCCTGGAAGACGTGTTGCGCGCGCAAGACCTCGTCAACCAGGCCGCCACGAAGGCCGGACGCGACTTTCTCCCGCTGCACGTGTTGATCGAAACGCACGGCGCCCTGCACGACGCGTACGCCATCGCCGCCCTGCCCCAGGTCGAATGCATGTCGTTCGGCATCATGGATTTCGTCTCGGCGCACTACGGCGCCGTGCCCGCCGCCGCGATGCGTACGCCGGGCCAATTTACCCATCCCCTCGTCGTCCGCGCGAAGCTGGAAATGGTTGCGGCATGTCATGCGCACGACAAAGTCCCTTCGCATAATGTGACGACCGAGATCAAGGACAGCGCGGTCGTCGCCAACGATGCCCAGCGCGCGGCCGCCGAATTCGGGTTTACGCGCATGTGGAGCATCCATCCCGACCAGATCAAGCCGATCGTCAAGGCGTTCACGCCGCGCCTGGCGGAAGTGAACGAGGCGACGACCATCCTGACGGCCGCGATGGCGAAGCACTGGGGCCCGATCGCCCACGGCGGCCGCTTGCACGACCGCGCCAGCTACCGATATTATTGGACGGTGTTGCAGCGCGCGAAGCTGGCCGGCCTTGCGCTGCCGGATGCCGCGGCGGCACTCGTCAATCAACCGGAATCCATCTGATGGCCATCACTCTGAAACAAATCACCGCCGCCTGCGCCTTTGCGCTCGCGGCCGCCGGCGTTTGCGCGCCCGCATCCGCCACCACCCACGACACGCATCCCAAGGCTACCCACGTCCTGAAGGAAAAAGCCAAGTCCTCCAAGCACAAGAAAACCAAGAAAGCCGACGCCAAGCAGGCGGTCGCGGACGACGAGCCGGAACCGGACATCACCGACACGACGATGGACGAATATGCGTGCGAATTGAACAACAAGGTCACCATCTACAAGAATTCGATGGACGACAGCCATATCGCCCTGCGCTGGAAGAACCACCTGCGCCGCCTGGACAAGGTGGGCACGACGACGGGCGCGCAGCGCTACGAGAACGCGAAAGTCGGCCTGGTCTGGATCGGCATCCCATCGAAGGGCATCCTGCTCGACTCGAAGCAGAACCGCCAACTGGCCAACGAATGCAAGGACGCCGCACAAACCAAGCCGATGGTGGCCGCGGCACCGGGTGACAAGAAAAGCTGATGCAGGCGCATCGGCGCGATTGCTTTACTCCTAAGCTTTAGCAAAAAACAAGTACCCCACAGAAGGAGAACTGAATGTTTCAAAATACGCTGAATACGCTGAAGGAATTCCCGCTCGCAGGGGGCCAGACCGGCCAGTTCCACTCGCTGCCGGCCCTGGGCGAGACCCTGGGCGTTAACCTGTCGCGCCTGCCGGTGTCGATCCGGGTCGTGCTCGAATCCGTGCTGCGCAACTGCGACGGCAAGAAGGTCACCGAAGAACACGTCCGCCAGTTGGCGAACTGGGGCCCGACCGCCCCCCGCACCGAAGAGATCCCGTTCGTCGTCGCCCGCGTCGTCCTGCAGGACTTCACGGGCGTTCCGCTACTGGCCGATCTGGCCGCGATGCGCAACGTCGCCGCCAAGACGGGCGCCGATCCGAAGAAGATCGAGCCGCTGGTGCCGGTGGACCTGGTCGTCGACCACTCGGTGACCATCGACTACTTCCGCGTCCCGGACGCGCTCGACCTGAACATGAAGATCGAGTTCCAGCGCAATAACGAGCGCTACCAGTTCATGAAGTGGGGCATGCAGGCGTTCGACACGTTCGGCGTCGTGCCGCCGGGCTTCGGCATCGTGCACCAGGTCAACCTGGAATACCTCGCGCGCGGCGTGATGAAGAACGGCTCGATGTGCTACCCGGACACCCTGGTCGGCACGGACTCGCACACCACCATGATCAACGGCGTGGGCGTCGTCGGCTGGGGCGTGGGCGGCATCGAGGCGGAGGCCGGCATGCTGGGCCAGCCGGTGTACTTCCTGACGCCGGACGTCATCGGCGTCAACCTGACCGGCGTGCTGCGCGAAGGCTGCACCGCGACCGACCTGGTCCTGACCATCACCGAGATGCTGCGTAAGGAAAAGGTCGTCGGCAAGTTCGTGGAATTCTTCGGCGAAGGCACCGCCTCGCTGTCGACCACCGACCGCGCCACCATCGGCAACATGGCGCCGGAATACGGCGCGACGATGGGCTTCTTCCCGGTCGACGACAAGACCGTCGACTACTTCCGCGGCACCGGCCGCACCGAGGAGGAACTGGCCGCCTTCGAAAACTACTTCAAGGCCCAGCAACTGTTCGGCATCCCGAAGGAAGGCGACATCGACTACACCCGCGTGGTGACGCTCGACCTGTCCACCGTCACCCCGTCGCTGGCCGGTCCGAAGCGTCCGCAGGACCGCATCGAACTGGGCAACGTGAAGGGCGCCTTCACCGACCTGTTCTCCAAGCCGACGAGCGAAAACGGCTTCAACAAGTCGCCGGAAGACCTGTCGAAGGTCTACGAGACGACCAACGGCGTGCGCGTGAAGAACGGCGACGTGCTGATCGCCGCGATCACGTCGTGCACCAACACGTCGAACCCGAGCGTGCTGCTGGCCGCCGGCCTGCTGGCCAAGAAGGCCGTCGAAAAGGGCCTCACGGTCGCGCCGCACATCAAGTCGTCGCTGGCGCCGGGCTCGCGCGTCGTCACCAACTACCTGGAAGCGACCGGCCTGCTGCCTTACCTGACGCAACTGGGCTTCGGCGTGACCGCGTACGGCTGCACCACCTGCATCGGCAACGCCGGCGACCTGACCGCGGAACTGAACGCCGCGATCACGTCGAACGACATCATCGCCGCGGCCGTCCTGTCGGGCAACCGCAACTTCGAGGCGCGCATCCACCCGAACATCCGCTCGAACTTCCTCGCGTCGCCGCCGCTGGTCGTCGCCTACGCGATCGCCGGCAACGTCACGCGCGACCTGATGACGGAACCGGTCGGCAAGGGCGCGGACGGCGTCGACGTCTACCTGGGCGACATCTGGCCGACCTCGCAAGAGATCCACGACCTCATGAGGTACGCCATGAATTCGGACGTCTTCAAGGCCAACTACGCGGACGTCAAGGGCAACCCGGGCGCGCTGTGGGAAGCCGTGTCGTCGGTGTCGGGCCAGGTCTACGACTGGCCGGAGTCGACCTACATCGCCGAGCCGCCGTTCTTCAGCGACTTCGAGATGACCCCGAAAGCCGCCGCCGCCGGCGTCCAGGGCGCGCGCGCGCTGGGCGTGTTCGGCGACTCGATCACCACCGACCACATCTCCCCGGCCGGTTCGATCAAGGAAGACGGCCCGGCCGGCAAGTGGCTGAAGGACCACGGCGTCATCAAGGCCGACTTCAACTCCTACGGCTCGCGCCGCGGCAACCACGAGATCATGATGCGCGGCACGTTCGCGAACGTCCGCATCAAGAACAAGATGATCCCGCCGAAAGCCGACGGCTCGGCCGTCGAAGGCGGCATCACGCTCCACCAGCCGAGCGGCGAACAGCTGTCGATCTACGACGCCGCGATGAAGTACATCGCGGAAGGCACCCCGACGATGATCTTCGCCGGCGAAGAATACGGCACCGGCTCCTCGCGCGACTGGGCGGCGAAAGGCACCCAACTGCTGGGCGTGAAGGCCGTGATCGCCCGTTCGTTCGAGCGCATCCACCGTTCCAACCTGGTCGGCATGGGCGTGCTGCCGCTGCAGTTCCTGGGCGACGACAGCGTCGAGACGCTGGGCATCACCGGCAACGAGACCTATGACCTGAAGGGCCTGGAAGGCGAGATCCGTCCGCAAATGCAGGCGACCCTCGTGATCCACCGCGCCGACGGCTCGACCAAGGAAACGCAGGTCCTGCTGCGTATCGACACGCCGATCGAAGTGGATTACTACAAGCATGGCGGCATCCTGCCGTTCGTGCTGCGCCAGCTGCTGGCCGCGTAATCCGCATCGAAACAGCGAAAAAGGCCGGAATCCTGGCGGATTCCGGCCTTTTTTCGTTGTTCCCGTCAAAACCGTCGCTTCCGCGCGGGCGCGCGACGGCGCCGATATTGCCGCCGTGTTACTGGGGTGTGGCCGAATCAACTACAATACCGGGGATAAGGGTTTATCATGACCCCCTAGCACAATCCAAGAACACGAATCCCCTTACCGAAGAGACTCTCCAAGCGTATGCGTCGCCCCTCCAAAGACTCACCCAAACTTTCGGCAGAAAGCCAGCGTCTCATCAGCATCAGCAACGCCATCGTGCAGGCTGCCAGCCGCGTTGAAGAACGGGCCTGGGAACGCAACCTCGACGCCCAGCTGCAGAAGCTGCTCAAGACGAACCACCAGGACAGCGTCGACGCCGCCCTCAACGTCCTGTTCAAGGGCGACCTCGCCGTCTACGACGTGCTGATGGATGGCGTCGAAGCGGTCAGCGAGTCCTCGTTGATGACCGAGCAGGCCAACGACGGTGCCGAGACCACGTGGCAAGCCCTGCTCGTCGCCGCCCCGATCCTGGCCTGGACCCGCTTCTCGATCGCGTCCGGCACGATTCCCGCCGACATCCTGAGCACGCTGACGGCCCACTTCGGCGCCCATTTGCTGGCCGACAACACGAAGCTGGCCATCGCGCCGACCTTGTACTCGATCGACCAGCTGCCGCGCACCCATGCCGAGACATATTCGCTGACCCACAAGCTGGCCGCCGCCGCCCACAAGGGCACGACGGTGAAGCCGGCCGCGCCCGGTCCGGACACGTCGCAATTCCTGGCCGACACGCGCTACCTGCTCGTGGCCGTCGTCGCCCCGCAGGGCGCCCCGCTGTTCCGCTGGCAGGAACCGCAGCACCACATCAATTTCGAAGCCGAGCGCGAGAACGCCCTCGAGCAATGGCGCGCCCAGGCCGGCCCGAACATCGCCCGCCTGCTGCCGGGCTGCGGCGTCGAGCTGCTGCTGCCGGAAGCGTATTACGTGGCGTGCCGCGAGGCGGATAAACTGATCCGTCCGGTGTCGATCCGTGCCGCCGTGCACTATCTGACGAACACGCTGGGCGTGGAACCGAACGACTTGCGCGCCGTCATCGCGGGCTTCGGCGACGAAGTCAACGACAGCCAGGTCGACGAATACCGCGTCGGCTTCACGCTGCGCCAGTCGTCGGACGTCGTGTACGGCATCGTCTGGCCCCTGTACGGCCAGGAAGACGAGGACGGCACGCCGATGGAAGGTCCGGCCGGCGGCGGCGAGCGTCCGCTGGCGCCGCTGGACGAGATCGTCAAGCACCTGAACGACGTCGGCATCAGCCACGTCAAGCGCATCGGCGAACGCTATGTCGCCGAGTACTGCGACGACTGCGGCGCCCCGCTGTTCGCCGACCCCAGCGGCGAGCTCGTCCACGCCGAGATGCCGGAAGACACGCCGGCGGGCAACGAACACTTCCACTGACACGCAACACCATCCGTCCCAAGCCCGGCCGCGTGCCGGGCTTTTTCTTGGGCGCGCAAAATTCGGGGTCAGAGCACTTTTCGGCGCGAATTCGGGGTCAGAGCACTTTTTGGTGCACGGTCCTTGGAGCAAGTCCTCAAGACGGTCCTCGCAGAGAGATTGTGTCCATGCCGCGCGCTGGCCTCGACCGATTGTTGCGCACCGGGACATTGATCCGAAACGTGCTCTGACCCCGAATTCGATCCGAAATATGCTCTGACCCCGAATTTTGACGACGACGCGGCCTGCGACGCGATTGACGCGCGTACGCCGTTATCCAGGCGCGGGGACCGGCGCCTCCGCGTCGCCCTGCACCACCGCCAGTTCCACCCAGCCCGCGCGCCACGCCTGCTCCAGGTCCCGCTCGATCGCGTCGATCGATACCTGCGCGGCGTCGGGAACGCCGCGCACCCCGTAGGCGCGGTTGCGGCCGTGCGCTTTGGCCAGGTACATGGCCTGGTCGGCCAGGCCGACGGCTTGCTCCCACGTCAGGGACACGCCGCCGACCGACAGCGGAAACGGCGCGAAGCCCACGGACGCGCTGACCGGCACGGCCGCGCTGCATTCGTCGGCGGCCGGTGCCGCGACGCAGCGCAGGATGCGCTGTGCCACGTCGTCGAGGCCGTCGCGCGCGACGTCCGGCAGGAACGCGAGGAATTCCTCGCCGCCCCAGCGCACGATCATGTCGGTCTCGCGCAATGCCTGGCGCAGCTTGTGCGCGACCGTTCTCAGCACGGCGTCGCCGGCCGCATGGCCGTGTTCGTCGTTGACGCTTTTAAAATGGTCGAGGTCCAGCAGGAACAAAGCGCCCACGGCCCCGGCGCCGGTCGACCGCCGCTCGTCGCCGGTCCGGTTCATGACGTCCTGGAAGTGGCCGCGGTTGTACAGCAGCGTGAGCGGGTCAAGCGCGCCTTGCCGCTGCAATTGCCGGTTCTTGTCTTCCAGCTCGGCATTCGCGCGCCGCACTTTCCGGTACAGCAGTCCGACGACAGCGGCGGCCAGCGCGCACACCGCGGCCAGCAGCCACCAGAGGCGCTGCTGCGCACGGTGATGCTCCAGCGCCGCGATGGCGGCGCGGTTTGCCTCGCGCAGCGCGTCGATCCGGCGCTGCTTGTTCTCGGCGTCGTATTTCTGCTGCAGTTCCAACAGGGCCTTCTGGCGCTGCTCGGCGAAGATCTCGCCCGACAGGCGGCGCTCGCGGTCGTACGCGTCGACGGCGCCCTTGTAGTCGCCGGCATGCTCCAGCGCCCCGCCATATTCGCGCAGCACGGCCAGCAGTTCGGGCTTGTCGCCCTGTTTTTCATAGGTCGCCAGGCCCGCCTCGAACTGCCGCTTGCCCTCGGCCAGCCGGCCCTGCCCGAGCAGCGCCTGGCCCAGGTTGACGCGGGCGGTGGCGGCGTCGTTGTTGCTCCTGACGTCCATGGCGGCGTCCAGCGCTTGCGCGGCATAGGCCTGGGCCTCGCGGAACCGGCGCTCCTTCAGGTAACAATCGGACATGTCGACCAAGGTGGTGGTGGCCATCTGGCGCGCGCCCATGCCGCGTTCCAGGCCGAGCGCTTCGAACAGGGCCCGGCGCGCGCGCGGAAAGTCTTTCTGCTCGACCGCCAATGCGTACTCGTCGCCCAGCGCCGTCGCGAGGTAGCCGGGGGATGCCATCTTGCGCGCCACGGCCAGCGATTCCCGCTGCGCCTCCCAGCCTTTGTCGAGCTCGCCCATATTCAGGTACAGCAGCACCAGCACGTGCAGCGCGCTGGCCAGCGGCGCGGTGTCGCCCTCGATCCGGCTTGCCATGTCGACGGCGGCATGCAGCCGCGCCAGCGCCGCGGGATAATCGCCCTGCTCCTCGAACGACTGGCCGGCCGCGATGGTGGCCATGATCTGCGTCGGGACGTCGGCGGTGGCGCGGGCGACGCGTTCGGCCTCGAACGACGCAGCGTGCGACGCGGCCAGGTCTTCGCGCAGGTAGAGCGTGTTGGCGCGCCCGATCAGGCCTTTGGCCAGCGCCACGTTGTCCTTGTTCCGCCTGCCGTAGGCGACCAGTTGGTCCGCCAATGCCAGGGCATGCGTGAGGTCGCCGATGCCGCGCTCGGCGGTGCTGTAGAAATACAGGAAGTCCGTCCGCAACGGTGCCGGCGCGGTGGCCATTTCCCATTCCATGGCGCGCAGCCGGCGCGACGCCTCGTCCGGCACGAAGCGGGCCATGGCGCCCGCCTCCCGCAGGCGCTCGGCCTGCGGCGCAGCGCCACATGCCGCGAGCGGATGCAGCAGCAAGGCCAAGGCGCAGCAGCGCAGGATCCTGCCGCGGTCCGCGCGCATGCTCAATTGTGACAGTACGGAAAATGCCATTGCGGTCCTCTGGCTGCGCCGCACCACGCACGGTCGCGCACCGCGCCATTATGCCCGCTGTCAACTAGAGAGTTCAACCAAACGGCGTCGGCCGCCTGCGCCGCCCGTCAGTGCCGGGCGAGCGATGCCAGGTAGCCGTGGATCTGCGCCACCGCGGCGGCCCCTTCGCCGGCCGCGGCGGCCACGCGCTTGGTCGACCCGGCCCGCAGGTCGCCCACGGCGAAGATGCCGTCGACGCTCGTCTCGAGCGTGCGGGCGCCGCGTTCCGGGCGCGTGTCGGCGCCGGTCAGCACGAAACCCTTGTCGTCCAGCCCGATGCCGCACTCGTGCAGCCAGTCGCTGTTCGGATCGGCGCCGATGAACAGGAACAGCCGGCGCACGACGAATGACCGTTCGTCGCCACCGTCGCGGCTCCGGCAGCGCACGCGCGCCAGGCCGTTCTCGTCGCCGTCCAGCCCGACGATTTCGCGCCGCGTGTGCAGGTGGATGTTGGGCGTGGCCGCGATGCGTTCGATCAGGTAGCTGGACATCGTCGCTTCCAGCCCCGGCCCGCGCACCATCAAGTGCACGTCCGACGCGTGCGCCGCCAGGAAGACGGCCGCCTGTCCCGCCGAATTGCCGCCGCCGACGAGCACGACGGGTTCGTTGCGGCACAACCGCGCTTCCACGGGCGAGGCCCAGTAGTACACGCCGCGGCCTTCGTATTCGGCGATGTCGGGCAGGTCCGGCTTGCGGTAGCGCGCGCCGGACGCCAGCACGACGGTGCGCGCCTGCAAGCACGTGCCGTCGTCCAGCTCGACCTTGAGCGGCCGCTCGTGGCACAGCAGCCGGGTGGCGCGCGCGGGGATCGCGACCTCGGCGCCGAACTTCAGCGCCTGCACGTACGAGCGGCCGGCCAGCGCGCGGCCGGAGATGCCGGTCGGGAAACCGAGGAAGTTCTCGATGCGCGCGCTCGCGCCCGCCTGCCCGCCATAGGCGCGCTGGTCCAGCACCATCACGCGCAAGCCTTCCGATGCGGCGTACACGGCCGTCGCCAGCCCGGACGGCCCCGCGCCGACGACGAGCACGTCGAACACGGCGCCGCGCTCGATGCGGGGCAAGGTGCCGAGGCAGCGGCCCACTTCGGTCAACGTGGGATTCTTCAGCACGAAGCCGTCCGGCAGCGCCACGAGCGGCCAGTCGGACGGCCGTTGCCAGTGCTCGCGCACGAGCTGGGCCGCTTCCGGATCGGACTCCGGATCGCGCCGCGTGTACGGATAGGCATTACGCGATAAAAAATTCTCCAGCTCGAACAGGCCGGCGTGCGCGGCCGGGCCGATCAGGATCGGTCCGCCCGGCTTATTGCTGATCAATTGCACGCGACGGAGAATGAAGGCGCGCATGAGACGCTCGCCCAGTTCGGCCTCGGCCACGATCACGGCGCGCAGGCATTCGGCGTCGAGCACGAGGGCTTCCAGGTCGCCCACCGCGACGCCGTCCGCGAGCGGCGGCCGGCCGGACAACTGCGCCACTTCGCCGCTGAACTGGCCGGGGCCGTACTCGACCACCTCGACGCGCTTGCCGAGCGCATCGGTCCGGCTGCACGACAAGCGCCCCGCCAGCACGACGACCATGCCGGGCGAATCCACGCAGGCGCGGAACACGGTGGCGCCGTCCGGCCAGGTGCGGCAGGTGCCGAAGCGACGCAGGCGGGCGATGTCGTCCCCGCTCAGGGTGGGATAGATCTGGTGGGCGCGCGTGGCCAGGTCGACGGCGGCGCGCGCCTCGGTGTCGGGGACGAGGCTTTCGGGGATCAGTTCGGGAACGTGTTCGGACATGGTCGGGCGTCTCCTGGTCGGGTATCGCATGCTAACCCAAGCGGTGGCGCCGCGCACCTCTCGAAAGACGGGGCCGGCGCGTCAGGGTTTGTCGTGCCACTGCGCATACGGATGCCGGATCAGGCTGGCATTGTAGTAGCGCTTTTCTCCCGTGACTTCGAGGCCGATCCAGTCCGGCTTCTCGAAGGCCTCGTCCTCGGCGCCGAGTTCGATCTCCGCCACGACCAACCCTGCATTCAGGCCGAGGAATTCGTCGACTTCCCACGTGTGGCCCCCGTTCTCGATGCGGTGACGGATCTTTTCGACCTGCGGCTGCTCGCACAGGCCGTCCAGCAGCTCGACCGCATCCGCCACGGGAATCTCGTACTCCCACTCGCCGCGGGACGCCCCGGTGGTCTTGCCCTTGATGGTGATGACGGCGCGCTCGCCCTCGATGCGCACGCGCACCGTGCGCACGGGATCCGCCACCAGGTAACCCTGGCGCATGCGCGTCGGGATGCCCTGCCCGCGCCAGCCGTCATTGGCCAGCAAGAACTTGCGTTCGATCTCGACGCCCATGTCCGGTCTCCTTCAATCGTCCAGCGATTGCAGGATCGGCTGCAGCATCGCGGCGCCGAGCGCGGCGCTGCGGGCGCCGTTCCAGCCGACGTACGGATCGGGCAGGTTGGCGTTGTCCTTGAACGGCATCTCCAGGGTCAGCGACAGGCATTTGAACGTGTGGCCGATGTACTTCGAGGCCAGGGTCAGCAATTCCTCGTTGTACTTGCTCGCGGCATAGCCGTAGACGTTCTGGAAGTCGGGGCTGGCCGCCATGTAGCGCTCGATGAACGCGTTCTGGGCGGCCAGGCGCTCCGGCGTGAAGTCGGCCAGCATCTCGCTGCCCGCCACGAAATTGTAGGGCAGTCCCTCGTCGCCGTGGATGTCGAAGAACATGTCGACGCCCGTCTCGTGGATCTTGTTCTTCACGCACAGCACTTCCGGGCTGCGTTCCGGCGACGGCGTCATCCATTCGCGGTTCAGGTTGGCGCCTGCCGCATTCGTGCGCAGGTTGCCGCGCACCGAGCCGTCCGGATTCATGTTCGGCACGATGTAGAACACGGCGCGCTGCAGCAGCTTGCGCGACACCGGATTGGAATTGTCGAGCAGCGCATCCATCATGCCCTCGACGAACCACTCGGCCATCGTCTCGCCCGGATGCTGGCGCGCGATGACCCAGATCTTTTTCTCGGCCTGGGGATTGCCGATCACGACGAGGTTCATGTCGCGCCCGTCGACGGTGGTGCCGATATCGTGCACGCGCGCGACCGGATTCTCGGCCACTTCGCCGAGCAGGCGCAGGTGGCGTTCCCACGTGTAGGGCTCGAAATAGGCGTAATAGATGCTGTCCAGCTCGGGCGTGTGGTTGACGCTCAAGACCTGGCCGTCGAACGACGTCGGCACGCGGAACCAGTTCTCCGTGTCATAGCTGGCCGCCACCTGGTAGCCCTCGAAGCCCTTGGGATAGGTCGCCTGGCCCGCGTTCAGGAAGCGGATCGTGCAGGCCTTGCCGCGCGCGCCCTGCAGGCGGAAGTGGAACCACTGGTGGATGTCGGCTGAAGAATCCTTGCGCAGCTTGAGGTCGATCTGGCGCGGATCGGTGGCCTCGACGACGTCGATCGCACCGGAATCGAACAGCTGGCTGATCTTGATGGGCATGGGCTGGTTCCTCGAAAAGCGGTCAAAGAACGCATGATAGCCGAGCCCACGCCCGCCGGCCATAAACAGGCGGCGGGCGTTGCCGCCGCGTTGCCGTTGCGCCGCCGCTCAGGCGTCGAGGTCGATCAAATCCTTGCTGTAGGCCAGCATGATCTGGCGCATCAGCTCGACGTTGCTGCGGTCGAGGACGACGGTGAGGTCCGGCTTGCGGTCGAGGTTGTAGGTCATGCTGATCTTGCCCGGCAAGACCTTGCACTGCACGGTGAACGCGCGCGGGATGTTCGGACTGTCCCAGTCCCACTGGGTGATCTGGGGACCGGCCGGCGGCGGCTGCAGGGCCGGATCCTGGTTGACCGGCAGGTGCTTGAGGAGCCAGAACACGATCGATGCCGGCACGAACACGGCAACGTCGCTCGCCCCGTGCGCGGAGAATTTGGTCAGCAGGAGGTTGCCGACCCGGTCGCACGACATGGACATGCTCTTGACTTGACGGATGACCGCTGATTTCACGACGAATTCCTATGGCTAAGTGATTGAAAGCCCGAGGATTTTACCCCATCCAATTTCGAAATTGTGTTAAAGAAATGCAAAACGGGGAGCCTGCGCTCCCCGCGAGAAATCGTGCGCAGGGTGGACGGCTGTGCCGCCGTCCCACCCGCACCGGGTTACTGCTTGTTGCCCTTGGACGAGCTGCGCGACGAGCCCGACGCCGATTGGCGATTGCCGTGGCTCATGCTGCCTGCGCGACGTGCCTCTTCCGAGGTGAATTCGTGCGCGGTGCCTTTCTGGTGGGCGGCCTTGCCGCCTTCGCTGGCGATCTGGCGCTGACGCTCCGGATCCATCGATGCGAAACCTCGGTTCTTCGTACCGCCACTCTGCTTGTTGCCTTGGTTGCTGGATGCCATGATGTTCTCTCCTCGTTGCAGTTGAAACCGCCGCGTCCTGCGGCAGGCCTGCCGATGCTGTCGGATGCACCGTTGAGCGCTCGGTCGGAAAACATCTTAGGCATGCCGATTGGATGAGACTATAGGAGCAATTCAGATGACTTTGTAGGACAATGTGAGACAGAAAATGCATCATCGAAACACTACTTCCAGTCGTAAATGACTCGTCGGTAATCGTCCTACATATACCCGCAACGTCTTCCTATACTGAAGTCTCCTGTGGACGCGCATCATTCCAGTTTGGATCGAAAGGAGACGATCATGGACGCGAACCAACGCAGCGAAGTGAACAACCAGACGAACAACGGCGCCGACGAGAAATGGAATCCCGGGTCGGAAGGCGATACCGCCGACCATGGCCAGCCGCTCGACCACACCTATCCGCGCGGCCCGGGCGTCGAGCAGGGCAACCAGCAGCGCGACGTCATGGGTGCGCAGGGCGGCATCGGCGGCCGCGAGTATGGCGAGGACGCCGGCATCCCCGGCGGCTCGATGGACAACCAGATCAACGGCGGCTCGGGCGCCGTGCAGGGCATCACGGACAGCCACCAGCGCCAGATGGAACAGAAATCCGGCGCCTACGGCTTGCTGGAACAGCCCGTCGGACACCGTCCGAAAGACACGGGCGTGGATCTGACCCTGGAGCGGGACATCCACCGTGACGTCGTGCGCGGCAACCTGCAGGCGTCCACGCAGACGCAAGGCGGCGGCATGCACGGCCCGCGCAGCGAACTGCCGGCGCGGCCGCCGGGCGGCTCGATGGGCAACCGCCAGTCCGGCGCGTCGTCCTCGACGCAGGGCGGCGGCATGCCGGGGCCGGGCGCCGCCGGCGGACGCGAAGCCCAGCGCGGCAACACGCAGCTGGAGGTGACCGGCTCGCGCGCGCGGACCAACCAGGAGTCCGACTACGGCGGCGTGCACGAATCCAACTACGCGGCCGGCGGCCTGCCGCGCTCGCCGGGCAACACGGGCGCGGACAGCACCGACCGCCAGGGTTCCCAGACCGGCTCCACCGCATCCGCGGGCGGCCCGCCGGTGCACAAGTCGAACGACGCCGCCGGCGGCTATCCGCGCAGCCCCGGCTTCGCCAACAAGCTGCACGGCGACGAGAACATGGACGACGACACGGGCTTCAAGACCAAGCCCTGAGTCCGCTTTCCGCCGGCCCGCGCGGCCGGCGTCCCTCCTCGCTTGATCCAGATTCAAGCGCCGGACGAGTTCCGGAACCCAGCCATTTTGCTCGCGGTCGAAGCTGACACATTGCCAGATCGCGAGCGAAGCATGCCAAACGAAAACGGGATTGCACGAGAGGGTTGCGCCGCGGCGCGGACCGGGGAGGCGCCATGCGCCGCCTGAACGTCCTGACCTGGCACACGCATGGCAGCTACCTGTACTACCTGTCCCATGCGCCGCACGAGTTCCACGTGCTGGCCAAGCCGGGCCGCCCGCCCGGCTACGGCGGCCGCTGCGGCCCCTTCCCGTTCGGCCCGAACGTCCACGACCTCCCGGCCGACCAGGCGCGCACGCGCGAGTTCGACTGCATCCTGTTCCAGGAAGACCATCACTGGGAACGCGACCAGTACGAGCTGCTGACGCCCGCCCAGCGCGCGCTGCCGCGCATCTATCTCGAACACGATCCGCCCGCTCTGCCGGCCGACCGCGACGCGCCGGACGACGGCCGCGCCGCGCCCGGCACGCGCCGCCCCCTGTGGCCGACCGACCTGCGGCACCCGGTCGATGATCCCGCCGTGCTGCTCGTGCACGTCACGCCGTACAACGACCTCATGTGGGACAGCGGCCGCACGCCCACGCGCGTCATCGAGCACGGCGTCGCGGTGCCGGAGGCCGCGCGCTGGCGCGGCGACGTGGAACGGGGCCTCGTGGTCACGAACCACCTGGCGCGGCGCGGCCGGCGCATGGGCGCCGACCTGTACGCACGGCTGCGCACGGCGCTGCCCCTCGATCTCGTCGGCATGGGCGCGACGGAACTGGGCGGGCTGGGCGAGATCGACCATCCGCAACTGCCCGCGTTCGCCGCCGCCTACCGCTTCCTGTTCTCGCCCGTCCGCTATTCCAGCCTCAGCCTGTCCGTGATCGAAGCCATGATGATCGGCATGCCCGTCGTCGCGCTCGCCACGGCCGAAATGGCGACCGTGATCGAGCACGGCGTCTCCGGCTTCGCCATGACGGACACGCGCCAGCTGGCCATCCCCATGCGCGCCCTCCTCGCGGACGCCGCCCTCGCGCGCAGCGTGGGCGACACGGCGCGCCGGCGCGCCCGCGAACGCTTTGCCATCGCCCGCTTCAGCGCCGACTGGGATGCCGCGCTGCGCGCCGTGACGAGCTGATCGATCGCCATGAAACTCGACGACCAGCCGACCGCCGTAACCGGCCCGGACGATCCGGCCGTCCCGGCCGGCCCGCGCCGCATCGCGCTCATCAGCGATCACGCGTCGCCGCTCGCGGCGCCGGGCAGCATCGACTGCGGCGGGCAGAACGTCTACGTCGCCCACCTGGCGCGCGAGCTGGCGCAGGCCGGCCACGCCGTCGACGTCTTCACGCGGCGCGACGCGATCCGGCAGAAGCAACTGGTGCGCTGGCGCGAGAACCTGCGCGTCATCCACGTGCCGGCCGGCCCGGCCCACTACGTCCCCAAGGAGGACATGCTGCCCCACATCCCGTCGTTCTGCCGCTTCACCACCCGCTTCGCCCGCCAGCAGGCCATCCCGTACGACATCGTGCACGCCAACTTCTTCATGTCCGGCATGGTCGCCCGGCACCTCAAGCAGGCGCTGGGCCTGCCGTTCGTGATCACGTTCCACGCGCTGGGCCGCGTGCGCCGCCTCGCCCAGGGCGCGGCCGACGCCTTTCCGCCGGCGCGCACGCGCATCGAGGGCGAGCTGATGCGGCAAGCCGACCGCATCATCGCGGAATGCCCGCAGGACCGGCACGACATGGAGCGCCTGTACGACGCCAGCGGCGCGCGCATCGCGATCGCTCCATGCGGCTTCGATCCGGACGAGCTGTGGCCCATGCCCCGCGCCGAGGCCCGGGCCGCGCTGGCGCTGGCGCCGGAGCGCTTCACCGTGCTGCAGCTGGGCCGCATGGTGCCGCGCAAGGGCGTCGACACGGTGATCGAAGCCATCGCGCAGGTGCGCGCCGCGCACGGCGTGGACGCGGAATTGCTCGTCGTCGGCGGCGACGCGCAGCCGGGCGGACGCGACGGGGCGGAGCTGGCCCGCCTGCACGCCCTCGCGCGCACGCTGGGCATCGCCGCCCACGTGCGTTTCGCGGGCCAGCAGCCGCGCGCGGCGCTGCGGCTCTGGTATGGCGCGGCCGACGTGTTCGTCACGACGCCGTGGTACGAACCCTTCGGCATCACGCCCGTCGAAGCGATGGCCTGCGCCCGGCCCGTCATCGGCGCCGACGTGGGCGGCATCAAGAGCACTGTCGTGGACGGCGCCACCGGCTTCCTCGTGCCCCCGCGCGACCCGCAGGCGCTGGCGGCGCGCCTGGCCCACCTGCAGCGCGACCGGCTGCTCGCGCGCACCATGGGCGAGGCCGGCCTGCGCCGCGCCTACCGCCATTACACGTGGCGCGCGGTCGCCCGGCAAGTGGCGGACATCTATGCCGCCGTCCTCGCCGACGTGCGCGCCCCCATCGACCTGACCCAACCCCAGGAGTGAGCATGCACCATCCCAACGCCACCGACGCACCTCTACGAGGCAAGGTCGCGCTCGTCACGGGCGCCGCCAGCGGCCTCGGCGCCGCCCTCGCCGCCCTGCTGGCCGCCGACGGCTGCGACGTCGTGGCCGCCGACATCCGCGCCGGCGCGCTGCACGCGGCCATGCCGACACTGCAGCTCGACGTCGGCGACCCCGACGCCGCGCGCGCCGCCGTCGAGCACTGCGTGGAAACCATGGGCCGGATCGACATCCTCGTCAACAACGCCGGCACGGACGTCACGCTGCCCGTGTCCGAGCTGTCCGAGCAAGACTGGCTGCGCGTCATCAACACCAACCTGAACGGTCCGTTCCTGCTGGCCAAGCATGCAGCCCTGCACATGCGCCGGCAGGGCGGCGGCGACATCGTCAACGTCGCCTCCACAGCGGCCAAGCGCGCCTGGCCGAACGCCAGCGCCTACCACGCCAGCAAATGGGGCCTGCTGGGGCTGTCGCATGCGCTGCATGCCGAGCTGCGCCCGCAAGGCATCCGCGTCACCGCCGTCGTCGCGGGCGGCATGCGCACGCCGTTCCTGCTCGAACGCTTTCCCGACCTCGACCCGGCCCTGCTGCAGGATCCCGCCAGCGTCGCCCTCGCGATCCGCCACGCGCTGCTGCTGCCGCGCGAGAGCGTGATCGCGGAACTGACCGTCCTGCCCGTGCGGGAAACGTCGTGGCCATGAAAGCCGTGTTCCTCGACAAGGACGGGACGCTCGTGGACGACCTGCCGCACAACGTCGAGCCCGAACGCATCGTCCTGTGCCGCGGGGCCGGTCCCGCGCTGCGTCTGCTGATGCGGCTGGGCTACCGCCTGTTCGTCGTCACCAACCAGCCCGGCATCGCGTTCGGCCGCTTCGCCGCGGCCGCGATGGACGCCGTCAGCACCCGCCTGGGCGAACTGCTGTTGCGCGAACAGCTCACGCTCGACGGCTTTTATTTTTGTCCCCACCACCCGGACGGCACCGTCGCGCCCTGGGCCGCCGCCTGCCACTGCCGCAAGCCGCTGCCGGGCCTGCTGCTGAAGGCGGCGCACGACCACGGCATCGACTTGCGCGCATCGTGGATGGTGGGCGACATCCTGCACGACGTCGAGGCGGGCAACCGGGCCGGCTGCCGCACCATCCTCATCGACAACGGCAACGAGACGGAATGGCGGCTGGGCCCGCGCCGCGTGCCGACGCGCATCGCGCGCGACCTGTACGCGGCCGCCGTGCTGATCGCCAGCCACGGAGACCCGGCATGACCGCCACCTGGCAACGGGCCCGGCGCGTCCTGTGCGTGCGCCTCGACTCGCTCGGCGACGTGCTGATGTGCACCCCGGCCATGCAGGCGCTGCGCCAGGCCGTGCCGGGACGGTCGCTGACCTTGCTGGGCTCGCCGTCCGGCGCCGCCGCGCAACCGTTCATCCCCGAACTGGACGACGCCATCGCGTGGGACGCGCCCTGGACGAAGGCCGCGACCCCGCAGCCGCACCCGACGGGCCCGGCGCTGATCGCCACGCTCTCCGCGCGCGCCTTCGACGCGGCCGTGATCTTCACCACCTACACGCAGAGCGCGCTGCCGGCGGCGCTGCTGTGCCAGCTGGCCGGCATCCCGCTGCGGTTGGCCCATTGCCGCGAGAATCCCTACGATTTGCTGTCCGACTGGATTCCCGAGCCCGAGCCGGCGACCCTCGTGCGCCACGAAGTCCAGCGCCAACTGGCCCTCGTGCAGCGTGTCGGGTGCCGCAAGGCCGAGCCCGGGCTGTCGTTCCAACCCCGTCCGGCCGACTTTGCCGCTGCGCGCATGCGCCTGTCCACGGCCGGCGTCGATCCGGACCGGCCGTGGATCCTGCTGCACCCGGGCGCCAGCGCCGCCTCGCGCCGCTATCCGCCCGCGCAGTGGGCGCACGTGCTGCGCCTGCTGGCGCACGGCCCGCAACTGCCCCTCGTGCTCACGGGCAGCGCGGCGGAAGTCGAGCTCATCGACACCATCCAGTTCGCCAGCGCCGTGCCGGCCGTCTCGCTCGCGGGACGCCTGTCGCTGGGCGAACTGGGCGCGGCGCTGCGGCTGGCGGCCGTCGCCGTCACCAACAACACGGGCCCGGCCCATCTGGCGGCCGCCGTGGGCACACCCATCGTCGACCTGTACGCGCTGACGAATCCGCAGCACACGCCGTGGCACGTGCAGAGCCGCGTCCTGTTCCACGACGTGCCCTGCCGCTTCTGCTACAAGAGCACGTGCCCGCAAGGCCATCAAGCGTGCCTGGCCGGCGTCGCGCCGCAGCAAGTGGCCGATGCCGTGTGCGAGTTGCTCGGGGCGTCCTCGCCATCCGCGCCGGGACGGACGGCCGCAGCGGCGGGCGCATCCGTGCCCACCTGACGGGAGACGCCAGGATGCGGCCATGCCGACCGTTATTCCACCTACCTGCCGGCCATGCGCCGCACGGCGTGTTCCGGTACGGGCTGGGCCGCCACATCGCCCGTCGCGGGCGCGGGCGCGGCCGCGTGCTCGCGCACGAGCGCCTGCAGCGCGTCCCGCTCGACGGTCTCGTGTTCGAGCAATTGCCGCGCCAACGCGTCCAGCAAAGCGCGCTGCTCGCGCAAGGTGGCCAGCACGCGCTGATGGGCGTCGTCGAGCAGCCGCGCGATCTCCCCGTCGATGAGGCGCGCCGTGCGTTCGCTGTACGCCGTGCTTCGCTCCAGCGGCGGATACGGCGCGCTGGCCGTCTGCTCGAACGTCGCCAGGCCGACGCGTTCGCTCATGCCGTATTGCGCGACCATGTGGCGCGCGAGGTCGGTCGCCATCTGCAGATCGTTCTGGGCCCCCGTGGACAGGTCGCCGAACACGAGCTCCTCCGCGACGCGCCCGCCGAGGAACACGTCCATCCGGTCCAGCAATTCGCTCTTCTTCAGCAGATAGCGGTCCTCGGTGGGCAACTGCTGCGTGTAGCCCAGCGCCGCGATGCCGCGCGGGATGATCGAAACCTTGGCCACCCGGTCGGCATGGGCCCGGAACTCCGCCGTCACGGCGTGCCCCGCTTCGTGGAAAGCCACCGTTTCCTTTTCCATCGGATTGATCAGGCGCGAGCGCTTTTCCATGCCCGCGACGACGCGGTCGACGGCCTCGTCGAGATCGCTCCGCTCGACCCGCTCCTTGCCGCGCCGCGCGGCCAGCAGGGCCGCTTCGTTGATCAGGTTGGCGAGGTCGGCGCCGGCCAGGCCGGGTGTCTTGGCCGCCACGGCCGCAAGATCCACGTCGGGCGCCAGCTTGACCTGATGGGCGTGCACTTGCAGGATCTTCTGGCGGCCCTTGAGGTCCGGCCGGTCGAGGGCGATGTGGCGGTCGAAGCGGCCGGGCCGCAGCAGCGCAGGATCGAGGATCTCGGGACGGTTGGTGGCCGCGAGGATGATCACGCCCTTGTTCGTGTCGAAGCCGTCCATCTCGACGAGCAGCTGGTTGAGCGTCTGCTCCTGCTCGTTGTAGCCGCCGACGACGCCCGCCACGCCGCGCGCACGCCCCAGCGCGTCGAGCTCGTCGATGAAGATGATGCAGGGCGCCACTTTCTGCGCCTGCACGAACATGTCGCGCACGCGGGCCGCGCCGACGCCGACGAACATCTCGACGAATTCCGAGCCGCTGATCGAAAAGAACGGCACCCCGGCCTCGCCCGCCACCGCCCTGGCCAGCAAGGTCTTGCCCGTGCCGGGCGGCCCGACGATCAGCACGCCTTTCGGGATGCGTCCGCCGAGGCGCCGGTAGCGTTGCGGGTTCTTGAGGAATTCGACGATCTCCATCAGCTCGTCGCGCGCCTCGTCGATCCCGGCCACGTCGTTGAACGTCACGCCCGTCTTGCTCTGCATATAGACGCGGGCCCGGCTCTTGCCCACGTCAAACAACCCGGCCGCCACGCCGCCCCGCTTGGCGAGCCCGCCCCACATCCAGAACAGCAGCAGCAACGGCAGCGCCCACGCCAGCAAGGTACTCAACCATTCGCTGCGCTGCTGGCCGAAATAGCGCACGTGCGCCGCGTCGAGATCCTTCACGAGGTCGGGGTCGGTCACGCGGACAGTGCTGAATGGACACGTCCCGTCCGCACCGCACTTGATCGACTCCACCCGGTTGCGCGGCAGGACGGCGTCCAGCCCGCCGGACTTGAGGGTGCCGGACACGCTCGTCTCCCCCACCGTGACTTCGTTGACCTTGCCGTCGTGCAGCAGCTGCTTGAATTCGCTGTACGCCAGCGGCGACGACGTCACGAAATCCGTCACCGACTGGAACAGCATGAACAGCACGATGGCAAACAGCCAGTACCACAGCATGGGACGGAACGACGGGTTGCCGTTGTTCGGCGCGTTGTTCGGCGCCTTGTTCGGCGCATCGGCGCCGCGTGGATCGGCGCCGGCCGGCGTATTCCTGCTATCGGACATATCGTTCACGCAACCTCCCCGCGCCGCTCGACCGGCGCGCCGCATCGGACACGCCGCCGGGCATCGGAAGCGCGCCGCTCCCGGTCCACTGTCTGACAGATCACGCTGTGTTGGCTTTGATTTGAATCAAAATCGCGCCCATTCCCGATCCTACGCCACGTGCCGGAACGCGTGCGCTCAAGACGGTCGCTCGAGTTGCGCGAGCCGCGCTTCGCACTCGCGCTGCTCACGCCGGTCGCGACGGTAGGTGTACACGGTATTGGTCAGGCAGGTCAGCACGGCTGTCGCGATGCCGACAGCCGTACCCACGTCCGCCAGGGTCAACGACGCGCCGATCGACGCCATACCGGCGACGTAGCTGGCCACGCCCAAGATACTTGGTCTGCTCATAGCTCCCCCCTTCACAATGCCCGGCAAGTGGCGTAGAGTATAGAACTCTAAACTGATCAACGTCAAGAACACTAAACTCAATTGAGTTTAGAATACTTAACATGAACCCCTTAACCGACCGCCTCGACCACATCTACCGCACCGTGCCGCAACTGGAAGGCGAACGGGGCCAGACCGGCCTCGTCAAAGCTTCGGGCGCCTCGAAGAGCGTCGTGAACCAGTGGCTGACGGGGAAAATCAAGTCGATGGACATCCGCTACGCGCTGAACATCGAGCGCGAACTCGGGTTCTCGCACATCTGGCTGATGACCGGCGAGGGCGATCCGCGCCAGGCCCCGTTTCACCGCCTCAAGGACGGCATGCCGGTGCGCGCGCTCGACAATGACGACGCGGAATTCGTCCAGATCCGCATGGTCAAGCTGCGGCTGTCGGCCGGGATCACCGGTTTCCAGACGGAGCCGGAACGCCGCGACGGCGGCACGCTCGGCATGCGCCGCACCTGGATCGAGCGCCACAACTACCATCCCGACCACCTGATCGCCATCCTCGTCAAGGGCGAAAGCATGGAGCCGTCGCTGTATGCCGGCGACATCGTCATCATCAACACGCTCGACACCAAGCCCGTGGACGGCGCCGTGTATGCGTTCAACTACGAAGGCGAGGCGGTCGTGAAGCGCCTGTCGCGCGACGCCGGCAAATGGTGGCTCACGTCGGACAATCCGGACCAGCGCAAATTCCACCGCAAGCTATGCCAGGGTAACGCGTGCATCGTGCTCGGCCGCGTCGTGCGCAAGGAAAGCGACCGGATATGAAACTCGAGGTCGCCCTCGCCGAGCTGAAAGGCGTGCGCGTGGCGTTGGCCTTCGCGCCGCCGGCCTGGGTCGCGCCGGGCGTCGGCGACGTCCTGCTGGAACGCCTGCGCCCCCACTTCCCCACCCTGCCCGTAATGCTCGTGGCCGTGCACCGGCACGGCGTGCGGGCGCACGCGGCATTCCAGGCCCAGGCGCTCGTCGCCGGCGAGGATGTGGCGCACCTGCCGCGCACCGTGATCGACCTCGACATCGCGCCGGCGCCACCAAACGAGCCGCCGCCCTTCTAGCCGCAAATTCGGGGTCAAATTCGGGGTCAGAGCATCAATTCGGGGTCAGAGCGAATTTCTGATCAATGTCCCGTCTAGCAACAAACCAACCACCGCAACCCGCAAAGCCAACGAGCGAACGGGTTATCCCGTATCTCTCCCCGGCCGCACATTCCCCACGGATCATGCACCAAAAAGTGCTCTGACCCCGAATTCACGAGAAAAAGTGCTCTGACCCCGAATTTCCTGACCCCGAATTTCAGCCGCTGTTGCGCAAGCCGGCCGAGATACCGTTGATCGACATGTGCAGGCCGCTGCGGGTCGCGTCGTCGTCCGTGCCGGCCCGGTAGCGGCGCAGCAGTTCCACCTGCAGGTGGTTCAGCGGGTCGATGTACGGCAGACGATTACGCAACGAACGCTGCATCTGCGGGTTCCCGTCCAGCAGCTCGTCCTGCTCCATGACCCGGCGCAGGATGTCGACCGTGCGCGCATGCTCGGCGCTGATGCGGCCGAAGATGCGGTCGCGCAGCGCCGCGTCGGCCACCAGCTCCGCGTAGCGGCTGGCGATGGCGATGTCGCTCTTCGCCAGCACCATGTCCATGTTCGACAGCAAGGTCGTGAAGAACGGCCACTCCCGGTACATCTTGCGCAGCAGCGCGAGGCGCTCGGCCGGCGCGTCCGCGAGGAAGCGTTCCACGGCCGTGCCGAAACCGTACCAGCCCGGCAGCATCAGGCGGCACTGGGCCCAGCTGAAGACCCAGGGAATCGCGCGCAGGTCCTCGATCGAGCGCGATTTCTTGCGCGACGCCGGACGGCTGCCGATGTTCAGGCCGGCGATTTCCGAGATGACGGTCGACTCCCAGAAATAGGTCTCGAAGCCGTCCGTCTCGTACACGAGCGACCGGTAGGCGGCGAGCGCTTCGGCGGACAGGCGGTCCATTGCGGCCACCTGCTCCGCGTCCGGCTGCGGCTGGGCGTGCGACAGCAGCGTCGCTTCCATCGTCGCGGCGACGAGCACTTCCAGGTTGCGCCGGCCCACGTCGGCATTGGCGTATTTTGCAGTGATGACTTCGCCCTGCTCCGTCAGGCGGATGCGGCCCTGCACGGCGCCCGGCGGCTGCGCCAGGATCGCTTCGTAGCTCGGACCGCCGCCGCGTCCCACCGAACCGCCGCGGCCGTGGAACAGCTGCAGCTTGATGCCGTGTTCGCGGAACACGGCGATCAGTTCCAGCTCCGCCTTGTGCAGCTCCCAGCCGGAGGTCACGTAACCGCCGTCCTTGTTGCTGTCCGAGTAGCCCAGCATGACTTCCTGCAGGCGCTCGCGCGATTGCAGCAGGCGCATGTACAGCGGCAGGCCGAACGCCTCACCCATGATCACGGGACCGGCGCGCAAGTCGTCGATCGTCTCGAACAGCGGGATGATGTTGACGTCGAGCGTGCCCAGCGTCGGGTGCAGCAGACCGGCTTCCTTCAGCAGCACGGCCACTTCCAGCAGGTCGGAGACGGACGCCGCCTTCGAGATGATGTAGTTCGTGACGGCGTCGCGGCCGTACGTCAGGTGCGCGCGCTTCGTCTCGCGCAGGATGGCCAGCTCGGACGCGGTCTCGTCGGAATACGTTTCGAACGGCGAGACGAGCAGCCGCGGCGTCTGCAGCTCTTCCAGCAGAACGGCACGGCGCGCGCCCTCGTCCAGCGCCAGGTAATCGACGCCGGGGCGCGCCTGCGCCAGCAGTTCGGCGACTACGCGCTCGTGCACGTCGGAGTTCTGGCGCAGGTCGACGGGCGCGAGGTGGAAACCGAATACCTTCACGGCGCGCCGCAGCGTGCGCAGGCGGCCGCGCGCGAGCGGGCGGGCGCCGTTGGCGACGAGCGATTCGTGGATGACGTCCAGGTCGGCCAGCAGCTCGGACGCGCTGGCGTAGGCCGCGGGGGCCGGCTCGGCGGCGCCGGCAACGAGCCGGTCGCGCGTCGCCGCGAGGCGCCCGTGCATGCCGTGCAGCGCCTGGCGGTACGGCTCGTCCTGGTGGTGCGGCGAGTTGTCCGGCGTACGTTCGGCGATGCGGCGCAGCGCTTCCGTGCTGCCGCACAGGGACTGCGCCTGCGACAGCTGCGACGCCAGCGTGTGCAGCTCGGGCAGGTAGAAGTCCAGCGCGCGCGTCGATTGCGCCTTGAGCGTGGCGCGCAGGATGTCCGCGGTGACGAACGGGTTGCCGTCACGGTCGCCGCCGATCCAGCTGCCCACTTTCATGAACGACGGCAGCTCCACGTCGGCCCACCCGGCATCGTTCTGCGCCAGCGTGTCCTCGAGGGCGCAGTACAGGCGCGGCAGGCTCCTGAACATCGTGTAGTCGAAGAAAGACAGGCCGTTTTCGACTTCGTCCAGCACCGACAGCTTGGCGGGACGCAGCAAGCGGGTCTGCCACAGCGTCAGGATGGCGCGCGCCAGGGCTTCGTCGTTGTCCTGCTCTTCGTCGGGCGTGAGCTGCGTGCGGTCACGTTCGCCGATCAGGCGCGCGATCGCCATCTGGCAATTGAGGACACTCTTGCGCTGGACTTCGGTCGGATGCGCCGTGAACACGGGGCTGATGTGGGCGTTGTCGAAGAAGGCCGGCAGGTCGTCCATGCGGCCGGCGTCGAACACGCCGCCGACGGCATGCGCGATGCTGCCCTTCTTCGGCGCCGAGCCGGCGGACAGGTGCGCGCGGCTGCGGCGGATGTGGTGCTGGTCTTCGGCGATGTTCGCAAGCAGCGAGAAATAGGTGAAGGCGCGGATCAACTGGGTGCGCTCGTCGGACGAGATGCCGGCGAGGATGGCCGCCAGTTCCTCGTGCGCGCTGCCGTCCTGATCGCGCCGGAAACCGATGGCGCTCTTACGGATCGACTCGATGCGGTCGAACACCCCGTCGCCCTCCTGGGCCCGGATCGTTTCCCCCAGCATGCGGCCCAACTGACGGATGTCCCGTCCCAGCAATTCTTCCTTGAAGTTCCGTGCCTCTTCAACGCTCATTCCAAGCTCTCCAGATCGATGCGCCGTGGTCGACGCAGATGTAAATAATTTACAAAGCAAGCATCGGTCAAACTATGCCGGCGCGCATATATCCTGTATATACGGCCCGGTCCAGGCGTGGCGGCTCGGCATGAGATGCAATGTTATGAAATTTTACTACAAACATTGCTCAGTTCGTTGATGCTGGTTGAAAAAATGCTACACATGGGGAAACGAGACCCTATTCCGGCTCGAACATGGCGATGATCTCGTCGGCCACCGCGCGCACGTGCGGCGCGCGGCGCACGTCGTCGTGCATGACCAGCCAGAGCTTGCGGCGCACCGGACAGGCTGGCGCCAGGACGACCAGTCCGGGCGCGCGCGCCGCCGCGTAACGCGGAAAGACGCCCACGCCGCAGCCGGCGACCGCCGCCTGCAGGAGCGTCAGCAGATCGTTCGAACGCACGCCGTAGCGGCGCGCGCCGCGCAGCTTGTCCAGCCATGCCTGCTGCGGCGCGTCCTCCTGCAATTCGTCGTAACCGAGGAATTCCCATTGCGCGGGCACGCGGCCCGCGACGTAGTCTTCATGCGCATACAAGGCGTAGTCGACGTGCGCCAGCACCTTCGCCACCAGCCCCGGCGACGTCGGACGCGCGAAGCGCAGCGCGATGTCGGCCTGGCGCCGCATCAGGTCCGTCGTGCGCGCTTCGGCACGCAAGTCGATTTCCACGCCGGGCAAACGCGACAGGGGCAAGCGCAAGCGCGGCGCCAGCAAACACGCCGCCAACGCCGGCGGCGCCGAGACCCGCACCACGCCGGCCACCTCGCTCGCACCGCGCGCCACGTTGAGCAGGCCGTGCATGTCCTCTTCCACCTTGCGCGCGTGCGGCACCAGCGCGGTGCCGGCCGCCGTCAGCGACCAGCCCTTGGGAAACCGGTCGAACAGGCGCGCGCCCAGCGCGGTTTCGAGCGCGTCGATGCGGCGCGCCACCGTGGTGTGCTCGACACGCGTCGCGCGCGCGGCGCCCGATAACGTGCCGGCCTCGCACAGCGCGAGGAAAAAGCGGAGGTCGTCCCAGTCAGGTGTCTGCATTGTGCAATTATGCACGGAACAGGTGCGGATTCCGGGAATTCCGTTCAGCCGGTCGCGCCGCTACGCTGACGTTTTCATCGGAAAGGAGAACGACATGAACAAGCACATCGCCACCATGGTGCTGGCCGGCGCCGCCCCCGCCGCACACGCCGCCGTGGCCGACCTGGCGGGCAGCTGGACCCTCGTCGCGGCCGACGTCCAGCGTCCCGACGGCAGCATCGAACGCGATTACGGCGCCGCCCCCAAGGGCCGCCTGTTCATCGACGCGCAGGGACGCTACGCGCTGCAGATCTTCAAGGCCGAGCGCCCGCGCTTCGCGTCCGCGGACAAGGCGGCCGGCACGAGCGACGAATTGCGCGCCGCCGTGCTCGGGTCCAGCACGCACTACGGCACCGTCGCGCTGGAAGACGGCCAGCTGGTGTTCCGCATCGAAGGTGCATCGTTCCCCAACTGGGAAGGCACCGTGCAGCGGCGCAGCTTCGAGCTGCATGGCGACGAACTGCGTTACCGCGTGCCGGCGCGGCCGGACGGCGGGATTCCGATCTCGGTATGGCGGCGCATGCCCTGAGCGCCCCGTCAGGCGACTTCCACGCGGTTGCGGCCGTTCGCCTTTGCGAGGTACAACGCGCCGTCCGCCCGTTTGATCGACGCGCCGAAGTCTTCGTCCGGCTTCAGCGACGTGACGCCGAAGGATGACGTGACGCGCAACCCGTGCGGCCATGCCCGCGCCGCCAGCGCCGCACGGAGCTTTTCCACCATCCTCACGGCATGCGCCACGTCGGTCTCCGGGCACAGGAGCAGGAATTCCTCTCCGCCCCAGCGCACCAGCTTGTCGCTCGAACGCACTTCGCCGCGGATGATGGCGGCGAAGCGCTTCAAGACCTCGTCGCCGGCGTCGTGGCCGTGCTGGTCGTTGACCCGCTTGAAGTGGTCGATATCCATGAACACGACGGCCATCTCCTCGTCGACGTGACCGGCGACGTGCAGCCGCCGCATCAACACTTCCCTGAGGCCCTGGCGGTTCAATGCGCCGGTCAGCGGATCGGTCTGGGCCTGGTTGGCCAGGTCGCGCGCTTCCAGTTCCAGCGCCTTGTTGATGGCGTCCAGCAGTTCCAGGCGCTCATTGCTGGCGGAGAGACTGGAGCGGACGTGGATCAGGCTCAGCGACAGTCCCAGCAAGCCGCATGCGATCCACGCACACACCAGATAGGTCAGCAGCCTGGTATTCGATATCCATTTGCCGCGGAACTCGAGCGACCGCAACTCGATCGTAATCGACTGGCCGGTCGGCACCGATCCCGTCGATATCTCCACCGCCGTGACGTTATCGAGCCGCGGATAGGTTTTGTCCAGCGGGACATTGTATTCCGTGATCCACCAGTCCGCGGTGCGCAGGACGTTGATCGGAATCGTGAAGGTCGTCTGGGCCGGAACGTCGAATTCGACCGAGTCGTACCGCTGCGAATTCCAGTCGCCGACTTTGGAGAATTCCGGTTCAAAATTCGTCAGGTGAAGCCGGATTTTTCTCGGCCCGGTGCCTGAATAACGCATGTCGAACGTCACCGAGTCGAACTGGCTGAGGTCCATCCCTTTGCCGTCCTCCCCCAGGTGGAATTGCAGCTTGCAGAATGGCCACGCAAAGCCGGCGCGCAGCGCGCAGCGCATGACGAGCGCGTCCTTCGTGCGCACGAGCGACGCGACCGACGCGCCGTGCTCGTGACGATCGTCGGCCACGGTGGCGCCATAGGGGTGCCGGGGCGAGATCTCGAAGACACGGGTCATGCCGAGGTGCTGCCAGACCAATAATGTGGGCGTCAAAATCAACAATAATCCAACCAGGGACTGGACTATCGTCATTGCTCGCGCGGGTCGACGGATCATTGACGGATCGCTGATGTATTTATTGGCGATCAATATACTGAAATTGCTGGGCGGCTGCGACAAATTTCCGTGCGACAAATGCCCAAAACGGCCGCCCTCCGCCGTAGAATGTTGCTATATGGACATATTCGTGCAATTATGTCTTTACATATAGTTATTGAGCTGGCTTTGCAGTGCCGATCTCGTCGATCTCGTCGATCTCGTCGATCTCGTCGATCTCGTCGATCTCGCAAAGCGAGGATCAATGATGCCCAACGTTTTTAAAAGGACACCTCATGATTCGGATCGGCCGGAAAGCCACCGCAAGTATCGCGATGACCGCTATCGCAAGCGTTCTGGCGGCGACCGCCGGGCCGCTGCGGGCCGCGGAGGAAGCTGCCAAGCCCAGGTCGCCGCGCCTGATCGACTTTCGCACGTGCGCCAAGCCCGAATACCCGAAAGCCGACCTCCGTGCGGAGCACGTGGGCATGGTGACTGTTCTCTTCCTCGTCGCTCCGGACGGGACCGTCAAGGATTCGAAGATCGCCAGGTCGAGCGGCTACGAAGGCCTGGACCAGGCGGCCCGCACCGCGCTTGCGGCATGCCGCTTCGCGCCGGCGGGCGCCATGACCGATGCGGCAACCTGGTTGCCCATTCAATACGTGTGGAGCATCGATGGGGTAGGCGGCGCGGGAGCAGCTCCCATGTCGCCGGGTACGCAGGAACAGGCATTCCTGTGGGCCGCCCGCGTCCTCGCGCGTTACCGGTACAGACCCGAGGTGCAGACGTCCAATGCGAGCGCACCTGTTCTTGACCGTTACCTGAAGGCGCTCGATCCCGATCGTATGCTGTTCACCCGGTCCGACATCGCGAATCTCGAGCCGCAGCGCGAACAGCTTGCCGGCAACGGCGACAGCAAGCAGCTCGCCGCGGCGTTCGCCATGTTCGACCAGATGTTCGCGCGCAGGATGGCGATGATGGCCTGGACCGGAGACGCCCTCCGCGGACCGCTGAGCGCCCTGGACGGCAATGCACCAGGACCGCGGCCGGCCGACGCGCCGTGGCCGGCGTCGGACGCCGAGCGGCAAGCGCTGTGGCGCCAGCGCGCGGCGGATGCGGTGCGGAGCTTGCGCAACGCCGGCTCCAGCGACAAGGACATCGTTGCGACCCTGACCCGTCGCAACGACAACCAACTGGCCCGGCTCCGGGCACTGAGCAGACGCGACGCTTTCGAACTCTTCATGAACGCCTACGTGAGCGCGTTCGATCCGCATGGCGCCTATTTCGCCCCGCCGGGACCAGCGCCGTCTCGCGTCGAGGCGCCTGGCCGTGTCGGCGTCGGGCTGACGCTGAAAAAGCAGGGCGAATGGGTCACGGCCTACGAGATGGTCGGCGACGGCCCTGCCTGGCGCTCGGGGCAACTGCATGTCGGCGACCGTATCGTCGGGGTGGCACAAGGGGCCGGCCAGCCGGTGACCGACGTCGTCGGCTGGGACCTGAGCGACGTCGTGGCATTGATGCGTGGCTTGCCGGGATCGACAGTCGTGCTGTCCGTCAGCCCGGCCAATGCCCCAGCCGGAAGCGCGCCGCGCAGCGTCGCGCTGGTACGCAATCCGGTGTCCGGCCATGCCAATGCTCGGCATGCCGCGGCGAAGCTCGAGGTACTCGACCGGAGCGGGGTCGACTATCGTATCGCCGTCGTGACGATTCCCGCCTTTTACGAAGACTTCGCCGCAAAACGCGCCGGCGTCAGCGACTACGCCAGCATGACGCGCGACGTCGCGGGACTGTTGGCATCCATGAAGGCGCAGCACGCCGACGCCGTCCTGCTGGACATGCGCAGGAACGGGGGCGGATCGTTCGCCGACGCCGTCGACTTTGCCGGACTGTTTTTGCCGGGTGCGCCGGTTGCGCAGCAACGCGAACTCGACACCAATGTGAACGTGAAGTTCGCACCCGCAGGCACCCCTGCGTGGGATGGCCCGCTGGCAGTCCTGATCGACGAACGCTCCGCCGCTGCAACGGAAATCTTCGCCGCCGCGATGCAGGATCATGGCAGAGGCCTTGTGATGGGCGATCCCAGCGTCGGCCGCACCAGCGTGCAGACCATGATTTCCCTGGACCGCTTCGCGCCGAACCGGTCCGAGCACTACGGCACGCTCAAGATGACCGTGGCACAGGCGTACCGCGTGAGCGGAAAAACCTTCGAACAGGCCGGCATCATCCCGGACATCGGCATCCCCGGTGTGCCTGATTCCAGCGGTATTGCGCACCAGCTCGCTTTTCCGGCCGTGCCCATCAAACCAGTCGAATTCAGCCCGCGCGGCGAGCTGAAGGCTGTGATGCCGGTGCTGTCGCGGCGCCATGAGACCAGGACGGCGGCGGACACGTCGTATCAGGCGATGTTGCGCGCCCGAACGCGGCCATCCGGCAACGACGGGACGGCGGACGCCGATATCGCTCGGGTGCAACTGGGCGAAGCGCTGCAGGTCGTCGGCGACCAGATCGAACTGCTGCGCACGGGTGCCACGGCCGGTCAATGACGGCGCTGCACGTTTTTGCAAAGTGAGTTGATATGGAAAAAGAACTAGCGAAATTAGTAGCACTTACCGCTTTCCGCAGTTCAGGGGAACTCAACAATCTTCTTCCGTTGCTGAAAGAACATTGTGATGAAGGGGAATATCGCCAACTCAGCGTGGGGATCGCAACGGCATCTGCCGAAATCGGTCGACAAATTTTACAAAGCGTTTTTGCTGCTCACCCGGAATTGGAAAAGGAGTTGGGGGCCACGGTCAAGAAATTCGGCCGAGCATTTTAAGGCACGCACGATTGCCCCTTCGGGTTCGTTGCGTTCGCCAATTGAATCCTAGGCCAGTAACCGTCATTCCGCATGTTCTAACCGCACTATTGGAGAAGAAAAAATTGAAAAAATTGATAACTATCTGGCTTTTTAGTCTGACTTCAATTGCATTCGCGCAGGATCAAGCTGATTGCGTCACACGGTTGGACGCCCAGATGAAAGAGATGGGCGCTCTCACAAGCGCCCAAGCTGGCCAAGTCACCTACAAGAAGCTTTTTGAGCGCGCCAAGCATTGCATGGAGCAGGGAAAGTGCGGAAAAGCAGACGCTTTTCTTGCAATAAGCGAAATGATGGTCGATGAACAAGTAGTTGCAATCCAGCGAAAGAAAATTGCAGTTCTGAAGGCATTTTTTGTAGATACTAAACCGTATCAAAATGACGCATGCGCGGTGGCACAACGCTTCCCTAAAGTTCTCGAAGAAGTAAAGGCGCTTAATGACCAACAATTCCAAAGATTCATCCAACTTGGTCAGCAACAGTTTCAATAGTTCTATGATCTCAGGATAGCTTCGGTTAAAACACATGCGGGCGAAGATTTGAAACGAGCTCGACATTGACATCGTCAACGAAGCCTCCCGGATCTTTTTCTGCTCCAACGCTGGAGCCCACACGGCAGTCCGTCGTTTGGACGAGGTTTCTCAAGAAGAAGTTGATGTAGCGATGACCAGTCCTGCAGCTACCGGCGCGTCCTGCCTTCTTTACAAAAGCGTCTGCAAGCCAGCCGTGTCAATCATTACAAAGAGAACGTCTTGGCAGACGTTCGCAATGGGTCGCTTCCCGCCGTGGTCGAGCGCAACGCCCAGCAGGCTCATGCCGGTTGGCTCCGATGTCGAACAGCGTCCTGTCCGGCGTCGGTCGACGTGAATGTGCGGATCGCTGCTGCCGGCGCCTTCGTCATGCAAGATTGAGCCGAATACGCGTGTTACGCGCACGGTGGGATTCGACCATCAGGCGGATCGCGACGCGATTTGAGTCCAGCGCTTCCGACGTTTTCGCGAGCAGCCATCTACGCCGTGTGCCGCACGACGTGCGCAGGTGACGCAAGCACGACGCGTTGACGCGCCTCCGAGACAAGTGAAATTTCTTACCAGGACGGCCCAAAACGAAAAAGGCCAGCTCGAAAGCTGGCCTAATTCGTCAGATCAGCCCGCGGCTGGTCTGAATGAATTCATTGGTCGGGGCGAGAGGATTCGAACCTCCGACCACGTGCACCCCATGCAATTCCTTCATCGTCCCAGGAAATTTCATGAGCGGCCACTAAGAAAAATATATCCTTTAAATTCACGCACTTAGATAATGCCATTGTTCCGTGACGTCCCAAGCTGTACCATACGAGCCAAGTAAACTGTAGGGGTAATTGTAGGGGTAAAAAATTTTAACCCCGCCCCCTTGCACCCAAATGGCAAAACTCACACAAAGAACTCTTGAGGCAATCCGGCCTGATCAGGCGGGGACAACGGTGCGCGACGACGGTGGCTTGCTCGGTCGCGTGCGCATCAAAACGGATGGCTCAGTTGCAATCTCATTCTACTATCGCTACAGGTTCGACGGGAAGTCGAAGGACTATTCCTGCGGCACTTGGCCTTCGGACGGTCTCTCGGCGATCCGCATGCAGCGCGACATCGCTCGATCGAAGGTGGCCGACGGAATAGACCCAGGCGCGGATAAGAAGGTTGCGCGTCACGAGAAACAGGAAGCCGTCGCGGCCAAGCTCGCCGAGATCGAGTCCAAGCGCGTTGAGGGCTTGACCGTGTTAGACATGTTCGATGCCTGGATGACGGATGGCGTTCGGAGGAAGGACGGGAACGCGCAGCTCAAGCGCCTGTTTGTCGCCGACATCCTGCCCGGACTGGGCCGCGTAGCCATCAAGGCAGTGACCGAGCACGATATACGCGCGGTCCTACGGGCGCTGGTTGACCGCGGCGTCAACCGAACGGCTGTCGTCGCACGCAACAGCCTGACCCAGATGTTCGCCTGGGCCCAGAAGCGTCAGCCATGGCGCAAGCTTATGGTCGACGGCAACCCGATGGACCTGATCGAGATCGACAAGATTGTGTCGCCTGATTACGACCTCACCAACCAGAGCGATCGGATTCTGTCGCAGGACGAGATTGTCGAGCTGCGCGATCTGCTGCGACTGGCTGAGGACGAGTATGCGAACGCGCTAAACAAGCGCGTCGCTCGACGGCCACTAGAAAGAACAACCCAACGCGGGATCTGGATCATGCTGTCGACACTTTGTCGGGTGGGCGAGCTGAGCATGGCCCGATGGGAGCACGTTGACCTGGTTGCCGGCGAGTGGTTCATCCCAAAAGAGAACGTCAAAGGCAGCCTGGCAGACATGCGAGTCTACCTGTCTCCTTTTGCGCTGACCGAATTTCAACGGCTGTACGCGCTGACCGGCCATTCTGACTGGTGTTTCCCATCGTATGGTGACAAGCATCACATCGACACCAAGTCGATGACGAAGCAGATCGGCGACCGTCAGGCGATGTTCAAGAAGGAAAAGGATGGAAAGGCGCCTGCGCCATTGCAAAAGCGCCGCAGCGACAACACACTCGTCGTAGCCGACGGGAGGAACGGGGCATGGACGCCCCATGACTTGCGTCGCACTGGTGCCACGATGATGCAGGCTCTTGGTGTACCACTCGACACTATCGACCGCTGCCAAAACCACGTGCTAAAGGGCAGTAAGGTGCGCCGCCACTACCTACACCATGATTACGCCAGCGAGAAACGTGAAGCGTGGCGCGTTCTGGGCGCACGACTATTCGAACTTCTGCAGCCAAACGATGGGGCATCGAACGTCGTCCTGATTGGACGCGCTGCGGCGTAAGAACGGCTGTGACAATTTGCGAGTATTTTGCCAGATTGACAGCGTATCATTCCTAAAAGTAATCGCTTACGCGACATCTGACTTTGGGGAAATCATGGGCTCTCTCACCATTTGGCATTGGCTGATCATCTTCTTTCTCTTCAGCACCTACATCGTACCGGTCTGGCGCATCGTATCGAAAGCAGGCTTTTCCGGCGCATGGAGCCTTCTCAGCTTTGTGCCTGTCCTGAACTTCATCATGCTGTGGGTTTTCGCATTCAGCACCTGGCCGCGCGAGCGCACATGAGGGCCGGAGTTCTCGGGCTAGCGCTCGTCCTCGCCGCAACTTTCGCACAGGCCCAGCGCGCGCCAGATCTGGCGCCGTTACCGCAGCATCAGCTTGCAGCTCCGGTTGACGCATCGATGTCGACGACCGAGCCCCACGAAGCTGAGCTACTGTCGCACCGCCACTACAAAGCCAAAGACGGGCATGAGATTCACTCCCCTGCACGATCGACGCACGACCAGGTGCCGGCCGGCGCGAGCGCGAAGTGCCGAGATGGGACGTATAGCTTCAGCCAGCACCATCGAGGAACGTGTTCGCATCATGGTGGCGTAGAGAGTTGGCTGTAGCAAAAATAATCCCCGCTCGCGGCGGGGAGTGAAATTGTCTACTTTTCTATCGACCCTCACACGCCGGGCAAGTCAGGCTGATCGCCGAACAGGGTCCTGACGTGCTGCTCGTATTCTTGCGCAGACTTAGAAATCCCCGCAATACCGAGGAGCTGCCCCAGGTGTGTACGCAGAGCTTTGACACCAAGATCCGACAAGAAGGTATGTAGCTTGGCGTTCTTACTTTCGCCCTTGGCCTTGAGCGCCCGTGTCAGTTCAAGAATCTTTCCGTTACTGCGAGCAAGCGGGTGATAAACGTGGTCCACCGTTAGGAATTTAGCTTTCCATGGGCGCCCTCGAACAGGCTTTGTGAGTTGATACAGGCGATACCAGTGTTCGTATAACTGATCTGGGAATTCCTTCTCATATTCTCGCGCACCTTCCTGGACATAGATTTTGAACGCCTGGATGACCTCCTCGACTTCAGGGCGGTATCCCGTGAGCGCATAGACCAGAAATTTGATACCAGATTTGGCTGATGCCCCATTGATGATTGCCGCTTGCTGCACCACTTTGTCGTAGCGCTTATTCAAGCGCCCTCTGCGGCGAGCGTCAGCGATGGCGTTGCAAACATCGATTAGCAGAGACGCGTCGTGGCCGTGGATGATGATTGGCGGTTGGTCGCCGCCGCCTGTACCCCATTGAATTAAAAGGGTTTTGTCCAGCTTTTCTCGAAGTTCGCCGCCGATGGATTCGGCCATTGCCTGGCTGTTGATGAAGCTTGGGAACGAGTTCCCTCGTGGTGACAAGCCCAACGCCATGGCCATACCCGTCTGACTTATAACAGCTGTTCGCTGAGCGTCATCAATCACGTAGCAATCGACATTGATGCCAAAGCTCTCCTCAAAGTTGCCCTTGCGGATCGCTAGCAATGGCTTTTCGCCCCAACGAGCTTGCGCCGCACGTTTTGCGCGCGCCTTTCGCTCGTCTGGGGTCATCGAGTTTGCTAGGGCAATAGCACCCTTGGCCTTCTGCGGGTTCTTCCTCGAAGCGCTCATGCAAGCATCCTTTCTGTTGTTGATGCTAGCATGGTATAGGCGTGCCAAAGATTTTGCAAGCATTGCTGCATAATTAATGCTAGCAAATTGCACAATCATTAGGTTGCGGCACCGGTGCTGTAGCGACAGTCCCATCAGCCCGCCGCGAGCGGGCTTTTTTTTACGCCCATGGCGCCGGCTTACGTCCGCGGTAGCGCCGAGCCTGGCGTAACACAAAGTCCGGGATAGGTGATGACTTCTGAGTAAGCGAAACAACCGCCTTCACCAGGAAACCGCCGCTGGGTGGCAGCTTACTTGGTATCGTCCCGCCCAGGCCGTCGAGCCTACGATACGCACTCTTCGCCGTCGACTCTTTTACTACTGCGACCCGGGCCATAACATCGTTAATCATCGTATCGGTGATTTCCGTCGCGGGCTTCTTTAGTTGCGCGCTCTTTCTTGGTTAGTGCCCTCCTTCGCCTCCGCCCGCTCCTTTTTTCTCCGCGCATGCTTAGTCGGCTGGTCTTCGAATGCTTTCAAGTTAGGCTCCGTCGCCCATCGATGTTTTTCTTCCGACTTCCCGCCCGAGAGCACTTGCTCAACGTGACTGCGAAGGATGACAAGAGATCCATTCGGGCGGGTCTTGTGAATGATACCGAGGGAATTGAGCACCTTTGCCTGAGACGCCCGCCGACTCATGCCGGTCAATTCTTTAACTTCGTCTTCAGTCAGGAACATCATAGATTCATCTAATTGGCTAACTCATCCAACGATTTTACTTGTCGCAACGGAGATGCGTCGAACTCGAGCAGTTTTGGGTCGATGATGTTCTGCTGGGTCATGCTGACCTTTCTGGTTACTGCGCGTCGGATGCCGTCTTCACGGCGTCATAGGCTGCGATGCAGGCATTGAGGCGGACGATGGCGGAGTCTCCTTCCGCTGTGAGCCCAGCAAGGCTTGCGGCAGCCGCTGGGTCAAGGTCGGCTGTAGCCGCGGTTCCCGGATCCACGCCGGCAGCGGCGGCACCTGCAGCCTGTTCGGCTTGAGCAGGACGGCAGGAGCCGGTGATGGCGACTGACAGCCGGCGGCGGCCAGCAGCAAGGTCAGACTGCAAAGCAGCTGAATTGGCTTGTTCATGGGTGAGCTCCGTTTGAAGTTTGGCGACAGTAGCAATTGCGCCGTCGAGTTCGGCCTGGGCATTTCGGACGCGAGCGTTCGCCTCGGCGAGCTCGGCCTTTGCTTGGCGATCTCGCTCGGTGTCGATCTTGTCGCGCCGCGCCGATTCAATGGCGATGCCCGTGTCGATCAGATGCGCGCGGTATGCAAGCGCGGCGCCGGCCGAGATGGCGCACAACACAGCGATGGCAGCCCAGCGCGGGATACCGAAGCGAAGAAGGAGTGCGGCAATCATCACAGCACCCCATCTCGCCGGCACACTGCAACTGCATAGATCACGACGACGGCCGCCATGAATGCGCCGATCGCCATCCCGAGGAAAAAGCAATCCGGCTCACTCATTTGGTCGGGTCCGGGAAGATGATCTTCAAGGCTGCAGAGGCAATACCCCCCAGGCCAGCAGCCTGCCCCCAGTCCAGGCCGGCGCCAAACTTGGAGCCAGTCAGGGTGATCAGGAAGAAAATTCCCTGCCAGGTGGATGGCTCACTCAGGCGGGCGGCGATGAACTCGAGTACGACTTGGGTGCGCTGTTTCATGAGAGGACCTTTTTAGCTATTTCGAAGTACGCCAGCCGCTCGGCCAGCCCGTTGGTACCGCCGTTGATGCGGCGCGTGATCTTGACTTGGTCGCCCGCGTCCGCAAGCTCGTTCAGGCCGTGCGTTTTCCAGAACCAGCCGGCGGAGCGACATGCATACATCGGTTGCTCTAGCAACTCCGGGTAGAGAATGAGATCGAGGCCGAGCGCGGCGCCACAGGCTTTGTAGTTGGTGCGGCCGGTGATCTGAATCAGACCGCGGCCCCGGAAGCGAACGCCATCTCCCTTCATCGTGTTTCCGAGGTCGATCCGACCTTCGTAAGCGGCGCCGCTCGCAAGTTCGCGCACGTAGCGGAACTGCCCCGACTCATGGGCGATTTGTGCGATGAAGGCAGCCTGGCGGGCCGGGGTGTTGATCTCGAACTCCCCCATGGCGATATTGAGCGGCGCGCAGAACGTGTCAGCACGCGTGCCGGCGAGCGGCAGGATGCGCTTTAGGTCGTTTGCGGTTACGAGGTTCATGCTTTCCCCAGGTGCTGAATGATCCACGCCACTGCGGCGCCGGCGGACGATGCAGCGCCACCGACAACCATCAGCGTCTTCCAGCCTCCGCGGGCCTCCGAAAGGGTAAGCAGCACCTGATCGAGCTTCGCGGTCAGTTGCTGGTTGCTCTCTTGGAGGTCAACCATGCCTCTGGTGAGGTGCCCCACCTCCACTTCTAGGCGGGCGATGTCAATGCGCGCCGTCGCCAGCGCTTCCACTTGGGATTGGTCGTTCACGTTTTGCCCAATAAAGAACCCGCCGAAGCGGGTTGGTTGAGGAAACTGAGGGCCGCGTGCAGCGTCCCGGGATCAAATCGCGCTGGATCCGGCATGCCGAGTGCCGCGGCCACCGCTTCGGAGCAGAACCATTTGCGCTTGTCATCGCCGATGGCGGACACGACGAAATGCAGATTTCCCAGGAGGTCGTACGCTTGGCCAACGTGATTAGCGAACCACTGATGTGCCGATGCCTCTAGCGCGCCCGGCAGGTCGACGAAATCCCACAGGGCCAGGTCGAAATCGATCTTCTTAAAGCGTACGCCGCCATCCATAAACGACGATGAAGCGGCTTCCTCACCGTCGTGAAATATCAACTCGACGTGCGAGTATGGGCTGCGCGTCCACCAGCGCACCAAGCGGTTGTAGACGCCCGGGACGCCGGCGTGCGTACCTTTATAAAACGCTGCGCGGAGGGCCATGGCATCACCACACGATCGCAGCAACCTCATCCGGCGTGGTCGCTGATGCGAGCTGCGCCTTGAGGGTCTGGGCATGGTTGAAGTTCTCGGTACCCTTAGCGGTCATCGACGCATACATGGCACGGAAGGCGTCGACGTCAGCCAACGGCACCATCGTGTTGTCCGTCGCCTTCCATCCGCCCGGGAATCCATCAGGGAACGTGCCAAACAGCGCGATGTTGTTGGCGACTCCGTCGATATCCGATCTGGACAGCGCATCGCAGGCGATTTCTTTCCCTGCGTGCGGGAACGTAGACAAGTTCGTGGCAGCACGCCAGGCATTAATCTCGTCGTTCTTCGCTGCCTTAAGCGCAGCCAGGTCGATCGCCAGTGGCGGCGCGAGCTCGACTCCGTCACGCGTGGCATTGGCGCAGTAATGCGGCCACGCCTCGGCGATAGCATCATCGACGACGATCATGCAGTCGGCGTGCGTCTCTGGGGGCACTTGCAAATAACAGCCGTCGAGGGTTCCGTCGAATGCGAATGTGACGTAGCGTACAGCTTGCGGCTCGAGGGTTGCCGGCTCGACCGGCGAATCGATAATTTCGCCCATTATGCAATCTTCTTAAAGAGAATTTCAGAATAGACCTCGACCACGCTGCCGGCGTTGCCGGCTGGATAGCCGAAGGTGCCTGAACCGCCATTCACTTGAAGATGGCGCAACTGAAACGATTTACTGGCACTGATCGTAAATGTCCCCCTCACAAGGGACCGGACCTGCACAGCGTTCGTGGCGGTGCTTATTTCACTCGTGCCCATGTCGACTGAGAGGCTGTCCGTTGAGTTCCATAATTGCGCTTGGAACGCATTGCATTGATAGCCGGGTACGCTGCCGGCATATTCGTACGTACCGGCTGGCAGCGTGACGGTGTTCGACGCGAGCGACGCACCGCTGATCGTGTTCACCTTGACCGTATTCAGCACGCGTACCGTTGCGCCGTTAAGTGCCGTCCCGGCACCGGAACCGTTCGCTTTCTCGTCGCGCACGTACATGTACGTCGGCGTGTATCCAGACGGACCGATGTCGCCTTTGTCGCCCGTGCGCTGGAATAACAGCATGACGGTGTCGTTCGTAGCGAAAGGCGTGGTTGAACTGGAGTCGATGAACTGAACGGTGAACTGGCCGTACAGGCCGCCGCCGTTTTGCGAATAGCCTGTCACTGAAAAGCGCGCCCATTTCGACGCATCCCCCTGCTTCACAAGTCTAATGTGTCCCTTTATGGCGCTGCTGTTGCCAGATACGGTGCTGTTTAGCAAAGCGGCGACGGACACCGTCGACAGGTCTTTCGTATCCAGGTAGATGCTGACGGCATTCGCGGGCGTCGCCATAATGCTGTTACTAACACCGTCTGAAAGTCCAATGAAGCCGCCGGCTGTGAAGCCCACAGAGGCATTGACCGACGTGCCCCACTTGTAGGACAGCGCATATACCCCGCCATACGCAATGGCGTTCAGGTTGGCCTGAAGCGCGTTCGTCTGCGTGCCCCAGGTCGGAAGGTTCGTCATCAGGTACGCCATCGCCGCATCGAACGCAGATTGGTCCATCGTTCGCGCCGGCAGCAGCGTAGGGTCAAGCAGTGTTGTGATCGTCATTAAACAGTTCCTTGGATTTGCAGGTTCATTGCCGACACAGTCGGATACTGGATGACATTCTTGAAGCTGGTGTACGTGCCGTACAGGCAGGCGGAGCCATAAGCCGCGGCCCCGATCCAGGCGACGGGCTTCTGTCTGTAGTTCTCGAGCGATTCAATAACGCTGTCGATGTAGACGTTGTCGAGGATCACGTCGACGTCCATGATCTTTGCGAAATTGCGCTTCACGACGTTGCTCGTGCCGTCGAAGTTGAAGTTCACCGTGGAGTAGTCCTTGATCTCACGGGACAGGCCATATTGCGCAAGACCGACGTCAACGAGCGGGCCCAACACGCACATGCCGCATTTCGCTGTCCCGCTGGGCTTCCTAAATGCGATTGTCACGAGCCCGGTGTAGTAGGGCGGCAACTGGACCGACACCGCATACGACCTCTTGCGGATCCGCTTGAAACTCCAGTTGTAGAACGAGCTTCCTGAATCCGAGATGATCAAGTCCTGGACTTCCTGGTACACCAGGCCATCTGTCGGGTCGTATGTGGAGATGCGGATGTCGCTCGCATCCACGTTGCCGATGTAAACACCCTGTGCGAGCGCTTTCGGCTGCAGCACGACGATGATTTCCTCGGCGTTGCTGGTCTGAGTATTGTTGTACTGGTCGAACATCGACCAGCGGTTCACCATGGTTAGCAATGGCGTCCACGAGGCCGTGTCAGACAGGGCATGTCCCACATTGCCATCGATGAGCGACTGATACATCAGGTATGTCGCTGGGTCATAGACGATGGCATCCTTCGCATACGTCGACGCGCTGCTGTATGCCGTTTCGGTGATCGACACATTCGAATACACCAAGCCCGCACCAGAAGCGACAGTGTCGGCAGCACGAGTGACGACAGAGCCACTAGTTGGGATGTAGCTGCTCGGTGTCAGCCCAACCTCTAACTGAACACCCCAAAATTCAACGCTTCCGCCGGATGGGTACGCATGAATGGCGCAAGTTGATCCGCTCGGCTGGAACGACATCCAAACACGATACATTCCGTTGCCGACGTATTCACACCCCATACTAGTGACGCTTCCAGTAACTCCGGAAAACGTCTGCGTAGATAAGTCTAAGACAACATGAGTACTCAACGGCATGCCATCTGCGTATATCCAAATCGTATGCGAAGAACCCGCCCTTACGAATTCGGAAAACGTGTAGTCAGCGCCAATCGTCAACCCGCCAATGCTGCGATATTTCGTACCGCTGCTGACCAACGTAGTCGATAGCGTGCCATCAGGCGCAGTGCCGAAATTAGCGGTCCAGGTAGCCCCGTTGTTCGCCCAGTTAGAATCGATTGCAGTAGACCACGAGCACAGATTCGTCGCCGAGTCCTCTACCAGCGCATAGGGCGCCTTCGTCAAATCGCTTGGGTCATACGTCACCGCCAAGGTATTAACCGGCACCTGTACCAGCGTGCCGGTTCGGTCGTACACGTACTTTACAGACGCGCGCGTGCACGCCACGTCGCCCAGGGCGACGGGGTCGATAATCATCATCGTGGATTAGCCCGCTCTAGTTTGGATGGAGTCGCCGCCGTAAATCACGCGGGTCAACAGATCAACCGTCTGCTGCAACTGCTTCACCTGGGCGACGTTCTCAGCACTGTTGTTGGTCCGGAGCTGCGCGATTTCCTGACGCAGCGCCTTCACTTCGGCCACCAGCGCGTCGTTGTTGCTCGATGGGCTGGTAAGCCGCGCCATCAACGCGCGGTTATCGGCAGCCGGAATGATCCGCTCGCCCTTATGAACCATAGCCGGCATGTCCTCGGGGATGAAGTTCGTGCCGACCGCAAACGGGTGCAGTGACTTGTACTCTCCCGATTGCATGATGGCCGCCCTGATCGAATCGATCGAAGAGCCGGACTTCAGCCAGTAGTTCAATCCGGTCGCCTCTGCGTAGCGCCCAAGCAGGTCCTTGTAAGCCTTCTGAACCTGCCCCTCTGCCGAAGCCCCAATCGCCGACGTGATGTCCGATGCCGATACCCCGCCCGCGGCCTGTTGCTGCCAATACGCGAGTCCGGTTGCATCTGGCGCGCGCCCGAGCATGCTCTGGTAGGCATCGTTGATGCTCGAGGTGGCCGCAACAACAGGATTGCCCTTCGCAGCCATGATCGCCGTCGACAGGCCTTGCATCGCCTGATCGATCGACAGCAGCGTGGTCGACTGTCCTTTCAGCACGTCGATCTGGTCCTGATACTTCACCAGGATCGAATCAAGTGCTTTCAGTTGGTCCTGCGCCGCGGCGAGTGATTTCTGCTCTACCGAAAGCTGGTTGTCCGTGACGTTGCCAAGAGAGGCGATATCGTTCTGCGTTTGATACAGGTCCTTGAGGTAGTCCCGATACGATCCGAATTGGTCCATAGACGACTTCGATACCGCACTCAGTGCATCCTTAAGAGATTCCGCATCAGGAAGCGGACCGCCTGCTTTCGCAATCGCCAGCGCGGCCCGGATCTGCGCCTGGCCAGCCGTGCGCGCCATTACCTGCTGGTCCGGCGACATCATGCTGTTCAAGGTACTGTGCAGGGATTGAGAAAGCGACTGCAGCTTGCTCACCGCAGCCGTGTGCGCATCGATAACCGTCTGTACCGCCGTCTTTTCGCGCTCAACCACCTTTTGTAGAATCGAGAACGCACCATCGACGTCACCAAGCAAGGTGCTCGCCGCATCCTTTTCAGCCTGCAGCGCTGCAACCCGGTCATACAGCGCCAGATTGCTCGCATCGACCGCCGAGCGCTCCTTCTCGCGCAACTGCGTTGACGTCATCGTCAGTTCGTCGTATTTGTCCTGCAGGGACTTCCGCTCGTCGAGTGCACTCTTCCCGGCATCGATGATCGTCTTCAGCGCCGGCGCGATCGTCATCAACGTCGTGTAGGCCTTCGCACCGGCATCGGTCGTCGTATCGAGACTGATGACGAAGTCGCGGAACGCCTTGGACGCATTCTCTCCCTCGGACGAAAGGCCATACTGCGCCAGTGTCGGGTCGATCCGTTTCCGCAGAGCCGCGGCCTGCTCTTGGTCGCTGAAGAAGTTCGCCAGGAAGTACTCGCCTTGACTGGTGAACTTGTCCAGCCCACCGGCCAACTGCACGAGCCTGTCGCGCGCCCCGATCGACGCCATCCCCACCGCACCGAACGTTTTCCCGAACGATTGGAACACCACGTCGACGGTTTGATATTCGGCAGCAACACGCACCAGTGTTTCGAGATAGCCCTCCCCCACCTGCTGGAGCTCCTGCAGGCCGCTGACGGCATACCGAGCCATGTCGTCGCCAAGCTTCGCGAACACTGATTCGACTGCCTTTTGCAGCTCGTCACCCTTGAGGCCCTTAAGGCTGACATGGCCGACATCGACCACAAAGCCGTTCAGCTTGGCGGTAAAGTCATCACCTGCGAGCCCGAGCATGTCGCCTGCACTTTTGACGCTGCCTGCCAGCGATTTGATGATTGCAGTGAACTGCTGGTTAGCGGCGGCGTTCAGCTCCGTGGTTTGTTCGCTGTGCTTGTCTCTGCCGAACCAGCCTCCAGACGTGTTGATGTCCGCGTACTGAAAGGCATGCGCTCCGCCGTCCACGAGCGACGCGAGATTTGCGGGATTGATGCCGAATCCCGAGTCCTCGACGCTCTGCTTGCCGCCCACGATCGACGTGAATAGGTTTTGAAACACAGGAATCTTGCTGGCAATGTAGCCAGCGACTGCACCTACAGCGGTGCCGATTGGCCCCCAGTATGAACCGATCTCAGCTCCGGTTGCCGTCATGTCTGCTGCGCCAAGATTCGTCGTACCATAGCCGTGGGCCAAGTTGCCAACATCCGGGGCGGTGACGTTCGTACTCTTTACCAGTTGGCCTGCAAAGCTGCCGATGTTGCTGTCGATGCTGCGCAGCGTGGTCAACATACTGTTGTTGATCGCGAGACCCTGATAAGTGTTCTTCTCGACCATGTCGAGCACCTTCTTGATCGACTCGGATTTCGCGCTGCTGTCACCCAACACCGTACCGGTGCCTTGCGCAGCTTGGCGGTCCTTTGCCGCGGTATCGGAATGTCCGCCAATACCGCCGATCGCCACGCCCAGGCCAGCCACCAGAGCACCCATCGCAGCCATGCGGCCGAACGCGGTGTACGGGTCGCCCTGTCCCTGTGTCAGCACAGCGCTGACCGCCTTGGGCACCAGCTCGGCCATCGTCATCGCCAGCTCGGCAGCGTGGAACGCCTGCGACACGGTCATCAGGGCTTGGTAGCCGCGGCTATGCTCGCCGAAGAAGCCAGCCGCTGCGCTGGCCATGTTGCCGTAGCCCGCGAGCTGCTCTTGCGTGCTGCGGCGATTGATCGCGTCGAGGGCAACGGCTGCCTTCGCTTGATCTACGTCGTTGCCTTTGCTCAGAATGGCGGCTTGTGCACGCGCCTTATCGTTCGCCGCCTGGTGCGCGCCATACTTCATCATCGCGCTGGTCAGGTCGACCATCGATTTCGTCGCGCCATTGAGCGATCCCTTCAGCGCATTGCCGAAGTTATGCGCCTTGGTCGGATCCAGGAACTTGTCGAGTTCAGTCGATGCTTTCGCTATCGCCTCGGCATCTGCGCCATCGGCGTAAAGACCGGCCAGCGTGCGCCGACGGGCAATCTCGTCGTCTAGGTTCCGGAGGCGGATTTCGTACAGAGCACGCGACTGGTCATCCAAAGCCCACTTGGCCATCCCATCGCGCAGATAATCTGCATCGCTTTGCATCTGGGCAGTGGCCGCGTCAACCTGTGCCTGCTTGGCAAGCTCGATCTGCTCCTTCGTCTTGCCGATTTCGGCGTTGTGCTCGCGCTGCTTTACGATCTGGTCGTCCAGACTCTTGATGCTGGCCGCGCCGGCATTTACCGTGGCCTTGACGAGGTCGTCGTATTGCTTCTTCACGCTCGCCTCGGCCCCGACGGCGTCCTCGCCGCCCGCGTTACGCATATCGTCCACGAACTTCGAATGCGCCTTTACCAGTTGGTCATACTTTTCTTTTGCGGCCGCGACCTCTTGCGGATTTCGCGCCTGGGCTTCCGACGCCTTGAGCAGTGCTGCCTCTTTGGCGAACGCGAGGGCCTCGGACGCGACGTATTCGGCGCGTGCTGCCTCGCGGCCGGCATAAAATTCCGCGTCCGCCATGCCGAACTTCGAGTGATACAGGTCGAGCATCTTGCCGCGCGCATCGTAGATCGATTTCTCGCGATCGAGCGCGGTCTGCTCGATGGTCAGCCGGTCCTGCAGAAGAGCAGCCCTGTCGTCATTACCTCGGGTTTGCGTATGCGCCTTCATCAGCATCTGCATGTGCCGATTGACCTCATCTTGGTCAAGCAGCTTGCTGGTCGGGTTTGCGGCAGCGATTTTCGCCAGGTCTTGGCCATACCGCTGGATTGCCTCATCGAGCTCAGTCAGCCCCTTTTTGCCGAGCCTCATGTTGTCCTGCTCGATGCGCGAAGCAGCAAGATTCGCTTCGGTTTGCGTCATGCGCTCCTTACCAACCGCGATCGCTGCAGCATCGGCCTGATTCAGCTTGCCGTAGGCGGCAACCAGGTCCAGCACGAGCTTTTTACGAGTCTCAGCCCAACTCCCCGTCAACTGATGTTCGGGATCGGTAATGCCGACCGATTTCAAGCCATTGTCGAATGACGCGAGCTTCGCACTGGCCTTTGCAGCATCGGAAGCGACAGTGTTTCGCGCGCCAATCTTGCCGAGGCCATCGACCACTTCCCCGATTACCTCCTTGACACTGTTCCATCCGCGCTGGATGGCGCCGATATTCCCCACCATCTCCTCGGCGCGATCCTTCGTCACCTTTGCAAGGGTCTCGGTTGCCAGGGCCGACGCCGCCTTTTGATCGCCATCCTTTTCGAGCGCACGGATCTCCTCGTACACCGACTCGGTCAGGTAGTGATACTGCTCATCCAGTTTGAGCGCCGCCTTCGAAATCGTTTCGCTGGACCGCATCGCGCTGCCGCTGGTTTGCACCGACAGGGTCTCGAATTCCTCGATCGTCTTGTCGACCGATTTGCCGGCTGCGTGCTCCATCGCGATGGCAGCGTCAGAGATGTAGCCGATCTGAGCGCCTGTGAATTTTCCGCTGGCGGCAAGCGCGGTGACAGCCTTCTTGGCTTCGCCGATGCTGCCACCGGCTTCGATCGCAGCGTGGGCCAATGCATTGAGAGAATCACTCGTCAATCCCGCATAATTTCCGGTCTCGATCAGCGCGTTGCTCATGGCTCGCTGATCTTCCGCTCCCTTGATCACAGCAGCGCCAACACCGACGACTGCAGCGGCAAAGCCGAGCGCGGCGAGGCCTGTCGCGCTAAACAGCGCGCCAGCGGCGCCTGTTTGTTCAGCCAACACCATCATCGAGCCACCGAAACGCTTGTAGTTCCCTTGACTCAGCTCATGGGCCAGCACCAGCAGTTCGCGCTTCGACGCCGCAGTCCGAAAACCGAACTCCTCGACATGCCCCCCCGCCTCGCGGGCAGCGGCGCCGTGCGAGCGCAACGCAGTGCTCGTGGCGTTGACGTCCTGTCCGAACGTGGCCTGGGCGCTGCGCATCGCGTTGAGGCGCTGGGTCAACGCCTCGTATTCGGCGCCGACGCCGGCGAGGTTCGCCTTTTGCTGCGCCAACTGCTGGCTCGTCATACCGAACGTGGCGATCTCGTCCCGCAGCTGTTTCACCATCCGCGCACCGGCATCCGTGACCCGATCGGACGACTCGACAACGCCGGTCAGCGAATTGATCATCGCCTTGGCGCCCGCGTCGACCACGCGCGAGCCTTCCGCCATATCGGTCTTGAGCTGGCTGGTTTCCGCGGCCATGTTGATGATCAGGCCACCGACGGTTACTGCTGCTGGCATATCATTCCCTTAAAATTCGGCTGTGCATGACACCCAGAGCGGCGGAGGCCATTACCTGCAGCCCCTGGAACACCTCGGGCCGCTGCTTGCGGCTGATCGCCAAGCCCTCGTAGACGACGGGCAGCGCGCAGAGATTGAGCCCGGCCCGTCGCGATTCCATGCCGCCCGTCCAAATCCACTGGTCGCTCATCGCCATGAAGACCTCGACGATCAGCCAGTTCTCGGGCCAGACTTCGAAGTCTGCGAACTCTTCTTCGCCGGCCCACTTCGCAGCCTCATCCGACGAAAGCCCCATCAGGGCGAGGTCGTCGTCAACGCCGGGGCCGGCAGGCTTGCCGCCGCGCGCCCAAAACGCGGCGGCTTCCTTTAGTTTTTTGCGCGGGCACCGACGCGGATTTCACCGATGGCGTTGTTGATGGCGCGCAGGATGGCCAGGCCGTTCACGCTTCGTGCAGCAGCGAGCAAGTTGTCACGATTGAACTCGATCGGCGTCTTGGATTCGTCAACGACCTGCTTCCAATCGACCATGATCTTCAGGATGTTGTCGACGGTCTGCTCCTTCACGAAGGCGGTCGATGCTTCCTCGTCGGCCGAGTCTGCTTCGGGAAACAGCGCCTCGCGATCGTCGTCGTCGAGCAGTTTGAACGTGCCGGTAAACTCGAACTTGCTGATCTTGCCGCCGTCGGCAGCAACTTCGACCTTGACCGGCCAGTTGATGGTTTTGTCTTTCGAGGTGGAGATGATGAACATGTCGATTCCTTTCGCGTGAGATTGATATGCCCGCGCCCGCCGCCGCGCCCACGCGAAGGGCGACGGCGGCCGGCCGGTGCTCGGTTGTCGGCTTGCGCCGGGTATTACAGGAAGGTGAACGTCAGCTCGTCGTTGCCGGCATTCGGCACCAGTACGAGGCTCGCCTGGATCATCGCGATGCCGTCCTTATCGGAATAGGTTGGCTGCGTGATCTGCGCCAGAGGTGCAGCGATCGTGACTTTGTTGCCGGCGACGGTACCGTGGGTGACGGTCAGCGAGCCGGTAGCAGCGTTGCGCGCGGCGGTCCACCAGTCTTTCGCCGCGACAGTCGTTGCTTCGAACGTGATCGAGCCGGCCGGCTTACGGTCAGTGATGAGAACCTGCTCGGTCCCGCCCACCAGCGAGCGGAACGTCAGCGAATTGGCCAGGTCTATCGACAGGTCCGACAGCACCATGCCACTAAAGCTCTGCAGACTCAAACCGGTGGTGTTGACGTTGTTGACGATAAGCGGCAATTGGAACGCGCTGAACACTACGCCCGTGGGTGCAGGCGAGTCGACGACGGGCGAATACAGGCCCTGGAAGGAAAACTTCAGCGTTGGAATGCCCTGAGCGCTGAATGCGACCGACACGCTACCGCGCGAGCCGGTCATCTTGTGCAGAACGCCGTCCAGATTGAAATAGTTCGTTACGGACTCGAACGAAGCGGACACCGGCGCGTAGATGACACTGGTGCCGGCGGAGATGGTCTCCGACAGGCCGCATGCGCGCAACAGCGGGCCGAACGCGGGCGCCGTGCCTGCGGTGCCGGAGCCGGCCAACTCGACCTCGAGTTCCAGTTTGCCGTAGACGGAGGCGGCCAGGTTCTGCGAGTTGCCCATGTACGGACGGATCAGGTCGCGGGACACCAGTTGCGTTTCCATCGGCGTCACGTTGATGTTTTTGACCAGGATCGCATTGGCGGCGCCGGTAGGAACCGAGTCGGTGCCGTAGGCCGTTTCGATCTTGGACAGGATCGTGCGTTTTCGGTTCAACAGGGACATGCTTACTCCGTGGTGGTGGTCGTGTCAGCCGGTTCGACCGGCGTAAAAAAACCCGCCTCAGCGGGTTCATCGATTTGCGCCGCGGCTTCAGCCGGGGGTTCGGTGCGCGCCACGAGGGTGCGCTTGCCGGTCGTGGGGTCAAGCATGTAACTGCCGCCCAAGCCTGCGTTATCGTCGTTCATGCGATGCCTTCCATGGTTCGGTATTTCAGGTTGTAGGTGACCTGGGTGATGCCGCAGGCCGGATTTTCCTCGTCGATGCCGCGCGAGATCGGGCCGACGGCCAGATCGATGACGACGCCGCCAAGTGTTCGATCCGCATACAGGGCGGCGTGCGCCGCGGCGCGAGTAGCTTCGGGCGCCAACTTCGGCACCGGTCCGTCGGCGCCGATCAGAAGCATCACGCTCAGGTTCCAGTAGACGAAGCCCATGCCGACAACCGGATCCGGATATTCGTCACCACAGTCCAACACGATGCGCGGCCCATCCTCGAAGCTGAATACTTCGGCAACGTCATCGCGGACCGTAAGCCCGGCCGCCGTAAGTGCGGCTTGGATCGCAGCGATGATCTCTTCTGCTTTGGTCATGTCGGCTCGCGGTAGTGGATGGTGAAGCTCATATGGTTAAAGTAGATCTTCACGTCCGGGTCGTACAGGTCGACATCGCTGTCATAGAAGCAGTCGTTGATCGGTACGCCGACCACCGAGACTTTGCGCTTGCGGTCCATGGCCGTTTTCACCAACGCCGCGATCTGCGCGACCTCGAGGCGAGACCTCGCCCAGGTCGAAACCTGGAACACAGCGCGCCGTAGGCCAGGGTTGGATACCGCGCCGCGCGCGTCGGCGCCGTCGACCTTCTGGAACGTCACGGACGGATAGACCGGCGGCTCGTCCATCACGTCCGGATAGATACGATCTCCCACGAACCCGATCAGGTCACCAGAGGCCTGCAGCAGTGCCAGCACGGCTTCATGTATCGTCATTGGACGACCTCCGGCAATCTGGCGGCGACGTCATGGATTACGACATCGACCGCTTCCTGCGCCTTCGTCTGAAGTGCAGGCAGCATGTACGGATGCGCAGGCGTATTGTTGGTCGAGGCCGCACGGATGGCTTTCAGAGTGGCCTTGCTGCCACGCAGCGCTTCACCGGCCTTCCGGTTGATGTGGCCCTTTTCGACCCATAACGCGTAGTACGCGGCCTTGATTCCGAACTTCCGGACTTGCGCCTGCGTCAAGTCACCGGCAACGATGCTGACGACGACCCGCGTCGGCGTGCCGCGCCGCGGCGTGACCCGGATCGACGCCTTTAGCGCGCCCGTCAGATCGTTGGGTCCGACGGCGCTATTGAAATTCGCGCGTGCTTGGTTGCGGATCACATTCCCGCCCTTGCGCACACTTGAGCGCAGCACGTTTTTAACCAACCTTTCGCTGACACCGGCCATGCGTCTGTGCAGTTCGTCCAGGCCGTCTACCTTTAGGTCAGCCATTCGACACCCCTTTCGTGCACATCAAGATCATCCACGTGCGATCTCGCTCGAGCACTGCCTGGATGTCGTAGGGCACCTGACCATGCAGGACCCGCATGCTCGGTATGACGCCCGCGCGACGCCGGATCTTGATTTGGGTCTGTACCGCGTTCTGCGTGCCGCCGGCAGCCATATACTGATGCCCGGTCTGGTCGGTGATAGACGCCCACGTCGTGCCGTCGCCGGGCAAGACGTTCACCCATGCGTCAACAGGCTTGTTGAGAGCGTCGCGCGCACTAGACCGCTCCTGAAGGATTACGCGCTTATCGAGCACGAAGGTGTCGTAAGCGATCATCCATACACCTTCAGGTTATCCAACAGCCGCCCGACAAAGTTGGACTTAACCGTCTCCTTGAACTCCTTGACGATCGGGTCCCACTGCTCCGTCAGGCGCGCAAGGATGTAGAGTTTTGCACTCGACGGAACCGTCGTAGCATCGGACCCGTAGCCCGCCGTGTAGTCAACGCTCACGACATTCACGCGGTCTGCAGTCGCCGGCCAAGCCTTACCGCTCGCCGGCACGATGTAACCCGGTTCCGTAACCGTGTCGGCGAAGTAGTCGACCGGGTCGAGGACCTGCTCTTGTCCATCGACGTCGACAAACTTGAGACGCTCCACACTGAACGTCGGCGCGCTCAAGCGAATCGCGTCTGGGAAGGCGTCCAACGTCACCCTCATTGGTCGGTTGACGAACGCTCGACCAGTTGCATGCTCTGCCTCTTCGGTGATGCCAGCGATCCAGATGGACAACTGCGAATCGAACGCGGTGTCGTCCGAGTCGATGCGCAGTTGTGCCTTCGCATCAGCCAGCGTCACCGCCATCACATCTGGCGGCGAGACCTGTCGTGTAGTCATCGGAGATTCCTTTGTATCGCTTCAGGCCTGGACGAATTTGCTCCGGCCGGCCGGCTTTCGTTGTAACGCTTCTTCGGCGCATAGCCGGGCCCTGCAGGTGCACTTGCATACGTAATCAGCACGCCTGCCAACGAGGTATTCGCATACGACCCCGTAGCCCCTTGCGAAAACAGCCCAACGGACGTCGCGAGAGTGACGCGGCCCGTCGACGTGGTTTGCGCATCAACCCCACTCGCCGCGAGCTTGATCGAAGACGTTAGTGCGCCGGCCGCCCTTGCCCACGTGATAGCCGCTCCATCGAGAACCAACCCGGTAGAAAGCGACGAACTGCCGGCACACGCCTCGTACGCTGCGGCACCGATCTGAACGCCCGTCGTCAGCGCTGCATATGCGCTGGACGCACTATTCGCAACCGAGCCCCAGGCCGCTGCAATCGCCAATGCACTCGCCGAATCCGTCTGCGAGTAGCCAGCGGATCCGATTGGAATCTGCGTCAGCAAGGTCACGCCGGCTGCGGATGCCGTGCTTGCCACGCTCGCCAGTTGTACCTGTGTCACCAGGTCGCTACCTGCCGATACATCATTCGCAGCTACGGCGTTCAACTGGATTTGCGCAATCAGCTCTGCGACAGCCAGCGATATAGCAGTACCTGCACTAGCCAAGCTGATTGATGACGTCACAGAAACCGATGCTTCTACCAGCGACGTACTGGCGGAATTCAGAGCGATCCCAGTTGCCAACGTCCCTGTACCACTTGAAGCTGTCAGCCCAGCGGAATCAAACAGCGCGCCACCGAGATTGCTCGCCGGCTGCGGCATCCATATCCGCCGCGGCGAAGCCTGGAACAGTTGCCAAGGATTATCTGCAAGGCTTGCGTGCTCCGCATCGGTCAACGGGCGGTTCCACATTGCCACCAACATCAAGCCGCCGACCAGCCAGCATTGTGTCGTCCCAACCTTGCGCGCGCCGACCATAATGCTTGTGTTCGGCGTTAGCGCAGTACTCGGCATCGGAGTTCCCGACGTTTTAATCCCTTTCTGATACGCGGCGTATGCGGTCCCATTAACTGTCGCACCCATCGCAAAACCAGTGGCGAGATCTGTTGCGGATAGGGCAACAGGCGAAATCACGTTTCCATTACCGCCGCTGTAGAATGGGTTGAACTCAACCTTGCCGGCATTGATCCTGAACTGGAAGCGTCGGTTTGTGCCGTCGTCGTCATCAAGGGCGCTTTGGATTCCGCTAGACGGCCCTGTGCCAAAAGAGAACAGGCTATAAACGCCGGATTTGACAGAGGTTTGCGAAGGGCTGCCAAACAGGTAGCCACTGGTAGACGAAAGAAGCTGCCCGCCCGTTCCACTCAGTGTGTTGATCGCCCTGCCAACAGGGTTTCCCGTACTGACTTGGACGTATTGGATGCCGTTACGCCCATCCTCACCCCATCCCTGCACCTCATTGCCGCATGTGTATGCGAATACGAGCCCCTGTGTGAGCGGGTTGCTCCAATCAATTTGGATGTTCGATTGGGGCTGGATCGTACGAACGCGGTGGGTAACGAGCGCGACCATTAGGTGTACTGCGCCGCCGCTGCGAGCGCTTTCAACGTCCAGTTAGCCGACATCGTCTGGCCGGACCTGTTGATGATGTAGACGTTGTACAGAACAGGAAACAAGTCGACTGAATTCGACTGAAAGGTCATGTTCGTTCCAGCAGACGGGGCCTTGGGCGCAACAAAGCTCCCGACACGCATTGTGAACGGGACGTAACTGGAACCGCTCGTTGTGTCGATGTCCGGGAAGGTCGATCCATCAATTGCCGGAACCAGGTACAGATCGGCGACGGTCGTGCCGGCCGCAATTCCGGTGACCGTTGCCCATTGCGCCGTCAGCGTGAACAGAGCCGCGAACATGTCAGCCGTAGCGGCGCTGCCCGTATTGCTGCAATCGAGCGTAATCGGAGTTGCCGAAGGCCCCGCGGAACCGGACGTAAGCGATGGCCCCGTACTGGTGATCGTCGTTATCGAGCCGGATTTGAGTAGAATATTTCCGGACATTATTAGCTACCCCATGCGTCAAGCACGTCCCGTGCAGACGGCGAAGGAATACCGATCACATCGGCACGGCTGGCCGCCACTTGGGCCAGCTGATAAAGTTCATCCACTGCGGCCTGCGTCGCCACCCCGGCGGTGACCCAGCCGGCAAGCATTGTCTGTAGGCGCGAATCCTCAAGGTGGATCAAATCGCCGCACGCGAATGACTGGCGAATTACGAGGCAGGAAGCCCGGCAAGGGTGGCTCGCATCAAGACAGGCGTCCTCAATCTTCGCCATCGGGCCCGCAGCCGCCCACGCCTTTGCAGTAGTCGAACGCAACGGGCCGGTCATCGTCGTGATCTGTTCCGTGATTAGCTCGACGGCTCGTACTGGATCGTCCGGCAGATGGACCGCATAGCCTCGTGCCGCCGGATCATTCTTGAGTTCATCGCGCAGCGCAGTTTGCTGTTCAGCGGTCATCACGATCAGTTACCGAGCGTGTCGACCCAGGCGCCAGCCGAAACGCTCGGCGCGGCGTCACCGTTGTTGACGTTCTTCGGCGCCGACAGCAACGACCAGTGCCACGGATTGCCGCCGGTCGACGCGTCGAACACGACCTGGCCGACGACTGCGCCGCCGGACGGATGCCATTGACCCGTCGGCGCAGGATACGTGATCGCGACGTTGTTGGACGTGGTGCCGTTCGTGCCGCTCGATGCTGTGGTCGTGCCTGCGCCTTGCGTACCGGAGAAATTGGCGAGCGATGCTGTGACGCCAACTCGAGCATACGAGCCGCCCGATACTTCCGTGTACGAGCCCGCATCGAGCGCTGCCGTCTGCTCGGTGAACACCGCGGTGCCATCGGTGATTGCTTCGCCGATTGCGCCGACATATGTTCCGGGGATCGAAGCAGCCGACGTCCCAGCGGTCGTGCACTTGTAATACGAATACGCGCTGCCAATCTTGACAACAGCGGTATCGTTGAGTGCGTACGCGGTCGAATTGGCCCGCTCGCCGCGGCTGGCCGTGATAAGTGCGAAGTAGGCGGTTGCCGGGGCGCCGAGCGCCTGGCCGCGCCACAGCGCATCCTTCACTTTGTTCTGCGCGTAATCGGTAAGTCCGGACATGGTTTTCCTGTTTGAGAAAAGTTACTCTTCGAGCCGCGCGGCGATAAACGCCAACAGCTCTTCGTCGGACTTGCCGACTACTTGATCGGGGAAGATCGCCACCGCGCGCGAACGATCGCGCACGACGATCAGGAGAGTTCCCGGCGCCGCCGCCTCGGTGCGCACGTTGGCGAGCCAGGCAGCGGGGTCGGGTCCCATGGGATTACTTCAGCGATTCAGCATACGCGACGGCGTCGGGATCGGTGTCGACAGTGCCGACCAGCGTTTTGGCCTGCTTGGCGTCGATCTCGACGACTTGGTTGACCTTGCCGAGCTCGCAGTCCACGAGGACGCGAGCTTTTACTTTTTGGGCTTCTGCCATGTTTTTCTCCATGCGTGGCTGCCGACCGAAACCGGCAGCCGGTTACGATCAAGTGGCCGAATTCTGATAGGCCTTGACGGCGCCGCCGACATCGATGAAGTTGCCGCCCGTGCGCATGAAAGCGACGAAGCCGATCTGGCCGTTCAGGGTGAACGCCGAGTCGGTCATGCGGAACACCGTCAGGTCCATCACGTCACGGATCACGTATTTGTCGTGCTGGCCGAACGTGATCGACTTGGCGTTGGCGGCCATCGTCGGCATGTCCTGATTGATGTGGATCGGACGTCCCATGAGGGTATCCGGCGCGCCGCCATTGACCATCGCGTTGGCTTCGTAGCCCGGGACGAAGATCGGCCGGTTCTGGCCGTCCTTGATCTTGCGGACGACCTTCAGCGAGGTGTCGTGCATCTGGTAGCCGACACCCGGCTGGTTGCGGTAAGCGGGGTCGATCGAGTGCTCCAGGTCGACAAAGTCGTCATAGACGATCGTGCCGGTCTGGCCGGTGGTGCCGGTCTTGCCAACGCTCACCCCGGTCAGCAGGCCGCGCGGCTGGCCGGAGCCAGTGCCGGTCGTGAAGTGCTGGTTCTGGATGCGGCCCAGGCGCATCGCCAGCAGGTACTGAACGTAGGCCTCGATGTCGATGAACGTGTCCTGCACCAACTCGAACGGCAACGCGATCGATTTCGACGAGTACTTGTAAACGTCCAGGGTGATGTTCGTGAAAGCGGTACTCAGCGCCGTCGCAGTGGCGTTTTGGCCGACGATCTCGCCGACTTCCGTCGTCGGGTCCGCGGCCGGGAAGTTCATCGTCGCGCCAGAGCCCGTGCGGATCACCTTCGCCAGACCGCGCATGCCGCCGAAGGCCTTCATGGCGATCTCGAGCTGGCGGTAGTACTCAGGCGACACGGTGTAGCCGCCCTCCGAGTTCGTCGTGGTCGACATCGCCGCGCGGATATCCGGCGTCTGGCGAGCCAGCATGCGCTTGCGGTCTTCGTCTGCCATGGCGTTGATGCCACCGGTCAGGAAAGCGCGCAGGGCCTTGGCCTCTTCGCCCTGCTTGCCAGGTTCGCGCGTCGCCGCGTTCAGCGCAGCTTCGTGTACGGCGTCCGGATTGCTCTCCAGCGCCAGGCGAGCCATTTTCTGTTCGCGCACGATCTCGTCGTCGATCGCCTCGACCTGGGCCAAATACTGGTCCAGCTTCTCGGCCTCGGCCGCCGGCATGCGTTGGTCGGCGGGATATTTGTTGTTCAGGTCGTTGGCCTGTTTAGCTGCTGCATCGCGCTGGGCGCGCAGTTGTGCGAGCTTGCTCATTTGGTGAGTGCCTTTCGGTGATTGGTCCGCTCTCGCGGCCGGTTGGGGCAAAAAAAGTGGCCGCGCGAAGGCGGCCTGTCTAGTGGCGCGAGAGCGTCAGCTATCGGTTGAGGCGAGCCAGCATGGAGATACGCTGCTGCTGGCGCGCACGATGTTCTGCGGTAGCGGTCGGATCGGGTGGTTCGGGCTCCGGCGGCGTGACTTTCGGCGCCTTGGCATAGGCGCTCATGTTCCAGGACGCCTCGGCCTTCTTGCCGGCGGCGACGCGGTCGATCAGCCCTGCAGCAACGGCCTCCTCGGCCGTGTACCACGTTTCCGCGTCCATCGCGGCGCGTACGTCATCGACGGCCATGCCGCTTTTCTTCGCGTACTGCGCGGCCAGGCTGCCATCGATCTTCGACAACAGGGCCGCGGTAGCGGTGAGATCGCTGGCATTACCCATCGCCCAGGTCCAGGCGTTATGGATCATGTAGAAGCCGCCTTCGGAGATCTCGACCTCGTCAGCCGCGGTGGCGATTACAGTGGCAGCGCTGGCGGCATACCCATCGACGTGAGCGATGACCTTGGCGCCCGTGTCTCGGATAGCTTGGCAGATCGCCTGCGCGGCAAATACGTCGCCGCCTGGACTATTGATACGTAGGCGCACGGTGCCGCTCTTGATGTCACGAATCGCCGGCACAAGGGTTTCGGCTGACACGCCGCCCCACCAGTAAGCGGTTTCGTCATCCGCCACGATCGCGTCGTAGATGTAAATCTCGGTCTCATCGCCCTGCGCCACAATTCTGGACTGGGGCAGTCGTTCAGGTCGATTCTTGTTACTGGCCAGAAGCTTGATCAGGTTCGGCATTCTTGCCCCCATTCGGATTAATTTTCAGGTTCGGATTCGGCGGCATGTTTTCCTGCCGGCGCACCTCGTCGGCGCTCATGAATGGCATCTCACCGGCGCGACCGAGAGCGATCCGATAAGCCGCGAAGCGCGCCGCAGTATCACCGCGCTCCAGCTCAGCCGTGTTGTGCGCGACGAAGTAGCGCTCACGTACCGGCCATAGTTTGCGATTGAACTCCTGGCGGATGTCCGTGAGGCGGTCCATCAGGGTGTAGCGCACATAATTGCCGCCCTGTTCGGCCATGCCGGAACCCCATGAGCTGTTCTTCTCGGTGTGTCCGACCAGGTGCGGCGGCACGCCAAAGATGCGGCAGATCTCCTCCACGCCGAACAGGCGAGTAGCCAGGATCTCTGCGTCTCGGGCGTTGACGCTCAACTGCGCTGGCTCGAGGCCGCCCGTAAGGATCAGTGGGTTGCGCGCACCGGCCCGACGCGCCTGCAGCGAGACGCGCAAATCCTCCAGTTGCTGCTTGTTGAGGTTCGAAGCGGTCTTCAAGGCATAGTCGAAGTTCGCGCCATCGGTAAAAAACTTGCCAGCGTATCCGTCGCCCGCCAGCGCCGTGCCGATCTGCTCACGCGCGGCGTACGTGATCGGGCTCGGGCTACGCATCAGATCATCGTCGTAGCCGAGGCTCGGCAGGTGGATGATATCCGCCTGATCCAGCACGTAAGCCTCTCCGATGACTGGTTGCACGCGCCAGTAGCGTCGTCCGGCGTCGTCGCGCAATGGCGTGACACGCAGCGGATGCAGCGGCCGCCAGCCGATCACCCTTGAACTGCTGTAGTTCGGGCGCAGCAATTCGGCATAGCCATCACCGTAGAACAGTTGCCCGCCAATCAGGAGCTTCCACGCCGTCGAGGCGGTCATGTCCGGATTGGCCTGCTCGTTCAGCATCCACCAGTATGGGTGGCTGGGCGCCATCTTTTTTGCATCATCCTCGCGTTCGTAGACCTCGAATGGCAAACTGGCGATTGAGCCGGCCAGCCGCTGCACGCAGGCATACACCGTGGAGACACGCATGGCGGTCTCGGGCGTCACCGATATTCCCGCAGATGACATCGAGACGAGGCCCAATATGCTGGCCAGTTCGTTCGCGGTCAGGTTCGTCGCGGTCGCGTTCTCCATTGCCGCGTTCACGCCGGCACGCGTTGCGCCGCCCTCGCGACCGGCCAGGAACGTGTTCAGCACGCGCGACTCGTGACGCACCGCTTCCAGGTTCAGTAATTTCCCGGTCATTCAAAGGTCCAATACGAAAATTTGGGGCGTCGCGGCCGGCTCCGGATTCAGGGCCATCAGCGAGACTGCGTTGAACAGGGCCATCAGAGGATCGATCTTGCCGGTCCCTGACGTTTGCTTGGTGATGAGGACCGCATTGCCGCGCGCCTCGACCTTGGCGTTGCCGACGCACCAATTCATCAGCGGTTGGCCACCATGCTCCATGACGCCCTCGGCCAGTTTTCGCTCAGCCAAACTGATTGCGCCTGTCAGCTTCCACCCTTGCGAGACGCCGAAGCATTTAGTCTCGTCAACACCGGCATCGACTAGCGCCTGCATCATGACCTTGTGCGTCTTCTCTGGATCCAGGCCGACCGAAGCCAGCAGGCTCGATTCATTGACCTCTTTCACGACCGCCGCCACCTCGGCGACGTCGCCGGGCAACTCGTCGATGATGACCAAGTCGCCCTGCTGTTCGAAGTCGGCATATCGGCTCTCTTCGCTCTTGCGGCGCTCAATCGCGATGGGGTGCGCCCACGCCCGGGTCCACGCAAGCCATTTGTGCGTGTCGCGTTCGCGTCCAATGACGGCAAGGCCCAGCAAATCGTCGAGGCCGCCACCGTCGATGCCGACCGTGACGACCTCAGACCGATCAAGTAGCTCCTGCAGCGTCAATCCAGGCGCCTTGGCTTGCCGCTCCCAAAAATCGGCCCCTGTCCAGCGATCAGCCCGGAGGTTCATCCCGATCTGCAGGTTCAGGTGCTTAGCCAGAAATTGTTGGAACGTCCCGTCCGTCTTGTGCGATAGCTTCCGAAGCTGATCTTCGAGCCATTCACGACTGACCGAACGGCCGATGTTCGGGTTCGTGATGTAGTAGGTCGAGGAGTCGAGATAGGCCTTTGACTTGACCATCTTCTCGGGATATTCGTAGAGCACACCCAGCGATTTCTGGTCGTGGATCTTCCCGTCGCGGACGGCTCGGTAGTACTCCAGCTTTTCCTTGAATACTCCGGCAGGTGGCTCATCGGACTGCGTCGTCAGGTAGATGACCCAGCCTTCGTCGCGCGACACTTGGCCGCCGAGCGCCTCCATAAACATCGCCTCGGCGTTTGCCCGCTTGCCGAACAACCAGTGCTCGTCGACCAGCACCCGACCCGATTTCTTTCCGGAGACCGTATCAGTATCAGCGGCTACCACCTTGAGCGATGCGCGTGAAACCCGGTGAGTTATGGTTCTGACGTGGTCCTGAACGTGGAACAGAGTCGACAGTTCATCATCGGCGCGAACCATCGCGGCGGCGGGCTTGAAACTGTTGTCAGCCACCTCTTTGGTTGGCGCCAGAATGAGGTGCTCCTCTTCTTCGCGCCAGCAAAGGATTACGGCAGTGAGCATGATGCCCGCGGCAATCGTCGACTTCGTATTTTTTTTGGATATCAACAGATAGTATTCGCGGATCAGCTGCTTCCCTGTCTCGCCGTCGCAGCCGCCAAAGATCGCGGCAACGAAATCGAACACCCACTGTTCGCTGCATTCGCCGAACGTCGGTCTGCCAGGCAGGTCAACGACTCGCAGTTCCTTGAACACCGCGAGGGCCTGTTCGGCCTGTTCGGGAAAGATCGGCGGCGGGATGATGGACTCGCCCCTGATAAGGCGGCCCTCCCAATCTGGGCAGGCTGTTGTCCATATCATGTTCAGACCTTCTTACCGCCGGCAGCGGCCAACCGCGGCGCCGCCGCTTGGGAGAACTTGCTTGCGACCTTTTCGGCATCGGCCTGCTTCTGCTCCTTCTTGCCGCCCTCACCTTTCTTGACGTGGACGAAGGGCATCAACGCCTTCGCGGCGTCGACGCGCATCTTCGCTTCGGTACCCGGATCGTTCATGACTGCCTTAAGGAACACGAGCGGGTCATCGTAATGAACCGCCAGAGGCAACGTGACGGGTTGTTTCTTCGGGCGACCAGCGCCTGGGCGGGCGCCGCCGCTCCGGCCTGGCTTGCCAGTCATTTGAATTCCTTTGAAAAGGGAGATTTTTTCCGCACGTGGCTGCATGGCCGGTGTCGGTCGAGGGCCGGCCGGACTTTGACCACCCCCCCCTTACCCATCGTGGGCAGTAAAGTCAGGAGGGCCAGCATCGCGACGGCGGCGCGTGCTATCCGCCGCGCGCCCTATCCCCAGCCTCGCGCGCCGTCTTGGCATCGTGGCAGGGGGTGCATAACAGTTCCTTATTGCTGTCGTCATCGCTTCCGCCCTTCCAGAGCGGCACGATATGGTCGACGGCGGCGCCGATACCAACGCGACCTTGACGCTTGCACTCCTGACACAGGCCGTGGTCACGCGCCCGGATGCGGTTCCGGTCCTGCACGCCCGCCCATCCGCGCTTACGCTCCACGACGTCAGGGCGCGGTGTCTCTACCATCGCCAGGCGGCTGGATGCAGTGCGTACTTGCGGCTTGAGCATGGTGAGCTTCATGTGTCAGTCGATCCCGCCGTGCGAGATCCCGTGGTATCGCGCGATTTCCTCTGTCGATGGAGGACGCCTGTCACGACCAGCAGGGAGGCGGGATGTACGCCTAATGTGCTCGACGTGCTCACGCTCAGTGCGGTCACTCATCCATGCGTCGAAGTCGAGTCGCTCAACAGCAGGAAGATCGATACTCGGCGCTAGATGATATCGAGCCAGCGCAGTCTGAAAATCGCCGCTTGGATAGTATTCGCACTCCACGCTGACGAGCTCGCTCGAGTAGCATCGCAGCGTGAATCCGCGCGTATGCTTTGGCAGGCCAAGCGCATCGCACAACTCTTTACTGATTTGCTCGCCTCTGATCATCGCGCACTCCAGATATCGTGTATTTCGCCGCGTTCCATGGGTTGGCCTGTCGCCGGCATCGATGGCGCCCGACGCTGCCTCCTGAACAGATCGCGCAACATGCCGCGCACGTTCTCGGGCAGGCTGCGCGCCAACTCGACGAACGTCATGCCGGCGGCGCCGTAGCCTTTAGAGCGAAGGATCTTCTTAGCGTCCTCACAGTCGACCAGGTGCTCTGCGATCTGATTCAGCCGATCGATGTTCGCCACCTTGGATTCGCTGACCTTGTCACCCAGGACGGCGCGCAGAATCTCGGCGCGGTAGATGCGGGCAACGTTGTTCATGACGCGGCTCGCATGCGGTCGATTACCGCATCTTCACGACGCACCTGCGCCATCAGTCGCAGCCAAAACACTTCTGCTTCGACGCTCATGCGCATGGTCCACCTCAAAATTAAAAAGCCGCCATAGCATTTCTGCGCATGGCGGCTAGGCAACATATTGGCTACTTGCTGTTAGTAAATAGATACAATGGATTGCTCGTTAGCTCCCAGGCACCGAGCCTTATCCACCAACTACGAAAGTTTCCAATGCCACAATTTAAAATTGCCCATATCCGTGAGCTGGGCCAAGATATGATCATTATCCCGCTCGACGACGACTTTGGCCGTAAATCGCAAAGCGACCAGAATGCAATCGTCGCGGAGCTGCAAGCAGCGGCATACAACGCTGGACTGGCCGGCACGGTGGTTCCTGTATGGCGAACTGGTAGCAGTCATAGCTATATTGCACCGCGGCCCTGGCATCCGTTTTTCAAGACTCTTGGCTGGAATCAGATCATCGCTAGCCTGAACAAAGTCCTGACTATCAATTAGGCCAACTACCAACCGAGCGAGCGCTGCCAGTCGTTACGTCAGCGCCGGCTAAGCTGGCAATAGATCACTGGCACCGAAAAACAGGCGGTGAACGACGTCGAGCGGGCGCGCCCAAAGCGGGCAGTACAACTCTGACGCGGCACCAATGCCATCAGCAGTGACACTCGCCACCACCGGCCGCGAGGACATCCACCATTTGCACAACAGAGGATGACGGGCTTGCGATATTTTCATTTCGCGCATGGCGTACCTCAGAATAAAAAAAATGCCGCCGTCGCATCGCTGCGTCAGGCGGCACAAAGTCCAAGAGAGACTTGGAGGAGACAGGTTGCGGTAGGCGGCGCCCTCCCCAGCAGCTTAGTCGGGGCAGATACTGGGGCCGCATTTGGGGCGACGCCTACCACACAGAGCCCGCAGCCGTCGTCCGCGCACGTGAAGCGTGTTTGTCAGGCTTAGGCTTTGTGTGGCGCCTCGATTCGTGAGGCCAAAGAGAAATTAGGTTGCCCAGCCTCGAGCGAGGCGGGGGCTTGGGTCGCGCCCAGAGCTATCTGCAAAGTGGCGGGCTATTACGTTCTGTACGAACGAGCGACGGCACTCAATGGCTGGGTGCTGTCGCGAGTTCCGGTTATCGGTGACGGTTTCCCGCGCATTACGAGGCCGGAAGAATGTAGGTCTACAGTTTACACGAAATTGCTGGATGTTTACACAGCAATTTGCATCATGTTGCTCAACCTGATCGGCGCAGCTTGGATGCAGCTCGCGCCGCATGGTTGTCGGCGATGTTGTGCAGCTCACTCACCATATCGAGCGTATGCTCACGGACGAAGCCGGCCGCCATCGTAAGCTCAGCTTTGCCGGTTCCGCCGCAGCACCTGCATGCTCTTGCCTGCTCGACGCCGGTGCCGCCGCAAGAATCGCATTTTCCGTCCAGCCAATAGGCAAGCGAATGCTCGGCCACGGCGCGGTAAAGCTTCTGGGCTGCATCAGCGTCCCAAGCAGTGTTCTCAGGAACCCAACGACGCGCGCGGCCGCGCTTCGTTACCTCGGCCGTCCACAAGCGCAGCAACTGGGCCAGGTTGCCGGCATTGCCTTCGAAGGCCGAACGAGCAGTGCTGTCGGCGAACTTCACACGATGCAGCAGCGGGCCCAGGTCGCCGGTTAAGTTGGCCACCGCAAACGCGGAAGCCATCAACGGCTCGGTCTGATGGTGGCGCTCATCGTCCTTAAGGTTCGATGCACTCAGCGAGTGGATATAGCGATCAGCAAAGCCCATGGTTTTCTCCGAGGAAAAATCAGGTGGGAGATTACCACTCAACAGTTAGTTCGGCTGCTGTTCCGACATTTTCCAAATCGCAATCTGTTGCGTGCTTGCACGCCCGCCGCGAAAGCCAGCTAAACATCCGATGACTCTTTATCATTCGGAGTGCTTGGATTTACAGGCGCGGCTCAATGCACTTCGCCAATTTTGCGCCATCTCTGCCGCAAATTTTTCGCTATCCTGGCCATCCTCTGATGCACGAGTACACTAGAGCAACTTAGCGCTGCATCGTGCAGCGCTCACACCCTGAACTTCGGAGTATTTAATGAGTGATGACAACCCTGTTTCTCAAACGGCGGAGGCCGTAAAAGCGGTGGCCGAAGCCACCGGCAAAGCCATTGACGCGACAACTAAGTTCGGTGGATTTATCGCAAGATACGTTGCTGGGCCAATTGAGCAGGGCATGGGGATTTGGGAAGACAAGCTCAAATACATGCGCTGGGAGCGCCAGGTCAGGCTTATGGAACGCGCACGACAACTGCAATGTGAGGCAGGGCTATCCGCGCCGACACGCGCGATTCCACTCAACCTAGCAGTTCCGCTACTGGAAGCCGCTTCATTGGAAGAAGACGACCACTTGCAGGATCTTTGGGCGCGCCTGCTCGTCAATGCCTCAAATGACAGGAGTCCGCTAACTCTGCAACGAGCATATATCGCCATTTTGGAGCAGATCACTCCTCTAGAAGCGGCGGTTCTGGAGAAAATCTATTCACTTCCATATGACGAAACTCGCCATGAAGGGGTCGAAGTCGGCCATCTTCCGGAATCCGTCGCAGTTGGAAAGGACGGCAATCAGGATCATCTAACTGAGCCCCCCGATGAGGTGAAGCTTGCGCTCGCAAATTTAGCAAGGCTTGGATGTCTGGTGATCCAAAAATCGTTTGGGGGCGGAGAGATTTTCACCCGCGTGAACCCCACGCTTCTCGGACGATCGTTTGTCGAGGCCTGCACCCTTCAGGTTGGATGACATAGCATTCAAGTGCGATCAGCGCTTGAATTCGTCGCGCGAACAAGCCCTGCCCACGAGCTAATCTGCTCTTGGGCTCGCGCGGCCACGTCGAGGTTCTTCTCCAGATACGCCATGGTCGTCACATGGCTCTTATGGCGCATCACGCGCTGGATGGTCTGCACTGGCACGCCGGCCTCGGACAGCAGCGTCGCGAACGTGCCGCGCAAGCGGTGCGGCGTGATGCCGCGGACCGAACACGCCGCGTTCGCGGTGCGCATCGCCTGGCGGGCGAACCCTGGCGCGAATGCCTGCCCATCCTCCTTCGCGACGATCAGCCCATGCGACTGACGCCGCAGCTCAAGGTGCTCGCGCAGCCACGACGGCATCGGCACCGGCTCCGCTTCCCTGCCCTTCGTGATGCCCGGCGTGTAGGTCCCGCGCTGCCAGTCGATCCACTCCCAGCGCGCCGACGTCGACTCGCCCTCGCGCAGGCCCAGGCCGAACATCAAGCGTACTGCGGTGCCAATGGCCGGCGTGCGCTTCGTGGCACCGTCGACCGCATCGAACCATGCGCGGGCCACGTCGAGCGGCAGGATGGCACGCGGGCGTTTCTGGACCTTCAGCATGCTCACCCTCCAGGGGCAGCTCGCGATGGTCCCGCGCTTGACCGCCCACATCGTCAACAACTTGAGGATCCTGAGCCAGTGGTTGGCCGTCGCCGGCTTGCGGCCCTGCAGGTGCTGGTTGCGCGTCACCTCGACGTCGGCCGTCGTGATGCTGTCGATGCGTTTGCCGCCCAGGTCGTACATGTGCAGGCGCCGGAATGCCTCAACGGTTCGGATGTGCGCGGCGCTGGTCACCGGCCGATGCACCACGATCCACGAATGCGCCAGTTCGTCGAGTGTCGGCACAGGCTGGCCACCGTTGGCGCGCGTGACCGCGGCGTCATATTCCCGCTGGGCCAATTGCTCGGCCGCGCGCCGATTTTTCAGCCGTGTGCTGCGCTGGACTCGCTGCCCGACCACCTGAAAGCGGTAGTGCCAGACATCGCCGACCTTGAAGAGGTTCGCGCTCATCGCTTCCCCTGCCTTGTGGGAGCCAAGAGTTCACCGTAGCGGGCATCAGGATGCTGGCGCAGATAGGCTTGAACCCTCTCGTCCAGCGCGCGGCGACGCTCACGATCCGCATTCTCCTCCTCGACTAATCGCGCTTCGTGCAACCGCTCGGCTTTCGCTCGCGGATCCTCCAGTTGCGCCGCCGCTTCAAGAAGCTTTTGCAAGCCTACCGGCTTCTGGTCGGCTATCCCGGAGTCGTTCGGCAGGGCCAGATGCGGTTCCGGTGCCGGTAGAAGCCCCGCCGTTATTGCCCTCTGGACCGCGAGTTGGTGACGCTCTGCATCCCATCCGGCCGACACCGCCCAACTTACCGGCCTGTTGAGCGCGCGTGCTTCGTTCATCAGCCGCTTGTAGGCATCCTTGAACGCCATCCGCGCACCGATCTCGTCGCCAGTTGTCAGCAGCGGGCGGGCCACCGTGAACGCCTCAGCCATCTCGCTCGTCCACACGACCGTTTCACGCTCATCCTGGCTGGTTAGGGCCACGGCCCAAGCTTCGTTCTCGTCGGGCCGGCCGTCCTGCAGCTTGCACCTGGCGGCGATGCCGTTGGGGACTGGAGCGAAGTCCGGACGCTCGACGCGGTACGCCTCAAAGGCCATCTTGATCGTCGATGGCGGGAACGGCGCCAGTTGGCTGAACCAGATGTTGATTTCGGCCTTTTCGGGCAGCGGCTTGCCGTAGCCAGCCAATACTTCAGCCAGCAAAGCGGCGAACTGTGGTTTGTCCTCAGGACGCATGTTCGACCTCCTCCATGTCGACGTCGATCACGTCTGGATCAATGGCGGAAGTCGCGTCCTCGGCCATCAGTTCGGCCAGGATCCTGGCGTTCCGCTGCTCGATGCTTTCGGGGCCGGTGGCCTGCTTGCTCGCCAGGCCGATGAACTTATCGATGTGATCGGCATCACGAAAAATCAGGCCGAGACCGTTGTGCTTCTGCTGCCCGAGATACTCGCCTCGAGCCATATGGAAGTCCGATTTCGAACAGCCAAGAATAGCCTCGCACAGTTGGCGCGGTTCGTAGAGTTTGAGTGCGGTCTTGATCGCCTTCTTGCGCTTGTCGTCCAGTTGGGCGCGTGGCGAGACCATGATTTTTTGCCAGTACTCAAAAATCGTCTTCACGACATCGACGTCGTGCGACGCGCCGCGGCGCTCGACAAATTGATCCTCTCCCTTCCCTTCCTCTCCTTGATCCTTGATCCCCTCCTCCGACGACACTTCGCGAGGCTTCGCGAGGATTCGCGAGGATTCATCGAATGGCGGGATTTTCGACTTGCTCGGCTTGTCAATCTTCTGATGAATCAACCAGTTACAGATCTGCATGTAGGCTGCACCATCGATCTGGTAGCGCACAATGCACCCTTCGCGTTCGAGCTCGACCAGCCACCTCTCGACATCCTTTGCAGTGGTCAGCGCATGCCCGTCTTCACCGTCGTCATAGGGAAAAAGAAGACTCGCGAGCATTCGCGAATTCCCGCGAAGCCTCCCTTCATCATCGGCCAGCGTCCAAAGTTGAATGAACGTCAGCCGCGCATCTCGCGAGACGTTGCCCATGCTCTCCGACTGCGGGAGTTCAGGTTTGATAGAACGAATCCTGGCCATGCTGAATGTTCCTTGTTGATTACGAAGGTGTGCGCTCGATGACGCGGGAGCCCGAGGCGTCATGCAGTACCAGCGACGGCGCCTTGCGCTTCATCGTCCCGTCAGACTGGCGGTAGTAGGTCGGCACGCCGTGGAAGATTCCGCCAGGTGCGAAGGCCTCGTCGAAGATCTTTTCCGACGCTGCCCGCCCTTCAGGCGTCTTGAACATCACGCGCATGATCTCTGCGTTGACGGCGTTGAACAGCGGCCGGTCATTGAACTCATCGCCTCGGTACGCCGCCGAGTCCTCCACGCAGTACACGGCGATCAGATTGACCAAGCCGATATCTGGCTCGTCCAAGTCGGACCGGTCTGCAGGATTGCAGTTGAGTAGCTCAAGACGCTGGGCCATCGTGGTTTGAGCATCGATCCTCGGGGCCATATCAATGATGATGCGGCCCAGACCCTTCTGGCAGTCACGCCCCGACTGCCAGCACGCCTCAAGAGACTCGATGTGCTTTTGCATTGCGGACTGGCGGTGTTTATTGAACGGGGAGTCTCCCAGCATCTTTGCCTGTCGGCGAGCGCGCCGGAGCTGCGCCAACCTGTCGTTCGTGGTCTTGTAGTTCTCACGAACGAAGTGTCGAACGAGCGCGAATGAAGTGATTGCACGCCCATCGTCGCAGAAGGCGCCGTTAGCAACCGCCTGCAGTATGCGGGCGCCCATCCCTGTCGTTTGTTTGGTGGTCTGCATGGTTGTCCTATGGATGCGTCAAAATTTAGGCGTAAAGAGTCCCTGCGCCTGCCGGGTTAGCGGAGGCGTTTCAGGGGAAACGTTTGGTAAATTACGTCGCTTGGGTCGGCGCTATGACCAGTTCAACAATTCTCGGATCGACTAGTCTCGTTCGCGGGATCGAAAAGCACTGCTCAATCTGGGCAGCGCGTCGCAAAGGAACCCAGCCCTGTTCGATCCACTGGCTGATAGCCTGCTGCGAGACCCCTAAGTTCTTGGCCAACTTTTCTTGCGTACCAGCCTTCTTCACGGCCAATGCAATTCCGGACATATCTTGCTGCTCGTCCATTGCTCCTCCTTCCTCGTTGGACAGATAGTAACAAGTTGCGAGTAGTTGAGCAAGAAGATTATAAGATTTGATCAGAAGCACTTCTCGACAGTCGTGGTTTAGCTTATACTCCACAAACCACAACCAACTCATTGTACTCATGACGATAAAGAAACCTGTCGGCGATGCCATCCGTGAGGCACGGAATCGCAAAGGCATAAGTCAAGCTGAATTGGCGGGGATGCTAAGCGTCTCCCAAGCTGCAGTGGGACAATGGGAACGTGGCACAACACTGCCTCGCATCAAGTACATCCATTTGATGGCGAACCTGTTTGACGAATCATTTCGCTCAGATATAGAGTTCTCACCTAAGGATGAGTTGGCCGAGAGGAGCAGCAACTCCGAAGCTCCGCCCACATCTTCTGTTGTGCAACTTGACATGTTTTCTCCAGAGGAGATTAGGTCTCGCTTGCTCGTCGCAGAGCACATGGCTAAGGCGGGGGACTTCGACAAGACTCTTGCCCAGGCCCTGCAGCGGCTAGATCCCACACTTAAATCCCATGTAACGATAGGCGGAGGCTCTGATCTTAGCCAATGGGTTGTCGACTATGTTACTCAACGTACAATAATCGAGGTGAAGCATCCCGGCTCATATTATGGGATTGAGGCGCCCGTCACCATGGCACTCTTTCAGCAAGTCGTGCTTCGCTCCTTCCTGGGTCCAGGAAAGAATTACGTCGTTGTCGTTCGCCGACCGCTCCTCGGCCCCCTTCCCAGCCACGCTCTACCATCGTTTGAGCGAAGGCTCGCTAAGCTTACGGCGGAGGCAAATTTGGTTGGAGTCCGACTGCTTGTCGTCGATTCTGCAGAGGAGGCCGCTAAAGCGATTGCAGACTTAGAAGCGGCGTCAACTTCTCAAGAAACAAAATAGGGCCGTCATAGAGCCGCACCGAGCGCACTGATGTGCGCTTTATTTTTACCCGCGACGATAAGAAAAAATAAGCTAACGCGCGAAACTTATTGACAAGTGACTTATTGTGCTTATAGACTTATCTCAACTTGATGCAATACCTTGATGAGGCAACGATGAACGCACCACAGCAAGCAGTGCCTACCCTGACGTCGACCGGTCTGGTCATCGTCCACGGTGACGAGCTCGTAACGACAACGACGGCTATTGCTTCCGGCACCGCCAACACGCACGAGGCGGTCATCAAGCTGGTGCGCACCCATCAGAAGGACTTCGAGGAGTTTGGAAGGGTCCGATTTGAAATCGAACCCTTTGAGACTGCTGGTGGTCAGCAAAAACGCGAGATCGCGCTGCTGAACGAGGATCAGGCCACGCTGCTGATCACCTACATGCGAAACAACATGATCGTCCGGCAGTTCAAAATTGCTCTTGTTCGAGCTTTCTCGGAGATGCGCAAAGAGCTCGCCGCGCGTGCCATGTCGAACACGCCGAACTTCGATGATCCGATCGCCATGGCGGAGGCATGGATTGCAGCAAAGAAAGAGGAGCGCGCGCAATCGGCCCGGGCTGAGCAGCTCGAACATCAGGTTGCCGCACTGGCACCGGCCGCGGCAGCGCTGGAACGAATTGCCGACGTCGACGAAGCTTTCTGTATCACGGATGCGGCCAAACACCTGCAGATAGGCCCGCACAAGCTCCGCGATTTCCTGCTGCAGAAGAAGTGGATGTACCCCCGCACGGGCAAAGGCGGATACGTCGCCTATCAGCCGCAGATCCACTCCGGCAACTTGGTGCACAAGTACGGCAACTACCAGGATCCGGAAACCGGCGAGCGCAAACAAAGCGCCCAGGTTCTAGTCACCAGCAAGGGGATAACCAAGCTCGCGGAGATGCTCGGCACGCCGCAGCCCCAGCAGCAGGGTCGATTGATTCAGTAACCGACTGCGTACGAGTTTCGTCCGCAGTCCCGAAAACAACGAAGCCACCCGACGTCTTGCACGCGTCGGATGGCCCCTTACGCCCATAACCTTTTGGAGAAAACTATGGCGAATCGTAATAGTAGCACTGACGCAACGTCCAGCGCAACGGAGAGCTCCCGCAACGTATTGAGCCCGATCGAAGCCCGCGAGCGCGGCCGCGGAGATATCCGCATCGTCGAGAGCGTCGATTTTCATCTTACGGCCGACGAACGCCAACTGATCGCCAACTTCCGGTCGATGAAAGACTGCGCCCAGCAGATGATCGTTGACCTCGCCGCGCAGTACAGCTGCACCCTGCCGGCCGAGCCAGTGCGCTTGACGCTGGTATCCCGCTGATCGCGAGCCGAACCATCATAACAATCAACCTGAAGGACCGAACATGGGCACCAAAAAGACGACCAACACGAGTCGCATGGCCGACCTCTCAGCGCAGCGCGAGGCCAACGATACAGCAGCGCGCGCCGGCGCCATGCACCAGATGGCATCCCGTAGTGATGCGCGAATTCCCACATCACCCGTCGCCGCTAAAGCGGGAACGCAAGCGGTAAGCCACAACGCTCTCGACGCGACGACACATGGGATGATTATGCAATGTGTTGGCATGCTGCCCAAGATCGTGCGGCCGGACCCGGTGCCGATGCCTGAGTTCACGTTTGACCAGGCCGAGCTACAGCCAGGCGAACTCTACGCCGGAGTCGTGCGCGACGGCGGGATCTATCGCCATCTCATCCTACTGCCAGCTGAGGCCCACCAAGTGACCTGGCAGCAGGCGAAGACGTTCGCGGCCGCTGTCGGAGGCGAACTGCCGAACATCGATGATCACGACGTCCTCTGGCAGAACCTTCGCGACCAATTCACTGGTGAGGATGCGTTTTGGTCGAGCGAATGGCTGAATCGGCAGGAGGCGCTCTACCTCGACTTCTGCGACGAGCCTGTCCGCGACTGGGATTCGGTCGACAGTCCAAATCGCGCACGTGTTGTGCGCCGACTTTTCGCCGGCTTCGAGCCGTCCGTTGTCGTGAACTGGCCAACGCATATCAAAGCTGCGCGCGAAGCAGCTGGCGTAACGCGTGATCGGCTATCCGAACTGACCGGCGTACCGTTGGATGAGATCGTCAAGTGGGAGACAGGGCAGGAGCGCACCATTCAAGGCCCAGATCTGGCAAATGTGTGCTCAGTTCTCAATCTCGATGCCAACTGGCTCATGGGCGCCGATGATGAGTGAACGCAGCCAAGCTACTAACGTGAGCGACATGACGTTCGCAAGGGAGATGTGGCGCCACAGCGAAGCGGGCAACATTGAAGCCGCGAAAGACGTGCGCGCGCAATGGAAATACAGCAAGGGGAGCGAGGGATATGGTGAGCGAATCGGCGCACTTACCCCCAACGAGATTAGCGCATTCGCAGAAAAGCACATGCCGGACGCCATCGGTGACGTTACCGGTTTTGCTCGCGCCATCGAGCGCGCTGCACTGATCAAGGCCTATACCCTCCTGCCGGAACTGCGACAGGCCGAAGGGGCAAAGCACAACCGCCGATATTTTCGAAATGGTGTGTATTGGGGTCTCGCCACCTACAGCAACGCAATCAGGGTGCTCGCCATGGGGCAGACGCAGGACGAGGCTGGGGAGGTAGTACCTGAGAAGCCGGTTAAGCCACGCAAGAACGACGAGTTGGTCAGGCTCGAGAACGGGCCCGCAACTGAAGCCGCCCGCCTGCGGTTTGAGGCGCATGTCGGGCCACGTCAGTTTGATCTGACCCGCAAGGATCGCTCGTACATCAACCTCGTGACGGCATATGCGTGGATGGGCTGGCTTGCTCGTGACCAAGATCAAGGGTCGAACGGGGGCACGTCGAAATGAGTCAATCCGAGCAGAGCCACAACGTCGCCCTGCACATCAGCGATGCCGACTACGCCGCGATCGTGAAGCGCTACAAGGATGTCGGCGACGTACTAAACGCGAACATCATCCGTCGACAGTGGGCGGTGGCGCGTGCGGGCGGCGCCGGAGCGGTTGATGCCCATCCGGCCGCACCGCTGCCCCCGGCTGTGCAAGAGGTGCACGACGCACCTAAATCCGAAGGAGCGCCACAAACCTGCAGGAGCAGCAAAAATGCGCAGGTTACGCAGAAGACCGGCGCTGGTCCTGCGGCGGAATTGCGAGAGCAGAATGGAACAGAAACTGTACAAGGTGGCGACAGTCATGCAGCGGCTGGGCGTATGTCGCGCGACGATTTACCGCATGGCGAAGCGCGGCGACCTTGAGCTGGTGAGGATCGGCAGCGCGACACGTATCACGGGCTCCAGCATTGACCGGCTGATCGGCACGAGCACCCTGCTTCCGGCAGTAAGACCAGACGAGGAAGCGGCGCTGGTCACACAGTCCCGCGAAAGCGCAAAACCGCGAGGCCAGAGGTCAAGGTGCGAAAGCAAAGAGGATCTCGAAAGACGCATCGCAGCACTAGAACACGAAGTGGCAGCACTGCGCACGCTGATAACGAAATTTAAAGAGGCAACAGATGAATGCACCAAAACGTTTCCTGCGCCTGCCGGCCGTCATCGAACGGGTCGGTAAGTCGCGCACCGCGATCTATCGCGACATCCAGGGCGGCACGTTCCCCGCCCCGCTCCGGATTGGCGCGCGCTCGGTCGCCTGGGACTCCGACGCCATCGCGGAATGGCAGCAGAAGCAGATCAACGCGGCGGGCCAAGGTAACACGCAATCGAATGACACCCGGGCGTAGGGGGATAATTTGTAGGGGTAAAAACTGTAGGGGTAAATGTTGGGGTAATTCCGGCACCAAAGAAAAAGGCCAGCTGAGAAGCTGGCCTAACTCTATGATTCTATTGGTCGGGGCGAGAGGATTCGAACCTCCGACCGCGTGCACCCCATGCACGTACGCTACCAGGCTGCGCTACGCCCCGACTCGGGCCACAATTATAACAGAGGCAGACCGGATGACTAGCCCTTTTGTCATGAAGCATCATGGCAATTACTTCCAGTCTCCGCGCAAGGCCAGCACTTCCTCGTACAACCCTTCCGGCGTGACCTCCTGCGGCGGCACCGGCTGCCCGACGGCCAGCGCCAGGCGCGAGCGCAGCCCGCGCGCGAACGAGCGCTCGAACACGTTCGACGAGTCGCGCGAGAACACGCTGCCCCACAGCCCGCGCAGCGCCATCGGGATTACGGGCACATGGCTGCGTTCGACGATCTTGGCGATGCCGCCGCGGAATGCGTTCATCTCGCCCGTGCGCGTCAGTTTCCCTTCCGGGAAGATGCACACGAGTTCGCCCTCGTGCAGCGCCTGCGCGACGTCGACGAAGGCCTTCTCCATCAGCCACGGATCCTCGTGGGCCGGCGCGATCGGGATCGCTTTGCCGGTGCGGAAGATGAAGCCCAGCAGCGGCGTCCTGAAGATGCGGTGGTCCATCACGAAGCGGATCGGGCGCGGGCTCGCGGCCAGGATGACGATGGCGTCCACGTAGCTCACGTGGTTGCAGACGAGGACCGCGGCGCCCTCTTCCGGGATGCGTTCGACGTCCACGGTGGACACGCGGTGGATCGTGTGGATCAGCAGCCAGGCCAGGAAGCGCATCAGGAATTCCGGCACCAGCGAGAAGATGTAGACGGCGACGAGGGCGTTCAGCAGCGCCGTCGTCAGGAACATCTCGGGGATGCTGAAGCCGCGCTTGATGAGGAAGACGGCCACGCCGGCCGACGCCACCATGAACAGCGCATTCAGGATGTTCATGCCCGCGATGGTGCGCGAGACGTGGGCGGGGTCGCAGCGCGTCTGGATCAGCGCGAACAGCGGCACGATGAAGAAGCCGCCGAACACGCCCAGCAGCAGGATGTCGGCGAGGATGCGCAGCGTCCCGTGCTGCGCGAGCACGTCGACGAAATCGACGGGGGCCGTGTTGGTGTAGCCGAGGCTCGCGAAGTACAGGTCGATGCCGAACAGCGACAGGCCGATGGCGCCGAACGGCACGAGGCCGATTTCGACCTTGCGGCCCGAGAGCTTTTCGCACAGCAGCGAGCCGGCGCCGATCCCCAGCGAGAAGATCGTCAGCAGCAGCACGAACACGCTGTGGTCGCCGTGCAGGTAGTCCTTGGCGTACAGCGGGAATTGCGACAGCACGAGCGCGCCGTAGAACCAGAACCAGGAATTGCCCAGCATCGACAGGAACACCGTGCGGTTCTTGCGCGAGTAGCCGATGTTGCGCACGGATTCCGCGATGAAGTTCGCGCTGATCCTGAGCGTGGGCGCGGGCGCGGGCGACGTCGGGATGCGCCAGCTCGTGACGAGGCCCAGCACCGCGACCGCCAGCGTCCCGAACGCGACCAGGTGCACGCCGGCCGCGCCGTGGCCCGCAAGGATCGCGCCCATCACTTCGCCCAGCAGGATGCCGACGAAGGTGCCCATTTCGATGACGCCGTTGCCGCCCACGAGTTCTTCCGGTTTCAGGTGCTGCGGCAGGTAGGCGTATTTGACGGGGCCGAACAGCGTCGAGTGGACGCCCATGCCGGCGATGGCGGCGACGAGCAGCCACAGGGTGTGCGTGAGCCAGCCGGCGGCGGCGATGCCCATGATGACGATTTCCAGCACCTTGACGAAGCGCGCCAGCCGGCCCTTCTCGACCTTGTCCGCGATCTGGCCCGCGGTGGCGGAGAACACGACGTAAGGCAGGATGAAGAGGCCGGGGATCAGGTTGTTCAGCAGCGCGGCGGGCACCGTCGTCCAGGCCAGCGCGTCGTAGGTCAGCACGACGAGCAGCGCCGTCTTGAACAGGTTGTCGTTGAAGGCGCCCAGGAACTGGGTCCAGAAGAACGGGCCGAAGCGGCGCTGGGTCAGCAGGGCAAACTGGCTGGGGTGGTTCGGGTGGCTCATGCTCGTCGAAACGGATTGTGAACGAAGCGACAATCTACATCACAACTGGCGCATTGAACATACGAGGTTGCTGGGCGTGAATCAATGGTCGCGCATTCCGCTACCCGAAGGGACTGAATACGCGACCGCGCCGCATCGAGTCGCAGACCGCGTCACCCGCGCCGGGTCAGGCGACGCGGCTCCACGCCCGGTACAACGGGCCGATCGCGAGCACGACGACGACCATGCGCGCCACGTGGAACGCCGTCACGACGGGCACGCCCAGGTGCAGCACGCGGGCCGTCAACGCCATCTCCGCGATGCCGCCGGGCGACGTGGCCAGCACCATCGTCCCCGGATGCATGCCGGTGATGCCGGCCACGCCGAACGCGAACAGCCCGGCCAGCAGCAAGGTGACGAGCGTGCACGCGGCCACGCTGGCGAGATAGCGCGGCGCCGTGTGCACGAAGCGCGGCGTGAAACGCGTGCCGAGCGACACGCCGATGAACAGCTGGCCCGTGCGGATCATCCATTCCGGCAGCCGCGAAAGCTGCACGCCGGCCGCCGTCAGCATCAGCGCGACGATCAGCGGGCCGATCACCCAGGCGTTCGGCAGGCGCACGCGTTTCAGGACCAGCGCGGCGCCTGCCGTCAGCGCGATCAGCACGGCGAGGCCGGCGGCATCCACGCGCCCCGCCAGCGGCACGAACGTGTCGAGCCCATTGCCCCAGCCGTGCGCGGCGAGCCAGCGCACCACGAACGGGATGGTGCCGACCACCATCATGATGCGCAGGCTGTGCGCGGCCGCCACGCGTTCGACGACGGCGCCGTGGCGTTCGGCCTGCACGGCCATCTCGGATGCGCCGCCGACGGCCATCGCGAAGAACGCCGTCGCCTCGTCGCTGCCGGACAGCCGGCGCAGCAGCGCGCCGCCGAGCATGCCGAGGCAGACGGCGAACGAGACGGCCAGCAGGATCCAGCCGAGGTTACGGGCCAGCGCGGCCAGCACGGGCGCGCTGAAGTACAGGCCCAGCGCGGTGCCGATGGCCCACTGCCCCGCTTCGCGCGCCTGCACGGGCGCCGCCAGCCGCGCGCCCAGCATGCAGGCGAGCGCGGTGGAAAACAGCGGGCCGATCATCCACGGCAGCGGCGTGTCGAGGAAGATGCAGAGCTGCGCGGCCGTGAAGGCCAGCGCCAGCGCGGGCACGAACGTGCGCACGAGCGCACGCGGGAACGGCAACCGGACCGGGAGGCGGATCAGAACACCCAAAGCTTCTCGGCCGGCATCTCGAGCCAGTAATTGCCCGGGTCGACGCGGACCTTGGAGTAGGCGCGCACGCTCGCGTTGCCGTGCTTGAACAGGCATTCCCAGCGGTCGCCCAGGTACATGCACGTCGACAGCGGCAGCTTGATGCCGTTCTCCACCGGGTCGCGGCCGATGCGCACTTCTTCCACGCGGATCAGGGCCGTGCCCTCCGCGTCCGGCGCGCCGCTGCCGCGCGCCGTCGCGGTCAAAGCCATGCCTTCCACCTGCACGCGGGCAGCGTCGCCGTTGCGGGCCACGACGCGCGCCGGCAGGCGGTTGTTACTGCCCATGAACTCCGCGGTGAACAGCGTCTCCGGCGACTCGTACATCGTTTGCGGCGTGCCCTGCTGCTCGATCTTGCCGTTGTTGAGCAGGAGGATGCGGTCCGAGATCGCCATCGCCTCGGCCTGGTCGTGCGTGACCATCAGCGCCGACAGGCCCAGGCGCACGATCAGCTCGCGCAGGAACGCGCGCGCTTCCTCGCGCAGCTTGGCGTCGAGGTTCGACAGCGGTTCGTCGAGCAGGATCACGGGCGGGTTGTAGACGAGCGCCCGGGCGATCGCCACGCGCTGCTGCTGGCCGCCCGACAGTTGGTGCGGGAAACGTTCGCCCAGGTGGCCGAGGCCGAGCTGCGCGAGCACTTCGCGCACTTTCGGCTCGATGTCGCGCGCGGCCATCTTGCGCAGCTTGAGGCCGTAGGCGACGTTGTCGAACACGGTCTTGTGCGGCCACAGCGCGTACGACTGGAACACGAGTCCCAGGTTGCGCGCCTCGGCCGGCAGTTCCAGCTTGCTGCCGCCGTCGAACACGCGGCGCTCGCCGATGTCGATGGTGCCGGATTTCGGGCTTTCCAGGCCGGCGACGGCGCGCAGCAGCGTGGTCTTGCCGCTGCCCGAAGGGCCCAGCAGCGCCACGACCTCGCCGCGCTGCAGGTGCATCGACACGCCCCTCAGGATCGGGTTGGCGGTGGCGCCGTGGCCGTAGTCGAGGTGCAGGTCGTTGACGGTCAAAACGTTCATGATGTTTGTCTCGCGATTCTGTTAGTTATGAAGCTTGACGCCGAAGCGCAGCGCGATGCCCAGGCCGATGGCGACGAGCGTGATGTTGATGAACGAGAGCGCGGCCACGAGGTCCGTCGAGCCGCCGGCCCACAGCGACACGAGCATCGCGCCGATCACTTCGGTGCCGGGCGACAGCAGGTACACGCCGGTCGAGTATTCGCGCTCGAAAATCAGGAACACCATCAGCCAGGCGCCCAGCATGCCGAACTTGATGAGGGGGAGCGTCACGTCGCGCGTGACGCGGCCGCGGCTCGCGCCCACGGCCCGTGCCGCCTCTTCCAGTTCCGGGCCCACCTGCAGCAGCGACGTGGAGACGAGGCGCATGCCGTACGCGAGCCACACGACGGAGTACGCCAGCCACAGCGCGAAGATCGTCGAGCGCACCTGGCGCAGCAGCGGGATGGCGTGCTCCGACAGCCACATGGCCAGGCCGTTGTCCATGCCGCGCAGGATGCCGTCCAGCCAGCTCGGCACGAACAGGAACACCCACAGGAACGACAGGCCGGCGAGCAGGCCCGGCACGGCGCGCGGCACGAGCACGCTGTAGTCCAGCAGGCGCGTGATGCCGTCGGCCTTGCGGTGCATGGCCAGCGCGATCGCGGTGTAGCAGACGACGGCCAGCGCGCCGCCGATCACGCCGATCAGGATCGTGTTGACGATGCCGCGCACGAGCGAAGGCTGGTCGAAGATGTCGCGGAAGTGCTGCAGGGTGAGCACGTCGGCCAGCTTGACGCCCTCGCCCCAGTATTCGACGAAGGAGCGCAGCACGATGCCGGTCAGCGGCAGCACGATGGTGACGAGGATCCACGCGCCCAGCACGGCGAGCGCGGCCCACTTCCACTTGCCCAGCGCGAGCGGCTTCTGGCGCGCGCCCTTGCCCTTGATCGACACGTATTTGTTGGCCGACTTCAGGAGCCGGCGCTGCAGCATCACGAGCGGCATCGTCACGGCGACGAGGCACACGGCGACGGCCGCCATCAGGTGGTACGACGGCGTGCCCAGTTTGTTGGTCAGCTTGTACAGGTACGTCGCGAGCACGAGGTGGCCTTCCGGGTCGCCCAGCACGAGCACGAGGCCGAACACTTCGAAACCGAGGAAGAACACGAGGACGCCAGCGTACGCGAGGGCCGGCATGATCATCGGCAGCGACACGTTGAACATCACCTGCCACGGCGACGCGCCGGAAACGCGCGCCGCTTCCTCGACGTCGGAACCGAGGCTCTTCAACGCGGACGACGCATACAGGTACACGTGCGGCACGTGCGTAAGGCCGGCGATGACGACGATGCTGGCGAACGAGTAGACGTTCCACGGGACGAAGCCCACCAGGTCCTTCACCCACGTCGAGTAGAAGCCGACGGGGCCCATCGAGACGACGTAGCCGAAGCCCATCACCATCGGCGACACGAAGATCGGCACGAGCAGCAGCGGCGCGATCCAGCCGCGGCCCGGCAGGTCGGTGCGCACCATCAGGAAGGCGAGCATGCCGCCCAGCGGCACGGCGATGACGGCCAGGCCGGACGCCAGCAGCATGCCGTTCTTGAAGGCGAGCCAGAAGTCGGGGTCGTCGAAGATGAAGCGGAAGGCGTCCAGCCCGAGCATCTTGTCGGGCATGAAGAACGGCGCCGTCAGGAAGCTCTGGTAGAACACCAGGAACAGCGGCAGGAAAATGGCCACGCAGGTGAGCAGCACGACGAGGCCGCGCGTCCAGTTGAAGCGCGGTGCGCGCACGGCCGGCAGGCTGCCGGTGCCGTCGGCGCCCTTGGTGTCGAGTGGCATGGTTGAAGTTGGCATGGGATGTCCGATCGAATGAAGCCGGCGGGCGCGCGGCCCGCCGTGAGATGCCTGTTACCGATTACTTCTTGCCGGCCGTCGCCTTCCACTCGCGCAGGAACGGCATGCGGATGGTCGGATCCAGGTAGGCCGCCACGGCCGGGCTGACCGGCAGCGGCTTGACGTTCTTTTCGCCCACCAGCTTGATCAGGTCGCTCGACGTCGTTTCGCCCGTGACGTCGGTGCGGATCGCGAACAGCTTGGCGCCGTTGGCGACGACGGTCTGGCCGCGGTGCGACAGCATGTAGTCCGTCCACAGCTTGGCGGCGTTCGGGTGCTTGGCCGACTTGTTGATGAACTGGACGCGCGAAATGATCAAGGTGTAGTCCTTCGGCAGCACGACGCCCAGCGACGGGTCGGTCTTGGCGCGCACCAGCGCGTAGGAACCGAGCATGTTGTAGCCGATCAGGTTTTCGCCCGACGAGATGCGCTCCAGCATGGTGCCGGTCGAGGACTGCACGCGCACCCTGGCGGCGCCGAACGCCTGCTCCAGCTGCTTGTAGTGCGGGAAGTCGTGCTCGTCCTGGGCCATGAACATGAAGCCGACGCCGGATTTCTCGATGTCGTAGGTCGTCACCTTGTCCAGGAATTTCGGCTGCTGGATGATGCGCACGAAGTCGGCGTGGGTCTGCGGGACTTCCTCCGGTTTCAGCAGGCGCTTGTTGTAGACGAAGGCGGCCGGCTCGAACGTGGTGCCGTAGGCCATGTCCTTCCACACGGCCCAGCCGGGGATCCTGGCCGCTTCGATCGATTTGTATGGCATCGCGTAGCCGCCCGCGGCCAGCTTCATCTGCAGGTCCATCGCGGAGGACCACAGCACGTCGGCGGTGTCGCCGCCGGCCGCGCTCTCGGAAATGAAGCGGTTATAGACTTCGGTCGAGTTCATGTCGTTGTACTCGACGGTGATGTTCGGGTACAACACATTGAAATCCTTGATCAGCGGCGCCGCGGCCTTGCTGTCGGTGGCGCCGTAGATCACCAGCTTGCCTTCCTTCTTGGCGCCGTCGATCAGTTGCTGGTAGTTGGCGGGATAGCCGGCCGGGACCTGGGCCTGCGCTTGCGCGGCCAGGGCGAAGGCGGCGGCGGCGATTGCGGTGGCAACTGCGGTTTTGGTGAAATTCATGGTTGTCTCCTTGGTGTTGTCAGTGTTCGCGGACCAGGTTGAATTCACTGGCCTGTATCTTGTAGTCGATGATGGCTTGCTTCACCCAGTGCGTGAGGGCGTCGCCCGTGAGCGAGAACGGGTGCAGGCCGGCGGCCAGCCGCATCTGGGTGAATCCGGGCGTCGCCTGCACGCGGGCGAAGGCGTCGACCCAGCGGCGGTAGTCGGCATCCGGCACGTCGGGGCCCATCCACACGCCGCGGATGACGGGCCACACGATGTCGTAGCCCTGCTCGCGCGCCGTGGGCACGTTCGCCAGCACGCCGGGCAGGCGCCGTTCGGACAGCACGGCCAGCACGCGCACCTTGCCGGGACCGGCGTACAGCACCGCTTCCGACGCGTCGCCCGAAATCACCTGCACGTAGTTGGCGCTCATCGCCGTAAACGTCTCGCCGCCGCCCTCCAGCGCGACGAAGCGCAGGCGGCGCGGCTCGATGCCGGCGCGCTGTGCCAGCAGCGCGACCTTCATCCAGTCCTGGCTGCCGATGGTGCCGGACACGCCGATCAGCACCTGCCGCGGATCGCGCTTGATCGCCGCCATCAGTTCGGCGAGGCTGTGCCAGGGCGAATCGGCGCGCACCGCGACCATGCCGTAATCGACGCCGAGCGCCGCGACCCAGCGCACGTCGGCGGCCGTCGCCTTGCCGAACTTGCCCTCGGCGAGATTGAGCAGCGAACCGCCGGAGAACGCGACGAGGGTGTCGGGTTCGGCGCGCCGCTGCGACACGAGCGTGTGCCACGCGACGGCGCCGATCCCGCCCGGCAGGTAGGCCAGCTTGAGCTTCGTGTCCGGCATGGCCTTCTGGGCCAGCTTGCACGTCAGGTCCATGGCCCCGCCCGGCTTGGACGGGACCACGCATTCGGCGCCGGCGGATGTCGCCGATGCCGTCAGGGCCGCCGCGAACAGCAGCGCGGCGAACAGTTTGTCGATGGCGCCCGTCATGATGTCGCGGCCGCGGGTCGTGGATCAGAACCGGTACTGGATGCCGGTCGTGATGCCGGTCTGCGTCGACGCGAAGCCCTTGTCGTCGCGCGACAGGCCCACCAGCTGGCCGTGGTCGGCCTTGGCATGCGCCACCGACGCGTACAGCCAGATGTGCTTGGACAGCGAGTACATGGCGCGCGCCACGAGCATCGTCGGATCCGCGTCCTTCGCCGCCGGCACGTTCTTCGTGTTGATGTGGTAGACGGCGCCGGTCAGGGTCCACGGATAGACCAGGTAGGTGACGCCGCCCCAGTACGTATCGCCCTGCACGTCCGGCGTGGCGGCCTTGCCCGACTGGAGCTTGTAGCTGCGCATGGCGGCCATGTAGTGCCACGGGCCCGACTTGTAGGAGGCGCCCAGGTGGAACGCGGTCGTCTTGTCGCGGTTGCCGGTGGCGACGACCGTGCTGCCGTTGATTTGCTCGTACGACGCCATCAGGCCGACGCCGCTGCCGAACCAGGAACCGCCGACGGCGTACTTGCGGCCATCCGCGCTGTCGCCGGCCTGTTCGCCCAGGCCGACGGTGCCGCCGTATGTGAAGCCGCCGGTGTGGCCGGTGTACTTGACCAGGTTGTCGAACGCGGTCGTCATGCCGTACTTCGACGCGCCGGTGGCCGTGCCGGCCGTCGCCCACGAGTAGTTCGGCGCGAAGCCCATCGGGTCGAACTTGAGGACCAGGTCGTAGGTCGTAGTGAACGAACGGCCGATGATGACGCGGCCGAAACCGCCGTCGAGCCCCACATAGGCCTGGCGCTTGAACAGGTTGCCGTCCTGGGCGCCGGTGTCGAGCAGCACGCCGCCTTCGAGATTGAACACGGCTTTCAGGCCGTTGCCCAGGTCTTCGCTGCCGCGGAAGCCCCAGCGCGACGTGTTCTTGCCCCCCGAGATCACGTGCGTCAGGCTGCCGTCGTTGGGTCCCGCGTGGTTCAGGTATTCGACGCCGGCATCCATCAAGCCGTAGACCTGGACATTGGTCTGTGCGGATGCGTTCAGGGAAAGCGCTGCCAGGACGGCGAGCGCGAGGGCCGATTTCTTCATAGTGTCTCCGTTGTTGTGATTCAATGCGGTCGTTTGCCGCCTCGTGAAGCCAAGCATAGTCGGACTTAGCTTTCAATCAGCTTTCACTGAAGCGCCCGATCTCACCAGTGTGGAAATTACGTAGCAGAGGATACGAGTGCTTTGCGCCGCGCGCGCTTGCGCTTACACTGGCGCGATGCGAATCCTGTTAGTCGAAGACCATGTCGAGCTGTCGCACTGGGTATCGAAAGCCCTGCGCGACGCCAATCTCACCGTCGAATGCGCCGCCAACGGCGCCGATGCCGACGCGCTGCTGCACACCCAGGACTACGCGCTCGTGATCCTGGACCTCACGCTGCCGCGCATGGACGGCCTGGACGTGCTGCGCCGCCTGCGTGCGCGCGGCGGCACGCGCGGGCGCACGCCCGTGCTGATCCTCACGGCGCGCGGCGGGCTGGAAGAGCGCGTGCAGGGCCTGAACCTGGGCGCCGACGATTACCTCGCCAAGCCGTTCGAACTGGCGGAACTGGAAGCGCGCGTGAAAGCGTTGTTGCGCCGCAGCGTCGGCAACGAGGCCGTCGTGCACAGCTGCGGGCAGCTCAGCTTCGACACCGTCGCCCGCATGTTCACCTACTGCGGCGAGCCGCTGGCGCTGACGCCGCGCGAGCACGCCGTGCTGGAAGCGCTGATCTCGCGTCCGGGCCGCGCGCTGTCGAAGGAAAAACTGTTCGACGAAGTGTTCGCGCTGGACGACGACGCCAACCTCGACGCCATCGAGCTGTACATCCACCGCGTGCGCAAGAAGCTGGACAAGCGTCCGGACGGCGGCGCCGCCATCGCCACCCTGCGCGGCATCGGCTATCTGCTGCAGGAACGGCCGGCCGCCGGCGCCTGAGCGCGATGCCCGCGTCCTTCGTTCCGGTGCGGCCGCTGGGCAGCCTGCGCGGGCAGCTGCTGCGCTGGCTGATCGTGCCGCTCGTGATCCTCGTGGCGCTGAACGCCGTGTCGCTGTACCGCGACGCGCTCGACGCCGCCGACATCGCCTACGACCGCTCTCTGCTCGCGTCCACGCGCGCGCTGGCGGAGCGGGTGTCGGTCCGCGACGGCAAGGTCGTGGCGGACGTGCCCTACGTGGCGCTGGACAGCTTCGAGACGGACACGCTGGGCCGCATCTATTACCGCGTGGGCGGCCTGCACGGCGAGACGGTGTCCGGCTACGACGACCTGCCGCCCGTGCCGAAGAACACGCCGCGCTCGGAACTGTATCCGGCCCTCGTGCGGTTTTATCACGCCGACTACAACGGCGAGCCGGTGCGCATCGCCGCCCTGCTGCAGCCCGTGTACGACGATTCGATGCGCGGCATCGCGCTGATCCAGGTGGGCGAGACGCTGGACGCGCGCGTGGCGCTGTCGCGGCGCATCCTGCTCAACACCCTGCTGCGCCAGGCGCTGCTGGTGCTGGCCGTGGCCACGCTCGTGTGGTTCGCCGTGCGCCTCGTGCTGCAGCCGCTGATGCGCTTGAAGCAGGTCGTGGAAACGCGCGCGATTTCCGACCTGTCCGACGTCGACGAAGCGCTGGTCCACCGCGAAGTGCGCCCGCTGGTGGCGGCGATGAACGGGACGATGGCGCGCATGCAGAACCTGATCGCGAGCCAGCGCCGCTTCATCGCCGACGCGTCGCACCAGCTGCGCACCCCGCTGACGGTGCTGAAGACGCAGGCCGAGCTGGCCCTGCGCGCAAACGACCCGGCCGCGATGGAGGCCATCGTGCGCTCGATCGCGGCGACGACGGATTCGACGGTGCACCTGGCGAACCGCCTGCTGACGCTCGCGCGCATCGAGCACGGCGGCGCCAACGCCGCGCTCGCGCCCGTGCCGCTGTCCGAGGTGGTGCGCCAGGTCGGGCTGGAGCTGGCGCTGCCGGCCGTCCAGAAAGACATCGACCTGGCGCTGGAAGCGGACGACGACGGCGCGACGACGATCGCGGGCCAGGCGCTGCTGCTGCACGAGCTGGTGAGCAACCTGGTCGACAACGCGATCCGCTACACGCCGCCCGGCGGCACCGTGCTGCTGCGCGTACGGCGGCGGGACGGCGGCGTGGTGCTCGACGTGCAGGACAGCGGGCCGGGGCTCGATCCGGCGGAATACGACAAGGTGTTCATGCCCTTTTATCGGGCCGGCGCCGCGCTGGAGACCAATCCGGGCGGGACCGGGCTGGGGCTCGCCATCGTGCGCGACATCGCCACGGTGCATGGCGCCGCGCTCGCATTGGATCGCGCGGAGAGCGGGCGCGGGTTGAAGGTGACGGTCACGTTCGCGGCGCCGTGACGCGTGCAAAGGTGGGCGGAGGGCCGCCCACCCTACGGTTGAAACGTAGGGTGGACACCCCGTGTCCACCATGAGCCGCCATTATCGGTAATCGTCCGGCGTCAGCCCATACTTCTGCATCTTGTAGTACAGCGTCTGCTTGGGCACCCCCAGCGCCGCGGCGACGTCGACGACGTTGCCCGCCGCCCGGCGCAATTCCTGCTCGATGACGGCGCGCTCGAACGCCCCCACCTGGTCGGCCAGCGGTACCGCCGCCGCCGTGCGCGCCGCCAGCAGGCCGTCGCCACCGCTGGACAACCCCAGCACGTAGCGCTCGGCGATATTGCGCAGCTCGCGCACATTGCCCGGCCAGTTGTGCGCCATCAGCGATTGCATCAGCGGCGCCGGCACCGTCGGCACGCCGCGCTTGTAGCGCGCCGCCGCGCCCAGCATGAAATGTTCGAACAGCAGGGGAATGTCCTCGCGCCGCTCGCGCAGCGGCGGCAGGTTCAGCACGATCAGGTTCAGGCGGTAGTACAGGTCGCTGCGGAATTTCTGCTGGTCCGACCATTCCTTCAGGTCGACCTTGGACGCGGCGATCACGCGCACGTCCACCGGCACCGGATGGTTCGATCCGAGCCGCTCGACGTAGCGCTCCTGCAGCACGCGCAGCAGCTTCACCTGCAGCGACAGCGGCAGGCTTTCGACCTCGTCGAGGAACAGCGAGCCCTTGTCGGCGTGCTCGATCTTGCCGACCTGGCGCTTGGCGGCGCCGGTGAACGCGCCCGGCTCGTGGCCGAACACTTCGCTCTCGAAGATGTTTTCCGGGATCGCGCCGCAATTGAGGGCGACGAAGTGGTGCGCGCGGCGGCGGCTGAACTGGTGCAGGCAGCGCGCCACCATCTCCTTGCCGGTGCCGGTTTCGCCGTAGATCAGCACGTCGGCCGACTCGTCGGCCAGGTCCAGGATCAGGCGGCGCAGGTTGCGCATCGGGGCGGAATCGCCCAGCAGCATCGCCTCGATGCCTTCGCCGTTCGCGATGCGGTCGCGCAGCGTCTCGACCTCCAGGATCAGGCGCCGCGTCTCGAGCGCACGCTGCACCGCGTCGACCAGCTGTTCCGACGAATACGGCTTGGCGATGAAATCGTAGGCGCCGCCGCGCATCGCGCCCACCGCCATCGAGATGTCGCCGTGGCCCGTCACCAGCACCACCGGCACCTGCGCGTCGATGGCCTTGACGGCGGCCATCAGTTCGAGCCCGCTCATGCCGGGCAGGCGCACGTCGCTGACGACGATGCCGGCAAAGCCGGGCTTCACCTGCTCCAGCGCCGGCTCGGCGGCGTCGAACGCTTCGACCGTAAAACCCGCCAGATCGAGCGCCTGCGCGCTGCCGGCACGGACGACGGCGTCGTCTTCGACGAGCAGCACTTTCATTGTTTCATACGTGGACATGGTGTCTCCTACTCCGCCCGGGGCAGATCGATGATGAACCGGGCGCCGCCTTCGGGCGGCGACTCGGCCCGCAGCTGGCCGCCGAACTCGCGCACGATCTGTTCGGAGATGGCCAGCCCCAGTCCCAGGCCTTTGCCCTGCGGCTTGGTGGTAAAGAAGGGTTCGAATAACTGCGCGCGGATCTCGGCGGGGATGCCGGGACCGCTGTCGGTCACGGAAATCAGGATCCGGTCGCCGTGGCGCGCGGCGTCGACGACGAGCTGGCGCGGCGCGCTGCCCGCCATCTCCATCGCGTCGAGCGCATTGCTGAACAGGTTCACGAGGACCTGCTGCAGCCGGTTGCTGTCGCACAGCGCGTACAGGTCGCGCGCGTGCGTGGCCATGCGGAAGCCCACGCGCTCCTGCGCGATCCGGCGCTCGACGAGGAACAGCGCGGCCGTGACGGCCTCCGCCACCGGGACCGCGCTCGGCAAGGCGCCGGACTTGCGCGCGAACTGGCGCAGCTGGCCGGTGAGCAGGCCCATGCGCGCGACCAGTTGCGAGATCGTGTCGAGGTTCGCGCGGGCGTCGTCGAGGCGGCCGCGCTCGATCAGCACGCGGGCATTGTCCGCCATCGTGCGCAGCGCCGTCAGCGGCTGGTTCAGTTCGTGCGTGATGCCGGCCGACAGCTGCCCCAGCACGGCCATCTTGCCCGCCTGGACCAGCTCACTCTGCGCCTTGTGCAACTGCTCTTCGGCCTGGCGGCGCACGGCGTTCTCGTCGCGCAGCTCGCGCGTCATCTGCTGCAGGCTCGCTGTGCGCTCGGCCACGAGATTTTCCAGCTGGTCGTAGGCGCGCTGCAGATCCTCGCGCGCGCGCCGCCGCTGCCGGCCGAGGCGGTGACGCTGGCGCGCGTACAGCACCAGCATGACGGCCAGCGCCTCCGACAGCAAGGTCAGCAGGGCCGCGGCGCGGGCGCTGGCGCGGGCGGGCGCGAGGTCGGACAGGTAGACCATCCGCCAGTTGCGCCGCACCAGCGCGCGCGACTGGCTCAGCATGAGCCCACCGGCGGGCGGCGGCCCGGCGACGATGCCGGCACGGCTGTCGAGCACGCGCACGACGCGCAGCCCCAGCGGCACGAGCGCGTGGGAGACGTATTGGCGCGACTGTTCAAGTTCCTGGCGCACGGCCGGCGCCAGCGGCGCCAAGGTATGGTATTTCCATGCGGGCACCGAGCTGAGAAACACCACGCCATGCGCGTCGGTGAGCAAGACCTTGCCGCCGGCTTCGGCCCACCCGTCTTCCTGGCTTTCGATGTTGACCTTGACGGTCGCCACGCCCAGCATGCGGCCGTCGTGGTAGATGCCCTGGGCAAAATAATAACCGGGCTCGCCCCGCGTCGTGCCGACCCCGTAGAAGCCGCCCGGCACGCCGCGCAACGCGTCGCGCACATAGGGCCGGAACGCGACGTTGTCGCCGACGAAGCTGTCGGGCGCGCGCCAGTTGCTGGCGGCCTGCGTCACGCCTTGCAGGTTGACGATGTAGATGCTCGTCGACCCGGCCAGGCGGTTGACGCGCTCCAGGTAAACGTTGACCTGCGTCCGCAAGACCTCGTCGCCGGGGTGGCGCAGCATGGCGATGACGTCGTTGTTCAGTTCGAACGTGCCGGGCAGGAAATCGTATTTGGACAGCAGGTTTTCCAGGCTGGCCGTGTACGTGTCCAGCCGCCGCGCCCCGGACTGCCGCAGCCGGTCGATCGCGGCCTCCTCGGCATAGCGGTACGCCACGCCCGCCAGCGCCACGAATGCCAGCAGCAGCAAGGCCCACAGCGCCAGCCGCCGGCGCGGCCAGCGGCCGGCCTGGCGCGGGTTGACGGTGGGTGCGTCTGCTGGCATGGCGGTCCTGAAGTGTTTACACCATGCGATTAGAACACATGCCGCACCCCAAGGTTAATGCCCGTGGTGCCGGAACCGGCATTGGTCGCGTCGCCGACCGTGTACGCGGCACCGTCGCGGTTGACGATGTGGCCGTACGCGGCGTACAGGTCGGTGCGCCGGGACAGGCCGTACTCGTAGCCGATCGCGCCCTGGCGCGCGTGCGCGTCGCGGCCGAAGTCGTCGCGGTGCACGACCAGCGACGCCAGCACCCGGCCCGGCCCGGCCTTCACGGCCACGCCCACCAGCGCGTCCCGGCTGGCGTTGCCCGCCACGTCGCGATTGCGCGCATACGCCGCGTGGAAGACCGTGCGGCCGAAGCGGTAGCGGCCGGCCACCATCGTGTGGCCGTCGTATCCGGTGCCCGTCGCAGCGTCCTTGCGGTGATGCGCCAGCACCAGGGTCAAGCCATCGGCGTCATAGGTGACGGAGGCGCCGATGCTGCGGTTCTTCACCGTGTCGGCGGCGGCCTCGCCGGCGCCGTACAGCACGTCGGCCGACAGGCCGTTCCAGGCCGGCGTCTGGTACTCGACCGAATTGTCGACGCGGGTGAGGGTCGGGAAGATGTTCTGCGCATTGCCCGCGAGGCCCGTGCAGAACGGGTCGACGATGTCGCGCAAGGCCTTGTAGAACGGCGCGTACTGGCGGCCCAGGCTCACCGAACCGAACGCGCCGGACAGTCCCACGAGGGCCTGGCGGCCGAACAGCAGCCCGCCCTGCGCCGGCTTGCCGGTGTCGATGTTGTAGCCGTTTTCCAGCACGAAGAAGGCGCTCGTGCCGCCGCCGAGGTCTTCCTTGCCCTTGAAGCCGAGCCGCGAGCCGGACGCCACGCCGCTGCCGATGTTGTCGGCCGAGCCGTTCGGGCCGCCGCGTTCCAGCACGATGCCGGCGTCGGCGACGCCATAGATCTTCACGGACGTTTGTGCCTGGGCGCAGGCGGTGGACAGGCCGAGCGCGCATGCGCCGGCGATAAGCCGATAGTTCAAATCAAGTCTCCGTTGATGGTTTGTGTTGTTTGCGTGGTTTGTGGTGTACGGTCAGCCGACTTGGACGGCCGTCGGGACGGTCTGCTGCGGCTTCTCGCCCAGCGCGCCTTCCCAGTTGGCGACGACGGCCGTGGCGATGGCGTTGCCGACGGCATTGGTGGCCGAGCGCCCCATGTCGAGGAACTGGTCGATGCCCATCAACAGCAGCAGGCCGGCCTCGGGGATGTGGAACTGGTTGAGGGTGGCGGCGATCACGACCAGCGACGCGCGCGGCACGCCGGCCATGCCCTTGGACGTCAGCATCAGCAGCAGCAGCATGGTGATCTGCGTGCCCAGCGACAGGTCGATGCCGTACGCCTGGGTGATGAACAGCACGGCGAAGGTGCAGTACATCATCGAGCCGTCGAGGTTGAACGAATACCCCATCGGCAGCACGAAGCTGGAGATCTTGCGCTGCACGCCGAACTGGTCCAGCGCCAGCAGCAGCTTGGGATAGGCCGCTTCCGAGCTGGCGGTGGAAAACGCGATCAGGAACGGTTCGCGGATCAGCGCCAGGAGGCGCAGCACGCGCTTGCCGATGAACAGGTAGCCGCCCAGCACCAGCAGCGTCCACAGGCACAGGAGGCCGATGTAGAACGCGCCCATGAACTTGGCGAAGGTGAGCAGGATGCCCAGGCCGCTCGTGGTGACGATCGATGCGATCGCGGCGAACACGGCCAGCGGCGCCATCTTCATGATCGCGCCGGTGATGCGCAGCATGACCTGCGCCAGTTGTTCGATCACGGCGGTGAGGCCGGCCGCGGACTGGCCCAGCGCGCCCAGCGCGCCGCCGAAGAACAGCGCGAACACGAGCACTTGCAGGATCTCGTTATTGGCCATCGCTTCCAGCGGCGACTTGGGTACCAGGTGGACGACGAAGTCCTTCAAGGTGAAGGCGGAGGTTTTCAGGCCGGTGGCCGCATCGACCGGCGGCAGCGGCAGGTTCAGGTGCGCGCCCAGTTGCAGCAGGTTGGACAGCACCATGCCCAGGGTCAGCGACGTCAGCGAGGCGATCACGAACCAGGCCATCGCCTTCATGCCGATCCGTCCGGCGGCGCGGCCGTCCCCCATGTGGGCGATGCCGACGGTGAGCGTCGAAAAGACCAGCAGCGAGATGATCATCTTGATCAGCCGCAGGAACACGTCGGTGACGATGGAAATATGTGCCGCGACGTCGGCACTGAGCTGCTTGTCGGCGATGGTTTCATGGCAGCCGTAGCCGACTGCGGCGCCCAGCACCATCGCGATCAGGATGGTCAGGGTCAAGGGGCGTGTCTTCTTCACATTAATCTCCAAGAATCGCGGCATCTGGCGGCGCCGCGTGTTGTCATGACCCGGCGGGAACCGGGTGCACGGTCATCAGCAATACGCATGCCAGAGTCATTACGCCCAAGTCGGAAATGCAAGCCGTTGATTCGAAATGGATTTTTTCTGAGAGGCCGGTTTGCGGCAGCCGCCGGCGTCCAGAAAACCGGAGGGGCCGCCCGGGCCCCGTATGAATCGTTGGAAAGCGGCCGGACGCCGGCACCGCTTTATGGCGGGCAAGAAATAGCCGTACAATGCCGCGACGATTCAACGGCACGGGACGCGCATGGAAACGAAATGGCTGGAAGACTTCATCTCACTGGTCGAAACCAAGAACTTCAGCCGCTCGGCCCAGTTGCGGCACGTGACGCAGCCGGCGTTTTCGCGCCGCATCCGCTCGCTGGAAAACTGGCTCGGCACGGACCTCGTCGACCGCACCACGTTCCCCACCCGCGTCACGCCGGCCGGCATGGTGTTCTACGAACAGGCGCTGGAAATGCTCGGCCAGATCAACGGCGTGCGCGAAATGCTGCGCAATAACCGCGCGACGGTGGCCAGGACGATCGACCTGGCCGTCCCGCACACGCTGTCGCTCACGTTCATCCCGAAGTGGCTCACGGCGCTGGAGCGCGATTTCGGGCCGCTCAGCAGCCGCCTCATCGCCCTCAACGTGCACGACGCGGTGCTGCAACTGGTCGAAGGCGGCTGCGACCTGCTGCTGTGCTACCACCATCCGCGCCAGCCGGTGCAGCTCGACCCGGGCCGCTACGACATGCTGCTGCTGGGGCGCGAGGCGCTGTGCGCGTACGCCCGCTGCGACGCCGACGGCGAACCGGCCTACCGCCTGCCCGGCCGCAAGGACGCGCCGCTGCCGTTCCTGTCCTACACGACGAATGCCTACCTGGGACGGATGGTCGACCTGATCGTCGCCGACGCGAAGCCCGCGCTGTACTTCGACAAGCGCTACGAGACCGACATGGCGGAAGGCCTGAAGATGATGGCGCTGGACGGCCACGGCGTCGCCTTCCTGCCCGAATCGGCGGTCACGCGCGAGGTCGCGCAGCAGCAGCTGGCGCGCGCGAGCGAACCCGGTCAGTGGGAGATCGAGATGGAGATCCGCCTGTACCGCGAACGCCCGTCCGACGCGCGGCCCGGCAAGCCCGTCGTCGCGGACCTGTGGGACTACCTCGCCGCGCAGGCTCCAACCGCGTAATGCTTTTTGCGCATGACCGCATGCGCAAGCAGCATTGGCCATGCTCCGGCAGCTCATCCTATGATGCGCTCAGCCTGAATCACACCACCGGAGACATGCCATGAGCAACGACTACATCCCTTCCTATTTGAATCCCGCCGACCTGGGTCCGTGGGGCCAGTACCTGCAGCAGGTCGACCGCGTCGCCCCGCACCTGGGCAGCCTGTCGCGCTGGGTCGAGACCCTGAAACGTCCGAAACGGATCCTGGCCGTGGACGTGCCGATCGAACGCGACGACGGCACCATCGCCCACTACGAGGGCTACCGCGTCCAGCACAACCTGTCGCGCGGCCCGGGCAAGGGCGGCGTGCGCTTCCACCAGGACGTGACGCTGTCGGAAGTGATGGCCCTGTCGGCCTGGATGTCGGTCAAGAACGCGGCCGTCAACGTGCCGTACGGCGGCGCCAAGGGCGGCATCCGCGTCGATCCGTCCACGCTGTCGAAAGGCGAGCTGCAGCGCCTCACGCGCCGCTACACGAGCGAGATCAGCATGCTGATCGGCCCGACGAAGGACATCCCCGCCCCGGACGTGAACACCAACGAGCAGGTCATGGCCTGGATGATGGATTCGTACGCCATGATCGAAGGGAACCTGTCGACCGGCGTCGTGACGGGCAAGCCGGTCTCGCTCGGCGGCTCGCTGGGACGCCGCGAAGCGACGGGCCGCGGCGTGTTCGTCGTCGGCCAGGAGGCCGCGGCCCGGCGCGGCGTCGCGCTGGCCGGTGCCCGGATCGCGATCCAGGGCTTCGGCAACGTCGGCGGCACTGCGGCCACGATCTTCGCCGAGGCGGGCGCGAAGATCGTCGCCGTGCAGGACCACACCGGCACCATCGTGTGCGAAGGCGGCCTCGATGCCGCACGGCTGCACGAGCACGTGGCCGAAGCGGGCGGCGTCAAAGGCTTCCCCGGTGCGGACGCGACCCTGGACCGCGACGCGTTCTGGGACATCGAATCGGACATCCTGATCCCGGCCGCGCTGGAGCGCCAGATCACGGCGGACGTCGCGACGCGGCTGCGCACGAAAATCGTCCTGGAAGGCGCGAACGGCCCGACGACGCCGGAAGCGGACGACATCCTGACCGACAAGGACGTCCTCGTCGTGCCGGACGTGCTGGCCAACGCGGGCGGCGTCACGGTGTCCTACTTCGAATGGGTGCAGGACTTCTCCAGCTTCTTCTGGACCGAGGACGAGATCAACGCCCGCCTGACCCGCATCATGCAAAGCGCGTTCGGCGCCGTGTGGGACGTCGCGCAGGAGAAGAAGGTGTCGCTGCGCACGGCGACGTTCATCGTGGCGTGCACGCGCATCCTGCAGGCGCGTGAGGTGCGCGGCCTGTACCCGTAAATCTCGTGCGGATCGCGTGGCGCGCCCGCAGGTACGACGCCACGCGACTTCAAAAAAAGCTATTTTTTGCTGCACATTGCGCACAGATAAGCATGGGTTCCGTCCCATGCCTGTCATCGTTGATCGACCACAAACATGCATCCGGACACTGTTTTTTGTGCGCCGCAGCACAGGTAGAATGCCCGGATGAAAACGACCGACACCCTCCCCCCGACGCCCGGCGCGGACGACGCGCTGTTCGACCAGATCGAACGCCGCATGCTGGCGCTCACCACCGTTCCCCTGCACGCCCCCGCCACGCTGCCCCGGCGCTACGTGGACGAGTTCGCCGACGGCTTCCTCGGCGTGGCCTATCTGCCGCCGCTGCCGTTGGCCAGGCGGTGGCGCGTCGCACCGTGACAGGCTGGTCGACGCTTTGAATCGTCGCGCTTGATCACAGTTCAACAACTAAGTTGCTGTCTAAATACGGCTTTTCCGCTCAAATGTGGTGTCTGCCCCCAAAACTGTCGCACCTCATTGAATTTCCGCTTGGAAATTAATTGCCGCATGGATATATTCAGGGTTCCCCCGGCAGCGTGCCGCTGCCCAGCCACAGGAGAACCCATGAGCACGACCTACGATTCGACCGTCAACGCGTTTTACGTTGCCTTCTACGGCCGCCCGGCTGACCCGGCTGGTTTGGCGTACTGGTCGCAGCAGCTCGCCCAGGCGGGCGGCGACTTCAGCGTCATCAAGGACGCGTTCGCCAACTCGGAGGAAGCCACCGTCCGCTTCAGCTCGACCACCGCGACCGACCGCATCACCGAAATCTACCAGCAGCTGTTCAACCGCGCCCCGGAGGCCGCCGGCCTGTCGTATTGGGTTGACGCCGTGAGCAAGGGCCACGCAACCATGGCCGACGTGGCGATCGACGTACTGCAGGGCGCGCAAGGCAGCGACGCATCCCTGGTCAACCTGCGCCAGAAAGCGGCGGCGGAATTCACCGCCCATGTGGCAGCGACGGGCACGTCGTACGACGGCTATCAGGCCGTCCAGGCCGGCCAGCTGCTGGTCAGGTCGGTCAACTCTACGACCACCAGCACGGACATCGACAACATGATCACCGCCGCCAGCAGCCTGGCAAGTACGGCCAAGGACGCGCCGAGCGTGATCGACTCGCTGGCCGGCAGCGGCGAATCGCTCGCCGACCTGGCCGACACGCAGCAGGGCAAGACCGATCCGGTCACGCTGCTGCAGGCGCTGGCCGATGCGGCCAAGCAGGGCGCAACCGACCCGGCCAGCATGGCGCAGCTGCTGCGTGGGGGCGGCATGGGCCAGGTGCTCAAGACGATGCCGCCCGGGACCAGCCTGCCTGACTTGATCAAGGCGCTGGACAGCGGCGGCATGCCGGCCGCCACCGACCTGGTCTATCGTGGCCATGCGCCGCAGGGCGGCGATACGACCGCGCCGACGGTCGCATCGATTGCGTATGGCGACAACGACGGCAGCCTTGCGGTTGGCGACAAGGTGACCTTCAGCGTGAAGTTCAGCGAAGCGGTCCAGACCAAGGGCCAGCCGCACCTGCTGTTGAATAACGAAGGCGTGGCGCATTACGTCAGCGGCAGCGGCACCGACACGCTGGTGTTCAGCTACACGGTGGGTGACGACGACCACAGCACCACCGACCTGGCAACCGCCGTCGCGCACGCGCTGGGCGGCTCGATCCGCGACCTGGCCGGCAACGCGCTGGTCGCCACCGGGGCCGACAACGTCAACCCGGACGGCACGCTGGCCGTGGTGGCGCAGCCGGCCACGACCGACGGCGGCACGTCGGACAGCACGCTGAAGATTGTCGCCGACGCCGCAGGCGTGCACGTCTCCGGCGTGACCGCCGGCGACATCAGCCTGGTCGATCCGGTCACCAAGACCGCGACGCACGTCGGCACCATCAGCGATGGCCAGGCGACGCTGGGCGAACAGGCCCAAGTGGTGAGCGGCACCGTGTCGGTGACCACCTCGACCACCACCACCACCGGCACCACCGGCACCACCGTGACCGACAGCAGCGCCACTGTCTACACGCTGGGCACGGCATCCGGCGATACCGTCAGCGGAACCCACGTCTGGGGCTTCGGCGGCAACGACACCATCACGGGCACCACCGGCGTGGACACGATCTCGGGCGGCGCGGGCGCGGACCACATCGACCTGGGCGCCGACCAGGCGGTCGACGTGCTCCTGTACGGCAAGGGCGACACGGATACCCATGTCTTCACCGACGGCGGTTCGATTTCGGCCATGGACGTGATCGTCAATGCGGGCCTGAACGACGTGATCCAGGTGGCCGAAGACACCTTCACCGGCACCGCGACCGGCCACACGACGTATCTTGCGGACGCCACCGCCAACAACTACGCCATCGTCCAGGGTTCGGACATCGGCGGCGTGTTCAAGGCCGGCACGGCAACGACCGACGACGACTACATGATCCAGTGGTCGGACGGCACCTCCGTCAACAGCGTCGTGCTGGAGAATGTCGGCACGACCGCGCCGACGCTGCACGTCGATCCGGCCACCGGAACGATCACGCTGGCGGCGGCTTCCGCCGTCGCGGTGGTAGGTATCGCCGACCCGGTGCACGGCTGAACCTGAAGGCGTGCCCGGCAGCCGCTGCCGGGCGGCACCGCGCCCCGGTGCTGTTACGGTGAAGTTGCCAGGAATTCGGCCACAGCCCTGATATCACGCTCGCTCAGCGACGCGGCAATCCGGCCCATCATCATGCCCTGACGCTCGCCACTGGCGAAACGGTGTAACTGATCAATGATATAGGCCGAGTGCTGGCCGTTGAGCGCCGGTATCGGTGCCATCATCGCCATCATTCCCATCATCGGCATGGCCTGCCCGTCCTGGCCGTGGCACATGACGCACGCGGGCCCTCGGCCGGGGCCCGCGTTGCCATGGAAGATTCGCTCACCCTCCGCCCGCAGGCCTGGATCCGTGACGCGGTCCGCGCGCACGGCCTGCTTGCCGAAGAAACTCACGACATCCGTGATCTCCGCATCGGAGAGCGTGGCGGCGATCCCGGACATCGGTTTGGAACTGCGCCGGCCTGTCTTGAACGCCCACATCTGCCGGTAGAGATAGTCGGGATCCTGGCCGGCAAGCTTCGGATATTGCGAGACCGTGCTATTTCCGTCCGCGCCGTGGCAGGCTGCACATTTTGTCGCTGCCAAGCGCGCGCCGGGTTCGGCGCCGCTTGCCCCGATACGGGCAACGAGCACAAGCTTCCGATAATCGCAATCATGCAGTTTGCGATCCACAACCGCGCACGGCATGGTGATGTCACGTCGTACGCCCGTCGGATAGTCTTTGACATCGTTCCTTCTCGCCACGCATGTGCCGGCATGCCGATCGTCGATGTCCAGGGTCGGGTCAGCGCTGGCCTATGGCGCCAGATCCCGTTTCATTTGCTCGTACTCCTCTTTGCCGATCTCTCCGCGCGCAAAGCGCTCCTGAACGATCTCGAGCGGCGTCTTCCCGCGTGTGCCGCGATCCGGACCGTTCTGGGACAGGAACCAGCGGATCACGCCGACGATTCCGAGGATAACGAACGCCCAGAACAGAAGCATCAGCACGCTGCCAACGCCCATTCCCCACCAACCGTATCCCATCATGTTGCCCATCATGGCGGCCTCCATCGCGTATCGGCGCCACCATGGTACTGCCGTACGGCGAGGGCGAAAAGCGCGCTTATGCTCGTCGAGCGTTGACAGGTTTGCTTTTTGTTATGTGGCAGATGCGGTGCCCGCGGTATGGGCTTGATATTTTTTCCGGAGTTCCTCTGAAAAAAGCCCCCGACGGGAACCTCTTGGTCTGCTTCTGGCCAGTCTCGGCCGGTCAGGCCAGCATGGCATGTTGCTGAGGCAGAAAAATCACGGCGTGTCACGACAGGCAGGAACCGGCCCAAACCGGCCGTTCAGCTTTGCGTTGAACAGAAGATTTGTGTCGAAGGTCAAACGTAAAAATTTAGCGCCGAGACTTCAAAATTGACCTGCCGATAGCAAATCCAATTGCAATCCCCGGGCCAATGCCAAGAGCAACGTTGCCGAGCGCGACGCCAATCGCACATCCAATCGCCACTCCATAACAAATCCAAACGGCCATAAATTTTCTATCTTTTTTGCTTGCTGAATCGCGCATAGTTCCTTTTATTTCGAAGTTAGAAGGGCCGCTTTTGACCGAACCCGGCCTCTCCCCCAGCATAGCACGCTGCCTACGCCAAAGAATCACGCACTATCACGACAAGGTGTCGCGCCAAATGACGTCAAAATAAAATAGCTACAGGGAAAATGTATCGATAAAATTCGGCCAGCCCATTCTTACTCAAGGAAACGCCGATGCCTCGCCGGATCATCATCATTCTTCTTGCCGCGTTCAGCCTGCTGTCCAACCCGGCCTGGGCAGTGGAGCGCGGTGCACTGTTCAAGGTTAGCGGCCACGACCATACGATGTTCCTGTTCGGCACCATCCACATGGGCCTGCCCGAATTTTTCCCGCTCGACGACAGCGTGACCAGGGCCCTGGCCGCTTCCTCCACGCTGGCCCTGGAATTCGATCCGACCGTGCAGACCGCGGAGCTGGCCACCATGATGCGGCGCGCCGCGGCCACCACACCCGCCATCGTCGCCGCCATGCCGCCAGCGCTCGGGCCGCGGCTGACGCGCCGGCTCGAGGCGCTCGGCGCGCCGGCCACGCTGTCCACGCAGGTCAAGCCATGGATGCTGATCGTCACGCTGGCGACGGTCGAATACGCCAAGCTCGGTTATCGGCCCGAACTGGGCGTCGACGCCTACCTGGCGAAACTGGCCCACAGCGAGAACGTCAAGGTCATCGGCCTGGAGACGGCCGAGGGCCAACTCGACCTGCTCGACCGCCTGCCCGTCGCCGACCAGTGGACGATACTGGATGAAACCCTTGCATCGCTGGATTCGGGCGAAGCGCAGCAGGATGTGAAGTCCCTCACCGACGGCTGGGCCAAGGCCGATCACGCCACGCTCGACGCCCTGGCGCGCAAATTCGAGACGGACCCGCGGCTGTCGTCGCAGATCATGCAGCGCCGCTTCCTGACCGAACGCAACGGGCCGATGGCCGACAAACTCGACGGCTTGCTGGCGCGTGAAAAGAATACGATGGCGGCGGTGGGCCTCATGCATTTGATCGGCAAGGACAGCTTGCCGGCCTTGTTGCGCGCAAAGGGACTGAAGGTCGAGCAGCTGTATTGAAAATTGAAAACGACGAAGCCGCCCACCGTTCGCACGATGGGCGGCTTCGTCGCCTTCGGCCGGACGCGCGCGTCCGGCCTGCAGGTCAGCCCAGGCTTTCCAGGCGAATGCGCACCACCTTGCCCACGGTCGTCGCCAGGTGCTCGATCTTGGCGATCGCGGCGTTGACGTATTTTTCGCGGGTCTGGTGGGTGATGATGACGATGTCCGTGCGTGCCTTCTCGCCCGGCTCCTTCTGCAGCACGGCGTCGATGGAGATGCCGGCCTCGGCCAGGATGCGGGTCAGGTCGGCCATCACGCCCAGCTGGTCCTGCACGGTCACACGCAGGTAATAGCTGGTGCGGATGTCTTCCATCGGCAGGATCGGCACGTCGGCCAGTTCGGTCGGCTGGAACGCCAGGTGCGGCACGCGCGAGTACGGGTCCGCGGTCGCCAGGCGGGTCACGTCGATCAGGTCGGCGATCACGGCGGACGCGGTCGGCTCGGCGCCGGCGCCCTTGCCGTAGTACAGCGTGGCGCCGACGGCGTCCGCTTGCACCAGCACGGCGTTCATCGCACCTTCCACGTTGGCGATCAGCCGCGCGCCCGGCACGAGGGTCGGGTGCACGCGCAGTTCGATGCCTTCCTTGCCGTCGACCGTCGTGCGGCGGGTGATGCCCAGCAGCTTGATGCGGTAGCCCAGCTGTTCGGCGTAGCGCAGGTCGACGGCCTGCAGCTGGCTGATGCCCTCGACGTGGGCGCTGCCGAACTGCACCGGGATGCCGAACGCGATGGCGGACATGATGGTCAGCTTGTGCGCCGCGTCCACGCCTTCGATGTCGAAGGTCGGATCCGCTTCCGCATAGCCCAGTTCCTGCGCCTGCTTCAGCACGGTCGCGAAGTCCAGGCCCTTGTCGCGCATCTCGGACAGGATGAAGTTGGTCGTGCCGTTGATGATGCCGGCCACGGATTCGATGCGGTTGGCCGAGAGGCCTTCGCGCAGCGCCTTGATGATCGGGATGCCGCCGGCGACGGCTGCCTCGAACGCCACCATCACGCCCTTGGACTGCGCGGCTTCGAAGATCTCGTTGCCGTGCAGCGCCAGCAGCGCCTTGTTGGCGGTGACGACGTGCTTGCCGTTGGCGATGGCCTGCAGCACCAGTTCGCGCGTCAGCTCGTAGCCGCCGATCAGTTCGACGACGATGTCGATGTCCGGGTTGTTCACGACGGCGAACGGGTCGACCACGACCTCGACGTCGCTGCCGACGATACGCTTGGCGCGTTCGAGGTTACGGACGGCGACCATCGCGACCTCGATACCGCGGCCGGCGCGGCGGCGGATCTCTTCCTGGTTGCGTTGAAGAACGTGGTAGGTGCCGGCACCGACGGTGCCGAGGCCGAGCAAGCCTGCTTTGATGGGTTTCATATGGGTTACTGTCTGCTGTCTGTCGTTCTCAGCGCGCGTGGCGGCGCCGGTAGCCGTCGAGAAAGCGGGCGATACGGCCGCACGCATCCGTCAGGTCGTCGGTATTGGGGAGGAAGACCACACGGAAATGGTCCGGCGTCTTGCAGTTGAAGCCGGTGCCTTGCACCAGCAGGACTTTTTCCTCGGACAACAGCTCACAGATAAATTGCTGGTCATCGGCGATCGGGTAGATCTTCGGGTCGAGGCGCGGGAACATGTACAGCGCCGCTTTTGGCTTGACGCAGGTAACGCCCGGGATATCGGTCAGGAGTTGGTGGGCCAGGTCGCGCTGGCGCGTGAGACGGCCGCCAGGCGCGACGAGGTCGGCGATGCTCTGGTAGCCGCCGAGCGCCGTCTGGATCGCGTACTGCCCCGGCGCGTTGGCGCACAGGCGCATCGAGGCCAGCATGTTCAGGCCCTCGATATAGTCTTTCGCATGGCGTTTTTCGCCGGAGAGGACCATCCAGCCGGCGCGGTAGCCGCAGGAGCGGTAGTTCTTCGACAGGCCGTTCAGGGTGACGAACATGACGTCGTCCGCCAGCGAGGCGAGCGACACGTGCTCCTCGCCGTCGTACAGCGTCTTGTCGTAGATTTCGTCGGCGTAGACGATCAGCTGGTGCTGGCGCGCCAGTTCGACGATTTCCAGCAGCACATCGCGCGAATACAGCGCGCCGGTCGGGTTGTTCGGGTTGATGACGACGATCGCGCGCGTGTTCGGCGTGATCTTCTTGCGCATGTCGTCGATGTCGGGCAGCCAGCCGGCCTGCTCGTCGCACACGTAGTGCACGGGATTGCCGCCCGCCAGGCTGACGGCCGCCGTCCACAGCGGGTAGTCCGGCGCCGGCACCAGCACTTCGTCGCCGCTGTTCAACAGGCCCTGCATGCCCATCACGATCAGTTCCGAGGCGCCGTTGCCCAGGTAGATGTCGTCGATGCCGACGCCGCGGATGCCCTTTTCCTGGGTGTAGTGCATCACCGCCTTGCGCGGCGCAAACATGCCCTTCGAATCCGTGTAGCCGGCCGAGTTCTGCATGTTGCGGATCATGTCCTGCACGATCTCGTCCGGCGGATCGAAACCGAACACGGCCAGGTTGCCGATGTTCAACTTGATGATCTTGTGGCCGTCTTCCTCCATCTGACGGGCGATCTGCAGCGCCGGGCCCCGGATCTCGTAGCAGACGTCGTCGAGCTTGTTGGATTTCAAAATCGGTCGCAAAATATCACCTTGGAAATAATGGGCTGCGAAAAAGTGCTCGTCAGTGCAGCCTGGACGGAAGCGCGTTGTTGCAATGCGAAAAATTCCATTCTGCCGAAAGCACGCCGATTAAGCAACCCACCATTGCTGGCCCGCAGTGGAAACCAGTTACAATACGCGCCCTGTGCCTGTCATCTCCCGGCTTTTCCATCATGAAGCTACATTCCAGCAGCACCGAAAAATACCAGACGGTCACCGGCTACGACCGGTCCGGCGTCGAGATCAATGCCCAGCGCTTCGACTACAGCGTGCTGGTGATGCCCGAGGTCGCGCCGCGCCCGTGGCCCGTGACGCGCTTCGAGGACCTGACGGCCGGCCATTTCGAAGCCATCGCCTTTGATAAGCCTGACGTCGTCATCCTCGGCACCGGCGAGCGCCAGCGCTTCGTGCATCCGCGCCTCGTGGCCAGCCTGTCCACCCTGCGCATCGGCGTCGAGAGCATGGACAGCCACGCCGCCTGCCGCACCTACAACATCCTGATGGGCGAAGGCCGCAAGGTCACCCTCGCACTGATCATCGACACCGACGAGGGCGCGACGGCCGAATGAACGACCTGCACCGCAACAAGACCTTCACCTGGACCCTGCTGATCGCCTTCGCCATCGTCCTGTTATATGTACTGGGCGCGCGCACGCTCGTGCCGCCGGACGAAGGCCGCTACGCCGAGATGGCGCGCGAGATGTTCGCAAGCGGCGACTGGATCACCACGCGCCTGAACGGCATCAAATATTTCGAAAAACCCCCGCTGCAGACGTGGATGAACGCCCTGTCGTTCGCCGTGTTCGGCCTCGGCGACTGGCAGGCGCGCCTGTGGACGGGCTTGTGCGGCCTGTTCGGCGTCGTGCTGACGGGCGTCGCGGGCACGCGCGTGTTCGGCGCACGCGTCGGCTTCTATGCCGCGCTGGTGCTCGGCTCCTCGTTCTACTGGGTCGCGTGCAGCCAGATCGATTCGCTCGACATGGGCGTGTCCGGCATGATGACGCTCGCGCTGTGCGCCCTGCTCATCGCCCAGCGCGACGACGCCGGGGAAGCCGAACGGCGCAACTGGATGCTCGCATGCTGGGCCGGCATGGCGCTGTCGATGCTGGCCAAGGGCCTGATCGGCATCGTGCTGCCGGGCGGCGTGCTGGTGGTCTACACGATCTTCTCGCGCGACTGGACGATCTGGAAGCGCCTGCACCTGGGCAAGGGCCTGCTGCTGTTCTTCCTGATCGCCGCGCCCTGGTTCGTGCTCGTCGGGATCCGCAATCCGGAGCAGCCGCACTTCTTCTTCATCCACGAGCATTTCGAGCGCTTCCTGCTCAAGGAACACCACCGCGAAGCGGCATGGTGGGTCTTCTTCGCCCTGCTGGCGGCCGGCAGCGTGCCGTGGGTCGGCGTGCTCGTGCAAAGCCTCGTCGCGGGCGCGCGCCGCAACGGCGACACCGGGCGGTTCCGCCCGCGCCTGATGCTGCTCGTGTGGGTCGCGTTCATCGTCCTGTTCTTCACCAAGTCGAATTCCAAGCTGCCCGGCTACATCCTGCCCGTGTTCCCCGGCGTCGCGCTGCTCATCGCCCACTACCTGGACAACGGCACGCGCCGCGGCCGCATGGTCACGGCCGGCCTCACGGCACTGCTGGGCGCGGGCCTGCTCGTCACCGTGCCGTTCATGCAGAAGCTGGCCAAGCACGCGGGCGAGAACGCGCTGTACGCGGCCTACCAGCCATGGGTGCTGGCGGCCGGCCTCGTGCTGCTGATCGGCGGCTGCCTCGCCATGCTGTACGCGCGCCAGATGCTGCGCGACCTGTTCGTCGTCGTGCTGGCCGTCGCCGGATTCGCCGGCACGGAGCTGATGCTCGTCGGCTTCGAGCCGATCGGCAAGGTGCGCGCCGGCGTCGACCTGCTGCCCGCCCTGAAGGCGGCCGGCGCCGCCGATCCGGCCGTGAAAGTGTATTCGGTCGGCATCTACGAACAGTCGCTGACCTTTTATCTCGGCCGTCCCGTGATCCTCGTCGACTACCGCGACGAGTTCGACTTCGGCCTGCAGCAGCAACCGGAACTCGCGATCCCCACGATTCCCCCGTTCGTCGCCCAATGGCGGCGCGATGCGGCCGCGGGCGTGCACGACGTGGCGATCACCCGCCCCGAGATCGCCGCCGACCTGCAACGCCAGGGCGTACCCCTGCGCATCGTGGCGGCGGACGCGCGCCGCACCGTCATCGCGAACTTTTGATCGTCCCACATGAACCTGACTACGTTTGCCTTCATTATTTCTGGCGTGCTCCTGAACGCCTGTGCCCAAGTGTTGCTCAAAGCGGGTACGAACGCCCTCGGCGGCGCCATCCACCTCACCATGGCCACCTGGTTCCAGACGCTCGTCAAGGTCTTCACCACGTTGCCGGTGTTGGGCGGCCTGGCCTGCTACGGCGTGTCGCTCGTCGTGTGGATCATCGGCCTGTCGCGCACGGACGTGACGATCGCGTATCCGATGTTGTCGCTGGGCTATGTCGTGTCGGCCGTCGGGGCGTGGATGTTCCTGGGCGAGATGATTTCGCCGCAGCGCCTGGTGGCGATCGGCGTCATCATCGTCGGCGTGGTATTGCTGGCTAGAACGTAATTTGGCACCGGACGGGGCACTGCTACAATGCCGGCTTTGTCTGAATAAACACATTCATCCCGGCCCGCCGCACGATGGCGTGCCAAGGATGAGATCTTTACCGAGAGAATAACGAGCTTCCCATGACTGCCGAGCTGCCCTTCCTGCCCTTTTCCCGGCCCACCATCGACGAAGAGACCATCGCCGCCGTCGGCGAGGTGCTGCGCTCCGGCTGGATCACGACCGGCCCGAAGAACCAGGCATTCGAGGCGCTGCTGTCGGAATACTTCGGCGGCCGTCCGGTCCGCACCTTCAATTCCGGCACGTGCACGATGGAGATCGCGCTGCGCATCGCCGGCGTGGGACCGGGCGACGAGGTGATCACGACGCCGATCTCGTGGCCGGCCACGGCGAACGTGATCATCGAAGTGGGCGCGACGCCGGTCTTCGCCGACATCGATCCGGTCACGCGCAATATGGACCTGGACAAGCTGGAAGCCGCCATCACCCCGCGCACGAAGGCCATCATCCCGGTCTACCTCTCCGGCCTGCCGCTGGACATGGACCGCCTGTACGCCATCGCCGACAAGCACAAGCTGCGCGTCGTCGAGGACGCGGCGCAGGCCATCGGCTCGCTGTGGAACGGCAAGCGCATCGGCTCGTTCGGCGACTTTTGCTCGTTCAGCTTCCAGGCCAACAAGAACATCACGACGGGCGAAGGCGGTTGCCTCGTGCTGAACAACCTGGAAGAAGCGCGCCTGGCCGAGAAATACCGGCTGCAGGGCGTGACGCGCAGCGGCGTGGACGGCATCGACGTCGACGTCCTGGGCGGCAAGTACAATATGAGCGACATCATGGCCACCATCGGCCTGGGCCAGATGAAGAACCTGGACCAGCTGACGGCCCACCGCAGCGCGCTGGCGCGCCACTACTTCGACTGCTTCGGCCCCGACTTCGAGGCCCAGACCGGCGCCCAGCTGCCGATCCAGGCTTTCGGCACGAGCAACTGGCACCTGTTCCAGATCATCCTGCCGGACCGCGGTCCGGGCACGCGCGCCGACTTCATGACCCGCATGCAGAAGGAACACAATGTCGGCACGGGCTACCACTACGCGCCGATCCACCTGTTCACCTTGTACCGCGAGCGCGGCTTCAAGGAAGGGATGTTCCCGGTCGCCGAGAAGATCGGCCGCCTGACCGTGACGCTGCCGATGTTCAATGCGATGACGATCGCCGACGTCGAGCGCGCCGTGGCCGCAGTCAAAACGGTATTGGCCAAATGACGGGGGTGACGATGCAGCCGGAAATCTCCGTCGTCATTCCGGTCTATAACGAAGAAGCGGGCCTCGCGAACCTGTTCGCACGCCTGTACCCGGCGATGGACGCGCTGGACCTGCCGTACGAAGTCGTCTTCGTCAACGACGGCAGCCGCGACAACTCCGTGGCCATCCTCGCGGAGCAGTACCGCAAGCGGCCGGACGTCACGCGCGTCGTCCTCTTCAACGGCAACTACGGCCAGCACATGGCGATCCTCGCGGGCTTCGAGCAGACGCGCGGCGAGATCGTCATCACGCTCGACGCCGACCTGCAGAACCCGCCGGAAGAGATCCACAAGCTGATCACCAAGATGCGCGAGGGCTACGACTACGTGGGCTCGATCCGCCGCAAGCGCCAGGATTCCGCGTGGCGCACGGTGGCGTCGAAGGCGATGAACCGGGTGCGCGAGCGCATCACGAACATCCACATCACGGACCAGGGCAATATGCTGCGCGCCTATGGCCGCAACGTGATCGACCTCGTCAACCAATGCGGCGAAGTGAACACCTTCGTGCCGGCGCTCGCGTACAAATTCGCGCGCAAGCCGACCGAGATCGTCGTCGAGCACGAGGAACGCGCGGCGGGCGAATCGAAGTATTCGCTGTACAGCCTCATTCGCCTGAACTTCGACCTGATGACGGGCTTCTCGCTCGTGCCGCTGCAGATGTTCTCGCTGCTGGGCATGACGTTGTCGCTGCTGTCGGCGCTGCTGGTGCTCGTCCTCGTCGTGCGCCGCTTCCTGCTGGGCGCCGAGGCCGAGGGCGTGTTCACGCTGTTCGCGATCGCGTTCTTCTTCATGGGCGTGATCCTGTTCGGCATCGGCCTCGTGGGCGAATACGTGGGCCGCATCTACCAGCAGGTGCGCGCACGGCCGCGCTACGTCGTCGCCACGATCCTGCAGGGCATGCCGGCGGATCTCGCGGACACGGACGGGATCGAGAAGCGGCAGGTCGTGCGCTGACCGTCCGGCCGGCGCACCAGAATACGTCGCCCCGCTGGAGCAGCGCGGGCGACGCAACACCTTCACTCGCCATCGCGGCGCATAGACCATGACCCAACCCCGCAAACGCGCAGTCGTCTTCGCCTACCACAACGTGGGCGTACGCTGCCTCAAGGTGCTGCTGGCCGGCGGCGTCGACGTCGGCCTCGTCGTCACGCACCAGGACAGCGCCACGGAAAACATCTGGTTCGAATCCGTCCTCTCGCTGTGCGAGACGGAGGGCATCCCGTACCTGACGCCGGAGGACGCGAAGGGCGCCGACCTGCTGGCCGCCATCCAGGCAGTCCAGCCGGACCTGATGTTCAGCTTTTATTTCCGCCACATGCTGCCCCAGGCGATCCTCGACATCGCGCCCGCCTACAATATGCACGGCTCGCTGCTGCCGGCCTACCGCGGCCGCGCGCCCACCAACTGGGCCGTCCTGCACGGCGAGAAGGAAACGGGCGCCACCCTGCACGAGATGACGGTGAAGCCGGACGCCGGCGCCATCGTCGCGCAGCAGGCCGTCCCCATCCTGCCCGACGACACCGCGTTCGAGGTGTTCGGCAAGGTAACCGTGGCGGCCGAGCTGGCGCTGTACCGCGTCCTTCCCGACCTGCTGGCCGGCACCGCGCCGCGCATCCCGAACGACCTGACGCAGGGCGGCTACTTCGGCGGACGCAAGCCGGAAGACGGCCGCATCGACTGGAACAAATCCGCGCAAGACGTCTACAACCTGCACCGCGCCGTCGCGCCGCCCTACCCCGGCGCATTCACGGACGTGGGCCCGCGCCGCTACGTGATCGAGCGCGCCCGGCTCCACAAAGGCCGGGTCGACGGCCTGCCGCCGGGGCTCACCGTCGTGGATAATGCCATCCTCGGCGTCTGCGGCGACGGCCGCGCACTGGTCATCCACAGCCTGCTGGCCGACGGCCTGCGCATCTCCGCTGCCGAACTGCGGGCACAACTCCAGGAAAACCCAACATGAAAAAAGTCCTCATCCTCGGCGTCAACGGCTTCATCGGCCACCACCTGTCCAAGCGCATCCTCGAGACGACCGACTGGGAAGTCTACGGCATGGACATGAGCTCCGACCGCATCAGTCACCTGGTCGACCATCCGCGCATGCACTTCTTCGAAGGCGACATCACCATCAACACGGAATGGGTCGAGTACCACGTCAAGAAGTGCGACGTGATCCTGCCGCTGGTGGCCATCGCGACGCCGTCGACCTATGTGAAGGAACCGCTGAAGGTCTTCGAACTGGACTTCGAGGCGAACCTGCCGATCGTCCGCTCGGCCGCCAAGTACAAGAAGCACCTGATCTTCCCGTCGACGTCGGAAGTCTACGGCATGAGCCGCGACGCCGAATTCGACCCGGAGAACTCGGAACTGGTCTACGGCCCGATCAACAAGCCGCGCTGGATCTACGCCTGCGCCAAGCAGCTGATGGACCGCGTGATCTGGGGCTACGGCATGGAAGGCCTGAACTTCACGCTGTTCCGCCCGTTCAACTGGATCGGCGCCGGCCTGGATTCGATCCACACGCCGAAGGAAGGCAGCTCGCGCGTGCTGACGCAGTTCTTCGGCCATATCGTGCGCGGCGAGACCATCCAGCTGGTCGACGGCGGCCACCAGAAACGCGCCTTCACCTACGTCGACGACGGCATCGCGGCGCTCATGAAGATCATCGAGAACAAGGACGGCAAAGCCACGGGCCAGATCTACAACATCGGCAACCCGGCCAACAATTACTCGATCCGCGAACTGGCCGACATGATGATGAAGCTCGCCGCGGAATATCCGGAATACGCGGCCGGCGCGCAGAAAGTGAAGATCGTCGAGACCAGCTCGGGCGCCTACTACGGCACCGGCTACCAGGACGTGCAGAACCGCGTGCCCAAGATCGAGAACACGAAGAACGACCTGGGCTGGGCGCCATCGGTGACGATGGCGGACGCGCTGCGCCACATCTTCGACGCCTACCGCGGCCAGGTCGCGGCGGCCCAGGCCCTCGTCGACTGACAGCAGAGGATACGCCTTGGTACCGCTGCTCGTCCTCAAGATCGACGTCGACACCTACCGCGGCACGCGCGAAGGCGTGCCGAACCTCGTGCGCATGCTGACCGCGCACGGGGCCGGCGCGACGTTCCTGTTCGCGCTGGGTCCCGACCACACGGGCTGGGCGATGCGGCGCGCGCTGCGTCCCGGCTTCTTTCAGAAAGTGTCGCGCACGTCCGTCGTGGAGCACTACGGCTTCAAGACGCTGATGTACGGCGTGCTGCTCCCCGGCCCCGACATCGGCGCGAAGACCGCCGCCGAGATGCGCGCGGTACGCGACGCCGGCTTCGAATGCGGCATCCACACGTGGGACCACGTCTGGTGGCAGGACAACGTCCGCGGCCGCGACACGGCCTGGACGGACCGCGTGATGAAGAAGAGCGAGCAGCGCTACGCGCAAGTGTTCGGCGAGGCGCCGCACACGTTCGGCGCGGCCGGCTGGCAGATGAACCCGCACGCGTTCGCGCGCCACGACACGGTCGGCTACCGCTACGCGTCGGACGGCCGGGCCCAGTTGCGCGACGACGGCGCGCTGGCCGATCCGCAGGCGGGGCCGTACCGCTACCGGGGCCTGTCGCACATCCAGATGCCGACCACCTTGCCCACGCTGGACGAGCTGCTGGGCCGCACGATCGACGGCACCGTCATCGACGAGAACAATATCGCGGCCCACCTGCTCAAACTGACGGCGGACCCGAAACGCGACCACGTGTATACCTTGCACGCGGAGCTTGAAGGACAGAAACTCGCCCCCATATTCGAGCAGCTGTTGTCGGGTTGGAAAGCCCAAGGTTACCAACTTGCCTCGATGGCGGACTATTATGAGAAGATAAAAGCCATGCCGCTGCCGGAATATCCGGTCCAGTGGGGCGAACTACCGGGGCGATCGGGCGAACTGATCATCCTTGATACGATGAAATGAGCACGCGGCTTGAAGGCCGCGGTAAAAACGCGGTGCCAGGCCGCGAGACAGGAGAAATCGTGGCCGAAAGCCCAAGCGCAGCACCTTTAGCCAACTTCAGTGCGCCGATGACGGGCGACCAGACCTTCGAGCTGAACGGTCGTCCCGCGCGCTACACGGTGCTGTACTTCTATCCCAAAGACAATACCCCCGGTTGCACGACGGAAGCGATGAACTTCCGCGACCGCTACGACGAATTCAAGGCGTTGGGCGCCGCCGTCTACGGCATCAGCCGCGATTCCCTGCGCTCGCACGAAGGCTTCAAGGCCAAGCTGGGGCTGCCGTTCGACCTGATCTCGGACCCGGACGAAGCCGTGTGCACGCAGTTCGACGTGATGAAAATGAAGAACATGTATGGCAAAAAAGTGCGTGGGGTGGAGCGCAGTACGTTTGTCATTGACGCTGACGGTAAGTTGGTGAAAGAATGGCGTGGCGTGAAAGTCAATGATCACGTGAATGAAGTGCTGGAATTCCTGAAAAGCCAGCCTTGAAGAGCGGGCTGGCGATGGTTCTCTGACAAACCTTTTGCCGAGCGTTCGCCTATTTTGAGTCACTGTTTTACCTCACCGCATCATTCCAATCTGGCTGCCGGCCAGGGCCCGGGTCCGGGCCGGCCGGCGCCTCGCAGCTCCTCCCAGTTGCATCTGTCCGCCCGGCGGCGCGCGCGCGTCGCGCGATGCGTTTTTCCGACTTTTTTCTAGATTGAGAACCTGATGCCACTGCCTAAACTCCCCACCAAGCCGGCAACCATCCTGCTGGCCAAGGATTATCCGAGGGCCGAACCGGGCAAGACGCCCGTGCGCGCAGCCGCGAAAGCGGAAAACGACCCCGTCGAAGACCTGATCAGCGGCCCGGCCGTGCCCGCGCCCAAGGCCGCGAAGCCGCGCAAGTCGAAGGCCGCGCTGCTGGCCGAAGCGCCCGCGCGCGAAGACAAGCCTGCCGCCGCGCCGGCAACCGTGCCCGTCCCGGCGCCCGAGGAAAAACCCGCCAAGCGCGGCAAGGCGAAGGCGGCGCCCGCCACGGCCAAGCTGCGCGAAACGGACATGAACGAACCGCATCCGGCCAAACACAAGCCGGTCGAAGTCAACGTCAAGTCGCAGGCGAGCCGCAAGGCCGATTCCTCGGGCACGACGAAGGTGTTCGTGCTCGACACGAACGTGCTGATGCACGACCCGACGTCGCTGTTCCGCTTCGAGGAACACGACGTCTACCTGCCGATGATGACGCTGGAAGAACTCGACAACCACAAGAAGGGCATGTCGGAAGTCGCGCGCAACGCACGCCAGGTCTCGCGCACCCTGGACGCGCTGATCGCCAACGTCGACGACGACGCCATCGAGACCGGCATCCCGCTGGCCAAGCTGGGCAACAAGGACGCGAAGGGCCGCCTGCACTTCCAGACGCGCCTGAACGGCGCCGCCCTGCCCGAGGGTCTCCCGTCCGGCAAGGCCGACAACCAGATCCTCGGCGTCGTGCGCGCGCTGGAGGCCGAGCAGCCGGGCCGCGCGATCGTACTGGTGTCCAAGGACATCAATATGCGGATCAAGGCCCGCGCGCTGGGCCTCGCCGCGGAAGACTATTTCAACGACCACGTGCTGGAAGACACCGACCTGCTGTACTCGGGCATCGTCCAGCTGCCGGACGACTTCTGGGCCAAGCACGGCAAGGGCGTCGAATCGTGGCAGGAGATCAAGGGCGGCTACTCGTCCACGTTCTACCGCGTGACCGGCCCGCTGGTGCCGTCGCTGCTCGTGAACCAGTTCGTGTACCTGGAACCGAAGAACGGCGAAGCGCCGCTGTACGCCCAGGTCAAGCAGATCAACGGCAGGACGGCCGTGCTGCAGACCCTGCGCGACTATTCCAGCAACAAGAACAATGTGTGGGGCATCACGGCGCGCAACCGCGAGCAGAATTTCGCGCTGAACCTCCTCATGAATCCGGACGTCGACTTCATCACCCTGCTCGGCCAGGCCGGCACGGGCAAGACGCTGCTGGCGCTGGCGGCGGGTCTGGCGCAGGTGCTGGAGACGAAGGTCTACAACGAGATCATCGTCACCCGCGTGACGGTGCCCGTCGGCGAAGACATCGGCTTCCTGCCCGGCACGGAGGAAGAAAAGATGTCGCCGTGGATGGGCGCCTTCGACGACAACCTGGAAGTGCTGATGAAGTCCGACGGCGACGCCGGCGACTGGGGCCGCGCGGCCACGCAGGACCTGATCCGCTCGCGCATCAAGATCAAGTCGCTGAACTTCATGCGCGGCCGCACGTTCGTCAACAAATTCCTCATCATCGACGAGGCGCAGAACCTGACGCCGAAGCAGATGAAGACGCTCGTCACGCGCGCGGGTCCGGGCACGAAGATCCTCTGCCTGGGCAACATCGCGCAGATCGACACGCCATACCTGACGGAGGGCTCGAGCGGCCTGACGTACGTGGTCGACCGCTTCAAGGGCTGGAGCCACAGCGGCCACGTGACCCTCGCGCGCGGCGAACGTTCGCGCCTGGCGGACCACGCGAGCGACGTCCTGTAACGCCCCGACCGCCCAAACAAAAAGCCTGTGCGCCGAAAGGTGCACAGGCTTTTTTAATTCGGGGTCAGAGCACTAATTCGGGGTCAGAGCATTTTTCGGCTCAATGTTTTAAACGCATAAAAACCGGTAACACCCAGCCCGGCACGCGGGCATATCGGGATGCGCAGGCCCGGGCTGGCAGCCACCGTCATGCAAACTTACTTCAAGGATCATGTTCCAAAAAGTGCTCTGACCCCGAATTTTCGCCCAAATGTGCTCTGACCCCGAATTGTCCGAATTGTCGGGTTAGCGGACGATGCAGTCGACCTTGTCGCGCTGCGCCGCCGCGCCCTCCGACGCGAGCGGCCCGCCGCTGTTGCCGGTGAACGTCGGCGGTGGCGCGAACTGCAGGCCCGGGTTCCTGGGCACGACGATGGCCGGCTGGGTCAAGCTCGGCACGAAGCCGAATTGGCCGGCCGGGAAATTCTGCGCGCCGCCGGCGTTCGTCACGACGATCATCCCCTCCAGCACCGCCACGTGCAGGCCCGGCGCCAGGCCTGGCACGGGCAACGTCGGCGCCGTCGCCGCCTGGAGCGACGGCGGCGCAGGCGCCCCGACGGGCGCCTCGACCCATTGCGCGATGAAGGTCGTGCCGCGGATGCCGATCGTGGCCGTCGGCGTCTTGAGCGAGAACTTCTCCTTGTTGCGCTTGCCCAGCAGACCCGTGATCGAGCGCAGGCCGCCCTTCAACAGGCTGAACGCGGCGCTGTCGCCTTCCGGCTTGTCCGCCTGGTACGCGAAGTTGTCGATCTTGAAGGTGGTGCCGGGACGCAGCGTGATCTCGCCGTTGTCGATGAAGCGGATCTGCGCGTAGGTGTTCTTCTCCGTCACGAGCGTGTCGCCGCTTTCGACTTCCGATTTGACGGCCAGCACCTTGACGGTGCCGTCGGCCTTGCGGTCCATGAGCGGTCCGCTCAGGTGCGCGACGACGCCCACGACCTGGCCCGCCCACGCCGCGCCGCCGGCCAGCAGCAGCACGGCGCACAGCACGCCCCGGGCCAGCGCCTCAATTGCAGTACAGTTTGGTCGCTGGTTTTTCATTCTTGACTCCAGATTGTTCCGCCTGCGCCGGGCCGGACAGGCGCTCGCCCGGCTTGACGGCCGACGCGTCGTCGTCGCTCTTGCCCGCCCCACCGGAACCGGCGGCGGCAGCGATCTGCGGTGCGATGGCGGGCGCCGCCGTGTTGATGAGTTGGACGGTCGTCTGCACCGCCTTGGCCACCGGCGTGCCCTGCGCGTTCTGGCCGGCGCCGCCGCTGCCGCTGAACGTCACGCAGCTGGCGTCGCCCGGGTGCGTGCTGCAGAACGATGCCGTCGGCAGCACCGCCTCGCAGCCGGCCGTCGCGGGCGCCGCCGCGCACACGGCCAGCGTCGGCAGGCGCACGTCGCAGCCCTGCAGGCTCGGACTGCCGATGCATTGGGCCAGCGTGGGCAGCACGACGTCGCAGCCGGGCAGCGTGCTGTTGCCCTGGCATTGCGTCAGCGTCGGCAGGATGCCGCCGCAGCTCGGATCGTGCGGATTCGCCAGGCAAGCCTGGAAGCCCAGCGCCAGCACCTGCGTGCAGCCCTCGAGCGACGGCGTCAGCTTGCACACGTCCAGCTTGGGCAGGACGTCGCCACAGCCGGCGCCGGACGGATTGACGAGGCAGGCGTCGAAGCGGGCCCGCGCCAGCACGGGCGCGCAGCCGTACACGCTGCCGTCCGCGCGGCACTGGTCCAACGGCGGCAAGGTCGCCGCGCAGCCCGGCGCCGTCGGGTCGGCGATACAGGCCGTGATGGCGTCGTGTTCCTTGATCACGGGCGCGCAGCCGGCCGTCGTGGGCTGGGCCGCGCAGGTGGCATACGTCGGCAGCACCGCGCCGCAACGCGGGCCGGACGGATCGGCCACGCAGGCCTGCAGCGCGGCGTCCAGCACGGGGCCGCAGCCGGCGACGGTGCGGTCGGCGAGGCAGGCGTCGAGCGTCGGCGGCGCGGGCGGCGGCGGCGGCGGTCCGCTGTCCGTGCTCGTGGCCGTGACCTGCAGCTTGTCCGGACTCGATACGGCGACGGTGTCGGCCGCGATCTGCGTCGTGCCGCCCGTGATGCTGACGTTGCCGGTGCTGGACGACACGCGGGCGCCGGTGGCGATCGTGAGGGCGCCGCCGTTGTCCGCCAGCAGGCGCACGTTGCCGCTCGTCGTCGTCACGCTGCCCTCGATGGTGAGCGGGCTGTGCGTCGTCAAGCCGATGTCGCCGCTGCTCGTGCGGACTTCGTCGCCGGCCGGCACGGTCATGCCGCCCACGCTGTCGATCGCGATCGCGCCGCCGTTGCCGGTGCCGTCCTGCACGGCCCGGGCGAGCACGAGGGGACCGGCGTTGGCGACGTTGATGATGTGGCTGCCCGTGCCCTTGTTGGATGCCGTCAGCGTGCCGGTGCGGGTCTTGAGCGGGTTTGCCGTCGCACCGATGCCGGCGCTGGACGTCAGGGTCAGCGTGGCCGCCCGCAGCACGCCGTTGCCCGCGATGCCCGCCGCGTCCAGGGTGGCGCCGGCGCCGCCGGACACGCCCGCGTCCAGCGTCAACGCGCCGCCGCTGATGAATTGCAGGCTGGCGCCCGGCGCGGCGACGCCGGCCAGTCCGTCGACGCTGCCGATGTGCAGGTCGCCCGTCGTCGTCACCTGGAACAGGTCGGCGCCGCTGGTGCCGGCCAGGGTGCCGATCGCATTGGCGCCGGTGAGCACCACCTGGCCGCCGCGCAGCGCCACGGCGCCCGCGCCGACGGTACCGGCGTCTTTTTCGTAAATGCCGACCGCCGAGGCCAGCGCGAGCGTGCCCGATGCGTTCAACGGCGAGCGGATCGACAGCGCGCCGGCGCCGGCGTCCAGCGTCACTTTCGCGCTCGTGAGCGTCGTGGGCCCCGCGACGTCGATGCCGCCCCAGCCGCCCGCGAGGGCGCCGATGGTGAGTTCGTTCGCGTTCACGTTGGCGAGCGCCGCCTGCCCGATCGCGAGGCCGGCGGCCGTGCCGTCGCCGCCGATCGTGATGGGCGTGCCGGCGCTGTTCGGCTGCAGCGTGACGCCGGCGGCGGACACCGGCGCGCCGATGTTCACGCGGTCGCCCTGCAGCAGGATCGACTTGGACGCCGTCACGGCCCCCGCGATGTCGACCAGGCCTCCGCTCGCGTACTGGCTCGCGATGAAGCGGCTGTCCGCGTTCGCGGACAGGTCGACGGCCGCGCCCACCCGGATGTCGCCGGCGTTTTCCAGCACGACGTTCGCCGCCGTCGCCAGCGTGCCGTCGACCGTCACGGCGCCCGTGTGCGCGCTGTTGCCGACGTTGATCTCGTACAGGTTGGCGCCCAGGCGCTGCAACGCCGCCGCGTCCAGCACCAGCGCGCCGGCATTGCCCGTGCCCGTGCCGATGCTGATCGGGCGCGTCGGGTCGACCGACGTCAAGGTCAGGATCGGCAACTGGCCATTGCCGGCGATGTTGCCTGCCAAGGTGACCTGGTTGGCGCTGACGTCGATGTAATTCCCCGTCTTCAGGGTGCCGCCCGCGCCCAGCGCGAACGCATTCCCGGCGCGGAAATCGAGGTCGCCGCCGGCACTCACCTGCGCATTGACGGCGATGTCGTTGCCGGCCGTCGCGTGCACGCTGCCGGCCGCGTCCAGCGCGTCCGTGACCGTGAGGTCGTGCTGCGCTTGCAGGACGACGTCGGTGCCGGCCGCCGTCAGCGTGGCCGGCGCGACGCGCGTGAGGCCCGTCGCGGTGCCGCCGGACGGCGTCTTCACGTCGTCCGCGTTCGCCGTGCCGCCCGCCACCACCTCGATGTCGTACGGGTCCAGCAGCCACGTGCCGTTCTTGCCCGCGCCGCCCGCCGCGTCGACCGCGATGCCGTCGACGTCCAGCACGTGCCCGGACGTTTCGACCGCGCCGCCGGCCGCGCTGCCCCGCGCGGACACGGTCCCGTGCGCGCCCGTCGCGCCGTCGGACCACAGCACGACCTTGCCGCCGTTGCCCGCATGGCCGTCGGCGCGGATGACGGCGCCCGCCGCGACGCTCGTCCGCTGCGCGCGCAGCACGTTGCCGCTACCCTGCCAGTCGCCGCCGACGAGCACCGCGCCGCCATTGCGGCCGCTCGCGTCGATGCCCGCGCCGGCGGCGACATCCACCTGCGGGCCCAGCACCTGGACCGTGCCGCCGTCCGCACCCGCGGTGCCGGACGCGCGCGTGACGCTGCCGGCGTCCAGCGCGACTTGATGGCTGGCCTTCAGGATGACGCGGCCGTTCGCGCCCATCACGGCGCTGTCCGCGTTGACGACGCCGCGCTGGTTGACGAGGGCGCCGTAGATGCCGATGCGGCCGCCCTGCGCGATCACCTGCCCCAGGTTGATGGCTTGTCCGGCCGGCGCGGAGAGTTCCACGCGCAGGTCCGGGTCGCTCGAATCCACCAGTTGCACGGTGTGCCCGGCCGCGAGGATCACATCGCCACCCGGCGCCGTGATGATGCCCGTGTTCTGCACGTCGGGCGCGATCAGGAAAACCTGGCCGCCGCCGGGCGTCGCGATGGTGCCGTCGTTGCGCACGCCGCCCGCCGTCGCTCCCGCCTGGAAGCGCTTGCGGCCGGCCTGGAAGTCGGCGTCGCTGATGTTCAGCGTGGAGGCGACGAGGCCGTTCACGTCCACGCGCGCGCCCTGGCCGAACAGGATGCCGTTCGGGTTGATCAGGAAGACCTTGCCGTTCGATTGCAGCGCGCCGAGAATCTTCGTCGGATCCTGGCCCAGCACGCGGTTCAGCACCGCGCTGCCGGCGTTCTGCTGGATGAAGCGGGTGATCTCGCCTGCTTGAATATTGAAACTCTGCCAGTTGATGATGGCGCCGGGCGTGTTCGTGATCGAGAACACGTTGCCCTGCTGGTTGAAGGTGGCCTGGCCCGCCACCACTTGCGGCAGCGTGGGCGCGGCGGTTCCGGTGCCGCAACAGGCCGCCGCCAGCAGCAGCGCGCCCAGCCTTCTTTTGATCGATGAAGTCATGACGATGTCCTCAATACGCCAGCGCCACGCGCACGTGGAGCTTGTTCCGGCTGGTCGCCGCCACCTGGCCGACGTGCATGCCGTGGCCGTAGTCGAGCTGCACGCTGGCCGCGTTGCCCGCCGCGATGCGCACGCCCAGGCCCGTGCTGGAGATCGCGGCGCGATGCAATTCGCCCGGCAGCGCGCGGTTGCGCTCGCCCCAGGCCGTGTCGTAGAAGCCGAGCACGCGGCATTGCCAACCGACGCGGTTGCACAAGTCCGGCGTGTACAGCTCGACGTTGGAGACGATGCCCGTGTCCGTGGCGAGGTCGCGTTCGCCGAAGCCGCGCACCGTCGTCGCGCCGCCGGCGCCGAACTGCTCGCCCGGCACGAGCGCGTCGTGCGTCCACTGGCCGTTCAGCAGCACGCGCGTCTGCCAGTCGGCGCCGACGACGCTGGCGATGGCGGCCGCGAAGCGCACCATGCGGTAGCCGGCCCTGGCGCCGCTGCGCACGGCCGCGAAATCGTCCGCGGCGCCGCGCGAACCGCCCGGCACGTTCTGCAGCAGGGCGATCGAGACGTCGAACCGGCCGGCGGGCTCCGCCTCGCTGGCCGCATAGCCGATGGAGAGCGGGCGCACGGTGACGTCGTTGCCGAAGTTCTGCTGGCCGAAGACCACGCTGTTGCGGTAGGCCTTGACGTCGACCCCGTACACGATGCGGCTTTCCAGGTTGCCGCGCTTCGCCAGCACGTGGTTGTAGCGGCCGCCGTAGACCGTGCCCTTGCCGCTCACGGCGAGGTCGAACAGGCCGGCGTTGACGGCGCCCGAGTCGACGTCCGAATAGCTGGCGAACAGGTCGACGGAATCGCCCAGCGCGTACAGCGGCACGTGGTAGCCGGCGGCCCACACGGCCACGCGGTCCGGGCGCTCGGCCGTCGTCGTGTACTGCAGCGTGCCCACGTGGTCGCGGCCCCACAGGTCGGCGTGCTGCAGCAGCACGCCCGCGTGGGTCTTGCCGGTGGACGCGGTGCCCGTGTTGTCGGCGTTGAGCACGACCCGCCACGGGCGCTCGTCCGCGACTTCGACCTTGGCGTCGACCGCGTCCTCGCCGTCCGCATCGGAGCCGGCGAGACTCAGTTTCACTTTCTTGGCCGGGTTCTCGTTGACGAGCCTGAGGTTGCGCGACACGTCGTCCAGGTTGGGCGTCGCGCCCGGCACCAGGGTGGGCAGGCTGGCGCGCACGTTCGCTTCGGAGAACCAGCGGTTGCCCGTCACCTCGACCTGGCGCACCTTCGTCTGGATGACGTTCAGGCGCACGACGCCGCCGTTCAGTTCCTGTTCGGGCAACTGGACGGTGACGACGTTGAAGCCGTGCGCGTGGTACACCGCCTCGAGCGCCTCCAGCGCGCGCTCGACGTCGCCGAAATCGCGGTTCCTGCCGGCGTACGGCGCCACCGCGGCCTGCACCTCGGCGGCGGGCAGCAACGTGTTGCCGCTCACCTCGAAGCGGCTGATCTCGAACCGGATCGCGTCCTCCGCCCAGGCGGCGCCGGCGGCGGCAGCCAGCACCGAGCCCGCGATCAGGCGTGCCAAGCGTAGTTTCATGTGATGGATGACCATATCGTTATTGTTCTGGCCCATGCATCCCCGGGCCTGCGGCGACGATGCCGCTGAAAAGGAAAAATACCCCGATTTGTTGCGAGTGTAATCAGGTTTTCCTTGCTTGAGAGAAAAATTATCGGGGATTCCGCATCTTCCCCACGGGATGGGGGGATCGCCCGGACGCGGCGTTGTGTGCCCGACACACCGTCACTTCGTCTCGAACGTCGTCACCCCGTCCCAGCCGTCGCCGGGCGGCGCCGCGCGCCAGTGGGCGATGCGTTCCAGGTACAGGGCATACAGCGCCCGCCCGGGATGCGCCGCGTGCAGCGACCCGATGGCGCTTGCCGCCGCATCCCAGTCCTGCGCGCGCACGCGGGCCAGCGCGGCGTCCCACGCGGCCAGTTCGTCCAGCACGGCGGGCGCGACGTCGGCCGGCTTGCCGAGCGGCTCGAAGATGGCGACAGGTTCGTTCTTGCCCTTCACGCGCACGAGGTCCAGCTCGCGGTACACGAATTCCGGCGCCGCCAGCCGCGTCGCCTCACCCACGACGATGCCCACGCCGTACACCTTCGTGATGCCTTCCAGGCGCGAGGCGAGGTTCACGGCGTCGCCCATCACGGTGTAGGCGCGGCGGATCGCCGAGCCCATGTCGCCCACGTGCATCACGCCGGAATTGATGCCGATGCCGATGGCGAGCGGCGGCCAGCCGCGCCGCTGGAAATCGTCGTCCAGGCGCGCGGCGCTGGCCTGCATCAGCAGCGACGTGGCGACGGCGCGGCTGGCGTGGTCGGCGAAGGTGACGGGCGCGCCCCAGAAGGCCATCACGGCGTCGCCGATGTATTTGTCGAGCGTGCCCTGGTGGCTGGCGCGGATGTCCTCGGACATCGCGGTCAGGTACAGATTGATGTATTCGCGCAGCGCCTTGGGCGACAGGCCTTCCGAGATCGTCGTGAAGCCGCGCACGTCGACGAACATCACGGACAATTCGCGGCTCTCCCCTTCCATCGTATAGGCTTCCGGGTTCTCGGCCATTTGCGCGACGAGTTCCGGCGCCACGTATTCGCCGAAGCGCGAGACGAGCGCGCGGCCCTTGCGGAATTCGAAGAACCAGCCCCAGGCCAGGTTCAGCACGAACAGCAGCGCGATCAGGAGCAGGCAGACGAACATGTTCGTCGTCCAGTCGAACGCGCGGTAGGCAACCCAGTTCAGGCCCACGACGGCCGCGAAGGCGCCACCGGACGCCAGCACGGCCGGCAGCGGCGCGAGGGCCGGCAGCAGCAGGGACAAGGCGAGTCCGAAGACGAGGACCTGCGCCAGCTCGATGCCCGTCGCGTAATCGGGATGCGTCTTGAAGTGCTGGTCGAGGATGGACTTGATGACGTTCGCGTGCACCTCGACGCCCGGGTATTCCTTGTTGACGGGCGTGGCGCGCAAGTCCTGCAGGCCGGGCGCCGTCGTCCCGACCAGCACGATCGTTCCCTGCAACACGTCGGGCGCCACCCGCCCCGCCAGCACGTCGGCCGCCGACACGTAGCGGAACGCCCCGCCCTGCGGGCCGCCGGTGCCGCGGAACTGCACGGCCGAGAGCAGGTTTTCGCCGACCGGGATGGACAGCGTGCCGCCCGCCACGGCCATGCGGATGGCCACGGCGGCCCCGGTGTGCGCGTCATACTTGCCGAAATCCGGCGCGATCGCGCCGGCGTTCAGGTACACGGCGGCCGTGGCCAGCGCCAGCGACGGGTAGTAGCCGTCGCCGATGCGCTGCAGCAGCGCGCTGGAACGCACCATGCCGTCGTCGTCGGTGATCGCGGTAAAACTGCCGGCGCCGCGCGCCGCCGCCTGCAGGCGCGCGAGGTTGGCCTCGTAGCCGGCGGGGTTGTACGCGTCCAGTTCGTGCCCCTTCAGGTCGGCCACCGTGAACGCGGGCGGCGGCAGCACGCCCCGCTTCACGGTCGCCAGGTTATAGCCCAGCACCACGGGCCGTCCCCGCATGGCCTGGGCGAACAGGCCGTCGTAGTCGAGCGCCGGCTGCAGCCGGGCCAGTTGCGCGCGCAGGCCCGCATCGTCCTTCAGCTCGTGCGCCGCCAAGCGGTCCAGCACGGCGTAGCCGGAACTGGTGTCCGGTTCGGGAAAGGAGATGTCGAAGCCGATCGCCGCGGCCTGGTAGCGGTCCGCCAGCTGGTGGACCAGTCGCGCCAGCACGTTGCGGCTCCAGGGAAAACGTCCGACTTCGCCCAGGCTCTTGGTGTCGATGTCGACGATCACGATGCGCTGGTCGAGCTCGGGCGCCTCCAGGCGCATGCGCAGGTCGCCGATGATGGTGTCCTGGCGCGCGATCGCGACGCTGCTCCACATGTCCTTCACATAGCCCAGCGCGGCCAGGGTCAGCGCCAGCCCCAGCGCCCAGCGCGCGCCGTACCTGCGCAGCACCTTCACGGCGCGTAGCCCGGGATCGCGGCCTCGTCGACCATGTCGATCTGCGACGGATCCAGGTTCTTGCGGGCGAAGTGCAGATAGACCTTCTGGCGCACGAAGATGTCGAACAGGTCCGGGTCGATGTGGCCGTTGAGCGCGAACTTGCCCAGGATGTGGAGCGACTCGGACAGCGTCTTGCCTTTCTTGTAAGGACGGTCGCGCGCGGTCAGGGCCTCGAAGATGTCGGCGATGGCCATCACGCGCGCCTGCACGGACATCTGCTCGCGCGTGAGGCCGCGCGGGTAGCCCTTGCCGTCCATGCGCTCGTGGTGGCCGCCCGCGTATTCCGGCACGTTCTTCAGGTGCTTGGGCCACGGCAGCGATTCGAGCATGCGGATCGTGACCGTGATGTGGTTGTTGATGATCTTGCGTTCGTCGTCGTTCAGCGTCCCGAAGCGCACGGTCAGGTTGCGCACCTCGTCCTCGTCGAGGAAGTCGCGCTCCACGCCGTCCGGTCCCGTCCAGCGCCAGGCGGCGATGCGGCGCACGCGCTCCTGGTCGTCGGGCGACATGCCCTCGCTGCCGATGTTCGCGTGGCGCAGGAAATCGCGGTCCGCGCGCAGGCGCGCCTGCTCGGCGGCCAGGCCGCCGTCGATGGCGGCGTGGTCGGCGCCGGGCGCGCACTTCGCCCGCAAGGCGCGGATCTCGGCGTCGCGCAACAGCACCTCGAAGCGCGTGTCGATCATGTGGATGCGGTCGAAGATCGTCTGCAGCTTGGTCGCCTTGTCGACGACGTGCACCGGCGTCGTGATCTTGCCGCAGTCGTGCAGCAGGCCCGCGAGCCACAGTTCGCGGCGGTCGGCGTCGCTCATGCGGAACGCCGCCATCGGGCCGCTGTTCGTCTCGTGCACGGCCTCGGCCAGCATCATCGTCAATTCCGGCACGAACTGGCAGTGGCGGCCCGTGTAGGGCGATTTTTCGTCGATGCCGATGTTGATCAGGTTGACGAGGGCCTCGAGCAGCGCTTCCATCTGCACGACGAGCTGCTGGTTCGTGAGCGCCACGGCCGCCTGCCCCGCCAGCGCCTCGATGAAACGCTGGTCCGTATCGGAAAACGAACGGATCTCGCCGGTGTCCCGGTCCAGCGCGTTGATCAGCTGGAGCACGCCCACCAGGTCGCCCGCGTGGTCCGTCATCGGCACCGTCAGGATGGACTTCGACCGGTAGCCGAACCGCTGGTCGAACGCGCGCATGCCCGAGAAACTGAAGACGTCGGCCCGGTACACGTCGCCGATGTTCACCGACTGGTGGAAGTTGGCCGCGTACGCCGCCACGGACGCGAGATTCTTGTTGCCATATTGGTCATACAGGGGGATCGGCGCCAGGTCGATGGCATTGCCGCTGCCGCCGCCCTGGTAGATCTCCAGCGAGTCGTTCAGCCAGATGTGGAAGCACAGGCTGCGCTCGTCGCCGCTCGGCCGGTACAGCGTGCCGCCGTCGGCATTCGTCATGCTTTTCGCGACCTTGAGGATGCGGTCGAGAAAAGTGTCGATGTCGTGGCCGTCGCCGAGGGCGACGCTGACCTCCGTGAGCAGGTCGAGCCGCTCTACGATATTGGTCGGGGTGAGCTCTTGCATGATTGTGTCCATCTCGCTGTCATCCGACGTGCCTGATCGCCACAAAAATTGCCGGACTGAAATTCCCACACAGTGTAACTTCCTTGGAGACCGCTGTACACACATCGATGCGAAAACGCAAATTTCAGATGACCGGTTACAAAATCCCGCTATTATTTGACACGTATTGCAACGGAACAGGCTTGGGCCGCGGCAAGAAAACATGAGCAGACGACGGGCTGCACAGCAAGGGACTTCTATGAAATTCAAATTCTGGGGAGTGCGCGGATCCATCCCGTCCCCCGGGCCGCGTACCGTGCGTTACGGCGGCAACACCACCTGCATCGAAGTGCGCGGCGACGACGGCACCCTGGTCGTGCTCGACGCCGGCACGGGCATCTACGCCCTCGCCCAGGACCTCATGCGCCGCCGCGCGCAGGACGGCGCCCCCGTGGTCGCGAACATCTTCATCACGCACAGCCACTGGGACCACATCCACGGCCTGCCCTTCTTCACGCCGCTGTTCGTGAAAGGCTCGCGCGTCTGCCTGCACGGCGCCCACGACCATGTCACGGGCCAGGGCATCGAGCACGTGATGGGCGTGCAGCTGCAGAACAGCTACTTTCCCGTCAGCGAAGAACACATGGACGCCGTCATCGACTACCGCACGCTGGACGTCGGCGTGCCGCACGCGGTGGGCGACGTGGTGGTGCACAACGTCGTGATGCACCATCCCGTCACGAACCTCGGCTACCGCGTCGAATGCAACGGCCGCGCCGTGTTCTTCACGGGCGACCATGAACCGTTCTTCAATCCGCAGGCGCCCGGCAGCGCGGAACACGCCGCGGCGCAGCTCGAGATCGAACGGCGCGAGCAGGAGATCGAACGCGCCATGGAAGGCGTCGACGCCCTGATCGCCGACTGCTCGTACACGCGCGAGGAATACCCGGCCAAGCAGGGCTGGGGCCACGGCACGTTCGACGCCGCCATCGCGCTGGCGCTCAAGGTCGGGGCGCGCAGCCTGTACTGCACCCACCACGAGCCGACCCGCTCCGACGACGAGCTGGAAGCCGTGTTCGCACAGGCGCTCGCGCGCTGGCACGACCGCCTGGACGGCCTGGTCGTGAAACTCGCATACGAAGGCCTGGAAGTGACGTTATGATGAGCGCGGATTTCGTCGACCAGCGCAAGGGCGACCGGCGCGCCACCGGCGACACGGAGCGCCGCCTCGACTTCCAGCGCCGGCTGCAGGCGATCTCCACGCGCATCCACGCCACCGCCAACCTGGACCAGATCATGCTCGACCTGGGCCTGGATTTCTGCGACCTGTTCGACAGCGACCGCTTCACCTTGTACGTCGTGACGCCCGAGCAGGACGCCCTCATCGCCAAGGTCAAGACCGGCCTGTCGTCGTTCCGCGAGTTGAAGCTGCCGATCGGCCCCAACTCCGTCGCCGGCTTCGTCGGCCAGACGCGCCAGACCGTCAACATCGCCGACGTCTACGACGAGGCCGAGCTGCGGCGCCTGGCGCCCAATCTGCGTTTCCAGCGCGGCGTCGACCAGAAAACCGGCTACCGCACGCGCGAGATGCTGGTCGCGCCGCTCGTCGCGCCGTCGGCCGAACCGGGCGGCGCCCTGCTGGGCGTCGTCCAGTTCATCAACCACCGCGCGGGCGGCCCGTTCCCGCCACTGTGCCTGGAGGGCGTGAAGCAGTTGTGCGAGACCTTGTCCGTCGCGCTCAGCCAGCGCCTGCGTGCGCCGCTGCCGCGCGGCCGCTACGACGGCCTCGTGGCGCAGGCCCTGTTGACGCCGCAGGAACTGGAGCAGGCCACGCGCCTCGCGCGCGAGCGCGACGCCGACATCGAAGACGTCCTGCTGGCCGACTTCCGCCTCAAGCCCGCGCAGCTCGGGCAGGCGCTGTCCGACACCACCGGCCTGCCGTACGAACCGTTCCGCGCCGAGCGCGTGAAACCCGTCGAGCTGCTGCGCAACCTGAAGCAGCAGTACGCGCTCGAACACGGCTGGTTGCCGCTGGAGGACGGTCCCGACGGTCTCGTGCTGATGGCGCTGGACCCGGAACGCGTGGCCGCCAGCCACATCGCGGCGCAGGTGTTCAAGCGCGCGCGCTTCGCCTGGCGCGTGACGACCCGGCACGACCTGCGCCTGACCGTCGCCCAGTTCTTCGGCGGCCCGGTCGTCGACGACGCGAGCGTCGGCGAACTGCTGTCGCACCTGGACGAGGACGGCGATCCGGACGAGGACGCGGAAGGCGGCGGGACCGACGTCTCGGCCGCCGTCGAGAACGAACTGGTCAAGCTGCTCAACCGGATCATCGTCGACGCGTACCGCCAGGGCGCGTCCGACATCCACATCGAACCGCAGCCGGGGCGCGGCAAGACGGGCGTGCGCTTCCGCAAGGACGGCGTACTCGTGCCGTACATCGAGATCCCGGCCAGCTACCGCAACGCCCTCGTCGCGCGCGTGAAAATCATGTGCGACCTCGACATCTCCGAGCGGCGCAAGCCGCAGGACGGCAAGATCCGCTTCCGCAAGTACGGCCCGCTCGACATCGAGCTGCGCGTGGCGACGATCCCGTCCAGCGGCGGCGTCGAGGACATCGTGATGCGCATCCTGCAGGCCGGCGAGCCGATCCCGCTCGACAAGCTGGGCGTCCTGCCGCACAACCTGGACCGCCTGAAATCCGCCGTCGGCAAACCGTACGGGCTGTTCTTCGTGTGCGGGCCGACTGGCTCGGGCAAGACGACGACCCTGCACTCGATCCTGGCCCACCTGAACACGCCGGAGACGAAGATCTGGACGGCCGAGGATCCGGTCGAGATCACCCAGAAGGGCCTGCGCCAGGTGCAGGTCAACCGCAAGACCGGCCTCGATTTCGCGACCGTCATGCGCGCCTTCCTGCGCGCCGACCCGGACGTGATCATGGTCGGCGAGATGCGCGACCGCGAGACAGTCAGCACCGGCATCGAAGCGTCGCTGACGGGCCACCTAGTGTTCTCGACGCTGCACACGAACAGCGCGCCGGAATCCGTCGTGCGCCTGCTCGACATGGGGATGGACCCGTTCAATTTTGCCGACGCCCTGCTGGGCATCCTCGCGCAGCGCCTGGCGCGCCGCCTGTGCACCGCGTGCCGCGAGGCCTACCACCCCGACGACGCCGAAGTGGAAGCGCTGCTCGACGAATATTGCGAGGAATTGCGCGCCCAGGCGGCCTACGTGGCCGATCCGGAGGCCGCGCGCGCGGACGTTCTCGCCGGCTGGCGCGCACGCCACGGGGACGCCGAAGGCCGCTTCACGCTGTACCGCGCGGTCGGCTGCGCCGAATGCAACAAGGGATACCGCGGACGCGTGGGGCTGCATGAGCTGATGCTGGGCAGCGAGCGCGTCAAGCGCCTCCTGACCGAGCACGCGCGCGTGGCCGAGCTGCTCGCGGCCGCGCTGGAAGACGGCATGCTGACCCTGAAAATGGACGGCATCGAAAAGATCCTGGACGGCGTCACCGACATCAAGATGGTGCGCGCCGTCTGCATCAAATGAAGCGTTGACGCAGACGGCGGCCCCCGTCGTCCTACGTCCGCATCAATCGTTCGCGTTCTGCACGAACACGGCCGCCGTGCGCGCCGGGATCGCGAACGTGCCGCTGCCCGCATCGAACGTCGACGCCTTCACGACGTCGTCGCTGCCGTTGCGCTGGATGCGGTGCAACTGGAGCTTGTGCCCCCTGAGCTCGGGGATCGCGATCGTTTGCGCCGCCTTGTCGACGTTGAACACGACGACGACGCGCTTGTACCGCGCGCCCGGATAGCGGCCCGGTTGCGTGCCGGCTATGCTCATCGCGATAAGGCCCGGCACCTGGTTCGGCCCCACGTTGTAGAACTTCAGGCGGTCGATCACGTCCTGCGCCGTGCGCAGGCGGAACAGCGAGCTGTCGGCCCGGATCGCGAGGAAGTCCTCGAACGCGTGCTTCGCCGCCAGGATCGCGCGCGTGTCCGGCTTGATCAGCGGATTCGTGAGGATCGGCGCCATCAGGGACCAGTTGTCCTGGTTGCTGCCCGCCATCGGCAGGCCGACGCCGAAGTTGTTCGACGCGTAGCTGTAATCGAGCTTGTTGAACCAGTCGCCCGCGTTGTAGCTGTCGCGATCGAGCGATTTCGAGCGCAGGATTTCCTGGCCGGCGTGGAAGAACGGGATGCCCTGCGCCAGCACGTTGATGGCGGCGCCCAACGTCTGCACGCGCACGCGGTCGGCCAGCGGCGTCGATTGCGGCAGCTTGTACGCATCGATGTCGAACAGCGTCTGGTTGTCGTGCGCCTCGATGTAGTTGATCGTCTCGGCCGGATTGGCCGCGAAGCCGGCCTGCTGGCCGAAGTAGTCGATCTGGGCGCTCGTGCGCACGTTGCCGAAGCGGTCGGTGAAGCGGTAGTCGCGCAGGGTGCCGGACAGCGCCACGCGCACGAGGTCCGCCAGGCGCAGCGCGTCGTCGCGGGTCTGCGTCGACAGCGCGTTCGGGTCGAGGTACGCGCCGTTGATGAAGCCCTGCTGGCTAATCAGCCACTGGCCGCCGTCGCAGCAGCCGCCGCCGCGCACGGCGTCGCGCATGCGGTCGTTGAACGAACCGATGCCGGTGCCCGCCATGTTGGCCTGGCGCGCCTGCACGAAGCGGGCGTCATTGGCGACGCTGCCGAAGTTCCACGCCTCGCCGTACAGGTAGATGTCGCGGCCCGCGGCCTGGTCGACGCTCGCCTGCAGGCGCTTGAGCAGGTCCAGCGGCGTGAAGCCCATGATGTCGAAGCGGAAGCTGTCGACCTTGTACTGGCGGGCCCACAGCGACACCGAATCGATCATCAGCTTGCCCATCATGGCGTTTTCCTGCGCGGTGTCGGCGCAGCAGCTGTCGTTCAGGATGTGGCCGTCGCTGCCCAGGCGGTAGTAATACGTCGGCACGATGCGGTCGAGGACCGACAGCGGACCTTGCTGCGACTGGCTCGTGTGGTTGTACACGACGTCCATCGTCACGCGCAGGCCGGCTTCGTGCAGCGCCTGCACCATCGCGCGGAACTCGCGCACGCGCACGGCGCCATCGTCGGCGTCGGTCGCATAACTGCCTTCCGGCGCGTCGTAGTGGACCGGATCGTAGCCCCAGTTGAAGCAGTCGGCGTCCGCCACGGCCGCGACGGCCGCCTGCTGCGCCGTCGAATCGGCGCCGGCATTCGGGATGGACGGGGTCACGCAGCCCTTCTCGTTGACGCTGGCGTAGTCGAAGCTCGGCAGCAGGTGCACGTGCGTCATGCCGGCTTGCTGCAGCGATTTCAGGTGGCGCATGCCGTCCGAATCCCCGTCGGTGAAGGCGAGGTATTTGCCGCGGTGGGCGGCGGGCACGGTGGCATCGGATGCCGAGAAGTCGCGGATGTGCAGCTCGTACAGCGCGATGTCGGTGGGCGCGTCGAGCTTCGGAATGCGCTGGTCGTCCCAGCCGGCCGGCTTCAGTTGCGGGCTGTCGAGGTTCGCGGCGAAGCTGCGCGCGCTGTTGGCCGAGAGGCTCAGCGAATACGGATCGGTGACGGTATTCGTCACGATCTTGTTGTCGGCCCAGCGCGACAGCACCTGCACGGTGTACGTGTAGTAGGCGCGGTTCGCGAGGGACGGATCGGAGGACGTGTAGCGCCACACGCCGCTGGCCGCGTCGAGCGTCATCGGGACCGTCGTGCCGGTGGCCGCGTTGGCGCTTGCATACAGGTTCAGCGCCACGGATTTCGCCGTCGGCGCCCACACGCGGAACGTCGCCATACCACCATGGTCGAACGTGACGCCCAGCTGCGCCTGTGCCGCCTTGGCCGCGTACAGGTCGTCCAGCAGGCCGGCCGTCTGCAGCGACGTCACCTGCACGAGGTTGCCTGCGCCGTCGTACTGGGCGATGGCGAACTGGCCGCTGACCATGGCCGCGACCTTGGCGGCGTCGGCGTCCGCCAGGCGCAGGCCCGTGGCGCCGGCCAGGTGCGGGTATTTCTGGCGAATCGCGTCCGGCAGCGCGCTCACGGTCAGGTCGAAGGCGCTGTCCGCGCCCGACAGGCCGACGGCGCCGTCCGGCGTCGGCGCCAGGCCGCCGTTCGCAGCGTAGAACAGTTTATAGCTGCCGCCAGCGGGTGCGCCGGGCCACGCCAGCGTGGTGGCCGACAGCCAGTGCGCGTTGGCGAACGCCAGGTTGCCGTAGCTGAGGGCGGGCTGGCTCGCGTACACGGTGCAGTCGCCCTCCAGCATCCAGACCTCCTGGCCTTTCGTGGCCACGTCCGCGTTCAGGTCCGCGTGCTGGTCGGCGCCGCAGTTCTTCGTGCCGTTGCCGTCGGTGACGAGGAACCAGATCGCGCTCTTGCCGTCGGCCAGCGGAATGTCGACGTAACCGCCGAAGCCGTCGCTGTTGGTGAACATGAAGCGGTCGGCGATCCACGCCGAGCTGGGATGCTGCGGGCCGTCCCAGGAATACACGCCCCACTGTGCCGCATCGTTCTGGACCCGGTGGAAGTGCATGCGAATGGATCCCGGCGCGACGGGCGTGGCCGCGGTGGTGCTGGTTGCCAGCAGGCGGGTGCCGGATTGCGTGGCTTGCTGGCCCGTATCGCCGGCGCCGCAACCGGCCAGCAACAGGCTGGCGCAAGCGGCCATGGCGAGACCCAGCCATGAAGTCAAACTACGTCTGAATAACATAATGTCCCCTCTTCATTCTTTTTCTGACCGACGGGCGCAGCCCGGACGGCAACGCTGGCCGACGATCGTATGTAATATTACTACGTCGGTTATCAAAAATGAAAAGAAAACAGCCGACTGTGGCGCAAACGCTAAATTCGGGGTCAGTAAATTCGGGGTCAGAGCATAAATTCGGGGTCAGAGCACTTTTTGTGGATATGGCTCAGCGGTAACTTTCGACGAGTTCGCGCTCACGAACCAACGAAAACGTACGCCGGCGGAAGAACCTGTCGCGGATGCGCATCTTTTGAAAATGTGTCCTGACCCCGAATTCTCGAGAAAATATGCTCTGACCCCGAATTAACCCCGAAATAAAAAAAGCAGGGCCGCAGCCCTGCTTGCTTGTTGGCGCGGTGCGCGCTTACAGGATGTGCGTCCCCAGCCACCACGCGATCGCGGCCATGAAGGCCGATGCGGGAATGGTGAAAATCCAGGCCCACACGATGTTGCCGGCCACGCCCCAGCGCACGGCCGACGCCTTCTGCGCCGAGCCGACGCCGACGATGGCGCCCGTGATCGTGTGCGTCGTCGACACCGGCACGCCGATGCTGCTCGCGATGAACAGCGTGATGGCGCCGCCCGCTTCCGCGCAGAAGCCGCCGACCGGCTTGAGCTTGGTGATCTTCTGGCCCATCGTGCGCACGATGCGCCAACCGCCGAACAGCGTGCCCATGCTCATCGCGGTGTAGCAGCCGATCACGACCCACAGCGGCGGCGCGGCGGCGTCCTTGGCGACGCTGCCGGCCGCGATCAGGAGCATCCAGATGACGCCGATGGTCTTCTGGGCGTCGTTGCCGCCGTGGCCCAGGCTGTACGACGCGGCCGACAGCAGTTGCAGGCGGCGGAACCACGTGTCGACCTTGCGCGGCGGCGTCTTCACGAAGATCCAGGACACGGCCAGCATCACGATCGAGCCGAGAATGAAGCCCAGCAGCGGCGACAGCAGGATCCATTCGACGGTCTTGATCAGGCCGTCGCCCTTCAGCGCGCCGGTGCCGCCCTTGGCGACGGCGGCGCCGACCAGGCCGCCGATCAGCGCGTGTGACGACGACGACGGGATGCCGTAGTACCAGGTGATGACGTTCCAGATGATGGCCCCGACGAGCGCGCCGAACACGACGTAGTGGTCGACGAGGGCCGGGTCGACGGTCCCCTTGCCCACCGTGGAGGCGACGTGCAGGCCCACGGTGAAGATGGCGACGAAGTTGAACAGCGCGGACATCGCGACCGCGGTTTGCGGACGCAGCACCCCGGTCGACACCACCGTCGCGATCGCGTTGGCGGCATCGTGGAAGCCGTTCATGAAGTCGAAGATCAGCGCTAAAAAGACGAGCAGGCCCAGCACATAAATGCTGATGTGAATAGAATTCATATTGTTCTTGTCGTCCCGGTCGTTACGCGTTCTCGACGATGATGCCTTCGATGATGTTGGCAACGTCTTCGCAGCGGTCGGTGACGGTTTCGAGAATCTCGTAGATCGCCTTCATCTTGATCAGGTTGCGCACGTCCGGTTCGTCGCGGAACAGCTTGGACATGGCGGCGCGCATCACGTGGTCGGCGTCCGATTCCAGGCGGTCGATCTCTTCGCAGATGGCGACCATCTTCTGGGCATTGTCCATGTTGTGCAGCATGCCGACGGCCTGCTGGACCTTTTCGCAGCAGGCCAGGCACAGCTCGGCCAGGCGCTTCGCTTCCGGCGTGACGGCGTGCAGGTCGTACAGCGAGATGGTCTGGGCGGCGTCCTCCATCATGTCGAGGATGTCGTCCATGCGGGTGATCAGCTTGTGGATGTCGTCGCGGTCCAGCGGCGTGATGAACGTCTTGTGCAGCAGGTCGACGCACGCGTAGGTGACCTTGTCCGCCTGTTTTTCGATGCTCTCCACGGCGTGCGTGCGGTTTTCCAGGTCGTCGAAGTTGGTCATCAGGCCGACCATCTCTTGTGCACCCTTCACGCACAACGCGGCGTGCTGGTTGAACAGGTCGAAAAATTTGCCCTCCGTGGGCATCAGGCGTCCAAACATAGGTTCTCCGTTGGGTTTTCTCTTGGGACTTCTTGGAAAATCGCAGCGCCCGTCCCACGAGGTGGCCGGGCGCCGCGATCCTTGACAGCTATCGGCTTTAATCGCCTTGGTAGATACCGAGGTTGCCGCTGTAATTACCGAACTTGGTGTACATGCCCATCCAGGTCAGTCGAATGGCGCCGATCGGGCCATTACGCTGTTTGCCGATGATGATTTCGGCCGTACCTTTATCGGGCGAGTCCGGGTTGTAAACTTCATCACGATACAGGAAGATGATGACGTCCGCATCCTGCTCGATAGCGCCCGATTCGCGCAGGTCGGACATCACGGGGCGCTTGTTCGGGCGTTGTTCCAGCGAGCGGTTCAGCTGGGACAACGCGATCACGGGGCACCCCAGCTCCTTCGCCAGGCCCTTCAGGCTACGCGAGATCTCCGAGATCTCGGACGCCCGGTTGTCGCCCGGCTTGGAACCCTGCATCAGCTGCAGGTAGTCGACGATGATCAGCCCCAGCTTGCCGCACTGGCGCGCCAGGCGGCGGGCCCGCGCGCGCATCTCGATCGGGTTCAGCGCCGGCGTCTCGTCGATGAAAATCTGCGCATCGTTCATCTTCTGGATCGCATGCGTCAGGCGCGGCCAGTCCTCGTCCAGCAGCTTGCCGGTACGCAGGCGGTGCTGGTCGAGCTGGCCGATGGAGCCGAGCATACGCATCGCCAGCTGCACGCCGCCCATCTCCATCGAGAAGATCGCGACCGGCAGGCCAGCATCGACGGCGACGCTCTCGCCGATGTTGACGGAGAACGCCGTCTTGCCCATCGAAGGACGGCCGGCGACGATGACGAGGTCGCCCGGCTGCAGGCCGGACGTCATCTTGTCGAGGTCGACGAAGCCCGTCGGGACGCCGGTGATCTCGCCCTGGTTGTCGCGGCTGTACAGCTCGTCGACACGCTCGACCACCTGGGTCAGCAGCGGTTGCACGGGCAGCCAGCCCTGGGCGCCGCGGGCGCCCTGCTCCGCGATCGCGAAGATGCGCGATTCGGCCTCGTCGAGAATCTGCTTGACCTCGGCGCCTTGCGGATTGAAGGCCTTGCCGGACACTTCGTCGGCGACGGTGATGAGTTGGCGCAGCACGCCACGATCGCGGACGATCTCGGCATAACGGCGGATGTTGGCGGCGGATGGCGTATTCTGCGCCATCGCGTTGAGGTACTGCAGGCCGCCGACGTCCTCGGCCTTGCCGAGCTGGACGAGCGCCTCGTACACGGTGATCACGTCGGCAGGCTTGCCAGCATTGATCAGGCGGACCATCTGTTCGAAGATGATCCGGTGGTCGTAGCGGTAAAAATCCTCCGCATGCATGAAGTCGGCGATACGGTCCCACGCCGCGTTGTCGCGCAGCAGGCCGCCGATGACGGACTGTTCTGCTTCGATGGAATGCGGGGGGATGCGGAGCGACTCGATCTGCGGGTCTGCTGAGGTGTTCATGGCCGGCATTATACCCGTTCCCGATCCGGCACTGAAATCATTGGTGAGTTTCCAAAAACAAAAAAGCCGGGGGATCCCCGGCTTTTCTCATTCTGACAACAGAATGTGTCTTAGGCAGCTTCGCCCACGACAGCGATGGTGATTTCCACCACGACGTCGGTGTGCAGAGCGACCGACACCGGGTGCTCGCCGGTGGTTTTCAGCGGGCCGGTCGGCATGCGCACTTGCGCCTTCTCGACGGCGAAACCTTGCTTGGACAGGGCTTCGGCGATGTCGAAGTTGGTCACGGAACCGAACAGACGGCCGTCGACGCCGGCTTTCTGCGCGATGGTGACGGTCATGCCGCTCAGCTTTTCGCCTTGGCCTTGTGCAGCGGCCAGTTTCTCGGCAGCTACTTTTTCCAGTTCGGCGCGCTTGACTTCGAATTCGGCCACGGCAGCTTGCGTTGCACGACGAGCCATTTTTTGCGGGATCAGGAAGTTACGTGCGTAACCGTCCTTGACCTTGACGACGTCGCCCAGGTTGCCGACGTTGACGACTTTTTCCAGAAGGATAACTTGCATTTTTTTCTCCAGTAATCTGACTATGCTTGATGTCGCGACCGACTATTAAGCGTTGTGCAGGTCGGTGTACGGCAGCAGAGCCAGGTAACGGGCGCGCTTGATGGCGGTGTCCACTTGACGCTGGTAGTGCGCCTTGGTGCCGGTCAGGCGAGCCGGCATGATCTTGCCGTTTTCCTGGACGAAATCCTTCAGGGTGTCGACGTCTTTGTAGTCAACCTGTTCCACGCCTGCGGCGGTGAAGCGGCAGAATTTCTTGCGCTTGAACAGCGGGTTCTGCTGTTTGCGCTTCTCTTTGAGCTTAGCTTTGTTTTTGTCGAACTTTTTACCGAATGCCATTTTGAGGCTCCTGTATCTATCTAAAAACGTGCCCGCATTTTCTTATGCGGCACTGAAATCAATGATGTGAAACACCAAGCTCTTGCTGTGACGGCTTTTCCTGGCCAGGAATCCCGTGAAGCGGTACATCGCGCCCAACTCGGCGGTGGCAAACCGTCCCGAAATCTCGCCCGCGGCAACCGCGGCAATCTCGAATTCGACCTGCCTGTCCATCCTCGCTTCCGTCTGCGTCGATCCGTGTTGCAGGACGCCGCCCACGATGGGGATGCCGGCCGGGGTGTAGCGCAAGGTGTCGCGTTCCGTGATGCTTGCGACCAGCGACAGCTCGTTCACTTAGCAGTATCAACTAAGCTCGGTGCTCCCGCGAGATTTAGGCGGCAGCGGCCGGAGCGGCGGCCTGCTCGGCGCGGTGGCTCTTGGCTGCGTCTTCGCGCTGGACCGACTTCATCATCGGCGACGGTGCGGTTTCTGCCTTCTTCATCTTCACGGTCAGGTGACGCAGCACGGCATCATTGAATTTGAATGCGGTTTCCAGCTCGACCAGGGTCTCGTTGTCGCACTCGATGTTCATGCAGATGTAGTGTGCCTTCGGCAGCTTCTGGATCTGGTAAGCCATTTGACGACGGCCCCAATCTTCGACGCGGTGGATGTTGCCGCCGCGCGAGGTGACCGTGGTCTTGTAGCGTTCGATCATCGCCGGGACCTGTTCGCTCTGGTCCGGGTGGACGATAAACACGATTTCATAATGACGCATGAAACACTCCTTAAGGACGTTTAAACAAATGCCCACCTCGGCGTCAAGACGAGTGTGGGAAGGGAAAGCCCGACATTATAACAGCAAAAACGTCAAGCGCGCCATCTTTGCTGCGGCGCAAAAGATTGGGGCCGCGGCGCAAAAAAAACCTGGAATCCCCTTGCGCGCGGCGCAATACTGTACAAAAATACAGTCTGATCCCGTACCAACCAAGACAAACATGCTAAAGCTCACCGCACGGCAAGAACAGATCCTCAACCTGATCAAGGAAGCCATCGACAACACGGGCTTCCCGCCGACCCGCGCCGAAATCGCCCAGGAGCTTGGCTTCCGCTCGGCCAACGCGGCCGAGGAACACCTGCAAGCCCTGGCCCGCAAGGGCGCGATCGAAATTTCACCTGGCACCTCGCGCGGTATCCGCCTCGTCGGCCAGGCGGCCGAATCCAAGGCGGCCGCCGTGCCGGCCTTCGTGCCGCCGATCCCGCCGAACCTGATGTCGCTGCCGCTCGTCGGCCGCGTGGCCGCCGGCTCGCCCATCCTGGCCCAGGAGCACGTCGAAGCGACCTACTCCGTCGACCCGACGATGTTCTCCAGCAAGCCCGACTTCCTGCTGAAAGTCAAAGGCTGGTCGATGCGCGACGCCGGCATCTGCGACGGCGATTTCCTGGCCGTCAAGAAGATCGACAGCGCGAAGAACGGCCAGATCGTCGTCGCCCGCATCGGCGACGAAGTGACGGTCAAGCGCTACCGCAAGACCGGCTCCACGATCGAGCTGCTGCCGGAGAACCCGGACTTTTCCGTCATCACCGTCGACCCGAGCTCGGACGAGTTCGCGCTGGAAGGTCTCGCGGTCGGGCTGATGCGGTCCTGGCACTGATCGTTCGCCGCATGGCGCTGCACGCCGGCCCGCGCAATGCGGGCCTTGTCGTTTCATCTTCCGCTCAGCGCGGATAGATAAAACCCGTGCGGATATCGGTCGGCAGCAAGCGGCCGCCATCGCGCACCATCAGGCGCTGCGGCGGCGCGTCGCCGGCCAGGGCACGCCAGATGACGGGCAGCCCCTCGCCTTTCCGCAATAGTTCGTCGCTGCGTTCAAATACATTGGGGCAACCCGTCGCCGCGCGCAGCGCCTGCACGATGGTCACCTTCCACGCGTCGACGCCGGCCGCATTGAACTGGCACACCAGGTAACCGCCGGTGCCGCCATAGCTGTGCACCAGGAGCCCCGGCAAGCCGTCTTTTTCGCCATCGATCACCAGGACCAGGGCTTGCGGATCGGCGCCGCGCACGGCAACGGCACGCCGCGCGACCGCGGCCTGCACGCGACGCTTGAGCATGGCGTGATCGACCGGCTCGTCCTCGCGCAGGGTCCAGACCCGGGCCGCGATCTGCGACTTCGCGTTATATGCCGCGCGCGCCAGAAACTGACGCGCCGACGATTGCACGACCGCCGTGGCCCCGGCCTTGCTGCGCTCCTGGGGCCGCCCCTCGACCCGGTCGATGGCTGACAGATAAATCCAGGGATCGCCGGACAGCAGGCTTTTTTCCTTGCCCTGTTTGATGGTGATGATGAGCATATGCAGGCTTCGTTTTCGGAAGCCGGATGATACAGCAAGGCTTCGCTTCCTCACGGATCCGACCGGCGAAAGCAAGTTTTGGTGAGAAAGCAACGATGCTTTTTAGGTATGATCCCGGTGCGCCGGCTTGCGGTGCCGTGACCGTAAAGGAGCCCTGTGCCGTACCACCCCAGGATCAAGCTGCCCGGCGCGCCGTCGACGACAGCGGACTTCATGCGCCCGCAGGCAAGGCTTGCGCTTGCCGTGTTCGTCTCCGCGGCGGCGCACCTGCTGTGGTTGGCCCTGCTCAAAGCGCCGCCCGTTCCCCGGCACCCGTCCCGGAGTCGCTATACCGCGCCACTCCGGCTGACGCTCGTTCCGGCCAAGACGCGCGTCGCGCCGCCCAGCGCTTCCACAGCGCCCGCACCCAGCGCGGCGCCGCCCGCGCGCCGGCCCGCGCGCAAGCCAGTTGCGCAAGCGCCGCAGCCGTCGCGTCCCGACGCACCGGCGCTCCCCGCCGCACCGCAGCCCACACCGCAGCCCGCACCGGCGCCGGCCACACCGGCGGACGCGCCGCCTCCAACTCGCGCGGACATCCTGGCGGCCGCCACCCGCGATGCGGCCGTGATTGCCCGCGAACTGAACCATGCGCCCGGCGCGCCGCAACGCTTCCGCCCGCGCATGCAGGAAGAACTCGACCGCCGGTTCGACGCCGCCCACGCGGCGGGCGGCCGCTTGTTCCAGTCGGCGCACATCGACGATATCACGACGGCCGCGGACGGCAATACGCGCGTGTACCGCATCGTCACACCGTTGGGCTCGTTCTGCCGCACCTATCCGGCCGACGGCAGCGCGCCCATGAACACGACATGCCCGCGCTAGCTCACCGCCCCGGCTGCCACATCACTTGTCGTCGGGATCGCGCGGCGGCGCGTTCTTGACCATCTCGTTGTGCTCCTTGACGTAGGCCTCGGTCCCCGCACGCCACGCGTCGAAATCCGCAATGACCATCCGGCCGGCGATCTTCGTATCTTCGGCCAGGCGTTCGGCCACTTCTTTCAAGTGCGCGGTCGCCTTGTCCGACTCATCCTTCGTGAACAGCTTGGTGATGTCGTCCGGGATGCGCTTGGTCAGCGGCAGCGACGCGTTCAGGTGTTTCACCCAGCGGTTGTGGCATGCCTCCCACGCCTTCATCTTGCCGCCGTAATAATCGATTTCCTCGTTGACCTTGGACATGGTCGGGAAACGCGGCGACGGGCAGCGGTATTCGTCCGTCCGCACGTCGGAGCCGTCGTATTTCGAGATCCAGTAGTCGAGGTCGGCGCGGCGCGCCTCGCGCTGTTTCATCAGTGCCAGCGACGCGATGGCGACGGCATTGCCCTTGGCTGCCGCCTTCTGGAACCATTGCGCGGCCTGGTCCATGTCGATGCTGCCGGCCTCGCCGTAGAAATACATCTCGCCCAAGTGCTGCTGGGCCATGACGTTGCCGGCGTTCGCCAGCTTCGTGTATTTCTGCAGGGCTTCCGGATACGACTTCTTGGCGAACAGCGCATCCGCCTCGGCGAGCTCGGCGGACGATCCGCCGGCGGCCGGCTTCGCGGCGGCCTTGGCGGAGGATTTGGCGACAGGCGTCGCGGCCAGCGCGGCACCACCGCACAGCAGTGCGGCGCAAAACAGGACAGTCTTCATGGGCGTGCGATTCTACGTAGTCTACGTATGGAGGGATGGCAACACGACGATCATAACCGCAGCGCGCCGCGTACTCAACCGGAAGGGCAACCCGCCCTTCCGGCTTTACGCCGCTTTACGACAGCGTCAAGGGTTCAGCGCGCCGCCGAAATCGGCCAGCAGGTCGGCCGTGTCCTCGATGCCGGCCGATACGCGGATCAGCGATTCCGCGATGCCCATGCTGGCGCGGCGCGCCGGGCCCATCTCGAAGAAGATCGTGTGCGCGACCGGGATGACAAGCGTGCGCGTGTCTCCCAGGTTGCTGGCGGGGATGCCGACCTTCAGGCGGTTCAGGTAATCGAAGCAGTCGATGCCCTCTTTCAGCTCGAAGCTGAACAGCGAACCGTACGCGCGGAACTGTTCGGATGCCAGCTGGTGCTGCGGATGCGATGCGAGGCCCGGGTAATGGACGGCCGCGACGCGGTCATCGGCTTCCAGCATGCGCGCCAGCGCCAGCGCGTTCGCGCAGGTGCGGTCCATGCGCAGCGCCAGCGTTTCCGCGCCGACCGCGATGTGGTGCGCAGCCTCCGGCGCCAGCGACGCGCCGAAGTCGCGCAGCGATTTCGCGCGCAGCTGGGCCATGCCCTGCGCGGCCGGCGGCTGGCGGCGGAAGTTGTCGGCGATGTTCGGGTAGGTGGTCCAGTCGAACAGGCCGGTGTCCGTCAGCGCGCCGCCCAGCGCCATGCCGTGGCCGCCGATCGACTTGGTCAGCGCGTTCACGACGAGGCCCGCGCCGACCGTCTTCGGGCGGAACAGGTAGGGCGTCGTCATCGTGTTGTCGACGACGTACAGGATGCCGCGCGCGCGGCACAACTCGCCGATACGGGCCAGGTCGGCGATCTGCGTGCGCGGATTGGCGATCGTCTCGACGAACACCATGCGCGTGTTCGGCTTCAATGCCGCTTCGACGTTGGCGACGTCGGTCGCGTCGACGAACGACACCTCCGTGCCCTGCGCGGCCACCGTGTTCCACAGGCTGTTGGTATTCCCGAACAGGAACGAGGACGACACGACGTGGTCGCCCGCGCGCAGCAGCGCCTGCGCGAGCGCGCCGATCGCGGCCATGCCGGTGGCGAAGCACAGCGAGGCGACGCCGTCTTCCATCTTGCTGATCTTGTCTTCCAGCGCGGAGACGGTCGGGTTGCCCTGGCGGCCGTAGCGGAAGCCCGGTTCCTTGCCCTGGAAGACGGAGGCCAGCTGGCGCGCGTCCGAGTAGCCGAAGGCGACCGACGTGTGGATCGGCTTGTGCAGCGAGTTGTGCTCGATCGGCTTGCGCCGATCGTTGTGCAGGATGGTGGTGGTGAAGCCGTAGTTGGGTTTGTCGCTCATGGTCTTTTGGGATGATGGGCCGTGATACGAATTATTCGGCGGCGACGGGCGGATTCAAGTTCAACTGCGTGCGCACGAGGTCTTCCGACGACTTGCCCGACGATTTATGACGCACGCTCTCGAGCTGGTCGAGATACGCCGGCGTGACGTCGCCCGTGATGTAGACGCCGTCGAAGCACGACGCTTCCACGCTCGTCAGCGCGGGGTTGACGTCCGAGATCGATTTCTTCAGCGCGTCCAGGTCCTGGTAGACGAGACGGTCAGCCGTGATCTCGCGGCACACTTCCTCGACCGTGCGGCCGTGGGCGATCAGTTCGTCGCGCGTGGGCATGTCGATGCCGTACACGTTCGGGTACAGCACCGGCGGCGCGGCCGACGCGAAGAACACCTTGCGGGCGCCCGATTCGCGCGCCATCTGCACGATCTCGCGGCTCGTCGTGCCGCGCACGATGGAGTCGTCGACGAGCAGCACGTTCTTGTCCTTGAACTCGGACGGGATCGCGTTCAGCTTCTGGCGCACCGACTTCCTGCGCATCGCCTGGCCCGGCATGATGAACGTGCGGCCGACGTAGCGGTTCTTGATGAAGCCTTCGCGGTATTCCACGCCCAGCTTCAGCGCGAGCTGGATGGCGGCCGGACGCGACGAATCGGGGATCGGCATCACGACGTCGATCTCTTCGACCGGGATCTCCTTGCGGATCTTCTCGGCCAGGTATTCGCCCATGCGCAGGCGCGTGGCGTACACGGAGGCGCCGTCGATCACGGAGTCCGGACGCGCCAGGTACACGTATTCGAACGCGCACGGATTCAGCGTCGGGTTCTCGGCGCACTGGCGCGTATGCAGCTGGCGGTCGGCGTCGACCCAGACGGCTTCGCCCGGGGCGATGTCGCGCATGAAGCGGAAGCCCAGGCCTTCCAGCGCGACGGATTCGCTGGCGAGCAGGTATTCGGGGCCGTTCTCCGTGTCGTTGATGCCGATGCACAGCGGACGGATGCCGAACGGGTCGCGGAACGCCAGCAGGCCATGGCCGGCGATCTGGGCGATGACGGCGTAGGCGCCGCGCACGCGGCGGTGCACCTGCGCGACGGCCTTGAACACGGCGTCCGGCTCGAGAGAGTAGCCGTCGGCCGCCTGGGCGATCTCGTGGGCCAGCACGTTCAGCAGCACTTCCGAGTCGGAGTTCGTGTTGACGTGGCGGCGGTCGTTGCGAAACAGTTCTTCCTTGAGCTGTTCCTGGTTCGTCAGGTTGCCGTTGTGCGCCAGGGTGATGCCGAACGGGGCGTTCACGTAGAACGGCTGCGCTTCTTCTTCGCTGGACGAGCCGGCGGTCGGATAGCGGCAGTGGCCGATGCCGGAATTGCCTTGCAGCGAACGCATGTTGCGCGTGCGGAAAACGTCACGCACGAGGCCGTTGGCCTTGTACATCGAGAACATGCTGCTGTGATTGGTTGCAATCCCCGCCGCATCCTGGCCGCGGTGCTGCAGCAGCAGCAATGCGTCATACAACAGCTGGTTGACGGGGGCTTGCGAAACGACGCCGACGATGCCACACATGGTGTGCTCCTAAACTTGGACAGCTAAACAAAGAAACTAGAACTGCACATGCCGCGCGAAGGCCGCGGGCAGGAAAGGTTTGACCGTGCGCGCGCCCGTTTCCGCCATGGGCGAGAGCAGCGCGTCTTTCCAGAAATCCTGTTGGGGAATGGAAGTCATCCCACACAATATGACGCCGGCCAGCACGATCACAATGCCCCGGCCCAGACCGAACAGGCCGCCGAGGCCGCGGTCGGCCAGGGTCAGGCCGGAGGCCTCGATCAGTGCGCCGATCGCGAGGGCCAGGAGACCCATCAGCACGCGCACGCCGAGGAACAATGCAATGAAGGCAACGATCAGCCGCAAGGCTTCGCCCGGAATCACGGATGGTAGCATGGGCGCCAGCTTCGCGCCGAAGGCGTTGGCCACGATGAAGGCCGCCACCCAGCCGGCAAGCGACAGGATTTCCTTGACCAGGCCGCGCATGGTGCTGATGACGACCGAGGAGACCAGGATGAACAACACCACGTAGTCGAAGATCGTCACGGCGCGGCTTCTGCAGTCATCAAATCGGGGTCATGGCGCCGGACATGCCCAGGCGGCCCAGTTTGGCGCGGACTTTCTCGGCCTCTTCCTTGCTCATGGGGCCGACCCGTACGCGGATCAATTCGCCGGCCGGCGTGCTCGTCTTTTGCGTGTACGACGAGATGCCCGCTTCGCGCAGCTTGGCCTGGACCTCGGCCGCCTTTTCCTGGCTCGACAGCGCGGCCACTTGCAGCACGTAGCGCTGCGACGCGGACTCGGCCGGTTTTTCCTTCGCGGCCGGCTTGCCTTCCAGGATGGCCAGCGCGCGCGCCGCGTCGTCGCGCGGCTTCACGGGCTTCTCGGCCGGATGCGGCTCGGGCTTCGGCTCCTTGTGCTCGGCCTTCGGCACGTCCTTGTGCTCCGGCTTCGGCGTGTCCTTGTGTTCCGGCTTGACGGGCTCGGGCTTGTGCTCGACCTTGGGTTCCGGTTTCGGCTCGGGCTTGGGCGCTTCCGCCTTCGGCGCGGCCACGGGCTCGGGCTCGGGCTTCGCGGCGGCGACGGGCGCCTTCGCTGCCGGCGCGGGCGGCGGCGCGTCGATCACTTCCTCGCCCTTGTCGACGCTGTCGGCGGCCGCCACGGCCTTGTCCGCGGCCGGCACCGGCAACGGCGCCGCCTTGTCCTTGGCGGGGATCTGGATCGCGATGTCGCCGGCGGCAGGCTTGGGTTCGGAATCGAGCAGCATCGGCAGGCCGACGGCGGCGGCCAGCGCCAGCGCGATGGCGCCGACGAGGCGGCGCCGGGCGCGCTTCTTTTCGGGGAGCATGGGGTCGTTGCCGGGGCGGCGCGTCGCAGCACCGCCGGCGTTGCTCGCGCGTTTGGCGCGGGCGCGTTCGCCGATCGCGGCGTCGTCGTCCTTGCTGTAGAAGCGGCCACTGTCCTCGGCGAGGCGGTCCTGCTTGCTTTTACGGGAGAACAAGCCCATGCGGTGTCACGTCAATGAAGAGAGGATTTACGGGCCGCCATCACGCCAGCCACGGTATAGAACGAGCCAAAGACCACTATTCTATCATCCTGTCCGGCCCTGCTTGTTGCATCTGCGAATGCTTCGGCCGGATTCGCGAACGTTTTGACGGAGAATTCGTCGTCTTTCGCGCCGCTCGGCTTCAATGCCCGCAGCTTCTCGGCCAGCAGCGCCGGGTCGGCCGAACGGGGCGACGGCAGCGCCGCCACGCACCAGTGGTCGATATTGGGCGCCAGGTGGGCGACGACGGCGTCGATGTCCTTGTCCTGCATGATGCCGAACACGGCGTAGGTGAAGCGGTGGAACCCCATATTGCCCAGGTTCTGGGCGAGCGTCGCCGCCGCGTGCGGGTTGTGGGCGACGTCGAGGACCGTCGTCGGCCGGCCCGCCAGCACCTGGAAGCGGCCCGGCAGCTCGACGAGCGCGAGGCCCGTGCGCACTTCCTGCGCGCCCACCGGCAGCACGTTGCGCAGCACTTCCAGCGCGGCCAGCGCGGCGGAGGCGTTCAGCAGCTGGTTGGCGCCGCGCAGCGCCGGATACGCGAGCGAATTGCGGCGCTGGTTGCGGCCGCCGTACGCCCACTGCTGCTTGTCGCCCTGGTAGTTGAAGTCGCGGCCCAGCAGCCACAGGTCGGCGCCGATCTTTTCGGCGTGGTCGATCAGCGCTTGCGGCGGCAGCGGATCGCTGCAGATCGCCGGCTTCCCGGGCCGGAAGATGCCGGCCTTCTCGAAGCCGATCTCCTCGCGCGTGTCGCCGAGATAATCCTTGTGGTCGATGTCGATGCTCGTGACGATGGACACGTCCGCGTCGATCACGTTGACGGCATCCAGGCGGCCGCCCAGGCCCACTTCCAGGATCGCCACGTCGACGCCGGACGTCGACAGCAAATGCATGATGGCGAGCGTCGTGAATTCGAAATACGTGAGGTCGATGTCGCCGCGGCGCGCTTCCACTTCATCGAAGGCGGCGATGAGCGCGGCGTCGCCGGCCATCTCGCCGTTGATGCGGGCGCGCTCGTTGAAGTCGAGGAAGTGCGGCTTGATGTACAGGCCGACCTTGTAGCCGGCCTGCAGCAGCATGGCCTCCAGCATGGCGCAGGTCGACCCCTTGCCGTTGGTGCCCGCGACCATGATCACGGGGCAGGAGAAGGCCAGGCCCATGCGCTCCTTGACGGTGCGTACGCGGTCCAGCCCCATGTCGATATGGGTTTCGGCATGGCGCGACTCGAGCAGCGCCAGCCAGTCGGGCAAGGTGGTCGGGAGGTTGTGCATGGGATGGGGTCCGGATGAAGCCTGACGCTGCAAAACACGTACGGCCGGGGGCTCGCGCGAGCCGCCGGCCGTACGCGATCAAACAATCAGGCGATGACGTCGGCCGGCTGGCTTTGCAGCAGGGCGAGCACGCGCGCGATTTCTTCGCGCATCTTGCGGCGGTCGACGATCATGTCGACGGCGCCTTTTTGCACGAGGAACTCGGAACGCTGGAAGCCTTCCGGCAGTTTTTCGCGCACGGTGTTCTCGATCACGCGCGGGCCGGCGAAGCCGATCAGTGCTTTCGGCTCGGCCATCACGACGTCGCCCATGAACGCGAACGAGGCCGAAACGCCGCCCGTCGTCGGGTCGGTCAGGATGCTAATGAACGGCAGCTTTTTCTCGGCCAGCTTGGTCAGCATCGCGGTGGTCTTGGCCATCTGCATCAGCGACAGCAGGCCTTCCTGCATGCGCGCGCCGCCGCTGGCGGTAATGCAGATGAACGGCACCTTCTGCTCGAGCGCCACCTGGGCGCCGCGCACGAAGCGCTCGCCGTTAACGGAGCCCATCGTGCCGGCCATGAATTCGTAGGCGAAGCAGGCGACCACGACCGGCAGGCTCATGATCGAACCGCCCTGCACGACGAGCGAATCGGTCTCGCCGGTGGCTTCCATCGCGTCCTTCAGGCGGTCGGGGTATTTTTTGCTGTCCTTGAACTTGAGGGTATCGACCGGCAGCACGTCCTGGCCGATCTCGTAGCGGCCGCCTTCATCGAGCAGCGCGTCGAGGCGCTCGCGGGCGCGGATCCGCATGTGGTGGCTGCACTTCGGGCAAACGTGCAGGTTCGACTCCAGGTCGGCGCGGTACAGCACCGACTCGCACGACGGGCACTTGACCCACAGGCCTTCGGGCATGGTCTGGCGTTTGGCGGCATCGGAGCGCTGGATCCGGGGGGGTAGCAGCTTTTCCAACCAACTCATGTTCTCTCCTTTGCGGCAATTCTGGAATTGGGCGTAGTGTAATCGCTCGATTACGGATTGTCGAATTCTTGCTGTTAATTACTTGCCTTCCTGACAAAGTTGCGCTAGCACAAATGAAAACCGGGACGCATGGTCCCGGTCATGGTTGGGCCCGGCCGGCGTCAACGGACTGCCGCGCCGACTTCCGCCGTGGTGAATTCGAAGCCCCCGATCCGTGCCGCCACCAGGTTGTAGATCAGCGCACCGATAGCGACGCCGACGAACGCGCCGATCGCATACGCCACCGGCATCACGACGAGCATGGCGATGCTGACGCCCGCCGGCATCACCGCCGACATGAACAGGCCCGCCAGGATGACGATGGGGATGGCGGTGACAAGATACACAGCGGCCATGACCTTGGCCGACTGCACGACGGAAACCTGCACGATTTGTTTTTTCATGGTGGATGCCGGAGTGAAGTGGAGGAAAACTGCCTCTCCACTCTATCCCGCCATTTCCCCCAAGAAAATCGATCGCATCAATATCAATTCGGGGTCCGAGCATTTTTTTATGCAGATTCGGGGTCAGAGCACATTTTTCCGAAGGCGCGAAATTCGCCGTCGATCAATTGATTCCGCAACAGCGCAGCTATACGTCCTCTGGCCGATGGATCAAGCGCATCCGCTAATCAACTGCTCGAAAAAGTGCTCTGACCCCGAGTTTATGCTCTGACCCCGAATTTCAGGCGTCCAGGGCGGCGCGGATGCCGGCGACGAAGGCGCGCACGGCCGCCGGGCCTTGTTCCTTCGGCGTGTTTTCCAGTTCCTGGATGATGCGGCTGCCGATGACGACAGCGTCCGCCACCGCCGCCACCGATTTCGCCGTCTGCGCGTCGCGGATGCCGAAACCCACGCCGATCGGCAGCTTGACGTGCTCGCGGATCGCGGCCACGCGCTTGGCCACGTCGGCCGTGTCGATGCCGCCCGCGCCCGTCACGCCCTTCAGCGACACGTAGTACGAGAAGCCGCTGCCGTAGCGCGCGACCTGCTTCACGCGTTCCGTGGTCGACGTCGGGGCGAGCAGGAAGATCAGGTCGAGGTCGGCGGCCTTCATCTCGGCGGCGAACGCCTCGCATTCTTCCGGCGGGTAGTCGACGACGATGGCGCCGTCGGCACCGGCGGCCCTGGCGCGGCGGACGAATTCGCTCTGGCCCATGCGCTCGATGGGGTTCGCGTAACCCATCAGCACGACCGGGGTATGCTGATTCGTCTTGCGGAATTCCGCGACCTGGGCGAACACGTCGGTCATGCTGACGCCGAACGTGAGGGCGCGCTCGCAGGCGCGCTGGATGACGGGTCCTTCCGCCATCGGGTCGGAGAACGGAACGCCCAGCTCGAGGACGTCGGCGCCGCCTTCCACGAGGGCGTGCAGCAGCGGGACGGTCAGCTCCGGGGCCGGGTCGCCGGCCGTGATGAAGGTGACGAGACCGGTCTTGCCCTGCTCTTTCAGGGCGGCGAAGGTGTGTGCGATACGGGACATGCTGTTTTCCTTGAATGTGGTTGCGAACGATGGATGGGGGCTCAGCCGAAGTTGAGTCCCGCCCGTTGCGCCACCGTGTGCATGTCCTTGTCGCCGCGGCCCGACAGGTTCACCAGGATGATCTGGTCGGCCGGCAAGGTCGGCGCCAGCTTGGCCGCGTAGGCGATCGCGTGCGACGATTCCAGCGCCGGGATGATGCCTTCGATGCGGCAGCAGTCGTGGAAGGCGGCCAGCGCCTCGTCGTCCGTGATCGACACGTACTGCGCGCGCTGGCTGTCCTTCAGCCACGCGTGTTCCGGCCCGACGCCCGGGTAGTCCAGGCCGGCCGACACGGAATGCGTCTCGATGATCTGGCCGTGCTCGTCCTGCAGCAGGTAGGTGCGGTTGCCGTGCAGGACGCCGGGCAGGCCGGCGCTCAAGGAAGCCGCGTGCTTGCCGGAGTCCAGGCCCTCGCCCGCCGCCTCGACGCCCACCAGCTTCACGCCCGGCTCGTCGATGTACGGATAGAAGATGCCCATCGCGTTCGAGCCGCCGCCGATGCAGGCGACGACGTAGTCCGGCTGGCGGCCCGTCATCTGCGGCATCTGCACGCGGCATTCCTCGCCGATCACGGACTGGAAGTCGCGCACCATCATCGGATACGGGTGCGGACCGGCGACCGTGCCGATGATGTAGAACGTGTTCTCGATGTTCGTGACCCAGTCGCGCATCGCTTCGTTCAGCGCGTCCTTCAAGGTCTTCGAACCCGATTCCACCGGCACGACGGTCGCGCCCAGCAGTTTCATGCGGTAGACGTTCTGCGCCTGGCGCTTGACGTCCTCGCTCCCCATGTAGATCACGCATTCGAGGCCGAAGCGGGCGCAGATCGTGGCCGTCGCGACGCCGTGCTGGCCGGCGCCCGTCTCGGCGATGATGCGCGGCTTGCCCATGCGCCTGGCCAGCAGCGCCTGGCCGATCACGTTGTTGATCTTGTGGGCGCCCGTGTGGTTCAGGTCTTCGCGCTTGAAGTAGATCTGCGCGCCGCCGCCCTGCTGCGACCAGCGCTTGGCGTGGTAGACGGGCGACGGGCGGCCGACGAAGTGCGCCAGCTCGTAGCGGAATTCTTCGAGGAACTCGGGATCCTGGCTGTAGCGGGCGTACGCTTCGTTCAGCTCGGCCAGCGCGTGGCTGAGCGTCTCGGCGACGAACGAGCCGCCGTAGGGGCCGAAGTGGCCGGTGGCGTCCGGCAGGTGGTAGTCGGGGGTCTTGAACAGCGCCTGGGCGCCGTTAACTTGATTGGCTTTCATGGTGTGTCTGGCTTTCGAGTGTGGCATCGCCGGCCCGCACCGCGTCGACGAACGCGGCGATCTTGCGGGCATCCTTGATCCCCTTCGCCGCCTCGACACCGCTACTGATGTCGACCGCGAAGGGACGTACCTGCGCCACCGCGCCAGTCACGTTGTGTACGCTCAAGCCACCACTCAAAACGACCCGAGGCGCGAGCTCTTTTGGAATAAGAGACCAATCGAAAACCTTTCCTGCGCCGCCATAGGCATCCACGTAGGTGTCGAGCAGGAGGCCCGAGAACCACGGCGACGCGGCGCGGTATTGAGCTTCCGATTCTAGCAAATCGGCGGCGGTCGTGTCGGGTTTTACCCGGAACGCCCGCACGAACGGGCGTTGCACGGCGTCCGCCAGCGCCGCGCACTGGTCGGGCGACTCGTCGCCATGGAATTGCAGCAGCGCGACCGGCCCGGCCGCGACGACGGCGCGGACCTCGTCCACGGTCGCGTTGACGAACAACGCGACGGCGTTCACGAACGGGGGCAGTTCCCGCGCGAGGTTCGCATAGCGCTTGGCGGTGACGTAACGGGGACTCTTTGCGTAGAACACGAAACCGAGGGCGTCGGCGCCGGCGGCGACGGCGGCGTGCAGGTCTTCAGTGCGGGTGATGCCGCAGATCTTGATTCGGGTACGGGGCATATCGAGGGGTTATCGAGGGGTCAGAGCCCGATTTTGGTTCTCCAGGGGCTCTGACCCCGAAGTCGCCAGCCGTTGCTCAGCCAATTGTTGGGTTGTTGGGTTTCGAATTATGGAGACGTCGCGGCAGAACACCGGGGTCAGAGCCCCCAAAAACAAATTCGGGCTCTGACCCCTAGGCTAACTCCTATAGCCAAGGCGCGGCCACCGGCTCCTGCGGCAAGCCCCACTTCGGATCGTAGTCGATTGTAGCAAGGTACAGCCCATCCGGCATGAAGGTGGGCGCGGCGGCGTCGCGCGAGCGCGCGTCGAGCACCTCGGCCATCCAGCCCGGCTCGTTGCGCCCCGTCCCCACGTAGATCAGCGAGCCGACGATGTTGCGCACCATGTGATGCAGGAACGCGGACGCGCGCACCGTGAACACGATCACGTCGCCGTTGCGCTCGATCCCGATCTCGTGCATCTGCTTGACGGGCGAATTCGCCTGGCAGCCGGACGCGCGGAAGCTCGTGAAGTCGTGCGTGCCGATCAGGTGGGCGGCTGCTTTGCGCATGCGGTCCACGTCGAGCGGGCGGAACACCCAGCCGGCGCGGCCGGCCAGCAGCGCGGACGGGTTGGCGTGGTTGTACAGCACATAGTGATAAGTGCGCGAGCGGGCCGAAAAGCGCGCGTGGAAGTCCTGCCCTTCCGCGTCCGGCGCGACCACGTGGGCCCAGCGCACGACGATCGATTCGGGCAGGAAGGCGTTGGTGCCGCGCACCCACGATTGCGGCGCGCGCTCGAGGTCCGTGTCGAAATGGACGACCTGCTCGATGGCGTGCACGCCGGCGTCGGTGCGGCCGGCGCACGTCGTCGCGAGCGGCGTGCAGGCGAATTTTTCGAGCGCGATTTCCAGCTGATCCTGGACCGTGTCGCGCGATGGCTGTTTCTGATACCCGTTCCAGGCGGTGCCCACGTACTGGACACCCAAAGCGATGCGTGCCAAAGACCCGTTACCTCACGCCAGCGCCGCGCGCATCGAGTTGGCGCGCGCCGCCTGCTCGGGGTTGCCACCGCGGATGACTTCGTCGAGCAGCTCACGCGCCCCTTCCTTGTCGCCGATTTCCTGGTAGGCGATGGCCAGGTCGAGCTTCGTCTCCATCTCCATGTGGGCCGCCGACAGCGCGGCCGGTTCGGCCGGTTCGGCCGGCGCGGCGAAGGCCGGCTCGGACAGCGCCTGCACTTCCGGCAGCGGCAGCGAACCGTCGGCCGGCAGGTCGAGGTCGAAGCCGCCCATGTCGAACTGCGGCGCCGCCGGTTCCAGCACGATGCGGTCAGGCGTGACCCGGTCAGGCTCGGCGAACGCCGCGTCGGCCGGGGCCGGCGTGGCCGGAATGTCGAACAGGTGCTCGTCCAGCGCGGCCGGCGGGATCGAGGCCGGGCTTGGCGCGGCCGGCGTCTCCGCCATGTCGAAATCCATCGCGTCGAGATCGAACATCGGATCGCGCTCGGCGGCCGCGGCCTGCGGTTCCGGCTCGGGCGGCAGGCTGGCCTGCAGCTCCGTCGGCAGGTCGGGCAGGTCGAATTCGCGCGCCAGGTTGGCCATCTCGATGTCGGCGGCGGCGGCCGTTGCCTCGGCCGGGGCTGCGGCCGGAGCCAGCAGATCGTCTTCCGTGTGCTCTTCCAGCTGCGGCACCGGATTCGCGGCCGGGGCGGCGAAATCCATGTCGAACGCGAAGTCGAGCGGGTCGTGCTCCGCCTTCTCCGGCTCGGCGGCCGGCGCGGCCAGCGGTTCGACCGGCGCCGGGGCGGCCGTCGGCGCCTCGAACGCGCTCATGTCGAATTCCAGGTCGGGCACGTCGTCCGCGGCGGCGACCGGCTGCGCGGCCTGCGGTGCGGCCTGCGGCGCGGCCGCCGGCTCCACCGGCTCGAACGCCAGGCCGCCCAGGTCGAAGTCGAGCACGTGGTCGTCCTCGACAGGCGCCGGCTCGGTCGACGGCGCATTCGTCACCGGCGCCGGTGCCGGCTGGGCCGTCGCCATCGCGTCGGCGAAATGCTGGCTGAAATCGATCGGCTCCTCGGCGACATGGGTGTCCGCGAGGTGCGCCTCCGCGAGGTGCGCCTCCGCGACGGGCGCGCCGAAGACGTCGTCCAGTTCCTTCGACAGCAACGCCTGCTGGCCCAGCTCCTCGGTGCTCGGCGCCGGGCCGGTGGGCGCGGCGGTGTGCGCGTACAGCGGGTTGTGCGCGTCGATGGACAGGCCCAGCGCGGCGGCCTGCGCCCACTCGTCGCCCTGGCCGCGCGTCATCGCGTAGAGCTCCGTGGCCTGCGCCTCGAACGCGCGCTGGTCCTTGCGGGCGGCATAGATCTCGAGCAGCTTCAGGCGCACCGGATAGCGTTCCGGATGCGTGCGCAGGGCTTCCTTGAGGATTTCCTCGGCCTGGGCGTCGCGGCCGTAGGCGATGTAGACGTCGGCTTCCGCCACCGGATCCACTTCGTTCGTGTCGAGCTGGCTGGCCGACGGCGCGAAGCTGGAATTGAAGACGCTGTTGTTCGTGTCGACGCTCTGCCCGCCCGTCTCGGCGAACATCGAGTGCGCCGGCTCGGTCGGCACGCCGAGGATCGACGGCTCCACCACCGGCTTGACGGTCTTCTGCTTGCGGCGCTGGGCGACGAGCAGGCCGCCCAGCAGCAGCGCGGCCGCGCCGCCGCCGACCAGCGCCAGGTTGTTCATGATGAAGTCCATCAGGCCCGGTTCCGGCGGAGCGGCGGGCTTGGCCGCGGGTTTGATGGTCGGCAGCTTCTTCGGCGCCGGCTGCGCATGCGGCGCGGCCGCGACCGGCGGTTTCGCGGGCGCGGCGGACGGCGTCGACGCGTTCTTTTCCGCTTCGGCGCCGGCCTTGTTCTTGATCGTGGCCAGCTTCTCGAGGTCGTTCACATTGCGTTCGAGCTCGCGCACGCGCGACTGCGCATCGGCCAATTCCTTTTCCTTGGCGATGCGGTCCTCGGCGCTCATCGTCGCGCCCTTGCCGGCGGGCGCCTGCGGCGCGGCCTTCGACAGGCGCAGCTTGTCCACGGATTCGTTGGCGGCAGTCGGGCGTTCCTCGACCTTGGCCGTGATCTTGCCGGCCGCGCTCTGCCCCGCCTGCGGGGTCTTGACGGGCTCGGACGCGCCCACCTGGCCCGCCAGCTTGTTGCGGTAGGCGTTGAAGTCGGCCGCGTGGGCGACGACGACGCCATGCGCCTCGGCGTCGTCGGTGGCGCGCACGACGTCGGCCGACGGCACGCGCAGGATGCGGCCCGACTTGAGGCGGTTCATGTTCTTGTCGATGAAGGCCTCGGGGTTCGCGCGGTACAGCGCGACGAGCATCATGTCGAGCGAGACGTCGACGGGCTTGAGCTGGGTCGCGATGCGGCCCAGGCTGTCGCCCGGCTTGACGTGGTATGTCGACGGCGCGGCGGCGGTCTGCGCACCCTCGCCTTCCGTGGCGGGATGCACGCGGCCGCGCGGTGCGGGCGCGGCGCGCGGCGCCTCACCGGGGCGCGGCTGCGCGGGTGCCGGCGCCGCGGCTTGCGGGCGCGGTGCGGGCCGCGCCTCGCCGGCCGCGACCTGGGCCGACTGCGTCGCGCGCAGTTCGGCCGGGTCGAGCAGGAACGTGTATTCGCGCACGAGGCGGCCGTTGTTCCACGACAGTTCCAGCAGCATGTCGACGAACGGCTCGTTCAGCGGCTGCGTGGAGCTGACGCGGATGAACTGGCGCCCGCCGCGCTGCTCGACGTTGAAGCGCAGCGACAGCAGGGCGGGATTGAAATCGATGTTGGCGGCCTTGAACGCATCCGGCGACGCCAGCTTGGCCGTGAGTCCGGACGATTCGTCCCCGGACACCGCCGTCAATTCGATCTCGGCGCGCAGCGGCTGGCCGAGCGCGGACAACACCGTGAGCTTGCCGAGGCCGGCCGCATGCGCCGCGGACGTCAGGACCAGCGCACTTGCGACCGCCGCGGTGAGCTTTTTCAACGCGGACGACTTCATCGGAAAGCGGTGAGTGACATGCATAGATTCGAAAGCGGAGTGGGTTGACGGGGGCGTGCGACCATGCCCGGAGGTCTCAGCAACATATCATCATGCACTGTGGCATGCAAGTTCTGCGGGGAGAAACATTCAGCGAGTCTGAGATATGTAGACGGTCTATTCAGACTTGTGATGTTTTTTGGATGGTTCGGTGTCAATTCGTCATGTACGGAGGATAAGCCGTCGCGGTCGGCGGAATGAAAAAGGGCGACCCGGGCCGCCCTTTTCATTCCGCCCGCAGGTGACAGATTACATCACTTGTCCAGGACGATGCGCAACATGCGGCGCAGCGGCTCGGCGGCGCCCCACAGCAACTGGTCGCCGACGGTGAACGCGGAGATGTATTCCGGGCCCATCGACATCTTGCGCACGCGGCCGACCGGGATCGTCAGGCTGCCCGTGACGGCAGCCGGGGTCAGGTCGCGCACCGACGCTTCGCGCGTGTTCGGCACGAATTTCACCCACTGGTTGTCGTTCGCGATGATGTCGTTGATCTCGTCCAGCGGCACGTCCTTCTTCAGCTTGATGGTCAGCGCCTGCGAGTGGCAGCGCATCGCGCCGATGCGGACGCACAGGCCGTCGACCGGGATCACATTGTTGCCGGCTGCGTTGCGGCCGAGGATCTTGTTGGTCTCGGCGCCGCCCTTCCACTCTTCCTTCGACTGGCCGTTGCCCAGGTCCTTGTCGATCCAGGGGATCAGGTTGCCGGCCAGCGGCACGCCGAACTGCTTGGTTTCCTCGGCCGACAGACCGTGCTGGGTGGCCAGCACGCCGCGGTCGATCTCCAGGATCGCCGATGCCGGATCGTCCAGCAGGTTCTTGACGGACGCGTTGATCGTGCCGAATTGCGTGAGCAGTTCGCGCATGTGCTGGGCGCCGCCGCCGGACGCGGCCTGGTACGTCATCGACGTCATCCAGTCGACCAGGTCGTGCTTGAACAGGCCGCCCAGGCCCATCAGCATGCACGACACGGTGCAGTTACCGCCGATGAAATTCTTCACGCCGCGCACCATGGCGTCCTTGATGACGTTCAGGTTGACCGGGTCGAGCACGATGACGGCGTCGTCCTCCATGCGCAGCGTGGACGCGGCGTCGATCCAGTAGCCGTTCCAGCCGCTGGCGCGCAGTTTCGGGAACACTTCGGTCGTGTAGTCGCCGCCCTGGCACGAGATGATGATCTCGCATTTCGACAGTTCGGCAATGTCGGTTGCGCTTTTCAGCTTGGTTTCGTTTTTCGCCATCTTCGGGGCGTCGCCGCCGGGATTCGACGTCGTGAAGAACACCGGCTCGATGTGGGCGAAATCGCCCTCGTCCTGCATGCGCTGCATGAGGACCGAACCGACCATGCCGCGCCAACCAACCAGACCTACTAATTTCATTTTGATCCCTCGCTTAAAGTTATTCCGCCCCAGTCGGCGTATTCCTGATTGCTTGCATTTGGTGGGCACGAGGTGCCCACCCTACAGCTAACGCTAACTCAAGCCAATGCGTTGACGACCGCCTCACCCATCTGCTCGGTGCCGACCTTCGTCGTGCCTTCTTCGTAGATGTCCGGCGTGCGCAGGCCCTGGGCCAGCACCTTCTTGACCGCGTTTTCGATGCGGTCGGCCTGCTCGGCCTTGCCCAGCGTGAAGCGCAGCATCATCGCGGCGGACAGGATGGTCGCCAGCGGATTGGCGATGCCCTTGCCCGCGATGTCCGGCGCCGAACCGTGCGACGGTTCGTACAGGCCCTTGTTGTTGACGTCCAGCGACGCCGACGGCAGCATGCCGATCGAACCGGTCAGCATCGCCGCTTCGTCCGACAGGATGTCGCCGAACATGTTGCCGGTGACGAGCACGTCGAACTTCTTCGGCGCGCGCACGAGCTGCATCGCGGCGTTATCGATGTACATGTGTTCGAGCTCGACGTCCTGGTATTCCTTGTGCACGTCGGTGACGATGTCGCGCCAGAACTGGAAGGTCTCCAGCACGTTGGCCTTGTCGATGCTCGTCAGGCGGCGGTTGCGCTTGCGCGCGGCCTGGAACGCGACGTGGGCGATGCGGCGGATCTCGCCTTCCGCATAGCGCATCGTGTCGAAGCCTTCGCGCTGGCCCGCGAACGGACCGTCCGGGCATTCGCGCACGCCGCGCGGCTTGCCGAAATAGACGTCGCCCGTCAGCTCGCGGATGATCAGGATGTCCAGGCCCGAGACCACTTCCGGCTTCAAGGTGGAGGCGCCGGCCAGTTCCGGATACAGGATCGCGGGACGCAGGTTGGCGAACAGGCCCAGTTCGCGGCGCAATCCCAGGATGGCCTGCTCCGGACGCAGCGAGCGCTCCAGCGAGTCATATTTGAAATCGCCGACGGCGCCCAGCAGCACGGCGTCGGCGGCTTTCGCCAGCGCCAGCGTGCCTTGCGGCAGCGGATGCCCGTGCGCGGCATAGCCGGCGCCGCCGACCTCCGCGCTTTCAAGTTCAAACGATTCGCCCAGCGCGTTCAGCACCTTGACGGCTTGCGCGGTGATTTCGGGACCGATGCCGTCGCCCGGCAGGATTGCAATCTTCATTCTCGTTCTCGTTCAGATGGTGTTGGCGAGCCAGGGTTGTGCTGCTAAATGCCGTTCTTCGAAGGCGCGGATCTCGTCCGCGTGGCGCAACGTGAGGCCGATGTCGTCCAGGCCGTTCAGCAGGCAGTACTTGCGGAAGTCGTCGATGGCGAAGCCGAACGCGAGGCGGCCGTCCGGCGTGCCCACGGTCTGCTTCTCGAGGTCGACGACGAGCTTGTAGCCGGGGAACGCCTTCACTTCATTCATCAGCTGGTCGACCTTGGCTTCGTCCAGCACGATCGGCAGCAGGCCGCCCTTGAAGCAGTTGTTGAAGAAGATGTCGGCGAAGCTCGGCGCGACGATGGCGCGGAAGCCGTATTGCTGCAGGGCCCACGGCGCGTGCTCGCGCGACGAGCCGCAGCCGAAGTTCTTGCGGGTCAGGAGGATCGACGCGCCGGCGTAGCGCGGCTCGTTCAGCACGAAGTCGGGATTGACCGGACGCTTGCTGTTGTCCATGCCCGGCTCGCCGTGGTCGAGATAACGCCACTCGTCGAACAGGTTGGGGCCGAAGCCGGTGCGGCGGATCGACTTGAGGAACTGCTTCGGAATGATGGCGTCGGTGTCGACGTTGGCCCGGTCGAGCGGGACCACCAGTCCTTCATGTACGATGAATTTATCCATGATTATTTACCGCCGGCGCCCGTGATGACCTGGCCGACCTTCTGCACGTCCTTGCCGACGCCGGAGATGGTGTTGCAGCCTGCTGCAGCGATTGCGATGAGTGCGAGAGCTATGATCTTTTTCATATCAGTTATGGTCAGTCGGGGTCAGAGCACACCTGAAAAATTCGTGCTCTGACCCCGAATTATCAGATTTTACGAACATCCACGAAATGACCGGCAATCCCGGCCGCCGCGGCCATCGCCGGCGACACCAGGTGCGTGCGGCCGCCCTGGCCCTGGCGGCCTTCGAAGTTGCGGTTCGACGTCGACGCGCAGCGCTCGCCCGGATCCAGGCGGTCGGCGTTCATCGCCAGGCACATCGAGCAGCCCGGCTCGCGCCATTCGAAGCCGGCGGCCTTGAAGATCGCATCCAGGCCTTCGCGTTCCGCCTGTTCCTTCACGAGGCCGGAGCCCGGCACCACCATCGCCAGCTTCACGTTCGACGCGCGCTGGCGGCCGCGCACGACGGCGGCGGCGGCGCGCAGGTCTTCGATGCGCGAGTTGGTGCAGGAGCCGATGAACACCTTGTCGATGCGGATGTCTTCCATCGCGGTGTTCGGCTTCAGGTCCATGTAGACCAGGGCCTTTTCCATCGCATCGCGCTTGACCGGATCCTTTTCCTTGTCCGGATCGGGCACGCGGCCGTCGATCGTCGTCACCTGCTCGGGTGACGTGCCCCACGTGACCTGCGGGCGGATCTCCGCGGCATTCAACTGCACGACGAGGTCGAATTGCGCGCCCGGATCCGAGTGCAGGGTGCGCCAATAGGCGACGGCCTGTTCCCACTGCGGGCCGGCGGGCGCGAACGGACGGCCCTTGACGTAGTTGATCGTCGTGTCGTCGACGGCGACCATGCCGGCGCGCGCGCCCGCCTCGATCGCCATGTTACAGACGGTCATGCGGCCTTCCATCGACAGCGCGCGGATCGTCGAGCCGCCGAATTCGATGGCGTAGCCCGTGCCGCCCGCCGTGCCGATCTTGCCGATCACGGCCAGCACGATGTCCTTGGCGGTGACGCCCGGCGGCAGCTCGCCGTCGACCTGCACCAGCATCGACTTGGATTTCTTGGCCAGCAGCGTCTGGGTGGCCAGCACGTGCTCGACTTCCGACGTGCCGATGCCGTGCGCCAGCGCGCCGAACGCGCCGTGCGTCGACGTGTGCGAGTCGCCGCACACGACGGTCATGCCCGGCAAGGTCGCGCCCTGCTCCGGGCCGATCACGTGCACGATGCCCTGGCGCTTGTCGTTCATGTTGAAGTACGTGAGGCCGAAGGCCTTCGCATTGCCGTCCAGCGTTTCGACCTGCAGGCGTGAGGTGGGATCGGCGATACCGTGCGAGCGGTCGGTGGTCGGCACGTTGTGGTCGGCTACGGCAAGATTGGCCGAAGTGCGCCATAGCGGACGATGCGCTTCGCGCAGGCCTTCGAACGCCTGCGGGCTGGTGACTTCGTGGACCAGGTGACGGTCGATATACAGCACGGTGGTGCCATCGGCATCGGCACGCACGACATGCGAATCCCAAAGTTTGTCGTAGAGCGTTTTTAACATAATGAGGTGCGAAATCCATTAAAACGACCGCTTCATGCGGGCATGGTCTTTGATTATGCCATATTTGTGCAATGCGGAAGCAAGGTCCTTCGAGCACAATTATTCCAATGAACTCGTCCATATGAAAATTTTGTTCGGACCGATATCCAGGCATACAAATAAAAAAAGCCTGCGCATTTCCTGCGCAGGCTTTTCGTAGCTTTGTAGCAAAAATGCAGCAAGCCTTTTACGCGGCCAGTCTCACGGTGGAACGGCAACCGTCCATCAGGAACGACAGGCCGACGACCAGCACGAGCGAACCTTCCGCCGAGCGCGCCGTGCCGGTGATGCCCTCGACGCTCAGCGCCGTCATCGGCTTGATCACCAGATCGGCCGTGCCGTCGACGGCTTCCACCGCGATGATGTACGGCTGCGGGGCGTTGATGACGATGCCCACGCGTTCCGTGCAGGCCTCGTAGCCGAGCGACAGCGCCAGCGAACGCACCGGCAGCGGACGACCCTGGTCCTTCAGCACCGGGGCGCCGCCGACCTGCATGAAGGTCTCCGGCAGCTCGACGACGCGCTCGACGACGGCCATCGGCAGCGCCAGCTGCGCGCCCGACGTCGACACGAGCATGGTCGGCACGATCGACAGTTCGATCGGCAGGCGGATCGAGAACTTCGTGCCACGGCCCAGGTTCGAGTCGATGCGGATCGCGCCGCGGTTCTTCTCGACGGCCGTCTTGACCACGTCCATGCCCACGCCGCGGCCCGAGACCGACGACGCCACTTCCTTGGTCGAGAAGCCCGGCAGGAACACGAGCTGGTACGCCTCGTCGTCGCTCGATGCCTGGTTGTCGGAGATGAGGCCCTTCTCGATCGCCTTCTTGCGCAGCTTGGCCGGATCCATGCCGCGGCCGTCGTCCTGCAGCACGATCATGACGCTGTTCGCTTCCTGCCACGCCTTCAGCAGGATGAACGCCTTGGCCGGCTTGCCATTGGCGACGCGGTCCTGCGGCGATTCGACGCCGTGGTCCAGCGCGTTGCGCAGCATGTGCACGAGCGGGTCGTACAGGCTGTCCACGACGACGCGGTCGACTTCCGTTTCGGCGCCTTCGATGGTCAGCTCGACGTCCTTGCCCAGGTCCTTCGCCAGCTCGCGTACGAGGCGCGGGAACTTCTGGAACAGGCGGCCGACCGGCTGCATGCGGGTCGCCAGCGTGGCGCGCTGCAGCTCGGCCGAATAGCGCGACGCGCGTTCCAGCGTCTCGGTCAAGGTGGCCATCAGCGTGGCGGCCTGGCCTTCGAACTTGAACTGCGACAGGCGCTCGAGCAGCACGGCGGCCTGGTTCGCGGCCTGCACGGATTCGCCGGCCACTTCCAGCAGCGCGTCCAGCTTGACCGCGTCGATACGGATGCTCTCGTCCTTGGCGGGACCGGTGCTGGCCGGCTTGTTCTCGGTGCGGCGCTCGACGCCGTCCCAGCCCGGCTTGCCGCCCGCGGCCGCGGCAGCGTCATGCGGCGCGGCCTGTGGCGGCGCAGCAGTGGCCACGGCAGCCGCCTCGACGGCCGCGGCCGGTGCGTCGGACGACGCCTCGGCCGGCGTGTACGTGCCCGCCGGGACGACCGCCATGAACATCGCTTCCCAGTCGAGACCGTCGGCGCCCGGCGCGGCGGCCGGAACCGCTGCGACGACGGGCGCCGGCGCCGCGGCCGGTGCCGGCGCAGCCGCTGCCGGCGCGGGCGCGGCCTTCGGCGCGGGTGCGGCATCGTTGCCGGCGATGGCGTCCTTGAGCATGCGCTCGAGGTCCGCCGGCATCTGCGGCAGCTGGTCCGGCGTGGCGCCGTTGTTCAGGTCGCTCAGCTGGTCGGCCACGAAGCCGGACGCCTGCAGCGACGCTTCGATCGCGCCGGGCGTGACGGGGGCCGCGCCGGTGCGCAGCGCGTCGAACAGGTTTTCCGTCAGGTGGCAGGCGGCGACGAGCGCCGGCAGCCCCATGAAACCCGCGCCACCCTTGATGGTGTGGAACGAGCGGAACACCGCATTCAGCGTTTCCTTGTTGTTGGGATCGCGTTCGAGGTGCAGCAGATGCTCTTCGACATTCGCTGCAAGATCCATCGCCTCGACGACGAAATCCTTGAGCATTTCATCCATTAGAATCCCAGATCGGCAAGAAGATCATCGACACTGTCCTGGTCGAGCGCCGCGGACGGCACCGACGGACCCTGCATGAGCGGCTGCGGCTGTTCCTGCGCGGCCTGCTGCTTCTGCGCCAGCTTTTCCTTGACGTCCGGCGGCGCGCTGTCCTTGAGCAGCTGGGTCAGCTCGTTCTCGACCGTCTTGGTGATCACGACCACTTTCTTGATCAGCTGGCCGGTGATGTCCTGGAAGTCCTGGGCCATCATGATCTCGAGCAGGCGCGCCTTTTCCGCTTCCGTCGCTTCCGACACGAGCTGGGCGAACTGCTTCGAATCGCCGGCCAGGGCCTTGAACTGCTCGATCGACAGCTTGCCGGCGAACAGGTCGTCCCAGCGGTTTTCCATGTCCTTGGCCTGCTTGGACAGCAGATCCTGGGCCGGCATACCGTCGTCCAGCGTGTTCAGCACCTTGTTGGCGGCTTGTTCGGTCAGGGTGGCGACGTATTCCAGGCGGTCCTGCGCATCCACGATCTGGGACGACGCCTCGGTCAGCGCCTTGTCGTAGCCGAGCTCGCGCAGCGAGTCGTGCAACAGGCGCACGATGCCGCCCAGGCGCTCGTACATGCCTTTTTCGTGCTCTTCCTCGGCCGGGGCCGGCACGCTGGCGGCCGGCGCGGCCGGCGCGGCCGGCGCGGACACGACGGCCGGAGCGGGTGCGTTGGTGGCTGCGACCTGGTCGAACAGGGCCTCCAGGTCGTCCGAATCGCCGCTGTCGCCGCCGGCGGCGGGCTCGGGCGCTGCTGCGGGAGTCGGAGCGGCTGCGGGTGCGCTGGCACGCTGCGCTGCCACTTCCTCGAATAATGCGTCGAAATCGTCAGCGGCGTCGGTCATAGTCCCTGCTTCTCCATAATTTAAGTGTCGCGATGATCTTTGCTGTGTGCGGTACGGCTACCGTCATTACACTGACGGTAAGAATTTCCGACGAGTGTATCAGTGTGGTTGCCGTAGGTAAATCTTCGGAAATGCCCGCGTTGTCGATTCGCGGGTAATCTTGGCCTGGCGACAATCTTTTACAGCGATTTCTGAATAATTTCGCAAAGTATCTGTTGTATTTTTTTATCGCCGGTGAATTTATGACATTCGGTATCCGCCGGCGAATAGCTGAGCATATCACTGAGCAAGATCAAGCATTTACGTTCTGCCAAGATGTGAAACGCGAACTACAATGAGAAGGTAGCGTGACGTGAGGGAGGGCTCACCATGTACCAGAAGATTCTGATCACCACCGACGGCTCCACCGTATCGCAGCACACCGCATGCGCCGGCGTCAAATTCGCACAACAGATGGGCGCCGAGGTGCTGGCCCTGTTCGTTGCACCCGAGTACCAGTACCCGGTCTATGTCGAGATCGTGCCACCCGCGTATCCCAGCGAGGAGGAATACGCCCTCCAGATGCAACGGCTGGGCGAAGAGTACATGGGATCGATCATGCGCTCGGCGGAGGGCTGCAGCCTCAGGCATGCTTGCATGACGGCTTTTTCCGACACACCGGCGCTCAAGATCGTCGACGTGGCGGAACAGCAACAGTGCGACCTGATTTTCATGGGCTCGCATGGCCGCAGCGGCTGGGGGCAGTTGCTGCTAGGTAGCGTTACCAACAAGGTGCTGTCGCATACGAGCAAGCCCGTGCTCGTGCACCGGCTGATCCGGGAGCCCGGCACCTGAACGCCTTACCGGAAGTCGCGCCCGCGCGCATCGGACAGCAGGCATTGTCCAAAAAAAAGGCAACGGAAGTGTTGCCCCTGTGATATCTTTTTACCTTCCATTTTACAATTGATCCCTTGGGGACATCTTATGATTCGCATTGTCATCGCCGACGACCACACGATCATGCGCGAAGGTCTCAAGCGTATCCTCGACGGCGCGCTCGACATCGAGATCGTCGGGGAGGCCATCAACGGCTTCGAAGTGCTGTCGCTGGTGCGCCAGGGCGGCTTCGACCTGCTGCTGCTGGACCTGTCCATGCCGGGCCGCAGCGGCGTCGACCTGATCCGCCAGGTACGCAGCGAAGCGCCCAAGCTCGCCATCCTGATCCTGACGATGCACGAGGAAGAGCAGTACGCCGTGCGCGCCATCCGCGCCGGGGCCCAGGGTTACCTCACCAAGGAAAGCGCGGGCACCCAGCTCGTCGGCGCGATCCGCAAGGTGGCGTCCGGCCGGCCCTACATCAGCACGGAGGTGGCCGAACAGTTGGCGCTGAACATCATGGCGCCGAACGAACAACTGCTGCACAAGCAACTCTCGGATCGCGAATTCGAGGTCTTCTCCCTCCTCGTGGGCGGCAAATCGATCACCGAGATCGCCAACAACCTGCACCTGTCCGTGAAGACGGTCAGTACCCACAAGACCCGCATCATGCAGAAAATGGGCATGACCTCCCTGTCGGAAATGGTCCAGTATGCGGTTGCGCATCGCCTGCTCGCGCCGATGAAAGCCTGACCGGGCCACGAAACAAATTTGACATTCTCACGACATGATTTGTGCCCGGCCAGGGAATTTTCCTGAACGGGCACAGCGTCGTCTCCACTCGTAATCCTACCCCTGCTTCATTCGTATTCCCCTCTGACGACCGGACTGGCAGTAAGAAAATTCCTACAGTCTGACGCTCCCTCCTACTGCACATTCAGCCGTTGCTGATATTAATGCCGGACTCGTGTTGGCATACTGACTTCAGCGTTTCGACTTGCCTGCGGTCCATATCCGTATCCTGTCAGCCCCGTGCTCCGTCACCGCACCGGCATCACCGGACCGCAGCTTGCTTCTTTGAAATCCTAAACCTGGAGATGAGTATGCAGTCCCCGCTAACTTCAGAACAACGCAACGCCTCGCCGTCGACCCTGCACTCGTCACAGATGGAAGCCGGACGCCAGCGCCAGGGCCGTCTCTGGTCGAACTTGAAAGAGGTCTGCGACCTGCTCCACATCCCGGCCGCCGTCTCGATGAACACGGAAGAACTGTTGTTCCAGCACGTCCAGTTCAAGACCGGGCAGCGCGTGCACACCATCGGCCAGGCGTTCGACACGCTGTACATCGTCAACTCCGGTTTCCTGAAGACCGTGCTGATCGACGAATTCGGCAACGAACAGGTGCTCAGCTTCCCGATGAAGGGCGACATGCTCGGCGTCGACGGCATCCACACGCGCCATTACGCGTCGGAAGCGGTCGCCCTGTCCGACTGCGACCTGATCCTGGTCCCGTTCAAGAAACTGACGGCCCTCGGCCGCGTGCACGCCGAGCTCGAGAACCTGATGTATGGCGTGATGAGCCGCGAACTGGTGCGCGAACAGGCCATGATCGGCATGCTGGGCGCCCTGTCGGCGGAAGCCCGCGTGGCCCGCTTCCTGATCTCGCTGGCGGACCGCTTCGCCGCGATGGGTTATTCCAGCAAGTTGTTCAACCTGCGCATGACGCGCCATGAGATCGGCAGCTATCTCGGCCTGACGCTCGAGACCGTGAGCCGTACCTTGTCCGCTTTCAATGAAATCGGCCTGATCACGGTCGACCAGCGCACCATCGGCATCAAGGATCCGGAAGCCCTCAAGACGCTGCGCCGTCTGCCGCCGTCGCGCTCGCGCGCCAAGCAGGCCGCCAAGCACAAGGCCGAAGCGGACACCTCCGGCGACGGCCAGGTGCTGGCCACGGTCTGAGCACCCCGCCTCCGATTCCCGCCTCCAACGACGAAAGCCGGTTCCCGTACGGAAGCCGGCTTTGATGTTTGACGGCGAGGCTCAGTCGCGGATCAGCACGCCATCGCTGACCTTCACCCGGTCGCCGACGCGGAAGCCCGGATTGTTTTCGTACGGGATGGTTTGCGTGGCGCCGTTCGCGTAGCGCACGACCACTTCGTAGCGCTGGCTCGTGTGGGCATTGCGCTCGATCTCGCGGCCCGCGATCGCACCGCCCACGGCGCCGGCCACGGTGGCGGCCGTACGTCCGCTGCCGCTGCCCACCTGGTTGCCGATCAATCCGCCCACGACGGCGCCGGCGCCCGTGCCCAGGTAGTTGCCGTCGCCGCCGACCTGCACGACGTTGACGGCTTCCACCGTCGCGCAATTCGTGCAGTAGCGCGCCACACGCGGCTGGCTGCCCGGCGGCCGGATGCCCTGCCCATTGCCGCCCGCAATCAGCGGTTGTCCCAGCGAGGCCGTCGAGTAACGGCCGTTGGCGCGGATCGTGGCCGTGACGGGCGCGTCCGGTGCGATCTGGTCGCCGCGGCGGATCGTGTACAGGCCGCTGTATTCGCCCGGCCGCACTTCCGGCAGGAAAAAGATGCCGCGCGTGCCGGCGATCTGCACTTCGACCTTGGCGCCCGGCGTGCCGTGCACGGTGAATTTCAGCTCGTTGCCCGGCCCCAGGTCGTCGCTGCCGCGCACGTCGAAACGGTCGACATGCGGCATGTTGGACGCGGTGCGGTCGACGCGGTCGGGGCCGCGCACGATCGATTCGGCCAGCAGCCGGGTCGTCACCATGTCGTTCGCGCGCAGGTTCGCGGTGACGGTGCTGGCGGGACCGATGCGGTCGTGCGTGCCGATCGTGTACGTGCCCTGGTACGTGCCCGGCGACGTTTCGGTCATCGTCAGGTTGCGCGTGGCGCCGTCGATGCGCAACGTGGCATAGCCGCCCGGCGTGCCGTACAGCTCGAAGTTCAATTCGGTGCCCGGCTCCAGGCGGCGCACTTCGTCCACGTTGAAACCGTCGATACGCGGCGCCAGCCGGGCCGCGCGCGGGTGGTTCTGCGCGAGCACGGGCGTCGTCACGGTCATCGAGAGCAGAGGCAGCGCGGCCACCACGGCCGCAGCCAAAGTCTGTCGGGTTGTTGCCATGGGGTCCTCCGACGGGTCTTGTTGTCGATAAAACCAGCTTACGCCCGCGGTCCCGCCGGGCTCGGTGCGTTAGCGTACGCTGTGCACGGCTTCCCCCGAAGTAACGTAGATACGCTCGTCCGGCCCCGGATGCACGACGTGCCCACCGGTAAAAGATCCGAACGACGGCAGGATCATCCGACGCGGCCCTAGGACGAAACACGGCAGCCGCAGCGCATCGAAACGTGTCGCCAAGACATAAACTGGGTGGACGTGGCCCGCCAACACATAGCCGGGCGCGTCAAGGTCCGGGTGGTGGCAGAAGGATAACGGTCCGACCGTCCAGGGCTCGTCGACGAGGTCGATGGCAAGGAGCTCGGCCGGGTCGCCCGCATGCTTGTCGTGGTTGCCCCGCACGAGCGTGAGAATGAGATCGCAGCGGCGCCGGCGCCACGCCAGCATCGCGGCCTGGGTGCCGGCCACGTGCGCCGCGCGCGCATGCAAAAAATCGCCCAGGAACAGCACGTGGTTCGCGCCCGTCGCATCGATCAGGGCGTCGAGCGCGTCGAGGTTCTCGCTCGTCGTCCCGCGCGGCACGGGGATGCCGAGCGCGCGGAACGCGGCCGCCTTGCCGAAGTGGATGTCGGCGATGGCCAGCAGTCGTTCGCGCGGCCAGAAGACGGCCTTCTGCGCCAGCAGCACCAGCCGTTCGCCGGCGGCTTCGACGGTCACGCTGCCGGCGGGAGTCATGCCTCGGCCGCCTTTTCCAGTTCCCGCACCATGCGCGCGACGCGGTCCGCCAGCTTTTCCGTGCTGACCTTTTCGCGGAAGCGCTCGACCATCAGCGGAAAGCCAAACGGCGTGGCGCGCTTGACCTCGCGGAAGGCGACGCGGCGCCCATGCAGCTCGACGAGCGTGTCGCGCAGCCGGGTGAGCTCCAGCTCCTGCTCCAGCACCTCGCGCTCGGCCTGCGTGAGCAGCAGGTTGCCGCTGTCGTGCTTGCGGAAGACTTCGAAGAACAGCGACGACGACGCCTGCACCTGGCGCAGCGATTTGGGCTGGCCCGGATAGCCCTGGAACACGAGCCCCGCGATGCGCGCCACTTCGCGGAAGCGCTGCTGCGACAACTGCGTCGCGTTCAGGCTGTCCAGCACGTCCTCCAGCAGGCGCGACGTGTCGAACAGGCCGACGTCGGCCCCCGTCTCCGCCGCGAACACGGTCGCCCAGTCGACGGCCTCCGGCGCCAGCAATTCGAACCCGTAGTCGTTGACGGCGACGGAAAACGTGCTGGGCATGATCCGCCCCACGCGGAACGCGAACAGCGACGCGAGCCCCGTGTGCACGGCGCGGCCCGCGAACGGGTAGACGAACAGGTGATACCCTTCGCGGCTCTTCATGCTCTCCACCACCAGCAGGTCGTTGCCGGGCAGCGCCGACCAGCGCCCCTGGATCTCCAGCAGGGGCCGCAGCGCCTGCATCTCCGGCCCGTCGTACACGCCTTCGCGCGCCAGCTTCAGCTCTTCCAGCGCCGCGTGCGCGAGCTCCGACGACAGCGGCATCTTGGTGCCCTGCCAGCGGCTCACGGCGCCGCGCGTGGAGTCCGAGCGCTTCACGAACGCCGTCATCTCGTGCACGCGCACGAGTTCCAGGACGCGGCCGGAGAACAGGAAACGGTCGCCCGGCTTCATGCGCCCGATGAACGATTCCTCCACGCTGCCGATGCGGCCGCCGCTCACGTACTTCACCTGCATCTGCGCGTCCGACACGATCGTGCCGATGCCCATGCGGTGGCGCCGGCCGATCTTCACGTCGGGCACGCGGTAGACGCCTTCCTCGTCCGGCAGCACGCGCTTGTACTCGGGATAGATCGTCAGGCTCTGGCCGCCGCGCGCGACGAAATCCAGCGCCCATTGCCATTCCTCGGCCGTCAGGTGCCGGTACGACCACGCGCCTTGCACCTCCTCGTACAGGTCCCCGGACCGGAAGCCGCCGCCCAGCGCGACGGTGACGAGGTGCTGCACGAGCACGTCGAACGGCTTGTTCGGCACCTGCCGCGCCTCGATGCGGCGCGTGGCCACGGCCCGTTTCGCGCCGGCCGCTTCCAGCAATTCGAGGCTGTTCGTGGGCACGAGCGTCACGCGCGAGATGCGGCCCGGCGCGTGCCCGCTGCGGCCCGCCCGCTGCAGCAGGCGCGCGATGCCCTTGGCGCTGCCGACCTGCAGCACGCGCTCGACGGGCAGAAAATCGACGCCGAGGTCGAGGCTCGCCGTGCACACGACGGCCTTCAGGTCGCCGCGCTTCAGGCCCGTCTCGACCCATTCGCGCACGACGCGGTCGAGCGAGCCGTGGTGCAGCGCGACGAGGCCGGCCCAATCCGGCCGCGCCTCGATCAGGTTCTGGTACCACAGCTCCGATTGCGAGCGCGTGTTCGTGAAAATCAGGGTCGCCTCGTGGTTCTCGATCTCGCGGATGACCGGCTGCAGCATCTGCAGGCCCAGGTGGCCCGCCCACGGAAAGCGCGCCACGTTGTCCGGCACGAGGCAGTCGACGACGATCTGTTTTTTCAGGTCGCCTTCGACGAGCACGCCGGCGTCCGGATCGCCCAGCAGCACGGCGCGCGCCTCCCCCAGATTGCCCATCGTCGCCGACAGGCCCCACACGACGAGCCCCGGATTCCAGCGCCGCAGCCGCGCCAGCGCCAGTTGCACCTGCACGCCGCGCTTGCTGCCCATCAGCTCGTGCCACTCGTCGATGACGATCATGTCCAGGTGCTTGAACTGGTCGCGCGCGGCCGCGTGCGACAGCAGCAGCGACAGGCTTTCCGGCGTCGTGATCAATGTGCCGGGCAGCGCCTTCGACTGGCGCGCGCGCTCGGCCGCGCCCGTGTCGCCCGTGCGCGCGCCGATGGTCCACGTGCCGATGACGTCGGGGCTCGCGGCGCCCAGTTCGGCCGCCGACGTTTCCAGCGAACGCTGCGTGTCCGCCGCCAGCGCGCGCATCGGCGTGATCCACAGCAGGCGCAGGCCCACGCCGTGGCTCCTGTTGGCGCGCCGGGTGCGGCTGGCGCCCCGCAGCAGCGCGGCGAACCACACGGCATACGTCTTGCCCGCGCCCGTGTTCGCGTGCAGCAGGCCCGATTCGCCGGCCAGCGCGGCCTTCCACACGGCGCGCTGGAACGGGAAGACTTTCCAGCGGCGTGCCGCGAACCAGGCGTCGACGGCCGCTTCCGCCTGCGTCTTCGTCATGGCGTCACGGCTCCCAGCAAGCCTTTCAAGGTATCGAGCGTATCCGCCTGCTCGACCGTCTTGTCGTCGCGCCGGCGCAGGATGCGCGGGAAGCGCACGGCGATGCCGGCCTTGTGGCGGGTCGACAAGGCGATGCCCTCGAAGCCGATCTCGAACACCATCGTCGGCCGCACGGAGCGCACGGGTCCGAACTTCTCGATCGTCGTCTTGCGGATCGTGCTGTCGACCTGGGCGATCTCCGCGTCCGTCAGGCCGGAATAGGCTTTCGCGAACGGCACCAGCCGGCGCGCCTCGCCCTCGCCGTCCCACACGGCGAACGTGTAATCCGTGTACAGCGACGCGCGCCGGCCGCTGCCCGCCTGCGCATAGATCAGCACCGCGTCGACGGCATACGGATCGATCTTCCACTTCCACCATGTACCGACGTCCTTCGTGCGGCCCACGCCGTACTGCGCATTCCGTGCCTTGAGCATCATGCCTTCGACGCCGCGCGCCCGCGATTCCGCGCGCAGCTTGCCGAGGTCGTCCCAGCTGTCGGCCGTCACCAGCGGAGATATCCGCAGCTGCGGCTGGGCGGCGCCCGTGACGAGCGTCTCCAGCAGCGCGCGCCGCTCGTGCTGGGGCAGCGCGCGCGTGTCGACGCCGTCCAGTTCCAGCAGGTCGTAGGCGAGCAGCACGGCCGGCAATTCGGCCAGCAGCTTGGCGGACAAGGTCTTGCGGCCGATGCGCTTCTGCAGGTCGGCGAACGGCGCCGGCGCGTCGCCTTGCGTCCAGATCAGCACCTCGCCGTCGACGACGGTCCCCTCCGGCAGGACGAGGCCGGCGAGCTCCGGAAAGCGTTCCGTGATCAGGTCCTCGCCGCGCGACCACAGGTAGTTCTGGCCGCCGCGCCGCACGAGCTGGGCGCGGATGCCGTCGTACTTCCACTCGACCTGCCAGTGTCCCATATCGCCTAAAGCAGCGGCGGGGTCGCCCTGCAACTGGTGCGCGAGAAAAAACGGATACGGCTGGCCGCCGCGCAGCTTGTGCTCGTCGTCGGTTTGCGCCGCGATCAGTTGCAGGAAGCCGGCCGCCGTCGGCTTGACGCGGCCGTCCGTCCAGCCCATCAGGCGCTGCGCGATCAACTTCGAATCCACCGCGGCGATGGATGCCAGCGCGCGCGTGACGAGCAGCTTCGACACGCCGACGCGAAAGCCGCCGCCGATCAGCTTCACGAACAGGAAGCGTTCGCGCCACGTCAGCTCGTCCCAGTACGAGAACAGGGCCGCGCGGATCGTGCCCGGATCGGCGCCGCGCAAGGGCCCGATGCGATCTTCCATCCAGGCGGCGAGGCCCACGTCGCCGTGACGCTTGGGCGGCGGCAGGATGTGGGCGATGGTCTCGGCCATGTCGCCCACGGCCGCATACGATTCGTCGAACAGCCAGTCGTCCAGGCCCGCGTATTCGATCGCGTACTGGCGCATCAACTTGCTCGGCACGGCCTGGCGCGGCTTGCCGCCCGCGAGGAAGTACACGGCCCACGCGGCGTTTTCCGGGGCGGCGCTGGCGAAGTAATTCTGCAGCGCCTCAAGCTTGCGGTTGGTGGCGGTGGTTTCGTCGAGTTCGGCGTACAGGCGGGCGAATTCACGCATCCTTCGCCTCCTCCACGGGCTCGCCCGGCGTCGCCGTCACGGCTTCGTCGTCCTCCTCGCCGTACTCCGTGTCGAACGCCTTCGCATCGAGGCCGATCTGGCACAGCCAGCGCACCATCACGGGAATCGAGCCGTGCGTGACGATGACCTGGTGCGCGTCGGTGGCGTGGATCGCATCCATCAGGCCGGGCCAGTCGGCATGGTCGGACAGCACGAAGCCGCGGTCGACGCCGCGCCGGCGGCGCGCGCCGCGCAGCAGCATCCAGCCGCTGGCGAAGGCGTCGGAATAATCGCCGAAGCGGCGCGTCCACGGCGAGCCCGAGGCCGACGGCGGCGCCAGCACGAGCGCCGTCTTCAGGTCCGCCTTGTCCGTTTCGCTGACGAGCCGCGTGTGCGGCAGGGCCACCCCGCCCGCGCGGTAGATGCGGTTCAACGGCTCGACGGCGCCGTGGCAGACGATGGGACCGATGGTCGGATCGAGCCCGCACAGCAGCCGCTGCGCCTTGCCGAACGCGTAGGCATACAGGACGCTCGTGCGGCCTTCGCCGGCATTGCGGCGCCACCAGCGGTTGATGTCGTCGAATACGTCCTGCTGCGGATCCCAGCGGTAGATCGGCAGCCCGAACGTGGATTCCGTGATGAAGGTGTGGCAGCGCACGGCCTCGAACGGCGCGCAGGTGGCGTCCGGCTCGACCTTGTAGTCGCCCGACGCGACCCACACTTCGCCCTGGTACTCCATGCGGACCTGGCTCGACCCCAGCACGTGGCCGGCCGGGTGCAGCGAGACCGTCACGCCGTTGTGGACGATGCGCGCGCCGTAGTCCAGGCCCTCGATGTCGATGTCCTGGCCGAGGCGCGACTTCAGGATGCCGACGCTCTGGTTCGACGCGAGATAGTGCTTGCTGCCCCAGCGCGCATGGTCGCCGTGCGCATGGGTGATGACGGCCCGGTCCACCGGCCGCCACGGGTCGATGTAGAACTGGCCCGGCACACAGTACAGGCCCTCCTTGCGTACGACGACCATGTCTCCCATGCGGTCGGTGCCCTCCTGTCAAGCGGGCGTGACGAATTCGGCGACGAAGGCGCGCTGTTCGCCGTCCGGGAATTCGATGTGGACCTGGTCCCCCGCGACGGACAGCACGACGCCTTCGCCATACTTGGGCACCGTCACGCGCGCGCCGGTGTCGAAGGCGGGGCCGGCGCTCGCCTCGTCTTCCTCTTCGCGGTCGAATTCGTCGTCGCGGATGTCGATTTCCTCCGTCAGCACGGCGGCCGGCGGATTCAGGCAGTTGTCGCAGCGGCAGCACTTCTCGAAGCCTTCGACCTCGTCGCCGAAGTAATCGAGCAGCAGCTTCCAGCGGCAGAAACCGCTGACGGCATACGATACCATCTGTTCCAGCGCTTCCCTGTCGCGTTCCTGCTTCTGGCGGTACACCTCGGCCATCGCCGCGAACAGCTTGCCGTCCGGCGCCGCGCTGCCGATGACGTACGCGAGCTTGCGGTTCTGGCGCAACAGCTTCGCGTCCTTCAGCAGTTTCAGGCAGACCTTCAGGTGCGGTCCGCCCAAGTCACCGATCACCTCGTCCACGCGCTCCGGCGTCGCGCCCTCGTTTTCTGCCAGCGCGCGCACGGCCTCGTACACGGCGCGGATCTCGTCCGCCGCCGGATAGTGCTTCACGAGGAAGAACTGCTGCACCCGCTTGTCGTCCTGCAGGAACAGCAGGGTGCAGCGGGCGTCCTTGCCGTCGCGGCCCGCGCGGCCGGATTCCTGGTAATACGCTTCCAGGTTCGCGGGGATCTGCAAATGGATGACGAAGCGCGTGTCCGCCTTGTCGATGCCCATGCCGAACGCGTTCGTCGCCACCATCACGCGGCGCTCCCCGTTCATGAACAGGTCCTGGTTGGCCTTGCGCTCGGCGGCGTGCAGCTTGCCGTGGTACAGCGCGACGGATTCGCCCGCGTCCACCAGCACCTGGTGCATCTCCTCGGCCGCCTTGACGGTGGCCGCGTAGACGATGCCCGTGCCCTTCGTTTCACGCACGAGGCGCAGCGCCTCCCGCAGCTTCTCGTCGTGGTTCGTCACCTGGACGACGCCGTATTGCAGGTTCGGCCGGTAGATGCCCGTGTTGATGACGTGCATGCGCGGATGGCGATGCTGGCCGAGGAGCTGGCGGCCGATGTCCTCGATGACGTCCTCGGTCGCCGTGGCCGTCAGCGCCAGCACGGGCGGGCGGCCCAGCGCCTCGATCGCGCCGGCCATCTCGAGATAGGCCGGGCGGAAGTCGTGGCCCCATTGCGAGATGCAATGGGCTTCGTCGACGACGACGAGATCGATCTTCACGCCCTTGAGCACGTCGACGAATTCGGGCATGGCGAGGCGCTCGGGCGTGCAGAACACGATCTCGCAGCGGCCCTCGCGCACGGCGGCCAGCGCCGCCCTCTCCTCATCGGCCGACAGGCTGCTGTTGACCTGCTCGGCGCGAATGCCGAGTGCCTCGAGCTTTTCCAGCTGGTCCTTCATCAGCGAGATCAGCGGCGAGACGACGACCGTCATGCCATCGAGGATGCGGGCGGGGATCTGGTAGCACAGCGACTTGCCGCTGCCGGTGGGCATGATCGCCAGCGTGTCCCTGCCGTCGAGGACGCTGTCGATCACGCGTTGCTGGCCGTCGCGCAGGTGGTCGATGCCGAACACGGTGTGCAGCAGGCGGCGGATGGTGTTGCGGCGGACCGCAAGCACACCTTTATGGAGAAGGCGGGGATCGTGGGTCGTCATGATAAACCCACTCTAAGCCTGAGCACGGCCATGCGCCATAGGACGCAACCTACAGCCGCCGTAGGATCGCTACGACGAGCTACCACGACCACCCCGACACACGACGAGGTGTAATCCTACAACACGACGGATTGCCAGCCGATAGTTTCCCTGAAGCACATGATCTAAGATGACATCAACTCGACAGACATGCGCCTTCGGAGGTCATCATGATCCGCATCTTCCCGACAGCCTGGACCCTGGCCTATATCGCCCTCACCGGAGTCGCGACATGGCTGCTGTGCGAAACCGACGCGCTCGTCGGAGCGCCGCTGCTGCTCTTCCATTGATGCCGCAGAGCCGCCCCGCCGCGCCGCGTTGGCGCAATCGGATGTCTCTGCCCGCCTGAACAGCGTGCGGCCGGCAGTGTGCCGGCTCGCCTCTGTGCGTCCATCACTCCCCGCCTGATCCGTCTCAGCACACGCTGCCGCAGCGGTTGCATATTTGTTACAAATTAGCAGTTGAACAATACGAAAGGGGCCGCCATACCTGAGGCAGGAGGACTCATCCATGAAGTACGCTCTGTTATTCGACGATGACCCGGCCGCGCGCCGCCACAGTGCCGCGCTGCTCAAGTCGCTCGGCTATCTCGTGGCCGAGACGACGACGGCCCAGGCGGCGTTGAACGCCACGCGAGCGCTGCACTTCGACGTGATCCTCACCGCCAGCGCGCACGCCGCCGGCGATCGCCGCGCCCTGCCGGGCGAACTCTCCCGCCTCGCGCCCGACACCCCCACGATCCTCCTGCTGGACGACGAGGAGCCGTTCCCGCCGCTGTACCGCGCATTCAGCGCCACCGTCACCAAGCCGGCCACCGTCCGCGGCTTGCGCCACGCGCTGGAATTCGGCCTGGACGGCATGGGTGCGCGGCCGGTGCCGCCCGCCGTTCGCTACGAGCGGCGCGACGGCCAGCGGCGGCGCCACGCGCGCGATGCGATGGCCGCCCGCTCAGCATAAATACAATAAATGAATGGTCGCTAATAATCTTTGGTTTGATCCCGCATGAGCCGGGGCATAAGATAGGCGCAACCAAACTGTTATCGCAAACATAAAATTGTGAAATAACAGTGAACAACAATAATGCGGTTCCCCACCATCCACGGAGGAGACATGCCGTATCGCACCGCCCCGCACCGCCGGCCCGTTCCGGCGCCGATTGCGACGCCCTGCCTTCCCCCGCGCTGACCGCGTACGCGGCAATCCGATTTCCGACGTGACCTCGCGCCCCACCCGGCGGCACGGGCGTCACGCGTCCCGTCCCGCCGGCGATCCCGGACCGGGGCCGCAGCAAAAGCAGCACACGCAGTGAACTCCCGGGCCGCCCGCGCCCGGGCCACCCACCGAACCACGGAGACGTTCATGCCCCATGCTTTTTCGCGCACCACCCGCCGCGTCGCGTCGACGACGCTCTTCCTCGGCGCCCTTGCCGCCTCTGCCGCTTTTGCCCCCTGTGCGTCGGCGCAGACGGTCGCCGTCAACCCAGGCACCACATACCAGACCATCCGCGGCTTCGGCGGCTTCGGCGGGGCCGGCTGGGCCCCCGAACTGACCGGCGCCCAGGTCGACGCCGCTTTCGGCACGGGGCCCGGCCAGATCGGCCTGACCATCATGCGCATGCGCATCGATCCGGATCCGAGCAAGTGGTCCCTGCAACTGGCGTCGGCGCAGCTCGCCAAGGCGAAGGGCGCCATCCTGTTCGCGACGCCGTGGACCCCGCCGGCAAGCATGAAGACCAACAACAGCCTCATCTCCGGGCGGCTGTCCACGAGCCACTATGGCGACTACGCCACGCACCTGCTGAATTTCGCCGGCGCCATGCAGGCCGGCGGCGCGGCGCTCTACGGCATCTCGATCCAGAACGAGCCGGACTTCGACCCGGGCACCTACGAGAGCTGCCTGTGGAATTCGACCGAATTCATCAACTTCCTGGCCGGCCAGGGTTCGCGTTTCGGCACGTACAAGGTGATCGCGACCGAGTCCTTCAACTTCAGCAAGACCTTGACGGACCCGATCCTGAACAGCGCGACGGCCGCGCCGCAATTCGACATCGTCGCCGGCCACTTGTACGGCGTGAGCCCGAGCGACTATCCGCTGGCGCGGTCCAAGGGCAAGGAAGTGTGGATGACGGAGCATTACACCGACAGCACGTCCGACGCGAACGACTGGACGAAGGCGATGCCGGTGGCGCTGGAACTGCACAACAGCATGGTCGCCAACTACAACGCCTACGTCTGGTGGTACATCCGCCGCTCGTACGGCCTGTTGACCGAGGACGGCAACGTCAGCAAGCGCGGCTACATCATGGCGCAGTTCGCGAAATACGTGCGTCCCGGCTACGTGCGCATCGCGGCGACGGAAAAGCCGTACGCCGACGTCTACGTCACGGCGTTCAAGAGCAGCGCCGGGAAGCTGGTCGTGGTCGCGATCAACAACGGCACGTCCCAGCGCCTGCTCCAGCTGCAGGTCGGCAGCGCCGCCCCCGCCTTCACGAAGTACCGCACCACGTCGGTCGACAACGACGGCTATGCGGGCCAGTACACTGTCTCGGGCGGGGTCGCGACCGCGTACATCGATCCGGGCAGCATCAACACGTTCGTCAGCCAATAAAAATCGGAAAGCGCTCCTAGGTGGCGGCTTGCCGGGTGCGCCCGGGGCGCGTCGCCAACCAGCAGAGGAGCGCACCGCCGCACACCATTGCCGCGCCCTCCCAGAAGGGCAGCGACAGCGGCACGCGCAGCAGCATCGCCGACAGTGCCGCGGACAGCACGGGAATGAAGTAGGAGGCGCCGGCCAGGATCGTCACGTTGCCGTGCAGGATGCCGACATTCCACGCGCCGTAGCCGAATCCCATCGCGGCGCCCGCCAGCAGCAGGTAGACGACGGCGTCCACGCTGAACGCCATGCGCCCGCCGCCCTGCAGCAGGTACTTGATCCACAGCGTGACGGCCACGAGGACGAAGAACCAGGTCACGCCGTTCTTGCCGCCCGCGAGCCGCGCCGTCACCGTGCAATACGCGGCCCAGATCACGGCACCGGCGAACGCCAGGCCATAGCTGAGCGGATTATTGCGCACGTTGTGCAGCATGCCGACGGGATCGAAGCCCTGCGCCCCGCCCAGCACCCGGCAGATGCCGACGATGGACAGCACGAACCCCGGCACGATCAGGAGATTGGCCTTCTGGCGGTTGAACAGGATGGCGGCGACGATGGTGAACGTCGGCCACAGGTAGTTGACCATGCCGACCTCGATGGCCTGGCGCGCCGTGTCGGCATAGCCGATGGACAGCGCCAGGCACAGCTCGTAGCTGACGAACAGCAGGCTGCCCCAGATCAGATAGCGGCGCGGGAATTCGCGCAGTGTCACGGGTCCCACGGACAGCAGCAGGAACACGGACGCCACGCTGTACATCGAGGCGGCGCCCCCCGTCGGGCCCAGGCGGTCGCTGACGCCGCGGATCAGGCCCACGACGGCACTCCACAGCAGGACGGCCGTCAGTCCGATCAGCGTGGCCTTGTTCGTGTTTTTCATTGTCGGTTGACCTGTAGGACTGATAAGCATACACTGAATTCTGTCCTAATTTAGCATCAAGCCCGACAGGGAGCCGCCATGGAAGTTGCCAAGCGTTTTCGCCCGATTTCTTACCTCAAGACCAACACGGCCGATGTCGCCAGGGAGTTGCAGGAAGAGGCAGGGGCCGTCGTCATCACCCAGAACGGGCTCCCGGCTTTCGTGTGCGTGAGCTTCGAAGAATACTACCGTTCGCAGGAAACGAATGCCCTGCTGAAACTGGTGAATCTGGGCGAGAAGGAAAAGGCCGCCGGCAAGGTGACCCCTCTGGAGCAGGCCAAGCGCGACATGGAAGCGGCCATCTTCGGGGGCGCGGCACGGAAGAAGAAAGCCGGGTAATCCATGCCCTACGCTGTCGACATCCTGGACTCGGCCAAGGAAGACATCATCGAAAACACGCTGTACGTGATGCACAAGTGGGGGGAGGACACAGCCCGGGAAAGCTACGCCGCCATCACCGAAAAGCTGGACTTGCTGGCGACGCAACCCCATATGGGCGTCGTCGTGCCGGAACTGCTGGCGCTCGGCAAGACGAACTACCGGATTTATTCGCACGAACGCCACACCAAATTCCTGTACGACGTCGACGAAGACAAACGGAAGATAACGGTCCACATGGTGTTCGGCAGCACGCAGGATTTCCAGTCCCTGCTCTACCGGCGCATCATTCGCGCCACGTGACGATACCGGGCGGCGCGCCGCCCGGACCATGCAGCTTACGCCGCTTCCACCGCGACCGGCATCCGGATCAGGTAATCGAACGCGGACAACGCCGCCTTCGCCCCCTCGCCCGCCGCGATCACGATCTGCTTGAACGGCGTCGTCGTCGCGTCGCCCGCCGCGAACACGCCCGGCACGTTGGTGCGGCCGTGCGCGTCCACGACGATCTCGCCGAAGCGCGACAGTTCCACCGTCCCCTTCAGGAACTCGGTGTTCGGCACGAGGCCGATCTGGACGAACACGCCGGAAAGCAGCACGTGATGTTCCTCGCCGCTGATGCGGTCCTTGAACTTGATGCCGTTCACCTTGCTGCCGTCGCCGGTGATTTCCGTCGTCTGCGCGTTCACGTGGATCGTCACGTTGGCCAGGCTCTCGACCTTGTTGACGAGCACCGCGTCCGCCTTCAGCTGCGGCGCGAATTCCAGCAAGGTCACGTGTTCGACGATGCCGGCCAGATCGATCGCCGCTTCCACGCCCGAGTTGCCGCCGCCGATGACGGCCACGCGCTTGCCCTTGTACAGCGGGCCGTCGCAGTGCGGGCAGTAGTTCACGCCGGCGTTCTTGTATTCCTGCTCGCCCGGCACGTTCACGTTCCTCCAGCGCGCGCCCGTCGACAGGATGACGGTGCTCGACTTCAGCGAGCCGCCGTTCGCGAACTGCACCTCGACCAGTTCGCCCGGGCGCGACGGCGGGATGATCTTCGCCGCGGCCTGCTGCGTCATGATCTCGACGCCGTAATGGCGCACCTGGGCTTCCAGCGCGGCCGCGAACTTCGGTCCGTCCGTTTCCAGCACGGAGATGTAGTTCTCGATCGACATCGTGTCGTTCACCTGGCCGCCGAAGCGTTCCGTCGCGATGCCGGTGCGGATGCCCTTGCGGGCCGCATACACGGCCGCCGCCGCGCCCGACGGGCCGCCGCCGACGATCAGCACGTCGTACGGGTCCTTCGCGTTCAGCTTGGCGGCGTCGCGGGCGCCGGCGCCCTTGTCCAGCCTGGCGACGATCTCTTCGATCATCATGCGGCCCGAGCCGAACATCTCGCCGTTCAGGAACACCATCGGCACGGCCATCACCTTGCGCGCATCGACTTCGGCCTGGAACGCGCCGCCTTCGATCACGGTCGTCTTCACCCGCGGATTCAGGATGGCCATCAACGACAGCGCCTGCACGACGTCCGGGCAGTTATGGCAGGTCAGCGACATGTAGACGTCGAATTCGTAATCGCCGTCGAGCCCCTTGATGGTGTCGATGACGTCCTGCTCGACCTTCGGCGGGTGGCCGCCCGTCCACAGCAGCGCCAGCACGAGCGACGTGAATTCGTGGCCCAGCGGCAGGCCGGCGAAGCGCAGGCTCGTGCCGGTCCCGGCGCGTTGCAGGGTGAACGACGGCTTGCGGGCGTCGGTGCCGTCCGTGCGCAGCGTGATCTTGTCGGCGCGCAGGCCCTGGATGGTCTGCAACAGGTCGAGCATCTGCCGGGAGGTGTCGCTGTCGTCGAGCGAAGCATGGATCTCGAACGGTTGCTGGACGCGTTGCAGGTAGCCGGCGAGTTGGTTTTTCAGGTCTTGTTCGAGCATGATCGTATCCTTTCGTTCAGTCGTGTTCAGGCCGATGCAGCGCACATGCGGATGCAACATGAAATCTAAATAGTGAATCTGGACCGGCAGATCGACTGGTTAGATCGCCTGTCTTGCGGTGGCGGGCCCGGGTCACGCGGGCTCGTGGGGAGGGGGCGGGCGCGGACCGCCCCTCGCGGTCCGCGCCTGGTACTACGGCGCTACGGTATTACGGTTGCAACCAGATCAGATCTTGCCGACCAGGTCCAGCGACGGCTTCAGCGTTGCGGCGCCTTCGGTCCACTTGGCCGGGCAGACTTCGCCCGGGTGCGCTGCGACGTACTGGGCTGCCTTGACCTTGCGCAGCAGTTCCGACGCATCACGGCCGATGCCATTGTCGTGCACTTCCATGACCTTGATCTGGCCTTCCGGATTGATCACGAAGGTGCCGCGCAGGGCCAGGCCTTCTTCTTCGATCATGACTTCGAAATTGCGCGACAGCAGGCCGGTCGGATCGCCGATCAGCGGGTAGTTGACCTTCTTGATCGCTTCCGACGTGTCGTGCCATGCCTTGTGGGCGAAGTGGGTGTCGGTCGACACGCCATAGACTTTCACGCCCATCTTGTCGAACTCCGGCTGGAAAGCAGCCAGGTCTTCCAGTTCGGTCGGGCAGACGAAGGTGAAGTCCGCCGGGTAGAACATCAGGACCGACCACGTGCCTTTGAAATCGGCTTCGGTCAGGTCGATGAACTTGCCTGCGTGGTAAGCGGTTGCTTTGAACGGCTTGATTTCGGTGTTGATGATGGACATGCAGTACTCCTCTTTCGGGGTTAAAAAAAGCTCAGGTGCGTACTATACCTCGCACACCGAGCCATGTGAAATTGATTGAACAGATTTTATTAATTAATTTTAGCTATCGTCACGCGGGTGCCGCAGCCGGCTGCAGGGCCGCTTCCGTGCACGGCAGGATGAGGCTGAAGCAGGCGCCCTGCCCCGGCGTGCTCTCGACCGTCAGCTGGCCGCCGTGCGACATCGCGAGCTGGCGCGAGATGTACAGGCCCAGGCCGAGGCCCTTCGGCTCGCCGCTTTTCGTGCCCCGCTCGTACGGTTCGAAGATGCGATCGATGTAATCGGGCGCGATGCCCTTGCCGTGGTCGCGCACGGCGATGCGGACGTTGCAGCCTTCGTCGTGCACGCTGACCTCCACCGCCCCGCCGCCACCGTAGCGCAGCGCATTGGTCAGCAGGTTGACGACGACCTGCTCGATGCGAAATTCGTCCCAATAGCCTTCGACGGGCTGATGCGGCGCCAGCTCGACGTTGGCATTGGCCGCGGCGGCCTGCAGCGACAAATCGTTCACCACGCGCTCCAGCAAGGCCATCAGCTCGACCTTGCCCGGCCGGATGGACAGGGTCCCGCTCTTCATGCGCGACACGTCCAGCATGTCGTCGATGAGGCGGATCATGGCCTTGATCTGGCGCTCGTCGCGCTTGATCATGCTGCTCATCTGCTCCGGATTGAATGCGGGGAGATTGCCGCGCTTCAGTTGCAGGCTGCGCATCTGGGTTTCCAGGAACAGCGTGTTGAGCGGCGTGCGCAGCTCGTGCGCGACGAGGGACATGAATTCGTCGCGCATGCGCAGCGAGCGCTGCAGCTCGGCCTGCGTCGCGTTCAGCTCGCCCAGCAGCACTTCCTGCTCGCGCCGCGCCGCCTCCAGCGCCTCCATCTGGCGCCGCATCTCGCGCCGCTGCTGGTCCAGCGTGACGAATACCTGGACCTTGCTGCGCACCGCGTCCGGGTCCAGCGGCTTGTACAGGAAATCGACGGCGCCCGTCTCGTACCCCTTGAAGGCATAGTTCAGCTCGCGGCCGGCGGCCGACACGAACACGATCGGGATGTTGCGCGTGCGCGAGGTCGAGCGCATCAGCTCGGCCAGTTCGAAACCGTCCATGCTCGGCATCTGGACGTCCAGGATGGCCAGCGCGAACTCGTGTTCGAGCATCAGGGACAGGGCTTCCTCGCCGGACTGGGCCTGGAACACGAGGCGCTGGTCGTCGCGGATCAGGGCGTCGAGGGCGCGCAGGTTTTCCGGCAGGTCGTCGACGATCAGCAGTTTGCTAGGGTCGTGTGCGCTCATGGTTCATTCATCTCCAACATGGGCAACAAGGCGTGGATGCGCGCCAGAGGCAGTATCAGGTTCGGCTTGCAACGGCGGATGGCGGCCGCGGGCATCGTGGGCACCTGGGCATCGAGCGGGTCCTGCACGACGGTGAAGCCGCCGCGGGCGCGGACGGTCGCCATGCCGTCGGCGCCGTCCTCGTTGGCGCCCGTGAGCAGGATGGCGGCCAGGGCCGGGCCATAGGTGTCCGCGCTGGACTCCAGCAGCACGTCGATGGCCGGCCGCGCGAAGTGGACCGGCGGCTCGCAGCTGAGCGAGAAAGTGCGATCGCGCTCGACGGACAGGTGGTAGCCGGGACCGGCGAAATACACGGTACCCGGCGCGATCTCTTCCTTGTCGGCCGCTTCCTTCACGGGCACGGGCAGGCGCTCGTCGAATAACTCGGCCAGGCGGCTGTCGCGGTCGCCCGGCAGGTGCAGGATGCAGAACACGGGCAAGGCATAGCCGGCCGGCAGCGCCGGCAGCAAGGCGACGAGGGCGTCGACGCCACCGGCCGAGCCGCCGATCACGACGGCCTCGAAGCGGCGCCCGCGCAGGGCCGTCCTGAGCGTCTCGGCGGCGGCTGTCATGCGGCCCCCTTGCGGAAGATGCGCTCGCGCCGCGCGAGCGGCTCGAAGCGTTGGGCGTACGTGGAAAAGTCGATGCTTTCCTTGCTGCCGAGGCCCAGGAAGCCGCGGTGGCACAGCGAGTCGTGGAACAGGCCCAGCACGCGGTTCTGCAGGCGCCGGTTAAAGTAGATCATCACGTTGCGGCAGCTGATGAAATGCGTTTCCGCGAACACGCTGTCCGTGGCCAGGCTGTGGTCCGCGAACGTGACGTTCTCGGTCAGGGCGCGGTCGAACAGCGCGCCGCCGTACGCGGCCGTGTAATAGTCGGAAAATGCGCGCATGCCGCCCGCCTTCTGGTAATTCTCGGTGTACGCGCGCATTTTTTCCAGCGGCATCACGCCGCGCCGCGCCGCTTCCAGCGCATCCGGATTGATGTCGGTCGCGTACATCTGCGTGCGCTCCAGCAAGCCCTCCTCGTGCAGCAGGATCGCGAGCGAATACACTTCTTCGCCCGTGCTGCAGCCGGCCACCCACACGTTCAGCGACGGATACGTCTTGAGGAACGGCACGACGAGCCGGCGTACAGCCAGATAATAATCCGGGTCGCGGAACATTTCCGTTACAGGTATGGTCAAAAACTGCAGCAGCTGAGTGAACGCCGCCGGGTCGTGCATGACGCGCGCCTGCAAGGCCGAGATCGTGTCGCATTCCATCGCGCGCAATGCCGCGAGGACGCGCCGTTTTTGCGACGCGCCCGTGTAATCGCGGAAATCGTAGTTGTACTTGAGGTAGACGGCTTCGATCAGCATCCGCAACTCGATGTCGGCGTCGCTCGGCGGATTGTGCATGGTATGCGGCGTCTTTTTCAAATGCGTTCCAGGGAGGGCATCCACACGCGCAGCAGCGAGTACAGCCGGGTCAGGTCGATCGGCTTGGCCAGATAGTCGTTGGCGCCGGCCGCCAGGCATTGTTCCTGGTCGTCCTTCATCGCCTTCGCCGTGATGGCGATGATGGGCAGGCGCGCGAAACGCTTGTCCTGGCGGATACGGCGCGTCGCTTCCAGCCCGTCCATGCCCGGCATCATCACGTCCATCAGCACGAGGTCGATCGCGTCCGCATGCTCGTCGAGCCTGGCGATGGCCTCGTAGCCGTTGCGGCCCACTTCGACCTTGGCGCCGCGTTGTTCCAGTGCGCTGGTCAGCGCGAACACATTGCGCACGTCGTCGTCCACGAGGAGGATCGTGCGGCCCTCGAACACGCGGTCGCGCCCGCGCACGGTCTTGAGCATCGTCTGGCGTTCCGACGACAGCTGCGACTCCACCTTGTGCAGGAACAGCGTCACCTCGTCCAGCAGGCGCTCCGGAGAACGCGCGCCCTTGATGATAATCGAGCGCGAGTATTTCAGCAGTTCCGCTTCCTCGTCGCGCGTCAGGTTGCGGCCCGTGTAGACGATGACGGGCGGGAACGAACACAGTTCTTCCAGAGACATCCGCTTGAGCAAGTCATTGCCCTGCATATCGGGCAGCTTCAAGTCGATGATCATGCAATCGAAAATCTGCGTGCGCAACAACTTCAGGGCTTCCTCGCCCGACCCGACGGCCGCGATCTCGACGTCGGCGTCGGCGATCAGTTGCACGACGCTGTCGCGCTGGCGCTCGTCGTCCTCGACGAGCAGCACGCGCTTGATGGTCTGCGCCGACTTGTCCTTCAATTTGCGGAACACCTCTTCCAGCTGTTCGCGCGTCGTCGGTTTCAACGCGTACCCGATCGCGCCCAAGTGCAGCGCCTCGCCGCCGTTCTCCTGGCTCGACACGACGTGGACGGGGATGTGGCGCGTGGCCGGATTGTCCTTGAGCTGCTGCAGCACGGACAGGCCCGAGCGATCCGGCAAGCGGATGTCGAGCAGGATCGCGTCCGGGCCGTCGTGCGCGGCCAGTTCCAGGCCTTCCTGCGCCGTCAGGGCGACGAGGCAGCGGAACTCCATGTCGTGCGCGAGGCCGTACAGGATGCGCGCGAATTCCGGTTCGTCCTCGATCACGAGCACCGTGCGCACGCCGCCGGCCGGTTCGGTACGGTCGTCGGCGAACGGCTGCGGCGTCTCCTGCGGCTGGACCGCGGCCGGCGCGGGCACGGGTTCGGGCGCGGCTACGACCGGCTGGGCCGGCGGCGACACGGGCGGCGTCGCGGCGACGGTGCCGTTGCGCGGCAGGCTGAGCGTGAACGTGCTGCCCGCGCCCGGCGTGCTCGTCAAGGTCAACGTGCCGCCCAGCAAAGCCGTCAGGTCGCGCGAGATGGACAGGCCCAGGCCCGTGCCGCCGTATTTGCGGGCGATGGAGCCGTCGGCCTGGTGGAAGGCATCGAAGATTTTTTCCTGCTGCTCGGGCGCGATGCCGATGCCGGAATCCTGCACGGTGAACTGGATCCAGCCGTCCGTATTCGCGCTGACGGTCAAGCCGACCTTGCCCTTGTCCGTGAACTTGACGGCGTTCGACAGCAGGTTCTTGAGGATCTGCTCCAGGCGCTGGCGGTCCGTGTGGATGCTGGCGGGCACGTTCGGCTCGACGTTCAGCGCGAATTCCAGGTGCTTCTGGCGCGCCAGCGGTTCGAACACGCGGGCCAGGCCCTCGATGACGCGGCGCAGCGGCAAGTCTTCCGGCACGAGCTCCAGCTTGCCGGCCTCGACCTTGGAAATATCGAGGATGTCATTGATCAGATTGAGCAGGTCGTTGCCAGCCGAATAGATCGTCTGAGCAAAGCGGACCTGCTCCTCGTTCAAATTGCCGTTGCCATTGTCCGCCAGCAGCTTGGCGAGGATCAGCGAACTGTTCAGCGGCGTCCTGAGCTCGTGCGACATGTTCGCGAGGAATTCAGACTTGTAGCGGCTGGCTCGTTCCAGTTCCAGCGCCCGATCGCGCAATTGCTCCTGGGCTTGCACCAGCGCCGTGTTCTTGTTGTCGAGGTTGGCGGCCTGCTCGGCCAGTTGTTCGTTCGTCTGCTCCAGCTCGGCCTGCTGGTTTTCCAGCGCCGATTGCGATTCTTCCAGCGCACGCGACTGTTCTTCCAGTTCCTCGTTTGCCGTGCGCAATTCTTCCTGCTGGACCTGCAGCTCTTCGTTCAGGGCCTGCTGTTCTTCCAGCGCGGCCTGCAGGCGCTGGCGGTGCAGGACGTTGGCGACGGCCGCGCCGACCGATGCGGCGATCGTTTCCATGAACTGGACGTCGCGCTCGCGCACGGCATGCAGGAAGCCGATCTCGATGACGCCCTTGATCTTGCCGAAGTTGGACACGGGGGCGATCAAGAGTTCCTGCGGCGCCGTCTCGCCCAGGGCCGAGCCCACCTTGATATAGTCCGGCGGCAGCTCGCGCAAGGTGATGACACGGTTCTCGTTGGCGGCCTGGGCGGCGAGCGATTCGTTCGGCCGCACGACGCGGCCCCGCTCCGTGTCGTCGTGCGCGAAACCGTAGGCGCCGATGCGGGTGAGCGTCCCGTCGTCGTCGCGCACGTACATCGCGGCCACGACGCCGCTCAGGTAGCGCGCCACATAGTTCAGCACGACCTCGGCCAACGGCTCCAGGCTGATGATGCCCGTCGTCTTGGCGGACAATTCCGTCTGGCCGATGCGCATCCAGGCCTGTTGGCGCAGTTGGGTGTTGTGATCTTCCTCGTGCTGCAGCACGTCGTTGTACGACTTGGATAACGCCATCAGCTCGCGCCGGCCGAACAGGGCCAGCAGCCCGGCCACGACGAGACTGAACGCGAGGAACGCGGCGACGGACCATGCGATCACGGAGCGGGACGTGGCGTTGCGCTCCTGCAGGATGCGTTGTTCTTCCTGGATGAACTCGAGGAATTCGCTCCGCACCTGTTCCGTCAGCAGCTTGCCGCGGCCGCGCTTGATGACCTGGATGATCTCGACGAAATCGCTGTTCTTGCCGCGGCGCGCGATCATCTCCTCGGCATAGCGCTGCCACTCCGCCTCCGCGGCCCGCACGCGCTCGATGCGCTCCAGCTGGGCCCGGTTGTCCTCGACGAGCCGTCCGAGATTCTTGAGCTCGGCATCGATGCGCGGCTTGGCCGTCAAGTACGGCGCCAGGAAGTCCTGGTCGCCAGACATCACGTAGCCGCGCATGCCGGCTTCCATGTCGGCCGACAGCCGGTTGACCTCGTTGGCACGGCCGATCACGTGCTCGGAATGCTCGACCCAGCTCAGGACGTTGATGAGGTAGGCGATGATGCCCACGAACACGAGCGCGCTGAGCACGCCCATGCCCAGCGGCATGGCGACGTTGCGCGACAGGATGCGGCGGAATTGCTCGCTATCGATACTCGAACCGGGCATGCTGGGTCGTTACTCTTATGAAAAAAATATCCCAAGTGTAACGCAAGCATGCAAACCGGTGCGTTCGTTTGAACGCCTGTTTTTGCCAAGTCAGCGGCGTTGCCTGGCGTTTCCTTGTGTTTGCACCGGCAATCACCGACGTTAGACAAAGGCATGGCGCGTAGGGTGGGCGCGGCCGGCGTAGGCACCCCGTGCCCACCGCCGCAGATGGGGCACGGCGCGTACACGCTCGGCAGGAACAGCAGCTCGACCATCACGAAGCCCTCGCCCGCGCAATGCTCGCAGCGGCCCTTCGCCACATTGAACGAGAAGCGGCCGGCGTGGCGGCGAACAGTTTTCTCACCTGGTCGAACGAGCCCGTGTACGTGGCGCCAGGTAAGGCAGCATCGACAGGAATTCGGACGGGATCGGCACGCCGAGCCCCTGGCCGTGGAACTGCAGTGCCGTTAGGCCAGCTCTTCAAGGGCGGCGCACATCCGGTCCACGCCCGCCACAGGCGCGAATCGTGCTGCCACTGCCCGCGTGCGCCCGGCGAGTCCCGGCGCCGCCAGCAAGGCGGCCAGCGCGCGCACGAGCCGTCTTTCGTCCAGCCGCGCCGCCGGCAGTGCGGCGCCGACGCCCAGCGCCGCCACGCGCGCGGCGTTGTCGAACTGGTCGTGCGCGAGCGGCACGACCAGCTGCGGTGTCCCCGCGTGCAGGGCTTCCGCCGTCGTGCCGATGCCGCCATGGTGGATCAGGGCCGCCGCGTGCGGCAGCAGGCGGCGCAGCGGCACGTAGTCCTGCCACAACATCGTGTCCGGCAGGTCGGCCGGTACCTGCTCGCGGTGCGGCGTGAGGAAGATCGCGCGGCGGCCCAGTTGCTGCGCCGCCGCGCGCGCATGGCGGAAGTACGCGGCGGCCTGCGTATTGCCGGTGCCATGCGTGAACACGAGCGGCGCCGCGCCGGCCTTGAGAAAAGCATCCAGTGCGGGCGCGGGCGCCGCGTCGGGGTGCGGATCGAACAGCGGAAAATCGCCGCGCACCAGCGGCCGCGGCCAGTCCGGCTGCGTGTGCGCGAACCAGTCGGGGAACAGCGTCAACGACAGGTCGGGCACGGCCGCGATCCAGTCCATCAAGGTCGCCACGGGCGGCAGGCCACGCGGGAGGCGCGCCGCGTTCACGTCCGCCAGCGCGACGGGATCGATGAAGCGCCTGCCGACCCAACGCCAGAAGGTCCGGCGCGCCGCCAGCGGCACCCACGATGGAACGCGCCACGGACCGACCAGCAGAGGATCGTGCACCGTCACCAGGTTCGCGGGCGCGAGATAGGCCGCCGCGATCTTCGCGCCCGGGTACGCGGCCCGGCACAGATCCGCCTCGGGCAGCGCAAGCGGGTGTACGAGCAGCACGCAGCGCTCGTCGTGCGGCAACGCCTCGACGAACGGAACGATGCGCGCCATCGCCGGCCGCGTCGCGCGCCAGACGACGCCGAAGCCGCGCGTGGGATGCCACAGGTCGGGATCGTGCAGCACGGCCTCGTCGGCGGGCAGGCCCGTGAACGGCAGTCCGGTCGGACGCACCCACGGACCGTGCTGCTCCGGCCCGAGAAAGCTCACGCGGTGGCCACGCGCGCGCAGCTCGAGGGCCAGCGCGAGGAAGGGGAACAGGTCGCCGGCCGAGCCGATGGTGACGACGACGTAGCGGGTGGGATCGATGGCGCCTCCTTGCTTTGCGTTGCCGCTACTGTACGCGAAAGCGTGCGGCTGGCTGGCTGGCGTGGCAAACATCGAGCCGCAATCGGTTGTCCAGAATTGCCCACGTTTCGCGTGCCGGTCGCTTACTTGGGACTTGGCACTCGGCTACCTGCTCGACTGCCAACCTGATGAATATGCAATCGATCAAGTGCGGGCGCCCGTCGAAGATTTGGAATACGCCGGTGGGATAGGACCGTGAAGAACTGGATACCGCAGTCGCCTGGAGACAGTGCAATTAAGTACGCCTTGTTTCTCATCAGAAATACAATGACCCTCATCGTATAGCCTTCAAGTGGTCGGGAGCGCATGCGTCCACAAGTTATTTCGCTGTTTTCTTTGTTCGTGTATCGATTACCGCAAGAGATGAGAAATGTCGAATATCGAAGGGCAGCATTCGCCATTGTTCCGTCGGGAAGCAACAGCGTCATCGGGGCGGCAGTGGCTCGGTACGATTCATCTGGCACAGCCATTGTCCTCGTGGCTGATTTCCGGTTTAGCCTTTGTCATTCTACTTGCATTCATTACCGAAACGGAGCGGCGGTTACGTCTTGCCCAGAATGAGGAGCACAAAGCGGTGTTAACGCAGCGTCTGCAAAGTTTGAATGCTGAAGCGAACCAACTGGCGCAAATGGAAATCCAGAGAAGATGGAACATGTAAAAAAAATCAACATTTGGCTTTTTTTGCCTGTTTTGTTCGTGGCGAAATTATGGGCTGCGATCGAAAAAGGCAATTTGGGACCGTGGAACCTAGCAATAATAGCCACGTGTTCAGTGCTGTTGTTGCTGTACGCCGAAAGGCGTACCGCTATGCGAAGTATAGTTTGGCAGGGTGTACTGTGTATTTCATATGTGGCACTTGTGCTATATATTTTGTTCGCCATTGGGCTCAGAGAAAAGGAATTATCTCTCATAAAATCCTTAATTCCTTACAATCTTTGGCCAATGTTTCTAATTGATGCGTTTGGCGCAGCTGTTTCAGAAGAAATAATTTTCAGAAAATTTCTTCTGCGATCGCTTCTAAAAAGGATGAGGCCGATATATGCCATATCTTTATCCTCACTCATCTTTTATCTTTGCCACTTCTCAATAATGGCAACAATCATAATCAGCGGAATTTTTTATGCAAGCGTCGCTCTTAGATGGAATTCGCTTTTGCTGGCAATAGGAATGCATACTATATATGATTTCCTTGGAAACATGGCACTATCTGTTGACCAAATATCTATCCCTGTCATAGAGGATCTTAGTGCGTACCACGTGTTACATGGAGCAGCTGCCCTTGCTGACTTTATAATCATTATCGGGTACTTCACAATGATCTTTGCTTTTGACATTGTCTCCGCCTGCGTAGCCAAAATAAAAACAAGGAAAAAAAATAGAAGAGATTGCGTCGCAAACTAAACGCAACAAAGGCGTTTTCTTGCGACCGACTACTGGCTTTCCACTGGGTTTCTCTGTGAAACGCGGCAACAAATCAGTCATTCGTGGCTCCTGTTTCGAATTCCACTTGTCGAGGCGTAACGGTATCGGTCTGGACACGAGCCCCGGACGTCGGCATTACGAATTGTCATCGTGGAGGATCGATGGCGGGCATAGTCGGTCTTCGCAGGTTCCTCAGAGAGGGCCTGATCAGCTTAATAGGATCCAGATCCAGTAACGCTTATAGGAACGGGTCGAGAATCTTCCTGCTGCTCTTATCGATGCCGAACATGTCGCGGATGAGGAAGTGGATGCCGTGGCTGTCCGCGATCAGGAGGGAATACGCGCCGAGCCGGCGGATGTCTTCCTCGCCTTTCAGCACGAATTCCGTGTCGCCGCGGTCCGTCGCGACGGTCCACGTGCACGGCGTGGCGAAGCTGGAGACGGCCTTGATCGACAGGATTTCCGGCATGAATTCGCGGCCGTCCAGTTCTTCCGTCACGAGCGCGCGGATGTCGGCAGGCATCGTCTCGAGGTCGTCGATCCAGCCGACTTCCTTGCCGCTGTCGCGCACGAGCGAGATGCCCTTCGAGGGCGCTTGCACAGGAATGGAACGCACCGGCGCCACGCCGACGAATTCCTCGCCCTTGCCTTTCGTCAATACCAGCTTGCCGAACGCATCCCGGCGTAGCGCGAAAGTCGTAAAAGTCGTCATCGTTCAGTCTTCCTTGCCGCCGTCGTCCGGATTCTGGTCGACGTTGCGCGCCTGCACCGCCCGGCACAGGTCCGCCTCGGGCAGCGCGAGCGGATGCGCGAGCAGCACGCAGCGCTCGTCGCGCGGCAACGCCTCGACGAACGGCACGATGCGCGCCATCGCCGGCCGTGTCGCGCGCCCGACGACGCCGAAGCCGCGCGTCGGATGCCATAGGTCGGTGTCGCGCAGCACGGCTTCGTCGGCGGGCAGGCCCGTGAACGGCAGTCCGGTCGGGCGCACCCAGGGGCCGTGCTGCCCGGGTGCGAGAAAGCTCACGCGGTGGCCCAGCGCGCGCAAGGTGAGCGCCAGCGCCAGGAAGGGAAACAGGTCGCCGGCCGAGCCGATCGTGACGACGATGTAGTGGATGGGGTCGATGCTTGCCTCCCTGGTTCGCGGGGATCTGGAAGCCTCACTTAAGCACAAGTGTGAAACCCAAGTTCACCCCGTGTAACTAAAGTTGCGACAAAGAAATTTTATTGTATGATCAATATTCCCGATAACGCAATTCGGGCGGCTTGCCGAGCATGCTCCTGACGAAGGCATGGGCTCGATGGCTGCGGCGGCTGTTCTTTGCGTTTTTCGGTCGCGCTGGTAGCGCTATCGCGTGCTGCCGAGTTCACCCCAAAAAGAAAAAGGAGTTCAACTTGAAATCTGTCCTGAAAACCGGCTTGGTCACCCTGCTTGCCTGCGCCAGCGTTTCCGCTTTCGCCGCCGATTTTCCCGCCCCGCTGCAAGCCAAAGTCGACAAGTACAAGCAAAAGCTCGTCGAATGGGCTGCCAACCCGGTCATCGTGCAGGCCGTGAAGCAGGCCAACGCCAACGGCGCCCTGGCCGGCATGACCAATGCCAAATGGCAGGACGTCGCCGACACCGACCCGGCCGTCAAGTCTTTTACCACCAGCAAGGCAGGCGTCCTGCTCAAGAAGTGGGAAGCCGACACCGGCATCAACAAGTTGGTGGTGCGCGATGAAAAAGGCAACCTGGTGGCCGCAAGCACCAAGCCGTTGCTGTTCAACAACGCCGTGCGTCCCGTCTACCTCAACGGCATCAAGGGCCAGGTCTGGGCCGCCGACAAGCTGACGCCCGACCCCACCACCCAGATCAAGGGCGTGCAAGCCTCCGCCCCGGTGCTGGACGGCAAGAAGGTGATCGGCGTGATTCACGTCGGCATCACCCAATAAGACAGTTTCCCAACCTCGGCCTCGCCGCCGACGGCGCGGCCCCTTCCTGGAGTTCCCCATGAAAGTCCTCGAGACCATGAAAGTCGGTCCGCGTCTCGCCGTCGGTTTCGGTATCGTACTGGCGTTGATGCTGGTACTGACCGGGGTGGCGATCAGCAGAATGTCCTTCATCAACACCAGCCTGAACCAGATCGTTTCCGGCGACGCCCCCAAACTGCGCCTGGTCAATGCAATGCGCGACCTGGTGCGCTATCAATCGGTGACCATACGCGACGTCGTGATGCAGGAAGACTTCGCGTTCAAGAAAAAAGAACTGACGCTGGCCCGGAAATCCCGGACCAACTACCAAGCCGCCGCCAACCAGCTCGCCGGTTTGCTCACGGACCCGGACAGCAAGGCCACCCTGGCCAAGATCTCTGCGCTGGACGCCAAAGTCAAGGCCGAAGTCGACAAGGCCATCGACCTGTCTCTCTCGGGCGACGTGACCGGGGCGGGCGACGCCATCCGCGATCACGTGCGGCCGGCCCAGGCCGAATTGATCGGCGCGCTCGAAACCCTGCTGGCACACCTGGAGGCGAGCGCCAAGGACTCGGCGCAGAAGGCCGGACGCACCTATACCCAGGCGTGGCAAGCGATGGCCGGCGTCGGCGTGCTGGCCCTGCTGGTGGGCGCGGTCGCCGCGTTCCTGATCGCGCGCAGCCTGCTCAGGCAACTCGGCGGCGAACCGACTTATGCGGCCGCGATTGCGAACAGGATCGCCGCCGGCGACCTGGCCGTGGAAGTGCGGACCGAGGCGCATGACCGCACCAGCCTGCTGTATGCCATGCGCGAGATGCGCGACAGCCTGGTGCGCATCGTGAGCGAGGTGCGCACCGGCACCGACACGATCGATTCGGCCGCCGGCGAAATTGCGGCCGGCAATCTCGAACTGTCCGCACGCACCGAGCAGCAGTCCAGCGCACTGGAGCAAACCGCTTCGTCCATGGAAGAGCTGACCTCGATCGTCAAGCAGAATGCCGACAACGCCAGCCAGGCCAACGTATTGGCCAGCTCGGCCACGGAAATCGCGCGCCGCGGCGGCGAGGTGGTCCATGAAGTGGTCCAGACCATGACCGCCATCAATGATTCGGCGCGCAAGATCGTCGACATCATCAGCGTCATCGACGGGATCGCCTTCCAGACCAACATCCTGGCACTGAACGCGGCCGTGGAAGCGGCCCGCGCCGGCGAGCAGGGCCGCGGCTTCGCCGTGGTGGCTTCCGAGGTGCGCAACCTGGCCCAGCGTGCCGGTGCCGCCGCCAAGGAAATCAAGACCCTGATCAACGATTCCGTGGACAAGGTCGACAGCGGCGCCAAGCTGGTCGACCAGGCCGGCGTCACCATGGAAGAAATCGTTGCCAGCGTCAAACGCGTCAGCAGCATCATCGGCGAGATCGCCTCCGCCAGCCAGGAACAGGCCGCCGGTATTGCCCAGGTCAACCAGGCCGTCTCCCAGATGGACGCCGTAACCCAGCAGAACGCGGCCCTGGTGGAGGAAGCCGCCGCCGCGTCCGGCGCCATGCAGGACCAGGCCGGCCACCTCTCGCAGGTGGTCAGCGTGTTCACGCTGGCCAAGACCGCACCGGTGTCCATGGTGCCGGCCATCCACACGAACGGCGTGAGCGAGCCGGCCCGCGACAGGGCCCAGGCACGCTTGTCCGACGAACGGAAAGCCGCTTGAGGGCACGCTGATCCCGTGCCCGACCGATCTCGACCGGTGGCCTACAGGAACCGGTCGAGAATCTTCCTGCTCCCCTTGTCGATGCCGAACATGTCGCGGATGAGGAAGTGGATGCCGTGGCTGTCCGCGATCAGCAGCGAATACGCGCCGAGGCGGCGGATGTCTTCCTCGCCCTTCAGCACGAATTCCGTGTCGCCGCGGTCCGTCTGCACGGTCCACGTGCACGGCGTCGCGTAGCTGGACACGCCCTTGATCGACCGGATCTCGGGCATGAATTCGCGGCCGTCGAGTTCTTCCGTCACGAGCGCGCGGATGTCGGCCGGCAGCGCGTCGAGGTCGTCGATCCACGCGACCTCCTTGCCGCCGTCGCGCACGAGCGAGATGCCCTTCGAGGGCGCCTGCACCGGAAAGGAACGCACCGGCGCCACGCCGACGAATTCCTCGCCCTCGCCATTCGTCAGGACCAGCTTGCCGAACGCATCCCGGCGTAGTGTAAAGCTCGTAAAAGTCGTCATCGTTCAATCGTCCTTGCTGCCGTCGTCCGGATCCTGGTCGACGTTGCGCGCCTGCGCTTCGTACAGGCGGAAATAGGCGCCCTCGCGCGCCATCAACTCGTCGTGGCTGCCCTCTTCGACGACCTGGCCGCGGTCGAGCACGACGAGGCGGTCGGCGCGGTGCAGGGTCGACAGGCGGTGCGCGATGGCGATCGTCGTGCGGCCCTGCACGAGGTTGTCGAGCGCCTTCTGGATTTCCTTTTCCGTTTCCGAGTCGACGGACGACGTCGCTTCGTCCATGATCAGGATCGGCGGGTCGATGAGGAGCGCGCGCGCGATCGAGATGCGCTGGCGCTCGCCGCCGGACAGGCCCTGGCCCCGCTCGCCCACCATCGAGTCGTAGCCCTGCGGCAGGCGCAGGATGAATTCGTGGGCGTGGGCGGCGCGGGCGGCGGCGATGATGTCTTCGCGCGTGGCGTCCGGCTTGCCGTAGGCGATGTTCTCGGCGATGGTGCCGAAGAACAGGAAAGGCTCCTGCAGCACGAGGCCGATGTGGCGGCGGTAATCCGCCACGGCGAAGCTGCGGACGTCGCGGCCGTCCAGCAGGATCGCGCCTTCCGCCACGTCGTAGAAGCGGCAGATCAGGTTCACGAGCGTGCTCTTGCCGGACCCGGAGTGGCCCACGAGGCCCACCATCTCGCCGGCCCGGATGTTCAGCGAGATGCCGCGGTTGACGGCGCGGTTGCCGTAGCGGAAGCCCACCTCGCGCAGCTCGATATTGCCCTCGACCTTGTCCAGCTTGACCGGATTGACGGGATCGGGAACGCTCGACACGTGGTCGAGGATGTCGAAGATGCGCTTCGCGGCCGACGCCGATTTCTGCGTGACGGATACGATGCGGCTCATCGAATCGAGGCGGACGTAGAAGCGGCCGCTGTACGCGATGAACGCGGACAGCACGCCGACGGTGATCTCCTGCCGGCTCACCTGCCAGATGCCGAAGCACCAGATGATGAGCAGGCCCAGTTCCGTCAGCAGCGAGACGGTCGGCGAGAACAGCGACCACACCTTGTTCAATTTGTCGTTGACGGCCAGGTTGTGCTTGTTCGCCTCGCGGAAGCGCGACGCCTCCCGGTGCTCCTGCGCGAACGCCTTCACGACGCGGATGCCGGGGATCGTGTCGGCCAGCACGTTCGTGACCTCGCCCCACACGCGGTCGATCTTCTCGAACCCCGTGCGCAGCCTGTCGCGCACGACGTGGATCATCCACGCGATGAACGGCAGCGGCACGAGCGTGATCAGCGCCAGCTTGAAGTTGATACTGAACAGGATCACGCCCGTCATGATGATCATCAGCACGTCGGACAGGAAGTCCAGCAAGTGCAGCGACAGGAACACGCAGATGCGGTCCGAACCGCTGCCGATGCGGCTCATGAGGTCACCCGTGCGCTTGCCTCCGAAGAATTCGAGCGACAATCTCAGCAGGTGCTCATACGTTTCGGAACGCATGTCGGCCCCCATGCGCTCCGACACGAGCGCCAGGATGTACGTGCGGCCCCAGCCCAACGCCCACGCGAGCATCGCGGAGGCGAACAGGCCGCCCATGTACTGGTAGACGAGGCGCGTGTCGATGTGCTGGCCGTTCTGGTACGGGATCAGCACGTTGTCCATCAGCGGCATCGTCAGGTAAGGCGGAATCATGTGTGCGCCGGTACTTGCCAGCATCAGCAAGAATCCGACCAGCAGCTGGCCCTTGTACGGCCTGGCAAAGCGCCACAAGCGGAACAGCGTCCAGGTCGACGGCGGGGTGTGCAGCACCTTGGTGCAGATCGGGCATTCTTCCTGGTCCGGCTCGAGCGGCGCCTTGCAACTCGGACAAGTATGTTGCTCGGGAGCTTGCACAGGGACGCCAGTGACGTAGCTTTCGACCTGGTCGTGGAACTGGTCGACGACGCGGATGGCTTGCAGGTTCTGGCCGAGCGTGAAGCGCCAGGCGGCCAGGCGGCCGTTCGCATCGACCAGTTCCAGGTGGCCGACGCCCGCGTGGTCGTAATGCCGCATGGATAAACCGGCACGGTAGGGCCAGTCGCGCCACATCGTGTCGCCGGGTGCGCGGGTGAGCAGGCGATAATTCGTGACGACGAGAATGCCCTTGGTGAAGCGTAATTTCGCATCGAGGTCAACCTCGACGCTGTTTAAAACGTTTTCCCCTGGCGCAAGCTTTTTCGCGACGTCCGCCTGCCAGTGCTCGGGCAGGAAACCGGCGCCAAGCGCCGGCGGAACGGAGGGAATGAGTTGTTGATTTGTCATTTGATGCCGCCGGTAAAGGCGAAGTTTCCGGTTCTATTCAGGATTGGGACAGCCGGAGGCTGGCAGATCTGTACGATGGAACGTTGCGGGCGGTGTTGCCGTTGACACGCGTACCTTCCGAAACGCGGGCACTTCGGCGTGTACGGTATTCTAGCGGAGGGGCCAAACTGGTAGAAATCGGTTCGGCGCGGTAAGCTTCGTGCCCGCAAGTATACAACATGTGCATTGTGGAAAGAGAGGAAGACGGGCCGCGATCCGGCGCCGCTTTTGACCAACGATGCGCAAACTTAGGCAACGCTGTGCGATGAGAGAGCGGTCATCGCATGGCTGGATATTTTCATGACAAATAAGAAAGACATTGCAATTCTTCGTGTACAGCACCTGCGTGGACCGAACATTTGGACCTACCGCCCTGTCATCGAAGCCTGGCTCGACATCGGCGAACTCGAAGAATGTCCTTCGAATAAACTTCCCGGCCTATATGAACGCCTGACCGCCTGGCTGCCGGGCCTGATCGAACACCGCTGCGGGGTCGGCGAACGGGGCGGCTTCCTGGAACGCCTGCGCGACGGCACCTGGGCCGGCCACATCCTCGAACACATCGTCCTCGAACTGCAAAACCTGGCCGGCATGAAGACCGGCTTCGGCAAGACCCGCTCCACCGCCGACCCCGGCGTCTACAAGATGGCGTTCCGCACGCGCGACGAGACCGCCGGCCGGGCCGCCCTGCACGCCGGCCACGCCCTGCTCATGGCCGCCATCAACGATACCCCGTTCGACCTCCCGGCCACGGTGGCGGAGCTGACGGAACTGGTCGACCGCTACTGCCTCGGCCCGTCGACCGGCCACATCGTCGAAGCCGCCACCGACCGCCGCATCCCCTCGCTGCGCCTGACCGACGGCAATCTCGTGCAACTGGGCCACGGCGCCGCGCAGCGCCGCATCTGGACGGCCGAGACGGACCGCACGAGCGCCATCGGCGAATCCATCGCCAGCGACAAGGACCTGACCAAAACCCTGCTCGCCTCCTGCGGCGTGCCGGTGCCGGAAGGGACCGTCGTGCGCAGCAAGGAAGCGGCATGGGAAGAAGCGCAGGACATCGGCCTGCCCGTGGCCGTCAAGCCGGTCGACGGCAACCACGGCCGCGGCGTGTCGCTGAACCTGATGACGGAGGCGGACGTGCATGCCGCCTACGCCATCGCGTCGGAAGAAGGCGAATCCAGCGCCGTCCTCGTCGAACGCTTCATTCCCGGCAACGAACACCGCGTGCTGGTCGTCGGCTCGAAGGTCGTCGCGGCCGCCAAGGGCGAATCGCTGTGGGTCGTCGGCGACGGCGCCTCCACGGTCGGCGCCCTGTGCGACAGCCAGATCAACATCGACCCGCGCCGCGGCGAATCGGAAGAATTCCCGCTGTCCCCCGTCAAGCCGCACGACAGCGACGAGATCAAGCTCGACCTGAAACGCCAGGGCCTCACGCCGGATTCGATCCCGCAGGCCGGCCAGAAAGTGCTGATCCAGCTGAACGGCAACGTGGCCGACGACGTCACGGACGACGTCCACCCGGACGTGGCATACGTCGCCGCGCTGGCCGCGCGCGTCGTGGGCCTGGACATCGCCGGCATCGACCTCGTGTGCGAAGACATCTCGCGTCCGCTCGAAGAACAGCGCGGCGCCATCATCGAAGTCAATGCCAGCCCGGGCCTGCTCGCGCACATCAAGCCCGCCAAGGGCGAACCGCGCAACGTCGGCCGCGCCATCGTCGAGCATCTGTTCGCCGAAGGTGAAACGGGCCGCATCCCGCTCGTGGGCGTCACGGGCACCACGGACGCGGCGCTGGCCGCGCGCCTCGTCGGCACCGTGCTGAACCTGTCCGGCAAGCACGTGGGCGTCGCCAACCGCGACGGCCTGTTCCTGGACGGCCGCCAGGTCACCGGGCAGGACGGCACCCGCTTCGACGCCGGCCAGCGCCTGCTGATCAACCGCACCGTGCAGGCCGCCGTGTTCGAATCGAACGCCCGCACGATCCTCGAAGAGGGCCTGCCCTACGACCGCTGCCTGGTCGGCATCGTGACGGACATGGGGAACGCGGCCGACGTGGCCGACCTGTACGTGCGCGACGACGATGCCCTGTACAACGTCGTGCGCAGCCAGGTGGACGTCGTGCTGTCCATTGGTGCGGCCGTGCTGAACGCGGCCGACGCACGGGTGGCCGCACTGGCCGACCTGTGCGACGGCGCCGTGCTGTTCTACGCGCTGGACGAAGCCAACGAGACCCTCGGGGCGCACCGCGCCGCGGGCGGCCGCGTGGCGTTCGTGCGCGGCGACCACATCGTGCTCGCGCAAGGCAACGAGGAGATGCCGCTGCTGGGCATCGACAAGGTGAAACCGGCCACGGCCGCGCAACCGGAAGCCCTGCTGGCCGCCGCGCTGGCCGGCTGGGCGCTGGACGTGCCGACGGACCTGATCTGCGCCGGTCTGCGTACCTTCGACGCGGCCGTGAAAAAGAGCAAGGCCTGAATACCGATACGTGCCCGGCACCAACCGGGCCGACGCGCGCCGGCTACCAGGAGCTCCGGCGCCGCACCCTAAAGGAAAGATCTATGGAAGTAACACGCGTACGGGCCCTGCGTGGTCCCAATCTGTGGAGCCACCACACCTCGATCGAGGCGATCGTCACCTGCGCGCCGGAGGAAGAATCGATCGGCGCCCTGTCCGGATTCGAGACGCGCCTGCGCGCCCTGTTCCCCGACATCGGCCAGCTGCAGCCGACCGGCCATGACGACACCATCCCGCTGGCCCACGTGCTGGAAGTCGCGGCCCTGGCCCTGCAGGCGCAGGCCGGCTGCCCCGTCACTTTCAGCCGCACGACCGCCACGCTGGAGCGCGGCACCTACCAGGTCGTCGTCGAATACAGCGAGGAAGACGTCGGCCGCCTGGCCATGCGCCTGGCCGAGCAGCTGTGCGACGCGGCCCGCAACGACCAGCCGTTCGACCTCGACGGCGCGCTCAAGCAGCTGCGCGACCTGGACGAGGACGTGCGCCTCGGCCCGTCGACCGGCTCCATCGTCCACGCCGCCGTCGCACGCGGCATCCCGTACCGCCGCCTGACCGAGGGCAGCCTCGTGCAGTTCGGCTGGGGCAGCCGCCAGCGCCGCATCCAGGCCGCCGAGATCGACGCCACCGGCGCCATCGCCGAATCCATCGCCCAGGACAAGGAACTGACCAAGACCCTGCTGAACGCGGCCGGCGTGCCCGTGCCGCTGGGCCGGGCCGTGAGCGACCCCGAGGACGCGTGGGCCGCCGCGCAGGACATCGGCCTGCCGGTCGTCATCAAGCCGAAGGACGGCAACCAGGGCAAGGGCGTGACCGTGAACGTGACGACGCGCGAACAGCTGGACGCGGGCTTCGCCGCCGCGGCCGAGTTCCGTGACGACGTCATGGTCGAAAAATACCTGCCGGGCCACGACTACCGCCTGCTCGTCGTCGGCAACAAGCTCGTCGCCGCCGCCCGCCGCGACCCGCCGCATGTCGTGGGCGACGGCGTGCACACGGTGCGCCAGCTGGTCGACATCGTCAACCGCGACCCGCGCCGCGGCGACGGCCACGCCACGTCGCTCACCAAGATCCGCTTCGACGACATCGCCCTCGCCTCGCTGGCCAAGCAGGGCTACGACGCCGGATCCGTGCCGCCGAAAGGCCAGCGCGTCACGCTGCGCAACAACGCCAACCTGTCGACGGGCGGCTCGGCGACGGACGTCACGGACGACGTCCATCCGGAAGTGGCGGCCCGCGCCATCGCCGCCGCGCACATGGTCGGCCTGGACATCTGCGGCGTCGACCTCGTGTGCGACAGCGTGCTGAAACCCATCGAGGAGCAAGGCGGCGGCATCGTCGAAGTGAACGCCGCGCCGGGCCTGCGCATGCACATCTCGCCGTCGTTCGGCAAGGGCCGCGCCGTCGGTGAAGCCATCATGGACACCTTGTACGCCCCGGGCGACGACGGCCGCATCCCGGTCGTCGCCGTGACGGGCACGAACGGCAAGACGACGACCGTGCGCCTGATCGCGCACCTGCTCACCAGCTCGGGCCTGCGCACCGGCATGACGAACACGGACGGCGTGTACATCCAGGGCCGGCGCATCGACAGCGGCGACTGCAGCGGCCCGCGCAGCGCGCGCAACGTGCTGCTGCATCCGGACGTCGACGCGGCCGTGTTCGAGACGGCCCGCGGCGGCATGCTGCGCGAAGGCCTCGCCTTCGACCGCTGCCAGGTCGGCGTCGTCACCAACATCGGCGCCGGCGACCACCTGGGCCTGAACTACATCACCACGCTGGAAGACCTCGCGGTCCTGAAGCGTGTGATCGTCCAGAACGTGGCCCCGGAAGGCATGGCCGTGCTGAACGCGGCCGACCCGATCGTGGCCGCCATGGCCGAGAACACGCGCGGCGACGTCACCTATTTCGCTCTGGATGCCTCGCTGCCGGTCATGCAGAAGCACCGCGCGCAGGGCCGCCGCATCGTCTACGTCGCCAACGGCCACCTCGTCGCGGCGCAGGGCAGGAAGGAAGAGCGCGTGCCGCTGGCAGACGTGCCCATCACCCGCGGCGGCGCGATCGGCTTCCAGGTCGAGAACGTGATGGCCTCGGTGGCGGCCGCCTGGGCCGTGGGCATCTCGTGGGACGCGATCCGCCTCGGCCTCAAGACCTTCGTGGGCGAAAGCGACAACGCGCCGGGCCGCTTCAACGTGTTCGACTACCGCGGCGCGACGGTCATCGCCGACTACGGCCACAACCCGGACGCGATCCAGGCGCTCGTGGGCGCCGTCGAATCGATGCCGGCCAAGCGCCGCTCGGTCGTCATCTCCGGCGCCGGCGACCGCCGCGACGACGACATCCGCGATCAGACGCGCATCCTCGGCAGGGCCTTCGACGACGTCCTGCTGTACGAAGACCAGTGCCAGCGCGGCCGCCTCGAGGGCGAAGTCGTCGCCCTGCTGCGCGAGGGTCTCGCCGGCGCGCCGCGCACGACGCACGTCGACGAGATCAAGGGCGAGTTCGTCGCCATCGACAAGGCGCTGGCGCGATTGCAGCCGGGCGACCTGACGCTGATCCTGATCGACCAGGTGGACGAGGCGCTGGCGCACATCGCCAAGCGGGTGAAGGAAGGCTAATGCCTTCCGGCTGACCTTCGCCTTGTGTGTGTCAGTCGTTCCGGAACGGGCGCCGCGTGCGCCCGTTTCGCGTTTTATTGGTGCTGCTCAGAAACACCGGACGCCGCGCACGCTACGTTAGTCAACGAACGGGCCCGAAACGGCATCTGGCATACCATGAAAGATCGTGGCCACCCGCGTGGTCATCGGCATTCAAGCGAGCGGTGCAACCATGACGACAGCCAAGGACACGCAACAACAGCCGGCCCCCGACGACGAGCCGGTTCCCGAGATGCCGTTCCGGCGCCTCCTTTACCGGTTCCTGTTCTTCGACTGGCTGTTCCACGACGTGAGCGCCGCGCGCAACCGCATCGAGCGCCACGCCGCGCGCCAGCACAACCGCAGGATGAGCCGCTACCTGCCCGTCTACCTGCGGCGCTGGTCGTTCCTGACCGCCTTCGATTTCGCGCTTGGCGTGCTGTTCGAGAAAGTCTTGCAGGCGGGGATCGTGTCGGCCTGGTTTTTTACCTGGTCGTGCGTGACCTTTACCGGCATGGTCGTCATCACGGTCGCCTGGATCATCCTGAATCATGCGCGCTTGTCCTGAGCGCTTTTTACTTGATGCAAGGTAAGTTTCTGTCGCGCAATTGCGCGACGATAGAGTCCTCAACCACAAGGAGGACGTCATGACTTACCGATGGATCGACGACCAGGGCTTGCTGAAGAAAATGCTGGGCGAACGGCGGACCGACCGCTGGACGGCCGAGAATGTGCAGGATGCATTGCGCGCGCGCGGCGTCCATGCGGCGGCAAGAGCCATGGAATACCGGCGCGTGCGGCTGGAGACGGCGCTCAGGGTGCTGGCGGTGGCGGGCAGGCGGCGGCTTGCGCGTCCGTCTTGACTGGACCGAGGCTCGATTCCCGGATCAGGACGAGGTAGACGGCGCCCGGCGCCTCAGGGCAGGCGCGGCGGGGCGCCGTCGCGGCGCGGTACGCGCACGACCAGGGTCGTCCCCCGGCCGGGCGCACTGTCGATGTCGAGTTCTCCCCCCACCATCAACACACGTTCGCGCATGCCGAGCAGGCCGAGCGACGTCCTGCGCGTCAGGCCGGGATCGAAGCCCTTGCCGTCGTCGCACACGGTCACCCGGCAGAACGCCCCTTCGCTGTCCAGCGTCACCGTCACCCGGCTGGCCCCGGCGTGGCGCGCCACGTTGGTGAGCGATTCCTGCACGATGCGGAAGATGGCCGTCGCGTTCATCTCGTCCAGGTCGACCTCGCGGTCGATCACATCCAGCACGCAGGCAATGCCGACGTGTCCCGCAAAGTCGGCGACAAGCCACTCGAGTGCCGATTGGAGGCCCATGTCGAGTGCGCCGGGGCGCAGCGACGCCGCCACGTCGCGCACGACCTGGAGATTTCGGTCGACGAGTTCGGTCATGCTTTTCGCGTGCGCGGTCAACTCGGCATCGCGTTCGCCAAACCGCACGCGCAACAGGGAAATCTTCATGCGCAATGCGGTGAGAAATTGGCCAAGCTCATCGTGCAACTCGCGCGCGATGTGCTTGCGCTCTTCTTCGCGCGCCTTGTGCTGGCGCGCCGCGAGCTCCCGCAACTGGACGCGCGATTCGCGCAGCTCCCGTTCGGCTTCCTTGATCGCGGTGATGTCGCGTCCGATGGTGAGCAGGCGCTGCACGGCGCCGTCGGCGCCGTATTCCGGCACGATGTGAAAGTGGTGGTGGACGGGCGCGGCGCCGGGCATGTGCCAGGTCATGAACTTCTCGGCCCGCACGCCGGTTGCCATGACTTGGCGCAGCATGTCCTTGTAGGCCGCTACGCTGGTGTCGCCATACCAGGGCGCCCCCGGTTCGCTCGCCAACGCGTCCTCCACCGACACGTGGAAAAACGCCGTATACGCCGGGTTTACGTACAGGCGGCGGCAATCGAGGCCATAGCGGACGATGAGGTCGGGCGAGTTTTCCGCAAGGGTGCGGAACTTGCATTCGCTCTCGCGCAGCGCCGATTCCGCCGCCTGCGACGCCGAGATATCGCGCATGAGCGTCAGGTTATAACCCTGGCCGCCGTATTCGAAATAGTTCTCGCCGAGCTCGGCGAGGAACAGGCGTCCGTCTTTCGTCCGATGCTGGAGTTCGGTCATCACATTGCCCGCGTCGCGCAAGCGGGTCCAGCGTTGACGGTAAGCGTCGCGGGACCAGCCGGAATGAAGGTCCGACGCGTGCATCGCCAGCAATTCCTCGCGCCGATACGCGGTCATCCGGCAAGCGGCGTCGTTCACGTAGAGGATCTGGCCGTCGTCATCCAGCAGGAACGCGCCATCGCTAACATGATCCAATGCAAAAATCTTGAGCGCGAGCCTGTCCTCGGCCTGCATGCGCTCCTGGATCTCCAGTGTCAGCAGGCGGTTGGCGTCGCGCAGTTCGGACGTGCGTTCCTCGACGCGGCGCTCGAGTTCCGCATACGAATGCTGGAGTTCGGCATGTTTGTCTTCCAGCGCCTTCTGCAACCGGCGCAGGCGCATATGGGTATCGACCCTGGCCAGCACCTCGTTGACCTGCAGCGGCTTGGTGACATAGTCGACGGCGCCGGCGTCGAAACCCCGCAGTTTGTATTCCGTGTCGGCCAGGGACGTCATGAAAATGATGGGGATGTCCCGCGTGTCTGGCCGCGATTTCAGACGGCGGCACACCTCGAAGCCATCCACGTCGGGCAGCATGACGTCGAGCAGGATCAGGTCCGGCCGCACCAGGTCCGTCCGCCGCAACGCCTCTTCCCCGTCCTGTGCGATCACCACGCCGTAGCCGCAATCGGCCATGCATTCGCCGACCACCTTGAGATTGGCCGTCGTATCGTCGACGATCAGGACGATGCCGTCGCGCGGCGCGGCTGCCATGGCGCGCGGCCCCGTCATTCGAGCAGGCCGTGCTCGACGCCGTACCGCACGAGGTCCGCGTTGGAGGCGAGATTCATTTTCTGCATCAGGCGCACCTTATGGGTACTCACGGTCTTGTTGCTGATGGCGAGTTCGCGCGCGATGTCGTTCACGGTTTTGCCGTGTACCAGCAACCTGAAGATATGGAATTCGCGGTCGGACAGTTGCTCGTGCGAAGGGCACGAATCGCCCTCCACCAGGCTGAATACCATGTCGTCGACGAGCAAGGGATCGATGAACCGATTGCCCGCCGCCGTCTTGCGTATCGCCGTCAACAAGACTTCGGGCTCGTTGGCCTTCGTCAGATAACCGTTCGCACCCGCGCTCAGCGCACGCCTGACGACCTGGACCTCGTTGCGCATGCTAAGCACCAGAATCGGCGTCGGGATGGCGTCCCGCCGGATGCAGGTGATCAGGTCGACGCCGCTGATGCCCGGCATGTTCATGTCCAGCAGGAGCAGATCGAAACGCTCGGCGCGCAACGTGTCCATGACCTGGTCGCCATTCGTGGCCTCGGCGGTCACCTGGATGTCGCCCCCGAGCTGCAACAGCTGCTTCAGTCCCCTTCTGACGATTGCATGGTCGTCCGCCAATAAAACTCGGATCATCAATTCCTCATCTCAACCCATCGACCACGGCCCGGCCGTTCGGTGTCCGAATGCAACGGGCGCCCTCGCGTGAACGATAACACGTCCTTAAAAATCTGCAATATAAAACCGATGGGATTTAACGAATACAGGGCATCCGCGACGGGGCGGCGTGAAATCCGCAAAAACCAGGTTGTCGCGCTCAGTCGAGCCACTCACTGCGCGGTGCGATGTTTGCTCGCCCCTTTTGCTCACGCTCCATCGCAGGCGTGACGCACCTCATCACTCCCAGGCAACACCCTGTAAAAATTCAACAACAGTTCTTAAAAAATAATCATTTCGCAGTCGTTGCCCGTCGCCCAACCGATCTATTTACTGGAACGGTGTATGAACACGTCGACAAGACAAAACAACTTCAACCTCGTCAGGCTGCTGCTGGCCTTGCTCGTCCTCCTCAGCCACGCGCCGGAAATCCTCGACGGCAACCGCAGCCGGGAGATATTGACGCGGATGTTCGGCTCGCTGTCGTTCGGCGACCTGGCGGTGGACGGCTTTTTCCTGCTCAGCGGCTATCTCATCGTGCAGAGCTGGGAATCGCAACCCCAAGCGTGGCCGTTCCTCAAGAAGCGCCTGCTGCGCATCTACCCCGGGTTCATCGTCGCCACGCTCGTCTGCGCGTTTGCCGTCGGGCCACTTGCCGCCGTGCCGAAAACATATTTCAGCGAACTGGACGTGCCGGTCCTCGTCATCAATATGCTGTTCCTCCAGAAACCTGCTGTCCCCGCCGTATTTGCCGGGCTCCACCACGACGGCATCAATAATTCGATGTGGTCGATCTCGGCCGAATTCACATGCTACTTGGGCGTGCTCGCCCTCGGCGTCACCGGCGCGCTCGGCCGGCGCAGGATCTGGCTTGCCTTGACGGTGCTGGCGTTCGCAAGCGGCGCGATGGCCAGGCTGTCGAACGTGACGATACCGGGCTTGCGCCTGGCGATGCTCTTCCTGAGCGGCGGCGCCTACTACCTGTACCGCGACAAGATCCGCATGGACAGCCGGTTCGCCCTTGCCGCCGCGGCCGCCGTCGTCCTGTGCATGTTCTCGTGGCGCGTGTCGGAATTGGCGGTGACGTCGCTGGGCGGGTATGCATTGCTGTACGCGGCCGGCAAACGGTCCCCATGGCTCATGCAATTCAACCGGCTGCCCGATGTGTCGTACGGGACCTATCTGTACGGATGGCCCATCCAGAAGCTGCTGATCTGGACCATCCCGGCGATTTCACCCTGGAGCCTGTTCGCCCTGTCGGCCCTCTGCGCGCTGCTTGCCGGCACGATCAGCTGGTATCTGGTCGAAGCGCCGGCGCTCCGCCTCAAGGGGCCGCGCATCCGGATCGCCGAAACGGCCGTCACGACCGTCGCACAGTGACCCGGCAAGTCATGCCGCCTGCCCTGCCGCTCATGCCGTCAGAGTCGTGCCCAAGGGAAATCAATCGTGAATTGCACCAATGGCCGATTTAACGAACAACAAATTTCTGTTAGCATATATATGATTTGAAACAAACATAACAACCCGTCACGACCCGCCGTGCGGAGCAAACATCAGATGCAGGAGTCGCGCTATGCCATCAGATTCGCTCGATAACCCGGCCAAGGCGCTCGAGATCGCCGCCAGCGCGGAACAAATGGTCATCGACGAGCATCCGCTGGCGGGACGGGCCGTGAGCGATTTCGCCGCCGCCGAGCCGCAATACGTGCCGCCGGCCATCGATCCCGCCGGACAGGAAGACGTCGCGGCGGGCGTGGCAGCCGCGCTGGCGACGTTCAACGACGGCAGGCGCCTGCTGCGCTTCTACTCGCCGTTACAGGGCGATAAGACGCTGCTGATCGAATCGCTGAGCGGCACCTCGGCCATGTCCGAGCCGTTCGTGTTCGACCTCGGCCTGATCTCGGAAAATGCCGCCATCGACCTGAAGGACCTGATGGGAAAGAACGTCAGCATCGGCGTGCAACTGGCCGACGGCAGCGAGCATTTCATCAACGGTTACGTGCACTCGTTCGGCGTCCGCCATGCCGACGGCGGCTTCGCGTTCTATCACGCGCAGATCGTGCCCTGGCTCAGCTACCTGAAGCAGCGCGTCAATTCGCGCATCTTCCAGGACCAGAGCGTGCTCGAGGTGCTCGACACGATCTTCCGGGGCGACTACAACGGCCTGGCCAACTACGAATTACGCATCGGCCAGACCTACCGGCCGGAAAACTACATCGTGCAGTACGACGAGACGGACGAGCACTTCGTCAGCCGGCTGATGGAAAAGTACGGCTTGTTCTACTATTTCGAGCACAAGCCGAACGGCCACGTGATGGTGATCAGCGACGATTCGCGCGTGGGCAGCTTCTGCCCGCCGCAGTCGGCCCACGCCGAGGTCGAATTCAACGGCGGCAACCGCTGGCACGACCGCGACAGCGTGACGGCGTTCGCGGCCACGCGCACCCTGCAGCCGACCAGGGTCGCGCTCAACACGTTCGACTTCAAGGCGCCCAATACGATCCCGTACGTGGAGATGCCGACCGTGACCCGGCAGGGCGACATGCCGACCATGGAAATCTATGACGGCAACCCGGCCTTTTCCTACCGGGACAAGGACGACGGCCAGGTCGAGGCGCGCCGGCGCCTGGAAGTGCTGGAGTGGCAGGCCAAGATCTTCACGGGCGCCTCGGACTGCCGCGGCCTCGTCGCCGGACACACGCTCAAGCTGCTGGACCACCACTGGTTCGATCCGGCCGGCGAGGGCGACAACGACTTCCTCGTGCTGTCGGTACAGGTCAACGCCCGCAACAATTATTTCGAACGCGGCCAGGACGACGTCTACCGCAATACCTTCACCGCGATCCGCCGCAAGATCCCCTACCGCCCGCGCCGCGCCCACCCGCCGCCGCGCATGCCCGGACCGCAGACGGCGACTGTCGTCGGCCCCAAGGGGACGGAGATCCACACGGACCGGTTCGGCCGCATCAAGGTGCAGTTCCACTGGGACCGCTACGGCCGCCGCGACGAGCGCAGCTCGTGCTGGATCCGCGTGTCGCAGCCCTGGGCCGGCCGTGGCTGGGGCACGATTTCCGTACCTCGCATCGGGCAGGAAGTAATCATCGACTACCTCGAGGGCGACCCGGACCGCCCGGTCTGCACGGGACGGTTGTTCAATGCCGACCAGCCGGTCCCGTACGGGCTGCCGGACGGCGCCCACATGATGGGGTTCAAGAGCCGCTCCACGCCGGGCGGCGGCGGCTTCAGCGAAATGGTCATCCACGACCGCAAGGGCCAGGAACTGATCAATATCCACTCGCAGAAGGATATGGTCACGACCGTGCAGAACACCCAGGCCACCGTGGTCAACGGGCCGCACCAGACCAACACGGTCAGCACCGGCTACCAGACCAACACCGTCAAGCAGTACATCGTCACGACGGCGCAGACGGGGCACATCCACGACACCGCCAAGACGAACATCGAGCTGACCGCCGAAGAGGATTACATCCACCAGACGGCCAAGACCAACATCGAACTGGTGGCGCAAACGGCCCACCTGCACCAGACCGCGAAGCAGAACATCGAGCTGACGTCGCAGACGGAGCACATCCACCTGAAGGCCAACACCGACATCACGCTGGAAGTCGGCAGCAGCAAGATCGTCCTGCAGGCCGACGGCACGATCCTGATCCAGGGCGTGAACGTCGCCGTGATGGGCGACCGGATCGACTTGAACAAGTGAACGAATGAGCAAATGAGCGAGCACGCCATGCCCGACACCGCACAGCTGTACCATGCCAACCACGCCACCTTCGAATTGCCCGCGCAGTTGAAGGACAAGACGATGCACATGTTCACGCTGCGCGACGACGGTCCCAGCGAGTTCAACGTCGTCGTCTCCCATGCGGACGTCCAGCCCGAGGAAAACCTCGACCAGTTCGGCGACCGCCTGGCCAAGGAGCTGACGCGGGCGCTGCCCGGGTTCCAGATGAAGGCGATGTCCGGGCGCAGCGTCGACGGCGCGCCGGCGCTGGAGCTGGCCTACCGCTGGCGCAACGAGGCCGGCGTCATGCACCAGCGCCAGGTCGTCACGCTGGTCCAGGGCAGCAAGCCGGGCACCACCGAGGCCATGCTGGTCGCGGCAACGTGCCTGCGCGAGTTCAGCGACGCATGGAACGCCACGTTCGACGCGCTCGTCGACAGCATCAGGCTGCGCCGCCCGCTGGCGCCGGCGCCGGACCGGCCGGCCGGCGCGCCCTCCCCCGCCCTGGCGACGATCTTCGCACTGTCCGAGCCGCGCAAGATGCTGTACGTGTTCGCCGACAAGCACGAGGCGGGCAGCAAGCTGTCCGTGTCCGACGTCAACCAGGACCAATGGGAATTCTATGACGCCGAGGGCACGCGCCTGCAGGCGAACGTCACCCGGGCAAACGGCGGCCTGTCGTTGCTGCGGCCGTCGGGCACGATCACGCTCGAGCGCACGACGCCGCCGCCGGGACCGGCGCTGACCGAGCGGCTGCACCTGGCCCAGTACATCCAGGCCAATTCGCCGTCCGTGCCGTTCTACAGCTTGACCGAGGTGCGCGCGCATCTCGACCGGGTCGCGGGCGACCGGGTCGCGGGCGACCGGGTGGCGGAGCGCTGAATGCCGGCGGCGGCACGGCTGGGAGACCCGATCGGACACAGCCCGACCATGAGCTGGCTCCTCAAGGGCCTGCTCATCGGCGCGGCCATCGCGGTGGCCGGCGTGGCGATCGTCGGCACGGGCGGCCTGGCCGCGGTGGCCGTCGTCGGCGCGGGCGCCGCCATGGGCGCGGGCCTGGGCGAAGCGATGAGCACGATGAGCTTCGCCGGCAAGGAAGTCACGGGCGCCATCGCCACGGCCGGTTCGTCCAACGTGTTCGTCAACGGCCTGCGCGCCGCGCGGGCGCACGTCGACCAGGTCGCATGCGCCAAGCATCCGGGACCGATACCGATCGCGACGGGCAGCGCCCAGGTCTACATCAACGGCATGCCGGCGGCGCGCGTCGACGACAAGACGGGATGCGGCGCCGTCGTCACGAAGGGTTCCGGCGACGTCCACATCGGCGGCGGGACCGCGCAGACCGACACGATCAATCCGGAACACCTGGTGCCGGGCTGGGTGCACGCGTCGCTGCTCGTCGTGGGCGTCGGCTCCGCGATCGTCCTCGCCGGGCCCGTGGTCGCGGTGGGCGGCCTGGTCGGCGCGTTCTCCGGCGGGATCGGCGGCGGCTGGGTCGGCGGCAAGGTGTTCGGCGTCGGCAGCGATGGCCAGAAATGGTCGGCGATCGCAGGCAGCTTCCTGGGCGGCTACCTGGGCGCGAAGGCGGCGCCGGGGGCGTGGGAGTTTGCGCAGCGGGTCCAGGTGAACGTGGAGCCGGGGACGCTGGGCATGAATGGCGGGAACGTGCGGTTTTCGCTGCGCCCGCCGGCGACCACCGCCGAGCCGCCCGTCACGCCGCCGGCGGAACCGCCGGCACGCGTGTCGGCGTCGACGTACGCGCGCCTGCGCGCCAAGACGCCCAGTTCCGCCATCCAGAAACAGGTCAACGAAGGCGTGACGTTGCCGATGGACGATCCCGCACTGCCCGGCCTGACAATCACGAAGCCCTTGCACGCCGACCATATCGTTCCGATGAAGCAGATCACGGAAATGGATGGATTCGCCCAGCTGTCGCAAGAGAACCAGCTCGCGGTCCTGAACAATCCCCGCAACTTCATCGGCCTGAGCGAAACGGCGAATACGTCGAAGGGGGCGAAGACGTTCGCCGAATGGACCGAATACAAGAAAGGCGGCATCGCCGTGGACCCCGCATTCCGACAGGAGATGATGCAGAAAGAGGCCAGCATGGCGGCCGAGCTGCAGGAGCAGATTTATAATCTCCTGCGGGGCGGATAGACGCCTTGGCGTGCATGGGCAATCAATCTGAAAACGACACGATGACAACAGAATTGGATAACACCGCGGTACTGCGTGAATTGCAGCATTTCGTACAGCCGACCGCGTTAATGGCCACCTCGACCGAGGCCGAAGCGGACCCGTCCGTTCCCATGCAATGGCTGCGATTCCTCGATGAGCAGGAACACGGACGCAGGCTGGCGCTGCTCACGGAATGGAGCGACTTCGCGACGGAGTGGCCCAGCGTACAGGATTTCCTGCGCACGATGCTCAAGCGCCTGTACGTATTGCGCGAACAGGATGGCGGCTCGTCGCTGCTGTATCTGTACACGGTCGGCGGCAACGACCTGAACTTTTTCCGCGGCCGTGCCCCGGTCACCGACGTGCCGGAGCGCCTGCGCCCGATCTGGGAACGCGTGCCGGCCAAGTTCCGCGACTTCTATACGCAATTGCACGACGGTTGGACCTTCCTGCCCGCGAATTCGATGGGGCCGTTACCGGTCGACGATTGGGCGTTCCTGTCCGACGACAAGTTCGATATCGATGACGAGACCGCACGCGCGCTGCCCATCGATATCGACCAGACCGTGACCGTGTTCCACAACGGCGCCGGCGATTATCTGTGCCTGAATTGTGCGGACGACGGTGAAGCGTCGGGAGTCATCTGGTGGCATGACGATCCCGAGCATCCCGAGCCGGTCGATTTCTGGGGCGTGCTGGACGCGTGGGTGGGCATTTTCCTGGAGGAAGCGGATCGCCACGTCCCATGAGCGACACGTTGCATCGGCAGATTACCGATCTATGCAGGAACGGCGATGCGCTGGCGTCGGCAGGAAAGCCCGAAGAAGCCAGGCAAAACTATATTGCCGCGCTAAAGGTGCTTCCGGGCGAGCCCAGTCAATGGGAGGCAGCGACGTGGATTTATGTCGCGCTCGGCGACGTCCATTTCCACGCACAAAACTTCGAAAAAGCCTTCAAGTGTTTCTACAATGCCGTGCAATGTCCCAGAGGACTTGGGAACCCGTACATCCACTTACGTCTTGGGCAACTGTATTTCGAGCAAAACGACCTCGATAAAGCAGCCGATGAGCTTACCCGCGCGTATATGGGTGGAGGCATCGATATCTTTATGGAAGACGATCCCAAATACCTCGCGTTCCTCGAAACGAAAATATCTCTGCAGCAAATTAAACCGCAGGAAACCTCGAAAAACCGTCGCGTGCGGCGGCAGTTGGGGTTGAGAAGTGCAGCTGGACGAGGCGTCCGGCGAGCATCGCAGAGCCAGACACTGCCCTGATCGAACGCGGTAAAATGGCGACCCTGGCAATCCCCTGCCCCGCTGTCCCGATCTTGACCACATGAACGTTCCACGCGAAATCAACGCCGACGCGGCCAAACGCCTCGCGACCGAAAAGCACACCCCGATGATGTATGGGTGTGTTCTTGAATGAGGAACCGGGGTAACTAGCGAAACCTACGCCAGATGCTACGCCAGCGAAGCGCGACACTTTGCTGGTCGCGACAACGCTCATTTGCCGTCAATACGCACCTCCCCCATTTCCTTCCGTCATCGACGCGCACCAATAAAGTAAAAGATTTACATTATTTATTCTGGTTGGAGACTGTGATTTTACAAGATTACAACAGTCTCTGATACTCACCGTCGAGCACTCGAATCGAGAAGTTGCTAGCGGAAATTGTGCCGCGAGGACGATATTCGTAACCGATGTCTGGGTGATACCATTTAACTAAATCTTCTAGCTTTTTTCTGGCCACAGGCTCTGGAAGTTCCCGGAGAAAGAAGGCTAAAAGGTAGTTGAATACACATTGAGCTTCCATGAACAGCATTATTCCACTGGAACGTGTGCCCCTTAACAGCATGCCAGCAAATTGAGAACTGGCGCTCCTCTCAGACGACGATGAAAAATAGAATAATGGCGAACCACTTAAACCATCGAAATCAGGGAACGATGAATTTACATCGACTCTGCCAATATGAATTGATCGCAAAAGAGACTCAGGCTCAAGGTATGACAAATCGCCACATGAAAGAGCAATTCTGTAGTCGCGGTTTTCGTAATCATATTCGCCAATATCTGGAGAAAGTCCAGAGAACGAAAGTCGCATTCCACGGCTATAATTTCGGAGGCAATCTTTCCCGGAAAAATCATAAGGTGGGCTGCCTACAAATAGATGCATTTCCAATCTAGCCCGATCAGTTTTGTAAATTACTATATCAACATGATCGGTATCGTTTTCATCAGTTGATCTAAAGCGGTGAACTTCAGCGATCGGGACGCCACGATTACTAGTTGCGCTGTATTGAATGACCAGTTGCTCATCATTAAAGTCGTAGTCGTTGTCGACGACGTGGCGAGCAGTAATGAAGAATATTTCACCAAATAGTTTAACGAAAAAGCCAGTCCCAGGTATTGCGGGCAGTCCGCTTGCTTCGTCCTGAAAAATAACTGGACGAACACAACGAAAGACCTGTTCCATACCAGGCGGCAATGTTGTACCACCTGGACGGTGATTTTGCTCACTCATGACACAAAGGGGATGTCCGGATCCGGATACGCGCCGCGGATTCCCCCTTCCTGTTTGATACACATATCCACAGACGTCACCTCGAAATGCGGCGTCCCGCCCTGGGTCAAAATTCAATCGGCAGGGTGGGTCAATATTCGGTCGGCGCCAACAGAGGTGCTCTTAAAGTTAACCTCAGCTCTCCTGCGGACGCTCAGTTCGACTCGTTCAACGCTGGTAGAGACTTCACGATCCGCGAAGTCTCTATGCTTACTCGGACGATGCGCTTCAACAGATCAATGATGTATCGAGGATCGTCTGACCATTCGTTTGGATCACTCTTGATACCGCTAGGCTTGTCCGTTGAAACCTGGTAGCGCTCCATGATCCATTCAATCGCTGACTTGCCATTGACGACGTATTCGTAGGCTTCCAAAGGGATGTCGCGCAACACCAGGTGGGAGTTATAGACGATCACGCTTCTGTCAGCCTTTCCATCCTTCTTGCCAAATGCCATTTTCTCGACTCGGTAATCGGTGTCGTCCATAACTAGGCGCTTGCGTTCCTCTGTCAGTGGAAAAGGTTCGACATCTTCGTAATCAAGGTGCCATTTACCCAATTTTCGGCCCGCCTCGCAAAACGCTCGGAAATCCAGGACAAGAGGGATTCGAGGGAGCATCTTCTTTAGATCGGCTGCAAATCGCTGTTTGTATTCGGATGAATGCAATACGCCGTAGGTGTACCAGAAGATATCCTCTTTGCTGATCGTGATGTCTTTGTAATGCGTCTGGAACGTATCGAGCGCCCAATCCGTGATGGCGTCCCGGCGAACATAGCCGTCAGCATCTGGATTTTCCTGCGCCGCGAACATCTCACCCTGCGGTCCTTCAGCGGGATCGGCCTTCTCATACCAGTACAGCGGGAAGCACTGCCCGGTGTCCGTGAGATGCATGTTTGGCACGTGGTCGGTTACCAACGCAGAGTATCCTTTGCGGTCCGCCACGCCAGTGCTGGAGATGACAATGTTTGCATGGCGTTCGGTTGGGAACAGTCGTGGAATTTGGTAGACCATCTCGTTGCAACGGCGGTTGAAGTACATCCATTGCTTTGAGAAGGGGCGATACATGGCAACCCTTAGGGAGCTCGGTTCGAAGTTCAGCTCTTTATCGCGCTTCGCGTCGGCTTTCAGTGCCCTGGTCCAACTGATACGTTTTGGGTCTGTGTCAATTACGCTCTCCAGCTCTGGCGCCTGGTCCTTCGGGCTGTTTGCCCGTACTGTGGCGTACCGCCCCCGTTCGACGTTGTAATTGGCGATCATCTGTTCCATTTTCATCGCCACCGTGTCGCGGCTCATGTTGTAGGTCCATGGATCGCGGTTCGTAACTACGCCGAGCGAGTAAACGCCGAAGATCGAGTCGGCGTCTGGCTTGTCCTTGTCGCCGATCTGGATGAACTTTTCGAACGCCGGGTCACGTTGATTCGCCCAATCGCCCTGTTCGTTGGGCTGGAGCGTGCGCCATGGAACTGAATCGATGCTTCCGAAGCGTTCGACGATGTCGAGCTTCTCTTGCTGGGTCAGGTAGTCCCCGATATCGTGGTAGTGAAGTTCGCACGGGCCTACGTGGACCGGGTCCTTTATCAAAATTGTTATAGCTACAGGCGTGCGGGAGCCCGAACCGAAGACCTTCCCCCCCTCCCGGCGCGATTCTTCGCCAGCGGTACGCTGGTCCCCTCGGAGGTTGAAGACGTAAAGGTGACTGAATTCCTCGGTTAGGCATTTGCGCAAACCGTCCATGTTGTTCGCGTTGAGGAACGAGCCGTTGGTGACAAACGCGACGATGCCTCTGTCCACGACGCGGTCTGACGCCCAACGGATCGCGCGGATGTAGGAGTCGTAGAGGTTTTTGGCCAACTTGCCGCTCGATTTCTCCGCATAGGTGCTACGAATCCGCCTGTCGAGGGTCGGGTAGCTGAGGTTCTTGTTGTCGTCGGCTTCGCTTTCCTGCTGGGCGGAATACGGCGGGTTGCCGACGATGACGCGGATCGGTTGCGCGAGCTGCCGTTCCGCGCGCTCGTTGTTCTCTGGCAGAACGACCGTGTCAACGAGGTCGTTCTCCTCCGTCATTTGGAACGTATCGACCAGAATCATGCCGTCGAAGGGGCGGTATTCCTTTGTGGCAGCGTGGAACGCCGTTTCAATATTGACGGTGGCGATGTAGTAGGCGAGCAGAACAAGCTCGTTCGCGTGCAGCTCGTGCGCAAACTTGTGCCTCAAGCACTCTGGATCGATCAGGCCAGACTGGATCAGGCGGACTGGGAAGGTGCCGGTGCCAGCAAAGGGGTCGAGGATCTGTACGCCAGGACTGGAGAGCGATTCGCCGAAGTGGCGACGTAGGGCCACGTCCGCGCTCTTAAGAATGAAGTCTACGATTTGCACGGGAGTGTATACGATACCCAACCGCTCCGCCATGCGCGGGAAAGCGTTATGGAAGAACGTGTCGTACAGGTTGCGGATGATGTCCTGCTTGGATTTGTCGCTCTTCGCCAAGCTGATCCGTTCGCGCACGTTCTCATAGAACTTGTCCAAGCCCTCGGTTTCGGAGGCGATAGCGGATTTGCCGAGCCGGTCAGCGATCTGTTGCAAGGCCTTGCCGACCACATTGTGCTGCGGGAAGTTCGAAGACGCGAAGAGCGCTTGGAACACGGGCAGCGTCAGGATGTGCTGGGCCAGCATCTCAATGGCCTCGTCACGGGTCACCGCTGGATTCAGTGTGTCTCGAAGGCCTTTTTCAAAGACATCAAACGCTTCGGTGAGATTCGCATCGTTGGAAAGGAGGGCCTTGATCCGCGCAATGAGCCGCTCCGCCACGAGACTAATACTCTTGGCCCATTCGCTCCAATATTCACGGTCGCCCAATTTCTTGGGGATCGCCGCGTATACGGCCTCGTTGATCGCGTCGATAGGAAGCGTTGGGAACTCAAGCGGCAGCGCTCCCTGCTCTTGCTTGCGGTCGTCACCCGCTTTTCGGTCTGGATCGGAGATGACTTGGATCTTGCGCCGGAACTCCGCCTCGTCTACGAGGCTCTCGTCATGCGCACGCAGGGCCTTGATGACCTTCCAAATGCCTTTGAACTGCGGGTCGCTGTCGATGTAGGAGTTGTAGTCCTTTACCTTTTCGGATGGGATGCATACCGGAAGGATGATGTAGCCGTACCGTTTGCCCGGCGCTTTACGCATTACGCGGCCTACCGACTGCACAATGTCAACGATTGACTCGCGCGTGTCGAAGAAAACCACCGCATCTAGTGCTGGTACGTCAATGCCTTCAGAGAGGCAGCGAGCGTTCGAAAGGATGCGGCACTGTCCCGTAGGAGCCTCGGATTTGAGCCAGTCCAGCGCGCCCTGCCGCACTAGGGCGTTCATGGTCCCGTCAACGTGCCCGAGTTGGCACTCGACCATGCCAGAAAAGGCTTCATCGTCGCCTTCGTGGGATTGACGGTAGAGGTTCACTAATTTGGTGAAGATATCAGTCGTCTGGGTAGAGTCCTTGATGGACTTCGAGAACGCGACGGCCCTGCGCATCGGCGCCTTGTCCTCCGCCAGTTCCTCTTGCTCGCCGTCCTCGCCAACCTCTACGAGACCGCGCTTGGACAAGCCTTTCCAGCTTCCCACGATCTTCGTCGCGAAGCGGATGTCGATAGCCTTTTTCTCGTCGATCTTGAAGGCGTTGTTGAAGTTGTTCGCGAGCTTTGCCATCTCGGCTTCTTTTACCGCCACGATCAGCACCTTGTATTCAGATAGCAGATCTCTTTGGACTGCCTTTCCGAAGCCCAATCTGTAAAATTCCTTGCCGAAGGTCGATTCGTTGTCCATCGAGAACAGCGTCGCGTCGGCTTGCGAGGCCCTGTTTTTCGAAGCTTCCCCGAAAATTCGAGGCGTAGCAGTCATGTACAGCCGCTTTTTCCCGTGGACGATATCGTCGTCATGGACCTTCACGAATTCGGAATGGCTTTCGCCAGGCAAGGTCAGGCCAGTAGTCCGGTGAGCCTCGTCGCAGATGATGAGGTCGAATTCTCCGAGGCCTTGTTTCTGGGCGTCCGCCACTACCTGGACGGATTGGTAGGTTGAAAATACTATCGTCCTTCGGTCTTTTGACAGGATGCTCGCGACCGTTGAGAGCCTGCGCGCATCGGTCGTCGCGGGATACGCCAGGTCGTGAGTGCTGATATCTTCGGCATCCCGACCTACCTTGCTATCGGAGCAGATTACGAAGGCATGGAACGGCTCCGCACTTTCCGCCGTCCATTCCCGCTGTGATTGCGCGACGAGAGAGATCGAGGGTGCGAGAAAGAGTACCTTGCCTCCTGCTGGAACCAGGCTCTCCATCAAGCGAAGCGCGGTAAACGTCTTGCCAGTGCCGCAAGCCATGATGAGCTTGCCGCGATCCAGCGCTTCGAACCCTTCGAGGACTTTGCCGATGGCCTCGCTTTGGTGTGGACGGACATCCTTCTTCTTCTTGAGGCGGATGTCCTTGATGTTCGAGAGGCTGAACTGGCTCCAATCGATAGGGCTGTCGGCCAGATCCTTGAACCAAAGTCGCGACACGCTGATAGTCTGGTTTGCGAGCGCGTCTTCTGCGTGTTTGCTCCACCTGTCGGTCGTCGAGACGATGACACGATGCGCGAAGCTTCGCTCGCCATCCGTTGTTGAGAACCGCTTGCCCGATGCGGTAAAGAAGGAATCAATGTCGGCCTTCTGGAGATAATGCGCCTGTTCGTAGAACTTGCACTGGATTGCCCAGTACTCGCCAGTACTACGTTCGCGGGCAACCAGGTCAATGCCCACGTCAGTCGCCCACCGATCTGGCCACTCCGACCAAAGCCAGACTTCGGCCAGCCGGTCTGCGTATTGCGGATCCGTCAGCAGGTAGTTGGCGATCAGTTTCTCGAATTGGGTTCCCTTGTCGTGGTTGCTTCGAGCCGCGGCGGTCAGTTCGTCGAGTAGTTCTTTGAAGGTCATCAATTTCTCCCAGAGAACAGAACCATATAACAAACTTCCGCCGCTCGGTAGTGGCCCGTGCGAAATTCATGGCGGGGATGGTTTTAACCAGTGAAGCTCAACCAGCACTGAGCACTCTGGGAGCGTGAGTCAGTAGGAGTCCACACAGTTTGATGACGCCGATGCCGTTGAGATGTCGGCCTCGGCTTACCACGGCAAGTGCCTGCAGGCTTAAGGTTTTCCGCTGGCCGCTTGCGCCTTTTTGCGGGTTTCGATTGCAACGGTAAGGGAGACGAGCGCTGCGATGTCCAGTCCCAATTGGGCCGCCGTTGGGACGGGCGCGTTCTTTCCGGACGCCGGGTCATGAGCGTTAACCACGTCGCAACACACTTTGTAAAGGCGCTCGATTTCATCGCACTCCGCCTTTTCGAACCCGACGACCTTGGAGAGGTTTGGCGTAACCCTGATCCAGTCCCGATACCTGACCACGACCCCGTTGAACACTAGGTCTTGGATTACACGCTCGATTGTCGCGCGCATCAGGTTGTACTGCTGCCGCATGGCCGCCGATTGCTCCCCGTTCGGGTAAGGCGGCCAGCCGACCGCCAGCGCTGACTGCGCCTTTTGCAGCTTGTCGATGCGGTCCTTGTAACTCTTGTGCTCCCAAGGCAGTCCGCTTTGGATCGTGCCGGAAAATTCTCCGTGCCACTCGAGGTGGTGGATGAGGTGCTCTATTCCCGCTTGTTCGATCAGGTCGCGAAGCTCCCCTAGGAACGACGTGTCGTGGGTGAAGATGATCACTTGCCTATTTTTTGCCTCTTCGACCAAGCGCCGCGCTACGTTCTGCCGCCTAGTGTGGTCCAAGGAAGAAACGGGATCATCGAAAACGATTCCCCCACCGTGGCCCCCAGTCCGGAGCTCCGCTAGGAAGCATCCAAGCGCGATCGCACGCTGTTCGCCTTCGCTCAGGATGTCGCGGATTTGTGCCGGGATGACCACGTCCAGCGCCAATTTGTGCTTCATCTTGCCGCGTTCGACGCTTTCGTCGAGGCGCGGAGCCATATGCGCGACCCCCAGCGCGTCGAATTCTTCCTTCAGAGCCTGTCGCAGCGGCGCGGTTACGGCATTGGTCGCGAATTCCTTGGACTTGTCGGAAATGGGCTTCGTCTTCAAGTCGTCCTTGCACTTGTTCAGCAGGGCCTTGACCCTCATCCGTTCGATCAATGCGAGGACTGCGTCCATATGGGGGAGCAAGGCGGCTCGCGCTTTCAGTTCCGTGAGCTCCGCCTTCAATAGCAGCTTCTGCTTGTCGTCAGTCGCCTTCTCGTATGCCTCTGCTTGGGTCGTGAGTGCATCCGCAATCGCCTTCAGCTTTAGGCAAGGATCGACCGGGAACTCCGGGATTCCGTCCCACGCGTGGGCCTTCTGCGCGGCCAGCATCCATTTCTGCCTCTCGGTGAGAGCTTTGTCGAACGCGCTAATCTCGGCTACCACGCTCGGGTCAAGGTGGTTTAGCTCCTCGACGTAGTCCTTGTAGTCGATGGAAAGGGCCGTGCTTTCGATCTTGCCGATTGCGGTAGTCCTTACGGTCCGTTTGTCCGCAGCGAGCTTGGCGACGTTATGCTGGACGTATTCCTCGAACCGCTTCATGCGGGCCGTGCCGTCTTCTGAAAGATCCTGCTGGCATAGCAAGCATTTTCCGCCGTCATGCACGTGGGGGAACGCTTGGCCTGGGTAAGCAGCGCCCTGGGAGAACTGTTTCGCGGCTTCGTACATCGCCTTCCACAGCACGTCACCGGTTCCTGGTAGTAGCGCCTCTCCCGCGCGCAGCGCGTTTGCGGCTTCGGCTTCGGCCGCGAATGCCTTTTCCGCCTCTTCGTCCATGGTCCGGAACTTTTGTACGGCCTCGTTCTTGACCCAGTTTGCCGACGATTCGACCTTTGCCTTCAAGGCGTTCATGCGCCCAATCGCGAGCCGCAGCTCTTTCGCTTTTGCCCTCGGATCCACCTCGCTGAGGGTCTTGTCCAGTTCTCCCATCCGCGCGGTCTCTTCCTCGCTCATCAGAGCCAGTACCTCTACGTCGGCGATCTTGGTCTTCTCGCTTAGCGAGTCGATGAGCGCGGATACCTTCGTGGTTCCTGCCAAGTGGCTAAACGCTTCCTTCGTGGTGTGCGTTGCGGCGATCTCCGCGTTCAGCTTTTCCGTGATCTTCGGCAAAACGATTTGTGCCAGGTTCTCTACGACATCCAGCCCGTAGGGCAAGTACGCGATTTCCTGCTGCAAGTCGAGGTAGGCGCGCGCGCAGTGCGTGTCGAAAACGGCAATGGTGGCGAGTTCGACCGGGCCGCGCCCGTTTTTCTTCCAGTTGACGGTGGACGCCTTCGCGCCGAGCTCTATGTCAAAGCTCGCTTCAGGAATTGCGGTGGCGCTCGCCTTATCCAACGCGTTCGGGCGCACATCCTCGTTGGCATCGCGCGCACGGCAGGCTCGCTTCAGCACGCGAGAGTATCCGGATTTCCCTGCTCCGTTGCCTCCGTAAATGGCGGTGATGCCCCTTTTGGCAAACGGGAGTATCTGGCCAGCGGCAAGTCTATTGACGTTCTTCACATCCTTGAGTGCAACGAGGACCGCAGCGTCATCCTTTGCAGTCGTCAGGGGCAGGTGGTCCTGGCTCAGTGGTACCGGCGTTCTGCCCTGAGGGTCCGGGAGCCCGACGCTGCTCTTTAGCATCGCATAGAGATCGTCGAGCGCCCCATTGTCCAAGGAGTTCTGAAAAAGCCGCCGCGCAGCGTCCTGTTGCCAAGGTTTGAGGCTCGAGTTGGACCATTGAAGGATTTGTGCCAGTAGCGTCATATTCTTCTTCTAAGAAATATTTCCAGAACGTCACTAATTTTATCGTAATTCGTGTCTTATCGGTAGTTTGTAAAATGCGAAGGTGGAGGTTGATGCCCTGGCTGGCGACCATGGCCTCAATCAGGGACATAAGCTCAGGGGGCGGTAGCATTGCGGAGAACGCGGCCCAGCAACGCGCCAGCCAGTGCGCCGGGTCTAGCCAAGCCCTCACCGCGCGCAGCGACCGGGTCCAGCATTCACCCGAGAAAGCGGAGACCTTGAGTAAGTGCCTCAGTCTTCCTTCTTCGATGTAGGGCGCTTTTGCCATTCGTTTTTACGCCCTTTATGTGTTCTGTCCAGAGGACGATGTTGAACAAAGTACCGGAATTTTTCAAGCTAGTTGTCGCCTAACTTCGTAGTTCAGGCCGCTTTTTTTAGTGCGCGCCGATCATCCTCCATTTTCTTGTTCAATACGGTTTCCTTTTCGGGGTTCAAATGCACGACGACGACCGGATCCCAGTTGCGTGTGTCCCCGCTCCAGCGGTTAGGATGTGCGGCCTTGGCTGCGGCGTAGGTGGCGGCGCGTTTGCGCAGCAGTTCAACGTCGAGTCCGGCATGGCGTTGCTCTGGCGTGACATATCCGATGGCGCTGTGCCGATGTTCCGCGTTGTACCAATGGACGAAGGAGCCGACCCACTGGCGCGCGGCCATGAGATCGGCAAACGGGCGCACTGGATAGGCCGGACGGTATTTCATCGTCTTGAACAGGGACTCGGAATATGGGTTGTCATTGCTCACAGCTGGACGGCTGAACGAAGGCACCACGCCCAGCGCCTGCAGCGTGGCCAGCATCGTCGCGCCTTTCATCGGCGCGCCGTTGTCCGAGTGCAGCACCACCTGAGCAGGAGCGATGCGTTCGCGTGCGCAGATGTCGCGCATCACGGCGCCCGCCAGTTCGCTGCATTCGGCGTCATAGACCTGCCAGCCGACGATTTTCCGGCTGAAGATATCCATGAACAGGTACAGATAGAAATAGCTCCCCCTGACCGACGTCGGCAGGTACGTGATGTCCCAGCTGAACAACTGATTGGGCCCCGTCGCGCGCAGCGCGCGCGGCTTGGCCCTCGGCTTGCACGGCTTTTCGGCGCGCCGGTGCGCCAGCTGGCCGTGCGCCTTGAGCACGCGGTAGAAGGTCGACTCCGACGCCACATGCTCGCCGCGATCGGCCAGCCTGGGCACGATTTGGCTCGGCGGCAGATGGCCGAACTCTTCCGAATTGGCGATGGCCAGCACGCGCCCGCGTTCGCTTTCGCTGAGGGCGTTTCCGGGCGTCTGGATTCGTGCCGGGCGGCGATCACCAAACCCGGCCGCCAGATCGTCCTTCCAGCGCTGGACGGTCCGCTCGCTCAAGTCGATGGCCGCGCAGGCGCGCTCTTGGCGCGCACCCGCACTGACCGCCTCGGCCACCAACATCATCACGTTCTCGCGCTCTGGCAGGGAGGTCATTTGTCCTCGTCCTCCCACAGCGCCCGGAACTTTTTTTGCAGAACCAGCAATGCCGCCGCCTCCGCCAATGCCTTGTCCTTGCGCCCCATTTCGCGCTTGAGCTTGGCCAGTTCGTCCTTCAGCGCGCGCACTTCGCGCGCACTCGGCGTCGGCTCCTTCGGGCTGGCGCAGAACGCCTCCCTCCAAGTCGTTAGGTGGTGGGCAAATATGCCGCGTGCGCGGCACCATGCCTGCACGTCCTCGGCGGACATGCCGTGCGTTTCCTGCAGGGCCGCAAGCTGCTCTTCTGCCGTCCAGTCCTGCGGACGCTTTTCCGTCGTCTTCGCGGCGACCGGCATCGATACGGATTTTTTCTTCATCCAGTATCTTAACGTGTGGTGGCTCAGCTTGAGCTCGTCGGCGACCGACGTAATGGTCCGGTCGCCGCGCGAAAACACCTTGACCAGCGCCTGCTCGATAAATGCTTCTGTGTGTCTTGATGCCATTCCTGCCTCGGTAAATAGTAGTCAATTCCGAGGCGACAACCGCCGGTCTCGTTGCAAGGACCGCGGCGAGCGAGAAAAATTCAAAATCTTGAGGGGGCGGGTTCCGCTGCGCTCCACCCGCAACACCTTCTCCCTGGTCGGGGGAAACGATGAATATTAGAACGTCAAACCCCGCTGCCCAACCCATGCCCGCTCCTTGATAACGATCCAATCAAGCCGATTGAATTACCCGACAAGTAGTCGGACACAGGGGGTGCTCCGCCGGCGTCAAAAAGCGCTTCGCAGTTCCAACGCGTTTGCCCTCGCGTACACGGCCCCTGCTGCGGAGCTTTCCTCGCATGATGACCCGCCACCAGTTGGCCACCTCCTCAGGGAGTTTGCCGGCATCGTGCCCGAAGTCCCAAGCGGCGCCAAGCTCGAGCCGCACTCTCCCGGCCTGTACGGGGGTTTCGATAAATGTGTGGACCAAGGCGAATGCCCGTGCACGGGTGATCTTCGCAGCTTCGAGATCTCCGAACTTTCCCGGCCACTCCTCGGGACACGTCGCGCATAACGCGTAGTTCAACGTCCGGCGAGTCTCGTCGATGCCTTTCTGCTTGCGCTTCCGTTCTACATGCCCTGTCAGATAAAAATCGACCAGTGTCCGTACCGTTAGCGTCCGGCCCGACTTTGCGGGTGCGATTTGCTTGTCTTCGCTCTCCCGGACACGTTTTGCACGACGCTCTGCAGCGGGATCCTCGCCTCGCGCACGCTGGTCACGCAACTTTTCCCATTCCGCCTTCGCGGCATTGATCGATACTGCAGGCCAGGCTCCGATCTTCACCTGGCGCATCTTGCCGTCGACTGGGCTTTTGTAGCGATAGATCCAGGCACGTGTAGTGGTTGACACTTCAAATCGGAGACCTGGGCAGTCGGGCATGGTGTAGTGCTCACCGGGAGCCAGCAGCTTGGCCACCCTGGCATCGAATACCATTTGTTTCCTCCTTTCGCACACGTTGACTTCATGCCATGCAACCGAGTGTAGGGTTTGCTCTGCCGCGCAGCTTTGAGCGTCCTCGGATTGTCGGCTCCACGCGTCCAGGCGTAGGCTCGGCGTAGCTTTTCACGTATACTTGCCGACCCTGCATCTCGCACGGCAGGTCGACCAGTCGGACATGGTAAAGTGCACGTCTGGCGACGCCTGCTCGGCCGCTTGGCACCGGGCGCATCCCCCTCCCAACAGAGAGGCCGGCGTAGCTTTTTGACAGTCGGCGACACCGGTTTGCTCCCTGGCGTAGGTTCGACGGCAGGGCTTTGGAAAAGCTACGCCAATCCGTGCAGTGAAGCGATGCCGCGTGATGCGTCGTGATGCGATCTCGATCCGGGCGAGCCAAAGGAATCCGCAACAAAATCATGAAGTTAGACGACGACATGCCGTTAGATCAACAAGTTACCAAGTCCGGAAAAAGCCAGCACACTCCAATGATGCAGCAATATCTAAGCATCAAGGCCGACTACCCCACGATGCTCGTCTTCTACCGGATGGGCGACTTCTACGAGCTGTTCTTCGAGGACGCCGAGAAAGCCGCGCGCATCCTGGGCATCACGTTGACGGCGCGCGGCAGCTCGGGCGGGAATCCGATCAAGATGGCGGGCGTGCCCTTCCACTCGCTCGATCCCTACCTCGCCAAGCTCGTCAAGCTGGGCGAGTCGTGCGCGATCTGCGAGCAGATCGGCGATCCGGCGCTCAGCAAGGGCCCCGTCGAACGCAAGGTCGTGCGCGTCGTCACGCCCGGCACGCTGACGGATGCCGACCTGCTGCCCGAGAAGGCCGAGCGCCCCCTGCTGGCCGTGTGCACGGTCACGACGCGCAAGGTGGTCACGACGGGTCTCGCATGGATGTCGCTGGCCAGCGGCGCGCTCAAGTTGATGGAATTCGCCGGCGACGCGCGCGCGGCCACGGCACGCCTGACGCAGGAACTGGAACGCATCGTGCCGGCCGAGGTGCTGCGCGCCGACGGCGGGGCCGACTTGTTCGAAGAATCGCCGGTCGGCCACACGCAGCGCGTGCCGGAATGGCATTTCGACGTCGTGCACGGCCACAAGGCGCTGCTCGACCAGCTGGGCGTCGCCACGCTGTCCGGCTTCGGCGCGGACGGTCTCGGCGCCGCGTTCGGCGCGGCCGGCGCGCTGCTGCGCTATGCCCAGGCGACGCAGGGCCGCGGCCTGCAGCACGTGAAGAGTCTCGCCGTCGAATCGGAAAACGAATTCATCGGCCTCGACGCGTCCACGCGCCGCAACCTGGAACTCACGGAAACGATCCGCGGCTTCGAATCGCCCACGCTGTTTTCCCTGCTGGACGGCTGCCGCACGGCGATGGGTTCGCGCCTGCTGCGCCATTGGCTGCACCACGCCAGGCGCGACCAGCGCGTGGCTAGAGCGCGCCACGAGGCGATCGAGGCGCTGGCCTCGCGCGAGGCGACGCACGACTTGTCGGCGACGCTCGCGCACGTGCCGGATATCGAGCGCATCACCACCCGCGTGGCGCTGCTGACGGCCCGTCCGCGCGACCTCGCCAGCCTGCGCGACGGCCTGAAACAGCTGCCCGCGCTGCGCGAACAGGTGGCGCGCTGCTTCATCCCCGGCGACGCCTGCCTGCTGCGCGACATTCACGAGGCCATTGCGATTCCCGACGCCTGCCTCGACCTGCTCCAGCGCGCCATCGCGACGGAACCTGCCGCGATGGTGCGCGACGGGGGCGTGTTCGCGCGCGGCTTCGACGCGGAGCTCGACGAGTTGCGCGCGCTGTCGGAAAACGCGGGCCAGTTCCTCGTCGACCTGGAGGCGCGCGAGCGCGCCCGCACGGGCATCGCCAACCTGCGCGTCGAGTACAACAAGGTGCACGGCTTCTACATCGAAGTGACGAACGGCCAGGCCGACAAGGTGCCGGACGATTACCGCCGCCGCCAGACCTTGAAGAACTGCGAGCGCTACATCACGCCGGAACTCAAGGCGTTCGAAGACAAGGCCCTGTCCGCGCAGGACCGCGCGCTGGCGCGCGAGAAGCTGCTGTACGACCTGCTGCTGGCCGACCTCGCGCCGCACATCGGGTGCCTGCAGCGCATCGCGTCCGGCATCGCGCAGCTCGACACGCTCACCGCCCTCGCCGCGCACGCCGTGCGCAGCAACTGGTGCATGCCGCAGCTGGTCGAGGAGCCGTGCCTGACGATCGTCGAAGGCCGCCATCCCGTCGTCGAAAATCAGATCGAACGCTTCATCGCGAACGACTGCCGGCTGTCCAACGACCGCCGCCTGCTGTTGATCACGGGGCCGAACATGGGCGGTAAATCGACGTTCATGCGCCAGGTCGCGCTGATCACGCTGCTGGCCTATGTCGGCAGCTACGTGCCGGCGGCGAGCGCGACGATCGGTCCGATCGACCGCATCTTCACGCGCATCGGCGCGTCGGACGACCTGGCCGGCGGCCGCTCGACGTTCATGGTGGAGATGACGGAATCGGCCGCGATCCTGAACGGCGCGACCGAGCACTCGCTCGTGCTGATGGACGAGGTGGGCCGCGGCACGTCGACGTTCGACGGCCTGGCACTGGCGTGGGCCATCGCGCGCCACCTGATCGAGACGAGCCGCAGCTTCACCCTGTTCGCGACCCACTACTTCGAACTGACGCAGCTGCCGGAGCAGAACCCGAGCGCGGCCAACGTGCACCTGTCGGCCGTCGAGCACAAGGACAGCATCGTGTTCCTGCACGCCGTGCAGGACGGGCCGGCATCGCAGAGCTATGGCCTGCAGGTCGCGCAGCTGGCGGGCGTGCCGCCCGGCGTGATCCGCGCCGCGCGCAAGCACCTGGCGCGGCTGGAAGCGCAGGCGCTCGATGCGACGCCGCAGCTCGACCTGTTCGCGCCGGCGCCGAGCGAGGAGCCCGATGCCGGCACCGGGTCCGAGGCCGTGCCGGTGCCTGCACCGGCGCCGGCGGCCGAATCGCCCGCGCTGGCGCTGCTGGACGCCATCGACCCGGATGCCTTGAGTCCGCGCGAGGCGCTCGAGCGCCTGTACGAACTCAAGCGCCTGGCCTCGGCGTGACGATGCAGCGGCTGTCGATACAGCGGCCGTCGATGCGGCGGCGCCGTTCGCTCGCCCTGATCGCCGTCCTCTGCGCCGTCGCGGGCGGCGCCCGTGCCGACGCGCGCGACGGCGACACGCACCGCTTCGCCATCGTCGGCCACGGTTTCACGGACGGCGGCGAAAAACGCCTCGAGCAAGCCTTGCACGACAACGACGACGACGACGTCGACTTCCTCGTCGTCACCGGGGTCAAGGGCGTGCACGAGCCGTGCTCCGACAGGCTGTACCAGAAGCGGCGCGAGTTGATCGACGAAGCGCGCCGGCCCGTCGTCCTGCTGCCGGCGGGCAGCGACTGGGCCGAATGCAGGAACAGCGCCGGCCGCTCGAACGCCATCGAACGGCTGAGCCGTATGCGCGAGCTGTTCTACGCGGAACCCACGACGCTCGGCAAGCGCAAGCTGGCGCTGACGCGCCTATCGATGAGCCCGCGCTTTCGCAGCTATGCGGAAAATGCCCACTGGTCGATCGGCAAGGTGATGTATGCGACGGTCAACATGCCGGCAAATAACAACCACTACCTGAACGAGGCCGGGCGCAACAGCGAGTACGAGGATCGGCTCGTCGCCAACCGGTTCTGGCTGCACCGGCTGTTCGCCATCGCCAAGGGCGAAAAGATGAAGGCGCTCGTGCTGTTTTCCGAAGGCGACGTGAAGGTGCACGCACAGCCGACGGGCTTGCGGGCCCTGCTGCGCGGCGCCGCGCCGGACAACGACGGCTTCGCGGAACCGCGGCGGCTGATCCTGTCGCTGGCGCAGCGATTCCCGGGCAAGGTGCTGCTCGTGGACGGCACGCGCGTGCGCGGGAAGCCGGCCATCGAATGGCGCGGCAACGTCGGGCACCTGGCGGCCGGCGCGGATGCGCTGGAGGTCGTCGTGGACCCGGAAACGAAGACGCTGTTCAAGGTCGACGCACGCAAGGTCGAGACCGCAAACGGCGCAAAGCGAGGACAGACCCGGCGCTAACCGGGCCGGAGGCGCAGGCGTGCGCGGGGATTACTGCAGCGGCTGGCTGCGGAAGTGGTCGCCCGGTTCGCTGTCCTCGATGTCCTCGTGGCCGTGCTCGTGGCCATGGGCGCCGTGCACGTGGCCGTGCGCGATCTCTTCCGGCGTTGCCGCGCGCACGTCGATCACGGACAGGTCGAAGCGCAGGGCCATGCCGGCCAGCGGGTGATTGCCGTCCAGGACGACCTTGTCGTCGGCGATTTCGGTGACGGTGAAGATCACCGGCTCTTCGTCGCTGCCCTCGGCCACGCCTTCGAACTGCATGCCGACTTCGATCGGCTCCGGCAGGCGGTTGCGCTCTTCGACCTTGACCAGGTTCGGATCGTAGTCGCCGAACGCGTCTTCCGGCTCGATCTGGATGGTCGACGTGTAACCCACGTCCTTGCCGTCCAGCTCCTCTTCGATCTTGGGCAGCGTGTTCTCGTAACCGCCGTGCAGGTAGACCATCGGCTGGGCGCCGTCTTCGATCAGGTTGTTCTGGGCGTCGGACAGTTTATAGTTGACCGACACAACCGTGTTCTTGGCAATCTTCATTGCACTTCCTTTCGTGGGTAAGGTTGCGATTATAACCCTACCACCGGTTCGTTCCGTCCGGCGCTGGTTATAATGGGGACATGCAAAAACTACAGCTTCTCGGGAACATTACCCCCGCCCAGTTCCTGCGCGACTACTGGCACAAGAAACCCCTGCTGATCCGTCAGGCGATCCCCAATTTCAAGCCGCTGCTCAAGGCCGACAAGCTGGCCGAACTGGCCAGTCTGAACCACGTCGAGTCGCGTCTCGTCACGCTGACCGAGGGCACCGGTGGCGACCGCCGTTGGGACCTGCAGCACGGCCCGCTGGCCGAACTGCCGCCGCGCACGCAGCGCGAATGGACGATGCTCGTGCAGGGGGTCAACCTGCACGACCCGAAGGCGGACGCGCTGCTGCGCCAGTTCCGCTTCGTGCCGGACGCGCGCCTGGACGACCTGATGGTCAGCTATGCGACGGACGGCGGCGGCGTCGGCCCGCACTTCGATTCCTACGACGTGTTCCTGCTGCAGGCGCAGGGCAAGCGCCGCTGGCGCATCGGCGCGCAGCAGGACCTGACGCTCGTCGAGGGCCTGCCGCTGAAAATCCTCGCCAACTTCGAGCCGGAACAGGAATTCGTGCTGGAACCGGGCGACATGCTGTACCTGCCGCCCCACTACGCGCACGACGGCGTGGCCGAGGGCGAATGCATGACGTATTCGGTCGGGTTCCGCGCGCCGTCGTTCCAGGAGCTGGGAGAAGCCTTCCTGCAATTCATGGCCGACTCGATCGACCTGCCCGGCCGCTATGCCGATCCGGGCCTGCAGCCCGCGAAGAACCCGGCCGAGATCCCGCGCGACATGCTGGCCACCGTCACCGAGGAACTCAACAAGGTGCGCTGGGACGAGGAAGACGTGACGATCTTCCTGGGCGAATACCTGTCCGAGCCCAAGCACAACGTGTTCTTCACGCCGGTGGCGAAGCCGTTGACGGTGGGCCGTTTCATGGAACAGGCCGCGAAGAAGGGCCTCAAATTATCTCCGAAGACGCTGATGCTGTACCGGGGCAAGCACGTGTTCATCAACGGCGAATCGTTTGCCGTCGGGCGTGCCGACAAGGTCGTGCTGGACGCGCTCGCCAACGAGCGAGGCCTGGAAGGCAGCCTGCTGGACCAGGCGTCGGACGACGTGCTGGAAGCGCTGTACACGTGGTATCAGGACGGCTGGCTCGAATTGGCGTAATCTTGGGCCGACCATGACCGAACCTTCGCTCCTGCCATTCGACACCCGCGCCGCGTTCCAGCAGCACCTGGGCGAGGTGCTGGCGCGGGCACGGGGGACGCTCGTCATGTTCGATCCGGATTACGCCCTGTTCCGCCTGGGTGCGCCGGACGTCGACGCGGTGCTGCGCGGCTTTCTGCGCCACGGCGGCAGCCTGCGCCTGGCGCTGCACGATACGACGCACCTGGAGCGCGAGGCGCCCCGCTTCATGCGCCTGCTCAAGGATTTCGCGCACGGCATCGAATGCCGCCAGACGCCGCGCGGGCTGCGCGATTTGACGGATTCGTTCTGCATCGCGGACGGCGTGCACATCGTGCGGCGCTTTCACAGCGACCATCTGCGCGGCGAGGCCGCCTTTGATGCACCGCAACAAACCGAGCTGTCGCGTCTGCGCTTCGACGCGATTTGGGCAGAATCACAGCCTGGTCTGCAAGCCAGTGTTACCGGGCTGTAAGGCTGCAGTGGACGTCGTTTTCGGTATGAGAACTAGCGCACGGACAGCCGGCGTAGCGTTGCAAGAAAATGCACATTGCCCGTTCTGGCAACTGTTACGTCTTGACACGACTTTTCTATTGCGATTCAGTAAATTTGGCTATAATATCGGGTTAGGAAGGTTCCGTTGTCTGTAGGCACTTTTTCCAAAGTATACAAACAAGAGAATTCCTGACGAGCGATAATTACCGGTAATTATTCATCGCACCACCCTTTTGAATTAATTAAGGAAAAACCATGAAAAAATCTCTGCTGATCGTTTCCCTGCTGGCTGTTGCTCTGGCTGCTTGCTCCAAGAAAGAAGAAGCTCCGGCTGCCGCTCCGGCTGCTCCGGCTGCTGAAACCACCGCTCCGGCTGCCGCTCCGGCTGCTGACGCTGCCGCTACCCCGGCTGCTCCGGCTGCTGCTGACGCTGCCGCTTCGGCTGCTTCGGCTGCCGCTTCGGCTGCTTCGGCTGCTGCTGAAGCCGCTTCGGCTGCTGCTGCTCCGGCTGCTTCGAAGTAATTCGAATCGCTCGATTGAAAAAACCGGCCTGCGGGCCGGTTTTTTTACGTCCGTAGGTTTTGCGGCGGATCGGATAAGGTGGGCGCAGGGCGCCCACCCTACGAATACACGATTGCCGTGCGGTGGCGCGGGGCGCCCGCCATGTATTCACCGACCAATAAAAAACCGGCCACGAAGGCCGGTTTTTTATTGGATGACGATGCAGGCTTATTTCAACTCGTCCGCCAACAGCTTGAGGATCTTGGCCCCGGTCGGCGACGTCTCCGGCTTGCCGTCGTGGGACTGGACGGTCACGTCGGTCGACGTGGCGCCCTGCACGGTCGAGACGAGCACGCGGAACTTCTGCGCTTCCTTGTTCTTGTCGTCGCCACCGAACAGCTTGCTGAAGAAGCCTTCCTTCTTGACGGCGTCCGGATCGACGTAGCGCACGTAATAGATGCCCTGGATGCGGTCGCGGTCTTCCACCGTGAAGCCGACGCGGTCCAGCGCCAGGCCGACACGGCGCCAGGCGCGGTCGAAGCCCTCGTCGACGACGACCTTGTTGCCTTCCAGCTTGGCGTGCTGCGGCTCCAGCGGCGCGTTCGTGACGAAGGCCGTCGCATCCTTGACCTTGGTGCCCGTCAGCTGGGCCATCAGGCGGCTCAGGAATTCGGCTTCCAGTCCCGGATCGTTCGGACGCGAGGTCCAGGTCGACGTTTCCTTCTGCGGACCGGTCAGCACTTCCTCGACGCCGCGGTGGCTGATGTAGATCTCGGTCGAGCCGTCCGGACGGCGCTCCAGGCGCGTGCGGAACTTGTCGCGCTCGCCCGTCGAATACAGGGAATCGAACACCTTGCCGATGGTGCGGCGGATGAAGTCCTGCGGGATCTTGGCGCGATTCTCGGCCCAGTTGGTTTCCATGATGCCGGTCTGCGGCGACTCGGTCTCGATGGTGAAGCCCGAGTTGTGCCAGAACTCCAGCAACTGCGGCCACAACTGCTCCGGCGTTTCCTTGACCACGAGCCAGCGCTGGTTGCCGTTGCGCTCGATGCGGACGGCGTCCGTGGACACCTGGCCGATCTGTTCGCCCGACGCGGCCGCGACGGCCGGGTTGGCGCTGCGCTGCTGCTGGAAGCCCGACGCGGTGGCGACGCCGCGGCCATCCGGCACGGCGTAGCGATTGTCTTTTTGCAGCTGCGTCAGATCGGGCGGGATGTCCAGCGGGGCCGCCTTCTTGGCGGACTTATAATCCACCTTGTCCGATTCGAACACGGTCGTGCACGCGGCCAGGCTCAGCGCGATGGCGGTCAGCGCCACGGTGCGGGCTGCGGTGGAGGTCATCATCTTGCGATTCGTCATATCGTTAAAGCTGTAATCAAAGGACGCCGGACGCGCGCAGGGCCGCGCGGACGGTGTCGTGGTATTGCGCGGCCAACGGGACCAGCGGCATGCGCAGGCCGGCGGGCATCTTGCCCATTTCGGCCAGCGCCCATTTCACCGGCACGGGGTTCGGTTCGACGAACAGCTTGCCGTGCAGGTCGAGCACGCTGTTGTTGATTTCGATCGCGCGCGCGGCCTCGCCGCTCAGCGCGGCCTTGCACATCTCGGCCATCGCGCGCGGGGCCACGTTCGCCGTCACGGAGATGTTGCCGGCGCCGCCGCACAGCATCAGCGCCAGCGCGCTCGCATCGTCGCCCGAATACACGCCGAACGACTTGCCCTTGCCGGCGAACGAACGGTCGACGTCGCGCAGCAGTTCGATGGCGCGCGCCAGGTTGCCCGTCGCATCCTTGATGCCGACGATGTTGTCGATGGCGGCCAGGCGCAGCACGGTTTCGTTGCTCATGTCGGCCACGGTACGGCCCGGCACGTTGTACAGGAACACGGGCAGGTCGGTCGATTCGGCGATCGCCTTGAAGTGGCGATACATGCCTTCCTGCGTCGGCCGGTTGTAGTACGGGACAACCTGCAGCGAGGCATCCGCGCCGACTTCCCTGGCGTGGCGGGTGAGCGCGATCGCCTCGGCCGTCGAATTGCCGCCGGTGCCGGCGATGACCGGGATGCGGCCGGCGACGTGGTCGACCGTCAGCTTGATCAGTTCGCAGTGTTCCTCCGGGCTCACGGTGGCCGACTCGCCGGTCGTCCCGACGATGCAGATTGCGTCCGTACCTTCCGCCACATGCCAGTCGAGGAGTTGGCGCAGGCTGTCCCTGTCCAGACTTCCATCCTCGAACATCGGTGTGACGATTGCTACTATGCTGCCCTTAATCATAATCAGTGGACCGTGCCGTTAATAAATAAATGTCGATTGTAGCGGATAGCCTGGCGTTATGGTTCATTCCACACCATATAAATGGCTCGGTTACAGGTTGGTTACATCTCCAATCCGACCGTCCCCGGATCGCATGCCGGACCCGCCGCGCACAGCCGCTGCACGCGGGCCGGACGGGGCGTCGCGACGGTGCCGTCCTCGTACGCCAGCACGCGCAAGCCATGGCGCGCCGCCATGTCCAGCAGCTCGCCCGGCGCCAGCAGGAAGGCCGGATTGGACGGCTTGCCGTAGCGTTCGTTCCCGAGCGCGAAGGTTTCGTAGACGAGCATTCCAGTGGGCGCCAGCGCCCGCGCCAGGTCCGCGAACAGCGGCCGGTGCAGGTAGTTCGTGACGACGACGCCGGCAAAGCGCCCCGGCGCGAAAGGCCATGCGGCGCCCTCCTGTTCCAGATCGTACTGCAGCGTCGCGATGCCGGGACCGGCCGCCCGCGCCAGCGCTTGCGGGTCGCGGTCGACGGCCAGCACAGGGTGGCCGAGCGCCGCCAGCAGGCGCGCGTGGCGGCCGCCGCCGCAGGCCAGGTCGAGCACCTCGCCGGACGGCATCCGGGGCGCCCAGCGCGCCACCCAGGCCGACGGCTGGTCGAGCGCGTCGTGCGTCACGAGTAGGACAGCCCCATGACTTCGCGCACGTCGCGCATCGTCTCCTGCGCCAGCTTGCGGGCTTTCTCGCAGCCGTCGGCGACGATGGCGCGCACGAGCGACGGGTCGTCCACGTATTGCTGGGCGCGCTCGTGCATCGGTTCCTGCTCGGCCAGCACGGCTTCCACGACGGGCTGCTTGCAATCGAGGCAGCCGATGCCGGCGCTCGTGCAGCCTTTCATGACCCACTCCTTCGTGGCCGGGGCCGAATACACCTCGTGCAGCTGCCACACCGGGCATTTGAGCGGATCGCCCGCGTCGCTGCGGCGCACGCGCGCGGGGTCGGTGGGCATCGTGCGGATTTTCTTCGTGACGGATTCCGGATCCTCGCGCAGCGAGATCGAGTTGCCGTAGCTCTTGGACATCTTGCGGCCGTCCAGGCCCGGCAGGCGCGACGCCTCCGTCAGCTTCACCTGCGGCTCGACGAGGATGATCTTGCGGCTGCCTTCGAGGTAGCCGAACAGGCGCTCGCGGTCGATGTTCGACAGGCTGCCCGCCTCGTTCAGCATGGCTTGCGCCTGCTCCAGCGCCGCCTCGACGCCGTCCTGCTGGTACGCGGTGCGCAGTTCCGCATACAGCTTGGCGCGCTTGCTGCCCAGCTTCTTGACGGCTTCCAGGGCCTTCTGCTCGAAGCCCGGCTCCTTGCCGTACAAGTGATTGAAGCGGCGCGCGATCTCGCGCATCATCTCGATGTGCGGCACCTGGTCCTCGCCCACCGGCACCTGCGTGGCGCGGTAGATGAGCACGTCGGCGGCCTGCAGCAGCGGGTAGCCGAGGAAGCCGTAGGTGGCGAGGTCGCGGTTGGCCAGGTTCTCGATCTGGTCCTTGTACGTCGGCACGCGCTCGAGCCAGCCGAGCGGCGTGGCCATCGACAGCAGCAGGTGCAGTTCGGCGTGCTCCGGCACTTTCGACTGGATGAAGATCGTGGCCTGGGACGGGTCGATGCCGGCCGCCAGCCAGTCGATCACCATGTCCCACGTGCTTTTTTCGATGATGGACGGGTCGTCGTAGTGCGTGGTCAGCGCGTGCCAGTCGGCCACGAAGAACAGGCACGGCAGTTCGGACTGCATGCGGATCCAGTTCTTCAGGGCGCCGTGGTAGTGGCCAAGGTGCATCAGCCCGGTCGGGCGCATGCCGGAAACGACACGGTCGGGAAACATAGCGGTATCAGCTCAGGAGAATGGTCAAGGGATAGACGATCAGGTGCAGCAGCACGTTGGCGATGATGCCGATCCAGTACAGCCACGGACCGATCACGTGCAGGAAGATCAGCGCCAGCAGGATGATGAAGCCGTACGGCTCCAGGCGCGCGTACTGGTACGCGGCCTTGTGCGGCAGGAGGCTGAACAGCACGCGGCCGCCGTCCATCGACGGGATCGGCAGCAGGTTGAACGCCATCAGCCACAGGTTCGTCTGCACGCCGGCCTTGGCCACGAGATGCGGAAAGTCTTCCTGCACGCCGAAATACTGCAGGAAGATCGCGGCCACCAGCCAGATCAGGGCCATCAGGAAATTCGCGCCGGGACCGGACAATGCCACCCACGCCATGTCGCGCTTGGGATGGCGCATCTGGCCGTAGTTCATCGGCAGCGGTTTCGCGTAGCCGAACACGAAGCCCGTCATCAGGTACATCACGACCGGAATGACGATGGTGCCGATGGGATCGATGTGGGCCAGCGGATTGAGGCTGGTACGCCCGGCGGCGTGGGCGGTGTTGTCGCCGAAGCGCTTCGCGACGAATGCCTGGGCGGCATCGTGCATCGTCAGCGCAAAGAGGACAGGCAGTGCATACACTGCCAGATTGCGTATGAGTTCATCCATAAACTGCGATTCTATCAGAGCCCGCGACCACGACGGCCGTGGACGCTAGAGGCCGAAGGCGGCCGGGTCGCCGCGGCCCGCGCGGACCAGTTCCGCATCGGGTCCGGTGAGGTCGACGATGGTGGTGGGTTCGAGCGTGCCGGCGCCGCCGTCGATCACGAGCTCGATCTGCCGGTCGAGGCGCGCGCGCACCTCGTCCGGGTCGGACAGCATCTGGTCGTCGCCCGGCAGTTGCAAGGTCGTGCCGATCAGCGGTTCGCCCAGTTCGGCCAGGAGCGCCAGCAGGATCGCGTTTTCCGGCACGCGGATGCCGATCGTCTTGCGCGACGGATGCGACAGCCGCCGCGGCACCTCTTTCGTCGCCTCCAGGATCACCGTGTAAGGCCCCGGCGTGACGGCCTTCAGCTGGCGGTACTGGCGGTTGTCGACGCGGGCATAGGTGGCGATCTCGGACAGGTCGCGCACGAGCAGGGTCAGGTGGTGCTTCTCGTCGATGCCGCGGATGCGCCGCAGCTTTTCGACGGCCGCCTTGTCGTCCAGGCGGCACACGAGGGCATACGCGGAATCGGTCGGCGCGGCGACGATGCCGCCCGCCTGGATGATCTGGGCGGCCTGGCGGATCAGCCGGGTTTGCGGGTTCTGGGGATGGACCTCGAAGTACTGGGTCATCGCGCCAGCCCCGTCTGGCGCAGCGCCTGCAGGGCCGCGATGCGCTCCTCCATCGGCGGGTGGGTGGCGAACAGCGCGCCCCAGCCGCTGCCGTGGCCGGAAATGCCGGACGCCGCCATCGACTGCGGCAGCGCACCCGGCTGCAGGCCACCCAGGCGCGCGAGCGCATGCTGCATCGGCAGCGCGCTGCCCAGCAACTGGGCCGAGCCGGCGTCCGCGCGGAATTCGCGCTGGCGCGAGAACCACGCGACGATGATCGACGCGACGAGGCCGAACAGGATCTCGCACACGAACACGGTGATCCCGTAGCCGATGCCGGGGCCGCGTTCGTTGCCGCCGCGGCGGAACACGACGTTGTCGACGAAGAAGCCGACGACGCGCGCGAGGAACACGACGAAGGTGTTCACCACGCCCTGGATGAGGGTCAGCGTGACCATGTCGCCGTTCGCCACGTGCGCGATCTCGTGGCCCAGCACGGCCTCGACTTCCTCGCGGTTCATGTTGGCGAGCAGGCCCGTCGACACGGCCACCAACGCGGAATTCTTGAAGGCGCCCGTCGCGAACGCGTTCGGCGCGCCGTCGTACACGGCCACTTCCGGCATGGCGATGCCGGCGCGCTGGGCCAGATTGCCCACCGTGTTCAGGAGCCACGCCTCGGACGCGTTGCCGGACTGGCCGATGACGCGCGCGCCCGTCGACCATTTGGCCATCGGCTTGCTCATCAGCAGCGACACGATGGAACCCGTGAAGCCGACGACGAGCGAAAACACGAGCAGCGCCCCCACGTTGATCCCGGCCCCGCCGGCGGGACGCCCCACGCCGAGGACGTTCAGCACGATCGACAGCACGAGCACGACGGCGAGGTTCGTGGCGAGGAACAGCAGTATGCGTTTCATGGGGAATGACTCTCCGGCTGATTGTTCGATATCAGTCGGACAAGATAAGGGCGGGATGCCAAAAATTCAAGCGCCGCCGCTCAGAACCAGTCGTGCCACACCGGCGTCACCCCGCCCGGCAACGGCGGCAACTGGTCGAACTCCACGCGCGCCTCGCCCGGCGCATGGAAATCCGTCCCGCGCGACGCCAGGAAGCCGTAGCGGCGCGCCGCCTCGGCATACGTCGCATACTGGTCCGGCGTATGGCTGCCCGTGACGACCTCGATGGCATTGCCGCCCAGCTGCTTGAATTCGTCGAACAGCGCGCCCTCGGCCGTCGCGTCGAAGCGGTAGCGGCCCGGGTGCGCGATCACGGGGATGCCGCCGGCGGCGCGGATCCAGCCCAGCGCGTCGGCCAGCGTGGCCCAGCGGTGCGGCACATAGCCCGGCTTGCCTTCGGTGAGAAAGCGGCGGAACACTTCGGAGGTCGTGGCGCACACGCCGATCTCGCACAGGTAGCGCGCAAAATGGGTGCGCGACAGCAGGTCCGGATTGCCGACGTATTTCAGCGCGCCCTCGTACGCGTTCGGGATGCCGGCCTTGTCCAGCTGGGCGGCGATCTCGCGCCCGCGCGCGTCGCGCCCGTGGCGCGTGGCGGCCAGGCCCCGCACGAGGACCGGATTGTCTTCGTCCACCTGCAGGCCGACGACGTGCACGGTCTCGCCCGCCCACGTGACGGAGATCTCGACGCCGGGCACGAAGCGCATGCCCAGTTCCTGCGCCTGGGCGCGCGCGGCCTTGATGCCGCGCACTTCGTCGTGATCCGTCAGCGCCCACACGTCGACGCCGCCCTTGCGGGCATACGCCGCCACGGCGGCGGGTGCGAGCACGCCGTCGGAGACGTTGGAGTGGCAGTGGAGATCGACTTTCATGGGCGGTATCCGGACTTGGTATCGTTTCGAAATCCCATTGTACGCGGTTCGTCAGGACGCCAGGAACGCCTCGATCATGCGCGCCAGCATCTCCGGCTGGTCGTGGTGCAGCATATGCCCCGCATCCGGCATCATGCGCGGCGTGACCTTCGCCAGCTGGGCCAGCCGGCGGTCGACCTCGTGGCGGGCTTCTTCTTTCGGGCCCATCCAGCGCCACATGTCCGTGTGCTCGGCCTCCACCCACAGCACGGGCGCCGTGATGCGGCGCCAGCACGCGAGCACCTCGTCCACCTGGTACAGCAGCGGCCCCGGCATCTTGTGCGCCGGGTCGCCCAAGATTTCCCATTCGCCCTGCGCGTTGCGCGCGGCCCAATGCTGCGCGAGGAACGCGGCGCGGTCCGCCGGCAGGCGCGGATTCGTCTTTTGCAGGCGCACGGCGACGTCCTCCAGGCTCGCGTAGCCGCGCATGACGGGCGGCGCCTTCACCTCGTCCAGCCACTTGGCGTAGCGTCCCGGCGCCTGTTCCGGACGCGTGGCCGGCAGCCCGAAGCCTTCCAGGTTGATGAGCCGGGCGATGCGCTCCGGACGCACACCCGCATACACGCTCACGATATTGCCTCCCATGCTGTGCCCGAGCAGGTTGACGGCCTCGCCCGGCGCGTAGTGGTCGAGGATGGCCTCCAGGTCGGCGAAGTAATCGGGGAACCAGTAGGTGTCGTTGCCGGAACGCTCGGTGAGGCCGAAGCCGCGCCAGTCGTGGGCGATCACGTGCCAGTCGCCCTCGAGCGCGTCGACGACGAACTGGAACGAGGTCGACATGTCCATCCAGCCGTGCGCCATGAACAGCTTGGGCGCGCCCTCGCGGCCCCAGTGGCGGACGTGGGTGCGCAGGCCGCGGATGGTGAGGAATTCGGAGCGGGACGGTGTCATGGCGGTTCCTGTCTGGATTTGAAATTAGTACGATCGTTCGCATTATAAGCACGAAGCTTGTATTTCCGCTGGCCGGCCCCAACTACGCCGCTTGCCGGACGATGGCGCGCTCGAGGGCGTAAAATACGCGCATTCCAACCTTCCGCGAGCTTTCCATGGCGATTTACCAGTTGGGCGAGCATGCGCCCGAGATCGATCCCTCGGCCTATGTCGCCGAGTCGGCGAACCTGATCGGCAAGGTCACGGTCGAGGCGGACGCCTCGGTCTGGTTCGGCGTGACGATCCGCGGCGACAACGAACGCATCACCATCGGTGCCGGCAGCAATGTGCAGGAAGGCACGGTGATGCACACGGACATGGGTTTTCCGCTCGTGCTCGGCAAGAACGTCACCGTCGGCCACCAGGCGATGCTGCACGGCTGCACCGTCGGGGACGGCGCGCTGATCGGCATCCAGGCCGTGGTGCTGAACGGCGCGAAGATCGGCAAGGGCTGCCTCGTGGGCGCCGGCGCCGTCGTCACCGAAGGCAAGGAATTCCCGGACGGTTCGCTGATCCTGGGCGCGCCGGCCAAGGTGGTGCGCATGCTCACGGAAGACGACCTGCTCCGCCTGCAGCACAGCGCCGAAAGCTATGTCGCGCGCGGCAAGCGATTCAAGGCGGAGCTCAAGAAAATCGGATAAAGAATGACGACTGACACCAGCAAGGACATCCTCCAGAAATTCATCTTCGACAACGCAGCCGTTCGCGGCGAGCTCGTCGAGATATCCAACGCGTGGCGCGAGATCCAGTCGCGCCACACCTATCCCAAGGCGGTCCGCGCCTTGCTGGGCGAAATGGTGGCCGCGGCGGCTTTGCTGTCGGCCAATCTCAAGTTCGACGGTTCGATCGTGATGCAGATCCACGGCGACGGCCCGGTGAAACTGCTCGTCGTCGAGTGCGACGCCAAGCTGCACCTGCGCGCCACCGCCAAGCTGCGCGACGGCGCCGAGGTCCCGGACGAAGCGTCCGTCGTCCAGCTGCTGAACCAGCACGGCCGCGGCCGCTTCGTGATCACGCTCGACCCGCACGACAAGGTCCCGGGCCAGCAGCCCTACCAGGGCGTCGTGCCGCTCGCCGGCGACGACATCGCGACCGTCATCGAGAACTACATGCTGCGCTCGGAACAGATGGACACCAAGCTGTGGCTGGCGGCCGACGAGAACGTCGCGCGCGGCCTGCTGCTGCAAAAACTGCCGCGCAACAGTGCCGTCGAGGGCCAGGTCAAGCAGGCCAGCGAGGAAGAAGACCTCGACACGTGGAACCGCGCCGTCATGCTGGGCCAGACGCTGAAGCAGGAAGAGCTGCTCACGGCCGACGTGGAAACCTTGCTCAAGCGCCTGTTCTGGGAAGAGACGATCCGCGTGTTCGACCCGCTGCATCCCGCGTTCCACTGCACGTGCTCGCGCGAAAAAGTCGCCAACATGCTGCGCACGCTGGGCAAGGACGAAGTGGAAGCCGCCCTGCACGACCTGGGCGAGCTGGGCGTCAACTGCGACTTCTGCGGCAAGCACTACGGCTTCGACGCCGTCGACTGCGCCCAGCTGTTCGCCAGCGACACGACGGCCGACGCCGTGGCGCCCGCATCCAAGGTCAAGCATTGATCGAGGTGCCGGCGATGATCGTCGTTTTCTATTGATTTGATTGGAAATATAAACAACAACTATCGAGCGATCCTGTTAAGCTGTCCTCAATGACAAACCACAGGAGGACTCGATGAGCAAGATCAATATCGGCATCAGCACGGAAGACCGCGCCAACATCGCCGCCGCGCTGTCGCGCGTCCTGGCGGACAGCTACATGCTGTACCTCAAGACGCACAACTTCCACTGGAACGTCACCGGGCCGATGTTCCAGACGCTGCACATCATGTTCATGGAGCAGTACACGGAACTGTGGAATGCGCTGGACAATATCGCCGAGCGCATCCGCGCCCTGGGCCATTTCGCGCCGGGCACGTATGCCCGCTTCGTGGAACTGTCGTCGATCAAGGAAGAAGCCGGCGTGCCGAACGCGCAGGAAATGATCCGCCAGCTGGTCGACGGCCAGGAAGCGCTGATCCGCACCGTGCGTGAAGCGTTCAAGATCGCCGACGACGCCAACGACCAGCCCAGCGCCGGCATGTTGAGCGACCGGATGGAAATCCACGAAAAGAACGCCTGGATGCTCCGTTCCTTCCTCGAGAACGGCCAGGCCGCCTGATCCCCTCTTTTTCCGCCGCATCGACCGGGTGACGACCGGCCGATGCGGCATCGTCTTTATTGCTGATCGGAAGTTAGCTGGGCACCCCTGTCGGAATCTCCTGATTCCGGATGACCGGCCAGTTCAACTTGCGTTGCATCAATTGGCATAAATCAACTCCGCGCTTCAATGTGCTCCAGTGTACGAACGCGTGCACTTGTTATCGGGAATGTGTCGCTTTTTCGCGTCCCGTTTTGCAAACTTTTGGAGAACCGGATGAAATCAGTACGTGCCAATGAAGCAGCCCTCGTCAATCACACAGCCACAAGCCAGGCCGCGGCCGTGCCGCGCAAAGTCATCGCCCGCTATCCGATCGCGACGATCGGCTCGCGCACCCGCCGCGGCGGCGAAGTCGTCCTGGCCGCCCAGGGCGAGCCCGCGGACGATTTCCGCATCGCCTGCGTCGGCGACAGGGTGCGCTACCCGGACGGCAGCGAGAGCGTGATCGTGTCGGGCGCCGGCCATGCGTCGACGTATGCGAACCGGCCGATCGCCCTCGTCGGCAGCCACATCGCGAACGGCGACCGCATCGTCGCGCGCGCGCAAAGCATCGGCGAGATCGTCGTCGTGGAAGGCGAACCGATTCCCGGCCTGCTGGTACCGGGCTATGCGCTGCCCGCCACGGGCGCGGGCGCCTGAGGCGCGCGCCGCCGGCGTGCGGCGCTGCCCCGGGCGGCAGCGCACGCCGGCGGCGCGATGATGCGTCGGAGAAGTCAGCGAAATCCTCCGATCGCCGGATGAAGCAAGTCAACGGCCATCGTATTTATGCTCACCATGCTTTTTTATATTATGAACATTCAGCATCGGAAAGCTGAGAGCGACGAACGGGTTGCCGCAGTTAGTTGCCTCCTATTTTTTAAAATTCGAAGTCTTTTAAGTCAACCCCATAGGTTTGCCTAAAGCTATTATTTGCCCAAGCATCAGCATCGTCTTGGGAATAATTTGCAGAGATCCACTCATAATTACAGACAAACGGCCCTTCCTTAAGAATCCATTGATGAGTTAGGTCGTAAAGAGCCATTGTGCCGTAAAAATTTTCAAACATCATTTGGACTTTACGCTCATCACGACCAGGCCATTTGCGAGGATATACCCCTGGTTTGTCAGCGCGATCTGTAAACAAAGAAAGATGACGCAGCCATAAATTAGCTATCTCGTCGTCAGCGTTCTCGCCTGTCATCCAAACACCCGACCAGCAAAAAAACTCAGGCCGTTCAAGTTTGTCGACACAAAAAGAAATGTAATGAGAAAAGAAAACCCGAATTGGCAAATTGTGCAAATCGTAATCAAATGTTTCATACTCTGCCATGAGGGTTTTTAGGCCTTCTGATCTCTCAAGCCAAGACTTAATTTCCTGCAGCGCTAAACGCGGGTGATCATAACCCAGACAATCAGTTAATGCCTCAGATATTTCCCAATACTCGTCGCGGCTATATAATTTGATCGCAGTCTTAAGATGAGGCAACTCTCCAACAGCCAAGCACAACAGTGTAAACCTTGCCCCAACATCCACATCGCGAATAAAGTCTTCGTAGACTTCAATATCGAGAGGAAGCCCGCGTGTAGGATTAATAGCTAGGTCACAAATCAACAAAAACAGTCCAACGATTGGGTCGGTTATATCCGTAGGCCACACAGACTTGCTTAGCTTAAGAAAATTTTCAAAAGCTTCCACATAAATGCCGCTAAGATACCCCATCTCGCGCCAGTCTTCGCATGAAGGACCGCTCTCAAATGCATTGTTCAAGAACTGAAGCTGAATGAAGCGCGCCTGTCCTTCATAAATTGCATGTAGGCCCACGGGAGCGACCCTCATTGGAGATTGCCAATAATATCCTTCATGCCGGCTGCGATTGAGACGCAAAAACTCTTCATCCCACTTCTTAGCATTAGGGAGCACATGCAATTCTGGGTCCATCGAAGCGGAGATTAGCCCAATAAGTTGACCGTAGGCAATATGATAATTATGCCCAACGGATTCGAAGTGCTTTTCCCCTCTCAGCCAAGATGCAGTTTTTTTTGGATTGAAAGCGTATATTTTGTAGTACTCCACATCCAATGCATTATTCACTGCGATATTGGCGTTAGCCAATTTTTCTTGTACGGAAGGCCCTTCTCTTAGCAGCGTCTCATCAGCCCAACGCTTTAACGATTTTTTCAGACCAAACTGAGAAATAACCTTACGAAGGTCCGCAATATTTGCATGCGTCTGCGCCAAATAGCTTAAGCTCAACAACAATCCTGATGACGAACCTACGTGCTGCCACCAGTGCACTGTCTCATGAAGGTAGGTTGAATACGCTTGCAAAGCTTCCGCAGAAATTTCACTTCCTTGGTAGATGCCAAATTCTAAAGAATCGATTAGCTCATGATTGCGAGGACTTAGCCGAAGAACAAATTTAAGGGTCTCATACATCCCATGAGCATTCAATAAGGCTTCGAACCTAGGAGATGCCCCATTGTTTTCATTTACCGGATTGAGCAAATCATCTTGAGGATCGATATCCCAGAACTTTGCAGAGCTTGATTTATTCACACACCCCCCTATAGTGCACCGTTAAATTAGTTCAACTTGAGCAAATAAAGAGCAGCCGGCTTTTAACTATCAGGTGAAAAGTCATCTTGCGAATTCTGGTCGATGACCTTCATGATGGCCAGCAGCGTGTCGAGGCCCATCTCGCCGCGATTCATCGAGGCGGCGAGCAGTTCGCGCGGCAGGCCGGCGGCCGCGGCCAGGTGCGCCAGGCCCGGCGCGCGCGCGACGCGGGCAAGGGCTTGCGTCATGGTGTCGGGATCGCCGGCGTCGAACGCGTCGGCAAGGTAGCCCGCCACGGCTTCGAGCGTATCGAGCGCCGGCGGGAACGGTTCTGCGGGAGACATGGCGCTCAATCCTCGCCTTTCCGGGCGCCCTTCTTGGGCTTCGGCGGCGGCGGGGGCGGCGGCACCGTCATCATGACGGCCGGCTTCTCGTCCTTGCGCAGCACCTGCACGAAGATCTCGTTCGATTTGATCATGCCCAGGTCGTAGCGCGCGCGTTCCTCGACGGCGCCGAGGCCATCCTTCAGGTCGCGGACTTCCGATTCGAGCTTGGCGTTGCGCGCCTTCAGCTGCTCGGTCTTGGCGCGGGAGGCCGCCACCTGGGCCTCCAGGTCGGCCACGGTGAGCCAGCCCCCCTTCCCCAGCCACAGGGGATACTGGATCAGCAGCAGCAGGGCTGCCAGGGCGAGGGTGATGATGCGCATGGGAGTAAAACGGCTGGCAGGAATGAAAACACGGGCCCGGCAATCCGGACCCGTGTCGATACTACCCGATTACTTCAAGTTATAGAAGGCGTCGCGGCCCGGGTAGCTGGCGATGTCGCCCAGGTCTTCCTCGATGCGCAGCAGCTGGTTGTACTTCGCCATGCGGTCGGAACGCGACAGCGAGCCCGTCTTGATCTGCAGGGCGTTCATGCCGACGGCGATGTCGGCGATGGTCGAGTCCTCGGTCTCGCCCGAACGGTGCGAGATCACGGCCGTGTAGCCGGCGCGCTTGGCCATCTCGATGGCGGCGAAGGTCTCGGTCAGGGTGCCGATCTGGTTGATCTTGATGAGGATCGAGTTGGCGATGCCCTTCTGGATGCCTTCCTTCAAGATCTTGGTGTTGGTGACGAACAGGTCGTCGCCCACCAGTTGCACCTTCTTGCCCAGGGCGGCGGTCAGGGTGGCCCAGCCGTCCCAGTCGCCTTCGGCCATGGCGTCCTCGATCGAGACGATCGGGTACTTGTCGCACCAGGTCGACAGCATGTTGGTGAAGTCCTGGGCCGTCAGCTGCAGGCCGCCTTCGCCTTCCAGCACGTACTTGCCGTCCTTGTAGAACTCGCTGGCGGCGCAATCGAGGCCGATGGCGATGTCCTGGCCCGCCACGTAGCCGGCCTGCTCGATCGCCTGCATGATCAGCTTGATGGCTTCTTCGTGGTTCGCGACGGACGGTGCGAAGCCGCCTTCGTCGCCGACCGCGGTGTTCAGGCCCTTGCTGTGCAGGATCTTCTTCAGCGTGTGGAACACCTCGGCGCCGTAGCGCACGGCTTCCTTGAACGACGGGGCGCCGACCGGGATGATCATGAATTCCTGGATGTCCAGGTTGTTGTCGGCGTGCGCGCCGCCGTTGATGACGTTCATCATCGGCACCGGCATCTGCATCGCGCCCGATCCGCCGAAGTAGCGGTACAGCGGCAGGCCCGATTCTTCCGCGGCGGCCTTGGCGACGGCCATGGAGACGGCCAGCATCGCGTTCGCGCCCAGGCGGCTCTTGTTCTCGGTGCCGTCCAGGTCGATCAGGGTGCGGTCCAGGAATGCCTGTTCGTTGGCGTCCAGGCCCATGATGGCTTCGCTGATCTCGGTGTTGATGTTCTCGCAGGCCTGCAGCACGCCCTTGCCGAAGTAACGCTTGGGATCGCCGTCGCGCAGCTCGATGGCTTCGCGCGAACCGGTCGACGCGCCCGACGGGACGGCGGCACGGCCCATCACGCCGGATTCGAGCAGCACGTCGCACTCGACGGTCGGATTGCCGCGCGAGTCGATGATTTCGCGGCCGATGATATCAACGATAGCACTCATGGTTCTTTAATCTCCAGAAAGTATGAATCGATACAGGCGCGCCGAGCCGCTGGGCGCGCCGTTAGTCAGTCGGGGTCAGAGCCCACCCGTGGAATTCGGGCTCCGACCCCGATTATCTAGTCAGTCGGGGTCAGAGCCCACCCGTGGAATTCGGGCTCTGACCCCGATTATCTAGTCAGTCGGCGTCAGAGCCCACCCGTGAAATTCGGGCTCCGACCCCGATTATCAAGAAAAATCGGATTCGATAAAACCCGCCTTCTTGACGATGCGATCGATATCGACCAGGGTAGTCAGCAAATCCTTCATGCGGGCGAGCGGCACGGCGTTCGGGCCGTCCGACAGCGCGCACGCGGGATTCGGATGGGTTTCCATGAACAGGCCCGACACGCCCGCCGCGACGGCGGCGCGCGCCAGCACGGGCACGTGCTCGCGCTGGCCGCCGGACGACGTCCCCTGCCCGCCCGGCAGCTGCACCGAGTGGGTGGCGTCGAACACGATGGGGCAGTTCGATTCGCGCATGATCGCCAGCGAACGCATGTCGGACACCAGGTTGTTGTAGCCGAACGAGACACCGCGCTCGCACGCCATGAACTGGTCGGGCAGGCCCGCCTCGAAGGCCGCGGCGCGGGCCTTGTCGATCACGTTCTTCATGTCGCCCGGCGCCAGGAACTGGCCCTTCTTGATGTTCACGGGCTTGCCGGAACGGGCGCAGGCGTTGATGAAGTCGGTCTGGCGGCACAGGAAGGCCGGCGTCTGCAGCACGTCGACGACGCTCGCGACGGCCGGGATCTCTTCCACGGTGTGCACGTCGGTCAGCACGGGCACGCCGAGTTCGCGGCGCACGTCCGCGAGGATCTCCAGGCCTTTGTCCATGCCCGGGCCGCGGAACGACGTGCCGGACGAACGGTTCGCCTTGTCGAACGACGATTTATAGATGAACGGGATGCCCAGCGCGCTCGTGATTTCCTTCAACTGGCCGGCGACGTCCATCGCCATCTGGCGCGATTCGATCACGCAGGTGCCGGCGATCAGGAAGATGGGCTGGTCGAGGCCGACGTCGAATCCGCAAAGCTTCATGCCGCGTCTCCTTGCAGGGCCGCGGGCGTATTGGCCGCCTGCGGGTTGGCGTTGGCCGCCTGGTGGGCCAGCGCGGCCTTGATGAACGACGTGAACAGCGGGTGGCCGTTACGCGGCGTCGACTTGAATTCCGGGTGGAACTGGACCCCCATGTACCACGGGTGGCTGCTCTTCGGCAGTTCCATGATCTCGCACAGGTCTTCGTTCGGCGTGCGCGCGGCCACGACGAGGCCCGCAGCTTCGACCTTCGGCAGGTAGAAATTGTTCGCTTCGTAGCGATGGCGGTGGCGCTCGGTCACGACGTTGCCGTAGATTTCGGCGGCCAGGGTGCCCGGGTTCACGGCGCAGGTCTGCGCGCCCAGGCGCATGGTGCCGCCCAGGTCGGAATTGTTGTCGCGCTTCTCGACCTTGCCGTCGTGGTTCTGCCACTCGGTGATCAGGGCGACGACCGGCTGGTCGGTCTCCGGATCGAATTCCGTCGAGTTGGCGTTCGGCAGGCCGGCCATGTGGCGCGCGTATTCGATCAGCGCGACCTGCATGCCCAGGCAGATGCCCAGGTACGGGATCTTGTTTTCGCGGGCATAGCGGGCGGCCATGATCTTGCCTTCCACGCCGCGCTTGCCGAAGCCGCCCGGCACCAGGATCGCGTCGTACTTGCCCAGGTGGTCGCAGCCGGTCGACTCGATCTCTTCCGAGTCGATGTATTCGATGTTGACGCGGCTTTCCGTGTGGATGCCGGCGTGGCGCAGCGCTTCCGTCAGCGATTTGTACGACTCGATCAGGTCGACGTATTTGCCGACCATGCCGATCGTGACTTCGTGCTTCGGGTTTTCCAGCGTGTGGATCAGCTTCGTCCACATCGACAGGTCGGCCGCCGGCGCGTCGATGCCGAGGGCGTCCAGGATGATGTCGTCCAGGCCCTGGTCGTGCAGCACCTGCGGCACTTTATAGATCGTGTCGACGTCCCACACGGAGATGACGGCCTGCTCTTCCACGTTGGCGAACAGCGAGATCTTGGCGCGCTCGTCGTCCGGGATGCGGCGGTCGGCGCGGCACAGCAGCGCGTTCGGCGAAATACCGATCTCGCGCAGTTTCTGGACGGAGTGCTGCGTGGGCTTGGTCTTGAGTTCGCCGGCGGACGAGATGTACGGCACCAGGGTCAGGTGCACGAACGCGGCGCCCTTGCGGCCCTGGCGCAGCGACAGCTGGCGCGCCGCTTCCAGGAACGGCAGCGATTCGATGTCGCCGACGGTGCCGCCGATCTCGACCAGCGCCACGTCCACGCCTTCGGCGCCGCGGCGGATGTAGTCCTGGATTTCGTTGGTGATATGCGGAATCACTTGCACGGTCTTGCCGAGGTACTCGCCGCGGCGTTCCTTGCGGATCACCGATTCATAGATCTGGCCGGTCGTGAAGTTGTTCACCTTCTTCATCCGCGTGCTGATGAAGCGCTCGTAGTGGCCCAGGTCCAGGTCGGTCTCGGCGCCGTCGTCGGTGACGAACACTTCGCCGTGCTGGGTGGGGCTCATCGTGCCCGGGTCCACGTTGATGTACGGGTCGAGCTTGAGCATGGTGACTTTGAGACCGCGCGATTCGAGGATCGCGGCGAGGGAGGCGGCCGCGATCCCTTTACCCAGGGAAGACACGACGCCGCCAGTGACGAATACGAATTTGGTCATTGTGCAGAAGGTGCCGAACGGCACGCGCGGGAAATAGAAATTATACCTTAAACCCGCAAATACTTCCTCATTCCACCTTGGCAACATGACCGCTCGGCAACGACTGGACCGGTTGGGGGTCACGAGTGCGTCCATACACCTCGTTGCCATTCTCGTCACTGAGCGGAATCACGGCAATCCCATGTTCTTAATTGAGAGACATGAAGCTGTCACCTGCCGACAACAATATAGCGATAACACTCGCTGATTTCGCGCGCTGTATTCCCAAAAGTAACAAATTTTGCCTTTCCGTAAGTAGAATCGGAACCGGGGACACCGTCTGGCATGGCTCCCGGGCCGCGCCACCGGCCGGTTACAGAACAATCACGCTTGAAGTAAGGAAGAATCATATGGGCTTTCTCGCCAACATGAACATCGCGAAACGTCTGGGTATCGGATTCGCCCTGGTGCTGGGCCTGACCCTCGTCATCGCGGCCGCCGCCGTGTGGCGCCTGAATGCGATCGCGGACGCGACGCGCACGATGATGGCCGCGCCGCTGGCCAAGGAACGCTTGATGACGGAATGGCATATGCAGACGTTCGCCGCCGTGCGCCGCACCGCCGCCATCGTCAAGAGCGCGGACCCGAGCCTCGTCGAATTCTTCAAGGCCGACGGCGTGAAGACGGCCTCGCGCACGACCGAACTGCTCAAGCAACTCGAAAAACTGCTCGAAGGACCGGAAGAACATGCGCTGTTCAACCGCATCGTCGAACTGCGCAAGGCCTACACGGATTCCAAGGTCAACGCCATCAAGGCCAAGGCCAGCGGCGATACCGCCGTGGCGGAGCGCATCCTGAACCAGGAATACATGCCGGCGTCGGACGCCTACGAAGGCAAGCAGGCCGAACTGGTCAAGATGCAGCAGGACCGCATCGACACCATCGCCAGGAACATCGATGCGGCCAACCGCGACAGCGCGCGCATGATCATCGTGCTGGCCGGCGTCGCCGTGCTGTTCGGCGCCGTCTGCGCGTGGCTGCTGGCCCGCGCCATCGTCGATCCGATCCGCCAGGCCGTCGACGTGGCCGAGAAGGTCGCCGCCGGCGACCTCACCCAGCGCATCGAGGCGAAGGGCAACGACGAAACGGGCGCCCTGCTGCGCGCGCTGCGCCACATGAACGACGGCCTCGTGGCCATCGTCTCGCAGGTGCGCAGCGGCACGGATACCATCGCCACCGCGTCGGCGGAAATCTCGGCCGGCAATATGGACCTGTCGTCCCGCACCGAACAACAGGCCGGCTCGCTCGGCACGACGGCCAGCACGGTCGAGCAGTTGACGGGCACCGTGCGCCAGAACGCGGACAATGCGCGCCAGGCCAGCCAGTTGTCGATCGCCGCGTCGGAAATCGCCACGCAGGGCGGCGCCGTCGTCGACCAGGTCGTGCAGACCATGGGCGCGATCAACGATTCGTCGAAGAAGATCGTCGACATCATCAGCGTCATCGACGGCATCGCCTTCCAGACCAATATCCTCGCGCTCAACGCGGCCGTCGAAGCGGCGCGCGCCGGCGAACAAGGCCGCGGCTTCGCCGTGGTGGCGGGCGAGGTGCGGACGCTGGCCCAGCGTTCGGCCGCGGCCGCGAAAGAGATCAAGGAGCTGATCGTGAATTCGGTCGGCAAGGTCGAAGACGGCACGAAGCTGGTCGACCAGGCCGGCGCGACGATGAGCGAAGTGGTCGACAGCATCCGCAAGGTGAGCGACATCGTCGCCGAGATCGCCAGCGCCAGCGGCGAGCAGAGCGCCGGCATCGAGCAGGTCAACCGCGCCATCGCCGACATGGATTCGTCCACCCAGCACAATGCCGCGCTCGTCGAGGAATCGGCGGCCGCCGCGACCGCCCTGCGCGACCAGGCCGACAAGCTGGCCGAAGTGGTCAGCCTGTTCCACATCGACGGACAGGTTGCGGCCGCGCCCAGGGCCGTGCCCGCGCCGGCGCCCACGCGCGCCGTCGTGGCCGTGCCGGCCAAACCGCGCAGCGCCAGGCCCGCTGCCAACGCTGCCAACGCTGCCAAGGCGCCCAAGGCCGCCAAGCAGGACGCGCCCAGCGAGGAGTGGGAAACCTTCTGAGCCCGTGCGGCCGTGCGCGTGCGCGTGCGCGGCCGAACCGAACCGCCTGACTCGGGTTATTCTTCTGCTTCCGGAAAAACGCTGCGAGGGAGAGGAAAAATGTCCTACGAGGAACGCGACGATTACGGCATGTACAGGAACAAGCACGGCAAGGGACCGGGCCCCGAACTGATGGGCGCGAACACCCTGATCGGCGACCACGTCCACAACCTGCAGAACGAGCACCTGGGCGTCATCAAGGAATTCATGGTGGACATGCGCACGGGCACCATCGCCTATGCCGTGATGTCGTCCAGCCGCTTTCTCGGGCTGGGCGAAAAACTCTTCGCCGTGCCGTGGCAGGCCCTGAGGCTCGACGCACGGCACAAGCGTTTCACGATGGACATCCCCAAGGAGCGCATCGAGAGCGCGCCCGGGTTCGATACCGACCACTGGCCGGACATGGCCGATACGCGCTGGATGGGCGAGGTGCACGACTACTACGGCACCCAGCCCGCCTGACGCGGCCTACACCTTGCGCACGCCGCACACCGTGTCGAACCACGACTGCATGCCGACCAGCGGCGCCGGATTGACGGGCAGGATCGCGTTGACGTTCACCCCGTTGCCCCGCCCGCCGTTGCGCGCGTCCCACCACACGCCGTTCTTCAGGTCGTCGATGCGCGGCGCGGGGCCGAGCACCTTGCGCACGGCGGCCTGGCCCGACTCGTCCAGGACCGCGTCGCGCAGGCCCGCGCGGCCCTGCGCGGCGCGTCCCCCCATCTGCCAGCCCAGCGAGTTCGACACGGCCAGCACCTTCGGGTGAATGCCGTCGGTGACGAACACGCGGATGCGCGCGCGTCCCACGACCTGTTCCCGCCCGGCCGGCGCGGCCTTGAACGCGGCGTCGCCCTGCGTCCCCGAATGCGGCCGGTAGGTCGTCAGTTCGACCATGTCACCCGACTTCACGCCGATGCGCGCCGCGACCGTCGGGTGCATCCACATCGGATTGTCGTGCACGATCTCGGACAGGTATTTCTGCGCCGCCGTGCGGCCCTGCGTGTGCACGTTCCACTTGAACGTGGTCAGCACGAAGCGGTCGTCGGCCAGCTTGTCCAGGCCCGGCACGTGGCGGAATGCCGGCATGCCGTCGTCCCGCATGCCCACCTGCGCGGCCACGTGCGCCACTTCCGGCGCGAAGATTTCGAAGCGGCGCGACGGCGTCGCGAAGCCGCGCAGCGGTTCGCCGCGCACCATCAGGCCGATCGCGCGCTCCTTGCCCGCCTTGTCGGCCTTGAGGATGCGGCCGTCCGCGTCGACGCGGGCGCCGGCCATCTGGTCGGCGGCCAGCTTGCGGCGGTACACCTCGTAGGTTTTCGGCTGGCTCGTGTCGACGTGCACGCCGTAGTGCTTCATGTAGTCGAAGCCGGAGGCGAACGCGCGGCCGTCCGGCCCCGTCGTCGGCAGCTTCGAGCACTGCGTCCGCACGTAGTCCTCGTGGGTGCCGAACGCGAAATACTTCGCCTGTTCCGGCGCCAGGCGGCGCCCCACGTTGAACAGCACGTCCGGGAACGACACGGCTTCGCCCGGCGGCGGCACCATCGGCTGGCGCAGCATCACGTAGTGCTGCAGTTCCAGGTTGTTGCGGATGTCCATGCCCCAGCGTTCGAGGTAGGTGGCATCCGGCAGGATCAGGTCGGCCCAATGCGCCATCTCGGAATACACGATGTCCGAGCAGGCGTGGAACGGGATCAGGCTCTCGTCGGCGAGCACGCGGGCGGCCGTCGCGCGGCCCTCCGGCCATGTCATCGGGGAGACGATCGTGTAGCTCAGGTAGACGTCGAGCCTGGCGCGGCCCTGCTCGAGGTAGTCGTACACCACCTGGCCCACCTTCATCTTCTGCCAGCGGTTCGCCAGCGGCCACTCGGGCGGATCTTCGAGGTCGGTGCGGAGCGCGGCCTTCGGCGGCGCGGGCTGCGGCACGGGATACCTGGCCGGCGCCAGCTTTTCCTCGAGTCCGTAGCAGTAGCCGCCCGGCTTGCCGACGGAGCCGACGAGCGCGTTGAGCATGACGACGGCGCGCTCGTTGTTGAAGCCGTTGTAGTGCGCGCCCGTGCCGCGGTTGGTGAACGCGGCGACGGCCGGGCGCGCGCGCGCGAACTCGATCGCGATGCGCTCGATGTCGGCGGCCGGCACGCCCGATTGCGCTTGCGCCCACGCCGGCGTGCAATCCGCGAGCCAGGCGCGCAGCCGCGCTTCGCCGGGCTGCACGAAGTCCTCGACGAAGGCGCGGTCGTGCAGGTTCTCGCGCAGGATCACGTGGGCCATCGCCAGCGCGATCGCGCCCTCGGTGCCGGGATGCGGTTGGAACCACTCGTCGCTGCGGCCCGCCGTGTTCGACATGCGCACGTCGAACGTCACGAGCTTGGCGCCGTGGTCGAAGCGGGCCTTGACGACGCGTTTCACCAGGTGCAGGCCGCCCTGGTGCGCTTCGTAGAAATTGGAGCCGAAGTTCAGGAAGTAGCGGCAACGCTCGGCGTCGATCGATTCCCAGTCCGTCTCGCCCAGGCTCACGTAATTGGCCGCGCGCTTGTTCGCCGAGCACAGGGCGCGGTGGTTCAGCAGCACCGGCGAGCCGATCGCGTTCAGGAAGCGCGCGAACTCGGACGCGTAGCGCGAGCGGCCCTGGTGGATCGCCACGCGCTCCGGGTGCCCGTCGGCGATGCTCTTGCGGATGCGCGCCGCGATCTCGTCGTACGCTTCGTCCCACGTGATGCGCTTCCACAGGCCCTCGCCCCGCTTGCCCACGCGCTTGAGGGGATACAGCAGGCGTTCCGGGTAGGTGTTGATCGTGGGGCCGCTCTGGCCCTTCGCGCACGTCATGAAGTTGCCGAGGTTCGGGTCGAGCGGATTGCCGCGGATCTTGACGACCTTGCCGTCCTGGACGAAGCCCTCAATGCCGCACACGGTGGAGCAGTTCAGGCACACGCTTTTCACCGCCCTGGCCGTGCGGTAGTCGATCTGCCGCTTGCGCGCCGTGCCGTCCGGCGCGACCGTGTAGTTAAGCGGCTCGGCCACGCTCGCGCTGGCATCGCCGGGCGCCAGCAGGATGGTCTCGCCGACGGCCAGCGTGGCCAGTGCCCCGAGTCCGGACTTGAGAAAATGGCGGCGCTCCATCACTTGCCTCCCTTCGCTTTGGCGGCCTTGGCCGGCGCGTTGCCGACGACGGTGCCGTAGTCGGCGCGCAGTTCGGCCCACGTGTCGATCTCGTAGGTGAACGGATCGTGGTTGCGGCCTTTCGGCAGCTTGTTCTCGACGGCGCGCGGCACGACGGTGCCGATGCCGCGGTAATGGACGGCCGGCCGCGTGCCTTCCTGCGGCTTCAGGACCGCGAGTTCCGTCCGGTGCCTGGCGGTGAAGCGGCTGACGGCGCTGCCCGGATCGCCGACGTCGCCGAACGCGAACACGTCGGCGGGACAGGCTTCCACGCAGGCCGGCTGCAGGCCGGCGTCGAGGCGGTGGCTGCAGAAGTCGCATTTGTCGGCCACCTGCGCGACCGGGTCGATGTGGATGGCGCCGTACGGGCAGGCGGCGATGCAGTCGCGCGAGCGGTCGCAGGCGTCCGCGTCGATGCGCACGATGCCGTCCTGCCCGCGGCTGATCGCGTCGGTGGGGCAGGCCTTGAGGCACGGTGCGTCCTCGCACTGCATGCACAGCGCGGGCAGGAAGGCGCGCCGCGGCGCGTCCTTGCCGGCGGCGTTCTTGCCGTGGAAGTCGTGGTAATAGACCTTGGTGCGGAACATGCCGAGATAGACCGAGTTCTCGACCTTGCAGGCGACGGAACAGGCGTGGCAGCCGATGCAGCGTTCGGTGTCGATGGCGAGGCCCCAGCGTGGGCGTTTTTCAGGTGTCATGTCGTGGAGGGCGGGCGTGAGCCGCGCGGGCGCGAAAACCGCGATGATAAACGATCGCTAACAAAAGTCACGGCTGCGCGCATCCAGCTTGCCCAGCCAGTCCGACATGTCGACGAGCCGCTTGGCCACGAGGTGCCGCACCTCGCCTTCGCGCTGCCACACGCCGTACACGCCCAGCAGCGACGCATTCAGCACTTCGCGCCGCTGCTGTTCGACCAGTTGCGGCCAGACGATCACGTTGATGTTGCCCGTCTCGTCCTCGAGGGTCAGGAACAGCACGCCCTTCGCCGTGCCGGGACGCTGGCGCACGGTGACGATGCCGCAGGCGCGCGCCAGCTGGCCGTTCTGGAAGTCGTGCAGCACGTCGGCCGGCAGGAAGCGCCTGGCCAGCAGCCGCTCGCGCAGCAGCGCCAGCGGATGGCGGCCCAGCGTGAGGCCCTGCGCGCGGTAGTCGCCGACGATCTCGTCGCCTTCCCGCGGCGCGGCCAGCACCGGCACCTCCTCGACGGGCGTCGTGGGCCGCAGCAGGTCCTTGTCCGGCACGGCGCCCGCCGCGTGCCACAAGGCCTGGCGGCGGTGTCCCGCGAGCGGCGCCAGCGCATTGCCGGCGGCGAGCACCTGCAGGTCGCCCCGGTCGAGCCGGGCGCGGCGCGCGAGGTCGGTCGCGTCGGCGAACGGCCGGATCGCGCGCGCCATCTCGATGCGGTCGCCCGCGTCCTGCCCCAGCCCGCGCAGCATGTGCAGGCCCAGGCGCACGGCCGGCTGGGCGCGCGCATTGTCGGCACACTGAGCCTCCAAGTCTTCGAGCGCGGATTCCCAGCCGCTCACCATCACGTCGACGGGGCGCACCTCGATGCCGTGGCGGCGCGCGTCCTGCACGAGCTGGGACGGGCTGTAGAAACCCATCGGCTGGCTGTTCAACAGCGCACATAAGAACGCGGCCGGTTCGTGGCGCTTGAGCCAGGAGCTGGCATACGCGAGCAGCGCGAAGCTGGCCGCGTGCGATTCGGGAAAGCCGTATTCGCCGAAGCCCTGGATCTGGCTGAAGATCTGCTCCGCGAAGGCCAGGTCGTAGCCGCGCCTGAGCATGCCGCCGACGATGCGTTCGTAGTATTTTTCGAGGCCGCCCTTGCGCTTCCACGCGGCCATCGCGCGGCGCAGCTGGTCGGCCTCGCCCGGCGTGAAGCCGGCCGCGAGGATCGCCACCTGCATCACCTGCTCCTGGAAGATCGGCACGCCCAGCGTGCGTTCGAGCGCCACCTTCATGTCCGGGCTCGGATACTTGACGGGTTCCTTCTGCTCGCGCCGCTGCAGGTAGGGATGCACCATGCCGCCCTGGATCGGCCCCGGGCGCACGATCGCGACCTGGATCACGAGGTCGTAGAAGCGGCGCGGCTTCATGCGCGGCAGCATGCTCATTTGCGCGCGCGATTCGATCTGGAACACGCCGACGGTGTCGGCGCGGCAGATCATGTCGTAGGTCGGCTTGTCGTCGTGCGGGATGTCCTGCATCTCGAACGCCGTGCCGCGGCGCAGTCCGACCAGTTCCAACGCGCGTCGCAGCATCGACAGCATGCCGAGCGCCAGCACGTCGACCTTCATGAGGCCCAGTTCCTCGAGGTCGTCCTTGTCCCACTGGATGACGCTGCGGTCCGCCATCGTCGCGTTCTCGATGGGAACGAGGCGCGACAGCTTCCCGCGCGCCATCACGAACCCGCCCGGATGCTGCGACAGGTGGCGCGGAAAGCCGAGCAGGCGCTGGGCCAGCGACGCCCATTGGCGCGACAGCGGCGCCGCCGGATCGAGCCCGCTCTCGGCCAGGCGGTTCAACAGGTCGGCCTTGCCGTCGAACCAGTGGTGCTGCTTGCAGACCTTGTCGACGATGGCAAGGTCCACGCCGAGCGCGCGGCCGCTGTCGCGCAGCGCGCTCTTGGGCCGGTAGCTGATGACGACGGCCGCCAGCGCCGCGCGGGTGCGGCCGTACTTCTGGTAGATGTACTGGATGACTTCTTCGCGCCGCTGGTGCTCGAAGTCGACGTCGATGTCGGGCGGCTCGTTGCGCTCCTTCGAGATGAAGCGCTCGAACAGCAGGTTGCCCTGCGCCGGATCGACTTCCGTGATGCCCAGGCAGTAGCACACGGCGGAATTGGCGGCCGAACCGCGGCCCTGGCACAGGATGTCCTGCGAGCGCGCGTGGCGCACGATGTCGTACACGGTGAGGAAGTAGTGCTCGTAGCGCATCTCGGCGATCAGCGCCAGTTCGTGCTCGATCTGGGCCTGCACGTTGACCGGGATGCCTTGCGTGAAGCGCCGGTGCGCGCCGATCCACGTCTGCTCGCGCAGGTAGCTGGCGGCCGTGTGGCCGGGCGGGACCACCTCGTCCGGGTATTCGTAGCGCAGTTCCTCGAGCGAGAACGTGCACATGCGCGCGATGCGGACCGTCTCTTCCAGCGCCGCGCGCGGATAGATGTTCGCCAGGCGCATGCGCGAGCGCAGGTGCTGCTCCGCGTTCGGCGCCAGCTGGTAGCCGCACTGCGCCACCGGCTTGCCGAGGCGGACGGCCGTCATCGTGTCCTGCAAGGGTTTGCGCGAGCGGACGTGCATCGTCACGTGGCCGCACGCGACGATGTTCAGGCGGTGCTGCCAGCCCACTTCCTCGATGGTCGCGCGATGCACGTCGTCGAACGCCCGGTGCAGCAGGGTCAGGCCGAGCCACGCGCGGCGCGGAAACGTCTGCGCCAGCCACGCGGCCTGCTCGTGCAGCCGGTCGACGTCCTCGGCCAGGTGGCCGGGATACGCGGGCAGCAGGATCGCCAGGCAGTCCGGCATGCCGCGCAGGTGTTCGAGGTCGCCTACGGGCGCATCGAAATCGGACGGATGCAGCAGGTAGCTGCCCTTGCTGCTACGCGTGCGCCCGAGCGTGATCATCTCGGACAGGTTGCCGTAGCCGTTGCGGTTCTGCGCCAGCAGCAGGAGCGACGGCCCGCGGCGCCCGTCCGGATGCTGCAGGTGGAAATGGGCGCCGACGATCAGCGGGAGCAGCGAGCGCTTCGCCTCCGCGTGCGCGCGCGCGACGCCCGCCAGCGAACACTCGTCCGTCAGCGCCAGCGCCGTGTAGCCCAGCTGCACGGCCCGGTCCACCAGCTCTTCCGCATGCGACGCGCCCTGCAGGAACGAGAAATTCGATAGACAATACAGTTCCGCATAAGCCGGCAACCCCGCCGCCGCGCCGGCATGAGGATCGGTGGCGGGCGGCGTCAATCGGGTTGGCGGAAGATCGGGCATAGCATTTTTTTTAAAATGGTGTATCATGCAATACTGTATATAAACACAGTATAACCGACGAACCCGACCTTGCCAAATATGCACATCCATTCCCTGCGCTGCTTCGGTGCCCGCCCGGGCACCGGCAACCCGGCCCTCGTCATCGAAGACGGGGAGCACGACCCCGATGCCCGCCTGGCCCTGGCCCGCGCGCGCGACACGACCTGCGTCTTCGTCGACCTGGACGGCGACGGCACGCCGACCGTGGATTTTTATTACCCGCATATGCGCAGCCCGCTGTGCCTGCACGCGACGCTGGCCGTGGCGGCCGTCCTGTTCGCGCGCACGCCGGATGCCGGCGCCATCGCCGTGCGCACGGCGCTCAAGGGACAGGTGCTGGAACTGGTGCGCGCGCAAAACGATTATTTCGTGCGCCTGGCCGCCCAGCCGGTGGCCGCGCCGGACGTCGATACCGCCACGGCCGCGCGGCTGCTGGGCGTGCCGGCGGCGTCGCTGGCCGCGCCGTCGCGCGTGGCGTCCGTCGGCAGTCCCAAGCTGCTCGTCAAGGTGGCCGATCCGGACGCGCTCCACGGCCTCGCGCCCGACCTCGCGGGCATCGCCGCCTGGGGCAAGGAGGCGGGCGTGAACGGCATCTATGCCTGGTGCCGGCGCGGCGACGGCACGTTCGAGGGCCGCAACTTCAACCATCTCGACCCCAGGCTGGAAGACCGCGCGACGGGCGTCGCGGCCGGCGCGCTGACGGCGCTGCTCGGACTGGGCCTCCTGCTGCGCCAGGGCCGCGCCACGGGCGCCGATTGCCTGATCCGCACGCGCAGGGACGGCGCCGCCATCCTCGTCGGCGGCCTGGCGGAAACGGTTTGATTCACCGCTGTTGTACCCCCCTCAACCTTCTTCATCAAGGAGACCGAAATGGAACGGAACGTCGTAGGCTGGTTCGAAATCTATGTGGACGACATGGCGCGCGCCCGCACCTTTTATGAAGCCGTATTCCAGGTGACGCTGTCCAACCTCGCACCGGAAGGGGACGCCTCCGGCCTGCAGATGTGGGCCTTCACGGGCGACCCGAACGCCGGCGGCGCGGCCGGCGCCATCGTGCAGATGGAAGGCTGCAAGGCCGGCGGCAACAGCACGATCGTGTATTTCAGCTGCGCCGACTGCGCCGTGGAAGCGGCACGCGCCGCCGCGAACGGCGGGCGCATCTTCAAGGACAAGTTCTCGATCGGGCAGTACGGCCACATCGCCCTCGTCGAAGATACCGAGGGCAACGTCATCGGCCTGCACTCGATGGCTTGAATCAGGACTGCGGCGCCATCCAGGCCAGTTCCCAGACATGGCCATCGAGGTCTTCGAACCCGTGGCCATACATGAAGCCGTGATCCTGCGGCGGCCGCGGCGCCCGGCCGCCGGCCGCGACGGCTTTCGCCACCAGGTCGTCGACTTCCTGGCGGCTCTCGCAACTCAGGCAGACCAGCACCTCGGTCGCTTCCTTCGCCTGCACGATGGGCTTGTCGACGAAGGTCTTGAAGAACGGTTCCGTGAGCAGCATCGCGTAGATGCTGCCGTCCGCGATCACCATGCAGGCGCCGCTCTCGTTGGTGAACTGGGGATTGAACGTGTAGCCCAGCGCCTCGAAGAACGCCTTGGATTTGTCCAGGTCCTTGACCGGCAGGTTGACGAATATCTGTTTGTTCATGATGCCTCCTGAGTTTTGGGTGTTTGGGTGGAAGTGGATGCCGCATTCGTACGACGAACGGGGCAGCGCCAAATCGACAACGTCCGAAAAATATTTTCGTCGCTCAACCGGCCAGGAAACCGCTCAACTTCGCCAGGTCGATGTTGCCGCCGCTGACGAGGATGCCCACCTTCTTGCCGCGCAATGCATCGCGCATACGCCGCGCCGCCGCGAAGCCGAGGCAGCCCGTCGGTTCGACGACGATCTTCATGCGCTCGGCGAAGAAGCGCATGCACTGCACCAGTTCGTCGTCCGTCGCCGTCAGGATGTCGTCCACGTCGCGCCGGATGATCGGGAAGGTGATGTTGCCCAGGTGCTGGGTCTGGGCGCCGTCCGCGATGGTCTGCGGCGTGTCGATGTGCACGATCGTCCCCGTGCGGAACGATTGCTGCCCGTCGTTGCCGGCCTCCGGCTCCACGCCGTACAGGCGGCATTCCGGCGCCAGCGCGCGCGTGGCCAGTGCGGAACCGGACAGCAGGCCGCCGCCGCCCAGGCAGACGAAAAAGGCGTCCAGCGGCCCCGTTTCCTCGAACAATTCCTTGGCGGCAGTGCCCTGCCCCGCGATCACGTCCGGGTGGTCATACGGCGGGATCAAGGTCAATCCATGCTTCTGCGCCAGGTCGCGGCCGATCTGTTCGCGATCCTCCTTGTAGCGGTCGTACAGCACGACGTTGCCGCCGTAGCCGCGCGTGGCGGCGACCTTGGCAGCGGGGGCGTCCTGCGGCATCACGATCGTGGCAGGAATGCCGAGCAGCTTCGCCGACAGGGCGATGGCTTGCGCGTGGTTGCCGGACGAGAACGCGACGACGCCGGCCCGGCGCTGCTCCGGCGTGAATTTCATCAACGCGTTGTAGGCGCCGCGGAACTTGAAGGCGCCCATGCGCTGCATGTTCTCGCACTTGAAAAAGACCTGGGCGCCGAAGGCCTCGTCGACGGTACGCGAGGTCAGCACCGGCGTGCGGTTGGCGACGCCGGCGATGCGTCCGGCAGCCTGGACGACATCATCGTAGGTGGGGAGCGGGAGCATGCTCATCCTGGTTCCTTTCGGGTTGGTGGATGGGTGACCGCATTGTAATCGTTCCTTGTTGTACTTATGAGACGTTCAAATGGTTGCTTAGATGGAAATTCTTTAATATGCAATTTTTCCCACGGAGCAAACCCCTTGAAACTCACACCGATCCGCCACTCCGTCCTGCTCGGCCTGTACGGCAGCGCGGCGCTGGCTTTCGCGCCGGCCGCCTTCGCACAAAATGCCACGGGCCCCGTCGCTACGGACAACAACGTCCAGACCGTCAACATCGTCGGCTCGCGCCGCGTCGGCAACACGTCGGCCACCGATACCCCGGTTCCCGTCGACTACATCCCGCTGACGAAGGCCGCCGAGCAAAGCGGCCAGTTCGACCTGGCCCAGACCCTGGCCAACATCTCGCCGTCGTTCAACTCGACGCGCCAGACGGGCGCGGACGGCGCCGACCTGATCGACTCGGCCGCCCTGCGCGGCCTCGGTTCCGACCAGACCCTCGTGCTGGTAAACGGCAAGCGCCGCCACACGACGGCCCTCGTGAACCTGTTCGGCGCGCGCAACCGCGGCAATACGGGCACGGACATGAACGCGATTCCCGTCCTCGCCATCAAGGACATCCAGGTGCTGCGCGACGGCGCCGCCGCGCAATACGGCTCGGACGCCATCGCCGGCGTCATCGACGTCGAGCTGCGCAAGGACCTGGGCTGCGAGGCCGTGACCGGCTTCGGCGAATACTCGAAGCACGACGGCAAGAACTGGCTGGCGTCCGCCTACTGCGGCGTGGCCGTCGCCAACGGCGTGCTGGGCATCACGGGCGAATACTATGACCGCGGCCGCTCCAACCGCTCCGATCCGGGCAGCCTGCGCATCATCGGCGACACCAAGTCGAAGAACGAGACCGTGTACGTGAACGGCGAATTCCCCGCCGGTCCGGGCAAGCTGTACCTGACGGCCGGCGCCCAGACCCGCGACGCCTCCTCCGCCGCCTGGGCGCGCGGCGGCGTCGGTTCGGACGACATCCCGTCGCGCAACTCGGCCGCCATGTACCCGGACGGCTTCGTCCCGTTCATCAACGGCGACATCGACGACCGCTACGGCATCGTCGGCTACCGCACCCGCATCGGCGAATGGGCCAGCGATTTCTCGCAGACCTATGGCTACAACCGCATGCGCTACAACATTTCGCACACGCTCAACGCGTCGATCGCGAACCTGGACCTGATCAACGGCGGCAAGGGCGTGAGCCCGTCGCAGTTCGACGCCGGCGGCTTCTCGTTCCGCCAGTTGACCTCCAACGCCGACTTCAGCCGCTTCTACGACGACATCCTCGGCGGCCTGAACGCCGCATTCGGCTTCGAATACCGCAAGGAGAATTACCAGATCTTCGCCGGCGAGCCGGGTTCGTACAACGACGCCGACGGCATCGGCTTCGGCGGCAATGCCGGCAGCCAGGGCTTCCCGGGCTTCCAGCCGAGCGACGCGGCCAACCGCGATCGCCACAGCACGGCCGCCTACGTCGATTTCGAAGCGGACATCACCCCACGCGCCAAGCTGCAGACCGCCGTGCGCCACGAGCATTACTCCGACTTCGGCTCGACGACGACCGGCAAGCTGGCCGGCGCCTTCAAGGCCACGGACGACCTGCTGCTGCGCGCCTCGGCCAGCACGGGCTTCCGCGCGCCGTCGCTGCAGCAGATCTACTTCTCGTCCACCTTCACCGACTTCGTCGCCGGCGTGCCGACCGACGTCGTGCTCGCGCCGAACGGCGGCCGCGTCGCCAACGCGGCGGGCATCCCGAAGCTGCATGAGGAAAAATCGAAGAGCTACACGCTGGGCACGACGTGGACGCCGGCCAAGAACATCTCCGTCACGGCCGACCTGTACCAGATCCGCATCGACAACCGCATCGTGCTGTCGGGCCGCTTCGACGCCGACAATTATCCGGCCCTGGGCGCCATCCTGCAGAACCTGGGCGTGGGCCAGGCGCAGTTCTTCGTGAACTCCGTCGACACGCGCACGCGCGGCCTGGACCTGACGGCGTCGCACCACACGACCGTGGGCGGCGGCAAGCTGGCCACCTACCTCGCCATGAACTTCAGCAAGACCGAAGTGACGGGCGTGCACGCCCCGGCCGCGCTGGCCGGCCACGAGGACGTGCTGCTGTCCGAACGCGAGCGCCTGTTCATCGAACAGGGCGGCCCGCGCCGCAAGGCCACGCTGGACTTCGACTACACGCTCGGCCAGCTGGAATCGGACTTCCGCATCATCCACTACGGTCCGCAGACGCTGGGCACGTTCGACGGTCCGCCGGTGCCGGACCAGTACTACAAGTCGAAGACGTCGGCCGACCTCGCGTTCACGTGGGCATTCAGCGACAAGACCAAGCTGACCGTCGGCGGCACGAACATCTTCAACGTGCATCCGACCCAGCAGAATCCGGACGAGACGGACAACGGTTTCAAATACGAAAGCGTGCAGTTCGGCCTGAACGGCGCGGCCTACTTTGCGCGCTTGTCGCATAAGTTCTGATAACGATCGTCGATAGATGCCGTCGTCCCCGCCTGCGCGGGGACGACGTTTTCACGCCGCTTCCGAAGCGAACTGAGCGCATCCCGCCGACATCTTCGCGTAACGCACACGAAACGAAAAATCGCGTCCGTTAAACCTATGTTATGTTTCGTACCGCTGATGCATAACAAGGTTGTCGACGGATCGCCATGAGCTTCCCCAAAGAATCCCTTCCCGTTGACCCCATGCCGGGCGGCGCCGAGCTCGCGCGGCGCGACACGGACCACCTGCCCCTGCTGTCGCTCGTCGTGCCGTTCTACAACGAGCAGGACATGCTCCCGCACTTCTTCGGCGGCGTGATCCCCGAACTGGAACGCATCCAGAACATCCGCTTCGAAATCCTGTGCGTGAACGACGGCAGCCGCGACCGCACGCTCGACGGCCTCGTCGCCTACGCCCATGCGGATGCGCGCGTGCGCGTCGTCGACCTCACGCGCAATTTCGGCAAGGAAGCCGCGCTGACGGCCGCCATCTTCGAAGCGCGCGGCGACCTGATCGTGCCCTTCGACGCCGACCTGCAGGACCCGCCCGACGTCATCGGCAAGCTGGTCGAGAAATGGCGCGAAGGCTATGACGTCGTGCTGGCCAAGCGCGCCGACCGCGATGCCGATTCGCTGCTGAAACGGTGGACGGCGCTGTTCTTCTACCGCATCCACAACGATATGGCGGACTTGCCGATCCCGGAAAACGTCGGCGATTTCCGCCTGTTCACCCGTAACGTCGCCAACGCCCTCAAGGCGCTGCCGGAATCCTGCCGCTTCATGAAAGGCCTGTTCGCCTGGGTCGGCTTCAAGACGGCGACCGTCGACTACAAGCGCGCGCCGCGCGCGGCCGGCAAGTCCAAGTTTTCCGGCTGGAAGCTGTGGAATTTCGCGCTGGAAGGCATCACCAGTTTTTCCACGCTGCCGCTGCGCGTCTGGACTTACCTCGGCGTCTCGGTGGCGATCTTCGCGCTGACGCGCGCGTTCTGGCTCGTGATCCGCACGATCCTCTACGGCGTCGACGTGCCGGGCTATGCGTCGCTGGCGACGGCGATCCTGCTGCTCGGCGGCATCCAGCTGATCGGCATCGGCGTGCTCGGCGAATACGTGGGCCGCATCTACCTGGAATCGAAGGGACGGCCCGTATATCTCGTGCGCAAGCGCTATGAAAGTCCGACGGTCCATGCGTGAACGGGGCGGCGTGGGCCGGTTCCTGACGTATGCCGCGGTGGGCGCCGCCGGGACGGCCGGGCATTACGCCTTCCTGCTCACGGCCGTCTCGCTGGGCATGCTGGCGCCCGTGCCGGCGTCCGTCGTCGGCGCGCTCGTCGGGGCCGTCGTCAATTTCGTGCTGAACGCCGTCGTCACCTTCCGTGCCCACGCGCACTCGCACGCGCATCCGCATTCCCATCTGACCTCGCGCACGGCCGCGCGCTTCTTCGCGACGGCAGGCGTTGCAGTGGCCGTCAACGGCGCCGCGATGGCCGTGCTGGTGAACGGCGTACGCCTCGACTATCGCCTGGCCCAGGTGCTCGTGACGGGCACCCTGCTGTGCGTCACCTATGTCGTCAATTCGCTATGGACATTTCAGGCCAGCAAAGCCCGCTGAATCCCGGCCGGCCGGCCGCAAGCGCGGGCGCCCGGTTCGAACGCGACGCCCCGCTCGCCCGCTTCTGGACGCTGGCCATGCTCGTCACCGGCCTCGCCCTGCTGGTCCGGCTGCCCACGCTGGCCAGCCGCTCGCTGTGGCTGGACGAGACGTACAGCGCGTGGTTCGCCGCCGTACCGCTGCATGCGCTGTGGACGAGCGTGCCGCTGTACGAGACGCATCCGCCGCTCTACTACACGGTGCTCAAGGGCTGGACCGCGCTGTTCGGCAACGGCGAGGCGGCCATGCGCAGCCTGTCCGTCCTCGCCAGCGTGCTGACCGTGTTCGCGTTGCCGGCCGGCGCGCGGCTGGCGCGGCTGGGCCCACGGGCCGAGCGCGTCGCGCTGCTGGCCGCGCTGTTTCTCGCGCTGAACGCGGCGAGCATCCAGTATGCGCAGCAAGCCCGGCCGTACGCGCTGCAGGCGCTGGCCGGCTCGCTGGCCGTGTTCTTTGCCGGCATGCTCGTCTTGTCCTTCGCGCGCCCAAGCGGCGCCGCACGGGCGCGGATGTGGTGGTGGGTCGCCGGGCTCGCCGCCGGCGCGGGGCTCACGATGTGGTTGCACGACACCGGCGTGTTCGCGGCGCTGGGCCTGTGGACGGGCATGACGGTCGCGCTGCTCGCGGCGACGCCGGGCCCGCGCCGCCCGCAGATCCTGGCCGTCGGCCTCGCGGGCGTCGGCGCGCTGCTCGTGTGGTCGCCGTTCGTCCCGATGCTCGTCAAGCAGAACGCGGCGATGGCGCATTTGTCGTACTGGATCCGCTTCACGCCGCGCAACGTCACCTCGGCCTGGACCGTCATCAGCGGCGGCCGGGTGCTGCACTATCCCGCCGCGCTGCTCGTGCTGCTCGGGTTCGCGTGGTTGTGGAAGCATGCGCGCGCCCATTTCTGGCTGCTCGCGTGCGTGCTGGTGGTGCCGATCCTCGCGCTCGCCGGCTACAGTTATGTCGTGAAGCCCGTGTTCCTGTCGCGGCTGTTCCTGTGGCTCGGGCCGCTGGGCATGGTGTTGCTGGCGCTGGGCGTCGGCCAGCTCGCGCCGCGCTGGCGCCTGCCCGCGGTCGCCGTCGTGCTGGCGTTGTCGGCCCACGCGGTGCTCGGCTTCTACCGCTCGCGCACGGAAGACTGGCGCGGCATGCTGGCCCGGGTGGCGCGCGACAGCCGGCCGGGCGACGTCGTGCTCGCGTTTCCGAACGAGGTGCAGATGCCGGTCACGTACTACCTGAAGACGGGACCGGCCGTCGCCTACCTGCCCGGCCCGTTTCCCGCCCTGCACCTGCCGCGCACGTACACGGGCAATGCCGGCGCGCCGAACATCGCGCCCGACGACGTCGCGCGGATCCGCGCGCTGACGGCCGGGCATCCGCGCGTGTGGTTGATCGAGCGGCTGGCGAATCTGTACGATCCGCGGGGGATCGTGATGAACGAGTTGGGGAGGCGGTATCGGCTCGTGCGGACGATCGAGGGGAATGGGGCAAACATTCGCTTGTACGTGGCGATTCATTGAATGGTGGGCACCCCGTGCCCACCAAGCGTTGACGCTACGTAGAGACCGGGAACGTGACGGTGGCTTCGAGCCCGCCGAGCCGCTTCGATTCGCCCAACGCCAACGTCGCCCCGTGCCGCTCCGCGATCGACTTGATGATGGCGAGACCGAGCCCGCTGCCCGCCGCGTCGCTGCCCGGCACGCGATAGAAACGGTCGAACACGCGCTCGCGTTCCGCCGGCGGGATGCCCGGTCCGCTATCTTCCACGGACACGCGCACGCCCGCCGATTCCGCCACGACCGACACGTCGACCGTGCCGCCGCCCGGCGTGTACTTGATCGCGTTGTCGATCAGGTTACGCAGCAAAATCATCAGCGCATCCGGTTGCCCTTCCACCTCGGCGCTGTCCGCGCGCTGCAGGCCGAGGTCGATCTGCTTCGCGGACGCGACGCCGGCCAGGTCCGCGACCGCGCGCTTGGCCGCGCCGGCGAGGTCGACGTTCTGGCGCGGCGCGCCGCCCGCCTCGCTCGCTTCCTGGCGCGCGAGCACGAGCAGTTGTTCGACCAGGCGCGTGGCCCGTTCGATACCGGCCGTCAGGCGGCTCACGGCCAGGCGTTTCGCGTCCGGACCGTCCGACCGCTCCAGGCTCTGCACCTGCAGTTTCAATGCGGCGAGCGGCGTGCGCAGCTCGTGCGCGGCGTCGGCGACGAAATGCTGCTGGGCGGCGAACGCCGTGCGCACGCGGCCGAACAGCAGGTTGAGTTCCTGCACGAGCGGCCGCACCTCGTCCGGCAGGCCGGCCTCGGACACGGGCGACAGGTCGTCCGCCTGGCGCGACGCCACCTGCTTGCGCACGCGCGCGACGGGTTCCAGCGAGCCGCTGACGACCCACCACACGACGAGCATCAGGATCGGCATCATGACGGCGATCGGTCCCAGCGTGCGCAGCGCGAGATTGCTCGCCATGCTGCGCCGCACGGCGAGGTCCTGCGCGACCTGCACGGTCTGGTTATCCGTCTGGATCGAAAAGATGCGGTACGTCGTGCCGTTGGCGCGCACGTTGGAAAAACCCAGCACGGCGCGCTGCGGCAGGTGCGCGTGCGAAGCGCTGCGGAACACGCGCACGCCGTCCGGCGACCACACCTGCACGACGAGATCGTCGTTGCCGCTGATGGGCGTGTCGGCACTGGCCGCATCCTCGGCGCTCGTCAGCGGCACGCGCGAACGCAGCGACAGCGCCATCTGCTGCATGTGGTAGTCGAAGATCTGGTCGGCGTCGTTGAGGGCGGTGCGGTAGGCGATCGACGCCTGGGCGACCGCCGCGATGGTGATCGCCGCCAGCAGGAACCACAAGAGCCGCCCGCGCAGGGAATGCGTGACCCTCACTTTCATGCGGAATCCTTCACACCTTCGGCACCATGTAGCCCACGCCGCGCACGTTCTGGATCAAGTCGCTGCCCAGCTTCTTGCGCAGGCCGTGGATATAGACTTCCACGGCATTGCTGGACACTTCGTCGCGCCAGCTGTACAGCTTTTCCTCGAGCTGGGCGCGCGACAGCACGGCGCCGGGACGCGCGACGAGCGCTTCCAGCACGGCCCATTCGCGCGCCGACAGCACGACCGGCTGGCCGTCGACCAGCACTTCGCGCGTGGCGGGATTGATGGCGATGTTCTTGTATTCGAATATCGGTTCGGCGCGTCCGGCCGCGCGCCGCAGCAGCGCGCGGATACGCGCCAGCAGTTCGTCGAGATCGTAGGGTTTGAGGACGTAGTCGTCCGCGCCGGCATCGAGCCCGGCGATGCGCTCTGCGACGGCGTCGCGCGCGGTGGCGACGAGCACGGGCGTCCGGTCCTTGCGCGCGCGCATCGCGCGCAGCACCTCGAGCCCGTCCTTGCGCGGCAGTCCCAGATCGAGCACGACGAGGTCGTAGTTCTGGTTCTGCATCAGGGCCGTGTCGGCCATCTCGCCGTCCTTGACCCAGTCGACGGCGTAGTGCTCGGCCCTGAGCAGGTCGAGCACCACTTCGCCGATCATCGTATCGTCTTCCACCAGCAGCAGCCGCATCAAATCCCCCGATTCTCAGAAACCATGCCGATTCGAGACGTCACGATGCGTCAGCCGATCGGCACGGGGATGAATATTTTGTCATCCCCGCGCTGAACCAGCAAGGCCACCGACTTCGCGGACTTCCTGACGACGTCGCGCACCTGGCCCACCGAGTTCACCGGCTTGCCGTTGACGGCCAGCAGGACGTCGCCCGGATGCACGCCGGCGATCGCGGCCGCGCCGCCCGCATCCTCGACCAGGAGGCCCGATGCGATACCGGCCTGGTTGCGCTCGGCCGGATCCAGCGGACGCAGGGCCAGGCCCAGCTTGGCGCCGTTGTCGTTGCCGGCCAGGTTGTCGCGGTCGGCCAGGTCCGGCTTGTCCTTGGCATTGGCCAGCGTCGCGGTCACCTGCATCTCCTTGCCGTCGCGCCAGACGTCCATCGCCAGCTTGTCGCCCGGCTTGGCCACCGCCACCATCGCCGACAGGTCGCCGCCCGTGACGAGCGGCTGGCCGTTGACCTTGCGGATCACGTCGCCCGACTTGAGGCCCGCCTTGTCGGCCGCGCTGCCGCGCTCCACGTTCGCCACCAGCGCGCCGTCCGGCGACTGCAGCTTGAACGCGTCGGCGAAGCCCTGGCTGACGTCCTGCAGGCTCACGCCCAGCTTGGCGTGCTGCACCTTGCCGGTGGCGAGGATCTGGTCCTTGATGCGCACGGCGACGTCGATCGGGATCGCGAACGACAGGCCCTGGTAGCCGCCCGTCTGGCTGTAGATCTGCGAGTTGATGCCGACCACTTCGCCGCGCGTGTTGAACAGCGGCCCGCCCGAGTTACCCGGGTTGACCGCGACGTCGGTCTGGATGAACTGCACGCCGTTCTGGTCGATGTTGCGGCCCTTGGCGCTCACCACGCCCGCGGTCACGGTCGATTCCAGGTCGTACGGCGAACCGATCGCCAGCACCCATTCGCCGACCTGCAGGTTGCGCGTGGTCCCGAGCGGGACGACGGGCAGGTTCTTGGCGTCGATCTTCAGCACGGCGACGTCGGTCTTGGGATCGGAGCCGAGGACTTTCGCGCGGTATTCGCGGCGGTCCTGCAGCTTGACCGTGACTTCGTCGGCATCGCGCACCACGTGCGCATTGGTCAGGATGACGCCGTTCGGACTGACGATGAAGCCCGATCCGGCGCCGTAAACGAGTTCCCCACGTCCGCCGCGCGGTTGCTGCGGCTGGAAACGGCGGAAGAATTCGAAGAAGGGATCGTCCTCGTCGAACTGCGGCATCTGGCGTTGCGACACCTTGGTCGTGCCGACGACGCGGATGTTCACGACGGCCGGGCCGTTGCGCGAGACGATCTTGGTAAAATCGGGCAAGGCCACGCCGGCCGGATTGCCCGCCACCGGTGCCGGCGCGGCGGCGACAGGCGCCGGCGTGGCCGGCGTAGCCGCGATGGAGGCTGCCGCTGCGGCGGCCGTGGCGTCTTTGTGTTCGACTGCGATCGTACCTACCGCTCCGCCGATGACACCGGCCGCGAACAGGGCCAGCGTGAGGCGTTTTGCGGTGATGGCAGTAACGGTACCTTCGTGAGACATGTACGTGCTCCCAGGTTGGAAAAAGTGGTTTGAGGAGTGCTCTTTTCGTAGGGAGTATATTGGCGCAGCAGTCTTAGACCTCCCTTAAAAATGCCGGAGGCCGCCTGCGCCGGGGGATGGTGCGGCGCCGGCCGCTCAATACACGTCGGGGACGATGATCTCTTGCGGCACCGGGCGCCGCACGTAATCGTCGTGGTATTCGCGCTCGGGCAGCTGGATCGCGGGCCGGTCGACTTCCGCGTACGGGATTTGCCGCAGCAGGTGGTGGATGCAGTTCAGGCGCGCCCGTTTCTTGTCGATGCCCTGCACCACCCACCATTTCGCTTCCGGGATGTGGGTGCGTTCCAGCATGTTCTCCTTCGCCTTCGTGCATTCCTCCCAGCGGCGGCGCGATTCGAGATCCATGGGGCTCAGCTTCCACTGCTTGAGCGGATCGTGGATGCGGCTCAGGAAGCGCGCGTTCTGCTCCTCGTCCGAGATCGAGAACCAGTACTTGATGATCTGGATGCCCGAACGCGCCAGCATGCGCTCGAATTCCGGCACCGTCTGGAAGAATTCCTCGTACTCGGCATCGGTGCAGAATCCCATCACGCGCTCGACGCCGGCGCGGTTGTACCAGCTGCGGTCGAACAGGACGATCTCGCCGGCCGCGGGCAGGTGCGACACGTAGCGCTGAAAATACCACTGGGTGCGCTCGCGGTCGTTCGGCGCGGGCAGCGCGGCCACGCGGCATACGCGCGGATTGAGCCTCTGGACGATGCGCTTGATGGCGCCGCCCTTGCCGGCCGCGTCGCGCCCTTCGAACAGGATCACGACCTTGTGCCCCGTGTGCACGACCCAGTCCTGCAGCTTGACCAGTTCGGCCTGCAGGCGGAACAGCTCGCGGAAGTAATCGAGGCGCGCTTGCCGCTCCTCGTCGGTCTGCGCGCGCGCCGGCAGCAGCGTGTCCGGATCGAGGTCGCGGTCGTCCAGCTCCAGTTCGAGTTCCTCGTCGTAGCTGTCGGCGATGTCGCGGCGCACGCGTTGCACCAGGTCGGGATGGTCGGTATATCGCATGGGGATCTCGGCTCGATGTGGAAGAAGGTCGGCATGGTGGCCGGGCGACGGATCGCGGCGGCTGCGCCGACGACCATACCGGATGGATGTGACGGCGGTGTGAATGGGGCGCGGTAAACGGCAAAAGGCGCCGCAGCGCCTTTTGCCGAATGCGTCTCGCGGTGTCGCGATTACGCGGCTTGCTGTTGCTGGCCCGGTTGCTCCAGCACTTGCACGTTGTCGGTGTTGCCGTTGGCATCCGCGATCGCGATCTTGCGCGGCTTGAAGGCTTCCGGCACCTCGCGTACCAGTTCGATGGTCAGGATGCCGTTGTCGAAGCCGGCGCTGACGACCTTCACGTGGTTGGCCAGCTGGAAGCGTTGCTCGAAATCGCGCTGGGCGATGCCGCGGTGCAGGAAGGTGCGCTGCACGTCGTCCTTCTGTTTGCGGCCGGTCACGAGCAGGGTGTCGCGTTCGGAGGTGATCTCGATCTCGTTGCGGGTGAAACCGGCGAGCGCCATCACGATGCGATATTTGTCTTCGGCCACCAGTTCGATGTTGTACGGCGGGTAGCTCGGCGCGGCTTCGGCGCGTTGTTCGAGCATGTTCACCAGGCGGTCGAAGCCGATGGCGGAACGGTACAGGGGAGACAGGTCAAAAGTACGCATGATTCGATATCCTCTAAAAAGTACAAGCGATAAGTTGACGGACCTCATCGTGAGCATCCGTTGAGACCAATCTAATGGCCCCCTCGCCCCTTTTCAAGCCGTACAAAATATCTTTTTAAAGTATCGTTTTTAAATTTTATTTGGATCGCTGCCGACGGGAATGCCGGCCTGCCGCACGGTGCTACACTCGGCCGTTTGTGTTCCTTCCCAGGGTTTCAGCCATGACCGCCTTCAAGTTCGCTTCCACCGTCTCGGCCGCCGCGCTCGCGCTGGCGCTGGCCTTCCCGGCCCGTGCCGACGTGCCCGTGCCCGTCGACCAGCCGTACCCCGGCACCATCGTGCTGGACGTCGATGCGACCGATCTGTCGCAGCAGGTCTTCCGCATGCACATGACGATCCCGGTGAAGCCCGGTCCCCTCACGCTGCTGTACCCCCAATGGCTGCCGGCGAACCACGCGCCGAACGGTCCGATCACGCAGCTCGCCGGCCTGAAATTCACGGCCAACGGCAAGCCCGTCGAATGGACGCGCGATCCGATCCACCTGTTCGCGTTCCACCTGACCGTCCCGGAAGGCGCGACGACATTGGAGGCGGAATACCAGTACCTGTCGCCGCTCGACCCGGGCCAGGGCCGCATCACGATGACCGACGACATCCTCGGCGTGCAGTGGATCTCGACGACGCTGTACCCGGCCGGCTACGTCGCGCGCGGCATCAACGTGCAGGCCAACCTCAAGCTGCCCGCGAACTGGCAGTACGCCACCGCGCTGGAGACGGACAGCCGGGCCGGCGACGACGTGCACTTCAAGACGAGCGACCTGGAGACGCTGATGGACTCCCCGCTGTTCGCGGGCCGCTACGGCAAGCGCTTCGACCTCGACCCGGACGGCAAGCTGCGCGTCACCTTGAACGTCTTCGCCGACAATCCGCAAAGCCTGGAAGCGAAACCCGACCAGATCGCCCGGCACCGCGCGCTCGTGCAGCAAGCGTATAAACTGTTTGGTTCGTATCACTACGACCACTACGACTTCCTGCTCGCGCTGTCCGACGAATTCGGCGGCATCGGCCGCGAGCACCACCAGTCCAGCGAGAACGCCGTCAAGCCGGGCTATTTCACCGACTGGGCCAAGGGCGAGGCGGGCCGCGACCTGCTGCCGCACGAATTCACGCACTCGTGGAACGGCAAGTTCCGGCGCCCGGCCGGCCAGAACGTCCCCGACTTCAACACGCCGATGAACGACGAACTGCTGTGGGTGTACGAAGGCCAGACCCAGTACTGGGGCAATGTGCTGGCCGCCCGCTCCGGCCTGGTCTCGCCCGCGGGCGCGCGCGACGCGCTGGCCGCCATGGCCGCGCGCTACGACAGCGTCGCGGGCCGCGCGTGGCGCGCCTTGCAGGACACGGTCTACGACCCGATCCTGAACGCGCGCCGTCCGCTCGGCTGGCCCAACTGGCAGCGCAGCGAGGACTACTACGTCGAGGGCATGCTGATCTGGCTGGACGTCGACACGCGCATCCGCGAACTGTCGGACGACAAGCGCTCGCTGGACGATTTCGCGCGCGCCTTCTACGGCATCGACAACGGCAGCCACCTGCCCGCGTTCTACACGTTCGACGACGTCGTCGCGACCCTCAACAAGATCCAGCCGTACGACTGGGCGGCCTTCCTGCGCGCGAAGCTGGACGGCCACGGCCCGGGCGCCCCGCTGGACGGCCTGGCCCGCGCCGGCTGGAAGCTCGTCTACACGGATACGCCGACCGACTACATGAAGGGCTACGACGAGCGCCTGAAGGCGCTGGACCTGACGTATTCGCTCGGCTTCACGGTCGGGCAGGACGGCGCCGTCCGCAACGTCGTGTGGGACGGCCTGGCTTTTCGCGCCGGCCTCGCCGCCAACACGACCGTCATGGCCGTGGGCGACCGCGTCTACAAGCCGGAATTGCTGAAGACCGCGATCAGGGATGCCAAGGACGGCAAGCCGATCCGCCTGCTGGTCAGGAAGGGCAACGTGCTGCGCACCGTGTCGCTCGACTACCGCGGCGGCCTGCGCTATCCGCGCCTGGAACGCATCCCGGGCACGAAGGACCGCCTGGAGGCGATCTTCGCGGCGCTGAAGTGACGTGCGCGAGCGCGGGCGCGGCCCATGTCATCAAACTGTCATGAAAACCGCCTAACCTGAAGGTGCCGACAACAACAACAGGGGGGCAACATGAAGTGGATAAATGAACTGCGCGCCGCACGGCTGCGGCGCACCTCGCCCTGGCGGGCGGCGCTGGCGGACCTGCCGGCGGGACTGGAGATTTACTGGCGCACGAGCGCGCCGCGCGAATACAAGGGCATCCGGACGGATGCCTTTTTTTTCGCCCGCGCGGCCGAAGGACTGTTGCGGTTCTTCGACGCCGTGCGCCACGGCGGCCGGCCCTGCGCCCTGCCGTCGGAAGCGGCCGATTCGGTCTGGCATGCGTGGCTGCGCTGGAGCCCGACGTCGCTCGACCGCTACTGCCGGCGCCACTTCGGCATCGCCGTGCCGCACGTCGAGCGGGCCGCGCTCGCGCCCGACGCCCTGCTGCACACGTTCGCGGCCTGCTGCGCGCGCGACGGCTTCGATCCGGGCCGCACGCGCGTGCCCGGGCTGTTCGGCCTGGACTCCGCGTTGCGCATGCCCGGCGGGCACGGCTACTGGAACCGCGCGGGCGAAATCCGCTATGCGCGCCTGAACGAGCAGGGCCGCGGCATGTGGCGCGCGCTGCCGCATCCGGAACTGGCGCTGGCGCGCCTCGTCGCCGAGGGTCTCGTCGAGCACCGCTTCCTCATCGTGCATGAGCGCCGGCGCGCGGCGGCGACGGATGGCAGCTCCTGCGGCGGCATCGGCGGCCTGGCGTTCGCGGACGCCTGCAGCGATGGCGGCGATGGCGGTGGAAGCGGCGACGGCGGCTGCGATGGCGGCGGCAGCAGTTGCGGTAGCGGCAGCAGTTGCGGCAGCTCCTGCGGCGGCGGCGACTGAGCGCGCGTCAGCCGATGATGTCCGCCAGCTCGGCGGCCACCTGGCGCCCCAGCAGGTGGATGTGCCAGCCGTCGACGAAGCCGTGGTGGGCCTGCACGGAAAACGGCAGCTGCAGGCCGTCGGGGCCGTCGCGGAAGCGGCCCCACGCCAGCGACGGGATGTCCGGCGTGGCCAGGGATGCCATCGGATGCTGGATCGACGTGAAGGCCAGCCACGGCATGCATGTGACGAACACCTGCTCCTTCGCGGCGCGCGACGACGGCGAGCGGTAGCGGATGTTCAGCTCAGTCATGTTCGACGCCGCATCCCGCGCCGCCAGGCCGCGCGCGACGAATTCGCGCACGTCGTCGGACCAGTCGAACGTGGCGAAATTCAGGTCGCCGTGCTGGTTCATCACCGTGAACGACGGCGCGAGGCGGTCGATGCGGACGACCTCTCCGTCCACGACGCGGTAGCGGAAGTTCTCGACCTTGAGCACGGCCCGCAGCACGGCGCACAGCATCACGTGGAAAGGCGCCAGTTCCTGGGCCTTGCACCAGGGCCGGAAATCCGGCACGTCGAGCGTGAAGCACAAGTTGACCGCGGGGCTTTCCATGCGCTCGAACAGGTCGAAGCGGTCGCGCCGCCGTTCGAAGTCATGCATGCTTCGTCTCCGCTGCGAGGTAGCGCGCACTCCACGCCGAGATGACGCCGGCCACGTACGCCGCGTCCTCGCGCCGCGTGATCAGGTGGTCCATGCCGTCCAGCGAGATGAAGCTTTTCGGATGCTGCGCCAGTTCGAAGATACGGGTGGCGTTGTCCATGGCGACGGTGTCGTCCTGCGGCGCCTGCATCACGAGCAGCGCGCGTCCGAGCGTGGCGATGCTGTCGTGCAGGCGATGCTTGCCGGCGTCCTCGACGAAGTGCCGGCGGATGTTGAAATCGCGCCCCGCCAGGTTCACGCGCGCCTCGCCCTCTTGGGCGATCGTGTCGAGATGCTCGGACAGCAGCTTGTTGACGACGTAGTGCGGCTCGCTGGGCGCGGCGATCGTCACGACGGCCCGCGCTTCCGGCACGCGATGCGCCGCCGCCAGCACGGCCGCGCCGCCCAGGCTGTGGCCGATCAGGAGTTGCGGCGCCGCGAATCTGGCGCGCAGGTAGTCGGCGGCCGTGACGAGGTCCTCGACGTTGGACGAAAAATTGGTGTCGGCGAAATCGCCGTGGCTGGCCCCGAGGCCGGCGAAGTCGAAGCGCAGCACGGCCACGCCGAGGTTTGCGAGGCCGCGCGCGATGTACGTGGCGGCCAGCACGTCCTTGCTGCACGTGAAGCAGTGGGCAAAGATGCCGTAGGCGCGCGGGGTGCCGGCGGGGGCGTCCAGCTTGGCGGAGAGTTTGCCGTGCGGGCCGGGGAAGTCGATACGTTCGGTGTGCATGGTGTGGATTGCGGTGGCTGACAGGCGCATTGTGGAACAAGCCGCGCATCTTTGCCAGGAACGGTGGGAATGCGTGAGCTTTCGGCGGCACGAAGTTGCTATGCTGGGGGCCCTCGATTCAAGGAGAAACGCATGCGCCTCATCATTGCCCTGGTCCTGCCGTGGCTGACCTTTTTCACCATCGGCCGTCCGTTCGCGGGCATCATCTGCCTGATCCTGCAGCTCACCCTGATCGGCTGGCTGCCCGCCGCGATCTGGGCCGTGTATTCGCTCAGCCAGTACAAAACCGACCAGAAGATCGAGCGCGCGCTGCGGCAGCGGGCCTGAGTCGATCATGCGCCGCTCGACGTTTTTATTCGTCGCCCTCGTTGCCGTCTGCCTGGGACTTGCAGGTTGCGCGTCGGTGGAACACGCGATGAAGTGCTTTCCTGGAATGGACAGCTGGCCGCTGTGCGGCTTGTAATCAATGAAGAATGCGCTCGGCCTTTTGCTGTGGCTCGCCGGGCACGTCGTCAACGTCCTGACGGTGTTCGGGGCCGTCGTCTATCTGTTCGGCGTCGTCGTCTGGATGCACGCCCCGCTCCTGGGCGCGCTGGGCATGACCGCCGCGATGGCCGTGCTGCCGCTGACGCTGGCCTGGGCGTGCCGGACGGTCGGGAAACGCCTGCGGGGAACGCTCCCCGCAGCCGCGCCCTCGCCCTCGCCCTCGCCCTCGCCCGCGCGACGGTGGCTGCTCGCCGGCGCCGGCATCGTCTTCGTCGTCGCCTGCGCGTCGCTCGTGCGCAGCGGACTCAAAGAATACCAATGCAGCGTCGACCGGTCCCGCAACTGGGCGACGCACGCGGCCGAAACGCGCAGGAACGGCTTCGAGCGCGTCTGCGAAGGCGATCTGGCGCGGTTCGACATCGCGTTCGAGTCGCTCGCATCCAGCGTGCGCAAACTGGCGTTCACGCCTGTCGACCTGGCGCACACGCCGTTCGCGCAATTCGAGAGCCTGGGCGGCCAGGCCGAATTCGAGGTCGGCGTGCCGTCGATCCTGTACCGCGGCTTCCGCATGCCGGACGGGCACCAAGTCACGCTGTACGAACACGACATGTCGGCCGACGGCAGCCGGAGCTCGCGCGCGCCCGAGGACGAACCGGAGCGCATCAACGGCTTGCCGGCCAGGCTGGTCGTGCTGGAAGCCGCGCCGGGAACGGCGGTCTCGCTGCTGTCGTGGTTCGACGGCCGGCGCGAGTACCAGCTCTGGATCGATGCCAACGTCGCGCGCGTTCCGCTGCTGCGCGACCGCTTGTTCGCGCTGGCCGCGTCGCTGCCGCATGCCGTGCCGGCCTGTCCCAACGAGCCGCCTGCTCATGGACCGGTCACGAAAAACTGTTCGGCCGATGTGAAATTTAGTGAAAAAGTTTCGCCCTGGCATCGCTAAAATGAATTTTTCTTCTTTTTTTACCCGAGCGACATGATCGAATTCCAGCAGCTCACCAAATCCTATGGTGGCTTCGACGCGGTGAAGGACCTGACCATGCAAGTCGGGCGTGGCGAGGTGTTCGGTTTCCTGGGGCCGAACGGCGCGGGCAAGACCACCACCATCCGCATGATGATGGGCATCCTGGTGCCGTCGTCCGGACGGGTGCTGATCCACGGTCACGACTGCCACCTCGACGCAACCGAGGTCAAACGGCATGTCGGCTACCTGCCCGACGCGCCGATCTTCTACGACTTCCTGCGCGGGCGCGAGATCCTGCAATTCGTCGCCGAGATGCACGGCTTTTCCAAGGCCGACGCCCGCACGCGCGCCGCGCGCATGCTGGATGAATTCGACCTGGACGAGGCGGCCGAGGAATTCGCCGTCAACTACTCGCTGGGAATGAAGAAGAAGCTGGGCCTGGCCTGTGCCCTCATCCACGAACCGTCGGTGCTGATCCTGGACGAGCCGATCAACGGCCTCGATCCACGCGCCACGCGCGACGTCAACGAACGTCTGCTGGCCGAGGCCGCGCGCGGCACCACCATCTTCGTGTCCACCCACCTGCTCGACATGGCGGAAAAACTGTGCGACCGGGTCGGCATCATCCACCGCGGCGCGCTGGCGGCGACCGGCAGCGTCGACGAGGTGCGCGCGGCCGCCGCCAGCACCGGCTCGCTCGAGGACGTGTTCCTCAAGATGACCGACGAAGCCGCCGGGACGGAACGATGAGCCCCGTCGGCACCTGGCGCGCGATCTGGCTGCTGTCGCGCCTGCGCCTGCAGCGCCTGGCCAACCTGATGCTCACCCTGCGCTTCCGGCGCAAGACGGACACGCCCGTGCGTGCCGCCACGCCGGCCAAGCGCAGCGCCGGCGCCGTTCTCTCCATCCTGATGCTGGCGCTGATGTCGTTCTCGTTCGTGAACATCGGCCGCCAGTCGGTCCTCACCCTGGAGTGCCAGCTGGCGCCCGGCCACGTCTGCGCCACGGCCACGCCGGGCCGCGATACCGACGGCAACGCGCTCGCGGTGCGCGCGCTGGAACGCGACGGCTACAGCGCACCGGTGGCGCGCGCGCTCGCGCTGCAGCTGGCGCTGCTGTTCGTGATCAGTTTCGTGATGCCGCTCGGCAGCAAGGAACTGGCCAGCGCCGACTGGGACCTGGAATGGCTGGTCACGCTGCCGGTGCGGCGCCGCACGCTGCTCGCGGCGCGCATCGCCGAGCGCAGCGTCGCCAACCCGACCGGCCTGATGGCCATCATGGCGCCGTCCGTGATGATCGCCTGGTACGCGGGCTGCCGCTGGAGCGCGCCGCTGGTCGCGCTGGGCGTGGCGCTGCTGCTGCTGCCGATCGCCGCGGTGCTGCGCACCATCGCCGACACCGGCCTGCGCATGAACCTGCCGCCTTCGCAGCTGCGCAACCTGCAGGCGATCTGCGGCGTGCTGTGCCTGCCGCTGCTCTATCTCGCCATGGGCTTCGGCATGCCGACGGGCGGCGACCTCCTGGAACCGCTGGCGGCCGGGGCGCCGGGCTGGCTCTTCTGGACGCCGCCCGGACTGGTCGTCTCGGCCATCACGGCCGCCGGTCCGGTCCCGGCGGCGCAGGCGCTCGGCCTGCTGCTGGCCGAGCTGGCGGCGGGCGTCGCGCTCGGACTCGCGATCCTGGGCCGCCAGCTGCGCTTTGGCGTGGTCGGCGACGGCGTGCGCGAGAGCACGCGCAAAAGCCGGCAAACCGCCCCGGCTGCCGCGTCCGCGGCCGTGCGCACGCCCGCGTGGCACGCGCTGCTGCCGCGCTCCCCGGTCCAGCGGCGCGAATTGCGCCTGCTCGGCCGCGACCGCAACTTCCTCGTCCAGAGCCTCCTGATGCCGATCATGATCGCCGGCAGCCAGATGATGATCAACGGCAGCCTGCGCTCGCTGTCCACGACCGGCGTCAGCGCCGTCGCGCTGGGCCTGATCGCGTTCGGCGTCAGTGCCTACATGCTGATGCTGTCGGCCTTCCAGACCATCAACAACGAAGGCCAGGCGCTGTGGCTGCTGTACACGTTCCCGACGACGCTCGAGCAGGTCCTGAAGGAAAAGGCGAAGCTGTGGGCCGTGCTGGCCCTCGTCTATCCGCTGGTCCTGTTCGGCATCGGCCTGGGCATGGCCCGCCACCTGGACTGGCAGATGGCGGGCATGGCTGCCCTGGTCCTGGCCGGCGTCCCGCTGTATTCGACGATCGCGGTGGCGCTCGGCGTGTTTGCCAGCGACCCGCTGGCGCAGGACGCGCGGGTCCGGATCCGTCCCAACTACATCTACCTGTACATGCTGCTGGCCAGCCTGTACGCCTACGCCATCTACACGCGCGTCTGGTGGCAGGCGCTCGTGCTGCTCGTGCTGACCGCCGGCCTGGCCCAGGCCTTCTGGCAAAAGGCGCGCGACGCCCTGCCCTACCTGCTCGACCCGGCCGCCGCGCCGCCCGCGCGCGTATCGATCGCGGACGGCATGATCGCCGTGATGCTGTTCTTCGTGCTGCAGGCCATCGGCGTCTTTTTCATGCTGTACGTGCTGAAAATGGATGCCCGGACCGCCATGCTGATCGCGTTCGCGCTGGCCGGCGCCATCGTGTACCTGCTGGCGCGCCTGGTCTACTGGCGTACCAAGACGGCCGGCGTCCCGGCGCTGCGCGGCGGCCCGGCCGGGGCCACGCTCGGCCTCGGGCTCGGCGTCGGCCTGGTCGCCGCCGCGTTCGGCCTGGGCTACCTGGTGATCCTGCACCGGACGCCCTGGTGGCCGCACGTCGTGCCCGCCGCCGCCGGTCCGCACGTCCACGCAATCTGGCTGCTGGCGCTGACCGTGGTCGCGGCGCCGCTGTGCGAGGAATTCATCTTCCGCGGCCTGCTGTTCGGCGGCCTGCGCCGCTCGATGGCCTTCCTGCCGGCGGCCGCGCTGTCCGCCGGACTGTTCGCAATCGTCCACCCGCCGTTGTCGATGGTGCCCGTGTTCGTGGTGGGGCTGTGCACGGCGTTCGCCTACGAGCGCGGCAAGGGCCTGCTGGCGCCGATGCTGGTGCATGCGGTCTACAACGCGGCCGTCGTGGGCTTTCAGTTGCTGATGTGAGGCGTCATCCGAACAGCCCGTGGCTGGGCGTTCCCGGTACACCAGTGTGAATCGCCACCGCTCTTCTAGACACTCGACAGCGGCTGTCAGTATGTCAAGCCGTACTAACGACAGCGGCGCCGGCTCGGTACGGTTTCGGTGCGGGCAGATCGCCCTGCAATTGCTCCGCATGAACCAGGACCGGCGCGACGAAAATGAGTTTGCGCTGCTGATTGCCTGCTCCGAAAGGCTGCATACGAAAATGCCCGCGGCGCCAGTGCGGCGCCACGCCAGCTCCCGCTACACCCTCTGAAACGTCCGGCGGTAATGACTCGGGGCCGACAAGGATGCCGTTATAGAGTGAGGCCGATCTCTGCAACAGCTTGGCGCGCTTCCGTTCCCCCAGGCCGGCAGCGCGGCGTAGCGCCTCGTCGTATTCGCAATGCGGCGTCACGCGTGCCTGCTTCAAAGCCATGTAGAGAAACACACGTACCACGTAGCTGACCGCGGCGTGCATCGACCGATGGATTTCACTCTCGTCCGCCGCCTGGACGTTGCAGAGGATCTCAGCCAACCATTCGCCGACCGTGGTGTCCCCGCGATCCGTTTCGCCGAGCAGCGAGACATGGCCACCATGGCTGTCCTGACGCTTGCTGATGAAGACGAGCTCCAGCGTCCAGCACTTCTCCTCTGGGGCACCAGATGAGGCATGCCGGGTCAGGAAACAGAAAACCCCGTCGAAGCAGTGATCGGGAGATTGCGGGTCCGGCACTTTCAGATACCGTGTGGCCACTTCTCCGAATCGCAAGTACTGAGCCCGGTAGGGCGGCGCGACCATGCTCATCGGAAGACTGAGATCGACATCCGAATTCGCCAGCAGCGTTTCCAGCGCCGCCGTGGCCTCGATCACGGTCCCATCACTCAAATGGTATTTGAGGTTCGTGCTGACCTCGAACGCAAGCCGCTGACGATCCCCATCGCTTATCTGCCCAGCTACTGAAAATGAGGGGAAAGCGCATTCCAGTTGCCGGAGGATTTCCTGCCTGATCTGCCAGCACAGCGTGCCGGGAGCCTGCCAGATGGACCACAGCCCGGTGTTCCCGAGCGCATTCGCCCAAGCGTCGAGCGCGCCCTGTGCCCGGAACTGTATGGGATAGGGCCGGCCAAAGAAACGCGTCACGTGACTGCGAACCAACGCCGGTCTGATGTTGACGAACCCATCCATCCGTGCGGGTTGTTGGGCAACCATGCTTGCGGCACATGCTTGTCCGTACCGCTTCAGGTCTTTCGGCATTGCCGGTCTCCCTCAGGAAAAATGTCAGGAAGACTTTAGGTATGGCGCAGGGAAACGTATTGATACTGATTAAGTTCCTTTTGGCAGCCTCCGGGTAACGTGTTCGCTGAACATTTTTCACTTCGGCCAAGGCCACGGGCAACGGGAGGCAAGCAATGGGCGAAAGCCAGGAAATCGCGGCGGGTGCCGCGTGGTCGGCGTTCAGCGGTGCATCCCAGCACAACCGGCTCATGCGGCTCGATTTTCCGTTGAAGGATGGGCCGCCCGCGATCCTGCTGCCGAACAAGCTGGTCGCTCATGAGGAAGTTTCGCGGAGTTTCCGCTTCGATGTCGAAGTGCTGTCGGACGACGCACGCATCCCGCTGAAAATGCTGATGGGCCGGCTGGTGACGATCTCCCTGGTCCGGGAAGACGGGTCGCTGCGCTACTTCAACGGCTACATCACCGAATTCCGCTTCCTGCGCAGCGATGGCGGCTTCGCCTTTTACCAGATGGTGCTCGAGCCCTGGCTCGCATTCGCACGCCTGCGCAAAAACTGCGTCTCGTTCCACAACAAGAACGTGCGGGAGATCACCGAGGAAACCCTGCGGCACTACCGTCAGGCCGACTGGCAGCTGTACCCGATCGACGAGTCGAAGCTGACCGTCGCCAACCAGTACAACGAGACCGACTACAACCACCTGCACCGGCGCTGGGAAGCGCTCGGCCTGTACTACTGGTACGAGCACAGGTTCGATGGCCACCAGCTCATGATTTCGGATAACAGCTTCCTGGCCGCGCCCATCGACGAGGAAATGTACGTGATCTCGTTCCATGACACGGGCGGCTCGCGCGAGGACGACGGCATTCACGAGTGGACGGCAACGCGGCGCCTGGGTTCAGGCCGGACCACGCTGGCGACTTTCGACTACAAGAATCCAGGGGCGCAACGCGCCGAAGCCGATTCGGTTAACGAACAAGGCGATATTTTCCCTTACGAGGTCTATGAGGACACCGGCTCCTATGGCTTTCGCTTGCGCGCCGACGGCGAACGGCTGGCGGCCCGGCGCATGGAGGAAGCGGACAAGGACACGCAGTATTTCGAGGCGAAGGGCAACGAACGCTTCGTGCTGCCCGGCCGCAGGTTCAAGCTCGGCGGCCACTTCAGCGCCGAGCCGCGCTCGCGTGAATACGACCCCGAACCGCGCCAGAGTATCGAAGATCGTTACTACCTGATCCTGTCCGCCGACCACGAGGTTTCGAACAATTACCAGGCTGGCCCTGGCGCACCCTCGCGCTACGAGAATCGCTTCACGTGCATCCGCCAGGACATCCGCTGGCGTCCCGGCCGCAACTACAACAGCGAACCGGCTACCTACACGGGTCTGCACACGGCCACCGTCGTCGGCCCGGCCGGCGCCGACATCCACACGGACGGCTACGGGCGCGTCAAGCTGCAGTCCCACTGGGACCGGCTGGGGGACTACAACGAACATAGCTCGCCGTGGATTCGGGTGATGACGCCGGCGGCCGGCGACCAGTTCGGACAGATCCGGCTACCCCGCGTTGGTGAGGAGGTGGCCGTTGTGTACGCGAATGGAAATATCGACCATCCACTCATCCTTGGTGCGCTCTACAACCAAACGCATATGCCGCCGTGGTCCTTGCCAGAGCAGAAGACGCTCGCTGGCTTGCGCAGCCGGGAGCTGGGCGGCGGGGCGCGCGGCAACCATCTCGTGCTGGATGACACGCCAGATAAAATCCAGGCACAGCTGAAAAGCGATCACCAGTGCAGTCAACTGTCGCTCGGCCACATCACACGCATCGAGGACAATGCGGGCCGCAAGGACGCTCGCGGGGAAGGCTGGGAACTGCGCACGGATGGGCACGGCGTGGCACGCGCTGCCAAGGGCCTGTTGATCACGACCGAGGCGCGGCAGGCAGCGCGCGGGCCGATCAAGGACATGGGCGAAACGGCAAGCCGGCTGGATGCCGCGCACAAGCTGCACGATGACCAGGCGACAGCCGCACTGCAAGGTTTGGCGCAGGAAAGCGGACAGCAGCACGACGTGGCCGATTCGCTGAAAGCACAAAACGACGCCGTACGCGGCAGCGGTGAAAAATTTCCCGAGCTTTCCGAACCCCATCTCGTCCTGGCGAGCCCGGCGGGCATCGAAACGACCTCGGCACAATCGACCCATATCGCCAGCGCCGAGCACACGGCGCTGACGGCTGGACGCAGCATCTCGATCGCAACAGGCGACAGCCTGTTCGCCAGCATCAAGCAAACGTTCCGCCTGTTCGTCCACAAGGCGGGCATGAAGCTGATTGCGGCGGCCGGCAAGATCACGGTGCAGGCGCATGACGACGACATCCAGCTCATCGCCAACAAGGTCCTGTCCCTGATCAGCCAAACCGACTGGATCGACCTGAAGGGGAAAAAAGGCGTGCGGCTGCACGGCCCCGAATGCATGGTCGAGATCACCGACCGGATGCAGGTCTTCGCACCCAAGCCGGCACTATTCCACGGCAACCTCGAAACCCTCGCGCCCCAGAATCGGCCGCAACCGTCGACGGAGCACAAGGTCACCATTGCGGAGCCGAAGACGCCGGACGATCCGAAGCAGCTGCTCTTCTTGCTGCAAACCCACCCCGAGAACGGACGCCCGTTTGCAAACGTGCCTTACACCCTCTACAAGAACGGCAGCCAGGTCGACGAAGGCATCACCGACGACCTCGGACGTATCGCCATCGAGCATACGCGCGGGACACCGGGCTACACGGTGGAGCTGGGGAACGGCGAAAAATTCGATCTCAAGGCTTGGGAGAAGTTCGATCCCAAGGACAAAGCCTTGCACAACGAGCAGGTGTTGTCGAACCAGGGCGCGCGCGCCTTCGATGATTCGACAGACGGCCGCATTCACTCCTGAAACGGCAACGAATAGAACGGGGAACCTCATGAGCTCCGAAAACTATCTGCGCACCGAAACGGTTCACATCGATGAAGTCAGCTGCGCAGCCACAAGCACGATCCAGTGGTTTGCGGAAAACAAGAACAAGAAGGGAAACGCCACTCATCCCATTACGCACAATAACAAGCTCAGCCTTCATTTCTGCGGCAAAGAGGGCTTCGCCGCCATCGCCAAGGACATCCAGGAAGCGAAAGGCAGCATCGACCTGGTGTGCTGGGGCTTCGACCCTGGAATGGAACTGGTGCGAAATGGATACAACTGGCCACGGGCCGAAACGTATGGCGATCTCTTGATTGCAGCGGGACGACGGGGCGTGCAGGTGCGGCTATTGGTCTGGTACAGCTATTCCGGCGGCAAGAAGCAGAAGCATATGCCGGGGCATACCCATGGGACGAGTCCTTGGCGCATCCTGGACAGTGATGTGGAAGTCCAGCAAATCGATTCCAAGCGCAGCGTGCAACTGATACACGAGCATGCCCGGGATAATCGCCACAAAAAGGAATGGAACCTTTCAGGTGACAAGCTCGCGGCCATGGCCAGGGAGGAGTATTGCTGCAGCTGGTACAAAGCGGCATTTGCGGGACGCCTGCAGGGCATCGCCATTCGCACGCGTGACGGCGATTCCAGCAGCATCGCAGCGTCGCTCGGCCACGAGACGAGAAAGCCCGATGCCATCGAGTACGGGTTGGAGGTAGGTGCCGGGACCCATCATCAAAAGCCAGTCCTGATCGACTTCGCCCATGACGACGGCTCGAAGGCAGTCGCTTACGTCATGGGCCTGAACTCCGTGACCGACTACTGGGACACCCCCGAACATGGCGTCGAGAATCCGTTGCGAGAACAAGGCGCCGCCAAGACGAAACAGGAGCATGCACAGGGCGTCGATGGCTTTTTCGACTTCGAAACCCTGAAGCCCTACCGCGACTACGCCTGCCGTATCGAAGGCGGCCGGGCACTGATACCGATCCATGAGAATTTCGAGCGGGCGTGGGCGCGCGCGGGTGGCGATACGAAGGCCAGCCAATATATCTGCGACAAGCCGCCGTCCGCGTTGCTGCGCAAAGCCGCAAGCGGCGACTCGACGGTACAGATCGTGAGGACCCAGCCCGAGGAAAAGGACTTCACGGTCAAGGACATCTACTTCAATGCGACCCGCGTGGCCGCCGGGGGTACGGGCTACCTGTACCTGGAAAACCAGTATTTCCAGTACCAGGACTGGGCCGAGCACTTGCTGGCGATCCGGAAAAACGTGATCGCAGGGTGGAAGCGCAACTGCGCGAAGATCGGCAAGGGCATCGAGGACTTGCCGATCATGCACGTCTTCGTCGTCATTCCCGCACCTGAAATGGCGCAGATGGTTCCCCGCACCTACGACACTCTGGCGACGCTGGGCCAGCAGAATGGCATGACCGGCCAGGTCAAGATGATCGAGGAAGCGAATGAAAAGGAAAGGGCCAGGGCTCAGGGAACAGCGTCAAAACAGTCGTTCTTAAGAAACGTTGCTGACAGAGTGGCAAGCGTGCCGCAAGCATTAACAGATGTGATTCCGGCTGCAAACGCGATCAACAAACCTTCCGAACCGATCCTCAAGGACACATTCGGCTTGCGCGTATGCGTCGCCGTGCTCAACGCCTGCGAATTCAACCAGGCGCTGCGGCAGTGGCGTTACCGCGAAATCTATATCCATTCAAAGCTGCTGCTGGTTGACGATGGCTTTTTCACGCTCGGCAGCGCGAACCTGAACCAGCGCAGCATGGCGGTGGATAGCGAGATCAACGTCGCCACGAACGATCCGCGTCATGCGACTGCTCTGCGGAAGAGAATCTGGTCGCAGCTCACCGGAGGGAAATATGACGGCGGAAATGCTACACCACAGGAAATCGAACAAACCTTTAAACATTGGGTAGCGCTCATGAAAATAAACAAGGCAAGGCAGAAGTCGCAGTCGACCGACCCGGCAAAGAAACAGATGGAAGGTTTCATCGCCCCGCTGGACGATGGCCGAAGCTCGACCATCCGCTACGGTTGAACCATGCGCGCCCCTGCCGCTTTTCCCCTACGGCGTTGCCGCAATTTGGCAATTTTTCTGATGACTCTTACTTTCCTGGTGGCCTGCGATATGGACAAGACGAAGGTTCCCCCCCACATGCAACCCCTGCCGCCGTTCAATCCCCACATTGCCTCTTTCGAATGCCAGACCGAGGCGAGCAAGGTACCGCCGATCGACGCCCAGGCCGAGGACTGGTTCCTCGAGGCACGCGCGTTGGAGGATCTAACGTTTTATATCGACGTGGATTACAAGAAGGTCGTCCAGCTGACCCGGCAGGCCGCCGAACGGCATCACTGGAAAGCGATGCTGAACCTGGCCAGCCTGTACGTGGAAAGACACGACCCGCCGCGTGGCGAGACCGAGGCCGTGGCCCTCGTGTCCGAGGCCATGGAACTGGGCGTGCCCGCCGCCTACGACAGGATGGGTACGTATTACCTCAACGCCACAGGCGTGAATGGCGATCCCGACCGGGCCTACGCATTTTTCCAGAAGGCGGCAGCGATGGGCAGCCCACACGCGATGGCTTTCCTGGGCGAGAAAATGGATGCGGGTGCGGACAACCTGAAACCGGGCTACTGGGGAAATATCCCAATTGCGATCAAGATGTTCGAATGCGCGCTGGCCCAGGGTTACGGCCCGGCCGCCGAAGAACTGGAATTTATGTATGACGTGCCAAGGGCACCGGATGGCTCGGAACTCGGCAGGGCGACTCCACAAACCCGAGATCGTGTGATGCGCGCCCTGCACGAGGGGGTGAAGGGCGGCTGCGAGAACTGCGCTATCAGCTTGTGGATCGAGTTCGACCATCCAATGCATACCGAAAGAATGTTCGTGCCTTTCATCGACAAGGCTCGCGCCCAACGTTACTACATGCTCGGCAACGCACTCGAGTCCAACCCCGACCGCCGCTTCCCGAACCTCGACAAGATCCTGCCCCTGCCGCCGGCCCCGCTACCGCCATGGGACGGCACCCGCGAAAGCCTGCTCGCCGCAGCCATGGCCGTCGTGCCCGCGACAGAGACGCCGGCACCGACCGAAGCTTCGCTCAGGAAGGGCCGCTACTTCCTCGACAGCGCCTATGCGTTCCGCCCTGTAGCGGAAACGACCGACGCGCCCCAGGCGCCTTTCGCCAGCTACTGGCAACCGACAGCGCCAAAGGAATCCGCCGAGGTACGCGCCTTCCTGGCCACGATTCCGCCCGGCCTGTACAGCAGGGGCGAGGCATTCGAACAGCCGCGCTACCCGAGCGGCACGGGACGGGGAGCTATTGCCGGGATCGTCTGGCAGCGCGTGCTTACCATCCACAACAACGGCGGCATGGTCGCGCCGCGCACGGCGCTCAGGCTGTCGCGGCAAGTCCCACGGTTATCACCGCCCGTGGAATGTAGCGGGAACAAGGTTTGTCCGATCACGGGAACCTGGCAGCCATGGCTCGCGCCAGGCCATCCGCTGGAACAGGAAGTCAATCAAGCGTGGCGGCAGCGCTGGCTGACCGCCGGACAATCCTTCCCCGATCCCAAGCGCGACTGGATGTTGCCGCTGGACAGTGCCGAGTTGAAATGGCACCTGCTGGAGGTAGATAAGCCAACGGAGAAATGACTCACACTGGCCATGTCGCAAGGTCGCTCGTGCAACTCCGTTGCTCTGGACAGCGCACTGCGGCAGGCCGGCCATCAATCAGCATCGGGAGGTGATTGAACATGAAGCATGAGGGGCGGGGCGTAGTTCGCTTGAATGACAAAACCGACCATGGCGGCCAAGTCATTTCCGTTTCGTCGGGCACAATTGTGATGGGTACTGAAGCGGCGCTTGCCGACGATGTCACCTTCTGTCCCAAATGCAAAGGAAAGTTTCCTATCAAGCCAGACGGTGCCGGCGCCAAACACAAGGGGCGCGCCTACGCCTATGACAGCGATCTCACCGCTTGCGGTGCGAAGTTAATTTCCTCGGTATGAGGATCGTGCAGCGTATCGCCCAGCTTGTTCCGTTTGGCATCGCACTCCTGGGCAGTGAACAGGCTTGGTCTCATCATGGCTTCTGATCACCCGAACAGCCCGTGCAAATACCACTTCGGCCCGTCCTCGCCCGTGCCGAGGCGTTCCCGGTACACCCAGTACAGCGTGTGATCCTGTCCCTCGGCGATAAAATAATCGCGCGTTTCCGGGCCGTCCCACCAGCCGGCCTCGATGCGTTCCGGGTTCGAGGCCAGGCGCAAGGGCGAGCCGTAGAACGGGCGGCGGTCGCGCATCAATAGCGCGATCGGCCTGGCCAGCAGCCACGTCGGGCGCGGCAAACTCATGACGTCGGGCGGCAGTTGCGCGTTGCGGGCCTTGTCGCTGACGTTGTGCCGCACCGGCACCCAGACGTTGGCATGCTCCGGGCGGTAATCGGCCAGAGGCAGCGGCTGCAGGACGTTTTCCGGCCCCAGGCGCGCCGCCAGCAGTTCCAGCATGCGCATGCGGTCTTCCTCGCTGCCGCCCGGTTCGGGGAACAGCGTTTCGTTCGGCGGCGCCATCGGCCGCACCTGCCGGGCTTCCAACATGAGGCCGATCACGGGCGCGTCCAGCGTCAGCTTGGCCAGGCGCTCCCGGAGCAGGCGCACCAGGTGCTCGTCGCGCCACGCCGGCTCGGCCAGCGCGATCTCGATGCCGGTCGGCGCACGCGCCACCCGGCCCCGTTCGTGCTCCAGTTGCAGGACGATGCGCTCCACCGCCAGCTGGCGCGCGCACAGCCAGCCCGTCAGCTGCACCAGCAGGCATTGGGCGCCCGCCAGCAGCAGGGCGGCGTCGTCGATGCGGTCGTACAGTTCCAGCCGGGCGCGGAAGGTGTCGGGCGGCGCGATCCACGCGTGCAGCTCCGTCTTCAGGCCGTAGGCGGCGTCGAGCAGGTCGAGCAGGTCGCGCCCGCAGCGCCGCTGCAGGCCGGGGCGCGGCAGGCGGCGCAGGTCGCCCAGCGTCCGGCAGCCGATGCCGTCGAACCAGTCCGCGAACGGGCGCGCGGGCGGCGCCAGCAGCACGGCCAGCCGGTCGAGCCGGCGCAGCAGCGATTCCATCCGCACGGCGCGGCCGGCCCCGGCGCGCGCCAGCAGCCAGGCGCCGCGCGCGGTGGGCGCGCACGCGAGCGAGGCCGTGAAGCCCAGCGCGCGCACGTTCGCATGCACGCGCCGGCACAACGCGCGGATGCCGCCGAACAGGCGCAGGCTGGCGCCCACGTCCATCAGCAGCGTCGCTTCCTCGGTTTCCGTCACCTGCGGCGTGTACTGCAGCAGGGCCAGCGCCACGGCCTGGAGCGCGTCCGCCTCGAGCGCCGGCGCGCGCGCGTGGATGCGCGCGTCGGGCAGCAGCATCAGCACGCCGCCGCGGCGCATGCCGGTGCGCACGCCGGCGTCCAGCGCCGCCTGCGAAGCCGCCAGCACGCGCTCCTGCTCGAGCACGACGCAGCCCGTGTCAGTGCACCAGTTCGGTGTGAAGACCTCGAGCGGTAACCGGGGCAGGTGTAGTCCGATCCACAGGCGCATGGCGATTGGGCAGGTAGGAAGTCAAGGGAAGGAACAGGGTCGCGTCGCGGCGCGGCCCCCGGCGTTTCAGGAAGCTGATCTCGATGCCGCCGGATTGCGGCCGCAGGGCCAGGCGCAGCGGCGCCGGCGACGCGTCCTGGCCGGTCGCCAGCGGGCGCATCATGAAGAACAGGGTCTCCCCCGCCTGCGCCGCCAGGTGCAGCCGGCGCAGATGTTCGCCGCGCACGTGGTTTTGCCAGAACAGCAGCGCGCCGCAACTGCCGCTCTTCAGTACTTGTTCCGCCGCCCACAAGGCGTCCGCCGTGCGGTCGGCGCGCAGCCAGATCAGTTGCGAAGGCTGCACCCCGAGCGTGGCCAGCGCCAGCGCCTGGGGCGGATGCGGGGGTTGCAGCAATACGACGCGCCGCTGCGCGACGGCCGCCAGCGCGGGCCGCAGCAGGCGCATCTCGCCGATGCCGGGTTGCGGCAGCAGCAGGTCGACCAATGTCCCGGCCGGCCAGCCGCCGCCGGGCAAGTGCGCCGACAGGGCGAGATGGCCGGTATCGATGCAGCGCGTGCCGCCGCGTGCCAGCTGCGAAGCCAGCCAGAGCGACGGATGCACGGACTCCGGCGCTGCAGATATTGAACCTGAGCAATTCATGTATGATGCGAAGAAATACTGTATAAACATACAGTACTATTCTCATCAGGTTTTGGCAAGGTTGATCTTGTTGGATGCCAAGTTGTCAGGTTCGTTTTGTGCCAACGCAAAAAAAAGGTGGGCACGGGGTGCCCACCTTACGAGTGATTGCTGTAGGGTGGGCGCCCCGCGCCCACCATGCACGCATCACCGATCAAAACGCATGCCGGATCCCCAGGTCGACCGCCCCGTTCCCCGATCCTCCTTCGATGGAGCCGCCGACCGTGTAACTTGCCCCGTTCCGGTTGACGATGTGCGAGATCGCGGTATACAGCTCGGTCCGGCGCGACAGCGCGTAGCGGTAGCCCAGCGCAAACTGGGTCGCGTCCTGGTCGAGGGCGCCGCGGTCGTCCTTGTGGATCAACGACGCCATGAACGTGTGCGGGCCGGACGGGATCGTGGCGCCGATGAGCATGTCGCGGCTGTCGCTCGACGCGACCGGCACGCTCGCCCTGCCGTACGGGTTCGCCCCGTTGCGCAGCAGGGAGCTGTTCGGGCCTTTATTGATGCCGTACGCGGCATGCAGCTTCATGATGCCGAAGTCGTAGACGACAGCCAGCACCGTGTTCTTCGCATTGCCCGCGTTGCGCACCGCCGCCGTACCGTTGTTGCGGTTGTGGTAGCCGAGCCGCGCATGCAGCGGGCCGGCTTTGTAGTCGAGCGCGCCGCCGAATTGCCGGCCCGCCGCGCTGTCGCCCGCCACTTCGCCGGCGCCGTACACGACTTCCGCGCTCACGCCGCCGACGCCGGGCGACACGTATTTCAGCGAATTGTCCATGCGGCTGGTCGAGTTGCCGGTCGGGGCCATCAGGTTCTTCGTGTCGCCCGCGTAGCCGGAGCCGAACGGATCGGCCATCACCACCGTCAGGTATTGCGGCGTGTACTGGCGGCCCGCCGTCAGCGTGCCGAAGCCGCCCTGCAGCCCCGCATAGGCCTGGCGTCCGAACAGCAGCCCGCCCTGCCCCAGCGCGCCGGTATCGGCCTGGAAGCCGCTCTCCAGCAGGAAGATCGCGGCCAGGCCGTTGCCCAGGTCCTCGCGCCCCTTGAAGCCGAGCCGCGAGCCGGCACCCACGCCGCTCGTGATCTTGGTGACGTCACCGGCGCTGCCGCCGGTTTCGCGCACGACGGCGACGTCGACCAGGCCATACACGTTGACCGCGCTGTCGGCGGCGACGGCGTTCGTGCAAATCGCTGCCAGCGCACTGGCACACAGGATTGTTTTCATCATTGTCTCTTTCAGGTTATGTCGTTATGGTTGTTTATGCGGGGATGCCGTCGCAGCGACGGGCAACCGCCGCCGGCGCATCCTGGGGAGCGGGCGCATACCCGCCGCCGCCCGGCGTCTCGATGACGAACACGTCGCCAGCCTGCATTTCCGTGGTCGCGACGAAGCCCAGTTCCTCGACCTTGCCGCCGGCCCGCACGACGTAGTTGCGGCCGCACCGGCCGGGCTCCCCGCCCGCCATGCCGAACGGCGGCACGATGCGGTTGTTCGACAGGATCGACGCCGTCATCGGCTCCAGGAAGCGGATCCGGCGCACGCCGCCGTTGCCCCCGTTCCAGCGTCCGCGGCCGCCGGAATCCCGTGCGATCTCGTAGCTGTCCAGGCGCACCGGATAGCGCCACTCGAGCACCTCCGGATCGGTCAGGCGCGAGTTCGTCATGTTGGTCTGGACGACGTCCGTGCCATGGAAACCCTCGCCCGCGCCGGAGCCGCCCGAGATAGTCTCATAGTACTGGTACTCCGCATTCCCGAACGTGAAGTTGTTCATCGTGCCCGGCGACGACGCCTGCACGCCGAGCGCGCCGTACAGGGCGTTCGTGATGCAGCTCGACGTCTCCACGTTGCCGGAGACGACGGCCGCCGGGTAGCACGGATTGAGCATCGAGCCTTCCGGGATGATCACGTTCAGCGGCTTCAGGCAGCCGGCGTTGAGCGGGATGTCGTTGTCGACGAGCGTGCGGAACACGTACAGCACGGCCGCCATGCAGATCGAGCTCGGGGCGTTGAAATTGTTGTCGAGCTGCGGCGACGTGCCGGTGAAGTCGATGTCCGCCGTGCGCGCGGCATGGTCGACGCGGATCGCCACCTTGATCACGGCGCCGTTGTCCAGCCGGTACGTATAGCTGCCGTCCTTGAGCGCGCCGACGACGCGGCGCACGGCTTCCTCGGCGTTGTCCTGCACGTGCCGCATGTAGGCATGCACGACGTCGAGCCCGAACTGGTCCACCATCTTCAGCAGTTCCTCGACGCCCTTCTGGTTCGCGGCCACCTGCGCCTGCAGGTCGGCGATGTTCTGCGCCACGTTGCGGCACGGGTAGTCGCCCGACAGCAGCAGGGCCGCCGTCTCGCGTTCGCGGAAGCGCCCCGCCCGCACCAGCTGGAAGTTATCGATCAGGACGCCCTCTTCCTCGACCCTGCGGCTGTTCGCCGGCATCGAGCCCGGCGCGATGCCTCCCACGTCGGCATGGTGACCGCGCGACGCCACGTAGAACAGGATGTCCGTCCCGGCCCGGTCGAATACCGGCGTGATCACGGTGATGTCCGGCAGGTGCGTGCCGCCATGATAGGGGTCGTTCAGCATGTAGACGTCGCCCGCCTGCATGCGGCCGCGGTTGGCCTCGATCACCGTCTTGATGCTGGCGCCCATGGAGCCCAGGTGGACGGGGATGTGCGGCGCGTTGGCGATCAGGTTGCCCTCGGCGTCGAACAGCGCGCACGAGAAGTCCAGGCGCTCCTTGATGTTCACCGACACCGCCGTGTTCTGCAGCCGCAGGCCCATCTGCTCGGCGATGCTCATGAACAGGTTGTTGAAGACCTCGAGCATGACCGGATCGGCGTCGGTGCCGATGGCCTTGCGGCGCACGCGCGGCGCGACGCGCTGAAGCACGAGGTTGTCGTCCTCCGTGACCTCCGCCACCCAGCCCGGTTCCACCACGTTGGTGCCGTTCGCCTCGACGATGATCGCGGGGCCGGCGATGCGGTCGCCGGGCCGCGTCTGCGCGCGCAGGTACAAGGCGCTGCGGTGCCACTGGCCGCCCGAGTACACGGACACCGTTTCGGACGGCGCCAGCGGCCCGGTGCGCGGCGCCGGATCGGCGGGACGGGCGGCGGCGGCGCCGGTGTCGCCGATCGCTTCCACCGAGATCGCCTCGACGACGATCGCCTTGTCCGGCATGAGGAAGGAATAGCGCTTGCCGTACGCCTCCTCGAACTGCACCTGCATCGAGGCCACGCTGTCGTGCTGCACGATGATGACCGAATCCGTGCCTTCGTAGCGCAGGTGCGCCCGTTTGACGACGCGCACGGCCTCCTCCTCGATGCCCTGCGCCAGCAGTTCATCGGTCGCTTCCCCCGCCAGCGCATCGAGCGCGACGCGCAGTGCCCCGGCCGTTTCGTTGGCCAGTATCGTTTCCATCGTCCGCTCGCGCATCGCGGTCTGGCTCGCGAGGCCCATGCCGTACGCGGACAGCACGCCGGCGAACGGGTGGGCGAAGATGCGGGTCATGCCGAGTGCGTCGGCCACCAGGCACGCGTGCTGGCCGCCGGCGCCGCCGAACGTGGCCAGGGTGTAGTCCGTCACGTCGTGGCCGCGCTGCACCGAAATGAACTTGATGGCATTGGCCATGCTGCCGACCGCGATTTCCAGGAAACCTTCTGCCACCTCCTCCGGGGTGCGGCGTTGGCCGGTCTCGCGTTCGATGCGCGCGGCGATCTCCGTGAATTTCTCGCGCACGACGGCGCTATCGAGCGGCTCGTCGGCGTGCGGGCCGAAGACGGCCGGGAAGTGCGCGGGCTGGATCTTGCCGAGCATGACGTTGCAGTCGGTGACCGTGAGCGGACCGCCGCGGCGATAGCTGGCCGGGCCCGGGTTGGCGCCCGCGCTGTCCGGACCGACGCGCAGGCGGCTGCCGTCGAAATGCAGGACCGAGCCGCCGCCCGCCGCCACCGTGTGGATGCTCATCATCGGCGCGCGCATCCGCACGCCGGCCACCTGGGTCTCGAATTCGCGTTCCAGTTCGCCCGCGTAGTGCGACACGTCGGTGGACGTGCCGCCCATGTCGAAGCCGATCAGTTTGTCGAAACCGGCCTTGCGCGCCGTACCGACCATGCCGACGATGCCGCCGGCCGGGCCGGACAGGATCGAGTCCTTGCCCTGGAAGCGGTGCGCGCCCGTCAGGCCGCCATTGCTCTGCATGAAGAGCAGGCGCACGCCTTCCATCTCGGCCGCGACCTGGTCGACGTAGCGGCGCAGGATCGGCGACAAATAGGCGTCGACGACCGTCGTGTCGCCGCGCGACACCAGCTTCATCATCGGGCTGACCTGGTGCGACACCGACACCTGGGTGAAGCCCAGTTCCGCGGCGATGGCGGCGACCGTGCGTTCGTGGTCGCCATAGCGGTAGCCGTGCATCAGCACGATCGCCACCGAGCGGAACCCGTCCGCATGCAGTTTCTCCAGGTCGGCGCGCACGGCGGCGGCGTCCAGCGGAACGATCACCTCGCCCTGGGCGCCGATGCGTTCATTCACCTCGACCACGCGTTGGTACAGCAGCTGCGGCAGCACGGGATGGCGGTCGAACAGGCGCGGACGGTTCTGGTAGGCGATGCGCAGCGCGTCCTTGAAGCCTCGGGTGATGAGGAGCGCGGTGCGCTCGCCCTTGCGTTCCAGCAGGGCGTTCGTCGCGACCGTCGTGCCCATCTTGACGGCTTCCACGAGGTCGGGCGTGATCGGGGCGTCGGGTGCGATGCCGAGCAGGCGCCGGATGCCGGCGACGGCGGCGTCGCGGTACTGCTCCGGGTTCTCGGACAGCAGCTTGGCCGTCACCAGCGCGCCGTCGGGCTTGCGCGCGACGATGTCGGTGAACGTGCCGCCGCGGTCGATCCAGAATTGCCAGCGTGGGCGCGGCGTGTCGTTGTGGATGGTCTCTTGGTTCATGGTCTTACCTCTTCAAAATATCGGGGCGCGCGCGGGCAAAGCGCGGCCCTGGCGCGCAGGGCGCTCGTGTGACTGTCTGTGAAATCGGGATGCGGCCGCGGCGGCCGCCGGATCAGGATTCGAGCCGCTTGCCGCGGGTTTCGGGCAGGGTCAGCGCGGCCAGGATCATGATGCCGTAGGCGCCGGCCGCGAACAGGCCGATGGCGTGGCCCAGCGGGATCGATTGGCCGACGGCGCCGATCCCGAACGGGAACAGCGAACCGATCGCACGCCCCATGCTGTAGCAAAAGCCCTGGCCGGAACCGCGCATGCGGGTCGGGAACAACTCGGTCAGGAACGCGCCCATGCCGCTGAAGACGCCGGACATGAGGAAGCCGAGCGGGAAACCCAGCACCAGCATCACGTTGTCCGTCACCGGCAGCCGGGTGTAGGCCAGCGCGATCAGCATCGAGCCCACGGCGAACAGGACGAAGTTGCGCTTGCGGCCCAGGCGGTCCGTCAGGTAGGCGCTGACGATGTAGCCGATGTACGAGCCGACGATGACCATCGCCAGGTAGCCGCCGGTGCCCAGCACCGTCAGGTGGCGCTCCGTCTTCAGGAACGTGGGGAGCCAGGTCGCGATCGCGTAATAGCCGCCTTGCGCGCCGGTCGTCAGCAGGACGGCGCGCAGCGTCGTCGAGATCATGCGCGCCGAGAAGATCTCGGTGAACCGCGTCTGTTCCGCGTGCTCGCTGCGGCGCCGCTCGGCCATGAAGACGTCCGGCTCGTCCACGAAGCGGCGGATGTAGATGACGAACGCGGCGGGGATGATCCCGAGCAGGAACAGCGAGCGCCACGCCAGTTCGGCCGGCAGCAGCGAAAACATCAGCGCGTACAGCAGCGCCGATGCGCCCCAGCCCAGCGCCCATCCGGCCTGCACCATGCCGACCGCCTTGCCGCGGTCTTTCGCGCGGATGACTTCACCCATCAGGATGGCGCCGGCCGTCCATTCGCCGCCCATGCCGAAGCCCATCAGGCCGCGCATCGCGAGCAGCTGGCCGAAGGTCTGGGCAAAGCCGCTCAGGACGGTGAACAAGGCGAACCACAGGATCGTCAGCTGCAGCGTCTTCACGCGGCCGATGCGGTCCGACAGGATGCCGGCCAGCCAGCCGCCCACCGACGACGTGAGCAGCGTGACGGTGCCGATCAAGCCGGCATCGCCCTTCGACAGGCCCCACGTGGCGATCAAGGTGGGAATGACGAAGCTGAGGAATTGCGTGTCCATCGCGTCCAGCGCATAACCCACCTTACAGCCGATGAAGGTACGGCGCTCGGCCTTGGTCAGTTCGCGCAGCCAGCCGAAATGGCCTGTGTCCACACGCTCTTGTACGATCTCTTGGGTATTCATGATGTCTCCTTGTTTTAACGTCAGGTGTTTCTTATAGCGTCGCCAGCGCCGCGTTCGGCACGTCGGTGACGAGCATGTAGCCGGGGCGGTGCGTGATGACGAACGGCAGGCGCGCGGCGCGGATGGCTTCCTGCGGCGTCACCCCGCAGGCCCAGAACACGGGCACCTCGTCCGCCATCACCTCGACGGCGTCGCCGTAGTCCGGACGCGCCAGGTCGGCGATGCCGATCAGGCGCGGATCGCCCAGGTGCACCGGCGCCCCGTGGATTGCGGGATAGCGGCTCGTGATCTGGATGGCCCGGATCGCGTCCCTGGCCTTCAAGGGACGCATGGACACGACCATGTTCCCCGCGAACGGCCCCGCCACTTCGTTCGGGATGTTCGTGCGGTACATGGCGATGTTTTTATCCTGTTCGATGTGGCGCAGCGGGATGGCCGCCTGCAAGAGCATCTCCTCGAACGAGAACGAACAGCCGATCGCGAACGCGACCAGGTCGTCGCGCCACACGCCGGCCAGCGATACGGGCGTTTCCGCCAGTTCGCCGTCGCGGTAAACGTAATAGCCCGGCACGTCGGTGCGCAGGTCGAGGTCCGCGCCGAGCGCCGGCAGGTTCCAGGCGCCCGGCTCGCCCACCGCGAGCAGCGGACACGCCTTCGGATTGCGCTGGCAGAACCGCAGGAAGTCGGAAGCCTGCGCTTCCGGCAGGATGACGAGATTGGCCTGGGCGTAGCCGCCGCACGCGCCGGCGGTCGGTTTGCGGAACTCACCTGTGCGGACCAGGTGGCGTAACTCGGTCGGTTTCATGGGTTTCCCTACTGCATGTAGATGTCAATAAGCATAGATGCATCTCCTCTATCCACAAAGCCACTTATTTTTACCGGCGGCGTTAAATTTTCCCTAACACCTGACAGGCCATTATGGTTATGCTTGAAGCATTTCTTATGCCAGCCGACGCAACACCATGAACACACGCTTCCTCGAAACGCTGATCACCCTCGCCCAGTTGCGCAGCGTCCGAGCCACCGCCCGCGCCATGCACGCGACACCCGCCGCGATTTCATCGCGGATCAAGGCGCTGGAGGAAGAGCTGCAGACGGCGCTGATCGACCGCAGCACGAAAGAATTCCGGCTGACGCCGAACGCCGACTATCTGCTGGGCCACGCGAAGGCCGTCGTGGACGCGACGCGGCGCCTGCAGGAAGCGGCGAGCACGGAAAGCGCGGTCCGGGGCCGGCTCCGGCTGGGAGTGATCGAGACCGTGGTGCACAGCTGGCTCGCGCATTCCGTGCGCCAGCTGAACGCCAGTTTTCCGGAACTGGAAATCGACCTCGTCGTGGACATGAGCACCACGCTGGAAAAGCGCCTGCTCGCGGGCGAGCTCGACCTCGTCGTGGGCATCGAGGGCGTCAACAGCAGCGAGATCACGTCGGAACCGCTGGCCGTGTACCCGGTGCGCTGGATCGCACGCGCGGGCCTCCTGCCGGCGCACAAGGACGGCCTGGCCCAGCGCCTGCTGCAATTCCCGATCCTGACGTTCGGCCGCGGCACCGCGCCGCACCGGGTGCTGGAAGACATCGTCACCCGGCTCGCGAGCCTGAGCGGCGTGCCGCTCGAACAGACCCGGATCACCTGCAGTCCGTCCGTCGCCGCCATCATCCAGCTGATCCGCAACGGCTTCGGCGTGGCCGCGATTCCCTGGCTGTTCGTCAGCAATCCCCTCGAAAATGGCGAATTCATGGAAGTGCCGCTGCAGCCCGTGCCGCCGCCGATCATCGTATCGATGAGCCGCCGCACCAACGCGCCGGTGGCCGTGCACGCGGCGGCGTCCGCCGTGCGCGCGGCCTGCGCCGAATACTGTACGCAGGTGGACGGGCGGTATATCGAAAGCCTGGGGTGATCATCCTTCATTGATCTGTCTCCTTTGATGCACTGACGCCAACCAACGTTGCAGCTTAAAGGCCGCGCCAGAATGCATTACTTGTTCAATCAACAACGGGGGCATCATGGCAGTGGACGCTTACCTTCAGATCGAAGGCATCAAGGGCGAGTCCCAGGACTCGGTCCGCGGCCGGAAATACCACAAGCTCTACGAGAATCTGAAATGAAAGACTCGCTCTTGCTCCTATTTACAGGGCTGGGGCTGTCCGTGACTTCCTGGGCATTCTGGAAGTACGGGAGCAATGACGCTCTGGCCGTGTTCGTGACCGTCGGGTTCGTGTGTGCAGTGGCGGACAACGTGAAACTTCGCCGTCAGTTACGAGAAATGAGAGCGAAGACCTGAGGCTATCGCCCGGCGCGGACGGCAACGCCGGTGGCCGGGCGCGCGGCCTGCGCCGAATACTGCGCGAATGCCACCAATCTCTCTCGCACCCAGCGCTGCGCCGCATCGCCGTGATTGCGGTTATGCCACGCCATGTGGATGGCAAACCCGGGCACGGGAAACGGCGGCGCCAGCACGCGCAGGCGGCCGGCCCGGCCTTCCACCATCCGCGCCGGCACGAGGGCGACAAGGTCGGAGCGTTCGACCAGGTCCGGCACCGAGCGGAACGTCGACGCCGACACGACGACCCGGCGCCGCAGGCCCTGCGCGTCGAGCACGTCGTCGACCGGCGTCGCGAAACTGCCGCCGCGCGGCGAGACCATCACGTGTTCCAGCTCGCAAAAGCGCGCGGCACTCAGCGGACGGCGCAGCGCCGGGTGGCCCCGGCGCGCGATGAAGACGTAGCGCTCCTCGAACAGGCGGCGCGAGCGCAGCGCGCCGGCGATGCCGTCCGGCGTCAGCATGGCCACGTCGACCTCGCCCTGCTCCATCTGCGCTGCCAGGCGCGCGGCGTCGGCCGGGCGCAGGGCGATGCGCACGCCGGGCGCCTCCCGGCGCAGCGCGAGCGTGAAGTCGAGCAGCAGGGCCGACTGCACGTAGTCCGAGGCCGCGACGTGGACGGTGAATTCGTCGCGCGCGGGGTCGAACGCGCGGGCCGAAGTCACCACGTCGCGCAGCTGCGCGAGGGCCGCCGCCAGCGGCGCCTGCAGGCCCAGGGCCAGCGGCGTGGGCGTCATGCCGCGGTGGCTCGGCACGAACAGCGGGTCGCCCAGCATCTCGCGCAGGCGCGCCAGCTGGGCGCTCAGCGCGGGCTGGCTCAGGTTCAGGCGTTGCGCGGCGCGGCTCACGCTGCGCTCGGCCAGCAGCGCGTCCAGGGTCACGAGCAGGTTGAAGTCCAATCTCTTGATATCCATTTTTTGGATACTACCCCAAAAGCCGGCGGGCATTCCCTCGCCTCTCTTTCCTGCCCAGAATGGCTTCCATCGTCAATCAAGGAGTACAACGATGAAGACCGTTTTATTGGTGCACGCCCACCCCGACCCGCACTCCCTCACCGCGCAGCTGGCCACCGCCGCGCGCGCCGAACTGCGCGCCCAGGGCCACGAAGTGATCCAGTCCGACCTGTACGCGCTGGGCTGGAAGGCCGTCTACGACGAACACGATTTCCCCGACCGGCTCGATCGCGAGCGCCTGTCGTTCGTGGCGGAATCCGGCCACGCCTTCGGCACCGGCGCGCAGCCGGACGACGTGCGCGCCGAGCAGGCCAAGCTGCTGGCGGCCGATGCCGTCGTGTTCCAGTTTCCGCTGTGGTGGTTCGGCATGCCGGCCATCATGAAAGGCTGGATCGAGCGCCTGTTCGCGTTCGGCCTCGCCTACGGCTGGCGGGGCGCCGGCAACCGTTACCGCTACGGCGAGGGCGGCCTGGCGGGAAAACGCGCCTTGCTGTCGGTGACGGCGGGCGGTCCGGCCGCCGACTACGGCCCGCGCGCCATCAACGGCCCGCTGGACGACCTGCTGTTCCCGATCACGCACGGCACCCTGTTCTTCGCCGGCATGGAGGTACTGCCCACGTATGCCGTGTACGGCACGGGCCACATCGATGCCGGGGGCGTCGACGCAGCCAAGGCCGGCCTGGCGGCGCGCATGCGCACGCTGTTCGACGACGCGCCCGTTCCCTATCGCCCGCAGAACGGCGGCGACTATCCGGACCGGCACGTGCTGGCGGACGACGTCGCACCCGGCGTCGCGGGGCTGCGCGCGCACCTGCGCTGAGCCGTGCCCTCCCGATCCGGGCGTGTCGTGGGACAATAGCGGGATGACCATACTTGACGACGAGGAATCCCGCCTATGACCACGACCATGCACAAGATCGCCCTGATCCTGTTCGTGCTCGCCCTGCTGCACACGTTCGCCACCCGCATCTTCGAAGTGCTGGCCCACCGGCATCCGCGCCACGCGGGGTTGTTCCACCTGCTGGGCGAAGTGGAGGTCGTCTTCGGCTTCTGGGCGTTCGTGCTGATGATCGCGATGGCCTTCGTCGAGGGCCGCGCCGCCGCCATCGACTACGCGGAGTCGCGCCACTACACGGAACCGCTGTTCGTGTTCGTCGTGATGGTGGTGGCCGCGTCGCGCCCCGTGCTGGAGACGGCGCGCGCCCTCGTGCGCGTGCTCGCGGCGCTGCTGCCGCTGCGGACGGAAGTCGCGCAGACGTGGCTCGGCCTCGCGCTCGTGCCGCTGGCCGGCTCGCTGATCACGGAACCGGCCGCGATGACGCTGGCCGCGCTGATGCTGGCGCCGTCCGTGTTCCGCCAGGGGATGCCGGAATGGCTGAAATACGGGGCGCTGGGCGTCCTGTTCGTCAACGTGTCGATCGGCGGCACCTTGACGTCGTACGCCGCGCCGCCCGTGCTGATGGTGGCCAGCGCGTGGGGCTGGGACAGCGCCCACATGCTCACGCATTTCGGCTGGCGCGCGCTCATCGCCGTGCTGGTCAACGCCAGCGTCGTGACGTTCCTGCTGCGCACGCACCTGCGCCCGCTGGACGTGTCGATCGAGGGCGAAGCGCCCGTGCGCATGCCGATCCTCGTGCCCGTGACGCACCTGGCGGTACTGACGGCGGTCGTGCTGCTGGCCCACCATCCCGTGCTGTTCATCGGCATTTTCTTGTTGTTCCTCGGCGTCACCCAAGCCTACCCGCGCTACCAGGACCCGCTGATCCTCAAGGAAGGCCTGCTGGTCGGCTTCTTCCTCGCCGGCCTCGTCGTGCTGGGCGGGATGCAGCAATGGTGGCTGCAACCCATCGTCGCGCGGCTGGAGCCCACCTTTCTATTCTTCGGCGCGCTGGGACTGACCGCGATCACGGACAACGCCGCGCTGACCTATCTCGGCTCGCTGATCGCCGGGCTGTCCGAACATGCGAAATACATGCTCGTGGCGGGCGCCGTGGCGGGCGGCGGGCTGACCGTCATCGCCAACGCCCCCAACCCGGCCGGCGTCGCGCTGCTGCGGCGCGGCTTCAACGACGAGTCGATCGGGGCCGTCGGCCTGCTGCTGGGCGCGCTGGGCCCCACTTGTGCGGCAGCCATGTTGTTCTTGTTGTAAGTTATCTCTTGGAGCGGGACGCCCCATGTCCCGCAGCGAGGGAACCATGGATCAAGACCTGCTGGTCAGCAAGACGGGCACCATCGAGCGCTGCTGCAAGCGTGCCCGCGACGAATACGAGAAGGACCCGACCACCTTCGTCGGCGACATCACGCGCCAGGACGCGGCCACCCTGAACGTGATCCGCGCCTGGGAAGCGGCCGTCGAGATGGGCGACCACGTGCTGGCCGCCCGCGGCCTCGGCCCCGCGCACGACGAGCGCGCGATCATCACCCTGCTGGCGGACCACGGCTGGATCGAGCCGGCCCTGGCCGAAGACCTCAAGCGCACGGGCGAATTCTGCCGCGCCGAATGGGATTACCAGGCCGCGCCGCTGCCCGCGCTCGTGACCATCATCAAGCGCGGGCTGGACGATTTCGACGTGTATGCGCGCGCGCTGCTCGCGGGCGCGGCCGGCGACCCCGATCCGGATGCTGTCTAACTGGTATCATGCGCCCTTTCATGAACCACGCACCAGACACCACAAGAACATGAGCCAACCGACCAACCTGCCATCCTTCTGGAGCCGGCTGTCCCTTGCCTTCGGCGCCTTCTTCAAGACCCTGGGCGACGCCGGGTTCGCCGCGCGCGTGCGCGACGACCAGGTCGGCCCCGTCGCCGCGCCCGCTCCCGCCCCGGCACCCGAACCGAAACCGGCCCCGGCCCCGGCCCCGGCCCCGCTGCGCATCGCCACGCCGGACGCCGCCCTGCAATTGCTGGGCCTCCTGCAGCGCGAAGCGCGCCTGATCGACTTCGCCAACGAAAACATCACGGTCTACGCGGACGCCGACATCGGCGCCGCCGCCCGCCTCGTGCACGAAGGCTGCGCGCGCGTGCTGCGCGAGCACTTCACCATCGAACCCGTGCGCGGCGAGCTGGAAGGCTCGCGCATCACGCTGCCGGAAGGCTTCGACGCGGCCAGCGTGCGCCTGACCGGCAACGTCGTCGGCAAGGCGCCGTTCACCGGCACGCTGTCGCACCGCGGCTGGCGCGCCCGCGACGTGCGCCTGCCGCAGCTGGCGGACAAGCACGACGCCGCCGTCATCGCCCCGGCGGAGGTGGAACTGTGAACGACATCGCCAACAACGATGCCCGCTATGCCATCGGGATCGACCTCGGCACCACGCACAGCGCGCTGTCCTACGTCGACCTGCAGGCCAGCGACGGCGAACAGGCCGACCAGGGCGTGCTAGGCATCCCGCAACTGACCGCGCCCGGCACCGTCGACGCGCTGCCGCTGCTGCCGTCGTTCCTGTACCTGCCGCATCCGGAAGAACTGGCGCCGGGCGAACTGGCGCTGCCGTGGACGAACGGCCAGGCCGCGCCCGCATCGTCTTATGTCATCGGCGAGATGGCGCGGAGTCGCGGGGCAAGCACGCCGATCCGCCTCGTGTCCTCGGCCAAGAGCTGGCTGAGCCACCCGAGCGTGGACCGCCGCGCCGCCATCCTGCCGACGGACGCGCCGGAAGAAGTCGAGCGCGTGTCGCCGCTGGCCGCCTCCACGCGCTACCTCGAACACCTGAAAGCCGCGTGGAATGCGGCGCATCCGGAGGCGCCGTTCGAGCAGCAGGCCGTCACCGTCACGATCCCGGCATCGTTCGATCCCGCCGCGCGCGAGCTGACGGCGGAAGCGGCGCAGCGCGCCGGCTACGGCAACCCGACCCTGCTGGAAGAACCGCAGGCCGCGCTGTACAGCTGGATCGAAGGCAGCGGCGGCCGCTGGCGCAAGCAGGTCAAGGCGGGCGACATCGTGCTCGTCGTGGACGTGGGCGGCGGCACGAGCGACTTCTCGCTGATCGCCATCCTCGAGCGCGACGGCAACCTGGAACCGCACCGCGTCGCCGTCGGCGACCACATCCTGCTGGGCGGCGACAATATGGACCTGGCGCTGGCCCACCTCGTCGCGCGCAAACTGCAGACGAACGGCACGCAGCTGGACGCGTGGCAGATGCGTGCCCTCACCTACGCCTGCCGCGGCGCCAAGGAACACCTGCTGGCCGACGCCGACGCGACCACGTGGCCGATCGTCGTGCCGAGCCGCGGCTCGAAGCTGATCGGCGGGTCGATCCGCACGGAACTCACGCGCGACGAAGTCACCACCTTCATCACGGACGGCTTCTTCCCGCGCGTGGACGCGGCCGCGCGCCCGGCCGTGCGCACCCGCGCGGGCCTGACGCAGGTGGGCCTGCCGTACGCGCAGGACGCCGCCGTCACGCGCCACCTGGCCGCCTTCCTGGCCCGCCAGGCCGGTGCCACGGCCGCGCTGGAAGGCTTTGCCGGCAACGTCGATCCGAACCATTCCTTCCTGCACCCGAGCGCCGTGCTGTTCAACGGCGGCGTGTTCAAGTCGGACATCCTCGCCACGCGCGTGATGGACACCCTCAACGACTGGCTCGCCACGGAAGGCGCGGCACCCGCGCGCATGCTGGAAGGCGCGGACCTCGACCTGGCCGTCGCGCGCGGCGCCGCCTACTACGGCTATGCGCGGCGCGGCGGCGGCGTGCGCATCCGCGGCGGCACGGCCCGTTCCTACTACGTCGGCGTGGAGTCCTCGATGCCCGCCATCCCCGGCTTCGAGCCGCCGCTGGAAGCGCTGTGCGTGGCGCCGTTCGGCATGGAGGAAGGCAGCGAGCTGGAATTGCCGGGCCAGGAATTCGGCCTCGTCGTGGGCGAGCCCGTGCACTTCCGCTTCTTCGGCTCGACCACGCGCCGCGAGGACCGGATCGGCACCGTGCTCGAATCGTGGCACCCGGACGAGCTGCAGGAACTGAACGAGATCCAGGCGACCCTGCCGGCGGAAGGCCGCACGCCGGGCGACGCCGTGCAGGTCAAGCTGCACGCGGTGGCGACCGAGGCCGGCACCCTGGAACTGGTGGCCGTCGCGCGTGACGGCCAGCGCTGGAAGGTCGAGTTCGACGTCCGCAGCACCGAGCAGTGACCCGCACGCCAGCAGACCGCGTCGGCATCGACCTCGGCACCACCAACACGGTGCTGGCGTTCGCCGCCGCCGGATCGGACCACGTCGCCACGTTCGCCATCCCGCAACTGGTGGCGCCCGGCGAAGTCGGCACGGCGCCGCTGCTGCCGTCGAACCGCTACCACCCGCTGGCCGGCGAACTCGCCGCGGACGCGCTGCAACTGCCCTGGGTCCAGCCGGACGTCGGCGGCGTGGAACGCGTGGCCATCGGCCGTCTCGCGCGCAGCCTCGGCGCGGCGTCGCCGGGCCGGCTCGTCGCGTCGGCCAAGAGCTGGCTGTCGCATCCGGGCGTGGACCGCACGGCGCCTATCCTGCCGTGGGGCGCGCCGGACGACGTGCCGAAAGTCTCCCCGCTGGCCGCCAGCGCCAGCTATCTCGCGCACCTGCGCGCGGCCTGGAATACCCAATATCCGGGACGGCCGCTGGAACGCCAGCAGATCGTCCTCACCATCCCCGCCTCGTTCGACGAAGGCGCGCGCGCCCTCACGCTGGAAGCGGCGCGCCTGGCCGGCCTGCCCGACGTGCGCCTGCTGGAAGAACCGCAGGCCGCGCTGTACGACTGGCTGCAGCGCCACCGCGCGACCCTCGCCGCCGACCTCGGGGATGCGAAGCTGGTGCTCGTGGCCGACGTGGGCGGCGGCACCACCGACTTCACGCTGGTGAAAGTCGAACTGCGGGACGGCCAACCCGCGCTGTCGCGCATCGGCGTAGGCAACCACCTGATCCTCGGCGGCGACAATATGGATCTCGCCCTGGCCCACCTGGCCGAATCCCGGCTGGGCGACGGCCAGCGCCTGTCAGCCGGGCGCCTCGCGCAACTGACGGAACGCTGCCGCGCCGCCAAGGAACAACTGCTGGCGCCCAACGCGCCGGACGAAGTCGGCGTGACCTTGCTGGGCGGCGGCGCGCGTCTCGTCGGCGGCAGCCGCTCGGCCACGCTCACGAAAGCCGACGTCGAACGCATCGTGCTGGACGGCTTCTTTCCCCGCAACGAGGCACAGGAAGGCCCGCAACGGGCCCGGGCCGGCATCGTCGAATTCGGCCTGCCGTATGCGAGCGACCCGGCCATCACGCGCCATCTCGCGCACTTCCTGCGCCAGCACGCGCAGGCGGCGCGCGCGGCGCTGGGCCGCGCGGACGACGGCCGCCTGCCCGTCCCCGACACCTTGCTGCTGAACGGCGGCGTGTTCCGCGGCGACGCGCTGGCGCGGCGGCTGGCCGACGTGCTGGCGGCCTGGCGCGGCGCGCCCATCCGCGTGCTGCACAATGCGGATCCGGACGTCGCCGTCGCGCGCGGCGCCGTCGCGTATTCGCTCGCGCGGGCCGGCCTCGCGCCCGCCATCGAGAGCGGCTCGGCGCGCAGTTATTATTTGCTGCTCGACGACGCCCCGGGCGACCGCAAGGATGGACAACTGCGCGCCGTGTGCGTGCTGCCGCGCGGCGCCCGCGCCGGCGAAGAAATCACGCTGGCCGAGCGCAGCTTCGCCCTGCGCGTGGGGCGGCCCGTGCGCCTGAACCTCGTGTCGGCCGTGGCCGGCGCGTCCGCGGCGGGCGATCTCGTCGACCTCGATCCGAACGACGTGGTGCGCCTGCCCACCATCGCGACCGTGCTGCGCGCGCAGGATGCGAAGACGGCGTCCATCCCGGTCCGGCTGGCGGCCGCGCTGTCGGAACTCGGCACCCTGGAGATGTTCTGCGTGGCCGAGGATGGCAGCGGCCAACGCTGGCGCCTGGAATTCCAGCTGCGCGGCGAAGACGAGGCGCCGGCCGCCGACGCGGCCGCGCATCCGCAGCTCGACGACGCCGTCAAGCGCGTCGACCGCATCTTCGGCGCGCGCAATCAGCAAGTCGAGGCACGCGAAATGCGCCAGTTGCGCGGCGCGCTCGAACACGTGCTGGGCGGACGCGAACGGTGGGAGACGCCATTGCTGCGCCGCCTGTTCGACGCCCTGATGGAACGCGCGAAAGGCCGGCGCCGCTCGGCCGAACACGAACGCGTGTGGCTGAACCTGGCCGGCTGGTGCCTGCGGCCGGGCTTCGGCGACCCGCTCGACGACTGGCGCATCGGGCAGCTGTGGGCCTTGTTCCCGGCCGGCGCCCAGTACGCCAAGGACAGCCAGGTGCGCGCCGAGTGGTGGACCTTGTGGCGGCGCGTGGCCGGCGGACTGTCGACGGAAGCGCAACTGCGCCTGCTCGACGACTTCGCCTTCAACCTGCAGGCGGATCCCAGCGAGCGCGCCAAGCGTCCCGCCACGCTCGTCGACGGCAGCGAGGACGACATGCTGCGCCTGGGCGCGTCGCTGGAACGCATCCCGGCCGCGTACAAGGCCGAGATCGGGGACTGGATGGTCGGCCGCATCATGGGCATCCCGGTCACGCCCAAGCCCGACGCGAAGGCGGCCGCCACGTATGCGCGCTACCTGTGGGCGCTCGCGCGCGTGGGCGCACGGGCGCCGCTGCACGGCAGCGCGCACGAGGTGGCGCCGGCGGAAGCGGCCGGACGGTGGCTGACGGACCTGATGAAGCTGGACTGGAAACGGATCGAGCCGGCCGGTTTCGCCGCCGCCCACCTCGCGCGCAAGACGGGCGACCGCACGCGCGACATCGAGGAGGACCTGCGCGCGCAGGTCCTGCAACGCCTGGCCGCGAGCGGCGCGCCGGCCAGTTGGTCCGCCATGGTGCGCGACGTCGTCGAACTGGACCAGGAAAGCCGCGCGCGCATGTTCGGCGACGCGCTGCCGCCGGGCCTCAAGCTGCTGCGCTGAACCGGCACGCCGGCTTCCAGCACGCAGCCGGCTTTTCGGGCATCATCCCTTCACCACCGAGTCATCGAAGGAGAGTGCAATGTCCGACCCCACGAACCCGTTCACGTCCCCTTACGTCCCGCCCCGGGTCTGGTCCCCGGCGACGCCGTCGGGCGGCGCCTTCGCCGCCATCAACCGCCCCGTCGCGGGCAAGACCCACGAGCAGGAACTGCCGGTCGGCAAGCATCCGCTGCAACTGTATTCGCTGGGCACGCCGAACGGGCAAAAGGTCACGATCATGCTCGAGGAACTGCTGGCCGCCGGCCACGCGGGCGCGGAATACGACGCTTGGCTCATCCGCATCAACGAAGGCGCCCAGTTCGGCAGCGGCTTCGTCGACATCAATCCGAATTCGAAGATCCCGGCCCTCGTCGACCGCAGCGGCGACACGCCCGTGCGCGTGTTCGAATCCGGCTCGATTCTCGTCTACCTGGCGGAAAAATTCGGCGGCGCCTTCCTGCCGCAGGATATCCCGGCCCGCACGGAAACCTTCAACTGGCTGATGTGGCAGATGGGCGCGGCGCCGTTCGTGGGCGGCGGCTTCGGCCACTTCTACGCCTATGCGCCGGAAAAACTGGAGTACCCGATCAACCGCTACGCGATGGAAACGAAGCGCCAGCTGGACGTGCTCGACCGCCTGCTGGCCGAGCGCCGCTTCGTCGCGGGCGACACGTACACCATCGCCGACATGGCGATCTGGCCGTGGTACGGCGGCCTCGTGCTGGGCGAGCTGTACGACGCCGCCGAGTTCCTGGCCGTGCACCAGTACCAGCAGGTGCGCCGCTGGGCCGACGAGGTCCGCGCGCGCCCGGCCGTGGTCCGCGGCCGCAAGGTCAACCGGGTGCGCGGCAAGCCGGAGGAGCAAGTGCTGGAGCGCCACGACGCGGCGGACCTGGACTGATCCGCGCCCCGGCCGCTGCCGGGCGCCATTTCTCTTTCCCCGTGTCTAGCGGGCGCGCGGCGATCTCGATTGTGGCTAGTATCGTCCGGTCGGACCGGCATCCGGGACCGTCCGGCCGTGTTCGAGCACGATTGAGTGAACGCAAACGCGCACCGGCCGGCTCCCTTACCCTGAATGGGTTGCCGCACCGACGGCCCTGCAATCATCGACATCAGGAGGTTAAGATGAGCTACGCAGATCGCGACAAATACGGCATGTACAAATCCACGAGCCGCCATGCCGGCCCCGGCCCGGCCCTGATGGGTGCCGACACCCTGCTCGGCGACAGCGTCGTCAACGCTGCCGACGAGGACCTGGGCGACATCAAGGAAATCATGCTCGACATGCAGACCGGCCAGGTCGCCTACGCCGTGCTGTCCTTCGGCGGCTTCCTGGGCATGGGCGACAAGCTGTTCGCCGTGCCCTGGCAAGCCCTGCACCTCGACACCGTCAACAAGCGCTTCGTGCTCGACATCGACAAGCAGCGCCTGCAGAGCGCCCCGGGCTTCGACAAGCACGCCTGGCCCGACATGGCGGACGCCCAGTGGGCCCAGCAGATCCACAGCTTCTACGGCACCGACCGCACGCGCCAGGGCGCGCCCACCATGGGACCGGACGTGAGCATGCGCGGCATGGCCGGCGGTGCCGGCGCCAGCACGGGCGCGGGCGCCGGCATGGGCTCCATGGGTGCCGGCCATGCGGGCTCGGCCGACACGGGCGCCGGCAGCGCGATATCGGGCGGCGGTGCGGGCGGCAGCCTCGACCCGCGGTCCGGCACCAGCGGCAGCGACAAGGATCTAAGCAAGATCCGCGGCAGCAACCTCGGCTGACGACCGGCACAGCGCCGCCAGTCACCACACCCAAGCACGGTCGGCACTCGCCGGCCGTGCTTGGGGCAGCGTGCCCGCGCGCCGTGCCCACGATACGTGTCGTTACAACTTGTAACGTCAACAGTGCATCGCTTTTCCGGGCAATCTGGCAGACTGACGGAATGCAACATTTACGAATCAACCACTTTCACGATACGAAGGCGTGCAACACGCGCGTCATCGCAATCTGTTGAAATCTGCTGAAATCTACGACTTCTTGAAAAAAGCTTTACCCAACTTTACAGCAGTGCCCGTTCAACGCCATCCATTCACCCTCTACAATCGTCGCGTCCTATCGTCTGTACAATGTCACGGAAACGTCCACATGACCACGCGCCCCCTGAATTCGACACCGCACCATGAAAATCTCGAGTGAACAGACGCTGGAACTGGACAGCTGGGGCGGCCGAACGCGTCGGCAGGCCGACCCGGCCGCCTTCGAAGCCGACTGGCTGGCCGACACTACGCCGCGCACGGCGCTGGTCGACCGCGCGCTGCTGGCCCGCGCCGACAAGATCCTGTTCATCGCCCACCTGGCGCTGGGCGATTTCACGTACCTGCAAAGCTGCTTCGCCGCCTTCGCGCGCGCCTTCCCGCACCTGGACATCCACCTGTGGGTCGACGAGCGCCGCCGCACCAACCGGGCCGCGGACTGGCCGCACCTGAAAAAATATGCGCTGTACGACTGGCTGGCCGAATGCCCGCACATCGCCAAGGTCTACAACGAAACCTACAGCCCGGCGCTGTACGAGGCGTCGCTGCAGGAAGCGCAGCGGCAGGATTACCCGGTCGTCGTGTCGCTCGCCGTGCTGGACCGCCACAAATACGCCGGCATGGCGCGCAAGATCAGCCCGCGCGGCTTCGTCGTGGGCCAAAAGAAACGCGTGCGCCCCTACGACCTGCCCAAGCATCTCGCCTACCGCAAGCTGGATGCGTTCATTCCCGCCTACAACGCGGCGTCGCACCCGGACCAGCACATCAGCGACATCTACGCCGAATGGTTCACGCAATTATTCGGCATCGCGATCCCGCCGGCCGCCCGCTATCCCGTGCTGTCCATTCCCGACCGGTGGATGGCCTACGCGCGCGACCAGTTCGCCGCCTGGGGCTTCGAGGGCGCCGGATCGAAAGTCGTCTTCCTGAACGCGTATTCGAAGTCGATCGAGCGTTCGTGGCCGCTGGAACGGGTCATCGAACTGATCCGCACGATGCGGCGGGACGCGAGGTGGCGCGATGCCGGCTTCGTCGTCAACGTCGTCCCCGAAGACCTGGCCCGCGCCCGCGCCCTGTTCGCCGGGCAGGACCTCGCGCGCACCCATCTGTTCAGCGCCGAAGACAACTTCTTCCAGCTGCCGGCCGTGCTCAGCCTGTGCAAGCTGATCGTGTCCGTCGAGACGGCCGTCATGCACCTGGCGAACGCCGTGCACGTGCCCGTCATCGCGCTGATGCGGCAAAAGAACCCGGAATGGACGCCGATCGACACGCGCAACAGCACCGTCATCACCGTGGCGCGGCGCGACGACTGGGTCGACAAGATCGGCGTGGACGACGTGATGGCGGCACTGGCCCGGCAAGCAACCTGAGGCCTAAGGCCTGAGGCCCGAGGCCTGCCCGTGCGCTACTCGCGGCCCAGCGCTTCCCACGCCGGCAGGGCGAATTCCTTGCGCTCGCGGGTATAAAACCACGCCATCAACAGGCCGAAACACGCGCCCGCGGCCAAGGCCCTGAGCGCCACGCCGGCGATGCCGACGCCCTGGTGCGACCACACCAGCATCCACATGAGCACGCCCCAGACGCCGGTGAACCAGCCGCCGTAGACGAGCGCGATGCTGGCGAAGCCGAGGAAATGGGGCGGGCGGACATTGACCCCGAGCTTCCACAGCAGCCGGAACAGCAGCGGCTCGGCATGATTGCGCGACAGGCCGCGCTGCGACAGCACGGCAAGGGAACGGTCCAGTTGTACTCGAAATTGCATATGACGACGCGATAAAACCTGCCGAGATATTGAACAGGAAGTGCCGCCACATTACCAGTTACGCCGCCGAAAAAATGCGTGCATTGTCACGGAGTCATCGTTTGCATGCGCCGCGCGATCAGCGCAATATAGTTAGGTAGGCTACCTATATTAATGATGACCAACACACACCGCCACGAACGCGTCGAACGCCTGTCCGAAGACCTGCGCACCGCCCTCAAGGGCATCGTGCGCCGGATGCGGCGCGACACGGAACGCCAGGAACAAGGCCTGTCGCTGATGCAGGCGATGCTCCTGCACCTGATCCACGAACATCCCGGCATCGGCGTGGCCGAGCTGGCGCGCATGCAGCAGGTGCGCAGCCCGACGATGAGCGGCCAGGTCAAGGCGCTGGAAACGGCCGGCCTCGTGACGCGCGCGCCCCTGGCCGACGACCGGCGCCGCAGCGGCCTGCACGTCAGCCAGGTCGGCCATGCCGCCCTGCGCCATCTGCGCGACCAACGGCACGACTGGCTGTCGCAACGCATCGCCCGCCTGTCGCCCGACCAGATGGAGGCGCTCGCCGGCGCCGTCGACATCCTCAACATCCTTGCCGACCATGAAGACTGAATCCACCACGCCCACGCACGACGCGGCGCCCGCCGACGCGCGCGAAATCCGCTCCGTCTACCTGGCCCTGATGGCCGTGCTGGGCCTCGGCGCGCTCGACCAGAGCATCGTCGCCACCGCCCTGCCCCGCATCGTGGGCGACCTGGGCGGCATGGCCCACCTGTCGTGGGTCGTCACGGCCTACGTGCTGGCGTCCACGGCGACGATGCCGCTGTACGGCAAGCTGGCCGACCAGTACGGCCGCAGGCCGATGATCTTCACGGCATTGGCCACGTTCCTGGCCGGCTCCGTGCTGTGCGGCTTCGCGCAGAGCATGACGCAGCTGATCGCGTTCCGCGCCGTCCAGGGCATGGGCTCGGGCGGCTTCATGCCGCTGGCGCAGATCATCATCGGCGACCTCGTGCCGCCCAAGGAACGCGCGCGCCGCCAGGGCTCGATCGCCATCGTGTTCGCCGTCACCAGCATCCTCGGCCCGGTGCTGGGCGGGATCATGACGGACCTGCTGTCGTGGCACTGGATCTTCCTCATCAACCTGCCCGTCGGCGCCGTGGCCTTCTACGCCATCGCGCATTCGCTGCGCAAGCCCGTGCGCACGCACGCGCACCGCATCGATTATCTCGGCTCCCTGCTGCTCACGGTGTCGATCACCGCGCTGCTCCTGATCCTCGCGCTGGGCGGCACGGAGTGGCCCTGGGACGGCGTGCAGGTGCAGGTGTGCGCGGCGCTCGCGCTCGTGCCGGGAGGCTGGCTGCTCGTGCACCTGCGCCGCGTGCCGGAGCCCGTGCTGCCGCCGGACCTCTTCCACAACCGCGTCTTCGACATCGCCAGCATCGTGATGGCGCTGACCTTCATGGGCCTGATGGGTGCCAGCGTGTTCTTCCCGCTGTTCTTCCAGCTCGTGATGGGCAGCAGCCCGGCGCATTCGGGCATGATGACGGTGGCGATGATGATCGGGATGATCTCCTCGTCCACGCTGAACGGCCGCGTGCTGTCGCGCTCGGGCAAGTACAAGGCCGTGCAGCTGGCCGGGCTGGCGGCGGCGGTGGCGGCATTCGCCATCCTCTCCTGGGCCATGGACACGGCGCGCGGCTACTGGATCATCGAGCCGGCCATCTTCATGCTGGGCGCGGGCCTGGGCCTCGTCATGCCGAACATGACGATCGCCGTGCAGAACGCGCTGCCCGTCCCGCGCCGCGGCGTGGGCACGGCCATGCTGAGCTTCTTCCGCTCCTTCGGCGGCCTGCTGGGCGTGACGGGCTCCGGCGCCATCCTCGCGCACCAGGTGCACGCGCACGGCATCGCCCAGGTCGCGCGCGCGGGCGCGCACGGCGCCGTAACCGTGCTGCCCGCCGCGCAGGCGCTGACGGTGGCCGTGTACCGCCACGCCATCGCCAACATCTTCGGCGCCGGCGCGCTGATCGTGCTGGCGGGGCTCGTCGTGCTGCTGTTCCTGCCGGAGTTGCCGCTCACCGGGCATCCGGCGGCGGCGCCGGCCGCACCGCCCGCGCCGACGGCGGAGTGAACGCCGCGGACGTGCTATCGTTCCCATCAACAGGAGAGAGACATGGCCAGCAAGAATACGATTTGTCTTTGGTACGACAACGACGCCCTGGACGCGGCGACGTTCTATGCACAGACGTTTCCGGACAGCGCCGTCGGCGCGGTCCACCGCGCGCCCGGCGACTATCCCGCCGGCCAGCAGGGCAATGTGCTGATGGTCGAATTCACGGTGATGGGCCTCCCGTGCCTCGGCCTGAACGGCGGTCCGGGCGTGAAGCACAACGAGGCGTTCTCGTTCCAGGTCGCCACAAGCGACCAGGCTGAGACCGACCGCCTGTGGAATGCGATCGTCGGCAACGGCGGCCAGGAAAGCGACTGCGGCTGGTGCAAGGACCGGTGGGGCCTGTCGTGGCAGATCACGCCGCGCGTGCTCCTGGACGCCGTCACCGACGCCGACGGGGCCGCGGCCAAGCGCGCGTTCGACGCGATGATGACGATGAAGAAAATCGACGTCGCGGCCATCGAGGCGGCACGGCGCGGCTGACGCCCGCCGGCGCCGAGGTCACGCGCCGGCCAGCAGGGACAAGGCGCCGCCGCCGACGTCGCGCGCGGCCGATGGCGCCGGGCGCGCCGCGTCCTGGCGCGGCCCATGCACGCAGTCGAGCGCCAGCAACGGGCGGACCGCGGCGCCGTCGCCGTCGCGCTCCAGCGCCGCCATCACGGTGGCCGCCGACGCGCACAGGCGGGTGACGATGCGGGCCTGGTTGCGGCCCTGCATCTTGCCTTCGTAAAGCGCCCAGTCGGCCAGGCGCACGGCGCATTGCCAGTCGAACGCCTCGCCGGGCAGGGGCCGCAGCGCGACGATGCCCGCGGTGAGCGTGACGGGGATCGGGCAACTGCCCCCGTCGACCGGCGCCGACCCGACCGCCTCCAGCAGGCGCGCCGCCATGCCGGCGACGCGGCCCGGGTCCATGGCGGGCGCGAAGACCATGAATTCCTCGCCGCCCCAGCGCACGACCATGTCGGTATCGCGCACGGCCGCGGCGAGCCGGCGCGCGACGTCGACGAGGACCGCGTCGCCCACGCCATGTCCCCAGCGGTCGTTGATGCTCTTGAAGTGGTCGATGTCCATGAGGACGAAGCAGTCCATGCCGTCGCGCGCGCCGTTGCGTGCGCTGTCGCGGCGCTCGGCACGGCCGTCCTGGATGCGGCCGGCCATCCGGTTCGTCAGCGAGCGCCGGTTGTGCAATCCCGTCAGCGCGTCGTGGGTCGAGCCGAATTCGAGCTGGGCGTTCAATTCCTTGAGCCGCGCATTGCTCCTGGCCGCGCGCCGGTACATCACGTACACGACCGACCCCGCCAGCACCGTCAGCACGGCGGCGAACGTCGTCGCGAACTGCACCGTACGGCGGTTGCGCAGCTCCGCGTCCTTCACTTTGTTCTCGCGCTGCAGCAGGACGATCTGCTGGCTGCGCCGGTGCGCGTCGAACTCTTCCTGCAATGCGGCGATCGCGCGGTCGCGCGCCACCCGGGCGCTCTGCTGTTGCAGCGCCTGCTGCTCGCGGACGATCGTCAGCGCCTGCTGATACTGACCGGCGCGCTCCAGCATGCGGCCTTTCTCGTCCAGCATCGCCTCGAGATCGGCCGTGAGTTTCCCCTTGCGCATGTCGGCGATCACGCCGTCGACGTAAGGCAGGCCCTCCGCGAAGCGTCCCTGTCCCATCAGGGCGAAACCGAGATTGGCGCGCGCCATCTGCATGACGTTCTGGTCGTTGACCTTGTCGGACACGACCAGGGCCTTGCGCGACTCCTGCTCCGCGCGCACGTAATCGTGGCGGATCAGGTAGTAGTCCGCGATATTGCCCCGTATCGCCGCCTCCATCCCCAGCAGCCCGGCACGCATCGCCGTCGCCAGCGCCTGTTCGAAAGCGGCGATGCCTTCCTCGCCCCGTCCCAGCCGGATGAGGGCGACGGCGCGGGTGAAGTGCAGCGAAGCGAGCGGGCGCAGCGGCATCGGCCGTTCCGCCAGGCCCAGCTTCGCGCTGTCGATCGCCTTGGCGGGGTTGTCGGCATTGATGTACACCTGGCAGATGCGGCCGTACAGCGCGGCGCGCTTCCCGCTCTCGCCGGGCACGCCCTGCAGCAGGCGCAAGCCGCGCAGATAGGCCGCCAGCGCCAGGTCGAACTTTGCCCGCAGGTTCAGGATGTCGCCCCGCATGCGTTCGACCGACACCTTGAACGTCAACGAGACGTTCGCCGGCGCCTCCTTCACGATCTTGTCCAGCGCGGCTTGCGCCGCGTCCAGCCGGCGCCGGTCGATCATCTCGCGCACGGCGCCCAGCCGGGCCAGCGCCGCGCCCGCGGCGTCGCCGTGGTCCAGGGCCAGTTGCAACGACGTGCGCGCCAGCGCATACGACGCGTCCAGCTGGCCCACGTCTTCCCTGAGCCACGCCTCCACGCGCAACAACGCCTGCCGGTCCTCGTAGGACGCGTCCGGCCCCAGCTTGCGGCGCGCGGCGGCCACCCGGTCGAGGGCCTGGCGCGGGGCGTCTTCCGCCAGCCGCTGGATGCGCGCCACTTCCGCCCGCACGTCCACCGGCTGCGCGGCACGGGCGGCCGGACCGGGCGCCATCATGGCGACGAGCAGGACAACGACGAGGCGGTAAGCGAAAACCATGGACGGATGAGCCGGCAGTAGCCAATACATTGAGTCAAGCTCATTGTCCGTCGGACTTATATTTACCTCAAGGAAATTTCACTGAGCAACCGGCAATGTGACGTGATCGATGTATGAGCACAACATCGGACGCGGCCGGCGCGGAATGTTATCGTATAACATCAATGTTACGTAACAGCGGAAGCATTTCATCCGGCCCACCCCGGCCGCCGCGTATCGATATCGATTCCGATATCGATACGCCATAAAAAGTTATTAGTATCTCGATAATTCCTGCACTACATTGTCCTCGCCTGCCCGCATCCTGCGCAAGCGACATGCTGAGCCGGCGCGTCATGTTATCGCAACCATTCCGCATCCAAAAATCACGGTGCGGACCGCGCGACGGCATGGCGCCGGCATCGGTCCCTTCCACCACACCAGGTAGATCCCATGCACAAAGATAAGACCAAAACCATTGGTCAGACAGGAGACTTATCGAGAGCCATCCGGCGCACCGCCACGTGCGGCACCCTGATGCTCGCAGCGGCGTTGCCGGCCGCTGCCCAATCCACCACGCCGCCCGGCGCGCGCGCGGATGCGGATGCCCGCGCCCACGGCCTCGTCGCGCAGATGACGCTGGACGAGAAGATCGCCCAGCTGCTCAACGTGGCCCCGGCCCTGCCCCGCCTCGGCATCCCCGCCTATAACTGGTGGACCGAGTCGCTGCACGGCGCGCTGGGGCCTCTGCCCACGACGAACTTCCCGGAACCCATCGGCCTCGCGGCCACGTTCGACGCGCCGCTCGTGCACGAGGTGGCCTCGGCGATCAGCACCGAGGTACGCGCGCTGCACACGCTGGGACGCCGGACCGGGCACCTGGGCAAGATCGGCACGGGCCTCGACACGTGGTCGCCGAACATCAACATCTTCCGCGATCCGCGCTGGGGCCGCGGCCAGGAGACCTATGGCGAGGACCCGTACCTGACGGCGCAGCTGGGCGTCGCGTTCATCCGGGGCATCCAGGGCCCGGACCCGGACCTGCCGGACGTGATCGCCACGCCCAAGCACTTCGCCGTGCACAGCGGGCCGGAATCGACGCGCCACGTGGCCGACGTCTTCGTGTCGCGCCACGACCTCGAGGACACCTACCTGCCCGCGTTCCGCGCCGCCATCGTCGACGCCAGGGCCGGCTCGATCATGTGCGCCTACAACCGCATCGACGGCCAGCCGGCCTGCGGCAGCGACCTGCTGATGAAGGAACACCTGCGCGGCGCCTGGGGCTTCAAGGGCTACGTCGTCTCCGATTGCGACGCCGTCACGGACATCGCCGACCACCACAAGTACGCGCCCGATCCCGCCGCCGCGGTGGCCGTCGCGCTCAAGGCCGGCACGGACAACGAGTGCAACACGAAGACGCTCGGCGACGCCAAGGACGACCTGGGCGCGCGCTACCGCGAGGCGTGGCAGCGCGGCCTGATCTCGACGGACGACATCGACCGGGCGCTCGTGCGCCTGTTCTCCGCGCGCTATCGCAACGGCGACCTCGCCGGCCTGCCGGGGCGCGCGCCGAACGCCGTGTCCGTCGATGCGATCGACACGCCCGCGCACCGCGACCTCGCGCTGCGGGCCGCGGCGAAAAGCCTCGTGCTGCTCAAGAACGACGGCACGCTGCCGCTCAAGCGCGGCGTGAAGGTCGCCGTCATCGGTCCGCTGGCCGACGCCACGCGCGTCCTGCGCGGGAATTATTCGTCGACGCAATCGGCGCCGCCGATCTCCGTCGTCGACGGCCTGCGCCGCGTGCTGGCGCCCGCGCAGGTCACGCTCGTGCCGGCCGGCGCGTCGATCACGGACGGCGATCCGGTCCCCACCACGGCCCTGCGCACGCCCGACGGCAAACCGGGCCTGCGCGCCGAATACTTCAACGGCGGCGACGCCAGGCCGGTCGCCGTCCGCGTCGAACCCGGGCTGGAATCGCATGCGCTGCAGATGAAGGCCGTCGCGGACCGGCACAAGGTCGTGTGGACCGGCTATCTCGTCGCGCCGGCCACGGGCACCTATCGGCTCGGCGTGACCGGCGTGCAGGGCGAGCTGACGGTGGCCGGCAAGCCCGCCGTCAAGGCCACCAGGTATTCGCAATGGGGCGAGCCGTTGAAACTCACGGACGTGCGCTTGGAAAAAGGCCAGCGCTACCCGCTACGGTTCCAGACCGAGACGGGGTCCTCGGGCGTGCCCGGCCTGTTCTGGAAACGGATCTCGACGGCGCCCGAAGCCGAGCTGAAAGCCGGCACGGCGGACGCCGACGTCATCGTCGCCGTCGTCGGCCTGACGTCCGACCTGGAAGGCGAAGAGATGGCCATCAAGGTCGACGGCTTTTCCGGCGGCGACAAGACGTCGCTGGACCTCCCGGCGGACCAACGCGCCTTGCTGGAACAGGCGCGGGCGCTGGGCAAGCCGCTCGTCGTCGTGCTGATGAACGGCAGCGCCATCGACCTGTCGTGGGCGAAGGACCATGCGGCCGCGATCCTGGAAGCGTGGTATCCGGGCCAGTCGGGCGGGCGCGCCGTCGCCGACGTCCTCGCGGGCCGCGCCGATCCGGGCGGACGGCTGCCCCTCACCTTCTACCGCAGCATCGCGGACCTGCCCCCGTTCGACGATTACTCGATGCGGGGCCGGACCTATCGCTACTACACGGGCACGCCCGTCTATCCGTTCGGTGCGGGCCTCTCCTACACGACGTTCCGCTATGCGCCGCTGCGCGTCGAGCCGGTGGACGGCGCGCCGGAGCACGGCATCGTCGTCACGACGGAAGTGACCAACACGGGCACGCGCGCGGGCGACGAAGTCGCGCAGCTGTACCTGACGCCGCCCGCGTTCGACGGCGCGCCGCGGCTCGCGCTGCGCGGCTTCGAGCGGGTGTCGCTGAAGGCGGGCGAACGGCGCCAGGTCCGCTTCGCGCTGTCGCCGCGCGACCTCAGTTTCGTCACGCGCGACGGCGTCCGCCAGCTGACGCCGGGCCAGTACCGGCTCTCCGTCGGCTCGGGCCAGCCGGGAACGGGCGCGGCGCAGCAGGATGCGCCGCTCACGCTGAAGCAGGCCGTCGTGCTTGCGCAATAAAATAAAACAGGAGACGACATGAACACGACACGACGATTCGGCCGGCTGCTGACCGCGGGCTCCATTGCGGTGGCCTGCGCGCTCACCGCGCCGGCCCATGCGCAGAACGACAAGATGACGTCCATCGCGACGCCGGCGCAGCCGAATGCCGTCGATCTGGGCACGGGCCCGCTGCCGGGTGCGAAGGCGCAGGAAAGCTGGCACATGCAGTACGGCAGCCAGTTCGCGCGCAACGTGACGGTGGCGACCTTGACGCCGTTCCTGCCCGATCCGGCGAAGGCGACGGGCGCCGCCGTGATCGTCGCGCCCGGCGGCGGCTTCAAGACGCTCTCGATGAGCAACGAGGGCTGGGACGTGGCGAAGGCACTCGCGGACAGGGGCGTCGCGGCCTTCGTGTTGAAATACCGGCTGAACCAGACGCCGCCGGACATGGACGCGTTCGCGCGCGCGATGGCGCGGATGTTTTCCGGCGCCGCGCGGCCGCGGCCACCGGCGCCGGGCGATGCCGCATCGACGCTGGCGCCGCAGATCGCCGACGCGCGCGCCGCGTTCGCGCTCGTGCGCGCGCACGCGAAGGCCTGGCACGTGGACCCGGACCGCATCGGCATGCTGGGTTTTTCCGCGGGCGCGATGCTGACGATGGCGACCGCCCTGCACGGCCAGGACGCGAAACCCGCATTCCTCGGCGACATCTACGGGCCGCTGGCACCGGTCGCCGTGCCGGCCGGCGCGCCGCCGCTGTTCGTCGCGCTGGCGGCGGACGATCCGCTGTTCGGCAACGGCGGCTACGGCCTCGTGGACAGCTGGCGCGCGGCCAAGCGCCCGGTCGAATTCCACCTGTACGAACAGGGCGGCCACGGCTTCGGCATGTACCGCAAAGCCACCACCAGCACCGGCTGGTTCGATGCCTTCGCCCGCTGGCTGGGCATGCACGGCTACCTGAAGCCGGCGCACTGACGGCAACCGGCATCGGACGACGGGGCCGCGCGGCCCCGTTTTTTATTGCACGGATGTCAGCGCCAGGTCGAACACCAGCCCCGCGTTCGGCGGAATCTGGCCCGAACCGGCCGCGCCATAGCCCATGCTGGCCGGGATCAGCACCGTCCGCTTGCCGCCCACCTTCATGCCCAGCACGCCCTGCTCGAAGCCGGCGATCACCTGGTTCTGCCCGAGCGTGAACGTGTACGAACCGCCGTCGAACCGCATGCCCTTGTGGTCCGCCGCCGTGTCGCTGTACAGCCAGCCCGTGTAGGTCACGGTCGCGGTCTTGCCGGTCGCGGCTTCGGTGCCGGTGCCGAGGACGACGTCCGTCGCGCTGAACTGCGCCGGATTCGCCACCACGGTACTGGACGAAGACCCGCCACCGCCGCCGCCACAGCCTGCGAGGCTCAGGACGGCGACGAACACGGCAACGGATGCGGCGGCGATGGAAGGCTTGAGTTTCATTGGATCCCTGGTTGACTTGAGGTTGAGGAAAGGCAGGCAAGATTATCCCAGCTCCGCGCTTTACATTTGTATTTGTTTGTTACAAGTCCAAGGTTGTTTGTATGAGAAGGCTCCTCCGCAACAATTTTCCCTAAAACAAAAAATAGTTCGATAAGGAAACGTCGACAGGCATACACTGAACCGTCTCACCGCCGTAGATGAAAGATGCCCATGACCAGCCTTACGAAGTTTTTTGAAGACGTCAAACTGCCCACGATTTCCGAAGTCGCCCACGCCCTGATCGACACCCTCGACGACGAAGACGCGTCCACCAGGAAGGTGGCGGCGATCATCGCGCGCGACCCGGCGCTCACGGCCAAGCTGATGCGCCTGGCGAACAGCGCCCGCTTCGGTTCGCGCCGCGACGTCGGCTCGCTCGACGAAGCGATCTCGCTCGCGGGCATGGCCCACATCCGCACGCTGGCGCTGGCCGCGTGCTTTTCCGATGCCTTTCCCGCCCTGCCCGGCCTGGATTCCGACGAGTTCTGGAAAAGCAGCATGGCGTGCGCCGGCTACGCCAAGTGGCTGGCGGGCGGCCTCGGCATCGACGGCAGCGAAGCCTGGCTGGCCGGCATGATGCTGCGCCTGGGCGAGCTGCTGATCTACCAGGCGGCCCCGGCGACGTTCGCCGAGATCGAACAACTGCCGCACCTGCCGGGCGGGCGCTGGGAACGCGAACAGCGCCTGCTGGGCCTTTCGGAAGGCCAGATCACGGCCGAGCTGGGCCGGCGCTGGGACTTCCCCGACCGGATCGTGCTTGCGCTGGACAATTCGTCCGACCCGATGGCGGCGCACCCGTTCTGCCAGCTGGGCGGCATCATCCACCTGGCCAGCCTGCTGGCCGACACGCCGAGCGACGACCCCGCCATCCTCGACACGCTGCCGGCCGACGTGGTCGACACGCTGCGCCTGTCGCGCGAATGGATGACGGCGCGCTTCCCGGCGCACGCGTCGTTTTCGGCCGCGCCCTGACCTCGTGTAGCATGGTCGGCATCGCAAGGAGCCGACCATGCCGCATCAAACCATCCTCGAATTCAACACGTTCGGACGCGGCAGCCGCGACATCACCGCGGCCGTCGCCGACACCGTCGCCCGCTCCAGCATCCGCTGCGGGCTCGCGCACCTGTTCGTCCAGCACACGAGCTGCTCCCTCCTGATCACGGAGAACGCCGACCCCGACGTGCGCCACGACCTGGAAACCATCCTCCGGCGCTTGGTACCGGACGGCGACCCGGCCTACCGCCACCACACCGAAGGCCCGGACGACATGGCCGCCCACGCGCGCGCCATGCTGACGGCCACGTCCGTGACGGTGCCGGTCGGCGACGGACGCCTGCTGCTCGGCACGTGGCAGGGCATTTATTTGTGGGAGCACCGGGTGGCGGAGCATCGTCGCAAGGTCGTCGTCACGGTGATCGGCGGGTGAACGGATCGTGCATGGTACGCGCCATCCACGAGATCCGTGACAATGCGCGCATTTTCTAATGTTGCGATCTGATAACGTAGCGATCGACGATTCCTTTCGCACGGTCGAACCACACCATCATTGGCCTCCGCTAACACCCCTCTACGAAAACAATTCGTGCTTGCGCTTATCATCGGCTTGCACCTGCTCGCAGTAATGGCATGGTTGCACGAAAAGCGGCCGCGTCTGGTTCCCGGCACGACGCTGATCACGATCCTGCTGCGGCCCCCAACCAAAGCGACGGCGCCGGCGCCGGACCGGCCGATCCCACCGATCCATCACATACCAATCACCCCGCCGATGCCGAAAGTTCCCGAGCATGACATCTCGCTTCCGGACGCGCGCGCCGCGTACACAGGCGCGACTCGCTCCACTACCGCGTCAGACGCGGCAGCGCCCACACCGGCGAGTTCCCCCGAAAAGAACTTCGATATGGACCTTGTCCGGCGCCAGGCGAGCCGCGTCGCGCGAGCGATTGCCCGGGAACTGCCAAATGTACCGTCTGGCCCGGACTCGGCCTGGACCCGATTTGGGCGCGACGTCGACGCTGCCCACTACGAAGCGGGCGTATGGCAGGACAGCTACACGGCCGCCGACGGCACGATCATTTACCGCAAACACGTAGGCGGACGGACGATATGCCGGATGAGTGGAAACGTCGGTCCCGAAAACGGCGTCATCAAGGGGATCGACGAAGCCGGATCGATCGCGTGCCCGTCGAGGGCGCAATGGAAGCGTGAACCCTGATTTTCCGGCATATGCGTCAATGCGCAACGTGCTATTCTCGTTCGACCGCTTGGTCGCGTCGACCAACCAGCCCAATTGAAGTGAATGACTTTCTCTATGCCCGTATTACGGATCGCCTTCGCAGCGTTAATTGCCTTCGGCCTCGACCGCCTTTCCAAGATCATCCTCGTGCAAAAGCTGGCACTGGCGTCCGTCCAGCAGATCCCCGCATGGCCGCCCTATCTCAATTTCGTCATGGCCTGGAACAAGGGGGTCAATTTCGGCTTCCTGAATGGTTTCGATGCCCGCTGGCTGCTCGTCGCGCTCAGCATCATCGCCTCGGTAGCGCTGACGGTATGGGCACGCAACAAGCCCGGCTGGATGTTGACGCTGGCGTCCGGCGCCGTGGTCGGCGGCGCGCTCGGCAATGCCTATGACCGGGTGGCCTATGGCGCGGTGGCCGACTACATCAACATGAGCTGCTGCGGGATCCACAACCCGTATTCGTTCAACGTCGCCGACGTGTTCATTTTCGGCGGCGTGATGTTCCTGGTGATCGGCCTTGAGGCCGGGAAAAAGCACGGGAAATGAATGCGGTGAGTGTCCGCAAACTTCAGGAATGAATCAGGAGAGGAAATGTTAAAAACCGCACTTGTGAACGTGCTGAGAAAAAACTGCTTGCTCGTCGCAGGTATTCTAATGGCGAGCGGAATCGCCCAATACTGGCGCGACCATGACGTTTCCTTTTCGATGCTCTTCCTCGTCCTGCTGTCCGCGCTTGCGGCCGGGCTTCTCGTTGGTATTCCGGTAGAGCTTCACAGATTGCGCAACGCTCGTTAGTCATGTCGACAGTCCAACCCATGCACTCGCGGTGCTATCTTGACGAATTTGCCGTGAACGAAAAAAACGCCACCAACTGTCCGCCTCGGTTTTCGTATGTTCATACCTTGCACAGCAAAACCAACGGGAACACTTGGTTAGGGCATTTCTTCCAGACGGCACATTGGGACGGCACAGTCGCATTGCACGAACCCGACAAGCACGCCGATCTCCAATGGCGGCCAGTCGACGATCTGCCTCCCGAAACCATTCCCTACGTCCGACAAGCAATACTGGCCGGCACCGCCCAAAAGCCGTACTCGGAATACGGTTGGGATGAGTGAGCTGCCTGCGCCGCGTCATGGCGCACTGCCCGTATCAACAGATGAACCAGCGAAAAATTTTATTCATCGGCTACGGCTCGATCGCGCAAGCATTGACGCCCGTATTATTCGATCGGTATCCCGGCCTGAATCCGAATGACGTCAGCGCCATCAGTGCCGACGCGCGCGGCGCCGCGGTCGCGCGCGAGTACGGCATTGCCTTTACGTTATGGGCGCTCACACAAGCCAATCTCGAAGAGGTGCTCGGCGAACGGCTGGGCGCGGGCGATATCATGCTGAACCTCTCGGTCGAGGTGTCTAGCGTAGCCCTGATCGATTGGTGCCAGGCGCGCAATATCATGTATCTCGACACGTGCGTCGAGCCTTGGCCCGGCGGCTACGATGCGGATCAAAGACCGGTTCTGGAAACCACCAACTACTGGCTGCGCAACCATGCATTGCAGCGCAAAGATCAAGGACGGTCCACCTGCGTCATCGCCCACGGCGCGAACCCGGGCCTGGTGTCCCATTTCGTCAAACTCGCCCTGAAGCATCTGGCCGCTGCCCATTCGATACCGGCCGATCTGCCATGCGCCGCGCTGGCGAGTGCGCTCGGCATCAAGGTCATTCATGTCGCCGAGCGCGACACGCAGACCGACGAGCGGCCGCTGGCACCGGGCGAATTCGCCAACACATGGTCCGTCGATGGCCTGATGGCTGAAATCATGCAGCGTGCCGAGTTATCTTGGGGAACCCATGAAACGCGCGCGCCGCCCGGCGCTCGACGTCACGACCGCTCGGCGCGCTCGGGGATGATGCTCGGCGGCCCCGGCGCGAAAATGCACGTCTCGTCGTGGACGCCATCCGTGGGCGAACAGGAAGCGTATCTGATCACGCACCACGAAACGCTGTCCATCGGAGAGCTGTTGAGCGAATTCCATGCCGACGGCACGCTCGCCTATCGCCCGACCGTGTACTACGCCTACCGCCCGGCGCCAAAGACATGCGAGAGCGTGCAGCGGTGGATCCGGGACGGCTTGGCACGGCCGGCGCAAAAAACCGTCATGCGCGACGCGCTCGTCGATGGCGCCGACGAATTGGGGGCATTGCTGGTTTCGGAACAGGGCGCGTACTGGTTCGGGTCCGTATTGTCCCTGGCACAGGCGCGGCGCATCGCACCGTATAACAACGCGACGTCGATGCAGGTCGTCGGCGGCATCGTCGGCGCCCTCGAATGGATGGTGCGCCATCCTTCGGACGGCGTCGTGGAAGCCGAGGACATGGACAGCGATTGCGTGGTACAGGCCGCGCTGCCCTTCCTCGGCCGGGTGTTCGGGACGCATGCAGCCTGGCCCGCGAACGGCACGGGTACTTTACAAACAGTCGATTTTCTAAGGCAGGGATGAAACGCTCGAAACAAGTGCCGCTGATTCTGCTCGGCGCGCTCACATCGCTCACGGGTTGCAGCAAGCCCGACAATCTACCCGACAACGCGCTGCAAAACTCGTACGCCAATGCCGACGATTGCCGCAAGGACTGGGGCGACGGCGACCGCTGCAAACCGGCGCCGAATGCCCATGGCGGCGCCGCCTTTGTCGGTCCACGCTATTACTGGGACCGCGACGCCGGCCGTCCGATGATCATCGAAAACGGCACAGCGCGCGCGGTGACGAGCGGCGACGCCAGCCGCGGCGGACCGTCGCATGCGACGTCCGTCGATTCCGTGCCCGTGGCGCGCGGCGGTTTCGGCTCGACCGCGCATGGCGGCGGCGAGGGCGGACATGGCGAAGGCGCGCACGGCGGCGGTTTCGGCGGCGAATCCGGCGGAGGTTGACATGCAACGATTACTCATCGATCCCCGCCCCAACCACGCGGAAAAACTCGAATCGATCGGACTCTCGTTCCACGGCTGGGACGATTACTGGTGCGAGGAAGTTTGCTACCGTTTTTCGGCCGAGCAGATCGACCTGCTCGAAGCCCGTACCACCGAATTGCATGCGATGTGCCTCAACGCAGTGGATCACGTTATCCGGCACAGGCGCCTGGGTGAACTGGACATCCCCGCCACATATTGGCAAGCGATCGAGACGTCGTTTGCGCGGCGCGAATTCAGCCTGTACGGCCGCTTCGACCTGGCCTATGACGGCAAGAGCGAACCCAAGCTGCTCGAATATAACGCCGACACGCCGACGTCGCTGTTGGAGTCGGCGGTCGCGCAATGGTACTGGATGAAGGAAAAATTCCCGGCCCACGACCAGTTCAATTCGCTGCACGAGCGCCTTGTCGAACGCTGGAAGCAAGTGAACAGCAAGGACGGACGCATCCACTTTGCCTCGCTGGCCGGGAACGAGGAAGATTGGGTCTGCGTGCACTATTTGATGGATACCGCGCGGCAGGCGGGATTCGACGTCCGCCATATCGACGTCGAAAACCTGGGCTGGGACGCGAACACGGCCACGTTCGTGGACGAGGACAATGCGCCGATCGGCACGCTGTTCAAGCTGTATCCGTGGGAATGGATGATGCATGAAACATTCGGTCCGATGACGACCGCGTGCGGCACGCGCTTCATCGAGCCGATCTGGAAATCGGTCTTGTCCTGCAAGGCGATCCTTCCCATCCTGTGGGAACTCTATCCGGACCATCCTAACCTGTTGCCGGCGTTTTTCGAGCCGGGACAGTTGACGTCGTACGCGAAGAAACCGTTCTTCTCGCGCGAGGGTGCCAATATCGTGCTCGTCGCGGACGGAAACGTCGTTGCCGAAGACGACGGGCCGTATGGCCACGGGCGCTTCATTTACCAGCAACTGCACAGGCTCCCCGACTTCGACGGCAACTATCCCGTCATCGGCTCGTGGATCGTCGGGGAAGAACCCGCCGGCATCTGCCTGCGCGAAGATGCGTTGCTCGTCACGACCAATATGAGCCACTTCGTGCCCCATTATTTCGTGGCGCCCGGACACGCCGAAAGTCCGCCGGCCACGGTTTTGCGCTAGGACTATGAAAAGCATGCCGACATCGTTCTTCAAACTCGCCGTCGCCGGTTTGGCCGCCTGCGCCGCCGCGTCCGTCCCGGCCGCGCCCGAATATCCCACCACGCACACCTTCGGCGTCCCGTTTTCGAAGGACGAAGCGTGGTATCGCCAATGCATGCGCGTCGAACACGCCGTCGCACCCGCTGCGCCCGCCCCCGCGCCGGGCGCGACCTGCGACGCGTCCAGGCTGTATTACGAAAAGCGCAGCCAGGCGGTGACCTCGCCCGCCGAATGGCAGACGGTCAGGGCATGCGCGCTGGCGCGCGGGGACAATGCCGTCCTGATGATGTTGTATGCGAACGGTTTCGGCGTGCCGCGCGATCTGGACATCGCGATCCACTATGCCTGCAGCCTGGATTTCGCGGCGAAGGCGGAAATGGAAGCGCGCATCGCCCATTTGGCGGGCGGTCTGCCTGCCGGCGCCGTGTTCGACCAGTGCGACGACATCACGAGCGGCATGATGGGCAGTGTCTGCGCCGGCATCCGCCAGTCACAGGCCGGGCGCGTGCGCGCCGCGCGCCTCGACCGCGTGGCCCGCGCCATTCCCGCCTCCGCTCGGCCGGCATTCAAAACGCTGCGCGCCGCTGCCGACGCGTATGCCGGCGCCGCCACGGCCGAAGTCGACATGCAGGGCACGGCCGCACCGGCGCTCGCCATCGAGCATGAAGGGAAGCTCGACGAGCAGTTCATGCGCGCCGTCCTGGACGTCCTCGACGGCAAGGTGGCCGCGACGACGCCCACGGAAGCGAAACGGCTCGACGGCGAACTCAATGCGGTCTACCAGGACCTCATGAACGCGCCCGCCAAACAAAAGGATGAATCCGCCCGCATCGGCGCTTCCACCGTGGAGCGCGGCGACGTCCGCAAGGCCGAACGTCTGTGGCTGGCCTACCGCGACGCCTTCCTGGCCTTTCGCGGCACGCTGCCGTCGGGACCAAACCCGGACGCGATCGAAGCGCTGCTGCTACGCCAGCGCATCGCCGCGCTGAAGACAATCGCGCGGTATCGTTGACCCGCGCCGCCCCCGTCACAACGACACGCCGATCGTCAGCGTGACGACGTAGCCGTTGACCGGATCCCCGCTCACCGACGCCATCTGCAAGGTCGTGCCGTCGCTGAACACGTTGTCGGTCGCATAGCTCATCGACGCCAGGTTGCGCGAACTGGCGCTGTAGGCGGCCGTCGCGTAGGCTTCGTTCAGCGTCGCCATCGGGAAGGTGAACTGCGACGTCTTGACGCGGTTGGACGCGCTCGTGGCCTTGGCGAGGCTCGGGTAGACCTCGAAATGGACGTGCGGCATGCGGCCCGAGTAACAGCCCGGGAAGATCGTCGTGAACGTGACGGTGCCCGTGCTGTCGGCCTCCTGCACGCCGCGCAGGTAGTTCTCGTTCGTCAGGCCGCTCGCGTACATCGAATAATTGCCGTCGCGGTCGCAGTGCCACAGGTAGACGGCGGCGCCGGCCGCGCTGGCGCAGCTCGCGCCGACGTTGACGATCTGGAGTTTCAAGGTCGTCGGGATGCCCGCCGCCGTCGCGCTGCCGGGCGCCACGCTCGTGCGGATGTCGCTGCGCACGATGCCGGACAGGCCCAGCGCGTTCGCGATGCCGCTGCCGTTGCTGTTGGTGCCGTCGCCCGGGTACGGGCCGCCCGTCTCCTCGGGGATGACGGCGCAGGTGCCCGTCGTCGTCGTGGTCGTGGTGCCGGTGCTGCCGGTGGACGACGACACGGTCGACGCGGCCGTGTCCCCGCCCGAACCGCCCCCGCCGCAACTCGCGAGCGGCACGGCGGCCGCGGACGCGAGCAGCCAGCGCAGCGACTGGCGCCGGCTGGACTGGGTGGCGAGCATGCGCTCGAGGTCCTCGGCAAGGCTGTGATGTGAATGATCCATGAATCCCCCTGGGTTACGAAACGGAGTGCAGTCCGGCTTGTCGATATGGATGACGCAAGTGCCGGGCGCGCCGCGCATTGTCGGATGGGGGAACGTTAAGTGCCGTCAACGACTGTAAAGCCGCGTAAAGACGCGCGCCGTCCGCATTTCGCGCCGTCCGGCCGCATTTCGCGCCGCCGCCGCGTATTTCGTCGCATCGCGGCCCGCACGAGCGCGGGCGCCGGCAAGATGGCGCCAACTTAACTCACCGATGGAGCCGACCATGCTGATCCAGATCCTGTCCCACACCCCGCTCTACGTCTGGGCGATCCTTGCCTTCCTCGTCCAGCGCGGATTGACGGCCATGCGCGACCGCGACGTCGAAGTGCGCCGGCTCGTGCTGATCCCGGCCGTGATGCTGGTGCTGTCGCTGCAGGACATGAACGCGAAATTCGGCCTCGGCGGCTGGGCGCTGGCCGCGTGGGCAATCGGTGCGGCCGGCATGGCGCTGCTGGCCGGACTGGCCGGCGCCTCGCACATCGAGGCGGGCACGATGCCGGGCTGGGTGCGCGTGCGCGGCAGCGGCCAGCCGCTCGTCATGATGATGGCCGTGTTCTTCACGAAGTACGTGGCGTCCGTGACCTTGTCCGTCGCGCCGCAACTGCGCCACGATACGGTGTTCGCCTGCGCCGTGTGCGTCCTGTTCGGCGTCTTCAACGGCTGGTTCGTCGGCCGCCTGGTGCGCGACCTGGCGTCGTACCGCATGCTGCCGGCCGGCGCCGCGGCGGCCGCGTGAACGTCAGCTGTACCCGATCCCGCGCGCCATCATGGCCGCGAAGATCGGGATCAGCGCGAACACGTGGATTTCCAGCAGCATCGTGCGGCGCAGCGCATTCACTTCGTCCAGCGCCGGGACGAACGCGGCGTCCGCCTTCGCCAGCTTCTGCCAGGCGAGGATGCGCAGCGTGGGCCGGATCGAGATCAGGCCCACGGCGGCGAACGCACCGATCTTGGCCCAGAACACCGGGTTGTGCATATAAAAGTCGGGACCTTTCGCGCCGAACTGCACGCGCAGGAAGCCGACGACGAGGATCGCCAGCGCCATGATGCCGTACGCCGCGTCGAAGCGTCCCAGCAGGCGCACGGTCTGCGGCGACATCGCGGCAGGCCGCATCAGCGCCAGCTCGGCGGCCAGTGCGGATGCGATGCCGAACACGATCAGGTGGTGGACGATGGCGAGCACGAGGTCGGTCATGGCAAGGTCGCTGATAGTGATGGGATATCAACTGTAGCGGCAGGTCCGCGCCATGTCAAAGTAGGGTGGACGGGTTCCCCGTCCACGCGGTGATACGGGTCGGCTCCGATACCGTGCACGAACGCGGAGCCGCTAACGATCACCGCGTGGACGGCAAAGCCGTCCACCCTACCGCAACATCGACTCCCACACCTTCTGCAAGCGCTTGGACGACACCGGCATCGGCGTGCGCAGCTCCTGCGCGAACAGCGACACGCGCAGCTCCTCGAGCATCCAGCGGAACTCGATCATGCGCGGGTCGAGGTTCTTCAACGGCTGGTTCTTCACCGTGCGCTGGAACTGCGTCGCCGCCGTCTGCCACTCGGCCATCAACTGGGCGTCGCGCGCCGGGTTGGCGCGCAGTTTCTCCAGGCGCACGTTCATCGCCTTCAGGTAGCGCGGGAAGTGCGCCAGCTGGCTGTATTCCGTCTCGGCGATGAAGCGCTTGTGCACGAGCCCCTGCAACTGCGCCTGCATGTCGCTCGCGACGGCCGGCGGCAGGCCTTGCAGGCGCTTGGGCAGGCCGTGGAACTCCGCGAGGATCTGGCCGGCCAGGCGCGCCGTCTCGTTGATCAACAGGCCGATGCGGCCCTTGCCCTCGTCGCGCCGCTTGTTGAACGACGCGGCATCGATCGGCAACGGGTCCTGCAGGCACGCGATGTCGATGGCCTTGCTCACGATCTGCTCGCGCAGTTCGTCCGGCGTGCCCACCGACATGAACTGCATGCCCATCTGCTGCAGGCCCGGCACGTTCTTCTCGGCGAATTTCAGCTGCTCCTTGAACTGCAGCGCGAACAGGCGGCGCAGGCCGATGCGGTGCGTGCGCGCCGCCACGTTGGGGTCGTCGAACACTTCCAGGTCGCAGTGCGTGCCCTTGTCGACGAGTGCCGGGAAGCCGATCAACGTGATCTTGCCCTGGGTGATCTCCAGCAGCTCCGGCAGCTCGCCGAACGTCCAGCCGGTGATGTTCGTGTGGGCGGCCGGCGCGGCGGGTGCGGCCGGCGCGGGCGCGGCTTTGCCTTTGGCCGGCGCCGCCGATGGTGCCGGCGCCTGCGCGGCCAACGGCTTGGCGCCCGACTGGCCCGCGGCTGGCGTGGTCTCCGCCATGCGCTGGAAACTCTGGCGCGCCTGGCCGCCCAGCTCCGCCTGCAAGGTGGCGAGATTGCGGCCCATGTCGAGCTGGCGCCCATGCTCGTCCACGACCTTGAAGTTCATGAAGAGGTGCGCCGGCAGGGTCTCCAGCTTGAAATCGGTCGTCATCACGCGCACGCCCGTCTGCGCGTGGATGTCGGCGATCAGGGCGTCGATCAGGTCGCCGCGACCGAAGCGCACCGGGTCCTCGTTGCGCTCGAAGAAGCGCGCGGCGTACTCCGGCAGGGGCACGCAATGGCGGCGCAGCTTCTGCGGCAGGGACTTCAGCAGCAGCTGCACCTTCTCCTTCAGCATGCCCGGCACGAGCCAGTCCGCGCGCTCGCGCGGGATCTGGTTCAGCGCGAACAGCGGCACCGTCAACGTCACGCCGTCGCGCGGGCTGCCCGGCTCGAAGTGGTACGTGAGGCCCATCTCGATGCCGGTGACGTTCATCGTCTTCGGGAACAGCTCCGTCGTGACACCAGCCGCCTCGTGGCGCATCAGCTCTTCGCGGTTCAGGTACAGGAGCTTCGGATTGTCGCGCGCCGCGTCCTTGTACCATTTTTCAAAACCCGCGCCGTTCACGACGTCGCCCGGGATTTCCTTGTCGTAGAACGCGTAGATCAGCTGGTCGTCCACGAGCACGTCCAGGCGGCGCGACTTGTGCTCGAGGTTCTCGATTTCGCGGATCAGCTTGTGGTTGTGGGCGAAGAACGGCGAGCGGGTCTCGTAGTCGCCGCCCACCAGCGCGTCGCGGATGAAGATCTCGCGCGCTTCCGCCGGGTTGTGCAGGGCGTAGTTGATGCGGCGCTGGCTATACACCACGATGCCGTACAGGGTCGCGCGTTCGCTGGCCGTCACCTGCGCCGTGCGCTTTTCCCACCGCGGCTCGCCCCACGATTTCTTCAGCAGGTGGCCGCCGATCTTTTCGATCCATTCCGGCTGGATCTGCGCGATGCAGCGCGCGTACAGGCGCGTCGTCTCGACCAGCTCCGCCGCCATGATCCATTTGCCGGCCTTCTTGCCCAGGGTGGACCCGGGCCAGATGTGGAACTTGATGCCGCGCGCGCCCAGGTAGGCGCCGCCGCCTTGCGCTCCACCGGAAGCCGTTTCGCCTTCCTCTTCCATCTTGTACCCGATATTGCCCAGCAAACCAGTCAGCAGCGCCATGTGCAGCTGCTCGTACGTCGCGGGCGCGTCGTTCAGGCGCCAGCCCTGCTCCTTCACGATCGTGAGCAGTTGCGAATGCACGTCGCGCCACTCGCGCAGGCGGACCTGAGACAGGAAATTCTCGCGGCAGTTGTCCTGCAGCTGGCGGTTCGTTTTCTTGTGCTCGATGGCCTGCTCGAACCAGCGCCAGATCTTCAGGAAGCCCAGGAACTCGCTCTTCTCGTCCGCGAATTTCTTGTGCTTCTCGTCGGCCTGCTGCTGGTATTCCATCGGCCGGTCGCGCGGGTCCTGCACGGACAGCGCGGACGCGATGATCAGCATCTCGGTCAGGCAAACGTTATCGACGGCGGCCAGGATCATGCGGCCCACGCGCGGGTCGAGCGGCAGCTTGGCCAGCTTGCGGCCCATCGTCGTCAGCTCGTTGGCGTCGTCGACGGCGCCCAGTTCCTGCAGCAGCTGGTAACCGTCGGCGATGGCGCGGCCCTGCGGCGGCTCGACGAACGGGAAGGTCTCCACGTCCGCCAGGTGCAGGGACTTCATGCGCAGGATGACGGCCGCCAGCGACGAGCGCAGGATTTCCGGGTCCGTGAATTTCGGACGCTGCAGGAAATCGTTTTCCTCGTACAGGCGGATGCAGACACCGTCCGCGACGCGGCCGCACCGGCCCGCGCGCTGGTTGGCAGCGGCCTGCGAGATCGCCTCGATCTGCAGTTGCTCGACCTTGTTGCGGTAGCTGTAGCGTTTTACGCGCGCCAGGCCGGCATCGACGACGTAGCGGATGCCCGGCACCGTCAGCGACGTCTCGGCCACGTTCGTGGCCAGCACGATGCGGCGCGCGTTGGTCGTGCGGAACACGCGGTCCTGTTCTTCGACGGACAGGCGCGCGAACAGCGGCAGGATTTCCACGTGCGGCGGATGATGCTTGCGCAGCGCCTCGGCGCAGTCGCGGATCTCGCGCTCGCCGGGCAGGAACACGAGCACGTCGCCCTGCCCCAGGCGACACACCTCGTCGACGCCGTCGACGACGGCATCCATCAGGTCGCGCTTGTCGCGCGCCGCCTGCGCCTTCGAGACGGATTTACCGTCGGCGGCGGGCGCGAATTCCTGGTCGCGTTCGACGGGGCGGTAACGCACCTCGACCTTGTACAGACGGCCCGACACTTCGATGACGGGCGCCGGTGTCGTAGGCGTGCCGAAATGGCGCGCGAAGCGGTCGGCGTCGATCGTCGCCGACGTGATGATCACCTTCAGGTCCGGCCGGCGCGGCAGGATCTGCTTCAGGTAGCCGAGCAGGAAGTCGATGTTCAGGCTGCGCTCGTGCGCCTCGTCGATGATGATCGTGTCGTAGGCCTTGAGGAGCGGGTCGGTCTGCGTTTCGGCCAGCAGGATCCCGTCCGTCATCAGCTTGACCCAGGCGCCGGGCGACAGCGTGTCGTTGAAGCGGACCTTGTAGCCCACGTGCTCGCCCAGCGGCGAGCCCAGTTCGTGCGCGATGCGCTTCGCCGTCGACGACGCGGCGATGCGGCGCGGCTGCGTGTGGCCGATCATGCCCTTCTCGCCGCGTCCCAGTTCCAGGCAGATCTTCGGCAGCTGCGTCGTCTTGCCCGAGCCGGTTTCGCCGGACACGATCACGACCTGGTTCTCCATCAGCGTCCTGGCGATTTCGGCGCGCCGGCCCGAGACGGGCAGGTCTTCCGGGAAGGTGATCGGCGGGAGCGGATTGCGCACCGGCTCCTTGCGGGCCTCGTTGCGCGCGGGGCGGTCCGGACGCGGACGCGCGTCGCCTTCGCGCTGGCGCGGCGGGCGTTCCTGCGGGCCGGTATCCGCGCGCGGCGCGCGCACCTGGGCCTGCGCGAGCGCGTTCGCGAGCGCGCCCTCGCGCGCGGGCGGACGCGGTCCGCGGCGCGCGTCGTTGCGCGGTTGCGAGCGGCGGTCGGGGGAAGCGGCGCGCGCCGGGTTCGGCGCAGGCTTGTTACTCTGTTCAGACATTGATTTTTGCTAGGATTCAGTGCGCAAGTCGCGCAGCGAATTATAATGCGGCAAATGGAAAACCCTACCCAATTCGTCCAGTGGCTGCGCTCCGTCGCGCCGTATATTCACGCTTTCGGCGGCAAGACCTTCGTCGTCGCTTTCCCCGGTGAACTGGTCGCGGCCGGCGCCCTGCCCGTGCTCGCGCAGGACCTGTCGCTGCTGGTCGGCCTGGGCATCCGCGTCGTGCTCGTGCACGGGTCGCGGCCGCAGGTGGCCGAACAGCTCGCGCTGCGCAACGTCGCGGGCCGCTTCCACAACGGCGTGCGCGTCACGGACAGCGCCGCGATGGAATGCGCGAAGGAAGCCGCCGGCGAACTGCGCCTGGACATCGAGGGCGCGTTCAGCCAGGGTTTGCCCAACACGCCGATGTCGAATGCGAACATCAGCATCGTCTCCGGCAATTTCGTCACCGCGCGCCCGCTCGGCGTGATCGACGGCGTCGACCACGAGCTGACGGGCGTCACGCGCAAGGTCGCCGCCGACAAGATCCAGCCCATCCTGGAAACCGAGGACAACATCGTCCTGCTGTCGCCGCTGGGCTTCTCGCCGACCGGCGAAGTGTTCAACCTGACGATGGAAGACGTGGCGGTGTCCGCCGCGATCGCCCTGCACGCCGAAAAACTCATCTTCATCACCGAAACCCCGCTGATGAAGGACGCCGGCGGCGGCGACATCCGCGAACTGTCGTCGCACCAGGCCGAAGCCGTGCTGCAGGCGGGCTTCCTGCCGAACGACGCGTCGTTCTACCTGCAGCACGCGATCAAGGCCTGCAACAGCGGCGTGGACCGCGCCCACATCGTCCCGTTCTCGCTGGACGGCTCCGCGCTGCTGGAACTGTTCACCCACGACGGCGTGGGCACCATGATCACGCACGACAACCTGGAAAGCCTGCGCAAGGCCACCATCGAGGACGTCGGCGGGATCATCAAGCTCATCGAGCCGCTGGAAGCGGACGGCACGCTGGTCAAGCGCCCGCGCGAGCTGATCGAACGCGAAATCGAACAGTTTTCCGTGATCGAGCACGACGGCGTCATCTTCGGCTGCGCCGCGCTGTACCCGTTCCCGGAATCGAAGATGGCGGAGATGGCCTGCCTGACAGTGAGCCAGGACGCGCAGACCCAGGGCGACGGCGAACGCATCCTCAAGCACATGGAAAACCGCGCCCGCGCGGCCGGCATGACGAAGCTGTTCGTGCTGACCACGCGCACGTCGCACTGGTTCAAGAAGCGCGGCTTCGTGCCGGCGACCGTCGACGACCTGCCCAAGGACCGGGCGCATATGTACAACTGGCAACGCAGGTCGCAGATCTTGATCAAGCAGCTCTGACGGCCGGGGCGCGCCGATTTATAATCACGTTTTCCGATACCGAACCAGGAGCAAGAACATGGCCCGCACCGTCCATTGCATCAAACTGAACAAGGAAGCCGAAGGCCTGGCCTTCCCGCCGTACCCGGGCGAATTGGGCAAGCGCATCTATGAAAGCGTGTCGAAGGAAGCCTGGGAGGGCTGGCTCAAGCACCAGACCATGCTCATCAACGAAAACCGGCTGAACATGGCGGACGCGCGCGCCCGCAAATACCTGGCCACGCAGATGGAGCGTCATTTCTTCGGCGAAGGCGCGGACGAGGCCTCCGGTTACGTGCCGCCGACCGCCTGATCGGTAGGGTGGACGGCTCCGCCGTCCACGCGTCCAGCAAGCGCTTGCATTACTGCTGCGCCCAAGTGAGTTGAACGCGTGGACGGGGAACCCGTCCACCCTACATCTGTTTGCACTGGCGCAGCTCGCAGCGCGCCATGAACACTTTTCCACTGTCGCAGCGCATGCGATAGACCTCCACAGGCCCCGGCTCCGTGATCAGCCCGGCGCCCTGCCCGCCCGTACAGCCTTGCTGCTTCGCCATCTTCTCGACGGTGGCCGACGACACGCCCGTGTGGAACGGAATCGTCTCGACGGCGGGCGTTGCGTCCGCCACGGGCGCGGCCGGCGCGGGCGGCGCCGGCATGCGCTTGTGCAATATGGAACAGCCGCCCAGGCCCACCACGGCCGCCAGGGCCACCAGGGCGAACGACAAGAGGACCGGAGCGCGCCGCATGATCAGAACGTCAGCGTCTTGACGCCGTCGCCCGTGCCCAGCAGGCAGACGTCGGCGCCGCGGCGGGCGAACAGGCCGACGGCGATCACGCCGACGATCTGGTTGATGTCCGATTCCAGCGCCACCGGATCCGTGATGGACAAGCCGGCCACGTCGAGGATATGGCCGCCGTTGTCGGTGACGAACGCGTCGCTGCTGCCCGGCTTGGTGCGCAGGCGCGGTTGCCCGCCCAGTGCGGCCAGTTTGCGGCTGACGGCGTTCGCGGCCATCGGCACGACTTCGACCGGCAGGGGGAATTGTCCCAGCGTCTCGACCAGCTTGGAGCCGTCCGCGATGCACACGAATTTACCGGACACGGACGCGACGATCTTTTCGCGCGTGAGGGCCGCGCCGCCGCCCTTGATCATGGCGCCGGCGGCGTCGATCTCGTCGGCGCCGTCCACGTAGACGGAAATCGATGCGACGTCGTTCAGGTCGAACACCTCGATGCCGTGACCGCGCAGGCGCGTCGCCGTCGCTTCCGACGACGCCACGGCGCCCTTGATGCGCGATTTGATCTTGCCGAGTTCGTCGATGAAGAAATTGGCGGTGGAGCCGGTGCCGACGCCGATGATTTCGCCGTCGACCACGTAGTCGATGGCGGCGCGGGCCACTGCCTGCTTGAGTTCGTCCTGGGTCATGATGTTGGTAGAAGGTGAAGAATCCGACATTTTAACGGATTCGCATGCTGTTCTTGCCACATCCGCCGCGGTGCGCCGCATCTTCGCCGCGCTTTCGCGACAGTTTTCATGCCAATTGGGCATATAATCTTGCAACCGAAGAAACACTGGCCACGACACATGCTCCGGACCCTGCACACCCTGCTGCTCGCCTTCGTCCTCGCCCACACCGCGACGGCCGCCGACTTCACGCCGACCGCCCCGAGCGGCCCCTACCGCGTCGGTTTCCACGTCCGCCAGCAGTACGACCGCGCGCGCGTCTACCAGCACCCGCGCAATCCCGTCACGGCGCAGGCGACGAGCGGCGACCGTTCGCGTCCGCTGCAGACGCTGATCTGGTATCCGGCCATCGGCACGGGCGGCGCGATGGTCTTCCGCGACTACGCGAGCACCGTCGCGACCGAGGAAGAATTCAGCCGCATGCCCGACCAGGTGCGCCGCGCCACCGACGCGCTCGTCGAGACGCGCGGCCCGGAGGTCCGGCACGCGCTGCAAAGCCCCATGCACGCGCTGCGCGACGCGCCCGAGCGCCCCGGTAAATTCCCCGTCGTGATCTACGCGCCGAGCCACAGCGCCTACGCCGTCGAAAACGCCGACCTGTGCGAGTATCTTGCAAGCCATGGCTATATCGTGATCGCCACGCCGTCGCTGGGCCCGCGCTCGCACGCGATGACGGCCGACCTCGAAAGCGCGGAGGCGCAGGCCGCCGACATCGGCTTCCTCGTCGGCTACGCCCACACGCTGCCGCAGGCCGACACGCGCCGCATCGCCGTCGTCGGCCACAGCTGGGGCAGCCTCGCGAGCGTGCTGGCCGCGGCCCGCGACGACCGCATCCGTGCCCTCGTCACCCTGGACGGCTCGCTGCGCGCCGCCTACGACTACGTCAACGGCGGCCCGCGCGCCGCGAAATACGTCACGCCGGAACGCCTGGGCATCCCGCTGCTGTACATGACGCGCCTGCAGGACGAAGGCGCGATCGGCAGCGAACTGCTGGCGCGCATGCGCTATGGCGACGTCTACCTCGCCACGCTCGATGCCGCGAGCCACCTGGAATTTTCGTCGTGGTCGCAGCGCATGGCCCCGGACGCCGCCTTCGCCGGGCGCACGCGCGCCCAGGTCGCGCAGGCGTACGGCGCGATGGCGCGCCTGGTGGAACGCTTCCTCGACGCCCGCCTGAAGAACGACGCCCCCGCCCGCCGCCAGCTGGACGACGCCCTCGCCGCGAACCGTCCGCCGCCCGGCTTCCTGTCGTTCGTCGTGCACCGCGCCGCGAGCGCGCCGCCGACCCTGGACACCTTCCTCGACCAGCTGGGCCAGCAAGGCTTCGAGCACATCGCCGCCATCTACGAACGCCTGCACGCGCAAAATCCGGACCTCGCCCTCGGCCCGCTGCAAGCCCACGAGTGGGGCATGAAGCTGCTGCGCGAGCACCGCGCGGCGGACGCCATGCAAGTGTTCCGGCTGGGTGTGAAGCTGTATCCGGAACGCTTCGATTTCCTCTACGATGGCCTGGGCCAGGCGTACGAAGCGACGGGCGAGCGCGACGCGGCCATCGCCAATTACCGGCAGGCGCTGGCGCTGGAGCCGGGGCAGATGCATGCGCGCGAAAGGCTGGGGGCGCTGGGCGTGCAGTGACGGCGCGCCCGTCGCGTCCCCGCATCCGCCGCGCCGATGAGTGCCGAATCGGTAAATCCGAAAAATATTTCCACAAGGAACTTAATAAATCGAACAATATGGTCGTCCTGTCATTAAGGAACAGTTATTGAACGTTCCTTGACCTTCGCACAACAAGACACCGACCATGCTGAGCCTTCACACCAACCCCGCTTCGCTTTCGGCCCAAAATTCGCTGGGCCACACGCAGACCGCCCTGTCGACCTCGATGACCCGCCTGTCGACCGGCTACCGCATCAATTCGGCAGCGGACGACGCCGCCGGCCTCCAGATCGCCACCCGCCTGAAGTCCCAGACGAGCGGCATGGCGGTCGCCATGCGCAACACCCAGAACTCGATCTCGATGCTGCAGACCGCCGACGGCGCGCTGAACGAAGTCAACAACGTCCTCACGCGCATGAAGGACCTGGCGACCCAGGCCGCCGACGGCTCCTCGTCGGCCAACGACAAGACGGCGATGCAGGCCGAATACGACTCGCTGACGGACGAACTCTCCAATATCTTCAGCAACACCAAGTTCGGCGGCACCCGCTTGCTGAACATGAACGACCCGGCGGATGCGAATCCGGCCAAGGCAGCGCTGGCCGGCAAGCTGAACGGTACCGTCAAGTTCCAGATCGGCGCCGACAGTTCGGAAACCATGAGCGCGACCTTCGCCACCGAACTCGGTGACGTCAAGACCGCCATCCGGAGTGCGACCGGCGGCGATCCGGCCGTCGCCGGACGCTTCGCGGGCGACAGCTCGGCCACCGTCGCGACCATCGGCCATGCCCTGGCCGACCGCACGGGCGACGCCAACGCCGCCAACAACGGCACCGCCGACGCCACGGCCGCGATCCAGGGCGTGAGCGACGCCATCGACGCCGTGTCGGCGCTGCGCTCGAAGCTGGGCGCGATCTCGAACCGCCTCGATCACGTCTACAACAACCTGGCGAACATCTCGAGCAACACGCAGGCGGCGACGGGCCGCATCATGGACGTCGATTTCGCGACCGAATCGTCGAGCATGACGTCGAACCAGATGCTGATGCAGGCCGGCACCGCCATGCTGAAGCAGACCAACGGCATGTCGTCGATGGTCATGTCGCTGCTGCAGTAAGCGCGGCCCGTCCTAGTCGGACGGCAGGCAGCCGTACAGGCGCGGGCCTTCCCGCTCGCCATTCCAGATCTGGTGCACCACGGCGCGGCCGTCGGGCTGGCGCGCGAGGCAGAACCTGGCCTCGTAGGCCGCCGCCGTGCGCCCGTTGCCGCCCGGCCGCGCCTCGATGCGCAGGCTGTAGACCCGGCCCGGGGCCAACGGGACCGACGCCGTGCGCGGCAGCGACGCCACCCTGCCGCCGTACGGCACGCACATGCCGAACGTGAGGGGAAACGTACGGTCCCTGGGCATCGTCATCTTCCACACCGGGCGCGCGCCCTCCCACACGACGATCGCCTGGAAATCCGGCGTGCCCAGGCGTTCTTCGCGCGGGGTGATCGTGAAGCATGGGCCGCCGCGCGGGCCTTCGCGCACCTCGGCCTCGCCGACGCGGGCATGCGCCGGCGCGGCAGCGAGCCAGGCGCAAGCCAGTAAAAACGGAATCCGATTGCGGAGGAAGGTGAACATGGGACGTGCAGAAGATGAGCGCAAGGCGAAAGCCTACGGCAGCACCGCTGTCCAATTTTGAGGCCGCGCAAGCTCAGGCGGAGACGGACGCTTTCATGCGCACGAGCCGGCGCGCGCCGCCGCGCGGCAGGTTGTCCGGGTCGCGCGGGTCGGCCAGGAAGCGCGCCAGTACCTGCTCGTACAACGCGAGCTGGCCCGCATAGCGGCGCTGGCGCATCACGCGCGGTTTGCCCATGTATTTCAGCGCGAAATAATCCGCGAGCAAGTCACCCTGGGCTTCCATGTTGTAGTCGGACAGCAAGGCACCGGGACGCAGCTCGTAGCGGTACGACAGGCCGATGCGGACGGCGCCGCGCAGCCGCACCGGATAACCGAGCTGGTGCTGCCACACATGCACCATCTCGTGCATGAACCAGTGGATCGTGTGCGGGTCGCCCGCCGCGTAGTCGGGCAGGTAACAGGAGGGGTGGAAATAGATGCTGCCGTTGGGCGTCATGGCGCAGTTTTTCGGCTGCACCAGCGGCAGGTAGCGGCGGCCGTGGACGCGCACGCGCGCGCAGTCGATGGCGTCGCCGAACAGCAGCGACGCCATGCGTATCTCGCCCGGGGTCAGGCCCCGGAGCCGCGCTTGTCTCACCTGCGCCGCAGGCGATGGAACTCAGGCAGCCTTCAGCGCGGCGGCGGCTTTCGCCAGTTCGGTGATCTTGCCCCAGTCGCCGGCCTTCATCGCGTCGGCCGGGGTCAGCCAGGAGCCGCCCACGCACGCGACGTTCTTCAGCGCGAGGAATTGCGGCGCGGTCTCGATCGAGATGCCGCCCGTCGGGCAGAACGTGATGTCGGCCAGCGGACCGCCCAGCGCCTTCAGCATGCCGACGCCGCCCGCCGGCACGGCCGGGAACAGCTTCAGCTGCTTGAAGCCGGCTTCGCGCGCCACCATCACTTCGGACGGGGTCATGCAGCCCGGCAGCATCGGCAGGCCGCTCTTCTTGGCGGCGTCGATCAGCGCCGGGGTCAGGCCCGGCGACACGCCGAACACGGCGCCGGCGTCACGCGACGCGGCCAGTTCTTCCGGCTGGGTCAGGGTGCCGACGCCGACGATCGCGCCTTCCACCTGCGACATCGCGCGGATCGCCTCCAGGCCGTGCCTGGTGCGCAGCGTGACTTCGAGCACGCGGATGCCGCCGGCGACGAGGGCCTTGGCGAGGGGGACGGCATGGTCCGGATCGTCGATCGCGATCACGGGGATCACGACGGCCGATTTCATGATGTCCAGCAGGGTCATTTCAGTACTCATCGTTGTGCTCTTTCGCTTATTTGGATTTGCGGAACAAAAAGTCTTCGTCCGAACCGGGCATGATCTCGCCGCTGTCGGTGCCTTCGTGCAGGGGAACGGTCGTGTCGATCGGCGACGGCAGCGGGAAGTGGGCGGCGCCCTCCTCGGCCGCGCTGACGGATTTGCGGAACACGTCGAACAGCTCGCGGCCCATGCCGATGTGGTTCGAGCTCAGGTCGGCGGTCGCCATCTTGCGCGCCACCCACACGTCTTCCGGCACCAGCGCTTCCAAGGTGCCCTGGGTGGCGTCGACGCGGATGATGTCGCCGTCGCGCACGAGGCCCAGCGGGCCGCCGGCCAGGATTTCCGGCGACACGTGGATCGCGGCCGGGACCTTGCCGGACGCGCCCGACATGCGGCCGTCGGTCACCATCGCGACGTGGTAGCCGGAGTCCTGCAGATTGGCCAGCGCCGGCGTCAGCGCGTGCAGTTCCGGCATGCCGTTGGCGCGCGGGCCCTGGAAGCGGATCACGGCGACGAAGTCGCGGTTCAGCTTGCCGGCCTTGTAGGCATGCATGAACTCTTCCTGCGAGTCGAACGTGAGGGCCGGGGCTTCGACGATGTGGTGCTCCTTCTTGACGGCCGAGATCTTCATCACGGCGCGGCCCAGATTGCCCTGCACGAGGATCAGGCCGCCGTTGTCGCTGAACGGGTTCGTATGCTTGCGCAGCACGGATTCGTCGCCGCTCTGTTCCGGCAGGTCGCGCCAGACGACCTTGTCGCCGTCCAGGAACGGCTCCTTGCAGTGGTTGCGCAGGCCGTGGCCGAGGATGGTGTTGACGTCGTCGTGCACGAGGCCCGCGTCCAGCAGTTCGCGGATGACGAAGGTCGGGCCGCCCGCGGCCTGGAAATAGTTCACGTCGGCGTCGCCGTTCGGGTACACGCGCGTCAGCAGCGGCACGACCTTGGACAGCTCGTCGAAGTCGTTCCAGTCGATCACGATGCCGGCCGCGCGCGCGATCGCGACGAGGTGCAGCGTGTGGTTGGTGGAGCCGCCCGTCGCGTGCAGCGCGGCGATGGCGTTAACGATGCACTTTTCGTCGACGATGCGGCCGATCGGCATGTATTCGCCGCCCTGCTGCGAGATCTTGACGGCATGCTGGGCCGCGGCGCGGGTCAGCGCTTCGCGCAGCGGCGTGTCCGGGTGGACGAAGGCGGCGCCCGGCAGGTGCAGGCCCATCATCTCCATCAGCATCTGGTTGCTGTTAGCGGTACCGTAGAAGGTACACGTACCGGCGCTGTGGTAGGCCTTCGCCTCGCCTTCCAGCAGCTCTTCGCGCGTGGCTTCGCCCTTCGCGTAGCGCTGGCGCACGGCGGCCTTTTCCTTGTTCGAGATACCGGTCGCCATCGGACCGCCCGGCACGAAGATGCCCGGGATGTGGCCGAAGTGCAGCGCGCCGATCAAGAGGCCCGGCACGATCTTGTCGCAGATGCCCAGGTACAGGCTGGCGTCGAACATATTGTGCGACAACGCGATGGCCGTCGACATGGCGATGGTGTCGCGCGAGAACAGCGACAGCTCCATGCCCGGCTGGCCTTGCGTGACGCCGTCGCACATGGCGGGCACGCCGCCCGCGAACTGGGCCACGGCGCCGACTTCGCGCACGGCGTCCTTGATGACCTTGGGGTAGGCTTCGAACGGCTGGTGCGCCGACAGCATGTCGTTGTACGAGGAAACGATGGCGACCGACGGCTGCTTGTACTCGCGCAGCTTGAGCTTGTCGTTGGCCGGGAACGCGGCGAAACCGTGCGCCAGGTTCGTACACGCCAGCACGCTGCGCTGCACGCCCTTCACGCGCGCGGCATCGAGATGCGCGAGATAGGCCTGGCGCGACGGCCGGCTACGCTTGATGATCCGGTTGGTGACCTGTTCTACTACGGGGTGCAGCGCCATGATCTGTTCCTTGTGAATTAGATTTCTGAAATTTTACTACGTTTTGGACGCGGGCGCATGTCGGCGCGATGTGTCGAAGGTGACGGCCGAAGCATGCGAAGGATCGTAGGGTGGGCGCCCCGCGCCCACCATGCCTCCGTGCCGTCGGTGACGAATACCGGCGATTTTGTGTAGTGATTTTACGCCCGGTTCCTGTATGATTCGCTAACCTGCATAAAATGACATCATACCGTCCAACACCATGCGCCAACCACTCCTGACCAGCACCGCCAGTTACCAGGCCCTCCAGACCCACGCGCTAGACGCCAAGCAATGGCAGATGCGCGACCTGTTCGCGCAAGACCCGCAGCGCTTCGAGCGCCTGTCCGCCGATGCGGCCGGACTGTTCCTAGACTATTCAAAAAACCGCCTGGACGGGCGCACGCTTGCACTGCTGGCAAACCTGGCGCGCGAGCGCGGCGTGGAGCGTCTGCGCGACGCCATGTTCGCCGGCGAGAAGATCAACCTGACGGAACACCGCGCCGTGCTGCACACCGCGCTGCGCGCGCCGAAGGACAAGCAGATCACGGTCGACGGCCAGGACATCACGCACGACGTGCATGCGGTGCTCGAGCGCATCAGGACGTTCAGCGACGCCGTGCGCAGCGGCCAGTGGCGCGGCCATACGGGCCGTGAAATCACCGACATCGTCAACATCGGCATCGGCGGTTCCGACCTCGGCCCGAAGATGGTCTGCCTGGCGCTGCGCCAGTTCGCCCATCCGCGCCTGACGATGCACTTCGTGTCCAACGTCGACGGCCACGACATGGACGCCGCGCTGTCGCGCGTGAATCCGGAAACGACGCTGTTCATCATCGCGTCCAAGACGTTCACCACGGCCGAGACCATGATGAACGCGAACACGGCGCGCAGCTGGTTCCTCAAGCATGCATCGGCGCAGTCGGGCGAACAGGCGCTGGCCAAGCATTTCGTCGCCGTGTCGACGAACGTGGAAGCCATCAAGAAGTTCGGCATCGACCCGGACAACATGTTCCCGTTCTGGGACTGGGTCGGCGGCCGCTATTCGGTCTGGTCGGCGATCGGCCTGCCCGTCGCGCTGTGCGTGGGCTACGGCTACTTCGCCGACTTCCTCGCGGGCGCGCACGCGCTGGACGAGCACTTCCGCACCGCGCCCATCGAGCAGAACCTGCCGATGATCCTCGCGCTCGTCGGCTTCTGGAATCGCGAATTCCTCGGCTGCCCGTCGGTGTCGATCGCGCCCTACCACCAGGACCTGAACCGCTTCCCCGCCTACCTGCAGCAGCTCGACATGGAAAGCAACGGCAAACGCGTCACGCGCGCCGGCGACATCATCACCGACTACGAAACCGGCCCCGTGATCTGGGGCGACGTCGGCACGAACGGCCAGCACGCCTACTTCCAGCTGCTGCACCAGGGCACGGACGTGACGCCGATCGACTTCATCGCCGCGCTGCGTCCCGCGCACGAATTCCTCAACCACCACGCCGCGCTGCTGGCCAACTGCTTCGCGCAGTCGGAAGCCTTCATGAAGGGCAAGATGGCGGACGAGGTGCGCTTGGACCTGGCTGGCCAAGGAGGAGAAAATTCTGCCGCCGAGATCGAGCGCCTGGTCCCGCACAAGACCTTCCCGGGCAACCGTCCGAGCAATACGATCCTGATGGAATACCTGACCCCGGCGACGCTGGGCGCCCTGATCGCGCTGTACGAGCACAAGACGTTCGTGCAGGGCGCGCTGTGGGACGTGAACAGCTTCGACCAGTGGGGCGTCGAACTGGGCAAGGTGCTGGCCAAGAAGATCGAGGCGGAACTGAACGGCGCGTCGCATCCGGAGCAGCACGACGGTTCGACCAACGGCCTGATCGCCCGCGCCAAGGCCGCCATTTGAGGAGACGAGGAGACGCTCCATGAAAAACGAAAAATTCCACATCGTGCACGACGAGCCGATGCTGGTCGGCGAATCGGCCGTCTGGCACGCGATCGAATCCGCGCTGTACTGGGTCGACATCGACGGCAAGTCGGTGCACCGCCTGCACCCGTCGAGCGGCAAGTACTCGCGCTGGAACACGGCGACGGAACCTTCCGCCATCGCCGTCGACCAGGACAACAACCTCGTACTGTCCACGCGCGCCGGCTTCGTCTACCTGAACACGACGACGGGCGAGATCAGCGACATCGTGGCGGCGCCGTACGACCCGGCCATCGTGCGCTTCAACGACGGCCGCACTGACCCGGCCGGCCGCTTCTGGGTCGGCACGATGTACGAACCGCGCGACCAGCCGAAGGCCGAGATGTATGTGCTCGACAAGGGCGAGCTGCGCCTGGCCTGGTCGGGCGGCATGACGAACTCGAACGGCCTGTCGTTCAGCCCGGACGGCAAGACGATGTACCACTCGGACACGACGAGCCACCGCGTCGACGCCTACGACTACGACGTCAGGACGGGCACGGCGTCGAACCGGCGCAACCTCGTCACCTTCCCGGACGACAAGAAGGCGCCGGACTACGGCGGCCGTCCGGACGGCGCGACCGTGGACAGCGAAGGCAATTACTGGTCCGCGATGTACGAAGGCGGCCGCATCGTCAAGCTGTCGCCGACGGGCGAGCTGCTGCAGGAAGTCGAACTGCCGGTGCGCTGCCCGACGAGCCTCGCGTTCGGCGGGCCGGACCTGCGCACGCTGTACGTCACCAGCGCCAGCAAGGGGCGCTCGAAAGAAGAGCTGGCAAAGTATCCGCACAGCGGCAAGGTGCTCGCGTTCGCCGTCGACGTGCCGGGCATCGAGATCGCCGAATACCGCAGTTGATTTTTCGGATGCGCATGGTGGGCTCGGGGAGCCCACCCTACGATTGGTACCGTAGGGTGGGCACCCCGTGCCCACCAAGACGCGTGCACGACGATGCCGTTTTCCCTCGCGCCCACGCGCACACGGATGTGGCAACATAGTCCCCAGCCACATCCTGCGACGTAGTAAATTTTCTTGCGCTATCAATATTCGTGTAGTAAATTTACAGCATTTCACTCCTCGACAGACACCATGGCTCTTTCCGATTTCGATCTCGTTTTCTTCGGCGGCAGCGGCGACCTCGCGATGCGCAAGCTGTTGCCGGCGATGTATGCTCGTGACGTGTGCAACGACCTGCCCCCGACGGCGCGCATCATCTGCGTCGGCCGCGACGCCATGTCGCAGGAAGCGTTCATCGAGATGGTCGAGACCCATGCGAAGCCGCACGTGAAGGAAAACGTCGACGCGGCCGCGTGGCAGGCGTTCCTGGACCGCATCACCTACGTCGCCGTCGACGCCGGCAACGTGGCGACCTACGCCGCGCTCGCCGAGGCGCTGCGCAACGATCCGTCGCTCACGCGCGTGTATTACCTCGCCACGCCGCCGCAGTTGTTCGCCACGATCTGCGAAAACCTGGCCGCGGTGGGCCTGGCCACGCCGGAGTCGCGCGTCGTGCTGGAAAAGCCGCTGGGCCGCGACCTCGCGTCCGCCAAGCAGATCAACGCCGACGTCGGCAAGGTCTTCGCCGAATCGCAGATCTACCGGATCGACCACTACCTCGGCAAGGAAACCGTGCAGAACCTGCTGGCCCTGCGCTTCGGTAACATCCTGTTCGAGCCGCTGTGGCGCCGCGAGTGGATCTCGGACGTGCAGATCACCATCGCCGAAAAGATCGGCGTCGGCAACCGCCTCGGCTATTACGACAACTCGGGCGCCCTGCGCGACATGCTGCAGAACCACCTGCTGCAACTGCTGTGTATCGTCGCGATGGAGCCGCCGACGTCGATCGCGCCGGACGCCGTGCGCGACGCCAAGCTGCAGGTCCTGCGCTCGCTGAAGCGCTTCACGCCGACGACGCTGTCACAGAACATCGTGCGCGGCCAGTACCGCTCGGGTTATGTCGACGGCCAGCCGGTGCCGGGCTACCGCGACGAACCGGGCGCGCCCAAGCAGTCGAAGACGGAAACCTTCGTCGCCATGAAGGCCGAAATCGACACGTGGCGCTGGGCCGGCGTGCCGTTCTATCTGCGCACCGGCAAGCGCATGGCCGACCGCCTGGCCGAGATCGTCGTGCGCTTCAAGCCGATCCCGCATTCGATCTTCAACCAGCCGACGTCGAGCTTCCAGCCGAACAGCCTCGTGATCCGCCTGCAGCCGGACGAAGGCCTGTCGATGAACCTGATGGCCAAGACGCCGGGCGATTCCATGCGCCTGAAGCAGGCCGAACTCGAACTCGATTTCCGCGAACAGTTCAAATCGCCGCGCATGGAAGCGTACGAGCGCTTGCTGCTGGACGTCCTGCGCGGCCAGCTCACGCTGTTCATGCGCGGCGACGAGCTGGAAGCCGCGTGGGAATGGGTCGAGCCCATCCTCGCCTACTGGGAACAGGACGACACGACGCCGGTCCCGTACACGTCGGGCACGTGGGGCCCCGCCGCCGCTTCCGCACTGATCGGCCGCGACGGCCTGCAGTGGCGCGAAGAGGCGCTGCCGGAAGACTAAAGGAACCGCCGTGCTGCTCGATTCCATCCGTACCCAGCTCGACTCGCTGTCCAAGTCCGAGCGCAAGGTGGCGCTCGCCGTGCTGGCCGCGCCCAGCGCCACCGTGAGCCAGAACATCACGGCGCTGGCGCGCAGCGCGCAGGTGTCCGAGCCGACCGTCGTGCGCTTCTGCCGCACGCTCGGCTACGACGGCTGGCACGAGTTCAAGCTGAAGCTCGCGCAGGGCCTCGCGCTGGCGCTGCCGGGAGCGACCGAGCAGCCGGCGCAGGACGACCTGGCCGCGGACCTCGTCAACAAGATCTGCAGCCGCTCCATCAACACCTTGCTGGACCTGCGCAACAACCTGAAACCGGAGCTGATCCAGAAGGCGCTCGACATCCTGTCGCGCGCCAACAAGATCGAGTTCTACGGCCAGGGCACGTCGGGCTTCGTCGCGGCCGACGCGCAACACAAATTCTTCCGCTCGGGCGTGCCGACCGTCGCCTACACCGACCCGGCGATCCACGCCATCGCGGCCGCGCTGCTGCGCGAAGGCGACGCACTCGTCGCGATCTCCCAGCGCGGCAACAATCCGTCGCTGACGCGCTCCGCGAAACTGGCGCGCCGCGGCGGCGCCGAAGTGATCGTGCTGGCGCCGTCCGGCACGCCGCTCGCGGAGATGGCGAGCCTGTTGATTCCGATCGATCTCGTGTTCGCGATCGACCCGTACACGCCGATCTCCGCGCGCCTGGCCTACCTCGTCGTCATCGACGTGCTGGCGGTCGGCCTCGCGCTGCAGCGCGGTCCGGAATTCCGCAAGAAGATGCAGAACGCGCAGAAGGCCTTGCAGGAGTTCGACCTGCAGTTCGATTCCTTCATCGGCTGACGTCCAGCACATGTCGGCGCCGGTCTTCTTCGAGACACCGGAAGACTTCCGCGCCTGGCTCGCCGCGCACGCGCACGAGGCGCGCGAGCTGCTCGTCGGGTTTCACAAGGTCGGCACGGGCAAGCCGTGCATGAAATGGGCCGAATCGGTGGACCAGGCGCTGTGCTACGGCTGGATCGACGGCGTACGCAAGGGCGTGGACGCCGATACCTACACGATCCGCTTCACGCCGCGCAAAGCCGGCTCGATCTGGAGCGCGGTGAACATCGACAAGATCGCGAAGCTGCGTGAACAAGGCCTCATGACGCCGGCGGGCGAAGCGGCGTTCGCGCTGCGCTCGGAACACCGCTCGCGCGTGTATTCGCACGAGCGCGAAACGCCCGCCGAACTGGAACCCGCGGACCTCGCCCGCTTCAAGCGCCACAAGGCCGCGTGGGCCTTCTTCGAAGCGTGCCCGCCCAGCTATCGCAAGCGCATGCTGCACGTGGTGACGAGCGCGAAGAAGCCGGAGACGCGGGCGGCGCGGCTCGAGCGGCTGATCGACGCGTGCGCGGAGGGGCGGCGGCTCGACGAGTGGCAGCCGGCCAAGCGTCAATAACCGACCGTGAACCGCTGCCGCACATGCGCCGGCGTCTCGATCTCGTCGACCAGCGCGACCGCGTAATCCTCGTACGAGATCGTGCTGCCCTTCTCGCCCACCAGCAGCTCGTCCTGGGCCAGGCGGAATTTGCCGGTGCGCTCGCCCGGCACGAACAGGGCGGACGGCGAGATGAACGTCCAATCGAGGTCGCTCGCGCCGCGCAGCGCGTCGAGGAAGTCGGCGCCCTTCGTCGCCTCGGCCTTGTACGCGGCGGGGAATTCGGGCTGGTCGACCAGGCGCTTGCCCGGCGCGACGAACAGGCTGCCCGCACCGCCCACGACGAGATAACGTTTAACGCCGGACTTGCGTACCGCATCGATCAACGCATCCGGCTCGCTGTCGAGAAAGCGCACGGCACTGATCACGGCGTCGTGGCGCTTCAGCACCTCGGCCAGGCCGGCCGCGTCGGCGACGTCGCCGCGCACCGCCGTCACACCCGCGCGTGCCGGCACTTTCGAAGGATCGCGGACGATGGCCGTGACCTGGTGGTTGCGCGAAACGAGTTCGTCGAGGATGCGCGTGCCGACGTTGCCGGAAGCGCCGATGAGAGCGATGCGTGCCATGTGAGACTCCATAAGTCTGTGGTTGAGAACAGGTCTAAAAACGAGACCGCAAAGGCATCTTATGCTAGTCTGTGGATGCCGCACAAGAAGTCAGCGCGGCGTGATCAGGTCAGCGCGAACTGACCGTTACCCCGAAAACATCATGGCCAAGACGAATCTTCTTGCCGCAAACGGCGGCTTCGAACAACCCTGTCCCATCCGCGACGTGCTGGACCGCATCGGCGACCAGTGGAGCCTCCTCGTGCTCGACGCGCTCGTCGGCGGTACGAAACGGTTCAATGAACTCATGCGCGAACTGGGCGACATCTCCAAGCAGATGCTGTCGCTCACGCTCAAGCGCCTGGAAGAAGACGGCTTCGTGCGCCGCACCGTGTATCCGGAAGTGCCGCCCCGCGTCGAATACGACCTCACGCCGCTGGGCCACTCCTTCCTCGTCCCAATGAAGGGCCTCGTCGCCTGGGCCGACGAGCATCATCGCCACGTGTGCGAGGCGCGCCGGGAATACCGGACGGCCTCCCCGCGCTGACGCAAAAATCGTCATACGATTGAGTTTTATCGATATATATCCGCCGCCGTCAAGCTGTTAGCATCGTGCGCTCGGCACGATAACAAGGAGACAGCAGTGAAACGCATCAATCCCACCCGGCGGCGCGTGCTCGCCACGCTGGGTCTCGCGGCGGCGTATCCCGGCCTGGCCGGCGCCACCGTCGTCGCCCGCGGCGACGGCGAGCGCGAGAAGCTGGCGCTGTGGTACGAGCGCCCGGCGCGCCAATGGGTCGAGGCCCTCCCCGTCGGCAACGGCCGGCTCGGCGCAATGGTGTTCGGCCGCCCGCTGCAGGAACGCCTGCAACTCAACGAAGACACGCTATGGGCCGGCGGCCCGTACCGCTTCGACAATCCGGCCTTCAAGACCGCGCTGCCCCGCGTGCGGGCGCTGATCGACGAAGGCAAGTTCGAAGCGGCGCGCGACCTGGTGGCGCGCGACATGATCTCGAAACCGGCCACGCAGATGCCCTATGGCGCGGCCGGCGACCTGCTGCTCGACTTCCACGGCGTCGACGGCGCCAAGGGCTACCGCCGCACGCTGGACCTCGACAGCGCCATCGCCACCACGCGCTTCACCAGCGGCGCCGCGCGCCACGTGCGCGAAGTCTTCGCCAGCGCGCCCGACCAAGTGATCGTGCTGCACCTGCGGGCCACCGGCGGCCCGCTCGACTTCGACGTCGGCTACCGCCATCCGCACGAAGCCCAGTATGGCCGGGACAAGGCCGAAGGCACCGGCGCCGCCTGGGACGTCAGGGAAGATCTGCTGGAAGCCAAGCGGCCGGCCAGCCTGTCGATCCGCCCGGACGGCCCGCGCGCCCTGCTCGTCGAAGGCCGCAATGCGGACAATGCCGGCGTGGCCGGCGCCCTGCGCTTCGCCGTGCGCGTGCTGGCCGTCGGCGACGGCAAGATCGAGGCCGCCGGCGACCGCCTGCGCGTGCGCGGCGCGCGCGACGTCACGCTGCTCATCGGCGCGGCCACCAGCTTCGTGAACTTCCGCGACGTCAAAGGCGATCCGGTCAAGGCCGTGCGCGAGCGCGTCGACGCGGCCGCGCGCAAGCCTTACGCGCGCCTGCGCGCCGACCACGTCCAGGCGCACCGCGCATTGTTTGGCCGGCTGTCCCTGCGCATCGGCCGCCACGACGATGCCGCCCTGCCGACCGACGCGCGCATCGCCGCCGTCCCGCAGGCCGACGACGCCGCGCTCGGGACGCTGGCCGCGCTGTACCTGCAGTACGGCCGCTACCTGCTCATCGCGTCGTCGCGGCCGGGCAGCCAGCCGGCCAACCTGCAGGGCATCTGGAACGAGGGGACGAACCCGCCGTGGGGCGGCAAGTACACCATCAACATCAACACGGAGATGAACTACTGGCCGGCGGAAGCGGCCAATATCGCGCCGTGCGTGGAGCCGCTGGTGGCGATGGTCGAGGAATTGGCCGTCACCGGCGCGGACGTCGCGCGCGACTCGTACGGCGCGCGCGGCTGGGTCGCGCACCACAACACGGACCTGTGGCGCGCGGCGGCGCCCATCGACGGCCCGAACTGGGGCATGTGGCCCTGCGGCGGCGCGTGGCTGTGCAAGACGCTGTGGGACCACTACGACTACGCGCCCGACGAAGCGTACCTGCGCCGCATCTACCCCGTCCTGAAAGGTGCGGCGCTGTTCTTCGTCGACGTGCTCGTCGACGATCCGCATGGCCGCGGCCTCGTCACGTCGCCGTCGATCTCGCCGGAGAACACGCACCATCCGGGCGTGGCCGTGTGCGCCGGACCCGCGATGGACCGCCAGATCGTGCGCGACCTGTTCGCGTGGACCCTCGCGGCGCACGCCGCGCTGCGCGACCCCGACGCGGATTTCCGCAACACGGTGGAAGCGAAACGGGCGCGCCTGGCGCCGGACCGCATCGGCGCCCAGGGCCAGTTGCAGGAATGGCTGGACGATTGGGATGCGCAGGCGCCGGAACAGCATCACCGCCACGTGTCGCATCTGTACGCCGTCTACCCCAGCGAACAGATCAACGTGCGCGACACGCCGGAGCTGATCGCGGCGGCCAAGGTGTCGCTGAACACGCGCGGCGACATGTCCACGGGCTGGGCCACCGCGTGGCGCCTGGCGCTGTGGGCGCGCATGGGCGAAGGCGAGCACGCCTACCGCATCCTGCGCGGCCTGCTCGATCCCGACCGCACCTACCCGAACATGTTCGACGCGCACCCGCCGTTCCAGATCGACGGCAATTTCGGCGGCGCGGCCGGCATCCTGGAGATGCTCGTGCAATCGTGGGGCGGCGAAGTGCGCATCCTGCCGGCGCTGCCGCACGCGTGGGCGGAGGGTGCCGTGCGCGGCGTGCGGGCCCGCGCCGGCATCGAGGTCGACCTGGACTGGGCCGGCGGCCACGCGACGCGCCTGGCATTGCGCGGCAAGCCGGGCCAATCGGTCAAGCTGCGGTTCAAGGCACGCCTCGCGACGATCCAGCTGGATGCGTCCGGACGCGCGCGCCTCGAAGGCAGCGCGCTCAGTTGACTGCGCCCTCGGCGGCCGGCGCCGCGGCAGGTACGCGATGCCGTCCCGCCAGCACGATCAGCGCGGCGACGCCGCATGCCGCGGCCGCGGTGTACACGGCCGGCGCATAGCTGAACGTCAGCGTGCGGATGCGGCCCGCGCCGTACGCCGCCACGGCCGCCCCGAGCTGGTGGCCGGCGAACACCCAGCCGAATACCATCGGCGCGCGCTGCTTGCCCCACGCCTGCGCGGCCAGCCGCACGGTCGGCGGCACGGTCGCGATCCAGTCCAGGCCATAGAACATGGCGAACAACGACAGGCCCGTGAGCGTGAAGTCGGCCGACGGCAGCCAGGCCAGCGACAGCCCGCGCACGCCGTAGTACCAGCACAGCAGATAGCGGCTGTCGTAGCGGTCCGACAGCCAGCCGGACAGGATCGTCCCCACGAGGTCGAACGTGCCCATCATCGCCAGCACGGACGCGGCCGGGACCGCGCCGAGGCCCGCGTCGCCGCACAGCGAAATGAAATGGGTCTGGATCAGGCCATTCGTCGACAGGCCGCAGATGAAGAAGCTGCCGAACAGGACCCAGAACACGCGGTCGCCGCGCACGCCGGCGAGCGTCGTGAACGGCGTGCGGATCGACATCGGCGCGCGCACCGGCACCGCGGGCGTTACCGTCGTATCGCCGCCATATGGCGCGAGCCCGAGATCCTGCGGATGGTCGCGCACGAACAGCAGCGCGAGGACCGCCACGAGCGCGCAGCTGGCCATCACGGGAAGAAGCGCCATGCGCCAGCCGCCGTGCTCGATCAACCACGTGCCGATCGGCAGGAACACGAGCTGCCCGGTCGCGGAACTGGCCGTCAGGAGACCCATCACGAGGCCGCGGCGCTGCTCGAACCAGCGGTTGGCGACGACGGCGTTGAGCACGAGCGCCGTCATGCCGGAACCGATCCCCAGCATCACGCCGAGCAGCAACACGAGCTGCCAGAAGTCCGTCATCTGGCGCACGAGACCGAGGCCGGCGGCGATGACGGCCAGCGCCGTCACCATCACGTTGCGCAGGCCGAAGCGCTCCATCAACAGGGCGGAGAATGGCCCCATCAGGCCGAACAGCGCGAAGCGGACGGCCAGCGCCGTCGAGATCTGGTCGACGCTCCAGCCGAATTCGCGGCTGAGCGGTTTCAATAGCGCGCCGGGCAGGCCGAGCGCGGCGGACGACGACAGCGCCGTCAGGAACGTGATCGCGGCGACGATCCAGCCGTAGTGCAGGCCGTGGCGGCCCATCCGGTGGGCGAGACGGGTGGAGAACATATGTGATCCTCGGTGCAGGCGCTTACGCGCCGGTGGATGGGAGCAGGCGGTCGACGGCGGCTTCCAGGATGCGGCGGGCGTACGCCTCGTCCTCGACGGTGCGCGCCAGCACCAGGGCGCCGACCATCGTCGCGAACGCGGCGAGCGCGTCGTCGGGCGTCGCGTCCGGCTTCGCCTTGCGCAGGGCGCCCGCGAGGATGTCGACGAAGGTCTTGACGCCCGCCTCGAAATGCCGCGGCAGGTCCGGACCGTGGCGGGACGCGTCGGGGCCGAGGGAGGCGATGATGCAGCCCGCGCCCACGCGAGCGCGGTGGCCCGGCGTCAGGTAGCGGCGCACGAGTGCGGCGTAGGCGCTTTCCCCCGCTTCCGATGCCGCCCGGCGCCAGCCGTTGATGCCGGTTTCCAGTGCGCGGTCGCAGGCCTGGGCGATGAGGTCGTCCTTGGACTTGAACTGCTTATAGAACGCGCCGTGCGTGAGGCCGGCCGCCGCCATCAGTTCGGCGAGGCCGACGCCGTCGAAACCCCGTTCGCGGAACAGGCGGCTGGCGGCGTCGATGACGGCCTGGCGGTTTTCTTCCGCCTGGATTCGATTGACTCGCATGGCGTCCCCCCTGGTGCGTTGCGATTATGGATGTCAATCATAATCTATTTTACCGGCCTGCGCCGAACGGCACGCTGCCGTAAAATACGCGTTTTCGACAACGCAGCCTCCGTCCGCCATGCACATCAATCCCGAACGCAGCACCCGTCCCGACTACGGCCTGCTGGTGCGCCAGGTCGCCAGCGTCCTCGAGGGCGAGCGCGACCTCACCGCCAACGCGGCGCAATTCTCGGCGCTCGTCTACGACACGCTCGCCGACCTGAACTGGGCCGGCTTCTACCTCTCCGTGCCCGCGAAATCGGGCGCCGGCGCCGACCTGCTCGTCGGCCCGTTCCAGGGCAAGCCGGCCTGCGCCCGCATCCCGTTCGGCCGCGGCGTGTGCGGCACGACGGCCGTCACGCGCGCAACCATCGTCGTGCCCGACGTGCACGCGTTCCCGGGGCATATCGCCTGCGATTCGGCGTCGAATTCGGAAATCGTCATCCCGCTCGTCAAGGACGGCCGGCTCGTCGGCGTATTCGATATCGACAGCCCGTCGCTGAACCGGTTTTCCGATGACGACAAGGCGGGGCTGGAAAAAATGGTCACGGCATTCTTGGACGCGACCGATTGTTGAATCGCGAACGTCTGGTGGGCGCAGGGCGCCCACCCTACGGCACCGAAATCGTAGGGTGGGCACCCCGTGCCCACCATCGCACACCCGGCCATTGGTACAATAACCGCCTACTCCTCTTTTCGCCCGCATCATGAACCAACTCGAACAGCTCAAGCAGTACACCACCGTGGTGGCCGACACCGGCGACTTCCAGTCGATCAAGGCCTACACGCCGCAGGACGCGACGACGAATCCGTCGCTGATCCTGAAAGCCGTCCAGAAGCCGGAATACCGTCCGCTGCTGGAAAAGACCATCGCCGACTTCCCGAACGCGTCGACCGAGGAAATCGTCGACCGCCTCTTGATCGCGTTCGGCACCGAGATCCTGAAGTTCGTGCCGGGCCGCGTGTCCACCGAAATCGACGCCGCCCTGTCGTTCGACACGCAGGCGACGGCCGCCAAGGGCCGCGAACTGATCGCGCTGTACGAAGCGGCGGGCATCGCCCGCGAGCGCGTGCTGATCAAGATCGCGTCGACGTGGGAAGGCATCCGCGCCGCCGAGATCCTCGAGAAGGACGGCATCCGCTGCAACCTCACGCTGCTGTTCTCGCTGTGCCAGGCCATCGCCTGCGCCGAAGCGGGCGTGCAACTGATCTCGCCGTTCGTCGGCCGCATCTACGACTGGTACAAGAAATCCACCGGCACCGACTACCAGGGCGCGGACGATCCGGGCGTGCAGTCGGTCAAGCGCATCTACCAGTACTACCGCAAGTTCGGCTACAAGACCGAGGTGATGGGCGCGAGCTTCCGCAACACGTCGCAGATCCTGGAACTGGCCGGCTGCGACCTCCTGACCATTTCGCCGGACCTGCTGCAGAAGCTGGCCGATGCCGACGGCACGGTCGAGCGCAAGCTGGTGGCCGACACGAACGCCGACATCCAGAAGATCGCGCTGGACGAAAAGACGTTCCGCTTCATGCTCAACGAAGACGCGATGGCGACCGAGAAGCTGGCCGAGGGCATCCGCGCGTTCTGCGCCGATTCCGGCAAGCTGAAAAAGATGATCGAAGAGATGCGCTGATCCGCATCCGCGCAAACGAAAACGGCAGCCCGCGGGCTGCCGTTTTTCGTGGATGCGCGCCGGATCAGGCGCGCGCCAGCGCCCGCATCGGCTGCCGGGCCGCGTGATGCGCAAGCGGCTGCGGCGCATCGAACGCTTCGAGACGGAACACGCTGACCAGCTGGCCCAGCGCCGCCGCCTGTTCCTGCAGGCTCTGGGCCGTCCGGGCGGCCTGCTGCACGAGGCCCGAGTTCTGCTGGGTCACCGTGTCCATCTGCGTGATGGCCTGGTTCACCTGCTCGATGCCGGCGCTCTGCTCGCGGCTCGCATGGCTGATCTCGGCCATGATCGCGTTCATGCGCTGCACGCTCTGGAGCACCTCGTTCATGGTCGCCCCCGCTTCGGTGACGAGCAGATTGCCCGCCTCGACCTGCTGCACCGAGCTGCCGATCAATCCCTTGATCTCCTTGGCGGCGGCGGCGGAACGCTGCGCCAGGTTGCGCACCTCGGACGCGACGACGGCGAAGCCGCGGCCCTGCTCGCCGGCCCGCGCCGCTTCCACGGCCGCGTTCAGCGCCAGGATATTGGTCTGGAACGCGATCCCGTCGATGACGGCGATGATGTCGACGATCTTCTGCGACGACGCGTGGATCGAGCCCATCGTGTCGACGACGCGCGCCACGGCGGCGCTGCCCTTCTGGGCGACGCCGGCCGCAGTGTCGGCCAGCGCATTCGCCTGGCCCGCGTGGTCGGCGTTCTGCTTTACGGTCGACGTCAGCTCTTCCATCGACGCGGCCGTCTGTTCCAGCGCGCTGGCCTGCTGCTCGGTGCGCGACGACAGGTCCAGGTTGCCGCCGGCGATTTCATCGGATGCCTGCGAAATCGTCTCGGTCGCGCCGCGCACGTCGCCGACGATCTTCGCCAGGTTGTCGCGCATGGATTTCATCGCGAACAACAGGCTCGATGCGTCGCCGCTGCGCGTTTCCACGCGCACCGACAGGTCGCCCGCGGCGATGCGCGTGACGATCTCGGTGGCGTAATCCGGCTCGCCGCCCAGGCGGCGCATCACCCAGCCCGTGATGAACACGGCGCCGGCCGCGCCCAGCGCGACGCTGCCGAGCACCAGCGAGAAGATCCAGACACGCGACGCCGTATAGCGCGCATTGCCCTCGACCGCCGCGGCGCGGCCGCCCTCCGTATACATGTCGACGATCTTGTCGACGTGGCCGCGGATCGCGACGACAAGCTTGTTCGACTCGCCGCGGATCAGCTTCTTGGCCAGCACGTCGTCGTTCGCGCGCGCCGCCGCGCGGATCTTGCCGTCCTCGATCATGTAGCGGTCCCACATCTCGAGCAGCTGCGCATACATCTGCTTTTCGTTGGGCGTTTCCTGCAGCTTCTCGTAATCGTCTTGCATCTTGCGTAAGTCTTTCAGGTCATTCGCGATGACCTTGTCATATTTATCCATTTCCGACGGTTCGTTGGAAATGATGTATTGCAATTCACGCGTACGAATTCGGGCGACCTGCGATTTGATGTCTTCGATGACGCGAATACTCGGCATCCAGTGGTCCGACAATTTCATCGAAATGTCATTAACTTGTGTTAATTGCCAAATCGCCACAATTCCAACAAGCGCAGTCATCGCCAGCACGGCGGTAAATGCAATTCCCAGTTTCGTAGCGAGACGCAAGCTTGATAAATATCTCATGTTGACCGTTTTAAGATGTTGATCGGCATGTTACAATGTTGCCACACATCAACTATGATAACCGAGACGGGATGTCTACACATCTTGTTTTCCACTCTTGTCGACTTTTTGCGACAAGCGGAACGTCAATTATCACTTTTGAATAAGGTTATATCAAGACACAAATACAACAATGTAAAAGTCCGTTATCTCATAGAATACCGATCTTTCCACGCTGCAACTTTCGGAGCTTTCATGCTAACGTCCATTTCCCGCCTCGGCAAAATCGCATTCGCGCAATGCGCCTTTTCATGGAATTCGGATCTCGATTCCATTTTTGAAATATTGTCGAATCGCCTTGATGGATTCAATGACAACGGCTTTTACCCGCACCCCGACGAAGTCGAATTGCGCAATGAATTGGCGCTGGTCCCGACGCTGGCCCATTTGACGGAAGGACTGCGCGGCTTGCATGCCCACGGCATCGTATTGCACGGCCTCGGCCTGGCGCATTTGCCGGAAGACCGGCGTAACGCCGCGCTGTATGCGCTCACGCTGATGCTGGGCTACCCGACCTCGACCGACCAGCGCACGGGCCGCGTGGCCTGGGACGTGCGCGCCCGTCCGATGGAAGAAATCGACGGCCGCTTCACGACGTTTTCCGAGCGCGTCGGCAGCGCCGACATGCACACGGATTCCTCGTTCTATCCGATGCCGGAAGAGCAATTCATCCTGTACGTGGTGAACGCGGCGCGCTGCGACGGCGGCCATTCGCTGCTGATCGACGGCGAAGACATTTATGAAGCACTGCAGCAGACCGCCGAAGGCCGCCAGGCGTTCGACCTGCTCAGCACGACGCCGGTGCCGTTCCGTGTGCCGGCCATCTATGCCGCCGGCGACAACAACGTCGAGGTGAACGTGGCGCTCGTGTTCGGCCCGGCCAAACGTCCCGGCACCCGCTTCACGATGCGCTGGCGCTACGACTCCATCAAGAAGGGCCTGGACGCCCGTCCCGACCTGGACACGCCCGAGCTGCGCGCCGCGCTGGCGCTGATGAACGACGTGGCCGAGGTGCGCGCCGAGCGCTTCAAGGACCAGCTGCCGACCGACACGCTGATGTTGGTCGACAACCACCACATGCTGCACGGCCGCACGACGTACACGGACGAGCGCCGTCACCTGATCCGCATCCGCATCTCGGACGTGCCGAACGCCGAGCGCGTCGGCCCGTCGGGCGTCGTCAGGGATTGACATGACCGAGACCATACTTGTCCGCGGCGCCGTGCACGACGCGGCGCCGCATCCGACCTCTGTCCCGTCCGACGGCCTGCCGCCCGCGCGCCGGCGCTGGGCGATGGCGGCGCTGATGACGGGCGTGTCGATGGCGTCGCTCGACACGGCGATCGCCAACACGGCCCTGCCCGAACTGGCCCGCCAGTTGCACGCCAGCGCCGCCGCCTCCGTCTGGATCGTCAACGTCTATCAACTGGCGATGGTCGCCACGCTGCTGCCGTTCGCGGCGCTGGGCGAACGCGTCGGCTACCGGCGCGTCGCGACGACCGGACTCGGGGTGTTCACGGTGGCGTCGCTGTTATGCGCGCTGGCGTCGAACCTGCCGTTGCTCGTGGCCGCGCGCCTGCTGCAGGGCCTCGGCGCAAGCGCCCTGATGGGCGTCACGACGGCCATGATGCGCGCCATCTATCCGGCCCGCCAGCAGGGCCAGGGCTTCGGCCTGAACGCACTCGTCGTGGCGGTGGCATTCGCCGTCGGGCCCACGCTCGCGTCGATGATCCTGGCGCTGGCATCGTGGCCCTGGCTGTTCGCCATCAACGTACCGATCGGCACGGCCGCCTTTGTGCTGGGACGCCGCGTCCTGCCCGACAACGCGCCGGCCGCCCACGGTTTCGATGCCGGCGCGGCGCTGTGCAATGCGGGCGCGTTCGGCCTCCTGATCCTCCTGTTGGGCGACGCGGCGCACGGTGCGGCGCCCGCGCGTCTCGGCCTGGAAGCGGCGGGCACGTGCGCCTGCTTCGCGCTGCTGCTGTGGCGCCAACGCGGCCATGCGGCGCCGATCCTGCCGACCGACCTGCTGGCGCGGCCGCTGTTCGCGCTGTCCGCGCTGACGGCCGTGTGCACGTTCGCCGTCCAGAGCCTGGCCTTCGTCGCCCTGCCTTTCCACTTCGAGCAGGTGCTCGGCCGTTCGCCCGTCGAGACGGGCTTCCTGCTGACGCCGTGGCCCGTCCTGGTCGGCGTCATGGGGCCGATTTCCGGGCGCCTGTCCGACCGCTTCGAATCCGGGCTGATGGCCGGGATCGGCCTGCTGGTGCTGTGCGGCGGCATGCTGACCCTGTTGTGGATGCCGGCATCCGCCAGCACGCTCGACATCGCGTGGCGCATGGCCGTCTGCGGCGCCGGGTTCGGCCTGTTCCAGGCGCCGAACATGAAAGCGATCATGGGCAGCGCGCCGCGCGAACGGGCCGGCGGCGCGAGCGGCATCGTCGCCACGGCGCGCCTGACGGGCCAGGCCGGCGGCGCCGCGCTGGTGGCCGGCTGCCTCGTGCTGTCGGAGCGCCACGGCACCGCGTACGCCCTCGCGGCGGCGGCCGCCATCGCCCTGCTGGGCGCAGCCATCAGCTTCGCGCGCCTGCACAAGCGCGCGCGGGGCTGACCCGGGCATCTACTGCGTGAACGCGATCAATTCGATTTTCAGCTCGAGCATGCCGGCCGGGGCATAGATCGCGATCGCCTGCGCCTTCAGCGCGTTCTCGTACAGGCCGTTCCTGGTCGACAGCAGGAAATAATAGGTGTCCGGACGCACGGGCACCGCCGCCGGCACCTGCGGCATGTGCGTGAGCGCGATGCCGGGCAGCGCCGAGGCCACGATGCGCTCGATATCGTCGGGCGAGCCGATCTTGAAGCGGACCGGCACGGCCGCCACCAGTTCGAGCGCCGGCATGGCGGCGCTGACCGCAAGGCACAGCTGCGTCTCCTGGGTCAGTTTCGATGGATCCAGCACGCCCCGGTAATGCGTGCGCCGATTGTCTTCCGCGACGAGCGGAATGGTGAAGTACCTGGCCGAGATGACGGTATCGACCAGCTCGCGGATCACGGCATCCAGTTGCGCGAACGTGACGCCGGGATCGGCGTGGACATAGGCCGGCAGATCCACCGTCGCGTACCTGTCCGAAAACGTCATCAATCCGCCCGCCAGCGCCAGCAGCTTCTCGTACAGGTCCTCGGGGTGCTGGACCCGGGAACGCGCATAGTGCTGCAGCGACGCGTTCGCCGTGCTGATGATGTTCAACATCCACCACGACGTGATGTCCCCCGCGTGCACCTCGAACGTGGACGCGTTCGTTTTCCGGTGCGCGTTGTGGAGCGACACGATCTTGGCCGTCAGTGCACTCATCAAGCCGTCGAGCAATTGCTGGAGCGGACGGGCCGCGCCGATCGCCACGCATGGCGGGACGAAGGCCGGATCCACATCGAAGCCGCCGCGCGGGTCGCGGTGGATGCGCAGCACGGGAAAACCGACGTGGCCATCGCGCGGCTCGGCCTGCGTCAGGAGCCGGACCCGTTTCTTCAGGAACGGCACGTCGATCGGCACCGCGTCGCTGAACAGGTCGGCCGTTTCGGACTCGGCCAACGCGTAGCGCCCGCCCTCCTCCGCATTGGCGCCATGGGGCCGGATGGTCGGGAGCGCGGCGTGGATGGTGAAGGTATTGATGTCCTGCGGTAGCCGGGTCAGGTCGACCGGCACCGGCAACAGATCCGTCGCCGGCGCCTCGTAGACTTCCCCATCCTGGAAAATCAACGACATGGCCTGGGCCTCGAGCAGGTCGTGGCCGAGCGCATCCATATTCCATTGCAACTGGCGGACACCCCAGAAATGCGGATTGAGCGCCGACGCCATCCTGAGCAGCCGTGTCTCGTGGTACAAGTCCTGCCTCTGGAAATGCTGGGGACCCAGCGTCAGCCCTTCGGACCACAAGATCTTCGCGCCCAAGCTCATCGCTTCCTCCTCGTTCAGGGTTCACTCCAGAAAGCATGGCGGGCATTGCGCGGAGACTATTGATCTGGCGCATCAACCGGCGGTTGACCGGACGCAATTTTATTTTCGGCAAGACGACAATAATGACGCTTCCGCTGCTTCAGGGCGGCTTGCCTTAAAGGAACCAACATGCGGAGTTTCACGCCAGGTTTGTTCGACCGTCTGGATGCCGATGACGACACCCCGCCGCGCGCGTACCGCGCACCGGCCGGCAAGAGCGACGCGTGGAAGGACAGCATCACGCGCGACCTGGAAGCCCTCCTCAACACCCGCTCCGCCCTGCTCCCCGCTGCGCTGGCCGGCTATCCCCAGGTCGGCGCATCCGTCGTGAACTATGGCCTGATCGATTTCGCCGGCATGTGCATGACGAGCGACGCGGACCAGAAGCGCATCTGCACCGCGGTCCGCGAGGCGATCGAGCGGCACGAGCCGAGGCTGCACAAGGTGACGGCGACCTTGCAGCCGAGGAAAGGCGCCATCAACCGGGTCGACTTCGTGATCACCGCCGAACTGAAGAATGCGCCGGCGGCCGATCCGATGCATTTCAACGCCGTGTTCCAGCCATCGCTCCAGCGCTATTCGATCCAGAGCGTGCGCAGCGCGTCATAGGCCCCATCATCATGGACGAACTGTTTGCGCAGTACGAACGCGAGCTCGTCACCATGCGGCAGCTGTGCCGCGAGTACGCCGAGCGCTATCCTAAGGTCGCGGCCAAGCTGCAGCTCGGCGGCGAAGCGTGCGACGACCCGCACGTGGAACGCCTGATCCAGTCCGTCGCCCTGCTGTGCGCGCGGGTGTCCAAGCGCCTGGACGACTCGTATCCGCAATTCACGGAGGCGCTCCTCAACCTGCTGTTTCCGCACTATCTCAGGCCGTTCCCGTCCTGCGCGATCGTGCGCTTCCTCCCGTCTACCGAGGAGGGCGCCGCCGGCACCGCCGGCTTCCCGCGCGGGACGCTGGTCGAATCGGCGCCGGTGGGCGGCGTGCGCTGCACGTTCCGGACCGCATACGATATCGCGCCGTCCACGGCCGCCATCGCATCCGCCCGGTTCGATGCCGTGATCCGCGCGCCGTCCTCGACCCGGCTCCCGCCGGGCGCGGCGGCGGCGATCGGCATCGAATTCGCGTCCCCGGACCCTGCCGGCACGGCGGCGCCCTTGCGGATCTATCTCGACGGCGACCCGTCGTTTTGCGCGGCACTGCGCGACGCGCTGTTCATGCGCACGGCGGCGGCATACGTCCAGGTGGAAGCAGACGAGACTTGGATAAAGCTCGCCGCGATACCGATCGCGGCGGCCGGCTTCGGCGACGACGACGCCCTGATCCCGTTCGAAGCCCGCTCGCACCGCGCCTACCGGATTCTTGCCGAGTATTTCGCCTTCCCGGAAAAATTCAACTTCATCGACGTCGACCTGGCCGCGCTGCGCGCCCGGCTGCCCGCGGAGTGCACCCGCTTCACGCTGCACCTGGCGCTGGCGGGCGTGGCGCCGGGCTCGGATCAGGCCAGGATGCTCGCCGGCCTGTCGGCGCACAGCCTGCTGACCGGCTGCACCCCGGTCGTCAATCTGTTCAGCCAGCCGGGCGTCCCGATCCAATACGACGAGCGGACCGCGGAATACAGCGTGCTCGCACATGCCGGCCATGCGGCGGCGTACGAGGTGTATTCGGTCGACCGGGTCCACATGGTGCGGCAGCAGGGCAAGGCCATTGCGCCGGTCGAATTCCGCCCCTTCTATGCGCTGCGGCACGGCGAGAACGATGCGCATCAGGGCCGTTACTGGATATTGCGCCATGACGACACGCTGGCGGTCGCCAGCCCGGGCCACGAAAAGGTCATTGCGCTCGTCGACACGGACGGCGAGCCGCTCGCGGTCGAGCAGACGACGCTGTCGATCGACCTCACCTGCACCAATCGCGACCTGCCCTGCCTGTTGAAATGCGGCTCGACCGACAGCGACCTGTCCTTTCCCGGCGCGGACCAGGGAACGCGAATACGCTTTCTGCGCCGGCCCACCCGTCCCCATCGCCTGGAAAACGGCCGGGGCGCCCACTGGCGCCTCATCTCGCACCTGACGCTCAACCATCACGCCCTCGCACAGGAAGGGGCTGCCGGCCTGCGCGAAATGCTGGCGCTGTACGACGTCACCGGGTCCGCGGTCACGCGGCGGCAGATCGCCGGCGTCGTCGGGCTCGACCATGCCGAGGCGACCGCATGGATCCGGCACAAGCGCGGAGCGTCCCTGGCGCACGGGACCGAGGTGCGCCTGACGATCGACGAAGAAGCCTTCGTCGGCGCCGGCCTGCACCTGTTCGTGCAGGTCATCGACCAGTTCTTTGCGTTGTATGTCCAAATGAACAGTTTTATCGAACTGGTCATCCTGTCGCATCAATCAGGAGAGGAACTATTCCGATGCAAACCGCGAAGCGGGAGCATGCCGCTGTCATGATGCAGCGCCTGGTCGCGGCGCCCTACCGCTACCGGTTCGCGCAACTGCTGAACATCCTGGTGCGGATGCTGCATCAACAAGGCATCCCGTACGCCCAGGCATTCGACCGGGTGCTGCGCTTTCGTAACAGCCTGTCGCTGGCGTTTCCGGCAAGCGAGATCGAAGGCATGCACGTCGAATCGGCCGGCGCCGTACCGCGCATTCACATCACCCCCGCTTTCGTCGGGCTGCTGGGCGCAAGCGGCACCTTGCCCCTGCACGACACCGAACGGGCGGCCGCCAAGGCGCACCTGGGCACGGACGAAAGCTGGAAGCCGTTCATCGACCTGTTTGCGAACCGGGCCGTCGGCCTGTTCTACGAAGCGTGGGGCAAATACCGCGTCGAACATGGCTTGAACACGCGCGCCCGGGACGATCTGCTTCCGCTGCTGATTGCGCTGGGTGGCCTGCGCCCCGGCAGTTTCGGGCCTGCCAGCGCATTTGCATCGATTCCCCCGGAAGCGGCTGCCTTCTACGCCGGATTGCTCCGGACACGCCCGATCGCCGCATCGACCGTGGAGCGCGTGCTGGGCGACTACTTCGGCGTTCCCGTGCGTATCGAGGAATTCGTCGGCGCCTGGGATCCGATTCCGGCAAAGATGTGCAGCACGCTCGGCGTTACCGATCCCACCCTCGGCTTCGGCGCCGCCCTGGGCACGCGCACGTGGCGCAGCGACGTGCGCGTCCGCCTGCACATCGGCCCCCTGGACGAGGAAACGGCAAAGGCTTTCCTGCCGCATGGCCGGTCGCGCGACGCGTTGAAGGACATGGTCAGCCTGTTTGCCGTGCCGTCGATTCAATATGAAATCAGGCTCTTGCTGGAAAAGCCATGCCTCAAGCCCATGACTTTGAGAACCAAGGGACAGGACCGGAAACGCCTGGGGTGGAACACCTTCCTGACCGTGAGTGCGGGCAAGGCGAGTCGGGCCGACATCCGATCCACCCTCCGGCTGACGGCGGAACGGCAGGATCGCGCCGCCGAGACCGCTGCTTGCTGCTGATCAAGGTTATGTAGCACCCTGTTGAGTACCTTAACCGACGGAAATCAGATAGCTGATCAACCACCGGAGGCGATACATGGATGGGAGCCAAGCGATCGCGGCGGGCGCCGCGCTGTCGGCGTTCGGTCTCGGTGCGCAGCACGACCGCTTGATACGCCTGGCGTTCCCACGCGGCGACGGACCGGACGCCATCCTCCTGCCCAACCGATTGCGCGCACACGAGGAAGTCTCGCGCTGTTTCCGCTTCGACGTCGAACTCCTGTCCGATGACGCGCGGATTCCCCTGAAGTCGATGATGGCGCGAATGGTGACGATATCCGTCGTGCGCGAAGACGGCTCATTGCGCTACTTCAACGGCTACGTCGCCGAATTCCAATTCCTGCGCGCCGACGGCGGTTTCGCGTTCTACCGCATGGTGCTCGAACCGTGGCTGGCATTCGCCAAGCTGCGCAAGGACAACGTGTCGTTCCACGGCAAGAGCGTCATCGAACTGACCGAACTCACCTTCGCGCATTACCGCCAGGCCGACTGGCGCACACACATCGTCGACGAATTTCCGCGGATGACCTGCGCGAACCAGTACGACGAGACCGACTACAACCATTTGCACCGCCGCTGGGAAGCGCTGGGGCTGGCGTACCACTACGAGCACCGGGTGGATGGACACACGCTGTGGCTGTACGACAGGACGACGCTCGTGCGGCCGATCGACCCGACCGGCATCGACGATTCTGAAACGATTCCGTTCCGCGACAAGGCGGGTTCGCTGGAAGACGACGGCATCCGCGAATGGCGTCCCTTGCGACGCATCGGCTCGGGCCAGACGACATTGGTGAGCTTCGACTACAAGAACCCGATTGCGCAGCGCTCGACCGCCGAGTCCCTGAACGACCAGGGCGACGTCTTCCCGTACGAAATCTACGAGAACACGGGATCGTACGGTTTCCGCACGCACAACGAGGGCGAAAAACTCGCCTTCCAGCGCATGGGCGAGCGCGACGCGAACACGCAATACTTCGAGGCCGTCGGCAACGACCGGACCGCCCAGCCGGGCCGCTACTTCAAGCTGGCCGATCACTTCAGTGCCGAACTGCGGGCGCCCAGGCACGGCGAACCGGCCAAGCCCAGCATCCGGAATCGCCATTACCTGATCCTGTCCGTCGACCACGAGGCCAACAACAACTACCAGGCCGGACCGGGCGCGCCATCGCATTACGAGAACACCTTCCGGTGCGTGCGCAAGGACATCCCGTGGCGCCCGGGCCGCCACTACAACAGCCGGCCCTGCACCTATCCCGGCATCCAGACGGCCGTCGTGGTCGGTCCCGCCGGTGCCGAGATCCATACCGATGGCTACGGACGCGTCAAGATCCAACACCACTGGGACCGGCTGGGCAACTACGACGAGAACAGTTCCGCGTGGCTGCGCGTCATGTCGCCGGGCGCGGGCAGCCGGTTCGGGAATATTCGCCTGCCGCGGGTGGGTGAGGAAGTGGCGGTAGTTTTTCTGGACGCGAACATCGATCATCCGGTGATTCTTGGGGCGCTGTACAACGCCAAACACATGCCTCCTTGGCAATTGCCTAGCCAGCGGGCGTTGAGTGGTTTGCGCAGCCGCGAATTGCAGGGAGGCGAAGGGAGCCGGCGCGGCAATCACCTGATCCTTGACGATACTGCAGGCAAGATCCAGGCGCAGTTGAAAAGCGATCATCAGTGCAGCCAGCTGTCGCTTGGCCACATTACCCGCGTCGAGGATACATCTGGCAGAAAAGATCCTCGCGGCGAAGGCTGGGAATTGCGGACTGATGGCCATGGTGTCGCGCGCGCGGCACAGGGCATGCTCATCTCTACGGAAGGACGCCCGAGCGCCGCCGCACATATCAAGGATATGGGCGAGACGATTCAGCGACTGTCGACGGCGGTGGACCTGCAGGAGCAGTTGGTCGGGATGGCGCAGCACTACGGCGCCCAGGAGAAGCAGGCGCCTCAGCAAGGGGATGCCGTCGAGGACCTCAGATCCCAGAACCAGGGCATCCGGGGCGGCGGCAAGGCAGAGTTTCCGGAATTGTCCGAGCCGCATCTCGTCCTCTCTAGCCCGGCGGGCATCGAGCTCAGTTCCGCGCAATCCACCCATATCGCCAGTACCCGTCATACCGCCATCACGAGCGGCAAAAGCTTGTCGATCGCCAGCGTCGACGGCCTGTTCGCGAGCATCGGCAAGACGTTCCGGCTGTTCGTGCACAAGGCCGGCATGAAGCTGATCGCCGCCGCCGGCAAGGTGTCCGTGCAGGCGCAAACCGATGACGTGGAAGTCATCGCCAATAAGGTGCTGCGGCTCCTGAGCGAGTCGGATTGGGTCGAGATCCGGGGCAAGAAAGGCGTGCGACTGCATGGCGGCAATCACATGCTTGAGATTAGCGATCAAACGCAATTCTTCACGTCGTCGCCTGTTCTCTTTCACGGCAATCTGGAAACGCTGGCGCCGAAGAGCGTCTCCCAAGCGTTCAACGAAAAACCGGCCGATTGCCACTTCGACCAGGAGGTCAACTTCCTTCAGACGGATGGCAAGCCGGCGGAAAACATTCCCTATAAATTGGTCCGGGACGACGCGACAGTCCTGGACGGAAAGTCCACCGCCAACGGCAGTACTGGGCTGCAAAAAGGTCCGGGAATGGAAAGCTATACGATTCAACGGAAAGGCGACCTGCCATGAGCAACGACAGCAACCTCAATGAACGCGGCAACCATCAGGGCGAATTCACGCAGGGTATCGGTGGCTGGGCCGAATACACGGTTTATTTGACAGAGATTGAAGATAAGGTCAGGCATGATGTCAAAGTCCCTCCCGGCAAGATCATCCCTGTCATTTTTTTGCCCGGCGTGATGGGTAGCAATCTCCGCATGACCAAGAAACGGCAAGATGAATTGAAGCGCACAGATAATCGTGCATGGCGCCCCGACGACCTGGTCAGCGCGTCCGGCACGATCGACGTTGTCCGGAAAGCCGGCATGGGTGGGTGGTTCAGAAACGCATCGCCGGCGCAACGCCAGCTCGACTTTGACCCTGAGAATACGGAAGTCGAGTATTACCACTACACCGAAAGCAAGGACCGCTTTGATCCGGACGGCAAGGAGACGCGCGAGTCGGATGCGCGTCATCAAAATGTCCCGGACGGCCTCGGGCCGATCCCTCCGCTGCTGGGGCAAAATTTTTTTCGGTCGCCCACCCAGCCAAATCAACCCCGTATCATGTCGCGCAAACACCAGACCCCGGCACAGGTTGCTCGTTGGCGCGGCTGGAGCGAAGTGTTTTTTGCCGGACCCTATGAGCATCTGCTGAAAACAGCCGAAATGTTCCTCAACAATATGGTCGTAAAGGGGCAGGTGCATTCGATGTGGGAATCGGTTTTCGTCGATCCGAAAAGCTTTGGCGCCTTATCGGGAAAGGCGATTACCGCAGCGGACATCAAAAAGATCTCAGCTTGCTGGTATCCGGTGCATGCGATGGGATATAACTTCCTGAAGAGCAACGGGGAATCGGCCATTGTGATCGCCAACCGCATACGTGCATTGATTCTCGGATACCAGAGGCGCGGCTTCAAATGCGATGAGGTCATCATCGTGACGCACAGCATGGGCGGCATCCTGGCGCGCGCGCTGATCCACCCTGATTACGGAAATCTGCTGAACGACAAGACGGTGAAAGTGCTGGGCATGTACCACAGTGTCATGCCGACGGTGGGCGCTGCCGCCGCTTATCGGCGCATGCGCTTCGGGTTCCAGGAAAAGGAAGGCACGAAGGCAGAAATCTTCGCCGAAATTGTCGCTATCGATGGCCAGCATGCGACAGCGATTCTTGCCAATACCCCCGGCCCGCTGGAATTATTGCCCGCCGCGGCCTACGGCAAGGAATGGCTGAAGGTCGTGGATGGGTGTGGCAGGACGATCCGCAGCTGGCCCAAGGGGGACGAAAATGCACTCGAAAGCATTTACCTGCAGCCACAGAATAACTGGTGGCGCCTTATAAATCCGAGATGGGTGAACCCGGGCAACGTTCTGTCCCTGGATGGCGGAGGCCTAGAAAATGTGCGAAAACGCCTGAAAAGCGCAAATGGATTCCTCGGTGCCATTGAAACGACGTTCCACCCGACGCAGTGCTTCGCCAGCTATTGCGCATCGGATGAGCACAAAAGCTATGGAAACTTGGTCTTTAAAGTCATGAACCCAGAGGTTTGGGATAGCCGGACAATCACCCTGCCGCCGGCCGACAGCTGGAAGCTGTTGACTGATGACAAAAAGGGAACGTTGACAGTACAAGCGGGAAACAGGGTGTTGACGCTGAAATTACAGCCGATGGATGCGGCCGGCGACGAAACGGTGCCGGCCGAACGCTCGGCGCGCAAAATTACCGGCACGTTATTCCCACATGGGAGTGCCAAAGGGAGCGGTTATGAACACCAGGGCAGTTATGCGAATTCGCACGTCCTGACATCGATGCTGTATTCAATCGTGAAGATTGCCGAAACTGCGAAATGGGGTTGAGTATGCGTACAAAGTATCGGACCGTATTGACTGGATGCTGCTTCGCCTTGATGCTGGCGGCGCCGCTTGTCGCCTGCTCAAAGAAATATACTTACAAGGAGAATGCCGTGCCTGAAGCCGTCGCACTGAGCCCGCGATTAATGAGCATGTTCAAAGAAACCAAGCTTGTGTGCTTTGGTCGATATGCACTTACCGTTCCTAAGGAAGCACAGGTGATCCAAGGGGAAGCGTCTTTTCCCTCCAGGGTCTATGTCTTTCCGGGCAACAGGGAAGCAATCAAAGCAAAGGTCGAGCAAGATATCGCCAAAATAAAGAGAGCTGACAAAACTGCGGAAATAACCTATAACAAACCGGGGCCAATCGAAGGCAGCTGGCAGTTTCGCTATTATGACAGTAAGGCCGCCAAAGAGCTCAACCTCCATTTTTTTAATACGTATATCAACATGGGGGATTTTATATTTCTTTTGCGTGGAGGAGTTGCCCCTGATGCGGCAAAGTCCGAGGATCAAGCTGCTGCACAAGAAGCCACGCGGGCAAAAACCCTGCGCCTGCGGACGGAAGACGACATCCCCTCCGAAGAAGGCTATTGCATCGAGCACGGATTCATGGCCAGTTCTTTTTATGGCGACCAAGAGATGATCAGTGCCGGCATCTATTTACCCAGCCTGCCCGACGTGACCTTTTCGATCAGTTCGAACAAGGACGCGTATTCCGACTATTCCAAGGAAGAGTTCGCGCGAATGAAAGTGGAAGAGCTATCCTTGCTGGCGCGCATTCGACAGGCACAGGAACAGCAGGGAAGCAATTACCCGGACCGGACCCTGCTGCGCGAAGGGAAGCGGGACGTGCAACACTGGCACGGCGAAGAATCCCTCATCCGCAGGCCGGATGGCACGCACGATTTCGAGTGGGGATTCGTCGGCACGCCGAAAGACGTCGCCAATCCGTCCGAGTTCGGCGTCGCCATGTTCACCAAGGTCGAGCACAACGTTGTCGGCGCGGCCAAAGCCGCTTCACTCAGCGACGACGAAGCGGTCGCGCTGTGGGACAAGCTGCTCTCGGGCCTGAAATTCCGCGTCAGGGTCCCCGGCGCGCCGGAAGGTTCCTACTATATGCCTCCAGGTAAAACCGGGACCGTCGCACAGGCCAGCGGGATTAAACCTTGAAACACCAAGGACGTGGCGTCATTCGCCTCAACGATAAAACCGATCACGGCGGGCACGTCATCAGCGCATCGTCGGAAACGGTCGTAATGGGAGCGGTCGCGGCGCTTCAGGGTGACATGACGTATTGCCCCAAGTGCAAGGGCCGCTTTGCGATCAAGCCGGATGAGGCCGGGGCACGACACAAAGGTAAGCCATATGCTTACGACGGCGACATAACGGAATGCGGCGCGCGCCTGATAACATCGTTGTGAGTTAAGCCGCTAATTCTTGACTCACGCGATATGTTAGAAAACTAAGCACCTCCGGTCCGCAACCCATCCAGATACGGATCGATCACGCATTTCCCCAACGCCAGCAAATCGAAGTCCTGCGGATCGAACATCCAGTTGCGGATCAATCCATCGATCATGATCCACAACGCGAGCGCCACGCGGGTGGCGTCGACGTGGCGGGCGATCAAGCCCTTGTCGGCGGCCAGGCGGATGCGGCGTTCGGCGCGGGTCATCCAGTTGGCCATATTGTCCTTGCGGCGCTGGCGCACGGCGTCCATCTCGCCCACGAATTCCACCTTCAGCGTCGCGATCTCGAACACGCGGCGCGCGCCCGGGTCGTTGACGGTCCGGTCCAGCACGGCCAGCATGTGGTTGCGCAGGTCGACGAGCGGGTCGTCCGACTCGGCCTGGTCCAGCACCTGCATCTCCGCTTCGAGCGGCAGGATGGCGCGTTCCATCATCGCGTTGAACAACGCGCCCTTGTCGTCAAAATGCCAATAAATTGCTCCGCGCGTCACACCGGCTGCAGTTGCGATATGCTGCAACGTTGTACGCGAAACACCTTGTTCCACGAACAATTTTTCCGCAGCATCCAAGATGCTGTCACGGGTCGCGGCCGCCTCTTCCTTGGTTTTGCGGGCCATCCGTCATACTCTCCGTTTTTATAGGTAAGAAACATTAAACATACACTCGTGATAGTATCTCGGGGTTTTCCCAAAAGCCAGCGATAAACCCGAAGCCGTGCAAGAGGAAGCGACGAGCCGCCTGCCCCGTGTTGCATTTTTTTAAACTGCGCAGGCCGATCGGGCTCCTAAGAAACGTGCCGCGGATCGGTTTTGTCCTTTTTTCCACAAGAAGGAAGCATTGAATGCGCTCTGCCCACTCCTCTTCTCTGACTCTCTCCAGGATCGCCGCATGTACCCTGGTCGCCGTGGCCGTCCTGTCGGGCTGCGGCTCCAAGGATAACGCCAAGGCCGGTCCCGGCCCCGCCGGCGCCAAGATGCCGCCGCCGCAGGTCGGCGTCATCACCACCAGGATCCAGCCGGTCGCGCTCGAGACCGAGTTGCCGGCCCGCGTCGAGGCGATCCGCACCGCCGAGGTGCGCGCCCGCGTCAACGGCGTCGTGCTCAAGCGGCTGTTCACCGAGGGCAGCATGGTCAAGCAGGGCCAATCGCTGTTCCAGATCGATCCCGAGCCCTACCAGGCCCAGTTGAACGCCGCCCAGGCCGCGCTCGGCCGCGCCCAGGCCAACCTGACGTCGACCGCCGCCACCGTCGAGCGCTACAAGCCCCTCGTCGAGGCGCAGGCCGTCAGCAAGCAGGAGTTCACGAACGCCGTCGCCGCCCAGAAGCAGGCCGAGGCGGACGTCAATTCGGCCAAGGCCCAGGTCCGCATCGCCAAGATCAATTACGACTACGCGCACGTCTATGCGCCGATCTCGGGCCGCATCGGCCGCGCGCTCGTGACGGAAGGCGCGCTCGTCTCCGCGGCGGAAGCCACGCAAATGGCGCTGATCCAGCAGACCGACAAGGTCTACCTGAACATCACCCAGTCGGCCGCCGAACTGCAGCGCCTGCGCAAGGACGCCGGCCACAAGGGCTTCGGGGCCAGCGTGCCCGTGACCGTCGTGCTGGACGACGGCACCGTGCTGCCGCAAAAAGGCAAGCTGCTGTTCTCGGACATCACCGTCGACCCGACCAGCGGCCAGGTCACCCTGCGCGCCGAGACCCCGAATCCGGACAACGCCCTGCTGCCGGGCGAGTACGTGCGCGTGCGCCTGGCGCAGGCCGAGTTGCCGGCGGGCATCCTGCTGCCGCAACAGGCCGTCACCCGCGGCGGCCCGAACGGCGATACCGTGATGGTGATCGGCCCGGACAACAAGCCGACCCCGCGCACCGTCAAGATCGGTTCGCAGAACGGCGACAACTGGGTCGTCACGGATGGCCTGAAGGAAGGCGAGAAGGTGATGGTGGACGGCTTCCAGAAGCTGCAGATGCTGCCGCCGGGCACGCCGGTACAGCCGGTGCCGTGGACGCCGGTCGGTGCCCCCGCGGCCCCGGCCACGGCCGGCGCGCCCGCCGCCCAGCCGAATGCGGCCGGCGCCCAAGCCGCCGCCGCCGCGCCCGCCGAGCGCACGCCGAAAGCCGGTTCGCCGGTCGCCGGCGCCGCCGCGGGAACCGGCAACACCCGCCAGTGAAAAGGCAAGGCTAGATAAACAGGAACAACAATGGCACGTTTTTTTATTGACCGCCCCATTTTCGCCTGGGTGATCGCGCTGTTCATCATGGTACTTGGCGGCGTGGCCATCAAGCAGTTGCCGATCGCGCAATATCCGACCGTGGCGCCGCCGTCGATCGTCGTCAGCGTCGCCTACCCGGGCGCTTCCGCGCAAACGCTGGAAGAATCCGTCATTTCCGTCATCGAGCGCGAGATGAACGGTGCCGAGGGCATGATCTACATGGAGTCGACCGCCCAGGCCAACGGCACCGGCTCCATCACGATCAGCTTCGAAACCGGCACCAATCCGAACCTGGCCCAGGTCGACGTCCAGAACCGCCTGGCGCGCGCCGCCCCGCGCCTGCCGGCCGCGGTGACCCAGCAGGGCGTGCGCGTCGACAAGGCCAGATCGAACTTCCTGCTGTTCACGATCCTGTCGTCGGACGACCCGACGTGGGACACCGTCGCGCTGGGCGACTATGCGTCGCGCAACGTGCTGCCCGAGATCCAGCGGATCAAGGGCGTCGGCCAGGCCCAGCTGTTCGGTACCGAGAAGGCCATGCGGATCTGGATCGATCCGGCCAAGCTGGTCGGCTTCAACCTGTCGCCGGACGACGTCACCACGGCGATCCGCCAGCAGAACGCCCAGGTGGCGTCCGGCACGATCGGCGACCTGCCGGTGGCCAAGGGCCAGCAGATCACGGCGACCGTCGTCGTCACGGGCCAGCTGTCGACCGTCGAGCAGTTCGGCAACATCGTGCTGCGCGCCAATCCGGACGGCTCGGCCGTGCGCCTGAAGGACGTCGCCCGCATCGAGATCGGCGGCCAGGCCTATACCACGTCGACCCGCCTGAACGGCAAGCCGTCGACCGGTATCGGCGTGCAGCTGTCTCCGACCGGCAACGCGCTGGAAACGGCGAAGCTGATCAAGGAACGCATGCAGCAGTTGCAGCGGTACTTCCCGAAAGGCATGAAGTACTCGATTCCTTACGACAGCACGAAATTCATCCAGATCTCGATCAAGCAGGTGGTGGAAACGCTGATCGAGGCCGTGATCCTCGTGTTCATCGTGATGTACGTGTTCCTGCAAAACATCCGCTACACGATCATCCCGACGATCGTCGTGCCGGTGGCCCTGCTGGGTTCCTTCGCGACGCTGCTGGCGATGGGCTTCTCGATCAACGTGCTGACCATGTTCGGCATGGTGCTCGTGATCGGCATCGTCGTCGACGATGCGATCGTGGTGGTGGAGAACGTCGAACGCATCATGTCCGAGGAAGGCCTGCCGCCGCTGCTGGCGACGCGCAAGGCGATGGGCCAGATCTCCGGCGCCATCATCGGCGTGACCGTCGTGCTGATGTCGGTGTTCGTGCCGCTGGCGTTCTTCCAGGGCGCCGTCGGCAACATCTATCGCCAGTTCTCGATCGTGATGGTGTCGTCGATCGGCTTCTCGGCGTTCATGGCGCTGTCGCTCACGCCCGCGCTGTGCGCGCACCTGCTCAAGCCCGTCGAGGCGGGCCACCACATGGAGAAGAAAGGCTTCTTCGGCTGGTTCAACCGCACCTTCACGACGGGCGCCAAGCGCTACGAAGGCATCGTCGCCAAGATCCTCAAGCGCAGCGGCCGCGCGCTGGTCGTGTTCGTCCTGCTGGCCGCCATCGTCGGGCTGATGTTCGCGCGCCTGCCGAACTCGTTCCTGCCGAACGAGGACCAGGGCTACATCATCGCCAACATCCAGCTGCCGCCGGGCGCCACCGCCGAGCGCACCAACGTCGTGCTGCACGCGATGGAAGACTATGTGCTCAAGCAGCCGGAAGTGGCCGACATGGTCGCCGTGACGGGCTTCTCGTTCACGGGCCAGGGCCAGAACATGGGTCTCGCGTTCATCCCGCTGAAGTCCTGGGACCAGCGCAAGGGCAAGGGCCAGAGCGCGCAGGAACTCGCCATGCGCATCACGATGCACATGGGGGCGCTGCGCGACTCGTTCATCTTCGTGGTGAGCCCGCCGCCGATCCCGGAACTGGGCCGCGGCACGGGCTTCTCGTTCCGCCTGCAGGACCGCGGCGGCCTCGGTCACGCCGCCCTGCTCCAGGCGCGCAACCAGTTGCTCGGCATGGCGATGCAGAGCAAGGTATTGACGGGCATCCGTCCGGAAGGCCTGGAAGACGCGCCGCAGCTGAAGCTCAACATCGACCGCGCCAAGGCGCAGGCGCTGGGCGTGACGTTCGGCGCCATCAACACGGCGCTGTCGACGTCGCTCGGTTCCGCCTACGTGAACGACTTCCCGAACGCCGGCCGCCTGCAGCGCGTGATCGTGCAGGCCGACGCGCCGGAGCGCATGCAGCCGGACGACCTCCTGCACATCAACGCGCTGAACACGAAGGGCCAGCCGGTGCCGCTGTCCGCGTTCGCGACGACGCAGTGGATCATGGGTCCGATGCAGACGTCGCGCTATAACGGTTACTCGTCGATGAGCATCACGGGCGACGCCGCGCAAGGCTATTCGACCGGCCAGGCGCTGGACGAGATGCAGCGTCTCGCCGCCAAGCTGCCGGCCGGCTTCGCGTACGAATGGACCGGCCAGTCGCGCGAGGAGATCCTCGCCGGTTCGACCGTGTTCGTGCTGATCGGCTTCGCGCTGCTGGCCGTGTTCCTCGCTCTCGCCGCGCTGTACGAAAGCTGGTCGATCCCGGTCGCCGTGCTGCTCGTGGTGCCGCTGGGCGTGTTCGGCTCGCTGCTGGCGGCGTCGCTGCGCGGGCTTTCCAACGACGTCTACTTCAAGGTCGGCCTGATCACCATCATCGGCCTGGCGGCGAAGAACGCGATCCTGATCGTGGAATTCGCGAAGGACCTGCAGGCGCAGGGCAAGTCGCCGCTCGAGGCGGCGCTGCAGGCGGCGCACCTGCGCTTCCGGCCGATCATCATGACGTCGCTCGCGTTCATCCTCGGCGTGCTGCCGCTGGTGGTCGCGAGCGGCGCCGGCGCCGCGTCGCAGCGCGCCATCGGTACCGGCGTGATGGGCGGCATGCTGTCGGCGACGGCGCTGGGCGTGTTCTTCGTGCCCGTGTTCTTCGTCGTCATCCGCAGCGTGTTCAAGGGCAGCGAGCGCCAGCGCAAGAAGTACGCGCACGAAGAAGAGAACACTGTCATCGACTCGAAAATCTGATGAACACCATGAAACGACTTACCCCTCTGGCGCTCGCCCTCGTGCTGGCCGGCTGCGTGAACCTGGCGCCCAAGTACGAGCGCCCGGCCGCGCCGGTGGCCGGCGCCTTCCCAACCGTGCAAGGCACCGTAGGCAGCGGCAACGCCGTCGCGCCGGAAGCGCCCGCCGCCATCACGTGGCAGCGCTTCTTCACCGACCCGCGCCTGCAGCAGCTGATCTCGCTGGCCCTGGCCAACAACCGCGACCTGCGCGTCGCGGTGCTCAACATCGAGGCGGCGCGCGCGCAATACCAGATCCAGCGGTCGAACCAGTTCCCGGCCGTGAACGCCGGCATCTCGGGCCAGCGCCAGACGACGGGCAAGGACCAGCCGATCAACAGCCTGTACCAGGCCGGCCTGTCCGTGTCCGCGTTCGAGCTGGATTTCTTTTCCCGCGTGCGCAATCTCTCCAACGCCGCGCTGGCGCAATTCCTCGCCACCGAGGAAGCGCGCAAGACGGCGCAGATCAGCCTGATCGCCCAGGTCGCCAACACCTACCTGACGTACCTGGCCGACGAGGAATTGCTGGCCCTCGTGCAGCAGACCCTCAAGACGCGCGAGGAATCGCTGCGCCTGACCCGGCTACGCTTCGACAACGGCGTCTCGTCGAAGCTCGACCTGGAGCAGGCCGTGTCGCTCGTCGAGACGGCGCGCACCACGCTGGCCCAGGCCCAGCGCCAGCGCGCGCAGGACCTGAACCTGCTCACCCTGCTGATCGGCCAGCCGCTCCCGGACACCCTGCCGGCCGGCGCCACGCTCGCGACGACGAATTTGCCGGACCTGCCGGCCGGGATGCCGTCCGACCTGCTGGCCGTGCGTCCGGACATCCGCGCCGCCGAGCAGCAGCTGATCGCGGCCAACGCCAACATCGGCGCGGCGCGCGCGAACTACTTCCCGCGCATCACGCTGACGGGCACGGCGGGCAGCGCCAGCAAGGGGCTGTCCGGCCTGTTCAAGAGCGGCACGTTCGGCTGGACGTTCGCGCCGCAGGCGATCGTGCCGCTGTTCGACTTCGGCCGCACCCGCGCCGGCGTCGAGACCGCCCGTGCCCAGCGCGACATCGCCGTCGCGCAGTACGAGAAATCGATCCAGACGGCGTTCCGCGAGGTGGCGGACGCGCTGGCCGGCCAGGCCACGTACAGCGAGCAACTGCGGGCCCAGCAGGCCGTGGCGGCCGCCGAGACGGAGCGCTTCAACCTGTCCGACCTGCGCTACCGCAACGGCACCGCGAGCTACCTGGACCTGCTGGATGCCCAGCGCTCGCTGTTCACCGCGCAGCAGCTGGCCATCCAGGCCAACCTGCAGCGCCTGCAGAACCAGGTCACGCTGTACCGCGTGCTGGGCGGCGGCTGGAGCGAGCCGGGGCCGGCGACGGCGGCGCGCTGAACCTGTCTTAGCGGAATGATTTCCGCGCACCATTGAGCGCGCTCCCGACCGGGGCCGGCCGCGATTTCGGTATCATGAAATCGCAGGCCGGCCCCGGTTCTTTTATGCATGCACGGGCGGCCCCGGCAGCCGTCGCCGGACGGCGTCCGCCAGGACCGCAACGCGCGCCGAGCCCGGCCTGTCCGGCACGGTCGCCCCATGCGCCGCGCCCCACGCCATGCGACATTTTTTTCGTGCACATTGGAAAGCCATCATCGCCATCGTCCTGCTCGTGCTGCTGGCGACGGTCACCGTGAATCCCCGCGCCGCGATGCCCGAGCCACCGCTGGCCACGCGCCTGCGCGCGCACGTGACGGCGCTCACGGCCGGCACGGCGGATGCGAGCGCGCGCCGGGCGGATGCCGCCGCCTACATCGACGGCGTGCTGCACGCGGCCGGCTACGCCGTGCAGGACCGCGCCGGCGCCGGCAACCGGCACCGTGTCGAAGCGGTCCTGGCCAACGTGGCGCCGGGCACGCACGCGGCGCGCACCTTCATCGTCGGCGCGCGTTATGACGGCACCCTCGGCGACGATCCGGGCGCAGTGGACAGCACCGCGGCCGTGCTGGAACTGGCGCGGCTGCTGGGGGAGGTGCGTCCCAGTCGCGGCACGGCGATCCGTTTCGTGTTCTTCCTGGCGCCCGGCAGCGGCACGGCCGCGGCCGCGGACCCCGGCGATCCGGCGCACATGCTGGCGGACGCGCCGGACGAGCGGTCCGGCAGTTTCATCGCCTACGTCGGCAGCCTCGCCTCGTCGCACGCGGTGCAGGATGCGCTGTCGGCCTTCCAGAGCGTCGCCGGCGTGCCGGCGCACGGGCTGGCGACGCCCGCCTACATGCAGGGCGTGACGCTGCTCGACCGCGCCGCCTGGCGCCATCCCGGCGCCGCCATGCCCGCCCTCGTGCTCACGGACACGTCGTTCACGCGCTTCCCCTACCGCCAGGCGCAGACGCCCACGGCCGACGCCGACGAGCCGCCCGAGCAAGTCGTCTTTGCCGGCATGGCGCGCGTGGTGCGCGGCCTGGCGCACACGCTGACGGCGCTTGCGGCCGGGCGGCACGGGTAACGCTTACTCGGCCGGCGCGAAGTCGCCCACCGTGCCCGCGACGGCGGCGGCGGCCGGCGCGCGCGGATACAGCCAGCCGAAGACGATGGTCGCCGCCGCCGCGCCGGCCAGTTGGGACAATACATAACCCGGCACGTCCGCGAGCCGGATGCCGGCGCAGGTGGCGGTCGCCGCGCGCGCCAGGGTGAGCGCGGGATTCGCGAACGACGACGACGCCGTGAACCAGTAGCCGGCGACGATGAACAGGGCCGCCGCATACGGCGTCGCGGCGGGCCTCGTGCGCGTGCAGGCGATGATCGTGGCCAGCAGGCCGAACGTCGCGACGCCCTCGCTCCACCACAGCGCCGCGCCCGTGCGCGCCTGCGTCGCGGCGGCGAACGCCGGCGCCCCGAACATCCCATGCGCGACGGCCACGCCCGCGAACGCGCCCGCGACCTGCGCCGCCACGTACGGCAGCGCCAACGCGGCCGGCAGGTTGCGTTGCCACGTTTCCGACAGCGTGACGACGGGATTCAAATGCGCGCCCGAGACGGCGCCGAACATCAGGATCAGCACGACGAGACCGCAGCCGGACACGATCGAATTGACGAGCAGAGCGATGGCCGCGTTGCCGCCCGCCAGCCGCTCGCCCATGATGGCGGAACCGACGACGACGGCCAGCAGCAAGGCGGTCCCGAGCCCTTCGGCGGCGAGGCGGCGGGAAAGAGAGAGGGTGTGGTCCGGGCGCTTCATAGATGGGACCATTGTGCGCGAGCGGCCCCCATCCGGGTACCGCCGCCGCGGTATGTTCAGCCGATACGCGGCTTGACGTCCTCCCCTGCCTGAAGGCAGGGGATTCCTGCTGCGCTCAAACCGGCATCGAGCCGGAACGAGTCGCTTCGGTGGGTTCCTGTTGCTGACGGCATTACTGCACCGTTCACTTCACAGGCTAGCCGGGCGTGTCCCGCCCTTAACACATTGATCGCGCCGACCACATCGGCGTTCTCCTCGAAACCGCAATTCACGCACTTGAACCGGGCCTGTGTGCGCCGGTTGTCCGCCGACACGCGGCCACAGCACGGACAGGCGCGGCTCGTGTTCCGTGGCGGTACCGCAATGAGATGGCCGCCGTTCCACGCCAGCTTGTAGTCGAGCTGGCGCCGGAACTCGTACCAGCCCTGGTCGAGGATGGCCTTGTTCAGGCCCGACTTGGCCCTGACGTTCTTACCCGGTGCCTCCGCCGTGCCCTTCGCCGACCTGGACATGTTCCTTACCTGCAAGTCCTCGATGCACACCATCGCGTGTTTTTGGCTGATCGTGGTCGTGGCCTTGTGCAGGAAGTCGCGGCGGGCGTTACCAATGCGAGTATGGATCCGCTGGACGCGGGCTTTTGCCTTCTTCCAGTTGTTGCTGAACTTCGTCTTGCGGCCCAGCGCCTGCTGGGCCTTGCGCAACCAGTCCTCGTGGCGCCGGAAGCTGGCCAGCGGCGCGATGAACGAACCGTCGGACAAGGTGGCGAAGCGGGCGATGCCCAAGTCGATGCCGACCGCGCCACCGTGCGGGATCGGCTGCTCGACCTCGCGCTCGGCCTGGATCGACACGAACCACTTGCCGCCGCTGGCCGACACCGTGACATTTTTTACGGTGCCCAGCACCTGGCGGCTGTCGCGGAAGCGCAGCCAGCCGAGCTTGGGCAGGAAGATCCTGCCGTTCACGCGATCGAGCTTGACCTGCTTCGGGTCGGGATAGCGGAAACTGTCCGCCCGGCCCTTCTTCTTGAAACACGGGAAGCTCGCGCGTCCGGCGAAGAAATTCGTGTAGGCCCGCTCCAGGTCCTTCAGCGCCTGCTGCAGCGGATGGGTCGGCGCGTCGGCCAGCCACGGCGTCTCGCTACTGTGGCGCCATGAGGTGAGTAGCCTGCACAGTCCGGCGTAGCCGAGCTTCTTCTCGCCGTGCTCGTGGCGTTCCTTCTGCAACGCCAGCGCCTGGTTAAACACGAAGCGGCACGCACCGGCGAAGCGGCACATGTCGCGCTGCTGTGCGCCGGTCGACATCAGTTCGTACTTGAAAGCTTGGAGGCGTCGCATACTGGACAAATATACAGCGCTGATATTGGCAGGGCAAGGACGGTTGCGCCGTCCGCGCTATCCTTCCCCGGCCTGAAGGTCGGGGCTTGTCGCGCACCGGGTCAGACGGCCTGCTCGATGAGGACGGGAATCATGTCGAGCAGGTCGGCCATCGACACGGGTTTCGACAGGAAGCGCACGCCCCTGGGCATCGTGCCGGCCTCGATGGGATTGCCGGAGATGACGAGCGCCGGCAGGTGCGGCTGCAGGCGGCGCAGGGCGTGGATCACCTCGACGCCGTTCATGCCGGGCATGCGGAAATCCGTGATGAGCAGGTCGAACGGACCGGCTTCCTCGCCGGCCCGGACGGCGTCGAACCCGTTGTCGGCGACGGCAACGCGATAGCCGGCCATGCTCAGATAGCGCTCGAACACGTACAGGATCGCTTCTTCGTCATCCACGACCAGGATGCGCGGTGTTGCGGGGACAGGCATCGACCAGCTTGCCTTTCATTGAAACTTATGCAAGAAAACCACTTTAACACATGGTTCCCAGGATACCCGACACGTTTCGTTACGCTATCCCGGTCGTGCTGCGGCCACCCGTTATTTGGGACGGTACATGGCGCAGAGCTTGTTGCCGTCCGGATCGCGCACATAGGCCAGGTACAGCGGCCCCAGGCTGCTTGTCGGGCGCAAGCCCGGCGGCGCCTCGATCGACTTGCCGCCGTGGGCGACGGCCGTGTCGTGGAATGCCTGGACCTGCTCGGGCGAATTGCATTTGAAGCCGATCGTGCCGCCATTCGCGTACGTGGCTGGTTCCCCGTCGATCGGTTGCGTGACGCCGAAGGCGCAGCCGTCGTGCCGGTAGAACAGGCGCATATGGCCGCTCGGGGACTTGTTGGAGACCGGTTCGCCGGCGCCGAGGACGCCCAGCACGGCGTCATAGAAACGCCGGGCGCGTTCCAGGTCGTTCGAACCGATCATGATGTGACTGAACATGCTCTTCCTTTCGTCAAAATGGATACCTCGGTCAATCCAGGAGCGGGACGTCCGGCAGGTTGGCCAGCACCTGGTCCCACGTATCGTAGCATTCGAGCACATCGACGACGACGGGCAGCGGCTCGGCCCAGACCTCCGGCAGCAGGCGCTCTTCACGCGCGCGGGTCGCGAACGCCAGCCGTTCGAGCGGCGGCTCGAAGCGGGCATCGACGCCGGACTTGTTGCCCCGCGCGTCGATGCGATACCAGCCGACGTCCCGCAGGTACACGGCGTTCAACCCGTGCAGGCAGTACGGCGCCCCGCTATCGCCGACGGACAGGCGCTGGTAGCACAAGCCGGCCGGGATGCCGTTCGCCCTGAGCAGCGCAGCCAGCAGATGGCTCTTCGCATAGCAGTAGCCGGTCTTGTGGCGCAGCACGTCGGACGCCTTGCACGTCACCGGGTTCAGCTGGTAATCCACGCTGTGGCGGATTGCGTCGCGCACGAATTCGAAGCAGGCGCGCGCGACGTCCAGTTCCGACGCTGCGCCTTCGGCCAGCCGGCGCGCGACGGCCTGCACCTCGGGCGTGTCGAAGTCGATGTAGGTGCTGGGGGATAGATAGCGTTGCATGGATTCACCCTTCGGCCAGGAACATCTCCTGCAGGTCGTTGAGGAAGCGCTGGCCCAGCTCCGTGGGCCGGATGACGCGGAAGTCGCGGTAGACGAGGCCCTTCGCTTCGGCCGCGTTCAACGCTTGTTCGATCGCATTGATCGGCATGCCGGTGCGCTCGCCGAACAGGTTGGGGTCGAACCCTTCCGTCAGGCGCAGCGCGTTCAGCATGAATTCGAAGCCCATGTCGGCGCGGCCAATCTCGTGTTCCTCGGCCACGGCATTGCCCTTGGCCGCCGCTTCCATGAACGACGCCGGCTGCTTGTAGCGGGCCTGGCGCAGCACGCGGTGCGGAAACGACAACTTGGAATGCGCGCCCGCGCCGATGCCGAGGTAATCGCCGAAGCGCCAGTAGTTCAGGTTGTGGCGCGCGCGGTGGCCCGGCCGCGCATAGGCCGACACCTCGTAGTGGTCGTAGCCGGCGGCGGCCGTGCGCGCGGCGATCATGTCCTGGATGTCGGCGCTCTCGTCGTCGCCCGGCAGCTCGGGCGGGTATTTCGCGAACACCGTGTTCGGTTCCATCGTCAGGTGGTACAGCGACAGGTGCGGCGGCGCGAATCCCAGCGCCATGTCGACGTCGGCCGTGGCCTCGGCCAGGGTCTGCCCCGGCAGCGCGTACATCAGGTCGAGATTGAAATTGTCGAAATTGGCATGGGCGATTTCCACCGCCTTGATCGCCTCGTTCGCATCGTGGATGCGGCCCAGCGCCTGCAAATGCCGGCCGTTGAAACTCTGGATGCCGATCGACAGGCGGTTGATGCCGCTGGCGCGGAACGCCTTGAACTTGTCCGCCTCGAACGTGCCGGGATTCGCTTCCATCGTGATCTCGGCGTCGAGGTCGAGCGGCAGCAAGGTGCGGATGTCCGACATCAACCGGTCCAGCCCCGCCGCCGACATCAGGCTGGGCGTGCCGCCGCCGATGAACACCGTCTGGATCTTGCGGCCCCAGATCAGCGGCAGCGATTGTTCCAGGTCGGCGCGCAACGCGTCCAGGTAAGCCTGTTCCGGAACCGGTTCCTTCGATTCGTGCGAATTGAAGTCGCAGTACGGGCATTTGCGCACGCACCACGGCCAGTGGACGTACAGCGACAGCGGCGGCAGCGCCGCCAGGTTCAGCGCGCCCGGCTGCAGGTATTGGAGCGCGGCCTGCGCCGGCGAACGCGGCGCGCTGTCCGGCGTGACGGGCTTAATGGGAATCATGCCAGCTTCCCGAGCTTGTCGACGAGCGCGCGCAGCGCCTGGCCGCGGTGCGAAACGGCGTTCTTTTCCTGCGGCGCCAGCTCGGCGGCCGTCTTGCCGAAGTCCGGCAGCAGGAAGTGCGGGTCGTAGCCGAAGCCGCCCGCGCCGCGCGGCGTGTCGACGATGTGCCCGCGCCAGACGCCATCCGCGATCACGGGTTGCGGGTCGTCCGCATGGCGCACGTACACGAGCACGCAGTAGTAATACGCCGATTTGTCGGCGTGGGCTGCGAGGTCGGCGATCAGTTTTTCGTTGTTGCGCGCGTCCGATTTCGGTTCGCCCGCATAGCGCGCCGAATACACGCCGGGCGCGCCACCGAGGGCGTTCACGCACACGCCGGAATCGTCGGCGAGGGCCGGCAGGCCGGTCAGGCGGGCCGCGTGGCGGGCCTTCTGCAGGGCGTTCTCGACGAAGGTGCCGAACGGTTCGTCCGCTTCGGGGACGTTGAACTCGCGCTGCGGATGCAGCTCGAAGCCGATCGGGCCGAGTAATTGTGCGAATTCCTTGAGCTTGCCCGCGTTATTGGAAGCAAGGATGAGGCGTTGGGTCATTGCGGTCTCGGTCTGGACGAAGAACTGCGTATTTTACCGCCCATCCCGCCCCGCGCGCAGGCGGGCCACGATCAGGACGGCGGCCAGCAGGCAGAATCCCGCCCCGGCGTAAAACGTGGCCTCAGCCCCGATGCGCGCCCACAGCAGGCCGGCGATGACGCTGGCCACCAGCATCGCGCCGCCCGCTACGAGGTTGAACAGGCCGAACGCCGTCCCTTTCAGGTCGGCCGGCGCCGCCTGCGCCACCATCGCGGCCAGCAGGCCTTGCGTCATCCCCAAGTGCAGGCCCCACAGACCGACCCCGAGCAGGACGACCGGCCACCGGCCGCTCTGCGCCAGCACCAGGTCGGCCAGCACGAGGACGGCCAGTCCGACGAGGAGCAGCCGCAGATGGCTCATGGCGTCGGCCAGCTTCCCGAACGGATAGGCGGACAGCATGTAGACCGCGTTCATGGCAACCATCACGAGCGGCACGAGGGCCGGCCGCATGCCGCCCTGCATGGCGCGCAGCACGAGGAAGGCCTCGCTGAACCGCGCCAGGGTGAACACGGCGCCGATCGCGACGACCCACCGGTACGCGCCGGACAGCCGGCGCAGGCTCGCCCGGGCGAGCGGATTGACGCGCGCCGGCGCGGCCGCGTGCTCCGGCTCGCGCACGCCCAGCGCCAGCAGCAGGACGGCCAGCGCGCCCGGCACGAGGGCGATCCAGAAGATGCGCCGGTAATCGTTCGCCCACAGGAGCATCAGGCCGGCGGCAAGCAGCGGACCGGCAAACGCGCCGACCGTGTCGAGGGACTGGCGCAGGCCGAACGCGGCGCCGCGCACGTGCGCCGGCGCGAGGTCCGCCACCAGCGCATCCCTGGGCGCGCCGCGGATGCCCTTGCCGATGCGGTCGGCGAAGCGGGCCGCGAGGACGACCTGCGCCGACCCGGCGATGGCGAAGAACGGCTTGCTGGCGGCGCCGAGCGCATACCCCGCGACCGCCAGCCATTTCCTGTTGCCGAGATAATCACTGAGGCTGCCCGAGAATACCTTGACGACGAGCGCCGTCGCTTCGGCGACGCCTTCGATCAACCCGATCGTCGTCACGCTGGCCCCGAGGCCGGCGACGAGGAACATCGGCAGCAGGCTGTGGACGATTTCGGACGAGACATCCATCAGCAGGCTGACGAAGCCGAGTATCCAGATCGCGCGCGGGATGCGGTGCAGCGTGGCGAAGCGTTGGTCTGTCATGGCGAGGGGCCGGCCGGCAAAGGCTGGCGATAGGTGAATGTGAGCCCGCCGTTGCGGCCGGGCCGGCCGGTCTCGAGGGCGACCGTGCCGCCCAGGCGCGACGCCGCGCTGCGGACGATGGCCAGTCCCAGGCCGCTGCCGGGCTGGCCGGAACCGGGCACGCGGTAGAACGGATCGAACACCCGCGCGAGATGGTCGCCGCCGATGCCGGGCCCCGTGTCGTCAACTTCGAGCACGGCGTCGGCGCCGTCGCGGTACAGGCGCACGTCGACCCGGCCGCCGGCCGGGGTGTACACGACCGCGTTCTCGATCGCGTTGCGCGCCAGCGCGAGAAAGTCGTGCACGCTGCCGCGCAGCACCACGGGTTCGCCGCGCGCCAGTCCCAGGTCGACCTGCTTGGCATCCGCGATGGGGAAGACCTCGCCCATCGCCTCCACGACAACCTTCATGCCGTCGACCAGGTCGCGCGGGCGCACGGCCTGCGCCTGGATGCGCGCGAGGGACAGCAGTTGCTCGACCAGGGCGCGCATCCGTTCGAGGCTCGCACCCAGCGGCGCAAGCGCAGGCTGCACGGCGTCGGGCCCGGCCGCGTTTTCCAGGTGCAGCGTCATGGCCGTGATGGGCGACTTGAGCTCGTGGGCCGCGGCGGCGATGAACTGGCGGTGCTTCGCCAGCACGAGCTGCATGCGCTCCAGCAGGCGATTGGTCGCGGCGACGAACGGCACGATCTCCGCGGGCACGGCCGCCAGCGCGAGCGGAGCGAAATCGTCGTCGCCTTTTTCGTCCACCTGGTCGGCCACTTCCCTGACCTTCTTCAGCAGCACCCGGATCAGGATGGCCGTCAGCACGATCAGGATGGGGATCACGACGAGGAACGGGACGAGCGTGCGCAGCGCGCTGTCGCGGGCGATCTCGTCCCGTGCCGACGTGCGCTGGGCCACGGCCAGGCCGTGCCCGGCGTCGACGGTCCGCGCGTACAGGCGCCACGATTCGCCGCGCGACTCGACCGTGTGCAGGCCGTCGGCAAGGCGGGCCGGCAGCGCCAGCGCCAGATCCGGTGTGCGCACCCGGGTCCCGCCGGCATAGGTGCGGATGACCCAGATGCGCATTTCCGGCTCGTCGTCGGCCGACAGCCGGTTCGCCGACGACACGATGTCGTCGCCCCGCAGCGAGACCAGCCGGGCGATTTCGCGCAATTCGTCGTCCTGCAGGTCGCGCGCCTCGTCGAACGCGAACCAGAACGACGCCAGGGCGCCGACGATCCCGACCAGCAGGATCGCGCCGCAGATCGATGCCGACAACATCCAGCGCAGGGAACGGGGGCGCATCACGCCGCCTTGGGAATCATCCATCCGACGCCCCTCACGTTCTTGATGATCGCGCTGTCGAGTTTCTTGCGCAGGCTGTGGATGAGGAATTCGATCGCATTGCTTTCCACCTCGTCGTGCCAGCCGTAGATCCGCTGCTCCAGCTCGGCGCGCGACAAGATCGTGCCGGGCCGGCGCAGGAATTCGTGCAGCACGGCGAATTCGCGCGCCGACAGCCGGCGCGGCTCGCCGCGAAAGACCACCTCGTGGCTCGACGGGTCCAGCGACAGGTCGCCGTTGCGCAGGACCGGCTGCACGTCCGCGCCCTGGCGGCGCACGAGCGCGCGCAGGCGCGCCAGCAGTTCGCCGACGTGGAACGGCTTGACGAGATAGTCGTCGGCGCCGGCGTCGAGCCCGTGGATGCGCTCGTCGACGGCGGCGCGGGCCGTCATCACCAGCACGGGCACCTTGTTGCGGCGGTCGCGCAGGCGGCGCAGCACGTCCAGCCCGTCCAGCCCGGGCAGGCCCAGGTCGAGCAGGACCAGCGCGTATTGCTCCACCGTGGCCGCCGTCAGCGCCGCCTGTCCGTCCGTCACGCGGTCGACCGTGTACCCGCCGCCGCGCAACGCCTGCGCCACCGCGCTGCCGATCGATTCGTCGTCTTCCACCAACAATACCCGCATGTTTCCTCTCTTCGGACGGAGCCCGTGCCAAGAACCTATCTCGGTAGGCGCGAACTCGTAGGGTGGGCGGCCCCCGCCCACCAAACGTATGCGCCGCAGGAACGCATGGTGGGCACAGGGTGCCAGCCCTTTAAAGGTCCCGATGAGAGCCCCCTTCCTTTAAGACGCGCGCCGTCGATACATGTCGGCGCGCGTCTGCGGGCGTAAGGGTGCTTTTCTTTTTCGGAGGTTTGGGACCACGAGGGCTCTTGCGCAGCGCTTTGGGCTTTGCATGAACTGCGATTTCCAACAGGAGGTGACTCAACTGAGGCGCGGCCATGGCGTCAAATTTCTTCCACGAGCCGAGGGATGTCGCCATCATCATGCCTTCGTAGTTGGCTCTGACTTCGACAGCGACATAAAACGGCGATAGTTCGATGTCGCTGTCACGCAGCCCGTGTGCCGCCCAGACGGCCGTCTGCAGGACGGTCAAGACGTTGTAGGCCAGTACCGCGACTCCGAAGGCTAGTAAAGCTGCGCGGGGATGGGCGAGAGTTCTTACTTCGCTGTTCAAGACAGATTCAAGCCTCTGGAACATCGACTCGATCTTCCAGCGACGGCGATATAGGCGCGCTATCTCCCCTGCTGTGAAACGCTGTCCAGGAAGATTCGCCAGGATACGAATGACCGTTTCTCCACCCTGGGTCGGCTCTTTCAAATGCAGTTCAATGCGCCTTAGCGTCACTGTATTTCCTGCTTCGTCAGAGAACTCCACAGCTTGTTCATACACGTCGCCTGTTTCGACGCGCTCCTGGTAAGACGCCTCTTCGAGAACACGGGGATTGGGCGTGCAGGTATGCTCACGCACGATGAAACCACAACCACGGCGCTCCCATTCGCCCAGGATGGCTCGTGTGCTGAAAGCGCTGTCGGCGATCCATAACTCACATGGCGTCGCCCGCTCCAGCAATGACGACATCACGGCCCGCTCCTGTTTATAAGCGTCTTCGCATGGCTCCAGATCCACTACCATTTCCAAGTCCGGATCGTAGACAACCAGCGAGTGGCCCGGCAGCGGAGCGCCGCTGAAACCGCGCAAAGGCTTGAGCCGCTTCTCGCTCGCCGGTAAATGATTGCCATCCACGATCCGTAGTCGGTAACCCGGCACCATGGGTGCTTCGTCTTTAATCATCGGCGCCAGCACATCGCTCAGACGTGCCGCGCTACCGGTTACCAGTGCTCGTACCAGATTCGGTTCGGTATGCTTGATCTTGTCATACAGCGCCTGAACCGATACCGGTAAGTCCGGACAGTCCCGGGCGGCTGCATGAACCGACGGGCGTAGCCCGACCGCAACCACCGACATCAGTTCCACTGTCTTCGAAAACAACAGCTCTCTTTGATACTGCGCACCACCTTCGCGTTCGAATAGCTCATCGACCCACGCCGGATCCAGTGCGCGTTGCAGCGCCAGTCGCGCCATCACCGTCACGGGACTTTTCTCCGCGCAACGCGCTATCACCGCATTCATCACCATGGCACATTCCTCCTGTGCCACTTAGATGCGATTTATGCCCAATTGTGCCGTGTCCGTGCAGTCACTCTACGGAGCACCTTTAAAGGGCTGGCACAGGGTGCCCACCCTACCGAGATAGGTGCTAAGCATTTGCTAAGTCTGGTGCATTAACGTTCCGGCATCATAAACTTTGCGCGTCACATGCTGCACAAAATTCCGCACCGGTCCGGCGCCGTCGGGCTCGTCCTCTGCCTGTCGCTGGGCGCCTGCGCGACCCGGCACTACGATCCGCAACCCTTGGACGCGGCGTCCGGCGCGCGCGCGCTGGCGGCGCGGTCGCTCGATTCGGCCGAGCTGAAACGGGCCATCGAGGCCAAGTACCAGGCCAAGTACCAGGGCAAGACGCCGCCCGCATGGCCGCCCCGGGCATGGACGCTCGATCTGCTGACCCTCGCGGCCTTCCATTTCAATCCCGACCTCGAGGCGGCGCGGGCCCGGCTGGCCGCCGCGCAAGCCGCGGTGACGACGGCCGGCCAGCGCCCGAATCCGACGCTGCAACTGCCCCTGCAGCGCGCGCTCAACCCCAGGGACGGCGAGTCGCCCTGGACCTTGGGACTGGCCCTCGACATTCCCATCGAAACGCACGGCAAGCGCGACGCGCGCATCGCGGCCGCGACGCACCGGGCAGCCGCGGCGCGCCTGCAGGTGGGCGACACGGCATGGAACGTGCGCAGCCGGTTGCGGGAACAGTTGCTGGTCGTGTCGCACATGACCGAAACGATCCGCCTGCTCCAGCGGCAGGCGGACCTCGACCGGTCGCTCGCCGCGCTGCTGGAAGCGCGGCTGAAGGCAGGCGACGCATCGGCCCGGGACCTGAACCGGCAGCGCCTCGCGGCCATCCGATCGGACGAGCAACTGCTCGCCGCCCGCCAGGCGCTGGGCGCCGCCCGCATCCAGGCCGCCACCCTGCTCGGCCTGAAGCCGGACGCCCTGGACGGCGTCGCGCTGGACCTGTCCGCATTCGACCGGCCGGATCCGCCGCTGCCCGTGCCCGACCTGCGCACGCGGGCCTTGCGCAACCGGGCCGACGTGCTGGCCGCCCTGGAATCCTACGAGGCCAGCCAGGCGGCGCTGCAACTCGAAGTCGCCCGGCAGTACCCGGACGTGCACCTCGGCCCGGGCTATACCTTCGACCAGGGCGTGCGCAAACCCGGCTTCGAGTTTGCCGGCATCGAGCTGCCCCTCTTCAACCGCAACGAAGGCCCGATCGCGGAAGCGCTCGCGCGCCGGCAGGAGGCCGCGGCCAACGTCAGGCGCCTGCAGGCGAAGGCCTGGTCCGAACTCGACGCGGGCCTGATGGCCTATCGCCTCGCGCGCGACGGGTTGCGGCAGGCCGACCGCCGACTCGCCGTGCAGCACGCGCAGCTGGCGGCGACGCAGCGCGCCTTCGAACTGGGCGAGGACGACCGCGTGGCCCTCGAACTCGAACGGAAAACGGAACTCGCCGCCCGCCTGGCCGCGCTCGACGCCTCGACCCAGGTGCAGCAGGCCGTGGGCCGCATCGAAGACGCCGTCCAGCGGCCGCTCACCGTCACCGACTTGCCATGAAAATCGTAAAACACCTCTTCCTCGCGGCGCCCGCGCTGCTGGCCCTCGCCCTGCTGGCCGCGCACCTGGCCAGCAAGAACGAACAATCGGACGAAGCCGAACGCGAAGCGCCCATCCACAAGGCGTTCGCGATCGCGGTGAACGACGGCGTGACGACGCTCACCGTGGACAACGCCGCGCAGGTGCGCAGCGGCATCCAGGTAAAAGTGCTGACGGCGACGCAGGCGGCCGCCGGCCCGGCCGTCTACGGCACGGTGATCGACGTGCAGCCGTTGCTCGACCTGTCCAGCCGCTACGCGGCCGGCGGTGCGGAGCTGCGGGCGGCGCAGGCGGAACTCGGCCGGCGCGACGCGGAACGCCGGCGGATCCAGGCGCTGTACGACGACGGCCGCAACGCCTCGCGCAAGGCGCTCGACGCGGCCGGTGCCGACGCCGAAGCGGCGCGGGCCAGGGCCGCCGCCGCGCGCATCGCCGTGGACGCGAGTGCCGCCGCGTTGCGCCAGCAATTCGGGCCGGCGCTGGCGTCGTGGGCCATGGCCCCGTCATCGCCGGAGATGCGCGCGCTGGCGGCGCGCCGCGAAGTCCTCGTGCACGTCGTGTCCATGGCGGCGGACGGGGCGGCGCCGCGGTCGCTGGCCTTGTCCGGCGACGCGCAACACCCCGTGGACGCGCGCCTCGTGTCGGCGTCGCCGCGGACGGATCCCGGCATCCAGGGCCAGGCCTGGTTCTACCGGACCGGCGCGCCGCTGGCCGTCGGCACGCGCGTGACCGGGCGCTTCGCCGCGCCGGCGCAGGCGGCGCTACGCATCCCGGCCGACGCCGTCGTCTGGTACGGCGGCCAGCCGTGGGCGTACGTGCGGACGGACGGCACGACGTTCGAACGGCGGCGCATCGCGCCGGACCTGCCCGTCGACGGCGGCTTCATCGTGTCCGGCGGTTTCGCGCCCGGGGAAGCGGTCGTCGTCCAGGGCGCCCAGCTGCTGCTGTCGGAAGAAAGCCGCGCTTTGCTGCGCGACGACTGACCGCCCATGCTCACGTCCATCATCGAATTCTCGGTCCGCCTGCGCGGCGTGATCTTCGCCCTCGCCTGCCTGCTCGCCGGCTACGGCATCTTCGCGCTGACGCAGTCGCGCCTCGACGTGTTTCCGGAATTCGCGCCGCCGCTCGTCACCGTCCAGACCGAAGCGCCGGGCCTGTCCGCCGAACAGGTCGAACAACTGGTGACGCAGCGCGTCGAGAACGTGCTGGGCGGCGCCATCGGGCTGCGCTCGATGCGCTCGCAGTCCATCCAGGGCGTGTCGGTCGTCACGCTCATCTTCGACGAGTCGACCGACGTCCGGCGCGCGCGCCAGACGGTGGCGGAACAGCTGGCGACCGTCGCCGGGACCTTGCCGGCCGGCGTGGCGTCGCCCAAGATGACGCCGTTGAGTTCCTCGACCAGCGTGACGCTCGCGATCGGCTTGACCTCGAGCACGCGCTCGCAGATGGACCTGCGCAGCTTCGCCGAGTGGACGCTGAAACCGCGGCTGCTGGCCAGCCCCGGCGTCTCCGACATCGGCATCTACGGCGGCGACGTCAAGCAGATCCAGGTCCAGGTCGATCCGGCGCAGCTCGTCCGCTTCGGCTTGTCGCTGCAGGACGTCGCCGCCGCCGCACGGCGCGCGACGGGCATCCGCGGCGCGGGCGTGCTCGACACCGCCAACCAGCGCCTGGTGCTCGACACGGTCGGCCAGCCCATGGATGCGGCCCAGCTGGGACAAGTGGTCCTGCTGCACAAGAACGGCGCCGTCGTGCGCCTGGCGGACGTCGGCCGGGTCGTCGCCGGACGCGAGGTGCCGGTCAGCGGCGCGACCATCCAGGGCCGGCCCGGCGTCATCCTCATGGTCAGCAACCAGTACGGCTCGGACATCGTCTCCGTCACCCGCAACGTGGAAAGCCGGCTGGCCGCGCTCAAGCCGATGTTCGACGCCGAAGGCATCCAGCTGCACGCGGACCTGTTCCGGCCCGCCGATTTCATCACGACCTCCGTCGGCCACCTGCGCAACGCCTTGCTGGCCGGCGCGGCACTGGTCGTCGTCGTGCTCTTCCTGTTCCTGTTCAACGTCCGGGCCGCGCTGATCTCGGTGGCGGCGATTCCGTTGTCGCTGCTGACCGCGATCATCGTCCTGCATCACTTCAAGGTGCCGCTGAATACGATGACGCTGGGGGGCCTCGCCATCGCGCTGGGCGAAGTCGTCGACGACGCCATCATCGACGTCGAGAACATCTATCGCCGCCTGCGCGCCAACCGGCGCCTGCCGCAGCCGCAGCCCGCGGCCGACGTGGTGATCGCCGCGTCGCAGGAAGTGCGCGGCGCGGTGGTCTACGCGACCTTCACCGTGGCCGCCATCTTCCTGCCCGTGCTGACGCTGTCGGGCGTGGCGGGCAAGCTGTTCGCGCCGCTCGGCACCGCGTACATCCTCGCCATCATGGCCTCGCTGCTGGTGGCGCTGACGCTGACGCCGGCCTTGTGCTACACCTTGCTGGCCGGCCGCGCCGACGACGTCGCGGAGCCGCGCGCGTATGCCTGGCTGAAGGTACGCTACACGGCCATCCTGCACGAGGTCGAGGAACACTGGGCGCTCGCCCTGCTCGTCTTCGGCAGCTTCCTCGTGGCGGCGCTCATCGCGCTACCGTTCTTCAGCCGCGGCTTCCTGCCGGAGCTGCGCGAAGGGCACTTCATCCTGCACATGCAGGCGGCGCCGGGCACGTCGGTCCAGGAATCGCTGCGCGTGGGCGAACGGGTCAGCCACGCCCTGCTCGAGGTGCCGGCCGTCCGCACGGTGGCGCAACGGGTCGGCCGCACCGCGCAGGGGATCGACGTGTTCGGCCCCCAGTACAGCGAATTCGAAGTCGGGCTGGAACCGGGGCTCGGCGCCGACGAGCAAGAGCAGGCGCTGGGCGCGCTGCGTGCGAAACTCGCCGATTTTCCGGGACTGGTGTTCACGGCCGAAACCTTCCTGACCGAACGGGTGCAGGAAACCATCGCCGGCTACACGGCACCCGTCGTCGTCAACGTCTACGGCCCCGATCTCGACGTGCTGGACGGCCTCGGCGCGCAGGTGGCGCAGGCGCTGAACACGGTGCCGGGCGCCGCGGGCGTCACCCTGCAGGCGCCGGCGGCGCTGCCGGGGCTGACCATCCGCCTGCGCCAGGACCAGCTGGCGCGCCGGGGCTTCGCGCCCGTCGACGTGATGGACGCCGTCCAGACGGCGTACCAGGGCGCGCAAGTCGCGCAGGTCTACGACGCCAATGCGGTGGTCGGCGTCGCCGTCATCCTGGCCGACGACGCGCGCCGCGGCCCGGCGCAGATCGCCGAGCTGCCGCTGCGCGCCGCCGACGGCACGATCGTGCCGCTGGGCCGCCTGGCCGACATCCGCCAGGCCGACAGCCGCTACCTGATCCTGCACGAAGGCGCCCAGCGGCTGCAGACCGTCACCGCCCAGGTGAACGGCGTGCCGGTCGGCCGGTTCGTCGACGCGGCACGCAAGCGCATCGGCGCGGCCGTCAGGCTGCCGCGGGGCTACAGCATCGTCTTCGCCGGCGAAGCGCAGGCCCAGGCCGCCGCGCAACGGGACCTCATGATGTACTTCGCCGTCGCGGCGGTCGCGATCTGCCTGCTCGTCTACCTGGCCTTGCGCAGCGCCCGCGGCCTGGTCCTCGTGATGACGAACCTGCCGTTCGCGCTGGTCGGCGGCGCGCTGACGGTGTTCGCGACCGGCGGCAACCTCACGCTCGGTTCGATGGTGGGTTTCGTGACGCTGTTCGGGATCACGCTGCGCAACTCGATCATGCTCGTGTCCCACTACCGGCACTTGGTGCAGGTCGACGGCCACGCGTGGAACGCCGACACCGCGACCCTGGGCGCCGCGGAGCGCCTGGCGCCGATCCTGATGACGGCGCTGGTCACGGGACTGGGCCTGCTGCCGCTGGCGCTGCAAAGCGGGGAACCGGGCAATGAAATCGAAGGTCCGATGGCCGTGGTTATCCTCGGTGGCCTGTTCACGTCGACCCTCCTCAACCTGCTCGTCCTGCCCGCGCTGGCGCTACGCTTCGGCCGCTTCGACCGCGCCGACCGCTAAGGCTGCGGGAACACCATGCGCGCCTCGAACCCGGGATCGGCCCCGCGCAGCACGAGCGTACCCTCGTGCAGCTGGGTGATGGCGGTGACGATGGACAGGCCCAGGCCGTTGCCCGGCAGGTGGCGGCTCTGGTCCACGCGATAGAAGCGCCGCGTGATCTTGTCCATGTCGCCGGACGGCACGCCGGTGCCGTAGTCGCGCACCGTCAGCGCCGGGGTGCCGTCCACGGTGTCGACCTCGATGTCGACGCGGCCGCCCCCGCGGCCGTACTTGATGGCGTTGTCGATCAGGCTCGCGAGCGCGCTGGCCAGGAGGTCGCGGTCGCCGCGGATCGTCGTCGGGCGGCCGGTGAAGCGCAGCAGCACGCCCTGCTCGTCCGCCGCCGCTTCGTACAGTTCCGCCATGTCGTGCGCGATGGCGGCCAGGTCGAGCTTTTCGAAGGTGCCGGCGCGCACGCCGGATTCCAGCGCGGCGATCTGCAGCAGCTTGTCGAACAGCGAGATGACGCTGTCGATGTCCTCGATGGCCAGGCGCGCGTCGGCCACCAGCGCGTGCGGATCGGCCGACGCCTGCAGCGCGCGGTCGAGGCGCGAGCGCACGCGCGACAGCGGCGTGCGCAGGTCGTGGGCGATCGAGTTCGACACGTGGCGCACGCCCTCCATCAGGGCTTCGATGCGGTCGAGCATGCGGTTGATGTCGTCGCCCAGGCGCGCGAATTCGTCGTTGCCCATCACGACGATGCGGCTGGACAGCTCGCCCGCCGCGATGCGGGCCGTGGTGCGGCGGATGCGGCCGATGCGCGCTTCCAGGCGCGAACGGAAGATCTGGGCGCCGAAGAACGCGAGCAGGATCGACACGGCGGCGCTGACGAGCAGCGCGCGCTCGACGACGTCGCGGATCGCGCCCAATTCGATCAGGTCGCGGCCGACGATGAGCCGGGTGCCGTCGTCCAGCCGCGTCGCGATCAGGCGCACGGAGACGGGCACGCCGTTGCGCTCCATCTGGCCGAACGCCAGGTCGCCGGTCGGCGGCAGGTCGCCGAACGAGCGCCCCACGTTGCCGGCCAGGACGTGGCCCATGGGGTCGACGAGACCCACGACTTCCGTGTCGGTGTCGATCAGGTCGTGCAGCTGGGCGTCGATCTCGCGCACGAGGCCGGGGCGGCCGCCGCTGGTCCAGGCGTCCGCGAGGTGCGCCTCCACGGTCAGGATCTTGTTGTCAATCGAGCGCTCGAACACGCCCACCGTGCCGAAATAGACGATGGCGGACAGCGTGGCCATCGACGCGGCCAGCAGCAGGCCGTAGCCGACCGCAAGGCGAAAAGCGATGGACCCGCGCAGGCCCGTGCCGGCAACGGGTTCAGCGTGACGCCGGACCATACGTGGGCGCCGCACTCAATACGTAGCCGGCGCCGCGCACCGTGTGGATCAGGGCCGGGCTGAAATCCTTGTCGATCTTGCTGCGCAGGCGGCTGATCTGGACGTCGATGACGTTCGTCTGTGGATCGAAATGGTATTCCCACACGCCTTCCAGCAACATCGTGCGGGTGACGATCTGGCCTTCGTGGCGCATGAGGTATTCGAGCAGGCGGAATTCGCGCGGCTGCAGGGTGATCGTGGTGCCCTGGCGCGTCACGCGCATCGTGCGCACGTCGAGCTGCAGGTCGGCCACCTGCAGCACGGTGACGTCGCGCGACCAGGCGTTGCGCCGGCTGAGGTTTTCCACGCGCGCCAGCAGTTCCGACATGACGAACGGCTTGGTGAGATAGTCGTCGCTGCCGGCGCGCAGGCCGCGCACGCGCTCGTCGACGCTGTTCAGCGCGGACAGGATCAGCACCGGCGTGCCGTCGCCGCGGGCGCGCATCTGCTCGAGGATGCCGAGGCCGTCGACCTGGCCCGGCAGCATCCGGTCGAGCACGACGACGTCCCAGCGCGTTTCCTGCAGGCGGCGGTTGCCCGCCTCGCCGTTCGTTTCCGCCTGCACGGCATAGCCGGCCGCGCGCAGCCCGCTGCAAAGATAGTCGCGCGTTTCGGTGTCGTCTTCGATCACGAGGCAGTTCGGCATGATTCGGCTCTTGGTTTCAAGGTGGACTATAGCATGGCGGCCAGCCGCGCCATCACGGCCACGACGTGGTCGATCTGCGCGCGGGTGTGGGCCGCGTTGAGCATGAAGCGCAGGCGCGCCTGGCCCACGGGCACGGCCGGGAACTGGATCGCGTCGACGTGGATGCCCTCGGCGCGCAGCGCGCGCTGGAAGGTCTGGCAGCGCTCGGCGTCGCCGATCAGGACGGGCACGATCGGCGTCTGCGTCGACGCCAGCGTGTAGCCCAGCGGCTGCATGCGCTCGACGAAGTAGCGCTGGTTGTCCCACAGGCGCGCGCGGCGCTCCGGCTCTTCGCGCAGCAGGTCCAGCGCGGCCAGCAGGGCATTGGCCTGGTCCGGCGGCGGCGGGCAGGTGAAACCGTATGCGGAACTCGTCAGGCGCAGCACGTCGGCCATCTCGCGCTCCAGCGCCACGAAGCCGCCGATGGCGCCCAGCGCCTTCGACAGCGTCCCCATCTGCATGATGGTAGGGCTGTAGCAGCCATAGTGCTCGGACGTGCCGCCGCCGTTTTCGCCCAGGATGCCGGTGGCGTGGGCGTCGTCGACGTACAGGATCGCGCCGTATTTTTCGGCGAGGAAGGTCAGCTCGGGCAGCGGTGCGATCGTGCCTTCCATGCTGAACACGCCGTCGCTGACGATGATCGGGCTGATGCCGTCCGCGCTCTTCAGCAGCGACTCGAGGTGGTCCATGTCGGCGTGGCGGTACGTGTGCTTGTCCGCGCCCGACATCAGGATGCCTTCGCGGATGCTGATGTGGTTGTACTCGTCCGTGAAATACGCGTACTTGCGGCGCCTCTTGGGCCGGTAGCCGTGGATGCGCGCCAGCAGGCCGACCTTGACGAGCGTGGACAGCACGCCGATGTTCGTCATGTACCCCGTGACGAACAACACGGCGTCGGTCTTGTGCTTGAGTTCACCGAGCCGGCGTTCCAGTTCGCGGTACACGGGCAGGTCGCCGCCCAGCAGGCGCGATTCGCAGTTGCCGACGCCGTAGCGCTCCAGGCCTTCCTTCGCCGCGCTCACGAGACGGGGGTGGTTCGCCAGCGCCAGGTAGTTGTTGGTGCTGAACGACACGGCCGCCTCGCCGTTCACCCGGAATACGGGGTCGGGCAACGTGTCGTGGACGGGCGTTTCGTGGTGAATGGCGTGGGTCTGCAGCCAGTCTGCAATGTCGGCGAGGTCGTGCATGGTTCGGGGGCAGTGTCGGGAGTGGACGCGCTGCCGGGTCGGCATGGATTGCGCTGCGATGCAGTATAGGCGACCGGCGTGACCGTAAAAATTACGATCGAGTAATGTCAACACACGGCCGCGGCGCTGTCGCATGACGGCCCCACATTACCAAACCGTAATGACGTAATGACAGCCCCATCGCTATCATTCGCACCGGCCTCCGACTGTCCCGTAGCGGCGTTTTTTCGCGCGCGCGAGCGGCATTGCCCCGTCCCCGCGCATGTCATTGCGGTGCAATATTTGGTGTCCAGGATAGCGCCCCAACGCGCTGGATATTTCCTTGACGCTAGAAAGGACGGCCACGTAGAATCCGACCGTTTTCATTTCATGGAGTCCCTTTCATGGGCACTTGTTCGAGTGGCAGTTGTTGCCGGCTGAATGCCGGTCCAGCCCCGGCAAGATAACGCAGGTCTTCCTCCTGCCGTCATCTCGCCCAAGGGCGAATGATGGTATCCGCGTCCCGTGTCATCCGGGACACCGCATTCCACGACAAACGAATCGTGCCGCAGGCCTTCTAACGAGGAGCGCGCACGGCGTCACCAAGCGCGAATGAAAGGTATGCCGTTCACCGACGGAGATACCGATGTTTCGTTGTTCGATGTTGTACTGTGCCGCCTGGCTGCTGGCCGCGGCACCCGGCGCGCGCGCCGGCGACCTCCCCGCGCCGGAGGCCTGGAACGCGCACGTCCAGGCCACGTACGTGTGGCAAGCCAAGCCCGCCTTCGACGCCGCCTACAGCGGCCCGGCCAGCCTCGTCCCGTGGCGCGAGACGGGCTGTTCGTTCAGCGCCACGGCCGCCTTCGGCATGCGTCCATGGCGGGGCGCCGAGCTGTACTTCGACCCGGAAGTCGTGCAGGGCAAGGCCATGTCCGGCCTGCACGGGCTGGGCGGCATGACCAATGGCGAGCAGCAGAAGACGAGCGGCACGAGCCCGACGTTCTACCGCGCCCGGCTCTACCTGCGCCAGACGTGGAACCTGGGCGGCCCCATGCAGGCCGTCGAATCCGACATGAACCAGTTGGCCGGCAGCGTCGCAAGCCGCCGCGTCGTCCTGACGGCCGGCAACCTGGCCGTGTCCGACATCTTCGACGCCAACAGCCAGGCGCACGACGCCCGCAGCCAGTTCCTCGACTGGGCCCTTCTGGCCCACGGCGCCTGGGATTTCGCGGCGGACGCGCGTGGCTACACGTGGGGCGCCGCGCTCGAATACGACGACGGCGACTGGGCCGTGCGCGCGGGCCGCTTCATGCTGCCGCAGGAATCGAACGGGCTGCCGCTCGACCGGCACATCTTCCGCCATCATGGCGACCAGCTCGAGCTGGAACATCGTCACACCTGGCTGGGGCGGACGGGCACCGTGCGCGTGCTGGCGTTCCGCGACCGCACGCGCATGGGATCGTTCCGCGACGCGCTCGCCGCCGCCGCGCCGGGCCAGGCGCCCGACGTGGGCAGTGTGCGGCGCGAACGCGGCAAGACGGGCTTCGGCCTGAGCCTGGACCAGGCGCTGGGCGCGAACGCGGCCGTGTTCGCGCGCGCCAGCCGCAACGACGGGCAGTCGGAAACGTATGCGTTCGCCGAGATCGAGCGCTCGGTCTCCGTGGGCACGACGCTGCAGGGCGCGGCCTGGGGCCGCGGCGGCGACACGCTGGGCGTCGCGGCCGTGCGCAACGGCCTGTCACAAGCGCACCGCGCCTACCTGGCGGCCGGCGGCGTGGGCGCCTTCATCGGCGACGGCCGCCTGGACTATCATCGAGAAGCGATCGCCGAGGCGTACTACAAGGCCGGGCTGGGCCCGCACGCCGCCCTGTCGCTGGACTGGCAGCACGTCGACAATCCGGCGTACAACGGCGCGCGCGGCCCCGTGAACGTGTTCGGCCTGCGCCTGCACGGGCAATATTGAGGATAGGGGACCACGCATGTTCGAACTGTTCACCCCGGGCCGCACCGGCCGCTCGTTCCTCACCACGACCCCGAACCGCTGGGACTGGGCGCTGCTGCCGCTCGTCCTCGTCGTGCTGGCGCTGGCCGCGTACGGCGCCATGCAGATGGCGCGCCCGTTCGTGCTGGGCCAGCCGACGCCGATCTCGCTCGATCCGGCCTACCTGCCCTACTACCTGCTGCGCACGATCCTGCGCATGTTCAGCGCCCTGGGCGCCGCGCTGCTGTTCACGTTCGCGTTCGCCGTCGTCGCCACGCGCTGGAAGAGCGCGGAAAAGATCATGGTGCCCCTGCTGGACGTGCTGCAGTCGGTGCCGATCCTGGGCTTCCAGGCCATCGCCATCGCGCCGTTCATCGCCCTCTTCCCGGGCAACCTGCTGGGCGTGGAATGCGCCGCCGTGTTCGCGATCTTCACGTCGCAGGCGTGGAACATGGCGTTCAGCCTGTACCAGTCGATGAAGACGATCCCGCCCGAACTGGCGGAAGCGGCGCGTGTGTTCCGGCTGTCGCCGTGGCAGCGCTTCTGGCGCCTGGACCTGCCGTACGCGATGCCGGCGCTGCTGTGGAACATGATGATGTCGATGTCCGGCGGCTGGTTCTTCCTCGTCGCGGCCGAGGCGATCTCGGTGGCGGGCCAGGACATCAAGCTGCCCGGCATCGGCGCCTACATCGCCGTCGCCATCGAACAGAAACAGGGCGCCGCCATCGCCTGGGCCATCGCCGCCATGTTCGCCGGCATCCTGCTGTACGACCAGTTGTTCTTCCGTCCCTTGCTGGCGTGGGCCGACAAATTCCGCTTCGAGGAATCGCAGGGCGAATACGCCCAGCAATCGTGGGTGCTGGACTGGGGCAGGCGCAGTGTGTGGATCCGCGCGCTCACCGACCGCATGTGGGCGACGCTCGCGCGCACGCTCGGCTGGTTCGGCACGCCGGAAGCCGTCGAGGCGCCGCCGCGCCGGGCGCGCTTCGCGCTCTCGACCCGCACCGTGGACCGGCTCGTCGTGCTGCTCGCGCTGCTGGGCGCGTGGCGCTTCCTGATGTTCATCCACGCCCAGGTGGGCTGGAGCGAGGCGCTGCGCGTCGTGGGCCTGGGCTGCATCACGCTCGTGCGGGTGATGCTGCTGATCGGCCTCGCGTCGCTCGTGTGGGTGCCCGCCGCCGTCTGGATCGGCCTGCGCCCGCGCTATGCCCAGGCCGTGCAGGCGCTGGCGCAATTCCTGGCCGCGTTCCCCGTGAACCTGATGTTCCCGATCGTCGTGTACGCCCTCGTGCACCTGCGCCTGAACCCGAACGTGTGGCTGAGCCCATTGATGGTGTTCGGCACCCAGTGGTACATCCTGTTCAACGTCGTCGCGGGCGCGTCGACGCTGCCGAACGAGTTGCGCCTCGCGGCCGACAACCTGGGGCTGACGGGCTGGCTGAAATGGAAGCGCGTGTACCTGCCGGCCGTGTTCCCGAGTTTCGTGACGGGCGCGATCACCGCCAGCGGCGGCTCGTGGAACGCGAGCATCGTGGCCGAATACGTCACGTGGGGCAAGACGTCGCTCGTGGCCGATGGTCTGGGCAGCTACATCAAGCAGATGACGGACGCCGGCGACTTCCACCGCATCGCGCTCGGCATCGGCGTGATGTGCGTGTTCGTCATGCTGCTCAACCGCTTCTTCTGGCGCCGCCTGTACCTGCTGGCCGAGGATCGCAGCCGCTGATGCGCATGGTGGGCACGGAGTGCCCACCCTACCCGATACTGAACGTAGGGTGGGCACCCCGTGCCCACCACACCTAAACTGGAACCGATCATGGAAAACCTGGTTGAACTGAAAGGCGTGGGCAAGGCCTTCCGCAGCGCCGACGGCGCCCCGCGCACCGTGCTCGAAGGCGTCGACTTCACCCTGGCGGACGGCGAGATCGTCGCGCTGCTCGGCAAATCCGGCTCCGGCAAGTCGACGCTGCTGCGCATCGTGGCGGGCCTCGTGCCGGCCGATGCCGGCAAGGTCGAATACCGCGGGCGTCCCATCCGCGGGCCGCTGTCCGGCGTGGCGATGGTGTTCCAATCGTTCGCGCTGTTCCCCTGGCTGACCGTGCAGCAGAACGTGGAACTGGGCCTGGAAGCGCAGGGCGTGGCGCCCGCCGTGCGGCGCGAGCGGGCCGACGCCATGCTCGACCTGATCGGCCTGTCGGGCTTCGGCAGCGCGCTGCCGCGCGAGCTGTCGGGCGGCATGCGCCAGCGCGTGGGCATCGCGCGCGCGCTCGTCACGCATCCGGACGTGCTGCTGATGGACGAAGCCTTCTCGGCGCTCGACGTGCTCACCGGCGAGACGCTGCGCGGCGACATCCTCGACCTGTGGGACGGCAAGCGGATTCCCACGCGCGGCATCCTGATCGTGTCGCACAACATCGAGGAAGCCGTCATGATGGCGGACCGCATCATCATCCTGTCCAGCGATCCGGGCCGCGTGCGCCACGAGATCCGCATCGACCTGCCGCGCCCGCGCAATGCCGACGCGCCGGCGGTGCGCGCGCTCGTCGACGAGGTCTACGGCCTGATGACGATGCGCCCGGCGGCCGTCCCCGCGGCGGCGCGCGCGGCGGCGATCGACTACCGCCTGCCGGACACGGACGTGGGGCGCATCGAGAGCGTGCTGGACCTGCTGGCCGGCACCCCGTACGACGGCCGCGCCGACCTGCCGCAACTGTCCGAAGACACCGAGCTGCCGGACGAGGAACTGTTCCCGACCTACGAGGCGCTGGGCCTGCTGGGCCTCGCGCACGTCGAGCGCGGCGACATCGCGCTCACGGGCCTGGGCCGGCGCTACGTCCAGGCCGACCAGGCGCTGCGCCAGACGCTGTTTGGCCAGCAGTTGCTGAAGAACGTGCCGCTGGCCGCGCGCATCCGCCGCCAACTGGAGATTGAGCCGGGCGGCGCGCTGCCGGAAGATCCGTTCATCGACCTGCTGGAAGACACGCTGGAAGCGGACCAGGCCAAGCGCATGCTGGAAGTGGCGATCGAGTGGGGCCGCTACGGCGAGCTGTACGAATACGACTATCACACGGGCCGGCTGAAGCTGCCGGGGACGGGCAATTCGAAGGAGTGACATGGAAGGTATCGAAATCACCGGCGACTCCAGGCTCGATCGCAAGGTCGCGCTGACCGTCGCGCTGCTGGCGTCCTTCATGGGCGTCTGCAAGATCAAGGACGACAACATCGTGCAGGCGATGCAGCAGGCGCAGGCCGACAAGATCGACCACTGGGCGTTCTACCAGGCCCGCAATCTGCGCCAGGAACAGGCGCATACGACCCTGCTGCAGCTGCGTCTCGTCGCGGCCGGCCGCCCGGCGGGCGAGCAGGCAGGCTACGCCGCCGCGATCGCGGAACTGGAAAAGCTGGAGCGCGAGCAGGCGCAGAAGAAGAACGACGTGCAGGCGCAGGCCAAGCAGGACCAGGCGACATACGACGCGCTGAATTACCGCGACGACCAGTTCGACCTGTCCGACGCGGCGCTGGCGCTGGCCTTGTCGCTGCTGGCCGTCACCGCGCTGACGCGCCAGCGCTGGCTGTATCTCGCGGCGCTGGTGCCGACGGCGGTCGGCGTGTTCTACGGCGTGGCCGGGTTGTTCGGGTTGCCGTTCCACCCGAGTTGGTTGACGGGGTTGTTGTCGTGAACGAAACGGTGGGCGCCCGTGTTTGATGCCCCCGGCATCAAACACCCACCAAACGTGCGTACACCGGGTACGTCATGCCGCCAGGCCCAGCGCCCGCTTCTGCAAGGTCACCAACTCGCCAATCCCCAGCTCCGCCAGGTCGAGCAGGCGATTCATGCCCGCCCGGTCGAACGCCTCGCCCTCGGCCGTGCCCTGCACTTCGACGAAGTGCCCGGCATCCGTCATCACGACGTTCATGTCGGTATCGCAGCTCGAATCCTCGACGTAGTCCAGGTCGAGCACGGGCACGCCGCCCACGACGCCGACCGAGATCGCGGCCACGAAATGCTTCACCGGCACGGCCGGCACCAGCCCCGCCGCCACGAGGCGCGAGAAGGCGTCGTAGGCCGCCACCATCGCGCCCGTGATCGACGCCGTGCGCGTGCCGCCGTCGGCCTGGATCACGTCGCAGTCCAGGTGCAGCGTGCGTTCGCCGAAGGCTGCCAGGTCGAATGCGGCGCGCAGCGAGCGGCCGATCAGGCGCTGGATTTCCTGCGTGCGGCCGGACTGCTTGCCGCGCGCCGCCTCGCGGTCCATGCGCGTGTGCGTGGAGCGCGGCAGCATGCCGTATTCGGCCGTCAGCCAGCCCTGCCCTTTCCCCTTCAGGAAGCCCGGCACTTTTTCTTCGATGCTGGCGGTGCAGATCACCTTGGTGTCACCGCACTCGATCAGCACGGAACCTTCGGCGTGCTTCGTGTACTGGCGGGTGATGCGGATGGCGCGCAGCTGGTCGACGGCACGGCCGCTGGGGCGGAGGGATTCGGTCATGGATGTCCTTTGAGTCTGTGGTTGGTGTTATTTCAGGATCTGCGACGACTTCTCGATCGCGTCGCGGATCTCGGCGATCGCCTTTTCGATGTCGTCCTCGTCGAACGGGTCGTCCGGCCCGGCGGCGGCGGCGGCCGGGGCGTCGATGCGGCTCGCGACCTCGCCCTCCGGCACCGTCTGCGTCGACACGATGCTCGGGTCGCCCGCGTCGGCCGACGTGCCCGCGCCTTGCCACTGGATGGCCAGCGCCGTCGTGTTGTCGCCGCGGCTGCCGGCGATGGCGGTCGCCATCGCGATCAGCTCCGGCACGGCCTGCACGATCGTCGCCGCGGACAGGCGGTGCGCGATCTCGGTGTCGGGCAGGACCGACCACAGGCCGTCGGAGCACAGCAGCAGGATGTCGCCCGGCTGCAGGCTGGCCTGGCGCGACAGCTCGACCTTGGGCGGCGCCGACGCGCCCAGGCAGTTGTACAGCTTGTTGCGGTCCGGGTGGGTGGCGCGCTCGCTCGCGTCGGCCTGCCCTTTCGCGATCAGGTACTCGATGTGCGAATGGTCGCGCGTGCGCCCGAGCACCTGGCCGCGGCGCAGCCAGTACAGGCGCGAATCGCCGCAGTGGGCCCAGACGGCGCTGTTGTGCTGCACGAGGCAGGCGACGATCGTCGTGCGCGGACTGTCCGGCATCGCGTGCTCGCGCGTGTAGTGCAGGATGTCGGCGTGGGCCTGCTGCAGGGCCTCCTCGAGGAAGCGCTCGGGCTTGCGCACGTACGGCGCGGCCTGCGCCTTGAAGCGCCTGGCGATGCTTTGCAGGGCGATCGTGGCCGCGACCTCGCCGCGCAGATGGCCGCCCATGCCGTCCGCCAGCACGAGCAGCAGCGCTTCGCGCGTGTACAGATAGCCCATGCGGTCCTGGTTGAGTTTGCGGCCGCCGATATCGCTTTGCTGGTAGACGGAAAATTGCATATTCGTTCCTCAGGCGCGTCCACGGCCGAAGCCGATGCGTTCGACAAGGCCGCGCCAGCCGGATGCCGGCGCCACTTCCTCCGGGGCCGCCGACGGCGCCGCGTCCACCGCGGGCAGGCCCGCCTGCAGCACCTTCTGCACGGCGAACACACTTTGCGGCCGCGCCAGCGGGTCGAGGGCGAGGCACGCCTTCACCATCGCCACCAGGCCCGGCGTGTACGCGCCTTCGAGCTTGGCGATCCGATCGATCGTCGCGTCGGCCGCGCGGCGCTGGTCGGCCGGCTGCGGCGGCGCTCCCGCCATGCACGCGAACATGGCGGCGCCGATGCTGTAGATGTCCGTCCACGGTCCCAGCGCGCTGCCTTTCGCGTACAGCTCGGGCGCCGCGAAGCCGGGCGTGTACATGGGCGCCAGCGTGGGGGCGTCCGTGTGGATGGTCTGGCGCGCGGCGCCGAAGTCGAGCAGCATGGGCGAGCCGTCCGTACGCAGGTAGATGTTGGCGGGTTTCAGGTCCAGGTGCAGCAGCTTGTTGGCGTGGACTTCGCGCAGGCCGCCGCAGACGCCGTTGAAGACCTGGCGGATGAACGGTTCGCCGGCGCGGCTGCCCTTGGCGACCAGGCGCGCGGCGTATTCCTGCAGCGAGTGGCCGGACTCGTAGGCCATCACCATGTAAACCGTGTCGTTGGCGCGGAAAAAATTTAACACCCGCACGACGTTCGGATGGACGATGCGCGCCAGCGCCCGGCCCTCCTCGAAAAAGCATTTCAGGCCGATGCGGAACACGGGCAGGTTGGCCTTCGCGATCGCGGGCGCCAGCTCGCCCGGCGCGCGCAGCGCCAGCGCGCTGGGCAGGTATTCCTTGATCGCGACGGCATTGCCGTCGCCGTCATATGCAAGATAAACAATACTGAACCCGCCGGACGCAATTTTCTTTACAATGCGATATCCGCCAATTTCCAGCCCATCGGGCAAGGGAGCATTATTCTGGGCAGCCATTTGGGAAAGTATTCCTTGCTAAACACGGCGATTGTGTGGATAAATCACCGCTTTGTAAAGAATAAGGGAATCTCGCAAAACCACAGCGCGCGGCGCCACCCGCGTCGCGCTGCGCGGCCGGTTGCGAACGATTCCGGAAATCGGGGACTCCATTGAGCATTTCTAGCATGACAGGTTATGCGGTCGCCACAAGCGAAGGCGCTGCCGGCACACTGACGATCGAGATCAAGAGCGTCAACTCGCGCTTTCTCGACCTGCAGTTCCGCATCAACGACGATTTGCGCGCGCTGGAACCGGACCTGCGCTCCGCCATCATGGCCGCCATCACGCGCGGCAAGGTCGAGGTCCGCCTGTCGTTCGGCCGCAAGGCCGCGACGGGGTCGCAAGCCCTCAACCACGTGCTGCTGGCCGACCTCGCCCGGCTGCAGGCCGAGGTCACGCGTCATTTCGTGTCCGCGCCCCTGATGACGGTGGCCGAGCTGCTGCGCTGGCCGGGCGTGATCGAGGAAGCGCAGATCGGCCAGGAATCCCTGCAGGCCGACGTCGCCGCGCTCGCCGCGAAAACGATTGCCGCCTTCGTCGAGAGCCGCAAGCGCGAAGGCGCCGCGCTGGAAGCGATGCTGATCTCGCGCATCGAGTCGATGGAAGCCATCGTCAAGCGCATCACGCCGCTGATCCCGCAAGTCATCGCCCAGTTCCAGCAGAAGGCCATCGAGCGCATGCAGGACGCGCTGGGCCTCGCCGGCCACGGCAATCCGCAAGTCCTCACGCGCCAGGAAGTCTTCGAACGGATCCGCCAGGAAGTCACCCTGTACGGCATCCGCATCGACGTCTCGGAAGAATTGTCGCGCCTGACCGCGCACCTCACCGAGACCCGCCACATCCTCCAGAAGGGCGGCCAGGTCGGCAAGCGCCTCGATTTCATGATGCAGGAACTGAACCGCGAAGCGAACACGCTGGGCGCCAAGGCCTCCGTCAAGGAGCTGGCCGATGCGTCGATGGAGCTCAAGCTGCTCATTGAGCAGATGCGCGAACAGGTACAAAATCTTGAATGATCGCGGGTCAGAGCCCGATTTTCACGGGTGGGCTCTGACCCCGACTGACTATAGGTTTTCGAACGCGTGGCCGGGGGAACCCGGCCACGCGTTCTATGCATTACCATCGAATTAACGTAACAAAGGAACCCACCATGCTCACCTCCGCTTTCTCCGGCAGCCTGTTCGTCGTCGCCGCCCCGTCCGGCGCCGGCAAGTCGACCCTGGTCAATGCGCTGCTGGCGCTGGAACCGGGCATCAAGCTGTCGATCTCGACCACGACGCGCCCGCCGCGTCCGGGCGAACAGGACGGCCGCGAATACCACTTCACCAGCGCCGAGGATTTCGTCGCCCGCGCCGACCGCGGGGAGTTCCTGGAATGGGCCGAGGTGCATGGGAATTACTACGGCACGAGCCGCCTGACCGTGGAACAGGAAATGAAGACGGGCATCGACATCCTGCTGGAAATCGATTGGCAGGGCGCGCGCCAGGTGAAGAAGCAGTTCCCGGACGCCGCCGGCATCTTCATCCTGCCGCCGTCGATCGCGGCGCTGGAACAGCGGCTGCTCAAGCGCGGCACGGACGAGCCGCACATCATCACGCGGCGCCTGCTGGCCGCGGGGGGCGAGATCGCTCACGCCCCCGAGTTCGAGTATGCTATCATCAACGAAGAGTTCAACGTCGCCCTGTCCGAGCTGCAGGCGATTGTCAAGGCGACACGTTCGCGCTTCGCCCAACAGGCCGCCCGCAACGCTTCGCTGTTTGCCCAATTGGGAATCCATTCTTCTTAATTCGGGGTCAGAGCCCGAATTTCCCGCTTGGGCTCTGACCCCGACTGACTAGACAAAGCGCAGGCAAATCGCCTGCCGCGTCGAAGTCGTTTTGAACCGGCCCGAATAGTTATCTGATCATTAGGAGCGCCACATGGCCCGCATTACCATCGAAGATTGCCTGAAAAACGTCCCGAACCGTTTCCAGCTGACCCTGGCCGCCACGTACCGCGCGCGCCAGCTTCTGCAAGGCCACACCCCGAAAGTCGAAGCCAAGGACAAGCCGACCGTCGTCGCGCTGCGTGAAATCGCTGCCGGTAAAGTTGGCCTGGAAATGCTGAAAAAAGTTCCGATGTAAGACCGCGGTGCCTGAGATTATCCTTCTGTTGGTGGGTCCATGAATCAGCCCGTGATTCTGTTATGCTGTTTCCATACTGCGGCTGATCGTCTCTTCGTATGAACTTGTCCTCACCGGATTCCGTCCACTCGGGCACCAACAACACCAAGGCGAGCCGGCCCGGCCGGCCCGCCAACAAACCGCAGGAAGCCGAACCGGCGCCCGCGCCGGGCGTCGCGTCGATCACGCACCTGGCCACCAAGCTGGCCGAATACCTCACCCCCGTCGAACTCAAGCGCGTCAAGGAAGCCTACCGCTTCTCCGACGAGATGCACCTCGGCCAGGTCCGCAAGTCGGGCGAACCGTACATTTCGCACCCGATCGCCGTCGCCGAAATCTGCGCCGATTGGAAGCTGGACGCCCAGGCGATCATGGCCGCGCTGCTGCACGACGTGATCGAGGACCAGGACGTCAAGAAGGAAGAGCTGCTGGAACGCTTCGGCCCGCAGGTGGCCGACCTCGTCGACGGCCTGTCGAAGCTGGAAAAGATCGAATTCCAGAGCGTCGTCGAGGCGCAGGCGGAAAACTTCCGCAAGATGCTGCTGGCGATGGCGTCGGACGTGCGCGTCATCCTCATCAAGCTGGCCGACCGCCTGCACAATATGCGCACCCTGGGCGTGATGGCGCCGGCCAAGAAGCGCCGCATCGCGAGCGAGACGATGGAAGTCTACGTCCCGATCGCGCACCGCCTCGGCCTGAACGACATCTACCGCGAGCTGCAGGACCTGTCGTTCTCGCACCTGTACCCGCTGCGCTACCGCACGCTGTCGAAGGCGATCAAGTCGGCGCGCGGCAACCGGCGCGAAGTGGTCAAGAAGATCCTCGATGCGGTCAAGAACCAGCTGGCCGCGGCCGGCCTGCCGGCCGAAGTCTACGGCCGCGAGAAGACCCTGTACGGCATCTATAAAAAAATGCGCAACAAGCACCTGTCGTTCTCGCAGGTGCTGGACGTGTACGGTTTCCGCGTCGTCGTCGACACGGTGCCGAACTGCTACGTGGCGCTCGGCGCCCTGCATGCGCTGTACAAGCCCATGCCCGGCAAGTTCAAGGACTACATCGCGATCCGCAAGATCAACGGCTACCAGTCGCTGCACACCACGCTGATCGGTCCGTACGGCACCCCGGTCGAATTCCAGATCCGCACGCAGGAAATGCACCGCACGGCGGAATCCGGCGTGGCCGCGCACTGGCTGTACAAGACGGGCGACCAGAACATGACGGACCTGCAGCAACGCACCCACGCGTGGCTGCAGTCGCTGCTCGACATCCAGCAGCAGACGGGCGATTCCGCCGAATTCCTCGAGCACGTGAAGGTCGACCTGTTCCCCGATTCCGTCTACGTGTTCACGCCGAAGTCGAAGATCATCGCCCTGCCGCGCGGCGCGACGCCGCTGGACTTCGCCTACAGCATCCACACCGGCATCGGCGATCACACGGTGGGCGTGAAGATCAACCACGAACCCGCGTCGCTGCGCACGGAACTGCACAACGGCGACATCGTCGAGATCGAGACCGACCCCGATTCGCGCCCCAGCCCGACGTGGCTGAGTTTCGTCCGCACGGGCAAGGCGCGCTCGGCGATCCGGCACCACCTGCGCACCATCAACCTGAACGAGTCCGTCGAACTCGGCCAGGAACTGCTCAGCCAGGCGCTGGCCCAGCTGGGCATCAAGGCCGAGCTTCTGCCCACGACCATCGACCGCCTGCTGGCCGAATCGTCGGCCAAGTCGATGGACGAGGTATATGCCGACGTCGGCATCGGCAAGCGCATGCCCGCCCTCGTCGCGCGCCACATCGTGAGCCTGCTGGGCGGCGACTTCGCCTCCGTGCCGGCCCAGCCGGCCAACGGCGGCGAACTGGATCCCGTCACGATCTACGGCAGCGAAGGCGTCGCGGTCCAGCTGGCGCCGTGCTGCCTGCCGATCCCGGGCGACCACATCATCGGCCAGCTGCGCCGCGACCAGGGCCTCGTCGTGCACACGGCCGACTGCTCGCAAGCCAACCGCCTGCGCCTGAAGGAACCGGACCGCTGGATTCCGGCCCAGTGGGGCGTCGAGCTGAACCGCCGCTTCGACTGCCGCATCCGCCTCCTGATCACCAACGAGAAGGGCATCCTGGCCCGCGTCGCCGCCGAGATCGGCGAGTCCGACGCCAACATCACGTATGTCGGCATGGACGAGGACGACGAACACATGATGACCCAGCTGCGCTTCACGATCCAGGTGAAGGACCGCGTGCACCTGGCGCACCTGATCCGCAACCTGCGCCGCGTGGCCGGCGTCAACCGCGTGGAGCGCGAGCGGGCGTAATCCCGATCACGTCAACGGCAACGCACACCGGAACCCGACGCATGCCCGTTCCGCCCGCGGCCGCTCGTCGACGACAGCCACCGGCAGGGATAGCCTTAACTTGGGTAGATCGGTGCGCGCGTGGCGACCGTCCTGGCCCGCATTTGCGCTTCGTAGTCGGGATCGATCGTGTCCATCCAGCGGTCCCAGAACAGGAAATACCAGCCGAAGTTATAACGCGCCCGCGCATGATGTATGTTGTGCGCGACCGACGTATTGATCCAGCGCCCGAACCAGTGCCTGCCCCAGTGCGCCGGCAGGATTTCATGGCCCAGGTGGCCGTACACCGCATAGGCCGTGTTCACCCAGGTGAAAAGGAGATATGCAGCGAGGTGCTTGGGCACGAATAGCAGGATCAGGATCGATCCGCCGGCGTCGACCACCGCTTCCAGCGGGTTGATGGAATACGTGGTCAAGGGATTCGGATTCGTCGACAAATGATGCGTGCGGTGAAAAAAACGGAACAGCGCACGATGATGCATAAGCCGGTGCGTCCAATAAAAATAGGTGTCCTGGATGCCCATCATGATCGGGAGACTGAGGACGAAATAGGGCCAGCCATAATCGGCAACATGCGCGTAGAAAAAACGATGCGATTTTCCGCTGGCCAGCATGATGACGATCGACACCAGCGCGAATACGAGAATGCTGGTCGCCGAATAAAGCGTTTCACGCGCCAGTTGACTGCGACCGATCGGCCTGGACTGAAGGCGCACGATGCTGCCGGCCCGGCGCCGCCACCAGGTCCAGGCGATGAAACCCAGCACGACGCACACCAGATAGCGCTGCGCTTCGATCATGAGCACAAACCCGAGCTGGCGCAGCAACAGGGTCGCTTGGGGCAAATTGTTCGAAAGAGTCATAGGCAACAGGGAATCGATTATCTCCGGAGTTCAGTGGAGACAAGATAGCATGTTGCCAAGGCGCAAAAAGTCACGAACCGTCACGGCCCGCAGTTGCCTGTCGATCAGGCACGCAATTCGAGAATGCGGTCGAACGCCGCGCACGCGCCGGCGCAGGCGTCCGCGATCTCGGCCGGCGTGCGCACGTCCGCCCGCAGCGCCTGCATGAAACTGCGCCAGCGGGGGCCGGGGCCGGCGGCATCGCCTTTCAGATAGCGCAACCCATGCGGCGCCAGGCGTTCGCGCAGGCGTTCGTACAGCACGGCGCCGCCCAGTTGCGAGCCTTCGATCACGTAATGCACGCCCCAGCGGTAGGCGGGGCTGGCCGCGGCGGGCCAGGCGTGCGCGGGCGTCTCCGCGCCGCCCTGCACCGGCGCGCCCGCCTCGGCCAGGTCGGTCTCGATCAGGCCGAGCCGCGCGCCGTGATCGAACGCCGGGCCGTCCGCGAAGCCGGCCAGCCACGCGTGCAGCGGGGCGAGCCAGGCGCGCAGCAGGGCCAGGTGGGCCGTGTAATCGTCCAGGGAGGCGTCCGGGGCGCCGATGGGCAGGCCGCTGTCGAGCGCCGCGTGGCGGCTGGCGGTGGCTGCGCGCAGGGCGGCCAGCGAATCGGCCGGATGCGCGGCCGGATGCGCGGCCGGATGCGCGGCGTCGAAGGTCCGGTTCATGAGATCAACGAGGTGAAACCGCGCATGGTATCAGCGGCGGCAAGATGGCGCCGCATGACAGGCGCCACGATCAGTCCGCGGCCGGCTCCGGATACTCGACGCTCAGGATTTCCAGCTCGTCATTTCCCTGCGGCGTGTGCAGCATGACGACGTCGCCTTCGCGCGCCTTGGTCAGCGCGCGCGCCACCGGCGAGACCCAGCTGATCTTGCCCTTGAGCGGATCGAGTTCGTCGATGCCGACGATGGTGACGGTGTGTTCCTCGCCCGCCTTGTTGACATAGGCGACGGTGGCGCCGAAGAACACCTGGTCGTTGCCGTGGTGGACGGACGGATCCACGACGAAGGCGGAATCCAGGCGCTTGGTGAGGAAACGGATGCGCCGGTCGATCTCGCGCAGGCGCCGCTTGCCGTAGATGTAGTCGCCGTTTTCCGAACGGTCGCCGTTGGACGCGGCCCAGTGCACGACCCGCACGACTTCCGGCCGGTCGACGTCGATCAATTGGAGCAGCTCGTCCTTGATGGCCTTGTGACCGGCCGGCGTGATGTAATTCTTGGACCCGGCCGGGATCGCCCGGGCCAGCGCCAGGGCCTCGTCATCGTCGTCGTTATCGGACTCTTTTACAAATGCCTTGTTCATGCGTCTATTGTAGCGTAGCGCCTTCGACGGCACGCGCGGGATTCCCGTATCATGGAACCATGACACGAGCCCTTCCACGCAGCCGGATGTTCGCGCCGCTGGTGTTCCTGGCGGCTTTGGTCCTGCTCGTCGAGGAATGGTGCTGGGATGCCGGCATGCGCCTGACGCGCGCGCTCGCGCGCTGGCCCGCGCTGGCGGCGCTGGAGGGCCGCGTGCGCATGCTGCCGCCATACGGCGCCTTGTGCGCCTTCGTGCTGCCGGGGCTGCTCCTGCTGCCCGTCAAGATACTGGCCCTGCTCGCCATCGCCCACGGCCACGCGCTGTCCGGCATCGCGACCATCGTGGTGGCCAAGGTGGGCGGCGCGGCCGTCGTGGCGCGGCTGTACGTGCTGACGTTGCCGACCCTGCTGGCGGTCGGCTGGTTCGCGCGCTGCCACGGCTGGTTCATGGACGCCAAGACCCGGTGCCTGGACGTGCTGCGCACGAGTCACGCCTACCACCTGACGGGACGCGCGTTGCGCGCGCTGCGGATCGGCCTCAGGCGCGTGCTGCGCCGGCTGCGCCCGGGCGGCGCACACGGCCGCCATGCCAGCCGCGTCGTACGGGTGCTGCGCCGCTTCGTGGTCCAATGGCGTGCGCGCCGGCGCTAACCGACCGACAATGACATGAACATGAGTCCAGACACTTCCAGCCCCGCCCCCGCGCCCATCCTCGCCCCCGCGATGCAGGCGTCCGCCACGGAAATCTATCTGTTCGACGCCGACACGTTGCACCTCGTCGACGTCAATCAGGCCGCGCGCCGCAACCTCGGCTACGAGCTCAAGGCGTTATGCGACATGACGCCGCTCGACCTTGCGCCCCAGGTCGGCCGGGACGAGCTCGTCGCGCTGCTGGCATCGCTGGGCGAGGAGATCGGCGACCAGGTCAGCCTGCGCACCCGCCACCGCCGCGCCGACGGCAGCAGTTATCCGATCAGGCTGTGCTACCTGCGCATCGTGCGCGACGGCCGCACGCTGATCCTCGCGATCGGCGACGATCTGTCGCTGGAACTGGCGGCCGGCATGGCGCTCGAACAATACCAGGCGCGCTTCGACGCCGTCGTCAACCACACGCCCGGCCTCGTCTACCAGTTCGTGCTGCATGCCGACGGCACCATGGCCTACCCCTACCTGAGCGAAGGATGCATGGCGTTGCTGGGCCTGTCGGTATCCGAGCTGCAACAGGATCCGGAGCGTTTCGTGCGCCTGATCCTGCCCGAGGACCGCAAGGGCTGGCAGGACGCGATGGCGGCGTCGAAGGCGGCGCTGGCCGCGTGGAATTGGGAAGGCCGCATCTGCGTCGAGGCCTGGAACGACGTCAAGTGGATCAGCCTGCGCGCCACGCCGCTGCCGCTGGACGGCGGCGGCATCCAGTGGGACGGCATCATGACGAACGTCACCGCGAGCAAGCTGGAGCAGGAAGAAACGCGGCGTTCGCGCGCCCGCCTGGCCGAGCTGACGGACCATATCCAGCAGGTCAAGGAACAGGAACGGGCCCGCATCGCGCGCGAGATCCACGACGACCTGGGCGGCAACCTCACGGCGATCAAGATGGCGCTGGCCATGCTGGCCGCGCGCCTGCCGGACGATGCGGCCCTGCGCGACAAGGCCGATTACCTGGACGACCTCGTCGACCGCACGATCGAGGCCGTGCACCGCATCTCGCTGGACCTGCGCCCGAGCACGCTCGACCTGGGACTGGTCGCCGCGCTCGAGTGGCAGGCGCGCGAATTCGAAAAGCAGATGGGCATCGCCTGCATGTTCCGCAGCGCCGACCGCGAAATCGACCTCGCCCCGGACCAGGCGGCCACGCTGTTCCGCATCGTCCAGGAAGCGCTGACGAACATCGCCAAGCATGCGGGGGCCACGCGCGTGACGATCAGCCTGCGCCGCCTGCGCCAGCACCTGACGCTCTCCATCTGCGATAATGGCCGCGGCATCACGCCCGCCGACCGCCTCAAGCCCCAGTCGTTCGGCCTGCGCGGCATGAGCGAACGCGCCCGCGCGCTGGGCGGCACGCTCGGCTTGTCGCAGGCGCCCGGAGGTGGCACGATGGTCGTCGTCAAGATCAGGCTGGCCGCCCCCGCGGCCGCACGCAGCGAATCCACCCGAGCATGACAGAAAAAGCCAGCATCCGCGTTTTTATTGCAGACGATCACGCCATCGTACGTGAAGGCCTCAAGCAAATCCTCGCCGAACAGCGCGACATCGTCGTGGCGGGCGAAGCCGAGACCGGCCTCGACGCCATCAAGCTGTTCCGCAAATCGCGCTGCAACGTGATGCTGCTCGACATCTCCCTGCCCGACCGCAACGGCATCGAAGTGCTCAAGCAGATCAAGAGCGAGAAGCCGGAACTGGCCGTGCTGATGCTGTCCATGCACCGCGAGGACCAGTACGCCATCCGCTCGCTGAAGGCGGGCGCCGCCGGCTACCTGACGAAGCAGAGCGCGCCGAAGGAACTCGTCAACGCGATCCGCCAGGTGGCCGGCGGCCAGCGCTACGTCAGCGCGCAGCTGGCCCAGGTGCTGGCGGCCCAGCTGGGCGAGAACCACGACGCGCCCGTGCACGAGGCGCTGTCCGACCGCGAATACCAGACCCTCACCATGATCGCCTCCGGCAAGACCGTCAGCGAGATCGCGCGCGAACTCTCGCTGTCGGTGAAGACGGTCAGCGAATACCGCTCGCGCCTGCTGGCCAAGATGAAGCTCAAGACCAGTGCGGAGCTGACGCATTATGCGATTCGCAACCAGCTCATCGACTGAGCGTTACGCGTGGGCGGAGGCCGCCCACCCTACTGAGCCTGTAGGGTGAGCACCCCGTGCCCACCGAATTGTCATTACAGTTCATAAGACTGAATGGTAATTACGCGCTTGTTCAACGGTTTGATTTTTTGTCGGCGGCTTACCATGGTGACAATAAGAATTCCATATTGCAACGTCCAAAATGTCCAGCTCACAACGCCCGCCGGGGCCTCCCGGCCTGAATCCCGCGGAAATCGCGCGCGAAGCGTTCCGCCGGCTCGCCACGCGGCGCATCGCGCCGACGCCCGACGCCTACCGCGAGATCTATAACGAAATTGCAGGCGTCGACGTCCTGCCGCCGCCTGCGCTCGATCCGGGCGCGGAAAACGTGCTGTCCGGCTTCGCGCACAAGCTGGCCGACACGCCGGGCGAACTGGCCGACTTCGGCGCCCGCTTCAACCGCGCCGTCAAGCAGCGCGACTGGGACGGCTATGCGCGCCTGCTGTCGCAACTGGCCGAAAAACACCTGCGCCGCCACACCCACCCCGTCCTCGGACTGGGCGCCGACGATGGCGAAGCGAAGCTGCTGCGCGACCTGCTCAGCCGCACGCTCACGTTCGCCGTCGCATCGCTGCTGTCGGGCACGCCGAACCTGTCCGCCGAAGCGGAATCGCTGGGCGCCGCCGTCAAGAGCGCGCACGGCGAAGATGCGCTGCAGGAAATCGCCGGGCGCCTGAAAGACCTGTGCTACCAGATCGAACTCAAGAGCGGCGACACGGCCGAGCAGCAGGAGCTGCTGCTGCGCCTGTTCAAGCTGCTGCTGGAAAACGTGTCGGAACTGCTGGACGACGACAGCTGGATGCGCGGTCAGATCGCCGCCGTGCAAGATCTCATCGGCGGCCCGCTCGACCACCGCGCGCTGGAAGACGCCACGCGCAGCCTGAAGGACGTCATTTATAAGCAGGGCCAGCTGAAGCACGGCATCGCGGACGTCAAGGCGACCGTCAAGAACATGATGATGACGTTCATCGACCGGCTCGGCTCGGTGGCGGCGTCGACCGGGGACTTCCACGCCAAGATCGGCGGCTTTTCCGAGCGCATCCGCGAAGCCGGCAACATCGAGGAACTGAACGAGGTGCTGGAGGAAGTGCTGCGCGAGACGAAGCTCGTGCAGGCCGAAGCGATGGCCTCGCGCGACCGCATGCTGGCCGCGCACCAGGAGGTGCAGGAAGCGGAGGCGCGCATCCGCGACCTGGAAGCGAAGCTGCAGCATATGAGCGAACTGGTGCGCGAAGACCAGCTGACGGGCAGCCTCAACCGTCGCGGCCTGGACGACGTGTTCGAGCGCGAAAGCGCGCGCGCCGACCGCCGCGGCACGCCGCTGTGCGTGGCCCTGCTCGACCTGGACAATTTCAAGAAACTCAACGACACCTATGGCCACCTGGCCGGCGACAATGCGCTGCGCCACCTGGTGAAGGTCGTGCGGGACACGCTGCGCTCGATGGACGTGATCGCCCGCTTCGGCGGCGAGGAATTCCTCATCCTGTTGCCGGAAACGAATGTCGAGGCGGCGTCAAGCGCAATGGTGCGCGTGCAGCGCGAACTGACCCGGCACTTCTTCCTGCACGAAAACGAGAAGATGCTGATCACGTTCTCGTGCGGCGTGGCCCTGCGCCGCCAGAACGAGGACCAGGCGAGCCTGGTGGCGCGCGCGGACAAGGCCATGTACCAGGCCAAGCAGAGCGGGAAGAACCGGGTGGTGGTGGCGGATTGACGGCCGCGCGGACGCCCTGCATTGCCAGGGCGTTATCGATGCACGCTCGACACCACAGGAAAATAAATTTTTTTTCACCCTAAAGTTCCCGGATTCGACGCCGCCAAGGCAAGCCAGCCCAAGCGGCCGACACAAAAACTTCAAATTTTTTCGCTCTACCCCTCTAAACTTTTGCCGTAGAGCACCGTTACCTGAATCAACAGCGGTTTGAATGTCACAAAACAGCGTGGCAGACCAAAGTGAATCGAGTGGCACGTCGCCACGCCCCGTAAGACCAGTCTGGAGAGACACCATGTCGTCCGTTATCAATACCAACGTTGCATCCCTGAACGCCCAGCGCAACCTCGCAGCATCGCAAAACTCGCTCAACACCTCGATCCAGCGCCTGTCGTCGGGCCTGCGCATCAACAGCGCCAAAGACGACGCCGCCGGCCTCGCCATCTCCGACCGCATGAATTCGCAGATCAAGGGCATGGACCAGGCAGTCCGCAACGCGAACGACGGCGTGTCGATGGCCCAGACGGCCGAAGGCGCCCTGTCCAGCTCGAGCGACATGCTGCAGCGTATCCGCCAGCTGGCCGTGCAATCCTCGAATGCCTCGAACTCGTCCAGCGACCGCAAGGCCCTGCAGACCGAAGTGTCGCAGCTGACCGCGGAACTGAACCGCGTCGCCACCACCACCCAGTTCAACGGCCAGAACCTGCTGGACGGCACGATGGGCACCGCCAACTTCCAGGTCGGCGCCAACGCCAACCAGCTGATCTCGATGACCGGCTCGAACTTCACGACCGGGACCTACGGCAACAACACGGAAGTCAAGGACGGCCTGGCGACCGCCGCCACCAACGCGGTTGCGACCGGCGACCTGACCATCAACGGCTCGTCGGGTTCGAAGAAAATCACTTTCGATGCCGACATCTCCGCGAAGACCGCCGTCGGGCAGATCAACGACGTATCCGGCTCGACGGGCGTGACCGCCTCGGCCCAAACGAACACCCTGCTGAAGGCCGACCTGTCGGGCGGCAACCCCGTGTCGTTCACGTTCGCCGTCGTCTCGGATAACGATCCGACCAAGAGCCCGGTCAACGTGTCGTTCCAGGTTGGTGCCGCCGGTGACGCCGACGCCTACGCCGCCGCGATCAGCGCCTTCAATACGCAGAGCGCCAAGACGGGCGTGACCGCGTCCTATGATGCCACCTCAAAGGGCGTGAAGCTGACGAACGCCAACGGCAGCGACATCAAGTTGACCAACAACTCGACCGACGTCACCGCCAGCGCGACTCTGGAGGCATACAAGGCCGACGGCACCGCCTCGGGCACCACCACGCCGCTGGGCAACGCCGTCGACGCCGTTGCCAAGGGTACGATCACCCTGGACTCGTCGGCGAGCTTTTCGACCACTGACACCAGCGGCTGGGGCATGCAGGGTTCGTCGGACCTGAAAAAAGTCTCCGACATCGACGTCAGCACCTTCGACGGCGCTCAGCAAGCGATCAAGATCGCCGACGCAGCCCTGTCCAAAGTCGACGACCAGCGCTCGCAGCTGGGCGCACTGCAGTCGCGTTTCGATTCGACGATCTCGAACCTGCAGTCGACCAACCAGAACCTGTCGGCATCGAAGAGCCGCATCGTCGACACCGACTTCGCCTCGGAAACCGCGAACATGACCCGCGGCCAGATCCTGCAACAGGCCGGTACGTCGATGCTGGCCCAGGCGAACTCGCTGCCGAACGGTGTCCTGTCGCTGCTGCGTGGCTAATCGGTAATGTAAAGCCTCCGCTTGCGGTGTAAAGTGATTCCTCGGCTGGAGTAATTCAGCCGAGGAATTTTTGCTAGGGAATGATCATGAACATTCAACCAGTGGGTTCATCCGCCGCTCCCCGCGTGGACGACCGCTCGCCCCTGCCGGCGGCTTCGGTGGGTGCGACCGACACGCCCGGCAAGAGCAAGCCCGCCGACGCCCAGCCGTCGCACGAGGACGTGTCGGCCGCCGTCAAGAAGATGAACGATGCCATGCTGGGCTCGACGCAGAGCCTGCAATTCTCGATCGACGAGGACAGCAAGGACATCGTGGTCAAGGTGATCGACCAGAACACCAAGGAGGTCGTGCGGCAGATTCCGTCCAAGGAAGCGCTGCAGATCGCCAAATCGCTCGACAAGTCGATCGACAAGGTGCAGCAGGGCCTGCTCATCAACCAGACGGCCTGAACGTCCCGTGGCTGCGTCTTTCGTGAAGCGCGGGCCCACGCCCGCGCTTGACGTTCTTTTATTATCTTCCCGCTCACGTTAGTTCCACCCGAATCGCCGGGCACGGAAATAACGCATGTTTCCCACTCTCAAGTCCGGTTTGCTTCTGTCGATAATAACTTACATTATCGCTTTCACAGGAGAAACAAGTGGGAATCAGCTCACCTGGTATTGGATCCGGTCTCGACGTCAACGGTCTCGTCAGCAAGCTGATGGCGGCCGAGTCGCAGCCCCTGTCCAACTACGACATGAAGACCGGGGTGTACCAAGGCAAGCTGCAGGCGTATGGCCAGGTGAGTTCGGCCGTCGGCGCTTTCCAGAGTGCGCTGTCCACCCTGAACTCCACGAACACCTTCAGCGCGCTCACCGCCAAGTCCAGCAACGACGCCCTCCTGAGCGCCACCGCCAGCACCGGTGCGGTGCCCGGCAAGTACAAGATCAACGTGAGCCAGCTCGCCCAGGCGCAGAGCCTGATGACGGGCGGCCAGGCCGGCACGGGCACGCAGATCGGCGACGGCAGCGCGACCACCCTGACGTTCCAGTTCGGCAGCGTCAGCGGCGGCACGTTCGGCGTCGCGGGCAGCGTGCTGGGCGCCAGCACGGCCGCGTCAGGCATCGCGTCCGGCTCGCTGACCATCAACGGCACCGCGATCAGCACCAACGGCACGACGCGCAGCGCACGCGACCTGGCGCAGGTCATCAACGACGTAACGAGCACGACGGGCGTCACCGCCAAGGCCGGCACCACGACCACGTCGGCCACGCTGTTCAGCGGCTTCGGCGACGTCACGGTCGCCAGCGGCGGCAGCTACGCCCTGTCGGTGGGCGGCGTCACCATCGATTCGTCGACCGGCAGCACGACCGTGACGGCGGCGTCGATCGACGCGGCGCTCGCCACCACCGGCGTCAAGGACGGGCTGGCGGCCGCCAATATCACCATGACCGGCACGGCCGCGGGCGGCAACCTGCAATTCTTCGCGGCCGACGGCTCCAACATCGACATCAAGGAAGCGGTCAGCGGCACCGTCACGGGCGGCATCGGCCTCGCGAGCACCGCCGCCAACACGGGTTCGGACAACACCACCACGGCCGGCGTGACCCTGAGCTCGGCGGACGGCAGCCAGATCGTCATCGGCGGCAACGCCCCGGCCGCGGCGGGCCTGACGGCGGGCAGCGCCGGCAGCCATATCGGCGCCAGCTTCGTGCAGGACGGCGCCCAGGCCAGCGGCACCGTCACGCTGGACACCAAGGACCAGACCCTGCAGGGCATCCGCGACGCCATCAACAAGGCCAATGTCGGCGTGACCGCGACCATCGTGTCGGACGGCAGCGCCAGCCCCTACCACCTCGTGGTCACGTCGAACAAGACGGGCGAGAAATCGTCGATGAAGATCAGCGTCGACGGCGCCAACGGCGGCCCCGTCAACGCCGGCATCGCCAGCCTGCTGGGCTACGACCCGGGCGGCACGCAGAACCTGACGCAGACGAGCGGCGCGCAGGACACCAAGCTGACCATGAACGGCATCGCCGTCTCGAGCGCCAGCACGACCGTGAGCGACGTCGTGCAGGGCGTCAGCATGGACCTGAACACGACCGGCAGCACGACGTTGACGGTCGCCCAGGACACGAGCACCGTGTCGACCGCGATCAACGGCTTCGTGAAGGCCTATAACGACATGAACTCGACGATCTCGAAGCTGACCGCGTACGATCCGACCACCAAGACGGGCGCCGTGCTGCAGGGCGACTCGGCCGTGCGCGCAATCCAGACCCAGCTGCGGCGCGCGCTCGGCGCGTCGGTCGCGGGCCTGGACAGCAATATGACGAACCTGACCCAGGTCGGCATCTCGTTCGCGCAGGACGGCAGCATGACGGTCGATTCCGGCAAGCTCGGCACGGCCATCTCCACCAATTTCAACGACATCGCGGGCCTGTTCGCGGCGGCCGGCTCGGCCAGCGACGGCGGCATCACGTACAACAAGTCGGGCGCCGCCACGCAGCCGGGCGAATACGCCGTCAGCATCACGCAGATGGCGACCCAGGGCACGCTGACGAGCGCCAATGCGCTGTCCGGCTCGACGACGATCGCCTCGAACACGACGTGGACCGTCACGTTGAACCAGACCGACCCGGTCACCGACAGCAAGGTCCAGAACATCCAGATCGCGGCCGGCACCTATACCAACGACCAGCTGTCGTCGATGCTGCGCGCGGCCATCAACGGCAACAGCACGTTTTCGTCGGCCGGCGACAGCGTCCAGACGTCGATCGACGGCACCGGCCACCTGGCGATCTCGTCGAGCAAGTACGGCTCGGCCTCGAACATCTCGATCGCCAGTGTCACCGGCACGCTGGTCAGCGACATCTTCGGCGCGGCCACGCCGGCCGTCGGCACCGACGTCCAAGGCACCATCGGCGGCGTCGCGGCGACGGGCAACGGCCAGGTGCTGACCGCGGCCGACGGTTCGAAGGCGGCCGGCATCCAGCTCACCGTCGGCAGCGGCACCGTCGGCGACCGCGGCACCGTGTCGTTCTCGCAAGGTTATGCCTATGCGCTCACGAACCTGGCCGCGAGCTTTACCGGCAAGAACAGCCTGCTGGCCAGCAAGACCGACGGCCTGAACGCCAGCATCAAGAGGGTGGCCCAGCAGCGCGACCAGTTCAGCCAGCACCTGACCCAGGTGGAAGCGATGTACCGCGCCCAATTTACCTCGCTCGACACGATGATCTCGTCGATGCAAAGCACGCAAAGTTACCTGACCCAGCAACTGGCCGCGATCGCGGCCAACCGATAACTGGATTTTTTGGAGAAACAAGATGTTTGGAACCATGAAACGCGGCGTCAACGCCTACGCCAACGTGGGCCTCGAAACCGGCATCGCCTCGGCTTCGCCGCACAAGCTGATCGTCATGCTGTACGACGGTGCCCTCGTCGCGCTGCTCAGCGCCAAGACGAACATCGCCGCCGGCAACATCGCCGCCAAGGGTTCGGCCATCTCGAAGGCCATCTCGATCATCGACAACGGCCTGCGCGCCTCGCTCGACAAGAACGCCGGCGGCGAGATAGCGGCCAACCTGGACGCCCTGTACGACTACATGAGCCGCCGCCTGCTGCACGCGAACCTCAAGAACGACGTCACCGTCATCGACGAGGTGCACCGCCTGCTGGCCGACCTGCGCGAAGCGTGGGTGGCGATCGGCGACAAGGTCGAGCAGCCCGTGGCGCCCGCGCCGTCGGCCATGCCGAAAACGCCCACGCTGGTGAGCGCATAATTGGGGGCCGCATCGATGATGACGAATACCGAAATCGCGGCCCTGTACGAAGCCATGGTCGGCATCACCGACCAGATGCTGGCCGCCGCCACCGCGAACGACTGGGACCGCCTGGTCCAGCTCGAGCACCAATGCGCCGCCTGCGTGCGCCAGCTCAAGGACAACGGCGACAGCCCGCTGGCCGGCCAGGAACGCGTGCGCAAGGTGAATGCCATCCGCAAGATGCTCGATTCCGACCGCAAGATCCGTGACCTGACCCAGCCGTGGATGGCGAAGCTGCAAGCCATGATCGGCAACAAGGCCGTCGAACGCCGCGTCGCGCGCGCCTACGGCATCTGACCCCTGACCGATGTTGCCGCGCGATACCGTCTCGCTGACCCAGGTGGCGCCGGCACGCCCCGCCCTGCCGGTCGGCGATCCGCGCCAGCAAGCGTTCGCGCGCGCCCTCGCCGGCCTCGTCGGTCAATCGATGACGGCCGACGTGCTGACGAAACTGCCCGACGGCAGCTTCGTCGTCCGCATCAACGACATGGCGGCGCGCATGCCGCTGCCCGCGGGCGCCGAGGTCGGCACGCACGTGCCCTTGACGCTCGTGGCGCTCACGCCCCGCCCCACTTTCCAGCTCCAGACGGGCCAGGGCGCCGCCTTCGCCGAGGCCGGGCCGCCGCTGCCGGAAGGCGCCGGCCTGCAATCGGCCCCGCTCGCCTACCTGGAAGGCAAGGACGCCGCCGCGCTGACGCGCGCGGCCGCCCTGCTGGCCGGTGCGCGCGGTCTCGCGCAACTGCCCGGCGGCGGGCTCGACGCGGCCAACGCGTCGATCAGCGCGACCGGCAAGGCGCTGGGCGACGTCATCGCCGCCGCCCAGAAAGCCGACGTGCAGGCCGGCGCCGCCGTCGGCCGCACGCCGCTGCTGGGCGCACCGTCGGGCGACGCGGACGCCATCGCCAAGGCGCTGCAGGACGGTCTCGGCAAAAGCGGCCTGTTCTACGAATCGCACGTTGCCGAATGGGCCGAAGGCGCCCGCCCCCGCGCCGACCTCGCGGCCGAACCCCAGGCGCGCGGCATGCCGCCGCCGACCGATCCGAATACCGCCCAATTGATCAATCTGCAATTGACCGCACACGAGCAGGGCAAAGTCGCCTGGCAAGGCCAGCTGTGGCCGGGCCGCGACATGCACTGGGACGTCGAGCGGGACGCTTCCGGCCGCCAGAACGGCGACGACGCGGGCGGCGCCACGTGGCAGAGCAGCCTGCGCCTGCGCTTCGGCGCGCTGGGCGAAGTGGCGGCGCGGGTCGTGCTGTCCGGCGACCAATTGCACATCCGCGTCGACGCGCCGGACGCCGTGATCAAGAACCTGCTGGATGCGCATCAGGCACGCCTGGCGCAGGCGCTGGATGCGGCCGGCACGCCGCTGGCCACCTTGGCCATCCACGACGCCGCGTCGAAAGGCGGGCCGGGCGATGAGCAGCGATAAGGACGAGAATCGATTCGCGCGCCGCCAGAGCGCCGTCGCGCTGGCCTACGGCGCCGGCGACGCGGCGCCGAAAGTCGTCGCCAAGGGGATGGGGCTCGTTGCCGAACAGATCATCGGCCGCGCGAAAGAGGCCGGCGTGTTCGTGCACGAATCGAAGGAGCTGGTGGCGTTGCTGATGGAAGTCGACCTCGACCGTCAGATTCCGCCCGCATTGTATCGCGCCATTGCCGAACTATTGGCCTGGCTCTATTATATTGAATCCGCGCAAGTTTCCGGCCAGACACCGCCGCCGGCACCGGACACGGCACGGCTCCTCCCACCCCAAGAAAGTACTCCGGTTGACACAGATGCAAGCAATCACTGACGCCGAACTAGAAGCCTGGCACGACTACGAGGTCGAGTCGTCCCGGGAAATCGTGGCCCTGCTGCGCCAGATCGCCGAAAAGAACCAGCTGATCCGCATGCTGATCAAGGGCGAGGCCGACGTTTGCGTCACGTCGCTGCTGCACGTCGACCCGGATGCCGGCACCGTCATCGTCGACCGCTCCGTCGACGCCGAACAGAACACGCGCATCGCGGCCGCCGGCACGGTGCGGTGCGACACGTCGCTGGACAAGATCCGCATCGTGTTCGGCCTGGACAATCTGCGCGAAGTGCAATTCGAAGGCGGCGCCGCGTTCTCCGCCGCCATCCCGGCCAGCCTGATCCGGCTGCAGCGGCGCGAGTTCTACCGCATGCCGACGCCGGTGACGAACCCGGTGCGCGCGACGATTCCCCTACCGGCCGGGCTGGGCGGCGACGTCGCCGTGTTCCCGCTGGCCGACATCAGTTGCGGCGGCATCGCGATCTACGACAACAAGATGCAACTCGGCACGACGATCGGCGAGACCTACGCCAACTGCCGCATCGACCTGCCGGAAATCGGCCCCGTCACGTGCTCGCTGCAGGTGCGCAATTCCATGGACATGACCTTGCTCAACAACAAGACGAGCCGCCGCCTGGGTTGCCAGTTCGTCGACATCTCACGCGGCAACCTGGCCGCCGTGCAACGCTACATCACCAAGCTCGAGCGCGAGCGCAACGCGCGACTGGCCGGGCTGGCCTGAGATCTATAATTCGGGGTCAGAGCACGAATTCGGGGTCAGAGCACTTTTTCGATCAAGAGCTAACGGGCATTAATCGGCAGGAGCAAGCGCTGATCGGTCGTGCCTGTGCCATTACAAGCGTAATCCGGCGCAGTGAAATGCGGTCGTGTGCAATTGTTCAGAAAAGTGCTCTGACCCCGAAATCCGTGAAGAATATGCTCTGGCCCCGAATTTCGCGCGGGCGGCCGGGCAGGCGTCGGCGGCGGGAACGCCGGGCCGCTGCCGGGCATCCAATCTTCAGGCACACGACCAGGAGATCCCATGCAGGCCGCCGCACCCAATCCCGATTCCCTCGACGACGACGACGACGCGCTGTTGCGCCACATCCGCAGCGGCGACCGCGACGCGTTCACGCTGCTCATGCGGCGCTACAATCGCCGGCTCTACCGGGTCGCGCGCAGCGTCCTGCGCGACGATGCGGAAGCCGAGGATGCGCTCCAGGATGCCTACCTGCAGGCCTTCCGCGCCCTGCCGACGTTCCGCGGCGAGGCCGCGCTCGGCACATGGCTGACCCGGATCGTCGTCAACGCCGCCCTGATGCGCCAGCGCAAGTCCGGGCGGCTGGCCGAGGTCATCGAACTGGGCGCCGATTTCGGCGCGGACGACTCGGCCGGGCCGCACTACGCCGACGACAGCCAGGGCGAACGAGAGCAGCCGGAGCTTGCCGCATTGCGCGCCCAGACGCGACGCCTGATCGAAACCGGCATCGACAAGCTGCCCGCCGTCTTCCGCACGGTGTTCGTGCTGCGCGCGGTGGAGGAACTGAGCGTGGAGGAAACGGCGGCCACGCTGGACATTCCGGAAGCCACCGTGCGCAGCCGGTATTTCCGGGCCCGGGCCATGCTGCGCGAGGCGCTCGCGCGCGAGATCGACTTCGCCATCGAGGACGCGTTCGGCTTCGACGGCGCGCGCTGCGACCGGATCGTGGAGGCGGTCCGGCGCCGGCTGGACGCGGAATGGGGCACTTGACGGGCGGCGGGAACGTGGACGGATCGGCATGCATCGAATGGGTTGTTCCACCTTTCCAACCCATCCAAGGAGTCCGCCATGAACCGATCCACCCCTCTGCTGCTGTCGTCCCTTTTTGCCCTGGGCCTGGCCATGCCCGCCCACGCGGCCGGGCCGAACGATGCGCAGATCGCCGCCATCGTCGTCGCCGCCAATGCGGTCGACATCGACGCTGGCAAGCAGGCCGAGACGAAAACGCAGAACAAGGACGTGCGCGCCTTCGCCGAGCGCATGGTGGCCGATCATTCCGGCGTCAACCAGCAGGCGACGGCGCTGGTGCAAAAGCTGCACGTGACGCCCGAGGACAATGACACCAGCAAGAGCCTCACCCAGGGCGGCACGGCAACGCGCGCCAAGCTCGCGGGCTTGTCCGGCAAGGCCTTCGACAAGGCCTATGTCGACAACGAGGTGAAATACCACGAGACCGTGCTGGGCGCCCTAGACAAGACGCTGATCCCGAACGCGTCCAATGCCGAACTGAAAGCCCTGCTCGTCAAGGTCCGCCCGGCCTTCGTGGCGCACCTGGAGCACGCGAAGCATCTCCAGGCCGAACTCAAGTGATGCGCCTACTTCCCGCGTTGTTCCTGTGCTTGCCCGCCCTGGCGGGCGCGGCGGAACACCGTGTCGTCATCGACGCCATGCGTTTTTCGCCGCAGGTCGTCCAGGTCAAGCCCGGGGACACGATCGTCTGGGAAAACCGCGACATGTTCGTCCACAACGTGACGGCGGCCGCGACCGGGGCAAGCTCGGGCGACCTCGCGCCCGGCAAGTCATGGCGTTACGTGGTGCGGGGAGGAACGTCGTTCGACTATCTCTGCACCCTGCACCCGGTAATGAAGGGCCGGGTGGACGTCGCCGGGCCAAGGCGGCGGCGCGCCCCGGCACACTGAAAATTCGGGGTCAGAGCACTTTTTCGCTGCAATTCGGGGTCAGAGCACTTTTTCGATCAATAGCCATCAACCATCGATTACCGATGATTGCCTTCGTTTGGATGCTCCCGCCCTCGATGGCATTGACAACGCGACCATCTCTCACCCGGCGTGCCGCGGCCATGAACAATTGTTCAAAAAATCGCTCTGACCCCGAATTTATGCTCTGACCCCGAATTTTAGACTTGCATGTTCATGATGTCGTGATACGCCGACACGAGCTTGTTGCGCACCTGTACGGTGGCCTGGAAGCTGATGCTGGCCTTCTGCATCGCGATCATCGTGTCGGACAGGCTGACGGAGTCGTCGCCCGCGGCGAATTTCTTGCCCATGTCGTCGGCCTGGATCTGGGCGTTGCTGACGTTCTGCAGCGACGCCTTCAGCGCATCCGAGAAGCTGACCTTCGACGATGACTCGGCCGCATCCACGCCCGAGGTCTTGCCGAGGCCGCCAATGCCGAGGCCGCCGCCCAGCGCGTCCGCGGCGGACGGCGACGCAGCCGGCTTCTGCGCCGCCGCCTTCAGTTGCGCCATCATCGCTTCGATCCGGCTGCTGTCGATGCCGCCGATGTTCATGTCGTTTCTCCCTGGTGCTCGCCAAACAAATCGATTCAGGCTGTCAGAATATCAGCGCCCCGACAACTATTGCCCTCGAGCAGCGCCGTAAACATGGCCTTATTCCGGGGTTTGAATGTTGCCCTACGGCTCCATAATGGCGTTCATAAACCCATTCCCTCCCCCCAACATGGCAACGACAGCGGAAGAACTCCTCGACAGCGACATCGCAACCCCGGCCGAAGAGAAGCCGAAGTTCTGGCAGACGACGATCGGCAAACGGGTGGTCATCGGCGGCGCCATCGCCGGCGTGGTGGCCATCGTCGCCGCCCTGTGGTTGTGGACGTCGGCACCGGACTACCGCGTGCTGTTCTCCAACTACACGGACAAGGACGGCGGCGCGATCACCGCGGCGCTCGACCAGATGGGGGTCAAGTACAAATTCTCCGATAGCGGCAGCGCGATCCTGGTGCCGGCCGACCGCATCCACGACCTGCGCCTGAAACTGGCCCAGCAAGGCCTGCCGCGCGCCGGCAACGTCGGCTTCGAACTGCTCGAGAACCAGAAGCTGGGCACGTCGCAATTCGTCGAGCAGGTCAATTACCAGCGCTCGCTGGAAGGCGAGCTGGCCAACTCGATCCAGTCGCTGTCCGCCGTCGCCTCGGCGCGCGTGCACCTGGCGCTGCCGAAGCCGTCCGTGTTCGTGCGCGACCAGCAGAAGCCGACCGCGTCCGTGCTGCTGAACCTGCAACCGGGCCGCGCCCTCGACCAGTCCCAGGTCAGCGCCATCGTGCACCTCGTCGCGTCGTCGATTCCGGAACTGACGCCGGCGAACGTGACGGTCATCGACCAGAACGGCACCCTGCTGTCCGACAACGCCAACAAGAACGGCAAGCAGCTCGACCCGAACCAGCTGAAGTACGTCGAGGCGCTGCAGCAGAACATCGTCAAGCAGGTCGAATCGATCATCACCCCGCTCGTCGGCCAGAACAACGTCCGCGCCGAAGCGACCGCCGAAGTCGACTTCGCCCAGACCGATACCGCGGCCGAGATGTACAAGCCGAACTCGCCGCCGGAACCGCAGGCGATCCGCAGCCAGCAGACATCCGAGCAGACCGGCCCGGGCAGCACGAACCCGTCGGGCATCCCGGGCGCGCTGTCGAACCAGCCGCCGGGCGTCGCGACCGCCCCGATCGACGGCAACGCGCCGGCCCAGGCGCAGACGACGACCACCGGCCCGACCCGCAAGGATTCGACGACCAATTACGAAGTCGACAAGACCGTGCGCTTCGAGCAGAAGCCGATGGGCGGCATCAAGCGCCTGACGGTGGGCGTCGTCGTGAACTACCGCCGCACCATCGATCCGAAGACGGGCAAGGTCGTCGTCAAGCCGCTGTCCGCCGCCGAAGTCGCGCAGATCAACGAACTGGTCAAGCAGGCGATGGGCTACAGCCAGGCGCGCGGCGACACGCTGAACGTGACCAATGCGCCGTTCGAAGGCGTCGACAAGCCGGAAGAGCAGGCGCCGCTCTGGTACAAGGACCCGGCCAACCTGCCGCTGGCGAAGGACATCGCGCGCTACGTCTTCATCGCCCTCGTGCTGGCCTTCCTGTGGTTCCGCTTCGTGCGGCCGCTGCTCAAGCCGGCGATCAGGAAGTTCGACGAAGCCGTGGCGATCCCGCCCGAGCCGGAACCGGAAGAGCCGGAACCGGAACCGGAACCGGACCCCGACGAGGAAGCCCGTCTCCAGCGTGAAGTGGAAGACCAGCAGAAGGTCCAGGTCTACAAGAGCAACCTGGAAATGGCGAAAGAGCTGGCCAAGAACGATCCGCGCATCGTGGCCAACGTGATCAAGGAATGGCTGGGTACTGAATAATGAGCGACAAGGACAAGGAAAGCACGACCAAGGCCGCGATCCTGATGCTGGCCCTGGGCGAATCGGAAGCGGCCGAGGTGATGAAATTCCTCGGCCCGCGCGAAGTGCTCAAGCTGGGCGCCGCGATGGCGCAGATGAAGGCCGTGCAGCACGAGGAGGTGTTGAGCGTGCTGGGCGAGTTTCGCGAGCGCGTGGACCTGCAGTCGACCGTCGGCCTCGACTCCGACGAATACATCCGCCAGGTGCTGACCAAGGCGCTGGGCGACGACAAGGCGGCCGTGCTGCTGAACCGCATCCTGGGCGGCAAGGACGCCTCCGGCATCGAGAGCCTGAAGTGGATGGATTCGCAATCGGTGGCGGAACTGATCCGCAACGAGCACCCGCAGATCATCGCCACGATCCTCGTGCACCTCGAGCGCGACCAGGCCTGCGAAGTGCTGGCGCATTTCACGGACCGCCTGCGCAACGACGTCGTGCTGCGCATCGCCACCCTGGACGGCGTGCAGCCGGCCGCCCTGCGCGAGCTGAACGACGTGCTGACCAAGCTCCTGTCCGGCAACGAGAACATCAAGAAGTCGTCGCTGGGCGGCGTGCGCACGGCGGCCGAGATCCTGAACTTCATGAGCGGCGAGCAGGAAGGCTCGGTCATGGAGAACATCAAGAACTACGACAACGACATGGCGCAGAAGATCATGGACGAGATGTTCGTGTTCGACAACATCATCGACATCGACGACCGCGGCATCCAGCTGCTGTTGCGCGAAGTGCAGTCGGAAATGCTGATCATCGCGCTGAAAGGCGCGTCGCAAGACTTGCGCGATAAAATCTTCAAGAACATGTCGCAACGTGCGGCGGAAATGATGCGCGAAGACCTGGAATCGAAAGGTCCCGTGCGCCTGTCGGAAGTGGAAACCCAGCAGAAGCAGATCCTGCAAATCGTGCGGCGCCTTGCCGACGAGGGCCAGATCGTGCTGGGCGGCAAAGGTGAGGACTCGTTCGTCTGATGGCCATCTCAAAAGAGTTTCAATCCGCGTATCAACGCTGGGAAATGACGTCGTTCGGCGACGAGCGCCCCAGCGCCCGTGCGCAGCGCGCGGCGGAAGCGGAAGCCGCGGAAGCGGCCCGCGCCAGCGAACCGCCGCCTCCCCCGCCGCCGCCCGCCATCCAGCTGCCGACCGCAGAGGAACTCGAAGCGATCCGCGCCGCCGCGCACGAGGAAGGCTATGCGGAGGGTCTCGACGCGGGCCAGGCCGAAGGCCACGCGGCCGGCTACGAAGAAGGCCTGACGCTCGGCCGCGCCGAAGCGGCCGAGGAACTCGAACACCTGCGCCGGCTCGCGACGACGTTCGGCGACGCCGTCACCGAGGCCGACGAGGCGATCTCCAGCGACGTGCTGGAACTCGCGCTGCACCTGGCGCGCGGCATGGTGCGCACGGCATTCGACGTGAAGCCGGACCTGATCCTCCCCGTCGTGCGCGAAGCCATCGACTACCTGCCGAACCTGCAGCAGCCGGCCCTCCTGATGCTGCACCCGGAGGACGCGCTGATCGTCAAGAGCGGCATCGGCCATGAACTCGACAAGAGCGGCTGGCGCATCGTCGAGGACGAGCACATCGCGCGCGGCGGCTGCCGCGTGGACACGGCCAGCAACCAGATCGACGCCCAGATCGCATCGCGCTGGCAACGCCTGACGCATGCGCTGGGCAAGAACGTGGACTGGCTCGAGTCATGACCGTGAACGCGCACACGGGCCGCTGGAAGTCCTACCTGAAGGACTGCGGCAACGTGGCCGATCTCGTCGAACCGATGCAGGTCTCCGGCCGCGTCACGCGCGTGGCGGGCCTCGTGATGGAGTGCGTCGGCCTGAAGCTGGCGGTCGGCAGCGCGTGCGTGATTCCGGTGGCGTCGGGCGCGCGCATCGAGGCGGAAGTCGTCGGCTTCGAAGGCGACAAGCTGTTCCTGATGCCGCAGTCGGACACCGAAGGCGTCGTGCCCGGTTCGCGCGTGTTCCCCGTCGAGGCCAGCGTGCCGAAGCCCGGCACCGTCGCGCATCCGCGCCGCCGTCCGATGGACCGCGCGCGCCACCTGCCGGTCGGCTGGGGCCTCCTGGGCCGCGTCGTCGACGGCGCCGGCCGCCCGCTGGACGGCAAGGGTCCCGTCGTGACGGAGGACATGGGCCCGCTGAACGCGCGCCCCATCAACCCGCTCGACCGCGCGCCGATCTCGGAAACGCTGGACGTCGGCGTGCGCGCCATCAACGCGATGCTGACGGTGGGCCGCGGCCAGCGTCTCGGCCTGTTCGCGGGCACGGGCGTCGGCAAGTCGGTGCTGCTCGGGATGATCGCGCGCTACACGACGGCGGACGTGATCGTCGTCGGCCTGATCGGCGAGCGGGGCCGGGAGGTCAAGGAATTCATCGAGCAGATCCTCGGCGAGGACGGTCTCGCGCGGTCGGCCGTCGTGGCCGCGCCGGCCGACGCGCCGCCGCTGATGCGCCTGCAGGGCGCCGCCTACGCCACCGCCATCGCGGAGCACTTCCGCGACGAGGGCAAGAACGTCCTGTTGATCATGGATTCGCTCACGCGCTACGCGATGGCCCAGCGCGAGATCGCCCTCGCCATCGGCGAACCGCCGGCGACCAAGGGCTATCCGCCGTCCGTGTTCGCGAAACTGCCGGTTCTCGTGGAACGCGCGGGCAACGGCCAGGCCGGCGGCGGCTCGATCACGGCGTTCTACACCGTGCTGTCGGAAGGCGACGACCAGCAAGACCCGATCGCCGACGCGGCGCGCGGTATCCTGGACGGCCACATCGTGCTGAACCGGAAACTGGCCGAGGCGGGCCACTATCCCGCCATCGACATCGAACAATCGATCTCGCGCGCGATGCACGGCATCACGTCGCGCGAGCACCAGCAGGCGGCGCGCACGTTGAAGCAGCTGTACTCGCGCTACGAACGGTCGCGCGACCTGATCAGCGTGGGCGCCTACGCGCCGGGCACGGATCCGGTACTCGACAAGGCGATCGCGCTGCACGAGCGCATCGAGGCCTTCCTGTGCCAGGACATCCACGACAACGTCGGCATGCTGCAGAGCTTGGGGGAATTGACCTCGCTGTTCGGCTGATTGACCGGAAGGCGCATCGGTATACTTGAAGGACCATGGCCAATGCATCCGCACTCGAAACCCTCATCGACCTCGCCCAGCGCGAGTCCGACGCCTGCGCGAAACGTCTGGGCGCCGCGCTCAAGGGCGTCGAGGAGGGAGAACAGAAGCTGCAGATGCTGCTCGGCTACCGCGACGACTATGCGAACAGGCTCGACGCGGCGCAAATGGCGGGCATCACACCGTTCGCATACCAGAATTTCGTCGCCTTCCTCGGCAAGCTGGAACAGGCGATCGACGGCCAGCGCGAAGTGCTCAAGCATGCGCGCGTAAAAGCCGACATGGAAAAGAAGGGATGGCAGGAAAGCGAGCGCAAGCGCCTGTCCTACCGGACCTTGAACGAGCGCGCGGCGGCCGAGGCGCTGGCGCTGGAAAACAAGCGCGACCAGAAGATGATGGACGACCATGCGGCCCGGACGGTGCGCTCCAAGCGCTGACCGGCAGCCCACCCAACCGAAGCGAAGCGACAAGCGAAATGACCACGACTTCCATTACCCAACAGCTCAACTCGACGAACGGCGTCAACCAGCGCGGCAACGACGCGAACGCCGGCCCCAGGAGCGACGGCAGCCAGTTCAGCGCCATGTTGTCCGGCGAAATGGAACGCAGCAACGCCGCGCTCGCGCTCGCATCGATGCCGGCCCCGGCCCCCGCGCCCGCGCCGGCCCCGAAACAGGAGGAGTCCAAGCCGGTCGACGCCGACAAGCCCGCCCAGGCCGAGTCCGCGCCGAAACCGGCCGCCAAGCCGGCCGACAAGACCGAGGCGAGCGATGCCAAGGATGACAGCGCCGACAAGTCCGACGACAAATCCGACGACGACGACGGCCACGCCAAGACGGGCGACCCGGCCAGCGCCATGCTCGCGCTGATGGCCAGCCTGCACAAGACGGGCACGGACAACAAGACGGCGACGGCCCAGGCCTTCGACGCGCTCTCCGGCAAGGGCAAGCGGACCGACGCCGGCCAGCTGGCCGCGCTGCAGGCCGCGATGAAGTCGGTGTCGAAAGAGGCCGGCACGGACGCGGCCGGCGCCAAGACCTTCTCGGCCACGTCGATCAAGAACCCCGCGCTGGCCGCGGCAGGCGCCGACCTCGGTGCCGACAAGGCCGCGGCCGCCGCGGACCCGCGCGGCGCGGCCGCCGCCGCGAAGCCCGACGCCAAGCCGCAGGTGGACGCCGCCGACTTCACCCTGCAGCAGGCGCGCGACGCCGCCCTGCTCGCGCACAAGGAACAGGCGCCGACGGCCGTCGCCGTCGCCGCCGCGCAATTGCAGCCGGCCACGCTGGAAGCCGCCCAGGCCGCCGCCGCCAGCGAGGAGTTGACGGCCCACGTGGGCACGGAGGCGTGGAACGACCAGGTCGGCCAGAAGGTCGTCTACATGTTGGGCGCCGAGGACCAGACCGCGTCGCTGACGCTGAACCCGCCGGACCTGGGTCCGCTGCAGGTGGTGCTCTCGGTCTCCAACGGCCAGGCCGACGTGACGTTCTCGTCGAACCAGCTGGAAGTGCGCCAGGCGCTGGAAAACGCGCTGCCCCGCCTGCAGGAAATGATGAGCGAGAGCGGCATCGCGCTGGGCAATGCGACGGTCAACGCCGGTATGTCGGACGGCGGCCAGGCGCAGCAGCAGCAGGCGATGGCGTCGAGCGGCTTCGGCCGCGGCGGCAACCGTGGCCGCGGCAATGGCGGCCGCGACGGGGACACGGTGGTGGGCGAAGCCACGGTCCGGCCGGCCAGGCGCACGGCCATGATCGGCGATCGCGGGATGGTCGATACGTTCGCATAAGGGCGATGGCGATCGGATGGGGTGATCGATGCGGGGGCATCGGTCACCCCATCCCGCATTTGGATACCGGGTCGACAACAAATCCATCAAGAAACAACGAGATACCCCGGGTTCCTCCCTCTTTTCGACCGTTGCCTATGCTCACTTTTTCCCGATAATGACATAATGACGGCACGATCCAACAGTGGGACCGAATACTCTTGAAAGCGAATCCAAAAATCAAGGCCGATCCGAAAGCGGATGCGGCGGCGCCGGCAGCGACCGGCGGCAAACGCAAATTGTTCGTCCTCATCGGCGCGGCCTTCGTCGTGCTGGCGCTGGGCGCGGGGGCGGGCTGGTACTTCCTGCACGGCAGCAGCAGTGCGGCCGTGCCGGCCAACAAGGACCATACGAGCAGCAAGAAAAAGAAAGACGACGCGGCGCCGCCCGAATACGTTGCCATCGAACCCTTTACGGTGAATCTGCAGCCGGAAAACGGCGAACAGTATCTGCAGGTCGCGTTCACGCTGCAGGTCGACAACAAGGAGCAGGTCGAGCTCATCAAGGCCAATATGGCCAAGGTGCGCAGCCGCGTGCTGCTGCTGTTGTCGGGCAAGAAGGCGTCCGAGATCAGCACGGTGGAAGGCAAGCAACGCCTGGCCGGCGAGATTCTTGCGGCGGTCAACGAACCGTTCGTCGAGCATGGGGAAGAACAGGAAGTGTCCGACGTTTTGTTCACTTCCTTTATCATCCAGTAAAGCAGAAGTCATTACGGTAAAAGCAGCATGGCCGATAATTTTCTCTCACAGGAAGAAGTCGATGCCCTCCTCAAGGGGGTCAACGGCGATCAGGACGACGTCGCGACGCCTGAAGACACCTCGGGAGTCCGCACGTATAACCTGGCAACGCAGGAGCGGATCGTCCGCGGCCGCATGCCGACGCTCGAGATCATCAACGAGCGTTTCGCCAGGTATCTGCGGGTCGGTCTGTTCAACTTCCTGCGCCGGTCCGCCGAAGTGTCGGTCGGGTCCGTGCGAGTGTCGAAGTACAGCGAGTTCATCCGCAACCTCGTCGTGCCGACGAACCTGAACCTGATCCACATGAAGCCGCTGCGCGGCACGGCGCTGATGGTGTTCGACCCGGGCCTCGTGTTCCTGCTCGTGGACAACCTGTTCGGCGGCGACGGCCGCTTCCACACGCGCGTGGAAGGCCGCGACTTCACGCAGACCGAGCAGCGCATCATCATGCGCATCCTCGACATCGTGTTCGAGGCGTACGCAAAGTCGTGGGAACCGGTGTATCCGATCGAATTCGAGTACATCCGCTCGGAGATGAACACGCAGTTCGCGAACATCGCCACCCCGAATGAAGTCGTGGTATCGTGCACTTTCACCATCGAGCTCGGCTCGGTGTCGGGCCAGATCCACTTCTGCATGCCCTATTCGATGGTCGAACCGATCCGCGACGCGCTGACGTCGAGCATCCAGGGCGAGGCGCTGGAAGTCGACAAGCGCTGGATCCGCCTGCTGACGCAGCAGATCCAGGTGGCGGAAGTGGAACTGGTGGCCGTGCTGGGCCACGGCAAGGCGAATTTCGACGAAATCCTGAACATGAAGGTCGGCGACGTGATCCCGATCTCGGTCCCGGAAACGATCCAGGCCACCGTGGACGGCGTGCCCGTCATGGACTGCAGCTACGGCGTATTTAACGGACAATATTCGCTGAAGGTCGAAAAACTGCTGGCGAACAGCGAAACCTTCAATAAGTAAGCAACACAGGAGAGAAACATGTCCGATACTCAAGACGACCAAAGCAGCCTCGACGACGATTGGGGCGCGGCAATCGCCGAACAGGCCGCCGCGGAAGCTGCGGCGCTGGCCAACCAGCAGCAGGCGGCATCGGCCGCCGTGTTCAAGGATTTCTCGAACAAGGGCCCTCGTCCGGACACGCCGAACGACATCGACTTCATCCTCGACATCCCCGTCCAGCTGACGGTGGAACTGGGCCGCACCAAGATCGCCATCAAGAACCTGCTGCAACTGGCGCAGGGTTCGGTGGTGGAACTGGACGGCCTGGCGGGCGAACCGATGGACGTGCTCGTCAACGGCTGCCTGATCGCCCAGGGCGAGGTGGTGGTCGTGAACGACAAATTCGGTATCCGCCTCACCGACATCATCACGCCATCCGAGCGCATCCGCAAGCTCAACAAATGACGGCGCGCCTGCTGACCATCCTGGCCCTCGCCCTTCCGCTGACCGCTTGCGCGGCCCAGCAGACTGAGCCCGGGCCGGCGGCGCATGCGCCGGCGGCTGCCGCGCCGGCGGTCGCACCGGCACCGGCCGCCGTGCAATCCGATACCGCCCAGCAAGCCTCAAGCACGCAACACGACGGCGCCGCGGCCGCCGCGCCGCGCCGCGCCGACGCCGGCGGCACACGCGGCGGCAATCGCGTCGCCGCCCCGGCCACGCCCGCCCCGGCCACGCCCGCCACGGCGCGCGCCACCGCCCCGGCGCCATCCGCAGCCCCCGCATCGCCGGCACCGGCGACGACCGAGCCCGCCGCGCCTGCGGCCGGCCCGGCGCCATCCGCCGCGCCCGACGTCGCCGCACCGCGGCCCGCCACGCCGGGCGTCACCGTGCCGACCGTCACGATGCCCGCCGGCTCCTCCACGGGCAGCCTGCTGCAGACGCTGTTCGCGCTGATCGTCGTGCTGGCCGTGCTGGGCGCGCTCGCCTGGTTCCTCAAGCGCTACGCGCCCAAGGTCGGCGGCGGCAACGCGAACATGCGCGTGGTCGGCGCGCTGAACCTCGGCGGGCGCGAGCGCATCGTGGTGGTGGAAATCGGCAATGAATGGATCGTGGTCGGCGCATCACCCGGCCGCATCAACGCGCTGGCGACGATGCCGCGCCAGGCCGGGCCGAATGACGACGACGGCGGCGCCAACGCCGCCCTGGCGGCCCATTCGCCCGCCGCGCACAGCTTCGCCGACTGGCTCAAACAGACGATCGACAAACGCAAGTGATGCTCAACAAACGACTTTTGCTGGCGACGGGCCTCGTGGCCCTGCCGCTGGCGGCGGCGGTGGCCGCGCCCGCCATCCCCGCTTTCACGACGAGCCCGGCGCCGGGTGGCGGCACCGCCTACTCGCTGCCGGTGCAGACGCTGCTGCTGATGACGGCGCTGACCTTCATCCCGGCCGCCCTGCTGATGATGACGAGTTTTACGCGCATCATCATCGTCCTGTCCCTGCTGCGCCAGGCGCTCGGCACGCAGACGGCGCCGCCGAACCAGGTGATGGTCGGCCTCGCGCTGTTCCTCACGCTGTTCGTGATGGGCCCGACGTTCGACCGCATCTACACGGAAGCCTACGTGCCGCTGCAGGAAAACCGCATCCAGATGGGCGAGGCGATGGACAAGGCCGCCGCGCCGCTGAAAGCCTTCATGCTCAAGCAGACGCGCCAGTCCGACCTCGCCCTGTTCGTCAAGATCTCGCGGACACCGGCACTGCAGGGTCCGGAAGACGTGCCGCTGCGCGTGCTGATCCCGTCCTTCATCACGAGCGAGCTCAAGACCGCATTCCAGATCGGCTTCGCCATCTTCATCCCCTTTCTCATCATCGACATGGTCGTCGCGTCCGTGCTGATGTCGATGGGCATGATGATGATGTCGCCGGCCGTGATCTCGCTGCCGTTCAAGCTGATGCTGTTCGTGCTCGTCGACGGCTGGCAATTGCTGCTGGGCTCCCTGTCCCAGAGTTTCTACTGAAGGAGCCGAGCATGACCCCGGAAAGCGTCATGGCGATGGGCCGCACGGCCATGGAAGTCACGTTGATGGTGTCGGCGCCGCTGCTGCTCGTCGCGCTCGTCATCGGCCTCGTCGTCAGCATCTTCCAGGCCGCCACGCAGATCAACGAGCAGACCCTGTCCTTCATCCCCAAGCTGGTCGGCGTGTTCGTCGCCCTCGTGCTCGCGGGACCGTGGATGCTCACGGTCATGACGGACTACATGCGCAACCTGTTCAGCGGGATTCCGCAGATGATCGGTTGACGTTCCGCCCGCGATGATCTCGTTCACCACGACGCAGCTGTATGCGTGGATCGGCGGCCTGCTGTGGCCGCTGACGCGCATCCTCGGGCTCGTCGCGGTGGCGCCCGTGTTCGGCAACACGGCCGTGCCCATCCTCATCAAGACGACGCTCGGCGTGCTGCTGGCCGCGATCGTCGCCCCCACCTTGCCGGCCATGCCCGCCGTCGATCCGACGTCGTGGGCGGGGCTGTTGATCGTCGCGCAGGAACTCCTGATCGGCATTTCGATGGGCTTCGCCATGCGCCTCGTGTTCGCCGCCGTCGAGTTCGCCGGCGAGGTCGCCAGCTCGACGATGGGCTTTTCGTTTGCATCCTTTTTCGATCCGTCGTCGGCCGGCCGCTCGTCCGCCATCAGCCAGTTCCTCGCCCTGGTCGCGATGATGGCTTTCCTCGCCATGAACGCCCACCTCGTGCTGATCGAGGCGCTGGCGGAAAGCTTTTTCACGTTGCCGATCTCGGCCACGCCGATGTCGCTGTCGGCGCCGCTGGAAATGGTGCGCTGGGGCAGCCGCGTGTTTTCGGCCGGGCTGCAGATCGCGATGCCGATCATCGCCGCCATGCTCATCACCAACATCGCCCTCGCGATCCTGACGCGCGCGGCCCCGCAGCTGAACCTGTTCGGCATCGGTTTCCCGATCACGCTCGGCGCCGGGTTCCTCGTCATCAGCCTCACGTTGCCCTATCTGGGCACGCCGCTGCAGAACCTGTTCAACCAGGGGATCGAAGCGGGCCGCAAGATCCCGCGCGTGGGCGCGCAGCGGCCGGCGCCGCCGCGATCGCCATAATCCAAATTCGGGGTCAGAGCACGTTTTCGGCGGAATTCGGGGTCAGAGCACATTTCCGAGCAAATTCTCATCGTCACCATTAGCCCATGCCGAGCCCGTTCAGCGGCGCTCGATCCCGCGTCAGCGCGCGGATCAATGCGTGAATAAACGTGACGCCACCAATGCGTGTCGCCTCGGAGCCATTGCCCAATAAAGTGCTCTGACCCCGAATTTCTCGAAAAATGTGCTCTGACCCCGAATTTACGAGATGTAGTTGAAGAGCGACAAGCCGGACATCGTCTTGAACGACACCTGCGCCGCCTGCAACGTCTGCTGCTGCTGGGTGTACAGCGAAATCGCCTTGACCATGTCCAGGTCCTGCAAGCCGCTCAGCGTGGTCTGGTACTGGACGTTGAGGTCGGTGCCCGTGCTTTCCAGCGAGTCGACTTCCTTCAGGCGCGAGCCCACCGAGGCCTGCACGGTCAGCACATTGTCCAGCGCATTCTTCATGTTCAGGCTGGCCGCGTTCAGGTTGTTGGTCAGCGCCGCCTTGCCCGCGTCGCCGCTGGCCGGCGTGCGCAGGGTCTGGATCAGGTTCGTGATCGTCGTGAACACCGACTGCTTCTGGCTCGGCTGGACGCCGAACGAGTCGCCGTCGGCCGGCGCGCCCTTGATGTCGAACGAGATGCCGTCGAAGGCGATCGCAGCGCCCGCCGTGTACGGCTCGTTGCTCAGCACGGCACCGCCCGTCGTGTTGTCCGTCACCGTGTAGGTCGTCGCGGCCGGCGTGCCCGTGACCGCGAAGGCGATCGAATAGTCGTGGCCCGTCAGCTGGCTGGTGTCCGTCACGGCGCCCGGCGCGATGATGCCCGAGCCCTGGTTGCCGGTCGTGGCCTGGGTGACGAACGTGCCGTTGCCGGTGACGTTCGCTTCGAAGACGGCGCTGCCGCTTTCGCTGATGGCCATCTTGCGCGCCGAGCCCACCTGCAAGGTGCGCTGGCCCTGGTCGCCCTGGTAGGTGGCGCCGGTCGGGGTCTGCGTGAAAGGCTGCGTCGTGGTCCTGTAGCCGGAAAACAGATACGTGCCCGTGCCGTCCGTCGTGTTGGCCGAGGCGAGCAGGTCGGCCATGCGGCCTTCCAGCTCGGTGGCGAGGGCCGCGCGGTCGCTGTCGCTGTAGCCGGCGTTGCCGGCGGTGACGATCAGGGACTGGATGTCCGTGATCTGGCCCGTGACGTCCTGCAGCGTCTTGTCGACCATCGACAGCGACGACATGGCGTTCGTGCGGTTGGTGCCGAACTGCGTGTTCATCGACTGCGACTGCGTGAGTTCCAGCGCTTTCGCCGAGGCGATCGGATCGTCGGCGGCCGTCAGCATGCGCTTGTTCGTCGACAGCTGCATCTGGGTCTTGGCCATCTGGCTCTGCAGCGTGTTGATCTGCGTGGTCCCGGCCTGGAAGATCGCGTTGGTGCTGATGCGTAAGGTCATGGCGTGGCTCCGCTACGTTGCTTAGTGGCCGATTTGCAGCAGGGCGTTGAAAATCGTGTCGGCGATCTGCATCACCTTGCCCGACGCCTGGTAGGCCTGCTGGTATTTGAGCAGGTTGGCCGCCTCCTCGTCCAGGTTGACGCCCGAGACGTTGTTGGCGGCCGACTGCGCCTGCGTCAGCTGGGCCGCCGCAGCTTCGGCGTTGGCCTGCACTTCGCGCGTCTTGTTGCCGACCGTGCTGACCAAGGTCGCGTAGGCCGACTGGAACGTCGCCTTGCCGCCGTCCAGCACGTTGGTCGACTGCAGGTCGCCCATCAGGCTGGCGTTGCGGGTATCGCCCAGGCCCGTGTTGGGGGCGATGGTGAACGTGTCGGTGTCGGCCGGCGCGCCGTTCAGGGTGAAGCTCATCCCGGCCACCGTATAGCTGGCGCCGTCCTGGAACGGCGGATTGGTGCCGGCGGGGTAAGTCGTCGTCGTGCCGTTCACCGTCACGTCGACGTCGGCCGGGAAGCCGGACAGCGTACCGGACGCCTTGTCGAACGTGAGCGTGACCGGCGCGGTCAGCGGCGCGGCCAGGTAGTTCTTGTCGACCGAGCCCGCGCTGATCTTGCCCGAGCCGCTGTTGGTCAGCGGGACGTTCGTGGCGATCGGCGCGGCGGCCGCGATCTGCGCGCCGTCCGTCAGCGCCAGCTTGAAGTTGGCAGAGCCGTTCAAGGTCGGGCGCACGAGGAAGTTGTCCCCGGTGTCGGCCGTGCCCTGGATGTCGAACGACAGGCCGTCGATCACCTGCGGCTGGCTCTGGATCACCGTCTTCGTGTTGTCCGACAGGCGGTACACGTTGTAGTTCGTGCCGTCGAAGTCGACCTTGTAGTCGCTCGTCGTGAGCTTCGTGGCGTCGACGACGGTGGCCGCGACCGTGGTCGTGCTCGTCTGGTTGTTGTTGACGTTCTTCGTCACCTCGGCCGGCGCGATGCTGAAGATGTCGCCGCCCGGGTTGCCGTTGCCGTCCAGGCCGAGATGGTTCTGGTCGTTCATCGCCGTGGCCAGCGCGATCGCGATGCGTCCCATCGAGTTCTGGGCCATGTCCAGCGACTGGGTGCGAAATTGCAGCGCGGCGCCCAGTTCGCCGCCCGTGAGCGCGCTTTCGGCCATCGGCGTGATCTTGCCCTGGGTGACGTAGCCGACCGTGGTGCGGGTCTGGTCCGTCGGCGAATTCGTCGCCGCCAGCTGGAACGCGCTCGTGCCGACGACGAGCGGCTGGCCGTTGCCGATCGACACGGTCAGGCTGTTGTTATCGCCCGCCACGACGGTCGCCTTGATCTGCTTGTTCAAGTCCATGATCAGCTGGTCGCGCTTGTCCAGCAGATCGTTCGGCGGGTTCAGGCCGGCGGCATCCGTCAGCTTGCCGATCTGGTCGTTCAGCTGGGCGATCTGCTTGGCGTACGTGTTGATCGACGTGACGCTGGCCGTGACCTGCGTGTTGACGCCCTTGCGGATTTCGTCCAGGCGGCCGTTCATGCTCTGGAAGCGGGCGGCCAGCGTGTCGGCCGACGACAGGAACGAGCCGCGCGACGACACGCCGGCGCCGTCGCCCGTGAGGTTCTGCACGGCCGAAAAGAAATCCTGCAGCGCCGGCGACAGGCCGGACGTCGTGTCGGCCAGCAGGTTGTCGACCTGCTGGACCTGGGCCTGGTACGCGTCCAGCCCGCTGCTCGATGCCTGGGCCGTGCGCACCTGCGCGTTCAGGAAGTCGTCGGAATAGCGCTTGACCTGGGCGACCTTCGTGCCCGTGCCGATGAAGCCGTTCGATCCCCCCATCGAGGTCGCCGTCGCCTGCACCACCACCTCGCGGCTGTAGCCCGCGACGTTGGCGTTGGTGATGTTGTTGCCGGTCGTGGCCAGCGCCGCCTGGGCCGCGTACAAACCGGTCTTGCCGATGCTGAGGAGGGACATGATGGTTTTCTTTCTGCTATGTCATTGACGGCAAGTTCCGCCAAAACTTTACGCTTGCTGTCCTGTCAAGATGCTATCCGTAGGGTGGGCACCCCTGTGCCCACCAATGCATGCGGATCGCCGACACATGGTGGGCACGGGGTGCCCACCCTACTAATACCCATCACGCGAGCGAATACTTGATGATGCGCGACAGCTTGGCCGCGTACTGCGGGTCGGTCGCATAGCCGGCGCGCTGCAGGCCGTGCGCGAACGCGGCCGCGTCGCCGCCGTGCGCCAGCACTTTTTCGTAGCGCGGGTTATTGCTCAGCATGTTGGCGTAGTCCTTGAACGCGTCGGCGTAGGAATCGTAGGCGCGGAATTTCTCGACCCGGCTGTGCGGCTTGCCGTGGATGTATTCGGTCGTGACGGCCGTCGCCACCTTGCCCTTCCAGCCCGGACCGGCCTTGATGCCGAACAGGTTGTTGCTGGAGCTGCCGTCCGCATTGCGGATCACGCGGCGGCCCCAGCCGGTTTCCAGCGCGGCCTGGCCCATCATGAACTTGGCGGGCACGCCCGTCACCTGTTCCGCTTCCTCGGCGGCATCGGCCAGCTTTTCCTGGAAGGCGCGCACGTGGGCCGGTTTGTGCGCATTGTCCGTGCCGCGCGCGCTGCCGGTGACGCCCCGCGCCGTGGCCGCGCCATCGGTCGGCATCGTGTCCGGATCGCTCTGCAGTTGCAGGGCCGCGGCGCCGTTCGCGGCGCCCGCAGGCTGTTCGCCGCCGATGCCCAGCGCCTGCTTGTTCATATCCTGCATCAACTGCTGGCCCTTCTGCTGCGCAGTCAACTGGCGCACGAGCACCTCGGCCAGGCCGATGCCGCGCTTGGCCAGTTTCTGGCTCATCTGCTGGTCCAGCATGCCCGTGTAGGTCTTGGTCTCCTGGCTGTCCAGCATGCCGTCCTGCGGCGTCGCGTCGCGCATGCTCTTCATCATCATGCTGATGAACATGGATTCGAACTGCGTCGCCGCACCCTTCAGCGCCTCCGGCGAGCCGGACTTCGCCGACTGCTTGAGGTCGCCGAGGCTGTTGGTGTCGAGCGCGAACTTGCTGGACAGGTCGGAAGGGGAACCGAGCATGGTGGCCTCGCGGGTTATCGGTTAGATGATTTCGAGCTCGGCGCGCAGCGAACCTGCGGCCTTGAGCGCCTGCAGGATCGCGAGCAGGTCCTGCGGCGTGGCGCCGATCGCGTTCATGGCCTTGACGACTTCGGCCAGCGACGCGCCGTTGTTCAGCATGATGACCTTGCCGGCATCCTTCTTGACGGACACCTGCGGCGTCTTCGTGACGACGGTGCTGCCGAGGGAACCCGCGGGCGGCTGGCTGACCTGCATGTCGGCGCCGATGCTGACGGACAGGTTGCCGTGCGCGATCGCGCAGGGTTCCAAGGTGACCGCGCGGTTCATCACGATCGAGCCCGTGCGCGCGTTGAGGATGATCTTCGCGGCGGCCTCGGCCGGATTGACGTCCAGGCCTTCCAGGATGCCGAGGAAGCTGACGCGCTGGTCGCTCGACGACGGCACGCGCACGCGGATCACGCGGCCGTCCAGCGCCGTGGCGATGCCGGGGCCGAACTTGTCGTTGATGGCTTCCACGACGCGGCTGGCGGTGGCGAAATCCGTCGTGTTCAGTTCCAGCTTGACCTGGTTGTCGGCGCCGAGATTCGACGCGACGGCGCGCTCGACCGTACCACCGGCCGAGATGCGGCCGACGGACAACTGGTTCACCTGCACCTGCGCGCCGCCACCGGACGCCCCCGCGCCACCGACGAGCACGTTACCCTGGGCCATCGCATACACCTGGCCGTCCGCGCCCTGCAGCGGCGTCATCAGGAGGGTGCCGCCGCGCAGGCTCTTCGCATTACCCATCGACGAGACGGTCACGTCGATCGTCTGGCCCGGCTGGGCGAACGCCGGCAGCGACGCGGTCACCATCACGGCCGCCACGTTCTTCAGTTGCAGCTGGGTGCCGGCGGGCAGGCTGACGCCCTTCTGCTGCAGCATCGCCATGATCGACTGCACGGTGAACGGCGTCTGCGTCGTCTGGTCGCCCGTGCCGTCGAGACCGACGACGAGGCCGTAGCCGGACAACTGGTTCTGGCGGACGCCGCCGATGCTGGCGAGATCTTTCAGACGCTCGGCATGGGCGGTCGTGGCGGTCAGCGGGCCCAGCAGGGCGGCACAGAGGGCGAGAGTTTTCAGGTTCATGTTTAGTCAGTTGGGGTCAGAGCCCACCCGAGAAATTCGGGCTCTGACCCCAAATATTTAAAATGGCAACAGAGACTGGAAGAATCGCGACATCATCGAGGTCATCTCGGCGCGGTCGATCTGGCTGTTGGTGCGGTATTCGACGCGGGCGTCGGCCACGAGGGTCGACTGCACGACGTTGCCCGGCTGGATGGAATCCGGATTCACCATGCCCGAGAAGCGGATGAACTCGACGCCCTTGTCCATGGCGATCTGCTTTTCGCCCACGACGATCAGGTTGCCGTTCGCCAGGACTTCGGACACCGTCACACCGATCGTGCCCGTGAAGGCGTTCGACGCGGATTGCGTGTCGGCGTCGGCAAACTTGGTGCCGCTGCTCGTGGCCAGATTGGCGCCCAGGCGGCCCTGCAGCGGACCCGGCACGCCGAGATTGACGCTGCCCGACTTGTTGCCGGTGCTGGCGCCGCTCTTGTTGGCGGCCGTCTTCTCGACGATGTTGATCGTGAGGATGTCGCCGATGTGGCGCGCGCGCCGGTCCTCGAACATGGGGCGGAACGTGCTCGCGTTGTAGATCGCCCCTTCCGTCGGCGCGCCGGCGTCGGCCAGCATCGGGCGCACCAACGTCGGGCCCTTGACGATCGACGTCGGGGTCGACGCGCAGCCGGCCAGGGCCAGCGCGCACACGATGAAACTGAGCGTTTTCATAACTGGGAAATCTTCTGCAGCATCTGGTCGGACGTGGTGATGGCCTTGCTGTTGATCTCGTACGCGCGCTGCGTCTGGATCATGTTGACCATCTCTTCGACGACGTTCACGTTCGACGTCTCGACATAGCCCTGCATCAGCACGCCGGCGCCGTTCGTGCCCGGTGTGCTGGCTTGCGCGGTGCCCGACGAGCCCGTCTCGGCATACAGGTTCTCGCCGAGCGATTCGAGGCCGGCCGGGTTGACGAAGTTCGACACCTGGATCGAGCCGATCTGCGTCGGCGCGATGGTGCCCGGCGTCGTGACGGACACGGTGCCGTCGCGGGCGACGGTCATCGACAGCGCGTTGCTGGGCACGGTGATCGGGGGTTGCAGCACATAGCCGCTGGAGGTGACGAGCTGGCCGTTGGAATCGGTCTGGAACGAACCGTCGCGGGTGTAGGCGGTGGTGCCGTCGGGCATCAGGACCTGGAAGAAGCCCGAGCCGTTGATCATCACGTCCTTCGAGTTGCCGGTCTGCTGGGGATTGCCCTGCGTGTGGATGCGCTCGGTGGCGACGGTGCGCACACCCGTACCGATCTGCAAGCCGGACGGCAGCTGGGTCTGCTGCGACGATTGCGCGCCGGGCTGGCGCACGTTTTGGTACAGCAAGTCCTCGAACACGGCACGCGACTTCTTGAAGCCGTTCGTGCTGACGTTGGCGAGGTTGTTGGTGATGACGTCGAGGTTGGTCTGCTGGGCTTCGAGGCCGGTTTTCGCAATGTACAGCGAGCGGATCATGGTGTTCTCCTTTGGCGACGGCAAACCCGTCACCCACCATGAAATTATGTCCCAGGAGAAATCAACTCAAAGCGAGGATCTGCGTCGCTTTCGCCGCGTTATTCTCCGCGTTCTTCAACAAGCTCATTTGCGTCTCGAGAGAACGTGCCAAGGAGATCATGTTCACCATCGAGTCGACGGCCGACACGTTACTGCCTTCCAGCGCGCCGCTCGTCACGGTCACGGCCGGGTCAGCCTGCGCGCTAGAACCATCCTGCATGCGGAAAAAGCCATCGTCGCCGCGCACGAGCTGCTTCTGGTCCGGATTGACGAGCTTGATGCGGCCGACGATGGTGGACGTGGCGGGCACGGTGTCCGTCGTCAGCGACGCGATCGAGCCGTCCTTGCCGACCGAGACCGTCGTGTTCGGCGGAATCGCGATCGGACCGCCCTCGCCCATCACGGTCTGGCCGTTCGCCGTCTGCAGGATGCCGTTCGGGCTGATCTGCAGCGAACCGTTGCGCGTATAGGCTTCGGTGCCGTCCTGCGTCTGCACGGCGATCCAGCCCGGGCCCTTGATGGCCACGTCGAGATCGCGCCCCGTCGCCTGCACCGGGCCGGCCGTGAAGTCCGCGCCGACCGTGTTGTCGACGACGAACGCCCGCGTCGGCAAGCCTTCGCTGACGACGGGCACGGCGCGGAACGTATCCAACTGTGCGCGAAAACCCGTCGTGCTCAAGTTGGCCAGATTATTCGACGTGGTGGCCTGCTGCTCCAGGATGTGCTTGGCGCCGGTGGCGGCCGTATAGATCAGGCGGTCCATCTATTCTTCCCTCTCAAAATTCGGGGTCAGAGCATAAATTCGGGGTCAGAGCACTTTTTCGAGCCATGGTCAGCAAGCATTTTTTTAACGCGCGCCCCAAGCGGCGGCGAACGATGCCGCGCGGCCGCCGGGCCGGAAAAGCGTCAATGAATAATTTGCTCTGACCCCGAATTAGCATCGAAATGTGCTCTGACCCCGAATTGATTAGCGCAGGTTCACCAAGGTCTGCAGCACCGAGTCCTGCGTCTTGATGGTCTGGGCGTTGGCCTGGTAGACGCGCTGGGCCGTGATCATGTCGACCAGCTCCGCCGTCAGGTCGACGTTCGAGCTTTCCGTCGCGGAGGCCTGCAGCACGCCGAAGCTGCCCGTGCCCGCCACGCCCAGCAGCGGCGTGCCCGAGGACGACGTTTCGACCCAGGAGTTGTTGCCGATCGGCTCCAGGCCGCCCGCGTTCGTGAAGTTCGCGAGGACGATCTGGCCCAGCGGCTTGGTCTGGCCGTTGCTGTACTGGCCCAGCAGGGTGCCGTCGGCCGAGGCCGAGAAGCGCTGCAGGTGGCCGGCCGTGTAGCCGTCCTGGGTGGTCAGTTTTTCGCTGGTGTCGGCGCCGTACTGCGTGCTGCCGTTGAAGCCGACCTTGATCGACAGCGTTTCCTTGGCGCCCGTCGCCGGGTAGACCGGGAACGCGACGTTCAGCGGCAAGGTCTGCGGCGACATCAGGGCGGCGGACAGCGCGCCGTTCGAGTCGAATTTCAGGGTGCCGACCGGGATCGACGGCACCGACACGGCGGCCGCGATGGCCTGGTCGACCTGGTCCGGCGTGGCGCCGACCGTGCTGCCCGTATCGGTGGCGGCCGTCTGGATGGCGGTGACGGTGGCCGCAGTGGCGCCCGCCGTGCCCGCTGCGCCGCTGACGGCGGCCGATGCCGCGGCGGCATAGGTGGCCAGCGCGCTGGCGATGGCGGCCGGGTCCTGCGGCGACGCCTTCGTGGCGGCGGTCCAGGCGTCGCGCGCGGCCATCGCCGACGCGTCGTCCATGGAGGCCTTGGCCACGTTGACGTTGGTGATCTCGGTACCGTCGGCGCCGGCATACACGTCCCAAGTGCCCGAACCGGTCTTCACGTAGTACATCGACATGGTGTGCTGGTTGCCCAGGGTGTCGTACACGCTGACCGGAACCTGCTTGTTGTAGGTGGTCGCGTCGTTGGCGTTGAACGGGAAGTTGGTCGGCGACGTCTCGCGCGAATCGAGGTTGATCGACGTGTCGACCTTGGTGGTCGCGACCGGCTTCATGTCGGCCGTGTTGATCTGCAGCGGGGTCGGCGTACTGGCCAGGATCTGGCCGTTCGCGGCGACGCCGTAGCCCGTCACGTTGGCGCCCTGCGGCGTGACGACGAAGCCGTTCTTGTCCAGCGAAAACTGGCCGTTGCGGGTGTACTGGACGGCGCCGCCGATCTCGGTGCGGAAGAAGCCGCCACCGTTGATGGCGATGTCGAGCGGGTTGGCCGTCGTCTCGATATTCCCCTGGGTGAACTGCTGGGCAACGGCCGCGACGCTCACGCCGATACCGGCCTGCGTGGCGCCGGCGCCGTTCAGCGAGCGCGCGTAGACGTCGGCGAATTCCGTGGACGATCCCTTGAAGCCCACCGTGCTCGAGTTGGCGATGTTGTTGCCGATGACGTCCAGCGCTTTCGCCGCGCCATTCAAGCCGGAGAGGCCTTGTTGGAAGGACATGTTGTGCTCCTGTTATTCGATACGTTGAGTAAGCGGCGCTTACAGGACTTGCTTGATGTCGGCCAGCGTGAGCGCGCCCTTGCCGGACAGGTTCACCTTGACGCCATCGGTACCGTTGGTCGTGACGCTGGCGACGCTGTCGAGCGACAGGCCGGTGGCGTCGGTCAGCGGGGTGCCGCCGCGCGTCGCCACGACCTTGAACGTGTAGTTGCCGTCGGCCAGCGTAATCGGCTTGCCGTTGCTGTCGAGCTTGGTCGCATCGGGCACGCCATCCCAGGCGAGCGGCATGACGCCGGCCTTCTGCGCGCCCAGATCCATCGTCTCGACCTCGTTGCCCTTCGCATCGCTGATGACGACCTTGAGGTTGTCAACGTCGCTGGCCAGGTTCACGCCCAGCACAGCCTTGCCGCTCGCCAGGGTGACGTTGTTGCCGTCGACGAGCACGCCGCGGCCGATCAGGTTCGTCGCCTGCATCGCTTCCGAACTCTTGTAGCTGGACTGCAGCGATTCCAGGGTCGTGTTCAATTTGTTCACGCCCGTCACGGTCTGCAGCTGCGCGAGCTGGCTCGTCATCTGGGCATTGTCCATCGGATTCAGCGGGTCCTGGTTCTGCAGTTGCGTCACCAGGAGGGTCATGAACTTGTCGGTGTCCGCGGAAACGCCGTCCGTGCTGGTCGGCTTCTTCGCGTTCATCGTCGCCATCAGGTCGGTGACGGGCGTGCTGGTGGTGTCGGTTACGGTCGCCATGGGAGCGTGTCGGTATGAGAGTTAATCTGGATTACTGGCCGAGGGTCAGCGTCTTGAGCAGCATGGTCTTGGCCGCGTTCATGGTCTCGACGTTCGTCTGGTACGAGCGCGACGCCGACAGCATGTTGACCATCTCGTCGACCACGTTCACGTTGGGCATCGAGACATAGCCCTTGTCGTCGGCGAGCGGATTCTTGGGGTCGTACACCTGCTTCAGCGGCGACGGGTCCTCGACCACTTCGCGCACCTTGACGCCCGTGCCGCTGTCCATCGGCACGGCTTCGAACACGACCTGCTTGGCGCGGTAGGCCTCGCCCGTGGCGCTGGTCGCGCTGTCGGCGTTGGCGAGGTTGCTGGCCGTCGTGTTCAGGCGCTGGGCCTGGGCGCTCATGGCCGAACCGGCCACGTTGAAGACATTAAATAAGGACATGATTACTGGCCTCCCTGGATGGCCTGGAGCATGTTGCGGATCTGCTGGTTGAGCATCGTGATGCCGGCTTCGTAGCGGAGCGCGTTGTCGGCGAACTGGGTACGCTCCGTGTCCATATCGACCGTGTTGCCGTCGACGGCGCCCTGCGTCACCGTGCGGTACAGCACGGGCGTCGTGCCGTCCGCCAGGGTCTTGCCGTCGGCGGCCGCCTGGCCGTTCGGATAATGCGCGCCGGAGGTCGTCGCCAGCGGCGCGGCATTCGTCGCACGGGCCAGCGCGCCTTGCAGGGCGCTGGAAAAATCGATGTCGCGCGCCTTGAAGTTCGGCGTGTCCGCGTTGGCGATGTTCGACGCGAGCAATTCCTGGCGCTGCGAGCGCAGGCTGAGCGCGGTTTCATTGAAACGCAGGTACTCGTCGAGTTTGCCGATCATGGTAGCTCCTGTGTGCCGGGCATCTGGTAGTGGACAGCATCGATCATACGGACCGGCAGACTCTTCCAATCGGGCAATAAAGAGACCCAAACCACGGCTATTCGACGTTTCGACGCGGTCCCGGCAGACCTAAGATGGCAGCGTCGCAAAAACCCGCACCGTTCAATCATGAAACGCAAGCTTCTCACCGCCCTGCTCCTCGGCGCCACCGCGCTCGCCTCCGCGCAGACGACGCCCGCCGGCCGTCAGAATGTCAACACGCTGCGCACCGTCGTCGAGCAATTCCTGCAGACCCAGACGGCCGGCCTGCCCGGCACCGTGACGGTAAAAGTGGGCATGATCGACGCCCGCACCGCGCTCGCCGCCTGCCCCGCGCCGCAAGCCTTCCTGCAGCCGGGCGCGCGCGCCTGGGGCAAGACGACGGTGGGCGTGCGCTGCACGGCGCCGTCGAACTGGACGATTTTTGTGCAGGCCCAAGTGAATGTGCAGGCGGACTATGTCGCCGCGGCGCTGCCGCTGGCCCAGGGCCAGCCGATCGAACAAAGCCAGCTGGTGTTGATGAAAGGCGACATCGCCGCGATGCCGAACGGCATCATCACGGACATGGCGCAGGCGATCGGCCGCACGCCGGCCGTGTCGCTGGCCGCCGGCACGCCGCTGCGCCTGGACACGCTGCGCAGCATGCCCGTCGTGCAACAGGGTCAGGCCGTACGCTTGGTTTCGAAGGGCAATGGATTTTCAGTATCGGCCGAAGGCAAGGCCATCGGCAAGGCCAGCGACGGCCAGATCGTGCAGGTGCGCACGCCGTCCGGCACGGTCGTCAGCGGCACGGCACGGGCCGGCGGCATGGTCGAGGTGGCGTTTTAAGGCAGGAAAAGAGACACTGTCATCACGGATCTTTCGATGGGACTTTGTGTGAGGTCCCCTAAAGTTTTCGGCAACGTGGCCGATACTTGAGGCAGATCCCGGGCTTTCTGCTCCGACCTGAGAAGGATGATGCTGTGAAAATCAACGATACACTCAAAAGCAACGCAGGCGTGCAGGCCAACAACACCGCCACGACTGCGAAAAGCAGCGACGCGGCCGCCGCGAAGACGGTCTCGCCCGCAGCGACCGACACCGTGCGCCTGTCCTCGCAAGGCCAGGCCCTCGCGGCGGGTGGTAGTACCAGTCATGTGTTCGACAGCAAGAAGGTCGAACGCATCAAGGCGGCCATCGCGGATGGCCATTTCCAAGTGAATTCCGAGAAAGTAGCGGATGGCCTGTTGGACACGGTGCGCGATCTGCTGCATTCCCGCAAACAATAGATAAACGATGGCTATTGCATCCCCTGGCGCAACCTTGCGCGACGAACAGCAAGTGATCGCTTCCATCCTGGAATTGATGAAAACGGAGCAGCAGCTCCTGATCAGTGCGGATGCGGATGGCCTCTCGACCATCACCCCCAACAAGCTGCAATTGGCGCAGCGCGCCGCGACCTTGTCGCGCGTACGCCACAAAGCGCTCGCCGCCGCCGGCTTTCCCGCGGGCGAAGCCGGGATGGAGCCATGGCTGGCCGTGGGCGGCAACGACGAGCAACGCGCCGAGTGGAACCGTCTGCTCGAACTCACGCGCGAAGCGAAGGAACTCAACCGCGTCAACGGCATGCTCGTCAACCGCCAGCTGGGCCAGGCGCAGGCTGCGCTGAACGAACTGCGCGGTCCCGCCGGCAATGCGGCCGGCGTCTACGGACCGGGCGGCCAGACCATGTCGACGGGGTCGTCGCGGCGGTTCGCGGTCGGGTAAGCGGGATAAATCGCACCCTACCCTTATGCAACCGCGTTCGACGTTCGCCTTTCGGTCAGCATGCGCTCGATCTGCTCCGGCCACACGGGCGGACTGAAGTAATAACCCTGGATTTCGTCGCACCCGTTCTCGCGCAGGAAGGCCGCCTGCTCGGCCGTTTCCACACCCTCCGCCACCGCCTCCAGATTCAACGTATGCGCCAGCGCGATGATGGCGCGCGCGATCGCGGCGTCGTTCGGGTCGGCCGTCACGTCGCTCACGAAGGAACGGTCGATCTTCAGCACGTCGATGGGAAAACGCTTCAGATAGCTGAGCGACGAATAACCGGTGCCGAAATCGTCGATCGACAACGCCACGCCGAGCGCCTTCAGCGAACGCAGCACGCTCGTCGCCTCGTCCGTGTCGCGCATCACCGTGCTTTCCGTGATCTCGATTTCCAGGCAGGCCGGCGGCAGGCTGCTGCGCGCCAGCGCGGCCTGCACCCGCTGCGCCAGGCCCGCCAGCTGGAACTGGCGCGCCGACAGGTTCACGGACACGCGCAGCGGCGGCACCCCCTGCGCGCGCCACGCGGCCGCGCGCGCGCAGGCTTCGTCCAGCACCCACATGTCCAGGTCGTCGATCAGGCCCGTCTCCTCGGCCAGCGGGATGAAACGCGCCGGCGGCACGAGGCCCAGCACCGGATGGCGCCAGCGCACGAGCGCCTCCACGCCGCGCATGGCGCCGCTGGCCAGGTCGATGCGCGGCTGGTATTGCAGCACGAACTGGTTGCGCTCGATGGCATGGCGCAGCAGCGCTTCCAGGTCGACCCGCTCGCGGATTGCCTGCGCCATCGCGTCCGTGTGGAAGCAGTGGCGCGCCGGGCCTTCCGCGCGCGCGGCGGCCATCGCCACCTGGGCCATCTGCAGGAGTTCGTGCGCGCCGCAGGTGCCTTCCGGCAGCAGCGCGATGCCGACGCTCGCGGCCAGGAACACGCGCTGGCCGCCGATCAGGAACGGTTCGCGCACGGCGTCCAGCAGCCGCCCGGCCAGCGCCGCGGCCGCGGCATGGCCGGACTGCTTTTGCACGACGATGAATTCATTGCCGCCCTGGCGCGCCAGCATGTCGCCCGGCTGCAGCAGCACGGAGAGACGGACGACGCATTCGCGCAGCACGTCGTCGCCGCCGCCATAGCCGTAGCCGCTGTTGATCTTGCGGAATTCGTGCAGGTCGAACACGAGCACCGCCAGCGTACGGCCTTCCTGGCACGCCGCGGCGATCGCCTCGTCCAGCGTTTCGAGGATGCGGCTGCGGTTGGGCAGGCCCGTCAAGGCGTCGTGGGTGAGCTGTTCGACGAGCGCCCGCTCGAGCCGCCGCCGCTCCGACAGGTCGCGCACGATGGCGACCTGCTGGCCGCTCGGCATGCCCGCGCGGCGCACTTCGGCCGGGAAGGCGGCGCCGTACAGGCGGCGGCAATCCAGCTCGGCGTCGCCGGTCGCCGGCGGCACCAGCGCGTCGAGCCGCACGCCGGCGGCCGTCTCGCGTGCAACGCCGAACAGGCTTTCGGCGCGCGCATTCATCATCGTGATGCGCCCTTCCGCGCCGACCAGCAGGATGGCGTCCGGCGCGCATTCCATCAGGCTGCGGAAACTGGCTTCGCTCTCGGCCAGCGACCGCTCGGAGCGCTGCAAGCGCAGATACGGCGCCTGCACGGCGGCCACCCAGATCGCGCGGTGCAGGCACAGGTAGGCGATCACCTTGTACACGTGGCCGACCATGTTCATGACGTCGTCCGGACGCGCGTACAAGGTGAAGCTGACGCCGCCCAGCGCCATCACGGCGGCCGTCGCGGCGAGATAGCGGTCGGTGCGCAAACGGGTGACGAACGCACGCCGCAGCAGGAACAGCGCGGCCAGCGCATTCAATGCGATCAGCACGAGTTCGCAAGCAATCTTGAAGCGCGTGAGGCCCTGCCCCGGCACATACGTCGGCGGCAGCGCCAGCGGATTGGCGACGGCCACCCAGAAGCCCAGCACGATCATCGCCAGCGCCGCCATCAGCGCCCAGCCGCGCACGCGCCGGCCGACGACCCGCTCGCGCGGGGCGAACGCGGCGATGAGCAGCGCGCACGCACTGACGGCGCGCGCCAGCAGCCAGAATTTGATGCCGTATCCGACCGAGCCCGGTCCCGCCACGCCGGGCATGCCGTGCACGGACATCAGGTGGCCGACGTCGAGCACGGCGACTACCAGCGAGGCCGGCGACAGCAGCGCCACGCGGATGGGCATGTCGCGGCCGATGCCATGCCAGCCCGTGGAAAACACGAGCATCGCGACGACCACCGAGAACACTTCCATGGCCGTGTGCGCCGTCAGGTACCAGCGCGGGTCCCACGGCAACAACGCGGCATGGCCCAGCGCGAGCCAGCCCATGAACACGGCCAGCAGCGCCGTCAGGACCGATAGCCGCACGGCGGACGGAATCCTGCGCCGACTCATGCCGCGTTGCCCGCGCCGTCGCCGGCGCCGGTCACGCGAAGTCCACTCATGCAGGTTGCCTGGCTGTCGTGCTCGATATTCATGTGATTGATGCAGTGATACCGTAGGCAAGCCACGCCGGCCTCGGGAAAAGATTCTTTTATGAAATTTTCATGTCAAGAAAGTTAATATATGATATCAACTTATCAAATATAAATCGAGCAATACTTACGGGACTTGCCGAGATGTTGCGTCAATGCAGCAAATTGAGCGTTACTGAAGACCCATCACAACGATAAATATTGCGATATAGCAATATCAACACCCGGAACGAGCGTTATAAGAAAGGTTTGCACCGCAAGCGGAGGCACCATGTACGGTAACGCGCGTTGGACCGGCGGGATGCTGGCCGCCCTGCTGCTGATCGGAGACGTCCAGGCCGCCGGGCCGGGCGGCATCGTCGTCGCCGTCACGCCGGTCCGGCAAAGCCTGACGGGCAGCGACGACGTCGTCGTGACGGTCACGATCCGCAACACGTCGCGCGCCACGCGCTACCTGCCGACCTGGCAGACGCCGTTCGCCGGCGTGCAGGCGCCCCTGTTCGACGTCACCCGCGACGGCCTGCCCGTCACCTACCTGGGCATGCAAGCCAAGCGCCGGGAACCGGACCGCGGCGATTTCGTCGCGCTCCGGCCGGGTGCGGCGCGCAGCGTACGGGTGGAACTGTCGGCGCTGTACCGGATGGACATCACGGGCGCCTACAGCGTGCGCTACCGCGCGGACCGCCTGCAAGTGTATGGCCGGCCGGACGCGGCGCGCCCGCAGGGCCCGGCCGACGTGGTGCCGCTCGCGGCCGCGGTGTGGATAGACGGGCGCCTGCCGCGCGGCATGCCGGAACCGCCGCCCGACGTTCCCGCCGGCGGCAGCGGCCTGGCCTTCGCCCATTGCTCGAACGCGCAGCAGGTCCGCATCGCCGGCGCCGTCCGGGCCGGCCTGGCGATGGCGCAGGACGCCGACGCCTACCTGCAGGACCAGCCGCTGGCGACGCGCTACACGGGGTGGTTCGGCACGGTGGACAATGCCCGCGCGACGACCGTGGCGCGCCACTTCGCCGCCGTCCGCGACGCCTTCGCCACACGGCCGATCACGGTCGACTGCGCCTGCCCCCTGCCGCTGTACGCCTTCGTCTTTCCGAACCGGCCGTACACAATCCACGTCTGCAAGGCGTTCTGGACCGCCCCGCTGACGGGCACGGATTCCATGGGCGGGACGCTGCTGCACGAGATGAGCCATTTCACCGTCGTGGCCGGAACCGACGACTGGGCCTATGGCCAGGCCGCGGCAGGCAGACTTGCGGGCAGCGCGCCGGCGCGCGCCGTCGAAAATGCCGATTCGCACGAATACTTCGGCGAGAACAATCCCTATCGGCGCCTGCGGCCCAAGAACCTATCCCAGTAGGGTGGGGTGATTGATGCTGGGGGCATCAATCACGAACTGTGCCCACCAAACGCAAGCTGGTCCGCGAACGCATGGTGGGCACGGGGTGCTCACCCTACCAGTTCGCCTACCGGGATAGGTTCCAAGCGGTGAGCCCGGACGCCGGCGAACGCTCAGGCGCCGGACAGAATGGTGACGGCCACCCGCCGGTTGCGCGCCCGTCCGATCGGGTCGTCGTTCGACGCGACCGGCCGGTTCGCACCGCGCCCCACGGCCGCCAGGCGGTCCGGGGCCACGCCGTTCGCCGCGAACAGGCGCACGACGGTGGTGGCGCGCACGGCCGACAATTCCCAGTTCGACGCGAATGCCGGGTTGGCGATCGGTGTCGTGTCCGTAAAACCTTCCACTTCGATGCCGTGCGGGTCGCCCTTGAGCAGGTCGGCGACGGTGCGCAGGATCTCCCGGGCCGTCGGCGTCAGGTCGGCGTCGCCTTCGTCGAACAGCACGCTGGCATTGATCTCGAGCGTGACGCCGCGCGCCGTCTGCGTCACGCGCACCTTGCCGTTGTTGACGAGGGGTTTCAGGATGCTGTCCAGCTTCTGCGCCAGCAGGTCGAGGCGCTCGCGGTCGCGCTTGGCCGCCTCGGCCCGCTTGTGCGCGAGGATGGCGGACAGCGGCAACGCGTCGACCTCGACCATCGTATTCGTTCGGTGCGCGGCGCCGCGGCCGCCGAAGGCGTCGCCCAACGCTTCCGACAGCACCGTGTACTTGCCAATATTAACCACGGACACCGCGTACATCACGACGAAGAACGCGAACAGCAAGGTGATGAAGTCGGCGTAGGAAATCAGCCAGCGCTCGTGGTTTTCGGTGTCCTGTTCGTACGGTCTGCGGCGCGCCATGGGTCGTCGGCGTCAGTGCTGCGCCAGCAGGCACGCCACACGCTCTTCGATCACGCGGGTGTAGTCGCCGGTGGCGATGTCGTGGAAGACGTCGGTCAGGATCTCGTATTCGGCCACGCGCTCGGCGACGATGCCCTTGATCTTGTTGCCGACCGGGTAAAAGAACAGGTTGGCGAGACCGACGCCGTACACGGTCGAGACGAACGCGACGGCGATGCCTGCGCCCAGGCGCGACGGGTCGGACAGGTTTTCCATCACGTGGATGAGGCCCAGCACGGCGCCGAGGATGCCGACCGTCGGCGCATAGCCGGCCGCCGACTCCCAGATGCGCGCGGCCTGGCGCTCGCGGAATTCGTAACGGTTGATTTCCGTGTCGAGCAGGCTGCGCAGCTTGTCCGGCTGGATCCCGTCGACGACGAGGCGCAGGCCCTTCTGGACGAACGGATCGGCCTTCGCCATGTACTGTTCGAGCGACAGCAGCCCGTCGCGCCGCGCGGACAGGCTCCACAGGTGGATTTCGCGGGCCAGCGCCTGGCGGCGGTCGGGCGGCGTGACGAACACCCAGCGCAGCATGCGCACGCCGCGTACGAAGGCGCGCGACTTGCTCTGCAGCAGCACGGCACCGAACGTGCCCACGACGACGATGGCGAACGCGGCCGGCTGGATCAGCGACGAGAACTTGCCGCCGTCGAGCGTGTGCCCGACGAAGATCCCGGCCAGCGCCAGCGCGAGACCGAGCAGGCTGGTCAGGTCCACGAACGCTCCCGCAGATAGGTCCGCAGGCGCGCGACGGCCTGCGTGTGCAGCTGCGAGACGCGCGATTCCGACACACCCATCACGGCACCGATTTCCTTGAGGTTGAGTTCTTCTTCGTAGTACAGGCCCATCAACATCTTCTCGCGCGGCGGCAGCGCGTCGATGGCGTCGATGACGGTCTGGCGGAAGTCCGTGTCGAGCAGGCTTTTCAGCGGATCGTCGTCGTCCACGGCGTAGCGGTCGAGGAAGCTGTCGTTGCCGTCCTCGGCATGAAAGTCTTCGTAGTAGACGAGCTGGTGGCCGCCGGAATCGCCCAGCAGTTCCTGGTAGTCGGCCAGCGACAGCTTGAGCGACTTCGCCACTTCCGATTCGCTCGGCGGACGGCCCAGTTGCTGCTGCAGCGAGGCCATCGCCTGCTCCACCTTGCGCATGTTCGCCCGCGTGGAGCGCGGCATCCAGTCGCTGCTGCGCAGCTCGTCCAGCATGGCGCCGCGGATGCGCAGCACCGCATAGGTCTCGAACTGCGCGCCGTGGTTCTCCTCGTAGCGGTTGATCGCGTCGAGCAGCCCCATCATGCCTGCCTGTACCAGGTCATCGACTTCGACGGACGGCGGGAGCTTGGCCTTCATCTGGTGGGCGAGACGCTTCACCAACGGCATGTGTTCCGTCAGCAAAAAGTTCTTGTCCGCTTTCCCTTTGACCGTGTACATGGTTCCAGTAATTGATTATTCTTCGCCGCCTCAGGCGGCCCGTCCCTGCTGCACGCCGGGGCGCGCAAAGCGCCCGGCCAGGCGGCGGAACGCCACCGACGCGCCGGCCAGCGGGAAGGCGTCGACCACGGCGCGCCCGAGGCGCGCGGCACGGTGCAGATACTCGTCCGCCGGCACGGAGCCCATGGAGCTCAACGTTACCGCAAGGTAACGAGTTGCCGCAGATGACATATTATCGTATACCACCTTCGCTTCGGCTTCGGTAGCGCCCGTGACAAGAATACCGAACGGGCGACGGCCGAGATGCTGCGACAGCCGCTTGATCAGCGCATACGCATTCGTGATCGACGCGGCGCTCGTCGACACCTGCACGACGATCTCGGACGACGCCATGATCGGCACCGGGAACGTGCCGTCCTCGGAAAATTCGCCATCGACCATGATGATGCTGCCGGCCTGCTTGACGAGCACGTCGAACGTCTTGGCCAGGCGCCGCGCCTCGTCCGCGCTGGCGGCCGCGGTGTCCCGCACCGTGCGCGTCATCGTGGCGACGGCAAAGCCCTGGGGCACGGCATGGATCACCTGGTTCAGCGCGCACTCCTGGCGCGCCACCTGCAACAGGCTGGCGCCGCGGTCGACGCCGAGACGCTGGGCGACGCCGTAGTCGCGCGTGCAGGCGTCGACGATCATCACGTCGTTGCCTGACTGGGCCAGCGACGCGCCCAGGTTGACGAGCATGGCCCCCTTGTCGTCCTGCGGGGTGGCGGAGAGGAACGTGACGATGCGCGGCTTGGGGCCCGCCAGCATCCGGCGCAGGCCCTCCGCCTGGTCGAAGTCGAAACTAGCCAACATACACCTCGCGCAGCGAACGGTCGTTGTTCAGGTTGCCGAGACCGGACATCATCAGCGGCAGGTCGGCGTCAAGCAACTGGGCGGCGGCGTCGCGCCGGTTGCGGAAGGCGCGGTCGACCAGCATCGCGCGGTCGGCCAGGTGCAGGTCTTCCGGCACGCGCTGGCCGTTCGAGATGTAGTGCAGGTTCAGCTTCTGGCGCACGAGCACGTCCAGCACGTTGCCGATCGAGGCGGCTTCGTCCATCTTGGTCATGATGCAGCCGGCCAGGCCCGTGCCCTGGTAGGCGCGCACGACTTCGTTCAGCGTCTCGTTGGTCGACGTCGCGTTCAGGCACAGCAGGCGCTTCACGTCGGCGCCGGACTCCGTCAGCATGGCGACCTGCTCTGTCACCATCTGGTCGCGCTGCGACATGCCGATCGTGTCGATCAGCACGGTGTGCTTGTTGCGCAATTCCTTCAGGGCGATGCGCAGGTCGGCCTCGTCCTTCACCGAGTGCACCATCACGCCCAGGATCTTGCCGTAGATGCGCAGTTGCTCGTGGCCGCCGATACGGTAGGCGTCCGTCGTGATCAGCGCCAGCTTTTCCGGACCGTGGCGCATCACGCAGCGTGCGGCCAGCTTGGCGGTGGTCGTCGTCTTGCCGACGCCGGTCGGGCCGACCAGGGCGAACACGCCGCCGCGGTCGAGGATCGCATCCTCGTCGGCCATCGTCGTGATGTTGCGCGACAGGACCGTCTTAATCCAACGCATGGACTCCGCCGCATCCTTGCCGGCCGGCAGCTTGTCGACCAGGTAGCGCGACAGGCTCGCCGAAAAGCCGGCGGCCAGCATCTCGCGCAGCACGGTGGCCTTCTGCGGCTCGCGCTGCTGGGTGCTGCCCCACGACAGTTCGGCCAGCTGGGTTTCCATCATGCCACGCATGGCGCGGATTTCGTTCATCATGCCGTGCATCTCGGCGGTGGCGGATTCCTTCGCCTGGGCGATCGCGGCCGACATCATCGCGGTCATCGCCGCCATGTCGAAGGCGGGAGCTTCCGGTTGCGGCGCGCGGCGGTTGGCGTACGTCGGGGCCGCGGCCGGTGCGGCCGGTTCGTCCAGGTCGTACAGGGAATTCAGCGGCTGGCGTGCGGCCGGCGCTTCCTGGAAAGCGCGCGCGGGGCGCGCAGCCGGGCGCGGTGCCGGCGCCGGCTCCAGGTCGTCGAACGACGGCTCCTGCACGTGCAGGTTTGGACGCGGGGCCGCCATCTCGGACTCCGGTGCCGGCGACGCCAGCGACGCGACGTCGTCATTGTCCAGCGCCAGGATCTCGACCACGCCGTCGACGGGGCGGTTCGACAGGATGACCGCGTCCGGCCCCAATGCCTCGCGCACCTTGCGCAGGGCTTCACGGGATGTCGCCGCTGTAAATTTCTTCACGTTCATCGTTATTCTCCGCTCTTGCTGGCTTGGGTGGTTCGCTGTCCGGTCACGCGGGCACAATGGCCCATTCACGGAGAGAATTATTGACGATGCCGATGGGAAACGAATTGGGGAAAAGGCGGGGGAAAATCCGCTTATTCGACCAAACTCAAAAACGCTTCAGCGTCATTTCTGGAAAATAAGTCCGCCTACGGCCAGTCTTCGATGCGATCCGGTTACACCGAAGGCCATCAACTTTGTGGCAAACTTATCACTTTGACATATAAAATGTGAAGAGTTGCCAAAGAAATGTAGAATGAAGGAAAATTTCTTGGACGAACTGTAATTTCGTAAGTGCAAATCTATTCAAATGTAACGCCTCGCGGTCGAGCTCGTGCTAGACTGTGTTAAAGAACTACGTGATGGTCAGATATAGAAAGGCCAGCAAATGAAACTGAGACTACCGAAGCGTCACTCCGCGACCAATGCAGAAGCTGTGCTCGTGCATTTTTGCGAGTCGCTCGATCGTAGTCTTCCTACTTTGCGGACGTTTTTCATCATTTCCGGCGTGCTTGCCGCGGCAGCCCGCACGGGCATCTTTTCCGACTTCCTGTTCGCCACCGGTCTGCTGCTTCAGTTCGCGATATGGTTCGAGCACTGGTGGATACAAAAACGGACCCTCTGAGGGTCCGTTTTTGTTTCTGGCGTCAAGTCTCGGCACGTTTCAGCGCAGCTTGGCATTGATGCTGACGTCGGCGCCGATCCTGCCGGCGTCACCCGACATCCATCGTCCACGCACCAGGCGGCCATAGACCGCGACATAGAGAATCACCTGCGCCAGTACGGCGAGGATGCTCATCGCGATCGAGTTCCCCACCATCACGCTCACCGCCACGCAGACGGCAACCACCGGAGGAATGACGCATGCCACCGCGGCGTTGCGCTTCCACGGATTCTTGGAATTCTTGTCGACGTACTTAAACACCAGTCGGCGATACACGAGCGTATGCAGGTGCAGCGCGTCCGGCGCGCCAGGGCTGACCTTCTGAATGAAGCGGCGGCGATAAATGCTGAACAACACTTCGATGACAGGGTAGGCACAGATGGAAAGCACTTGCCAGGCATTCACGCTGGCATTACGGACCAGCAGCAGCACTGCCATTTCCGATACCCAGAATCCCAGGAAATAAGCACCCCCGTCGCCCAGGAACAGTTTGCCGCGCGGGTAATTCAAAGCGAGGAAACCGAGCGTGGCGCCGATGCACACCACACCGAGATTCGCCACGAGATAATCGCCGCAACGCAGCGCGACCGCAGCCAAACCGGCCGCCATGATCACGATCGTGCTGCTGGACAGGCCGTTGAATCCATCGATGATATTGATCGCATTCGAACCGCCGGCCACGACGATGGCAGTCACGAGGAGCGCAAACGGCATGAAGGCGAGCAGCGCGTCCACACCCCAGAGATCCAGCTCCCTTACGGTCGCGCTCAATAATGCGCTGGCAACCAGCGCGCTCAAGGCGGTTGCCGTCAGGCGCATCCGCACCGACACCCGCTTCGTGAAATCTTCGATGAGGCCAGCCAAAAAGGCAGGCAGGCTCGCAATGAGCAACAAGAACATGTCCGCGCCGATCGACAGCGCCTGCCCTCCCGGATGCATGCCCTGGAATGCCACGCATCCCAGCAGGACGCCGGCAATGACGCCCAGCCCGCCAATGCGCGGAACCGCCGTCGTATGCACTTTTTGCACCCCATCCAGATCATGGTCGTGCGACAACCCACCATGCCATTTTTGCGACAAGACGATGAGCGCACTAACCACGAGACTTGCAGCGAAAGCGATCAACGCAAGCTGAAAGAACTGAATTTCCGACATTATCCTGTTTTCCCCACGCGCGCACATCTAGGCGCATGTTTGCAGATGGATGAAGATGTGTTACCGATTCGCCGCCTGGAATCGAAAAGGTTCGCGATGTCTAACTGGAACCCGTGTCCTAGTATTCCAGCGCGTCATGTTATCACGAATCAACATTACGAATTGACTTTTAGCATCTGCTGCGTCGCTTCGTTGCGGCGCAACAACCGCTAACGTATCCGCTGGGGCAAGGCGCATACGTCACCGGAATTATAATTATCATTTTATCAACACAAATCAATGCAACAATGCTGTTCCCGCTTGCGAACGCCATTTGATCCCAACATCGAGAAGATACCTTGCCTGAGCTTTACTTTATGAGTTGGCATATCCAACTCTGCAACAAAACGAGAGTCTTCACACGCTACGTTTAAGGTAAAATCGTAAGTTTTAGCAACACGACCCGCAACGTATAAAGCTTTCATCGACAAGGCGGTTGCGGCAGTGCCCAAGCAGGCGCTCACACCCGACACCGCAAACCCGCCGAACACACTCATCCCACATTCACAGAAGGCCAACGCATGAAAATCTATCCAGTCATCCTCTCCGGCGGGGCCGGTACCCGCCTGTGGCCGCTGTCGCGGGCAGTCATGCCCAAGCAGCTGCTGCCGCTGGTGACGGACAAGACGATGCTGCAGGAAACCGCGCTGCGGGTCCGCGGCTGGCCTGGGTTGATGGCGCCGCTGGTCGTCTGCGGCAACGAGCACCGCTTCCTCGTGGCCGAGCAGCTGCGCGGCGTCGGCATCACGCCGCACGGCATCCTGCTCGAGCCGGCGGGCCGCAACACGGCCCCGGCCGTGGCGGCCGCCGCGCAATACCTGCTCGCGCAGGATCCCGACGCCGTGATGCTCGTGCTGCCGGCCGACCACGTGATCGAAAAGAACGACGCGTTCCGCCTCGCCGTCGAGCGCGCCTCGGCCCAGGTC
>NZ_JADKYX010000039.1 GCF_016093545.1 Massilia rhizosphaerae | reverse complement strand
CAGTATCACCGAAGCGATACTGGCACCTCATCAAACGCCCACACTTATCGACTGTTTATTGTTAAAGAACTGTGTTCGGTACTGCCTTGCTGCGCTTGCCGAATCGTTTTGTTCGTCAGCAGCAGAGAAGCGAGATTATGCAGCGTTCCGTTTAACTCGTCAACCCCTCACCTGTTTTGTCGCGCCGTCGTTTCCGACTCATTTCATTCGCTGCAAAACAGGACGCGAACTATAGCAAATGCCCGGGCAGGTGCGCAAGCGCGACGTGTCGTTTTTGCGCGTATTGACGGCATCACGGCGCCAACTGCCCGAGAATCGAATAGGCCGCTTCAACCCGCGCCGGAATCGGGTAATTCTTATTCGCCAGCATGACGATCCCGACACGGCGTTCCGGCACGAACAAGACATAGCTGCCGAAACCGCGCGTCGCGCCGGTCTTGTTGAACAGCGTCCCGCGCGGCGGCGCCTGCGGCGGTTGCAGCCGGGTGACCGGATTCGATCCTGCGCTCATCGTCGTCGAATTCCCTGCCTGCAGCGCGGACAGGCTCACGGGCGCGCGGTACTGCTCCCAGCCGAGTCCCTGCACGGTATCGCCGATGCGGAAGTAACCCGTGTGCGTGCATTCGATCGCGCGCCGCATCGGTGCCGGCAGACTGCCCGCGTCGATGTTCTCCTGGACGAAGCGGATCATGTCGACGCTGCTCGCCTTGACGCCATACGTCTCTGCATCGAACTCGCCCGGACTGACGCGCACCGGCCGATTGGCCTTGTCGTAGCCCCACGCGTAATCGCCCATGGCGCCCGCCGGTACACGAATATGACTGTGTGCCAGGCCCAGCGCGGGGAACAGCCGGTCTTCGACCGCATCGGCGAACCCGATGCCGAGCGCGCGCGCCGTCGCATGCCCGAACAGGCCGAGGCTCGGATTCGAATAGCGGCGTTGCGTCCCCGGCGCGGCGTCCGGCCGCCACGCCCGGAAATAGGCGATCATCTGCGCGTCCGTCTCGACTTCGTCCGGGAATTGCAGCGGCAAGCCGCCCGCCGTGTACGTCCCCAGTTCGAGCAGGCTGGCACGGTCGATCGCGCTGCCCTTCAGCTGCGGCACGTACTTGCCGGGGTGGTCGTCGAACGATAGCTTGCCGAGACCTTGCGCGTAGCAGGCCAGCGTCGCGGTGAAGGTCTTGCTGACGGAACCCAGTTCGAACAACGTGTTCTCGGTGACGGGCACGTGCCCCTGTTTCGACGCGTCGCCGTAATTGAAGAACAGCGCTTGCCCGTCGACGGTAACGGCGACCGCCATGCCGGGCACGTCGTGCTGCGCCATCAGCGGCCGGATAGCGCGGTCGACGGCGGCGCGCACGGCGTCCGCATCGGCGGCACGTGCCGCCAGCGGCAGCAAGAACAGGCATGCGATGGCGATGGACTGCATGGAACGTGACAAGGTGGACAAAGCGTTCTCCGGATCGTTCGTGACGAGCGACAGTATAGGCAGCGCCGTACCGCGACAAACAGCGCTGCCGTCCCGGCGAAACGGGCTTTCGTCACATCGCCGATTTCAGCGCGCCCAGATGACGTTCACTGACGGCCACCGCGGCACCGCAGCGCAATGTGAGGCGGTAGCTGCCGTCGCCGACGGTGTCCAGGCGTGCGATCTCGCTGCGCCTGACGATCGCGCCGCGGTGCACGCGCAGGAAGTCCTCGGGCGCGAGCAGCATCTCGAGGCGGTTCAATGTGATGCGATGCAGGACGGTGCGCCCCGCCAGGTGCAGCTCGACGTAATTCCCCGCCGATTCGATCCACAGGATGTCCGCCACGAGAATCTGCTCGACGCGGCCGACCGAGCGCACGTTGATCCGTTCCAGCGCCGTGGGCGCCGGGTTCGCGCCGGCGTCGACGTAATCGCGCAGGGCCGCGCCATACGCCTCGCGCTGGCGCTGTCCCGACATCGCGCCGATGCGCTCGACGGTCTGCGCCAGGCGCGCATCGTTCAGGGGCTTGAGCAGGTAGTCGAGCGCGTGGACTTCGAATGCGTCGACGGCGTGTTCGCTGTAGGCCGTCACGAAGACGATCAGCGGCGGCGCGCGCAGGCGGCTGATCTCGCGCGCGAGCACGAGCCCCGATTCGGCCGGCATCTGGATGTCGAGGAAGATGACGTCGACGTCCTGCGCGGCCAGCACGGCGCGTGCGGCCGCGCCACCGTCGCATTCGGCCGCCAGCTGCCAGTCGGGATATGCGGCCAGGGCCAGGCGCAGGTTGGCGCGGCTGGGCGCCTCGTCGTCGACGATCAGGTAGCGCACCGTCATCGCTAATCCCGCTCCAACGGCAAACGGACTTCGGCCACGAAGCGCCCCGCCTGCAGGTCCGTACTCAGCGACGCGGTGGGATGCATGAGCCGCAGTCGCTCGCGCGTGTTCGCCAGCCCGAGTCCCGCACCGGGATTGGGAGAGGCGTGCGCGCCGGCGGGATTCGTGACCCGGATCGTGAGCGCGTCGCCGTCGGGGATGAAGGACAGGCGGATATCGCTCGGTCCATCGTGGCAATCGAGGTCGTGGCGCAGCGCGTTCTCGATCAGCGGCTGCAGCAGCAACGGGGGACAGTCGACGTCGTGCAGCAGTGGTCCATCGCCGTCGATGCGCACCTGCAGCCGCTCGCCGTAGCGCAGGCGCTGCAGGTCGAGGTAGTCGCGCACGAACTGCAGCTCGGCGGCGACCGTGACCGTGTTGCGCACGCTGGCCGACAATGCATAGCGCAGCAGGTCGCTCAAGCGGCCGATGCCGCCGAGGGCGAGCGTGCGGTCGCCTTCGCGCACGAGGGCGCTGATCGCATTGAGCGCGTTGAACAGGAAGTGCGGCTCGAATTGCGCGCGCAGGGCGAGCATGCGCTGCTCTTCCAGCGCGAGGCGCAGGTTGAGCATGTCCGTCTGGCTGCGCTGCCACGCGAGTTCGCGCTCGCGCGCCTGGCGCCAGTAATGGACGGCGAGGATGGCGGCGAACGTGCCCGTGGTCGAGAACCAGCCGACCAGCAGCATCTTCATCAGCAGGCGGCGGGCGTCGTCGAGGCTCGCGATGTGCAGGTAGCCGCGCAGCCACGCCATGTACGTCCACTGCGCGGGCTGGAACACGAGCACGAGGCCGACGAACAGCAGGAACACGTTGTGCGGACGGGCGATCAGCGCGGGCCAGCGCGCGAGCGCGAGACTCAGGCCCGCGCTCAGCACGATCAGCGGCACCGCGTATTCGACGAACCACGTCACGAGCAGCGACGGATAGTGGCTGGCCACGCCGAGGCGCAGGTTGTCGCTGTAGGTCTGCAAGGCGCCCAGGGTGCTGATCGCCGTCCACAACAGCACGACGATGGCGATGGTCCTGACGGCGGGCGGCAACGATGGCGGGAAGGTGGCGTGCTGCTTCATCGGAAAAGTATAGCAGTGGCCCCGCGCACCGCGAGACCGCGGCCGGACGCTTCGTCACGTGGATGCGGCGTTTCGTCACGGAGGTGGCGCCGGCCGGCGGGCATGGTTGCAGAATCGGCGATGCGTTACCCACTTTATCAACTTGCCCGCTCGCCCATGAAGAACCCGATACGCTTTACCGCCGCCCTCCTGCTCGGCGGCGCCTGCACCATCGCCACCGCCGGCATGGCGGAATGGATGGCGCCGCAGGATCCATTCCCCCTCTACGGCAACACCTACTATGTCGGCACGCACGGCATCAGCGCCGTGTTGATCACGTCCCCGGCCGGCCACATTCTCATCGACGGCGGCCCGCCCGGCGCGTCCGCGCAGATCGCCGCGCATATCCGCGCGCTCGGCTTCAAGGTCGAGGACGTGCGCTACATCCTGAACGGCCACGAACACTTCGACCACGCCGGCGGCATCGCGGCATTGCAGAAGATGAGCGGCGCCGTCGTGCTGGGCAGTCCGGCGTCCGTCGCTGTCCTGAAGACGGGACAGCCGGACAAGCGCGATGCACAGTATCCCAACCTGACGCCGCTGGCCCCTGTCGCCAACACGCGCGCCGTGCACGACGGCGACGTGGTGAAGCTTGGACCGCTCGCCGTCACCGCGCACTTCACGCCGGGGCACACGCCGGGATCCACCAGCTGGACGTGGCAGTCGAGCGAAGGCGGCAAGACGATGCACATGGTGTACGCGGACAGCCTCACCGCCGTCGCTGCCGATGGCCGCAGTTTCAGCAGGAATCCTTTGTATCGCAACGCGCGGGCGGACATCGAGCATTCCATCGCCACCGTCGAAGGACTGGAATGCGACGTGCTCGTGAGCGCGCACCCGGACTTCTCCGACTTGTGGGAACGGAAGGCCCGGCAGTCCGACATCAAGAACGAGGCCTTCGTGGATCGCGACGCCTGCCGCAAGTACGCAGCGGACGCGCGGGCCTGGCTGGCGAAGACGCTGGCAAAAGAGGCGCAGCCATGACGCTCGTCCGCACCTGGTTGCTGTCGTGGTGCTTCGCATCCGGCGTGGCCGCTGCGGCGGTGCCGATGTCGTACGCGCTCGACGACACCGAGGTGCGCGACGTGCACGCGCGCGCGCTGAACCGCGACTACCAAGTATTCGTTGCGCTCCCGGCGTCGTATCGGTCGTCGAACCGCCGTTACCCCGTGTTGTTCGTCACCGATGCAAATTACGCGTTTCCCGTCGCGCGCGGCATCGCGCAGCGCCTGGCGAAGCATGCGGGCATGGAAGAGGTGATCGTCGTCGGCCTGTCGTACGCGATGGGCGACACGCCCGTGTTCAGTCGCCGCCGCGATTACACGCCGGACGTGCCGCGGCGCCGGGATTATGTCTCCGATATGCCGGGACGGACGCCGGTATTCGGCGAGGCGCAGGCCTATGGCCGCTTCATCGCGGCGGACGTCTTTCCGCTGATCGCCGCGAACTATCGCGCCGACATGAGCCGCAAGATCTTTGTCGGCCATTCGTATGGCAGCCTGCTCGGCCTGCAGTTGCTGCTGAGCGAGCCGCGCACATTCGATCACTACATCCTCGGCAGTCCTTCCTTGTGGTTCGACCAGGGCGTGATGTTCGATCGCGAACAGGTCTACGCGAAAAGTCACAAGGACCTGCCGGCTTCGGTGTTTTTCGGGATCGGCGGACGTGAGACGTTGCCCAGAGACCGGAAACGGTCGCGGACGGAAGAGAACGCGGACATGGTCGCGGATTTATGCGACTTCGACGCGGCACTCAAATCGCACCGTTATCCGAACCTGAAGAGCAGGCTCGAAGTGTTCATGGACGAGGATCATGCGAGTGTCTTTCCCCTGGTGCTGACCCATGGGTTGCGCGCGTATTTGAAAAAGGTGCGCTAGAAAGCAAAAAGCCCGCTCAATCTGAATTGAGCGGGCTTTTCTAATAACTAGCCTGACGATAACCTACTTTCACACTGGTTGCAGCACTATCATCGGCGCAAAGTCGTTTCACGGTCCTGTTCGGGAT
>NZ_JADKYX010000038.1 GCF_016093545.1 Massilia rhizosphaerae | reverse complement strand
TACTGACTGTATTTCTTGTGAACATTTGATAATTTAAGTATTCAGTATCACCGAAGCGATACTGGCACCTCATCAAACGCCCACACTTATCGACTGTTTATTGTTAAAGAACTGTGTTCGGTACTGCTTTGCTGCGCTTGCGAATCGTTTTGTTCGTCAGCAGCAGAGAAGTGAGATTATGCCGCGTTCCGCGATGTTCGTCAACACCTTTTCACAACGCCGGCTAATCCCCCACGCGCTCGCTCAACCATTCCAACGCACGCGGTGCCGCGTTCAGCACGGAAATATGGCCATCCTCGGGCCGCAGCCACAACGTAGCCGAAGGACAATGGCGCGCCAGCCATTCGGCATGACGCTTCGGCACCATACGATCGCGGCCACCATGCAGCAAGAGCACGGGCCGGGAAATTCGCGCGCAGTCGAATCCCCAGGGGGAAACGTAAGCGATGTCGTCATCGATCAGCCCTCCTGGTCCGCCGGCCAGCGCCGGCCCGACCACGCCGTCAAACCACGACCATGGCCCCGCCAGAGCGGCCCAGTCGGCCTCGATGAACGATTCGCGGTCGAAGTCCGGGGACGCCGCTTCGTAAGCAGCTTTCTCCGACCGTCCCGCGCGCGCCGCGCGCAGGCCCGCCACGCCCGACGGCCGCATCCCGGCAAACCAGTCGAGTCCTGCGGCTCCATACGGCGCCAGACCGGCAATGCTGACGGCCGCGAGCACGCGGTCCGGCAGGAGCGCAGCACAGGCGAGTGCATGCGGACCGCCGCCGGAATGGCCCACGACCGCGAACCGGTCGATGCCGAGCCGGTCGGCGATCCGGGCGACGTCGTGCGCCGCCGAGGCGACATCGCGTCCTTCTCTCGGCGTCGAGCCCCCATAGCCGGGTCGGTCGTAGCCGATCCAGCGCAGCCCGAGGCGCGCGGCGTCGGCGAACAGGGGCGCGGGCGGCGGGCCGATGTTCGGCGTGCCGTGCAGCCAGAAGACCGCGAGACGATCGCCGTTGGATGGCGCCTGCACATGAAAATGCACCGTTCGGCCGTCGTCGAGGACCAGGTCCGCTTCCGTCATCGTCAACTCCTAGGGCTGCGCAGCGGCCGGCTGGCGCCGCAACTGCTCCGCATCTTTCAACGGCGGCGCACCGAACAGGCGGCGGTACTCGCGGCTGAACTGCGACGGGCTTTCGTAGCCGACTTCATACGCGACGCTGGCCGCTTCGACGTCGCCGCTCATCAGCATCTTGCGCGCCTCGAGCAGGCGCACCTGTTTCTGGTACTGCAGGGGACTCATCACGGTCGCCGCCTTGAAGCGCCGGTGCAGCACGGAAGGACTCATGTGCACGGTGCGCGCCAGCGCGTCGATGCTCAGCGGTTCGTTGTAATGCGTGCGGATCCAGTGAATGGCCTCGCCCACGGCGCGCTCGCGCTGTCCGCCGACCGCGCCGCGGCTCATGGTCGCGCCGCCCGGCGCCGTCACGAGATGGTAAAGCAGCTCCTGCTTGAGCAGGCGGCCCAGCACGGGCAGGTCGCGCGGCCGGTCGAGCAGGCGCACGAGCCGCACGAAGACCTCCAGCATGGCCTCGTCCGCACGCTCGACCGTGATCGCGGGCGGGTCCGCTTCCTCCACCGGCAGCTGCAGGCGCATCTCCAGCACGAAGGCCGCCACCTCCTTGGGGTCGATGTCGACGCGGATGCCGTAATACGGTGCCGCCGCGCTGGCACACGTCACCTGGCCCGACACCGGCATCGCGACGCCCGCCTGCACGTAACACCCGGGGCCGTAGCGCAGCACCCGCTGGCCGACGAACATCTCCTTCTCGCCCTGCACGAGCAGGCAGACGGATGGCGACAGGATGCCGCGCCCGGCCGGCGTCGGCGCGGGGCGGCGCACGAGCCAGAGCCAGGGCAGATCGGTGGCCAGGTCCAGGACGCCGGCGCCGGCACCGCGCATCGCCTTGTCGACCAGGCCGCGCAACTGGCCGAGGAGCGTCAACTCAGAGTCGTTTGTCATGGCCCATGGTGGCTTTGGGTTCGAGATAGGTTTCCAGGCCGAAGACGCCGAACTCGCGCCCCAGGCCGGACTGCTTGAAGCCGCCGAACGGCGCCTCCGGTGCATCATACAATCCATTCACGAACACGCGCCCGGCCTGGATGCCTGCCGCGACGCGGTTCGCGCGCGCGAGGTCCGCTCCGAACACGTACGCGTGCAGGCCGTAGGGCGTGTCGTTGGCGATGGCGATCGCATCGTCGTCGTCGCGATAGGGAATGATGGACAGGACCGGGCCGAAGATCTCGTCGCGCGCGATGGTCATGTCGTTGCGGACGTCGCCGAACACGGTCGGCCGCACGAAGTAGCCGCGCGTGAGTCCCTCCGGCCGGCCCGGACCGCCCGTCAGCAGGGTCGCGCCCTCCTCGATGCCCTTGCGGATATAGTCCTGCACCCGCTCGTACTGCTTGCGCGTGACCATCGGTCCCACGTTCACGCGCGGGTCGCGCGTCGGGCCGACGACGAGATCCCGGAACGCGCGCACCGCCAGCTCGTGCGCCTCGCCGACGCGGCTCGCCGGCACCAGCAGGCGCGTGCCGGCGATGCACGCCTGGCCGCTGTTCATCACCGCGGCCGCCGCCGCCAGCGGCATCGCCTTGGCGAAGTCCGCATCGTCGAGAAGCACGGTCGGCGATTTGCCGCCCAGCTCCAGCGTCACGCGCTTCATCGTGTCGACGGCGCCGCGCGCGATCGCCTTGCCGACGGCCGTCGACCCGGTGAACGAGATCTTGGCGATGTCCGGATGGCGCGTGATCTCGGCGCCGACCACGTCGCCGCGGCCCGTGACGATGTTGAAGACGCCCGGCGGCAGTCCCGCGCCGTGCATCACGCGGGTGATGAGTTCCGTCTGCGCGGCACTCAGTTCGCTGGGCTTGATGACGGCCGTGCTGCCGGCGGCGATCGCCATCGCCAGCTTGCTCGCGATGAAGCCGATGCTCGCGTTCCACGGCGTGATCATGCCGACGACGCCGTGCGGCACCATCGTCACGCGCGCCCCGCCGACGTCGCGCTCGAACGGGTACTCGGCCAGCAGGCGGCGCGCGATCGCGAACGACGCGGCGGCGCGGCGCGCGGTGCCCGTCGCCATCGCCGTGGTGCCGCCGTATTCCGCGACCATGACGTCGACGATGTCCCGTTCGGCGGCGGCGACGGCGTCGTGCAGGCGCTGCAGCCACGCCATGCGCTCTTCGCGCGTCGTGCGCGACACGGCGGGAAAAGCCGCCTTCGCCGCCGCGATCGCGCGCTGCGCGTCGACCTCGTCGGCCAGGATCACGGTGGTGGTTTCGCGCTCGGTCGCAGGGTCGATCAGGACGAGCGGTTCGCGCCCGTGCGGGGTGACGAACTGCCCGTCGATGTAGATGTTGGCGATGGTTTTCATGGCTGGGCTCCTCGTGAACGGTGCGTCCATCATAGGAGCCGGAACGCGCCCGGCGGTAGCAGGATACTGACGAAGGATTGCCTGATCCTGCCGATCTCGCGCGGATCAGGCAGCGGGCGCGGAACGCACCAGCTGCTCGAACGCCTGGGACGCGCGGCTGCGGTAGCGCTCGCGGTGACGCAGCAGGAAGAAGTCGCGCGGCGGCAGGTCCGCGCCCACCTTGGCCAAGAGGCCGGCCGCGATGTACGGCGCCGCGACCAGCTCGGACAATCCGGCCACGTCGCTGCCGCTCATCACGGCCGCGCGCACCGCTTCGTTGGACGGCAACGTGAGGACCACCTGCAGCGCGTCCAGGTCGGCCCCCTGCTCCACCAGCATCTCTTCGAGCGCGGAGCGGGTGCCCGACCCGGGCTCGCGCATGATCCAGCGCGCCGCCTGCAAGTCGGCGGCAGCCAGCCTGCGCTTGCGCGTCCACGGATGGCCGGGCGCGACGACGATCGCCATGCGGTCCTGCCCGACGCTGTCGACGACGAGCGCGGCATCGTCGACGCCGCCCTCAACCAGACCGAGATCGGCCTGCCCCTCGCGCACGGCATCGGCGACGGACTGCGTATTGCCGACATCCAGCCGCACGTCGATTTGCGGATGCGTGGCGCGAAACCGCACGAGCAGCGGCGGCAGCCAATAGCTGGCGATGGTCTGGCTGGCCTGCAGCGCGAGCGCGCCGCGCGCGAGACCGGCCAGTTCGACCAGCACCCGCTCGGCGCCGGCGGCGCGGGCCAGGGTGGCGCGCGCCTCGTCGAGGAAGATTCGTCCCGCCGCATTGACTTCGATGCGCCGGCCCACCCGGTCGAACAGGAGCGTGCCGTAGCGTTCTTCCAGCGCGCGGATCGATGCGCTGACGGCCGACGGCGTCAGCGCGAGGATGTCCGCCGCCTGCGTCAGGTGCTGGCGTTCGGCGACGGCGACGAAGATGCGGAGCTGGTCGAGGGTCATTGTTCGATTTATCTACATGATTTGTACGGAATTTTAAGATGGACCGAACAGTTATGTCGAGCCGATACTGCGGGCACGATCAAGGAGAACAACATGAACAATAAAATTCTTCAGCTGGTGCCCGGCGTCTTGCTCAGCGCCGCCGTCACGGGCGCCGCCGCGTTACTGGAGCGCGGCGAGACCGCCCTGTTCGGCCGCGCGTGGCTCGAAAGCCTCGTGCTGGCGATCCTGCTGGGGAGCCTCGTCCGCACGATTGCGACAGTGCCCGCCGGATGCGAGCCCGGCGTGCGCTTTTCGGCCAAGTTCGTACTCGAACTGGCGGTGGTGCTGCTCGGCGCATCCGTCAGCGCCGGCGCGATCGCCGCACATGGCCTGCCGCTGCTGGGAGGGATCGCGTTCGCGGTGGTCCTGGCGATCGCCTTCAGCTACACCGTCGGCCGGTTCCTGCGCTTGCCGCACGAGATGGCCGTGCTGGTCGCGTGCGGGAATTCGATCTGCGGGAATTCGGCCATCGCCGCCGTCGCGCCGGTCATCGATGCCGACGGCGAGGACGTCGCGTCGTCGATCGCCTTCACGGCGGTGCTGGGCGTCGTCGTCGTGCTCGTGCTGCCGCTGCTCGACCGGGTACTGGCGCTGACGCCGCTCCAATACGGCATCTTCGCCGGGATGACCGTGTATGCGGTGCCGCAGGTGCTGGCCGCGGCAGCCCCGGTGTCGCAGGCGAGCCTGCACATCGGCACGCTCGTCAAACTGGTGCGGGTGCTGATGCTCGGTCCCGTCGTGCTGGGGTTGTCGGTGTTCCGGCGCGACGGCGGCCGGCGTCAGTCGCTGCCGATCGCGCACCTCGTCCCCTGGTTCATCGTCGGCTTTCTCGTCCTGATGGCGCTGCGCTCCATCGACGCCTTGCCGACCGCGCTGCTCGAACCCGCGCATGTGGCGTCCGGATGGCTGACCAGCATGTCGATGGCGGCGCTGGGCCTCGGCGTCGACGCACGCGCCGTCGCACGGGCCGGCGGCAAAGTCACCACCACCGTCGTCGTGTCGCTGGTCGGGCTGGGCCTGATCAGCTGGGGATTGATCGCGCTGCTGGGCATCCGTTGATACACTGGGCGCCACTCATCAATCACGAGGAAAGCCCATGCAACAGTCCATTGTCCATATTGCGCTGGTCGTGCGCGACTACGATGAAGCGATCGAATTCTACGTCGGCAAGCTCGGTTTCGATCTGTTGGACGACACGTACCAGCCGGCGCAGGACAAGCGCTGGGTCGTCGTCGCGCCGCCGGGCGGGACAGGCACCACGCTGCTGCTGGCCAAGGCATCGAAACCGGAACAGCAGCCGTTCGTCGGCAACCAGGCCGGCGGCCGCGTCTTCCTGTTCCTGAATACCGACGATTTCTGGCGCGATTACGAGCGTTTGCGCAGCAACGGCGTGACGTTCGTGCGCGATCCGAAGGAAGAAGACTACGGCACAGTGGCCGTCTTCGCAGACCTGTACGGGAATTTGTGGGATCTGCTGCAGTTGCGGGACGGGCACCCGATCGCGGCACGCATGCTGAACCTAACCGGTTCGTGAGCGGCATTGAATGAAAGCCAGCATCACTTTTTTGCATACTTCGTTTCGCGCATGAGATAGGCGGAGGCCAGGCATCTACATCAAAATAGCAGGAATGGCCACCGCCTTTCTTTTCCAAGCAAACGACATTCCATGCGACTCCCGCTGCTCCTTGCCTCCCTCCTGCTTTGCATCGGCGCGCACGCCACCCAAACCACCACGCCCGATGCCACCTGGGCGCGCGGCATCGAAGGCCAGCGCAAGGCCGACCTGGGCAACGGGAGCTACCTGAACCCGATTCTGGCCGGCGACCGTCCCGACCCGACGATCCTCAAGGACGGGCGCGACTACTACATGACGCATTCCTCGTTCTTCAGCTATCCCGGCCTGCTGCTCTGGCATTCGCGGGACCTGGTGAACTGGGAACCCATCGGCGCCGCGCTGCGCAAGAACGTGGGCACCGTGTGGGCGCCGGACCTCGTCAAGCACAAGGGCCGCTACTACATCTACTTCCCTGGGCTGAAGGATGGGCACACGACCAACTACGTGATCCATGCGGACGACATCCGCGGCCCGTGGAGCGATCCCATCGACCTCAAGATCGGCGATATCGACCCGGGCCACGTGGTGAGCCAGGACGGCAAGCGTTACCTGTTCATGGGCGGCGGCGGCATGGTACCGCTGTCGGACGACGGCTTGTCCGTCACCGGACCGCAGAAGAAAGTCTACGCGGGCTGGCAATACCCGGCCGACTGGGTCGTGACCGCGTTCGCGCTGGAAGGTCCGAAGCTCGTCAGGCACGGCGGCTACTACCACATGCTTGTCGCGGAAGGCGGCACGGCGGGGCCGCCCACGAGCCACATGGTGGTGTCCGCGCGTGCGAAGTCGCTCGACGGTCCCTGGGAGAATTCGCCGTACAACCCCATCGTGCACACGTGGAGTCGCGACGAGAAATGGTGGTCCAAGGGACACGGCAGCCTCGTCGAAGGCCCGAATGGCAAGTGGTACCTCGTCTACCACGCCTACGAAAACGGCTACTGGACGCTGGGCCGGCAAACGCTGCTCGAACCCGTCGAATGGACGGCCGACGGCTGGCTCAAGTCGACGGGCGTCGACGTGTCCAAGCCCATCCCGAAACCGGGCAACGAGGCCGTCCCGCATGGGATGGCCTTATCCGACGACTTCAGCACCGACAAGATGGGCGTGCAGTGGGGCTTCTACCAGGGCACGGATGCGGACGCGGCGCGCGTGCGCTACGAAGACAAGACGCTGGTCGTGCAAGGCAAGGGCACCTCGCCGCGGGATTGCGCGCCGCTGGCCTTCATCGCCGGCGACCAGGCCTACCAGGTCGAGGTCGAGGCCGAGATCAGCGCGAACGCGCGCGCCGGCCTGCTCGTCTTCTACAACGATAAGCTGTACGCGGGCATCGGCTTCGACCGCGACGGTTTTATTACGCACCGCTACGGCATCGACCGTCCGCAGAAGGCGGCGCTGCCGCGCAAGCTGCGCCTGCGGCTCGTCAACGACCGCAACATCGTGACGATCTACACGAGCGCCGACGGCAAGCAATGGACGCGCCACAGCCCCGTCATCGAAGTCTCGGGCTACCATCACAACGTGGCCGATGGCTTCATCAGCCTGCGGCCGGCGATCTATGCGGCCGGCCAGGGCGAAGTGCGCTTCCGGGACTTCCGCTACCAGGCTCTCTCCAATTAAAACGACACCAGGCGACATCCGCTGCCCATCGCTTCCCGCTTTCCGTGACCCACATGACCATCCGCCACCTGCCCCGCCGCCGCCTGGCAGCCATCCTCGCCCTGGCGGCTTGCGCGCCTGCCGTCCACGCCGACGACGCTGCCTCCAACCTGCGCCCGTCGGGCAGGTTTTCCGTGCGGCCCGCCGTGACGGCCGCGACCCCGCCGATGGGTTGGAATCCGTGGAACGCCTTCCACACGCAGGTGACGGAAGCGAAGATCATGGCGGTGGCGCAGGCTTTGAAGAGCACGGGCCTGGCGGATGCCGGCTACCGCTACGTCAACATGGACGACGGCTGGTGGCTCAAGCGCCGCGCCGACGGCCGCATCGAGATCCGCACCAGCATGTTCCCCAGCGCGGCCCTGCCCGACGGTGGAACCAGCTTCCGCCCCTACGTCGAGCGCCTGCACTCGATGGGCCTGAAGGCGGGCCTGTACACGGAAATCGGGCGCAACGCCTGCTCGCAAGCCTGGGATGAGCACGGGGCCAACCTGCCGGTCGGCACGCGGCCGGAGCGCGAGATCGGCACCTATGGCCACCAAGCCCAGGACATGCGCCTGTTCTACGGCGAGTGGGGCTTCGACTATGTGAAAGTGGACGCCTGCGGCGTGGCCGACTTCCAGGCCGAGAAGCCGTTCGTGAAGGACGGCACCTACCGCGCGCTGGGCCCCTACATGGTGCGCAGCCGGCCCGACCTGTCCGAACCAAAGGTGGTCGAGCGCTTGTACGCCGACCTGCGCGCGGCGATCGACGCCGTGCGGCCGGATGGTGACTTCATCCTGTCCATCTGCAACTGGGGCGAGGTCCACGTGGCCGATTGGGGCAAGGACTACGGCCAGATGTGGCGCACGAGCCAGGACATCAGCGCCAACTGGTGGTCGATGCTGCACAATTTCGACAGCAGCGCCGGACGTGCGCTGTACGCCGGCCCCGGCCACTGGAACGATCCGGACATGCTGGAAGTGGGCCTCGGCGAGTTCGACGCCGACCACCCCGTGGAGGCGCGCGCCCATATGTCGCTGTGGGCCATCGTCAACGCGCCGCTCGTGCTGGGCGCGGACCTGTCCAAGGCGCCGCCCGTCGTGCTCGACATCATCGGCAAGCGCGAAGTCATCGCCATCAATCAGGACCCGGCCGGCAACCAGGGCGTGATCGTCGCCCGGACCACGGACACCGAGACGCTCGTCAAGAGCATGGCGCAGGCCGGGACCAAGGCACTCGCCCTGATCAACCGGAGCGCCCGTCCGCAAGCGCTGTCGGTGGCGCTGGGGCGCCTGAACCTGGATCCGGCCGCGCCCGCGACCATGCGCGACCTGTGGACGGGCCAGGAGCGCGCCGTGGAACGGGGCGTCATCAGCGCCGAACTGGCGCCGCACGAAACGCGCCTGCTGTTGGTGCGGGGCGTGCCGGAATTGAAGGGTGGTGTCTACCTGGGCGAGATGCCGGCGCGGATCAACGTGGCCGCGGACGGCCGCGCGCAAATCTCGGCCCTGCGCTTTGCCTCGTGGGCACCTGCGCAGGTGAACGCGTCGCCCGCGGGAACCCCGCTGATCGTCGGCGGCAAGCGCCGCGACAACGGTATCGGCGTGCTGAGCGACTCTCGGCTGGAAGTACGGCTGGACAAGGAATTCAGCCGCTTCCGCACCGTGGCGGGAGCCAACGACGACACGGCCCGGCCCTTGACCTTCCGCGTGTACGGCGACGGGAAGCTGCTGTTCGAGCAGTCCGGAACGCAGCCGGTGGAGATCGACGTGCCGGTGCGCGGCGTCCGCACGCTGGAGCTGGTGGTCGAGGGCAAGGACCGGGAGGCGGGTGTTGCCCTCGCCACCTGGGCGGATGCGCGGCTGATGCGTTAAACGATCAGGCAAGCCCACATCCCTGGGCTGGCATGTCCATGTCCAGCGCCGTGTCGTTGAACGCGGCAGGGATTGTGCCCGAAAAAGCAAAAAGCCCGCTCAATCTGAATTGAGCGGGCTTTTCTAATAACTAGCCTGACGATAACCTACTTTCACACTGGTTGCAGCACTATCATCGGCGCAAAGTCGTTTCACGGTCCTGTTCGGGA
>NZ_JADKYX010000037.1 GCF_016093545.1 Massilia rhizosphaerae | reverse complement strand
GTATTACTCACCCGTTCGCCACTCGCCGCCAGGTTGCCCCGCGCTGCCGTTCGACTTGCATGTGTAAAGCATGCCGCCAGCGTTCAATCTGAGCCAGGATCAAACTCTTCAGTTCAATCTCTGTTTTGACACTTTCGTGTCATGTCGCTCACTCAAAATACTGACTGTATTTCTTGTGAACATTTGATAATTTAAGTATTCAGTATCGCCGAAGCGATACTGGCACCTCATCAAACGCCCACACTTATCGACTGTTTATTGTTAAAGAACTGTGTTCGGTACTGCCTTGCTGCGCTTGCGAATCGTTTTGTTCGTCAGCAGCAGAGGAACGAGATTATGCAGCAGCTCGCTTAACTCGTCAACCCCTCATCGGATTTGTCGCGCCGTTGCGCGATCGCCACTCCCGCCCCATGGCCGTTCTAATTGACGTTTAGGCAATAATCGCCGAGTATTGCTTTTACCGAGCTAGAAGTCATATCAATCCGCCTGAAGGACACCGGTGACCCTCGACGCCAACCAGATCCTGGCTCTCGCGCCCGATCCCGCCTCGGCCAAAGCCGGCAGCCAGTTGGCGACGCCACGAAACTGGTCGAATCTCGGCGGGAGCGACGCCGCGCTGTGGGGCGAATGCCAAGGCAGCGGCAAGACGCCGTACCGCACCCAGATCGACCTCGGCGGCCCCGCCTTCAAATGCTCGTGCCCCAGCCGCAAGTTCCCCTGCAAGCACGGCCTCGGCCTGTACCTGCTGCGCACCGCGGAACCCGCGCTGTTCGGACCGGCCGACGAACCGGACTGGGTGCGCGACTGGCTGCAGGGCCGCCAGGTGCGCCAGGACAAGAAGACCGCCGCGACTGCGTCTCCCCATCCGGACGCCGCGGCCCAGGCCCGCAAGCGTGAAGAAAAACGCGAAGACAAAGTCGATGTCGGCCTGCTGGAACTGCAGACGTGGTTGCACGACCTGGCGCGCGAAGGCCTCGCGTCCGTGCGCTCGCGCGGCCAGGGCTTCTGGGATGCAATCGCCGCCCGCATGGCCGATGCGCAGGCGGCGCCGCTCGCACGCCGTCTGCGCCGGGCCGGCAGCATGCTGTATCAGTCGGGCCTGCGCAATGCCGAGGGCATCGTCGCAAATGAACTCGCGTCCCTCTATTTGCTGGCGCAGGCGTGGCAACGCATCGACCAGCTGACGCCCGAGTTGCAGGCCGACGTGCGCGCCCTGCTCGGCTGGACGATGAGCCAGGACGACGTGCTGCGCCAGCCGGCCGTCGCGGACCGCTGGCGCGTGCTGGCCCAGAGCACGTTCGACGACGAGCGCCTGCGCGTGCGCGCGACGTGGCTGCATGGCGCCAGCCAGGGACGCTGGGCGCTGCACCTCCAGTACGCGGTCGGCACGCAAGGCTTCGAGCAGCAACTCGCACCCGGCACCGAATTCGACGGCGACCTGTGCTTCTATCCGAGCGCCTACCCGTTGCGCGCCCACATCCGCAGGCAGGAGGACGCCCGTCCGCTCGCCGCCACCCTCGAGCCCTCCGACCTTGACCGCACGCTCGACACGTACGCGGACGCCCTGGCGGTGCAACCCTTCCTCGAGCGCCACCCCGTGCTGCTCGGCGGCCTCGTGCCGGACGACGCGGACCACGGCATCGTCCGCGACGCGCACGGCCGCCGCATCGCCCTGCATCCCGCGTTCCGTCACCCGCTGCACCTGCTCGCGCTGAGCGGTGGCCATCCGCTCACCGTCTGCGGCGAGTGGGATGGGCGCACGCTGCTGCCGCTGAGCGTCTGGCACGAGGGGCGGCTGTACAACATCGACAGCGACTTCGTATGATGAACGACGATGCCCGCCAGCTGCAGCAGCTGTTAAAAATCGGGACCGCCCGCGCCGGACGTCCGCCCGCCAATCCGGCCGCGCCGCTCGATGCGCTGCTGCCGGGTGACGCGGCCGCGACGCCCGAAGCGGCATTATGGCTGTCGCTCGGCGCCCTGGACCTGTGGGAACGCTGCGGCTGGGTCGCACCAAGCGAGCCGGCCGCGACGCCGGTGCCGGCCGCCGCGCCGGAAACGCTGCGCGCCTGCCCGCTCCGTGCGCAAGCGATCCTGGCCCTGCTGCTGCGCGGCCTGCATCCGGCCGGCCTGGAAGCCGAGTGGCTGCATCTGCTGCACCGTCATGGCGGTCGCGTGCCCGCGCACGTCCTGCCCAAGCTGCTCGATGCCGCCACGCGCCAGCCGGCGCTGCGTGCCGCGCTGTTGCCGGTCCTCGGCGAACGCGGACGTTGGCTCGCGCGCCTGCAGGAGGAATGGTCGTGGGCCGCCGCAGGCACGGACGCATCGCCGTGGGACACCGGCACCCCGGACCAACGCGTGGCCGCGCTGCGCGATTGGCGCCTCCGCGATCCCCGCGCGGCACTGGCAGCCCTCGAAGCCGCGTGGCCCGGCGAACCGCCGGAGCAGCGCGCGGCCCTGCTGGCCGTGCTGGCGACAAACTTGGGACCGGACGACGAAGCGTTCCTTGAGACAGCCCTCGACGACCGCCGCAAGGAGGTGCGCGCCGTGGCCCAGCGCGTGCTGGCGTGCCTGCCCGGCTCGCGGCTCGCGCAGCGCATGCTCGACCGCCTGCTGCCGCTGCTGCGCCTCGAACGTCCGCTGCTGCGCGCCGCCCGCATCGCGCTGACGCTGCCGGCAACGCTCGATGCGGCCATGCGGCGCGACGGCGTCGGCGTCAGTCCCCATCAGGGCCTCGGCGAAAAGGCCGGATGGGTCGTGGACATGCTGGCCGCCATCGATCCGCAAACCTGGGCGCGGCAATTCGACCGCGCGCCGCGCGCCTGCCTGGCCCTTGCCGAACACGGCGAACTCGCCGCCGTGTTCGTGCGCGGCTGGGCACTGGCCGTGCAGCGCCAGCGCCCAGCCGATCCGTCGCCTGGCCTGCGGGCCTGGCAGCGCGACCTGGCCGCGTGGTGGATCGCCGCCGTCCCGTCCCTGCGCGAGGCCGTGCCCGACAGCCTGTTCGACGTCGTCGCCGCGCATTTCGCGCACGACGAGGACGGCACCTCGAGCGCGCTGTTCGACGCGCTGCCCGGCACGTGGATCGCCGATGCCGCGCTCGTGCGGCTGCTGGCGCGTCTTGCCGCCGGCTCGCGGGACACGTGGCCCGCGCCGTTGAGCCGGCGCGCACTGCGGCGCTTGCAAGCCGCCCTGCCGGCAATCGGGGACACCGATCACCCGTGGCTCGTGCGCCAGTTGCTGTCCAGCCTCGCGCTCGTGCTCGACCCCGCGACGGCCGCGACCTTCGAACCCGTCCGGCTGCCCGACGCCCAGTGGCAAAGCACCATCGACGACTTCCTCGATCTCGCGCGCCTGCGCCACGAGATGACTCTTTCCTTCCAGGAGACCGCATGACCCCCACCTCTTCCGCCCTCCGCCAGCACGCCGAGCAGCAGTACGCCGGCGAACTGGAAGCGCTGATCGCCTCCGACACGCGCCAGCGCCCGCCGCGCTGGAAGATGTCGCCGTGGGCCGTCTCCACTTACCTGCTGGGTGGCCGGCTCGAGAACGGCGTGACGATCAGCGCGAAATACATCGGCAATCCGCGCGTGATCGAGATCGCCGTCGCCACGCTCGCCACCGACCGCGCCCTGTTACTGCTAGGCGTGCCGGGCACGGCGAAATCCTGGGTGTCCGAGCATCTCGCCGCGGCGATCAGCGGCGACTCCACGCTCGTCGTGCACGGCACGGCCGGCACCAGCGAGGAAGCCGTGCGCTACGGCTGGAATTACGCGCAGCTGCTGGCCAAGGGGCCGTCGCAGGAGGCCATCGTGCCGAGTCCCGTGATGCGCGCCATGCGCACGGGACGCGTCGCCCGCATCGAAGAGCTCACGCGCATGCCGGGCGAGGTGCAGGACAGCCTGATCTCGATCCTGTCCGAGAAGGTCTTGCCGATCGCGGAACTGGACGACGAGGTGCTCGCCCAAAAAGGATTCAACATCATCGCCACGGCGAACGACCGCGACCGCGGCGTCAACGAACTGTCGAGCGCATTGAAGCGGCGCTTCAACACCGTCGTGCTGCCGCCGCCGCGCACGGCCGACGAGGAAGTGCGCATCGTCGAGTCGCGCGTGGCCAGCATCGGCCGCGCGCTCGAGCTTCCGGCCGAGACGCCTGCGCTGGAAGAGATCCGCCGCATCGTCACCGTGTTCCGCGAGCTGCGCGAAGGCGTGACGAGCGACGGCAAGACCAAACTGAAAGTCCCCAGCGCCAGCATGAGCACGGCCGAGGCGATCTCCGTCGTCACGCACGGCCTGTCGCTGGCCGCGCATTTCGGCGACGGCGTGCTGCGCGGCGCGGACCTGGCGGCGGGCATGGTCGGCGCGATCGTCAAGGATCCGCTGCAGGACCGCGTGGCGATGCTCGAATACCTGGAGACCGTCGTCAAGGAACGCGACGGCTGGAAGGATTTGTACCGCGCCTGCCGCGACGTGATGGCGTGACGCGCGATGAGCGTCCACCTGTTCGGCATCCGTCACCATGGCCCGGGATGCGCGCGCAGCCTGGGGACAGCGCTCGCCGCGCTGGCGCCGGACTGCATCCTCGTCGAGGGGCCGCCCGAAGCGGACGAGCTGGCGCGCTTTGCCGCCCATGCCGACCTGGCGCCGCCCGTGGCCCTGCTGTTGTACGCGCCGGCCGATCCGCAGCGCGCCGTGTTCTATCCGTTCGCCGAGTTTTCGCCGGAATGGCAGGCCCTGCGTTACGCCGGCGAGCATGGCGTGGCGCTGCGCTTCTGCGACCTGCCGCAGACCCACCGCTTCGCCCTGCGCGCGCCGAGTGAGCAGACCGCAGCAACGGAGGACGACCTGCACGCCGATCCGCTGCGCTGGCTCGCCCGCGCGGCCGGCCACGGGGACACGGACACGTGGTGGGACCACCTCGTCGAACAGCGCGCCGACAGTCTCGACCTGTTCGCCGCCATCGCCGAGATGATGACGGCGCTGCGCACCGAAGCCGGTGCGCCGGCGGACGAGCTGGAAGCGAAACGCGAAGCGTGGATGCGCACGGCGATCCGCCAGGCCATCAAGGAGGGCCACGCGCGCATCGCCGTCGTCTGCGGCGCGTGGCACGTGCCGGCACTCGCCCAACTCCCGAGCGCGAAGAGCGACGCCGATCTGTTGAAAGGGCTGGCGAAGGAAAAGGTCGCCGCCACATGGGTGCCGTGGACGCACGGCCGCCTGGCGTTCGCCAGCGGCTACGGCGCGGGTGTGGCGGCGCCCGGCTGGTATCGCCACCTGTGGCGCCACCGCGAGCGGGCGGGCCTGCACTGGCTGACGGAAGTCGCCACGCTGCTGCGCCGCCACGATCTCGACGCGTCGTCCGCCCACGTGATCGAGGCGGCGCGCCTGGCCGACACGCTGGCCGCGCTGCGCGACCGTCCGCGCGCGGGGCTGGACGAATTGATGGAAGCCGTGCGCGCGGTGTTCTGCTACGACAGCGATGCGCCGCTCCGGGTGATCCGGCGCGACCTGCTCGTCGACGAAGCCCTCGGCAAGGTGCCGGACGACGTGCCGGCCGTACCGCTCGCACAGGACGTGGCGGCCCAGCAGAAACGCCTGCGCATGGCGGTTCGCGCCGACATGACGGAACTCGCCCTCGACCTGCGCCAGGGCGCGCACCTGGAAAAAAGCGTGCTGCTGCATCGCCTTGCGCTGCTGGGCATCCCGTGGGGCCGGCAACAGACGGTGCGCGGCAAGACGGGCACCTTCCACGAACAGTGGCAGCTCGCGTGGGCGCCGGAATTCGCCGTCGACCTGATCGCCGCGAGCCGCTGGGGCGGCACGCTGGAAGCTGCGGCGACCGCGCTGGCGGTCGATCGCGCGGCGCAGGCGTCCACGCTGCCGGAGCTCACGCGCCTGATGGAGACGATCCTGCTGGCCGACCTGCGCGCGGCCGTCGATCCGCTGATGGCGCGCATCCAGGAAGCGGGCACGCTGACGCCCGACCTCGGCCTGCTGCTGGCGGCGCTGCCGTCGCTCGTCAACGTACTGCGCTACGGCAGCGCGCGCGCCGTCGATACGCAATCGCTGGAAAGCGTCGTCGACGGCCTCATGGCGCGCGCGTGCATCGCGCTGCCGTACGGCCTGCGCGGCGTCGCCGACGATGCGGCGGCGGGGCTGCTCGGCCAGATCATCGCGGCCGACCAGGCCGTGCGCCTGCTGCAGAACGAGACGCACGCGGCGGCGTGGTTCGACGCGCTGGAAGCGGGCGCCGCGAGCGACCTGTCGCATCCGCTGCTGGCGGGACGCTGCGGGCGCATCCTCACCGAACAGGGACGCTGGGATGCGGAGCGCGCCGCGCGCCAGCTGGCGCTGCGCTGCTCGCCGGCGGTCGCGCCGCTCGTCACGGCGCACTGGCTGGAAGGCTTTTTGCAGGGCAGCGGCGCGCTGCTCGCGCACAGCGACGCCCTGTGGCGTATCGTGAACGGCTGGCTGCTCGCGCAGCCGGACCACGTCTTCACCGAACTGCTGCCGCTGCTGCGCCGCACGGTCGCCACGTTCAGCGCGCCGGAGCGGCGCGAACTGGGCGAGCGCGCGGCGCAGGCGGGCGGCACGCCGTCGTCGAGCATCGTCGCGCCTGCCGTCGACCCGACGCGGGCGCGGCGCGTGCTGCCCATCCTGCACACGCTGTTCGGCACCCGCGCCCTCCAGGAGACCGTTCATGACGAATGAAAAAGAAGCGGCGCGCCGCTGGCGCCTCGTGCTGGGCCAGGATGCCGACGACGCACTCACGCTGAACGCGGGCGACGCGGCCATCGACGCCGCGCTGGACGCCTTGTACGGCGCCGGGCCCGACTCGCGCGGCGGCAGCCTGGGCGGATCGGCGCCGCGCGTGGCGCGCTGGCTGGGCGACATCCGCCAGTACTTCCCGTCCAGCGTCGTGCAGGTGATGCAGAAGGATGCGTTCGACCGCCTCGGCCTGCAGCAGATGCTGTGCGAGCCGGAGATGCTGGCGGCCGTGGAGCCCGACGTGCACCTCGTCGCCACGCTCCTCAGCCTGAACCGCGTGCTGCCGAACAAGACGCGCGCGACGGCCCGCGCCGTCGTGGCGAAAGTGGTCGAGGAACTGGAACAGAAACTGGCCACGCCGATGCGCCAGGCCGTCGCGGGCAGCCTGCACCGCGCCGCGCGCAACTTGCGGCCGCGCCACCAGGACATCGACTGGCTGCGCACCATCCGCGCCAACCTGCGGCATTACCAGCCGGACTACCAGACCATCATCCCGGCGACGCGGATCGGTTTCGGCCGGCGCGGGCGCTCGCTGCGCGACATCGTGCTGTGCGTGGACCAGAGCGGATCGATGGCGCCGTCCGTCGTGTACGCAAGCGTGTTCGCGGCGGTCCTCGCGAGCATCAAGGCGGTGACGACGTCGGTGGTCGTGTTCGACACGGCCGTCGTCGACCTGACGCCGCTGCTGCACGATCCGGTCGAGGTCCTGTTCGGCACGCAGCTGGGCGGCGGCACCGACATCAACCGCGCGCTCGCCTATTGCCAGGGCCTCGTCACGAGGCCGCAGGACACGATCTTCGTGCTGATCAGCGACCTGTACGAGGGCGGCAACAACGCCGAAATGCTCAGGCGCGCGGCAAGCCTCGTCGGCAGCGGCGCGCAGGTGATCGCCCTGCTCGCGCTGGACGACGGCGGCGCGCCTTCGTACGACCGCAACAACGCGGCGAAGCTGGCCGCGCTGGGCATCCCCTGCTTCGCCTGCACACCCGACCTGTTCCCCGGCCTGATGGCGGCCGCGATCCAGCGGCACAGCCTGGAACAATGGGCGTCGGCGGCCGGCATCGTGCACGCGTGACGGCGGCGTCAATCGTGCGGGCGTTGAACACAGCCGTGTTTGGCGCTACTGTCGTCGCATGAATGATCAAGCTTCGCAACAAGAAAAGAACCGCCAAACCATGCGCGACATCATCGAAGAGGCGCGCTGCATTCTCCCGGGCCTGCAGGCGGTGTTCGGTTTCCAGACGATCGCCGTGTTCAATGAACGGTTCCACGACCTCGCGCTGTATGCACAGGCCTGCCACATGGCCGGCCTCGCCCTGATGGTCATCGCGATGGCGCTGCTGATGACGCCGGCCGTGTACTACCGTGCCCAGCACGGCTATGCGACGTCGCTCATGGTCAAGGTGTCGCGCAGGGCGATCCGAAGTGGGCTGTTACCACTGGCTCTTGGACTGTCGCTCGATATGTTGACGGTAGTGTCGCTTGCAACCGACAGGCTGTCGCTCAGCATCGCTGCCGCGGTTGCCTCTCTGCTCCTATTCGTGGGACTCTGGTATCTGATCCCGCGCCGCGATCCGGTCCAGGTCGGCGAGCCGCAGTCCTGACGCCAACGTTGCCGCAGCTTTGTTGTGTGAGGCGCCGTACAGATGAGGACGCTTGCATCCGGATAATGCTCCTGTGTCCACGGTATCTTGGACAAGGTTTTTACGAACTGGGCGGCACTGGTCTACCTTCAAGTTCCGATATCGGGGGGAGCACAGACGGTGGCGAGTGTTTGCCCAGCCGTTCACGCAGCGGGGACGCGACGATCGCGCCCGCTGTGACGGCTGGACGCGGCCGGCGTGGCAGCGGGGCACGATGTGCACGTGCGCGCCGGCGCAACTGTAGTCGTTTGCCGGTGTCGAAGCGTGTGCAGAGTCAAACGCAAAGGAGGCAAGCATGAGCCTGATCCTGACCTCGGCCGACTTCACGCCCGGCGGCCCCATCCCGGCCGTTCACACCTGCGACGGCACGAATACATCGCCGGCCCTGTCGTGGTCCGGCGTTCCGCCCGACACCCGCAGCCTCGTCCTCATCATCGACGACCCGGATGCGCCCGACCCCGCGGCGCCGAAAATGACCTGGGTGCACTGGGTTCTCTACAATCTTCCGCCGCAAACGAACCATCTGCCGGCGGGGGTGCGCGAAGCGGAACTGCCGCCAGGGGCGCAGGCCGGCCTGAACGACTTCAAGAACACGCGCTACGGCGGGCCCTGTCCGCCCGTGGGACGGCATCGCTACGTGCATAAACTGTATGCGCTCGACACGGTGCTGCCCGACCTGGGCCATCCGACCAAGGTGCAGCTGGAAAAGGCGATGCACGGTCACGTCAAGGCGCACGCGGAACTGATCGGCACGTACCAGCGCGGTCACTGATCCGCGCGGATGAAATCGACGAACGCGCGCAGCGGCGCCGGCACGAGGCGCCGACCCGGATAGTAGAGATACGGGCCCGAGAAGCTCGGCCACCACGGCTCCAGCACGGGCTCGAGCTGCCCGCGGTCGATGTACGGACGTAGCCAGTCCTCGAACAGGTAGACGATGCCCATGCCGGCGACGGCCGCGTCGATCTTGAGGTCGATGGCGCCGCCCACCTGGACGAGCAACTGTCCGGATGGATCGATCGTCACCTGCTCCCCGTCCCGCTCGAATGCCCAGCGGATGGCCGCGCCGCTGGCGAAGCGGGCGCGCATGCAGGCGTGGTCGAGCAGGTCGCGCGGGTGCTGCGGCCGACCGCGCCGGTCGAGATAGGCCGGCGCCGCGGCCGCCGCCATCCGCTGGATCCGCGGCCCGATGGGCACGGCGATCATGTCCTGCTCGAGCTTTTCCTCGTAACGAATGCCGGCATCGCAACCGGCCGCGAGCACGTCGACGAAACTTTCGTCGGCGATCACTTCCAGGCGGATTTCGGGATATGCGGCGAGAAAGCGCGGCACGATGGACGGCAGGACGAGCCGCGCCGCGCTCATCGGCACGTTGAGTTTGAGAGTGCCGGTCGGCGTGTCGCGAAACCCGTTGACGACGTCGAGCGCGCTGTCGACTTCGCTGAGCACCGGATCCAGCCGCGCAAGCAGGCTGCGCCCCGCCTCCGTCGGCACGACGCTGCGCGTGGTGCGGTTGAGCAGGCGAACGCCGAGCTTCGCTTCGAGCCGCCGCACCGCATCGCTGAGGCCGGATGCGCTGCCGCTCGTTGCCCGGGCCGCATCGCGGAATCCGCCTGCACGTGCGACCGCGACGAAGGCGGACAGGTCGCCGAGATCGACTTTCATGTGTTTTCCATTGTCCGTTTTGACGTACAACCCATGCAGACTATACCGGATTGTCCTGTTATCGGGTCGGGCTTATCGTGATTGCACTGTTCAATGTTTGTCAAAGGAGAATCACATGCCCAGTATCGATCGCGCCGGCACGTATCAACTCGGCGATCGCACCGTCCGGCGCCTCGGCTATGGCACCATGCAATTGGCCGGCCCCGGCGTCTTCGGGCCGCCCCGTGATCCCGACGCGGCCCGCGCCGTGCTGCGTGAGGCCGTGGCGCTCGGCGTCGACCACATCGACACGTCGGATTTCTATGGGCCGCACACCACGAACCAGGTGATCCGGGAAGCGCTGCGTCCGTATCCGGAGGATCTCGTCATCGTCACGAAGGTGGGTGCACGACGGGATGCGCAAGGGGCCTGGCTGCCGGCAGTATCGGCGGATGAGCTACGTCGGGCCGTGCACGATAATCTGCGTAATCTCGGCCTGGACGTGCTCGAGGTCGTGAATTTTCGCAGCATGCTGGATGCGCATGGCCCGGCGGAAGGATCGCTCGAGGCGCAGGTGACGGCGTTGGCGGAGTTGAGGGAAGAAGGGCTGATCAAACACATTGGCGTGAGCAATGTGACGATGAAGCAGGTCGAGGAGGCGCGGCGGATCGTACCGATCGCGTGCGTGCAGAATATGTACAACCTCGTCCATCGGCATGACGACGCCCTGATCGATGCGCTGGCGCGCGACGGTATTCCTTATGTGCCGTTTTTCCCGCTGGGTGGTTTTTCGCCGCTGCAGTCGGATGCCTTGTCGGCCGTTGCGTCCGGGCTGGGTGCGACGCCGATGCAGGTGGCGATCGCGTGGCTGCTGCGGCGTTCGCCGAACATCCTGCTGATTCCCGGGACGTCTTCCGTCGCGCATCTGCGGGAGAACATGGCGGCGGCGGACCTCGTGTTGCCGGACGAAGTGATGGCGAAGCTCGACGGGATCTAAGAGCTGGAAAGCAAAAAGCCCGCTCAGACTTAACTGAGCGGGCTTTGCTTAATAACTAGCCTGACGATAACCTACTTTCACACTGGTTGCAGCACTATCATCGGCGCAAAGTCGTTTCACGGTCCTGTTCGGGATGGGAAGGGGTGGTACCGACTTGCTATGGTCATCAGGCATAACTTGTACGGGTGTCGCCGCTATCGCTGGCGCTACCCTGAATCCGGAAGAAGCAGTTTTCGTATCTGTTGTGTCAACAAACAGCTGAACCCTTGCGTTGGCAATGACTGCCAAGGTTATAGGGACAAGCCGTACGGGCAATTAGTATCGGTTAGCTTAATGCATTACTGCACTTCCACA
>NZ_JADKYX010000036.1 GCF_016093545.1 Massilia rhizosphaerae | reverse complement strand
GGTAATGGGCAAATGTGAGCTCGGTCAGTTCGATGACGCTTTTGCCGTGGAAGGACACGTTGTCCTTGCGCAGCTTGGCGAAGGCCAGCCACGGTTCGAGCACCATCTGGTAAAAGGCGAAGCCGCCGTCGGTGCGCAGGAATTGGAATTCGGTGACGTAGCCGTTGAAGTAGCGCAGCGACCCGTCTTCGCGCACGAGCGAGATTGTCACCATCCTGGCCATCATCGCCTTCAGGGGAATCCGGGCGTCGTCCGACAGGAGTTCGACCTCGACGCGGAAGCAGCGCGAGACTTCCTCGTGCGCCTTTAATCGGTTCGGCAGCAGGATGGAATCCGGCCCGTCATTGCGGGGGAAGGCCAGGCGCATCAGGCGGTCGTGTTGTGCATCGAAACCGAATGCCGATAGCGCAGCGCCCGCCGCGATCGCTTGGCTTCCATCCATGTATTGCCTCCCATGGCTTATCAGGTATCAGAATTTGCCATTGGCTAAGGTAACCAACAGGTCTTCGGCGACCTTGATAAAAGGCAAAAATCGAACTTCGCTGTTGTCTCAGGAGTGGCAGAATGGCAACGGGTGTGAGTTGCAGGGACTGATCTTGCTCAACCGTGCCGTATGGTGCCGCTAGCAGGTGCTCTCGATCACGACCGCGGCATGGTGCCGCTTCTCGGTCTGCATCGGAACAGCTCTGTTCCGGATTGCTGTGACAGGATCACCAGTTCGATAAAGCTGCTCGTCTGGACGTACAGCGCAAAGAACTGGTCCATCATCTGTATGAACAAGTACAGGCCGGCGCCAACGAAGGCCTCTTCGTCGATCGTCAGGCGCACTTCGGTTCCGTGCGCCAGCGACGCCCCGCGTTTGTGCCTCAGCCATGCGGTGGCCTCGGCATGCTCCAGCCCGACGATACCGGCGATCTGCCGCCGCGATACCGCCGATCCGGTGAAGTCGTACAAGGCCAGCATGTCGCGCAGGCCGTCCGCGCCTTCCGTCGCAAGCGAGTGATGGTTGCGCGTCAGGTGCGAGATGAGTCGCCAGTGGGCATCCTGGTCATTTGACAGGCGATGGGGACGCGTGGGCCCGCGAAGAAAACGAATCGCCGCGCCCTTGGTGGCGCCGGGGATGGACAGGTCGCCGCCGGCCGAGCCGGATTTCAGCAGGCAAGGCAGGTCGCGGTTCGAGCAGGCGAGGTCGATCGACAGCGTCATTCTCTCGATCGCGAGCGGCGCACCGTCGATATCGACGAGCGAGATGACTTTTTCATGGCCCGGGCTGGTCGCTGCCAGCGTGTCGTCATGACGCAGTAGCCAGTAACGCCCTTTGCGTGCATCGCTCTCGCCGTGCCGGAGCGCGTGGAAGGGGCGGAATTCGACCGGCGCGATGTGCTTGCTCCGCTTTTGCACCATGTGGACGCGCTCCACCGAATAGACTTCGTACGCCGCCGCATGCGTGGGATGCGCCAGCACGGAATATTCGGTCGTTTGCGGGCTGTAGCCGATCGGAACACCCGGTTGCTTGAACAGATTGACGACCGGCGTACAGCCAGGGATCAGGCTTTGCGCCGATAGCCCGGTGAGCGTCCTTGCCTGGTCCGAACTTGGTGGTATCCCCGCCAGCCCCAGATGCAGTATGAAGCGCGTGCAATCCGCGGGTAACCGTGCACATAGCGAGGCCAAGTCGATGTCGAAGAAGTTGAACTTTTCCGGAAAGGCGAAGTATTCAACAAGCATCCGGTAGGCGCGGTGCGAGCGGGCGTCGAACGGGAGCAAGGCGTCATCGTCGGCGAAGCCGACTGGTGCGATCGGTATCGCAGCGAGGGGCGTCCATGTTCCGTCCGCGCCTGCCTGCACGTAAGCCGATGCCGTCCGCATGAACAGCGCGTCGCGCAGCGTTGCGCAGAACGAGGCGTCGCCGTCGAGATAGACCCGCAAGGGCGAGGTCTTTGCAAGCAGGACGGCTGCGGATTCGAACTCGATGCCGATCGACGCCGCCACGCCCGACGGCAATCTGGTCGAAGACGGGGCGCGGATGATCGCATCGAACCAGGCTGCGGCAATGACAGCCGGTGACGGCGTGACATCGTATGCGGTCTGGAATTTGCAGTTCACGCCGCGGACCGGTGCCGACTCCAGCAAAGTCCCACGCGGGAGGGTTTGAGTGCCGCTGCCAGCGCTTCGGGTGGCCGGGAGAAAGCGCACGATCGCGCAGGAGGGAAATGGCCGGAGACAGTGCGGAAACAGGAGGTTGAGCAGCACCTCCGTAAATTGCGGATACGAGTCGTCCAGGCGTTTTGACACGCGGGCGCACAGCAGAGCAACGGATTGGATCAGGCGTTCGACATGCGGATCGTCGCAGGCTTCGCCGCCGAGCTGGAGTTTTGCGGCGACCTTCGGATAGCGCTCGGCATATTCGCGGCAAAGCTGGCGCATGGTGCTGAGCTCGCGTTCGTACTGCGCAAACAGTTCGTCCATGATCGTTGTGCCCAAGGTGCGCGGCGTACGCGCTGGATCGAATATTGCTGGAGCAGCGGCTGGAACGTGGTGCAGAGAAGCGCCATTATTCCCTTCTGGGAAAGGGTAAAGTTGCGAACTATCAACGAATTATTGTGGGGAACAAGCTGGATCGCCCGACGACATCGAGCGTATCGTGGTATCGGCACTTCCCGGTATCACGCGTCGGCTGAAGCGGGCCGGTATCGCGGATTTCAGATGGTATGACCTGCGGCACGTGGGCCGGACCGCCGCGGACACAAAAAAGGCGTCACGATCACTCGTAACGCCCTGATTTGATACTGCAAATTCGTGGTAGGCCGTGCTGGGCTCGAACCAGCGACCAACGGATTAAAAGTCCGCTGCTCTACCAACTGAGCTAACGACCCGAAGAGGCCGCATTATAGCGGCTCGGCCCCGGTTCGACTAGCGCTCCTGTTTCGCCGGACGGGCCGGCGACGTCGCGGCGGAAATGGCGAGGCTGCTCAGGACGAAGGCCGCGGCAAACGTGGCGGCGAAAAGGGTCGACAGAGTACGCATGATGGCTCCCGGCGAAGAGCGGAACAGATGTTCGTTTTCCGCGTTGACGCTACCAAGTATAGGTACCGGGGAATAATATTTGGTTGCTCAGTGGCAACGTACTGTTCTAAATGGGAAAACAAAAACGCCAGCCCGAAGGCTGGCGTTTTCGTTGAATCTTGGTAGGCCGTGCTGGGCTCGAACCAGCGACCAACGGATTAAAAGTCCGCTGCTCTACCAACTGAGCTAACGACCCGAAGAAGGCACGCATTATAGCGGGCCGTTTTGATTTACGCCAGAGGTAACGTAAATCAGTGCGCCACTCCACGGTAGCGCCTAATGCGCTACCGTGGCTTTAAGCACTTCCTCGGCCGTCGTGACGCCTTCCGCGACCTTGTACGCGCCGGCGATGCGCAGCGGCTTCATGCCGTCGGCCACGCTTTGCTGGCGCAGCGCGGCCAGGTCCGTCCGTTCCTGGATGAGGTGCGAAAACGCTTCCGTGACGGTGACGAGTTCATACAGGCCCGTGCGGCCGCGGAAGCCCGTCTGGCGGCATTCCGGGCAGCCGATGGGGCGGTAGACGGTGGCCGGCTTGGGCAGGTTCCAGGCGCCGCCCAGCGCGCTCCAGACTTCGTCGGACAGCTCGCCGTCCGGCGCCTTGCAGTGCAGGCACAGCGTGCGCACGAGGCGCTGCGCCATGATGCCGATCAGGGTCGCTTCCAGCAGATAGTAGGGCACGCCCAGTTCGAGCAGGCGCATGACGGCCGACGGGGCGTCGTTCGTGTGCAGCGTCGACAGCACGAGGTGGCCCGTCAGCGCGGCCTGGATCGCCATTTCGGCCGTCTCCAGGTCGCGGATCTCGCCGACCATGATGATGTCCGGGTCCTGCCGCATCAGCGCGCGCACGCCGTCCGCGAACGACAAGTCGATGCCGGGCTGGATCTGCATCTGGTTGAACGAGCCTTCGACCATCTCGATCGGGTCCTCCACCGTGCACACGTTGACTTCGCTCGTGGCCAGCGCCTTCAGGGTCGTGTACAGCGTCGTCGTCTTGCCGGAGCCGGTGGGGCCGGTGACGAGGATGATGCCGTGCGCGCGCCGCGTCAGCGCATCCCAGCGGGCCGCGTCGTCGGTGGGGAAGCCCAGTTCCGGCAAGGTCTTCACGACGACTTCCGGATCGAAGATGCGCATCACGAGTTTTTCGCCGAACGCCGTCGGCATCGTCGACAGGCGCAATTCGACTTCCTGGCCGTCGTTCGTGCGCGTCTTGATGCGGCCGTCCTGCGGGCGGCGTTTTTCGATCACGTCCATGCGGCCCAGCAGCTTGATGCGGGCCGTCATGGCGATCATCACGACGGCCGGCACCTGGTACACCTGGTGCAGCACGCCGTCGATGCGGAAGCGGATGACGCCCGCGTCGCGCTTGGGTTCCAGGTGGATGTCGGACGCGCGCTGCTCGAACGCGTAGCCCCACAGCCAGTCGACGATGTTGACGATGTGCTGATCATTCGCGTCGACCTGTTTGTTGGTCTTGCCCAGTTCGACCAGTTGCTCGAAGTTGTTGCGCAGCGCCAGGTCCTGGCCGCTCGACTTGTTCGCGTCGCGGATGGATTTCGCGAGGCTGAAGAATTGCGAGATGTATTGCGCGATGTCGAGCGGATTCGCGATCACGAGCTCGATCCGGCGGCGCGCGATGCGCGCGATCTCGTCCTGCCATTCGGTGCGGAACGGATCGGCCGTGGCGACGACCAGCGTGCCCGGCCCCAGTTCCACCGGCAGGATGTTGAAACGCGCCGCATAGCTGGCCGACATCACGTCGGCGACCTTGGTGAAATCGATCTTGAGCGGGTCGATGCGGAAGAACGGCAGGCCGACCTTGCCCGCGCACCATTCGCTGAGCACGTCCAGGGTGAGCAGTTTATGAGGCGCTATTGCCGAGACGATTTTGCACTGTGCGATCGCCGTGAGGGGATGCATCGACCCGACCGCATTCTTGAGAATGCCTTGCGCCTGGGCGAAATGCGGCTTGACGGTTGATTTTTCGACGATGCCGTCGGCCAGCAGCCACGAAAAAATCGTCTGCAGGTCGAGTGCCTTCGGTTTCTGCTTCGGTGTGGACGCGGCTGTGGTCATGGGTGGCTAGTCCTTGCCGGCCGCCGCGATGCCCTTGACCCACGACTTGGCCGGCAGCTTGGTCGCCGCGACGATCTGCGCGGCGCGCGCGGCGAGGCGGGCGGGATCGAGGTCCGGCTTCGTCTTGAAGCAGAGGGCCACCACGTTGCCTTCGTGGACTTCGGGCAGGCAGATCACGTGGTCGAACGCGAACCGCATCGCCTTGATGTTTTTCGCAAAGCTCGGATGGTCGCCGAACAGGTTGGCGGTCATGACGCCTCGGTCCGTCAGGCAGGCATTGCAGGCCTGGTAGAACTCGGGGGTGTCGAGCACGGGGCCGCGCGCCGTCGCGTCGTACAGATCGCATTGCAGGACGTCGATCGCATCGTGGTTGGCGTCGTCCAGCACGAAGTCCATCGCGTCCATCTCGAGCACGCGCAGGCGCTCGTCTTCCGGCGGCAGCTTGAACATCGAGGCGCAGATCGCGATCACGGACGGATTCAGTTCGACGGCCGTCACCTGCGCCTGCGGGAACTGGCGGTAGCAGAACTTGGTCAAAGCTGCGGCACCGAGGCCGAGCTGGACGATGGACCGCGGGTCGTCGATGAAGAGCATCCAGGCCATCATCTGCTGGGCGTACTCGAGTTCCGGCCAGTCCGGTTTGCGGATGCGCATGGCGCCTTGCACCCATTCCGTACCGAAATGGAGGTAGCGCACACCGTCCTGTTCGGACAGGGTGACGGGCGCAAACTTCGGCTTGCGGGCGGGACGGCGCGACGATTCGGCCTGTTCGATGGATTTGCGTTTGATGAGCATAGGATGAGCGAAGGGAACATCCTATTATCGGGGGCGGAAGCATCACAGCGCAAGAAAGCGCTGTGATGCAAGCGCACGAAGCGCCGTGGATGGCAGCAGACGCTGCGGAGGAAGCCGACGGTGCGGAGAAGGGGGAGTCCCCCGCACCGGAAGTATTACTGGTACTGATCGGGCTCGACCGACACGCGCAGGCGCACGCGGTTGCCCGGATCGCGGTTCATGACGGTCGTGTAGGTGTGGCCGCGGTAGTCGTAGGTCACGTCGTAGCCGTTGGTGCGTTCCTGGACGGATTCGACGGTGCGGCAGCGCTGCACGGCCTGTTCCTGCACTTGCGGGGCGTAGTTGCGGCCGTTGTTGTCGACGTTGTCGCCGATCATCCCGCCGGCGATCGCGCCCGCCGCGGCGGCCGCCACTTTACCGTTGCCGCCGCCGACCTGGCTGCCCAGCAGGGCGCCGGCGATGCCGCCGAGGACCGTGCCGGCCTGGCTGCGCTGCTGCTGGACCGGGGCCTGGACATAGTCCGTGTGGCACTCCTGGCGCGGCGTACGCACTTGTTCGATGCGCGGCTGGACGCGCACCACGCGGCCGAAGTCTTCGAAATCGCCAGACTGGGCTTGGGCCAACGGCAGGGCGCACACGCTCACGGCGGAAAGTATCAGTTTGGCTTTCAAATGCATGTCATACCTCGTTTTGGTGGTGCTGCTGATCTGTTGTATCTGTTGGTATCGGTGAAAGGCGATTCGCCACGTTTGAATCTTAGCGCCGGTTGGTTGTCTTTTACGATCCGTGTGGCAACAAAATGTAACAGCAGGTAGTCGCGTCCAAACGCCGCGTTCAGAGGAGAAAAGCGTGGAAAAAGCGCCAACAATGGATGAAAAAACTCGTCTTTTTTTACAAATATGACGGGCTCTTCCATATTCGGGTTGATTCGATTACCACAAAACGTTACCCTTAGGAGACTTTGGGGTTTTATTGGCGCGTGGAAACGAGACCAGGAGAAAGCGAACAAGCCCGCCGCTTCCGCAAACCACCGCGCGCTGGGGCAGCAGAACCAGACTGGGTGACTTGAGGAAAAAATGAGTTTGTTGATGAGAGTACCGCCGAATCTTGTGCAGTCCATCCGCGCTTACCGTGCACCGGAGCTGCAGAAGGAGGCGATGCGCCTGGGTCATCACTTTCTCTATGCCCTGTGCTCGAACGCACTGACGAAGCAGCAAGTCTGCGCCCGCATCGGCGAGCAATTCTATTTCCCCAAACCGTGCAGCAAGAATTTCGACGCGCTGCGCAACTGCCTCACCGAAGTCATTGCCGACGCCGGACCGCAACCCGGTTTCATCGCCGTGCTGGACCAATTGCCGAATACCCAGAAATTCGACAAGGAAGCGCGCGAAACCCTGCTCGATGTATTCCGCGACGCGGCCGAATTCTGGGCCGAGAAAAAAGTCCCGTTCCGCGTGTTTTATTCGTTCGAAGAGCCGCAATCGCTCCAATCCGTCGGATGGGTGGGCGCCCGTCCGTTCGAATAAGGGCGGTTTTCCGCCGCTGCCGGCGCCATTTCCTTGCTTGGGCCCGCAGAGCGGCTCGGGTTACAATGCGCGCTTATGAAAAATATCGTGATCCTTATTTCTGGCCGCGGCAGCAACATGGAAGCCATCGTGCGCGCGCAGCAGGCCGAAGCCTGGCCGGCCCGCATCGCCGCCGTGATCAGCAATAAGCCGGACGCCAAGGGCCTCGCGTTCGCGCAAAGCCACGGCATTCCGACCGCCGTCGTCCCCAACAAGGAATTCCCGACCCGCGAAGCGTTCGACGCTGCCCTGCAGGAAACGATCGACCGGTTCGAACCGGACCTCGTCGTGCTGGCCGGCTTCATGCGCATCCTGACGGCGCCGTTCGTCGAGCACTACGCGGGCCGCATGCTGAACATCCATCCGTCGCTCCTGCCGCTGTTTCCCGGACTGCACACGCACCAGCAGGCGCTGGACGCAGGCGTGGAAGAGCACGGCGCGACCGTGCACTTCGTCACCGCCGAGCTGGACCATGGTCCGGCCGTGATCCAGGCGCGCATCCCCGTGCTGCCGGGCGATACGGAAGACAGCCTGGCGCAGCGCCTGCTGGCCGAAGAACATGTCATTTATCCGCAAGCGGTGCGCCTGTTCATCGAAGACAGGCTCAGCATCGAAGACGGCGAGGTCCGCATCGCCGCGACCCCCTGACCCCATATCCAAGGAACACCATGAGATTGCCCCCCGCGATACTCGGCAATGCTGAAGAAGTATTGCGCGAGATCCTGCGCTTTACGTCGCCGGCCGACGTCACCCTGTCGCGCTACTTCAAGGACCATTCCCGCCTCGGCGGACGCGAGCGCGGCGCCATCGCCGAGTGCGTCTACGCCGTGCTGCGCAATAAATCGTTCTTCACCGATTTCGCCGGCGCCGGCGCGACGATGCGCCGCCTCACCCTGCTGGGCATGGCCGAGGCCATCGGCGCCGACTCGCTGGGCGGCCTGACGGAAGACGAAACCGCCTTGCTGGCCCGCATCAAGGAGATCGACCGTTCGCTGCTGCCGCCGAAGAAGCTGGCCAACCTGCCGGACTGGCTGTACGACAAATTCGTCGCCCAGTACGGCGAGGAAGAAACGCTCGCGCTGGCCGCCGTGCTGAACACGCCGGCGCCGCTGGACCTGCGCGTGAATTCGCTGAAGTCCGACCGCGACAAGGTCATCGCCGAACTGGCGACGGCGCCGATCGCGGCCGAGCCGACCCCGTATTCGGCGCTGGGCCTGCGTATCTGGAAGAAGCCGGCGCTGCAGAACCTGCCGCTGTTCAAGGAAGGCGCGATCGAAGTGCAGGACGAGGGCAGCCAGGTGCTGGCCCAGCTGCTGGGCGCGCGCCGCGGCGAGATGGTCGTCGACTTTTGCGCCGGCGCCGGCGGCAAGACGCTGGCCATCGGCGCGATCATGCGCAATACCGGCCGCCTGTATGCGTTCGACGTGTCGGAAAAGCGCCTCACCAAGCTGAAGCCGCGGCTGGCGCGCAGCGGGCTGTCGAACGTGCATCCGGTCGTCATCGCCCACGAACGTGACGCGAAAGTGAAGCGTTTGGCCGGCAAGATCGACCGTGTGCTCGTCGACGCGCCGTGCTCCGGCATGGGCACCCTGCGCCGCAATCCGGACGTGAAATGGCGCCAGCAGCCCGAGGGCATCGCCGAGCTGACGGCAAAGCAGGCGGCGATCCTGGACGGCGCCGCGCGCCTCGTGAAATTCGGCGGCCGCCTCGTCTACGCGACCTGCAGCCTGCTGGACGACGAAAACGACGCGATCGTGCAGGGCTTCCTGGCGTCGCATCCGGATTTCGAGCTGGTGCCGATGCACAAGGTTCTGGCTGAACAGCGCATCCCGCTGGAGATGGGCGATTACTTGAAGATGTTGCCGCACAAGCATGGCACGGACGGCTTCTTCGCCGCCGTGCTGGAGCGCAAGGCCGCAGCCGCCAAGACGCCGGTCGACGAGTCCGCCGACGCCGCATCGGAGTAAGCGGAGCCGATGCCGCTGACCAGCCTGATCTACGATCTGTTAGGCGACCTGAGCCGCCCCGGCATGCCGCGGCAGGTCGGGGCCATCGTCGCCTGCATCCTGATCGGCTGGCTCAGCGCGCAACTGGTGCGCGTGTGGTGGCGCCGCCGCCGGGGCGAGGACGGCAGCCTGCTGCACACGGGCGTGGAGAGCTTCACGCGCGTCGTGGCGCCGCTGCTCGTCGTCGGCCTGTTGTATCTGGCGCAATTCGTTCTGACTAACAGCCACTTCCACACGAACATCGTCAAGGTGGCGATTTCGGTGTTCTGGTCGCTGGCCGCGATCCGCCTCGTGTTCTACCTGCTGCGCCGCGTGTTCGCGCGGCACGGACCGTTGGGGCAGGCGTTCGTCACGTTCGAACGGATTTTCGCGCTGGTCGCCTGGCTGGCCGTGGCGCTGTACATCACGGGCCTGTGGCCGGAGATCTTCGATTTCCTCGACAGTTACAGGATCCAGTTCGGCCCCAAGAAATCCAGCAGCGTGACGCTGGCCGACATCGTCCAGGCCGTCGCGTCCGTCGTGACGGCGCTGATGCTGGCGCTGTGGGCCGGCGCCGCACTGGAAGAGCGGCTGATGGGCGTGCATGCGCTGCACAGCTCGCTGCGGGCGGCGCTGGCGCGCCTGGGCCGCGCGTTGCTGATCGTGTCCGCCGTGCTGGTGAGCCTGAATCTGGTCGGCATCGACCTGACCGTGCTGTCCGTGTTCGGCGGCGCACTGGGCGTCGGCCTCGGACTCGGCATGCAAAAAATCGCCAGCAACTACGTGTCCGGCTTCATCATCCTGCTCGAGCGCAGCCTGTCGGTCGGCGACATGATCTCGGTCAGCACATTCACCGGCAAGGTCACCCAGATCAACACGCGCTACACGGTGCTGCAGGGATTGGACGGCGTCGAGACCGTGCTCCCGAACGAATTGCTGATTTCCGGTCCGGTGCAGAACCAGTCGCTGTCGACGCCGCGCGTGCGCGCGTCGACCAGGATCACGGTCGCCTACGGCTCCGACCTGGACCAGGTGATGCCGCTGCTGGTCGCGCAGGCCGTCGGCACGCCGCGCGTGCTGGAAGACCCGGCGCCCGGCATTTCGCTGGCCCGCTTCGGCCCGGACGGCTACGAACTCGACCTGGGATTCTGGATCGCCGATCCGGAAAACGGGCAGGGTGGTGTCGTTGCGGAAATTAACAAGAAGATTTATGCCCTCGTGCATTCCGGCGCCATCAAATTGGGCTATCCATCCGTTGATACGCGGCTCCTTGACTCCCATATAGCTTCCGTTGTGGCGCGAATCACGCAGCCGGCGCAGAATTCTTGACGGGGCGCGCACGGTTTGCGTCAATACGGTGCCGTGCGGCACGGGTTCCGCGTAAAATGCGTGTTTGCGTCATGCATCGTTGCGTGACATTCTTGTCATATCGACTGTTCCATAGAAAGAACGGCACTACCTCATCCTTAGTGGAGTCTCGATGAATTTCCTGAGCAACACCCTGCACACCGTGCTGTCCTTCCTGGATGGCGGTCTGTTCGACCTGTCGGTCTGGCAGATGGTCGTGTACACGCTGGTCGTTACGCACATCACGATCGCCGGCGTGACGATTTACCTGCACCGCCACCAGGCGCACCGTGCGCTGGACCTGCATCCGATCGCGAGCCACTTCTTCCGTTTCTGGCTGTGGATGACCACGGGCCAGGTGACCAAGGAATGGGCCGCCGTGCACCGCAAACACCACGCCAAGTGCGAAACGGTGGAAGACCCGCACAGCCCGGTGACGCACGGCATCAAGAAGGTGTTGCTGGAAGGCGTGGAACTGTACCGCGCCGAAACCAGGAACAAGGAAACGCTGGAAAAATACGGCCACGGCTGCCCGAACGACTGGATCGAGAACAAGCTGTACACGCCGTACAGCTGGCTGGGCGTGACAATCCTGCTGCCGCTGAACGTGGCGCTGTTCGGCGTCATCGGCGTCACGATCTGGGCCGTGCAAATGCTGTGGATCCCGATCACGGCGGCCGGCATCATCAACGGCATCGGTCACTACTGGGGCTACCGCAACTACGATTGCAACGACGCGGCGACGAACGTCCTGCCGTGGGGCATCCTCATCGGCGGCGAAGAGCTGCACAACAACCACCACACGTTTGCCACGTCGGCCAAGCTGTCGAGCAAGTGGTATGAGTTCGACATCGGCTGGGCGTACATCCGCACGATGGAGATGGTGGGCCTGGCCAAGGTCAAGAAGACGATCCCGAAGCCGCGGCTGCAAAAGAACAAGCTGGAAGCCGACTTCGACACCTTGCAATCCGTGATCGCCAACCGCTACGACGTGATGGCGAAATACGCCAAGTCCGTCAAGCACGCGTTCCGCGAGGAAGTCGAGCACCTGAAGCACAAGGCGGAGCTGGAATCGCGCTTCCTCAGGAGCGCGCGCAAATTGATGCAGCGCGAACCGGCCAAGCTGCAGGCGCCGCAACAGGCGCAGCTGGTCGAGCTGTTCCAGCACAGCAAAGTCCTCGAAACGATGCACGAGATGCGCGTGGAACTGGGCGCGATCTGGGAACGCTCGCACTCGACCCGCGACCAGCTGCTGCACCAGCTGCAGGACTGGTGCGCGCGCGCCGAAGCGTCCGGCATCAAGTCGCTGCAAGAGTTTTCGATGCGCCTGCGCAGCTACGCATAAGCGGTTGGCATCCGGCGCATGACGAGACGGCTCCCGCGTGAACTGACCCCGTAAAGTTGGACGGTTAGTTTGCTAGGTAGCCAAGGGCTGGGTCCTGTATTGCACAGGGCTCAGCCCTTTTAGTTTGAGCTTGATGCGGTCGTGATTGTAATAGTGAATGTAATC
>NZ_JADKYX010000035.1 GCF_016093545.1 Massilia rhizosphaerae | reverse complement strand
TAGCAAGTCGGTACCACCCCTTCCCATCCCGAACAGGACCGTGAAACGACTTTGCGCCGATGATAGTGCTGCAACCAGTGTGAAAGTAGGTTATCGTCAGGCTAGTTATTAGAAAAGCCCGCTCAATCCAGATTGAGCGGGCTTTTTGCTTTTGGCCCGCGCGAAATGGGCACGAGCATTATCGCGGCCCTGCAGTTGCCGTATGAACCGCAGGCGCCGGTACCCGTGCCGGCTGGCGCCAACCAGACGATGTTGGAAGTCAGACGCCCCAGAGCACGTCGGTCTGCTGGTCGCGCGCGGCACGCAGCATTTCCAGCAGCGGGAAGGCACGGGCCGAGAACGTCACCGTCTGGATTGCCTCGTGTTCGGTATTTTGTTCGCCGGGATGGGCCTTGACGTCTTCCTCGATCTCGTCGGTGGCCTGGTGCTTGCGGCTTTCCTCGATCTCGTTTTCCAGCAGATTGACCGCACGGCCGGCTTCCTCGGCGGTGATGACGCCACGGTCGCTGTCCTTGTGCAGGAGGTCGAGGATCCGCTTGGCGTGATCCTGGTACATCATGACGTTGGGGTAGGCTTTGGATTTAAAGGTGATTAACATAGTTGTCTCATTCAAACGGCAGTAACCAAACGATAACACGAGTGGCGCCTGGAGATCATTGCGGCGCCGTTATGTGGTGCGGCGCCGCTGCTGCCAGGCCAGCAGCAACAGCCCCAGTGCCGCCGCCAGCACAGCGGCGGATGCGAACACCATCCAGGCGGCGCCCTCCGTGGCCAGTGCGACGAGCAGCCAGCCGAGTCCACCCCAGCAGAATCCGCTCGTCATTTCCAGCGCCGTGCTCAGGAAATTTCCCTTCGCGCGCGTCTTGAAATCGCTGCGCGGCGCCGGCCGCCCCGTCCACAGCACGATCAGGCCGGCGCTGAGCACGGCCGCGCTGACGGTGAATGCGAAGAGCAGGCCCGACAGCGGCGCGCGCACGATCAGCCACAGCAGCGGCAGCGCGATGAGCAGCAGGGGCGGCATCGTGGCCGCGGCCAGCTTGGCCAGCTGGAGGATGCGACGGGGCGCCGGTGCCGACAGCAGCAGGTCGGGCGCGTCCTCGGCCGAGATCACGATCCAGGTCAGGCTCCCGGTCAGCGAACTGCACAGCAGGGTGAGGGCGGCACCGAGCGCGGGACCGGCCACGCCGTCGCGCAGGATCGGGAACAGGATGGGCACGAGATAAATCAGCTGCAGCAGCGCCTGCGCGATCAGGTGCGGGTCGCGCGCGATCAGGCGCCACTCCTTGACGACGACGGTGTCGAACAGGCTGCCGCGGAAATGGAAGCGCAGGGCGTTGGCGGGCCGGGCTCGCACGCGGCCGATGCCGGCCGCCTGCTGCAGCCCGTGCACGAAGAAGCGGTGCGTGCGGCCCACCGTCAGTACGAACGCGAGCGATGCGAGCAGGGCGGCGCCCAGCAGCGGCACGGGGGCGCCGAGGATGGCGCGGCCGGGCAGCCAGAGCGCGCTGTGTGGACCGAACAGGTGCTGGTTGGCGAGCATGCCGAGGAGACGCGGTCCGGTGTTGCCGTCGTGGCGTGTGAAGTTGTACGCCTGCGAGAACAGGAAGATGAACGCGCCGGCGATGGCTCCCACGACCTGGGCCACGACGCGCGTGCGGCGCGCGCCGAGCAGGCGCACGAGGGCCAGCGTCAGCAGCATGCCGGTGCAGGCCATCAGCATGGCGCCGGCGCAGATCACCACGTACAGGCCGAGCCAGCCGGGATGCCCCAGCACCAGTGCAACGTTGGCGAAGGGCCCCGCCAGGCACAGATACGGCATCGCGGTGACGACCGCGACGCCGAGCAGGCGCACGGCGAAGATGCTGCGCGAGGGCAGCGGCGAGGACAGCAGCAGGTCCAGGTCGCCGCGCTCGAACAATGCCGTCACGGACGCCGTCAGTGCGCTCGACAGCATGAAGGTCGCGCACACGAGCGCCATGGCGGTGAGGGGAACGATGAGGGTCCCGTCGTTCATGCCGTCGTTCCCCAGTGACCACAGCATGGCGAATGCGATCACGTGCAGTGCGATCGCGGCGCCGGCCCAGATGACGACGTTGCCTTTTGCAGGACGACGCTTGCCGGCCTTGTCCACGCCCATGCCCATGCCATACCAGGCCATGCGCAGTTCGTGGTTCAGCAGCCAGCGGATGCTGCCGGGCGCGGCACTCATCCTGCCTGTCCCTCGGTCAGTTGCAGGAACACGTCTTCCAGGCTGCCGCCCTGCGTGCGTGCGCGCAGTTCGGCCAGCGTGCCCTCGGCGATCAGGCGGCCCTGGCGGATGATGCCGATGCGCTGCGCCAGCCGTTCCGCCACTTCGAGGATGTGCGTCGTCAGGATGACCGTCCCGCCCCGCTCGACGTGGGACACGAGCAGGTCCTTCACCTGGCGCGCGGCAGCGGCGTCCAGGCCGGTCAGCGGTTCGTCCAGGATCAGGAGCTCGGGCTCGTGGATCAGCGCGCCGGCCAGCGCCAGCTTCTGCTTCATCCCGCGCGAAAATCCCTCCGTCAGTTCGTCCCCGTGCCGCGCCAGGTCGAGCCAGTCGAGCAGGTGGCGTGCGCGCGGTTCGGCGTCCTGCGCGCGGATGCCCCACAGGCCGGCGACGAATTCCAGGTATTCCGTCGGTTTGAGTTTCCCGTACAGCAGCGGATCGTCCGGCAGGTAAGCCATGCCGCGCTTGGCGCGCGTGGGGTCGCGCGCCATGTCGATGCCGAGCACTTCGACGGTGCCGTCGTCGGGGGCCAGCAGGCCCGTGACCATGCGCAGCGTCGTCGTCTTGCCCGCGCCGTTGGGGCCCAGCAGGGCATACAGTTCGCCGCGCCGCACCGTCAGGTCGAGGCCGTCGACGGCCGGGCGGCCGAAGGATTTGCGCAAGCCGCGTACGCGCAGGGCGGCAGAATCGGTGTTCATGTCAGGGCAGTTTGAAGGAGGTGAGGAATTGTTCGACCTGCTCGGCCGGCAGCGCCTGCGTCTTGCCGAGTACGATCACCTGGTAGAAGCGCTTGCCGCGCGATTCGAAATGGCCGGCGAGGCGCATCGGGACGCCCTGGCGGGTCCCGGTGGCGTCGACGTCGCGCGTGGCGCGGTCCTCGCTTGCCGTCGCCTTGCTGCTCGTGACGGTGGCGCCGATGTTGCGCACCAGCGCGACCTGCATCGCTTCCAGCGCGGCCTGGGCGCGCGCGGTGTCCGGTGCTTCGGCCGCGCCGACGGCGAACGTGGCGCCGTCGACCTCGGCCGCCGTCATCGTCATCGCCACCTGCATGCCGTCCAGGTCGATGTTGCGGGTGAAGGTGCTCGGCTTGGCCGGGAACATGACGCGGTAGGGCGCGTCCGGACTGGCATAGTCGCGCCAGTTGTACTTGGGGGAGCAGGCCGTAAGCAGGCACAGCGCTGCGGCCACGGAAACCACGAAGAGTCGTCTTGTCATGACGTCATGGTAACAGGGCTTGCCCCACGGGGAAACAGGCCGGCCGTCACCGTCACGTTGGTCCCGCGCAGCACGAAGCGCAGCGACAGCGTGCAGGAGTGCAGGGCGGCCTTGGTGGCCGAGTACACTGCACTCGTGGCAAGCGGCACGTAGGCGAGTACCGACGTGTTGTTGACGATCGCCGCACGCGGCCGGCGCTTCAGGTGCCCGACGAGGCCGGCCGTCATGCGGATCGGACCGAGCAGGTTCGTGTCGATGGTCGACACGGCCGTGGCGTCGTCGACGGGGCCGGAGAGATCGTCGAACGGCATGATGCCCGCATTGTTGATCAGGACGTTGAGCTTGGGATAGTCCGCGATCAACGTCGCGGCAGCGCGTTCGATGCTGGCCGGATCGGCGATGTCCAGTTCGACGGCGCGCATGCCGGGATTGGCGCGCGTCACCTCGTCCAGCAGGGCCTTGCGGCGGCCGCCGATGATGACCTGGTTGCCCAGTTTGTGGAAAGCCTCCGCCAGGCCGCAGCCGATGCCCGAGGTGCCGCCGGTGATAAAAATGGTATTGTCAGTCAATTGCATGGTGTTCTCCAGTTGTTTGCGAGGTGAAGGTGTTGTCTTCAGGGCTCTATGTTGGCGCAAACATTTCTGTCTTGAATGACGAGAAACCCTCGAATCAGGTCAAAATGTGTGTAAGCACATATATGCCGCTTCCTATCTACCTTGTCAGTTGTTTTTGGCTGGGGCTAGCCTGGTGTCGTATGATTACCATCATGCACTGCAGCAGACGCTGTACAACCGGCCCATCCGGCCAGCCAATATCACTGAGGACAACATGAAACGCAGAATCGGACTCCTGCTGCCGCCCGGCTTCCAGGCCCTGGATCTGATGGCAACGACCGTTTATGAATTCGCCAACGTCCTGTCCGACGAACCGCGTTACGAAGTCTCGATTGTCTCCGAGCACGGCGGCGCCATGACGAGTTCATCGGGCATCAACGTGCTGACGGAGGCCGTCACGCGCTACGACTACGATACCGTGCTGGTGGCGGGACAGATGGTGCCGCGCCGCCCGTCGTCGCCGGGCTTCGTCGAGATCCTGCGCCAGGCTGGTGCGCAGGCGCGCCGCGTGGGCAGCATCTGCACGGGCGCGTTCCTGCTGGCCGAAGCGGGCCTGCTGGACGGCAAGCGCGCCACCACGCACTGGTCGCTGGCGCGCGACCTGCAGCGCATGTACCCGAAGGTGCGGGTCGAGGAAGACCGCATCTTCATCAACGAAGGCAAGGTCTGGACGTCGGCCGGCATGACGGCGTGCGCCGACCTGTGCCTGGCCCTCGTCGAGAGCGACCATGGCGTGGAGCTGTCGCGCAACATCGCCCGCAAGCTGGTCGTCTACCACCGCCGCAGCGGCGGCCAGTCGCAATTCTCGGCCCTGCTGGAGCTGGAGCCGAAGTCCGACCGCATCCAGCAGGCCCTGGCCTACGCCAAGACCCACCTGCGCAAGCCGCTGTCGGTGGACGAGCTGGCCGAGGCGGCCAACCTGAGCACGCGCCAGTTCAGCCGCACCTTCCGCATCGAGACGGGCCAGTCGCCCGCGCGCGCGATCGAGGTGCTGCGCGTGGAAGCGGCACGCGCCATGATCGAGGGCAGCAATCATTCGATCGACGTGGTGGCGCGCGAGACCGGTTTTTCCGATCCCGAGCGCATGCGCCGCGCCTTCCTGCGCGCCTTCGGCCAGCCGCCGCAGGCCATCAAGCGCGCGGCACGCGAACAGCAGTCGACGGGGCTCGCCTGATCCCTGCGTCAGTGGTCGCGTAACCCGCGCCGGTACTGGATCGCTTCGGCCACGTGGATGGCCTGCACCGTGTCGGCATCGCCCAGGTCGGCGACCGTGCGCGCCACCCTGAGCACGCGGTGGTAGGCGCGCGCCGACCAGTGCAGGTGCTGCATGGCGTCGCCCAGCAGGCGTTCGGCGGCCGTGTCGAGGCGGCAGTGGGCGTCGATCTCGCGCGTCGTGAGTTTCTGGTTGGCCTTGCCCTGGCGTGCCAGCTGGCGCGCGTGCGCGCACGCGACGCGTGTCGCGATGGCGGCGCTCGGTTCGCCGTCGGCCAGTTGCGCCATCGTGTCCGGCGCCATCGCCGCGACGGGCACCTGGATGTCGATGCGGTCGAGCAGGGGACCGGAGATGCGGTCCTGGTAGCGCTGGACGGCGTCCGGCGTGCAGCGGCACTTGCTCGACGGATGGCCCAGCCAGCCGCACGGGCACGGGTTCATCGCGGCGATCAATTGAAAATTGGCGGGGAAGTCGGTCTGGCGGGCGGCGCGCGAGATCGTGATGCCGCCCGTTTCCAGCGGTTCGCGCAGCACTTCCAGGACCTTGCGGTCGAATTCGGGCAACTCGTCGAGGAACAGCACGCCGTGGTGCGCCAGCGAGATCTCGCCGGGCCGCGGCACCGGCCCGCCACCGACGAGGGCCACGCCGGAACTCGTGTGGTGCGGGTTGCGGAACGGCCGCTTGCGCCAGCGCTCGATGGCGAAGCTGCCGGCCAGCGATTGCAGCGCGGCCGTTTCCAGCGCTTCCTGTTCGCACATCGGCGGCAGCAGGCCGGGGAAGCGCGACGCCAGCATGCTCTTGCCGGCGCCCGGCGGCCCGATCAGCAAGACGGAATGCAGCCCCGCGGCCGCCACTTCCAGCGCGCGCTTGACCTGCTGCTGGCCCTTGACGTCGGCGAAGTCGGGGTACACGGGCGGATCGTCCGACGGCGCGGGGCGGTAGCGGACCAGCCGCGCATCGTCGGCCTTGGCGGCGAAGTGCGCGCACACCTCCACCAGCGAGCGGGCCGGATAGATGGCGGCGTCCGTCACGAGGGCCGCTTCGTCCGCGTTCGCCCACGGCAGCACGAAGGCGCGCGCCGGCGATGCGTCCCGTGCGTGACGGCGCAGCATGGCGAAACTCATCGCCAGCGCGCCGCGCACGGGGCGCAACTCGCCCGACAGCGACAGCTCGCCGGCGAATTCGTAGCCGTCCAGCGCCGCGGCGGGGATCTGGTCGGACGCGGCCAGGATGCCCAGCGCGATCGGCAGGTCGAACCGTCCCGATTCCTTCGGGAGTTCGGCCGGCGCGAGGTTGATGGTGATGCGCCGGCTCGGAACCTCGAAGCCGGAATTCTGCAGCGCCGCGCGTACGCGGTCTTTCGACTCGCGCACTTCGGCGTCCGCGAGGCCGACGATGTGCATGGCCGGCAGGCCGTTGGCCAGGTTGACCTCGACGCTGACGGCGGGTGCTTCCATGCCGGCGAGGGCGCGGCTCCTGAGGACGGCGAGGCTCAATCGGGCTCCTTGATCAGTGAACGAGGCCCATCTTAGGCAAGCGGAGCCGATGCCTGTTGAGAGGGGACAGGCGTAGGCACCGAACTTTTTTCGCATGGGCTCTGGTAATGTAGCGGACCCGGTCTTTCTCCAAACCAAGCATGCCCAGACTGATACTCACCCTGCTCGCCCTCGCGGTCCTGTTCTGCCTGTTGTGCGGGCCCGTGACCTGGGTGGCGCTGCGCCTGTGGCGGCGCGGGGATCTGGGCGCGTTCCGGCCGTTGCGGGCCGTGTGGATCGCGCAGGTGGCGCTGGTGTGCGCTCTGGTCTTTGCCGCGGACAGTGCCGGGCTGGCCAATCCGATGGGCTGGGTCGTTGCGAGCGTGCTTGCGGTCAGCCTGGGCGGGGCCGCGCTGTATGGCGTCTGGCGCTTGCTGATGAGCGGCACCGCGCACTGAAGGAATTTACAGAATTCACCAGATTTGGCCGGACAGCCCGGCCAGGAAGGCACGATTCGCGGTCAGCTGCACGCCGTTCACGTGGCGCACCAGCGGTTGCTGGACGAAGCCATAGACCTGCAGCCGGCCGTTGACCGCATAGGACAGGCCGGGGCTCAGGAACAGGTAGCGGCCGCCGCTGTCGGCCGGCTCGGCCGCACTCCCGCTGTCGGCACGCTTGTGCACGAAATTCAATTGCACCAGCGCGCCGAAGCCCGGGCCGAAACCCTTGCGCACGCCGGCGTCGGCGCTGAACTGGGCGCCGGGCTTGTAGCCGTCGCGGCTGTCGACGGCATGCTGGTACTGGGCCTGCACGAACCACGCTGCGTCGCTGGCGTTGCGGCGCTGATGGTGGTAAGCGCCCAGGACCAGGTCGGTCGTCCCGGTGCCTGGCTGGAGGCTGCGTTCGGCCCGCTCGCCGTCGTCGTTGGCGACCGTGAAGCGTCCGGTGGGCAGCTTCAGTCCAAAGGTCACGCCGCTGTCGGTGGGATTCAGCAGGTCGCCACCCGCGGCCAATTGATAGCGGCCCACGACGCGCACGTCGCCCAGTTCCGTGAACGACCAGGTTTCGCCGATCTGTTCGCCATGATGGTTGTGGACGTGCCGGTGGTCGCGGTCGCCGACCGGCGCGCTGACGGTCACGCCCCAGCCGTTGCCGAAGCCGCGGCTGTAGGTGGCGACGAGATTGCGGTTCACGGTAGCGACTTCGTCGTGGTGGTGCGGGATCTGCCCGACCGCGACCTTGTCGCCCCCGCTCATGGGCTGGTCCTGGTCGAGATATTCGTAATGCACGTCGAAGGCCGAGCCGGGCGCGGCGAGCGCGCTCTGCGTGGTCCAGTTCGTGTTCACGGTGCAGAAAGCGGCCCCGCAGCTGGCGTGGGCGAGGGCGGGGAACAGGGCGGCGAGGGCCGCGGCCAGGTGCAAACGGCAGGTCTTCATTTTTTCCTCATCAACATTCGAATCGTCTTGTGCTGGAGAACAGCATAGGTGCGGAGCACATCGATTTCGAATGACCCAGATCAAGGCTGAGGCGAATGACATATCGATTGCTTATGGCGAGGACATTTTTGTGGTGTTTTCTAAATGCTTGATCTACTTCATCCAGGAAACGGGAAGGCGCCACGTAAGATTTTTCTCAGCAAGTCCAAACAACGATCGAGGTGAAAAAATGAAACAAAAGACGATGCCCGCGCTGATCGCCGCCCTCCTGCTGGGCCTGGCTTTCCTGGCGCCCGCCCATGCCCAGCATGAGCATCTCCACCCGACGGCCGTGCAGAACGTTGCGGACGTCACGTTCACCCTCCGTACCGACATCGCCGACGGCAAGCTGGTCTTCATGGGCGATGCCGGCAAGATCGCGGGCAAGGCCAATCCCACGCTGAACGTGCCCGTCGGGGCGGTCGTGCAGATCAACCTGGTCAACGGCGACGGCGCCACGCACGACCTGACCGTGGCCGATTTCGGCGTCAAGTCGAACCAGCTCAACGACAAGGGCGCCAGCACGACCGTCGTCTTCCGCGCGACGAAGAAGGGCGTGTTCGACTACATCTGTTCCTTGCCCGGCCACGCTCAGGCGGGCATGATCGGCAAGATCGTCGTGGGCGACGGCGCCGCCGTCGACGCCGCGCCCAAGGCCGCGGACATCTCGCGCGATCCGCACGACCTGCCGCCGCCGATCGGTAAGCGCGCGCCGCAGCACCTCAAGGTCTCGCTCGAAACCACCGAGGTGATGGGCCAGCTGACGGACGGCGCCACCTACAAGTACTGGACCTTCAACGGCAAGGTGCCGGGCCCGTTCATCCGCGTGCGCGTCGGCGACACCGTGGACGTCGACCTGACCAACGCCAAGGACAGCCACATGATCCACTCGGTCGACTTTCACGCGGTCACGGGCCCCGGCGGCGGCGCGGCCGTCATGCAGGCCGCGCCGGGCAACACCAAGGGCTTCACGTTCAAGGCGCTGAATCCGGGCCTGTTCGTGTATCACTGCGCCACCCCGATGGTCGCGCAGCACATTTCGAACGGCATGTACGGCATGATCCTCGTCGAGCCGGAAGGCGGGTTGCTCAAGGTGGACCGCGAGTTCTACGTGATGCAGGGCGAGCTGTACACGGCGCAACGGCACGGTTCGACGGGCGAGAACGAGTTTTCGCTGGAAAAACTGCTGAACGAGCACCCCGAGCACCTGGTGTTCAACGGCAACCACAATGCCTTGACGAAGACCTACCGGATGGAAGCCAAGGTCGGCGAAACCGTGCGCATCTTCTTTGGCGTGGGCGGGCCGAACTTCACCTCCAGTTTCCACGTCATCGGCGAAATCTTCGACCGCGTCTACAACCTGGGCGACCTGTTGTCGCCGCCGCTACGCAACGTGCAGACGACGAGCGTGGCACCAGGCGGCGCGACGATGGTGGAATTCAAGGTCGACGTACCCGGACGCTATATTCTGGTCGACCATGCCTTGTCGAGGATGGAAAAAGGGCTGGCGGGCTTCCTGTACGTGACGGGGGATCCGAACCCGGCCGTGTTCCGGACCGCCAGTACGCCGGACGCCCCGTCGGGCCATTGATCGGTTAGTGCCACACGCGGCCGCGCCGCACCGGTTTGACCGGTGCGGCGCGGCCTTGTCGTTTACGGGCACGTGAATGGTTGCGGTTGCGGCAGGCGGGGCATGGCGGAGGAGGTCGTGGGCGCGCAAGGCGCCCGGGCTGCTCAGGCCTTGGAATCGGCCGTTGCCAGTTTGGCTTCCAGTTCGGCCACGCGCAGTTCGAGCGCTTCGAGCTTGGCGCGCGTCTTCGCCAGGACCTGGGCCTGGACGTCGAACTCTTCGCGGGTCACGAGGTCCAGCTTCGAAAACCCCTGGGTCATCATCGCCTTGACGTTGCGTTCGATGTCCTTGGCCGGCGAGTTTTCGAAGACTTCGTTGAGCTTGCCCTGCAAGTCATTAAAAAAATTATTCATTTCACACTATTCCTTGAGTCGGCGCGTCGCACCAAGGCGGTGCGTATGTACCTGAATTGGTGCGTGCACCGAGATGGGGCACGCATCCTGGTCTCGTTTGATTTTGGAAATCAAAAAAGTGGGGGCGTAAGGCGCGAAAAACAAGCCGGCACCCGTCCAGGGAGGGGTGGCACGCATCCTGCTAATCAACCATAAACCATAACGAGGTCGCAATCCCCGATTGTAAACCGCAACTCGAGAATATGTTCAACTACCAAGGGAGTGTCGTATGAAGCGTCGTAACAGCAATTGGTCCCACGTTGCAGTACTGGCCGTCAGTTTGTGGAGCCTCAACATCGGGCTGGCCGGCGCCGAAGAGCAGAAGCCGGACAACGAAGTGAGTTTCAACGCGGCGGTGACGACCGATTATCGCTACCGCGGCATCTCCCAGTCCCGCCTCGATCCCGCGCTGCAGGGCGGCGCCGACTACACGCACAACCCGACCGGCCTGTACGCGGGCACCTGGTTGTCCACGATCAAGTGGACCAAGGACCTGGGCGGCAGCGGCGACGTCGAGTGGGACCTGTACGGCGGCAAGCGCGGCAACCTCACCAGCGACATCTCCTATGACGTCGGCGGCCTGTACTACTTCTACCCGAACAATGGCCTGCACCCGAACGCCAACACGTTCGAACTGTATGGCCAGCTTGGGTACGGCCCGGCCTACGTCAAGTACTCGCATTCGCTGACGAACCTGTTCGGCACGGCCGACAGCAAGGGCAGCGGTTACCTGGACATCGGCGCCAACGTCGACGTCGGCAACGGCTTCACGCTGAACCTGCATGCCGGCCGCCAGAACGTGCGCCATAACGGGGCGTTCTCGTACACCGACTACAAGCTCGGCGTGACCAAGGACCTGGGCGTCTGCTCGGTGGCCCTGGCCTGGATCAAGGCCGACACCAGCGCCTACCTGAGCCCGTCTGCGGAAAACCTGGGCAAGTCCGCGGCCTTGCTCACTGTTTCAAAAACTTTCTGAAGAGGCAATCACATGAAAATGATCACCGCCATCATCAAACCCTTCAAGCTCGACGAGGTGCGTGAAGCCCTCTCCGAGATCAACGTGCAGGGTATCACGGTGACCGAAGTCAAGGGTTTCGGCCGCCAGAAGGGCCATACCGAGCTCTATCGTGGTGCGGAATACGTGGTCGATTTCCTGCCGAAGACCAAGATCGAGGCAGCGGTCGACGACGCCATCGTCGACCAGGTGATCGACACCATCCAGACTGCCGCCCGCACCGGCAAGATCGGCGACGGCAAGATTTTCGTCTCCAACCTGGAGCAGGTCGTCCGTATCCGTACCGGTGAAACCGGCAACGAAGCGCTGTAAGGGGAATCCGATGATCCATACCATCACAAAACTGATCGCAGGCGTGTCCGTCGCCGTGGCGCTGGCCGCATCCGCGCCGGCCATGGCCCAGGACGCCGCCAAACCGGCAGGCGCTCCTGCGGTCGCTGCCGCGGCAACGCCGGCCGCCAGCGCGCCGGCCGCCGATACCGCCGCAGCACCGGCCGCCGCGGCGCCTGTCGCCGCGGCCGCTGCCGCACCGGCCGCCGCGCCGGCCGCACCCGCCGCGGCACCCACGCCGCAGAAGGGCGACACCGCCTGGATGATGGTCGCCACCCTGCTGGTGATCATGATGACGATCCCGGGCCTGGCCCTGTTCTACGGCGGCCTGGTCCGTTCGAAGAACATGCTGTCCATCCTGCTGCAGGTCTTCATGATCTTCGCCGTCATCATCGTCCTGTGGTGCCTGTACGGCTATTCGCTGGCATTCACGGAAAAGACCGCGTTCATCGGCGGCTTCGACCGCCTGTTCCTGAACGGGATCTGGGATCCGGCCAAGGGCGCGTTCTCGACGGCGGCCACGTTCAGCAAGGGCGTCGTCATTCCTGAATTCGTCTACGTGGCGTTCCAGGGCACGTTCGCGGCCATCACCTGCGGCCTGATCATCGGCGCCTTCGCCGAGCGCGTCCGCTTCTCGGCAGTGCTGCTGTTTGTCGTGCTGTGGTTCACGTTCGCCTACCTGCCGATCGCGCACATGGTCTGGTTCTGGACCGGTCCGGACGCCATCACCGCCGCGACCATCGACGCCGAGACCGCCAAGGCCGGCTGGCTGTGGCAGAAGGGCGCCCTCGACTTCGCGGGCGGCACCGTGGTGCACATCAACGCCGCTATCGCCGGCCTCGTCGGTGCAATCGTGATCGGCAAGCGCGTCGGCTACGGCCGTGAATCGATGGCCCCGCACTCGCTGACCATGACCATGATCGGCGCCTCGCTGCTGTGGGTGGGCTGGTTCGGCTTCAACGCCGGCTCGGCCCTGGAAGCGGGCGACGTCGCCGCGCTGGCCTTCGTCAACACCCTGCTGGCCACCGCCGCCGCCACCGTGTCGTGGGTCTTCGGCGAGTGGATCACCAAGGGCAAGCCGTCGATGCTGGGCGGCACCTCGGGCGCCGTCGCCGGCCTCGTCGCCATCACCCCGGCCTGCGGCTACGTGGGTCCGATGGGCGCGCTGGTCATCGGCCTCGTCGCCGGCATCGTCTGCCTGTGGGGCGTGAACGGCCTGAAGCGCATGATCGGCGCCGACGACTCGCTGGACGTGTTCGGCGTGCACGGCGTGGGCGGTATCCTGGGCGCGCTGCTGACCGGCGTGTTCGCGGCACCGCAACTGGGCGGCCAGGGCATCTTCGACTACGTCACCAACAAGATGTCCGCCGATCCGTACTCGATCGCCCACCAGGTCCTGGTGCAGGCGGAAGCCGTCGGCACCACCATCGCGTGGTCGGCGATCGTTTCGTTCGTCGCCTACAAGATCGTCGACGTCGTCGTCGGCCTGCGGGTCCCCGAGGACGAAGAGCGCGAAGGCCTGGACATCACGAGCCACGGCGAGCAGGCGTACCACTCCTGATTGTCGAGCTGACAAGTCGGTCAAAAAAGCGCCTTCTGTGCGCTTTCAAAAAAGCGCCTTCTTGAACTGACCCCGTAAAGTTGGACGGTTAGTTTGCTAGGTAGCCAAGGGCTGGGTCCTGTATTGCACAGGGCTCAGCCCTTTTAGTTTGAGCTTGATGCGGTCGTGATTGTAATAGTGAATGTAATCGGCCAAACCATCCCGTAACGCATCGATGCTGTCGAATTTG
>NZ_JADKYX010000034.1 GCF_016093545.1 Massilia rhizosphaerae | reverse complement strand
TTATGCCTGATGACCATAGCAAGTCGGTACCACCCCTTCCCATCCCGAACAGGACCGTGAAACGACTTTGCGCCGATGATAGTGCTGCAACCAGTGTGAAAGTAGGTTATCGTCAGGCTAGTTATTAGAAAAGCCCGCTCAATTCAGATTGAGCGGGCTTTTTGCTTTTGGGCCGCGCGAACAGTGATAAGCTGCTCCGACGAGACACCTGATGTACGCATCATGCAAAATTTTTATAAAAAGGCGCTATTCGCGCTCATTCTGCTGCTGGTTGCAGACGCGTTGATCGCGTTCGTCTGCGTGTACCAAAGTTATCCATCCGCCACGCTGATGCCGTCCGGGACACGCGGCCCCTACTGGCGCCTGGTCACGAGCACGGACGCGCCGGTGGGGGGCACCTCGACGATACATGTCATCGAATCCGGCCAGCGGTCGTTGCGTTTCGACTTCCGGCTCACCCGGACAACGCCGTATTCGTTCGTGTCGGCCGAAATGCTGTTCGAGGACGGCGAGGGCAATGCCATGCCCGTCGACCTGTCGAGATTCGACACCATCACGTTCACGGCCAAATGCAAGCCGATGAATTCGCTGATGTTCGCCGTGCCGACGTTCGACGCCAAGCTGTCGAAGCGAGGCGACTATCTGACCTATCCGTCGCCCGGCACCTTTTTCTCCTGCGACGAACAGGGCGTGCCGGTATCGCTGGACCTGACCCGGATGACCATTCCGCAATGGTGGTACGAGACGATGCATCTCGACCTGTCGCACCAATCCTACAAGCTGAACCAGGTGGCGAAATTCGTGTTCGGTAGCAGCCAGCAGAGCCCGCGGGATCGCGACAGTCACGTGGAAATCAGCCAGGTGATGTTGCACGGACGCGATTATCGCTATCTTGTCGCGCTGGCGATTATCCTCGTGAGTGGCTGGTGCGCCTTCGGCATCTGGTTCGTCCGCGCCCACGCCCGCGCGCTCGTCGCCAGCCTGGACGGCAAGCTCAGGAAGGATTTGCCGCTGGTCGCCTACCGGCAGCTCACGCTCGAACCGTTCAAGGACAAGGAAAAGGCGGCCGTCCTGCGTTTCATCGCGACGAATTACACGAATCCCGATCTGGACCTGGACAGTGTCGTCGCCGGAACGGGCGCCAACCGCAACAAGGTCAATGAAGTGCTGAAGGGGGAACTCGGCATGACATTCACGACCTATCTGAAAAAACTGCGGCTGACGGAATCGGCCCGGCTACTCACCGAAACCCCCACCGTGACCGTTTCCGAAGTCGCGTATTCCGTCGGTTACAGCAACGTTTCCTATTTCAACAAGCTGTTCAAGGAAGAATACGGCTGCACGCCGAAGGTCTTCAAGACCGTGGCCGGCCGGCCCGACATGTCGCCGGATAGCGCGGCGCCCCAGGATCTGCCGCACGCCTGACAAATCATGGGCGCCGCTCGCCGGCCTCTATGATCGAGCCGGGCCGATCAGAACTTGAAGTTCCCGTCGTTGCGCGTGATGGTCCCGCTGCAGGTCGCCGGCGTGCTGAACTCGCGGTTGCCGGACGTCGTCGCCTGGTTGCTTTCCCACGTCGCCGTCGAGCCGTTCCACTTCACGTACTTGTACTGGATCGCGGTATTCGGCGGCAGCGCGACGGTTCCGGTCCACGGCACGTTCGCGCCGCTGCCCTGGATCGTCAACGCAAAGCCGTTCGCGGGCGTCCAGGTGCCGAGGGCGCTCACGTTGCCGATCACGTACAGGTTCTGGCCGACCACGGTGTTGGCGTTCGCGATCGTGAAGTGGACGGCGCACGTCGTCGCCGCGGCCGGCGTCGTGACCGCGAGCGCGCCGCTTGCCGCCGACCTGTTCGCCGCCGCGTCGAACGCCTGCACCGTGTACGAATACGCCGTGGCGGCGGCTACCGCGGTGTCCGTGTAACTGGTGCCGGACACGCTGGCGACCTGAGTGCCGTCGCGGAAGAGGGTGTAGCCGGTCACGCCCACATTGTCCGTCGCGGCATCCCAGGCGAGGGCGACGGCGTTGGCGGCGACGGACGTCGTACGCAGGTTGGCGGGCGTCGCCGGTGCCGTCGTGTCGGAGGCGCACGGGCTGGCGCCGGTCGTGATCGCGCCGTTGTTCACGGCCGATATCCCGGTGCCGAGCGCGTAGTTGGCGCCGCCGTGGTTGTCCCAGGTGCCGGCGTTGTTGTTGAAGGCGGCCTGCAGGCCGGTCGCGCTGCCCAGGTTCACGACGGACGACATCCACCCGCTGCACGCCGCCTGCATCGCCACGCCGGGCACGGTGGTCCACGCACCGCCGTTCGGCGCGTAATGGATGTTCGCCGTGGTCCAGCCCGCGGGCAGGTGGTAGAACACGTTGGCGACGTTGCCCGCGGCCGTCGTGACCGAGCGCGCCGTCGATGCGGCGGACGCATTGCCCGCCGCATCCTGCGCGACGACCGTGTACACATAGGTCGACGACGGCGACAGCCCGCTGTCCGTGAGCCCGGCCGACGCGGTGACGCCGGCCTGCGCGCCATTGCGATAGACGACGTACTGCGTCACGCCGTAGTTGTCGGTCGACGCGGCCCAGGTGAGCGCCACCGAGGTCGACGTCACCGTGCCTGCAACCGGCTGGCCGGGCGCCGTCGGCGCGATCGTGTCGGCAGCCTGCGTGGTGACGCTCGTGACGGCGGACTGCGCGGACACATTGGCCGCCGCATCCTTCGCCGTGACGCTGTACGAGTACAGGGTCGACGGCGCGAGGCCACTGTCGGCGTAGCTCGTCGCGGCCGTCGTGCCGATGGCGGTGCCGTTGCGGTACACGGTGTAGCCGGTCACGCCGACGTTGTCCGTCGCGGCCGGCCAGGTCAGCGTCACCGAGCGGTCGGTCAGCTGCGACGCGACGATGGTGCCGGGCGCGCTGGGAGCTTCCTTGTCGACCACGAGGAAAGGATAGACGCCCGCCACCTTGCCGTTGACGTCTTCCACGAAGCCGGAGCCCGTGGGCGACGGCGAATACGTGCCGGCGCCGACGAACACCTGCTGGATCTCGCTGCGGGTCACGTTGCCGCGGCTGTCCGTCATCTCGACGTAGTAATCGAGCAGCTGGTTGCGGAAGCCCGACAGGTAGGCGTAGTACAGGTCACCGGTCTCCTGCGCCGGCAGGACGTGCAGGGTGTCGCGCGTGCCCGGGATCCAGTCGGCGCCGTTCATGTCCGGATGCAGGTCGCGCATCTTCATCGGGACGCTCTGCCAGGCGCCCACGTTCGACGGCGTGATCGACAGGCCCGGCGTACCGGCCAGCGCGGCCGGATCGTAGACTTTATAGGTGTCGTCGTTCGCATCGATATCGTTCGACGCGTGCGTGCGCACCTTCACGACGGCGCTCGTGATGCCCGACACGTCGTAGCCGTAGGTGTACACGGCGAAGTCGCTGCTGTAGTGCTGGACCGTCCAGCCCTCGGCCTTGGACGCGTTCACGGAACCGGGATTGTACGGATAGCGCTGCGGCCACCAGACCGACGGGCCGGTGTGGTCCTGCGCGATGTTCGCCTGCACGTAAGGCTTCGAGAAGGCCAGCGAATTATTGAAGGCCAGCGTGGGCTTGACGTCGTCGTCCTTGTTCTCGTCGTAGTAGCCGAAGCCGGAGTCCATCGCCGGCAGCAGGAAGTACCAGCCCAGTTCCGCCGGGTTCGCGCCGCCGGCGTAGTCGTGGGCGGCGTCGCCCTTGACGGGGAAGGACATCATCCACGGGTTCAGCTGGTTGCCCGTGTAGGTCACCTGCTTGTCCATCGCCGTCGCGGGCGTCCAGTAGTTCGGATGGCCGTCGAGCCAGATCTGCTCCGCCGTCCTGGCGTAGTTGAGCGCGGCCTGCAGCAGCGCGAAATTCCGTTCGAGGTAGTGCCAGCCGTATTCGAACGACACGGTCGCGCCTTCCTGCACGCCAGCCAGGTTGGTCTTGGGCGCGAGGTTCATGCCGGTGACGCGGTTGAAGTCGGCGAACTGGCCCTTCCAGATCAGGAACGGCAGATGCCAGTGATACCAGGTCGGGTCGGACGAGGAGTCGCGCGTGTCGACCCAGGAGCCGTCCTGCACGTGCTGCACGTCGCTGGCCGGGATCGGATTGGCGCGCAGGTATTCGTCGATGCCGAGGCAGTAGCCGTTGCCGCTGCACGTCGTGTTGTAGCCGGCCTGCCAGGTGGACAGCGAACCGGCGCGGCCGCTCGAATTGTCGCCGTCGTGCGCGATGACGTAGAACTGGCGTGGCTCGAGACCGGCGTAGGGGACGATCTCGTCGACCGTCGTCGCGCCCTCCCAGCCTTCCAGCCACGATCCGTTCTGGCTGACCGGCACGCCCGCGATCTGCGTTACGGCACCGGTGGCCGCATCCACGTGGCGCACCCAGTGCGGCGTCGACGCGAACGGGAATTTGTTCACGATGACCTGCTGCTCGTGCGCCATCTGCGCGGCCACCCAGCTGCCCGCCGCGGACGTGTTGCGCAGGTCCGCGCGGTTCGGCGGCGACGTCAGCGTGTCGCCCGTCGCGTCGTAGGTCGCGTACGGATAGTCCTTCAGCGTACGCGAAAAATGGTTGTTGCCCAGGACGGACCATTGCACGCCCAGCTTGGCCAACGTCGGGATCAGGCGTTCGGAAAAGCCCAGCTCCGTCGGGAAGTAACCCTTCGACGAGACGAAGTTCCCGCCCAGGAAATAGGATTGCGCGAGCGTCGCGTTCTGGAACAGCAGGTCCTTCAGGAAGTAGTCGGCGCCGACCAGGGGCCCCATCGAGTGATGGCCCGTGAAGTGGATCGTGTCCAGGGTGCGGAAGTTGTTCTGCGTGCGCAGCGCGGCCGCCGTGTTCGACCAGGACTGGCCCCACGACGGGTTGGTGTAGCCGGGCACGTTCTGCAGCGTCTCCAGGCTTTGCACGTTGTTGACGACGGCGCCGGACATCGTCACGTGGATCTGCCCGCGCCCGCCGGACCACGACTGCAACTCGTTCGCCACCTGCATGGGCCAGTACTGGTATGCCCCCGTCTTCGCATCCGGCGTGTAGTACGACACCAGGTCGTCATGCGGCATGATTCCGCCGCCCAGCGCGGCCGGCAGGTAGTACGAGTAGCCGGACGGCGGATTGTTCTTCAGGTTGATGACGTCGCCGTCGGCCGTGTACCGGACCGGCGCGCCGACCGGCGTCGCATCGTATTTCGCCGCCACGTCGACCGCGTAGAACGGCCAGAAATTCGGCATGTGGTTGTGGTACACGTGCGCCGCGGGGATGGGCCCGGCGTGCGCCGCCGGCAGCAGGGACGCAACGAGGCTGGCCACGCAGAGCGCAGCCGGAGTCTTCCGGAAATGCATGAGGTTCTCCTTCGGATCGCGCTTGCGGGAAAAGCCGGCGGGCCCCAAGCGCCCCGGGCGTCGCCGGCCGACACGCCGAGGTGTCAGGTGGCGGGATCGCCGGTGGGGCGGGACGGTCGGAGGGAGAACGTGTGCCGTGTGCCGGGCGCGGCGCGACGGATGCGGCAGAGTGTCATGGTATCTCCCCTCGTGTCCACGTGGACAATTTTAGTATTTTTACTACTTATTAGGAGGAAATGTACGGTTTCGTGATGCCAAAGTCAACAATGTTTCGTAGTTAAGTTACATGCGCCACCGATCCTTGATTTTAATCAAGAGATTGCGATGCCCGCGCCAGCAGCGCATCCAGCAGAGGTTCGGCCGCGTCCGCGATCCGGTCCAGGCTCGCTTCGCGCAGCGCCGCCGTGTCGACCGCGCACCCGCTGTGCAGTCCCGCCCAGCGCAGCAGCGCGGCGCACGCGCTTGTGTCGTCGAACAGCCCGTGCAGATAGGTGCCCAGCACCTGGCCGTCGTCCGAGCAGGCGCCTTCCGGCCGCCCGTCGATCTCGAACACGGGCCGGGACAGCGCGCCGCCCGTCGATACCCCCATGTGGATCTCGTAACCGGAAACGGATGCCTCACGCGCATCGGCCGCGAACACGCAGCGGCCGCTCACCTGCGCGAGCCGCTTGTCGCGCGTCAGCGTCGTGCCGAGGTCCAGCAGGCCCAATCCGGCCGACCGTCCGGGCATGCCTTCCACGCCATGCGGATCGTCGACGCAGGCCCCCAGCATCTGGAAGCCGCCGCAGATGCCGATCACCTTGCCGCCGTAGCGCAGGTGGCGGCGGATGCGGTCCGGCCAGCCCTGCGCCTGCAGCCAGGCGAGGTCGCCGCGCGTGTTCTTGCTGCCGGGGAGGATGATGAGGTCACCGTCCGGCGCCGGCTCGCCCTCGCGCACGAAGCGCAGGTCGACGTCGGGGTGCACGCGCAGCGCATCGAAATCCGTGTGATTGCTCATGCGCGGATAGCTGGGCACGACGATACGAAATGCGCCGCTGCCCGGCGCCACGGCCTGCACGGCATCTTCCGCGTCGAGATAGAGACCGTGCAGATAGGGCAGCACGGCCAGCACCGGTTTGCCCGTCTGCCGTTCGAGCCATTCGAGACCGGGTTCGAGCAGCCCGATGTCGCCGCGGAAGCGGTTGATGACGAAGCCGATCGTGCGCGCCCGTTCGCTGTCCGACAGGCAGGCGAGCGTGCCGACGATGTGGGCGAACACGCCGCCGCGGTCGATGTCCGCGACCAGCACGACGGGACAGTCGACCGCTTCCGCGAACCCCATGTTGGCGATGTCGCGGTCGCGCAGGTTGATCTCGGCCGGGCTGCCGGCGCCTTCCACGATCACCGCGTCGTACTGGGCGGAGAGGCGCGCATGGGATTCCAGCACGGCCTGCATCGCCACCGTCTTGTATTGGTGGTAGTCGCGCGCATCCATTTCGGCGCGCACGCGGCCGTGGATGACGACTTGCGCGCCGATGTCGCTCGATGGTTTGAGCAGCACTGGGTTCATGTCCGTGTGCGGTTCGATGCCGGCGGCGACGGCCTGCAGCGCCTGGGCGCGGCCGATCTCGCCGCCGTCGCTCGTCACGGCGCTGTTCAGCGCCATGTTCTGCGGCTTGAACGGGGCCACGCGCACGCCGCGGCGACGCAGCAGGCGGCACAGCGCCGCGACGAGCGTGCTCTTGCCGGCATCCGACGTCGTGCCCTGCACCATCAGGGTCGGATACGGGAAGCCTGTCATGTGCCGCCTCATTTGCCGCGATGGCTGCGCGCCAGCTCGAGCTTCTCGCACAGCTGCTCGGCGCCGTCGACCATGCGCGGACCGGCGCGGTTCAACAGGTTGCCGTCGACCGTGAACAGGTTGCCGTTGCGGACGGCGGTGAGCGTGCGGTACGGCTTCCACATGCTCACGCCGCCGTAGTTCTTTTCGGCCGTGGCGAAGATCGCTTCCGGATTCTCCTGCAGCACGGCCTCGATCGACACGACGGGCGCCGTCACGGGCAGCGTGCCGAAGATGTTTTCGCCGCCGCACAGGCGCAGCGCGTCGCTGACGATGTGGCGGCCGTTCAGCGTGTACAGCGGCTTGTCCCACACCTGGTAGAAGCTGCGCACGACGGGACGCTGCGCATAACGGCTGCGCAGGCTGGCGATGCGGCCGCGCAGGCTGGCCGCGGCGGGACCGGCGACGGCGTCGGTGCCCATCAGGTGGCCGAGCTTCTGGACGTTGTCCGCGATGTCTTCCAGCTGTTGCGGCTCGCTGTGGAACATCGGGATGCCGAGTTTTTGCAGCATCTCGATCTGGCGTTCCGAACTGCCGTGGCGCCAGACGACGATCAGGTCCGGCTTCATCGCCATGATGCGTTCCAGGTCGACGTCGCGGTTCGAGCCGATTTCGGGGATCTTTTTCGCTGCCGGCGGAAAGTCGCTGTACGACACGACGCCCACGACGTGGCTGCCGCCGCCGGCCGCGAACAGCAGTTCGGTGACGTGCGGCGCCAGCGAGATCACGCGCCGGGCCGGTTGCGCCACGGTGACGGTGACGCCCGCGTCGTCCTTGACGGTGATGGCGGCATGCGCCTGCACGCCGGCCGCGAGCAGCAGCGCACCCGCGATGTTGATAGCTCGTTTCATGTGTTTTCCCATTCCCGAAGTGCTTGTTCGATGCGTGCCCACGCCGCGTCGTTCCCCGGCAGGCCGACGCGGATGCCGCGCGCCGCGCCGGGGAACAACCGGACCCAGATCGCGCGCCGCGCCATGTGTTCATGAAAGGCCTCGGCGCGCGGCTCCGCCCACCAGTGGAACAGCGGGGTGCCGTGCGCGTCGATGCCGTGCTTGGCCAGAAGTGTGTGTATACGCGCGCCGTCACGCGCGAGGCGGCGCTGCGTGGCTTGCTGCCAGCCGCGGTCGCGCAGCGCGGCGACGGCGATGTCCTGTGCCGGACCGCTGACGGTCCAGGGGCCGAGCAGGTCGTCCAGCGCCGCCAGCAGGGGCGCGTGAGCGCCGACGAAGCCCAGCCGCAGTCCGGCCAGGCCGAAGAATTTGCCGACGGAGCGCAGCACGACGAGGCCGGGTCGGCCGGCGTGGCCCGCGACGCCGAGCGAGGGGGCCGTGTCGCCGAACGCCTCGTCGACGACGAGCCAGCCGCCGCGCGCGGCCAGATGGTCCGCCCAGTCCAGCAGCCTAGCCGGCGCCACCGTCGTGCCGGTGGGATTGTTCGGATTGACGACCACCACCACGTCGCTGCCGTCCACGGCGGCGTCGAGCGCGGCATACGGAATCTCGCGCATGGCGTGGCCGTGCCGGCCCCAGTGATGCGCGTGTTCCGCGTACGAGGGCGCGGCCACCGCCACGCGCGCCGGCCCGGCCAGCCCGGCCCGCAGACGGGGCAGGGCCTGGATCGCGGCCTGCGTGCCCGCCACCGGCAGCAGCTGCGGCGCGCCGTAATAGTCGCACGCGGCGCGCACGAGGGCCGGATCGGATTCGGGTAGGCGGTGCCACGCGTCCGGTGCCGGCGCCGGCGCGGGATAGCCGTGTGGATTGATGCCGGTGGAGAGGTCGATCCAGTCCGTGCCGCCGTAGCGCTGCTGTGCCGCGCGCAGGTTGCCACCGTGGTCAAGCATGGATCATCCTATCCAGTGCGAACAGCAAGATGCAGGCGACGGCAACCCACAACAGCGTCGTGCGCCACACGAGGCGCCAGGCGCGCACGATGTCGTCCGCGCCGGCGTCGGGGCCGTCGCCGAGCACGGGTCGCTGTTCCGTCACGCCGTCGTACACGGCCGCGCCGCCCAGCCGGATGCCGAGCGCGCCGGCGCCGCTGGCCATCACGGGCCCCGCGTTCGGACTGCTCCACGCGGGGGCCTGCGCGCGCCAGCAGTGCCAGGCACGCAGCCGGCCGCGCTGGGCCAGCAGCACGTACGACAGCGCCGTGAGACGCGCCGGCACATAATTCAGCACGTCGTCCACGCGCGCGGCCACGCGGCCGAACAGGTCGAAGCGCGCGGTGCGGTAGCCCCACATGGCATCCAAGGTGTTCGCGAGCCGGAACAACGCGACGCCGGATCCGCCGCCGACGAGGAACCAGAACAGCGTGCCGAACACGGCGTCGTTGCCGTTTTCGAGCAGCGATTCGGCGCCGGCCTTGGCGAGATCCGTCTCGTCGGCTTGCCGCGTGTCGCGGCTGACGATGCGGGAGGCCAGCTCGCGTGCCGCAGCCAGATCGCCGCGGCGCAGCGCGGCATGGATCGGCAACGCATGGTCGCGCAGGCTGCGCAGCCCGAGGCCGAGGTACAGCAGCAGCGCATGCGCGGCCGCGCCGCCGGAGCGACAAGCGGCCCAGGCCAGCACGGACAGCGGCAGCACGGCCAGCGCCCATGCGAGGAGGCCGCGCGCGATGCGCAGGCGTCCCGCGTTCAGGCGGCGTTCCAGCGCAGAGGCCAGCCGGCCGAAGCCGACGAGCGGATGGTAACGCCGCGCCTCGCCCAGCAGCACATCCAGCAGCACGCCCGCGACGAGCGCCAGCGCGAGGGTCGGCGGCGGCAGGCCGCTCAGCATGGTGCGCCTTTCAATGCCAGCGGCAGGCCGGCCGCGACGAACAGCACGCGCGCGCAGCGTGCCGCCACGTCCTGGTGCAGGCGGCCCGCCTCGTCCACGAACGTGCGCGACACGGCGCCGCTGGGCACGATGCCCATGCCCACTTCGTTCGACACGAACACGACGTCGCCCGCCGGCGGCGTATCCAGCCATTCCAGCAAGGCTTCGCGCTCGCGCACGAACAGCGGCGGCAGGGCGATCGTGCCGACGTCGGGATACTCCTGGTGCGTCGCGAACATCAGGTTCGTGAGCCACAACGTCAGGCAATCGACGAGCACGATGCGTCCGGGGCCGCACAGCGCGCGCAGCGTCGCCGCCAGCGCCGTCGGCTCTTCCACCGTCGTCCACGTTTGCGGCCGGCGCGCGCGGTGATGCGCGATGCGGGCGGCCATCTCGGCGTCGCCCGCGTGCGACGTCGCGACGTAGACGACATCCTTGCCGGATGAGTGGGCGAGCCGCTCGGCCAGGGCGCTTTTGCCGGACCGGGCGCCGCCGAGGACGAGGGTGCGCGTCACGCCAGGTCTCCGCGCAGCAGGCTCGCCGCGGCCGCCGGGTTCGACGCGAAGAATGCGTGGAAGTACGACGCCGTCAGCGAGCCGGCGCGGAAGACCGCCTCGCCCTGGGCGCCGGACGGATGCTTGGTCGTCCACGCGGCGGGGGCGAGCGGCGTCTCCAGGCGCGAGTAATGAAACGTGTGTCCCCGCATCTGGCCGGACTTCGTCGCCACGGCCTGCGGTCCGAGGCCCGCGAGACGCGGCTGCATCAGCACGCGGCCCGGGAACAGGCCCGCCATCGGCCAGTCGCGGCCTTGCGCGTCGACGAGCGAGTCGCCCAGCACCATCATGCCCCCGCATTCGCCGAAGATGGGCACCCCGGCCGCGTGCGCCGCGCGGATCGAGTCGCGCCAGCGCGCGGCCTGCGCCAGCGCTTCCCCGTGCAGTTCCGGATAACCGCCCGGCAGGTAGACCATGTCGGCATCCGGCGGCACCGGCTCGTCCGCCAGCGGCGAAAACCAGCGGACCTGCGCGCCCAGCGCGGTCAACGTGTCGACGTTGGCCGGGTACAGGAAGCAGAACGCGGCGTCGCGCGCGATCGCCACCGTCTGCCCGGCCAGCAGCGGCGGGACCGGCGCTTCGGGCAAGGCTTCGTCCGGGAGTTGCGGCGCCAGCGCATGCCACGCCGCCTCGTCCAGCTGCAGCTGGTCGGCCAGCTCGTCGAGGATCGCGTCGATGCCGTCGACTTCGCCCGGCACGACGAGGCCGAGATGGCGTTCCGGCAGTTGGCGCGCCTGCTTCGGCAAGGTCGCCAGCAGTGGGATGTCGCGCAGCGATGCCGCCACCATGCGGGCATGGCCCTCGCTCGCGACCCGGTTGGCGACGACGCCGGCCATCCGCACGGGCCCGTAGTCGCGCAGGCCCATGACGACGGCGCCGGCCGTCTGCGCCATCGCCGCGGCGTCGATCACGGCCAGCACGGGCAGGTCGAACGTGCGCGCGAGGTCGGCGGCGGATGGATCGCCGTCGTACAGGCCCATCACGCCTTCGACGAGCACCACGTCCGCTTCGCGCGCGGCGCGGGCCAGGCGCTGGCGGCTCTGCTCCAGCCCGACCATCCACAAGTCCAGCGTGTGGACTTTCGCCCGGCTCGCGTGCTCGAGGACCATCGGATCGATGAAGTCCGGCCCGCACTTGAACACGTGCACCCGCTGGCCCATGCGGCGCAACCGGCGCGCCAGCGCGGCCGTCACCGTCGTCTTGCCCTGGCCCGAGGCGATGGCCGCGACCAGCACCATGCGTGCGCCGGCGGCCATCACCACTCCGTCCCGGCCTGGGCCGCGATGCCCGCCCGGAAGGCGTGCTTGACGTCCTTCATTTCCGTGACCGTGTCCGCGACGCCGATGAGTTCCGGCGGCGCGCCGCGGCCCGTCACGACGACGTGCTGCATGTCGGGCCGGTCGAGCAGGTCGGCGATCACCGTGTGCACGTCGAGGTAGTGGTACTTGAGCGCGATGTTCAGTTCGTCCAGCACGACGAGGCCGTAGCCCGGATCGGCGAGGAAGCGGCGCGCCTGTTCCCAGGCCGCATGCGCCTTGTCGACGTCGCGCTCGCGGTTCTGCGTTTCCCACGTATAGCCTTCGCCCATCGCGTGGAAGCTGACGTCGTCGGGGAAGCGGCGCAGGAACAGCTCGTCGCCGGTGGACATCGCGCCCTTGATGAACTGGACGACGCCGACTTTCATGCCGTGGCCGAGGGCGCGCGCGACCATGCCGAACGCGCTCGAGCTCTTGCCTTTGCCGTTGCCGGTGTTGACGATGATGATGCCGATCTTCTTGTCGGCCGCGGCGATCTTGGCGTCGACGATCGCCTTCTTGCGTTCCATGCGCACGCGGTGGCGCTCGTTGAGTGCCGCGGTTTGCTCGGGCGTCAGGTCAGTCATGAGGTGCCTCCAGGGGGATGAAGATATGCCGGCCTCCGTGCTCGATCGCGTCGATCGGGTGGCCGAGATAGCTGCTCAGCAGCGGTGCCTGCATCGCGTCGTCGACGGTGCCCGCGTGCCAGCGGCCGTCGCCCATCAGCAGCAGGGCGTGGGTGGAAATGCCGTGGGCCAGGTTCAGGTCGTGGCCGATCATCACGATGGTCTTGCCGCTTTGCCGGCACAGGCGCGCGAGCAGCGACATCGTGCGCACCTGGTGCGCCAGGTCGAGCGCGTTGGCCGGTTCGTCGAGCAGCAGCAGCGGCGTGTCCTGGGCCAGCAGCGCGGCGATGGCCACGCGCTGGCGCTCGCCGCCGGACAGGGTGCGTACGTCGCGCGCGGCGAGGTGCTCGACTTCCATCGCAGCCAAGGCGTGCAGGGCGGCATGGTGGTCGTCGCTCTGTTCCCAGTAACGGTTGGCGTGGTACGGGTGGCGCGCGGACAGCACGGTTTCCATCACGCTGTACGCGAAGGCGTCGCTGCGCGCCTGCGGCAGGTAGGCGCGTTCGCGCGCCAGCGCTTCCAGCGGCCAGTCGGGCAGCGCCCGTCCGTGCAGCTCGACGGTGCCGGCATCGGGCGCGCGCAGGCCCGCCACGGTGCGCAGCAGCGTGCTTTTGCCAGCGCCGTTGCGGCCGACGATGGACCAGCATTCGCCGGCGCGCACATGCCAGTCCAGGCCCTGCACGAGCATGCGGCCGCCGGCCCGTAGTTCCAGTTGTCGAGTTGCGATCGTCATTTGCGCAGGCGGTGCAGCTGGTAGAGGAAGACGGGCGCGCCGATCAGCGCCGTGATGGCGCCGACCGGCAGCTGGGTCGGCGCGACGACGGTGCGCGCCACGGTATCGCACAGCACGAGCAGGCTGCCGCCGCCCAGCACGGCGGCCGGGACGAGCACGCGGTGGTCCGGGCCGAACGCGAAGCGGCAGGCGTGCGGCACGATCAGGCCGACGAAGCCGACGGCGCCGGCGCTCGTCACGGCGCTCGCCGTCAGCACGGCCGACACGAAGAACAAACCCTTGCGCACGGCGCCGACGCGCACGCCCAGCGTGGCGGCGGCTTCCGCGTGCAGCGCGAGCATGTTCATCGCGCGCGCATTGCGCAGTGCGTACGCGAGCGCCGCGCCCAGCACGAGCCAGGGCAGCAGGCGCAGCGGCGCGCCGGCCAGGTCGCCGATCATCCAGAACACCATGCTGCGCAACCGGCCTTCCGGCGCGATCGACAGCATCAGCGTGACGAGGGCCATGCTGGCCGAGGACATGATGACGCCGGTGAGCAGCAGCATCGACGTGCCGCCCTCGGCCGCGGCGCCGCTGCGCATGTCGCGCCGTGCCAGCAGGTACAGCAGCAGCGCGATCGTCACCGCGCCGCCCATCGCCGCGGCGTCGACGGTGGCGGCGGCGCACAGCAGCAGGAGCGCGCACAGCGCGCCGACCGAGGCGCCGGCCGAGATGCCGAGCACGTACGGATCGGCCAGCGGATTGCGCAACAGCGCCTGCATCATGACGCCGGCCAGCGCGAGCGCCCCGCCGGTGACGAAGGCCGTCAACGCGCGCCCGGCGCGCAACTCGAGGAGCGACGCGGCGAGCGATTCCGGCCGGCCGCGCAAGACCTGCGCCAGCGCATCTGGCAGGTCGGACGGCGCGACGGCGATCGATCCGCTCATGCCCGCGATGAGCAGGCTGGCAAGCGCCGCGCACAGCAGCAGGGCGATGGTCGGGATGGCGCGCTGGCGCAGCGGTGATGGAACAGGGTGCATGGCTCGTCGGTACATGATGGGTCAGCGGCTGCCGTAACGGATGCCCGCGAACCAGGTGCGCCCGGCCGTGCCGTAATTGCGCGCCAGTTCGTAGTTCTTGGCGGCCGCGTTGTCGACGCGGACCAGCAGCGACCAGTCGCGCGTCATGTGCCAGGTAGTGTACAGGTTCAGCAGGCCGTAGCCGCCGAGACGGTGGACGTTCGCGGCATCGTCGTAGCGGCGGCCGGACGCCTGCAACTCGGCGCCGGCGGCCACCTGGCCCACGCTGTAGTCGGCGGCGAGGCCGGCATGGCGGCGCGCGCGGCGGGCCAGCTGCTTGCCGGTGGTCTCGTCGCGCGGATTCTGCAGGTCGGCGCTGGCGCGCAGGCCGAGGTTGCCGACGCGGGTGTCCGCCGCCAGGGTGAGGCCTTCCAGCAGCGCGTGGTCGACGTTGGTGGCGCAGCTGCCGGTGCGGCTCGGGCACGGGGTGACGGTCACGATCATGTCGGTCAGGCGGTTGCGGTAGTAATTCGCCTGCAGGTCGACGCCGGCCACGCGATACCGCACGCCCGCTTCCGCGTTGCGGCCCCGTTCCGGCTTGTTCGACACGAGGCCGTAGCCCGGGTAGAACAGTTCGTTGAACGTGGGCGCGCGAAAGCTCGTGCCAAGGCTTGCCGTGGCGCGCAGGTCCTGCGTGAATTCGTAGCCGTAACCGGCCGCGCCCGTCGTCTTCGCGCCGTACTCGGAACGGTCGGTGCGTGCGCTGACGTCGAGCAGGTGGCGGCCGCGGCGCAGGTCGTACGCGGCCGCGACGGCATTCGTGACGCGGGTGCTGTTGACGGCGCGGACGGTGCTGGACAGGACTTGTTCCTTGCGGTGGGCGGCCAGCAGTTGCAGCGTGTCGCCCGCGAGGTCGAACGTGTTCTGCCATGTGAGCTCGTCCTGGCGCGTGTTCAGCTGCGACGTGCCGGCAGGTGCCGTGCTCGTGAAGTTCCCCGATTTGTCTTCCGAGCGCGCCATCTGGACGCTGCTGTGCCAGGCGGGGAGGAAGCGGTCGTTCAGGAAGACGGCGTAGCTGTCGACTTCCTGGACGTTGTGCGTGTCGAAGGCCGAGCTGCCGCTGTCGTACTGCGCGTTCAGGCGGCTTTGCAGGAATTGCGCGCCGATCTCGTGGCCGTCGGCCAGGCTCAGAGCGAGCCGGCCGTCGACGCTGTTGCGCGCATAGCCGTCGGCGTCGGGGTTGTAGCCGTATGCGCCGGGACGCGTGGCCGAGAAGCCGCCCGATGCCTCGTGCGCGCCGGACAGCGCATACGTCACGCCGTGCGCGCCGCCCGTCGATCCGGTCACGCTGGCGTCGTACCGGTGCGTGCCATGGGTGCCGCCGCCCGCGCCGGCGCCGAAGACCGGCCGGCCGTCGCCGTGCTTCGTGAAGATCTGCACGACGCCGCCGATCGCGTCCGCGCCGTACAGGGTGCAGAGCGGACCGTAGACGATCTCGATGTGGTCGATGGACGACAGCGGGATGGCATTCCACGCGGCCGCGCCCGTGGTCGCGGACCCGATGCGCACGCCGTCGACGAGCACGACGACCTGGTTGCCGTTGGCGCCGCGCAGGAAGACCGAGGTGCTGGTGCCGGCGCCGCCGTTGCGCGCGATTTCGATGCCGCGCTGGCGGCGCAGCACGTCGGCGACGGAACCCGCGCCGGCGCGGGCGATGTCCGCGTCGTCGATGACGACGGTGTCGGGGATGACGTCGGCGGCGCGTTGCGGCATGCGGTCGGCGGTGACGACGACGGTGTCGGGAAGGGGGGCGGCGTGGGCCGACGCTGCGGCAGCAAATGCGAGCGCCAGCGCGGCCGCTTGCCGGAATACAGGAAAGGACATGATTTTCTAAGTAGCGAACAACCGGCCGGCGTCCCCGTCGGCAGGATGAACGGAAGCGCGAGGGTGACCCGTGCTTCCACCTTTTGGCCGGTATCCGGGCTGGCGAGTATGGCCGTCCGACCTTCCCATGCGGATGCACAGTGGTATGTGAGGACGGTTGCCGCGCGTGCGTCGAACGCACAGCGGCACTTGCTTACCGTTGCGGGGGCAGCACACGTTGGCGCTCGCGGTGACGCGAGGCTTCGTGTTTCCCGTTTAACTGCGCCCGAGGAATCGGGCGCGAGCACCAAAACGCCGTCATTATACGGCCATTGACGCGCGGCGTTGTCAGTCTTTTAGCACGACCAACTCGCCGTAGCCGATGCGATGGGGCGTTTGCGCGGCCCGCAGCGCGGCCTGTTCGAGCGGTTGTCCACCATGCAGGGCGGTGAGCAGGCGGATGGTGCCGGCGTGGCAGATGACCAGCGCGGACGACGCGCGCAGGTCGTCCGCGAAGGCCCGCACGCGGCGCGCCACGTCGAGCACGTTCTCCGCGCCGCCGGGGCGGTAGTGGAGCAGGTCGGCGGTCCAGGCGTCGACGTCGGCGCGCGGGATGTCGGACCACGGCCGCAATTCCCATGCGCCGAAATCCATCTCGGCCAGGCGCGCGTCGAACGTGACGCGGCCCGGCGCGAGGCGTTCCGCCAGCAGCGCGCAGCGTTGCAGCGGGCTTGCGTGGACGGGCAGGTCGGGCAGCCCTCGCGCCGCCAGCGCCGCATGCGCGCGCGCCAGTTCCGCCTCCTGCACGGGCACGTCGCTGGCGCCGTAGCACAGGCCCGGCGCCACGTCCGGCTGCGGATGGCGCACCAGATACAGCGTCATGCCGCGGCCCAGGCGCCGTGGCCCAGCGTGGCCAGCACGGCGATATAGACCAGCGCTTCGGCCAGCTGCTGCACGGCGCCGAGGCAGTCGCCCGTGTAGCCGCCGAGGCGGCGCACGAAGAGGCGGCCCAGCCACAGCGTGGCGGCCAGCGCGGCCAGCATCGCGGCGAGCATGGCGGCCGGCGTCATCCAGCCGGCGGCGAGCACGCAGGCCGCGGGCAGCGCGCACGTCAGCGTCGCGATCGCGAATTCGGCGCCCGTCATCTGCTGCGCCAGCGGCTTCGCCTTGCCTTCGCCGCGCACGTAGTCCAGCCTCCAGATCAGCGCCGTGGACACGAGACGCGAGAACGGATGCGCGACGAACAGCGCGGCCACCGCGACGCGCGGCGGCAGCAGCGCCAGCGCGGACAGCTTGGCCGCCAGCATGCAGACGATGCCGATCGCGCCGTAGGCGCCCACGCGCGAATCCTTCATGATCTCCAGCGCCCGTTCCTTCGTCATGCCGCCGCCCAGGCCGTCGCACGTGTCGGCGAAACCGTCCTCGTGGAAGGCGCCCGTGATCCAGATCGACGCCGCGGTCGACAGCACGGCCGCCACCGGCGCCGGCAGCACGAGCGCGGCGGCGGCGTAGACACCGGCCGCGATTGCCGCGACGACGCAGCCGACGAGCGGAAAGTAGCGCGCCGCGTGCTGCAGCCACGCGGCCTCGAACCCGACCCAGGCGGGGATCGGCAAGCGCGTGAAGAACTGCAGGGCGGTGAAGAACAGTCGTAGTTGATACATCAGGCAGACGTCGTGCTGACGCTGGCCGATTCGAAGGTGGCCATCTCGTTCAGGAAGTTGACTGCCGCGTGCAGCAGCGGCAGGGCCAGCGCGGCGCCCGTGCCTTCGCCCAGCCGCAGATTCAGCTGCAGCAGGGGCTCGGCGCCGAGTGCGTCGAGCATGCGGCGGTGGCCGGATTCGTCCGAGCAGTGCGCGAACACGCAGTAGTCCAGGATCGCGGGCTCGATGCGCGCCGCCACGAGCAAGGCACTCGTGACGATGAAGCCGTCGATCAGCAGCACCTTGCGCAGCGCGGCCGCCTTGAGCATCGCACCGGCCATCATCGCGATCTCGAAGCCGCCGAACGTGGCCAGCACGGCGAGCGGATCGTCGACGCCGGCGTGGCGCTGGACGGCCGCTTCGATCACCTGCTGCTTGCGCCGTACACCTTCCGGCGACAGGCCGGTGCCGGCGCCGACGCAGTCCGCGACGGGGAGCTTTGTCAGCTTGTGCATCAGCGCTGCCGCCGCCGTCGTGTTCCCGATGCCCATCTCGCCGAATCCGACCACGTTGCCGGGCAGGTCGGCCGCGAGCGCGGCGCCGTGCTCCAGCGCGGCCGCGCACTGCTCGGTCGTCATCGCCGGCTCGAGCGCAAAGTTGCGCGTGCCGTGCGCCACTTTGCGGTCGACGAGGCCGGCGGTCGCACCGAAGTCGTGATTGACGCCCGCATCCACCACGTGCAGATCGATACCGTTCTGGCGCGCGAACACATTGATGGCGGCACCGTGGACCAGGTAATTCTTGACCATTTGCCAGGTGACGTCCTGCGGATAGGCGGACACGCCTTCCGCGACGACGCCATGGTCGCCCGCGAACACGAGGATGGCGGGTTGCCGGATCGTGGGCGCGACCGTGTTCTGGATCAGGCCGAGGCGGCTTGCCAGACGCTCGAGCGCGCCGAGACTGCCCAGCGGCTTGGTCTTGTGATTGATGGCGGCGACGAGGGCGGCGGCGAGGTCGGGATTCGCCGTCGGGACGATGTGCGGGACGCGCATGGGAACTCCAGGGTGATGAAGGAAGGCGGCAAAGATAGCATACGAGCAACTGGAAAATTCTTACGAAAGTCCCCTTGCGTACTTCCGATGCGATTTGCTATAGTTCGCGTCCTGCTTCTGCAGCGCAAGAAAAGTTCAGCGAAATCAAGTAGTTGAGCTAGAGTGTTTGATAACGCCGCTTGTGTTGCAGAAAAATGAGGGTTGACGAGTTAAGCGAAGCACTGCATAATCTCGCTCCTCTGCTGCTGACGAACAAAACGATTCGCAAGCGCAGCAAGGCAGTACCGAACACCGTTCTTTAACAATAAACAGTCGATAAGTGTGGGCGTTTGATGAGGTGCCAGTATCGCTTCGGTGATACTGAATACTTAAATTATCAAATGTTCACAAGAAATACAGTCAGTATTTTGAGTGAGCGAT
>NZ_JADKYX010000033.1 GCF_016093545.1 Massilia rhizosphaerae | reverse complement strand
ACTCGCTGGCGCTGCGCCGCTCCTGCCGCGAAGGCGTGTGCGGCTCGGACGCGATGAACATCAACGGCAAGAACGGCCTGGCCTGCACGACGAACCTGAACGAGCTGACGCAGCCGATCGTGCTGCGCCCGCTGCCGGGCCTGCCGGTCATCCGCGACCTGATCGTGGACATGACCAACTTCTTCAAGCAGTACCACTCGATCAAGCCGTACCTGATCAACGACTCGATCCCGCCGGAGAAGGAACGCCTGCAGTCGCCGGAAGAGCGCGAAGAGCTGGACGGCGTGTACGAGTGCATCCTGTGCGCGTGCTGCTCGACGTCGTGCCCGTCGTTCTGGTGGAATCCGGACAAGTTCGTGGGCCCGGCCGGCCTGCTGCAGGCCTACCGCTTCATCGCCGACTCGCGCGACGAAGCCACCAACGAGCGCCTGGACAACCTGGAAGACCCGTACCGCCTGTTCCGCTGCCATTCGATCATGAATTGCACGGACGTGTGCCCGAAGGGTTTGAACCCGAACAAGGCGATCGGCAAGATCAAGGAATTGCTGGTGCGCAGGGCGATCTAAAAGCATCTCGACGACGCATCCGTTTGGTGGGCGGAGGCCGCCCACCCTACGGCCGTAGGGTGGGCACCCCGTGCCCACCGACAAACCAGTAAAACTACTGTACTGTCGATCACCGGCAGCCGGCGTATAGTGTTGACCCAAAAACGGACTCTAGAGTGAATACGCATCAATCCGACCCCGCCAACCGTGCCCGCCTGCGCTGGCGCGCCCGCCGCGGCCTGCTCGAGAATGACCTGATCCTCACGCGCTTCCTGGATGCGCATGAAGAAGAATTGACGGACGAGGAAGTCGATGCACTGACCCGTCTGCTGGACCTGGCGGATAACCCGCTGATGGACCTCCTGCTGGGCCGCGCCGAGCCCGCCGGCGAGGTCGACCTGCCGCACGTCCGCGCCCTCGTGGCGCGGCTGCGGCAAGCCTGAGCGAAACCGGAAGATTTCGTTTTATTTTGTCTTGTAGACCCACCTCCCCAAAGAAGGAAGTGCCATGAACATCTCTGATACCAAAGCCACCCTGTCGTTCTCGGACGGCAGCCCGTCGGTCGACATGCCGATCTACAAAGGCACGATCGGCCCGGACGTCATCGACATCCGCAAGCTGTACGGCCAGACCGGCAAGTTCACCTATGACCCTGGCTTCATGTCGACCGCCGCCTGCCAGTCGGCCATTACCTACATCGATGGCGACAAGGGCGAGCTGCTGTACCGCGGCTACCCGATCGAGCAACTGGCCGTCAATTGCGACTTCCTGGAAACCTGCTACCTGCTGCTGAACGGCGAACTGCCGAACGCCGAGCAGAAGAACAAGTTCGTCGCCACCGTGAGCAAGCACACGATGGTCCACGAGCAGATGCAATTCTTCTTCCGCGGCTTCCGCCGCGACGCGCACCCGATGTCGGTGCTGGTGGGTACGGTCGGCGCGCTGGCGTCGTTCTACCACGACTCGCTGGACATCAACGACGCCAAGCAGCGCGAGATCTCCGCGATCCGCCTGATCGCCAAGCTGCCGACCCTGGTCGCGATGGCCTATAAATACTCGGTCGGCCAGCCGTTCGTGTACCCGCGCAACGACCTGTCGTACAGCGCGAACTTCATGCGCATGATGTTCGGCAACCCGTGCGAAGAGTACCAGGTCAACGACGTCCTCGTGCGCGCCCTGGACCGCATCCTGATCCTGCACGCCGACCACGAGCAGAACGCATCGACCTCGACCGTCCGCCTGGCCGGTTCGTCGGGCGCCAACCCGTTCGCGTGTATCGCAGCCGGCATCGCCTGCCTGTGGGGCCCGGCGCACGGCGGCGCGAACGAAGCCGCACTGAACATGCTGAAGGAAATCGGCACCGTCGAGAACATCCCTGGCTTCATCGAGAAGGTCAAGGACAAGAACTCGGGCGTGAAGCTGATGGGCTTCGGTCACCGCGTGTACAAGAACTTCGACCCGCGCGCCAAGCTGATGCGCGAAACCTGCTACGAAGTGCTGAACGAACTGGGCCTGCAGGACGACCCGCTGTTCAAGCTGGCGATGGAACTGGAAAAGATCGCCCTGAACGACGAATACTTCGTGTCGCGCAAGCTGTACCCGAACGTCGACTTCTACTCGGGCATCGTGCAGTCCGCGCTGGGCATCCCGGTCTCGATGTTCACCGGTATCTTCGCGATGGCCCGCACCATCGGCTGGATCGCCCAGTGGAACGAGATGATCGCCGATCCGGAACAGAAGATCGGCCGTCCGCGCCAGCTGTTCGTCGGTTCGACCGTCCGCGACGTGCCGAGCATCGACAAGCGTTAATTCAAGGCGCAAAAAAAGGCCGCCGGATCGCTCCGGCGGCCTTTTTGCGTTTCTGCGTTATCGGTAAAGGCTCAAACGGCGTAATACGCCTCGACCGTGCCTTTCAGCTTGATCAGCATCGGCCGGCCCTTGCGGTCCAGGACCTTGCCGGCGGCGACCTTGATCCAGCCTTCGCTCATGCAGTATTCCTCGACGTCGGTGCGGTCCTTGCCGTTGAAACGGATGCCGACCGGGTGCTTGAAGACTTCCGCATCGTGGTGCGGGCTCTTCGGGTCGATGGACAGGCGGTCGGGCAGGGGTGGGAGTTGGGTAGTGTCGTTCATGGCCAGAATTATCCACGATTCCAGGCGCGTACGCGAGCGCCGCATGATCGCGATCATTGCCCAATTGAATCGTCCGCATGGACGGAATTGTTGCATTTCGCTATGCTCTCCTGATTGTTAACCTGACAGGAAGTGCCATGGCACAGATTCCCGGCAACATCTACCGGATTCCCCGACGTTTCAACTGGCCGTTCGTGATCGGCGGTTTCGCTGTTCTCTCCCTCGCGATCATGTTGTGGCGCTGGGGCGGCACCGTCGAGGATTCGCTCGCCTATTTCGACACGGCCCGCTGGGTGCGCGGCGAGATCCCGCTGCAGGACCTGCGCGCGCCATTCCCGTATCGCCTCGCGGTGCCGGCGCTCGCGGCCTTTCTGCCCGGGGACATCCACAACACGTTTGCCGCGCTGAACTGGCTGTTCGTCACGGCGACGGCGTGCCTGGCGACGGCCACCGTGCGGCGCATGGGCTTCGGCACCAAGCGCGCGCTGGCGGCCGGGTTGCTCGTCGTGCTGTCGCTGCCGACGTTCTGGTATGCGCCTTACCTGCTCGTCGATCCGGGGTCCGTGTGCATGCGCATGCTGTTCGTGTTCGCCGTGCTGACGGGGCAGCCGCGCCTCGCGCTGGCGGCCGGCCTGGCGGCGACGGCGATTCGCGAGGAAAACATCCTGCTGCTGGGCTGGCTGCTCGTGATGCGCCAGGCCGCGGTGCCGCACGTCCTGGCCGCGCTGGCCGCCGCGGCCGGCTGGCTCGTCGCCGTGCGCTGGTGGCTCATCCCCGGGTTGCCGCATTACGCGTGGGTCCCCAACCTCGGCACCGTGCGCGCCTTGCTGGCGGATACGCGCGGCCTGTTGTCGCTCGCCGGTTGCGCGGGCCTCGTGCTGCCGCTGGCCCTCGTCGGCCTGCGGTGGGCACCGCCGCGCATCGCGCCCTTGAAAAGCCTGCTCGTGCTGATGGCCTTGCCGCCGCTGTATGCCGCGCTGAGCGTGCGCGTCGAAGGGCGCATCGTGTGGGGCCTGTATCCGTTCCTGATCCCGTTCGCCGTGGCGCTGGGTCTGCCGCGCCGGGCCGCGACGGAGCCGGACGTGCGCCCGCTGCGCACGTCGCGGCGCGCCTGAGGACGCCGCCATGAAATCGCTCATCCTCGCGTGCTGCCTGTTCGTCGCGTCGCTCGCCCATGCCGCCGGCATCGATCCGGCCCTCGTCCGGCAGGTGAACGCGTTCGTCGACGGCTGGCATGACGACGCCGCCCATGCGCGCATGCGTTATTTCGACAAGATGGCGCCGGACGGCGTCTACATCGGCACCGACCGCAACGAGCTGTGGCAGCGCGACGCGTTCCGCGCCTGGGGCCGCAAGTATTTCGAGGGCAAGCGGGCCGCCTGGGTGTTCCATCCCACGCGCCGCAACGTGTATGCGACGCCGGACGGCGCGCTGATCTGGTTCGACGAGCTGCTCGACACGGAAAACATGGGCCATTGCATGGCCAGTGGCGTCATCCGCAGGACGGCGGCCGGGTTCGAGATCGTCCACTACCAGCTGTCGCTGGCGGTGCCGAACGAGGTGGCGAAGCAGGTGATCGCGGTCGTCAAGCGCGCCGAGGCGGCGCCCGCGTCAAAATAAGTCGAGGTTCCGCTGGCCCGGCGGGTCCTTCGGTGCGGGCGGGGCTTTCGGCGCGGCCCACACCTTCATCGCGTCGGCCGGATACGGCCGCAGGAAGCTACGCGCCAGCTCCGGATCGCGGCAGTGCAGCCAGGCGTCGACGTCGCTGGGGGGCAGCACGACGAGCGCGCGCTTTTCGTCGTCCGGCTTGTGGAAGCGCCGCATCAGCGGATGGTCGTCGGCATTGATCGTGATTTGCGTGAACGACGCCGCGATCGACCCGTCGGCCTCGGACCATTCGCGCCACAGGCCGGCCACGAAGAACACGCTGTCGTCGTGCATGCCGATGCCGAAGCGCTCCGCGCGGCCGCTCTCGTAGCAGGGTTCGTAGAAACAGGTCATCGGCACGGCGCACAGCTGGGCGCGGCACCACGCCGGCGCGAACGAGCGCTTTTCGCCCAGCGATTCGGCGCGCGCGTTCATCGTGTCGAACGGCTTGACGCCGGCCGGAATGTGCCGGCGCGGCACCATGCCGTAGCTGGCCAGCTGCACGATGCTTTCGCCGTCCGTCCCCGCGCGCACGATCGGGGCGATGTAATCCTTCCAGACCTCGTCCTTCCAGACCTCGCCCTGCCGGTCCCAGTCGCGGTACAGGTCGACGAGGGTGCCGAGCACCATGTCGAGTTGTTCGGGCAGCGGAGGGCGGTAGTTGACGCACATGGCGTTAGTTTGACACAAAAACGCCCTCGTCACGCGCCGCCCGGCGCCCTTTGCGCCGCTGGCGCCAGACGGCCAGGCCGGTCACGAGGAACGCGGCCGGCGCCAGGCCGACGACGGTGATGACGGCCCGTCCCGCGGTGCCGAACGCTTCGCCCGTATGCAGCGGGAATTGCCAGTCGAGGAAAGCGTCGCCGGCCGGGGCGCGCAGCGGGTCGCGCACGCGCAGCACGCGCCCCGTCGCCGCGTCGACCGTGACGCGGGTATTGCCGTCGCCCTGGCGCACCTCGCCGGGCTGGCGCAGGCGGATCTCGTACGGCGCGCCCGGCCGTGCGGGCAGGGCGACGCGCGACACGCGCGCGGCCGGGAACAGGGCGTGCGCCGTCTGCGCCGCCCGCGCCACGCCGATGTCGACGCCGCCCGCCGCGCCGGGCTTCGGCTTGTCCGGCGCCGACACGGTGGCGATGCTGGCCACGACGGGCCGGATCCACTGCGGCTGGTTGAACAGGCAGCCGGAAAAGCCGAGCACCGCGAGCACCGGCGCGACGATGGCGCCGGCGGCGCGGTGGAAGCTGACGTTCCAGCGCGGCCACGAACCGCGGTAGGCCACGACGAAGGCCTTGCGCCACGCGGCGACGCTCGCCCTGGGCCACCACAGCGCGAGACCGGCCAGGGACGTGAACAGCAGCGCGAGCCCGGAGACGGCGATGACCGTCCTGCCGGCGTCGCCGGCCAGCAGGTAGCGGTGCAGATGAAACAGCGTCGGCATCAGCAGGGGCCGCGACAGGCCCGGCTCGCCCCACACGCGTTCCCCGGTCACGGCCAGGCCGGCCGGATCGACCATGACCTGGCGCGACCGGTCCAGCGTGAACGGCCCGCGCGCGCCGGCCGGCGCCAGGCGATACCACGCGACGGCCACTTCGCCGCCGCGCTCCGGCAGCGTCACCTGGCTGGGGCGGCCGTACGCCGGATCGCCGGCCAGCCGGTCGACGATGCGTCCGATCGCGGCGGGGCCGGGTGGCCCGGCCGTCGGCGCCGCATGGAACAGCGCGGGGTTGAGCATCGTGTCCAGTTCATGCATCCACGCGAGGGCGCAGCCCGTGAGCCCGGACAGCCCGAACAGGCCGCCGAACACGAGGGCCGCGGCCAGGTGCAGCCGCCGCAGCCATGAACGCAGTGTGCCGCGCACCATGCCGGCTCAGAAGCGATAGCGCGCGTTGACCAGCACCGTGCGCGGCTCGCCCGGCATGTTGTAGTCGTTGGCGCCGCTGTGGGCCGACACGAAGTAGCGCCGGTTCAGGACGTTCCTGAGCGTGAACGTCACATCGATCTTGCGCCCTTCGTAGCCGGCGCCGAGCTGCAGCACGCCGTAGCCGGGCAGGGTCGTCTGGTCGTCCGGCGACGCGTAGCGGCTCGACTCCGCGCGCCCGCCGGCCGCGATCCAGAGCCTGTCATCCAGGTGGTGCTTGATCCACGCGTTGAACGTGTGGCGCGGCGTGAGCGCCGCCGTGTTGCCTTCGAACGGCGTGCCGGCCTTCGTGAGTTCCGTCGAATCCTCGATGGTGCCGCGCATGTTCGCATAGCCGGCGATGGCGTCCCAGCCGGGCGCCAGCTCGCCGCTGAAACTCACTTCGAGGCCGCGCGTGCGCTGGCGCCCGACGGGCAGCGAGAAATTCGCGTCGGCCGGATCGGCCACCTGGATGTTCGTCTGCGTCATGTCGAACAGGGCCGCCGTCAGGCTGGAACGCGCCGACAGGTCGAGCTTGACGCCCGCTTCCTTGTTGACGGTCTGCGTCGGCTTCAAGGTGTCGCTGTTGGCGCGGAAGACGAACGAATCCGAGATCGGCTGGAACGAACGGTTCCACGACGCGTACAGCGCGACCCGGCTCGTGGGCTGGTACACGGCGCCCAGGCGCGGCGACCACGTGTCGTCGACGCGGTGCAGGTCGAGGCTCTTCGCGGTGCGGTCGTCGCGGTCCTGCTTCAGGTGGTCGTAGCGAGCGCCCGCCAGGATCTTCCACTCCGGCGTCAGCGCCACGAGGTCCTGCACGTACAGGCCGGCGATGTCGACGCGGTTCCGGTTGTCGGCGCTGGGGTTGACGCTGTCCGGCAGCACCGGCAGGTCGACGAGCACGGGGTGGAACAGGCTGTACGTCGCGACGTTGTTGCGCGACCGGAGCACCTCGCGCTTGTTCTGGCGGCCGAGTTCCAGGCCGTACAGCAGCTGGTGGCGCGTCGCGCCCCAATCCAGTTTCTGCGACAGCTCGTTCTGCAGATAGCGTCCGTCCTCGTCGCGCAGGCGGTGGGTCTGGCCGATGGCGACGGTGGGAGCGGCGCCGTCCTTGATGGTGCCGATCGACGTGTAGTTGCGGTCGAGCGCGTAGTCGTAGGCGCGCAGCACCGTGTGCAGGGTCAGGTCGGGCGTGAACGCGTGGTCGAGCGTCGCCGTCGCGCTCTTGACGTCGCTCTGCACGAAGGCGCGCTCGGTGCCGTTCGCGGCGCCGAAATAGGTCTCGACCGGGACGTCGACGGGGCGGCCGTGGTAGCTCGGCACGCCCTGGTCCGCGAGGCGTTTGTCGTGCAGGTAGTCGGCCTGCAGGGTCAAGGTCGTGCCGGGCCGCAGCTTGAACGTGCCCGACGGCGCAAGCGCCTGGCGGCGCAGGAAGTAGCGGTCGCGGAAACCGGTCGAGTCCTCGACGGCGCCCGTCAGGCGGAACAGCGCGTCCTTGTCCGCGTTGGCCATGCCCATGTCGAACTCGCCCCGGCGCTGCCCGCGCGAACCGAGCGTGACGCCCGCCTCGTCGAGCGGTTCGGCGCGCGGCTTCTTCGTGACGCGGTTGACGAGGCCGCCGGCCGACCCGCGCCCGTACAGCACGGACGCCGGTCCCTTGAGCACCTCCACGCGCTCGACGTTCGACAGGTCGCGAAAGTACAGCGCGTCGTCGCGCACGCCGTCCACGAACTGGTCGGTGATGGCGGAGAAGCCGCGGATCGTCACCTGGTCGCGCTGGCCGTCGCCGACGGAAAACGACAGGCCCGGCACGTTCTGCAGCGCGTCCTGCAGCGACATCGCGTTCTGGTCGTGCAGCACGACGGCGGGCACCACGTTGACGGTCTGCGGGATGTCGCGCAGCGCCACGCTGATCTTGGTGGCGGTCGTCGCGTCGACGGTGTCGTACGAGCCGGTATCGATTTTCTTGTCCTTGACGATCACTTCCGGCATCGCCGGTTCGTCGGCGCGGGCCTGTGCGGACAAGCCGCACGCGATGGCGACGAGGTAGGGTAGAGGACGAAGTACGTGTTTCATGAAATCCCTGTTGTGGTTTGCGTTTGAAGGTGTTGAAAATGAAGGAGGCGCATGCCGGCGGCGGCGACGGCATACAGCAGCGCGACGGTCCAGAACATGGCCGACAGCGGCACCCAGGCCAGCGCGAGGCCGCCGGTGCCGGCGCCCAGCAGCGCGCCCGCCTTGGCGGCGCCGTTGCCCGCGCCGAGCACGCGGCCCTGTTCGTCGTCCGCCGCCGCGCGCGCGAGCAGGCCATAAAAGACGGGCAGCAGGGCGGCCAGGCAGACGCCCCACAGCACGCGCGCCAGCAGGAACAGGCCGACGTTGGTCGTCAGCGCCTGCACCGCGACGATGGCCACGCACGCCCAGCAGATCCGCTCGACGTGCACGAGCACCTGCGCGTGCGCCATGCGCGCGAAGCGTCGCGCCCAGAACGACGCGGCCAGGCACAGGCCGAGGGCCGTGCCCGCGTAGCACAGTCCCGTCACGCGGCTGGACACGTGCAGGACCTCGGCGGCATACAGGCCGAAGAAGGTCTGCGGCATCATCTTGCCGGCCTGGACCAGCACGATACCGAGCAGCAGGCCGCGCACCGTATCGCCCGGGACGGCCGAACGCGGTGGCGCGTCCGCGGCGCGCGCGGCCGGCGGCGCGACGGGTGGCAGGACGGCGGCGGCCAGCGCCGCGCACAGCAGGCAGGCGGCGCCCGCCAGCACGTTCACGGTCGTGAACCCCCACGCGTCGAACAGCCAGCCGCCGAGGACGGGGCCGGCCACGGAGCCGATCGCCGTCGCCGCCTGCAGCTGCGCCATCAGCGCGCCGCGCGCGTCGCGCGACACGAGCCGCGCGCCGTAGGCCTGCGCCGCCGCGATGTAGCCGGCGAGGGCGCCCTGCAGCAGGCGCACGGCGAGGATGACGGCGACGCTGTCCGTCGCCGCGATGCCCCACTGCGTGACGGCCAGCGCGAGCAGGGCGCGCAGCAGCATCGGCTTGTGGCCGACCCTGTCGCCGAGGCGGCCCCACCACGGCGTCGTGCACATCGCCATCGCCATCGGGCCGGCGTAGGCGATCGCGCTGGCCCACGCCAGCGCGCTAGGCGACAGCTCGCCCACGCGGCGCAGGTGCAGGGGCCAGAACGGGCCGCTCATCTCCATGGCGCCCATCGCCACGAGCTGCAGCGCGAACAGCCAGCGCGTGGTCTTCATGCGAGCGGATTGGGCATGGTGCCGTGCACGTCGTCGGACGTGTCGGACAGGCGCATGCGCAGGAAGGATTTCGCCGGCCAGTCGTGCTCCAGCAGCGCCGCGCGTTCGGCCTGCCAGCGGTCGGCGTCGACGCGCGGGCGCAGGGCGATGAAGACGGCGTCGATCTCGCGCCGCAGGGCGTCCCAGAAGTGGTGCTCGGCGTGGCCGTAGGCGTGCGCCAGCAGCAGCGCCAGTTCGGCCAGGTGGCACAGCAGCACGGCGTGCAGCAGCTTGTCGCGCACCGGCGCGTCGGCGTCGTACACGGTGAAACCGGCGCGGTAGACGTCGATCTCCAGGCCGGCGCCGCGCAACGTGGGGCCGTGGATGCGCAGGTCGCCGAAGTCGCGCGCCAGCAGCTGGACGGGTTCGTAGCGGTCGTCGACCATGATGAAGCTGTTCTGCTGGTGCGCCTCGAACGCGATGCCGTACACCAGGTAGGCGGACAGCAGCGCCGTCAGCACGGTGCGCGCATGGCGCTCGAAGTAGGCGACGGCGCCCGCGGCATGGTCGCCATGGGCCAGCGCGACGAGCTCCGTCGCGAGCGGCCGGCCGCTGAACGGCGATTCCGCGAACAGGGCGCCGACGGGAACCGGGAAGCGCCCGGCGCCGGCCTTGGCCATCGGATTGGCGCGGAACAGGATCGCCAGGTGGCGCGCGCGGTCGTCGTCGCCGTGCGGGTCGAGATAGTGCAGCCCCACGTCTTCGCGCACGACGTCGAGCGTGCCGCCGAAGCCCTGTTCGCGCTCGAGGACGGCGCCGAGCAGGCGGGTGAGGCGCGGGCCCATCACGGCGGACTTGGGCGAGACGGTGCGCTGCACGCTCGTCAGCCGCAGCGACACCGGGAGCTTCAGGTGCGGCAGCGCCGGCGAGCCGGCGGGGACGACGGTGCGCAGCGACATGGTCGGCGTGGCGTCGATGCACACGCCGTCCGGCAGCAGCAGGTCGCCTTGCGCGATTTCGGCGGCGAACTTCTGCGGGATCACGCGCTGCGCCTGGAACGGATGCAGGGGCAGCGGCAGCCAGTCGGCCGGACGCTCGCCGCGCGCGGTCAACGCGGCCTCCCAACGGTGGGCGGCTTGCGGGAAGCGGTCGGCGAACCAGGCGGCGTAGTCGCCGGCGCCGGCCGCGAAGGTGACGCGGGCCTTGTCCGCGCGGAGCGCGGCCACGGGCACCTGCAAGGTCGGCTGGAATTCCGGCGACAGCGCCAGCACCTCGTCCGGCGACAGGCCGAGCTTGGTCTTGAACGTGGGATGCCAGGGATGGCCCAGCGTGCCCCATTGTTCCAGCAGCAGGGCAGGGTTGGCGTGCGCGGATTGGCGCAGCGCCGCGATGAAATGGACGTCTCCGGCGCCGAACTCCGCACGCAAGGTGCGGGCCCAGGTCCGGCGGTAACCGAGGCACAGGATGTCGTTGGCGAGGCTGTTGTCCAGTTCGTGGACGAGCCGCCGCAGGTCCGCGTCCCGGCCCGGCAGCGAGGGTGCCAGGCAGGCCAGCAAGGCCGCCGCGTGCGCCACCGGCTGCGGCCGTTCACCCGTCGCGTAGTACGACACGCTCCCCGCCAGCCGGCAGTCGCCGATGCGGCCGAGGGCGAGGCCGTCGAAGCGCAGCATGCCCTGCTGCGACCAGAGCGGGAGCCAGGACACGGCGCCTTCCGTGATCAACTGGTCCCGGTTCAGCAGGTGTTCGCGGAACAGCGCCTGCACCGTTCTTTGCAGGCTGCGCTTGCGCGCCTCGGACCAGGCCAGTTCCGAAGCGACGGCGTCGAACGGGTGGTCGGTGGAGTCGAGCGCGGTGGAGTCGAGCGGTTTCGGGTTCGCGTTCATATCTTGCCTTCTCAGTAACGGGAATGCAGGATAACGTAAACGCGAATCATTCTCAATACGATTCGCAAATAGATTGCGGAAGACGCGGACAGTCTTGCCGAGGGCATCGTCGCCCGGCGGGCGGCGCAGGTGCGCCGGCGACCGAGCCGGCCGCGCACGGCCCGACGGAATGGAGTGCCTCAATTTCGGCCGGCATCCGCGATGAAAAAATCTAAATCAATATTGATTTATGTCAATTGTATTACTAATATAATTCTATTCGCACACGTCTTTATGCGAGTTCCGTTCGGTTAACCGATGCGGATACCGATTTTTCAGCAAGCATGGTCAGGAGTTCGGGTGAAGGGTATTGTTTTTAACTTGTTGGAAGAAGCAGTCAGTAACGCCTACGGCGACGCCGCGTGGGATCGATTGCTCGATGTCGCCGGCCTGGAAGGCGCCTATACGTCGCTGGGGAATTATGACGACGCCGAGATCGCCGCCCTGGTGCGCGCGGCGTCTTGGGCTCTGGAAATACCGGAAGAGAGCGTGCTGCGCTGGTTCGGCCGACGGGCCATGCCACTGCTGGCGCGGCGCTATCCGGCATTCTTCGACAGGCATGCGAACGTGCGCAGCTTTCTGCTGAGCCTGAACAGCATCATCCATCCCGAGGTGTGCAAGTTGTATCCGGGCGCGCAGACGCCGGTTTTCGATTTTGAGATGGGCGGCGCCGGCATGCTCAAGATCGGGTACAACTCGCCGCGCCGCCTGTGCGCGCTGGCCGACGGGTTCATGCACGGCGCCGCCACGCATTTCGGCGAGCGGATTGAATTGGAACAGCACGAGTGCATGCATCGCGGCGATGCCAGGTGCGTCTTCCACGTTCGTTTCCTGGCGCAATGACCGGCCCCGTCAAGGTGGTGCTGGACGCCGAGATCGCGCGCCTCGAGCGGCGCGTGCGGCGCGAAGCGGCGGCACGCCTGGAGGCCGAGGCAATTGCCGAGCGAGGCCTGCGCGACTTGTTCAAGCGGCAGCAGGACATCGCCCTGCTCGAGTGCATGGCGGTCGCCGCCAACGAGGCCGACGGCGTCAACGACGCGATGGGGCGGGCGCTGGAGGCCATGTGTCGTTATGCGGGCTGGCCGCTCGGCCACCTGTGGCTGGTGGCCGGACGCGAAGGCCGGGAAAGGTTGGACTCGACCGGCATCCGATACGATGCGTCGGCTCCCGACCGCGGTCCGGTCGGGGACCTGCGTACGGAAGCGGAGCTACTTGCGCCCGGTGCCGGTTTGCCGGGACGGGTGATGCGCAGCGGCCAGCCGGCATGGGTCGCCACCGATGCCGCCGATCCTGCGGACATCCCGGGTCTGCCGGCGATCGTGGGTGCCGGCTTCGCCTCGATGTTCGCCTTTCCGGTGATGATTGCCAGTGAAGTCGTCGCGGTGCTCGAATTCTTCAGCCGCGAACGCCAGCCGCCGGAGGAATCGCTGCTGCGACTGATGGTCCAGATCGGGACGCAGCTCGGCCGCGTGTTCGAACGCCGCCGCGCCCGGGACAAGTTGCTGCACGATGCCTTGCACGACCCTTTGACCCAATTGGGCAACCGCAAGCTCTTGGTCGACCGTCTCGAGCACCTGCTCCAGCGCGCGCGGCGCAAGCTGGACAATCATTTCGCGGTGCTGTTCGTTGACCTGGACCGCTTCAAATCCATCAACGACGGACTCGGGCATCAGTCCGGCGATCGGTTGATCATCGCAGCGGCCCAGCGCCTGTCGGCCTGCCTGCGCCAGACCGACCTGGTCGTGCGCGACCGCGCGCTCGCGCGCGAGCACATGGTCGCGCGGCTCGGCGGCGACGAATTCGTCATCCTGCTCGACCAGATGGCCAGTGCCGAAAGCGCGATCGTGGTCGCCGAGCGCATCATGGGCGCACTGGCCGAGCCCTTCGACCTGGCCGACCAGCGCGTGTTCGTGACGGCCAGCGTGGGCATCGCCCTCAGTGCCAGCGGCTATGCCGACGTGGAAGACATCCTGCGCGACGCCGATATCGCGATGTACCACGCCAAGCAGGCCGGCCGCGCGCGCTGGGTGATGTTCGACCAGGGCATGCAGTTGGCCGCCGTGCGCCGCCTGCAGCTGGAGGCGGACCTGCGCGACGCGATGGCTCGGCAGCAATTCTTCCTGCACTTCCAGCCCATCGTCGCACCCCGGGACGGCCGCGTGCGCGGCTTCGAAGCGTTGCTGCGCTGGCGCCACCCGGTGGATGGTATCGTGCCGCCGGGCGAATTCATTCACGTCGTCGAGGAGACCGGCCTCATCGAGCCGATCGGCGCCTGGGTCCTGGGCGAAGCATGCCGCCAATTGCGCGAGTGGCAGCGCACCTACGACCCTCAGCTTTCGATGAGCGTGAATGTGTCGGCCGTGCAGTTCGCGAGCGGCGATCTGGTCGACGTGGTGACGCGCGCGCTGGCCGAGACCGGCATCGCGCCCGCCAGCCTAAAGCTCGAACTGACCGAGAGCGCCGTCATGGCCGATGCCGAGCATGCGCTCGCCATGTTCGCCGAGTTGAAGGCGCTGGGCGTGCTCGTCAGCCTGGACGACTTCGGCACCGGCTATTCCTCGCTCAGCTACCTGCGCCGCTTGCCGATCGACACGCTCAAGATCGATCGTTCCTTCGTCAGCAAGCTCGACTGTTTTGACGACAAGCGCCAGATTGTCGAGGTGGTGCTGAAGCTGGCGCGCGCGCTGGGCCTTGTCGTGGTGGCGGAAGGCGTCGAGACCGAGGCCGAGCTGGCATTGCTGCGCGAGATGGGCAGCGACCTTGTGCAGGGGTATTACTACTATCGCCCGCTCGCGCCGGAAGACGCCGCGCGGGCATTGGCCGCACAGGGGGCGGGCACGATGTGCTAAGGTTGCGCCTCCGAGACAGCATCGACACCTCCAGAAGTGAGCATCCCTGCCACCGATTCCTACATCGGCCGCTTTGCCCCGTCGCCCACCGGCCCGCTGCACGCGGGCTCGCTCGTCGCCGCGCTGGCCAGTTACCTGGACGCGCGCGCCCACCGCGGCACGTGGCTCGTCCGCATCGAAGACATCGACGAGGGCCGCAGCGTGCCCGGCGCCGCCGAGGAGATCCTGGACCTGCTGCACCGCCTGGGCATGGATTCCGACCGCGAGGTCGTGTGGCAGAGCCGCCGCAAGCACTTGTACCAGGCCGCCTACGACCGCCTGGCCGGCCACGCCTACCCATGCGGCTGCAACCGCCGCGAGATCGCCGATTCGCGCCTCGGCTTCGCCCCCGACGGCGCCGCCATCTACCCGGGCACGTGCCGCCACGGCCTCGCGCCGGGACGCAGCCCGCGCAGCCTGCGCCTGCGCGTGCCGGAGGCGGGCGACGACGTCGTCACGTTCCGCGACCGCTGCGCCGGCGTCGTCAGCCAGCGGCTGGCCAGCGAGTCGGGCGACTTCGTGCTCAAGCGCGCGGACGGCTACTGGGCATACCAGCTGGCGGTCGTCGTCGACGATGCCGAGCAGGGCGTGACGGACGTCGTGCGGGGCGCCGACCTGCTCGATTCCACGCCGCGCCAGATCTTCTTGCAGCGATTGCTCGGCGTGCCGACGCCGCGCTACCTGCACGTGCCCGTCGTGCGCAACGCGGAGGGTGAAAAGCTGTCCAAGCAGACGGGCGCGCTGGCCGTGCGGCCGGGGGACGAGGCCGCGGCGGTGGCGGCGCTGCGGGCCGCGGCGGGGTTTCTCGGGCTGGACGTGGGGGAGGCGGATTCGCTGGCCGCGTTCTGGCGGGCGGCCGTGCCGGCGTGGGCGGCGTGGATCGCGGCGCGGGAACGGGACATGTCGAATCCGCGTTGACGCGCCGCCGCAAGGCGCGTTCGCGCCGTGACGTCACGCGGCCGGGCGCTTCCGGCTCATCCACATCAAGCCGGCCAGGCCCACCGCCAGCATCGACCACTCGGCCGTCTCCGGCACGGGCGGCGCGGCCACCAGCCAGCCGCGGATCTCGCCGTCCGGATACGCGCTCGTGTGGAGGTTGACGTAGGCCTCGTTGGCGTCGATGCCGTCGACGAGGGCCGACGCGGCGCCCTGCGCGGTGCCGCCGTGTGCGCTCAAGAAGGCGGGGTCGTACGACATCTCGTCGCCCAGCGCGAACGACTTGCTGTAGCTGCCCGCGTGGACGCCCGTCGGGAAGTCCGTGAACGGTATCGCCACGGGCGCCGTGCCCGTGAACGCGGTGCTCGTGCAGCAATGGACGTGCGCTCCGGTGGTGGTGCCGTCGAGGTCGCGGAACGGCAGGTCGACCATCATCTGCTTGCCGCCCAGGTCGATGGTCACGAGGCTGGTGCCGGGCGAAGCGTTGGGCGGGCTTTCCAGCGCGCCGCTGGCGACGGCCCGGTAGGTCGGGTCGTTCGGCGCGGCGCCGGCGGGCATGGCGATGGCGGACGAGGCCGCCGCCAGGGCGAGTACGGACAGAACACGTTTCATGGAGTACCTCCTGTTGAGCAAGGGTTCTGCGGCGCACCCCGTCCTGGGGTGCTGTGCAAAACCTAGCACCGCTGGCTTGGGCCCTCGCACACGGTACGGCTGAGATAGTGCTCTCGAGCGACTGAAAATCGGAAAGCTTGGCACAATCGCAAAAAAACGACTCGACATGGCCATGCGAACCTTTCTTTCAGCCTTGATCCTGACGGCCGCCGCCGGCCTGGCGCACGCCCAGGACGCCTCCCTGCTGGCGGGCGCGATGCGCGTCGACAAGGACCACGGCGACGCCTCGTTCGCCGTCAACGTCGGCTACACGCAGCGCCTGACGCCTTACCTGGCGCTGAGCGCCGACTACCTGAACGAGGGCCATCCGCGGCTGCACCACCGCGACGGCCTCGGCGCCCAGCTGTGGCTGCACACCCGCGTGCCGGCGCGCGGCTGGTCGTTCGGCGCCGGCGCCGGCCCCTACTATTATTTCGACACGACGACGGGCAACGGCTCGCTCAGCGACTACCGCAACGAGCACGGCTGGGGCGAGCTGATGAGCGTGGACGCCGTCTACCACCTGCATTCGCGCGCCTATGTCGAGGCGCGGCTGTCGCACGTGCACGGCATCACCGACCGCGACACCACCCAGCTGATGGTCGGGATGGGCTACGAGCTGGGCACCGTGCCGACCTGGGAGCGCAAGGAAAACGCCGCCAAGGGCGACAAGACGATCATGCTGCTGGGCGGCCGCTCCATCGTGAACAGTTTCAAATCGGAAAAGGCGACGGCGTCGGGTATCGAATACCGCCGCACCGTCAACCCGAACGCGGAGTGGAGCGTCATCCTGATGAACGAAGGCAAGGTCGGCGTGGCCGAGCGCATCGGCGTGTCGACCCAGGTCTGGCTGCTGCGCCCGTTCACGGAACGCACGGTGCTGGAGATGGGATTCGGCGCCTATGCCGTGCGCGACCAGCTCGACCGCCTGGACGCCGAGGCCGAGCGCGTCACGCGCCTGACCGGCCTGGCGTCGATCGGCATGCGCTACCGCATCAACGACATCTGGCGCGCGCAGCTGACGTGGAGCCGCGTCATCACGGATTACCATCGCGACTCGGACGTGTTCCTGCTCGGCGCCGGCGTCGTGTTCTGAGCGGGCCTACAGCTTGCCGATCTGGCGGTCGATCGCCTTGCGCGCCCGTTCGCTGCGCTCGCTGTAGCGGTCGGTCAGGTAGTCCGTGCGGCCGCGCGTGAGCAGGGTGAACTTGACCAGTTCTTCCATCACGTCGACGACGCGGTCGTAGTAGGCGGACGGGCGCATGCGGCCGGCGTCGTCGAATTCCTTGTACGCCATCGGCACCGAGGACTGGTTCGGGATCGTGAACATGCGCATCCACCGTCCCAGCAGGCGCAGCGTGTTCACCACGTTGAACGACTGCGAGCCGCCGCACACCTGCATCACCGCGAGCGTGCGGCCCTGGCTCGGGCGGATGCCGCCCTGGTCCAGCGGGATCCAGTCGATCTGGTTCTTCATGACGGCCGTGACGGCGCCGTGGCGCTCCGGGCTGCACCACACCTGGCCCTCGGACCACAGGCTCAGGTCGCGCAGCTCCACCACTTTCGGATGCGTCTCGGGCACGCTGCCGACCATCGGCAGTTCGGTCGGGTCGAAGATCCTGACCTCGGCGCCCATCTGCTCGAGGATGCGCGCCGCTTCCCAGGTGAGAAAGCGGCTGAACGAGCGCTCGCGCAGCGAGCCGTACAGCATCAGGATGCGGGGCGGATGGTCGAGATCGCCCACGGGTTCCAGCTTGGCGGCGGTGGGGACGTCGAGCCGGTCGGGATCGATGTTGGGCAGGTCGGAAAGCTTGTTCATGGTCGTTTGGTTCGATGGGTCAGGACAGCCGCAGCGCCAGCGCGGCCAGGGTCACGAGCAGGATCGGCAGGGTCAGCAGGACGCCGGTGCGGAAGTACTGGCCCCAGCCGATCTTGATGCCCTTGTCCGCCAGCACGTGCAGCCACAGCAGGGTGGCCAGGCTGCCGATGGGCGTGATCTTGGGGCCGAGGTCGCAGCCGATCACGTTCGCGTACACCATCGCCTCGCGCACGGCGCCGCCGCCGGGAACGGCGTCGATCGCGAGCGCGCCCACAAGCACCGTCGGCATGTTGTTCATGATGGACGACAGGATGGCGGTCGTGAAGCCCGTGCCCAGCGCGGCGCCCCAGGTGCCATGCGCCGCGGCGCGCGCCAGCAGCGCCGTCAGGCCGTCCGTGAGGCCGGCGTTGCGCAGGCCGTAGACGACGAGGTACATCCCCAGCGAGAACACGACCACCTGCCACGGCGCGCCGCGCAGCACGGCGCGCGTCGGAATGACGTGGCCGCGCGCCGCGACGGCCAGCAGCACGAGGGCGCCCGCCGCCGCGACGGCGCTGATCGGCACGCCCACGCGCTCCAGCCAGAAGAAGCCGGCCAGCAGCAGCGCCAGCACGTACCAGCCGGCGATGAAGGTGGCGCGGTCGCGGATGGCGTCTTGCGGGCGCTTGAGCTGGGCGAGGTCGTAGCGCGCGGGCACGTCGCGGCCGAAGTACAGGACCAGCGCCGCCAGCGTCGCCGCCACCGCGACGAGGTCGACCGGCACCATGACGGCCGCGTAGCGCGCGAAGCCGATGCCGAAGTAATCGGCGGACACGATGTTGACGAGGTTGGACACGACCAGCGGCAGGCTGGACGTGTCGGCGATGAAGCCGGCCGCCATCACGAAGGCGAGCGTGGCGCGCGGCGGGAAGCGCAGCGCGGCCAGCATCGCGATCACGATCGGCGTGAGGATCAGCGCCGCGCCGTCGTTCGCGAACAGCGCGGCGACGGCGGCGCCCAGCAGCACCAGCAGCACGAACAGCCGGCGCCCGTAGCCAGCCCCCCAGCGCGCCACGTGCAGCGCGGCCCATTCGAAGAAGCCGGCGCGGTCGAGCAGCAGGCTGATGACGATGATCGCCACGAACGCGCCGGTGGCGTTCCAGACGATGTGCCAGACGACCGGGATGTCCGCGACGTGGATCACGCCCGCGAGCAGGGCGACGACGGCGCCCGCGGCGGCGCTCCAGCCGATGCCGAGGCCGCGCGGCTGCCAGATGACGAGCACCAGCGTGCCGAGGAAGATGAGGAGCGCCGGCAGCATCATGGCAACAGGCCGCCGATGCGGTCGAGCTCCCGTTTGAACGCGGCGCGGTCGCCGGCCAGCCGGTCGAGCGGCAGCGCCAGGAATGCTTCGATGCGCCCGCGCAGGATCGCGTACGCGGTCTCGAACGCGGCATCGATTTCTTCTTCAGTACCGGTGACGTGGCTCGGGTCATCCACGCCCCAGTGCGTGCGCAGCACGGGGCCGAGGTAGGCCGGGCACGTCTCGCCGGCCGCGCTGGCGCAGACGGTGACGACGATGTCCGGCGTGACGGGCAGGGCGTCCCACGACTTGCTGAAATAGCCGGCGGTCGGGATGCCCTTGGCGGCCAGCAGGGCGAGTGCCCGCTCGTTCAGCTTGCCGGTGGGTTGGCTGCCGGCGCTGATGGCCTGCCAGCCGGCGGGCGCGAGGTGGTTGAAGACGGCTTCGCTGATCAGCGAGCGGCAGGAGTTGCCGGTGCAGAGAAAAAGTACGTGCATGGTGGGGGCGTTGTGTGGTGGTTCAGGTGCCGCAGGCGGGACCGCAAGGTTGGCCGCCGCAGCAGTTCTCGGTGAGGAAGCCGACGAGGTCGTTCATCGTGTCGAAGCGCGCGGCATAGATGACGAAGCGGCCCTCCTGGCGCGGCACGACGAGGTTCGCGTGCGTCAATTCCTTGAGGTGGAACGACAGCGAGGAGGCGGGCACGCCGAGCGTTTCCGCGATCCGGCTCGCGGCCATGCCGTCCGGCCCTGCCTGCACGAGCAGGCGGAACGTGGCCAGCCGGGATTCCTGGGCGAGGGCGGCGAGGGCCGCGATGGCGTTCTTGTTTTCCATATTTCCAGTATAGTCGAAATGTTGGCCGGCGAACAAGCCCGGTTGGCAGCCGCGCCGGCGGCTATTGGCCGAGCTTGAGTTCCCAGTAACCCACGTCGAGCCAGCGCCCGAACTTCTGGCCGACTTCCGAGAAATGCGCGACCTTGCGAAAGCCGAGCGCCTCGTGCAGCCCGACGCTGGCCTCGTTCGGCAGCGCGATGCCGCCGATGACGAGGTGGAGCTCCCGTGCGCGCAGGATGTCGAGGAGGGCGCCGTACAGCAGCCGCCCGTAGCCGCGCCCGGCGCACGCGCGGTCGAGATAGACCGAGCTCTCGACGGAATGGCGATAGGCGGGCCGCACTCTCCACTTGGTGGCGTACGCATAGCCCGCGAGCTCGCCGTCGACTTCCAGCACGAGCCACGGCAGGCCGGCGGCGGCGACGTCCGCGATGCGCTGCGCCATTTCGCGCTCGCCGACCGGTTCTTCTTCGAAGCTCACGGTCGTCGTCGTGACGTAGTGGTTGTAGATGGCGCAGATGCGGGCGGCATCGAGGGGGGAGGCGGGGCGGATGCGGGTGGATGGCATGGGATCGTCGATGAAATGGTGTCGACGATGGTGGGGCGGCGACGGGCGGCTGTCAAGATCGGGGGGCGGCTCGCGCCGCCACTGTGGCCCTAACCCGCGCGGACTAAGTAGTCATGCAAAATTTATCGTGAACTTGCTGCCGAAGCCTCTCATCAAGGATTGAATTTCGTCGAGCAAATCCGCGCCGTTCCTGGCAACGAAGCGGCGCCAGAAGTGCTTGGCATGCTTC
>NZ_JADKYX010000032.1 GCF_016093545.1 Massilia rhizosphaerae | reverse complement strand
CTTGTGAACATTTGATAATTTAAGTATTCAGTATCACCGAAGCGATACTGGCACCTCATCAAACGCCCACACTTATCGACTGTTTATTGTTAAAGAACTGTGTTCGGTACTGCCTTGCTGCGCTTGCCGAATCGTTTTGTTCGTCAGCAGCAGAGGAGCGAGATTATGCAGTGCTTCGCTTAACTCGTCAACCCCTCATTTTTCTGCAACACACTCGATGTAATCGATCTGACAAGCTTAACTAGTTGATCCGGCTAAACTTTTTGTGCGCTGCAGAAGCAGGACGCGAACTATAGCAAACCCGTACCTACCTGCGCAAGGCCTGTTTCGCGTGCACAAAAAGCTGGCATCCAGCTTGCTTAGTGTGTGTTGCATAAAACAAAGCACCTCGAAGACGGAACATATTTACCCGATTGATTGTTCCGTTCTGGTACAGGTGCTACATTTGTGAACAGTCGATTCCCGCACAGAGCCGAAGTCCAGGGCCAAACAGGAGACATGGAATGACTTATCAACAAGCAACCGGCCTGCTGGTCCCCGGCACGCCCGGCGACGACATGGCCTCGACGATCGCCATCTCGCACCGGCGTTCGGAACAATTCGGCCTGTGTCCCGATTCGCGTCCCGACTTCAACCCCGCGTCCGGGGCCGACTTGTCGTACCTGGTCGAGCAGAATCGCCTCCTGTACAGCCATGCGATCCCCGCGATGGAAACGCTGTACCAGCAGATCGCCAACACGCACAATATGGTGCTGCTGACGGATGCCCACGGCGTGATCGTGCATTCGCTGGGCGACGCCGACTTCCTGGAAAAAGCCAACCGCGTCGCACTGACGCCGGGCGTGGCGTGGTCCGAAGAGAGCAAGGGCACGAACGCGATCGGCACCGCGATCGCCGAACGGGTCCCGACGACGGTCCACGCCGACCAGCACTTCCTCTCCGCGAACCACTTCCTGACCTGCTCCGCGGCGCCGATCACGGACCACTGCGGCAACGTGGTCGGCGTGCTGGACGTCAGCGGCGACCGGCGCAGCTTCCACAAGCACACGATGGCCCTCGTGCGCATGTCGGCGCTGATGATCGAGAACCAGCTGTTCGCGGCGACCTTCGAGAACGCCATCACCGTGCACTTCCACACGCGGCCTGAATTCATCGGCACGCTGATGGAAGGGATCGCGTCGTTCAGCCCCGGCGGGCGCTTCCTTGCGGCCAATCGCAACGGCCTGTTCCAGCTCGGCCTGTCCTATCCCGCGCTGCAGGCCCACACGTTCAGCTCCCTGTTCGGCCTCCCCGTCTCGGCGCTGTACGATCACTACCGCACGGCGGCGCCCGACCTGCTCGACCTGTGCATGCACAACGGCGTGCGCGTGCGCGGCCGCGCCGAGCTGCGCCTGACGAACGGCGTGCACGTGCTCACCGGCGCATTCGACGACGTGCCGCACGCCGCCGCCCTCAACCAGCCGCCGGCCAGGGCCCCGGCGCGGCGCCTGTCCGGCCTGCGCTACCTGAACACGGGTGACACGCAGCTCGAACAAGTCATCGACAAGGTCAACCGCGTTTTAGGCCGCGACGTGCCGATCATGATCATGGGCGAGACCGGCACCGGCAAGGAGTTGCTGGCCCAGGCCATCCACAACGATTCGCCGCGCGCGCAGGGGCCGTTCGTCGCCGTCAACTGCGCGTCGATCCCGGAAACGTTGATCGAATCGGAGCTGTTCGGCTACGAGGACGGCGCCTTCACGGGCGCCCGCAAGAAAGGCGCCGTCGGGAAGATCCTGCAGGCGAACGGCGGCACGCTGTTCCTCGACGAGATCGGCGACATGCCCTACTCGCTGCAGGCGCGCCTGCTGCGCGTGCTGCAGGAACGCATGGTCACGCCGCTCGGCAGCGGCAAATCGATTCCCGTGAACGTGGAAGTGATCTGCGCGACGAACCACAACCTGCGCCAGCGCATCGCCGAAGGCCTGTTCCGCGAAGACCTGTATTACCGGCTGAACGGCCTCGTGGTCAAATTGCCGCCGCTGCGCGAACGCACCGATCTCGAAATCGTGGTGAAGAAAATCCTCGCGGCCGAAACGGAATCCGGCGGCATCCATACGATTTCCGACGAGGTCCTGCGGCTGTTCAAGCGCCACAAATGGCCGGGCAACTTCCGCCAGCTGACGAATCTGTTGCGCACCGCGGCGATCATGGCCAGCGACGAGGAAGAGATCGGCCTGCGCCACATGCCCGACGACTTCCTGGACGACGTCGCCGAGGCGCCGGCCAGTGCGCCCGCCGCCCAGCAGGTGATCGCGGCCGGCGGCAACCTCGAAGAGATGGAGCTGGCTGCGATCGTCAAGTCGCTGGAGGCGAACGGCGGCAACGTGTCGGCGACGGCGCGTGCGCTGGGCGTATCGCGCAACACCATTTACCGCAAGCTGCCGCATCTGAAAACCTCCCCCTAGGCGGCCGGGAAACCGGACGACTTCCAGCGCGCGCCGTCCTTGCCGATCGTGAGCAGGTCCACGCCCGGCAGGTGCGCCGCCAGCGCGTGCGCGCGGCGAGCGCCCATCACCATGAACGCGGTCGACAGCCCGTCCGCTTCCAGCCCCGTGGGCGCCACCACCGTGACGCTCGCGAGCTCGGTCGGCGAATCGCCGCGGGCCGGATCGAAGATGTGGTGATGGCGCAGGTCGGGCGTGAACGCCGACGCGTAATCGCCCGACGTGGCGACGCAGCGCCCGTCCAGCACGACGCTCGCGGCCAGCGCGTCCTCGTGGCGCGGGTCGCGTACGCCCAGATGCCATGGGCGCCCGTCCGCGCGGCCCAGGGCACCGTATTCTCCCGTGTCGACGAGCGCGTGGCGGATGCCGTGCCGGCGCAATGCCGCCAGCGCGAGATCCGTCGCATAGCCTTGCGCCAGGCCGTTCAGCGTGATCGCCATGCCCGGCCGCGCCAGCACGACACGCTCCGGCCCCGCCTGCACCTGCGTCCACCCGACGAGACGCTGCGCGCGCACGCGCTCGGACTCGGGCGGCACGCCGAGCGCCGCGTCGAACGCGCGCCACAGCGGTTGCACCGTGATGTCGAACGCGCCTTGCGTCAACCGTGACAGCGTGCGTGCGTGCTCCAGCACCGTCAGCAGATGCGGATCGGGGCCGTGCAGCACCTTGTCGCGGTTCAGCCGGAATACCTGGCTGGGCGGCTGGTGGAGGCTCATCAACGCGTCGACGCGGCGCGCCTCGCCCAGCGCGGCGGCGATGGCCTGCTGCGCGGCCTCCGGGTCCGCGTGACGCACGGCGACGCTGATCGTCGTGCCGAACGCCAGCGCGGCGCCGCTGTGCAGAGGCAGTTGGTCGGCTTGGGCTGCGTCCACGCCCGCGGCGCCGGCCATGCCGCCCACGCCGCCCAACGTGGCGGCGATGAAGGTCCTTCTGTGCATCATGCTCTCCTGTCGACGGCCACGATCGGAATCGACCGTTCCCGCTTGCGTTCCAGTATCCGCGGCGCGCATTGCGCGTCGCTTGCGTGGATAACGACACATTCCATACATTGAAAACACTCCTCGTATGCGATCTTCCCGTCCGGGGCGATCGCGTTGTAGCCGCAGCGGTGGCGGCAGGTCTGGCACGGCGCGCCGCATTCGGCGCGGCGCGGGATCCAGTCGAGCAGGCGCACGCGGCCCAGCAGCGCCAGCGCCGCCCCGAGCGGACAGAGATAGCGGCAGAACGCCTTGTTGACGACCGTGGCGAGCACCAGCAAACCGGTCGCATACGCGACGAACGGCCAGGCGCGCACGAAATTCAGGGTGATCGCCGTCTTGAACGGCTCCAGCTCGACGAGCTTGTCGGCCTGCGCCGGCGCCCACGCGGCCGCAGCCAGGATCGCCGCCAGCACCGCGTACTTCACGCGCTTGAGGCGCGCGTCGAGCACGCGCCGCACGGCCAGTTGCGGCAGCTTGAGCGCATGCCCCAGCAGGCCGGCGAATTCCTGCAGCGCGCCGAAAGGACACAGCCAGCCGCAGAACGTGCCGCGTCCCCAAATGAACAGCGACACGAGCACGAAGGCCCACAGCGTCACCGTCATCGGATCGAACAACAGGTAATCGAGGCCGCGCCCCGCGCGCAGCGCCTGCACGATGCCGGTGACGTTGACGATCGAAAGCTGGGCCTGCGCCGTATAGCCGACGAACCCGACGACAAACAGCAGCCACGCGCGGCGCAGCCAGGCGAAGCGGCGCGCGTGCGCCACGAGCCGGCGCTGCTGCCACAACGCGACGCCGAGCAGCGCCAGCGCGGCGACGAGCACGGCCAGTTGCACGCGCCGCGCCTTCCAGCTGGCTTGCCACGCCGGTGCGTCGTCCGCGGGCGCCGCGTAATACGCATCCGGCAGGCGATAGCCGAACGCGATCTCGCGCGTGATGCGCTCGGGGTAGACGATGCCTTTGCTGCGCGTGACCGGCAGCGCGAAATCGAGCGCGCGCGCCGGATCGAGCCCGGCCTGGGCGATCACGCGCAGCAGCAGGATCTCGCCGACGGGCAGGTTGACGCCGTCGGCCAGCCGCGGCTCGAGATCGAGGTCGCGCATCTCGACTGGCAGGCGGTCCTGGCGCAACACGATGCCGCGCGGGACGCTGCCGCGCACGAAGTCCGCGCCCGCGATCGGGTGCGGACCGGCCGTCATCACGAGCAGCGCGTGGTCGCCCGGCTCCAGGCGCCCACGCAGCCGATTCCACGTGCGCGGCGCCAGCAGATTGCGGCCGACCGCCGGCACGGACGCCCACGCCACCCAGACGTCGACGAACACGTCGTCCGGATGCGCGAGCGCCTGCGCGTCGAGCCCCGCGCCGGCGCTGCCCGCGAACAGCCGCTCGACGTCGCCGTTCGTCACCCGCACGTGCCGTACGAGACCGGCATCCACCAGCGCCGGGAACGACATCGGTGCGAAGACGTCGGCGCGGACACGCCCGATGCGGCCCGGGTCGCGTCCCTGGGCGAAACCGAGTTTGGCGCGCGCCACCTTCAGCGCGGCGGACAGGATGCTCTGGTTGATGATGCGGACGGATGCCGTCGCCTTGGACACGCCGTCCAGTTGCCCCGGCCCGCCGACCGTGATCCCCTGCCCCAGCGACCGGCCGCGGTACTGGCGCAAGAAGTCGCGCAGCGGCGCCTCGCCCAGGCCTTCCACGAACACGGGCTCGTGCTGCGCCAGCACGGCCACGTCGAGGAAGGTGCCTTTCGGATCGATGACGACGAGTAGGTTCGGCGGCACGCCGGCGAAGCCCGGCACCGGCGCCAGGTCGGCCGATTCGAACGCATAGCCGACCAGCTCCGTCTTCGTCCCGTTCTGCTTGAACAGCGGCCAGGCAGGGACGTCGGCCGCCTTCTCGCCGACGACCAGCGGCGCGGGAAAGCGCCGCGCCAGCTCCGCCTGCGTCAGCGTGCCGGCATGCGCGGCCGCGCCGACCAGGATCCAGCAGATGACGAGACGGAGCAGGCCCATGGGAGCGTCGGAAGCGCGTCAGAAGAAGATGATGCCGCCGACGGAACCGCCGTTCATGCGCGCGGTGGCGCCACCGAATGCCTTCGAGCGGGTCTGCCCGATCTCGGCCACGAGCGTGATCGCGCTGTTCAGCGCATAGTAGGCGCCGGCCGTGAGGTTGGCGTTCGACTTCAGGCCGCCCGTGCCGACCGTGTTGTCGTCGTTGGCGCTGCGGCCCCACGACAGGCCCAGCTTGAGCGCGTCGCTCGTCTTGAACGTGCCCTGCACGAGGAAGTTCTTGGAGCGGACGTCGCCCTGGTCGGCGTCGGACAGGATGCCCAGCGCGCGGCCCGACTGCGCATTGACCAGCAGGCCGGCCGCGCCGAGCTGGTACGATGCGCCGGCCTCGAAGCCGTTCATCGTGAGGTCGCCCGCGCCGGCCGTCTGCGCCACGAAGCGCTGGGTCTTGGCGCCGAGCCAGGCCTTGAAGCCGTCCTGCGCGAAGGACACGCGCGTCTGCACCTGCGGGTTCGACCGGGTCGAGTAGCGCGGGCCGGCGATGACCGGGGTGTCGGACACGGGGCTCATCACGCCGAAGTCGAAGCCGATGCCGGCGTCGTTCTTGGGCGTGCTGTAGACGATCTGGCCATACGTGCCCAAGTAACTGTAGCCGGCGCCGATGTGGCCCAAGGTGACGCGGCCGCGCTGCGTGGCCTGCACGGGTGCGCCGGCGCCGACGAGCGTCATGTCGCCGAGGATCGCGTTGGCGCCGAAGATGCCGTAGTCGCGGCCCAGCTTGAACGTGCCGAGATCCGCGCGGCCGAACGTGAAGAACGCCTGCCGCACGTCGACGGTGCTGTTCTGCGAGATCGCGCTGTCGGTCGCGGTGGCGGCGTAGATGCCGATCTTGGCCGTCACGTCGAAGCCGCCCTGCGTCGACGACACGGACGTCACGAGGCCGCTGGGCAGCAGGCCGTTGCCGATGGTGGTGCGGCGGTCCTCGCCGCCGCAGCCGAGCGGCTTGCCGCCGAGCGGCTTGCCGCCGAGCGCCAGCCCGCCGACGGCGTCGCCGCTGCACGAGACGCCGGTGTAATAGGCGTTGACGATGCCGCCGACGTTGACCGTCCAGTCGCCGGCCTTCAGGTCGACCGCGGATGCCTGCTGCGCACAGGCGCCGATCGAGGCCAGGACGGTGAGTAGATGAACCTTTTTCATGTGTCTCCTCGCATTCTCTTGTTCGTTATGGTGGATACATCGATTCGATGTACCTGACACCAATGGCAAGTTGCGTGCCCGGTCACGTTACGGGGGAGAACGGGGAATGACGGCGGTTTTTCTGTGGCGAATCGGATCAGGTGTTGCAGTTTTGATCGTCCATACGTAAATAATATAAACGATATAAATAAAAAAAAACGGCGGCCGAAGCCGCCGCAAAACAGGGTCCTGACGCCGGCCGCCGCCGCAGCCGATTCATTTCCCTCCCTGACCACTTACACGTCAAACGTCGCTATCAGATCTTCGATGCGAGCTTGAACACCCAGACGGAACCGCCCTGCTCGAGGAAGTTGACCTTCTTGGCGACCTCGCCGCCCCACAGCGGCACGGCGCCGCCCCAGCCCGAGACGACGGCCACGTATTGCACGCCACCGTCTTCCCACGTCACCGGCGGCGCGACGACGCCGGAACCCGTCTGGAACTTCCACAGCTCCTTGCCGGTCTTGGCGTCGACGGCTTTCAGGAAGCCTTCCGGCGTGCCGTAGAACACGAGGCCGCCGGCCGTCGTCATCACGCCGCCCCACAGCGGGGCCGTGTTCTTGTCTTCCCAGACGATCTTGCCCGTCTTCGGATCCACCGCGCGGAGCGCGCCGATATAGTCGTCGTTCAGCGGCTTGATGGTGAAGCCGGCGCCGAGGTAAGCTCCGCCCTTCTTGTACGTGATCGGCTCGTTCCAGATCTCCATGCCCCACTCGTTGGCCGGCACGTAGAACAGGCCAGTCTGCGGACTGTAGGCCATCGGCATCTGGTTCTTCGCCCCCAGGAAGGCCGGTGCGGCGAACACGGTCGAACCCTTCTTGCCGTCACCCTTGGTCGGATCGCTGGGGCGGTTGGCGGCGATGAAGTTGGGACGGCCCGTCTTGAGGTCGATGCCGCTCGCCCACGTGATCTTCTTCACGAACGGGAAGGCATTCTGCAACTTGCCCGTCTTCGCGTCGATCACGTAGAAGAAGCCGTTGCGGTCGGCCTTGCCGCCGTAGCGCTTGCCGTTCATGTCGAACGTGACGAATTCGTTGGCGCCGTCGAAGTCCCAGGAATCGTTCGGCGTGCTCTGGTAGGCCCATTTGATCTGGCCCGTGAGCGGATCCAGCGCGAGCGTCGACGACGAGTACAGGTTGTCGCCGGGGCGCAGGTGGCTGTTCCACGGCGCCGGATTGCCCGTGCCGATGTAGGCGAGACCCGTGGCCGGATCGTAGGTGCCGCCCATCCAGGTCGAGGCGCCGCCCGTCTTCCACAGCTCGCCCGGCCAGCTCTTGTTGACCGTGCCGGTGACGCCGGCCTCGATGGCCTTGCCGTCCTTGTCGTAGCGATACCCCATGTGGCCTTCGACGGTCGGGCGCGTCCACAGCAGGTCGCCCGTCAGCGGATTGCGGCCTTCCACGCGGCCGACGATGCCGAACTCGCCGCCCGACACGCCCGTGATCAGGACGCCGTTGGCGATCAGCGGCGCGGCCGTGATCGAATAGCCGGCCGAGTAGTCGTCGACCTTTTCCTTCCACGCGATCTTGCCGGTGTTCTGGTCGAGGGCGACCAGTTGCGCATCCAGCGTGCCGAAGATGACCAGGTTGCCGTACACGGCGGCGCCGCGGTTGACGACGTCGCAGCACGGCATGATCGCTTCCGGCAGGCGCTGCTCGTACTTCCACAGCTTGTTGCCGGTCTTGAGGTCGATCGCGAAGATGCGCGAGTACGACGCGGTGACGAACATCTTGCCGTTGGCGATGATGGGCTGCGATTCCTGGCCGCGCTGCTTTTCGCCGCCGAACGAGAACGACCATGCCGGAACCAGTTGGCGGACGGTGTTCGTGTTGATTTGGGTGAGCGTCGAATACCGCTGGCCCTGCGAGCCCATGCCGAAGGACAGCACGTTCTTCGTGTCCTTCGACGCGTTGTCGAGCATCGCGGTGGTGATGTCGGCCGCCTGGGCGAGGAACGCCAGGGGGGCGAGTCCTGCAAGCAGGATGGTCATACTCTTTTTCACGGTTGTCTCCTTTGTTGTCGTTTTGCTTTAAGGTCCGGGCGCCTGGTCGCGCAGCTGGCCGCACTCCTCGTCGGTGAACAGGCGCGAGCGCGTGAGGAAGCGCCTGCCCGTGCCGTTATCGAGCGAAAACATGCCGCCGTTGCCCTCCACCACGTCGATGATCAACTGGGTGTGTTCCCAGTAGCCGAACTGCTCCAGCCCGATGTAGAACGGCGCCCCGCCCAGGTTGCCCAGGTAGACGTCGGTGTCGGAGAGGTCGAATTCCCCGGCTGCGTAGCACATCGGCGTGCTGCCGTCGCAGCAGCCGCCGGACTGGAAAAACATCAGCGGGCCGTGGCGCTGCCGCAGCTCGCCGATGAAGGCCAGCGCCGCCGGTGTCGCGGTCACGCGTTCGATATTGGGTGTCATGGCGTCCTTCGATTCGATTGCCCCGCGGCGGGCCGCGGGGCGGTGCTGCATCAGAAGAAGCCCAGCGCTTTCGGGCTGTAACTCACCAGGAGATTCTTGGTCTGCTGGTAGTGGTCGAGCATCATCTTGTGATTCTCGCGGCCGATGCCCGACTGCTTGTAGCCGCCGAACGCGGCGTGTGCCGGGTACAGGTGATAGCAGTTGGTCCACACGCGGCCCGCCTGGATCGCGCGGCCGACGCGGAAGGCGCGGCTGCCGTCGCGCGTCCACAGGCCCGCGCCCAGGCCGTACAGCGTGTCGTTGGCGATGCGCAGCGCGTCCGCCTCGTCCTTGAACGTCGTCACCGACACGACCGGGCCGAAGATCTCTTCCTGGAAGATGCGCATCGTGTTGTCGCCCTTGAACACGGTCGGACGCACGTAGTAGCCGCCGGCGAGATCGCCGTCGTGCCGCGCCTGCTCGCCGCCCGCCAGCACCTGCGCGCCTTCCTGGCGGCCGATGTCGAGGTAGGACAGGATCTTCTCCAGCTGTTCCTTCGATGCCTGGGCGCCGATCATCGTGTTCTCGTCCAGCGGATTGCCGGCCTTGATCTGTGCCACGCGGGCCAGCGCGCGCTCGATGAACTTCTCGTAGATCGATTCCTGGATCAGCACGCGCGACGGGCAGGTGCACACCTCGCCCTGGTTCAGCGCGAACATCGCGAAGCCTTCCAGGCATTTGTCGAAGAAGTCGTCGTCCGCGTCCATCACGTCGGCGAAGAAGATGTTGGGCGACTTGCCGCCCAGTTCCAGCGTGACCGGGATGAGGTTCTGCGCGGCGTACTGCATGATCAGGCGGCCGGTGCCCGTTTCGCCGGTGAACGCGATCTTGGCGATGCGCTTGCTCGACGCGAGCGGCTTGCCCGCCTCCAGGCCGAAGCCGTTGACGACGTTGACGACGCCGGCCGGCAGCAGGTCGGCGATCAGCTCGACGAGCACCATGATCGACGCCGGGGTCTGCTCGGCCGGTTTCAGCACGACGCAGTTGCCGGCGGCGAGTGCCGGTGCCAGCTTCCACACCGCCATCAGGATCGGGAAGTTCCACGGGATGATCTGGCCGACGACGCCCAGCGGCTCGTGGAAGTGATACGCATAGGTCTCGCTGTCGATGGTCGAGATGGCGCCTTCCTGCGTGCGGATGCAGCTCGCGAAGTAGCGGAAGTGGTCGATCGCCAGCGGGATGTCGGCCGCCATCGTTTCGCGGATCGGCTTGCCGTTGTCGATGGTCTCGGCGGTCGCGAGCAGGCGCAGGTTCTGCTCCATGCGGTCGGCGACGCGGTTCAGGATGTTGGCACGCTCGGCCGGCGACGTCTTGGCCCAGCCGTCCTTGGCGGCGTGGGCGGCATCCAGCGCCAGCTCGACGTCTTCCGCCGTCGACCGTGCGACTTCGCAGAACGGCTGGCCGCTGATCGGCGTGACGTTGGCGAAGTACTCGCCCTTGGCCGGCGCGACGAATTTACCGCCGATGAAATTGTCGTAGCGTTGACGGAACGGATTGGCGACGCCGAGTTTGCTGATGTCTGCGAGATTCATGTCATCCTCTTTCGTTGTGAGTTGTGTGGCCGTTGCCGGCGCTGGGTGTCTGGTCGGTACATCCCTTCTTTCGCAAACCCCGTGCCAGCCCGCTTTACCCTGTTTTTGCCGTGCCGGACGGCTGCGCGCCGGCCGTTTCTGGTACACCTGTCCCAAACTTGAACAACTCAGCGGATCACCACGCCCCACGGCAGCTTGCCCACGGCGATGTCGCCCGTCTTCGCGGCCGCCGCCGTGTCGATCACGGACACGCTGTCCGAGCGGCCGTTCGCCACGTACAGCCGGCTGCCGTCCTTCGTCAGCGCCATGTTCCACGGCCGCTTGCCGACGGCGATGGTGGCGTCCACGACGTTGCGGACCGCATCGATGCGCATGACGCTGCCGTCCGCGCCGTTCGACACGAACACGTTCTTCCCGTCCGGCGCGACGGCGATGCCGGCCGGGTTCTTCCCCGCCGGGATCGTTGCGATGCTGCGCCGTTGTTCGAGGTCCACCACGTACACCGCGCCCGCCACTTCGCAGGCGACGTAGGCGCGCGTGCCGTCCGGACTGAAGCCGATGCCGCGCGGACGCCGGCCGACGGCGATCGAGCCCACCTCGCGGCGCGCGGCCACGTCGATCACGTCGACCTGTTCCGCGTTCTCGGCCGAGACGAGCAGCCAGCGTCCGTCGGGGCTGAACACGGCGTGCTCGGGATTGCGGCCCTCGACCGGGATGTCGGCGACGCGGGTACGCGTGGCCGCGTCGATGAGCGCCACGCTGTTGGTGTCCTCCACCGCGACGGCGACCCAGCGGCCGTCGGCCGACGCATTCACGCCCTCGGGCGAACTGCCGAGGGGGATGGTGGCAAGCAGCGCGCCGCGCGCCGCGTCCAGCACGAGCAGCGCGTTGGCGGCGGCGTCCGTCACGTACAGCCGCGTGCCCGCCGGGTCGGCGGCGATGCCGCGCGGGCGCTTGCCGGCTGCGATCTGGCGCACGGCCGCGCCGTCGGCCACGTCGATCACGCTGACGGTGCCGGACTTTTCGTTGGGGACGTAGGCGAAGGGCGCGGCCTGCGCGATGCCGCAGCCGCAGGCCAGCAAAAGAACGAGGGAACGAATGCGCGACATGATGGTCCTTTCAAAGTGGGCGATGCCATCGGGTTTGCAAGCGCCGTGCCATGTGGACGGCATATTTCCGGCTTGGCAGGTATATTGCTTGCGGTGATAGTCGGTGCCCGGACGACAGGGCGGACTATTCGACACGGAGACAACATGGAATCACGATTGAATTTTGTGGCGGCGCTGTTCGCCGTCACGCCCCTGATGGCGAGCGCCGGGGACGCGCCCGATGCGCCGGCGAGCGTCGTCGTCGTCAGCGCCACGCGCGCCGAGCACACGAGCTTCGACCTGCCGGCCGCCATCGACGTCGTCGACGCGGACCGCATCGGCGCCGCCCAGCCGCGCGTGAACGCGTCCGAGGCGCTGGCCGCCGTGCCGGGGCTGGTCGTGCAGAACCGCCAGAACTATGCCCAGGACCTGCAGATTTCCTCGCGCGGCTTCGGCGCCCGTTCCGCATTCGGCGTGCGCGGCGTGCGCCTGATCGCGGACGGCGTGCCCGCCACCATGCCGGACGGCCAGGGCCAGGCCGCCACGTTCGACCTGGACATGGCCGAGCGCATCGAAGTGCTGCGCGGCCCGTTCTCCACGCTGTACGGCAACCACGCGGGCGGCGTCATCCAACTGTTCACGCGTACGCCACGTGGCGCACCCTACGTCGAAACGAAGGTCGCCGCCGGCAGCGACGGCATGCGCAAGACGGACGTCAACACGGGCGGCAAACAGGGCGCCATCGGCTGGCTGCTGGACGGCTCGCGCTTCGAGACGGACGGCTACCGCGCCCACAGCGCCGCCACGCGCGACCAGGCCTATGCGAAGCTGACCGTCGACACGTCGGCCACCGGCAAGCTGACGATAACCGCGAGCGGCCTACGCCAGGACGACACGCAGGACCCGCTCGGCGTGACGTGGGCCACGTACCAGCGCGACCCGCGCGCCGGCGAGATCGACGCGACGGACCCGCAAACGCCGAAGCGCACGCTGGCCGACCGCTACGACACCCGCAAGAGCATCCACCACCAGCAGATCGGCCTGTCGTGGGACGGCACGTTCGGCGCCGACCGCCTGCACGTGACGGTCTACGGCGGCAACCGCAGCGTGATCCAGTACCAGTCGTTTTCGAAAGGGTTCCAGGCGCCGGCCAGCCATTCGGGCGGCGTCGTCGATTTCGACCGGAACTTCCACGGCTTCGACGCGAACTGGCTGATGGTGCGCCCGCTCGGCGACGGCGTCCTGCGCACGACGCTGGGCCTGGAAGCCGGCAAATCGAGCGATGCGCGCAAGGGCTACGAGAACTTCGTCGGGACGACCTTCGGCGTGAAGGGCCGCCTGCGCCGCGACGAGGACGACGACGTGCGCAACGTCGATCCTTACGTGCAAATGGAATGGGAACGCGGACCGTGGGTGTTCACGGGCGGCCTGCGCCACAGCCGCGTGAGCTTCGACGTCGCCGACCACTATCTCTCGAACGGCAACGACAGCGGCAGCGTCGACTATCGCCACACGACGCCGCTGCTCGGCGCCCTGTACAAGGTCACGCCCACGCTCAACGTCTATGCCAGCGCGGCGCGCGGGTTCGAGACGCCGACCCTCAACGAGGTGTTCTACTCCGGCACGGGCGGCGGTTTCAACTACCACCTCGGCGCGGCCACGAACACGCAGCTGGAGGCCGGCGCCAAGGCCATGGTCGGCCGGGACGTGCGCGTCAATGCCGCGCTGTTCCGGGTCCGCACGCGCGACGAACTGGTCGTCGACAGCTCCAGCGGCGGCCGCACCAGCTACCGCAACGCGAGCGCCACGTTGCGCCAGGGCCTGGAGCTGTCGGCCGACGCCGACCTGCATGCGGGCTTCTCCGCCCGCGTGGCGGCCACGCTGCTGCGCGCGATCTACGACGAGGCGTTCACCGGCGTCGCCGAGGGCAACCGCCTGCCCGGCGTGCCGAGAACGAGCCTGTTCGGCGAACTGGCGTGGAAGGACGCGGACGGCCGCCTGCAGGCGGCGCTGGAGACGATCGCCAGCGGCGAGATCCATCCGGACGACGCCAACGCCGCGGTTCCCGCACCGGGCTACGCGATCGTCAACGCGCGCGTGCAGGCCAACCAGGCGCTGGGCGTGTGGCGCGTGCGCGAGTACGCGCGCGTGAACAACGTGTTCGACCGGACGTACGTCGGCTCGGTCATCGTCGGCGACAGCAACAAGCGGTATTACGAGCCGGCGCCGGGACGCAACTGGGTGCTGGGGGCCAGCGTGCAGTACCAGTTCTGAATACGCGCCGCGCGGCCGCGCGGGGCGCGGCCGCATGCGGCGTGCGGAAATACGGGCTGCTGCGGCGCCCGTCAGGGCTTGACGGCCTGCACGCCGTATTTCGCGAAGATCGTCCGCAGCTCGCCGCTGGCCGCCATGTCGTTCAGCGCGGCCTGCAACTGGCGCGCGAGGCCGACGTTACCCTTTTTCACCGCCATGCCGATCGCCCAGCCGCCGCGCGGCAGGCGGTCGAACGGCACTTCCTGCAGCGGAAACGCGGGGTCGCCCTTCATGACGGATTCGATCTGCGCGCGCGTGGCCAGCACCGCATCCAGGTGACCGGCCTTCAACTGCTCCAGCGCCTCGATCGCGGTCGGGTAGATGTGCACCTGCTCGCGGAAGCGTCCATTGCCCTCGCCCAGCATCACCATTCCGGAGATCGACACCTTTTCGACGCCGATCCGTTTGCCCGCCAGCGCATCGATGCCTTCGAACTGCGGAATCGCCCGCGCGCTGCGCACGAGCCGCACGGTCTCCACGTAATACGGCGCGAAGATCTCGACCTGCGGGTTCGCATTCATCAGCATGCGGTCGACTGGCACGTGCAGCATCACGTCGGCCGGCCCGTAGCCGAGGTAGTGCCCTTTCCACACCATGTTGCGCAGGTCGTCGCCGAGGTCGTCGCCGGCATCGAACGGCAACAGCGCCGGCTTCAGTCCGAGCTTGCCGGCCAGCGCGGCGCCGAGGTCGGCGTCGATGCCCTGGCCGTGGTCGGAGAACGGCGCGAGGTCGTTGTAGACGGCCACCTTGAGGATGCCCGTTTCGCGCAGCACGGGCGTATCGGCGGCGAGGACGACGCCGGGCGCGGCGACGCCCGCTCCCAGCATCAGGCCGGCCGCGAGCAGGCGGCGGCGCGACGGCGACGGCAAGGTCAGGGTCGACATGGCCGTCTCAATTCGCGGCGCGGCGCGATTCGAGGTAGGTCTTGATGGCCCACATCGCTTCCTGGTTGAACACTCCCTCGAACGGCGGCATATACACGGCGCCGTTGCGCACCTTGCCGTGGCGGATGCTGGTCAGGAAGTACTTGTCGGTCTCCTTGTAGCAGGCCTGCTTCTTGGTCTCGTTCTTGATGTCGGTGCAGTCGCGGTCGAGCAGGCGCAGGTCCGGCGCGATCCCGCCGGATTCCGCTTCCAGCCCGTGGCAGCGGGCGCAGTTCTGGTTGTAGGCCGAGGAGCCGATCTTGAGCGCGAGCTTGTTGGTGCGGTAGGGATTCTCGTCGCGCCACTTGTCGCCCAGGGTGGGCAGGCCCGTCGTGTCGACGGCTTGCGGGATGACGTTGCCGTGCGCGTTAGCCCAGAGCGAGGTGAGTGCGGCGGCACCGAGTGCAACAGCGCCGACGGCAATGCGGATGGTGTATTTCATGATGTCTCCTGTAGGTTTTTCAATACATCCCTACATGAGCAATCGGCGTGCCATGCGTCGTGCGCCCGGAATGACGGCATTTGCGGGCCGCAGCTGTCCCAATTTGCAACAGGTGTCACATGTCCGCGCGTGCCAGCGCCCGCGCCGCCGTCTCCGGATATAGGCGTTCGAGCGTCTCCACCGTCACGCGGCCCAGCAGCGCCTGCACGGGCGCCGCGGCCGCGGCGGCGTCGGGCGCGGCGCGCGCGGCTTTCCACAACGGCGCCAGTTCGGCCTCGTGCGCGGAGACGCTGCGCTCGACCTCGGCCTGCCAGAACGGCGGCGCCTCGCCCTCGACGAAGTTGCCGCGGCCGCGTCCGAAGTGGGCGACGGCGAGGTAGCGCAGCACGCTGCCGACGAGGAGCGTGCGCAGGAACGGATCGGCAAACTGCACGGTGGGCCGGTCGCGGTCCGTCGTCGTGTTGAAGCCCCAGGCCGCGCCGGCCATGGTCAGCGCGCCGACGATTGCGCCGAGCAGCGCCCCGCCGCCCAAGGTGAGGCCGCCGGCCATCAAGTCGGCCGACAGGCCCGTCGCGGCGCCGGAGACGACGGCGCCCAGCAGCCCCGCCTGCGCCTTGTCGATGGGCGCACGCACGGCGAAGTTTTCGCGCACGCGGGCATTGATGCGGCCCGCGTCGCCCGGGTCGAGGCGGTGCAGGCGCAGGAGGCCGACCGTCGCGTCGCCGATGCGCCGCTCCAGCCGCTCGACGAGGCCGGCCATCGCCGCGTCCTGGCGCTTCTGTTCATCCTTGCCCAGGCCGACCGCCTTCAGCGCGGACTTGAGCAGGCCGGCCTTGCCCTCCTGCGCGACCGACTCGCTGTCGCGCGCGGCGCCGGCCAGCATCTGCGCGCCGAGTTCCACGGACGCGCGGAAGCGCTGCGCATTGTTCGTCTGCCAGGCCGCGAGCAGCCGCGCATAGCCGGCGCGCTTGGCCTCGTCGATCAGCCGGCCGACGCGTTCGTAAAACACGTCCTCGTGCACCCAGCAGCGCGCGAACGCGTCCAGCGCGAGCACGTCGCGCACGATCGGGAACTGGTCGAGATGCGCCTTCCAGCGCGTTTGCTCCGCCTGCTCCTGCTCGTCGGGCCGCGGCGGTCCGAGCTGGTTGAGCAGCACGACGACCGGCTTGCCCAGCCATTCCAGTATCCGCATCTCGGCCGGCAGATAGCCCGCGTCGCGCGGGTCCTCGGACGAATTCACGAGGTACAGGACGACGTCGGCCGCATCCTTCGCGGCGCGCAGCGCCTGCTGGCTGAGCCAGAACGGGCGGTCGCGGTAGCGGTCGAACACCTCGCGCAGGAACCAGCCGATCGGATTGCCGGACGACGCGAGCCGCTTGAGCAGGCGGACCGAATCGCCGAAGCCGGGCGTGTCCCACAACAGCAACCGGTCGCCCGCGCTGCTGGTCTGCAGCGTGTGCGCTTCGGCGAACACGGTCACGTGGGCCGCGTCGCGCACCTCGCCCACGTCCATGCCGACGAGCGTGCGCGCCAGCGTCGTCTTGCCGTTGTTCGTGTGCGAGACGAGCGCGAACTGGATGTCGACGGCTGGTCCGCTCATGCCGCACCCGACACGGCCAGGCCGCTCCCGAGGTCGAGCGGATGACGCTCCGGACGCAGCAGGTCGACGACGGTCGCCCGTGTATTGTGGTATTGGCAGAACTGGTGCCACAGCGCGATGCGTTCCACGACGCGCGAGTCGAACCCCGCCTGGCCGGCGCCGCGTTCGACGAGCCCCGACTCGTCGAGCAGCACGGCGATGCCGCGCGGCGTGTTGCGCGCCAGGTAGTCGAGGAAGGCGCCGTGGTTTTCGCGCTCCGGCGTGGCGGCCAGGTTGAACAGGACGGCCGTGATGGCCACGTCCGCGTCGTCCAGGCGCACGTCGCGGAGCAGCTCTTTCGGCTCTTCGCCGTACGGGCACGATGGCCTCAGCATCAGTTGCGCCTGTTCACCGAGGACCATCGCCGCGACGGCTGCGAGACCTTTATGGCGCGCTTCGTCGACGGTGAAGCTGTACGGGATCACGCGCAGCACGGCCGGGCCGGACGCGCCGACGCGGTCGGCCAGCAGTCGGTAATACGGCTGGCCGAGGTCGAGCGGAAAGCGGTGCGCGATCCGGCGCGCGCGCAGCGCGGACACGCAGGCCAGCACGAGGCGCGGCAGCACGACGAGCAGGAACAGCGTCGCGGCATACAGGTGCACCCAGCGTGCGCCGCCGGCGGGCGACGGCTCCTGCACGAAACGCAGAGCCTCGATGTCGGCCAGCGAAAAGCCCTGCAGCGGGAACACGGCCAGCGCCGGCGCGAACAGGAACGTGAGCAGCGTGTGGACCTGGGTCGCATCGAGGAAGGTGCTCTCCCAGCCGGCCGCGTACTGCGTCAGCACGCCGCGTGCGTACAGCGACGCGATCGCACCGAGCGCGAACGCGGCCGCGGCCAGGTGAATCGAGCGCCCGAGGCGCAGGTGCGTGAGCTTGGCCGTCAACTGCGACCAGTCCGCGAAATATTGCGTGATGCCGGCGGCGAGCGGCGCCGGCAGCTTGCGCGGCAGCGCGGCCTTGCCGACCGACAGGCGGCGCAGCAGTTGCGGGCCGGCCCAGCCCGTTCTCCTGGCCGGCACGATGGCCCACACGATCAGGGCGAGATAGACGAACAGATTCCAGGCGAGGATCAGCAGGAGCGGCGCGGACAGCAGGTCGACGCGGTGCGGATTGCCGATGCGGTCGAGCCCCGCCCCGGCCACGAAGCCGACGATGGGGAGCAGCACGGCCAGCACGGGCAGCACACTGCGGCGCTGACGGAACGCGGCGAAGGCCGGCGTGCGCTCGGCCAGCCGTTTCAGGATGAGTTCCGCGCGCTGGCCGAGAAAGTGGTCGAGCCTGGGTTCGCTCTTGCCTTCGGCGGCCTGCCAGTGCGCGAGTTCGCGGGCACTGCGGCTGGCATACACGCGATCGTCTTCGGAAAGGATCTCGTGCTTGGCGTCGGCGGTTTCGATGGCGCGCATCAGGACGACATCGCGTGCGGTCCGCTCGTTCATGGGCCTCCTGTCTGGTGGTTTTAGCAAGCTTGCAGGAGGCATTGTGCCTGAAAAAGCAAAAAGCCCGCTCAATCTGGATTGAGCGGGCTTTTCTTAATAACTAGCCTGACGATAACCTACTTTCACACTGGTTGCAGCCCGAACCGTTTCTTCCCTGACAAAAGAGCTTTACAACCCGAAGGCCTTCTTCACTCACGCGGCATTGCTGGATCAGGGTTGCCCCCATTGTCCAAAATTCCCCACTGCTGCCTCCCGTAGGAGTCTGGACCGTGTCTCAGTTCCAGTGTGGCTATAGCAAAACCTCGCAGCCGCGCGCAAGTTTTTGTGCGCGCGCCCGGAATACTGCCGCCTGATTTTGCGGGTGAGGCAGATCAACCCCAAGCCCAACCCAGGGCACGCGCGGCAACTCATTTTAGTAGTAAAACTACTAGAAGCACGATTGACTTCGTGAAAAACCACGAGTACATTCAGTCTGCCGGTACTGCAGAGCTGTGCGACAGGGCTTGGTATCGCGTAGTTCTAATACAAATCCACTGATCCCGGAGAGGGACGCCAACGACGGAGACCATCCCAGCATCGCCATTGCTGCGACGGGTAAGGCAGAGTTGCGGCCGAACAGCGCGCGAGAACAGGGTCTCTTTACGAAAAGAACAGCGTCAAAACGCCATCTACCACGGAGACCAAAAATGCAATTTCGCAAGACCATCATCGGCGCACTGCTCACGTGTTCGCTTGCCGCCAGTCCAGTCTGGGCGGCAATCAATCCCAACAAGCTGGGCGCAGCGTACGACAGCACCAACAGCAACGTGATCTTCAAGGTGTACTCGAGCCGCGCCACGCGCATCGAACTGTGGCTCTACAACACAGCTACCGGCAGCGCCGAGAAGGCGCGCTACATCATGAATGCGGGCAGTGGCGGCATCTGGACCGCGTCGATCCCGGTCACCATCCTGCAGTCGCGAGGAATTACGGGCACCATCTACTACGGCTACCGTGCTTGGGGCCCAAACTGGCCGTACAGCTCCAGCTGGACCAACGGCACCGGCACTGGTTTCATCAGCGACGTGGACGCGAACGGCAATCGCTTCAATCCTAACAAGCTGCTGACCGACCCCTACGCGCTTGAATTGAGCAATGATCCGACGACGTCGACGATGACGAACGCGAATATCTATGCCAGCGGCGCCAGCTACCGCAACCTGGACAGCGGGATCTATGCGCCGAAAGGTATCGTGCTGGCGGGAGACACGCAATCGATCGGCACCAAGCCCACGCGCGCGTTCAAGGACGACATCGTCTACGAGGTCCACGTAAAGGGCCTGACGATGAACGATACCAGCATCAGCTCAAGCTACCGCGGCACCTATAAAGGAGCCGGGCTAAAAGCGGCATACTTGGCCAGCCTTGGCGTAACAGCGATCGAATTCCTGCCTGTGCAGGAGACGCAGAACGACACCAACGACAACGACCCGAACAGTGACACCGGCGACAACTATTGGGGCTACATGACCCTTAACTACTTCGCGCCCGACCGCCACTACGCTTACGACAAGACGCCAGGCGGACCGACCCGCGAGTTCAAGGAAATGGTCAAGGCCTTCCATGACCAGGGAATCAAAGTGTTCATCGATGTGGTGTACAACCACACCGGCGAAGGCGGCCCGTGGTCGTCGAGCGACAAGACGACCTACAACATCTATGGCATGCGTGGCCTGGACAACCCGACTTATTACAGCCTGACCTCGGATATGCAGTCGCCCTGGGATAACACCGGCACGGGTGGCAATTACAATACGCACAACCCGACGGCCCAGAACCTGATCGTCGATTCGCTGGCCTACTGGCGCGACACGATGGGCGTTGACGGCTACCGTTTCGACCTGGCCTCCGTCCTCGGCAATACGTGCGAGGACGGCTGCTACAACTTCGACAAAATGGACTCAGGCAATGCGCTAAACCGCATCGTCAACGAACTGCCGCCGCGGCCGGCCGGCGGCGGCAGCGGTGTCGACCTGATCGCGGAACCATGGGCAATCGGCGGAAATTCCTATCAGGTCGGGGGCTTCCCGAGCGGGTGGTCCGAGTGGAACGGCTCTTATCGCGATACGGTGCGCGAGGCCCAGAATGAACTCGGCGTCGTGGCGATTACGACTGGCCAGCTGGCCACGCGCTTTGCCGGCTCGAGCGACTTGTATGGAGATGACGGGCGCAAACCGTGGAACTCGGTGAACTTCATCACGGCGCACGACGGATTCACGCTGAAAGACCTTTACAGCTTCAACTCGAAAAACAACACCCAGGCCTGGCCCTATGGCCCGAGCGACGGCGGTGAAAACAACAACAACAGCTGGGACCAGGGCGGGGTCGCATCCGACCAGCGCAAGGCGGCTCGAAATGGCCTGGCGTTGATGCTGCTTTCCGGCGGCGTCCCAATGTTGGTGGGCGGGGACGAGGCATTGCGCAGCCTGAACGGCAACAACAATCCGTACAACCTGGACTCGAGCGCCAACTGGCTAAACTGGAGCTGGAATACCGACCAGAGCAATTTCCAGTCCTTTGCCAAAGGCCTGATCGCATTCCGTAAAGCGCATCCGGCACTGCGGCCGGCGAATTTCTATTCAAGCGTCGACAACAATGGCAATGTGATGGAACAACTGCGCTGGTTCAAGCCCGACGGCACAGTTGCGGACTCGACCTACTTCAACGACTCCAACAACCACGCGATCGCCTGGCGGATCGATGGCAGCGAGTTTGGCGACAGCGCGTCGGCGATTTATATCGCGCATAACGCCTGGAGTGGCCAGGTTAACTTCGTGCTGCCGTGGCCCGGATCGGGAAAGAACTGGTACCGCGTGACCGATACCTGCACCTGGGCGGAAGGTCCGAACCAGGTTCGCTCGCCAGGTTTCGAGGATTACATCGGTGGGGAAAACACCAACTATGGCGTGTGCGGACGCGGCACCTTGGTACTGATCGCAAAGTAACGCGCACGTAAGCCACAAAACAAAAAAGCCCGCCGACATCGAGTCAGCGGGCTTTTTCTCTATAACTAGCCTGACGATAACCTACTTTCACACTGGTTGCAGCACTATCATCGGCGCAAAGTCGTTTCACGGTCCTGTTCGGGATGGGAAGGGGTGGTACCGACTTGCTATGGTCATCAGGCATAACT
>NZ_JADKYX010000031.1 GCF_016093545.1 Massilia rhizosphaerae | reverse complement strand
CTGATCGCGAAGCGTATCGACGCCGTTGGACACAGTCTGCGCTATCAGTGGGACGCGCTCGGCCGCCTGTCCGCGCTGGAAAACGAAAACGGCAGCGTCTACCGTTTCCAGTACGACCCGGTCGGCCCCCTGCTGCAGGAACAGGGCTTCGACGGCAAGGTCACCGAATACCGCTACGACGAAGCCAGCGGCGTGCTGGCGGAAACCGTCGAAGCCGGCGTGATCACCCGGCTCGACTTCGACCCCATGGGCCGGCTCGTCCAACGCCGGGCCGCGCCGCCCGGCCAGCCGGAGCAAACCGAAACCTTCGCCTACAACGCCAACGGCCAGTTGGCCGAAGCGAAGAACGACCACGCCCGGCTGCAATGGGTCTACGACGCTGCCGGCAACCTGGTCCGCGAGCACCAGCACTACCAGGGCCCGTTCCACCCCGACAAACGCACCGCGGTCTGGCACCACCGCTACGACGAACTCAACCAGCGCACCGGCACCACCCGCCCCGACGGCCACCGCATCGACTGGCTGACCTACGGCGCCGGCCACGTGCACGGCCTGCTGCTCGACGGGCAGGACCTCGTCTCCTTCGAGCGCGACGCGCTGTACCAGGAAATCGGCCGCACCCAGGCCAACGGCCTGCTGCAAACGATGAAGTACGACCCGCTTGGGCGCCTGATCGAACAGCAGCTCGGCGCCATCGCGCAGGCCAGCCGGAAAGACCGGCCTCCCTACCCCGACCCGTACCGTCCCGGCGTACAGGCCGGCATGCAAGCCGAGATCCTGCGGCGCTACCGCTACGACGCATCCGGCCAGTTGACCAGCCTCGAAGACAGCCGGCGCGGCCTTGTCGAATACCGCTACGACCCGGTCGGACGGCTGCTGGCGGCAAACAGCGCATTGGGTCATGAAACCTTCGCCTTCGACCCGGCCGGCAACATCCAGGCAGCCGATACCGCGCAGCAGGAGCCGATCACCCGTCGCGCCCCGCTGCCGAAACTGCTGGACAATCTGCTCAAAGAATATGCCGGTGTCCGCTACCGCTACGACGAACGCGGCAACCTCGTGGAACGTACACAGAACGGTCTTCGGGCCGAGTATGCATGGGATGCGTTCAACCGGATGACCCGCGCCATGACCGATCATGGCGTCACCACCTTTGCCTACGATCCGCTGGGGCGGCGCATTGCCAAGCACAGCCAGGCGGTGGAGGGCACCGTCTTCCGGGAGACGGCCCGAACCATGTACGGTTGGGACGGCGACACGCTGGCGTTGGAAAGCAGCGTGCGCAAGGGCCATGCGGCCAGCGAACGGACGGTGCACTATGTATACGAGCGCGACAGTTTCGTGCCGCTGGTGCAGGCCACCCGAAGCCAGGCGCTTCGGCTGGCGCCCACCACCGATGTGAAAGCGCTGATGGCGGGCAACGACGGCAAGTACGATATTGCGCTCGATCCGCTGTGGAGCGGTGAGTACGAGCAGGAAGCCGAGCCGTTCGGTAAGGATGAGATCGCCTTCTATCAATGCGATCATCTAGGCACGCCGCAGGAGTTGACCGACCATGAAGGCAAGGTCGCGTGGTCGGCGCAGTACAAGGCGTGGGGGCAGGCGAAGGAGGCGATCGGCGAGGCGGCGCGCAAGGCCGGGATACGGAATCCGATACGATTTCAGGGACAATACTTTGATGAAGAGACGGGGCTGCACTATAACAGGCATCGTTACTACGATCCCGACATGGCGCGCTACCTCACGCAGGATCCGATAGGTCTACTTGGCGGCATTAATACTTATGCATACACTCCGAACCCGGTTGGTTGGCTAGATCCGCTCGGGCTATCTGGCAATTCGGCACAGCGAAGAATGTCTCGTCGTGCTGCAGAAAAGAATGATCCATGTGCTGCAGAGAGAGAGGTTGCGAAAGCAGCGGGTTGGAAAAAACCCGATGGCAATTGGTGGTATCCGCCTAATGATGGGTTTCATGGAGCGTCAACGAAAGAGACATTGGTTGTTGGTACTAAGCTTGATCGTTATGGCGGAGAACGCGGTCGTTTTCTGGCGCCAATTGGTGCTTCGTATGAAGGACGTGCGCTACCACCAGGGACCGACAAACTAGTCCCCTATCATCAATATGAAGTCACCAAACCGATTGCTGTGGAATCTGGCCCAGCAACACCATGGTTTGATGAGGTTGGAAAGGGCACCCAATACAAGACGGAAAAATCAGTAGAGCAGTTAATTGCTTCAGGTTGCTTAAGGAGAAGTTCATGATTATTGATTTACCAGGATTCGACTTTGAAAAGACTCACCAAAATGCGGTGACAATCGAGCCATTGTTCGATAAAGTTCGACAGTTTCTTGATACAAAAGGGGTCAATAGGAATGAATACGCCCTTGGTAGCCAACTCGCGGCCGGATTTGGGGAACTAGTTATTCAGAAGGCAAACGATTATTGGTTGGTGTGTACTACCGAACGCGGAACGAATTTTGATGTAGCAATATTTTCAAATGAGTTTCATGCAGTCAACTACTTTATTTTTCGATTAACAGGTGAGAAAGAGACGATCGATTGGTCGACTATCTAAAAAACGAACTGCATTGGGCATGATCTTTGAAATCGTTCACGTCTCGCGGGGAGACATACGGTTGAAGCGCGGAGACAAGATTGTACGTGTTCTAGGCGAGGCGCTCATTGCCTCAGCGCCAACCGAACCAAGTTACGTCGTCTATTTGAACTCATTGAATAACTGGGAAGTGCCACCAAACGTTGCCTTGAATGAAGCCGAGAAACAGGAGGTCGTTAGCGCAATTCGAAAATATTTTCAGGATCGCGGCTCGGTTATCGAGTTCGAATAGTAGTACGCATCACGCATAGGAATTAGTGATGCATATCATTAAATTTGATTTAAAACACGGTTCTGCTTCTCTTGATTCAGCGCCCATAGCGGTTGACGAAAACGGCGTTCTCGCCGGATCTATTGCAAAACTATGTTCGCCACCGATTCAAACAGATGAGGGGCGAACACAATATCGCTTATCGAGAAAAGCCAGTGTTTGCGGAAAGTCGGCCGATGGCGTGATAGAAGTCGGAGGAGGAAGAGTGTGCGCCGTAACGTTTTTATTTGATTTGATTGGATTTTTCGAATCTAGCGTCCTTGAATCAAAAATACTAAAAGCATGCGAGAAGTCTTTAAATCAAAATTTAATCAGCAATCATCCAAGTACTGCTTTTTTAGATTCCTGCGAATGGGGACGGGCCATATTTTTTTACGATGTCAAGCAAGGTGATCTAAGTTTGGATATTACATTCCAGCGCAGTTCAAATCAACCCAGCTTAAAGGTTTAACGTGTAAAAATGTGCCCCCCCAGATGGCCAAGTCAAAAAGTTCATAGTTGATCTTAACAGATTAAGCAAACCATAAGCTGCCATGACTAAAACCGAAACCGTCGCATCGAAGCTTCGCTTTGCCCTTCAACAAATCGACTCGTTGCCGCCTGACTCGGGAGTCACTCCCGAGCACTTAGATTTTGCTCGAGAAACTCTAGCCGCCTATTTGGAACAAGTTGAAAACAATCGCGAACTCATTCCGCATTCTGATTTGAATTGTGTATCAAGACTAGTTATCGAATATTGGCCAATCTCTCTTCCTGCCGGCGAAGCGGTTGTAGCCGCAGAATAAGCAATGAGAAAGCTCGCAGGAAAATAGGTGTTGATTTACGACCGGACAATATCCGGGAAGGCTACGAGAAAGGCTCCGCAATTCGCTGCGGGCCTTGGCCTGAGCCGATCCTCAATCCACATCCGCCCGCAGGAACGCGCGATACCACGCCGCGCTGTCCTTCAGGCGGCGCTGCTGCGTGGCGTAGTCCACGTGCACGAGGCCGAAGCGGCGCGTATAACCCTCCGCCCATTCGAAGTTGTCCAGCAGGCTCCACGCGAAATAGCCGCGCACCGGCACGCCGTCGGCCACGGCCTGGCGCAGCGCCGCCAGGTGGCGCATCAGGTAGCGGCGCCGCGCCACGTCGCGCACCGCGCCGTCGTCGGCCACGACGTCGTCGTAGCACGCGCCGTTCTCCGTCACGTACAGCGATCCGCACGGGTAGTCGCGGGCGATGCGCGCGAGCAGTTCCGACAGGCCCTGCGGCGCCACCGGCCAGCCCATCGCGGTCGTCTCCCCTTGCGCCGGCAGGATGCGCGTGTCCAGCGGGCCGTGGCCCGGCGCGTCCGCCACGGTCTCCGGAAAGTAGTAATTCACGCCGAGGAAGTCCGTGGGCGCCGCGATGACGTCCAGGTCGCCGGGCAGCACGACGGGCACCGCGTCCCCCAGCTGCGCCAGCGTCGCCGCCGGGTAGCCGCGGCCGTACAACGGATCGAGGAACCAGCGGTAGCGCAGGCCGTCGTGCCGTTCCATGGCGGCGAGGTCGCGCGCCGATTCGCTCGCGGGACGCAGCGGGTGCAGGCTCAGGGAAATGCCGACGCGCGCGTCCGGCACGTTGGCACGGATGACCGGCACGGCCTGGCCGTGCGACAGCAGCACGTGGTGCGCCACCTGCAGCGCCGTGCGCAGGTCCTTGATGCCCGGCGCGTGCCAGCCTTCGTAATTGCCGAGGATGGCCGTGCACCACGGTTCGTTATGCGTGATCCAGTGCTTGACGCGGTCGCCCAGCCGGCGCGTCAGCGCGTCGGCCAGGTCGACGAACGCGCCGACCGTCGCGCGATCCGCCCAGCCGCCCCGGTCCTGCAGCCATTGCGGCAGGTCCCAGTGGTACAGCGTGGCCCACGGCTGCAGGCCCCGTTCCAGCATGCCGTCGACGAGGCGGGAATAGAAATCGAGACCCTTCTCGTTCGGCGCGCGGCTGGTGCCGTCGAAGATGCGCGGCCATGCGATCGAGAAGCGGTAGGCCGAAAGGCCCAGGTCGCGGCCGATGTCCAGGTCTTCCGGCCAGCGATGGTAATGGTCGCAGGCCACGCGCCCGGACGAGCCGTCGCGGATCGTGCCCGGCGTGGCGGCGAAGCGGTCCCAGATCGATTCGACGCGGCCGTCGGCGTCGGCCGCGCCCTCGATCTGGTACGACGAGGTGGCGCAGCCCCACAGGAAATCGGGGCCGAACTCGTGGCGTCCGGGGGCATGCGGTTCGGGGCCGGGGGCCGGGCTGGCCGCCGGCATATCGCGTGTAGTCATTGTGGTGTTCTCGTTGTCGTGAATTTGGAAAGCTTTCCAGCCCCGTCGCAAAAAAAGGCGCGCAAGCGGCTGCGCGCCGGCAGTCGTGGTGCCGGTGTCAAACGGCCTTGCGCCTCCCGGCGGGCGCCTTCGCCAGCGACGCGCGCAGGGTGACGCTGACCGGGAACTCGCGCGTGACGGGCCGGCGCAGGTCGTAGCACAGGTTGAGCAAGGCGTTGACGCCGTTCTGCGTCATCTCGCGCCACGGCATATGCACGGACGACAGGCGCGGGGCGGAGAATTCGGCGCTGGGCGTGTCGTCGTAGCCGATGACGGAAAGGTCGTGCGGGACGCGGATGCCCGCCTCCTGGAAATAGGACAGCGCGCCGACCGCCATCTCGTCGTTGGCGCAGAACAGCGCCGTGCACGCGTAGCCGGAATCGAGCAACTGCTTGGCGGCGCCCCACCCGCCGGCCGGCGAAAAATCGCTCTCCAGCCGCCACACTTTCGCGGGGTCGATGCCGTTCTCGCGCAGCTCGCTCATGAAACCGTTGATGCGGGCGCGGTTGTCCTCCAGCTGGCGCGGTCCTTCGACGACGGCGATCTTGCGGTGCTTGTGGTCAAGCAGCGCGCGCGCCGCGAGGCGCCCGCCCAAGGTGTGGTCGACGGTGAAGCCCTGGTCCGGCATCGATGCGAAGCAGTGGTTCAGCGCGACGAGCTGGCCGGCCTTGGCGCCCAGCGCCGCCACGTCTTCTTCCTGCAGGGCGCTCGTCATCACGACGAGGCCGTCGCAACCCCGCTCGACGAGGAAGTCGACGCCCTCGATGGCCTGGCGCCGCTCGTCGCCCAGGCCGACGCCGAACGCCAGCACCATGTGCACGCCGGCCGCGCGCAATTCCGTGTCGATGATCTGCAGGATCGGCGTGTAGAACGTTCCGCTCAGCACGGGGATGTACACGCCGACCATGCGGCTCGTCCCGGACAGCAGCGCGCGCGCCGCGTGCGACGGCCGGAATCCCAGCTCGTCGATCGCCTTCTTCACGCGCGCCAGCGTCGCCGGGGACACGGAGCCCTTCCCGCTCACCACGCGCGACGCGGTGCCCAGGCCGACGCCGGCCAGCTTCGCTACGTCCTTGATAGTCGCCACAAACTCTTCCTCGATCCTGTCGTTTCATGGGGCCGCCGGGGCGGCGCGGCGTAAGGATACTGTATTTGCGCGTTCACAGTCGAATTCCCGAGACCGGATCGAACAGCGACACGCGCGCCGCATCGATCGCGAAGGCCACCTCGTCCCCGGGTTTGATGCGGCGCGCGTCGTGCACGAGGCTCGCCAGCAACGCCTTCCCGCAGCGCAGCCACACGACCTGGTGGTTGCCCATCGTCTCGACCAGGGTCACCGCGCCGCGCAGGTCGCCGTCCTCGCGGATGCTGATGTGCTCCGCCCGCACGCCGAGGACGGCCAGCCGCCCCGCCGGCCGCGCCTCGCATGCCGGCACCAAGCGGATGCCGTCCGCGGCGAAGCGCCCGGCGTCGTCCAGCTGGCCGTCCACGAACGCCATCGCCGGCGCGCCGAGGAAGCCCGCGACGAAGCGGTTCGCCGGGCGCTCGTACACCTCCAGCGGGGTGCCGACCTGCTGGATCGCGCCGCCTTGCATGACGACGATGCGGCTCGCGAGCGTCATCGCCTCGACCTGGTCGTGCGTCACGTAGATCATCGTCGAACCGAGCGCCTGGTGCAGCAGCTTCAGTTCGCGCCGCAGCTCCGCGCGCAGCTTGGCGTCCAGGTTCGACAGCGGTTCGTCGAACAGGAACACCTGGGCCTCGCGCACGAGCGCGCGCCCGATCGCCACGCGCTGGCGCTGCCCGCCCGACAGCTGCGCGGGCTTGCGGCGCAGCAGCGCGTCCAGCTGCAGCATGGCGGCGGCGCGGTCCACGCGGCGGCGGATCTCCGCCTTCGGCGTGCCGGCGATGCGCAGGCCGAACGACATATTGTCTTCCACCGTCATCGTCGGATACAGCGCGTACGACTGGAACACCATGCCGATCCCGCGTTCGCTCGGATCGAAGTCCGTCATGTCGCGGCCGCCGATCTCGATGGCGCCGGAATCGCAATCGACGAGGCCCGCGATGCTGTGCAGGAGCGTGGACTTGCCGCAGCCGGAAGGGCCGAGCAGGACGAGGAATTCGCCCGGCTCGACGGCGAGGTCGAGGTCGCGGATGATGGGCTTGCCGCCCAGGACGACGTTCAGTTTGCGCAGCGAGACGTTGGTCATTCCTATCCTTTCACGGCGCCGGCGGCGATGCCGCGCACGAACCAGCGGCCCGAGAAGAAGTACAGCGCGAGCGGCACCAGGGCCGTCAGGATCGTGGCCGCCATGTTCACGTTGTACTGCCGGGTGCCGGTCGTCGTGTTGATCACGTTGTTCAGCTGGACCATCATCGGCATGTGGTCGCGTCCCGCGAACACGAGGCCGAGGATGTAGTCGTTCCACACGCCCGTCACCTGCATGATCGCGGCGACGACGACGACGGGCAGCGACATCGGCAGCATCACCTGCGCGAAGATGCGCCAGAAGCCGCCGCCGTCGATGCGCGCGGCCTGGAACAATTCGTGCGGCACGCCGCAATAGTAATTCCGGAACAGCAGCGTCATCACCGGCATGCCGAAGACCAGGTGCACGAGCACGATCGCGGGGAGCGAACCGAAGATGCCGGCCAGCGCCAGCACGCGCACCAGCGGATAGATCATCACCTGCACCGGGACGAACGCGCCGGCCATCAGGATGCCGAACAGGAGGTTCGCGCCGCGCGGGCGCCAGAACGACAGGGCATAGCCGTTCACGGCGCCCAGCAGGATGGGCAGGACGGTCGACGGCACGGTGATCGCGACGGAATTCCAGAAGCCGGTGCGCACGCCGTCGCAGGCGGCGCCCGTGCACACGCCGCCCCACGCGAGGCGCCACGGTTCGAGCGTCGCCGCGTGCGGCAGCGCGAAGATGCCGCCCTGGCGGATCTCGTCCATCGTCTTCAGCGACGTCACGATCATCACGTACAGCGGCAGCAGGAAGAACAGCGCGGCCGCGAGCAGGAACGCGTACAGGCCGATGCGCGCGGGCGTCAAACGCCGGCGCGTGCGGCGGGCGCCGGCCCGGCGTGCGGCGGCGGGCGTGGCGGCCGGCAGCGGCGGCACGATGGTCCGTGGATTCATGCGGCCTCCTTGCGGCTGCGGGCATAGGCATACGGTGCCAGCAGCGCCAGCACCGGGACGAGCATCACGATCGCGCCGGCGGACGCGAGGCCCACGTTCGAGCGCAGGAACAGGTGGTCCATGATGAACTTGGCCGGCACTTCGCTGGCGATGCCGGGGCCGCCCTGCGTCATCGCGACGACGGCATCGTACAGCTTCGCGACGGCCGTCGCAAGCAGCAGCAGGACGGTGGCGACGGTGGGCCACAGCATCGGCAGGACGATCTGGGCGTACACGCGCCACACGGGGATGCCGTCCAGCCGCGCGGCCTTCCATATCTCGGGATCGATGCCGCGCAGGCCCGCCAGCATCAGCGCCATCACGAGCCCGGACGCCTGCCACACGGTGGCGATGACGACGGTGTAGATCGCATGGTCCTGCGACACGATCCAGTCGATGCGGACGTGTTCGACGCCGAGCGCGCGCAGCGCGCCATCGAGGCCGTCGCCGGGCGTGAGCAGCCATTGCCACACGAGGCCTGTCGCGACGAACGACAGCGCGTACGGGTACAGGAAGATCGTGCGGAACACGCCCTCGCCCGTCACGTTCCGGTCGATGAACACGGCCAGCAGGAAGCCGATGACGAGGCTCGCCAGCACGAACAGCGCGCCGTACGCGGCCAGATTGTGCAGCGACAGCATCCAGCGCTCGTTGTCGAACAGGCGGTGGTATTGCGCGAGGCCGATGTAGGGCCCGGTCGGGAACGTGCGCGATCCGGTCAGCGAGATATAGAACGTCCACACGCCGGCGCCGAGGTAGCCGAAGGCGGCCACGATCGCCATCGGCAGCAGCGCGGCGTACGGGGTGGCGCGGGCGAGGGTGCGGGTGCGGGTCGGTGTCGCCATGTCAGTAGCGCAGCGCCGACGCGATGCTGTTCTGCGCCCGTGCGACGGGCATGTCCGTGTTCCAGAAGGCGGTGATCACGTCCTGCAGCGCGCCGTTCTGGTCCGGCCGCAGGTACACCTCGGCCACGCCGACGGGGCGGCGCGGGTCGCGCAGGATCGCCATCCCCTTGCGCGCACAGGCGTCGAACTGGCTGTCGTCCGCGTCCCGCCGCACGGGGATCGATCCTTTCAGCCGGTTGAACGCGAGCTGCACGGCGGGCTTTTCGACGACGTCGGCCAGCAGCTTTTGCGCGCGCAAGGTGGCGGCGTCCGTCGTTTTCGGGAACACGAACACGTCGCCCTGGATCAGGTACGGACTGTCCTTGCCCAGGCCCGGCAGGCAGCCGAACTGGCGGCCCGGCACCTGGCCGGCCGCGAGGAATTCGCCCTTGGCCCAGTCGCCCATGATCTGCATGCCCGCCTTGCCGCTGATGACGAGTGCCGTCGCGTCGTTCCAGTTGCGGCCCGGGGACGCCGGATCCACGTAGCCCTGCAGGCGCTTGAACGCGACCAGCACCCGGCGGAAGGCGTCGGAGCGGATCGCGGCCGGGTCGCGGTCGCGGATCACTTTCAGGTACAGGTCGCGCCCGCCCATATTCGACAGCACCATCGAAAACAGCAGGATCTCCTGCCACGCTTGACCGCCGTGCGCGAGCGGGATCAGGCCCGCCGCCTTCAACTTGTCGAGGTCCGCGAACAGCTCGTCCATGCTGGCCGGCTCGCGCTTGATGCCCGCCTTGGCGAACGCCGATGTCGAGTACCAGATCCACGTCTGCATGTGGATGTTCATCGGAATCGCGTACCAGTGGCCGCGCACCTTGATGACGTCGATGATGGGGGCCGGCAGCACCTGGTCCCAATGATCGCGCCGGGCGATGTCGTCGACGGGATTGAGCATGTCTTCCTCGATGATGTCGAGGAACTGCTTGGAGGTGTTGAACTGCGCCGCGGTGGGCGGATTGCCGCCGATGATGCGGTTGATGGTGACGGCGCGCGCCTGGTCGCCGCCCGCGATCGCGGTATCGACCCACGTGCCGCCGGCCGCGCGGTAGGCCTGTTCGACCTGCTTCACGGCGGCCGATTCGCCGCCGGACGTCCACCAGTGGATCACTTCGGCCCTGGGCCCGCCTTGCGCCGCCGCGCTCGCGCACAATGAGGCGCACAGCGCGGCCGCACCGAGCCGCCTGCGGGTTCCGTACATGCTGTCTCCGTTATGGCGTGCGGCCGTGGCCCGCGCCTGTTCTGTTCGGTCATGGCGCTCCCCTGGAAACGTTCCCATGGCCCTCGCCCGACTATAGCACCGGGAAAAAATCGGTGTCAAACACAAATATTCGATTGTCCTACGAAGGCGCGGCCCGGGCGAGCGGAATTGCAGCAAAACAACAGCGGCGGTCAGCCGTCGTGCCGCACCAATGCCTCCGTCAGCATGTCGAACAGCATGCGCGCCGCCGGCGCCATGCTGTGATCGCGCTTGCTGATCAGGCCCAGGGTGCGGTGGATCGCCGGATTCACGAGCGGCACGCCGACGATCGTGCCCGGCCGCCCCGGCGGCACGGACAGGCCGGGCACGGCCGCCACGCCCATGCCCGCCTCCACGAGCGCCAGGACGCCGGACACGTGGTTGACCTCGCACAGGATGACGGGATGCTTCTCGACGCCGGCCAGCGCGGCGTCGATGACGGTGCGGTTGCCGCTCGACTTGGCGACCGAGATATAGCGTTCGCCGACGGTTTCCTTCCAGGTCAGCGACGTCCGCCCGGCCAGCGGATGGTCGTGCCGCATCGCCAGCACGTAGTCCTCGATGTAGACCGGTTCGAACACGATCTCCGGATTTTCCGCGCCGGTGAAGTTGATGCCGAAATCCGCTTCGCCGGCCAGCACGAGGTTCAGCACGTCCTGCGCGCTCTCGTCATGCACGCGCACGCGGATGCGCGGAAAGCGCTCGCTGAAACGCGTCAGCACGGCGGGCAGGAAATGCCAGACGGCGGACGGCACGCACGCCAGCGTCACCGTGCCCGTGCGCAGCGCGGCGAGATCCGCGACGCCCAGCACGGCGTCTTCCAGGCCGTCCAGTGCCGTGCGCACGTTCACGAGGAAAGCCTGCCCCACGTTCGTCAACTGCACGCGGCGGGTGGTGCGCTCGAACAGCTTGACGCCCAGCCCCTCCTCCAGCTTGTCGATGCGGCGGCTCAGCGCCGATTGGGACAGGAACAGGTCGGCCGCCGCCTGGCGGAAGCTGGCCCGTTCGGCGACGGCGACGAAGGCCCGTAGATCGTGCAGATCGTAATTGATGCGCATGGTGCATTAATACGCTGGAAATTTGCAATTATCAAATTATGCCATTTGATGGATCATGGCTCCACTCAACCACGGCCTCGCCAAGAAGGCATCCACCAAGGAGACATCGTGCGCCACACCTGCGCCCTCACCCTGCTGTTCGCCGCCAGCGGCACCTGCCTCGCCCAGGACGGCGTCAACCTGTACGGCATCGTCGACGTCGGCGTGCGCGCCGCCGGCGGCCTGGCCGCCAACAACAAGCCGATGCCGTCCGGCTCGACCACGTCCGTGAACAGCGGCATCGACAACACCAGCCGCTGGGGCATCAAGGGCCAGGAGTCGCTCGGCGGCGGCCTGAAGGCCCTGTTCCGGCTCGAAGGCGGCATCAATGCCGACACCGGCGCGGCGGCGAAGAGCGACCGGCTGTTCGACCGCCTGGCCTGGGCCGGCCTCGACACCCCGTACGGCCAGGTGGCCGCCGGACGCCAGACCAACCTCCTGTCCGACGCCCTCGTTCCCGTCGAGCCGCTCGGCAAACGCTTTGCCTCCTTCAACCCGAACGTCAACGTGGCGGGCCTCTCCAACACCGCGTTCGGCACCCATGCGTTCGGGCGCCAGTACGGCCCAAGCGGCTACTCGGACAACTTCTACCGCCTCGACAACACGATCAAGTACACGGCGGACGCGGGCCCGTGGCAGGCGCGCGCCGCGTATTCGGCGGGCGAAGTGGCGGGCGACGCGTCGGCGTCGAGCGCCCGCGGCGTCGCGCTCGCGTACCGGCGCGCGGACTGGGTGGTCTCCGGCGCGACGATGCGGTTCCGCAGCCGCGAGGGCTTGCCGCTCGACGCCTGGACGCTGGGCACGGCCGTGCGCCTGGGCCCCTGGCAGGTGAAGGCCAACGCCGCCCGCAACGACGCCGACACCGGCCCGGGCAAGACCGTGCGCCAGCGGGTGCTGTCCGCGGGCGTGAGCCGTCCGCTGGCATATGGCCTGCTCCTCACCACGGCCTGGTACGACGTCCGGCGCGAGGCGACGGGTTACCGCGACGACGGCTTCGACCGCGCGTTCCTGTTCCTCGAAAAGACGCTCGCGCGCCGCACCACCGCCTATGCGGAAGCCGACTACACCGTGTGGCGCGGCGACGCCGCCGGCCTCACCGCCGCGCGGGCCAACGACCGCCACGGCGCCGGCCTCACGCTGGGCCTCAAGCACACATTCTGACTACATAGCCACAAGGAGACCGACATGCGACCACTTCAACCCCAACGCAAGCTGCTCGCGGCGCTCGCCGCCGTCGCGCTGGCCGCCAGCGGCGCGGCGCACGCCGCCGACGTCCACGTCGTCAGCTCGGGCGGCTTCGCCCAGGCCTACAAGAACCTGGCCGGCCAGTTCGAACGGACCAGCGGCGACCGCCTCGTGTCCGCATGGGGCCCGTCGATGGGCGCCACGAAGAACGCGATCCCGGCCCGCCTCGCGCGCGGCGAGCCGATCGACGTCGTCATCATGGTCGGCGGCGCGCTGGACAAGCTGATGGCCGAGGGCCGCCTGGAACCGGGCAGCAAGGTCGTCCTCGCGAACGCCCCGATCGCGTGCGCCGTTCGCCACGGCGCGGCCAAGCCGGACATCGGCACCGTCGACGGCCTGCGCCAGGCGTTCCTGCATGCGCGCCACGTCGCGTATTCCGACAGCGCGAGCGGCGAATACATCAAACACCAGTTGCTGGACAAGCTGGGCATCGAGCGGCAGATGGAAGGCAAGGCGGCGCAGATCCCCGCGACGCCGGTGGGCGAGATCGTCGCGCACGGCGACGCCGATTTCGGCTGCCAGCAACAGAGCGAACTGAAACCGGTGCAAGGCATCGACATCGTCGGCCTGCTGCCGCAGGAAGTGCAGCTCACGACGCAGTTCGCCGGCGCCGTCGTGCGCGGCGCGCCGCACCCGGACGCCGCGCGCGCCCTGCTGCGCTTCCTGTCCGCACCCGCGAACGCGCCCGCCATCGAGGCGACCGGTCTGCAGCCGGTGACGGCCGCCCGCTGAAACCAGGAATCGTCATGACAAGCCAATCCGCCGCCAAGGCACCCCAGGCAGCATCCGCCGCGCCGGCAACGGCGCGCGCGCCGTCGAAGCTCGGCGCGGTCATCCGCGTCACGAGCGGGAACTTCATCGAAATGTATGATTTCTTCCTGTTCGGCTTCTACGCCCACCAGATCGCGGGCGCGTTCTTTCCGAAGTCCAGCGAATACGCTGCGCTGATGATGACGTTCGCCACGTTCGGCGCGGGCTTCTTCATGCGTCCGCTGGGCGCCATCCTGCTGGGCAGCTACGTCGACCGCATCGGCCGCCGCAAGGGCCTCGTGCTGACGCTGGCGATCATGGCCTCGGGCACGGCGCTGATCGCGTTCGTCCCGGGCTATGCCACCATCGGCCTCCTCGCGCCGCTGCTCGTGCTGCTCGGCCGCCTGCTGCAGGGCTTTTCCGCCGGCGTGGAACTGGGCGGCGTGTCCGTCTACCTGTCCGAGATGGCGACGCCGGGCAACAAGGGGTTCTACGTCAGCTGGCAGTCGGCCAGCCAGCAGGTCGCCGTGATCTTCGCCGCGGGACTGGGCTATGGCCTCAACCAGGTCCTGCCGAAGGACGCGATCGCGGACTGGGGCTGGCGCATCCCGTTCTTCATCGGCTGCTCGATCATTCCCGTGGTGTTCGTCATCCGCCGCTCGCTGCAGGAGACCCAGGCCTACCTGGCGCAGAAGAGCCACCCGACGTTCCGCCAGATGCTGCGCACGATAGGGCGCAACTGGCCGCTCGTCACGGCGGGCATGATGCTGGTGGTGATGACGACGGTGGCGTTCTACCTGATCACCGTGTACACCCCCACGTTCGGCAAGAGCGTCCTCAAGCTGTCCACCAAGGACAGTCTGCTCGTGACCTTGTGTGTCGGCGTGTCGAACTTCATCTGGCTGCCCGTCATGGGCGCGGTGTCGGACCGCATCGGGCGCTGGCCCGTGATGGCCGTCTGCTCGGCGCTGGCGGCGGTGACGGCGTATCCGGCGCTGTCCTGGCTGATCGCGCATCCGAGCTTCGGCAACATGGTGATGATCGAGCTGTGGCTGTCCTTCCTGTACGGCAGCTACAACGGCGCCACCCTCGTCGCGCTCACGGAAATCATTCCCGTGCAGGTGCGCACGACCGGGTTCTCGCTGGCGTACAGCCTCGCGACGGCGCTGTTCGGCGGCATGACGCCGCTCGTGTCCACGTGGCTGATCGAAACCACCGGCGACAAGGCGGCGCCCGGCTACTGGATGGCGTGCGCCGGCGCGGTCAGCCTCGTGGCCACGTTCCTGGTGTTCCGCGGCGTCGTCAAGGCGCGCGACGCGACGCCGGCCTGACCCCGGGCCGGCTTGCCGGGGCGCCCCGCTTTCCGTATCATGCGGGGCCCGACCCCGCAACGATGTCCGAAAGAGCGCAGGTGACCCGCACGCACGACCCCTTCCCCGATCCGGCGGCGCCCGACGCCCGCGCCCGCAAGGCGGCCGCCGTGCGCGGCGTGACGTCGATCGCGGCCATGCGCGCGGCGATCCGCGCGGCGGCGCGCGCGCTCCCGCCGCTGGCCGCCGTCCCCCGCTTCAAGTCGCCGACCCGCGCCGCGTTCCAGGCCCAGGCGGAACGGGGACAGCCGTTCATGATCGCGGGCGTGGTCGGCCGCTGGCCTCTTTGCACGCTCACGCCCGAGGTCCTGCGCGAGCGCTTCGGCGCCCTGCCCGTGCGGGCCCGCGTCGGCGACTACATCGGCACGGCGTTCGCGCCCGACCGCGCGATGCGCGACCTGTCGATGGCGGCGTATCTGGATCTCGTCGCGCACGCGGCGGATGGATTGCCGCCGTACGTCGGCAACCTGGAGCTCAATGCGTTGAACGGGATGTGCCACTGGCCCGGCTATTTCGGCAAGATGGGCCCGCCGCGGTTCTGGCTCGGCCCCGCCGGCACGGTGACGCCGCTGCATTGCGACTACGACGACAACATCTTCGCGCAGGTGTGGGGCAGGAAAAAAATCGTGCTCGCACCGCCCCACCACGACGAATTCCTGTACGTGCGCGAGGCGAACCCCGTGCTGGTCGGCTCGCCGTTCGACCCGGAACATCCGGACTTCGACACCTATCCGCTCGCGCGCCGGGCCACGCTCGTCGAATGCATCGTCGAACCCGGCGACATGCTGTACGTGCCGGCCGGCTGGTATCACCAGGTGCGCGCGCTGACGTTTTCCTTATCGGTCAACCGCTGGGCCAGGGCGCTGCCGCTGGCGTTGAAGGGCGACCCGGCGCTGCAGCGCCAGGTGCCCTGACCGAGTTCCGGAAGCGGGGTATTACGCCTTCTTGCGGCGAATCGCGCCGAGCAGGCCCAGGCCGCCGCAGATCAGCGCCAGGCTGGCGGGCTCCGGGACGTCGCCGGTCGGCGTCGTCGGCGTGTAGGTATAGGTGACCTTCGCGACACCCGACGCCGCCGTATTGAATTGCGTGATCAGGTTACCCGAGCCCGTGCCGCTGGAATTGCCGATGGCGTCGATGCCCAGGGCGATCGTGCCGCCGCCCAGGGACGAGAACAGAGCGAAGTCGCTCGCGTTATTGCTGACGAAGAAATTCGAGCCCGTCGCCGACACGGTGCCGGTGCTGCCGCCCGAGGTGCCGGCGAAGTTGGCCGAGTTGTCGAACGCGGTGAAATCGAAGGTCTGGGTGAAGACCGGATTCGTCACCACCAGCGTGGTGTGGTCCGGACGGGTCAGCCCCAGCAGGGAACCCAGCGACAGGGTGACCGTCGACGCGGACGTGTCCAGGCTTTCCGCGCTGCCGACGCCCTGCACGACGCCTTCCAGGTCGAAACGGATCGACGTCAGCGTGCCCAGGCTGGTGTCGAACTTGGAAAACGACAGCGCGTCCGACCAATTGGTCGTGGTCAGCGCCTTGCTGTCGGTGTAGGTGATCACGGCCGCGTGCGCGGATGCGAACGGTGCCAGGGCGGCGGCGAGCGCCATGCATGCAAATGTCTTCTTCATTATCCCTTTTATGCTTTCATATCAAGTTGCTAACAGGTACTGCAGCTTTCTATTATAACTTGGATAATGAACAAAATTTCCATATGCATATACCATTTAGCACGATGGCGCCCTGACCCGAGGTTGCGACGCTGCCGGATCACCCCTTCCTGCGGCGCCGCGCCGCGCCGACCAGCCCCAGTCCGCCGCAGATCAGCGCCAGGCTGCCCGGCTCCGCCACGGTCGCCAGGGGCGAAAAGGTATAGGTCACCTGCGCGCTGCCCGCCGCCCCGGTACGGAATTGCGTGATCAGGTTGCCCGAACCCGAACCGTACGAATTGCCGCTGGCGGAGAGGCCCAGGTCGATGGTGCCGCCGCCCGGCGCGGAGAACAGCGCCAGGTCGCCGGCGTCGCTGCTGACGAATAAGTTCGCGCCGGATGCCGACACGCTCCCCGTCGTCGCGCCGGACGTCCCGCCGAAATCGATGACGCCGTCATACGCCATCAAATCGAAATTCTGGCTGAAGACCGGATTGGCCAGCACGAGCGTGCTGTGGTCCGGCCGGGTCAGGCCGAGCAGCGATCCCAGGCTCAGTGTCACCGAGGTGGGCGACGCGTCCAGGCTCTCGGCGTTGCCGATGCCCTGTACGACGCCGGTGAGGTCGAACCGGATCGACGTGAGCGTCCCCAGGCTCGTATCGAACTTCGAGAAACTGAGGACGTCGGTCCAGTTGGTCGTGGCCATCGCTTCGGCGGCGCTGTAACTCAGCGTCGCCCCTTGCGCCGCGGGCAATGCGCCCGCAGCGGCGCCCATTGCCAGCACGGCAAGTGTTCGTTTCGTCATGTCACGCTCCTTCGTAATGATTCATTTGAGAAATAAAACATTACGATATGAAACATTCGCTGTCCTTAGCGGCCCTCAAGGGCGCCGCCGGTTCGCGGCACCTCAGGGCTGCAGCCGATAACCGACCGCCGTCTCGGTGAGCAAGTGGCGCGGCTGCGCGGGATCGTCTTCCAGCTTCTGGCGCAGATGCCCCATATAGATGCGCACGTAGTGGCCATTGTCCGCGTTGGACGGGCCCCATACCTCGCGCAGCAGCTGCGGCGCGGTGACCACGCGGCCCAGGTTCGCGACCAGCACGGACAGCAGCTTGTATTCCGTCGGCGTCAGGTGCACGGGCTGGCCGTCGCGCTGGACCGTGCGCTTGTGCAGGTCGACCTCGACGCCCCCGAACACGATGCGCGCGGACGGCTCCCCGCCCGCCTTGTGCTGGCGCCGCAGCGCCGCGCGCACGCGCGCGAGCAGCTCGCCGATGCCGAACGGCTTGGTCAGGTAGTCGTCGGCGCCGGCGTCCAGCGCCGTGATCTTGTCCGCCTCGTCGATGCGCGCGGACAGCACGATGATGGGCACGGGGCTCCAGCCGCGCACGTCGCGGATCAGTTGCACGCCGTCGCCGTCGGGCAGGCCGAGGTCGACGATGATGAGGTCCGGCGTGCGCGTGCCGGCGTCGATCATGCCGCGCTTGAGGGTCTCGGACTGGTGCACCTGCCAGCCCTCGCCTTCGAGGGCCATCCGCACGAAGCGGCGGATTTGCGGCTCGTCTTCGACGATGAGGGCGACGGGTGCGGCGGATTCAATGTTCATGCTGGTCGGTTCGGGTGTCGTTGGTTTCGAGCTCGGGCAGCGGCGGCGGTTCGCCCAGCGGCAGGCTCAGTTCGAAGCAGGCGCCGGCGTCGGGCAGGTTCCAGGCGCGCATGCCCCCGCCATGGGCTTCGACGATGGCGCGGCAGATGGCCAGGCCCAGACCCACGCCGGCGATATTCGATTCCTGCTGGCCGCGCACGAATTTTTCGAAGAGCGCGTCCTCGCGGCCGGCCGGCAGGCCCGGGCCGTCGTCGGACACCGTGACACGCAGCCGGCCGTCGTCCGCGCACGCCGCCACCGTCACCGTCGCGTGGGGCGGCGTGTACTTGCCAGCGTTTTCCAGCAGATTGCATAGCACCCGCTCGAGCAGCGTGGCGTCGAAGCGCACGAGCGGCAGGCCGCGCGGAATGCGCGTGCCGACCGTGCGCGCCCCCAGCTGCCAGCGGCAGGCATGCAAGGCGCTGCCGATCGTCTCCTCGATCACCTGCCACTGCAGGTTGAGCTTCACGCCGCCGCTCTGGATGCGCGCCATGTCGAGCAGATTGGCGACGAGGGTGCTCATGCGCCTGGCCTCGTCGCGCAGGGCATGCGCCAGCTCCATCTGCGCGGCGGCCAGCGGAGGCCGGGACAAGGTCAGCGACTCGGACAGGCCGACGAGCCCCGTCAGCGGCGTGCGCAAGTCGTGCGACAACGCGGCCAGCAGCGAGTTGCGCAGGCGTTCGCCCTCCATGCGCACGACCGCGTCCTGCGCCACGTCCACGTAATGCACGCGCTCCAGCGCGATGGCGGCCAGCGCGGCGAACGCGTCCAGCAGCTCGCGCCGTTCCGGCACGAGCAGCGCCGCGACGTCGGGCACGCGCACGGCCAGCACGCCGCGCGAACGCATCGGCGCCAGCAGCGGCAGGTACAGGTAAGGGTTGCTGGGCAAGGTGGACGTCCCCGCGCCGGCCGGCGCCGCGTGGTCGAACGTCCACTGGGCGGCCGCCATGTCCAGCACGCTCAACACCGGCGCGCGCTCGTCCGCCTCGCAGCCGGGTTCCGGCCAGCGCAGCCGGCCGGCGTCGTCCGGCAGCAGGATGGCGGCGCGGGCGTCGAAACTGCGCGCGAGGAAGCGCCGGGTGATCTCGAACACCTGCTCCGTCTGCAGCGCGACCGACAGCGCGCGGGCGAATTCGTACAGCGCGCGCGTGCGCGCCTCGCGCCCGATGGCGGCCTGAGCCTGTTCGCGCAGGTCCGAGGTCAGGCGCGCCGTGATCCAGCCGACGGCCAGCATCACGGCCAGCGCCACCGTGTATTTGAATTCGCTGACGTCGTACTGGCGGCGCGGGGCCGCGAGCACCAGCGCGCAAAAGCCGACGAGCGTGGCCGCGATCGCCGGTCCGCGGCCCAGGCGGATCGCGACGAGGACCACGGTCAGCAGGAACAGCATACCGACGTTGGCGACGTCCAGCAGCGGCAGCAACGGCAGCGCGACGAGGGCCGTCGCCAGGCTGGCGCCGACGGCGGCCAGGTAGCGGCGCCGCGCCGGCGCGCCGTCGGGACGCGCATCCGGCGCGAGTCCGGCGGACGGCGCGGCGACGTCGTCCGCCGGCGCCGCGACTTCGACGAGATCCAGCCCCGGCGCAGCCCGCACCAGCCGGCGCGCGAACGGCGCTTGCCACCGCGCGGCCGCGGCCTCGCGCGCCAGCACGGCCGTCGCGCAGCCGTGGCGGCGCGCGTACGCGGCGGCGACGGCGGCCGCGTCGCGTCCTTCCAGCACGGCCGTCACGGCGCCCCGGCCGTGTGCCTGGCGCAGCAGTTCGAGCGTGCGCAGGCGCGCGGCCTCGCCGCGGCGGCGGGTCTGCGCATTCTCGACGAGCACCGCATGCCATGGCGCTCCGGACGGCGCGGCCAGTTGCGCCGCGCGGGCGACCGTGCGCTCGTCGGAAGCGTCGGCGCGGAGCACGGCGCACACGGCGCCGCAGCCGGAGGAAGTCGTCGATTCGGAATTCTGCATGCGAGGATGGTAAGCGATCGTCCGTAAAAGCGGCATAAAAATCGGATGCGTTTACGCGGCATTTACACGGGCCGTGCCACCATTTACGACAATTTTCGGCGCGCCGGCCTATCGTGACAGCCTTGTTCCACGAACCCCACGCCACCATGCCCTCCACGCTCGCGACCCTGCGCACCGCCCTGCTCGGCCGGCCCCTCGACCCGCTCCGCCAGGATACCCGCCACTCCCTCGCGCTCGCCGCGTTCCTCGCCTGGGTGGGCCTCGGCGCCGACGGCCTGTCGTCGTCCGCCTACGGTCCCGAAGAAGCGTTCAAGGCGCTGGGCGCGCACGCCCACTTCGGCCTGTATCTCGCCCTGGCCACCGCCGCCACCGTGTTCGTCATCGCGTTCGCCTACAACCAGGTGATCGAATTGTTCCCGACGGGCGGCGGCGGCTACCGCATCGCCACCGTGCTGCTCGGACCGCACGCCGGCCTCGTGTCCGGCGCCGCCCTCGTCGTCGACTACGTGCTGACCGTCGCGATCTCGATCGCGGGCGGCGTCGACGCGCTGTTTTCGCTGCTGCCGCTCGCCTTCCAGGGCTGGAAGCTGGGCGCGGAGCTGGGCCTCGTCGTCTTCCTGCTCTGGCTGAACCTGCGCGGCGTGAAGGAATCGATCCGGGTCCTGCTGCCGATCTTCCTCGGCTTCGTCGCCACGCATTTCCTCCTGATCGTGTACGGGGTGGCCGCGCACGCCGGGCACATCCCGGCCCTGCTGCCCGACACGTGGCGCGAAACGACGAACCTCGCCGGCCAGACGTCGTGGGTCTTCACGCTGGCCCTGCTGCTGAAAGCCTATTCGCTGGGCGGCGGCACGTACACGGGCATCGAGGCCGTGTCGAACAACGTCAATTCGCTGGCCGAGCCGCGCGTGCGCACGGGCCGCAGGACGATGCTGTACATGGCGTGCAGCCTCGCGTTCACGGCCGGCGGCATCATCCTGTTGTACCTGCTGTGGAATGCTGCGCCGCAGGATGGCCAGACCCTGAACGCCGTCGCCTTCCGCGCGATCCTGCGCCATGCGGGCCTCGACGGTCCGCTGCTCGGCGTGGCGCTCGCGGCGACCCTGGCGTGCGAGGCCGGCCTGCTGCTCGTCGCCGCCAATACCGGCTTCCTGGGCGGTCCGGCCGTGCTGGCCAACATGGCGCAGGACTCGTGGGTGCCGCACCAGTTCCGCTATCTGTCGAGCCGCCTCGTCACGCAGAACGGCGTGCTGCTGCTCGGCGTGGCCGCCATGCTGGTGCTGCTGGCCAGCGGCGGGCGCGTGGACCTGCTCGTCGTCCTGTACAGCATCAACGTGTTCCTCACGTTCAGCCTGTCCCTGCTGGGCCTGTGCCGCTACTGGCTGCGCCACCGCGGCGAGGCGCGCTGGCTGCGCCGCCTGCTGCTCTCGCTGTGCGGCCTCGCCGTCACCGCCGGCATCCTGGCCGTCACGGTCGTGGAAAAATTCATGGAAGGCGGCTGGGTGACCTTGCTGCTGACTGGCCTCGTCATCGCCGCCTGCCTGGCAGTGCGCGCCCACTATGCCGACACGCGCAAGCGCATCGACGACGTCGACGCCGTGTTCGCCGCCCAGCCGCGCGGCACGTGCACGGACACGCCGGCGCCGCGGCCGGACGCGCCGACGGCCGTGTTCATCGTCGGCAGTTCGCGCGGCGGCGGGCTGCATGCGCTGCTGTGGGTGCAGCGCATGTTCCCCGGCCACTTCAAGAACGTCGTGTTCGTGTCGGCCCGCAGCGTCGACGCCCACGCCTACGGCGGGGACGGCGCGCTGGGCGCCTTGAAAGCGCAGGCGGAAGCGACGCTGGACGACTTCGTCGGGTTCTGCCGCAGCCACGGCATCCCCGCCACGTCGCGCCTCGCGTTCGGCACGGACGCCGTCGCCACCCTGACGGACATGTGCCGCGACCTGGCCGGCGAATTTCCGCACGCCGTGTTCTTTACGAGCCGGCTGGTGTTCCAGCGCGATAACCTGTTCACGCGGCTGCTGCACAACCAGGCCGCGCTGACCATCCAGCGCCGCCTGCATTTCGACGGGCTGCAGATGATCATCCTGCCGATGAAGGTGTGAGGACTCGGCCGGACACTCAGCCGAACAGCTTGAGCGCCGTCCGCGCCACCAGCTCGCCCTGGTGGCGCGCGCCGTCCAGCTCATTCTTGCTGGGCTGGCGCTGGCCCTGGCCGCCGGCGATGGTGCTGGCGCCGTACGGGCTGCAGCCGGTGATCTCGTCCAGGGTCATCTGGCCCGCGAAGCTGTACGGCAGGCCCACGACGACCATCCCGAAGTGCAGCAGGTTCGCGATGATCGAGAACAGCGTCATCTCCTGGCCGCCGTGCTGGGTCGCCGTCGACGTGAACGCGGCGCCCACCTTGCCGTTCAATGCACCCTTGGCCCACAGGCCGCCCGTCTGGTCCAGGAACGCGGCCATCTGCGACGGCATGCGGCCGTAGCGCGTGGGCGCGCCGATGACGATGGCGTCGTAGCCAGGCAGCTCGTTCACGGTCGCGACGGCCGCCGGCTGGTCGAGCTTGAAGTGGCCGTTGCGGGCCACGTCGTCCGGCACCGTTTCCGGCACCCGTTTCACGTCCACGGTCGCCCCTGCGGCGCGCGCGCCTTCCGCCACCGCGTTCGCCATCTGTTCGACGTGTCCATACGTCGAGTAATACAGCACCAGTACCTTGGCCATGCCCGCTCCTTCGGCGCGTCGCGCATCAATAGTTGTTGACGTTTCGGATCGCTTTGTCCACCGATATGACATCGTATTTGTAGCAGGTTATCGAATTGACCGTATCCCTGGCGCCGGGTTGGAAATACTGGCCCCAGGCGACGTCGCTCGCGAACAGGTCGGACAGCATCGCCATCACTTCGGTGACCGTCCATTTATCGCGATAGCCCCTGCTGAGTTGCGGGACCATGGAGTTCTGGACGTACTGGCGAAAATTGTAGCCGATCCGCCCCTGCACCGGCGGATTGGGCGCCTCGAACGCCATGAATATCGTATAGGATTGCTCGCCCGCGGCAGTGTCGTACCAGGCGACAAGCACGAAGTGATGGATGGCGGGCGCGGTCTGCAAATGCCACACCGCCGTTTCCGATTGGGACCCGCCGAAACCGATCGCCGCCGCCATCTGCATCCTGCTCGACGCCGCGGTCAGTGTCGTCGGACTCCTGTCGTCCATCACCCTTCCATACACGGCCTGCCCGATATCGACCGATACTCGCGGACAGCAGCTCGCCGCCCACAGCTTGGTGTTGTTCTTGAGTGCGTCCCTCAGTGCCGTGCTCATGCGAAGTCTTCTCCCGGTTGGATCGATTGGATGTGGTGGTGTGGATGGACGACGCGCGCGCTCAGGCGCACACGCGTTCGTCCGGCAAGCGGTATGGCGACGCGCGCGCCCAGTCGAGCAGTTGCCCGGCCGGCATCGGCGCCGCCACGTGGAAGCCCTGGGCCTCGTCGCAGCCGAGGGCCTGCAGCGCCTCCCAGATGCGCGCATTGCTGACGCCTTCGGCGACGACGCGCATCCCGAGGTCGTGCGCCAGGTGCACGGTGGACTTGACGATGGACGCCGCGCGCCCGTCGTCGATCATCTGCATCGTGAAGCCGTGGTCGATCTTGATGACGTCCACGGGCAGACGGCTCAGGTAACTCAGCGACGAATAGCCCGTGCCGAAATCGTCGATGTACAGCCGGAAGCCCATGCCGGACAGGCGTTCCAGCTCGGCGATGCTCTCCGCCGGATTCTGCATCAAGCTGCTCTCCGTCATCTCCAGCCCGATCAGGCCCGCGCACGAGCCGTGCTGCTCGAGCAGTTCGCGCAGGTGCTCGGACAGCGACAGCGCCGCGATGTCGCGCGCCGACAGGTTCACGGCGATGGGCAGGCGCACGCCCTGCGCGCGCCACGCCTCGCACTGGGCCACGCTGCTCTCCAGCATGTGGCGCGTGAGGACGTGGATCAGGTCCGTCGCCTCGATCAGCGGCATGAAGGTCTCTGGCCCGATGCAGCCCTTGTCCGGATGGACCCAGCGCACGAGGGCTTCGGCGCCGACGATCTCGCGGCCGTCCATCGTCACCTTGGGCTGGCAGAACAGCTGGATCTGGCCGGCCTCGATGGCGGCGCGGAAATCGCCGATCAACGCCAGGCGATCCGGCGTGTGCGGGTCGTCCTCCGCCGCGTAGACGGCCACGTTGCGCGCCATGCCGGCCGCCTGGTACAGCGCGATGTCGGCCTTGCGCAGCAGCGTGTGGTAGTCCAGGCCCTGCAGCGGCGCGAGCGCGATGCCGATGCGCGCGCCGATCTCGTACGAGATGCCCGCCACCGAGAACGGCGCCTCCAGCGCGCGCAGCAGATGCTGGGCCCAGCGCCGCGCCTCTTCCTCGTCCGCGCCGTCCAGCACGACCGGAAACCGCGCGTCGCAGCGCGCCACGACGCCGGCCGCGCCGACGACGGCGGCCAGCCGGTCCGCGACGAGCGCCAGCAGCACGTCGCCGTACATGTGCGTGAGCGCGTAGTTGACGTCGCGGAAGCGGACGAGGTCGACGATCAGGCAGGCCAGCCGCGCCGGGCTCCGCCCCCGTCCGGCGCCGCGCCGCAACTGGGCCAGCCGATCCTCGACCTCGCTCTCGAACAGATTCATGTTGGGCAGGCCCGTCACCGTGTCGTAATAGGCCAGCCGGCGCACATCGTCCTCGGCGCGGCGGCGTTCCGTGACGTCCTGCACGAGGCCCAGCATCTTGACGGCGCGCCCGCCGGCGTCGCGCCGCACCTCGGCCACGGAATGCAGCCAGCGCACTTCGCCGTCCGGGCGCACCAGCCTGAATTCGATGTCGTACTTGTGGTCCGGGTCGTGCAGCGCGCGCTCGCGCGCGCGCTCCGCCATGGCGCGGTCGTCCGGGTGGATGCGCGCATGGATCTCGGCCGTCGTCACGGGCGTGTCCTCGGGCCGGAACCCCATGATGCGGTAGCCTTCCGGCGACGCCGTCACGTGCGGATCGCTCGCCGCGTCCCAGATCCAGTTGCCGATCAGCGCCAGCGACTGGGCGCGGTGCAGCTCGTTCTGGGTGTCGCGCAGCTGGACCTCGGCCTCGACGTGGCGCGTGACGTCCTGCAGGACGACGAGGACGGCGTCGCGTCCGCCGTATTCGATGGCGGCGCGCTGCAGGATCGCGTGGTGGACCTCGCCGCCGGCGCCGCCGACGCGCCGCACGCGCGCGTGCAGGCGGCAAGTCTCGGGCCGGAGGACGCCGGCGCGTTCCCGTCCGGGGCGCAGGTACAGGTCGGGCAGGCGCATGCCCAGCAGGCGCGCCCGGGGATAGCCGAGCAGGTGCACGACGGCGTCGTTGACGTCGAGGATCTCCTGCGACACCGGATCGCACACGAGCATGGACAACCGGGTCCCTTCGAACAAGGGCCGGCACCATGCGCTCGCATCCGCGCGCGGGGACTCCGAAGCCATGGCTTTCCTTTCCGTGCAATGAAGGACCACCTTCGAGTATAGCGTAATCATTGATAACAAAATGTCATCAAAGACCTGTCAAGATAGACAGGTAGGCCACTTTTCGGCCATCCTCCAGAATTCCCGGCCCCGGCCCCGCCGCAGCCGTTTTCTTCTTCCGATGGAGTGCACATGACCAATACCGTACGCTGGGGTATCCTCGGCACCGGCAGGATCGCCCGCGATTTCGCGACGGCCCTGCGCGACACGCCCGGCGCCAGCCTGGCCGCCGTCGCCTCGCGCGAGCGCGCGACGGCCGTCGAATTCGGCGACGAATTCCAGATTCCGCTGCGCCTGGCCGGCTACGACGGCCTGGCCGCCTGCGCCGACGTCGACCTCGTCTACATCGGCACCCCGCATGCGCTGCACGCGGAGAACGCGCTCGCCATGCTGGCCGGCGGCAAGGGCGTGCTGTGCGAAAAGCCGTTCGCGCTGAACCGCGCCCAGGCCGAGCAGGTCGTCGCCCTCGCGCGCAGCCGCCGCGTGTTCCTGATGGAGGCGATGTGGACGCGCTTCATGCCCGCGTTCGACGAAGTCAAGCGCATCCTGGCGTCCGGCGTGCTGGGCGAAGTGTCGCAGGCCAGCGCCGATTTCGGCTTCGCGGCTACGGGCGGGCCGGCGTCGCGTCTGTTCGATCCGGCCCTCGGCGGCGGCGCGCTGCTCGACGTCGGCATCTATCCGCTGTCGATCACGGCCTATCTGCTGGGCCCCGTGGAAGCCGTGCGCGCCCAGGCCGAACTGGGACCGACGGGCGTCGACCTGCAGACCGTGTTCACGCTGCGCCACGCGGGCGGCGCGCTGTCCACGTGCGCCTGTTCGCTCAAGGCGCGCACGCCGGGCCTCTTGACGCTGTCCGGCCGCCACGGCCAGCTGCGCCTGGACGCGCCGTTCCACCGCCCGCCCACGATCACCTTGACGGTGGCCGGCGAAGCCCCGCGCACGATCGCCACGCCCTACCTCGGCAACGGTTACGTCCACGAGGCCATCGAGGCGCAGCGCTGCTGGCGCGAGGGCCTGATCGAAAGCCCGGCCATGACGCACGAGCAGACCTTGCACCTGATGGGCGTGCTGGACGAGATCCGCAAGCAGACCGGCGTCAAGTATACGGGGGACTGAGCGTGCGGGCGCGGCGGGCGGTTGACATGAACGGGCGGCGGAGGCATACTCGCCGCTGTTAGCGCTATCAATCGAGGCGGACGCAGAGCTGCCCACCACAATCACCGGAGACGCAGATGGCCAGTCCGACCGCTTTCCCTCATCCCGCCGCGCCGCCCGGAGCCGCGCAATGACGGCCGCCCTCCCCCGCGCCGCCACCGGCGCCGCTGCCGGCGCGGCTCACGCGCCGCTGCCCTGGCGCGAAAAGCTCGCCTACGGCGTGGCCGACATGGGGTTCAATTTTTACTGGACCAACATCGCCACCTTCCTGCTGATCTTCTATACCGACACCTTCGGCATCTCGGCGGCCGCCGCGGCCACGATGATGTCGGCCATCAAGATCATCAACGCGTTCACCGACCCGCTGATCGGCGCCGCCGCCGACCGGACCAGCACCCGCTTCGGCAAATTCCGCCCGTGGCTCGTGTGGATGTGCGTGCCGCTGGCCGGCGCCGCCGTGCTCACGTACACGACGCCGGACCTCGCGGGCGACGCGAAACTCGCCTGGGCCTACGGCACCTACCTCCTGATGATGGTGTGCTACACGTGCGTGAACATCCCGTACAACGCGCTGTCCGGCGTGATGTCCGCCGATCCGCAGCAGCGCTCCACGATCAACGGCCTGCGCTTCATCTTCGCGTTCGCCGGCAGCACGCTCGTGACGGCGGCCACGCCCGACATGGTGCGCTGGCTCGGCGCCGGCAACGCCACGCGCGGCTGGCAATTGACGATGCTCGTGTGGGCCGTGGCGGCGTCGCTGCTGTTCGTCCTCACCTTCTTCAATACCCGCGAGCGGATCGCGCCGCCGCCGGGGCAAAGGAACGCCGTGTGGCGCGACGTGCGCGACCTGGCCGGCAACCGGCCGTGGATGGTGCTGTTCTTCCTCGCCCTGATCATCATGGTCACGATCACCTTGCGCACCGCGAGCGCCGCGTACTACTTCAAGTACGTCGTCGGCCGCCCGGACCTGATGCGCGCGTTCGTCCCGACCTACATGGTGACGGCCGCCATCGGCGCCGCGCTCACGCCGCTGCTCACGCGCCTGGTCGACAAGAAAACGCTGATGATCGTGCTGATGAGCGCGACCGCCGTGCTGTCGGCCGCGTTCTACGCCGTGCCTCCCGACCAGGTCGGGTTGATGTTCGCGCTGCAGGCGGGCCTCGGCCTCGTGCTCGGCCCGAAGTCGCCGCTGGCGTTTTCGATGTACGCCGACACGGCCGACTACAACGAATGGCGCACGGGCCGGCGCGCCACCGCGATGACCTTCGCCGCCGCCACGTTCTCGCAGAAGCTGGGAACGGCGGTCGCCGTCGCCGTCATCGGCTCCGTGTTCACGGCGCTCGGCTACGTGCCGAACGCCGTGCAGGGCAGCGGGTCGCGCGAAGGCATCGTCTGGCTCATGTCCTTCATCCCGGCGGCGTTCGCCGTCGCCGCCGTGGCCGTCATGTGCTTCTACAACCTGAACGACAAGCAGCTGGCGCGCATCCAGGCCGACCTGGACGCGCGCAAGGCCGCGCCCTGAACCCACGAGGAACCACCATGCTGCAACCGACCGAGAACGGCGCCCGCTACGATCTCGCCAGCCCCACCGCCATGCCGAACGCGGGCGGCTTCCTGTGGAATCGCCGGATGATGATCCAGGTGACCTGCCGCGGCTATGCCACCGCCCAGTTCATGCAGCCGGAGCCGGCCAAGTATTCGCACGCGCCGAACCTCGAGGCGAAGACCTTCATGCAGCCGGAGCAGGCGTATTACGCGCACCATCCGGGCCGCTTCTTCTACGTCAAGGACGAGGAGACGGGCGAGATCTTCTCGGCGCCGCACGAACCCGTGCGCGCGGCGCCCGACCGTTTCGCGTTCTCCGTCGGCCGCGACGACATCGCGTGGACCGTGGAAAAGCTGGGCATCCGCGTCGACCTGCGCCTCGCCCTGCCCGTCGACGACGTGGCCGAGCTGTGGACCTTGACGGTCACGAACGTGAGCGGGCGAACGCGCAAGGTCAGCGTCTATCCCTACTTCACGATCGGCTACATGTCGTGGATGAACCAATCGGCCGAGTACCGCGCGGACCTGCAAGCCGTCGTCGGATCCAGCGTGACGCCGTACCAGAAGCTGCAGGACTATTTCAAGAACAAGGAGTTCAAGGACAAGACGTTCCTCGCGTGCGAGACGGCGCCGGATGCGTGGGAAGCGAACCAGGGCCGGTTCGAAGGCGAAGGCGGCCTGCATGCGCCGGACGCGCTGCGCGCCGACGCGCTCGCGGGCGGGGATGCACGCTATGAGACGCCGGTGGCCGCCGTGCAGTACCGCCTCGACCTCGCGCCCGACGCGGCGGCGACGCGCCGCTTCCTGTTCGGCCCCGCGCGCGACGACGCCGAGATCGCGGCCATGCGCGCGCGCTACCTGAGCGCCGACGGCTTCGCGGCCGCCGCGCGCGACTACGCCGCCTACGCCGGCCAGGGCGCCGGCTGCATCGAGATCGAGACGCCCGATCCGGCGTTCGACAACTTCGTCAACCGCTGGCTGCCGCGCCAGGTGTTCTATCACGGCGACGTGAACCGCCTCAGCACCGACCCGCAGACGCGCAACTACCTGCAGGACAATATGGGCATGGCGTTCGTCAAGCCGGCCGTGGCGCGCGCCGCGTTCCTGCACGCGCTGTCGCAGCAGGCGCCGAACGGCGCGATGCCGGACGGGATCCTGCTGTTCGAAGGCGCGGAGCTCAAGTACATCAACCAGGTGCCGCATACCGACCACTGCGTGTGGCTGCCCGTCTGCCTGCAGGCCTATCTCGACGAGACGGGCGACGCCGCCATCCTCGACGAACCGGTCACGGGCCCCGACGGCACGACGCGCGCCGCCCACGAGCGCATCGCGCTGGCGATGGACTGGCTGCTGCACAAGCGCGACCACCGCGGCCTCTCGTACATCGAACAGGGCGACTGGTGCGACCCGATGAACATGGTGGGCTACAAGGGACGCGGCGTGTCCGGCTGGCTGACGGTGGCCGCCGCGTACGCGCTGAACCTGTGGGCCGACGTGTGCGCGGCACGCGGCGACGCCCGGGCCACGGACCACTTCCGTGCCGGCGCCGCCGCCATGAACGCGGCCGCCAACCGGCACCTGTGGGACGGCGCCTGGTACGCGCGCGGCATCACGGACGACGACGTCGTCTTCGGCGTGCGCGCCGACGCCGAGGGCCGCATCTATTTGAATCCGCAGAGCTGGGCCTTCCTCAGCGGCGCCCCGGATGCGCGCCAGCGGGACGCGATGCTGGCCGAGATCGACGCCCAGCTCGACACCCCGTACGGCGTCCAGATGTTCGCGCCGCCGTACAGCGCGATGCGCGAAGACGTCGGGCGCGTCACGCAAAAGCATCCGGGATCGGCCGAGAACGGGGCCGTGTACAACCACGCGTCGGTGTTCTACGTCTACAGCCTGTACCGGATCGCCGAGCCGGACCGCGCCTGGAACGCGCTGCGCAAGATGATCCCGGGCCCAAGCATGGACGATTACCTGCGGCGCGGCCAGCTGCCCGTGTTCATCCCGAATTATTATCGCGGCGCGTGGAAGGAATATCCGCGCACGGCCGGGCGGTCCAGCCAGTTGTTCAACACCGGGACCGTGTCGTGGGTTTACCGCGCCATCGTGGAAGGCTTGTGCGGCTTGAAGGGCGACGCGACGGGGCTGGTCGTGGATCCGCAACTGCCGTCGCACTGGCCGGCCATGCGCGTGCGCCGGTTTTTTCGGGGGGCCACATTCGACGTCACCGTGACGCGCGGTGCGGTCGGGCGTACGACTGTCGTTTGCGACGGGAAGACGTTGGCGGTTGCCCATATCGGCGGGATCGTGGCGGGTCGCACGTATCGCGTCGAGGTGACGGTGCCGGATCAGGTCGGCCGGGGATAAAGCACCGCGGACAGCATGGCGAATAATTCGTTGAGCCGCAGGCTGCGCATCGCCGCGCCACATGCGTTAACTCGATGATACGCATGACCGCTACAACTTGTAGGGTGGGCACCCCGTGCCCACCCTACTGGGATAGTCTCCAAGACCGTCGCCCCTGCGAAGGCGCGATAGCGCGAACACAGCCAAAATAAAGGCTGTGTTCTCGTTACTTCGACAAACGATGGCCTAACCGAACTGGGCTGCAGCACCCAGCAGATGCGCAGGCGTGGTCAGCGTTCGCGCGTCCAACACCCGCTGCCATCCTGAGTAATTGATCAGATAGCGGCTCGCGACGCCGCGGAACCGGACCAGCCAACTCTTGAAGCGGCTGTGCCAGCTGTTGACGTTCTGGATGTGGATCGCGCCGCGTACCCGGATGCCCGCCTTCACGTTCACCCACTCGTGCGTGATGCCCGCTTGCGCGGCGAAATGCCGATAAGCGACGGCACCGTCGCTTATTAGTAACACATCGGCCGGCAGCACCGGCTTGAGGCAACAATCCAGTTGCGCCGCCGTCACTTGACCTCGTCCGGTGTGAAAATCAAGCGTCCGCCCGTTGCGGTCGCGCGCGACGAGCAGGCAATCGTTTTCTCGATTGATGCCACGTCGTCTCGCCACGCCGCCGCGCTTCCTCGGCTTGCGCGTCAAGTGACGCGAGCCCTTCTGCGATTCGAGCCGATACGTTTCGTCCGCCTCGACGATGGCCGACAGCGTCGCAGGCCGGTCGCGCATCGCGCCGGGCACGAAGCGATGGCGCCACCGGAAGCTGGTCGTGCGGTGCACGCCGACGACGCGCGCCGCGTCACGGACCGTACGCGATTCAAAGATGCATTGCAGATACGTCAGCCAGCACTCTTTTTTGCGCAGCCGCGCGAGCGGCGTGCCCGTCAGCGCGTTGTAGCTGCGGCCACAGCCGAGACAGCGAAAGCGCTGCAAGCCGCTGGCCTGGCCGCAGCGGTGGACGTGGCCACAACCGCAGCGCGGACAGGGCCGACCTCTGGCGACGGCCTCGATCAGCGCGATGCACTCCGTGGGATCCGCGATGTTCGCGATCCATGCCCGCAACCGGACCAGGTCGGTTGCCGACAACGGTACCGCGGTCAACGTCGCAAAGATTTCGTCGAACTGCAGGCTGCGCATCGTCGCTCCCATGAGTTAACTCGACGATGCGTATGACCGCTGCAACCTGATTCCGTTCGCAGAATTAACGCGAACACAGCCCAAAAAAATGAGCCGGGAGCACAGCTGCGCCCAGCTCTAAGAGGAGATATGTGAAGAGTGCGCAGCCCCCCACGCACCCATATCACCTGGAGCGCGCCGAGCTGGTAGCGCTACCAAGTAACGTCACCAGTGTAACGTTTCCACAGAAAATGTAAAGGTCAACCGGATGATTATTTCGCGATCCGGCGCGCGCACCGCTTATGTGCTTTCGCGCTCGCGCAACGTAAAGCCGAGGTCGATGCGGCGCTCGCGCGGCTCGCGTCCGGCGATCACCTCCAGCAGCAGCGACGCCGCCTCGTAGCCGATGCGGTAGCGCGGCGTGTCGATCGTCGTCAGCGACGGCACCATCCATGCGGACGCCGGCAGGTCGTTGAAGCCCGCGATGGCCACGTCCTGCGGTACCCGGATGTCGTGGCGCTGGCAGTAATAGATCGCGCCGTGGGCAAGGTCGTCGTTGCAGAAGAACACGGCGTCGCAATCCGGCAGGGTCTCCAGCGCCTGGCGCATCAGTTCGGCGCCGAGGGCGATGGTGGACGGGTCCCGCACCATGATCTCGAGCCGCGGATCCGCGAGGCCGGCCGCCTGCATCGCCTGGCGGTAGCCGTCGGCGCGGCGCAGCGTGCGCTCGTCCAGCTGGGCGCCCACGAAGGCGATGCGCTTGTAGCCGCGCTCGATCAGGTGGCGCGTGATGGCGTTGCCGGCGTCGTGCTGCGAAAAACCGACCGACAGCTCGCCCGGTTTGTCCGCCAGGTCCATCATCGACACGACGGGCATGCGCGACGCGGCGAGCATGCGTTCCACCTGCGGGCTGTGCGTGAGGCCGGACAGCAGGATGCCGTCCGGATTCGATTGCAGATAGGTGAGCAGCAGCTTTTCTTCCTCCGCGTCGGAATAGCGGGTATTGCCGATCAGGAGCTGGTACTGCCCGTGTTCGATGGCGTCATGGATGCCGTCCAGCACGGCCGTGAACACGACGTTCGACAGCGACGGCACCAGCGCGACGATCACGCGCGACTGCGCCGACGCGAGCGCGCGGGCGGCGCGGTTCGGCACATAGCCCAGCTCGACGACGGCCTGCTCCACCTTGGTCCGCGTCGCCTCGGACACCAGCTGCGGCTGGCTGAGCGCGCGCGACGCCGTCATCGTCGATACGCCCGCGTGCGCCGCCACCTCTTCCAGCGTAGTCCGCCCCGTTCCCCTGACCTTACCTGTACTGCTTCTGCTCATTGTCTTTTTTGTATTTACTGGCCCGCCACGCGAGCCGACCATGGATTCCGCCACGGATTGAATATTTTGTCAATGTTTTCGGGCGCATTCGTCCCCACTTTGTGCGACATGTCCTACAGTCTTCTGACGCTTATTCCGATTGTCGGCCCTGGCAGGCGGCCTACCATGGTGTCTCACGCAGCAACCAAGGAGACCATTATGCCGAGCAACCGGGACAACAAGGGCAAAGGGACGAAAGGCAGCAACTACGACGACCTGAGCGGCGCCGGCAAGACGGGCGCGACGGGCAACCAGCAGAATTCCGACCTGGCCAGCGGGCCGGGCGACAATGCGCAGCGCGGCGACTGGGGCAGCCGGCAAAGCGGCGGCCTCGACCAGGGCAACCAGGCCCAATCCGACCTGGGCAGCGGCCCGGGCGACAATTCCCGCCGCGGCAGCCAGAACCGCAATCGGCAAAGCGCCGATCTCGACCGCAGCCGCCAGAGCGACAACCTCCAGGGCGACACCCTCGGCGGCAACATGCAGAGCGGCGGCCAGGGCAGCCGTTCCAGCAGGCGCCAGCTGGACCAGGACGACCTCGATTCGGACGAATCGCTGGAGCGCTGACACTTTCCATCTCATCCGGCCCGCCCACACGGCGGGCCCCGTTGCGCGCACCAAAATGTGGCATTTGCGCGTCAGCGCGTAAAGAATTGCCGCACGGACTGATATAATCCGGCCGCTCTGCCCCCGAGCGCCACTGGAATCCCATGATGAACGCGCCGGCCCCGCCCGCCTCCGCCGCAGACTACATCGCGCACATCGATCTCGCTTTCGAACTGATGGTCGTCCTCGACGCGTCGGGCCGCATCGTGCGCGCCAACGCGGCCGCCGGCGACATGCTGGGCTATACGCCGGCCGAGCTGGCCGGCATGCCCGTGCGCGACCTGCTGCATCCGGACGAGCACGCGGCCCTCGACGCCCTCGGCGCCGACATGGTGGCGGGCCTGCCCTGCCGCGAACGCGAGCTGCGCTGGCGCCGCAAGGACGGGCAGCCGATCTATCTGTCCGTGTCGGCGCGCTGGTCCACCGGCGCGCGCCTCGTGTACGCGAGCGCGCGCGACGTCACGGCGCACCGCGCCGCGCGCGAGGAACTCAAGCGTTCGCGCGAGCGCATGAACGCCATGCTCGAAAGTATCGGCGACGCCTTCTTTGCCATCGATCGCGACTGGCGCATCATCTACGCCAACCGCAAGGCCGGCGCCTTCATCGGCGTCGACGTCGAACCGAACATCGGCCGCCACCTGCTCGACATCGCCCCCGCGCTGGAAGGCACGGAAAACCTCGACCATTACCGGCGCGCGATGGACAGCGGCGAACCGTGCTTCTACGAAGTGTACTGGGAACCGTCGGCCAGCTGGCTCGAGGCGCGCATCTATCCGACGGCCGACGGGCTGTCCGTGTACTTCCACGACATCACGGCCAAGCGCCGCGCGGCGGACGCCGTGCGCAAGAGCGAGCAGCGCTTCCGCAACCTGTTCCAGCAGGCCGGCGACAGCATCGTGATCGCCGACCGCGACCTGCGCATCGTCGCCGCCAACGGCCGCGCCTGCGCCCGTTTCGGCTACACGGAAGCGGAATTCCTCGACCTGCACGTGCGCGACATCGACGGCCACCACGCCTACACGCCCGGCCTGCTCGCCAGCCTGCGCGACGGCCACACGCACCTGCTGCGGATGGCCAAGCGGCGCAAGGACGGCACCCGCTTCCCGGCCGAGGTGCACATCTCGCGCTTCGAGGACGCCGGCCAGGAATACTTCCAGGCCATCGTGCGCGACCTGACCGAACGCGAGGAAGCGGAGCGCCAGCTGCGCGCGAGCGAGCAGCGGTTCCGCGACGTGATCGAGATGACGCCGGCCGGCTACGTGCTGGCCAGCGCCGACGGCCGCGTGCTCGACGTCAACCCGGCCCTGTGCGGCCTCTCGGGCCACGCGCGCACGGCGCTCGTCGGCCGCACGCTGGACGACCTGTTCGTCGCCTTCCCCTGGCACACCCTGTACGCGCACGACGCCCGCGCCCCGGTGCAGGGCGTGGAAGCGATCCTGCTGCACGCGCAGGGCGGCCACGTGCACGTGCTGTTCAACGGCAGCGTGCGCCGCGACGCCGCCGGCAACGTGGAGAGCGTGACGGGCCTGATGAGCGACATCACCGACCGCAAGCAGGCCGAAAGCCGCCTGCGCCAACTGGCCACGCACGACACGCTCACGGGCCTGCCCAACCGCGCGCTGCTGCACGACCGCGTGCAGCACATGCTGGACACGTGTCCGCAGGGCCGCACGGTGGCCGTCATGTTCCTCGACCTCGACCGCTTCAAGGAAGTCAACGATTCGTTCGGCCACGAACTGGGCGACGCGCTGCTGTGCGAAGTGGCGGCGCGGCTGCGCCGGGTGATGCGGCCGGGCGACCTGATCGCCCGCCTCGGCGGCGACGAATTCGTCGTCGCGGTGGAATGCGGCGGGGCGACGGATGCCGGCGTCATCGCGCAAAAGCTGCTCGACGCCCTCGGCCTGCCGGTGCGCGTGGGCGGCCAGGAGGTGACGGCCGGCGCCTCGATCGGCATCAGCCTGTTCCCGCACGACGCGTCCACGCGCGAGCTGCTGTTCCAGACGGCCGACACGGCCATGTACGGCGCCAAGCGCGCGGGCCGCAACCGCTACCGCTTCTTCGAGCCGGAAATGACGCTCGCCGCGCAGGCCCGCATGGCGCTCGAGATGGCGCTGCGGCCGGCGCTGGGCCGCGACGAGTTCGAGCTGCACTACCAGCCGCGCATCGACCTGCGCACCATGCAGGTCGTCGGGTTGGAAGCGCTGATCCGCTGGAACAGCGCCGATCTCGGGCGGGTGTCGCCCGGCGAGTTCATCGGCATCGCCGAGGAGACCGGCCTGATCGTGCCGATCGGCCGCTGGGTGCTCCACGAGGCGTGCCGCCAGGCGCGCAGCCTGGTCGACGCCGACGGCCGCGCCCTCCGGGTGTCCGTGAACGTGTCCGCGCGCCAGCTCGCGCAGGCGGGATTCGTGGACGAGGTGCGCGGCGTCCTCGCGACGACCGGCCTGCCGGCCGACTGCCTGGAACTGGAGCTGACGGAAAGCGCGCTGATCGAGGACATGGCGCGCACGGCCGCGATGCTGGACGAGCTGCGCGTGCTGGGCGTGAAGCTGGCCGTCGACGACTTCGGCACGGGCTATTCCGGCCTCGCCTACCTGCGCCGCTTCCACATCGACGTCCTCAAGCTGGACCGCTCGTTCGTGCTGCAGGCGGACGGCCGCATCAGCGCCTTCGACTTCGTGAAGGCGTTCGTCGACATGGCGCACGCGCTCAAGCTGTCGGTCGTGGCGGAAGGCGTCGAGACGGCCGAGGTGCTGGACTTCCTGCGCGCCGCCGACTGCGACGAAGTGCAAGGCTACCTGATGGCGCGGCCGATGCCGTTCGACGTCCTGCGGGCCTGGCTGGCCGCCGCGTCCGAAAGCTAGCACGGCCGCACATCTGGCATTGTCGACAATATTGCGACCCGCCGCCGCCACGCCAAAGCGTTATACTGGTGCGCACAATTATAATTTCATATGACGGAAACGCAACGCCCCGCCGGGCACGGCGCGCCCGGCACCACCACAGCATGAGAATCAGCAAAGAGAAGGCCGCCGACAACCGCACCGCATTGATCCGCGCGGCCAGCAAGCTGTTCCGCGAACGCGGCATCGATGGCGTCGGCGTGGCGGAGATCAGCAAGGAGGCCGGCCTCACGCACGGCGCCCTGTATGCGCACTTCCGTTCGAAAGAAGAGCTGGCGCTGGAAGCCCTGTCGTATGGCCTCGACGAGGCCAATTCGCGCATGTACTCGAGCACGATGGACGGCATGCCCGACCTGGCGCGCTTCCTCGACCACTACCTGGCGCTGGAAACCCGCGACGACTACGGCAGCCGCTGCGCGATGGCGGCGTCGGCCAGCGAGATCGGGCGCCAGGACAAGGCCATCAGCGCCCGTTTCGCGGAAGGCTATATGGTGATGGTGCGGGCGTTCGAGCGCCAGATCGCGCAGAACGATCCGGGCGGCGACGCCCTCGGCCGGGCCATGGTCGTCGTGGCCACGCTGATCGGCAGCCTGGCCGTGGCGCGCGGCGCCGCCAAGGGCAACCCGGCCGTGTCCGAGCAGGTGCTGGCCGCCGCACGGCGCCATGTCGACGAACTGATGTGCGCGCGACCGGCGGCGGCGGACGAACGGCCCGCCGCCTGAGCGCCCGGTGCCGGCCTACTTCGTGACGCCGATCGGCGTCCTGTGGCCGTTCTTGAACGTGTACAGCGTGAGCACGCCGTCCCGGATGTCGCCGTGGGCGTCGAACGCGATGGTGCCGGTGACGCCGGGATAGCGCACCTTCGCCAGCGCCGGCAGGTAGACCGCAGGCGCGCTGGAACCGGCCTTGTCCATCGCCTGCGCGAGCGCCATCACGGCGTCGTACGAATACGGCGCGATGATCTGGACGTCGATGCCGTAGCGCTTTTTATAGTCGGCGCGGAACTGGTCCATGCGGGCCCTGCCCTTGGCTTCGACGCCGCCCGCCTCCGCGCACACGACCTGGCCGTCCGCCATCGTATTGCCCGACAGCGGTGCCATGGCGTCCGAGCAGATGCCGTCGCCGCCCATCATGCGCGCGTCGATGCCGAGCTGCTTCATCTGGCGCAGCATCGGGCCGGCCACGGCGTTCATGCCGCCGAAGAACACGAGGTCGGGGTGGCTGGCGCGGATGCGCGTCAGGATGGCGGCGAAGTCCGTCGCCTTGTCGTTCGTGAATTCGCGCGCGACCGGATGCACGCCCTGCGCGCGCAGGCTGTTCGTGAATTCCGCCACCAGGCCCTGGCCGTACGCCGTGCGGTCGTCGACGACCGCGATGCGGCGCGCGCCCATCGTCCCCACGGCGTAGCGGCCGAGCGCGCGGCCCAGCTGGATGTCGTTGGCCACGACGCGGAACGCCGTCTCGTACCCCAGCTGCGTGTACTTGGGGTTCGTGGCGGACGGCGAGATCTGCGGGATGCCCGCGTCGTGATAGATCTTCGCGGCGGGAATGGTCGTGCCGGACGTCTCGTGGCCGATCACGGCGTTCACTCTCGCGTCCGCCAGCTTCTGCGCGGCCACCGTCGCCGCCTTCGGGTCGCCGCCGTCGTCTTCCGGCACGAGCACCCATTCGACCTGCTTGCCGCCGATCGTCGCGCCGCGCGCGTTCAACGCGTCGACCGCCATGCGCGCGCCGTTTTCGCTGTCCTTGCCGAAGTGGGCCACCGGACCCGTGACGGCGGCCACGTGGCCGATCCTGACGGTGTCCTGGGCCGTGGCCAGGCCTGCCGCGGTCAACGCCGCCACCCACAACGCTCGCTTCTTCATTCCATCCCCATCTAAAACTATGATTCTTTATACCAAATCGATAGGGTAGCGTGGATGAGCCGAATTCACAAGCGGCGCGAAGCCAGGCACAATGGGGTTTTGGACTTCGAAGTTCACGATGAACGCCGACTCTCCGTCACCGCTTCCCCGGCTCGGCGCCGCCACGCTGCTGCGCGCCCTGTTCAAACACCCGCGCCGCCTGAACGGCGTACCGACGCCCCGCACCACCTACGTCCTCGACCGCATCGACCCGCGCCAGCTGCGGCGCTACCGCCAGGCGCTGGGGTTCCACGACGAGGGGATTCCCCTGACGTATTACTACCTGCTGGCCCAGCGCGCCCACGTCGCGACCATGCTGGACGACGCCTTCCCGTTCCGCCTGCCCGGCACCGTGCACACGGAAAACGCGCTGCGCGCGCTGGCCGAGCCGCGCCGCGACCTGCCGCTCGAGCTCGCGACGACCGTCACCATCCGCCCGCCGGCCGAGAACGGCGCCGTCGTCGCGGAACTGGACACGGTCGCGCGCCAGCAGGGCACCGGCATCTTCACGTGCCGCAGCACCTATCTCGTCGTGCGCGGCCAGAAGGGCCCGCGCCGCGGCCGCCACGACGCGCACGACCTGCCCGTGCTGGCCGGCTGGCGCCTGCCCCGCAACACGGGCCGCGCCTATGCCCGCATCTCGGGCGACTGGAATCCAATCCACCTGTGGACGTGGTCGGCGCGCCTGATGGGCATGCAGCGCCCGATCATCCACGGCATGCACACCCTCGCGCGCGCCTGCGCCGAGCTGGAACAGGCGTGCGGCCGCCGCATCCTCGCGCTGGAAGGCCGCTTCCGCGCGCCGGCGCCGCTCGGCAGCGAGCTGGTGCTGGGGGCCGACCTCGCGGCCGGCAGCTTCGCCGTGGCCGGCGGCGGGCGCGTGGTCGCCGAAGGGAGCTTTCGCAACGTTTGATTTAGGTCAAGGAAATTGCGTCGCGACTTCGCCATCCTGAGATCGTCCCACCGGACGCTCAGGAGGAAATCATGTACGACCGCATCCTCGTCCCCACCGACGGTTCCGACGTGTCCGCCGCCGCCGAACGGGCCGCCATCGCCTTCGCGCGCGCGCACGGCAGCGAGATCGTCGTGCTGGCCGTCGGCCAGCCGCAACCGCCCATCGTCGCCGCCGAAGCCGCGATGGCCATCGATCCCGGCCTCGACGACGAAGTCCTGCTGGCCGCCGCCAACGAACACGCGCGCCGCGTCGCCAAGGCGGCGGAAACGGCCGGCGTGCGCTGCACCCCGCTCGCGCTGCTCGACTATTCGCCGGCCGACGCCATCCTCGCCACGGCCGAAAGCCGCAACTGCGACCTGATCTTCATGGGCTCGCACGGCCGGCGCGGCCTGTCCCGCCTGCTGGCCGGCAGCGTCACCCAGAAAGTGCTGGCCGACGCGCACGTCCCCGTCCTCGTGATGCGGCCCACGCCCAAGCCGGACCACGGCAAGGCCGCGGCGGGGGGATAAATCGTGTACCGGCGCATCCTCGTCGCCGTCGACGGCACCGAACGGTCGGCCGCCGCGCTCGGCGCCACGTTCGGCCTCGCGCGGCTGACCGGCGGCACCATCGTCGGCGTGCACGTGACGACCGAATCGCCGTTCACGGAGCCGGGCCTGATCGGCTCGCCGGTGCACGACGCGTTCCGCGCCGAGTCGGAACGGCAGGGCCGCGACGCCCTCGCCTACGTGAGGCGGCGCGCGGCCGATGCGGGCGTGCCGTGCGAAACGATCCTCGCCCCGCCCGGCCCCGCCTGGGAAGGCATCGTCGCGACGGCGCGCGAACGTGCCTGCGACGTGATCGTGATGGCCTCGCACGGCCGCCACGGCGTCGCCGCCCGCCTGCTGGGCAGCGCGACGCACAAGGTGCTGGTCCACTGCGACATTCCGGTGCTCGTCGTGCACTGACGCGGCGCCGGCCACGGCTCACGCGGCCGAACCGCCCAGGCGGCGCAGATGGTCGCGCCACATCGCCACGCGGTCGGCCGACAGCGCATGGGCGCGGCCGATGAGCGTCGTGCGCACGGGTCGGATGCCCGCCCGTCCGAGGATCTGGCGCCGCATCAGGCGCACCCCGTGGCCGCCATATCCCCACCGGTAGACGACGGCCGGCATGCCCATGCTGACGACGAGCCGCGCGCTGCGCCCGCCCAGCAGCCCGGCGCCGAACGGCCGCTGCGGATCGTCCATGAAGACGCCGGGCCGGGTGACGTGCTCCAGGAAGCCGCGCATGAGCGCCGGCATGTCGCCCATCCACAGCGGATAGACGAACACGAGGTGGTCCGCGTGCTGGATCGCGCTCTGGACGGCCGCCAGTTGCGGCGGCGGCGAGCCATGCCACCATTCCGACGGGCTGGTGAGCAGCGGGAAACTCAGCCGCGCCGGTTCGACGACCTCGACCTCATGGCCGGCGGCGCGCGCGCCGTCCTCGTAGGCCTGGGCCAGCGCGTGGCACAGATGCGGACGATGGCAATCCGGATGACCCTGGATCAATAAGATGCGTGCCCCCATCAGCGGCCGCCGTGCTCAGGTTCGACTTGTACGACGCTCATTTCTCGCTTTCGACATGTATTCCGTCAACTAGGCTAACTGAACACAACGATGCTACGTTGCGAGATATCAAAGGTCAGGGATTTTTTCGTGTTACCGATAGTCTAAGAATAATCCGACTTCCTGGCTCGCAACGAGGAGAACACGATGCCGTCCAGCCGCGCCAGCGCGCACCGCCCCCGCGCCATCTGCGCCGCCCTGCGCCATGGGCGCAAGATGCTGTGCCGGCGCATCGCGGCGCTGGCGGCCGTCCCGGACGACGTGCTGTGCCGCGACTTCGCCGCGCTGGCCGCGGCCGTTGAGGCGACGTTCCGCCATGAGGAATCGATCATGGAAGCGCTGGGCTACGCGCATCTGCACGAGCACCGCGAAGAGAATGCCGTCGTCCTCGCGGGCCTGCACCACGCGCTGCCGGACGTGGAACGGGGCGACCATGCGCTGGGCCGCCAGGTACTGACCGCGCTGGACGAGGTACTGGCACTGCACCGGCTGTCCGACGAACTGGCGCTGACCGTCGCGGCGCGGCCCGCCGGCGCGCGCGCGGGGCCGGGCGGCGCTCGCCACGCTGCACGTCGCCACATACCGCCCGCACGGCACGCCGCATGAGGGCCCAGCCGGGCCCCACAGGTAGCGCGGACGGCTGTGCCGTCCGCCCTACCGGTCACCGCCGGCGCAGGCTTGCGACGACGACGCCGGCCAGGATGACGGCGAAACCGGCCGCATGGTACAGGTGCGGCGGTTCCTTCAGCAGCGGCCACGCGGCCAGCGTCGCGAACAACGGAATCAGGTACACGGTCAGGCTCGCCCGCGCGGGTCCGGCCGCCGCCACGAGGCGGTCGAAGAAAAAGTAGGCGCCCAGGCTCGGCACGACGGCGAGGAAGGCCAGGGCCAGGTACAGGCGGCCGTCGGCGAAATCGGCCACGGTGCCCGTCGCCGCTTCGAGCACGGCGAACGGCGCCAGCACGAGCGCGCCGCCGCCGATCAGCGCGGCCAGCTTCACGGTGGCGGGCAGCGGCGGCAGCGGCAGCCGTTTATTGAACACGGTGTAGAACGACCAGCCGCACGCGGCCAGCACGACCCACAGGTCGCCGCGGCCGAATTCCAGGTGCCCCAGCGCCGTCACGTCGCCCTTCGACAGCACGACCAGCACCCCGAGGATCGCGAGGAACAGGCCGCCCGCCTGGCGGCGCGACAGCGGCGCCTTCCACACGAGCGTCTCGATCATCGTCACGAGCGCCGGACACGCGGCGAAGATGATGCCCACGTTCGCCGCGCTCGTATGGCGGGCGCCCACGTATTGCGGCGCAGTCGCGAGACCCATGCCCAGGCCGGCCAGCAGCAGGATGCGGCGCCAGTTCGCGCGCAACGTGCGGCGCAATGCCCACAGGCGCGGGCCGCACGACGGCAGCAGGATCAGGAAGGCCAGCATCCAGCGCCCGAATGCGAGGAAGACGGGCGGGATGCCCGCGCCCTGCGCCCAGCGGGCGACGACGAGATTGGCCGCGAACAGCGCGGGGGTGATCAGCATGAGCGGCAGTTCGGCTGCGAAGGGATCACCCCGGTAGCCGGCGCCCGCCCGTGATATTGCATTCGACACGAGGACTCCTGAACGAAAAGCGGCCGGCGCAGGCAAGCCCGGATCGGGATTGCCTGCGCCGCAAAAAGCTGGTAAGCGTGCAGCAATCTTAAGGGAGCAGGCGGAAAATGTGCTTCTCTTCGATAGCGATAACAGGGCCGGCTTCAGAAGAGTCTTCCAGCGATCTGCTGGAATACGGATAAAATATCTACGCGTATCCAAAAACCACGAAGGAAGCACTCAGATGAAAGACGGCCAGCTGGACGAGACCGACCGCCAGATCCTGCGCGCGCTCAGCCGCGACGGGCGCATCAGCAACCAGAAACTGTCGGAGACGGTGCACCTGTCGCCGACGCCATGCTGGCACCGCGTCAGGGCGCTGGAGGAAGCCGGCTACATCACCGGCTACGTGGCGATGCTGGACCAGCGCGCGCTGGGGATGCCGGACACGGTGATCATCGAGGTGACGGTCGACCGCCACGACGACGAAATCTTCACGGCGTTCCAGCAGGCGCTGGCCGACCTGCCGGAAGTGATGGAGGCGTATCTGCTGTCGGGGGAATACGACTACCTGATCAAGGTGGCCGTGGCGGGGACGGAGGGGTACGAGCGCTTCCTGCGCCAGAAGCTGTACAAATTGCCGGGAGTGACGCGAACGCGCTCGACGTTCACGTTGCGGTGCCTGAAGCGGGCGCCGTCCGTGGCGCCTTGATACGCGTCAGCTCGGGAGCTCCCTACGGGCAGCTGTCGTAGGGTGGGCACCCCTGTTTGGCACAGATACATAGTGGACACTTGTCTAGAGACATAGTTGACACCTTTTATCATCATTGCAACTTCGTTATTTGGAGCTTGCAATGCCTTGGAAGGAGTCGTCAAAAATGTCTTCTCGA
>NZ_JADKYX010000030.1 GCF_016093545.1 Massilia rhizosphaerae | reverse complement strand
CCAGCGCCGTACCATCCCGTGCGACAAACCGTGCTTCATCGCCACAGTCTTGTAGCCACCTTGTTTGTCGAGATACTGCCCGACTATCGAGAGCTTGAATTGCTCGTCGTACTTCGCCATGAAAAAACCCCAAAAGTTGGTGTCCAACTTTTGGGGTTCAGTTCACGCGGGAGCCGTTTTGTTTATCTGCACCCCGCGCTCTTGGGCTGGCCGCACGCGATCATCGCGCCCACGGCCGGATTCGCCAGATAGTCCAGGTGGGCCGTCATCGGATTCTCGATCAAACCCAGCCAGCTCCTGTCGTTCGACACGAGCACGTCCGCCACGGCCACGTCCGGCGCCGTGTAGCGGGCCGGCAGCAGCCGGTAGGACAGCAAATCGTTCGGGTCCGTAAAGGCGACGACGGCCAGGCGCTGCAGGGCTTCCGTGCGGCGATTGGGCTGGTGCCGGCGCAAGTCCAGGAAGCGCTGCAGCGAATCCTGCACCGCCATCGCCCGCGGGCCGGCCGACTGCTCGGCCAGACTGAGAATTGGCAATTGATTGCCGGCCATGAACAGCAGGCCGAGCCGGCGCGCCGCCTGCTGGCCCAGCGCGCGGGTCCGGGGGCGCCACGATTCCAGCATGGCGCTCAAGGCGTCGAACAGCATCTTGCTGCCCAGGCTTTCCGCGACGACGACGAGGGGCGCCTCGCTGTCCGGATTGTTGTCGAGCACGTGCGCGATCGTCTCGACCATCGCGTCGCGGATCGCGACATGGCTTTCGCCTTCGTAGATGACGGCGTCGGACAGGCAGTCGTTCAGCAGGTTGTCCTTGACGTAGCCGTTCAGCGACGCGCGCGTGGGCTTGCATTGGCCGGCACCCGTGCAATCGGTCGGAGCGCCCGTCATGTCGAAGTCGAGCTGATGCTTCAGCTGGGCCGTCAGCGGCGACCACACGAGGGCGTGGAAGCGGACCGTGCCGCCGGCCAGCGTGCGCGTGCGCTCGACGAGTTCCACGCGTCCGGGGGCGCTCGTGGAGACGGCCCCGGCGGCCGGCGCGTGCTCGTCGACGATGCCGGCGATGCGGTCGATCTGGCGCTCGGCCCAGCCGGCATCGTGGGTGCACATGCCGTGCACGAGGATCACGTCGACGGGCCGCGCGCCGGCGATCGCGACGATGCCTGCGATGCCGGGAAAGGTCGCGCTGTCGTGCACGACGACGGGAGGGCGGTAGGGCGTGGAACAGGCGGCGAGACAGGCCAGGACGGGCAGGAACGACAGTCGGAAGCGCCACATCATGCGTTCTCCAGCGAAGGTGACGCTCGACTATAGCGGCGCGGGCCGGTGGATCAAATGACCCGAATCAATGGCTCCGAAAAACAAAAAGCCGCGCACTGTGTCGTGGGCGGCTTTCTTTGCAAAGAACCAGATTACTTGATCTTGGTTTCTTTGTAGATCACGTGCTTGCGTGCTTTCGGGTCGAATTTGGTGATTTCCATTTTCGCCGGCATCGTGCGCTTGTTCTTGGTCGTGGTGTAGAAGTGACCCGTACCTGCGGTCGATTCCAGTTTGATCTTGTCGCGGCCAGTTTTTGCCATGATGACTCCCTAATTAGATTTTCTCGCCGCGGGCACGCATGTCGGCCAGCACAGCGTCGATGCCGAGCTTGTCGATGACGCGCAGACCGGCGTTCGACACACGCAGGGAGACCCAGCGGTTTTCGGATTCTACGAAGATGCGACGGTTCTGCAGGTTCGGCAGAAAACGACGCTTGGTTTTGTTGTTGGCGTGGGAGACGTTGTTGCCAACCATCGGACCCTTGCCAGTAACTTGGCAAACACGTGCCATAGCGCACTCCTTGAATAAACTTCCACAATTGGAAAAACGAGAGTATAGCTTGAAAACCGTCGCGTAATCAACAACTTGCGGAAAAAAATTGTTTCTCAATAAACGACTTGAATTTAACAATCGTAAATTTTCGCAATGTTTGCGTCGTAAGGTCCTGTTTTCACACCGTTATTCCCGCGCCGCCGCGCGTTCGACATGCGCCACGAGCGCCCGCAGCGCGGCGGCGATGGGTGTCGCGAAGCGGGGAATCTCCGCGATCCTGGCCGGATCGGCGCCGGAACCGATGACGGGAACGCGCAGGCAGGCGTCGAGGACGAGGTCGGCGGACATCGTGCGCAGCGTTTCCTTCAGCGCTTCGTCCGCGTGGAAAGATTGGTACGAGGGATTCAGCACGGCGACGGGCTTGCCCGCGAACGGCGCGTGGCCGACGACCCAGTCCAGCGTGTTTTTCATCGTGCCCGTGACGCCGTGCGCATACTCGGGGCTGGCGATGAGCAGGGCGTCGGCCGCCGTGATCGCCTCCTGCAGGGCCGCTACGCCGGGCGGCACGTCGGTGCGTTCAGGATTAAACAGCGGGAAATCCTTGTGCTGCTCGAAGAGTTCGATGGCGACGCCGGCCGGCGCGAGATCGCGGCAGGCGCGCAGCACGCCGGCGCTCATCGAACGGGCACGCTGGCTGCCGCAGAGGGCAAGGATGCGTAGGGTCATTGGCTCATCCGTCATGATCAAACCATCATCGTAGCAGCACCGGCATGAGCCCGAAAATTCGGGGTCAGAGCTGGTTGTGCTCGGCGAACGAGTGGATGAGCGGGCCGGCGACGATGAAATGGTCGAGCACGCGGATGTCCACGAGGTCCAATGCCTGGGACAGCGCGCGCGTCAGACGCAGGTCGGCTTCGCTCGGGTCCGGCAACCCGGACGGGTGGTTGTGCGCGAGGATCACGCCGGCCGCGTTGCGCGACAGGGCTTCGACGACGACTTCGCGCGGGTAGACGCTCGTCTGCGTGAGCGTGCCGCGGAACAGTTCGCGGTCGGCGATCAGGCGGTTCTTGACGTCCAGGAACAGCACGACGAAGGATTCGTGGCGCTGGCCCCCCAGTTTGAGGCGCAGGTAGCGCTTGACGAGGTCGGGCGACCCGAACGCCTCTCCCGCCTGCAATTGTTCTGCGATGGCGCGGCGGGCCAGTTCCATCACGGCTTGCAATTGCGCATATTTGGCCATGCCGAGGCCGTGCACCTCGGACACATCGTCCAGGCTCGCGCCGAACAGGCCGTGCAGCGAGCCGAAATGTTGCAGGATGTCGCGGCCCAGTTCCACCGCGCTCTTGCCGCGCACGCCCACGCGTAGCAACAGCGCCAGCAGTTCCGGATCCGACAGCGCCTGCGCCCCTTCGCGCACGAGCCGTTCGCGCGGCCGGGTCCGTTCCGGCCAGTCTTCGATACCCATCGAGCCCTCCATGTGAGACCGTGCATTATTCGCGCGGCGGGGCAGTATCGGCTTGGGCATGCGCAATAATAGGCGCATGAACGATCTTCGCGCCTTCGACCTGAACCTGCTCGTCACGCTCGACGCTTTGTTGACGGAAGCAAACGTGACCCGTGCCGCCCAGCGCCTGCACCTGAGCCAGTCCGCCGTGTCCGGCCAGCTCGCGCGCCTGCGCCAGTTGTTCGACGACCCGCTGCTGCTGCCCGCCGACAATGGCCGCGGGATGAACCCGACGGCCCGCGCGCTCGACCTCGCCGGACCCGTGCGCGCCGCGCTCGACCAGCTGGCCGGCATCGTGCGCGGGCAGCCGGCGTTCGATCCGGCGACGGCCCAGCGTACGTTCCAGATCGCCGCCAGCGATCTGTCGACGGCCGTGCTGGGCCTGCCGCTGGCGGGCCTGCTGGCGCAGTGCGCGGGACCGGGCGTGCGGCTCGCGTTCCGCATGGCCGACGGCGCCCGGATCGCGGCGCAGTTGCAGGAAGGGGAGGTCGACCTGCTGATCGGGTCGGAGCGCATGGTGCCCGAGAACATGCGCGCGCGGCTGTTGGTCGAAGAACATTTCGTCATGGTGCAGCGCAAGGGCCATCCGCGCGGCTCGGCGCCGCTCGACCTCGACGCCTATTGCGCGCTGCGCCACGTGCTCGTCTCGACGAGCGGCGGCAGCCTGCACGGGTTCATGGACGAGCATCTGCAGGCGCTGGGCCGCGCGCGCAACGTCGTGCTGTCCGTGCAATCGTTCGCGCTCGTGCCCGGTTTGCTGTGCCAGTCCGATCACGTCGCCACCGTGCCGTCGCGCCTGGCGGCCCTGCATGCCGGCGTGCTCGACCAGTTCGCGCTGCCGTTCGACTGCAAGGGGTTTTCGCTGTACGCGGCGTGGCATCCGCGCTTCCACGCCGACCCGGCGCTGGCCTGGCTGCGCGAGCAGGTCGTTCGCGTCGCCGCGTGATCGGCGGCCCCGATGGGTCGTATCGCCGGATACGATTTCCGCCGCCGCGCGGCCGGTCCTACACTGCCTGACATCCTAACCCACCTTGAAAGGCAGACCATGAAAGACCAGCGCATCATCGTCATCGGCGGCACGTCGGGCATCGGCCTGAAGAGCGCACGCCGCTTCGCGGCATTGGGTGCCAGCGTGACCGTGACGGGGCGCGACGCCGCCAAGGGCGCCGCCCTCGACGTTCCCGGCGTGCGCTTTGCCCAGCTCGACGCGTGCAGCCGCGCGCAATGCGACGCGTTCTTCGCCGGGCACGGCCCGTTCGATCACCTGGTCGTGTGCGCGTCCGGCGCGTCCGGCGCCGGCACGTTCCGGGACCTCGCGCTGGACGACCTGCGTGCCGGCTTCGACGGCAAGTTCTGGCCCCAGCTGAACGTGCTGCAGGCCAGCCTCGCCGGCATCGCGGCCGGCGGTTCCGCGACGCTGGTCGGCGCCATCTCCGCCCGCGCCCAGCAGCCGGGGACGGCCGGTCTCGCGGCCATCAACGGGGCGCTGGAGGCGATGTTGCCGATCCTGGCGTCCGAACTGCGGCCGTTGCGCGTGAACATGGTGGCGCCGGGCGTGATCGATACGCCGTGGTGGCACCGCGTGCCGGATGCGCAGCGCAGCCGCCTCTTCGAGGACATGGGCGCGGCCGTGCCCGCCGGCCGCGTGGGGACGCCGGCGGACGTGGCCGAGGTCATCATCATGCTTGCCGGCAATACATTCATCACCGGCAGCGTCATCGACGTGGACGGCGGCTGGAAGCTGCGCCGCTGAGCCTGCGTTTCCCGGCCACGACAAAATGACGACGGCTGAGGCGGGAGCGGCACGGGTGGCTTACAATAGCGGTTTGCACGTCTAACCGAAACGCGAATGTCTTCCTCCAACGCTCCCATCGTCACCGAATCGTCGTACCTGACCCTGCATTATCGCCTTGCCACTGCCGACGGCACGGACATCGTGACGACCTTCGGCAGCACCCCGGCCACGTTGTTGCTGGGCCAGGGCCAGCTCGCCCCGTTCCTGGAGCAGCGCCTGCTCGGCCTGGCCGAAGGTACGCACACGACGTTCGACCTGAGCCCCGCGGAGGGGTTCGGCGAGCGCAATCCCGAATTGATCCAGGTCGTCACGAAGAAGACCCTGGACGAGAATTCCGAACCGGATGCCGATTACCAGGTCGGCGACCTCGTCGACTTCCGCGCGCCGGGCGGCGGCCGCTTTGCCGGCGTGCTGCGCGACATGCGCGCGAACGACGCCGTGTTCGATTTCAACCATCCGCTCGCCGGGCAGCCGCTCAAGTTCGAAGTCCAGCTGATTTCCGTGCTCTAACCACAGCCCATCACGAACCATGGAAAACGAGATCCTGTTAGCCCAGCCGCGCGGCTTCTGCGCCGGCGTCGACCGTGCGATCGAGATCGTCGAGCGTGCCCTGCAGCAGTTCGGCGCGCCGATCTACGTGCGCCACGAGATCGTCCACAACGCCTACGTCGTCAACGACTTGCGCAACAAGGGCGCGATCTTCATCGAAGACCTCGACGACGTCCCGGCCGGCAACACGCTCGTGTTTTCCGCGCACGGCGTGTCGAAGGCCGTGCGCGAGGAAGCCGAGTCGCGCGGCCTGAAGGTCTACGACGCCACCTGCCCGCTGGTGACCAAGGTGCACGTGGAAGTGGCCAAGATGCGCAAGCAGGGCGCCGAGATCGTCATGATCGGCCACGCCGGCCATCCGGAGGTCGAGGGCACGATGGGCCAGGCGGAACAGGGCATGCATCTCGTCGAAACGGTCGAGGACGTCGCGAAGCTGGACGTCGCCGACCCCGATCTGCTGGCGTATGTGTCGCAGACCACGCTGTCCGTCGACGATACGGCCGAGATCATCGCCGCGCTGAAGGCGCGCTTCCCGAACATCGTCGAGCCCAAGAAGGGCGATATCTGCTACGCGACGACGAACCGCCAGGAAGCCGTGAAATTCATGGCGCCGCAGGTGGAAGTGGTGATCGTCGTGGGCAGCCCGAACAGCTCGAACTCGAACCGCCTGCGCGAAGTGGCGGAAAAGAAGGGCACGCCGGCCTATATGGTCGACAACGCCGCCGGCATTGATCCGGCCTGGATCGCCGGCAAGAAGCGCATCGGCGTCACGGCCGGCGCGTCGGCGCCGGAAGTGCTCGTGCAGGCCGTCATCGAGCGCCTGAAGGACCTGGGCGCCGCCAGCGTGCGCGCGCTCGAGGGCGTCGAGGAAAACGTCACGTTCCCGCTGCCCAAGGGCCTGGACGCCGGCAAGGCGGCCGCCTGACCGGTCCCATCCGCCCGCGGCCGCACGCGCCGCGGGCCCTGTTGCAAACACTCCCTCCGCCCTATCCATGAACGCCCTCGACCTGCGTCCGCGCGCGCCCTCCGGCTTCGATGCCATTGCCCTGGAATTCTTCCAGGACTACCCGGAACCGGGCGTCAATTACAAGCGCGAGTTGACGATGCCCGTGGTGACCCTGCGCGACGTGTAAGCGATGTTTGAAATTCGGGCAACTCATCCATTTTCCGATGTTATGATGATGTTCGGAATTATGTTGCTTGAATAGCGGCACTCGTACCACGGGTGCCGTTTTTGTTAGTTCGAAAGGAAACCACACAAGCATGGATATCTTTGTCCAACAGATCCTGAACGGGCTGGTGCTGGGCAGCATGTATGCGCTCGTCGCGCTCGGCTACACGATGGTCTACGGCGTGCTCAACCTCATCAACTTCGCCCACGGCGACGTGCTGATGATCGGCGCCATGGTCGGCCTGTCGATCCTGAAACTGCTGAACGGCGTCTTCCCCGGCCTGCCCGGCGGCGTGCAACTGGCCATCGCCATCGTCGGCGCGATTCCCGTCACGATGCTCGTGAACGTTCTCATCGAACGCATCGCCTACCGCCGGCTGCGCAACGCGCCGCGCCTGGCTCCCTTGATCACCGCGATCGGCGTGTCGATCCTGCTGCAGACGTTCGCCATGATGATCTGGGGCCGCAGCCCGCTGCCGTTCCCGCAGCTGCTGTCGTCCAAGCCGATCGCGGTCGCCGGCGCCGTCATCTCGCAAACCCAGGTGCTGCTGCTCGTGCTGGCGGCCGGCGCCATGGTCGGCCTCGTCTTCCTCGTCGAAAAGACCCGCATGGGCCGCGCGATGCGCGCCGTCGCCGAGAACCCGCGCGTGGCCGGCCTGATGGGCGTCGATTCGAACCGCGTCATCGTGGCCACGTTCGCCATCGGCGCCGCGCTGGCGGCCGTCGCCGGCGTGATGTGGGGCGCGAATTACGCGTCGATCCAGTTCGCGATGGGCACCGTGCCGGGCATGAAGGCGTTCTCGGCCGCCGTCCTGGGCGGTATCGGCAATATCTATGGCGCGATGATCGGCGGGATCGTCCTCGGCATCATCGAAAGCCTCGGCGCCGGCTATATCGGCGACCTGACGGGCGGCTTCCTGGGCAGTAATTACCAGGACATCTTCGCATTCGTCGTGCTGATCCTCGTGCTGACCGTGCGTCCGTCCGGCATCATGGGCGAGCGCGTGGCAGACCGCGCGTAAGGAGGCATCGAGAATGGCTCTCCTGACGTTCGACACCGCGCACAAGCCGAAGCAATCGTACGCCAGCATGGCGGTACTGCTGGCCGTGGTGCTGATCTTCCCGTTCGTCGCCGCGCAGTACGGCAACTCGTGGGTGCGCATCATCGACATGGCGCTGCTGTACATCATGCTGGCGCTGGGCCTGAACATCGTCGTCGGCTTCGCCGGCCTGCTCGACCTGGGCTATATCGCATTCTTCGCCGTCGGCGCGTATCTCACCGGTCTGTTCGCATCGCCGCAATTCGCCGCGCTGCTGGAATCCGTCCTGAACTACCACCCCGAGCTGCAGGACGCCATCGTGCGCCTGTTCGGCGAGGACGTGCTTGAGAACGGGATCCACCTGTCCGTCTGGTTCGTCGTCCCGCTGGCCGCGCTCGTGGCCGCGCTGTTCGGCGCGCTGCTGGGCGCACCGACGCTCAAATTGCGCGGCGACTACCTCGCCATCGTGACCCTGGGCTTCGGCGAGATCATCCGGATCTTCATGAACAACCTGAACGATCCGATCAATTTCACCAACGGCCCGCAAGGCATCAACCTGATCGATCCGATCCGGATCTTCGGCCTCTCGCTGGCGGGCGAGCCGGGCTCGCGGGCGACCGTGTACATCGGCGGCTTCGGTATGCCGTCCGTCAACGCGTACTATTTCCTGTTCCTGCTGCTGTGCATCGTGACGATCTTCATCACGAGCCGCCTGCAGCATTCGCGCCTGGGCCGCGCCTGGGTCGCGATCCGCGAGGACGAGATCGCCGCGAAGGCGATGGGCATCAACACGCGCAACGTGAAACTGCTCGCGTTCTCGATGGGCGCGTCGTTCGGGGGCGTCGCGGGGGCCATGTTCGCCGCGTTCCAGGGTTTCGTTTCGCCGGAATCGTTCTCGCTGACGGAATCTATCGCCGTGCTGGCGATGGTGGTGCTGGGCGGCATCGGCCACATCCCCGGCGTCGTGATGGGCGGCGTGCTGCTGGCCGCGCTGCCGGAAGTGCTGCGCCACGTCGTCGAGCCTGCGCAGCAGGCGCTGTTCGGCAAGGTCGTCATCGAGGCCGAGGTGCTGCGCCAACTGCTGTACGGCCTGGCCATGGTGCTGATCATGCTGAACCGTCCGGCCGGCCTGTGGCCGTCGCCCGTGAAGGAAGACCGTCCGGCCGCCGCCATCGCGAAGGAAGAAAAGGAAGAGAACGAGGCATGAGCGACATCCTGCTGAACATCTCCGGCGTCAATAAACGCTTCGGCGGCCTGCAGGCCCTGACGGACGTCGGCATCAAGATCGCCAAGGGCCAGATCTATGGCCTGATCGGCCCGAACGGCGCCGGCAAGACCACCTTCTTCAACGTGATCACGGGCTTGTACCAGCCGGACACCGGGACGTTCGAGCTGGACGGCAAACCGTACTCGCCGTCGGCCCCGCATGCCGTCGCCAAGGCCGGCATCGCGCGCACCTTCCAGAACATTCGCCTGTTCGGCGAAATGTCCGCGCTGGAAAACGTGATGGTGGGGCGCCACGTGCGCACGCACCAGAGCGTGTTCGGCGCCATCTTCCGCCACGGGGCGGCGCGCCGGGAAGAGGCGGCGATCCGCGCCCGCGCGCAGGAATTGCTGGACTTCGTCGGCATCGGCCAGTTTTCGCTGCGCACGGCGCGCTTCCTGTCCTACGGCGACCAGCGCCGCCTGGAAATCGCGCGCGCGCTGGCGACGGAGCCGAAGCTGCTCGCGCTGGACGAGCCCGCGGCCGGCATGAACGCCACGGAAAAGGTCGCGCTGCGCGAATTGCTGGTCAAGATCCAGCGCACGGGCATCACGATCCTGCTGATCGAACACGATGTGAAACTCATGATGGGGCTGTGCGACCGCATGTCGGTGCTGGAATACGGCAAGCTGATCGCGGAAGGCCTGCCGGCCGAGATCCAGAAGAACCAGGCCGTCATCGACGCGTATCTCGGAGGAGCCCATTGATGGCCGATAACGTTCTGAAAATTGCCGGCCTGAAGGTGGCGTACGGCGGCATCAAGGCCGTCAAGGGCATCGACCTGGCGGTCGACCGCGGCGAACTCGTCACGCTGATCGGCGCCAACGGCGCGGGCAAGACGACGACGCTGAAAGCGATCACGGGCACGCTGCCGCCGTGCAAGGTGGGAGGCACGATCGCCTATCTCGGCCAATCGCTGAGTGCGACGCTGCACGCCCACAAGTCGTTCAAGCTGGTCGAGCAGAAGCTGGCCATGGTGCCGGAAGGCCGCGGCGTGTTCACGCGCATGACCATCCACGAAAACCTGTTGATGGGCGCCTACACGCGCAACGACAAGGCCGGGATCGAGGCGGACATCGAGAAGTGGTACGCCGTGTTCCCGCGCCTGAAGGAGCGCTCCGGGCAACTGGCCGGGACGCTGTCCGGCGGCGAGCAGCAGATGCTGGCGATGGCGCGCGCCCTGATGTGCAATCCGACGCTGCTGCTGCTGGACGAGCCGTCGATGGGTCTCGCGCCGATCATGGTCGACAAGATCTTCGAGGTGATCCGCGACGTGTCGAAGCAGGGCATCACGATCCTGCTCGTGGAGCAGAACGCGAAGCTGGCGCTGCAGGCCGCGCACCGCGCCTACGTCATGGAATCCGGCGCGATCACGATGACCGGGAATGCCCAGGACATGTTGCACGATCCGCGCGTGCAGGCGGCGTACCTGGGCGAATAAACCGCGCGTAACAAGACGAACGGCCCGGAACCGCTTGCGCGGTCCGGGCCGTTCTGCTTCCTTGGGAGGGGGAAGCAGCGGTGATTCCTGCTGCTTAGGCGGCGGCGGCCGAGTTGGCGGCGGCGCCAGCCTTGCGGGTGGCTTGCGTGAACTGCGACACGGCGGCGTTCAGGTTCGATTCGATCGCCTCGACGGCTTGCTTGGTCGTCTTGGTGAACTGTTCGTAGCCGGCGTTGGCGTTGCTGATGGCGGTTTTCAGGGCCGACACATAGGTCTCCGAACCGGCCGGGGCGTTCTTGGTTACTTCGTCGACCAGCGAGATCACCTTGCGGTTGACTTCGGCGAACTGGCTTTCGGCGGCTTTCGAGAACTCGGCGCCGGTGTCGGCGGCGATCGATGCCACTTGACGGCCGTAGGCCAGGGCCTTTTCAGCGGCCGGCTGCGCTTGCGCGGCCGACACGGCGAAGAATTCCTGGGCATCCTTGACAGCCAGCAGCTGGCGTGCGGTTGCCGACGAGTCCTCGAGGGCGGCCTTGGCGGTGTTGATGTTCAGGCCCACCAGCTTTTCCACACCTTCGAAGGTCTTGGAGGTCAGGGCCGACAGCAGGGCGAACTGGGATTCGAGATTGGCTTTGGTCGCGTTCGAAAACTGCTCAGGGAATGCAAACATATGGTTCTCCAGTAATGGATCGTTATGTGAACTTTGCTTTGAGGTGCCTTGGGACACCTGCTTTGGACCAGTGAAGCGGTGCTGCTGAAAAACTTGGGGCGGCTTGTGAAGCTCGACGATTGTGCGCCGCAACATGAAGCCATTTTTCACGTTTTTCGATTATGCGTCAAGCACTTTTGATGCGTCGCACAATTGAACAGCAATCTGTTGAGTAAGATCAATGGATGCAATCGTTTGCGGCATTTTTGTTTGCGTCGTTACAACAGTTTAGTGCTCTGCAGCAAGCGCCAACGGGGCGAAGCGCCCATGCTAGACTTGTTGCACGTTAATGGAGGCCGCATGATCACCACCGAACAACAACGCGCCGTCGACGCCGCCATCACGTCGCGGCGCTCGATCCGCGCCTTCCTGCCGACGCCGGTCGCGCGCGAGGACGTCGAGGCCATCCTGGAAGTGGCGGCGCGCGCGCCGTCCGGCACCAACACGCAGCCGTGGAAAGTCCACGTGCTGACGGGCGCCGCGAAGGAACGCCTGTCCGAGCGCATCCTGGCCGTCTACAAGGATCCGGCCAGCAACCGCGAGCACGTCGAGGAATACGCCTACTACCCGCGCGAATGGGTGTCGCCCTTCGTCGACCGGCGCCGCAAGGTCGGCTGGGACCTGTACGCGCTCCTGGGCCTCACGCGCGACGACAAGGCCGGCATGGCGGCCCAGCACGGCCGCAACTACCGCTTCTTCGACGCGCCCGTCGGCATGATCTTCACCATCGACCGCATCCTGGAGCAGGGCTCCTGGCTCGACTACGGCATGTTCCTGCAGAACATCATGATCGCGGCGCGCGGCCGCAGTCTGGACACGTGCCCGCAGGCCGCGTTCACGCAGTTTCACCGCATCATTTCCGACGAGCTCGGACTGCCCGACAACGAGATGATCGTGTGCGGCATGGCGCTCGGCTACGCGGATCCCGGCAAGGTCGAAAATACCCTCGTCACGGCACGGGAGCCGGTATCGGCCTTCGCCCGTTTCATCGAGTAGCATTTGCGGTCCGTCGCCGCAAGCTATTGAAAAACCAAGGGATTTCTACAACGCATTGTTTTTTTCGTTGTAGAAAAAAGCGGGCGCAGGTGGTACATTTCGCTTGGTGCGCACTTGCGCTCCAGTCGTCTTCCGCTACACTGCATTCAGTGCTCTTCAGTTCGCGTTCAAGGATTTTCAGATGCTCAAGCTCGCGTTGGCAGCCGCCATTTCCATGATGTTCGTGCTCGAACCCGCCGCAGCCGCGACCAAGCACAAGGGACACGCGGCCGCCGCCAAGCGGGTCAAGGCCAAGCGCCCCTACCTGGCCAAGGTCATCGCGGACGACAACCGCGAGCGCATGGTGCGCCGGATCGAGATGGTGCACGGCAAGCGCCGCGTCGTGTATCGGCGCATCCGCCACGTCGCGCCGGCCGTCGCCGTGCTCAGCGCCGGCGAAATTGCCGGCCTGAACCGCACGCACGATCCGCTCGACCTGCGCTCCAACGTCGCCTACGTGATGGACCAGACGAGCTCGGAAGTGCTGTTCGAAAAGAATGCGGCCGTCGCGCTGCCCATCGCCTCCATCACCAAGCTGATGACGGGCCTGCTCGTCGTGCAGGCGCAGCAGGATTTGAACGAGGTCCTGACGATCACGGACGCCGACGTCGACCGCCACAAATTCACCAGTTCGCGCCTGGCCGTCGGCACCCGCATGACGCGCGGCAATCTGCTGCACATCGCGCTGATGAGCTCGGAAAACCGCGCCGCCGCCGCGCTGGGCCGCAATTATCCGGGCGGCATCCAGGCGTTCGTCGAGGCGATGAACGCGAAGGCGCGTGAACTCGGCATGAACGACACGCATTATGTGGATGCGAACGGCCTGTCGAGCGAGAACGTGTCGAGCGCGCGCGACCTCGCCAGGCTCGTCAAGGTGGCGCACCAGGAGCCGCTGCTGCGCCAGTACACGACGGATCCGAACTATGTCGTGCAGGCGGGCGGCCGGCCGCTGCAGTACCACAACACGAACTATCTCGTCGCCATGCCGGACTGGAACATCGGCCTGCAAAAGACCGGGTTCATCAACGAAGCGGGGCGCTGCCTCGTGATGCAGGCCATGATCCAGGGACGTAACGTGATCATGGTGTTCCTCGATTCGAAGGGCAAGCAGTCGCGCACGGCCGACGCCGGCCGCATGCGCCGCTGGCTCGAAACGCTCAAGCCGGCCGGCATGTCGGCCACGGCCGCGGCCGGCGTGCCGGTGACCGTGTCGGCGACGGTGCCGGCCACGGTGTCCGCCGCCGCCGCGACGTCCGTCGTGCAGTAAGCGGGCCGGGGCGGCGCTTCAGCTCGGCCCGCCGACGCGGTGGCCCAGCGTGGCGGAAATCTGCGCCGCCGTGGTCACCAGGTCTTCCAGCCAATCGTCCTGCAGGCGGTCTGCGGGCGCCGAGATCGACAGGCCGGCGACCAGCTTGCCGCTGTCGTCGTGGATGCCGGCCGCCATGCAGCGCACGCCCAGTTCCAGCTCCTCGTTGTCGCGCGCATAGCCGCGTGCGCGCACGAGCGACAATTCGCGCTCCAGGCGCGTCAGGTCCGTGATCGAATTCTTGTTGTGGCCGGCGAGGCCCGTGCGCGTGGCATACGCGCGGATCGCTTTCGGCTCGTCGACGGACAGGAACAGCTTGCCGGTCGACGTCAGGTGCAGCGGGCCGCGGCCGCCGATCGCGCGCACGACCTGCATGCCGGAGCGTTCGGAGAAGGCGCGGTCGATGTAGACGATCTCGTCGCCCTGGCGGACCGACAGGTTGACGGTCTGCTTGGTCTTGTTGTGCAGCGCGCGCATCAGGTCGACGGCGGCTTCGCGCACGGACAGCCGGCTCTTGACGACGTTGCCCAGTTCGAGCAGGCGCATGCCGAGGCGGTAGGTGCCCGGTTCCACGCGGTCGACGAAACGCGTCACGACCATGTCGTTCAGGATGCGGTGCGCCGTCGACGGGTGCAGGCCCGAGATCTTCGACAACTCTTTCAGGCTGACGGGATCGGGGTGACCGGCCAGTACGTCGAGCAGCGCCACCATGCGCTCGATCACCTGGATGGAAGTCTTGGCCGGTTCTGGAGTTTCCATTTTCATGATGTGGTTGGTGCGGTGCGGTATATTTCTCTACTTTATACCACAATGCGAAAAGAATGGGCAATCCTGTCAGTTTGGTGTTGCGTGCGGGTAGAGCTGTGTGGGCATAATGGCGTTTCTGTACAGCTTGTCGAAACAACATGGATCAACCGAGCAGCGAGTTCAAGAGTAAAGGCGGCCTGGGCCGCATCGCGGGCGCCTTCCGCTATTCGATCGAGGGTTTCCGCACGGCGTGGCGGCACGAACACGCGTTCCGCCAGGAGGTGATGGTGGCCGTGCCGGCGGCCGTCGTCGCGCTGTTGCTGAAGATTTCGGCATTCCAGAAACTGGCGCTGATCGCCGTGCTGGGACTCGTGCTGCTCGTGGAATTGATCAATGCGGCCATCGAAGCCGTCGTCGACCGCGTGTCGCTGGAACGCCATCCGCTGTCCAAGGCGGCGAAGGACCTGGGCAGCGCGGCGGTGGCGCTGGCGATCGCGATGGCGGCCGCCACCTGGGCCGTCGTGCTGTACAACCGTTTTTTCTGACCCGCCGCGACAGCCGCGGCGGCCCGCGCATCCACCAAAGGAGATCATGATGACTTTACGCCTGGGCGACACGGCGCCGGACTTCGAGCAGGATTCCACCATCGGCCGCATCCGCTTCCACGAGTGGGCGGGCGATTCGTGGGTCGTGCTGTTCTCGCACCCCGCCGACTTCACGCCGGTGTGCACGACGGAGCTGGGCCTCACCGCGAAACTGAAACCGGAATTCGACAAGCGCAACGTCAAGGCGATCGCGCTGTCCGTCGACCCGGCCGAGCAACACAAGGCATGGATCAAGGATATCGAGGAAACCCAGCAGACCGTGGTCGGCTTCCCGATCATCGCCGACGCCGACAAATCGGTCTCGACGCTGTACGACATGATCCACCCGAACCAGTCGGCCACGGCGACCGTGCGCTCCCTGTTCGTGATCGATCCGGCCAAGAAGATCCGCCTGATGATCACCTATCCGATGAGCACCGGCCGCAACTTCGACGAGGTGCTGCGCGTGATCGACGCGCTCCAGCTCACCGACGGCTACACGGTGGCGACGCCGGGCAACTGGAAGGATGGCGACGACGTGATCATTCCGCTGAACATTCAGGATCCGGAGCAGCTCAAGCAGAAATATCCGAAAGGGTTCACGGCGCCGAAGCCGTATCTCCGTTTGACCCCGCAGCCGAACAAATAAGCGCCGCATGCGGCATGCATGGTGGGCGGGGGGCCGCCCACCCTACCAACCTGCACACGGTAGGGTGGGCACCCCGTGCCCACCAAACCTATCGTTATTGCCAGATATTACAGTCCGCATAAGCAAATAAGGAACGTGTTGTTTGTTTTACGGCTGAGGACCATTACCCTTGGGTCCAACCTGGGGGTAAAGCATGTCCATTCAATACATTTTGTCGGGATTCGCAGTTGGCTTGCTGGTCGGCCTGACCGGGGTCGGCGGTGGTTCATTGATGACGCCGCTGTTGACGCTGATGTTCGGCGTGACGCCGTCCGTCGCCGTCGGCACCGACCTTGCCTTCGCCTCGATTACGAAGAGTGCGGGCACGATCACCCACCGTTCGCGCGGCACCGTGCACTGGGACATCGTCGGCCGATTGTGCCTCGGCGCGCTGCCGGCCGCGCTCGTCGCCACCCTGGCGCTGCAGTACTTCGGTCCGCTGAATGCCGCGATCGGCAAGGTGATCCGCTATACGATCGCCGTGTCCGTGCTGCTGACCGTCGTCGCCATCCTGTTCCGCGGCAAGATGCTCGCCTGGGTCAACGCCAGCCCGTCGCACCAGTTGCACGGCCGCAGCCTGTTCGCCGCCACGGTCGCGTCCGGAGCGCTGCTGGGCACGCTCGTGACGATCTCCTCGATCGGCGCGGGCGCCATCGGGGCGACCTTGCTCGTTATGCTGTATCCGCGCCTGACGCCGGCCGAGGTGGCGGGCACCGACATCGCCTACGCCGTGCCGCTGACCGCCATCGCCGCGGTCGGCCACTGGTGGCTGGGGTCGATCGACTGGACCCTGCTGCTGACCTTGCTGGTCGGGTCGCTGCCCGGGATCACGCTGGGCGCCTGGGCCGCCCGGGCCGTGCCGGAACGAGTGCTGCGGGGCTTGCTGGCGATGACGCTGGCGGGCGTGGCGGTCAAGCTGCTCCACTGAGTCGAACCGAGCCGGGCCGAACCGGCCGGACCGAGCGAAAGGCGCCGCGAGGCGCCTTTCCTGCTTTTGGGGCCGCTAAGATGGGAATCTTCTATGCAAATGAGGAATGCTTCGTTTGTGATATGCGGTTTTCGTGAGATTATCTAGTTTCGTTAGAAGAAAACGTAATAAGGCGTACGATGACCATTCCACGATCGCGCAGCAGCGCCAACCGGGTGATCCCCGGCTTCGGGCTCTCGCTCGGGTTCACGATTTTCTATCTGGCGCTGCTGGTGCTGATTCCGCTGTCGGCCATCTTCCTCAAGACGTTCACGATGAGCTGGGACGCGTTCGTCGGCGCCGTCACGTCCGACCGGGTGATGGCGTCGTACCGGCTGAGCTTCGGCGCGTCGCTGCTCGGCGCCGCCATCAACGTCGTGTTCGGCGGCATCGTGGCGTGGGTGCTCGTGCGTTACCAGTTCCCGGGCAAGCGCTTCGTCGACGCCCTGGTCGACCTGCCGTTCGCCCTGCCGACCGCGGTCGCCGGCATCACCTTGACGGCGCTGTACTCGTCCAACGGCTGGATCGGGCAATACCTGGAACGGGCGGGCATCAAGGTCGCGTTCACGCCGCTGGGCGTCGTCATCGCGCTGACCTTCATCGGCCTGCCGTTCGTCGTGCGCACGGTCCAGCCGGTGCTGGAAGACGCGGAGCGCGAACTGGAAGAAGCCGCCGCCAGCCTGGGCGCCAGCCCGTGGCAGACCTTCATCCGCGTGATCCTGCCCAGCATCGTGCCCGCGTTGCTGACGGGCTTCGCGCTCGCGTTCGCGCGCGCGACCGGCGAATACGGCTCGGTGATCTTCATCGCCGGCAATATGCCGATGGTGTCCGAGATCACGCCGCTGTTCATCATCACCAAGCTGGAGCAGTACGACTACACGGGTGCCACGGCCATCGCCGTCGTGATGCTGCTGGTGTCGTTCTCCCTCCTGCTGACCATCAACCTGCTGCAGGCCTGGGCGCGCAAGCGCGCGGGGAAGTGACATGAGTGCCGTCCTCGACGATCGATCGCAAGCCAGGGCCACGAACACGCTGGAGCCGGGCTGGGTGCGCTACGCGCTGATCGCGGTGGCCCTGCTGTTCCTCACGCTGTTCCTGTTCGTGCCGCTCGTGGCGGTGTTCACGGAAGCGCTCACGAAGGGCTGGGACACGTACCGCGAATCCGTGCTCGATCCGGACGCGCTGTCCGCCATCAAGCTGACGTTCATCGCCGCCGGCATCGCCGTGCCGCTGAACCTCGTGTTCGGGGTGGCCGCCGCGTGGGCCATCGCCAAGTTCGACTTCGCCGGCAAGAGCGTCCTCCTGACGCTGATCGACCTGCCGTTCTCGGTCTCGCCCGTGATCGCGGGCCTCGTCTACGTGCTGCTGTTCGGTGCGCAGGGCTGGTTCGGCCCCTGGCTGACGGACCACGACATCAAGATCCTGTTCGCCGTGCCGGGCATCGTGCTGGCGACCGTCTTCGTCACGTTCCCGTTCGTCGCGCGCGAACTGATCCCACTGATGCAGGCGCAGGGCAGCGAAGAGGAAGAGGCGGCCCTCGTGCTGGGCGCGTCCGGCTGGAAGACCTTCTTCAAGGTCACGCTCCCGAACATCAAATGGGGCCTGCTGTACGGCGTGATCCTGTGTAACGCCCGCGCGATGGGCGAGTTCGGCGCCGTGTCCGTCGTCTCCGGCCACATCCGCGGCGAGACCAACACGATGCCGCTGCAGGTCGAGATTCTCTACAACGAATACGACTTCACGGCCGCGTTCGCGATCGCGTCTCTGCTGGCCTTGCTGGCCCTCGTGACGCTGGCCGTGAAAACCTTTATCGAATGGCGCATGCACCGGGCCCACAAGGCCAGCGTGCAAGGCCGCACCACGGAGCATTGAACATGACGATCGAAGTCCACAATATCCGCAAGCAGTTCGGCCCGTTCACGGCCCTGGACGACGTGTCGCTGAAGTTTGCCGACGGCGAGCTGACGGCGCTGCTGGGCCCGTCCGGTTGCGGCAAGACGACCCTGTTGCGCATCATCGCCGGCCTCGAGTTCCCGGATGCGGGCCGCGTGCTGCTCGACGGCGAGGACGCATCCGACCGTCACGTGCGCGAGCGCCAGGTCGGCTTCGTGTTCCAGCACTACGCGTTGTTCAAGCACATGACCGTGTTCGAGAACGTCGCCTTCGGCCTGCGCGTGAAGCCGCGGCGCGAACGTCCGTCCGAAGCGCAGATCCGCGACAAGGTCAAGAAGCTGCTGGAGCTGGTGCAGCTGGACTGGATCGCCGACCGTTATCCGCCGCAGCTCTCGGGCGGCCAGCGCCAGCGCATCGCCCTCGCGCGCGCCCTCGCGGTGGAGCCGCGCGTGCTGCTGCTGGACGAACCGTTCGGCGCGCTCGACGCCAAGGTGCGCAAGGAACTGCGGCGCTGGCTGCGCCAGCTGCACGACGAGCTGCACGTGACGTCGATCTTCGTCACCCACGACCAGGAAGAGGCGCTCGAGGTGGCGGACCAGGTCGTCCTGATGAACCAGGGGCACGTGGAGCAGCTCGGCACGCCGGCCGACGTCTACAACCATCCCGCGTCGCCGTTCGTCTACGGCTTCCTGGGCAACGTCAACCTGTTCCACGGCCGCGTGCACGAAGGCGTGCTGGCCAGTGGCGACGCGACGTTCCACGCGCCGCAGTACGCGGACGTCAAGAACGGCGCAGGCATCGCCTACGTCCGCCCGCACGACCTCGACGTCGAACGCTACGTTGCGGGCGGCGAGGGCGTCGCCGTGAAGCTGCGCCGCGCGCACGCGATCGGCCCGCTGGCCCAGCTGGACCTGGAGCGCGCCGACAACGCCCAGATGATCGAGGCCGTGATTCCGAACGAGCGCTATCGCGAGCTGGGCTTGCGCGACGGCGACACGCTGCTGGTGAAGCCCAGGCGCATGCACGTGTTCGTCGACCAGGGCGAAGGCATTTGAATTTCCGCTAGCCGCGCCCGCGCGCAGCGGCGCATGACAGGGATCAGCGCTCGCGCAGCGCGTCCGCGCACTCGCGCACGAGGGCGGGGCCGCGGTAGATCAGGCCGCTGTACAGCTGCACGAGCCGGGCGCCGGCCGCGATCTTCGCCTTGGCGTCGCGGCCGCTCATGATGCCGCCCACGCCGATGATCGGCACGGTGTCGCCCACTTCCGCCTTGAGCGCGCGGATCACGATGTTCGACAGGTCGAACACGGGCGCGCCGGACAGGCCGCCCTGTTCGTTCGCATGGCGCATGCCTTCCACGTCGCGGCGGTTCAAGGTGGTGTTGGTGGCGATCACGCCGTCGATGCCGTGGCGGACGAGGGCGCCGCCGATGTTGCGGATCTGGTCGCCGTCCACGTCCGGCGCGATCTTCAGCGCCAGCGGCACATAGTGGCCGTACTTGTCGGCCAGGCGCGATTGCTCTTCCTTGAGCTGCGACAGCAGCGCATCCAGTTCGGAGGCGTCCTGCAGCTGGCGCAGGTTCTTCGTATTCGGCGACGAAATATTCACGGTGACGTAGCTGGCGTACGGATACACCTTGCGCAGGCAGGCCAGGTAGTCGTCGGCGGCACGTTCGATGGGCGTGTCGGCGTTCTTGCCGATGTTCAGGCCCAGCACGCCCTGGCGTTCCTGGTAGAAGCGCGACGACTGGACGTTGGCGACGAAGGCGTCGACGCCGCCGTTGTTGAAGCCCATGCGGTTGATGATGCCGCGCGCGGCCGGCAGGCGGAACATGCGCGGCCGCGGGTTGCCCGGCTGGGCGCGCGGGGTCACGGTGCCGATCTCGATGGAGCCGAAGCCGAGGGCGGCCAGGCCGTCGATGTACGCGCCGTCCTTGTCCAGGCCGGCGGCCAGGCCGACCGGGTTCGGGAACGTGATGCCCATGACCGTGCGCGGATCCGGTTTCGGTTTCCTGACGATGCCCGTCAGGCCCAGGGCCGCCGCGCGGCGCAGCGCGGGCAGGGTCAGGTTGTGGGCCGTTTCGGGATCGAGGGAGAACAGCAGGGGGCGGGCGAGGGCGTACAGGAGTTTGTCGGACATGATCGGCTATCGTGGATTGGGCGCCATTTTACCTTGTATGGCTGAAACGCCGCACTATCACGATCAATACAGCCGCTTAACGGTCCAGCACACCCCATACGCCGTCGATACGCGCCTCCAGCGGCTTGAAATTGATCTTGTACGCCATCTTGGGGCTCTGTTCGATCCAGTAGCCCAGGTAGACGTAGGGCAGGCCGAGCTCGCGCGCCTGGCCGATCTGCCACATCACGTTGTACGTGCCGAACGAGGCGCCGGGCACGTCCGGGTCGAAGAACGTGTAGACGGACGACAAGCCGTCCGACAGCACGTCGATGATCGAGACCATGCGCAATGTGCCGTCCGGCTCGCGGAATTCCACGAGGCGCGTGTTGACGCGGCTCTGCAGCAGGAATTGCGCGTACTGGTCGCGGCTGTCCTGGTCCATGCCGCCGCCCACGTGGCGCGTCGTCTGGTAGCGCAGGTACAGCGCATAGTGCTCGTCGGAGAACGACAGGTTGGCCACCATGGCCGCCAGGTCGTCGTGGCGCTTCCAGGCGCGCCGCTGGCTGCGGTTGGGGATGAAGCGCTCCGCGGCCACGCGCACGGGGATGCAGGCCCGGCAGCCGTCGCAATAGGGGCGGTACGTGAAGATGCCGCTGCGGCGGAAACCGTTGCGCACGAGTTCCGAGTACACGTCCGCATTGATCAGGTGCGACGGGGTGGCGACCTGCGAACGGGCCTGGCGCGCGTCGAGATAGCTGCAAGGATACGGTGCCGTTGTGTAGAACTGCAGCGTGGAAAATGGCAGATCATTCAGGTGCGTCATGCAAAGCTCTCGGAACGACGTATGTGGAACCCATTGTAGCCAAAGACGGCGCCGCGCACCGTTAGGTGGTCAACGGTGGCGCGACTTCCCACCGTTCGATGGGCGGCTCGTCGATCGCGCGGCGCAGGTGCTGCAGGAAATCGCGGCGCGGGATCGGGACGGCGCCCAGCGACGCCAGGTGGCCCGTCTCCTGCTGGCAGTCGATCATCGCCACGCCATGGCGCCGCAAGAAGGCGACCAGGTAGGCCAGCGCGACCTTCGACGCGTCCGACACCCGGGCGAACATCGATTCGCCATAGAACATGCGGCCGATGCACACGCCATAGGCGCCGCCGACCAGCTCGCCGTCCAGCCACACCTCGGACGAGTGCGCGTAGCCCATGCGGAACAGGCCCGTGTAGCCGGCGATGATGTCTTCCGAGATCCACGTGCCGGGCCCGTCCCTGCGCGGCGCGGCGCACGCGCGCATCACGGCCTCGAAGGCGCCGTCGAAACGGACGACCCAGGGCCCGCCGGCCTGGCGGCTGCGTTCGATCTTGCGCAGGGTTTTTTTCAGGCTCTCGCTGACCCTGAAGCGGTCGGTGTACAGCACCATGCGCGGATCGGTGCTCCACCAGAGGATCGGCTGGCCCTCGGAAAACCAGGGGAAGATGCCGTGCCGGTAGGCCTGCAGCAGGCGTTGCGGCGAGAGGTCGGCTCCGGCCGCGAGCAGGCCCGGCGCGTCGGTCGTCAACGCTTCGGACACGTCGGGGAACGGCGTATGGGCCTCGAGCCAGGGAATCATGGTCGGCGGTCAGTCGGGTTGGACGGGCGCCCTCATCGGGCCCGCGATGTCGCGGGTGTGGAATCCATAAGTGCCGCCGTCTTCGCGCATCCGCACGCGGTCGGCGAAGAACAGTTCGAGCGTCGTGCGGATGGTGGGGAAGGCCAGGTCGCTCCACGGGATTTCGTTTTCGCTGAACAATTGCACGTCCAGGCTTTCGATGCCCGGCGCGAAGTCCAGGTCGACGAGGCGCGCCAGGTAGAACAAATGGACCTGGTGCACGTGCACGACGTTCAGCAGCGTGAACAGGTTGCCCAGCTCGATGTTGGCGCCCGCTTCCTCTTCCGTCTCGCGCGCGGCGGCGGCGCTGGTGGTCTCGCCGTTTTCCATGAAGCCGGCCGGCAGCGTCCAGTAGCCGTAGCGCGGCTCGATGGCGCGCTTGCACAGCAGGACCTTGAGTGCGCCGTCCTGTTCCCACACGGGGATCGAACCGATCACCATCTTCGGGTTCTGGTAATGGATGGTGCCGCAATTGGTGCACACGAAACGCGGACGGTTGTCGCCTTCGGGGATGGCCACCGTGAGCGGGTGGGCGCACTCGGAGCAGAATTTCATAGGAAACGGATGAATTGAATTGCCCTTACTTTACCACTGTATTGGAGGCGGCTGGGCCGCAATCCGCCAGCGGTTTGCGTCGCGATGGAGGCAGCTTATGCTGCGATCGACGGGAGTCGGAGAACCGCGATTGCCTAAAGTGCCAAAGGTGCGTATAATGCAAAGCATCAGACGCGGGGTGGAGCAGTCTGGCAGCTCGTCGGGCTCATAACCCGAAGGTCACAGGTTCAAATCCTGTCCCCGCAACCAGATTCCAAAGCCGCTGATCCTGTTCCGGATCAGCGGCTTTTTCGTTTTTGCCCGGCCGGGCCCGCCCGTTCGACCCGCCTCAAGCATTCCCGCTCCCGCCGCAACGCGCCCCGTCCGGCCCGGTCGAAGACAGGGAGTGCGTTGAAAGCGGAGCTAACGATGATTACTGTGGAAGACATCAACGACGCGTGGGGCTGGACCGGCCTCAACGCCGTCGAGGTGCTGGGCGAGAACGCCTTCGGCAATCTGATCGTCCGCGACGAGGACGGCATGTACTGGCGCCTGTCGCCGCAAGACCTGCGGTGCGAACCGGTCGCCGGGGACCGCGCCGCCCTCGACGCTTTGTCGTACAACCAGGAATTCCTCGACGGCTGGTACATGCCCGAGCAGGTGCACCTGGCCGAGACGACCTTGGGCCCCCTCACGGCCGGGCGCAAGTACTGCCTCAAGATTCCCAGCGCGCTGGGCGGGCACTACGGGCGCGACAACCTGGCCATGGTGCCCTTGCCCGAACTGATCCGGTTCGCCGGCGAAGGCGCCCAGCAGTTCGACGGGCTGCCCTGCTGGCAGGGCCATGCCTAGGCGCACCCTAGAAGCGGCGCAGCAGGCCCACCTGGAACAGGTCGCGGTCGTTCGTCTTCCGGAAGGTCTTGATGCGGTTGAAGTTGACGATGGCGCGCGTGCGCGCGGACAGCGCGCGTTCGGCCTGGAAGCTGATCAGGAGATTCGTGGCCGTGCGGTTGCCGTCGCGCCGGTTCGCGGCGAAATAGGGGCCGAGGCCGGCGCTCATCGAAAAGCGCGGCGTCACGGGCTGCACGTACCACAGCTGCCCCGCGAGCCCGCGCCGGTCGACGCGCGCGCCGTCGTCGCCTTCGAACAGGAATTTGTAGCCGATGCCCCACCGCTCGGCATACTGCCTGGCCTCGATCACGCCCGCGTGCGCGCCGTGCGTGCCCGCCATGTTCGTGATCGACGTGCCGAACGTGCCGCCGAGCCAGAGCCGCCCGTCCGGCACGACGTCGGGCGCCGGCTCGGCCGCGTCGAACTGGCGTCCGATGCCCAGCACGAGCGCGTCGGACCGGTGCACGGTATGCATGGCCACGTGGTTGTAGCCGAGGCGCAGATGGGTGCCGGACGGCCCCGGCACGGCCAGGCGCAGGCCGGCGCTGACGAGCGCGCCGAGGCGGGCGTCGTCGATCTGGCGGTAGCCGGCCTCCGTGCGGACTTCGGTGGTGTTCATGCTCAGGTAGGGGCCGACGCCCAGTTCGCCCGTCCACATGCGCGAAAACCGGTGCACGACGAGCCATTGCAGGGCGAAGCCGTCGCGGTGGTTGTTGTCCGGATGCCCTTCGTTGTAATGGACGAAGTCGACCCGCATGGCCCAGGCTGGCGGCAGCGCGAGGCCGAACACGTCGTCCTGGCGCCGGCCGGCGCGCACTTCGAAGGTGCGCCCGCGCATCCAGCGGTAGCCGCTCGCGTTGCCGCCATGGATGCGGCCGTTGCCGAAGGCGGCCGACAGGTACGCGCCGTGGTTCTCGGGATCGTTCGTCGCGGCCGGCGCGTCCGCCCGGGCCAGGACGGCGTGCGCCATCAGCACTGCCGCCATGCATGTTTTCGCTTTCATGGATATCTCCGCTCGTGTCCGCTAGGAGCAGTCTGGACAAGCGAAGCGGCCGCGCCTTGTGGCGGCACAAGATATCCGTGCCGGGTGCGTCAGCCGGCCGGCTGGTTCAGGCTGGCCCAGAGATAGGCCGCGGCCATCGTGCGGTGCGGGCGATACGCTGCCAGGAACGCTTCCGCCGCGCGCATGTCGGGCCGTTCCGTCCCGCGCAGGCGGCCGATGGCGTTACGCACGGCCACGTCGCCGTGCAGCGAGCAGTCCGCATAGCCCCAGCCGCGCAGCAGCGCATAGTTCACCGTCCACGGGCCGATGCCCTTGACGGCGAGCAGGCGCTCGCTCACGCCGGCGGCCTCGGTCTCGCGGTCCAGCGACAGCGCACCGCTTGCCACGAGGCGGGCGAAGCGCAGCAAGGTCTCGGCCTTCGCGCCCGAGAATTTGCGGCCGGTCAGTTGTTCGACGTCGAGGCGGGCCACGTCGGATGCCTCCGGATAACACCACAGGCCGCTGGAGTGGGCGCGTCCCGCCTGGGCGATGAACGTGCGGCGCAGCGCGATCGCGAACGGCAGGTTGATCTGCTGGCCGATGATGGCCCACGTCAGCGCTTCGAACACGGTGGCGGACTGGATCACGCGCAGGCCCGGCTGGCGCGCGACGACGGGTCCGAACAGCGGATCGTCGCGCGCCGCCTGCTCGAACGGCGCCGGATCGATGCGCAGGCCCAGCATGTTCACGAGGGCGTCGCGCACCGCCTCGGTCGCGGCCGTGCCGTCGCTGTCCACGACGCAGTCGGCGCGGTCGTCGTGCAGCGTGATGTCGAGCACGGTCGGCACGCCGCCCAGCAGCACGCCCTTGCGGATGCGACCGGCCTGCGGATCGACCTGCTCGGCCAGCGCATCGGCGTCGCGGCCGTGGAACGTGAAGGCGTCCGCGCGGCGGTAGCCGGGCGGCAGCGCGATCGTATGGCGCGCGCTGCTCATCTGCCCGCCGCCGGCGTAGTCGCCGCCCGCTTGACGCGGGGCATGAATCCGGTGACGAACGCGGTGCCGACCAGCACGATGGCGGAGCCGACGATCGTGTACCAGCCTACCGTTTCGCCGAGGAACAGCGCGCCCCACAGGATGCCGAACACGGGGCTCAGGAACGTGACGGTGAGGGCGGACGTCGTGCCGACCTGCTCGATCAGGCGGAAATACAGGATGTAGGCGATGCCGCTGCACAGCACACCGAGTGCGACCACGGCGCCGACGATGCCGGCGGTCGGCGGGCCGGCGGGCGGGAACAGGGGCAGGGCGGGCAGCACCATCAGCGCGGACGTCCACATGGTGCCGTGCGCGTTGGCGAACGGCTCGACGCTCGTCGCGGTGCGCGCGTACAGGCTCGCGACGCTGTAGCTGAACGCGCCCAGCAACGCGGCCGCGACGGCGAGGCCGGCGCCGGGGCGGCTGGTCGCGCGGTCGAAGCCGACCAGCAGCGCGACCCCGAGCGTGCCCAGTACGAGGCCCAGCGCGGTGCGCGCGCGGATCGGCTGGCGGTTCCACACGGCGCCGAGCAGCGCGCCCCACATCGGCGCGGTGGCGTTCAACACGGCCATCACGGACGCCGGCAGCGTGCGCGCCGCGAACGCGAACAGCAGGAACGGGAAGGCGGAATTGAAGAAGCCGAGGATGAAGTAATGCTTCCAGTGGCGGCGCACATCGAGGCGCTTCTTGAGGACGACGCCGACGGCGGCCAGGAACAGGGCCGCGAACAGCACGCGGAATTCGATCAGCACGGCGGGGCCCAGCGTGGGCGCGCTGATGCGCATGAAGAGGAAGGAGCCGCCCCAGATGGCGGCAAGCACGATGAGGCGCAGCAGGTTGGCAGTGTTCATGGTTCCTGGTTCGGGTTCAGGTCGGGGCCGCGCCGGATGGTAGGGCGCGCGGCTTCCCCCGCCTTCCCGTTTCTTGCGCTCGAATTGCGCGACGGGGCGGGGAATCGGTCATGATACAAAAAGCGCGGCGCCGCCGCTGGCGGCCGGGTGATTTCGAGGGCGTTTGAATGCGTGGACGGCGAAGCCGTCCACCCTACGGGGCGCATGCGGACGTGAAAAGGGCCGCATGCGCGGCCCTGTCGATCATGCGGATGCTTGCGCGGTCAAGGCAGCAAAGGCCTCTTCGCGGACCGCTTGGCCTTGATCTCCGCGATCGCTTTTTCCACGGCCGCCAACCGTTGCGGCAACGCCGGATGATTGGCGCTGTAGGCGTTCAGCACGGTGGATGGATACGTCTCGGCCAGGCGCGTCCAGAACGCGGGCGCCTCCTTGATGTCGTAGCCGGCCCGCGCGGCCAGGTAGATGCCGAGGCGGTCCGCGGCGGCGTCGGCTTCCGCCGGCATCGCCTTGATGCCGCCGCTGCCGATCAGCATCGACGTGTCAGGCGTGATGCTTTTCAGGTTGTCGATGATGCTGCCGATCGTCGCGCTGTTGCGCTGCGCGGCCGGGTGGCCCAGCATGTTGTGGGCCATCGTCGTGGCCAGCACGAAGGCCAGTTCGTCGTCGTCGTGCGTGAAGTTGATCATGCCGCGCGTGACGAGCACGCGCGAACCGTCGGCGTAGGCGTTGACGTTGTCCGAGTTGCCCAGTTCGATCGCGAAGGCGCACGCGCGCGTGACGGGGATCGTCAGCTGGCGCGCGCTCCGGTGGCGTTCGACCGTCATCGGCAGGCTCGGTTGCGACGCGATGATCTTGCCGAAGATGGCGCCCGCCTGGGACAGCGCGTGCTCCCCGGCCGGCAGCGGCTTGCCGCCGGCGGAGAGCAGGACGTCGCCCGTCTGCAGGCCGGCGCGCGCGGCGCCGCTGCCGGTCAGCACGTCCGTGACCTGCAGGCGCTCGTCCATCCCGAAGGCGACATGGGCGGCTTCGTTGTAGTCGCCCGGGTAGGACCAGCGGTTCTTCGCCGTGAAGCCGAGCAGGTTGCGGGCCTGGCCCTTGCACAATTCGGCATTCTGGATCAGCAACGGCGAGGCGACCTTGTACAACCGGTCCTGCAGGGCCGCCATCTTCGTCAGGGTCTCGGCCGCGGCGGCCATCTGCGGGCTCAGGGCGGGGGCTTCCACGGGGCGCTCGACGATGCGCGGCGTGCCCGGGGCGCGCGGTGCGTGCGTGGCGCAGGCCGATAGCAGCAGGGCTGCGGCGATGCCCAGCGCGGCAGTCTGAATGCCCGCGGGGCGCTGACGAAGATGTCCGGTCATGTGCTCCTCTTATTAATGTTTGCCGGTGGAGCCGAATCCTCCGGCGCCCCGGTCGCTCGTTGCGAAATCCTCCACGACGTTGAAGCCCACCTGCAGGACAGGCACCACGATCAGCTGCGCCAGGCGGTCCATCGGCTGCAACGTGAACGTGGCCTGGCCGCGATTCCAGGTCGAGACCATCAGCTGGCCCTGGTAATCGGAGTCGATCAAGCCTACCAGATTACCCAGAACGATGCCGCTCTTATGGCCGAGTCCGCTGCGGGGCAGGATCATCGCCGCATAGCCCGGATCGCCGATGTGGATGGCGAGGCCGGTCGGCACCAGCACGGTCTGGCCGGGTTCGATGGTCATGGGCGCCTCGATGCACGCGCGCAGGTCGAGGCCCGCGCTGCCGGCGGTGGCGTAGGCCGGCAGGAAGTCCTTCATGCGCGGGTCGAGGATTTTCAGGTCGATGTTTTTCATGGATGCTTCGGTGGGTCGTGTCATGCAGGGTGGTTCAGGCCAGCAGCGAACGTTGTTCCAGGCGCTTGGCGATTTCGGAAACGAGCTGGCGCGCCAGTTCCAGCTTGCTTGCGCGCGGGAGCACCGTGTGGCCGTTTTCGTCGAACAGCACGATCGCATTCTCATCCTGCCCGAACGTCTGCGGACCGATATTGCCGACGAGCAGAGGAATGCCTTTTTTCTCGCGCTTGACCGCGCCGTATTCGATCAGGTTCTCGGATTCGGCCGCGAAGCCGACGCAATACGGCCAGCCGTTCAGCGAGGTGGTCGCGGCCACGCTCGCGAGGATGTCCGGGTTCTGCGCGAAGTGCAGCTGCGGCGCGTCGCCGCTGCCGTCCTTCTTGATCTTCTGGGCGCTGGCATTGTCCACGCGCCAGTCGGCGACGGCGGCCACGCCCACGAAGATGTGCTGGCCGGAGACGGCCTGCATGACGGCATCCAGCATCTGGCGCGCGCTCTGCACGTCGATGCGGCGCACGCCGTGCGGCGTGGGCAGCGCGGTGGGGCCGGAGACGAGCGTGACGTCGGCGCCCGCTTCGCGCGCCGCGCGCGCGATCGCATAGCCCATCTTGCCCGACGACAGGTTGGTGATGCCGCGCACCGGGTCGATCGCTTCGTAGGTCGGCCCGGCCGTGATCAGCACGCGCTTGCCGGCCAGGAGCTTGGGCTGGAACGAGGCGACGAGTTCGTCGAGCAGTTCGTCCGGCTCCAGCATGCGGCCCATGCCTGTTTCGCCGCACGCCTGCGAGCCGGCGGCCGGACCGAGGATGCGGACGCCGTCCTCGCGCAGCTGCGCGACGTTGCGCTGCGTGGCCGGCTTTTCCCACATCTCGACGTTCATCGCCGGCGCCACGAGCAGCGGCACGCGGTGCGGCCGCGCGAGGCACAGGGTCGACAGCAGGTCGTCGGTGGCGCCGTGCGCGAGCTTGAACAGGAAGTCGGCCGAGCAGGGCGCGACGAGGATGGCGTCGGCGTCGCGCGTGAGGTCGATGTGCGCCATGTTGTTGGGGATGCGGCCGTCCCACTGGTCCGTGAAGACGCCGCGGCCGGACAGGGCCTGCATGGTGACCGTCCCGATGAAATGGGTGGCCGCCTCGGTCATCACGACCTGCACGTGCGCGCCCTGCCTGGCGAGGGCGCGGCACAGTTCCGCGGCCTTGTAGCAGGCCACGCCGCCGGACAGGCCGAGGACGATTTTCTTGCCCTTGAGGTCCATGCTCATGAAATCCTCCGCGATGCGATGTTCGGTGTTGCTCAGTGCTTGTTCACGCGGCGCAGTTCGTCGACGATGAACAGGAAGGCGCCGATCGTGATGCCGGTGTCGGCGACATTGAAGGCCGGGAAGTGGCCCAGGCCGCGCCAGTAGAAATCGAGGAAGTCGATCACGTGGCCGTAGGCGACGCGGTCGATCAGGTTGCCGAGGGCGCCGCCCATGATCAGCGCGAGCGCCCAGCAGAACATGCGTTGGCCCGCGTGCTTGCGCAGCAGGTAGATGATGAAGCAGACGGCCGCGATGGCGATGCCGGCGAACAGGTAGCGCTGCCAGCCGCCCTGGTTCGACAGGAAGCTGAACGCCGCGCCCGGGTTATACGCGAGCACCAGGTTGAAGAAGCTCGTGATCGGCTTTTCCTCGCCGTGCATGAAGGTGCGCGTGATGGTGATCTTGCTGATCTGGTCGAGCAGGATGACGATGAAGGCGATGCCGAGCCAGGGAGCGAGGCTGCCGCTCGAGCGCGACGAAACGGCGGAGAATGTTGGTTTTTTTTTGGTGGCCATGTCGATGGTCGTGAATTGAGAACCCCGGGCGCGTGGCCCGGGGCGCCGGTGCGTCAGGCGAAGCGGCGCTGCTCCCCGTCGCCGAACAGGTTGCTCGTGCAGCGTCCGCACAGGCCCGGATGCGCGGGGTCGTGGCCCACGTCGCGGCGGTAGTGCCAGCAGCGTTCGCACTTGGCGGCGTCGGACGGGGTCACGGCGACCGTTTCCGCCGCCGCATCGGCAACCTGGTCGACGGCGGCCTGCGACGTGATGAACACGAACTTCAGGTCGTCGCCCAGGCTGGCGAGCGCCGCGTACTTGTCGCCCGCGGCCTTGAGCGCCAGCTCCGCCTGCAGCGACGAGCCGATCGCGCCGGACGCGCGCACTTCTTCCAGCTGCTTGGTGACGTCGGCGCGCACGGCGCGCAGCAACGCGTACTTGTCCAGCAGGGCGGCGGCGTCCTCGATGGCCGGGAAGGTCCACAGCGTCTGCGTGAAGATCGTCTCGTCGCTGTCCCGGTAGGCTTGCGCGCCCGCGAACACGGCCCACGCTTCCTCGGCCGTGAACGACAGGATCGGCGCCATGATGCGCAACAGGGCGTGCGCGATGTGCCACAGCGCCGTCTGCGCCGAGCGGCGCGCGTGCGAGTTCACGCCCGTCGTGTACAGGCGGTCCTTGAGGATGTCGAGGTAGAAGCCGCCCAGGTCTTCCGAGCAGAAGTTCTGCAGGCGCGCGACGACCGGGTGGAATTCGTAGCGCTCGAAGTGCGCCGCCACGTCGGCCTGCAGGCGCGCCGTCTCGGCCAGCGCGTAGCGGTCGATCTCGAGCATCTCGGCCACCGGCACGGCGTTCTTGGCCGGATCGAAGTCCGACGTGTTCGCGAGCAGGAAGCGCAGCGTGTTGCGGATGCGGCGATATGCCTCCGTCACGCGCTTCAGGATCTCCTCGGACAGCGCCAGTTCGCCCGTGTAGTCGGTCGACGCGACCCACAGGCGCAGGATGTCGGCGCCCAGCGTGTCGCTGATCTTCTGCGGCGACAGCACGTTGCCGAGCGACTTCGACATCTTGCGGCCATGCTCGTCGACGGTGAAGCCGTGCGTCAGCAGCGCCTTGTACGGCGGGCGGCCGTTCAGCATGGACGACGTCAGCAGCGACGAGTGGAACCAGCCGCGGTGCTGGTCCGAGCCTTCCAGGTACAGGTCGGCCGGGAAGTGCGACTGCGCCGCGTGCGAGCCGCGCAGCACGGTCTGGTGCGTCGTGCCGGAGTCGAACCACACGTCCAGCGTGTCGCGGTTCTTTTCGTACATCGCGGCCTCATCGCCGAGCAGGTCGCGCGGATCGAGCTTGTGCCAGGCGTCGATGCCGCCTTCTTCGATCAGCTTGGCCACCTGCTCCAGCAGTTCGGGCGTGCGCGGGTGCAGGTCGCCCGTCTCCTTGTGCAGGAAGAAGGCCATCGGGACGCCCCACTGGCGCTGGCGCGACAGGGTCCAGTCCGGACGGTTGGCGATCATGCCCTGCAGGCGCGCCTGGCCCCAGTCGGGGAAGAACTGCGTCTCGGCGATACCGGCCAGCGCCGATTCGCGCAGCGTGGGGGAGCCGTCCTTCGGCTTGACGTCCATGCCCGCGAACCACTGGCTCGTCGCGCGGTAGACGATCGGGGTCTTGTGACGCCAGCAGTGCATATAGCTGTGGTCGAACATCTTCAGTTCGAACAGGGCGCCCGCTTCGGACAGGGCGTTGCAGATCGGCTTGGACGCTTCCCAGATCGTCATGCCGCCGAACAGCGGCAGCGTGCTCGCGAAGCGGCCGTCGCCCATCACGGGCTTCAGGATCTCGTCGTCCTTCATGCCGTGCGCCTTGCACGACTGGAAGTCTTCCAGGCCGTAGGCCGGCGCCGAGTGCACGACGCCCGTGCCGCTGTCGGTGGTCACGTAGTCGGCCAGGTAGACGGGCGACGTGCGGTCGAAGAACGGATCGGCCGCGTGCAGCGGGTGCTTGAAGCGGATGCCGGCCAGCTTGTCGCCGGTCGTCGTCGCGACGATGCCGCCTTCGAGCTTGTAGCGCTGCAGGACGCTCTCGGCCAGGTCCTTCGCAACGATCAGCAGCACCGGGCTACCGTTGCGGTCGGTCTTCACGAGCGCATACGTCACCTCGGGGTGCATGTTCAGCGCCTGGTTCGACGGGATCGTCCACGGGGTCGTCGTCCAGATCACGATGAAGCCGGCGCCGGCGGGCAGGGCATCGAGGCCGAACGCCTGCGCGACTTTTTCGGGCTCGGCAAACGGGAAGCCGACGTCGATCGCCGGGTCGCGCTTGTCCTGGTATTCCACTTCCGCCTCGGCCAGCGCCGAGCCGCAGTCGAAGCACCAGTTCACGGGTTTCAGGCCGCGATAGACATAGCCCTTCTCCAGCATCGTGCCGAGGGCGCGCAGCTCGTCGGCCTCGTTACTGAAGTTCATCGTCAGGTACGGGTTGTCCCACTCGCCCAGCACGCCCAGGCGGATGAAGCCGGCGCGCTGGCGGTCGACCTGCTCCAGCGCGTAGGCGCGCGCCTTTTGCAGCACCTCCGCCGTCGGCAGGTTCTTGCCGAATTGTTTTTCGATCTGGATCTCGATCGGCATGCCGTGGCAGTCCCAGCCCGGCACATAGGGGGCGTCGTAGCCGGCCATGGTGCGCGATTTGACGACCATGTCCTTGAGGATCTTGTTGACGGAGTGGCCCAGGTGGATGTCGCCGTTCGCGTACGGCGGACCGTCGTGCAGCACGAATTTCGGACGGCCGGCGGCCGCCTTGCGGATGCGCTGGTAGATCTTCTTGTCCTGCCATTGCTTGACCCAGCCCGGCTCGCGCTTGGCGAGGTCGCCGCGCATCGGGAAGGGGGTATCGGTCATGTTGACCGGGTATTTGCTTTCCGGCTTCTTGTTGCCTTGTTGGCCTTTCTGGCCCTGCTTGGTATCGGACATGGTGGTTTCTTAAGTGGACTGCTGTTGTTCGTGATGACGGGACGGCGCGGTCGTTGCCGGAGGCGAGGCCGCGGGAGACCTGGTCAAATTCGGTCGGTGGCCGTGAGCGCGCCGGCGCGCCGGGCGAACCAGGCGCGCGCCTGCTGGGCATCGCGTGCGATGGCTGCGGTGAGCGTCGGCAGGTCGATGTATTTTTCCTCGTCGCGCAGCTTGGTGAGGAATTCCACGCGCACGAGCTTGCCGTAGCACGGCTGGTCCCAGTCGAAGACGTGGACCTCCAGCAGCATCCGGCCCGCGTCCTCGACGGTGGGGCGCACCCCCAGGCTGGCCACGGCCGGCAGCGGCCCCTCGGCCAGGCCGTGCACCTGCACGACGAAGATGCCGGCCAGCGCGGGGCGGTGCGCGACGCGCAGGTTCAAGGTCGGAAAGCCCAGCGTGCGGCCCAGCTTCTGGCCGTGGATGACGTGGCCGGACATCGAATATGGGTGGCCGAGCAGGGCGCGCGTGGTGTCGAAGTCGCCGGCGGCGAGCGCGGCGCGCACGGCCGAGGACGAGATCCGGGTGGCGTCGTGCAGCACGGCGGGCAAGCTGTGCACTTCGAAGCCGTGGCGCTTGCCGGCCTCGGCGAGCAGCGCGACATTGCCGGCGCGGCGGGCGCCGTAGCAAAAGTCGTCGCCGACCATCAGCCATTTCACGTGCAGGCCCTCGACGAGCACGCGCGCCGTGAACTCGGCCGGCGACATCGACGCGAAATGCTCGTTGAAGTGCTCGACGATGACGCGGTCGACGCCGGCTTGCTCCAGCGATTCGAGCTTGTCGCGCAGGTTGGCGATGCGCGCGGGGGCTTTCGACATATCGCCGCTGCGCGCCGCGAAATATTCACGCGGATGGGGCTCGAAGGTCATCACGGCGGCTTCCAGTCCGAGCCGGCGGGCGCTCGCGGTCACGTGTGCCAGCAGCGCCTGGTGTCCGCGGTGGACACCGTCGAAGTTGCCGATCGTGAGAGCGCAAGGCGCGCGTGCCCTGTCGTTGGGAAGTCCGCGAAATACCTTCATTGGATGGTTCGTGCTTCTAGGCGAAATACCAGATTATACGGCAAAGGACATGTTGCACAGCGCAATGACTTGGCCTACAAAAAAGCGCAGCCGGCAATAGCGGGCTGCGCTTCGTGCGGCCGCCGCGGGCGGCCGTCAGGCGTAAAGCAGGGGAACTTAGCCGGAGATCGGCTTGTTGATCGCCATGATGAAGTAGCGGGCCAGGTCGGCCGCGCCGTCGTCACCGCCGACGGACTTGAAGGTATTGATGGCTTGCTGCTTCTTGCCGGCGACGGCATAGGCTTCGCCCAGGTGCAGCTTGACGTCTTCCGGATGCTTCAGGTCACCGGCCTTGGAGGCCGCTTGCATCATCTTGAGACCCTTGTCGGCCTGGCCCGACTGCACCAGTGCGTAACCCAGATCGGCGAGGCCGTCGTTGTCGCCGTCCTTGCGCAACTGGGCTTCGGTCGCGGCCAGGGTCTTGTTCTGCTCGGCCAGGTTCTTCTCGGCCAGATCCTTCAGACGCTGGTGACGCGCGGCGTCCGGACCGGTGCCCAGTGCGCCTGCCTTGTAGCCTTTGTCGATGACCTTGAGGGCTTCAGCCGGGGCGCCGGCCTGCAGCACGAGCTGGGCCATTTCCATGAACTCGCTCGGCTTCTTCATCAGGTTGTTGGCCAGCTTCAGACGGTAGACGTCCACGGCCAGGCGGCCCGAGAAGCCCGGTTTGCCCTGCACGCGGTTCAGCAGGTCGTTCCAGTACTGGGCTTTCGGATAGTTGGCGGCCAGTTTCTCGATGGTGTTGACGTAGCCGGCCTTGTCGTTCTTCTTGAGCTGGATGTTGGCCAGCATGCCCAACTGGTCTTCGCTCAGGCGGCCATTCTTCTCGGCAGCATGCAGTTCATTTTCCAGGGCCTTGATGTTGCCCTGTTTGTAATAGTTCTGCATGAGGTAGGCGCGCAGCTTGGGATCGTCATGTTCCTTGAGCTGGCGTTCGATCGCGGCATTGGCCTTGTTGAGGTCGCCGGCATGCATGTAGATGCTGATCAGGCCTTCCGACACCTGGGCTTTTTCGCTGGCCGGCAGCTTGCCAGAACTGATCAGGTATTCGAAGGACTTGGCGGCCGTATCGTAATCGCCGGCGCCCGTCGCGGCGCCGGCGCGGGTGCGTTCGATCAGGTAGCTTTCGTTCGCCGACTTGCCGCTGATTTTGTCGAGTTCGCGCAGCTTGGCAAGCGCTTCCTTGTTCTTGCCCGACTTCATCAGATGCTGGGCTTCCACCAGAGGCTTGCCGATTTCCGGGCGAACGGTCTCAGCCGCATAGGCGGGAGCCAGGCCAACGACCGGAGCGGCGGCGGTGAATCCGAGTGCGGCCAGAACGAGGCCGAGGTGTGCGAGGCGGAATTTGGACATTAGCGAAATTCTTTCATTCAAAATAGACACGGCAGGGAAACCCTGCCGTGTTCATTATAGCCAAAGCGATTTACTGGAACTGTTCGTTACCGACCATACCGATCTTGGTCACGCCAAGACGCTGGGCCGCTGCCATCACGCCGGCGACAACCTTGTACTCGACCAGCTTGTTCGGGCGCAGGTGCACTTCCGGCTGATCAGGTTGGGCTGCCACGTTGGCCAGCTTTGCTTCGAGGGTGGCGCGATCCGGAACCGGGACGTTATCCCAGAGAATCGTACCGTCGAAGTCCACGTCGATCGTGATCACAACCGGTTCCTTGGTCGGCGGCGGCGGGTTGCCAACCGGCATGTTCAAGTTAACCGAATGGTTTTGTTTTGGAATGGTAATGATCATCATGATGATCAGCACCAGCATGACGTCGATCAGCGGCGTCATGTTCATTTCCATCATCGGTTCCGGATCTGCTGATTTAGCACCGGACGAACCAACGTTCATACCCATGGTGTTTCCTTTCAAATCTTGGGAACCAGCGTGACAGCCGTGTAAAGCTATCACGCTGGCGGGTTGCGTCCTGTTGGATCAGCCCTTATCAGGCGGTTCGGTGATGAAACCGACCTTCTGAATCCCGGCACGCTGGGCCGTGTAGAGCACTTTGCCGATCGCTTCGTAGCGGGTCTGCTGGTCGCCACGGATCTTCACTTCCGGCTGCGGCAGTTTCACCGATTCCTTGGCCAGGAAATCGAACAGTTCGTCGGTGTTCGCCAGGTGCTTCTGGTTCCAGTAGATCTCTCCGTCCTTGTTGACGGAGATGTTCACGTCTTCCGGCGTGGTCTTGACAGGCTGGTTGGTCTCGATCGGCAGGTTAATCTTCTGCAGGTGGAGGACAACCGGGCTGGTGATCAGGAAGATGATCAGGAGAACCAGCATCACGTCCACGAGGGGCGTGGTGTTGATCTCTGACATCACTGCATCTTCTTCTCCGCTATCGGAGCCAACACTCATTGCCATGGTTTAGCCAACCTTTTTAGCAGTAGCGCCGGCGGCACGTGCAGCTTCCGACGTGTGCATGGCGCCCGAGATCAGGACCGAGTGCACGTCAGCGCCGAACGAGCGGACGTCTTCCATTGCGGCCTTGTTGCGGCGAACCAGCCAGTTGTAGCCCAGAACGGCCGGAACTGCAACGAACAGACCGAATGCGGTCATGATCAGTGCTTCACCCACCGGACCTGCGACCTTGTCGATCGACGCGTTACCGGTCATACCGATGTTCGTCAGTGCGTTGTAGATACCCCAGACGGTACCGAACAGACCGATGAACGGCGAGGTCGAACCGACGGTTGCCAGGAACGACAGGCCATCTTGCAGACGCGACTGGACTTTGTCCACGGCGCGCTGGATCTGCATGGTCACCCAGGTCGACAGGTCGATCTGCTCGAGCAGGGCGCCGTCGTGGTGCTGGGTTGCCTTGGTGCCGGTTTCAGCGATGAAGCGGAACGGCGAGCCATCGGTCAGTTGAGCCGAGCCAGCGGCGATCGACGGTGCTTTCCAGAACTTCTGGTTGGTTTCCTTCGACTGCTTGAAGATCTTCATCTGGTCGAGCAGCTTGGTGATCATGATGTACCAGGAGCCCATGGACATGATCGACAGGATGATCAGGGTCATGCGCGAGACGACGCCGCCATTCCACACGGCCGAGGGGCCGAACGGGTTCTCGACTTCTTCCTTCTTGGCTTCGCCGCCAGCTGCCGGTGCTGCTGCCGGTGCCGGTGCCGCTGCGGCAGCGTCGGCTGCCGGTGCTGCTGCGTCAGCTGCCGGTGCCGCTGCCGGTGCGCTCGCTGCTGCCGAGGCCGGAGCGTCGGCGAAGGCCGGAGCGGACACCAGTGCCGATGCCGCAGTGACCGAGAACAGGAGAGCCGCTACGGTAGCGGACAAACGGGTATTCTTAAACATGCTTCCTCCAAAAATTTAAAATGAACAGTTCGCTGAACTTAATGACAACGAAAATCTTACGTTGAGACGATACGCTGCCTCTGGTTATTCCAGCGTCCAGACGTACTGTACCGGCTGCCAGGACTCGATGGGCTGGCCGTTCTCGGTTGCCGGCTTGAACCGGCACTTGCCCAGTGCCACCTGAGCAGCCTTATCCAGGTCGCGGAAGCCGCTGGTCTTCGTGACCTTGGCCGCCTTCACGCCGCCGTCCGTTCCAATCAGGAACGAGATCGTCGACACACCTGTTTCTTCGTTACGCAGCGACGATTTCGGATATTCCGGCTTCGAGCACGTATTGAAGTCTGCAACTGCCGGGGTCCGGGCCGGGCCGGCCGGCTTGGCCGGTGCCGGCGTCGGCGGTGCCGGCGGAGCCTTGATGATTTCCGTCGTCGCCGGTTTCGCCTGCGTCGTGTTAGCGATCACATTTTGCTGCGGCGGCGGAGTTTGCACTTGCACTTCCACCGGCGGGATGAACGGCGGAGGCGGCGCCTTCATTTCCGGCGGCGGCGGCGGGGGCGGCGTCTCCGGAGGTGGCGGCGGTTTTACGTCTTCAATGATCTTGGTTTCCACTGCCTCGCTTACCTTGCTGATCATCTTTTTACCAAGACCAGTGACGATCCCGTAAGCAACGATCAGGTGCAAGACGATGACAATGGTGATACCAGTCAAATTCTTCCCGGGGTTCTTCTCATGCGAAAAATTCATCCTGCTTTCTCCAATACCAACCTTTTTTTTGTTGCTACTAAACCCACAAAACACGACAAAAAGCTAAGAGCCGCATCCGGGACATCGGCGAATTATACCTACGAATTCTTTTTTGCACATACATTTTTGCACTCTCAAAGAGAGGCTATTTGCCTGTAAAAACAGGCAACGAACGTGATCAATAAAGAACCGGCGCAGGCGGGCCGATGGAGGTGGAAGTTAGTTGTTTTGCAATGTCGAGCGGACCCCTTTCGTGATGTGTGGAAGATAAGCCAAACGCCCCTTGATTGCCGAATTTTCCATGCCAATTTTGCTGTTCAGCAAATATCATAAGAAACGTACATGGCGTTTCTGCCAACTATAGCTAAATTCCGTGCAGGAGGGCGTACTGTTGAAACGGTTTTCCCCCTAGATCAGAGGGGCGGCCATAACAAGATCTTGTGTGAATACAGGGGATTGATATGGCTCACTAACCGCGTCTGGAGTTAGTTGAACTACATCACAAGGTGAAGAGGGTGTCAACAGGATGGAAGAAAAAAATGCCCGCGACTGGTAGCGCGGGCAGGGAGATCAGTAACGTGCGCGCTTCTCGCGGCGGCACTCCAGGCTGCTGACGACACGCCCGGATGGGTCAACGGTCTCGAGGCGCACATCGAAGCCCCACAGGCGTGCGACGTGCTTGAGCACCTCGTGCGCCTGCTGGTTCAGCGGGCGGCGCTGGAACTGGGTGTGACGTAGCGTCAGCGCGCGGTCGTCTCGCGTATTGACTTGCCAGACCTGAATGTTCGGCTCGCGGTTGCCGATATTGTACTGATCGGCCAGCTGCTGGCGTACATAGCGGTATCCGGCTTCGTCATGGATGGCCGAAATCGTCAGCTTGTCGCTGCGGTCGTCGTCCAGCACGGCGAAAAAATGGAAGTCGCGGATCAGCTTGGGCGACAGGTACTGGGCGATGAAGCTCTCGTCCTTGAAGTTCCGCATGGCGAAATCAAGCGTCTTGAGCCAGTCGCTGCCGGCGATGTCGGGGAACCAGGCCCGGTCCTCGTCCGTCGGGTCTTCGCAGATGCGCTTGATGTCCGTCATCATCGCGAACCCCAGCGCGTACGGATTGATACCGTTGTAATAGGGGCTCGTGGCCGGCGGCTGGTAGACGACGTTCGTGTGGCTCTGCAGGAATTCCAGCATGAAGCCATCGCCGACGATGCCTTCTTTATAGAGTTCGTGCAGGATCGTGTAGTGCCAGAAGGTCGCCCAACCCTCGTTCATGACCTGGGTCTGGCGCTGCGGATAGAAATACTGCGAGATCTTGCGCGTGATGCGTACGAGTTCACGCTGCCACGGTTCCAGCAGCGGCGCATACTTCTCGATAAAGTAGAGCAGGTTTTCCTCGGGCTCGAGCGGGAAGCGGGGCGGCGCCTGGTCCTTCACCTGTTCTTCGCGCCGCGGCAGGGTGCGCCACAGTTCGTTGACCTGCGACTGCATGTATTCCTCGCGCTCCTTCTGGCGCGCGGCTTCCTGCGCGACCGACAGCTTGGCCGGCCGCTTGTAGCGGTCCACGCCGTAGTTCTGGATCGCGTGACAGGAATCGAGCAGCTCTTCGACGGCGTCGATGCCGTGCCGTTGTTCGCACTCGGCAATATAGTTCTTCGCAAAGACCATATAGTCGACGATGGCGTCGGCATCGGTCCAGGTCCGGAACAGATAGTTGCCTTTGAAGAAAGAATTGTGACCGTAGGCCGCGTGCGCGATCACGAGGGCCTGCATCGTCAAGCTGTTTTCCTCCATCAGATAGGCGATGCAGGGATTCGAGTTGATGACGATTTCATAGGCGAGGCCCATCTGGCCCCGCTTGTAGCTTTTTTCCGTCGTCAGGAAATGCTTGCCGAACGACCAGTGATTGTACGACACGGGCATGCCGACGGACGTGTATGCGTCCATCATCTGCTCGGCCGAGATGATCTCGAGTTGGTTGGGGTAGGTGTCCAGGCCGAATTTCCTGGCCACCCTGCGAATTTCCTCGTGCGCCTGCTCGATCAGGTCGAAGGTCCATTCCGATTGCTCGGGCAGGGCGCGCGGGTTGTTGGGGTCTCTTGGCATAGCGGGCCTCGCTACTTGGGCTGCTTCTTGAACAATTCACGGAACACCGGATAGATGTCGGCCGGCGTCACGATCTTCTGCATGGCGAAGTTCTGGTGCGTGGCCGCGACCTCGGCATACTGCTCCCACAGGTTCTGGGGCGGTCCGTCGGTGATCTCGACATACGTGTAGTACTGGACCTTGGGCATGATGGCGCTGGTCAGGATCTGCCTGCACAGCACGGAATCGTTGTCCCAGTTGTCGCCGTCCGAGGCCTGCGCCACGTAGCTGTTCCAGTCGCCGTTGCTGTAGCGCTCGCTGATGACCTTGTTCAGCAGGTGCAGCGCCGACGACACGACGGTGCCGCCCGACTCGCGCGAGTGGAAGAACTCGTTTTCGTCGACCTCGGCCGCCGCCGTGTGGTGGCGGATGAAGACGACGTCGATGTGTTCGTAGACCCGCTTGAGGAACAGGTACAGGAGGATGAAGAAGCGCTTGGCGGTGTCCTTGCGGCTCTCGTCCATCGATCCGGACACGTCCATGATGCAGAACATGACGGCCGCCGTGGACGGTTTCGGGATCTTGATCCGGTTGCTGTACCGCAGGTCGATGGGATCGATGAACGGTATCGCCAGCAGCCGCGTGTGCAGATGGTGGATCTTGTGCTTGAGTTCGATCACCATCGGGTCGTCGTCCTCCGCCCCCTGTTCCTGCAGATCGCGCAACTGGTGCTCGAGGGCCGTCAGCTGCTTGCGGGAGGTGCCGCCCACCGCGATGCGCCGGCCGAGCGCGCCGCGCAGGGAGCGCAGCACGTGGATGTTCGACGGCGTGCCGGAGATGTTGTAGCCGGCGCGCTGGTTCTTGTATTCGACGACCTGGGTCAGCTGCGTCTTGACCATGTTCGGCAACTCGAGGTCTTCGAAGAAGTAATTCATGAATTCTTCGCGCGACAGCTCGAAGATGAAATCGTCTTCGGTCGTCTGCTCGCTGTTGCCGGCCCGGCCGCGTCCGGCGCCGCCGCCACCGCCGCGGGGGCGGTTGATCGTGTCGCCTTTCTGGTATTCCGTATTGCCGGGGTTGACGGTTTCCCAGACACCGCCATGGGCGTGCCCGAAATGCGGCTCGCTCACGTCCTTGACGGGAATCGAGACTTTCTCGCCATTTTCGACGTCGGTGATCGAGCGACCCTTGATCGCCCGGCCCACCGCATCCTTGATTTGCGCCTTATAGCGACGCAAGAATCGTTCGCGGTTGACCGCAGACTTGTTCTTGCCCTGCAAGCGTCGGTCGATGAGGTAAGTCAAAACAGGCCTCCTGCTGAAATTCGCGGCGGGCCGGATTCCTTCCCGGTCCCCTACATATTAACGCGCCGCGCCGTCGCGTGGTTGGCGTCGTGGATTCCGGCGCCCGCCCACGCTCCTTGTTTTGCGATGGCCTTTACGAGGATTTCCTGACGCGCAAGTACCACTCGCACAGCAGGCGCACCTGCTTGGGCGTATAGCCTTTTTCGACCATACGTGCAACGAAGTCGGCGTGCTTGGTCGCATCTTCCGCACTGGCCTTCGCGTTGAACGAAATCACCGGCAGCAGCTCCTCGGTATTCGAGAACATCTTCTTCTCGATCACCGTGCGGAACTTCTCGTAGCTGGTCCACGCCGGATTCTTGCCGCCGTTCGTCGCCCGTGCGCGCAGCGCGAAGTTGACGATTTCGTTGCGGAAATCCTTCGGGTTCGAGATGCCGGCCGGCTTCTCGATCTTCTCGAGCTCGGCGTTCAGCGTCTCGCGGTCGAAGCTTTCGCCCGTGTCCGGATCGCGGAACTCCTGGTCCTGGATCCAGAAGTCGGCGAACGTGACGTAGCGGTCGAAGATGTTCTGGCCGTACTCGGAATAGCTTTCCAGGTAGGCCGTCTGGATCTCCTTGCCGATGAAGTCGACGTAGCGGTTCGCCAAGTGCTCCTTGATGTACGACATGTAGCGCTGTTCGGTCTCGCCCGGGAATTGCTCGCGCTCGATCTGCTGTTCCAGCACGTACAGCAGGTGCACGGGGTTCGCCGCCACTTCGGTGTTGTCGAAGTTGAAGACCTTGGACAGGATCTTGAAGGCGAAGCGGGTCGACAGACCGTTCATGCCTTCGTCCACGCCCGCATAGTCGACGTATTCGTGCAGCGACTTGGCCTTCGGATCGGTGTCCTTGAGGTTCTCGCCGTCGTACACCAGCATCTTCGAATAGACGCTCGAGTTTTCCGGATCCTTCAGGCGCGACAGGATGGCGAACTGGGCCATCATGCGCAGCGTACCCGGCGCGCACGGTGCTTTATCCAGCGAGGAGTTACGCAGCAACTTGTCGTAGATCTTGATCTCGTCCGACACGCGCAGGCAGTAGGGCACCTTGACGATGTAGATCCGGTCGAGGAACGCCTCGTTGTTGCGGTTGTTGCGGAAGGTCTTCCACTCGGATTCGTTCGAGTGCGCCAGGATGATGCCTTCGAACGGGATCGCGCCGAAGCCCTCGGTGCCCTTGTAATTGCCTTCCTGCGTGGCCGTCAGCAGCGGGTGCAGGACCTTGATCGGCGCCTTGAACATCTCGACGAATTCCATCAGGCCCTGGTTCGCCAGGCACAGGCCGCCGGAATAGCTGTAGGCGTCCGGATCGTCCTGCGCATAGTCTTCCAGCTTGCGGATGTCGACCTTGCCGACCAGCGAGGAAATGTCCTGGTTGTTTTCGTCGCCCGGTTCCGTCTTCGAGATGGCGATCTGCTTGAGGATCGACGGATAGCGTTTGACGACGCGGAACTTGTTGATGTCGCCGCCGTATTCGTGCAGGCGCTTGACGGCCCACGGGCTCGGGATCGCGCGCAGGAAGCGGCGTGGGATGCCGTAGTCTTCTTCGAGAATGGCGCCGTCCTCTTCCTCGTTGAACAGGCCGAGCGGCGATTCGTTCACCGGCGAGCCTTTCAGCGCATAGAACGGCACCTGTTCCATCAGGTGCTTCAGTTTTTCCGCGATGGACGACTTGCCGCCGCCGACCGGTCCCAGCAGGTAAAGAATCTGCTTGCGCTCCTCCAGGCCCTGGGCCGCGTGACGGAAATAGGAAACGACCTGTTCGATCACTTCCTCCATGCCGTAGAACTCGCGGAAAGCGGGATAGACCTTGATGACCTTGTTGGCGAAGATGCGCGACAGGCGCGGGTCGAGGCGGGTGTCGACCAGGGTGGGCTCGCCGATTGCGGCCAGCATGCGCTCGGGAGCGCTGGCGTAAGTCAGGGGATCTTTTTTGCAAAGCTGAAGGTACTCAGACAGGGAGTATTCCTCTTCCCGGGTACGCTCGTAGCGGGCTGCGTAGTTGTCAAAAATGGTCATGTGAATGTCCTCTAATGTGCTAACACTGATCACTGTTCGGCGGCCTACAGAGATGGCCGCCCAAGCCCCGTTCCGGCAGTGGGCACATCGAAAAACCTGCTGCGCGTTGCATTTTTGTCCTGCGATGCTCGCTGTACCCAAGTACAGCTGCGCTTCTCGAACAAAACTGCTGCCGCTCGCGACGGTTTTTCAAGGTCCCCAGTTGTTCTTGTTGGGGTCGCCGCCCGAGTCTGGAGGTCAGAAGATCTGACACAAAACGAAGGGCGATGTTCTTGTTTTCATCCGGTTTCACCGGGACCTCGTGGAGCCCGCTGGTCGTGGATCCGCGCTGGTGGCGAGGTCCCTCGCCGGATTGTTAGCGCCCGCTGAGAGCGTCTTCTTACGCTTATGAAATTTATTATCTGCCTATTAGTTCTCGAAGTCAAAACAGTGTCGCGCACCTGTGCGTTGTGTTCGTAAGTTCTTGAAACAAATGAGAAAATAATATTTTTAAATAGGAATGCGGAACAAGCCTTTACACCATTTTTGGTAATATCGACATGATTTCCAAACAGGACTTCTGATCCCGGTAGCCACAATCGTGTTTATTAATTGGTAAGTAAATAGTGCACTATCTTGCTAAGCAGCGGCGCACGCGTATGGCGCAGCGATATAGCCTGAATTCTCCCGTGAAATGAGGGGCCCGTGTCCATGCGCTACACTGCTTGCTTGAATCTATTCCATTCGGAGAATCCATGCTGAACGAACAGCTGCACCACTTGTTGCAGGCGATGCCGAAAGCAGAATTGCACATCCACATCGAAGGCTCGCTCGAGCCCGAGCTGATTTTTGAGCTGGCGCAAAGGAATGCCGTGTCGCTCCCCTACGCATCGGTTGATGCGTTGCGACAAGCTTACGCTTTCACCAATCTCCAGTCTTTCCTGGACATTTATTACGCCGGTGCAAGCGTCCTGTTGACCGAGCAGGACTTCTACGACATGACGATGGCGTACCTGAACCGCGCCGCGGCCGACAACGTGCGCCACGCCGAAATCTTCTTCGATCCGCAGACGCACACCGCGCGCGGCGTGCCGTTCGAGACGGTCATCAACGGCATCTGGCGCGCCTGCCAGGAAGGGCCCATCAGCGCCACCCTGATCATGTGCTTCCTGCGCCACCTGTCCGAGATCGAGGCCATCGCCACGCTGGAAGAGGCGCTGCCGTTCCGCGACAAGATCATCGGCGTGGGCCTCGATTCGTCCGAGGTCGGCCATCCGCCGGAAAAGTTCGCGCGCGTGTTCGAGCGCGCCCGCAACCTCGGCCTGCACCTCGTCGCGCACGCCGGCGAGGAAGGTCCGCCGGCCTATATCGAGAGCGCGCTGGACGTGCTGAACGTCGAGCGCATCGACCACGGCGTGCGCTGCCTCGAAGACCCCGACCTGACGGCGCGCCTGGCGCGCGAGCGGATCGCGTTGACGGTGTGCCCGCTGTCGAACCTCAAGCTGCGCGTGTTCGACGCGATGGGCGACAGCAATCTGCGCCGCCTGCTCGACGCGGGCCTCGTCGCCACCGTGAATTCGGACGACCCGGCCTATTTCGGCGGCTACGTCAACGCGAATTACCTGGCCGCGTTCGCCGCGCTGCCGCTCGACGCGGGCCACGCGTGCCAGCTGGCGAAGAACAGCTTCAGCGCCGCCTTCCTCGAGCCCGAGCGCAAGCGCGCCTACCTTGCCGAAGTCGACGCGTTCTTCGACGCCGCGCAGGCATGATCGAATGCTGATCCAATCCCTGCGCATGACGGCGCGCGACTGGCGCACGGGCGAACTGCGTTTCCTGCTGGTGGCGCTGGTGGTCGCGGTGTCGGCCCTGGCGGCCGTCGGCTTCTTCGTCGACCGCATGCGCGCTGGCCTGAACCGCGACGCCCGCCAGCTGCTCGGCGCCGACCTGCTCGTGAACGCCGACCAGCCGCTCCCCCTGGACTGGCGCGCCGAGGCGACCCGGCGCGGCCTGCAGCTGGCCGACACGGTGACGTTTCCCAGCATGGCGCAGGCGGGCCGGGGCGACGCGTCGCAGGCGCTGCTCGCTTCCGTGAAAGCCGTGTCGGCGACCTATCCGCTGCGCGGTGCCATGCGCGTGACGACGAGCACTATCGATGCAAGCGAAGCCCTCGGCGACGTCACCCACGACACGCCGGCCGCCGGCACGGTGTGGGTCGACGTCAACCTGCTGCCGCCGCTCCGGGCGAAGGTCGGCTCGACGATCCAGCTGGGCGACAAGAGCTTCCGGATCGCGCGCCTGATCGCGTCGGAGCCGGACCGCGGCGCCTCGTTCGCCAACTTCGCGCCGCGCGTGATGCTGTCGCTCGCCGACCTGAAGGCCACGGGGCTCGTCGACGACTACGCGCGGGTCACCTACCGCATGCAGGTGGCGGCGCGCGCGCCCAACGACCAGGCCGCGGTCGCGGATTACGAGCGCTGGCTGCGCGCGCGCATCAAGGCCGGCAACGTGCGCGGCGTGCGCATCGAGACGCTGGAAAACGGCCGGCCCGAGATGCGCTCGACGATCGACCGCGCGGAGCGCTTCCTGTCGCTGGTGAGTCTCCTGTCGGCGCTGCTGGCTGCGGTGGCCGTCGCGATGGCCGCGCGCCGCTTCATGCAGCGCCACCTGGACGCCTGCGCCATGCTGCGTTGCCTCGGCATGACGCAGAACGAAGTCGGGGCGCTGTTCCTCATCGAGTTCGCCATCGTCGGTCTCGCGGGCAGCGTGCTCGGGGTACTCGTCGGCTTCGGCGCCCACTTCGTCCTGCTCGAGATGGTCAAGAACCTGATTCCCGCCGAGCTGCCGCCGGTGTCGGCGCTGCCCGCGCTGCAGGGCATCGCCACCGGCATGCTGCTGCTCGTGGGCTTCGCGCTGCCGCCCGTGCTCCAGTTGCGCAACGTGCCGCACAACCGCGTGATCCGGCGCGAGCAGGCGGCGCCGAAGCCGCTGGCGCTGGCCACGTACGGCCTCGGCGCGGCCGTCTTCACCGGCCTGCTGCTGTGGCAGGCCGGCGACTTGCGGCTCGCGCTGCTCACGGCCGGCGGCTTCGCGGGCGCATTCGGCCTGTTCGCGCTCGTCGGCTGGCTCGCGCTGTTCGCGCTGCGCCGCCTGCGCGGCGCGTTCCGCCACCAGGCCTGGCGCTTCGCCATCACGTCGCTGCAGCGGCGTCCCGGCGCGACGGTCGTGCAGATCGTGTCGCTGTCGCTCGGCCTGATGGCGCTGCTCGTGCTGACCGTCGTGCGCGGCGACCTGATGTCGGCATGGCGCCTGGCCACGCCGCCGGACGCGCCGAACCGCTTCATCATCAACATCCAGCCCGACCAGCGCGACGGCGTCGCGCGCACCATCCGCGCGGCCGGCGTGGGCGACGTCACCCTGTACCCGATGATCCGCGGCCGCCTCGTCGCCGTGAACGGCAACGCGGTCACGGCCTCCACCTACACGGACGAGCGCGCGAAGGCCCTCGCGGAGCGCGAATTCAACCTGTCGTCGACGAGCGAACTGCCGGCGACGAACGAGATCGTGCAAGGCCGCTGGTATCGCGACGCGCCGGGCGTGGCGGAAGCGTCCGTCGAGCAGGGCATCGCGCGCACGCTGCGCCTGAAGCTCGGCGACACGCTGCGCTTCGACATGGGCGGCCAGATCGTCGAGGCGAAGATCACCAGCTTGCGCAAGCTGGAATGGGGCTCGATGCGCGCCAACTTCTTCGTCATCATCAACCCGGCCGCGATGCGCGACGCGCCGACGACGTACATGACCGCGTTCCACCTGCCGGCGCGCGGCATCGGCCTCGCGAACACCCTGACGCGCACGTGGCCGAACCTCACCGTGATCGACGTCAGCGGCATCATCCGCCAGGTGCAGGAGGTGCTCGACCAGGTCGTCGTCGCCGTGGAATTCCTGTTCCTGTTCACGCTCGCGTCGGGCGTGCTCGTGCTGTACGCGGCGCTGATGGGATCGCAGGCCGAGCGCACGCGCGAGGCCGGCCTGCTGCGCGCGCTGGGCGCCACGCGCGGCCAGCTGGCGCAGGCGCAGCGCATCGAGTTCGTGCTGGTCGGCGGCTTGTCCGGCCTGCTGGCTGCATCGGGCGCGGCGGCGCTGGGCTGGGCGCTGGCCGAATACCAGTTCAAGTTCCCATGGCGGTTCGATCCGCAGGTGTGGATCGTCGGACTGATCGCGGGGGCCGTGTGCGCGCTGGTCGGGGGCTGGCTCGGCTTGCGCAATGTGTTGCGCCAGCCGCCGTTGCAGACCTTGCGGGAGGCCTGAAATCCCACGATCTCGGCCCGCTGCGCTATCATGGGTAGATGTCTGAATCCACCGCACCCCAAGATTCCCGCACCCTGTACGAGATCATCGGCGGCGAAACCCGCCTGCGCGAACTGGTCGACCGTTTCTACGACCTGATGCAACTGGAGCCGGATTTCGCCGGCATCCACGCGATGCACCCCGTTCCCAACGACAGTTCGCGCGACAAGTTGTTCATGTTCCTGTCCGGCTGGATGGGCGGGCCGAACCTCTTCATCGAGCGCTACGGCCACCCGATGCTGCGCGCGCGCCACCTGCCGTTCGCGATCGGCACCTCGGAACGCGACCAGTGGCTGCGCTGCATGGCGATGGCGCTGGAAGATCTCGGCTACGACTACGACCTGCGCCTCGCGCTGATGCAATCCTTTTATCAGACCGCCGACTGGATGCGCAACAGGGCGCACTGACACCATGTCGACCGTCGAATTCATCGTGCTCGCGTTGGCGCTGGCCGCGGTGCTCGGCCTGCAGATCGTCCTGCTGACCCGCGCGCGCCGCGGCGGCGACGAGCGCCACGCCTTCGAACGCCTGGAGCGCGAGCTGCGCCAGGAATTGCAGCACAGCGCCCAGGCGACGCGCCAGGAACTGGCCGCGCATCTCGCGCAGAACCAGGCCGCCACCGTGCAGCAGCTGGACGGCATGCGCCAGCAGATCCAGTTGAATTCCCAGGGCGGCCGCGAGGAACAGGCGCGCGCGCTCAAGCGCTTTTCCGACACGCTGAACGGCGCGCTGGCGAACCTGACGGAGTCGAACGCCCAGCGCATGCTGGAGATCCGCGCGACGCTCGAGTCGAAGATCCGCGACCTGCAGAACGACAACGCCAAGCGCCTCGAAGAGATGCGCCAGACTGTCGACGAGAAGCTGCACGCGACCTTGGAGACGCGCCTGACGGAATCGTTCCGCCAGGTCTCCGAGCGCCTGGAAAAGGTGCACCAGGGCCTGGGCGAGATGCAGCAGCTGGCCGTTGGCGTGGGCGACTTGAAGCGGGTGCTCGTCAACGTGAAGACGCGCGGCACGTGGGGCGAGGTGCAACTGGAGATGCTGCTCGAGCAGGTGCTCACCGTCGACCAGTACGCCAAGAACGTCGAGACGGTGCTCGGCTCGAACGCGCGCGTGGAATTCGCGATCAAGCTGCCGGGCTCAATCGACGGCGGCCCACCCGTGTGGCTGCCCATCGACGCCAAGTTCCCGAAAGAGCAGTACGAGCGCTTGCTCGAAGCGGCCGATCTGGGCGACGCGGACGGCGTCGCGCGCGCGGGCGCGGAGCTGGAACGCGCCGTGCGCGGCGAGGCGAAGACCATCTGCGACAAATACCTGGCCCCGCCGGCGACGACGGATTTCGCCATCCTGTTCCTGCCCACCGAGGGCCTGTACGCCGAAGTGATGCGTCGCCCGGGCCTCGCCGACGACCTGCAGCGCACCTTGCGCGTGACGATCGCGGGGCCGTCGACGTTGTCGGCGCTGCTCAACAGCCTGCAGATGGGCTTCCGCACGCTGGCGCTGGAAAAGCGCTCGTCGGAAGTGTGGCAGGTGCTGGGTGCGGTGAAGACGGAATTCGGCAAGTTCGGCGACGTGCTGGCGCAGACCAAGCTGACCCTGGAGCGCGCCGCGAAGAACATCGAAAGCGCCGAGGTGCGCAGCCGGCAGATGGCGCGCAAGCTCAAGTCGGTGGAGGCGTTGCCGAGCGAGGCTGCGCAGTTGATGCTGGGCGCTTCCAGTACCGAGGACGAGTAGGGTGGACGGCTTCGCCGTCCACGCGTTCAACCACTGTTTGATCTGCTGCACCGTTCTTAATTGGGACCTCGGCATACTGCATCGATGTCCCGCTTCCGCCGCGCCAACGATGGCACTACCTTTTTCTTCACGGTCATCGCATACCGACGTCGTCCGATTCTGTGCGATACCGTGATCCGGACTGCACTACGCGACGCGATCCGTGCCGTTCGTGTATCGCAACCGTTCTCGATCGATGGCTGGGTCCTGCTGCCCGATCACATGCATTGCATCTGGACCCTGCCGCCCGACGATACCGATTTCTCGCAACGCTGGTCACAGATCAAGCATCGGGTGTCTTACGTGTGTGGGAACCAATATCGGATGCGGGGAAGCGATGCTCAGGCGCGGCGAGGCGAAGGCACCATCTGGCAACGTCGATTTTGGGAGCACCGTATTCGCGATGACATCGACATGCAGCGGCATCTCGATTACATCCATTTCAATCCGGTCAAACATGGGTACGCCGAGACAGCGAGGGCGTGGCCGTATTCGACGTTTGGGCGGTACGTGAATGCCGGCGTGTATGCGGCGGACTGGGGCGGAACGGCCGAAGTGCGAAGGCTGGATTTCGAGTAGTGTCGCGGCCGTTGCGGAGCCGGTTGGACGCGTGGACGGCCGAGCCGTCCACCCTACCTAGATCAAGCCCTCAAATAGCAGAACGTCGACCATGTCACCCGCCTGCACCGCGCCCTGCTCATCATGCAGCACCACCATGCAATTTGCCTCCGACATCGACCGCAGTATGCCCGACCCTTGCGACCCCGTGATCGCGACGGTCGGCTCGCCGTCCGCGCCGCGGGTCAGGACGCCGCGCTGGTATTCCGTGCGGCCCGGCTTCTTGCGGATCGTGGCGTTCGATCGGGCGCGCATCAACGACAGCGGGGCCTCGGCGCCCATCATGCGCAGCAGCGCGTCGCGGGCGAAGAAGTAGAACGAGACCATGACCGCCACCGGATTGCCCGGCAGGCCGAACAAAAAGGCGCTGCGGCCGTTCGAGTGGATGCGGCCGAAGGCCAGCGGGCGGCCCGGGCGCATGCCGATCTTCCAGAACGTCACGTCGCCCAGCCGCGCCATGATGCGCTTCGTGTAGTCCGCCGCGCCGACCGAGACGCCGCCCGACGTAATGATGGCGTCCGCGTTTTCGCAGGCGTCGCGCAGCGCCTGTTCCAAGGCATGCGGGTCGTCGCGCACGACCCCCATGTCGATCAGGTCGCAGCCCAGGCGCTGCAGCATGCCGTAGATCGTGTAGCGGTTGCTGTCGTAGACGCAGCCCTCGTCGAGCGGCTGGCCGATCGAGCGCAATTCGTCGCCGGTCGAGAAGAACGCCACGCGCAGCCGCCGCTGCACGGGGACTTCCGCCACGCCCAGCGACGCGAGCAGCCCGAGGTCGGCCGGCCGCACGATCTTGCCGGCACGGAGGGCCGCGCTGCCGGCCTTCAGGTCTTCGCCGGCCAAGCGGCGGTTGTCGCCGGCGCGGATCGTGCCGGACGCGATGACCATCGTATCGTTCTCGACGCCGACGAATTCCTGCGGCACGACGCTGTCGCAGCCGGCCGGCATCACGGCGCCCGTCATGATGCGCACGCATTCGCCCGGTCGCGGACTGCCGTCGAAGGGGCGGCCCGCGTAGGCGGTGCCGATCACGCGCAGGCGCGCGGGCGCGTCCGCGGGCAGGTCCGATCCGCGCAGGGCATAGCCGTCCATCGCCGAGTTGTCGTGCGCCGGCACGTCGATCGGAGAGACGATGTCGGCCGCGAGCACGCGGCCCAGCGCCGCGCGCAGCGCCACCATCTCGGTCGCGCGCACCGGCGCCACGAATTCGCGGATGATGCGCTGGGCGTCGCGCACGGGCAGGGCGTCCGGATCGTACGCGGACAGGCAGCTGACGACGTCGGCCAGCCGCGGCGCGGACGGCGGCGCCGCGTCCAGCTGGCGCAGCTCGTCCAGCGTGTTGATGTTGCGGAAGGCGTCGGCATCGTCGAACGGCACCTCCGCCACCTTGATCTGCGAATACCACCCGTCCATGCGCCGCCCGCCGCCGTCCAGGTAGGCCGACAGCACCGGTTCCAGGTTCGCTTTCAGCAGGCAGAAGACGGGGTGCACCTGGCGCCGGCCGTCTTCCTCGGTGACGGCCACGGCGAGGTCGGCGTCGGCCGCGCGCAGGCCGTCCAGCAAGCGCTCGGCCAGGTCGGCCGGCAGGAACGGCGAGTCGCACGGCGCCGTCAGCAGATACGTGGTCGCGCAGCGGCGCAGCCCCGCCTGCAGGCCGGCCAGCGGGCCCGCGAAGTCGGGCGTGTCGTCGGGCCAGACGGGGACGCCGTACGCGGCATACGTGTCCTGGTTGCGGTTGGCGTTGATGGCGACGGTCGCGACCTGCGGTTCGAGGCGCGCAAGCACGTGCGCGACCATCGTCGTACCGCCGAAGGGCTGCAGGCCCTTGTCGACATGGCCCATGCGCGTGCCGCGGCCGCCGGCGAGGATCAGGCCGCTGATGGATTCCTGGTTCATGTTGTTATCCGCCGATATAGGACATTTCGATTTTCCGGGCGCTCTCCGCCCGCGGGGACAGGCCCGCCGTGTTGACGGTGCGGGTTTCGGAATAGCGGTCGTCGCGCGCGCGCCAGAGCCGGGCGATGGCCGTCTGCATTTCCTCGTCCGTGCGTCCCGCGCGCAGCAGTTCGCGCAGGTCGTGGCCGCGCGTCGCGAACAGGCACGTGTACAGCTTGCCCTCGGTCGACAGGCGGATGCGCGAGCAGTCGCGGCAGAAGGCTTGCGTGACGCTCGAGATCATGCCGACTTCGCCGCCGCCATCCGCGTAGCGCCAGCGCTGCGCGGTCTCGCCAGGGTAGTTGGCGCCGACGGGTTCGAGCGGCATCTCGGCCGAGATGCGGCGCACGACCTCGCGCGACGGCACGACCTCCGCCATGTTCCAGCCGTTCGACGCGCCCACGTCCATGTATTCGATGAAGCGCAGGATCGCCGGCGTGCCCTTGAAGTGGCGCGCCATCGGCAGGATCTGGTCGTCGTTCATGCCGCCCTTGACGACCATGTTGACCTTGATGGGGCCGAGGCCGGCGGCGTGGGCCGCGTCGATGCCGGCCAAGACGTCGGCCACGGCGAAGTCGACGTCGTTCATGCGCTTGAACACGGCGTCGTCGATGGCGTCGAGCGAAACGGTCACGCGGTCCAGGCCCGCATCCTTGAGCAGCTGCGCCTTCTTCGCCAGCAGCGAACCGTTCGTGGTGAGCGTCAGGTCGAGCGGGCGGCCGGACGGCGTGTCGATGGCGCGCAGCTGTTCGACCAGCCGCTCGAGGTTCTTGCGCAGCAGCGGCTCGCCGCCCGTCAGGCGGATCTTCTCGACGCCGTGGGCGACGAACAGCCGCGCCACGCGCGCGATCTCTTCGAAGTTCAGCAGCGCGGCGTGCGGCAGGTAGGTGTAGTCCTTGTCGAAGACTTCCTTCGGCATGCAATACACGCAGCGGAAGTTGCAGCGGTCCGTGACCGAGATGCGCAGGTCGTGCAGAGGACGCCCGAGGGCGTCGGCGAGCAGGCCGTTCGGTGTCTCCAGCGTGTCGGGGACGGCCAGCGCGGATGCGCGCGCGTCGGCCACCATGATGATTTTTTCAGCCATGCCAATACGATAGCAGAAGGCCGGCCAGGGCGCAGGCCAGGATGGTCTTGATCGTCCCCGTCTTGTAGCGCAACAGCGCCACGGCGGCCGCCGTCCCGATGGCGATCGCATCCCAGCGCGGCGCGCCGTGCGGCAGGAACACGTGGGCGCCGAAGAACACGGCCAGGCTCGCGATGACGCCGACGACGGCCGCCGAGATCGCCGTGAGCGGCGCCGTCAGCCGTACGTCGCCCCGGGTGGACTCGACGAACGGCCCGCCCGCCAGGATGAATACGAACGACGGCAGGAACGTGAACAGCGTCGCCACGCCGGCCGCCGCCGCGCCGGCGAGAAAGCGCGCGCCGGGCCCGAACAGCATGTGGGTCCAGCCGCCGAGGAAGCCGACGAAGGCGACGATCATGATCAGCGGGCCGGGCGTCGTTTCGCCCAGGGCGAGGCCGTCGATCATCTGGTTGGCGTCCAGCCAGTGGTAGTGCTCGACGGCCTGCTGCACGACGTAGGGCAGCACGGCATAGGCGCCGCCGAACGTCATGAATGCCATCTTGCCGAAGAAGGCGGCCATGCGCGGCAATTCGCCGTCCGGCCCGTAGGCGAGGGCCAGCGCGCCCCATCCCGCCAGCCCGACGGCGCAGCCGGCGGCGCCGACCGTCACCAGGCGGCGCCAGCTGAAGCGCGCGTGGGGCGGCGTCGGCGTCGCGTCGTCGATCAGGGCCGGCGGGTGGCGCGTCCCATCCGCCGCGGCCGCGTGGGCACCTGTGAGTTCGAACAGCGCGGGCCGCAGCCGACCGCCCACCAGCCCGACCAGCGCCGCGCCCAGCACGACGAGCGGAAACGGCGCGCCGAGCAGATCGATGGCGACGAAGGCGGCCAGCGCGACCCCGATCAGGAGGCCGTTGCGCAGCGTACGGCTGCCGATGCGCCAGGCCGCCGCCAGCACGATGGCGACGACGGCCGGCTTGATGCCGTCCATGATGCCGGCGATGGCGGGCAGGTGGCCCCACGCCATGTAGATCCACGACAGGGCGATCAGGACCGCCAGCGACGGCAGCACGAACAACACGCCGGCCGCGATCCCGCCCGGCACGCGGTGCAGCAGCCAGCCGATGTAGATCGCGAGCTGCGTCGCTTCCGGGCCCGGCAACAACATGCAGTAATTCAGGGCGTGCAGGAAACGCCGTTCGGAGATCCAGCGCCGGCGCTCGACGAGCTCGGCATGCATCATGGCGATCTGCCCGGCCGGGCCGCCGAAGCTGATGAAGCCCAGCTTGAGCCAGTAGCGCAGGGCGGTGCGGAAGGGAAGGGCGGACAAGGCGGATGGGCAGGCGTATCGATCAGGTTGCCCATCTTACACGTTTCAAGCGGATGGGCGATGGCTCACTTCGACGAGGATGCCGCCCGGCGCGTGGACATAGAACAACGTCGCGCCGCGCTGCACCGAGACGGGCGGCAGATCGTGCCTGCCCGCCGCCTGCAGGCGGGCGTGCAGGGCGTGCACGGTCGCGTCGGACTCGACGAGGAAGCCGACGTGGAAGTTGTCGGGATAGGCCTGGACGCCCTCGGCGCGGCGCCGCGTGAGGACGAGCGCGAAGCCGTTTGCGCCCAGCAGCAGGGCGAAGCCGTTGTTGCCGCGCGTTTCGCTCAGGCGGAAATCGAAATGGGTCGTGAAGAAGGCGGCGGTGGCCGCGACGTCGGGAACGGGAAGGTCGAGATGGTTGAGTTGCATGGCATGCTCCGATGAGTGGGCTCGCTCGGGACGATTGCCAGGCACAGGCACGCGCGAACGAACCCGTTGGGCGCAGGGCGCCGGACGGTTCGTCGCGGGTACTCATGCGCGCACGCATGGAACAGAGCTTCGCGTCATGAGTGACCCGTGACGCGAAGGGACCGGGCTTACCAAAACCGATCCTGCCTTTTTCGACGCCGCCATCGTAGCACGGATGGGTGAAGTCGGAAATTCGGGGTCAGAGCTCGAATTTCGCGGGTGAGCTCTGACCCACCCTACCGGCGTCGACGTGCTTATTGACGCGTATCCACCTGGATCAGCGGCTCGTCGACCGGCGGCGGCGCCGACTTGCGCGTGCGGCGCGGACGCGCCGGCGCCGGCGCTTGCGCGGCCGCTTCCTGGGCGGCGCGCAGTTTTTCCGGATCCGTCGAGGCCAGCGTCAGGCCGGCTTTCTCCAGCAGCTCGTTCAGGTCGGCCGGTGCGGCGACGACCGGTGCGGCGACGACCGGTGCCGGTGCCGGTGCGGCAGCTGTCGCAACCGGTGCCGCTTGCGCGACGACAGGCTGCTCGATCTCGACCGGAGCCGGGGCAGGGGCAGGGGCAGGGGCAGGGGCAGGAGCCGGGGTCGGCGCTGCTGCCGGCGCCGGCGTCTCGACCGGCTCGGCGGCCGCATCGGCGGCAGTCTTCTCGGCCACGGCGGCGGCGACGGACTCGGACGTCGGGAACGGCCACGGCGTCTGGACGGTCGCGGCTGCCTCGACGACGGGTTCGGCTTGTACGGCGGCCTCGGCCGACGCAGCGGCCAGTGCGGCGGCGGCCTGCTCCTGCTCGGCCTTCGCCTTGGCGGCCTGCACGCGGGCGGCTTCGGCCTGCTCGGCGGCAGCCTTCTCGGCGGCGGCTTTCACGGCGGCGGCCTTGACCGATTCCGTCGTCGGGAACGGCCACGGACCCGGTGCGGCGGCCTTGGCGGGCGTCGTATCCGGCTTGGTCTTCGCAGCCTTCGTTTCCGCATGCACCTTGGCGACTTCCTCGTCGGCCACCGGCGTGAAGGCCGGCGCGGCTTCGCCTTCGACGGCATCCTGCTCGGCACCCTCGACCTGGTCGCGATCGCGGCGGTTGCGGTTACGGCCGCCACGACGGCGACGGCGGCGCGGCTCGTCGCCCTGCGCGTCCGTGTCGAGCTCTTCATTGCCAGGGCCGGCGGTCGTCACCGGCTTGAGGGCTTCCGGGATTTCCGGCTCGCCGGCCAGCGTGATGGCCGCCTGGGCCGCCACGGCCTGGGCCGCGTTCAGTTCTTCGCTCTTGGCCTCGACCGGGGCGCGTTCGGCGCGTTCGGTACGCTCGCCACCTTCGCGCGGTGGGCGCGGCTGGCGCGGTGCGCGTTCCGGACGTTCGCCGCGCTCGGGACGCTCGCCGCGTTCCGCACGCTCGGCACGTTCGCCGCGCGGCGCTTGCGGCTGGCCGTCGGCGGTGACGGCGGCCGTCTCGCGCGGCTCGCGCGGTTGACGCGGCTGGCGCGGTGGACGCGCCGGCTTGCCTTCGGCCTCGACCGGCTTGACGCCTTCTTCGGCGCCGGCGGATTTCACGTCGCGTTCCTCGCGCTCGGCGCGGTTCTTGCCGGTGCCGGCGGCATTGCGGCCGCCGCGGGCGTTGCGCTGGCCGCGGCCATTGCGCTCGCCGCGTTCGCCTGCGGCCGGGGCCGCTTCAGCGGGCTTCGGCGGTGCGGTCGGGGTGGGCTGCTGTGCGATCTGGGCCGGGCGGCCGAAGAAGAAGTTGCGCAGCTTGGCGAAGAAACCTTCCGCAGCCGGCGGCGGCACGTAAGCGGGCGCGGCGGCGACGGGTGCCGGCGCCTCGACTGGCTTGGCCGGCTGACGGTCGACCATCGGCGCCGGCTGGGCCGGGGTGATGGTCTTGACGACGGCTTCCTGGCGCGGCTTCGTTTCTTCCTTCTGGCGCTTGGCGTAGGCCATGTCCGTGTCGGCCGACTCGGCCAGCGTGTAGCTGGCGCCGGCGTCGTCCAGGCGCGGGTCGTCGTGCTTGATGCGCTCGAGCTTGTAGTGCGGGGTTTCCAGGTGCTTGTTCGGGATCAGGATGACGGCGATGCGGTGGCGCGTCTCGATCTTCAGCACTTCGCCGCGCTTTTCGTTCAGCAGGAAGGCGGCGACGTCGACCGGGACCTGGACGTGGATCGCGGCCGAATTTTCTTTCATCGCCTCTTCCTGGATGATGCGCAGCACCTGCAGGGCGGACGATTCCGTATCGCGGATGTGGCCGGTGCCCGAGCAGCGCGGGCACGTCACGTGCGAGCCTTCCGACAGCGACGGACGCAGGCGCTGGCGCGACAATTCCATCAGGCCGAAGCGCGAAATCTTGCCCATCTGCACGCGTGCACGATCATGGTGCAGGGCGTCCTTCAGGCGCTGTTCCACTTCGCGCTGGTTCTTGGCGACTTCCATGTCGATGAAGTCGATGACGATCAGGCCGCCCAGGTCGCGCAGGCGCAGCTGGCGGGCCACTTCGTCGGCCGCTTCGCAGTTGGTATTGAAGGCGGTGGTCTCGATGTCCGAGCCGCGGGTGGCGCGGGCCGAGTTGACGTCGATGGAGACGAGCGCTTCCGTGTGGTCGATCACGATGGCGCCGCCGGACGGCAGCGGCACGGTACGCGAATACGCGGTTTCGATCTGGTGTTCGATCTGGAAACGGGAGAACAGCGGCACATCGTCCGTGTAGCGCTTCACGCGGTGCGCCATGTCGGGCATCACGTGGCTCATGAACTGCTGGGCCTGGTCGAAGATCTCGTCCGTGTCGATCAGGACTTCGCCGATGTCAGGTTGGAAATAGTCGCGGATGGCGCGGATGACCAGCGAGGACTCTTGATAGATCAGGAACGGACCCGGGGCCGATTTGCCGGCGCCTTCGATCGCGCGCCACAGTTGCATCAGGTAATTCAAGTCCCATTGCAGTTCTTCGACGGTACGGCCGATGCCGGCCGTGCGGGCGATCACGGACATGCCTTGCGGCAGGTCCAGCTTGTCCATCGTCTCGCGCAGTTCCTGGCGTTCCTCGCCTTCGACGCGGCGCGACACGCCGCCGCCGCGCGGATTGTTCGGCATCAGGACCAGGTAGCGGCCTGCCAGCGAAATGAACGAGGTCAGGGCCGCGCCCTTGTTGCCTCGTTCTTCCTTTTCCACCTGGACCATGATTTCCTGGCCTTCGCGCAGGGCTTCCTTGATGGTGCAGTTGCGGACGTCGACGCCGTCGCGGAAATAGGTGCGGGCAACTTCTTTGAAGGGGAGGAAGCCGTGGCGTTCTTCGCCGTAGCTGACGAAGCAGGCTTCGAGGGAGGGTTCGATGCGGGTGATGACGCCTTTGTAGATATTCGATTTTCGCTGTTCGCGACCGGCGGTCTCGATATCGATGTCGATCAGTTTTTGGCCATCGACGATCGCTACGCGCAGCTCCTCTTGCTGCGTAGCGTTAAACAACATACGTTTCATTTTTATAAACTCCGCGACCCGTGGGCCGTTTCATGCCGTCTTGTACAGAGTACAGAGCGACGAAAGTACAGGGATGTACGCGGGAAGGGAGTGTTGGCGGTGGTATGCCCGGGGTGTGACACGGCATTGCCGGCCACAGGGCGCAGTGGCGTCGAACGAGTTGCCGCGCGCACGATCGTCTTGCTCGGCCCGGGCGGCCCGATCGGGGCGGCGCAGGGGCAGGCAAGCGGTGCGACGCAGCCAGACTTTCAGTCGGCATGCATACCGGCCGGCGAATCAGGCGAATATCAGCCTTGATTCCAGACCGCGTGTGCTGCCTGTGGAACCCCGGAACAGCCGGGCCAAGCGATGTAGCCGGGGCGCGATCCGGACCATGAAGATCGCGATGCGCACTGCGCACCCGCATGATCTTCCCGGATCGCTGTCTCCAACAACACCACTACCGCTCACGACGGCTTCTAGGTTCTGACTTCGGGTCGGGCGAAACGGCAAGCGTTATCGACACCATCACCCGGCGAGCCGACCCTGGGGCCGGCTTGCCGGTACTTATCCTTAAACTTCCAAACAATCCAATCCTGCATCCTGTGCGGCCACCCGGTTGCAACTGCGGTGCAACCCAGGTTCGCACAGGAATGTGCGTACACGTCTAGAAATCCCGTGAAATCCGTCGCTGCGCTTTCGCCTTGCCGTTGCGATGCCCGCCATGTTGCGCGGCTGCGCTCTCTGCGTCTGCACCGACACTGCTGCCGCTTGCGACGATTTTTTGGGATTCCTTTTTTTTCCATCGAATTTGCATTTTGGCGGGGCCGATGGAGACGCCCCTGTGTAAAATATCGTTTTAATTCTTACACCAGCAGAGGTTTGACCGCCGCCTGTCGATTATATATTCAAAATGAAGGACTTAGAGAGAATTTCTGGGAAGACAGAGCGAATGACCTTGCAAAACGATGTTGTTCCCCCTTCATCACAGACAGAGAGCCGCCCCCCTGCTACTGCCCAGTTTGTCACAATCACCGAGGAAGAAGCGGGCCAGCGCATCGATAATTACCTGCTGCGCGTCTGCAAAGGTGTCCCCAAAAGCCACATTTACCGCATCCTTCGCTCGGGCGAAGTGCGTGTGAACAAAGGTCGCATCGATCAGTTATACCGTCTGGCGACGGGCGACATCGTCCGTATCCCGCCCGTGCGCATGGCCGAAAAACCTGCTGGGGCCGCCACCGCGCCCGGCGCCGAGTTTGCCATCGTGCACGAAGATAATCACCTGCTCGTGATCGACAAGCCGGCAGGCGTTGCCGTGCACGGCGGTTCGGGCGTGTCGTACGGTGTCATCGAACAATTGCGTGCAGCGCGGCCGGACGCGAAATTCCTGGAACTGGTGCACCGCCTGGACCGCGAAACGTCCGGTTTGTTGTTGCTCGCCAAGAAACGTTCCGCGTTGACGAGCTTGCACGAGCAGATGCGCGACGGTACGACGGACAAGCGCTACCTGACGATGGTCGCGGGCGACTGGCGCAATCCGCGCCAGCACGTCAAGCTGCCATTGCACAAATACACGACGCCGGACGGCGAGCGTCGCGTCGTCGTGCAGGCCGGCGGCCAGGAAGCGCACACCGTGTTCAATCTGCTGCGCAAGTGGCCGGACTATGCACTGCTCGAGGCGGAGCTCAAGACGGGCCGCACGCACCAGATCCGGGTCCATTTGGCGTCCTCCGGATTTCCCATCCTCGGTGACGAGAAATACGGCGATTTCGCACTCAACAAACAGCTTCAGAAGGCAACCGACGCGCGCGGCGCATTGCGGCGCATGTTCCTGCACGCCTGGCAGATCACGTTCCAGCACCCGGACACGGGCAAGCCGATGACCCTGCAGGCCGCGTTGCCGCCGGAATGCGAGCGTTTCTTGGTAAGCTTGGGGCCAGCGCAAGAAGTCAAAGCACGCACCACCAATCGATAATGCGCCAACCGGAACCCGGTTCCGCCAGCGGCAGATCCTGCCGGCGGCCCGGTTCTCGCAGGCGGGAATGAGGAGCCGGCACCACGAGCGCCGGAAGACATGACAAGAAAGCAATTCGATCTGATTGTCTTCGACTGGGACGGTACGCTGATGGACAGCACCGCCACCATCGTCAAATGTATACAGTCCGCGGCCAAGGACCTGGGCCTTGCCGTGCCGAGCGACACCGCGGCCGCACACGTCATCGGCCTCGGCCTGGGCGAAGCCATGCAGGCCGTCATGCCGAACATCGACCCGGCCATGTACCCGCGCATGGTCGAGCGCTATCGCTACCACTTCCTGACGAAGGACCATGAACTCGTCCTGTTCCAGGGCGTGCGGGCGATGCTGGATGAATTGTCTCAGGAGGGCTATTTCCTGGCCGTTGCGACGGGCAAGAGCCGGGTCGGCTTGAACCGTGCCTTGAACGCGGCGGGGCTGCTTTCCGTCTTCCACGCAACGCGTTGCGCGGACGAGACATTTTCCAAACCGCACCCTGCAATGTTGCAAGAATTGACAAGGGAACTCGGCCAGGACATGCGGCGTACCGTTATGATCGGCGACACGACGCACGACTTGCTTATGGCAAACAATGCCGGCGCTTCCGGCATCGCCGTCGAGTATGGCGCGCACCCGGTCCAGCAATTGCAGGCGTGTCATCCCGTTTTCACGGCAAAGAACGTGCCCGAACTGCATGAATGGCTGGTCGAGAACGCATGAGCGATACCGACGACGTCTACATCTGCGACTCGGCCACCGTCGAAGAGGGCGGCAAGGGCATCCGGTTTCCGGTGCGCGCGTACGGTGACGACGCCACCGGTTTCGTCGTGCGCTTTCACGGCAAGATCTACGCTTACCTGAACCGCTGCGCCCATGTGCCTGTCGAGCTGGACTGGTTCAAGGGCGAATTTTTCGAGACGGGGAAGCTATACCTGATGTGCTCGACACACGGCGCCATCTACGCACCGGAGAGCGGCGTCTGCGCAGGCGGACCCTGCCGCGGCGGCAGGCTGCGGCCGATCGCCGTGCGCGAAACCGACGACCGCGTCTACTGGCAGCCGGACCAGCACATCCGCCCGCCGGCTCCGGGGCGGGCGGGCGCCGCGACCGACAGCCAAACGGGGTAACCATCATCAGGCATTTATGAGCGACAACACCACGAACGACAATCCGAACGACAAACGAACGGCCGCTCCCGCGACCTTCAGCAACTGGGAACGCGAGACCCTGGAGCGTCTCGTATTCGCCACCGTGCGCGAACAGCGCGCCGCACGCCGCTGGGGCATCTTCTTCAAACTATCGTTTCTCCTGCTTGCATTTTTCGCAATCTGGGCCTATTCCGATTTCGACTTCGGCAGTTCGGACATCGACGCGATGGGCCGCCACACGGCATTGATCGAGATCGACGGCACCATCGACGACGAAGGCAGCGGCGCGGCCGACTCCGTGATCCCAGCGCTGAACAAGGCGTTTTCCGATCCGGGCTCGGCGGCCGTCATCCTGCGCATCAACAGCCCGGGCGGTAGTCCCGTGCAGGCCGGCATCATCGTCGACGAGATCCAGCGTCTCAAAAAAGGCTATCCGAACAAGCCTTTATATGTGGTCGTCGACGAGATCTGCGCGTCGGGTGGCTATTACATCGCGGCGGCGGCCGACAAGATCTATGTCAACAAGGCCAGTATCGTCGGATCCGTCGGGGTCCTGATGGACGGCTTCGGGTTCACGGGCCTCATGGACAAGCTCGGCATCGAGCGCCGCCTGCTGACAGCCGGCGAGAACAAGGGTTTCCTCGATCCATTCAGTCCGCAGTCCGAGAAGCAGAAGCAGCATGCACTGGAGATGCTCAATGAGATCCACGAGCAATTCATTGCCGTCGTGCGCGCCGGCCGCGGCAAACGTCTCAAGGAAACGCCGGAAATCTTTTCCGGTCTCTATTGGACGGGCGCAAAAGCGGTCGAGATGGGCCTGGCGGACGGTTTCGGCACCGTGGATACGGTCGCGCGCGACGTCGTGAAGGCGGAAGACATCATCGATTACACGGCACACGAAGGCTTGCCGGAACGGGTGCTGAAGAAATTCGGCGCATCCGTTGGTGCCGGCGCGGTGCAATCGATCTACCGGGGTGCCGTGCCCAGCTTGCGCTGAGCACGGGCATGGGGCAACTGATAAGTCTCAATATTTGGCTTGAAACTTACGAAGGGTAGTCTATAGTTGGTGTGTAGCTGTTTCGGCGCAGACGACACGGAAACCAGACTATTCCTGACGTTGTCGGAACCGCTTCAGACCCGCATCCGTGCGGTTTCGAGAGAATTCAATTCCTCAAGCTGGAGTCCCAATCGGGAAGGAAACGACGGCGTCATGCCGTCGTTTTCATTTTCGGCGTTCGTCGTTGTTTGAAAACGATTGCACGCCAGGGAAAGAGGACGCTTGGCGCTGATGCGCCTCGCAACCGCCTTCCTGTGCCGGCCCGCCGGCTTCCGGCGCGCCCGATGGCCGCATGGCTGATCGCGGACCGCCATGCACGACGTACTTCCTGCTGAGCTGAGTTTTCTCGCCGGCTTGTTGCGGCGCATCGGCGGCGCTATCCACGCATCCCGGGTCGGGCTGGTGAAACCCGCCCGACTCGAGCCAGGCCTGGAACCGACGTTGTGCCTGCTCATACCACGCGGCTCGCATCGGTAACTCGTGTTCGAAACAATGTACATGCGGGATGTCGCCACCGCGCGTCCAGCGCGCCAGCGCAAGCCTGGTCGGGAAGATTGCGGCATATTCCTGGGCCACCTTCGTCCCGCTGCTTGTGGCCGCGAAAGAAGAGGGGGTGCTGTGGTTCTGCTTTTTTTCGATCTGCACGTTTGCCTCGTTGTTGGGGGTTTTCGATCTGATGTGCCAGATGGTGCGGCCCACCGTTAGTCCTACACTCAGTAACTGTAGGTCGATTCCTAATCAGGTTTCAGTGTATCAACGGGACACAGTCAATTCTTGAGATGTGTCAAACGAGTTCTTGCTTCGAGTTGAAACCTCGAGATTGCTGAACTTTGACGCTTGCATTCCTTCTGATACAGTCTCGCCCCATGAGTAAACTATCCCTCGACCGCGTGCTCCAGTCGCAAGGCTTCGGTACACGCAAGTATTGCCGGGCCCTGATCGACGACGGCGACGTGGCCGTCAACGGCGAAGTCCACGATAACTACAAGACCCTCGTGGAGACGGACGGGCTCGTGCTGACCGTCTTCGACGAAGAGTGGGTCTATCGCGAACACGTCTACATCGCCTTGTACAAACCCTCCAACTTCGAGTGCTCGCGCAAGCCGAGCCACCATCCGGGTGTGCTGACCTTGTTGCCGGAACAGTTCACCTGGCGCGACGTCCAGCCCGTGGGGCGGCTCGATCATGACACGACGGGCCTGCTGCTGATGTCGGACGACGGCCCGTTCATTCATGCGCAGTCGTCGCCCAAGCGGCATATCCCGAAGGTGTACCAGGCGACGACTCAAGATCCCGTCACCCAGGCGCTCGTTGACCAATTGTTATCCGGCGTGCAATTGCACGACGAGCCCGCGCCGCTGGCCGCTCAGTCCTGTGTGCAGCGGGACGATCATCAGCTGGAGATCGTGCTCGAGCAGGGGAAATATCATCAGGTGAAGCGCATGCTGGCTGCGGCTGGGAACCATTGCGTGGCCTTGCACCGGTCGCAGATCGGTGAGTTGACGCTCGAGTCGCTGGGGTTGCATGAAGGGGAGTGGTGTTATCTGGAGCAGGCGCAGTTGGAGTTGCTGGTGCCGGGTTGAGTACGCACGACTCGATCATTCGGGCACCGGGCCTGCCTTGAAGGTGCACGACAGTTCGCTGTCGTGCGCCGTCCGCGGAAGATTTACGGGAAACTCGTCATTTGGATATTGTCAATAATTCATTGACCTGAGCCAGTTTATTTCGAGTAAGACGATGCCCGTCACGGATTCGCGTTTCCTACCCCTCATTTCTTTTCTTGCGCTCAGCCCGGCACTCGCCCATCAGACCGATCCAGGTCTGGCGGCATGTGCACGCATCGCGGATGCGGGTCAGCGCCTGGCGTGCTACGACCGGCTGGCTGGTGTGACCCAGTTATCTACGTCGAACCCAACGGTCGACATGTCCGCCCACGCAGCGGCAAGCCAGCCGGCGCCTCTGCCCGCACCGGCTACCACGGCAACTGTTGTCGATCTGTCGCCGGTTCCGGACGCGGTCGACATCGCGCCCGAATCGACACGTGGTTTTAGCCTGGCCGACCATTGGGAGCTGGACCAGAACCACAAACGTGGCACGTTCAATTTCCGCCCTCATCTGGTGAACTACCTGATGGCCACCCGTACGGCGCGTCCCAACGACGAGCCCTACCGACCGTTCCGCCGGCTCGACGTCCTGACGAGCGGCCTTGCGCATTCGGAACTCGTGTTCCAGTTGGGTTTCAAGATGAAGCTGGTCGAAAATGCCTTCGACAAGCCCATCGATCTGTGGTTCGGCTATACACAGAACAGTTTCTGGCAAGCCGGCAATCACAAGGCGTCCAGCCCCTTCCGCGAGACGAACTATCAACCCGAGCTGATGGCCGTCACTCCACTGCACTTCAGTCTACTGGGCATGCGCGCGCGCTTTCTTAATCTCGGTCTGGTGCACCAGTCGAACGGCCAGGCGTCGACGTTGTCGCGCAGCTGGAACCGGGTCTATGCGCAGGTTGGACTCGAGCGGGCAGGGTGGACGGTGTTGGGGCGCGTATGGAAGCGCATCAATGAAGCGGCCGCCAGCGACGACAATCGGAACATCGTCGACTACATGGGGCGTGGCGATCTCGCCGTCACGTACCGCGCCAATGGCAGCGATTACTCGGCACTGTTACGGCACAATTTCTCGACAGGGCGCGGTGCCCTCCAGCTCAGCTGGGCATTTCCGCTGGCAGGACACCTCAAGGGATATGCCCAGGTGTTCTCGGGGTATGGGCAAAGTCTGATCGACTACAACTATTACCAGAATACGGTGGGGCTAGGCCTGCTCGGGACGTTCTGAGGCGGGATGGGGGCTCCGCGTCGGTAGTGCTGCACGACAATGACAGGGCAATCCGCAGCGGCCCCATCATGAAGCTCGCGACATTAATCGACGACGCGCGTGTCGGCCGGCTCGCCGTTGTCGCGCGCGCCTCAAGACAGCGCACATGGCGGACCGCATTGCGCCCACGTTGCAGGCCGCAATGGGTGAAGGATCTTCATCGCGCCGCAGTTGGCTGCGCTGCACGGGGAGCTGCACACGGATCGCGTCCATCGATCCTTCGAATTTGGCCCCGGCCGCTGCATGGTGCCGTTGCCGCGTGCGTATCAATTAGTTGGCGCGGCGTATGACGGCCATTCCCAAGAGGAGTCGCGACTGACTCGGGGCGGCAGCGGCGCTCTGCTCGGCCCGATGAGCGATATCGTCCTGGCCCCGAAGAATGGGACATCGATTTCGGCGCCCGCTATGCGCCGGTTGCCGTGATGCAGGACGAATTGGGTGAGCCTTGCGCGACGCCAAGGTCCACCAGCCACTGCACACGAGTTGGAACGGATGCCTCGTTGGTCAGCCCGATGCCGGCGAGGATGTGGTTTCAATTTTGCATAGCTGATCGACGGCTTTGTCAGGATGCGTAACATGCGGGCTGGCGGCACCGTCGGGACGACCATCATGTCGAACGCAGATGCGTCGTCGGGCTCATCATGCGTTGCAGGGCAACGCGCCCCGGAAGTTGACGAGCATGGGAGGCGGGGACCTGGTTCGTTCGCTTTAAGGGCAAAGTCCCGGTCGAAACGCTATGAGAAAGGCAGTTGGTGTGCGGCGCGATCGCGCAATAGATGGCGCGGCCAGGACGGGGATCCTGGGCGGCTCCAGGTTATGACGGCATGCCGGAAGATCCGTCAAATCATAAGTGTGGTGTGTTTATTTTATCAAAATCGACCTTGGTCGCTACCAAGAAGACAAAAATGTTTGTTCCAATTCTCACCAAAAATCACATCATGATTGCATTTATATGTTAAGTAATTTAACAAAAAGATCACTCCAGTTGCTCTCTGTTAGCACAACTTATACTTTGACAGTCTTGCTGTGGCAGATATGTTGAAGTCACGATATTGCATAGCACAATTAATGGCCCATGGCGCAACAAAAGGTTCCCAGTCTCGGTTGCCCTCAGTTAAAATGTTGGATTGGTCCACATGCATTCACGCTTCACTTCCCTAACGCCCAATGTTCAAGTTCAACAAGAGTTTTGCGGTCGTGGTCATGGCCGTCGCTTCCATTGCCGCATCCGCGCAAGATACGAACAAGTCAGATCTCTTCAATCAGGAGCCATTTGCCACTTCGAACCAGGGCGTTGGCGCGCTGCCCAACGGGTTGAGCGGCGGAACGGCACGCAAGATCTTGATTACCAATGGTCAGGTTAGCGAGTTGGGGGAAGGGGCCATCCGAGGTGGCGCTGGGGGCGCCAATGTTCCGCATCCCCAGAACGTCGGTGTGCAGCAGAAGAGCCCGGTAGAGCCAAGCGAATTCCAAAAATTCATTGCTGAGAACACGGGTAAGCTACTTCCAATTTTCGGTGCCGAATTTTTTGCGAATGCGCCGTCTACGTTTGCACCGATTTCCAATGCTCCGGTTCCGTCGGATTATCCGCTCGGCCCGGGAGATGAGCTGATGATCCGCGGCTGGGGCACTATCGATGTCGATTACCGCGCTACCATCGACCGCAATGGCACGATCTCGATTCCGACTATCGGAAATGTGCCGCTGGCTGGCGTGAAAGCTGGCGATGCGCAGAATGTCATTCGTGCCGCCATCGCTCGGCTGTATAAGGGCGTTACCGTCAACGTGACCTTTGGTCAGCTGCGTGCGATCACCGTGTACGTAGTGGGCGAAGCCAATCGTCCGGGCACCTATACTGTGTCGAGCCTGTCAACGCTGGTGACTGCGCTGTTCTCCAGTGGCGGTCCGAATGCGAATGGCAGTATGCGCCACGTCGAGGTGAAGCGTGGGGGCAAGGCGGTGGCAGAACTCGACCTGTATTCCTTCATTGCCAAGGGTGATAAGTCCGCAGACATTAAGCTGCAAGATGGCGACACGATCTACATTCCGCCTGCCGGTGGTTTCGTTGCATTGGTCGGGAAGGTCAACAGCCCTGCTGTGTTCGAATTGAAGAACACAGGCGAAACCATTGAGTCTCTGCTGGACTTTGCAGGCGGCCTGCCTATCGTCGCCGACCCGCGCCGGGCATTTCTTGAACGTATCGATCCGAACAGCAGCCATCCGCGAACTGTAGAAGAATTTGCACTGAATGCGGATGGACTTAAGCGTGTTCTAAAAAATGGCGACGTGCTGAACGTTGTTTCGATCACGCCGGACTTCTCGAATGCTGTGGTCTTGCGCGGTAACGTGGATCAACCGGTGCGTGCTCCGTTCAAATCTGGTATGCGGGTGAGTGACCTGATTCCAAGCAAGGAATACTTGTTGACACGCAATTCGGTCAAGCGCCAGAACAACGCAATCGTTACCGGTGAGAACGAGAAGGACACTCGAGAGAGGGCGGATACTATTGCATCCCGTATTGGCGGGCTGGTGGATGAAATCAACTGGGATTATGCCGTTATCGAGCGCGTGAATCGTTCGGACCTGAAAGTACAACTAATCCCATTCAATTTGGGTAACGTATTCACGAACCCTAATGGCCCCGACAATATTCAGTTGCAGCCAGGCGATACAGTCACGATCTTCTCACAAAATGATGTGGCGGTGCCAATGGCAAAGCGTCAGGTGTTCGTGCGCGTCGAGGGCGAAGTCAATGTGCCGGGCGTCTATCAGATGACCCGTAGCGATACGCTTCAAACCCTTCTCGCAAAGGCCGGCGGCCCGACCTCGAGCGCATATATGTTCGGCACCGCGTTTTATCGCGAAGAAGTACGCAAGGAACAGGAAGCGAATCTCAAGCGTGCTGCGGACCGTTTCGAGGCCCAGATTCGTAGCGCGGAATCTACACAAGCAGCCAACCTGCGTGGCATGAGCCAAACTGATGCCGCCGCGGCGACCGCGCAGTTCGACGCAGAACGTGCAATTGCGGAAGAGCGCATCGCGCGTTTTCGAAAACTCCAGCCGACTGGCCGTATTGCATTTGGCTTGGACCCCAATGACAATTCTTTTGCTCATCTGCCGCAAATGTCGCTGCAAAACGGTGATCGTCTGGTGGTTCCGCCGAGGCCGGCATTCGTGAACGTGTTTGGCGCGGTTAATGCTGAAGCTTCGCCGCTTTGGAAACCAAATACTCGCGTCAACGATTACCTGACAATTGCCGGAGTTTCTGATGACGCCGACATGGATAACATATTCGTATTGCGCGTCGACGGTACTGTTGTGTCGGCTCAGTCACAAGGATGGTTCTTCGGCAAGATTGGCGGTGTCGAGATCATGCCGGGTGATACCATCGTCGTACCCGAAAAATTGGATCGTCAAACCGCTTGGAGTAAATTCATCCAAGGCGCGCGTGATTGGACACAAGTGCTCGCTAATTTCGGTCTCGGTGCTGCTGCTGTTAAGACGCTGCGCAATTGATGGTTGATCTCATTCAGGTACGCGAAGACTCTGACCTCGATAAATGTATGAATGATATTGCTGTTGAAAAGAATCCATCAAAGACCGATTCCCGAGCAAATGCTCCAGGGCACGAAAGCATCGAGCTGAGCTTGATGGATTTTCTAATCGGAATGGCCAAGCGCAAGAAGCAGATTATCCTGTTGCCTCTGGTAGCCGGGGTGGTCTCGGCCGCGTTGAGCTTTGCGCTTCCGAACATTTATCAAGCGGATACCAAGCTGCTTCCGCCTCAGCAAGCGCAATCCGGCGCGGCTGCCCTCCTATCGCAGTTAGGTGGCATGGCAGGGCTGGCGGCGAGTAGCGCCGGCCTGAAAAATCCGAACGATCTGTACATCGGCATGCTTCGGAGTAGGACTGTGGCCGACCGCTTGATTGAGCAATTCAATCTGAGGAAAATCTACGATACCCGCTCTAACGAAAAGGCCCGCAAGCAACTCGAAGAGAATACGGCGATTGTAGCTGGTAAGGACGGAATCATCACGATCGAGGTTCAAGACAAGGATCAGCAACTGGTTGCGAGGCTCGCCAATGCCTATGTTTCGGAGCTTCTCAAGCTAACTAGCGTCCTGGCCATAACCGAGGCCGGTCAGCGTCGTGTATTCTTCGAGCGGCAGCTGGAGCAGGCCAAGAATAATCTGGCCAATGCGGAGGTGGCATTGAAGGGCGCGCTCGATACCCATGGTGTAGTCAGCGTCGATGCCGAGAGTCGATCGGTACTCGAGACGGTGGCGCGCTTGCGTGCGCAGATATCGGCGGACGAAATCAAGCTCAATTCAATGCGGGCATTCGTCACGTCGAGTCACCCGGAATTCAAGGAGACTACGGAAGAGCTGGCAAGCCTACGCGCCGAGCTGTCGAGGCTTGAGAATGGCCGTCCCGACGCTTCGCGCAACGCTGCGCCCAATACAGACGGCAAGAGTGGTCTGGAAAATATCAAGCTCCTGCGCAATGTCAAGTATTACCAAATGCTTTACGAACTGCTTGCCAAACAATACGAGGTGGCGCGGTTGGACGAGGCGAACGGCTCGACGGTTGTCCAGGTCCTTGATCCTGCGGTTGTTCCTGAACGGAAATTCAAGCCCAAGCGCGCGATCATCGTAATTCTGTCGGCGTCTTTCACCTTCCTGTTTACGGCACTTTGGGCTTTCGCGGCCGAGGCAAGGGAGAAAGCGATTCGGTCTGGGCTTCAGCCATCGTCTCAGTGGAACGAACTCCTGAAACACCTTGGTTTCCGCTGACATACCCAGATAATCGCTGCCTTGGCAGCATTTTCAAGATAACAAGAGTACCTGAAATGAAAAACAAGCCGATATACGTCACTCAGCCTTATTTGCCGCCACTTGATGAGTTCATTCCTCATCTGACGCAAATCTGGGATAACAAAGTGCTGACCAACGGCGGCCCGTACCACCAGGAGCTCGAAAAAGCCTTGTGCGAATATCTGGGCGTCAAGCATATTGCGCTGTTTTCGAATGGCACTCTGGCCTTAATTACGGCGCTGCAGGCCTTGCGAGTAACAGGCGAAGTAATCACGACGCCTTACTCGTTCGTTGCGACTGCTCACTCGTTGCTGTGGAACGGCAACAGGCCAGTGTTCGTGGATGTCGAGCCTGGTAGCTTGAATCTCGATCCGGCCAAGATCGAGGCCGCTATCACGCCGCAGACCACCGCTATCATGCCGGTCCACTGCTATGGCAATCCCTGTGACGTTCACGCGATCCAACGCGTCGCCGACAATTACAACCTGAAGGTTATCTACGATGCCGCACATGCCTTCGGCGTGCGCGACGACCATGGGAGCGTCTTGAATTACGGCGACCTGTCCGTGCTGAGCTTTCATGCCACGAAGGTCTTTAACACCTTCGAGGGTGGTGCTATCGTTTGTCCCGATGCGAAAACCAAGCAGCGTATCGATCACCTGAAGAATTTTGGTTTTGTGGATGAGACCACGGTGGTTGCCCCGGGTATCAATGGCAAGATGAGCGAAATCAATGCGGCCTTTGGACTGCTGCAACTGAAGCATCTCGACCACATTATGCGTAGACGTGCTGAAATTGCTGAGATATATCGGCAAGAGCTTCATGATGTTCCGAACATTGTTTGCCTTGGCGATACCGGCCAAATCGTTGCCAACAATTCTTACTTCCCTATTCTGGTGGAAAGCGATTATCCGATGAGTCGCGATGCCCTATACGCACAGCTCAAGGAATATGGCGTCAATGCACGGCGCTATTTTTATCCATTGATCACGGATTTTCCGATGTACCGTAGCTTGCCGTCTGCCGCACAGTCGAATCTTCCTGTCGCTACTAAAGCCGCCTTGAAAGTCCTGTGCTTGCCGATTTACCCGGCACTCACGGACGAAGATGTGTTCCGCGTGGTCTCGGTCCTGAAACGAGGAGCATAAGATGAAATACGCGATCATGCAGCCCTACTTTTTCCCTTACGTCGGCTATTATAGCCTGATCAAGGCGACCGATCGTTTCATCTTGTTTGACGATGTCCAGTTCATTCGTCATGGCTGGATCGAGCGGAATCGTATTTTGAAACCGGAAGAGGGCTGGCAATATGTAGCAGTGCCTTTGGAAAAGTTCGAATTCGGTGCAAAGATCAAAGATGTCAAGATTCGGAACGCCGAGGACTGGAAAGGCAAGCTGTTGCGTCAGCTCCAGCATTACAAGAAGCGTTCTCCGTTCTATGCCGATACCGTTGCCGTCATCGAAAGATCCCTGCAGGTCGACACGGACAGCATTACGCATTTGAACGCGAATGTACTGCGTGAGACTTGTAAATACATCGGTGTCAATTTGCAATTGGATATTTTCAGCGAGATGCAACTTGCCATTGATCCAGTAACGCATCCCGGCGAATGGGCCTTGCATATCACCAAGGCTCTTGGCGGCACTGAATACGTTAACCCGACCGGCGGCGTCGAAATTTTCAAGCCGGAACAATTCCAAGATGCCCAGATCAAGTTGAAGTTCCTCGGTAATAATCTCGAACCCTACAGCCAGCGGCGCGGCACTTTCGAGACAGGATTGTCTATCATCGACGTCATGATGTTCAATTCTCCTGAACGTATCCGTGAACTACTGGACGACACCTATTGCTTGTAATAGAAAAGTATTGAAAAGACGATGATTTCGAAATCTGCTACCGACAAACGTAATTGCGTGCTGAATGCTCATTTTACAAAAAATGCACGCGCAGCGTGGGGCCACGTCATCGCGTCCGTTTGCGGTGGCAAATCCGGGCGGGTGCTTCTCCCAGGGTATATTGGCTACACCGCACGCGAGGGTTCGGGCGTTCATGATCCGGTGGTGGCCAACGGTGCGGAATTTGATTTCTATAAAATCAAGGGAGACCTGAGTGTTGACATGGAGGATCTTGCGCGCCAGCTCGCGAAGGGATTCGATATCGTCCTCGTGATTCACTACTTCGGTTTTTGCCGGAACGATCTCGACGCGCTCGCGCAGCTTTGTCGCGATGTCGGCGCCGTCTTGGTGGAAGACTGCGCCCACGCTTTTTATCTGGATGCTCCGGGCAGCCGTATCGGCGATGTCGGCGAGTTCGCGTTTTATTCGCTCCATAAATACCTTGCCTTGGACACCGGGGGTTTGTTAAAAGTAAACTCCAAGGACCGTTCAATAATGCCGATTCCGGCCGAGATTGAAGCGGACAGGGATGTACTGGCTCAATACGCATTGTCCGATTTTTCCGCGATCAGCAGCCGCCGCCGCCAGAACTATGAAGCCTACGTGCAGTTGCTCGAAGGTCTCCAAAACCACATCGAGATCATGTATGTGTTGGAAGACGCGGACATTCCGCAAAGCTTTGCGATCCGGGTCAAGCATGGCAAGCGGGAGCCGCTCTATTTTCACCTGATGTCGAAAGGTATGACGATGATCGCCTTGTACTACCGGATGATCGACCAGCTCCGGTGCGAAGAACATGCGCTTGCCGTCGAAATCTCCAGCCAGATTTTGAATCTGCCCGTGCACCAGGATACGAATCTCGAAGATGTTTATGCGATCTGTCGTGAGATTAGGGCGTATTTCGAAGGCCAAGGCGCAAAATGAGTGTTGCAGAAGACATCAAGGATTTGCTCGTCGAAGTAGATAACGACTTTACGCCGAGGCTGTCGGTTAAGCTCGACTTCGACGTGTACTGCCGGAAGATCGCCGAGAAGGCGGTGCTCTTTACCGTCTACGAGGCCGGGAAAATTAGCGGATTGGTCGCCGTATATTGCAACGATTCGGCTGTGGATAGCGCTTTCGTCACGATGGTCGCAGTGCGCAAGTCCGCCCGATCGACCGGTCTTGGCTCTGCGTTGTTGAGAAGCTCATTTGCATACGCAGCCAAAGCAGGCTTCAAGACGATGCGTTTGGAAATCTACAAGACCAATCCCGGCCTGCGTTCCTTCTACGGGCGTTTGGGTTTTACGGTAGCGAGCGAGTCTGACGTGTCGGTGTTCATGGAACTCGACCTTTTTTCACATCAATCTTCTCGTCTGGGCACTTCGTGAGTTTACGGCTCCCCATTCTTGCCAACTATGCGAGCCAACTTTATATCACGATAGTAGGCATCGTGCTCGTGCCTACCTATGTGCGTTACATGGGAGCAGAGGCGTATGGCTTGGTGGCATTTTTCGCAATGCTGCAGGCATTCTTCGGCATGCTCGATTTGGGCCTCACGCCCACGATCGGAAGGGAAACCGCGCGATTCCACGGCGGCGCATTGTCTCCCTTGCTTTATCGGCAGCTATTCCGTGCCATTAGCTTGATTTTCTGCGCGATCGCGGTCCTCGGCGGGGGCGCACTTCTATGCATGTCCGATATTGTCGCGTCGCGTTGGCTGAACGTCACTCACATTGATAAGAATGCAGTGATCAACGCTGTCCAGATCATGTCGGTATGCGTGGCGTTGAGATGGATGGGGGGGCTGTACCGCGGTGCGATCACCGGTGCCGAGCGGCTTATTCTCATGAGCGGCTTCAATGTTTTTATCGCGACTTTGCGTTTCGTCGCTGTGCTGGGTTCGATGGCCGCCTTTTCGTACACGCCGAAAGTATTCTTCATCCACCAGTTGGTCGTGGCGCTGACGGAATTACTGCTGCTTTATCTGATCAATCTGAGAATGTTGCCGTCTAAACGTTCGCTAGACGGGGCCATCGGTTGGTCGATAAAACCGGTACTTCCCATCGTCAAGTTTGCGATGACGATTACGTTTACCTCGTCGGTCTGGGTTCTAGTCACGCAGACCGATAAACTGATCCTGTCTGGTATCTTGCCCTTAGCCGATTATGGCTTTTTTACTATGGCCGTCATGATCGCGAGTGGTGTGACGGTCATCAGTGCGCCAATTACAGCGTCGATCTGGCCGCGTATGAGCAAATTGGCCGCCGAGGCAAATGACACAGGCTTGCTTAAGCTTTATCGGCAATCGACTCAACTTGTTGCGGTAGCCGCGATTCCGACGACCGTCGTACTTGTTTGTTTTGCATCGCCGGTGCTTCTTGCGTGGACTGGTAGTGCTGAGATCGCGGCAAAGGCAAGCACTTCTTTGCAGTTGTACGCGCTCGGCAACGGCGTCATGGCGTTTGCCGCGTTTCCGTACTATTTGCAATTTGCTAAGGGCGATCTCAAGCTGCACCTGATCGGAAACGTGATTTTTGTCATCACGCTTATCCCGGGGCTGATATGGGCAACTACGCGTTTCGGCATGAATGGCGCGGGCTGGGCATGGCTACTTGCCAACTCGGGATATTTCGTGCTTTGGGTGCCTAGAATACACAGGCGTTTTGCAGCGAAAGATTTCAATTTCCGCTGGGTTTTCGAAGATATTTTGCCAATTCTAGTCCTTCCACTCACGTTCGTGTTGTTGGCAAAGTATGTGCTTCCGCTGCCGTCAGGCAGAATCGAACTGTCTCTTTTGATTGCTCTGATCAGCGCGCTGACATTGGCCGCCGGTATAGTCTCGTCGCCACCGATGAGGGCAAAGCTGACACGTGGCAGATTCATCAAGACGGCATAACCAGCGATCTGCAAATCCTTGTCGATTGATGGCGTTTGGCTCGTAATCCGGGCAATCCGCTGCAGCGGCAGCGTTGCCGCCCGTATAAGACTCCGGCATTGATATGGCTTATTCAATTTTTCATAAAACTCATAACGTGTCGGGTTCCGACGAGAGACTTTTGGCAAAACTGCGCTTCAAGCAGAAGATCCGAGCGCACGGCATGGTTCGATCGATCTGGAATTTGTATCGCCGACTCCGGCCGTCACCGGCACCACAGCCGAGGCCGAAAGCAGCCCAGATCGGCGATCTTGTCATCGTTTATCGTCACGTATTCATTTCGCAAGACATCGCCAGATTCCCATCGAAAGCGAGACCGGATGGTTTTGACTACGTTAAATGCTTTCGCCGCCTCGTCGAAACTGTCGAAGCCAGTAATCACGCGAGTCGGGTTCGCATTCTTGTGCTGTATAACGGTACTGCCGAGCAACTCGAAATTGACCCGTTTGCGACATATTTGCGACAATGTGACCGCGACATCGAAGTACAACTGCACAGCGCGCGCTCGGCCGTGGAAGCCGCATTGGTGATGATGCGGGTCGTCAGAGACCTGCCGCTCGAGCCTTGCGATATCGTCTACCTGCTCGAGAATGATTACCTGCACGCTGACGGTTGGGTCGATGAGGTATTCAAATTGTATTCGTCGGGACTGAATTTCGACTATGTATCCTTATACGATCATCCGGACCGGTACAAATATCCGGCACATTACGGTCAATCGACACTCTACGCGACCGAATCGCGGCACTGGACGACTGCCCCGTCCACATGCGGTACGTTCATGATGAAGCATGAGGTATTTCGGCGTGACTTTGAACATTTGTACACGACCAAGCCAGACCATTTGATGTTCGACAGACTGATCGCGGGAATGGGCCGCAAATTGCTGACGCCCGTGCCTGGTCTTTCTCTACATTGCATGTCGGAATATTTAGATCCTGTTCAGTCACTTGAACAGTATTTCTGTGATGTTGGCCGCGCGAGCGAAGCATGAATCAGGAAAAAGAAATAATTGTTTTTGACATCGACAAGACGTTGATTCATCGCAATCTACATGAATTGATCATCGAACTGTGGTGTGCCGAACACTTCCATCGTCGCGTGCTTGCCTGGACCACGTCGTGTCTACACGCCTTGTGTGTCGTTCCTTTCCTCAAGCGCCGAATCGAATATCTTATCACCGCCTTCATTCCGGAACGTAAGTTGCGCTCCCTGACATTGCAGATTCTGAACGACTCGGACAATGTGCATGAGGGCCTGAAGCGTCGCATCGATCGCTACAAGCGTTATAACTATGTTGTTGTATTGGTGTCGGCCACACCGGAACGCGTAGCCCGCCCATTAGCGAGAGCGCTGGGCGTTGACGTCTACGCGTCCAAGAGCATTTTCGGTGTTCTGACACACGACCTCCTTGCCAAGAAGCACAAAGTTTATCGTGCAATGGAACAGCAGGCGCTGAGCATTCGGACGATCTATTCGGATAGTCATCTAGATTTTTGGAAGCCGTCAAAGAATTTTTTGGTCGAACATAAGGCTGTCACTAGGGTGACGACATGAAAGAATTTTTTTTCGCCTTAGTCCCGGGTTCCGTATTCGTCTACCGTTATGCACCGCAATTGCAGATACCAAGGCTGATTGGTTTCGCATTGATGGAAATCGTACCATTCCTGATCGTCGCTTGGCTTGAACAGATCTCGGTATCAATGGTCGTTCTCGGCTTTCTGCTCCTTTATTCGGTCTATGAGATCGGTTATATCCAGAACGATCTTCTGGCGAAGAAGGAAGAAGTCGGGATGACCGAGCGCTCGCAGTTTGCCGGATTCAATCCGATTACGTTTTTTACGTTGCGTGTGATCCCGATAGCTGGCATGGGATGTCTGACATATTCATTGTGTCCTGAATCTTTTACGCCGGTCATGTTTTGCCTCCTGATTTTGTTTGCCGTCTTCATTGTGCACAACGCCTTGACAAAGCCTCGTTGGCGCATCGCCAGTTTCATTGCGCTGAATACTCTCAAGATTTGGATGCGCGTGATAATTCTCTCGCCCGCGGCGACCTTTTACGTCCTGGGCGCGTTGCCGCATCTGATCGTCAAGCTGATTCATTATCTCGGGGCAAAAACAGTGGTGAATGTTTCTGAGGAAACAATGAAAACCATCGCATTGCCGATTTATCTAGGATCGGTACCATTGCTGGCATTTGTCGACCCCAAGGTAGTTCTTTTTTGTCTGCCGTACTTGCTCAACCATTGCAAAGCAGAATTGTTGCGGACCGCGAACACGTTGCTGGTCAAGCATCCGTTTTGATTGCCACAGGATCCGGAAACAGATGTTTTATCGATACTTTGGCGCACGGCCGAGATACCTGTGGTTGATTTTCTATCTGCTTTTAAATCTGATTTATACCATTCTGATCATAACTCAGAAGACGCTTTTCGGTGAAACACAGCTCGTCCCGATTAATGAGGCAACACCGGTTTTCCGGATTTTTCTGCTGTTGGCAGGCTTCTATATCGTCGCGCAGACTTTCTGGTTCAACCTGGTAGACAAAGTTCGCGTTTACAAGATTCAGATTTCCGATCCGGTCTTGATGGACAAGCGGATCAGTTGGACCTTGGCTTTTTTGCAGGCTATGTTCTTGCTTTATGTTCTCGTGACGGGCAGCTTTGTCGCCGGATCTACCAGTCGTGACCAGTCGCTTCTGTCCATGCTTTGGGTTTTCGTACCGGTCGATGTATTGTTTTTCATTTACTACGGGTTCTATAGGCAGTCCCGTTATTTCAAGCTTAACTGCGTAATCTGGCTGATGTCCAGCCTGATACGTGGATGGAGCGGTGTTCTGCTGACCATGATCTTCTTCGAGTCCTCACGCTTGATCCGGGCCCGTGCCATCAAGGCAAAACATGTGTTATGGGGCGGCCTGTTGTTTTTGGTCGGCTATCCGTTGATATATTTTTTAAAATTGTTCGTCAGGTATTACGCATATAAGCAAAATGCCGGTTTCTCCGAATTTCTCGGAGTGTACGAGTCGATCGATGTGCTGCAGGCGATGGGTATTGCTCTTCAGCAGGTTTTTGATAGACTGCAATTGATATCGAGTTCGATAGGCGTATATCAGCTCGCTTCTGCGTTAGGTGAAAATTATTCACAAGGTTTGATGTATCCATTCTGGTTGGAAGGGATACACGGACTCGCAATCGACAGGCTTTTCGGTGATCCATATCATCTTAGTGCTGGCGTTGCGTTTGCGCAGCAACTTGATCCTGCGTCGGAAGTCAATTGGAATGCGAATCCTACGATAATTGGATGGTTTTTCATTGTGCCGCAATATGCTTCGCTAAACTTTCTTTATGCGCTTGTCGTGTCGGCTCTCCTCGCGCTGATGGGGAAAATGCTGAAACCTACTGAAGAATCGCGGGATATGGTCTGGTATGCATGGCTGGTACTGCTTATTCCGGGCTGGTACGGCGCTTTCTTTCTGTACGTGTATGCGATGTTCTTGTTTATTGTTCTTCACATGATTTTCAATTTTTGTGCAACGTTTTGGATGAATGTCGGAGAGTAATAATGGTTATCGTCAATTTTTATAATCTGAAAAACACCAACGGATTATATTATTATGCACTGGATTATATAAAAAATAATCAGAATGCCATTTTGAAGGTTCTGGTGCGGCCGCATGTGGCCTCGAATCTGCGGACGCAGTTTCCCGATCTGTGTGTTGTGGAATGCAACTTTATCCGATTTGTCATTGAGGTTGTACAAGGATGTGTAAGGGGCGACGACTTGCTTTACACTCCAACGCCCCATCCCTTGCCGTTTATATCGACGCAGTTCATCGTTTTGCACGATCCATATCCTTTTTTTGGTAACTTGGGTAAACTCAAGAAGTTTCTGTTAAGGCTTTCGCTTAGCACGTCGCGTTGTTTGGTTGGGCATATCAACCGGTCGGATGCCAAGGATTTTCTAATCGATCTGGGTGTTTCCGACGAACGCCAGTTCTTTGCGCCCAACATTTTTCCGGCGATGTTAGGGAAGCGCCATTCCAAGCGCGATGTATATTTGCCAAGACTTAGAATCGGCCTGGTTGGTACAGACTCGCCCAAGAAAAATTACGAAGGATTGTTCGCGGCGACCCTGAAGGCTGGTCACGGCGACTTGTTCGAATTCAGGATCTACGGTCACAAGACTTCGTATTTGGCCGGCTTGGGTACAGAGTTTGGCACAATTCGGCAAGAGCTGGTGGAAAGCGATCAGTCAACACTTGAAGGTTTTCTCGACTCTGTCGATGTGGTGGTTTCGGTCGCCACGAATGAAGGCTTCGGGCGACCGCTTGCTGCGGCGCTCACGGCAGGAGTGCCGTGTTTTCTTCTCGAATCACGAGTTTTTCGTGAATTTTTTGACGGGGCGGCTCATTTCAGGAAGACGATCGACGAGATTGTGTCCCTGCTCGCGGCGATGCAGAAAGGGCAGATTCTCGAACAGGTGAACTTCGAAGTGCCTCTAGCCGTTGTTGATGCGCAACGGAATATTGAACGTACGGTATTTGGAGCGAGCCGGTAGGCGCTTCGGTTTGTTTTTAAAAAGATCATGATCATGAAGGTAACTGCATCTTTAGTTCTCTATAAATCAAGGAACGACCAGTTCGAGATCGCGATGCGCGCCTTTCTGGCGGTTCCGGCTGAGGTGAAGCTATACGTGGTTGATAACTCTCCCGAGCCATTGAAGAGCGAGTTCTTCAATGATCATCGGGTTGAATATATTTACAACGGGGCCAATATCGGTTTCGGCGCTGCGCACAATGTTGCCATTAAGCTGGGTTGTCCTTCGTCGGATGTTCATCTGATTCTAAATCCGGACATTGGCTTCGTTCCAGCGACACTGACCAGCCTAATGGAAGAGTTCGACAGGACATCGAATCTTGCGGTCGCCATGCCGCGGGTGGCGTATCCGGACGGGTCACTGCAACGCTTGTGCAAGCTGTTGCCTACCCCGGTAGACCTGTTGGTAAGGAGGTTCGTACCGTTCCATTTCATCCGAGCGAAACTCGATAAGCGCTACGAATTGCACGACTTGCCGCAGGAACGCAGATCGGAGGTGCCCACGCTTTCCGGTTGCTTTTTGCTGGTACGTTCGGCCGCTTTGCTGGAAGTCGGCGGATTCGACGAGCGCTTCTTCATGTATATGGAGGATGTCGATCTGGTCCGAAGGCTCGCGGATATCGGAAGCGCGATCTATTTTCCGCAGGTATCGGTTGTTCATGGATATGCCAAAGGTTCGTATCGGAATTATCGTCTGTTGTTCTATCATATCCGCTCGGCAATTAAATATTTCAATAAATGGGGCTGGGTCTTTGACCGTGAACGCCAACGCAGGAATCACGCGGTTCTGGCGACATTACGAATCCAAGATGGTCTTTAACATCGTATTCTTGTGCGTTGCCAGATTCGTTGACGCAAACCTGAACTAACACGGCATGGTTGGATGAAAAGCCTAGTCCGATGTTGACCTCAGGGCCGTCAATATCTTGAACAAATTCTATAGACCAGCCTTTTCAACTCGTGCCGGACTAGTTTTTCGTAGCGTCTGTCCCGGGTTGTGCGGTCGTACTTACATCATTGAAAACATCTCTTAAGTTAGGTTGTTTCGGATGCGTGGCCTTGAGCATGGCCAGCACTTTTGCAGCAACCCCCGCAGTGCAAGGTCAGTCCGGTTACATCAACATGCCGAGCGCATGGGTCGAGCCCGACGGCACGATTTCAACCGGCTACAGTTACGACAGTCCATATGGAAGTCTCTGGACGAGTGCCACCGTTGTGCCTTTTCTGCAACTGACCGGTCGTTACGTTTCCATTACCGGAATCCCTGGTTTTTCCAACGTCAAAGGCGAATACGGCAGTCAATACGGCCGGTACAAGGACAAGGTCGTGGACGGAAAACTGCGCTTGCTAAACGAATCGGGATGGGGACCATCCGTGGCTGTTGGTGCGACGGACCTTTTCGGTACTGAATTGTTCAAAGGCCAATACGTCGTAGCGTCGAAGTCTTTCGGTAGTACCCACAACATCGAGGCCAGTATCGGTTACGGAAACAAGCGTCCGGCGGGTGCCTTCGCCGGCGTGCGCTGGGTGCCGTTGTCGGTACCTGGGGTTGCGCTCGTCGCCGAATACGATGCTAACGATTACCAGAAGGATTTTCGTGCGGCATACACATCGGCTGGGACGCGCAGGAATGGAGTCGCAGCAGCGATCGAATACCGTTGGGGATGGCTGGGTGCGCAGGTGGCGCGCCATCGTGACCACTTCAGTGCTAATGCTTACCTCAGCATCCCGTTTTCCGAGCGCGAATTCGTTCCCAAATTCTACGAGCCGGCGCCGTTCGATTCCAAGAAGGCGCCGCCGCGCGTCAGCGCGCATGAGTGGCAGCAGCAGCCCAATCACGGCGCCGCACTGGTCCAGGCCCTGATCCAGCAGGATTTCAAGAATGTTCGCGTGACGTTTGAAGACAACACGCTCAAGCTGTCGTTGACTAACAGTCGCATCTCGAACACGGGGCGTGCTGTGGGCCGCGCCGCGCGCACCGCGCTCGCGTTTGCGCCACTGGGTACACGCGTCATTCGGATCACGTATACCAAATTGGAGCAGCCGGTCGTCACTTATGAGTTCGTCGATCTGCAGCGCTTGACCGACTACCTGACAGGACTGGCGGATCGCGACAGCTTCCTGCAGACGGTGATCGTGCGCTATGCCCGCCCGGACGATCAAGTCGGAGAGGATCAGGACAGCCTGTTGGCCGAGGTCAGGGACGAAGGCGCTGATCTGCAGGTTCAGGTCGGTCGCGACGGCAACACGGTCCAGCTCGCATCGGAAGATCGTGAAGCGAACCGCTTCAAGGTTGTGCCCAAGACGTCGTTCTTCTTCAATGACCCTAGCGGCGCACTGCGCTACGAGTTGTGGGCCGCGGTCAACTACGACCGGCGCGTTGCCCCAGGCTTGTACCTGAACAGCGACCTCAAGCTGACCGCATTGGAAAACGTGTCTGGCGTCACCCAGCCGTCCAACAGCCTGCTCCAGCATGTGCGCACGGATATCGCCGACTACAAGCGCGGCCACCGCTTCAAGCTGAACCGTTTTATGCTCAACCAGTACATGATGCCGGCCGAGCGAGTCTATGCGCGCGTGTCCGGCGGTCTGTACGAGGAAATGTACCGCGGTGTCGGCGGCCAGATGCTGTACTTGCCGAAGGACAGCCGCTGGGCAGCCGACGTGACGGTTGACGCGTTGCAGCAGCGTGGCGTTAAGGGTTGGTTCGACAAGCGAGACTACAATACCGTCACCAGTTTCGCGGCCCTGCACTACAAGCTTCCATACGACATCACCGCGACGGCCCGTGTCGGCCACTTTCTGGCAAAGGATAATGGCGTGCGCATGGAATTCAAGCGACGCTTCCTATCCGGTGTCGAGATCGGCGCCTGGTACACGAAGACGAGCGGCAAGGACATCACGAATCCTGGCACGCCATCGAATCCATACAACGACAAGGGCATCTTTCTGTCGGTGCCTCTGAACATTATGCTGCTGTCCGACACGCAGGCGACGGCCGGTATCGGCCTATCGCCGTGGACCCGCGACGTCGGCCAGATGGTTGCAAGCCCGGGCGACCTGTACGAAATGGTCGAACAGCCGCGTCGGGATCTGAATACGTTCGACGGCCTCGGCAACTTCGCCGAGCGGCGTGACGAACAGAACCTGCCCGCCGTGAACCCTCCAGTCGATGTCATGCCGAATCCATGGCCGCTGTTCCGCATGCGCGTGGAACAGTCCGTTAAAACGACGCCGACATTCCCGCAGTGGGCTAACGGCGCTGTCATCGGCGGCGGCGCGATCCTGGCCGGTGCCTTGCTCGACAAACCGGTCGACCGCTTCATGAAGAAGCACCAGGGATCGAGCGTCGCGCGCGCTTGGAGCAATGTGGGCAAGGCGCTGCCCGTCTTGCTGACTGGTGCAGCTGCTGGCGCAGTGGCATTTGGCGATGCGCGCATGCAAAACATTGGTATCATCTCGCTGGAATCGGTCGCCGGCGCCGCGGCGTTGTCAATAGCCACCAAGCATGTCGTCGGACGGGCCCGCCCGAACGCGGAGCTGGGGCAGTGGAGCAGGGCGACGGACCGGTCGAACGCATCGTTCCCTTCCAACCACGCTACCGTGGCATTTGCGGCCGTCACGCCGTTTGCGCAGGAGTACGATGCGCCTTGGCTGTATGGGCTTGCCGCGGCGGGTTCGCTGGGACGTACGGCGGGTCGGCAGCATTGGGTCTCGGATGTCGTCGCTGGCGGCGTGCTCGGCATGGCGGTGGGCGGCTGGCTGTGGCAGGCCCAGCGCACAGATACCCATTCGAACTTTGCCGTGACGCCGGGTGAGAAATCGCTCGGCGTGGCGTGGTTCGGAACTTATTGATAATTGAAATCGGGATCGCGCGGTACCGCCGGATTCTCGGACCGGCCGAACGGGTGCGGTCCGGACGGCCCGTGTGTTATCCGTCAACTGGAGAATGTATAAATGATTTTGACGACAGGCAGTGCGGGCTTCATCGGCAGTAATTTCGTGCTGGACTGGTGTGCCTTGACCGACGAGCCGGTCATCAACCTCGACAAGCTGACCTATGCCGGCAATCTCGAGAACCTGGTGAATGTGCGCGACAACCCGCGCCACGTCTTCGTCCACGGCGACATCGGCGACGTCGACCTTGTGCGCCGCCTGCTGCAGGAGCACCAGCCGCGCGCCGTCGTGAACTTCGCGGCCGAGAGCCACGTAGACCGAAGCATCCATGGCCCTGGCGAATTCATCCAGACGAACATCGTCGGCACTTTCCACTTGCTGGAAGCCGTGCGCGAATATTGGGGCGCACTGCCGGACGACCGCAAGGCCGCGTTCCGCTTCCTGCACGTGTCCACCGACGAAGTCTACGGCTCCCTCGGCAAGGACGACCCGGCTTTCCGCGAAACCAACCGATACGAGCCGAACAGCCCGTATTCCGCCAGCAAGGCGGCCAGCGATCACCTAGTGCGGGCCTACCACCACACGTACGGTCTGCCCGTGCTGACCACCAATTGCTCGAACAACTATGGCCCGTACCATTTCCCGGAAAAGCTGATTCCGCTGTGCATTCACAACGCGCTGGCCGGCAAGCCGCTGCCGATCTACGGCGACGGCCAGCAGATCCGCGACTGGCTGTACGTAAAAGACCACTGCTCGGCCATTCGCCGGGTGCTGGAGGCAGGTCAACTGGGGGAGGTCTACAACGTCGGCGGCTGGAACGAGAAGGCGAACCTCGACGTGGTGCGTACACTTTGCGCAATCCTCGACGGATTGAGCCCGCGCGCGGACGGCCAGTCATACGCGACCCAGATCACCTTCGTGACGGACCGCCCCGGCCATGATCGCCGCTACGCGATCGACGCGACGAGACTCGAGCGCGAGCTGGGCTGGAAGCCGGCCGAGACCTTCGAGACCGGCATCCGCAAGACGGTGCAGTGGTATCTCGACAACCAGGAATGGGTCCAGAACGTGACGAGCGGCGCTTACCGCGCCTGGGTCGGTCAACAATATGGTGCCTGAATGAAGATTCTCCTGACCGGCAAGAACGGCCAGCTCGGCTTCGAACTGCAGCGCGCGCTGGCGCCGCTCGGCGAAGTCGTCGCCGTCGGCACGCAGGACTGCAATCTGGCCGACGCCGAAGCGCTGCGCGACCTCGTGCGTCGCGTGGCGCCGGACGTGATCGTCAATCCGGCGGCCTACACGGCCGTCGACAAGGCCGAGTCCGACGAGGCGGCCGCTCACGCCGTCAATGCCGTCGCCCCGGCCATCCTGGGCGAAGAGGGCGCGAAGCTGGGGGCGCTTGTGCTCCATTATTCGACCGACTATGTGTTCGACGGCGCCAAGCAGGGTGCCTACACGGAAAGCGACACGCCAGCGCCGCAAAGCGTCTATGGTCGCACCAAGCTGGAAGGCGAGCGGGGGCTGGCGGCCGCCAATCCGCGTCACCTGATCCTGCGTACGAGCTGGGTCGTGGGCGCGCACGGCGGCAATTTTGCCAAGACGATGCTGCGCCTGGCCGGCGAGCGCGAGACACTGACAGTCGTCGCGGACCAGTTCGGGGCGCCGACTTCGGCCGCGCTGCTGGCCGACCTTAGCGCCCATCTCGTGCGTGAACATGCGCGCGTGCGCAGCGCCGACTTCCCATACGGTACGTATCACGTGACGTCGGGTGGCGAAACGAACTGGCACGCCTATGCGCAATTCGTCATCGGTGAGGCCCTGGCGGCCGGCAAAACCCTGAAGGCGACCGTCGACGCGGTCGCGCCGCTGTCCACGCAGCAGTATCCGACGCCTGCCAAGCGCCCCCTCAATTCGCGGCTCGACACGACCCGCTTTCGCACGACGTTCGATCTCCGCCTCCCGCCGTGGCAGGAAGGCGTGCGTCACGTGCTCCGGCAATTCCTGTGAGAGGCAGCCATGACCAATTTCAAGCGTAAAGGCATCATCCTGGCCGGCGGCTCCGGTACGCGGCTGTATCCCGTTACCCAGGCCGTCAGCAAGCAACTGATGCCTGTCTACGACAAACCGATGATCTACTACCCGCTCAGCACGCTGATGCTGAGCGGAATCCGCGACGTGCTCGTCATCAGCACGCCACAGGACACGCCGCGTTTCGCCGAGTTGCTCGGCGACGGCAGCCACTGGGGCATGAACATCCAGTATGCCGTGCAGCCCTCGCCGGATGGCCTGGCCCAGGCCTTCATCATCGGAAAGGACTTCGTGGGGCATGATCCAAGTGCGCTTGTCCTTGGCGACAACATCTTCTACGGTCACGACCTGGTAAAACAATTGAACAGTGCGAATGAACGCACCGATGGCGCCACCGTGTTTGCCTACCACGTGCATGATCCTGAACGCTACGGTGTCGTCGAGTTCGACGCGTACCAGCGCGCCCTGAGTATCGAGGAAAAGCCGAAAGTGCCGAAGTCGTCGTATGCCGTGACCGGCTTGTATTTCTACGACAACGACGTCTGCAACGTGGCCGCCGACATCAAGCCGTCGCCGCGCGGCGAACTGGAAATCACGGATGTCAACCGCCGCTACCTCGAACGCGGCAAGCTGGATGTCGAAATCATGGGCCGCGGCTTTGCCTGGCTCGACACAGGCACCCACGATAGCTTGCTCGAGGCCGCGAGCTTTATCGCCACGCTGCAGAAGCGCCAGGGCCTCCAAGTCGCGTGTCCGGAAGAGATCGCGTATCGCCAGGGTTGGATCGATGCGGCCGCATTGCAAAAACTCGCAGCACCGCTGGCCAAGAATGGCTATGGAAACTACCTTTTAAACTTGTTGAAATAAACCGAGCAAATGCCTTTTACCGTTACCCCGACCGCCATTCCTGATGTATTGGTATTGGAGCCGAAAGTCTTCGGTGATGCCCGCGGCTTCTTTTATGAAAGTTTTAATGCGCGCGATTTCGCCCAGGCGACCGGCGTCGATACTCAATTCGTGCAGGACAATCACAGCAAGTCGGCCAAGGGTGTCCTGCGCGGGCTGCATTACCAGATCCAGCATGCGCAGGGCAAGCTGGTGCGGGTCGTACAGGGTAGGGTGTTCGACGTGGCCGTCGACCTGCGCAGATCGTCGCCGACTTTCGGGCGCTGGGTGGGCGTCGAGCTGAGCGCGGACAATTGCCGGCAGATGTGGGTCCCGCCCGGTTTCGCACACGGTTTTGTCGTGCTGAGCGAGTCGGCGGAATTCCTCTACAAGACGACGGATTACTGGTATCCGGAGCACGAGCGCAGCCTGCTGTGGAACGATCCGGCGATCGGCATCGAGTGGCCCATCGACGCGGCACCGCAGTTGGCGGCCAAGGACCAGGCCGGCAAGCTGCTGGCGCAGGCCGAAGTGTTCGCCTGATCGTCTCGTCGCACAGGCAAAGAAAACGGCCGCAGATGCGGCCGTTTTCTTTGCAACTGGCTGCAAAGGAACGCGCAGGCGTCCCGTTTGCGATCAGTGGTGGGTCGTGGTCGAGTGGTTCGTGGTCGAACCGTTGTCCGACGAAGCGACAGCCACGGCGGCGACAGCGGCGCCGATGGCGGCCACAGTGCCGACCGACAGACCGGCGACCGCGGTCGTGGCAAAGAAGCCGGTACCTGCTGCGGCGGTGCCAGCGGTGCCAGCGGCGGCAGCACCAGCACCAGCACCAGCAGCACCAGCTCCAGCACCAGCACCACTAGCACCACCAGCGCCGGCACCACCGGCGCCCGTGGCCGTTCCAGCCTGGCCGACTGCGGGGAGGGGGGCGGTCTGGGCGAAGGCCTGGACCGACAGCATGCTCAGAATAGCGGTCGTGACGAGGAGTTTCTTCATCTTGTAATCCTTTTGTTCAATTAACGGGGCACCTGCACAGCGCAATGTGGCTCGCTAATTATATAGCAAGTAAACATTGCCTTGATTCATCAAATGCCGATTTGAAAGTCAACTCAGCGAAAAATGTGTTCTATTTTCGACATAAGCAATTTGCAATTTTGACAGATAGTGAAAGGTATTCCTACCAATTTTGCCGGTTTTTGTTGCGTGTTCACATAGGTATTGCCCTTCGTGGCAGGCCGGGATGTGATATGCGATCTCTTTCCCATCCTTTTTCTTGCCTAGCCCTTGGGCAACATCTGGAATAATGCCAGCCTGAACAAAGTGGTCGTCCTTGTGGACGGCGGACAACGGAGCGCAGGATGGCGGAAGACAGCGACGCAGAACGGACCGAACCAGCGTCAGAGAAACGGCTGAGGCAAGCGCGCGAAGACGGCGACATTCCCCGCTCGCGCGAAGTGGCCACCTTCACCGTGCTGATGACGGCCGGCGCCGGCCTGTGGATGATGGGCGGCGGTATCGTCACCAAGTTGTCGACCGTGCTGGAGCGCGGGCTGTCGCTCGACCGCGAGCAGATCTACAACCCGAACGTACTCCTCGAACGCATCGCCGCGGACGTCGGCGGCGTCATCCTGGCCTGCCTGCCGCTGGCGGGGGCCATCATGCTGATGATGCTGGCGGCGCCCATGCTCATCGGCGGCTGGAATTTCAGCGCCAAGGCGTTCACTCCCAATTTCGGCAAGCTCAATCCGATGCGCGGACTCGGCCATATGGTGTCGACCAATGCGCTCGTCGAACTGCTCAAGGCCGTCGCCAAGACCTTGCTCGTCGGCGCCGTCGCGTGGTTCGTCGTGATGAGCCAGAAGGATGCCGTGATCGGCCTCGTCACCGAACCGTTCGGCACGGCCGCGCCGCACCTGGGCGGCCTGCTCGCCAAGGCCTTCCTGACGATGGTGGGAGCCCTGGGCGCCATCGCCATCCTCGACGGCCCGTACCAGATGTGGCATTACGCCGACAAGCTCAAGATGACGCGCCAGGAAGTCATCCAGGAATCGAAGGAATCGGACGGCAATCCCCAGATCAAGGGCAAGATCCGCCAGATGCAACGCCAGATGGCGCAAAAGCGCATGATGGCCAACGTCCCGACCGCCGACGTCGTCGTGACCAACCCGACCCACTTCGCCGTCGCGCTCAAGTACGCGGAAGGGCAGCGGGGCGCGCCGCGCGTCGTCGCCAAAGGCACCGACGAGGTCGCGGCGCGGATCCGCGAGATCGCCAAGGAGAACAAGGTCGCCATGCTGGAAGCGCCGGCACTGGCCCGTGCGCTGTACAAGCACACCGACATCGACGACGAGATCCCGGAAGCCCTGTACTCGGCCGTGGCCGAAGTGCTGGCCTACGTCTACCAGCTGCGGGCCTACAGCAAGGGCACGATCGACCAGTATCCGGACCGTCCGGGCAAGCTGCCGGTGCCGCCGGAGATGGATCCGTTCAACCCGGCTTCGCAGAAGGCGCGCACGCCAGGCAATACGCATCATTGACGGTAGTTCGGTGGGCACGGGGTGCCCACCCTACGAAATACGACGGTTTTTCCCGTCTGCTTCCCGCATGGTGCTTCTCGGGTACGGGCAATAATGTTGTATCTGGGCAAGTGATCGTTCTTGTCCAGGCCAATGACCCGACCCCTGAATGACGGAGCATCAATGAACGGTTTCAAAGTGCCAGCCTGGCTGCAAAAGATCGGTTCCCGCGGCAACGCGCTGGCCGCGCCGATCCTGATCATCCTGCTGCTGGCAATGATGATCCTGCCGTTGCCGGCATTCGCGCTGGACTTGTTCTTCAGCTTTAACATCGCGATGTCCGTGATCGTGCTGCTGACCGCGTTGTACACGGTCAAGCCGCTCGACTTCATGGCGTTCCCGGCCGTGTTGCTGGTGACGACGATGCTGCGCCTGTCCCTGAACGTGGCGTCGACCCGCGTCGTGCTGACCGAGGGCCATACGGGCGGCGCCGCGGCGGGCAAGGTGATCGAAGCGTTCGGTCACTTCCTGATCGGGGGCAATTACACGGTCGGCCTGGTTGTCTTCATCATCCTGACCATCATCAACTTCACCGTCGTCACCAAGGGCGCCGGCCGTATCGCCGAGGTGGGCGCACGCTTTGCCCTGGACGCGATGCCCGGCAAGCAGATGGCGATCGACGCCGACCTGAACGCCGGCCTGATCGGCGAACAGGAGGCCAAATCCCGCCGTTCCGAAGTGGCGCAGGAAGCCGAGTTCTACGGCGCGATGGACGGTGCGTCGAAATACGTGCGCGGCGACGCCGTGGCCGGCATCCTGGTCACCGTGATCAACGTCGTCGGCGGCCTGATCGTGGGCATGGTCCAGCACGACATGGGGTTTGCCGACGCTATCAAGAATTACACGCTGCTCGCCATCGGTGACGGTCTGGTCGCGCAGATCCCGTCGCTGATCATCTCGATCGCGGCCGGTATGGTCGTCTCGCGCGTGGCCAGCGACAAGGACGTGGGCAGCCAGGTCGTCAGCCAGTTGTTCGCGAAACCGGAAGTGCTGTACATCACGGGCGGCATCCTCGGCGGCATGGGCTTGATCCCGGGCATGCCGAACCTCGTGTTCCTGCTGCTGGGCAGCTCGCTGTTGGGTGGCGGTTATCTGTTGGAAAAGCGCCGCAAGAACATGCCGCCGGAAGATGCGCAGGGCGCGGCCGGTGGCGCGGGGCCGGGTGGTGCGTCGGGTAGTGGCGGCGCGGCGGCCACCACGCCGGCCGAGCAGGAAGAGGCGAGCTGGCAGGACGTCCTGCCGGTCGATACCCTCGGCCTGGAAGTGGGTTACCGCCTGATCCCGCTCGTCGACAAGGGGCAGAACGGCGAACTGCTGAAGCGCATCAAGGGCATCCGCAAGAAATTCGCCCAGGAAGTCGGCTTCCTGGCGCCTCCCGTGCACATCCGCGACAACCTGGAACTGAAACCGTCGGCCTACCGCATCACGCTCAAGGGCGTGGAGGTGGGCAGCGGCGAGGCGATGAACGGCCAGTACCTGGCGATCAACCCGGGCATGGCGAGCGGCACGCTGCCCGGCCTCGTGACGACGGACCCCGCGTTCGGCCTGCCGGCCACCTGGATCGACGCCGCCTTGAAGGACGAGGCGCAAAGCATGGGCTATACCGTCGTCGATGCGGGCACCGTCATCGCCACCCATCTGAACCACTTGATCACGACGCACGCGTCGGAATTGCTGGGCCGGATGGAAGTGCAGGCGTTGCTCGATCATCTGGCCAAGGATGCGCCCAAGCTGGTCGAGGACCTGGTGCCCAAGGTCGTGTCGCTGTCGACCCTGCAGAAGGTGCTGCAGAACCTGCTGCAGGAAGGCGTGCACATCCGCGACATGCGGACGATCATCGAGACGCTGTCCGAGCATGGCGGCAGCACCCAGGATCCGAACGACCTGACGTCACTGGTGCGCGTCGCGCTGGGCCGCGCCATCGTGCAGCAGCTGTTCCCGGGGACGAACGAATTGTCCGTCATGACCCTGGACAATCGGTTGGAACGCCTGCTCGTGCAGGCGCTGAATGCCGGCGGCGACGGCACGGGGATCGAACCTGGCCTGGCCGACACCATCGTCCAGCAGGCCGCCAACGCGGCGCAGCAGCAGGAAGCGATGGGCCTGACGCCGGTGCTGCTCGTGCCGGGACCGCTGCGCACCTTGCTGTCGCGCTTCCTGCGCCGGGCACTGCCGCAACTGAAGGTGTTGTCGCATTCCGAGATTCCGGAATCGAAGACGATACGGGTGACGAGCCTGGTGGGGGCGGCTTGATGTTGTGAACAATCTGCGGCGGAAATCCTCCGCCGCGATCTTGGCGACGCCGTCAGGCCCGTTTGTAGATATCCTCGAAGCGAACGATGTCGTCCTCGCCGAGGTAGCTGCCGGACTGCACTTCGATCAGGTGCAGCGGCAGCTTGCCCGGATTCTCCAGGCGGTGCGTCATGCCGATCGGAATGTACGTGGACTCGTTCTCGGACA
>NZ_JADKYX010000003.1 GCF_016093545.1 Massilia rhizosphaerae | reverse complement strand
CAAATTCGACAGCATCGATGCGTTACGGGATGGTTTGGCCGATTACATTCACTATTACAATCACGACCGCATCAAGCTCAAACTAAAAGGGCTGAGCCCTGTGCAATACAGGACCCAGCCCTTGGCTGCCTAGCAAACTAACCGTCCAACTTTACGGGGTCAGTTCACGAGGGAGCGTTTTTCGTTGGGTGGTGCGGATTACTTGGCGTTCATCAGCGCCACGGTGGTGTCCAGCATGCGGTTGCTGAAGCCCCACTCGTTGTCGTACCAGGACGACACTTTCACCAGGCGGCCCGACACCTTGGTCAGCGTCGCGTCGAAGTTCGACGAGGCCGGGTTGTGGTTGAAGTCGACCGACACCAGCGGCTCGGTGTTGTACGTCAGGATGCCTTTCAGCGCGCCTTCCGATGCGTCCTTCATCAGCTTGTTGATCTCTTCGACCGTCGTGTCGCGCTTGGCGATGAACGACAGGTCGACGATCGACACGTTGATGGTCGGCACGCGGATCGCGTAGCCGTCCAGCTTGCCGTTCAGTTCCGGCAGCACGAGGCCGACGGCGGCGGCGGCGCCGGTCTTGGTCGGGATCATCGACTGCGTGGCCGAACGGGCGCGGCGCAGGTCTTCGTGCATCACGTCGGTCAGCACCTGGTCGTTGGTGTAGGCGTGCACGGTGGTCATCAGGCCGTTTTCCAGGCCGATCGCGTCGTTCAGCGGCTTGACCAGCGGGGCCAGGCAGTTGGTGGTGCACGATGCGTTCGAGATCACGGTGTCCGTGGCTTTCAGCACGTTCTGGTTGACGCCGAACACGATGGTGGCGTCGACGTCCTTGCCGCCCGGTGCCGAGATGATGACCTTCTTGGCGCCGCCCTTCAGGTGGGCCGAAGCCTTTTCCTTGGTGGTGAAGAAGCCGGTGCACTCCAGCACGACGTCCACGCCCAGTTCGCCCCACGGAATCTCGGCCGGGTTACGCTGCGCGAACACGCGCATGCGGTCGCCATTGACGATCATGTAGTCGCCATCGACTTCGACGGTGCCCGGGAACTTGCCGTGCGTGGTGTCGTAGCGGGTCAGGTGGGCGTTGTGCTCGACATTGCCGAGGTCGTTGATCGCCACGATCTGGATGTCCTGCTTCTTGCCGCCTTCGTAGAAAGCGCGCAGCACGTTGCGGCCGATACGGCCATAACCGTTGATTGCTACTTTGATCGTCATTTATTCACTCCTGATTAAAAAAATCCTAACACCGAAGCATAGCGTGAAACCCGCCGGACGGACAGCCTGGATGCCGTCCGGAGGGCGCAATCCATCAAGCCGCGAGGACCGATTTGACCTTGGCCACGACATTCTCGACCGTGAAGCCGAAGTGCTTGAACAGCACCGGGGCCGGAGCCGATTCGCCGAAGGTATCGATGCCCACCACGGCACCCTCGAGGCCGACGTACTTGTACCAGAAGTCCGTCACACCGGCCTCGACGGCCACGCGCGGGATGCCGCGGCCCAGCACGGCAGCCTTGTAGGCCGCGTCCTGGCGCTCGAACACGTCGGTCGACGGCATCGACACCACCCGCACCTGGAGTCCCTGGCCAGCCAGGGTTTCGGCGGCTTTGACCGCCAGTTCCACTTCCGAACCCGTCGCGATCAGCACGGCGGCCGGGTTCTGCGCGTCACGCAGCACGTAGCCGCCCTTCGCGATATTCGCGACCGTCGCCGCGTCGCGCTCCATGAACGGCAGGTTCTGGCGCGAGAAGATCAGGGTCGACGGACCGTCCTTGCGCTTGACGGCCTCGCCCCAGGCGACGGTCGATTCCGTCGTATCGCACGGACGCCAGTTGTCCAGGTTCGGGATCAGGCGCAGCGACGAGACGTGCTCCACCGACTGGTGCGTCGGGCCGTCTTCGCCCAGGCCGATCGAATCGTGCGTGAACACGAACAGCGAACGGATCTTCATCAGCGCGGCCATGCGCAGGGCGTTGCGGCTGTAGTCCGAGAACGTCAGGAACGTGGCGCCGAACGGGATGTAACCGCCGTGCAGGGCGATGCCGTTCATCATGGCCGACATGCCGAATTCGCGCACGCCGTAGTTGATGTGGTTGCCCGGCTTGCCCGAACGGACGGGGATCGATTCCTTCCAGTTCGTCAGGTTCGAGCCGGTCAGGTCGGCCGAGCCGCCCAGGAATTCCGGCAGCACGGGCGCCAGCGCCTGGATCGCGTTCTGGCTCGCCTTGCGGGTGGCGATGGTTTCCTTCTTGTCGATGGTCGACGCGATGGCGGCGGCCAGCGTCTCCTCGAATTTGCCCGGCAGCTCGCCCTTCATGCGGCGCTCGAATTCGGCCGCCAGATCCGGGTATTGCGCGCGGTAGCCGGCGAACAGCTCGTTCCATGCGCCTTCCACGGCGGCGCCCTTCTGCTTCTGGTCCCACGCTTCATAGATCGGGGCCGGGATGTCGAACGGGACCGCGTCCCAGATCAGGTGCTCGCGCACGGCGGCGACTTCCTTCTCGCCCAGCGCGGCGCCGTGCACCTTGTCGCCGCCCTGCAGGTTCGGCGAACCCTTGCCGATGATCGTCTTGCAGCAGATGAGGGTCGGACGGTCCGACTGCTTGGCCTGGGCGATCGCGGCATCCACCGCGGCGACGTCGTGGCCGTCCACGCCCGGGATCACGTTCCAGCCGTAGGCTTCGAAGCGCTTCGGCGTGTCGTCCGTGAACCAGCCTTCCACCTTGCCGTCGATCGAGATGCCGTTGTCGTCGTACAGCCAGATCATCTTGTTGAGGCGCAGCGTGCCCGCGAGCGACGCCACTTCGTGCGAGATGCCTTCCATCAGGCAGCCGTCACCCACGAACGCGTACGTGTAGTGGTCGACGATGTCGAAGCCCGGACGGTTGAATTCCTTGGCCAGCAGCCACTCGGCCAGCGCCATGCCGACGGCGTTGGCGATGCCCTGGCCCAGCGGGCCGGTGGTCGTCTCCACGCCCGGGGTGATGCCGACTTCCGGGTGGCCCGGCGTCTTCGAATGCATCTGACGGAAGTTGCGGATGTCGTCCATCGACAGGTCGTAGCCCGACAGGTGCAGCAGCGCGTAGTGCAGCATCGAACCGTGGCCGTTCGACAGCAGGAAACGGTCGCGGTTCATCCAGCCCGGATTGGCCGGGTTGTGGCGATAATGCCCGTCCCACAGCGCAACGGCGATCTCGGCCATGCCCATCGGCATGCCGGGGTGACCGGAATTCGCCTTCTGGACGGCGTCCATCGCCAGCGCGCGGATTGCGTTGGCCATCAAGGTGGTGGTTTGCAGAGATTTCATGGATGTGAAGGTCTGAGGATTGGAAAGCGGTGGCGGTACGGCTCGCCTTAACCCGTTATTTTACCAGAGCACGGTCAGCGGGATTTAAAATGCCGGCTTCTTCACGGTTCCGATTGCCATTCATGCCACGCTTTCATTGCCCCCAGCCTCTCGTGCCCGGCAGCCTCGTTGACCTGCCGGAAGCCGTCGCCCACCACCTGCACGTCGTGCGCCACCAGAGCGGCGACGAGCTGGTGCTGTTCAATGGCGAGGGCGGCCAGGCGCGCGCCCGGATCGCCGACATCGGCAAGCGCCGCGCCAGCGCCGAGATCCTGGCGCTCGAAGCCGTCGACGTAGAACTGCCGTTCCGCGTGACCCTCGCCCAGGGCCTGCCCGAGGGCAGCAAGATGGACTGGATCGTCGAGAAGGCCGTCGAGCTGGGCGCGGCCGGGATCGTCCCGCTGGCCGCGCAGCGTTCCGTCGTGCGGCTGTCCGGCGAGCGTGCGGACAAGCGCCTCGCGCACTGGCAAGCCGTCGTCGTCAGCGCGTCCGAGCAATGCGGACGCAACCGGCTGGCCGACGTGGCGCCCGTGCAGGACTTCAACCGCTGGCTCGGCCAGGGCGCGGACGGCGTGCGCATCCTGCTGTCGCCGCGCGCCGACGCATCGCTCGCGGCATGGGCGCGGCAGACGCCGGCACGGGACGTCACCCTGCTCATCGGTCCGGAAGGCGGATTCACGGACCAGGAAGAAGACGCGGCGCGGGCGGCCGGCGCTCTGGCCCTGTCGATGGGACCGCGCGTGCTGCGCACGGAGACGGCGGGTCTCGCCGCGCTGGCGATCCTGGCGGCCGGTTGGGGTGGTATCTGAACCGACACATGCGGTGGGCGCGGGGCGCCCACCCTACGGGCACGTATTCGTAGGGTGGGCACCCCGTGCCCACCAAACGCCGGCATGGTGTAGACAAAAAAAACCGCCGGCAGCGCGCTGCAGGCGGGTTTTGCGGCACAGCGGCATCGCTGCCGCCGTTCACGCCGATCAGAACGTGTAGTTCAGGCCGAGGCTATAGAAGCGGCCCACGGCGCCTGCCTGGTGCAGCGAGGCATTGTAAGCCGTCTGGTTGCCGGCGTTGCCGTAGGTGGCGACGTCGATCGGCGGCTGGCGGTCGAACAGGTTCAGGATCGCGCCCTTCAGGCTCAGGTTGGGCGAGACCTTGTACACGACGTTCAGGTTGGTCGTGGTGAACGAACGCACGTCGCAGTAGACGCCCGGCTGGTCCTTGCCCTGGAAGTAGCGGCGGCCGCCGACGTCCAGGCCGGTCGATGCGCAGTCAGTCGCACCCAGCGACGGGTCCATCGTCGAGAACGAGCTCGTGTAGTTCATCGTCGCGGTCACGTCCAGCGGGCCGCGGTTCCAGCCCAGGGTGAACTGGGCGCGGTCCTTCGGCGAACCGGTTGCGCCCGACACCACGGACGGGCCCTGGGTGCCGGCCAGTTCGTACGTCACGCCGCCCGCGGCTTCGGTGATGTAGCTGAAGGTGTGCGACGCGCTCAGGTTCGCATGCACGAGACCCATGTCGCTCGGCAAGCGCCAGCGGTAGGCGACGTCGGCTTCGATACCCGAGGTCTTGGTGCCGCCCAGGTTGATGTAAGGCGACTTGGCGTAGATGACCGGGCCGACGGACGGGGTGCCGACGACGGTATCGGTGCCGTTGCCGGTCGCGATGTCGACCGGGGTGGCCGGGCCGCGCACGAAGTCCGGGAAGAAGTTCGGGTCGTTGCCGGCCGCCGTCACGATCTGGTTACGTACTTCGATCTTGTAGTAGTCCAGCGTCGCGTTCAGGCCCTTGACCGGCTCGACGATGATGCCGAGGGTGTAGGACTTCGACTTCTCCGGCGACAGGTCCTTGCTCGTGACCTGGACGTATGGCGGATTGATGCCGCAAGCGGAAGGCACGTTGCCGGCGGTGTACTGGTTGCCGTCCTTGCACAGGACCGGGTCGTTGATCGCGTTGAACGTGAAGAACGAACCGGCATTGCCCACCTCGGCCGGGTTCGGCGCGCGGAAGCCGCGGGCGAACGTGCCGCGCACACCGAACATCTTCGACGGCGACCACTTGAACTTGGCGGCCGGCGTGAACGAGTTGCCGTAGGTGTCGAAGTGGTCGTAGCGGCTGGAGATGCCGACTTCGAGGTTCTTGATCGGCGTCGCCTGCAATTCGGCGAAGATCGCGGAGTTGGTCTCGTCGCCGATCACGAAGGCGCTCGTGCTCGCGACCTGGCCGTTGGCCGTCAGCGGGGAAGCCGGGGCGTTCTGCTGGCGCTTGTGCCAGTGCACGCCGGCACCCAGGGCGACGGGGCCCGCGCCCCATTGCATCAAATCACGCGAACCGATCAGGTCGATATAGTTCAGCTTCGAATCGAGCGAGTTGGAGAAGTGCGGCGAAACCTGTTCGACCAGCGCCGGCGCGTTGCCGCCCACCGGGTTCCAGGAACCGTTGAAGATCGCGTTGTACAGCGCCGAACGGTCGATGTAGCCGCTGTATTTGAGGTCGAGCTTGGTCTCGGTGACGCCGGCGGCCGCGCTCACGTCCCAGCCGTAGGCATTGCCGTGCAGGTCCAGCGCGAAGCGGGTCGTCTTGGCCGTGTTGTCGATGGTCGACACCGGATCCATGCCCGGGATGAAGCCGTACAGGCGGGCGGGGGCACCCAGCTGGTTGTACGACGCGGTGGCCGGGATCAGGGTGCTCGGCACGCGGCCGATCTGCGTGACCAGCACGCCGTTGTTCAGCGACGTGTTGCCGGGGACGGTCGTCGGCGAGTAGCTCGGCATGAACGCGCCGAACGTGCCCGTCGTCGGGTACGAACTACCGCGGTTGTTGATGCTGTTACGCTGGAACATCGAGCCCTTGAAGGCCAGTTCCCAGTCGTTGTTCAGCTTCTTGGTCAGGCCGACCATCACGTTGATGTTCTCGGTGGCCGGCTGGATGTTGGTGGTGGTGTCGCGGACCGCGCAGCCGCCCGCCATGTATTTCGTGTAGTTACACGCCGACGGGTCCAGGAACTGGAAGTTCGCCGCGTTGTTGACGCCGCCCGTGCCGGCCGGGTTGTACAGGAACGGGCTCGAGGTCGCGGTCAGGAAGCTGTTGATCTTCGAGGGCACGCCGAGGCGCAGGTCGTTGCCGCCGCGCGAACGCCAGTCGGCGTTGTCCCACATGAACTGGTCGCGGTCGGAGGTCTTGATGTCGCCCTGGCGGCGCCATTCGGCCGTGATGAAGGCGTTGTAGCCATCGTTGTCCAGGTCGCCGATGCCGGTGCTGAACGACGCCTTGTGCGTGTCGCCGCCGCCGTGCTGGGTGGTGCCGGTCTCGGCGCTGAAGCGGGTGCCGGTCAGGTTTTTCTTCAGCTTGATGTTGACGACGCCGGCGATCGCGTCGGAACCATAGGTCGACGACGCGCCGGCCTTCAGCACCTCGATGCTTTCGATGGCGTCGAACGGGATATTGGAAACGTCGACGAAGGAGCGCTGCGAGTCGTCCGACAGCGGATAGGGTGCGATGCGGTGGCCGTCGACCAGCACCAGGGTCGCGCCGACGGTCAGGCCGCGCAGCGAAACGCCTTGCGCGCCGTTGGCGAACGCGCCCGAGAAGCCGGAGCCCAGCGTACCCTGGCCGTTGGCGGCGAGGTCGTTCAGCAGTTCGCCGATCGACGTCTTGCCGCTACGCTGGATATCTTGCGAGGTGAGCACCTGCACGGGGGCCGGGGTTTCGGTGTCGGTCCGGCTGATCAGCGAACCGGTCACGACGACGCGCTGCACTTGCTGGGGCGCGGCGCCGTCTTGCGTTTGCGCCATTGCCGGCACGGCCCATAAAGCGCCGCCGGCAAGGGCACACGAAATCGCAAATGGCATCGACTTCAATGTAAACGTCATGAATACTTCTCCTTCTCGAGTCTCTTAAAGTGGTTTCTTACGTTCACCAATTGCGGACACGGCGCTTACGCTGCCGTTGCCCGCAAAGGCTTGTGGCCTGGTGCGTTTAAACTACTGCTGACTACCACACGGAATAGCTGTGTTTTTTCAACCTTTCGTCCTGTAGGACGGACCCTCTCAATTAACGTTTGCGTCGATATCAAACGTTATTGACCAGACGATAAAACCATATCAAAAGGGAAAGTGTCAATGAAACACAATTGCCAAAATGTGTAGAAACAACACATTTTCGTGAGGGAAGAAATAATGGTTTTTACTGGTGCAATGCAGCACCGAAAAGGGTTTTTCTTTAAACAAATTTTGCACTATCAAAGTGAGTGCCGGCGATTTGATGTAAATATTCGGCGAATTCGTTTCAAATGCCGCTCGACGCACTGCAGCAGGAATTTTCCTCACGTTATGCATACAGGATCAAAGCACCCTGTTGCATCGCTGATATCCGGGTTTCCACCATGCGTGGGGGAAACCAACGGCGGTTGCTTGCCTACAACACAATTGACGTAAACGGCAGGTCCGCGTCCAAGTGCGTGCCTGCCCTTTCCCGCCGGCCCGCGCGGCCGATGCCTTATACTGGCGCCTGTACCGATCTGCCGCCGCCGGCTCGGCGCCCGTCCGGCGCCAGCGCGCGCCGGCCTACCACTCATCATGCTGCGAATTAACGAACTCAAACTCCCCCTGAACCACCCCGACCACGCCCTGCGCGACGCCATCGTCGGCCGGCTTGGCATCGAAGGCAGCGACCTGATCGATTTCACGGTCTACAAGCGCAGCTACGACGCGCGCAAGAAGAGCGCCATCGTCCTGATCTATGCGCTCGACGTCATGGTCCGCGACGAAGCGGCCGTGCTGGCCCGCCTTGGGCACGATCCGCACGTGGGCCCGGCGCCCGATACCGGCTACAAGTTCGTGACGACGGCGCAGCCGGCGCCGGGCACGCCGCGCCCGGTCGTCGTGGGCATGGGGCCGTGCGGGCTGTTCGTGGCACTGATCCTGGCCCAGATGGGCTTCAAGCCGCTCGTCCTGGAACGCGGCAAGATCGTGCGCGAGCGCACCGTCGACACCTTCGGCTTCTGGCGCAAGCGCAAGCTGAACACGGAATCGAACGTGCAGTTCGGCGAAGGCGGCGCCGGCACGTTCTCGGACGGCAAGCTGTACAGCCAAGTCAAGGATCCCAAACACTACGGCCGCAAGGTGCTGAACGAATTCGTCAAGTCGGGCGCGCCGGAAGAAATCCTGTACGTCAGCAAGCCGCACATCGGCACCTTCCGCCTCGTCAAGATGGTCGAGCAGATGCGCGCCGAGATCCTGGCGCTGGGCGGCGAGATCCGCTTCCAGACCCGCGTGGAAGACGTGCTGATCGAAGGCGACGGCAATGCCCGCCAGGTGGTGGGCGTCAAGCTGCACACGGGCGAAACGATCCCGACCCGCCACCTCGTGATGGCCGTCGGCCACAGCGCGCGCGACACGTTCCAGATGCTGTACGACCGCGGCGTCTACGTCGAGGCGAAACCGTTCTCGATCGGCTTTCGCGTGGAGCACCCGCAGTCGCTGATCGACGTCTGCCGCTTCGGTCCGAACGCCGGCAACGAGATCCTCGGCGCGGCCGACTACAAGATCGTGCACCACGCGTCCAACGGCCGCAGCGTGTACAGCTTCTGCATGTGCCCGGGCGGCACCGTCGTGGCCGCCTCGTCCGAGGAAGGCCGCGTCGTCACCAACGGCATGAGCCAGTATTCGCGCGCGGAACGCAATGCCAACAGCGCCATCGTCGTCGGCATCACGCCGGCCGACTATCCGGGCCACCCGCTGGCGGGCATCGCGTTCCAGCGCGAACTGGAATCGCGCGCCTTCGTGCTGGGCGGCGGCAACTACGATGCGCCGGGCCAGCTGATGGGCGACTTCGTGAAAGGCAGGCCGTCCAGGGAGTTCGGCTCGGTCATCCCGTCGTTCAAGCCGGCCGTGCACCTGACCGACCTCGGCCCGTCGCTCCCCGACTATGCCATCGTCGCGCTGCGCGAAGCCTTCGTCGCCTTCGACAAGCAGATCAAGGGGTATTACAAGGAAGATGCCGTGCTGACGGGCGTCGAGACGCGCACGTCGTCGCCGATCCGCATCAAGCGCCACGACGACAGCCTGCAAAGCTTGAACACGCGCGGCCTGTACCCGGCCGGCGAAGGGGCCGGCTACGCGGGCGGCATCATGTCGGCCGCGATCGACGGTATCCGGGTCGCGGAAGCCGTCGCGCTGGCGATGGTGGACTGATTTCCGGCATCCCCGGGGCCGGCGCGGACCGGTTTTCGGGGGTGTCCGGACCGCGCTTGCAAATATGTATGCGAAGCACTGTTATATTTCACAAAGAAACATTGTTTCAAATTATTACACGCCGCAACGCAAAATCTGTCTGTTTTCGACGTAATTACACAACAAACTTGTCGGAGTTTCAGTTTCTGTGGTGTATGTTTACCGTTCTTGAAATATTGGTGACCCGCTATTTCAGAACTGTAACCTAAAAAAACAGGACCAAGATGCTCACAGAAAAAACCATGGCGCGTACCCTGCGTCTCGTATTCTCCGGCACCACCCTCGCGGCCGGCTTTGGATTGGCAGGCAACGCCCTGGCACAAACCCAGGACGTCCAGCAGGCCCCGATCGCCCGCGTCGAAATCACCGGTTCGGCGATCAAGCGCATCGACGCCGAGACCTCCGTGCCCGTCACCGTGATCCGCGCCGACGACCTCAAGAAGGAAGGCATCACGACCATCGAACAGGTGATGTCGAACCTGAGCGTGTCGCAAGCCCAGCAAGGCACCAGCCAGTCGGTCGGTTCCAGCACGGGCGGCGCCTCGTTCGCCGACCTGCGCGGCATCGGCGCCAACAAGACCCTGGTGCTGCTGAACGGCCGTCGCCTGGCGAACAATGCCTACGACAGCTCGGCACCCGACCTGAACATGATCCCGTTCGCCGCGCTCGAGCGCGTCGAAGTGCTGCGCGACGGCGCATCGTCGCTGTACGGCTCCGACGCCGTCGGCGGTGTGATCAACTTCATCACCAAGAAAAACTACCAGGGCGGCGTCGCCACCTTCGGCGAAGACGTCCCGTCGCACGGCGGCGGCCGTTCGATCAACGCCAACGTGGCGTTCGGCTTCGGCGACCTGGACACGAACGGCTGGAACATCTCGGCCGTGATCGACCACCAGGAACAGTATCCGCTGACCGGTACGGACCGCTCGTACAACACGCGCTACGCCGGCGGCCTGTCGTCCTCGACCTTCCCGGCCAACTACTACCAGGGCGGCGACAGCGTCAACCCGGCCGGCCCGGGCTGCACCACCGGCGTGCACCTGATCCCGGACGGCGGCTCGGGCTGCCTGATGACGACCTCGTCGTTCGTCGACTACATCCCGCGCAACATCCGCGACTCCGGCCTGATCCGCGGCACCATGAAGCTGGGCGAGCACGAGCTGGGCGTCGAATACCTGACGAGCCAGAGCGTCGTCGGCACCACCATCGCCCCGGTCCCGTACGGCGGCCTGTACATGAACCGCCTGCGTCCGGACGGTACGGCCAACCCGTACTACCCGGCCGATCCGAGCCTGGATCCGAACTATACGGCCTCCTACATGCCGGCCGGCGTGCAGCCGGGCTTCGTGCACGTGAAGTGGCGCGACATGCCGAACGGCGTGCGCCAGGACAAGAACACGAACCGCCAGCAACGCCTGGTCGTGTCGCTGCAGGGTAACATCGCCGGTTGGGACTACGACGGCGCCGTCAGCTGGAACGAAAACCGCGTGCAGGAACAACTGTTCGGCTACAGCAACGGCAACCTCATTTCGCAAGGCGTCCGGGACGGCGTGATCAACCCGTTCGGCGACCAGTCCGCCGCCGGCACCGACCTGCTGAACTCGGCGTCGCTGTCGGGCACCATCCAGACCGCCCGCGGCCAGACCACCGCCGCCGACTTCCACGCCAGCCGCGAACTGGGCGACTGGCTGAACGCCGGCCGCGCCGCCGCCCTGGCACTGGGTGCCCAGGCGTCGCACGACAAGTTCACGAGCGCCGCCAACACCGAGTTCGCCGAGAAGGTCATCGCATCGACCGGTATCGACCCGAACACATTCAACTCGGGCTCGCGCAACGTGTACGCCGGCTACGCCGAACTGAACGTCCCGATCATCAAGAACCTGGACGTGACGGGCTCGGTCCGCTACGACAAGTACAGCGACTTCGGCAACAGCACGAACCCGAAAGTCGCGTTCCGCTGGCAGCCGGTGCAGTCGGTGCTGGTGCGCGGTTCGTACTCGACCGGCTTCCGCGCCCCGTCGCTGTACGAAATCCACTCGGCACAGACCTACACCAACACCGCCGGCACCTACGACGACCCGGTCAACTGCCCGGGCGGCACCCCGCTGCCGGGTCACTCGCGCGCCGCGAACTGCAGCCAGCAGTTCCAGGTACTGGGTGGCGGCAACACCGCGCTGCAGCCTGAGAAGTCGAAGAACGCCACGTTCGGTGTCATGATCGAGCCGCTGAAGGGCCTGAGCGTCGGCGTCGACGTGTGGGCCATCAAGCTGGACCACCAGATCAGCACCCTGAGCCAGGACGACGTGTTCGCGGATTCGGTCAAGTACGCTTCCGTGTTCCACCGCAACCCGAACGGGGAACTGTCGGTGGACGGCTCGCAGTGCCCGAACCCGGCGACCTGCGGCTACGTCGACCTGCGTAACCAGAACCTGGGCGGCATCATCACCAACGGTATCGACCTGTCGGCCAACTACCGCCTGCATACCGCCGGCTACGGCAACTTCACGTTCGCGTCGAACTCCACCTACGTCCACAAGTACGAGTACCAGAACGCGGAAGACGACGTGTGGCACAAGAACGTGGGCGTGTACTCGGGCAACAACCCGGTGTTCCGCTGGCAGTCGACCAACAACCTGGTGTGGAACAAGAACGCGTACTCGGCCGGCCTGACCGCCCGCTACAAGAGCGGCTACGTCGACCAGGATCCGACCAACCACGTCGCTTCCTACACCACGTTCGACACCTATGTCGGCTGGACGCAGCCGAAGGGCCTGGGCCTGACGGTCGGCGTGCGTAACCTGTTCGACAAGGCGCCGCCGCTGTCGTACCAGGACAACACGTTCCAGGCCGGCTACGATCCGCGTTACACGGATCCGCTGGGCCGCACCTTCTACGCACGCGCAAGCTACTCGTTCTAATACGGTAGCCGCGTCGTCAAGCAAACGCCCGGTGCTCGCGCACCGGGCGTTTTTCATTTTGCATGTGGCTTCGGCACGATGGTGGGCACAGGGTGCCCACCATTCACAACCAGCCGGCCTTCTTGAACTTGCGGTACAGGTAGAGGCCCACGCCGATCATGACGGCGAGCGCCGCCGGATAGCTCCACTTCCATTCCAGCTCGGGCATGTACTTGAAATTCATGCCCCACACGCCCGCGAACGCGGTGAACACGGCGAAGATCGCGGCCCACGCGGCCAGGCGCTTGTTCACCTCGCTCTCGTCGATCGAGACCATCGACAGGTTCACCTGGATCGCCGTGCTGATCGTGTCGCGGATCGCGTCCAGGCGGCCGGCGATGCGGATCAAGTGGTCGTGCACGTCGCGGAAATAATCCTGCGTCCCGGTGACGAGCGCCGGCACGCGGCCGCCGTGCAGCCGGCCGATCGCTTCCAGCAGCGGCATCACGGCGTGGCGCAGCACCAGGCCCTTCCTCTTCAACTGGTACAGGCGCTCGACGTTCTCGCGCTGGGCGCCGTGCGTGAAGATGCGGTCCTCGACGGTCTCGAGTTCCGACTCGAGCATGTCGACGATGGGGAAGTAGCGGTCGACGACGGCGTCCATCAACGCGTACATGACGAACGCCGATCCCATCCTGAGCAGGTGCGGTTCGCGTTCCGCGCGCGCGCGTACGCCCAGGAAGCCCTGGGCGGAATCGCGCCGCACGGACAGCACATAATTCTTGCCGGCGAAGATCGCCAGTTCGCCGTTGGCGAGGCGGTCGCCTTCGACCAGGTCGACGGTGTGCACGACGGTGAACAGGCAATCGCCGTATTCCTCGATCTTGGGGCGCTGGTGGCCGCGCGCGGCGTCTTCGACGGCGAGTTCGTGCAGGTCGAACTCTTCCTTCATCTGCGCCATTTCGGCGTCGGTGGCATCGCGCAGTGCAACCCAGACGAAGCAGCCGGGTTTGTCCAGGTAGTCGCTGATGTCCTCGACGGAAATGTCGGACAGTTTCTTGCCTTCCTGGTAGGCGACGCAGTTGATCAGCATGTCATCGGGGGGTTGTTGCAGGGATGACGGAGCTTACACCATCGCCCCATCCGTCGGCATTACGCAAACGTTCGCGTGGGCACAGGGTGCCCACCAAAAGCATGCATTGCGGCGACGCCATGGTGGGCACGCATTTCATGCCCCCGGCATGAAATGCCCCACCCTACTCGTCTTTGGCCCCGTCGATGCCGAGTTCAGCGATCTTGCGCGTGATGGTGTTGCGCCCGATCCCGAGCCGGATCGCCGCGTCGTTCTTGCGCCCGTGCGTGTGCTTGAGCGCCGTGCGGATCAGCGCCGATTCGAACTGGCGGCCCAGCACATCCATCACCTCGACCTGCCCGTCCGCCAGCATGCGCGCGGCCTGCAGTTCCAGGAGGCCGATCCAGCCGTCGGCACCGTTCGCCGGCGCGCCCTGGCCGGCGCCGTCGAAGCCATGCGACGGCGCCGCGGCGACCGGCGCCAGGGACACCGTGCCCGATCCGCCGACACCCGTGCCGAGTCCGACGGCAAACCCGTTGCCGCCGGCCGGGATGGGCTGGGCCTGGGTCAGGTCGCGCGGCAGGTCCTTCACTTCGACCGTCTGGCCCGGCGCCATCACCGTGATCCAGTTGCACAGGTTTTCCAGCTGGCGCACGTTGCCGGGGAGCTCGAGGCCGGTGAGGAAGCGCAGCGCGTCGTCGCTCATGCGCTTGGTCTCCACGCCCAATTGGCGTGCACTCTGCACCAGAAAGTGGCGCACCAGAATGGGGATATCCTCCCGCCGCTCGCGCAGGGACGGCAGGCGCAGGCGGATCACGTTCAGGCGGTGGTACAAGTCTTCACGGAACAGGCCGTCGCGCACGCGCTGTTCCAGGTTCTGGTGGGTGGCCGCGATCACGCGCACATTGGCCTTCACGGGCTGGTGCCCGCCCACGCGATAAAAATGGCCGTCGGACAGCACGCGCAGCAAGCGCGTCTGCAGGTCGAACGGCATGTCGCCGATCTCGTCCAGGAACAGCGTGCCGTTCTCGGCCTGCTCGAAGCGGCCACGCCGCATCGCCTGCGCGCCCGTGAACGCGCCGCGCTCGTGGCCGAACAGTTCGGATTCCAGCAGGTCTTTCGGGATCGCCGCCGTGTTGAGGGCGATGAACGGCTGTTGCGCGCGCGGGCTGTGCTTGTGCAGGGCGCGCGCGACGAGTTCCTTGCCGGTGCCCGATTCGCCGGTGATGAGGACCGTGACGTTCGACTGCGACAGGCGGCCGATGGCGCGGAACACTTCCTGCATCGCGCTCGCCTGCCCCAGGATCTCCGGGGTCTCGCTGGGGGCGATGTCGACGCTCGCTTCGCGCAGGCTTTCCTCGAGGGCGCGGCGGATCAGGGCGACGGCCTTGTCGATGTCGAACGGCTTGGCCAGGTATTCGAACGCGCCGCCCTGGAACGAGGCGACGGCGGAGTCGAGGTCGGAGAAGGCGGTGATGACGATGACCGGCAGGCCGGGATGGCGGTCCTTGACGAGCGCCAGCAGGTCCAGGCCCGATTCGCCCGGCATGCGGATGTCCGACACGAGCACCTGCGGCGTGTCCGTCTCGAACGCCGCCAGCGCTTCGCGTCCGCTGGCAAAACTCCGGGTGGCGAGGTTCTCGCGCGCCAGGGCCTTTTCCAGCACCCAGCGGATCGATGCATCGTCGTCGACAATCCAGATTGGTTTCATGTATTTCGTTTTTCCCGCGAAGGTTCAAGGGGGACCGACGCAGCCGCCCTCTCCGCCCCGGCTTATGGCAGGGGAATCAGGATGCGGAAATCCGTCAATCCAGGCCGGCTTTCGCACTCGATCATGCCCAGGTGCTGCTGCACGAAGGTCTGCGCCAAGGTCAGCCCGAGACCGCTGCCGCCTTCGCGCCCGGAGACGAGCGGGTAGAAGATGCGGTCGCGGATGTCGGGGGCGATACCCGGTCCGTTGTCGATGATATGCAAGTCTAATGCCAGGCCGTAACGCACCTTCGCGAGCGTCATCTGGCGGGCCACGCGGGTGCGCAGGACGATCTCGGCGTCGCCCGCCGCGATGCGCGCGCGCAGGGCCTGGGCGGCGTTGTGGACGATGTTCAGCACCGTCTGGATCAATTGCTCCTTGTCGCCGCGGAATTCGGGGATCGACGCGTCGTAGTCGCGCCGGATGGACAGCCCCGACGGGAACTCGGCCAGCACGAGGCTGCGCACGCGCTCGCACACTTCGTGGATGTTGACGTCGCCCACGATGTGCGGCCGGCGGTGCGGCGCCAGCAGGCGGTCGACGAGGGTCTGCAGGCGGTCCGCCTCCTTGATGATCACCTGCGTGTATTCGCGCAGCGAACTCAGGTGCACGTCCGGCAATTCCAGTTCCAGCAACTGGGCCGCGCCGCGGATGCCGCCCAGCGGGTTCTTGATCTCGTGGGCGAGATTGCGGATGAGTTCCTTGTTGGCCAGACTCTGGTCGAGCAGGCGTTCCTCGCGGTCGAGCTTCAGTTGCTGGACGTTCTCGCGCAGCTCGACGACGATCTCGGCCTCGCCGGCCGCGCTGACGATGCTGTGCACGTGCAGCGGCTCGCGCGCCTGACGGAACAGGGTGAGGTCCTGGCGCAGGTCGGCATATTTGTGGGCGATCGCCTGTTCGCACAGGGCGCCCAGTTCGTCGCCGTTGGTGAACAGGCCGACGAGCTTCTGGCGCGTCAGCGCCTTGGCGGAGATGTCGAGCAGGTGCTCGGCGGCCGGGTTGGCATAGCGCACGAACCCGTCCGCATCCGCCACCAGGACGGCGGAAGCGAGCATGTCGAGGCCTGCGAAACGGTCGTGCTGGGCAGGATGGGCCGGGGTTCCGTTCATCGCAGGGGCGTGCTCCTTATCGTATGTTGGAGATCTCGCGCTTGAGCGCTTCGACGTTCTTTTCGCTGCGGCCGATGTCGTCGCGCATCTGGGCCACCCGTTCCTGGTACTTCGCGTAATTCTTTTCGTTGCCCTGGCGTTCCGGTTCGCCGTTGTTGAAGTCGCGCTTCAGGTCCGCCAGCTTCTTTTCCTCGGACCGCAGTTCGTCTTCGAGGATCGCGCGCCGGTCGTCGTCGCGCGCGCGCTGGGTGGCGGTGTCCACGCGCGGAAAATTGACCGGGCTCGCCGTCGGCGGGCGCCCCGTTCCCTGCCGCATCGTCACCGGCGGCGCGGCACGCGGGGCCGGCGCCGGTGCCGCGATATAGCCGGGCAGGTCGAGCACTTTGCAGCCGGGCTTATTGATGTCAGTAAATTCCACTCGGCCATTCTTGTCGAGGCATTTATAGACGACGGAATCGGCCCGCGCGCCCGCGTGCGCGGCGAGTCCCGCGACCAGCGCCAGGCGCAGGAAGAAGCTGCTTGTCATTCGCATCGATCAGTCTGGATGCATGGTTGGGAAGCTTCCGACTATACCCCATTCAACAAAAAACGCGAGGCAGCCGGCTGGCTTTCCCCGCGTTTTCGTTACCGTGTGGATACACATGGCCGTCATCCCGGTGCCGGTCGTTTCCAATCCGGCACCAGGTGATGACAACGAATTACGACGAATAGTACATGTCGAATTCGGCCGGGTGCGGGGTCATGCGCAGACGCTGGACTTCGTTCATCTTCAGTTCGATGTACGCGTCGATCATGCTGTCGCTGAACACGCCGCCGCGGGTCAGGAACTCGCGGTCCTTGTCCAGGGCTTCCAGCGCTTCTTCCAGCGAGGCGCAGACGGTCGGGATCAGCTTGTCTTCTTCCGGCGGCAGGTGGTACAGGTCCTTCGTCGCGGCTTCGCCCGGGTGGATCTTGTTCTGGATGCCGTCCAGGCCGGCCATCAGCAGGGCGGCGAAGCACAGGTAGACGTTGGCCAGCGGGTCCGGGAAGCGGGTCTCGATGCGGCGGCCTTTCGGGTTCGCCACGTGCGGGATACGGATCGATGCCGAACGGTTACGTGCCGAGTAGGCCAGCTTGACCGGGGCTTCGTAGCCCGGCACCAGGCGCTTGTACGAGTTCGTGCCCGGGTTGGTGATGGCGTTCAGGGCGCGGGCGTGCTTGATGATGCCGCCGATGTAGAACAGCGCGGTTTCCGACAGGCCGGCATAGCCGTCGCCTGCGAACAGGTTCTTGCCGTCCTTCCAGATCGACTGGTGCACGTGCATGCCCGAGCCGTTGTCGCCGTTCATCGGCTTCGGCATGAAGGTCGCGGTCTTGCCGTAGCTGTGGGCGACGTTCCAGATCACGTACTTCAGGTTCTGGGTCCAGTCGGCGCGCTCGACCAGCGTCGAGAACTTGGTGCCCAGTTCGTTCTGGCCGGCGCCGGCCACTTCGTGGTGGTGCACTTCGACCGGGATGCCCATCGATTCGAGAATCAGCGACATTTCCGAACGCATGTCCTGGAAGCTGTCGACCGGCGGGACCGGGAAGTAGCCGCCCTTGACGGTCGGACGGTGGCCGCTGTTGCCGCCTTCAAATTCTTTTTCGGTCGACCAGGAGGCTTCTTCCGAATCGATCTTGACGAAGCAGCCCGACATGTCCAGCTTCCAGCGGACCGAGTCGAAAATGAAGAATTCCGGTTCCGGACCGAAGTAGGCGGTGTCGCCGATGCCCGACGATTTCAGGTACGCTTCGGCGCGCTTGGCGATGGAACGCGGGTCGCGGTCGTAGCCCTTGCCGTCCGACGGTTCGATCACGTCGCACTGCATGAACACGGTCGTCTCTTCCATGAACGGGTCGATGTTCGCGGTGTTCGGGTCAGGGATCAGCAGCATGTCCGATGCTTCGATGCCTTTCCAGCCGGCGATCGACGAGCCGTCGAATGCGTGGCCGGATTCGAACTTGTCTTCGTCAAAGTGCGAGATGGGAACGGTCACGTGCTGTTCCTTGCCGCGGGTATCGGCGAAACGCAAATCAACGAACTTGACTTCGTTGTCCTTCAGCATCTGCATTACATCTGCGGCGGTCCTTGCCATTCGTATCTCCTAAGTCAAAAAGGGGTGTCGACGCCGACAGGGCGTGCGACAGGCGCGTTTCCTTCTAAGCAGAAATTATGCCAGCATTTGGCCATGAGCAAACAAATAATGAATAATTTGAGACCACTCAATTTGCCCCTTAAAATCAATGACACTGTGTGGGCGCACGAATTTGATGCAAACACAAGCATACGCACCAAACAAGTGCAATCAGTTGAGTATGCACCAACTTAATGCATGACGCACCAAAATCGTGAATTGTGCGCCGCAACGAACCGCAACGGTGCGGCGCCCCGCGTCCGCCACCAAGGATAGATGGAGAACATGACATGAGCACGACCGACGAGATTCTCGCCAACGCCCGGGCCAGGACGCCCGGCCAGCCGTACGCGGGCGCCGTCACGCCCCAGGAAGCGTACACGCTGCTGCAATCGGACCCCAGGGTCAAGCTGGTCGACGTGCGCACGAATGCGGAGCGCGACTGGGTCGGCCGCCCCGCCATTCCCGACGCCCAGCACGGCGCCGTGCAATGGTCCCTGTACCCCGGCGGTGCGCCGAATCCGGATTTCGCCACGCAGTTGCAGAACGTCGCGGCACCTGGCGACGTCGTGCTGTTCCTGTGCCGCTCCGGCGTGCGCTCGCGCCACGCGGCGCGCACCGCCACGGAACTGGGTTACGGGAACGCCTTCGACATCCTGCAAGGCTTCGAAGGCGACCGCGACCCGGAGGGTCACCGCAAGACCGTCGGCGGCTGGTGCAAGGCCGGCCTGCCCTGGATCGGCGCCTGAACGTTCATCTCGAATCCCGGTCGTAGCGTGAGAATCGCAGAGATTCCACGCCCTGTGTCCGTGCTAGCATGCCGGCTCACCGCTGACCTGGAGATGAGACCATGACCTTCGAATCCGCCGTTCCCGCCCGCCTGCGCGTGCGCCTCCTGTGCGCGGGCGTCGCGGCGCTGTTGTGCGCATGCGGCCCCGGCGGCCCCAAGCGCGAGACCAACGACGGCAGCGGCGGCGACACGGGCGGCTCATCCAGCACGGACATTTCCGTGCTGGCCGGCGACGCCGTCACCGGCGGCAACGTGAACAAGAAGGGCACGGCCGCGCGCTTCAACACGCCGCGCGGGCTGGCCCTGGACACGAACGGCAACGTGTACGTGGCGGACGAGGGCAACTTCACGATCCGCAAGATCGCGCCGGACGGCACGGTCACCACGTTCGCCGGCCTGGCCGGCGCCAGCGGCACGACGGACGCCAAGGGCGACCGCGCCCGCTTCTCGCAACCCACGGCCGTCACGATCGACGGCAACGGCGACCTGTACGTCCTGGACGGGACGGCGATCCGCAAGATCACGGCGGACGGCACCGTCACCACCGTCACCCGGCTCGCGTTCGGCAACTTCGGCGTGGACGTCCAGAACACCCCGGCCGGGATCGCGGCCGACGGCAACGACAATCTGTACGTCACGTCGGGCATCGACACGCGGCGCATCCCGCTCTCGAACCCGGGCCGCTACACGACACTGGAGAACGGCGTCGTGGACGCCATCTACGGCACCGGCCAGCTGGTGCCGCGCGGCGTCGCCGTGGATCCCGACGGCACCGCGTACGTGGCGGACCTGACCCATACGCTCAGCCGCGCGGCGCCCGGCGCCACGGCCCTGACGACCTTCGTCGGCGCGCGCAGCCAGATCGGCAATGCCGACGGCAACGCGTCGACGGCCCGCTTCCAGCAGTTGGTCGCCCTCGCCATCGACAAGAACGGCAATCTGTACGGCGCCGACGCCATCAACAACACCATCCGCAAGATCACGACGCCGGCCGGCATCGTGACGACGGTCGCCGGCACGGCGAAGTCGACGACGCTCAGGACGGGCAAGCTGCCCGGCAGCTTCGCCCAGCTGCGCGGCATCGCCGTCGACGGCAGCGGCACGCTGTACGCGACGACGGGCAATGCGGTCGTGAAGATCGTGCCGCAGTAACGTTACGGCGCGTCCTGCGCGGGCGCCAGCGCGACGCGCACGCGCTGGCGCACGAAGTTGATGTGGCTGCGCAGGCCGTACAGGGCGTCCGCGTACGCCAGCGGGATCGAGATGTGGTTGACGCGCTGCTCGATGTCGTCGAGGCGGCGCAGCAGCTCCTCCCGCGCCTCCTCGCGGTGTTCGCCGCCCGCATTCTCCAGCGCCTGTTCGACGGCGCGCAGCTGGCCGTACCAGCGGTACACGCGCGAGCGGATGCGCCACACGTACAGCGGCGGCACGATCTTCGACAGCGGGATGATCAACGCGGCCAGTGCCACGACGACGACCCACAGCCGGTCGAACAGATTCGCCAGCCAGAACGACAGGTAGCGCTGCAGGAACGGCGGGCCGTCGCGGTAATACTTGGCGGCTTCCGGCGCCACCGGGATCTCCGTGTAGCGCGGCGACGGGAATTGCCCTTGCTGCTGGAACCAGCCCGTGCCGCCGTGGATCGTCGTGGCCGCGTTGACGAACAGGTCGACCAGCGCCGGATGCAGGTCCGCGCGCGCCACCAGCGTAGCCGTCGGCGCGATCAGGTGGAAGTCGTGCGCGGGGATGTCGCGTCCGAGGTCGACGATCCCGCGCGGCAGCACGACGTGCGTCAGGAACGGCAGCCGGCGCGTGTACGCGTCGGCCTGGTCGAAGTTGAACAGGCGGATGCCCGGCGTCTGCAGCAGCATCTGGATCAGCGGCGCTTCCGGCGCGGAGCTGAACACGAGACCGTCGATGCGCCCCGCCAGCAATTCCACGGTGGCGGGCGTGTTCTCGAGCGCGGAGATCTTGAGCTGGCCGGGCTCCAGGCCGTTCACGTCCAGCACCTGGCGGAACAGCCTGGGCACGCCCGTCCCTTCCGGCCCGAGGTTGATGCGCAGGCCTTTCAGTTGCGGGATGCTGCGCACGTCGAGCTTGCGGCCGTGGGCGTCGCGCTCGCGCAGGAATAGCCACACCGGCTCCGTGAACAGGCTGCCGAGCGAGACGAGGCCGCCGCGTTCGACCTGCGCCTCGCTCGTGGACCCGCTCTGCACGAACGCGATGTCGGCCTTGCCCTCGATGAGGCGCTGCAGATTGTCTTCCGAACCGAGCGAGGGTTGCAGCTCGACCCGGATGCCGTCGCGGGCCAGCAGGGCCGCGTACTTGTGGCCGAATTCCTCGTACGCGCTGTTGTCCTGGCCCGTCGCGAGGACGACGCGGCGCGGCGGCGCCGGGTCGACGACGACGTAGGCGACGATGCAGGCGGCCAGCACGAGCACGGCGGTCGGCGCCACCGCCACGAGGAGGTCGCGCAACGACACGAGGCTGAATTTACGCAGCGGGAGCCGCTTCATGCGGCCCGGCTCCCGTGCGCCGGGTCGGCGTCCCGCGCCCTCACTGGAGCACTTCTTCCACGGCGGGCGGCTTGGAATGCGGGGTGCGCTCGGCCTTGTGGACGGCCGCCTTGGCGGCGGGATGGTCGCCGGCCGCGGGCTTGTGCGGCGCCGGGTGCGCGCCCTCGCCCGCCGGCTTGGGATGCGCCGCGGCGGCCGGCTTGGCGGTCGGCTTGGCGGCGGGCTTTTCGGCCGGCTTGGCGGCGGGCTTGGCTTCCGGCTTCGTGGCCGCCTTGGCGGCAGGCGCCGCCGGCTCGGCCGCGGCCTCCGCGGTGGCGGCATCGGCCGGCGCGGCCTCCTCGGTGTCGCGCGCGACGGCGTCCGCCGGTCCCGCCTGCGCCGGTTCGGCGCGCTCGACGTGCAGGCCCGGGATCGTGACCGTATCCGTGTGCTGGATCATCGGCATCAGGCTCGGCGCCAGCTTCACCAGCAGTTGTACGGGCAGCGCGCTCGTGAAGTCGTAGTGGGCGGAATCCGGGCCGTGCACATACGCCGTCATGGTGCCGAAGAAGCGCTCGCCGATGTTGAAGACGAACGTGGCGGAGCGGTTCACGTAGCGCGACTCGATCAGGCGGTGGCCGGGGCCGTAGACGTCGAAGCGCTGGTCGCCGGTGCCGGTCTTGCCGCCCAGCGCGATCACGCTGCCGTCGTCCTTGACGAAGCCCGTCTTGGCGCGCTTGGCCGTGCCGTCCTGCACGACGCCGCGGATGGCGTTGACGACGGCGCGGGCCACGTCCGGGTTCAACACCCGCTCGTTCTTCACGGCGTCGCCGCGCTTGACGACGGTCTCGTACGGCGTGCCCTTGGCGAAGTGCAGCGAATCGACGCGCTGCGTGGGCTTGCGCACGCCGCCGTTGACGAGGATGCCCATCAGCTCGGCCAGCGCGATCGGACGGTCGGCCGACGCGCCCAGCGTCGTCGCGTACGACGGCACGAGCGAGTCGAACGGATAGCCCAACTTCTTCCACTGCGCGTGGATCTTGAGGAACGCCTCGACCTCGAGCAGGCTCGCGATGCGCTTGTCCTGCGCATGCTTGCGGTGCGTCTTGAACAGCCACGCATACACTTCCTGGCGCTGCTTGGTCGATGCGCCCACCACCTCGTCCCAGCCGGCCTTCGGGTGCGTGCGCAGGTAGCCGACGAGCCACAGCTCGAGCGGGTGCACGGAGGCGACGTAGCCGCGGTCGGCCAGCGACATGTTGGCGACCGAGTACTGGTCGTACATCTTGGCGATGCGCTCGTCGTCGACCTCGGCCTCGGCCGGCAGGTAGGTGTGGAGGAATTTGGCGAATTCGGCCGGCGACGCGTCCGGATAGATCGTGCGGTGCACGGCCGCGATCTTCGAGGCCTTCGCGCGCACGCCCTGCATCAGCGCCGTCTCGATCTCGTTCCAGTCCTTGCCGCGGTATTTGTTCCAGAAGCGGGCGAGGAAGTCCTTGCCTTCGCGGTCGGCAAAGCGCGACAGGTAGTCGGCGCGGCGCGGATCATCGGCGTCGGCCAGCAGTTGCGCGGACGAGCCGGGCAGCTGGAACATGTAGTAGCGCACGATGTCGCGCATCAGGCGCACGAACACGAGGTTCGTCGAGTGCTGCAGCGCCTCCTGCACGGTGAGGATGCGGCTGTCGTCCAGCTTGCTGAAGTTGCCGAAGATGTGCACGCCGCCGCCCGTGAAGAACGCTTCGCCCGGGTTGCCCGAGTACTTGCGCTCCATCGCGGCGCCCAGCATCGGCACGAGGCCGCGGTCGGCGCCGTCCGGCAGGGCCATGAAGTAGTCGATGGCCCACTGGGTCAGGCGGTCCTTCGGATCGACCTTGACCTTGGCGAGTTCCGCCTTGCTCATCGGCTCGTAGCGCTGGTGCAGCTGGTCGATGATGTCGAGGTAGGTCGACAACGTGCGCAGCTTCGCCGTCGAACCGAGGTCGAGCTTGGCGCCCTCGTTGATGTCGAGCGGCTGGTCGTAGTTGTCGGTCTGGACGCGCAGGTAGTTGACCTTGTCGCCCCGCTCCATCAGGGTGAAGCTGTACACGACCTTGGACGGGTCGCCGTTGCCCAGCATGCCCTTGCCCGTGAGGCCGGCCTCGGCGGCCGCCTCATTGTTGGTCAGCTTGCGCAGCGTGGCCGTGACGGCCTTCTGCGCGTCGGCGTTCAAGGTCGTGCGCACCGACAGGTCGAGGCGGTCGAGGTTGTACAGGCGCGAGTCGCCCAGCAGCGTGGCCAGGTGGTTGCGCACGGCGTTGGCGGCCTTGCGCGTGACGAACGTGTTCGCCGGCGGCGGCGCCACGCCGGAACCGAGTGCCGGGTGCAGCACGGTGGCGAGGGCCGCGTCGCGCAGCTGTTGCGAGATCACGCCGGCCTGCGCCAGCACGCGCAGGTGCGCGTTCGTCAGGTTTTCCAGGTCCTTCTCGCCGGCGCCCAGGTAGTAGGCGGGACGGCGCTGCGCGATCATCAGCGACAAAGCCTCCTTGTAGACGAGGGCGAAGTCGGGCGTCACCCGGTTGCTTTTCAGGATACGGTTGACGTCGGCGAAATCGCGGCCGTACCAGACCCACATGCCGTCGCCGATGCCGTTCACCTCGCCGTAGCCCAGCTTGGCCGACAGCGGCACCGTGTTCAGGTATTCGAGCACGATGTGGCGGCGGGTCTTGCTCGTGTCCTCGCCGTCCTGGTAGGAACGCAGGGTGGCCGAGGCCATCTGGCGCAGCTTGTCGCCCGGCGAGGCCGTGCGGCCTTCCGGCGAGTGGCGGTACTTCTCGATCTGCGTGGCGAGCGTGCTGCCGCCGGCGACGCGGCCGGCGCCGCCCAGGCCGACGGCGTGCACGGTCTTGTCGAACACGGCCTTCGAGAAGCGGTCCCACTCGACGGCAGGGTTACGCTTGGGATAGGTCGTGTCCAGTAGTTCCCGGTTCTCGATGAACAGCAGGCTCTTCACGAGCAACTGCGGCGCGGTGTCGAACTGTTCGTACAGGCGCTCGGGGAAGCGGGCCGAGAACAGCGGCGCGCCGCTGTAGTCGAGGATGTCGAGGCCGGCGCGCGTCTTTTCGTGATACGTGGGGTACAGGCCCATATCGGCCAGTTCCAGCATCTTGGGCGACATGCGCGCCTGTTCGACGACGACGTAGTCGCGCGTCTTGAGCTTGGCCAGGTAGTTCGGCAGGTTCGAGTAGCCGAGACGCTCGTCGTACGGGCTCGCCTGCGGGAAGCGGATCGCATCGCTGGCGCCCTTGCCGACACGGTAGGTGAGCTTCTGGGCCAGGCCGGCGAAGAAGCGCGCCTCCAGCGCCGACGTGCGGCTTTCGTACACGCCCACGGCGGACACGCCGGCCACGAGGACCAGCAGCGCGACGAGCAAGGCGCGCTTGGTCTTGCGCCAGCGCCGCTTGGGCTTGGCCGGCTGCGGTTCCGGCGCGGCGCCGGCGTCGCCGCCGTCGCCGGTGTCCGGTTCGAGCGCGGGCGCGAGGCTCGAGTCGAAACTGGGCTCCAGGCGCGGCGGGGACGTGCGAACGGGAACATCCTGCTCGGCCGCCATGGCGGGCACGCCGGCGAGCACGGGTTGGACCAACGCGGCCCCGCCGAAGATGCGGCGGAATGCGCGGGAGAAGAAACGGGGCCGTCGTTGACGGCGAATACTATCCATGATGGCTCAACCGGTTTGAAACACGCCTGCAAATCCCGTCAACCTGCTCGCCATCCTGCTGCTGGTCGGTTCGAGTGATCCAGGTCGTAAAAGTTCACAAAGCGGACGCGACCTCACTCCGGATCGCCCCCGCTCACAGTCACCATTCCACCACATCAATGTGACATGCAGGAACCACTCGCGCAGTTTTTTGACGTCGCCCCGATATTTTCGCAAAAAAACAACGGCTCAGTTTGCCCGACTGTCCACGGCCCGCAACGGCTGCATTTCCGCGCCCATGCGTTCGAGCTCCGCACATAGAAAAGTCCAGGCCGCTTCGACCTGACCGGGTTCGCCTTTCACACCCAATTCGATATGGCGCCGCGTGTGCGCATCGCCCACGTTGGGCAGGCTGAACACGCGCACGCCGGGGTAGCGTGCCTCCAGCGTTTCCATCAGCGGCGTGAGCACGGCCTCGGCCTGCCCGTACACCAGCAAGGCGCGTTCGGCGCGCGGTTCGCCGTGGAAGCGGTCGGCATACAGCGTATCGAGCACCCAGGCGATCATCGGCCACGCCATCACGGGAAATCCGGGCACGAAATGGTGCTGCGCCACAGTGAAGCCGGGGATGCGGTTGTAGGGGTTGGGGATCAGGCGCGCGCCCGCCGGGAATTCGGCCATCTTGAGGCGTTGCAGGTTCTCGGGCGCGCGCAGGTCGGCCTCGGGGCCGGCGGTCTCGCGGATGCGTGCTTCGATCAGCGACCGGCCTTCCGGATGCAGTTCGAGCGGCACGCCGAGGGCCGCGGCCGCGCACTGGCGCGTGTGGTCGTCCGGCGTGGCGCCGATGCCGCCGCAGCAAAACACGATGTCCGGTCCCGCGAACGTGCGCCGCAACAGCGCCGTGATGCGTTCGGGTTCGTCGCCGATCACCTCCGCCCAGGACAGGCGCAATCCCCGCTCGCCCAGGAGTTCGATCACCTTGGGCAGATGCTGGTCGCGCCGCTTCCCGGACAGGATTTCGTCGCCGACGATGATGAGGCCGAATGCCATGCGCAGCTCCTTTCGGGTCCAGTGTGCCACAGTACGCCGCGGCCTGCCGCGCCGTACGGCCGCGTGCCCACGCTCAGGGTTCGATGTCCTTGAGCGTCTGCCCGGCGCGCAGGTCCGCCAGCGCCTGCAGGCAGAAATACTGGAACCACAGGCCCGTGAAGATGAAGATCACGAGATAGAGCCAGATCGACAGCACGGCCAGCACCGGGAACAGCACCACCGAGAACAGCGCGCCGCCGACCCACGCCACGCCCGGCAGCGCGCCAAGCAGGCCGGACACGGTGCCGATCAACAGGAGCGAGCGGCGCTGCGCGTGCACGATCGTCCGGCGCTCCTCGAGGCTCGCGTGGATCGCGAGCGCGTCGTAGGCCATCACGCGCGCCGTCAGCCAGCCCCACAGCACGGCCTGCACGATGAGGGCGACGGGAGCCAGCGCATACAGCGGCAACGTGAACAGCCACAGCAGCGCGAACACGAGGATGCCCGACAGGTTCACCCCGAGGCTGCCCAGGAAGCTGCCGCCCTCCTTGCGTTCCAGCGCCGGGAACTGCACGCGGCTCACGTGGCGGGCGATGGCCGGCATGGCGCCCACGCCGATGAACAGCAGCGACGTGATGATCATCAGCGGCAGCAGCACGAGCATCGCCACGAGCGGGATCACGAGCGTCTTCAGGAAGCCGAGGCCCAGGGTGGCGAGGATGCTGCCGCTGGCCTCGAACAGGCCGTAGTCGGCGAACAGCGCGTGCAGCCAATCGAGCAGCGGCTGCATGCCGGCGTACAGCAGGCCGCCCCACAGCGCCAGCGACAGCAGCAGCGGCACGACGGACAGGAGCAGCATGCGTCCCGAGAACTGGGACCGCAGCGCGCGGCCGTAGGCGATGGCGACGGGGCGCATCATGCCGCCTCGCGCCGGGCGTCGTCCGCGCGAGCGTCTTCCATGGATGCTGCGAGGGCGGGCCGCGCGGGTTCGGCCGCTGGTTCGAAATGCTGGATCATGTGTCGGTTCGTGGTTGGGATCAATATGGGCAAGCCGGATGCCCGCCAGTGTAGCGAATCGAGACCCTTTGCGCTCGAGACCGCGATGGCACTTTGACAGGCCATGCACTACAATCGGCCCTTCATCCGACCAACAAGGGAAAACCATGTCCATCACCACCACGAATTCCGGCCTGCAATACGAAGACACCGTCGTCGGCAGCGGCGCCGAAGCGAAGGCCGGCAACTACGTGACCGTGCACTACACCGGCTGGCTGCAGAACGACGACGGCAGCACCGGCGTCAAGTTCGACTCCAGCAAGGACCGCAACGACCCGTTCCAGTTCCCGCTGGGCGCCGGCCACGTGATCCGCGGCTGGGACGAAGGCGTGCAGGGCATGAAGGTCGGCGGCGCGCGGCGCCTGATCATCCCGGCAAGCCTGGGCTACGGCGCGCGCGGCGCGGGCGGCGTGATTCCGCCGAATGCCACCCTGATCTTCGACGTCGAGCTCCTCGACGTTTAATGTGCGAATGGCGGGCACCCCGTGCCCGCCATTGCGGACCGAGCATCACCTCTAAAATCCGATCAATTCAACCATAATTCCCGACACGATGCGCTAAGATGCCCGCACATCGACCAAGGAGTTACCATGAGTTTGCAAGAACAGTTCGCCCAGGCCCAGCTCGACTCGAAGAACCTGCCCGAGCGTCCGGACAACATGACCCTGCTGAAGATCTACGCCCTGTACAAGCAGGGGTCCAGCGGCGACGTGAGCGGCGAGCGTCCCGGCTTCACCGACATGGTCGGCCGCGCCAAGTACGACGCCTGGTCCGCGCTGAAAGGCACGTCGCGGGACGAGGCGATGCAACAGTACGTCGACCTGATCGAAGAACTGAAAGACGCGTAAATCCGTTACCGAAATCAGTTACTGAAGACCTTGCGCATGCTTTCGGCCACCTTCTGCTCGATGGTGGAGGCGAAAGCACCCATCAGGAAGCCCAGCTTGATGCGCAACGCGGCCTGGCGCTCGCCCAGCGTGAGCGCCCCTTCCACGCCGCTGCGCGCGAAACGCAGCACGTCCCCGTCCCATTTGCAATTCAGTCCATATTCGCGGGCCAGCTTGTCCGCCACCTGTTGCGCGGCGGCGCGCGCGTCGGTCTGGCTCAGGCTGTGCGGTTGGGTGACGCTGATGTCCGGCATTCGATTTCCTTGCTAATTAGTCCAAATCAAAATAGCCCGACATGATGCCAGTTGGCGGGCACAAAGGCCAGCGCTTGCCTCGAGAATAATCAATTGATGAGCGTCAATGCCCCCATCGGGTAAGCGGCGACCATTCCTCTGGGAACCTAGAAAAACCGTCGCGAGCGGCGGCAGTTGCGGTTGAGAAGCGCAGCTGTACGAGGAGTACAGTGAGCATCGCAGACCGCAAATGCAACGCGCAGCAGGTTTTTCGAGCTTCCCTGTGAAATCAAGGAGGAAGCGACCATGGACTCATCGACACCCACCCGCCGCCCACCGCCCGTCGGCTTCGTGCCGACGCCGAGCAGCACCTATCGCCAGCACCGCAAGGCCGCCCAATTGCTCGACCAGCCGGGCCGGCCGCGGCCGCTGGCCGGTCCCGGCGGCGCCTCCCCGTCCGAGGCGAACCCGGCGCCCGACGTGCCGCTGCCCTATGCGTCCGGCGCGCGCGTGCTGATGTGGAAGCAGGACCCGTCGGTGGACGAGATCGGCACGCGCAAGGTCTTCCTGCCCGGCGTCGTGCTGGCCGGACCGCGCGACGCCCGCATCGTGCTCGGCGATTCCGGCATCCCGCCCGTCGAACCGAATGCGTTCGGCGACTTCGTGGCGATGCCGGACACCCCGCAGTTCGACGCCGTCCACACGTTCGCCGTCGTGCGCCAGACGCTGACGATGTACCAGCGCGCGCTGTCGACGGCGGGCAGCGCGATGCCCCTGCCCTGGCAATGGAACAGCAGCGCGGACACGTCGCCGCTGCAGGTCTACCCCTACGGCCTGCCGAACGTGATGAACGCCTATTACAGCCGCGCGCAGGCCTGCCTGAAATTCGGCGACTTCGTCCCGAACGGAGAAACCGCCCGCATCTACACCTGCCGCTCGTTCGACATCGTCTCGCACGAGACCGGGCACGCGGTGCTGGACGGGCTCAAGCCGCAATGGCTGATGGCCGGCAATCGGCCGCAGACGGGCGGCCTGCACGAATCGTTCGGCGACCTGACCGCGATCTTCCTCGCGCTGTCCCAGCTCGACCAGTGCGACGCCGTCGTCGCCCAGACCAAGGCGCGCCTGCACGACAAGACGTTCCTGGCCGACATCGCCGAGCAGTTCGGCCTCGCCCTCGGCAGCACGACGGGCCTGCGCAATGCCGACAACGACCTGACCCTGTCGCAGGCCGGCACCGAGGTGCACGCGATCTCGCAGGTGTTCACGGGCGCCGTCTACGACATCCTGGCCGACGTGTTCGCCCTCGAGCGCAATCCCGCGCTGGAAGATTGCGCGAGCGTGCTGCACCGCGTCGCCGGCTGGCTGCGCGGCCTCGTGCTGCGCGCGCTGATCGCCGCCCCGGACGCGGCCGCCACGTTCGCCGACGTGGCCAACGAGATGCTGCGGCTTGCGCAGGAAGACGGCAAACCGCAGGCGGTCGTCAACGCCATCCGCGACCGCTTCGCCCAGCGCGAGGTGTTCGCGGTGCCTGCCGGCCTGTCGAGCGACCACCCGCCCGGCCTGCGCCTGCTGCCGCTCGTGACGGACGCGCCGGGCGCGCGCCAGGACCGGCGCGCCTGCTGCGGCACGATGAACCTGGCCGAATACCACGACGTCGAACGCCTGCTGCAAGCGGAAGCGGACGCGCTCGCGCACTGGTGCGCGGAACACGGACGGTCCGGGCCGGCCGGCGAGCCGGCCCCGTCCACGCAAACGTCGGCCGCGATGGCGCTCAAGACCGTCACGGTCACGGACGACACCGGCGCCGCCGTCGCGACGACGGCCGTCGTGGACCTGTCCGCGCGGCCGTGAGGCATGCCGTACGGGCCCGTTTTCCGGGCCTGTGCGGCGACACCCAATACATTTGCTTATGTGTATTGTGTATAAGCCTGATTTGTCGTAGGAGCAGAATTGCCCTAAAATACAGTGCTTTGCCGCGTCCGGCGAACGCTCTCAGTAAATAATCACACGCCGCCGCTTCCACTCACTGATAGGACTGTTATGACCCACGTTGTCACCGAATCGTGCATCCGTTGTCGCTATACCGATTGCGTGGATGTATGCCCGGTAGATTGTTTCCGGGAAGGCCCGAATTTCCTCGCCATTGACCCGGACGAGTGCATCGACTGCGCCGTGTGCGTGGCGGAGTGCCCGGTCAACGCGATCTACGCGGAAGAAGACGTGCCGTCGGACCAGCAGCAATTCATCAAGATCAACGCCGACCTGGCGCGCAACTGGCCGTCGATCACCAAGACGAAAGCGGCGCTGCCCGACGCGGATGAGTGGAAAGACGTCAAGAACAAGCTGGACCAACTGGCCCGCTAACACGCCCCTGTACGCCGGCCCACCGCGGCCGGCGTCCTTTGCCGGTCCCGGCAGACGTGCGCCATTCGTGGCACACTATCCGCCCTCGCCTACCTACTGCATATAACAGGAAATCTTAGCAATGACTATCAGTGCCACCCCCGAAGTGGGCACCATCGCTCCCAACAGCTCCTTTGCCGGCGCCATCGAAGCCGATGCCGTGATCATCGGCGCGGGCCCGGTCGGCCTGTTCCAGGTGTTCGAGCTGGGCCTGCTGGAGATCAAAGCCCACGTGATCGATTCGCTGCCGGCCGTCGGCGGCCAGTGCGTGGAGCTGTATCCGGACAAGCCGATCTACGACATCCCGGCCGTGCCCGTCTGCACGGGCCAGGAACTGACCGACAACCTGCTCAAGCAGATCGAACCGTTCGAGCCGACCTTCCACCTGGGCCAGGAAGTCACCACCGTCCAGCGTCGCGAAGACCACCGCTTCAACGTCGAAACGTCGACCGGCACCCGCTTCATCACCAAGACCATCTTCATCGCGGCCGGCGTCGGCTCGTTCCAGGCGCGCACGATCAAGGTGGACGGCATCGAGAAGTTCGACAACAGCCAGCTGTTCTACCGCGTCAAGGATCCGAGCCTGTTCGAAGGCAAGAACCTCGTCATCTGCGGCGGCGGCGACTCCGCCCTGGACTGGGCCCTGAACTTCGTCGGCAAGGCCGAATCCGTCGTGCTGGTGCACCGTCGCGAAGACTTCCGCGCCGCGCCCGCTTCCGTCGCCAAGATGAAGCAGCTGTGCGAAGACTACGAAATGCAGCTGATCATCGGCCAGGTCACCGGCTTCGACGAGAAGGACGGCCAGCTGTCCGAAGTCAAGGTCACCGGCGCCGACGGCGTCACCCGCCGCGTGCCGCTGGACATGCTGATGGTGTTCTTCGGCCTGTCGCCGAAGCTGGGCCCGATCGCCGAATGGGGCCTGGACATCGAGCGCCGCCAGCTGAAGGTCATGGACACCGAAAAGTTCGAGACCAACGTGCCGGGCATCTTCGCCGTGGGCGACATCAACACCTACCCGGGCAAGAAGAAGCTGATCCTGTCGGGCTTCCACGAAGCCGCGCTGGCCGCCTTCGGCGCCGCGCCGTACATCTTCCCGGACAAGAAGATCCACATGCAGTACACGACGACGTCGCCGAAACTGCACAAGATCCTCGGCGTCGAGACGCCCGTGTTCGACTGACACCAGCCGTTCCGTAAGCCTCACACCACGAAAATGCCCCGCCGACGCGGGGCATTTTTCTTATGTACTGCACTTAACGAACCGGGCGCGGACAACTGTGATACAAATGCTGCAATGCAGTAATAAACAGTTTGCGACTCGGGCTCGCTGTTGCCCACCGCCAAGCCGAATGAGCCTATAATTGACCGAACACGTTGCGCAAACGATTTCAAGCGCGCACAGAGTCATGAAGGAATAAATTATGCTTTACCAACTGCACGAGATGCAACGCTCCTTCCTGAACCCGCTGATGCAGTGGGCCGATGCCTCTGCCAAACTGTTTTCGAATCCGGTCTCACCGTTCGCGCACACCCCGTTCTCGCAGCGTATCGCTGCCGGCTACGAGCTGATGTACCGCCTCGGCAAGGACTATGAGAAACCTGGTTTCGGCCTGACTTCGACCATCATCGACGGGAAGACGGTCGGCATCGTCGAACAAACGGTCGTCAGCAAACCGTTCTGCAAGCTGCTGCATTTCAAAAAAGACATGAGCGAAGGCGACTTCGCCGCGCTCAAACAGCCGACGGTGCTCGTCGTGGCCCCGTTGTCGGGCCACCATGCGACCCTGCTGCGCGACACCGTCCGCGCCCTGCTGCCGGACCAGGACGTCTACATCACCGACTGGGTCGACGCGCGCATGGTGCCGATGTCGGACGGCCCGTTCCACCTGGACGACTATATTTTCTACGTCCAGGACTTCATCCGCCACCTGGGCCCGGACGTGCACGTCATCTCCGTGTGCCAGCCGACGGTGCCGGTGCTGGCCGCGATCTCGCTGATGGCGACGAACAAGGATCCCAAGCTGCCCAAGACGATGGTCATGATGGGCGGCCCGATCGACCCGCGCAAATCGCCGACGGCCGTCAACGACCTGGCCGCCGAAAAGCCGTACTCGTGGTTCGAGAACACGGTGATCTATGCCGTGCCGGGCAATTACCCGGGCTTCGGCCGCAAAGTCTATCCGGGCTTCCTGCAGCATGCCGGCTTCATCGCCATGAACCCGGGCCGCCACGCCCAGAGCCACCGCGAGTTCTACCAGCACCTGGTGCGCGGCGACGACGATTCGGCGGAAGCGCACCGCAAGTTCTACGACGAATACAACGCCGTCCTCGACATGCCGGCCGAGTATTACCTGGAAACGATCAAGACGGTATTCCAGGAATACCGCCTGCCCAAGGGCACGTGGGAAGTGGGCGGCCAGCTCGTGCGTCCGCAGGACATCAAGGACGTCGCGCTGTTCACCATCGAAGGCGAGCTGGACGACATCTCCGGCGCCGGCCAGACGCACGCGGCGCACGAGCTGTGCACGGGCATCCCGGCCGCCAAGCAGCAGCAGTTCACGGCGCCGAAATGCGGCCACTACGGCATCTTCTCGGGCCGCCGCTGGCGCGAGATCATCTGCCCGATGATCGGCGAGTTCATCCGCAAAAACGCCTGAGTTCGCTCAGCAGTCCTCACAATGCCGCGGCCCGTGCCGCGGCATTTTTCATTTGGCGGCGCCGTGCGCGGCCCGATACCGCTGCAACTCGTCGCCCAGCCAGCGCCCGCTGGCCACCGGCTGCCCGGTCCCGCACCGCCGCGCACAGGCGGCGGGAAAGGTTGGGCAACATCGATGTCATCGGATACACATGGGCAAGTTGTTCACCCACCCAGTGTAAGCGATCAGGCCGCGTCGTGCCGCTTGCCGGCCTCGATGATCCAGTGCAGGCCGAAGCGGTCGACGACGGTGCCGAACACCTCGGCCCACGCCGTCGCGCGCAGCGGCATCTGCACGGCGCCGCCGTCGGCCAGCGCCGCCAGCATCCGTTCGGCCTCGTCTGCCGACGCGCAGGACAGCGTCAGCGACACGCCCTGGAAGCCGGTTCCGACGCCGTGGCCGCCGGCAAGATAAAAGCGGACGCCGCCGATGACGAGGCCCGCGCGCAACGTGAGATGCGCCGTGCCGGGCCTGACGTGGGCGGCGTCGACGATGTCGCCGACGCGGTGGTGGAACAGGATGTCGGCGCCGACGGCGTCGCGGTAGAAGGACAGGGCCAGGTCGCACGCGCCCGGAAAGTACAAGGTAGGTATTGCTTGCATGGTTGCTCGCTTGATGATGGGTAGACAGGCCCACCGAGCGGCATCATGCGGTCAACATGACGGAAGTCGGGCCTCGTGTGCGCTCGGCGGGAATGCGGTGTTCACGATGGCCCTCCTTTCTTCGGTTGTGTGTCCGTCAAGTCTAGAGCAGATCTCCGCCGGGTTCAAGATGTCCGGCGCGGCATTTCGACGCGGCCGGGCTTTTAGCGGATAATGACGGTTTAACCAGTTTCGAAGTTGCATCGCCGTGACCAAGACGCTCGCCGACCAGATCGAAGACCTGCTGCCGCAGACCCAATGCACCAAGTGCGGCTATCCCGCCTGCCGTCCGTACGCGGAAGCGATCGCGCGCGGCGAGGCCGAGATCAACCAGTGCCCGCCGGGCGGCCTGGAAGGCGTCGCGCGGCTGGCGCGCCTCACCGGCCGCCCCGTCATCCCGATCAATCCGGCCAACGGCGTCGAGCGGCCGCGTCCCGTCGCGTTCATCGACGAAAGCCTGTGCATCGGCTGCACCTTGTGCATCCAGGCCTGCCCGGTCGACGCGATCCTCGGCGCCCCGAAGCAGATGCACACGATCCTGCCCAGCCTGTGCACGGGCTGCGACCTGTGCGTGGCGCCCTGCCCGGTCGACTGCATCGCCATGATCCCGCGCACGGACGACCCGGCGAGCGAGCCCACCGGCTGGGCCGCGTGGTCGCAGGAACTGGCCGACGACGCCCGCGCCCGCCACGACTTCCGCACGGCGCGCCTGCGCCGCGAAAAGGAAGAAAACGATGCGCGCCTGGCGGCCAAGGCCGTGGAAAAGATGCGCGCCGTGACGGCGGAAGAAACGAATACGGCCGAAGAACTGGCGGAGAAAGAACGCAAGCGCGCGATCATCGCCGCAGCAATCGAGCGCGCGAAACAGAAAGCCGCCCCGGACAAGAAAGACTGACGCATCGATGAATCCCGCCAAACGCTACGAGATCTTCACGCGCTTTCGCGACGCCAACCCGCATCCCACCACCGAACTCGAATACACGACGCCGTTCGAACTCCTGATCGCCGTGCTGCTGTCGGCGCAATCGACGGACGTGGGCGTCAACAAGGCCACGCGCCGCCTGTATCCGGTGGCGAACACGCCGCAGGCCATCCTCGACCTGGGCCTGGACGAACTCAAGACCTATATCTCGACGATCGGCCTGTACAACAACAAGGCGAAGAACGTCATCGCCACGTGCGAGATCCTCGTCAACCAGTACGGCGGCGAAGTGCCGCGTTCGCGCGAGGCGCTGGAAGCGCTGCCCGGCGTGGGCCGCAAGACGGCGAACGTCGTGCTGAACACGGCGTTCGGCGAGCCGACGATGGCCGTCGACACGCACATCTTCCGCGTCGCGAACCGCACCAGGATCGCGCCCGGCAAGAACGTCGACGAAGTCGAACGCAAGCTGCTGAAATTCGTGCCGAAGGAATTCCTGCACGACGCGCACCACTGGCTGATCCTGCACGGCCGCTACACGTGCGTGGCGCGCAAGCCCAAGTGCTGGAACTGCATCATCAACGACCTGTGCGAGTACAAGGACAAGACGCCGGCGCCGGCCGACGCGTGACCGCCGCCGGCGCGCGAATCAGATGACCCGGCGCGGCGCGGCCGTCAGCGGATCGCCGCTGTTCGGCGTGCCCGTCGGCTCGATGAGCAGGATGTGCGCCTCCCCGTGCGCACGCGGCCGATGCCGCACGCCTTTCGGGACGACGAACATCTGGCCGGGCTCCAGCGTCACCGTCGAGCCGTCCTCGAGGTCGATGTCGACGCGGCCGGCGAGCACGAGGAAAAAGTCGTCGGTCGTGTCGTGGACGTGCCAGTGGTACTCGCCCCGCAGCTTCGCGACCATCACGTCGTGGCCGTTGAACAGGGCCACCGTGCGGGGTTGAAAGGCTTCCGTGAAGGTGACCAGCTTGGCGGCCAGGTCGATTGCGGCGTGCATCATGTCTCCCGATGAAAACCCCATTGTCGCGCGAACGCGACCGCGGGTCTTGCACAATCGTGCATGACAACGGCATTCTCCCGGCCGGTGGCGCTCATCTCGGGCCCGACGTAACGCTGCACGCTCAAGCCCGGCGGCCGATCATTTCGTCAGGACCAGCGAAAAGAACAAGCGGGTCGGGCCGTTCGACAGCTTGAAGAACAGCTTGTTGCGGCCCTTCCTGAAGTGCACCACGCGCTTGCCTTCGCTCAGGTTGTAGTCGCGCACGAACGTGTTCGCCGTGTCGTAGACCCGCTGGAAGAACCATGCCTTGTCGGAGTTACCGCCGGCCCAGACCAGCCTGTCGTTGAGCCACAGCTGCGCATCGTCGTCGGCGCCGACCCAGATCGTCAAGTCCTGTTCCTCATCGACCATCAGCTCCGTATAGCCGTAATACACGGCGTCTTCCGCGGGCACGGGCGGCATCAGCGGGTAGCGCGCCATGTCGACGTAGTCCCATTTGACCAGGCGTCCGTCCTTGCCGCGATAGGCGGCGTCCAGCTCCACGCCCTGCTCGGGCGGATAGCGGTCATTCGAAAACAGGCCGTCGCCATGCTTGCCGGCGAACGGGCCGATCACATACCAGCTGTTGACCCAGACACGATTCGCATAGGCGCCGCCGGGGCCGAGAATCCGGCCCGCGCCCTTGACCATGGTCGCGGCGTCGACAGCGGGAACGTGCCCGACGCCGCCGTCGAAGATGAAGCCCCCGCGGCCGGCGTACGCCTGCGTCGCGCGATCCGGCAGGTCGGGATTCGCGAACGCGGCGATCCGGTCCAGCACGGTCATGCCCGCGCCGCCGTTCTTCCCTTGCCCCCCGCCCTGCCCGCCCTGCCCGCCCTGCCCGCCCTGGCCGTTCCCGTCCGCCTTGCCGTTGCCGTTCGAACCGCCTTTGTCGGCACCGCCCGGCCCCGCACCGGCCGCACCGGCCGCATCGGCCGCATGCGGCGCGCGCGCCGCGACCTGGATGCCGTTCTGCTGCTGCTCCAATTGCCGGCGGCGCTGTTCCAGCACGTCGCGCGCCTTCGCTTCGAGTCGTTCGATCTGCGCGGCCGCATCGGCGGCGGTCTTCGGTGCCGCGCCGGGCGGCGCCTCAGGCTTGCGCGTCGCCTCGACTTGTTTCAGCGCCTGTTCCTTGGGGATGTGAAGGAGTTGCGCGAGCCGTTCGGCCTTGATGTCGCGCTCGATGTCGTCGATCTTGCGCGACAGTTCCCTGGCCTGTTTCAGCAATGCTTCCGGCGCCTTCGGCTGCGCGCTGAACTGCACGTCGTCGTCCTTGCGCGCACCGGGCGGCGCTTTCTTCTCCGCACCGCCCGCCGCCGCGCTTTGCTCGAGCAGGGACTTGATCCGTTCCATGTCGTGCACGCGCTTTTCCAGGCGAGCCTGCGCCGTCAGCCGATCGCCCGATTCGATCAACCGTTGTTCCCGGTCGAATTGGGCGCGCTCGATGCGCTGGCTGCCCAGGTGGTACAGCACGACGAGCGGCACCGCGTGCAGTACGAGCGACAGGTAGATGAACGGATGCCGCCGCACATGGGCGAGCGGCGCGGCGCGGGGCGTCCGGTAGTCGTCCAGGACCATCGTCAGCGCGTGTGCATCGCCACCTTCGTGAACCCCTCGAACTGACACAGCTCGAGCACGTGCACGATGTCCTGGTAGCGCGTGGATTGATCGCCGTCGATGCGGATCGGCCGCGCCGGATCGCGCGCCGCTTCGCGCTTGAGCAGGTCGTGCAGCTCTTGCGTCGACACCTCCTTGCCGTCGATGTAGGCCGTACCGCCGGCGTCGACGCCGATGACGAGCGGCGCGGGAGCGGTCGTGGCGCGGTCGAGGCTGACCTGCGCGGTGGGCAGCACGATGGGCAGCTCCTTCTCCGGCTTCTTGGCCTCGGGATGCCGGAACGACGTCGCCACCATGAAGTACATCAGCAGGAAAAAGATGCAGTCGATGAGCGCGATCAGGCCGATCTCGGGCTGTTCGTCGTCGCCGAGGTCAATGCGCATGGACCACCTCGAGCGTGCGTGCCGGCATGCCGTCCAGCACGCGGTTCAGCTGGCGCTCCAGCGCGATGCCGATGCCGACCATGCGGTTGCGGAAGACGTGGTGCATCGCCAGCGACGGCAGCGCCACGGACAGCCCCGCCGCCGTGTTGACGAGGGCCTTGGAGATGCCGCCCGCGAGCAAGGTCGGATCGCCCATGCCGTTGAACGCGATGACGTGGAACGATTCGATCATGCCGATGACGGTGCCCAGCAGGCCGACGATGGGCGCGACCGTCGCCACGACGTTCAGCGCGTACGCCTTTTGCTGCTGCAGGCGCAGTTCGACGCCGGCCATCTCCGCCACGCGTGCCGCCAGTTTGTCCGCGGGCAGGTGACGCTGCTCGACCATCCAGCCGAGGATGCGCGCAAGGCAGCTGTCGCCGCCGGCCACCCGCTCGCGCAACTGCTCGAAATGGCCCGCGCGCCACAGGATTTCCGCATCATGGGCCAGGTCGGGCGGCGCGACCTTTGCCAGGCGGAAGTTGACGAACCGCTCGATCGTCACGGCCAGCGCCAGCACGGACAGCGCGCCGATCGCGACGATGCCCACGCCGCCGTGGACCAGTTCGGACGCGATGTTCAGGCCTTGCGCCCGGGCCGGCAATGCGAGGAACAACAAACCATACAGGGTGAAGCGGGACAAGCGGGACATCGTATTCTTTCTCGGAAAACAACGGATTACGTGTCAATGTAGCACGATATCTTCACAGATCGGCAACATGGCGCCCGATCTGCGCAATTTTTATTGTTGCTTGACGGAATTAATAAATGCCGCGTCCAGGAAGGCCGTCCAGCGCGGTACCGCTCAGCGGAAACTGAAATGCTTATGCCCGAGATAGCTGGTGAACACTGGCACGACGACGCCGACCCCATGCGCGATCTCGCGCGTGAATGTCGTGATGCCCAGCGCCGGCAGGCCCCATTTCACGAGCAGCATGCTGATCGCCCACGTCTGCGCGACGGCCACGACGTTCACGAGGATGAACCAGCCGGCCGCATGGTGCGTGGCCTGGCGGGTTTCGCGGAACACGAACAGCCTGGCCAGGATGAACGCGGTGATCATGCCCGTGATGTAGGCTAGAATCACGGCCGAGGAAAACGGCATCGTGCGGTTGTACAGGATGCGCGAACCGAAATTGACGGCCGCGGCGAAGCCCCCCGTCAGCAGGAAGACGAGGAATTGGCGCGAGGCGAAACTCTTGATCACGCGCCGGCCTCGCGCGCCATCTTGCGGCCGAAATCGATGCTCTCGGAGATGCCGCGGTCTTCCGGGTAGTAGTACGACGTGTCCGCGACCCACAGCCCGCCCACGGGCAGCTTGGCGGGCGGCAGGCGGTCGAGGTAGCCCGGCTCGCAGATCGGCTGCGCGTAGCGGTAGCGGCTCGCGCGCATGTCCACGAAATCCGCGTCCTGCAGGGACGGATTGATCTTCATTAGGTAGCGCTTCACCTTGTCGAGGAAGGCCTGGTCGGGTTCCGCGAACTTCGGGTGCTCGCCCGGCATGTAGAACGGCACGTAGACAATGTGCCGGTCTCCCATCGGGCGCAAATTCGTGTATTCGACGAGGCCGGGGATGTCCATCTCCTCGTCGTTCGTGTTGAGCCAGAAGTTCTCCGTGACGGGCTTCGTCAGCTTGGCGATCACGCACACGACGGCGATGTTCTTCTTGGCGCGGAACGCATCCAGTATCGCGGGCGGCAGGTCGGGCATCACGCGCGGCACGTAAGGCAGCGGGATCGTGCTGATCACCTTGTCGAACGCCTCGAACCGGCCGGCAGCTTCCACGCCCTTCACCTTGCCGTCTTCGATGACGACCTTCGTGACCGGGGTCTTGAGGCGCACGATGCCGCCGTGCCGTTCGATGTCGGCGCGCATGGCTTCCAGCAGGGTCGCGGAGCCGCCGTCCATATAGCCCAGCTTTTCCTTGAACAGGTTGTAGCGCGAGCGGCCGATGCGGCGGATACGGCTCCAGATCCACGCGGCGGACAGGTTGTCGCTGTAGTCGTAGAACTTGTAATCGAACAGGCGGCGCCACAGCACCTCCCATGCCTCGGCACCGACGTTGCGCTTGATCCAGCCGCTCGCCTCCACGTGGTCGAGGGGCTTCCAGTCGTCGCGCTTCGTCGACAGGAACGCGTGCAGGCCGTAGCGGAACTTGGCGGCGAAACCCAGGCCGCGGAACTTCAGCAGCGCGACCGGGTTGCCCCATTCCTGTACTTCATTGCGGAACCAGTAGCCCATCTTGGTCGCGACCCAGTGCATCTTCGACGACAATCCCAGCTCGTCGAGCACCTTCAGGAACGCGTGGTCGGAGATCGCGTGGAAGTGGTAGTAGCGCTCGATCGACGTGCCGGAAAAATCGAAGTGCGCGGCCATGCCGCCCACGCGGTCGTCCGCTTCGTAGACGACGGGCTCAATGCCGTCGCGCGCCAGTTGGTAGGCCACGGCGAGGCCCATCGGCCCCGCCCCCAGGACGGCGATTCGCTGCTTCATTCAGAACTCCAGGACGACGTTGCTGTATTTCGGATCGTTGAAGGTTTCGTCGATGGCCTGCGCGAACGGGGTGCTTTGCACCTTGAACATGCCGGGCCAGTCGATCACCTCGAAGCTGTCGCGCGCGACGAGCGCAGCCAGCTGCTGCGTCGTGAACGGCGGGTTCTTGTCGAACTTGCCCCACACCCAGAGCAGCCCGTAGAACAGGCCGTACGGGATTTTCACGATCGGGGTCTTCGCGCGCGTCACGCGCTTGATCTCGCGGATGATGTCGATGTAGTCGACTTCCTCGTGGCCCGAGATGTTGTAGACGCCCGCGATGGACGGGTCTTCGATGCAGCCGATGATCACGCTGCAGAAGTCCCCCACGTACAAGGGCTGCCGCATGTAGCGGCCGTGCCCCGGGATCGGGAACACGGGCACCTTGCTCATGAAGCGCGACAGCCAGCCCAGGTGCTTGCGGTCGAACCAGCCGAACATCAGCGTGGGCCGCAGCACGGGGCAGGCGATGCCGCTCGCGAGCACCATCGCTTCCTGCTCGCGCTTGCTGCGCGTGTAGAAATCGTCGGCCACCGACACGACGACCGAGGAGCTGATCGCGACGAGGCGCGTGTTCGGCTGGCCCTTGATGATGTCGAGCTGGTGGCGCGTCGCGTCGACGTTGTTGCGCACGAAATCGGTCCAGTCGTTGCCGCCGATCTGGGCCTGCAGCATGACGACGGTGGAACCGTCCGTGAAGTGGCGCGACCACTCGCCCGGCTCGGCCAGGTCGGCGTATTCGACCGCGATGTCGGGCTGCACGCGGCGCAGCACCTCGAGGTTGGCGCGGTGCTTGTCCAGCACGACGATGTTGCGGTAGCCGCGGGCCATCAGCCGCGCCACGAGGTTTTGTCCGACCAGCCCGGCGCCGCCGGGCAGGACGATCTTGCGGTTCAAGTCAGTCATGCGAAGTCCTCATCGGATGCCGTACAGCGACACGCCGAGCAGGCGACCGTCCGGCGACCAGTTGTATTGTTTCGGCGAGACAGGGTGCGCGATGTGCAGTTCGATGTGCTGCGGCGCGCCCGGCTCGGGGCCCAGCGGGATCCTGACCTGGCGGCGTATCTCGAAATTGTCGAAGTCCCAGCCGCCCGCTGGCTTGCCGTTCACGGTGACGTCGACGTGCTGGCGGAAGGACTTCTCGGGAATGAAGCCGCCCAGGTCCAGGTGGATCTCTTGCGCGCGCCGCGGATCGGCGGGCAGGTTGATCTCCGCCACCGGACCCATCGACCACACGAAGTCGGTCTCGATGTTGGACCAGCCCTTGCCCAGGATCGAGCGGAAATAGTCGTGGTGGTCTACGAGTCGCGTGTAAGCGGCCGGGGTGAGCACGCGGCCGTGGCGGTACAGCAGCAGGCCCTGGCCCTGGAAATCCGGATCTTCCGCGGCCATGTTGGACGTGCGCATCGGGCGCACGAAGAAGCGCCGCGGCGTGTTCAACTCTTCCGGACGGCACTTGGCCGGGCGGGTGAACAGGATTTGCCAGTGCTCGTTAATGCAGAACAGGTCCTCGCCCTGGCGGCGCGCATACAACTGCAGCGCAACGACGTTGCCCCACACGTATTCCCAGGCCTTGCCGTTCTGCTCCACGTCCAGCACGATGCGCCCATGGCCGGGCAGCTTGCGCAACTGGTCGTACAGCTGCGCGGAGCCCGGAATGTCGTACAGCTCGTTGTAGTACACCGGCACTTTCACCGCGTTGCCGGTGGCAACGATGGCCGCGACGGTCACGATGCCGGCGGCGACGGTCTTCGCCTTCGAGCGCGCCGCCTCGTACAGGCACAGCAGGCCCAAGCCCGCAGCCAGCGCCGGCACCGCGTAGTAGAACAGGCCGAGATAGACGAGGCCGAGGCGATCGATGCCGAACTTGGCGTAGAACAGCAGCGCCGCCGACGCCGCGACGAACGCGATGCCGAGCGCGCGCACGTCGCGCAGCACGCCCTTCGACGCCACGCGCACGCCCGTCAGCAACATCAGCGCCACGGCCACGCCCCAGGCCCACGCATAGCCCGGCTCCCAGAACAGGCCGACGAACGCCAGCGCGTCCTGCAAAGAATTGTGCTTGTCGTTGCTACCGAACCAGATGTAGCCGTAAACCGGCCCCGGGAAATCGACGATGGTCGCGAGGATCAGCGGGACGAAGAACAGGAACAGGATGCCCACCGAAACCAGGATGTCGCGGCGGTGGCGCACGAGGAAGGCGGCCGACAGGATGCGCCGCTCCGGATTGCGCAGCGTGATCAGGAAGTTCGCGGCCAGCATCACGATCAGCATCACGCCGAGCATCGGAATGAACGAAACGTGGCCGTTGATGACGAAGCCGCTGGACACGGCGAGCGTGCGCAGCGCGTCCGTGCGTCCCCAAGCCAGGCGCGAGATCGACAGCACCACCACGGCGAACGGCAGGATGTACAGGTCCGGGAACCAGATGCCGAGAAAGACCGACGGTTCGAACAGGCCGAGCGCCGCCGTGAACACGAGCGTGAACATCAGCGCGGGCACCACGCCGCCCACCATGCGGCGGACGAGTGCGAACACCGTCACGATCCAGGCGGCGCTGTACAGGCACACGGCCAGCAACTGGCCCGAGAACGGAGACGGTACGACGTGCAGCCAGTCGTGGAAGACCAGTTCGCCGAAAGCCAGCACGTACAGGATCGCGGGGCCGGGGTGGTTCACGCCGATGCGCGAGTAATTCCCGTACAGGAGGTGCAGGCGCTTGGCGTCGAGGATCAGGAGGCTGTTGGCGCCGAAGTCGCCCATCTCGTGCAGCACCTTGTTCGCATCGATCTGCCACTGGAAGATCATGAGTGCGATGGCGATCGCCAGGAACAGAAGCACGTTCGGCGACAGGGTGCGGGCATTCATCAGCGGTTGACGATCGTCGGCGACGACGGAAGAGGGACGGTTCATCATCATTGGACTCCAGCGGCGATGGGCGCCGATGCGGCGCTGTACAGGGCGAGGTGGGCTGCCTCGACGTCGGGATTGCCCGGAACGGGGTTGCGTGCGCCGGCCCGATACACGTCGTCGTACAGGGCCCGGAACCGCGAATGTGGAGTGTCCAGCATGGCCGTCAAATGTTCATTTTGTTGAAGACGAACGCCGGCAGGTGGCGGATCACCATCATGATCAACGCCCACTTGCCGGGTGCGTACACGACCGGCTTGCCGGCCTTCGATCCATCCACGATCAGGCGCGCCACCTGTTCGACGGGCGCGAGGCCCTGCTGCGGCAGGTGCGCCGTCATCGGCGTGGCCGTCGGTCCCGGCTTGACCAGCACGACTTTCAACGCGCTGCCGCTGCCGGCCAGGCGGTGCTGCAAGCCCTGCGCGTAGCGCGTGACGAGGCCCTTGGCCGCGCCGTACACATAGTTCGAGCGCCGTCCGCGGTCGCCCGCGACGGAACCGACGATCGTGATGACGCCGCCCACCGGCTCCATGTGGCCGGCGAACGCTTCCGCGAACAGCACGGGCGACACGCCGTTCACGTCCAGCGCCTCGCGGGCCGCGTCGAGGTCGCGCTGGCATTGCTGCTGGTCCGGCAGCGAGCCGTGCGCGATCAGCACCTGTTGCGGCATCCCCTCGGCCACGACGGCATCGGCCAGCGCGCGGATGGCGCGCGGGTCGGAGAAATCGGCGGTGCGCACCGTGACGGTCGCACCACCGCCGCGCACGCGCAGGTCGGCGGCCACGCGCTCCAGGCGGGCGGCATCGCGGCCGACGAGCGTCAGCGCGACGCGGCCCTGGGTCGACCACAGGCGCGCGCAATGCTCGGCGATCGAAGAAGTCGCACCGACGATCACGATGCGTTGGAGGGAATCCGGCATATCAGCTTCCTATCAGACGGCGCGACATGGCCGAGCTGATGCCCGGGTCGCGGTATTGCAAGAATTCGGCCAGGCGCGGGTAGCCCGATTCGAACAGGTCGCGCGGCATGCGCGCATCCTTGGCCGCGTAGATGCGACCGCCCGTGTCGCGCACGATGGCGTCGAGGCGCTCGAACAAGGCGGCGGTCCGCGCGCCGCGGTTGGGAAAATCCAGCGCCAGGGTGACGCCGGGCCGCGGAAAACTCATCATGCCGCGGCTCGCGCGGTCGCCGAAGGTTTTCAGGACGGCCAGGAACGAGCCCTGCCCCGACGCCTTGATCGCTTCCAGCATCGCGCGGATCGCGGCGCGCCCGGCCGTGCGCGGCACGACGCTCTGGTACTGGTAGAACCCGCGCGGACCGTACATGCGGTTCCAGTCGTGCAGGTTGTCCAGCGGGTAGGTGTAGGTTTCGAAGTGCGCGACGGCGTAGCCCGCCTTGAACGTGTTGGCGCGGAAGTACGCCTCGTTGAACACCCGCAGCGACACGCCGTTCACGAGCGACACGGGCGGCACGAACGGCACGCGCTTCGGTTTGCGCCCCGACTGCGCGATGCGGTCCGGGATCTCGGCCGGGTTCGCGCGAAAGAACAGGCCGCGGCCGATGCCGGACAGGCAGTCGACCCACGACACGGTCTGCTCCCAGCCCGCCTCGGAGGTGTCGGCCAGCTGGAAAAATTCGTCGAGGTTGCGGTAAGGGACCGTGTCCGTCACGAGCCACGGACCGGACACCCGGCGCAGTTGCAGCTCGGCCTCGACGATCACGCCCGTCAGGCCCATGCCGCCGACAGTAGCCGCGAACCAGTCCGGCTCGGCGTCCGGGCCGCACTCGATGACGCGGCCGTCCGTGCGCGCGAGGCGCAGTTTCAATACGTGGTCGCCGAACGATCCCAGCACGTGGTGGTTCTTGCCGTGCACGTCGTTGGCGATGGCGCCGCCCACCGTGATCATCTGCGTGCCCGGCGTCACCGGCAGCAGCCAGCCATGGGCGATGCTCATGCGCTGGATGTCGCGCAGCAGCACGCCCGCTTCGCAGCGCAGCCGGCCGCTGGCCGGATCGAAGGCGATGAAGCGGTCCAGGCCCGTCATGCGCCACAGCCGCCCGTCCGGGTTCAGGCACACGTCGCCATAGCTGCGCGCATTGCCCTGCGCGAGGCCGCGGCCGCCCGCGACGGCCCGCACGGCCTGGTCGCGGTCGGCGAGCGGCACGAGGTCGTGTTCGTGGCTGTCCAGCCGGCCCCACGACGAGATTCTTACCATGGCCACCCGAGCGCGCCGACGACGAGCGCGGCACCGAACGCGAGCCCGGCCAGCCGGCTGGCGCGGTCCTTCACGGCGAACACCACCGGGTCGTCGTGCATATGGCCGCGGTGCGCCTGCATCCAGATCCAGCTGATCCAGAAGATCAGCACGGGCACGGCGCCCCACACGGCTTCCGGCTGCGCATACAGTTCCAGCACCGCGTCGCTGTTCAGGTACAGCGCCAGCACGACGGCGGACGCATAGCCGGCCGTGACGCCGAGGTTCATCACGAGCGGCTCGTCGCTCGTGTAATAGCCGCGGCCATGCACTTTCTGCTTGCCGGACAGCGCCTGCGTCTGCAGTTCGGCATAGCGTTTCACGAACGCCAGCGACAGGAACAGGAACACGGAAAACGCCAGCAGCCAGAACGACAGCGGCATCGACAGCGCGGCCGCGCCGGCCGTGATGCGCAAGGTGTACAGCATGGCGAGCGTGATGCAGTCCAACAGGATCACGCGCTTCAGACCCCACGAGTACACGCACGTCAGCACGAAGTAGAACAGCAGCCAGGGCAGGAACGTGCCGCCGACGAAAGCGCCCAGCGCGAGGCTGACGGCGAGCAGCACGGGCGCCAGCGCGACGCCCTGCCAGGCGGGCACGGCGCCCGACGCGAACGGGCGCAGGCGCTTGCGCGGGTGGGCGCGGTCGCTCTCCAGGTCGAGCAGGTCGTTGGAGATGTACACCGTCGACGCGCACAGGCTGAACGAGACGAAGGCCAGCACGAGGGTCAGCCAGCCGTCCACGTCGGCGATGCGGTGCGCGGCCAGCAGCGGCACGAACAGGAGCAGGTTCTTCATCCACTGGTGCACGCGCAAGACCTTGCGCCACGCGGCGATGCCGCGCTTCTGCGGCGGGAATTCGCGTTCGACGCTGCACAGTTCCGCCGCCTTGCGCGCGAGGCCGCGCCCGCCGTTGACGACGATGGCGCGGCGCGCGCGGCGCCACACCTTCAGGTCCGCGCTGGAGTTGCCGACGTAGTCGAAGTTGCCGTGGCCGTAGTGCTTTGCGAGCGCGTCGGCCTTGTGGTCGCCGGCCAGGTTGACGTCGCCGTCGCTGGCCAGCACGTCGTCGAACACGCCCAGGTGGTCGGCCACGGCCGTTGCGATGGACCGGTCGGACGCCGTGCACAGCACGATGCGGCGGCCGGCCGCGCGCTCTTCCCTGAGCCAGTCCAGCAGCGATTCGTTATACGGCAGCAGCGCCGCGTCGAAGCTGCTGCGGCTGGCCAGTTCGCTCTTCAGGACGGCCTTGCCCCGCAGGAGCCACAGCGGGATGCGCAACACGTCCAGCGGACGGTCGCGCGAAACCCGCAGCGCGGATTCGTGCAGCATGTCGGTATGGATCAGCGTACCGTCCAGGTCGACGATGAGGGGGGCCGTGTTCAATTGAGTGTCCTGCAGGGAGACTGGCGAACTCATGCGTTATCACCAGACACTGTGAAATACTTAATAGCAAAAGTTCAGTATTATAACCGAGCAATATGAATGGCTTCTTGATTTCAGCCTCGCGTGCCGGGGCTTTATTGTAACGATTTGTCATCTTTTTTTACCATGAGGCGACGATGTTTTCCCACGTATTCATCGGCGTCGGCGATTTCGACCGGGCGCTCGCGTTTTACGAACCGTTGATGGCGGCACTGGGCCTGCAGGCGCGCTTCCGCGACCGCTCGCGGCCGTGGGCCGGCTGGCAGCAGCCGGGCCGGCCGCGCCCGCTGTTCCTGATCGGTGCCCCGTACGACGGCCAGCCGCACGCGGCAGGCAACGGCCACATGACGGCCCTGCTGGCGCCCAGCCGCGCGGCCGTCGACGCGGCCTACGCCGTCGCGCTGGCGCACGGCGGCCGCGGCGACGGCCCGCCGGGGCTGCGGCCGGAATACCATGAGAATTACTACGGCGCCTACGTGCGCGACCCGGACGGCAACAAGCTGTGCGTGGTGTGCCACGATCCTGCGTAAGGGAACACGACATGGCTGCACTCCTTGCCTACACGGCGTTCGCGATCGGGGTCGCGAGCCCGGGTCCCAGCGTCCTCGCCGTCATGGGCACGGCGATGGCCCAGGGCCGCACGCGGGCGCTGGCGCTGGCGTCCGGCATCGTCTGCGGTTCATTGTGCTGGGGCCTGTCGGCCGCGTTCGGACTGGCCGCGCTGATGGAACGCTGGTCCGGCGCGCTGGCCGTCGTCAGGGCGATCGGCGGGCTGTACCTGCTGTGGATGGCGTGGCAGGCGGCGCGCAGGGTGCGCGGCGCGGCACGCGCGACGACGGTGGAGCCGGTGCGCGAAGGCTATGCGCGCACATGCGCGCGCGGCCTGGCCATGCACCTGACGAATCCGAAGTCGATCGTCGTCTGGCTGTCGGTGGTGTCGCTGGCCCTGCCCACCGGCGCGCGCCAGGCCGACGCGCTGGCATTCGTCCTCTCCTGCGCGACGCTCAGCGCGACGATCTTCTGCTGCTACGCGCTGGCGTTTTCCACCCACGCGGCGCGACGCGCCTATAGCGCGGGCGAGCGCTGGGTGAATGCCGCGCTGGCCGGCGTGTTCGGGTATGCCGGGATGCGCATGCTGCTTGCCAGCCAGGCGCCCTGAACCCGCGGTGACAATCCGCGTATTTACCAACGCCTGCCGCGTGCTACATTCACGGCCGGCTGGCATGGGCCAGTCCACGGACCACCATCATCACGGCGAAATTCCATGACCCGATTCATCCAATGCGCCCGCGCCATCCCATCCATCCTGCTGGCCTTGGCCGGCACCTGCGCCGCGTTGTCGGCGTGCGGCCCGAAGCCGCCGGCGGACGTCCAGAAGATCATCGACGACGCGCGCCGCGAAGCAGCAGATGTGACGGTCAGGCTCGCGACGCTGCCGGCCAAGTGCACGCTCGGCGATGTCCCGATCACGGCCGGCCTGTGGCTCGCCACGACGAAGGCCGCGCCCGTCCCCGGCCAGCCGTACGCCTCCGAGTTCACGTTCGGGACGCCCATCCGGACCCGCGCCTTCCGCATCGCGCTGAATCCGGCCGCCCTGCAGCATCTCGACAAAGTGGAAACCCGCGACGCCCAGGGCACATGGAGCGTGGCCTGGACCGGCGTGCCGCCCGACGCGCCGGACGGTTGCGAATTCGTGAAGGTCGAGCACACCTCCGCGGCGGGCGCGAGCGACGTCGCCGCACTGCGCATCACGCTCCGTCCCGCCAAGGAAAAAACCATGGTCGCCGACGCGGCCGTGCTCAAGGCCGACTGAACGCCGGCCCGGACGAGATCAGAGCAGGACCAGGTTGTCCCGATGCACGAGCTCGGGCGCCTCGACATAGCCGAGGATGCTCTCGATCTCGCTGGACGCGTGGCGCATGATGCGTTTGACTTCGCCGCTCGTGTAGTTGGTGAGGCCGCGCGCGATCTCGTTGCCCGCCTCGTCCACGCAAGCCACGAGGGCGCCGCGGCCGAATTCGCCGCGCACGCCGGTCACGCCGATCGGCAGCAGCGACTTCCCCTCTTTCAGGAGCTTGTGCGCGGCGCCGGCGTCCAGCACGAGCTGGCCGGCCGTGTGCAGGTGGTCGACCATCCACTGGCGGCGCGCGGTCAGGTGCGCGGTCGGCGCGATCAGCTGCGTGCCGATCGCTTCGCCGTGCGCGAGGCGCGTCAGCACGTTGTCTTCGCGGCCCCAGGCGATCACCGTGTGCGCGCCCGAGCGGGCGGCGCGCTTGGCGGCCAGCACCTTCGTCAGCATGCCGCCGCGCCCGATGCTGCTGCCGGCGCCGCCGGCCATCGCTTCCAGCGACGTGTCGCCCGCCTGCGCTTCTTCGATCAGGCGCGCGGCAGGATCCTTGCGCGGGTCGGCCGAATACAGGCCCTTCTGGTCCGTCAGGATCACGAGCGCGTCCGCCTCGATCAGGTTGGCGACCAGGGCGCCCAGCGTGTCGTTGTCGCCGAACTTGATCTCGTCCGTGACGACCGTGTCGTTCTCGTTGATGATCGGGACGACGCCCAGCCGCAGCAGCGTGGTGAGCGTGGAGCGCGCGTTCAGGTAGCGTTCGCGGTCGGCGAGGTCGGCGTGCGTGAGCAGCACCTGCGCGGTCTTGACGCCGTGGCTGCGGAAGCTCGTCTCGTAGATCTGCGCGAGGCCCATCTGGCCGCAGGCGGCGCAGGCCTGCAGTTCGTGGATGTCGGTGGGGCGCGACGTGAAGCCGAGGCGCAGCATGCCCTCGGCGATGGCGCCCGAGGACACGAGCACGACTTCCTTGCCGAGCGAACGAAGCGAGGAGATTTGCGCGGCCCAGCGCGCGATGGCGCCGTGGTCGAGCCCCCGGCCTTCGTCGGTGACGAGCGAAGACCCTACTTTGACGATGATGCGGCTGGCTGGTTGGATGACGGAGTTCATGGCGACGGTCGGATTGACAGGAAACGTCCTCGCGGGCGCAGGCCGATCAGCGCCAGGCCGACCGCCAGCTCGATCCCGCTGACGACGAACAATAATCCCTGGGGCAGGCCGATCGCGAACGCCGCGACGAGGCGGCCGGCCGGCTGCGCCAGGATGAACAATGCTGCGAGGTCGCCGAGGATGGGCTGGTCGCCCTGCCTGGCCGCCAGCAGAGCCAGCCCCGCGGTGGCGAGGCGCGCTCCGACGTACACGGCGTAGAACTGGCTGTAGCCGTTCACGCCGACGAGGAACAGTCCCAGCGCATCCGCGACCCGGTCGGGATTGAGCAGCGCCGCGAGCGCGGCCAGCGAATGCGCCGTGGCGCAGACCGACAGCAGCCGGCTGCGCAGGCGCGCGCGCAACGTGCCGCTCGCGAGGTGGGCGGTGGAGACTGCCAACGATTTAATCTTCGAGGATCTTGAAGCGCGGATCGTCCGGATCGATCGACGAGATGCCGCGCGCCTCCTCGGTCATCTGCGTCTCTTCCGAGCGCTGTTCGCTGTGGCGCGTCTCTTCGAGGTACTTGTAGATCGCATGCACGAGGTCTTCGCAGCCTTCGCGGTTCAGCGCCGAAATCTCGAACACGGGGCCCTTCCACGCCATGCGCTTGACGAAGTCCTTGACGACCTTCTTGCGCTCTTCTTCCGGCACGACGTCCAGCTTGTTCAGCACGAGCCAGCGCGGCTTGTTGACGAGCTCCTCGTCGTACTTCTCGAGCTCCTTCACGAGCGCCTTGGCTTCCTTGACGGGATCGGTCTTGCCGTCCATCGGCGCGACGTCGACGATGTGCAGCAACAGGCCCGTGCGGCTCAGGTGGCGCAGGAACTGGTGGCCAAGGCCGGCGCCTTCCGCCGCGCCTTCGATCAGGCCCGGAATGTCCGCGATGACGAAGCTCTTCGCGTGCGAGACGCGCACGACGCCGAGGTTCGGGTGCAAGGTGGTGAACGGGTAATCCGCGATCTTCGGACGCGCGTTCGACACTGCGGTGATGAACGTCGACTTGCCGGCATTCGGCATGCCCAGCAGGCCCACGTCGGCCAGCACCTTCAGTTCGAGACGCAGTTCGCGCCGCTCGCCGTCCTTGCCGTCCGTCTTCTGGCGCGGCGCGCGGTTGGTCGACGTCTTGAAGTGGATGTTGCCCCAGCCGCCCTCGCCGCCCTTGGCCAGCAGTTCGACCTGCTCGTGCTCCGTGAGGTCGGCGACGATCTCGCCGGTGACGTCGTCGACGATCAGGGTGCCGACCGGCATGCGCAGGTAGACATCCTCGGCGCCCCTGCCGTAGCAGTCGGAACCGCGGCCCGGCTCGCCGTTGCGCGCCGTGTGCACCTTGGAGAAGCGGAAGTCGACCAGCGTGTTGACGTTGCGGTCGGCAACCGCCCAGATCGAGCCGCCGCGGCCGCCGTCGCCGCCGTCCGGGCCGCCGAACGGGCGGAATTTCTCGCGGCGGAACGAGGCGCAGCCGTTGCCGCCGTCGCCGGCGATGACTTCGATGCGTGCTTCGTCGATAAACTTCATGATGAGACCACCAGATACGAAAGGCTGTGTCACTGTTAAAAGCGGACCGGGCATCCATGATAGACGAACGGCCGCGGAACGTTCCGCACTTAACGGTGACAACGCCAAAAATTAAAAAGGCCCTACCGGAGGGCAGAGCCTATCGATTGCAAGGCTTGACGCCTTACCGAGCGGGACCTGACCGGAGCCGGTCCCGCTGATGCCGCAATTAAGCAGCGACTGCTTCCGCTGCGACGACGGTCACGTACTGCTTCGAGCCGACGCCTTGCTTGACGAACTTGACCGTGCCATCGACCAGGGCGAACAGGGTGTGGTCCTTGCCCAGGCCAACGTTGGTGCCCGGACGAACCTGGGTGCCGCGCTGACGCACGATGATGCCGCCGGCGTTGATCGCCTGGCCGCCGTAGACTTTCACGCCGAGGCGTTTGCTTTCTGAGTCACGGCCGTTTCGCGTAGTGCCGCCGCCTTTTTTGTGTGCCATTTCAAATGCTCCTTGATTAGCTGAAGAAGGGACGCGCGGCGATTAGCCGTTGATCGCAACCACTTGGATTTCGGTGTAGTTCTGGCGATGGCCCTGGCGCTTCTGGTAGTGCTTACGACGACGCATCTTGAAGATACGCACTTTGTCGTGACGACCATGCGACACAACAGTCACGCGAACCGAAGCACCTTCCACCAGCGGAGCACCAAACTTGATGCTCTCGCCCTCGCCGACGGCGAGAACCTGATCGATAGTGAGTTCGGAACCAATGTCTGCCGGTATCTGTTCTACTTTGAGTTTTTCGCCAGCGACAACTTTGTATTGCTTGCCACCGGTTTTTATGACCGCGTACATGATTGAGAAACCTCGTTGATTGTTAAGAAATATTCCCGTGAAGCCGGCGAAAAAACAGCAGCGAATTCAGGGAACAGAGGATTATACATGGAATGGTGCGGGGCGTCAAAACGGTTGTGATGGCGCGGCCGCGCTGGGTGTTTCCCTCTACGGCCGCTGGGAAAAAGGGCGACTTTTGCTTGCTTGTCGTATAATCGCGACTCAACAAAACCTATCCGCATCCAACGTCAGCAGGTCCGCCTTGTCCGCCGCCATCCAAACCGCACAACAGAATTCCATCACCCGCACGATCGCAGCCGACATGGAGGCCGTCAATGCGGTGATCCGGCAGCGCCTGCAATCCGAAGTGGCGCTGGTGAACCAGATCGCCGAGTACATCATCAACGCCGGCGGCAAGCGGATCCGTCCCGTGCTGGTGCTGCTGCTGGCGAACGCCTACGGCTACCGGGGCACGGGCCACCACGAGCTGGCCGCCGTCGTGGAATTCATCCACACGGCGACGCTGCTGCACGACGACGTCGTCGACGAATCCTCGATGCGCCGCGGCCGCCAGACGGCGAACGCGATGTTCGGCAACGCCGCGTCGGTGCTCGTCGGCGACTACCTGTACTCGCGCTCGTTCGAGATGATGACGAGCCTGGACAATATGCGCATCATGCAGATCCTGTCGCGCGCGACGACCGTCATCGCCGAAGGCGAAGTGCTGCAGCTGTTGAACATGCACGATCCGGACGTCACGCAGGACAGCTATCTGCGCGTGATCCGCTCGAAGACCGCCAAGCTGTTCGAAGCGGCCGCCCAGCTGGGTGCCCTCGTGGCCGGCGCGAACGACGACCAGATCGAGGCGGCCGGCGAATACGGCCGCTCGCTGGGCACCGCGTTCCAGCTGATCGACGACGTGCTCGACTACGCGGGCGACGCCGCCGAGATCGGCAAGAACGTGGGCGACGACCTGCGCGAAGGCAAGCCGACCTTGCCGCTGATCTACGTGATGGAAAACGGCACGCCCGAGCAGCGCGAACTGATCCGCAGCTGCATCGAGCAAGGCGACGAAACCCATTTCGACGCCGTGCTGACGGCCGTCACGAGCAGCGGCGCGCTGGACTTCACCCGCCGCGAAGCGGAGACCGCCGCACGCCGCGCCGCCGCCGCCATCGCCGACTTGCCGGAGAGCGAATACAAGGCGAGCCTGCTGCAGTTATGCGCCTTCGCTGTTGACAGAAACCACTGAGGCAACTATAGTAATGCCTTCCCGAGATTTCGGTGACGAAGTCTCAAAACAGTCGGGGTGTAGCTTAGCCCGGTAGAGCGCTACGTTCGGGACGTAGAGGCCGGAGGTTCGAATCCTCTCACCCCGACCACCCATCTCTTCTTTTTGCAGCCCCCGGCTGTTTCAAAGATATCCTACCGTCGGGGTGTAGCTTAGCCCGGTAGAGCGCTACGTTCGGGACGTAGAGGCCGGAGGTTCGAATCCTCTCACCCCGACCAACATCTCTAGTACCCCTAATCAACGGAAACCAAGAACGGCGCCACGGCCTGCTCGGCAGCAGCTTCGTTGACGGCGCGTGCCTGCAATCCACGCATGGCGGCGGCGATGTCGCCCGCGCGCTCGCGGTCGTGCAGCAGGGCCTGGTTATCGGCCATGGCGCGCAGCAGCTGGGTGGTGAGGCGGTCCAGTTCGGGACGGATGGTTTTGGCGAGATCGGGCGCGTCGTCGAAGCGGCCGGCGCCGTCGGCTTGCCAGCGGGCGTACAGCGCGCGCTGCACCGTCTTGGAGGCTTCGATCTGCGCACGGAACACACTGCGTGTCCACGCCTCGGGCAGGCCCAGCGCGGCCCCCTGGCGCACCGCCGCGGCGATGACCACTTCTTCGCGCGGCAAGTCTTCGATGGCGGCCTTCGCATTCCACTTGGCGCGCGCCACATCCTGCGCGAGCAGCAGGCGCTGATCGATGGCCTGCCGCAGCGGCGCCAGGCCCCACGGGAAAGCCAGCCAGCGCTCCAGGCTCCTTCGCACGTCGCCATGGTCCAGGCGCTGCTGCAACCAGTGGTCGACATACGCCTTCAGCGCGCCATCGCGCGGCAGCAGGATGGCTTTGTCCGTCAAGTCGAACGGCGCCTCCGGATGCACGGCGCACAGCTGCGGGTGCAGGCGCTGCTGCAAACGGGCTTCGATGGCGTCGGTCATCATCAGATCGGCCGCGCCGCTCACGATCCGACCGAAGATGGTCACATTGTCCGGGTACACGGTCAGCTGCGCGCGCGGCGCCCGGGCGCGGGCGAAGCGTTCGTTGGTGCCGCCCGGATTGACGATCAGCCGCACGTCCGGCTGGTCGATCTGCGCCAGCGTCCGGAAGCGGGCGACGTTCTCGCAGCGCGTGATCGGCGTCTTGCCGTCGTGGAGATAGGCCACCGAAAACAACGCCCGGCGTTGCCGCTCCGCCGTCACCGACACGCCGCCCAGGGCGAGATCGAACTTGTCCGCGCCCAGATCGGCCATCAGCGTCGGCCAGCTGGTCGGCACCAGTTCCAGCCGCACGCCGAGCGCCCGCGCCAGCTCGCCCGCCTGCTCCACATCCATGCCGATGAACTCGCCGCCGGATTGCCGGTAGCTGAAGGGCTTGTAGTCGCCGGTGCTGCCCACCCGCAGTACCCCGCGCGCGACGATGTCGTCCAGCCGGCCGGCCTGCGCCGGCGCCAGCGCCGCGGCCAGCAGGCCGGCGAAAGCGAAGGACTGTATCCAGGTTCTACGACGGGTCACTGCGTGCATGCATCTTCCTTGTTCTATCCATGGGGGGCGCGGACTAAAACCGCCAACGCAACGAAGCCGTGAAGCTGCGTTCCGTCTGGCCCGGCTGCTCGCGGACCAGCACCCGCGAAGGACGTTCGCTTTGAACTTCCAGCAACTCCGTCATCACGGCAAGACTGCGCGACAGCGGCCAGTTGTACGCCAGCGCCACGCCGTGGCCAGTCTCGTTGTTCGGATCGCCGGGCAGGTCGTCGTGCTCCGTCGTGCTGAAGCGGTCGTAGCGCAGCGCCGCCGTCCCCGGCCCCAGGCGGTGGCTGGCCAGCGCGTACCAGGACTGGAAATCGAACGCCACGGCATTCGGGCCCATCAGCGTATCGCCGCGCATCGCCTGCGCCAGGAATTCCCAACCGGCGCCCGGCCTCCAGACGGCGCTCACGTGGTCGAAACGCGTGCGCCAGGCGTACTGCCCATCCTTGACGGGAAGCGGATCGGCGCGGTTATCGTAGTGCAGCGCCGCCAGCTCCTGGCGCGCGCCGACGTTCACGTTCGCGCCCGCGTAGTAGCCGAGCCGCCCATCCACTTCCCGGAACGGGTGGATCGTGCGGTGCTGCCATGGAATCGCCCCCCAGCGCCGGTAGACAGGCAAGTCGGGCAACTGCAGGGACTCGTTGCGGCCGACGATACGGTCACTGATGGACCAGCCGCGCCAGGCCAGCAAGGTGCCCGTCGGATCATTGCCCGTGAACACCGCCGCCACGAAGCCCAGGTCGTAGGGCGCGTTCGCGTAGCGTCCCAGGCGGCGCACGTTCCACTCCACGCCATTCGTGCGCACTTCTTCGCCGATCCAGCTGTTGATGGCGGAACTGGAGATCGTGCGCCTGGGCGTCCAGCCGATGCCGTCGTAGTCGACCTCCACGCTGGTCGGGGGGAAAAAGAAGCCCGCCTTCACGCGCGTCTTCCAGGCGCTGGAAGGCACGGGACGCCATTCGAGCCAGGCGTCGCGCACGTCGACGATGCCGTGGTGCTTGTCGTCCGCGCTGAGTTCCACGCGGGCGCCGACGGTGTCGAGCACGTCGACGTCGCCGCTCAGCACGGCCTGGCCGATGCCGATCGTCGGCGAGGACTTGTCATAGCGGGTTTTACCCAGGCCGCCATCGAGAAAACTGCGGCTGGCATCGGCGTCCACGGCGCGCAGGTCCAGCAGGCCGCGGAGTTCCGCGGCGCGGGCGCCGGTTGCAAGCAGCGTCAGGGCAAGGATCAGAAATCGCGGGCTCATGCTTGCATGATACATGGCAATTCAACGGCTCGCCTTTCAGGAAATCCTGCATTGGGGCTTGAGTGGGACCACGACTTCAGGCAAACACGTCGATGAATTGTCCCGGCCCGGCATTCGCCGATGCGGCAGGCGCCGGGGCGTCCGGGACGGCGCGGCTGGCCGACGCCTTGTCCGTTTGCGCGATGCTTTCCTTGAGCTGGCTGATACGCGCCGAGATCGCTTGGATATCGGCTTTGCCTTGCGGTGTCTTGGCCGATTCGCAGTTGACGCATTCGGACAGCTGCTTTTCATAGCGTTGCAATTGCGCTTGCAAGCTCGTAGCGGACGGCCCGCCGCCATAGCCAAGGAAGGCGCCCGTCGATATGCCCGTCGATATTCCAACCGCATTAGATTGTGTCATGGTGGTTTCGATGCCGCCTGTGTTGTTGTGCCCGCACGCGAGCGGCAATCAATCCGATGGGGCGCGGATCCTGCCGGCGTGCATTGTCGTTAATTCGTGGGTCGCGACGCATTGGTTACAGAGCGCCTGAATATTTTATCTGCCGTGCGTCGTGGGCAACCGGACCTGCCTCGGTGCACTCGCGCGTGGCCGCTGTCGTTGCATTTGCTCGATCCAGATCATGCGCAAAACGGGCATTGCGCAAAAGTGTTAACGATTTTCTCCCGCCAGCTCAACAATCGTATATAGTACGTGCCGCTATTGTATTTTGCACAAGATTTTGTTGAGTACAGGAAAACCGGCATGGGCAATGCACTCCGTAGGCTCGAGGAACGCCTCATTCTCCGTCAGCACGCGCGTATCCTGCGGTTATCATTCCCCAACCGCGACGGCCCGGCATCCGAGCTGCTGGTCAACAGGCTGGACGCGGACGAGGGACTGTCCCGCGATTTCGAATTCACGGTCGAACTGCTGTCGGACGACGCCTCGCTCGACCTCAAGGACCTGCAGGGCAAGCTGCTGGCGGTCGAGCTGGTCCGCCATGACGGCGGCATGCGCTATTTCACGGGGTACGTCTTCAGCTTCCGCTTCATCAGGACCGACGGCAACGTCGCGTTCTACGAAGCCGCGCTCGGACCATGGCTGAAGTATCTGGCCCTGCGCAAGAACTGCTTCCTGTTCCATGGCGCGCCCCTGTACGACCAGACGCGGCACATCTTCGGCGACTACCGCACCCACCCCGATTGGGACTTCCGCGTCCACGGCGACGACTTGCCGGTGACCGAAGCGTGCCAATTCAACGAGTCCGACTACAACTACCTGAGCCGGCGCTGGGAAGCCGCCGGCTGGCACTACGCCTACGAACACACGGCCAAGGGCCACAAGCTGATCCTGAGCGACGATACCACCCGCGCCGCGCCGATCGACGGCGTCGACATCGAACTCCGGCGCCACACCGGCTCGCAGGAAGAAAACAGCATCGTCGAATGGTCGGCCCGGCGCCGCATCATGCCTGCGAGCGTGGCGCTGTCCTCGTTCGATTTCAAGGCGCCCCGCCCCCAGCACGTCGACGTGCCGACGCGGCACGTGCAAGGTCTGGTGCCGCGCAAGGAATCCCATGAATATGCGGGCGCGTACGGTTTCAAGAACCGGCGCGACGGCGAACGCGTCGCCGCGCTGCGCATGGAAGAACTGGAGCACCCGGGCAAGCTGTTCGAGGGCACGGGCAACAATCGTAACGTGGCGCCCGGACGCTGGTTCCGCCTCACGGGCCGCTTCCACGGCGGGAATAACGAGGACCGCGAGTTCCTCATCCTCAGCGTCCACCACAGTGCCAGCAACAACTACCACGTGAACGACGCCGGTCCGCCCCACTACGAAAACCGCATCACCTGCATTCGCAAAGCCATCCCGTGGCGGCCCGGTCCCGGCTTCAACAGCGTCGAACCGAAAATCTACGGCGTGCAGACGGCGCTCGTGGTCGGGCCCAAGGGCGAGGAGATCCACACCGACGAATACGGGCGCGTCAAAGTGCAGTTCCACTGGGATCGCGAGGGACGGTTCGACGAACGGAGCTCGGCGTGGCTGCGCGTCGCCACCGCCTGGGCCGGATCGAACTTCGGCATGACGTCGATCCCGCGCATCGGCACCGAAGTCCTGGTCCAGTTCCTGGATGGGAATCCAGATCGCGGGATCGTCACCGGCATGGTGCCGAACGCGCACAACATGCCGCCCTGGCCCCTGCCGGCGAACAAGACCCAGAGTGGCATCCTGTCCCGTTCGACGCCGAACGGCGGCTACGACAATGCCAACGCCCTGCGCTTCGAGGACATGAAAGGCCGGGAACAACTCTGGCTGCACGCGGAGCGGGACCAGCTCACCGAAGTCGAACACGACGAAGACAAATGGGTCGGCAACGACCGCCGCAAGACCATCGACCGCGACGAGACCACGCACGTCGGGCACGACCGTACCGAGACGGTCGGCAACGACGAGACGATCGCGATCCGCAACGACCGCAAGAAGACGGTCGACCGGAACGAATCGGTCGCCATTGGCGGCAACCGGGTCAAGTCGATCGGCCGGAACCGCAAGGACGACATCGGCCGCAACTGGTCGACGCACGTGGCCCGGATGAAGACGGAAACCGTCGGCATGGCCTACATGCAGAACGTCGGCATGGGCCGCATGGACAACGTGGGACTCGCCTACAACCTCAACGTCGGCACGATCATGGCGACGGTCGTGGGCATCGACCAGATCACCAAGGTGGGCAAGACGGTCTCGATCACGGCCGGCGAAGAACTGTCGATTACGGTCGGCCTGGCGACGCTCAAGATGACGGCGGACGGCAAGATATTCATCAACGGTTCCCAGATCAGCGTGGACGCGACCGGGCCGCTGCAGATATCGGGCAAGGACGTCGATATCAACTAGGCGCGCACCGAACATGGAATTTCGCAACCTCACGCCCTACCCCTCCATGGCCTTCGATGCCCTCGACCAGCACGACCAGCGCTTCCACGTGGTCGTCATGCGGCTCACGTTCGAGTTGCAGGACGACGGCCAACTGCTGCTCGCGCCCGTGCAAACGCCATTGGCGACGAGCGACGAGTATTACGGCGAAATTAATCGCTCCAACGTCAGACAGGAGTCGGATCTGGCGCCGTACAAACCGCACACCGACGTGATCGTGATCGGCGACGCCTGCGCGCCGCAAGGACGACCGGCCCGTGAATTCGCCGTCGCCCTCAAGATCAACGGCGCGCCCACGGAACCGGATCTGCCGCCCGAACCGCATGGCATGAATCCATCATTTCATGCATCGCCGGAGCGCATGGCCGAATGGCGACAGGAATGCGCCCGTTTGACGGCGCAAGCCAGGCAAGGCCCTTTGATTCTATGCAAGATACTGACGATCACCGGCGCGCGCGAATGGCGCAAGCGCCCTCTCCTGTTGCGGGCGCTGAGCCTGTTCACGCTGCCGAAGTGGAAACTGACGGCGCCGCAGACCGTCACGACCCTGCCACTGCGCTACGAATACGCTTACGGCGGCGAGAACAAGATACTCGTCACCGAGCGGGCGGCCAGGCGCGTGCGTAAAAAACACCGGTTGCCGGACCGCGTACCGCAACCCGACAACCCGGCCACGGGCGAAGCACCCGAAGCGATCGCCCACACGGTGTGCGAGCAGAATCCGGTAGGCCGTGGCTTCGCCGAAGACTGGTATCTTCGTGCGACAAATCTTTCACGCGTGCCGGCTCCGCAGATAGAACCCGCTAACCAGCCCATTGCGCGCTTTGGTGACGAGTACGTACCAGACGGCTTTGGCGTCGTTGGACGCGCTTGGCGACCGCGCCTGGAGCTGGCAGGCACCTACGATCAGGATTGGCTGGAAAACCGCCATCCCGGTTTGCCCGCCGATTTCAACTTCGCGTACTGGAACGGCGCGCCCGCCGACCAGCAAGTCGTCCCGCATCTGGACGGCGACGAAACCATCACGCTGTACAACCTCAGTCCAGCGGGCACGGCGACAACGCAAGACCCCGCGGGGAACACCCTGCTTTCGTTCGCGCTGCCCGGCCATCTGCCGTTCGTGGTGGTTCGCTTCGAAGACGGGCGCATCGGAGAACTCGCGGCCAAGCTCGATACGCTCATCATCGATACGGCCCACGACGCCGACGCCCCGGACAAAAAACCTTCCGTCGTATGCGTCTGGCGCGCCACGGTCGCCTGCGAACCCGCCATCCGCGTGCTCGAAGCCCGAATGCTGTCCCGCGCGGACGTGATGGCGTTGCGCGAACAGGCCCAAAATCCAGAGGCCATGCCGTCCACGATCCGGCCCGTTCAAAGTACGCCAATCGCGGTTTGAGAGGAATCCATGCCAACTGGTGCGCGCAAGAACAGTATCTTCAAGGCGGTCAGCCTCGTTCCCAATGTGTGCAAGACGCCGATGGGGCCGAATATGGTGCCTGTGCCCTATCCCATCATTGCCGACTTGAGCGATAGCGTCGAGGTGGCGAAGTCGGTGAGGTTCAATGGCAACCCTGTCTTTCTGCTCAGCGACAGTGTGGTCACGCACGTGACCGGCAACGAGGCGGGAACGGGCGGTGGCATGAAGTCGGGCGTCAATAAAGGCAAGGTGCGCGCAACACAAAGCGCGAATTCCGTGAGGGCGGAGCAGAAATTTGTGGTGCGCCATGGCGACGAATGCGACATGAATCTGGCGAGTTAAGCCATGAGCACAAAAGGGGTCATCCTAGAACAGGCTGAGCAATCGGTAACGCACATCGAACCGCACGGCGGCGGTGCCAATCCTGCACTTAAACCCGAAACCGAAGCTGAAAAGACCATTTGGCAAAAGTCCAGCCCGTGGGTGCACGGAGCGCTGGGAATTGTCAGCTTTGTTCCCGGCCTGTCGGTCGTGACGGGAGCGGCGGATGCCGCGATCTACGCAGCCGAGGGCGACTTTGTCGAAGCGGGCATCGCGGCAGCAAGCATGATCCCCGGTGGTAAAGTCGTCACGACGGTAGGCAAGGTCGCCAAAGGTGCCGTCGGCATGGCGAAAGGTGCCGGGGCGGCTGCGCGGATCGCCAAGGGCGCACACGAAGCGGACGAAGTTGCAAAAGCCGCGAAGGCGGCCAAGGAAGCGGAAGAAGCCGACCGGGTTGCCCGAGAAGCCAAGGATGCGGAAGAAGCCGCCCGGGTTGCTCGAGAAGCCAAGGAAGCGGAAGAGGCTCGGGAAGCTGCGCCTGGTCCAAGGAAGCCTAAAAAAGAGGTGACGGTCAAGGCCCGCGAGCATAAAGTGCCTTGCTTTCATCCCTTCGACAAGAAGAAGTTCATGCGGATGAGCAAGGACGAGCAAAAGGCGTATTTGAAGGAAATGGCCGCGCAGCTCAAACGCCAAGAAGACGCGATCAACAGCCTTTCGGCTACCGAATACAAAGCCGCGAGAGATGCATTTGCGTCAATGAATCGTAACCCGGCTGCGGATGCCGCACAGGCCGGATTCCGCGAAATTGCTTCATCCAGAATAGCGACGAGTATCCGCGAGAGTCTTCGAAAAGCCGGAATGGGGGCTGCCAAAGCGGATGCTGAGGCCGCGACGCGCGCAAAAGCTGTGATGGAAAAGTTGGCAGCGCTTCACGAGCCCGACATGGTCGCTGGTGGCTGGATGCACCCGAACCCGACAGGTATGGGCCGCGCGGACGTGAACTCGTCGATCGGCGGCAGTTGGAACCAAAATGATAGAGTAGCAGGAATGGATCGCGAAGCGAACAGGGCAATTGGGAACGGTCGCGGGGATCAAAAAATGAATGTTAAATTGGAGCCTTGCCGGGGCAAGGGAATAAGATGAGAGATGAAGATTTTGAATATTTTGTGAGCAAATTTGGTGAAGCGACCAATCAGGTTTCTGTACCGGTCGAAACGATTGAGAAATGGCGCACTAAGCTCCCGGATCAGTTATTAACATACTGGCAAGAAGAAGGTTGGGGCAGCTATGCGAACGGCCTTTTTTGGATTGTCAATCCAGATGACTATGAAGACCTAGTTGATGAATGGCTTGAAGATACATTGCTTGAACAAATAGATGCGTTTCACGTTGTTGGACGGACAGCATTTGGAAATTTATACGTTTGCGGCGAGCACTCAGGCGTAAATATGACAATCAGTGGCCCACTCAACGCAATCTTTGCCTTACCAAAAGACCTAAAACCCAAAAGCAAAGAAGATCAAGACTGGTCAGTTAAGTCATTTATCGGATTAAGTATCAGTGAATGCGATCTAAAGGATGAGTCTGGCACCCCACTCTTTGAGCAGGCACTTGCCAAATTAGGTCCGCTTGCGGCAGATGAAATGTATGGTTTTGAACCAGCCATTGTGCTTGGAGGAAAAATGCGTCTAGAAAATCTTGTAAAGCTCAAGCTAGACGTGCATTTGACCATTCTTCGACAGCTCGCGTCACCGACACTACCGTTTTCAAATACTGACATTGAAAAGCTACTCAAACCATAGCCATAGCGTTATACACATCTTTTTCCGCTCAGCGCCATTTCAGCCCTAGGCTGCGATTTTCGTGACGTTTTGCTTAAAAATTGGGCGAAAAGTGAGACTTCTGTATCAAACGCACCAATTTTGCGCTCGCTTCCGTGCCCGCGACGACCCGGGAAAGTCAGCTTCAAGTCATTGATTTTATTAGTGAAAAAGATGTGTATAACGATATGCCAAAGACCATGGCAAAACCTCAAGTAACGGTCAAATGGCTGGCTCAATCGAATATCGAGAATCACTTGAAGAGTTGATTTCGCAAGGAAAATGGAGGGAGGCAATGGCTATTGAAGTCCGAGATGTAAGAAGAATCGCAAAAGAAGCTGGCGACCCAAGAAAATACAATGAGGCAATACTGGAAATGCTAGAGCATTACAAATGCCTCGAAAAGCATTCTCTTTTAAAGTGATGAAAACATGAATGAAAATGAACCTTTTGACATCCTTCCGTACAGCGGCGCCGGAAAAATTAGCTTCGGGATGACGCCACAAGAAGTTGAGACCATATATGGCCCTGCGGACAGTGTAAGTTTGAATCATCTTAAGCAGCGAGTAGAATTCCGATCATTCATGAATGTTGGCTACTCGACTGGCCCTACCGAAGGCGTATCTCACATTGGCTTCGGACGCCAAATGGAGGGCGTGCAATTTAAAGATGCAAACATATTTCTTGATGATGAAGATCAGGTTCTAAAAAGATTAACATTGGAGGATGGCAATCCATTTTTGTACCTTGGCTTCGTAGTTTTACTGAATCTTGGCATGACACTTGCCGGTTTTCATGATCATGACATTTCACAGAAATCGGTAGCACTATTTCCACGCGGCGCTTGGGACAAAAGACTTCCGAAATTGAAACCATTCTCGCAGAAAACCAACTCCACCCATAATTAAATGCATTCATTGGAAATCGCTCGATAGTGTTTTTAATTCTCGGCATAACTCTTACGGGGATTCACAAGGATTGACGATAGTTCACGAGCAATTACAGCATTCGCTCGAGGCATATGGGATGACATCATCACATCCATGAAGCGATATAGTCCAGGATCAGCGCGGCGTTGCCTGCCTATTATCGCGGTCATCAAATATCGATCCACAACCAAAACCACGACCGGAATAAAAAGCTTGGCGCAGGCGCAATTTTAATGCATCATGCAAATCTGTTATCGGCATTCAAAGGTCAACGATGCAATTAGGATCACTTTCTCGTGTAAACCTGCGTGATGTTTGGACGCACGAAGCTACAGATTTCACTCCTTGGCTTGCAAGTCCGGACAATCTCGCAGTAATGAGTGCTTCAGTTGGGCTTGACCTTGAGTTGGTCAGTCAAGAAGAATTTATTGGTCCCTATCGCGCGGACATTATTTGTAAAGATCGGCTTAGTGGTCAGACTGTTCTCGTGGAGAACCAGCTTGAAAAAACAGATCATCTCCATCTGGGGCAAATCCTAACTTATGCCGCTGGGATTGAAGCTAAGACCGTGATATGGGTGGCCTCTCGTTTTACTGATGAACATCGCGCAGCGATCGACTGGCTAAATGAAATAACGAATGAAGAACATGAGTTTTTCGGTCTAGAGATTGAGCTTTGGCGGATTGGCGATTCCGTCCCTGCTCCGAAATTCAACGTAATTTCGAGTCCGAATGAGTGGAGCCGGAGCGTTAAAGAAGCAGCTTCTTCGAACAAAATTCACGGGCCGCGGCAGGCGCTTTATTTCCGTTATTGGCAAGCATTTCACCAGTATCAGAAAGAACAAAACCCGCCGATCAAGGCACCCAAACCATTTCCGCAGCACTGGCTATCGTTCAGCGCCGGTCGCACAGGCTTCTCCTTTGAAACTATCGTATCATGGGAAGGAAGAATATCAGTTCGGCTTTACGTTGTATGCAACTCTCCTAGTCCAAAAGCAATCTTTCGATACTTTCACACCCGCAAAGACGAGATTGAAGCTGCCGTAGGTCATGCGCTCGAATGGGCGGACCTGCCTGAAAAGAAAGGAATAGGCATTGGTATGATTCGCCATGACTGCGATATCGAAGATGAAACTCGCTGGCCCGAATATATCCAGTGGCAAGCACAATCCTTAAAGAAGCTCGACGGCATTTTCCGACCGATGATTAGATCACTACCAAGCAATGCTCTATAAATATATCAAGCATTCAACCACATAACGTTGCCGGTCGAACGAAATTCGACCACTCAGCGGTATAGGACTTGTCGAGTCCTGTCTCCCGGCGGCCAGCCGCCACGGGCGCCGCGCATACCGCCGGACCACCTCGTGCATCCCGCCGCCGCAGGCGTTGCATGGAACGGCCGCCCGTTGTGACCCATCAAAACAGCATCCCCGCCCCCGGCTAGATTGGCGTTTTCAGCCGACGATGCCAACGAAAGGACGCCATGCTCATCCGATACCTCATCACGGCCGGCGCAAGCACCACGGCCGGCGGCAAGGTCGTGTCGGGCAGTTCGACCCAGACGATCAACGGGGTGCGGGTCGCCTGCGCGGGCGATCCGGTGTCCTGCCCCACATGCCACGCCACCGGGGTGATCGAGCCGGACGGGCCGCGCCTTGGCGACCGGTTCGAGGGCAAGGAAGTGGCGCTCGGCGACGACCTGTGCCGCTGCAGGTGCGACCCGCCACCGCGCCTGGTCGCCAGCCAGACCTTGTTCCGGCAGATCATCGACGCAGGCTGGGCCGCGGCCAACCCCGCGTCCCCGTCGCCCGCTTCGGGATGACGCGCACTGCGTGGCCCGCCCGCGACAATCCGGCCAACCATCCCGCGCGATTCCGTCGAGCCATCTAAGCAAGCTGCGTCGCCTCAAGCCCGACGCCGGTGTATTTCCTACCATTGAACTGCATGCTTCCAGATGAACTTCGTCAATGTCTTGCAGCACTGTCGCGCGAGACATGACTTCCAAATCGACGACCGTGTGGTTTCACATGCCCAACCGATTCCTAACGTTCCTGCTCGTGTCACGCTGGACCAGCGTCATCGTGGCGCTGATGTACCACGTGCGGTTCCTGCTGTTCGTCGACTACGAAGACGTGCACACGAAAACAGGCCTGTCGAAAGCGTTCTACTTCCTGACGGGGCTCGGCCACGAATCGTTCGCCGTGTTCTTCGTCGTCGACGGCATCCTGACGGGACTCATGCTGCAGCGCGGCCCACCCGGCGCGGCCGTCGGCCGGCACGTGGCCGGCCTGTACCGGCTCCTGCTGCCCGGCCTGGTCCTCGGCGCCTTCCTCGACGTGCTGGGCGCACGGTACTTCAACGGTTCCGGCCTGTACACGGCCTACCCGGCATTCAGCACACTGACGCTGAGCTACACCTCGCTGCTGGGGAATCTGCTGATGCTGCAGCCGTTCGTCGTGCCCACGTTCGGCAGCAACGGCATGCTGTACCTGCTGTCCTATTTGTTCTGGTCGCTCGTCCTGCTCGCCCTCGTCTTGCGCGCGAAGCGGCTCGTCCAGGTGCTGTTGCTGGCGGCCGTGGTCCTGCTCGTGCCGTTCCAGTTTCTGGTCTGGGCCGCCATCTGGATGTCGGGCCTCGCGGTCGCCTGGCTCGGCGCCACGCGCGACGCGCGGCCGTCCCTGGCCATAGCCCTCGCCTGCTTCGTGGGTTCCCTGCTGCTGTCGAGGATCGTCGGCGCCGACACGCACGTGCTGCCACCGCCGTTCGGCGCCTGGCTCATCCAGTGCAAATACCTGCTCGTCGGGGCCAGCTTCGCCGTCGCCGCCCTGGCGGTGTATCCGGCACGGGCGTTCTACGGCGGAACGGTCGTGGACCGGACCGGGTCAGCCGCGGCGTTCACCTTTTTCTTCCACTTCCCCGTCATGATGCTGCTCGTCGCGGCGGGGGCGACGCTGCTCGGCCATCCCATCATGCAACAGCCGACGACGACGCGCTACGGCGAATTCGTCGCCGTCGTCGCGGCCTGCGTGGGCACGACGGCGCTCGTGACGCGCGCCGGCGCCGCGCTCTGAAGAGCACGGCGCCAGGCCGCGTTGCGGTGGCCTGGCGCCGTGCGTTCTTGCCACTGCTTATTTTGCCGACGCGGCCCGCATGCGCACCGCCAGCGCGGCCAGGCTCGCACCGACGGCCAGGGCCACTACGCCGTTCCAGCCCCATGCAGCCAGCGCCTGGGCGCCGAGGGCGCCGCCGGCCGCCATGCCGACGAACATCGTGGTCATCAGGACCGCGTTCAGGCGGCTGCGGGCTTCCGGCGCGATGCCGTAGACGATGGTCTGGTGGGCGATCAGGGTCGCCTGCACGCCCAGGTCGAAACCGACGGTGGCCAGGGCCAGCAGCACCAGCTGCGCCTGCGTCGACAGGTGCGGCATGGCAAACATGGCGGCGAACGAGGCGACGGACAAGGCGGCGCCGAGGCGGGTCACCCATTGCGGACCGCGGCGGTCGGCCAGGCGGCCGGCGAACGGGGCGGCCAGCGCGCCGACGGCACCGGCCAGGCCGAACGAGCCGGCGGCGGCCGAACCGAGGTGGAACGGGGCGCCATGCAGCATCACGGCCAGCGTGGACCAGAACGCCGAGAAGCCGACCGCCAGCAGGCCCTGGGCCGTCGCGGCGAGGCGCAGGGCGCGGTGCTGTTTCCACAGCGCGGCCAGCGACGCCAGCAGGGCTGGATAGGTGACGGTGCTCGTCGGCTTGAAGCGCGGCAGCCAGCGGGCCAGGACGGCGGCCGTCAGGGCGGCGATGCCCGCGGCGCCGACGAACACGGCGCGCCAGCCGAACGCCTCTGCCACGACACCGCCGACGACGCGCGACAGCAGGATGCCCAGCAGGAGCCCCGTCATCACGGTGCCGACGATGCGGCCGCGGTGCTCGGCCGGGGCCAGCGTGGCGGCGGCCGGGACGATGTCCTGGGTGACGGTGGCCAGCAGGCCGACGGCGAGACTCGCGCCCAGCAGCACGGCCAGGTTCGGCGCGACCCCGATGGCCAGCAGCGCGGCGGCCAGCAGCAGCGATTTCACGACGATGATCGTGCGGCGGTCGAAGCGGTCGCCCAGCGGCGCCAGGAACAGCAGGCCGAGGGCGTAGCCGAATTGCGTCAAGGTCGGAATCCAGCCGACGGCCCGGTTGCTGGCGTCGAGCTCGGCGGCCAGGATGCCCAGCGTGGGCTGGCTGTAGTAGAGGGCGGCGACGGACAGGCCGGTGCTGGCGGCCAGCAGGAAGATCAGCGGCGAGGTCAGTCGCGTGTGCGCCGGTGCGGCGGCCGGGGCGGTGTGTGCGATGCTCATGGTGGTGACTCCGGTGAGTGATGTTGCATCGCATTATGGAGATGGCGGAAACGCGCGTGTAGCAGCGGCGGGCGTCGAACTGTTATACGATACACGTATGAGCACAGACTTTTCGATTATCAATCCATCTGCCGACCGTATGATGCTGGTCGAAACCTTCGTGCGCATCGTGGACGCCGGCAGCCTGTCCGCCGCCGCGCGGGCGCTCGCGACGACGCAGCCGACGATCAGCCGGCGCCTGAAAGCTCTGGAGAAATCGCTGGGCGTGCGCCTGCTGCAGCGGTCCACGCACGCGATGAAGCTGACGGACGACGGCATGCGCTGCTATGCCCGGGCAAAAGAACTCATCGCGGGCTGGCAGGAATTCGAGAGCGAGATCCGGGGCGCGGTGGACGAGCCGGTCGGCATGCTGCGCGTCGTCGCGCCGCACGCGTTCGGCCAGCAGCAGCTGGTGACGCCGCTGGCCGCGTACCTGGCGCGCTATCCGCGCATGACGGTGGACTGGACCCTGCACGACCGCACGCCCGACTTCATCGGCGAAGGCATCGATTGCGCGATCCGCGTGGGAGACATTACGGATCCGTCCGTGGTGGCGATCCGGCTGGGCGACGTGCCGCGCATCGTCGTCGCCGCGCCGGCCCTGCTCGACGGCGGCGCCCTGCCCGCGCATCCGGACGAACTGGCGCGCCTGCCCTGGGTCGCCGTCAGCCATTTCTATCGCGACGAGGTGACGCTGACCCATGCGCAGCGCGGCGAGACCGCGCGCCTCGATATCCGGCCGCGCCTGTACACGGACAATCTATATGCGATGCGCAATGCCGTCGTGCTGGGCGTGGGCGCGGCGATCGGGTCGCGCTGGGCGCTGCGGGAAGAACTGGAAGCGGGCCGCGTCGTGCAGCTGGTGCCGGAATGGCAGGCGGCGCCGCTGCCGATCTGGCTGATCTATCCTCCAGCGCGCTTTTATCCGGCGCGGCTGCGCCGTTTCATCGACATCATGCGCGTGGCGGTGCCGCAAGCCTTCGGCATCGTCGCGCCGCCGGAGCGCTGATCGAGGAACGACGCTCAACCACGACCGCTCGCGCCCACGGTCGAGATCAACTTGGCCCCACAACTGGTCGCATGGCCTTCGAACGCGACCGGCACGCCATCGATCAACACGTGCGGATCGCCCTCCGCGATCACGCAGTTGTCGTGGCCGCGGATCGGGCACAGGCAGCGGTCGCCCTTGCGCGCCACGGCGATCCCCAGCACCTTGCTGTTGGAAGATGCCGTGATGACCTTGCCGCCGTGCGTGGTCGGGTCGTTCAGGCGGATCACTTTGCGCATGCGGGCCTCGTGTCAGCGGGAATAGCCTTGCTCGATATCTTTGACGTCATGACGGATGCCCCACCAGGCCAGATGAGCCGCGTTCTCGCCCCGGGCACGGAACCATGGCTCGTCGGGCCGGATCGGCCGAACGACGGCCGGCGGCACCACGACGGTCGCGATCGGCTGGGCCTCGTCCGTCGTGCCAGCGACGAGCACGGTCTTGCCGATGTGGTTGGCGTAGGCGATGCCCAGCGCGACGTTCGTCAGCGCCGTGCCCGCGCCCATCTCGCCCAGCAGCTCGGGCGTGTTGAACGCGTGCTTCGTGAAATCCAGTTCCGGCATCTCCTCGGTCACCGTCCGCGCGAGCGCCGCGATACGGTCGGACATCGTCGGCTTGTTGTTGCTGGCGTCGTGGATGACGTAGCCGACGTCAGTCGTCTGCTTGCCGGCGTTGTGCGCCGCTTTCTCGACCGCCGCCTTCCAGGCCTGGATGACGCGCGGCGGCTTGTCCTTGGCGCTGTCGAAGTCCGACACCTTGGCGCTGGCCGGATAGCCGAGCCAGGCCAGCGGCGCGCGTTCCGTCTTGTAGTTGGGGCCTGCCAGGATCAGTTGCACCATGTTTTCGTTGATCTGGCGGTCTTTCGGACGGCTCGGGGCGTCCCAGTTCATGACCCAGACCGTTTCGTTCGGATGGGCTTGCAGGTAGTCCAGCGCGGCGGACAGCGACGTGAAGCCGGCGTTCGCGCCGCCCATGGTGATGCGCACGTCGGGGGGAGTACTGCGGGTCCAAGCATTCGGGAACGATTTGCTCCCGATGCTGAAAGTATTGATCAGGATATCTCGCAGATAATTTCCTGATTCGACGGGATCGAGCTTGTCCTTGGGAATGGCATATTCAATATGGATTCCTGCCAGCTCTCTCCATGTCGACTTATCTTCTCTGGAATGTGCATTATAAAAATAATTCGAATCCATGAAGTAGATATCGTGGTATGCGTATATCAATTCCTCAATATATTTATGATGGTATCCCTTAAAGGTTTCTTTACCATCGTTCCCGACAGCAATCGAACCGATAGCCTGCAACTTGCCATATTTCTCAGGCTTAGCGCGAACCATATCGTCATTCTTGTTTGGTCCCACTATACCGAGTGTCCACAGCAGCTGCCATTCAGTGGGATAGTCCCGGCGCTGCAACGGATTCAGCCACTGCAATCCCACCACCTGAGCCATGAATGGTCGCGCCTTCTGCGTGGTCTCCACGGGTTTCGCGACCGCCTCGGCGCGTGCGGGACGTGAGGAAAAAACGGTCATAACGCCAAGAGTGATCGCGGCAAACGTCGCAGGGAGCGCAAACAATCTGGTAAAAATTTGGGCACTGGTGGAAGAGCGCGTAGCGTCTGGATCGGCACGCCACATCATCCAGAGCGACACGAACAATGCTAGCGCGAAGACAAAAGTGCCGCATGCGACACGACGGATCGATGTGCTGGTAAGACTACGCATGTATCGCTTTCTCAATAATCAAAGACCGAGCATGTTTCGCTCGTCGACAATCTTATTGGGCATTCTCCCCTCGGGATCGTTTTTCGCCCAGTCGTAGACAACATTTCCTTTGAATTTTCCAATTTTTAAGTATTCGATGAATTCCTTGAAGATATTCCCGTCATCTAAACCGCTTAAATATCGCCAATCTGCCATTTGCCGAAATACTCGCATATCGTCGCTTTTTATATGACACACCCCAACCGGAATGTCATACGCCAACGCCATCCTGGCATGATCCGGATTCGTCATGATCGACGAGTGATCGGTAGCCGGCGCCTTGACATTCTCGGCCAGCGTTTCTTTGATCTTTTTCGCACGCCAGGCCTTGTAATCATCGCTGGCGCGGTCGGGATTATCCTCCTCGGTGACGAATTCCGATTCCCGATACGATCCCTTGCTCTTGTCCGAGTCTATGTACAAGTCTTCGCGCCTTGCCCTCATCCGCAGCAGGGCGTGATGCTCGTAGCGCAGGGCTGCCTCGGTTTCCTTGTTCCCCTCGGCAGCCCCTCCTTTTTCGGTATTGTAGGGATCGTCGTCGTCACGCACGCGCTCCCTGTCACGACTGGCGCCGGGCGCATCCGTTCCTTCGTCAAATACATCGTCGATTTTCCCAAAACGTTTCGACTTCGGCTCGAACGGTTCCGGTAACTTCGGGGCCTCCAGCGGCGTTTCCCAATCGTCGTCCGGGAGCGCGTTGATGCGGATATCGATGACAGCCGTGACCAGGTAAAAGATCGGCGCCGTGAAGACAGTCGCCACCTTGGCAATCCAGTTCTTGTTCGCGTCCAAGCCTTTCTTGATCGCGTACTTCGCCCGCGGCGATTCGGGATACCAGAAATGCCGACTGCCGGGTTTCAATCCGACGCCATGATGATTCTTCCAGAAATGGTAGGTCTTGACGTTTTCTTTCCCTACAGTAAATTTTTCGGCGAATACGCGCTGGCAGAACACACCGTGAGCTCCTGTCGCATCGATTTCTTTCTGGCTCATCCCGCGCCAGCCGATACCCTGGACCGGACTGGCTGAAATGACTTGGTCGTGAGGATTGAAGTACAAGGTAACCCGGCCATGGTTCGTCTTGTTCGGACCGTACCCCCACTGCTCGCGATCCGCTTTTGCCGTGAATTCGTGCGCCTCGTTCTTCATGAACTCATCGATCTTTTCCGGCGCTTGCGCTTTTGCCGCCTGTTTCCCGATAATTTCGAAGAAGTTCTTCAAGGTGGTGCTGCGCGCCTTGAAGGTCTGCCGGCCCCAGTGCAATTCCCCGGCCGCCATCTCGGTGCCCGACCATGCCTCGACGATGTTCTTCTGCACCAGACTGTACGGCGGATTGCACAGTACGTAGCTGTCGGCCACGCAGCGGCCTAGCTTTCCGGCGCCGTCCTTGACCTCACCGAGCCGATCGCCGAGAAACGCAGCCGCCAGGCTGACCATATTGCCCTGGCTGTGACACACGATGGTGATAGGCACGTCCGCCTGCTTTTCCCGGATTGCCTTGACCAGCTTCGCAAGCCGCAATGCAGCCAGCACGTAATACGGACGTGGCGGACAAGCATATACCATGCGGTCGTTAGTGGGGTTCAGGTGCTGCGCGTGCAGCCAAAGGAAAAGCTGATCGTTCAGGCCTTGGCCCCACAAATCCGGCAGCGACGTGCAGCCGTTGGCGAAGGGCCCGCCGCCCCAATAATTCTGCTCGTTCAGGTAAATGCCGTCGCCATAGGTCTGCAAATCGTCGGCGCTCGCTTTGTAGCCCCAGCGGAACTGGATGACGGGTGAGAAGTGGGCATCCGGCGCGATGAACGTATCCGGCTGTTTGTCCGGATTCAGGTATCCGTCGGCCGTCAGATCGTCCAGGTATGCGACCGGCTTCAACTGCCCGCCTTCCGTGTTTGCGTGCACGATCTGCCAATCCTGCCGCGCGAGGCGCTTGTTCAAGCCGTCGCACAAGCCACGCTCCGCCGCCTGGAACCACTCCCCATCCGAATTCACCCCGTGCACGAAGATCACGATCCCCGGCAGCGGCAATTGCATCACCACGTCCAGGTAACTCTCATTCAGCAGCGTGCTGCCGCTGCCGTCGCCCACCGTGATTACGGTCGGGCCGTCCATTGTCATGCCTTCCATGCCGCTCCCGCTTACTTCAACAGTTTTTTGAACGTCACCTTGAGTTGCTCCAGCCGGTCGCCCTTGATCTTCGGGCCCTCGCCGGCCGCATTGGTTTGTCCGGTGAGCGCATCGGCGCCGTCGCGCTCGATGTGCACCTGCATGCCCTCGACCGGCTTGCCGTCGGTGGCGCGGACCAGCCGCGGCGTGCGCTCGAACGTCCCCGCATCGAACGTCGGGATCTCGGTCTTCCCGCTCGCCGGCCCGTTCCAGTGATGCTCCGCCGTCTTGACGGTCAAATTCCCCGGTCCGCCGATCTCGACGTCGCCGCCTTTCAGCTTCAGGTAAGCGCCGCCGCTGACGATGAACGTCATCTCGTCCTGGGCCATCGCGATCATCCGTTTGGCCGCCGTGACCTTGATGTCCTTCGCGGAGACCAGCTTCATGTCGTCGTGCTGGCTCTGCATCGTGAAGTCGCCGTTGTGCGCGATCTGCGTGATGCCGTCGCTGTGCGAAAACAGCGAGATGCCCTTGCCGGCGTTGACGTTGAAGCGCTTGCCGCTGGCCAGCTGCATGTGCTGTTGCGCGACCGTGTCCAGGTTGACGCCGGCGTAGCTGACGATCGTCTTCGGCGTGCTGAACGCGATGCCGGCCGGGCCGGTCAGGCTCACGGTCGGCTTGGCGTCGCCCGCCACGTCGGCGCCGCGCGCGCCCGGCGCGGCTTCGAGGTCGGCCTTGAGCGCGTCCTGCGGCGCCGGGTCGACCGGCAGGCCCTGGTGCTGGGCGGCGTAGTCGCCCAGTGTCTTGAACAGGTCCAGGCAGTCCTGCATCAGCGCGAGATGTTCGTTGCCGCTCAGTTGCGTCCCGGCGGCGTCCAGGCGTTTCCAGGCCGAGATCAAGAGCGACTTGGCCGTGCGGATCGCGCCGCTGTCGTCCGTGCGCAGTTCGAAGCCCTGGCCGCGCGGGTCGGCGCGGCCGTCCTGGCGCGGGTGCGTCAGGTAGCCGAGGTTCAGCTGGCTGCGCGCGTGCACGCTTTCCAGCTGGGTGCTGATCTCGCCCGGCGTGTCGTCCAGGCGCAGCTGGTTGTAGCGCTGCGACTTGCCTTCGCGGCTGACGATGCCGGACAGGTAACGGTCGCCCGGCAGGCGGCTCGTGCGGCTGAACGACGGCGGCGGCGTCCTGCCGCCGTGCGCGCGGCCGATGATCAAGGGCTTGTCCGGATCGCCGCCGACGAAGGCGCACAGCACCTGGTGGCCCACGCGCGGCAGCGAGATCGTGCCGTACTGGTCGCCCGCCCAGGGGTTCGCCACCTGGACCCAGGCCGAGTCGCGGTCGCTGCCGGACGCGCCCGCGCCCTGCGCGTGCGCGTGGTCGTCCTCGCGGCAGCCGGGAAAGCGCACCTTGACGCGGCCGAGATGGTCGCAATGGATCTCTTCGTTCACCGGCCCGACCACGGTGACGTATTGCAGCTCCGTGCGCGGCAGGTCCACGCGCGGGTCGTAGGCCGGCACGATCGGCACACCGCGCCGCACGCAGCTGAACCGGTTGGTGTAGCGCACGCCGCGTTCCGCGCTCGCCTGCGCCAGCGCCGCGCTGTCCTCGCGCCAGCGGTTCAGCGAGAACAGGCGGCGCGCCTGCTCGTCGAGCGTCTTGGGCAGGTTGTTCTCGGCCTCCACGCGCAGCTCCGTGACGACGAAGTCGCGCCCGCCCTCGGGATGCTGGTCCAGCTCCGGATGGCCGACGACGGTGTTCCACTGGCCGACGCACATATTGCGCTCGCTGCCTTCGCCCTGGAAGGTCTTGGCCTCGTACTCGTGGCGCTGGATGCGCGCCACGCCGAGGCTGCGGTAGTCGGCATCGTCCTCGCCCAGGTGCGGCGCGTCGACGAGGTAGTCGTCCAGGCTCGCGGCGAAGCGGTTGCCCAATTCGCCCTGGTCGTTCATCCCGTTTTCCTGCGTCGTCATGGCGCCGGACGTGGCGTAGTCCCAGCTCTGGCGGCCGATCCTGCCGGGCGTCAGCGTGCGCACGGCGTGCCAGGCCGTGATGACGTCGCGGCGTTCGGTCGCATCGTCGCGGTGGAAGCGCACGTCGCCGCCGGCGTTCCGCTTGAGCGACATGACGTCGTCGAACAGCACCAGCGTGTGCAGCGGCGTTTCGTCGCTGCCACGTTCGCTCGCCGCGCCGGGCTGGATGAACCACGAAATGCCGCGCCGCTTCCACAGGCGGCGCAGGAACGCGCCCGTCGACTCGTTGTACTGCATCGTGAATTCGCGCTGCGGATACGACTTCAGGCTGCCGAGGTCATAGGCGAACGCGCGTGCCGCCACCGGATTCGCCTGGCGGAATTCCTTGAGCAGGATGTCCGTGATGTCGACCTCGCTGGCGTTGCGGAACACGCGCGTGTTGCTGGTCTTGTCGAGGAAGGCGAAGGCGTCGCGCACGATCAGCTGGTAGGTGGCCAGTCCGCCATCGCTCTGCCCTTCGGCCGCCGCGGCGACGATGCCGCACACGGCGCGCAGGCCGCCGCTGTCGGTGACGAACTGCAGTTCCACCGGGTTGGCGATGAACTGCTTCAGTTCGAGGCCGGCTTGCGTGGCCACGCACAGCAGCGAATATTCGATGCCGCCGCAGACGGCCTCGACACCGCTGACGTGTTTGACGAGTAATTGATCGTCGCGTAGGCCGTCAGCGCCGGAGATGCGCAGGCGGATGGGACGATTGGCATCGGTCAGGTTGAACGGAGCGCTGGTAATGGACATGGCAGGGACTGGCGGGGCCGGAACCTGGCAATGATAATGAAAATTTGTAACGTTTTTCTCACGAATTATTTCATCCGGCTGACATTTCACCGCCAATCAGGGAAACGCATGCCACCTGGAAGTCTTTGTTTTTTATGAGAAATAAATTTTCTCTCGAAAAAAGCATGAAACAACGCAGGACGGCGCTGCCGAAATGTGAATTCGAGGAATCGTTGGTGAGGGGGGATGGGATCTGGACGGTATGCGCTCGCGGCGCCGCGGCCTTCGGCGTCGTGACGCCGAAGGCCCGCCTGAGCGTTATGCTTCCGCCGCCTGGGCCTGCGCCTCGGCCAGCAGCGAACGGATCTCGGGGATGCAGGAGCCGCAATTGCCGCCCGCCTTCGTGCACGCCGTGACGGCGGACGCGTCGCACAGATTGTTCTGGCGGATCGCGATCTCGATCGTCTTGCGGCCCACGCCGAAGCACGAGCACACGGTCGGTCCCGCGTCGAAGCCCTGCTCTTTCGCGCGGCCGGCCAGCAGGCCGATGCGGTCGGCCGGCTCCAGCCGCCCCTTGTCGAACATGCTCGCGAGCCAGGCGCGGGCCGGCAGGTCGGCGCGCTGGGCGACGAACAGGCAGGCTTCGATGCGGCCGTCGACGAGGTGCACGGCGCGGTGCACGCCGCCGTTCTTGTCCTCGACCTCGATCCAGTCCGCGTCCTCGTCGTGCACGTTCAACAGGCGCCGGGTCCACGCGGGGGCGTCGGCGAACGGCTTGCGGCCAGCCAGTTCGTAGCGGACGAAGTCCTTGCCCTGGATGCGCGTCCAGTTGGCCGCCTCGCGCAGCGGCAGCTCCGTGCGCGACAGGATGAAACCGTACCACGTGACGCCGAACGGTTCGATCCGCACCGGCGTGTGCTTGAATTCCGGCTCGCCCGACACCGGGTCGACGGCCGGGTTGACGACGGTGCCCACGCGCGCATCCGACGCCGTCTGGCCGCTCCAGTGGATCGGCATGAACACGCTGCCGCGCGCGATGCCGCCGCCGTGCTGCACGCGCGCCACGACGGCGCCCCAGTCGCTCGTCACGCGCGCGAGTTCCCCCGCCTTCACGCCGCACAGCAGCGCATCCTGCGGGTGCATGTCGATGAACGGTTCCGGGATGTGCTCGGCCAGTTTCTGCGAGCGGCCCGTGCGCGTCATCGTGTGCCACTGGTCGCGCACGCGGCCCGTGTTCAGCACGAGCGGATACTCGCCGCCGGGCAGGTTGGCGGGCGCGCGCGGCACCGTCGGCACGAAGCGCGCGCGGCCGTCGCCGTGGGCGAAGCGGCCGTCGCCGAACAGGCGCGCCGTCCGTTCTCCCGGCGTGCGCACCGGCCATTGGACGGGATCGAGCGCATCGTAGTCGGCGCGCGTCATGCCGGACAGGGCTTTGACATCGAACACTCGCCGGCGCTGGCCCTCGGTGCCATTTTTCCACCCCGACAGGCGCGCATGCTCGTCGAAGATCTGGTGCGGCGACGTGAAATCGAATCCTGCGTAACCCATGCGGCGCGCGACGTCGCACACGATGTCCCAGTCGGCGCGCGCGCTGCCCGGCGCGGACAGGAAGGCGCGCTGGCGCGAGATGCAGCGCTCGGAATTGGTGACCGTGCCGTCCTTCTCGCCCCAGCCGAGGGCCGGCAGCAGCACGTGGGCCGCCTCGTTCGTGTCGGTGCCGAGCACGATGTCGGACGCCACGACCAACTCGCATTTCTCGAGCGCGCGGCGGGCCTGGTCGGCATCGGGCAGGCTGACGAGCGGATTCGTCGCCATGATCCACACGGCCTTGACCTTGCCTTCCTCGATGGCGCGGAACAGGTCGACGGCCTTCAGGCCCGGCTTGTCTGCCATGCGCGGCGAGCCCCAGAATTCCTGCAGCGCGGCGCGCTGCGCGGCATCGTCGAGATCCATGTGCGCGGCCAGCATGTTCGCGAGACCGCCCACTTCGCGCCCGCCCATCGCGTTCGGCTGGCCCGTCAGCGAGAACGGCCCCATGCCGGGACGGCCGATGCGGCCCGTGATCAGGTGGCAGTTGATGATCGCATTGACCTTGTCGGCGCCGCTCGTCGACTGGTTCACACCCATCGTGAAGGCCGTCACGACCTTCTCGGTGTTCGCGAACAGGTCGTAGAAGCGCTCGAGATCGCGCGGATCGATGCGGCAGGTACGTGCGACGTCGGCCAGCGTGCCGGCCTTGGCGGCGGCGTCCAGCGCATCCGCCAGGCCCGTCGTGTGCGCGTCGACGAACGCCTCGTCGGCCGCATGCACGGCCAGGTGGCCGAACAGGCAGTCGAACAGCCACACGTCCGTGCCCGGCTTGACGGGCAGGTGCAGGTCGGCGATGTCGCAGGTCGCCGTGCGGCGCGGGTCGATGACGACGACCTTCAGTTCCGGCCGCTCCTGCTTCGCGCGCGCGATGCGCTGGTACAGGGTCGGATGGCACCACGCGGCGTTCGAGCCGACGAGCACGACCAGGTCGGCCTGCTCGAAGTCCTCGTAGCAGCCCGGCACGACGTCCTCGCCGAACGCACGCTTGTGGCCGGCCACGGCCGACGACATGCACAGGCGCGAATTGGTGTCGATGTTCGCGCTGCCCACATAGCCCTTCATGAACTTGTTGGCGACGTAGTAATCCTCGGTGAGCAACTGGCCCGACACGTACAGCGCGACGGCGTCCGGGCCATGCTCGGCGATGACGCGCGCGAAGCCCTGCGCGACCTTGTCCAGCGCCTCGTCCCACGACGCCTCGCGCAAGCCGCCCTCTTCCCTCAGCATCGGCGCGAGCAGCCGGCCGCGGTTGCCGAGCGTCTCGCCCAGCGCGGAACCTTTCACGCACAGGCGGCCCTGGCTGGCCGGGTGCGCCGCGTCGCCCGCGATCGCGATTGCGCCGTCCTGCCCGACCTGGGCATTGACGCCGCAGCCGACGCCGCAATATGGGCAGGTCGTACGGACGGTGGTGGGGATGGCAGACAACTTCATGAAAACTCCTCGTCAGGCCGCCTGCGCGTGGTCTGCGTGCGCGCGGCCGAACAGCAACTGGTCGCGGAAGGGCGAGATGTCCGTCCGCTGTTGAATCAGATCGAAGTACCAGGGACCGTCCGCGACGTCCCCGTACAGTACGGCGCCCGTCAGGCGGTTGCCCGCGACGACGAGGCGTTTATAGATGCCGCCGCGGCGGTCGCGCAGCACGAGATCTTCGCTGCCCTCGCCGCCGACGATGTCGCCGGCCGAGTACAGGTCCACGCCCGTCACCTTGAGCTTCGTCGCGGTGGCCTGCTGCACGTAACGGCGGTGGCCCGCGCCCGCCAGGTGGGCGGCGCAAACGCGCGCCTGGTCCCAGATCGGCGCGACGAGGCCGAACGTGGCGCGGCGGTGCTGCACGCATTCGCCGACGGCGTACACGCGCGGGTCGTAGGTCTGCAGCGTGTCGTCGACGACGATGGCGCGCTCGCAGTGCAGGCCCGCCTCCTTCGCCAGTTCGACGTTCGGACGCACGCCGGCCGCCATCACGACGAGGTCGGCGTCCACGGTCTCGCCATCCTCGAAGCGCACGGACGACACACGATCATCGCCGTCGATGGCGGCGGTCTGGCGGTTCAGCAGGATGCGCAGGCCGCGCTGCTCCAGGCTGGCGCGCAGCAGTTCCGCGGCCGGCGGGTCGAGCTGCTGGTTCATCAGGCTGCCCATCACGTGCACGACGGTCACCGTCATGCCGCGGCGCAGCAGGCCGTTCGCGGCTTCCAGGCCGAGCAGGCCGCCGCCGATGACGACGGCCTTGCCGCCCGCGCGCGCGGCCGCGAGCATCGTGTCGACGTCGCTGATGTCGCGGAAACCGATCACGCCCGGCAGCTGGTGCCCCGGCACCGGCACGATGAACGGCTTCGAACCGGTCGCGATCAGGAGGCGGTCGTACGGCACGGCGAGGCCGGAAGCGGCGTGCACGACGCGCTTCTTGCGGTCGATGCGCACGACCGGGTCGCCCGCGTGCAGGGTGATGCCGTTGGCGTCGTACCACTCACGCGTGTTGAGCATGATGTCGTCGACGGTCTTCTCGCCCGCCAGCACGGGCGACAGCAGGATGCGGTTGTAATTCCCGTGCGGCTCCGCGCCGAACACGGTGATGCGGTACATGTCGGGCGCGAGCTTCAGGAGCTCCTCGACCGTGCGCATGCCCGCCATGCCGTTGCCGATGACGACCAGGCGCGGATGGGATTTCATTTACGCCCCCACCATGACCTTGCCGTCCTCGACGCGCACCGGGTAGCTGGACACCGAGTGATGCGGCGCTTCCAGGCATTCGCCGGTCTGCAGGTCGAAGTGCTGCTTGTAGATCGGCGACGCCACGACGATGCGCTCGCCCAGGCTGCCGACCAGGCCGCGCGACAGCACGGCGGCGTCCGAGTTCGGGTCGTAGTTATCGATGGCGAACAGGCGCGGGGACTCGGCCCCGACGCGGAACACCGCCACCTGGCGGCCGTTCAGCAGGGCGGCGACGCCCGTGTCCGGGACGATCTGGTCGAGCGAGCAGACGGCGTTCCACTGATTGAGCTCATTTTTTACATCTTTGTCACGGGGCATGGTGGGTCTCCTTTTCCAGTCGTTGAATCAAGCTGCGGCAATCGGGATGGTGCGGCGGCGTTCTTCCGGCGTCGCGGGACGGATCTGGCCGCGCTCCGGCATGAACACGACGTTGTCGTCCGTGGTCTCGCTGTTGACGAAGCTGCGGAAGCGCTGGCGCACGGCCGGGTCCTCGACGGCGTTCTTCCACTCGTCGGCATAGGTGTCGACCACGCGCTGCATGTCCGCTTCCAGTTCGGCCGCGATCCCAAGCTTGTCGTCGACGACGACCTGCTTCAGGTAATCCAGGCCGCCCTCCAGGTTCTCGCGCCACGTGCTGGTGCGCTGCAGCCGGTCGGCGGTGCGCACGTAGAACATCAGGAAGCGGTCGACGAGTTTCACGACCGTCGCTTCGTCCAGGTCCGACGCGATCAGTTCGGCGTGACGGGGCTTCATGCCGCCGTTGCCGCACACGTACAGGTTCCAGCCCTTCTCGGTCGCGATCAGGCCCACGTCCTTGCCCTGCGCCTCGGCGCATTCGCGGGTGCAGCCGGACACGCCGAACTTGATCTTGTGCGGCGCGCGCAGGCCCTTGTAGCGGTTTTCCAGCGCGATGGCGAAGCCGACGGAATCGCCCACGCCGTAGCGGCACCACGTCGAACCGACGCACGATTTCACGGTGCGCAGCGACTTGCCGTAGGCGTGGCCCGACTCGAAGCCGGCCGCGATCAGTTCTTCCCAGATCGCCGGCAGCTGGTCCACGCGGGCGCCGAACAGGTCGACGCGCTGGCCGCCCGTGATCTTGGTGTACAGGCCGTATTTCTTGGCGATCTGGCCCACGGCGATCAGGCCGTCCGGCGTCACTTCGCCACCCGGCATGCGCGGAACGACGGAATACGTGCCGTCCTTCTGGATGTTGCCGAGGAAGTAGTCGTTCGAATCCTGCAGGCTCGCATGTTCCGGCTTGAGCACGAAGTCGTTCCACGTCGAGGCCAGCACGCTGGCGGCGACCGGCTTGCAGATGTCGCAGCCCAGGCCCTTGCCGTGCTTGTGCAGCAGCTCGGCGAAGGTCTTGATGCCGCCCACGCGCACCAGGTGGTGGATCTCCTGGCGCGAGTACGGGAAGTGTTCGCACACGTGGTTGTTGACGGCCAGGCCGGCCTTCGCCATCTCGGACTTCATGATCTGCGTGACGAGCGGCACGCAGCCGCCGCACGACGTGCCCGCGTTGGTGCACGACTTGATCGCGCCGATGTCGCAGGCGCCGCCGGACACCGCGTCGGCGATGACGCCCTTGCTGACGGCGTTGCACGAGCAGACCTGGGCCGATGCGGGCAGCGCGTCGACGCCGAGGGCCGGACGGGCGCCGCCTTCGGCCTGCGGCAGGATCAGGAATTCCGGCGATTCCGGCAGCTCCATATCGTTGAGCATCATCTGCAGCAGGCTGCCGTATTCGGCCGCGTCGCCGATCAGCACGGCGCCCAGCAGGCGCTTGCCGTCGTCGGACACGACGATCTTCTTATAGACCTGCTTGCGCTCGTCCGTGAACTGGAAGCTGCGCGCGCCCGGCGTGTTGCCGTGGGCGTCGCCGATCGACGCGACGTCCACGCCCATCAGCTTCAGCTTCGTGCTCATGTCGGCGCCGGCGAAGGCGGCTTCCTGGCCGAGCAGCGCGCGGGCGACGATGCGGGCCATCTCGTAGCCCGGTGCGACGAGACCGAAGGTCTGGCCGCCCCACGCCGCGCACTCGCCGATGGCGTAGACGTGCGGGTCCGAGGCCAGGCAGGCGTCGTCGATGGCGATGCCGCCGCGCGGGCCCAGGTCCAGGCCGCAGGCCTTGGCCAGTTCGTCGCGCGGGCGGATGCCGGCCGAGAACACGATCATGTCCGCTTCCAGGTGGCTGCCGTCGGCGAATTCCATGCGGTGCGTGGCGGACTCGCCGTCGACGATCTGCAGCGTGTTCTTTTGCGTGTGGACCGAGACGCCCAGCGCCGCGATCTTGTTGCGCAGGACGCGGCCGCCCAGGTCGTCGACCTGCACCGCCATCAGGCGCGGCGCGAATTCGACGACGTGCGTGTCGAGGTGCATGTCGCGCAGCGCCTTGGCGCATTCGAGGCCCAAGAGGCCGCCGCCGACGACGACGCCCGACTTGGCGCGGGCGCCGCATTCCGTCATCTTTTCCAGATCTTCGATGGTGCGGTAGACGAAGATGTCGTCGCGCTCCTTGCCCGGGACGGGCGGCACGAACGGGTAGGAACCCGTCGCGAACACGAGCTTGTCGTAGGAGAGGACTGCGCCATCTGCCAGCGTGACCGTCTTCGCATCGCGGTCCACCGCCACGGCCTTCGCGTTCAGCTTCAGGTCGATGTTGGCGGCGTGCTTCTCGAAGAAGCCCGGCGCGACGAGCGACAACTGGTCGGCCGTCGTGCCCGAGAAGAACGAGGACAGGTGCACGCGATCGTAGGCGGGACGCGGTTCCTCGCACAGGACGGTGACCTTGAAGTTGGCGGCTTGCGCGGCATCCGCGAACAGGGTTTCGAGGAATTTGTGGCCTACCATGCCGTGGCCGATGACGATCAGTTTCATGTTGCGACTCCTGGAATGCGACGACTTATATTTGGTTCAGGCGGCTGCGGGCGCCGGCGTTTCGGGGACGGCGAGCGAGAAGCGCACGCCGATGGCGCAGATGGCCGAGACGAGGACGGCGCCGCCGAGGATCAGCAGGGTCTGACGCACGTCGCCGGTGGCTTTCATCAGGAAGCCGGCCAGCACGGCGCCGACGTTGCCGCCCGCGCCGACGATGCCCGCCACGCCGCCCAGCGCCTTGCGGTTCACGAACGGGACCAGCGCGTAGGTCGAGCCGCACGCCATGTGGGTGCACAGGCCGAAGGCCAGCATGGCGACGATGGCCTGCGTCACGCTGGAGGTCTGCGAGAACCACAGCAGGCCCAGGCCCTCGCCCACCATCAGGATGAACAGCAGGTTCACGCGGCTGTTCAAGTCGCCGCGGGCGGCGGCCTTGTCCGACAGCCAGCCGCCGAGGGCGCGGGCGAACAGGGCCAGCAGGCCGAAGCTGCCGGCGGCCATGCCGGCCGCCTTCAGCGACAGGCCGAAGTGGTCGACGTAATACGTGGCGGCGACGTTGTGGATGAACAGTTCGATGCCGAAGCAGGCGCCGTACGTGATGAACAGCAGCCAGGCGCGGTAGTTGCGGCAGGCTTCGAAGAAGCTCGCCCAGCCGCCCTTGCCGCCCGCTTCGAACGGCACGCCCGCCGCGCGCAGCTCGGCGTAGTTACCTTCCGGGCAGTCCTGCGTGAATTTGTAGTAGACGACGGCCATGATGAGCATCAGCACGCCCGGCACGAGCAGCGCGACGCGCCAGCCCATCGTTTCGCTGACGCCGGCCATGACGATGGCGCCCAGCAGCAGCGGCATCGAAGCCTGCGCGAAGCCGGCACCGCTGTTGCCCCAGCCGGCCGACGCCGCGTTGGCGGTGCCGACGACCTTCGGGCCGAACATGACGGAGGTGTGATACTGGGTGATCACGAAGCTCGCGCCGACGGCGCCGATGCCGAGGCGGAACAGCAGGAAGCTTTCGTAGCTCTGGGCCATCGCGACGCCCAGCACGGGGATCGCGCCCAGCGCCAGCAGGCCGGTGTAGGTCTTGCGCGGGCCGAAGCGGTCGCACAGCGGGCCGACGATCAGGCGCATCAGGATGGTGATGGCGACGGCCGCGATGTTGATGTCCGCGATCTGGCCGACCGACAGGTGGAACTCGCCCTTAATCACCGGCATCAGCGGTGCGCAGGCGAACCAGGCATAGAAACAGACGAAGAAGGCCACCCAGGTCAGGTGGAACGCGCGCATCTGGGGCGTATCAAAGGAGAATAGCTTGATGCTGTTTGCTTTGCCTGCCATTTTTTTGTTCCCTTCTTAAAAACGAAAAGGCGCCCGCTGCGTACCGCAGGCGCGATCGTGAAAATCGCGGAAGCGGTGCAGCGGACGCCGTTGTCCTGGTGCCGGTCCGTCGTTGGACCGGCGCTGTTTGTTCAGGGATCGCCGTTGATCCCTACCTCCGTATGTGCAAGACCCGTGCCAGATGGTTTACCCGGGGAAGACCGTCTTGACCGGGGCCGGTGCGCTTCATTGCAGTGCACCATGCACGCTTATGAGGCACCCGTTTGGGACGCTACGCACCGGCCAGGGCCGGGCGGCGGATGGGAAAGGATGAGATGTAGCCGTCCGGGTTCGTGCCGTCCCAGACCTTGCCGTCCATGAGCACGGAGCGGCGCATCAGGTCCGTCGGCACGGGCACGCCGGCCAGCGCGGCCGCGTCGCGATACAGGTCCACGCGGTTCACGCGGGCCGCCACCGCCGCGTAATCGACGTCGTGGCGCAGCAGGCCCCAGCGCCGGTGCTGGGTCATGAACCACATGCCGTCGGACAGGTACGGGAAGTTCGCGTCGCCGTCGGCGAAAAAACGCACCGGGTCGGGGTCAAGCCAGCGCCGGCCCAGGCCATCGTCGTACTCGCCGTGCAGGCGGGCGGCGATGGCGCGGCGATCCGCGTTCACGTAGGCGGGACTGGACAGGATCTCGGCCGCCGCGTCGCGGTGCTCTTCCGACGCGTCGAGCCAGCGCCCCGCTTCCAGCACGGCCGCGACCAGCGCGCGGCAGGCGTGCGGATGGGCGTCGGCGAAGGCGGCCGTCGTGCCGAGCGCCTTGCCGGGGTGGTCGTGCCAGATGTCCTGGCTCGTCGCGACCGTGTAGCCGCTGCCGTCCATCTGGGCGCGGGCGCTCCACGGCTCACCGGCGCAAAAACCGTCCATGTGGCCGGCGGCGAGATTCTCGGCCATCTGGCTGGGCGGCACGGTCACCACCTGGGCGTCGCGTACGGGATCGATGCCGCCGGCGGCGAGCCAGTAATAGAGGAACATCGCGTGGTTCCCGGTCGGGAAGGTGTGCGCGAACGTAAAGCGGCGCGCGCTCTTGCGCATGGCGGCGGCCAGCGAGTCCAGGTCCGTCACGCGTGCGTGCGCGAGCGCGCGCGACAAGGTGATGGCCTGGCCGTTGCGCGACAAGTTCATCAACGCGGCCATGCGCGTGGGCGCCGTGCCGATGCCGTTCTCGACGCCGTACAACAGGCCATATAAGACGTGGGCGGCGTCGATCTCGCCCTGCAGCAGGCGGTCGCGCATGCCGGACCACGAATGCTGGCGCGCGAGTTCCAACTTGATGCCGTACTTGTCGTCCAGCCCCAGCACGGACGCCATCACGAGGGACGCGCAATCCGTCAGCGGCATGAAGCCGGCCCGGATCACGGTCTTTTCCGGCCGGTCCGATCCGGCCACGAATGCGCTTGCCATCTGATTCCTTTTCATTAGCCCAGCAGATCCTCGACGTCGAGGATGCGTTGGGCGACGTCGGCCAGCTTCAGTTTCTTGTTCATCGCCATGGAGCGCAGCCGCTGGTAGGCCTCGTCCTCCGTCAGCTTGTTGCGCGCCATGAGCACGCCCTTGGCGCGCTCGATCAGCTTGCGGTCGGCCAGCTGGCGGCGCGTGTCCGACAGCTCGTCCAGGAGCTTCTGCTCGCGCCGGAAACGCTTCATCGCGACGTCCAGCACGGGCTTCACGCGCTCGGACTGCAGCCCGGCCACGATGTAGGCGGTGACGCCCGCGTCGATCGCGGCATCCATGCTGGACGACGTCGGGTCGTCCGTGAACAGGACGATGGGACGCGGCTCGTCGCGCGTGGCAATCACGATGTGTTCGAGGACGTCGCGCGCGTCCGACTCGCTGTCGATGATGATCATGTCCGGCTGGATCTGGGCGATCCGCTCGGGCAGGAAGATATCGGCCGGCAGCGAGGCGACGATGTCGTAGCCGGATTCCAGCAAGCCGATCCTCAGCGCCGTGTTGCGCCGGGCCTGCGCGGCGAGCGCGGCCTCGTCCGCGGCATGGGTGGACGCGGTGTTGACGACGACGATGCGCAGGGTGCGCTGGACCTTGGACGGCGGTTTCATGCCCTTAGCATATGCAAGTTCCGTGCCGGAAACCAAGATATTCACCACGCGAATGGCGTGAGTTTGGATCCACTTTAGTTGTCGCGCAGAAAATATTCATGAATCGCATAGGAAGCATCACAAACTAAAAGTTCATTTATGACGTGGTCGTCCCTATACTGCATCTCATCGCAACACGACAGATTTTCTTACCGGAGATGACGATGACCACCGCAACGATCACCCACCGATTCGCCGACACCTTCGGCAAGATCCGCGACTTTGCGATCGAACTGTACACCGCGCACGGCGGCTGGTTCGCTCACGACGCCGCCCAGCCCGCGAGCGGCGCCTTCGCCATGGCGCGCAAGACCTCGAACTGAACCGCAAAGTCTACATCTCAAGATAAAGGATAAAATCATGACCCCGATCGAATACGTCACCATCGCCATCGCCGCCGCCGTCGTCGTCACCCGCATCGTGATCTTCGTGCGCAACCCGTCCATCACGACGCCTTCCGAACTGCGGGTGGCCGAATACACGAAACCGAAAGCCGTCGCATAATCGACCGCGGTCGCAACCGTCTCCACACGCCCGGCACTGGCCGGGCGTTGTTTTTTGCGCATCACAACATCACCACTCGGTGCCGCGGTACTTACGCACGCCACTGCTCGCAGCGAATCCGCACAGCATCATTGCCGGCTGAGCTAGAATGCTTTTTTGCAATTTCTCACCAAGAAAAGCATTCTTGTTCCTCATTTATCCACCCGACTGATGATGCGACTTCCCGCCCTGACCGTTTTCGCCGCCCTGCTGGCGCTGCCCGCCGCCGCCACACTCGCCGCCACCTCCGCCGCCTCGATTCCCGTAACCCTCGACCAGGCCATGGCCAACCCCGACTGGATCGGCACGCCCGTGGAAGCGGCGTGGTGGAACTGGGACGGCAGGCAGATCTTCTACAAGCAGAAGCGCACCGGCTCGCCGCTGCGCGACACGTGGCGCGTGAACGCGCTGCGCGCGGGCCCCGCGGCCCGGGTGGCAGATGCCGACCAGGCCAGGCTGGACAGCCCGGAAATGCTGTACGACCGCGCCCGCACCCGCGCCATCATCGTGCGCAACGGCGACCTGTTCGAGCGCGACCTGAAAACCGGCGCCCTCGTGCAGATCACGCGTAACGACGGGGCGACGATCCAGGCCGTGCAATATTCGGCCGACGAGCGCGGCGTGCAGTACCGCATCGGCGACGACTGGTTCGCCTGGGACCGCAACGAACGCGTGTCCGGCCCCATCGCCATGCCGCGCGCCGGCAAGGATCCGGACGTGCCGGAACCGGACGCCTTGCGCGACATGCAGTTGCGCCTGTCGACCATATTGAAACGCCAGAAGGACGAGCGCGACGCGACCCGCGCCCAGGCCGAGGCACTGCGCCGCGCGGATCCGACCCGCGCCGCGGCGCCGATCTGGCTGGGCGACAAGGTGACGATCCTGAACAGCGCGCTGTCGCCGGACGGCCGCTGGCTGCTCGTCGTGACGGGACCGAAGGGCGCGGACAAGGGCCGCGTCGGCAAGATGCCCCGCTATGTGACGGAAAGCGGCTACGAGGAATTCTCGGACGAGCGCACGCGCGTGGGTCGCAACACGCCGGCGGGCCAGGGCCTGAAGCTCGTGAACCTGGCAACGCACGACGTGAAGAACCTGTCGTTCGACGTCCTGCCCGGCATCACGGTCGACCCGCTGGCGCAGCTGCGCGCGGCGCACAAGCTCGCCCCGCTCAAGGGCAACCGTCCGGTGCTGGTCGACGTCGAGGGCGCGGCGATCACGTGGAGCCTGGACGGCGCCAACGCGGCCGTCATGTTCCGCTCGGTCGACAACAAGGACCGCTGGATCGCCACCGTCGACCTGCCGCACGCCGCCCTGCGCCCCGTGCACCGCCTGACGGACGAAGCCTGGGTCAACTACGACAACAATGAATTCGGCTGGCTGCCGGACAACACGACGCTGTGGTATCTGTCCGAAGAGACGGGCTATTCGCACCTGTACGTGCGCGACGCCGCCGGCCACGCGCGCGCGCTCACGCAAGGGCCGTGGGAAGCGTCGGACGTGGCCTGGTCGGCGGACGGCCGGACCGCCTGGGTGCTGTGCAACCGCAAGTCGCCCGGCACGTACGAGGTCTGCGCCGTCTCCGCCCGGGACGGCGCCACGCATGAAGTCAGCAACCTGGCCGGCGTGCAGGATTTCCGCCTGTCGCCGGACCAGAACGAGCTGCTCGTGCATTATTCCGGGCCGTACCTGCCGGCGCAGATCGCGACCGTGCCCGCGCACGGCGGCGCCGCGGTCAAGCTCACCGACACCCGCACGCCCGAGTACAAGGCGCACGAGTGGATCCAGCCGCGGTTCGTGACGATCCCGTCGACGCACGGCGCGGCGCCGATCTGGGCCAAGCTGTACCGACCCGCGCGGCTCGAGCCGGGCAAACGATATCCGGTCGTGATGTTCGTGCACGGCGCGGGCTATCTGCAGAACGTCACCCTGCGCTACACGCCCTACTTCCGCGAGCAGATGTTCCACAACCTGCTCGTGCAGAACGGCTACGTGGTCCTCGACATGGACTACCGCGCGTCGAAGGGCTACGGCGTCAAATGGCGCACGGCCATCTACCGCCAGATGGGCCATCCGGAACTGGAGGATTACCTGGATGGCGTGAACTGGATGGTCGCCAACGAACAGGGCGACCCGGCCCGCGTCGGCGTCTACGGCGGCAGCTACGGCGGCTTCATGACCTTGATGGCCATGTTCCGCGCGCCCGACGTGTTCAAGGCCGGCGCGGCGCTGCGTCCCGTGTCCGACTGGAGCACGTACAACCACGAGTACACGGCCAATATCCTGAATACGCCGGACGTGGATCCGGAAGCCTACAAGACGTCGTCGCCGATCGAGTATGCGCAGAACCTCAAGGGCCACCTCTTGATCGCGCACGGGATGGTCGACGACAACGTGTTCTTCCAGGACTCCGTGCGCATGACGGAGCGGCTGATCGAGTTGAAGAAGGACCACTGGGAGCTGGCGCCGTACCCGCTGGAGCGGCATGCGTTCGTGCAGCCGGAGTCGTGGTACGACGAGTACCGGCGCATCTTCCAGCTGTTCGAGCGCACGTTGAAACCGTAACCGTTACGGGGTCTTCGCGCCGCTTTGGTACCACGCGGCCAACTCGGCCCGCTCCGCATCCGTCATATTGGTCAGGTTCGCGAGCGGCATCGCCTTCAGCTGGACGGCCTGCTGGTAGATCCGCGGCGCGTTCTGCGCGATGCCGCGGGCGTCGTCCAGCATCACGCCGGCCGGCGCGCTCGCGAACCCGGGCTGCGCCGGATGCGCCGCGTGGCACGACACGCAGCGCTGGCGGACGATCGTCTCCACCCGGGAAAACGGCACCGCCTCCGCCGCCACGCTTGGCCGCGGCGGCGCCAGCGCCACGGCAAGCCCCAGCAGCAGCGCGACCCCGATCGCCGGATAGATCCACTCAACGCGCCCCTTGTGGCGCAGGTTGAAGAAGTGGCGGATGAACACGCCCGCGGCCATGACCGTGCCCAGCACGGCCCACGCATGCGGGTGGCGGTAGGTCATCGCGAAGTGGTTGCTGATCATGATGAACAACACGGGCAAGGTGAAATAGTTGTTGTGGACGCTGCGCTGCTTGCCGCGGATGCCGTAGACGGGATCGGGCTTGCGTCCCGCGCGCATCGCCTCGACCATCCTGCGCTGGCCCGGGATGATCACCATCGCCACGTTCGCGACCATGATCGTGCCGATCATCGCGCCCACGTGGATGTAGGCCGCGCGGCCGCTGAGGAAATGCGTGAGCACCCACGCCGCGCCGACCAGCAGCGCGAAGATCGCGACGCCGAACGCCAGGTCGTGCCGGCCGAGCTTCGAGCGGCACAGCAGGTCGTACACGATCCAGCCCGCGACGAGGCTTGCGGCCCCGATCCCGATGGCCTGCCAGGCGGATAGATCGGCCACGCCGCGGTCGACCATCATGGCCCGCGCGTTCAGCCAGTAGACGACGATGAGCAGCGCGAACCCGGACAGCCACGTCGCATACGCTTCCCATTTGAACCAGTGCAGCTCGTCCGGCAGTTCGGCCGGCGCGACGAGGTATTTTTGCGGATTGTAGAAGCCGCCGCCGTGCACGGCCCACAACTCGCCCGCCACGCCCTTGCGCGCGAGGTCGGAACCGGGCGCCGGCGCGCGCAGCGAGTTGTCCAGCCAGACGAAGTAGAACGAGGCGCCGATCCAGGCGATGCCGGTGATGACGTGCAGCCAGCGCACCAGCATGTTCATCCATTCGAGAACGTACGGGACCAGGTATTCCATCGAGCCTCCTCAGCGTGACCGGCAGGCGACACCGCCGTCGATATAGTTTCTAGAACATGAAAAATATCGTATATTTAAAATCAGACTACATATATAACAATCATATAAAAGCACTCCCATGTCCAGCCTGCCCCAGCACCTCGACCTGCACCTGATCCGCATCCTGTACCTGCTGCTGGTCGAAAAGAACGTCTCGCGCGTCGCCCTCAAGTTGAACCAGCCGCAGCCGTCGATCTCGGCCTCGCTGCGCAAGCTGCGCGAGCTGACGGGCGACCCGCTGCTCGTGCGCGGCGCGCGCGGCATGGTGCCGACCCAGCACGGCGAGAGCCTGCTCAAGCCGGCCAAGCGCATCCTCGACGAGACGGAAAGCCTGTTCGTCCGCAAGACGCCGTTCGTGCCGGAACAGGCGGACCGCACGTTCCACATCGCCGCGCCGGACTACCTCGACACGCAATTCCTGCCGGGCGTCGTCGCGTCGATCCGGCGCGGCGCGCCGAACAGCCGGGTGACGATCCACCACCTCGGGCCGGGCACGGACTACCTGCGCATGCTGGCGGACGGCGAGATGGACCTCGTGATCGCCAACTGGGACGAGCCGCCGTCGCACCTGCACATCTCCAAGCTGTTCGAGGACCCGATCATCTGCACGATGCGCGCCGACAGCGCCTACGCCAAGCGCACGGCGTCCGACGCGATGACGGTCGAGGACTACCTGACGCTGCCCCACGTCGCGCCGACCGCCATGCTGCCCGGCTACCACGGCGTCATCGACGCCTTCCTCGAACGCCAGGGCCTGCATCGCAAGGTGGCCGTGGAATCGCCCTACTTCGGCCTGATCCCGTACATGCTCACGCAGACGGACCTCGTGCTGACGACGGGCCGCCAGTTCATCCGCTTCTACGAAAACACGCTGCCGCTGAAAAACTTCACGGTCCCGATCAAGTTTCCGCCGATGCGCTTCTATCAGCTGTGGCACCAGCGCGTGCACCAGTCACCCGAACACAAATGGCTGCGCGACCAGGTGACGGCCGCGGCCAAGGTGGTGGTCAACCGCTGAACGACGACCTTCACGACTGTTCCGGCGCCACGACGCCGTACGCGCGCCGCGCCTTGCGCACGCTTGCCAGCACGGACAGCGGCATCGCGACGTGGATCGCCATCAGCCACCACAGGCTGTGCGTCCACGCATAAGCGACGGTAAAGGCGAACGCGGCGACGATCGAACCGATCAACTGTCCCCGGCTCTTGTAGCCGTGCGCCACGCCGTAGGCCAGCGCGGCCGCCGCGACGGCAAGCGGCAGGCCGACATGCGGCGCCAGCACGAGCAGCAAGAAGCCGCGATACAACACTTCCCAGCCTGCGCACATGAGGCTCGTCGACAGCACGAACGCAACCGATTCGGCCGTCGTATCGGGCCACGGCAGGCTGGCGTCCGCCAGCTTGCGCCGCTGTGCTTCCCGCGCCGCCGGCGTCATGAAGCGTTCCCACGCCATCCCGGCCACGTGCAGTCCGACGATCAGGCAGGCGGCGGCGATCAATCCCGACCGTCCGGACGACGACAGCGGCACGCCGAGGCCGAGATCGCCCAGGCTGCGTCCCGCGTGCCATTCGACGCCGGCGAGGACGGCGAGCAGCAACGCGGCATGCCGCCCCTGGCGCCAATAACGGCGCAGCAGCGGCGCCCGCACGGTCGGTGCCGGCTTGAGGCTGCGACGCAGGCTCAGGAAGGGCAATACGAACAGAAGATAGGATGCGAACGACAATTCCAGCATGCGCGGCTTTCAAAAAAGAGAATACGGCGCCAGGAAACGGCGCGCGTTCACCTTATCAGATTGCCAAGCCGCAAAATGCGCGCATGTTCACGCCATGCCGCGGCGCGTCTCATGCCGGTCAGTGCCGGGCGCCCTTCGCCTGCAACGCCTGCTGCATCTGCGCCGTCATCTGCTGGAACTGCAGCGCCAGCTTCCGGCACGGTTCCTGCTTGGCTTCACACAGGACTTTCATCTCGACGAACGTCCCCTTGTCGGTCTTGCGGATCAGGCGCCGCACGACGGCCGGATACGCCTCGTGGCCCTTGGGCACGAACGACCAGACGGCCAGTTCCGGCTTGCGGACGGTGATCACGGTCCAGCCGTCCGGATGGGTGATCTGCGCCTCCGGGGTTTTCTGCAGCGCGGCCAGCGCGTCGGCGACGCGGGTGTAGCCGAGCGGACGGGGGTTGTCGTCGCCCTGCGATTGGGCGTGGACGGCGCCGGCCAGGGTCAGGGCCAGCGTGAGGGTCAGGAGGGAAGTGGCAAATCGTTTCATGAGGCTTTACCTGGTTGACATGGCGATATCGTGACATGTCATGATCATCCCAGCAACACGATTCGCACGGGCGGCGATTCGTGTGAGAATCACGTGCGGCAAAAAATATTTTCGCCGCGCATGAACCTTGGGACGGTCGCCGGGTATTCACCGCTAAACAGTAGGGAACGCATGCGTGGATAGGAAAATCGGAGAAACGGCTTCGGCGGTCGGATCGGCCGAAGGCGAGGCCAGCCTGGTCGGCCGTGTCGCGGCCGGGGACCGGCGTGCCTTCGAGATGCTGTACCGCGCGTATTTTCCGCGCCTGGCGCGCTTTCTGCAAAGGATGACGCGCAGCGTGCCGCTGATCGAGGAAATCGTCAACGACACCCTGCTCGTCGTCTGGCAGAAGGCCGCCACGTTCGACGGCAGCTGCAAGGTGTCGACCTGGGTGTTCGCGATCGCGTACCGCAAGGCTTGCAAGGCCTTGCACGCGCTCGACGAGCCCGCGGTCGACGCGGCCGAGGAATGCGCGGGCGACGATGCCGGCCGGCCCGACTGGCGCTTCGAACAGCAGCGTCTCGCACACGCCGTGGACGCGGCCGTCGCCGCCTTGCCGCTGGCGCAACGGGCCGCGTTCCAGCTGACCTTTTATCACGACATGGGTTACGCAGAAATCGCAGAAATCATGGAATGTCCCGTCAACACCGTCAAGACCCGCCTGTTCCACGCGCGCCGCCGCCTGGCAACGCTGCTGGAAGACCAGCTGGAGATCCGGCCATGACCCCGTACAGCCACCCCGAGGCGCAGGACGCCCTGCCCTGGCTCGCCAACGGCACCCTCGCGGGCACCGAACTGGAACGCGCACAAGCCCACGTGGCGACCTGCGCCGACTGCCGCGCCGACCTTGCGCTGCTGCGCACGCTGCACGCGGCCGGACCGGGGCCGGAGCTCGACCTCGATCCTGAGCGCGCGCTGGCCCGCCTGATGCCGCGCCTGGACACCGCGCCGGTCGACGACGACGTCCCGATGCCCTGCGCCGTGCCGACGGCGCCGACAGCGCAGGCGGCGCAGAAAATGCCGGAAGCGCAGGAGGCGCCCGGTCTGCTGCAACGCTGGCGCATGCGCCGCGCCGCCAACGACGGCACCTGGCTGCGCGCGGCGGTGGCGGCACAGTTCTGCGCGATCGCCGTGCTGGCCGCGCTGCTGGCGCGCCCGGCGGCGCAGCCGGATGCGGGCGCCTACCGCGTCCTCGGCGCCGCCGGCGCGAGCGGCGCGGCGCGGCTCGTCGTGACCTTCCGGCCCGACACGCCCGAACGCGAACTGCACCGCATCTTGCGCGCAAGCGGCGCGCGCATCGTCGGCGGACCGACCGTCACGGACGCCTGGCTGGTCGGCGCGGACGGCCGGCTCGATCCCGTGCTGGCCCGCCTGCGCGCGGAGCCGGCCGTGACGCTCGCCGAACCCTTGTCCATGGACGGCCAGCCGTGAATCGCATCTTCTCCCGCGTCCTCGCGCTGTGCGCGGCCCTGTGCGTCCTCGCGTGCGCGGCCCCGCGCGCGGATGCGGCCGCGCCCGACCCGCATGCGGCGTCGGCCGCGCGCCAGGTGCTCGTCATGCTGCGCATGCCGTCGCCGCACTTCCGTCCCGACGGCGCCTATGGCGGCGGCTACTCGGACGACGGCACCCGCGCCGCGCGCCGCCGCGTGGCGCGCGAACTGGCCGCCGCCTACGGCCTGCGCGTCGTCGACGACTGGCCGATGCCCGCCATCGGCATCGACTGCTTCGTGATGGAAGACACGGGTTCCGGCCCCGTCGACCGGCTGCTCGACACGCTGGCGCACGACCCGCGCGTCGCGTGGGCCCAGGCGATCCAGGACTACCACGCGCTGGGCAGCGGCGATCCGCTGCTTCCCGTGCAGCCGGCCGCGCAACTGTGGCAGCTGAAGACGCTGCACCGCGCCAGCACGGGGCGCGGCGTGACGGTGGCCGTCATCGACAGCGGCGTCGATGCGAACCACCCCGACCTCGCGGGACAAATCAAATTGCGGCGCAATTTCGTCGACGCGTATCCGGACGCGTCGGAAGCCCACGGCACCGCCGTCGCCGGCATCATCGCCGCGCGCGAAGGCAACGGCCTGGGCATCGCGGGCATCGCGCCGGACGCGAAGGTAATGGCGCTGCGCGCGTGCTGGGAGACGGCCGGGCCGCCCGCACGCTGCAACAGCTTCACGCTCGGCAAGGCGATCAATTTCGCGCTGATGAACGACGTGGGCATCATCAATATGAGCCTGGGCGGCCCGAAGGACAAGCTGCTGCAGGCCCTGCTCGACGCGGCCCTCGCGCGCGGCATCACGCTCGTCGGCGCGGCCGATCCGGCGCTGCCCGACGGCGGCTTTCCGGCCTCGCATCCGGGCGTGATCGCGGTGGCGTCCGACACCCAGCGCGCCGCGCCGCCCGGGGCGCTGCGCGCGCCGGGCACCGACGTGCCGGCCTCGCTGCCGGGCGCGCGCTGGGGCATGGTGTCCGGCTCGTCCTACGCGGCGGCGCACGTGGCGGGGCTGGCCGCGCTGATCCTCGAACTGCAGCCCGGCACGGCGCCGCCCCGGCTGCGGGCGGATCTCGCCGGCGGCGCGCGCGTGTTTCCCGCCGCGTTGGCGTCGGGACCGGGACAAGCTGGTAGCATAGACGCCTGCGCGGCCATTGCGCGTGCCGCCGGATCCTGCGTTTGCCTATGCCCATCGACGACCACGACCGCCAGCCTTCCTTCCCCGCGCCCGCGTTGACGGGCGCGCGTGCATTCTGCCTCGCCGCCATCTTCCTGGCGCGCGGCGCATTCGCCCAGACCAGTGCCGACGTCACCCTCGTATCCGAGTACGCGATGCGCGGCGTGTCGCTGGGGTCCCATCCCGCCCTGCAGGTGCGCGTGGACCACGACTTCGACGCCGGCTGGTACGGCGGCGCCTTCGCGTCGCCCATCACCTTGTACGGCCGCGACCAGGGCCTGTTGATCGTCTACGGCGGCCGCGCGCTGCCGCTGACGTCGCGCCTGTCCTGGGATGCCGGTATCAGCCGCACGATCTACTTGCGCGACCACGCGGCCGACTATCACGAGTTCTACGCCGGCCTGACGCTGGACACCCTCAACGCGCGCCTGTCCTATTCGCCGGCCTATTACGGCGCGGGCCGTTCGGTCTACCTCGACCTGAACGGCGGCATCCCGCTGAACGAACGCCTCGCGCTGGCCCTGCACGCCGGCCTGCTGCACCAGTCCGACGACGATTATCGCGCGGCGGCCCGCACGCCCGTCGACCTGCGCGCCACGCTTGCCTACGACCTGGACGACTGGCGCCTGCAGGCCGGCTGGCAGACCCTCATCCACGGGGCCGGCCGCGGCTTCCCGCGCGCGCGCGCGCTCGTCGCGAGCGTCAGCTGGCGGTACTGAAAAAACACTTGCGATTCGATTGAACCTTGCGCGCGGACGGGGGCATTAACGGCGTCCCTTTCAACACGTCCAACCGAGGAGCAATCATGAACCTGCAATCGAAAACGGCCGGCCGCCTCGCCAAGGCCGCCCTGTCCGGCATCGTCCTGGGCGCCGCCGTCGCGGCGTGCGGCGGCGGCAGCGACCAGCCGATGACGACGACCATGCCGCCCGCGATCACGAGCGCATTCACGGCCACGGCGCTGGTCACGGACCAGTCCAGCGGCGCCGCGCATACCGACACCCACCTCGTCAACGCGTGGGGCCTCGCGTTCAACCCGACGGCCTTCGTCTGGGTCGCCAACAACGGCACGTCGACGTCGACCCTGTACGACGGCAACGGTGTGCCGCAGACGCTCGTCGTCGCCATCCCGGCCGGAACAAGCGGCGCGGCCGGCGTCACGGGCATCGTCTACAACGGCACCCAGGACTTCAAGGTCACGCAGAACGGCGCGACAGGCGCCAGCCCCTTCATCTTCGCGGGCGAGGCGGGCACCGTGGCCGGCTGGTCGCCGGCCGTCAACCGCGCGAACGCCGTGACGGCCGTCGACACGGGCGGCAGCGCCGTCTACAAGGGCCTGGCCATCGCCGCCTATGCCGGCGCCAACTACCTGTATGCGGCCGACTTCCACAACAACCGCATCGACGTGTACGACGCCGGCTGGCACAAGACCACGCTGCCCGGCGCGTTCGCCGATCCGAACCTGCCGGCCGGCTACGGCCCGTTCGGCATCCAGGCCGTCGGCGACCGCATCTACGTCGCGTATGCGCAGCGCGAGACGGCCGGCAACGACGAGGTCAAGGGCGCGGGGCTCGGCGTCGTCGACGTGTTCGACACGGCCGGCACGTTGATCCGCCGGCTGGCGAGCGGCGGCGCGCTGAATACGCCGTGGGGCATGGCGGTGGCGCCGGCCAATTTCGGGGACTTCGCCAATGCGCTGCTCGTGGCGAACTTCGGCGACGGCAAGATCAACGCCTACAATACGTCCACGGGCGCCTTCATCGGCACGCTCTCGAAGGCCGACCATACGCCCATCGTCATCGACGGCCTGTGGGGCATCGCCTTCGGCAACGGCGTGAACAACCAGCCGGCGAACACGCTGTTCTACACGGCCGGGCCGAACGACGAGGCGCACGGCATCTATGGCCGCATCGACCTCCAGTGAATGACCGTCACGCGGCGAACGAGGCGAACATGGCGATCGACGCCGCCGCCATCACGCCGGTGCACAGCCAGCCCATGACGGCGAGGCGCCGCGTGATCGTCAATTCGCCCATGATGCGCGGACTCGATGCGACCAGCATCATGATCGCCATCACGGGCACGGCGATGACGCCGTTCAGCACCGCGCTCCAGTACAGGGCCTTGATCGGATCGAGCGGCATGAAGTTGATGCCGACGCCGGCCAGGGTGGCGACGATGATGATGGCGTAGAACTTGCGGGCCGCCGAGAATTCGGAGCCCAGGCTGCTCTTCCAGTGGAACGTGCCGGCCATCGCGTACGCGGCGGAACCGGCCAGCACGGGAATCGCCAGCAGGCCGGTGCCGACGATGCCCAGCGCGAACAGGACGAACGCGAGTTCGCCCGCGACGGGTTTCAATGCCGACGCGGCCTGCGCCGCCGACTGCAAATCGCGCACGCCCTGCGCGTGCAAGGTGGCGGCCGTCGTCAGCATGATGAAGAACGCGACGGCGTTCGATACGCCCATGCCGACGAACGTGTCGAAGCGGATGCGGCTGAACTGGCGCTCCACCTGCTCGGGCGCCTGGCGCAGCGGCTGGGCATCGGCATCCGCGCGCAACTCCTCGACTTCCTGCGACGCCTGCCAGAAGAACAGATAGGGACTGATCGTCGTGCCGAACACGGCGACGATGGTGGTCAGGTAGTCCTTGCGCCACGCGATGCGCGGCCACACGGTCGATTTGAGCACCTCGCCCCACGGCACGTGAACGACGAACACGGTGGCCACGTAGGCGAGCAGCACGAGCGTGAGCCATTTGAGCAGGTTCACGTAGCGCTGGTAGGGCACGAACACCTGCAGCAGCACGGACAGCACGCCGAAGCCGACGGCGTACCACAGCGGGCGCCCGGGCGCGACGAGCGCCATCGCCTCGCCCATCGCCGCCACGTCGGCCGCGATGTTGATGACGTTCGCGACGAGCAGCAGGCCCACGATGCCCCACACCGCCCGGCGCGGCGCATAGCGCTGCAGGTTGGTGGCGAGGCCGCGGCCCGTCACGCGTCCGATGTCTGCGCTGATGACCTGGATCGCGGCCATCAGCGGATACGTCAGCAGCAACGTCCACAGCAGGTTGAACCCGAATTGGGCGCCGCCCTGCGAATACGTGGCGATGCCGCTCGGGTCATCGTCGGCCGCGCCGGTGATCAGGCCAGGACCCAGCTTCGACAGCCAGGTCGAGGCCTGCGGCGACGGCGGCGAGGTCAATCCGGCATCCTTGTTGTCCTCGGCTTTCATGAGGAACATCATGCACGGATGCGCGCACGCGATATGTACGATTGCGCACACTGTGCACGGGCCGTAACGATCAGCCGTCGGTCACTTCTCCGCCGCGATCCACTTCTCCACCTGCGCCTGCAGGATCGGCAGCGGCAGCGTGCCGTCGCCCAGCACCACCTCGTGGAACCTGGCGTAGCTGAACTTCGGCCCCAGCGCCTTCTGCGCCCGCGCGCGCAGGTCGAGGATCTTCAGCGCGCCCACCTTGTACGCCAGCGCCTGGCCCGGCCACACCATGTAGCGCTCGACCTGGTTCGTCGCGGTCGCCTCGCTGTAGCCGAGATTGTCCATCATGTACGCGATCGCCTTTTCGCGCGACCAGCCCTGCGCGTGCATGCCCGTGTCGACGACCAGGCGCACGGCGCGCAGCAGTTCGTCGTTCAGGTGGCCGTAGTACGCGGCCGGGTCGTCGTACAGGCCGAATTCGCGGCCCAGCGTCTCGCTGTACAACGCCCAGCCTTCCGTGTAGGCGGCGGCGCTCGGATGCTCGGTGAAGAACTTGCGGAAGTCCGGCAGCGGCAATTCCTTCAGCAGCGCCGCGTGCAGGTGGTGGCCCGGCACGCCTTCGTGCAGGAACAGCGTCGTCATGCCGACCGTGCTGTAATCCTTCGGGTCGTTGACGACGGCCCAGAACACGCCGGGATGCGAACCGTCCGCCGCGACGGGCGTGTAATGGTCGGACGCCGTGGCGCGCGTCAGTTCCGGCTCCAGCTGGATGTCCAGCTTCGCCTTCGGCAGCAAGGTGAAATACTGCGGCAGCTTGGCCTGGACGACGCCGTAGATCGCGCGGTAGCGGTCCAGCACTTCGCGGTCGGTCTTGAACGGCTTGAAGCGGGGCTGGGCGGCGACCCATTGCGGGAAGTCCTTCAACGGGCCGTCATATCCCAGCTTGGGCGCCAGCGCCGCCATCTCCTTGCGGATGCGCGCCGTTTCCGCCAGGCCCAGGTCGTGGATCTGCGCCGGCGCCAGGTCGAGGTTCGTGTTGTTGCGGATACGTGCCCGGTACCACGCGGCGCCATCCGGCAGCGCGCCGTAGCCGGCCGTCAGGCGGCCCGCGGGCAGGTAATCCTTCTCGAGGAAGGTATTGAGGCGGACGAGCGCCGCGTCGATCCGCTCCGCGGCCTGGCGGTAGCCGGCCGTCAGCGTCTTTTTATCCTGGTCGGAGAAGCCGGCGGGCAGGTTCTTGATGGGCGTGTAAAAAATGCTCGCTTCCGGGTCGCGCGCGGCCAGTTGGCGGAACTGCGGCAGCATCTTCTCCGTGATCGCCTTCGGCTGCACGACGCCCGTGCGCATGCCTTCCTTCATGTTGGCGATGGCTTGGTCGATCCAGGCCGGCAGCTGCTGCAGCCGGGAGAGGTAGGCGCGGTACTGGGCCGGCGTCGCCAGGGGCTGCGAGCCCGTGCCGCTCGCGTAGTTCGCCAGCGTGCTCGGGATGTTGTCGAAGTGGTTCAGCGGCAGCAGGTGCTCGGGGAAGCGCTCGAGGTCGAGCTGGGCGCGGATCTCGAAAGCGAGGATGTCGTAGTTCAGGCGCGCCTTGTCCGACAGGTGCGCGCGGTCGATCTTGCCCAGTTCGCCGAGCAGCGCGTGGTTCGCGGCGAAGTAGCGGGCGCGCACTTGCGGGGCGATCGCCATGCCGATCTGGTCGTCGTAGCGGCTGTCGCCGTTGGCCGTCGCGTACAGCAGCGGATCGAAACGGGCGCGCGCATCGTAAAAACGGGCGGCCACGCTGTCCACGCGGCGTTCGGCGGCGGACGCGGTCTGGGTGGCAGGCGCGGTTGCGGCCTGGACGGACAGGGTGGCGCCGCCGGCCGCCACCAGGGCCGCGAGGATGGCGGCGTGCAGGGTACGGTTCATGGATCTCCTTTGTGAGGTTATTTCCCGAAAGCATACTACGACTCGCCGGACGGGGTTGCACCACCAGCGATCCCCATTTTGGCGCATTCATGCACCGCAACGGTGCTTGTGCACGCTTGCGGAGCAATCCATATGGCATGCTCGCCAGTAGTGCACGCTTTCACCAAATTGGAACGTTTATTGCTACTAAGCAGTGCTTATCCGACCAACTTGCACTTTTTTGGAGTAGTACGCATGGATGCATATAAAAGCGGAGCCGACGCGCTCTTCATCTTGCTCGGCGGGATCATGATCCTGGCGATGCACGCCGGCTTCGCCTTCCTCGAACTAGGCACGGTGCGCCGCAAGAACCAGGTCAACGCCCTGGTCAAGATCCTGATCGACTTCGCCGTCTCGACCATCGCCTATTTCTTCGTCGGCTATGGCATCGCCTACGGCATCCATTTCATGGGCGCCACGGACACGCTCGTCGCCAAGAACGGCTACGAGCTCGTGAAATTCTTCTTCCTGCTGACGTTCGCCGCCGCGATCCCGGCCATCATCTCGGGCGGCATCGCCGAGCGCGCCAAGTTCCACCCGCAGATGGCGGCCACCGCCCTGCTCGTGGGCCTCGTCTACCCGCTGTTCGAGGGCATCGCCTGGAACAACCGCTTCGGCATCCAGGACTGGCTGACGGCCACGTTCGGCGCCGCGTTCCACGACTTCGCCGGCTCCGTCGTCGTGCACGCCGTGGGCGGCTGGGCCGCGCTGCCGGCCGTGCTGCTGCTGGGCGCGCGCCGCGGCCGCTACACGAAGGATGGCCGCATCTCGGCGCATCCGCCGTCGAACATCCCGTTCCTCGCGCTGGGCGCCTGGATCCTCACCGTCGGCTGGTTCGGCTTCAACGTGATGAGCGCGCAGACCCTGGACAAGATGAACGGCCTCGTCGCCGTCAATTCGCTGATGGCCCTCGTGGGCGGCACCCTCGTCGCGTTCGTGATGGGCAAGAACGACCCGGGCTTCGTCTACAACGGCCCGTTGGCCGGCCTCGTCGCCGTGTGCGCCGGCTCGGACCTGATGCACCCGATGGGCGCCCTCGTGACGGGCGCGATCGCGGGCGCGATCTTCGTCGTCATGTTCACCCTGGCGCAGAACCGCTGGAAGATCGACGACGTGCTGGGCGTGTGGCCCCTGCACGGCCTGTGCGGCGCCTGGGGCGGCATCGCGGCGGGCATCTTCGGCAGCCGGGCGCTGGGCGGCCTGGGCGGCGTGTCGATCGCGTCGCAACTGATCGGCACCCTGCTGGGCGTCGCCATCGCCGCCGCCGGCGGCGCGATCGTCTACGGCCTGCTCAAGGCCACCGTCGGGCTGCGCCTGGACGCCGAGGAGGAATTCGACGGCGCCGATCTGGCCATCCACCGCATCAGCGCCACGCCGGAACGCGAAACCACGTTCCAGTAAGCGTTCCAGCAAGCGTCAAACCTCGCGCGCGGCCGCCTCCTTGCCTCCGCGCGCCGCCACGCGCCGGATGGCCTCCGCCAGCACGGCCGGTTCGACCGGCTTGGCCAGGTAATCCGTGAAGCCGGCCTGCAACGCCTTGTCCCGGTCGTCCTGGCGCGTGAACGCGGTCAGCGCGATGGCGGGAATGTCCGCGGTGGCCGCGCGCCGGCGGATGCGCCGCATCAGTTCGAAGCCGTCGACTTCGGGCATCCCCACGTCGCTGACGATCACGTCCGGCACCTCGTGCTCCAGCAGCGCCAGCGCCGCGCCGGCGCCGGGCGCCGTCATCGTGGCGGCGCCGCTGACCGTCAGGATCTGTTCCAGCACGTCGAGCGTGTCGGGCGCGTCGTCGATCACCAGCACCCGCAATCCCGACAGGTCGGCCAGCTCGCGCGGCGCGGCCGGCGCGGACGGACGGACGCCCGCCGCCGCCACGGCCGCCGGCCGGTGCGCCAGCGGCAGGCGCACGGTGAACGTGGCCCCCGTGTGGGCGCCGGCGCTGTCGACGGCGATGGTGCCGCCGTGCAGTTCGACGAGCTGCTTGGCGATCGACAGGCCCAGTCCCAGGCCGCCGTGCTGGCGCGTGATCGACGCGTCCTGCTGGCGGAAGCGGTCGAACACATGGGGCAGGAAATCGGGCGCGATGCCGATGCCGGAATCGATCACGCGGATCACGGCATCGTTGCCGTCGCGCCCCAGCAGCACCTGCACGTTGCCGCCCGGTGGCGTGAACTTGACCGCGTTGGCCAGCAGATTCCACAACACCTGCTGCAGCCGGCCCGGATCGGCGCGCACCTCGAGGGGCATGGCGCCGGCGTCGCGTCCGAGGTCGGCGCGCAGCGCGATCATCTTGGCCGCCGCCGCCGGGTGCACGGTGCCCAGCGCCGCCTCGACGATGCGGGCCGGATCGACGGTCTGCACGTCCAGGCGCACGGTGCCGGAAATGATGCGGCTCATGTCGAGCAGGTCGTCGATCAACTGGCCCTGGGCGCGCGCGTTGCGTTCGATCGTCTCGAGCGCGCGCTTCATGGTCGCCTCGTCCTTCACGCCCCGCTGCAGCATGCCGGCCCAGCCGAGGATCGCGTTGAGCGGCGTGCGCAGCTCGTGCGACAGCGTGGCCAGGAATTCGTCCTTCAGCGCGGACAGGCGCTCGGCCTGGTCACGCGCGCTGCGTTCGCGTTCCAGCAATTCCTGGCGCTCGAGCGCCGTCGCCTGCGACATCGCGAGGATGTGCGCGTTCGCTTCCAGCCGGGCGTCGAACACGGACGCGATGAGGGCCAGGCCCAGCACGCAGAACGTGGCCAGCAGGACGAGCGTGGCGAGGCCGTCGCGGTGCACGCCGGCGCGCGCGGCCATGCACACGCTGTCGGCCGGGAAGTTCGCGGCCGCCATGCCCGTGTAGTGCATGCCGACGATGGCCATGCCCATCACGACGGCGGCCCCGATGCGCGGCAGCCACACGTCCGGCGCGTTGCGGCGCAGCCGGAAGGCGATCCACAACGCCAGCGCCGAGGCGCCGACGGCGATGACGACGGACAGCGCGAACAGCAGCGGGTCGTACACGATTCCCGGCTGCATGCGCATGGCGGCCATGCCCGTGTAATGCATCGCGTTGATGCCGATGCCCATGATCAAGCTGCTTGCGCCCAGGCGCACGGGACCGAGGTCCGCGCGGCTCACCTGCCACAGCGCGAGGCCGGACGCGGCGATCGCCAGCACCAGCGACGCGAGGGTGATGGGGATGTCGTACGCGACCGGGATCGGCAGGCGGAACGCCAGCATCCCGACGAAATGCATGGCCCAGATCCCGGAACCCATCGCGATCGCGCCGCCCAGGACCCAGGCGAACTTGGCGCGCCCGGCGGCTTCCGTCACGCGGCCGGCCAGGCTGAGTGCGGAATAGGACGCAACGATCGCGATGAGGATGGAGATCAGGACCAGCGGAGGCTCATAGTATCCTGTCAGCATCGTCAACGCGCATGAGTGGCAAAACGCAAGGACACGGCGGTCCTTGCGGGCCCGGAAGACTTCGGCACAGTATGCTACGACCGCCCGTATTCGGCCAGAATGGTAACAGGAATTCGCGCTTTCTTACTGTTGTGCAACAATTTCAGCGCGCACGGGCTGGCCTGCGCCGTCCGCGATCCCGGCCCGCTCCAGCATCGCGTGCAGCAGCACGTTGCAGCCGGCTTCCAGGTGCGCGGGCTGGGCGTCCTCGATTTCGTTGTGGCTGATGCCGTCCTTGCACGGCACGAAGATCATGCCGGCCGGCGCGCGCCGCGCGACGTAGATCGCGTCGTGCCCGGCGCCCGACACGACGTCCATCGTCGAGTAGCCCAGCCTGGCCGTGGCGGCGCGCACGGCGTCCACGCAATCCGGGTGGAACGGGCAAGGCGGGTAGTACGATACACGTTCCAGCTCGATGCCGAGGCCCGTCTCGCGCCGCGTGCGCTCGACGAACGCCTCGATCTCGCCGTGCATGGTGTTCAGCAGCTCGTCCGAGACGTTGCGCAGGTCGATGCTGAACTTGACCCGGCCGGGGATCACGTTGCGGCTGTTCGGGAAGACCTGCACCATGCCCACGGTGCCGCGTCCGTACGGCGGATAGCGGTTGGCGATGGCCACCGTCTCCTGCATGATGGTGGTGGCCACCTGCAGCGCGTCGCGGCGCAGGTGCATCGGGGTCGGGCCCGCGTGCGCCTCCATGCCGGTCACGGTGCAGTCGTACCACGACAGGCCCATCACGGCGGGCACGACGCCGATCACCTTGTTCGCATCCTCCAGCACGGGCCCCTGCTCGATGTGCGCTTCGAAATACGCGCCGATGGGGTGCATGCCCGGCGCCTGGTCGCCCCGGTAACCGATCCGCTCCAGCTCCTCGCCGACCGACTTGCCGTCGACGTCGCGCGCCGCGTACGCCGTCTCCAGGGTGAAGGCGCCGCAGAATACGCCGGAGCCCATCATCACGGGCACGAAGCGCGAGCCTTCCTCGTTCGTCCAGAACGCGACTTCGATCGGCGCCTGGGTGCGGATGCCGCGCTCGTTCAGGGTGCGCACGACTTCCAGGCCGGCCAGCACGCCGTAGTTGCCGTCGAATTTGCCGCCGGTCGGCTGCGTGTCGATGTGGCTGCCCGTAACGACGGGCGGCAGGCTCGGGTTCGCGCCCTCGCGGCGCATGAAGACGTTGCCGATCGCATCGACCGTGACGGCGAGGCCCTCGGCCTTCGCCCATTGCACGACGAGATCGCGGCCCTGGCGGTCGAGGTCCGTCAGGGCGAGGCGCTTCACGCCGCCCTTGTCGGTGGCGCCGATTTGCGCCAGTTCCATCAGGGCGTTCCACAGGCGGGTGCCGTTGATGCGCAGGTCGTTCATGGTTGTCCTCCGGTGATGGGCTTCAGATGGTGCCGGTAAACGCCGGCCGCTCCACATAGCGTCCCGCGCCCCGCTCCGCGCGCAGGTCGCCGTCCGCATACACGAGCTTCCCGGCCGCCACCGTGTGCGTCGGGATGCCGCGCACGGTGCGGCCTTCGAACACGTTGAAGTCGCCCTTCGAATGCTGCGTCGCGGCCGACAAGGTGCGCGTGCCGTGCGGGTCCCACACGACGACGTCCGCGTCCGCGCCCACGGACACGGAACCCTTGCGCGGGTAGATGTTGAAGATCTGCGCCGCGTTGGTCGACGTCACGCGCACGAATTCGGACGGCGTCAAACGCCCCGTGTTGACACCCGCATCCCACACGACGGCCATGCGCTCCTCGACGCCGCCGCAGCCATTCGGGATGCGCGTGAAATCGTCCGCGCCCATCGCCTTCTGGCCCGCGCAGAACGTGCAGTGGTCCGTCGCCGTCGTGTGCAGGTTGCCGCCCTGCAGGCCCTGCCACAACGCCGTCTGGTGGTGACTGGAGCGGAACGGTGGGCTCATCACGTAGGCGCGCGCGGTCTCGGGGTCGGCGTGGCGGTAGACGCTGTCGTCGATGACGAGGTGGCCCGCCAGCGCCTCGCCGTACACGCGCTGGCCCCGTGCGCGGGCGCGGGTGATGGCGTCCAGCGATTCGGCGCACGACACGTGCACGATGTACACGGGCGTGCCCAGCACGTTCGCGATGGCGATGGCGCGGTTCGCCGCTTCCGCCTCCACTTCGGGCGGCCGCGACAACGGATGCGCTTCCGGCCCGCGGATGCCCTTGGCCAGCAGTTCGCGCTGCAGCTGGTAGACCAGCTCCCCGTTCTCCGCGTGCACCGTGGGGATCGCGCCCAGTTCGAGCGCGCGCCGGAAGCTTTTCACGAGCGTCTCGTCGTCGGCCATGATGGCGTTCTTGTAGGCCATGAAGTGCTTGAAGCTGTTCACGCCGTGGCGCTGGACGAGCGTGCCCATGTCTTCGTGGACGGTGTCGTCCCACCACGTGACGGCCACGTGGAACGAGTAGTCGGCCGCGGCCTTCTCGGCCCAGCCGCGCCAGGTCTGGAATGCGTCCAGCAAGCGCTGCTTGGGGTCGGGGATCACGAAGTCGATGATCGTCGTCGTGCCGCCCGCCAGCCCGGCCGCCGTGCCGGTGTAAAAATCGTCGGCGGTGACGGTGCCCATGAACGGCAGTTGCATGTGCGTGTGCGGGTCGATCCCGCCCGGCATCACGTACTGGCCGCCGGCGTCGACGATCGTCGCGTTGGCGGGCGCCTCCAGGTTCTCGCCCACGGCGACGATCTTGCCGCCTTCGGTGAGGACGTCGGCGCGGAATGCGCGGTCCGCGTTGACGACGGTGCCGCCACGAATCAGGATGGTCATCTGTCTCCCCTTTTTACGATCGGTGCATCAATCGAGCGAACGGGCCGGACGCAGCGCCGGCGCCGCCCTGCCCTTCATCATGAGGCCGTACACGAGCGCGGAAATCGCGATCCCGACGAACCACGCATAGGTGTACAGGGTCTTGAAGCCGGCACCCACGTCCGGGAACGACGCCGGAAACGCCGCATTCAAGAAGCCCGGGATGTTCGGCAGCACGCCGGCGACGAATGCGACGATGGCGGCGCGGTTCCAGCCGTTCTTGTAGCCGTAGATGCCGTCGTCCTTGTACAGCTGGTCGACGGCGAGCTCGGTGCGGCGGATCAGGTAGTAGTCGATGATCAGCACGCCGGCGATGGGCCCCAGCAGCGCGGAATAACCGATCAGCCACGTGAAGATGTAGCCTTGCGTCGATTCGAGGATCTTCCACGGCATCATGACGAGCGCGATGCCGGCCGTGATGTAGCCGCCCGTGCGGTACGAGATGCGGCGCGGCGCCAGCGCGGAAAAATCGTAGGCCGGGCCGACGAGGTTCGCGGCCAGGTTGACGCTGACGGTGTCCACGAGCAGGACAATGAGCGCGATCAGCACGGCGGCGCCCGTCATGCGGCTGGCCAGGTCGACAGGGTCCCACAATGCCTTGCCGTACAGGACGACGGTGGCCGACGTGACGATGACGGCGAGCGCCGCCAGGAGGCCCATGGGCACCGGCAGGCCGATCGACTGGCCCAGCACCTGGTCGCGCTGCGTGCGCGCGAAGCGGGTGAAGTCGGGGATGTTCAGCGCGAGCGTGGCCCAGAAGCCGACCATCGCCGTCAGCGACGGCCAGAACGTGGTCCAGAACTGGCCGGCCTTCTTGCCGCCGGCGACGAATTGCGACGGCGCGTCGAGCAGCGGCCCGAAGCCGCCGGCCTTCTGGTACACCCAGCCGAGCAGCACGAAGCAGATCGCGATCTTGAGCGGGGCCGTGTACGTCTCCAGCTTGCGGATCGAATCCATGCCGTGCACGATGAACCAGAACTGGATCGCCCAGAACACGACGAAGCACAGCAGCTGCGCGCCGTTGATGCCGAAGCCGTCCAGCTTCGCGCCGCCGATCTCGTGCCCGGCCAGCACGCCCAGCAAGGTGTAGATCATGCTGCCGCCGAACCACGTCTGGATGCCGTACCACCCGCACGCGACGATGGCGCGCATCAGCGCCGGCAGCCGCGCCCCGCGCGTGCCGAACGCCGCGCGCGCCAGCACGGCGTACGGGATGCCGTACTTGGTGCCGGCATGGCCGATCAGCAGCATCGGCAGCAGCACGATGGCGTTGGCGAGGAACACGGTGAACACGGCCTGGTAGGCGGACATGCCGGCTTCGATCAGGCTGGCCGACAGCGTATAGGCCGGGATGCACATCACCATGCCGACCCACAGGGCGGCGAAGTGATACCAGCGCCACGTGCGCTGCGCCGCGCTGGTCGGCGCCAGGTCTTCGTTCCACAGGTCCTGGTTCGTTGCGGGGTCAAGGCTCATCGGGGCGGTCTCCATCGGTTGGCGGGCATTGCGACATTAGCAGCAAGAGCGATGCCAGGCAATTACGTATGCCGTAGGGTGGGCACCCTGTGCCCACCATGCGTGCCCATCGGCATGCCTCGGTGGGCTCGGGGAGCCCACCCTACGTCGTAATATCCGTCCGCGGATTCCTGGGATCCTGCGTCCAATTCATATACGGCTTGCCCGTCTGCTGCGGCACCATCGTGATGCACCCTTCGACGGGACAGGTGATCTCGCACAGGTTGCAGCCCACGCATTCCTGGGCTATGACCTCGTACCGTCGCGCATTGCCGTCGACGATGCGGGCGATGGCCTGGTGCGACGTATCCTCGCACGCGACGTGGCAACGCCCGCACTGGATGCACTTGTCCTGGTCGATGCGCGCGATGACCTGGTAGTTCATGTCCAGGTATTTCCAGTCCGTCGTGTTGGGCACGGCCTTGCGCGAGAACGCCGCGATGTTTTCATACCCCTTCGCATCCATCCAGCGCGACAAGCCGTCCTTCATCTCCTCGACGATGCGGAAGCCGTGCAGCATCGCCGCGGTGCACACCTGCACCGAGCCGGCGCCCAGTGCGATGAATTCGGCCGCGTCGCGCCAGTTGCCGATGCCGCCGATGCCGGATATCGGCAAACCTCTCGTGACGGGGTCGCGCGCGATCTCGGCCACCATGTTCAGCGCGATGGGCTTCACGGCGGTGCCGCAATAGCCGCCATGCGTGCTGGCGTTGCCGACGGCGGGAAACGCGACCATGCGGTCCAGGTCCAGGTGCGTGATCGAATTGATGGTGTTGATCAGCGAGACGGCATCCGCCCCGCCCGCCAGTGCCGCCCGCGCGGGCGCGCGCACGTCCGTGATGTTCGGGGTCAGCTTGACGATCACCGGCAGCCGCGTATGCGTCTTGCACCAGCGCGTGACCTGTTCGATCAGGTCCGGCTGCTGGCCGACGGCGGCGCCCATCCCGCGCTCGGGCATGCCGTGCGGGCAGCCGAAGTTCAGTTCGATGCCATCGGCACCCGTCGCCTCGACGAGCGGCAGGATCTCGCGCCACGGCGCTTCCTCGCACGGCAGCATCATCGACACGATCAGCGCGCGGTCCGGCCAATCCTTCTTGACCTGCGTGATCTCGCGCAGGTTGATCTCGAGGCTGCGGTCGGTGATCAGCTCGATGTTGTTGAAGCCGATCACCTCGCGGTTCTTCCCGTGCAGCGCCGAGTAGCGCGACGACACGTTGACGGCCGGCGGGTCCTCGCCGAGCGTCTTCCACACGACGCCGCCCCACCCGGCCTCGAAGGCGCGCACGACGTTGTAGGCCTTGTCGGTCGGCGGCGCGGACGCCAGCCAGAAAGGGTTCGGCGACTTGATGCCGCAGAATTCGATGCTCAGGTCGGCCATCATGCCTCCGCTTTGGAAAGGATGTCGTCATGGATCGCCAGCGCGGCCAGCTTGCCGTGCTGGACGGCCTGCACCGTCAGGTCCTGCCCCGGCGCCACGCAATCGCCGCCCGCGTACACGCCCGGCAGTTTGGTGCGGAACCTGGCGTCGACGTGGATCCGCAGTTCGCCTTCCTTACCTTCACGTTCGATCTCGCCCGCCAGCGGATCGGACAGCGCGCCCGCATCCATGTGCTGGCCGATCGCCTTGAACACGGCATCGGCCGCGACGTCGACGAAGGCGCCCGTGCCGGCGAGGCGGCCGTCAAGCAGGCGCGTCTCCTCGAAGCGCATGCCGCGCACGCGTCCCGCGTCGTCCAGCAGCACCTCGTGCGGCGCGGCCCACGTGCGGATGCGCACGCCGTTCGCCCTGGCGATCTCGATCTCGTGATCCGTCGCGCTCATCGCCTCGACGCCGCGGCGGTAGACGAGCGTGACCTCTTCCGCGCCGAGACGCCCGATCTGCACGGCCATGTCGACGGCCGTGTTGCCGGCGCCGATCACGACGGCGCGCCGCGGCACCGGCAGCGCCGCGAGGTCGGCCGCCTGGCGCAGGGTGGCGATGTAGTCGACGGCGACCGCGAGGCCGGGCGCGTCCTCGCCCGTGAGGCCGAGCCGGCGGCTGGCGCCGAGGCCCAGGCCGAGGAAGACGGCGTCGTAGCGCGTGTGCAGGTCCTGCAGGTGCAGGTTGCCGCCCAGGACGCGGCCGTACTGGATCTCGATGCCCCCGATGGACAGCAGGAAGTCGACCTCGCGCTGGGCGAAGTCGCCCGGCAGCTTGTACTTGGCGATGCCGTATTCGTTGAGGCCTCCCGCCTTGTCGCGCGCCTCGAACACGACGACGTCATGCCCCAGCATCGCGAGCCGGTGCGCGCATGCCAGCCCGGCCGGGCCGGCGCCCACGACGGCGATGGTCTTGCCGGTCGATGGCGCGCGCTGGAACGGGTGGCCGGCGAAGTGCGCGTTGTCGATGGCGTGGCGCTGCAGCAGGCCGATCTTCACGGGCTGGCCTTCGGCGTCGTGGTTGCGCACGCAGGCGTCCTCGCACAGGATCTCCGTCGGACACACGCGCGAACAGCTGCCGCCGAAGATGTTCTGCTTGAGGATGTTGACGGCGGCGCCATCCACGTTGCCTTCGTGGATGTTGCGGATGAAGCTCGCCACGTCGATGCCCGTCGGGCACGCGCGGGTGCAAGGTGCGTCGTAGCAGTACAGGCAGCGGGCGCTCTCGATGGCGGCCTGGCGGGCCGTCAGCGCCGGCGCGAGGTCCGTGAAGCGCTCGGACAAGGCGGCGTGCGTGCCGGCGGCGTGGGGCAGATGGTGGAGTGACTCGATCATGAAGCATCCCTTCTTGTACGTGGTGATACGAGGACTACCTCGAGAACCGTTTGGTGGGCACGGGGTGCCCACCCTACGTCAAGTTCAACGGATCGTGGCCATCATTTCATTTGAGGAAATGCGAACTCCACCCCGCTGCTCGCCGTATTCGGCCACCGCTGCATGACGGCCTTTTGCCGCGTATAGAACCGCACGCCTTCCGGCCCGTACGCGTGGTGGTCCCCGAACAGGCTTTTCTTCCACCCGCCGAAGCTGCTGAACGCCATCGGCACGGGCAACGGCACGTTCACGCCGACCATGCCCACTTGCACCTGGCGCACGAATTCGCGCGCCACGCCGCCGTCGCGGGTAAACACGGCCACGCCGTTGCCGTACTCGTTGCCGTTGATGAGGGCCAAAGCGCTGCCCACGTCCGGCAGGCGCACGACGCACAGCACGGGTCCGAAGATCTCTTCCCGGTAGATCGACATGGAAGGCAGAACGTGGTCGAACAGCGTGCCGCCCACGAAGAAGCCGTTCGCGCGCTCCTGCACCTGGAAGCCGCGGCCGTCGACGACGAGCGTCGCGCCCTGCTCCACGCCTTCGCCGATCAGCCGTTCGATGCGCTGCTTGGCCGCGAGCGTGACGACCGGCCCCATCTCGGCGCCGTCCGCCATGCCGTCCGCGATCTTCAGGGCGCGCGTGCGCTCGGCCAGCCGGGCGACGAGCGCATCGCCCGCGTCGCCGATGGCCACCGCCACCGAGATCGCCATGCAGCGCTCGCCCGCCGAGCCGTACGCGGCCCCGATGAGGGCGTCGACGGCCATGTCCATATCGGCGTCCGGCATCACGACCATGTGGTTCTTGGCGCCGCCCAGTGCCTGCACGCGCTTGCCGGCCGCGCTGCCGCGCGCATAAATATATTCCGCGATCGGCGTGGAGCCGACGAAGCTGACGGCCTGGATGTCCGGGTGGTCCAGCAGCGCGTCGACCGCGGCCTTGTCGCCCTGCACGACGTTGAACACGCCGTCCGGCAGGCCCGCTTCCTTGAGCAGGCGCGCATGCAGCAGCGACGCCGACGGATCGCGCTCCGACGGTTTCAGCACGAACGTGTTGCCGCACGCGATCGCGACCGGGAACATCCACATCGGCACCATCACGGGGAAGTTGAACGGCGTGATGCCCGCGACGGCGCCCAGCGGCTGGCGCATCGACCACGCGTCGATGCCGCGCGCGATCTGGTCCGTGAACTCGCCCTTGAGCAGTTGCGGGATGCCCACCGCGAATTCGACGACCTCGATGCCGCGCGCGACTTCGCCGCGGGCGTCGGCGAACGTCTTGCCGTGTTCGCGCACGACCAGCGCCGCGAATTCGTCCACGTGGCGCTGGCACAGCTGCAGGTAGTTGAACAGCACGCGGGCGCGCGCCAGCGGGGGCGTCGCGGCCCAGGCGGGAAACGCGGCATGGGCCGCCGCGACGGCCGCGTCCACGTCGCCGCCGCTCGCCAGCGCCACGCGCGCGCACGGTTCGCCCAGCGCGGGGTTGTAGACGTCGGCGTAGCGTCCGCCGGTGCCCTCGGCCACGCGGCCATTGACGTAGTGATTGATGGTCTCCATGGGTTCTTTCAGTCGATTCAGTCGAGGTTCTTGAGGACGGTGGCCAGCTTGCCGAACAACTCGTCGATGTGCTTCTTCTCCAGCACGAGCGGCGGCGACAACGCGATGATGTCGCCCGTCGTGCGGATCAGGATGCCGTCGGCGAAGGCCTGCTTGAACGCGGCGAACGCGCGCGCGCCCGGCTTGCCGGGAATGCCGGCCAGCTCGATGCCGGCGACGAGGCCGATGGTGCGGATGTCGATCACGTGCGGCAGGCCGCGCAGGCTGTGTACGGCGTCTTCCCAGTACGGTTGCAGGTTCTTCGCGTTGTCCAGGATGCCCTGCTCCGCGAAGACGTCGAGCGTCGCCAGCGACGCCGCGCAGGCCAGCGGGTGGCCGGAATACGTGTAGCCGTGGGCCAGTTCGATGCCGGCCGGCGCGTCCATGAACGCGTCGTGGATGAATGTTTTCGAGAACACGGCGCCCATCGGCACGACGCCGTTCGTGAGGCCTTTCGCCGTCGTCATCAGGTCCGGTTCGACGTCGAAGTAGTCGACGGCGAACGGCGTCGTCAGCCGGCCGAAGCCCGTGATCACTTCGTCGAAGATCAGCAGGATGCCGTATTTGGTGCAGATCTCGCGCAGGCGCTTCAGATAGCCCTTCGGCGGGACCAGCACGCCCGTCGATCCCGACACGGGTTCGACGATCACGGCCGCGATGGTCGACGGATCGTGCAGCGCGACGATGCGTTCCAGCTCGTCCGCCAGTTCCGCGCCGTGTTCCGGCTCGCCGCGCGAGAACGCGTTCTGCGCGAGGTTGTGCGTGTGCGGCAGGTGGTCGACGCCCGGCAGCAGCGGCCCGAAGGCCTTGCGGTTCGGGCCGATGCCGCCGACGGACAGGCCGCCGAAGCCGACGCCGTGGTACCCGCGCTCGCGCCCGATCAGCCGCGTGCGTCCGCCCTCGCCGCGCGCCTTGTGGTAGGCCAGCGCGATCTTGAGGGCGGTGTCCACGGCTTCCGAGCCGGAGTTCGTGTAGAACACGTGGCCGAACTTGTGGTTCGTGTAGTCCATCAGCCGCTCGGCCAGGTCGAAGGCGGCCGGGTGGCCCATCTGGAACGTGGGCGCGAAATCGAGCTGGCCGACCATCTCGCTGACGGCGGCGACGATCTTCGGCTGCGCGTGGCCGCACGGGACGCACCACAGGCCGGCGGTGCCGTCGAGCACGGCGTTGCCGTCGACGTCCTTGTAATACATCCCTTGCGCCGAGACGAGGAGGCGCGGGTGCGCCTTGAAGTCGCGGTTGTTGGTGAATGGCATCCAGAAGGATGACATCGATTCGGGTCTAGACTCGTACATGCGACTCCCCTAGTAATCTGACAGCCAGCCTACAAATTTACCAACTGGCAAAAACAATGATGCAATAATAGACAGCAGAGCAACAGTGGCACATATACACAATCTGCGAAAATGGCCAACCGTACTGGTAGCATAGCCTGTACAGTTGCCGGCGTCGCGCACGACGCAGCCCCGATGGAGTAACGATGGATCCGACCGACAAGAGCGAGAGCGAGGGATGGCCCGTGCTGGCGATCGACCGCCAGCGCCGCGGCAGCCTGGTGGACCAGATCGTCGCGGCCATCGCCGAGATGGTAAATCGGCGCGCGCTGCCCGCCGGGACGAAGATGCCGTCCGTTCGACAATTCGCAAAAGTGAACGGCGTCAGCACCTTCACCGTCGTCGAATCGTATGACCGCCTGCTGCATCTGGGCCTGCTCTCGTCGCGGCGCGGCTCCGGCTTTTTCGTGGCGCGCGGCGCGGACGCGCCGGCGCAGCAGGCCGCGCTGCCCGCCGCCGCCGGCGTCGTCGACACGCTCACGCCCGACCTGTATTCCGGCCAGACGGACGCGCTGCCCGTCGGCGCCGGCTGGCTGCCGCCCGAATGGTATGGCGCATCGACGATCCTCGACGCCGTGCGCCACGCGATGAAGATCCCGGCCGGCCGCCTGCGCGGCTACGGCCATCCGCTCGGCTTTCCCAGCCTGCGCCAGCACCTGGCGGCCGCGCTGTCGGCCGACCTGTTCGCCGTCCAACCCGAGCAGATCCTGCTCACGCACGGCGCCACCCACGCATTCGACCTCGTGCTGCGCACGCTCACCCGGCCGGGCGACGTCGTGTTCGTCGAGGATCCCGGCTACAGCAACCTGCTCGCCCTCGTGCGCCACCACGGGTGCGAAGCCGTCGGCATCCCGCGCGGCGCGCACGGCCTGGACATGGACGTCCTCGCGCAGGAGGCCCAGGCGCGCCAGCCGAAACTCATGTTCGTCAACACGGTGCTGCAGAATCCCCTCGGCACGTCGCTGTCGCAGGCGCAGGCGCACCGGCTGCTGGCGCTGTCCGAGCAGTACGACTTCTGGCTCGTCGAGGACGATATCTACCGCGAACTGGCCGTGCGCGGCGAATCGTCGCTGGCCGCGATGGATGGCCTGCGCCGCGTGATCCGCATCGGCAGCTTTTCGAAGACCCTGTCGCCCGTGCTGCGCGTGGGCTCGATCTGCGCGTCGGCCTCCCTGTTGCCGGAACTGGTGCGCGTCAAGATGCTCACGGGCCTGACGACGTCCGAAGTGAACGAGCGCGCCGTGTACGATGCCGTCAGCAGCCGCGCCTACCGCAAGCAGGTCGAGCGCCTCGTGCTGCAGCTGGACGGCGCGCGCGAACGGGCCCTCGAACGCCTCGGCGACGCGGGCCTCGTGCCGCTCGCCAGGCCGCGCGGCGGGATGTTCGTCAGCGCGGGATGGCCGGACGGCCGGGGCAACGGCCGCGCCATCGCCGAGCGCGCGCTGCGCGCCGGCATCTTGCTGGCGCCGGGCGAATTCTTCTCGCTGCAACCGCCCGCCTGCGCCTGGTTCCGCTTCAACGTCGCCTATGCCTTCGAGCCCGCCCTGCTCGACTTCCTGTGTTCGATCCGAGGAGATCCGCCATGACCACCGCCCCCGCCAAATACCGCGTCAGCCACCGCGGCAAAGTCGAAACGGCCATCCTGGGCGAAGCCGTGCGCCAGTTCGCCGAATGCGGCTACGAAGGCACGTCGATCGCCACCGTCGCGGAGCGCGCCGGCCTGTCGAAGCAGAACCTGATGTACTACTTCCCGACCAAGCAGGCCTTGTACCAGCGGGTACTCGACAACGTGCTGGACGAGTGGCTCGCGCGCATGGCCTGCCTGGCCGACCCGGGCAAGGACCCGGGCGACGTGCTGCGCGCCTACGTGCGCGCGAAGCTGCAATTCTCGCGCGAGCAGCCGCTCGCGTCGCGCGTGTATGCGATGGAAGTGATCGGCGGCGCCAAGCTGTACGCCGACCGGATCCGCAGCCGCGTGATCCCGCTGCTGCGCGCCGACATCGCCGTGTTCGAGCGCTGGGTCGCGGACGGAAAGATCGCGCCCGTCAACGCCACCCACCTGCTGTTCGCCGTCTGGGCGATGACGCAGTCGTATGCCGACTTCGCGGCGCAGATGACGCTCGTGCTCGACCGCGAACAGTTGCAACCGTCCGACTTCGACGACGCCGAACGCCTGATCACGGGCATGGTGCTCGCCGCCGTCGGCCTGCAGGAGAACCCATGCCCGATTTGAACCCCATCGAATTGTCCACGCCGCGCCTCCTGCTGCGCTGGATGGACGAACGCGACGTCGACGCCCACTACGCCGTGTTTTCCGACCCCGAGGTGGCGCGCTACTGGAGCAGCGGCCCGTGGACGACGCTGGACCAGTCGCGCGACCACATCGCCGCCACGCGGGCCGCGTACGCCGACGGCAGCGGCATGCGCCTGGGCGTCGCGCTGCGCGGGACGGGACAACTGATCGGCAACGTCAGCCTGCACCGCTTCGTGGACGCCAGCCGGCGCTGCGAACTGGGCTATGCGCTCGCCCGCGCCCACTGGGGCGCCGGCTACGTCAGCGAGGCGCTGCGCGCGCTGCTCGATTACGGCTTCACGGCACTCGACCTGAACCGCGTCGAAGCCGACATCGACCCGCGCAACACCGCGTCGGCCCGGGTGCTGGAAAAGCTCGGATTCCGCAAGGAAGGTTTCATGCCCGAACGGTGGATCGTGCAGGGCGAGCCGGCCGACACCGTCTATTACGGGCTGCTGCGCGCATACTGGAACGCGGCCGTCGCATAAGCGCGACGCGCCGTCCGCGCACGCCGCGTACCCATGACGGGTAACAAACCGGCGCGCGTTCCCGCCCCCTATTCTTGATCTCAGCAGCGGAGCCACGGCCGCTGGCGCCCGGGCAATATCGCCCTGGCAGTCCGATCAACGATGAATCAGGAGGTTCCGATGTCGATCATGGCGATCCGCAAACTCGCGCTCCTATGCGTCCTGTGCGCCGCAGGCACGTCCACCTTGCCCGCCCTGGCCCAGACGACGCCGTACGACCTCACCGTCGTGGGCGCCGCCGACAGCCAGGCATGGGGCCTCAACAACCTGGGCACGGTGGTGGGCAGGACCTTCGACCCGTCCTTCAACAGCTACCGCGCCTTCGTCAACACGGGCACGGGGCCCGTCGACATCGGCACGTTCGGCGGCACGAACAGCATCGCCGCGGCCGTGAACGATGCCGGCCAGATCGTCGGCTCGGCGGACAATGCCGCCGGCCAGAGCCGCGCCTTCCTGTACCAGAACGGCAGCATGACGGACCTCGGCACCTTCGGCGGCAACGGCAGCCATGGCTGGGGCATCAATGCCGCCGGCGTCACCGTGGGTTCCGCGTTCGCGCCCGAGAACCCGAACGACTTTTCCGGCGAACGCGCCTTCGTGCGGCCGCCCGGGGGCACGTTGCAGGACCTCGGCACCCTGCCCGGCTTTTCCAGTCCGTTCGCAGGGGCGACCGACATCAACAACCACGGCCAGATCGTCGGCGCCTCCGGCCAGGCCGGGCCGGGCGATCCGCCCGTGCATCCCTTCCTGTATTCGAACGGCGTCATGACCGACCTCGGCACGTTCGGCGACGCCTATTCGACCGCCTACGCCATCAACGACCTCGGCCAGGTCGTCGGCTATTCCGACAGCCTGGCCGACTTCCACATCCCGCAAGCTTTCCTGTACGAAGGCGGCAAGCTGATCAACCTCGACGCCAGGCTCGGCGGCACAGGCAGCATCGCCTACGACATCAACAACCTGGGCCAGATCGTCGGCGACAGCGGCACGTTCGGCGCCTTCATCATGCAGGGCGACACGGTCACCAGCCTGGACGCGCTGATCGACCCGGCGGCCGGCTGGACGATCCAGCTGCCCAAGGCCATCAACGACCACGGACAGATCGCGGCGACCGGTTTGTTGAACGGCAAGGCGTACGCCGTGCTGCTCTCGCCGGTTCCGGAACCCGCGGCCGCGTCCATGCTGGGCCTCGGCCTGGGCGTGCTGGTGCTGCGGCGGCGCCTCCGTCCACGCCCGGACGGCCGGGCGTGACCGGAACCGCGCGCCGCGATCACCAGGCCTTGTCGGTGTTGCGCCACGCCGGCAGCGCCTGGATGCGCTCGAACCAGGCCAGCAGGTGCGGATAGCCGTCCAGCGGCAGCCGCGTCTTCTCTTTGTACATGAGCGGCGCCACCACCGCGTAGTCGGCCAAGGTCACGTCGTCGCCGACGAGCCAGCGGCGCGTGGACAGGTGCTTCTCGAGCACGCGGGCCGCCTCGGCCAGGTCGGCTTCGCCGCGCGCCACCTCCTGCGCGTCGGGATCCTGGCCCGTGACGAATTTCTTCCAGATGTGTTCCCACGTGAGCACGCCGACGGCCGGGCCGAAATGCTGGCAGGACCAGAACATCCAGCGGTTCACGTCGGCCCGGGCCTGGCGGTCCTGCGGCCACACGGTCTGGCCGGGCGTGCCCTCGGCCAGGTATTGCATGATCGCGCACGATTCCCACAGGACGAAGTCGCCGTCGATCAGCACCGGGATCTTGCTGTTGGCATTGACTTCTTCGAGGCGGCGGCGATCGTCCTGGCTGGCCAGGTTGATCTCGACGAGGTCGAACTGGATGCCGAGGTGCTCCGCGGCCAGCAGCACGCGGCGGGTGTTGGACGAGTACGAGTTGTAGTAGAGCTGCATTGCTGTCTCCTTGTGGGTGGAAGATGTGACAATGTTAAGGCCCGGCCCTGACAGATCCTGTCAGGATCACTCGGGAATATCGTACTCTTGGCGCCAGCGCCGCAGCAGCTGGTGGCGCGGCGACGGGTAGCGTTCCGTGCTCGCTTCGGCCCGTACGATGCGGTCGACGCGGAAGTGGCGGATCGCGTCGCGCAGTTCGCACCACGCGGCCATGACGCGCTTGCCTTCGAAAAAAGCGAGCGCGAACGGCCACACGATGCGCTCGGTGGCGACGTCGCGCTCGTCGCGGTAGGCGATGCGCAGCTTGCACTGGCGCCGGATCGCCTCGCGCGTGGGCTGGATGAACGCCTCGACCGGCGCCGCGGCCGGAAAGGCCGGCACCCACAAGCTCGTCTCGGCCATGTGGTCGCGCAGGTCGCGCGGCGTGGCGGTGGCGATCTTGGCCAGCGCGCGGTCGGCCGCGGCGGACAGCGCCGGGTCGCCCTGCTGGCGCACCCAGCGCGCGCCCAGCACGAGGGCTTCCAGCTCGTCGGCGTCGAACATCAGCGGCGGCAGGAAGAACCCGGTGCGCAGCACGTAGCCGACGCCCGCCGAGCCCTCGACGGGCGCCCCCAACTGGGCGAGCGTCTGGATGTCGCGATAGATGGTGCGCTCGGACACGCCGAGGCGCTCGGCCAGCGCGCTGGCCGTCACCGGCCGGCGGTGGCCGCGCAGGGCGTCCATCAATTGGAACAGGCGTCCGGTGCGGGTCATGGGGCGCCGTTGCGTCCAGTTGGGATGTCTGAAGTCATGGATACGATTTTATTACTTCGACATGGCCCGGTCCATCGGCGCGCCGCGGCGACCCGCCCGTCGGGCCGCACGACCCCTCATCCCGTGTTTTCGGCAGTTCGTCGGTCTGCTGTGGCCACCATGCCGCCAGGGATGTACAGTGACTCCATCGCAACAAGTCACACCTCAGGAGTCGCCATGAACAAGACCGCTTTCCGCGAATTCGCCGCCACGATGGAAGACATCGCCCACGACATCGTCCGGGCCTGCCGGCGCGGCGCGCGCACCATCGCCACGATGCCGTGGCCCGCGATGCTGGCCTGCTGCATCGTCCTCGCCTTCGTGATCAGCATCCTGCCGCTGGCGCTGTTCCTGTTCGTGCTGTTCATGGGCCTCAAGGTCGTGATCGGCGCCTTCGCCGTCGACCGCCACCGCGCGCAGCGGGAACAATTCGGCGACCACTACGGCAAGCAATAAGCAGGGGAACGGCATGCGCGCCAGCGACATCAACCGCGTCCTCGACTTCGTACGCGACGCCTTCAACGAAGCCAGCAAATTGTGGTGGCGCTTCTTCGACTGGGTCGCCGTCGTCGAATGGCGCCAGCTGTTCCTCACGTGGTTCTTCGTGCTGATCTTCTTCGGGATGTTGAACACGCCCGAGCCGGCGGGCTGGTACGTCTTCATCTCGTTCGCCGTGAAGGTGCTGGCGGGCGGCAAGCGCAAGGCCGAACTGATGGCGCGCGAAGCGACGACGCAGGCCAACGTCGCCACCCTCGAACGCCGGCTGATGGAGGCGCAGATGGCCGCGCTGCAGGCGCAGGTCGAGCCGCACTTCCTGTTCAACACGCTGGCGCTGATCGGCCAGCTGATCGAGACCGATCCGAAGGAAGCGGCGCGCGTGCACGCCCACCTGATCGACTACCTGCGCTCGACCTTGCCGCAGATGCGCCAGCGCGGCGGCGCCACGCTGGGCAAGCAGGTGGAGTTGTCGCGGGCCTACCTCGCCATCATGCAGGCGCGGATGAAGGAACGCCTGCAGGTGCGCTTCGACGTGCCCGACTTCCTCGGCAGCGCCCCGTTCCCGCCGATGATGCTGCAGACCCTGATCGAGAACGCCATCAAGCACGGCCTGGAGCCGAAGATCGAAGGCGGCACCGTCGCCGTCCGCGCGCACGTGGTCGGGGCCGACCTGCACGTGGAAGTGTGCGACGATGGCGTCGGCATCGATCCGCACGCGGACGACGGCGTCGGCCTCGCCAATATCCGCGAGCGGCTGCAACTGCTGTACGGCGCCGAGGCCGCGCTGGACATCTCGACCCCGCCGGGCGGCGGCGCCTGCGCCACGATCCGCCTGCCCTACAAGATGATGGAGGACGCATGAGCCCGGAACAACGCCCGGTCACCGCACTGATCGCCGACGACGAGGCCCCGATGCGCGACCTGCTGCGCGCGCGCCTGGCCAGCGTCTGGCCCGAGCTGCAGATCGTGGCCGAGGCAGCGAACGGCGTGGAAGCCGTCGAACTGGGCGAGCGCCACCGCCCGGACATCGCCTTCCTCGACATCCGCATGCCGGGCCTGTCCGGCATCGAGGCTGCGCGCCGGCTGTACGAGCGCTCGCACATCGTGTTCGCCACGGCCTACGACCAGTACGCGCTGGACGCGTTCGCCCAGGGCGCGCTCGACTATCTGTTGAAACCCGTGTCGGCGGAACGCCTCGCGACCACGTGCGCGCGGCTGCAGGCGCGCCTGCGCACGCGCGCGAGGCCGGACAACGGCGCCGCCGCCGCGCCGCCGCAGGACATCGGCCACGAGCTGGCCAAGCTGACGGCCTTGCTGGAAAACAAGGGCAAGCCCGACAAGCCGGCCTATCTGCGCTGGATCCAGGCCCAGGTCGGTTCCAGCCTGCGCATGGTGAGCACGCGCGAGGTCCTGTTCTTCCAGTCCGACGAAAAATACACGCGGGTGCAGACGGCCTCGGCCGAATTTCTGATCCGCAAGACGTTGAAGGAATTGCTGGACGAGCTCGACCCGGACGAGTTCTGGCGCATCCACCGTTCGACGCTCGTGCGCGTGGACGCCATCGCCGAGGTCAAGCGCGACCTGCGCGGGCGCCAGATGCTGAAGGTGCGCGGTTATGACGGCGAGCTTGAAGTAAGCCGCAATCACAGCTATCTTTTCCAGCAGATGTGAATCACGACCGGAGCCCGCCATGCCTTCCAGCGTCATTCCCTGCCTGCGCTACCGCGACACCCCCGCCGCCATCGACTGGCTGTGCGAAGTCTTCGGCTTCGCCTGCCAGGTCGCCGTGCCCGGCATCGACGGCGCCATCGCCCACGCCCAACTGACGCTCGGCGACGGCATGATCATGCTGGGCTCCGTCAGCGACGAAGGCGAATACGGCAAGCTGCTCGTGCAGCCGGACGAGATCAAGGGCCGCCAGACGCAGACCGTCTACCTGCAGGTGATTGATGCCGACCGCGTGTGCGAGCGCGCGCGCCAGGCCGGCGCCGTCATCCTGCAGGAACCGGCCGACACGGAATTCGGCAGCCGCGGCTTCATGTGCCGCGACCTCGAAGGGCATGTGTGGAACGTCGGCACGTACGATGCGTGGAAGCCGGAGGATTTGTTCCTGCCGAACCGCTGATCAGCTGAACAGCCCTTCGTCCGAACCGTCCCCGTCGAAAAATCCCTGGCCGCCGTCCAGGCTGCCGTTGTCGACACTGTCGTCGAACAGGCCATCCGGCGCCGCGCCGCCCAGCGCCTGGTCGACGTCGCCCAGCCCGGCCTCGTTGGCCAGTGCGCTGCCGGACTGGTCGCTGAACAGATTGTTGGCCGGATCGTCGCTGTTCAGCAGGCGGTTGCCGCCGCCGCCGTAGTCATGGTGGCTGAACATGTTTTCCAGACCCTGGAACAGGAAGCCGCCGGCCGCGACGCCGGCCGCCGTCGCCGCGATCGAGCCAAGGGTGCTGCCCAGGCCGCCGCGCAAGAAGCTCGACGACGGCGCGCTCTGGTACTGCGGCTGATATTGCTGCTGATATTGCTGCTGGGATGGATACGGCGCCTGCACGTCGCGCTGGTAGGACTGGGCCGGCTGCGACCTGCCGCTATTGCCCCAGGCATTGGCGTCGAGGAATTTTCCATCGCCACCTTGCTGACCGGAACGTGCCTGCTGCAGCTGGCTCTCCAGCCCGGCGATGCGGTCCTTCGCATTGTTCAGGGCTTGTTCGAGCAGCAACGCCCTTTGCACCAGCAGGTAGGGGGCATCCGGCTGCTGGGCCACGGCGCGCTGGATCAGGGCATCCGCGTCCGGATCCTTCTGGATGCCGCGGGCCTGGATCAGCTGGCTCAGGAAATCGTGCAACATCTGCGAATCTTGCGGGCTCATGACGTCTGCTCCTTTGAATGATCGGATAGCCCCCATGTTGTGGGGCCGTCCTTGAATTCAAGTTTGACAGCATCCGGGCAAGATTGCCTTAAACGGCGCTGAACCGCGCGCAGCGCGCGGCCGTGCTTACGTTTCGAGGTCGCGGCCGCCGAAGGCGTTCGGCAGTTGCGCGGCGGCCGTCGTTTCCATCACGTCGCCGTTCAAGTTCGCGAGCACGACCGGCAAGTCGCCGCCGCCCAGTTCCAGCACCACTTGGCGGCACGCGCCGCACGGGGCGATGGGGCCCGCCGTGTCGCCGATCACGGCCAGCGCCGCGAAGTCGCCCGGCGCGTAGCCGTGCGCGATGGCGGAAAAGAAGGCCGTGCGCTCGGCGCAGTTGCACAGGCCGTAGGACGCGTTCTCCACGTTACAGCCGCGGAACACGCGGCCGTCCTTGGTGGCGAGCGCGGCGCCCACCTTGAAGCGGGAGTACGGCGCGTAGGCCAGCTCGCGCGCGGCGCGCGCTTCGGCGATCAGGTTCTCGTAGCTCATGGGCGTATGGTCTTGTAGATCATCGGCTGCGCGGCCGGCCGCTCGGCCGCGATGCGGTAGGCGGCCTGCACCTCGCGCACGGCGCGTTCGGCGCCGTCCTGCGTGCGCGCGTGGACGAGCGCCAGCGGCTGGCCGGCCTCGACCTGCGCGCCCAGTTCGGCGAGGTCGGTGAGGCCGACGGCGAAGTCGATCGGGTCCTGCGGGCGGATGCGTCCGCCGCCCAGGCCGACGACGGCCAGGCCCAGGCCGCGGCAATCCGTCGCATACGCGTAGCCGGATGCGGGCGCCGGCACCGGCACGACGATCGGCGCGCGGGCCAGGTGGGCATCGGGATCGTCCATCAGGTCGGCCGGGCCGCCCAGCGCCGCGACCATGCGCGCGAAGCGCTCGGCCGCCTCGCCCGAATCGAGCGCGCGCTGCAGCCGCGCGCGCGCCGCCTCGTCCGTCGCGGCGAGGCCGGAGATGACGAGCATCTCGGCGCACAATGCCATCGTCACCTCGTGCAGGCGCGCCGGGCGCGACTTGCCGGTCAGGTAGTCGATCGCGACGCGCACCTCGACGGCATTGCCGGCCGCCGGGCACAGCGACTCGTTCATGCCGGTCAGGATCGCCGACGTGCGCGTGCCGGCGCCGTTGCCGACGTGGACGATGGATTCCGCCAGCTCCACGGATTTTTCATAAGTCGGCATGAACGCGCCGGTGCCCACCTTGACGTCCATGACGAGGGCGTCGAGGCCCGCCGCCAGCTTCTTCGACAGGATCGAGCCCGTGATCATGGCGACGGATTCCACGGTCGCCGTCGTGTCGCGGATGCTGTAGAAACGCTTGTCGGCCGGCGCCAGCTGCGCGGTCTGGCCGATGATGGCGACGCCCACGTCCTTGACGATCTTGCGGAACAGTTCCGGATCGGGCACCGTGCAGTAGCCGGGAATCGAATCGAATTTGTCGAGCGTGCCGCCGGTATGGCCCAGGCCGCGGCCGGAAATCATCGGCACGAAGCCGCCACATGCCGCGATCATCGGGCCGAGCATCAGCGACACGACGTCGCCGACGCCGCCCGTCGAATGCTTGTCGACGACGGGGCCGGGCAGGTGCAACGATTTCCACTCCATGACCTGGCCGGAATCGCGCATCGCGAGCGTGAAGGCGACGCGCTCGTCCATCGTCATGTCGTTGAAGTAGACGGCCATCGCGAGCGCGGCGATCTGGCCTTCGGTGACGCTGCCGTCCGGGATGCCGCGCACGAAGAAGCGGATCTCTTCCGGGCTCAAGGTGCCGCCGTCGCGTTTTTTGCGGACGATTTCTTGGGGGAGGAACATAAGCAATGTGTCCAAATGTAGGCAATTACACGCCGTAGGGAATCCACACGTTCTTGACCTGGCTTGCATGCTGCAACACCATGCGCCCGCACGCCTGCTTCGCATCGAACCAGTCGCGCCCTTTCGCGCCGCCCGTCCACGTGCGCTTCAGCGATTCCGCCGCCAGGCGCTCCACTTCCGCGCAGCCGTCCTGCGAGCCATCGTGGCGCCACACGGCATCCACGTCGAAGTGCGACGCCAGGGTGCGCGCCAGTTCGTCGTGGCTGCCCGTGACGATGTTCAGCGCGCCGCCCGGCAGGTCGGACGTGTCCAGCACCTGGTACAGGTCCAACGCGGACAACGGATGCGCTTCCGACGGCACCGCGACCACGCGATTGCCCAGCGCCAGCGCCGGCGCCACGAGCGAGATGAAGCCCAGCAGCGGGTTCTCGTCCGGGCACACGATGCCGATCACGCCGACGGGTTCGTTCAGCGCGACGGTGATGCCGTGCATCGGCGGCTGGTGCGCCAGGCCGTCGTATTTGTCGGCCCACGCGGCCCAGTAGAACAGGCGCTCGATCGACGCCCGCACTTCGCGCGCGGCATCCTTGGCGCCAGTCTGCGCGGCGATGCGGGCGGCGAATTCGTCGGCCCGCACGGCCAGGTTCTCGGCGATGTAGTACAGCACCTGCGCGCGGTTGTGCGCCGTCGCCTTCGCCCAGCCGGACGCCTTGTGCGCGGCCTCCACGGCATTGCGGATGTCCTTGCGGTTGCCTTCTCCCACGTCGGCCAGGAATTCTCCGTTCGCGCCATGGATCGCGCGGCTGTACGCGCCGTCCGGGCGCGCCTGCTTGCCGCCGATGTACAGCTTCGCCGTGCGATCGACGGCGAACGGGCTGTCGCCGCTTGCCAGCTTCACTTTACCGGTTTGCTTCAACTGAGCGGCATTGACCGGCGCGGCCGGGCGCGCATCTTCCGCCAGCGGCGTCAGGTACTCAACCATGCCTTCCTTGCCGCCCTCGCGGCCGAAGCCGGATTCCTTGTAGCCGCCGAAGCCGCACGCTGCATCGAACTGGTTCGCCGTGTTGATCCACACGACGCCGGCCTTGATCTGCGGGGCGACGTCCAGCGCGAGGCTGATCGACTCGCTCCACACGCACGCCGCGAGGCCGTACACCGTGTTGTTCGCGAGCTGCACGGCTTCGCCCGGCGTGCGGAAGCTCGACGCGACGAGCACGGGGCCGAAGATTTCCGTCTGCGACACGGTCGCCGACGTCGACGCGCCCGTGATCAACGTGGGCAGATACCAGGCGCCGGCCTGCGGCGTCTCTGCTTCCGGCTGCCAGATCTCGCAGCCTTCGGCGCGCGCCGATTCCACGAGGCCGTGGATACGCTGCTGCTGCACCGGATCGACCAGCGCGCCGATGTCGTTCGATTTATCCAGCGGCGAGCCGACGCGCAGGTTGCGCATGCGCGCCTTGACCTTCTCGATGAAGCGCGGGTAGATCGTTTCCTGCACGAGCAGGCGCGACCCGGCGCAGCAGACCTGGCCCTGGTTGAACCAGATGGAATCGACGAGGCCTTCGACGGCCGCGTCCAGGTCGGCGTCGTCGAACACGATGAACGGCGACTTGCCGCCCAGTTCCAGCGACAGTTTCTTGCCCGTGCCGGCCGTGGCCTTGCGGATGATGCGGCCCACTTCCGTCGAGCCGGTGAACGCCAGCTTGTCGATGCCCGGGTGATTCACGATCGCCTCGCCCACGCGGCCGTCGCCCGTGACGATGTTGACGACACCGGCCGGCACGCCGGACTGCTGGCACATCTCGGCGAACAGCAGCGCCGTCAACGACGTGAATTCGGCCGGCTTGAACACGACGGTATTGCCGGCGGCGAGCGCGGGCGCCACCTTCCACGCCAGCATCAGCAGCGGGAAATTCCACGGCACGATCTGGCCGACGACGCCGACGGCGCGGTAGTCCGCGAATTCTTCCGACTGCAGCTGGGCCCAGCCGGCGTGGTGATAGAAATGACGGGCGGCCAGCGGCAGGTCGGCGTCGCGCGTCTCGCGGATCGTCTTGCCGTTGTCCAGCGTTTCCAGCACGGCGAACAGGCGCGCGTGCTTTTGCAGCAGGCGCGCCAGCGCGTACAGGACTTTCGCGCGGCCGTGGCCACCGAGCGCGACCCAGCCCAGCTGCGCGCGGCGCGCGGCGTCGACGGCGCGGTCGACGTCGGCCTGGCTCGCCTGCGTCACCTGCGCCAGTTCGCTGCCGTCGGCCGGGTTGAACGAGCCGAAGGTCTCGGCAACATCCGTCCAGGCGCCGTCGACGAACAGGCCGAAACGGCGGCCATGCGATTCCAGCCACGCTTGCGCTTCCTTGGTGCTCTCGGGTGCGGGGCCGTAATCCATGGTCTGAAGAATCTCTTTGATAGTGGGCATGACAGGTCCGATCAAGGTTGCGCGTGACGATGGACAGCCGAATAGCTGCCGGTGACGTAGTGTTCGAGCTGGCGCTCAATGTCGGTCAGCAGGCTCGATGCGCCGATGCGGAACAGGTGCGGCTGCAGCCATTCGTTGCCCAGCTCTTCCTTCATCACGGTCAGGTATTGCAATGCGGCCTTGGCGGAGGACACACCCCCGGCCGGCTTGTAGCCGACCTTGTAGCCGGTGCGTTCGTAGTACTCGCGGATCGCTCGTACCATCACCAGCGACACGGGAATGGTCGCGTTCACACCTTCCTTGCCGGTCGATGTCTTGATAAAGTCGGCGCCTGCCATCATGCAGACCCACGACGCTTTTGCTACGTTTTCCAATGTGACGAGATCGCCCGTCGCGAGGATCGCCTTCACGTGCGCGTCGCCGCACGCCTGGCGGTAGGCGACCATCTCGTCGTACAGCGCTTGCCAGTTGCCGGTCAGGACGTGCTGGCGCGTGATGACGATGTCGATCTCGCTGGCGCCGGCGGCCACGGACAGTTCGATCTCGCGGATCTTCGTTTCGAGGCTGGAGAGGCCCGCCGGGAACGCCGTCGAGACGGCGGCAATCGGCAGGCGGCCCCGCAGCACCTCGGCCGCGGGGCGGATCATTTCGTGATACACGCACACGGCGCCCGTCGTCAGCGAGTCGAGGCCCAGCGCCTGCATCAGGTCCGCGCGCAGCGGGCGCATCGCCTTGCGGCACAGGCGCTCGACGCGGCCCGGCGTGTCGTCGCCCGACAAGGTGGTCAGGTCGATGCACTCGATGGCGCGGATCAGCCACGCGGCCTGATATTCCTTCTTGACCGTGCGCCGGTTCGCGAGGCTGGCGGCGCGGCGGTCGGCCGCGTTGCGGTTGACCTTCAGGTGGTTGATCCAGCCCAGGTCGAGACCGATGGCGGTATTACGCTTGAAATCCAAATTCGGGCTCATAACAATGCGGTTCCGTTGGCAAGGGGTTGGACGCCGAGGTGGTGCGCCAGCGTGGCACCGATGTCGGAGAACGTGTCGGACACCGGCAGCTCGCGCGCGGGCGCGGCCGGGCCGAAGAACAGCATCGGGATGTGTTCGCGCGTGTGGTCGGAGCCGGCCCACGTCGGGTCGCAGCCGTGGTCCGCCGTGATGACGACGAGGTCGCCCTCCTTCAACTTCGCGATGAAGTCCGGCAGGCGCGCATCCAGTTCGTGCAGCGCGTTCGCGTAGCCGGCCACGTCGCGGCGGTGGCCGAAGTGCATGTCGAAGTCGACGAAATTCACGAACGTGAGCGATTTGTCCGGCGCCGTGCCGGCCACTTCCAGCAGGCGGTCGAACAGCGCCATGTTGTCGGCGCCCTTGATGAGTTGCGTGACGCCCTGGCCGGCAAAGATGTCGCTGATCTTGCCGAGCGCGATGACCTCGCCCCCGGCATCCTTCACGTGGTCCAGCAAGGTAGGGGCGACCGGGGGCACGGCGTAATCGTGGCGGTTGCTCGTGCGCTTGTAGTTGCCGTTGGCGCCCGTGAACGGACGCGCGATCACGCGTCCGATGTTGTACGGCTTGACCAGTTCGTACGCGGCTTCGCACACCTGGTACAGGCGCTCGAGGCCGAAGTGCTCTTCGTGCGCGGCGATCTGCATCACCGAGTCGGCCGACGTGTAGATGATCGGCTTGCCGGTCGCGACATGCTCGTCGCCCAGTTCCGTGATGATGGTCGTGCCGGACGCATGGCAGTTGCCCAGCCAGCCCGGCACGCCCGTGACCTCGGCCAGCTTGTCGGTCAGCGCCTGCGGGAAGGTCGGCACCGTCTTCGGGAAGTAGCCCCAGTCGAACAGCACGGGCACGCCGGCGATTTCCCAGTGGCCGCTCTGCGTGTCCTTGCCGGTGGAGCGTTCGCGCGCGACGCCCCAGGCGCCGGTGAAGCCGTCGCGCTTGTTGAATCCCGCGGGCCATGCGCCGCTGGCCTTGTGCGCGGCGGCGCCGAGGCCGATCGCTTCCAGCGTGGGCAGCGCCAGCGGCTTGCCCGATGCCTGCGCCCACTGCGCGATGTGGCCGAGGGTGTCGGCGCCCGCGTCGCCGTATTTATCGGCGTCGGGCAAGGCGCCCAGGCCGAAGGAGTCCAGCAGGAGGATGAATGCGCGTGACATGGTATCCCTTCCCTATTCCCGTGATCAGGCGGTCTTGCCCAGACGTTCGATGAAGCCGTGGATCAGCGTGACCATCTCCTTGGCCGCCACCGCAGCATACTTCAGCGTCTGCTCGTGCGACAGCGGGAACGGGCTCAAGCCCTCGGCCAAATTTGTGATGGCGGAAACGCCCGCCACCTTCAGGCCGCAGTGGCGCGCCGCGATCACTTCCGGCACGACGGACATGCCGACGACGTCCGCGCCGAGCGCCTTGAATGCGCGGATCTCGGCGGCCGTCTCGAAGTTCGGACCCGGGCACGCCAGGTACACGCCTTCGTTCACGGCGATGTTCTTGTCCGCCGCCGTGGCCTTGATCAGGTCGCGGATGCCGGCGTCGTACGCGTTGGCCATGCTGAAGAAGCGCGGGCCGAAGCGGTCGTCGTTCGGGCCGGCCATCGGGCTGCCCGGCAGCAGGTTGATGTGGTCCGTCAGCACGACGACGCTGCCGGCGTCCACTTCCGGACGCAGCGAGCCGGCCGCATTCGTCACGAACAGCAGTTCGCAGCCGATCAGTTTGAAGGTGCGCACCGCGGACGTCATCACGCCCGGGCCATAGCCTTCATAAAAGTGGCCGCGGCCCTTCATGCACGCGACCGGCACGCCCGCGAGCGTGCCCAGCACCAGTTCGCCGGCATGGCCGTGCACGGTGCTGATCGGGAAGCCCGGCAGGTCGGCATAGCCGATCGCCACCGCATCCGTCATCTGCTCGGCCAGCACGCCGAGGCCGGAACCGAGGATCAGGGCCACGCGCGGCGTGAAGCCCGGCTTGCGGGCGCGGATGACGTCGGCGGCTTCGAAGGGGGTGTTGCTGAACTGTTGGGTGGTCATTGTCGCGGTCCGGTCGAGATGAGGCTGGCGGTGCACCAAAATATGTCAACTATGCATGAATGCGGATTGTGTTGGCAAATACCATTTTTCTGGCGGATTTATATCTTCACGCAATAAATTCACGCTAGACTTCTCCCATGCATATCGCCACGTTGACCGCGACAAAACATATGTTTAAGATGAAAAACAAAAGTTTAATTCACCCGTCATCGTGACCGAATCGCCAAAAAAACAACAGTTGTACGAGGCCATCCGCGCGAACCCGTTCATTTCGCAGCAAGACCTCGCCAACCAGCTGGGCTTGTCGCGCTCGGCCGTCGCCGGCTATATCGCGGGCCTGATCCGCGAGCGCAAGCTGCTGGGGCGCGCCTACGTGCTGCCGGACCGCCGTCCCGTCGTCTGCGTAGGCGCCGCGAACCTGGACCGCAAGCTACGCTCGACGGCCGCCATCGCGCTGCGCACGTCGAACCCGGCCAGCCAGAGCGAATCGTTCGGCGGCGTGGCGCGCAACATCGCGGAGAACCTCGCCCGGCTGGGCACGACCGCCGCACTGCTGACCGCCATCGGCGCCGATTCGTCCGGCGCCGCCCTGCTCGCGCACGCGGAAAGCCTCGGCATCGACGTGCGCGGCGCGCTGCGCCTGGAAGGCTGCTGCAGCGGCACGTACACGGCCGTGCTGGACCGCGACGGCGAGATGGTCGTCGCGCTGGCCGACATGGCGCTGTACGACCGGCTCGAGGCCGCGTTCATCGACGCGCGCCAGGCCCAGCTCGCGGGCGCGGCCCTCGTCGTGGCGGACCTGAACCTGCCGCAGGACACCGTCGCCGCCCTCGCCCGCCAGGCGCGGCGCAACGCCACGCCGCTGGTCGTCGTCGCCGTGTCCGAACCGAAGATGGCGCGCCTGCCGGACGACCTGTCCGGCGTGCGCCTGTTGATCCTCAACGCCGGCGAACTCGCGGCCCGCGTCGGCCGGCCGCTGGCGGACGACGCTGCCATCGAAGCGGCCATGCGCGACGTGCAGGCCCAGGGCGCGCGCGACCTCGTCGTCACGCGCGGCGCGCGCGGCGTGCTCGTCACCGCCGGCGACGATGTCGTCGACCTGCCCGCGCCGCCCGTCGACGTCGTCGACGTGACGGGGGCCGGCGACGCGTTCGCCGCCGCCGTCTGCTGGTCGCTCGTGCAGGACGACGGGACCGACGACCTCGTGCTCGCATGCCGGCGCGGCCTGCACCTGTCGGCCCTCACGCTGGGCGTGCCCGAGACCGTGCATCCGGGCCTGGGTCCGAGCAGCCTCGCCACCGAACATCACCCGCTTTCACAGGACTGAACATGCAATCCTTCCTCCAGTTTTCTCCCGAAGTCGCGGCCGCGCGCGCGGCCGGCAAGCCCGTCGTCGCGCTCGAGTCGACGATCATTTCGCACGGCATGCCGTACCCGCAGAACGTGCGGACGGCGCGCGAGGTCGAGCAGGTGATCCGCGCCGCCGGCGCGACGCCGGCCACCATCGCCCTCATCGACGGCCGCATCTGCGTGGGCCTGGCGGACGCCCAGCTCGAACGGCTGGGCAATGCGCAGGATGCCCTCAAGGTCAGCCGGCGCGACCTCGCCTACGCGCTGGCCGAGAAAAAGCTGGGCGCGACGACGGTGGCCGCGACGATGATCTGCGCGGCGCTGGCCGGCATCGAGGTGTTCGTCACGGGCGGCATCGGCGGCGTGCACCGCGGCGCGGCCACGAGCTTCGACATCTCGGCCGACCTGCAGGAACTGGCGCGCACCAGCGTGGCCGTCGTGTGCGCGGGCGTGAAGTCGATCCTCGACATCGGCCTCACGCTGGAATACCTGGAGACGCACGGCGTGCCGGTGGTGAGCGTCGGCCAGCCGGGCTTCCCCGCATTCTTCACGCGCGAATCGGGCTTCAACGCCGACTTCCAGCTCGACACGCCGGAGCAGCAGGCCCGCTTCATCCGCACCAAGTGGCAGCTGGGGCTGAGCGGCGGCGTCGTCGTCAGCAATCCGGTGCCGGCCGAATCGGCGCTGCAGAACGACGAGATCGACGGCATCATCGCGCAAGCGCTGCGCGAGGCCGGCGCGCAAGGCGTCAAGGGCAAGGCCGTGACGCCGTTCCTGCTGGCCCGCATCAAGGACCTGACGGGCGGCCGCAGCCTCGCCACCAACATCGCGCTCGTGAAGCACAACGCCCTCGTCGGCGCCCGCCTTGCGGCGGCGCTGCACGCCACGGCGCACGTCTGAGCCCATTCGCGGAGACGCCATGTCGATCGACCTGAAGCAACTGAAATACTTCCTGGCGGTGGCCGAGGAAAAAAGCTTTTCGCGCGCCGCCGAGCGCCTGCACATCTCGCAGCCGCCGTTGTCGCAGCAGATCATGAAGCTGGAGAGCGAACTCGGGGTGCGCCTGTTCGCGCGCACGACGCGCAGCTTCGAGCTGACCGTCGCCGGCAAGGCGCTGATGCACGAGGCGGCCGACCTGCTAGGCCGCATGCGCATGACCATCGACACGATCCGCCAGATCGACCGCGGCGAGGTCGGGCGCCTGCGCGTCGGCATCGTCGGCTCCGCGATGTGGGGCCCGATTCCCGGCCTGCTGGAACAATTCCAGAGCCAGTTCCCGCGCGTGACGTGGACCATCCACGAACTGGGCCCGAACGACCAGTGGGACGCGCTGCGCGGCCGCCAGATCGACGTCGGCTTCTGGCGCGAGCCGAGGATCGACGAAGACATGCTGAAGAACGCCGGCCTGCGCCAGGAACTGTGCTTCCGCGAAGAGGTGTGCGTCGCGATCAATGCCCAGCACCCGCTGGCGCAGCAGGACGCCATCGAGCTGATCGACATCGCCAACGAGCCGATGCTGACCTTGCACCTGGACCAGTCGGCCGAACCGCGCTACCTGATCCAGTGCTGCGTCAACGCGGGCTTCCAGCCGGCGATCTTCCAGGAGGCGGCCGAGCCGCAGACCCTGCTCGCGATGGTGGGCGCCGGGCTGGGCGTGGCGCTGATGCCGGCGACGACGAGCCGCATCGGCTGGCCGGGCGTGCGCTTCCTGCCGGTGCGCACGAATCCGCCGTCGGCCAATCTGTACATCACGTATCCCACGCAGGACGATGCGCCGGTCGTGCGGGCGTTCCTCAAAATTTTAAATCCCGCTGGAGAACCGTAGGGTGGGGTGATTGATGCCGGGGGCATCAATCACGTGCCCACCATGTGCGCGGACCGCATGCGCTTGGTGGGCTCGTTTCATTCGAGGCCCCCGGCCTCGAATGCCCACCCTACGTCCTTATCTACACGAATTAATGGGTCGCGCCGCCAGCTTCTACTGCGTCGCTTTCCGTGACGACCGCCACCTCCACCGCGATGCGCAACGCGTCGACGATGTCGCGCAATGCCATCGACGGCGGCCGCTCCGGCCGGTCCGCGGCCTGCTCCGGCAGGAACGGCACGTGGATGAACCCCGCCTTCAGCGGCTGTCCGGCGGTCTGGTGCATCAAGCCGTAGAACACGTGGTTGCAGACGAAGGTGCCCGCCGTCTGCGACACGCTGGCCGGAAAGCCGCGCAGGCGCAGCGCTTTCACGATGGCCTTGACGGGCAAGGTGGTGAAATACGCGGCCGGTCCGTCCGCCACGACGGGCGTGTCGATGGGCTGGCGGCCCGCGTTGTCGCGGATCGACGCGTCGTCCATGTTGATGGCCACGCGCTCCAGCGAAATCTCGGAGCGGCCGCCGGCTTGGCCGACGGAGATCACGACGTCGGGCTTGACCTCGGCGATGGCGGCGCGCAGCGCGTCGATGGCGGCGCCGAACGCGCAGGGGAGCCGGCGCGCGGCCACCGCGAAGCCCGGCCCGGACCAGCCGTCAAGTAGCCGCGCGGCTTCCCACGACGGATTGATGGCGGCGCCGTTGAAGGGGTCGAACCCGGTCAGGAGGACGGTCCGGGCGGGAGCTTGGGGAGTCGGTGCGGTCATGTTCGCCTCATCGATACATCAAAAAATACAACAACACGATATTCGCGCCCAGCAGCGGCAGCGCGGTCGGCAGCTGGGCCTTGATCACGGCATTCTTGTCGGGCAGGTCGAGCAGCGCCGCCGGCACGATGTTGAAATTCGCGGCCATGGGCGTCATCAAGGTGCCGCAATAGGCGCTGAACATGCCGATGGCCGCCATCACGGCCGGATTCGCATGGTACACGCCGACGAGCACGGGAATCCCGATGCCGCCCGCGATGACGGGAAACGCGGCGAAGCCATTGCCCATCACGACGGTAAATAATGCCATGCCCACGCAGAACGCGGCGCAGGCCAAGAGCCGCGAGTCGAGGGGCAGATAACGCGTCGCGACGTGGGCCACGGCCTTGCCCACGCCTGCCTCGGAAAACAGCAGCCCAAGCACGGCCAGCATGTGCGGCAGCACGACGGCCCAGCTCATCGCATCGATCAGCCGGCGCGCCTCGCGCACGCCCTGCAGCGGCGTCGCGCGCGTGAGCCCGCACGCGAGCGCCAGCGCGGCGATGCTGCCGCAGCCCATGCTCACCAGCGTCACGTTCTTCGGGTCCAGCAGGAAGGCCGCGCCGATATGCACGTCCTTGAGCACGACGGAACCGAGCATCGTCACGACGGGAATCGCCAGCGCCGGCACGAGCAGCCGGTTGCCGAGGCGCGCCGCGCTGGCCTTCCGCGCCGCTTCCGGCGGGACGTCGGCGCGGCCGGGGCGCACCAAGCCGCAGCCGGCGACGAGCGCCATCGCGATCATCAGCACGCCCGCCACGGCCGGCGCCAGGCGTTCGCCCAGCAGGTAGACCAGCGCGTACAGGCCCCAGAACAGCGCCGTCGTGACGCGGCGCGGATTGGTCCTGTCGCGCACCGTCATGACGGCCGTCGCCGCGAACAGCAGGCCGACGAGCACGTAGAAAACGTCGAGGGACACGATCACCGGCCGGCCTCGCGGCGGATGCGCGCGTCGAGCCGGCGCAGGTTCCAGGCGTGGATGACGAAGGCCGTCACGGCCGTCGGCAAACCCCACAAGGCCATCCCGACGGGATCCACCTCGAGGCCCTCGGCCTTGAGGATCGTCTGCATCAGCACGATGGCGCCGAACGCGACGAACACGTCCTCGCCGAAGAACAGGCCGACATTGTCCGTGGCCGCGCTCATGGCCCGGATGCGCTGGCGCAGCGGCTCGGGCAGGGTCCCGTGGCGCGCCTCGGCCGCCGCCTCGGCCATCGGCGCGACGAGCGGGCGCACCATGTTCGGATGGCCGCCGAGGCTCGTCAGCCCGAACGCGGCGGCGACCTCGCGCGCCAGCAGGTACACCGTCAGCAGGCGCCCCGTCGTAGCCGACCGGACACGGGCGATGCCGGCCTGCGCGTATTCCTTGAGGCCGTAGCGTTCCAGCAGGCCGATCGCGGCCAGCGGCAGCAGCAGGATCAGCGGCAGGTTGCGGGTCTTGATGAACGCGCTGCCGAGCGATTCCAGCAGGCGCGCCACGGGCAGGTGCGCGGCCCAGCCCGTGACGCCGCAGGCGACGATCACGACGAGCACCGGGTGGGCGCGCAACAGGAATCCGGCGGCGACGGCAGCGATGCCGAGCAGCGGCCACAGATTGACGGCGGTGTGCATGGTCCTCCAGCGGTTGTGGTTGCGTGCGGAATCTTACCTTACGGATAAGTCTGCGCCGCTCGCATGCAGCGCACACGGACACGCCGTCGCGTCGACGCGACGAGCGGCCGACCTGCACATGACCGGCCCGCGCGCTTTGCGCGCACGCATGTCGCACCTAGCGATGCGCGGTAAGCTCGATGCCGTTTCCATCCGGGGTTCGGCCATGACTGCATTCGAACGCACAGTACGCTTGCTCCTGCTGACCGCCAGCCTGCTGCTCGGCCTGGCCGCGTGCGGCGGCGACGTCGCCATCGGAGTCGGCTGGTTTCACGAGGACGACCACCCGTGGCCCGACCATCCCGACTGGCCCAGCTGGCCCGACCGGCCACAGGGCGCCACGGGCCTGTTCCCGATCGCGGGCGACATCTGCGGGCAATGCACGGGCTCGCAGGACGGCACCGGCGCCGGCGCCCGCTTCAACGCGCCGCAGGGCATCACGGCGGACGCGGCCGGCAACCTGTACGTGGCGGAAAGCGCCAGCGCCACCGTGCGCAAGATCTCGCCCCAGGGCGTGGTCACGACCCTGGCCGGCACGCGCGGCGCCGTCGGCTACGCGGACGGCAGCGGCGCGGCGGCACGGTTCAACGACCCGAGCCGGCTCGTCGCCGATACCGACGGCAACCTGTACGTGACGGACAGCGGCAATTCCGTCATCCGCCGCATCGCGCCCGACGGCACGACGACGACCATCGCCGGCAACGGCACGTGCGGCAGCGCGGACGGCCGGGGCGCCACCGCGCGCTTCTGCAGGCCGCGGGGCATCGCGCTGGACCGCGACGGCAACCTGTGGGTGGCCGACACCGGCAACCACATGCTGCGCCGCATCGACGCCTCGGGCAACGTCACGACGGTGGCCGGCACGCCGGGCGTATGCGGCAGCCGCGACGGCAACGGCGGCCAGGCGCAGTTCTGCGACCCGCAGGACGTGGGCGTCGACAACTGGGGCAATGTCTACGTCGTCGACACGGGCAATTCGACGATCCGCATGGTGAACGACAAGGGCATCGTGTCGACCCTGGCCGGCCAGGCGGGACGGTGCGACGCCGTCGACGGCAGCCCGGGCGTCTCGCGCCTGTGCGCGCCCAGCGGCATCGCGGTCGACGGCAACGATCTATACATCGCCGACACCGGCAACTCGACCATCCGCCGCATCAACCTGGACAATGTGACGAGCACCGTGGCCGGCGTGGCGGGCCATGCGGGCATCGTCCTCGGGCCCCTGCCCGGCGGCCTGGACCGGCCGGTCGGCGTGGCCCTGGCGCCCGACCGCTCGATCGCGCTCACGACGCACGACCTCGTCGTGAAACTGTTGCCGGCGAAGTGAGTCAGCCCGGCCGGACCGGATTCGCGGCGTCCTGGCCGACGACGGTGGTCCACGGCCGCACGCGCCACTGCTTGACGAGGCCGTGGACGACGTACGGATCGGCACGGGCGAAGCGCTCGGCGGCTTCCGGCGAGTCGCCGGTGAACAGCAGCACCGCCTGGTCGGCCGGATCGGCCAGGGCCCCGGCAATGACGATCTCGCCGCGCTCGTGGGCTTCCCAGCCCAGCTTGAGGTGTTCGTTGCGGAATTCGCCGCGGCGCTCCAGGTAATCGGGGGCCAGGTCGTAGATCAGCAGGAAGTGCACTTTGTTCTCCATAAAAACGCGGTGGTGCCGCACATCTTAATCGGTCCGGTGTGAACTCGTCTTATTCCGAACTTGAGATATTGCGCATGATTATCATCGGCAGACCCACCGATACATCTGCAGAGACCGCTCTTTGCTGCCAATCAAGGCTCCAAACGCCCTGTTGAGTACCTTAGCCGATGGCAAATCGACTCCCTGAAAAACCATCGGAGGCTGCTGTTCCGCTGCGATCCGGATCGTACAAAAATTCGGGCGACTTCGACTCTTACTCAGTCCCTTGGCCAAATACACGGTCAACATAACGTCCGTCGCTAACACAGCCAGTCATGAGGTCACGGTTCCTCCTGGCAAGGTCATCACCTTGATCTTCCTCGGCTGAACAAAATGTTTAATTAGAAAAATTTACAAATGCAACATTAATGTTAAAATTTACTTTAATGCAAGTAAAAAGACTAGCGGAGGCACTTTGAAACCCCTCATCGTTATCGGCGACAAAACGAGTCACGGCGGGACCGTCATTACCTGTTCACAGCTCTCCGCTACCGAAGGAAAGGGTTGGGCTCGGGTCGGCGACATGGTCTCCTGCCCGCGATGCAAGGGTGTGTTTCCCATCGTGGAGGGGGACGTGGGCTTTCTTGACGACGGCCACGCGGTCGCCTATGACGGGTGCAAAACAGCATGTGGTGCCCTGCTGGTCGCCAGCCAGCAGATGACCCTCACGGCCCCGGTAAACGGCGGCGCATCTGCCGTCGTATCGGACGCCCCCAGTACGTCCCTGCAGGGCTTTGGCGTGGTGGCAGCCGGGCTTGCAAGCCGCTACCACGATGAGCCTGTCGCGCAAAGCCAAGGGCGCTTTCGCGGACGCTTCCAACTCGTCAACGCCGCGACCGGAGCCCCAGTGCGCAGCCAGGCCGTGCGTGTGCGGTCCACCGGTGGGCAATACATCACAGGCACTACCGACGCAGACGGCTACACGACTTGGGTCGACCGCGACGCACGCGAAGCTCTGGCGTTTGAGTTGGTTCAGGACGGTGACGCATGACGGGCCCCCCCACTCCTCCGCCGGGGGAAAAGACGCCAATGGCGGTCGGGGATATGTCCCCGGAAGGCTCTACTACGGTGGTACCTCTCAAGCAACCCGAGCTCGATGCAGCCGATAAGAAGGTCCTTTGCTCGGCGATGTGCCAGTGTCAAACGCAGCCGAATATCGGCGCTGACGGGCGCCGGCTGAAGCAGGAGTGTGTCTCCAGCCGACTCAAGGCGCTCGACGAAGCACTCAAGTACACGAGCCCCTACAAAGCCGAGTATACCTACGATATGACGAAGCGGCCGCCAGAACCGTTCCTCGACAAAGAGATTCCGACCAAAGGACGGACTCTTTGGCGAGGCTGGACCTCGACACTCTGGCCCCAAGACCCGACTCGCCCGCAGCCATACGTCGCCAATCGCGGCTACACCCGCCGCCCGGATGTGGTCATCGTCAACGACCCGTCGAAGCCTCCCACGCAGGACAACATCAAGCAAGTGGTGGAGATGAAGTTTCCCGACGACAAATATCGGTTAGGCCAGCGCCAGGCCTACATCAAAATTGCCGGTGCCCCAAACAAGATGGTGCCGCTAGACCTCAAGCAGTGCGACTGCGACCGTCCTGAGCCAAAGCCGACGAAACTACCCGTTGAACAATTGGGCCCTGCAGCAGCAGCGGCAGGCATAATTTACATGATTGTGACGAAACGGCCGCCACCAGGCGGCGTGCCGGCATTTTAAGGACTGACATGAGCGATTTACCATTCGACCCCGTCGAGCTGATGCGCACGAACCCTGAGGCGATGAACGTTCCCGGGGGATTGCTCACGGCGCAAGGGCCGCAAAACTATATAGGCTGTGTGCCCGCTATCGCCGCCACGCTCTTTTTCACGGACGCGCACCTGCCGCCCGTGCGTGAGGCCATTAGTGAGTGTTTCGCGGCCTATCAGGCTGCCGTCAAGCCTAAGCTGACCTGGCTCTTGCGTGAAGAGCCACCCGAGGGCCCCGATACAATGACCGTCGAGCAGGCAAAGCCACTCAAGGTTATGTTGTCCAAGTTAGACCCGGACGATGCGGTGAGCTTCTACTACACCAGCGGAAAACAGATGTACGACGCCGGACCGTGGGACTTTCAAGTCGTTGGGCTTCCGGCCTGGCGCGCGAAAATGGGCGACTGGGGCCTGTGTGGCATGCGATTTACTGTACCGCTCCTGTTTGTCGAGGAGCACGCGGCCGTATTCCTGGAACTCTTCGTTGACTGCGCGCGACGGTTACGTGCGGTCCATGGCTACGCGGGCCACAGCCTGAATCTGTCAGCCCTGCGCTATGACGAGAACCAGGCATTCGAGGCATTCCTCGCCTCGAAGTTGCGCGGCTTTGATGCCGGCAACCTGATCGCCGGCGCCGCCAACGCGCATCTGGGCATCAAGACCATTAGCTGGCTGACGGCCATCAACAGGGAATACCTGGAAAAGGTGGGTGGTGAATCGACCATCCGGTCTGAGTTGCCGATGGACTGGTTCCGGCTGTTCGATTACGGCGCGGGCGTCGTTATCCAGGCTGGCCCACAGCCGGATGCGGCGCCGGCGGACGCACCACCTCCGGCGCGGATGGTGCTTCCAAACATGCTCTTGCGGCCAGTCCGGACATCTGAAGTGCAGATCCACTACGCCTCTTCCGAAAGCGAGCCTCGTCTGATTGGCTGGTCCGCTGACCAGTGGCTCAAGCGCTTCGATGTTCCTTCCGACCAGCTGATGGCCTATAAAGCGCAGCTGCTGAAAGAGCCCAAGATTCCTTCTGATCAGTAGCGCCGCCTTCGCTCGAAGGCCCTCGATTCGCCGCGACACGAGTCCGACGCTGCCCGTCGACCGGGCGCACGCCGCACTGAAGCACGTCACTCATCTCCCAGGCGCGCGACGGACATAGGTGTTGGCCGCGCCCGGCGTCGCGACGTCACCCGCCGCCGTCATCACCGCGCCCGCGGCATGCGACTTCGCGAGCGGGCCGGTGAAGGCGATGCCGGTGCCCGACACATTGCTCCCCGTGTCGTGCGCGCGCGCCAGCGGCGCCGCGAGGGTCAGCTTGCCGGCCCGCCACGCCGTGTCCACCGCCGCGACGACGCCCTGCTCTTCATCCGCGCCGCTGCCGATGACCACGGCCTGGCCGACCGTGAATTGGCGCGGGTCGTCGACCCGGACGACCGTCGCGCCCTTGTCCGCGATCGCCGCTGCACGGGTGATGCCAGGCGAGCCGACTGTGGCGACCGTCAAGGTTTCCGCATGGTCGCCCGCATCGACGACGACGGCCTGGCCGGGCGCAAAGGGCGCGACCGACACGGCCTTGACGCCCTTCGCTCCCGCATCCACGGCGCCGATCCTGACCGAGGCGGACGTCACGAAATCCGAGCAATCGTCATCGCTGTCCTGGCCGTCCGGATAGCGTCCCGTGCTGCCGGGGGTCGCGTCGACTTGCCCGACGGGACCGCTGAACGGGATGCCCGGGAGCGCGCGCTCCCAGACGAACGAGCTGGCGATGCCCGGCGCGCCCGCGTGGCAGGTGGCGTCCTTGCCGGCGGCGCCGCGGAATCCGCCGGATGCCCATGGATCGACGAGGCCGCCGTAGTTCAGGCTGTCGACCACGTGCCCCGCCGCGTCGCGCAGCACCATGCTGCCCGCTTGCCGCGACGGCGCCGGGCCGCCGAACCATTGGTCCGGCTTGCCCTGGAAGCCGGCGGCGGTCACGGTAGCCACGCGCACGACGGCATCGGTGTCATGGGCACGGGACAGGGCGCGGTCCAGCACGATCCCGCTGCCCGCCGGGCGCACCGGCTCGTTGCTCGAGTGCGCGTGACGGGTGGCGGGACTGAAGCTGATGCCCGAACCGCGCACGCTGAACGGCAGGTTGGCCGCGTGGTCGTAGCGCAATGGCGCCGCCAGTTCGAGGCCCGTGCCCGGCTCCACGAACGGTTCGCTGGCCACGTGAGGCTGGGCGAGCGCCGGCGCGATCATCAGCGTCAGGTTGCCGCCCGGCTGGCCCTCGACCTTGACGATCTCCACGGTTTCGAGATGGCCGGGCGCGCCGATCACGGCTTTGCCGGGCGTGTAGTCGACGTTCTTCCTGGCTGGGAAACCGATCGCGCCATGCACGACGATCGTCGTCGCGCCGGCTGCCGCATCGCGGGCCAGGCTGGTGCGCCGGGCGGCCGTGCCCACGTGCTTGACGGTGACCGTGTCGATGCCGTGGCCGACGCTGTCGATGTCGAGCCGCAGCTTGTCGCCGGCGGCGATGCCGTCGGTCGACGTCACCTGGATCGTCGTCGAACCGGCCGGCGCGTCGAGGCCGAGCCACGCCTGGTTGCCTGCCGTGCCGACGCCGGTGATGGTCACTGTCTCGTAATGCTCGGTCGCGCGCCCGACGTCGGGATACGTGGCGCCGTAGCCGAGGGCGAGCGTGTCGCCGACTGCGAAACCCGCGGTGGAGGTCACCGGGACGTTCGTCGCACCGGCCGGAATCGTGATGATGGGGCCGTCGGGGAGCGGCTGCCACAGGGGCGTCGCCTGGCCGGCCGCCGTGCCGACGCGGACGACCTTGCGCGTTTCGCGGTCCGGACCGCTGCCGACGACGACGGTGTCGCCCGGCTTGATCCCGTCGACGTTGCGCACGTGCACGGTCGTGTCGCCGGGCTGGGCGGGCAGCACGAGGCCGGAATTGGACAAGCCCAGCACGTAGAAGCCGTGCGGCGCCAGCCTGGTGCCGGCGGGAATCTTCACTGCGGAAAACAGCGGTTCGCGCGCCGCGTGCTGGGCGAACGTCCAGTTCGACAGGTCGACCGCTTGCGCGCCGGCGTTATAGAGCTCGATGAAGGCATTGGTCGGGTTGTCGCCGGCGCCGTCGCTCAGGCGGAATTCGTTGATCTTCACCGGCGCCACGTTGCGCACCTTGGCGGCGGCGAATTCGGCGCGTCGTGCATGGCCCACGGCATCCGGCCACGTTGCGACGCCTTTCACGTCGCCATTGAACGGGGCGGCACCGGACGTGACCTTGAATACGGCATGCACGCTCGCGCCGGGCGCGATCGCGTCCGCGAAGGTTGCCGACGCCTTGCCGCCCGCTGCGGCGCGCCAGCCCTGCGGCACCGCCAGGGACAGCGTGACGCCCCGGACGGGCCGATCCGTCGTGTTCGTGAACGTGACGGTCATGTCGCGCGACTCCCGCGGCGCGAACGTGTGCAGGCCGGCCGGGACGTCGGCGGCCGCCTTGGCGCCGGCGCCCACGCTGACGGCCGCCACATCGTAGCGGGCGGCCGCCACGTTGTGCGCGACCAGCTGGTCGGTGTCGTTGGAGGGATACGTCCCGGGCGCCGTCATCGCGCCTTCGTAGAACGTGCCTTGCGACGTGGCACTGTTGTCGCCGCCATTGCCGAGAATGACGGCGCCCTGCTTGCGCATGGGATCGTACGAAGCGTCGATCCTGCGCCCTTCGTACATGACGGCAAGCCGTCCCCGCCGCGCATCGCCGCCCAGCGTCGCCCAATGGCCGGGCTTGCCTTTCGTGACGGCGGTGACGAAGCGCGCATCGAGGGTGGGCACGCCTGCGCACATTTTCGACTTGTCGTCGTTGACGCAGCCGACGAGATTGTTTTCCTGGTCGGCCATCACCCACGGCCCCGGCCCGCTGCCGCGATACCATCCGGTCGCATTGCCGAAATAAATCGCTTCCATGGTGCCGTTGTCGTCGTCGATGCTGTCGATCTCGCCGTTGCCGTAGTCGAAGCAGCAGTCGGTATTGTAGTGATAGCCATTGATGACGGCATATTGCCCGCCCGCCTGGTCGTCGACCGGCACGCCGTGCGTGTCGTTCAGGCGCAAGCCCATGCCCGGCGCGATGTACACGCCATAGACCTTGTGGCCCATCACGGTGACCGGCGCCAGGTCCGCCAGCGGCAGATTGTCCATGCCGCCCAGCGCGGGCCCCGTCCAGGTGCCGCGCGGCGCCTGCACAAGGTGGTTGCGCTTGCCCGATTGGTCGTACAGCACCGTGATCCAGCAATAGGTGTTGGCGCAAAACGCATCCTGCGCCGCCGCGTCCGCATAGCCGCCGGCGTCGGGAACCGGCAGGCGCGTCGGTTGCACGACGCCGATGTCGAGCGTCTTGCCGTCCGACTGGCGCATCACCTGGTACAGCGGTCCGTCATACGCGGCATACAGCGCGCGCGTGGTGCTGTGCGCGGCGACGCAGGGCGCGCCCGCCTTCGCATAGATGTCGCACGGGCCCTCCGGCCGGGCCGGACTGGCGTTCGCGGCCGGCAGCACGCCCAGGGTGAACGCCAGCGTGAGCATCAGGCTGACGGCAAGATTCAGGATTCGCATGGATTCGTTCTCTTCGAAAACCGTTTTGTTATCGATAACCAATTGTGAAACCGTCCATCCTAGAGCGAATGGGCTGGCTTTGACCAATCGTTTTTTTGTCGTGACCGATATCGGATTTGCAATGGCTCAGTGCGGCGCGGCACGCTCCCGCCCGCGCAGGTCGGCGGCGCGGGCGACGATCGCATCGGCACGCGCCTGGGCGCGGGCCTTCTCGGCGGACGTCAGGCCGGCGCCGATCTCGTCCAGGAAAGGGCCGTTGAACGGGATCGCCTGCTGCTCCGGCACGCCGTCCAGCTTGACCATGATGTCGCGCAGCGCCATGCCGTAGGCCAGTGCGCTCTGGCGGTCGGCCGCGATGGCCGGGTGGCCGAACCAGAAGCCCGTGAACAGCTCGTACAGGCTGGACCAGACGCCCTGCTCCGCCTGGTCGTTCAGCATCCCGTTGACGCGCGCCTTCCACTCCTTGACGAGCGGATCGTCCGGACGCGTCGTGAGGGCGGTCGGGTCGCCGAACGGGCCTTCCTCGACCAGCTCCGCCAGCGCGCCGTCCACCCCCGCGCGCGCGGCGCGCTCGAGGTGGTCGATGCGCGCCATCTTCATCCTTTCGTTCAGGGTCGCGCAGGCATGCGCGGGATCGGCGAGCACCTCGCGGTCCGTCCCTTCGCTCTGCGGCAACCGCCCCGTGCGCTCGAACACGACGCACGTGTGCAACAGCCACCAGGCCTGGAATGCGTCGTGCGGGTCGCCGCTCGCGGCCAGGCGCTCGATGCGGCGCGCCAGCGGTTCGGGCGGTGCCGCCGCGGGCAGCGGCGCCGGCTCGCCCGGGCCGGACAGCCACGCCGGTCCCGCGTCACCCGTGGTGCCGGCGGCCGATGGCGCCGGCGCCTTCACGGCGGCCGGCACGGGCGGCGGCGCGACGGGCCGCCACGCCGGCAGTACCAGCACCACGAGCAAGCCCAACGCCGCACACGCCGCCACGACTGTTTTCCACTTCCACTTCACCTCGCCTCCGCGCTCTCCATTCGTGAACAGCCTAGCAAGGCTGTCACGCCGCGACAACGCCGGCGCTGTAACAGGTTGTTGCAGCGAAACTACTGTTGTGGCATCCGTTCCATAATGAAGCCGTATTTGATGGGCAGCGCACAGATTAAACCGGAAGGCAGAGGTAGACTGTATACATGAGCACTCCGAAAAAATTGGCGGCAGGTATGGCTGGCGTTGCCAGCATGTTGTGGCTGGGCCTCACGGCCGCGGTCGCGGCGAACCAGCGCCGTCTCGTGTTCAATCCCACCGTCGAGCGGGAAGTCGCGCATCCGCGCAGCAACGGACACCGCACGCGCCCCGTCGTGCTGCGCGCCAAGGACGGCACGCGGCTGTCCGGCTGGCTGATGACGCCGCGGATGCCGGGCTCGCGCCCCGCCGTCATTTATTTCGGCGGACGGTCCGAGGAAGTGTCCTGGGTCGTGCGCGATGCCGGCAAGCTCTTTCCTGGCATGGCCGTGCTGGCCGTGAATTACCGCGGCTACGGCGACTCGCATGGCGACCCGGCCGAGGCGCACATGGTCGACGACGCCTGCATGCTGTTCGACTGGATGACCGCGCGCCACCACGTCGATCCGCGCCGCATCGCCGTCGTCGGCCGCAGCCTCGGTTCCGGCGTGGCCGTGCAGGTGGCGAAGGAACGTCCCGTGCATTCCGTCGTGCTGATCACGCCCTACGACTCGATCCTGGCCCTCGCCAAGCGCAAGTTCCGCGTGATGCCGATCGAATACATGCTGCGCCACCGCTTCGAATCGATCAAGTACGCGCCCACGCTCAAGGCGCCGACGTTCGTGCTGCGCGCGGCCAGCGACGACATCGTGCCCCATTCGCACACCGACCAGCTCGTCGCCAAGCTGGCCCAACTGATAGGGGACGAGACGGTGCCCGACTCGGACCACCTGACCATTCCGTACCTGGAAGACACCCAGGCGCGCATCGCCCGCTTCCTCACGTCGCAGTTCGCGGGGCCGATCGAGGCGCCCAGCCTCGCTTCCGCCGCGCCCATCCCGGTGCCGGCCCCGGACATCGTCGTCGCGGCCGCCGCGACGCCCGCCGTCGCCGCCCTCCCCGTTGCCCCCGTCCTGCCGCTCATCAAGTGACACATTCTGGTTTTCTTGCGGGATTTATATTTCAACAAAATAAATCACGAAGTAAAATCGTATTTGCCATGAATAAACGGGGTGATGCATAGTTCCGAAAATCCCCTACTCCCAGCACAGCCGTTGCGCCGGTACAATACGGGATTCAGGAGCCAATCGATGAAATTCAAGCATATTTGTCTGACGATCGCGGCGTTGTGCATCAGCGCCGCTGCCCGTGCCGACATGGCCGGCGCGAAGCTCGCGATCGTCTACGATGCCGGCGGCAAGTTCGACAAGTCCTTCAACCAGTCCGCCTCCGAAGGCGTGATGCGGTTCATGAAGGAAACCGGCCTCAAGGTGTTTGAAGCGCAGGCCAACTACGATACCCAGGCCGAACAAGTCCTGCGTGCCCTCGCCCGCAAGAAGCTGAAATTGATCGTGTCGATCGGCTTTTCGCAGACGCAGCCCGTGCAAAAGATCGCGGCCGAATACCCGAACGTCCACTTCGTCATCGTCGACGGCAATGCCCAGGGCAAGAACGTCAATTCCGTGCTGTTCAAGGAACAGGAAGGCTCCTACCTCGTGGGCGTCGCCGCCGCGATGGCGTCCAGGACCAAGACGATCAGCTTCGTGGGCGGCATGGACATTCCCCTGATCCGCGCGTTCGCCTGCGGCTACGTGCAGGGCGCGAAGTCGGTCGTGCCGAAGATCCAGGTGTTGGAGAACATGGTCGGCACGACGAGCGCGGCCTGGAACGACCCGGCCAAGGGCGGCGAACTCGCCCGCGCGCAATTCGACCGCGGCTCCGACGTCGTGTTCGCCGTGGCCGGCGGTTCCGGCATGGGCGCGCTGCAGATGGCGAAGGAAAAGGGCAAGCTGGCGATCGGCGTCGACTCGAACCAGAACTACCTGTACCCGGGCACCATGCTGACGTCGATGGTCAAGCGCGTCGACAACGCCACCTACGAAGCCCTCATGAAAGCGAAGAACGGCCAGTTCACGTCGGGCATCACGTACGAGGGCCTGAAGGAAGGCGGCGTGGACTGGGTGCTCGACAAGGACAACCGCATGGTCGTCACCCCCGAGATCGAAAAGCGCGTGACGGCGGCGCGGGCCGACATCATCGCCGGCAAGATCAAGGTGGTCGACTACCGCGCGGCCGGTTCCTGCCCGCAGTAACCGCAGCAACCGCAGCAACGTACCGCATGCCGTAAAGCGTCAAGCGCGCCGCGCCGGTGTCCACGCCGGCGCGGCGCGCTTTTAAGTGAATGCCTTCCCTTTTACTCTGTCTACCGAAAACGGACCGCCATGCAGTCAGCCGTAGAATTTCGCAACATTAGCAAGGCCTTCGGGGCGGTGCGGGCGAATACCGACGTCAGCTTCGCGATCGCCAAGGGCTCGATCCACGGCGTGATCGGCGAAAACGGCGCCGGCAAGTCGACACTGATGAGCATCCTGTACGGCTACTACAATGCCGACAGCGGCCAGGTCCTGGTCGACGGCCAGCCCCGCGACATCCGCACCAGTCATGAAGCCATCGCCCTCGGCATCGGCATGGTGCACCAGCACTTCATGCTCGTCGAGAACATGACGGTCCTCGACAACGTCATGCTGGGCAACGAGGGCGGCTTCAAGCTGGCCGCCAAACGCGGCGCCGTCGAGGCGAAGCTGCGCGAGATCTGCGACCGCTACCGGCTCGACGTCGACCCGCTGGCGACGGTGCACGACCTGTCCGTCGGCGCACAGCAGCGCGTGGAGATCCTCAAACAGATTTACCGCAGCGCCGACATCCTGATCCTCGACGAGCCCACGGCCGTGCTGACCGCGCAGGAGACGGCGTCGCTGTTCGAGATCCTGCGGCTGTTCAAGGAACAGGGCAAGACCATCATCCTGATCACCCACAAGCTGCAGGAGATCATGGAGATCACGGACGAGGTAACGGTGATGCGCGCGGGCCGCGTCGTCGGTGCGGTGAAGACGGCGAAGACGTCGCGCGAGGCACTGGCCAACATGATGGTCGGCCGCCCGATCCAGAGCGAGCTGCCGCGCGCGCCGCTCAATCCGGGCGCGGAAGTGCTGAAGGTCTCAAGCCTGGGACTGAAGGACGCGAACGGCGTGGCCCTGCTGTCCGACATCGATTTTACGTTGCGCGCGGGCGAAGTCGTCGCCATCGCGGGCGTGTCGGGCAACGGCCAGAGCGAGCTGCTGGAGATCCTGTCCGGCATGCGCCTGCCGACGCATGGAACCGTCGAATTCCTCGGCAAGGATCTGCCGTACGCGGGCCGCACCAACGCGGACGGCCTGCCTGCGGCGTTCCGCGCTTTGGGCATCGGCCACGTGCCGGAAGACCGCCTGCGCGACGGCGTGATCAAGGATTTCTCCGTCATGCAGAACACCGTGTTCGGCTACCAGGACAAGGTCAAGAACCGCTGGGGCCTGTTCGACACCAAGAAGATCGCCGCACGCTGCGCGCACCTGATGACGGCGTTCGACGTCCGTCCGAACAATCCCGACCTGCGCATCGGTCTCCTGTCGGGCGGCAACCAGCAGAAGGTCGTGATCGCGCGCGAAGTGGCCGCGAAGCCGAAGCTGATGCTGGTCGGCCAGCCGACGCGCGGCGTCGACATCGGCACCATCGAAAGCATCCACACGCAGCTCCTGCGCCTGCGCGACGAAGGCGTGGCGATCCTGCTGTCGTCGGTGGAGCTGGAAGAGGTGCGCGCGCTCGCGGACCGCATCATCGTGATGTGCGGCGGCCGCATCGCCGGCATCCTTCCCATCGACGAATTCGACACCACCCGCATCGGCCTGTTGATGGGCGGGATGCACAAGTCCTGAGGCCGGAGCCGAGCATGAAAAAAACCGAACTGCCACGCTGGGCCACCGGCTTCGTCCTGCCCATCCTGAACCTGATGTCGGCGCTGCTCGTCGCGGCGCTCGTGATCCACCTGCTGGGCGAAAGCCCGTCGGAGTCGCTGCACATCCTGGTCGACAGCGCCATCCTCGATCCGGAAGGCCTCGCGTACACGCTGTTCTACGCGACCACCTTCATCTTCGCGGGCCTCGCCGTGTCGATCGCGATGCAGGCGGGCCTGTTCAACATCGGCGCCGAAGGCCAGATGTACGTGGGCGGCCTGGGCCTGACGTGGGTCGTGCTGGCGCTCGACGCCCACCTGCCCGGCTGGCTCCTCGTTCCGCTCGCGATGATCGGCGCCGCCGTCTTCGGCGCATTATGGGCCTTCATCCCCGGCTACCTGCAGGCCAAGCGGGGCAGCCACGTCGTCGTCACGACGATCATGTTCAACTTCATCGCGGCGAGCCTGATGAACTTCGTGATCGTCAAATACCTGATCCCCGAGGGCCAGCAGAACCCGGCCTCGCGCGTGTTCGCCGACAGCGCCGCCCTGCCCCTGCTGAACAAGATCATGCCGGTGCTGGGCGACACGCCGCTGAACGTCAGCTTCGTCCTCGCCATCGTGGCGCTGGTCGTCTACGGCGTGGCGGTGTGGCGTTCGAGCTGGGGCTACGAGCTCCGGGCCACGGGCCTGAACGCGCACGCCGCGCACTACGCGGGCGTGAAGATCAGCCGCACGATCATCGTCACGATGCTCGTGTCGGGCGCGCTGGCCGGCTTCGGCGCCGTCAACTCCGTGATGGGCTCCACGCACTACCTGTCGCTGAACTTCCCCGCCGGCGCGGGCTTCGTGGGCATCGCCATCGCGCTGATGGGCCGCCAGCATCCGGTCGGCATCTTCCTGTCGTCCGTGCTGTTCGGCGCGCTGATCCAGGGCGGCTTCGACCTGTCGCTGGAAAAGCCGAACATCCCGCAGGAGACGTTCATCTTCATCCAGGGCCTGATCATCCTGTTCTGCGGCGCGATGGAAAACTTCTACGCCCCGGCGCTCCTGAAACTGATCAACCTCACCCGCTCCAGCAAGGAGGCTTGAATGGAAGACTTCCACATCGCCAGCATCATCGTCTCCACGGTGCGCAACGCGCCCGTGCTGATGTTCGCCGCGCTGGCCGGCCTGTTCGCCGAGCGTTCGGGCGTCGTCGACATCGGCCTCGAAGGCAAGATCCTCGCGTCGGCGTTCGCCTCCGCCGCCGTCGCCTACGCCACGCAGAACCCGTGGTACGGCATCCTCGCCGGCATGGGCGTGTCCGTCGCCCTCGCCATGGTCCAGGCGTTCGTGTCGATCACGCAGAAGGGCAACCAGCTCGTGTGCGGCATCGCCATCAACATCGCGATGAGCGGCCTGACGTTCGTGCTCGCGCAGTTCTTCTTCCAGCAGGGCGGCCGCACGCCGGACCTGCGCAATGCGCGCCTGCTCGACATCACCCTGCCCGGCACCGCCGCGCTGGAGCACGTCCCCGTCATCGGCTGGCTGTACGGCCACCTGATCGGCGGCCAGTCGGTGCTGGTCTACCTCGCCTTCCTGCTGCTGCCCGTCGTGCACTGGGTCGTGTACCACAGCCGCTTCGGCCTGCGCCTGCGCGCGTGCGGCGAGAACCCGCATGCGGCCGACGCGGCCGGCGTGTCGGTCGAGCGCACGCGCTATCTCGCCATGTTCGTGGCCGGCGTCCTGTGCTCGTTCTCGGGCGCGTACCTGACGCTGGTCCAGAGCGGCTTCTTCCTGCGCGACATGTCGGCCGGCGCCGGCTACCTGGCGCTGACGGCCCTCGTGTTCGGCAACTGGCGGCCGCTGCACACGGTGCTCGGGTGCCTGATGTTCGGCCTGTTCGGCGCGATCCAGATCCAGCTCGAAGGCGTCGACCTGCCGGTCGTGGGGCGCTTGCCGGGGTCGCTGATCCAGGCGATTCCGTACATCGTCACCGTGGTCGTGCTGGCCGGGTTGATGGCCAAGTCCGTCGCGCCGAAGGCCATCGGCAAGCCGTTCGTCAAGTCGCGTTGATGGTGGGCACGTGATTGATGCCCCCGGCATCAATCACCCCACCCTACGGCTTCATTCGTTCGCGCTGCGGGACGAGCGCGCCAACGTCCACGCGAAACCCACCCCCGCCGACACCCCGGTATTCTGCCGGAACAGCGGACTGTCCCGGTTCGCATTCCCCGCATAGCTGTCCAGGCGGACGAACCCGAACACGCGCAGGTCCGGGTCGATGCGGTAGGTACCGAACAATCCCGTCCGCACGAGCATCAGGCCGCCGCCCGCGTGGTACGCCGGCCGGTCCGCCGTCGCGTACTGCGGCGCGACCTCGTAAAAATACTGGTGGATGCGCCGGTCGCCGAACAGGGCCCCCAACTGCCCTTCCAGCGTCCAGCGGCCCGCGTCGCCGCGCCGTTCCCACACGAAGCGCGGCTCGGTCGTCCAGCCCTGGCGCCGCAGCCCGCCCCGCCCTTCGATGACGGCGCGCGCCGGCAGCTCGAAGCGCACGCGCCCGGCGTCGCCGAGGTCGGCGAACTTGACCTTCACGCGCGGCCCGAATTCGACGAGCGTGCCGAGGTCCGGCATGCCGCGGCGCACGGCCACGTCCTTCGAATGCGCGGGCAGCGCGGCGGCGAAGCCGACGTCGAATTCGACCTTGTCCGTGTTCAGCAGGCGCGCGCCCACGCCGCCCTGGTCCGCGCGCAAGACCTTGCCGCGGTACAGGAGGAACGGCAGCGCGATGCCGCGGTTGCTGCGGTCGGACGACCCCGGGTACGCGGGCGTGCTGAACATGGCGGCGCCCACGCCCGCCTCCCACAAGGGCAGATCGCGTGTGCCGGGTTCGGCGGCAAGCGCGGTCGAGGCGGTCGAGGCAAGCGCGCACAGCGCGGTCAAGGAAGCGGCGAAACGAAGCATGGTCATGGTCCTGGATAAGATTGCCGCCGATTCTAACGGCACCCGGCCCCCAGCGGTGCGCTCGCGCCAAAGAAAAAACCGCCGCGGCCTCATGAGCGCGCGGCGGTTTGCCAAGGTGTGGCGCCGTGGTTACGGCCAGATCGCCTTCAGCAAGGCGGCCAGGTTGTAGCCGCCTTTGATCATCTGGGTCTTCGCGAGGGCCGAACTGGGCACCGGGTAATCGTCCGGCACTTCCAGGGTCCACGTGTAATAGGTCTCGCCCTTCTTGCTCGTCTGCGGCACGATCCTGCCCGCCGTGACGCCGGCGAACGCGATCTTCGAGACGGCCAGCGTATCGTCCGCCCACTGGTACGGCCACGTCACGGGGTCGCCGGTGGCCGGCGCGACGTCCGGCTTGCCGTCGATGACGGCCTGGGCGAACTGCTTCGGGGTCTTGGTGCGGATGCGACGGAACGCGTAGTCGACCGTCGTGCTGTCCCAGTACGAGTGGAACGGCTTCGTCAGCGCCTTCGGCACGCCCGGCTTTTCCGGCTTCGGATCGCCCGGCGGGATCAGGTTGGCGGACATCCGCTCGATCTTCGCGTCGTCCATCAGGAAGTTATTGCCGCCGCGCGAATCGAAGACGACGGTCTCGTCGATCTCGGCCTTCGTCTTCGGCACGACGAAGTGGCCGTTCTTGTCGACGAAGGCGGCGCCCACGTGCAGCGGCTGGACGATGTCGCCGGCCAGGTGGGTGATGAGGATCAGCGCCTGGCGCTTCGTGAACTTGTGCGGATTGGTCGCCGGCGTGTCCTTGCCCTGCAGGACGGCGATCGCCTGCTTCAGGGTCTGCACGATGTCGTCGTCGGCCGTGCCGGCGGCGCCGTCGTGGTAGTGGTCGAGCTGGAACGGCACGTCGGTGTAGTGGTATTCGCTATGCTTCGGGTTCGCGTTCACGTACTCGATCATCTCCGGCGTCTGCGGGCCGCACCAGTTGCCCTTCACGCAGTCCGGCCACGTGGACACGGCTTCCAGCGATTCGCCCGGCAGCAGCAATGCCTTCACCCCGGCCTCGGCGTGGGTGCCCTTGATCAGCTTGTCGGCGATGGCGCCCACGGCGCGGTGGCCGTCCGTGCCCCAGGCGGCCGCGTCCAGCGACACGAAGGCGCCCATCAGCGCCACGGCACATGCGATTTTCTTCATCGGGATCTTTCGCTTTCGTTCAATACAATTTTACGGTTTATATCGTTAGCGCACCTTGTGGATGCGCTGCGGCGCGGCCAGGCTCGTGCCGCCCAGCTCCGGATGTTTCTTCAAATACGCGATCAGGCTGTCGATGTCGCGCAAGCCCGTCGCGACGCGGCGCGTGCCCTTGACGAAGACCGGGATGTTGTCGCCGCCCTCGGCCAGGAAGTTGTTCGCCACCACGCGGTACGTCTTGTCGTCGGCGAGCGGCACGCCGTCCACCTTCACGTTCGACACGCGCCGGCCGGCCGGCAGCGTGCCGTCCCAGTCATACGTCAGGCTGCTGGAAACGGCCTGGATGGACGGGTCGGACGACGCCGGCCGGTCCCACTGCTGTTCGAGCGCACGGCGCAGCTGCGCGCCGGTGAGGTCCATGACGACGAGCGTGTTCCCGAACGGGAGCACGGCCTGCGCCTGGCCGAACGTCACGACGCCGCCCGCTTCCGTCTCCAGGTCCGCGCGGATGCCGCCCGGGTTCATGAAGCCGATCTGCGCGCCCTGGTCGCGCGTGGCGGCGACGACCGCGTCGGCGATCACGTCGCCCAGCGCCGATTCGCCGGACGGCGTCTCCTGCCGCGAGATGGCGGCGGCGATGCGCGCCACCGGCTGCGCCAGCACCGCGCGGCTCTTCGCGCGCACGTCGGCGAGATAGGCGGTCATGCGGGGATCGGGCGTGAATGCGCCAGGGGCCATCACGACGTTGCGCACCTGGATGTCCTCGACGGCCTTGGTGGCCGGGTCCACGCTCAAGCGGATGCGCGACAGCAGGTGGCCGTAGGCGTCGGCCTGCGTGACGACGCGGCCGTCCACCTTGCACAGATAACCCGTGTGCGAATGGCCGCTGATGACGAGACGGATGGCCGGGTCGAGCTTCTTCGCGATGGCGACGATGGGACCGTGCAGGGTGTCGCAACCGGCCTGGTAAAACGGCTGGTCGGCGAAGCCGCCTTCGTGGACCAGCACGACGAACACCTGCGCACCCTGCGCGCGCATCGCGGGCAGCGCGGCGTTGATGGATGCCGCTTCGTCACCCATCGCCAGGCCCTTGATCGACGCGGCGACCGTCACGGACGCGAGGTCGTGCAGCACGGCGCCGATCAGGCCCACCTTGACGCCCTTGACGTCGACGATGCGCCAGCCCGGCACGAGGGTTTTGCCCGTTTTGGCGTCGACGACGTTGGCGGCGAGGTAGGTGAAGCCGGCGCCCTTGAAGTCCGGCGCGAAGCGGCACGCCTTGGCCGGCCGCGGCGACGCGCAGCCGCCGTGCTGCTGGCGCAGCAGTTCCTGCGGTCCCTGGTCGAATTCGTGGTTGCCGAGCGAGCTCGCGACGAGGCCCATGCGGTTCAGCGCCACGATGCTCGGCTCGTCCGCGAACATGGACGACTCGGCGGGACTCCCGCCGACGAGGTCCCCGGCCGCGACGAACAGCAGGTCGGGGTCGTCCTTGCGGAACGCGTCCAGCGCGCCTTTCAGCACGTCGATGCCGCCGGCCTGGATGGTGCGCGGCTGCGTCGATCCGGGCGGCGTGTAGGTGTACTTGCTGGGCTCGAGATTGCCGTGGAAGTCGTTCAGGGCGACGAGGTTGATCTCGATCGGAACCGGCTTGGACGGCGGCGCGGCGCAGCCGGACAGCAGCAGCGCCACGCCCAGCGCCAGGGAGGACAGGCGCGCGCCGAAGGAACGGGAATCGATCATGTGTAGCCTCTTGGAGTGCGGACGGCAGCCACCGATTATGGCATCGGCGCCGCCACCGCGGGTCTTTACGGACGGCGAAACAACGACGTAAAACGGCCGGTGTCGCCACCGGCCGTCGACACGTCGAGCTACGCGTTCAGGTCAGAACTCGTACTTGACGGTTGCCTGGATCGCCCACTGCGATTCGCCCTTGTTCTGGCGGACGACGTAGTCCTCGACCTGCGGGCGCACGGCGTACACGTACTTGCCGTTCTGCATACCCGCGTAGTCGACGAAGCTGCGCGCCTGGCCGCCGGCGGACTGGAAGGCGACTTCGTTGATGTGACCCCACTTCTTGTTCAGCAGGTTGCCGAAGTTGATGAAGTCCAGCGAGAAGAAGCCCTTGTTACGCTTGAACATGCCCGGGATTTCCTGGCTGATGCGCAGGTCGAAGCTGTTGGTCCACGGCGCGAAGTCGCTGTTGCGTCCCACCACGCCGCCCTTCGCATTGCGCAGGGCCTTGTTGGCGTTGACGATGTCCCAGAACTTCTGTTCGTTGGCGTGGCTGGTCGCCGTGTCGCCGGCGAAGATCACCTCGCCCGAACCCATGGCGCTCGGGATGTACATCAAGTCGTTGCCGGCCTGGCTGTCGCCGTTCATGTCGTTGTTGAAGGTCCAGCTGAACGGTTTGCCCGAGCGGCCCTCGTAGAACACGCCGAAGCGGGTCTTGTACTCGCCGAAGAATTTCTTTTCCCAGTTCACGAGCGCGTTGATGCGGTTCTTGACCAGGTAGCCGGAGTTGGCGGCCACGTCCTCGTTCGGGTTGAACACCGAGCGGCCGTTCCAGTTCGAGGTCGACACCGACGACGTCAGCGGCGAGACTTCCGTCGCGTCGGTGTGGCTGAACGCCACCGACCAGCCCAGGCCGCGGCTCATCGGCGCCGTCAGCGAGACTGTGGCGATCTTCGAGCGGCCCTTGTCGGTCGAGCGGGCCAGCATCACGTCGGTGAAGCTGCGGTTGCTGAGGAACTTGTTCGTCACGCTGCGCGACACGGTGACCGAGCCATTGGCGGCCGAGAAGTTGGCCGCGTTCATGCCGGCGGCGTTCCAGAACAGCTCGCGGCCGTCCGGGCCGGTGGCCGTCGCGCCGCCCAGGTTCAGGTTCTCGTAATAGATGGCGTCCTTGTTCTTGGTGTACAGGTACTCGGCGCCGAACACCAGGCCATACCACGGCAGTTCCGTCTCGAAGGCGACGTTGGATTTCCAGATCGACGGCTGGTGCAGGCCCGGATCCAGGAAGTCGACCTTGGCGGCCGGCGCGCCCGCGATGTTCGGCTGCGCATCCGGATTCACGCTGAGGAAGCCGTCGCCCTGCGGGCACTTGACGGTGCCGGTGACGGAGCAGCTGACGATGCGGGTCGACACGCCCGTGTTCGAGAACGGGTTGGCCATCCAGACGGCCGCGGCCGCGCCCTGGAACAGGCCGACGCCGCCGCGCACCTGGGTCGGACGCGCGCTGTCGAAGCGGTAGTTGAAGCCGAAGCGCGGCTGCCACAGCTTCTGGCCGTCCGGCGTGACGGTGTTGTCGTAGCCGAAGCCGCCGGATTGCGCCTTGCCGGTCGCGAAGTTGCCCGCCACGAGCGGCTGGGCCGCGGCGTTGTTCGCGAGCGGACGGCCGCCCACGCCCGTCTCGTCGACGCGCACGCCATAGGTCAAGGTCAGGTTCTTGTTGACGTTCCAGGTATCCTGCACGAACAGGCCGGTGTCGCGCATCGAGAAGGTCGCGGCCGCATCGTTCAGCGACGGAACGCCCGGCGCCGGCAGCTGCACGCTGTACGAGGTCGGACGGCCGCGGCGGAAGTTCTCCAGCACGGCCGCTTCGATCTGCGCATTCGTGCCCTTGGAGCAGGTGAAGCCCGACGGCACCGACGTGTAACCGCCGATGGTGTTGTAGTCGGCGCAGCCGAAGGTGTAGTTGCCGTAGACGTCCTGCAGGAACGCATTGAAGATCTCGTTCTTGCTGTTGTCGGCGCCGAACTTGATCGCATGGTCGCCCAGGGTCCAGGTGGCGCCGGCGTACAGGTCATAGGTCTTGGTGCCCAGCACGTTGAACTGGCGCGAACGCTCGGTGCCGAAGTTCAGGTAGCGGGTCGCGGTCGGCACGCCGGCCGGCGCGTCGGCCGGCAACGGGCCCGAGAACTGCAGCGCCATGGCCGGCAGGCGGCTGTTGTTCTTCGGCGCCGAATCATAGATGCGCTGCGACGCCTTGAACTCGGTCGAGAAGTTCGGCGTCCAGTCCGAGAGCACCTGGGCGACGATGGTCTCGATGCTCTTTTCCTGGTTGTACGTCGACGACGTCATGCCGATGCCGCTGTTCGAATAGCCCGGATAGATCGGCTCGCTCTGCGACGTCTTCGAGTAGCGCAGGCTGGCGCGGTGGTCGTCGTTGATGTTCCAGTCGAACTTGAGCATCTGCTCGCGCGACGTCATCCGCGAGCCGCCGGCGGTCGGGGTGCCGATGTCGATGCCGTAGACGTTCTTGGCGATCTGCTGGGCCGACGCGATCGACGACTGGGTGATGCCGACCGTGGTCGAACCGTCGCCGCCGATCGGGCCATAGTTGGACGAGGCGCGGGTGCTGTCGAACTCCTCGCTCAGGGCGAAGATGAACAGCTTGTCCTTGACGAGCGCGCCGCTGGCCCACACGCCCTTGGTGGTTTCGTCGAACGACGGCGGCGCGCTGTAGGTGTCCTTGGTGTTGTCGTAGCGGTCGCCGGCCCACTTGTCGTTGCGGTAGACGTAGTAGATGCCGCCCTTCCACTTGTTGGTGCCGGACTTGGTGACGGCGTTGATGTTGCCGCCGGTGTAGCCTTTCTGCGTGACGTCGTAGTTGGCGACGTTCACCTGCACCGACTGGATCGCTTCGATGGAGATCGGCTGGCGCGCGGTCGGGCTGCCGTTCGACTCCAGGCCGAACGTGTCGCTCACGTTGACGCCGTCGATGGTGATGGTGTTGTAGCGCGAGTTCTGGCCGGCGACGGACATTTCGCCGCGCTCCTTGTCGGTCTGCGACACGCGCGGATCGGCGCGGGCGTAGTCCTGCAGGTTGCGGTTGATCGACGCCTGGGTCTGCAGCTGGGCGGCGCTGATGGCGGTGCCGGCGCCCATATTGCTGCTGTTGAAGATCTCGGCACGGGCGCGGTTGCCGGACACCTGCACCACTTGCATCGGCTGGCCGAGGGTGGCGTCGACGTCGGTGGTCTCCGCCAGTTTCAGGTAGACGCCCTCGCGTTTTTCGGTGACGCCGTCCTTGGTGATAATGATCGTGTACGGACCGCCGGTACGCAGGCCGCGCGCGATGTAGCGGCCCTGGGCATCGGTGACGACGTTGCTGACGGAACCGGATTCGGTGTGGACGATTTGCACCGACGCGCCGGCGGCCGGTCGGCCGTCCGCGCTCGAAATGCGGCCGGCAACGGCCGACGTCGTGTTCTGCGCCAGTGCCGGCGCGCCCGCGAGTGCGACCGACAGAGCCAGCGCCAGCTTGGTCAGCTGGATCCGCTTTTGATAGATCATTGGATTAACCCCAAATAGACTTGATGTTATGGTTGGGAACGAAGTTCCCCCTCTCAGTACTGCAATCCCGAACCGGTCGCTCATGACAGCCGGTCTCTTGTTCGTTCTGCTGTTTTGCGGTGCGTAAGTGGATGACGATGCACCAGCAAAAGGCAGCCCACTCGAGTTTAGCGGGCAATTGTTTCCAGGCTATTAAATGCCTGAGTTGTTTTTTTTCTCTGACTTTGGATTGATAAAAGACCAATATGCATGAAGGCTCTTATCGAGACAAATACGTTTTCTCTTGGGAATTTATAGCTTGCGCGTATAAGTTGCCGAAAAAACGGGCAAGGCATCGCGTGCAGCTTGCCCTTTCCCTCAGGATCGGACAGGGCTGAATGATAAATGGGGCGTTCTCAAATGAAATCGCTCCGCTTGTTTTTTAGGCAAACAAAATGAGAAATGTCGCATTCTGTAGCAAGTTGGCCACAGCGGCGGCCCATGCGGAGGCCGCGTCGACGCAGCGAGAGGAAACGGCGATCGGAGAGACGGGCACCGGCGGCGGAACCGCCGCCGGCAAGGGGGGCTGAGCGGCGATCCGCTCAGTGTGCCACGATGGTGCGGTCGAGCGCCGCGATGTCCGCCTCGAAGCGCGCGTAGCGGGCGTCGAGCAGGCGCGTCAGGCGCGCCTTGTCGGCCGCGGGCAGGAAGCTGTAGCGGATGCTGTTGTACGACGCCCGCTTCACCTCCGCATAACTCGGCTTGTAGCGGCTGGCGAACAGCACGTATTCATTGGCCAGGTTGTGGCGGGTGACGCCGGCGTCGTCCGTCGAGATCACGTACGGCACGCCGTATTTGCGGTACAGCGTGATCGGATGGTTCTCGCCCTGCACGCCCTCGATGAAGGCGTTCGACGTCAGGTTGATCTCGACGGGGATGTCCTTCGCCCGCATGGTCTTCATGATGCCGATGGCGTTGGTCTCGTGCGCGAGGTCGATGCCGTGGCCGATGCGCTGCGCGCCCGCCACGTTCAGGGCCTGGTCGATGTGGTACTTGAGGTCTTCCGGCGCCACGTCGCCCAGCGCCAGCTCGCCCGCGTGCAGCGCGATGTTGACCTTCGGGTAGATCTTCTTCAGGTAGCGGAACATCTGCATGTGCAAGGTGTAGTCGCGCATGGCCACCATCTGGCTTTCCTGGCCGACGATGTTCACGCCGACGATCTTGCCGCCCCGCGCGGCCGACTCGAACGCGGCCAGCATCGACGAGAACACGCGCGACGGCGAGAACAGGCGCACGACGTAGGTCTGGTAGCGCATCGTGAAGTTGTCGTCGTCGATGCCCTGGGCCGCGTCGTTCACGGTCTTGACGAATTTGTCGACCGACGCCTTGAACGCCGGGGTGGCGTCGAGCTTCTGGCGCGCGGTTTCCAGCAGCTGCGCGAACTTCGCGTCGTCGCGGGCGGTGTCCCAGGCGCGCTTGTCGAACTCCGGATCGGACACCGAGTCCGGGCTCTTGAACATCGTTTCGATGTACGCCACGTTCTCGGCCAGCGCGCGGTTCTTGAGTTCGAGGAGGCCGTCGTGGAAGTTATGGTCCGAGACGGGGCCGAAGTAGCCGAACGTCTGGAAGAACTGGCGGTCCGGCGGCGGCTGGATCGCGCCGTGGTTGTGGAAATCCTTGCTCGACCAATGCTGCAGCAGCTCGCGCCACGTGGCGTCGTCGGCGTAAACGTCGGCCGACGACAGGCAGGTGCGGTCCTTCGGCTGCTTGGCGCGTTCGGCTTCGACGACGGCCTTGTCGGTCTCGATGCGGTAGGTCAGCTTGTTGACGCAGGCGCCCTGCTTGTCGAGCCAGTCGACATAGGTCTCGGCATAGATCGCGCCCGAGTAATGGTGGTGCAGGTCGCCGCCCTTGGGCATCTGCGAAAAGAACAGGACCAGCTCCGCCGTCTTCGGCTGGGGGCCCGCGATCAGCGCGGCATAGTGGCGCGCGGTGGCAACTTCGTTGGGGCCGGACGCCGGGGTGCGCGCGGAGGCGGCGGTCGCGAGGACCGCCAGGGTGATCAGCAGGCTGCTGCTCAGGGTTTTTGTCATCATCGTCTCGGCAGGTGAAAGATTCGTTCAGGCAGCCGGGACGCGCACCCTGCGGATCAGCGCGCCCGCTCGTGCACCCGCTTGCCGGCCGCGTACGTGGCACGGATCGCGCGGTCGTCGCCCAGCAGGGCCAGCGCGAACAGCGTTTCCTCGAGCGAGTCGCCGTTCGCCGTCCGGCGCGCCAGCAGCGGCGTCGCCTTCGGATCGAGCACGACGAAATCGGCCTCGGTGCCGGCGGCAAAATTGCCGATCGTCCCTTCGAGCTGCATGCTGCGCGCGGCGCCCAGCGTGGCGAGATAGAACATGCGCAGGGCCGGGAGATAGCTGCCTTTCAATCGCGCAACTTTATACGCTTCATTCATTGTTTGCAACATCGAGAACGACGTGCCGGCGCCGACGTCCGTTCCGAGCGACACGTGTGCGCGCACCTCGTCCGCCTTGGCGACGTCGAACAGGCCGCTGCCCAGGAACAGGTTCGACGTCGGGCAGTGCGAGATGGCGGCGCCCGTGTCGGCCATCAGCGCGAAATCGGCGTCGTCGAGCCAGATGCAGTGCCCGAACATGGCGCGCGGCCGCATCAGGCCATAATGCTCGTACACCTGTAGATAGCTGCGGCGGTCCGGGAACAGGCCCTGCACCCAAGCGCATTCGTCGCGGCTTTCCGACACGTGCGTCTGGATGTACGTCGTCGGGAACGCGCGCGCCAGCTCGCCCGCAGCCGCCAGTTGGGCCGGGGTCGACGTCGGGGCGAAGCGCGGCGTGATCGCATACAGCGCGCGGCCGTGGTTGTGCCAGCGGCGGATCAGGTCTTCGCTGTCGCGCAGGTCGGCCGTGTCGCGCAGGAAGTCCGGGCAGTTCCGGTCCATCAGCACCTTGCCGCCGGCCATGCGCAGGTTGCGCGCGGCGCTCGCCTCGAAGAAGGCGTCGACGGATTCCTTGTGCACCGTGCAGTAGACGAGCGCCGTCGTCGTGCCGTTGCGCAGCAGCTCGTCGAGGAAGAACTCGGCGACGGTGCGCGCGTGCACCGGGTCCTTGAACTGGCGCTCGGTCGGGAACGTGTAGTTCTCCAGCCACGGCAGCAGGTCCGGCGCGGGCGAGACTATCATGTCGGTCTGCGGGAAGTGCAGGTGCGTGTCGATGAAGCCGGGCGTGATGATCTGGCCGCGGTAATCGGTGATCGCCGTGCCGGGCGGCAGCGTCGGGGCCAGCTGGTCGTAGTCACCGGCCGCCTTGACGCGGCCGTTCTCGACGACGAGCAGGCCGTCCTCGTGCCACGCGTGGGCGTTCTCGGCAAGCACCGGATCGGCGTGGAAGTGCAGCAGGCTCGCCCGGTAGGCCTGCGCGTCGGGGGTATCGTTGGACATTTAGTCTTGTTCCAGTGAAGCGGGGGTTGCGGTCGCGGGCGGGACGGCCTTGGCGGCCGCCTCCCAGACCATCAGCAATTGCGCAGCGACGGCGACGGCGATCACGGCGGGCTCCTTGCCCTTGACGCCGGGGATGCCGATCGGGCACACCATGTCGTCCAGGCGCGCGCGGGCGATGCCGCGGTCGCGCAGGCGGTGTTCGAACTGCTTGCGTTTGGTGTCCGATCCGATCAGGCCGAACCAGTCGCGCTGCGCGGGGCGCCTGAGGATCGCTTCGGCCAGGCGCTGGTCGAGCGCGTGGTTGTGCGTCATCACGAGGAAGCTCGTGCCGGGAGCCGCCGCGTGCACGAGGGCTTCCGGCATGTCGGTCGCTTCGGCGACGACGTTGTGCGGCAGCGCGGCCGGGAACAGGTCTTCCCGCTCGTCGACCCACGTCACGCGGCACGGCAGGTCCGCCAGCAGGCGCACGACGGCCGCGCCCACGTGGCCGGCACCGAACAGCATCACGTGCGCGCGCGGCGCCGGGACGTGGTCGACGAGCCAGCGCCGTCCGGCCGCGTCCAGCAGCACGCGGGTGCCGCCGCCGCGCTCGAAGTCCGGATAGCGGCCGCCCTGCACGAGGATGTTGTGGCCCAGCGCGTCGACGAGCGCGCGGTCGGGTTCGCCGTCCAGCGCGACGAGGCGCCAGCAGTCGTCGTGGCGGCGCGCGGCCAGCTGGGCGCAGTGGTCGCGGTCGACCAGTTCGAACGCGAGGTGCACGACGCCGCCGCAGCACTGGCCCAGGCTCGGGCCGAGCGGGAAGCGCTCCAGCCGGCGTGCCTCGCCTTGCTCCAGCATGGCACGCGCCGTCTCGACGCCGCGCAGCTCGAGGTGGCCGCCGCCGACGGTGCCCCACTGCCCGCTCGCATCGACCAGCATGCGGGCGCCCGGTTCGCGCGGCACGGAACCGTCGACCCGCGCGACCGTGATCAGCACGGCGGGACGGTCCGTGGGGATGAGCCAGTCGTCCATCTCAGGCCGCCCTGGCTTCCCGCGCGGCGTGTTCGACGAACGACACGGCGTCGAGGATCGCCTCGCTCGTCGCGGGCGCGCGCAGCGGCGGGTTCACCTTGTGTTCGCCGACGGCCGAGATGGCGTCGCGGATCGCGAGGAACACGGAGAACGGCAGCAGCAGCGGCGGCTCGCCGACGGCCTTCGAACGGTGGATCGAATCCGCCACGTTGCGGTTGTTGAAGAGCTTCACGGTGAACGCGTCCGGACAATCGGACACGCCCGGGATCTTGTACGTGGACGGCGCGTGCGTCATGAGCTTGCCCTGCGCGTTCCACCACAGTTCTTCCGTCGTCAGCCAGCCCATGCCCTGGATGAAGGCGCCTTCGACCTGGCCGATGTCGATGGCGGGATTCAGCGAGTTGCCGGCGTCGTACAGCGCGTCGGCGCGCAGCAGCTTCCATTCGCCCGTCAAGGTGTCGATGACGACTTCCGCCACCGCCGCGCCGTACGCGAAGTAGAAGAACGGGTTGCCCGTCATCGTCTTCGGATCCCAGTGCAGGTTCGGCGTGGCATAGAAACCGTCCGACCACAGCTGCACGCGCGCCAGGTAGGCCTTGGCGACCAGTTCGCCGAACGCGATTTCCTGGCCGTTCGCGAACACGGTGTCGGCGACGAAGCGCACGTCTTCGACGGCGCCGCCGTACTGCTTCGCGGCGAAGCCTGCCAGGCGCTCGCGGATCTGGCGCGCCGCGTCCTGGGCGGCCTTGCCGTTCAGGTCCGCGCCCGTCGATGCCGCTGTCGCCGACGTGTTGGCCACCTTGCTCGTGTTCGTCGCCGCGATGCGCACGCGGGTGAGATCGACGCCCAGTTCGTGCGCGACGACCTGCATCACCTTGGTGTTGACGCCCTGCCCCATCTCCGTGCCGCCATGGTTGACGAGGATGGAGCCGTCCACGTACACGTGCACGAGGGCGCCGGCCTGGTTCAGGTGCGTGACGTTGAACGCGATGCCGAATTTCACGGGCGTGAGGGCCAGGCCCTTCTTCAGCACGGGGCTCGTCGCGTTGTATGCGTCGATCGCCTGGCGCCGCGCGCGGTATTCGCTCGTCGCCTCCAGCTCGCCCACCAGTTCGTGGATGACGTTGTCGACGACCGGCTGGCCGTACGGCGTGACGTTGCGGTCGATCTTGTCGTAGAAATTCAGCTTGCGGATGTCGAGCGCATCCTTGCCCAGGTTGCGCGCGATCTCGTCGATGATGTACTCGATCGCGATGGCGCCCTGCGGGCCGCCGAAGCCGCGGAACGCGGTGTTCGACTGCGTGTTCGTCTTGCCGGCCGCCGCGCGGATGTCGCAGTCGGACAGATAATAGGTGTTGTCGAAGTGGCAGATGGCGCGGGTGGCGACGGGGCCGGACAGGTCCGCCGAGAAGCCGGCGCGGCTCACCATGTCGACCTTCGCCGCGACGATGCGGCCGGCGTCGTCGTAACCCACTTCGTACAGGTAGTGGAAGCAGTGGCGCTTGCCGGTGACCATCATGTCGTCGTCGCGGTCGGCGCGCAGCTTGACGGCGCGGTTCAGGCGTTTCGCCGCGACCGCCGCGCAGGCCGCCCACAGCGCCGACTGCGATTCCTTGCCGCCGAAGCCCCCGCCCATGCGGCGGCACTCGACGACCACGTTGTGCGAATGCAGGTTCAGCGCGTGCGCCACGACGTGCTGCATCTCGCTCGGGTGCTGCGTGGAACACAGCACGAGCATGCCGTCGTTTTCCTGCGGGATGGCATACGAAATCTGGCCTTCCAGATAAAACTGTTCCTGGCCGCCGACGTACAGCTCGCCCTTCACGCGGTGCGGGGCGCGCTCGAACGCGGCCTCGGCGTCGCCGCGCGCCAGGCGCATCGGCGGCAGCACATACGAGCCGGCGGCGCGCGCGGCCTGCGGGGTCAGGATCGCGGGCAGTTCTTCGTAGCTCACCTTCGCCTTTTTCGCGGCGCGGCGGGCGAGATCGTGCGAGTCGGCGACGACCACGAAGATCGGCTGGCCGATGTACTGCACAAGGCCGTCCGCGAGGATCGGATCGTCGTGGATGATCGGGCCGCAATCGTTGGTGCCGGGGATGTCCTGCGCGGTGAGCACGGCGCGCACGCCGCGGCTGGCCAGGACGTCCGCGAAGTCGATGCCGAGGATGCGTGCATGGGCCTTGCCCGACAGGCCGAGCGCCGCGTGCAAGGTGCCGCGCACCTCGGCGATGTCGTCCGTGTAGTCGGCCTGGCCCAGCACGTGCAGCCGCGCCGATTCATGGGCTTTGCCGAGACCGACCTGCTTCCATTCGGCCTTGGTCAATGCGGGGGATCCTGCGTCGTTCATGGTGTTCTCCTCAGGCCGTGGCGGTGTGCGCCGATGCCGCGAATGCGTTGACCGCGACGGGCGGCAGCGGGTTGTCCTTGCGCGTTTCGAGCCAGAAGCGGCGCAGCAGGTTCTGCGCCGTCTTCATGCGGTAGGCGCTCGAGGCGCGCATGTCGGACAGCGGGGCGTAGTCCCGGGCCAGCGCGGCCATCGCGTCCGTCACGGCCGCCTCGTCCCAGGCGCGGCCGTTCAACAGGCTTTCCGCCTCGGCGGCGCGCTTCGGCGTCGCGGCCATGCCGCCGAACGCGATGCGCGCTTCGACCACGATGCCGTCGTCCAAAGTGAAGGCGAAGGCCGCGCACACGGCCGAGATGTCCTGGTCGAAGCGCTTGGCCAGTTTATAGGTGCGGAACGCGACGTTCTGGCGCGGCAGCGGCACGCGCACGGCCTGCACGAATTCGCCGTCGCGCCAGTCCTTGACCTGGTAGCCGAGGTAGAACCGCTCGAGCGGCATGGTGCGCTCGCCGTCCGGCCCGCGCAGCACCAGTTCGCTGCCGAGGGCGATCAGCCACGGCATCGAGTCGCCGATCGGCGAACCGTTCGCCACGTTGCCGCCCAGGGTGCCCGCGTTGCGGATCGGGAGCGATGCGAAGCGCTGCCACAGTTCGCCCAGCTGTGCTTCGTAGTGCTTGCGGATGGCGGCGTACGCGTCTTCGAGCGAGACGCCGGCGCCGATCTCGATAAAGCCGTCCTGCTCACGCAAGGTCTTCAGTTCGGCCACGTGGCCCAGGTAGATGATGTCCGTGAGTTCGCGCATCTGCTTGGTGACCCACAGGCCGACGTCCGTCGAGCCGGCGAGGATCGTCGCGGTCGGATGCGCGGCGCGCACGGCCACGAGTTCGTCCAGCGTGCGCGGCGCGTGAAAGGTCTGGCCGTCGTATTCGTACGTGGCGCCGGCGTCGCGCTGCAGGGCGCGCAGCTGTTCCGCGACCGCGGCGCGGTCGAATTCCGCCGGCGGCAGCGTCATCATGCGCTTGGCGGCGTCGATGATGGGACGGTAGCCCGTGCAGCGGCACAGGTTGCCGGACAGGGTGTCGTCGATCTCGCAGCGCGTCGGCTCGCGGCCTTCCTGCTTGAGGTACAGGCCCCACAGCGACATGGCGAAGCCCGGCGTGCAGAAGCCGCATTGCGAGCCGTGGCATTCGACGAGCGCCTGCTGCACGGGGTGCAGGTTGCCATCCTCCCGGGCCAGGTCTTCGACGGTGAACAGCGCTTTGCCGTCCAGCGTGGGCGTGAACTGGATGCAGGAATTCACGGTCCGCATCTGCAGTTCGCCGTTTTCCAGCGATCCGACCACGACGGTGCAGGCGCCGCAGTCGCCCTCGGCGCAGCCTTCCTTGGTACCGGTGCAATGCAGATCCTCGCGCAGGTGCTGCAGGATGGTCTGCGTCGGCGTGACGTCGTTCACTTCATGGACGGCGCCGCGGTAGAAAAATCGGATCGGTGTGGACATCGTTGCCTCGGATTGGAAAGCACTTCTGATATTGGGACTCACTGGATGCAAGAGTAGCACCGGGGACCATGCGGGATATATCCGGATATCGATTTTGAATATCAGATATTTTAAATACCGCAAGACGCGCTGGCGCGGCCCGATCCCCGAGGATGCCCGTCCTGCCCGCCGCACGCAATGCGGAACGAGGCAAGATTGCGAAACTTGCTATGCTTGAGCCGTCACCGGGAGGGCTCATGGCATTGCACATCGTTCATTTCATCGGACCGATCAACGCGAACTCCGCCTGCACCGTGCGCAACCTGTGCCTGCAGGCCCTGCAGAGCGGCGCGACGGAGATCGAACTGCACATGTCGACCGAAGGCGGCAACATGACGGCCGGCTTCGCGCTGTACTACTTCCTGAAATCGTTGCCATTGCCGCTGGCGACGTGGAACGTGGGCAGCGTGGAATCCGTCGGCGTCGCGATCTTCCTGGCCGGCCGGCGCCGCTACGCCTGCCCCGGCACGCGCTTCCTCATCCATCCGCTGCACTGGGGCTTCGGCAACCTGGTGGCGGCGGACCACGCCCGCATCACCGAATGGCGCGATTGCCTCGACTTCGACGCCGAGCGCTACGCCGCCATCTTCGAGGAAGCCACCCGCGGCGCACCGGATGCCCACGACATCCGTTCCTATCTGACGGCCAGCGCGCGCATCTACACGGCCGAGCAGGCCGTGCACGCCGGCATCGTGCACGAAGCAAAGCAGGCGCGCCTGCCGGAAGCGGGCACGACATCGCACTGGTGGAATTAAATACATCATCTAATTCTGACAGGGCACGCTGTCTGTTTGGCACAACAAAGAAGGCGTACGGCGCCAGCGTAGTGTGATTATTCGCGTATTTTCCTTGCGGCAAAAATTTATGTCGCTCTACAATTTATTACAGATTCGTTACGCGGCGTAACCATCGCCTCGGCAGTGTCTCTATAACAAAAAATCGTCCACCCGCAGTCTTCAGCAGGTCATTCCCATGAAAAAACGCATCATCGCGAGTGCGCTCGCCTTGTCTTTTGTCGTGCCTTGCGCATTCGCGCAGGACGGTTCGAACGTCCGCATCAGCGGCTTCGGCACCGGCGCCCTTACCTGGACCAATACCGACAAGGCCGAGTTCGGCCGCCCGAACCAGGCCAGCGGCGCCGGGAAGGACGTCACCACCGGCGTCGATTCCAACTTCGGCGTGCAGGCCGATTACGCCGTCAACAGCTGGCTGTCCGTCACGGGCCAGGGCCTCGTGCGCAAGGATGCGCAGGATGACTTCGGCGCCGAGCTGGCCTGGGCGTTCGCCAAGGCCAAGGTCTCGGACGACGTGTCGTTCCGCGTCGGCCGCATGGGCGTGCCGGCCTTCATGATTTCGGACTACCGCAACGTCGGCTATGCCAACACGATGCTGCGTCCGCCGGCCGAGATGTATTCGCAGATGCTGTTCAACACGATCGACGGCGCCGACGTCACTTGGCAACATAGCTATGGCGACACGACGTACACCGCGCAACTGGCCATCGGCAAGTCCAAGGTCGACCTGATCGACGGCCTGAGCCTGGACGGCCGCCGCATGACCGCGCTGAACCTCGTGGCCGAGCACGGCCCGCTGACGGTGCGCTTCGGCCGCGTCGACGGCAAGATCACGCTGAACGGCTCGACGACGATGCCGGCCCTGCTGAACTCGCTGAACATGGTCGCCGCCGGCTACCACATCCCGCAGGCGGCCCAGCTCGCATCCGACATCGACGTGCGCGACAAGAAGGCATCGTTCACGTCGATCGGCGCCACGCTCGACTGGAACGACATCCTCGTGCAAAGCGAATACGCCAAGCGCAAGACCGACAGCTGGGTCAACGACACGACGTCGTGGTACGTGATGGGCGGCTATCGCATCGGCAAGTTCCTGCCGTACTACAGCCACGCCAGGCTGTCCATCAACGGCACGGTCCACAACGGCATGCCGGCGGCCTGCCCGGCCGGCTACCCGGCCGCGTGCACCCCGACCCTCGCCGCGCTGTCCGGCATCGTCGCCACCCTGCCGTACACGGGCGTGGGCCAGGGCGAGCAGCAGACCGACTCGATCGGCATGCGCTGGGACTTCTACCGCTCGCTGGCGCTGAAGGTGCAATTCGACCACGTGCGCCCGAACCAGGCGGCCGGCCTGCTGATCAACCCGCAGCCGGGCTTCCACGGCCCGGTCAACGTCGGCGCCGTCGCGGTCGACTTCGTGTTCTGAGGAGAGATCGATGAAACATCCGATCAAGACCGGCCTCGGCATCGCCGCATTGATGCTTGCCCTGCCCGCCATGGCAGACGTGGTGGTCGTCGTGAGTCCGAAGGCCGCCGCGGCGCCGATGACGAAAGACCAGGTCGCGCAATTTTTCCTGGGCCGGTCGAGCGCCATGACCCCCGTCGACCAGCCGGAAGGCACCCCGGTCCGCGCCGAGTTCTACAAGAAGGTGACGGACAAGGACGCGTCCCAGGTCAAGTCCTTGTGGTCCAAACTGGTGTTCACCGGCAAGGCCACGATGCCCAGGGAAGCGGCGGACAACGCCGCCGTCAAGAAGATGGTGGCGAGCGACCCGAAAGCCATCGGCTACATCGAAAAGAGCGCGGTCGACGCCTCGGTGAAAGTGATCTACACACCGTAAACGTCCCGCATATTCAAAGGAAACGGCATGAGCATCAAGCGCAAGATCTGGGCACTTCCGGTCATCTCGACCATCATCTTCGGCCTCGGCGTGGCGGTGTCCGCCTCCATCGCCAGCGGCGCCCTGGACTCGATCCACACGACCGAGACCGTCGACTATCCGGCGCTGGGCACGTCGAAGGCGCTGGCCGCCGACCTGCAGGGCATCACCGACGGTCTGCGCGATGCCGTCTCCGAAGGCGACAAGACCCGCATCGCCCAGATCGGCGACCAGGCGAACAAGGTCCGCGCCAAGCTGGCCGAGGTCGGCAAGATCCCGGGCATGGATCCGACCGCCAAGCGTCTGAGCAAGGAATTCGAGGATTACTATGCGCCGGCCGTGTCGGCCGCCAGGATCATGCTCGAACTCGAGCAGGGCGACACGCAGGCGACCGTGCAGCGCATGCAGGGCGCGCTGACCGTGCTCAATGCCGACGTGGCGAAATTCAACGAGCAGGCCCAGCAACAATTCAAGGCCGGCATCGCGCAGAGCAGCACGAGCGTGCGCCACGTGCTGTCCGTCATCGTCGTCACGGCGCTGGTCGTGATCGCGACCCTGATCGGCGTGTCGTGGTTCGTCATCCGCACGATCTGGCAACAGCTGGGCGGCGAACCGGAGTATGCCCGCGAGATCACGCGCGCCGTCGCGGCGGGCGACCTGTCGATGGACATCCGCCTCGACGCCGGCGACCGGCACAGCCTGCTGGCCGCGCTGCAGGACATGCGCACGCGCCTGGCGACGATGGTGTCCGGCATCAAGACATCCGCCGAGACCATCGCCACGGCCAGTGCCGAAATCGCCAGCGGCAACGCCGACCTGGCCGGCCGCACGGAATCGCAGGCGCGCAGCCTGGAGCACACGACGCGCGCCGTCGAATCGCTGACCGAGACCGTGCGCACGAACGCCGCCAACACGAACCAGGCGAACACACTGGTCCTGTCCGCCACCGACATCGCCACCCGCGGCGGCGAAGTGGTGGGCAACGTGGTGTCCACGATGGGCGCCATCAACGCGTCGGCCAAGCAGATCGTCGAGATCATTTCCGTGATCGACGGCATCGCCTTCCAGACGAATATCCTGGCCTTGAACGCCGCCGTGGAAGCGGCCCGGGCCGGCGAACAGGGCCGCGGCTTCGCGGTCGTCGCGGGCGAGGTGCGCAACCTGGCGCAACGCTCGGCGGCGGCCGCCAAGGAAATCAAGCAACTGATCGGCGACTCCGTCGCCAAGGTCGACGCCGGCAGCGCGCTCGTCGACGAGGCGGGCGCCACGATGGAACAGATCGTCGCGTCGGTGCGCAAGGTGCACGACATCATGGCCGAGATCAGCGTGGCCGGCCAGCGCCAGGAAGAAGGCATCGAACAGATCGGCCGCGCCATCGACGACATGGACCAGATGACCCAGCAGAACTCGGCGCTCGTCGAGGAAGCGTCGGCCGCGGCGGAATCGCTGGCGGAGCAGACGGAGCAGCTGTCCGGCGCGCTGGCGCAGTTCAAGCTGGCGGCCGGGCACACGCTGGCCGCGCCGGGCGGCCAAGGGCGGCTGGCGCTGGCGCGCGGCTGAGGAAGGTGTCGCGGGCGCCGCGACTAGCCGAACGTCTCCGCCAATACCAGACCGCTTGCCGCGGCGGTCGGCAACCACAGCATCATCTGCACCGCCAGGTGGTCGGCCGCCTGCCCCGTGCGCTCGGCCGCGCGCTGGACGCACTGCTGCGACGACGTGCCGCGCCCGTCTTGTTCCACCAGCGCCTGCAAGAGGTGGAATTGCCAGGCTTCCAGCGCGTACGCGCGCACCCGGTAACGCATGCGCGTGACGCCCACGTAGCTGCGCTGCGGTGCCGGCGCGGGCGGCACCGCGCCGTCGCCGCGCAGGCTGTCCACGAAGGGCAGCAGTGGCAGCGCCAGGTCCAGCAAGCGCAAACAGGGGGGCGCGGACAACGTCACGTCCTGGCCCAGCATCAGCGCAAGCGGATGCTGGATGGCGGACCGGACCGTGCCGCCGCGCTCCATGCCGCGCGCCCGTCCCGCCTCGGTACGGGCGCGTTCGAGGCGCGCGAGCTCGATGGGCAGCCGCAGCAGGCCGTCATCCGCGCCGAGCCCGCCCTGGCTGTCGGCGAGAAAGGCCGCAAATCCGGCACCCAGGTCGTACAGCGACGGCGAGGTCGATGGATGGCGCCACACGTAGGCCTTGGCAAAGAACGTGAACAACGGTTCGCCCATGACCTCGAGCAGCATCGGGTAATCGGCGCGCAGGCAGTCGAGCAAGCGCAGCACATAGCCGTTGGCGTAAATATGCATGCGGGTATCCGGCGCCGCGCCGTGCGCATGCGCGACCACCTCGTCCAGCCGCCAGGCATGGCGCCCGGCGGCCAGCGCCGCACCGCGTTCGACGCCGCCCGGGGCCGTCATCACGGTCAGGAACCAGTCTTGCAGCTCATGCAGCTCATGCAGCGACGCTGAGGTCATCCGTTCCTCCAAGGCAGAAATCGACGGGCGTCGAGCGCACGGTGTCCGGCAGGCCCGGCGCGGCCGCCACGGGCGCGGGCATGCGGCCGGCCAGCACCGTCCGGGCCTTGTCCAGCTCGGCCAGCAGTTCCGGGTACGGCGGAATCTTGCCGTCCCACTCCAGCAGCGTGGCGACGCCGCCCGTCAGGCGCTGCGCCAGCGCATACAGCTGCCAGACCGGCTCCGGCACCGGATGGTCGTGGGTGTCGACCAGGTAGGCGCCGCAGTCGGTCGGCCCCGCCAGGTGGATCTGCACGATGCGATCGTGCGGCAGGCGCGCGATGTAGTCGGCGGCGTCGAAGCCGTGGTTGAACGCCGACACATGGACATTGTTCACGTCCAGCAGCAGGCCGCAGCCGGTGCGCTCGGCCAGGCGGCCGAGGAATTCCCATTCCGGCATGCTCGACTGGCGGAACTGCATGTAGGTGCTGGGATTTTCCAGGATCAGCGGCCGGTCCAGGAAATCCTGCACCTGCTCGACCCGGGCAGTCACGTGGCGCAGGCTCTCTTCGGTCAGCGGCAGCGGCAGCAGGTCGTGCGAATTGACGGACGCCACGCCGGTCCAGCACAGGTGGTCCGAGATCCAGGCGGGCTTCACGTCCGTGGCTAGTTGCTTCAGCTTGGCCAGATAGCCGAAGTCCAGCGCGTCGGTGCTGCCGATCGACAGCGACACCCCGTGCAGCACCACCGGGACCCGATCCGCCACCGTCTCGAGTACATGGCGCGCGTGGCCGTGGTTGTCGATAAAGTTCTCGCTGATCACTTCGAACCAATCGACCCCGGGTCCGTGCTCGAGGATGTGCTGGAAATGCGTCGAGCGCAAGCCCACGCCCAGGCCCAGATTCGGCAGGCCCAGGCGCGGCTGCGCGCCGCGTGCAGATTGCGGCGCTTCCATCAGGTCGACGGCGGCAGGGCCAGGCGCAGGTCGGTCGGTTCGGGCATGGGCGCGGTCACCGGCTGGCCGCGGCTCGCCATCACCGCCTTGTACGCTTCCCAGGCCTTTTCATACACCGAGTCGCCACACGCGAAGGCCATGGTATTCGGCAGCGCCTGCGACTCGTGCTTGGGGCCGACGAAGTCGTACAGCTTCATGGTCGGCGGCGGGGCGGTGTCGGGGTAGACCTGCGAGGCCGAGATCGGCACCGCGCAGCCGCCGAACGAGGCGCACTTGTTGTCGCTCGGCGCGCTGTAGGGAATGGTGCTCGGCGCGCCGCAGGTGCCATGCAGCTTGGCCGTCGCCGCGCTGCCGCCGCAACTCGAACTGCCGCAGGAACCGCCGCCCTCGTCGGAATGCGCGAAGCCGCAGCCGCCCTGGGCGTGGCAGCCGTTCGATCCCTTGCAGGAGTGGTAGATTTCGATCGCGGCGCAGCTGGCCGTCGTGTCCGGCTGCGCCAGCGACAGGCCCTGGCAGGCGTGGTACAGCGTGTCCTTGTCCGGCGCGTCGAGGCCCGCGCCCAGATTGGCCGCCTTGCCGAAGATGGCCCAGCAGATCGACATGCGGTCGCCGGAACCGACCATCGACGGGTAGGGGAAGACGGTGTCCTGGACTTTCCAGTAGGTGTCGAGCACGGTCGTGATGCCGGCGATGGCACCGACCGCCACCTGGCTCAGCAAATGATGGGTAGGCGCGCCCTGGGCCTTGAGCCGGTTCAGGGCCCCCGCCACGTCGTCCGGCTTGGGAATGTTGGCCGGCGCCTTGGCGGCATCGTACTGGTCGTTGCGCAGGTCGGCGCCGGTCCAGCCCTTGCCTTCCTTGTCCCAGACGGCGTGCCACTGCTCCCAGGTCGTGACGGCGTGCAGCAGCTTGTGCACTTCCTGGAAGCGCTCGTAGTGATCTTGCGCCTTGTTGTCGCCGCGCGCGGCGGCATCGCGCGATGGCGCCGCTGTGCCGTGCTGGTCGAACGACGGATAGTCCTGCTTCAACGCCGCCGTGTCTTCCTGGTACTTGCCGTCGACGGCCTGGAGCAGGTGGCGCTTGCGGTAGCGCTGCATGGTAATGGCGTTGCCTTCGCCCTGGTCCGAGATCGCGCTCATCATGTCGATCACTTTGTCGAATGCCGTCGTGACGTCGGTCTCGTCGGCCGCGGTCAGCAGGGTCTCGAAACGCGGAAATTCCTTTTTCGGATGGCCGGACACTTCGGAGTTGAACATGTCTTGCTGTACCGAACCGGGTTGGAACATCTTCTGGAACAGGTTTTCACCGTCCGTGTATTCGATGCTGAGATATTGGGCATAGCACTCGTACATCCAGCCGATGGTCCCGAACAGCGGCAAGTCGAGTTCGGTATTGCCCGGCTTCCAGTCCTGGAACGGCACGGTGGGGAAGTATTTCGGCGTGGGCAAATGTTCCAATTCCTTGCGCGCATCCCGTTCCGGCTGTTCAATCGCGAGGAATAACTTCACCTGGTTTTCGTTCAGGGCTTCCGTGTTCACCCGCACGTTGCTGTAATTGCTGGTGTCTTTCAGGTCGACGATGTGGGGAATGATGCTGCAATGCGGGCCATAGCAATGCCAGCCGTGCTTCTCGGTCTGCAAGGCCAGGCTGGTGAACGTCGGCTGGACGCCCAGCGCCGTCGCGATGTTCGAGGCCATCTGCAGGTGCAGCATTTCCTGGATGAACACGCTGAAGATGATATTGAAAGCCTTGGCATTCGGCGTGCCCGGCATGGCCCTGGTCGACATCCCCGGCCATTCGCGACCCAGATAATAGGTCTGCCCGGAAGAATTGATCTGATGCATGCCGTAGATGGAGTACATCGTGCTCATGTACAGCGGGATCGTAAACAATTCGACGTTGACCGCCGCCTGCGCAATGGCTTTGGCCGCCGAGATGTCGGTGGCCAGATCGGCCAGGCTGCGCTGCGTGATCGGTTTCAGCGTTTTTCCGAGGACAGGAATATGCATGTGATAAGCCTTGTGTGAGATGTCGAAGAGACAGTTGCGGTTTCCAGCGCAACGGCACGGAGACCGTCGTAGCAGGGCTGTTCGATCCTCGCCCCCGCGTTCGATGATTCCTTGCGGAAAGAATTATGATCTACATTCGATCGATAAATACTCACCAATAATCACATTTTTCGTATCACGCGTAACCACATCCTGTCGCGCGGCATCTCTAGCCAAACTTGCAAGCCCCCTCCCCATGTCTTAGAATCGGCCTCTGCGTGGTCGCCCGGCGTCCCGCACCGCGCTGGCCTTGCCAGTTTCCTGACGATTCTTGACGGTGATCATTGGAAACCGTACCGCTTTGGGTGCTCATCCTCGCACTCGCCCTCCTGATCCTCTGCTCGGCCTTCTTCGCGATGGCGGAAACCGCCCTGATGGCGGCCAATAAATATCGCCTGCGCCACCTCGCCAAACGGGGCCACCGCCGCGCCATCACCACGCTGTGGCTGCTGGACCGCACCGATAAACTGCTGTCCCTCGTGCTCATCGCCAACACGCTGATCAATGCGATGGCCACGGCGCTCGTGACCGCCATCGCCATCCTGTTCTTCGGCCATGAGGAAAGCGTGATCACGATCGCCACGGCCGTCGTCGCCTTCCTGTTGATCGTGTTCGCGGAGATTTCTCCCAAGATCATCGGCGCCACATACCCGGAACGCATCGCGCTGGGCTCCAGCTTCGTGCTGCGCCCGCTGATGAGGGTGGCCAAGCCGGCGATCTGGTTCGTCAACCTGTTCGTGTCGGGCCTGCTGCGGATGCTGCGCATCCGCGGCGTGGGCGTCGGCCATGCGGAAGCCCAGCAGCGCCTGTCGCCGGAAGAATTGCGCTCCGTCGTGCTGGAAGCGGGCAGTTACATCCCGCAAAAGCACAAGAGCATCCTGCTGAACCTGTTCGACCTGGAAAAAATCTCCGTCGAGGACGTCATGACGCCGCGCAGCCAGATCGAGGCGCTGAACCTCGCGCTGCCCGTGGACGACATCATGGCCGAACTGACCACGTGCTACCACAACAAGCTGCCCGTCTACGAGGGCGAGATCAATCGCATCGTCGGCATCCTGCACGTGCGCAAGGCCGTCGCGCTGTTGAACGAGGAAGACGACCTGACGATCGAGCATTTCCGCGAACTGTTGACCGAGCCTTATTTCATCCCGCAAGACACGGGCGTGTTCACCCAGCTCCAGTATTTCCAGGAAAACAAGGAGCGCCTGGGCATCATCGTCGACGAATACGGCGAAGTGCAGGGCCTCGTCACCCTCGAGGACATCATCGAGGAAATGATCGGCGACTTCACGACGTCCTCCCCGGGCGCCGCGCGCAGCGATGCGATGGCGTGGAATGCCCAGGGCGAAGTGCTGCTCGAAGGCACGACGCCACTGCGCGACATCAACAAGAAGCTGGGTCTCGACCTGCCCCTCGACGGACCCAAGACCGTCAACGGCCTGCTGCTGGAACAGCTGCAGGAGATTCCCGAATTCCCCATCGCCCTCAAGATCGGCAACTGTGTGATCGAAGTCGTGCAAGTGCAGAACCAGGCCATCAAGGTCGTGAAACTGTTGCGGCCGGTCGCGGTCAAACGCTGGCTGGCAGCCTGATCGGGCTCGTCCGGCCGAGCGCCGCGGGCCACGAGCCGGCGGTTCCTTCCTGGTCATTGCACGAGGAATAACGATGTTATTCGCCCGACATTCCCTGTTGGTTACATACCAATTCGTCCGCGTGGTATGCACGCATCTTTCCCCACGACAAAGTCTTGACCGATTTGATGCCTACGGGCATCATCGAGAACATCCGCCGGGGCTCCCTTTCCTGCCCGGCTTCTCGTCGTCCTTCCGACCGTAACCATATGGCAGCAGTCCTCCCTACCACCACCCCAGGCACTGCGTTGCCCGGGCTGGCGCGTGCCCTCGTGCAGGCGGGACGCTTGACGCTGCCTCAGGCGGATACGCTGCAAAAGAAGGCGAGCGCCGACAAGGCCGGTTTCATCGACACCTTGCTCGGCTCAGGCTCGGTCGATGCGCGTTCCCTGGCCGTGTTCTGCGCCGAAACCTTCGGCTATCCCCTCCTCGACCTCGCCACCTTCAGCCTCGACTCGCTGCCCGTCAACGCCATCGACGCCAAGCTGATGCAGGCCCAGCGCGTCGTCGCGCTGGCGCGCCGCGGCAACAAGATGTCGGTGGCGCTGTCCGACCCGACGAATACCCAGGCGCTCGACCAGATCAAGTTCCAGAGCGAATCGACGGTCGAGCCGGTGATCGTCGCCCACGACGCCCTGCTGGCCCTGCTGGCGAACCTCGCCAAGAGCGCCGAGCAGGATTTGAGCGAGCTGGTCGGCGAGGAAGGCGACATCGAGTTCGCCGAGGAAGAACCGCAGACGCAGGCGTCGGAAGCGGCCGCGACGGAAGTCGAGGACGCGCCCATCGTGCGCTTCCTGAACAAGGTGCTGATGGACGCGATCAACCTGGGCGCATCGGACATCCACTTCGAGCCTTACGAAAAGCAGTACCGCATCCGCCTGCGCGTGGACGGCGTGCTGCGCGACCACCTGGCCCCGCCGCTGTCGATCCGCGACAAGCTCGTCTCGCGCATCAAGGTGCTGGCCAAGCTCGACATTTCGGAAAAGCGCGTGCCGCAGGACGGCCGCATGCGCCTCGTGCTGTCGCCCACGAAGACGATCGATTTTCGCGTGAGCACGCTGCCGACCTTGTTTGGCGAAAAGACGGTCATGCGTATCCTGGACGCGACGCAGGCCCAGATGGGCATCGACGCGCTCGGCTACGACCCGGACCAGAAAGCCCTGCTCATCGACGCCATCACGCGTCCGTACGGCATGGTGCTCGTGACGGGCCCGACCGGCTCCGGTAAAACCGTGTCGCTGTACAGCTGCCTGAATTTGCTGAACAAACCGGGGATCAACATCTCGACGGCGGAAGACCCGGCTGAGATCAACCTGCCCGGCGTGAACCAGGTCAACGTCAACGAAAAGGCTGGCCTCACGTTCCCCGTCGCGCTGAAAGCCTTCCTGCGCCAGGACCCGGACATCATCATGGTCGGCGAGATCCGCGACCTGGAAACGGCCGACATCGCGATCAAGGCGGCGCAGACGGGCCACATGGTGTTTTCCACGCTGCACACGAACGACGCGCCGTCGACGCTGACGCGCCTGATGAACATGGGGGTGGCGCCGTTCAATATCGCGTCGTCCGTCATCCTGATCACCGCCCAGCGCCTCGCGCGCCGCCTGTGCACGTGCAAGCAGCCGCTCGACATCGGGCGCGACACGTTGAAGGCGGCGGGCTTCCGCGACGGCGACCTGGACGGCGACTGGAGGCCCTACGGCCCTGTCGGCTGCGAACGCTGCCTCGGCTCCGGCTACAAGGGCCGCGTGGGCATCTACCAGATCATGCCGATCACGCCGGCCATCGAGGCGTTGATCCTGGCGCACGGCAACGCCATGCAGATCGCCGCCCAGGCCGAGGCCGAGGGCGTGAACTCGCTGCGCCGGTCCGGCCTGATGAAAGTGAAACAAGGGCTCACCAGTCTCGAGGAAGTGCTCGGCTGCACGAACGAATAAGGAACCGACATGGCAACGACATCCGCTACGGCTCGCCGCGCACCCGGTGCGCAGGTCAAGGAATACATCTTCGCTTGGGAAGGCAAGGACAAGACGGGCAAGACCGTGCGCGGCGAAATGCGCGCCGGCGGCGAGACCATCGTGAACGTGACCTTGCGCCGACAGGGCATCATGGTCACCAAGGTCAAGAAGAAGGTGTATCGCAGCGGCAAGAAGATCCAGGACAAGGACCTCACGCTGTTCACGCGCCAGCTGGCCACGATGATGAAGGCCGGCGTGCCGCTGCTGCAATCGTTCGACATCGTGGGCAAGGGCCACGCGAACCCGTCGATGTCCAAGCTGATCATGGACTTGCGCGCCGACATCGAAACGGGCACCAGCCTGAACAACGCCTTCCGCAAATACCCGCTGTATTTCGACCCGCTGTTCTGCAACCTGGTCGGCGCCGGCGAGCAGGCGGGTATCCTGGAAGACCTGCTGACGCGCCTGGCGATCTACAAGGAAAAGACGCTCGCGCTCAAGAGCAAGATCAAGGGCGCGCTGATGTACCCGTGCTCGATCATCGCCATCGCCTTCATCGTCACGGCCGTGATCATGATCTGGGTGGTGCCCGCGTTCAAATCCATTTTTACCAGCTTCGGCGCGAACCTGCCGGCCCCGACCCTGATCGTGATGAGCATCTCCGACTTCGTCGTGAAATGGTGGTACCTCATCTTCGGCTCGCTCTTCGGCGCCCTGTACTTCTTCTTCCAGACGTGGCGCCGGTCGCTGAAGATGCAGCAATTCATGGACCGCGTGCTGCTGCGCATTCCCGTGTTCGGCGACGTGATCCGCAAGGGCACGATCGCGCGCTGGACCCGCACCCTGGCGACGATGTTCGCCGCCGGCGTGCCGCTCGTGGAAGCGCTGGATTCCGTCGGTGGCGCCGCCGGCAACTACGTCTACCTGGAAGCGACGAAAAGGATTCAGACGGAAGTCAGCACGGGCACGAGCCTGACCGCCGCCATGCAGAACGCCAATGTGTTTCCGAACATGGTGACGCAGATGGTCGCGATCGGCGAAGAATCCGGCGCGCTGGACGGCATGCTGGGCAAGGTGGCGGACTTCTACGAGGAAGAAGTGGACGAAGCCGTCAAAGCGCTGTCGTCGCTGATGGAGCCCATGATCATGGTCGTCCTGGGCGTGCTGATCGGTGGCCTCGTCGTGGCCATGTATCTGCCGATCTTCAAGCTGGGGTCCGTGGTCTGACGTCCCTGCTGCAATGCAGCGTCGTCCGCCGCAAGCGGATGCGCGTGCGCGGCGTCCGGATGCCGGCCAGTAGACCCCAGGCCGCGGCCCAGCGCAGGGCGCGGTCGGTGCTCGGGCCGAGCGGCCGCGCCGCCGCCGCGCGCTGCAAGGCGAGCGACATGCGTTTCATCGCATAGAGTTTTCGATCGGATATCCGCGTGCCCATGCTCGCACACTAGCGGGGTCTCGCGCGGCCGACTGTGGCGCACCTAACGCATCGGCCACGCGCCATTGTGCGCTACCGCACGGTGTAACTCAGCAATTGCCGCTATGCTGGAAGAATAATTCACAATCCCCAGTATATCGTCCCATGGCCTCCTGCCCCGAATGCGGTTCCACCTATGTGCGGCGTATCGCGCGTACGCCCTTGATGCGCCTCCTGTGGAGCAGCGAGCACATCCTGTGCAGCGACTGCGGCGAACGCTCGCTGGTGTTTCCAAAGCTCAGGAAGTTCGCCGCGAAAAAACGCATGCGGCGCCCACGGGCACGCCTGAAGCCGGACAATCCGCTTCATTCCAGCCGATAACCGCTTGCCACGATTAAAAAGCCGGCCGTACACTGAGCGCTCCCGCATCTCGCGGGTGCCGTCGCGTCCGACCTGAACGAGGGGGCCAGCGACGACTACACGTTCCGCCATCCCGTCGCGCGCCACGCCGCGCTGTCCGCCTGCTTTCGGCGCCTGTACGCGGCCGTCACGGCCGACCCGGGATGCGCCGCGACCGCCCTGTTGCGCGAACAATCGCTGCTCGAATTGCTGCGGGGCCTGCAAGAGACGTCTGCGCGCAACCGGCCCACGCCGGCCACGGCCGCGATCGCGCGGGCCCGGGCCATGATCGACGACGCGCCGGCCGCCGCGCACAGCCTCGCCGACCTGGCCCAGGCCAGCGGGCTGACCCGGTTCCAGCTCGTGCGCCAATTCGCCCGGGCGACCGGCCTGACGCCGCACGCCTACCTGATCCAGCGCCGCATCGACGCGGCCCGCGCCCTGCTGGCCCGCGGGTCGGCGCTGGCGGAAGCCGCCGCCGCCGGCGGCTTCGCCGACCAGAGCCACATGACGCGGCTCTTCATCCGCACCTATGGCATCACGCCCGGCGCGTACGTCGCCGCGCTCGCCTGAGTTCGTCCGCGTTCGCCTGCAATTTCATTCAATACCCGCGCCGAGCAGGCGGCTAACCTGCGTTTCCATGTCGATGACGAGGAGAACGCCGTGTCCCGCACCACCCTGGGTTACCTGTACCTGACGCTGGCGATGATGCTGGTCGGCAGCACCGTCGTGGCCAGCAAGATCGCCGCCGCCGGCCTGCCGCCATTCACCGCCACCGCGCTGCGCTTCGCGCTCGCCCTGCCCTGTTTTCTCGTGCTGCTGCGCGTGTCCGGCCAACGCCTGCCTCGCCCCGGACTGCGCGACAGTGCCCTCCTCGTCGTGCAGGGGCTGGCGGGCACGGCCGGATACACGGCGCTGTTGATGGCCGGGCTGCGCGCGACGTCGGCGCTCGATGCCGGCGTCATCCTCGGCACCTTGCCCGTCGTGTCGTCCGTCGTCGCCGTGTGCGTGCTGGGCGAGCGGCCGCGGCCGGCGCTGCTCGCGACCGTCGCGCTGGCGGGGGCCGGGCTGTTCGTGCTGCAACCGGCGGGCGCCGGTGCCGGGCCGACGGCGGGCAATGCGCTCGTCCTCGGCGCGGTGCTGTGCGAAGCCTTGTTCATCCTGCTCGACAAGCGGGTGCGGATCGAGATCTCCCCGCTCGCGCTGTCCACCTTGATGAGCGCCATCGGACTCGCGGCCTCCCTGCCGTTCGCGCTGGCGGAACGGGCGCCGGTGGCGGCCGCCACGCCGTCCGCGCTGCTCGCCGTCGCCTACTATGCGCTGGTGCCCACCGTCGGCGGATTCCTGCTGTGGTATGCGGGCACGGCCCGCGTCGGCGGGACGGAGGCGGCGCTGTTCACGGCGCTGGCGCCCGTCGCCGCGTTGCTGCTGGCGGCCCTGTTGCTGCACGAGCCGGTGAGCGGGCGGCAACTCGCCGGCATCGCGTTCGTCCTCGGTGCGGTGGCCGTGCCGGCGCTCCTGCGCGGGGCCATGCGCGCGCAGGACGAACTCACGCCGTGAAGCGCAGGTTTATTTGGAGCAGGACTTGCCGCCGACGCCGTGATAGCCCTTGGCCTTGGCGTCCGCTTCCGTCATGTACTCGCCCTTCTTGGTCTTGCCGTAGTACTTGTCGCCTTCGCAGTGATAGACCTTGCTGGAACTGTTCGCCCAGACCTTGCCCGCGCCGCCGCCCGGCGCCTGCTCCTTGTGCGCCGGCGCGGATGCCGCGGGCTTGGCCGCCGCGGGGGCGCTCGGGACGGCCTTGTCCGGTGCCAGCGGATTCGGCACCGTCGTCTGGGCCGGGGCGGCGGTCGCGGTCAACGCGGTCAATGCGGTCAATGCGGTCAATGCGGTGAACAAGACGGCGAGATAGTTCTTCATGTTTCCTCCATGGATGCGGTTCGTCGAGGCCGCATCATATTCCCACACTGCATGACAAATCGAAAAAATAACCAAACCGTAACGTGTGTGCGCCCGACGCAGAGCTATCATTTTTACGCGTCGTAAATACGGTCGTTCGATGCCACTGTCGATGCCGATCGAGTACGACGACATCAAACAGGCCAGCGCGCGCCGGGATTACCGTTGGCGCAGAGTGACACAGGAAACCGCCATGTCCAGCACGCCCCCCCGAGCTCGACGACATCGGCCAGGTGCTGCGCCCCGGCACCGCGCCGGCGCCGCGCGCGGCCGAACCACAACTGGCCGGCCGCTTCGTGCTCGGCACCCGGACCTGGGCCTTTCTGCTCCTGCTCGGGCTGTATGTCCTGCCCGGCCTCCTCGGCCACGAACCGTGGAAACAGGACGAGACGTATATCGCCGAGATCGTGCGCAACATGCTGGCCACCGGCGATGCCGTCGTGCCCAGGATGGCGGGCGAGCCGTTCATGGAAAAGCCCCCGCTGTTCTACTGGGTCGCGGGCGCGCTGGCCACGCTGACGTCGCCCGTGCTGCCGCTGCACGACGGCGCGCGCCTGGCCACCGGCCTGTTCATCCTGCTCGCGTGCGCGGCGCTGGCGCGGTGCGGCCGGCTGTGGGTCGACGCGCAGTTCGGCCGCACGACGGTCTGCGTGCTGCTGGGCTGCTTCGGACTGGCCGCGTTTTCCCACCTGATGCTGACGGACACCGCGCTGCTGGCCGGGATCGCGGTCGCCATGGCCGGCCTGCCGCGCTGGCGCACGCGCCCGGTCGCGAGCGGCATTGCGGTCGGCACCGGCGTCGGCGTCGGCTTCCTCGCCAAGGGCCTGCTCGCGCCCGGCGTGTTCGGCCTCGCCGCCCTGCTGCTGCCGCTGTGCTTCGCGCGCTGGCGGGCGCGCGCCTACGCGCGCACGGTGCTCGTCGCGCTGCTGGCCGCACTGCCGTGGCTGACCCTGTGGCCGGCCGCGCTCTGGCTGCGCTCGCCCGTGCTGTTCGGCGACTGGTTCTGGATGAACAATATCGGGCGCTTCGTCGGCTTTGCCGTGCCCGAGCTGGGCGCGGCGCACGATCCCGGCTTCTGGACGAAGAACCTGTGGTGGATCACGTTCCCGGCGGCGCCGCTCGCGGCCGTCGCGCTGTGGCGCGACCGCGCGCAGCTGGCCAGCGACGAACGCCTGCAGTCGGCCGTCGTCCTGGCGGCCGTCATCTTCGGCGTGCTGGTCGCGGCGGCGTCCGCGCGCGGCGGCTATGCGCTGCCCCTGCTGCTGCCGCTGTCCCTGCTCGGCGCGCGCAGCGCCCTCGCGCTGGCGCCACGCGCGGAATCCGCGTGGCGCATGGGCGCGCGCATCCTGTTCGGCGGCGTCGCGCTGACGCTGTGGCTCGCGTGGGCCGACATCGTCTTGTTGCCCGCGCCGCTGCACCTGCGCGCGCTCGCCGGGCTGCTGCCGCCGCATCCCGGCCGGCACGTGGACGCCTGGCGGCTCGCCTGCGCGTCGGGCGCGACGGCCGGCGCGGCCTGGCTCATGTTCCTGCATCCGCGGCGCCAGGCGGCGTTGCAGACGTGGGTGACGGGCATGGCGCTGTGCTGGCTGCTCGCGACGACGCTGTTCCTGCCGTGGATCGACGACGTCAAGGCCTACCGCCACGTCTTCCGCGCGCTGCAGCCGGCGCTGGCCGCCGGCTGCGTGGCCAGCTACGGCGTCGGCGAAAGCGAACGCGCGCTGCTGCACTACTACGACGGCATCGTGACCGAGCGGCTGGAACAACGGCCGGCGTCAGCCTGCACGCAGATCCTGCTGGAGAACCCGGACGGCCGCCTGCCGCGCTGCAGCGACGCGGCGACGTGGCGGCCCGTGTGGGACGGCGCCCGCCCGGCCGACCGCGACGAACATTTCTGGCTGTTCCGGCGCGCGCCCGGCGCGGCCGCCTGCACGGACCGATGACCGGCATGCAACTTGCATCTGGACGGATAGACCAACACCAAGATGGCGACCAGGCCGTCCGGCGTCCGTTTCGGTGCAAACCGGACCGGCCCGTCCGGTTCTGGTGCATGTCCATCGATCTCATCGCTCGCGGCTTTCATGACCATACAGAACATCGACATTTCCCTCCTTCCCAACCTCGCCGACCCGGGTGACCTCGTTGCCGGACTCGGCCGCTGGTGGTTCGACCGCGCCGGCGGCGGCATCGCGCTGTCGGCCGTCGCCGCATCCTTTTTCGGCACCGGCCGGCATGCCGATCCCGACGCCTGCCTCGCGCGGGTCGAGCCGGAAGACCGCGCCGTCGTGCGCGCCGCCCTCGGCCGCGTCGCGACCGGCGGCACCGGCGCCGAGTGCGAATTCCGCGTGCGCACGGGCGGACGGGGCCTGCGCTGGCTGCGCCTGCAGCAGGTCGACACGGCGGACGGCGCCGTCGCCGCCGGCATCCTCGTCGACGTCACCGCCGCGAAGCAGGCCGCCGCGCGCGAGCGCTTCAACTTCGCGCTCACGCAATACCTCGTCGGCACCGACAGCATCGACGACGCCGTGACCGGCATCCTGCAACTCGTCTGCGAGGAACTGGGCTGGGAATGGGGCGCGTACTGGTCGCTCGACGAGCGCGCCGGCGCGCGCCCCGCGCTGCGCTGCCGCTATGCGTGGCAGGCTCCGAACCAGGCGCTGGCGCCGTTCCGCGAGGCCAGCGCGCGCCTGGCGATGGCGCCCGGCGAGGGCATGATCGGCACCGTCTGGGCCAGCGGCGACGCGCACTGGATCGAGGATGCGAGCGGCACGGCCGCCCTGTTGCGGGCGGAGGCGGCACGCGCGTGCGGCCTGCAGTCCGCCTATTTTTTCCCGGTGACCTTCCTCGCGTCGGACGCGTGCCTGATGCGGCCCGGCGTGCTCGAATTCTTCAGCGTCCAGCAGCGCCAGCCCGATGCCCAGTTGCCGGGCCTCGCCAAGTCGATCGCCGCGATGATCGCCCAAGCCGTCGAACGCATGCGCCAGCAGGAGCGCATCCGCGTGCGCGCCCACACCGACGAGATGACGGGCCTGGCCAACCGCGCCCATTTCTACGACCAGCTCGACCGCCAGTGCCGCGACGCGCGCCCCGGGCAGACGTTCGGCGTGCTGTTCGTCGACCTCGACCAGTTCAAGCCCATCAACGACGCGTTCGGCCACGATGCCGGCAACGTCGTCCTGACCGAGTTCGCGCAGCGCCTGCGCGCGCTGGCGCCGCCCGGCTGGCGTATCGGCCGCCTGGGCGGCGACGAATTCGCGCTGCTGTCCGTGCCGGGCACCACGCCGCTCGAACTGGAACGCGTGGCCGAGGCCGTGCTGGACGCGGCGCGCCGCCGCTTCGTCTACGGCGAGCACCGGCTCGCGGTGTCGGCGAGCATCGGCATCAGCACGTATCCGGACCACGGCCGCAGCACGCGCGAACTCCTGCACGCGGCCGATGCCGCCATGTACGCCAGCAAGCGGAATGGCCGCAACCTTGTCAGCCGCTTCTGCGGCGACGGCGCGCCGGCCGACGCGGGCCACCGCATCGGCCTGCTGACCGACCTGCACTGCGCGATCCGGCGCGGCGAATTCTTCCTCGAATACCAGCCGATCCGCACCAGCACGGACATGGAGATCGACGCCGTCGAAGCGCTGATCCGCTGGCGCCGGCCGAACGGCGAGATCGTGCCGCCGAACGTGTTCATTCCGCTGGCGGAACAGAGCCGCCTGATCGTCGACATCGGCCGCTGGGTCGTGCGCCAGGCCTGCCGCGACGTCGCCCGCCTGAGCGCGGCCGGGCTGGCCGGCGTGCGCGTGCACGTCAACATGGCCGCGCCGGAATTCATCGACGCCGAACTGCCGGACCGCCTCGCGGCCATGGCCGCGGCGGCCGGCGCCGACCCGCGCCGCATCTGCCTCGAGCTGACGGAAGGCGTCGTGATGAAGCACGCCGACAAGTCGATCGCCATCATGCGCGAACTGCGCCGGCGCGGCTTCGGCATCGGCCTGGACGACTTCGGCATGGGCTATTCGTCGCTGTCGCTGCTGAAGAACCTGCCGATCGGCTCGCTCAAGATCGACCGCCTGTTCATGGCCGGCGTGCCGTACGACCGGAACGACTGCGCCATCGTGCGCTCGATCCTCGACCTGGGCCGGCACATGAAGCTGACGGTGGTCGCGGAAGGCGTGGAGACGGACGCCCAGCTGGGTTACCTGCGCCAGTTCGGTTGTCCCCTCGTGCAGGGCTGGCTGCCGGGCCGGCCCGTGCCGCTGGAGCGCCTGTTCGACCTGATCGCGCAGCCGGAGGCGGCCTGAACGTGGCGGGCACGCGTCAAGACGCTGCCCAAAGCACGGGAAAACCCCTAGAATAGTTGATTCACGGAATCAGCCAACCATCGGAGCGCCATGCCACCGGAAACCCTGCTCTTCGCCGCCCCGGCGACCCTCGCCGCGACTCTCGCCGCAGCCCTGTTCGGCCTGTTGATCGGCAGCTTCCTGAACGTGGTCGTGTACCGCCTGCCCGTGATGGCGCAGCGCGAGCTCGACAACTACATCGCGCACGAAGCCGGCAAGGAATTGCCGCACCAGGACCGCTTCAACCTGATGGTTCCCCGCTCCGCCTGCCCGCATTGCGGCCACGGCATCACGGCGCTGGAAAACGTCCCCGTCGTCAGCTGGCTCTTCTTGCGTGGCAAGTGCAGCGCCTGCAAGGCCCCGATCTCGCCCCGTTACCCGATCGTGGAGGCCGTCACGGGCCTGCTGTCGGCCGTGCTGGTCTGGCATTTCGGCAGCGGCTGGCTGGGCCTGGCGAGCCTCGCGTTCGCGTACTTCCTGATCTCGATGACCTTGATCGACTACGACACGAAGACGCTGCCCGACGACCTGACGTACCCGCTCTTGTGGCTGGGCCTGCTCGTCAACCTGAACGGGACCATCGTGCCCCTGCGCGACGCCGTCATCGGCGCGATGGCCGGCTATGTGTCGCTGTGGGCCGTGTACTGGCTGTTCAAGCTCGCCACCGGCAAGGAAGGCATGGGCTACGGCGACTTCAAGCTGCTCGCCGCCCTGGGCGCATGGATGGGCTGGACGATGCTGCCGACCATCATCATCCTGTCGTCCGCCGTCGGCGCCGTCGTCGGCATCGGCCTGATCGTGTTCGCCAAGCGCGACCGCAATAATCCGATCCCGTTCGGCCCCTATCTCGCGGCGGCTGGTATGATCGCACTCTTGTACGGAACACCACTCACCCGCTACGCGCAGGGTTTCTTGGTCTAGCCTCGCGGCCGGGCCCGAGGATCGCATGGAGACAACCGGCCCGACCGTTTCAGCATCGCACCCGCCGCCCCGGTATGCGGTGGGCCTCACCGGCGGCATCGGCTGCGGCAAGACGACCGTGGCCGACCTCTTCGCCGCGCGCGGCGCCGCCGTCGTCGACACCGACCGGATCGCCCACGGCCTGACGGCCCCGCACGGCGCCGCGATGCCCGCGCTGATCGACGCCTTCGGCCCCGATTACGCCACGCCCGACGGCGCCCTCGACCGCGCCAGGATGCGCGCCCTCGTCTTCTCCGACCCGCACGCCCGCGCCCGCCTGGAAGCCATCCTGCACCCCCGCATCCGCGAGGCGACGGCCGCCGCCGCGCTGCTGGCCGGCGGTCCGTACACGATCTTCGCCGTCCCCCTCCTGATCGAATCGGGCACGTGGCGCGAGCGCGTGGCGCGCGTGCTCGCGATCGACTGTCCGGAAGCCACCCAGGTGGCGCGCGTGATGGCACGCAATGGCCTGGCGGAAGAACAGGTCCGCGCCATCATGGCGGCCCAGGTCTCGCGTGCACGCCGGCTGGAAGAAGCGGATGATGTCATCCTCAACGACGCCGGCATCGACGCCCTGCTGCCCCAAGTGGAGCGCCTGCACCGCTTTTATCTTGACGAAGCGGCAAGATTGGCAGAGCAGACAAGCAAGCGTTTGTAATTTTGTGCATCATGGTTCAGAATCACGTGGTTGCCAGCCTACATTCTTGAGGATGTCATTTTGATCGTCTACGAATACCCGTTCAACGAGCGCATACGCACGTTGTTGCGGCTGGAGGACCTGTACGAGAAGTTCAAATTCTTTGTAGTTCAGGAACATCCTCTGCAGCACCATGTCGCGCTCGCGACGATCTTCGACATGCTGGAAGTAGCGGGCCGCGCGGACCTCAAGTCCGACCTCCTGCAGGAGCTGGAACGCCAGAAGCAGAGTCTGCTGGGCTACCGCAGCAATCCGGCCGTCGCCAAGGACATGCTCGACGCCGTGCTGGCCGAGCTCGACACCGTCAGCAACGCCCTCGTCAACGCCCAGGGCAAGACGGGCCAGAACGTGCGCGACAACGAATGGCTGATGAGCATCCGCGGCCGCACGATCATCCCCGGCGGCGCCTGCGAATTCGACCTGCCGTCCTACTACGCGTGGCAGCGGCGCCCGGCCGGGCAGCGCCACGCCGACATCGTGGCCTGGTTCGCCCCGCTGGCGCCCCTGTTCGACGCGCTGGCCCTCGTGCTGCGCCTGCTGCGCGATTCCGGCGGCCCCGTCAAGATGATCGCCACGTCCGGCAGCTACCAGCAGATGCTGCAAGGTAAGGTCTACCAGATGCTGCGCCTGTCGCTGGACGAATCCCTCGGCGCGATCCCCGAGATCTCCGCCAACAAATACATGCTGTGGGTGCGCTTCACGACCCAGGGCGGCGACTTGAAACCGAAGCCGCTGGAAGAAGACGTCCCGTTCGAGCTCACACTGTGCAATTTCTGATGTTGGAAACACCATGACCGTCGTAGCCTGCCCCACCTGCGGCAAGAAGGTCGAATGGACGGAAGCGAATAAATTCCGTCCGTTCTGTTCCGAACGCTGCAAGCAAATCGACCTGGGCGCCTGGGCCGAAGAAAAGTACACGATTCCCGGCGCGCCGCCGGGCGACGCCGACGACGATTCCGTCTCGAAGGAATAAGCTCAGCGAGGAAGCCGCATGCCGTTCGTCACGCTCACCGTCCGCAAGCCGAAAAGCGCCGAGTTCAAGGACAAGGTCTTCGCCGCCGTCCACGCCGCGCTCGGCGCGACCGGCGTGCCCGACACCGACCGGTTCCAGCGCGTGCTGGAACTCGACGCCGCGGACTTCCGCTACGACACCCACTACCCCGACGTCCAGACGACGCGCACGGACGACTTCGCGCTGATCGAGATCGTCTGGTCCGTCGGACGCAGCGTGAAGGTCAAGAAGAAGTTGCTGGGCGAGCTGATGAACCGCCTGCGCGCGGACGGCTTCGATCCGGAAAACGTGATGGTCGTCTTCAAGGAAACGACCTGGGAAAACTGGTCGTTCGCGGGCGGCAGATTGCTGCATACGTGAGAACGATCGAGCTAGCTACCGCGATTCGCTTCTACAGCACTGTTTCAGGCGACGTATTTCAACGCTACGGCAAGAGACACTGCTACGACTTTGGTGGGGGTACAGTTTCCGCAGGCTTTGCAGCGCCTCCTACGTTGGCTGGAGCAGCAGTGGTTGAATTCAGCCCTGCTTTTTGCTCGGCGTTTTGCTGGAGTTCACCCATAAACTTATAGCCGAGCACAAAGGCGCCAATAACAAAAATCGTGACTAAATTGACGAGAAGATTACCCCCTACGTCGCGAGCCCAGCCCCCAACGGTCCGTTTCGCTTGTAGTGAGTCATTGATAACACCAAGCTTCGCAGCCAATCCAGAGCTAACGGTTTCGATATGCTTATAGAGGGTGTCTTGACGGGTATCCGCCTCTGTGCGCTCCACCAATTCGTCAAGACTGGCATTGAGAAAAGCCTGAGCCATAGCCTCACCTTGCGCGCGATAAGCTGCTATCGAGGTATCGAGTGACGCGATTGCGTGGAAATTCTTAACTTCGTCAGGCGTGGGAGTGCGTCCTGCAAACGACTTATAGAAATCAACCTTCTGCTGCTTATAAATAATATAAGCGAACGCGCCTATTAGATCGTCCGGATTCGCGGTTAATTTCTCGTAGATGGTATTATATGCCACTGCTCAGAATGTTACTTTTTTGCAATAATGGCAGTTTTTGCAAAACTGTAGGCTTTTGACATCTTTTCGCGAGACACTCCTACTTCACGCATGACTTTTGCAGCCACCGGAGAGGCCGGCGCATGCGATAAAGTAGTAGAGGCAACACCATAAGTAGGTTTGTGCGACATTCGCGTAGTAATAGCCGCCACATCACCACGAGAAAAAGCTTTTTTCGTGCTCATCTCGCCTCCTCAAGAACTCAGCAGATACGTTTACAGCAACGATCCAACATTATACACGGCCATGGTCACTATACGCTTTGACTGTACACTTAAAACTGTACTTTTACAAAGGTGCCTACACGATTCCTCACCCCGTCGGACATGGACTTACGCATCCAGCTTGATCAACTGCGAAGATCACTTACCCGCGTACCGCACCTGGTCCAGCCACGCCAGCAAAGGAATCGTCGCCGGCAGCAGCGGACTGACGGCATATGCGCCCTGCCACGCGAACGCTTGCCCTTCCAGGCTTTGCGGCTCGCCTTCCCACTCGCGGCTGATGTAGAAGTACAGCCGCACGTGCGCATGTTCGTACACGTGTTCGACACAGCACCACGGTTCGGCCGAGAGCACCTTCACGCCCAGTTCTTCGACGAATTCGCGCTGCAGCGCGTGGAAGATGTCTTCCCCGGGCTCGACCTTCCCACCCGGGAATTCCCAATAGCCGGCGTACGGCTTGCCGTCGGGCCGCTGGCCGAGCAGCACGTCGCCGTTCGGGCGCATCAGCACACCCACGGCAACGTCCACCGGTTTTTTCGAAGCCTCAGACATCGATCTGTTCCTGTGCCGGAGCAGGTGCCGGCGGCAGCTTGCCCGCGTAGTCCTTGGCGAACTGCCACGCCACGCGGCCCGAACGCGAGCCGCGGCCCAGCGCCCAGCGCAGGGCATCGCCGCGCGCGGACGCGATTTGTGCCGGCGTACAGCCGAAGCTTTGCAGCCAGTGGCCGACGATGTCCAGGTAGTCGTCCTGCTTGAACGGATAGAACGACAGCCACAGGCCGAAGCGCTCCGACAGCGAGATCTTTTCCTCGACGGTCTCGGCCGGGTGCAGGTCGTCGTCGGCCACGTGCTTGTAGCCGTCGTTGTCCGAGAATTTTTCCGGCATCAGGTGGCGCCGGTTCGACGTCGCGTAGATCAGCACATTGTCCGACTGCGCCGCGATGCTGCCGTCCAGCGCCACCTTCAGCGCCTTGTAGCCGGCCTCGCCCTCTTCGAAACTGAGGTCGTCGCAAAAGATCACGAAGCGCTCCGGCCAGCCCGCGACAATGTCGACGATGTCCGGCAGGTCGGCCAGGTCGGCCTTGTCCACCTCGATCAGGCGCAGGCCCTGGTGGGCGAACTGGTTCAGGCACGCCTTGATCAGCGACGATTTACCGGTGCCGCGCGCGCCCGTCAGCAGCACGTTGTTGGCGGGGCGCTTCGTCACGAACTGGCGCGTGTTCTGCTCGATCTGTTCCTTCTGCGGGCCGATGTGCTGCAGGTCGTCGAGACGGATGCTGGCCGTGTGCGCGACCGCTTGCAGGTACTTGACGTTGCCCGCGCCCGGACGCTTGCGCCAGCGGTAGGCATAGCCGTGCCGGAAGTCCGGATCGCGCGGCGCGGCGGGCGGCAGCAAGGCCTCCACGCGCGCCAGCAGCGCCTCGGCGCGGTGCAGGAAGTTCTCCAGTTGATTCATGAGGCGTTACGAACGATAGTCGGCGTTGATCGAGACGTAGTCGTGCGACAGGTCGCAGGTCCACACGGTGGCCTCCGCCTGCCCGCGCGCGAGCACGACGCGCACGAGGATCTCGGCCTTCTTCATCACGCGCTGGCCGTCTTCTTCCTTGTAGTCCGGATTGCGGCCGCCGGCCTTGGCGACGAGGACGTCGTCCAGGTACAGGTCGAGCTTTGCGGTGTCGAGATCGTCCACGCCAGCGTAGCCGATGGCGGCCAGGATGCGGCCCAGGTTCGGGTCGGACGCGAAGAACGCGGTCTTCACGAGCGGCGAGTGGGCGATGGCGTAGGCGATCTTGCGGCACTCGTCCATGTCGCGGCCCTGCTCCACCGTGATCGTGATGAACTTGGTGGCGCCTTCGCCGTCGCGGATGATCTGCTGCGCCAGGTGGCGCGAGATGCCGGTGACGGCGTCGCGCAGCGCGACGTAGGCCGGGCTGTCGGTCGAATCGACGACGAGCGAGCCGGCGCCCGTGGCGACGAGGATGAAGGAATCGTTCGTCGACGTGTCGCCGTCGATGGTGATGCTGTTGAACGAGCGGTCGGCCGCGTATTTCACGAGTTCGTCCAGCACCGGTTGCGCGACCTTCGCGTCGAAGGCGAGATAGCCCAGCATCGTCGCCATGTTCGGCTTGATCATGCCGGCACCCTTGCTGATGCCGGTCAGCGTGACGGTGTGGCCCTCGATCGTCGTCGTGACGGATGCCGCCTTCGGCTGGGTGTCCGTCGTCATGATGGCTTCGGCCGCGTTGAACCAGTTGTCGGTCTTGAGGTTCGCGACGGCGGCCGGCAGGCCCGCGACGATCTTCTGCACCGGCAGCGGTTCCAGGATCACGCCCGTGGAAAACGGCAGCACCTGCTGCGCATCGAGGCCCAGCAGGCGCGCCACTTCGGCGCACGTCGCCTGCGCATTCTGCAGGCCCGGCTCGCCGGTGCCGGCATTCGCATTGCCCGTGTTGACCACCAGCGCGCGGATCGGCTTGCCGCCGGCCTTCACCGATTCGAGATTCGCCTTGCTCACCTGGACCGGCGCCGCGCAGAAGCGGTTCTTGGTGAACACGCCGGCGACGGTCGCACCTTCGGCGAGCTTCATCACCAGCACATCCTTGCGGTTCGGCTTCTTGATGCCGGCTTCGGCGTAACCGAGTTCGATGCCGGCGACGGGTTTCAGGTCGGCGGCGACGGGCAGGGGGGAATTGACGGCCATGGCGTTCTCTAATGGAAAGATGGAAAGGATGGAAAGAAGGTCCGGTATTGTAACGCCTCGCCGCCGAGCGTACGGGACGGCGCCGCTGTTAATACACGCTTAAGTCCGGTAATTAATAATCGGCAACATCGTAAATAGGCCATGCCACTTTGGTAAGATGGCCTATCTCCCGGAGGACCGATGACCGACAACCAACGCGATGTGCTGAGCGCCTGTTTTTCGCTGGCGATCGTCCTGTGCGCCCTGTTCCTGACGCAGCGCTTCATCCTGCCGCTGCTGTGGGCGGCGATCCTGTGCATCGCCACGTGGCCGCTGTATGCGCGGACGCGCGCGCTGTTGAACGACCGCACGATCCTGGCGGCGGCCCTCGTCACCATCGCCCTCGCCATCGTGTTCATCACGCCGCTCGCGCTGGGCGTCACTCAGGCCGCGCGCCAGGCGCCGGCACTGGCGCAGGTGGTCGCCAGCGCCAACACGGAAGGCCTCGCGGCGCCGGAGTGGCTGCACCGCATCCCGTTCGCCGGCGACGCCGTCTACAACTGGTGGCTGGCCACGCTGGGCCAGCCGCACGGCCTCGCCCACCTGCTGCAGGACGGCTCCGTCGGCCGCATGCAGACGGCCAGCGAGGTGCTCAAGCGGGTCGGCAGCGGCGTCATGCACCGCCTCGTCGACATCCTGTTCGCCTTCCTCTGCCTGTTCTTCTTCTACAAGGACGGCGCCGCCCTGCAGCGCCAGACGGACGCCATCGGCGCGCACCTGATCGGCGTCACGCGCTGGACGCTGTTCTCGCTGAAAGTTCCGGTGGCCGTGCGCGCCACCGTCAATGGCCTCGTGCTCGTCGGCCTCGCGGAAGGCGTCTTGCTCGGCGTCGGCTACCAGTTCGCCGGCTTGCCGTCGGCCATGCTGTGGGCCGCCGTCACGGGCGTCCTCGCCATCATCCCGTTCGGCGCCCCGCTCGCGTTCTGCTCCGCCGCCGCGCTGCTGGCCTACCAGGGCGCGACGATCGCCGCGATCGCGGTCCTCGCCCTGGGCATCGTCGTCCTGTTCGTGGCCGACCACTTCGTGCGGCCCGCGATGATCGGCAACGCGACGCAACTGCCGTTCATCGCCGTCCTGCTGGGCATCCTCGGCGGCGTCGAGACGCTGGGCCTGATCGGCCTGTTCGTCGGTCCCGTCGTCATGACCCTGTTCGTCACCCTGTGGCACGAGGAAAAGCGCTTCCGCGAAGCGCAACCCCTTGACCCTGACGCCACGTGAGGCCGGAGACTGTCCGTACGCTGAAGAACGGGGACGAACGATGCTGAAAGTGGGAGAGCTGGCCGCCCTGGCCAACCTGACGGTGCGCACCTTGCACCACTACGACAGCATCGGCCTGCTCCGCCCTTCCGCGCGTTCCGATGCCGGCTACCGGCTCTACGACCGCGACGACGTGGCACGCCTGCACCGCATCCAGGCCCTGCGCGCGTTCGGTTTGAGCCTGGCCGACATCGCCCTCACGCTGGACAGTCCGGCCGGCTCGCCGCTGGCGATCGTCGACCGCCAGTTGGAAGCGCTCGAAACACGCATGGCCGAGGCCAGGCGCCTGCGCGACCAACTGCTGCGCGTGCGCGCAGAGCTCGTGCTCGGCAGCGCGCCGGACCTGTCCACGTGGCTCACCACACTGGAGAACACCATGGACATGACGAACGTGTACGAACGCTATTTCACCAAAGAGGAACTGGACCGCCTGCCGATGGTTCGCAACGATGCCGCGAAGGCCCAGTGGCAAGGGATGGTCGAGCAGGCACGCGGCCTGATCGACTCCCAGGTGCCGCCGAACGCCGATGCCGCCAAGGCTTTCGGCCTGCGCTGGCTGCAGACGTTCGAGCGCGACACGGGCGGCGACCCGGCGCTGCAAGCGAAAATGAACGCCATGGCCGAGCGCGAGAAAGATGCCGTCGGTATGCCGACGCAGATTTTCGACTACGTGAAGGCCGCCGTCGGCGAACTGAAATTCGACGCGTGGGCGAAATACATGCGCCCGGAAATCGTCGACCGCATGCGCCGTCACTTCGCCACGCGCGGCCAGGAGTGGACGCCCCTGATCGCGCAGGTACAGACCGAGATCCAGGCCGATCCGGAAGCGACGGGACCGCGCGCGCGCGACCTGGGGCGCCAATGGATGGAACTGTTCCACGACATGGTCGGCACCGACCAGCGGGACGTCGACGCCTTCCGCAAGGCCACCGCGACGGAGCCCCTGCTGCGCATGGGACCCGGCATCGGCGACGCGACGATCGCCTGGCTGCGCAAGGCGTTGACGCCCTGACGCCGGCGCGTCAGTCGCGTACGATCCGCTCCGCCCGCTGGGGCAACAGCAGCACGAGCAGCAGCATGGCGGCGACGAGCGCGGCGGACGCCGTGTAGCGGCTCAACGCGAGGCCGCCGGCGGCGACGGGCTTGTCGAGGAAGTCGCCGACGGTCGCGCCCAGCGGCCGGGTGAGGATGAACGCCGCCCAGAACAGCGCGGCGCGCGACGTGCGCGTGAACGCGTACAGCGCGAGCACGACGGCGAGTCCCGCCGCGAACAGCACCGCACCGCCGCCATAGCCCAGTCCCCAGCCGGTGTCCGGATCGGCGACCCAGTCGCCGAGGGCCGTGCCGAGGGTCTGGGAAAACAGGATCGTCACCCAATAGAACACTTCCGCGTCGCGCGTATCGAGCCGGTTGATCGACACCGACCCGAGCGTGCGGTGCCACGCGAACAGCGTCGCCGCCAGCAGCGCGGCCAGCAACGACGCGCCGCCGAGGTAGCCGATGCCCAGCGAGCGGTCGCACAGGTCGGCGAGCGTCGTGCCGACCGTCGTCGTGGCGACGATCACGGTCCAGAACAGCAGCGGGTTGAAGCGCTGCGCGCGGATCTGCGCGGTGAGCATCACGGCCAGCAGCGCCGCGAAGATCGCCGTACCGGCCAGGTAGCCGAGTTCCATCGTCATCGTCACGGCGTCGCCGGCGGTCTCGCCGAGCGTCGTCGCGAGGATCTTGATGATCCAGAAGCCGAGGGTCACGGCCGGGACCTTGGCGAGGTCGTAGCGGGAAGGCGATAAATCCATGATGTGCGAACGAATGGGCGAACGCCCATCGTAGCGCACCCGACCCGGCGCGCGCATTACCAAACCGCCATCAAAAATTCGCGGCCCAAAAATTCGGGGTCAAATTCGGGGTCAGAGCAAAAATTCGGGGTCAGAGCACTTTTTGGAGCACTGACCTTGAAGTAAGTTTGTGCGGCCGTCGATGCGAGCGCCACGCCTCCGGTCACGACTCCGCTCCCGATATGCGCGCAAGCCTTGCTGACTTGTTATCCATCCGGACATTGATCGGAAAAGTGCTCTGACCCCGGATTTGATCGGAAATGTGCTCTGACCCCGAATTTTGGGTGAAAAAAAGGCACCTCGTGGGGTGCCTGTCGTCGGGCGCTAGGGCGTTACGCCAGCTTGCCGTGGCATTGCTTGAACTTCTTGCCGCTGCCGCACGGACACGGGTCGTTGCGGCCGACCTTGACGCCCAGATAGGACGTGGCCGAATCGTCCGCCATCGCCATGGTGCCCGGCGTGGCCGCGAGGGGCGCCATCAGTTCTTCCGGCGCCGCGGTCGGGTCGAAGTCGGCGTGCTGGTAGTTGATGTTTTCCAGGTGCGCGGCGGCCGCCTGCATGGCCGCTTCCGCCGCCTCGACTTCCTCGCGGGTCTGGATGCGGACGGTCATGATGGTGCGGATCACTTCGTTCTTGATCTGGTCCAGCATGGCGCCGAACAGCTCGAACGCTTCGCGCTTGTATTCCTGTTTCGGGTTCTTTTGCGCGTACCCGCGCAGGTGGATGCCCTGGCGCAGGTGGTCCAGCGCGGCCAGGTGCTCGCGCCAGTGCGTGTCGATATTCTGCAGCATGACGTTGCGCTCGAAGCCGCCGAACGCTTCCTTGCCGACGATCGCGACCTTCGCCTCGTACGACGCCTCCGCGGCGGCCAGCACGCGCTCGAGGATGTCGTCGTCGTTCAGGTTCGGCTCTTCCTCCAGCAGCTGCGCCAGCGGCACCGACAGGGCCCACTCGTCGGCCAGCACGCGCTCCAGGGTCGGGACGTCCCACTGCTCTTCCACCGACTCCGCCGGCACGTAGGTGCGCACGACGTCGGTGAACACGCCGATGCGCAAGCTGGCGATCAGCTCGGAGATATCGGCCGCTTCCAGCAATTCGTTACGCTGGGTGTAGATCACCTTGCGCTGGTCGTTGGCGACGTCGTCGTATTCCAGCAGCTGCTTGCGGATGTCGAAGTTGCGGGCCTCGACCTTGCGCTGCGCGCCTTCGATCGAACGCGTGACCATGCCCGCTTCGATCGGTTCGCCTTCCGGCATCTTGAGGCGGTCCATCACGGCGCGCACGCGGTCGCCCGCGAAGATGCGCAGCAAGGGGTCGTCCAGCGACAGGTAGAAGCGCGACGAACCCGGGTCGCCCTGGCGGCCGGAACGGCCACGCAGCTGGTTGTCGACGCGGCGCGACTCGTGGCGCTCGGTGCCGATGATGTGCAAGCCGCCTTGCGCCACGACGTGGTCGTGCAGCGACTGCCATTCCGAACGCAGCGTCGCGGACTGCTCTTCCTTCTGCGCCGGCGACAGCGCATCGTCGGCCTCGATGAACTGGATCTGCTTCTCGACGTTGCCGCCCAGGACGATGTCGGTGCCGCGGCCCGCCATGTTGGTGGCGATGGTGATCATCTTCGGACGGCCCGCCTGCGCGATGATCTCCGCCTCGCGCGCGTGCTGCTTCGCGTTCAGCACGTTGTGCGGCAGCTTGGCCTGGTTCAGGATGCCGGACAGCAGTTCCGAGTTCTCGATTGACGTCGTGCCGACGAGGACCGGCTGGCCGCGCTCGTAGCAGTCGCGGATGTCGTTCACCATCGCCTGGTATTTTTCCTGCGCGGTCTTGTAGACCTGGTCCTGGCGGTCCTTGCGCTGCGACGGCTTGTTCGGCGGGACGACGACGGTTTCCAGGCCGTAGATTTCCTGGAATTCGTACGCTTCCGTGTCCGCCGTACCGGTCATGCCGGACAGCTTGGCGTACATGCGGAAGTAGTTCTGGAAGGTGATCGAGGCCAGCGTCTGGTTCTCGTTCTGGATGCGCACGCCTTCCTTCGCTTCCACGGCCTGGTGCAGGCCCTCGGACCAGCGGCGGCCCGTCATCAGGCGGCCCGTGAATTCGTCGACGATCACGACCTCGTCGTTCTGCACGACGTAGTGCTGGTCCTTGTGGTACAGCACGTGCGCGCGCAGGGCGGCGTACAGGTGGTGGATCAGCGTGATGTTGGCGGCGTCGTACAGCGACGCGCCTTCCGGCAGCAGGCCCATCTTCGTGAGGATGGCTTCGGCCTTTTCGTGGCCGGCCTCGGTCAGCAGCACGGTGTGCGCCTTCTCGTCCTTCGTGTAGTCGCCCGGGACTTCGACCTCGCCCTTGCCGTCCGGGGTCTCCTCGCCGATCTGCAGGGTGAGCAGCGGCGGGACTTCGTTGATCTTGTGGTACAGCTCCGTGTGGTTCTCGGCCTGGCCGGAGATGATCAGCGGGGTGCGCGCTTCGTCGATCAGGATCGAGTCCACTTCGTCGACGACGGCGAAATTCAGGCTCCGCTGGACGCGCTCGCGCACGTCGTACACCATGTTGTCGCGCAGGTAGTCGAAGCCGTATTCGTTGTTGGTGCCGTAGGTGATGTCGGAAGCGTAGGCTTTCTGCTTGCTGTCGTGGTCCATCTGCGACAGGTTCACGCCCGTCGTGAGGCCCAGCCAGCCGTACAGGCGGCCCATCTGCTCGGCGTCGCGCTGGGCCAGGTAATCGTTGACCGTCACGACGTGCACGCCCTTGCCGGACAGCGCGTTCAGGTAGACGGCCAGGGTCGCCATCAGCGTCTTGCCCTCGCCCGTGCCCATCTCGGCGATCTTGCCGTAGTGGAGGACCATGCCGCCGATCAGCTGCACGTCGAAGTGGCGCATCTTCATGACGCGCTTGGCGGCCTCGCGGCAGACGGCGAAGGCTTCCACGAGGATGTCGTCCAGGGTGGCGCCCCCGGCCAGGCGTTGTTTGAATTCGGTTGTCTTTGCCTGGAGATCGGCATCGGACAGCGCTTCCATCTGCGGTTCGAGCGCGTTGATCTCGCGTACGGATTTTTGGTATTGCTTGAGCAGACGCTGGTTACGGCTGCCGAAAATCTTGGTCAGGAATGACATGCTGTGTTCTTCAAAAGTACGCCGCGAAAAAGTCCGAGGAGCTCAGGATGATAGCAAAAAGGTATCTTCCTGAGAGCGCCAATGGCAAAAAGCCACCGATTTTATCATGCGATGCGGCCACACTTGGGGGTCGCCCGGCGGATCACAAGTGCGGCTGGCAAAAAATGTTATCAAACTGCATTCGATTTCACACACCGCGCGGGAATCGTCGCGGCATGCGCGCGGCTGTGGTATGTTCGCGGCATGCAGTCTCCGAACAATCAGCGTCCCTTCCACATCTACGGCACCCGCGACCGCAAGACGTCGTTCGTCGCCACCGATTTCCTGCGCGCCAACGACCGCCTCGCCACCCTGATGCCGACCGCGCTGCGCGTGGGCAACCTGCAGCGCGACGTCAAGACGATCCTGCCGCCGATGTATGCCGGCTGCGACGTGCTGTCGTTCCAGGACGCGGCCCTGACCCTCGCCGTGCCCTCCTCGGCCGTCGCGGCCAAGCTCAAGCAGCAGCTGCCCAAGCTGCAGGCGGGTTTGCAGAAAAAGGGATGGCAGGTGGAGAACGTGCGCATCAAGATCCAGATGCGGCCCAACGTGCCCGTGCGCGAGGAACCGAAGCCGTCGACGCTCACGTTGCCGCCCACGGCGGTGGACGCGTTCGAGCAGCTCGGTGACACGTTGCCGGAGACGCCGCAGAATGCGGCTTTGAAGGCGGCGCTCAAGCGGCTGGCCGAGCGGCGCAAGTAGCTGTAGCGGTCAGGCCGGCATTTGGTGGGCACGGGGTGCCCACCGTTCAACGTTTGCGTCATGCCGGCGCCCGGTGGGTACGTCAGATCACGTCAGCGCCCACTCCCGCTCCATCTGCGCGCCATACGACACGGGCGCCCGTTCCGGCGCGTCGAACGTGACGATTTCATAGGAATCCGGATGCGCCAGCAGTTCGCGCAGCAGCAGGTTGTTCAGGCCGTGGCCCGACTTGTGCGCCTCGTAGCTGGCCAGCAGGGGTGCGCCGACGAGGTACAGGTCGCCGATCGCGTCGAGGATTTTATGGCGCACGAACTCGTCGTCGTAGCGCAGGCCGTCCGCGTTCAGGATGCGGTACTCGTCCATCACGATCGCGTTTTCCAGCGAGCCGCCGCGCGCCAGGCCCATGCCGCGCAGGCTTTCCACGTCCTGCATGAAGCCGAAGGTGCGGGCACGCGCGACGTCGTGCACGTACGAGCCCTTGCCGAAGTCGACGACGGCGCGCTGCGTCGTGCCGTCCACGGCCGGATGGTTGAATTCGATGAAGAAGTCGAGACGGAAACCGTCGTACGGGCTCAAACGCGCCCATTTCTCGCCCGCGCCGCTGCCCTGGCGCACTTCCACGGGTTTCAACACGCGGATGAATTTCTTGGGCACGGCCTGCTCCTGCACGCCCGCCTGCTGCAGCAGGAACACGAACGACGACGCGGAACCATCCATGATCGGGATCTCTTCGGCCGTGACGTCGACGTACAGGTTGTCGATGCCGAGACCGGCGCAGGCCGACATCAGGTGCTCGACGGTCGAGACGCGCGCATCGCCCTGCGTGAGCACCGACGCCATGCGCGTGTCGCCCACGATGTCGGCGTTCGACGGAAACTCGACCACGGGGTCGAGGTCGACGCGGCGGAACACGATGCCCGTATCGGCCGCCGCCGGACGCAGGGTCAGCTCGACCTTGGTCCCGGAGTGCAGGCCGACACCTGTCGTGCGCACCAGTTGTTTGATGGTTCTTTGTTTGAGCATCGTTCGATTATATCGTAGGGCTTTCCCGCATGCCGGTGACGGTCTTTCCCCGGTGGCAGGAACACCACGTTTTCAAGGATGCTCGGCTTCCGCGTGCACGGTTTCGTGGCGGATCAGGTACAGGCCGCTACCGATGATGATGGCCGCGCCCAGCAAAGTGGTTGTATCGGGCAAGGTCTTCCACATGAGCCAGTCGATGGCCACGCCCCAGGCCAGCGCCGTGTACTCGAACGGCGCCACGACGGACGCCTCGCCGTGGCTGAACGCTTCCGTCAGCGCCAGCTGGCCGAAGAAGCCGCTGACGGCAAGCAGGAGGATCAGCAGCCAATGCCCGGCCTGCACGGGCACCCAGGCGGGCGCGGCCAGCGGCGTCGCGCCGGCGGCCATCAGGACCATCAGCCAGAACATCATGTGCTCGCCCCGGTCCGTGCGCGCCAGCATGCGGCCGGCGACGGCCGACACGGCATAGCACACGGCCGCGGCCAGCACGGCGAGTCCGCCCAGCGTGAAGACGCCGGCGCCGGCCGGACGCAGGATGACGAGCACCCCGGCCATGCCGACCGCGATCGCGATCCAGCGCGCGCCGTTCACGCGCTCGCCCAGCACGACCACGGACAGCGCCGTGATCAGGATCGGACCGACGAAGAAGATCGAATACGCCTCGGCCAGCGACAGCGTCTTGAGGCCGTATGTGAACAGCGACAGCATCGCGATGCCGATGGCGCCGCGCAGCAGGTGCAGCGGCCAGCGGACGCGCAGCAGCGAACGCTGGCCGCCGCGCCAGAACAAATAGGCGCCGACGAGCGGCAGCGCGGACAGCGCCCGGATCGCCGCCACCTGCATCGCCGGGAAGTGCGCGGACAAGAGCTTCATCGTCGTGTCCATGACCGAGAACATGGCGACACAGACCAGCATCGCGCGGATGCTGCGCAGATTCCCGGCGAGCCGGCTCACTACCGGTCAGCCCAGTTGCTTCAGCATCGTCTCGGCCGACGACACGTCGAAGCCGCCGTCCTCGACGTTCAGCTGCTTGACGACGCCGTCCTGCACGAGCATCGAATAGCGCTTGGAACGCACGCCGAAGCCCTTGGCGACGAGGTCGAATTCCAGGCCGAGCGCCTTGGTGAACGTGGCGCTGCCGTCGGCCATCATGCGGACGATGCCGGTGGCCTTCTGGTCGCGGCCCCACGCGCCCATCACGAACGCATCGTTGACGGAGATGCACCAGATTTCGTCGACGCCCTTGGCCTTGAGCTGGTCGGCCAGCTTGATGTAGCCGGGCAGGTGCTGGGCCGAGCAAGTCGGGGTGAAGGCGCCGGGCAGGCCGAAGATGGCGATGGTCTTGCCTTTCACGAGATCGGACACGTTGAACGTGTTCGGGCCGAGCGCGCAGCCTTCGGTTGCGACGTCGATGAATTCCTGCAGGGTGCCTTCGGGCAGGCGGTCGCCGATCTGGATGGTCATGGAGATGTTCCTTTCAAGTTTTCAGAACCCGCAAGTATGCCCCATCCAAACAAATTCGGGGTCAGAGCACTTTTTTCGAGAAATTCGGGGTCAGAGCACTTTTCCGAACAATAGCCGCGGCGCACGTTTCGAAGCCACGTCGACGTCGTCTCCCAGCGAGAACCAAGTCCAGCAAAAGATCAACTGTCCTCACGCATCAAAATAATTCGGGGTCAGAGCACGATTTCGACGAAAAATATGCTCTGACCCCGAATTACCGGCCGCCCAAAAACGAAAGGCCAGGCTGCTTGGAACAGCCTGGCCCCGCATCATGGAGCGCCGGTGGTCAGCCGGCGTTGGAGTCTTTCAGCCTCAGTCGGCCTGCTTGCGCAGGAACGCCGGGATGTCGTAGGTTTCGACGCCGTTGTTCTGCATCGCGCGCACCTGCTCGGACGCCTGCTCGCGGCGCCACACGGCCGGCTGCTTCATGCCGTCCATCGCGCCGGCACCGCCCGCCGACCCCATGGTCACGCCGCCCGTCACGCCCGGGGTGCCGGACATCATCGGCGCGCCGTACGTGCCCGTGCGCAGGACCTGCTGCGGCTGCACCAGCGAGATGTTGGCCTTGTTCTTGCCCAGGCCCGTCGCGACGACGGTCACGCGCAGTTCGTCGCCCATCTCGTCGTCGTAGGCGATGCCTTGTGCGATCGCGGCGTCCGGTGCAGCGAAGGCGCGCACGGCGGCCATGACTTCCTTGATCTCCTTGCCTTTCAGGCCGCGCGACGCGGTGACGTTCACCAGCACGCCCTTCGCACCCGACAGGTCGATGCCGTCCAGCAGCGGCGAAGCGACGGCCTGCTCGGCGGCGATGCGCGCGCGGTCGACACCCGACGCAGTCGCGGTACCCATCATGGCCTTGCCCTGCTCGCTCATGATGGTCTTCACGTCGTTGAAGTCGACGTTGATGTGGCCCGGCACGTTGATGATCTCGGCGATACCGGCGACGGCGTTGTTCAGCACGTCGTCCGCATGCTTCATCCAGTCCAGCATCGATTCGTCTTCGTAGATGTCTTCCAGCTTTTCGTTCAGGATGACGATCAAGGAGTCGACGTGCTTGGTCAGTTCGTTCAGGCCGTTTTCCGCGACGTCCATGCACTTCTGGCCTTCGTACGAGAACGGCTTCGAGACGACGGCCACGGTCAGCGCGCCCAGGCTCTTGGCGACTTCCGCGACGATCGGCGCGGCGCCGGTGCCCGTGCCGCCGCCCATGCCGGCGGCGATGAAGACCATGTGCGCGCCGCGCAGCGCGTCTTCGATGCGCATGCGCGATTGCTCGGCCAGCTGACGGCCGATTTCCGGACGCATGCCCGCACCCAGGCCGGACTCGCCGATCTGGATGATGTTGTGGGCGCTGGATGCGGCCAGCGCCTGGGCGTCGGTATTGGCCGCGATGAACTCCACGCCGGCCACGCCCTTGTTGATCATATGCTGGACCGCATTGCCACCCGCGCCGCCAACGCCGACGACCTTGATGACCGTGCCCAATGCTGCGTTATCGACCATATCGAACTCCATGATGAACTCCTAATCTCGATGAGCCGTTTCCAAGCCCGAATCCTCGCGGAAAACGCCAGGACTCGAGATTGGAAACGCGCCACTATTTTAAAAATGTTTCGTGTCCGTTACCAAGCAAAACCGTTACCACCTGTTACCGCAACCCCGAAAAGGTCCGTCACGCGTTGCGTTTACGTGCTGCGCGCGCGACGCCCCTGTTTCGGTCTCTAGAAATTCCCTAGGAACCATTCTTTCATTCGCTGCCAGACCGCCTTCACCGAACCATCCTGACGCGTGACGATGTGACCGCGCAGGTACTGCTTTTTCGCTTCCAGCAGCAGACCGAGGACCGTCGCGTAGCGCGGGCTGCGCACGACGTCCGCCAGTTGGCCGCGGTATTCCGGCGTGCCGAGGCGCGCCGGTTTCAAGAAAATGTCTTCCGCCATTTCGATCATGCCGGGCATGATCGACGAGCCGCCCGTCAGCACGATGCCCGACGAGAGCACGCCCTCGTAGCCGGACTCGCGCACGACCTGGTGCACCATCGCGAACAGTTCTTCCACGCGCGGCTCGATCACGGCGGCCAGCGCCTGGCGCGACAGCGAACGCGGACCGCGGTCGCCGAGGCCCGGCACTTCCAGCGTCTCGCCCGGATCGGCCAGCACCTGCTTGGCCACGCCGTAGCGGATCTTGATCTCTTCCGCCTCGCCCGTCGGCGTGCGCAGGGCCATCGCGATGTCGCTCGTGATCTGGTCGCCGGCGATGGGGATCACGGCCGTGTGGCGGATCGCACCGTCGGAAAAGACCGCGATGTCGGTGGTGCCGCCGCCGATGTCGATGAGGACGACGCCCAGTTCCTTCTCGTCGTTCGTCAGCACGGAATCGGCCGACGCCATCGGCTGCAGGATCAGGTCCGACACCTCGAGCCCGCAGCGGCGCACGCACTTTACAATATTCTGGACCGCGGACACCGCACCTGTAACAATGTGCACGCGCACCTCGAGCCGGATGCCGCTCATCCCGATCGGCTCGCGCACGTCTTCCTGGTTGTCGACGATGAATTCCTGCGGCACCGTGTGCAGCAGCTGCTGGTCGGTCGGGATGTTCACGGCCTTCGCCGTCTCGATCACGCGCGCCACGTCCGTGGCCGTCACTTCCTTGTCCTTGATGGCGACCATGCCGCTCGAGTTGAACGAGCGGATATGGCTGCCGGCGATCCCCGCGTACACGTTGCGGATCTTGCAGTCGGCCATCAGCTCGGCTTCCTCGAGCGCGCGCTGGATGGATTCGACGGTCGCTTCGATGTTGACGACAACGCCCTTCTTCAGACCCTTGGACTCGTGCTGGCCGAGTCCGATCACTTCGTGGCGCCCATCGGCCATCACTTCGGCCACCACCGCCACCACCTTCGAGGTGCCGATGTCGAGGCCGACGATCAGGTTCTTCGCGTCTTTTGTCATGTTTGCTGTCGCCCGCTTAAATTAGATCTGCTTTGTTGTTTTGGTATTGGTTTTCTTTTTCACCGCCGCCTTCACGGGCTTGCTCGCATCGGCCGGGATGCTCAAGGCGGCCGAGGACAGCGCCAGACCGTTCGGATAGCGCATGTCGATCGTATCGATGCGCCCTTCCTGCAATCTAGCCACCAGCTGGGGGTAAATGCTCACCAGCCGCTGCACGCGCGTGTACAGCGTGTCCTGGTCCTTCTCGCGTCCCAGTTCCACGCGCATCCCGTTGTTCAGCTTCACGGTCCAGGCATACCGGTTCGACAGGCGGATCGACTCCGGCACCAGGCGCACCGGCGCGAACCAGCGGCGCAGCTCCGTGAAGCGCGTCAGCACTTCCTTCTCGCTGCCTGGCGGACCGGCGAACGCGGGCAACGCGTGGTCCTCGTCGGTCTCGGCTTCGGCCAGGTTCGCGGTGAATACGTCACCCTTCACGGACAACAGCTTGCCGTCCTCGCCCCAGGTGCCGAGCGCCTCGTGCTCTTCCACCTGCACGATCAGCTGGTTCGGCCACTCGCGGCGCACGCTGGCCTTGCGCACCCACGGCACGGCCTCGAAAGTGGTGCGCACCTGTTCGAGGTCGGCCGTGAAGAAGTTACCGCTGATCTTCCCGAGCACCCCGTTACGCACCGTCAGCTCGTTCACGTGCTGCAGGTCCAGCCCGTACATGCTCTCGACCCGCACCGAGCGCAAGGTGAACATCGGGCGCTGCGACAGCCACCACAATCCCGACGCCACGCAGGCGAGCGCCACCAGCGCGGTGATCGCGTTGGCGGTTGCGTTCAGAGCTCGCACGTCTTGCCACATCTTCGATTCCCTAGTCCTTATGTCTTCTTGACCTGGCCTACGCGGCCCGACCGGCCTTCAGGCTGGCCGAGCGCAGAATGTCCACGCACAGGTCTTCGTAACTCGTGCCCTCGGCGCGCGCCGCCATCGGCACGAGCGAGTGCGTCGTCATTCCCGGCGACGTGTTCACCTCCAGCAGGAACGGCTGGTTGTCCGATCCGCGCAGCAGCACGTCGATGCGGCTCCAGCCTTCGCAGCCGAGCGCGCGGTAGGCGTTCACCACGTGGGCCTGGATCGCGGCCGTCGTCGCGGCATCGAGCGGCGCCGGGCAGTGGTACTTGGTGTCGTCCGTGAAGTACTTGTTCTGGTAGTCGTAATTGCCCTCGGGCGCGACGATCTCCACGATCGGCAGCGCGCGCGCGGCGGGTCCGCTGCCCAGCACCGGCACGGAGAATTCGCGGCCCTGGATGAACTGCTCGACCAGCACCGCCTTGTCGTACTGGCGCGCCAGGTCGACGGCCGCCTGCAGACCCGCCGCATCGCTCACTTTGGTGATGCCGATCGTGGACCCTTCCAGCGGCGGCTTGACGATCAGCGGCAGGCCGAGCTTTGCTACGATGGCGTCCGCGTCGACACTGTCGTCCGCGCCGATGGTGAGGTACTTCGGCGTCGGCACGCCGGCGGCCAGCCACACGATCTTGGTCGTGATCTTGTCCATGCCGACGGACGACGCCATCACGCCGCTGCCCGTGTACGGGATGCCCAGCAGTTCCAGCGCGCCCTGCAGGGTGCCGTCCTCGCCGTAGCGGCCATGCAGCGCGATGAACACGCGGTCGAATTTTTCCGCGGCCAGTTCGGCCAGCGAGCGCTCGGCCGGGTCGAACGCGTGGGCGTCGATGCCTTTCGACTTCAACGCCTGCAGCACGCCGCTGCCGGAGATCAGCGAAATCTCGCGCTCGGCGGACCGGCCGCCGAACAGCACGCCGACTTTACCCATGGCCTTCGCTTCGGTTTCAGTAATACTCATAGTTGGACCTTTTACTGCGCTACCTTCTGATTCGAAGTCAGTTGATGGGGGACGCCGCCGATCGAACCGGCGCCCATGGTGAGCACGACGTCGCCGTCGCGCGCCACCTTGAGGATCGTCGCCGGCATGTCGGCGATCGCTTCCACGAAAATCGGTTCGATCCCGCCGCCCGCGCGCAGCGCACGCGCGAGCGCGCGGCCGTCCGCCGCCACGATCGGCGCTTCTCCCGCCGCGTAAACCTCCGCCAGCAGCAGCACGTCCGGCGCGGCCAGCACCTTGACGAAGTCCTCGAACAAGTCGCGGGTGCGCGAATAGCGGTGCGGCTGGAACGCCAGCACGAGGCGGCGGCCCGGGTACGCGGCGCGCGCGGCGGCCAGCGTCACGGCGGCTTCCACCGGGTGGTGGCCGTAGTCGTCGACGAGGGTGAAGCTGCCGCCCTGCGGCAGAGCAATCTCGCCGTAGCGCGTGAAGCGCCGGCCCACGCCGTTGAAATCGCGCAGGCCCTGCGCCGTCGCTTCGTCCGGCACGCCGATCTCGCGCGCGATGGCGATCGCGGAGCATGCGTTCAGCACGTTGTGCATGCCCGGCTGGTTCAGCACGAAGTCCGTGTCCGGATAGCCCTTCTGGCACACGGTGAAATGCATCTGGACGCCCTCGGCGCGCGCGTTCAGGGCGCGCACTTCGGCGTCTTCCGAGAAGCCGTACGTCGTGACGGGCTTGGTCACCTGCGGCAGGATGGAGCGCACGTTCGCATCGTCGATGCACATCATGGCGCGGCCGTAGAACGGCAGGCGGTGCGTAAAGTTGACGAACGCGCCCTTCAGCTTCTCGAAGTCGTGCTCGTACGTGTCCATGTGGTCGGCGTCGATGTTCGTGATCACCTCGATCATCGGCGACAGGTTCAGGAACGACGCGTCCGATTCGTCCGCTTCCGCCACGATGTATTCGCCGGTGCCCAGCTTCGCGTTGGCGCCCGCGCTGTTCAACCGGCCGCCGATCACGAACGTCGGATCGAGGCCGCCCTGCGCGAGCACGGAGGCGACGAGGCTCGTGGTCGTCGTCTTGCCGTGCGTGCCGGCGATGGCGATGCCGCGCTTCAGGCGCATCAATTCGCCCAGCATGATGGCGCGCGGGACGATGGGCACCTTGGCCGCGCGCGCGGCGACGACTTCCGGATTCGCTTCGTTGACGGCCGTCGAGGTCACGACGGCGTCGGCGCCGAGGATGTGATCCGCGGCGTGGCCGATGCGCACGTCCGCGCCCAGCTGCTGCAGGCGCTGGCTGGCCGCGTTCGACGCGAGGTCCGAGCCCGACACCTTGTAGCCGAGGTTCAGCAGCACTTCCGCGATGCCGCTCATGCCGCTGCCGCCGATGCCGACGAAGTGAATGTGTTTGATCTTGTGTTTCATTGTCCGCCGTTCGCCAGTTCTTCAAGTACGCGCGCGATCGCCGCATTGGCGTCGCGCCGTCCCACCGCCTGCGCCGCCTCGGCCATCGCCAGGCAGTCGTCGCGCGTGGTGGTTTGCAGCAGCTTCGCCAGCTGCTGCGGATTCAGTTCGCCCTGCGGCAGGTGCACGGCCGCCTTCTGTCCCGCCATCCAGATCGCGTTGTCGCGCTGGTGGCTCGTCGTGCTGGCGACGAACGGCACCAGCACGCTCGCGACGCCGGCCGCCGTCAGTTCCGACACCGTGATCGCGCCCGCGCGGCAGATCACGAGGTCGGCGTTCGCGTATTCCGCCGCCATGTCGTCGATGAAATCGAGGACGTTCGCCTTCACGCCGGCCTGCGCGTACGCGGCCCGCAGGGCGTCGATGTTCTTCTTGCCCGACTGGTGCGTGACCGTCGGCCGCAGCCCTTCCGGAATCAGCGCCAACGCGGCCGGCACGCTGTCGTTCAAGACTTTCGCCCCGAGGCTGCCGCCCACGACGAGGATGTTCAGCGGACCGGTGCGGCCGGCGAAGCGGTGGCCCGGCGACGGCATCTCGAGGATTTCCTTGCGCACCGGGTTGCCCGTCACGATCGCCTTGCCGGCGAATTTGCTATTGAATTTGCCGAAATCGGCCGACAGGCCGAACAGCACGCGCTGCGCGAGCGGCGTGAGGGTCTTGTTCGACAAGAGCAGGGCCGCATCCGCGTTCACGAGCGCCAGCGGGATGCCGCGCGACCGCGCCATCATCCCGCCCGGCACCGTCACGTAGCCGCCCATGCCCAGCACGACGTCGGGGCGGCGCAATGCCAGATACTTGCGGCAGGACGCGAAGCTGGCGACGAGCTTGAACGCGCCCGACACCGTGTGCGCGATGCCCTTGCCGCGCATGCCGGCGAAGTCGATCGAGTCCATCGGAATGCCGTGCTTCGGCACGATGTCCTTTTCCATGCCGTGCATCGTGCCCAGCCACGACACTTCCCAGCCGCGCTCGCGCATCGATTGCGCGATGGCGATGCCGGGGAAGATGTGGCCGCCGGTGCCGGCCGCCATGATCATCAGCCTCTTTGTCATTGGCGGCCTCCCCGCATCCGGACGCGGTTCTCGTAATCGATGCGCAACAAGATCGCGAGGCCCACGCAGTTGAACAGGATGCCCGAACCGCCGTAGCTCATCAGCGGCAAGGTCAGGCCCTTGGTCGGGAGCAGGCCGAGGTTCACGCCCATATTGATGAACACCTGCACGCCGATCCAGATGCCGACGCCCTTCGCGGCGAGGCCGGCGAAATGCTGTTCCAGCGCGATGGCCTGGCGGCCGATGTCGAAGGCGCGCTTGACGAGCCAGTAGAACAGGCCGATCACGACGAGCACGCCGACGAGGCCCAGCTCTTCGCCGATGACGGCCATGATGAAGTCCGTGTGCGCTTCCGGCAGGTAGTGCAGCTTTTCCACGCTGCCGCCCAGGCCCACGCCGAAGATCTCGCCGCGGCCGAACGCGATCAACGAGTGCGTCAGCTGGTAAGCCTTGTCCAGCGCGTTGTCCTCTTCCCACGGGTTCATGTACGCGAACATGCGCGCGCGGCGGAACGGCGACAGCGCGATGATGGTCGAGAACACGAGCACGAGGACGGCGCCGATGCCGCCGAACCAGATCATGTTGAAGCCGCCCAGGAACAGGATGCCCATCGAGATGCAGACGACGACGCCGAACGCGCCGAGGTCGGGCTCCAGCATCAGCAGCGCGCCGACCAGCGCCATCGCGGCGGCCATCGGCATGAAGCCCTTGGTGAGCTTGTGCATGAACTGCTGCTTGCGTACCGTGAAGTCGGCCGCGTACAGCACGGACACGACCTTCATGATCTCGGACGGCTGCAGGTTGAAGACCTTGAGCGACAGCCAGCGGCGCGCGCCGTTGACGACCACGCCGACGCCGGGGATCAGCACGAGCCCCAGCAGGACGAGCGTGGCCACGAACATCAGCGGGGCGAACCGCTGCCACGTCGCGACGGGAATGCGGAACACGAACAGGCCGGTGACCATCGAGATCGCGATGAACAGCGCCTGGCGCACGAGGAAGTAGTTGTTCTTGCCCTGCAGGTAGGCGAACTTGGGCGAGTCCGGCAGCGCGATCGACGCCGAGTACACCATCACCATCCCGAACAGCATCATCAGCAACACAACCCACACGAGCGGCTGGTCGTACTCCATCATGCGCGACGGCCGTGCGCGCGCCGCGATGGCGCTGTTGACCGCATCGCTCGCGCTGCCGCCGAACTTGAAGGGAATCTGGAACGGCATCAGATCTCCTGTCCCTTCTCGAGCGCGATGTCGCGCACGGCGTCGATGAAGACCTGGGCGCGGTGCGCGTAGTTCGTGAACATGTCCAGGCTGGCGCAGGCGGGCGACAGCAGCACGACGTCGCCCGATTTGGCGAGGCCGCTCGCGCGGCGCACGGCTTCCGGCAGGCCGGGCATCTCGAAGCACGGTACGCCGGACGGTGACAGCGCGGCGCCGATGGCGGGACCGTCGCGGCCGATCAGGAGCACGGCCCGCACATAGCGCGAGCACGGGCCCGCGAGCGGGCTGAAATCCTGGCCCTTGCCGTCGCCGCCGGCGATGAGCAGGATCTGGCGGTCCGTCTCGCCGAACGTTTTGCCGAGACCTTCCAGCGCGGCGACGGTGGCGCCGACGTTGGTGCCCTTGGAGTCGTCGTAGTACTCGACGTTGTCGATGCTCGTGATGAGTTCCACGCGGTGCGGCTCGCCCTGGTATTCGCGCAGGCCGTGCAGCAGCGGCGCGAGCGGCAGGCCCACGGACCGGCACAGCGCCAGCGCGGCCAGCGCGTTCGATGCATTGTGCAGGCCGCGGATGCGCAGCGCGTCGGCCGGCATCAGGCGGTTGATCGTGACTTCGGCCGGCGCCTCGGGTTCGTTCTTCTTTTTCTTCTTCTCGGGTTCCTCGGCCGGATGCGCATTCGCCAGCCACAGCACGCCCCGTTCGTTCACGAGGCCGAAGCTGCCCGGCGCATCGGGCTCGCCCGTGCCGAACGTCGTGACGGCGGCGCCCGGCGCCGTCATGCCCATCACGACGGCGTCGTCGCGGTTCAGCACCCGCACCGTGTCGCCGCCGAAGATGCGGGCCTTGTCGGCGGCATAGGCGGCCATGCTGCCGTGCCAGTCGAGGTGGTCCTGGGTGACGTTCAGCACCGTCGCGGCATCCGGATTCAGGCTGTAGGTCGTGTGCAGCTGGAAGCTGGAGAGTTCCAGCACCCAGGCCTGCGGCAGCTCGTCAGCGTCGATGACCTCGCGCAGCACGTCCAGCGCGGCCGGGCTGATATTGCCGGCGACCTTCGTCGTCAGGCCCGCGCGGCGGCACAGCAGGCCCGTGAGGCTGGTGACCGTCGTCTTGCCGTTCGTGCCCGTGATGGCGATCACCTTGGGCGCGTAGCCGCGTTCCGCCTTCAGTGCCGCGAGCGCCTGCGCGAACAGCTCGATCTCGCCCCACAGCGGCACGTGGCGCGCGCTCGCCGCCGGCGCGATCTCGGCCAGTTCGCGGTCCGGCGCGAGGCCCGGGCTGACGGCGACGAAGTCCACGCCGTCCAGCAGGCTCGCGGCAAACGGGCCGGCGACGAAGTCCGCCTCCGGCACCGCCGCGCGCAATGCGGGCAGGCGCGCCGGCTCGGGACGCGTATCGGCCACGCGCACGCGGGCGCCGCACCGTGCGAGCCACAGCGCCATCGCCAGGCCCGATTCGCCGAGTCCCAGTACCAGTGCGGTTTTGCCGTCGTAGTTCATCGTTCGCCCGTCAACGCAGTTTGAGGGTGGAGACCCCGACCAGGACCAGAATCATCGTCACGATCCAGAACCGCACGACGACCTTGGTCTCTTTCCAGCCCTTCTGTTCGAAATGGTGGTGCAGCGGCGCCATGAGGAACACGCGGCGTCCCTGCCCATATCGCTTCTTCGTGTACTTGAACCAGCCGACCTGGATGATCACCGACAGCGTTTCGGCCACGAACACGCCGCCCATGATGAACAGGACGATCTCCTGGCGCACGATGACGGCGATGGTGCCGAGCGCGCCGCCCAGCGCCAGCGCGCCCACGTCGCCCATGAACATCTGCGCGGGGTGCGCGTTATACCAGAGGAAGGCCAGGCCCGCGCCCGCCATCGCGCCGCAGAAGATCAGCAGTTCGCCGGCGCCCGGGATGTGCGGGATGAACAGGTATTTCGAATACGTCGCATTGCCGGTGAGGTAGGCGAACAGGCCCAGCGCACCGCCCACCATCACGGTCGGCATGATGGCGAGGCCGTCGAGGCCATCGGTGAAGTTGACGGCGTTGGACGCGCCCACGATCACGCAATACGTGAGCGCGATGAAGCCCCACACGCCCAGCGGATAACTGATGGTCTTGAAGAACGGGACGATCAGGTCGGCCTTCGGCGGCAGGTCCATCGAGAAGCCGGACTGCACCCACGCGAAGAACAGCTGCCACACTTCCCACGGCGTCGCGGCCGACACCGAGAACGCGAGGTACAGCGACGACGTGATGCCGATCAGCGACATCCAGAAGTATTTTTCGCCCGAGCGCATGCCCTCGGGGTCCTTGTAGACGACCTTGCGGTAGTCGTCGACCCAGCCGACGGCGCCGAAGCCGAGCGTCACGACGAGCACGGGCCAGATCAGGCGGTTCGACAGATCGCACCACAGCAAGGTCGACACGCCGATGGCGATCAGCACGAGCACGCCGCCCATGGTCGGGGTGCCGTGCTTGGTCAGGTGGGTCTGCGGACCGTACGTGCGCACGGCCTGGCCGACCTTCAACTCGGTGAGCTTGCGGATCACGGCCGGGCCGCACAGCATGCCGATGCTGATCGCGGTGATGGTCGCGAACACGGCGCGGAACGTGATGTAGTTAAAAACGCGCAGCGGACCGATGTAGTCCTGAAAGTAATGTGCGAGCCAAAGCAGCATAAGTCTAGTGGGCTTCCTTGCCGGTGTTGGTTGATGCGGTCAGGTGTTGGACCACGCGTTCCATCTTCATGAAGCGCGAGCCCTTCACCAACACAGTTGCGTCAGATTTGCTGCCCAGTCGTTGATCCAGTGCTGCCAATAATTCGTCGAACTGCTCGTAGTGTTGCGCTCGAGCTCCGGCGGATTGGAGGGCTTCAACCGTGAAGCGTGCCAATTCGCCGGTCCCTAGCACGGTGTCGATGCCGCGACTTGCGGCATACGCACCGATTTCCTGGTGAAACTCAGGTCCTTGCGTGCCCACCTCGCCCATATCGCCCAGCACGAGGATGCACGGCGACGGGTACTGCGCGAGCACGTCGATGGCGGCGCGCACGGAGTCGGGGTTGGCGTTGTAGCTGTCGTCGATGACGGTGGCGCCGCACGCGGCCTGCTTGCGCTGCAGGCGGCCGCTGACGGGCGCGAAGGCTTCCAGGCCGCGCACGATGGCGTCGGCGGGGACGCCGGCCGCGAGCGCGCAGGCGATGGCGGCCAGCGCGTTGCGGACGTTGTGGACGCCGGCCGCGGCCAGTCGCACCGTGAAGCGTTCGACACCGGCGGCCACCGCGAGTTCGCTGCCGAAGCCGGTCGTTGCGTACGTCGCGCGCACGTCGCAATCGTCGCTCAAGCCGAACGTCAGGACGCGATGCCCGTCCGCCAGTTCGCGCCACAGCGCGGTGTACTCGTCGTCGCCCGGGAACACGGCCGTGCCGTCCGCCGGCAGCGCCTGCAGCACGGCGCCGTTTTCGCGCGCCACCGCTTCCACGGTGTGCATGAATTCCTGGTGTTCGCGCTGCGCGTTGTTGACCAGGGCGACGGTAGGCTCGGCGATGGCGGCCAGGCGCGCGATCTCGCCCGGATGGTTCATGCCCAGTTCGACGACGGCGGCCTTGTGCGTGTCCGTCAGGCGCGTCACGGTCAGCGGCACGCCGATCTCGTTGTTCAAGTTGCCCTGCGTGGCCAGGCGGCCCTCGGCGCCGAAGGCGGCGACGAGGATGGCCGAGATCATCTCCTTGACCGTCGTCTTGCCGTTGCTGCCCGTGACGCCGATGACGGGAATGGCGAAGCGGCGGCGCCAGAAGTTGCCGATGCGGCCCAGCGCGGCCAGCGTGTCCGGCACGACGATGGCCGGCAGCGGATAGTGATCGGGCAGTTTTTCCACGACGACGGCTGCCAGCGGTTTGTCGACCAGCTGGCCGAGGAAGTCGTGGGCATCGAAGCGTTCGCCGCGCAGGGCGACGAACAGCGACCCCGGCATCACTTGCCGGCTGTCGGTCGACACGCCCTGGAAATAGGCGTCGCGCGTGACGTGCGCGCCGGCGATCGACGCTACGATTTGTTCCAGCGAACCACGAATCATCAAACAGTCCTCATCATCGTGAGCCGCGCGCTCAAGGCCAGCGCGGCGTGGTCGGCGTCGGAAAACGGCATCTTCCGCCCCTTGATTTCCTGGTACGGCTCATGGCCCTTCCCCGCCAGCAGGATCACGTCCGGCTTGGCGGCATGCTTCACGGCCGACAGGATCGCGGCGGCGCGGTCCTCGATGGCCTGGTATGTCGACGTCGGGTGGTGCCGATCCATGCCGGCCACGATCTGGTCGATGATGGCGCGCGGCTCCTCGCTGCGCGGGTTGTCGCTCGTGACGAGCACGTGCTCGGCCATCTGGGCGATACGTCCCATCTGCGGGCGCTTGCCCGGATCGCGGTCGCCGCCGCAGCCGAACACGCACCACAACGCACCGCCGCGTTCCTGCGCGACCTGGCGCAGCGCTTCGAGCGTCTTTTCCAGCGCGTCCGGCGTGTGCGCGTAGTCGATCACGACCATCGGCACATCCTGGCCGCCGATCTGCTGCATGCGGCCCGGGGCCGGCACGAGCGTCTCGATGGCGTCGAGCGCGGCGCGCAGCGGCACGCCTTTCGCCAGCAGCGCGCCCAGCACGGCCAGCGCATTGCTCGCATTGAAGTGGCCGACCATGTGCGTGCGCGCGACGGCACTGCCGTACGGCGATTCGACGTGGAATTCGCTGCCGTTCGGGCGGCTGCGCAGATTCGACGCGCGCAGCACGGCCACACCGTCCAGAACGGGTTGTTCGTGCACGGGACGCAGCGTGTAGCCGATCACCGCGACTTCCGGCCGGGTGGCGCGCAGGTGCTGCGCGATGCGCACGCCGGCATCGTCGTCCAGGTTGACGATGGCCGTCTTCAGGCCTGGCCAGTCGAACAGCCGGCGCTTGGCGGCCTCGTAGGCGCCCATGTCGCCGTGGTAGTCGAGGTGGTCGCGCGTGAGGTTCGTGAACACGGCCACGTCGAAGTGCATGCCGGCCGTGCGGTGTTCCACGAGGCCGATCGACGACACTTCGATCGCGAGCGCCGTCGCGCCCGCGTCGCGCAGCCGCGCCAGTTCCGTCGCCAGCAGCACGGCGTCCGGCGTCGTGTAGCCGGTCGCGTCGAATTCCGGTTCGGCGCGGCCGCGCACGAGGCCCACGCCCAGGGTGCCGATGACCGCGCTCGTCGCGCCCAGCGCGGCCAGCGCCTGCGCCGTCCACAGCGCGCACGACGTCTTGCCGTTCGTGCCCGTGACGCCGACGGTGAACATGGCCGCATCCGGCGCGCCGTAGTACGCATGCGCGATCGGGCCGGCGTTCTGTTTCAGGTCCGGCGTGCCCAAGTGGGGCACGTCCAACGTGTCGTCCCAATCGAATTCGCGATCGTCGTACACGACGGCAGCGGCACCGTTCTCGATGGCGGAGCGGATGAAGCGGCGGCCATCGGCAGCTTCGCCCGGATAGGCGAAGAACACGTCGCCGCGGCGCACGCGGCGCGAGTCGGAAACGAGACGGCCGCCTGGTGCGGCGGCCCGGATCCAAGTGACGATGTTCGTCGTCTCGGTCATCAATTGCTCTCCTCGAGAGGATGTTCCGGAATGATGATGTCGGTGACCGTGGAATCGGGCGGCACGTTCGCCGCCCGCAGCGCATTCGCCGCCAATGTCGCGAAGGTCGGCGCCGCCACCATGCCCCCGGTGTGGTACGGTCCCGACGGGTCATCGATCATCACGGCGATGACGAAGCGCGGGTTCGACATCGGCGCGATGCCGACGAAGTTGCCGACGTAGTGCGTCTGCGAATAGCGGCCGTTGATGACTTTCTGCGCGGTGCCGGTCTTGCCGCCGATGCGGTAGCCGGCCACCTGGGCCAGCGGCGCCGTGCCTTCCGGGCTGACCACCGACTCCACCATCGTGCGTATCTGGGCCGCCGTCTTGGGCGAGATGATCTGCTGGCCGACCGGCTTTTCCGTCACCTTCTGGAACGACAGCGGAATGAGGTCGCCGTCGCGCGCGAAGATCAGCCAGGCGCGCGCCAGCTGCAGCAGCGACATCGAGATGCCCTGGCCGAACGACATATTGGCCTGCGCGATCGGACGCCACGATTTGTACGGACGCACGCGGCCGGCGGCGGCGCCCGGGAAGCCGAAGCGCGGCGCCTGGCCGAAGCCGACCTTGGTGAACATCTCCCACATCTGCTGGGCCGTCAGCAGCTGCGAAATCTTGCTGGTGCCGATGTTGGACGACTTCTGGATGATCGTGGTGACGTCGATGACGCCGTGCGGGTGCGTGTCGCGGACGGTGCGGTCGCCGATGACATAGCGGCCATTGCCGGTATCGAACAGGGTGGTCGGCTTGATCAGGCCCTTGTCCAGCGCCAGCGAGACGGTGAACGGCTTCAGCGTGGAACCCGGCTCGAACGTGTCGGTGATGACGCGGTTGCGCAGCTGCTCGCCCGTCAGGTGCGCGCGGTCGTTCGGGTTGTACGTCGGCCAGTTGGTCAGGGCCAGCACCTCGCCCGTGTGCACGTCCAGCACGACGGCGGCGCCGGCCTTGGCGTGGAACTTCTCGACCGCGTCCTTGATGCTGTTGTAGGCGATGTACTGCAGCTTGGAATCGACCGACAGGATGAGGTCCTTGCCGTCATGCGGCTCGCGCGACAGGCCCACGTCCTCGACGATGCGGCCCAGGCGGTCCTTGATCACGCGCCGGCTGCCGGTCTGGCCGACGAGGTTCTTCTGCTGCGCGAGCTCGATGCCTTCCTGGCCCACGTCCTCGACGTTCGTGAAGCCGACGATGTGCGCCATCACCTCGTTCTGCGGGTAATAGCGCTTGTATTCCTTGCGGGTGTCGATGCCGTCGATGCCGAGCTTCTCGATCTTGGCGATGACGTCCATCTCGACCTGGCGTTTGAGGTAGACGAAGGTGCGGTCGGAATCGAGCTTCTTGAGGAGGTCGGCCTCCGGCATGTCGAGCAGCCCCGCCAGTTCGCGCAGCTTCTCCGGCGGCGCGCCCTTGACGTCCTCGGGGATCGCCCACACGGCCTTCACGGGCAGCGACGACGCGAGCACGATGCCGTTGCGGTCGAAGATCTTGCCGCGCGTGGCCGGCAGTTCGAGCGTGCGCTCGTAGCGGCTCGCGCCCTGCTTCTGCAGGAACTGGTTGGAGACGCCTTGCAGCCACAGCGCGCGGCCGGCCAGCGCGAGGAACGCGGCGAACATTACGAACAGGACGACGCGCGAACGCCAGTCCGGCAGGCGCACGGCCAGCACGGGACTCTTGGAAAACGCCACACCCTTGGCGGCGGCGACGCGGGAACCGTTGGTGCCGGCCTTCATTTGCCGCCTTCCGTCAAATATTGGGTACGCGCCGGGGACAGGGGCGCCATGTTCAGCTCCGCGCGCGCGATCTGTTCGATGCGCTCGTTCTTGCCGAGAGTGGACTGGTCGAGCTGGAGCTGGGCCCAGTCGACCTCGAGCTGGCGCTGCTGGGTCGCCAGCTTTTCGAGGTTATCGATCAGGTGGTTGCGCTGGTAGCGCGCGTTCACGACCGACAGCGCGCAGCCGACCAGCAGCGCGGTCAGGACGACGTTGAGCTTGGCGCTCATGCGCGGCCTCCCAGACGCTCGGCCACGCGCAGCACCGCGGAACGGGCGCGCGGATTGGCCTCGACCTCGAGGTCGGAGGGCTTCGTCTTGCTGATCAACTTCATCAAGGGCTGGGGCAGATCGACAGCACGGATCGGCAACCGGCGGTCCGGTTGCGGGGCGTTGGCCTTGGACGCCAGGAACTGCTTGACCATGCGGTCTTCCAGCGAATGGAAGCTGATCACGGACAGGCGAGCGCCGGGCGCCAACAGGTCGAACGCGGCGTTCAAACCTGCTTCAAGGTCCTCAAGCTCTTGATTGATGAAAATCCGGATAGCCTGAAAGGTGCGGGTTGCCGGATCCTTGCCTTTCTCCCGGGTTTTGACCGCGTTTGCCACGATTGCGGCAAGCTGTCGTGTGCTTGAAATTGATTCGACTGCCCGGCGAGCAACAATCGCCTTTGCAATCTGAAAAGCAAACCGTTCTTCCCCATAATCGCGAATCACCTTTTCCAGTTGTTTCTCCGGCACCTCGGCCAGCCATGCGGCGGCGGAGATGCCCCGTGTCGTATCCATCCGCATGTCCAGGGGACCGTCGTTGCGGAAGCTGAAGCCCCGGCTCGCGTCGTCCACCTGGGGCGAGGAAATGCCCAGGTCCAGCAAAATGCCGTCGACCTGGCGCACGCCCCGTGATGCCAACGCGTCGACCATCGTCGCGAAGCTGTCGTGCACGATCGAAAAGCGCGGATCGTTCATTTGTTCGGCCGTCGCGATCGCCTGAGGATCCTTGTCGAATGCGATCAGGCGCCCTTCAGGCGCCAGCTTCGACAGGATCAGCCGGCTATGACCGCCGCGGCCGAACGTGCCATCTATATAAATGCCTGCAGCGCGCCCGCCTTCGAGGGCAAGGGCATCGACCGCTTCATCCAACAGCACCGTACGATGCTGCAAACCGGGCACCGGCTGAGTCACGTTCATGCGGCGCCTTACTTAGAAGGAGAAATTGGAAAGGACATCGGGCATACCGCCCGCTACGGCTTGGGCCTCGTCTTCTGCCAGCTTGGCCGCGTCCCAGATCTCGAAATGCGTCCCCATCCCGAGCATCATCACTTCCTTCTCCAAACCGACTGCGTTGCGCAGCTCGGGCGAAATGAGCACCCGACCCGCGCCGTCCATCTCGACATCGCAGGCGTTCCCCAGGAAAATGCGTTGCCACGCCCGCGCCGACATCGGCCAGGCGGCGATCTGTTCGCGATGCTCTTCCCACACCGGGCGCGGGAAGAACAACAGGCAACCATGCGGGTGTTTCGTGAGCGTCATACGGCCTTCACATTGCTGCATCAAGGCGTCGCGATGCTTGGCCGGTATTGACATCCGTCCTTTTGCATCGAGATTGATCGCTGACGCGCCCTGGAACACGTTGTACCTAGTTTTGGAGAGTTATCAGTCTGAATATTTTTTAGGCGCCGGGAGACCCACCGATCCCCCACAAAACTACACTTTTTGCCACCGTTTCCCACTTTAGAGGAAGCGTTGTCTGTGGTCAAGCGAATTCACGTTTCGAAAACGCGAAAATTGCTAATGAAACCAATGACTTAGCGAACTTACTTGACGGAACCTCAAGTAAAAATGTTGAGCAAAATTAGGCACTTAGGTAAAAGAATGCATGTGCTACCTCATCTGCACACATGTGTTTTACCTTTGATAAGGGACAAGGATTGACTGCCGGTAGGTTGCCATATAGCAACAAACGCAGCACGACAGGGACCGCGATTCGATCCTGTGCGAGTTAGAATGAAGACGAGGCGATCACCCGGCCGTTTCGGCTCACTTGGCGGTTTTCGGGGAGCCTCGCAGTCGTAAGTGAGTCCGTACTACCGTGCAGGAGAACGCCATGAGCATCACATTGGCCCGCAGCCGCGCCGTCTACGATCTCAACGAAGTACAAGGCGCGCTCGACCGCAGCCGCGGACGTTCGCCCGAGCTCGAAGCCTTCTATGAACGCATGCTCGAGACCGGCGCCGAACGCTTCGTCACCACACCCTCATCCACCGACGCCCTCGACCCGCTGTTCGAGGAATGTCCGAATTTCGACGAAGTACTGGACGACCTGGCCCGCTATCTGCGTTTGGCCCATGCCGGCGATAAAGGATTTAACGTCATGCCGATCCTGCTGCTGGGCGGCCCGGGCGTGGGCAAGACCCATTTCGCCAAGCGCCTCGCGAAGGTCATGCAGACGGACTGCGAACTGATCAGCATGAACGCCCTGTCGGCCGGCTTCGTCATCACGGGCAGCTCGGCCAGCTGGCGCGGCGCCAAGTGCGGCAAGGTGGCCGAACGCCTCGTGCGCGGCCAGTTCGCGAACCCGGTGATCGTGCTGGACGAAGTGGAAAAGGCGACGGGCTCGTCGCAGTCGGACCCGCTCGCGGCGCTGTATCAATTACTGGAACCGGAAACGGCCACCGCCTTCCGCGACGAATTCATCGACGTCGACATCGACGCGTCGCAGATCTTCTGGGTGCTGACCGCGAACTCCACCGAAGGCATTCCGCATCCGCTGCTGAACCGGATGGCCGCCTACGAAGTGCCGGCGCCGACGCCGGAACAGGCGGCCGGCATCGCCCAGCGCATGTATGCCGGGCTGCTGCGCGAGCTGAACCTGGCCGCATTCGATCCGCTGCTGGGCGACGTGGTGCTCGACAAACTGGCGAACGTGTCGCCGCGCGACCTGCGCAAGACCTTGCTGGACGGGCTCGGCTATGCCGTCGCGGACGGGCGCGCGCACGTCGTGGCCGGCGATATCCGGATCAAGACGACGCCGGGCAAGGGGCGGATCGGGTTTTAACCGGATCATGTCTTGGGTGAGCTGCCCGAAGGCCCTCGTCTGATCGCGAGCGGGAAGACTCTAAGTCGCGCGCCGTTTTGCGCTGCGCACCCAGGCGCAGCGCATCATGACGCCTGCCACGATGACGGCAGCCGACGTCATAAAGCAATGTGCCAGCGTGCCGGCGACCGCGATCGGCGCGAGTGCGTACGCGAGCGTACAACCCAGGCCGCCCAGCACACCCGCCCAGCCGCAGAGGCGACGAAGGGTTTGCTCGCGTGCCGGATCGCAGGATAGACGCGCCAGCGGCACCAACGTTTTGGGGATCGCATTCGCGCAAAAAAGCACCACCAAGCCTATCATCATACCCATCAGCCGCACGGCCGTCTCGCCGCTGACAACATGACGCTGGTGCAACGCATTGAGCACCATGGATGTCGCCGGGAAGATCGCAGCGATCAGCAATGCGCGGCGAAGCTGGTGGTGCAGGATCATGATTGCTCCTTTGTTTGCCCGGGGGCGGCTGTGGTCGGCGTTTCGGACGTAACCTGCAACCCGAACGCCTGTGCGAAACCCATGAGCGCCTCCTCAAGCACCGACATCTTCAGCCGGTACATGATCGTGCGCCCGCTCTTCTCTGCCTCGATCAGGTCCGCTGCCACCAACACGGCGAAGTGCGCCGACATCGTCGGTTTGGACACGTCGAAGGCATCGGCCAAGGCGCCGGCGGTCATTGGCCCGGCACGCAACATTTGCAGCACCTGACGGCGAGTGGGATCGGCAAGTGCCTTGAAGATCGAGGTCATGATCGATTTTTAGCTAAATATCGAATAAATGTCAAGAATTTTCTCCTTGACAAGAAAGAGGCTTGTTTGATTTAGACGTTTAGCTAATAATAAAAAGGACGCGCCGTTCCCCTGTTGAACCGTCCCGTCTGCGGTTCTTTAAAACAACGCCCATGGCGATCCTATGAAAGGAAATACCTATGCATAACGTTTGGCTGTACCGTCCACAAGCCGCCATGTGCCTGTTGGCCTTGGCCCTCGGGCTGACGACCGGCAACGCGTCTGCCGAAGAAGCAGAAGGCAACTGGAACGGGCTCCTGGTCGGTTACCACATTGTCGTCCACGTACGGAAAGACGCTGCCGGTCACTACAGCGCTACACTGGATAGCCCCGACCAGGGAACCTTCAAGCTGCCGACGGACAAGGTGGCCGTCGACGCCGATCATTTCAGTTTTACGGTCCCCACGATTGGCGCGAGCTATGCCGGAACCTGGCGCGCCGACCAGCAGGCCTGGGTTGGCGGCTGGACGCAAGGCAAGGCCTTGCAGCTGGGAGTGCCCCTGCCGCTCGTACTGTCACGGATGAGCGGTGCGGTATCGACGCAGGTGATGAAGCGGCCACAGGAAGAGGCGATCGCGGCGAATCCGCATCCCTACCGGCAACGGGAAGTCAGCTTCAGCAATGCCGCAGCGGGGGTCACACTCTCCGGCACGCTCAGCCTGCCCGATGGGCCCGACCCGTTCCCTGCGGTCGTGCTGGTCAGCGGTACCGGCCCCGTAACTCGCGACGCAGCCTACGTGGGTCACAAGATGTTCGTGGTTCTGGCCGACGCGCTCAATCGTCGCGGAATCGCCGTCTTGCGTTATGACAAACGGGGCGTCGGCAAATCGACGGGCGACTACGCTGCCGCCACGCCCACCGACCTGGCCGCCGATGTCGGCGCCGCCCTGCAATTCCTGAAGGCGCAGCCCGAGATTGCGCCGGACCACATCGGCCTGGTGGGCCATTCGGAGGGCGGTGCTTTGGCCCCGGCGGTCGCTGTGCGCATGCCCACAGTGCGCTTTGTCGTGCTGCTGGCAGGGCCCGGCATGCGCTTCGACCGCCTCCTGAGTTTGCGGGACGCAAAGATCTTGAAAGCATCGGGGATGCGTGACGACGAGATCCAGAAGAAGACCGCGTTCCTCAACCAGCTATACGCCGACGTCGAGACGGCAAAAAGTGATGCAGAGGTGCACTCGCTGGTGAAGACCCGTATCGACGCTGCCCTCGCCAGCAAGATCATCAGCCCGGCCAGTGTCGACGTGCTCACCCGCCAGTTGACCAGCCCGTGGGGACGGCAAGCGCTCAGCTACGAGCCGGCGGCGGCGCTCAGCAAGCTCCACATACCCGTGCTGGCGCTCAACGGCAGCCTAGATCTGTGGATGCCATCAACAGAAAACCTCAGCCTGATCCGAACGGCATTGAAACACAATCCAGACGCGACGATCATTGAACTTCCCAATCTCAACCACGCGTTTCAGACCGTGAAACTGCCCACGCCGTATGACGGTATCGACGTCGAAGAAACGTTTGCACCGGCCGCACTCAAGATCATTGGCGATTGGGTGGCAGCGCACGGGACATGAGGTCAGCCGCATTCGGACCAGATTGTTGAGCGGATTAGTATCATCAACCCGCCCGGAAACAATAAACTTACACAGGAAAATGAAAATATGTTTGCGCTAATCATGGGACTCGGCAATATTTCCCCCACTGCGCTTCACGATTTGATTCGCAAAAAAAGCGTTACCGTTATCGACGTCAATTCGCGCCACAGCTGGTTGAAGGCCCGTGTTCCAGGGGCGATCAACCTGGACCCAACGTCCTATGATGCCAACGACCTGCCGGCCAACAAGGAATCGAGGATCGTCTTTTACTGTTCTAACCCACTGTGCCGAAAGGCTCCCAATGCTGCGCGCCGAGCCAAGAAATTGGGTTATTCCAATGCGATTGTCATGTCTGCCGGTATCAGTGGATGGGTTAGCAAAAACATGCCCACTGAAAGTGGTGAATAGCGTCAGCCCATAAACCGCTACGTCGTTGAAGGCCGCCCATGGTTATTCCAGGACCGTGGGCCGTCCGGCTGAAATCGACGCGTGCAGCCGCTCGCTTGAATCGCGAGAAGAAATTGGCATGTCCTCCTCAAAAGTGATCGAACACCTCGGCTTCGGCGCTTGACCAAAAGCCAAGAGAGCTAAGCAAGCTACCTTGCGTAACAAGGTAGCTTGTTATATGCTGGCGTCAACTGGCGAGTCACGTGGCCAGTGTCGTCAAAGGACGCAATGAATGAAAACACAATTGAAGAAGGGCACGCTCGATATGTGCGTGCTGGCGATCCTGGCCGGCAGGGACAGTTATGCGTACGAGATCGTCGCACAACTGGCCGACGGCCTCGACATGAGCGAAGGCACGATCTATCCGCTGATGCGGCGCCTGCAGAACGAAAAATGGGTGAGCACGTATCTGGTGGAGTCCGAATCGGGACCACCGCGCAAGTACTACAAATTGGAACCGTCGGGGCGCGCGCAGTTGGCGCAGATGCGACGAGACTGGCAGACATTCGCCAACGAGGTCAACAAAATCCTGGGAGTCGCAGCATGAGTCAACAAACCTACCTCGCATCGTTGAAGCGATCCTTGTCCGGCTTGCCCGGCGACCAGATCGACGACATCCTGCGCGACTATGAACAGCACTTTGCCGATGCGATGCATAGCGGACGCAGCGCCGACGAAGTCGCCCGCGCACTGGGAGACCCGCGCAAGATCGCGCTCGAGTTCAAGGCGCTGGTCCATGTCGAAGCGTTTCAAAACAAGCACAGCCTGGCCAATTTTGGACGCATGGCGCTCGCCCTGGTGTGGGTAGCCGGTTTCAATCTTGTTTTTATGCCTTTTATGCTCGTCGCGCCGCTGTTGCTGCTGTCGCTGTATGTGGCCAGCGCCTGTAGCCTGGCCGGCGGCGTCACGCTTACCGCGACCGGCCTGGCCGGTATTGACCAGGTCGGTTTCAAGCACGATGGCAGACGTGTGGCATTGGCCTTCGTCGACCATGGCAATCGATCACGGCTGGCGCGAGACAGCGTGACGTTTCAAATTTCACCGTATGCGATCGCCTACGTCGATAAGCCCTTGGCGAGCGACGATGTCAACGCAAGAGCACAAACGTTGTCCGGCAAGCCCACCCGGTCACTGATCGGTGTTCTCTACATCGCGGCCGGCATCGCACTGTTCAAGCTCTGCCAAAAGCTGGCGAGTCTCATCGGCTCGACAACCAAGCGCTATCTCAATGTCAACGCGAATATCTTGCGCAGCACCCGCAAGGCAGATGCGTGAGCTGAAACCGAAAGTAAAACGGCTATTCCCGGCGATGGCCTGACACTTGGGAAAAATGAGCCGAGGCGGACTGCGGTTCTCACAGTCCGCCTCGATGATCATTACGATATTGCGTCAGAACTCTTCCCAATCATCCCCCCTGCCGGCATTGGCCAGCCGCTTGACGCGCAACGGCTCGGCCGGCGCCGGTGCCGCCGTTGATGGTTTCTTCTTCAACGGCGCGACATTCGACTTCGGCACCGCCGCCGGCGCGCTCCGGTCCCGCGCACCATCGAGCCGGAACACGGCCACCGTCTGCGACAGCTTGGCCGCCTGCTCCCGCAGCGATTCGGACGCGGCGGCCGCTTCTTCCACCAGCGCGGCGTTCTGCTGCGTGACCTGGTCCATTTGCGAAATCGCCAGCTGCACCTGCCCGATGCCCTCGGTCTGCTCCTGGCTGGCCGCGCTGATCTCGCCCATGATGTCCGTCACCCGCTTGATGCTCTCGACGACGGCGCGCATCGTCGTGCCGGCCTGATCCACGAGCCGGCTGCCCGCGTCCGCCTTTTCCACGGAATTGTCGATCAATACCTTGATCTCCTTCGCGGCCGCGGCGCTGCGCTGGGCCAGGCTGCGCACTTCGGACGCGACGACGGCAAAGCCCCGCCCCTGCTCGCCCGCGCGCGCCGCTTCGACCGCCGCGTTGAGCGCCAGGATATTCGTCTGGAATGCGATCCCGTCGATGACGGCGATGATGTCGACGATCTTGCGTGCCGATTCGTTGATCGCGCCCATCGTGTCAACGACTTCCGACATCACCGCGCCGCCCTTCTCCGCCACTTCCGATGCGGACACGGCGAACTGGTTCGCCTGGCGCGCATTGTCCGCGTTCTGTTTCACGGTCGACGTCAATTCCTCCATCGACGAGGCGGTTTCCTCCAGCGAGGACGCCTGCTGCTCGGTACGCGAGGACAGGTCGGCGTTGCCGGTCGCGATCTGCTGCGACGCGGACGCGATGGTGTCGGTGCCGCTGCGCACTTCGCCGACGATCCCGACCAGTGCCTCGTTCATGTCGTGCAGCGCTTGCAGCAGCTGGCCGGTCTCGTCCGCCGAATGCACCTCGATCGTGGCGCTCAGGTCGCCGGTGGCCACGGTGCGCGCCACGTCCACCGCCTGCCGCAGCGGCCCCGTGATCGACCGCGTGATCCAGACGGCCACGGCCGCGCCGAACACGAGCGCCAGTGCCGCCAATCCCATCAGCCAGTTGACGGTCGAGCGATACGTGTTCTCCGCACGACGGCCGCTGTCGAACACACGGGCGTCCTGAAGCTTGATCAATTCACGTACGGCGTCGAAATAGATGCGCTGATTCTCGCGGATCCGGGACAGCAGCAGGGCCGAGGCTTCCTGTTTTTTGCCGGCGTCCACCAATTCGAGAAAACCTTGCTGCGACGCGCGATACACTTCCCTGGCGTCCACCACCGCTTTCAGCCGGGCCTTGCCTTCGTCGGACTGGATCATTGCCGCCAGCTTGTCGAGATGGGCGGAGATTTCCTGCCTGTTCCGGAGCACGGTCTGCCGTTCCCGCGCCACGTCTTCCGGTTTATCCAGCAACAGCATATTGCGCAGGGCGCGGGCATTGCGGTTCACGACGTCGAGGCTTTCGTATGCCAATACGGTCTTGGGATAATCCTCGTCGACGATAAGTGTCGTCCCCTCGTTCAATCGCCGCAGGCTGGCAATCCCGAACCAGATGCACGCCGCCAACAGGACAAGCAACAATGCAAATGCGCCGCCCAACCGAGTACCGATTTTCCAGTGTTTGATATTCATTCCGCTTCCATTGTCCGAGACCGAGATTGACGAAAATATTGCGCAACCGGGTAAGCATCCAACAGCTTACGGGATTGCATCAAAGCATTGTTTGATGCCGGTCCATGGACAATGTGGAATGTCTATTGGGCGGCGGCCGCCAGGTCCTCGGCCCGCAGATAATTCACGAGTTCGTCGCGCTCGAACGAGCCGTCCCACTGCTTTTCGCCGAGCAGCTGGGGCAATGCGATATGCGTCAGCAAGGCGTGGAATTTATCCTTGATGAGTTGCGGCCGGATGTCCTTGATGCGCACCCGGGATACCGTGCGCGACAAATCGACGACGATGCCGAACAGGACCCAGTCGAGCTGCAGCAACAGCATGCTGGCGGATTTGATCGCCTGCGGCGCAATGCTGGTTTCATAAAAATGGATGACCGACGATTGCCGGGCGCCGGCGTCGGCGCCGGCGTCGCCCGCCAGTTCTTCGGGCCACCAGGCCAATACCTGGTTCAGCAGGCAGTCGAAATCGGCATTTTCGGGAAGGTTGATTTGCCCAGTAAACATAAACTCTCGATGAACCGGGGCCATGCGACCGGAATCTGAAATGACAGGCATCGCGCCGATACCCTTCATGGTTAAAAGCACAAGGAAACTTACCCGGCAGTATATCGAGCGATGTGAATGAAAAGCTCTCACAATTTCACACTGGCCCAAAAAGACGGGGGTTGGCGTCTCGCGCCCGCATTCGACGTCGTGCCCAATCCGGCCGAGACGCCGCGCCGCCTGGTCCTGCAACTATCCAGGGGGCGCTTCGATATCGCGCGCGATGCCATCCTCGGGGACGCCGTGCGCTTCGGATTCCGTGACCGCGACACCTGCGCGGCGTATCTCGATGCGCTGCTGGGACGCATCGAAGCCGCGTTCCCCCGGGCCGCGCATTGGCTGGACGCCGGCTGGCGGGAGACCTTGCATGCCAGGATGACGGAAAATCTCGTCCTCCTGCGCGAACGATGAGGCATCCTATTCTTCCACCTTCGCATCCTCGCTCTTGGCCGCCTTCATCGCTTCCGGCTCGAGCTCCTCGGCCGCCTTGTTCAGGCGGATGAACGCGCCCCAGCCGGCCATCAGCACGCCGGCCGCGATCAGCACGGACGCGGCGTGCGGCAGCAGTTCCGGTTCCTCGTGCAAGGCCTTGAACGTGCCGACCAGGCCCTCGATCGACAGCGCGACCACGACGACGACCATGAAGCGCGACAGATAGCGGCGCACGCGCGTGGGCGCGCTGATGTGCGCGTCGCGCACCACTTCTTCCTCGGTGATGGTCTGGGCGATCTGCAGCGAGACGACGGCGATGGCGAGCAGGCCGATCGCCTCGATGGCCATTTCGGCGCTCTCCTCGGCGTCGGCACCGACGGCCTTCCACCCCGTCTGCACGGCCAGCACGGTGATCAGCACGGAGACGAGCACGAACAGGATTCCCAGCAGCGCGTGCGCGGTCGAAAAGAAACCCTTCAGGATTTTCAAGGCGCCTCCGGTCACGAGGAATCGGTCGATGTCCGGCCGATTGTGCCCCATCCGCGCAAGCGCGGCCGCACGGGTGGCGGTCAGTCGCGGTCCGGCGCCGCCCACGCGCGCGCATGCGCGACCGCGCGCGACCAACGTGCCATCATCTCGTCGCGGCGCGCGGCCGGCAGCTGCGGTTCGAACCTGCGCTCGCTCTTCCACCGGGCCGCGACTTCCTCGCGCGAGGACCAGAAGCCGACGGCCAGCCCGGCCAGGCAGGCGGCGCCGAGGGCCGTCGTTTCCGTCACCTGCGGGCGCACGACGGGCACGCCCAGCAGGTCGGCCTGGAATTGCATCAGGAGGTCGTTGCGCGCGGCGCCGCCGTCCGCGCGCACCTCGTGCACGACGCAGTCGGCATCCTTTTGCATGGCGGCCAGCAGTTCCGCGCTCTGGTAGGCGATGGCTTCGACGGCGGCGCGCGCGATGTGGGCGGCCGTCGTCCCGCGCGTCATGCCGACGATGGTGCCGCGCGCATACGCGTCCCAGTGCGGCGCGCCCAGGCCGACGAAGGCCGGCACGAGCATCACGCCGCCGCTGTCCGGTACCGACAAAGCGAGCGCCTCGACGTCGGCCGACTGCTTGATGATGCCCAGGCCGTCGCGCAGCCACTGCACGGTGGCGCCGCCCATGAACACGCTGCCTTCGAGCAGGTAGTCCGTATGGCTGCCGACCGTCCAGCCGACGGTGGACAGCAGGCGGTTGTGCGATTGCGGCGGCGTGCTGCCCGCATGCATCAGCATGAAACAGCCGGTGCCGTACGTATTCTTGACCATGCCGCGCTGGTGGCAGGCCTGGCCGAACGTGGCCGCCTGCTGGTCGCCCGCGATGCCCGCGATGGGGATGGCGCGCCCGAACCAGGCCGGATCGGATTGCGCGACGATGCCGGAACTGGGCACGACTTCCGGCAGCATCGAGGCCGGCACGCCGAACAGAGACAGCAGTTCCGGGTCCCAGCGCAGGCTGTTGATATTGAAGAGCATCGTGCGCGCCGCGTTGCCCGGGTCCGTCACGTGGCGCCCCGTCAGCTTGTACACGAGCCAGCTGTCGACGGTGCCGAACGCGAGTTCGCCCCGCTCCGCGCGTGCGCGCGCGCCCGGCACGTTGGTCAGCAGCCATTGCAGCTTGGTCGCGGAAAAATAGGCGTCCAGTTCGAGGCCCGTCTTGCGCTGGATGAGAGGCGCCTTGCCGGCCGCGCGCAAATCGTCGCAGAGTTCGGCCGTGCGCCGGTCCTGCCAGACGATGGCGTGGCACAGCGGTTCGCCCGTACGGCGGTCCCACACGACCGTCGTTTCGCGCTGGTTGGTGATGCCGATCGCGGCGACGTGGGCCGGGTCGATGGCCCCGTCCGCGAGCACCCGGCGGGCGCAGGCGAGCTGGCTGTTCCAGATGTCGAGCGGGTCGTGCTCGACCCACCCGGGTTGCGGAAAATGCTGGGGATATTCCTGCTGGGCGATGCGCACGACCTGGCCCTCGCGGTCGAACAGGATGGCGCGCGAACTGGTGGTGCCCTGGTCGAGGGCGAGGATGTAGTGCATCGTCGTTCTCCCCGGGGACTCGAATAATGTGTAAAGCAGGCCGATAGGCCGGATTCTGTGTAACGCCCTTGCGGACGCTATGACAGCCATTCCTCTAGGCGCCGAATTACTCCGGCGCTCAAGCTTCCTACCCGCACGCTCCGCGAGCAACCTCAACGCGTGCCTATTTGGAATTGCTCCAGGTGGAGGTTACCGCGTTTCACCGTAACTTAATACGCTCGTCTCTGTGGCCCTATTCCTCGCCTTATACCCGGCTTGCGCCGGGCTTTCGACGGACGGCCGTTAACCGTCACCCCGCTCTGTGGAGTCCGGACCTTCCTCCCGCCCACGACCTTGCGGCGTGGACCAGCGGCTGCCTGGCCTGCTTCACGGGAAGCATTATATAGGATGCGCCGCTGCCTTTTGTGAAAGGCCGTGTCGCTATTTCAAAAGCCAGTGCCGGGCGACTTGCATAGAATGCCCGGATTCCATCTTGATAAGGATGACCTCACCATGACGCACCCCTCCCGCAGCGGCGGCCAGATCCTGGTCGATGCGCTCCAGGTCCACGGCGTGGACACCGCCTTCGGCGTGCCCGGCGAAAGCTATCTCGACGTGCTGGACGCGCTGCACGACTCGAACATCCGCTTCGTCATCAACCGCCAGGAAGGCGGCGCCGCGTTCATGGCCGAGGCCTACGGCAAGCTGACGGGCAAGCCCGGCATCTGCTTCGTCACACGCGGGCCCGGTGCGACGAACGCCTCGATCGGCGTGCACACGGCGTACCAGGATTCCACGCCGATGATCCTGTTCATCGGCCAGGTCGGCACCGACTTCATGGACCGCGAAGCGTTCCAGGAAATCGACTACCGCCGCATGTACGGCCAGATGGCGAAATGGGTCGCGCAGATCGACCGTGCCGAGCGCATCCCCGAATACATGGCGCGCGCGTTCCAGGTGGCGACGAGCGGCCGTCCGGGCCCCGTCGTCCTCGCGCTGCCGGAAGACATGCTCGTGGCGCGCGCGGAAGTGGCGGACACGCGCCGCTACCAGCCGACGCAGGCCGCGCCGTCCGCCGCGCAGATCGGCCAGTTGCGCGCCATGCTGGCGCAGGCGAAAAAACCGCTGCTGCTGCTGGGCGGCGGCACGTGGACGGACGATGCCTGCGCCGACGTGCAACGATTCGCCGAAGCGAACGCGCTGCCCGTCGCCTGCGCATTCCGCTTCCAGGACCTGCTGGACAACGACCATCCGCACTATGTGGGGGACGTCGGCATCGGCATCAATCCGAAGCTGGCCGCGCGCGTGAAGGAAGCCGACGTCTTGATCGCGTTCGGACCGCGCCTGGGCGAGATGACGACGAGCGGCTACTCGCTGCTGGAATCTCCCGTGCCGCGCCAGCGCCTCGTGCACATCCATCCGGATCCGGAAGAACTGGGCAGCGTCTACCAGGCCGAGTTGATGATTGCCAGCGGCGCCCCGCAGGCGGCAGGCATGCTGGCAGCGATGGAACCGGTCGACGCGTCGGCCTGGCGTCACACGGTCGAGGAAGCGAAGGCCGAGCTGCGCGCCTGGCAGGAACGCCCCGCCATCTTCAAGGACGGCACCGCGCCTCTCGACCTGTGGCAGATGGTGCAGGAGCTGCAGGCGGCCCTGCCCCGCGACACGATCATCACGAACGGCGCCGGCAACTACGCGACGTGGGCGCACCGCTTCTGGCATTACGGCGCCATGCGCACGCAGCTGGCGCCGACCAGCGGCGCGATGGGTTACGCCGTGCCGTCCGGCGTCGCGGCCAAGATCGTGCAGCCGGAGCGCACCGTCGTGACGTTTGCCGGCGACGGCGAGTTCATGATGACGGGCCAGGAACTGGCGACGGCCGTGCAATACGGCGCCGGCGTCATCTTCCTCGTCTTCAACAACGGCATGTTCGGCACGATCCGCATGCACCAGGAACGCGAGTATCCGGGCCGCGTGTCCGGCACCCAGCTGCACAATCCGGATTTCGCGGCGCTGGCGCAAGCGTACGGCGGCCACGGCGAGGCGGTCGGGACGACGGCCGAATTCGGCCCGGCCCTCGCGCGCGCCGTCGAGTTCACGCGCACGCGCAAGCTGCCGGCGCTGATCGAGCTGCGCTACGACGGCAACCTGATCACGCCGGGCGCCACGCTGGACACCATTCGCCGCAACGCGCAGGCCGTGAAGGCCGCGAAGGCCGGCTGAGTCTCAAGCCACGGCCAGGCCGCGCAGCGCGGGGACGACGTCGTGCAGGCGCGCCACCTCGAACGTGGGCAGCGCCTCCGTGTGGTTGGCCAGGCCGGCCGGGTTGAACCAGCAGCTTTCGATGCCGAAGCGGTTGGCGCCGAGGATGTCGGCGTCGAGGCGGTCGCCGACGATGACCGTCTCCGCATGGGAAAAGGCGCGCGCCATCTTGACGGTGAATTCGAAGAAGCGGCGGTCCGGCTTGGCGTGGCCGCACGCCTCGGACGTGGCCACGAACGACACGTGGTCGCGCAGGCCCGCGCTCACGATGCGGCGGTGCTGGATCTGCTCGACGCCGTTCGTGATGATGCCCACTTCGCCGATGGCGGCCAATGTCGCGCACAGTTCGCGCGCGCCGTCGATGAGGACGACGGTGTCCGACAGCGAATCGAGGTACAGGCGGCTGGCCGCTTCCGGGTCGAGGTCGAGCCCGCTGGCGTCGAAGGTCTGGCGGAAGCGTTCCACTTTCAACACGTCCTTGGACACGCCGCCCGTCTCGAAGCGTTTCCAGAGTGCGATATTGATGGCCTGGTAGCGCTCGAACAGCCCGTCGGGCTGCGTGGCCAGGCCCAGCACACGCATCGTGCAGTCGAACGACAATTGTTCGGAAGCCTTGAAGTCGAGCAGGGTGTCGTCGAGGTCGAACAGAAAAAGTCGGTGTTTCATGGCGCCGCTATGCAAAGATGTCCCTGGGAAACGACAGGATACCAGCGGCGCCACCGGCGTGGCGAATTACATGACGAGGTTGCCGTCGATCCCCAGCTCGGCCGGCCACGGCACGGGCGCGTCGAAGGCGCTGACCGGGCTGGAAGGATGGGTCAGGAACAGGGCGACGAGGGCGATGAAGAGCCAGACGACGACGTTGCGCAACGGCGCCGCCGAACTGCCGACCACGTGATCGCCGACGATGAGCCTCTTGAGAAACCTGGAAACGTTCACGATCGTCTCTGTGTGACGCATGGTTTTGTAGGTGTCCACAATCTACACCGCTTACGCGCTGAATTCCAGCACAATGATCGGAATGACAATGTTGAGCTGTATTCTAGCCACAGTATGGCCGAGCTGACGCACGTCAAACGAAACTTGCGGCCGCCGGCTGGGATTGCTTTCCGGTTACCCAGCAAGGAGAACCGGGCCCGCTCTGGTAGAATACGCGCGACCCTATCCGGCACACCGCCGCCCTCCCGAATACACAATGTTTAGTTTCTTCAAAAAGAAAAAACCTGAAGCCGAGACACCGGCTGCGGTCGAACCCGCAGTGGCTGCCGCCTCGACCGCCGACGCGCAGGCCGAGCCGTCGGCCGAGCAGCCGGGTTTCCTGCGCCGCCTGTTCGGCGCAACCGAGGAAGCGCCGGCCGCGCCCGCAGCGGAAGCCTTGACCCCGGCCCCGACCCCGGCGCAGGCTCCGACCGGCTACGAAGGCCAGCTGTTCCCCGAGACGGCCGAACGCCCCGTCAGCGAAGCGGAAGCCAAGCGCTCCTGGATGTCGCGCCTGAAGGCCGGCCTCGCCAAGACGTCGAGCAATCTGTCGCTGCTGTTCGTCGGCGCGCGCATCGACGAAGACCTGTACGAGGAACTCGAATCCGCCCTGCTGATGTCGGACGCCGGGATGGACGCGACGCAATTCCTGCTGGACAACCTCCGGCGCAAGGTCAAAGAGGAAAAACTGCTGGACGCCGCCGCCGTCAAGGTGGCGTTGAAAGACCTGCTGGTCGACCTGCTGCGTCCGCTGGAAAAGCCGCTCGAACTGGGCCGCCACGAGCCGCTCGTGATGATGATCGCGGGCGTCAACGGCGCCGGCAAGACGACCACCATCGGCAAGCTGGCCAAGCACATGCAGCGCCACGACCAATCCGTGCTGCTGGCCGCCGGCGACACGTTCCGCGCCGCCGCGCGTGAACAGCTGATGGTCTGGGGCCAGAGAAACAACGTCACCGTGATCTCGCAAGCTTCGGGCGACCCGGCGGCCGTCGCGTTCGACGCCGTCCAGTCGGGCAAGGCGCGCGGCGTGGACGTCGTCATGGTGGACACGGCCGGCCGCCTGCCCACCCAGCTGCACCTGATGGAAGAACTCAAGAAGATCAAGCGCGTGATCGGCAAGGGCATGATCGATGCGCCGCACGAGATCCTGCTCGTCATCGACGGCAACACGGGCCAGAACGCGCTCGCGCAAGTGAAGGCGTTCGACGACGCGCTGCAGCTGACCGGCCTCGTGATCACGAAGCTGGACGGCACGGCCAAGGGCGGCATCCTGGCCGCCATCGCACGCACCCGTCCGGTGCCGGTGTACTTCATCGGCGTGGGCGAGAAGCTGGAGGACCTGCAACCCTTCCGCGCCGAAGAATTCGCCGAGGCGCTGCTGGGATAAACGCACGATGATCGAATTCCAGTCCGTCTCCAAGAAGTACTCGGATTCCGCCGCCACGCTCGCGCTGTCCGGCGTGTCGCTGAACATCGCCAAGGGCGAGCTGGTGTACCTGGCCGGCCCGTCCGGCGCCGGCAAGTCCACCCTCATGAAGATGGTGGCCGCCATCGAGCGCCCCACGTCCGGCCGCGTGATCGTGAACGGGCAGGACGTCGGCCGCATCCGCCGGGCCGGCATTCCGTTCCTGCGCCGCAACCTCGGCCTGATCTTCCAGAACCAGCGCCTGCTGAACGACCGCCACCTGCTGGCCAACGTGATGCTGCCGCTGATCGTCACCGGCGCGACCCGCGCCCAGGCCGAGCAGCGCGCCCGCGCGGCGCTGGACAAGGTCGACCTGCTCGACCGCGCGCTGGCGCTGCCGATGGAACTGTCGGGCGGCGAACAGCAGCGCGTGGCGATCGCGCGCGCCATCGTCAACCGCCCGCAGATCATCCTGGCCGACGAGCCGACCGCGAACCTGGACCGCGCCGCGGCCGACCGGGTCATCGACGCGCTGCATGCGTTTCACGCCGTCGGCGTGACCTGCGTCATCTCCAGCCATGACGACCAAATCCTGGACCGCGCCGCGCGCGTGATCCGCATCGAACATGGCCAGGTGACCGGAGGTGCCGCATGAACGTCTGGTTCCGCCAGCACCGCTTCGCCCTCGGCGCCGCGCTGTCGCACGTGCGCAAGGCGCCGGGCAGCTTCCTGTTCAACGTGCTCGTCATCGCCGTCGCGCTCGCCCTGCCCTTCGCCGGCGTGACCCTGCTCGACAACGTCCGGCCCCTGTCGCAAGAATTGTCCGTCGATCCGGAACTCAGCCTGTTCGTCAAGGCCGACACCCCGCGCGACCAGGCCCAGGCGCTGGCGCCGCAGCTGCGCCAGATCCTGCGCGGCACCCACGCGAAAATCACCTTCGTGCCGCGCGAGCAGGCATTGTCCAGCCTCAAGGAAAAGAGCGGCCTGACCGACGTGATCGACACGCTGGGCGACAATCCGCTGCCGGACAGTTATGTGATGAAGCTCGAAGGTTTTACCAGCCGTGCCGACGCCGCGCGCGTGGACGGCCTCGCCGAGCAGATGCGCGCCCTGCCGGGCGTCGATGCCGTGCAGGTCGACTCGGCCTGGGTCAAGCGCCTGGCCGCCCTGCTGGGCGTGCTGCGCCTGGCGCTGCTGCTGCTCGCGGTCACGCTGGGCGTCGTCGTCATCGCCGTCGTGTTCAACACGATCCGCCTGCAGGTGCTGACGCAGCGCGAAGAAATCGCCGTGTCGAAACTGCTGGGCGCGACCGACAACTTCATCCACCGCCCGTTCTACTACACGGGCGCCCTGCTGGGCCTGTGTGCGGGCGGCGTGGCGCTGGGCGCGGTGGCGCTGGCGCTGCGTCCGCTGAACACGGCCATCGCCGAGTTCGCCCGCCTGTACGCATCGGACTTCCAGCTGAACCCGCTGCCGCCGCTGGACATGGCGGCACTGCTGGCGATCAGCGCGGGGCTGGGGCTCGTCGGCGCCATGTTGTCGGTGCAGAGGCATCTGGCGCGCTTGAACTGATTGCGTCAGGTCGTCTGCAAAAAACAAACCCGCCACGGGGGCGGGTTTGTGTCGAATCCGGGGTGGTCCCGCAGAACGGGACCAAAAACTGACCTAGCGTCATCACCGGTATGGAGGCCGGGAGAGGACAAAACCTAGGGCTGCATCCGCAGTATATCATCGTACGCACCGATCATCAAAGATGATGCCCCATGGACTGGAGCGACCTCGAAAAACACTTCTCTGTGGCACGGCTGGGACGTTATCGTGCCTCGTGTAACGGTGACGACATCAGGGCAGCGAGAGCATATGTGAACAATATGCTCCTGGCAGAAGCGACGATGCCCGTGCTGAACGTGCTTGAGATCGCCTTAAAAAATGGTGCCCACCAGCGTCTGGCAGCCCTGTACAAACGCGCGGACTGGCGGGAGGTCTGGATCGACGACCCGTCATTCGCTTGGCAAGTGCGCGAGGTGAGCAATGCGAAAGCAAAATTGCAGCGCCGATCCGAAGCGCTCACGCCGGACAAAATCATTGCCGAGCTGCCCTTTGGTTTCTGGAGTTCTCTATTCAACGTCCAGTTCCAGGCTATCCTATGGAAAGACCTGCGCCTGGTTTTTCCGCGCTGTCCAAAACCCAAGCGCCAGCGCCACACTATTTCATCCGCACTCAACCAGATCCGCGAGTTGAGAAACCGTGTTTTCCACCATGAACAACTACTTTGGCTGAGCCCGTCCCTGATCGACCTGCACGATAAAGGTGTCGAGGTGATCGGCTGGCTTGACCCAAAGCTTCCTCCATGGCTTGACAGTTTCGACCGTCTTCCCGCCACTTGGGCCGCCGTTCAGCCGATTTAAAGCGCGCAATAGGCTGCCGTCCCGTGAACCCGTCCGCTGCTGGCCAGTCTAATCCAGCAGCGCAGGCGAGGCATGCGCCTACAAGGCAACGTGCGGCATCCAACAGAAGGTGCATCACGGGTCGCCTAATCTGTCTTCTACAAATTTCAAACGATACGAGCGCCATATTTGATCCCTATCAACCAAATTGCTCGTACCTGCTCTACAGTTGAATCGAACCGGTTTTTTGATTCCTGATAGCAATACTTTACTGAAACTTAAACACGCCATCAGGAATATGGTGGCGCCTAGCACTCACCTCGAGAGAGTGCTAATATTACGTCAGACTATCGCGGGAAATGGTTTTGATAGCACCGTCAGCATCCCGACGCAAGCCAGCCGGTGGCGCCTTCGGGGCCCTGGAGATGGCGAGACGATGCAGCAGCTTAAACAGAGGGAGTGACTATGTCCGCACAATCCGCATTGGTCCCGGCCGGCAGTCGTGCTCTGGGGCTGGGCTTCAATGGCAATCTCGGCAATATCGACGCCTATATCTCGGCAGTCAACCGTCTGCCGATGCTGAGCCACGAGGAAGAGGTTTCGCTGGCAACGCGGCTGCAGGAAAAGAATGACCTGGACGCGGCACAGAAACTGGTGCTGTCGCACCTGCGCCTGGTCGTGTCGATCGCGCGCGGCTATCTGGGCTACGGCCTGCCGCACGCCGACCTGATCCAGGAAGGCAATATCGGCCTGATGAAGGCAGTCAAGCGTTTCGACCCGAACCAGGGTGTACGCCTCGTGTCCTATGCCATGCACTGGATCAAGGCCGAGATGCACGAATACATCCTGAAGAACTGGCGTCTGGTCAAGGTTGCGACGACCAAGGCGCAGCGCAAGCTGTTCTTCAACCTGCGCAGCAACAAGCAGGGCCTGGACGCCATGTCGCCGCAGCAAGTCGACGATCTGGCAAAGATGCTCGACGTCAAGCGCGAAGAAGTGATCGAGATGGAAACGCGCCTGTCCGGCCGCGACATCGCACTGGAAGCGCCGACCGACGACGAGGACGACAAATTCTCGCCGATCGCCTACCTGTCGTCGGACCAGCAGGAACCGACCAAGGTCCTGGAAGGCGAAGAAAAGGTGCGCCTGCAATCGGAAGGCCTGGAAACGGCCCTGTCGAAACTGGATCCGCGTTCGCGCCGCATCGTGGAAGCGCGCTGGCTGGCCAACGACGACGGTTCCGGCGCCACGCTGCACACGCTGGCCGAGGAATTCGGCGTGTCCGCCGAGCGCATCCGCCAGATCGAATCGGCCGCGCTGAAAAAGATGAAAACCGCGCTGGCGGCTTACGTATAAGCCATCCTGCCGGCCAACGACAAAGGCACCTTCGGGTGCCTTTTGTTTTTCCATCCAAATTCGGGGTCAGAGCATAAATTCGGGGTCAGAGCGAATGTTCGATCAATTGATCTTGGGATTCAGCAAGCGCACGTTTCCGACGCAATCCCGGTCGGCACCACTACGGGCATGGGGACCTCTGCCGATAAAATGCGGTCCAGACATTGCTCCAAAAAGTGCTCTGACCCCGAATTTACGAGCAAAAGTGCTCTGACCCCGAATTTCTGACCCGAATTTTCGGTTAGCGGGAAAAGCGCAGGCCGGGCCAGTCGTGGGGCCAGTTCTTGGAGCGGACGCGGTCAAGATAAACGTCATGTTTCTCCGCGACGAACCGCACGGTGGGCCGGACGATCAGCCCGAACAGGTCGTCCAGCCCGAGCGGCGCCGCGACCTCGATCTCGCCCCGCGGATCTAGACGGACGCCGACGGCCGTCGCGGTCTCCGGCCAGTACCGCATCGCGTCGATGGCGCAGCGGTACGGGCTGTCCCCATTGCGCACATGCATGCGCGCCTGGTTCTTGACGGACCACGCGAGCGTGCCGTCCCGGTCCCGCAACGCCGCCTCCAGCGCGGCGTCGCGCCCCGCATCGCACGTCTGCGGGTCGAACCAGATCACGTCGATATCGTGCGACAAGGGCGACGCCGCGCGCCCGTGCAGATGATCCCACACGCGGTTGCGCACGAACCCGGCCGCGACCCAGCAATCGGGCAGGCCGAGGTCGCGCACGATGTGGAGCACGCGCATCCGCCGCGCGTCGGACGCGATCAGCGCCCGCAGTTCGGCCAGCCGTTCCACTACGCCAGCTTCGCCTTGAAGAAGGCCATCGTCCGGCGCGACACGCGTCCATGCACATAGCCGTCGAACAGCTTTAATACCTCGGGGTCGAAATCCGCTGCGGTCAAACGCGTCATTTGCCTGGCTCCGGTTGAAGTGACCGCCAGCATACGCCGTTTTGTCAGATCCGGATGACGATGCGCCGCTTGTACAACTGCCACAGCCCCGCCCCGAGCACACACAGCAGCAGGGCCGAATACGCGGCCGAGGCGACGCGCGGCTCCGGGATCGCGCGCGCCAGCCATCCCGCCAGCAGGTCGTGCCCGCTGCGCGCGCCCAGCGGCAGCTGCATCGCCGTATCGATCAGCGTGATGCCGACGAAGGCCAGCGTCGCATTGGTGCCGAACGCCAGCACCGGCCGGGTCCACGCGGGCGCCTCCCGGCCGGGCGGCGCGAGGCGCATCAGGACGAGCAGGGCCAGCAGCGTGAAGCCGCCCGACAGCAGGGCAAAGCTGGGCGTCCACAGCTTCTTGACGACCGGGATGAGCGGATCGAGCAGGAGACCGGCCAGCAGGCAGAGCACGCCGGCGACGGCGAGGGCCGTCAGCGTGGCACGCTTGTGCGACCGCATGAGCAGGACGGACGCCGTCACCCCCAGCAGCACGTTGACGAGGGCGCCCAGCGTGGCGACGAGCCCTTCCGGATCGTAGGTGACGATGTCGCCCGTCCGTCCCCACGGCCACAGGTGCGGCACGCCGAACACGGCGCGGTCGACGACGGCCGGCAGCGCGTTGGCGGAGTCGAAGCAGGCGCGGCCGCAACCCGGCGCCTCCCACGCGAGCAGCAGGCAGGCATAGCCCGCCAGCAGCACGGCGCTGGCCGTCACCAGGGCGGACACGGACAAACCGCCGCGGCGCAGCGCCAGCGCGCAGCCGGTGCCCACGATGGCGTAGCACAGACCGATGCGCTGCAGGATGCCCGGCAGGCGCACGTGCGCGAAGTCGAAGCCCGGCAGCAGGTTCAGGAACACGCCCAGCAGGATGAGCGCGGCCGCGCGGCGCAGCACGTGGCCGACGAGGGCCGTCCTGCCCTCGCCCGCCCGGCGCCCCAGCGCGTACGGCAGCGCGGCGCCCGCGCAGAACAGGAAGGCCGGAAAGATCATGTCGGCGATGGCGAAGCCGCGCCAGTCGGCATGCGTCAGGAACGTGAAGCGGTGGTCCCAGCCGCCCGCGTAGGCGACCATGATCATGCCCATCACGGCGAGGCCGCGCAGCAGGTCGATGGCGATCACGCGCGGCGGCCGGGCGCCGGCCGCCATGTCCGGCCGCGCCTGTGCAGCCTGCCGCGGCATGTCCGCCCCCGCACCCGAATCGAAACGTACCGGCTCGCCCATCGAATTCCCCTTTATGAAATCGATTTCAAATATGCGCCGCCGACAGCGCCGCCGTCAAGTCAAATTGCATGACCAGCAGCATTAGCCCAAAGGCAATAGAATGAAAGACCCTCGCACCCTACCTGGAGATAGATTCCATGCAACTCATCGGCATGCTCGATTCGCCCTTCGTCCGCCGCGTCGCCATCTCGTTCGACCTGCAGGACATTCCGTTCGAACACAAGGCGCTGTCGGTGTTCCGCAACTTCGACGAATTCGCCGCCATCAACCCGACCGTCAAGGCGCCGACGCTCGTGCTGGACGACGGTTCCTTCCTGATGGATTCCACGCTGATGCTCGAGTACGGCGACGCGCTGGCGGGCCGGTCCCTGCTGCCGGCCGCCCCGGCCGCGCGCGCGCAGGCGCTGCGCGCCATCGGCCCGGCGCTGGCCGCGTGCGAAAAGACGGCGCAGATCGTCTACGAACACACGCTGCGCCCGCAAGAGAAGCAGCACCAGCCCTGGCTCGACCGCGTGCAAGGCCAATTGCACGCGGCACTGAAGCTGCTCGACGCCGAGTCGGACGACTTCGACGTCGCCGCCCTCGACCAGGCCGCCGTCACGGCCGCCGTCACGTGGTCGTTCGTCCAATTGATGGTGCCGCAGCTCGTGTCGTCCGCCGACTTCCCGCGCCTGGCCGCCTGGACCGCGCGCGCGGAAGCGCTGCCCGTGTTCCGCCGCTATCCGCTGGCCTGAACGGCGCGGCGCATCGGGCTCGACCGGCGATTTTGCTATGATGGGCCAAACGCCAATCGAGGACGCTCCATGAGGCTGCCGCGCGCGCTCGCCATGCTGCTGACGACTATCCTGGCCGGCTGCGCCGCCGCGCCGCTGCACGACGGCGTGTATCCGCTCCGGCCCGCACAGAGCGTGACGCTGGCGCGCGGCGTCGTGCTCAAGTACGACAGTTTCAGCGACAGCCGCTGCCCCGCGAACACGCAGTGCGTCTGGGCCGGGCGGCTGATCTTCCGCTTCCTCGTCGACGGCCCGGACGGCGTCGAAGAATTCACGCTCGGCCCCGACCGGCCGGCGGCCACGCCGGCGTCGCTGCACGGCGCCCGCGTCGTCCTCGACACGGCCACGATCCCGCCCGCGCGCGCGGCCGGAACACTGCGGCCGGGCGACGTCATTCCCGTCACGCTCAAGGTCATTACCCGATGAGCGCCGTCCCGAACCTCCACTCCCTGCGCCTGCCATGACCACTTCCGTCAAAGCCCTCACCTGCGGGTTGATCCTCTCCATCGTCCTCGCGCCGCCGCTCGCGCTCGCGCAGCCCCCGGTCGCCACCGGCACCGGCGGCGCCGTCGCCACGATCAGCGCAAAGGCGTCGGCGTCCGCGCTCGCGATCCTCAACCGGGGCGGCAACGCCATCGACGCGGCCGTCGCGGCGGCGGCCACGCTGGGCGTCACCGATCCGTTCAGCTGTGGCATCGGCGGCGGCGGCTTCATGGTGATCTACCTCGCCAAGGACAAGCGCATGATCACGATCGACCACCGCGAGACGGCGCCCGCGTCGTTCACCCCGTCCGTCTTCCTGGACAACGGTAAGCCGATCGACTTCGACACGGCCGTCGCCAGCGGCGCGTCGGTCGGCGTGCCGGGCACCGTGCGCGGCTGGCACGAGGCGCTGGAGCGCTACGGCACGATGTCGCTCAAGCAGGTGCTGGCGCCCGCGATCCAGGTCGCGACGACAGGCTTCCCCGTCAGCGCGACGATGCACAAGCTGATCGTCGGGAACGAGAAGAAATTCGGCATGTTCGACACGACGAGCCGGCTGTATCTCCGCAACGGCAAGGCCCTGCCGACCGGGACGATCGTCAAGAACCCGGACCTCGCCAAGGCCTACCGCGAGCTGGCGGCGAAAGGCTACAAGGTGTTCTACGAAGGCCAGCTGGCGCAGGCCGTCGTCGCCGCCGTCAACCGCCCGCCCGTCACCGCGGGCGTCCAGGTCCGGCCCGGCACGATGACGCTCGCGGACCTCGCGAACTACGAGGCGCGCATCCGCCAGCCGATCCGCTCGACCTACCGCGGCTACGACATCTACGGCATGCCGCCGCCCAGCAGCGGCGGCGTGACGGTGGCCGAGGCGCTCAACATCCTGGAAGGGTTCGACCTGAAATCCATGCCGCGCGCGAACGTGGAACACCTGTACCTGGAAGCGAGCCGCCTCGCCTTCGCCGACCGCAACGCCTACGTGGCCGATCCGGAATACGTCGACGCGCCCATCGACGGCATGCTGTCGAAGCAGTTCGCGGCGCAGCGCCGCTCGCTGATCCATCCCGACCGCGCGGCCGGCGTCGTCCCGGCCGGCGACGCCTTCCTGTACGAGAACGACAAGAGCTTCCCGCTGCGCCCGCAGCAGGACATGATCATGCGCGAGGGCACGCACACGACGCACCTGACGGTGTCCGACAAATGGGGCAACGTCGTCGCCTACACGTTCACGATCGAATCATGGGGCGGCAGCGGCATCGTCGTGCCGGGCTACGGCTTCTTGCTCAACAACGAATTGACGGACTTCGACTTCACCGGTCCGGCACCGAACATCCCCGAAGCGGGCAAGCGTCCGCGCAGCAGCATGGCGCCGACGATCGCGTTCAAGGACGGCAAGCCCGCCTTCACGATCGGCAGTCCGGGCGGCGCCACGATCATCACGACGGTGCTGCAGACGATCGTCAACTACGTCGATCTCGGCATGCCGATGGACCAGGCGATCGACGCGCCGCGCCTGTCGCAACGGAACACCGCCGAGACGTCGGTTGAACCGGGCTTCCCCGGCACGCCTGAAGCAAAGGCGCTGGAAAAATTCGGCCACAAGTGGGAAGCGAACCCCGAGGAGATCGGCGCCGCCAACGCCATCGTGTTCAACCCGGACGGCACCGTGACGGCCGTCAGCGAAGGCCACCGCCACGGCATCGGCACGGCGCTCGTGCAAAAGCGCGGCCACTGATCAATCCATGCGCCCCGCCGGGAAGGCCGGCGGCGCGGCCAGCATGCGGCGCCAAGCGAGCCGCAACTGCACGGCGCACACGATCAGCGGGATTTCGACCAGCCACGGCCACGCCGTCGTGCCGGTGAATTGGCCCAGGCCCATGGCGACGAGCGCCTGCACGAGGACGTAGGCGGCGGCGCGCAATCCCAGCATCCAGTTCCAGCCGCCGCGATCGCCCGCATAATCGCCCAGCAGCCCCATCATCGCCACCTGGCCGGCCACGCAGCACAGGGCCAGCTGGCGCAGCAGCGCCTCCGGGCCGGCGGCGAAAGGCAGTGTCACGCCCACAGCGGCCACGGTCAGCAGCCCCCAGAAGCACAGGGCCTGGACCACCAGGCGTGCGGCGAGGCGCCGGTTCAGCAGCGCGGCATCGCCGGCCAACGGCGTCAAGCGCAGCAATGCCTGCTCGCCCCGCGTGCGGCGCAGTTGCTGGCCGTACTGGGCCGTGCTGAATGCGATGGCCAGTGCCATCAAGGCCGGGCCGAAGATCGGCACCCGGTCGGCAAGCGCTGGCACGGCGGCGCCATGCGGCCGGCCCAACACAATTTGCATGACGACGCCGCAGACCAGGATGATGGCGATGCCGCCCGCAAAGGCGGTCCAGTGCGCCATCGGTCCCAGCGCGTGCATCAGCATGGCCCCCGGATCGGCGCGGCGCAGGTCGCGGCGCAGCGCGGCGCGGTAGAGCGACAGGCTGCCTTTCCAGATCACGCCTTCGGGTGCGGGCGGCCTGTCCTCGCTGGAGAAAGCGAAGTGGTCAATGCGCTTGATCTGGCCCGGGCGCCGCGCCAGGTGGGCATCGCCGCCGGCCGGATACAGCCAGCGCAGGCCCCACGCCGCGGCGGGCAGCATCAGGATGCTCGTGGTCCAGACGGCGGCGCTGCCCGTCATCCATTCGATCCACGCCGGCGGCAGCACGGTACGCGTCAGCCAAGGCGAGTTGCCGACCACCATGAGCAGGAACGGGACATATCTGTTCCCCGCCCTCACCAGCGTCGCTGCCACCATGCCGAACTCGACGAACGGCAGCGCGGACCAATTGCCCAGGCCAAACGCGATGCCGAGCGTGGCGACGAGCCAGTACGCTGCCGTCATCTGCAGCACGCGGCGGCGCTGGCGCGGCATCAGCCAGGCGTTGATGGGCGAATTCAGGCGGACGGCGCCGGGCACGAACATGAACGTCCAGATGAACGCCGCCGCCATGAAGGCGACGGCCGTCATGAGCCGCAGCGCTTGCAGTACGGGCAGGTCGCCCAGGACGGCCACGATGACGCCGCAGGCGACCACGGCGCCGGCCACCAGGTACAGCGTGCGCATCGCCGCTTGATCGCGGTGCAGGATCGCCGCGCGCCAGATGAGGCGATAGTCTTGCAGGGCGGCGTTCATTGCGTCACCTCGATGAACAGGTCTTCCAGCGTCATCGCCTCCACGCGCACGCCGGGCTCGCGCGCGAGACGCGCGACGTCGTCGCCCGGCGCCTGCACGATCACGCTGGTCACCGCGCCCTCCTGGCGGCGCCGCACTTCCCCCGCCAGCGGCGCGCCCGGCAGCACGTTCATCGGCACGACGACGCGGCGCGCGCCCTCCAGCAGCGCGTCCGTCTGGCCCTGCAGGGCGATGCGGCCGCACTTGAGGAACGCGAGGTCGAACGCGACGCGCTCCAGGTCGGACAGGATGTGCGTCGAGAACACGACCGTCGTCCCGCGATCGATCACCTGGTCCACCAGCTCGCGCAGGAATTCGCGCCGGCCGACGGGGTCGAGCGCGGACACGGGTTCGTCGAGGATCAGCAGTTCCGGCTCGTGCGCCAGCGCGCGGATGATGGCCAATCTCTGCTGCTCGCCGCCGGACAGCCGCTTGATCGGCTTGTTGCGCAGCAGCGGGCCGAAGTCCCAGCGCGACAGCAGGCCCTCGACCTTGGCCTGGTTCCAGCGCGGGTACATCGCGCGGAAGTAGTCGAACATTTGCACGGGCGTGAGCCAGTCGAACAGGTCCGTCCGCTGCGGAACATAGCCGATGCGGCCGCGCGCTTCATCCGACAGCGCGGCCACGTCCTCGCCGAACAGCGCGACGCTGCCGGCGTCGGCCTCGCGCAGCCCGAGCATGCACTCGAGCAGCGTGGACTTGCCGGCGCCGTTGCGGCCCAACAGGCCGATCACCTGGCCCGGCACGATCCGCCAGTCGAGCCCCTCGAGCACCCGCTGGCTGCCGAAATACTTGGTGACAGAAGACATGCGAACGATGGGGGCACTCATTGGTTTTCCTTCAGGATGGTTGCGAACAGGGACAGGACGGTGTCGGTATCGAGCTCGAGCTGGCGCGCCTCCAGGGCCGCGCGCTCGAGCGTGGGACGGAGCAGATCGGCGCGGTCGGCCGGCCGGGCCGGTGCCGAGTCGGCCACCACCATGCCGAGCCCGCGCCGGCGCGCGAGCACGCCTTCCATCTCCAGCAGGCCGTACGCCTTCGAGACGGTCATCGGATTCAGCGCCAGCGCCTGGGCGATCTCGCGCACGGACGGCATCCCGTCGCCGGGCTGGAGCTGGCCGCCGGCCGCGAGGCGGCGCACCTGCTCGACGAGCTGGCGGTAGATCGGTTCCGGCGATCCGGTCGCGATCGAAAACAGATTGGCGGTGTGGGTGGGCATGGTGTCTACTGTATTAATTAAGTAATACAGTATGGCGAAACGCCGGCGGGGTCAAGTGGTTTTGCAAAAAAGACGGCCTCGCGAGAGGCCGTCAAAGGGCGTGGGCGCCAAGCCGCCCACGTTGGGTCCGCGGACGGAGACGGGTCCGCGGGGACGACAAAAAACGAATTACAGGTGCGGCACGATCAGCGGCATCAGATCGTCGAACGTGCGGCCGGCGGCGTTCTCGCCGATCGCATGCATCTTCCACTCGCCGTTATGGCGGTACAGCTTGGCCATGATCTGGGCCGTGTGCGAGCCCTGCACGGACAAGTCGTAGCGCGCGATTTCCTTGCCGCTGTTCGTATCGAAGATCCGGCAGAACGCGTTCTGCACCGTCGAGAAATTCTGGCCCGTGAAGCTGTTGACGGTAAAGACGAGCGACTTCACGTCCGCCGGGACCGTGCGCAGGTCGACGATGATCTGTTCGTCGTCGCCGTCGCCGGCACCCGTGCGGTTGTCGCCCGTGTGCGTGATGCTGCCGTCGCGGCTTTTCAGTTGACGGAACCAGACCACGTCGACCGGGCGGTTCGCCTCGTCGAACATCACGACGGACGCATCCAGGTCGATCGGCTGGCTCTTCGCGCCGAAGCCGAAGAAACCGCCCGACTTCGCCACGTCCCAGCCGAGGCCCATCGTCACGCGCGACAGCGCGCCGCCGGCTTCCTTCTCCAGCGAGATCTTCTGGCCCTTCTGCAAATTGACTGCCATTTTTCAGACTCCTTGTAAAACGTCAGCGCCCGGGCGCCTGCATCCAGGCCTTGAACGCGGCGCGGTTGCGGGAACAGACGTAAATCTTGCCGCGACCGGAGAAGCGCAGGACGATGCCCTCGCCGCTGGTCTGGCTGTTGATCAGGTTACCCAGGAAGCCGCCGCTGGTGCCGGTCGTGATCGAGATCTCGTAGTGCAGGGTGCTGTCCCAGGCGACGACGTGCGAGTTGTCGATGATCGCGTCCTTGCCCGGTTCCACGTCCAGCATGCTCATCGAGCCGAAGCCCGACACGACGACCTGTCCGCTGCCCGAGGTCTCGGTCACGAAAAAGCCGCCGCTCTGGGCGAACAGCGCGTTGCCCAGGCTCTGGGTGCGCACGCGCAGGTCGACGCCGGAACCGGCCGCGACGAACGCGCCGTCGCTGATGATGTACTGGTTCGGGCCGCAGTCGACCACCTGCATGGCGCCCGGCAGCGTGGGCGACAGCAGGCAGTCGCCGTCGCCGCGGGTCGCTTCGATGTGCTGCTGGAAGAACGACTCGCCGTTGGCGAAGGTACGCATCAGCGCGCTGCCCAGGCCCCCCTTCATCTTGCCCTTGAGGTCGAGCGTCGATTCCATCATGACCATCGCATCCGACTCGCAATAGATGGTCTCGCCCCGCTTGAGCGACACGTGCAGGAAGGGATCGACGTCCCCGGTCACGGTAAACACTGGCATTGTTGACTTCCTTTCAGGCCGGCATTGTTAGTTCAAACGCTTACGCCGTAGTTCTTGGCGAGGGGGCCGAGGCCGCCGTTGAAGCCCTGGCCCACCGCGCGGAATTTCCAGTCGGCGCCGTTACGATACACCTCGCCGAAGATCATGGCCGATTCGGTCGAACCGTCTTCGGACAAATCGTAGCGGGCGATCTCGCCGTCGTTCGCGCCGTTCACGCAGCGGATGAACGCGCGGCTCACCTGGCCGAAGTTCTGGCGGCGCGTGTCGCCCTCGTGGATCGTCACGGCCAGCACCACGCGGTCGATGTCGGCCGGCACCTTGGTGAGATCGATGCTGATGCTCTCGTCGTCGCCTTCGCCGGCGCCGGTGCGGTTGTCGCCCGAGTGCACCACCGAACCGTCGGCCGACTTGGCGTTGTTGTAGAAAATGAAGTCGGCGTCCGAGCGGACCTTGCCCGACTGGTTCAGCAGGAACGCGACGCCGTCCAGGTCGAACGCCGCGCCATCGGTGGCGCGCACGTCCCAGCCGAGGCCCAGTTTCAGGCTGGACAGGCCCGGTGCTTCTTTCGACAGGTTGACGTTACCGCCTTTTTGCAAGCTGATTGCCATGATGGTTCTCCTTCAGGTTAAAAGTACTGCTTCGATCATTCGACGTGAGCCAGCGCTTTGCCGCTCACACCCAACGCTTCCTGCTTCCTGCGATACCGGATCGACGACCACACCGAGGCGCCGATGAAGGCGACACCCGCGAGACCCGTCACGAGCTCCGGCACGTGGAACTTCATACTGGCCAGCATGATCAACGCCAGGATGCCGATCGCGTAGTGCGCGCCGTGTTCCAGGTACACGAACTGGTCGAGCGTGCCCTTTTCCACCAGGTACACCGTCAGCGAACGCACGAACATCGCGCCGATGGCCAGGCCCAGCATGATGATCACGACGTCGTTGGTGATCGCGAAGGCGCCGATCACGCCGTCGAAACTGAACGACGCATCCAACACTTCCAGGTACAAGAAGCCGCCGATACCGCCGCGCTTGACCATCTCGCCGACGTCGCCGCCGCCCTCTTCCGACTTCTCCAGCATGTTCGACAGCACGTCCACGCCGACGTAGATCAGGATGCCCCACAGGCCCGACATCAGCACGACCATCTTCTGCCCTTCCGCCACCAGCGACAGGCTGGCCATCAGCGCGCCGATCGCGATCATCACCGAGATCGACGACACCTTGCCGAGCGATCCGAGCTTCTCTTCGAAGTGGCCGAGCCAGTGGTGCTCCTTCTCTTCATCGAACAGGAAGTTCAGGAAGACCAGCAGCAGGAACATGCCGCCGAACGCCGCCACTTCCGCGTGGTGGTTCGTCAGGTGCATCGAGTACTGCTTGGGGTCCTGCAACGCCATGTGCCACACGTCCATCAGCCCAAGATTGGCCGCCACCGCGACGATCACGAGCGGAAACAGCAGCCGCATGCCGAACACGGCGATGATGATGCCCACGCCCAGGAACAGCTTTTTCCAGAACGGATCCCAGGTCTTCAGCACGGAGGCGTTGACCACCGCGTTGTCGAACGACAGCGACACTTCCATCACCGCGAGGATCGCGGCAATACCCATGGCCGTCAGCGCGCCGGCCAGGCCGGCATGCGAGTAGCCCCACCACGCCGAGCCCAGCAGGCACACGGCCGTGACGATAAAAGACATCCTGAAATGCTTCATTCTCTTCTCCCCTCTCGGGATGTATGTTGTTGACAAGACGCAGTGTAGAGGGGATGATCCAATCGAAAAAGCGAAGATAATTTGAGAATTACTTCGTAAAAATCTGCGTTATTCACGTGATAATGAAAACCGACATCAATTTCCGCCACCTGTATTACTTCTGGGTCGTGGCCAACGAAGGGGGCATCACGCGTGCCGCCGAGCGGCTGGGACTCGCCGTGCAGACGGTCAGCTCGCAACTCACCCTGCTGGAACAATCGCTGGGCAAGACGCTGTTCGCACAGCAGGGCCGGCGTCTCGTGCTGACGGAAGCGGGCCGGCTGGCGCTGGGCTATGCCGACCAGATCTTCCTGCTGGGCGAGCAGATGCAGGAAGCGCTGAACGAATTCGACAGCGGCCGCACCCGTCTCACCGTGGGCATCTCGGACTCGCTGCCGAAGCTGTCCGCCTACCGCATGCTGGAAGCGGTGACGCGCATGGACCGGCCGGTGCGCATCGTCTGCTACGAAGACCAGTTCGAGGCGCTGCTGGCCGACCTCGCGCTGCACAAGCTGGACGTCGTGCTGACGGACCGCGAGGTGCGCGCCGGCGCCACGTTGAAGGTGTTCAGCCACCAGCTGTTCGACAGCGAGATGGTGGTCGTGGGCACGGCCGCGCTGGCGGAGCAGTACGGCGGCGCGGGTGACGGTTTCCCGAAGAATTTGAACGGCGCGCCGTTCCTGCTGCCGGCACGTAATAATGCCCTGCGCAGCAAGATCGACGAATGGTTCGTGCAGCACAACGTGCGGCCGGACGTGGTGGGCGAGTTCGAGGACAACGCCCTCCTCAACACGTTCGGCCGGCGCGGCCTGGGCCTGTTCTTCGCGCCCGCCGCGCTGGCGGACGACGTGGCCGAGCAGTTCGGCGCCGTGCGCGTCGGGCTGGTGCCCAGCGTGCGCGAACAGTTCTACATGATCTCGAGCGACCGCAAGATCATGCATCCCGCGGTCGAGGCCATCCTCGCGGCGTCGCAAAAGACCGCGGTGGCGGGCTGACCGTTACAATGGTCCAGGCTTGGCCTTTTGAACACACTGACTTTTTATGCAAAACGTATTACTCGTCGTTCTCGCGCTGCTGCTGGTGGCGCTGAACGGCTTCTTCGTGGCGGCCGAATTCGGCATCGTCACCCTGCGCAAGACGCGCGTGCGCGCCATCGCCAAGACGGGCGGCCTGCGCGGACGCATCCTGTTCAAGGTCCACGGCCAGCTGGACGCCTATCTCTCCGCCTGCCAGCTGGGCATCACGCTCGCGTCGCTGGGCCTCGGCTGGGTGGGCGAACCGGCGTTCGCGAAGCTGATGGAACCCGTGTTCGCGCTGGTCGGCATCACCAACCCGCAGATCATCCACGGCGTGTCGTTCGTCGTCGCGTTCAGCGTGATCTCGTTCCTGCACATCGTCGTGGGCGAGCTGGCGCCGAAATCGCTGGCGATCCGCGTGCCGGAAGCGGTGGGCTTGTGGAGCGCCGTGCCGCTGTACGGCTTTTACTGGACCATGTACCCGGCCATCTGGCTGCTCAACGAAAGCGCCAACCTGGTGCTGCGCGTCGCGGGCCTGTCCGGCGTGGGCGGCCACGAGACGCATTATTCGAACGACGAATTGAAGCTGATCCTGCGCACCAGCACGGGCACGCCGGGCGAGCGCTTCACGCACGACGAGCGCCACATCCTCGCGCAGTCGCTGGAGTTTTCCCAGCACACGGTGGCCGACCTGATGCGGCCGATTAACGAGGTAAGCGCGTTGTACGCGAACCGCACGCTGGAACAGAACCTCGACACGATGCGCCGCAACCGCTTCTCGCGCTACCCGTATTTCGACGAGGACGGCGAGGAGGTGCTGGGCGTGATCCACCTGAAGGACTTGTTCTTCGCCGAGCAGTCGGGCAAGGAGATCGACGACCTGACGGAATACCTGCGCCCCGTCGACCTGATCTCGGCGCGCACGCCCGCGATCGAATTGTTCCGGCGCTTTCGCGGCGGCGCCCCGCACTTCGCGCTGATCGGCGAAAAGGGCAAGCGCCCGGTCGGCTTCATCACGCTGGACAACCTGCTGGGCGCCATCGTCGGCGAGATCCGCGACGAATTCCGCCTCAACGAAAACGACTGGCTGCCGCAGGGCGACGGCACCTATATCGGCAAGGCGAGCCTGCCGATCGTCTCGCTCGAGCGCGTGCTCGGCATCGACATCAACAACGAAGAGATGGGCCTGGACGAAGTGGAATCCGTCGGCGGCCTCCTGATGGCCAAGCTGGGGGACATCCCCAAGCAGGGCCAGCGCATCGAATTCCCGAAATTCGACGTCGTCGTCAAGAAGACCAACGGGCCGCGCATCCTGCTCGTGAAAGTCATTCCGCAGCTGGAGCGCGGGGCGGACGAGGACGAACTCGACTGACGTCGATCGGCCCGGCGGCCGGTCGTGTGGAAAATTGTGAACTTTCCACACCCTCCTTTTTGCTATTCTGCTTGCCAATCGATCACTCACCCATTGGCAGACGCCGCGCGAAGGAGAAGTTTTGGACAAGATCACCGGAAAGAACGGCAGGGCCTATCCCCGTACCCGCGAGACCGCGGCCGTGGTTGCCGCGCTGCTGCTGTCCGCCTGCGGCGGCGGCGGCGGCGGCAGCGGCACGGCGGCCGGAGGCGGGTCGTCCCCGACCGTGCCCGTGGCCCAGGCGCCCACGATCACGGCGCAGCCGGTCGCGCAGACCGTGACCGCCGGCCAGTCCGCCACCTTCACCGTGAAGGCCAGCGGCGACAGCCTGTCTTACCAGTGGCAGCGCGACGGCAAGGATATCGCCGGGGCGACGGCGGACACGTACACGCTGGCCGCCGCCCAGGCGAGCGATGACGGCGCCGCGTTCGCCGTCGTCGTCAAGAACGCCGGCGGCACCGTGACGAGCAACAAGGCGACCGTGAGCGTGACCGCGGCGCTGCCGCCGGCGCAGGGACTGTCCGTGCTGGCCGGCACGCTCGGCGGTCCGGGCAATGTGGACGGCGCCGGCGGGCGCCTCGCGTACCCGCTGCGCATCGCCATGAGTCCGGCCGGGCAACTGTACGTTGCCGACAATACGGGCACGCTGGCGTGGGACGGTTACCGGCCCGCGGTGTCCGGCAACCTCGCGTTGCGGACCGTGGACGTGGCCACCGGCGACATCGGCACCGTCACGGCGGCCCCGCTGACGAGTACCGTCGCCGTCGCCTTCGACAAGGGCGGCAACCTGTACGAGTCGGACGGGTCGGCGGTCTACCGGACGGCGCCCGGCGGCCAGCGCAGCCTGTTCGCCGGCTCCGCCACGGAGATCGGGGAAGTCGACGCCGCGGGCGGCGCGGCGCGGTTCACGCAAATCAAGGCACTCGCCGCCGACGCCGACGGCAACGTCTACGTGGGCGAGTCCAGCTTCCTGCGCAAGATCTCGCCGCAGGGCGCCGTCACGACCGTCGCCGGCGGCGCCGGCACGGATGCGGCGGGCAATCCCAAGGACGGCGCCGGCAGCGGCGCCAGCTTCGCCGGCATCGCCGCGCTGGCGCTCGACGCCAACGGCAACCTGCAGGTGCTCGACGACTCGCGCGTGCGCGTGGTCACGCCCGCCGGCGCCGTGACGAGCCGTGCGCTCAAGGGCGACGCCACCATCGCCGCGTCCTATGCCGGCAACGACGGCATCGCGGTCGACCAGGCCGGCAACCTCTACGTCACCTACACGCAGGCCGGATGCCGGATCCTCAAGGTCGCGCCCGACGGCCAGGTGACCACCCTCGCCGGCCAGCCGGACCGCCGCGGCAGCAACGACGGCGCCGGCACGGCGGCCACCTTCTGCAAGGACACGAGCAAGGATCCGCTGGCGAGCCCGAACGGCAGGATGAGCAACCTGGCGCTCGATGCGGCCGGCAATCTCTACGTCGCGGACACCGACAACGTGACGATCCGCCGCATCGCGCCCGACGGCACCGTGAGCACGGTCGCCGGCCGCGCGCCTTCCGTCGACAACGCGGACGGCGCCGGCGCCGCCGCCCGGTTCGTCGTCAGCACCTACGATCCGCGCGCGGCCACGCACCCGTTTGCGGCGGTGTCGACGTACGACCTGGCGGCCGACGCACAGGGCAACTTCTACGTGCGCGAGAACGACCGCATCCGCCAGGTCACGGCGGCAGGCAACGTCAGCACCCTGGCGCCGCAGACGACGGGCCTCGCCGACGCGCGGCTGTACCTCGGCGGCCTGGCGTTCGGCGGCAGCGCGGCGGTCGTGTCGCAGCGCGTCGTCAGCCGCGTCAACGCGGACGGCAGCCTGACGTTCCTGGCGGGCGGCGGCAGCCAGGCCCCGATCGGCGACGGCACGGGGGCGCAGGCAAGCTTCTATTCGATCTCGGCCCTCGTCGGCGATGCGCTCGGCAACCTGCTTCTGCTGGATGCCGTGCCGGGCGGCGTCGGGTCGGGCTCCACCGGTTACGTCCGCAAGATCACCCCGGCCGGCGCCGTCACGACGCTGCCGGCCGGTCAGCGCTTGCCGGGCCTCGCCGCCGCCGACGGCAGCAACTGGTACGTCTCGTACCTCGGCGAGGTGACGAAGGTGCAGGCCGACGGCACGTCGACCGTCGTGCGCCAGCTGTCCGCCACGGCCGGCGCGCGCGTCGTCGCGAGCGCGCTGGATCGGACCGGCAACCTGTACGTGGCCTGGCACGAAACGCCGAACTGGTATTCGGTGCACAAGATCACGCCGGCCGGCACCGACACGATCGTCGCCGGTACGCCGGGCCGGTACGGGGTGCGGCTGGGCGCGCCGGGCAGCCTGGGGCCGGTCGATGCGATGACGGTCGGCGCGGACGGTGTCGTGTATGTCATAAGCGAGAATGCCGTGCTGCGCATCGTGCAGTAGACGGCGGCCGCACACTCGGTCACGTCCTTCAATTCGTCATCGAACCGTCGCACGGCGCGCTCATGTCCGGAGGGACTCGCTGGAGCCACCAAAGCCTGGTGAATGCCACGAGTCCACATCCTGCCAGGACATACATCCATTCCAGCACGCGCCACGCGGAAGACGCCACGCCCGGGTCCCAGCCCTGTTGCGTGGCCAACTGCTCCCAGAAAAACAGGGGGGTGTTCACCGTTGCATGCGTCACCACGACGAGAAAGAGGCGCTCGCCCCTGTGCGACCAGATCCAGGTAAACAGAAACGACAAACCAAGCGTCGAGCCCAAGAAGAGCGCGGCGGCGCTCATGCCGGAGAATAGAAGCGGGCCATGCCAAAACCCCCATGCAGCGGCAACGATCAGGGTGGCTCGCAGGCGAGATACCCGTTCGAGCAATCGCGGTAAAAGCCATCCCCGCCACCCGAGTTCCTCACCTACGGCGATGACCAGGATTTGCAGGGCAAAATGCCCGGCCAATAAACCGCCGGCGGCACCGATTGCCTCGGCGAACTGAGCGGTGAACGCCCCAGAACTTTTCAGTGCCAAGGCAGCGCTCCCGAATCCAGCCGCAAGGATCAGCAGTGCCCAAGGCAGGTCGGAGACGCGAGGGATCAGGCGCTTCAGCAACAGCACGACGCCTCCGCGTCCATGACACGCGAACGTCATGAGGAGCGATGCGCATCCCGGGCCGTAGACGACGAATACGCGTGAGAGGTAGGTTCGCAGGATGGGTGGTTGCGCGGGGGCCCACGCCAAGTAAGCCATCAAGAGCGGTGTGCCGATCAGGTAAGAGGCGACAAAGGTGAGCAGAAGAAAGCCCGTGATCGGGTGCTTGCGGAGCCAGCGGGTCATGTCCTTCTCATGTCTCCGACGATTCAAGTCCCCGCTGCCTGCCTGGCTTCCTCGCGATACCGCCCCGGCGACTTGCCCACCAGGCGGCGGAAGTCCGACGTGAAATGGGCCTGGTCGAAATAGCCGAGCCCCTGCGCCAGCGCGGCCAGGTCGACGTCGGCGCCCGTCGCCAGCCGGTCCGCCGCCTCGTGCAGGCGGAAGCGCCGGATCACCCATTTCGGGCTCACGCCCACGTACTCGCTGAACAGCAGTTGCAGGCTGCGCACGCTGATGCGTGCCTGGTCGGCCAGCGCCTCCACCTGCGTCAGGCCGGGCGTCGACTCCACCGCCTGCAGGATGGCCGCGATCCTGTCGACCTGCGGATCGGGCGCGGGCAGATGGGGGCGCAGCAGCGCGGCGGCCGCCTCGATCATCGCGGCGTCATCAAGCGTGTCCAGCACGGCGTCCTGCGCCGCCGCCTCGTCCCACGGGAAGACCGCGGACACGGGCAGCACCTGGTCCGTGATCGTGTGCAGCGGCCGGCCGAGGAAGGCGCGGAACGCGCCGGGCCGGAAGCGCACGCCGCACACCTTGCCGGCATCCTTCAGTTCGTAATCGAACGAGCCCGTCGTCAAGCCCCAGATGCCCGTGCGGGCGCGGTCGAACACGACATGCACGCACGGGTAAGGCAAGGTGCGCTGCGTGTACGGCGGGCGTCCCTGCAAGTCCCATTCGACGATCCAGTAATGGTCGAGGAAAGGCGCCAGGTCGGACTGCGGCAGATAGCGCCCGAGGCGGAACATCTTGCCGGCGAGGGCCGGCGCGACGACGCCCTTGGCGCGGGCCGTGACGGTGGGAGGGTTGTTCATCCGACCATTGTAGCGCGCGTTTTTACAAGACCGCGCCCACCACGCCGCCTAAGCTGTCGGTTCATCGTCATCACGAGGATCCCATGAACCTGACCCTGTTCCACGCGCCGAACTCCCGCTCCGGCGCGGCCCGCATCCTGCTCGAAGAACTCGGCGTGCCCTACGACCTGCACGTGCTCAACCTCAAGAAGAACGAGCAGCGCGCGCCCGATTACCTGGCCGTCAACCCGATGGGCAAGGTGCCCGCCGTCCGCCACGGCGACGCCCTCGTCACGGAGCAGCCGGCCGTCTTCATCTACCTGGCCGACCTGTTCCCCGAGGCGGGCCTGGCGCCGGCGCCGCACGACCCGCTGCGCGGCCCCTATCTGCGCTGGCTGACGTTCTACGGCTCGTCGTTCGAGCCGGCGATCACCGACCTGGCCATGAAGCGCGAGCCCACGCCGCCGATGATGTGCCCGTACGGCGACTACGACACGATGCTCGCCACGCTGACGGCGCAACTACGCGCCGGCCCGTGGCTGCTGGGCGAGCGCTTTTCCGCCGCCGACGTCCTGTGGGGCACGGCTCTCGGCTGGGCCACGATGTTCAAGCTGGTGCCGGAACTGCCCGAAGTGATGGCCTACATCGAGCGCGTCAGTGCGCGTCCGGCCGCGCGCCGGGCCGCGCAAGCGGATGCGGCGCTGGCCGCCGCGCAGGGTTGACGAGGCCGGTCGCCAGCGCCGTCCCCAGCACGATCAGGGCGCTGCCGGCCGCCATCGCGGCCGTGAAAGTCTCGCCGAGGAACAGCACGCCCCACAGCACGCCGAACGCGGGCACGAGGAACGGCACGGCCATCGTCTTCGCCGCGCCCACGCGGGCGATCAGGCGGAAGAACAACACGTAGGCGAGCGCCGTGCAGCCCACGCCCAGGCACAGCAGCGCGGCCCAGGCCCGGGCCGACGGCAGCGCGTGCGGATGCAGGGCCAGCGCGGCCGGCGCCAGCACGAGCGCGGCGGACAACTGGCTGCCGGCGGCGACGGCCAGCGGCGGCACGGCGGCCAGATAGCGCTTGCTGAAGTGGGCGGAAAACGCGTACAGCATCGTCGCCGCCACGCATGCCAGCACGGCCCATCCCGTCGCGACGGCGCTGGCGCCCGGCTTGAAACTGGCGCCTTCCGCCACGAGCCACAGCACGCCGCAGAACCCCAGCGCGAGCCCGGCGGCGCGCACGCGGACTATCGCTTCGCCCAGCCACACGCGGCCGATGACGGCGGCGTACAGCGGCGTGGCCGCGTTGAAGATGGCGGACAGGCTCGCGTTGATGCCAAGGGCCGCCAGCGCGAACAGCACGAACGGCAGCGCGGAATTCGTCACGCCCACGAGCAGCACCGGCTTCCAGTGCCGGCGCAGCGCGCGCAGGCCGCCATCGCGCGCCGTCGCCAGCAGCGGCATCAACAGCACGGCGGCGATCGCGGCGCGGGCGCCGGCCAGCGTCATGGCGCCGAATTCGCCGGCGCACACGCGCATGAACGGATACGATGCGCCCCACAGCGCGGCCAGCGCAGTCAGGCAGGCCAGGTCGGTTTTCTTCATGGTGTGGTCCTCGTGGATGGGTGATTTGCGGCCAACCGGTCCAGCGTGTGCAGGAAGGCCGGCGCGTCCTGGAAGCCGATGACGCGCGCATCCGCGAGCTCGCGTCCGCGGCCGTCGAACAGCAGCACGGCCGGAGGGCCGAACAGGCCGAAGCGCTTGAGCAGCGCGCGCTCGGCCGGGCCGGCGGCCGTGACGTCGGCGCGCAGCAGCCGGACGCCCGCGAGCCTCGCCTGCACGGCCGGCACGCTGAACGTACGCGCTTCCATCTCGCGGCAGGCGACGCACCAGTCGGCATAAAAATCGAGCAGCACCGGCTGCCCGCCCGCCAGCGCGGCGTCCAGCGCGGCCGTCGTGGCGACGGGGGCGAAGCGCGGGCCGTCCGCAGCCGGCGCCTTGAACGCCGACGTCAACGGCCACGCCGCCGCCAGCGCGAGGGCCAGCGCCGCATGGCGCGCCCAGCGGCCGCCGCGCAGCAGGTACAGCGCATACCCGATGGCGAGCAGCGTCCAGCCGGCCGCGGCGACGCGCGCCGGCAGCAGCGGCGCGACGATCCACCAGCCGGTGGCGAGCAGCACGACGCCGAACAGGATCTTCACGGCCACCATCCACGCGCCGGCCCGCGGCAGCAGGCGGCCGGCCGACGTGCCGAAGACGAGCAGCGGCACGCTCATGCCCGCCGCCAGCGCGAACAGGGCCACGCCGCCGAGCAGCGCGTCGCGCGTGCGGCCGATCCACACGAGCACCCCGGCCAGCGGCGGCGCGACGCACGGCCCGAGGATCAGCGCGGACACGGCGCCGGCCGCGAACGTGCCCGCCAGCCTGCCGGCCGGGCGGCGGTTGGCGGCCTCGCCCAGGCGCCCCTGCAGCGCGGCCGGCAGCTGCAGGTCGTACAGCCCGAACATCGACAGCGCGAGCAGCGCCAGCACGGCGCCGAACGTGACCAGCACCCACGGCGTCTGCAGCGCGCCGGCGATGGACTCGCCGGCCAGCCCGGCCGCCACGCCCAGCGCCGTGTAGGTCAGGGCCATGCCGAGCGCGTACGAGGCGGACAGCGCGAGGCCACGCTTGCGCTGTCCGCCGCTGCCGTCGCCGACGACGAGCGCGGACAGGATCGGCACCATCGGCAGCATGCACGGCGTGAACGCGAGTCCCAGGCCGAGCGCGAGGAACAGCGGGACGATCACGACCAGGCGGGCGCCATCCAGCGCGCGGCCGATGCGGTCCTGCGCGGCCGGCTGCGGCGCGGGTGCCGCGGCGGCGCCCAAGGCGAACGTCGTATCCTGCGGCAGGTAGCACAGGCCGGCGTCGGCGCAGCCCTGCGAGCGGACCGCGAGCGTGAACGGCCCGTTCGCCCGCACCGGCACGCGGACGGTCACGCGGTCGTGGTACACCTCGACGTCGCGCCCCTGCGTGGGATCGTGTTTGCGCAATCCCGGCGGGAACTGCGGCGCGCCCAGCGTCGCGCCGGTGGCGGCAAAGCCGAAGCGTTCGCGGTACAAGGCATAGCCGGGCGCGATGCGGGCCGTGATGGCCACCGTGTGGTCGTCGGCCAGCGCGGCCGTGATGCGGAAGGCGTCCTCCGGATCGAGGACGTCGGGTGCGGCGAAGGCGGGCACCGCCAGCGCGGCCAGCAACGCGGCGCGCACGAACCAGGACAAGAAGCGCAGCATGGCGGTCACCGCGTGGCGATGGCGCGCAGCGCCTGGTCCAGGCCCCGGTCCTGCGGCCCCAGCACGCGCGCCACGCGGCCCCGGGCGTCGAACAGCACGACACTGGGGATCGCATGGATGCCGAAGGCGGCGAACGCCGCGCCGTCGCGGTCGAGCGCCAGCGGCGGCGTGCCCGGATGCGTCTTGCCGTAGCCGGCCAGTTCGGCGGGCGACGTCCACAGCGGCGCGGCGACGGCGAGCCAGTCCACGTTGCCGTTTTTCGCGAGACGCGTGGCGTCCCCGCGCACGCGGCGGCACGCCTGCGCGGTGGCCGGGCGGCTGGCACGCAGATAGGTCTCGCACCACGGCGAGAAGAACACCAGCGCGCGCGGCCTGCCGGCCGTGCCGATGGCGGCCGTCGTGCCGTCCAGGGTCGCCAGGTCGACGCCGTCGACCTTGTCGCCGACGCGGAACACGCGCGGCGCGGCGGCCTGCGGCGCCAGCGCGACCGGTTGCGCGCCAGCCGGCCGCGCGGCGGCGATGCGGTCCAGCGCCGCGTGCAGGGCCGCGTCGTCCAGGTGGCCGACGTAGGCGATGCGGCCGTCCGCGCCGATCAGCACGTGCTGCGGCGTCACGCGCAGGTTCAGGCGGCGTCCGAGGCTGCCGTCGTCGAGCGCGATCGGCATCGTGAGGCCGTGGCGGGTGCGGTAGGCGCGCACGTCGGCTTCCGTGTCGCTGAAGCCCACGTTGACGGCGACGACGTCGATGCGCTTGCCGTATTGCTGGTAGATGCGTTCGAAACCGGGCATCTGTTCGCGGCACGGCACGCACCACGTGGCCCAGAACTTGAGGTAGACGGGCTTGCGGCCGTACTTGGCCGCGAGGTCGATGGTGCCGCCGTCGAGGGTGCGCAGGACGGCGGCGGGCGCGGGTTGGCCGATCAGCGGTTGGCCGGCGCGGGCGGCGCGCGCGGCGCCGTCGTCGGCCGCGCTGGCCACGCTGCTTGAGAACGCGACGACGGCGACGGCGACGGCGATGATGCGTGGGAGGGTCATGGGATCCTTCGTGTGACTGGTCGATGATGCTTTCATCGTAGCCACCGCTTGGATCAGGCAAAAGACGCAAGAATTGCATGAATCCCTGTACCATTCACGCATGGACCACGACCTTTCCATCCGCATCGACCGCAGCGCCCGCACGCCGGTCGCCGGCCAGATCGCCGCCGCGATCGGCGCCGCCATCCACGACGGCCGGCTCGCGCCCGGCGCCCGGCTGCCGTCCTGGCACGACCTCGCCGCGCAGCTGGGCGTGGCGCGCGGCACCGTGCGCGCCGCCTACGACAGCCTGCGCGACCAGCAGCTCATCGTCACGGCCGGCGCGGCCGGCACGCGCGTGGCCCGCCAGGCCCTGCCCGCGCGCACGGCACCCGCCGCCGAACGCCCGGCCACGGCACCGGCGCGGCGCGTGGCGCCGGTCCCGTTCCAGGTCGGCGTGCCGGGCCAGGACGTGTTCCCGTTCAAGACGTGGTCGCGCATCATGGGCCGGGCGGCGCGCGCGGCGGCCGCGCAGCCGCTGGCCTATCCGGATCCGCGCGGCGAACCCGTGCTGCGCGGGGCCATCGCCGCCTACCTCGGCATCGCGCGCGGCATCGCCTGCCACCCGTCCCAGGTGTTCGTCGCCAACGGCTACGCGGCGGCCCTCGGCCTCGCGCTGCGCGCCTTGCGGCTGGATGGGCGCACGGCGTGGGTCGAGGATCCCGGCTACGCGTCGGCGCGCGACGTGCTGCTGCACTACGGCGTGACGCCGGCGCCGGTGCCGATCGACGCGGAAGGCCTGGACGTGGCGGCCGGCGTGGCGCGCGCGCCCGATGCGCTGCTCGCCGTCGTCACGCCGGGGCAGCAGGCGCCGCTCGGCATGACGTTATCGCTGGCGCGCCGGCACGCCCTGCTCGACTGGGCCGCCGCGCGCGGCGCCTGGATCGTCGAGGACGACTACCTGGGCGAGCTGCAGCTGCAGGGCCGCGCGACGCCGGCATTGGCCGCGCGCGACCGCGCCGGGCGCGTGCTGCACATCGGGACCTTCAGCAAGACGATCAGCCCGGCCCTGCGCGTCGCCTTCCTCGTCGTCCCGCCCGCGCTGGCGCCCGCCGTCGCGGAGGTGGCCGACGTCGGCGCGGCGGCGCCGGCGCCCGCGATCCAGTTCGCCATCGAGGAATTCCTGCGCGACGGCCACTACCTGCGCCACCTGCGCCACATGAAGCGCGTGTATGCGGAACGCCGCGCCGCGCTGGACGCCGCCCTGCGCGGCCTGGGCCTGCCCCACGCGGAAGCCGGCCTGTCCGTGCTGCTGCCGCTGGCGGACGGCGTGGACGATGCCGCGCTGGCCGCACGGGCGCGCGGGGCCGGCCTGGCGCCGTCGCCGCTGTCGTGGTGGCGCGCGCCGGGATCGTCTGGCCCCGGCGGCCTGCTGCTGGGCGTGACGAACGTGGCGCCCGCGCAGGCGCAGGCCGCATGCGCGCTGCTCGCCGGACTGCTGCGCGATGCCGTGCCGGTTCCACCGGCCGCGGCGGACGGCTAGAATGACGGGCCGCCACCGCTCCTATTTCAATCTGCCGGACATCGCATGACCGAACCCGTCTCCACGCCGCGCCTGTGCGGCCTCGACCTGCTGCGCGCCGCCGCTATCGTCCTCGTCCTCATGACGCACTACTCGGGTTTCGTGAGCGGCCACGCCACATTCGGCATCCTCGGCAAGGTCGGCTGGGCCGGCGTCGACCTGTTCTTCGTGCTGAGCGGCTACCTGATCGGCAACCAGTTGCTGGCGCCGGCCGCGCGCGGCGAAGCCTTGTCGCTGAAGGTCTTCTTCATGCGCCGCCTGCTGCGCACGCTGCCCAATTACTACGTCGTGCTGGCCGTCTACCTGCTGTTCCCCGGCCCGCCGCTCGGCGGCGCGAGCATGCCGGCGGCGTGGCGCTTCCTCACGTTCACCCAGAATTTCGGGCTCGCCTACGGCCAGACGTTCTCGCATTCGTGGTCGCTGTGCATCGAGGAGCAGTTCTACCTGCTGCTGCCCCTCGTCGTCGTGGCGCTGGCCCGCATCGGCTTCCCCGTCCGGCTGACGTGGGGCCTGCTGGCCGGCGCCATCGGGGCGGGCATGGCCACGCGCGCCGCGGCGTTCGCGCTGCATGGACACGATGCGTTCATGGCCGAGGTCTATTATTCGAGCTTCTGCCGCGCCGACGAACTGCTGCCCGGCGTCGCCATCGCCCTGCTGCGCAATGTTCATCCCGGCGCGTTCGCGCGCCTGCTGCGCCACGCGAACGCGCTGTGCGCGGCCGGGTTTGCGCTGAGCATCGGCATCCTCGCGTGCATCCACCTCGACTGGCCGGCGACGCTCGTCACGTCCACGTTCGGCTACTCGCTGCTGGCGCTCGGTTTCGGCCTGCTGACGTGCGCGGCCCTCGCGCCGCATTGCGTGTTGAACCGCGTGCGCATTCCCGGCGCGTCGCAGCTCGCGCTGTGGTCGTACGCCGTCTACCTCGCCCACAAGCCGATCTTCATGGCGCTGCGCCCGCAGCTGGACCGGCTGCACGTCGACGCCAACGCGCCGGCGACCGTGGCCGCCGTCATGGCCGCGGGCATCGGCGGCGGCTGGGTGCTGTACCGCTGCGTGGAGACGCCGTTCATGCGGTTGCGGGCGCGCTGGACGGCGGCATGGGCCGCACGATCCGCCGCGACATCGGACGCGCGGCCCGCGCCGGCGGACGCGGTTCCGATGGGTTAGACCCGTCGCCGTCCTGCCTGACGATCGGGTCCCGCGTGTGAGTCCACCCGTTCATCAGCGAATAGCCCACCGCGAGCAACGCGGGCCAGCCCGCGACCCGCTCGCGGCGGGCGGTCCGGCGTCACGCCGCCGAGGCAGACGCCTTGCGGCGCACCCGGCCCAGGACCAGGGCGAACGCACCGGCGCCCAGCAGCAGCGGGTTCGCCGGTTCGGGCACCGTGCCGCTGGGCGGAGCGGAAGCGACGGTGGTGAAGTCGTCCATGACATACCAGCCGGTGTCGCGCGTGATGGTCAGCGACGACACGTTGTTGAATGCCGCGGCCGCCCACACGTAGGCGTCACCGATCGCGACCGGGCCCGTCGTGCCGATCAGGTTGTTGCCGGCGTCAAAGGCGGAGATGGTGATCGACGACGCCTTGTCGGCGGCGCCGACCGGCGCCGCGAACCACGCGCCGCCGAAATCGAACGGCGTCGCGCTGCTGATGGTGGCGCCGTCGCTGCCGAAGCCGTTCACGGCGAAGTGCGTGCCGCCGTGGGCGCCGTTGCCGTAACCGTCGATGGTGTTGTCGCCGGCATACCAGTCGTCGCTGAAGGTCAGGCCGGCGTACGGATTGATATCGCTCAGGCTGGCGAAGTCGCCGTCGGTAGCCACGTCCTCGAAGCCGATGACACCGGCGTTGGCGGCGCCGGCCAGCATCAGGCTGGCGCTGGCGATCAGTGCGAACAGAGTCTTTTTCATGATGCGGTCCTTTGCTGTGTCGGGGTTCGTTATTTGCAGATGTCGCCGGTCACGGTCGGGACGTTCGCGTTCAGCGCGTCCTGGCCTGCGACGACGAAGCCGAACGAGGCGGTCCCGCCCGGAGCGATGTCCTTGTTCCAGCCACCGCCGTCCGAACCGGTGAACGTCGGCGCGCTGCCCGTCACGACGCCGTTCCAGGCGCTGCCCGACACATACGATCCGTCGCTGTAGGTCCAGGACACCTGCCAGCCGTGCAGGGTGTCGTTGCCCTCGTTGGTGATCGAGACGGTGGCGATGCCACCGCCCCACCAGGTGCTGCTGAGTTGATACGTGCACACGGCGGTGGGCGCCGGCTTGACCGGAACTTGCGGAACCACTTGCACTTCGCCGTTCTCATCGATCTTGCCGTAGGCGATGCCGCGGCTGTTGGTGCTCATGTAGACCGTGCCGTAGGTATTCATGTCGCCGTTGACCCAGCCTTGAATCGCGCCGCCATACTGGTGGGCGTCGTCGTTGACGCGATCCCAGTGCGCGCCCTTGTCGATCGAACGCAACAGGCCACGCGACGCGCCCACCGTGCCCCACATGTAGAGGGTCGGATAGGTGGCGCCGGGCGCTTCCTTGCCAAGGCCTACGGCGCCGCAGGAGCTGATCCCGTCCACGTTGGTGAAGGTGGCGCCCGAGTCGGTCGAATGGGAGAGTCCTCGGGAATCGAGGCAGGCCCACACGTCGCCCTCGATGCCGGGCGTGGCGCGCACGAGGCTGTTGCCGCCCACCGGCAGGCTGGCTTTCGCGGTGAACGACTCGCCGCCATCGGTGCTGACCAGCATTTGGCCGCTCGCCCGGTCGTAGACGTAGAACTTGGCCGGGTTGACCTTGTCGGCGACCGGGTAGGCGTCCTTCACGGACAGGCCGGCCACCGGCGTCCAGTTGGTGCCGAAGTCGGTCGAACGGTACGTCGTGGTCGAGCCTGCCGGGCTGTGCAGCAGCACGGAGCCGTCGGCCGACAGGGCCAGCCTGCCGAAATTGCCGTTCATGGACGGCGCCGCTTGCCAGCTCGCGCCCGTATCGGTCGAGACATAGATCTTGTCCCAAGCGGCCCGCGCAATCACATGCGTTGCCTGCGCCGCCACTGCGAGGCCGGTGTTCGAGCCAGCGCCCGGGGAATTGCGGATGCCGTACTGGGCCGGATCGGTGTGGACGAAGCCGTCATAGTCGCCGATGGTCGACACCAGCGGGCCGCCCGGAATGCTCTCGACGGCGGTCGGGACGCTCTCTTCGATGCCGTGCACGTCGAACTTCCAGGTGCTCAGGGTCGCATCGATGTCGCTCGTCTTGAACACGCCGTTACCCGAGATCACCCATGCGGTCTTCGAATCGAAGGGGTCGAACTCGACGTCGCCGGCCCAGTGGATCGACGAGTACTTGACCCAGTCGATGCCGTTCGGGTCGATCTCGAAGCCGCGTTGCATCAGGTCGACCCAGGAGCGGCCCGCGTCGTAGGAAGTGAAAATGTGGTCGCCGTAGGTGCCCAGTTGCTGCTGCTGCAACCGGTACGTGTTGTTGGTCGTCGTGATCAGGTGTTTCGGATTTTTCGGGTCGACGCTGATGCCGCCCCACGCGTTATCCATGCCGAGCGGCGTGATGTTGGTCCAGGCGCCGCCGATGATGTTGTATTCCAAGACCCGGCCCTTGGTCATCGGTTCGCTGTCGTTCAGGCCGTGCGGTCCGGCGCCGTTGGCGTAGGTCAGGTACAGGCGGCCCTTGGGCGTCATTGCCGCGCGTTGCGGCATCAGGTCCGTCGGCGCACCCGCGACCGGGGCGAAGGTGACGCCGCCGTCCTTGCTCATGTACAGGTTCGGTCCGACCGAACCGTAACGCGACACGCCGACGAAGATGCGCTTGGCCGTGCCGCCGCTGACACTGGTCGGATCGAGGAGCACGAAGCTGATGCCGTTGCCGTTGGCCGTCGAGCCCACGTCCAGCCCGGACACGTGGGTCCAGGTCTGGCCCGAATCGACGCTCTTGAACAGGCCGTTGTCGCGCGTACCGACGAACAGGACGTTGCTCGAGCCCGGGTCGACCTGCAGTTTTTCGCCGTTCTCGCGGCCCATGCCATTGCCGTGGGCCTTGAACTGGGACGTCACGTCGACCAGGTCGAAATGCTGGCCATAGTCGGTCGAGCGCATGATCACGGTCTTGCCGTTGCTGAAGTAGCTGGTACCTGCAAGCATGTAGACGGTACCCGGGTTGCGCGGGTCGACCGCGATCGACTCCACGCCCATCAGGCCGGTATCGCTCTCGCTGATCCAGTCCGTCAGCGGGATCCAGCGGCTGTTCTGGGCATCCCAGCGGTAGGAACCGCCGACGTCGGTGCGGGCATAGACCACGCCGCGCTCGAGCTTGCTCGGGACGACACCGATGACATAACCAGCGCCGCCCATTGCGACGTTATCCCAATGATATGTTTCGGCGTTCGCGCCCAGCGAGAACAGCAGACCCAGCGTCAGGGCCAGCGCCTTTTTCAAATGCATCGTTGTCTCCGTTTTTAGTTCGAGAAGATCCCAGCCTGTTCCTCTCGTCGACCACGAGGGAGCTGAGTCACTTTATGAGTGGAAACGATTATGTAAGTACGATGCACGCGTTAATAGTCCATTAATCATTAGTGTGATTAATGAAATATGTCAGATCATTTCCATAAGGAAATCTATCCAAAGCTATCCGCTTTGCGGCCGCCGTGTTCGGCTTTGGGTCAGGCGCCGTCGCCGTTCTGCCTGACGATCGGATCCTTCGTATGGGTCCACCCGCTCATCAGCGAATAGCCCACCGCGAGCAGGGTGGGACCGATGAACATGCCGACGAAGCCGAACGCGATCACGCCGCCCAGCACGCCCAGCAGCGTGAGCAGGAACGGCAGGCTGGAGCCGCGGCTGATCAGCATCGGGCGCACGACGTTGTCGACGCCGCTGATCAGGAAGAAGCCCCACACGAGCATGAAGATGCCCCATCCCGTCGCGCCCTGCGCGAACAGCCAGATCGCGGCCCCGCCCCACACGATCGGGGGCCCGACCGGGATCAGGGAAGACACGAACACGAGCACGGACAAGAGCGGCACCGCGGGCACGCCCGCGATGGCGAAGCCCAGCGCGGCGACGAGCGCCTGCGCCAGCGCGGTGCCGAGCAGACCATACATCACGCCGCGCACGGTCTGGCTGACGATCTCCGTGACGGACGCCGCCTCCTCGTCCATGACGCGGCGCATGGCGGCCTGGATGACGGCCAGCAGCGCCTCGCCGTCACGGTAGAAAAAGAAGCTGACGAAGGCGGCGAGACTCATCTGCGCGACGCCCGCCCCCAGCATCATGCCGCCGGACAGCAGCGCGTGCCGCGCCGGTTCGACCATGCGCTGCGCCAGTTCCATCATGCGCTCGCGGCTCGCGACCAGCTGGCGCAGGTAGTTGTCCAGCTGGTCGCCGACGAGCGGGATGTCGCGCACCCACGCGGGCGGCAGCAGCTCGCCCTGGTCCAGCGCGGCGCGGATCTGGTCGAACGACGACGCCACGTTGTCCGCGAGGTTGTACGCGACGAGCGCCAGCGGGATGATCACGAGCAGCGTCAGGCTCAGCGTCATCGTGAGCGCGGCGGGCGTGCGCCGGCCGCGCAGGCGCAGCAGCAGTTTCTGGTACAGGGGCCAGGACGAGATGACGACGGCGGCCGCGAACAGGATCGCGGCCAGGAAGGGTTGCAGGACGTAGAGGCAGCCGAGGGTCAGCAGGACGACCGCGCCGGCGCGGGTATAGTTTCGGCCCGGCCGCTTGTCCATCAGGAGGATAACAGCTGGCGGAGATCGTGCACGATGGGATCGGGTCCCTGGCCGTGGCGGATGAACAGGCGCAGGCGGCCGTCGCGGTCGAAGACGTAGCTGCCGGCCGTGTGGTCGATCGTGTAACTGCCCGGGTCCGTGCCCGGCACCTTGGCGTAGAACACCTTGAATTCCTTGGCCGTCTTCGCCGTCTGTTCAGGCGTGCCGCGCAGGCCGATGAAGCGCTTGTCGAAGGCCGGGACGTAACTGGCCAGCAGCTGCTGGGTGTCGCGCTCGGGGTCGAGGGTGATGAACAGGACCTGCACCTGGTCGGCCAGCGGACCCAGTTTCTGCATCACGGACGCCATCTCCGCCATCGTCGTCGGGCACACGTCCGGGCATTGCGTGTAGCCGAAGAAGACGACGACGACCTTGCCCTTGAAGTCGGCCAGGGTGCGCGGCTTGCCCGTGTGGTCCGTCAACGCGAAACCCTTCGCGTAATCGAGGCCGGTGACGTCCGTGTTCTGGAACGAGACCTTCGGCTTGCCCGGCAGCTTGTCGCAGGCGGCGAGGGAGACGGTCAGCGCGCAGGCGGCGACGAGGACGGGCAGCAGTTTTTTCATCATCAGACGGGCAGGTATTGTTTCACGTAGTGGTCGACGAGCAGGGCCGCGAACAGCAGCGACAGGTAGACGATGGACCAGGCGAAGGCCTTGCGCGCGACCTGGTCGCTGTAGTGCTTGTGGATCAGCCAGCCGTAGCGCAGGAACACGCCGTTCAGCACGACGGCCGCCGCCAGGTACACGACGCCGCTCATGCCGACGGCGAACGGGAACAGGGTGCATGCCGCGAGCGCGACGGAATACAGCCAGACCTGCTGGCCCGTGTACTTCATGCCGTGCGTGACGGGCAGCATCGGCAGGCCGGAGCGGACGTAGTCGTCGCGGCGGTACATGGCCAACGCCCAGAAATGCGGCGGGGTCCAGACGAAGATGATCAGCACGAGCAGCCATGCCTGCATCGGCACCTCGCCCGCGACGGCGGCCCACCCCAGGGCCGGCGGCATCGCGCCGGAGAGGCCGCCGATGACGATGTTCTGCGGCGTGTTCGGCTTCAGGAGGACCGTGTAGATGAGGGCATAGCCGACGAAGGTGACGAACGTCAGCCACATCGTCAGCGGATTGATCATCGTGTACAGGATGCCCATGCCGGCGCCGCCGATGATGGCGGAGAAGATCAGGACCTGCGTGGGCGACAGCTCGCCCATCGCCGTGGCGCGGCGCGCCGTGCGGGCCATGCGGGCGTCGACTTCGGCCTCGATCAGGCAGTTGACGGCGAACGCGGCGCCGGCCAGCAGCCAGATGCCGATCGTGCCCCAGACGAGCACGTGCCAGCCGGGAAAGCCGTCGGTGGCGAGGAACATGCCGATCACGGCGCAGAAGACGGCCAGTTGCGTGACGCGCGGCTTGGTCAGCGACCAGTACTGTGCGACCCGGCTGGGCGGTTTGTGAATGGCGGTTTGCGTAATCATGGGTGGCTCGCGGACGTTGCCGCCTCACGTCGTGGACTGCGCAGCGCCAGCTCGAATTGATACTGTACCTTGTAGTTTAACATGGTCACCAAAAGGACGAGTCCCGCCGCCCCCGCGTTGTGCAGCACGGCGATCGGCAACGGAAAGTTCAAAAATACCGTCGCGATGCCCGTCGTTGCCTGTGCGGCAAGCACCAGCGCGAGGTTGCGCGCCGTGCCGTGCAAGCCCGGCAGGCGCCACGCGCGCCAGGCCGTGCAGCCCAGCACGAGGACGACGACGAGCGCGAAGTTGCGGTGCGCCCAGTGGATGGCCGTCAGCGCCGGGAACGGCAGATAATGCCCGGCGGCCGTCTTGCCCAGCGCACGCCACAAGGTGAAGCCGTGTTGCCAATCCATCTCTGGGACAATTTGTCCATGACAGAGCGGGAAATCGCTGCAGGCCAGTGTCGCGTAATTGGTACTCACCCACCCGCCCAGCGCCAGTTGCAGCAGCAGCACGGCGCCCGACAGCCATGCCAGCCTGCGCAGCCTGCGCAGCACGGGCGCCGGCGCGGCCGGGGATGGCGGCGCGGCCAGGTTGTCTTCGCGGCCGCCCAGCCAGACGGCCAGCGCCAGCAGGGTCAGGCCGAACAGCAGGTGCAGGGTGACGATGACCGGCTGCAGCTTCATGGTGACGGTCCAGGCGCCGAACGCGCCCTGCACGCACACCCACAGGAACATGACGGTCGGCAGCACAGGACTGTGCGCCGGTTTGCCGCCGTGTGCCCGCGCGCGGCGCCATTCCAGCCACGACGCGGTCATCAGGCCGATGATCATGACGCCGATGCCCATCGCGAGGAAGCGGTGGATCATCTCGATCCACGCTTTCATTGTCGTCACGGGACCGGTGGGCATCAGCGCCTCGGCCGCGGCGATGTGCTCGTGCGCGAGGAACGGGTTGGCCTGGCCGTAGCAGCCGGGCCAGTCGGGGCAGCCGAGACCGGAATCCGTCAGGCGGGTGAAGCCGCCGAACACGATCAGGTCGAACGTGAAGAAGGCGATCACCCACGCCAGCTTGCGGTATTTGTTGGTGCCGGTCGCCGTCCACACGAGCGCGAGCGGCACGCTGGCCGCCAGGATGCCGGTCAGGGCCAGCAGGATGACGTTCGAAACTTCCATGATCCCCGCCCTCAGCCGATCGACGACGCCTTCAACAGCTTGTAGATGTCCTTGTAGACCTTACGCACTTGCTGCAGCTGCGGGTCCTTGGGGAAGCGCATCATCAGGTGGCCCAGCGGATCGATCATGTAGATATGGTCGTCCGGCGTCGTGCCGGCGTCGGCGGGCAGCCAGGCCGCCACCGTCGCGGCGTCGGCGCGCAGCATGTGGGTGCCGTCGTATTCGCGGATGACCAGGGTGTCGAGCGGCTCCTTGTCCGTGATGAGCCAGACGCGCTCGATGCGGTCCGCCTCCTTGCCCTGCATCAGGCGCAGCTGGCGCATGGCGAACAATTGCTTGCGGCACGTGTCGGGACAGGCCCCCGGCCCCGTCATCAACATCACCCACTTGCCCTTGAACTGCTCCAGCGCCTGCGGGCGGCCGTCCAGCGTCGTCGTGGCCATGGCCGGGACCGGGTGGGCGCGCTGGTCGATCAGCGTGCCGTAGTTGTTGCGCTTTTCGGGCTTGATGACGTAGAAGGTGACGTACGACGCGATGACCGGCGCCGCGCACACGGCCACGACCAGCCACAGCGTCCAGCGGCCGCGCTTGCGCTGGGCGGCTCCGTCGGGGATTGCGGCTGCGTCAGCCAGCTTGTTTGGTTCCACTGCGAAATCCTGTGATCACAAAAAATAGGAAGGCCATCGTCGCCAATGCATACCACTGGAAGGCATAGCCCTTGTGGCGGTCGACGTCGACGGCGGGGCCGGGCCAGTTGCGGACGGGTTCCACGGCCGCGGCCGTCGGGGCGTCGGCGCTCGTCTGCTCGACCACCACGGGCAGCACGGCCAGGCCGCTGGCCCGGGCGAAGCCGGCCGGATCGACGTTCTGGACGATGGCGCCGGGCGTCGGCGGCGGCGCCTTGCCGAGTTCCATCACGCGCGCCGGATGCAGCACGGCCACGCCTTCGACGGTCGTGCGGCCCGGCGGCGCGGCCACGTGCGGCACGCGATCGTGCACGGCCGGATCGCGCGGGACCCAGCCGCGCTCGACGAGGACCACCTGGCCGGTACCCGCTATTGTAAACGGCATCAGCAAAACGAATCCGGTGCGGCCCTCGAGCGGCCGGTTGTCGAGGAATAGCGGCCAGTTGGGGACGAATTCCCCGGTCACAATGACGTGGCGATATTCGACGGCGGCGGGATCGACGGGCTTCCCGTCCAGCACGAGCGGCGGCAGGGCCGAACGCTGGGCGAGCCGGGCCTGCAGCTCCGTCTTTTCCGCGGCGCGGCGCACCTGCCAGTTCCCCAGCGCGATCCCGAGCGCCACGAGCACGACCGTCGCCAGGAAAGGAATGGTTCTAAAACGGAAGCGCAGTCGCATACAATAGTCGTACATCCCTGACAACCACACTACCGGCCGCCCATGAAAATCGTCGTCGCCATCGCCTTCGTGCTCATCATCGGCAGCCTCGCGTCCGCCCTCTTCTTCCTGATGCGCGACAAGGGCCGCAGCAACCGCACCGTGCAGGCGCTGGCGATGCGGGTCGGGCTGTCGATCACCTTGTTCCTGTTCGTGCTGTTTTCGTACAAGATGGGGTGGATCCAGCCGAAGGGACTGCACTTTTGAACACGCCGGCCCCGGCGGTACCGGGGCCGGCGGTCATGTTTACAACCAGTACACGACCACGTACAGGCCCAGCCACACGACGTCGACGAAGTGCCAGTACCACGCGGCACCTTCGAAGGCGAAATGGTGTTCCGGCGTGAAGTGGCCGCGCAACACGCGGTACAGCACGACGGACAGCATGATCGCGCCCATCGTCACGTGGAAGCCGTGGAAGCCCGTGAGCATGAAGAACGTCGAGCCGTAGATGCCCGAGCTCAGCTTCAGGTTCAGTTCGGTGTACGCGTGGTGGTATTCGTACGCCTGGAAGCCCATGAAGGTGGCGCCCAGCAGGATCGTCACGAACAGGAACAGCGCCGTGCGGGCGCGGTGGCCGGCGCGCAGCGCGTGGTGGGCGATGGTCAGGGTCACGCCCGAGCTCAACAGCAGTGCCGTGTTGATGGTCGGGATCGGGAACGGACCCATCGTGGAGAACTGCTCGACGGTGCCGGCCGGGCCGACGTTGCCCCAGTGGCCCGAATAATCCGGCCAGATGATCTTGTGGTCCAGGTCGGACAACCACGGCATCGAGATCGTGCGCGCATAGAACAGCGCGCCGAAGAAGGCGCCGAAGAACATCACCTCGGAAAAGATGAACCAGCTCATCGACCAGCGGTAGGACAGGTCGATGCGCTCGTTGTACTTGCCCGATTCCGACTCGCCGATGGCGTCGCCGAACCAGTTGTACAGCACGATCAGCATCGAGACGATGCCGGCCACGCACACGCCCGGTCCCCAGGCGGCGCCATTGACCCAGCCGGAGGCGCCGGCCATCGTGCACAGCATCGAGAGGCCGGCGGCCAGCGGCCACCTGGAGGGGCCGGGGACGAAATAGTAAGGCGCGGTATGGGGCGAACTCATGTATATCTCCTCAATCAAGCATTGTTTCGAATTCCGGGTTGCTGCGCTTCCCTGCTTTCGTGTTGCTTATAAATGTTTGGCTTCCAGCTTTCAGCCCTTGGCCACGACCATCCGCACCACCAGGATCAGGATCCCGATGAACACCGCCACCCCGATCAGCCCGCCCAGGATCACGTGGATGGGGTTCAGGTTGGCCGCGTCGTGCTCGTAGTCGCGGCGCTTGCGCACGCCGAAGAAGGACCAGAACACGGCCTTCATCGTGGTGCCGAAACTCGCGGGCGGACGGTGTTGCGGATCGTCGTCGTTTGTCATGTCATTTCTGTGCCGTCACGGTGCCGACTTCGAAGAACGTGTACGACAGCGTGATGTCCTTCACTTCGCGCGGCAATTTCGGATCGATGAAGAACACGACCGGCATCTGGCGCGCCTCGTTCGGTTTCAACACCTGCTGCTTGAAACAGAAGCATTCGACCTTCTTGAAGAACGGCGCGGCCGACTGCGGCGCGTAACTCGGGATGGCTTGCGCCGTCACGGTGCGCGCCTGCGTGTTCACGACTTCGTACAGGACGGTCGCCATCTCGCCCGGATGCACGTCGATGCTGCGCTGGACCGGGCGGAAGCGCCACGGTCCCTGGGCGTTGCCGTCCAGGACGATGGTGATCGTGCGCGTCTTGTCCACCTGGGTGTTGGCCGGCGCCACCACGGTGCCGTCCTTTTGCGTGAGCACGTTGAGGCCCAGGACTTCGCACACCTGGCGGTAGATCGGCACCATGGCATAGCCGAAGCCGAACATGAGGGCCGCCACCACCAGCAGCTTGGTGAGCGTCGTCTTGTTCAGCTGCAGGCGGCCGCTTTCCTCGTGGCGGCCCGCATTCGTTTCCGTCGACATGGCGCGCTCAATTCAGCCACAGGTGTTTGACGAACAGCGCCACGAAGAAGAACAGCGCCAGCCCGGCCAGCCACAGGGCCGTGCGCAGGTTGGCCTTCCTCATCTGCTGCGAACGATCGGTGGGGTTCATCGCCGTCTCACTTCACGACCGGCGGGGTCTCGAAGGTGTGGAACGGCGCCGGGCTCGGCACGGTCCACTCGAGGCCTTCCGCGCCTTCCCACGGCTTCGCTTCGGCCTTCTTGCCGCCGCGGATGGTCGGCACCACGACGAAGAGCAGGAAGTACACCTGGGTCAGGCCGAACAGGAACGCGCCGATCGACACGACCTGGTTGAAGTCGGTGAACTGCACGTTGTAGTCGGCATAGCGGCGCGGCATGCCGGCCAGGCCCAGGAAGTGCATCGGGAAGAACGTGACGTTGAACCAGACCAGCGAGTTCCAGAAGTGGATCTTGCCGCGCAGTTCAGGGTACATGTGGCCGGTCCATTTCGGGCTCCAGTAGTAGAAGCCGGCGAACAGGGCGAACAGCGAGCCGGCCACCAGCACGTAGTGGAAGTGGGCGACGACGTAGTACGTGTCCTGCATCTGGATGTCGATCGGCGTGACGGCCAGGATCAGGCCCGTGAAGCCGCCCATCGTGAACACGAAGATGAAGCCGACGGCGAACAGCATCGGGGTCTCGAACGTCATCGAACCGCGCCACATCGTGGCGACCCAGTTGAACACCTTCACGCCGGTCGGCACCGCGATCAGCATGGTGGCGTACATGAAGAACAGCTGGCTCGTCACCGGCATGCCGGTGGTGAACATGTGGTGGGCCCAGACGATGAACGACAGGATCGCGATCGACGCCGTCGCGTACACCATCGACGCGTAGCCGAACAGGGGCTTGCGGGCGAAGGCCGGGATGATCTGCGAGACGATGCCGAACGCCGGCAGGATCATGATGTAGACCTCGGGGTGGCCGAAGAACCAGAAGATGTGCTGGTACATGACCGGGTCGCCGCCGCCGGCGGCGTTGAAGAACGACGTGCCGAAGTGGCGGTCGGTCAGGGTCATCGTGATGGCGCCGGCCAGCACGGGCATCACGGCGATCAGCAGGTAGGCCGTGATCAGCCAGGTCCAGCAGAACATCGGCATCTTCATGAGCGTGAGGCCCGGCGCGCGCATGTTCAGGATGGTGACGATGATGTTGATCGAGCCCATGATCGACGACGCGCCCATGATGTGCAGGGCGAAGATCGCCATGTCCATGCCCGGGCCCATCTGCGTCGACAGCGGCGCGTACAGGGTCCAGCCGGCCGCGGTGGCGCCGCCCGGCACGAAGAACGACGTGGCGAGCAGGAGGGCGGCCGGCGGCAGCAGCCAGAACGAGAAGTTGTTCATGCGCGCGAACGCCATGTCGGATGCGCCGATCTGCAGCGGGATCATCCAGTTGGCGAAGCCGACGAACGCGGGCATGATCGCGCCGAACACCATCACGATGCCGTGCATGGTGGTTAGCTGGTTGAAGAATTCGGGGCGGAAGAACTGCAGGCCGGGCTGGAACAGCTCGGTGCGGATCATCAGCGCCAGCACGCCGCCCGAGAGCAGCATGGTGAACGCGAACCACAGGTACAGCGTACCGATGTCCTTGTGGTTGGTGGCGAAAAGCCAGCGGCGCAGGCCGACCGGGTGGTCGTGCGAATGGTCGTGGCCGTGGTCGTGAGTGTGATCGATCGTGCTGGAAGTCATGTCAGTATCCTAGTCGTGCGGGACAACAAGGGCCGTGTCCCTTGAATCCAAACGCTTGTTGAGCCTTGTCTGCCTTATTTGCCGCGCGCAGCCAGGACCTCGGACGGCTGGACGATGTTCTCCTCCGCCTTGTTGGTCCAGTTGTTGCGGGTAAAGGTGATGACGGAAGCGATCTCGGTATCCGACAATTGCTTCCACGACGGCATCGCCGACGGATACTTGCCGCTGTGCTTGCCGTTCAGCAGCACGGCGATCTGTTCGGCCTTCGGCCCCAGCACGACCGGCGAACCGACCAGCGGAGCGAAGGCACCGGGCACGCCCTGGCCGTTGGCCTGGTGGCACGCCACGCAGTTGGACGCGAAGACTTTTTCGCCCTTCGACTTGAGCTCGTCGAGGGTCCAGACCTTGTTCGGGTCGTCGGCCAGCGCGGCCATGCGTTTCTTCTCGCCGTTGACCCAGGCGGTGTAGTCCTCGTTCGACACGACCTTCACGACGATCGGCATGAACGCGTGTTCCTTGCCGCACAGTTCGACGCAGCTGCCGCGGTAGGTGCCGATCTGCTCGGCCTTGAACCACGTGTCGCGCACGAAGCCGGGGATGGCGTCCTGCTTGACGGCGAAGGCGGGGATGGTCCACGAGTGGATCACGTCGTTGGCGGTCAGCACGAGACGGATCTTTTTATTGACCGGCACGACGACGGGATTGTCGACTTCGAGCAGGTAGTTCTCGGAGCGCTTCTCGGTCGGCGCGACACCCGGTTCGCCCACCTCCGTGCGCGGCGTGGCGAGGTTCGACAGGAACGAGATGCCCTCCCCCTCGCCCTTCAGGTAGTCGTAGCCCCATTTCCACTGCATGCCGGTGACCTTGATGGTGAGGTCGGGGTTCGACGTGTCCTTCATCTGCACGACGGCGTGCGTGGCCGGCAGGGCCATGCCGATGACGATCAGGAACGGTACGATGGTCCAGGCGATTTCGACCGTCGTGGATTCGTGGAAGGTGGCCGGTTTGTGGCCGAGGGACTTGCGGTGCTTGAACACCGAGTAAAACATGACGCCGAACACGGCGATGAAGATGATCAGGCAGACCAGCATCATCCAGTTGTGCAGGCTGTAGATATAGGCCGCGATGCCCGTGACGGGCTGTTGCAGGTTCAGCTGAAGCGCCTCCGGACGGCCCGTCACGACGGGGCCGGGCTCCGCCATTACCGGGATGCTGGCCGCCGCTACCGCGAGACCGAGCATCGACGCTTTGAATCGATTTGCATATGTCATGTTGTCCCCAACCACCTTTAGAAGAGAAATTTCTTGAACGGAAGCGACCCTCCTGGGTGACCATGGAGGAGGCCACGGAAGACAACTTCCGTTCCGAAATCCTTTTTAAACTAAACGCAACCACTTCCCGTCGCGTCGGCGGACGCTTCGGGACTCGACACCGCCCGGCCGGGTACCGTCTGGCACCCTGGATGGACGATGACTTCAATCTTTGCTTGCGGGGGACGCCAGGTACGCTGCCCGACCTCCCCGGGTGATGCTCCAACCTCCAGGTACGCCGACAAACCTCGTCTGTCGGAATACCCTTCGACTCTACGCCTTCATGAGAAATTTTTTAGCGCTTTTTTTGATCCAGTCGAGAAAAGTGACTTGATTATACTGAAATCGGTAATTTTTATTCAAGGAAAATTACCGCGATCGACGACCTGCTGCATACGGAACGCGGCGGCCCGGTACGACGGCGTTCAACGGGGCTTCGGCGGCTGGAACCGGATGATTGCCTCGCCTGCGGCCGTCGTTTTCGGCGCGGGCCGGAATGCGTGGCCGTAAATGATCTCGAACGTCAATCCCAGCTTGCCGTCCGCCCGGCGTCCCGCCTCCAGCGCGTCGCGCATGCGCTGCCACGCCGCCCGGCCGACGAGGCCGCGGCGGCGCGTGACCAGCGGGTTGCCGCCGAAGGCGCGCACGTCGGCCAGCAATTTGTCCGCGCTGTCGTACGTGACCGTGATCTGTTCCATGTCCATGACGGGCGTCGTGAACCCCGCTTCCACGAGCTGGTCGCCGAAATCGTGCATGTCGACGAAAGGCAGCGTGTGCGGGGTCTCGTCCATTGCCGCGAACGCGGCACGCAGTTCGCGGAACGTGTCCGGCCCGAAGGTCGAGAACATCAGCAAGCCATCCACGCGCAACACGCGGCGCCACTCGGCGAACACGTGGTCGGGCTGGGGATGCCAGTGCAATGCCAGGTTCGACCAGACCAGGTCGAGCGAGTTCGGCCCGAACGGCAGGTTACCGAAGTCCGCGCAAACGAGATCGATGCCGGCTTTGGCCGGGAGCAAACGACTGAGCAGGGAACGGGGCGCCTGCGTGGCGGCCCCGGCCGCGGCGAGCATGGCCGGGACGGCATCCAGGCCCAGCACTTGCGCGGCCGGATAGCGCTTCTGCAGCTCGGCGACGTCGGCGCCCGTGCCGCAGCCGGCATCCAGCACCTGGCGCGGCGCCGTCTTGACGAGTGTCAGGCGGTCGAACATGCGGCTGGCGATTTCGCGCCGCAGGAAATCGGACGGGGCGACCCGGCCGGGGTCGGAAAACAGCTGGCGCACGCGGATCGGATCGATCGGGGCACTCATCTTGGAGGGAGCTTGGGGCGAAACCATGGTCGACTGCGGGTGAATGGGATAATGGCGGGAGTGTACATGATGGGTAGAAATCACGATGACGTCGCCTTATCCATCTCTGCGACATTGGCCACGAGCATTGTTGCGCGTGCTGATGCCGTCCATCTGCGCCCTGTGCGGGGGCGGGTGCGACGACGTCGTGTGCGCGGCGTGCCGGGAGGCCTATGCGCGACCGCGGCAGGCGCGTTGCGGGCGCTGCGCCAATCCTCTCCCTCTGTCGGCCGAGAGCGTCGCGGCCCCGGCCTGCGGCGCGTGCCTGGCGTTCCCACCCGCCTTCGACGCCACCGTCGCCGCCGTCGACTACGCGATTCCGCTCGACCAGCTCGTTCTTCAATTAAAATTCGGCGCCCGCCTCGCGCTCGCGCCCTGGTTCGCGCGCCGGATCCGCGACGCCGCGCTGGCCACGGCCGCCCTGCCGCTGCCCGACCTGCTGTGCCCCGTGCCGCTGGGGCCCAACCGGCTCGTCGAGCGCGGCTTCAACCAGGCGCTGGAAATCGCGCGGCCACTGGCGGCGGCACTCGGGGTAGCATGTCATCCGGCGCTGGCGCTGCGCACGCTCGACACGAGAGCCCAGTCCGGCGTGGCCCCCAGCGTGCGCGCGGACAACGTGCGCGGCGCGTTCGCGGTGGCGGACCCGGACCTCGTCGAGGGACGCCATGTGGGCCTCGTCGACGACGTCATGACGAGCGGCCACACCCTGGGCGAGCTGGCCGCCACGTTCAAGCGCTTCGGCGCGGCGCGCGTGACCAATTTCGTGTTCGCGCGCACGCCGCCCCATTAATCTAGGAGAGTCATTTGTTTCACGTCGTACTGGTCGAACCCGAGATCCCGCCCAACACGGGCAACGTCATCCGCCTGTGCGCGAACACGGGGGCGCAGCTGCACCTGATCGAGCCGCTCGGCTTTCCGCTGGACGACGCCAAGATGCGCCGCGCCGGCCTCGACTACCACGATTACGCCACGATGAAGGTGCACAAGAACTGGGACGCTTTCCTGGCCGACGCCAGGCCCGATCCGGCCCGGATGTTCGCCATGACGACGCACGGCTCGTCGCCGTTTGCGAGCGCCGCATTCCGTCCCGGCGACGTGTTCGTGTTCGGCGCCGAATCGCGCGGCCTCGACCCGGCCTTGCGCGAATCGTTCCCGCCGGCCCAGCGCATCCGCCTGCCGATGATGCCCGACAACCGCAGCCTGAACCTGTCGAACACGGTGGCCGTCGTCGTCTACGAGGCGTGGCGCCAGAACGGGTTCGCGGGCGGGGTGTGACTGTGAAGGGTCAGCCGAACTGGCGGATCTTCGCGACGAGCTTCGTCGTCGAGCGGTCGTGCGCGAAATCGATGGCGACGGCCTTGCCGCCGTAGGCGATCACGGCCTTCCCTTCCGGGATCTCGCTCATGACGTAGTCGCCGCCCTTCGCGTAGATGCCGGGGCGGGCTTCCTGCACCACTTCCAGCGCCGTGTCCTCGTCGAATTCCACGACGAGGCTGACGGATTCCAGCGCGGCCAGCACGGCCATGCGGTCGGCCAGCGTATTCAGGGGGCGGTCGTCGCCTTTGCCCAGGCGTTTCACGGAGGCGTCCGTGTTGACGGCGACGACGAGCGACGCGCCCAGTTCGCGGGCCTGGGCCAGGTAAGTGACGTGGCCGCGGTGCAGGATGTCGAACACGCCGTTCGTCAACACGACGGGTTGCGGCAGGTCGGCGATGCGTTGCGGCAGGGTGGCGCGGGTGCAGAGTTTTTGTTCGAAGTGTGGCATGGCGTGCATTCTAACCCGCGCTAACCCGCGGCCGGCGGTTCCTCTTCCGGCTCCTCGATCAGCATCGACAGCTCGGCCGGTTTCGCCGCGGCGCCGCCCTCCCCCGGCGCCTTCCGCTCGCCCGACAGCTTGATCTGCAGGCGCAGGCCGTTCGCGGAATCGGCGTTGCGGATCGCTTCGTCGTAGCTGATATAGCCCTTGTTGTAGAGCTCGAACAACGCCTGGTCGAACGTGCACATGCCCAGTTCGCGCGACTTCTGCATGATCTCCTTGATGCTCTGAAAATTGCCTTTCAGGATCATCTCGCCAATGGTCGGCGTGTTCAGCAGGATCTCGATGGCGGCCTTGCGGCCCTTGCCGTCTTCGGTGCGGACGAGGCGCTGCGACACGATGGCGCGCAGGTTCGACGACAGGTCCATCAGCAACTGGTTGCGCCGCTCTTCCGGGAAGAAGTTGATGATGCGGTCCATCGTCTGGTTCGCATTGTTCGCGTGCAGCGTCCCCAGGCATAGGTGGCCCGTCTCGGCGAACGCGATCGCGTGTTCCATCGTTTCCGTGTCGCGGATCTCGCCGATGAGGATCACGTCCGGCGCCTGGCGCAGCGTATTCTTCAGCGCGTTGTGCCAGGACAGCGTGTCGACGCCGACCTCGCGGTGCGTGATGAGGCAGCTCTTGTTCTTGTGGACGTATTCGACGGGGTCCTCGACCGTGATGATGTGGCCGGCCGAGTTGCTGTTGCGGTAATCGATCATCGCCGCCAGCGTCGTCGACTTGCCGGACCCCGTGCCGCCGACGACGAGCACGAGGCCCCGCTTCGTCATCACGACGTCCTTCAACACCTCGGGCAAGTCGAGTTTTTCGAAGTTCGGGATTTCCGACGCAATCGTACGCACGACCATGCCCACGCTCTGCTGCTGCACGAACACGTTGACGCGAAAACGACACACGCCGGGCAGGGAGATGGCGAAATTGCACTCCATCTCCGCCTCGAACTCGGCGCGTTGCCGCTCATTCATCAGGGACAGGGCCAGTGCGCGCGTGACCTCGCCCGTCAGGCGCTGGTTGCTCAGGGGCTTCATGGCGCCCTGATGCTTCATGCTCGGCGGGAAATCGGCCGAGATGAACAAGTCGGAGCCGCCCTGGTGATTCATCACCGTGAGCAGCTTGTGCATATAGGCCTGGGCTTCCGCCGGGCCGAAGGTCGAAGACATGGGATGCCTCTTTATTAACGCTCGGCAACATCGCCAGCCCGGCCATTATATCCATGGCTTTACCGGTAAAATAGTGCCAGACTGCTTAAAACCTAGGCAAACGTGTCTCCCAGAACACGGCAGGCAAGAAAGATCCCATGACACTGACCGAACTGAAATACATCGTCGCCGTCGCGCGCGCCCGCCACTTCGGGCATGCGGCCGAAGCCTGTTTCGTCGCCCAGCCCACGCTGTCCGTCGCCATCAAGAAGCTCGAAGACGAACTCGGCGTGACGCTGTTCGAACGGGGCGGCTCGGAAGTGTCCGTCACGCCGCTGGGGGCGCAGATCGTCGCGCAGGCCGAGCGCGTGCTCGAGCAGACGGCCGCCATCAAGGAACTGGCCAAGCAGAACAAGGACCCGCTGGCGGGCCCGCTGCGCCTGGGCGTGATCTACACGGTCGGCCCGTACCTGTTGCCGCCGCTCGTGAAAAACCTGATCGAGCACGTGCCGCAGATGCCGCTGGTGTTGCAGGAAAACTTCACGGTCAAGCTGCTCGACATGCTGCGCCAGGGCGAGCTGGACGCCGCCATCATGGCCCTGCCGCTGCCGGAACACGGCATGGCCGTGCAGCCGCTGTACGACGAACCGTTCGTCGTCGCCATGCCGAAGCACCACCCGTGGACCACCCGCACGGACATCGCGGCGGAAGACCTCAAGAGCGAGACGATGCTGCTGCTGGGCACGGGGCACTGCTTCCGCGACCAGGTGCTGGAAGTCTGCCCGGAGATGGCGCGCTTCTCGTCCTCGCCGGGCAATGGCATGCAGCGCACGTTCGAAGGGTCGTCGCTGGAAACGATCCGCCACATGGTCGCGAGCGGCATCGGTCTGACCGTGCTGCCGCGCGCGTCGGTGCCGGACATGAAGGATCCGAACGGCATGCTGACCTTCGTCCCGTTCAAGGATCCGGCGCCGTCGCGCCGCATCGTGATCGTGTGGCGCAAGAGTTTTACGCGCCGGGCCGCCATCGATGCCGTCGTCAAGGCCGTGGCCGATTGCGGACTGCCCGGCGTCGACATGGTCACGCTCCAGGCCGAGGCCTGACGCGCGCCTGGACGGCCGGGCCGGCCGGCGCCGCGCCGATCGGCGCAGCCAGCCGCATGCCGAAGTCCCGGCACGGCCCGGGATGCCCGCCATGGCGCCCGTCGAAGACGTCGGCCAGTTCCACGCCGCGGCGCGGCAATTCGCTCATCGGCGCGCAGCGGACCGCGTCCCACGTCGCGCCGGCCTGCCTGAATTCGACGGCGCGCACGGCATAGGTACGTCCGCCCTGTTCCACGGCGACGAGGGCGGTGTCGCCGTTCACGACGCCGAGCGCGAAGCGGCGCATCGGCATGTTGTCGGCGCCCAACTCGCCTTCGTTGAAATCCTCGCCCCGGTCCGCGATGCCGTCCGCGCCGAGTCCCACGCCCAGCAGGGCCTGGATGCCGGCGGGAAGTTCGCGCAGCGACTGCGCTTCCGTCCACCCTTCCTGCTCCTCCTGCCCGCCGGCGTGCGCGCACGTACAACAACCGAGTCCGATTCCGGCCAGCACCACCATGGTTGCGAACTGCATACGAGATCTCCTTAGTCGAAAGCGGCAGCGTAAATCGCGCCCGCCTCCCATGCCTTGTGCATCGTCGACGCAGGCGCGATCGGTTCCCGCGATCGGCGCCGTACCGCCGGGCGCGCCCCGACAGGCTACAATCCTGACCTTGCAGATATTCAATCACCACGCACAATGAACAAGCTGGCGCTCTATTTCCGCCTGGTCCGGGCCCACAAGCCGATCGGCATCCTGCTGCTGCTGTGGCCCACGCTGTGGGCGTTATGGATGGCCTCTGGCGGCCATCCGGACCCGCGGGTCCTCGCCATCTTCGTCGTCGGCACGGCGCTGATGCGGTCCGCCGGCTGCGCGATCAACGACTACGCCGACCGCGACTTCGACCGCCACGTCAAGCGCACGGTCGACCGTCCGCTCACGAGCGGGCGCATCAAGGGCTGGGAAGCGCTGATGGTGGCGGCCGTGCTGGCGCTCGTCTCGTTCCTCCTGATCCTGCCGCTCAACACGCTGACGAAGGAGCTGTCCGTCGTGGCCGTGATCGTGGCCGGCAGCTACCCGTATTTCAAGCGCTTCTTCGCGATCCCGCAGGCCTACCTCGGCATCGCGTTCGGCTTCGGCATCCCGATGGCGTTCGCCGCCGTGCAGGACCGCGTGCCGGCCGTCGCATGGTGGCTGCTGGCCGCGAACGTGTTCTGGTCGGTGGCGTACGACACGGAATACGCGATGGTCGACCGCGACGACGACCTCAGGATCGGCATCCGCACGTCGGCCATCACGTTCGGCCGCTACGACGTATTCGCCATCATGGTGTGCTACGCGGCGGCGCTCGGCATCGACCTCGCCTGCGGCTGGATGCTGGGCCTACGCGGGTGGTTCGTGGCCGGCATCGCGGTGGCGGCCGGGATGGCGGCCTGGCACTACACGCTGATCCGCGGCCGCGACCGCATGAAATGCTTTGCCGCCTTCAACCATAACAACTGGTTGGGTGCGGCCGTGTTTGCTGGCGTCGCGCTAGACTATGCATTAGGTTGACGTCCTCCCCGCCCCAAAGGACGAGGATTCCTGCTTCCAGGCGACGACGTCCCGCCGCGGCGATGTTCTTGCCGGAGTTGACATCGCGATGGTGTTTCGCGCCGCAATCCGGACAGGTCCATTCCCTTATTCGCAACTCTTTCAGCCCGCCAGGGCCGCTGCGTGCACCGCATGCAGAACAGGTCACGGTTGAAAACGCTTCATTGACCTCATCGAACCAGTTGCCAGCGTCATCGCTCTTGTACCGCACCTGGGTTCGGAACTGCGACCAGCCGGCGTCCAGCACGGATTTTGCCATCCGTGTCTTAGCGAGGGCTGATGCGTTCACATTGCCAATGAAAATCGCCGCGTAGCTGTGAACCAGCTTGCGGCTGAGTTTGTGGTGAAAATCCTTGCGGCGATTGGCGATCTTCGCATGGATCGCCTTCACCCGGGCTTTCTTGTTTGCACGCTGGGCAATGCCAAGCTTCTCTTCCAGCGCGCGATACACCTGCTGCGTCTCGATCACGGCGCCATCGCTGGTGGCAGCGAAATCCTTCAGACCCAGGTCGACGCCAACCGTGTCATTGAACAGTTGCAGTTGCTGCATCGGCTTGACCTTGGGCGTGGCGCAGATATTGATGTACCAGCGGCCGCGGGAATCCTCGGCAAGGTTGCCAGCCCCAAGCTCGTAGCCGCCGAGTCCATGGCTGTCCCAGAGTCCAAGCGGCGTATCGATGCCCGACATCCATAGCCGGCCATTACGGTACTGAGCGCCGAGGCCTTGAACGGGATCCAGCCGAGCAATCGCCGTGCGCCGGTAGACTTCCTCCACCGCAGCTTTACCTTGCCAGCCTGCTTGCGCCGGATGGCGTATTCTTCGGAGATTGCCCGGATGGTCTGGGAGTGGAGCGGAATGCCGGCTTTGCTGGCGCCCTTCGTGTACTTGGCGAAGTCATACCCGGACAGGAATTTTCTCTCGCGCTCCCAGACCTTGTACGAAAGCTCGTTTGAATAGTTCCAGACTTGATTGACCCAGTAGGCTTTTTCGCACAGAATGCGCGCGTGCTTGTCCTTCAGCCTTAGCCGAAGCACGCGCACCGCCTTCCGTTCCGTTGACTTGCCCATCGTCTTGCGCAACCGGATACTGTATGGATGAACAGTTTATCAGCGGTGGCAAGAAAAGCAAGGGACGCGTTGCCTCCCCGCGCTTATATCCCCGCCCTGAAGGAAGGGGTTTTACGCGCTGCCAGATAGTATTGTTCGTAACATAATCGAAACATCAGATAACGAGAGGTTCAACCCATGATGGAAAAAATCCCGACCCAGACCGGTGCCCGCGACCAGTTGCTGTCCGACCTGAAGACCGTCATCCAGGACGCGGAAGCCTGGCTGCGCCACAGCGGCCACCTGACCGGCGAAGAGTTCAAGGCCGCCAAGGTGAAGTTCGAGCGCACCCTGGTCAAGGCCAAGGAAGACATCGTCCGCCTGGAAGAAGCCGCCGTCGAAAAAGCCAAGGTCGCCGCCAAGGCCACCGACGAATACGTGAAGGAAAACCCATGGAAGGCCGTCGGCCTCGGCACCGCCGTCGGCGTCGTGATCGGCATGCTGATCGCCCGTAAATGACGTTCCTCGCGACGGCGGGACGCATCGCGGCGACGCTCGTCGCCATGGCCGGCACGCGCCTGGAACTGGCCGCCGTCGAATTCCAGGAAGACGCACGCCGCCTGCTGGGCCACCTCGCGTGGACCCTGCTGGCCGTGTTCCTGGCGGCCGGCGCCCTGCTGCTGGCCGCGCTGTTCGTCATCGCCCTCTTCTGGGACACCTACCGCCTGCAGGCCGTCGGCGGCATGGCCGTCCTGTTCGGCGCGGCGGCCGCCATCATCCTCATGAAGGTACGCGCCAGCATGAACGCGGAGGCGCCGCTGCTGTCGTCCACGCTGGCCGAGCTGCGCAACGACATCGACTATCTGCGTCACGCGGCGGCGCATCGCACGGGAGCGGCCGATGAATAAGTCCAACTTCGCCGCGCGCCGCGCCGCGCTGATCGAGCAATGCGCCGAGCAGCGCGTGGGCCTGGCCTACGAGCTGGACGCGCTGCGGCCATCCAGGGCCCTGGCCGGGCTGCCGCTGGCCGGCGTCGTCGCCGCCAACCGCAAGGTCGTGCTGGGCGCGGCCGGCGCCGCGCTGGGGCTCGTCCTCATGCGCCGCAAGCGCCTGGCCGGCCTGGCCACGTCAGCGCTGTCCGTGTGGAAGATGGCGCGCGGCGCGCTCGGCGTCGTGGCGCAGCTGCGGCGCTGAAGCGGAGCGCCGGCCGGCTTCACCCGGCCGGTTCGAACGCCGCGACGACGTCCACCAACTGTTGCCTGACCCACGCATGGGCAGGGTCGCCCTGGAAGCGCTCGTGCCAGATCATGGCCGGCGCCAACGGCGCGACCTGCAGCGGCAAGTCCAAAAGCACGATCGGCAGCTTGTCCGCCAGCCGGCGCGCCAGGTGGCTCGGCAAGGTGAGCATCATGTCGCTGTCGGCCACCAGCATCGCGCCGGCAATGAAGTGGGGCACGCGCAGCGCGACGCGGCGGGTGAGCCCCAGTGCCGACAACGCGGTGTCGACCGCACTCTCCCCCAGGCCGGAAATCGTCACGGCGACGTGGCGCAGGCTCACATACCGTTCCAGGCCGAGGCCCGCCGCCACGCAGGGATGGCCGGCCCGCGCGATGCACACGTAGCGATCGGTGTACAGGCCGCGCCGATAGAGGCTGCCCGGCAGGTCCGCGAAGATGCCCAACGCGAGATCCACCAGCCCCTGCTCGACGAGCCGCACGTTGTCCCCGGCGGGTTGCGCGATGTGGAGGCTGAGCGCCGGCGCCTGTCGCTCGAGGCGGGCGACCAGGCCGGCCAGGACCACGAGGCTCAGGTGGTCATGCGCGGCGATCGTGATGCGCCCCGTCGCCGAGGCCGGATCGAAGATGGCCGGCGCCACGAGGCCGCGGGCATCGTCCAGCAGCCGTGCCACCGGCCCCACCAGCGCTTCGCCGCGCGGCGTCAACTCCAGCCCGAGCTTGCCGCGCACGACGAGGCGGTCGCCCAGCATGTTGCGCAGCCGTCCCAGCGCGCGGCTGGCGGCCGGCTGGCTCAAGCCCAGGCGCAGGCCCGCCTGGGTGACGCTGCGCTCGCGCACGAGTGCCTCGAACAGTTTCAACAGATTGAGGTCGACGGCAGACAAATCCACTTGACGCATGTTGGCTATGACTTTCATGTCATTGATGCATGTCCGCCAATGATGCACGCTTCTCCTTCAACTTGACAGGAGATTTTGCCATGACTGCTTCCTCGCCTCTCCCCTACGTCGTGTTCGGCGTGACCGGCCGCACCGGCGCCGCCGCGGCCGATACATTGTTGCGCGCCGGCCGCCCCGTGCGCGTCGTCGTGCGCGACCCGACCCAGGGCCGCCCGTGGGCCGCACGCGGCGCCGACGTCGCCGTCGCCGACCTCACCGATCCGGACGCGATGACCAGCGCGCTCGGCCGCGCCCGCGGCGCCTACGTCGTCTGTCCGCAGCACTACGGGCGCGACGACCTGTTCGAGCACGCCGGCTTGATTGCATCCACGACGGCGCGCGCGGCGGTCGCGGCTCAGGTGCCCAAGCTCGTCGCGCTGTCCTCGGTGGGCGCCGATCGCACGAGCGGGACGGGATGGATCGGGATGAACCGGACGTTCGAGCAGCGCCTGGAAGACACGGGCATTCCCGCCACCTTCCTGCGCGCGGCCTATTTCATGGAGAACTGGACGCCGCTGGTCGGCCACGCCGTGCAGAGCGGCACCTTGCCGTCGTTCCTGGCGCCGGCGCGGCGTCCCATCCCGATGGTGGCGACGGCGGACGTCGGCAGCGCCGCGGCCGCGTTGCTGCAGGACGCATGGACAGGGAACCGCATCGTCACGCTTTCCGGCCCCAGGGGTTACACCCCGAACGACGTCGCGGCCATCGTCGCGGCCACGGTCGGACGCCCCGTCGACGTGGCCGTCGTGCCGGAAGCGGCGTGGCCGGACGCGCTGGCGGATGCCGGTTTCTCGCCGGCCGCGCTGGCCGGTTTCACGGAAATGACGCGCGGCCTCAACGGCCCGCACATCGACATGAAGAGCGATCCCTGCGCGGTCGAACGGGCCGGCACGACGCCGCTGGAGCACGTCATCGCCGGCCTCGCGCGGCGCACGTCCTGAACTGAACGTCGTTCAGTCCGCAAGGCCCTGCAGGCGCCGCAACTGCGCCCGCTGGTAGGCGCCGAAGCCTTCGCTGAACAGGCAGCGGATCAGTGGGTCGTCCACCACGTCGGCCTCCGCCAGCTCGCGTTCCGTGGCGGCGTCGAACACGGCATCGTTGATCCGCATGTACATCGACGTCAGCGACTCGCCCAGCGCCAACGCCGCGTACAGCTTGATGGCGGGGATGTCGGTGGTCCAGCCCAGCGGGCCGCCGTCGTCGCCGACGCGTGCCGCGCCGCCCGGTTCCAGCCGGTAGCGGAAGCACGTGACCGCGCCCGCGTGATCGTAGAGCGACAATTGCCACACGCGGGGCTCGTCGAAATAGTCGCCGGCCGCATCGAGGTCCGCGTAGACGTCCGCCAGGCCGGTGCGGCAGTAGTCCAGCACGCGCGTCCATTGGGCGTCCGTCAGCGCCGGAAAATGGCGCGCGATCTCGCTCGTGGGCGGCGCATCGGCATTGCCGGCATAGCCGTAGTCGACGTCCTGCGGGCCGACGGGGATCACCCAGTCGAGCGGCGGCGCCGGATGCAGCCCGTCGGCATCGAGCCGCATCGACACCGACGGATCCATGCGCATCACCCGCGCCTGCGGCAGCGCCGCCTCGACTTCCTGCGCGAACCGCGCATACGAAATCGGGAAGAACGCGCGGTTGTACCACGACCACGGCTCGAGCGCGAACTGGCAGGAGCTCGGCACGACGTGGCGCGGCGCCAGCGCGCGCAGCTGGGTCAACCAGTCTTCCGGCAACGCGGGCGGCGCGGGCGCGGCGCGCGACGGGGCCAGCACTTCGATTTCGCGCATGGTCTGGAACGGCCACAAAACCAGGTCCCACGGCTTCTGCGCGACCAGCCGCGCGAGCGCTGCGTCGTCGATCCAGGAATCGACCACGTTCAGCACGTTCAGCCCGGCGGCGCGGATCTGGAACATCGAATCGACGTCCGCATCCATCGCTTCGCGCGGCACGACGTGGAACGGGCCGACGTCCACCGGCTCGTCCAGGCGCAGCGCGTGCACGCGCGTGAAGCCGAGCTGGCGCACCATGTCGAACAGCTCGTCAAACAGGCAGTAGAGGTACAGCGGCGTGGCGCGGTCCAGCAGGTCCAGGCTCTCGAGCGAGCAGTGGTCGTCGTGGAAGTGCGAGATGAACACCGCGTCGAAGCGCTGCTGCCGGATCCGCGCCGCGTCGAACCGCACGTCAGGGAAGGCGTGGCAGTTGCGGCTGAACGGGTTTTCGAAGATGGTATCGAAGGCGATGCGCGTACCGTCGCACTCGAACACATAGCCCGCGTGCAGGATGCGCGAGACCGTCAGCGCGGCCATTCAGTCCAGCCGCTTGAGCCGCTGGCCCAGGATGCCCCAGCGGCAATCGGCGCCGTCCAGCCGGGCGCACAGCGCCCAGCCGGTGCCGATCTTCTCGACCGTGACGTCGGTCTCGATTTCCTTGGCCAGCTTCTCGGCCCAGCCGCGCGCGGCCCCCTGGCCCTTGAACAGCTCCTTGCCGTCGTAGATGACGGTGGCGTCGAATACGGGCATGGCGAATACGGTCATGGCGTCCTCCTTGTTGCGGACCGCTATCCTACCATTCCGGCCGCATCAGGCCTGGGGCGCCATCCAGACAAGGTTCCACAGGTGGCCGTCGAGATCCTCGAACCCCTGGTCGTACATGATGTCGTGGTCTTCCGGCGGATGCGGGATGCGGGCGCCGGCCGCGGTGGCCTTGGCGATCAGGCTGTCCACTTCGTCCCGGCTCTCGCAGCTCAGGCAGATGATGACTTCGTTGGCCTCCTTGGCGTGCACGACGGGCTTGTTCGTGAACGAGTTGAAAAAGGCTTCCGTCATCAGCATGACGTGGAGCGTGCCGTCGACGACGTCCATGAACGCCGAACTCTCGTTGCTGAACGCCGGGTTGAAGCCGAAGCCGAGCGCGGCGAAGAAGGCTTTCGATTTGTCCAGGTCCTTGACCGGCAGGTTGAAGATGATCTGCTTGTTCATGATGTCCTCGTGTCGAATGTTGGTTGGGATGACGGGTCCTGCATTCTGACGACGATCGACGGCGCGCGGATTCGACACGCGCGCGAAAAAAAATTTGCGGTAGGCCAGCCATTTTTGTTATCGATATCTCAAACTTGCTATGATCTCGGAACAAATCATTGCGCCGACGTGCGAAACCCACTGGAGACCCTATGAAATCCATCCTCACTACCCTGGCCATTGCGGTGCCGCTGGCCCTGTCGAGCTGGGCATATGCCGCCGACACGGCGCCCAAACCACTGTACCGCGACCCGGTGTTCGACGGCGCGGCGGACGTATCCATCGTGTACGACCGCGCCGCCAAACTGTGGAAGATGTTTTATACGAATCGCCGGGCAACCCTGAAGCTGCCCGATCCGAAAGACGTCGCATGGGTTCACGGCACGGCCATCGGGATCGCCGCGTCCCCGGACGGCGTGCATTGGCGCTACCAGGGCACGGCCGATTTTCCCAAGGCGTGCACGGACGTGACGTCCTGGGCGCCCGAGATCCTGTACGAAAACGGCACGTACCACATGTGGCTGACGGTCGTGCCGGGCATCTTCCACCGGTGGGGCGGCCCCGGGGCGGACGGCCGCATCGTGCACCTGACCAGCACCGACCTGTCCAAATGGGAGTGCGAGAGCACCGTCAAGCTGGACACCGGCCGCATGATCGACCCGACCGTCATCAAGATCGGACCGGGCTACCGCATGTGGTACAAGGACGAGCGCGCCGGCAGCCGCATCCTCGCCGCCGACAGCCGGGACCTGCGCACGTGGAAGAAGACGAGCGACGAACCGGTCAATCCCACCCATGGCGAGGGACCGAAGGTGTTCCGCTTCAAGGGGTATTACTGGATGGTCGTCGACGTGTGGAAGGGCCTGATGGTGCTGCGGTCCGACGATGCGACCCACTGGACGGAGCAGCCAGGCTACATCCTGGGCGAACCGGGCCACCATGCGACCGACCGCGCCAAGGGACAGCACGCGGACGTCGTCGTCGATGGCGACCGCGCATTCATCTACTATTTCGTCCACCAGGGAAACGAGCCCGAAGCGGCCACGGACCCACGTTGGAACCAGCGCACGGTCATCCAGGTGGCGGAGCTGGTGTTCAAGGACGGCTGGCTCGGCGCCGATCGCGACAAGGATGTCGCGTTCCGGCTGGCGCCGCCGTCGCCCTGACGCTCGGGCGTCGCGGCCAGCGCGATCCGCGGCTGCCTGCCGCAAGCGGTCTGGCCGACGGCGCGCATGATGCTGTCGGCCGCACGCACATACCGATGCATGGAACATATAGCTTCCTTTTGATGGAAAAATAATTTCCACAAAATGGAAGCAACGGGTTCAATATCTGCCATACTGACAACTGTCGGGTGAGCCGACGCGAAGTCCCATGACGAATCGCTGAATTACGTACGGGAGACCCCATGCATCGAATCGTGTTATTCGCGGCCGCGCTGGCCATCTTGCCGCAGGCGGAAACGGCCGCTGCGGCCACGGCGGTCACCTCGCACCCATCCCCGTCGCCGGAACGGCAGATCGATGCGCTGTTCGCCAACTGGAACCGCCCGGACACGCCGGGCGCCGTGGTCGAGGTGATCCGCGACGGCAAGGTCCTGTTCACGAAAAGTTATGGCATGGCCGACATCGAGCGCCGCATGCCCATGTCGCCCGCCACCGAATTCTTCATCGGCTCGATGTCCAAGCAGTTCACCGCGTTTGCCATTCACCTGCTGGCGCAGGCCGGCAAGCTGTCGCTCGACGACGACATCCACAAATACCTGCCGGAAGTGCCCGACTTCGGCAAGACCATCACCATCCGCCATCTGCTGCACCACACCAGCGGTCTGCGCGACTACCTGTCGATGGTAGAGATGGCCGGCTTGCGTATCGACGACGTCATCACCGAGGACATGGCCCTGGCCCTCGTCAAGCGCCAACGCGCGCTCAACTTCGACCCCGGCCAGGAATGGGACTACTGCAACACCGGTTACATGCTGCTCGCGCAGATCGTGAAACGCGTGTCCGGCAAACCGCTGCCCGAGTTTGCGCGCGAACGCATCTTCGAACCGCTCGGCATGAAGCACACGCTGTTCCAGCATGGCTACGGCAATCTGGTGTCCGGACGCGCGTCATCGTACCAACCCGCCGACGGCGGCGGCTATCGATACGTGTCCGTCGACATTTCCACGGTCGGCGACGGCGGCGTGTTGACGACGGCGGGCGACCTGGCCCTATGGGACCGCAATTTCTACGATGGGCGCGTCGGCGGCATGGACGTGGTCAGGCAGATGCAGGCAACCGGCGTGTTCAATGACGGCAAACCGAACGACTACGCATCGGGCCTGTTCGTCTACACTTACCGTGGCTTGCGGCTGGTCGAGCATAGCGGCATGATCAGCGGCTACGGCGCCTTGCTGTCGCGCTTCCCGGACCAGCATTTGTCGGTCGTGGTGCTCGCCAACGCGTCCGACGTGAACATCTACGAGGCCGTCAGGCGCATCGCCGACATGTATCTCGACAACGTACCCGGCGCGGAACCGGCCGCGCCCGCGGTGCCCGCCAAGGTGTTCAAGGAAATCGCTCTCGATCCGGCGCAGCTGGACGCGCTGGTCGGCTATTACGCCCTGTCCCCGCAAGCGGGCATCGTCTTCACCAAGGAGGACGGCCGGTTGATGGCGATGGGCGTTGGGCAGCCCAGGATCCGGGCATTCGCCTACGGCAAACGGGATTTCTTCGCCAGGGCGACCGACGCGCAGTTCACTTTCGACGCACCCGGCAAGGACGGCGTGGTCGCGGGCGGCGTCCTGCACCGGGGCGGGCGCGACTTGCCGGCGAAGCGTGGCCCGCGTCCGATACCGCGCGGGGACGAGTTGAAGCGTCTCGAAGGCGAATTCTATAGCGACGAGTTGCACGTGCTGTACACGGTCGACGGCAAGGACGGCGACGTCGTGCTGACCTACCCGGGCGGCACGGTCGTACTCGGCTTTAACGGCGCGGGCCCCTATGAGACCGGCTTCGGCACCATCCAATACCAGTGCAATGCGCAGGATGGCTGCACCGGTTTCACGCTGGGCACCGCAAGAGCGCGCAACCTGAAGTTCACCCGGGTCGACCTGGCGGCAAAGCCGGTGACCGCGGCAGGTTCAGGCCGACCGTGACGCAAGGCGCGCCGGCCCTCAGGCGTCGCGCCCCATTTCGTCGCCCAGCTCGCGCCCGCGCGCGGCGGCCGCCTTCATCGCCGCGACGATCGCCTGCTTGACGCCGGCGGCCTCCATGCTGGTGATGGCCGCGTGCGTCGTGCCGCCCTTCGACGTCACGCGCTGGCGCAGCACGTCGACCGGTTCGCTGGACTCCGCCGCCAGCTGGGCCGCGCCCGTGAACGTGGCCAGCGCGAGCGCCTTGCCCTGCTCCGCGGACAGGCCCAGTTCGACGGCCGCCTGTTCCATCGCCTCGAGGAAGTAGAACACATAGGCCGGACCGCTGCCCGACACCGCCGTCACCGGATCGATCAGGCTCTCTTCGTCGAGCCACACGGTCTGGCCGACTGCGCGCATGATGCTGTCGGCGGCGTCCTTTTGCGCAGCGCCGACGCCGGCCATCGCCACCATCCCCGTGATGCCCTGGCCAATCAATGCCGGCGTGTTCGGCATCGTGCGCACGATGGCGCCGTAGCCGCCGAGCCAGCGCGACAGGTCGGCGCCGCGGATGCCGGCCGCGATCGACAACAGCAGCGGCTGGTTCGCCAACTGCGATTGCAGGTGGACCGCGACGTCGCGCATCTGCTGCGGCTTCACGGCGAGCACGATGACGTCGCTGGCGGCGACGGCCGCGCCGATGTCGGGCGACGTCGTCACGCCGTACTGCGTGCGCAGGCGCTCGAGCGCTTCCGCGTTCGGATCGACGACGTGGATGTCCGCGGCTTGCGCGACCTTGCCGGCCAGGCCGGCGATGAGGGCGGTGGCCATGTTGCCGCCGCCGATGAAACTGATCTTCATGCGTATCCTTGATGGTTATTCGTAGTGGCGCGCGCCGAAGATCGCGCTGCCGATGCGTACGATGGTCGCGCCTTCGAGCACGGCCGATTCCAGGTCGCCCGACATGCCCATCGACAGCGTGTCGAGCTGGATGCCGGCGCGGCCGAGGTCCTGCGCGAGCGCGCGCAGGCGCGCGAACGGGGCGCGCTGCAGGGCCGGATCGGCCTGCGGCTCCGGGATCGCCATCAGCCCGCGCAGGCGCAGGTTCGGCAGCTGGACGACGGCCCTGGCCAGGCCCTCCAGCTCCTCCGGCTTCACGCCACTTTTGGTGGCTTCGCCGCTGATGTTCACTTGCAGGCAGATGTCGAGCGGGCCCAGTTCTGGCGGGCGCTGCTCGGACAGGCGCTGCGCGATCTTCAGGCGATCGACCGTGTGCACCCACTGGAAGCTGGACGCGATGGGGCGCGTCTTGTTGCTCTGGATTGGTCCTATGAAATGCCACTCCAACACCGCGTGCGGTCGCGCTTTTGCCACAGCGGCGATCTTGTCGACGCCTTCCTGCACATAGTTTTCGCCGAACGCGCGCTGGCCCGCATCGATCGCTTCCAGCACGGCGTCCGCGGGAAACGTCTTTGAAACCGCCAGCAACTGGACCGTGGAACGGGGGCGTTGCGCGGCCTCGCAGGCGGCCTGGATTGTCGCTTCGACAGCTTGCAAGTTGGCTGCGATTGTGGACATAATGGTTTTCTACAGGAAATATTTTTCGGTTAGACACGTGCTGCAAAGCCCAAGGATTATAAATGGACATTTCGGAACTCTTGGCCTTCTCCGTAAAGAACAAAGCCTCGGACCTGCACCTGTCGGCCGGCCTGCCGCCGATGATCCGCGTGCACGGCGACGTGCGCCGCATCAACCTGCCGCCGCTGGAGCACAAGGACGTGCACGGCATGATCTATGACATCATGAACGACGGCCAGCGCAAGCAGTACGAAGAGATGCTGGAGTGCGACTTCTCGTTCGCGATCCCCGGCCTCGCGCGCTTCCGCGTCAACGCCTACAACCAGGAACGCGGCGCCGCCGCCGTGATGCGGACGATCCCGTCGAAGATCCTCTCGCTGGAAGAGCTGAACGCGCCGAAGATCTTCACCGAACTGGCGATGAAGCCGCGCGGCCTCGTGCTGGTGACGGGTCCGACCGGCTCCGGCAAGTCGACGACGCTCGCCGCGATGATCAACCACCTGAACGAAAACGAATACGGCCACATCCTCACCATCGAGGACCCGATCGAGTTCGTGCACGAATCGAAGAAGTGCCTGATCAACCAGCGCGAAGTGGGCCCGCACACGCTGTCCTTCAACAACGCGCTGCGCTCGGCGCTGCGCGAAGACCCGGACGCGATCCTCGTCGGCGAGCTGCGCGACCTGGAGACGATCCGCCTGGCGCTGTCCGCCGCCGAGACGGGCCACCTCGTGTTCGGCACGCTGCACACGTCGTCGGCCGCGAAGACGATCGACCGTATCGTCGACGTGTTCCCCGCCGAGGAAAAGGAGATGGTGCGCGCGATGCTGTCGGAATCGCTGCAGGCCGTGATCTCGCAGACGCTGTTGAAGACCAAGGACGGTTCCGGCCGCGTGGCCGCGCACGAGATCATGATCGGCACGCCGGCGATCCGCAACCTGATCCGCGAAGCGAAGATCGCGCAGATGTATTCGTCGATCCAGACCGGTTCCAACGTCGGCATGCAGACGCTGGACCAGAACCTGACGGACCTCGTGCGCCGCAACGTGATCTCGCCCGCAGCCGCGCGCGCCGCCGCCAAGATCCCGGAAAACTTCCCCGGCTAATCCTCGAAAAGACCACGACGATGGAACGCGACCAGGCCTCCAAATTCATGTTCGACCTGCTGCGCCTGATGGTCAGCAAGGGCGGTTCCGACCTGTTCATCACGTCCGGCTTCCCGCCCGCGATGAAGATCGACGGGCGCATGACGCCCGTCTCGAGCCAGGCCCTGACGGCCTCGCACACGTCCGACCTCGCGCGCGCCATCATGAACGACAAGCAGGCGGCCGGCTTCGAGCTGACGAAGGAAGCCAACTTCGCCATCAGCCCGGGCGACCTGGGACGCTTCCGCGTCTCCGCCTTCATGCAGATGGGCGCCGTGGGCATGGTGCTGCGCGTGATCACGACGACGATCCCGAAGTTCGAGGACCTCGACCTGCCGGAAGTGCTGAAGGATGTGATCATGACCAAGCGCGGCCTCGTGATCATGGTCGGCGCCACGGGCTCCGGCAAATCGACGACGCTCGCGACGATGGTCGGCTACCGCAACGAGAACAGCCACGGCCACATCATCACGATCGAAGACCCGGTCGAATTCGTCCACCCGCACAAGAACTGCGTGATCACGCAGCGCGAGGTCGGCGTCGACACGGACAGCTTCGAGGCCGCGCTGAAGAACTCCCTGCGCCAGGCGCCGGACGTGATCCAGATCGGCGAGATCCGCGACCGCGACACGATGGAACACGCGATCGCGTTCGCCGAGACGGGCCACCTGTGCCTGGCCACCCTGCACGCCAACAGCTCGAACCAGGCGCTGGACCGCATCATCAACTTCTTCCCGGAAGAGCGCCGCCAGCAGCTCCTGATGGACTTGTCGCTGAACCTGAAGGGCCTGATCTCACAACGCCTGATTCCGAAGAAGGAAGCGAAGGGCCGCGTGGTGGCGATGGAGATCATGCTGAATTCGCCGCTGATCTCGGACCTGATCTTCAAGGGCGAAGTCCACGAGATCAAGGAGATCATGAAGAAGTCGCGCGAGCTGGGCATGCAGACCTTCGACCAGGCCCTGTTCGACCTGTACGAGGCCGACAAGATCACCTACGAGGACGCGCTGCGCAACGCGGACTCCGTGAACGACCTGCGTCTCAACATCAAGCTCAACAGCAAGCACGCGAAGAACCGCGATTTCTCGGCGGGCACGGAATCGCTCGGTCTCGTTTGATCTCCAATGCGTGGCAGCCGAACAACAACAACCTCCCCGTCGTTGTCACGCAACCACGTTCAAAATCCAAAGTTTGCGCAATCTCAACACGATATCGATTGCATAAATCTCTGAGCGCGAACGATGTTAGCGCTGTCAATGTCAAAATCGATATCGCACTCCGGGAAAAAATCATTGGATTGTTCTGGCTACTCGTCCATAAGATGGTAACCAGTGCCAGGCATAACAATAACTTTCTCAGGAGACCACATGTCGATTCATGCCCCCAATGGCCGCCGGAACACGGCCCAGCCCCCGCTTCAACTGAAATTGAGCGTCCTCGCCCTGATCGGCGCCGGCCTGTTGGCCGCCGTCCCGGCCCTGGCGCAGGACGCCGCGGCATCCGGTGACGCCGCCAAGAGCGATAACGTTGTCGTCGTCACAGGCGTCAGGGCATCGCTGATCAAGAGCCTGGCGATCAAGCGCACCAACGACCAGGTCGTGGAATCGGTCGTTGCCGAAGACATCGGCAAGCTGCCCGACAACAACGTCGTCGAAGCGCTGCAGCGCGTCACGGGTATCCAGGTCACCAACCGCGCCGGCGGCGAAGTCGGCACCTTGTCCATCCGCGGTCTGCCCGACGTCGAAACGACCTGGAACGGCCGCAATATTTTTACCGCGTCCGGCACGCAGGTCGCGCTTCAGGACATTCCCTCGACCCTGGTGCGCCAGATCGACGTCTACAAGACGCGCGACGCCAGCCAGCTGGAAACCGGAATCGCAGGCCAGGTCGACGTCAAGTCGCTGCGGCCGTTCGATTTCAAGGGCAAGCAAGTTTCGCTGTCGGCGCGTGAAACCTATCTCGATCCCGCGAAAAAGGCGAACCCGCAGCTCAGCGCCATGTTGAGCAACCGCTGGAAAACCGGCGCCGGCGAATTCGGCGCCCTGGTCAATCTGGCGGACACCAAGACGAGCTACCGCAATGAAAGCGTGACGCCGGGTGCCATGGTGCCGTTCGTCAGCCCCAATGCCGCCGAAGATCCCCAAGGCTACACGCCCTTGCAGCGCATCTTCGACAACAATATCTGGACGCCTGGTACCCATACCGGCCTGCCGATGGCAGCGGGTTCGACGCTGAATTTCGACGGCAAGGCCTATCCGTATTACCTGTCGCGTGACGCCGTTTTCCAGAGCGACGTTCACGGCGAGCGCAAGCGTCCTGCCGCCAATATCGCCTTGCAGTGGAAACCGAACAGCGATTCGGTCTACACCTTCGAATCGATGTACAACGGCTATCGCGACAAGTCCTTCAACCGCTTGCTGTTCAGCTTCGTCGACTGGTGGGGGGCGCTCGGCAACGACCCTGCGGGATCGATTACCACGTACCCGGGAACGAACGTCATCAAGAGCCGTACGGTCGGTAGCGTCTATGGCTTCAACAGCGGCGACTACACCACGTCGGCAACCGATTCCTACGTTTATGCCCTGAACGGCAAGTGGTTCGTGGGCGACAATCTGAAGCTGGACGGTGACCTGTCGTACCAGACCAGCACCTATCACTCGGAATTCACGGCCACCCGGATCGATCGCGTTGCACCGTCCATCAACGTCAACTTCAATGACGGCAGCAACAACACGTCGTTCCATTTCAACAACGATGCCGACCTGACCGACCCGTCCAAGTGGAACGTTGCGCAGTTCTACGATAACGCCAACCGCAACAAGGGCAGCGCCGCGACGGCCAATCTGTCGGGCGTCTACGATGCCGACTGGGGTGCGCTGCAGACGCTCCAGTTCGGCGTGCGCTTCGACGACCGCAAGGCGTCGGAGGCCAACCGGACGCAATCGGCCTACTTGGGCCGCAACCTTGCCTCGCTGGGTTCGGGGTATGCCTCCAACAACTCGAACTTCGGCACGGACATCTCGGACGTTCCGCGCTCATGGGTGGAGCCCAATGCCTACTACATCCGCGACCACATCGACGACTGGCGTTCGCTCTATAACGCGGCCGATCCGAACTTCCTGACGACGGACAAACTGAGCCTGCAGAAGACGTTCGAGGTCGATGAAAAGACGACCAACCTTTTCCTGATGGGGAATACCCAGAACGAACTGTTCGGCCATCGCCTGCGCGGCAATTTCGGTGTGCGCTACGTCAAGGTCAATACCGGCATGACCTTCTATAAGGTCGATGCCACCACCAAGGCGGTCACGCCGACCACTGCCAGCAAGTCGACCCACAAGGTCCTGCCCAGCATGACCCTGATTTACGACCCATCCCGGGACGTCGTGCTGCGCGCCAACTATGGTGAAACCCTGCGCCGCCCGAACTTCGGTGACCTGAATCCTGTCCTGCAACTCGGTGACGACGTGTCGAAGGTGGGTTATGGCTCGGGCAGCGGCGGCAACCCGGACCTGAAACCGACGCGCTCCAAGAACCTCGACCTGACGGCCGAGTGGTATTTCCAGAAGGACAGCGCACTCTACGGCACGCTGTTCAAGCGCAAGATCGACGGCCTGGTCGTGGGCTTGCGTCACAGGGTTCACGTCGATCCGGCGAACGACCCGTTCCGCAACTCGACCTCGGGCGGCGACCATACGAACGGCTATGACTACGTCATCAACTCGCCGGTCAACGCCTCCAACGGCACGATCAGTGGCGCCGAGCTCGGCTTTATCTACTTCCCGAAGTGGCTGCCGAGCGCGCTGAACGGTCTGGGCGTCCAGGGCAGCTATACGCAGCTCACCTCGTCGCAGAACGTGCCCGACGCCAATGATGCCGGCGTCATCGTCTCCCAGCTCGAGACACCGTTCTTCGGCGTGTCCAACCACTCCTACAACGCCACCCTGGCTTACGAAAAGGGCCCGGTCAGCGCGCGCCTGTCCTATGTCTGGCGCTCCGGCTTCCTGGCCGCCAACGAAGCCGCCTTGTTTGCAAATCCGATCGGTATCTGGCGACATCCGGAAAAGAGCGTGGACATGCAAGTCTCCTACAAAATCAACGACAACATGTCGGTCGATATCAGCGGCGTCAACTTGACCAACGAAATGCAGCAGCAGTACTACCACTTCGGCGATGCGGGTAATGCGCAGGTGAGCAATTTCGGTACGCTCCAGATCGGACGTTCGGTCTCGGCTGCCTTGCGCTGGAAGATGTAATCCCCGGCGGTCAAGAAGCCCCCGTTAGCCACACAGGGCGTTGCCCGGTTCACACCGGCAGCGCCCTTTTTCATTTCACTCGTGGATGCCGAGTGCCGGCCAACGCGCGACACCTGCGGATCGATTCGCCCGCCCCCACCGTTGTCCGGCAACCACGCTCAAAATCTAGAATTTGCGCTACCTCAATACGGAATCGATTGCATTAGCCCTATGAGCGCCACGAATGTTAGCGCTTTTCATACGAAAATCGATATCAAAGTCCGGGAAAAAGTCATTGGATTGTTTAGGCTACTCGTCCATAAGATGGGTTTCAGTGCTCGGCATAACAATAACTTTCTCAGGAGACAATATGTCTACTCGTACCCCCAAAGGCCGCCGGAACACGGCCATCCCCCCTCTCCAACTGAAATTGAGCGTCCTCGCCCTGACCGGCGCCGGCCTGCTGGCCGCCGTCCCGGCCTTCGCGCAGGACGCCGCACCAGCCGGTGACGCCGCCAAGCCGGACAGCGTCGTCGTCGTGACCGGCTTGCGCCGCGCCGCCCAGAGCGCCCAGAAGATCAAGGAGGATGCCGACAACATCGTCGACTCGATCGTCGCCGACGACATCGGCAAATTCCCGGACACGAACGTGGCCGAGACGATCGCCCGCGTGTCCGGCATCCAGGTGCGCCGCGACGCCGGCGAAGCGAACTCCGTGCTGATCCGCGGCCTGCCGGGCATCGCCACGATGCTCAACGGCCGCGAAATGTTCACGACCACGGGCCGCTACATCCAGCTGGCCGACATCCCGTCGACCATGCTGCAGCGCGTGGACGTCTACAAATCGCAGGCCGCCGACCAGATCGAAGGCGGCATCGCCGGCGTGGTCGACGTGCGCACCAACCGTCCGTTCGACTTCAAGGGCCAGACGGCGTCCGTCAACGTCGGCATGCGCAACAAGGACAAGGCCGGCAAGACCGATCCGGAAGGCAGCGCGATGTACTCGAACCGCTGGAAGACGGCCGCCGGCGAATTCGGCGCGCTGGTCGGCGTGTCGTTCGTCAAGGACCACTTCTGGGAAGAGCGCGACTTCAACACCTTCCCGATCCAGAAGGACTGGCTGCTACCCAACCTGACCGGCCCGGACCTGGTCGGCATCGAAGCCATCTACGGCCAGCGCAAGCGCACCGGCGCCAACTTCGCCTTCCAGTACCGTCCGAACCGCGACGTCGAACTGTATGCGGAAGGCCTGGCCTCGCACTACCAGAACCGCGACGAGACCGACTTCTTCGTCGGCCTGCCGTGGTGGGCGGACGGCGCCGGCATCAAGGGCACCAAGATCCCCGGCACCAACCAGCTCGACACGCTGACGTCGAAGAACGCCAACACCATCCTGTCGACGCAGGCGCGCGCCTCCGAGAACCGGACGTCGCAATACGCCGTCGGCGGCAAGTGGCGCGTGAACGAAAACCTGCGCGCCAACGCCGAGATCGCGCAGACCACGTCGCACTACGACTGGCGCAACCCGATCCTCGACACCTTGATGAACGTGCCCGACGTCTTCGTGAAGACCAACGTCGACGGCTCGTCGTTCATGCGCTACGGCGGCATCGACATGGGCAGCGCGAACAACGCGACGTTGTTCCAGCTGTTCGACCGCTACGGCAACGACAAGGGCAGCTCGACCGACTTCCGCGCCGACGCGACCTACACCCCGGACAGCGACGGCTTCTTCAAGGACTTCACGGCCGGCGTGCGCGCGTCCAACCGTTCGGCCGAATCGATCAAGTCGTTCGAAGGCAGCGTGCCCGCCCCGGCCAACGTGAAGGCCTCGACCCTGCCGGCGATGGCCTGCACGGTGCCGTCGACGTCGGTCAACTACGGCACGCAGAACTGGTACACGCCGTGCGCCAGCTTCATGCTCGACAGCACGGGCACCGTGCGCCAGGCCGTCACCGGCAACTCGGCCGCCAAGGCACTGGATCCGGGATCGTTCTTCAAGGAGACCGAGAAGAACTACGCGGTCTACCTGAAATCGCGCGTCGGCTTCGACCTCGCCAAGGTGCCGGTGGACGGCGTGGTGGGCGTGCGCGTGACCAAGACCGACTCCGACCTGACCGGCAAGAACGTCGTGAACGGCAACTACGTCGACACGCCGGTCAGCACCAGCCATACCGACGTGCTGCCGAGCGCCAACTTCACCGCGCACCTGCGCCGCGACCTGCTGGCCCGCTTCGCCTACGGCAAGACGCTGGCCCGTCCGGACTTCGCCCAGCTGAACCCGGGCACCGCGTACGTGAACTCGAACGGCACGACGGTCCAGGCGACGGCATCCGGCGGCAACCCGAACCTGAAGCCGATCAAGGGTGTGAACTTCGACACCTCGCTGGAATGGTATTTCGCACCGACCGGCATGGTCAGCGTCGCCGCGTTCCGCCACAACTTCGACGGCTACATCCTGTACAAGGCCGTGCCGGAGACCTACCAGGGCGTGAACTACGACACCACCCGTCCGTTCAACACGGACAAGGGCCACCTGCAGGGTCTGGAATTCTCGTACCGCCAGTTCTTCGACAAGCTGCCGGGCTGGCTGGGCGGCTTCGGCATGGAAGCCAACTACACCTACATGGAAGGCGGCATCACGGAATCGGGCGGCTCCTCGGTTCCGACCCTGACGTTCCCGGGCCTGTCGAAGAACGCCTACAACCTCGTCGCCCTGTACGAAAAGTATGGTGTGTCGGCCCGCCTCGCGTACAACTGGCGTTCGAAGTTCGTGCAGACGTACGGCGACCGTCCGGGCAACGCGGGCACGTCGCCGGCGATGAACCTGATCGCCGCGCCGATGTCGACGCTGGACGGTTCGCTCAGCTACAAGATCACGCCGGACCTGTCGGTCACCCTGACCGGCACGAACCTGCTGAACTACAAGTACGTGGACTACTGGAACGACCAGAACCTGTACCCGCGCGACACCCGCCGCTACGACCGCACCGTCGGCCTGTCGCTGAACTGGAAGTACTGACCGTCTCTCCATCGATGCCCCGGGGCGGCCGCCCCGGGCGTCTCCCGGTTCGCGCCGCCGCCAGTCGGCGCGAACCTTTCGACGCCCTGCCCCGCGCAGGGCGTTTTTTCATCCACCGTCCGGCGGCCCGCAACGGCTGCATGCCGCGCGCCTTTGCCTTACACTGTCGCCTCCGGATTCACGCAGCTGACAGGAGCCTCTCATGAACGTGTTCGACTTCCAGGCCACTTCCCTCGACGGCAAGCCGGTCGACCTGGCCCGGTACCGCGGCAAGGTCCTCCTCATCGCCAATACCGCCAGCAAATGCGGCTTCACGCCGCAATACCAGGGCCTCGAATCGCTGTACCGCGAGCTGCACGCGCGCGGCCTGGAAGTGCTGGGCTTCCCCTGCAACCAGTTCGGCGGCCAGGAACCGGGCAGCGAGGCGGAGATCGGCGCGTTCTGCGAAAAGAACTACGGCGTCTCGTTCCCGATGTTCGCCAAGGTCGACGTCAACGGCGATGCCGCCCATCCGCTGTTCCAGCACCTGAAAAAAGCGGCGCCGGGCGTGCTGGGCACGGAAGGCATCAAGTGGAACTTCACCAAATTCCTCGTCGACCGCGACGGCACGGTCCTGCACCGCTATGCGCCGCAGACCAAACCGGAAGACATCGCGGGCGATATCGAGAAGGCGTTGCAGCAGTAAGCCGGCAGCCGCTCAGCGCCGGTCGAACCACGCCATGATGGCGTCGTAGTCCTTCTGCACGTCCGCCATCGTGCCGCCTTCCGGCACCAGCGCGTGGCCCGCGCGCCGCACGCGCCGGAACGTGACGTCGCGCCCGAGCGCGCGCAGGCGCGCGTACGCGACCTCGGTCGACAGGATCGGCACGCTGTCGTCCCGCATGCCGCTGGCCAGGTAGACGCGCGCCTTCGACTGGACGAGGTTCTCGCCGGGTGCCTGCGCGAAGAAGGTGCTCCAGCGCAGGTAGGTGTGGCCCCACGCGAATTTGCCGGTGCTGCGCGGATCGGCGTTGATGGCGTCGACGGTCGCGTCGACGTCCGCGAGGCGCGCCAGCGTGTCGTCGTCGCTGTTCCCGGCGCGGTAGGCATTGGCTGCGAAGTCGAACAGCTGGCTCGTGCCGGTGCCGCCGACCAGCGCCACGTGTGTCACGGCCGGCACCGTGCGCGCGAGGCCGGCCGCCATCGCCGCGCCTTCCGACACGCCGAACACCAGCACGCGGCTGTCGTCGACCCAGGGCAATGCGAGCGCATGGCGCAGTGCGTCGCGCAATGCGGCCAGCCAGCTGTCGTAGGAAAAATAAGCGTTGAACGCGGCCGGGCATGCCGTCGCCACGCCCGGCTGTCCCTGCGGGGGCGCATCCGGCTGGAACGGCTTGTCGACCACCATCACGGCGTAGGCGCCCTGCTGCGCCAGCGGCACGAAGCCGAAGACGGTCGAGTAACGGTGCGGCGTGCCCAGGCCGACGAAGGGCGGGATGCAGCCCGATCCCTGCACGAACAGCACGAGCGGCGCCTTGTGCGCAGGCTTGGAGATGACGTAGCGGACATCCGGCGCGCCGGCGCGCGGCAGCGTGAAGCGCACGGCGGCCGCCTTGCCGAGTGCCAGCGCTTCCTGCCGCTCGGCGGGCGCGGCGCGGATCGCCGGGATGGCGAGCAGGATGCCGCAAGCGAATGCGAGGAATTGCTGGATGCGTCGGTTCATGCGCGGCCTTCAAAGTGGATCGAAGCCGCGATCATCGCACGAACCGGCGCACGGCAGACTATCTCGTGCAACGCGAAGTGCCTGCCTTCAAGCTTTACTTGACGTAGGGCCAGCCGTCCGCGGTGAAGCCGAGCGTGTTGATGCCCAGCGTGGCGCGGCCGCCGTTGTTGCCGTCGTAGTAGTGGTACACATAGGTCGGCGCGTTGTTGTTGCCGGCGTCGGTGAACACGCTGCCGCCGCCCGGGCCGATGATATTGCCGTGGGTGCTGAGCAGGATGGTGCCGCCGCCGGCCGTCAGCGCGACGCCGCCGCGGTCCACGTAAGGCCCGGTCACGCTGGTGGAGCGGCCCACGATGGTGCGATAGGTGCTGGTCGTGCCGTTGCAGCAGAGGTTAATCGGCGCGAAGTAATAGTAGTAGCCGTTGTAGTAGTAGATGAACGGTCCTTCCTCGCCCGCCGACGGATTGCCGCGCCGGGCCAGCGTGACCACGGTGGTATTCGTCTTCGATTGCAGGCCGGTGCTCGGGTCCAGCTGCATCAGGTGCGTGCCGTCGCTCCACGAACCCCAGGCCATCCACCAGTTGCCGCTGGCGTCCTTGAACGGCGCGGGGTCGATGGCGTTGTCGGTGGTGGCCCAGAAGCCGGACGCCGGCTGCGTGGTCGTGCTGGTCCACGACTTGGTGACGAAACCCTTGTCGGTCCACGGACCGGCCGGCGACGAGCTGGTCGCCACGCCGATCACCGCTTCCGCCCCGCTGCTGGGCAGGTAGGGAATCGAATAGTACTGGTAATACGTGCCGTTCGAGACCAGCATGCTGGGCGCCCACACGTCCGTGTTGGCGCCGTTGTTCCAGCCCTTCGGCGTCTGCAGGCCGCTCCAGGAACTGAAGTCCGGGCCGATCGACGGGCAGTTCGGCGCATAGCCGCCCATCTGCGCGCTGGTGCAGTTGGTGTACATCGTGAAGTTGGTGCCGTCGGTCGACGTGGCCACCGTCTGGTGCGAACCGTACAGCCAGTACTTGCCGCTGCCGTCGCGCAGCATGAACGGATCGTGCACGTAGATGCCGTTGCCGGCGACGGCGCGTGGTGCCGGATACGGGCTCACCTTGGTGTTCACCAGCTGCCATTCCTGGCACGCGCAGTTGGTCAGCCCCCACTGGTCGATGGTGGCCGCGGTCGACGTGCTCGCCATGTACACTTCCAGGTACTTGCCGCTGTTGACGTTCTGGATCAGGAAGTTCCCGTCCGCGGCCTGCGTGACGGTCCACAGGTGATCGGACGTGCCGTTGTCGGCCCATTGCACGATCTGCGCGCCGTCGGCGGTGGAGGCGCTGGCCACGCCCAGCACCTGGTGCGTCAGCATGTTCTCGATGTTGTACTGCCCATTCCCCATCGGCATGAAGTGCCACAGGTGGTCGGCCGTGCCGTTGTCGGTCCACTGGATCACTTTAGCGCCCGCGGCCTGGCTGGCGCCGTCGATCCCCAGCACCAGCCCACTGTTGACGTTCTTGATCTTGTACTGCACGCTCGTGTTGACGGTGATGGCGGCCTGCGCCGACAGCGCCGCGCCGGCCAGGCCGGCCAGCATGACGAGGCATGAAAATAGACGTTTCATGGAGTCTCCACTGAAAAGGTGATGAACCATTGCGCGATTGCCAGGGCAATCGGAGCGCGCGCGCCGGCCAATGTGGCGTTCTTCATGTAATCTCCGTTGTCGTTGGCGATTCCCGCACTGGCGGCGGGTATTGACTGCACTTGCAGTCTACTCAGCGGCAACGGGACGCACTAATCGTATTTATGTCGTGCGCCATATCCGATTCGATATCGAGCGCGGGTCGGCGTGGGTCAGCGCGTCTCGACGCGCGCCGACGCGTGGATCGTGCAGCCGCGGTGGACGTTTTCCAGGAAGCGCAACGCTTCCTCCTGCCGGCACGACGACGGCAGCAGGCGGCCCAGCGATTCGTCGTCGGCGATGCGGTCCACGCCATACGCGACCGCACGCGAAATGTCGCGCGCCTCGCGGCCGTCGCTGTTGTACAAGGCATCGTACACGCCGACCTCTTCCCACAGCGGTACATAGCCCGGACTGATGCTGTCCTGGAAGGCGACGGACGGCGCCGCATCCTCGTCCTGGGATATCAGCCGAAACACGAAACTCACGGGCAACTCCATCGAATCTTGAAACGGGGCGCCGATGCTATCACGGCACGCCCGCCAGCGCGCGGTCGACGAGCTCGATCCAGTGCGTCACGGGCGTCGCCGTTCCCGACTGCAGATGCGCGATGCAGCCGACGTTGGCCGAGACGTATTCTTGCGCGCCCGTCGCCTCGAGGTTGGCCAGCTTGCGGTCGCGCAGCGCGTGCGCGATGTGCGGATGCAGCACCGAATAGGTGCCGGCCGAACCGCAGCACAAATGGCTCTCCGCGCAAAGCACGACGTCGACGCCCGCCGCGCGCAGCACGCCCTCGACCTTGCCGCGGATCTGCTGGCCGTGCTGCAGGGTGCATGGCGGGTGGAACGCGACACGCTCGCGGATGCGGCCCGCCAGCAGCCGCGCGATCTCGTCTTCGACGTCGCACATCACTTCCGACAAGTCCTTCGTCAGCGCCGCGATGCGCGCGGCCTTGTCCGCATACGCATCGTCGTGCGCGAGCAGGTGGCCATAATCCTTGACCGTCACGCCGCAGCCGGACGCCGTCATCACGATGGCCTCGACCTCGCCGCTCTCGACGTACGGCCACCACGCGTCGACGTTGCGGCGCATGTCGGCCAGGCCGCCGTCCTGGTCGTTCATGTGGAAGCGCACGGCGCCGCAGCAGCCGGCACGCGGCGCGGACACGAGCTGGATGCCCAGCGCGTCGAGCACGCGCGCCGTCGCCGCATTGATGTTCGGCGCCATCGCCGGCTGCACGCAGCCGCCAAGCACGAGCATCTTGCGCGCGTGCTCGCGCGTGGGCCGGCGGCCGGGCGCGGGCACGGGTTGCAGCTTGTCCCGCAACGCGGGCGGGAGCAGCGGCCGTACCATCTGCCCGAGCTCGAACGCGGGCTTGAACAGGCCGGCGCGCGGCAGGAACGCCTTCAGGGTCGTGCGCTTGACCCTGTCGGCGAACGGACGGGGCACGCGCGCTTCGACCACCTTGCGCCCGATGTCGACGAGACGCCCGTACTTCACGCCGGACGGGCACGTGGTTTCGCAGTTGCGGCACGTGAGGCAGCGGTCCAGGTGCAGCTGCGTCTTGCGCGTCGGCGTCTCCCCTTCCAGCACCTGCTTGATCAGGTAGATGCGGCCGCGCGGGCCATCCAGCTCGTCGCCCAGCAGCTGATACGTCGGACACGTGGCGGTGCAGAAGCCGCAGTGCACGCAGGCGCGCAGGATCGTCTCGGCCTCGTCGCCCTCGCGCGTGCCCTTGATGAAATCGGCGAGATTCGTTTGCATGGTTCTTAATACATCCGGCCGGGGTTGAAGATGCCGGCCGGATCGAACCCGGCCTTCAGGCGCGCGTGGATGCGCGCGACGGCGGGCGCCAGCGGCTGGAACACGCCGACGCCCTTGTCGCCGCCACGGAACAGCGTCGCGTGGCCACCTGTGGCGGCGACGGTCGCGCGGATGCGCTGCGCCGTCGCGGCATCGCCCGGCGCGCGCAGCCAGCGCTGCGCGCCGCCCCACTCGATCAGTTGCGGGCTCCCGAGCACGATGGCGCCGACGGTCGACGGCACGGACAGGCGCCACAACGGCATGTCACCGTCAAAAAAACCATGCCGCTGCTCGCGCAGGCCGGCCCAGAAGCGCGCGCAGCCCGGCATCACGGCGCCGCCCAGCGCGCGGATGGCCGCGTCGACGGCCGCATTGGCGCCGGACAGCCGCAGCGCCAGCACGCCGTCGTGCCAGCAGCTCGCGGACACGGGCAACGGCCGGCCGCCCCATTCGTTCAGGCGGCGGATGGCGTCCACCTCGGCCACGCCGTCGAACACGAGCGTCGCCTCGCGCGGCGCGCGCGGCAGCACTTTCACGGAGACGTCCAGCAGCAGGCCCAGCGTGCCGAGCGATCCGGCCAGCAGGCGCGACACGTCGTAGCCGGCCACGTTCTTCATCACCTGGCCGCCGAAGCGCAACACGTCGCCCTTGCCGTCCAGCCGAGTGCAGCCGAGGACGAAGTCGCGCGCGGCGCCGCTGGCCGCGCGGCGGGGGCCGGACAGGCCGGCCGCGATGGCGCCGCCCAGCGTCGCGCCGGCGCCGAAATGCGGCGGTTCGAACGCCAGCATCTGTCCCTGCCGCGCGAGCAGCGCTTCCACGTCGGCGAGCGGCGTGCCGCAGCGCGCCGTGATCACGAGTTCCGTCGGCTCGTAGTCGACAACCCCGGCATGGCCGCGCGTGTCGAGGACGTCGCCCTCGAGCCGCTGCCCATACCAATCCTTGGTGCCGCCGCCGCGGATGCGCAAGGCGCGTTGGTCGCGGGCGGCGGCGCGCACGTGGTCCCGGAAGTGTTCGACGATATCCTGCATGATCAAAATCGCGGCAGATGGGCAAACGGCAGCGCGCCGCCGGACACGCGCATGCGGCCCAGTTCCGCGCAGCGGTTCAAGGTGGGAATGGCCTTGTTGGGATTCAGGAGCATGCTTGGGTCGAACGCGCGCTTGACGGCGAAGAAGGCGTCGAGTTCGCGCGCACCGAACTGCACGCACATCGAATCGATCTTTTCCACGCCCACGCCGTGTTCGCCCGTGATGGTGCCGCCCACTTCCACGCACAGCGCGAGGATGGCGGCGCCGAACGCTTCCGCGCGATCCAGCTCGCCCGGCCGGTTGGCGTCGAACAGGATCAGCGGGTGCATATTGCCGTCGCCCGCGTGAAACACGTTCGCGCAGCGCAGGCCGAACGTCGTCTCCATCTCCTCGATGCGCGCCAGCACGTGGGCGAGCTGCTTGCGCGGGATGGTCCCGTCCATGCAGTAGTAGTCGGGCGAGATGCGGCCCGCGGCCGGGAACGCGTTCTTGCGGCCGGACCAGAAGCGCAGGCGCTCGGCCTCGCTTTGCGACACCGCGATCGCGCTGGCGCCCGCATCGCGCAGCACCTCCGTCATGCGCGCGATTTCCTCCGCCACTTCGAGCGCCGTGCCGTCCGCCTCGCACAGCAAAATGGCGGCGGCGTCGAGGTCGTAGCCGGCTTTCACGAACGGTTCGACCATGCGCGACGACGTGCGGTCCATCATCTCCAGGCCGGCCGGGATGATGCCGGCCGCGATCACGCTCGCGACGGCATTGCCGCCCGTCGCCACGTCGTCGAACGACGCCATGATCACCTGGGCCTGCGCGGGCTTGGGCACGAGTTTGACGGTCACTTCCGTCACGATGCCCAGCATGCCTTCCGAGCCGATGAACACGGCCAGCAGGTCGAGGCCGGGCGCGTCCAGCGCGTTGCCGCCGAGCTCGATGACGTCGCCTTCGATCGTGCAGACGCGCACGCGCAGCACATTGTGCACGGTGAGGCCGTACTTCAGGCAATGCACGCCGCCCGAGTTCTCGGCCACGTTGCCGCCGATCGTACAGGCGATCTGCGACGACGGGTCCGGCGCGTAGTACAGGTCGAACGGCGCGGCCGCTTCCGAGATGGCGAGGTTGCGCACGCCCGGCTGCACGACGGCCGTGCGCGCGTATTCGTCCACGCGCAGGATGCGGTTCAAACGCGCGGTCGAGATCACGACGCCGTCCGCCAGCGGCTGCGCGCCGCCGGACAGGCCCGTGCCCGCGCCGCGCGGCACGATGGGCACGTTCAGTTTGCGGCACACCTCGAGGATGGCGAGCACCTGCGCCTCGTCGTCGGGCAAGGTCACCACCAGCGGCAGCTGGCGGTAGGCGGCCAGGCCGTCGCATTCGTAGGGACGGGTGTCTTCGGGATCGGCGAGGACGGCGCGCTCGGGGAGCACGGCGCGCAGGGCGGCGGCGACTTGCCGCCTACGCTCGGGGTCGACTGCAATCGGGGGCATCATAAGGCGATTGTAAGCACAATCCCCGGGATTTGGCGTATGCTCCGCCTATCTTTTTTCATGGGCAGGATATCAGCATGGGCAATCGACTTTCGAAGATCGCGACCCGCACGGGCGACGACGGCAGCACCGGCCTGGGCGACGGCAGCCGCACCGGTAAAGACAGCGCGCGCATCGCGGCGCTGGGCGACGTCGACGAACTGAATTCCTTCGTCGGCCTGCTGCTGTGCGAAGACCTGCCGGCCGACCTGCGCGAGGAACTCGTCACCGTGCAGCACGACCTGTTCGACCTGGGCGGCGAGCTGTGCATCCCCGGCTACCAGCTGATCAAGACCGAGCAGGTGGCGCGCCTCGACGCCCTCCTCGAGAAATACAATGCGGACCTGCCGGTGCTGAAGGAATTCATCCTGCCGGCCGGCTCGCGCGCCGCGTCGCTCGCGCACGTGTGCCGCACCGTGTGCCGCCGCGCCGAGCGCGCCATCGTCGCGCTGTCGAAGACGGAAACGATCAATGCGGAACCGCGCCAGTACGTCAATCGCCTGTCGGACCTGATGTTCGTGCTGGCGCGCGTGCTGAACCGCCACGCGGGCGGCACGGACGTGCTGTGGCAGCACGAACGCAAGCGCACCTGACGGAGCGCGGATGACGGCAACCTTCGACGTCCGCTTCCACGCGAATTCATTCCACTTCCAAAGCAACGGCCGGGTCGTCGTCGAACCGGACTTCGTGCTCGTGCGCGGCAAGATCCACCGTACGTTCCGCCTGGCCGCGCGCGCGGAGCACCGGCTGCGCATGGTCGACATCGTCAACGTCCACACGGACGGCGCGAACGTGACCTTCCACGTGCTGGGCGTGCGCGAAAACCTGCAGGTCGGCTTTGCCGCGCCGGACGCGGCGACGGCGCAGCAGATCGCCGCCCTGCTGCCGGCGCGCCGCACGGAAGCCTTCGTGATCGCCCATGCGGAGCGCAACGAATTCCACGACCGCATCGATTACTGGAGCCCGTCCACGCCCGTGCTGTGGACCCTGCTGGCGCTCAACATCGGCATCTACTTCCTCATGTGGCTCGTGCGCCGCAGCCTGCCCGGCGGGGCGATGGGATCGATGCTGGGCTGGGGCTGGAATTCGCACTACGACGCGATGCTGCGCTCGGTGCAACTGGTCGAATGGGGCTCGAACGTGGGCCGCCTGACCTTGCACGGCCAGTGGTGGCGCCTCGTCACGTCGCTGTTCCTGCACGGGAGCATCCTGCACCTCGCGTTCAACATGCTCGCCCTGTGGCAGGTGGGCCAGTTGGTGGAGCGCCTGTTCGGCAGCCTGCGCTTCACCGCGCTGTACATGATCGCCGGCGTGTGCGGCAGCGTCGCCAGCGTGATGTGGAACGCGCACGTGAACAGCGTGGGCGCGTCCGGCGCGATCTTCGGCATCGTGGGCGGGCTGTTCGCCTTCATGCAGCGCGAGAACAGCGGCGTGCCACCCACCGTCGTGCAGGACCTGCGCGGCTCGCTGCTGCCGTTTTTGGTGTTCAACCTGGCGGCGGGCTTTTTATATCCCCACACGGACAACGCGGCGCACATCGGCGGCCTGGCCGGCGGGTGGCTGGCCGGTCATTTGCTGGCGCGCTCGCTGCACGTGCCGGCGGAGCGCAGGAACGCGTGATCGACGGCGTCATCCGGGCAGGCCGGCCAGCGCGGCCTGCAGGGTATCGAGATCGATCGGCTTGACGAGGTGCCGGTCGAATCCGGCCTCGGTGGCGAGCAGTCGGTCGCTGTCCTGGCCATAGCCGGTGATGGCGACGAGCAGCGCGCGCGACGTTTCCGGCTGCGCGCGCAGATGCCGCGCCAGCTCGTAGCCGTCCATGCCGGGCAGGCCGATATCGAGCAGGCAGACCCGGGGCTGCTCCTTGCGGGCGCGCTCGAGCGCGTGCAGCGGCTCGTGCTCGACCATCACGCGGTGCCCCGACGCTTCCAGCAACATGGCGAGGGTCGAGGCCGCGTCGACGTTGTCGTCCACGACCATGATGGAGACGCCGCCGTCCGACGCCGCCGCCCGCGTGTCGTGCCGCGGGGCCGCCGGAGCGGCCGGCGCCGCGCGGCGCGGCAGGGTCACCGTGAAGCGGCTGCCCCGGCCCGGTCCGTCGCTGGCGCACGTCACGGTGCCGCCGTGCAGCTCGACGAGGCTCTTGACGAGCGCCAGTCCCAGTCCAAGTCCGCCGGACGCGCGGTCGGACGTGCGCTCGGCCTGCGCGAACAGGTCGAACGCCCGCGCCGCCAGCTCCGGCGCCATGCCGATGCCGTTGTCGACCACGTCGACGGTCACCGCGCCGTCGCGCAGGCGGGCGCGCAGGTGCAGCCGGCCACCCTCCTGCGTGTATTTGGCAGCGTTGTTGAGGAGGTTCGCGAGCACCTGCACGAGGCGCTTCTTGTCGCCCATCACCGGCATGTCGTGCGCCGGCACGTCCACGTCCAGCTGCTGGCCGCGCGCGCGGACGAGCGGCATGACCTGTTCCACCGCGTCCGTCACGATCTCGCGCATGTCCAGCGCCGCCTCGTCCAGTTCGACCTGGCCGCGGGTCACGCGCGAAACGTCCAGCAGGTCGTCGATCAGTTCCGTCATGTGGGCCACCTGGCGCCCGATGATCTGGCTCGTCTTGCGCACGAGGCCCTCGTCCAGCCGCGCGCGCTGCAGCAGCGCGGCCGCCGCGCCGATCGGCGCCAGCGGATTCCTCAGCTCGTGCGCCAGCATCGCGAGGAATTCGTCCTTGCGGCGGTCCGACTCCCGCAGCTTTTCCTCGGCCAGCTTGCGCTCCGTGATGTCGCTGGCGGCGCCGATCCACTCGTGGATCTCGCCGCGCGCGTCGAGCATCGGCACGGCCCGCGAATACGTCCAGCCCACGCTGCCGTCGAGGCGGCGCACGCGGTGTTCGAGCTCGAACACGGCCTTGGCGCGGATCGCCGCGGCGATCGCCTGGTGGATCCGTTCCTGGTCTTGCGCCGGGATGTAGTCGTCGATCCAGTAGCGGCTCGCGTCGGACGTGTCCTTGAGGTAGCCGCGGCCATCGAGCTGGCGCAACTGGCTCCAGTCGGGGCTCATGCGGTACACGACGTCCGCCGTCGCATTCGTCAGCGCCCGGTAGCGCACCTCGCTGTCGCGCAGCGCCGCCTCCGAGCGCACCTGCTCCGTCACGTCGTTGGTCGTGTGCGAGATGCACAGGAGACTGCCGTCCGCGGCGAAGATCGGCGTGCTGACGGCGCTCCAGAACCGCTCCTCGAAACCGGGCTCGCCGTTCGGCAGGGTCACGGGGATCGGATAGCGCTGGGCCGGCAGCCGGTCCGGCAGGCCCGTTTCGACGACGCGGGCGAGGGAGCGCCGCAAGTCCGTTTCGCCGGTGTCGGCCGGATCGTCGGGGTTGCGCGGGAAGGCCTCGAACAGGCTGCGGCCGACCAGTTCCTCGCGCTTGCGGCCGGAGGCCGCGAGGAAGGTATCGTTGACGGCGAGGATGATCGCCTCCGGCGTGGGCGACAGCAGGTAGTGCCCGATCGGGGAACTGTTGAATACGGCTTCGAACAGGGCGGGAGAAAGCATGGGTCGTGCTTCCTGTAATGGACGAAACGACATTATAGGATGCCGCCCATAAACGCGGCGGCCGATTCGAAGCGCATGAAGCGCCCGAATCGGCTGCGCCCAAGGTCAGTTATTGTTGACCACCAGCCGCGGTTCGCCGACGCCGAAGCGTTCGCGGATGGACTTGCCGATGCCGTGCGCATCCAGGCCGACCGACGCCAGCAGCAGCGCCGGATCGCCATGGTCGATGAAGCGGTCCGGCAGGCCCAGGATCAACAGGGGCTTGACGATCCCTTCGGCCGCCAGCGCCTCGGCGACGGCGGAACCGGCGCCGCCCATCGTGCAGCCCTCTTCCACGGTCACCAGGTAGTCGTGGTCCTGCGCCAGCTGCCGGACCAGGTCGACGTCCAGCGGCTTCACGAAGCGCATGTCGGCGACGGTCGCGTTCAGGCCCTCGGCGGCGGCAAGGCTCGGCGCCACCATCGAGCCGAAGGCGAGGATCGCGACGCCCGTGCCTTCGCGGCGGACGATGCCCTTGCCGATCTCGAGGACGTCGAGCGCCGGGTCGATGGCCGCGCCGACGCCGGCGCCGCGCGGATAGCGCACGGCGGCCGGGCCCGGGTAGCGGTACGCGGTCGTCAGCATCTTGCGGCACTCGTTCTCGTCCGACGGCGCCATCACGACCATGTTCGGGATGCAGCGCAGGTAGGCGATGTCGTAGTTGCCGGCGTGCGTGGCGCCGTCGGCGCCGACGAGGCCCGCGCGGTCCAGCGCGAACGTCACGTCCAGGTTCTGCAGCGCCACGTCGTGGATCAGTTGGTCGTAGCCGCGCTGCAGGAACGTCGAGTAGATGGCGACGACGGGTTTCATGCCTTCCGTTGCCAAGCCGCCCGCGAACGTCACGGAATGCTGCTCGGCGATGCCGACGTCGAAGTAACGGTCCGGGTATTCCTGGTTGAAGCGCACCATGCCCGAGCCTTCGCGCATCGCCGGCGTGATGCCGACCAGGCGTTTATCCACCGACGCCATGTCGCACAGCCAGTCGCCGAACACCTCGGTGTACGTGATCTTCGACGCCTTGGCCGGCTTGTAGCCTTCGCTCGGGTTGAACTTGCCGGTGCCGTGGTACAGGACCGGTTCGGCCTCGGCCAGCTTGTAGCCCTGCCCCTTCTTCGTCACGACGTGCAGGAATTGCGGACCCTTCAGGCGCTTGATGTTTTCCAGCGTCGGGATCAGCGAATCGAGGTCGTGGCCGTCGATGGGGCCGATGTAGTTGAAGCCGAATTCCTCGAACATCGTGGCCGGGACCACCATGCCCTTCGCATGCTCTTCCAGCTTCTTCGCCAGTTCCAGCATGGGTCCGGGCAGCATGGTCTTGCCGACGTTCTTGGCGGCCGCGTAGAACTGGCCCGACATCAGGCGCGCCAGGTAGCGGTTCAACGCGCCGACCGGCGGCGAGATCGACATGTCGTTGTCGTTCAGGACGACGAGCAGGTCGACGTCGTCCTCGACGCCCGCATTGTTCAGCGCCTCGAACGCCATGCCCGCGGTCATGGAGCCGTCGCCGATGACGGCGATGGCCTTGCGCTTTTCGCCCTTGATCTTCGCGGCCTGCGCCATGCCGAGGGCGGCCGAGATCGACGTCGACGAGTGCGCCGTGCCGAACGTGTCGTATTCGCTCTCGTCGCGCTTGGGGAAGCCGGACAGGCCGTTCAGCTGGCGCAAGGTGGGCATGCGCGCGCGCCGGCCCGTGAGGATCTTGTGCGAATACGTCTGGTGGCCCACGTCCCACACGATGCGGTCTTCCGGCGTGTTGAACACGTAGTGCAGCGCGATCGTCAGCTCGACGGTGCCGAGGTTGGACGACAGGTGGCCGCCCGTCTTGGACACGGAATCGAGCAGGAACTGGCGCAGCTCGTGGGCCAGCGGCGTGAGCTGGGTGCGCGGGAGCTTGCGCAGGTCGGCCGGGTCGTTGATGGTATCTAGCAGTTTCATTTATGCCTTCCGCTGCACGATCAGGTCCGCGATCTCGCGCAGCCGCAGTGCTTGTTCTCCGAACGGCGCCAGCGCGTCGTGCGCCTGCCGCCGCAGTTGTTCGGCCAGCGCCCTGGACGGCTCCAGCCCCAGAATCGACACATAGGTCGGCTTGTTGTCGGCCGCGTCCTTGCCGGCCGTCTTGCCCAGCGTGGCCGAGTCCTCGGTCGCATCGAGGACGTCGTCCACGACCTGGAACGCGAGGCCGATCGCGCGCGCGTACGCGCCCAGCGCTTCCAGCTCGTGCGACGCGAGGTCGCGCCCGGCCAGGGCGCCCAGCAGCACGGACACGCGCAGCATGGCGCCGGTCTTGAGCTGGTGCATGCGCTCCAGTTGCTCGAGCGTGAGGCTGATGCCGACGCTGTCCAGGTCGATCGCCTGGCCGCCGCACATGCCGGCCGAACCGGCCGCCTCGGCCAGCAGCCGCACCATGTGCACGAGGCGGATGGGCGGCACGGTGGTCGTTGCGGCCAGCACCTCGAAGGCCTGGGCCTGCAGCGCGTCGCCGACGAGCAGCGCCGTCGCTTCGTCATACGCCACGTGCACGGTCGGCTTGCCGCGGCGCAGGGCGTCGTCGTCCATGCACGGCATGTCGTCGTGCACGAGCGAATAGGCGTGGATCATTTCGACGGCGCAGGCGCTGCGCGCCAGCGCGTCGGATTCCGCGCCGAACAGGGCGCCGCTCGCGTGCACGAGCAGCGGGCGCACGCGCTTGCCGCCGCCGAGCACCGTGTAGCGCATTGCTTCGTGCAGCTTGGCCGGCACCTGGCTTGCCGGCGGCAGGAAGCGGTCGAGGGCGGACTCGGCGTCCGCCTGCACGGCCTTCATCCAGGCCGGGAACGCCTGGGGCGCGCTCATACGTCGTCCTCGCCGTCGGCGCTGAACGGCTTCAGCATCTCGCCTTCCAGGACCTTCACATGGGATTCGACCTTTTCCAGCTGGGCAGCACAATAGCGTACGAGCTCGGAACCACGTGCATACGCGGCAACCGAAGCTTCCAGGGGCAATTGCCCACTTTCCATTTGCGTCACGAGTTGGGCCAGTTCGGCCATCGCCTGCTCGAAGGATTCCGGCGGCTGCGCGGGCGCCGCCGCTGCGGCGCTCTCCGCGTTTGTTTTATTTGGCATAATGAGTTTGATCGATTCGGGGCCGGGCAGCACCACGCGCAACCTGTGCACGGCGCGCCAGTCTAATCGCTTATTCTAAACAATCCTGCTTCGACACGAAGGGTGCGCTCGTCGCCGCCAGCTTGCAAGCAAGGATACATTTTATCGCAAAGCGCCTCGGGATTCATGAAAACGATGCCGTTTAGGCAATTTTTGAACATTCATGTACCACAACCGCGAGCAGGTCCGGGACTGTAGAGCTCGTTACAGGCTATAATCTCCGGTTCTGTCTCCGAAATACCGTATTCCGCTCTTTATGGAGCGAGAACAACCGTCGCGAGCGGCCGCAGTGTTGGTTGAGAAGCGCAACCGTACATCAGTACGGTGAGCATCGCAAACCGACAATGCAACGCGCAGCAGGTTGGTCGACGCTCCAAACAAAATACTGTTCTCGGATTCTTTCTCTTCTTTGGCTGAATATTGTGTAAAAGGGGGGTTGGGATGTCCGATCTGGCTACCCACGCCAAGCTGGCGCGTTCGCTCGCCCAGCTTCCGGTAAATGTTTACTTCGACAACGCGCTGCTGCAGCGCGAATTGCAGCAATTGTTTCTCAAGGGCCCCCGCTACGTCGGGCATGAGTTGATGGTGCCCGAGGCGGGCGATTTCGCGACCCTGAAATCGGAGAACGAGGGCCGCATGCTGGTGCGCAATGCGCAAGGCATCGAACTGCTGTCGAACGTCTGCCGCCACCGCCAGGCGCTGATGTTCAATGGGCGCGGCAATGCCAAGAACATCGTCTGCCCCCTGCACCGCTGGACCTACGACCTCAAGGGCGAACTGATCGGCGCGCCGCATTTCGCGGACACGCCTTGCCTGAACCTGTCCAGGACGCCGCTGCAGAACTGGAACGGCCTGCTGTTCGAGCAGAACGGCTACGACGTGATGGACAAGCTCGCCAAGCTGTCCGTGACCAAAGACCTGGATTTCTCGGGCTATATGTTCGACCACGTCGAGGTGCACGACTGCGACTACAACTGGAAGACCTTCATCGAAGTCTACCTGGAGGATTACCACGTCGAGCCGTTCCACCCGGGCCTGGGCAACTTCGTCAGCTGCGACGACCTGCGCTGGGAATTCGGGCCGGACTACAGCGTCCAGACCGTGGGCGTGCACCGCGGCCTGCAGAAGTCCGGCTCGCCCGCGTACCGGAAATGGCAGGAACAGGTCCTGAAGTTCAACAACGGCCAGGTACCGAAATACGGCGCGATCTGGCTCACGCTGTATCCGAACATCATGGTCGAGTGGTATCCGAACGTGCTCGTCGTGTCCACGCTGTGGCCCATGGGTCCGCAGAAGACGCGCAACGTGGTCGAGTTCTACTATCCGGAAGAAATCGTCCTGTTCGAGCGCGAATTCGTCGAAGCGGAGCGCGCCGCCTACATGGAAACGTGCGTCGAGGACGACGAGATCGGCCTGCGCATGGACGCCGGCCGCAAGGCGCTGATGGAGCGCGGCGTCACCGAGGCGGGTCCGTACCAGTCGCCGATGGAAGACGGCATGCAGCATTTCCACGAGTGGTATCGCAGCAAGCTCGACAATATTCCTCCGGGGATGTGATGGTTGTTCTCTGATGGCGCCACTCTGGATGTTGTGCGCCAGCTTCCTGTTCGCCGCCATGGGCGCGTGCGTGAAGCTGGCTTCCTCGCTCTACTCGACCTCGGAAATCGTGATGTACCGGGGTTTCATCGGCAGCCTGATGCTGCTGCCGATGATCCGCCTCCAGGGCGGATCGTTCAAGACGTCCTTCCCGAAAGAACACCTCTGGCGCAGCGTCGTCGGCGTCCTGTCGCTGTGGCTGTGGTTCTACGCGATCGCGAAGCTGCCGCTGGCGACGGCCGTCACCCTCAACTACATGGCGCCGATCTGGCTCGCCACGTACATGTTCTTCATCGGCTGGTGGCGCGGCAAGGGCTTGCCCGAGTGGCCGCTGGCCCTCGCCATCACGATGAGCTTCGTCGGCGTGACGCTCGTGCTGCGGCCGGCCGTCGAAACCCATGAGTGGGTGGGCGGCGTCGTCGCCATCGCCTCGTCCGTGATCGCCGCGATGGCCTATCTGCAGGTGCGCCGCCTGGGCCAGATGGGCGAACCGGAATACCGCGTCGTGTTCTATTTTTCCGTCACGATGGGCATCGCCGGCCTCGTCGGCTCGCTGCTGGGCAACGGCATGAACACCTTCCGCTCGCAATCGTGGCACGGCCAGGCCCTGCTGCTGGGGATCGCCGCCTTCGGCCTGTTCGCCCAGATCGCGATGACGCGCGCCTACCGCATCGGCAAGGTGCTCGTCGTCGCCAACCTGCAGTACACGGGCATCATCTTTTCCAGCCTGTGGGGGATGATCCTGTGGAAAGACACGTTCGACTGGCACGTGTGGCTGGGCATGGGCGTGATCCTCGCCTCGGGAATCGCCGCGACGTTCTACAATACGACGCGCACGGCGCGCGGCGCCGTCGTCAAGGAAACCGACCCCATCGCCAGCGAATAACGAGGAGCCCCCGCAGATGTCCACGTACACGACCCTGATCGAATCCGCCGCACTGGCAGCGCACGTCAACGACCCGACCTGGGTCGTCGTCGACTGCCGCCACGACCTCATGAACCTCGCCGCCGGCCGTGAAGCCTATGCCGCCGGCCACATCCCGGGCGCCGTGTTCGCCGACATGGAGACGGAACTGTCGGGCGCCAAGCGCGACGCGGCCGGGAACTTCCGCGGCCGCCATCCGCTGCCCGACAAGGACGCGTTCATCGAGCTGCTGCGCGGCTGGGGCGTGAACGACGACACCCAGGTCGTCGCCTACGACGCGCACGGCGGCATGTATTGCGCGCGCCTGTGGTGGATGCTGCGTTGGGTCGGCCATGATGCGGTCGCCGTGCTGGATGGCGGCCTGCCCGCGTGGCAGGCGGCCGGGCAGCCCGTCGCCACCGACGTGCCGGCCCCGCGCGCGCGCGGCCACATCGCCGCGCGCCCCGCCCTCGTGACGACGGTGGACGTGGCCGCGGTGCTGCACAACGTGGAACACGGCGGCAAGACCGTCGTCGACGCGCGCGCGCCGGACCGCTTCCGCGGCGAGAACGAGACCATCGACCCCGTCGGCGGCCACATCCCGGGCGCGAAGAACCGCTTCTTCAAGGACAATCTGCAGGCCGACGGCCGCTTCAAGGCGCCGGATCAACTCAAGGCGGAACTGGGCGTGGCGGTGGGCGATCCGAAGGACGCCATCATGCAATGCGGTTCCGGCGTGACCGCGTGCCACAACCTGCTGGCGCTGGAAGTGGCGGGGATGCCGGGGGCGGCGCTGTATCCGGGATCGTGGAGCGAGTGGACCTCCGACCCGAAACGCGCGGTGGCGACTGGCGCCACATAACGCGGTCAGTGGCCGTGCGTCAGCAACAGCACGATGACGACGCCGAGCCCGATCAAGAGCACCTGCGGGATGGATTCGCGCACGGTGGCGCGGCGCTGCATCTGCGGCATCAGGTCGCTCACCGCGATGTAGATGAAGCCGGACGACGCGAACACCAGCACGTAGGGAATCAGGTTGCTGGCGCGGTCCAAGGTCGCATACCCAAGCACCCCGCCCAGCACGGCCAGGAGGCTGCACAACAGATTGAACACGTAGGCACGCACGCGCGAGAAACCGGCGTTCAGCAGCACGATGAAGTCGCCGATCTCCTGCGGAATCTCGTGGGCGATGATGGCCACACCCGTGACGATCCCCAGTTGCGGATTGGCGAGAAAGGCCGCCGCGATCAGGATGCCGTCCGTGAAGTTGTGCATGCCGTCGCCGATCAGGATCATCCAGCCGGCGCGGCCCGCCTGCATGGCGTCGTGGCCGTGCGCGTGATGGTGCCCGTCGCCCTCGTGGTGGTGCGAATGGCGCAGCAGGGCCGCCTTCTCCAGCAGGAAGAACGCGAGCAGGCCGCCCAGCAGGGTGGCGAACAGCGCATGCGTGTCGGCCTTCGACTCGAAGGCTTCCGGCAGCGCGTGCAGCAGCGACGTCGACAGCATGATGCCGACCGACAGGCTGACCATGCGCTCGACGACTTTCGCCAGCAGCGCAAAGGAAAACACCGCGGCGGCCGTGATGCTGACCACGCCCGCCAGGCCGGTGGCCAGCAGGATGGAAATGAGAATCGGGTCGATTTAAAAGCCTCTTGTTGTTCTTGGAGCGCGTGCATGCGCACGCCGCCGGACGCAAACCGGAGATTGTAACCTCCCGGCGCGGCGGCGTCAGCCGGCGCCGTGTTCGCGGAACCAGGCCAGCGCGCGGGCGAAGCCGTCGCGGGCATCCTTTGCGTTGTAGCTCGGGCGGTAGTCGGCGTGGAAGGCGTGGCCGGCGTCCGGGTAGACGACGATCGCGGAATCGCTCGGGCCCGTGCCCAGCGCGGCCGTCATCCGTTCGACCGTCGCCAGCGGAATGCCGGCGTCCTTCGCGCCGTACAGGCCGAGCACGGGCACGGTGAGCGTCGGCGCGACGTCGATGGGATGGCGCGGCTGGCGGGGCGGATTCGGATCGGCCACCAGCTTGCCGTACCACGCCACGGCCGCTTTCACGCGCGGGTTGTGCGCCGCGTACAGCCACGTCATGCGCCCGCCCCAGCAAAAGCCGTTGACGCCGAGCCGGTCGACGTCGCCGCCGTTGTCGGCGGCCCAGGCCATGCAGGCGTCGATGTCGCCCATCACCTGCGCGTCCGGCACCTTGCGGATGATCTGCGCCATGATCGTCGCCATGTCGGGCAGGATCGACGGGTCGCCCTGGCGCACGAAGAAATCGGGCGCCAGCGCCAGATAACCCTGTTTCGCGAAGCGGCGCGCCACATCGGCGATGTGCTCGTGCAGGCCGAAGATCTCGGACACGACGATCATCACGGGGCGCTTGTCCTGCCCGGCCGGGCGGGCGTAATAGACCGGCACTTCCTGGCCGCCGACCGTCAGCTTGACCAGGCCGTCGGCCAGGCCCGCGGTATCCGTGCGGATGACGGACTGGGCCGCGATGGGCTGGGCAGCCGCCGCAAAACCGCTTGCGTTGTCGTTCATGTCCCTCTTTCGTTCGCTGATGACAGGCCTGCTATCTTAGCAGCGCCGTCCGCGACACGCTTGCCGTTACCAAGCACAAACGTCTTCCCGCCTTTTTGACCGCGCACAAACCGACCTCGCAAGAAGGCGCGCAGAGTAGGCGCATCGTCAAGGAGATTCACATGGCAACCGCACGATCGATCCGGACCGGCGCGTGCGCAGCCCTTCTGCTGCTGGCGGCGGGCGCGGCGCGGGCACAGGCGCACAGCAGCGCCGGCATCGAGAACTTTGGATATGAACTGGTCGACCTCGCCCCGGCCGACGGCGTGACGCCGTCCCTGACGCTCACGCTGACCGATATTTATGGAGAAACAGACCTGTACCTGGGATCGTTTTCCTATCCCACGACGCAGGCGTCGACCAATACCTTCGGAAAGATTCACGTCGAGAACGCCTACGGCAGCGGCAGCGCGACACTGGCGCCCGACTACAGTTCGAGCTCGGCGGCCGACGCGGAGGCGTATTCGGCCCGTTCCGGGACCCGGCTCGACTTGCAGTTCGATTTGTCGCCGCACACGCGCGTCATCTTTTCCGCCGACGCCGCCGTGAGCGCCCAGCCTGTGCACGGGTTCACGTATGCCGAGGCCGGCCTGCACGGGGAAATCACGACGCCCTTCATCAGCCACGGCACGCGCTTCGACGCAGTCGATTACACGTACCTGGGCGACGAATCCGGCGTGCTGTCCGCCGTCGCGAACGCGGGCGACGCGGCAACCACCGGCACGCTGAGCATCCGGACGAGCGCCTCGTCCGAATCCTTCACGCCGCCGGTGCCGGAGCCGCCGGCCGTCGCCATGCTCGGCGGCGGCCTGGTGCTGGTCGCCGGGGCGGCGCGCCGGCGGCGGCGGGCGCGGACGCTTACGGCGTCAGCGTGAAGTCGACCTTGGTCGCATTGCCCGTCGAGATGTCGACCAGGTCGATGGCCTTGGTCGTGTAGCCCGTGCCGGCCGCCTCGACGCGGTACTTGCCGGCGCCCGGCAGGACGGTCGTGGCCGCCGCGAAGGTCAAGGGCAAGGTCGCGCTGTAGGCCGCGTACTGGGGCGCCGCGATCGGCAGATTCGCGATCGTGTAGGCGCCGGTCGAGATATCGGCACCCGCATACTTGACGGTCACGGTCGGACCCGCCGCGAACGTCTGTTTCGCCGACACATAGGCCGCCTCGGTGGCGTTCGCCGGCAAGGTCACGGTGCCCGCGATCGAGCCCATCGTGCTGACGGGCAGGTCGAGCGGCGCAGTGGCCGTGCTCAGCACGGTGCTGCCGCTGGCCGCCACCGGCACGGCGCCGACCACGCCGGCCGCATGGCCGTCGGCCGTGATCACGACGTCGTAGTTACCCGTAGCAAGGTGCGACAAGAAGAATTCGCCCGTCGTCGCATTCGGTACGGTCGAGCCGATCACGACGCCGTTCTGCTGCGCCGACACGGTCACATGGCTGCCCAGCAGCGTCGTCGCGACGACGCCGGAAATCCCGACGGCCGCCGTCGGCACCACTTTCACGACGGGTTTCAGCAGGTAACGGCCATTGCCTTGCGTGACGACCGACTTGCAGGCGTTGAAGTCGAGCACGAGGTCGACCTGCTGGCCCGCCGCGACGTCGAATTCATTGTTCAGCTTGATGCCGCTCTGGATGGCGCTCGGCGTCGTCAGCGGCTGTTCGGTGCCGCCCGTCGGCACGACGGTGTTGGCGTTCGCATCCAGCACGAGGCGCAGTTGCGAGTAATGGCCGGCGGGCAGCGCCGTCTGGCCCAGGCTGTCGAGCACGCCATTGGTCAGGTTCAGCAGATTGATCTTCCTGGCCGGATTCAGCGTGATGTCGGTCCAGCCCGCGTCCGTGTCGCTCGCGCTGGCGCTGGCGTTGACGCGGACCTTGTTGACGGTGACGTTGACGGCGTCGAAACCGCAGGCCGGGGCGTCGGTCAGCGCGACGCTCAGGGTGCCGGCCGTGGTCGTCGGCGTCGTCCCGGTGCCGCTTCCGCCCCCGCCGCCGCCACAGGCGACGAGGGACACGGCGGTGATGGCGCTGCCGGCGAGCAGCCCGATTTGATGGAGGGTCTTGTTCATGATCGTACCTTTTTGAAATGACGCCGATGTGGGGCGGTGATGTCAATATACGTTCCGGCTGGAAACTTTTATGTTAGCCAACGCACATTGAAACCTTTGCTTACACCTTTAGCACTTTGTTGTTGCACAAAGGAATCGTCATGCCGGATGGGTAGAGCACGATCAAAACGGCTGAGAATGCGGGCATTTACAGTAACCCATGCGGCATAACGCCGCGCGGGAGAAACCAATGCGTGTCAACTCATCCATCACGGCGGTCCTGCTCGTCGTCCTTGCCATGTGCGGCATGGCATCCGGACCGGCGCGAGCCGAGGCCACGGCCAACGCCGCGCTCGCCGATTTCCATTACCGGCTCGTGGACCTGGCGCCCGACGACGGCATCGCGCCGTCGCTCAACCTGACCAGCTATTACGCCTACGCCTTCGGCACGCTGTACAACCAGGACACCATCACCGGCTATGCGGGCCTCAACACGTTCGGCACGGCCAACTACGACACGGCGGACGGCTTCGGGCACTTCAACGTGCAGTACGATTCGACCAGCCTCAGTCTCGACACGCTCATCGGCACCGTCAGCGCCCAGTCCGCGCACACGCTGTTCTTCACGCTGTCGCCGCACACGGAAGTCATCTTTGGCATCGATGCGTCGCTGTCGGCTTCAGCCGGCCCGGACGAAGTCGCCGGCGCGAGCGGGGACCTGTTCAGCGCGATATTCGGCACGCCCGGCTCCGAGGACATGGTGTCCATCGACACCGGCACCCGCCATGCCACGCTGTCGGTGAGCACGATATCCGGCGCCGACGTGGCCCAGGGCACCGTCACCTTCCTCGCCGGCACGACGGCCAATGTCTATGCGCCGCCGGTGCCGGAACCCGCGCCCGCCGCCATGCTGGCCGGCGGCCTCGCGCTCGTCGCCGGTTGGGCGCGGCGGCGCCGCAAGATATGTTTGACAACATAATATGGCCGTGTATTCTCCATACCAACCAGTCGGTATGGAGAAACACATGGCACCGCACAGCGATTCACGCAACAAGCTGCTCGACGCAGCCGTCACCCTGATCCGCACGCGCGGCTACGAAGCCACCCGCGTGGACGACGTGTGCGCGGCGGCCGGCGTCACCAAGGGCAGCTTTTTCCACCACTTCAAGACGAAGGAAGACCTGGCCCACGCCGCCGCGCAACGCTTCGCCGACCGGGCCGACGCACTGTTCGCCAACGCGCCCTACCACACCGCGCCGACGCCGCTCGCGCGCCTGCTCGGCTACGTGGAATTCCGCGCGCGGATGATCGCGGGCGAGCTGGCCGACTTCACCTGCCTGCTCGGCATGGTGTCGCAGGAGACGTTCGCCACCCACCCCGGCCTGGCGGCGGCCGGCGGCACGCACATCCGCGACCATGCCGCGACCCTCGTGCCGGACATCCGCGCCGCCCGCGCCGCGCTGGTGCCCGACGCCGACTGGTCGCCGGAAAGCCTGGCTTTGCACATCCAGGCCGTCATCCAGGGTAGCTTCGTGCTCGCGAAATCGCAGCAGGATCCGCAGGTGGCCGTGGAGAGCCTGCGCCACTTGCACCGCTACCTCGTCCACCTGTTCGGAAATTTCCCCTCACCTCACTCACCCAAGGAGCCGTCATGAACACCAGCAAACAGCAACGCGTCACCGTCAATGGCATGCAGATCCACGTGGAAGAACAAGGCGCCGGCAAGCCGCTCGTGCTGCTGCATGGAGGGATCATGGCGAGCGAAGCGTTCGGCCCGAACATCGCCGCGCTGGCCGCCGGCCGCCGCGTGATCGCCATCCACCTGCAGGGCCACGGCCACACGCCGGACGTGGACCGCCCGCTGCGCTTCGAAACGCTGGCGGACGACGTGGCGGCCGTGATCCGCGCACTCGACCTGGGCAAGGCCGACCTGCTGGGCTATTCGTTCGGCGGCGGCGTCGCGCTGCAGACGGCGATCCGCCATCCGGACGTCGTCGACCGGCTGATCGTCGTCAGCGCGCCGTTCAAGCGCGCCGGCTTCTATCCGGAAGTGCGCACGGCCTTCGACCACATGGACGTGAACGCAGCGCAAATCGGCGCGCAGCTGGCCAGGTCGCCGCTGGCCGCGCTGTACCCGGAAGTGAACTGGGAGACGTCGCTGCGCAAGATGGGCGAGCTGCAAAGCCGCGATTACGACTGGACGCCGCAGGCCGGCGCGATCGGGGCGCGGACGATGCTGGTGTTCGCGGATGCCGACGCGGTCACGCTGGACCACATCACCGAGTGCTACCAGGCCCTCGGCGGCGGGCAGCGCGACGCGGGCCTGGACGGCTCGCTGCGCGCCGCCGCGCGCCTGGCCATCGTGCCCGGGAAGACGCATTACGACATCCTGGGCACGACGGCCGTGGCGCGGCTGGCCGACGAATTCCTCGAGTAGGGTGTGCGCCCTACTTAATGGGCCTCTTCCCAGTTCGCGCCCACACCGGTTTCGGCCACGAGCGGCACCTTGAGCGTGGCCACGCCGCCCATCAGTTCCGGCAGCTTCCGCTTGACGAGTTCGAGCTCGTCCTGCGGCACTTCCAGCACCAGTTCGTCGTGCACCTGCATGACCATGCGGGTGCGCAGGGCGTCCTTCTCGATCCAGTCCTGCACGGCGATCATCGCCAGCTTGATCAGGTCCGCCGCCGTGCCCTGCATCGGCGCGTTGATCGCGGCGCGTTCGGCGCCGGCGCGGCGCGGGCCGTTCGGCGAATTGATCTCCGGGAGCCACAGGCGCCGGCCGAACACCGTCTCGACATAGCCGCGCTCCTTGGCGAGCAGCCGGGTCTCGTCCATGTAGCGCTTGACGCCCGCGAAGCGCTGGAAGTAGCGCTCGATGTAGTTGCTGGCCGCGCCCCGCTCGATGCCCAGGTTCTGCGCGAGGCCGAACGCGCTCATCCCGTAGATCAGACCGAAGTTGATGACCTTCGCGTAGCGCCGCTGCTCGCTCTGCACCTCCTCGGGTTGCACGCCGAAGATCTCGGCGGCGGTGGCGCGGTGGATGTCCTCGCCGGCCGCGAACGCGCGCAGCATCGCCTCGTCTTCCGAGATGTGGGCCATGATGCGCAGCTCGATCTGCGAATAGTCGGCCGACACGATCACGCTGCCTTGCGGCGCCACGAATGCTTCGCGGATGCGGCGGCCCTCGGCGGTGCGCACGGGGATGTTCTGCAGGTTCGGATCGTTGGACGCGAGGCGGCCCGTGATCGCCACGGCCTGCGCGTAATTCGTGTGCACGCGGCCCGTGCGCGCATTGACCATCTTCGGCAGCTTGTCGGTGTATGTCGACTTCAGTTTCGACAGCCCGCGGTGCTCCAGCAGGATCTTCGGCAGCGGGTAGTCCTCGGCCAGCTTTTGCAGGACTTCCTCGTCCGTCGACGGCGCGCCGGTCGCCGTCTTCTTGATGACGGGGAGCTGCAGCTTGCCGAAGAAGATCTCGCCGATCTGCTTGGGCGACCCGAGGTTGAACGGGCCGCCGGCCAGCTCGTACGCCTGCTGCTCCAGTTCCATGATGCGCGCGGCCAGTTCGTTCGACTGCGCGGCCAGTTTATCGGCGTCGATCAGCACGCCGTTGCGCTCGATCTTCTGCAGCACGACGGACGTGGGCAGCTCGATCTTGCGGTAGATGAAGTTCAGGCCCTCGTCGCTTTCGACGTGCTTGACCATGGCGTGGTGCAGGCGCAGGGTGATGTCGGAATCCTCGGCCGCGTACTCGGTCGCTCGCTCCAGCTCGACCTGGTCGAAGCAGATCTGGTTCGCGCCCTTGCCGCACACGTCGACGTACGGGATCGTCGTATAGCCCAGGTGGCGCAGCGCCATCGTGTCCATGTCGTGCGGCTTGTGCGATTCGAACACGTACGACTGCAGCAAGGTGTCGTGCACGATGCCGCGCAGTTTCACGCCGTGGTTTTCGAAGATGTGGCTGTCGTACTTGAGGTTCTGTCCCAGCTTGGGCTTGTCCGGGTTTTCCAGCCACGGCTTCATGCGCGCGAGGACTTCCTCGCGGTTCAGCTGCGCGGGCACGCCGGCGTAGCGGTGCGCCAGCGGAATGTACGCGCCCTTGCCTTCCTCCACCGACAGCGAGATGCCGACCATCTCGGCCGTCATCGGATCGAGCGACGTCGTCTCCGTGTCGACCGACGTCAGCGCGGCCTTGTCGATCAGGGCCAGCCAGCGCTCGAAGTCTTCCATCGTCGTGACGGTCTCGTACTCGCCTTTGATGATCGGCATGCCGGGCTGCGTGCCGGCCGCGCCTTCCGGCGAGTTGAGCGCGGGAGCCGGCGCGCCGGGCGTGCCGTACTTGGCCGCGTTGCCCGGTCCGATCTCGCGCAGCATGGTCTTGAAGCCGTAGCGCTGGAAGAAGTCGCGCAGCGCCTCCTTGTCTTCCGGGCGGCCGATGAGGGTTTCCTCGATCGACACGACGTGGCCCACCAGGTCGCAGTCCGTCTTCACCGTGATCAGTTCACGGCCCTTCGGCAGCCACTCCAGCGCGGCGCGCAGGTTCTCGCCGACGGCGCCCGTGATGGCGTGGGCGTTTTCGATCACGCCGTCCAGCGACCCGTGCAGGGTGAGCCATTTGACGGCCGTCTTCGGGCCGCACTTGGTGACGCCGGGGACGTTGTCGACGGTGTCGCCGATCAGGGTCAGGTAGTCGATGATGCGGTTCGGCGGCACGCCGAACTTGGCCAGCACGCCCGCTTCGTCGAGCTTCTCGTTGCTCATCGTGTTGATCAGCATGACCTTGTCGTTCACGAGCTGGGCGAGGTCCTTGTCGCCCGTCGAGACGACGGTAGAGAGGCCGCGCGCCGTCGCCTGCGCGGCCAGGGTGCCGATGACGTCGTCCGCTTCGACGCCCTCCACCATCAGGATCGGCCATCCCATGTGGCGCACGACTTCGTGGATCGGCTCGATCTGCTTGGCCAGGTCTTCCGGCATCGACGCGCGCGTCGCCTTGTATTCCGGGTACAGGTCGTCGCGGAACGTCTTGCCCTTGGCGTCGAACACGCAGGCGATGTAGGCGGCCGGGAAGTCCGCGCGCAGGCGGCGCAGCATGTTGACCATGCCGTGCATCGCGCCGGTCGGGTAGCCGTCCGGGCTGCGCAGGTCGGGCAGCGCGTGGAAGGCGCGATAGAGATAGCTGGAACCGTCGACGAGAAGCAGGGTATTGTCCATAGGGCAGAATCGAAAGTGGGCCGCGGCGGCACGGCGAAACGTGCGCCATTATCGCAGAATCGGGAGTGGAAAAAAGATGAGCGGGCGATGTCCGGAATATGGGGATCCAACCACACTTTTCACAGGGAAGTGGCGCTGTTTGTTACAATGGACTAAACGACAAAGGTGATCATCATGCCGCGTACCTCTTCCCGCCTCGCCCCCCTCGCGCTGTTCCTGGCTTTTCATGCCGGATTGGCCGCGGCCCAGCAATCGGCCACGCAGCCGACGCCCAGCCCGGCGCCGCCCAAGCTCGAGCGTATCGAACCGGGCAGCGACATTCCGGCGACCAATATTCCGCCCAAGCGCGGCACCCAGATCAAGGAAACGCGGAGTGGCGGCCAGGTCACCGAAGTCGAAGTCACCACGCCCGGTGGCAGCCATTACTACATGAAACCGAACACCCAGCCCGGCAACGCGCAGACGAATTCGATCCGCGCGCCGCAGTGGAAGGTGGGTGAGTTCGACCTGTCGGGCAAGCGGAAAGCCACGAGCGAATCCGGTACCAACGCCCCGACGACGGCCGACGCGCCGCCTCCTCCTCCCATGCCGGCTACCGCCGCGCCCGAGAAGAAGTAACAGCCGTCAACAGGACCGGCCGCCGAGCGTGGCCGCTACAGCGACTTTTCTTTCTTACACAATGGCAGTCTTCACCCCGGTCACGCTGGATGACCTCTCCCAGTGGATCAAGCAGTTTCCTCTTGGTAAAGCCGTCGCGCTCAAGGGTATCCCGAGCGGCATCGAAAACAGTAATTTCTTCCTGACGACGGAACGCGGCGAATACGTCCTCACCATCTTCGAAAACCTCGACTTCGAGCAATTGCCCTTCTACGTGAAGCTGATGCGCCATCTGGCCGAGCGCGGCATTCCCGTACCCGCGCCCGTGCCGAACGACGCGGGCGAGCTGGTGGTGGCGCTGCACGGCAAGCCGGCCGCCATCGTCAGCAAGCTCGACGGCAGCTCGCAAATGGACCCGCAACCCGTGCATTGCGCCGAAGTGGGCACGATGCTGGCGAAGATGCACCTGGCCGGCCGCGACTTTCCCCTGTCCCAGCCGAATCTGCGCGGGCTGGACTGGTGGGTCGAGACGGTGCCGAAGGTGCTGCCCTGGCTCGATGCCGGGACGGCCGCGCTGCTGCAATCGGAACTGGCATTCCAGCGCGACTTCGCGGCAGGCAGCACGTATGCGCAACTGGAACGCGGCCCCGTCCACGCCGACCTGTTCCGCAACAACGTGATGTTCGTCGGCGAACGCCTGTCCGGCTGCTTCGATTTTTATTTCGCGGGCTGCGACACGTGGCTGTTCGACCTGGCCGTCACCGTCAACGACTGGTGCATCGACCTGGACAGCGGCCGCCTCGACGACGCGCGCGTCCTGGCGCTGACGCGCGCCTATCACGCGGTTCGACCGTTCACGGCCGCCGACCGGGCCGCATGGTTGCCGATGCTGCGCGCCGCGGCGCTGCGCTTCTGGCTGTCGCGCCTGTATGATTTCTACCGTCCGCGCGAGGCCGAGATGCTGACCCCGCACGATCCCACCCACTTCGAACGAGTCCTGCGCGAACGCATCGCACACGGCGCCCCCGACCTCACAGCATGAACGATTTACCCGCACGTACCGGATGGGAGTGGCTGAAGCAAGGCATCGGCCTGTTCCGCAAACAGCCCGCCGCCCTGACGACGCTCCTGTTCGCCAACATCCTGTTCAGCATCGGCCTGTCGGCCGTGCCGATTTTGGGTTCGGTACTTGCGGTCGTGCTGATTCCGTCGTTCTCGATGGCCTTCATGCAGGCCTGCCTGATGATCGAGAACGGCGACCGGGTCACCCCGGCCGTGCTGCTGACGGGCTTCCGCCGGCCGGCGCTGGCCGCGCTGTGCAAGCTGGGACTCGTCTACCTGGGCGTGTCGCTGCTGATGATGGTCGTCACGCGCCTGGCGATCCCGCCCGAGGTGCTGGTGCAGATGATGCCCCGGCCCGACACGTCGACGCCGCCTGACATCCAGACGTCGCACATGCTGGCCTTGTTCGGGGTGTTCCTGCTGGACGTGGCCGTGCTGGTGACGCTGTGCTTCGCCGCGCCGCTCACCTACTGGAAGCACATGGGGCCGGGCAAGGCCACGTTCTACAGCTTCTTCGCCGTCGTCCGCACGGCGCGCCCGTTCCTCGTGCTGCTGGCGGCCTGGTTCGCCATCTTCTTCGGCGTGTGCATCGTGGCCACCCTGCTGTTCGGCGACGCCACGCTGGGGCGGGTCGTGCTCATGTGGCTGATCTTCCTGTTCGTGCTGCTGCTGCAGTGTGCGATGTATGCGGGCTACCGCACCATCTTCGGCAAGCCGGTCGACGAGGCGCCGCAGCCGGCGTGATGTTCGGCGGTAGGGTGGGCACCCCGTGCCCACGCGTGACGTATGCGTCATGTTTGGCGTTCGCGTGGGCGGGGGCAATGCCCCCGGCATCACCCCCCCCCGCCCACCCTACGACCGGTCATCGTCCCACCCGCTCCAACTTTGCCACCGACAGGTCGAGCACCTTCATCCCCGCCGCGCCAAAATTGATCTGGGCGCGCGCGCTGCCCGCGCCGCCCTCGATGTTGACGATCACGCCCTCGCCGAAGCGCGCGTGACTCACCGACTCGCCGATGCGCCACCCGGTGCCGTTGCCGCTGCTCGACTTCTGCGCGATCTGCTTGGCGATCTGGTTGTCGCTGCCGCCTTCGCGGAAAACGGCGTCGTCCCACGCCGTCGTCGACTTGCGGCCGGCGAACCAGTTCGTCTGCACGCGCGGCGTCAGCCATTTCAGCGCGTGTTCCGGCAGCTCGTCGAAGAAGCGCGACTTCATGTTGAAGCGGGTCTGGCCGTGCAGCATGCGCTGCTGCGTGAAGCTCATGTACAAGCGCTGGCGCGCGCGCGTGATCGCCACGTACATCAGGCGGCGCTCCTCGTCGACGCCATCCATCTCGCGGGCGCTGCTCTCGTGCGGGAATAACCCTTCTTCCAGGCCCGTGATGAACACGGCGTCGAACTCCAGGCCCTTGGCCGAGTGCACGGTCATGAGCTGCAGCGCTTCCTGCCCGGCCTGCGCCTGGGCGTCGCCCGCCTCCAGCGACGCGTGCGCGAGGAAGGCCGACAACGGCGACATCACGGCCGACAGCGGCGCGTCCGCGTCGAGCACGTCGACACCGTCGCCGTCGACGATCGCCGTGCCGCTCGCGGCCTGCGCCTGCGGGCCGAGGTGCGCCGGTGCGTGCGTGCCGAAGCCTTCTTCCTGCACGAACTGGGTGGCGGCGCCGACCATCTGCTGCAAGTTCTCGATGCGCTCCTGGCCCTCTTTCTCGTTGCCATAGTGCGCCAGCAGGGTGCTGCGCTCGAGCACGACGCGCACCATTTCCGGCAGCGGCAACTGCTGCGTCTCGAAACGCGCGCTCTCGATCAGCTTGACGAAGTTGCCGAGCGCCGTGCCGGCCTTGCCCGTCATGTAGGGCACCGCGGCGTACAGCGACACGCGATAGGATTCCGCCGCCATCTGCAACTGCTCGATCGAGCGGGCACCGATGCCGCGCGTGGGGAAATTCACGACGCGCAGGAACGCGGAATCGTTGTGCGGGTTGTCCATCAGCTGCAGGTAGGCGATGGCGTGCTTGACCTCGGCGCGCTGGAAGTAGCGCAGGCCGCCGTACACCGTGTACGGCAGGCCGGCCGCGAACAGCGCGTGCTCGATCACGCGGCTCTGCGCGTTGGACCGGTACAGCACGGCGATCTCGCTCTTGCTCACGCCCTCCGCCATCAGGCTCTTGGCTTCGTCGATGATCCACTGCGCCTCTTCGAGGTCGGACGACGCCTCGTAGATGCGCACCGGCTCGCCCTGCCCCGCATCCGTGCGCAGGTTCTTGCCGAGGCGCTTGGCGTTGTTCGAGATGAGGTGGTTGGCGCTGTCGAGGATGTTGCCGTGCGAGCGGTAGTTCTGCTCCAGCTTGATGAGATTCTTGACTTCGAAGTCGCGCTCGAACGCCTGCATATTGCCCACGTTGGCGCCGCGGAACGCGTAGATGCTCTGGTCGTCGTCGCCGACGGCGAAGATGGCGCCGCCGCGCGGCTCGCCGTGGCCGGCCAGCAGTTTCAGCAGGTTGTATTGCAGGTCGTTGGTGTCCTGGAACTCGTCGACGAGGATGTGACGGAAGCGCATCTGGTAATGCTGGCGCAGCGGGTGGTTGCGCTGCAGCAGTTCGTACGAGCGCAGCAGCAGCTCGGCGAAGTCGACGACGCCTTCGCGCTGGCATTGCTGGTCATAGAAATCGTACAGCTCGGCCATGCGCCGCTGGACGTGGTCGTACGCTTCGACCTCGTGCGCGCGCTGGCCCCGCTCCTTGGCGTTGTTGATGAAGTACATCAAGTCCTTCGCCGGGTACTTCTCGTCGTCGACGTTCAGGGCCTTGAGCATGCGCTTGATCATCGACAGCTGGTCCTGCGAATCGAGGATCTGGAACGTCTGCGGCAGCGCCGCGTCGCGGTGATGCGTGCGCAGCAGGCGGTTGCACAGGCCGTGGAACGTGCCGATCCACATGCCGCGCGTGTTCACCGGCAGCATCGCCGACAGGCGCGTGAGCATCTCCTTGGCGGCCTTGTTGGTGAAAGTCACGGCCATGATGCCGGCCGGCGACACCTGCCCGGTCTGGATCAGCCAGGCGATACGGGTCGTCAGCACCCGCGTCTTGCCGGACCCGGCGCCCGCGAGAATGAGGGCGCTCTGGGACGGCAGCGTGACGGCAGCCAGTTGTTCGGGGTTCAGATTGTCGAGGAGATTCATTCGGGCATTATAACGTCGCGACCCGCCCTCGGCATCGCCGCGGCGGCATTTTTACTGAATATATATACAGTATCACAACAGTCGCGGGACGACCCTGCGCAAGATAAATTACGGAACTTTCAATGTTTCCGCACGGCTCGCGGGCGCCATGATGAACGCTTTTCACGTAGTTTTAGCGACAGATTGGTTTTTTGTGTATCGCAACCGAACGCTCTGGGATAAGGAGGGAAAAATGCTGAACCGTGTAGTGACGGTCGCCGCGCTGGCCGTCGGCGGCATGATGCTGTCGAAAAAACTCAAAGGCAATAAATCGGGCATGGACTCGTCGATCGTCGAAACCATCGAGGTCAACGTCCCCGTGCGGTCCGCCTACAACCAGTGGACCCAGTTCGAGGATTTCCCGCAATTCATGGGCAGCGTGCATGAAGTCCGCCAGCTGGACGACAAGCGCCTGCACTGGAAGGCCAACGTGGCCGGCGAGGAAAAGGAATGGGATGCCGAGATCACGGAACAGGTGCCGGACAAGCGCATCGCGTGGCGCAGCACGAGCGGTGTCCCGAACGGCGGCGTGGTGACGTTCCACAAGCTGTCCGACGACGTCACCCGCGTCACGCTGCAGATGGATTACCAGCCGGAAGGCCCGGCCGAGAAGATCGGCGACGCCCTCGGCGCCGTGCGCCTGGAAGCCCGCGGCAACCTGCAGAAGTTCAAGGACATGCTCGAGAAACGCGGCAAGGAAACGGGCGCATGGCGCGGCAGCATCTCCCAGCATTGACGCCATCCGCCGCACGAACGCCGCCCACGGAGGCGGCGTTTTTTTTGAAGCGGACGTTACCGTTGGCCTTGGGTGCGTTGGCGAACATGCCGCACGGATGACGGGGTGTAGGATGAAATCCTGACGGCATATCGGAATATGCCGGACAACCGTTGAGGAGGACTCCCATGGCAACCACAGCCGACCCCGTGAGACCGGGAGCGCATGACGCGTTCCCGGTCGACAATCCAGTCCAGGCCCTGCTGCGCGACCACGACCTGGTCCGCAAGCTCGCCGACAAATACAAGAACACCCAAAGCGCCGACGTCAAGAAGCAGGCGGCAACCCAGCTGATCCAGGCCATCCACATGCATTCGCGCCTCGAGGAAGGCGTGTTTTATCCGGGCGTGCGCCGGGTCGACCCGAACCTGATCGCCCGCTACGAGGAAGACCACCTCGCCGTCGACGACCTGCTGGCCACGCTGCAAGGCATATCGATGGACGAGGCCCGCGCCGAGCCCTTGGTGCGCGAATTGATAGACGCCGTCCTGAGCCACATCCGCCAGGAAGAAACGCAGCTGTTCCCGGAACTCAAGCAGGCGGCACTCGACCTGACGGCGCTCGGCCTGGAGATGCAGGCCTTCGAGGCGAATCTCGTGCACATGCAGGCGCAGCTCAGCGACCGGGCGGCACGGCACTGAACGCGGCCGGCCCAGACGACCGCGCCACCCGGGGGAGCGGCGCTGTGTCATCACCACACGCGGCAGCGCTTCTCCTTCACCATCGGCTGCCCCGCCTTGCACTGGAACGCCTGCTGGAATTGCGGCATGTTCACCATCAGCCCGTTGACGCGGTAGCGGCCCGGCGAGTGCGGGTCCGTCATCGCGTTCACGCGCAGGTTTTCCGGGCGATCGTTTTCGCAGGCCCATTGCGCGTAACCGACAAAGAAGCGCTGTTCCGGCGTCAAGCCGTCGCGCAATGGCTGCGGCTGGGCTTTCTCCGGCATGCTGGCCATCTCCGTCTGCCACGCCATCCAGCCGAGAATCAGGCCGCCCAGGTCGGCGACGTCTTCGCCCAAGGTCAGCTTGCTGTTGATCTTGATGTCGTCGACGACCGTGTATTGCGCGTACTGGTCGACGATGCACTGGGCCCGTTCCTCGAACGCCTTGGCGTCCTTCTTCGTCCACCAGTCCTTGAGGTTGCCGTTGGCGTCGAACTGCCGGCCCTCGTCGTCGAAGGCATGCGTGAGTTCGTGGCCGATGGTGCCGCCCGTGTTGCCGTAGTTGGGCGCGTCGTCCATCTTCGGGTCGAACAGCGGCGGCTGCAGCACGCCGGCCGGGAAGTTGATGTCGTTCATCTGCGGGTCGAAATAGGCGTTCACCGTCGGCGGCGTCATGCCCCATTCCGTGCGGTCCAGCGGCTTGCCGATCTTGGCGAGCTGGCGGCGCGCCTCGAATTCGTTGCCGCGCTCGACGTTGCCGGCGAAGTCGCCCGGCTTGACGACGTAGGCGCTGTAGTCGCGCCACTTGTCCGGGTAGCCGATCTTGTTGACGATGGCGGCCAGCTTCTTTTGCGCCTGCTGCTTCGTTTCCGCGCTCATCCAGTCGAGTTCGTCGATGTCCTTCTTCATCGCGTCTTCGATCTGGCGCGTCATGTGCAACGCTTTCTCCTTCAGCGCGGGCGAGAATGCGCGGCTGACGAATTCCTGGCCCAGCGCCTCGCCCAGTTGGTGGTCGACGAGCGCCACGCAACGCTTCCAGCGCGGTTGCTGCTGCTGCACGCCGCGCAACGTCTTGCTGAAGAAATCGAAGTGTTCGTTGTCGAAATTCGACGCCAGCATCGGCGACAGATTGCGCGCCACCTGCCAGCGCAAATAGGTGCGCGTGGCGTCGACGCCGCTCGTCTTCCACATCTTGCCGAGCGCCTTGAAGAACGCGGGCTCCGTCACGTTGAACGTCGTCAAGCCGCCCTCGCCCAGCGCGTCCAGGTAGGCGTGCCAGTCGAAGCCCGGCGTCAGCGCCTGCAGGCCTTGCGCGTCGACTTTATGAAACAGCTTGTACGGATCGCGCTTGTCGACGGTCGACAGCGATGCCTTGGCGAGCGTCGTTTCCATCTGCATCACGCGCTCGGCGTTGCGCTGTGCTTGCGCGGGCGCGTCGCCCAGCAGCTTGAACGTGTTCGCGATGTGGGTGACGTACTTGGCGCGGATGGCCTTCGACTTGGCGTCCGTCTTCAGGTACGAATCGCGGTCCGGCAGGCCCAGGCCGCCGGCGACGGCGAACGCGATCACGCGCGAGGAATCGGCGAAGTCCTGGCTCGACGAAAAGCCGAAGAACAGGCCCCGGTCGGCCAGCGCCAGTTGCAGGCGCGCGAGCACGCGCGGCAGGTCGCGCATCGAGTGCAAGGTCGCGATCTCGTCGAAGTATGGCGTCAACGGCGCGGCGCCGCGCGCTTCGATCGCTTTCTCGTCCATGCAGGCCCCGAAGTAGTCGCCGATCTTTTGCTGGTTCGCGTTGCGGCCGTCCTGGCGCTTGGCCAGGTCGTCGAGGATGCCCCACAGGTAGCGGCGGTTGTCCAGCGCCAGCTTGCCGTACACCGACCAGCGCGCCTGGTCGGCCGGGATCGGGTTGTTCTTGATCCAGCCGCCGCAGGCATACCGGTAAAAGTCGACGCACGGGTCGGCAGTACGGTCCATCGAATTCACGTCCAGGCCGGGCGTGTACGGGAAGGACGTGGCGGGACGGTCGGCGGCCGGCGCGGCCGCGGCGGGATGCTCCTGGGCCTTGGCCAGGAACGTGGTGCCGGCAAAAGCCAGGAGAATTGCTAGGCGGACTGGGCGCATGCGGGGTTCCGGATTGATAGAATGTCAAAGGTCGATTCGGCATCGTGCCACACACGAATTGGCGCAGCAATAGACACCTGCTATCGCAGCGTCCGCAGCCGAATAGGCTTCGGCATTCCATCAATAAAAACGGCATATATTCCGTTTCCGGAACATATGCCGCCATGATCGCTGCCGGGCACGCCGGCGCACCGATCAGAATTTAACGACGATACCGACGCCGTAATAGGTCGAATCGCTGGACGGCTTCTGCACTTCGGCACGACCGGAAACGGTCGGGGTGAAGTCGTAGTTCAGGCCGACGCCATACAGGCCGCCATTGGTATCGTCGCCGTACGAGAAACCGCCATACGACGCTTTGGCGCGCAGCGAGTTATAGCCGAGGCGGCCGTAGATATCGAATTGCGGGGCCAGCGGAAAGAAGCCGACGACGGAAACGTGCGCTTGCGTGGCGGTCACGTCGGCGCCGCCGATGTTCCAGCTGCCGAGTTGGCGATAGCCCAGCTCGATCGCGACGAAACGGTTGAAGCCGTAGCCCAGGAAGCCGCCGGCGCCGGCTTTGCTGTCCTTGAAGTTGTCGATCTTGGCGGAGCCGACGTCCAGGCCGCCGTAATAGCCGGTCGGTGCGGCCGCGAACGACAAGGATGCCGCCAGTGCCAGGGTGGCGGCGATTGCGAGTTTCTTGAACATAAAAATTTCCGATCTTTGAGGGCTAGAAATTATACAAGAAACAACTTATGCCTTCGGCGCCGACTGTGCCTTTCGTGACGCAATATGAACTTCCTAGAAAATTTTATCTAGGAAGTTTGTTCTAGACTTCTGCGTATTGCGATTCGGAAGACGATAGCGGGATGAGCGACAAGCGGCGCCGCACGGCGCCGCACGGCGCCGCGGAAACGGCGGACTCAGTACACGACGACGGAGCGGATCGACTCGCCCTTCTTCATGAGGTCGAAGCCGTCGTTGATCTGCTCGAGCGTCAGGTGATGCGTGATCAGGTCGTCGATGTTGATCTTGTTTTCCATGTACCAGTCGACGATCTTCGGCACGTCCGTGCGGCCGCGCGCGCCGCCGAACGCGGAACCCTTCCACACGCGGCCCGTGACCAGCTGGAACGGACGCGTCGCAATCTCCTTGCCCGCTTCCGCCACACCGATGATGATGGACTGGCCCCAGCCCTTGTGGCAGCACTCCAGCGCCTGGCGCATCGTCTGCACATTGCCGATGCATTCGAACGAGTAATCCGCGCCGCCGTCCGTCAGCTGGACGATGGTGTCGACGACGTTCTCGACCTCTTTCGGATTGACGAAGTGGGTCATGCCGAACTTGCGCGCCATGTCCTCGCGGCCCGGGTTGATGTCCACGCCGATGATCTTGTCGGCGCCGACCATCTTCGCCGCCTGGATCACGTTCAGGCCGATGCCGCCCAGGCCGAACACGACGACGTTCGCGCCCGCCTCCACCTTCGCCGTGAAGATGACGGCGCCGATGCCGGTCGTCACGCCGCAGCCGATGTAGCAGATCTTGTCGAATGGCGCGTCCGAACGGACTTTCGCCAGCGCGATTTCCGGCACCACGATGTAGTTCGAAAAGGTCGACGTCCCCATGTAGTGATAGATGGGCTTGCCGTCCAGCGAGAAGCGCGACGTCGCATCCGGCATCAGGCCGCGGCCCTGCGTGGCGCGGATGGCCTGGCACAGATTGGTCTTCTGCGACAGGCAGAACTTGCACTGGCGGCATTCCGGCGTGTACAGCGGGATGACGTGGTCATCCTTGCGCAGGCTGGTCACGCCGGGGCCGACGTCGACGACGACGCCCGCGCCCTCATGGCCCAGGATGGCCGGAAAGATGCCTTCCGGGTCGGCGCCGGACAACGTGTACCAGTCCGTATGGCAGATGCCCGTCGCCTTGACTTCGACCAGCACTTCGCCGGCCTTCGGGCCCTCGAGCTCGACCTCTTCGATCGTCAGCGGTTTCCCTGCCTGCCAAGCGATCGCAGCCTTGGTTTTCATGGTGTCTGTCCCCGGAAAATGATGAAAGAAAGTTCGGCATGATACCAAGCCGCGGGCGGCAGCCTACTTCCCTTTCAAGCGCGCCGCGAACGCCCCATGCAGGCTGTTGAGCAATTCCTCGGCAGCGACAAGCTGGTCGGCGACTTCGTTGACCTTGCGCCGGCTCGACCGGGCGTGGTCGCGCAGCACCTCGAACGCCGTGTTGCGGTCGGTCTGGAAGCGCGTCATCAGGAGGCCCACGGCCAGGCTCGTCTCCCTGCCCGCCGCCAGCGCGGCGTTCAGGTTCGCTTCCGTGCGGCGCAGCTGGCGGATCTCGTCCGCGCGCGCGAGCGCGGACTCGAAGGCCGGCAGCAGCCGCGTCGCATCGACCGGCTTGACGACGAAGCCGACGGCGCCGTGGCTGGCCGCCTGGCGGGCCGTTTCGGCATCGTCGACGGACGACAGGAACATGAAGGCGACCGATGTATGGTCCTTGAGGCGGCGCGCCAGGTCGAGGCCGGACATGCCGGGCATGCTGACGTCGAGCAGCGCCAGCGCGATGTCGGCTTCGCGTTCGGCCACGCGCTGCAAGGCTTCCGCAGCCGACGCGGCGGCCAGGGTGTCGTAGCCGGCATGGCCCAGCACGGTCGCCAGGTAGTCGAGCAGGAGAGGATCGTCGTCGACGAGCAGGATCAGGCGGCGGGGCGGAAGGTGCGCGCTCATTGTGATGGTTCTCGCTGCGATGAGGGGGAACGCGCCCGCTGCGGCGCGCCAAAAATATATCACACTGACAAGCAGCCTCGTCAAATAAATTCACAATTTCCGTGATGGCGCAACGCCATTGCGATGCGAGCGCAACACGGGGCGCGCACGATTGAAATGCAATTGCATATGTATAAGTTCCCAAAATAAACTGAACCGCGCTGCCCGATCTGGGCAGCGAGATGGTTCGGTTGTTCGAGGAGCATTTACCACAAGCATGCGGCCCACAAGGCCAGCTGCGAAACGATACCCTAAACGGAGAAGACACCGATGAATCAGAAACACACTCGCGCATCGACGATGATCCCGGCCCTCGGCCTGTGCGTGGCGGCCCTTGCCGTCGCGTTTGCGGGCAGTGCGTCGGCCGCGCCCGGCACCACCCGCGTGATCGTCGCATTCAAGCCGGGAACGGCCGCCAACGTCAAGTCCGCCGTCGCGGCCGCCAGGGGGGCGGTCAAGCTGGACATCTTCAACATGAACGCGATGGCGATCGAAGTGCCGACGGCCGCGCTGGCCGGCCTGCAGCACAATCCGAACGTCGAGTACGTCGAGGAAGACGTCATCCGCAAGCCGTTCGCGCTGACGACGCCCTCCACCGGCGTGCCGTACACGACCGGACAGCTGGTCCCGTACGGGATCAAGCTCGTGCAGGCCGACCAGTTATCGGATGCGAATGCGAGCAACCGCAAGATCTGCATCATCGACTCGGGCGTCGACTTCAGCCATGAAGACCTGAAGGACAACGGCGCCAACGTCACCGGCGAATACGATTCCGGCACCGGCTGGTGGTACACGGACGAGACCCACCACGGCACCCACGTGTTCGGCACCATCGCGGCCGTCGACAACGGCCTCGGCGTCGTCGGCGTGAATCCGAACAAGCAGCTCAAGCTGCACATCGTGAAAGTGTTCGGCCAGGACGGCGCGTGGACCTACTCGTCGACCTTGGCCAACGCGGCCAACAAGTGCGGCGCGGCGGGGGCCAACGTCATCACGATGTCGCTGGGCGGCGGCGCGCGCAGCATCACCGAGCAGCGCGCCTTCGACAGCCTGCAGACCAAGGGCGTGCTGTCGATCGCCGCGGCCGGCAACGACGGCAATTCGAAGACGTCGTACCCGGCCGGCTACGGCAGCGTGATGTCGGTGGCGGCCGTGGACGAGAACAAGGTCGTCGCCTCGTTCTCGCAATACAACAAGGACGTCGAGATCGCGGGACCGGGCGTGTCCGTGCTGTCCACCGTCCCGATGGGCACCGGCGTCGACACGGCGCTGACGGTCGGCTCGACCAACTATGCGTCGTCGGCGATGGACGGCTCGCCCGTCAAGACCGCGACCGCGCCGCTGGCCGACTTCGGCATCGGCGACACGGTCGACACGACCGTCTCCGGCAAGATCTGCCTGATCCAGCGCGGCACGATCGACTTCGCGACCAAGGTCACCAACTGCCAGAACAGCGGCGGCGTAGGCGCCATCGTCTACAACAACGTGGCCGGCAGCTTCAGCGGCACGCTGGGCACGACCGTGACGACGATCCCGTCGCTGACCGCATCCGACACGGACGGCGCCGCGATGAAGACCCAGCTGGGGCAGAGCGCGACGGTGACCGTGAAGGCGTCGAACTACGCCTACTTCGACGGCACGTCGATGGCGACGCCGCACGTGTCGGCCGTCGCCGCGCTGGTGTGGAGCTACTTCCCGAGCTGCACGGGCGCCCAGATCCGCACGTCGCTGGACAACAGCGCGCTCGACCTGGGCGCGGCCGGCCGCGACACCAGGTACGGCTACGGTCTCGTGCAGGCCAAGGCGGCATACGATCGCATCAGGGCGCTGGGCTGCGGCAAGTAATCCACGGCCGCTCGTACGGCAAAGGGCGCTGCCGCGCCCTTTTTCGTTAACGGCCGCGTCACGGGTAGGGTGGACGGCTCGCCGTCCACGCGTTCAACCGGCGCATGAACGCGTGGACGGGAAACCCGTCCACCCTACACGCCGTCATCTATAATGATCGTTTTCGCAAATCACGCCATCACAGCCACATCATGGAATTAGCCAAGTCTTTCGAGCCAGCCGACATCGAACAATTCTGGCGCACGGAATGGGAACAGCGCGGTTACTTCGCCGCCTCCATGGACGACGGGAAGCCGTCGTTCAGCATCCAGCTGCCGCCGCCGAACGTGACGGGCACCCTGCACATGGGGCACGCCTTCAACCAGACCGTCATGGATGGCCTGACCCGCTACTACCGCATGCGTGGCTTTAACACGGCGTGGATCCCGGGCACCGACCACGCCGGCATCGCCACGCAGATCGTCGTGGAGCGCCAGCTCGACGCGCAAAAAGTCTCGCGCCACGACCTGGGCCGCGCAGCCTTCGTCGAGAAGGTGTGGGAGTGGAAGGAAAAATCGGGCAGCACGATCACGGGCCAGATGCGGCGCCTGGGCGCCTCCGCCGACTGGGCGCGCGAATACTTCACGATGGACGAGCCGCGCTCGAAAACCGTCACCGAAGTCTTCGTGCGCCTGTTCGAACAAGGCCTGATCTATCGCGGCAAGCGCCTCGTCAACTGGGACCCGGTGCTGGGCACGGCCGTCTCCGACCTCGAAGTCGATTCGCAGGAAGAAGACGGTTCGATGTGGTACATCCGCTATCCGCTGGCGGACGGCAGCGGCCACCTGACGGTCGCGACGACGCGTCCGGAAACGATGCTGGGCGACGTCGCCGTCGCCGTCGACCCGACCGACGAACGCTATGCGCACCTGCACGGCAAGATGCTCACGCTGCCCCTGGTCGGCCGCGAGATCCCCGTCATCGCCGACACCTACGTCGACAAAGCGTTCGGCACCGGCTGCGTGAAGATCACGCCGGCGCACGATTTCAACGACTACGCCGTCGGCCAGCGCCACAACCTCGCCATGCCGAGCATCATGACGTTAGAGGCGAAAATCGTCGACGACGCGCCGGAAGCCTACCGCGGCCTCGATCGCTTCGTCGCGCGCAAGAAGATCGTCGCCGACCTGGAAGCGCAAGGCCTGCTGGAACAGGTGAAACCGCACAAGCTGATGGTGCCGCGCGGCGACCGCACGGGCGTCATCATCGAGCCGATGCTGACCGACCAGTGGTTCGTCGCGATGAGCAAGCCGGCGCCGGAAGGCACGCACAATCCGGGCAAATCGATCACCGAAGTGGCGCTCGACAAAGTCGCGAGCGGCGAGATCAAGTTCGTCCCGGAGAACTGGACGACCACGTACAACCAGTGGCTGAACAACATCCAGGACTGGTGCATCTCGCGTCAGCTGTGGTGGGGCCACCGCATCCCGGCCTGGTACGGTCCGAACGGCGAAGTCGTCGTCGCCCGCAACGAGGAAGACGCGCAGCAGAAGGCCAAGGCGGCCGGCGTCAACGGCGAACTGAAACGCGACGACGACGTGCTCGACACGTGGTTCTCGTCCGCGCTCGTCCCGTTCTCGACGGTCGGCTGGCCGGAACAGACGAAGGACATGGACCTGTTCCTGCCCTCTTCCGTGCTCGTCACCGGCTTCGACATCATCTTCTTCTGGGTCGCGCGCATGGTCATGATGACGGCGCACTTCACCGGCAAGGTCCCGTTCAAGACCGTGTACGTGCACGGCCTCGTGCGCGATTCGACGGGCCAGAAGATGTCCAAGTCGAAGGGCAACACGCTCGACCCGATCGACCTGATCGACGGCATCAGCATCGACGCGCTCGTCGCCAAGCGCACCACGGGCCTGATGGACCCGCGCAGCGCGCCGAAGATCGAGAAAGCGACGCGCAAGGAATTCCCGGACGGGATCCCGGCGTTCGGCACGGACGCCGTGCGCTTCACGATGGCGAGCTACGCCTCGCTGGGCCGCAACATCAACTTCGACCTGGGCCGCTGCGAAGGCTACCGCAACTTCTGCAACAAGCTGTGGAACGCCACCCGCTTCGTGCTGATGAACACGGAAGGCAAGGACTGCGGCAAGCCGGGCGCCGCCGATTACTCGCCAGCCGACCGCTGGATCATCTCGCGCCTGAACCGCGTCGAACTGGACGTGGCGAAGGGCTTCGAAGACTACCGCTTCGACAACATCGCGAACAGCATCTACAGCTTCGTGTGGGACGAGTACTGCGACTGGTACCTGGAGCTGGCCAAGGTGCAGGTCCAGCAAGGCACGGAAGCGCAGCAACGCGCCACCCGCCACACGCTGCTGCGCGTGCTGGAAGTCGTGCTGCGTCTCGCGCATCCGATCATCCCGTTCGTCACGGAAGCGTTGTGGCAGGCCGTCGCGCCGCTGGCGGGTAAAACGGGCGACACGATCATGCTGCAGCCCTACCCGATCGCCGACGAGTCGCTGATCGACCCGGACGCGGAAGCCTGGATGGAGCAGTTCAAGAAGGTCACCGACGCCACCCGCAACCTGCGCGGCGAAATGAAGCTGGCGCCGTCCGTGCGCGTGCCGCTGATCGTCGAGCCGGCGAACGACGCAGACCGCGCTGCCGCCGCCGGCTTCGCACCGTACGTCGCGCTGCTGGCCAAGCTGTCGGAAGTGCAGATCGTCGACGCGCTGCCGGATTCGCCGGCCGCCGTCGCCATCGTCGGCACGACGAAGCTGATGCTGAAGGTGGAGATCGACGTCGCCGCCGAACGCGAACGCCTGAAAAAGGAGATCGCGCGCATCGAAGGCGAGATCGGCAAGGCTACGGCCAAGCTGTCCAGCGAAAGCTTCGTCGCCCGCGCACCGGCGGCCGTCGTCGCCCAGGAACGCGAGCGCCTGGAAAACTTCAGCGCCACCCTGTCCAAGCTGAACGAGCAGTTCGCCAAGCTGCCGCCGGCCTGATGCCGCGCGCACTGCCCTGCGCACCCTGAACGACGCGCCGGTTCACACCGGCGCGTTTTTTTATCGGAGCCCGAATGACCATGACTTCCCACTTTGCCCATCTGGCCGCCTACAACCAATGGATGAACCGCAAGTTGTACGACGCGGCCGCCACCTTGCCGGCGGACCGGCTGCACGAAGACCGCGGCGCGTTCTTCGGTTCCGTGTTCGGGACGCTCGTCCACATCGTGATCGCGGACCTCATCTGGTTCAAGCGCATCGGTGCCAACCGGCCCGGCTTCACGTCGCTGCGCTGCCTGGACGACTTGCCGCGGCCGACGTCGCTGGACCAGTACCTGTGCGCCACCCTGGACGAGCTGCAGGCGATGCGCGCGAAGCTGGACGCGGCCATCATCGCCTTCGCCGCCGAAGTCCGGCCGGCGCAGCTGGAAGAGCCGTTCAGCTGGACGTCGATCAAGGGCGTCGCCAGCACGAAACTGCTGGGCGACGTCCTGCTGCACGTGTTCAACCACCAGACGCACCACCGGGGCCAGGCCACGACCTTGTTCTCGCAACTGGGCGTCGACGTCGGGCCGACGGATATCCTGCTGTTGCTGCCGGACGTGGCGTGACGCGGCCACAGGGATGCCGACGTTTACCGCACGACCGTGCAGTTTGCTACACTGGGAGAACACGACACCGATAATCCAATAAGGAGACACTATGCGCCCCCTGATCCGCGCCGCCGCCCTCGCGGCCTTCGCCACCGCCCTCGCCACCCCGCTTGCCTGGGCCCAGGACGCCTCGCCGGTCGGCTTGTGGAAGACCATCGACGACGCTTCCGGCAAGCCGACCGCCTTGATCCGCATCACGGAGAACCAGGGCGAACTGCAGGGCAAGATCGAAAAACTGTTCCGCACTCCCGACCAGGACCAGAATCCGAAATGCACCTCGTGCCGGGATGCGCGCAAGGACCAGCCGATCATCGGCATGACGATCCTCTCCGGGCTCAGGAAGGACGGCGACGAGTACACGGGCGGCGAGATCCTCGACCCCAAGAACGGCAAGGTTTACAAGAGCAAACTGAGCGTCCACGAAGGCGGCCGGAAGATCGAAGTACGGGGCTATGTCGGCGTGCCGATGTTCGGCCGCTCGCAAGTCTGGCTACGCCAGGAATAGGACAATTGTAAAGACAACGTTTGCGTATTGTGCGCGCCAGATCCGGTGGCGCTATGCTAATCTGGTGAATAGTTCATTCACCGGACATGGCGCTGCATGACTTATCGATCCGCAATCCAGAACCGCTTGGAGGTATGCGCATGATTTTCCTGCGGTTCCTGTCTTTCCTGATCGCCATCGCCATCCCGATGGTGCCTGCGCTGGTCCTGTCCGACATCAGCACCCGGGGCCTGCCCGGCTGGCCCGTACTGGGCGGCCTGTTCGGCATCGGCTTGATCTCGGGAAGCTTCCTGTACATCGCCCTGCTGGCATCCCGCATGCGCCGGTCGATCCCATTGCGCGCGCTGGGCGGCCTCCTGCTGATGCTGCCGATGGCGCTCAGCCTCGCCATCCTGTGGACGCGTCACCAGGAAGAGATGTTGTGGTGCGGCGGCCTGCTGCTCGCGGCCTCCGTGCTGATGTTCATCGGCTTCGTCTTCCCCGCCATCCCCGACCGCCGCCAGCGCCCCATGCGCAAGCGCGACCGCTCCGAGCCGGCGCTGTCCTGAACGGCGCATTACGCCGTCGTTTTTTTCACGACAAACGTCATGCCGGGGGCAGGTTGTCCCACAGATCGCCGGTCGGGCTGATGCGCGGCGCGGCGATGCCGAAATGCCTGTAGGCCTGCGGCGTCGCGATGCGGCCGCGCGGCGTGCGCTGCAGATAGCCCTGCTGGATCAGGAACGGTTCCAGCACGTCCTCGATGGTGTCCGCCGCTTCGCCGATGGCGGCGGCCAGGTTGCCGATGCCGACCGGCCCGCCGGCGAACTTGAACAGCACCGCTTCCAGGAGCTTCCTGTCCATCACGTCGAAGCCGACCGTGTCCACGTCCAGCATGCGCAGCGCCCGGTCCGCCATGTCCTGAGTGATCTCGCCGTTGCCCTTCACTTCCGCGTAATCGCGCACGCGGCGCAGCAGGCGGTTGGCGATGCGGGGCGTGCCGCGCGCGCGCCGGGCGACTTCGCGCGCGCCCGCCTCGTCGATCGGCGCTTCCAGCAGCGCGGCGCTGCGCGCGACGATCTTCGTCAGTTCCTCGACGTTGTAGAACTCCAGCCGGGCGACGATGCCGAAGCGGTCGCGCAGCGGATTCGTCAGCATGCCCGCGCGCGTGGTGGCGCCGACGAGCGTGAACGGCTGCAGGTCGAGCTTCACGGACCGCGCGGCCGGGCCTTCGCCGATCATGATGTCGATCTGGTAGTCTTCCAGCGCCGGGTACAGGATCTCCTCGACCACCGGCGACAGACGGTGGATCTCGTCGATGAACAGGACGTCGTTCGCTTCCAGGTTCGTCAGCAGCGCGGCCAGGTCGCCGGGGCGCTCCAGCACGGGGCCGGACGTCTGGCGCAGGTTGACGCCCATCTCGCGCGCGATGATGTGCGCGAGCGTCGTCTTGCCCAGGCCCGGCGGGCCGAACAGCAGCGTATGGTCGAGCGCTTCGCGGCGCTTTCTGGCCGCGTGAATGAAGATTTCGAGCTGGTCGCGGATCTTTTCCTGGCCGACGTATTCGTCCAGATGCTTGGGACGCAGCGCGCGCTCGATCGCCTCCTCGTTGGGCGAGGCCGGCGCGGCGTCGATAATGCGCTGTTCGGTGAAATTGTCGGTCTGGATGCTCATAACGTTAACTGATGAATCGGTGGGCACGGGGTGCCCACCCTACGGCCGATTATTGCGTAGGGTGGGCACCCCGTGCCCACCACTGCGTCCAGCCACGAAAATCATGCCTTCGAGAGCGCCTTCAACGCGAACTTGATGCCGTCGGACACATTGGTCCCGGCCGGCATATTCTTGATCGCGACGAGGGCTTCCTTGTCAGAATACCCCAAAGCCAGCAGCGCATTGAGCACGTCTGCCTGCGCATCGTCGCGCGGGGCGCCGGCCACGGCGCCGATGTCGGCCCCCAGTTTGCCCTTCAGTTCCAGCAGCAGGCGCTCGGCCGTCTTCTTGCCGATGCCCGGCACCTTGATCAGGCGGCCGCTTTCCTGCAAGGTCACGGCCTGGGCGAGATCGGCCACCGTCATGCCGGACAGGATCGCCAGCGCCGTGCGCGCGCCGACGCCGGTGATCTTGATCAGCTGGCGGAACACGGCCCGCTCGTTGGCCGACCCGAAGCCGAACAGCAGGTGCGCATCCTCGCGCACGACGTAGTGCGTGAACAGGGTGACGCGCTCGCCCGTGTGCGGCAGGTTGTAGAACGTGCTCATCGGCACGTCGACCTCATAGCCGACACCTTGGCAATCGACGAGCACTTGCGGCGGGTTCTTTTCCAGCAGGACTCCGGAGAGACGACCGATCATGGTGACCTTTCAGTAATTAGACGAGGCGGCCGCGCTTCATGTGCAGCGTCGGCTTCTTCGGATTGCCAGGTGCGAGCCCGCCCATCAATGCCAGCGCATCATGGCTGTTGGCGTGGCAGATGGCAATGCCGAGCGCATCGGCCGCGTCCGTGCCCGGCAGGCCCGGCAGCTTGAGGAGGCGCGCGACCATGTCCTGGACCTGCGCCTTGACGGCCTTGCCGGTGCCGACGACGGCCTGTTTCACTTGCGTGGGCGTGTACTCCGCCACCTCGAGGTCGGCGCCGACGAGGGCCGTAATCGCGGCGCCGCGCGCCTGGCCCAGCAGCAGCGTGGATTGCGGATTGACGTTGACGAAGACTTTTTCGATGGCCGCGCAGGCCGGCTGGTAGGTGGCGATAATTTCGCTCACGCCGGCCAGGATCACTTTCAGGCGCGGCGGCAACGCACCTTCGCTGCCCGTCTTGATGGTGCCGGACGCGATGTAGCGCAGCCGGTTGCCTTGTTTTTCGATGACGCCGAACCCTGTCGTGCGCAGGCCGGGGTCGATGCCGAGAATAATCATTATCGAATGTTATACCGGCGAGGGTGTTTCGTGGGAAAAATACTGTGCAAAAACACAGGTCAATGCCAAAACCGCCACGCCGGTGGTCGGCATGCATACGGTGGGCACGGGGTGCCCACCCTACGAACTGTCGCTGGCCGTAGGGTGGGCGCCCCGCGCCCACCAATCGCAAATCAATGACGGAAGTGACGCGTCCCAGTATAGAGCATGACCACACCACGCTCATCCGCCGCGTCGATCACTTCCTGGTCGCGCATCGAACCGCCCGGGTGGATGACGCACGTCGCGCCCGCGTCGACGACGACGTCGAGACCGTCGCGGAACGGGAAGAACGCATCCGACGCCACGGCCGAGCCCACCAGCGACAGGCCGGCGTTCTGCGCCTTGATCGACGCGATGCGCGCGGAATCGATGCGGCTCATCTGGCCGGCGCCTACGCCGAGGGTCATGCCGTCGGCGCAGAACACGATCGCGTTCGACTTGACGAACTTGGCGACGCGCCAGGCGAACATCAGGTCCTGCAGCTGCTGCGGGGTCGGCTGCTTCTTGGTGACGACACGCAGGTCGCCAATGCCCACGTTCTTGGCGTCCGGCGACTGCACCAGCAGGCCGCCGCCCACGCGCTTCACGTCGTAGACGTTCATGCCGTCGCCGAGGGCGATTTCCAGCACGCGCACGTTCTGCTTGGCGGACATGATCTGCAGCGCTTCCGCGGTGAACGCCGGGGCGATCAGGACTTCCACGAACAGCTTGGAGATGGCTTCCGCCGCCGGGCCATCGACCGGGACGTTGAAGGCGATGATGCCGCCGAAGGCCGACGTCGGGTCCGTCTTGAGGGCGCGCTGGTAAGCGTCCAGGGCGTCGGCGCCGATGGCCACGCCGCACGGGTTGGCGTGCTTGATGATCACGCAGCCGGCCGGCAGGCTGAAGCCGCCCATCGACTTGACGCATTCCCACGCGGCGTCCGCGTCGGCGATGTTGTTGTACGACAGTTCCTTGCCCTGCAGCTGGCGGTAGTTGGCCAGGCTGCCGGCGGCCGGCACGAGGTCGCGGTAGAACGCGGCCGTCTGGTGCGGGTTTTCGCCGTAGCGCATGTCCTGGACTTTTTCGAAGTGCAGGTTCAGCGTCTGCGGGTAGGCGGCGCGGTTCGCGTGGTCCTTGTCCGGGCCCAGGCTCGTCAGGTAGTTCGTGATGGCCGCGTCGTATTGCGCCGTGTGGGCGAAGACTTTCTTGGCCAGGCGGAACTTGGTTTCATAGCCGACGCTGCCGGCCGTCTCACCCGTGCCCTTCATCTCGGCCAGCACCGGACCGTAGTCGGCCGGGTCGACGATGACGACGACGTCGCGATGGTTCTTGGCGGCCGAGCGCAGCATGGTCGGGCCGCCGATATCGATGTTCTCGATCGCGTCTTCCAGCGAGCATTGCTCTTTGGCCACGGTCGCCTGGAACGGATACAGGTTGACCACCACCATGTCGATCTCCGGGATGCCGTGCTCTTCCAGCTTGGCAACGTGCTCCGGGAAGTCGCGGCGGGCCAGGATGCCGCCGTGGACCTTGGGATGCAGCGTCTTGACGCGGCCATCGAGCATTTCCGGGAAGCCGGTGTAGTCGGCGACTTCGGTCACCGGCACGCCGTTGTCTTGCAGCAGTTTGGCGGTGCCGCCGGTGGACAGGATGTTCACGCCGAGGGCGGACAGCGCACGGGCGAAATCGAGGACGCCGGTCTTGTCGGAAACGGAGATGAGTGCTTGTTTGATCATGGGAGTGGCCTGTTGAAAAAAAATCTGGACGGGCTCGCGCACGCCGGACAAAGGGCCGACGCACGCCTGCACGCCCCGGCCCCTCCGCCGGCGGCTTACAGCAGCCCGTGCTCCTGCAACTTCTTGCGCAATGTATTGCGATTAATGCCCAGCATCTGGGCCGCATGCGACTGATTGCCTTCCGCCCGCGTCATCACCACCTGCAGGATCGGCTTTTCGACGGTCAGGAGCATCATGTCGTAGATATTCGTCGGTTTCTGCTCGCCCAGGTCGTTGAAATAGTCTTCGAGGCTTTTCTGAACGACTTCCTGGATACTTTCTTTACTCATGTTGCTGCTTCATCCTGGTTGAATGCTGCTTGTGGCAGCGTTTGTCTCCGACGCTCTTGTTATTTTGACTATTTTTTAGGCGGCAATCGCAGTATCTGCATGTGCGGGCCGGTATTGTAACCGCTCGCCGTACCGGTGTTGCGATTTAAAAAACGCATCGACAGCCGCCAATTGTTCGGCCGTCGATTCCAGACGGTTCATGCGCTGGCGGAATTCTTCGCCGCCGGGCAAGTCCTCGACATACCAGCCGATATGCTTGCGCGCCGTGCGCACGCCCAGGTATTCGCCGTAGAAGGCGTAGTGGGCGGGCAGGTGTTCGTTCATCAGTGCGCGCACCTCGTCCACGAGCGGCGGCGGCAGGTAGGCGCCCGTGCGCAGGAAGTAATCGATTTCGCGACAGATCCAGGGACGACCCTGGGCGGCGCGGCCGATCATGACGGCATCCGCGCCCGTATGGTCGAGCACGAACTTCGCCTTGTCCGGCGTCGTGATGTCGCCGTTGGCCACGACGGGAATCTTCACCGCGGCCTTGACGGCGGCGATGGTGTCGTACTCGGCGTCCCCCTTGTAGCCGTCGGCGCGGGTGCGGCCGTGCAGGGTCAGCATGGCGATGCCGGCGGCCTCGGCCATCCGGGCGATGGTCAGCGCGTTCTTGTTCTGGCGATCCCAGCCGGTGCGGAATTTCAGGGTGACGGGCACGTCGACGGCGTTCACGACGGCCTCCAGGATGCGCTGCACGAGGTCTTCGTGCTGCAGCAGCGCGGAGCCGCACCAGTTGTTGCACACCTTCTTGACGGGGCACCCCATGTTGATGTCGATGATCTGGGCGCCGCGCTCGACGTTGAACTTCGCGCATTCGGCCAGGTCGTGCGGGTCGGCGCCGGCGATCTGCACGGCTTTCGGCTCCATCTCGCCTTCGTGGTCCGTGCGGCGCGACGATTTTTCGCTGGCCCACAGGCGCGGGTTCGACGCCGCCATCTCGGACACCGCATAGCCCGCGCCCAGCTTCTTGCACAGTTGGCGGAACGGACGGTCGGTCACCCCGGCCATCGGGGCGACGAAGACATTGTTACGCAGCGTATAGGGACCAATTTGCACGGCAGAAAATCACGGGAAGCGACGGGAACTCGCTATTTTACCCGAAGCGCTGCTCAATTTATCAGCACATTTTTTTGCCAAGTTGTTGCGCACGCACCAGAAAAACACTTGCCATTCCCACCAGCATGCGGTCAAGGCAGCTCGTCCAGCACGGCCGGACGCAGGTGATCCACCTCGCCCCAGCTGTGCAAGACGAGGCCGCCGGCGGCCGGATCGAAGCGGAAGCGGTTGATGCTGGCGTTAAAGACCTTGAAATCGCGCGGCGTTTCCAGCGGCAGCCCGCGCGCCAGCCGGTAGGCGCATTCCAGCACGCCGCCATGCGCGACGAGCGCGACGGTCTTGCCCGCATGCGCCGCCGCCAGCGCCAGGATGGCGCCCGTGGCGCGGTCGAAGAAGGTGCGGAAGCTCTCCCCCACGTTGCGGCCCGGCGGCAGTTGCGCGTCGACGTCGCGCGCCTGCCAGGCGGCGAATTCGCGCGGGAAGCGCTGCTCGATTTCGCTGTACAGCAAACCTTCGAAACCGCCGTAGCCGCGCTCGCGCAGCGCCGGTTCGATGTCCAGCGCCAGGCCGCGCAGGTCGGCCACGGCCTGGGCCGTCTGGCGCGCGCGCCGCAAGTCGCTGGCGACGAGCACGTCGATGGATTCCGTCGCCAGCGCGCCCGCCAGCAGCGCGGCCTGGCGCTCGCCCTCGTCGTTGAGCGGAATGTCGAGATGACCCTGCAGGCGGCGTTCGGCGTTCCAGGCCGTTTCGCCATGGCGGATCAGGAGGATGTCGGTGGGTCGTGCGGATGCGGTCGTTATCGTCATGCGGGTCAGGAAGGCTGGCCGATCAGATTGCCCGCCACGTCGGGATTGAGCGAATACACGCCGAAGATTTTCGCCTCGTCCAGGATGTGCCCCGTGATGGCCAGGCGCGCCTCCTTGCCGGTGAAGCGGCCCTCCAGCGGCAGGCGCGGGATGTCGAGCGCATACAGCGTAAAGACGTAGGTATGGACGCGCTCGTCGTTCCACGGCGGGCACGGGCCATCGTAGCCGTAGTATTCGCCCGCCATGTCGGGATCGTTCGCGAACCAGCCCGTGTAATCGTTGATGCCGTGGCGCAGCTGGTGTTCCGTGCCGTTCTTGATCGTAAACGGCACGAGCGGCCCGCTCTTGCCGCCCGGCGTGACCATGTCCGAGAACATGCCCTCGGCGAACGATTTCAGGCAGACGGGAATGTCGACCAGCGACCAGTGATAGAAATCCGTACGCGGCAGCGTGTCGGAAACGGTCCGGCCTTCCTGGTTCACGTCGCTGCCGTCCGTCGGCACGTCGAGGTCGTGCACGAGCAGCACCAGCGACTGCGTGCCGGCCGGCACGTCGTCCCAGGCAATGTGGGGGCTGCGGTTGTTCGACAGCTTGATGTGCGAGCCGGGGTCCATCTCGGCAAACGCGCATCGGGGCGGGATCATGTCGCCCTCGGTAAAGGAATCGCTCCAGATCTTCATGTTATGTCTCCCTGCCATCTCGCCGTCTGACCGCCGCTGCGGCCCGCGGTTTCCATTTTCACGTCGCGACACGGGGTGGATCAATACGTAGCCAGAACGTCACCGGTCCGTCATTGATCAGCGCCACCTTCATGTCGGCGCCGAAACGCCCCGTTTCGACGATACCGTGACGCTCGCGCGCCTGGCGCACGACATGGTCGAACAGCCGGCGCCCGTCGTCCGGCGCGGCCGCCGGCGAGAACGAAGGCCGGGTGCCGGAGCGGGTGTCGGCCGCCAGCGTGAACTGCGGCACGAGCAACAGGCCGCCCGCCACGTCCGTCACGCTGCGGTTCATCTTGCCGGCGTCGTCGGAAAACACGCGGTAGGCCAGCAGCTTCGCGAGCAGCGCGTCGGCCTCGCGCTCGGTATCACCCTTTTCCGCGCACACGAGCACCATCAGGCCGCGCCCGATGGCCCCCGTGATCTCGCCGTCGACGGTGACGCTGGCCTCGCTGACCCGTTGCAGCAGGCCGATCATGCGCTCAAGGTCACGCGGGCGAACTTGCGCTTGCCCACCTGCAGCACGAAGGTGCCGGCCTGCACTTGCAGCGCCTTGTCGGCGACGACGGTGCCGTCGATGCGCACGCCGCCCTGGTCGATCATGCGCATGGCTTCCGAGCTGGACGCGCACAAGCCGGTCTGGCGCAGCAGTTGCGGCAGGCCCAGCGGCGCGCCGGACACGGCCACTTCCGGCACGTCGTCCGGGATGCCGCCCTTGGAGCGGTTGACGAAGTCGGCCAGCGCATCCTCGGCCGCCTGCTGCGAGTGGAAGCGGGCCACGATTTCCTGGGCCAGCGCGACCTTGGCGTCGCGCGGGTTGCGGCCGCCTTCGACTTCCGCCTTCAGCGCGGCCAGGTCCTGGAGCGAGCGGAACGACAGCAGCTCGTAGTACTTCCACATCATGACGTCCGAGATGCTCATCAACTTGCCGAACATCGTGTTGGCCGGTTCCGTGATGCCGATGTAGTTGTTCTTGGACTTGGACATCTTTTCGACGCCGTCCAGGCCTTCCAGCAGCGGCATCGTGAGGATGCACTGCGGCTCCTGGCCGTAGTCTTTCTGCAACTCGCGACCCACCAGCAGATTAAATTTCTGGTCCGTTCCACCTAGCTCAAGGTCCGCTTTCAAAGCGACGGAATCGTAGCCCTGCATCAACGGATAGAGGAACTCATGAACCGAGATCGGAGTCCCACTCTTGTAGCGCTTGGTAAAGTCGTCGCGCTCCATCATGCGAGCGACGGTGTAACGCGATGCGAGCTGGATCATGCCGCGCGCGCCCAAAGCGTCGCACCATTCGGAGTTGTAGCGGATTTCCGTGCGCGCCGGGTCGAGCACGAGCGACGCCTGCTTGAAATACGTGGCGGCATTGGCCTCGACCTGCTCGCGGGTCAGCGGCGGACGGGTGGCGTTGCGGCCCGACGGGTCGCCGATCATCGACGTGAAATCGCCGATCAGGAAGATCACCTGGTGGCCCAGGTCCTGCAGTTGGCGCAGCTTGTTCAGCACGACAGTGTGGCCGAGGTGCAGGTCGGGCGCGGTCGGATCCAGGCCCAGCTTGATGCGCAGCGGTACGCCGCTCTGTTCCGAGCGGGCCAGTTTCTGGGCAAACTCGCTTTCGATCAGCAGCTCGTCCACGCCGCGTTTCGTGATGGCGAGGGCTTCCTGGACGGCATCGCTCAGGGGCAGGAGTGCCGGGCCGGCTGCTGGCGTTGCTGTTTTTGCATTACCAGAAATTTCTGGAGAAGTCATAAAAATCTTGTAGGAAAAGGACTAAAGCGGTTGTAAGACCCGGTATTTTGATATAATTCGCGATCCCGTCAATCTTGCCGCACGAAAAGTTTCAACGACAACAAGAACTAATAACGACAAAAAATCACGTGGTCTTGGGCTGTTCAAGCGGTAAATTTTAACTGATTGCATGAACCCAATACAGAAAATCACCGGCAAGCGCTGGTTTGGCCTGGCTGAAACGAGCCGCAAAACCCGCATCGTCGCCGGGGGTGCTGCAGCCCTGGCACTGTGCGCCTTCGGCGCCACCGCAGTCGCACCGATCGCGCCGGACGCATCCGATCTGCCGGTCAAATCGGTCGCGCAAGACCTGCAACTGCCGAACCTGGCAGATCAGATCGCGGCCCTCCAGCAAGACCAGCAGCAATTCATCCACGAAGAACGCATCCGCCGCGGCGACTCGCTGGGCTCCGTGTTCACCCGTCTCGGCATCGAAGACCAGCAAGCCCAGGCCTTCGTCCGCTCCGACAAGGTCGCCCGCTCCATCCTCTCGCTCAAGACCGGCAAGCGCATCCAGGCCGAAACGGACGAGAACGGCCTGCTGCTGAGCCTGCACGCGACGATCGCCGACAAGGACCAGTACAAGACGGTCACCGTGACGCGCAAGGGCGACAAGTTCGTCTCCGACGCGGCACCGGCCCAGCTCGAGCGCCGTGTCGAGATGCGTTCGCGTAACATCACGAGCTCGCTGTACGCCGCCACCGACGATGCCAGCGACGGCAGCCAGATCCCCGATTCCATCGTCAACCAGATCGTCGAGATGTTCTCGACGAACATCGACTTCCGCTCCGACCTGAAGCGCGGCGACCGTTTCAACGTGGTCTACGAAACGTACTGGCTGGATGGCGAGATGGTGCGCACGGGCCGCATCCTGGCCGGCGAATTCGTCAACCGCGGCGTCGCCTACCAGTCCGTCTGGTACGAAGACCCCGTCACCCACCAGGGCGGTTACTACAGCCTGGACGGCAAGTCGCTGAAGCGGGCATTCCTCAAGTCGCCGGTGGCGTTCAACCGCATCTCGTCGGGCTTCTCGATGCGTCTGCACCCCGTGTTCGGCGTGTGGAAGAAGCACGAAGGCGTCGACTTCGCGGCGCCGCTGGGCACCCCGATCAAGGCGGCCGGCGACGGCGTCGTCCAGTTCGTCGGCACCCAGAACGGCTACGGCAACATCGTCGTGCTCAAGCACTGGTCCAACTACAGCACCGCCTACGGCCACATGAGCCGCTTCGCCAGCGGCCTGCACCGCGGCCAGAAAGTGGCGCAGGGCGACGTGATCGGCTACGTGGGTGCGACGGGCTGGGCGACGGGCCCGCACCTGCACTACGAATTCCGCATCGGCGGCCACGCCACCGACCCGATGGCACTCAAGAACCTGCAGCAACAGCCGCTGTCGCCGGGCGAATTGACCCGCTTCCGGATGGCCGCCGCCGAGATGTCGCACCGCTTCTCCCTGCTGTCGCCGGCCGGTAACGCGATGGCCGCACGCTGATCGATCCGTTTCGTTTTACGAACGCCTTGCACGGCATGCCTGCAAGGCGTTTTGCTTTTCAGGACTGGAAACGACCATGGCATCCACTCTTTATATCGGCCTGATGTCCGGCACGAGCCTGGACGGCGTCGACGGCGTGCTGGCCGACTTTTCGGGTCGCGGCATGCGCACCCTGGACGCCGCCTTCACGCCGTTCCCGGCCGACCTGCGCGCCGAGCTGATGGCCTTGCAGGCCGCCAGCGCAAACGAACTGGAACGCGAAGCGCTCGCCGCCAATGCGCTCGCCCACTGCTACGCCGAGTGCGCCCGCACGCTGGCCGCGGCCGCCCCCGGCCCGGTGCGCGCCGTCGCCGTGCACGGCCAGACGATCCGCCACCGCCCCGAACTGGGTTTTACGCGCCAGACCAATAATCCCGCGCTGCTGGCCGAGCTTACCGGCATCGACGTCATCGCCGACTTCCGCAGCCGCGACGTGGCCGCCGGCGGCCAGGGCGCGCCGCTCGTGCCCGCCTTTCACGAAGCGCGCTTCGGCAAACGCGGCCAGGTGCGCGTCGTCGTCAACATCGGCGGCATCGGCAACATCAGCGTGCTGCACGGCGACGGCCGCGTGCACGGCTACGACACCGGCCCCGGCAACGTGCTGATGGATTTGTGGATCGCGCGCCACCGCGGCCTCCCGTACGACCAGGACGGCGCCTGGGCCGCCACCGGCACGGTCGACGCGCCCCTGCTCGACCTCCTGCTGGACGAGCCGTACTTCCGCCAGCCGCCGCCCAAGAGCACGGGCCGCGACCTGTTCCACGCCGGCTGGCTCGATGCGCATCTGGCCCGGCGCCCCGGTCTCGATCCGGCCGACGTGCAAGCGACCCTGACGCGGCTGACGGCTGTCTCGATCGCGCGCGCCATCCAGGCCGAGACGGCCGCGCGGCCGGCGCAGGCCGTCTACGTGTGCGGCGGCGGCGCGTACAATGCCGTGCTGCTGCGCGACATCGCGGCCGCGCTCGGCGGTAACATCCCGGTCACGTCGACGGAGACGCTGGGCGTCGCGCCGAACCGCGTGGAAGCCCTCGCCTTCGCCTGGCTGGGCTACCGCTTCCTGCGCCGCCAGCCGGGCAACTTGCCGGCCGTGACGGGCGCCGCGGGGCCGCGCATCCTGGGCGCGCTGTATCCGGCGTGACCCGGTTTGCGGCAAAACCACGGCCGTCTTCTCAGCGGGACGCCGCACTTGTACCATGGTGACTACCCAATTCGCTTAAGAAAGACCCTCATGACCTTCACCACCCTCACCCGCGCGCTCGCCCTGGCCCTCGCCGCGGCCGCCATGTCCGTCCCCGCCCACGCCGACAGCCTCGCCTCGTCCGCCTCGAGCGCGGGCTCGGCCTCGTCGGGCAGCATCTCCGATTCGCTCGGCGGGTCCAGCAACAGCTCGAACGGCGACAAGAAACACGTGGCCGCGGGTCCGTACCGCGTGATCGACGTCGCCCAGGCCCCGGCCAAGGCGGGCACCACGCGCGTCACGCTGCGCGCCGCCGCCGGCGACGCCGCCACCGAATTCTGGGTCGACGTGCCCGACCGCGCGCTGGCCGACCGCCGCGTCGGCAAAGGCGACATCGTGCAGGTGAGCGAGCGCGTGTACGGCTACGAATTCGCGTACGGCGACACGCAAAAGCCCTTCTTCCTCGCGCTGCAGGACGACTGGTATCGCGAACTGGCTTCGCGCAAGGTCACGATCTGATGACGTGCCGCGGGCTCGTCGCGGCCGCGCTGCTGTTCTTTGCGAGCGCGGGCGCGTGGGCCGGCATACCGACGTTCTGCGACCGCGCCGACAAGGTCACGGCCGCGGCCCAGGACCGCGTGCTGCGCTTCGCGGCCGCCGTCAAGGACGAACTGGCGCGTTCGGGCAGCAATGTCGCCCTCGTGGCGCGCGCGGGCCTGGACCTGTCCCGGTTCGGCCTCCTGTATTCGCACGCCGGCATCGCCCTGAAGGACGGCCCCGGCGGCCCGTGGGCCGTGCGCCAGCTGTACTACGCGTGCGACGAATCGCGTCCGCGCCTGTTCGACCAGGGCATGTCCGGCTTCGTGCTCGGCGCCGACAACCCGGCCCACGGCCACGTCGCGCTGCTGTTCCCGCCCGGGCAGGACAGCGCGCAGCTCGAACGGACGGCCCTGGACAAACCCCTGGCCCTGGCGCTGCTGGGCGAGCGCTACAGCGCGAACGCCTACGCCTTCGGCACGCGCTACCAGAACTGCAACCAGTGGGTGGCTGAGCTGCTCGCGTTCGCGTGGGGACACCTCGCCGGCTCGAATGCCCCGCGCGCCCGCGCGCAGGCGTGGCTGCGCGCGCAAGGCTATGCGGCCACGCCCGTCCGGATCCCGTCGCACTGGACGATGTTCGCCGGCCAGTTCGTGCCCCTCGTGCACGTGGGCGACCACCCGCTCGACGACGTCTACGCGCTCGCGCTGCACATCAGCGTGCCGACGACGATCGAGGCATTCGTCAGGAAGGAAGCGCCGCGGACGCGCCGCGTGGAGCTGTGCCACGACGAGCGCCGCATCGTCGTGCACCGCGGCTGGGAGCCGCTCGGCGCCCGGTGCGACCCGCTGCCGGGCGACGAAGTGATCGCCCTCGCGCCCTGATTCCAGCCAGGTCCAGCCAGGCCGTCACTCCTTGTGGACGGCGCTCCAGACCATGTCCGGCAGCGTCACGTCGACGGCCACCGGCAGGTCGTCCGCCGCCTGCCCGAACAGCACGCGATACGTGCCCGCGCGTACGTGCCAGCTGTTGTCCGCGACTTCGTACGTGGCCAGCAGGCGCGGATCGACGGCCTGCGTGAACGCGTTCGCGGCGCCCGGCTGCAGCTCGAGCTTCTGGAACGCGACGAGGCGTTTCGGCGCCTCCCACCCTGACGCCTTCGCGTCCGCCGGCGCGACGTACACCTGCACGACGCCCTTGCCGGCCAGACGGCCCGTGTTGCGCAGCGCGGCGCCGACCGTGAGCACGCCGTTCGCCACGTGCGCCTTCGGTTCGGCGACCGCGAAATTCGTGTAGCTCAGGCCGTGGCCGAACGCGAACAACGGTTTATACCCTTTCGCGTCGTACCACTTGTAGCCGATCGCGGCGCCTTCGTCGTACGTGATGTGGACGGGGATGCCGTCCGGGCGGCCGAAGCCCGGAATCTCCGCGTGCGCCAGCTGCGCGTTCGATGCGGGAAAGCTGATCGGCAGGTGCCCCGACGGATTGACCTTGCCCGTCAGGATGCGCGCGATGGCCTGGCCCCCGCGGATGCCGGGATAGAACGCTTCCAGCACGGCCGGCACCTGGGGGAGCCACGGCATCAATACTGCGCCGCCCGATTCCACGACGACGACCGTCTTCGGGTTCGCGCGCGCGACGGCGGCGACGAGCGCGTCCTGGTTGCCGTCCAGTTCCAGCTTGCCGTCGAAGCCCTCGCCCAACCACTGCGTCACGAACACGACGGCGACGTCGGACCGCTTCGCCAGCGCGACGGCCGCATCGATGTCGGCGCCGCTCGCGTAACCGATCTTCGCTGCCGGCAGCTCGGCCTTGAGCGCGGCCAGCGGCGACGACGGCATGTAGACGACGGGGCCCGGCCAGGTCTTCGGTTCCACGTTCGGCACGGGATTGCCGCCGACGGGCGTGACGCCGGACGAACCGCCGCCGGCGAGCACGCCCTTGTCCGCATGGCCGCCGATGACGGCGACGGATTTCACCTGCGCGAGCGGCAGCAGGTTGTTGTCGTTCTTGAGCAGCACGAGCGATTCCTCGGCCGCGCGCTGCGACACGGCGGCGTGCGCGGCGAAATCGATCTTGCCGGTCTTGGGCGGGTCGTCGAACGCGCCGGTCCGGAACAGCGGCCACAGGATGCGCTGCGCCATGTCGTCCAGCCGCTGCATCGAGACTTCGCCCTTGGCCATCGCCGCTTTAAAATTTTTTGCCGAGTAGAACGGGCCGTGGTGGTTGCAGCACGGGTAGCCCGTGAACTGGTCGAGGCCGAAGTTCGCCGCGTCCGCCGTCGAGTGGACGGCGCCCCAGTCGGCCATCACGTAACCCTTGAATTTCCAGTCCTGCTTCAGCGTCTTGTTCAGCAGGTATTCGTTCTCGCACGCCCAGCGGCCGTTCACGAGGTTGTACGAGCACATGACGGAGCCCGGCTTCGCCAGCTCGTCGAGGATCTCGAACGCGAGCAGGTCCGACTGGCGCATGGCCTCGGGCGCGATCGTGACGTCGATCGTCGTGCGCTGGCTTTCCTGGTCGTTGATGGCGAAGTGCTTCATCGTCGACACCATGTGGCGCGACTGGATGCCGTTCACGAGGCCCGCGGCCATGCGGCCGGCCAGCAGCGGATCCTCGCCCACGTATTCGAAGTTGCGGCCGTTGCGCGGCTCGCGCGCCAGGTTCGCGCCGCCGGCCAGGAAGGTGTTGAAGCCGGACGCGCGCGCCTCGTCGGCGATCATGCGTCCGCCCGCCTGCGACACGGCCGGGTCGAAGCTGGCCGCCGTCGCCAGCGACGACGGCAGCGCCGTGCGTTCCATGCCGCTCACGCGCACGCCGATCGACGCGTCGGTCTGCCATTGCGGCGGGATGCCGAGGCGCGGGATGCCGGGCACGTAGCCGGCCGAGCCCTCGATGTGGTGCGCCGCGACGTCGGCCTTGATCGCCGGCGGCACGATGTCGTCCGGCTGCTTCGCCACGTCTTTCTTGTCGGTGTAGCTGACGATCAGCAGCAGCTTTTCGTCGAGCGTCATGGCGGCGACGGCCGCGCGCGCGCGCTCGTCGGCGGATTTCGATTTGTCCAGCCAGGCTCGCTCCTGGGCCGCCTGCGCACCCATTGCAGCGCAGGCGAGAAGAACCGCCACGGTCGTTTGCTTCATCATGCTTATCTCCTTGTTATTTGTGGTTTGTATCGATCACGCGGAATTCGCCGCCCAGGTGCATCATGCTCATCAAATACAGCATACCGTCGAAGTAGCGCTGCTCGCCGCTCGGCACGGGCGTATTCCACAGCGCGCGCAGGAAGTCGTCGGCCACCTGTCCCGGCGTGGCCGCCAGGCTGCCGACGGCGGCCGCGGCCAGCATGCCGGTCGAGTGGCGATCCGACAGCGGCTTGCCGTCCAAGGTGTAGCGGTCGGCGAAGCGGTCCACGCCCTGCGACGCCAGGAAATGCTGGACGCGGTCGGACAGCGCCTGCTGGCGCGGGTCCTTGTTCCACCAGCTGCGGTCGACCGACCAGTTGCTGATCGTACGCCAGCTATCGTAGCCGAACGTGCCGGGGCTGCCGTCCCAGTTCTTCAACGGCGTGCCGTCGAAGCCGGCGCGGTCGGGGCCGAGGCCCGTCGCGGGGTCGGCCGTCTGCACGAAGAAGTCGCGGCTGGCGCCGGCGGCGCGGGCCCAGAACGCGCGGTCCTCGCGCGGGCCCCAGCGCGCCCACAGCTCGTAGAACGCGGGCAGGTGATAAGACGGATCGGTGCCGGGAATGAACGTCTCGGGCACGAAGCGGACCATCGCATGCGCCTCGTCGACCATGGGGCCGACGGTCACGGCGCGGGGTTCGCGGCGCGGACGGTGCGGCGGCCACGGCTTGCCGGCCTTGTCGGCCGCCGCCTGCTCTCGTCGGCTGTTGGGGCTGGGCCAGGGCGTGTCCGGCTCGACGAATGGCGGGTCGTTCGGATGGATGCGGAACGGCGGCAGGCCCGTCACGACCGGATGGTGGCGCATGCCGCGCAGGATGGTGTCCCCTTCGCGCTGGTAGTCGTAGATGCCCTTGCCGTTGCCCCAGCGGCGCGCGGCGAAGTACAGGGCCATCGCATAGTATTCCTCGCCGTCCGGGGCGGCGCCGGTGGCGCGCGGCGTGCCGTCCGTGTTCATCGACCACGCAAAATAGCCGCGCGACGGGTTGGCGGGATCGGTCGTCAACATATACGTTTTCGACCAGTTCCACAGCGCGTCGAATTCGCGCTTCTTGCCGAGCTGCACGGCAATCATCATGGCGTAGCTCATGCCCTCCGTGCGGACGTCGTTGTTGGCCCAGTCCGTGACGTAGGCGAGCGGGCCGTTCTCGTTGGCCCCCGTTTCGAAGTAGACGCGCTGTTCCTGGCCGTCGCCGTGAAAGAGTTGCTGGAACGCATGCTCGATCCGCGCATGGGTCTCTTGCGGGCTCAGGCCCAGGCGTTCGGCGAACAAGTTGCGGTAGTGCTGCGTGCGGTAGGCGCCGGCACCATCGTCGACGCGCGCCGTGGCGGACGCGGCGGGCGACGTCTGCGCCTGGGCGGCACCGGCCCAGGCGAGGATGATAGCGGTAACACCGCCGAGCAGGATGGGTGCCCTCGACATTGTTTTTCTCTCGTCTTATCGGTTTGTGTGTCTCCTTGCCGCCACGTCCGCGCTGGGCGGACGGCCGTCGGCGCGGTCAGTGTACTACGGCCGATTGCCTATAAGCCATTGTTTAGATTGTCATTACGGCAGCATCCAACACTTTTGCCGACGCAAAAAAAACGCCCCGGGCATGCCGGGGCGGTTTTCGGTGTCGAGGCGCCAAGGGCGCCAAAGGGCGCTGACGCTTATGCGGAGAACGACGAACCGCAGCCGCAGGTCGACTGTGCGTTCGGGTTCTTGATGACGAACTGGGCGCCTTCGAGGTCGTCCTTGTAGTCGATCTCGGCGCCGACCAGGTACTGGTAGCTCATCGAGTCGATCAGCAGGGTGACGCCGTTCTTTTCCATCGTCGTGTCGTCATCGTTCACGATCTCGTCGAAGGTGAAGCCGTACTGGAAACCCGAGCAACCGCCGCCCTGCACGAACACGCGCAGTTTCAGGTCGGGATTGCCTTCTTCCTCGATCAGTTGGGCAACCTTCTGGGCAGCGCTGTCGGTGAAGTTGATGGGCGCGGGGATCGTGTCTTGTGCGTTTTGCACGTCGGCGACTGCATTCATGGATAAACTCCTGATTGGATTCGGATTTCGTCCATTATAGACCGTTGGCGCCAGTCATGCTGAAGCCCCTTCGGCCGCCACGCCGAGGTGGAAAACGGGTTCCGGGGCGCTCACGGCAACGTCGGGCTGATGCGTCAGCTTGCCGGTGACGAGGGCGCCGCCGTGCATTTCCAGCAGGCGGTAATGGACATCCCCATGTATGCGGCCTTTCGGCTGCAATTCAAGGAGTTCGGACGAATATACCATCCCCGCGATATAGCCGTTGACGACCAGGTTGGCGCAGCGCACCTCGCCTTCGATGCGCGCGTGCTCGGAAACGATCAACACGCTGTCGTTGCCGTCCGCGGCAACGACGTTGCCGTGCACCTCACCGTCGATGCGCAGACCGCCGGTGAACACCAGATCCCCTTCGATGCGTGCGGATATACCGATCAGGCTATCGATTTCGCTTTTTGCGTTACGACCGAACATGATTGTCCCCCGTGCGTTGCGTGACCAAACGTCACCCTGTCCAACAGTCAATGTACCGTTGCCAACGCTTATCGCCTTGATCTGTATCTTGTGGTCAAGGGGGTGAGCGGTCCGGGGGCCGGACGATCCTTACGGCAGCAACGCGATCTGCTTCAGGCCGGTGCTTTCCGGCAAGCCGAACATGAGGTTCATGCACTGCACGGCCTGGCCGGACGCGCCCTTGACCAGGTTGTCCTGCACGACGAGGACGACGACCGTGTTGCCGTTGTCCGGACGGTGCAGCGCGATGCGCAGCATGTTCGAGCCGCGCGTGGACCGGGTTTCCGGGTGCGAGCCGAACGGCATGACGTCGACGAAGTCCGCGTCCTTGTACTGCTCTTCGAACAGCGCTTGCAGGGCCTCGTTCGTGATGTCCTGGGTGAGGCGCGCGTACAGGGTCGAATGCATGCCGCGGATCATCGGCACGAGGTGCGGCGTGAAGATCAGGCCGACTTTCTGGTCCGTGTAGCGCTGCAGCTGGGCCGACGTCTCCGGCGTGTGACGGTGGCCGTGCACGCCGTAGGCCTTGAAATTGTCGCTGGCTTCCGAGAACAGCGTGCCGATCTCGGCCTTGCGGCCGGCGCCCGACACGCCCGACTTGCTGTCGGCGATCAGGTTGCCGGCGTCGACGATGCCCGCCTTCAGCAGCGGATAGAACCCCAGCTGCATCGTGGTCGGATAGCAGCCCGGGTTGGCGATCAGGCGCGCCTTCTTGATGTCGTCACGGTTCAGTTCCGGCAGGCCGTACACGGCCTCTTCCAGCAGCTCCGGGGCGCTGTGCGGGATCTTGTACCACTTCTCGAACGTGGCCTGGTCCTTCAGGCGGAAGTCGGCGGCCAGGTCGATCACCTTGACGCCGGCGGCGATCAGCTCGGGCGCCTGGGCCATGGCGACGCCGTGCGGGGTCGCGAAGAACACGACGTCGCACTGCTTCAGGTCGGCCTTGTCCGGGCTCGAGAACGCGATGTCGACGTGGCCGCGCAGCGAGGGAAACATGTCGGCGACGGGCAGGCCGTCTTCCTTGCGCGACGTGATGGCGGTCAGTTGCGCCTCGGGGTGGGCAGCGAGCAGACGCAGCAATTCCACGCCCGTGTAGCCGGTGCCGCCAACGATGCCAACTTTGATCATGTCTGTTTCCCCTCAGTAAATGAATGCGTTTTGTACGAGCCCACAATTTTAGCAGGCTGCCAAGAGGCGTGCTGCATAGCCGCATGACGACCGCAGAGCGCGCCTCACCAGCAATTCGGGGTCAGAGCACAATTTTCTGGAAATTCGGGGTCAGAGCACATTTCATGGAAATTGCACCGAGGGAGCGAACGTATCACCGCACCGCAGAGAACGACCCGCTATCCCGCACGCGGGCGGACGGACGAAACGCGGTTTCGCGACCAGGAAAAATGACGCTCTGACCCCGAATTTTCGAGAAAATGTGCTCTGACCCCGAATTTGCCGACCCGGATTGGCTACCGGTGCCGGCGGCTGGCGGGCTGTTTTCGAAGTAGACGAAGCGGCCGCCCTTGACGATGACCTTGGCCAGCGGTTTCGACACGGGGTCGCCCGTTGCGCTGAAGGTGCTGACGCCGGTGACGCCGCGGTAATCGCGCGTGCCGCGCAGCGCCGCGGCCACTTTCGCGGGCACGATGCTGCCGGCCTGCTTCATCGCGTGCGCCAGCAGCCGCACCGCGTCATAGCCCTGGGCGGCCGTGCTGTCCGGCTCCGTGCCGAATCGCTGGCGGAACCGCGCGCTGAACGCGCGTGCTTCCGGCCGCGGGTCGCCGGCATTGAACAGCGCAAAGACGACCGTGCCTTCGACGCTGTCGCCGCCCAGGCGGATCAAGTCCGGCGAATCGAGGCCGGCGGCGCCGAACACGGGCACCTTGAGGCCGGCCGCGCGCGCGTCGCGCAGGATCTCGGCGCTTTCCGGCAGCGAGCCGCACAGGAACACGGCATCCGTCTTCAGGAATGCCGCCCATTCCGCCAGCAGGGCCGCATGGTTGTCGCCCCCCATGTTGTAGGAACGGCGGTCCGCGATCGTGATGCCCAGCTCGTGGGCGCGCTGTTCGAAATAGTTCGCCAGGTCGATCCCGTAATCGTTCTTGATGTAGTAGATCGCCACGCTTTTATAGCCCTGGGCGGCAGCGTAGTCGCCGATCTGGCGGCCCTGGTCGCGATTGCCCGGCAGGCTGCGGAAGACCAGCTTCGCCCCCCGCTCCGTGAGCTTCTGGCCGCTCGCGCCCGGCGTGATCATGACGAGGCCCGCCCGTTCGTAGATCTGCGACGCCGGCACGGTGATGTAGGTGTTCAGGTGGCCGATCACGGCCGCCACGTCGAGATCGTCGGCGATTTCCTGCGCCACGAGGCGGCCCTTGCTCAGCGACGAGGCATCGTCCTTGTACAGGATCTTGAGCGGCCGCCCGTTCAACACGCCGCCTTCGTGGTTGATCTCTTCCACGGCCAGATCGACGCCTTGCGCGAGCGACGCCTTGCCCAGCTTGAGCGGCCAGGCCACGGCGACGGTCACGGGGCCCGTGCTGTCCGCCAGGTGGTGCGCGCGCTGCCGGGCCGGCGTGTCGCTGTCGCAGGAGGCCAGCGTCAGCAGGGCCGCGAAGATCAGTATCCAGGCTTTCATCGTGTTTGTCCTCATACCATCTGGCGTTTCGCCAGCTCCGCGAACAGGCCGTCCCGTGCCAGCAGTTCGGCGTAGGCGCCCGCCTGCACGATGCGGCCCTTGTCCAGCACGAAGATGCGGTCGGCGTTGATGATCGTGCTGAGCCGGTGCGCGATCACGACCCGCGTCGCGCGCAGCTTGTCCATGCTGGCGCTGACGATGGCCTGGCTCTGGTTGTCCAGCGCGCTGGTGGCCTCGTCGAAGAAGACGATGCGCGGCTTGTTGACGATCGCCCGCGCGATCAGGAGCCGCTGGCGCTGCCCGCCCGACAGCGTGCCGCCGCCGTCGCTCACCAGCGAATGCATCCCCATCGGCATGGCCTTGATGTCTTGATCGAGTCCGCACGCGGCGGCCGCTTCCCACGCGTCGTCCAGGGTCAGGCCCGTCGAGCCGACGATGTTGCTGTAGATGTCGCCGCTCATCAGGCGCCCGCTTTGCAGGACCACGCCGAGCTGGCGCCGCACGGCGCCGACGTCGACCTCGTCCAGGTTGTGGCCGTCGTAGTACACGCCGCCGCTCGTCGGCCGCTCGAAGCCGAGCATCAGGCGCAGCAAGGTCGACTTGCCCGAGCCGGACGACCCGACCAGCGCGACGAATTCCCCGGGCTTGATGGCGAGCGAGACATCGTCGAGGACGGGCGGCGCGTCCGGCGCGTAGGCGAAGCGGACGTTGCTCAATTCGATGGCGCCGGCAAGCTGGCCCGGGTGCGGCTTGGCCGGGTCGACTTCCGGCACGGTCTCGAGGAACGGCTTGGTGCGCTCGTAGGTGGCGCGGATCGTCTGCAGGTCGATCCCCGTCTGCGCCAGCGCCAGCGCGGCGCCGAGGAAAATGGTCCAGGCGGCGTTGAAGGCGATGAAGTCGCCGGTCGACAGCCGGCTCCCGGCGCCGGCGCCGAGGGTGGCCGCGAGGCAGGCGAAGATGGCGGCGCTGGCCGTCACCGGGAACGCGGCGGAGAACACGCCGCCGGCGATGTTCAATCCGCCGATGCGCACCGCGCAGCGTTTCTGGACGGCGAACGCGGCGGCCCAGTTGGCGAACGCGCGCGACTCCGAGCCCGTGATGTGCAGCTTGGCGATGCCGCTCAGGTATTCGAGCACCAGGCCGGCCACCCTGCCCGCCTGCTCCCCGCCGGCGCCGGCCAGCCGGCTGCGCGCGCGGCCGATCGCCACGTTGAACGCGACGGCCGCCGCGACCAGCGCCAGCGCGACGAAGGCGAGGCGCACGCTGTAGTAAAACAGCAGGAACACGTTCAGCAACGAGAACAGGCTGCTGACCAGGGTGGTGATCATGGTCCCCGACAGGATCTGCCGGATCTCGTTGACGCCGTTGATCCGCGTCGCCAGGTCGCCCGCCGAGTAGCTGCGGAAGAACGGCACCGGCAAGCCCAGCACCCGGTCCCAGATCGCCGCCTGCAGGTCGGTGCTGGCCTTGCCTTCGATGCGCAGCATCGCCAGCGCCCGCGTGGCCTCGAACAGCAAGGTCACCAGGCTGGCGATGAACAGGATGACGACCAGCTGGATCATCTGGACGTGGTCGGCGGCCGGGAACACGCTGTCGAACAGGTGGCCGCTGGCCAGCGGGATCGCCATCCCGAGCAGCGCGCTGGCCAGGGCGATCCCCGCCACCGTGGCGAGATCCCGTTCGCGTCCCCGCGCCAGGAAGCGGAGGATGTCGCCCAGGCCGAGCCGCCGCGCCGGCAGGCCGGAATAGAACATCACCGCGAAGGGACCCAGCGTGTCGGCGAATTCGCGGTCGACCTTGCAGCGCGTGCCGTCGGCCGGATCGACCGCCTCGTAGCCGCCGGCGCGCGACGGCAGCAGCGCGAGCGGCTCGCGGCTGGCCGCCACTTGCGCGAGCAGCGGGCCGTTGTCGTGCGTCCACCACGCGCCCTTCAACACCACGTTGCGGGTGCGTACGCTCGACGTCTGCGCGATCTCCTTGACCAGGTTGCGCCGCGCGCCCGGATCGGCCGGCGGCGGCGGCGCCTTGAACGCGATGTCCTGCACCGCGCCGATGATGCGGCAGGCCGCCAGCACGCGGTCGCCGCCGGCGCCGCCGATGTTATCCGACGCGGCGCCGAACAGCGCGGCCAGGCCGGCCAGCGCATCGGCCATCAGGCGGCTGCCGGTCGCGCTCCTGGCCTGCAGCCGGTTCAGCTCCTCCGCTTCCTCGCGGCGCTTCTGCCGGATCGCGGCCTCGAACAGGACGAGGAACAGGCGCTCGGCGCCGTCCAGCAAGGCCGCCACGCCGGCGCGCGCGGCCAGCGTGGCGCTGGCGCAGCTGGCCAGCGCGCCGTCGGCGGCCAAGGTCACGTGGGTGCCCGGCGGCACCGGCAGCGGCAGGCCGGGCGCCAGCGCGCAATACTCGGCGAGCATGCCCTCGCCCCGTTCCAGCTCGACCCAGATCCCGTGCGTTTCCGGCGCCAGCGTCAGCCCGCCCGCGGACGCCGCGTGGCGGTCGCCGGCGCGCAGGGTCAGGCTGTCCGGCGGCACGCGCCGCTGCAGGCCGGCGCCGATATTGGCGACCAGCTGGTCGAGCAAGGCCGTCACGGTCACCCCGAACGGCGTGGCGGCGAGCGCCTCCAGCAGCGCCGCGCGCGGCATCACGTGGTAGTGCGTGTCCGGCGCCGGCACGACGGCCAGCACTTCGGGACCGGCGGCGTCGATCGCCGGGAAGGCCAGGATCTGGCCCGCCGCCACCGAGAACAGGTAGCGCCGCGCGCCGGCCGGCGCGGCGCCGTCGGCCGCGACGAGGAACACGTCGACGCCGCCGCGCTCGACGAACCACGCGGCCTCGTTCGACCGCACCAGGTGGACGGCGCCGCGCGCGCCGGGCGCGCCCAGCCGCGGCAACCGTTCGTGCAGGGCGGCGCTTTCGCTCTCACTCATTCGCAATCAACCTCGCATACTTGCCGTTCAATTCGAGCAGGTCCTGGTGCGTCCCGCGCTCGACCACCTTGCCCTTGTCCAGCACGATGATCTCGTCGCAGTCGCGCACCGCGCTCAGGCGGTGCGCCACGACCAGGCAGCTGCAGCCGCGCCGGCGCAGGTTGGCGTCGACGGTCTTCTCGGTCAGCGGATCGAGCGCGCTGGTGGCTTCGTCGAGCACCAGCAGGCGCGGATTGGACGTCAGCGCACGCGCGATCTCCAGGCGCTGGCGCTGGCCGCCGCTGAAGTTGGCGCCGCCTTCCGCGACCGGGCTGTCGTAGCCGCCGGGCCGCGCCGAGATCACGTCGTGCACGCAGGCGTCCTTGGCCGCGCTCACCATCACGGTCTGGGACACCGTGTCGTCCCACATCGAGAGGTTGTCGCGGATCGTGCCCGAGAACAGCGCGATGTCCTGGTCGACCGCCGCCATCGAATTGAGCAGCTGGCGCCGCGGCCAGGCGTCGCGGGGCTTGCCGTCGAACAGGATGTCGCCTTCCCACGGCTCGTACAGGCCCACCACCAGCTTCGAGATGGTCGACTTGCCGCACCCGGACCCGCCGACCAGTGCGATGCGCTGGCCGGGCTTGAGCGTCATGCTGAAGTCTTCCAGCAGCGGCGCCTCGAGCCGGCTGTAGCCGAAGGTGACGTTGCGCAGTTCCAGGTGCCCTTCCAGCTTGGCCGCCTGCAGCGTCTCGCCGGCGCGTTCGCTCTTGGCGATGTCCTCGCTCGGCTGGCTCATCACGTCGTCGAGCCGGTCCATGTCGCCCTGGAACCCCTGGATCTTGCCACCCAGCGCGACCAGGGCGTTGACCGGCGTGACGAAGCTGGCGACGAGCGCCTGGAACGCGACCAGTATGCCGATGGTCATGTCGCCCGCCATCACGCGCGCGCCGCCGATGCCCAGCACCAGCGCGGCGTTGGTCGCAGTCAGGAACTTGGGCAGCAGGTCGAGCGCGATCGAGGTGCGGCTCACCTCCTGCGTGGAATTGGTCAGGCGCGCCTGGTAGCCGGCCCAACGGCTGAAGAAGTCGGACTCGGCGCCGGACGCCTTCAGGGTCTCGATCAGCATCAGGCCGTTCATCGACGTGCCGATCACCTTGCCGCGGTCGATCGCCATTTTCTGGTTCAACTCGATGCGCTTCTCCGACACCCAGCGCAGCACCAGCACGTTGATGCCGGCGATGCCTATCGTCAGGAGGCTCATCGCGACGTCGTAGAACATCATGATCGCGGCGAAGAACGCGGCCGTGACGACCCCGAGGACGCCGGCCACCACGTCCTCCGACAGGATGTTCGCGACCCGGTCGGCGATGCCCACGCGCGCGCCGATGTCGCCCGCCGAGCGCTGCTGGTAAAACGCCACCGGCAGGCGCAGCACGTGCCAGAAGAAGCGCGCCGACGTCGACAGCGAGATCCGCGTCTCGAGCTTGAGCAGGTAGTGTTTCTGCAGCCACGTGAGACCGGCGACCAGCAGCGCGGTGGCCAGCATGCCGCCCACGAGCGGCCCTTCCCAGCCGGTCAGCCCGCCGACCAGCACGCGGTCGATGAACACCGACGTGAACACCGGGATCACCATCCCCGGCAGCACGAGGGCCAGCCCCGCCAGCACGAGGAACAGCAGCGCCGTGCCGCTGCCCGCCAGCCGGCGGCGCAGCGCGTCGGCCAGGCTGCGCGGCTGCCCGGACGGGACGAAATCGGGGCCCGGCTCGAACGCCAGCACGATCCCCGTGAACGACTGATCGAATTCGTCCGGGTCGATGCGGCGCCGGCCCATCGCCGGGTCGTTCAGCAGCACGACGTCGCCGTCGAAGCCGTCCACGACGACGAAGTGGTTGAAGTTCCAGAAGACGATCATGGGCAGGCGCATCGTGCGCAGGTCGGCCGGTTCCTTGCGCAGGCCGCGCGCGACGAGGCCGTGCTTGCGCGCGGCCTTGACGATGTTGCTGGCCTTGCTGCCGTCGCGCGACACGCCGCAGTCCACGCGCAGCTGCTCGAGCGGCAGGAACTTGCCGTAGTACGCGAGGATCATCGCCAGCGAGGCCGCGCCGCATTCGACGGCCTCCATCTGCAGGATCGCGGGGGAGCCGGCGCGCCGGACCGTGCCGGCGCCCCCGCGCGCCTTGCGCAGCCAGGCCGCGGCGGAAGCGATGGGTCGGAACGCCGCCATGCTCAATCCATGCCGACGAATTTGCGCAGCACCGGGATCACCAGCTCGATCGGCCGCTGCTCCGACAAGGTGATGCTGGCCGAGCACGACGTGCCGCTTTGCAGCGTGAACGGCGGGCCGTCGCGCGTCGACCACTCGTAGCGGCTCGGATTGGTGGCCGAGGACTTGAGCGCGGCCACGATCTGGATCGGCGCCAGGGTGCCGGACAGCTGCTGTACGAGCTTGTCGTTGCCGAACACCCGCATCAAGCCCTGGTCGGTGGACGGATAGTCGGCCACCGACGCGACGAAGGCCGGCATGAAGCCGAATTCCTCGCGCTTGGCCGTGCTCGGGCTGACTTCCACGCGCATGCCGCCCGCCACCTTCTTGCCTTCGGACGCGGGCAGGTAGACGTAGGCTTCGAGTTCGTTGACGTCGACGCCGGTCGGCTCGACGCTGATCAAGTGCGTGCCGCGGTCGACCAGCTGGCCCTCCGCCGCCTTCACCTCCACCACCTTGCCGGTGTAGGGGCTGACGATGGCGGCGAAGCTCTTGGTGTCGCGCAGCAGCTCGGCGACGTTGCGTCCCGCCTCGTCGAGCTGGTTCTTCAACTGGGTCAACTCGGTTTCGCTCTGCTTCTTCGCTTCGAGGCGCGTGACGTCGAGCTGCTTGGCCTGGCCCTGCGTCGTTTCGATCTCGAGCCGGACCGCGGCCAGCTCGAGCTGCGACGAGATCAGGGTCTGCTTGGTGATCAGGCCCTGGTCGTACAGCGAGGACTGGGTCTCGATGCGTTCCTTGAGCAGCCGGCTGCGCTCCCGCGCCGCCGCGATCTGGTGGACCAGGTTCTGCGCCTGCTGGGTCATGGTGGCCGCGCGCAGCGCCTCGGCCTGGGTCGCGAGGGCGACGGCCTGGTCGTAGCGGTGCCGCGCTTCTTCCATGCGCGCCTCGGCGGCGCTGACCTTCTCCAGCTGGTCGTACTGCTCGAGCCGGCCGATGATCTGTCCGCGCGTGACGCGGTCGCCGGCCTCCACGGCCAGGTCGGACAGCCTGCCGCTGGCGGCACTCGTCAACAGCTTGACGCCGCCGTTCTTGACCAGGATGCACTGCTGGGCCACCAGCTTGGTCGGAATGCGCCCGCCGATCGACCACACGACGGCGGTGACGACCAGCAGGCCGATGCCGGCCAGGGCGATCCAGCCGCGCGGCGACGTCACCTGCAGCAGGTTGTCGAGCTCCTCGGGCGAGGACAGCCGGTTGACCGCGACCTGCCTGAACAATCCTTGTTTTTCCATGATGGGTCGATGGTTAATGCGCGAGCAACGGGCCCGGACCGGTCAGCGCGGCGACGTCGAGCGTCAGGTTGCCCAGGCTGTCGTCGCCGGCCGGCGCCGGCACCAGGGTGCCGGTTTCGTAACGCAGCCGCGCCAGCGCCTTCGCATACGCCAGCTGCACCTGCAACAGGTTGATCCGGGCGCTGACGAACCTGGCCTCGGTATTGATCACGTCGATCAGGGTCGAGATGCCGTTGCGCTGCTTGACGATCTCCTGCTTGACGGCGGTCTCGTACAACACCAGGCTGTCGCGCGCGCTGCGCAGCTGCTGCGCGTTGGACGCCAGCGCGCGCAGCGCGCGCCCGACCCCGCTCGCGACGCCGATCGCCTGGTCGCGCCGCCGGATCTCCAGTTGCGTCAGGAGCGAGGAACGCTCGAGCAGGAGGCCGTCGGCGGCATGGTTCTGGACCGGGAACTGGAAATTCAGCCGCGCGTACACGGTCGGCGCGGACTGGATGCGGCCGGGCGCGTCGATGAAGCCGTAGCGCGTGCCGCCCTGGGACACTTTCAGGTACTGCACCCCCATGTCGAGGTTCAGCACGGGCAGGCGCGCATTGCCGGCCGCGCGCACCTGGCGCTGCTCGGCATCCAGCTGCAGCGCGAGCGCGCGCATGTCGGGACGCCGCTCGATGGCCTGGGCGGACAACGTCGCCACGTCGGCCAGCGGCGCGTCGAGCGGCTTGGGAAAGACGTCGGCCGGCTCCCCGAGCGCGTCGATCGCCCGCACGTCCAGTCCCAGCAGGCGCCCGAGGTCGGTCTTCGCGTCGGCGCGCGCCAGTCGCGCCGCCTCGAGCGACGCCTGCTTGTCGGCATAGTCCGCGTCCAGCAGCACGAGGTCGGCCCGCGGCTTTTCCGATGCCTCGACCAGGCGCCGGGTCGATTCGCGCAGTGCCGCGCTGCGCTCGGCGGTACTGAGCGCGACCCGTTCGAGCTCCACCTTTTCCAGGTAATCCCAGTAGGCGAGCATCGTGTCGTACAGGGTCAGCGCGGCGCGGTCGCGCAGGGCGTATCCGGTGGCGAGGACCGTCAGCCGTGCGGCCTCTTCCGCCGCCGTGGTCACTTCGCTGCCCCGTCCGTTCAGCAGCGGCACCGTCAAGGTCAGATCGAGCTTGACCGCGTTCTGGCGCGGTCCCGGCGCCGCGCCGGCAGCGGTGCCGTCGACCGATGCCGCATCCAGGGCGCCGGACACGCTCATGCCGTTGCGCAGCAGCTGGCTGACGCCGGCCCGGTATCCGGTGGATGTCAGATGGGTTTGTCCGAACGCGCTCACTGGCAGGCTGGTGTCGACATACGGCGTGATCGAGCGGTCATAGTTGACGCCGGAGGCAAGCAGGGTGTCGAACTGGCCGCGCTGCTGCAGGTATTGTCCCCGTGCGACGCCGATCTGTTCGGCGCTGGCGCGGATGTCCGGATTACGGTTGAGCGCCAGGCGCAACGCCTCCGCCAGCGACAGGCGCGCCGCACCGGCCGTCTGCGCCTGCGCCTGCAGGCACATGACCAGCCCCGCGCCGACCACACCCAGTGCCCGTGCAATGCTGCGAATTCCCATGCTTCCTGCCTGTCATCGTGGTGGTCCCGGTATCGCGACCGGCCGCCTAAGCCGGGCGATGGCCGGCATGCCTGCCGGCCGGACTGCGTGGCCGTTTCCGCCCACGCAGTCGTCGCAAGGCTCGCCGTCAGAACACGCCGCAGGCCATCGCACTGCACTTGTCCATCAGGCCGCCGGCCACGTCGTCCAGGGCCTCCGTATCGATTTCCTCGTCCTGGGTCGCTTCGGTGGCCTGGTCCTGCTGGACCTTGGCCAGTTCGTCGGTCAAATTGCTATTGCTCATATGTGCTTTCCCTTGCTAAAAGTTGCGTGCCAATCGGCGGCGCGGGACGTCGTCAGAAGACGCCGCAGGCCATCGCCTTGCAGTCGGCCATCACGCCGCCGGCCAGGTCGTCCAGCTCGTCGGTGCTGATTTCATCGTCTTTCGACACTTCGTTGGCCTGATCCTGTTGCTCGGTATTGCTCAGGACATCGCTCAGATTGGGATTGGTCATGATTGCTCCGATTAATATGGATAAACGCCCATAGTTTTATGACGTCGGGCGTGCCCGGTCTCCTGCAAAACGATGTCGGACTACGCCGCGGTGCGCGCCGGATCCTGGGCCGGATCCTGGGCCGGATTGTCCCGGTAGCGCTCGACGAATCCCTTTTTGTTGATCAGGTAATCGAGCACCAGCTTGTCCTCGATGTTGTACTTGTACGAAGGGCAGGCGACGTCGCCGTTGTACCACTGCTTCGGACAGCCGCCGCCGCAGACCGGGAACAGGTTGCAGCGCTTGCACGGCGAGATGTCGCCCTTGATATCGGTGAACCAGTTCTTCGTGACGGCATCCGCGTTGCGCACGGTATCGATGCTGTCCACGTGCCCGATCCGGTATTCCGGCGTTTCGTACTTCGGCGTGTACGGATATTCGTAGCAGGGATAGATGTTCCCGCCCGCGTCGTAGACTTCGGAATCCGGCTTGACGACCATGCACGGCCCGATCTTCTTGTTCGGGACGACGCGGCCGAACGTGAAGCCCTTCTTGATCGCGTACATCATCCAGTCGATCTCGGCCACGCCGAAGCCGTCCGCCGTCAGGCTGTCCTTCTGCGCGTTATTGCCACCCCAGTCGACGATGGGCGCGAAGTCGATCCGCACGCGCTTGTGCTGCAGGCCGTGCGAGGCCAGCAGGTCGATCAGCTTGAACAGCGTCTTGACGCTGCGCTCGTTGACGTTGATCCGGACGAGGATGCTGCAGCGCCGCTCCATGTATTCGGGCAGGCTGGTGACGTCGACGATGTTCTTGAGGATGATGTCGAACGTCTTGGCGCCCTCTTTCGTGATGCGCATGAGGTCATGGGTTTTCCCCAGCCCGTCCAGCGTGATCTGGAAATGCGTGACCTGTTTTTCCAGCAGCTGCTGGAACACGGCCGGCTTGAAACTCAGGCCATTGGTGATCATCCGGGCGTCGTAGCGGATGCCTTTGTCGGCGCAGAAGCCGATCAGGCGATCGCTCATCCTGAGGATCTCGCTGAAGGCCATCAGGGGTTCGCCGCCGAACCACTCGACGGACAATGCCTCGTACTGTCCGCGCACCAGATTGCCGCAGATGCGATCGGTGATCTTCACGCTCGTCTCGGTATCGACGTTCTTCTTCTGGTGCACCTGGCCGCAATACGTGCACCCGAGCTGGCAATTGGCGGTCGGCTGGATCGTCACGTCGAGCGTCTTCGAATTCTCGAGCGCGGCGATGTTCTGGCGCAGGACTTCCTCGAACTCGTCCTCGTCCGCGCGGACGATCACTTCGAGGCTCATCAATTCGATCAGCGTCGATTCGCTGATCCGGGCGAAGTCGCCGGCGACGAGATGGCGATAAATCCGGTCCTTCAGCTTCATCGTCCTGCCGGTCCGGGTCGCGTAGACGATGCGCCACGGGTCGGACGACGTATTCGCGTCGATCAGGTCCGTCACCACCACGTACGAAGACAGCTTGTATCTATTATTCATGGCTCTTTCTCGGAAAATGACCGCTTGCCTGCCGGCCCGGATATTTTTTTGCGCCGCGCTCACGCCAGTGCGGGGATGCCCGGCGCCGCGTGGTCCGTCCCGCCCTGTCCAGCGGAGAGCGTGCGTTCGTCGTACCATGCGCACAGGCGCAACTTGCCGATTTCCGGGCGGTCGTCGAAATACCGCCGGATGTCCGCCATGGCCGCCGGACTGGCCGCATGCGGGGCGCCGGCCAGCATCGCGAAGACGATCAGGTACTGGAGCGACGACGGCAATCCGGCCAGCGCGCCGCCTACGACGAATTCACGGTCCAGCGCATCGGACGAACGCCCATTCAACAGTCGTTCGTAATGGCCGAAGGCCGCGCGCAGGTCGCTCCGCTCCCAGTCCGCAGTGTCGGCGCACAGGCCGGCGAACAACGCCTGAATGTGCTCGCGCTCGTCGGTGCCGATCAACTTGGACAACAGCGCATCGGTAAAGAAATGACTGATGGACGCGGATTCCGCTTGCGACAGCGTGGCCGACCAATCGATGTCGAAGCGCGCGAGACGCCCATGCCCGCGGTACAGCAGTTGCAGGGTCTCGACGGCCCGCGCCACGGCGCGCGCCGTCTGCCCGGCGGCGACATCGACGCGGATGGCGTTCAGCTCCAGGTCGATCAGCGCCAGTGCCGCGCGCGGGAACCCGTCCTCGAACAATGCGCCGAACGCCGCCCGGCCACGGTCGAGCAAGGCGTGCGCCGCGGCGTAATCGCGCAAGGCGTAATGCTTGTACGCGACCATCGCGGCATGGATGGCGTCCATGGCCGACCGCGCCGCCGTCGACGACAACGCCAGCGGCGTCCTGTCGATCGCACCGATCAAGTCGTTGGCAAGCATCAGGTTCCCGCGCAGCATATTGCCCAGCGCCCGTTGGCATTCGCTGAACCGGTACATCATGTCCATCCGTCCCGCCGCGTTCTCCTGCTGGCCGCAATACGCCAGGATCGAATGGAATATATGCTGTCGCTGGAACGGATCGGGCGCCTGTCGTACGCCTTGCAACTGCTCGGCGATCAAGTCGAACGTCTTCGGATTTGCCATGTCGTCCTCTCGTCTTTTTAATGAAACTACCGCTTATTCGCGCGCATCCGTCGTATCGAGCGGCGCAATCAATTCCGCCAGCTTGACCACCGACAGCGGCGGATACACCCCCAGCTTCTTGGCCGACCCCATGTTCACCAGGTAGGTGAAGCGGTTCAGCGATTCGACCGGCAATTGCGAAGGCGGCGTCTTCTTGACGAGGATCTGCTCGGCCTTGTAGGCGGCCAGTTCGCCGACATTGAAATAGGTGCTGACGACGCCCAGCAGCGCGCCGTCGTTGCGGATCGGCGCTTCCGTCGCGGCGAACACGGGGATGCGGGCCGCCTGCGCGGCGCGCACGACGATGTTGGCGTTCTTGATCAGGAACGAATCGGACGGGATGTAGATGAATTCCGGCTTCTTCGCGATCAGGGCATCCATGGCGGCGACGATGCCTTCCGGCGTCGGCTTGCTGCGGATATCCAGCACGACCGGCGACAGCTTGATCGACATGCCGTACTTGGGCGCCATCGCCTGCAATTCCTGGACCGCCAGCGTGGACTGCTTTTCCTGCGTGTAGATCACGCCCAGGCTCTGGACCTTGCGCATGCTTTCGAGCGCATTCATCTGCGCCGGCAGCGGCACCAGGTGCGAGGCGCCCGTCAGGTTGCGGCCCGACGACTTCAGATTGCTGACCAGGCCGGCGCCCACCGGATCGGCGACGATATCGAATACGACCGGGATGTCGGTGATGTTGCGCGCCGGGTCGACATGCCCTTCCAGCCCGACGACTTCGGCGGTGACCGTGGTGCCGAAGGTGTAGATGAGATCGGGCTTGAGCTCGCGCGCCTCGCGCACGAAATCGGCGACCTTGCTGCCGTCGGCCTGGGCATCGCGAATGACGTAGTCGACCGGGATGTTGCGGCGCTTGAAGTAATCCATGAAGCCCTTCTCGGCATCGGTCGCGCCGCGATACAGGATCATCATGACCTTGAACGGTTTGGCGTGCCTGGCCGTCGACTGCGCGGCCTGCGCGGTCGGAAGCACGGCGGACAGGAAGCACATCGCCAGGAGAAAGCTACGAAGCAGCATCATCATTTCCTTTCTTGCGTTACCGACCGGTGGAAGCGGACCGTGCGCCGCTGCGGCCGAACCAATAAAACATCGCGCTGAAGCACGTGACGCAGGTCAGGCAGAGCAGCCCGATCCCCAGGAAGGCGCCGTTGAAGCCGAACTGCGAAATCAGGAGGCCGGAGATGAGCGGTCCCAGCACGTTGCCGAGCCGTTCGATGAGCCGGAAGATGCCGGTGACGGTGCCCGCGCCCACTTCCCGCACCACGTCCTTGCACAGGTCGCTGATCAGCGGCATCTGGGGCGACACGCCGATCGCATGGGCGACGCCGAGCAGGGTGACGCTGACCAGCAGTCCCGCGGTCGACTCGAAGTAATAGACGATGAACATGGCGAGCGCCGACGAATAGCCGCCCACGCTGATGAACCAGCCGAGCTTGCCGACCCGGTCGGCCAGCTTCGCCACGAACGGCGACAGGGCGATGATCGCGAGTCCATACGCCATCATGATGCGTCCGGTGGTCGACTGGTTATTGCCGAGCAGTTTCAGGTACAGCGGCACCGAGTAGTACAGGAAGCCGGTCAGCGCGATCTTGGCGGGTATCGCGGCCAGGAAGGTGATCGCGACGAACTTCTTGTTCTGCAACAGCAGCTTGAAATCGCGGAGCGTCAGCTTTTTCTTGACGGGGCCCTGGTGCGGATTCGCGCGCAGGAAGCGCAGCACGAACAGCGCGGCCGCGGCGCTGAGGGCACCGGAGAACAGGATCGTCGCCTGGTGGCCCAGCCGGTCGGCAAGAATGCCGCCGATGGCCGAGCCGGCCAGCGAACCGGCAAAGAAGCTCGACAGGAACACGGCCATGCCGCGGGTGCGCTGGTGCGCCGGCGTGTTGTTGGTGACGTAGCTCTGCGAGGTGATGAACACGAGGCCGTAGCCGAGCGCCGTCACCGAGCGCCAGGCCAGCAGGTCCCAGAGCGAATGGGCATTGGCGGTCAGCACCAGGCCGGCCGTGGTGATCGCCGCGCCGACGATGAACGCCTTGCGGTGGCCGACACGGTCGCTCAGGCTGCCGGCCCAGGGCATCGACAACGCCCACGTGAACATGAAGATCGAAATCGGCAAGCCCACGACGACGCTCTTCGCCATGCCGAAACTGGGCGAGTAGAAATGGCCGACGAAGACCGGAAAGAAGGACAGCGACAACGAATCGGCAAAGATCAGCAGGAAGAACGGCCAGCGGATATGGTCGACCGCGGCCGCGTACAACGTGGTGCGCTCGCCCGCCGCATGGAAGCGGTAGCCCGCCAGGCGCGTGGCGATCCGCTCGCCCGGGCCGCTGGCCGCATCGATGGCATGGGCCTGCAGCGCGCGATAGCGTTCGTTGATGCGGGCCACGATGGCGTTCAGGCGCGCGCTCAGTTGGCCGATGCCGCCCAGGCGGTCGTCCGGCAGGTAGGCGCTGAAATCGCCCTGCCGCACGCGGGCCAGGAAATCGCGGGTGACGGCGGCCGGGGTCGCGATGACGAAGGTCAGCACGAAGCGCAGCAATTCGATCGCGATCAGGCTGGCCACGACGAGGACCGTGACGACGTCCCACGCCACGTCCTGCATCTTGTGACGGGCCAGCGCCGACGCCTGGCCCAGATGCAGCGTGCCGACCCACTGGTGCTTGAAGACCAGCGGCACGCTCGTGTCGTAATAATTGCCGAAGGCCGCGGTCGTGACGTCGCTGCTGGTGCGGCGGTCGAGTTCGAGGTCGGGACGGTCGGCCAGGTCGGCGTAACCGCTCTGGAACAGGATGCGGTCGCGCGCGTCGCTGACGAGGATGTAGGCGATGTCGGGATTGTCCTTGCGGACCGCATCCAGGAATTCCACAGTGCCGACCATCTTGTCGAGCGGCACGCCGTACTCGTAGGCTTTTTCCAGAACGCCGGCGGCCGAGTGGCTGACGGCGGTCACCGTGAGTGCCATCTGCGGTGGCAACTCTTCCCGGAAATGGCGCAGCGCGAACCAAGACAGCAGCAGCGCCGACAGCGCGAGCATCGTGGTGACCAGGACCACCAGGCGCAATTGCAGCTTCTTCATGCGCGGCCCTCCGCCGCAGCGGCGCCCGGACCGCCCGGCGGCAGCAATTCCTGCTCCAACCGCGCGATCTCGCGCACGACCCGGTGGGTCATCGCGGAGAATTCGTTGATGTTCCCGGCCACGTCCTCGCCGAGCATGTGGTCGGCGACGAACGGCGGTTCGGCGGCGTCGAACATGGCGTCGAGCGTCGCGCCGACCTGGACCAGCTCGGCCGAAAACCTGCGGGTCAGGAAGTACACGCCCGCCAGCGCCAGCGCCGTCAACAGGATCAGGACCTTGACGGCATCCACGCACATTTTGCGCATCATGTCGTCGACGGCGCGCTCGATGCGCTGGCGGTCGTAGCCGATCACGACGGCGCCCGCCTTGAGATCGAAATTGTTCGTGAACGTCAGCCCGATCTGGTATGCCTGGGCGTCGCTCGACCGCCAGTAGGTGTCGGTCGCCGTGGCCGCGATCTTGTCTTTCCACGCTTGCGCCGGCAGGGCCGGGAAATCGCCCTGACTGATCGGCCGGCCGCTCTCGTCGACGACCCCGATGTAGCGGATGCCGTCGTAACGGCGCGCCATTTCGGTCAGCGCCGGCATCAGGTATAGGTCTTCGGACGGATGCAGACCGATGTTCAGATCGGACACGATCCCCTGGCGCACGTCCTTGGCCAGCACCAGGTAACGAGTTAGATTCGACTCGATATAGGTTTTCCGGTAATTCGAATAATTGAGGAAGGAAATCAGGACGAGAACCGCGGCGATCACCAATACCAGCAGTCCGCCGATTCGTAGCCACAGGACGCCGGAAGGCATCCTGGCAATACCGTTCTTGTTCTCGGAATTATTATCAACGGCCATAAGCTTCACCAGTCACGAACGTGGAACTGCTTTACCTTAGGCCCGCGCATTCACTCGGTCACAATCGAAAAATCACCTTGCGATGCTCGGTACGATTTTCAGCCGGAACTGCATGAACTGCTTTGTTGCGAAAAAGAATATGCAGATGACAAGATGACGTCAACAGTAAAATTTTGTAATAAAGCTATTGACTAAGAACAAATAATTTGCTTAACAGTGCATGTCACAGTTAAATAAGTCATTGATTTTCAAGATGTTTATTTATATAGACAAGAAGACTTTTATCCATGTCGTATAAAAAATACCCGAAACGAATGTAAAATATTTATATTGCATGACGAAAACACTGTTGAATATGCACCCTGCAGAAAATATTGAATGAGAACATTCATTCAATGCGCTGCGAATGAAAATACAGGCCGAATACGAAATGCCGCCCGCATCGATTCAAATACTGCACTGGCAAAAACGGGGGATTATTCGGGAGCGGCGGCCGCTGCCTGCCCGGGATGCCGCATTGCGCGGCCAACTGAAATGAAAAGGAGAGCGAGATTCGGATCGACCGCAATTCTCTCCTTTTATCACGCATCGATCGATGCGCATGGCGAAAAAAAACCGCCAGGCCTTGCGGCTGGCGGTCTTTTGCGCGCAGCGCCGGATGGCGCCGCTGCAGCGATGAATTAACGCTTCGAGAATTGCTTTGCGCGACGTGCTTTGCGCAGACCAACTTTCTTACGCTCGACTTCACGGGCGTCGCGGGTGACGAAACCGGCACGTGCCAGGTCGCCCTTCAGGCCTGCGTCGTAGTCGATCAGTGCGCGGGTGATGCCGTGACGCACTGCACCTGCCTGGCCGGACTCGCCGCCGCCATGCACGTTGACCTTGATGTCGAAACGCTCGACGTTGCCGGTCAGTTCCAGCGGTTGACGGATGACCATCAGGCCGGTTTCGCGCGAGAAGTATTCGGCGGCCGGTTTGCCGTTCACGATGATCTGGCCGGTGCCAGCCTTGATGAACACACGGGCCACTGCACTCTTGCGACGGCCGGTGCCGTAGTTGTAGTTACCGATCATGTCAGTTCCTTACTTAGATTTCGAGTGCTTTGGGTTGCTGGGCAGCGTGCGGGTGCGTGGCTTCCGCATACACTTTCAGCTTCTTGATCATTGCGTAGCCCAGCGGGCCCTTCGGCAGCATGCCTTTGACGGCTTTTTCCAGGGCGCGGCCCGGGAAACGCTGTTGCATTTTCAGGAAGTTGGTTTCGTAGATACCGCCCGGGTAGCCCGAGTGACGGTAGTACTTCTTGTCGTTGGCCTTCGTGCCGGTCACGCGCAGCTTGCCTGCGTTGACGACGACGATGAAGTCGCCGGTATCGACGTGCGGAGTGAATTCCGGCTTGTGTTTGCCGCGCAGTCGGAGTGCCACTTCGCTGGCAACACGTCCGAGGACTTTGTCCGTCGCGTCAATCACGTACCAATCGCGCTGGACTTCATGGCCCTTAGCGGAAAAAGTTTTCATGTTGACTTCCTATGTATAGGGAATTAATGCTCGAATGGTGGTTCCGCGGGCGGTACGACTTCGCGGACTCTGCCTTATTGTCTTTTCCCGAGCAAATGGAAAGCCCACGACTATATCCGATTCCATACCCGACAGTCAAGCCGCCTGCCCCAGCGCACTGGGGTGGAGGCAACTCAATTCCCATGAGAATCACCCGGCCTAGACTCCCACGCAGAGTCGTTCCATTCTGCAACTTTTGATTGACCGTGGAATCGATGACAAATTACTATGATCCGCATCGAAGAGGAGACCGCTCGTTGAAATCCATCCTGCTCCTGGGCGCACTGCTGGCGGCCGGCGTGCCGGCCGCCGCGGCGCCGGCGGCCACGCGCAGCTGCCACCTGCCCGGCGTCGAGGAAGCCCTGCGCTGCCTGACCCTGCCCGTCGCGCTCGAACCCGGCAAGCCCGCCACCCTCAACCTGCACGTGACGATCGCCCCCGCCCTGCGCCAGGGGGCGCGGCCGGATCCGCTGTTCGTGCTGGCCGGCGGTCCCGGCGAGGCCGGCAGCGATGTGCTGCCCCTGCTGTCCACCGCGTTCCGGCGCGTGCGCGCCACGCGCGACATCGTGTTCATCGACCAGCGCGGCACCGGGTTGTCCGGCAAGCTCGACTGCCCGTCCGACGCCGACGAGGATGCGCAGCTCAGCGACGCGGACGTCGACGCCGCCATGCGCCGCTGCATCGCGGCCAGCAAGGCACCGTTCGCCGCCTACACGACGGCCGCCGCCGCGCGCGACATCGAGTCGGTGCGCCGCGCGCTGGACTACGGGAAGATCAATCTGTGGGGCGGATCGTACGGCACCCGCCTCGCGCAGGCCTATGCGCGCGCGTACCCCGCCGGCGTGCGCACGCTGACGCTCGACGCCGTGGCCGCGCCCGACCAGGTGATCCCGGCCGGCGGCCGCGACGCCCAGGCCGCGCTCGACCAATTGTTCGCGCAATGCGCCAGGGACGCCGCCTGCGCCCGCGCCTATCCGCACCTGCGCGCGGAGTTCGACGCCCTCGTCGCGAAACTCGATGCCGGCCCGCTGACGCTGCACCTGGCGGATCCGCGCACCGCGCGCGAGGAAGACGTCACGATGACGAGCGCGCGCCTGCTCGACACCGTGCGCAACATGCTGTATTCGCCCGCCGACGCACGCCGCCTGCCCTTCCTCGTGCACAGCGCCAGCGCGGGCCACTGGCAACCGTTCGTCGCGCGCCGCAACCTGGCCGCGGACTTCGCCGCCGAGGGTTCGCCCGCCACCTTGCTGCACCTGGCCGTCGTCTGCGCCGAGGACATGCCGCGTTTTACGCCCGCGCTGGCGGCCGCCGACGCCAGCCCGCTCACGCGCACCCTGGGCGAGCGCCTGCGCGGGCTGTGCCGCACGATGAACGTGCCGGCCGTGCCGTACGCCGCGCCCACGCGCATCGCCGCGCCCGTGCTGCTGCTGTCCGGCGCGCTCGACCCCGTCACGCCGCCGCACCGCGCCCGCGACGCCGCCCGCTTCATGGACCATGTCCAGCTGCTGACGGCCCCCAACGTCGGCCACGGCGTCTCGCAACTGGGCTGCGCGCCGCGCCTGCTGCGCGCCTTCCTCGACCGGCCGGAAACAAAAATCGACGGCGCCTGCCTGAACGAGATCCCGGCCCCGACCTTCCAGCTCGGCGCCGCCGGGCCGCAACCCTGAACCCAGGTCCGCATATGATCGAAGCACACGAAGTCCGCAAACAGTTCGGCACCGTCAAGGCGCTGGGAGGCGTCAGCTTCACGGCGCGCGACGGCCAGATCACCGCGCTGCTGGGACCCAACGGCGCCGGCAAGACCACGCTGCTGCGCACCCTCGTCGCCATGCTGAAACGCGACCACGGCACCATCCTGGTGGACGGCGTCGACCCGGAACGCGATCCGCTCGCCGTGCGCGCCAACATCGGCTTCCTGACCGATCAGTTCGGGCTGTACGAGCGCCTGTCGACGCGCGAATATCTCACGTATTTCGGGGAGCTGAACGGCATGGAGAAACGGCTGCTGCGCGCGCGCATCGACGAGGTGTCGGAGATGCTCGCGATGGACGACATCCTGGAACGCCGCAGCAAGGGCTTTTCGCAGGGCCAGCGCATCAAGGTGGCGCTCGCGCGCGCGCTGCTGCACCGTCCGCGCCACCTGTTACTGGACGAACCCACGCGCGGTCTGGACGTGATGAGCACCCGCGCCGTGCGCCACGCGCTGTCCGCGCTGCGGGAGCAAGGCTGCTGCGTCGTGATGGCCACCCACGTGATGCAGGAGGTGAGCCACTTGTGCGACGACGTCATCGTCATCGCCCAGGGCCACACGGTGGCGCAGGGCACGCCGGCCGACCTGTGCCGGCGCACGGGCATCGCCAACCTGGAGGACGCCTTCGTGCGCCTCGTCGGCACGGACGAAGGGATCGTCGCATGAGCGCCAAGTTCCTCGTCGTGTTCAAGAAAGAGTTGCGCGAATCGCTGCGCGACAAGCGCTCGCTCGGCCTGCTGGCCCTGTTCACCCTGATGTACCCGGTGCTGCTGGGCGTGCTGCTGCACCAGTGGATCGACCGCGCGACGAAGCCCGAGCGCGAAGGCATCGTGCTGGCCGTGATCGGCGGCGCGCAGGCGCCCACCTTGATGGCCCAGCTGAAGCAGAAGAACGTCACCATCCACGCCACGCCGCCGCTGGACGAAGCCGCGATCGGCGAGCTGCTGCGCGCAAGGAAAGCCGCCGCCGTGCTGCGCCTGCCCCCCAAGTACGCGCGCGACTACGAAGCGATGCGGCCGGCCCGCATCGAGCTGTGGTACGACTCGTCGACGGAGCAGGACGGCCGGCGCGACGTCGAGGACGTGCTGAACGCGTACGGCGCCAACGTCGCCAGCGCGCGCCTGCTGGCGCACGGCGTGTCGCCGGCGACGCTGTCGCCCGTGCAGGTGCAGCGCTACGACACGGGCACGACGGCCGCGCGCTCGGCCGGCATCATCGGCGGCATCCTCGGCTTCCTGTTCTTCCCCGCGTTCATCTGCGGCCTGTCGGCGGCGGTCGATTCGACGGCGGGCGAGCGCGAACGCCGTTCGCTCGAAGTGCTGATGGCGCAACCCATACGCACGTGGGAACTCGTCACCGGCAAATGGCTCGCGGCGGCGGCGCTCGCCATCGTCGGCATCACGCTGGAGCTGATGCTGGCGCACGCGATCCTGTCGTGGATGCCGCTGGAAGAAATCGGCATGACGTGGCGCGTGGGCTGGGGCCGGCTGCTGCTCGTCTGCCTGGCGTCCGTGCCGCTGTCGCTGTGCGCGGCCGGCATGCAGATCGCGGTGGCGATGAACGCGCGCTCGTTCAAGGAAGCGCAGAGCGTGCTGTCGATCGTGATGCTGGTGCCGATGCTGCCGGGGCTCGCCGTGTCGATGCTGCAGCTGAAGACGGCGTCGTGGATGTACCTCGTGCCCATGCTGTCGAACCAGACCCTGCTGCGCGAAACTGCGAGGGGCGGCGACATCGGCTTCCTGCCGTTCGTGCTGACGTTCCTGTGCTCCGCCGCCGCAGCCTGGGCGGCCGTCGCGTTCGCCGCGTGGCGCATGAAGAGCGAGCGCTACGTGCTGGCCGTCTGAATGGGGAATGAACCCGCGTCAGCGCGGCGCGCCCCGCTGGCTTAGAATGGATGTCTTCACTACCAACCAACGCGGAGAAATCGATGGAAGTCAAAGTCAGCTGGAACGGACCGTCCGGGATGAGTTTCCGGGCCGAGACCGGCTCCGGCCACCTGGTCAACATGGATGGCGCGCCCGAAGGCGGCGGCCACAACCTGGCGCCGCGCCCGATGGAAATGGTGCTGCTGGGTGCCGGCGGCTGCACCGCGTTCGACATCGTGCTGATCCTCAAGCGCAGCCGCGAGGACGTGCGCGGCTGCGAGGTCACGCTGAAGGCCGAGCGCGCCGAGACGGATCCGAAGGTGTTCACCAAGATCCACTTCCACTTCACCGTCACGGGCCGCAACCTCAAGCCGGCCACCGTCGAGCGCGCGGTGAACCTGTCGCACGACAAGTACTGCTCGGCGTCGATCATGCTGGCCAAGACGGCCGAGATCACGCATTCGTTCGAGATCGTCGAGGGCTGATTTTCGTGGCGACGCATGGTGGGCGGAGGGCCGCCCACCCTACGGCCGCGCCGCCGTGCCCGCGGCGTTACGATCAAATGTAATACGCCGCCGTGGTCATCACCTTGGCCATGGCGCGCATCGCCGCCTTCACGGGCAACGGCATCTCGGCGGCGCCCATCGCCTCGGCCTTGGCGCCGTGTTCGATCTCGTCGTCGCGCATCCGGGTGACGATCGCGCGCGATTTCGCGTCCTGCGGCGGCAAGCGGTCGAGGTGGCTGTTCAGGTGCGCTTCCACTTGGCGCTCCGTCTCCACGACGAAGCCGAGGCTGACGGCGTCGCCCAGGCGCGACGCGACCGTCCCCAGCGCATAGGCGCCCACATACCACAGCGGATTCAATAGGCTCGGCTGCGAGCCCAGCTCGGCCAGGCGCTCGGCCGTCCAGGCCAGGTGATCTTCTTCCTCGCGGCCGGATTGTTCGAACTGGGCGCGCATGGCTTGCGTCGACGCGCGCCGGCCCTGGGAATCGTACAGGGCCTGGGCGCACACTTCGCCCACGTGGTTCACGCGCATCAGGCCGGCGCTATGGCGCTGTTCCTGGGCGTTCAGTTCGCAGTCGGGGGCCGAGATGCCCGGATTCGGCCGCCCGGCCTTCGCCACGCCCCCCACGACGCGCAACGCCTTGTCGACGCCGACGATGAAGTGGTCGAGGGGATGGAGGATGCGGGATGCGGTACTCATGAAAAAGGCCTTTTCAGCATGTTGTTCGATAAGCCGAATTATATGCCTTCGTCCGCCGGCCCTTCCTCGCGCGTTTTCTGGGCGCGTTTGCGCGCCTCCAGCCAGTCGTGCAGCGGCCCCTCCACTTCCAGCTTCGAGATGTTCTTCGCGACGCCCAGGTTCAGCTCCAGCAGGAACGGGATCGAATCGGCCGGCACGTCGGGGCAGGCGCCGGTAAAAGCCGCGATGAAGCGCTCGGACTGCACCACCGGCAGGACCCGCCGGCCGCTCATGAATTGCAGGATGCTCGTGATCGTGTGGCCGGCGCCGATCGTGTGGTAGATGAAGCGGTTGAAGTCGCGGTCCACCGTCTTGAAATCGATGGCTTCCTTCGTCATCAACCCGGCCAGGTAGACCAGGCCGACGGTGACGCGGAACCAGTCCGTCGATTCGGCCCGGGTGCGGCCCTGGCGCGTGACGGCCAGGATCTTGTCCTTGATGAGCGTATCCATGCGGCCATTATGCGCCCGTCTCGACAGCATCGGCAATGTTGCCAAACTGGACAGAAAGCATGCCGTACCGTATGCTGGCCTGCATCCTGCTCCCGCTTTTCTGCACTCTGGACTTGTGAAAACGCGGTGTGTCGCACGGCTGCTGCCGCTTCGTCTCGTTTTTAATACAATGCAACAGTCATGAAATACGTGCATTGTCACACGCAACGGGAGTGCCCATGGAATTACAGATCCGCAACTTGTCCAAGACCTATGCCAATGGCGTGGTCGCGCTGGACGGGGTCACGCTGAGCATCCCGCCGGGAATGTTCGGCCTGCTGGGCCCGAACGGCGCCGGCAAGTCGACCCTGATGCGGATCCTCGCCACCTTGCAGGAGTGCGACAGCGGTTCCGTCTTCCTGGACGACATCGACGTGCTCGACGAACAGGACGAAGTGCGCCGCCTGCTGGGCTATCTGCCGCAGGACTTCGGCGTCTACCCGAAAGTGACCGCCTACGAACTGCTCGACCATTTCGCGCAATTGAAAGGCCTGTCGCAGCGCCACCGCCGGCGCGAAGTCGTCGACGCCCTGCTGCAGCAGACCAATCTGTTCGAGGTGCGCAACGAGAAACTGGGCACCTTTTCCGGCGGCATGCGCCAGCGCTTCGGCATCGCCCAGGCGCTGCTCGGCGATCCGCAACTGATCATCGTCGACGAACCGACGGCCGGCCTCGACCCGCAGGAACGCGTGCGCTTCCACAACCTGCTGTCCGACATCGGCGAGGACAAGACCGTGATCCTGTCCACGCACATCGTGTCCGACGTGGCCGACCTGTGCGCCAACATGGCGATCATCAACAAGGGCCACGTGCTGCTGTGCGGCGAGCCGGCCCGCCTCATCGAAGGCATCGAGGGCAAGATCTGGGCGCGCGTCGTGAACAAGGCGGACCTGCCCGCCTTCCAGAAGCGCCACACCGTCATCTCCACGCGCCTGCTGTCCGGCCGCACCCTGATCCACGTGGCCGCCGACCGCTATCCCGGCGACGACTTCGAGCCGATCCATCCGACCCTGGAAGACGTCTACTTCGCCACCATCGCCGGCCGCCACAACGACCTGGCCGGGAACTGCTGATTCATGGGCGCGCTCCTCGCCATCGCCGGTTTCGAGGCCCGGCAGCGCCTCAAGCTGCTGTCGACGTGGGTGTATTTCTTCGCCTTCTTCGCGCTGGCCCTGCTGTGGATGGCGGCCGCGGGCGGCGTGTTCAAGGAAGCCTTCGTGTCGTTCGGCGGCCGCGTGCTGATCAACGCGCCGCGCCAGATCGCGCTGAGCGTGGCCTTCCTCGGTTCCCTCGGCGTGATCGTCGTCGCCGCGATGACGGGACGCTCGGTGCAGCAGGACTTCGAATACGAGATGCACCACTTCTTCTTCAGCGCCCCGATCCCGAAATACGCCTACGTGTTCGGCCGCTTCCTCGGCGCGCTGGCCACGCTGGCCGTCGTGTTCTCGTCGCTGCTGTTCGGCACCCTGCTGGGCGCCGCGCTGCCCGGCATCGACGCGGGGCGCCTCGGCCCGTATTCGGTGACGGGCTACCTGCGCCCCTACTTCCTCACGCTGCTGCCGAACCTGTTCATCTTCGGCGCCATCTTCTTCGTGCTCGCGGCGCTCACCCGGCGCATGCTGCCCGTGTACGTGGCCAGCGTCGTCATGCTGATCGGTTACATCGTCGCCCCGTCGCTGGCGCGCGACCTCGACTACAAGACGCTGGCGGCGCTGATCGACCCGTTCGGCACGACGGCGCTGATCCGCCTCACCGAATACTGGAGCCTCACGGAGCGCAACACGCTGCAGGTCCCGTTCGCCGGCGTCTACCTGGTCAACCGCGCGATCTGGTCGGCGTTCTCGCTCGTCGTCCTGCTGCTCGGCTACTGGCGCTTCAGCTTCGTGTCCGCGCCCGCGAGCCGGCGCGGCCAGGCGCGGCCCGATGCCCAGGCCGCGCCGCAAGCGGCACCGGCCGCCGCCGACCTGCACGAGACGCCCGACTTCGCCGCGCGCAGCCTCGCCGTGCTGCTGGCGAAATCGAGCTGGCTCGCGTTCCGGGAATCCGTCAAGAACGTCTATTTCGCCGTGATCGTCCTGGCCGGCATGCTGACCCTCATCGTCAGCTCGCTCGACATGGGCTCGATGTACGGCACGAAAACCTACCCCGTCACGTACATGGTGCTGGAGCTGATCCGCGACGTGTTCGCGCTGTTCCTGCTGGTCGTCACGACGTTCTATGCGGGCGAGATGGTGTGGCGCGAGCGCGAGGCGCGCATGGCCCAGATGCTGGACGCGCTGCCCGTGCCCAGCTGGCTGCCGCTGGCGGCCAAGACCATCGCCCTCGTCGGCCTGCAGATCCTGCTGCTGGTGGCCGCGATGGTGTGCGGCATGGGCATCCAGCTGGCGCACGGCTACGTGACGCTGGAGCCGGGCCTGTACCTCTTCACGCTGTTCGGCATCCTGCTGCCCCGCTACGTGCTGCTGGCCGTGCTGGCGATCGCCGCCCAGGCCATCCTGAACCACAAATACCTCGCCTATTTCGCGCTGGTGGTCTATTACGTGGCCACGCTGTTCCTCGGCGGCTTCGGCCTGGATCACCCGATGCTCGTGTACGGCGCGCTGCCGGACGTGACCTATTCGGCCATGAACGGCTTCGGCCACTACCTGCCGCTGCAGCGCGCGCTGCAAGTCTACTGGGGCGGCGCGGCCATCGTCCTGTTCACCGCCGCGCTCGTGCTGTGGCCGCGCGGCGTGAGCGATACCTTCGCCGAACGCCTGCAGCTGGCGCGCCGGCGCCTGACGCCCGGAGTGCTGGGCGGTTTCGCGGCCGGCATCCTGATCTTCGCCGCCAGCGGCGCCCTGCTGTGGTACAACCTCGTGCACCTGGGCGCCTACCAGACCGCATGGCACAAGGAGCAGGTCCGCGCCGACTACGAGCTGCGCTACAAGCGCTACGCGCCACTGCCGCAGCCGCGCATCGCGGACGTCGGCCTGCAGGTGGACATCTACCCCGGCTCCCGCACGCTGAAGGTGCACGGCTTCTACCAGCTGGAAAACCGCACGGGCGCCCCGATCCGCGACGTCATCCTGTTCCAGAAACCCGGCCCGGAACTCCGTCCCCGCTTCTCCCAGCCGGCGCGGCTGCTGCGCGCCGATCCGCAGCACGGCTTTTATCGCTACCTGCTGGCGTCGCCCCTGCAACCGGGTGCGCGCGTGGCGCTGGAATTCGACCTGCTGGACGCCCCCGGCGGCGTCCTGGGCCTGGGCCGCGACACGGCCGTCGTCGGCAACGGCACCTTCTTCACCAACGAGATGCTGCCGCACGTCGGCTACCAGCGCACGTTCGAGCTGGAGGACGACCGCGACCGCAAGCGCCACGGCCTCGCGCCCCGCGAACCCATGGCCGCGCGCGACGACGAGAAGGCGCGCGCCAACAGCTACCTCGCCAACGACGCCGACTGGATCCGCTTCGACGCCGTCGTCAGCACGAGCCCGGACCAGACGGTCGTCGCGCCGGGCACGCTGCAACAGGAGTGGATGAGCGGCGGCCGGCGCTGGTTCCATTACAAGGCCGACAAACCCATGCTGGATTTCTACACGTTCCAGTCGGCCCGCTACGAAGTGCGCCACGACCGCTGGCAGGACGTGACGATCGACGTCTATTACCAGCCCGGTCACGCCTTCAACGTCGACCGCATGATCCGCGGCGCCAAGGCGGCGCTCAAATACGGCTCGAAGCATTTCAGCCCCTACCAGAACCGCGAGCTGCGCATCGCGGAGTTTCCCCGCTACGCGGCGTACGCGCAGGCGGCGCCGGGCACGATCCCGTTCTCGGAAAGCGCCGGCTTCATCGCCAAGGTCGATCCCGACTCGCGCAAGGACATCGATTACCCGTACTACGTCAGCGCGCACGAGGTGGGCCACCAGTGGTGGGCGCACCAGCTCGTCGGCGCCGACATGCGCGGCGCGACCGTGCTGTCGGAAAGCCTCGCGGAATACACGGCGCTGATGGCGATGAAGACCACGCTGGGGCCAGGCAAGATGCGGCGCTTCCTGCGCTACGACCTCGAGGAATACCTGATGGGCCGCGCGCGCGAGAACAAGAAGGAGCTGCCGCTCGCGCAGAACGAAAACCAGAGCTACATCCACTACCACAAGGGCAGCCTCGCGATGTACCTGCTGCAGGACCTGGTGGGCGAGGACGCGGTCGACGGCGTGCTGCACGGCCTGCTGCTGGAATATGCGTTCAAGGGGCCGCCGTATCCGACCGTGTCGACCCTGGTCGAGCGCCTGCGCGCCGTCACGCCGCCGGACAAGGCCTACCTGATCGACGACCTGTTCGAGTCCATCGTCCTGTACGAAAACCACGCCGACAGCGCGACGGCGCACCGCCGGCCGGACGGCAAGTACGAGGTCGAGATCCGCGCCACGGCCGGCAAGGTGCGCGCCGGCGACCACGGCGAGGAACTGGCCGTGCCCCTGCGCGACTACATCGAATTCGGCGTGGATGACCAGGACGGCAACCCGCTCGCACGCGAACGCCGGCTCGTGACCCAGGCCGACCAGCGCGTCGTGCTGGTGGTCGACGGCCGTCCGGCGCGGGCCGGCATCGACCCCGACAACAAGCTGATCGACAAGAAGCCAACAGACAATATGCAGCCTGTCGACATGCACTGAACTTCACGTTATGATCTGGTCACAATACTCTGCTAGGAGAGACTACATGTCCAACGCCACGGTCGCCGAATTGGCTGCCCAGATCCAGCAATTGTCCCCCGATGACAGGCATGAGCTGTTGCGTTTGCTGATGGTGGACAGCGACGACGGCGACCAGGATGCCGACGAGGCCTGGCGCAACGAAATCGTGCGCCGCGTGAAGGCGATCCGCAATGGCGAAGCGGCCATCCGGGCACTGCAGGAGGACTGGCGCGAATAGTTCGCCAGTGAATGTAAAAAAAACCGCGATGCCGGAAGGGTCGCGGTTTTTTTTATGCTCCGATAACGGTACGCGCTTGAGGCGCGTCATCCCCGCGGCGGCGGGGACGACGCAATGCGGCTCATTCGCCGGCGATCGCCTTCTTGCTCGCCGTGGCGCGCTTGGCCGGCGCCTTCTTGGCGGCGACGGTCTTGGCGGCTGCCTTGGCCGCAGGTTTCGCCGCGGCCTTGCGCGCGGCCGGCTTGGCGGCGGCGGCTTCCGCGCCGCTGTCCCCTTCCTCGGCCGGCTCCTTGGCCTTGGCGCCCGGCTTGGCCTTGCGCTCCTCGAACTCGAAGCTGATCTTGCCGTCCTTGCCGCGCACGAGGAAGGCCTTGAACGGGCGGCGGGTGCGCTGCGAGACAAAGCCCGGCAGCAGGTCCGTCTTGCCCTCGTTCAGCAGCTTGGCCATCTGCTCGGGCAGGATCTCCTGCTGCAGGATGATGCGGCTGCTGCGGAAATCGCAGGTCTTGGGCTTGGCCACCGTGTGTTCGCAGACATAGGCCAGGCCCATCTCGTAGACCTTGCCGTTGCATTTCGGGCAAGGGCCGAGCGGCGTCTGGCCCGTGAAGTCGACGCCCTCGCCATCCTCGCCCTCGTCCTGGTCCTGGCCGAAGTCGAATTCCAGCTTGTAGTTGTGGATGTCCTCGTCGCGCACGATGCGCAGGATCGCGGCGAACGGCCGGCCCATCTTCGAGCGGAAGCCCTGCAGCGGACCGATCGTGCGTTTCTCCAGCAACTCCTCGACTTCCTCGATCTCGAACTGGCGCCCGCCCGGCACCTTGCTCATCGAGAATTCGCACTTCGTGCAGGCGAAGCGGCGGTAGTTTTCCTTGACGACGCCGCCGCAGTTCGGGCATGGCGTCTTCAAGGTGGCGTACTCGCCCGGGATCGTGTCGTTGTTGTATTCCTTGGCGCGCTTGACGATGATCTGGGTCATCTCGGCGATTTCGCGCATGAACTCTTCACGCGACATCTGCCCCTTTTCCATCTGCGACAGCTTGTATTCCCATTCGCCCGTCAGTTCCGGCGCCGTCAATTCGTTGACGCCCAGGCCGCGCAGCAGCGTCATTAGCTGGAACGCCTTGGCGGTCGGGATCATCTCCCGCCCTTCGCGCAGCAGATATTTTTCCGTCAGCAAGCCTTCGATGATGGCGGCGCGCGTGGCCGGCGTGCCGAGGCCCTTGCCGGCCATGGCGTCGCGCAACTCGTCGGAATCGACCAGCTTGCCGGCGCCTTCCATCGCCGACAGCAGGGTCGCTTCGTTGTAGCGCGCGGGCGGCTTGGTGACGAGGCCGTTGGCCGTGACCTTGTCCGTGTGCACCTGCTCGCCCTTCGCCACCGGCACGAGGCTGGCGCCGTCCTTGTCGTCGCCCGTCGTGTCCTTGCCGTACACGGCCAGCCAGCCGGGGTTGGTCATCACCTTGCCCTCGGTCTTGAACTGGTGGCCTTCCACTTCCGTGAAGCGCGTCGTCACGAGGAATTCCGCGGCCGGGAAGAACACGGCCATGAAGCGGCGCGTGACGAGGTCGTACAGCTTCTGTTCCGGCTCGGACAGGTTCTTCGGCACGACGCCGGTCGGGATGATGGCGAAGTGGTCCGAGATCTTGCTGTTGTCGAAGATGCGCTTGTTCGGCTTGACCCAGCCCTTGTCCAGGATCTGCTTGGCGAACGGCAGATAGTTCGAATTGCCCTTCAACACTTCCAGCGTGGACTTGACCGTGCTCAGGTAGTCTTCCGGCAGCGCGCGCGAATCCGTACGGGGATAGGTCAGCACCTTGTGTTTTTCGTACAACGCCTGGGCCAGGCCCAGCGTATTCTTGGCCGAGAAGCCGAAGCGGCCATTGGCCTCGCGCTGCAGCGACGTGAGGTCGAACAGCGCGGGCGCCATCGACGTCGTCGGTTTCGATTCCTCGGTGACCTTGCCCAGCTTACCCGCGCAAGCGGCGACGATGGCGTCGGCGGCCGCCTTGGCCCACAGGCGCTCGGCGCGCTTCTCGGGGTCGTTCTCGTCCTTCTTGAAACCCGTGTCGAGCCAGCGGCCTTCGTACACGCCGGCGGCGCAGCGGAATTCCGCGCGCACTTCCCAGTAATCGCGCGGCACGAATTTCTTGATCTTCTCTTCGCGCTCGACGACGATCGACAGGGTCGGCGTCTGCACGCGGCCGACGGTCGTCAGGTAGAAGCCGCCTTCCTTCGAGTTGAAGGCGGTCATCGCGCGGGTGCCGTTGATGCCGATCAGCCAGTCCGCTTCGGAACGGCAGCGCGCGGCGTCGGCCAGCGGCAGCATCTCCTGGTCGGTGCGCAGGTGGGCGAAGCCGTCGCGGATGGCGTTCGGCGTCATCGATTGCAGCCACAGGCGCTTGACGGTCTGCTTGGCCTTGGCGTTCTGGGCGATCAGGCGGAAGATCAGTTCACCTTCGCGGCCCGCGTCGCATGCGTTGATCAGGGTGTCGACATCCTTGCGCTTGATCAGCTTGTTCAGCACTTTGAGGCGCGACTCGGTCTTCGCGATCGGATTCAGCGCGAAGTAAGGCGGAATCATCGGCAGGTGCGTAAAACTCCATTTGCCGCGCTTGACGTCGTATTCCTCGGGCACCGCGATCTCGAGCAGGTGGCCGACGGCGGACGACAGGACGTAGTCGTCGGATTCGAAATACTCATCGTGCTTGGTAAAGCCGCCGAGCGCCTTGGCGATGTCGTTCGCCACGGAGGGCTTTTCGGCGATGATGAGGGCTTTGGTCATATGGTTCCTAGACGCGGACGGCTCGATAAGCCGGACGCTTATTGTCTTGTTCTTAGCTTATTGGTAACAATTGGCAGATAGCGGCCAATGATAAGCGGGTTGCCGCGCAATCCGCAAGTAGCCTGTGCCTGCGTGCGCTTTGCGCCAACCCGGCCATCGTGCTACGAAAAATACGCTTGATCTTGCTCTACCGCAAGAAAAAACGGGGCCGCGGCCCCGTTTTCATCTTCATGACGGCATTGTACTCAATGCAGCAGGCGCGGCGCGGCATCTTCCTCGTCCGCCCCGAACAGATCGTCGAACATCAGCGCGTCCGGTTCCTTGCCCTGGCTCCACAGCAGCATCAGGACGATGATCTTGAGCTTGCCCAGGGTGACGGGCGACTCGTCCAGCGCCAGCGCGCGTTCGATGACGATCTCGCGCTGCGACGCGGTCAACAGGCCGGCCAGTTCGAGGAACTGGATGAAGCCGACGGCGGCGGTGCCGAGCGTATCGACTTCCTGGGCGATGTAGAAGCGCGTGCCGCTCGATTCGAGGGCGGGGTTGGTGGTCCCGGCCATTTCCGTCAGGCCGTTCAGCCAGTCCAGCGCTTCGGAAATTTCGACATCGTCGAAACCGACGGCGGACAGCTTGCGTGCCAGGGCGGCCGGCTCGGGGCAGGCATCGGGACGGTAATACGTCTCGTAGAGATAGACTAGGATGTCGAACATGGTGACGCTACTGTAGCAGCGAAGCGCCTCGCGGCACAAGTGCGTCACGTGCTCCACTACCGCCCGGAAACATCATCGTTGTTTATCGGCCTTATCGGGTTCGCCAACTTTATTTCCGCTCATTATCGCATAACTATGCGCTGCACGAGGCCGCCGGGCAGCCGCTCGACACGCCCCGCCAGCTCCAGCACGAGCAGACGGGCGCTGAGTTCTCCCGGGCTCCAGCCGAGCCGGGCCAGCAATACGTCCGGCTCGACGGGGTCGTGGCCGAGGCCGTCCAGCAACGCGGCGTCGGCATCGCTGCCGGGGCCGTTATCGATCTTGATATCCGTTAACGAAATATCTGGGGCGGGTAAGCGGGCCGCCTGCAGCGCCAGCAACGGCGACTGGGCGAGGGCTTCCAGCACGTGCTGGGCCGTGTCGACGAGCTTGGCGCCCTCGCGGATCAGCGCGTGGCAGCCCTTGGCCAGGGTCGCGTGGATCGAGCCCGGAATCGCGAACACGTCGCGCCCCTGCTCGGCCGCCTGCCGTGCCGTGATCAGCGAGCCGGACTGCGCCGCCGCCTCGACGACGAGCACGCCGGCCGCGAGGCCGCTGATGATCCGGTTTCGTTTGGGGAAATTGCCCGGCAGCGGGGGCGTGCCGACGGGGTATTCGCTGACGATGCAGCCGTCCGCCGCGATGCGCTCGCACAGGGCGCGGTTGCGGGGCGGGTAAGCCTGGTCGGGGCCCGTGCCGACGACGGCGACGGTTCCGCCGCAGCGGCGCAGCGCACCCTCGTGCGCGGCGGCGTCGATGCCCAGCGCCAGGCCGGACACGATGCACAGGCCGGCACCCGACAACGCCTCCGCGAACGCCTCCGCGTTCGCCCTGCCCTGCGCGCTGGCATTGCGGCTGCCGACGATGGCGAGCGCCGGGCCGTCCAGCAACCGGGCCTGCCCTCTAATATAGAGGAGCAACGGCGGGTCGGGGATGCGGGACAGCAGGTCGGGATAACCGGGTTCGCCCAGCGCGAGGACGTGGCGGCCGGGCGCGTCGAGCCAGGCCAGCGTGGCGTCCAGCAGGCGCAGCGTGGCCTCGGACGGCGGCTGCAGCAGGGCGTGCGCCTGCGCCGGGCTCACGTGGGCGGCCAATGCGGGAAAGTCGGCGGCGAACACGGCATCAAGGCTGCCGAAGGCGTCCAGCAAGGTGGCCGCCGTGCGCGGGCCGATGCCGGCGCTGCGCTCCAGGCGCAGCCACGCAGCCAGCCGCGCCGGGGCGAGGGAGGGAGGTGCAGGCGCTGGGATGGGGTCCGTGTCCTGCACGGTGGATCTACTCCGGTGATTTTGCGACGTCGCCGATCTGCACCGGCGCCGTCACGTGCATGACCAGGCCGTACGCGACGTGGCCGAAAACCCGGAAGATGAACAGTTCGCCGTATTGCTCGTCCGGGAGCCTCAGTTTGGCCTTGCCGAACCCGAGGAAACCTTTGCTTTCCGGGTCCGTCACGGTCTGCCCCAGATGATAAAGCTGCAGCACGGCGCCGACATCGAGTCCGTCAAGCGTGCCCCGGTTGACAGTCACGACCTGGTTCTGCGACGCATAGTTCGATTCCGAGGGCAGCGCCATCACGCGCGCCGTCACCGGCCGCGCGGGCGCGTGCGGGACGTAGTTGCGCAGCGGCGTGGGCGGCATCGGCAGCAGGCGGTCGCCGACGCCCATTTCCTTCACGGAACGGGTGACGACGAAGGTGTGGACGTCCGAACCCGGCCCCGCTGCCTTCACGAGACGTGCCGTGCCGATATACGACGCCTCGTGCGCCACGACCTTGTTGGTGTCCGGATCGACCAGTTCCTTGCCCGGACGGAAGACCTGGAAGCTGGCCGCCCCGTCGAGCTGGCCGCGCACGTAGATGCGGTCGCCTTCGCCCAAGTACAGCCGGTCTTCCGGCGCCGCGACGATGCGGGCCGCATTGGCCAGCGTCTGCTGTTCGACGACGAGCGGCTGGGTCAGGAACGGTTCGATCGCGCCGGGGGGAATCGCGGGCACGGCATTGTTCTCGTCCAGGTTTTCCGTCCGCAGTTGCGGGGACAGGCGCACGAGGGGCGGCGCGCCGGCGTCCGCGGCGGCAGCGCCCGGCTTGTCCAAGGTGAGGCGGCCGTGAACCCGGTCGAAATAGATGGTCTGCCCCGGATAGATCCAGTGCGGATTGTGGATCTCGTCGCGGTTCATGCCCCAGACCTGGGGCCAGCACCACGGATGCTCGAGGAAGGCGCCGGAAATGTCCCACAAGGTATCGCCCTTGACGACGACGTGCTGGTCGGGCGCGTTCGGGCGGAACGTGCAGGGGGCGGCGGCCCGGGCGGGAGTGGCCGCGACGACGGCAAACGTGGCGGCGGCGGCGGCGCGGATCGCGAGCGACCGGGCAGCGCCTGTGCTAAAATTTTTCATTGGAGAGTCCGTAAAGTGCCGTATCGACACGGGTGCGACGCCACCTCGGCCGGCAACAACGCAGGAACCAGACGACTCTTCGACCGCGCAGCGGATCATGAAGGGTCGCGATAGTTGCCTTACTGAATCAAATTCTGCCGAGAAATCCCTGAACTAGCAAGACAAACCGCACCCGGCAGCGGGGGCGGCGTGTTGCGTTTATGCCCGCGCAACCCAATATACCGATTATTGACTGACTTAGAACACACAGCCATGGCCTTACTGAACATCCTCCGCTACCCCGACCCGCGCCTGCACAAGGTCGCCAAGCCGGTCACCGAATTCGGCGAGCGCCTCCACAAACTGGTGGCGGACATGGCCGAAACCATGTACGAGGCGCCGGGCGTGGGCCTGGCCGCCACGCAGGTCGACGTGCACGAGCGCATCGTCGTCATCGACGTGACCGAGACCAAGGACAACCTGCTGGTCTTCGTCAATCCGGAAATCGTCTGGGCCAGCCCGGAAAAACAGGTCTATGACGAAGGCTGCCTGTCGGTGCCGGGCATCTACGACGGCGTCGAGCGTCCGGCGCGCGTCAAGGTGCGCGCCGTCGACCAGTTCAACAAGCCGTTCGAGCTCGACGCCGACGGCCTGCTGGCCGTGTGCATCCAGCACGAACTGGACCATTTGTTGGGCAAGGTCTTCGTGGAATATTTGTCGCCGCTGAAACGCAACCGCATCAAGACGAAGCTGCAGAAGGAAGAGCGCGACATGCAGCGTTCGTCCGCCCGCCGCGCATGAGTATGAAGATCGTTTTCGCGGGCACCCCGGAATTCGCCGCCGTCGCGCTGCGCGCCCTGCTGGACGCGGGCTTTACGGTGCCGCTGGTGCTGACCCAGCCGGACCGCCCGGCCGGCCGCGGCATGCAGTTGCAGGCGTCCGCCGTGAAACAGGTCGCCGTCGCGCACGGGATCGACGTGCTGCAGCCGCTGTCGCTGCGCATGGATGCGAAGGATCCGCAGCGTGCGAGCGAAGCGAAAGCCGCGCACGAGCGCCTGCTCGCGACGGACTACGACGTGATGGTCGTGGCCGCGTACGGCCTGATCCTGCCCCGCTCCACCTTGGACGTCAGGCCCTGCATCAATATCCACGGCTCCATCCTGCCCCGCTGGCGCGGCGCCGCCCCCGTCCACCGCGCGATCGAAGCGGGCGATGCGGAGACGGGCGTCACCATCATGGAAATGGAAGAAGGCCTGGACACGGGCCCCATGCTGCTCATCGAACGCATCGCCATCGCCGACACGGACACGACCGGCAGCCTGCACGACAAGCTGGCGGTCCTCGGCGGCCGCATGATCGTCGCCGCGCTGCGCGCGATGGAGGCAGGACGGCTGGAAGCCGTGCCGCAGCCGGAAGACGGCGTCACGTATGCCGCCAAGATCGGCAAGGAAGAAGCGAAGCTGGACTGGTCGCTGCCGGCCGTGGAGCTGGCGCGCAAGGTGCGCGCCTTCAACCCGTTCCCGGGCGCACATGGCCAGGCGGGCGCGACGACGGTCAAGATCTGGAACGCACAGCTGGTCGACGGCAAGGGCCAGCCGGGCCAGGTGCTGCAGGCCGATGCCGAGGGCATCATCGTGGCCTGCGGCACGGGCGCGCTGCGCTTGACGGAATTGCAAAAACCGGGCGGCAAGCGCCTGGCGGCGGGCGAGTTCTTGAAAGGCTTTTCGTTCGACGGGCTCGCGTTCGCCCAAAAAGCGACGCAGTAATAAAGAAGGCTGTGTTCGCACTAGTTGCGTGAAGCAACTCGCGAACACTTCCAGCCAGGTGATGGCCGGAAGCAGGATAACGACGGTGTCAACCTGACTGGCGGCGATGAGGTCGGTGCGCGGCGTCATTTGCAGAGAGCTGTTACTGACGCCGTGCTCTTGCCCGTGTTGCCCGGCTTCGCATCCCTGACCTGCAGGTTACACTGGCTCAGCTTCGGGTCTAGCTGTATCCACCACTCGGCATCCTCCGGCCTTTTGCGTTCAGAGCGTTTCCTGAAGTCATACACGCAGACGAGCCAGCCGCGGTCCCCAAAGTCATAATGACTGTCGAGACCGCCCTTGACGCGCGTGCTGTCAACACCCGCCAGCCACCCATTGCCGTGCTTCTCGCCCCACATGATTCTGGCGCCCGTTAATGGAGCATCTGAATGGTCCTTGTCGGGGTGGAACTGGGGGCACTTGTAGACCTGAGCGTCGACGGTCGCGCAGGGCAGGGCAAGGGCGATAAACAAGAGGCTCTTCATGGCACCTCGACGACATAAAATTCGTTGGCGTTGTCACAGGGATAAAACCGCTGGTGCCGCGCTCTCATAGTTTCCTCGGTCCAGGTGCGGATGAGGCGTGTGCCTGGTGTGTGCGATAGAGTTGGCGTTGCGCCGACCCACTGGTCGAAAACGATGATCTGGCTCGGCATCCCGGTGGCGACACTGTAACCTTCGCCCCTCACGAAAATCGCGGCGTGGTAGTGATGCTCGTTGGGGTACTTTAGCTCGCCGTCGATCAGCTTGAAGTTGGCGATCACCGTGCCGGGCCTGAGAGTCTTCGCCACATCGACAACGCGCGCGCCCGGTCGCCACCTCTTGGTGTTACCGACGCTTGTCAGCTCTTGTGGAAGCCGAGCGCATTGCCCATTTGCTATAAACGTCAGCGGATTGTGCTCGTACCAGTCCTTGGATCTTTGCGCTTCCCACCTCTTGATCAGTTCATCCAAGTCTCCAGGGTAGACAACTGGGTGAGGCATGGCAACCTCCTGTCAGGCGTAGACCTTATTCGCGGCGGCATCCCAGCCGCCAGAAGTGCTACCGCCTGCGCCGCCGGCGATCTTCTGCTGGGTGTACGTGGCCTTGATTTTGGCGTATGCCAGATGAACCGATTCCCTGATGATGCCGCCGTTGCCGCTGTTGGGGTGGAACGTCGAGATCATCACGTTCTCCAGTTCCAGCTTGAAGTAGCAGATCGGCTTGCCGTCACCATCGGCGCGGTAAAACTCGAAGACAGCCTTGGGAATGGTCTTGCCCATCGCGCAGTGCTGGAACAAGAGCGGGGACGCGATGTCGGCCAGTTTCGTGAAGCCGATCTCGGACAGGTCCGCCCTGGCACTCGTGTGGCCCCCAGCCGTCGAAACAGTCGATGCGCGCGGCTGGGTTACGTTCCAGTCGACGTTAGAGACTTCGATCCAGGACTTGTGTTTGTCGTCGGTCGAATCGCCCTTAATGTCTCCAATCTGTAGGTATGCGTCCATTGCCATGTTAGCCTCTATTGTGGGTGAGGAGGCATCTTCGCAGAATTGGGTTTACGACAACTTAGCGGTGGTCAACGCGTGGCGGGCTGTGGGTCAAGGAGGCACGTCGCCGGCGCTTGCCTCATTGCTGGTCTGCAGTGTCCTGCTGAATTTTGGGTCATAAAGAAGGGCATCAGCCGGTTCGCGCCGGGTGATGCCCTTCTGTTTTCCGTTTCGCTTATCGAGTTGGGTGGCGGGGATCGTTGCCCGCGATGGCATACCGTTCCGGCATCAGGCCCAAGGCCCGCGGGGCGCCGTGCCCCGACCATCGATCACGAGAAGGAATCAGTGCTGCTCGCCTTGAGCACGCACGCGATTCGCTTCCATGTATTCACGCAGCACCTGGTTGATGCGGGTCTGGTAGCCCGGACCGGCCGACTTGAACCATTCCAGCATGTCCACGTCCAGGCGGATCGTGACGATCTGTTTCACGCCGGCGACCGCGTGAGTCTTGGCCGGAACACCCTCTTCGGTGCGAGCTGCCGGCTGGTCCCACTCGGGTACGTATTCTTTATTCATTGCGATTCTTCCCATTTTGGCGGCGGAGCGACGGTCCGCGCATTCCGTTGATTGGACTCATTTCAATCATGAAACCGCGCCAGCGGCGGTTCCACGAAGTTAATTGTCACCCCTGTATGTATCCGGGAAATTGCTAATAGGCTGCAATTTGTATCCCAATGTAACAATCCTACGTTTGATACAGTGCGTTACAAACGTCTTTACATGGACGACCTTTTTTGACTGAACCGTGGCCCTCCGGCCGCGCCGGGAACAAACTCGGCCAGTAACGGTATAATCACAGACCCGCCTCACATTGACCTCCAGCAGACCTCAGGAAAGCCAACGATGATCACCGCCGTCCACGCCCCCTCCCCCGTCGAAGCCCAGCTGCGCGAAACGCTCGCGCGCCGCATCATGATCCTGGACGGCGCGATGGGGACGATCATCCAGCAATACAAACTGGACGAGCAGGCCTACCGGGGCGGCCCGGACGGCCGTTTTGCCGATTTCGCGGCGCCGGCCGCCAGCGCCGCGCGTGAACTGTTCGTCAAGGGCAATAATGAATTGCTGAATCTGACGCAGCCGCAGATCATCCAGGAAATCCACGAGCGCTACCTGGCCGCCGGCGCCGACATCATCGAGACGAACACGTTCGGCGCCACCAGCGTCGCCCAGGACGACTATCACATGGCGCACCTCGTGCGCGAGATGAACGTGCAGGCCGCGAAGCTCGCGAGCGCCGCATGCGTGAAGTATTCGACGCCGGACAAGCCCCGCTACGCCGCCGGCGCGCTCGGCCCGACGCCGAAGACCGCGTCGATTTCTCCGGACGTGAACGACCCGGCAGCCCGCAACGTCACGTTCGACCAGCTCGTGACGGCGTATTACGAACAAGTCGATGCGCTCGTCGAGGGCGGCGTCGACCTGCTGCTCGTCGAGACCATCTTCGACACCTTGAACTGCAAGGCCGCGCTGTTCGCCATCGACCAGTATTTCACCGAGCATCCCGGGACGCCGCGCCTGCCGCTGATGATCTCCGGCACCGTCACCGACGCGTCCGGCCGCATCCTGTCGGGCCAGACGGTGTCCGCGTTCTGGAATTCCGTGCGCCACGCGAAGCCGCTGACGATCGGCCTGAACTGCGCGCTGGGCGCAGCCCTGATGCGCCCGTACGCCGAAGAGCTGTCGCAAATCGCCGACACTTTCGTCTGCATCTACCCGAACGCGGGCCTGCCCAATCCGATGAGCGATACCGGTTTCGACGAACTGCCGTCGGACACGTCCGCGCTGCTGCGCGAATTCGCGGACGCCGGCTTCGTCAACGTCGCCGGCGGCTGCTGCGGCACGACGCCGGAACACATCCAGGCCATCGGCGAACTGCTGGCCGATTGCCCGCCGCGCGTCGTCCCCGAGATTCCCGTCGCGCTGCGCCTGTCCGGCCTGGAGCCGTTCGTCGTCGACGACACGTCGCTGTTCGTCAACGTGGGCGAGCGCACCAACGTCACGGGTTCGAAGGCGTTCGCGCGCATGATCCTGAACGAACAGTTCGACGAGGCGCTGTCCGTCGCGCGCCAGCAGGTCGAGAACGGCGCCCAGGTCATCGACATCAACATGGACGAGGCGATGCTCGATTCGCAGGCCGCGATGACGCGCTTCCTGAACCTGATCGCGTCGGAGCCGGACATCTCGCGCGTGCCGATCATGATCGACTCGTCGAAGTGGAGCGTGATCGAGGCGGGCCTGAAATGCGTGCAGGGCAAGGCCATCGTCAACTCGATCTCCATGAAGGAAGGCGAGGAGGAATTCCTGCGCCAGGCCGCCTTGTGCCGCCGCTACGGCGCGGCCGTGATCGTGATGGCCTTCGACGAGAAGGGCCAGGCCGACACGTTCGAGCGCAAGATCGAGATCTGCAAGCGCGCCTACGACACGCTCGTGCAGAAGGTCGGCTTCCCGCCGGAAGACATCATCTTCGACCCGAACATCTTCGCCATCGCGACGGGCATCGAAGAGCACAACAACTACGCCGTCGACTTCATCAACGCCACGCGCTGGATCCGCGAGCACCTGCCGTACGCGAAGGTGTCGGGCGGCGTGTCGAACGTGTCGTTCTCGTTCCGCGGCAACGACCCGGCCCGCGAGGCGATCCACACCGTGTTCCTGTACCACGCGATCAAGGCCGGCATGACGATGGGTATCGTCAACGCGGGCATGGTGGGCGTGTACGACGACCTCTCCCCCGAATTGCGCGAGCGCGTGGAAGACGTCGTGCTGAACCGCCGCGAGGACGCGACGGAGCGCATGATCGAATTCGCCGGCACTTTAAAATCCGGTGGCGCCAGGCAGGAACAGAACCTGGAATGGCGCAACGCGCCCGTCGGCAAGCGTCTCGCGCACGCGCTGGTGCACGGCATCACGCAGTGGATCGTCGAGGACACCGAGGAAGCGCGCCAGCAAATTGCCAATGAGGGCGGCCGCCCGATCCAGGTAATCGAAGGCCCGCTGATGGACGGCATGAACGTCGTCGGCGACCTGTTCGGCCAGGGCAAGATGTTCCTGCCCCAGGTGGTGAAATCGGCGCGCGTGATGAAGCAGGCCGTGGCCCACCTGATCCCGTTCATCGAGGAAGAGAAGGCGGCCGAGGAAGCACGCACGGGCATCGTCGCGAAACCGAAGGGCAAGATGGTGATCGCCACCGTCAAGGGCGACGTGCACGACATCGGCAAGAACATCGTGTCCGTGGTCCTGCAATGCAATAACTTCGAGATCGTCAACATGGGGGTGATGGTGCCCGCGTCCGAGATCCTCGCGAAGGCCAAGGAAGAAAATGCGGACATCATCGGCCTGTCCGGCCTGATCACGCCGTCGCTCGAAGAGATGGCCCACGTCGCGCGCGAGATGCAGCGCGATCCGTGGTTCCGCGACCGCCGCATCCCGCTGTTGATCGGCGGCGCGACGACGAGCCGCGCGCACACGGCCGTCAAGATCGCGCCGCATTACGAAGGCCCGGTCGTGTACGTGCCGGACGCGTCGCGGTCCGTGTCGGTGGGCCAGTCGCTCGTGACGGCGGAGACCCGCGACGACTACGTCGCCGAGATCGCCGACGACTACGTGCGCATCCGCGAACAGCACGCGAACAAGAAGGCGCTGCCGATGGTGAGCCTGGAGCAGGCGCGCGCCAACAAGGCGCAGCTGGCGTTCGCGCCCGTGAAGCCGAAATTCGTCGGCCGCCGCGTCTTCAAGAACGTCGACCTGGCGACCCTCGCCCGCTACATCGACTGGGGTCCGTTCTTCCAGACGTGGGACCTGGCCGGGCCGTATCCGGCGATCCTGACGGACGAGGTGGTCGGCGAAGCGGCGACCAAGGTCTTCGAGGAAGGCCAGGCGCTGCTCAAGAAGATCATCGACGGCCGCTGGCTGACGGCGAACGGCGCCATCGCCCTGCTCCCGGCGAACAGCGTGAACGACGACGACATCGAGATCTACACGGACGACACGCGCAGCGAAGTCGCCTTCACGTATTACGGCCTGCGCCAGCAAGGGGTGAAACCCGTCGTCGACGGCGTGCAGCGTCCGAACCAATGCCTGGCAGACTTCATCGCGCCGAAATCGTCCGGCGTGGCCGACTACATCGGCATGTTCGCCGTCACGGCCGGCATCGGCGCCGAGAAGATCGAGAAGCGCTTCGAGGCCGCGGGCGACGACTACTCGTCGATCATGGTGAAGGCCCTGGCCGACCGCCTGGCCGAAGCCTTCGCCGAGTACATGCACGAGCGCGTGCGCACGGACCTGTGGGGCTATGCGGCGGGAGAGTCCTTGTCGAACGAGGCGCTGATCAAGGAAGAATACGTCGGCATCCGTCCGGCCCCGGGCTATCCGGCGTGCCCGGAGCACACCGTCAAGGCCGAGCTGTTCAAGACGCTGCAGGCCGACGAGATCGGGATGGAATTGACGGAGTCGTTCGCGATGTATCCGGGCGCCGCCGTGTCGGGCTTCTACTTCTCGCACCCGGAATCGAAGTACTTCGTGGTCGGCAAGATCGGCCAGGACCAGCTCGACGACATGGCCAAGCGCCGCGGCATGGCCAGGGACGAGCTGGAACGGTATCTCGCGCCCAACCTCTAAAGATGCATGGTGGGCGGAGGGCCGCCCATCCTACGGTTGCTCTCTGCGGAACCGCCACACGGCGGCGGTGAAGAGACGTAGGGTGGGCGCCCCGCGCCCACCACGCATCAAGCCTGCTCACGCCGGAACCGCCACACGGCGGCGACGGTGAAGAGCAGCGCAAACCCGAGCAGCACGGCCACGGCGGGCAGCGCCGCCGGCAGCCCCAGGCCGCGCCACGTCACGTCATCCAGGCCCGCGATGGCCCAGCGCGTGGGCACGACGAGCGTCACCTGCTGCACCCAGGCGGGGAACATGAACGACGGCACCCAGGCTCCGCCCAGCATCACGAGGATCAAGGTCGCGAACATCGCGATGCCGCGCGCCGCTTCCGGCGTCTTGCCGAACGCCGCGATGAGCAGGCCGAAGGCGGCCGTGAGCGCGCCGAAGCCGGCCGCCATGAGGATGAAGCCCGGCACGCTGCTCACCTGCACGTGGAACCCCAGCGCCGCCACGACGAAGATGGCGCACAAGAGGCAGAAGGCGATGATGGCCGCCGAGACGCCGCGCGCCAGCACCACCTGGGTCAGCGTGACGGGCGCGGCGAGCAGGCGGTCCCACACGCCGCTGCGGCGCGTCAGCAGCATGCCGATCCCCATGTTCACGCCCATGAACAGGATGAACTGCACGCCCATGCCCGCGAACGAGTGCGCGTACGGGTTGTAGCCCTGGGCGACGGGGCCGCTCGCGAGGCCCTCGTCGTGCGTCGTGAACGGCATCGCCAGGCCATGCGGTGCATCGCCGCCCGTGTTCTCCTTGCGCGGCTGCGCTTCGTACTTGCGCACCGCGACGAGCATGTCGCGCAGCGCCGGATCGTCGACGTGCTCCGCGTCGAGCCGCTGCAGGCTGCGGTCGGTGAGCTTCCTGCCCATCGGCCCGCCGAACATCTCGCTGCTCACGACCTGCATCACCTGCTGCGTCAGCATGCCTTTCACCATCGCCAGCACGGCCGGTTGCGACGGGTCGTACAGCAGGCCGATGGCCGGCTTGTCCTGGTTCGAGAACATGGCGGTGCCGGCCGCCTCGGCAAAGCCGGCCGGCAGCACGATGGCGACGGCCTGGCTGCCCTTGCGCACGGCGTCCCTGGCGTGCGCCAGGTCCATCGGCGTCACGTGCAGGTTCGGGTCGGCCGCAAGGCCCGCCGCGATGCGGTTGCCGGCGTCGCTCGTGTCCTGCTGGACGAGGGCCACGTCGATGCCGCCGCCCTTTGCGCTGCCGCCGCCGAACACGGAACCGAAGAACGCGGCGATCACGATGGGCAGCACGAGGTGCATCAGCAGCGCGCGCCTGTCGGAGATGTAGAGGATGAGGTCCTTGCGGACCAGGGCGAAAAAGGCGGTCGTGTTCATCGGCTCAGTCGCGCAGCGTGCGGCCGGTCAGGTCGAGGAAGATGTCTTCGAGGCTGGCGCGCGCGGTCGCGAAGTGCACCGGGCGCTGGCCCTGTCCTTGCAGCCAGCCGAGCAGCGGCACGGCGTCGGCGTTGTCCGTCAGGCCGATGTCGAGGGCCGCGCCCGCGCTCGCGAGGGCCGTCACGCCGGCCTGCGACCGCAGCGCGTCGAGCAGGACGGGGCCCGCCGGTTCCGCCAGTTCCACGCGCAGCAAGGCCTTCGCGGCGAGCTTGCGGTGCAGCGCGGCCGGGCTGTCGTCGGCCAGTACCTTGCCGTGGTCGATGATGACGATATGGTCGGCCAGGCGCTCCACCTCTTCCATGTAATGGCTCGTGTAGATCAGCGCGCGGCCCTGCGCCTGCAGCGCTTCGAGCGTGTCGAAGATGGCGTTGCGGCTCTGCGGGTCGACGCCGACCGTGGGCTCGTCGAGGATCAGCAGGTCCGGATCGTGCAGCAGCGCGGCCGCGATGTTCAGCCGGCGCTTCATCCCGCCGGAGAACGTGGCCGGCTTGTCGCGTGCGCGGTCGACGAGGTTCACGAGGCCCAGCACGCGTGCGATGCGCTCGTTCAGCGCCTGGCCCTTGAGGCCGTACAGGGCGCCGAACAGGCGCAGGTTCTCGTGCGCCGACAGATCCTCGTACAGCGCGAGGTCCTGCGGCACGAGGCCGATGCGGCGCTTGACGCTTGCCGCGCCCGTCGTGACGGACTGGCCGTCCAGCAGCACCTGGCCGGCGTCGGGCCGGAGCAGCCCGCACACCATGGAAACGATGGTCGACTTGCCCGCCCCGTTCGGCCCGAGCAGGCCGACGGTCTGGCCGGCCAGCACCTGGAACGACACGCCATCCACGGCGCGGCGGGTGCCGTACGATTTGATCAGTCCTTCAACACGCAACAACACCGACATGAGTCCCCTCTTTAAAAAAATAGAAGACACGGAACGTATCGGGGGCATCGCATGACCATAGCGAGCGGCGGCAGATGCGGTCGAGAAGCGCAGCCGTACTCGCGTACGGCGAGCATCGCAGACCGCAGCTGCAACGCGCAGCTGGTCAGGCGAGCCCCCTTCAGATGGCGTAGCGGACGACGGAATCGCTCCATTGGAATGCCGACATCTCCAGCTCGATCATGTCGTCGCCCGAGATCTGCAATTCCTTCAGCGTGGGCAGCACGAGTTCCGTGCCCTCGTCGGCCTGCTCGATGCTCTCGGACAGCTTGAGCAGCTCGCCGAAGAAGCCGGCGCGGCCGATGAGGGCCTGGCGCACGTCGTCGCTGACGGGGACCTGCTCGACGATGTCGGCCATCGGAATGCCGAACAGGGCATCCATCAGCGACATGATGCCGACCGTGAAGGCGACGTCCGCCACCGCGCGCTGGCCGGGGCGCAGGCGCTGGGCCAGCAATTCCATCAGGCGGCCGCGCGTCGTGGCCAGCATCAGCAAGGGCGTCTGGTTGTGGCCGCGCGTCGCCGGTTCGGCGTACAGCATGATCTGCAGCCAGCGCTGCAGCTGGCGCCGGCCCAGCACGAGCAGTGCCTGGCTGACGGAATCGATGCGCTGGGCCGCGCCCACGGCCGGCGTGTTCACGAGGCGCAGCAGGTTCAGCGCGAGCGTCACGTCGCGCTTGACGGTGCGTTCGATGTCGGTATTGTCCGCGTCCGACATCACGAGGTTCATCAGGTCGACCACGGCCAGCTGCGACGGCGACAGCTTGCGGCCGCCCAGCACGGACGGGCGCGCGAAATAATAGCCCTGGAAGTAATCGAAGCCGAGGTCCATGGCGGCCTGGTAGGCGCCCTCCGTCTCGACCTTTTCCGCGACCACGGTCTTTTCCATGCCGTGCAGCCGGCGCACGAGGTTCGGCAGCTGCGTCGGGGGCACGCTGCGCAGGTCCAGCTTGACGAAGCCGGCCAGCGGCAGCAGGCGCTGCAGGCGCAGGCTGTCGCCCTCGATGCCGTCCAGCGCGAAGCGAAAACCGTGGCCCGCGAGTTCGCGCATGCGCGCCAGCAGGGCGTCGTCGGGCACGACGGACGACACGATCTCGAGCACCGTGCGGTCGCGCGGCAGGAAAGCGAAGATGTCGCTGGCGAGGACTTCGGCGTCCACGTTCAGGAAGCAGGCGGCGTCGCCGATCGCGCGCGCGAGCCCCAGCTGGGCCGCATGGGCGATCACGGCGGCCGTCGCGGACAGGCCGGTCTCGTCGGCCTCGCCCTGGCGCGCGCTGCGGAACAGGAGCTCGTAGCCGTACAAGGCCTGGTTGCGGTCGAGCACCGGCTGGCGCCCCAAATAGAAGTCACGCACGCGCAAGGGGTAGTTCGCGTGGTCCAGGCTCGCGGCGGTATCGGTCATCACGGACTCTGTCTAGCAATGGAACGTGCTTACTTTAACGCATTCGGCCGCTTGGTGACTATTTGAAAATGATTTCTTGTAAAAACTTCTCACGGCTGCGGCAGGCCGTCCACGAAGACTTTCAGTTCGCCCGGCGCAAAATCCGTCCACGTCTCGTTGGTCGTCAGCGGGGTCGTCACGATGATGGCGACGCGGTCGTTGGGCGTCGTCACCTGGGAAAAGTCGACGGACAGGTCTTCGTCGGCGAGGCAGGCGGCGGCGAACGGATACTGGCGCACGACGTAGCACAGCTTCGTCGAGCAATGCGCGAACAGCGCCGTGCCGTCCGACAGCATCATGTTGAACGTGCCGTGGCGGGCGATGACGGCGACGAGGTCGGCGATCGCGGCGCGCAGCACGGGCATGGCGGGAGGGTGGTCGCCGAAACGGTCGCGCAATTGCTGCAGCAGGAAGCAGAACGCGCGTTCGCTGTCGGTGCTGCCGACCGGACGGTAAGGCCCGTCGAGGACGGGGTCGAACGCCTTGAGGTCGCCGTTGTGGGCGAAGACCCAGTAGCGGCCCCACATCTCGCGCACGAACGGATGACAGTTTTCCAGCGCCACCCGGCCCTGCGTGGCCTTGCGGATGTGGGCGATGACGTTCAGCGACTTGATCGGGTAATGCTTGATCAGCTCGGCGATCGGCGACGCGACGGCGGCCTGGTGATCGACGAAATGGCGCACGCCGGCGCCCTCGAAGAAGGCGATGCCCCAGCCGTCATGGTGCGTGTCGGTGCGTCCGCCGCGGTGAGCGAAGCCCGTGAAACTGAAGACAATGTCGGTGGGGACATTGCAATTCATGGCAAGAAGCTGACACATGGGTCAAGCTTACCATGAACCTTACCATGAGATGTGCCTGGAAATGCGGGAAGGATGGGGGCCCTGCGTCGCCAGCCCGGAACGGGGCCGCGTCACGCAGGCGCGCTGGCCGGACAGGCTGTCCGGCCGGGGAAAGATCAGTGCAGGACGACCGGTTGGCTCATGAGGGTATCGTAGGAGCCCAGGAAATCGTCGATTTCCTCCATGGTCGGTTCGCTCGCGATCAGGTTGTTGACGTCACGCCGGAACGCTTGCGCCAGTTTGCCGCCGATGAAAGCCTCGCGCCGGCCGGATTTGTCGACGATCTCGTAGCCGCCGAAGCGCAGGGCTTCGAGGTTGTGATCGACGCCAAATTCGACAACGCTGTACTGCTCGCTGTTATAGATCATGTTCATGATGACTCCTTCACTCGATCAGATGGGTGCAAGGCTGCCGCCCGGCGGCGGACGGCGCATTGTGCACAGCCTTTCCACGTTCTTTCCCCTTCAATGAAGAGGTGGGGCCACTGGAACCGAATTCAAGAACCTCTACAACTTGTTACGATTTACATCAACACGCTGCGGAAGATTCAGGCCTTCAGGTCGGAAGTCAGCCGTAACAGCTGATCGTATGGCTCGGACTGCAACCACGATCGCAACTGATCAAGATGCCCGCTGTCGGCGACGCCGACGAAGATCCGGCGGGGTCGCTGGCGCAGCAGGCGATTCAATGTTACACGCAAAACCAGATTTCCGGTGCAGCACAGGCATCCGGGCGCGATTCGCGCAACGGTCTGGTCGGGTGGCAAGTCGGCGAGCGGGGAAAGTCCGGACGCGAGGCCTTCGAGGATGATGGCCTGCGCGCCGGTTTCATGCGAATCGGAAAGGTGGGCGGCGATCGCCGCTTCACGCAACCCGGCGCTGGGGCCGGTGACGAGGGTCAGCGCGGTGCGGGCGTCGCCCGCACCCGCCGCGCCGCCGGGATCACTGTGCACTCTTCTTGCCGAGCTTGCCCGGTTCGACGCCGAGCTGCTTGAGCTTGCGGTACAGGTGGGTACGTTCCAGGCCCGTCTTTTCGGCCACGCGCGTCATGGAACCGCCTTCGCGACCCAGGTGGTGCTCGAAGTACATGCGCTCGAAGGCGTCGCGCGCCTCGCGCAGCGGCAGGTCGAAGGACAGCGTGTAGCCGTGCGCGTGCGCCTCGCCGTTGCTGACGGGGCGGGCCATGCCCATCGACGCGCCCATCGGCCCGCCCTGCGGCTGCGGCGCGTACATGGGTTGCGCGGCGGCGCTGGGCTCCGGCACGGGGGCCGAGACGGATGCCGCGGCGACCATCGGACGCGGCGCGATGGCCGGCGCGCGCGCCACTTCCTGGCCGCGCTGCAGGCCCTGCTGCACGGCTTTCAGCAGTTTTTGCAGGGCGATCGGCTTTTCCAGGAAGTTCAGGGCGCCGATGCGGGTCGCTTCCACGGCGGTGTCGATGGTGGCGTGGCCGGACATCATGATGACCGGCATGGTCAACAGGCCGTCGCGCTGCCACTCCTTGAGCAGCGTGACGCCGTCGGTATCGGGCATCCAGATGTCGAGCAGCACCAGGTCGGGAGCGCCCTGCTGGCGCGCGTTGCGGGCCTGCTGCGCGTTTTCCGCCAGCTGGACCGCGTGTCCCTCGTCGCCAAGGATTTCCGAGAGCAGCTCACGGATGCCCATTTCATCGTCAACTACGAGTATGTTCGCCATCTTGTTATGCCTTTTTTGATCTCTCTCCATGAGACGCCGCGAAGTACCACCGCCGCGCGCCTCCCACAGCCAAGATTCTATGCGCGATTCACGCTTCGGCCAAGTTCGCCTCTGGCGCTAACTTTAACAGCAAAATCGATACCGAAGCGCCAGTTCCGTCGACGCGGTTGGCGACGTCGATCCGGCCGCCATGTTCGTCGATGATCTTTTTGACCATCGGCAGGCCCAGTCCCGTGCCCCGCGCCTTCGACGTGACGTACGGTTCGAACGCGCGCGACAGGATCTTCGGCGCGAATCCGGGACCGTTGTCGACGATCGCCAGGCGCACCGCGGTGCCCGAGCCCCCGTCCGCGCCGACGTAGTGGATGGTCTCGGTCACGACGTCGATGCGCGGCGGGTCGTCCTGGTTCGTGCGGTCGGCCAGCGCGTCCTGCGCGTTCTGCAGCAGGTTGTGGATCACCTGGCGCAGCTGGGTCGGGTCGCCCATCACGCGCGGCAGGCCCGGCTGCAGCGACGGATGGATCACGTCCGAGTCGTCCTCGGATAAATACAGGTTCAGGATTTCTTCGATCAGGTCGTTCAGATCGAGCGGCGACAGCACGGCCGGCGGCGTCTTCGCATAGTCGCGGAAATCGTCGACCATGCGCTTCATCGCCGAGACCTGGCTGACGATGGTGTCGGTGGCCTTGTTCAACAGGACCGCGGCGTCGGGGTCGACGCGGTCGATCAGCTTCATCTGCAGGCGCTCGGCCGACAGCTGGATCGGCGTGAGCGGGTTCTTGATCTCGTGCGCGAGGCGGCGCGCGACTTCGCCCCAGGCCACGGAGCGCTGGGCCGAGATCACGTCGGAGATGTCGTCGAACACGACGATGAAGCCGCTGCCCGCCCCCACCGGCAGGCGCGAGCCGCGCGCGAGCAGCGTGATGTCGTGGTCCTCGCCGCTGCCGGGGCGGCGCGGGATCTCGATCTGCTGCTGCCAGTGCGCGCGCCGGCGGCCCGCGGCCGACTGCGCACTCTGCGCCGAAAAGGCCCGCGTGACGGCGCCGGCAAAGACTTCCAGGCCCTCGATCGTGTCGAGCGGACGGCCGGCCAGCGACGCCACGTCGACCTGCAGGATGCGGTGCACGGCGTCGTTGGAGTTGACGACGACGCCGTCGGCGTCCATCACGATCACGCCGGCCGACATATTGGCGAGCACGGACTCCAGGTGGGCCTTGGCGCTTTCCAGCGCGGCGCGGTTGCGTTCGACGGCGGAGCGCGCCTCGAACAGCTGGCCCGTCATCGCATTGAACGATTGGGTGAGCGTGCCCAGTTCGTCGTTGGTCTCGACGATGGGCCGCGGCGACAGGTCGCCCTCGGCCACCGCGCGCGTGCCCTCGGCCAGCATCAGCAGCGGCTGGGCCAGGTTGCCGGCGATGAAGAACGAGGCGCCGATGGCGGAAAAGATCGCCAGCAGCAGGGTCAGGATCAGCGTGCCGATGTACATCTTGCGCAGGCCCGTGCGGGCGGCGAAGCGCTCCTGGTATTCGCGGTAGGCGGTACGGACCACGGTGGCGTTCGACGCCAGGTTGACGGGCACGGCCTGCGTCAGCTGCAGGTAGCGCGGCGCCATGCCGGGCGGTTCCGGCACGGCCACCACCACGCGCAGGCGCAGGCCGGTGGCGGCGTCGAGGGCCGTGGTCTCCTCGTCGTGCGCATCGCGGAAGTCGTCGTCGATGCCGCCTTCCGGCCGCGCATAACCGCCCGGCATCGCGGCCTGCTTGAGCATCTGCGGCGTGGGCAGGTCGGCGGCCTGCACGGGACGGCGGTTCTCGGTGGCGCTGGCGACGGGCTTGCCGCCGGCGTCGAGCAGCAGCGCGCTCTCCATGTCGTCGTCGTCGAGCGCGCGCGCGAGGATGGCCTGGGCCTCCCGTTCGCCCTGCCCCGCCAAGGTGGCGGCGACGGTGCCGGCGTTGGCGTTCAGGTCGGCCAGCGCTTCGTCGAGGGCGGCGCGCGACAGGTTCAGGCCGGAGTCGAGCGCGGCCTCGATCTTGACGTCGAACCAGGACTCGATCGAGTGCGACACGAACTGCACGGAGACCATGAAGACGACGAGCCCGGGCAGGATGCCGATGCCGCCGAACAGCATCATCAGCCGGACCATCAGGCGCGAGCCGAACTTGCCCGCCTTGTAGCGCGAATACAGGCGCCAGAACGCGACCAGCACGAGGATGAACAGCGCGCCGGCCACGCCGAGGATCAGGCCCAGCAGCCAGGTGAAGTCGTGGGCGAAGAAGCCGGTATTGCTGGACGCGGACGCGAGCAGGAACAGCAGGATGGAGGCGATCGCGCTGCCGATCACGAGGGCGTAGCGCAAGGCCTTGATCACGGCTTACTCCGCACGGTAGGTGAAGGTCTTCTTGTGCGAGGCCAGGCGCCAGTCGGCATTGTTGAAGGCATCGACCTGCAGCGGCTTCAACAGGTATTCGCGGTCCATGTACATGCGCATGGTGACGTTGTAGGTCTCGCCGGGCTTGAGCGCGCCCTTGGAGGCGATCAGCCAGCGGGCCGGGCGGCGGATCGCGAGCAGGGCCTCGTCGAGCGTGTCGAAGTTCTGCTGGATGCTGCCGGGGGTGGACACGTGGTAGACCCGGAACAGCACGTCATAGTTCAGCTTGACCGTGTGGCGCGCGGCGACGGCGCGGTCGTCGGTCCACCACCAGCGCGGCCGGGTCAGCTCGATCTCGGTGGTGAACGACAGCGGCACGCCGTGCTGGATGGCCTGCTCCAGGCCCGGCGTCAGGTCGAACGAATAGGCGGCCGACAGCCGGTAGCCGTCGTCGGAGGACTCGATGCTGGCACGGGTGATTTCGATCCCTTCGGCCGCCTGCGCCGTGGCGCATGTCAATGCCAGCATCAGCTGGCAGGCGAGGAGGAGGAAAAATCGTACAGTCACTAGGGCCAGAGCCTTACAAAGCGTTGTCGGGATTGCTCACGCTCAGGCCTTGTGGAACAGGGCGTAGAACAGACCGTCATGATCGTGCCCGGCGCCACTTCGAGGAAGCAGTTGGCCCGGCGCATCGAGACGGACCGCACCGTGACGCGCCGCGAAGGCGGCGGCCTGCGCTTCCGATTCCTGCGGCCAGAGCGAACATGTCACGAACAGCAATTTACCATCGGGCCGGAGCATCTGCCAAAGATTGTCGAGTATTTTGCTGGAAAGTGTTGCAAGTTGGTGGGTGTCGCTCTTGCGGCGCAGCCAGCGGATGTCCGGGTGGCGCCGCACGATGCCGGACGCCGTGCACGGCACGTCGGCGAGGATACGATCGTATTGACGGCCGTCCCACCAATCCGTGGCCTCGGCCGCCCCCGCCTTGACGGTCGCGGACAGGCCCAGGCGCTGCAGGTTCTGGTCGACGCGGACCAGGCGGCGCGCATCGGCATCCAGCGCGGTCAGGTCGACGTCGGCCGTCTCCAGGATGTGGCCGCTCTTGCCGCCCGGGGCCGCGCAGGCGTCCAGCACGCGCATGCCGCCCTTCACGTCCAGCAGCGGCGCGGCCAGTTGGGCGCCCGCGTCCTGCACGGAGACGAGGCCCTCGGCAAAGCCGGGGATCTGCGTCACGCCCACGGCCTGCGCCAGGCGCACGGCGCTGGGGCCCACCTGCTCGGCGCGCATGCCGGCGGCAAGCAGGGTCTGCAGATAGGTGTCGACGTCCGTCTTGCGCCGGTTCACGCGCAGGGTCAGCGGCGGCTGGCGGTTGCCGGCCACGAGGACGTCCTGCCAGTTGCCCGGATACGCGCTGCGCACCGAGTCGATCCACCATTGCGGGTAATTCCACTGCGCGACCGGTTCGCGCAGCGCGGCGCCGACCAGTTGCTCGCGCTCGCGCAGGAAGCGGCGCAGCACGGCGTTCACCATTGCCTTCGCATGGGCGAAATCCGGATGGGCGCCGGCAGCAAAGACGGCCTGGTCGACGACCGTGAAGGCGTCATAGGGCGGCTCGCTGCCCTCGGGCGGGTCGAGCAGCGCCAGCGCGCACTCCAGCAGGCCGGCCAGCATGGCGGGCTCGGGCGCCTTGCTCGTCATCAGACCGAGCAGAACGTCGCTGCGTCCCAGCTGGCGCATGGCGCGGTAGGCGATGTCCTGGATGGCGCCGCGCGCCTGCGGCGGCGCGTCGTACGCCTGGAACACCTCGGCCAGCGCCTGGGGCAGCGCCACGCCGGCGCGCACGCGAGCGAGGGCACTCGCCGCCCCCAGCAGGGCGAACGCGAGGGAATCGGTACGCAGGTCGGGGCTGTAATCGAGCTGGACGGGGGCCTTCACTTCATAGCTTTGGCGCAGGCGTGGGCCCTCCTCTTTCGGACGGGACGGCGCGTAGCCGGCGTCGCGCGGGGCCGTTTCGATTTTCTGCGTGCCGCGCGGCGGCGTGCCGCCGGGGCCGCGCGGTGCGGACTGTGCCTTGCCCGGCGCGCCACCTGGCCGGGCCGGGGCGGCCTTTTTGCCGCCGTTGCGGCCCCCGGCCTTGGGTTTGAGGGTGAGCGTCGGGCGCTTTTCGGTCATGGCAATCGATCAATGCATAAAGACGCACATTGTAACGGTTACGCGTTGCGCAGGCTTAAGCGAGGCTTGTACAGGCGCCACCGGATGGTTTGCGCGTTGCGTCAAACCAGTATAATGATCGCTTAGCCTGCCGTGGCCCCGCCACCGCGCCGCACCGCCCATTATATTTTCGACCACAGTTCATGCTCGCCCAACAAAAACAAGAGATCGTTGCCCTGTTCCAGGCCGCGCTGGCCCCCATCGTAGCGGGCAGCGACCTCTCGCCCGCTGACGTTAATCCGAAAGTTGTTCTTGAACGCCCGCGCGATCCCAGCCACGGCGACATCGCCTGCAACATCGCCATGCAGCTGGCCAAGCCGCTGAAAACCAACCCGCGCGAACTGGCCACCCGCCTCGTCGCGGCGCTGCTGGCCGATCCGAAGGCGCAGGGTCTCGTCGAATCGGCCGACGTCGCCGGCCCGGGCTTCATCAACCTGCGCGTAGCGGCCGGCGCCAAGCAATCCGTCGTGCGGACCGTCCTGCAGCAGGGCGGCGCGTTCGGCCGCGGCGAGTCCGGCAACGGCCACCACGTGATCATCGAATTCGTGTCCGCCAACCCGACCGGCCCCCTGCACGTGGGCCACGGCCGCCAGGCGGCGCTGGGCGACGCGCTGTCGTCGCTGTTCGAATCGCAGGGCCACCAGGTCACCCGCGAGTTCTATTACAACGACGCCGGCGTGCAGATCCTCACGCTGGCCAACTCGGTCCAGGCGCGCGCGCGCGGCTTCCGTCCGGGCGACATCGAATGGCCGGAGTCGGCCTACAACGGCGACTACATCCAGGACATCGCCGACGACTTCCTCGCCAAGAAGACCGTGGCGGCCAGCGACGGCCAGCCGGCCACCGCCAGCGGCGACACCAACGACATCGAATCGATCCGCCGCTTCGCCGTCACCTACCTGCGCAACGAGCAGGACCAGGATTTACAAGCGTTCGGGGTCAGGTTCGACAATTACTATCTCGAGTCGTCGCTGTACACGGACGGCAAGGTCGAGGCGGCCGTGCAGGCCCTGGTCGACGCCGGCAAGACCTACGAGCAGGACGGCGCGCTGTGGCTCAAGACGACGGAATACGGCGACGACAAGGACCGCGTGATGCGCAAGTCCGACGGCACCTACACGTATTTCGTGCCGGACGTGGCGTACCACATCCAGAAGTTCAAGCGCGGCTTCGACCAGGCCATCAACATCCAGGGCAGCGACCACCACGGCACCATCGCCCGCGTGCGCGCCGGCCTGCAGGCCGTGGACATCGGCATCCCGCAGGGCTATCCCGACTACGTGCTGCACAAGATGGTCACCGTCATGAAGAACGGCGAGGAGGTCAAGATCTCCAAGCGCGCCGGTTCGTACGTGACGGTGCGCGACCTGATCGAATGGTCGGGCAACGGCGACGTGACCCGCGGCCGCGACGCGGTGCGCTTCTTCCTCATCTCGCGCAAGGCCGATACGGAATTCGTGTTCGACGTCGACGTCGCCCTCGCGACCAACGACGAGAACCCCGTCTACTACGTCCAGTACGCCCACGCGCGCATCTGCTCGGCCCTCGCGAACTGGGGCGGCGACGTGGCGCAGCTGGCGGGCGTGGACCTGTCCCCGCTGACCAATTCGCACGAATCAGGCCTGCTGGCCAAGCTGGCCGCGTACCCGGAGATGCTGCAGCGCGCGCTCGTCGAGCTGGGCCCGCACCAGGTCGCGTTCTACCTGCGCGAGCTGGCCGCCGACCTGCACAGCTACTACTTCGCGCACAAGTGGCTGCTCGACGACGACGAGCCGACCAAGCTCGCGCGCCTCGCGCTGGCGGCCGCCATCCGCCAGGTGCTGCGCAACGGCCTGGCCCTGATCGGCGTCTCGGCGCCGGAAAAGATGTAAGCGTTCCAACCCACACCCTGCTCTACATGACCGCCGTTTCCCGCCACCGTCAGCTTCGTTCCATCTCGCGCCAGCGCGGCAGCACGCTCACTGGCCTCATCATCGGCCTGATCGTCGGCCTGGCCATCGCGGTCGCGGTGGCGCTGACGATCACCAAGGGCGCCTCGCCGTTCACCGACAAGATGGCCAAGGCCGGCCGCCCGGCCGATCCGGCGCCCGGCCAGGCCCAGGATCCGAACAAGCCGATGTACGCCAACCGCGACGCCGTGCGCGAAGCGAACAAGGAGCTCACGGAAAAGGCGGCCGCGCGCAACGGCGGCACGCCGGCGGCCGGCGACGCCAAGCCGGCCGAGGCCGATCCGCTGGGCCAGGCGATCGCCGCGATGAAAGAGCCGGCGCCGGCCAAGCCGGAATCCAGGGCGGACACGCGTGTCGCCTCCGCCGCGCCCGCGGCCGCACCGGCGCCGGCAGCGGCAGGCGCCGCCACGGGCGAGTACATTTACTATCTGCAGGCGGGCGCGTTCCGCGACCTGTCCGACGCCGAAGCCGCGCGCGCCAAGCTCGCGCTGCTCGGCTTCGAAGCGGCGATCAGCGACCGCACGAGCGACAGCGGCGTGCTGCACCGCGTGCGCCTCGGCCCGTACAACCAGGTCGAAACCATGAACAAGGCACGCGCCAAGCTGCTCGACAGCGGCGTCGACGTCGCCATCGTGCGCAACCAACGTTAAGGAGCCGACATGCGCCTGCCGCGCCGCCTGTTCTGCACCGCCCTCCTCGGCCTCGCGGCCGGCACGATGTCCGCGGCAGCGCTGGCCGCCGACCCGCAAGCGGGTGCGCAATACCTCGTGCTGCCGTCGCCGCAGCCGACCGACACCGGCAAAAAAGTCGAAGTCATCGAGTTCTTCGCCTACTACTGCCCGCACTGCTACGCCTTCGAACCGGCGCTGGAAGCGTGGGTCAAGAAAGAGGGCGACGACATCGCGTTCAAGCGCGTGCACATCGCGGGCGGCGCCGGCGTGCTGCCGCAGCAGCGCCTGTTCTACACGCTGGACGCGATGGGTCTCCTGCCGCAATACCACCAGAAGGTGTTCGACGCCATGCACCAGCAGCACCTGCGCCTGTCCAGCGACGAGCAGGTGTTCGACTGGGCGGCGCAAAACGGCATCGACCGCGCCCGCTTCATCGACACCTACCGCTCGTTCGGCATCCAGGCGAAGCTGCGCCGCGCGGCCGCGATGATGGACGACTACGGCGTCGACCGCTGGCCCCTCGTCGTCATCGACGGCCGCTACATCACCTCGCCGTCGCACGTGGGCGCGGGCGCGCCCGAAGGCACGACGGAAACCCAGCAACAGCAGACGGCCTTGCAAGTGATGGACTTCCTCGTCGCGAAAGCGAAAGCGGACAAGCGATGACCGCGGCGCAGGGCCGCCGGCTGCGCGTGTTCGTCACCGGCGCATCCAGCGGCATCGGCGCCGCCCTCGCCCGGGAATACGCGGCGCGCGGCGCCGTCCTCGGCCTGCTCGGCCGCCGCGGCGACGCCCTGCGCGACCTCGCCGCCACCTTGCCCGCGCCCGGCGGCCACCACCTCTACGCCGTCGACGTGACGGACCACGCCGCACTCGCGCGCGCGGCCGCCGACTTCATCGCGCGCGCAGGCGGCGCCGACATCGTCATCGCCAGCGCCGGGGTCTCGGCCGGCACCTTGACGGAACGGCCCGGCGACCTCGCCGAGTTTGCGCACATCTTCGCCGTCAACGTGACGGCCACCGTGGCCACGTTCGCGCCGTTCATCGAGGCGATGAAGCGCGGCAGTGGCCCGCGCCGCCTCGTCGCCATCGGCAGCGTGGCCGGCATCCGCGGCATGAAAGGCGCCGGCGCCTATTGCGCGTCGAAGTCGGCCGTGCACACGTATGCGGAATCGCTCCGCCTCGAACTGCAACCCCACGGTATCCGGGTCGTGACCATCGCCCCCGGCTACATCGACACCCCGATGACCCGTCAAAACCGTTTTCCGATGCCCTTCCTGATGCCCGTCGAGCGCTTCGCGGCCGCGGCCGCGCGCGCCATCGACGCCGGCAGCAGCTACCGCGTGATCCCCTGGCCGATGGGGATCGTGGCGAAACTCCTGCGCCTGCTGCCCAACGCCGTGTTCGACGCCCTGTTCGCGCGCGCGCCGCAAAAGGCGGCAAAGGCGGAAAAGGCGGCGCCATGAATGCCGGCCGCATCGCGCATCTGTCCCGGTCCGGCGTCGCCGTCGAGGTGGTGCCGGAGACCGGCTCGACGAACGCCGACCTGCTGGCGCGCGCGCCGCACCTGAACGACCCCGTGCTGCTGGTCGCGGAACACCAGACGGCGGGGCGCGGACGCGCGGGCCGCAGCTGGCTGTCCGAGCCGGGGCACTCGCTGACGTTCTCGCTGGCCTGGCGCTTCGACGCCGGCCTGCGCGGCCTGGCCGGCCTGCCGCTCGCGGTCGGCGTCGCGCTGGCGGAAACGCTGGGCCGCCTCGGCCAGGGCGTGCTGCTGAAATGGCCCAACGACGTGCTCAAGGATGGCGACAAACTGGCCGGCATCCTCGTCGAAACGCACGTGCTGCCCGGCGGCGCGGCCTGGGCCATCGTCGGCATCGGCGTGAACCTCGTGATGCCGGATGCACTCGAAGAAAAGATTGGCCGCGGCGCCGCCGCGATGCCGTGGCTTGCGCGCATGGACCGCGACGAGCTGATGGCCGCGCTGCTCGACGGCCTGGCCGCCGCGCTGGCCCAGTTCGCGCAGCAGGGCTTCGCCCCGTTCGCCGCGCGCTGGAACAAGCTGCACGCGTGGCAGGGCCGGACCGTCGTCCTGATCGACCGGGGCGAGATCCAGCACGAAGGCCTGGCCGCCGGCGTGGACGACACGGGCCGCCTGCTGCTCGACACGGCGGCCGGGCGCGTCGCGATCGTCGCCGGCGACGTGTCGCTGCGCACGCGGGATTGACAGTCAAGGAGAACCCCATGCTGCTCTTGGTCGACGCAGGCAACACGAGAATCAAATGGGCCATCGCCGCGCCCGACGCGGCGCCCGGCGACTGGACCGCGCACGGCGCCGTGCCGCACGCGGAACTGGACCGCCTGCAGGCCGCGTGGGCCGGCCACGGGCTCGCGCGCGCGATCGTCTCGAACGTGGCGGGCCACGCGATGCAGGCGCAGTTGACGGCGCTGCTCGCCCCGCTGCTGCCGGCAGCGCCGCACTGGTTCACGTCGCGCGCCGAATTGAACGGCTTGCGCAACCGCTACCGCAACCCCGCGCAACTGGGCAGCGACCGATTCGCCGCCGCCCTCGGCGCCCGCTGCGTCGCCCCCGGCAAGGCCCTCGTCGTGGCCACGTGCGGCACCGCAACGACGGTCGACGCGGTGACGGCCGCCGGCGACTTCCTCGGCGGGATGATCCTGCCGGGCCTGGGCCTGATGCTGGGCGCGCTGGCGCGCGGCACGGCCCAGCTGCCGCAGGTGGCGCCGGGTGCCGACGCGTATGCCGCGCCGCCGACCTTCGCCGACCACACGAGCGACGCCATCCTGTCCGGCTGCCTGGCCGCGCAGGCGGGCGCGATCGAACGCGCCTGCGCCGCCCTGCCGGCCGACCTGTGCATCGTCTCGGGCGGCGCGGCGGCCAGCGTGGCGCCGCTGCTGTCCGTTCCCCACTGGATGCTGGATAATATCGTGCTGGTGGGCCTGCACGCGGCCGCGCCGCTGCTTTCTTCCGACTCCGCTTCCGCTTGAGGACTCGCTCGTGCTAAGACTCGCCTTCTGGTCCCTGCTGTTCCTGAACGCCGCCCTGTTCGCCTATGCCCAGGGCGTGCTCGGCACAAGCAAGAGCAATGAACACGAACCGGCGCGCCTCAGGCGCCAGTTCAACGCGGCCAAGATGACCTTGCTGACGCGCGAGCAGGCCGAGGCGGCCGCGAAGGCGGCGGCGCCGCCGGCGGGTGGCGACGCGGCGGCCGGCGCGGGTTCAGCCAGTGCGGCGGCCAGCGCGGCGGCCAGCGCGCCGGCATCCGCCACCGCCCCCGCCGCCACGGGTGGAGCGGCGCCCGCCCCCGTCTTCGCGTGCACGGAAATCGGCCCGTTCGATGCGGGCGACGCACGCCGCTTCGAAGCGCGCCTGGCCAAGCTCGACCTCGGCGACCGCCAGTCGCGCCAGACGGTCCAGGCGCAAGACGTGACCAGCTGGCTCGTGCACATCCCGCCGCAGGGCAGCAAGGAAGCGGCCGACAAGAAAGCTGCGGAACTGCGCGACCTGGGGGTGACCAATTTCTATGTCATGCAGGGCGATTCGCCCCTCAAGTACGCGATCTCGCTCGGCGTCTTCAAGACCGAGGCCGGCGCCCAGGCCCTGCTCGCCCAGTTGAACAAGCAGGGCGTCCACTCGGCCCGCGTCGCCCCGCGCGGACCGCAGACCACGCACTATGTCTATCGCGTGCGCAGCCTCGACGCCGCCACGCGCAAGCGCATCGAAGGCTATGCGGAGCGCTACGACGGGGCCGACGTCAAGACCTGCAACTGAACAGGAGGGCGCATGGAACCCGCACTGGTCACGCCGCCCGAATTGACGGGCATACTCGACGAACTGCGCCGGCTCGAACCGCTGTTCCACACCGGTCACGCCGCCGAACGCATCGCGGCACCGACATTCTGGGAAGTCGGCGCATCCGGCCGGCGCTACGGCAGGCAATACGTGCTCGACGTGCTGCGCGAGCGCGCCGCCGATCCGCAGCCCGACGATTGGCACGCCGAAGACTTCCACGTCGCGCCGGCCGGCGCCGATCACTATCTGCTCACCTACACGCTACACCAACCGGACCGCGTCACGCGCAGGTTGACCGTGTGGCGGCGCAGCGGCGGGCAGTGGCAGGCAATTTACCATCAAGGCACGATCGTCATCTAAGCAGGTCAATCTTGTCCGTCATGGCCGAGAACTGCGGCACGTCGGCACGTCCGGCGGCGCCACGCGGACCGCGGCGGGTTTCATGAACGCGAGCAGGTTGCCGCCGAGGACCAGCGCAACCCCGCCCAGGGCCGGCAACGTCCAGTGGTAACCCTCGAGCAGGGTCGACACGGTCAATGCCACGAGGGGGAACAGCACGGTCGAGTACGCCGCGCGGTCGGGCCCGATGCGGCCGACCAGCACCAGATAAGCCGTAAAGGCAATGACGGAGCCGGGGACGGCAAGGTAGACCAGCGCGCCCAGGTATCGGGGACTGGCGTCGATCGTGAACGGCATGCCCAGCAACAGGGCGCCGCCGCCCACGATGGTCGAGCCGATCAGCATGGCCCAGGTATTGGTCAGCAACGGGGTCAGGCCGAGTGCCTGCATCCGGCTCGACAGCAGATTGCCCGTCGAAAAACACACCGTGCCCAACAGTGCCAGCGCCAACCCCAGCAGCATGCCATGGTCGCTCCAGTGGCCCCGCATCTGCGGCAGGAACAGCAGCCCGATGCCCGCCAGGCCGAGCAGGGAACCGATCAGCACCTCGCGCCGTATCGGACGGTGCATGAAGAGGCGCTGGTTGACCGCGTTCCAGATGGGCGCCGTCGAAAAGACGACGGCCACCAGGCCGCTGGGGACCCATTGGCTGGCGTAATAGAAGCACAGGAAATTGCAGCAGAACAGAGAAATGCCTTGGGCAAGCAGATAGCGCCATGCCTCGCGCGGCGGCCACACGGGCCGGCGCGTGCCGAGCAGGAACAGGAACAGGACGGCGGCAGCGATCCAGAACCGATAGGCAATCGACACCGGCGCCGCGACGACGCCGAGCTGGAATTTGATCGCGATCCAGGTCGTGCCCCAGATGACGACGGTGAGCAGATAAAGAAAAGTATTCATGCCGACATGATCGGCGCGGCCGCCGGCGCCAACTTGTCTGGTCTTGCGCACTTTCGATGCCCTGTCGGTACGGGTCGAGGACCCATGCTAGACTTTTCCCATGCACGCCCGTCCCGCTCCCATTTCGCACGCCGTGTTCGACACCATGTGCGGCACCGACGCCACCCTCGAGCGTTTCGTGTGGCTGGGCGACGGCATGGCGGCGGCCATCTGGCAGCGCGACACCGACGAAGCGCTGACGGTGTATGCCCGGCCCGGCCACCATACGCTCTCCTGCTACCTGGGAGGCGGCTACCGCACCGAGCGCAGCGGCGCGCCCAGGCAGTATGGCGCGCCGCTGCGCCTGTGCACGCTGCCGGACGATCACGAATCGGAATGGGTGGTGCGCGACCATTTGCGGCTGCTGCACGTCTACTTCATGCCGGAGCATTTCACGCGCCGGGCGGTCGTGGAACTGGACCGCGAGCCGCGCGAGATCACCCTTGCCGACCGCACCTACTTCGAAAACGACGGCTTGCTGCGGCTGTGCCAGGCGTTGGTCGGTACGCCCTGGGACGACCCTGACAATCTGGTGCGCGCCAACGAGATCACGCACGACACATTGAGCGAACTGCTGCGCTCGCAAGGCGTCCCGCGGCGCGCGCCGCGGCTCAAGGGCGGCCTGGCGCCCCTGATGCGCCGCCGGCTCGCCGACTACATCGAAGCGAATCTGGCACAGCCGATTACGCTGGGCATGCTGGCGCAGCTGGCCTGTCTGTCGGAGTTCCACCTGGCGCGCATGTTCCGCGTGTCGTTCGGCATGCCCCCGTCGGCCTGGATCGCCCAGCGCCGCATCGAACTGGCCCGCACGCTGCTGAAGACGACGACCTTGCCTTTGCAGCAGATTGCCGACCTCTGCGGCTATGCCGACCTGTCGCATCTCGGGCATCGCTTCCGCGCGGCGATGGGCATCTCGCCGCGGCACTATCGACAGGTCATGGCACGCTGACGATGCGGCGCGCCCGGGTCAGCCGCGCGTGCGGCTACCCTGTCCGCTCCGCCTCCCCGCTCAACGCCTTCACCGCCCGCTCGAGGGCCTTGATCTTGTCCCGCATCGCCGACAGATTGCGCAGCAGCGCCGCGTTGCGCTCCCACTCCGCGTTGGGCGCCATCGGATAAAAGCCCGTGTAGCGGCCCGGCTCCATGATCGAGTTCGGGACCAGCGTGCCCGCCGTGACGTGGACGTTGTCGACGATGTCGATGTGGCCGTTGATCATCGCGGCGCCGCCGAACGTGCAGTGGCGGCCGATGTTGGCGCTGCCGGCCACGCCCACGCAGCCGGCCATCGCCGTGTGCGCGCCGATGCGGCAGTTGTGGCCGATCTGGATCAGGTTGTCGAGCTTTACCCCGTCCTCGATCACGGTGTCGTCCAGCGCGCCGCGGTCGATCGCCGTGTTCGTGCCGATGTCGACGTCGTCGCCGATCACCACGCGCCCCGTCTGCGGGATCTTGATGTAGACGCCGCCGTCCACGGCGAACCCGAAGCCGTCGCCGCCGATCACGGCGCCGGAATGGACGATGCCGCGCGCGCCGATGACGCAGCGCGCGTGGAAGGTCACGTTGGCGAAGAAGTGCGTGCCCTCGCCCACCGCGGCCTCTCGCCCGACGTAGCAACCGGCGTCGATGACCACGCGGGGCCCGACGACCGCGCCCGCCTCCACCGTGACGTGCGGACCGATGCTGGCGGTCGGGTCCACGCGCGCGCCCGCGTGCACGACGGCCGACGGGTGGATGCCCGGCGCGGGCCCGGCGGCCGGTCCGCACAGGTATTGCGCCGTGCGGGCGAAATAGGCGTACGGGTTGCTCGTGACGATGCGCGCGCCGGCGTAGCCGGCGGCGACGTCCGGCTCGTCGAGCGGCGACAGGATCAGCGCCGCCGCCCGGCTGTGCGCGGCCGCGGCCCGCAGCCGGCTGTTGCTGAGAAAGCTGATGTCCGCGGCACCCGCGCGGTCCAGCGGGGCGATACGCGTGACTTCGATGTCCGGATCGCCTTCCAGCCGGCCGCCGAAGCGTTCGACCAGCTCCATGAGTCGTGTCCCCATGCCCTCGCTCCCCTCGGGTCGTTACGTTGATGTGCGGTTCGACCGGCTGCCGGATCGGCGGTTCCGGATCTCGGAGGGGAAATCGAAGCGGTGTGAGCTAGCGCAAAAGAAAAAGCCCCGCTCGCAACCGGCGCGCAGCATGCCGGTCGAAAGCGGGGACAGGGGACGTAAAGGAGCGATCGATGCGATCAGAACTTGCCGCGGATGCCCAGCTGGAAGGTACGGCCCGGGTCGTACGAGCTGAACGCCGCGTTCGGGAACTGGAAGTAGGACTCGCGCTTGGCCTTGTTCAGGTTGACGATGTCGAACGTGATCGTCGGCCAGTTGTCGCGGCCCAGCACTTCTTCCAGGTCCACGCTGGACGAGAAGTCGGCCTGCTTGTAGGTCCGGCCGTACAGCGCCGCCGGGATCACGCCGAACTGGTTCGCCGAGGACGCCTGGCTGCCCTGCTGGTACTGGTGCGAGATGCGCGCCATGTAGCCGTGGTTCTCGTAGTAGAAGCCGAAGTTATTGCTCTTCTTGGGCACGTTCAGGGCGACGAAGCCGTTCGTGCCCTCGCCGCTGGCGCTCTGGTTGATCAGGGTGGCCGTCTCGCTGAAGCCGAAGCCGCGGATCGGCAGCAGCTTGTCGAGCGGCTGGACCCAGCCGATCTCCAGGCCGCGCACGGTCAGGATGCCGCCGGCGTTGCGCTCCTGGCTCATCACCACGGTCGCCACGTCCGGGCCGCCGCGCGCATTGATCGCCACCTGCTGGATCGGCACCAGGTTGTTGTAGGTGATGCCGTAGGCGGCCAGCGCGTTGAACGGCATCGTCAGGTTGTCGACGACCGTGAAGCCCTTCACCTTCTTCTGGAACACGGTCAGGCTGACGTAGCCTTCCCGTCCCGTGTACCAGTCGATACCCAGGTCGATATTGTTCGACAGGTAGGGCTTGAGTCCCGGGCTGCCGATGGTGCCGACGTCGGCCGACGTGCCGCTGAAGTTGATGCCCGGACGCAGCGAGTTCGGATTCGCGCGGGTCATCGTCTTCGACAGGGCGACGCGGGCCACGACGTCCTTGCGCAGCGTGATGGCCGCGGTGGCCGACGGCAGCGTGTTGTTGTAGGTGGTGTCCTGGTAGACCCACTCGGTCTGGTTCGGGTACTTGGAACCGTTCTGCGTCAAGCCGGCGTTGCGCGGATCGCTGAACGAGTTCAGGGAGCCCACGTCCTGCTTCGTGCGGACATAGCGTACGCCGGCGTTGTAGCGGACCGGGAAGCTCCCCAGCTTGGTCTCGCCGCTGAGTTCGGTGTAGAAGCCGGTCGATTTTTCGCGCACATAGCCCGAGCTGGCGCCCGTCGAGGAGCTCGTGGAATCCGGTGCGCTCGCGTTGTAGGCGTCGTAGTTCGAATCCTTGCGGAAGCGGTCCCAGTCGACGACGAGGCGGCCGTACGGACCCTGCACCAGGTAGCTCGACAGCTTGTTCAGCGGGATCAGCGAACCCTGGTACGTCAGCGGCGCGGTCTGGCCCGCCGTGTAGCCGGTGCCGTAGCCCGGATACAGCGCGCTGGCGCTGGCGCCCGGCGTGCTGGCGCCGTTGCACGGCGGCGCGCCGTTCGGCCCCTGCAGGAAGACGCTCGGATTGTTGCCGCAGACGGCGGCCTGCCATGCGGCCGAGTTGTCCTGGCCGCGGATGCGGCGGTCGATGTCGTCGTAGGCGAGACCGGCCTTCACGCTGAACTTGGCGTCGCCCCAGGTCAGGTCCGTATGAAAGCCCTTCGTGCTCGTCTCGCGCAGCTCGTTCTGGATGTTGACGCGGCCGCCGGCCCAGACGAAGTTGGCCGGGTCGTTGACGTCCTGGTTGAATGTGATGCTCGGCACGCCGCCGTTGTTCTGGAAGGTGGTGACGAGGCCGCTGCCCGCCGCCGTGATCGGCATGACGGTCGGCGCCTCGTGCCGGAACGACGACTTGGTGGCGTTTGCCTGGGCATCCAGCTTCAGGGTCGGGGTGATCTTCCACTCCATGCCCGGATTGATGCCCTTGAGGTCGGTGCGGTCGCGGCGCGGGCCGAATTCGATGAAATAGCTCGAGTTGGCGAACGTGCCCGACGTGACCGTGCAACCGTCGCTGCAGTCGCCCTTGTCGACCTGCATGTTCAACGGAATCTCGGCGCTGTTGCGGACCGCCCACGTATAGGCGATGCGCTGCATGTCGTCGTCCTTCTTGCTGTACAGCGTATCGACGTAGAAATGCAGGTTGTCCAACGGACGCCATTCCGCGCTGAGGATGGCCGAGCCCTTGTCGCGCGTGCCGAAGTAATCCATGAAGCGGCCCAGGCGCGGCAGCAGGGCGTTGTCGATCTGGTCGATCGTCATGCCCGGGTTGTTCGCCAGCAGGAACGCCTCGTTGACAGGCGTGCCGGCCACGAGGCCCGCGCCGGCGCCGGCCGGCACGGTGGCCGGAATGGTCCAGTTGCCGCCACCCGTGTGGTTGCGCGTAGGCGACGAGCTCTGCGCGGCCGACAGGTTCGGATTCGTCAGGCCCACCGTTTCGTAGCCCCGCGTGCGCGACTTCTGGCGGTTGACGGCGATGCCGGCCAGGATGCCGAACTTGTCGCCCCACGTCTTGCTCGCAACGATGGAACCGCGGCCGCCGACGCCGTCGGCGATCTGCTGCTTCTGCATCGTGCCGCTGTACGACACGTGCGTGCCCGGATTGTCGAACGGACGGGCGCTGCGCATATTGACGACGCCGGCCGCGCCGCCTTCGATCATGTCGGCCGTCGGGCTCTTGCTGACGGTCAGCTTGGTGAACAGATCGGTCGGCAGCAGGTCGAGGTCGATCTCGCGGTTCGTGTTCGCGCCGTCGATCGGACCGGACGACGCCACGGCCATCTGCGCATTGTTCAGCAGGATCTTGGTGAAGCTCGACCCCAGGCCGCGGATCTGGATGTTCATGCCCTCGCCCGTCACGTCGCGGGCGATCTGCACGCCCGGCACGCGGCTCAGCGATTCGGCGATGTTCTTGTCGGGGAATTTACCGATGTCTTCGGCGCTGATGGTGTCCTGGAAGCCGACGGCTTCCTTCTTGTCCTTGGCCGACGACAACAGACTGGCGCGGTAGCCGGTCACCTTGACGACGGCAGTATCGGCCTGGACGGTTGGTGCGACCTGGGCGGATGCGTCCTGGGCTGGCGCTGCGGTTTCCTGCGCATAGGCTTGCTGGATGAGGCCGGCGAGTACGCTCAGGCCAAGCACGACTTGCCGGCGCTGGCGGCGCCGCTGTACGGACTTCTCGATCATTACTGTCTCCTGTGTTTTTCTGTGCCAAGGACGTCCCGGTAGGCGGGCTCGATCGTTGGCAAAATCAGTGTAGGAGCACAATGTTAATGGTGTCAATCGCGCAAACAAGAATGTTATGCGCAAACATCGTAGTAACCTTCCCGTTTATATGGCGTTTACGTAAAACCTTCCATTTAATGTTTAGTTTTAATTGTATTCGCTCATGCAAAAAATGGTAGCGTATAGCAAGCAAAAAAACTGTTGCGGATGTCTGACATCTGATGACGAAGAACATCGCAACCCACGCTCCAAGACAAGTTTTCCTTGAGAAATAGCATGTGACATAGAGGATAGTCGACAAACAGAGGAAATCTAACCTCAATTAGATCAGACATCTGATGTCTATGCGAACTAAAGGAAATGTCAAACGTCGCGCCGTTCGGCGCCAAGCCCGTTTCACCAAAGGCTGACTGCACGGTGGTTCGATCACCGGAAAACGTTGAGGATGACACATCGGAATCCGACAACAGCTATACTGGCGAGAAGTTTCTATACGGAAATAATGCGATAGGCGGAGAACCTGATGAAAAGGTGCCACGGAATCACGGAGCCGTACTGGGCTGATTTGCCTGAAGACCGCCGACTCATCTGGAAATACACCAGCCGCGGCATCGGGCTGCTCCTCGCTCTTCTTGTCGCAAAGACCGGGAATGCCTACTTCGACTGGAGCCTGTCCGCGCTGACGGCGATCTTCCTGATGATCGCGATCGAAACCCAGCGCTCATACAGCAAATACAGCCCTCGCTGGCGCAAGGCCAACATCCGCCTTCTCATCTTTCTGGGCAGCTGGGGGATCGCGTTCATCGGCATCGCTTATTTTTCACAAGCGGCCTTCATCGCGAGCGCGAAAGTATTCGTGGATGAGGTGGAACCGGCGCTTCGCCGAGACCAGCATGCCTTGGTCCCATATGTCCTCGTGCCCATGTTCGCGATCGCAACGCCGATCGCCGTCATCCGGGTGATCCGCCAACTCAGCATCGAACAACTGATTTACCATTTGCCGCGGCAAGGGCTCAAGAACCTTTTCATCCGGAGGCCGTACAAGGCCACGTCGTTTGCGCCGTTCGCTTATATCGAACTGGCCTTGCTTACGGTCTGTCTGATGTACGCCTCAACGGTGGCGATGCTGGCAAAAAGTTTTATGCTCATCGTCGGCACGTTGTCCGCCGGGTGAACGCTGCCCCTGCCCGCTCAACGGCGAACGACGATGGGTTTCAGGCCGAGTCCGGCCGGCAGTTCGCGCGCCGCTTCCTGTGCCAGGGCGCGGGTTTCGAAAGGCCCGCCATAGAGGCGGTCGACGCGGCCGGCGCGCACGACTTCGACGGCCAGGTCGACGCCGGATTGCTTGAGCCTTTCGCTGATCTCCTCTGCCCGGCCGGCGCGGCCGTAGGCCCCCAGCTGCAGGTAGAAGCCGGACTTGAGCGCCGCCTTGTCGGACGCCGGGGGCGGCTCTGGCGCGCGCGCGACGGCGGCGCCGTCCGTATCAGCGCGGTCTTCCAGCATGAGGGCCGCAATGGCGGGCGGCGCCGGCGCGGCCTGCGCCGCGGATGCGGCGGCGCGGCGGTCGGACGCGAGCTGCATCTCGTCGCCGGGGAACAGGCGGTCGATCTGGACTTCGTTGCTGCCCTTGCCCAGCAGGCCCAGCTTGAGGGCCGCCGTGTAGGAGACGTCGACGATGCGGTCGGAATGGAACGGTCCGCGGTCGTTGATGCGCACGACGACGGACTTGCCATTTTGCAGGTTCGTGATGCGCGCATACGACGGGATGGGCAAGGTCGGATGCGCGGCCGTCATCTTGTACATGTCGTACGGTTCGCCCGACGACGTGCGCTGGCCGTGGAACTTCACGCCATACCAGCTGGCAATGCCCCGCTGGGAGAACGGTTCGTCGTTGACGAGCGGGACGTACGTCTGGCCGAACACGGAATACGGCTTGTTGGCGGACTTGGCGTAGGGTTCGTACTTGACGACGGCGTCGGGGGTATCCATCAGGCCGGGCGGCGGATTCGCGCCGGGACCGTCGTCCTGGTAGTAGCCGCCGCGGCCGGAACCGGCCGGGGGCAGGTTCGGAAGCGTCGGGTCGACGCGGGTGATCTTGTGCTTCCACGGCAGGGGGATCAGGCTTTTGTGCTCGCCGTTCTGGTCCGTGGTACTGCACCCCGCCATCATTGCCAGCATTGCAATGACCGCTGGGAGTAACCTCGGAACGGCCATTGCGTTCGCTTGCATATCAGGTCTGCACCAGTTTGCGGTGTCGTTGAATGCTCATCAATATACCACTGCAGAGGCCCAAAGTAATCAGCGCGGTCCCGCCGTAGCTCATGAAAGGAAGCGGAACTCCGACCACGGGCAGGATGCCGCTGACCATTCCCATATTGACGAAAGCATAAGTAAAAAACATCATCGCCACCGCGCCCGCGAGGAGGCGCGTGAACAGGTTCGGCGCATTGGCCGCGATCATCATCGCGCGCCCGATCAGCAACAGGTACAGGAACAGCAGGATCAAGTTCCCGACCAAACCGAACTCTTCGGAATATACCGAAAAAATGAAATCGGTGGTGCGCTCGGGGATGAATTCGAGATAGGCCTGCGTGCCCTTCATGTATCCCTTGCCCGACAGGCCGCCGGAGCCGATCGCGATGGTCGACTGGATGATGTGGAAACCCTTGCCGAGCGGATCGGACGTGGGGTCGATCAGCGTCATGATCCGCTCGCGCTGGTAGTCGTGCATCATCGACCAGGCCACGGGCAGCGCGGCGCAGCCGGCCGCGACCAGCCCTCCCAGCGCCTTCCACGACAGTCCGGCCAGGAAGATCACGTAGAACCCGGACGCGCCCACCAGCAGCGCCGTACCGAGGTCGGGCTGCTTGGCGATCAGGCCGAACGGGATCCCGAGCAGCAGCGCCGCCACGAGGAACGATTGCCATTTGAGGATGCCCGCGCGGGTCTGGAAATACCAGGCCAGCATCAGCGGCGTGGCGATCTTCATGATCTCGGACGGCTGGATGTCCACGCCCACGTGCAGCCAGCGCCGCGCGCCCTTCTTGATGGTGCCGACGGCCGCCACGGCCAGGAGCAGCGCGACGCCGAACGTGTACACGGGCACGGCCATGCGCAGCAGGGTTTGCGGCGGCACGATGGCCGCGACCCACATGAACACGAAGGCCGCGATGATGTTGCGGATCTGGCCTTCCAGGCGGCCGGGGAAGTCGTGGCCGGCCGAGGACAGCGTGACGAGGCCCACGCACAGCAGCAGGAACAGGATCAGCGTCAGCGCCGGATCGAAGACCGTGAAATACGGTTTGAGGCGCCGGCTGAGCGAGCGGCGTTCGGGAAAATGCGCCATGGTTCAGTCCTTGTTGCCGGGGGTCTCGCCGCCCGGCTTGAAGTCGGCGCCGGCCGTGGGCGCCACCTGGTCTTCGTCGGCCGGGACCGGGTCGGCGGGCTTCGGCGCCGGCTTGTCGGCCTCGCCCGGACGCTTGCCGAGCAGGTAGTAATCGAGCGCCTTGCGCGCGATCGGCGCCGCCACGGACGCGCCCCAGCCGGCGTTTTCCACGACCAGCGCGAGCGCGATGCGCGGATGGTCGGCCGGCGCGAAGGCGATGAACAGCGCATTGTCGCGCAGGCGTTCCGGCGTCGCCGCCGCATTGTATTTCTGGCCCTTGAGGCCGACCACCTGCGCCGTACCCGTCTTGCCGGCCACGGTGTACGGCACGCCGCGGAACTGCAGAACGGCAGTGCCGGGCGCTTTCGGGTCGGACGTCACGCCGACCATGGCGCGCTTGATGACGTCGATGTTTTCCTGCTTGAGCGGGATGCGGCCGGATTCCTTGGGCACCGTCAGCGTGCGCACGTGGCTGCCGCCGTCCTCGAGCATCTTGACGAGGTGCGGCTTCATGATGACGCCGTCGTTGGCCAAGGTGGCCACCGCGTGCGCCATCTGCAGCGGCGTGTAGCTGTTGAAGCCGTTACCGATGGAGATCGAGATCGTGTCGCCGCCGACCCATTTGCCGGCCCTGGGATTGCGCCTGAAGCGCTCGCGCTTCCACTGCTGCGACGGCAGCACGCCCGTCTTTTCGTGTTCGAGGTCGATGCCCGTCTTTTCGCCGAAGCCGAACGGCTGCATGAAGTCGTGGATGCGGTCGATGCCCATGTCGTTGCCGAGCTGGTAATAATAGACGTCGCAGGACATCGCGATCGAGCGGTACATGTCGATGTAGCCATGGCCGCCCTTCTTGTCGTCGTTGAAGCGGTGGCCGCCCAGCATGAAGAAGCCCGGGTCGTTGATGCCGTAGTCGGGCTTGCGCAGCCCGTATTCGAGCGCGGCCAGCGCCATGTACGGCTTGAACGTCGAACCGGGCGGATACGTGCCGGACAGCGGGCGATTCATCAGCGGCTTGTCGGGCGACGTGTTCAGCTCCGTCCAGCTCTGGGTGTCGATGCCGTCCACGAAGAGGTTGGGGTCGTAGCCGGGTTTCGACACGTAGGCGAGTACGTCGCCCGTCGACGGTTCGATGGCGACCAGCGCGCCGCGGTAATCGCCGAACGCCTGCTCGACGATCTTCTGCAACTCGATGTCGATCGACAGGATCAGCTTGCTGCCCGGGACCGGCGGCGTGCGCGACAAGGTCCGGATGGCGCGGCCGCCGGCCGAACGCTCGACTTCCTCGTAGCCCGTCTGGCCGTGCAGCTGGTGTTCATAGCTTTTTTCCAGGCCTTCCTTGCCGATGTGGTCCGTGCCGTTGTAGTTGGCGGCATCGTCAGAGGCCTCGATGGCCTTGGCCTCGTTCTGGTTGATGCGCCCGATGTAGCCCAGCACGTGCGACGCCACCTCGCCCAGCGGGTACTGGCGGAACAGGCGCGCCTGCACCTCCACGCCGGGGAAGCGGAAACGCTGGGCGGTGAAGCGCGCGACCTCGTCGTCCGTCAGGCGCGTGCGGATCGGGACGCTGGAAAAATTCCGCGATTCTTCCAGCAGGCGCTTGAAACGCTTGCGGTCTTTCGGCTCGATCGTGACGAGCTTGGCCAGCTCGTCGATCACGGAATCCAGGTTCGCTTCCAGCTTGGACGGCGTGATCTCGAGCGTGTAGGCGGAGTAGTTACTGGCCAGGACGACGCCGTTGCGGTCCACGATCAGGCCGCGGTTCGGCACGATGGGGACGAGCGCGATGCGGTTGTCCTCCGCCTGCGCCATGTACTGGTCGTGCTTGACGACCTGCAGCCAGACGAAGCGCGCGACGAGCAGGCCGAAGCAGATGAAGACGAACAGCACCATCGCCGTCAGGCGCATGCGGAACAGGTGGATCTCGCGATCGCTGTCTTTAATCTCGGTCATTCGGGGAGGCGATCAAAATTCTTCAGATCGGACGCGTATGGTCCTTGTCGACGGCGCGGCGCTGCGGCGCCAGCAGCAGCCACGTGATCACGGGCCACAGCGCGACGGCGATCACGCTCTCGATGAACACGAGCGCGCCGGGGAAGCGGCCCGTGACGATGAAACGCACCATCACCTGGATCGCCTGCGTCAGCAGCAGCAGCGGGAACACGTGCATCGCCTGCGTGACGAGCGGGAACCACAGCACGCGGCGGTGGATCATGATCGCCAGGTAGGACAGCAGCGTGTAGGCCAGCGCGTTCTCGCCCAGCAGCGTCGCGTCGTGCACGTCCATCAGGAGGCCCATGCAGAACGCGATGCCGATGCCGACCTTGCGCGGCTGGTGGATGCCCCAGAACACGAGCACCAGCGCGACGAAGTCCGGCGCGCCCACCCAGCGCCCCCAGGGCAGCAGGTTGAGCATGAAGGCGCAGACCAGGCTGAAGGCGATGAACAGCGGGCTGACCGGCAGCAGGATGTAGTGCGGACGGTTCGACGTCGGCATCAGATGCCCTCCTTGGGCCGGGGTGCCGGGTTGGCCGCGGCGGGTGCCGGGGCGCGTACGGCCGGCGCTCCGGCGGCCGGCGGGTGCGCGGCGGGCGCCTGCGTGGCCGGCCGCGCGCCGTTCGCGGTGCCCGCGGCGGGGGCGACGGCCGGCGCCAGCGGGTGCGGCGGCAACGGCGGCGGCGGTACGGGTGCCATGCGCGGCAGGTTCTTCTTCGGCGTGTTGTTGCCGGTGGGCTTGGACGCTTCCTCGGGCGGGCGCGGCGGCAGCGGCTGGTCGGACAGCACGATCAGCAGCTGGCGGTGGCGGTCGATGCCGGCCAGCGGCTGGCACACGACGCGGCCGAACACGCCCTGTGCCACGTTCTCGACCTGGACCACCTTCGCCACCGCGAGACCGGCGGGATAGACGCCGTCCAGGCCGGACGTGACGAGCACGTCGCCGACCTGGATGTCGGCGTTGGGCGCGACGAAACGCAGGTCCAAAAGGCCGGACTGGCCGCGGCCATAGGCCACGCTGCGCAAGCCGTTGCGCAGCACCTGCACGGGGATCGCCTGCTCCTTGTCGGTGAGGAGCGTGACTTCGGACGTGAACGGGAACACGCGCGTGACCTGGCCGACGACGCCGGCGTTGTCGATCACGGGCAGGCCGAGCTTGACGCCGTTGCGGGTACCGCGGTCGAGCACGACGCGGCGCGTGGACGGGTCGCGCGCGTCATACAGGATCTCGCTCATCATCGAGTGCACGGGCAGGTGCGCGCGCGCGTCCATCAGGCGCCGCAGCTGGGCGTTCTCGGCCATCTGGAGCTGCGCTTGCTGCATGACCTGGGCCATGGCGACCTGCTGGCTTTTCAGGTCGCGCACTTCCTTCTGCAGCGCGGAGATCGACGAAAAATACGTGCCCATATTGGCCAGCGCGTCGCGCGGCGCCAGGGCGGCCATCTGGAACGGGTACAGGACCGTTGCCGCCACCTGGCGCACGGCGGTGAGCGCGTGCAGGCGGGCGTCGACCACGAGCAGCGCGATCGAGAGCAGAGCGAACACGGTCACCTTGACCCTTGCGGGGGCGCCTTGCTTGAAAAGCGGCGGAGGACTGTATTCCATGACTTCCAATAATGCGGGGCTAACGTCGCCCGCGTCGATGTCGACGCCCGGCGCCGGATGCGCACAGCGCGAACGGCGCCCGCCGTCCCGGCATCGCCGGGACCGTCACAGGCCTGGTCCGCGCCGCCACTGCCGGGTTACTCGTACGAGAAGATCGAGCCCAGCTTGTCCATGCGCTCGAGCGCCATGCCGGAGCCGCGCACCACGCAGGTGAGCGGATCCTCGGCCACCAGCACCGGCAGGCCCGTCTCTTCCATCAGCAGGCGGTCGAGGTCGCGCAGCAGCGCGCCGCCGCCCGTCAGCATCATGCCCTTCTCGGCGATGTCCGCGCCCAGTTCCGGCGGGGTCTGCTCGAGGGCGTTCTTGACGGCCGAGACGATGTTGTTGAGCGGGTCGGTCAGCGCTTCCAGGATCTCGTTGGACGAGATGGTGAAGGAACGCGGGATGCCTTCCGACAGGTTGCGGCCCTTGACTTCCATCTCCTTGACTTCGGAGCCCGGGAAGGCGGAACCGATGGCCTTCTTGATCGACTCGGCGGTCTGCTCGCCGATCAGCATGCCGTAGTTGCGGCGGATGTAGTTGACGATGGCCTCGTCGAACTTGTCGCCGCCCACGCGCACGGAACCTTTATAGACCATGCCGCCCAGCGAGATGATGCCGACCTCGGTGGTGCCGCCGCCGATGTCGACGACCATCGAACCGGTCGCCTCCGACACCGGCAGGCCGGCGCCGATCGCGGCCGCCATCGGCTCCTCGATCAGGTAGACCTGCGACGCGCCCGCGCCCAGCGCCGATTCGCGGATCGCGCGGCGCTCGACCTGGGTCGAACCGCACGGCACGCAAATGATGATGCGCGGCGACGGACGGAAGAACTTCGAATCGTGCACCATGCGGATGAACTGCTTGAGCATCTGCTCGGTGACGGTGAAGTCGGCGATCACGCCATCCTTCATCGGACGGATGGCTTCGATGTTGCCGGGGACCTTGCCAAGCATTTGCTTGGCTTCCTTGCCGACCGCCTGGATCGTCTTCTTGCCGTTCGGACCGCCTTCCTGGCGGATCGCGACGACCGAAGGCTCGTCCAGCACGATGCCCAGGCCGCGTACGTAGATCAGCGTGTTGGCGGTACCCAGGTCGATGGCCAGGTCGTTCGAGAAATAGCTACGTAAAAAACCAAACATGTGTGTCCTGATATGCGCATCGATGTGCGCCTAACATTAATCGGGGAATCCTCGCCGCGACTGCCGAATCCGCATCGCGGGCTTTTCATGCGTGGTAGCGGGCCGGTTTCGCCCGGAGAACGCATTAGCCCGCCATTCTACCTTATAATTTGCCGATTAAACGCTGAAAAACGGGTGGTTTCATGCCCATATCAGCCTGCGAGATCGACGGTATTAGAAAGCTTTTATCAGCTTTAGCGCGCCGTTGTCCAAATTTCATTGTCTACACACTCATCTTGTGAACGCGGTATCGAACCGCGCCTTTTGCCATGTCCCTGACACTTTCAGACGTAAAACGGATCGCCAACCTGGCCCAGCTCGACATGACTGACGCCCATGCCGAAATCGCCTTGGGCGAGCTGAACGGGATTTTCGCCCTGGCCGAGCAGATGCAAGCCGTCGATACAACGGGTGTTGCGCCGTTGTCTCACCCGCTCGCGGCAAGGCTCCCCCTGCCGCTGCGCTTGCGCGAGGACGTGGTGACGGAAGAAGACCACCGCGCCGACTACCAGGCCCCGGCCCCGGCAACCCAGGACGGCCTGTACCTGGTGCCGAAAGTCATCGAATAACCCGCAGCGAACGTCGACCATCATGATGCATCAAAAAACCATCAAGGAGCTGTCCACGCTCCTGCACTCGAAACAAGTCTCGGCGACGGAGCTGGCGCAGCACTACCTCGACCGCATCGCCGCCAGCCAGCATAACGCGTTCCTGGACGTGAATCCGGAATTGTCGCTGGCGCAAGCCAAGGCCGCCGACGCCCGCATTCGCGAAGGCAATGCCGGCCCGCTGACCGGCATCCCCATCGCCCACAAGGACATCTTCGTCACGCAGGGCTGGCGCTCGACGGCCGCCTCGAAGATGCTGGGCAACTACGTGAGCCCGTTCGACGCCACCGTCGTCACGAAATTCGCGGACGCCGGCATGGTCACCCTGGGCAAGCTGAACTGCGACGAATTCGCGATGGGCTCGTCGAACGAGAACTCCGCGTTCGGTGCCGTCAAGAATCCCTGGGACGCCCTCGCCGTGCCGGGCGGCTCGTCGGGCGGCTCTGCCGCGGCCGTCGCCGCACGGCTGGCGCCCGCCGCGACCGGCACCGACACGGGCGGCTCGATCCGCCAGCCGGCCGCGTTCTGCGGCATCACGGGCATCAAGCCGACGTACGGCCGCGTGTCGCGCTTCGGCATGATCGCGTTCGCCTCGTCGCTCGACCAGGGCGGCCCGATGGCCCGCACGGCCGAGGACTGCGCCCTACTGCTGAACGAGATGGTCGGCTTCGACGAGCGCGACTCGACGAGCCTGACCGCCGAGCAAGGCAATGCGCGCGAAGACTTTACGCGCGACTTGTATCAATCGTCCGGTAGCGCCCCGCTGACCGGCCTGCGCATCGGCGTGCCGAAGGAATATTTTGGTGAAGGCCTGGCCACGGACGTCGAGCAGGCCGTGCGCGCCGCGCTGGACGAATTCGTGAAGCTGGGCGCGACCCTCGTCGACATCTCGCTGCCGAAGACGTCGCTGTCGATCCCCGTGTACTACATCATCGCGCCGGCGGAAGCGTCGTCGAACCTGTCGCGCTTCGACGGCGTGCGCTACGGCTACCGAGCCCCGGAATACGCGGACCTGCAGGACATGTACAAGAAAACGCGCGCGCAAGGCTTCGGCAAGGAAGTTCAGCGCCGCATCATGGTCGGCACGTATGTGCTGTGCCACGGCTACTACGATGCATACTACGTGCAGGCGCAGAAGATCCGCCGCCTGATCGCCGACGACTTCCAGGCCGCGTTCCGCGACCAGTGCGACGTGATCATGGGCCCGGTGGCCCCGAGCGTCGCGTGGGACCTGGGCTCGAAGGCGAACGACCCGGTGGCGAACTACCTGGCCGACATCTTCACCCTGTCGACCAGCCTGGCCGGCCTGCCCGGCATGTCGATCCCGGTCGGATTCGGTGCGGGAGAGAAAAACGCCAAGCGGCCGGTGGGCCTGCAAATCATCGGCAATTACTTTGCCGAGGCGAAGCTGCTGAACATCGCGCACCAGTACCAGCAGGCGACCGATTGGCACAATCGCGCACCGGAAGGTATCTGATACGCATGGTGGGCACGGGGTGCCCACCCTACGGCACCGACATATCGTAGGGTGGGCTCCCCGAGCCCACCAAATGCCGGCACAGAGACATACAAGAGAGAACACTATGCAATGGGAAGTCGTCATCGGTCTTGAGAACCACGTCCAGCTCACGACCAACTCCAAAATCTTCAGCGGCAGCTCGATCAAGTTCGGCGCCGCGCCGAACACGCAGGCCAGTCCCGTGGACCTGGCGCTGCCGGGCGTGCTGCCCGTGATGAACAAGGGCGCCGTCGAACGCGCCATCCGCTTCGGCCTCGCGGTCGGCGCGAAGATCGCGCCGCAATCCGTCTTCGCCCGCAAGAACTACTTTTATCCGGACCTGCCGAAGGGCTACCAGATCAGCCAGTTCGAAGATCCCGTCGTGCAGGGCGGCAGCCTCACGTTCGCGTACGAGAAGGACGGCAAGCTGGAGACGAAGACCGTCAACCTGACCCGCGCCCACCTCGAGGAAGACGCCGGCAAGTCGCTGCACGAGGACTACCACGGCATGAGCGGCATCGACCTGAACCGCGCCGGCACGCCGCTGCTGGAAATCGTCTCCGAGCCGGAGATCCGCAGCGCGGCCGAAGCCGTCGCGTATGCCAAGGCGCTGCACGGCCTCGTGATGTGGCTCGGCGTCTGCGACGGTAATATGCAGGAAGGCTCGTTCCGCTGCGACGTCAACGTGTCCGTGCGCCCCGTCGGCCAGAAGGAATTCGGCACCCGCTGCGAGATCAAGAACCTGAACTCGTTCCGCTTCATGGAAGAAGCGATCCACTACGAAGTGCGGCGCCAGATCGAGCTGATCGAGGACGGCGGCCAGGTCGTGCAGGCCACGCGCCTGTGGGATCCGGACAAGAAGGAAACGCGCCAGATGCGCAGCAAGGAAGACGCGCAGGACTACCGCTACTTCCCCGACCCCGACCTGCCGCCGCTCGTCATCGCGCAGGACTGGATCGATCGCGTGAAGGCCGACATGCCGGAACTGCCGGCCGCGATGCGCGAGCGCTTCATCCGCGACTACGGCCTGCCCGAGTACGACGCGCTGATCCTGACGTCGTCGCAGGCGATGGCGACGTATTACGAAGCCGTCGTCGCCAAGGCCGGCAAGGACAACGCCAAGGCGGCCGCGAACTGGCTGATGGGCGACGTGTCGTCCGCGCTGAACCGTGCCGACGTCGGCATCGAGGCGTCGCCGGTGGAAGCGTCGCAACTTGCCCTGCTGCTGAAACGCATCGCCGACGGCACGATCTCGAACAACGCCGGCAAGAAGGTGTTCAGCCTGATGTGGGAAGCGCAATCGGAAGACGAGCACCTGGCCGACGCGATCATCGAGCGCGAAGGCCTGAAGCAGATCTCGGACACGGGCGCGCTGGAAGCGATCGTCGACGAAGTCCTGGCGGGCAACGCGAAATCGGTCGAGCAGTACAAGGCCGGCAAGGAAGCGGCGATCAACGCGCTGATCGGCCAGTGCATGAAGGCGTCGAAGGGCAAGGCGAACCCGGCGCAGGTCACGGAGCTGCTGAAGAAAAAACTCGCGGCCTGATCCCGGCCTCACCCCAAAAACCGGAGCCCGCTCCGGTTTTTTTTCGCCCGCCCAAATTCGGGGTCAGAGCACAACTTCGGGGTCAGAGCACATTTCGGATCAATGTCCGCACGTAACGATCAGGCCACGAACGCCGATACATGGCGGCGACGAATCCATCGCGATGCGGGCGGACGGGCGAGCGGCGCCTGCCATAAAAGCGTGCCCCAAAGAACATGCCCGAAAAAGTGCTCTGACCCCGAATTTCGCCTGGAATGTGCTCTGACCCCGAATTTTCTGACCCGAATTTTTATTCGTAGCGGAGCGCCTCGATCGGGTCCAGGCGCGCGGCCTGGCTGGCCGGCACGACGCCGAACACGACGCCCACCGAGCCCGAAAACAGCACGGACAGCGCCACCGCCCACCACGGCACGACCGCCGGCGGGAAGTCGGGGATCATGGCGGCGATCGCCACGCCCAGCCCGTAGCCGATCACGAGGCCCAGCAAGCCGCCCAGCAACGACAAGGTGACGGCCTCGATCAGGAATTGCAGCAGGATGTCGCGGCTGCGCGCGCCGATCGCCTTGCAGATGCCGATCTCGCGCGTGCGCTCCTTCACCGACACCAGCATGATGTTCATGATGCCGATCCCGCCCACCAGCAGCGCGATGCCGACCACGCCGCCCATCACCAGGGTCACCCTGCTGCTCAAATTGTCGAAGGACTTCGCGATCTGGTCGGCCGACTCGATCTCGAAATCGTCCGCATCGTCCGCCTTGAGACGATGGGCCAGGCGCATGACCATGCGGATGTGGCTGCGTGTGGCGTCCAGCTGGCCCAGGTCGCGCACGGCGACCGTGATCGTCAGCTGCGGACGCGTGTTGTTGCCGATGATGCTTTGGCCGGTCTTGAACGGGATGATCATGTAGTTATCCCGGGACATGCCGAAGATCTCACCCTGCTTCTCCATCACGCCGACGATCTTGAACCACTCGTTCGCGTACAGGACGAATTGGCCGACCGGGTTCGGCGGCAGGTGCAGGTCCTCGATCAGCTTCTCGCCGATCACGGCCACGCGGCGCGCGCCGACGTCGTCGGAATCGCTCAGGAACCGTCCCAGGCGCGCATAGCGTCCGTTCACTTCCTGGTAGCTGGCCGACGTGGCGAGCACCTGGGCCGTGGCGGACATGCCCGTGAAGCGCACTTCGGAAAAGCCGGGCATGAAGACGGGACTGAGGTTGCTGATGCCGTCCACGCGCAGGCGCAGCTGCTCCACGTCCTCGAAGCGCAGGTAGTTCAGCTTGCCGCGCATGAAGTCTTTGTACTCGTTGTGCGCCTTCACCGTCAGGCTGTTGCCACCCAGGCCCTCGAACTGGTCGCTGACGCTCTTGGACAGGCCCTGGATCAGCGAGATCACGGTGATCACGGACGCCACGCCGATGACGATGCCGAGCGACGTAAGAAAGCTGCGCAGCCGGTGCGCGCGGATGGACGCCAGCGCCGAGCGCAGGCTTTCGAGGAACAGGTTCATGCCGGGCTCCCCGCTACGTTTGCCGTGTCGGACACGATCCGCCCGTCGCGCAATCGCACGACGCGCTGGCACTGCTCTGCGATCTCGGGCTCGTGGGTCACCATCACGACCGTCTGCCCGCCCGCGTGCAGTTCGCGGATCAGTGCCAGGATCTCCTCGCTGGTGGCGGAATCGAGGTTCCCCGTCGGCTCGTCGGCCAGCAGAATGGCCGGCTTGCCCACGAGCGCGCGCGCGATCGCCACGCGCTGGCGCTGGCCGCCGGACAGCTCGTTCGGCCGGTGGTGCAGCCGCTCGCCCAGGCCCACGCGCTGCAACGCCTGTTCCGCCAGCGCCAGGCGCTCGCGCAGCGGGATCCCGCGGTAGATCAGCGGCTGCGCCACGTTGTCGAGCGCGCTCGCGCGGGGCAGCAAATGAAAACTCTGGAAGATGAAGCCGATCTCCTCGTTGCGCACCTGCGCCAGCTCGTCGCCGGACATGGTCGCGACCTCGCGGCCGTTGAGCCAGTACGCGCCGCTGCTGGGCCGGTCCAGGCAGCCGACGATGTTCATCAGGGTCGACTTGCCGGAGCCGGAGGCGCCGATGAACGCCACGAATTCATTGGCCCGGATGTGCAGGTCGATCCCCTGCAGCGCATGCACGGTCTGGTCGCCCATCGTGTACTGCCGCGTCACGCCTTCCAGCCGGATCACGGGCGCGCTCCATCGGCCACCTTGACCTCCGTCTTCTTCGCCGTCACCGCGTCGCCGTCGTGCAGTTCGCGCAGCAGGCGCGCCGGGCCCACGGCGATCGTCTGGCCGGCCGCGAGACCCTTCGTCACTTCCTGGTTGGCGTCGTCGGACAGCCCCAGTTCCACCGTCGTCTTTTTCACTGTCCCGTCCTGCACGACGAACACGTAGCTCGTGTTTTTGACCTTGTCCTTGGCGCCGGGGACTTCCTCGCTCAACACGGCCTGGATCGGCACCGCGGCACGGGACGCACCGTTGCCGACGACGATCTCGACGCGGCACGTCATCCCGGAACGCAGCGCCAGCCTGGTGTCGTCCAGGCGCAGCTTGACGACGTAGCTGCGGCCCTGCACCGCTGCGCCAAACGTGACCTTGGGCGCCATCGCCACGCTCTCGACGCGGCCCGTCACCGGCTGGTCGGGGAACGCGGCCGGATAGACCTTGGCCTGCTGGCCGACGGCCACGCGCGCGATGTCCGCTTCGTCCACGTTCACTTCGGCCATGATGGAACCGACGTCGGCGATCGTCATCAGCGACGATCCGGCGATGCCGGTCGCGCTGGCGACGGCGGTCTCGCCGATCTTGATCGGCACCGCGGTCACGGTGCCGTCGATGGGCGCGCGCACCTCGGTCTTGGCCAGATGCTCGCGCGACTGCGACAGCAGAGCGCTGGCCTGCTCAAGCGTCTCGCGGCTGGCGCGCAGTTCCACCTTGGCCAGGTCCACCTGGTGCACGGCGTCGTCGTATTTCGAGATGTCGATGTACTTCGCCTTGTACAGCTGGCCCGTGCGGTCCAGGTTGCGCTGCTGGTTGGCGAGGTTGATCTGGGCGCGCTCGATCGCGATCGCGGCGTTGCGCCGGTTGGCTTCCTGCTGCGCGACCTCGGCCTGGTACACGGTCGGATCGAGCCGCAACAGGATCTGCCCGCGCTTCACCTGGTCGCCCTCCTGGACCAGCACGCCGGCCACCTTGCCGATCACCTCGGCCGACAACTGCACCTCCTGGCGGAACACGAGGTTGCCCGTGGCGAGGATGGCCGGATGGATCGCCAGCTTCTGCACGGTCGCCAGCTCGGCCTCGCGGCCGGCCTGCTTGTGCGCGAACTTGATCGCCACCGGCACGACAAAGAACGCCGCGACGACGGCCGCGCCTATCGCTTTCTTGTTCATGCGCTTACCCGATGAAGACGATCTTGGCGGCCCAGATGCCGTAGATGATCGCGTACGGCAGGACGGCGACCGTCACGCAGGCGCCCGTCGAACGGCCGGTCCAGACCTTGAAGCCGATCGCGGTCAGCGCGATGCTCCACAGCGACGTGAGGTCGAGACTATTGACGAACGTCGCCCACGGGCTGGACGCGGACAGGTGCAGCACCAGATAGTTGAGCGACACCATGTTCATGTCGTCCGGCGCGAGACGGCCGCCCGACGTCATGATCTGCAGGGCCGACAGCGGCACCGTCAGCAGGCGCGGGATGCCGGTCCAGACCGCAAAGCCGAACCACTTGCCGTAGCCGATGCCGGAACCCATTACCTTGCCCGCCAACAGGTAGTACACCGCGTTCAGGGCGCACAGGAGCGGCGTGCCCAGCACGGCGCCGATGCCCGAGTTCCACATCATCCTCTTCGGGGTCAGGAAGTGTTCCATCGCGGCCCGCACTTCCGGCTTGACGGCGCCTTGCGTGGACAGCATGTGCTCGCGGAGCCAGGCGAAATCGATCGTCGAGACGTACCAGTAGCTGACGGCCAGCGTCAGCAGCACCGTCACCAGCAGCGGCACCCATGGGCGCGGCTTGTCCTTCAGCCGTGCGAAAGTGGGCGACGGCGCGAGGATGACGTTGCCGATGTCGAAAAATGCCTGCGTGGCCATGGTTAAGACTCCCTAGTTGTTGTCTCTGGGCAGCACCTGCTGCTCAGTTGCCACGTAGTCTAGGGGATTTGCGCTGCTGAAAACTCACCAATTGTCATTCCAAACTACGGATGCGGCCGCGCCAACCTCGTCTTCACTCTGTGGACGCGCGCGCCGTTTACGCCGCCATTGCGCGCCACGCCCAACTTTATACACGGCGTTTACATCGGCTCGAGCAGCGCCAGCGCCTGCTCGCGCGCCGCCGCCCGCAACGATGCGCGCAACGCCGCGTCGTCCGTCGTGCGCGCCAGGACCATCCCGCCCACGCACAGCGCCACGATGGCCTGCGCCCGCTGGTCGCCGTCGGGCGCGTGCGCGAGCGCGCCCGCGTACACGTGCACGAGATTGCGGATCAGCTGCGTGTACGCCTTCTGCGGCGACAGCCCCGCGCGCGCCACGTCGCCCGGCAGCGCGTACAACGGACAATGCGCGTCGATGTCGTCGAACACCTCGTCGCTCAGGTAGATATCGACCAGCATGCGCGCCAGCTCGCGCGGCGCGGGCGGCGGCGTGTCGCGTAAATCGGACCGGAACGGATTGCACGTGCTGAAGCTGGCGACGGCCGCCGCGTACAGCTCGTCCTTGCTGTCGAAATGATGATAGAAGCCGCCGCGCGTGAGGCCGGCCTCGGACATCACGCGGTCGATCGACACCTGTTCGAAGCCGTGGCGGTTGAACAGCCGGCGCGCCGCGTGCACGATGCGTTCGCGGGTCCTGGCCTTGTGTTCGCTACTGTAGGGCATCTCGGTCTCCTTTCGAGAACGGCATTATGCGCGCATCCACATTATGTTCTTGAACATATTTTGTGTCCGCGTATTCTGGTCTCCATTCACGACAAGGAGACGACACCATGTACACCCTGACCACCTTCCGTTCCGTTCCGCCGTTCGCCGTCGGCCACGTGCGCGACCTGCGCGTGCGCTGGGCCCTCGAAGAAGCCGGCCAACCGTACGACGTGCGCCTGATCGGCTTCGAGGAGAAGGAGTCGCCCGCCTACCGCAGCGAGCAGCCGTTCGCCCAGGTGCCGGTACTGCGGGACGGCGACCTGACGCTGTTCGAGACCGGCGCGATCCTGCTGCACCTGGGCGAACGCTTTCCCGTCCTGCTGCCGCGCGGGCCTTCAGCGCGCGCGCACGCCACGATGTGGGTGTTCGCCGCCTTGAACTCGGTCGAGCCCTACCTGGGGAACCTCGCCAACCTCGTCGCGTTTTCCATGGACCAGCCCTGGGCCGCCGCGCAGCGCCCCGTGCTGGAAGAGATCGCGCTGAAACGCCTGGGACAAGTGGATGCCTGGCTGGAAGGCCGCGATTACCTGGCCGGGGATTTCAGCGTGGCGGACATCCTCATGACGACCGTCGTGCGCCTGCTCGACGGCATGGGCTACGTCGAGCGCTTCGCACGCCTCGCGGCCTGGCGCGAGCGCTGCACGTCCCGCCCCGCCTTCCGCAAGGCGCTGGCGGCCCAGGTGGCGCAGTACGCGCAGGAAGCCACGGCGGCCTGAGTTTTTACGGGGCCGTTGCGCACGGCCCCGATCTTTATACACCGCGTTTACGCGCTTCCCGGCTACGCTGATCTCGTCATCAATCGTCGAAAGGACGTCATATGTTCGAGATACTCGCCGTCGCGGCCGCGGTGCTGTGCGCCGCCGCCATCCTGGTCTTCGTACGCAGCTGCGTGGTCTACATCCCCAACGACAAGATCGGGATCGTGGAAAAGAAATGGTCCGGGCGCGGATCGGTGCACGCCGGCTTCATCGCGCTGCAGGGCGAAGCCGGATTCCAGCCGGACGTGCTGCGCGGCGGCTTTCACTTCTTCGCGCCGTTCCAGTTCCGCGTGCACCGCGAAAACCTGGTGACCATCCAGCAGGGCACCCTCGCCTACGTGTTCGCACGCGACGGCCTGCCGATGGCGCCGAGCCAGAACCTCGGCTGCAACAAGGCCGCCAACGATTTCACCGACGTCGCCGCGTTCCTCGCGCAAGGCGGCCAGAAAGGCCTGCAGCGCAAGATCCTGCGCGAGGGCACGTACGCCATCAACCTCGCGCAATTCGTCGTGCTGGCCGAGGACCGCGTGTACGCGCTGCCGCTGCCGGGCGACGCCGACGTCGACGCCAAGGGCGGCATCGGCGGCATCCTGGCGGCGGTCCACGACGACCTCGTCGCGCGCGGCGGCTTCCGCCCGCTCGTGATCCGCGAAGACAAGCTGGCCGTCGTCACGACGCACGAGGGCCAGTCGCTGCCGGAAGGGACGATCGTGGCGCCCGTCGTCGGCGCCGATCCGGCCGACGCGGCGCGCTACCACCACGATTTCCAGAACCCGGAAACGTTCATCGACGCCGGCGGCTACAAGGGACGCCAGCTGCAAGTACTCGTCGAAGGCACGTACTACCTGAACGCACGCTTCGCGTCCTGGGAAATCGTGCCCAAGACCGAGGTGCCCGTCGGCTTCGTCGGTGTCGTCGTGTCGTACACGGGCAAGGCCGGCACGGACCTCACGGGCGAGGATTACCGCCACGGTGAACTGGTCGGCGCCGACGAAAAGGGCGTGCAGGCGACGCCGCTGCTGCCGGGGAAATACGCGCTGAACCCGTACGCGAAACGCGTGATCGAGGTGCCGACGACGAACTTCATCCTGAAATGGCAGGCCGGCGCCGTCGGCTCGCACGAGCTGGACAAGCATCTGTCCGAAGTGTCGCTGATCACGAAGGACGCGTTCGAGCCGGACCTGCCGCTGTCCGTCGTCGTCAACATCGACTACAAGATGGCGCCGCTCGTGATCCAGCGCTTCGGCGACATCCGCAAGCTGGTCGAGCAGACGCTCGATCCGATGGTGGCCGCGTACTTCAAGAACGTCGGCCAGCGCAAGACCCTGATCGAGCTGCTGCAGGAGCGCTCGGATATCCAGGAACGCGCGATGGCGGAAATGCGCCGCAATTTCGAAGGCTATAACCTGACGCTGAACGAAGTCCTGATCGGCACGCCGCGCGCCAAGCAAGGCGACACGCAGATCGAGACGATCCTGCGCCAGCTGCGCGAACGCCAGGTGTCGCGCGAGCAGCTGGAGACCTATCGCACCAAGGAAGCGGCGGCGCAGCAGGAACGCGTGCTGCGCGAAGCGGAGGCGCGCGCCAAGCAGCAGACGTCGATCACGGAATCGGAACTCGCGGTGCGCATCGCCGAGAACCAGGGCAGCGCGGCCGTGCAGAAGGCCATCAAGGCGGCCGAGGAAGCGCGCCAGAACGCGGCCGGCGCGGCCGACGCCAAGCGCCGGCTGGCCGAGGCGGAAGCGTTCCAGCTGGAAGCCGTCGGCCAGGCCCAGGCCAAGGCGACGGAGCTGAACGTGGCCGCGTACGGCGGCCCGGAACTGCAGTTCCAGCAGACCGTGCTGCTGCGCTTCGCCGAAGCGATCGAACGGGGCCAGGTGGCGCTCGTGCCGTCGATCCAGGTGGGATCAAGCGACGGCCGCGGCACGGCGCTGGACGCGTTCCTGGCGATGGCCGTCAAGCAGCAGATGGCGGCGCCGGCGCCGGCACCAGCGGTATCGTAGGCCGTTCTCTCCGGCGGGCGAAATCGGCCGCGATGGCGGCGCGGATGCCGTCCAGCCGGCGGCCGTCGCGGTACAGCAGGTTGTGGCTTTCGAACGGCACGAGGCGCCCGTCCGGCAGCGCGAAGTGGATGCACGATTTCTTCAGCGCGCGCACGTCGAGCGAATACGCATCCATGAACTGCACGATCAGCACGCGGAACACATTGTCGTAGCGCAGCGCCGACGGCGCGCTGATCAAGGGCAGGCAGCACATCAGCTCCGACAGGCAGTTGGCCTGCGATTCGGGCGAGTGGTTGGTGGAGAACAGCTGGAAGATCCGGTCCTTCACGACGCCGTGCAGGCTCGGGTCGCGCTCGAACACGATGGTGTTGCCGCTGCCCTCGACGAGCGTTTGCGGATCGAGCCAGCGCGTGAGCGGTACGGTGCCCTCGTCCGTCTTGATCGCGTAGGCCATCGCCAAGGTGTCGGGATTGCAGGGCACCGGCACCACGTCTTCCAGCGTGAACAGGCGGCTCTGTTCGGCAATGCGGCGGCGGATCTCGGACACCGTCAGCCGGTGCAGGCGCGGATCGTAGTCTTCCACGCGGCCGGCGTCCTGGATGGGCTGCAGGGTCACGCCGCGCACGCAGGGCTGCTGCAGGGCGAAGTCGATGATCGCGCCGATCTCGCCGTCGTTCAGGCCCTTCTTGAGCGTGACGACGAGCGTCGTCGACAGGCCGGCCTCGTTCAGGTGGTCGAGGGCCTGGCGGCGGATGCGCGCGAGGTCGGCGCCGCGCAGCTCGCGGTGGACCTCGGCGCGCAGCGAATCGAACTGCAGGTAGACCTCGACACCGGGCGCATAGCCGGCCAGGCGCGCGACGAAATCCTTGTCCTGCGCGAGCACGATGCCGTTCGTGTTCACCATCACATGCCGGATCGGGCGCGCCTTGGCGGCGTCGAGGATGTCCCAGAACTGCGGGTGCAGCGTGGGTTCGCCGCCGGACAGCTGCATCACGTCGGCCTCGCCCTCGTTGGCGACGATGGCGTCGAGCATGCGGATCACCTCTTCCAGCGGACGATGGCGGTCGCGGTGCGTGCCGCTCTCGGCGTAACACACGGGGCAGTTCAGGTTGCAGTTGTCCGTGATCTCGACGATCGACAAGCAGGAATGCTGCATGTGGTCTGGACACAGGCCGCAGTCGTAGGGGCAGCCGTATTCCATCTTGGTGTTGAATTGCCGCGGCATCTCCGGATGCTTGATGAAGACTTCGCGGCACAGGCGGTAGTACGCGACGTCGTCGCTGACGAGCACGCGTTCAAGGCCGTGCGCGCCGCACCACTTGTCCATGTAGACCTTGTCGTCCTTGAACACGATCTTCGCTTCGACCGGGTGCAGGCAGGTCGAACAGACGGACGTCGTCGTGTCGTAGAACAGGTAGGGGCGGGATTTGCGGGTCATGGCTGCTCCTTGCGCACGCGGACAACCTCTCGGCATTGAATGAACACGAAAGGCAGATAGCACGCAAATGCCGCCACGCACACCCACTGGATGCCGGACAACCCGAGCGCATACGCATACGGGACCGGCTTGATGCCGTCGACGGCGAGCCGCCAGGCGAGATACGCCGCAAGGTACAGCTTGAATGCGAGGCCGGGACTGCGCGCGAGCGGCGCGCGGGCGCGCCACAACAGGGCACCCGCGGCCAGCACGAACACCATGTCGTAAATCTGCGTGGGATGGCGCGGGATGCCGTCGCCGAAATCGACGCCCCACGGCAGCGCGGTCGGCACGCCGTAGGTGCCGTCTTGCAGGCCCGCGAGGAAGCAGCCGACGCGGCCGACGACCGTGCCGGCGACGAGGGGCAGGATGAACTGGTCGCCCGTCGAGCCGCGGATGCCGGCGAACTTCTTGGCGATCTCCACGCCGAGCAGGCCGCCCAGAAGACCGCCGACGATGGACTGGCCCGATGCGATCAGGCGCCAATCCGGGACCACGCCTCGCCACAGGTGCGGCATCTCGATCCAGAACACGAGCTTGTTGCCGATGCCGGCGCCGAGGATGCAGCCGACGACGACGGCGAAGGAGCCGGGCTGCAGCAGCGCGGGCTGGCCGGCGCGCCGGCGCTGCCAACGATACAGCTGCACGCCGCCGGCCAGGGCCAGCCATTCGAACGCGAGGTGAACCGACTGCGCTGCCGCGGCGGGAAGCACGGGGCCGTTCATCGATCGCCCGGCGGGCGCTTGCGCCACAGGTCGGCGACCGCCAGCCAGCAGATCCAGGCGATGCCGAGTCCGACGAGGCCGAACCCGATCAGCATCGGAGCGAAATCACTGCCCTCTCCCCGCGGACCGAACACGCCGGCCAGGCCGCCGAAGGTCCCATAGGCGCCGCAGACGCCGAAGCCCACCAGCATCACGCTCAGGATGACGGTGAGAAGGCCCCGTGCGAATTTGTTCAGCATGACGACCGCCGCGCGGTGTCAGGCCACGCCGTATTGCCGGCGATACGCCGCCACGGCGTCCTTGTACTGGGCCAGCTTCGGATCGGCTTCCAGGTAGCCGAACAGGTCGGCCAGGCTGGCGATCGAGATCACGGGGATGCCGTAGGTCTGGCTGACTTCCTGCACGGCCGACAGCGGCGACAGCACGCCGTCCTTGCCGCCGCGTTCCATGCGGTCGAGCGCGATCAGCACGGCGGCCGGCTCGGCGCCGGCGGCGCGGATCATCGCGACGGATTCGCGCACCGACGTTCCCGCCGAGATCACGTCGTCGATGATGACGACGCGGCCGGCCAGCCTGGCGCCGACGATGGTGCCGCCTTCGCCATGGTCCTTGGCTTCCTTGCGGTTGTAGGCGAACGACGTGTTGCGGCCCTTGGCGGCCAGCGCCACGGCGGTCGCGGAGGCGAGCGTGATGCCCTTGTAGGCGGGGCCGAACAGCATATCGAATTCGAGGCCGGAATCGAGCAGCGTCTGGGCGTAGAACTCGGCCAGCTTGCCGAGTGTGGCGCCGTCGTGGAACAGGCCGGCGTTGAAGAAATACGGCGACTGGCGGCCCGCCTTGGTGGTGAATTGGCCGAACTTCAAGACTTCGGCTTCGACTGAAAACGCAATGAACTGTTGGCGCAGATTGTCCACGACACGACCCTCGAACGGTAAAAACCGGTATTGTAATCCGCCCCGTGCGCGCCCGCGCAGCCGGCCGTCCACCAGCCGCGCCACGCGCCGCAGCCGGCGTTCGGCGCGCGGCGTTCCCACGGCCGCCAGCGCGGCATCGAGCGCCCGGCCGAGCATGGCGAGGAATACGTACTCGGTGGCGTCGCGCGTGAAACAGCGGGTGTAGCGCAGGCGACCGTCCTCGAAACAGGCGTTGGAACGGATGACGACATGGCGGATCGAGCCGTCCTTGCAGCGCAGGCGCGCCGGCTGGTCGACCACGGTTTCCCCGGCCACCAGCCTGCCCATGATGACGTCGGCGACGGCCGCGTCGGCGTGAAAGCGGGCGACGTGGTGCCCGACGTATTCCTCCCAGCGGTAGCCGAGCATCTGCAGCTCGGCCTTGTTGGCCCACAGGATGGTGCCGTCGGGGCCGACCTGGTGCAGGCCCTCGGCCGCGCTCTCCACGAAATCGGCAAACTCGCGCTCGCGCTGGTGCAAGTCCCGTTCCGCCTGCCGGCGCCGCGCCGCTTCCGCCTGCAGCGCATGCACTTTCTGCTCCAGCCGGACCAGGTTGATGTCGACCGGCTGCCCGGGCGGCAGCGGCGCGGCGGCGTCCGCGCAGGCGTGGTCGTGCTCCGCGCACACCTGGCGGAACGCGTGCGCCGCGTCGGCCGCCGGGAACAGGGTCCATGGATAGGCGCAGAACAGCGAAAAATCGAGCTTGCGCGCCAGCTCGTTCCACAGCCGCTCCAGGTGCAGGGCCGCGTCGTAGCGGCCGCGCGCGCACAGCAGCGCGACCAGTTCGCCGAACGCATGCACGGGTGTGCCACCGGCGCACGCCTCGGCCACAACGCGTCCGATCTCGTATTCGAAACGCGCCCGGTCCGGCCAGCCGCCGGCCATCAGGCGGGTCAGCGTCGTTTCGGCGTCGAGCCACGCGATGTCCGAGGACGGCGGCGGCGCACGCCCTTCCGCGCGCGCCAGCTCGTCCAGGCGCCGGCGCAGCGCGTCCGTATGCGCCCCGGTGGCGATCACGATGCCGCGGCCGCGCGCCCGCAATGCCCGTTCGAGGAAGGACGCGACCTCGTCGAGCAGCGTGTCGCTGTCGTCGTAAAAACGGACGAAATGTCCGGTCTTGCCATGTTTGCCGGACAACAGGTCGTCGGTCTTGATCAGCACGTAGGCCCCTGGTGGGTGAGCGGAAGCGGCGCCGTCATATCGACCGGAATAATGTTGACGTCGCGCACAGAAATATTTCAAAAGTGCCATTCTAGCCATCAAAACGGCGACATCCGGCCAGGTCGTAATGGTGTTGATATGAATCAAAACGCGCTACACTGTCGCCTCGCTCCACCCTACCGCTTTCATTATGCCAAGAATCATCTCCGCCAATTTGAACGGCATCCGTTCCGCCCACAAGAAAGGCTTCTTCAACTGGATGGCCGGCCAGAACGCCGATTTCATCTGCGTCCAGGAGCTGAAGGCCCAGCAGGTCGACATGACCGAGGAATTCCTCGCGCCGCACGGCTACCACGGCCATTTCCACTATGCCGAGAAAAAGGGGTACTCGGGCACCGGCGTCTACAGCCGCACCAAGCCGGACGCCGTCAGGACAGGCTTCGGCTGCCCCGAATTCGACAACGAAGGCCGCTACACCCGCGCCGACGTGGGCAACCTGACCGTCATTTCCGTGTACTGCCCGTCCGGTTCGTCCTCGCCGGAACGCCAGGAAGCCAAGTTCCGCTTCATGGACGTGTTCCTGCCGCACCTGCAGGCATTGAAGGCCGAGGGCCGCGAGATCGTCATCTGCGGCGACTGGAACATCGCGCACAAGGAAATCGACCTGAAAAACTGGAAGGGCAACCTGAAGAATTCGGGCTTCCTGCCGGAGGAGCGCGCCTGGATGACGCGCATCTTCGACGAACTCGGCCTCGTGGACGTCCACCGCGGCATCGACCAGCGCCCCGAGCAATACACGTGGTGGAGCAACCGCGGGCAGGCGTGGGCGAAGAACGTCGGGTGGCGCATCGATTACCACGTCGCCACCCCGGGCATCGCCGCCAGGGCGCACGCCGTCTCGATCTACAAGGACGAGCGGTTCTCGGATCATGCGCCGTTGATCATCGATTACAAAACCTGATAAATCGCCCCTCCCCGGTGGGGGATTTATCGATGAGAATGTCGTAAAAACATCAACTTACGCACTTTCGAGACAACAAGGAGGTGGTTTGTTGATATGATCGTTCGCTAATGCTTTCCGTGTGGAATCTTTTCCTCACGGCATCAAAAAAACGCCCGCGACCAATCATGTCCACTCAGACCACCGCCCCCGCCACGACCGACCCCACGCCTCCGAAGCTCATATCGCCCGCCTTGCCGTCCGGCACGGCGGGCAGCATGAGCATCGCCCTGGACTTCAATACGACGATGGCGGCCGGCAGCGGCACGGTCATCGTCACGGACGGCGCCGTGCAGACGGTGATCGACCGCGCGACGGGTCAGCCCACCCTGCGCGTGGTCGGGGCGACCGACACCCATACGATGTCCGCGTCGAGCCTCGTCATCAATAGCAACGAGGTCAAGCTGAACGTCACCGGTCTGCTGGCAGGCCACACGTACAGCGTGGTGATGGGCGCGGACGTGCTGCAGTCGACCAGCCACGTGGCGTTCGGCGGCGTGCGCTCCACGTCGCTGCTGACGTTCACGACGCCGGCCGCGCCGGACACGCAAGGTCCGACGCTCGTCGAAGTCGCCACGGACGGCGGGGTCCTCAAGGCGGGCGGCAGCATCGCCGTCACCATCACGTTCTCGGAGGCCGTGGCGAACCTGCCGGCGGATGCCCTGGCCGCGCCGCACGCGGGCGTCGCCGGCCTGACGACGGCCGACGGCGGCATCACCTGGCACGCGACCCTCACGGCGCCGGCGGACGCCACGACGGCCACCGGCAACATCCTGACCCTCGACATGACCAGGATTGCCGACCTGGCCGGCAACCACGGCAGCGGCACGAGCAACCTGGCCAGCTACGCGGTCGACACGCAGGCGCCCACGGCCACCGTCACGCTGGACACCACGACCGTGGCGGCCGGCCGCGACGCGGTCGCGACCATCCAGTTTTCCGAAGCCGTCACGGGCCTGACCGAGGCGGCGCTGAGCGCCGGCCACGCGACGGTGTCGAACCTGCACACGACGGACGGCGGCATCACCTGGCTCGCGACCCTCGGCGGCACCGCCGCCACGACGGCGGACGGCAACGTGCTCGCCGTCGACCTGGCCCAGGTCCACGACCTGGCCGGCAACGCGGGCAGCGGCAGCGCCGTGTCGGCCGCGTACACGGTCGACACGCAGGGCCCCGCCGCGGTGGCGATCGCCCTCGACGGCGCGACGCTCGCGAAGGGCAAGGCCGTCCACGCCACGTTCACGTTCGCGGAAAGCGTGCACGACCTGCCGTTCTCCGCGATCACCGCGCCGCATGCGACGGTGTCCGACATCGCCACCAGCGACGGCGGCAAGACCTGGACGGCGACGCTGACGGCCAACGACAGCGGCACGTGGATCGGCAACACCGTCGGCGTCGATCTCACCAAGCTGGTGGACCTGGCCGGCAATCCCGGCAGCGGCATGGTCCAAAGCGGCCCGTACACGGTCGACACGCAAGGGCCGGCCGCCACGCTGGAACTGAACGGCACCGCCATGCACACCGGCGGCAGCCTGGGGCTCACGCTGCATTTCAGCGAAGCCGTGACGGACCTGACGCCGGCCGCGCTGCGCGCCCCGAACGCGCTGCTCACCAACCTGCAGCACTCGGCCGATTACCTCACGTGGACGGCGACGCTCACCCCGCTGGACGGCGTGACCGCCACGAGCAACGTCGTCGGCCTCGACCTCGCGCAGGTGCACGACGCGGCGGGCAATGCCGGCAGCGGCAGCACGTTCTCCGCCAACTACGGCGTCGACACGCAAGGCCCGAACGCGGTCGCGATCGCCCTCGACGGCGCCGCGCTGGGCAGCGCCCACGGCATCCACGCGACGTTCACGTTCGCGGAGAGCCTCCAGGACCTGCCGCTGGCCGCGATCGTCGCGCCGCACGCGCAAGTCTCCGGTATCGCGACGAGCGACGGCGGCAAGACCTGGACGGCGACGTTGACGGCGGACGGCAGCGGCACGTGGGACGGCAACACCGTCGGCCTCGATCTCAGCAAAGTGCAGGACCTGGCCGGCAACACCGGCAGCGGCTTCGGCGCGAGCGGCACGTACGCGGTCGACACGGTGGGCCCGGGCGCCACGGCGGCGCTGGACGGCACCAGCCTGACGATCCAGTTTTCCGAAGCCGTGACGGACCTGACGGCGGCCGCCCTGCTGGCGCCGGACGCGACGCTCACGAACCTGCAGCACTCGGCCGACTACCTGACGTGGACCGCGACGTCGACACCGCTCGTCGTCGGCGGCAGCAATGCCGTCACCCTCGATCTCACGCAGGTGCACGATGCCTTGGGCAACCAGGGCAGCGGCACCGTCACGGCCGGCGCCGTGGCGCCGGGGGACACCACGCCGCCCACCGTGCTCGACATCCTGTTCGACGGCACGACGATCGGTCCGGCGTACGGCGTCGGCTTCACGATCACGTTCTCGGAAAGCGTGAGCGGCCTGACGGCGGCCGCGCTGCAGGCCCCGCACGCGAGCGTGAGCGTCCTTTCGACGCTGGACGGCGGCAAGACCTGGACCGGCACCCTGACGGCCGCGGACGGCGCCGCGAGCAGCACGGGCAACCTGCTGGGCGTGGACCTGACACAGGTGCACGACGCGGCCGGCAACGCGGGCGTGGGCACGGCCTCGTCGCTGTCGCACTACGACGTGGACACGGATCCGCTGATGGCCACCGTCAGCCTGGACCGCGCCACCGCGCTGGTCACGGGCGGCACGGTCGGCGTCGCGATCCACTTTTCGGCCGCCGTGTCGGCACTGGACGCCACCGCCCTCGCCGCGCCGCACGCCAAGATCGCCGACCTGCACCATTCGGACGACAACCTGACGTGGTACGCGACCTTGTCCGCGGCCGATGCCGGCATCGTCGCCGACACCAACGCCGTCACCGTGGACCTGAGCAGGGTGCACGACATGTTCGGCAACGCGGGCAGCGGCACGGCCGTTTCGGGCAACTACACGTTCGACACGACGGTGGCGGCGTATGTGTCCAGCATCGCCATCAGCGACGAAGGTCCGTCCGCGACCGACGGCATCACGAACGCCGGTCCGGCGTTCGTGGCGGGTTATTTCGTCGGCACGCTGGCCGACAACCAGCACCTGGAGGTTACGCTCGACGGCCAGGCCGTGGATCCGTACGGCCTGTACGTGGAAACGCCGAGCAACGGCATGACGTACTGGTATTACGCGAACGAAGGCTACCTGGCCGAGGGCGCCCACACGTACACCGCGACCATCGTCGACGACGCCGGCCACGCCAGCGCCACGCAGTCGAAGCAGTTCACGCTCGACCTGACGGCCCCGAACCTGACCGGGTCGCCGGACGGCAGCACGGCGTTCGACGTCGCGGGCAACCTCGTCCTCACGTTCGACAAGGCCGTCTACTGGACGGTCGGCGAGGGCAACTACAGCGGCCTGCAGTTCTACGACCACGACGGCGGCAGCACCTACGTCAACCTGACGGACGCCAACTTCTCGAGCGACCGCAAGACCATCACGCTCACGCCCGACGAACTGCACCTCGGCACGGGCAACGACTACACGCTCTACCTGCCCTACACCCTGACCGACCTCGCCGGCAACCGCGTGGCGAACAGCGGCATCGGCTTCCACACGGCCGGCACCTACGTCGACGTGACGCCGCCCAGCGCGACGAGCCTGACCGCGGGTACCGGCGGCTATTACGGCATCGGTTCGACCATCGATATCCGCGTGTCGTTCAGCGAGCCGGTCAACGTGGCCGGCGACGGCATGCCCGTCCTGCTCCTCAACAACGGCAGCCAGGCGGTCTTCCTGAACATGAGCGACGATCACCGCAGCGCCGTGTTCGAATACACGGTGGCGGCCGGCGACCAGGACGTCGCCGGTCTCGACATCGCCAACAGGAGCGACCTGGCCGGCCACTTCGCCGACGGCGCCGGCCACCTGCTCGACCAGACGCACATCGCGTTCGGCTACCTGGCGGACGCCGGCGGCTACTCGCACACGATCCAGGTCGACGCGCACGCGCCGAACGCGCTGCCGGCGCCGCAACTGGCGTCCGTGTCCGACACCGGCACCGTCGGCGACGACGTCACGAGCATCGTGGCCCCCACCATCACGGGCAGCGGCGCCGATGCGTGGGCCAAGATCGACCTGTACGTCGGCGACAAGCTGGCCGCCTCCGGCCAGGCCGACGGCAGCGGCAACTGGACCATCGATTCCGTGCTGCTGGGCCTCGACGGCCAGTACACGGTGAAGGCCGTCCAGCTCGACAACGCGAACAACGCCGGCGCGCTGTCGCAGCCGCTGACGATCGCCATCTCCGGCGCGAGCGCCGCGGTGACGCGGCTGGACGCGGGCGTCGACAACGGCCTGTCCGCCACCGACAACGTCACGAACCTCACGAAGCCCGGATTCACGGGCACCGTGGGCGCCGGCACCAAGGTGACCGTGTGGGACGGCAGCACCGCGCTCGGCACCACCACCGCGGGCAGCGACGGCGTCTGGCATTTCGCGCCGGGCTGGGACCTCGCGAGCGGCCAGCATACGATCACGCTGGAGTTGACCGACGCCGGCGGCAACGTGACGCCGCGCGAGCTGTCGGCGCCCTACACGTTCACGATCGACGCCAACGCGCCGGGCGCGCCCGGCGCACCGCTGCTGGACGCCGCCAGCGACACGGGCGTCTCGTCCTCCGACGGCATCACGATGGTCACGACGCCGACCCTCACCGGCACCGCGACGGAAGCAGGCGGCCAGATCGAAGTCTACGAAGGCGACGCGCTGCTGGGCAGCACGGACGTCGGCAACGACGGCGCCTGGACGTTCACGCTCGGCGCCGACAAGGCGTTCGCGGACGGCGTGCACACGCTCACCGTGCGCCAGGTGGACGCGGCCGGCAACCGCGGCGCCGCCTCCGCGCCGCTGGCGATCACGGTCGACACGACGGCGCCGACGATCGCGGTGAGCCAGTCGTACGCGAAGTCCTCGGCGAACTGGCACAGCCTGACGTTCAGCGAACAGGTCGTGTTCGCGACCAACGGTTCGATCGACGTGCTCGACAGCCTGGGCGTCGGCAAATCGCACCACGAGTGGGACGTCGTGTACAACTGGGACATCGCGGCGGACGCGCAGGGCGTGCAGAACACGCTCGAACTCAACCTGGGCACGCTCACCGGATTGTTCCACCTGGTGGAGAACAGCAACGCGATCCAGGACGTGGCGGGCAACGTCGCCGTCATCGGCACGTCGGACTTTTCGATCGGCCTGGCTTGACGGGAACTACGGTGCGGGCCAGTCCAGCGCGCGCGTGCTGGAAAAGCTGCGCGCCGCGCCCGTGCGCGGATCGTCGAAGGCGATGGCGCGCGCCAGCAGCTGCAGGGGCCTGGAGAAATCGTCGCCCTTGCACGGGAGCGCGACGGGATAGAAGGCGTCGTTGAGGATCGGCACGCCCAGCGACGCCATGTGCAGGCGCAGCTGGTGCTTGCGCCCCGTGTGCGGATGCAGGCGGTAGCGCGCCACCTCGCCGCGCGTCTCCAGCAGCTCGACGAGGGTCTCGGAATTCGGCTCGCCCGCCTCTTCGCGCATGACGAAGAACTTGTCGCCGTCGACCATGCGGCTGCGGTACGTGAACGGAAATTCCCGCCCCGCCAGCACGGGCGCCAGCGCCTCGTACACCTTGCGCACGCTGCGCTTCTGGAACATCGACTGGTACGTCCCGCGCGTGGCGAGGTTGTGCGAAAAGATGACGACGCCGGCCGTCTCGCGGTCGAGGCGGTGGATCGGCGTCAGGTGCGGCAGGTCGAACGTTTGTTTCAGCCGCACGAGCAGGGTCTCGCGCAGGAAGCGCCCGGTCGGGATCATCGGCAAAAAGTGCGGCTTGTCGACGACGAGCAGGTGCTCGTCGCGGAAGATGATGCTCTCCTCGAACGGGATCGGCGTTTCCCGTTCCAGCTCGCGGTAGTACCAGATGCGCATGCCCTGGCGCACGTGGCTGTCGGGGCCGAGGCGTTCGCCCCTGGCGTCGACGACGTCGCCGCGCGCGAGGCGCTCGGCCCAGGACGGGCCGGCGACGTCGGGAAAGCGCGCTTCCAGGAAGGCCAGCATGCCGCCGGCCAGCGTTTCCGTGATCCACAGGTAGCTGGGCGCCACGCCGTCCTTCACGGGCAGCGGGACGACGGCATTGGCGGCGGCCTGGTGGCCCTTCCTGACGAAACGTGCCATAGCGCCTTGCTCAGCGCTGGGCGACGTTGCCGCGGTAGGGCGGCAGGCGGTCGACGGTCGTGCCCTTGCTGCGCGCGTACAGCGGCAGCAGCAGGTTCATGTGGCTCTCGATCTGCTCGATGCGCTCGCTGCCGCCCGGGTGCGTGGACAGCAGTTCGATCGGCGCGCCGCTTTCGTTCAGGGCGGCCATCTTGTTCCACAGCGCGATGCCGGCGCGCGGGTCGTAGCCGGAGCGCGCTGCGATGTCCAGGCCCACGAGGTCGGCCTCGCGTTCCTCGTCGCGCGAGAACTTCAGCACGGCCAGCTGGCCCACCGTATTGGCCACGCCGCGCACGTCGACGCCGAGCCAGGACGACAGCGCGGCGCCGCCCAGCTGGCTGACGAGACCCGTCGCCGTCGCCTTGCTCTGGCGGTCGCGCCCGTGCTCGCGCAGCGCGTGCGCGATCTCGTGGCCCATCACGGCCGCGATCTCGTCGTCCGTGAGGCGCAGCTTGTCGATGATGCCGGTATAGAAGGCGATGCGCCCGCCCGGCATGCAGAACGCGTTCACCTCGCCGGACTTCAGCAGGTTGACCTGCCACTTCCACTGTTGCGCAGCCGGGTTCCAGCGGATGGTGTTGGGGATGATGCGCCTGGCGATGGCGCGCAGGCGCTGGACCTGCGGATCGGACGCCGGCACGAGCGCGCCTTCCTGCTTCGCCTTGCCGATCAGCGCCAGGTATTGCTGGGCCGACTGTTCGTTGATCGCCTCCTCGGGCGCGGCGATGTCGCGCCAGACGCTGCCGATGCGGTTACGGTCGAGCGGCTTGACGGCGATGCCGTCCTGCACGACCTGGTCCTGGCGCGGACGGTCGTCCTGGCCCGGCGCGGCCCGCACCGGGCCGGCCACGGCGGCGCACAAGGCCAGCAGCACGGCCGTCCTGCGCTTGAAGATTGGGTTCATGGTTTCCTCCTGCCGGGTTGTGACGACATGATGCCCGCGACACGCGCGTACATACCACACGATACGCTCAAGCCTGGCCCGCGAGATCGCGCTTGCGCAGGCGGAACACCGCCAGGCTGCCCCGCAGGTTCGGCAGGAACGACACCGGCTTGCCCTCGGCCAGCGCGACGTATTCCAGCACCTCCAGGCCGCATTTCTCGGCGAGTTCCTTGAAGTCGTAGATCGTCGCGTAGCGCAGGTTCGGCGTGTCGAACCACTGGTAAGGCAGCGTGCGCGACACGGGCATGCGGCCCTTGAGCAGCGCGGCCCGGTGCGGCCAGTAGGCGAAGTTCGGGAACGACACGATCGCCTCCTTGCCCACGCGGACGATGTCGCGCAGGCGCGCCTCCACGTGCTGCATCATCTGCAGCGACGACAGGCACAGGACCATGTCGAAGGCGTCGTCCGCGAACAGGTCCAGGCCCTGCTCCATGTCGTGCTGGATCACGCTGATGCCGCGCTGCGTGCTTTCCAGGACCTTGTCGTCGGCGATCTCGACGCCGTAGCCGGTGCAGCGCTTGGTCTGTTCCAGGTAGCGCAGCATGGCGCCGTCGCCGCAGCCGACGTCCAGCACGTGCGCGCGCTCGTTCACCCAGTGCGCGATGAACGCCAGGTCGGGGCGCAGGGTGCTCAGGTCTTCGAATTTCATGCGGCCTCCTCCGCCCAGATGCGTTCGTAGTAGGCGCGCACGATGTTCATGTAGCGCGCATCGTCCAGCAGGAACGCATCGTGGCCGTGCGGCGCGTCGATCTCGGCGTACGTCACCTTGCGGCGGTTGACCAGCAGCGCTTCCACGATCTCGCGGCTGCGGTCCGGCGCGAAGCGCCAGTCGGTGCTGAACGACGCGACCAGGTATTGGGCGCGCGTGTTCTCCAGCGCCTTGGCCAGGTTGCCGCCGTGCTCGCGCGCGGGGTCGAAGTAATCGAGCGCCTTGGTGATCAGGAGGTAGGTGTTGGCGTCGAAGTATTCCGAGAATTTGTCGCCCTGGTAGCGCAGGTACGATTCGATCTCGAAATCGATGCCGAAGTCGAATTTGTAGTCGTTACGCTCGGCCGCGTTGCGCAGCTTGCGGCCGAATTTCTCCGCCATGTCGTCGTTCGACAGGTACGTGATGTGGCCGATCATGCGCGCCACCTTCAGGCCGTTCCTGGGCACGACGCCGTGTTCGTAGAAGTCGCCGCCGCGGTAGTCCGGATCGGTGAGGATGGCCTGGCGCGCGACGTCGTTGAACGCGATGTTCTGCGCCGACAGCTTGGGCGTGGACGCGATCACGATGCAGTGGCGCAGGCGCTCGGGGAACATGATGCTCCACGCGAGGGCCTGCATGCCGCCCAGCGAGCCGCCCATCACGGCCGCGAACCGCTCGATGCCGAGGCGGTCGGCCAGGCGCGCCTGCGCGGCGACCCAGTCTTCCACCGTCACGACGGGGAAGGCGGCGCCGTACGGCTTGCCCGTGGCCGGATTCGTGTGCATCGGGCCCGTGGAACCGAAGCACGAACCGAGGTTGTTGACGCCGATGACGAAGAAGCGGTCGGTGTCGACCGGCTTGCCCGGGCCCACCATGTTGTCCCACCAGCCGGCGCTCTTCGGCTTGTCGGCGTAATGGCCCGCGACGTGGTGCGACGCGTTCAGCGCGTGGCAGATCAGCACCGCGTTCGATTTGTCGGCGTTCAGCGTGCCGTACGTTTCATACATCAGCGTGTAATCGCCGAGCGCGGCGCCGCTTTGCAGGTGCAACGGTTCGGCGAACTGCATCGCCTGGGGGGAAACTATTCCGATCGATCCCATGAAGACTCGTTAAATTGACTGACTAGACGGACTGCAGCTGCTCCACGGCGTCGGCGATGGCCGCCGGCTCCATCGCGCGCAGGATGCGCTTCGTGCGCGGCACGAGCCGCGCAAGATCGCTGGACAGGATTTCCTGCTTGACGGCCAGCAGCTGGGCCGGATGCATCGAGAACTCGCGCAGGCCCATGCCCAGCAACAGCCGGGTGAGCTTGACGTCGCCCGCCATCTCGCCGCACACGGCCACGTCGATGCCGGCCTTGCGCCCGGCCTCGATCGTCATCGCGATCAGGTTCAATACCGCCGGGTGCAGCGGATTGTACAGGTGCGCCACCTCGTAGTCGACGCGGTCGATCGCCAGCGTGTACTGGATCAGGTCATTGGTGCCGATCGACAGGAAGTCCAGGCGCTTGACGAACATCGGCAGCGCCAGCGCGGCGGCCGGGATCTCGATCATGGCGCCGACTTCCACCGCCTCGTCGAACTTGACGTTCTGCTCGCGCAGCTGGGCCTTGGCCTGCTCGATCATGGCGAGGGTCTGGTCGATCTCGAACGCATGCGCCAGCATCGGAATCAGGATGCGCACCTTGCCGTAGCTCGAGGCGCGCAGGATCGCGCGCAGCTGCGTGAGGAACATCTGCGGCTCCGCCAGGCAGTAGCGGATCGCGCGCAGGCCCAGCGCCGGGTTCAGCGCCGTGTGCTCGGTCTGGTCGAGCGGCTTGTCGGCGCCCACGTCGAGCGTGCGGATCGTGACCGGACGGCCCTTCATCGCCAGCACCGCCTTGCGGTACTGCTCGAACTGCTCGTCCTCGTCCGGCACCTTGAGGCCCTGCACGCCGCGTCCCATGAACAGGAATTCGGAGCGGAACAGCCCCACGCCGACGGCGCCCGCCTCCAGCGCCGGGCCACAGTCGTCCGGCAGCTCGATGTTCGCGAGCAGCGTGATCGGCGTGCCGTCCTTGGTGACGGCCGGCGTCTTCTTGAGCTTGAGCAGGCGCTTGCGCGCCTTCAGCAGCTCGGCCTGGCGCGCGCGGTATTGCTCCATCACGAGCGCGCTCGGGTTGCAGATGACGACGCCGGCATCGCCGTCGACGATCACCCAGTCGTCCTGTTCGATCAGGCGCGACGCCTGGCTCATGCCGACGGCGGCCGGGATGTCCAGGCTGCGCGCGACGATCGCCGTGTGCGAGTTCTGGCCGCCGACGTCCGTCACGAAGCCGACGAACGAACGGTCGCGGAAGGCGAGCATGTCGGCCGGCGAGATGTCGTGGGCGACGACGATCATCTGCGGCTTGAAGTGGTCCTCGCCGGGCACGGGCGGCACCGACAGCGCGGTCCCCATCAGCACCTTGAGCACGCGCTCGGCCACCTGCTGGATGTCCTGCTTGCGCTCGCGCAGGTACGCGTCCTCGATCTCGTCGAACTGCGCCGACAGCTCGTCGATCTGCGTGACGAGCGCCCATTCCGCGTTGTAGTGGCGGCTGCGGATGATGTCGAGCGGCGCCTCCGAGATCATCGGGTCGGACAGGATCAGCACGTGCACGTCGATGAACGCGCCCAGTTCCGTCGGGGCTTCCCGGGGCAGCTCGGTCCACAGTTCCTGCAGGTTGCGGTGCACTTCGGCGATCGCATCCTGCAGGCGTTTCACTTCCGCCTCGACCTGCTCTTCCGGCACGAGGTAGTGCTTGACGTCGAGCGCGGCCGGCGTGAGCAGGTGCGCGCGCCCGATCGAGATCCCGCGCGAGACCGGAATGCCGTGCAGTGTGAATGATGCCATGGAGGGTCCCGGGTGACGGCCAGATCGGCTATCCGGCATTACTCGCCTTCGCCGAATTTATCGTTGATGAGGCCGGTCAGCGCGGCGATGCAGTCCTGTTCGTCGGGCCCCTCCGCCTCCAAGGTCACCTTGGCGCCCTTGCCGGCGGCCAGCATCATGACGCCCATGATCGACTTGGCGTTGATGCGGCGACCGTTGCGGGTGAGCCAGACGTCGCTCTGGAACTTGGCGGCCAATTGGGTGAATTTGGCGGAAGCGCGGGCATGCAGGCCCAGCTTGTTGATGATCTCGAGTTCTTGTTGAATCATATTCTAGTTGTCGTTTCTCTCGTTCATCGACCCGGTCAGGTGCCGACCCGGATCCTGTTGTCGACCCGGACGGCGCCGTTCTGGGCGCCGGCCAGAGCCATCTCGACCACGACGTCCAGCGTGTCGCGCCGGTACGTGATCGCACGCAGCAGCATCGGCAGGCTGATCCCCGCGATGACTTCCACGCGGCCGGCCTCGGCCAGCGAATTGCAGCAATTCGACGGCGTGCCGCCCTTGATGTCGGTGATGACCAGCACGCCGTCGCCCTCGTCCAGGCGCGCGATCGCACTCTTGGCCAATGCATGGATTTCGTTCGTGTCCTGGTCCGCCGTGACGTCGATCGCCTCGAAGCGCTCGGTGGGGCCGCGGAACACGTGCGCGACCGCCGCGATGAATGCCTGACCCAGCGGAGCATGGGTCATCAGCAGAATACCTACCATTTTTCAGTTTCCCGTTACCCGTTTCTCGACGGCGTCGATGAACATCGCCGCGACGTCGAAACCGGTCTGGTCGGTGATCTCCTGGAAACAGGTGGGGCTGGTGACATTCACCTCGGTCAGGAAATCGCCGATCACATCCAATCCTACCAGCAACAGGCCACGCGCCGCCAGCGCGGGGCCGAGACTTTCCGCGATCTCGCGGTCGCGCTCGGACAGCGGCTGCGCGACGCCCGTGCCGCCGGCCGCCAGGTTGCCGCGCACCTCGCCGGCCTGCGGAATGCGCGCCAGCGAAAACGGGACGGGCTTGCCGTCGATGACGAGCACGCGCTTGTCGCCCTTGACGATGGCGGGAATGTATTTCTGGGCCATGATCGTGCGCGCGCCGTTTTCCGTCAGCGTCTCGATGATGGAACCGAGATTGAGCCCATCATCCTTGACGCGGAAGATCCCGGCGCCGCCCATGCCGTCCAGCGGCTTGAAGATCACGTCGCCGTGCTCGGCGTGGAAGGCGCGCAGCCGCGTGCCCGAGGACGACACGAGCGTCGGCGACGTGAACTGGCTGAACTCGGCGATGGTCAGTTTTTCGTTGTGGTCGCGGATGGCCGACGGCTTGTTGATCACGCGCGCGCCCTGGCGTTCGGCCAGTTCCAGCAGATAGGTGCCGTACACGTATTCCATGTCGAACGGCGGATCCTTGCGCTGGAGGACGGCGTCGAATGCGGACAGCGGCACGATATCGGTATCGCCCTCCTCGTACCAATCGTCCGCGTCGCCCGTCAGCCGGATCTCGGTGGCCTCGGCCGTCACGACGCCCTCGTCCAGCACGAGATGGCGCTGTTCGAAGACATGAATCCGGTGACCGCGCCGCACGGCTTCGCGCATCATCGCGAAGGTCGAGTCCTTGTAGATTTTGAATCCGGACAGCGGATCGGCGAGAAAAGCGATTTTCATGATGGTCCCAATGAAGGCAATGGCACGATTTTAGCCGGAAACGCGGATGTTCGCGGAAAGGCGGCCGCGGCCGCCGGTCGAGTTACCGGGGCAGCTTCCCGTTGGCAAAAAGTCATCTATTCAAGCCGCATTTGCGAACCCTCAAACGCGCCTCCGACCCGCTTGGGAAGATGCGTCCCAGGAGGACACGATGAGCGACCGAGCCGAACAGGAACGCATCAACCAGGTCTATCGCCAATGGCATGGCGGTGCCGCGCTCGCGAAGTATGCCTGGCACCGGCCCGACATCATCCGCCAGACGGCGGCGCGGTCGCGCGTGCTGGCCGAGCTGCTGCCGCTCACGGTGGGGCGCGACCTGTCGGCCGTGCGCGCGCTCGACATCGGCTGCGGCGGCGGCGGCTTCCTGCGCCAGCTGATCGACTGGGGCGCCACCCCCGGCCACCTGGCCGGCACGGAGCTCCAGCAGGACCGCCTGGACCACGCCCGGGCCCGCACGGCGCCCGGCGTGCGCTGGCACTTGGGGCCGCTCGACGCGTTTGCCGACGCCAGCATGGACCTCGTGAGCGCGCACACCGTGTTTTCCTCGATCCTCGACGACGACCTGCGGCGCGGTCTCGCCGCCGAGATGTGGCGCGTGCTGCGCCCCGGCGGCTGGACGATGATCTTCGACTTCCGCTACGGCAGCCCGCGCAACGCCCACGTGCGCAAGGTGACGGACGTCGAATTGCTGCGCTTCTGGCCCGCCGCCAGCCGCCACTACCGCACGCTGGTGCTCGTCCCGCCGCTGGGCCGGACGCTGGCCGCCCTGCCCTGGCTGATCCCGGAGGCGCTGGCGACCATGCTGCCGCCGCTGCGCTCGCACTTCATCTACATGGCGCGCAAGCCGGAGACGGACGGGTAGGCCGTAGGGTGGGCGGCCCTGTATGGCACAGAGACATGGGTGACACATGTCTAGAGACATAGGTGACACATGTCTAGTCATTTTACAGCTCGATTCGTAGATCGATTTCGCTAATTTTCCGGTTACAGAAGATGACGTGGAAGATCCCATCGGTGTCGCTCGGCCGGACAGCGACGGGTTCCCCCACCAGACCTTCGCCAACGAACAACTGCCGTCCCGAAAAGCTGATGCATCCGCTGCCAAGAACCTTTCTGACTTCGTCACCTGTGTCGTATTCAATAGCGGGCAGTTGTTCGGGATACGGTCTTGCGCTGGCTGCGTAGCGAGAGGAAGGCGGCTTCTGACCTAAAGCTTGGTGCGGTCGAACCAAGT
>NZ_JADKYX010000029.1 GCF_016093545.1 Massilia rhizosphaerae | reverse complement strand
CCAGATCGGCGCACTGTCGACCAACCAGGTCGCCGCGCTGGAAACCCGTGACTTCGCCGCCCTGAAGTCGAACCAGATCCAGGCGCTGACCACGGCCCAGATCTCGTCCGGCTTGACGACGGCCCAGATGGCTGCGATGACGACGGCCCAGATCGCCGCCCTGTCGACGAACCAGGTCGCCAACGGCCTGACGACGAACCAGATCGGTGCGCTGACCACGGCCCAGATCGGCGCACTGTCGACGAGTCAGCTCGGCGCACTGTCGACCAACCAGATCGGCGCAATCTCGACGGCCGACCTGGCCGCGCTGAAGACGAACCAGATCGCCGCGCTGTCGACGAACGACGTCGGCGCGCTGACGACGAACCAGGTCGTCGCGCTGACCACGGCCCAGACCGCGGCACTGTCGACGAACCAGATCGGCGCACTGTCGACCAACCAGATCGGCGCGCTGGAAACCCGTGACTTCGCCGCCCTGAAGTCGAACCAGATCCAGGCGCTGACGACGGCCCAGATCTCGGCGGGTCTGACCACCGCGCAGATGGCTGCGATGACGACGGCCCAGATCGCCGCCCTGTCGACGAATCAGGTCGCCAACGGCCTGACGACGAACCAGATCGGCGCGCTGACCACGGCCCAGATCGGCGCACTGTCGACGAGTCAGCTCGGCGCACTGTCGACCAACCAGATCGGCGCAATCTCGACGGCCGACCTGGCCGCGCTGAAGACGAACCAGATCGCCGCGCTGTCGACGGACGACGTCGGCGCGCTGACGACGAACCAGGTCGTCGCGCTGACCACGGCCCAGGCCGCGGCACTGTCGACGAACCAGATCGGCGCACTGTCGACCAACCAGGTCGCCGCGCTGGAAACCCGTGACTTCGCCGCCCTGAAGTCGAACCAGATCCAGGCGCTGACGACGGCCCAGATTTCGTCCGGCTTGACCACCGCGCAGATGGCTGCGATGACGACGGCCCAGATCGCCGCACTGAGCACGAACCAGGTCGCCAACGGCCTGACGACGAACCAGATCGGCGCGCTGACCACGGCCCAGACTGCCGCACTGTCGACGAACCAGATCGGTGCGCTGTCGACCGACCAGGTCGGCGCCTTGCAAACCCGCGACGTCGCCGCGCTGAAGTCGAACCAGATCCAGGCGTTGACGACGGCACAGATCTCGGCGGGCCTGTCCACGTCGCAGTTCGCCGCGATGACGACGGCCCAGATCGCCGCCCTGTCGACGAACCAGGTCGCCAACGGCCTGACGACGAACCAGATCGGCGCGCTGACCACGGCCCAGATCGGCGCACTGTCGACGAGCCAGATCGGTGCACTGTCGACGAACCAGATCGGCGCAATCGCAACGGCCGACCTGGCAGCACTCAAGACGAACCAGATCGCCGCTTTGTCGACGAACGACGTCGGCGCCCTGTCGACGAACCAGGTCGTTGCGCTGACGACGGCCCAGGCCGCGGCACTGTCAACGAACCAGATCGGCGCGCTGTCGACGAACCAGGTCGGCGCGCTGGAAACCCGCGATCTCGCCGCGCTGAAGTCGGGCCAGATCCAGGCCCTGACGACGGCACAGATCTCGGCGGGTCTGTCCACGGCGCAGTTCGCTGCGCTGACGACCGCCCAGATCGGCGCGCTGACGACCTCGCAAGTGGCGAACGGCCTGACGACGAACCAGATCATCGCCTTGACGACGGCCCAGGCCGCCGCGCTGTCGACGAACCAGATCGGCGCGCTGGGTACGTCGCAAGTGTCCGCGATCGAAACGGCCGACCTTGCCGCGCTCAAGACCAACCAGATCGGCGCACTGTCGACGAACGACGTCGGCGCGCTGACGACGAACCAGGTCGTTGCGCTGACGACGGCCCAGGTTGCTGCGTTGACGACGAACCAGGTCGGCGCGCTGACGACGAACCAGGTCGGCGCGCTGGAAACCCGCGATCTCGCCGCGCTGAAGTCGGGCCAGATCCAGGCGTTGACGACGGCACAGATCTCGGCGGGCCTGTCCACGGCGCAGTTCGCCGCGCTGACGACGGCCCAGATCGCCGCGCTGACGACCTCGCAGGTGGCGAATGGCCTGACGACGAACCAGGTCGTCGCCTTGACGACGGTCCAGGCCACCGCGCTGACGACGAACCAGATCGGCGCGCTCGGCACGTCGCAAGTGGCCGCGATCGAAACGGCCGATCTGGCCGCGCTCAAGACGAGCCAGATCAACGCGCTGTCGACGAACCAGATCGGCGTGCTGTCGACCAACCAGATCGTCGCGCTGACGACGCTCCAGGTTGCGACGATGTCGACGAACCAGGTCGGTGCGCTGTCGACGAACCAGGTCGCCGCGCTGGAAACTCGCGATCTCGCTGCGCTGAAGTCGGGCCAGATCCAGGCGTTGACGACGGCGCAGATCTCGGCGGGTCTGTCCACGGCGCAGTTCGCAGCGATGACGACGGCCCAGGTCGCCGCGCTGACGACGTCGCAGGTGGCGAATGGCCTGACGACGAACCAGATCGTCGCCTTGACGACGGCCCAGGCCGCCGCGCTGTCGACGAACCAGATCGGCGCGCTGAGCACGTCGCAAGTGGCTGCGCTCGAAACGGCCGACCTTGCCGCGCTCAAGACCAACCAGATCGGCGCACTGTCGACGAACGACGTCGGCGCGCTGACGACGAACCAGGTCGTTGCGCTGACGACGGCCCAGGTTGCTGCGTTGACGACGAACCAGGTCGGCGCGCTGTCGACGAACCAGGTCGCCGCGCTGGAAACCCGCGATCTCGTCGCCCTGAAGTCGGGCCAGATCCAGGCGTTGACGACGGCACAGATCTCGGCGGGCCTGTCCACGGCGCAGTTCGCCGCGCTGACGACGGCCCAGGTCGCCGCGCTGACGACCTCGCAGGTGGCGAATGGCCTGACGACGGACCAGATCGTCGCCCTGAAGACGGCCCAGGCCGCCGCGCTGACGACCAGCCAGATCGGCGCGCTGAGCACGTCGCAAGTGGCTGCGCTCGAAACGGCCGACCTCGCCGTGCTCAAGACGAACCAGATCGCCGCGCTGTCGACGAACGACGTCGGCGCGCTGACGACGAACCAGGTCGTTGCGCTGACGACGGCCCAGGTTGCTGCGTTGACGACGAACCAGGTCGGCGCGCTGACGACGAACCAGGTCGCCGCGCTGGAAACCCGCGATCTCGTCGCGCTGAAGTCGAGCCAGATCCAGGCGCTGACGACGGCGCAGATCTCGGCGGGTCTGTCCACGTCGCAGTTCGCCGTGCTGACGACGGCCCAGGTCGCCGCGCTGTCGACGAGCCAGCTCGCCAACGGCCTGACGACCAGCCAGATCGTTGCGCTGTCCACGGCCCAGACCGTGGCGCTGTCGACCAGCCAGGTGGCGGCGCTGACGACGAACCAGGTCGCGGCGATCGTCACCACGGATATCGCGGCCCTCAAGACGACGCAGGTCATGGTGCTGACGACGAACCAGATCGTCGCACTGACCACGGACCAGGTCGCCGCGCTGACGACGGGCCAGGTGATGGCGCTGACGTCGGACCAGGTGGGCGCGCTGTCGACGGCCCAGACCGCACAGCTCAAGATCGGCAGCCCGATCGTGCTGGATCTGAACGGCGACGGCGTCCACACGAAGAGCATCGCCCAGGGCGTGCAGTTCGACCTGTTCGCGACCGGCAGCAAGGTCACGACGGGCTGGGTGGACGCGACCGACGGCCTGCTGGCGCTGGATCGCAACGGCAACGGCACGATCGACAGCGGTGCCGAACTGTTCGGTACGGCGACGAAGCTGGCGAACGGCCAGACCGCATCCAACGGCTACGAAGCACTGGCCCAGCTGGATGCGAACGGCGACGGTGTGATCGATGCGAAGGACGCCGCGTACGACCAGCTGAAGGTGTGGGTGGATGCGAACGGCGACGGCGTCAGCCAGTCGGGCGAGCTGAAGAGCCTGGCGTCGCTGGACATCGCAAGCATCAACGTCAACGGCGACAAGACCTCGGCCAAGGATGCCGGCAACTGGATCGGCATGCAGTCGACCTTCACGAAGACCGACGGCTCCACGGCCGCCACGGGCGACGTGTGGTTCACGACCGACAAGTCGGCAGCGCAAGCCGCGGCGACCACGCTGAGCAGCAAGGTGGGCAGCATGGTCCAGGCGATGACGGCCTTCACCGCCGCCGACGCCGGCGCGGCAACCGGAGGCTTGACCCTGCCGAACCTGGCGGGCGGCGCGCAGACCGGCCTGCTGGCCTCGGTCGGCACGATGGTCGACGTGATGAAGCAGTTCGACGCCAACGGCAACAAGGTGGCGGGTACGAATGCGGCGATGACGTCGACGGCCGAATCGCTGGCCAAGTCGGTGACGACGCCGCAGGACTCCGGCTTCCTGACCACCGGCGGTCGTAAGTAATGCGCCACGGGCCGGTTCGCGCCGGCCCTGGTGATATCGAAAAAGGCAAGACCGTTATCGGTCTTGCCTTTTTTTGCGTCCAATTTGAGACAAACGAAGAATAAGGGGTGTAACACAGTGCTGTTCAGCAACAATTCTGACCAACAACAGGGTAATCTCTCGGTCTGCCGCACTTCGCTTCTATTAGTTCCCTAATGGCCGAAAAATTTCCTCATACAACTTTGCAATGCCTGACTGCCATCGCGCAGCATCACGGCCTGCAAGTGAACCCGGAGCGCCTGATCCACGACTATGCGTTGAGCGCCGAGGAGCCGTCGTCGCCGATGCTGCTGGGGATGGCGTCGAGCATTGGCCTCAAGGCCAAGCTGCGCCAGCTGACGCTCGACAAGCTGCTGGGGCAGAAGGGCGTGTTCCCGCTGCTCGCGCGCATGAAGGACGGCAACAGCATGATCGTCGTCGGTGCGCGCGTCGACGATGGCGGCGTGCTCGCCGTGCTCGATCCGCTGGGCGACCTGGGCGCGGTCAAGATGCTCGATCCGGCCGCATTCTCGGCCCTGTGGTCGGGCGAAGTCCTGTTCCTCAAGCGCACGTCCAGGCTGACCGACGCGCACCAGCCCTTCGGCCTGCGCTGGTTCATTCCCGAGATCCTGCAGCAGAAGGCCGCGTTCCGCGACATCGCCATCGCCGCGATGGCGATGAACGTGCTCGGCCTCGCATCGCCGATGTTCTTCCAGCTCGTCATCGACAAGGTGCTCGTGCACCACAGCGTGTCCACGTTGTGGGTGCTGGCGGCCGGCATCGGCATCGCGCTGCTGTTCGAATCCACGTTCGGCTTCATGCGCCAGATCCTGACCTTGTGGGCCACCAACAAGATCGACATCCGCCTGACCAGGCGGACGTTCGCGCACCTGCTGTCGCTGCCCATCGATTATTTCGAGACCACGTCCGCGGGCGTGGTCGTGCGCCATATGCAGCAGATGGAAAAGATCCGCGGCTTCCTCACCGGCCGCATGTTCTTCACGGCGCTCGACCTGACGGCGCTGTTCATCCTGCTGCCAATCCTGTTCAGCTATTCCGTCAAGCTGGCGATGATCGTGCTCCTGTTCACCTTCCTGATCAGCGGCATCGTCGCCGTCCTCGTGCCCACCTTCCAGCGCCGCCTGAACGATTTATATACGGCCGAAGGCATGCGCCAGGCACTGATGGTGGAAACGATCCACGGCATGCGGACGGTCAAGGCGCTGGCCATCGAGCCGATGCAGCGCCGCAGCTGGGACCAGCGCTCGGCGCACGCGCTGAACCAGCATTTCCGCGTGGGCCAGATTTCCATCACGGGCAACGCCGTCACCGACTTCCTGGGCAAGCTGCTGCCCATCGTGATCATCGTGATCGGCGCCCAGGACGTCTTCGACCAGACCTTGTCCGTCGGCGCCCTGATCGCCTTCCAGATGCTGTCCGGCCGCGTCAGCGGGCCGTTGATCGCGCTCGTGGGCCTCGTCAACGAATACCAGGAAACGGCGCTGTCCATCCGCATGCTGGGCGAGGTCATGAACCGCGCGCCGGAAGGCCGCAGCGGCGGCCTGCGCCCCGAGCTGCGCGGCAACATCACGTTCGACAACGTCGTGTTCCGCTACCCGGGCGCGCAGAACAACGCGCTCGACCGCGCCACCTTCGAGATCAAGGAAGGCAGCGTGATCGGCATCGTGGGCCGCAGCGGCTCGGGCAAGACGACGATCACGAAGGTCATCCACGGCCTGTACAAGATCCAGGAAGGCATCGTCCGCTTCGACGGCTACGACGCCCGCGAGATCGACTTGCCGCACCTGCGCCGCCAGGTCGGCGTCGTCCTGCAGGAAAACTTCCTGTTCCACGGCACCGTGCGCGAGAACATCGCCGCGACGATACCCGAGGCCAGCTTCGAGGACATCGTCGAGGCGGCCCGTGCCGCCGGCGCCGACGAATTCATCGAGCGCATGCCGCAGGGCTACGACACGATGCTGGAAGAGAACGCCTCGAACCTGTCCGGCGGCCAGAAGCAGCGCCTGTCGATCGCGCGTGCGCTGCTGGCCAAGCCGCGCATCCTCGTGCTGGACGAAGCGGCCAGCGCGCTCGACCCGGAAAGCGAAGCGATCTTCATCAACAACCTGTCGCGCATCGCCGTCGGCCGCACCGTGATCATGGTGTCGCACCGCCTGTCGACGCTCGTCAATGCCGACTCCATCCTGGTCATGCAGCGCGGCCAGCTGATGGACGCGGGGCGCCATGAAGAACTCCTGACACGCTGCTCGACTTACATTCAATTATGGAACCAGCAAACAAGTCATCTGTGACCGCGCTCGATCCGACCGACATCGAGTTCCTGCCGGACGCCGACGAGATCGAGCGCCGGCCGCTGCCGCCGTATGCCCGCATCACCGTCCACGCGCTGGCGGCGATGCTCGTGTGCTTTCTCGGCTGGGCCAGCTTCGCCGAAATCGACGAGGTGGTGAAGGCCCAGGGCCGGCTGACGACGCCGTTGTCGAACATCGTCGTGCAGCCGATCGAAACGTCGATCATCCGCTCGATCGACGTGCGCGTCGGCCAGGTCGTCAAGAAGGGCGAGCGCCTCGCCACGCTGGACCCGACCGATGCCGACGCCGACCAGGCCCAGCTGCGCCTCAAGTACGACAGCCTGGATACCCAGATCAAGCGCCTGGCGGCCGAACTGGCCGGCAAGGCGCCGCCGGTGGAAGCGGGCAAGGTGACGGCCGACACCCAGTTGCAGGACAAGTTGACGGAAGAACGCCGCGCCAACTTCGCCGCCCAGCTCATGCGCCTGTCCGAGAACATCGCCAAGACCCGCGCCGCGCTGGAAACGAATCTGCGCGACCAGCAGGTGCTGGGCGACCGCACCAAGTCGCTGCGCGAAGTGGAGACCATGCAGGAGCGCCTCGTCGACCAGAAATTCGGCGCCAAGGTCAACCTGCTGGACGCGCGCAACAAGCGCATGGAAGTGGAGCGCGACTACACGCTGGCCAAGAACCAGGAACCGGAGATCCGGCGCGAGCTGGCCGGCCTGGAGGCGGAGAAGCAGGCGTTCGTGAACGGCTGGCGCCAGAAGATCATGGAAGACATGCTGAACCTCACGCGCGACCGCGACGCGACGGCGGAGCAGATCAAGAAAGGTACGCTACGTAAGGACAAGGTCGTGCTGACGGCGCCGGCCGACGCCATGGTGCAGGACATCGCCCCGCTGTCGCAGGGTTCCGTCGCGCAGGCCGCCGAGAAAATGTTCACGCTCGTGCCGCTGGGCACCGCGCTCGATGCCGAGGTGCAGATCGATTCGCTCGACGTGGGTCACGTGAAGACGGGCGACGTGGCGCACGTCAAGCTCGACGCGTTTCCGTTCCAGAAGCATGGCACGCTGGAGGCCAAGGTCCGCACCCTGTCCGAGGACGCGTTCAAGCGCGACACGCCGAATCCGGACACCGGCACCAGCGCCTATTACATCAGCCGGCTCGATCTCGGCAAGGACACGCTCAAGAACATGGATCCTCACGCGCGCCTGTTGCCGGGCATGACCCTGACCGCCGAGATCGTGGTCGGCAAGCGTACCGTGCTGTCCTATCTGCTGTGGCCGCTGACCAAGGGGCTGGACGAAGCGATCCGCGAGCCGTGATCGCCGCCGATCCGGCGGCCTCGGTGGCTGCAGCGCAGGCTTATTCCAGCTGCAGCATCAACACGGTGGCGCGCCGGATCAGCGCGACGGCGCGCTCCATGTCCACCGCCTCGCGCAGCACCTCCGCGGGCAGGCGCGACAGCAGCGCCGCGACGTCGGTCAGGCGGCTGCCGAGCAGGCCGCGCAGGGCCGGTGCCGACTCGAAGAAGTAGCGCTGGTCCCACACGTCGCACAGCAACTGCAGGCCCTCGAACTGGCCGATGATCTGGGTCCGCGTGATGCGCTGGTCCTGGCTGGCGTGGATACGGAACGAACTGTACGCATCCTTCAGGTACACGCCGTCCTTCCGGCTCAGCAACGTCAGCCAGGTGGCCATGTCGGTGCCGACGCCGTACCGGTTCCCCATGTACATGCCGAACTGCGGGCCGGCATCGCTCTTGCGGAACAATGCCGTCGTCGGTTCGCCGACGATGTTCCCGACCGCGCACAAATGCATGCCCAGCGAACGGCCATCGATGCGTGTGTCCGTGTCGAATGCGCGGCCCAGGTAGGCGGGAACGTCGGCGATCGGATTGCCGTTGCCGTCGATGATATGGCGGCACGACGTGACGAGCCCGACGTTGGGCTGGGTCTGCATCACATGCATCATGGTCGCGATCTTGTTCGGGTGGAACAAGTCGTCGTCCATCAGGAAGTTGATGTAGTCGCCGCGTGCCTGGCTGTAGCAGTGCTGGAAGTTCTCTACCGGCGAGCAACTGCCGATGCGCAGGTAGCGCAATTGCGGATAATGCGCGACATAGGGGGCGAAGCGCTCGGCCGTGCGCTCGTCGTCGCCGTTGTCGCTTACGACCACCTCGACGTTCGGGTAGGTTTGCGCGAGCGCGCTGCGCAGCGCGAGTTCGGCGTAGTCGGGGCGGTTATGGGTGGGAAGCAGGATGCTTACCAGCGGCAGGGTGCTGTCGGGGGCGGTATGGGTCATCGGTTTGTCGGTCATCTCGTGGTACAGCTGTCCTTGAATCCGGTATGACCGGTCGGGAAAACGCGCTTGCCGCGCAAGAACGCCGGATTCATTTCCAGACTTTCCAGGGCGCCTTGCCCGTTTGCCATAGCTCTTCGAGCAGCATCTTGTCGCGCAGCGTGTCCATGGGCTGCCAGAAGCCCGTATGACGGAAGGCCGACAGCTGGCCTTCGCCGGCCAGGCGTTCCATCGGCTCCTTTTCCCACACGGTGGCGTCGTCGGCGATGTAATCGAGGACCTTCGGCGACAGCACGAAAAAGCCGCCGTTGATCCAGGCGCCGTCGCCCTGCGGCTTTTCGCGGAATGCCATCAGGCGCTCGCCGTCGAATTCGACGGCGCCGAAGCGGCCCGGCGGCTGCACGGCCGTCATCGTGGCGAGCAGGCCGTGTTGCTTGTGAAAGGCAAGCGAGGCCGCGATGTCGATGTCGGCCACGCCGTCGCCGTAAGTGAAGCAAAACGCCTCGTCGTCCTCGATGAAGCTGCGCACGCGCTTGAGGCGCCCGCCCGTCATGCTCGTGTCGCCGGTATCGACCAGCGTCACTTTCCACGGCTCGGCGAAGCCATGGTGCACTTTCATCGCATTGTTCTGCAGGTCGAAGGTCACGTCCGACATATGCAGGAAATAGTTCGCGAAAAATTCCTTGATGACATAACCCTTGTACCCGCAGCAAATGACGAACTCGTTGATCCCGTGGGCCGAGTATTGCTTCAGGATGTGCCACAGGATCGGTTTGCCGCCGATCTCGACCATGGGTTTCGGCTTGACGATCGTTTCTTCGCTGAGCCGGGTGCCGAGGCCGCCGGCAAGAATCACTGCTTTCATGGTGTCCGATAAATGAAATGCGTGGTTGTGGTTTCCGTCATTGCCGGGGCGGCTTTGTCAATGTCGAAAATAAAAGGTGGACAAATACCGTCCACGCAGTCATGGAATTTTACGTCATCCCCTCTGGCGAGCATAGCTGTGCGTGGGTAATGCAAGAATCGGCGCAACAATTCGCCGAATGGTGCAGGCGACGTCCCAAACAGCAGTGTTCCCTCTATCGAGGCGTCGAGTGATACGCCGATCGGTATTGTCCGTGTCGAAAATTTCATCGACGGCCGGCGGTTTTTCCGTGAGTCTTGTCGTTAGCATGCATATGTCGTCCTTCCGGCCGGCATCAAAAAGAAAGCGTAGAGGAGCTCTCCATGAAACTGTTGTTTGCCATCGCGGCCTTCTTCATAACCTGTTCGGCGTCGGCGCTGGACTTGCAGGGCCTGCAGAATTCGCACGACCCCGGCACCCTCGTCAAAGACCACGACACCTATTTCCATTTCACGACCGGCACCAACGGCATCTGGTATTCGACGTCGACGGACCTCGTCAACTGGGGCACGACGACCGGCACCGTGTTTTCGTCCACCAACTATCCGTCCTGGATCACGAGTAATTTTCCCAACTGGACCAAGGGTTCGTTCTGGGCGCCGGACGTGATCAAGATGAACGGGTATTACTACCTCTACTACTCGGTGACGGATACCTTCGGCAATGCCAACTCCGCCATCGGCGTCGCGCGGTCGCCGTCGCTGAAGAACCCGGCCTGGACGGACCTGGGCATCGTCGTGCAATCGGCCGGCGGTGCCGGCGCGAACGTCATCAATGCGATCGACCCGGCCGTGTTCCGGGATCATGACGGCAAGGTCTACATGACCTATGGCTCGTTCTTCAACGGCATCGGCGTGGCCGAGATCAACCAGAGCACGGGCAAGCTGGCGACGAACGTCACCCACCTGATCGGCGGCAACGGCCTCGATATGGAAGGTGCCTACATCACCCGCAACAAGGGTTATTACTACCTGTTCGTCAACCGCGGCGCCTGCTGCACGAATCCGCTGTCGAACACGACCTACTACATCGAAGTCTATCGCTCGACCAGCGTGACGGGGCCCTACGCGGGCGGCAACGTGTACAACGGTACGAACACGGTGATGCCGAACATCGACAGCGCGGCACCGAACCACAAGGGCCCCGGCCACGTGGCCGTGCTCAAGAAGGACGGCTGCAACTACGTCTCGACCCACTACGTGGATACGAACGACGGCAACGCCAAGCTGCAGCTGATGCTGATGACCTACGACGCCAACGACTGGCCGGTCCTGACCCGCAATTTCACCAGCATCAACAGTTGCGGCGGCATCAGCGACGACCCGTACGTCTTCACGTCCGCCCTCAGCGGCAAGGCGATCACGGTGGCCGGCGCCTCGACGACGAACGGCGCGCTGGTGCAGCAGCTGACGTATTCGGGGGCCCAGAACCAGAAGTGGTACGTGATCGGCCACGGCGACGGCTACTACAGCATCATCAACGCCAACAGCCTGCTCAGCATGGACGACTACCAGAACTCGACGACGGCCGGCACGAACATCGACCAGTGGGGTTACTGGGCCGGCAACGGCCAGCAATGGAGCTTCACGAGCGCGGGCTCCGGCTACTTCACCGTGAAGAACCGCCTGTCCGGCATGGTGCTCGACGTGAAGGCCAAGAGCACGGCCGACAACGCGCAGATCATCCAGTACACGTCGAACGGCGGCAACAACCAGATGTGGGCGATGGGCCCGCAATGATGCGCGGCGGCGCGGCGTTCATGCCGCGCCGTCTTCCTCCAGCCGGCGCACCACCCGCGCCGGGTTGCCCACGACGAGCGTATGCGGCGGCACGTCGCGCGTGACGACGGCGCCCGCCCCGACCATGGCGTGGTGGCCGATCGTCACGCCCGGCACGATCACGGCGCCGGCGCCGATCGACGCGTGGTGCCCGATGACGGTCTGCGGAAAACTGTCGGGATACTGCTTGGAACGCGGATAGCGGTCGTTCGTGAACGTGGCGTTCGGACCGATGAACACGTTGTCGCCCACGCGCAGGCCGTCCCACAGATAGACCCCGCACTTGACCGTGACGTTGTCGCCGATGACGACGTCGTTCTCGACCAGGCAGTGCGCGTTGATGTTGCAGTTGTCGCCGATCTGCGCGCCTTTCAGGACGACGCAGAACTGCCACACGGTGGTGGTCGGGCCGATCGTCGCCGACTGCACGTCGGCCAGCGGATGGATTTTCGCCATGGTCGCTCCTTACAACGCGGCGCAGGCCGCGCGCACGGCGGCCGCCACCTGTTCCACCTGCTCCGCCGTCATGCCCGGGCCCATCGGCAGGCTCAGCACCTCGCGATGGATCGCCTCGGCGATGGGGAAGTCGCCTTCCTTGTAGCCCAGTTCCGCGTATGCCTGTTGCAGGTGCGGGGCCACCGGATAGTGGACGATCGTGCCGATGCCGGCGTCCGCCAGCCTGGCCGCCAGCGCATCGCGCCGGGCGTGGCGCACGACGTACAAATGCCATACCGGCTCGGCCCACTCGGGCACGTGCGGCAGGCCCAGGCCGTCGACGCCGGCCAGCAGGCGGTCGTATTGCGCGGCGACGGCGCGGCGCGCGGCATTGTCGGCGTCCAGCGTCGCCAGCTTCACGCTCAGGAACGCGGCCTGCAATTCGTCCAGGCGCGAATTGAAGCCCTGCACGAGGTTGTGGTATTTCTTTTGCGAGCCGTAGTTGCGGTAGGTGCGGACCAGGGCGTCGAGCGCGTCGTCGTCGGTGACGATGCCGCCGCCGTCGCCCAGGGCGCCCAGGTTCTTGCCCGGATAAAAGCTGAACGCGGCCGCGTGGCCGAGGCTGCCCACTCGCCGGCCTTTGTAACGCGCGCCGTGCGCCTGGGCCGCGTCCTCGATCAGCTTCAGGCCGTGCTTGTCCGCCAGCGCGCGCAGCGGGGCCATGTCGGCCGGCTGGCCGTACAGGTGCACGGCGACGATCGCGCGCGTCCTGGTCGTGATGGCGGCTTCCACGCGGGCCGGATCGAGGTTGAAGGTCGCTTCGACCGGTTCGACCGGGACCGGCGTGGCGCCGCACTGGCTCACGGCGAGCCACGTGGCGATGAAGGTGTTCGACGGGACGATCACCTCGTCGCCCGCCTGGATGCCATAGCCCTTGAGGGCCAGCATGATGGCGTCGAGGCCGTTCGCCACGCCGATGCCGTGGCGCGCTTCGCAGTACGCGGCGAAGCGCTGTTCGAACTGTTCGACTTCCTTGCCGAGGATGTACCAGCCGGATTCGAGCACGCGCGCGAACGCGGCCTGCAGGCCGTCGGCATGGGTGAGGTTGATGGCCTTCAGGTCGAGGAAGGGGATGCTCATGGATTGGCTTTCCGGGAATCGTGACGGCGCACCATTGCGGCGAACTCGTCGTAGTCGTAGTAGTAGTCTGCCTTGTCGAACTTGGTCGACGCCATCACGAGGCACACGCCGCCCGAGGAAAAGTTTTCCACTTCGCGCCACATCATCTTCGGGATGTAGAGGCCGTAGTACGAGCGGTTCAGGTGGAATTTCTTGCGTTCGTAGCCGTCGTCGACGATGACGTCGAAGCTGCCGGACATCGCGATCATCAGCTGCTGCAGCTCGACGTGGCCGTGGCCGGCGCGCGCCGAACCGCCGGGCACGTCGTACAGGTAGTACACGCGCTCGATGTCGAACGGGATGTGGATGCCGCCTTCGACCACCGACAGGTTGCCGCGCGGGTCGTGGTGCTTGGGCAGGTCGATGATGCGGCACTGGTCCATCATGGCCATGGTAATCAATCCTTCAAGGTGTCGAGATAGGCCAGGTAGCGCTCGTAGGCGGGCGGGATCTGGGCGAACACGCCGCGCAGCGATTCGAACACGCCGTGCACCTGGGCGCGCGTCGCGCGCAGTTCGTCCGCCGTGATGACGCCCGTCGCGTGGCCGGCCGGCAGGAGGTCGATGTAGTCGGAGAAGCAGTAGCCGAAGTTCGGGTTCGCGTTCGGGTTCGAGTTCGACTGCAGCGCCGGATCGCGCCGGAAGTAGCTCAGTTCCTCGTCGACGTAGAACGCGGCGCCGCCGGCGGCCAGGTTGATGTACGCGGCCACGTCGGCCAGGCCATGCGTGCAGTCGTGCGGGCCGACGGCGAACAGCGCCTTCGGTCCGATGTTCCACAGCGTGTCGCGCCGGAACAGGATCGTGGTGAATTCGCCGACGAAGTTGCGCATGCCGAGCGTCATGTCGCGCTGCAGGTCGCGCCCGCTCATGCTGCCGCTCGCCTCGTACGGGCGGCGCGTCTCGATGCGGCGGTTGGCGGCGTCGATCACCTGGCTGGCGGAGAACACGAGTTCGACGTCAGGACGGTCCTGCAGCGCGGCGACCATGCGCTCGATGCAGAACGGGTGCAGGATGTCGTCGTCGAACAGCGGCTTGATCAGCTCGCCCTTGCCGGAATAGAACGCGGCCAGCACGTTGGCTTCGCGGATGGCGCTGTTGCGCTGGTAGATCACGCCGGGGAAGCGCGCGCAGATATCGCGGATGGCCTCCGTCCTGCAGTTGTCGCTGACGAGGATCTCGGTGTTCGGGTACGTCTGGCCGATGGCCGAGCGCAGGCATTGCTCGAAGTACTCCGGCTTGTATGAAGGAATGACGATACTGACTTTGGGCAGGAACATGGTAGCGGGAAGGTTAGGCCGCGCGCGCGACGAATAATATACCGCACAGGTCGAAATGCCGGTCGGGTGCCGGGATGCCCATGCCGAAGCAGTCGAAGTTGGCGACCGGTGCGGCCGTACCCGGGGTCATGGCGATCTCGAAGGCCGTCGTGCCGAAGGACACCGCGAGCTGGTGGCCGAACAGTAGCGGCACCGGCACGTTACAGCAAACGAAACGCAGCGCGTCCGTGGCGACATGGCGCGTGCCGGTGGTGACGGTGCCGGACACGCCGGCGCTCTCGAGCGACAGGCGCACGCTGTCGTGTTGTGCGTCGGATTTGAGGTATAGCGCCAGCGGAAACATCTCGGTGCGCAGTGCCAGCGTGCTGCCCTCGCGCATGCGCAGGAAGGTCAACTGCATCAGTCTGTTGCCGTCGAGCATCAATTCGGCGGGGCCGGAAACGAATTGCGCGAGACCGGCGGCCGGCACGTAGGCCATTTCCAGCGAGCCATGGGGTGAAATCGTCTGCAGGCGCTCCCAGATGGCGGACAAGGGCGCGTCCTGCGTGCGCGCGACGAGCAGCCGACGCGCGATCTCGCAGCCGATCAGCGCCGTCGCCTGCGGCGTCGCGTAATGGGCTTCGTCGCCGTACAGCCACGCGGGAGGATGATCGAGGAACAGGTCGGCCAGCCAGCGCCGCACGTCGATGGTCGACAGCCCGAGCCTGGCGAACCATTCGACCTGGAAGTCGTAGAAGGGATCGCGCACGGCAGGGGACGCGAAGCGCTGCATCGCGAACACCAGCGGCACGAAAACGGCGTTCGGATAGAGCTGCGCCGCCGCCTTGATCAGGAGGTGAAGGCATAGCAGCCAGGAGGCACCGCCGTCCGGACGCCAGGCGAAATGGCCGGCGTCGTTGATCGAATACTCGTACAGGATCACGTCGACCTCCATGTTCCCGGCGGTCTCGAACAGGCGGCCGATCGCCGCCAGCGAGCTGGTGGCGCCGACGGACAACTGGCGGACGGTGACCGGCATGCGCGCGGCGAGCGCCTGCTCGAGGTGTTGCACGTAACCGTTCTTGAGCAGCGAGTTCGAACCGCCGACGACAAGGATGTTCATGCCGCGCCCGCCACGATCAGATAGTGATGCGGCAATGCGTCGCGCACCAGCGGTTCCGGGTCGCCGCCGTGCGTTGCCGCCAGCGCGCGCAGCGCCGGCAGGTAGCGTTCGCGTTCCGGCTCGTCGGCTATGCGGGCGCTGCCGCCCGTCACGGTGAAGCCGGCCTGCCGCAACAATTGCAGCAGCGTCGTGCGAGTGAACGGGTGGACCCCGGCGGCGGCCGGCACGCCCCGGTTCAAATGCACCTGGTTGCGCCAGTACTGGGCGTTCGGCTCGGACAGCACGAGGGTGGCGCCGGGCGCCATGCGTGCGCGCACCTGCGCCAGCCATGCCGCCGGGTCGCGCAGCCGGCCGAGCATGTCGCGCACGATCCAGCAGTCGGCGCCGGCGGTGGCGACCAGGCGCTGCGGTCCGTCGGCTTCCAGCGGTTCGTTGAACACGAAGTCGCAGTGTGGCCGGGCAGCGTCCGCCAGCGCGGGGTCGGGCTCGATGCCCGTATAGTCGCACAGCGGATTGCGGGCCTTGTAGGCCTTGGCGAACGTGCCGTCGCCACAGCCGGCTTCGACGACCTTCACGGCCGTCGCGGGCACGAGCGCCAGCAACTGCTCGTCGATCGGCTGCGGCGGCGCCGGCGTCACGTAGTGGTAGCCGCCCGTGCGGATCACGGTGCCTTGCCAGTCATGGCGGATGAAGATGCGGTCGGGGTTGCTGCCGAAATCGTTCTGGACCCACGGCACGTTGCGGATCAGGTCTGGGCGCCCCGCTTCGTGCATGGCCACCATCGATGGCATCATCGGCGCGCCATGCTTGATCGGCAACGGCCACTGGCGCATGACGTCGACGTCGCACAGCATGCAGGCGGGATGCAGGTAGAGGTAGCCGTCCTGCTCGACCGGCTGTCCCAGCGTGTTCACGTACATGAGGCTGCCGACGCCGTACAGGCCCGGCGCCAGCGCCTCGCGCAGCGATTCGAGGAAGCCGCGGCGCAGCACTTCGACGTCGGAATCCAGGAACAGTACCGGTCCGTGCAGGTCGAGATTGCGGATCGCCCAGGTCATCCCGGGGCCGTGGTGGATGTTGTAGCCGAACGGGATGAATGTCACGTCCGCGTACTGCTCGGCCACGGGGCGGATCTGCGCGGCAACCTCGGGCCGCGAGCCGTCGATCACGTAGACCGGGTTCGGATAGAAGCGGCGGATGCTCGCCAGCAGCGCCGCGATCAGGTCCGGCGAATTGTACGAGACGGTGACGATGGGAATGCGTTCGACGTCTGGAGCCATGCGCAGCGCCTGCGCTTCCTCCGGCCGGCCGGATTGCTCCAGCAGCAGGGCCAGGTTCTGACGCGCCGGGGCGAAGTCGGGATGCTCGTCGAGGGCGAGACGGTATTGCCGTTCCGCTCCGGCGCTGTCGCCGACGGCGGCCAGGCTGACCGCCAGGTTGAAGCGTGCCGCATAGCGCAGCGGCGAGTCGGATCGTTCCAGCCACGTGGTGTAGAGACGGATCGCCTCATCCTGGCGGCCGGCCTTGATCGCGGCGCCGGCCGCATTGAACAGCGCTTCGATCGGCAAGGTGCCGGCCTGCTCGGGATGCGATGCGGCCGGCGAAGTGGGAACGGAATCAGCCATTCGCTATCTCCAAGGATGTAGGGGCATGGATCATGTTCAGGCGGCGATCGCGCGCACCAGGTATTGGTAGGGCAGGGCATCCTGGACGGCCTGCTCGGGATCGCCGCCGATGGAGGCGGCCAGGGCGCGGATCGCGTCCAGCACGGCCGGCGGCGGCTGGTGGGCGTTCACGGTGGTCATGGCGACCAGCGTGAAGCCGCATTCCTGCAGCAGCGCCGCAAGCGAGGTGCGGGTGAACAGATGCAGGCTGCGCCGGTCCGGCATGCCGCCGGCCTGGTAGGCCAGGTTGCCGCTCGCGAGCAGCGACTGCACGAGCCAGCTCTGGCCGTTGTTGACGCAGGCGACCAGTTCCACGGGGCCGAGCGCCTGGCGGCGCAGGCGCGCCAGGAAAGCCCACGGGTCGCGCAGGCGTTCCAGTGTTTCCGGGAACACCCAGCACTGGGCGGCGGCCAGCTGCTGCCAGTCGCCGTCGGTCAGATCTTCCGCGCCGCGTTCGATGGCGGACGTGCTCCAGCCGCCGGGATCGTGCCCCGCGCCGACGGCCGTGTAATGCGATTTCGGCGCGCGCGCGCGCCAGGCCTGCGCCAGCGTCGCGCCGCCCACCTCGACGATGCTGTGCATGCCGGGGCGCAGCAGCGCCAGCATGCTGTCCTGCTGCAGCGTCAGTTGCGCGGGCGCGGGCACTTCCTGCAGGCGGGCGGTGGCCGGCTCGTCACGCGGTTCGACGCCGGCCGGGCACTTGACGACCGATGCCAGCAGGTCTTCGTAGTCGCGCACGAAGCGGGGCGTGTCGAACAGGGGACTCGTATCGCGGTTGGCGGCCAGGCGCGCGCGCAGCGCCGCCATGCGTGGACGGTCGTTGCCGAGGGCGACGGCGAGCGCTTCGTAGTCCTGCAGCGAGTGCGTGACGAGTTCCGGCAGGCCGACGGCCGAGAGCAGGCTGCCGGCCATGCGCGAGCAGAAGGTCTGGCCGGCCCAGGTCAGCACGGGCAGGCCCGCCCACAGGGCGTCGCTGGCGGTGGTGCCGCCGTTGAACGGATTGGTGTCGAGGAACAGGTCGGCCACGCGGAAGCGGGCCAGGTAGTCGGCCGGCGCCACACGCGCCGCGAACAGCAGGCGGTTGCCGGCCACGCCGCGCGCCTCGGCCTCGCGCACGAGGTTGGCGCGGGTGGCGTCGCTGTCGGCCACGATCCACAGCACGCTGTCCGGCACTTGTTTCAGGATCCGCATCCAGGCATCGAACACGTCGGGCGTGATCTTGAAATTGCTGTTGAACGCACAGAACACGAACGCATCGTCCGGCAGGCCATTGGCGGCGCGCGTGGGCGTGGGGCCGATGGCGCGGCGGCGGTCGTTGATCTGGAACGTGTGCGGCATGCGCAGCGGCCGTTCCGTGAAATACGGTTCCAGCTCGGGCGGGAACACGAAGTCGTCGGCCACCACGTAGTCGATGTCGGGGATTCCCGTCGGGCCGGGAAAGCCCAGCCACGTCAGTTGCACGGGGGCGGGACGCCAGCCCAGGATGTCGGCGCGCGCGCCCAGCGTGAGGCCGTGCAGGTCGACGAGCACGTCGATTTCGTGCGCGCGGATGCAGCGTGCCGCTTCCTCGTCCGTCATGCGGTCGATGCGGATGTAGTGGTCCATCGCGCCCACCACGCGCGCGCGCAGCGGCGAGTTGTCTTCGCGGCTCCAGGAAAACGCGTAGACCTCCACGCGCGCGCGGTCGTGCAGCTCGTACAGTTCGGCCGTCAGGATCGCCACCGCGTGCGAGCACAGGTCGGACGACAGGTAGCCGATGCGGATGCGCTTGTGCGCGTAGCCCGCCGCCGGCGCCAGCTGTTCCGGCGCGGTCTGCACCTTGCGCTCGACGAAGTTGCGCGACGCCGCCAACTGCTCGGCCGGATCGGACGACGCGCCCAGCATCGCGAGGGCCGACGTGTGGCGACGCTGTTCTTTCACCGTCACGCTGCCGAACGCTTCGTAGATCGGCCAGATGCACAGCTTCTGGCGCAGATGCACCCAGTGCGTGATGACCTTGGGCTGGTCGGCGTCGAGTTCCAGGCTGCGCGTCAGGTAGTCCAGCGCTTCCGGCAGCCGCTTGCGGATCTCGCACAGGCGCCCCAGGTTGTTCAACGCCTGCACGTGCACCGCCGGCTTGGTGGCCAGGTCGGGAATGTCGGCGAGGAGGCCTTGCCACGTCGTCAGCGCGTCGTCCGGGCGGTTCATGCGTTCGTACAGCGTGCCGAGGTTCAGGCGCGCTTCGGCGAAGCCTGGCGCCAGGGCGATCGCCTTGAGGTATTCGCGTTCGGCGCCCGCGTCGTCGGCCACGTTGCCGCGTGCGACGGCAAGATTGAAGATCGCCGCATAGACCGCCGGCGATGACGTATGCGCAACCCATGTTTCGTACAAGCGGATGGCTTCTTGCTGCATGCCCAGCTCGACCATCGCCTGCGCGCCCTGGAACAATTCACCGAGCGGCAACACGCCGCGTTCGGCCTGGCGGAACAAAGCATTGGTGTGCGCGGGGACATTCATCCTGGATGGGTCTTTCGTGTCGGGCTCAGGGAAGCGACATCATACTCTGTAGATGTGCCCGGGCGAAGGTTTGTGGCCTGTGAGCAACCATTTCAAGCCGGAGAATAAGACGGGCCAGGTGCGGCAGCAACAGGAAGCGGAGGTCTGAACTATTTTGCTTTTGGGAAATATTTTTATGACTGTGTGGACCGAACTCCAGAGCGACGGATATAATGTCAGCGTTCTTGCGGAGCTTGATTTCGTTACTCCCGGCGACTGCGGTTGCCGTCCGTGATAGGCAAGGCGTCGCGCTGCGACGCGCCGGCATGGCGAATTCGACCCGTGCCGTTGCCGCGCCGTGCTGCACCGCCAGTCGCTTCATCCACATCCTCGCGCGCTTGTTCAGGCGCGCATTGCCCAGACCAGGGTGTCCAAATTCCAGCCGAGTCCAGTTCGTCGACCTGTTCCCCAATTGTAAACGCGATGTCGAGACAGTTTACCAGGGTGCTGCCAAGTCATTGAATCTAAACGGCATTTTCTGATGCCCGGACGCAGGTGGCGGACTTGTGTATAACGAGGTGGTCTACGACATGTTCAACCCAACACGATGCCTATGGACGTAAATTACTATGTCATTAGTTACCCTGAGTTCCGGTAAAAGTTTCCAGGCGCCTGATGGGGTGTCGATCCTCGATGCAGCGGCACAAGCGAATATTGCACTGCCCTACAGTTGCAAGACTGGCCGATGCAGCACCTGCAAATGCAAAGTCCTGACCGGTACGACTCATGCGCTGCGCCCTGAAACCGGTTTGAGTGAACAAGAACATGCCGAGGGCTGGGTTTTAAGCTGCGCGCGCGCCGCCGATACGGACTTGGTGCTTGAAGTCGACGATTTGGGTGGGATAGAACTTCCCCGGCCGAAAATGTGGCCATGCCGGATCAAAGAAATCATTCATCTGGCTCCCGATGTCGTCAAGGTGATATTGAGGTTGCCGCCGACCGCAGACTTCCAGTTCGTCCCGGGCCAGTACATCGACGTCATCGGGCCGAACGGCATCCGCCGAAGCTATTCGTTGGCTAATTCGAGTTTCGCGGACAAGGTGCTGGAGTTGCACATCCGGGCTGTAGAGGGCGGCGCCATGAGCGACTACTGGTTCAAGCAAGCAAAACCGAACGATTTGTTGCGCCTCAACGGCCCACTTGGTACTTTCTTCCTGCGCGAGACGGTTGACATAGACCTGGTTTTTTTAGCTACCGGCACCGGCATCGCGCCAGTCAAGTCCATGCTGGAGTCAATGGCGCAATGTCAGTTCGACCAGCGGCCCAGGTCGATCACGGTGTTGTGGGGGGGACGACATGCACAAGATTTGTACCTTGACGTGGATGAAATTATCGGTGAATTTTCGTATATCCCCGTCCAGTCGCGGCCCGCGAATGATTGGACGGGCGCCAGAGGGTATGTCCAGGATGTGTTGCTGGATGCAAAACCAGACCTGACAAATGCCGTTGTTTATGCGTGCGGTTCCGACGCCATGATTCACAGCGCGAAGGTCCGCCTGGTAGAGGCTGGCTTGCCTGACAAACGTTTTTACTCCGACGCTTTTGTGAGCTCGGGTGCCAAGTGATTTTGAGAAAGAGAATTTAGATGAAAGCGGTCATTCTTGCTGGCGGACTTGGTACGCGACTAAGCGAAGAAACCTCGACGCGCCCGAAACCGATGGTTGAAATTGGTGGCAAGCCCATTCTATGGCACATCATGAAGATGTATTCCCACCATGGCATCCACGACTTCGTGATCTGTTGTGGCTACAAAGGGTATGTAATTAAGGAGTATTTTGCCAATTACTTTTTGCACATGTCGGACGTGACCTTCGACATGCAAGCCAACAGTATGCGCGTCCATGAAAAACGTGCTGAACCCTGGAAAGTCACCTTGGTGGACACGGGCGACGAATCGATGACAGGGGGGCGCTTGGGTCGAGTGGCGGAATACGTAAAAAACGAAGAGGCGTTTTGCTTCACTTATGGTGATGGTGTTGGCGATATCGACATCACCGCCACGATCGATTTTCATCGCAAGCACGGCAAATCAGCGACGCTGACAGCGGCAACGCCCCCCGGCCGTTTCGGTGCGCTGGATATCCAGCAGCAACAAGTAATGAACTTCAAAGAAAAGCCCAAGGGCGATGGCGCCATGATCAATGGCGGATTCTTTGTGCTGTCACCCAAGGTTCTGAGCCTCATCAAGGGCGACCATACGATTTGGGAGCAAGAGCCTTTGATGAAGTTGGCAGAAGAGGGCCAGCTCATGGCATATGAGCACCATGGCTTCTGGCAACCCATGGACACGCTCCGCGACAAGAATCGCCTGGAAGAACTTTGGGCCAGTGGGCAAGCACCCTGGAAGAAATGGGAATGATCATGCAGAGCGTGAATTCGAATTTCTGGCATGGCAGACGCGTATTGCTGACGGGCCACACCGGTTTCAAGGGCAGTTGGCTGAGCCTTTGGCTGCAATCCATGGGCGCCGAGCTGCATGGTTTGGCACTCGACCCGCCCACAACGCCTGCATTATTTAACGAAGCCAATGTGGGTGCAGGCATGCAAAGCACGATTGGCGACATTCGCGACTACGCTACTGTCCTGGCAGCGATGCATGCTTGCAGGCCGGAAGTTGTCATCCACATGGCTGCCCAGCCATTGGTGCGCTACTCATACCAGGCGCCGGTTGAAACCTATGCCACGAATGTTATGGGTACGGTGCATGTACTGGAAGCTGCGCGCCAGGTCGGCACAGCCAAGGCGATTGTCAACGTTACTACAGACAAATGCTATGAAAACAAAGAGTGGCTGTGGGGCTATCGCGAAGAAGAGCCTATGGGTGGATACGACCCGTACAGTAACAGCAAAGGTTGTTCGGAGCTGGTCACCAGTGCATATCGCCGGTCCTTCTGCCAGCAAAGCGGAATCGCCCTGGCTTCGGCCCGAGCGGGCAATGTGATTGGCGGCGGAGACTGGGCCGCGGACCGGCTGGTGCCGGACATCTTGCGAGCTTTTGAAAATTCGCAGCCGGTCGTGGTACGTAACCCCAAGTCCATCCGGCCTTGGCAGCACGTGCTGGAACCGTTGTCGGGGTATCTGATGCTGGCCGAACGTCTTTACGCTGAAGGCCAAACCTTCGCGGAGGGCTGGAATTTCGGCCCTCATGATGAAGATGCTCGCCCAGTCCAGTGGATCGTCGAGCACATGGTTCAAATCTGGGGTAGCGATACCAGTTGGCAGCTGGATGGCGGCGAGCATCCGCATGAAGCCAACTACCTCAAATTGGATATCTCCAAAGCAAAAGCCAAGTTAGGCTGGCAACCACGTTGGGATCTTGCCAGAGCACTCGACCAAATCACCGACTGGCATCATCACTGGCTTGCCAAGGGCTGTGTGTATTCCAAATGCTTGCAGCAGATCGACGACTATCAACGCACGCTTCGTTAACCGGATTCAAATATGACCACCTCTTCGATCCAATTCCACGACAGAACAGCGGATAACATCCGCAAGGAAATCAGCAATCTCGTTCAGCAATACGCCGATATTGTCCATGCCCCAAAACCATTTGTACCAGGTGAAACACCGGTACCTGTGTCGGGCAAAGTTATCGGAGCTGCTGAACTCAAGAACATGGTTGACGCAAGCCTGGATGGCTGGTTGACGACCGGGCGCTTCAACGCCATGTTCGAGCAGCGCCTCGCTGATTTCTTGGGCGTCCAATATCTGATCACCGTGAACTCTGGCTCATCAGCCAACCTGGTGGCGTTCTCGACGCTGACCAGCCCCAAACTCGGCGATCGTGCAATCAGGCCTGGCGATGAAGTGATCGGCGTGGCCGCAGGTTTCCCGACTACGGTCAACCCCATCATTCAATTCGGCGCGGTGCCGGTGTTTGTGGACGTCGATTTGGCGACCCACAACATCGATGCATCGAAAATCGAAGCGGCGATTTCGCCCAAAACCAAAGCCATCATGTTGGCCCATAGCTTGGGCAACCCTTTTAATCTGGATGTGGTGACCGCACTGTGCAAGAAATACAACCTGTGGCTGGTTGAAGACTGCTGCGATGCTCTGGGCGCAACCTACAATGGCCAGATGGTCGGGACCTTCGGTGACATCGCCACATTGAGCTTTTACCCCGCGCACCACATCACGATGGGGGAAGGCGGTGCTGTGTTCACCAACGACCCGCAACTGAAACAGATCGCGGAATCCTTCCGCGATTGGGGCCGTGACTGTTATTGCCCGCCGGGCAAAGACAATACCTGCGACAAACGATTCTGCTGGACCAAGAACGAGTTGGGCGGAAACTTGCCAGACGGTTACGACCATAAATACACCTACAGTCATCTGGGTTATAACCTCAAGATAACGGATATGCAGGCTGCTTGCGCACTGGCGCAGATGGACCGGCTTGACGAGTTCATCGCCAAGCGCCGCGCGAACTTTACGTACCTGAAGTCGCGCTTGGCAAGCGTCGAGCAGTTCCTTCACCTACCGGAAGCCACACCGAACAGTGAGCCATCGTGGTTTGGCTTTCCGCTGATCCTGAAGACCAGCGCAGGTGTTAAGCGAGCTGATCTGATCAATTTCCTTGAAGAGTGCAAAATCGGAACACGGTTGCTGTTTGCTGGCAACCTTACGAAACAGCCTTATATGGCCGGTCGCAATTTCCGCGTCAGTGGCGATCTGATCAATTCAGACGTTGTGATGAACCAGACGTTCTGGCTGGGCACCTTTCCCGCACTGGGCCAGGAGCAGCTCGACTATATTGCGGATAAGCTCGAAGAGTTCTTCGGCGTCAACTTCTGAGGGCCTGTTGATGGATTTGATTCCCACCACCCTGGATGGCTGCTTTCAAGTTCGCCCCTTTTTTGCAGAAGACGAAAGAGGCAAGTTTGTTAAGACCTTCCATGCAGAACGCTTCGCTGCGCTTGGTCTGCCCACAGACTGGCGCGAGGAGTATTACTCCAGCTCTCGCAAGGGCGTGATCCGCGGGATGCATTTTCAGACGCCGCCATATGATCACGAGAAGCTGGTTTACTGTTTGCAGGGGAAAGTTCTGGATGTGGTTGTGGACCTGCGTAAGAAATCTCCGACCTTCGGCCAATATTTTGCTACCGAACTGGACGCGACATATGGCCATGGTCTGATGATTCCAAAGGGTATGGCGCATGGCTTCCTCGCACTCACCGACGACGTGTTGATGGCATACAAGGTAACCACAGTCTATGCAGCTCAAAACGATAAAGGCATCCGCTGGGACTCGTTAGGATTTGACTGGGGAGTCACCGATCCCATTATTTCTGCCCGCGATCGCGACCATCCGGCATTCGCCGATTTTGTTTCGCCGTTCTGATCATGAAGCTATTTGTAACGGGTGGGACCGGATTCGTCGGTTCGCATTTTCTCCAGAAGGCATTGGCGGCCGGACACGAGGTTGTTGCTCAGCGAAGACCCGGTAGCTGTCCACGCCTACCGCTTTTGCAAGAGCCAGTCTGGGTCGATCGTGCGTTGGATCAGAACTTTGAAAACGAGCTGCGGGGTTGCGATGCGATTGTCCATTTGGCTTCACATACACCAAATCCTCCTTACGCCCCATTAGACGAGTGCCTCTACTGGAACGTTTATGCGACGATTCGCTTGTTACAGCAGGGCGCTTTGCAGGGGGTTAAAGATGTATTGGTGGCAGGCACCTGTTTTGAATATGGTGAGGCAGCTGAAGGGCTCGACTTCGTGCATCCAGCCACCGAAATGCGGCCAACCTTGACCTATCCCATCTCGAAGGCTGCAGCGACTACTGCATGCCTCGGACTGGCTCGTCATTTCGGGCTACGTCTTCAAGTCCTTCGCATTTTTCAAGTGTACGGTGAAGGCGAGGCGGCAACGCGATTTTGGCCTTCCATGCGGGCTGCTGCGCTGGATGGTCGCGACTTCGCCATGAGTGCCGGAGTGCAGGTGCGGGATTTCATCAATGTCTCCGAAGTAGCAGATCAATTTCTTTCTGCTCTTGATTGCTCTTTCGTTGAGCCAGGGCGTCCGGTCCTCCGTAACGTCGGCACAGGCAAGGAGCAAACTCTTCTGGAGTTCGCCAAAACATGGTGGAATGCGTGGGGAGCCAAGGGGCAATTAATTCCTGGACAGATTGGCTTGCGACCTGGTGAATTGGCTAGATTGGTTGCGGACGTAAAGAATATTCATGTGGCATGAAACCTGAAGGAAGCGTCACGGCCGGCACGTTCACGTAGTTCCTCGCGCGTTCGATGGTCGGCGCCACCCGGCCGGTCTTGGTGATCGTCGACGGCCATCCCATCCACAAGCCCAAGCTCGCACTTGGCGACCCTGCGCCTAGCTAAAATGTTGGCAAAAAAGCGACAATTTTTTTCTCGTGCGGAAGGCCAGTTTCATAGGGAACACGAAATTTTGTTCAATTTCGTGTCTTTAACACAATAGTTAATTTGGAGACATTTTTTCGGAAAAACATTGTTTTCTTGCTAAAGTGAAAAATCGTGTAGTTGGTAAAAAAACACGTAGGCCCGATACCCATCGGCGCTTCCACTTCAAGGCGAGAGACATGACAACCCATCCGACTTCTTGCGTTTCCCATGCCCGATCCGGGCTGAATACACTGTTTTGCGGCGTCGCCGCCGCGTTTGCGCTGCTGGGCACGGCCCCCGCCACGGCGTCCGTGGTGAATTTCGAATCCCTGCTGCCCGACTTCTACGTCGACGGCAGCACGTTTACCGAGGCCGGCTACACGCTGCAGGCGATCGACAATCACGGCGGGACCAGCGGCGCCGTCGGCGTGATCGCCAACGGCATGGACCCGTCGACCTGCTGGCTGGGCGGCTGCCCGACCAACGACACGAGCCATTTCTACCTGGGCCTGAACGACGGCGGCGTCATGGTCAGCAAGAACGGCGGCGGGAAGTTCAGCCTGCGCAGCCTCGATTTCAGCTTCGCCGCCCCGACCGGCGGCCTGGCGGACTTTTCGTACGGCCAGCTGCAGCTGACCGGCAACCTCGCGGACGGCTCCTCGGTCGGCCTGGCGCTCGACTTCCCCGGCACGGACGGCAACAATCCCCTGTTCGGCTCCGCCGTGCTGCCCACGGCTTTCGGCGGCGCGCAACTGACGAGCCTGACGATCCGCGCCTGCCTGTTCGACGGCGCCGGCGGCTGCACCGTCGCGCAGGACTGGTCCGATCCGACGATCTACCAGGCCCAGTTCGCCATCGACAACCTCGCCCTGGCCGAAGTCCCCGAGCCGGGCAGCCTGGCGTTGCTCGGTCTCGGCATGGGCGCGCTCGTGATGCGCCGCCGCAAGTCGGCCGCTCCGTCCACCCACGCTTGAGCGCCAGGAGCCGACCATGAAACTGCGTCCCATCACTGCGGCCGTCCTGTTCGCGCTGACCGTCGCCGCGACCGCGCAAGTCTACGCGGACGGCGAGGTCCGCCGGTCCTACATCGTCCAGCTGGCGGACAAGCCGGTCGCCACGTACGACGGCAACGTCAGCGGCCTGCCGGCCACCAAGCCGCCCGCCGGCCAGCGCCTGAACGTCGACGCGTCCAGCGTCCAGAACTACATCAACTACCTGGAGACGAAGCAGGCCGACGTCCTCGCCACCGTCAACAAGGCCCAGGTGACCAACGAATACAAGGTCGTATTCAACGGCTTCTCGGCGATGCTGACCGACGCCGAGGTCCGCGCCCTCAAGAAGAACCGGGGCGTGGCCAACATCTCGGCCGACTCGATCCTGCAGCTCGACACGAGCTACACCCCGACGTTCCTCGGCCTCGACAAACCGGGCGGCCTGTGGGACCAACTGGGCGGCCAGGACAAGGCCGGCGAAGGCATCATCATCGGCATCGTCGACGGCGGCATCTGGCCCGAGCAGGACAGCTTCGCCGACCGCGTCGACGAGAACGGCAACCCGAGCCGCAACGGCAGCAAGCTCGCCTATGATGCGCCGCCCGCGTCCTGGAAAGGCATCTGCCAGGTCGGCGAAGGCTTTGCCGCCAGCGATTGCAACAACAAGTTGATCGGCGCGCGCTGGTTCAAGCAGCCGTCGCAGACGCTGCACTGGACCGAATTCCTGTCGGCCCGCGATTCCGTCGCCGGCGCCGAGGGCCACGGCGGCCACGGCGACCACACGGCCAGCACGGCCGCCGGCAATGCGCACGTGACGGCCACGACCAACGGCCTCTCCCTCGGCAAGATCACCGGCATGGCGCCGCGCGCCCGCATCGCCGCGTACAAGGTGTGCTGGACCGACGGCGTGACCGGCCAGAACGGCTGCGCCACGTCGAACAGCGTGGCCGCGATCGAACAGGCCGTGAAGGACGGCGTGAACGTCATCAACTTCTCGATCGGCCCGAACGCCGGCGGCGGCGCGTTCAACGAACCGACCGAAGTCGCCTTCCTCGGCGCGGCGGCGGCGGGCGTGTTCGTGGCGGCGTCGGCCGGCAACTCCGGCCCGTCGACGGCCCCGGTCGCCCACATCAGCCCGTGGCTGACGACGGTCGGCAACTCGACGCACAACCGCATCTACGCGGCCGACGTCGCGCTGGGCAACGGCGTGACCGTCACCGGCGCGTCCGGCAACGCCAACACGCCGTCGGCACCGTTGGTCCTGGCGAAGGACGCGGGCCTGGCGGGCGTCGACCCGGCCGACATGAAGCTGAACCAGTGCTTCGGCCCGGCCGACGGCCCGACCACGTATCTCGATCCGGCCAAGGTCACGGGCAAGATCCTCGTCTGCGACCGCGGCGCCAATGTGCTCGTCAACAAGAGCGCGAACGGCAAGACGGCCGGCGCCGTGGGCGTGATCATCGCCAACGTGCCGGGCGGCGCGACGACGATCCTGAACCAGGCCCACACCCTCTCGACCGTCCACATCACGAAGGAAGACGGCCAGAAGGTCAAGGACTATTACGCCGCCACGCCGGGCGCCACCGCCGCGCTGGACAACCTGCGCGGCATCGTCGACCCGAACATCGTCGCGCCGCAGATGAACAGCAGTTCGTCGCGCGGCCCGAACGTGGCCAACGCCAACATCATGAAGCCGGACGTCACGGCGCCGGGCACGGACATCCTGGCCGCCGTCAGCGCCGACCTGACCCATGCCCAGCGCGACGCCGTCGCCGGCGGGGAGCCGTCGCCCGTCAAGAACTTCGCGTTCTACACCGGCACGTCGATGGCGTCGCCGCACGTGGCCGGCATCGCCGCGCTGCTGAAACAGCGCCATCCGGACTGGAGCCCGGCGATGATCAAGTCGGCGATCATGACGACGGCCTACGACACGTTCAGCGACGGCTTGAACGGTTCGGTACCGTGGGACAGCACGGCCAGGACGACCGGCACCCTGCCGTGGGGCCAGGGCGCCGGCCACGTGGCGCCGTCCGCCGCGGCCGATCCGGGCCTCGTGTACGACCTGTCCACGGTCGACTACGCGCGCTTCCTGTGCGGCCTGGGCATCACCAACGTGTTCAGCCCGGGCACGTGCGGGACCGTCGGCACCATCCAGCCGAACAACCTGAACCTGGCGTCGCTGACGGCGGCCAGCGTGCTGGGCATCCAGACCCTGACCCGCACCGTCACGAACGTGGGCGGCGCAGCCGCGACCTACACGGCGAGCGCCACCTTGCCGGGTTACACGGTCGCCGTGCAGCCGTCCACGCTGGAGCTGGCGCCGGGCGCGAAAGGCACGTTCGCGGTCAAGCTGACCCGCACCACCGCGCCGCTGAACACCTGGGTGTACGGCAAGCTGACGTGGACCGACGGCACGCACGTCGTGAAGAGCCCGCTGACGGCACGCGCCGCCACGCTGGCCGCCCCGACGACCGTGGCCAGCGAGGCGACGTCCGGCACCAAGGTGATCACCGTCGGCACCGGTTTCGGCGGCGCCATGGCGATCGCCAAGTCCGGCCTGATCCCGGCCACCCAGTTCGCCTCGACGGTCGTCACTGCGCCGAACACGGCCAGCAGCGTGTGCACGGGCGGCGGCGGCACGGGCGTGAACGTGCACACCGTCACGATCCCGGCCGGCACGGCCGCGGCCCGCTTCGCCCTGTACGACAGCGACACGAGCGGCGACGGCAAGTCCGACCTGGACCTCGTCGTGGCGCGCGGCACGACCGTCGTCGGTTCCAGCGGCGGCGAGACGGCCAATGAAATGGTCACGCTGAACAATCCGCCGGCAGGCGACTACAAGGTCTGCGTCGTCGGCTACGCGCCGGTGGGCGGCAGCGCCACGTACAAGCTGTCGACCTGGGTGCTGAGCCCGGACGCGACCGGCGGCAACTTCAGGGTGATGGCACCGAGCATGGTCGCCGTGGGCGGCACGGCGTCGGTGGCGATCTCGTGGTCCGGCCTCCCGACCGGCAAGCGCCACCTGGGTTCCATCAGCTATCTGGCCGGCACCACCCCGGCCGGTATGACCATGGTCGAAGTCGACACGACCGACCCGATCCCCCTGTTCCAGAACGCCGGCAACAAGCAGGCGAAGGTCGAGTAATCGTCCTGGCAGGGCCGCCACAAGCGGCCCTAACGACAAGGCCGCGGTATTTGCCGCGGCCTTGCCGTTTGTATCTCCGGGTTTTCAGCGCGCCACGGGTGCCGTGCCGCCCGGGCCGGCGCTCATCGCGCGCAGCACGCAATGGCCGGCGGCGCACGTCGCGCCCGGATCCGGGACGACGGAGCAGGTCGACATCATGCGGTTTTTCGTGTCCTCGGCCTGGCGCGCAGCCGCGTGCTCGGCCACGAGCGCGCGCAGGCGGGCGCCGTCGCTGTGCTTGCTCGACCACGCCAGGTAGCGTTCCGGACCGCCGCAGGCCTTGTGGCCGACGCCGATCGTGTGGCATTGGTCGTCCGCGTCGCAGGCGGCGTCGCCGCGCTCGGCCTCGATGCGCGCCAGCAGCGTGGCGCTGCCGCCGGCGGCGGTGTTCGATGGAGTCTGCGGCGCATCGCTGCGGCAGGCGCTGCTCGCCAGCAGCAGGGCCAGGCCGGCCATGCTGGCGAGGGTGCGGGCGGGAGTGAACGGATTCATGCCCCATGATCGCGTGCGCGGCCGCGCTTGGCAAGGGGCGCACGGTTGCCCCACCTTGCCCGTCACGGCACCGTCACAATCTCCAGCTACAGTGCCTTCATCAACACGTTCGGCGAGGCGTACGCAATGGAAGGGCGATGTTCGGAGGACGACGGCAGGACACGCAAGCGCGTCCTCGTATTGAGCGTCCCCGCCGGCGCCGGCCACACCCGCGTGGCGGAGGCGATCCGCGCCGGCGCGCATGACCAGCCGGACGGCGTCGAGGTGATCCACCTCGATGCGACGGCCCATGCGACGCCGCGCCTGCGCCGGGTGTATGCCGGCCTCTACCTCCTGCTCGTGAGCCGGGCGCCCACCGTGTGGAGCTGGGTCTACCAAACCACCAACCGCGCCGCGCCGGACGGCTGGGCCCACCGCTTGCGGCGCCGGATCGAACGGCGCGACTGCGTGCCCCTGCTCGAGAAGATCGCGCAACTGGCGCCGGACGCCATCGTCTGCACGCATTTCCTGCCGGCCGAGATCCTGTCGCGCGAAGTCGCGGACGGCGCCTTGCCTTGCCCCGTGTGGGTGCAGGTGACCGACTTCGACCTGCACCGCATGTGGGTGCACCGGGACGTGGCCGGCTATTTCGCCGGCAACGACGAGGTCGCGTTCCTGATGACGAAGCACGGCATCCCGGCGCACACGATCCACGTCACCGGCATCCCCGTCATGCCGGCGTTCACGCAGCGGCTGGACCGCGCCGAATGCGCCCGCGAGCTCGGCATCGATCCGGGCCGCATGACGTTCCTGCTGATGGGCGGCGGCGCGGGGCTGGGCGGCTTGTCGACGCTGGCGCAGCGGCTGCTGGCGATTCCCGGCAATTTCCAGTTGATCGTCCTGGCCGGCCGCAACGCGGAGGCGCTGGCGGCGCTGCGGCGCCTGGCGGCCGCGCACCCGGGCCGTCTCGTGCCGCAAGGTTTCACGGACCGGGTCGAGCGCCTGATGGCCTGCGCCGACGTGGCGATCACGAAGCCGGGCGGCGCGACGACGGCGGAATGCCTCGCCATGGGCTTGCCCATGATCGTGAATGCGTCGATTCCCGGGCAGGAAGAGAGAAATGCCAATTTCCTGCTGGAGTATGGCGCGGCCATGAAGGCGTTCGATGCGCCATCGCTGGAATACCGCGTCCGCTACCTGATGGCCCATCCGGATGCGCTCGAGACGATGCGCGCACGGGCCCGCGCGCTGGGCCGGCCGCATGCCGCTTGCGCCGTGCTGGCCGCCGTCCTGAAACAGAACGAAGCCATCGATGCCAGTGTTTGAACTTTCCCATGGCGGCCAGTTCGTCGCGACCCTGGCCGCCATCGTCGCGGCCGCGTACGTCTTTGCCCGCGTCGAAGTCGAGATCGAAGGCGACGCGGGCTGGGCGGCCAACCTGCCCACTTGGCGCATCGACGAGCATCCGCTGCTCGACATCTTCTGGGGCGGCCGCGCGCTGACCGGCTACCACGCGTGGATGTTTTCCTTCATCGGCGTCATCTTCCATTTCCCGCTGGCCTTCATGGGGCAATGGTCGCTGCCGCTGGAAGCGCGTGCGCTGGGCGCCGTCACGCTGTTCTGGATCGTCGAGGACTACCTGTGGTTCGTCGTCAATCCCGCGTTCGGCCGGCACCGCTTCAAGCGCGAGCTGATTCCCTGGCACAAGCGCTGGTGCGCCGGCGCCCCCGTCGACTACTGGATGTTCGGCGTCGTCAGCGCGCTGCTGTTCTGGTACGCGTACTGACCCCACCCGGGCCGGCGCGGCGGGTGCCGAGATCGAGCGCGTGCCGCACGCGCTGGCACAGTTCGCCGGACGTGCGCGAAATCAGCTCGTGGGGGATCTCGAATTTTTCCGTCAGCCGGTCGAAATCCTCGAAGCCATACGACACCATGAACGGATGCATGCCCGTGCCGATCGCGGCCATGAAGTCCTTGTGTTCGTCGCCGCACACGTAGGCGCGCGCGGGATTGATGCCGAACTGTTCGCGGATGGCGCGGAACTGGCTCGTCTTCTTTTCGGAGAGCGGGATGTGGACGAGGAAGTCGAGTGCGTTGATGTCGATGTCGTGACGCAGGAACAACTGGCGCAGCGTTTCCAGCGGCTCGTTCGTGATGTTGCGCGTGACCATGCCGACGACGACGTCCGGCGCGGCGACCAGTTCGCGCACGAGCTCCGGAATCCCTTCGTACATCGCGGCTTCCTGGCGATAGACTTCCGTGAGGCTGTCGACTAGCCTGGCCCGGCTGTTCTTGCGCAGGTTCTTCTTGATAATCGACGGGAATTCCTTCAATCCGCCCAGGTATTTGAAGAGGTTGTGGCGTTTCTGGAAGCGGGCTTCGTCGCCGATGTCCAACCCGTGCCGCGAGAAGGCCGCCTCGATGGCGGAAAAGGCGTCGATGGTGGTGCCGTCGGCGTCGAGGATCAGCAGGCGTTTCCTGGATTTGTACATGGCGTCTTGGGCGGATTCCGTTGCCTCATCATACGCATCGGCATGTTACCGGCGTATTACAACGGGGGCCGCCGGCGTCAGCGCACGAACAGGATGAACGCCAACGCGCCGAACAGGCTCCATTTGAAGACGTAATAGACGGTGCGGTTCCACGCCTTGAGCCGTTTGCCGAAGCGGCGCAGCACGTACAGGTAGCGGAAGGCGCGGTTCAGGCCGCCTGTGCGGTCGCCGATCTCGTTCGGCGCCGCCGACGCGCGCAGCAGGAAGCCGCCCGCGACGCGGCTCACGGCTTGCGCCCAGCGATATTGCAGCGGCCGTTCGACGTCGCAGAACAGGATGATGCGGTCCCTGTCCGTCCGGTTGGCCGCGTCGTGCAGATAGGTTTCGTCGAAGAGGACGTCTTCGCCGTCGCGCCACGCGTACGGCACGCCGTCGACGACGATGGCGCAGCGGTCGTCGTTCGGCGTCACGAGCCCGAGGTGGTAGCGCACGGACACCGCGAGCGGATCGCGGTGCAGGCCCAGCGTGCCGCCCGCCGGCAGCAGCGCGAACATGGCCGCCTTGACGGACGGGATGCGTTCCAGGATCGCGACCGAGCGCGGACACAGTGTCCTGGCCGACGGATGCGGATTGTCGTACCACTTCAGGTAGAACCGCTTCCAGCCGCGCCGGAAGAAGGAGTTGAAGCCGATGTCGTCGACCTTGGCGGACGGGCGGATGCGCTGCGTGTCGGCCAGCGCCAGCGCTTCGTGCCGGAACGTGCGCCATTCCCGCTTCAGCGCTTCCAGTTCCGGGAAATATGACGTGGGCAAGAAGGGCGTCGTCGGCACGGCCGAGAACAGGTAGCAGAAGCAGTTCAGCGGCGCCGTGAACGTCGAGTGGTCGGACAGCTGGCGGAACACGCCGTGGCGCACGCGGCCGCGCAGGTGCACGTACGCCGCGCTGGCCACGAACAGCAGAAGGACGATCCATCGCATCGGCGCTCTCCACGCGTTATCTCGACGATGGGTATGACTCCGGAGGGACGGCTGCGGTTCATGAAAAACGCCACCCGGAGGTGGCGTGGAAAACGGGCGTTGCGCTCGCTCAGTCGCGCTCGATGTCGGCGTTTGCGTCGTTGTGGACGAAACCGGCGTCGTGGATGGCGAAGACCTTGTCCGGAATCGGCTTGTGGTCGACGTGCGTCACGCGCCACACGATGCGGCCGTCGCCGGCCTGGATCAGCAGCGGCAGCTTCGCCGTCGTGCTCCAGCACACGTGCGTCGTCTGCTTGCCCTGGACGAGGGCGACCCATTCGCAGGCGCCGATGGCGTGCGCGGCGCCGTGCGGCGTGGCCGCGGGCACGAGACGATACGCTCCCTTGGGATGGCGCAGGCCATGGCCGAGGTCGAACCAGTCGGTGAACTGGCCGATGCGGTACAGGTTGTCGCGGTCGATGTCGGTGCGGATCTTGCGGCCGAGGTCGAGCACGGACAGGCGGTAGTCCGCGCTGCCCGGCGCGCGTATCGCGAAGCTCTCGGCCTTGTCGTCCGTGCGGCGGCGGATGCGGCGGTCGCCGTCGCGCCAGACTTCCACGTGGTGCTCGGCACCGCCGGCGAGGTAGGTGGCCTGGAAGTGCGTGGCCGCGGGCTCGCCGCGGGTGCTGAAGACACGGTCGAAGTCGGGCGCGGCGGCACGCGACGACGGCGCGGAAAACACGGCCGCGGCCGCCGTGCAGAGCACGAGCGACCGCGACGCGCGCCTTCCGTCGAAACGAGGAAGGGCAGATGCCATGTCAGTTGCGCACGGCGCGGGCCGAGTCGAAGTAGCGGTACGACTTGCCGCCCACGGTCAGGTCCTTCACCGACAGCTCGATATTGTAGGTGCCCTTCGTCAGTGCGGCGTCCTTCGTCGCGCCGGTCGGGTCGGTCGGCACTTCGAACGCGAGGCCGGTCGCGGGCGCGGCCGGTGTGACGGTCGACGCGGTCACGGTCGGCGCGTCCTTCGTCGCGGGCGACGCCAGGCCTTCGTTCAGCACGCGGCCGTCGGCCTGCGGCATGGAGAGACCGAGCAGGTAGGCGACGGTGGGCGCCACGTCGACGTTGCCGGACGGCGTCGTGACGACTTTATTCGCCAGGAACGACGGACCGTTCGCGATCAGCGTGTTGTGCACGTCCGAGATGCCGAAGCTGCCGTGCATGCCGCGCTGGCCGCCGGCGCTTTCGAACTCGATGCCCGGCATGCCCTGCACCGACGTGTTGTAGTCCCAGTTGAACGAGACGACGACGTCCGGCTGGCCATTGTTCTGGCGCTTGGCGTTTTCCAGGTTCACCTGCGACATCATGAGCGTGCCCGGGATGCTGCCGTAGCGGCTGTCGACGAAGATCGCGCCGTATTCCTCGCGCTGCTGCAGAACCTTCACGAGCTTCTGGACGGTCGCGGCGTCGTGGCCCGGCACGTAGAAGTAGTCGGAGCCGCCGTTCGCAGCGACGACGATGCCGTTGGCCGGCAGGCTGCCCGGCGCCGGCACCTTGAAGCTGGCGACCGGCTTGGCCAGGCTCGCGCTGATCGCCTGGTATTTCGCGTTGGCGCTGCCGCACAGGCTGCCGGTCGCGTCGACCTTGACGGGGATGACCGGCTTGCCGTCGGCGGTGAGGCCGTACATGGCGCTCGTCGAGCAGCCCGAGCCGTCATACGCCGCGAAGCCGCGGTAGGTCAGCAGGTCGGCCGAGCGCACGTCGCCCGAGAACGAGTAGCCGTTCGGATCGACGGCGCCGATGGCCGCGCCGCTCACGCCGCCGCTGGGGATCGTCGTCGACGCCGTGATCGCGCGCAGCGGATAGGCCGACACCGGGCCGGAGACGCTCGAGTGGCCGTGGTCGGACACGACGACGATATTGGTCGTGCTGTCCATGCCGTTGGCGCGCAGCGCGGCGATCAGCTCGCCCAGGCGTGCGTCCTGCGAACGCAGGCCTGCCTTCATGTTGGCGCTGCCCGGACCGTAGCCGTGCTCGACGTTGTCCGGCGTGCGGAACCAGATCAGCGACAGCATCGGCTTCTTCTGCGGCAGGATGTATTGCGTGAACACCGACATCATGTACTTGTTGGCGGCGTCTTCCGGCGCGCCCTGCGTCGTGTCGGACGAATCGCGCGCGGCGATGGCGATTTTGCCGTCGGGGTCGTACGCCGTCGTGTTGAACGTGACGTAGCCGGCGCGTCCCGTCGGGTTGCCGTTGCCGGCGGCGAGCGTGACGGCGTCGCTGCCGGAATAATTCTTGACGACGTTGGCGGGCAGCGCGAAGCCGGCGCCCTGCAGCTCGGTGACGAGGCTGCGCGGCTGCACGGTGTTCTCGTCGAGGAAGACGCCGCCCTTGCCGAGGTCCTGCAGATAGGCCGCGCCCGACTTGCCGACGATGGCCGTCGTCAGGTTCGCCGCCTGCGCGGTGGCGAACAGGCTCTTCACGAGGAGCAGCTGGCCGCCGTAGTAATCGTTCAGCGTCGTGAGCACCTGGTAGTCTTCGGTGAACACGGGGTCCTGGTAATCCTGGGCCGCGCCGCCGGCGCCGGTGCCGGCCGGGATCGCATTGTTGCTACCCTGCGGCGGCGTCCAGAACGTGTTGCCGTAGAAGCCGCTCGTCTTCGGGAACGAACCCGTCGCGAACGACGACGAGTTCATCATCGTGAAGGTCGGGTAGGTCGAGTGGTTGTCGCTGAAATTCACGCCGCTCTGGCGCAGCGCGTACAGGTTCGGGGTGTCCGTCGCGTTGACGGAATCGGGACGCAGGCCGTCCCACACCATGACGATGGTACGGGTAGCCGCCGGGGCCGGGGCCGCAGAACTGGAGTCGCCATTCGGCGTGGTGGCTGCGGTGGTCGTGCCGCCGTTGTCGCTGCCGCAGGCGGCCAGCAGGATGGCGAGCGCGAGCGGGGTAATCAAGGTCTTTGCTAACCTCACGAGGAATCTCCTGGTCAGAGTCGGGAATACGCGATCGATGGGATCGGGCCGCGCACAGGATCGTCCAGGGGCGTGACATGCTCGTGACAAAAATGGCAATGGCCAGGTTTCGCTGCAAAGTTAATGTTCCGGTAATGTTGGCGGTTGCTTACATGACGGTACAAACGACGACGCCACCCGAAGGTGGCGTCCGTTGTCATGGTGGCCGAATCAGTAGGTGAGGGTCACGAGCGACACCGCCTGCCGCGGCAACTGCATCCTGACCGTGGCCGTGCCGTCCCGCGTCGCCACCGTCGTCGCGGCCCCCAGTTCCGCGAGCGCGCCCGCTTGCTGCAACGCGGCCACCTGCGCCGGCGTCGGATGCGCGGGCGAGCCCATGCGCTTCCATGCCGTGTACGAATTGCTGTGGTCCTGGTCGATGCGGTAGTGGTGCACCTGCACCTGCTTGGCGGGGATGCCGGCGATGGAAAGTTCGACGGGTGAGCCGGCGTCGATGACGTCGTCGTCGTGGTAGTTCCAGACCATGACGGCGACGTGGCGGGCATCCTTCGTCGCGAGCGCGTCGATGTCGGTGCGCGCGCCGCGCACGCCGGCGGCCTCGATGCTGGCCGCGTCGTAGGCCCGGTCGCCCGTCACCGCCACGCGGTCGCCGCCCATCATGCCGAGCATGCGGAACACGTTCAGCACGGGCTTGTCGACGCCGTTGGTGGCCAGGTCGCGGAAGCCCGCGAACCAGGGCTGGTCCTCGAACTCGAACGACCAGTTCACCGCGCCGATCAGGTTGACGCCGCGGTGCGCGGCCAGGTCGTACTCGCGCGCGATCGACGCCGCGGTGTAGCTGGCATACAGCGTGCCGTTGCGGTAGGCGTTTTCCGGGTTGGTCTGCATGCCGCAGGCGGCGCAGCCTTCCGGGTCGGATTCGCCGACGATGACGGGGATGTTTTTCAGCTCCGGATATTTTGCGACGAGGGCGAAGCCGTCGTCGAGGTGGCGGAAATGCGTGCCCATGCCCATCCGGACGACGCCGTCGACCACCTTCGGCGCGCCCTTGGCGTGGAAGGCGACGAAGTCCAGCGGCGAGCCGGTCTTGCCGGTCGCGTAGTTGGTCTCGTGCAGGCAGTGGCGCAGGAAGTCGTCCATGAAGCGGCCCGCGCCGGCCGTGTGCGGGCCGCCGATGCGCGCCGTCGGCAGCGCGCGTTTCACCGCATCGGCCGCATAGTCGTACATCTTGAAATACTCGCGCTTGACGTCGGGCGCGATCAGGTACAGGCCGTCCGGCTCGTTCCACACTTCCCAGTACCAGCTCTCGACTTCCTTCTGCCCGTAGCGGGCCACGCTGTGCTTGACCCATTGGTAGATCAGCTCGGACCACTTGCCGTAGTCCTTCGGCGGCGTGGCCCAGCCGGTCAGGATCTCCTGGTAGGGCGTGCCCGGTTTCCAGTGATGGCGATACGGCTGCGGGCGCTGCGACAATGCTTCCGGCATGAAGCCGATCTCCGCCAGCGGCTTCATGCCGCGTTCGACGTACGTGTCGAAGATGCGGTCGATGATGGTCCAGTCGTAGACCGGCTTGCCGTCCTTGTCCTCGCTGTACATATTCGTCGAGCCCCATTTGAGCGCGTAGCTGCCGTCGCCCGACGTCATGAGGTTGTGCGCGCGGACGTGGACGGGGACCGGGCTCAGCGCGGCGATTTCGCTCAGCAGTTTTTTACCGTCGGGGGCCGTCGTGTAATTCGGTTCGTCGTAGCCGAACCAGGCCCAGATCGGCGTCATGGGCCCCTTGACCTGCGCGGCGTCGATGGCCAGTTTTACTGGGGGCGGGGAAGCCGGTCCCGCCACGCACAGCGGCGCGCCGGCCGCAAGGAGGAGGGCGGCGAGGTGTCTCTTCATTGTTGTTCTCTTGGATCGGACCGATGCTGCGATGCTAGGCCGAAGCCGGACGGGCGTCCAATCACGGTTTTAGCGGCGCCGATACCGGATCGAATATCGGGATGGCGTGAAATCGATCCCGCCCACCCGATGGGCCCGGCGACGTCGTATCATTATCCGAAAACAAACTTGACGGAGCCGCCCATGAAACTTCGCTACCACGTCGTGCCGTGCTGCCTGGCCATTTCCGCGTTGCTGGCGCCTGCCGCCGGGCAGGCGCACCAATTGAGAGAGAACCTCCGGCATCGCATCGAACAGTGGCGCGCCGGCCGCGCCGCGGCGTCCGGCCTGCAGGAGATCCGGGTGCAGGGCCGCAAGGTGCTGGTGCACGTGCCTGCCGGGTACGACCCTGGCCACCCGGCGCCGCTGGTGCTGGCCTTCCATGGCGGCGGCGATGCGGCGTACATGGCCGACGACAGCAGGTATGGCCTGCAGCGCCAGGCCGACCGGAGCGGCTTCATCGTCGCCTTTCCGAACGGCGCCAGCAAACTGCCCGGCGGCCGGTTCGCGACGTGGAATGCAGGGGGCTGCTGCGGCTATGCGCGCGACCAGGGCAGCGACGACGTCGGCTTCGCGCGCGCCGTCGTCAGCGCGATCGAGGGGCGCTATGCCGTCGATGCGAATCGCGTGTTTGCCACCGGCATGAGCAATGGCGGGATGATGGCCCACCGACTGGCTTGCGACGCGGCGGACGTGTTCCGGGCGGTGGCGTCCGTTGCCGGCACCGACGCCACCACGCAATGCAACCCGTCGCGGCCCGTCTCGGTGCTCCACATCCATGCCCGCGACGACGACCACGTGCTGTTCGACGGCGGCGCCGGTCCGGGCGCGTTTCGCGACCAGAGCAGCGTGATGAATTTCGTGTCGGTGCCGGAGACCATCGCGCGCTGGGTCCAGCGCGACCAGTGCGGCGGCAGTGCGCAGCGTGTGCTGCAGGTGCCGGGCGCGTATTGCGACGCCTACCGGAATTGCGCCGGCGGCGCCCAGGTCCAGCTGTGCGTGACGGACACCGGCGGCCATTCGTGGCCGGGTGCCGAGCGGGTGCGGCCGGGCAAGGAAGCGGCCTCGACGGCCCTGGACGCGAGTGCGACGATCTGGCGATTCTTCGACAGCCAGGCGCCGCGTGCCGCGTCCGCCGCGTCTGCCGCATTGCGCCGCTGACGCGCGGCGCGGGTCAGCTCTTGCGGACGAATTCCGACTTCAGGCTCATCGCGCCGAAGCCGTCGATCTTGCAGTCGATGTCGTGGTCGCCGTCGACGAGGCGGATGTTCTTGACCTTGGTGCCCTGCTTGACGACGCCGCCTCCGCCTTTCAGCTTGAGGTCCTTGATGACGGTGACGGTGTCGCCGTCCTGCAGCACGTTGCCGGCCGCGTCGCGCCACACGCGGGCCGCGTCGTCCGTGGCCGCTTCGGCTTTCACGGGCCATTCATGCGCGCATTCCGGGCACACATAATTGCCCGAGCCGTCTTCGTAGGTCAGCGTGGAACCACAGGCGGGGCAGGGGGAAAAGGTCGTCATGGCAGTGTGCGGGCGTATCGGCGAATCGATGGAGGAATGCAAAACGCCAACCGGACGGGTTGGCGCTGTATGCTGAAACTTGGTGGCCCGGGGCGGAATCGAACCACCGACACAAGGATTTTCAATCCTCTGCTCTACCGACTGAGCTACCAGGCCAAGGCGGCGCAGTATAGCACGGGTTACGCGAGATCCATAATTTTTGTTCAGGCGTCCAGTTCCGCCCGGCCCGCGGCCCGTTCCTCGTGCTGGCGGTCCAGCGCCAGGCGCAGCTCCTTGCGGGCCTTCGCCTGCTCGTGGCGGCGCAGCTCGTCCGGCCCGAACGGACGCAGGGGCGGGACGGGCACCGGCTGCTTGTCGTCGCCGACGGCCACCATCGTGAAGAAGCAGCTGTTCACGTGGCGCACCTGCTGGGTGCGGATGTTCTCGGCCACGACCTTGATGCCGACTTCCATCGACGTGCGGCCCGTGTAGTTCACGGCAGCCAGGAACGTGACCAGCTCGCCCACGTGGATCGGCTGGCGGAACGTCACCTGGTCGACGCTCATCGTCACGACATAGGTGCCGGCATAGCGGCTGGCGCACGCATAGGCGACCTGGTCGAGCAGTTTCAGGATGTTCCCGCCGTGCACGTTGCCGGAAAAATTCGCGGTATCCGGCGTCATCAGGACAGTCATGGTGAGTTGGTGGGCGGGCAGGGTCATGGCGTCGTGCGTAAAGATGAAGGATAGGGCGATGTTGCCTGAGAAACCCATTTGCGGCAACCGCCCCCCTTCCGCCTAGAACTCTTGCCAGTCCGCGTCCACTGTCGTCGCGGCCTTGCGCGCGGTCGCGGCGGCGGTCGCCTTGCGCGCCGGCTTGGCCGCCGCCGGCTTCGGTGCGGGCGCGGGCGCGGGCGCGGGTGCCGCGCGGCGGGCGGGCGGCAGCGCGGGTTTCGCGACCGCCTGCGGCCGCGGCTTCGTCTCGACCCGGAACAGCGCCACCAGCTCGGCCAGCGCCTGCGCCTGCTCGTGCATGGTCCGGGTCGCAGCGGCCGATTCCTCGACCAGGGCCGCGTTCTGCTGGGTCACGCCATCCATCTGCACGATGGCCTGGTTGACCTGGCCGATGCCGCTGGCCTGCTCGCGGTTGGAGGCGACGATCTCGTTCACGACACCCGTCACGCGGCCGATGCTGTCGACGATGTCGCGCATCGTCTGCCCGGCCTGGCCCGCCAGGGTGGCGCCGTCGGCCACGCGCTGGGTCGAGGCGTCGATCAGGTCCTTGATTTCGCGGGCGGCGGCGGCCGAGCGCTGGGCCAGGGCGCGCACTTCGGCCGCGACGACAGCGAAGCCGCGGCCTTGCTCGCCCGCGCGCGCCGCTTCCACGGCCGCATTCAGCGCCAGGATATTGGTCTGGAACGCGATGCCGTCGATGACGGCGATGATGTCGACGATGCGCGCCGACGAGGCGTTGATCGCCCCCATCGTGTCGACCAGCTGGCCGACCATCGCGCCGCCCTGCTGCGCCACGCGCGTGGCGTCGCCGGCCATGCGGTTGGCTTCCTCGGCGTTGACCGCGTTCTGGCCGACGGCCGCCGTCAGTTCCTCCATCGACGACGCCGTTTCTTCCAGCGCCTGCGCCTGGCTTTCCGTGCGGCGCGACAGGTCCTCGGTTTCGCCGGCCATCGTGGCCACGGCGGTGACGATCGTGCCCGTGCCCTCGCGCACGTCGGCGACGATGCCCGCGAGGCTGGCGCGCATGCGTTCGAGGGCGGCCATCAGGCTGTCCTTGTCGCCGGCGGCGACCGGCACGGCCACGCACAGGTTGCCGCCCGCGATCTCGGCCGCCACCTGCGCCGCGCGCGCCGGTTCGCCGCCCAGGCGCCGGAACAGGGCGCGTCCGAACAGGGTGCCGGCGCCGACGCTGAAGGCGAGCGTGGCGAGGCACAGCGCGGTCAGCACGTCGCTGCTGCGGTCCGCGCTGCCGAGCACGGCGGCGACGCGCGTGTCGATCTCCTTCTGCTGCAGCTCCAGCAGCGCCTTGACCCGGCCGAGATACGCGGCCGCGGCGGGCATGAATTCGTCGTCGAAGTATTTGCGGGCGTCGGCATCGCTGCCGCCGGACTTGAGGGCCATGACGCGGTCGCGCGCGGCGAGGTAACGCTGGCGCGCCGTGGCGATCTGGTCGAACACGGCGTGCTCCTCCGGCGTGTCGAGCAGCGCGCCGACCTGTTTCTGCAGCGCGCTCATGCGCGCCGTCGAATCCCGGGTTTCCGCCGCGTAGTAGGTGGCGAGCTCCGCGTCGGCGGAACGCGCGATGGCCCCGGTGCGCTTGGCGGCGACCGACGTGTTCAGGAGCCACCCGGAAATCAGGCGTTCCTTGGCGAGCGGGCGTTGGGTGAGGGCCTGCGTGTCGTCCGACAGGACTTGCAGGCGCCAGATGGCGATGGCCGTCGCGACGAACGACAGCACGATGACGACGGCGAATGCGAACCTGAGCTGGTTGCGCACGCTGGAGGTGGCGGATGGTTTCATGGGACTCCTCGGTTTTTCAAGCAACAAGAGCCAATGAAAGTCGCATCGGGGCCGTTCCGCCTTGAGGCGACTCAGCTCCGCGCGCGCACTTTGCGTTCGTTTGCTAAGGCGCAAGTCATATGCCGATGCCGATATCCCGCGCGGGTGAAACGGATTTCAAAGTGATAACGGCCGTGGCCGGAATGGCAAGCCGGCATGCGTCTGCTAGGATGCCGGGATGGCTATCCTTCTTGTCCCCGGCTTCATGGCCGACGACACCCTGTGGGACGACATGGTGCCGGCGCTGGCGCGCTTTGGCCCCGTCGTCCACGCCGACCTGCGCCACGACACGTCGGTCGAGGCGATGGCGCGCCGCGTCCTCGCGACGGCGCCCCCGACTTTTTTGCTCATGGGCTTTTCGATGGGCGGCTACGTCGCCCGCGCGATCGCGCGCCAGGCGCCGGCGCGCGTGCGCGCGCTCGTCCTGGTCGCCACCTCCACGCGCGCCGACACGGCCGCGCTGCAAGAGCGCAAGGGCGCGATCGGCAACGCGGCCCCGTCGATCGCGTTCAGCGGCCTGAGCCGCACGGCCGTCGCCACGTCGCTGCATCCGCGACAGCGCGACAACGAGGCGTTGATCGAGCGCGTGCGCGCGATGGGCACGCGCCTCGGCGGCGACGTGTTCCGGCGCCAGTCGATGCTGGACCGGCCGGGCGACCTCGGACGCTCCGGCGAGATCCGCTGCCCGACGCTCGTCGTGGCGGCTGCGCAGGACCGGCTGCGCAGCCTGGCGGAAGCGCAGGAGATGACGGCCGCCATCCCCGGCGCCACGCTCGTGGTCGTCGAGGACACGGGCCACATGATCCCGATCGAGGCGCCGGGTCGCCTGCTCGACGTGATCGTGCCGTGGCTGGCGGCGCACGAGGAAGCCTGACGCGCGGCGTCAGCCTTGCCAGGGCGTGAACAGGATCCCGTCCGCGATCAGCTCCGCCACCGCGGCCTTGTTCTCGGCGCTGTCGCTGAATGCGGCCAGCACGTCCGGCAAACTCGCCTTGTGGTCGTCCAGGATGCCCAGCCAGTAGTCGTATCCGGCCTGCTCGGGTGCCCGGTGCAGCACGTTGTGGTACAGCTTGTTGACGATGTCGGCATTGCTCGCGCCGCCGTACTTGTCGTAGAACTCTTGCGACGTCGCGAAGCCGCCTGCCAGGTCCCGCAGGGACGCGCCCTTGTCCATCGCGTTGATCCAGAAACCGAGGCCGGGCAGGTCGGGCGGGCGGTCGAACGCTGCGCGGTAGAGGCGGTACGTTTCGGCCGCGACGCCGTCCGTGTCCAGCGCCACCGAGGCGTCGGCGAACGCAACCCGTTCGACGCCTTGCAGGGTGTCCGTGCCGTCGGTGCCGCCGCTGCGCTGGTCGGCCACGTGCCAGCCGGTGGCGTCGTGGCTGATCTTGTAGTCGGTGACCTTGCCGTCGTAGGTGGCGGTGTCGCGGCCGGTACCGCCCACGAGCACGTCGTCGCCGGCGCCGCCGTGCAGGACGTCGTCGCCGTCGCCGCCGTCGAGGCTATCGTTGCCGGCCGTGCCGGCCAGCTGGTCGGTGCCGCTGCCGCCCGTGTGGGTTTCGCCTGGCGTGGGTGTCGGTGTGGGCGTCGGTGTCGGCGTGGGTGCCGGCGTCGGCGTGGGTGTCGGCGTCGGCGTGGGCGCCGGTGTCGGTGTCGGTGTCGGCGCGGGCGTGGGTGCCGGTGCCGGCGCCGGGGGCGGCTTCACGCCCGCCTGCGGATCGTAGTGCTGCACGAAATTGTCGGCCGTGAGCGTGCTGGCGTTCACGTTGGATAGCTTCAGCAACGTGGAGACGCCGCCGCTGCCGGCCGTGCCGTCGAAGTCGACGTCGAGATAGGCGTCGCTGCCGACCTGGCGCAGGTGCAGGTGGCCGTCGGCGAATGGATTCTTGGTCGCGCCGAAGTCGAACTTCACGTCGACCAGGTCGCCGCCGGCGCCCGTCTTGAAGTCGGTCACCGTGAATGGCACACCCGTGGTCGCGACTTCGAACACGTCGCTGCCGCCGCCGCCGGTCGCCGTGACGACCACGTCCGCCCGGGCATTGACCTGCAAGCGGAACGTGTCGTTGCCGGCGCCGCCCAGCAGCGTGAGACGTGCGTCCGAGCCCGCGATGTCGGCTTCCAGCAGGTCGTCGCCGTCGCCGCCGTCGAGGGTCGTGTTGCCTACCGAGCCAATGAGGTGATCGTTGCCGGCGCCACCCTGCAACATGTCGTTCCCGCCCACGAGCGCACTCAGAAAATCGTCGCCGGTGCCACCCGTCAGCGTGTCGTTGCCGGTGCCGCCTTCGAGGGAATCGTTGCCGTCGCCGCCGGCGACGACGTCGTTGCCGGCGCCGCCGCCCACCGCATCGGCACCGGGGCCGCCATCGATCTGGTCGTCGCCGCCGGCACCGGTGATGAGGTCGTCGCCATCGCCGCCGTGGATCGTGTCGTTCAGGGGGCCGCCCTGGAGCGTGTCCGCGCTTGGCGTGCCTTCGATGACCTTGCCGGTGACCGATCCATCCGGCGCCCATCCGTCCAGGTTGTCCGCCACGAGCGCGGATTTGGCGACATTCTTGAGGATGATGAGGTCGTGAGGGGCCTGCGGACCCATCGCGCCGTCGCTGTCCCGGACCAGCACCGTATCGCTGCCGCGTTGGTCGAGACGGAAGTAACCGTTAGAGAACGGCGTCGCGCCCGTCCCGTAGTTGTCGAAGACTTGCAGCACGTCGCCGCCGGCGCCCGTCTGGAAGTCGGTGATCGTGAAGGTGAGGGCGTTCGCGAAGCCGGAAAGGCGGTACGTATCGGTGCCGCCGCCGCCGCTCAGCAGGATGGTCGCATCGGCGACACTGCCGTAGTAGGTGGTGATATCGAACAGGTCCTGCCCGTCGCCGCCATCGGCGTGGATCACGTCGGGCCCACGGCCCATGGTGAAGTTGATCTGCAGTGTGTCGTCGCCGCTTCCGCCGTCCAGGCTGTCGCTACCGTACCAGGTCGACAGCACGTCGTTGCCGGCGCCGCCGTGCAGCGTGTCGTTACCGTCCAGGCTGGACTCCGGCTGGCCCAGGATGCCGTCGCCGCCGAGGATGTCGTCGCCGTCGCCGCCGTCGATGCTGTCGTTGCCGAGGTTGCCGGACAGCGTGTCGTTGCCGGCGCCTCCCACCAGCGTGTCGTCGAGCAAACCGCCGGTCAGGCTGTCGGCGCCGTCGGTGCCGGCCAGGTTGACGCCCGTGGTGGTGCCATCGGGGTTGAAGCCGTTCCAGAAATTGTCGATCTTGAGCGTGGACTTGTCCACGTTCGAGAGGACGACGACGTCGGTGTAGCCGCCCGGACCACTGCCGTCCAGGTCGGCCTGCAGCACCGTGTCCGCGCCGCGCTGGACGACCTGGAGGTTGCCGTGCGCGCCGAACGGCGACCGGTCGTACGCGTCGGTGCGGGCGATGCCGCCCAGGTTGATGATGTCGCCGCCCGCGCCGGCCTGGAAATCGTCGATGGTGATGACGGCCGACGCCTGCGTGGCCGTGACGGTGAACGTGTCCTGGCCGGCGCCGCCGTGCGCGAGCACCTGCGCGGTGCCGGTGGATCCGATCGCGAAGTCGAAGCTGTCGTCGCCGTCGCCGCCGTCCATCCGCGCCGTGCCCGATACCTTGCCGCTGAAGTACTCGTCGACCGTGTGCAGGCTCAGCACGTCGTTGCCGCTGCCGCCGTCGACCGTGTCGCCGAAGCCGTAGCTCTGCAGTGAATCGTTGCCCTGGCCGCCCACCAGGAGACTGTTGCCGTTGGAGGTCAGCAGGTCGTTGCCGTCGCCGCCGTCCAGCGTATTGTTGCCGCCGTAGCCATGCAGCGTATCGTCGTCGTTGCCGCCTTCCAGCGTGTCGTGGTTCGTGCCGACGAGGAGGTCGTTGCCGTTGCCGCCGAAGAAATGGTTGCCGCCGCTGCCGTCGTAGTTGCTGCTCAACGTATCGGCGCCGTCGTCGCCGTACAGGACGTCGACACCGCCATAGCCGACGAGGAAGTCGTCGCCGCCGCCGCCGTGGATGGTGTCGTTCAGGAAGCCGCCATAGATCGAATCGGCGCCGTCCCCGCCCTGCAGCACCATGCCGTCCGGCGATCCGTCCGGATGGATGCCTTGCGGGAAATTGTCGTTCGTGAGGTCCTTGACGGTCACGTTCTGCAGCACGGCGGCGGTCTGGCCGTCCGTGTCCGTCGGCGCCGCCAGCACCTTGACGAGCGTGTTGGCGCCGTCCTGGACGAGGCGCAGGTTGCCGCCCGACCCGAACGGATTCGTCGTCGGGATCACGGCGTTCCCGCCCGTGGAGAGCAAGAAGAGCACGTCCAGCACGTCGCCGCCCGCGCCGGCCTTGAAGTCCCGGATCACCACCGGGTCCGTGGACGAGTACGTGCCCGAGATGCGGAAGGTGTCGATGCCCGCGCCGCCGGTGATGTCGACGACGCCGTGCGCGGCGGCCGTGGTGCGGTCGATCGTAATGACGTCGTTGCCGTCGCCACCGTCGACGGTGACGTGGTAGTCCTGGGTCTGGTCCATGCCGCTCAGGTTGACGCCGATGGTGTCGTTGCCGCTGCCGCCGTACACGACGTCGCCATTGTTGGCGGACATGATCGAATCGTCGCCGGCGCCGCCGTCGAGGGTACTGTGGCCGGGATTGCCGCGCCAGTAGCCGCCGGTGTTGATCGAGTCGTTGCCGTCGCCGCCATTCAGGACGTTGTTGCCGACGTAGTCCTCGAGGAAGTCGTTGCCGGCCCCGCCGTCGAGCGTGTCGTCGCCGGCGTCGCCGTGCAGGATGTCGTTGCCGGCCCCGCCGTGCAGGACGTCGTTGCCCTGCCCGCCTTCGAGATAATCGCCGCCGCCCGCCGTTTCGTCGCCGCCGTCCAGCAGGTCGTTGCCGCCGCCGCCGTGCAGGTAGTCGTTGCCGGCGCCGCCGGTGAGCGTATCGTCGAGGGCGCCGCCGGTCAGCGTATCGGCGCCGGACGTGCCTGTCAGCGTGACACCCGTGCTGGTGCCGGTCGGGTCGTAGCCGTCAAGGAAGGCCGAGGCGGGCAGCGCCGCCAGCGTGGTGCCGGTGAGGGTGGCGAACAGGACGTAGTCGTTGGTGGTGCCGGGGCCGTCCGCGTCCACGTACAGCTTGACGTCGCTGCCGGACTGTTCCGCCTTGAGGTAGCCCTGGCCGAACGGGTTGCCGTTGAAGTCGGCGGGTACGAGCGTGCGCAGGTCCAGCTTGTCGCCTTCGGCCGCGGAAAAGTCCGTGATGGTGACGGTGCCGCCCGACTGGCCGCCGAGCGGCACGAAGGTATCGGCGCCGGCGCCGCCGCTGACGTTCATCACGTCACCCTGGCCGGCGATCTGGATCGTGTCGTCGCCGTCGCCGCCGCGAAGCACCGTCGCGCCGGCGTCCGTGCTGATGGCGGCGAATACGTAGATCGAGTCGTTGCCCGCGCCGCCATCGAGCGTGTCGCCGGTGTCGCCGCTGATCGTGTCGTTGCCGGTGCCGCCGTCGACGCTGTCGTGGCCTGTCGAGCTCGCTTCGATCCTGTCGTCGCCCGCGCCGCCCTGGAACGTGTTGTTGCCATACCAATCGTGCAGGGAGTCGTTGCCGTCGCCGCCGATGAGGGTGTCGTTGCCCTCGTCGCCGGACAGGAAATCGTCCCCTTTGCCGCCGTCGAGCTTGTCGTTGCCGGCGCCGCCGGACAGGGTATCGTTCCCGTCCAGGCCACTGATCGTGTCGTCGGCCTGCATGCCGTGCAAGTTGTCGGACAGGGCAGTGCCTGTCAGCGTCATGCCTTGCGAAGACCCGTTCGGGTCGAACCCGCCGACGAAGTTGCTTTTGCTGAGCTGGCTTGGCTGGATGCCGTCCAGGTGCAGCATGGTCTGGTAGACGGTGGTCCCGTCATACAAATGGATGCGCGCCTGCAGCGCCGTGCCGGTGGTATCCGCCGTCAACTTGACGTCGCCGCCGGCGAACGGATTGCCGCTGAAACCGTAGGGCAGCAGGGAGCTCACGTCGATCAGGTCGCCGCCGGCCCCGGCCTTGAAATCGGTGACCTCGACGCGAGCCGTGCTGTCCGGCAGGCTGCCCGGGAGGCTTTGCGGCGCATAGGTATCCGTGCCGGCGCCGCCGCTCAGCACCAGGTGACCCGTCGTGTGGTCGTACAGGCGGTAGGTGAACGTGTCGTTGCCGTTGCCGCCGCTGGCGCTGGCCGCCGGTCCTTGGATCGACCTCACCTCGATGATGAAGCTGTCGTTGCCGTCGCCGCCCGTGTAGGTGGCCGTATCCGTGCCGACGAGGGTATCGTTGCCGGCGCCGCCGTCCAGCGTGCCGGTGCCGTTGTTGCTCCCGCCATAGTTCGGACCGTCGGACGCAGTCAGACGGTCGTCGCCGTCGCCGCCGCGCAGCACGTTGCGGCCCGACACGTCGTACAGCCAGTCGTTGCCGGTGCCGCCGTCGAGGGTGTCGTCGCCGGCATCGCCGTACAGGCGGTCGTCGCCGGCATCGCCGAACAGCTGGTCGTTGCCGGCGCCGCCGAAGAGGTCGTCCTCGTGCGTGCCGCCATGGACGAGGTCGTTGCCGTCGCCGCCGTACAGCTGGTCGTCACCCCCGCCGCCGTAGATCGTGTCGTTGCCGGCGCCGCCGTCGATGCTATCGTTGTCGTTCCAGATGCTGGCATCGTCGGGGCCGCCGGTCAGCAGGTCGTTGCCGCCGTGGCCGACGAGGGTATCCTGGCCGGCGCCGCCCGACAGCGTATCGGCGAGTTCGCTGCCGTGCAGGAGGTTGGAGGCGTCGTTGCCGCTCAGGTTGAGGGCCGTCGGACTGAGGGCGCTCAGGAAGGAGGTGTAAGGCACGTAAATCATCTCGTTGCGTGCCAGATCCGTGATCGCGTGAGGGTCCACGTTGATTGAGTATTCCGTGCCGTAGGCCAGCGGCGTATCCAGGTGCAGGGTGAGCGTGTTGCCCGCCACGTGGATGGCCGGGTCGGTCGCGACGTCGCCGCTGAAGACGACGGTCGATCCGCTGCTCAGCTGCAGCTTGCCGCTGGCGGCCTTGATGTCCTCGGTGAACGTGATCACCAGGTCGCCCGTGATCGCCGTACCGTCCTTGGGCCCGGACACGATCCACGGCGGCTGGACGTCGGTGGTATCGGCGCCGCCGCCGGACATGGTCCCGTTCAGGACGAGCGTTGCGGTCCCCAACCGCGCATCGAAAGTGGTCATTCTTGCATTTAGTTTTTATAAAGACACAACTATTGCCCAACTCAACCATAAAGTCCAGACGCGATCGGGAATAAATAAAAAACCGGCCGGACAGCATCGCCGCCCGGCCGGTCAGTGTGTCGATCTTGCTACGCCCGGTTCTGCAGGCCGCGGATCGCGTCCGCGACACCCTGGCCGTACGCCGGATCCGCTTTCAGGAAGTGCCCGATCTGGCGATCCTGCGTGGCGGCATCCGCGCCGGACAGCGAACCGGCGATGTTTTCGATGAGGTTGCGCCGGCCTTCGTCGCTCAGCAGGCGGAACAGGTTGCCGGCCTGCGTGAAATGGTCGTCGGCGGCGCGGGTGTCGTAGCGGCCCGCGGCGCCGTCCAGCGGCCAGCCGGCGTCGCCGTGGCCGAAGCCGGCCGCGGCGGGGACGTCGGTCCGGAGCGGATCATAGTTCGCCGCCGCGCCGCCATTGGCGATCGCCATCGCGCCGTCGCGCTGCTGGTTGTGGAACGGGCAGCGCGGACGGTTCACCGGCAGGTGCTGGTGGTTCGTGCCGACGCGGTACAGCTGGGCGTCGTGGTAGGCGAACAGGCGGGCCTGCAGCATCTTGTCGGGGCTGTAGCCCATACCCGGCACGATGTTCGAAGGCGACAGGGCGGCTTGCTCGACGTCGGCATGGTAGTTGTCCGGATTGCGGTTCAGTTCCAGGATGCCGACGGGGATGCGCGGAAAGTCACGCTGCGGCCACACCTTCGTCAGGTCGAACGCATCCCAGCCGGTCTGCGCTTCCCAGGCGGCGCGCCGGACGTCGTCCATCACCTGGATTTCCACGCTCCAGCGCGGGAAGTCGCCGTTGGCGATCGCGTTGAACAGGTCGCGCTGGGCATAGTCCGGATCGACGCCGGCCAGGCGCACGGCATCAAGCGACGTCAGGTTCCGGATGCCCTGCAGCGTCTTGAGGTGCCACTTGACCCAGACGCGTTCGCCGGCGTCGTTGATGAGGCTGTAGGTGTGGCTGCCGAAGCCGTCCATGTGGCGGTAGCCGTCCGGCGTGCCGCGGTCGGAGAACAGGATCGTCACCTGGTGCAGGCTTTCCGGGGCGCGGCTCCAGAAGTCCCACACGTTCTGCGCCGATTTGAGGTTCGTCTGCGGATCGCGCTTTTGCGTGTGGATGAAGTCGGGGAATTTGATGCCGTCCTTGAGGAAGAACGTCGGCGTGTTATTGCCCACCAGGTCCCAGTTGCCTTCTTCGGTGTAGAAGCGCACGGCGAAACCGCGCGGATCGCGTTCCGTGTCGGCGGAACCCTTTTCGCCGCCGACGGTCGAGAAGCGCAGGAACGTTTCCGTCTGCTTGCCGACCGCCGCGAACAGTTTCGCTTTCGTGTATCTGGTGACGTCGTGGGTGACGGTGAACGTGCCGTAGGCGCCCGATCCCTTCGCGTGCACGACGCGCTCGGGGATGCGCTCGCGGTTGAAATGCTGCAGTTTCTCGATCAGGTGGAAGTCCTGCAGCAGCACGGGGCCGCGCGGGCCGGCCGTGATCGAATTCTGGTTGTCGTCGACGGGGATGCCGGAAGCGGTGGTCAGTTGGGTCATGGTGGCTCTTTCAATGGTTAGGCTATCAATGTATTAAATATGATAGCTGAGGTCTATTCATAACCATGGTAGAGCGTGGGTGGCATTCGTGCAAACTATCTATTTATATGGATCTAATAGGAAAAATAAATTACCTTTTGGAGCTCCTTGTAGTGGAGTGCTATGGCCGCCCAAAACAAAAGGCGCCGGCCCATCCGGGCGGCGCCTTACTGTTCGGCAATTCGGGCTCTGACCCCGAATTATTCAGATCAAGCTTAGATCACGCTCAGCTTGACTTCGATGTTGCCGCGGGTCGCGTTCGAGTACGGGCACACGATGTGGGCCGAATCGACCAGGTCCTGCGCCACGGCGCGCTCCAGGCCCGGCAGGCTCACGGCCAGTTCCACGGCCAGGCCGAAACCGTTCGGGATCGGGCCGATCGACACGCTGGCGTCGATGGACGCGTCGGCCGGGACGACGACTTTCTTCTGGGCGGCGACGAATTTGATGGCGCCCATGAAGCAGGCCGAGTAGCCGGCGGCGAACAGTTGTTCCGGGTTGGTGGCGTCACCCTTGCCGCCCATTTCCTTCGGCGGCGCCAGGCGCACTTCCAGCAGGCCGTCGTCGCTGCGGGATTGGCCTTCGCGGCCGCCGGTGGTGTGCGCCTTGGCGGTGTACAGGACTTTATCGAGTTTGGTGGTCATCGCATTACCCTTTCGGTGGTTGAGTTCTTACTGCAAATAAATTTATAAGGTGCCGGCGAGCCGGTCGCGCAGGGACTTGATCTCGCCGACGAGCCGTACCAGTTCGCGCACGTCGCAGCCGGTGGCGCCCAGGATGCAGGCCGGGATGGCGGCCGCCTGTTCCTTGAGCGCGCGGCCCTGGCCGGTCAGCCGGATCACGACGCGGCGCTCGTCCTGCGGATCGCGGGACCGGTCGACCAGGCCCTGGGCCTCGAGGCGCTTGAGCAGCGGGGTCAGCGTCCCGGAATCGAGGTACAGGCGTTCGCCGATCTCCGACACGCTCAAGCCGTCGCGTTCCCACAGCACCAGCAGCACCAGGTACTGGGGATATGTCACGCCCAGCTTGTCCAGGTGCGGCTTGTACACCTTCGTCATCGCCAGCGATGCCGAGTGCAGTGCGAAGCACAACTGGTTGTCGAGCAGGAGAGCAGGATTGGCGTCGTTCGTTTCCATGGGCTGAACTATATCGCGCAATTAGATTGCGCACAATATGTTATTTTTTATGAAGCCGATAGCTGAAAGCGATCCAGGCTGCGACATCGCTCGGCGAGATATGGGATGAGTGTATTTCAGGTATCACGAACCATCATTGGACGGCTCTTGTGCGATGCAGCATGATGCTTCTGTCTCCTCTATCTTCCTCCAAGAAAATAGATTCAACCCGCCTCCCGGCGGGTTTTTTTTGCCTTTCCTCAAGATCGTCATTCGTGGCGCAACGCCTGGATCGGATCCATGCCGGCTGCCCGCTTCGCCGGGAAATACCCGAACACGACGCCGATCGCCGCCGAGAACACGAACGACAGCACGTTGATCCCCAGGTTGAACAGGTAGGGCACTTGCATCAGGTGCGCGAGTCCGATCGACAGCACCGTCGCCACCAAGATGCCGACCACGCCGCCCAGGCAGGCCAGCACGACGGCCTCGATCAGGAATTGCAGCAGCACTTCGTGTTCCAGCGCGCCTATCGCAAGGCGGATGCCGATCTCGCGCGTGCGTTCGGTGACCGACACCAGCATGATGTTCATGATGCCGATGCCGCCGACCATCAAGCTGACGCCGGCCACGGCGCCCAGCAGCGCGGTGATCACGCGCGTGGTGCCGGTCAATGTGTCGGCGATCTGCCGGGTGTCCATCACGGTGAAGTTATCGTCCTCGTTGGCGCCGATTTTGCGCCGCTCGCGCATCAGATCGACGACGTTGTTGCGTACCTGGTCGATCGCAACGCCATCGTTGACGGCCACCTGCAGCATCCGGATGTCCTGGCTGCCGGTCAGCCGGCGCTGTACCGTTCGCAATGGCATGATGATCGTGTCGTCCTGATCCGAACCCATCGCCGACTGGCCTTTCGGCGCAAGCAGGCCGATGACCTCGCAGGAAAACTGCTTGATCCGGATCTGCTCGCCCTCCGGGTTCTGGCGCCCGAACAGTTCACGGCGAACCGTCTCCCCGATCACGCACACGGCCTTGCCGGCGCGCTCCTCGGCCGGCGTGAACACGCGCCCGGCCGCGAGCGGCCAGCGGCTGATCGCGAAGTAGTCGGCGGTGGTTCCCACCGTCTGCGTCGTCCAGTTCTTCGCCATGCGCACGACCGTGACCGACTTGCTGGCCACCGGTGCTACCGCGCGCAGTCCGCTCACCTGGGCGCGGATCGCGTCGACATCGGCGGCCTTGAATTGCGGCGCGCCGCCCGCCATCGGTCCCAGGCGCTGCCCGGGAAGGACCATCAGCAGGTTGCTGCCCATCGCCGCGATCTGGTCCTGCACCGAGCGGGTGGCGCCGTTGCCGAGCGTGACCATGGTGATCACGGCGGCGACGCCGATCACGATGCCCAGGATCGTGAGGGAGGAGCGCAGCATGTTGCGCCGGATCTCGGACAGGGCCAGGACGAGCGTGTTGAAGAACATCAGGCATGCTCCTCGTTGCGGACGTCGGATTCGACCTGGCCGTCGACGAAGCGGATGATGCGGCGGGTGTACGCCGCCATGTCCGGCTCGTGCGTCACCATCAGCACCGTAATGCCCTTGTCGCGGTTAAGGGCCGTCAGCAAATCCATGATCTCGCGGCCGCGCACCGTGTCGAGGTTGCCGGTAGGCTCGTCGGCCAGCAGCACCAGCGGATCGGTGACGATCGCGCGCGCGATGGCCACGCGCTGCTGCTGGCCGCCGGACAGTTGGGCCGGTACATGGTGCTCCCAGCCATGCAGGCCCACCGCCGCGAGCGCCGCCATGGCGGCCGTGCGCCGCTCGGCGGGCGCCATGCCGCGGTACAACAAAGGCAGCTCGACGTTTTCGAGCGCACTCGTGCGGCCCAGCAGATTAAAGCCCTGGAATACGAAGCCGAGGTAGTGGCGCCGCAACAGCGCGCGCTGCTTTCGGTCCAGCTCGTGCACCGGTGCGCCGGAAAAATAGTATGCGCCGGAGGTGGCCGTGTCCAGGCAGCCCAGGATGTTCATCGCCGTCGATTTGCCGGAGCCGCTCGGCCCCATGATGGCGACGTACTCGCCTTTGCCGATCGCGAAGCTCACCCCGCGTAACGCCTGGAAAGCGGCCGTTCCCTCGCCAAAGGTCTTGGTGATGTCGACAAAGCGGATCAACGGTTCCAGCGCCGCGTCGCCGGCGTCGCGGTCGTTCATTTCGCGGCACCCTGGCTCTCGGTGATCACGGGCGTGCCGGGCTGCAGGTCGCCGGCGAGGATCTCGGTGTGCTTGCCATCGCTGACGCCGACAGTGACGGGCACGGCCACCGGCTCGCCGTTGCGCAAGACCCATACCTGCTGTCCCTTGGCCGCGGTGGAACGGGATTGTTTGCCCCGGTTCGAAGGCGGTCGCGGCATCAGGCTGGCGAGTACGCTGCGCTTCTGTTGGCCGGCGGCGGCGTTCGTTTGCCCCGACGGCGGCGAAAAGCGCAGCGCGGCGTTCGGCACCAGCAGGGCATCGTTCCGTGCCGCCGTGACGATCGCCGCCGTGGCCGTCATGCCGGGGCGCAGGCTCATGTCGTCGTTGTTCACTTCGAGCACGGTCAGGTAGGACACGACGCCCTCCTTGGTCTGCGAGCCGTACGCCGTGCGCGTGATCCGGGACGGGTAGTCGCGGTTCGGATAGGCATCGACCTTGAACGTGGCGGGTTGGCCGTCGCGGACCTGGCCGACGTCGGCTTCGTCGACGTCGACTTCGAGCTTCATCTGCTTGAGGTTCTCGGCCAGCGTGAACAGCACCGGCGCCTGCAGGGATGCGGCCACCGTCTGGCCCGGCTCGACCTTGCGCGACAGCACGACGCCGTCGATCGGCGAGACGATCGTTGCCTTGCGCAGGTTGGTCTCATCCGACTTCAGGCCGGCGCGCGCCTGCCCGACCGCTGCCTGCGCGCTTGCCCCGGCGGCGATGGCGCGCTTGAGCGTCGCCTCCGCTGTCTCCAGTTCGGCCTTCGACGGTACCTTGCCGCCCGACAGGTCCGCGACCTGCTTCAGGCGCGCCAGGTTGGCGCGCGCCTCGTCGGCCGTGGCCTGCGTCTGCATGACCTGCGCCTCGGCCGCGCGCAATGCGGCGACGGATTTGCTGACCTGGTCCTGGAGTTTGGACACGTCCAGGCGCGCCAGCGGCTGGCCTTTCCGCACGTGGTCGTTGTCGTCCACGAAGACGCTTTCCACGATGCCGGACAATTCGCTGCCGACGTCGACCTTGTTGGTCGGCTGCAGTGTGCCCGTCGCCGACACGGTGACGACGAGTTTGCCGCGCGCGGCCGGCTCGGTCACATAACGCGTCTGCGGCGCGCCGCCGCTGAAGTGCAGGGCTGCGGCGCCGGCCGCGACCAATACGACGACGGCGGCCGCGATCCAGCCGCGGCGTCTGGCCAGCAGGCCGCGCGCGCCGGCTTGCAACACGGCGTTGACTTGCTTGTTTTCCGATGCGCTGCGATCGTTCATGGCGGATGGCTTGCAGTCGTGTCGTTGGAGATGGGGGGCGCGGCTGCGGGTTCCCAGCCGCCGCCGAGCGCCTTGTACAGCTGGACCACGGCAGTGGCGCCGTCGGCCTGCGCGGCGGCCAGCGCATCTTGCAGTGCCAGCACGCTGCGCTGCGTGTCGAGCACGGTCTGGAAATCGATGATACCGCTTGCATACTGCTGGCTGGCAAGCTGGGCGGCCTGTCGCGCGGCCGTGGCGGCGGCGTCCAGCGCGGCCTGGCGTTCCTTGCTGCGCGCAAACGCGACCAGGGCGTTCTCCACGTCCTCGAGCGCCGTCAGCACCGCCGCTTGATAGGCGTACAGTGCCTGCTCGCGCACGGCATCCTGGACGGCGACCTGTTGCCGGAGCCGGCCGCCATCGAAGATCGTCGCGGCGACCGAAGCGGCCAGCGAACGGTTGACCGTGCCGCTGGCCAGCGTGCCCGGCGTGAACGCGTCGAGGCCGATCGAGCCCGACAGGCTGAAGTCGGGGTAGCGCGCCGCCTGCGCCTGGCCGACGCGCGCCGTCTCGGCCGCCAGCAGGCGTTCGGCCGCACGAACGTCGGGACGGCGGCGGAGGGTGTCGGCGGGAATACCGACGGCGAGCGTGGCGGGCATGGCCGGGATGCCGGTGGCGACGGCCAGTTGCGCGTCGACGGCGCCCGGCGCTCGACCGGTCAGGACGGCGAGGCGGTTGCGCGCCTGCGCCAGGCTCGTTTCGAGCGCCGGGATCTGGGCGCGGGTCTGCTCCCGGTTGGCGCGCGCCTGCTCCAGCTGCAGCGATCCCACCAGGCCCGCCTGCGTGCGCCATTCGGTGAGCTGCAGGGTTTCGGACTGGCTGGCCAGATTGCTGCGCGCAATGGCAAGACGCGTCTGGTAGCCGCGCAGTGCCACGTAATTCAGCGCCACCTCGGCCGCCAGCGACGTTTGCGTGGCCGCCAGCGTCGCCGCGCTGCGTTCCAGGTCGGCCTGGGCTGCCTCGGCCGCGCGCCGCTTGCCGCCGAACACGTCCGGCTCCCAGCTCGCGTCGAACCCGGCCGCATACAATGCCGGGCCCGCCGCGGACAGGGACGGCGTCGTGCGCCTGCCGGACAGCGTCGTCCCCACCGTCGGGTAGAAGGCGGTGCCGGCGACGATCCTGCGCGCACGCGCGCCACGCAGCGCAGCCTGGGCGCCATGCAGGTCGCGGTTGGCGGCCAGTGCCGTCTCCACCAATGTCGACAGCGTCGCGTCGTCGAACCGGCGCCACCATCGTGTGCGCGCCGCTGCATCGGCATCGGCATCCGCACTGTGCAAGCCGCCTTGCAGGCCGGTATGCCAGCCTGCGGGGACCGCGGGCCCGGGCGCGCGGTAGTCCGGACCGACGGCCGCGCAGCCGGCCAACGTGGCGGCGAGCAGCAGCGGGGCGAGGGCTGATGGATGACGCGGCAGGCTGGGCGGAGCGGAGCGGGCGGAAGGCGGCGTTGTATGCATGCTGGCTTGGTGGATCGGTTGCGACGATCGACCGGAAAGCGTCATGCGCGGCCGGTGGTTGGGCTGCATGACATGTCAAACCAGAATAGCGTTATCCGTGTTATGAAGTATTTGATACAAGTCAAAAGGCCGAACCCATTGCACTAAAGCGGCGTGCCGAAGACCTGGGTCCAATAGGCCGTGCGGTTGCGGTTGCGCGGATTGATCGCATAGGCCGCGCCCATTTCCGTGAAGGCGGGATTCATGATGTTGGCGCAGTGGCCCGGACTGTCCAGCCAGGAGGCGACGGCTTCCTCGGGCGTGCGCTGGCCCGACGCGATGTTCTCGCCCACGCGGACCCAGCGGTAGCCGGCGGCCGTCGCGCGGTCGGCGGGGAGGCTGCCGTCCGGTTGCTCGTGGTTGAAATAGTGTTTCTGCGCCATGTCGGTGCTGTGCGCGAGGGCGGCCCGGCCCAGCAGCGGATTCCACGCGAGCGGTCCGGCGGGGCCGAACGTCCGCGTGCCGCACGTGCGCGGCCGGGCGCGCGCCGCGTTCACGAGCGCGAGGATGTCCTGTCCCGCCGCCGGCCAGTCGGGCAGCGGCGGAATGACGACGGGCCGCGCCAGCACGATCTGCCACTCGGTGCCGACGTGCGCCGTGCCGATCGCGGCGAATTCCGCCGCGCGCAGCGTGCGGCAATATGGTTGGCCGATGGCATCCAGCGCCGCGCGCGCATCCGGCGGCCCCGACACCGTGATCGCCTCCGCATGCTCGGCCTGGTAGCCGGCGTCCTGCAGCGCCGATTCGAGAAAGGTGCCGGGACCGATGCGGATGCGGGACAGCGCCGGCTCGACGGCCAGCCTTTCCACCGGCGGGGCGGGACGGCCGTCGCAGGTGCCCGGCGCGGTACGCCACGCATTGATGAGATTGGCGAGCTCGTCCGCACGCGCGGGGGCGGCGGCGACCGCGAACGATACGGCGGCCAGCGCGGCCGCGAGCGGGAGAGGGCGTGTGGTGATGAGCATGGGACCGCGCTTACATGGGGACGCCGGCGCGAAATTCCAGCGGCACCCCGGATGGTATGCTACGGCGTAAAGCCCAAGGAGCCCCCATGCGTTCGACCCTCATCGCCGCCGCCGCGGCCGTCCTGGCCATTGTCCCGGCCGCTCACGCCCAGTCGGAAGTGAGGATCGGCAGCGCGTCGCCGCTGTCCGGCCCCAGCGCGCACCAGGGCAAGGACATCGAGAACGGCGCCCGCTTGGCGATCGATGACTTGAACGCGCAGGGCGCGACGATAGGCGGCAAGAAGGTCAAGTGGGTGCTGCAGGCGGAGGACGACGGCAGCGACCCGAAGCTCGGCACGGCCGTCGCGCAGAAACTCGTCGACGGTGGCGTGGTGGCCGTCGTCGGCCACCTGAATTCCGGCACGACGGTGCCCGCGTCGAAGATCTACGACAGCGCCGGCATCCCGCAGATCTCGCCGGCCGCCACGACGCCGCTGTACACGCACCAGGGCTACAAGACGTCGTTCCGCGTCGTCGCCAACGACGACCTCGTGGGCCGCGTGCTGGCGAATTACGCGGTCGACACGCTCAAGGCGAAAAAGATCGCCGTCATCGACGACCGCACCGCGTTCGGCCAGGGCCTGGCCGACCAGTTCGCGAAGGACGTCAAGCGGCTCGGGGGCGCGGAGATCGTCAGCCGCCAGTTCACCAACGACCGCGCGACGGATTTCAGCGCCATCCTCACGCAGATCCGCGCGCGCCGGCCGGACGTGATCTTCTACGGCGGCATGGACGCCACCGCCGGTCCCATGCTCAAGCAGATGCAGGCGCTGGGCATCGCCGCGAAGTTCGTGTCGGGCGACGGCGTGTGTTCGGAAAAGCTGCCGCAGCTGGCGGGCAGCGCGCTCGGCGACGACAAGGTCGTCTGCGTGGTGGCGGGCGGCGTCGACGGGCCGCTCGAAGCGGGCATGGCGGCCTTCGCGGCGCGCTACCGGAAGCGCTACGGCATGGCGTTCCAGACGTACGCGCCGTACGCCTACGACGCGACGATGACGTTCGCGGCCGCCATGCGCGCGGCCGGATCGTCCGATCCGGCGACGTTCCTGCCGGCGCTGGCGCGCATCAAGTACCAGGGCATCACGGGCACCATCGCCTTCGATGCGAACGGCGACCTGCGCGACGCCGCGCTCACGCTGTACACCTACCGCCGCGGCCAGTTGACCAAGCTGCGGGTCGTGCGCGACGGCGCGCGTTGAGTACGACCCGGCCGCTCAATCCGTCACGACGTGCCAGGCGTTCAACTTCTTGTCGCCCGTGCGCTCGCCCGCTTTCTTGTCCTTGACGAATGTGTACAGCGGCTTGCCTTGATAGGCGAGCTGCTTCGTGCCGTCCTCGCGCACGATGGCGGAATAGGGCGGGGCCAGGGGCGCGTCGCCCGCCTTCACGGCCGGCCAGTTTTGCGCGCACGGGCCCGTGCACGCGCTCTTGCCGCTGCCGGCCACGTCCTTGTCGAAGGTGTAGACCGTCATGCCGCGGGCGTCGACGAGGATGCCGTCGACTTTCTTGACGGGCGCCGGAGCGGCGGCGTGGGCGGCGACGGCGAGCAGGGCGGACAGGCAGGCAATACCAAGGTTCACGGCTTTCATGGGAATCTCCTTTGAAAACATCGGACATCGGTTGGCGGGACTGCCCGGTCATTCTAGACGAAGCGGCGCGGACGCTGCTTTATAATATCGGGTTCCCTCCGCCCATCCGTTTGTCTCCATGTCCCTCGACTGGTTCGCGCCGGCGCAATGCGTCGGCTATATCGCGTTCGTCCTCGGCGTCGCCTCGTTCACGCAAAAGGACGACCGCCGCTTCAAGCTGTTCATGGCCGGCGAATGCCTGGCCTACATCGTCCACTTCGCCCTGCTCGGCAACCCGACGGCCGTCGCCAGCTCGACGATGTCGCTGCTGCGTTCCGTGCTGGCCCTGTACACGCGCTCGCGCTGGGTGGCGGCCGGCGTCGTCGCCATGAATCTCGTGCTCGGGCTGTCGCTCGCCACGCGCGCGACCGACTGGCTGCCCTTGGGCGCATCGTGCGTCGGCACGCTCGCGCTGTTCCTGCTGCGCGGCGTCCCCATGCGGCTCGTGATGCTGTGCGGGACTTGCCTGTGGATCGCGAATAACATCATCGCCGGCTCGATCGGCGGCACGGCGCTCGAGATCGTCATTGCGCTCGTCAACGTCACGACGATCCTGCGCATGGCGCGCGCGGCGCGGGTGGCGCAGCCGGCCTGACGTCCGTCAACGCCGCCCATGCGGCACGGCGCGGCGATCGTGGATAATGGCGCCTCGATTCGTTCATCGTTCATCGGCTCATGGAATTCACGCGCGACGACATCAAACGGCAATTCGACCCCGGCACCTTTGCGCGCGGCGAGGCGTATGCCCGCCAGGAGCGGGTCGTCGAGATCGAGGCCGACGGCGACAAGATCCGCGGCGCAGTCGAGGGCAGCGGTTCCAGCCGCTACCGGCAGACGATCCGCGTGAAATCCGACAAGCGCGGCGTCCGGTTCAGCGGCGACTGCAGCTGTCCCATGACCTACAACTGCAAGCACGTCGTGGCCGTGCTGCTGACCGAGCTGGAACGCGGCACGGCGGGCGTGCCGGCCGCGGTCGAGGGCTGGCTGCAGCGGCTGGCGGCCTTCAGGCACACCTTGCAGGCGGCGCAAGCGGCCGTGCGCGATGCGTCGCTCCAGCTTGCGTACGTCCTCGTCCCGGAACGCAAGGGCAATGTGCCGGGCCTGCATCCGTACATCGTCCGCCTGCGCGCGGACGGCAGCGTCGCCGAGGCCGTGCTCGAGAACGAGCCGCTGCGCCTGTTGACGTTCCGGCCGCCCTACGTGCCGCGCGAGCACGAAGACACGCTGCGCCTGCTGGGCGCGATGAAGCTGAGCCACATGACGTCGACGCCCTCGGGCGTATTCGGCGCCGCGCTGCTGTCCAGGCTGAGCGCCGAGGGATGGTTGTGGCGGGCGGACTCGCTGAAGGCCGCCAAGTACGGCCACCTGGAACGGGTGCTGCCGGGGCCGACCCGCCACATGACGCCGGCCTGGATCGAGGACGGCGCCGGCCGCGACGCCGTGACGCTGGGCTGGCGCGTGGACGACGGCGTTTCGTTCGAGCACACGTATCCGACCGACCCCATCTACTACCTGGACGGCCTGACGGTGGGCGCGGTGGCGCTGCCGGCGCAATTCGCCGCCATGCCGCCGGCGGCCGTGCTCGACCTGGTCGCGCAGGCGCCGACGCTGCGGGGAGAACAGCGCAACGGCGTCGCGGGCCGCGTGGCGGAACTGGGACTGGACGGCTTCATCCCCCCGCCGGCCACGCTGCACGTGCGCGAGCGGCGCGACGTCGTGCCCGTGCCGTGCCTGCTGCTGGACAGCCGGCAGATACCGGTGCGGCGCGACTGGGTCTGGCACGACGTCGCCGTCCTGACGTTCGAGTACGACGGCCTCTCGACGGAAGGCGTCGACGAACCCGTGCTGCGCAACACGCACGCGGAGGGCGTCGACGTGATCGTGCGCGACCAGGCGGCCGAAGCCGCCGCCGCCGCGCGCCTGGCCGCGCTGGGCTTTGCGCCGTTGCCGGACGATGCCTTGCCCGAAGAGTGGCGGGGCGCGCTGGCATTGCCGGACGAGTCCGCATGGCTCGCCTTCGTGCGCGATGCCCTGCCGCGCCTGCGCGAGGCCGGCTGGCTGGTCGAGGTCGACGGCGACTTCCGCTACGACCTGGCGGAAGTGGAGGCGTGGTATGCCGACCTCGACGAAGGCGAGTCCGACGGCAACGGCTGGTTCGACCTGGAGCTGGGCATCGTCGTGGCCGGCGAGCGCTATCCGCTGTTGCCGCTGCTGCTGGAAATGATCCGCGCGGCGCCGCGCGATTTCGATGCCGCGGCCCTGGCCGGCCGCGCGGACGACGCCGAGCTGCTGGTGGACCTGTCCCGCTCGATGCGCGTGGCGCTGCCGTGGGGCCGCGTGAAACCCATCCTCGCGACGGTGGGCGAACTGTATTTCAGCGAGCGCATCGGCGCGAAGATCCACCTGCCGGCACTGGACGCCGCGCGCCTGGCGGAACTGGAACGGGCGGCACGGCTGCGTTGGCTGGGCGGCGACCGCCTGCGCGAGCTGGGCCGCAAGCTGCACGATTTCGCCGGCATCCGCCCCGTCGCGGTGCCGGACGGTCTGCGGGCGCAACTGCGCCCCTACCAGCGCACGGGCCTGGACTGGATGCAATTCCTGCGCGAATACGGCTTCGGCGGCATCCTCGCCGACGACATGGGGCTCGGCAAGACGGTCCAGACGCTCGCCCACATCCTCGCCGAACAGGAGGCGGGCCGCCTGGACGCGCCGGCGCTCGTCGTGGCGCCCACCAGCCTGATGAGCAACTGGCAGGCGGAAGCGGCGCGCTTCGCGCCCGGCTTGCGCGTCCTGCTGCTGCACGGCAAGGACCGGAAAGCATTGTTCGACCGGATCGGCGACGCCGACCTCGTGCTGACGACCTATCCCTTGCTGGCGCGCGACGAGCCGGCCCTGCGCAAGCACCGCTATCACCTGCTGATCCTGGACGAAGCGCAGTACGTCAAGAACAGCCGCTCGAAGGCGGCGCAGACGGTGCGCCTGCTCGACGCCCGCCACCGCCTGTGCCTGACGGGCACGCCGGTGCAGAACCATCTCGGCGAATTGTGGTCGCAGTTCCATTTCCTGATGCCGGGCCTGCTGGGCGAGGAGAAGCAGTTCAACGCCGTGTTCCGCAAGCCGATCGAACTGCAGGGCGATGTCCTGCGCCAGGACTTGCTGGCGCGGCGCGTGAAACCGTTCATGCTGCGCCGGACCAAGGACAAGGTCGCCACCGAGCTGCCGCCGAAGACGGAGATCGTTCTGCCCATCGAACTCGACGGCGCCCAGCGCGACCTGTACGAGACCGTGCGGGTGGCGATGGACAAGAAGGTCCGCGACGCGATCGACAGCAAGGGCCTGGCGCGGAGCCACATCATCATCCTCGACGCCTTGCTGAAACTGCGTCAGGTCTGCTGCGATCCGCGCCTGCTGGACGCCGCCGCGACGGCCGGCTCGGCCAAGCTGGACGCGTTGCTGGAATTGCTGGACACCTTGTTGAGCGAAGGCCGCAGCGTGCTCGTGTTTTCGCAATTCACCAGCATGCTGGCGTTGATCGAAGAGGCGCTGCGCGCACGACACATCGACTACGCGCTGCTGACGGGCGACACGATCGACCGCGCCGCCGTGGTGGCAAGGTTCCAGCGGGGCGAGGTAAGCGTGTTCCTGATCAGCCTGAAGGCGGGCGGCGTCGGCCTGAACCTGACGGCGGCCGATACCGTCATCCACTACGACCCCTGGTGGAACCCGGCCAGCGAAAACCAGGCGACCGACCGCGCCTGGCGCATCGGCCAGGACCAGCCCGTGTTCGTCTACAAGCTGATCGCGCAGGGGACGCTGGAAGAAAAAATCCAGGAGATGCAGCGCCGCAAGGGCGAGCTGGCCAATGCCGTGCTGGATGCGGAAGGCGGGGCGGCGGCCGCCATCGGGGCGGACGACCTGCAGGTGCTGTTCGCGCGCACCGTGCACTAACGTACGGACGCCCGTGTCCGCCACCGGCATCCTGAACCCACGATCAATTCGCTGACGAAAGGAGAAAGATCATGGGCAAATATTTCCTGGCCTGGATCTTGGGCGTGCCGGCCATCGTACTGGTCATCCTGTACCTGTTCTTCCACTGAGCGCGATGCCCGCGGCAACCGACGACGCCACCGCCAGCCGGTGGCGTCGTCGCATCCGGGCGCCGGCGCGGATCAAAGGTGGTCGACGGCGATGACGGCATCGGCGAAGGCGCGCGGCGCTTCCTGCGGCAGATTGTGGCCTACGCCGCCCTTGATGAGTTCGTGCTTGTATTTTCCGGTGAAACGCTTGGCGTATGCGGCCGGCTGCGGATGCGGCGCGCCGTTGGCGTCGCCTTCCAGCGTGATCGTCGGCACGGTGATTGCCGGAAATTCCGCCAGGCGGGCTTCCAACGGATCGTACTTCGCCTCACCCTTGACGAGGCCGAGCCGCCAGCGATAGTTGAAGATGGTGATGGCGGCGTGGTCCGGGTTCTCCAGGGCGGCGGCGCTGCGGTCGAACGTGCGGTCGTCGAAATGCCATTGCGGCGATGCCGTTTTCCAGATCAGCTTGGCGAAATCGTGGCGGTTCCTGGCGTAGCCCGCGGCGCCGCGGTCCGTGGCGAAATAGAACTGATACCACCATTGCAGCTCCGCGCTCGGCGGCAGCGGCTGCTTGCCGCTCTCCTGGCTGCCGATCAGGTAGCCGCTGACGGAGACGAGACCCTTGACGCGTTCGGGCCACAGCGCGGCCACGATGTCGGCGCTGCGCGCGCCCCAGTCGTAGCCGGCCAGGATCGCCTTGTCGATTTTTAACGCATCCATCAGGTCGACGACGTCCTGCGCCAGCGCGGCCGGTTCGCCGTTGCGCACGGCATTCGGGTCGAGGAAGCGCGTGGTGCCGTAGCCGCGCAGATAGGGGACGATGACGCGGTAGCCGGCCTTCGTCAGCCGGGGCACCACGTCGTCGTAGCTGTGGATGTCGTAGGGCCAGCCGTGCAGCAGGATCACGGCGGGGCCGTTGGCCGGGCCCGCGTCGACGTAACCGACGTTCAGCACGCCGGCATCGATCTGCTTGATGGACGGGAGCGCGGCCGGGGCCGGGGCGACCGCGTGCGCGGCGCCCGACGCCGCGAAGGCAAGGACGGCGGCGCCGGCGACGTTGCGAAGCTGCTGGGTGAGGGTGACGGTGATGGGCTGGTTCATGGGTTCCTCCGGTATGGTCAAGTGGTCGGCTGCTGCAAATTGCTTATCGCAATAATCATTATGTCGATAACTTTATCTGAGGCCGCGGCGGCATGCAAGCACAAAAACCATTACTTCGATAATTATTTTTCGCGCATGGGATTGTTTGTCCCAAAAGCAAGAAACAGATCGGTAAAATCGATATCGGCGGTTAGCGCTATCAACCAATAACGGAGGAGACATCATGAGAAGCACGCGGGCCATGGCCCTCGTCGCCGGATGCCTGCAGGCCTGCATGGCCCAGGCCGCACCGGCGCCAGCACCGGTAAAAGTGACGGGAGGACAGATCGTCGGCACGGTCGCCGACCACGTGAACACCTATCTCGGCGTGCCGTTCGCCGCGCCCCCGGTCGGCAAGCTGCGCTGGCGTGCGCCGCAGCCGGTGGTGCCGTGGCACGGCGTCAAGCAGGCGCGCGCGTATGCGCCCGCCTGTGCCCAGACCGCGCCGTGGGTGACGAATCCCAAGAGCGAAGACTGCCTCTATCTCAACGTCTGGACGCCCGAGCAGGCGCAGAAGCTGCCCGTCATCGTGTGGATCCACGGCGGCGGTTTCTACGGCGGCACGGCGGCCGTGCCCATGTTCGACGGCGGCACGCTGGCGCGGCGCGGCGTCATCGTCGTCACGATCAATTACCGCCTCGGCATCTTCGGCTTCTTTGCCCATCCGGAGCTGACGGCGGAGTCGCCGGACAAGGCGTCGGGTAACCAGGGCATCGAAGACCAGATCGCGGCGCTGCGCTGGGTGAAGGAGAATATCGCGGCATTCGGCGGCGACCCCGGAAGAGTCACGATCATGGGCGAATCGGCGGGCGGCGAATCCGTCGCGATGCTCGTCGCGTCGCCGCAGGCGAAGGGTTTGTTCCAGCGGGCGATCTCGGAAAGCGGCAACGACGGCATGCCGATGGACCCAGGCGAAAACGCCTTGTTCGACCGCAAGGCTGCGGAGCGCGACGGCATGGCGTTCGCCAAGTCCGTCGGCGCGGCGCACCTGGCGGACTTGCGTGCGCTGTCCGTCGCCGCGCTGCAAAAAGCGGCGTGGGAGCCGCACCCGATCGTCGACGGCCACGTGCTGCGCGAAGACCTGACGACGCTGTATCGCAACCACCGCCAGAACGACGTGCCGCTGCTCGCCGGCTGGAACGCGGAAGAGGGCAAGGACCTGGCGCCGGAAATCCTCGGCACGGACAAGTTCACGGCCGCCAACCACCGCGCGCTCGTCGCCAAGCTGCTGGGCCATGCGCCGTCGGCCGCGCTGCTGGCCGCGTATCCGGGCGCGACGGATGCCCAGGCCAAGGCCTCCATCGACCGCCTCACGAACGACTGGTGGGGCTGGCGCATGACGCACTGGGCGGCGCTGCAGGCGAAGTACGGCCAGGACAAGCCCTACGTCTATTATTTCGCGCACCGGCCGACGGAACCCGTGACGCCATGCGGCTACGGCTGCGGGGCGGGCCATGGCGCGGAGATCCAGTACGTGTTCGACCATCTCGGCCAGGATCCCCGGCCCTGGTCCGCGTACGACCGCCAGTTGGCGAACCGCCTGGCCGATACCTGGGCCGCTTTCGCGCGCACGGGTAGCCCGAACGGCAAGGGATTGCCGGCCTGGCCCGCGTTCGACGGCACCGGGGCGACCATCCAGCGCATCGGCGACGCGGCCGACCTGGAAGCGCGCGGCAAGCTGCCGGATTTCTCGCTGTTCGCGCCGGCCGCGACGACCACGAGCTGGCCTACGGCTTCGGCGAAATGACGTTTTTCCTGTCGCGGCACCGGCGGCCGGCGGTGACGTGGCATTCGGGGGAGCGCCATATACCCATCTCGGGTAGCTGATATATCAATTGCCGCCTGGCGCGACCGCGGTCATACTGCATCGGTTGAATTGGTCTGACCAAATATCAACAATCAAGCGATTTGCATGGCCGATTGTGAAAACTGGACCGACCAATATCGGGCTGCGGCCGTGGAAGCGCTGTGAAGCTGTGCTTGGGTACATCTGAAATTTCACCAATCTACTGGAGAAGAAATGACGATTTCCAAAAAGCAGTCATGGCAGGCACTCTGCGTCGGCGTCCTGATGGCCGGCGTCAGCGCGGGCGCCGGTGCGCAAATTTCCTCGCTCGGCGCGAACGGCTGGGCGGCCACCGGCACGAACAACCTGGGCGGGACCGGCACCACGGGCGGCAACGGCGCGTCGTCGACCAAGATTTATACGGTCTCGACGCGCGCGGGCCTGATCCAGGCGTTATACGGCAACACCGCCACCATCAAGTCCAACGGTTCGTTCAGCGGCACGCTCGACAAAAGCAAGAAGATCATCTACATCTCGGGCACCATCAGCCTGAACCAGAACGCGGCCGGCACCGAGCTGACGGCCAATAATTATGTGACCTATGCCAACGCGGCCAGCAGCACGTGCGCGAGCTATGGATACACGAGCTTCGACCAGATCTGGAAAGATTACCTGGCCGCCTACAAGCCGCCTTATTCGAAGGTGCCGCCGTCGTCGGATCCGGTCGAGGCGGCGCGCGCTTGCGCCAGCAACCAGATGAAGAAAACCGTCGTGCTGACCGTGCCGTCGAACACCTCGATCATCGGCAACGGGTCGACCGCCAGGATCATCCACGGCACGCTCATGATCAGCGGCAGTTCGAGCGCGCCGGTCGACAACGTCGTGATCCGCAACGTCGCGTTCGAAGACGCGTTCGACTTCTTCCCCGCGTGGGACCCGACCGATTCCGGCGGGCGCTGGAACTCGAACTACGACACCGTGTCGATCCAGTACGCGACGCACGTCTGGATCGATCACTGCACGTTCTCCGACGGCGCGCGCACCGACGACCAGTTCCCGTCCGTGTGGGCCGCGCCGTATGATGGCGACCTCTACCACGTCCAGCACCACGACGGCCTGCTCGACATTACCAAGTCGGCGAACCTGGTCACCGTGTCGTACAACCACCTGCACGATCACGACAAGTCCATGCTGATGGGGGGCACGGACACGGCCAGCCTGACGGCGGAAAATCCGGGCGTGCTGAAAACCACGTTCCACCACAATTACTTCCAGAACCTCGTGCAGCGCAAGCCGCGTGTGCGCTACGGCATGGTCCACGTGTACAACAATTATTTCGCCGGCAGTAACAGCGTGACGCTGTACAACTGGATGGTGGGCCTCACGTCGGGGCAGGGCTCGAAACTGTATGTCGAAAACAACGTCTTCAACATCAGCGGCGGCGCGACGGCCAGCGACACGATCGGCGCGTCGGTCTCGTCCGGCAGTGCGCTGACCAAGTGCGCGGCCCTGTCGGGCATGAGCACGGCGCGCTGCTCGCCGTATATCTTCGACAGCGGCAACCTGCTCAACGGCGCGCCGGTGAACCTGAGCGCGACGGCGCACAGCGCCAATTCGCTGGTGACCGTCACGACCACGCCCTGGTCGTCGGCCAGCAATCCGGCGGGGACGCCGTCGGCCACGCCGGCCAGCTACTACAGCTACTCGGTCGAGAGCACGGGCAATCTCGCGAGTTCGGTACCGGCGGCGGCTGGCGTCGGCAAGTTGTAGGCCGGTTCGGCGACGGGTGCCATGTTGCAGCGGCCAAGAAGCCGCTCCACCTGCTGACACGGAGCAATGAGCTAACATACCGTTTCCAAGCACAGCCCACTCGCGCAATGAAACGCAAGCTCATCTTCGTCACCGTCGCCGGTCTTGCCATTGGCGTCCTGGCATGGATCCTGGTGCAGCATATGCGAGGGCCGGCGCTGGCCGGTTACGAAGTGCAGGTGCAGCCGCTGGTGCAGACCGTCGTGGCGACCGGGCGCGTGGCGGCCTTGTCCCGTGCGCAGGTCGGCAGCCCGGTGACCGGGGTGGTGGTCGAACGGCGCGTACGGGAGGGCGACAAGGTGCAGCCCGGCGACGTGCTGGCGGTGCTTCGAGCGGACGACCTCGAGGCATCGCTGCGCGAGGCGCAAGCCGCGCTGGCCCAGTTGCAGCAATCGACCCGGCCACAGGCGCAGGCCAGCCTACGCGAGGCAGAGGCGAGGCTGGCGCAGGCCAGCCGCGAAACCAGGCGCCGGCGCGAGCTTTTCCAACAGCAGATGATCACACGCGAAGCGATGGAACAGGCGGTGCAGGCGGAGATCGTCGCCCGCACCGCAGTCGAGCAGGCGCAACTGACCGTCCGTTCGCTCGTGCCCGGCAATCCCGGCGAGACCGCGGCGCGCGCCCGCGTGGCCAGCGCCAAAGCCCTGCTGGCCAAAACGACGATCCGCGCCGAAGTCGCCGGCACCGTGTTGACCCGCAACGCGGAGCCGGGCGACCTGGTGCAGCCCGGGCGGGTCCTGTTCGAAATCGCCCGCAGCGGCGACACCGAGGTCCTGGTGCCGCTGGACGAAAAAAACCTGGAAGTGCTCGCCATCGGCCAGCCGGCCGTGTGCATTGCCGACGCCTACCCGGGGAGTCCGTTCCGCGCCAAGGTCAGCTTCATCGCCCCCAGCGTCGATCCGCAGCGCGGCACGGTCGACGTGCGCCTCGCGGTGAATCCGGTCCCCGGCTTCCTGCGCCAGGACATGACCGTTTCCGTGAACGTGGAAACAGGCCGGCGCGACCACGCCATCGTCGTGCCCAACGACGCGCTGGGTGCGGTCGACGGCAACCGTGCGACAGTGTGGCTGGTCGTCGCTGGCCGCGCCGAACGTCGCCAGGTACAGCTCGGCTTGCGCGGCCTGACCCGGACGGAAGTGACGGCCGGATTGCGGCAGGGAGATCGCGTCCTCGTCGAGGCGCCGGCCACGCTGAAACCGGGGGACCGCGTGCGCGTCGTGCCCGCCGCCGCGATCGCATCGACCGACGCGGCCGCCACGCGCAAAGAACTCCCGGCCAGGTTCGACTGATGCCATGTGGATCGAGTGGACTATCGCTACCAGGTTCCTGCGGGAAGGCAAGGCGCAGAGTGCCTTGATCCTGGTCGGCATCGCCGTGGGCGTCGCGGTGATCGTCTTCCTCACCGCGCTGATTACCGGACTGCAGGGCAATATCATCAACCGCACCCTGGGCACCCAGGCCCATATCAAGGTACAGCCTCCCGAAGAGTACAACCGCATCGTGCGGCCGGCGCCGGGGACCGCGCAGCTGCTGCTCGAGAGCAAGCGCGCCCAGCGCCTGCGGTCGATCAACAACTGGCAGCAGGTGCGCGACGTGCTCGACACGATGCCGCGAATCACGGCCGTGTCGCCGTCGATCTCGGGACCGGCGTTCGCGCGGCGCGGCACGGCGCTCGTGTCGGTGGCGCTGATCGGCATCGACCCGCAGCGCTATCTGCGCATCATTCCGGTCAAGGACGACATGGTCGCCGGCGTGTTTCGCATCGGCGCCGGCGACGCCGTGATCGGCAAGCAGCTGGCGACCGACCTCGGCATGCGCGTGGGCGACAAGCTGCGCCTGGACGGCGGGCAGGGACGAGAGAGCGTGGTCAACGTGGCCGGCATCTTCGAGCTGGGCGTGCGCGAGCTGGACGCACGCTATGTGTACCTGGACATGAAACAGGCGCAGTCCCTGCTCAACCTGCCCGGCGCGGCGACGAATATCGACGTGACGGTGGACGACATTTTCGACGCGCAAGCCATTGCCCTGCGCATCGCCCGTCTCACGGGCCTGAAGGCGGAAAGCTGGATGGAAACCAACAGCCAACTGGTGAACGCCTTGCGCTCCCAGAGCATCTCGACGCGGATGATCAGCGTGTTCGTGGCGTTGAGCGTGGCGCTGGGCATTGCCAGCGTGCTGTCGGTCAGCGTGGTCCAGCGAACCCGCGAAATCGGCATCCTGCGCGCGATGGGCACCACGCGCGAACAGATGCTGGGTGTCTTCCTGCTCCAGGGGGGACTATTTGGCCTCACCGGTTCGCTGTTCGGTGCGGCGGCGGGATATGGCCTCGTGGGCGTTTTCAATACGTTCGGCCCCAAGCTGTTCTACATTCCGGTCGATCCATGGCTGCCGGTGGCCGCGACCGCGCTGGCAACGGTCACCGGCACCCTGGCGGCAGCCGTGCCGGCGCGCCGTGCCGCTTCGCTCGATCCGGTGGAGGCGATACGCCATGTCTGAGCACGACGCCCGCGAGGAGGTGATGCGGCTGGAGGGCCTGCGCAAAAGCTACAACGTCGGCAAACCGACCGAAGTGGAAGTGCTGCACGGCCTCGACCTGCGCCTGCAGCGGCGCGACTTCGCCGCGCTGGTGGGCGCATCGGGTTCGGGCAAGAGCACGCTGCTGAATCTGATCGGCCTGCTGGACCGGCCCACGGCGGGCGAGCTGGTCCTGCTCGGCGAGCCGACCCGGGAAATGGACGATGCCCGGCGCACTGCGTTACGCGGCAGCGCCATCGGCTTCGTATTCCAGTTCCATCATTTGATCCAGGCCTTCACCGCGCTCGAGAACGTGCTCATGCCGCTCATGGTGGCCACCGGAAAACCGACTCGGGAACAGGTCGAACGCGCCCGTACCCTGCTTGCCCAGGTCGGCCTGGAGGGCATGGACCAGCGCAAGCCCGACCAGCTGTCCGGCGGCCAACAGCAGCGCGTGGCCGTGGCGCGCGCGCTGGTCACCCGCCCGGCGCTGTTGCTGGCCGACGAACCCACCGGCAATCTCGACACCCGATCCGCCGTCGAAGTCTTTCAGTTGTTTCGCAAATTTAACCAGGAGTTTGGCTGCGCGGTGCTGCTGGTCACGCACGACCCCCGCCTGTCCGAGCAGTGCGACCGCACGCTCACCTTAGTGGACGGCAACATCGAGAGCGATACGGCGCGGGGATAGCGGGGCGGAATCGTACCACCGGCACAAGGATTTTCAATCCCCGGGCTGTTACAGGTAGCGCGCCAGCAGCGCGCGGTCGAGCGCCGGATCCAGTTCGATGCGCACCACATGGCCACTGCCGGGGGCCACGTCGATCTCGGCGCCGTCGTCGGACAACATCCGGGTGAGCGTGATATCCCGGTTGCCGCTCGGGTGCACCACCTCGATCCGGTCGCCGCGCGCGAACCGGTTCTTCACGTCGACCCTGGCCCAGCCGTTTTCGATCGCCAGCACCTCGCCCACATATTGGCTGAGATCGGCTTCGGAGGCGCCGCGCAGGTAGTTCTGGTGGGCCTGGGTGTGGTGGCGCTGGTAGAAGCCGTCGGTGTAGCCGCGATTGGCCAGTCCTTGCAGCGCGCGCAGCAGGCTGGGGTCGAAAGGACGTCCGGCAACCGCGTCGTCGATGGCGCGGCGGTAGGTCTGGGCCGTCCGCGCCACATAGTACAGCGACTTCGTGCGGCCTTCGACCTTGAGCGAATGGACACCGATTTTCACCAGCCGCTCGACATGCTCGACCGCGCGCAAGTCCATCGAGTTCATGATGTAGGTGCCGTGCTCGTCCTCCAGGATGGGCATCAGCTGTCCCGGCCGTTCGGCCTCCTCGATCAGGTATGGCTGGTCGGCCAGCGGGTGGCGCGGCTGCTGGTGCAGGGCCGACAGGGGACGCTCGGCCTGCGCCAGGGCCTGGTGCAGTTGCAGGTCGATGACTTGCGCCGGGGCCAGGTCGCCGCTGGCGTCTTCGGCAGCGTTCTTGACCTTGTAGTCCCAGCGGCAGGCATTGGTGCAGGTTCCCTGATTCGAATCCCGGTGGTTGAAGTAGCCGGACAGCAGGCAGCGGCCCGAGTACGCCATGCACAATGCCCCGTGCACGAACACTTCCAGTTCCATTTCCGGACAGCGCTGGCGGATTTCCTCGATTTCATCCAGCGACAGTTCGCGCGACAGGATGACGCGCGTCAGCCCGATCCGGTGCCAGAATTTGACGTCCGCCCAGTTGATCGCATTGGCCTGGACCGACAGGTGGATCGGCACCTCCGGCCACTTGTCGCGCACCATCATGATCAGCCCCGGGTCGGCCATGATCAGTGCGTCGGGCCGCATCGCGATCACGGGCTCCATATCGCGCAGATACGTCTTCAACTTGGCGTTGTGCGCGAAAATGTTGCTGGCAACAAAAAACTTCTTGCCCCGTGCATGCGCCCCGTCGATGCCTGCCTGGAGGACCTGATGCGTTGAAAAGTCGTTATTGCGCACGCGCAGACTATAGCGGGGCTGGCCGGCATACACGGCGTCGGCACCGAAATCGAACGCTGCGTGCATCTTTGCAAGCGATCCGGCGGGAAGAAGAAGTTCAGGAGCGTTGATCATCGCCAAAATACTGGATTCTAGAAGCGATCAATGAGGCAATTCCTTGCTTTGCATCAAAAACGCTTGAATCCGGCATCCGGTAGCGACCCGTGAACCTGAGCGCGACGGCGCACAGCGCCAATTCGCTGGTGACCGTCACCACCACACCCTGGTCGTCTGCAAGCAATCCGGCGGGGACGCCGTCGGCCACGCCGGCCAGTTACTACAGCTACTCGGTCGAGAGCACGAGCAATCTCGCGGGCTCGGTGCCGGCGGAGGCGGGCGTCGGCAAGTTGTAGGCCGTTCGGCGACGGGCGCGCTCCGCCGTGGGAGCGAGCCGTCGCTCGCCCGGTAGCGCCAGCACGCGTGCCGCGCCGTCAGGCGGCACCCCGCTGGCCTACTTGAGTGGCCAGAACCAGACTTCCCGAGAGGACCAATAGCAGCCGGTAGCCGTGCCGTCGATCTCGTTCCCACAGCGAACGTAGGTGCCCCAACGATCTATCGCGACGATGGCAATATGTCCCTGAGGGTTTTGATCTCCATAGATACTGAAAAACGAGACAATTCCCTTGCGCGACCTAATCGCTCGCTCGGCCTCTGAACCGCTCTTGAATTTTTCGGGATCGCCGAGATGACGGACTAGCCAATTGCTCAGACGCCGCTGCCCGGTTTCGATCATGCGGCCTCGATACTTCCCCGACTTGATCGGATAAGTGCCCGGATTCGGAAAGCCGGCGCCGAGCAGCGCGAGACTCATGCGGATCGCGCACGTGTTATAAAAGCCCGGGTCAGTGATATTCTCGGGATAGCCGATCCATTGATAAAGCTCCTCACGACTGACGCTGTCCGTGTCGGGGAAGTGCATCCTGACGACTGCGAAAGGCGGCTTCATCTATCCCTCCGTTTTGTGGCCGGGCACGGCCATTTATTGCGCCAGACCTCTGCGATAAGAACTGCTGCGTTGCGCTTCAGCTGGGTATCGGACATTAGTTGCAGGGCCTGCCTGGCATCCGCCTCCAACTCGTCAGGATGGGGTTGATACTTGTCGCTCCAGCACCATTCTTTGCCTTCAGTCGCATCATGTACGGCTTGTATATAGCCGTGCACGAATTCTCCGTTCGTGAGGTCGCGATATTCCGCCGCTATCGCACGAGTGCGAAAGGGGCTCGTGGGGGCTGAGTGGAGCGTGGCCGGATCCACGTTCCCGAGCAGTTTGACCAATCGCTCCCCGGTCATCCATGGTGTTACGTCTGCGTGCTGCGCGGCGGCATGCAACGGGACTGCGGTAACCAGAATCATCAGAGCGGTCCGCATCAGGCGATCCGATTGGTGGCCAGATCCCAGCCGCCGGCCGTGTTGCCGCTGCTCCCGCCTCCAATTTTCTGCTGGGTGTACTTCCACTTCACCTTCGAAAACTTCAAGCCCAGGCCTTCAGCAGCGATATCGCCACCCGTGAAACCCGGTGCAATGTGGGCGATCAATACATTCTCAAGCTCGACCTCGAAATACTTGATTGGTTCTCCATTGCCGTCAGCGCGCATCATCTCCAGCTTCGCCTTCGGGATCGTCTTGCCACACGCGCAAGTCTGAGCGAGTATCGGTGACGACAGGTCGACCAGTTTGCTGATGCTGATCTCGCTGAGCTCGGCCCGCTCAGCGGTATGACCGCCGCCGGTCGACGCAGTGGCACTGTTCGGTTGCTGGATGTCCCAGTTGACCGACAGGCATTCGGTCCAGCCGGCATGCTTTGAATCAGTCGACTCGCCTTTGATCCCGTCGAGCTGAAGGTAGAAGTCCGCTGCCATATTTCCTCCAAGGTGGGTTCAATTGCGGGACAATTGTCGACCTATCATCGTGCGAAGGGATTGGCTCACCGCAAGGTGCGGATGTGGCTGGATAAATTGGGGGGAGAACAGGGAAAACGTTGAAAACAAAAACGCCAACCGGCATGGGTTGGCGTTTTCGCTTGATGAATTCTTTGGTGGCCCGGGGCGGAATCGAACCACCGACACAAGGATTTTCAATCCTCTGCTCTACCGACTGAGCTACCAGGCCAAAGGAGGCATGATTATAGCGACGGGTTTGCGAAGTCGCAAGTCCTGTCGAGCATCTGCCGAGCACATCCTTGCTGCAGATAGGACAAGATGTCCGTCCCGCCCGCCGAAAGCGGGGCACGGTGAAGCGTCTATAATGTGTGTCATGAGCACACAAACCAATTCCTCCGCACATCGTCATAACGTCGCCCGCCGCAGCGACGTCTGCATCGTCGGCAATGGCGCCATCGCCAAGACGGCGGCGCTGGGTCTGTCGCAAGCCGGGCACAGCGTCACGCTGCTCGTCCCGCCCGCGCGCCCGGATGCGCCGCAAGCGTCCGCGGCGTCCGGCGCCGACAAGCCCTGGGACGTGCGCGTGTATGCGCTCAACCACACGGCGCATACGCTGTTGTCGTCGCTCAAGGTCTGGGGGGCGCTCGACATGGCGCGCGTCGCGCCCGTCGATGCGATGGACGTGCAGGGCGATGGCGAGCGGGGCGGCCATCTCGGCTTCGACGCGTTCGGCGCCCATGCGGGCACGCTGGCGTGGATCGTCGAGGACAGCAACCTGAACCAGGCGCTCGACGCCGCGCTGCGCTTTGCCCAGAACGTCGAGACCGTCGCCGGACGCGCCTGCCGCATCGTGAACGGCGCGGACGACGTCGAGGTCGAGCTGGAAGACGGCAGGGTCCTCGCGGCCCAGCTGCTGGTCGGCGCGGACGGGCGCGAGTCGTGGGTGCGCGGACAGTGCGACATCGGCATCGATTACCGCTCCTACCACCAGCGCGGCATCGTGACCAATTTCTCGTGCGAAAAGCCCCATCACAACGTGGCTTATCAATGGTTCACGTGCAAGGACGGCATTATCGCGCTGCTGCCGCTGCCGGGCGACAAGGTGTCCCTCGTGTGGTCGGCGCCCGAGACGCTGGCCGATACCATCATGAGCGAATCGCTGGGCGAGCTGGCGATCCGCCTGGGCGAGTATGCGGACGACAAGTTGGGGCTGTTGAAGCCGTTGCTGCCGGAAGCTGTCAAGGCGATCCCGCTGGCGCTCGTGCGTCCGCATGCGCTCACAGCGCCGCGCGTGGCGCTCGTCGGCGACGCCGCCCACGCCGTGCACCCGCTGGCCGGGCACGGCATGAACCTCGGCTTCGGGGACATCGTCGACCTGCTGGACACGATCGCCGCGCGCGATGCGCATCAAGGCATCGGCGACGAGCGCGTGCTGGCGCGCTATGCTAGAGCGCGCAAGGAGGATGTGATGCTGATGCAACTCGCCACGGATGGCCTGGAGCGTCTTTTCGGCGCAAACCTGGAGCCGGTGCGCGTGGTTCGCAATTTCGGATTAAACTTGCTGGATAAGTTGCCCTTGGTCAAGCGACGGCTGATCGCCCATGCGATGGGCAGGTGACGTGCCAAATCTTTAAGGAAACCATACACATGGGTAAAACGAAGCTCGCCGTCCTGCTGGCGACCGGCTTGATGACGTCGTGCGTCGGCGCGCAGAATTCGGTCGAAACCAATATCAGGAAGGCGATCGAGCCGCGCCTGGGCGGCGCCAAGATCGAATCGATCAAGGAAACGCCGTATGCCGGCCTGTACGAATTGCGTGTCGCCGGCGACATCATGTACACGGACAAGAAGGGCGAATACCTGATCATCGGCCACGTCTACGATGCGAAGACGACGCGCGACCTGACGCGCGAGCGCATCGACGACATCAACAAGATCAAGTTCTCCGACCTGCCGCTGAACGAAGCGATCAAGCAGGTCAAGGGCGACGGCAAGCGCGTGATCGCCGTCTTCGAAGACCCGAACTGCGGCTATTGCAAGCGCCTGCGCCAGACGACGCTGAAGAACATGGACAACGTGACGATCTACACGTTCATGTACAACATCCTGGCGCCGGACTCGTTCCAGAAGTCGAAGAACGTGTGGTGCTCGCCGGACCGCGCCAAGGCCTGGGAAGACTGGATGGTCTACGGCAAACCGGCACCGGCCGCGCCCGCGAGCTGCGAAACGCCGAACGAGAAGGTGCTGGCGCTCGGCCAGAAACTGCACATCACGGGCACGCCCGCGATCTTCTTCTCCGACGGCAGCCGGATCCCGGGCGCCGTCGACCAGAAGACGCTCGAGGCCAAATTGGCGTCTCTCAAGCAATAAGCGAAGCCCGGCACCGCCGGGCTTTTTTCGCCGCAGTGACGCAGACGTTTGGTGGGCGGAGGGCCGCCCACCCTACATGTTTTTGCGTAGGGTGGGCATTTGAGGCCGGGGGCCTCAAATGAAACGTGCCCACCATGACGTTCACCTCACGCAAGACGCAACAACGACACCAAAACAAGGGAGAAGCCATGATCGCTTTGAACATCAACGGGCGCGACGTCCAGGTCGACGCCGACCCCTCCACGCCCATCCTGTGGACGCTGCGCGACAACCTCGACATGACCGGCACCAAGTTCGGCTGCGGCGCCGCCCTGTGCGGCGCGTGCACCGTGCACCTGGACGGCCAGGCGATCCGTTCCTGCGTCACGCCCATCTCCGCCGCCGTCGGCCACAAGATCACGACCATCGAAGCGATGGAAACCGACAAGGTCGGCAAGGCCGTGCAGGACGCATGGGTCAAGCATGACGTGCCGCAGTGCGGCTATTGCCAGAGCGGCCAGGTGATGAGCGCCACCGCGCTGCTGCGCGTGAACAAGACGCCGACGGACACCGACATCGACAACGCCATGAGCGGCAACATCTGCCGCTGCGGCACCTACCAACGCATCCGCGCGGCCATCAAGGATGCCGCCAAGACCCTGGCGTAAGGAGGCCCGCATGCGATTCGACCTGATGCACAAAACGGTAGCCGGCGCACGCTCCGTCCCGACTTCCCGCCGCGGTTTCCTGAAAGCGGGCGCCGCCGCCACCGGTGGCCTCGTCCTCGGCTTCGTGCTGCCGGCCGGCGGCCGCATCGCGCGCGCCGCGGACGCTGCCAAGCCGACGGTGTACGCCCCGAACGCCTTCCTGCGCGTGGCGCCGGACAACACGGTGACCGTGATCGTCAACCGCCTCGAATTCGGCCAGGGCGTGCACACGGGCCTGCCGATGGTGATCGCGGACGAGCTGGATGCCGACTGGCGCCAGATGCGCGCCGAACTGGCGCCCGCCGGCGACGTGTACAAGGACCCGGTGCTCGGCATCCAGATCACGGGCGGTTCGGGCACCATCGCCCACTCGTTCACGCAGTACCGCGAAGTGGGCGCCCGCGCCCGCGCGATGCTGGTCGCCGCCGCCGCCAAGCAGTGGAAGGTGGATCCGTCCCAGTGCCGCACGGCGCAGGGCGTCGTCTACGGTCCCGCGGGCCGCAAGGCGACCTACGGTTCCCTGGCCGAAGCGGCGATGGCGCAGCCGGTGCCGCAGACCGTCACGTTGAAGGACCAGAAGGCGTTCCGCTACATCGGCAAACCGATGCCGCGCCTGGACGCCCGCGCCAAGTCGACGGGCCGCCAGCAGTTCGGCCTGGACGTCAAGCCGGCCGGCACCAAGGTGGCCGTCGTCGCGCATCCGCCCGTGTTCGGCGCGAAGGTCGCGAAGTTCGACGCCGCGAAAGCGAAGGCCGTGCGCGGCGTGATCGCCGTGCTGGAGATTCCGGTGGACCGCGGCGGCAGCGGCGTGGCCGTCATCGCCGACGGCTACTGGCCCGCGAAACAGGCGCGCGACCTGCTCGCCGTCGAGTGGAACACGGGCGCCCTCGAAAAAGTCGACAGCGCAAAGCAGCTGGCGCAGTTCGCCGCGCTGGCGAAGACGCCGGGCACCGTCGCGCGCAAGGCCGACACGTCGAAGCTGGCCGGCGCCGCGAAGAAAATCTCGGCCGTCTACGAATTCCCCTACCTGGCGCACGCGCCGATGGAGCCGATCAACTGCACGGTCGACTTGAAGGACGACGCGTGCACCTTGTGGGTCGGCTCGCAGTTCCAGGGCATCGACCAGGCGGCGGCCGCCGCGGTGGTCGGCCTCAAGCCCGAGCAGGTGACGTTGAATACGATGATGGCGGGCGGCGGCTTCGGCCGGCGCGCCACGCCCACGTCGGACTTCGTGGTGGAAGCGGCTCACGTGGCCAAGGCGTACAAGGCCGCGGGCCATGCCGGTCCGGTCAAGTTGATCTGGAGCCGCGAGGACGACGTCCGCGGCGGCTACTACCGGCCGTCGCACGTGCACCGCGCCGACATCGGCCTGAACGCCGACGGTAACATCGTCGCCTGGGACCACGCGATCGTCGGCCAGTCGATCATGGCCGGCACCTCGTTCGAGCCGTTCATGGTCAAGAACGGCGTCGACAGCACGATGGTCGAAGGCATGGGCGAACCGTACGACGTGCCGCTGAACCTGACGGCGCACGCCGTCAAGGCCAACGTGCCCGTACTGTGGTGGCGCTCCGTCGGTTCCACGCACACGGCGTTCGTGATGGAGACGCTGATCGACGAAGCCGCGCACGCGGCGGGGCAGGATCCGGTCGCGTACCGCAAGAAGCTGATCGACGCGAAGCACGTGCGCCATCACGCGGCGCTGGACCTCGCCGTGGCGCAATCCGGCTACGGCAAGAAGACGCTGCCGAAAGGCCATGCGTACGGCGTGGCGCTGCACGAGGCGTTCAACACGATCGTCGCCTACGTCGTCGAGGCGTCCATCGTCGACGGCGTGCCGAAGGTGCACAAGGTCACGGCCGCCGTGCACTGCAACCTGCCCGTCAACCCGATGTCCATCGAAGCCCAGATCCAGGGCGCGGCGCTGATGGGCCTCGGCACGACCTTGCCGGGTGCGCGCATCACGCTCAAGGACGGCGTCGTCGAGCAGAGCAACTTCAACGACTACACGGTGGCGCGCATGAACGACATGCCGCACATCGACGTGCACATCGTGCCGTCGCAGGATGCGCCGACCGGCATCGGCGAGCCGGGCCTGCCGCCGCTGGCGCCGGCGCTCGCGAACGCCGTGTTCCAGCTGACCGGCAAGCGCCTGCGCAAGCTGCCGTTCGACCTGGCGGCGGCTTGAGCGTGTCCCTGGCCGCGCCGGTAGGCATCCTGTTGGCCGCCGGCCGGGGGCGCCGCTTCGATCCGCAGGGGCTGCGCAATAAGCTGCTGCAGCCGCTGGCGGGACCCGACCCCGTCGTCGTGGCCAGCGCGCGCACGCTGCTGGCGGCCGTGTCCCGCGTCGTGGCCGTCGTGCCGCCCGGCGACGGCGGCGTCGGCGCACGACTGGCGGCGCTGGGTTGCGACGTGACGGTGTGCCCGGACGCCGACAGCGGCATGGCGGCGTCGCTCACGCACGCCATCCGCCATTCGCTGGCCATGGCGCCGCGGCCGCAAGCCTGGCTGGTGGCGCTGGGCGACATGCCTTACGTCGAGGTGTCCACGGTGCGGGCGCTGGCCGCTGCGCTGGCGGCCGGCGCGGACGTCGCGGCACCCGTCATGGATGGCCGGCGCGGCAATCCGGTCGGTTTCGGCGCGCTCCACCTGGACGCGCTGCTGGCCCTCTCCGGCGACGAGGGCGCGCGCCGCCTCCTGCGCACCTGCCCGGTGACGGAAGTGCCGGTCCGCGATCCCGGCATCTTCCGCGACGTCGACACGCCGGACGACTTGACCGGTACGTAACGCTACCGTGTGAACACCCTCATTTCTGAAAAATCCGATTACACTACGGCGCATCGGAGACAGATTGTTCACGCCATATGAAAAAAGCACCCCAGAAGCAGCCGCCGGCCATCCAGTACACGATCGTCCCCAAGGACCTGGCCGGGCACCTGTTCGACGTCACCGTCACCGTGGCTGAACCCAGCCCGGAAGGGCAGGTGTTCGCGCTGCCGGCCTGGATCCCGGGCAGCTACATGATCCGCGAGTTCGCCCGCAACATCGTGCGCATCCGCGCCGAGGCGGGCGGCGCGACGGTCAGGCTCGCGAAGCTGGACAAGCATTCGTGGCAGGCCGCCCCCGTCGCCGGGCCGCTCACCGTGCAGTACGAAGTCTATGCGTGGGACCTGTCGGTACGCGCCGCCCACCTCGACCAGACCCACGGCTTCTTCAACGGCACGAGCGTGTTCCTGCGCGTCGTCGGGCAGGAAGCGCGGCCGCACCTGGTCGACATCCAGCGTCCCGCGGATCCGGCCACGCGCGGCTGGCGCGTCGCCACGGCGCTGCCGGAAGCGGGCGCCAAGCGCTACGGCTTCGGGATGTACGCCGCAGGCGACTACGACGAATTGGTCGACCATCCCGTCGAGATGGGCGAGTTCGCGCTGGGCGGATTCACCGCGCACGGGATCCGCCACGACATCGTGATCACGGGCCGCGTGCCGAACCTCGACATGCCGCGCCTGGAAAAAGACCTGAAAGCCATCTGCGAGACCCAGATCGCGTTCTTCGAACCGAAGACGAAAAAGGCGCCGATGGACCGCTACGTGTTCCTGACGATGGTCGTCGGCGACGGCTACGGCGGCCTGGAACACCGCGCGTCGACGGCGCTGATCTGCGCGCGCACCGACCTGCCCACGACGGCGGCGCCCAAGACGGCCGAGCCGAACGAGGGCTATATCAAATTCCTGGGCCTGTGCAGCCACGAGTACTTCCACACCTGGAACGTCAAGCGCATCAAGCCGGCCGTCTTCGCGCCGTACGACCTGCAGGTCGAGAATTACACGCCCCTGTTGTGGTTGTTCGAAGGCTTTACCAGCTATTACGACGACCTGATGCTCGTGCGCAGCGGGATCATCAGCGAGGCGACGTACTTCAAGTTGCTCGGCAAGACCATGGGCAGCGTTCTGCGCGGTACCGGCCGCACGAAGCAGAGCATCGCCGATTCCAGCTTCGACGCCTGGAGCAAGTATTACCGCCAGGACGAGAACGCGCCGAACGCCATCATCAGCTATTACACGAAGGGGTCGCTCGTCGGCCTCGCGTTCGACCTGACGATCCGCGCCAAGACGGAGGGCGCGAAGTCGCTGGACGACATCATGCTGGCCCTGTGGGACCGTTACGGCCGCGATTTTTACAAGGGCGGCGCGCGCGGCGTGACGGAACAGGACGTGGAAAGCCTGTTCGACGAGGTGAGCGGCGTGCGCCTCAAGAGCATCTTCGACCGCTATATCCGTGGCACGGAAGACATCCCGCTGGCCAAGTTGTACGCCCCGTTCGGCGTGAAGGTGACGGAAGAGCGCAAGAACGCCAAGCCGTCGCTGGACGTCGGCATCGGCCGCGACCCGGCCGGCGTCAAGCTGACCCAGGTGCACGAGGGCGGTGCCGCGCACCTGGCCGGCCTGTCGGCGGGCGACGTCCTGATTGCCGTGGACGGCCTGCGCGTGAACGGCAACCCGGCCAACCTGGATCAATTGTTCGCGCGCTACCGCGTGGACGACGCGGTGACCGTGCACGCGTTTCGCCGCGACGAGCTGATGTCGTTCGACGTCACGTTGCAGGGCGATCGCGTGCCGTGCGTCCAGCTGACCGTCGCGCCCGGCACGCGCAAGGGGCTTGCGGTCAAGCGGCCGAGCGCGAGCTGAGGGCGGGCGCCTTCGTGAGCTTTCGCTCAGTCATTCCGATGCCTGCGGCCCCGCCAGGCTGCGCAGCTGGTAGCGTTCGCTGTCCGCAAACAAAAAGGTCTCGGAAAATGTCAGCCTGCCCGTGGCCTGCGCCAGTTGCTGCGGCGGCGGCAGCGGCGAGCTGCGCCGTACCGACGTCAATGCTATCTCGGAGGCATCCGGATCGCGCGAGCGCTGGACTTCGACGTCCGCCAGCTGGCCGTCGCGGTCGACCGTGATCTCGAGCACGACGATGGCCGGCAGCATCGGCGGCAATGTGCCGGCGTAGACGTGATCGGGATTGCGTTCGGTCACGCGGCGCGCGACCTGGGTCTTGTAGTCGTCCAGGCCCGCGGGCACGGGCGCAGTCGGTGTGGCTGGGTGGAAGATGCGCGTGGCGACGTGTTCGACGGAGGAGGTGACGGCGTTGGCGGCCGTGCGCACGCCCGAGCATCCGCTCAAGCCTGCGATCGAGATGATAAGAACGAGGCCTGGGCGGATGATCGGTTTCATGTCAGTCAAATAAGCGCTTGAGTTCCGTGCCGGGATCGGGCGCGCGCATGAACGCTTCGCCCACCAGGAACGCATGCACGTCGGCGTCGCGCATGCGCTTGACGTCGGCGGGCGCCAGGATGCCGGACTCGGTGACCACGAGGCGCTCCGCCGGAATGCGCGGCAGCAGGCCGATGGTCGTGTCCAGCGTCACCTCGAAAGTGCGCAGGTTGCGGTTGTTGATGCCCAGCAGGCGCGTTTCGAGCTTCAACGCTGCATCCAGTTCGTCGCCGTCATGGACTTCGACCAGCACATCCATGCCGAGTTCCCGGGCGCACGCTTCCAGGTCGGCCATCAGGCCATGGTCCAGCGCGGCGACGATCAGCAGGATCGCGTCCGCGCCCATCGCGCGCGCTTCGTACACCTGGTACGGGTCGACGATGAAATCCTTGCGGATCACGGGCAGGGCGCACGCGGCGCGCGCCTGCTTCAGGTACTCGGGCGAGCCCTGGAAGAATTGCACGTCGGTCAGGACTGACAGGCACGATGCGCCGCCCGCCGCATAGCTTTGCGCGATCTCGGCCGGACGGAAGTCGGCGCGCAGCACGCCCTTCGACGGCGACGCCTTTTTCACTTCGGCGATCACGCCGGCGCGGCCCGCGGCTATGTTGCGGCGCAGGCTGGCCTCGAAGCCGCGCAGGCCGGCGCGCAGGGCGGCATCGCTTTCGACGTCGCGGCGCAGGCTGTTGAAATCACGCAGCTGCTTGGCGGCGGCGATCTCGGTGGCTTTGACGTCGAGGATCTTGTTCAGGATATCGGACATGGAGGACCTTCAGTATTGTTTCGCCAGCGCCAGCTTGACACCGAGCCAGACGAACAGGCCGCCCGTGGCGCGGTTGAGCCATTGCGTGACGGCGGGATTCAGTTTCAGGCGCGCGCTTGCCTTGGCGGTGAACAGGGCCAGCCCGTTACACCACAACATGCCGTTGATGTTGAAGACGGCGCCGAGGATCAGGAAGGCGAGCGCCTTGTGCGGCGCGTTCGCATCGATGAATTGCGGGACGAAGGCGAGGAAGAACAGCGCGACCTTCGGATTCAGCACGTTGGTCAGGATGCCTTGCGCGTAGATGCGGCGCAGGGGCAGCGGGGCGAGCGCGGGCGGTGCCGCGGCATCGCGGGGCCCGCGTTTGCTGAGCAGCATGCCGACCGCAAGATACAGGATGTACGCGGCGCCCAGCAGCTTGACGACGGTGAACGCGGCGGCGGACGTCGCCAGGATCGCCGACAGGCCGAGGGCCGCGCCGAAGATGTGCACGAACGTGCCCGTGCCGATGCCGAGGGCCGCCGCGCTGCCGGCGCGCCAGCCCTGCGTCGCACTGCGCGTCATGATGAGCAGGGAGTCCGGGCCCGGCATGATGTTCAGCAGCAGGCCCGAGACGACGAACAGAGCAAGGTCGTGGATGCCGAACATCTCAGCTCGCCGCGCCCAGTTGGCGCGTGACGCTCACGAACTGGTCGAGCTTCGCCAGCGCCGCGCCCGATGCGATCGCGGTGCGCGCGCGCCGCAGGCCGTCCTCGATGGACGACGCCACGCCGGCCGCGTACAGCGCCGTGCCCGCGTTGAGCGCGACGATGTCGTGCGCCGGACCCGGTTCGCCGCGCAGCGCTTCCATGATCTTCGCCTTCGATTCGGCCGCGTCGGCCACCTTGAGGTTGCGGCTGGCGATCATCGCGAGGCCGAAGTCTTCCGGGTGGATCTCGTATTCGCGGATCTCGCCGTCGACCAGTTCACCGACCATGGTGGCGGCGCCGAGCGAGACTTCATCCATGTTGTCGCGGCCCCAGACGACGAGCGCATGCTGGGCGCCGAGGCGCTGCAGCACGCGCACCTGGATGCCGACGAGGTCCGGGTGGAACACGCCCATCAGGATGTTCGGCGCGCCGGCCGGATTCGTCAGCGGCCCGAGGATGTTGAAGATGCTGCGCACGCCCATCTCGCGCCGCACGGCGGCCACGTTCTTCATGGCGGCGTGGTGGTTCGGCGCGAACATGAAGCCGATGCCCGTCTGGGCGATCGACTGGGCGATCTGCTCGGGTTTCAGGTCGATGTGGGCGCCCAGCGATTCGATGACGTCCGCGCTGCCGGACGACGACGACACGCTGCGTCCGCCGTGCTTGGCGACGCGCGCGCCGGCGGCGGCGGCGACGAACATCGACGCGGTCGAGATATTGAAGGTGTGCGCACCGTCGCCGCCGGTGCCGACGATGTCGACCAGGTGCGTCGTGTCGGCCATCGGCACCTTGGTGGAGAATTCGCGCATCACCTGTGCGGCGGCGGTGATTTCGCCGACGGTTTCCTTCTTCACGCGCAGGCCCATCGTCAGGGCGGCGACCATCGTCGGCGAGATGTCGCCGGACATGATTTTCCGGAAGAGATGCAGCATCTCGTCGTGGAAGATTTCGCGGTGTTCGATGCAGCGCAGGAGCGCTTCTTGAGGGGTGATCATGGCAAGTCTTTCGGTCAGGCGGTGCGGTCGAGGAAGTTCTTCAGCATCGCATGGCCGTGCTCCGACAGGATCGACTCGGGATGGAACTGCACGCCCTCGATGTCGAATTCCTTGTGGCGCACGCCCATGATCTCGCCGTCGTCCGTCCACGCCGTCACTTCCAGGCACGCCGGCAGCGACGCGCGCTCGATCGCCAGCGAGTGGTAGCGGATCACGGTGAAGGGGCTCGGCAGGCCCTTGAACACGCCTTCGCCGATGTGCGCGATCTTCGACGTCTTGCCGTGCATGACCTGCTTGGCGCGGACGATCTTGCCGCCGAACGCTTCGCCGATGGCCTGGTGGCCCAGGCACACGCCGAGGATCGGCTTCTTGCCCTTGAACGTCTTCAGCACGTCCACCGACACGCCGGCGTCCTTCGGCGACTTCGGGCCCGGCGAGATGCAGATGCGGTCCGGGTTCAGCGTCGCGATTTCCTCGAGGGTGATCTCGTCGTTGCGCACAGTGCGCACATCCTCGCCCAGCTCGCCGAAGTACTGCACGATGTTGTAGGTGAACGAGTCGTAGTTGTCGATCATGAGCAGCATGTCAGATCTCCCCATCCAGTCCGTCTTGCACTTGCTCGGCCGCGCGCAGCACGGCGCGCGCCTTGTGTTCCGTTTCCAGCCATTCCATCTCGGGGATGGAATCGGCCACGATGCCCGCCGACGCCTGCACGTACAGGTTGCCGTCCTTGATGACGCCCGTGCGAATCGCGATCGCCACGTCCATTTCGCCGCCGAAGGAGAGATAACCGCAGGCGCCGCCGTAGATGCCGCGCATGACCGGCTCGAGTTCGTCGATGACTTCCATCGCGCGCACTTTCGGCGCACCCGTCAGGGTGCCGGCCGGGAAGGTGGCGCGCAGCACGTCCAGGTTCGACATGCCGTCTTTCAAAGTGCCTTCGACGTTCGAGACGATGTGCTGCACGTGCGAGTACTTCTCGATGACCATCTGGTCCGTGACTTTCACGGTGCCCGTCTTGGCGATGCGGCCGATGTCGTTGCGGGCCAGGTCGATCAGCATCACGTGCTCCGCCACTTCCTTCGGATCGTTCAGCAGTTCGTGCGCCAGCTCGGCGTCGCGCTCCGGCGTCGAACCGCGCGGGCGGGTGCCGGCGATCGGGCGCAGCGTGACCTTGCGGCCGACGGCGGCATCTTTCTCGTTGCGCACGAGGATCTCGGGCGAGCTGCCCACGATCTGCATATCGCCGAAGTTGTAGTAGTACATGTACGGCGACGGGTTCAGCGACCGCAGCGACCGGTACAGCGACAGCGGCGAATCCACGTATGGCTTGCGGATGCGCTGGCCGATCTGCACCTGCATCAGGTCGCCGGCCATCACGTATTCCTTCGCGACGGCGACGGCCTTCAGGTAGTCTTCCTTGCTGAAGTCGCGCACGGCCTCGGTGCGGACGGAGCTCGACGTCACCGGCGCGTCCACGCTCCGGCGCAGCATCATGCGCAAGTCCTTCAGGCGCTGGCGCGCCTTGTTGTAGGCCTCGGGCAGGGACGGGTCGGCATAGACGATCAGGTACAGCTTGCCCGACAGGTTGTCGATCACCGCCAGTTCCTCCGTCACCATCAGCTGGATTTCCGGCAGGTCCAGTTCATCGCGCGGCGCAGTGTGCGCCAGCTTCTTCTCGATGTGGCGCACCGTGTCGTAGCCGAAGTAGCCGGCCAGGCCGCCGCAGAAGCGGGGCAGGCCCGGGCGCAGCGCGACCTTGAAGCGCGATTGATAAGCCTCGATGAAGTCGAGCGGATTGCCTTCGTGCGTCTCGATGACTTCCCCGTTCTTCTCGACCGTCGTGACGTTGCCGCGCGTGCGCAGCAGCGTCTTCGCCGGCAGGCCGATGAAGGAGTAGCGGCCGAAGCGCTCGCCGCCGACCACGGACTCGAGCAGGAACGTGTTCTTGCCGGCGTCCTGGCTCTGGGCCAGCTTCAGGTACAAGGTGAGCGGGGTTTCGAGATCGGCAAATGCTTCCGCGATCAGGGGGATACGGTTATAGCCTTGCGTGGCGAGCGATTTGAATTCGAGTTCGGTCATGCTTTTCTCCGGGCCGCCCGCAGGAAGGGGAACGGGCGGCGATTTCTTCAAAAAACCTGCCGGTTCAAGTGTGCACGAGGCGTGCACCGGCAGCAATCAGCTTGGGTCAGTTGGACCAGGATTGCCAGCGTCGCCACAGCCAGGCCTCATGGGCACCGGTTGGGTTGACGATGTGTTTTTTGGCGAAAAACATGGAGTAGATGGGTTATGAGTTGGCCACGTTATGGGCGCTGATCAGTTTAGCTGCTTCTAGCAGCGAATCAACTATACCATCGGAATTAATACTTTGCACAGGTTTTCCGTGGTTGTAGCCATACGGGACCGACAACACGAAGCAGCCGGCCGCGCGCGCGGCCTCGGCGTCGTTGCTGGAGTCGCCGATCGCGACCACGCGCGCCGGTTCCACGTCGAAGTCGCGGCACACCTGCAGCAGCGGCATCGGGTCGGGCTTCTTGCGCGGGAACGAGTCGCCGCCATAGACCAGCTCGAAGTAGGGTGTGAGCCCTTTTTTGGCCAGAAGCGGCTGGGTGAATGCGACCGGCTTGTTCGTCACGCACGCGAGACGCAGGCCCAGGTCCTTCAAGGCCTGCAAGCCTTCGATCACGTGCGGGTACAAGGTCGCGCGCTCGCCGTTGATGGCGAGGTAGTGGCGCTGGTACGCTGCCATCGCGGCGTCGAACACGGCATCGATGCGGGCCGCGTCGAAGTCGAGGGCGAGCACGTCGCGGATCAGCTTTTCCGATCCCTTGCCGACCATCGGCTCGATGATCTGCTGCGTGATCGGCGCCAGGCCGAATTCCGCGCGCATGCCGTTCAGCGCGAGCTCGAAATCCGGAATGGTGTGCAGCATGGTGCCGTCCAGGTCGATGATGGCGGCCCGGATCGCCGCGGCGCCGATTTTCATCAGGCGGCCTTCTTGGCGACGCCGGCCAGTTCGGCGCGCATGGCGTCGATGACGGCCTTGTAATCCGGCTTGCCGAAGATGGCGGAACCGGCCACGAAGGTGTCGGCACCGGCGGCGGCGGCGGCCGCGATGTTGTCGGCCTTGATGCCGCCGTCGACTTCCAGCATGATGTCGCGGCCCGATTCATCGATCATGCGGCGCGCGATCGCGATCTTCTTCAGCGCTTCCGGGATGAACGACTGGCCGCCGAAGCCGGGGTTGACGGACATGATGAGGATCATGTCGATCTTGTCCATCACGTGGTCCAGATAGTGCAGCGGCGTGCCCGGGTTGAACACGAGGCCGGCCTTGCAGCCGTTGTCGCGGATGAGCTGCAGGGTGCGGTCGATGTGCTCCGACGCCTCCGGGTGGAAGGTGATGATGTCGGCGCCGGCCTTGGCGAAATCGGGGATGATGCGGTCGACCGGCTTGACCATCAGGTGGACGTCGATCGGCACCTGCACGTGCGGACGGATGGCCTGGCACACCAGCGGTCCGATGGTCAGGTTGGGAACATAATGGTTGTCCATCACGTCGAAGTGGATGATGTCGGCGCCGGCGGCGACGACGTTGCGCACTTCCTCGCCCAGGCGGGCGAAGTCGGCGGACAGGATGCTGGGAGCGATGCGGTAGGTGGTCATGGTGGGAGAGCCGGTCTTGCCGGGGTTGCTTTAGACAAAGCCAGCATTGTACGCCGGCGGCGTGCTTTCGGCCGGCGCGTGTATCATGTCGACGACGCTCATGTCGACCACGCGTTTTTGCCAATCCAACAAGGAACACCGATGCCCGTCTACGATTTCGCGATCACCGTCAGGACCCAGTACCTGCCGGAGCAATCCCACCCGGACCGGACGCAGCATGTGTTTACCTACACCATCACGATCAAGAACACGGGCACCGTCGCGGCCCAGCTGATCTCGCGCCACTGGGTGATCACGGACGCCAACAACCAGGTGCAGGAAGTGCGGGGACTGGGCGTCGTCGGTCACCAGCCGCTGCTGCAGCCGGGCGAGCAGTTCGAATACACGAGCGGCACGCAGCTGGAAACGGCGCAGGGGTCGATGGTCGGCGAGTATTTCTTCGTGGCCGAGGACGGGCACCGCTTCGAGGTCAAGATCCCCGAGTTCGTGCTGTCGCTGCCGCGCGCCCTGCATTGATCGCTTGAGCCGGTCACGCGTCGGGCGTATCGTTTTTCCTGGCGCTTTTTCCGGACGAGGACGGTTTCTGCTCCGGCTTGCGCCCGGCGAACATCGTCCACCACACGATAAAGACCAGCAGGAACAAGGCCGCGCCGGCTTCCAGCAACAGTATCCACATCGCGCATTTCCTATGTTTTCGACACGCCGCAGTGTACCCGCTTTATTGACCCTCGTCGCCTTGCTGGCCGCTTGCACGACGCCGCCGCAACAGCCGCCGCAGCCCAAGCCGCCCATCAAGATGCCGCCGCCCGTCGGGCCCGTGACCGTGCCGCCGACCCAGCCGGCGCCGCCACCGCCGGCGCCGCTGTTCACGCCCGTGACGTTCGACGCGCTGCCCGGCTGGCAGCAGGACGACCTGCGCCAGGCCTGGCCGGCGTTCCAGGCGTCGTGCCGCGCGCTGGGCGCAAAGCCCGACTGGACGATGCCGTGCGCCGCGAGCAAGCTGGTCGACCCGGGCGACGACACCGCGATCCGCCAGTACTTCGAAGCGTATTTCGTGCCCAATCTCGTGCGCGCGCCCGACGGCGCCGACACGGGCCTGATCACGGGCTATTACGAACCGATGCTGCACGGTTCGCGCCGGCGCGGCGGCCCGTACCAGACGCCGCTCTATAAAGTGCCGGACGACCTGATCACCGTGGATCTGGCGAGCGTCTACCCGAAGCTGAGAGGCATGCGGCTGCGCGGACGCCTCGTCGGCAAGACCGTTGTCCCGTACGAAACGCGCGCCGAGATCGAGCGCGCGCGCATCCCCGGCAAGGCACTGGTGTGGGTCGACGATCCGGTGGAAGCGTTCTTCCTCGAGGTGCAGGGTTCCGGCCGCGTGCAGCTGGACGACGGCGCGACGGTGCGCATCGCCTACGCCGACCAGAACGGCCATCCGTACAAGGCGATCGGCCGCTGGCTGATCGAGCAGGGCGAGCTGGCGCCGGGCGAGGCGACGGCCCAGGGCATCAAGGCGTGGATCGCCGCGCATCCGGAGCGGCGCCAGGAACTCCTCGACGTGAATCCGAGCTACGTCTTCTTCCGCGAAGAACGCCTGCCTGACCCGAGCGTCGGGCCGAAAGGCGCGCTGGGCGTGCCGCTGACGCCCGCGCGCTCCGTCGCCGTCGATCCGTCCTTCCTGCCGCTGGGCGCGCCGCTGTTCCTGGCGACGACGGCGCCGGGCGGCGACGCGCCGATGCAGCGCCTCGTGATGGCGCAGGACACGGGCGGCGCCATCAAGGGCGCCGTGCGCGCGGACTTCTTCTTCGGCTTCGGCGCCCAGGCTGCCGACGACGCGGGCCGCATGAAGCAGCGCGGCCAGATCTGGGCGCTGTTGCCGCGGCCGGCGGCGCCTTGACGACTGCGTGATGCGGTGCAGGTATCGACGATAGCAAAGGCTTGTTGCCGTATACGTCACTTTCGTCGTTCAGGCGCTACAATCCGGGTTCATCTTATTAAGGGGTGTCCCATGGAATATGCAGACCTGCTGATCGAACACCACGACAAGGTGGTCGTGATCCGCCTGAACCGTCCGAAGGCGCTGAACGCCCTCAACGACAACATGATGAACGAACTGGGCGACGCGCTGTACAAATTCGACGCCGACCCGGCCATCAACGTCATCGTCCTGACCGGCAGCGACAAGGTGTTCGCCGCGGGCGCCGACATCGCCGCGATGGCCAACTACACGTATGCCGACACCTATCCCGGCAATTACATCGGCCGCAACTGGGAGCACATCCTCAATGTGCGCAAGCCGGTGATCGGCGTCGTGTCGGGTTATGCGCTGGGCGGCGGCTGCGAACTGGCGATGATGTGCGATTTCCTGATCGCGTCCGACACGGCCAAGTTCGGCCAGCCGGAGATCAAGGTCGGCGTGACCCCGGGCGCCGGCGGCACGCAGCGCCTGCCGCGCGCGATCGGCAAGTCGAAGGCGATGGACATGCTGCTGACGGCGCGCATGATCGACGCGGCGGAAGCGGAGCGCACGGGTCTCGTGTCGCGCGTCGTGCCGGCCGACCTCGTGATGACGGTGGCACTGGAAGTGGCGGAGACGATCGCCGCGATGCCGGTGTCGGTGGCCATGCAGATCAAGGATGCCGTCAACCGCGCGTTCGAGACGACGCTGACCGAAGGCGTGCGCTACGAGCGCCGCTACTTCCAGGCCGGCTTCGGCACGGCGGCGCAGAAGGAAGGGATGGCCGCGTTCCTGGAGAAGCGCAAGCCGAATTTCGAGGGGATGTAAGTTCCATGGCTCTTGCATGGACGCGGGCGGATTTGCTATAGTTCGCGTCCTGCTTCTGCGGGGCGCGACATCGAACGGATCGAGCGCACTGTAGAAAACGGAAGAGTTGACGAGTTGAACGAAACACTGCATAATCTCGCTTCTCTGCTGCTGACGAACAAAACGATTCGCAAGCGCAGCAAGGCAGTACCGAACACAGTTCTTTAACAATAAACAGTCGATAAGTGTGGGCGTTTGATGAGGTGCCAGTATCGCTT
>NZ_JADKYX010000028.1 GCF_016093545.1 Massilia rhizosphaerae | reverse complement strand
TGGATGAACCGGTTTCGGGGTTTGCTGATCCGTTGGCCGAAGAAAGCGAGCAATTACCTTGCCTTTCTTCATCTGGTATGCGGAATCATCGCCTGGCGCTCAGCAGGTCTACTGGGATAGCCTCTTAAAGGGGCCTTACCGGGCGGCGGCGACGTTCCCCATGATCGAACGCACGACGATCCGGTGCATGGGCGCGACCGGCAGCATGTATAGCCGCCCCACCGCGTTGTGGTAGAAGACGAGCGTGCTCGTCGTCAGCCGCGCGGGAGAGTCGCCGTGCCGGTAGATGGACACGACGACGTCCAGATGCGAATCGATGATCTCGAGCACGACTTCCTCGTCGCGCACGGACCGGATCGTGAAAATGCCGACGCGATCGCCCGGCCCCAGCGTGCCGGCGGCGGATGCGGGCGGCACGTGCTCGAGCGCCCCCACGTCCTTGAGTCCCACCAGCCGGACGGCGGCATTGCGCACGGCCATCAGTTTGGCTATCCATGCCGGCGTGCGGGCGGTAAAAGTCAAATAAGCCTGCAACGCCGTCGGAAGATCGTCCGGGCACGCGATTTCGTAGGCGTCCCAATAATCCGCCTGGGCACGCATCGCGTGCACGGCACTGTCGGCTGGAACATCGGTGACCTTGACCATTGCTATCCTTTCCTGGGTGACCACAAGGATAGCATGCCGACGTTGCCCAAAAGACACTTTTTATCACAATCGACGCACATGTCGCCTTTGCCACACGAGGTAGCAATCGTGCATCACAATTGTTAAAACTCTGCTTATAATGATTTTCGCTAGCGCACAGTCTGGAACAGGGATGCTTTATCGCTTAACCATGTGTCGCCAGCAAAATGAATGACTTTTTAAAAAAATTTCTTGAGAGAGAGAAACATGGCGACTGGCACTGTGAAATGGTTCAACGACGCAAAAGGCTTCGGTTTCATCAAACCTGACGATGGTGGCGACGATTTGTTCGCACACTTCTCGGCCATCAATTCGGCCGGCTTCAAATCGCTGGCGGAAAACCAGCGCGTGAGCTTCGACGTCACCTCGGGCCCGAAAGGCAAGCAGGCAGCAAACATCCAACCGCAGTAATCCTGACCGGGACGCAGACCCGATAGCACCGGCCCATCCGGCCGGCAAAGAAAAAAGCGCCGTGTGCAAACCGGCGCTTTTTTCGTTGACGTCGTCGGTACCGCGACGGTGTCAGTGCCCGCCGCATCCTCCGCTGCCGCAACCGCCGCCCTTCGGCCCGGCCGCCGGCATGGCGCTCGCCTCGCGGCCGCTGTCGCCTGCGTAGCCCGCCGCATGCAGGCGGTCCAGGTAATCCTGCCACAGCTTGTCCTGCTCGTTGCCCAGCTTGTACAGATAGTCCCACGTGTAGATGCCGGATTCGTGGCCGTCCGTGAACAGCGGCTTCACGCCGTAGTTCCCGACCGGCTCGGCGCCGCGGATGCCGACGTCGCGCTTGCCGACCTGCAGCACTTCCTGGCCCGGACCGTGCCCCTTCACTTCGGCCGACGGCGAATACACGCGCAGCAGTTCGAACGGGATGGCGAAGGCGGCGCCGTCGTCGAAGGCGATTTCCAGGACCTTCGATTGCTGGCGGATGGTGAGGTTGGTGGGGATGGGCATGGTGTCGTGTGCGTGCGGGCGAAAGCCTATTTTAACGGCTCGCGAAGCGGCGCGCGATCGCCTCCGCCAACTGCGGCACCAGCGCCCGCCGCGCCTGCAGCACGGCATCCGGCGTCGCGCGCTGGGCCTGCGCCCACACGGGCGCGGGGAAATGCGCGTCGTCGGCATAGCGCGGGATCACGTGCCAGTGCAAATGCGGCACGACGTTGCCCAGGCTCGCCACGTTGACCTTCAGCGGCCGCATCACTTCGCGTACCGCCAGTTCGAGCTTGTACACGGCATCGTTCAGCAGCAGCCGGTCTTCGTCGGCCAGGTCGCTCACCTCGCGCACATGATCCTTCCAGATCACGCGCGCGAAGCCGGGGTAGTTGGCGTCGTCGACGAGGATGACGGCGAACTTGTCGTTGTCGACCACGGTCGGCGCCGACAGCTCGCACAGCTCGCAGCCGGCCACGCGCGCCGTCATACGAGCACTCGCTCGATGCCGCCGTTGTTGGCGTTGGCGACGTAGTTCGGCATCCAGTCCTCGCCCAGCAGGTGGCGCGCCATCTCGACGACGATGTAGTCGGCCGTCGTGCCCGAGTCCTCGTTGTAGCGCGACAGGCCCTGCAGGCAGGACGGGCAGCTCGTCAGGATCTTGACGTCGCCCTTGAAGCCGTCGGCGCGCAGCTTGTCGGCGCCCTTCACCATCTCCTGCTCCTTGCGGAAGCGGACCTGGGTCGAGATGTCCGGACGGCTGACGGCGAACGTGCCCGACTCGCCGCAGCAGCGGTCGTTCTTCTCGATCTTGACGTTGTCGACGGTCTGCACGAGCGCGTTCACGGTCTTCATCGAATCGCCCAGCTTCATCGGCGTGTGGCACGGGTCGTGGTACATGTAGCGCGTACCGGTGACGCCTTCCAGCTTGACGCCCTTCTCCAGCAGGTACTCGTGGATGTCCATGATGCGGCAGCCCGGGAAGATCTTTTCGAACTCGTACGTCGCCAGCTGGTCGTAGCACGTGCCGCACGAGACGAGGACCGTCTTGATGTCGAGGTAGTTCAGCGTGTTGGCCATGCGGTGGAACAGCACGCGGTTATCCGTCATCATCTTCTCGGCCTTGTCGTACTGGCCGGCGCCGCGCTGCGGATAGCCGCAGCACAGATAGCCCGGCGGCAGCACGGTCTGCACGCCCACTTCCCACAGCATCGCCTGCGTGGCCAGGCCCACCTGCGAGAACAGGCGCTCGGAGCCGCAACCCGGGAAGTAGAACACGGCTTCCGTATCGGCGCTCGTCACCTTCGGATTGCGGATGATCGGGATGACCTTGTCGTCCTCGATGTCCAGCAACGCGCGCGCCGTCTTCTTCGGCAGGTTGCCCGGCATCTTCTTGTTGACGAAGTGGATCACCTGCTCGCGGATCGGCGCCTTGCCGGTGGTCGGGGGCGGCGCCTTCGTCTGTTCCTTGGCAACGGCCTTCAACACGCTCGCGCCCAGGCGCTGGGCCTTGTAGCCCCAGTCGATCATCCCCTTGCGCATCGCGTTGATCGTCGTCGGGTCGGTCGCGTTCAGGAAGAACATGCCCGCGCGCTGGGCCGGCTTGAAGCTGCGCTTGTCCATCTTGCGCAGCAGGTTACGCATGTTCATCGAGACGTCGCCGAAGTCGATGTTCACCGGGCACGGCGTCACGCACTTGTGGCACACGGTGCAGTGGTCGGACACGTCCTCGAATTCTTCCCAGTGGCGGATCGACACGCCGCGGCGCGTCTGCTCTTCGTACAGGAACGCTTCGATCAGCGCGGACGTCGCGAGGATCTTGTCGCGCGGCGAGTACAGCAGGTTCGCCTGCGGCACGTGGGTGGAGCACACCGGCTTGCACTTCCCGCAGCGCAGGCAGTCCTTGACGCTGTTGGCGATCTCGCCGATGTCGCTCTGCTGCATGATCAGCGATTCGTGGCCCATCAGGCCGAACGACGGCGTGTACGCGTTGCGCAGGTCGGCGTACGCGTTCTCGCTGTTGAGCAGCTTGCCCTTGTTGAAGCGGCCTTCCGGGTCCACGCGCTGTTTATAGTCGCGGAAGTCGCGGATCTCGTCGTCGGTGAGGAATTCCAGCTTCGTGATGCCGATGCCGTGCTCGCCCGAGATGACGCCGTCCAGCGAGCGCGCGAGCTTCATGATGCGCTCGACGGCCTTGTGCGCGTCTTGCAGCATCGCGTAGTCGTCCGAGTTCACGGGCAGGTTCGTGTGCACGTTGCCGTCGCCCGCGTGCATGTGCAGCGCGACGAACACGCGCGAACGCAGCACGCGCTTGTGGATCGCCGTGGCCTCGTCGAGGATCGGCGCATAGGCGGCGCCGTTGAAGATCTGACGCAGCAGCGCGCGGATCTCGCTCTTCCACGAGACGCGCACGGTGCGGTCCTGCACGACGTCGAACAGCTTGGCATCCGGCTGCTGCGCCAGGCGCGCCTGGAACGTGCCGGCAAGGCCGTCGAGGCCGACGTCGGCCAGCTTGTCCAGCACCTCGCCCAGCGGCAGGTCGAGACTCGCCATGATCCAGGTCCAGCGCGCGGCCACGCGGCCCAGCAGCTCGTCGGCCTGCTGCGGACGGTCGCCGAGGATCTCTTCCTTCGACACGCCTTCGCCCGTCGCATCGTCGGCCTTCGTCACTTCCAGGCCGCCGGACGCGAAATACGCGTGCAGTTCTTCGACCAGCTGCAGCTTGTTCTTGATCGACAGCTCGATGTTGATGCGCTCGATGCCGTCCGTGTACTCGCCCATCCGGTTCAGCGGGATGACGACGTCTTCGTTGATTTTAAAAGCGTTCGTGTGGCGCGCGATGGCCGCGGTGCGTGCGCGGTCGAGCCAGAATTTCTTGCGCGCTTCCGGGCTGACGGCGACGAAGCCCTCGCCCACGCGCGTGTTCGCGAGGCGCACGACTTCCGACGTGGCCAGCGCGACGGCGTTCTCGTCGTCGCCGACGATGTCGCCGAACAGCGCCATCTTCGGCAAGGTGCCGCGCTTGGACTTCGTCGCGTAGCCGACGGCGCGCAGGTAGCGCTCGTCCAAGTGCTCCAGGCCCGCGAGGCGCAGGCTGGCGAATTCCGGCTTGCCGCTCTTCGGCAGGCTGTCCAGGTAATCCTTGATCTCGACGATCGACGGGATCGCGTCGCGCGCCTGGCCGAAGAATTCCAGCGCGACGGTGCGCGTGAACTTCGGCATCTTGTGCAGGATCCAGCGCGCCGACGTGATCAAACCGTCGGTGCCCTCTTTCTGGATGCCCGGCAGGCCCGCGAGGAATTTGTCGGTGACGTCCTTGCCGAGGCCCTCCTTGCGGAAGCGGCGGCCTTCGATGGCCAGCGTCTCCGTGCGGAACGGCTCGCCCTTCGGTGCGCCCTTTTCCGACGGATGCGTCCATTCGAGCTTGAACGTGGCGACCGGGGCGTCGTGGATCTTGCCCAGGTTGTGGTCGACGCGCGTGACGTCAAGCCAGTCGCCGTTCGGATCGACCATGCGCCACGAGGCCAGGTTGTCGAGCGCCGTGCCCCACAGGACGGCCTTCTTGCCGCCCGCGTTCATCGCGATGTTCCCGCCGATGCAGGAGGCGTGCGCGGAGGTCGGGTCGACGGCGAACACGAAACCGGCCCGCTCGGCCGCCTGCGAGACCTGCTGCGTGACGACGCCGGCGCAGGTATGGATGGTCGCGTAGTCGCGGTCCACGCCCGGCAGGCGCGTCATCTCGACGGCGCCCATGCCGATCAGCTTTTCCGTGTTGATCACGGCCGACATGGGCGTGAGCGGAATCGCGCCGCCCGTGTAGCCGGTGCCGCCGCCGCGCGGGATGATGGTCAGCCCGAGCTCGATGCAGCCTTTGACCAGACCGGCCATCTCGTCTTCCGAATCCGGCAGCAGCACGAGGAACGGGTATTCGACGCGCCAGTCGGTCGCGTCCGTCACATGCGACGTGCGGTGCATGCCGTCGAAGCGGATGTTGCGTTTATCGGTGTAGCGGCCCAGCACGGCCTTGGCGCGCTTGCGCAGGTCGTAGGTGTCCGCGAACTCGCGGCCGAAATCGTCGACGGCGCGGCGCGCGGCGACGAGCAGCTGTTCGACCGCGCTGCTGCGGCGTGCAGCCGTGGCCGGATCGGACTCGCCCGCGTCGACCGTCAGGCGGCGCTTGTCGACTTCCGCCAGGCGGTGGTGCAACGCTTCGATCAGCTTGGCGCGGCGCTTCGGATTGTCCAGCAGGTCGTCCTGCAGGTAGGGATTGCGGCGCACGACCCAGATGTCGCCCAGGACCTCGTACAGCATGCGCGCCGAGCGCCCGGTCTGGCGGGCGCCGCGCAATTCGTCCAGCAATTGCCACGATGACTCGCCCAGCAGACGGATCACGATCTCGCGATCGGAGAACGACGTGTAGTTATAGGGGATTTCGCGCAGGCGGATGGGCGCGTTTTCTTCGAGCAGGGCGTGGATATTGGCAGGAGCGTTCATGAGGAGATCGACTGTCGTACTGACGCGTAGGACTCTCTATTCTAGCTTATTGCGATGCACCACGCTGGGGAAGGAATATTTTTTGCAACGCTTTGAGAGCATAAATCGATGGAACTTCCAGATTTTTGCAAATTTGTTTTGGCGGATCGAAAATTTACCCATCAAAAAAACGACACATTGGATCGGGTAACGTCATATCCACGCCCGCAGGGGGGCCGCCGCATCCGGGACAACGACGCTCGGACGAGCGGACCGAGGCAAAGGAAGCCCGTGCGGGCGACACGGGCGGCGCGGCGGGAAACGATGCGCAAGCCGGTCGGGGCCGGGGCGCTCCTGGCAGCGTGTCAGCGCACGTTCCGGATGCCGTTCAGGAGGGCGGGCTGGCCCAGTTCCACCAGGGTCGCCTGCGACTTGCGGAAGTAGCCATTCCAGAATTCCGCAAGCGCCCGCATGGTTTTCGGGTCCCGGTACTTATTACTCTTCTTCGCGTCCTCGGCCAGCAGTCCGGTTCCCACGACATACACCTTGGCGCCGCCGAAATCGCCGAACATGTCGTTGTCGCCGGCGAGCTTCAGTTCCCTGCCCGCATCGATCTGGCGCACCGCCGTACCCTTGCTTGCGTAAAAGCTGGTAATCGACGAGTTCTCGAGCATATCCGATGCGATCAACACCACCTTTTCCCTGGCGGGCGATTTCCTGACGCGCGCGGAAATCGACTTGAACGACGCCATCACGTCCGACTTAGCGAGGTCGGCGCTGCTGCCGCCGAACGCCGCGCGCAGGGCCGCGCCGATCGCCCCCATCGCGATTTGCGGCTGGCGTTTCTCGCAGGCGTCGAATTTCCCGAGCAGCGGCTTCGAGATGTCGTCCCGGAGGGCGGCCGGGATGCCCGGCTCGATCGTTCCGGCGCTGAGGACCTGCGCATAGCGGCCTTGCGAAAACGCCGAAAAGGTCAGGATGGAAAACGCGTTACCGGCCGTCATGAACGGGCGGACGTTGTCGGCGACCTGCTGCTGCAAGACCGGATCGAACACGGTGGTCTGGTCGACCAGCACGAACAGTTCCGCGCTCGCCGGCGCCGATGCGACGCCAAGGCGCGGGTCGTAGCAGCTCGGCACCACGTCCTCGGTGCCGGCGGCGGCATGGCCGCACAGCAGCGCGGTGCACAGGATGGTCAAAACATGTCTTTTCACAACAAATCCTCGATCTCGGCGTTGCGTTGTTTCCGGGCGATGTCCTTCGCCTGTTTCCGCTCTTGCAGTACAAGCTTGACCTCGCCGAAGACCTCGTCCGGCAACGTATCCAGGAATGCGCGCTTGGCCGCGGCATCCTCGCCGAGCAGGTCGAGCTGCGCCAGGGCTGCCTGGATCGCGCCGGCCCGGGCCACGGTAGCCGGCGGCGGCGCTGGCTCAGGATTCGTATCCGGCACTTCCTGGGGCGCCGGGGCAGTGCTTCGTCCCGCCCTGCTGCTCGCCGCGGTCAGCGCCTGAGCGCGCTCGTGGTCTTCCTGGGCACGCTGTTGTTCCTGCTGATGTGCGGCGCGCTTCTTGTTCTGATAATCGAATTCTTGCTGGTCCGTCGCATCGAGGAAGTCGAGGAATGTCCTGGTCGGGTGAACTGCCACGCCCGTGCCTTGCTTGGCATGGTGCTGGATCATGCGTTGCTGGAGATTTTCCAGCTGGTTCTGCGCCTTGTCGATGAATTTCTGGGTCGCGCCGCGCACGTCGCCGTAGGTCAGGTATTTGCCCTTGCCCAGCGCCTTGAAGGCGGCCTTGCTGTTTTGCCCGGCGAAGCCCCAGCGATAGCCGAACAGCACGCCCAGCCCCTGCAGGAACACGAACAACACGGCCAGGATCGCGAATGTCACCCAGTAGCCGTGCAGGTCGTATTGCGCCGCTTCCTCGACCGCTTTGCCGTCCGCGTCCAGGCTGGACTTGGCGTCGGCATCCGGAATCACGTTTTGCTGGCGCAAATCCAGGCCCGCGCCGCCGGCACGCTGCTCGACCAGTTCGGTTTTCTGCGTACGGACGGCGTCTTCCATCAACTTGTTGGCGCTCTGGACGCGAACGTACGTCGCGCCGGCCGCAATCGCCAGGACGAATACCAGGGTTGCCCAGCTGACGATGATGCCCGAATCCATGTCGACGCGATTGCAAACTTGCGTGTACTCGGGCTGGTCGTCGTCCAAGTGCTGCGCCGCCGTCAACGGCATCGAGCGCGAGCGCAACTTGTGCTGGCGCCCATCCTCGACCCATTCCCTGCGTGCGCGCCGAACCTTGAGCGTGCGATACAGCTCATGCCCCGCGTGGTGGGTCAGCAGCACGCACAGCGCCGACACGATGAACGCGATGCCGACGGCCGCGTATTTTTGCGTGGTTTCGCTCGCGCCCGGCACCGTGTAGCCCGCCAGCACGTAGCTGAAACCCTGCGCCTCGATGAAGACGAAACTGACGATGAGCACCCAGATCGCCAGAGGGGTCAGCGCGCGGCCGTTATCGCCGGCCTTTTGCAAGTACATCATCCGTTGGTTGAAATCGTACTCGGACTGGACCTGGACGAATGCTTTGTAGTCCTGGCAAAGGTTGCGCTCGGACTTGAACCATCCGCTGCGGTCCGCGGTCTGGTTCAGATCTTTCGACAGCCGCGCCATCTTGCCGATCACCGGAAAGCTGTACCACGTATTCAGCCACCACCATTTCAGTTTTTCCCACATGAGGGACAGGACGATCGCCGCGGCGGCCGTGTAGAGGATCATCCCCACGAGGATGGGATAGGTATGCAGGAAGTCGGAAAGCATGTCGGGGTCTCAGTTTGCGATGACGGGTTTGAAAGCGGCGACGTACAACCGGTTGTCGTGCGCATAGATGATGTTGCCGTCCTTGGCGGCCGTACCGCCGTTACGGTTGTAGACGATGTCGACGCATTGCAGCCCGGCCGCACCGTTGGTGAACATCCGGTACAAGATGCCCCGGTCGCCGAGGTAAGTGTTGACCTCGGGGCGCAGCACGACGTCGGGTTTCGGGTTGCGGTTGGTGGCCGGGTCGTAGTGCGCGTACACCTTCAGCTCCGGAATCTGCGCCAGCGATGCTTCGCTGGCCAGCACGGCGACCTTGTTGATCACGATCTGGTGACCATTGACCCGCTCGGTCCAGGATTTTCCGTACAGCCCCGGAACGTGCTCGGCGACTTTATAGGTCGCGCCGTCCTTGAGCGCGCGCACGGCGCCGGACACGCGCGGATGGTCCTGCGAACAGTCCGACAGCGGGATGTCGTCGGCATAGGCGGTACTGATCAGCGAGAACAGGGAATGTTTTTGTTCAAGCTTGCCGACGCTGGCGACGATGCTGTTCCTGTCGGTCAGTGGCACCCCGCCGAAATCCAGCGCGTTGCCGACGATCCTGGGTGCCGGTGCGCTCGCGGCAGGCTTGGCCGTCGCCGCGGCCATGCGCGGCACGCCTGCGGCCGGCGTGTCAGGTTGCGCCGGTGACCGGGCGGCCACGCGGGCCACGTCGATGCGTTTGCCATGTTTCGACGGCGATTTGCCGGCGTTGCCCTTGCGCGGTGCCGGCTTGGGCGCAACCGCTGCGGCGGGCGTGACCGGCTGCGGTGCCCCGGTCGCGTCGACGAGCGCCCCGCCCGCCTCCGCGCGGGGTCCGGAACGATAGAACTGATAATTGGGCCGGCGCGCCGCCAGGTATTTGTCGAAGTTACCGGCGTTGCTCAGCTCGACGATTTCGACACGGCGATTTTGTGCGCGGCCGGCCTCGGTATTATTGTCCGCGACCGGATAGACTTCTCCGGCGCCCTGGTAATAAATCTGGTCGCGCGAAATACCGCGCCGCTCGAGATATTCCGCGACCGCGCGCGCGCGCCGTTCGGACAAATCGGCATTCAAGCGCGACGACCCGGTATCGTCGGTATGGCCGACCAACAGCAATTTACGCTCGGCGGCCGCGTGCAGGCTTTGTTCGCGCGCATTCGGGTCGCGAATACTGCGCGCGAATTTTTCCTCGTTATAAATGTCCGCGATGGCCGAGAAATAGCGCTCGGCACGCGGCGTCAACACGTCCGAATTGCTTTCGAACTGCCCGCCGCTCGCATCCGTGTCTTGCAGGGAAACGATGTTGCCGATGGCATTTTGCTTGATCTGTTCCCCGTTCGGCGACCGGCTCAATTCGGCATCGGACACGGTCACGCCGTCGCTGCGCACGGCTGCGAATGCCATATGCAACTGATAGTCGCGTGCGACTTTTGCCAGCGCGCAACGTCGCTTGTCGATGTCTGCACCGACGAGTCCGCCTACGGCCGTACCGAGCAGCGCGGCCGCGAGAATGGTGCCCTTGTCCTTGTGCCCGGCCTTTAAGCCGAGCAACGCGCCGGTGGTGGCGCCAAGGAGCATGCCCGTATTGCGCCCGTTATTCGCGCATGGATCGGCGTTGTTGAACGTGTCGTTCAACGTTTGTTGTATGCCATTGTTCTGGCCCGGACCGGTAGCGCACCCTGCCATGCACAACGACATGACAGCCGCCACTGCTTTCTTGAGTTTTGGGTATTTCATGCCTGTGTTTTTCGATAATGAGATCGCCGTTTCACGCATCACCTGAATACTGCGTTCTTCAGCGTTTTGTGAATCTTCCGCCAATACATATTTCCCATTGTAAAGTTCTTGATAAATGGCCGCAAGGATGGGGACACGGCCGATCGCTTGGATAAAAGCCGTCATCCGCTGCTGCGGAACGACATATTTGTTCTTTATTTCACAGGATGACGCCGAAAAATCACGAATTATTTCAAAAGCTTGGATTCGGCCAAGATGAATTTACAAGTATGCGAGAATTGGTGGGAATGACAGGACGCGGGATTTCCTGCTGATTCGATATTGTCGTGCCGACGGTTTCAAAATTACGACACGGCATTAGGCGCATGCACGCAATTCAACCGACGAGCGGAAATGCGGGAAGAGATATGGGGGGCACGAAGATAAAGCGTGTCGGCGCGATCGGCCGGCCCGGCTGACGAATGCGGGCGTCAGCCGAACACTCTCGAACTCATGTCCCCCAGCCACTTCCACCACCCGTCCGGCACGTAGAGCAGCGTGACCGTCATGAAGACATAACGCCCGAACTTGCCGACGGCCATATAGATCACGCTGGGCCAGAACGGCAGGTGCAGCCAGCCGGCCAGGGTGCACAGCGGGTCGCCGATGCCGGGCACCCACGACAGCAGCATCGTTTTCGCGCCGTAGCGCTTCAGCCAGTGGAACCAGCGCGACGAACGCTCCTTCGCGAAGGCGACCTTGGCGCGGTAGCCGATCCAGTAGTCGACGGCGCCGCCCAGGGTGTTGCCCAGCGTGGCGACGAGGATCACGGGCCAGAACATGGCGGGATTCGCTTTCACGACGGCGAACACGGCCGGTTCCGAGCCGAGCGGCAGCAGGGTGGCGGAGACGAAGGCGATGAGGAAGACCGACGTGAGCCCGACGGTGGGCACGGCAAGGAATTTCAACAGCCACAGGACGGCGGATTCGATCATCGGCAAGAAAGGATGGACGGCGGACGGATGGGTTCATTACATTATAATGAGGAGAAACACCTCGTAACGACACGGCACGCCAGGCTCTACCAAGCCTTTCTGCCGCACTGCTCGCCTCGGTTACCCACCAAGCAGGACAGTCAGCGTCGCCCCGGAACCCGAACAGCCCGCATCGATCATGACTACCGACTACCTCAAGAAAATCCTCACCGCACGCGTCTACGACGTGGCCGTCGAAACCCCGCTGGAATACGCCCCCAGCCTGTCGAAGCGCACCGACAACCAGATTTACCTGAAGCGCGAAGACATGCAGAGCGTGTTCAGCTTCAAGCTGCGCGGCGCCTACAACAAGATGGCGAACCTGTCGGAATCGCAGCTGAATCGGGGCGTCATTTGCGCGTCGGCCGGTAACCATGCGCAGGGCGTCGCCATGTCGGCGGCGCGCCTGAACTGCCGCGCGGTGATCGTCATGCCGACAACCACGCCCAGCGTGAAAGTCGATGCGGTGCGTGCCTTCGGCGGCAGCAACGTGGAGGTCGTCCTGCACGGCGAGTCGTACACGGACGCGTTCAACCATGCGCAGATGCTGGAGAAGGAACAGAAGCTGGCGTTCGTGCACCCGTTCGACGATCCGGACGTCATCGCCGGCCAGGGCACCATCGGCGTCGAGATCCTGCGCCAGCATTCCGGCCCGATCCACGCGATCTTCCTCGCGATCGGCGGCGGTGGCCTGATCAGCGGCGTCGCCGCGTACGTGAAGCAGATCCGCCCCGACATCAAGATCATCGGCGTGCAGACGAGCGATTCGGACGCGATGGCGCGCAGCCTCAAGGCCGGCGAACGCGTGACCCTGCCGGACGTCGGCCTGTTCGCGGACGGCACCGCCGTGCGCCTCGTCGGCGCGGAAACCTTCCGCCTGTGCCAGCAACTGGTCGACGAGATCATCATCGTCGACAACGACGCGCTCTGCGCTGCCATCAAGGACGTGTTCACGGACACGCGCAGCATCGTCGAGCCGTCCGGCGCGCTGGCCATCGCGGGCGCCAAGGCGTACGTCGAACGTTCGCTGATGTCCAAGAGTCCAGTGCGCGGCGAGACGCTCGTCGCCGTCGCCTGCGGCGCCAACATGAATTTCGACCGCCTGCGCTTCGTCGCGGAACGCGCCGAACTGGGCGAGGCGCGCGAAGCGGTGTTCGCCGTGACGATCCCGGAACAGCGCGGCAGCTTCAAGCGCTTCTGCGCCCTGATCGGGCCGCGCAACGTCACCGAGTTCAACTACCGCATCAGCGACGAGCGCGAGGCGCACGTATTCGTCGGCGTGCAGATAGGCAGCCGCAGCGAGTCGAGCACGGTCGCGCGCACGTTCGAGGAACACGGCTTCCGCACCCTCGACCTCACGCACGACGAACTGGCGAAGCAGCACGTGCGCCACCTGGTCGGCGGCAAGAGCGGGCTGGCGCACGACGAACTGCTGTACCGCTTCGAATTCCCGGAACGCCCGGGCGCGCTGCTGCGCTTCCTGGACAGCATGGCGCCGAACTGGAACATCTCGCTGTTCCACTACCGGAACCAGGGCGGCGACGTGGGCCGCATCCTCGTCGGGCTGCAGGTGCCGACCGGCGAGATGGACGAGTTCCGCCAGTTCCTGGCCACGCTCGGGTATCGCCATTGGGACGAGAGCGCGAATCCGGTCTACAAGCTTTTCTTGTGATGCGCTTGGTGGGCTCGGGGAGCCCACCCTACGAAAATGTGCCGTAGGGTGGGGCGCCCCGCGCCCACCAATGATCCGCCGATAACGCATCCATTAACGGTGCGCGCAACGATCGCGGGAACGGTGTACGATACGCCGCTTTGCCGCCGCCGGACCGGCATTGCCACGCACGTCACAAGCGATTGGCCGGCATCGAGACTGAAACCATGACCAATACCCCTGAACAATCGCCTCTCGGCAAAAACTCGGCCTACCAGACCGAATACGCGCCGGAGCTGCTGTTTCCCATCCCGCGCCAGCAAAAGCGCGACGAACTCGGCCTGACCGGCACGCTGCCGTTCTTCGGGGTCGACATCTGGAATGCCTACGAATTGTCCTGGCTGAACATGCGCGGCAAGCCGCAGGTCGCCATCGCGACGTTCATGGTGCCCGCCGATTCGCCGAACATCATCGAATCGAAGTCCTTCAAGCTCTACCTGAATTCGTTCAACCAGACCCGGCTGGCCAACACGGACGCCTTGCTGGCCCTGCTGCGCGACGATCTATCCAACGCGGTGGGCGCGCCCGTGCACGCGGCGCTGACCTTGCCGGAGGATTTCGACAAGCTCCAGATGGGCGAGCAGGACGGTCTCCTGATCGACCGCCTCGACATCGAGATCGACAACTACAGTCCGTCTCCGGAATTGCTCAAGGCCAATCACGACGAAGCGCCGGTCGAGGAAACCCTCGTGTCGCACCTGCTCAAGTCGAACTGCCTCGTCACGGGCCAGCCGGACTGGGGCAGCGTGCAGATCCGCTATGCCGGTCCGCAAATCGACCAGGAAAGCCTGTTGCGCTACCTGATCGGTTTCCGCGAACACAACGAATTCCACGAGCAATGTGTCGAGCGCATCTTCACGGACATCTTGCGCCAGTGCAAGCCGAACAAGCTGGCCGTGTACGCCCGCTACACCCGGCGCGGCGGCCTGGACATCAATCCGTGGCGCGCCAATTTCAGTACCGGTAAACCGCCAAATTTGCGTACTGCACGTCAATAAAACAGTGCGGATGGGTGATTTTTTGTCATTCGCCCCCATCTACAGTGTTCGTTTCCGGCGACATCCGCAGCGATGCCCCCGGATGTGCAAAGCGATAACTTTACGCAAATAGCGCTAGAAAAATCGGCAAAAGAGGCCCCGGGCAGACGTTTCGTGCGTCAATCCCCGGGTTTTCGTGGCGGAAATTGCGCATACCCAGTCGTCGAGCGCCCGGTCTTTACGCAATGGTTTGCGGCGGAGATCAGACAGGCGCCGGACGGTGTGCGAAATCGAATTACACGGCCATAAAACCGGCCTATAATTCCCGCTCGCAAGCACCCCCGGGTGCACCGCAATAGAAGCGTGTTATGACTAATCTAAGCAAAATCCTCTCGCTCGAGAACGTGCAGCTCGATCTGGAAGTGTCGAGCAAGAAGCGCGCCTTCGAGCAAGCCGGCCTGATCTTCGAGAACAACTGCGGCATCGCCCGCTCCACCGTGTCGGACAATCTGTTCGCGCGCGAGCGTCTTGGCTCCACGGGGCTCGGTCACGGCGTTGCCGTACCGCACGGCCGCATCAAGGGCAGCAAAAGCCTCAAATCGCCGCTGGCCGCGTTCGTGCGCCTGCTTGAACCGATTCCCTTCGAATCGCCGGACGGCCAACCGGTCAAGCTGCTGTTCTTCCTCCTGATCCCGGATCACGTCACGCAACAGCACCTCGAGATCCTGTCGGAGATCGCGGAACTGTTCTCCGACGAGGCGATCCGCACGGCCCTGACGACGGACACGGATCCGAGATCCGTCTACGAACGCATCATCAACTGGCAACCGAGCCTGCAAGCCCTCGGCTGACCTTGCGAAAGCGACCATGCTGCAGACTCCGCTGACCATCCAACGGCTGTACGACGACAACCGCGACAGCCTGCAACTGGGCTGGTTCGCAGGATTCCCGGGCGGCGAGCGCCAGATTTCCGGCGACGCCGTCTCGGCCGCGGACCAGGTGGGCCACCTGAACCTGATCCACCCGGGCCGCATGCAGGTGTTCGGTCACCAGGAACTGAATTACTACCAACGCCTGAAATCCGGCTCGCGCAGCCACCTGATCGGCGAACTGATCTCCGGCGGTCCGCCGGCGCTGTTCATCGCCCAGGGGCTCGACACGCCGCCGGACATTCTCGCCATCTGCGACGAGCAGAACATCCCGCTGTTTTCCACGCCGCTGCCGGCCGCGCAGGTCATCGACTACCTGCGCGTGTACCTGTCGAAGAAGCTGGCGCAGCGCGTCATCATGCATGGCGTGTTCATGGACGTGCTGGGCGTCGGCGTGCTGATCACGGGCGACTCCGGCCTCGGCAAGAGCGAGCTGGGCCTGGAACTGATCTCGCGCTCGCACGGCCTCGTCGCCGACGACGCGGTGGAATTTTCGCGCATCGCGCCGAACATGATCGAGGGCCGCTGCCCGCCGCTGCTGCAGAACCTGCTGGAAGTGCGCGGCCTGGGCCTGTTGGACATCAAGGCGATCTTCGGCGAGACGGCCGTGCGCCGCAAGATGCGCCTGAAACTGATCGTCCACCTCGTCAAACGCGGCGCGCTGGACGAAGAAGTGGAACGCCTGCCGTTCCACTTCCCCACCGAGGACGTGCTGGGCCTGCCGATCCGCAAAGTGGTGATTCCCGTCGCGGCCGGCCGCAACATCGCGGTGCTGCTGGAGGCCGCCGTGCGCAATACCATCCTGCAGCTGCGCGGGATCGACACGCTGCAGGAGTTCATGGAGCGGCAGCGACAAGCAATGAGCAGCGACTGAGGCCGTACCGAGGCTGTTGCAAATACCTCAACCATAAGCCCGGTGCACTGCGGTAAACATCGGCCGATGCTATCATCGCCGCATGCGCATCCTACTCATCACCGGTATCTCGGGCTCCGGTAAGTCCGTCGCCCTGAACGTCCTCGAAGACGCAGGGTACTACTGCGTCGACAACCTGCCTCCCGCCCTGCTGCCGGCCCTCGTCGGCAGCATCGACGGCGACTCCACCCGCCGCATCGCCGTCGCCGTCGACGCACGCAGCGCCGAGTCGCTGGCGGAGCTGCCGACGACCGTCGCGACGCTGCGCGACGCCGGCCACCAGGTCAAGGTGATCTTCCTGACCGCCAGCACGCACTCGCTCGTCGCGCGCTTTTCCGAGACGCGGCGCAGCCATCCGCTGTCGCACGAATTGCGGCCGGGCGAGAATCCGGCGTCGCGCCGCACCCTGATCGAATGCATTTCGGAAGAACGCGACCGCCTCGGCACGATCGAAAAGATGGGCCACGTGATCGACACGTCCGAACTGTCGGCCAACAAGCTGCGCGCCTGGGTCAAGGAACTGGCCGAGGTCGCGTACGCGCCGCTGACCTTGTATTTCGAATCGTTCGCGTTCAAGCGCGGCGTGCCCCTCGACGCCGACTTCGTGTTCGACGTGCGCGCCGTGCCGAATCCGTACTACGACCTCACGCTGCGCCCTTTGACCGGCAAGGACGCGCCCGTGATCGCCTTCCTCGACGCCCAGCCGCAGGCGGCCGAGCTGCTGTCCGACATCCGCGCGTTCATCGCCAAGTGGCTGCCGTCGTTCAAGAAGGACAACCGCAGCTACCTGACCGTGGCCGTCGGCTGCACGGGCGGGCAGCACCGGTCCGTGTACATGGCGGAGCGGCTCGGGGCGTATTTCAGCGACACGGAACGGGTCGTCGTGCGGCATCGCGAGCAGCCCTGAAGCGCAGTCCGATCACGAATCACGCAGATCGCGCAGCGGATGCGCGTGCGCCGGCCACACGGGCGCGAAGAACCATTCCACCATCTCCGCCGTGACGTCGGCCAGCAGCGGCGGATTCCACCGCGGCGCGTTGTCCTTGTCGATGACGAGCGCGCGCACGCCTTCCAGCACCTCGCCATGTTCGAACGTGCGGCGCACGAGCGAGCGTTCCATGCGCAGGCAGTCGGCCACGCCGAGGGGTTCACCGCGCACGAGCATCTCGCGCGTCACGGACATCATCAGCGGCGAGCGCTGGCGCATCGTGGCCAGCGTCTTTTGCGCGAAGGGGCTGGCATCAGACTCCAGCGACGCCATCACGGCGGCGACCGAGTCCGCGCCGAAGTGGCGGTCGATCGCGTCGCGCTGCGCCTTTAGTTCGCCGGCGGGCATCGCGTGCGCGAACGGCGTCGCGAACGCACGGATCGCGGCGGGCAGTTGCGCGCCCGGCGTCGCCTCGATCAGCGCGCGCAGCGCGTCCATCTGCGCGGCCGGCACGAACACGTCGGCCAGGCCGACGTAGACGGCATCCGCGGCGCCGACGGTCACGCCCGTCACGCCGAGATAGTGGCCGAGGCGGCCCGGCGCATGCGACAGGAAGTGGCTGCCGCCCACGTCCGGGAACAGGCCGATGTTCACCTCGGGCATGGCGATCTTCGAGCGCTCCGTCACGATGCGCAGGCCGCAACCGGGCCCGCCCTGCGCGATGCCCATGCCGCCGCCCATCACGACGCCGTCCATCAGGGCGATGTAGGGCTTCGGATAAAAATGGATCAGGTGGTTGAGGGCGTATTCCTCGGTGAAGAAATCTTCCAGCAGCGGGCTGCCCGTCTGCGGCGTGGCCTTGCCGGCCTCGTGAAAAAAGCGGATGTCGCCGCCCGCGCACAAGGCTTTTTCGCTCGTGCTGGCGATGACGACGGCGTCGATGGCGGCATCCTCGCGCCAGGCGAGCAGCGCCGCGGTCAGTGCGCGCACCATGTCCAGCGACAGCGAGTTCAGGGCCTTCGGGCGGTCCAGGGTGATGATGCCGGTGCGGTTGGCGGTCCGCGTGCGTACGTGTTCGGTCATGTCCGCATTGTATATCGCCCGCAGGTAAGCCACAAAAACGAGAAGGGCGCCAACGCGCCCTTCGTTCCCTGGTGCTGCGGCAGGCGTGATGTCACGCGGCGGCGGCAGCTTCCTCTCCTCCTTCTGACATGCGCTTGATGCACGCGTTGTCATGGTCCTTGAGCATTTGCTTGTACTTGACGACCTGGCGGTCGAGACGGTCCATCAGCATGTCGATCGCGGCATATAAATCGTGCGCGGCACTGGCGACATGGACGATCTTGCCCGCGACACGCAGGTTGATCTCAGCTTTCTGGCGTTTTTCTTTCTCGGTGAGATTGTCGATGCAGAGGATGACGTGGGAGTCGATCACTTGATCGAAGTGACGGGTGATGCGTTCGAGCTTGTTCTGTACGTATTCTCGGATGGCTGGAGTTACATCGAGATGATGTCCGCTGATTGTGAGATTCATACACACTCCTTTGAAGATGCGTCGCCGCGCGCACACCCGGCGCAATGGCAACGTTGTTGCAAGAGTTTGCTACAAGGATTTGCGGAGACTGACGGGCGGGATCTTCAGCGCCTCACGGTACTTCGCGACCGTGCGCCGCGCGATAACCATTCCCTGTTCCCCTAGCATCTCCGCGATCTTGCTGTCGGATAAGGGATTCTTGGGGTCTTCTGCTCCTGTCAGTTGTACGATGAGGGCCCGTATTGCCGTCGACGATGCTTCGCCTCCCGCTTCGGTGGCAACGTGACTCCCGAAGAAATACTTCAACTCGAACATGCCGTGCGGGGTCAGCATGTATTTCTGAGTTGTGACTCGAGAAATTGTGCTCTCGTGTAGACCTAGTGTATCAGCTATCTCACGTAAAACAAGGGGCCGCATAGCGACAGCGCCATGCGAGAAAAAGTTGCGCTGGCGATCCACGATGGCCTGGGCCACGCGCAGGATCGTGTCGAAGCGCTGGCGCATGTTCTTGATGAGCCACTTGGCTTCCTGCAACTGTGCGCTCAGCTGTGTTTCCGACTTTCCCTGCTTCATCAGCGAAGCGTACAGGCTGTTCACGCGCAGGCGCGGCATCACTTCCGGGTTCAGCTGCACGCTCCAGCCATCCTTGGCGCGGCGCACGATCACGTCGGGCACGACGAAGTCCGACACGTCCGACGCGAACGCGGCGCCCGGATGCGGATTGCACTGGCGAATGACGGCCTGGGCTTCGCGCAGGTCTTCGTCGTCGCAATCGAGCGCCTTCTTGAGCTTGTTGAACTCGCGCTGCGCGAACCACGTCAGGTATTTTTCGACGATGACGAGCGCCATGCGCCGCGTGACGAGCGGCACGCCGGGCATGCGGCGGATCTGCAGGGCCAGGCATTCGGCCGCGCTGCGCGCGCCCACGCCGGGCGGGTCCATGCTCTGCACGAGCGCCAGCGCCGTGCGCAACTCCTCGAACTCGATCTCCAGTTCGGCCGGCAGGCGCGCGTGGATGTCTTCCAGCGGTTCTTCCAGGTAGCCGTTGTCGTCCAGCGCGTCCACGACGAGCTCCACGAGCGCGCAATCGCGCGCCGCGCAGCACGTCATGCGCACTTGCTCCATCAGGTGCTCGCGCAAGGTGATGGGGCTCGCTTCCAGCTGCGGGCGGCCGTCCTCGTCCTCGCCGCCGCCGCTGCCGCTGCGGCCGTATTCGCCCCAGTCCTCGCCGCCCTCGCTCGCGCCTTCGCCGTCGCCGCCGGCGTCGCCGCCACCGCTCTCGCCGTTGCCGTTCTCGGCCGGGGCGCCGCCCTCCTCGCCGCTTGCCGGCGCTGCGGGCGCCTCGCCGGCTTGCGAGGACGAAGGCGCGCTGTTGATGGCGCCGTCGGCCAGCAGGCGCACGGAGCGGTCGAGCGGATCGTCGAGCCGTTCGAGGAGCGGGTTCTCGCTCAGGACCTGCTCGATTTCCTGATGCAGCTCGAGAGTCGACAGCTGCAGCAGCCGGATCGACTGCTGGAGTTGCGGCGTCAGTGCAAGGTGCTGTGAAGTCTTGAGTTGCAGCGTCTGTTTCATGACTACATTCGGAAGTGTTCGCCCAGGTAGACGCGGCGCACCGATTCGTTGGCGATGATGTCGTCGGGACGGCCGGAGGCCAGCACCGCCCCCTGGTTGATGATGTAGGCGCGGTCGCAGATGCCCAGCGTCTCGCGCACGTTGTGGTCCGTGATCAGCACGCCGATGCCGCGCTCCTTCAGGAAGCGCACGATGCGTTGGATCTCGATGACGGCAATTGGATCCACGCCGGCGAACGGTTCGTCCAGCAGCACGAAGCGCGGATTGGTCGCGAGCGCGCGCGCGATCTCCACGCGGCGCCGCTCGCCGCCCGACAGCGACAGGGCCGGGCTCTCGCGCAGCTTGTCGATCTGCAGCTCGGTCAGCAGCTCGTCGAGGCGTTCGGCGATGCGCGCCTTCGTCAGCGCCTTGCCGTTCTCGCGCTGCAATTCCAGCACGGCGCGGATGTTCTCTTCCACCGTCAGCTTGCGGAACACCGACGCTTCCTGCGGCAGGTACGACAGCCCCAGCAGCGCGCGCCGGTGGATCGGCAGGCTCGTGACGTCGGTGCCGTTGATGTCGATGCTGCCGGCGTCCGACGGCACGAGGCCCACGATCATGTAGAACGACGTCGTCTTGCCCGCGCCGTTCGGCCCCAGCAGGCCGACGACTTCGCCGCACGCGACCTGCAGCGACACGTCGCGCACGACGAGGCGCTTGCCGTAGCTCTTCTGCAATCCCTTGACGACCAGCGTGCTGCCGCCGCATGCGGCCGGCGCGGCCTGCGTGCCTGCTTCCATCGCGCGTGCCTCCGTCATTGCTTGCCCGCCGGCGTTGGGGCGGCCGGGGCGGCCGGCGCCGGCGTGCGGTGCGGCTGCAGCGTGATGCTGCCGCGGCCATTGCCCGGTTTGTCGGCGCCGGTGGCGTCGTTGCGGCCGACCAGCACTTCCCTGCGGTTGTCGTAGGAGATGAATTCGTTGTCCATCTCCTGCGTGACCTTCTTGCCCTCGAGCTGGCGGATCATGGCTTTCGAGAACAGCTTCAAGAGGTCGTTGCGCTCGTCGTATTCGATGCGCTGGGCCTGGCCTTCGTCCCACAGGTCGGGGCCGCCGTCGCGCTTCTGGCGGAAGGTCGCGACCTTGCCCGGATCGGCGGTCAGGATGAACGTGTGATAGCCGTCCGGCGCCTCCTTGACCTCGGCACGGTCCGACTTGAGGACCATGGTGCCGCGCGTGATGATCACGTTGCCGGTGGCGACGTAGTTCTGCGTCACCTGGTCGACGTTGGCCTTGTCGTACTTGATGTTGATCGGCGCGAGGGCGTCCGCCTTCTCGGCCGAGGCAGCCAGCGGCACCAGCAGGAAGATGGCGGCGGCGAGTATGTTTTTCATGCGTGTATCCTCTCTATGCGGGTCAGCGCGACTGGCGCGGCGGATAGTTGACTTCCCCGCGGCCGCCCAGCGCGATCTGCTGCGTGGCGTTATTGGCCACCATGCCCACGGCGTCGACCGACGCTTTGCCGAGCGTCATGTGGATCGGCCGGTCGGTCTTGGCGATCTCGTCGTCCGTCAGCAAGGTCAGGACGTCGGTGCGGATGCGCAGCGGCTGCGTCGTCGCGTTGCCGGGGCGCTGGATGTCGACGTTGCCCGTCAGGTCGATCTGGTTCTGGTCCTGGTTGACGAGCGCGTGGTCGGCCGTCATCGTCATCGGCGGATGCTCGGCCGTGAGGCTCTGCACGACGGGCTTGTCGACGAGGGCCGTGTTGTCGGCCGGGCGGTGCGTCAGGCGTTCGCCCGAAATCACGTAGCGCGGCTTGCCGGCCTCAGACATGCGCACCCAGCTGAAGTTCTCGACGATGTAGTCCGGTTCGTTGCCCGCGCTGGCGTGCGGCCCGTTGTCCTCGCCCTGCATCACCTGCACGAGCCAGAAGCTGCCGAACGCGCAGAACACGGCGAACAGCATCAGGATCAGCAGGCGCCAGCGGTGCGCGGTGCGCTTGTAGGACGCGGGAGCCATGGTCTACCCGAAGTAGGGCGCGAGCGCCTGCTCGTACGTGCCCTGGGCGCGCATGACCATGTCGCACACTTCGCGCACGGCGCCGCGGCCGCCGGGGTTCTGCGTCACGTAATGCGCGCGGTACTGCACTTCCGGATGGCCGCTCGGCACGGTCACGGCAAAGCCCACGCGCGTGAACAGCGGCAGGTCGATCACGTCGTCGCCGATGTAGCCGCACTCCTCGGCCGTCACGCCGGTTTTATTCAGCAGGTCGGCGAACGCGAGGCGCTTGTCGTGCTGGCCCTGGAACACGTGCGTGATCCCGAGGTCGGCGGCGCGCTTGATGACGATGGGCGACGTGCGCGCGCTGATGATCGCGGTTTGCACGCCCGTGCGGTTCAAGAGCTGGATGCCGAGGCCGTCCAGCACGTAGAACGTCTTCGTGACTTCGCCGTCCGGGCCATAGGTCAGGCTGCCGTCGGTGAGGACGCCGTCGACGTCGAAGATCATGACTTTCACGCGCGCCGCGCGCTCCATGTGTGCCAGCGGGGTCACCATCAGATCACCTTGGCGCGCGTGAGGTCGTGGATGTGCAGCGCGCCCACCAGCACGCCGTCGGCGTCGGTGACGAGCATCTGATTGATGCGGAATTCTTCCATCACGGCGACGGCGTCCACCGCCAGCTGTTCCGGATGCACGCGGCGCGGATTCGGGTGCATGACGTCGCGGATGACGAGCCTGGAAAAATCCTGGGCCTTCTCGATCAGGCGGCGCAGGTCGCCGTCCGTGAACACGCCGACGGGCTTGCCGGCATCGTCGACGATGGCCGTCATGCCCATGCCCTTGTGCGAGATTTCCAGCAGCGCGTCGGTCAGCAGCGCGTCCGGCTTCACTTTCGGCACCGCGTCGCCGCTGCGCATCACGTCGCGCACGTGGGTCAGCAGGCGGCGGCCCAGCGCGCCGCCCGGATGCGAACGCGCGAAATCGTCCGACTTGAAGCCGCGCAGTTCGAGCAGCGCGACGGCCAGCGCGTCGCCCAGCGCGAGCGTCGCGGTGGTGCTCGCGGTCGGCGCCAGGTTCAGCGGGCAGGCTTCCTTCTCGACGGAGACGTCCAGGTGCACGTCCGCCGCCAGCGCCAGCGTGGATTCCGGCTTGCCGGTCATCGCGATCACGGGCACGCCCATGCGCTTGACGGCCGGGATCACGACGGCCAGCTCGCTGCTTTCGCCGGAATACGAGATCGCGACCAGGACGTCCTGCGCGGTCACCATGCCGAGGTCGCCGTGCGCGGCTTCGCCCGGATGCAGGAACAGCGCGGGGGTGCCCGTCGAGGCCAGCGTCGCCGCGATCTTGCGGCCGATATGGCCCGACTTGCCCATGCCGGAAACGACGACGCGGCCGCGGCAACCCATCATCAGCGCGACGGCACGCGGCACGCTGTCGTCGCGGCCGAGGCGCGCGGCCAGCTTGCGGATTGCTTCGCCTTCGACATCCAGCGCGGCGCGGGCCAGGTCCAGTGCCCGGCTCGCCTGGGCCGCATTAAAACTTGTCAGCATTGTTTTTTCATCGGTTACACTCATAAGCAAAGTATAGCCGAATTGGGAAAGCAAAAAACTTGCCAGACGTAACAAACAACATGTTTACGGGACCTCATCGTCAACCGGTATGACCTCAGGCCTCGAACTCACCCTCCTTTTGCTGGGCAGCGCCGTCCTCGGCGTCGTCGCGTTCCGGATGCTGCACCTGCCGCCCATGCTGGGCTATCTCGCGGTGGGCGTGCTGATCGGGCCGCACGCCCTGAACCTCGCCGACAACGGGACGACGACGCAGGCGCTGGCCGAATTCGGCGTCGTCTTCCTCATGTTCTCCATCGGGCTGGAGTTCTCGCTGACCCAGTTGCGCGCCATGCGCCGCATCGTGTTCGGCCTCGGGCTCGCGCAGGTCGTGCTGACCATCGTCGTCACCGTGCTGGCGTCGCTGCTGACGCGCTACCTGCCGCCCTCGATGCACGTCGGCTGGCAGGCCGCGCTGGCGCTGGGCGGCGCGCTCGCGATGTCGTCCACGGCCATCGTGTCGAAACTGTTGACGGAGCGGCTGGAGCTGGAAAGCGAGCACGGACGCCGCATCATCGGCATCCTGCTGTTCCAGGATCTCGCCGTCGTGCCCCTGCTGATCCTGATCCCGTCGCTGGCGAAGCCGCCCGAGGAACTCGCGATGACGCTCGCGTGGGCCGGCATCAAGGCGGCCGCCGTGCTGGCGCTTCTTCTGTTCTTCGGCCAGAAGCTGATGCGCAAATGGTTCAACATCGTCGTCAAGCGCCGCTCGCAGGAATTGTTCATGCTGAACCTGCTGCTCGTGACCCTGGGCGCCGCGGCGATCACGGAACATGCCGGGCTATCGATGGCGCTGGGCGCATTCGTGGCCGGCATGCTGATCTCCGAGACGCCCTACAAGCACCAGGTGGAAGAAGACATCAAACCGTTCCGCGACGTGCTGCTGGGCCTCTTCTTCATCACCATCGGCATGCTGCTGAACGTGCACCTGGTGCTCGCGAACTGGGCGCTGGTCCTGCTCCTGCTGGCGTTGCCCGTCATGATGAAATTCGTGCTGATCGCGCTGCTGGCCAAGGCGTTCGGCTCGTCCGACGGCGTCGCCATGCGCACCGGCCTCGCGCTCGCCCAGGCCGGCGAGTTCGGCTTCGTGATGCTGAACCTCGCCTCGGGATCCAACCTGATCCCGCCGTTCCTGATCCAGCTGGTGCTCGCGTCGATGGTGCTGTCGATGCTGGCCGCGCCGTTCGTCATCTCCCACATGGACAAGCTGGTGATGAAGATCGCCACCAACGAATGGATGCTGCAATCGCTGCAGCTGACGCAGATCGCGAGCCGCACGATGGCCGCGCAGAAGCACGTGATCATCGCCGGCTTCGGCCGCAGCGGCCAGTCGCTCGCCACCTTGCTGTCGGAAGAAAAGCTGCCGTGGTACGCGCTCGACCTCGACCCCGAGCGCGTGCAGGAAGCGCGCACGGCCGGCATCAACGTCTCGTACGGCGACTGCACCCGGCGCGAAGCCCTGATCGCGGCCGGCATCAACCGCGCCAGCGCCCTCGTGATCACGTTCGCCGACACGCGCCTCGCGCTGAAAATGCTGCACCTCGTGCACGAGCTGGCGCCGAAGCTGCCCGTGATCGTGCGCGCCCACGACGACACCGAACTGGACGTGCTGAAAAAGGCCGGCGCCACCGAGGTCGTGCCGGAAGCGCTGGAATCGAGCCTGATGCTGGCGTCGCACGCGCTGGTCGTGATGGGCGTGCCGCTGCGCCGCGTCGTGCACCGCGTGCAGGCCGCGCGCGACGAGCGCTACGCGTCGCTGCGCGGCTTCTTCCACGGCGCCAGCGACGTCGCGGACGGCACGGAACACAACTACGTGCGGCTGCATTCGGTGACCCTGCGCGACGACGCGAACGCCGTCGGGCGCTCGATCGCGGAGCTGGAGCTGGACGAAGTCGGGGCCGAAGTGACGGCCGTGCGGCGCGGGAACGAGCGCATCGAGCCGGCACCGGAGACGACGTTGCGGGCGGGAGATGTGGTCGTGTTGCGCGGGACCGGGAACGCGGTGACCCGAGCCGAAGGACGATTGTTGCGCTGAATGGTGGGCGCGGGGCGCCCACCCTACGCCATCGCGACGACCTTGTTGCGGCCACTCTCTTTGGCTTGGTATAACGCCTGGTCGGCCTGCGCGACGAGCTGCTGCGCCACGCCTTCGATCGCGTGGTCGCGCTCGAAATCGTCGAGCGTCGCTACGCCGATCGACACCGACACCGCCAGCGTCTGCCCTTCCGACAGCAGGAACGGCCGCTCGGCCACGCTGGCGCGGATGCGCTGGGCGACCATGCTGGCGCTCTCCAGGTCCGCGTCGATCAGCAGCACGACGAATTCCTCGCCGCCGAAGCGGCCCAGCGCGTCCGTCATGCGCAGCTCCGCCTTGATGCGCGCCGCGACTTCGCGCAGCACGTCGTCGCCGGCCAGGTGGCCGTACGTGTCGTTGACCTGCTTGAACCAATCGATGTCGATGTACATGCACGACAGCCGGTACGCCTGGCGCCGCGCGCGCGAGATTTCCTCGACGAGGCGGCGGTCCATGTAGCGGCGGTTGTAGACGCCCGTCAGCGCATCGGTGAGGCCGATGTACTTCAGCATCTCGTTGCTGATCACGTTTTCCAGGCAGATCGCGATGATCGACGCCATGTGCTCGACGAAGTCCGTGCCGAGCAGCGGCGTGAAGCGGGCCGGATCGCGGCTGCCCAGGTTCAGGCTGCCGATCAGGCGTTTATTGCGCAGCAGCGGCACGAGCGCCACGCTGGCCAGGCCCGCGGGCGGATGGGGAAAGGCGTAGCGCTGCGTGGCCGCGTCGAACGGCACCAGCCGCGGTTTCGGCGCGCGGCCGCCGGCCAGGTCGAATCCGAGCCCGTCGACGTTTTCGTGGAACAGCAGATTGGGAAACGCCTCGAAATCCACGCCCAGCTTGTGCATCACCGTGTAGATGTCGGCGTCCGTGTCGACCAGCGACAAGGTGACGGCATCGAGGTCGGAAACCACGGGCAGCAGGCGGAAGATGGTGCCGATCAGTTCCTGGAAGGTGCTCGCGCCGACGATTTCCAGGTCGAACGCCTGGTGCCGCATCATGATGGCGTGGTTGCCCTCGGCCTGGCCCATCAGGCTGGCCAACTGGCGGCGCAAGGCCTCGTTCTCGGCGATGAGTTCGCGCACGCTGGCGCCGCGCTCGTGCATGTGTGGTTCCCCTTCAGCAAGAAACCCTAATTTACGCGAATCTACGCGCCTTGGAAACGAAAATGATGAGTATAGGTTAATAACATTGCCAAGATGTCATGCGAATGTCATGCGAATGACTGGCAAATGGCCTGCCATGCATGTTCCAGCAACGGCGGCGCCAGCAGGTGGACGGCGCGCGGCACGACGGTGAGCCGCACGTCCGCGCCCAGCGCGGTGAGACGCTCGAACGCCTGCTCGCTGTGCCGCACAGGCACGGTCCGGTCCATGCGGCCGTGCACGAGGCTCACCATCGTGCGCCGCTCCCAGGCGTCCGGCAGCGGCGCGCAGCGGCCGGCGACGGCGACCACGTGGCGCGCGAGGAAGCGGTCACCGCACGCGGCCAGCGCCATGATCGCGCCCTGCGAAAAGCCCGCCAGCACGGTCGTTGCCGGCGTCGCGCCGTGCGTGCGCTGCAGGTCTTCGATGACGCCGACGAACGTCGGCAGCGCCGCGCGCACGCGCGCCGGGCGGTTGTCTTCCGTGATGCCGTCCACGGACACCCACTGAAAACCCGAGCCGCCGCGGTCGCAGGGCCAGGCGGCGGGCGGCACCACCACGCGCGCGTCCGGGTCGTGCGCGGCGACCAGGTCGGCCAGCGACGCCATGTCGGACGGCTGGCCGCCCACGCCGTGCAGCAGGACGATCAGGGGACGGTCCGCGCGCACCGCGGCGGCGCCGTGGGTCAAAACGCGATTTCCGTTGCCAGTTCCTGGCCGAGATGCAGCTCGCTGCCGGCCCCCGCCGTGACGATGCAATTCATGCCGAGGCACACGGCGCCTTCCATGCGCGGATTGGCGCGGTAGGTCTGCAGGATGTCGAGCGGGTTCGGCCCCGGGATGCCCGTCGCCTGGTCGATGGACGGGATCGGGCAGCGCGCGCACGGCTTCACGGGGCGGATTTCGACGCCGCCCACCGTCAGCGTGGCCAGGAAATCCTCTTCGCAGGTGTCGAGGCCGTCGACGACGAGGTTCGGGCGGAAGCGGTCCATCGGCAGCGCGTGGCGGCCGGCCGCGACGAGGCGCGCATTGAGGTCGTCGAGCGACGCCTGGCCGATCAGCAGCAGCGGATAGCCGTCCGCGAAGCGCGTCTGCGCCGGCACGCCGTTCGTCCACTTGGTGCTCGTCGGCCGCACGACGTCGCGGCGAAAGCGCACGAGGCGGCACGGCGTATCCAGCGCGGCCGAGAACCAGGCGGCGGCCGCGTCGCCGCAATCGGCGGCGTCGACCGTGTCGTCCCAGATCTGCACGGTGCGCTTGCGCGCCGCCTCGTCCCACGCGAGCGGCAGCGCCAGGTCGTCCATGCCGGGCGCGTGGACGCGCAGCGTGTCGCCGTCCGGCAGCGGGCGGACCAGCGCCATGCGCGGATGCTCGCGCTGCGTGAGGAAGCGGCCGTCTTCCGTCACCAGCATCCATTCGCGGTCGTGCACGCCCAGCGCATACAGGCCGGATTCGTTCACGACGGCGGACCGGACGGCGATGCCGGCGCAGGATTTGATCGGGTACAGGAGCAGATGGGTCAGGATGGCCATGGGTCGCGCATGCGGAACGATAAAAAATGACGCCGACAGTATCGCATCAAACGCCGTCGATGTCCGCCGGCCGGGAAAAACGGCTGGCCAAGAAATCGATCAGCAGGCGCAGCTTTTTCGACACGTGGCGCTTGCTGAGGTAGAGGGCGTGGATGTCCAGCGCGCCGCTGGCGAACGTCGTCAGGATGGGCACCAGATCGCCCCTTGCTACCGCCGGTTCGAGCGCGAACGCCGGTCCGAACACGATGCCCAGCCCCAGGCGCGCGGACTGGCACGCCAGCGCCACCGAATTCGAGCGCAGCGGGCCGTCGACCCGCACCGTCGTCTGCCTGCCGTCCACCTCGTACCACCACTCGCCCGGCGTCGTCACGCCGTTCAGGTACAGGCAGCGGTGCCCGGCCAGTTCGGACGGATGCGCCGGCGTGCCGCGGCGCGCGAGATAGGCGGGCGCCGCGCACGTGATCATGCGGCTCGCCCCGAGCCGGCGCGCGGCGAGCGACGAATCGGGCAGGCGGCCGATGCGCAGCGCCAGGTCGAAGCCTTCGCCGGCGAGGTCGGCGAAGCGGTCCGTCAGTTCGATGTCGAGCTCGATCTCCGGGTAGCGTTCGAGGAAGGCCGCCAGCGCGGGCGCCAGGTACTGCTCGCCGAACGCCACCGGGGCCGTCAGCCGCAGCAGGCCGCGCGGCACGGTCTGCAACTGCATCGCTTCGCGGTTGGCGTCCTCGATGTCGGCGAGGATCTGCACGCAGCGCCGGAAATAATTTTCGCCCGCTTCCGTGAGCGCGAGCTTGCGCGTGGTGAGCGTCAGCAGGGGCACGCCCAGGCTCTGCTCCAGGCCGCGCAGGTGCTTGCTCACCATCGCGTGCGACAGTCCGAAATGGCGCGCCGCCGCGGCCAGGCTGCCGCCTTCCACGCTCCTGACGAATACGGCCATGCTGGTCACCCGGTCCATGCGATCTCCCACCTGAGGTTGTAGATGATGCTACGAAATACCGGATTATCGTACGAATCCGAGCAAGCTAAAGTGCCGCATCCATCGACACAGGAGCTGCAATGCACATCAAGACCAACGGCATCGAACTGAACGTGGACCTCCACGGCACGGGCGACACCACCCTGCTCTACCTGCACTACTGGGGCGGCTCGGCGCGCACGTGGCGGGCCGTGACCGACGCGCTGCCCGGCGATGTCGCCCACGTGGCCGTGGACCTGCGCGGCTGGGGCGACTCCGCCAAGCCCGACGCCGGCTACGGCCTGGCCGACCTGGCGGCGGACGTGCACGGCGTGATCGGCGCGCTGGCGCTGGAGCGCTACGTCCTCGTCGGCCATTCGATGGGCGGCAAGCTGGCGCAATACCTGGCAAGCGACAGCCCGGCCGGCCTTGTCGGCCTCGCCCTTGTGGCGCCGTCGCCGCCGCTGCCCCTGCCGCTCGCCACGGCGCAGCGCGACGCCATGGTGCGCGCCTACGACGACGCGGCCTCGATCCACGCCACGCTCGACCACGTGCTGACGGCCGGTCCGCTGCCGCATGCGCTGCGCGGCCAAGTCGTCGAAGACAGCCTGCGCGGCGCGCCCGCCGCGAAACGGGCGTGGCCGCACGGCGCGATGGCGGAAGACATCACGGACCGGGCGCGCCGGATCGCCGTGCCGGTGACCGTCGTTTCCGGCGAACTGGACCGCGTCGATCCGCCGGCGGCGCTGCTCACGCACCTGCTGCCGTTCATCCCGCACGCGGTGCTGGAAACCGTGCCCGGACGCGGCCACTTGCTGCCGCTGGAGGCGCCGGACGCCGTCGCGCATGCGATCCGGCGCTTTATCGCCGGTCTCGCGCCACGTTTGCAAAGCGCATAAAACCCGCGTACACTCCGTCCCGTCGTTTCGCCACCCGAAACGGCATCAATGCTAGGGGTCCTGCGCCGTCACCGGCGGCGTGGGTGAGAAATACCCTCCGAACCTGATCTGGATAATGCCAGCGAAGGGAAGCTACAGAGTTCCGCGTGTGCCGTTCGCCCGCCCCCCTCTTCGCACTCCTGAGCTGGATCGCCGATCTACAGTGACCAACAAGGAGTGCACTTGAACGCCGATCCGAAATTCCTCTCCGCCAGCGCCACCGTCGACGCCGCCGCCGTCGCCCCGCTGCCCAATTCCCGCAAGGTCTACGTGACGGGCAGCCGCCCGGACATCCGCGTGCCGATGCGCGAGATCACCCAGTCCGACACGCCCGCGTCGTTCGGCCATGAACCGAATCCGCCCGTGTGGGTCTACGACACGTCCGGCCCGTACACCGATCCGGAGGCACGCATCGACATCCGCTCCGGCTTGAGCCCCCTGCGCGCCGCCTGGATCCGCGAGCGCGGCGACACCGAAGAACTGGCCGGCCCGTCGTCGCACTACGGCGTCGAACGCCTGAACGACCCGAAACTGGCCGAGCTGCGCTTCCATTTGCAGCGCAAGCCGCGCCGCGCCGTCGCCGGGCGTAACGTCACGCAGATGCACTACGCGCGCCAGGGGATCGTCACGCCCGAGATGGAATACGTCGCCATCCGCGAAAACCTGCGGCGCCAGGAATACCTCGCCGCGCTGGAAGCGGCCGGCCCCACGGGTAAGCGCATGGCGCAGATGATCGGCCGCCAGCATCCGGGCCAGTCGTTCGGCGCCAGCATCCCGCGCGAGATCACCCCGGAATTCGTGCGCGACGAGATCGCGAAAGGCCGCGCCATCCTGCCGAACAACATCAACCACCCGGAATCCGAGCCGATGATCATCGGCCGCAACTTCCTCGTGAAGATCAACGCCAACATCGGCAACTCGGCCGTGACGTCGTCGATCGGCGAGGAAGTCGAGAAGATGACGTGGGCCACGCGCTGGGGCGGCGACACCGTGATGGATCTCTCCACCGGCAAGCATATCCACGAAACGCGCGAATGGATCATCCGGAACAGCCCCGTCCCCATCGGCACGGTGCCGCTGTACCAGGCGCTGGAAAAGGTGCACGGCAAGGCGGAAGACCTGACGTGGGAAATCTACCGCGACACGCTGATCGAACAGGCGGAGCAAGGCGTCGACTACTTCACCATCCACGCCGGCGTGCGCCTCGCCTACGTGCCGATGACCGCGAACCGCTTGACGGGCATCGTCTCGCGCGGCGGCTCGATCATGGCCAAGTGGTGCCTCGCCCACCACAAGGAATCGTTCCTGTACACGCATTTCGAAGAGATCTGCGAGATCATGAAGGCGTACGACGTGGCGTTCAGCCTGGGCGACGGCCTGCGTCCCGGCTCGATCTACGACGCCAACGACGAAGCCCAGCTGTCCGAACTGAAGACGCTCGGCGAGCTGACGCAGGTCGCGTGGAAGCACGACGTGCAGGTGATGATCGAGGGCCCGGGCCACGTGCCGCTGCAGCTGATCAAGGAAAACATGGACCTGCAGCTGGAGCAGTGCCACGAGGCGCCGTTCTACACCCTCGGCCCGCTCACGACCGACATCGCGCCGGGCTACGACCACATCACGTCCGGCATCGGCGCCGCCAACATCGGCTGGTACGGCACGGCGATGCTGTGCTACGTGACGCCGAAGGAGCACCTGGGCCTGCCCGACAAGGACGACGTCAAGGACGGCATCATCACCTACAAGATCGCGGCGCACGCGGCCGACCTGGCCAAGGGCCATCCGGGCGCGCAGATCCGCGACAACGCGCTGTCCAAGGCGCGCTTCGAATTCCGCTGGGAAGACCAGTTCAACCTCGGCCTCGACCCGGACAAGGCGCGCTCCTTCCACGACGAGACCCTGCCGAAGGATTCCGCCAAGGTGGCGCACTTCTGCTCGATGTGCGGCCCGCACTTCTGCTCGATGAAGATCACGCAGGAAGTGCGCGACTACGCGGCCAACCAAGGCATCGCCGAGGGCGCCGCGCTGGAACAGGGCATGCAGGTGAAAGCCGTCGAGTTCATGAAGCGCGGCGCCGAGCTGTATCACAAGGAGTGACGCCGTGCTGGAAATCGAATTGAACGGCGCCGCGCACACGCTGCCGGGCGAGTCCAGCCTGCACGACCTCGTCGAGTCGCTGGGCCTCGCCGGACAGAAGCTCGCGCTGGCCGTGAACCGCCAGGTCGTGCCGCGCGAGCGCTGGCGCGACACGCTACTTTCCGCGCGCGACCGCGTGGACGTGGTGCGCGCCATCGGCGGCGGCTGATCCCTGATATCGAAAGGAATACGACATGACGACAACGCATGCGGACCGGCCTTTGACCATCGCCGGCAAGGAATACAACTCGCGCCTGCTGGTGGGCAGCGGCAAATACCGCGACCTGGAACAGACGCGAGAAGCGACCGAAGCGTCGGGGGCCGACATCATCACGGTGGCGATCCGCCGCGTGAACATCGGCCAGCACGCGAACGAACCGAACCTGCTCGACGTGGTGCCGCCGTCGCGCTACACGATCCTGCCCAACACGGCGGGCTGCTACAACGCGAAGGATGCCATCTACACGCTGCAGCTGGCGCGCGAGCTGCTGAACGGCCACAAGCTCGTCAAGCTGGAGGTGCTGGGCGACGAGAAGACGCTGTTCCCGAACATGCCGGAGACGCTGCTCGCCGCGCGCGAGCTGGTGCGCGACGGCTTCGACGTGATGGTGTATTGCAGCGACGACCCGATCCAGGCGCGCATGCTGGAAGACATCGGCTGCGCCGCGATCATGCCGCTCGCGTCGCTGATCGGTTCCGGCATGGGCATCCTGAATCCGTGGAACCTGTCGCTCATCATCGAGCAGGCCAAGGTGCCGGTGATCGTGGACGCCGGCGTCGGCACGGCGTCCGACGCGGCCATCGCGATGGAGCTGGGCTGCGACGGCGTGCTGATGAACAGCGCCATCGCCGGCGCGCAGGACCCGGTGCGGATGGCTCGCGCGATGCGCCTGGCGGTGGAGGCGGGCCGCGAAGCCTATCTCGCCGGCCGCATGCCGCGCAAGTTCGCGGCATCGCCGTCGTCGCCGATGGCGGGTCGCATCTGATGCAGTCCCACCTGCGGCCCTGCGTGCTCGTGTGCGCCGGGCTCGATCCGTCGGGCGGGGCCGGCATCCAGGCCGACATCGAAGCGATTTCCGCCCAGGGCGCGCACGCGCTGCCACTCGTGACGGCGCTGACGGTTCAGGACAACAACGCGGTGCGCGAGGTCGTCCCCGTCGACGCCGGCGTGCTGCGGCGCCAGGCCGCGCTGCTGGCCGAGACGATGCGCATCCGCGCGGTAAAAATCGGCATTCCCGGCAGCCTGGAAAACGCCGAGGCGATCGCCGCCATCGTCGTGATGCTGCGCGCGATCCGGCGCGACCTGCCGGTGGTGCTGGACCCCGTGCTGGCCAGCGGCCGCGGCGACAGCCTGGCGCGCGGCGACGCGCTGGCCGCGCTCGCGCCGCTGCTGGCCGTCACGACCCTGCTCGTGCCGAACCTGCCGGAAGCGGCGGCGCTGGGCGTCGCTCCCAACGGCAGCACGCCGCTGCCCTGCCCCCACGTGCTCGTCACGGGCGGTCATGGCGAGGGCGCCGACGTCATCAACCGCTGGCTGAGCGCCGCGGGATCGCGCGAATGGCGCTGGCCGCGTCTGCGCGGCGAATTCCACGGCAGCGGCTGCACGCTGGCATCCAGCATCGCGGCCCGGCTGGCGCTGGGCGACTCGATGGCGCAGGCGCTCGAACTCGGCCAGCGCTGGTGCGACCGCACGCTCGCGCACGCGTACGCGATCGCGCCCGGCCAGCGCATCCCGCGCCGCATCCATCCTTGAGGAGAACAGAGACATGCGAGGTTTGTACCTGGTGACCCCGAACTGGGACGACACCGACCGGTTGCTGGACGTGACGGAGCAGGCGCTGCGCGCCGGCGCCGCGCTGATCCAGTACCGCCACAAGGACGCGGCGCCGACCTTGCGCCGCGAACAGGCCGGCGCGCTGCTCGCGCTGTGCCGGCGCCACGGCCGGCCACTGATCATCAACGACCACGTGATGCTGTGCGCGGACATCGACGCCGACGGCGTGCACGTGGGCGGCCTCGATGCGCCGGTGGAAGCCGTGCGCAATGCCGTCGGGCCGGACAAGATCGTCGGCGCGTCGTGCTACGGCGACCTGGAACTGGCGCGCCGCGCGCAGGGCGCGGGCGCGAGCTATGTCGCGTTCGGCGGCTTCTATCCGTCGCTGGTGAAGAAGTATGCGGTGACGACGTCGCCGGACATCGTGCGCGAGGCGAAGGCCAGCCTGTGCGTGCCGGTGGTGGTGATCGGCGGGATGACGGCGGCGAACGCGCGGCCGCTCGTGTCGCACGGGGCCGATATGGTGGCCGCGATCAGCAGCGTGGTGCAGGCGCCGGATCCGTTTTCGGCGGCGCGCGAGTTCGTTGGGCTCTTCTGAGTTTGGTGGGCACGGGGTGCCCACCCTACCGTAGGGTGGGCGCCCTGCGCCCACCACACGCTTGCGTTACGCCTTGGCGAGCTTGAACTGCGCGAGTTCGCCCGTCAGATACCCAACCGCCCCGCCGAACTTGTCCTTGTAATTGGCCTTGATGAGCGGATCCAGCGTGCCCTTGACGTTGGCATGGATGCCGACCCAGTCGCCCGGATGCTGGAAGTTGCTCATCACATAGGTCCAGCCATTGACGTCGTCCACCGCGTGCAGGCCGGTCGATTCCGCGCCCGACGGCACCGACAGCACGCGCGACAGCTGCTTCGTGTCGACGTTGTACGCCCACAGGAAGTTGTTGACGTGCAGGTTGCTGTCCTCGCCGATGAACAAGGTGCGCATCTTTTCCGAGAACTTGAGGTTGTCCGGGTTGGCGATCTTGTCCGGGTTGCCCGTGTTGCCGAGGGCGTCCGCCGCGATGTCCTCGCCGACCAGCAAGGCCTTGATGTCGACGGGCATCCACTCGCTGTTGATCGCATTGCCGGCCGTGTCCTTCTGGCCGCCCTTGAGGCTCAGCGCCATCACGGCGCCGGCGTTCAGCGCCTTCGGGATCGAGACGCCGTTGCCCGCCACGTTGGCCGCATTGCCGGCCACCATCGAGCCCTGGCAGTAGGACAGCGCCGAATACGCGACCTTGTCCTTGAGGTTGACGGTCGTGCCTTCCATCTTGGTAAAGCCCAGCGAGGCGCCCTGCAGCGCGGCGTAGCGGTGCGTTTCGAGGAAGGCCGCGGCCTTCTCCATGCCGGGCTTCAGCTTGACCCACTCGGTCTTGCCGCCGACGACGATCCTGGTGAAGCTCGCGTCCTGCGGATCGGCGGTGACGCGGTCCATGATGTCGGTCGCCTTCAGCGAGGCGGCCAGCGCGCGGATCTCGTCGCTGGTGGCCGAGCCGAGCTTGATCCACGTGAGCGGCGCAGCGGCGGCAGCCGGGTCGAGCGAGAAGCCGGCGCCGACCTTGGCGACGTACAGCGTGCCCGCTGACAGGTCCTTCTCCTTGTCGGCCACGAACACGAAGTAGGCGCTGTTGGTGGCGTCGTCGCCCATGATCACGGTGCGGTTGTCGCCCAGCACCTGCACCAGTTCGTGCGAGATGCGGCCCATGCAGTAGTGCTTCTTGATGGTGCCGGTGCCGTCCGCGTTCACCGTCACTTCCGGCAGGTGGCCGTAGTTGTACGGATTGGCCTTCGTCTCGTCGCCGTACAGGTTCTTGCTGAAGGCCTTGAACTGCTCGTCGCCGGCGGCGGTGAAGGCGTTCGGCTCGTATTCTTCGCTCGACAGGTGCGTGCCCCACGGCGACAGGCTGGCGCCGCACGTGATCCACAGGCCGTTCACGCCGGACGTGTCGACGTTGTGGTACTTCACGAGGGACAGCTTGCCGGTCGTCTTGTCCTGGTCGAGCGTCAGCACGGCGATCGGCGATGGCAGCTTGCCGTACATGTCCGTCTTGCCGTCCTGGGCCCATGTCGTGTACTCGAACTGCACGACGGCGAACACCGGATTGCCCTTCACGCCGGCCACGTTCGCGTTCGGCACGGTCAACAGGGACGTGCCGTCCGGCGAGTCCGAGAAGAACTGGCGCTCTTTGCCGGCGACGGTCGTGTCGACGATCGGTTTGTTGTCGATGTCGTAGTAGCCGCCGGCCAGGATGGTGCCGCCGCTGCCGTTCGCGACCAGGTCGCCCGTGATGAAGAACGGTTGATAGGACAGCTTGAAATCGAGCTTGCTGCTGTCGCTGAAATTGACCGTCATCGTCGAGGCGACCGACGTCGTGGCCATCGCGGCCGCGGTGGCCAGCGTCGGCGCCGCCATCGATCCGAACGACACGCTCGCGAGGGTCACGGCCGGCGTCGGCGCGGTGGTCGTCGGCGTGCCGTTGTCGCTGCCGCCGCAGCCGGCCATCAACGCGGCCACGCCGCCGGCGCCCAGCGGCAGCATCGGGGTGGCGCCCATCAGGCGAAGCAGGCGGCGGCGGGACAGGTCGGGATTCGGGTTCATGCGTCAACTCTCCAGGGTCGGTGGGAATGCCCGGAGATTAGTTGACAAGTATTTCACCTTCATTACATAACTTTAATGTTTCAGGCATTGACATCACCCCGACGCCGCCGTACGGCCGCGCCGTCAAGCGCCCTGCATGGGGCAAACCAAAATCCTTGCGCTTCTTCAAGGATGTGACATTTCCGGCGAGCTAGTTTCCAAGAGTAATCAAACTCATTGGACGAAAGGGGACGCATCGCATGAAATCCGGATTCTTCAGCATGGGCCTGTGCCTGATCCCGCTGGCCGCGGCAATCTCCGTCACCGCAACGGCCGCCCCGGTGCCGACGCCGTACGCGGACAACAACGGCGCGCTGCCGCCGTCCAGCCAGTACCACGGACCGCTGTTCAAGCTCAGTCACGCCTACCCGGCCAAGGTCGCGGCACCGGCCATGCCCTGGCGCGCCGCGATCCAGAACGGCCAGATCACCGTGCAGAACGCGAGCGTGTACGCCGAGGCGCTGAAGGCGGCGGTGTCGAGGGACATGCGGACGCTCCTGTTCGACTACGCCCACTGGGACGCCGCCAGGCGCGGCTGGTACAACGAACCGTGGCTGGGCAGCGCCGACGGCAGCTATGGCGGACGCGAAGCCATCCACGGCATGTACGTCGGCAGCAACCCGCTGGACGCCTCCCTGTTCGCCGCCAGCGGCCTGAAAAAGCCGATCACGACCTATGTGCTGACCTATTACGACAAGGTCGCGGCCCAGACCCTGAACCACGTCTGGACGGCCGGCGCCGGCATGAAGCCGAACGTGACGTCGTCCAGCACCCAGTTCGCGGAAGGCGCGATCATCGTCAAGGCCGCGTTCGTCACGGCCGGGCCGGACGTGTGGCCCGTGATGGCCGGCACGCAGGTCTGGCCGCTGTACATCACCACCAACGCCACGAGCGGCAACACGACACTGCCGAAGGTGACGAACACGTACCTGATGCAGTTCGACATCATCGTCAAGGACAGCCAGTCCGCGCCGGACACGGGCTGGGTCTTCACGACCCTCGTCTACGACAAGGACGCGAAGCCCGGCCCGAACGGCATCTGGGACCAGATGGTCGTCCTGGGCGCGCAATGGGGCAACGACCCGCAGGCCAACAGCACGGTCAATCCGGCCGCGCCCCTGCTGCAGAACTGGAACAACCCCGCCGCGCCCGCGTACGGCGGCGCCACGTTCGGCTGGGGCAACCGCCTGTCCGGCCCGAACGACGGCGCCATGAACGACATCGCCTACGAAGACGGCGGCACGACGAAGCAGGTCAAGAACGTCCAGGATTCGTCATGCATGAGCTGCCACAGCACGGCGCAATGGAACTGGAAGATCAACAACAGCCCCTCGTTCCTGCTGCCGGCGAAGGCCTACGACAAGAAGCTGCCGCCGCAATTCGTCGACAACAACCAGTACCTCGTCTCGCCGCCGCCCGGTTCGCCGGACTGGCTGCGCTGGTTCCAGAACCGCAAGGGCAACGTGCCGATGGACGCGGGCAGCATCGCCGCCGACTTCGACATGGTGCTGACCTTCAAATCGCTGCCGCTGTGGTACAGCGCCACGACGCACAAGCCGCACCTGCTGAACAGCCTCGACCTGCGCGGCAAACCGGCGCCGCGCGCCGGCAAATAAGGAGAGACCATGTCCTCCAACTACAAGCGTTTCTACACCACGGCCGGCAGCCTGCCGGCCGGGATCAACGAAGGCTATCCGGTGCCCGGCCCGCAGACGGCGGACGCCGACCGCATCGCCGCCAGCGCCTTCTTCACGACCGACTGGGCGCAGGCCCAGGCGACCAACTACGACTTCATCGTCATCGGCACGGGCCCGACGGCCGTCGCCTTCATCGACCGCGCGCTGGCGCGCAATCCACAGGCCCGCATCCTCGTGCTGGAACGCGGCGGCTACTGGCTGCCCGTGCATTACCAGATGCTGCCGATGGCCTTCCAGGCGACCACCTCCCCGTGCACGACATACCCATGGACGCGCAGCGCGGCGATGGCGACGACCGGATCGAAGTTCTTCCAGGCCGGCTACATCCCCGTGCTGGGCGGCCGCTCGACCTACTGGAGCGCGTGGTGCCCGGCCCCGGATCCGGCCCTGATGCGCGACTGGCCGCGGGCGCTCGTCGCCGTCACGCAACAACCCGGCTTCTGGGAGGGCGCCCGCGCCTTCCTGCACGTGACGACGGCCGACCGCATCGACGACGGCGTCTACGGCAGCCTGCAGCGCCAGCTGGACACCAACCTGCGCGAGAACTTCAAACGCTTCGTGCCGTCGGCCGAAGGCGCGTTCCCGGCGCCGATGGCCGTCGGCCACAGCGAGTGGCAGGGCGTGAAGTTCTACAAGCACGCGACGGTCGGCACCCTGCTCGGCCTGCAGCAGCGCCAGCAGGCCCTCGCGGCGCAGGGCCACGGCCAGGCGCTGGCGCTCGTCGACCAGTGCATCGTGAAGCGGCTGCTGCACGACAGCCAGGGCACCGTCACGGCGCTCGAGACGAGCCGCGGCCCCTTAAGCGTCGGCAACGCGCGCATCGTGCTGGCGATGGGCACGATCCCGCCCGCGACCCTGTTGATGAACTCCTTCGGAGACCAGCTGCCGAACATCGGCAAGCGCTACACGGGCCACTTCATGTCGCACGTCATCGCGCGCGTCAAGCGGTCGGCGTTCAAGGACCTGGCCGCGCTGGAACTGGGCGCGCAATACCTGCACGGCAAGGACGAGCAAGGCCTGCAATACCACGTGCAGGTGAGCGCCTTCGCGTCCAGCGACCCGGCCCGCGACGCCGCCACCATCGCCTACGAAGCCCCCGACGCCGCGGCCGTCGCGTCGCTGGCGCAGCTGGCCGGCTCGGAAGACTACGTCGTGTTCGTGTGCGCCACCCTGGGCGAGGTCGGAGAAAATAATCCCGACAACTGGATCCGCCCGAACGGGCGCCGACCCGACGACGAACATCACGGTGCAACTGCAGGCCGGCCCGCGCGAGCAGCACCTGTGGGACGTGCTCGACGAAGCGACCTATCAAACCATCGCCGCCCTGGCCAGCCGGGGCGCGGATGCGGCGGCGGAGATCGAATACTGGATCGAAGGCGGCGCGCCGGAACAGGGCTTCTGGCAGGCGCGCCGGCCGGCCGGGCAGCAGATCCGCCTGCCGATCATCGTGCACGAGGCGTCGGCGTTGTGGATCGGGGAGGATCCGGCCACGTCGGTCGTCGGCCTGGATTATCGGCCGCATGGGGTGAAGAACGTCTACGTGACCGGCGGCGGGTTGTTTCCGACGTCGGGGTCGTGGAATCCGACGTTGACCATGTGCGGGTTGGCGCAGGATTTGGCGCAGAAGCTGAGCTGACCCGCCCCGCGGCCGCTACCCGTTGACGCAGGTCCCGGCCGACGCACGCGCCGCCCCCGCGGTTCCCATCCCGACGCGCTGAAGGAAGACGTCGGGACGTATCCGCGGCAGCAACGCCGCGGAGGCGTCGGCAAAGTGCGGCAAGCCACCCCACAGGCCGGCATCGCCGATGAGGAAAAAGCGGTGCTGCGCCCGCGTGAGGGCCACGTTGAACAGGTTCGGCTTGCCGGCCGCCCACACGGCCGCACCACGCGTGGCGGCATCGCATCCCAGCACCATCCAGACCATGCTTTCTTCCTTGCCCTGGAACGTGTGGACCGTGCCGATGCGTGTCCGGCACCAGTCGCGCAACGTGCGCGCCGGCGGCTGGCTGCCGGCCGGCCAGACAGCGGCATTCACGAGCCTGCGTGCCAACGCCTCCTTGATGCGCCGGAACGGCGAAATCACGTACAGGGAGGGCAACCCGCCCGTGCGCAGGCTGAGTTCCACGATGGCCCTGCACACCAGTTCGATCTGCTCCGGAACGGCCTGCTTGTCCTGAGCCACGCCGCCGATGTCGACCCACGCGCTGGGGCCGACGTCGAGGCTGTCGGGCGGCGGCAGGCGCAGCGCCGGGTCGTGCTGGTCGAAATAGATCATCTTGCCGCGATAGGCGATCTGGTTCGCGATCGTGAACATCGGATCGACGCAGCGCCGGTGCACCCGCAGCGGACTGCCGATCCACTGGTTCGTGCCATCGGCCTCGATTCGCGCACCCAGCCCATTCGCCTCATCGGCCAGGTTCTGCACCGACGCCAGGTGCGGCTCGACCGGTTGTCCGGCGGGAAGTCGCGCGGTCCGGGCCAGCGCCTCGATCAACTTGATGGGTACGGTGAACACGGGCTCGATCTGCAGCGGATCGCCCACCACGACGGCGCGCCTGGAACGCCACAGCGCCCCCACCGCCGCCTGCGGCACCGCCTGGCCCGCCTCGTCGATGAACAGCCAGCCAAGGCTGTCCGGGCCCAGGTCGCGGAACTGTGTCGCAATCGACGCGAACGTGCTGGACACCACCGGCACGACCATGAACAGGCTTTGCCAGATGGCCTGCGCATGTTCGCTCTGCAGCAGCCGCTTGCCGCCCAGCATGCGGGTGACTGCCACCAGGTTGCCGCCGAACCCGCCCCCGTTTTGCAGGACTTCGGCGAGCCACGCCTCATGCAGCGCCAGCGCCGCGACGAACAGTGACGAGCGCAGCGCGTTGACCGTTTCGTCATGCCAGAGTCCCTGGATCTGCCAGCCGGGCTCCTCCAGCGCGGCGGCATCGTCGGGCCCATCCATCCCCGGGAACTGCCCGGCCAATGCATCGCGTTCGCGCTGGAGTACCTCCCATTCCTGCTCCCGCTCTGCCAACTCGCGCTGCGCCCGGGCGTGGTCCGCGGAGGCATCCTGGACGCGGCGGCGGCCGTCGGCGATCGCGGTGTCGACGGCGCGCCTGCGCGCCAGCCACTCGCGCTGCTGGCGCAGGTTGTCGGCCTGCTCGGCCTGGAACACCTGCTCGCGCTCGCGCCGCAACCAGCGCACCCACCATGCGGGGCGCATCCGTTCGGCCAGACGGAGTTCCTCACGCAGCGAGTCGAGCTGGCGCGTACACAATGCCTGTTCATCGTCGAGCTGCGCGAGCGCCGCCTGCGCGGCTTCGTGGGCCTGTGCCGCATGCGTCCGCCGTTCGTCGGCGTCGGCGCAAAACGCGGCCCGGGTGCGGCCACGCAGCCGCATGCTGAGGGCCGCATATCGATCGAGCAGCGCAATGCGTTGCGCGACCGCCCGGTCGGCCGCTGCGAACGCCGCGCGCGCCTCGGCGAAACTGGGGCCCGAATATTTTTCGCGCCACGTCCAGATCGATTGATGAACGTCGGGGTCGAAACCCTTGACGGGCCATTCCGCCCGCTTCGCATCGGCCGCCAGGCGGAACGCGAAGCCGGTGCGATTGCCCTTGCGGCCGAGCGCGCAGGCGACCAGTCCCCAGGGGGCATCGTCCGCACCGAGCTTGGCATAGTCACCCTTGGCGGTGCGCGCGGCGATGTTGTGCGCCACCGTCCTGAGGTAGCCCGCCCGCGCGCCGCCTTGCGCGTCACGCCAGGGCGTCTTGCCCGTCTTCCCCAACGCCTTCGACTTGGGCAGGTCGCGCGAGAGGTTCTCGACGGCCGCGTTGTTGGACGACGCGACCACCATTTCGAAGCCGGCGAGTTCCGGCCGCAGGCGCGCGACGGCGCAACTCCCCCCGTTCTGGAAATCGACCTGCACGACGTCGGCGAAGGCCTCGCCCGCGCGTGCGAGACCCGCCAGCGCGCGGGCGCGCCGCGTGATCAGTTCGGCGAACACGTCGCGCAGCAGCGTCGTCTTGCCGGTGCCGGGCGGTCCGTTCACGGAAAAGACGCCGCCGGATTCGAGCCGTTCGAACAGACCGTTGATGGCGAACTGCTGCATCAAGCTCATCGCATGCGCGGGTTCGCCGGGCCAGTGGGCGGACGGCAGCCGTGCCGGCGCAAGCGCCGCGAGCATCGCCTCCCTGCCGGGCGCCGTGTACAAGTCGAGGCGCCGCTCCTGGGGCAGCGGCGCGAGATAGGCATGCAACGCCGGGCTCGCCGTGCCGCGCTCCAGCGAGGCGATAGCGCGCTCGATATCCTTGGCAAAAAAACTGTTGAGGATCTCGACTTCGATCTCGTCCGCGCCGCCGGCGGCGTCCTCGTCGTCCTCGTCGTCCGATGCGACACGCGGTCCGCCGCCGCGCTCCGCGGAAGCCTTCGCATTCGCCTGCCGCTTTTTCGGATTTTCTTCGACGCTGCGGGCCCGGATGACGATGGCCGCGATACCGTCGCGCCCGGCCGCGGGCGCGAATCCCGTCCAGTCTTCGAACACCGCCTGCAACGTCAGCAGTTCTTGCGCAGAAAGGGGAACCGGCATCATGACGGACTCGCCGGTGCCCGCCTCCCGCGCCCACGCCGTCGGCCGCGCGCGGCGGAATTCCCGCAGCGATTCCTTGAGATCCTCGATGCCGGCCTGGAAGGCATCGAAATCCAGCGCGTCCAGCCGACCGGCCCGTTGTATCCGCCCCAACGCCCACGGCGCAGTAGAAACGGAAACGTCGTCCAACCCGGGTTCGCCGGCCGGCCCGATCCTGAGTTTCGCCATGCAGGTCAGACCCTCCAACGCGCCGCGCTCGTCCTGCTCGACGGTTTCGCCTTCCGTCGGTGACGCGCGCAACACCTGCCGCGTCACCTCGGCGAGGAGCGACTTGTCGAACACGCCGAAATACACGTCGAAGCCGGTGAGCTCGCGCCCAGGCGGCAGGCACGGCTGCCATAGGGGACGTTCCGCGCGCCGCAAGGCGGCCACGGACCAGGTCTGAACGGCCCATTCCGCGTCGTGCGCTTCCATGACCTGCTGTTCGAGGTCAAATGGGATGAAAAATTCAACCTGGTGCCAGAAGCGCAAAATACGGCCGGCGTCGGATTGCGGCTTGCGGTCGTTCATATCGATTGTTTCGGATTTCATGCCGCTTATGTTAATTCATCGCTCGAGGATGCAGGGACAATCGGTCGCGCAGCAGAATCCCAGGTCTTGCTCTTTATCAAGATCGCCCCAGACCTATTGGTTACGTTAACCGACGGAAACCGGATACCTGATCAACCATCGGAGGCGAGACATGGATGGGAGCCAAGCGATCGCGGCGGGCGCCGCGCTATCGGCGTTCGGTCTCGGTGCGCAGCACGACCGCTTGATACGCCTGGCTTTCCCACGCGGCGACGGACCGGACGCCATCCTCCTGCCCAACCGACTGAGCGCACACGAGGAAATCTCGCGCTGCTTCCGCTTCGACGTCGAACTCCTGTCCGATGACGCGCAGCTCCCCCTGAAGTCGATGATGGCCAGGATGGTGACGATATCCGTCGTGCGCGAAGACGGCTCATTGCGCTACTTCAACGGCTACGTCACCGAATTCCAGTTCCTGCGCGCCGACGGCGGTTTCGCCTTCTATCGCATGGTGCTCGAACCCTGGTTGGCATTCGCCAAGCTGCGCAAGGACAACGTGTCGTTCCACGGCAAGAGCGTCATCGAACTGACCGAACTCACCTTCGCCCATTACCGCCAGGCCGACTGGCGCACGCACATCGTCGACGAATTTCCGCGGATGACCTGCGCGAACCAGTACGACGAGACCGACTACAACCATTTGCACCGCCGCTGGGAGGCGCTGGGGCTGGCGTACCACTACGAGCACCGGGCGGATGGACACACGCTGTGGCTGTACGACAGGACGACGCTCGTGCGGCCCATCGACCCGACCGGCATCGACGATTCGGAAACGATCCCGTTCCGCGACAAGGCGGGCTCGCTGGAAGACGACGGCATCCGCGAATGGCGTCCCGTACGCCGGATCGGCTCGGGCCAGACGACATTGGTGAGCTTCGACTACAAGAACCCGATTGCGCAGCGCTCGACCGCCGAGTCCCTGAACGACCAGGGCGACGTCTTTCCGTACGAAATCTACGAGAACACGGGCTCGTACGGTTTCCGCACGCACAACGAGGGGGAAAAACTCGCCTACCAGCGCATGGGCGAGCGCGACGCCAACAGGCAATACTTCGAAGCCCGCGGCAACGACCGGACCGCCCAGCCGGGCCGCTACTTCAAGCTGGCCGATCACTTCAGTGCCGAGTTGCAGTCGCCCAGGCACGGCGAACCGGCCAAGCCCAGCATCCGGAATCGCCACTACCTGATCCTGTCCGTCGACCACGAGGCCAGCAACAACTACCAGGCCGGACCGGGCGCGCCATCGCATTACGAGAACACCTTCCGGTGCGTGCGCAAGGACATCCCGTGGCGCCCGGGCCGGCACTACAACAGCCAGCCGTGCACCTACCCCGGCATCCAGACGGCCATCGTGGTCGGGCCCGCCGGTGCCGAGATCCATACCGATGGCTACGGACGTGTCAAGATCCAACACCACTGGGACCGGCTGGGCAACTCCGACGAGAACAGTTCCGCGTGGCTGCGCGTCATGTCGCCGGGCGCGGGCAGCCGGTTCGGGAATATTCGCCTGCCGCGGGTGGGCGAGGAAGTGGCGGTAGTTTTTCTGGATGCGAACATCGATCACCCTGTGATTCTTGGGGCGCTGTACAACGCCAAACACATGCCTCCTTGGCAATTGCCTAGCCAGCGGGCGTTGAGCGGTTTGCGCAGCAGGGAATTGGGCGAAGACGGCCGGCGCGGCAATCACCTGATCCTTGACGATACTGCCGGCAAGATCCAGGCGCAGCTGAAAAGCGATCATCAGTGCAGTCAGTTGTCGCTTGGGCACATTACACGGATCGAGGACACGTCCGGCAGGAAAGACCCTCGCGGTGAAGGGTGGGAGTTACGGACTGATGGGCACGGAGTAGCCCGTGCGGCGATGGGTATGTTGATCACGACCGAATCGCGCAACAATGCCGCCCTACACAGCAAGGACATGGGCGAAACCGTCGAACGCCTATCTGCAGCAGGCGAGATTCACGAAAACCTGGCGGAAACGGCCACGCTGAACAGTGCACAAGATTCGCCGGCGCAGCAGGGCGCCGTGGTTGACGTCATCAAGAAGCAAAATGAGAGCATCAAAGGTAACGGGACCGACGACGCCAAGTTCCCGGAGCTGGCTCAACCGCACCTCGTGCTGTCCAGCCCTGCCGGCATCGTGACTTCGACGGCGCGGTCGACGCACATCGCCAGCGATGGGAATACCGCGCTCACGACCGGCCGTAGCCTGTCAATCGCCAGCGGAGATAGCCTGTTCGCCAGTATCCGCCGGACCCTCCGCCTGTTCGTGCACAAGGCCGGAATGAAGATGGTCGCCTCGGCAGGAAACATCGACATGGAAGCGCTGTCGGACAGCATCAATCTTCTAGCCAGGCTAAACATTACGCAGAGCGCGAATACGATCACCATTACCGCCAAGGAAGACGTCGTGATCAATGGCGGGGGCAGCTACGCGAAGTTCTCTGCCAGTGGAATCGAACACGGCACCAGCGGCACCTTTGTCGCGCATGCGGCGACGCATAGCTTCGTTGACGCAAAGAGCATGGATGCCAACGTATTGATCCCCAGTCAGGGCGGTCACGATCCAAAAGGCACTTTTATCTTCTCGGCATAAGCGGGCGACTCAATCAAGATGATCATTACCTATCCCATCGATATTCCATATTCCAAGGGAAACCAGCAGCGGGTAATGCCCGATGCGATGTTCAACAATAGCGAAATTCTGAGCGGCCCCTACCCGATGGGCAAGAACCGCTTCTGGCACGGCGGCGTGCACGTGCATCCGAGCGACCGTACCACGCCGATCCGCGCGATCGCCGACGGCGAGGTGGTGGCCTACCGCTACGACGACGCTGACTCCACCGACGCCTATTTCGACAAGAATCCGTACTCCCGTAGCTTCGTCCTGCTCAAGCATGAAACTGAACTCGGCCAGACCACCCTCGGCAGCTCCAAGCTGACCTTTTACTCGCTCTACATGCACCTGCGCGCGTGGGGTGAGGTCAAGGGCAAGACCGGTGCGCAGGCGGTTAACTTCCTGCGAAAAACTGTAGCGGAACATACGCAGCTTGATGGAAATGGCCAGCCGATGCTGGGCAAGCACAAGCACGCCGCCGTGGTCAAATCCCATGCCGAATCCGTCGCCCCGACCGCCGATGGCACCTGCCGTTGCGACAACGGTTACCAGCGCGTGCGGCGCGGCGATATCCTGGGTTATTGCGGCACCATTCCTGACAATATGACCACGCCATCGCGTGGTATCCACTTCGAAATCTTCTTCGATGATTTAACGTTCCTCGACAATGCAGCGAAAACGGTGTGGGGCCGCTGCATCCTTACCAGCGAACTGCGCGTCTTGGAGGAGCTGCAGATCAAGGAGACGATCACCGTCGATCCCGCAAAGCCGCTGAGCGTGAGCAAGGAAGAGTCGGGGGACGGCTACAAAAAAGTCACCGTCGGTAAGCATTCCTATTGGGTGAGCGACGACCAGATCACCAGAATGGACATTGACGGACCGGCCCTCAAGAACAAGAAGCAGACAACCAAGCACAGCCAATATCATGCGAATGCCGAAGAATTGCACTGCTACAGGAATAACCCGAGCAAGAACCACAAGACCCTGGCCAAAGGTACATCGATCGTCCCTTGGGTGGATCCTTGGCTGAAAGCTGGCGAATTCCGTGAGGAGACAGTTGACGGTAAAAGCTGGGTGCAAGTGTATATGCCTGAGACCAACAGCTTGTATTGGGCCGAGAAATCCACACTTCATTACACCAGCGACGCCGACTGGCCGGATTTTTACAAGCTTGAAGAGCACGGCCTGTTCAGTAAAGACGGCTTTATTGACGACGACGGCATCCGGAAGCTGTACGACGATTACGAAAAAGACCGCGCTGACAAGAATCTTAGTGCGCTGGACACCGACCAGGCCAAGCTGCGGCACCTGATCACTTGCCACCCGACAGAGTGGAGCAAACAAGACATTGCGAAACGCTTCGCACGCGTCACACAAGAAGAATTTGGCGCCGCCAAACTGACAACTGAGCAGTTCACCAAGCTGACTACGCATATCGAGCGACTCTCGTTCTGGGAACAGGTGCCGGGCTTGCCCACCGCGACAATATTATGGCATGCGCATCCGATCAGGTTCATCGAGCACTTGGCGAAATGCATGTGGCTCTCGAAAAATGAATTGGAACTGATTTATCCCGAAAAGAGCGGCTCGGACGAAGAAATCAGTCATGGCACTCCGACCGAGGTGCGCGAAAAATACCGTGTTGATCTCAACAAGTGCTGCTACCGCTACGGGATCAACTCTCGACTGCGCCAAGCTCACGTCTTCGGTCAGGGTGCGGTGGAAAGCAGAAGCCTCAACGCTATGCTGGAAGGCGATTCAGGCACTCAGTACGAGAATAGCCACGTACTTGGCAACTGCCAGCCAGGCGATGGGCCTCGCTTTAAGGGACGCGGATTTAAACAACTGACAGGCCGATACAATTATGCAGAATATTGGTGCTTCAAAGGTTGGTTAAAAAAAGGCAAAGATTTCGATATCGGATGGGAGCGCGACTCTACCAAGCGTTACCCACCCGTGGAAAATCCTGAGAGATTAATTGGAAACAGTTTCAACAGTATCGATGCGGGCTGCTGGTACGTTACAGTGTTCCGACACAGCAGCGTAGCCGCAATGGATCTGGACGACATCCACGGAGTTACATTGGCCATCAATGGCGGGGAAAACGGTCTCAAAGAGCGAACGAAATTTACCAATCGGATGAAGAAGGTTTTATTATGAGAACGTTAGTTTTAACGGCGTGCTTAGCAATGTCATTGTGGTCCACACAGTCGAGAGCGGCGGCGTCGGCCAGCTACAAAGTCCGCGACAGCAAACCAATGAAAGATGCCTCGATTCAAATAGTGTCGTTTGAGGCTGTTGCCGGTTTGGACGAAAGCGCTATCAAGAAGATCAATTCAACCTTGATAGCCGCATCTGCCTCGTTCGGCAAGGAAGCCAAAAAATGCAGCGCTTATGCTGAAGGTCACCCATGGGGATACAAGTTAACTCTCGAAAAGGTGCTTCTCTCTGAAAAGTACCTAAGCGTTGTTTTTGCCAAGTCGACTGTATGCGCGGGATCGCCGGATATAGAAAAGGAAGCACGTGTATTTTCTATTCCAAGTGGCAACGTCGTCCCATCCAGAATCTTATTCCATCAAATCTTCCCGTCAGCGAAACTTGCCACTGGTGTATCGACGAACAAGGAACTAATTGATTTAGACGAGGAGATGGTCGAAAGTATGATTGGGGACAGCAAGGAACTACTAAGAAATTATGACAACCGGTGCGATTTTTACCTAAAAAACAGTTCGTATCGCGTTTGGATGGATGGGAAGAACCTGGTCCTATTTCCCGAATTCGTACAACCCGAATCTTTCTGCCAGAAAGAATATGTGATACAACCAGACGACTGAATTGTCTTTTCGATAAAAATTATCGTGATCGCAGCGTCGACCACGTTAAGGACGGAGGGCGGAAACTTACGTCTTCGTTTAAGAAGCGCGGTCAAATTTCTTATGTTCTCCGAACATTTTAGCGAGATAAATTGCTGTATTGGTGCCCCTTGGCGCAGAGAATACGTAACAATTAGAAACCGGAGGCTGGCTTCGCGGATCACCCGAAACCTCAACTCCATAGATGCTCATCCGCCAAAGTGAAAAACCCTTACCTTGAAAGCCAGCGTAAATAAATGTCCCGTCGCCAAGATTTCCGTGAACGGCAATTTGGCCAGCCTGGTCGAATACTGCGTCGAACATAGCCGCCATATTAGGCATCAAATAGGCTGCGGAAATAACGAAGTCCGCTAATGGAAGCGATAAATTCCAATGCTCGTAGCTAAGACCAATTGCAATCCAGCGATAAAGCGCAATCAATTTATCCGGGTTGAGCGGCAATATTGTTTCTTGTATCCAAGGTTCGCCGTTCACTGACCGAAGCCGCAGTCGTGATCGCAACGCCCGTCGCAACTCATCTGCAAGAGCAGAATTCTTCGCCAGCCGCCGGGGCACCTGTTCTGCGAGATTTGCGCTTGCGTCAAGATGGCGTCCGCCAAACGGAAGCACTGTCATCAAGTAATGTTCTAACTCAGATTTTTCCCCGTTGCATAATGCGCAGGCCGGGACTTGAGGTAGATTCCCTCGTTGGTTCTCCAAAAAAAAACCACGCGCGATCACGTGATCGGCAGTGGTCGATGAATTGGGAACCGCACAATATGCACATGTCTTGCCGCGGTATTTTTTGCTACTCATCTTGTACACCGTTTTCTGCACCATCAACCGGCCGACAGGACTGCTGAGCATGCGACATTAAATGCGATTACGGCCCTAACATAAAGCAATGCAGCAAAAATAAAATGCCCCGGATTAGCAAGAACCCAGGGCTTTCACTATCCATCGGAACCCGTTGGATCCCAACCAAGTGCTTTACACGTTGAACAGGAAGTTCAACACATCCCCATCCTTGACGACGTATTCCTTGCCTTCCGCCCGCATCTTGCCCGCTTCCTTGGCACCCGCCTCGCCCTTGTAGGTGATGAAGTCATCAAAGGAAATGGTCTGCGCACGAATGAAGCCACGCTCGAAGTCGGTGTGGATCACGCCCGCCGCCTGCGGCGCAGTGGCGCCGATCGGGACGGTCCAGGCGCGCACTTCCTTCACGCCCGCCGTGAAATAGGTTTGCAGGCCCAGCAGCTTGAAGGCGGCGCGGATCAAGCGGTCCAGGCCCGGTTCTTCCATGCCCAGGTCGGCCAGGAATTCCTGCTTGTCGGCGTCGTCCAGGTTGGCGATTTCCGATTCGATCGCGGCGGAAATCGCGACGATCGGCGCATTTTGCTTGTTGGCGAATTCGGTCAGCTGGTCCAGCAACGGATTGTCCTTGAAGCCGCTTTCCGACACGTTGGCCACGTACATGGCCGGCTTGGCCGTGATCAGGCACAGCGGCTTGATCAGTTCCAGCTGGTCGGCGTCCAGGCCCAGCGTGCGCACGGGCTGGCCTTCGTTCAGGTGCGGCAGCAGCTTTTCGATGATCGCGCACACTTTGATCGCATCCTTGTCGCCGGCACGCGCCTTCTTCTGCTCGCGGTGCAGGACTTTCTCGGCGGTGCTCATGTCGGCCAGCGCCAGCTCGGTCTGGATGACTTCGATGTCGTCGATCGGGCTGACCTTGCCGGCCACGTGGACGACGTTCGGGTCTTCGAAGCAGCGCACGACGTTGACGATGGCGTCCGTCTCGCGGATGTGCGACAGGAACTGGTTGCCCAGGCCCTCGCCCTTCGACGCGCCGGCCACGAGGCCAGCGATGTCGACGAACTCGACGATGGCTTTGACGACGCGCTCCGGCTTGACGATGGTGGACAGCTGGTCGATGCGCGGATCCGGCACCTCGACGACGCCGACGTTCGGCTCGATGGTGCAGAACGGGTAGTTTTCAGCCGGGATGCCGGCCTTGGTCAGGGCATTGAACAGGGTGGACTTGCCGACGTTGGGCAGGCCGACGATGCCGCATTTGAGACTCATGGGAAGCTTTCTGGGTCGAATTGACGAAACCCCGTATTGTACCTCCGCTTGCCTGCAAATACCGCAAACTGCCCCCTTTCCGTCGCTTAAAGCGGACGAATCATCCCGATCTCCGGCCTGGCGACGAACGCCGCGAATTCGTCGCGCAGCCGCGCCCCCTCGTCCATCGCATGGCGCCAGGCGCGGATGCGGGCGTCGTGGTCGAGGCCGTAAAACTTGAAATCGCTGCGGTCGATGAGTTTTCCGCGCGGCATCTTGGCGAGGAATGCATGGCTCGGCGCCACGATCAGCACGTTGTCGAGCCATCCGCGGTTCGGTCCGCGCGCGGCGCGGCGCCAGGGCAGCGCCTTGTCCAGCCAGCCCGGCACGATGTGCTCCGAGAAATGGGGATACAGCACGATGTCGCCGGGCGCCTGCTCCGCCAGGCGCGCGTACGGCAGCGCCAGGTTGTAGTCGACGATGCCGCCGTCCCAGTAGTGGCCGGGCGGCGCGCCGGCGATGTCGCGGACCGGTTTCATCAGCATGGGCAAGGTGCCCGAGGCGAGCAGGCCGGACGTCAGATTGGCCGGCGTCAGCGCGGAGAAATGGGTGACGAAGTTGTCGAAGCGGTCGCCCAGCCAGGGCGCGTGCGCGCGGCTGTCGCCGAGCACGACGCGGTCCAGCAGATGCGCCAGCCTGTCGCGCGACAACAGGTTGTGCAGGGCCGCCGCCGCGAATCCGCGCATCTCGGCGTGACGATGGCCGGGCGCGGCCAGGGCGCGCTTGCCGCGCACCGTCAGCACGTGCAGGCGGTAGTGCGGGTGGTTGACGATGTCGTCCTCGTGGCCGCGCACGAATTCGTTCAGCAGATGTTGCACGACCTCGTCGATCTGGTCCTGCGAAGGCTTGGTCGACGTGTAGCGCTGGCCGCTGTAGAGCTCGCCCAGGCGCGCGAAGGCCGTCACGGGATCGCGCTGGCAGGCGGCCGCCATGCGCCAGGCGCCGATCGACGCGCCGATCAGGATGCGCTCGCGCGGCGCGCGCGGGAACCAGGTGCCGAACACCCACTGGTCGAGGGCGCGGAACACGAGTCCCTTGGGACCGCCGGCCGCGGCGGGCACGACGGCGACGTCCTCCGCGCGCAAGCCATGCGTGCGGATCCGGGCCAGCGCCAGCGGCCCGGCATGGAAGGTCAGTGCGCTCATCCCGGCATTATCGCAGGATGAGCGCGCTCACGCGGCGGCCAGGCCTCTTTCGCGGCGAACATGTCGGCACGGATTTTCAAGGTCGAGCCCGATTGATGCGGCGCAAATATCAGGGTCAAGGCGTTCGTAACATGGTCCGGTCGCCGTCCCGCCGGCGAGTCCGGAGCCGCCATGCCGCTACGATCTTGCGCCGTGTTAATGCTGATGTTCTGCCTCGCCTGGGGCCGCGCGGCCGCGCGCGACGCGGGCGCCGGTCCGTCCCTCGTCGTCGCGCACCACGTGCGGCATGTCGTGGTGGAGCCCGACGGCACGTACCTTCTCACGGTGGACGACGAGCGCACCCTGGTCGGCCCGCGCCGCGCGCGCGACGACGCCAGGTTCACCCTCCGCGCCAGCAGGACGCTGGACGCGATCGTGTCCGTGCAGGCGTACACGCAAAAGCCGGACGGACGGCGCGTGCCCGTGCTCCCAGGCAGCATCCAAAGCCACGACGACGACGCGGCACGCGCAACGACCATCGCGTTTCCCGGTGCGGCACGGGGCGACCGGCTGATCGTGCACTACGTCGTGCGGCGCCACACGCCGCGTTTGCCCGGCCAGTTCGACGACGTGGCGGTCATGCCGCCGCTCGTCCATCGGGACACCACGCTGATATACGACATGCCGCCGTCGATGCCGCTGCATGCGGACGCCGTCGGCTTCGTGCCCGTGCCGGGCGACTGTCCGCCGGGCCGGCGGCGTTACCGCTGGCGCTACGTGGACGGGCCGAACGCGCGGCCCGAGGCCGATGCGGTCAGCGTTCTCGACTATGGCCGGCGCCTGGTCGTCTCGACCTTGCCCGATTACCCGGCCCTCGCCGCCGCCTGGCGCACCGCCGCGGCCGGCAAGGCGCCGCCCTCCCCGGCCGATGCGCCCCTGGCGCGCCGGTTGACGGCCGGACTGCCCGACACGAGTTCCCGCGTGCTGGCGCTGGCCGATTGGGTCCGGCACCACGTCCCGCGCGGCGACGGCGAGGACGGCGCCGCACGGCTGGACGCGCTGCTGGCCGCCATCGGCATCGCCGGCACGCCCGCCCTCGTCAACGGCGGCAATGCGTACAAGCTGCCGGACGCGCCGGCACTGGGCGTGCTCGACCACATGATCGAGTACGTGCCGGACCTCGACCTGTTCGTCGACCCGGCGGCGGCGACCGTCAATGCCGGCGACCTGCCGCCCTCCCTGCTGGGCAAGCCCGTGCTGTTGCTGAAGCGCGGCACGTTCGCGATGACGCCCGTGCTGCAGCCGCAGCAGACCCGCGTGACGGCGACGATAGCCGTCGGTCACCCGCAGGCGAACGGATCGGTGGCGACGACCTGGCACGCCCGGAGCGCCGTGGATGCTGCCGTGGACAAGCTGACGCGGGAACGCGCACGCCGGCTGGACTTCGTCTGCGCGGCCGTCGACGCCGAAGACGAGACCCGCTTGCGCCTGCCGCAAGGCATGCGTGTCGCGGCGCTGCCCGGGCCCGCAAGCGTCGTCTCCGGCGGCCTGTTTTATCGCGCGAGCTATTCACTCGAGAACGATGCCCTGCTGGTCAGGCGCCGCCTGACGTTCCGCCACGGCCGCGCGACCTGCACGCCGGCCGACGCCGTCGCCATGCGGCCGGCACTGGAGCGCATCCGGCGCGACCTGCGCAGCCGCGTCGCCGTCGCGGGCAGCGGATCGCTGCCATGATGCTTCCGAAGCGGGAAAAATAAATCCGAAATGCTTAGGGGATTCGGCGTAATGCCTGTATATTTCATCGGGCACCACGTCAAGTCGTCGTTATTGTTGGTTTCTTTCCCGTCTCGCCCGTCCGGGCATTCCTGTTTGATACCCCTCGGTCACATCTCTCTTGGTCGCGATGCGCATCGGGCATTCCGCTCTCAACGTTTATTACAGGTATCTACATGTCTACTCAAACCGGCACCGTGAAATGGTTCAACGACTCCAAGGGCTTCGGCTTCATCGCGCCTGACGCGGGTGGCGACGATCTGTTCGCGCACTTCAACGACATCCAGTCGGAAGGCTTCAAGAGCCTCGCCGAAAACCAGCGCGTCTCGTTCGAGCGCGCGTCCAGCCCGAAGGGCGACAAGGCAAGCAATATCCGCGCGATCTGACCGTTCGCGCGGCGGGAGGCACCACGCAGATAGCGTGGGCGTCCCGGCCTGCACCAACGCAGCATCGACGAGCCCGCGCAAGCGGGCTTTTTTGCGTCCGGCGCCTTGATTGCGCACACGACAGTTCGCGCGCCTTGTCCACCAGGGAAATGGTCGTTACATTAGTGCCATGCAACCCGATGAAACCATTACCGTCGAGGACGCCGTGCAGGTGCTGGCCATGGTCGGCGACTTGTCCATGGGCCTGCCGCCGGATCACTCGATCCGCACGGCCCGCCTCGCCGCCCGGCTGGCGGAGGAAAACGGCGACGGTGCGGATGCATGCACGAGCACGCGCCTGGTGGCGCTGCTGCGCTGGTCGGGCAGCACGGCGACAGCGGCCGGGTTCGCGCACCTGCTGGGCGACGACGTCCTCGGCCGCCACGCGATGGTCACGCGCACCTTGTCCGGCCACGGCGCCCTCACGTTCGCCAACGTGCTGCCGCTGGCGCAGATGCAGTGCGAGGTGGCGGGCGACATCGCCGTCCTGCTCGGGTTGCCGGGCGACGTCGAGAACAGCCTGCGCCACCTGTTCGGCAGCCATCATCGGGGCGACATGCAGGACGTGCTGTTCGCTCCCAACATCCCGCGCGCCGTGTTCTACGTGCGGCTGGCCGGCGACCTGGAAGTGCTGGCGCCCGCGCACGGCACGGCCGGCGCACTGCGCCTGATCGGCGAGCGGGCCGGCGTCAAGTATCCGGTCACGCTGCTGCAGCGCCTGTCGCCGCACGCGCAGGACTGGCTCGACATGCTCGAGGAACCCTCGTGCGCGGCCGATTATCCCGGCCACGACCGGCGGGTGCCGCTGTCCATCGTGGCCGACGTCATCGAATTGAAACTGCCATGGCTGACGGGTTATTCGCGCCGCGTCGCGGCACTGGCGCGGCGCAGCGCGGCGCTGGCCGGCATGCTGGCGCTGGAAGAAAGCCCGCTCGTGCGCGCGGCGCTGCTGCACGGCATCGGCAGGGTGGCGGTGCCGAACGTCGTGTGGGAACGCCCCGGCAAGCTCGACGCGGCCGACTGGGACCAGGTGCGCAAGGTGCCCTTCTGGACGGCGCGCGCGGGCACGCAAATTCCCGCGATCCAGGGCGAAGCGACGCTCGCGTCGTACGTCTACGAGCGGCTGGACGGCAGCGGTTATTTTCGCAAGGCGCGCGGCAACGCCGTGGGCATGCAGGAACGCCTGCTCGGCGCGGCCGCCGCGTTCGTGGCGCTGTGTTCGCCGCGTCCGTGGCGCCCGGCGCATGGCGAAGCGGCCGCGTCCACGTTGATGACGGCGCAGGCGGCGGCCGGACGCTTCGACCGGCATGCCGTCGAGGCCGTTCTCGCCGCCGCGCGCGCCGGACGGGCGACGCCGCCCGTGCGCGACCGGCTGCTGTCCGAACGCGAACTCGAAGTGCTGCGCCACATCAGCCACGGAGAAACGAGCCGCGACGCGGCCCGCGCCCTGCGCATCAGTCCGGCGAGCGTGCGCATGCACGTCGACAATATCTTCCAAAAGCTGGAAGCGGCGTCACGTCCCGCCGCCACGTTGAAGGCGCTGGCGCGCGGGCTCATCTAGGTCCGGCTCAGCCGGGTAGGGTGGGCACGCCGTGCCCACGCGAACGCCCGCATGACGCAACACGTCTCGACGTCAATCTGTATGCAGCTGCATCGTCGCCGCACTCATCTTGCCCTCGCACACCATCGGGATGATGCGCAGGCTCTTGTCGATGGCCTCTTCGATCAGCGTCTGCTCTTCGCGGCGCGGACGATGCAGCACGAAGTCGGCCACGGCCTGCTGCAGGTTCAGCGTGCGCGGATGGCCGATGCCGAGGCGCAGGCGCCAATAGTCCTGCGTGCCGAGGGCGGCCGTGATGTCCTTGAGGCCGTTGTGCCCGCCCGAGGAGCCGCCGCGCTTGAGCTTGGCGGCGCCGGGCGGCAGGTCGAGTTCGTCGTGCACGACGAGGATCTCTTCCGGGCCGATCTTGAAGAAGCGCGCCAGCCCGCCCACCGACTGGCCCGAGCGGTTCATGAAGGTCAGCGGCTCGAGCAGCCAGACGTCCTTGCCGGAGATCGATGTCTTGGCGACCAACGCGTTGAAGCGCGACTCGCGCTGCAGATGGCAGCCGGGCAAGGAATTGGCGAGGTTGTCGACCAGCCAGAAGCCGGCGTTGTGACGGGTTTGTTCATATTCCGGGCCGGGGTTGCCGAGGCCGACGATCAGGCGGATGTGCATAAAACGTAAGAATCGTGCGTAAATCTCGATTATCGCGTAAAACCGCGGCCGCGCCTGTCCGATCACAGCCGCGGCCGCGCCGCCGCTTATTTGCTGGCCGCCACCGCCTCCAGGATCACCCTGGCAACGTCGGCCGGACGCGATTGCTGCGGCACGTGGCTGGTCGGCAGCTCCGTCGTCTTCGCGCCCATGGCCTTGGCGAAACGGCGCTCCAGCTCGGGCTGGATCATGCGGTCGTTCTTGCTGACAATGTACCAGCTCGGGTGCTTCTTCCACGCGGCGACCGTCGTCTTGTCGCCGAACGCTTTCACGGCGATGGGGCCTTGCGTGGCGGCCATCACGGCGGCGTGCTCGGCGGGGACATCCTGAGCGAAATTCTCTTGCAACGCGGCCGGCGACAGGCTGGCGAAGCCGAACTTGTCGACCGTCAGCTTGGTGATGCCCGGCGCGGGCGGCAAGTCCTTGCCGAGGTCGGCGGTGGCCTGGCCGGCCTCCGGCGCGAAGGCGGCAACGTAGACGAGGCTGGCCACCTTGTCGCCGGCGCCCGCTTCCGTGATCACCGTGCCGCCCCAGGAGTGGCCGACGAGCACGACCTTACCCGGCTGGTCGTCGATCGCGCGCTTCGTCGCGGCGACGTCGTCGGCCAGCGACGTCAGGCTGTTCTGCACGGCCGTGACCTTGACGCCCTTGGCCTGCAGCAGCGGGATCACCTTGGCCCAGTCGGACCCGTCGGCGAAGGCGCCATGGACGATGACGACGGACGGCTGCCCGGCCGCGGTGGCGGCGTGCGCGGCGCCGGCACCGGTGGCGGCGATGGCGGCAGCGGCGGCCAGGTTGCGCAGGGTGGTGGAAATCGATGCTTTCATGATGGCTCCTCGTGGTTCGTTGTCGATGGAAGCCAGTGTAGGGAAGCCAGCCCGGCCGCGGTATCGGTCGATCGACCGACCCCGGCGCCTGTCGAAAGACCGGGCGGCTTGCCGCCACGCGCCATCGTCGCTACAGTAACTGAATGCAAATCGACAACACCGTCACCGTCGAAGAGGCCGTCCAGGCCGTGGCCCTCGTCGGCGACCTCTCCATGGGCCAGCCGACCGACGGCTCGATCCGCGCCGCGCGCCTGGCCGCGCGCCTCGCCGAGGCGGACGGTGCCGGGCCGGACGGCCGCTGCCACGCGCGTCTCGTGTCGCTGCTGCGCTGGTCCGGCTGCACGGCCAATGCGTCCGGCTTCGCCACGCTGCTGGGCGACGACGTCGGCGGGCGCGACGCCATGCTCACGCACACGCTGCCGGCCAACCACCCGCTCACGGTCACGAGCGTGACGCCGCTGGCGCGCATCCATTGCGAGGTGTCGGGCGATATTGCCGGCTTGCTGGGGCTGCCGGCCGAGGTCGAGGCCGGCTTGCGCCACGTCTGGGAACATTACGATGGCAATGGCTTGCCGGAACGGCTGCGCGGACCGGCCATTCCGACCGTCGTCTTTTACGCGAGCCTGGCCGGCGACCTGGAGATTCTCGCGCGCACGCACGGCCTGGACGAGGCATTGCGCATGATCGCGGCGATGGCCGACCGCAAGTATCCGGCGCCGCTCGTGCGCACCCTCACCGATCACGCGCAAGCCTGGCTGGACGCGCTGGACACGCCGGCGCCCGCCGCCGACGATCCCCTGCTCGCGCGGCGCGTGCCGCTTGCCATCGTGGCCGACATGGTCGAGCTGAAACTGCCGTGGCTGACGGGTTATTCGCGCAAGGTGGCCGAGTTGGCGGAAGCGGCCGCGGCGCATGCCGGCCTGCCCGCGGCCCAGCAGCGCAGCCTGGCGCGCGCCGCCCTCATCCACGGCATCGGCCGCGCGGCGGTGTCGAACACGGTGTGGGAGCGCGACGGCAAGCTCAGCGCCGCCGACTGGGAAAAGGTCCGGCTCGTGCCGTACTGGACCGCGCGCGCCGGGGTCCAGATCCCGTCGCTGCGTCTTGATGCCGCGCTGGCGTCGCACGCATACGAACGACTGGACGGCAGCGGCTACTTCCGCAACCTGGATGCCGACGCGCTCGGCCTGCCGCACCGCCTGCTGGCGGCCGCGTGCGCCTACGTGGCGCTGTGCATGCCGCGTCCGTGGCGTCCCGGCCATCGCGCGGACGACGCCGCGCGCGTGCTGGCCGAACAAGGGGACGCCTTCGACGGCCACGCCGTGCGCTGCGTGATCACCGCGGCGGGCGGTCCCGCCCCGGCGAGCGCGCCACGCAAGAGCCTGCTATCCGAACGCGAGATCGAAGTCCTGCGCCGCATCAGCCTGGGCGAAAGCAATAAGGAAGCGGCGCGTGTCATGCAGATCAGCCCGTCGACCGTGCGCACGCACGTGGAAAGCATCTTCCGCAAGCTGGCGTGCTCGTCGCGGGCCGCGGCCACGCTCAAGGCCTTGACGCTGGGCCTCATCTGAGCGACCCGGGCAACAAAAAACCCGCCGGACTCGCGTCGCGACGGGTTTGATGTGGACCGCCGGACGAGCCGGCGGCCAGCGCAGGAATTACTCTGCAGCGGGTTCGGCCGAAGCGGCGCCGCGCGGGATCGACGACGTGGCGACGGTCTGGTCCTGGCCGTGGGCGACGACGGTCACGCCTTCCGGCAGGTTCAGCTGCGACACGTGGATCGACTGGCCGGCTTCCAGCGTCGACAGGTCGACGGTGATGAACTCCGGCAGTTGTTCCGGCAGGCAGGACACTTCCAGTTCGTTCAGCACGTGCGACACGATGGCGCCGCTCAGCTTGACTGCCGGCGAGATCTCGGCGTTGATGAAGTGCAGGGTGACCTTGGTGTGGACCGGCTGCGATGCGTCGACGCGCTGGAAGTCAGCGTGCAGGACCATTTGCTTGTATGCGTGCATCTGGAAGTCACGCAGCAGGACTTTCTGCGTCTTGCCGTCCAGTTCCAGATCCAGGATCGAGCCGTGGAAAGCTTCTTTCTTGAGCGCGTGGAACAACGCGTTGCCATCCAGGGCGATCAGTTCCGGGGCGGCGGCGCCACCGTAGATGATGCCCGGGGTCTGGCCAGCGTTGCGCAGGCGGCGGCTCGCTCCGGTCCCCTGCTGAGTGCGGGCAAATGCGACTACTTTCATGGTGTAACTCCAAAATATGGGCCCGAATGCCGGCACTTGCCGGCCCGATTGCCCGGGTTGTGACGTCCCCGCGACCAGGGACATCGATAAAAGAGCGCGCTCGCGCACGCTCAAGAAATTCTGTAAAACTTTGATACGCCAACGGCGCGCCGGCATTGTTGCCTTGCGCGCCGTATCGGCTTTTCACACTGTTGGTGGGCTCGGGGAGCCCATCCTACGGCCGGAACGATCGTTACCGCAAAAAATGTCGTAGGGTGGGCATTTGGGGCCGAGGGCCCCAAATGAAACGTGCCCACCTTGCATACCGCGAAATTAATCGACGAACAGCGAAATGACCGAATCGCCCTTGACGATACGCTTGAACGTCTCGGCCAGCAGCGGTGCGCAAGTCAGTTGACGGATCTTGCCGCAAGCCTGTGCAGCCGGGCTCAGCGGGATCGTGTCGGTAACGACCAGCTCATCCAGCGGCGAGTTCGCGATGCGCTCGATCGCCGGGCCGGACAGCACCGGGTGCGTGCAGTACGCGACGACCTTCTTCGCGCCGCGCTCTTTCAGCACTTCGGCGGCCTTGGTCAGCGTGCCGGCCGTGTCGACCATGTCGTCCATGATCACGCAGTTGCGGCCTTCGACTTCGCCGATGATGTTCATGACTTCCGACACGTTCGCCTTCGGACGGCGCTTGTCGATGATCGCCAGGTCGCAGCCGAGGCGCTTGGCCAGCGCGCGGGCGCGCACGACGCCGCCCACGTCCGGCGACACGACGAGCAGGTCGTCGTAGTTGCGCTTCTGCAGGTCACCCAGCAGCAGCGGCGACGCGTAGATGTTGTCGACCGGGATGTCGAAGAAGCCCTGGATCTGGTCGGCGTGCAAGTCCATGATCAGGACGCGCTCGACGCCCGCTTCCTGCAGCATGTTGGCGACGACTTTCGCCGAGATCGCGACGCGCGCGGAGCGCGGACGGCGGTCCTGACGGGCATAGCCGAAGTACGGAATCGCCGCGGTGATGCGGCCTGCCGATGCGCGCTTGAGAGCGTCGACCATCAGCATGATTTCCATCAGGCTGTCGTTGGTGGGGGCGCAGGTCGATTGCAGAACGAAGACGTCCTTGCCACGAACGTTCTCGTTGATTTCGACCATGACTTCGCCGTCGGAGAACTTCGAGACCACGGCTTTGCCGAGAGGAATGCCGAGGTTTTTTGCGACCCCTTCTGCTAGCGCCGGATTGGCATTGCCGGTAAAAACCATCAGGTTTTCGTAAGCCATGGGAGTCCCAGAGATGTAAGAGCGTTGAAAGAACTTGAATAGGAGCTAATCGTCGGGGGATTAACGCCGAATTACAAAAAAAAATGAGCCGCTCATTGGCGGCTCCATTTTTTATCTGCCTGCTGGAGCACTCGTCATCGTCAGCTCAGGCAAAGAAACTTTGGCAGGGGAACAAGGATTCGAACCTTGGAATGCCGGAATCAAAATCCGGTGCCTTAACCAACTTGGCGATTCCCCTACACTGAAACTTACAGCTCGTCGCTGCACTCGATTATTATATCGTCAAATGCGTCGACAGGCAAAATTTTATTCTACAACTCCTTGATTTGCAAGAGCGATTTCATCGGATGTCGCTGCAACGCCTTGGCTTTCCACGCTCTCCACCTGGCCGGCACCAGCTTCAGTACCCGCTCAGCTTCCTGCTCCGTGGAAAATGCGCAAAACACGCACGAACCGGAACCAGTCATCCTGGCCGCTCCATGACCACCCAACCATTCGATCGCCTCGGCTACCGGCGGGAACAGGCGGGCTGCCACGTCCTGCAAATCATTTTTCCCGAAGCCAATCAAGTCGTTCGACTCGACATGTCGTCTGGAAAAGTCCGATATTGTGATGGCTTTCGTGTCTCTTGTCAAATCCGGGGCGGTAAAAATTGCAACGGTGGGAACGGAGACGCCCGGCTCGATGACGACGTACCAGCAATCCGGCCCCGGCACGGCCTGCAAGGCTTCGCCGACGCCTTCCGCGAATGCCGTCTCGCCGAACAGGAAAAACGGGATGTCGGCCCCCAGCGGCAGGCCCAGCCCGATCAATTCCGCATCCGTCAGCCCGGCCTGCCACAGGAAGTTGGCCGCCATGAGCGCCGTGGCCGCATCCGACGAGCCGCCGCCCAGGCCGCCGCCCATCGGCAAGCGTTTTTCGACGGCGACGGCGATGCCCGGCGGCGGACGGCCGTGGCGGCGTAGATATTCCGTCTGCAGCGCGCGCAGGGCGCGCACGATCAAATCCTGCTCTTCGGGCACGCCGGGCACGTCCGTCGTGCGGACGATGCGGTCGTCGTCGCGCAGGTCGAAGTGCAAGGTGTCGCCGCGGTCGATCAATTGAAAGACCGATTGCAGCAAGTGGTAGCCGTCCGGCCGGCGGCCGACCACGTGCAGGAACAGGTTCAGCTTGGCCGGCGCCGGGCAGTCGTGCAGGGATGTCGCGACCATGTCACGCCACCGGATCGATGACGATGCGGATCGTCAGCGCATCGCCGACGGCGGTCGTGCTGCGCTCGGCATCGATGCGGCGCGGCATCGGGTTGCCGTTCGGGCCGTTCTGCCATTCCACGAAACGCAGGCGCCAGCCATCGTTCGTGACGACGCTGTCGTGCGCGGGCGACGCGATAAAACGCTTGCCGCTTGCGTCGACGGCATAGCCCTGCAGCCAGTCGCGCAGGCCGCTCACGGGCAAGGTCCAGCCGAGCGCTTTCGCCGTCAGCGTGTCGATATCCTTTTCCACGCGCGGCGCGCGGCCGGACTGGGTGAGCGTCGCGGTCTCGGGCGTTACCGTGATCTCGGCCACGGTCTGGCCCAGCGGCGAAAACAGCGACACGTCGATGCGGCCCGGGCGCTGCATCCAAGTAAAACTGCCGTTGATCGATTGCGGCTGGCCATCTTTCTGGTAATTCGCGGCCAGCCGGCCGTTCAGGTCGATGGTGTCGCGGTAGGCGCCCACCTGCGCGGTCGGCTTGGCAAGGGGGACGTTGGCGGTGGTGGCGCAACCGGCCAGGGCAGCCGCGCACGCGGCCGCGGAAACGAGACGAATCAATGGGGGCATCGGCATGAAGGCGTTTATTTACAGGGTCTCGTGAAGACGCGCGAGGGTGCTCTTGAGCGTGTCGTTCTTGGGATCCTTGGCCTGGGCTTCGCGCCACAGCTTGCGGGCATCGTCCTTCTGGCCCTTCTTCCACAGCACCTCGCCCAGGTGCACGGCGATTTCCGGGTCGTTGCGCGCCGCATAGGCCTGGCGCAGATGGGCCTCGGCCGCGTCCAGCTTACCCATGCGATATTGCACCCAGCCCATGCTGTCCAGGATGAACGGGTCGTTCGGCGCCATTTTGAGGGCCTTGGCGATCAGTCGATACGCTTCCTTGAGGCGCACCTTGCGGTCGGCCAGCGAATAACCGAGCGCGTTATAGGCCTGCATATTGTCCGGCGACTTGGCGATCACTTTACGCAGCGATTTTTCCATGACGGCCGTCTTGCCCATCTTTTCGGCCATTAGGGCGTAGTCGTACAGGAAATCCATATTGTCCGGGAAGCGCTTGACGCCCTGCGCCATCAGCTTGAACGCTTCCTTGGGCTTGCCCGCGTCGCGCAGGATTTGCGCGTCGACAAGCACGATCTGCGCCTGCTCCGTCTTGTCGTCCGTTTTGAGGGTACTCAGCAGCTTGCGCGCGCCGGCGACGTCGCCCTGCTTCGCGGTCAGCTGGGCACGGCGCAGTTCGGCGCCGAACTGGATCTTCGGGTCTTCGCTGTCGAGCCGGTCGAGCCAGTCGGCCGCGGCCTTGTAATCGCCCCGCTCCTCGGCCAGCTGCGACAGGATCATCACGGCCTTGGACGGGTCGTGCTCGTCTTCCGGCGCCTTGTCCATCAGGTCGACGAAGCGGGAGAAATATTTTTCCGCGGCCGGTCGGTCGTTCATCTGCATCGACAGGATGCCGAGCGCGTACAAGGTGCCGGGGTTGTCCGGCTTGGCCTTGTCCAGCACGAGGAACTCCTGGCGCGCAGCCTCGTACTGTTTTTCGTTGACGAGCAGGCGCGCATAGGCCGCACGGACGTCGCGCGCGTCCGGGTGGGCGGCGAGGAAATCCTTCAGCACCTTGATCGCGCCGCCCTCGTCCTCGCTGACCTGGGCCACCGTCAGGACGGCGATCTCGGAATCGGGCTTGATCTGCAGGGCCGCCTGGGCCTCGCGGCGCGCGGCTGCCTTGTCGTTGCGCGCCAGCGCCGCCTGGGCCAGCACGACGTGCGTTTCCATCAGGTTGCCGTACGGCGCGACGAGGCGCTCGAGCATGGCGATACCCGCGTCCTTGTCCTTCGCACGCAGCAGCAATTGCTGCATCTGGAACATCACGAGACCGCGGGCGGCCGGCGTCGCGTCCGCCAGACGCTGTTTCAAGATGGGTTCGGCCTCGCCGAGGTTGTCGGACAGGATGATCAACCCCAGATAGTACTGGCTGGCCTCTTCGGAGTCCGGCGCGTACTGGCGCCACAGTTTCACGGCGGCGAGGGCGTCGTCGGCCTGCTTGGCGGACAGCGCCATCTCGGCGGCGCGCTTGGCCAGGCGCGGGTCCTTCGTCTGCTCGGCCAGGCTCATCATCGTCAGGTACGGCCCTTGCCAGTCGCCCTTCTTGTACGCCATTTCGGCCTGCATCAACTGGGCCATCATGGCCGGGGTCATCTTGACGTTGGGGGCGTTTTCCTTGCTTTGATCGTCCTCGTTCGTCTTGGCGGCATCCGGATGGTCGCGGGCCTCGGCGGCGGCGAGCGGCTGGTCGGACAGATCCCGGACCGGCTGCTGCTTGGGCGCCACAGCGCAGGCCGACAGCAGTGCGGAGAGGGTTACAATGGTGAAAGCGTTTTTCAAGGCAAGTCCCACGTCGTCAAGGTTGTCCGATTTTACGCCATGCACCCGTACCGCGTGCGCGGCTGCAACACGAATTTACATTCCACTCACGTTGTTAGTCATACATGCCCGAATTGCCGGAAGTTGAGGTAACGCGACGCGGCGTCGCGCCGCACCTGGAAGATCGTGTCGTCGACGACGTCGTGCTGCGCCGCGACGGCCTGCGCTGGCCGTTTCCGCCGAATCTGCGCGCGTTGCTCGCCGGCCGCCGCATCCTCGGCACGGGCCGGCGCGGCAAATACCTGCTGCTGACGTTCGAGCACGGCACGCTGATCATCCACCTGGGCATGTCCGGCCATCTGCGCGTGCTGCCGGAAGGCGTCGAGCTGAAAAAGCACGACCACTTCGACCTCGTCGTGCGCGGCCCGGAGGGCCGGCGCGTGCTGCGGCTGCACGATCCGCGCCGCTTCGGCGCCGTCCTCTGGCACGGCCACGACGACGGTGAGCTGGCGCAGCACGTGCTGCTGCGCGGCCTGGGCGTCGAACCGCTCGAAGACGCGTTCTCCGGCGCCCTGCTCCACCGGGCCACGCGCAACCGCAGCGCACCGGTCAAGCAGGTGCTGCTGGCCGGCGACATCGTCGTCGGCGTCGGCAATATCTACGCCTGCGAGAGCCTGTTCCGCGCCGGCATCAATCCGAAGACGGCGGCCGGCAAGATCAGCCGGGCCCGCTACGACAAGCTGGCCGAAGCCATCCGCGACGTCCTGGCCGCCGCCATCGTGCAGGGCGGCAGTACCTTGCGTGACTTTATTGCCGTAAACGGCCAATCGGGCTATTTCCAGCAGACATATTTCGTCTATGATCGTGCAGGAGTGCCTTGCCGCAACTGTGGCACCCCGGTCCGCCAGATCAAGCAAGGCCAGCGGTCCACGTTCTATTGCGCGGTCTGCCAACGGTAAGGTGAGAGACGAGGCGCAAGCATGCAGGATTTACAACAATACGCGGACTGGCGCGCGCAGGTCGCCCAGGCGCTGGAACAGTATCGCGGCTGGGCCCAGGCGGCCGAGCTGCTGGATGGCGCGGCGGAACAGCGCGTCGTGCGCGCGCTCGCGCGGCTGCGCGACGACCGGCTGTCGGTCGCGTTCGTGGCCGAATTCTCGCGCGGCAAATCGGAGCTGATCAACGCCATCTTCTTCGCCGACTACGGCCAGCGCATCGTGCCGTCGAGCCCCGGCCGCACGACGATGTGCCCGACCGAGTTCGCCTGGGATCCGCAGCTGGCGCCGAGCATCCGCCTGCTGCCCATCGAGACGCGCGCCGAGCGCCTGGCGACGAGCGACTACCGCGACGTACCGGATGCCTGGACCGTGCTGCCGCTGGACCTGTCCGCGCCCGAGCGCATGCACGAGAGCTTTTTGCAGGTGAGCCTGACGCGCCGCGTCAGCCCCAGCGAGGCCGAGCGCTTCGGCCTGTACGACCCCGACGACCCCGACCTCGCCCCCACGCTGGGCAGCGACGGCCTCGTCGAGATCCCGCGCTGGCGCCACGCGCTGATCAACGTGCCGCATCCGCTGCTCAAGCAAGGCCTCGTGATCCTCGACACGCCGGGCCTGAACGCGATCGGCACGGAGCCCGAGCTGACGCTGAACCTGATCCCGAACGCGCACGCGGTCCTGTTCATCCTGGCCGCCGAGACGGGCGTCACGAAGAGCGACATCGACGTCTGGCGCACGCACATCAATGCAGGCCCGGGGCGCATCGTCGTGCTGAACAAGATCGACGCGCTGTGGGACGAACTGAGGACGCCGCAGGACAACGATGCCGCCATCGCGCGCCAGCAGCACGACGCGGCCCGCCTGCTGGGCGTGGCGGACGCGCAGGTGTTCCCGGTCTCGGCGCAGAAGGCCCTCGTCGGCAAGATCACGGGCGACCTCGGCCTGTTCGAACGAAGCCGCATGGGCGCGCTGGAATCGGCGCTGTTCCACGAACTGATCCCGGCGCGCCAGGACATCCTGCGCCGCCAGCTGCAGGGCGATCTCGCGGCGCTGGCCGGCGCCCAGGGCGCGCTGCTCGCCGCGCGCGGCCGCGACCTCGTCGAGCAGTTGCAGGAACTGCAAGGCCTGCGCGGCAAGAACCAGGGCGTGATCGCCCACATGATGCGCCGCGTCGAGATGGAAAAGAAGGAATTCGACGCGAGCCTGTTCAAGCTGCAGGGCACGCGCGCCGTGTTCACGACCCTGTCGACGGAGCTGTATTCCGCCATCGGCATGGACGTCGTGCAGGCCCACGTCGACGCCGTGCGCACCGCGATGGAAGCGGCGCGCTTTTCCACCGGCATGCGCACGCCGGTGCGCGTGTTCTTCGAGCAGGCGCGCGCCAGCCTCGCCGCGGCGGAGGCGAAGATCGCCGAGATCGCGGCCATGATGGACACGATGGTGCGCCGCTTCTCCGCCGAGCACGGGCTCGCGCTGACGCAGCCGGCCACGCTGTCGCTGGAACGCTACCGGCACGAGATCGACGCCATCGAAGCCATCTACCTGAAACAGTTCGGCACCGCGACGTTGCTCATCACGAGCCGCGGCGCGCTGCTCGAACGCTTCTTCGACTCGATCGCGGCGCGCGTCAAATTCGCGTTCCGCGAGGCGAACGGCGACGCCGAGGCGTGGCTCAAGGTCATCATGGCGCCGCTCGAGGCGCAGATCCGCCAGCACCGCGACCAGCTGCGCCACCGCCAGGCGTCGATCCAGCGCATCCTGGACGCCACCGAAAGCCTGGAACAGAAAATCGCCGCCTTCGAGGCGGCCCAACACGACCTGGAGCGCCTCAAGGCGCGGCTGGCGGAGCTCTCCGGCCTGGTGGCCGACGCGCTGCGCGCCGGGCAGCCCGAACTGCAAGCAGCCTGAGGCAGATACACCGAGCATGAAACGCAGCACCGACACCGAAATCCTCTCCGACCCCAGCTTCTCGCGCGCCGTCATCGACTGGCAGCGCGCCCACGGCCGCCACGCCCTGCCCTGGCAAAACACGCGCGACGCCTACCGCATCTGGCTCTCCGAAATCATGCTGCAGCAGACGCAGGTGACGGCGGTGCTGGGCTATTACGCGCGCTTCCTGGAACGCTTCCCGACCGTGCACGACCTCGCCGTGGCGCCGGCGGACGACGTCATGGCCCACTGGAGCGGCCTCGGTTACTACACCCGGGCGCGCAACCTGCACGCGTGCGCCAGGCGCGTCGTCGCGGACTACGGCGGCACGTTTCCGAGCGACCCCGCGCTGCTGGCCGACCTGCCCGGCATCGGCCGCTCGACGGCCGCCGCCATCGCCGCGTTTTCCAGCGGGGCGCGCGCCGCGATCCTGGACGGGAACGTGAAGCGCGTGTTCGCGCGCGTGTTCGGCATCGACGAGTACCCGGGCATCAAGCCGGTGGAAGACGCCCTGTGGCGCCGCGCCGACGCCCTGCTGCCGGACGGCGACGGCATCGAAGCGTACACGCAGGGCCTGATGGACCTGGGCGCCACACTGTGCACGCGCGGCAAACCGGACTGCGGCCGCTGTCCGCTGCAGGATCGCTGCGTGGCGTTCGCGACCGGCCGCACGTCCGTGCTGCCCGTGCCCAAGCCGAAGAAGGCGACGCCGGAGCGGCGCGCGCTGATGCTGGCCGTCGTCGACGCCGGCCAGGTGCTGCTGCGGCAGCGGCCCGACAGCGGCATCTGGGGCGGCCTGCTGTCGCTGCCGGAATACGACGGCCACGTGGCGCTGGACGACGCCGACGACGTGCCGGCGGCGCTGCTGGCCGGCGCCGCCGGCGAATTCGGCACGGTGGCCGAAGTCGAGGCGCTGCTGCCGCTCATGCACGGCTTTACCCACTACCGCCTGCACATCCAGCCGTATCGCATCGGCCTGAATCAGCGGGGCGACACGCCGCCCGGCCATGTGTGGTGGGACTTGTCGGCCATCGCCGCCGCCCCGCTGCCGGCGCCGATCAAAAAGCTGCTGGGGCAGCTCGCGAAACCGTCGCTATTCTCCTGACCAAAATTCGGGGTCAGAGCATCAATTCGGGGTCAGAGCACATTTTGCGGCAATGGTTTCTCGGCACAGGTATCGGCGATCACGAACGTGACGTGGGCCGAGGTACGGCGCTATCGAACGGCAGCCGCATCGAACATGGCTGCGGAGCCATGTTCCTAACATGTGCTCTGACCCCGAATTGTCGAGGAAATATGCTCTGACCCCGAATTGATGGCTCCTGACAGGAATTGACAGGGTGGCCGCCTACACTGGCCGCACTGTCAACCAACGAAGGAGATCATCATGCTGACCCCGAACTACACCATCCTCTACGTCGCCGATCCGCAGGCGAGCGCGCGACTGTATGCCAAGTTGCTGGACGCGCAGCACGTCGAGAGTGCCCCCGCGTTCGTCCTGTTCCCGCTCGAAAACGGGCGCATGCTGGGCCTGTGGGCGAAGTCCGATGCGGTGCCGGCCGCCGATTTCCATGGCAGCGGCAGCGAGCTCGCGCTGCGCGTCGCGGCCGATGCCGAGGTCGATGCCTTGCACGTCAAATGGCGCGAGGCCGGCGCGCGCATCCTGCAGGCGCCGGCGCGGGTCGATTTCGGTTATACGTTCACGGCCGCCGATCCGGACGGACATCGCCTGCGCGTGTTTGCCCGGACCGAATAAGCGTTAGATGAGGCTGGATAAGCGTCAGAACGTATCGAGCGAATAGATGCGCCGGTGTTCCTTGATCGCATACCGGTCCGTCATCCCGGCGATGTAGTCGGCGATCTTGCGCGCCTGTTTCATCGTGTCGCCGGACGCCGCCTGGTAATCCGGCGGCAGCAGCACGGGATCGCTCATGAAGGCGTCGAACAGTTCGTGCACGATGCGGCTGGCCTTCACGCGCATGCGGTTCACCTGGAAGTGGCGGTACAGGTTCGCGTGCAGGAAGCGCTTCAGCGCCGTCGTCTCGGCGCGCATCGCTTGCGAGAAGCGGATCAGCGGCGGCCCGGCGCGCACGTCCTCGATGCTCTGCGGCGCGGCGTCCGCCAGCAGCTCGGCCGACGTCGCGGCCAGGTCGGCCGTCATCGCCGTGATCATCAGGCGGATCGTCTCGTACAGCTCGCGCCGGCCCTGCAGTCCCGGATACTGGCGGACGACCTCGCGGTGCAGGCGCGCGAACAGGTCCACCTCTTCCATCTGCTTCATCGTCAGCAAACCGGAACGCAGGCCGTCGTCGATGTCGTGGTTGTTGTACGCGATTTCGTCGGCGAGGTTCGTCAGCTGCGCTTCCAGGCTCGGTTGCGTCCTGTCGATGAAGCGCTGGCCCAGCTCCCCCAGCTGGCGCGCGTTCGCCAGCGAGCAGTGCTTCAAGATGCCTTCGCGCGTCTCGAACGTCAGGTTCAGGCCGTCGAAGGCGCCGTAGTGCTCTTCCAGGTGGTCGACGACGCGCAGGCTTTGCAGATTGTGTTCGAAGCCGCCGTAGTCCTTCATGCAGTCGTTCAGCACGTCCTGGCCGACGTGGCCGAACGGCGTGTGCCCCAGGTCGTGCGCGAGGGCCGTCGCTTCGACGAGGTCCTCGTTCAGGCGCAGGCCGCGCGCGAGGGTGCGCGCGATCTGGGCCACTTCGATCGAATGCGTGAGGCGGGTGCGGAACAGGTCCCCTTCGTGGTTCAGGAAGACCTGGGTCTTGTATTCGAGCCGGCGGAACGCGGTCGAGTGAATGATGCGGTCGCGGTCGCGCTGGAACTCGCTGCGCGAGCCCGGCGCGGCTTCCTGGTGGCGACGCCCACGGCTCTTCGACGAGTGCGCCGCGTAAGGAGCCAGGTGGGCGTCGAAGTCGATCATTTCGTACAACTCTCCAACGTCGCCTCGAGCAGTTCGCGCGGGGCGTTCGTGATGCTCGGGCTGCCCAGCGGCTTCAGGAGGATGAACTTGATCGCGCCGCCCTCGTTCTTCTTGTCGACTTCCATCAACTCGATCCAGCGTTCCAGGCCGAGGTCCGGCGCGACGACCGGCAGCCCCGCCGCCTGCACCAGCGCGCGCACGCGCGCCACGGCCGCATCGTCGATCAGGCCCAGGCGGCGCGACAGGTCGGCCGCCATCACCATGCCGCAGCCGACCGCTTCGCCGTGCAGCCACTTGCCGTAGCCCAGGCCGGACTCGATCGCGTGGCCGAAGGTGTGGCCGAAGTTCAGCACCGCGCGCAGGCCGCCTTCGCGCTCGTCGCGCGCCACGACGTCCGCCTTGATCTCGCACGAGCGCGCGATCGCGTGCGCGAGCGCCGCATGGTCGCGCGCCATCAGCTTGGCGACGTTCGCCTCGATCCAGTCGAAGAAGCGGGCGTCGAGGATCGCGCCGTGCTTGATGACTTCCGCCAGGCCGGCCGACAGCTCGCGGTCCGGCAGGGTGTCGAGCGTGGCGGTGTCCGCGATGACGGCGCGCGGCTGGTAGAACGCGCCGATCATGTTCTTGCCCAGCGGGTGGTTGATGCCCGTCTTGCCGCCCACGGACGAATCGACTTGCGCGAGCAGCGTGGTCGGGATCTGCACGAACGGCACGCCGCGCATATAGGTCGCGGCCGCGAAGCCCGTCATGTCGCCGATCACGCCGCCGCCCAGCGCCACCAGCGTGGTCTTGCGGTCGCACTTGTTCGCCAGCAGAGCGTCGAACACCTCGTTCAGGCTCTCCCAGGTTTTATATTCCTCGCCGTCGCGCAGGATGATGGGCACGACGTCGCGGCCGGCCGCGCGCAGCGGCGCCGCGACCTTTTCCAGGTACAGCGGCGCGACGGTCGTGTTGGTGACGATGGCCACCTTGCCGCTGCCGCCGATGTGGCGGTGTAAAAGGGAAGCGTCGTCCAGCAACCCTCGTCCGATCGCGATCGGATAGCTGCGGTCGCCCAGTTCGACGTTAAGGGAAATGCATGCCTGTTCGTTCATTGTCGCCTTTGCTTTGGCCCGCTCGCGCTCGGCGTTGCCGGCCTCGAGCTGGTCCAGGATGGTCTGAACCATCGATTGTACGTTAGGTCGGCCCGTGTCGATGACGATGTCGGCGATCTCGCGGTACAGCGGTTCGCGTTGCGCGGTCAGGTCTTCCAGTTTCCTGCGCGGGTCGGCCGTCTGCAGCAGCGGGCGGTTTTTATCGTGCGCCGTGCGCTGCAGGATGCTGGCGACGCTCGCGCGCAGATAGATCACGGTGCCCCGCTGCGCCAGCAGCGCGCGGCTGGCCGCGTCCAGCACGGCGCCGCCGCCCGTGGCCAGCACGATGCCGTTCTGCGCGGTGAGTTCACGGATCACGTCCGCTTCGCGGCGGCGGAAACTGGCCTCGCCTTCGATCTCGAAGATCCACGGGATCGTGGCGCCGGTGCGCGCTTCGATCTCGTGGTCGGAATCGATGAAGGTCATGTCCAGGCGCCGCGCCAGCAGGCGGCCGATGGTGGTCTTGCCGGCTCCCATCAGGCCGACGAGGAAGATGTTGTTGTTCTTACAGTCAGACACGTGTACGCGTTCAAATAAAAACGGCCAGGTTGCCCTGGCCGTTTTGTTGCAATCGGGCATCCCCTAAGAAAACTTATGGGCAGGTGAACGACAGTTTAAACGGAATAATGGTCGTCAAGCCAGAAGGTGACGTCACCGTCACGTTGAACGAGGCCTGGGCCGGCGCGCATTGGGTCGGATTCGCGCTCGAAATGCTGAACACGTGCGTGGAACCCTGCGGGCCGCTGCCGACCGTCATACCGGTCGGGTCGTCCACGTTGCCGGTCGAATGCGGCGCGACGTTCGGCACGGTGCCGGGCATCACCGGCGCGGCCGTGCCGTTGAGCATGCTCGTGATCTCGACCTTGGAGCCGGCCGGCATCGGGTTGTTGTTCACGTCGTTCAGCTGGAGCGTGAACACCTTGGTCGCACTGCCGCTGATGGCGCCGAGATCGACGGTTTTCGTCGGGTCCAGCGGCGTCGCGCTGCCGTCCATGTACACGTTCTTGACGGCGCTGCCGCTGAAGAAGATCGCGGTCCTGGCGTACACGGTGTTGGTGCCGTCCGTCGAACTGGCGCAGACCGTGGCCAGGCCGGGACGGGTCGCGTCCGGGGCGACGGCATTGCACGGCGTGGCCGGCGAGCCGGGCGTCGCCGTGCGCGGCGCCTGGGTGCGGAACGCCACCGAGCACACGCCGTTGACGGTATTGCAGCCGCCTTTGTCGGCCGAGCCGATGGCGCCCATATTCGTCTGGAACACGACCGGGGTGCCGTCCGGGACCGGGTTGCCGAAGGCGTCGGCCAGCATCACCTGCACGTTCGTGGCGGACGGGTTGTCCAGGGTCCAGCCCTCGACGTTGAACGAGCCGGAGCTCAGCGAGAACGCGCGCTGCACGGGCAGGCCCGTCGTCACGACGATCGAGTCGGACAGGGTGGAGATGTCCGCGCCGCCGTTGGTGCCGGTGCCCGGCAGCGTGGCCTGGACGCGGAACGACGTCGGCACGGTGCCCGAATTCACGGTGGTGACGACCTGGCCGGTGGCGTCGGTGGTGTCGCTGGCCTTGTTGATCGTGATCGACGGCGCGGTCGTCGAGAAGTTCACCTGCTGGCCCGCGAGCGGATTGCCGAAGATGTCGACGACCTTGAACGTCAGCGTGGCCGTCTCGGTGCGGCCGTTGCCGCCCTGGCCCTGGATCACGATCGACTGGCTCGTGGGCGACGCGGCGACGAATTGCACGGAGGCGGCGGCCGGCGGGGCGATCGTCAGCGTGGTCGACGCCGACTTCGCGACGCCCGCGGCCGACACGGTGACGATGTCGTTGTTGCCGCAGCCCTTGTCGCGATAGACCGTCTGCACGGTACCGTTATTGGTCGGCACGGTCGCCGCGAGCGTCGCCTTGCCGGCCGTGACGCAGGCGGAACTGAAGCTGACGTTGACCTGCTGGTCCGTGTACTTGCTCGAGCCGTTCAGCACGTCGACGGACAGCAGGGTCGAGCCGTACGCCTGGATGCTGGCCGGGCTCGCGGTGAGCGTGCCGAAGGCCAGCGTGGTCGCGCCGACCGAATAGTTCGCGCTGCCGGTCGCGGTGGTGCCGGCCACGCTGGACGTGGCGGTCACGGTGCCCGCGCCGCCGGCGGACAGGCTGGCGGCGCGCATGCTGATGGTCGCGACGCCGCTGGCATCCGTGAGCGCGGTGCCGGCGGTCGGCGAGAACACGGCCAGCGTATTGTCGGTGGCGAAGGTCACGATCGCGTTCGGGACCGGCTTCTTGTTCGCATCCAGCACGGTGGCCTTGACGGTCAGCGGCGTGGCGCCGGTCAGCGCGTTGGACGAGGCGCCGGCCGCGTTCGTGAAACCCAGCGTGACGGTCGGTGCCGCGGTCGCGGTCGTGCCGGTGCCCGTGCCGCCGTTGGTGCCGGTGCCGCCGGAGCCCGAGCTGCCGGTCGTCACGCCCGGATTGCCGCCGCCGCCGCCGCACGCGGTCAGCACCATGGCCATCAGCAGGCCGGCCGCGCGCACGCCGTGGCGGCGTGCTGCTTCGTTGTTGAAGTTGTTCATGTCTTTGCTGTTGTTGATGGTTCTGTCAATGACCGTTCTGCAGGCGCTCGGCCACGATCTTCGGCGTGATGAAGACGAGCAGCTCGGTCTTGGTGTTCTGGCGCGACGTCGACTTGAACAGATTGCCCACGACGGGGATGTCGCCGATCAGCGGCACCTTGTCGTCGTTGCGGGACTCGGTCATCTGGTAGATACCGCCCAGGACCACCGTGCCGCCGTTCTCGACCATCACCTTCGTCTTCACGTGCTGGGTGTTGATGGCGAAGCCCGACGACGTCGACTCGCCCTTCGAATCCTTGGCGACGTCCACGTCGAGCACGACGTTGCCGTCCGGCGTGATCTGCGGCGTGACTTCCAGCTTGAGGTTCGCCTTCTTGAACGTGACCGACGTGGCGCCGCTGCTCGTGGCCTGCTGGTACGGCAGCTCGACGCCCTGCTCGATGATGGCCGGGACGTTGTCTTCGGTGACGACGCGCGGGCTGGAGATGATCTTGCCCTTGCCGTCCGCTTCCAGCGCCGACAGTTCCAGGTTGAGGAAGCGGTTGGCGGCCGACGAGAACAGCGAGAAGGCGATCGACGGCGCGTTGGTGCCGTTGATGCCGGCCGCCGGCAGGTTCACGAGCGTCGTGTTGGTGTAGCCGTCGCCCTTGTCCGGCGTCTGGCCGGTGACCTGGCCGACGCCCGTCAGGTTGCCGCCGACGGCCACGCGCTGGTTGCCGCTGACCTGGTAGCCGGCGTCGCCGCCGCGGAAGCCGCGCAGGTCGGCGAAACCGAGCTTGGCGCCGAGATTGCGCGAGAAGCCGTCGTTGGCTTCCACGAGGCGGGCTTCGACGAGCACCTGCTTGGTCGCGACGTCGGTCTTCTGGATCAGCTTGCGGATGTCCTCGAGCTTGGAGGCGATGTCGGTCACGAACAGCTGGTTCGTGCGCGGATCGATGATGGCGCTGCCGCGCTTGGACAGCACGCGGTTCTTGCCGCCGCCTTCGCTGCTCGCGCCGCCGTTGGCGTCCAGGCCGAACACGGAACGGAAGGCTTCGGCCTTCTGGTAGTTCAGCTGGAAGACCTCGGAGCGCAGCGGCTCCAGGTCGGAGATCTGGGCCCTCTGCTCGAGCTCCAGCTTTTCCTTGGTCAGCAGTTCTTCCTTCGGCGCGATCCACAGCACGTTGCCGTTCTTGCGCATGTCCAGGCCCTTGGCCTGCAGGACGACGTCGAGCGCCTGGTCCCACGGCACGTCCTTCAGGCGCAGCGTGAGGTTGCCGGTGACGGAATCGCTGGTGATGATGTTCAGGCCCGAGATGTCGGCGATCGCCTGCAGCGCCTGGCGCACCTCGACGTTCTGGAAGTTGAACGACAGCTTCTCGCCCCGGTAGCCCGTGCCCGCGCCGCCGGCCGGGCGGTTCGGGTCGTCCTTGACGGGCTTGACGTCGATGACGAGCTGGGTGTCGCTCTGGTAGACGCTCTGCTCCCAGTTGCCCTGGGTGTCCACGACCATGTGCGTGTTCTCGCCCTGCGGCGTCGTCGTGATGCGCGACACGGGCGTGCCGAAGTCGGTCACGTCCAGGCGGCGGCGCAAGCTGGGCGGCACGCCGGTCTTCAGGAAGTCGACCAGGATCTGCGCGCCGACCTGGCGCACGTCGACGGCGACCTGGCCGTTCGGCAGGTCGACGACGATGCGGCCTTCGCCGTTGCTGCCGCGGCGGAAATCGAGGTCGCGCAGCAGCTGGGCCGGCGCCGGCGCGGCGGCTGCCGTGTTGGCCGGCTGGCCGGCCGCGTCGACGGCGCGCGCCGGTGCGCCCGAGCCTTCGACGGTGACGATGACGTCCTTGCCGTCGATTGCGGCGGCATAGTTCAGCACGCGCTTGAGGTTCAGTACGAGGCGCGTGCGCTCGCCCGCCTGCACGACGTTCACGGCGCGCACGTCGCCGAGGTCGATGTCCTGGGCATTCTTGCCGGTGGCGTTGGCGGTGGAAGCGAAATCGAGCGCGATGCGGGCCGGGTTCGTGATCGAGAACCCGATCGGCAGCTGCTTGGGCGCTTCCTTCATGCTCACCTTGATGACGACGTTGCCGCCCTGCTGGTTGGCGCTGATCGACTCGATCGCGTTGTCCTGGGCCCAGGCGCAGGCCGAGGCCAATGCCAGCAGCACGCCGCCCGCGACGGAAAGGAATCGGGTCATTTATGGTTCTCCTTGATTTGCAGCTCCAGCTTCGTCATGCGTCCGGTCCATTCGCCGGCGGCGTCCTGCACCACTTCGCGGATGTCGACGGCGTCCTCGCCCACGTGCGTGACCACGCCGAAGTTCTGGCCGATGCGCTGGCCTGTCGTGACCTGGTACAGCGAGCGGTCGACCTGCAGCAGCGCGTAGCGCGCGCCGCCCTTTTCGATCGTGCCGACCATCTGCATGGTGTCGAGCGGGAAGGTCTCCAGCAGCTCGCGCGGCCGTTGCATGTCGGGCTGGTTCGGGTTGTCGGAGGTCGCCGCCGCGCGGGCCAGTTCGCCCAGCAGCTTGGTCGGATTGAACGGGTCGACGGCATCCTTGGCGCCATAGGCGTACGGCAGGAAATCCTTGGGTTCGGGCAGCGGCTTCACGGACGGATGGGTGTCGCGCCGCACCTGGTCCATCCAGTCCTGCACCTCGCGCACGTCGGAAGCGCCGCAGCCGGCCAGCAGCGCGGACGCCAGCGCCATGCCCATCACGATGCGCGCGCTCATTTCTTCGTCTCCTTGCCGTTCTTCTTGGCCTTGCGCGCCTTGGCCTGCGCATCCAGCTCGTCCTGGTCGAGATAGCGGAAGGTCTTGGCGACGGCGTCCAGCGACAGCATGCCGTCCTTGCCGGCCGTTATGGCCAGGTTGTTCAGGGTGACGATGCGCGGCATCTTCGCCATGTCGGCCGCGAACTCGCCGATGTCGTGGTAATGGCCGCTCACCTTGATGTCGATCGGCAGCTCGGCATAGTAATCCTTGACGACGACCTGGCCCGGCTTGAACAGCTCGAACTGCAGGCCGCGCCCGATGCCGGCCTGGTTGATGTCGGACAGCAGCGCGGCCATCTCGGCCTTGCTCGGCAACTGCTTTTCCAGGCGCTCGACGTAGCGGTTCACCTGCTGCTGCTGGGCTTCCAGCGCGTCCAGGTTGATGGCCTGCGCCATCTTGACCCTGTAGTCGTCGCGCAGCTTGAGTTCCTGCGCGGCCAACGCATCCTGTTCCTGGAACTGGTCGCTCCAGTAAAAGAAGTAGCCGAGACCGAGGACGGCGGCCATCACGCCGGCCGCGCACAGCAGGCGCGGCGCCAGCGGCCACAAGCCCGGATGGCGTCCCTGCAGGCCCTCGAACTGGCCCGCCAGGTCGGCGAAAGACTGTTTCAGATCGATGTTCATGACTTGGTGCCGCCTGCGGTTTTGCCTGCCTTTGCGGCGGACGGCTTGCCGTCGTCGTCGCTCTGGCGGGCGCGCTTGATCGAGACGAAGAGCGTGAATTCGACGACCTTGCGTCCGGTCTTGTTCTGCGCGAGCGTGGCCGCGCGGACCTCGGTCAGGTCCGGGCGTTCGAGCCACGGCGAGCCGCCGGACAGGTTGCGCAGCAGTTCCGCCACGCGCTCCTGCGACTGCGCGTAGCCGTTCAGCATCACGCGCTGGCCGTCCTGCTTGAGGCCCTTGAGGTACACGCCTTCGGGCGTCTGGCGCACCAGTTCGTCGAGCAGGTAGACGGGCTGGTTGCGGTCGCCCTGCAGGTCTTCGACGGCCTGCTGGCGCGCCTTCAGCGCCTCGATTTCGGATTTCAGGCTGGCGATCTTTCTGATCTTCTTGTCCAGTTCCGCGTTGGCGTTCTTGAGCACCTGGTTGCGTACGTTCTGGACAAGGATGCGGCTGGTGTTGTAGCCGCCCACGAGCAGCACGAGCGCGACGCCGGTCACGGCCCCCAGGGCCAGCAGCGCGGTGAACGCGGTCTGCTTCTGCTTGCGCTTCGCTTCCCGGTGCGGGAGCAGGTTAATGCGGATCATCAGCCGAACCTCCGCAAGGCGAGGCCGCAGGCGACGAGATAGCCCGGCGCGTCGAGGCGCAGCTGCTGCTCGCGCACGGCGGCCCCCATCTGCATGCCGTGGAACGGCGCCACGACGGAGGTCGCGATGCGCGTGCGGCCCGCGATGATGTCGGGCAGGCCGGCCAGCTGGGCGCTGCCGCCGCCGAGGACGATCTGGTCGATGCGCGTGTACGGCGTCGACGTGTAGAAGAACTGGATCGCGCGCGTGACTTCCAGCGCCGCGTTTTCCAGCCAGGGCGCCAGCAGGTCGGCGCGATAATTGTCCGGCAGGTCGCCCGCCTTCTTGCGCGTTTCCGCCTCTTCGAACGAGAGGCCGTAGGCGCGCACGATGTCCTGGGTCAGCTGCACGCCGCCGAACGGCTGCTCGCGTTCATAGACGGTCTCGCCGTTCTGCAGCACCGAGACATGGGTGGCGTTGGCGCCGATCTGGAACAGCGCGACGATGCGGTCCTGCGGGCCCTTGTCGCCGTCGAGCAGGCGCTGCAGCGCGGCGCGGGCGGCATACGATTCGATGTCCATCACGAGCGCCGTCAGGCCCGCCGCCTCGGCGATGGCGACGCGGTCCTCGACCTTTTCGCGGCGCGCGGCGGCCAGCATCACTTCCATGTCCTCGGGCGAATTGGCGGCCGGCCCGATCACGTCGAAGTCGAGGCTGACCTCGTCCAGCGCGAACGGGATGTACTGGCTGGCCTCGGACTCGACCTGCACTTCGAGCTGGTCTTCCGGCAGGCCGGCGGGCAGGATGATCTTCTTGGTGATGACGGCGGCGGGCGGCATGCCGAGCGCCACGTGCTTGAGGCGGGTGCCGCTCTTCTGCACGACGCGGCGCACGGCGTCCGACACCGCCTCGATGTTCTCGATATTGCCGTCGACGACGGCGCCGCGCGGCAGCGGCTCCGCCGCGTGGCGCTCCAGTCGCAATTCGCCCTTGCCGCTGTCGGACAATTCGACCAGGCGCACGCCGGACGTACTGATGTCGAGACCGGCCAGCGGCGGGCTCTTTTGTCCGAACAAGGAACCTAGACTGATCACGAGCGCACTCCCTCTCTGCTACTTTTGCATTCCAGAATGTCGAAACGCTTTTGAACGCCCGCGTGGGGAACGATTGATATTTATTGATATTTGTAGAAATACAGCGTGCATATATCAGGCACCGCCTTGAATCGTAGCAATACTGATGTGCTAGGACAAGAAATTTCTACACGGGAACATATAGTGACGAAGCAGGAAAGCGACACTTCGTTACAGTCTGATATCGATCAATATTGCAGGAGTTTTCACACCTGTTGTTCACTTGTCTAGCAGTGCCTCAGATACAAGCGTGCCTTATAATGAAATGGATCAATAAAGCGAGCCACATCCGCATGAAAGCATCCCAAACCGGGGGCAGCCCCGCGCCGCAGTCTTCTTCGCCGAAACACACTCCCAAGCGCATCCTCCTGACCGTCCTGGCCACGCTGGCGGGACTGGCCGCCTGCGGCGTGCTGGTGGTCGTGTTCGCGCTGGCGATCGCGTATCCGAACCTGCCTGCCCTCGACACCCTCACCGACTACCGGCCCAAGATGCCGCTGCGGATCTTCACGGCCGACAACGTGCTGATCGGCGAATTCGGCGAGGAGCGCCGCACCCTCGTCCACTTCAAGGACATTCCCGACGTGATGAAGAAGGCCGTGCTCGCGATCGAGGACGACCGCTTCTACGAACACGGCGGCGTGGACTACTGGGGCATCCTGCGCGCGGCCATCCACAACGCCACCGGCGGCGCGCGCCAGGGCGCGTCGACCATCACCCAGCAGGTGGCGCGCAACTTCTTCCTGTCGTCCGAGCAGACCCTCAAGCGCAAGGCCTACGAGGCCCTGCTCGCGTACAAGATCGAGAAGAACCTCACCAAGGACCAGATCCTCGAGGTCTACATGAACCAGATCTACCTGGGGCAGCGCGCGTTCGGTTTCTCGTCGGCCGCGCAGATCTACTTCGGCAAGGACCTGAAAGACATCTCGATCGCGGAAGCGGCGATGCTGGCCGGCCTGCCCAAGGCGCCGTCCGCGTACAACCCCGTCGTCAATCCCAAGCGCGCGCGCGTGCGCCAGCAGTACATCCTGCAACGCATGCACGAGCTGCACTACATCACCGACGCCCAGTACGAACAGGCGAAGAACGAGGAACTCAAGATCAAGACGGACAGCACGGCGTTCGGCGTGCATGCCGAATACGTGGCCGAGATGGCGCGCCAGCTGGTCTACGAGCAGTTCAAGGAAGACACCTATACGCGCGGCCTGAACGTGTTCACGACGATCACCAAGGCCGACCAGGACGCCGCCTACCTGGCCCTGCGCCGCGGCGTGATGGACTACGAGCGCCGCCACCCGTACCGCGGCCCGGAAAAATACATCGACATCCCGGACGCCAAGGGCGACGCCGACGAAGCCATCGAGGCGGAGCTGGCCGAGCATCCGGACTCGGACGACATCGTCGCGGCCGTCGTGCTGTCGGCATCGCCCACGCAGGTGAAGGCCGTGCTGGCCTCGGGCGAGGAGATCACGATCGCGGGATCCGGCCTGGCGTTCGCGAAAGACTGGCTGTCGCCGAAGGCGGCCGAGACCCGGCGCGTGCGCCGCGGCGCCGTCATCCGCGTCACGCAGGACGGCGGCTCGTCGTGGAACATCACGCAGCTGCCGGAAGTGGAATCGGCCTTCATCGCGGTGAACCCGGACGACGGCGCGATCCGCGCGCTGGTGGGCGGCTTCGATTTCAACCGCAGCAAGTTCAACCACGTGACGCAGGCGTGGCGCCAGCCGGGGTCCTCGTTCAAGCCGTTCATCTATTCGGCGGCGCTGGAACGCGGCTTCTCGCCCGCCACCGTCATCAACGACGCGCCGATCTCGTTCGACGCCGGCTCGACGGGCGGCCAGGCGTGGGAACCGAAGAACTACGACAACAAGTACGAAGGCCCGATGACGATGCGGCGCGGCCTGACCAAGTCGAAGAACATGATTTCGATCCGCATCCTGAACAAGATCGGCGCCCGCTACGGCCAGGAATACGCGATGCGCTTCGGCTTCGATCCCGACAAGAACCCGCCGTACCTGACGCTCGCGCTGGGCTCCGGCGCGACGACGCCGCTGCAGCTGGCCGGCGCCTACTCCGTGTTCGCCAACGGCGGCTACCGCATCAGTCCCTACATCATCTCCAAGGTGACGGACGCGGACGGCAAGGTGCTGTCGGAAGCGCGCCCGGACCGCGCCGGCATCGAAGCCAATCGCGTCATCGACGAGCGCAACGCGTGGCTGATGGACAGCATGCTCAAGGACGTGGCCCGCTACGGCACGGCCGCGAAGGCGGGGCAGATCCTGAAACGCCCGGACATCGCGGGCAAGACGGGGACGACGAACGATTCGATCGACGCCTGGTTCGCGGGCTACCAGCCGCACCTGGTGGGCATCGCGTGGATCGGCTACGACCAGCCGCGCAACCTGGGCAACCGGGAAACGGGCGGCGGCCTGGCGCTGCCGATCTGGATCGGCTTCATGCAGAAGGCGCTCAAGAACGAGCCGGTGGTCGAGCGCCCGGTGCCGCCGGGCCTCGTGCAGTACGGCGACGAATATTATTACGCCGAGAATCCGCCGGGCACGGGGGTGCAGTCGCTCGACGTGGGGCCGGTCGCGCCGGCGTCGGAGCAAAAGTCGCACGACGCCGTGCGCAACGAGTTATTTTAATTTGACGGGCGCGCCGCCCTGCTCCGTGGCGAAATCGGACAGGGCCGTGAAGAACTCCGTGTTGTCGCGCGTATTGCGCCACTCGTCGCCCACGCGCTTGTAGTGAAAACCGCCGGCGCGCGCCGCGATCCACATTTCCTGCAACGGCGCCTGGCTGTTGACGATGATCTTCGAGCCGTTGTCGACGAACTCGATCTCGAGCACGTTGCCGCTGCGCTTGCACTCCACGTCGACGATATCCTGCTCGAACAGGCGGTCGAACGCCCGTTCGATCTCGTCCAGGGTGGACTCGGCCAGGGCCAAAAATTCGGATTCGGTCATGCTACACTCCCAAGTCTGCTAATCAAACCGTGATTCTAATCGTGAAGTCCCCATTTGCGCTCCTGACAAGCCTGGCGACCCTGATGGCGCTGTCGGCCTGCGGCCAAACCGGTCCGCTCACCATGCCGAAACCGCCCGCCCGGATCCCCGCCGCGCACACCAACGCGGCCGCGACCGGCACGACCAACACCAGCGCAACGGCGACCGCGCCGGCCGTCCAGCTCTCGCCTCCGGCTCCGGCCGCCGGCGTGACGGTCCCCGCCGGCGGCTCGAACGCCAACAACACGCAAGCCCCGAACCAGCCCACGCCGGCCACCCAACAGTAAAAACGCATCCATGTCGCACTTCACCTACCAAGACGGCGTCCTGTACGCCGAAAGCGTCGCCCTGTCCACGATCGCCGCGGAACACGGCACCCCGACCTACGTCTATTCGAAAGCCCAGCTGCTGGAAAACTTCGCCGGCTACGCGCGCCCGTGCGCGGGCCGCGACGCGCTCGTCTGCTATGCGATGAAGGCGAACTCCAACCTGGCCATCCTCGACCTGCTGGCGCGCCAGGGCGCCGGCTTCGACATCGTCTCCGGCGGCGAACTGCTGCGCGTGATCGCGGCCGGCGGCGACCCGGGCAAGGTGATCTTCTCGGGCGTGGGCAAGACCGCGGCCGAGATCGCGCTGGCGCTGGAAAAAGGCATCCTGTGCTTCAACGTCGAGTCGATTCCCGAACTGCACCGCATCAACGAAGTCGCCGGCCGCATGGGCAAGCGCGCGCCCATCTCGCTGCGCGTGAACCCGAACGTCGACGCGAAGACGCATCCGTACATCGCCACCGGCCTCAAGGCCAGCAAGTTCGGCGTCGCGTTCTCGGACGCGCTCGAGACCTACCGCACCGCGGCCAAGCTGCCGCACCTGGACATCGTCGGCATCGACTGCCACATCGGCTCGCAGCTGCTGGACGACGCCCCGCTGCTGGAAGCGCTGGACAAGCTGATCGAGCTGATCGACACGCTCGATGGCGAAGGCATCCACCTGCACCACCTGGACGTGGGCGGCGGCCTGGGCATCGACTACGGCACGGGCGAGGACTCGCCGGTGCCGATCGCGCACTACGTCGAGCGCGTGTTCGCGCGCGTGGACGCCTGGCGCGCCGGGAAGCACGGCGGCCGGCCGATCAAGGTGATCTTCGAACCGGGCCGCTCGATCGTGGGCAATACGGGCGTGCTGCTGATGTCCGTCGAGTTCCTCAAGCCGGGCGAGGAAAAGAATTTCTGCGTCGTCGACGCCGCGATGAACGACATGGCGCGGCCGACCTTGTACCAGGCCTGGATGGACGTCAAGCCGGTCGTGCGGCGCGAAGGCAGCCCCGTCACCTACGACCTCGTGGGGCCCGTGTGCGAATCGGGCGACTGGCTCGCGCGCGACCGCGCCCTGGCCGTCGAGCCGGGCGACGTGCTGGCCATGATGGCGGCCGGCGCGTACGGGTTCACGATGGCCTCGAACTACAACACGCGCGGACGCGCGGCCGAGGTGCTCGTCGATGGGGACAAGGTGCACGTGATCCGTCGCCGGGAGAATCCGGCGGAACTCTTCGCGCTCGAGACCATCGTTCGTTGATCGGTATGCGAAGGTGGGCACGGGGTGCCCACCATTATTCCCGCCCCCGTGACCGGTCATCCGGCCACATCTGCGCCGCGCACGCGGCCGCCTGGTCGTTCCAACGCCCGCTCAGGTCGAGACACCGCTCCAGCTGCCCATAGCGCGGCCGCCCCATGCCGAAAACGAGCACGAGGGCGAGGACGACGACGATCACGAGCGCGAGGGGCCATTTCATGTCATGCAGTATGTATCAGGTCTCCGGTCATGTTCGCACGGATGCGGGTGCGGGACGTTTTTCGGGGCGTTTTTCGACGCGCGACCGGCCCACGCTCCACCACACGCGCAGCAGCAGGAGCACGGCGACGACGCTGCCCCAGACGATGGGCTGCTCGAAGTTGTGCTTGCCCGCCTTCATCCACCAGTAGTGCAGGATCGCCAGCGGCGCGATCACGTAAATCAGCTTGTGCAGCCGGGCCCAGTTGCGGCCCAGGCGCTTGATCATCGCGTTCGTGCTCGTCGCGGCCAGCGGAATGAGCAGCACGAAGGCGGCAAAGCCCACCGTGATGAACGGCCGCTTGAGCACGTCCTTCCACATGGCGGCCACGTCGAAGAAATGGTCGAACCACAGGAAGGTCATGAAATGCATGAAGGCGTAGAAGAACGTATACAGGCCGATCATCCGGCGCAGGCGCACCAGCCAGTTCCAGCCCGTCAGGCGGCGCAGCGGCGTGACGGCGAGCGTCGCGCACAACAAATACAAGGCCCAGTCCCCGCTGCCGTGCGTGAGGAATTCGACCGGGTCGACGGGCACGCCTTGCGCCGTCAGCCACGCCATGCGCAGGAACGGCAGCAGCGCCAGCACGAACACGCCGGCCTTCAGGGCCTTGAACTGGACAGGGGTGGGATTGAACGCCATGACCCACCCGCTCAGTAAAACTTCTTGAGGTCCATGCCCCTGTACAGCGACGCGACCTCGTTATAGCCGTTGAACATCAGCGTCTTGCGCTTCGGGGTGAACAGGCCGCCCTCGCCGATGCGCCGCTCCGACGCCTGCGACCAGCGCGGGTGGTCGACGTTCGGGTTGACGTTCGAATAGAAGCCGTATTCGTCCGGGGCGACGGTGTTCCACGCCGTGCGCGGCTGGTCGCGCACGAAGCGGATCTTGACGATGGATTTCGCCGATTTGAAGCCGTATTTCCACGGCACGACGATGCGCACGGGCGCACCGTTCTGGTTCGGCAACACCTGGCCGTACATGCCCACCGTCAGCAGGGCGAGCGGATGCATGGCCTCGTCCATGCGCAGACCTTCCACGTACGGCCACTCGAGCACGCGGCTGCGTACGCCCGGCATCTGGCTGCGGTCGGCCAGGCTCGTGAATTCGACGTATTTCGCATTGCCGGTCGGCTCGACCTGCCGGATCAGGCTGGCCAGCGGATAACCGACCCACGGGATCACCATCGACCAGCCCTCGACGCAGCGCAGCCGGTAGATCCGCTCTTCCAGCGGCGCCAGCTTGACCAGGCGGTCGACGTCGAGCGTCATCGGTTTCTTGACTTCGCCTTCGATCTGCACGGTCCACGGCCGCGTGCGCAAAGTGTGCGCATTGGCGGCCGGGTCGGCCTTGTCCGTGCCGAATTCATAGAAATTGTTGTAGTGGGTGGCATCCTCGAACGGGGTCTGCTTCTCGTTCGTCGAAAATGCCGGGTTGCGCGTGGCCGGCAGCTTCTGGACGGCGCCCTGGGCGAACGCTTCCCGGTTGGCCATTTCCCACAGCGAGGAGCCGGCCACGGCCGTCGCCGCGACCCTGGCGATGAAGGCGCGCCGGCCTTCGTAGACCTCGCGCGGCGTGATTTCGGATGGGAACGGCAAATCGATACCGTTCGGATTTTTTTTGATCAACATGGCGGCTCCGGCTAGAAATAGTGTTTCTCGCGACGTAACAACGTTACACCATGTGCCGCCCGCGGGACGTCCGGGCGGCGATTTGTTACCAAATGCCGCCAACGGACATAATCGGACATATTACAGCTTGCCGTAGGAGTGCAGACCCGACAGGAACATGTTCACGCCCAGGAAGGCGAACGTCGTCACGACGAGGCCGATGAGGGCCCACCACGCCGCCGCGCGGCCGCGCAGGCCGGACATCAGGCGCATGTGCAGCCAGGCCGCATAGTTCAGCCAGACGATCAGCGCCCACGTCTCTTTCGGGTCCCACGACCAGTAGCCGCCCCAGGCCTCGGCCGCCCACAGCGCGCCCAGGATCGTGGCGACGGTGAAGAACGCGAAGCCGACGGAAATGGCCTTGTACATCACGTCGTCCAGCACTTCCAGCGAGGGCAGGCGGTCGGCCAGGATGCCATGCGACTTGAGCAGGTAGGCCGAACCGACCATCGCCGCGAGCGAGAACGTGCCGTAGCCGATGAAGTTGGCGGGCACGTGGATCTTCATCCACCAGCTCTGCAGCGCGGGCACGAGCGGCTGGATTTCGGAAGCGTCGCGCGCCACCGTGTACCACAGCAAGAAGCCGACGGCGGCCGAGATCACGAGCAGCACGAACGGCCCCAGCTGGCGCGTTTGATAGCGCTGTTCGTAGTACAGGTAGAACATCGCCGTGATCATCGAGAACAGGATGAACACTTCGTACAGGTTCGACACGGGGATGTGGCCGACGTCCGTGCCGATCAGGTAGGACTCGTACCAGCGCACCATCATGCCGGTAAAACCCAGCACGACAGCGGCCCAGCACAGCTTGGAGCCGACGCTGCCGCCGAACGGCGAGCGCGCGAGCAGGCCGAGCCAATAAAATCCGGTCGAGAACACGAACAGCGCGCTCATCCACAGGATCGCGGACTGGCTCGACAGCATGTATTTCAGGAAGAATTTGTGATTGGCGGCATCCAGCGAGCCGCCGTACAACTGCACGGCCCACAGCGCCAGCACCGCGACGAGCGGCATCAGCCAGCGCACCGGCTTGAAGGTCCAGCCGACGAAGGCGAACACGGGCGCCGCCAGCACGAGGATCGCCTGCTCGTAGACGTCCATGTAGGCGCCGAAGCGTTGCAGCGCGTACAGCGCGGCGGCCAGCAGGCCGGCGCCGAACAGCCAGTCGGCGGCCGTCAGGCGCTTGAAGAAGCCGGGGGGGCGGGTGTAAGCGGCGGCCTGGCCCGAGGCCGGCGCTTGCGATGCGGGTGACATGTCCATCGGTATCTCCTTGTTGCTTGCTGTTCCAAGGGGCACGTCGAAAAACCTGCTGCGCGTTGCATATTTGGCCTGCGATGCTCACTGTACTCCTCGTACAGCTGCGCTTCTCGGCCAAATCTGCTGCCGCTCGCGACGGTTTTTCGAGATGCCCCAAGCTTACGCCGATTGCGGCAGTTTGTTCTTCAGGTCGTCGAATTCGCGCTCGAAATCGAGCGTCTTGCGTTGCGTGCTCATCGCCATCAGCGCGTGCGTGCCGCCGTCCGGCGCCGGCTTCACCCACACCCAGACGCGGCGCTCGCGGATATAAAACATCGAGAAAATGCCCAGCACCAGCAGCAGGCAGCCGACATAGACCACTTTCTTGCCCGGCGAACGCGTCACCTGCAGCACCGAGGCCTTGACCTCCTTGAAGTCGTCCAGCGCCAGGAACACGGGCGCGCCATAGAAAAAGCTGTCGGACAGCGCGTTCGTCGCCTGTTGCAGGAAGCGGCCGTGGGTCTCGGTGGGCGTCACGGGCGCGTCGCCGTCGCGCGCACGCGCAGCCTGCCACAGTTCCCACATGGCACCGTTGAGCATCTTCATGAAGACGGTGGCCGCCTTTTCCTGCTCGGCCGCGGGGATGCGCTCGAGGAATTTGGACACGGCCAGGTATCCGCCCTGGCTGCCGTCGCCGGCAAAGATCGCCAGCGTCTTGGCGGCCGATTCCTGCAACTGCGTGGCCAGCGTCCCCTTCGCGTCGCCCGGCGGCAGCGCCCGTGCGGCGTAGCGGCGCGCGGCTTCCGCGCGCAGCGACGGATCGGCGAGCGCGGCGCGCAGGCGCATCCATTCGCGCACGCCGTGCTCGTCGTCGGCCGGGATGCGCAGGAAGCTGAACGCGTCGGACGGATTGTTGCGCACGCCGGCCAAGTAGACTTGGCGGCCGTCCAGCGTGACGGGCTGCATGTAGTTCAGGAATTCGCGCGCCTGGCCCGTCTTGTCGCGCAACTTGTATTGCACGCTGGGGCCCACGTTCTTGAGGTCCTTGTTGCCGGCGTTCTTCGCGGCCGAGCCCGAGTGCTGCGACAGGGTCTGTGCGAACTGTTCCTCGAAACTTTTACCTTTCGCGACGGCGCGCGCATCGTTGTCCTGGCTTGTGTTCTCGACGTTGAACGGCCGGAAGCCCGACCACTCGACGGAATACACGTCGCTACCCTGCTTGAGCTCGGTGGCATTGCCGACTTCGCCCTCGATGGCGAACGATTTGTCGCTCGTGCCCGTCATGGGCCAGCCCGTCAGCTTGAGCTTGCTGCCGCCATCCTCGAAGCTGGACTGGTAGACGGCGACGCCGCGGTAGATCAGCGGCTGGTTGACCTTGATGGTCGCCGGGAACGTCTTACCGGTCTCGTGGTCGCGGATCACGACGTCGCTGGCGAACAGTTTCGGCATGCCCGTCGAGTAGAAATCGATGTTGAATTTCTTGAGCTCGATGGTGAACGGCAGGTCTTGCACGAGCACGCCGTCGGCTTGCTGGAGCAGGGCCGTGTCGCTGGCCTGGCCTTCGGGAATCATGGTGTTGCCGCGGAACGTCGGGTTGCCGAGGCCGAGCCGGTGCTGCGGCGCGATGGCCGAGATCAGGCCGGCGCCGGCATACGGCGTTTTCCCCATGAACCATTCCTGGAAGCGGATCGGCAGGTTCGAATCGAGCATGCCGCCCAGCAGGATCACGATGATGGCCGTGTGCGCGAAGATATAGCCGAACTTGTTGGCGGCGCCCTTCTTGGCCGCGACGAGCACGCCGCCCGGCTTGTCGACCATCTTCGTCCGATAGCCGGCGTCGGCGAGGCGGGACGCCGTCTGCTGGGCCAGCGGGACCATGTCCAGCGGCGCCGTCCACTCGCTCCGATGGTGGAAATTGCGCAGCGATTCCTCGCGCACGGAATCGCGCCAGCTCCGCATGTCGCGGATCATCTTGGGCCCGTTGCGCGCGATGCACAGGCTCGTCGACACGATCAGCACGGCGAGGATCAGCAGGAACCACCAGGCCGAGTAGACGGTGTACAAGCCGACCTTGCGGAAGATTTCGAACCAGAACGGACCGAACTGGTTCACGTAATCCGTCATGGCGCGGTCCTGCTGCATGATGGTGCCGATGATCGCGGCAATCGCGATCATGACCAGCAGGGTGATGGCGAAACGCATCGAGGACAGCAATTCGATCGCTTCGGCCAGGCCGCGCCGGCGCGTCTTCAGTTCAATTCCGGTGGTGCTCATCGACTTTCACTCTAGACACAACAACGAACGAGGATACAACAAAAGGGCGCCCCGCTCGCACGGTCGCCCTCCCCTGTTGTTTCCGCCGTTTTTTTATTGTAGGCCGATTCTTCGGCTCGATTATCGTGGTCCGGCAATACCGGCCATGCCGGAAATTACTTCAGGCCGGCAATATAGTCCGCCACGGCTTTCATTTCGTCATCCGACAGACGCTTGGCCAGCGCGGCCATCTGCGGGCTGTTGCTGCGCGCGCCGCTCTTGAACGCTTGCAACTGGGCGACAGTGTACTCCTGGTGCTGGCCCGCCAGGCGCGGATACTGGGCCGGCAGGCCCGCGCCGGTGGCGCCGTGGCAGCTGGCGCAAGCGGCCACGCCGCGGTCCGCGATGCCGCCGCGATAAACCTTGCGGCCCAGTTCCAGCGTGTCCTTGTTGCGTGCGGCGCCCTGCTGGGGCTTCTGCGCGGCGAGGTAGGCGGCGAGGTTGCGCTTTTCGTCGTCGCTCAGCATCTTGGCGTACGTCGTCATCACGGGCTGGTTGCGGGCCGGCGTCGTGAAGTCGACGAGCTGCTTGTGGATGTACGTGTCGATCTGGCCCGCCAGCTTGGGATTGGTGCTGATGGTCGAATTGCCGCCGGCGCCATGGCACGACGCGCAGGCCGGCAGGCCGCGGGCGCTGTCGCCGGTGTCGAAGAGGGAACCACCCTTGGCCGGGTCGGCCTTGGCGGCAGCCGGAGGCGCGTGGGCCGCATCCGCTGCAAGAGCGCTGCCCACGAGAAGAAAACTGGCCAGCAAGGACTTCACGATCGCCGCACATGCGGCCGGTTGGAACACACGATTCATTCAAGCACCCTGAAAAAGTCAAAGATTAACTAGGCCCGGCGGGCCCGACTTGCAGTTACAGTGCAGCGGTCATGCTCGTGCCTTTCGCATCGGCGTCCGGTCTTTCAAGGTCGCCGGCGGCAGGTAACTCCCTATTGTACAATAGCCTTTGTTTCCTGCCCTCACCTTCGTTGTCTTTTTGCCCCCATTTCCCTCATGTCCAAACTCTGGCAAGCCCGCTTTTTCACGACCGTCAACCAGTTGCGGGACCTTCCCAAGACCCAGGTGCCGGAAATCGCCTTCGCCGGCCGGTCCAATGCGGGCAAATCGACTGCGATCAATATTCTGACGAACCAGAAGGGCCTGGCATTCGCCTCCAAGACGCCCGGCCGCACGCAGCACATCAATTTCTTTTCGATCGGCGGCGCCCACGTCGCCATGCACCGCAAGGATCCGACCAAGGTCGAGGAAATCGAAGGCCTGCTCGTCGACCTGCCGGGCTATGGTTATGCGGAAGTGTCGGGCGACGCCAAGCTGCATTGGCAAAGACTGCTGGGCGACTATGTGCAGCGGCGGGAACAACTGGCCGCGCTCGTCCTGATCATGGATTCGCGCCGCCCGTTCACCGACCTCGACATCCAGATGCTGGAGTGGTTCGCCCCGACGGGCAAGCCGATCCACTGCATCCTCACGAAGGCCGACAAGCTCAACCGCAACGAATCCGTCAACGCCCTGCGCCAGGCGCAGCAGGTGCTGGACAGCTATGTCGACGAGGAAGGCAACGGCTTTCCGTTCACCGTCCAGCTGTTCTCGGCGCTCAAGCGCATCGGCGTCGAGGAAGCCAACGACAAGATCATCGAACTGCTCGGCCTCGACCAGGAGGATCCGCTCCCGGCCGACGCCGGCGACTAACCCTGGAACCGTCATGCCGATCATCACGCCTTCGCAATACCCCGCCGTGCGCATGCGCCGCATGCGCCGCGACCCGTTCTCGCGCGCCCTGATGCGCGAAAACGTCGTCACTCCGTCCGACCTGATCTACCCCGTGTTCATCCTCGACGGCCAGAACCAGCGCCAGCAGGTGGCGTCGATGCCGGGCGTGGAACGCGTCTCCGTCGACCTGCTGCTGACAGTGGCCGAGCAAGCCGTCGCGCTGGGCATCCCCGTGCTCGCGCTGTTCCCCGTCGTCGACGCTTCGCTGAAGACCTACGACGGCATCGAGGCGACGAATCCGGACGGCCTCGTGCCGCGCGCCGTGCGCGAGCTGAAGCGCCGCTTCCCGCAGCTGGGCATCATGACGGACGTCGCGCTGGACCCGTACACGACGCACGGCCAGGATGGCCTGCCGGACGACAACGGCTACATCGTCAACGAAAAGACGATCGCGATGCTGACGCGCCAGGCGCTGGCCCAGGCCGAGGCCGGCGTCGACATCGTGGCGCCGTCGGACATGATGGACGGCCGCATCGGCGCGATCCGCATGGCGCTGGAAGAGAAGGAATTCATCCACACGCGCATCATGGCGTATTCGGCCAAGTACGCGTCGGCCTATTACGGCCCGTTCCGCGAAGCCGTCGGCTCCGCCGCCAACCTGGGCAAGGCCGACAAGAACACCTACCAGATGGATCCGGCCAACAGCGACGAAGCCCTGCGCGAAGTGGCGCTGGACATCGCGGAAGGCGCGGACATGGTGATGGTCAAGCCGGGCATGCCCTACCTGGACGTCGTGCGCCGCGTGAAGGACGAGTTCAAGGTGCCGACCTTCGCCTACCAGGTCAGCGGCGAGTACGCGATGCTGCAGGCGGCTTTCCAGAACGGCTGGCTCGATCCGGACAAGGTCATCATGGAGACCATGATGTCGTTCAAGCGCGCGGGCGCCGACGGTGTGCTCACCTATTTCGCGATGGATGTGGCGCGGCGGTTGAAGGCCGCGGCGTAAACGACGAACCGCGCCGAGGCGCGGTTTTTTGTTTGCAGTTGTTCTATCGTGAAAACGTCATGCTGCGACCTTGTTGGCGGCAAGATCCCAGCCGCCAATCGTCGAACCACCGACGCCGCCACCGATTTTCTGCTGGGTGTACTTCCATTTAACCTTGGAAAACTTCAGGCTGACGTGCTCATCCAGAATAGTGCCGGGCTCGATGCTCGGCTCGATACCACCGACGAGGACGTTCTCGAGCTCGATTTCGAAATACTTGATAGGCTGTCCCTGACCATCGGCGCGCATGAATTCGAACTTGGCCTTGGGTAGCGTTTTGCCCATTGCGCAGTGCTGCAGAAGGAGCGGCGACGACAGGTCCGCAGCCTTCAAAAACGATATTTCCTTCAACTCCGCGCGCTCTGCGGTATGTCCACCCGCTGTCGAGGCTGTGGCGCTCCTGGGCTGGAAGACGCCCCAGCGCACGCTCTGGCACTCGATCCAGCCTTGATGTTTATCGTCTTGCGATTCGCCCTTGATCCCGTCTATCTGCAGATACACGTCGATTGCCATTTATCGTCTCCCGTGAATGACGGACGAACGTCCGAATGTGCCAATTCTTGAGGCATCACGACGGGGACTACTTGAGCTCACCCAACGAACGCTACATCGAGGAGCAGTAGATTGTTCTCTGGTTGAGATACCCGGGAGGGAAGACGATGGCAGGCAATGGGAAGGGACAGTCGACGGCACAAGCGGGACTGGGCGCCAACGACAGCTTGAGCATGAGCGCCAACGCACGCGCTCGGATGCGTCGCCGCGAGGTGGACGTCTACAACTACTACGATGATGGCGGCCCCGGCAAAGGTCATTGCACATGGGGTGCCGGCATCCTGGCGCATCGGGGACCGTGCACGAAAGAAGAATTGGCAAGACCGGTCAGCCAGGCGGAGGTGGATGCCGAGTTCTCGCGTCGCGTCGCCAAGGCCGAGAGAGCAGTACGCAGCAATGTCAAAAAACAGGCACTCGATCAGGACCAATTCGATGCACTGGTCAGCCTCACCTATAACGCCGGCACGCGCGGCAGTCGCGGCACCTACCAACTCGTCGACCAGGGCGACTTCAAAGGCGCAGTGAAAAACATCAGGCACATGATCAAAACGACCGTCAATGGCAAAAAGGTCGTGGCCAGGGGGCTCATCAGCCGCCGTGCCGAGGAATCTGCGCCGTTTGCCGTACCCGCAGCAGCAAAGAAATAAAGGGATACCCGATGTCACTCTTGCGAATTTCCCCGATGCTGCAAGCCGCATCCGCCGTCGCGGCGCTGACCATGGCGTTATTGCCGCACCCCGTACGCGCGGCAGACCCCGATTACGCCGATCTGCTGGGCACTTGGCGGCTGACAAAGGTGCTCGACTCGTCCGAGATCTCCTCGCTTGACGATAATGAAGCCGCGAGGCTCGTGGGTAAAACTTTTGTGATTGCGCGCGACAAGGTGTCACTTGATGGCGAAGCCTGCAAGGAGCCGGAATTCGAGCACCATTTTGAAGATACCGTGCGCTACCTCCGTGAAGAGGCGCACGCCGCATCGGGCAAACTGGGACTGCCTGAAGTTGTCGAGGTCGTCGACTTGGCGTGCACTGAGGTATTACGGAAGAACCATGACAAACTGGTTTTGTATTGGAAAGGATTCTTCTTCGATATGATCAGGCAGGCGCCCGGCCCGGTTCAACAAGCCCGACGTTGAACGTCGCACGGATGCTACCCATACGTAAAGCACATCCGGTTACCGCGGTCGCTTGTACTCAGGGAACATTTCCTTGTACAGGAAATTCATCAGTTCCTGCGTATCCTGCGGCCGCGCCTAACGACGCGGACGCAGCCTCGATTCAGGCCGGGACGATGCCTTCAAATGCCTGCGACAGGAAGGCGACCAGCGTGCGCACGCGCGCCGACTGATGCTGGTGCTGCGGATAGATCGCGTAGATGTCCGCATCGGGCGTGCGGTACTGCGGCAGCACCTGGACCAGGCGTCCGCTGTCGAGGTAGCGCGCGATATCCCATTCCGCGCGCATCAGGATGCCGTGACCGTCGAGCGCCCAGTTGACCGCGATTTCGCCGTCGTTGGTCGCCAGGTTGCCGCCCACCTTGACGATGTCGCCGGGACCGTCGTCGCGGTCCCGGTGCAAACGCCAGGTGCCGTAGGCTTCGTCGCCCTGGCGGATGCAAATGCAGTTGTGGTGCGCGAGGTCGGCGGGGATCGCCGGCGCGCCACGGGTCGCGAGGTACTTGGGCGATGCGCACATCAGGCGCCGGTTGCTCGCCAGCTTCTTCGCGATCACGCGGGCGCCGGCGGGCTTCCCGAACCGGATGCAGACGTCGAACGCGTCGTCCGTGAGGGGAGGCGGCTTGACCGATAACTGCAACTGGACATCGACTTCGGGATAACGCAGCACGTACTGCGAGATTGCAGGGGCGACGTGCAGGCGACCGAAACCCAGCGTCGCGTTCACCCTCAACTGGCCTTTCGGCTGGCCTTTCGACGCGCCCAGCAACTCGTCGAGGTCGGCGATTTCTCCCATGATGCGCCGCGCGTGTTCGAACAGGACGTCGCCGTCGGGCGTCAGGCTCATGCGGCGCGTGGTGCGATTCACCAGGGGCACGCCCAGCCGTGCTTCCATCTGCGACAGGCGCTTGCTGACGGCAGCCGTGCTGATGCCGAGTTCGCGTGCCGCGCCGCTCAAGCTTCCGCAGGTTGCCAGGGACACGAAAAAGCCCAACTCGACTGGCTGTAAGCCCGTACCCATCTCGATTCTTAATTCCAGGTTAAAGATGGATTAAGTCTAGTCACCGTCTGCACGTTCGTCCAGCACATAAAGTAGCGCCACAGCTTCACTTCATGCAGACAGGAGACAGCAACATGCAAACGTATCGGATCGCAACGATCCCCGGCGACGGCATCGGCAAGGAAGTCGTACCGGCCGGGCGCCAGGTCCTGGAAACACTGGCGGCGGCAGGCACCCGGTTCAGGTTTTCGTTCGAAGACTTCGACTGGGGCGGCGACTACTATCGCCGGCACGGGGTCATGATGCCGGCCGACGGCCTCGACGCGCTGCGCGACAAGGACGCCATCCTGTTCGGCTCGGCCGGCGATCCGGACATTCCCGACCACATCACCCTGTGGGGCCTGCGCCTGAAGATCTGCCAAGGCTTCGACCAGTACGCCAACGTGCGTCCGACGCGCATCCTGCCCGGTATCGACGCGCCGCTGAAACGCTGTGCGCCCGAGGACCTGAACTGGGTCATCGTGCGGGAAAACTCGGAAGGCGAGTACGCGGGCGTGGGCGGCCGGGTGCACCAGGGCCACCCGATCGAAGCCGCGACCGACGTCAGCATGATGACGCGGGCCGGGGTCGAACGCATCCTGCGCTTCGCGTTCAGGCTGGCGCAGTCGCGTCCGCGCAAGCGGCTGACCGTCATCACCAAGAGCAATGCGCAACGCCACGCGATGGTGATGTGGGACGAGATCGCGCTCCAGATTTCCAGGGAATTCCCGGACGTCGGTTGGGACAAGGAACTCGTCGATGCGGCAACGGCCCGCATGGTGAACCGCCCCGCCACCCTCGACACGATCGTCGCGACCAACCTGCACGCCGACATCCTCAGCGACCTGGCCGCGGCCCTGGCCGGCAGCCTGGGCATCGCGCCGACCGGGAACATCGATCCGGAGCGCCGTTATCCGTCGATGTTCGAGCCGATCCACGGTTCGGCCTTCGACATCATGGGCAAGGGCCTGGCCAATCCGATCGGCACCTTCTGGTCGGTCGTCATGCTGCTCGAGCACCTGGGCGAGTCCGAGGCCGCGCGGCAGGTGATGCGCGCGATCGAAAGCGTCACCGCCACGCCGTCCCTGCACACCCGCGACCTCGGCGGCACGGCCACGACGGCGGACGTCACGCGGGCCGTATGCGACTTCCTGTCCGGCGGCCGGGCGCAACGAGCATGAACAACGAGAACATGACGGGGCACGAGCGCGCACTGCTGGAAGCGCTGTTCGCGGCCGCGATCGCGGCCGCGCAGCCGGACAAGTGCGTGCCGCCGCACCTGCCGCCGGCGCCCCGCGGGCGGCTGGTCGTGATCGGCGCCGGGAAGGCATCCGCGGCCATGGCGCGGGCGGTCGAGCGCCATGTTCCGGGTAAGCTGGAGGGGCTGGTCGTCACGCGCTATGGCTATGCGGTCCCATGCGAGCGCATCGAGATCGTCGAGGCGGCCCATCCGGTGCCCGACGCGGCGGGACTGCGGGCGGCCGAACGCATGCTCGGCCTGGTCGGCAACCTGAGCGCCGACGACACGGTACTGTGCCTGATCTCGGGCGGCGGTTCGTCGCTGCTGCCGCTGCCCTTGGCCGGCATCACGCTCGACGACAAGCAGGCCGTCAATCGGGCGCTGCTCGCATCCGGCGCCAGCATCGGCGAAATGAACTGCGTACGGCGCCATCTCTCCGCGCTCAAGGGCGGCAGGCTGGCGGCCGCATGCCACCCGGCCCACGTCGTCACCTTGTTGATATCGGACGTGCCAGGGGACGCACCCGTCGACATCGCCTCGGGCCCGACCGTCGCCGATCCCAGCACCTGTGCCGACGCGCTCGACATCGTTCGGCGCTACGGCATCGCGTTGCCGCCCCATGTCAGGCACGTGCTGGAAAGCGGCGCCGGCGAATCGGTCAAACCGGACGACCCGCGCCTGGCCGGCCATGAAGTGCGGCTGGTGGCGACGCCGCAGATGGCGCTGGAAGCGGCGGCCCGTGTGGCGCAACGGGCCGGGATCGCCGCGCACATCCTCGGGGACAGCCTGGAAGGCGAAGCGCGCGACGTCGGCAAGGTCATGGCCGCCATGGCGCTCCAGGTGGCCAGGCATGGGCAGCCGTTCGCCCCGCCTTGCATCCTGCTGTCGGGCGGCGAGACGACGGTGACCGTGCGTGGCGACGGCCGCGGCGGACGCAACGTCGAGTTCCTGCTCGCCGCCGCGATCGCATTGCGCGGCGAGCCTGGCGTGCACGGACTGGCCGGCGATACCGACGGCGTCGACGGCCAGGAAGACATCGCCGGGGCCTATTTTTCGCCCGCCACGCTCGCGCGGGCTTGCGACCAGGCGAGCCGGCCGCAGCAAAGCCTCGACCGGAACGACGGGCATGGCTTTTTCCAGGCGCTCGGCGACGCCGTCGTGACCGGTCCCACGCTTACCAACGTCAACGATTTTCGCGCCATCCTGGTGACCGGGCCGGCACGCCGCGCCGCATAACGTGCCGAACCGGCGCGGAAAAACGCAACTTCCCCCAACTAGTGCGCTTCACGACGAACGTTCCCGCCGCGGCATCGCGCCTACGATGAGGAGATCCATACTCTCAACCGATCTTCAAGGAGCGTTCTTCATGGGGAAGCACATCTACAACATCGCCGTCATCCCGGGCGACGGCATCGGCAAGGAAGTGATGCCCGAAGGCTTGCGCGTGCTCGATGCCGCCGCCGGCCGTTTCGGCATCCAGCTCGATTACACGCACATCGAATGGGCCAGCTGCGACTACTACGCGGCCACCGGCAAGATGATGCCCGACGACTGGAAGGCACGGCTGTCCGGCATGGACGCGATCTACTTCGGCGCCGCCGGCTGGCCCGACGCCGTGCCCGACCACGTGTCGCTGTGGGGCTCGCTGCTGAAATTCCGGCGCGAGTTCGACCAGTACGTCAACCTGCGCCCGGCACGCCTGTTCGACGGCGTGCCTTGTCCGCTGGCCAACCGCAAGCCGGGCGACATCGACTTCATGATCGTGCGCGAGAACACCGAGGGCGAGTACTCGTCCGTCGGCGGCATCATGTACGAAGGCACCGAGCGCGAAGTGGTGATGCAGCAGTCGGTTCACTCGCGCATCGGCAGCGACCGCGTGCTGCGCTTCGCCTTCGAGCTGGCGCAGCAACGGCAGCGCAAGCACGTCACCGTCGCCACCAAGAGCAATGGCCTGGCCGTCAGCATGCCGTGGTGGGACGGGCGTGCCGCCGCCATGGCGGCGCAGTACCCCGATGTCGACTGGGACAAGCAGCACATCGACATCCTGTCGGCGCGCTTCGTGCTGCAGCCGCAGCGCTTCGACGTGGTGGTCGCGTCCAACCTGTTCGGCGACATCCTGTCCGACCTCGGCCCCGCCTGCACCGGCACGCTGGGCCTGGCGCCGTCGGCCAACCTGAATCCGGAACGCGCCTTCCCGTCGCTGTTCGAGCCGGTGCATGGCTCGGCACCGGACATCCATGGCAAGAACATCGCCAATCCGATCGGCATGATCTGGTCGGGCGCGATGATGCTCGACTTCCTCGATGCCGGCGGCGGTCCCGGGCGCCAGGCCCACGACGCCATCCTGGCCGCCATCCAGCAAGTGCTGCGCGACGGCCCGCATACGCCGGACCTGGGCGGCACGGCGTCGACCACGGACATCGGCCAGGCCATCGCGGCCGCCGTGGCGAGGGCCTGAGCATGGACGCCGTCACGCTTCCCGACTATCCGATCGAAGTCGCCTTCCCGGATCTGCGCCCCTACGCCGCCGGCAACGGCGGCATCCCCTACGTGTACACGTACGACAGCGGCGTGCCGGGCCCGCACGTGATGGTCAATGCACTCACCCACGGCAACGAGGTGTGCGGCGCCATCGTCGTCGCGGACCTGCTCGGCCTCGGCATCCGTCCGCGCCGGGGCAGGCTGACGCTCGCCTTCGCCAACGTCGAGGCCTACCGGCGTTTCGATCCGGCCAATCCGGACGCCGCGCGCTTCGTCGACCAGGACCTCAATCGCGTGTGGACCGCGCCCATCCTCGACGATGCCGCGCGCGATTCGTCCGAGCTGCGCCGCGCGCGCCAATTGCGGCCCGTGCTCGACACCGTCGACTTGCTGCTCGACCTGCACTCGATGCACGAACGCTGCGCGCCGCTGTCGGTCTGCGGCCCGCTGGACAAGGGCATCGCCCTGGCGCGCCGGCTCGGCATGCCGGCGTGGATCGTCAGCGACGAAGGCCATCCGGAAGGCCGGCGCATGCGCGACTACGCCGGCTTCGGCGATCCGGACAGCGCCAAGAACGCGCTGCTGGTCGAATGCGGCCAGCACTGGGAGACCGCCGCGGTGGACGTCGCCAGGGCCGTCACGGCCCGCTTCCTGATGCTGCACGGGATCGTCGAGGCGGACGACCTGCCGGCCGCCTGGCGGCAGGGAGCGCCCGCTCCCACGCGCGTCGTGCGCGTCACCGAGCCGGTGGTCGCATCCAGCATGGACTTCCGCTTTGCCGGCAACTACACCGGCCTGGAAACCTTCCAGGACGCCGGTTCCGTGATCGGCTGGCGCGGCGGAGAAGCGGTCCGGACGCCCTATCCGGATTGCGTGCTGGTCATGCCGTCGCTGCGTCAGCTGCGCCCTGGCGTGACCGTCGTGCGGCTGGGACGCCTGCTGGACTGACGCTCGGCACAACATGCCGCACCGGCGCGAAATTCACCATTTCCGCCGCTTTGCCGCCCGCCGTTCACACGTTCCTGTCGCGCGGGCGGACCTACCATGAATCGGTGCCGCGTTCTTTGCCGGCCCCCTTTCCGCTTCCACATAAGGACTTAGGACCATGTCTCTGACACTTACCCGTACCGACCTGCTCAAGGAGCAGAACTTCATCGATGGCCAATGGTGCGACAGCAGCAGCGGCGCCCGCTACGAAGTCGCCGACCCGGCCTCGGGCGCGCAGTTCGCCGCCGTGCCCGCCAGCTGCGCGGTCGACGCCGCGCAGGCCACCGCCGCCGCACAAGCCGCGCTGCCGGCCTGGCGCGCCCTGCCCGCGCGCGAACGCGCCCGCTTCCTCAAGCGCTGGCATGCGCTGATCGTGGCCAACACGGACGACCTGGCGAAGCTCATGTCGCGCGAACAGGGCAAGCCCCTGGCCGAGGCGCGCGGCGAGGTCGCCTACGGCGCGTCCTATGTCGAATGGTTTGCCGAGGAAGCCGTGCGCAGCTACGGCGACGTCATCCCCGCACAGGTGCGCGGCAAGCAGCTGACGGTGACCAAGGAAGCGGTGGGCGTCGTGGCCGCCATCACCCCGTGGAACTTCCCGCTGGCGATGATCGCCCGCAAGATCGCGCCCGCCCTCGCAGCCGGTTGCACGGTCGTGGCCAAGCCGGCGGAAGACACGCCGCTGACGGCCCTCGCGCTGGCCAGGCTCGCGGAGGAGGCGGGTCTGCCCGCCGGCGTGCTCAACATCGTCACCACGTCGCGCGACCGGGCGCAGGACGTGGTCGGCGCCTGGCTGGCCGATGCGAGGGTCCGCAAGATCACCTTCACCGGTTCGACCGCAGTGGGCAAGCTGCTGGCGTGCGACTCGGCCGGCACCCTGAAGCGGCTGTCGCTCGAACTCGGCGGCAACGCCCCCTTCATCGTGTTCGACGATGCCGACCTGGATGCGGCCGTCGACGGCTTGATGGCGGCCAAGTTCCGCAACGGCGGGCAGACCTGCGTGAGCCCGAACCGCGTCTACGTGCACGACGCGGTCTATGCCGCGTTCACGCAAAAACTGGCCGCCCGCGTGGAGGCGCTGCGCGTCGGACCTGCCACCTGGGAAGAAGCGCAGATCGGCCCGATGATCAATGCCCGCGCGGTCGACAAGATCGAAGCCCATGTGCGCGATGCGCTGGCCAAGGGTGGCCGGCTGGTCGTGGGCGGCAAGCGCGTGAACGACGGCGTCGCCAGCGGCCCCAACTACTACGCCCCGACCGTGATCGCCGAGGCCAACCACGACATGGCGCTGGCCTCGGAAGAGACCTTCGGCCCGGTGGTGCCGTTGTTCCGTTTCTCGGACGAGGACCAGGTCGTCAAGCTGGCCAACGACACGCCCTACGGCCTGGCCGCCTATTTCTACACGCGCGACATCGTCCGCGTGGCGCGTGTGGCCGAGCGGCTCGAAACCGGCCTGGTCGGCATCAACGAGGGTGTGCTGGCGTCGGAAGCGGCGCCGTTCGGCGGGGTCAAGGAATCGGGCTACGGCCGCGAGGGCTCGCGCTATGGCCTGGACGATTACTTGCAGACCAAGTACCGGTGCCAGGGGGGCCTGGCGTAAGCTGGATCGTGCGGGGGCGCGCCCCCGTCACCCTTGAGCCTACATTCCCAGTAGATACCGTCTTGCCCGTCAAGCATCACATAGCGTAATTTGGGTCGTATGGCCTGCCTGTGTGTACAACGCCAAAACACAGGTGGGCCAGTTTGCGCATGCAGGCGCCAATAACTGCCATCTTGG
>NZ_JADKYX010000027.1 GCF_016093545.1 Massilia rhizosphaerae | reverse complement strand
CCGAAAAGTTATTTCGATGCGCTTGGGTTGGTTTCGTTGCTGGACACCCGGCAGCGCTTCCAGTGTGTTGAATGAACCGCCGTATGCGGAACCGCACGTACGGTGGTGTGAGAGGGCGGCGGGGGTAGCCCCGCCCCCTACTCGATCTGTGTTCGCGTTATTTCAGTGACTCGACTGCAACGAACTAACCGAGCTGGGCTGCAGCACGCAGCAGATGCGCGGGCGTCGTCAGGAGCTGCGCGTCCAGCACACGCTGCCATCCCGAGTAATTGATCAGGTAGCGGCTCGCGACGCCGCGAAAGCGCACCAGCCAACTCTTGAAGCGGCTGTGCCAGCTGTTAACGTTCTGGATGTGGATCGCGCCACGCGCCCGGATGCCCGCCTTCACGTTCACCCACTCGTGCGTGATGCCCGCTTGCGCCGCGAAATGTCGATAGGCGACGGCACCGTCGCTGATCAGTAACACGTCGGTCGGAAGCACCGGCCTGAGGCAACAATCCAGTTGCGCGACCGTCACTTGACCTCGTCCGGTATGAAAATCAAGCGTCTGGCCATTGCGATCGCGCGCGACGAGCAGGCAATCGTGTTCTCGATTGATGCCACGCCGTCTCGCCACGCCGCCGCGCTTCCTCGGCTTGCGCGTCAAGTGGCGCGAGCCCTTTTGCGATTCGAGGCGATACGTTTCGTCCGCCTCGACGATGGCCGACAACGTCGCAGGCCGGTCGCGCATCGCGCCGGGCACGAAGCGATGGCGCCACCGGAAACTGGTCGTGCGGTGCACGCCGACGACGCGCGCCGCATCACGGACCGTGCGCGATTCCAGGATGCATTGCAGGTAGGTCAGCCAGCACTCCTTCTTGCGCAACCGCGCGAGCGGCGTGCCCGTCAGCGCGTTGTAGCTGCGGCCACAGCCGAGACAGCGAAAGCGCTGCAAGCCGCTGGCCTGGCCGCAGCGGTGGACGTGGCGGCAACCGCAGCGCGGACAGGGGCGACCTCTGGCGGCGGCCTCGATCAGCGCGATGCACTCCGTCGGATCCGCGATACTCGCGATCCATTTCCTCAACCGGACCAGGTCGGTTGCCGACAACGGTACCGCGGTCAACGTGGCAAAGATTTCGTCGAACTGCAGGCTACGCATCGTCGCTCCCCATGAGTTAACTCGACGATACGTATGACCGCTGCAACCAGTTTCAGTTCACATAACTAGCGCGAACACAGCCTTTTTTCAGGATCGCAAAGTTTGCTTGTCAGCCGTATTCTCGCGTTCTGCCTGACGGCGCGCATCGGGATCACGGCGGCCGCACCGCGTCCTCGGTCCGGAAGCGCGCCACGAAGGCCGCCAACCGCTTCGAGTGGTAGCCCTGCGCCAGCATGTCCAGGCGGCTCGCGAACGCCGTGTAGGCCGGGTCGAGCCCCTGCAGGTAGGCCGCCCGCTCCCGGATCTGGCGCATATTCCCGATGCGCGCCAGTTGCCAGAGTTCCTCGATCTCCGCCGCCGGCGGGACGGTCATGCGGGCGTCATCGCCGCCCTCGGTCGTCGCCGGTGCCGCTTGTTCCGTGATCCATTGCAGCGATAACAGCTTGCCGACGGTGCGCAGCAGCGCGTCGTGGTCGACGGGCTTGGCGAGGAAGGCGTCGGCGCCGGCATCGCGGCTTTTCCGTTCGTCGTCGGCGCCGGCGCTGGCGGTCACGGCGACGATCGGTATGCCGTCCCATCCCGGCATGCGGCGGATCCGCCGCGTCGTCTCGTTGCCGTCCATCACCGGCATCATGACGTCCATCAGGATCAGGTCCGGCTTGAAGCTGTCGAGCAGGACCAGGCACTCCAGGCCGTTCGCGGCGGCCGCCACGACGAAGCCGGCACTCTGAAGCAGGTCCAGCATCATCGCGCGGTTCAGCGGCACGTCGTCGACGACCAGCAACCGCTTGCGCTCGCCCTCGTAGCCGACCAGGGTGTCCTGCGGCTGCACGGTGACCGGGCCGCCGGCCGCCACCGGCACCGCGATCTCGAACCGGAACGTACTGCCCTTGCCCGGTTCGCTGGCGACGTCGATATTGCCGCCCATGAGGCGCACCAGTTGCTGGCTGATGGCCAGGCCCAGGCCCGTGCCGCCCTCGCTCCGCTTTGCGGTGGCCACCTGTTCGAAGGGCTGGAAGATGCGTCCGATCTGTTGCGCGCTCATGCCGATGCCGCTGTCGGCCACCTCGAAGCGCAACCGCGCGGTGGCCGCGTCGTCCTGGCCGTCCGGCACATCGGCGAGCGGCGCGGGCAGCACCCGCAGCGTGACCTTGCCGCTATCGGTGAATTTCACCGCGTTGCCCAGCAGGTTGAGCAGCACCTGGCGCAGCCGGGTTTCGTCGACCGTCACCGTCGACGGCAGGCCCGGCGCCAGTTCGCAGCTGAACGCGAGGCCTTTCTCCTCGGCCTTGACGCGCATGATGTTGGCGAGGACCTGCACGAAGGCGCCGAGATCGACGGCGGCGGGATGCAATACCATCTTGCCGGCCTCGACCCGGGCCAGGTCGAGGATGTCGTTGATCAGGGCGAGCAGATACTGCCCGCTCTCGCGGATCGCACCCAGGCCAGACGCCTGCCGTTCGGTCAAATGGTCGCGGTCGCGCGCCAGCAGGTGGGCATAGCCGATGATGGCGTTGAGCGGCGTGCGCAGTTCATGGCTCATTTGCGCCACGAAGTTGCTGCGCTGGCGGGCCAGTGCGACGGCCTCGGCCAGCGCCGCTTCACGTGCGGCCTCGGCCGCCTTGCGTTCCCGGTCGATGACGGCCATTTGTTCCAGGCGTGTCTCGCTGGCTTGCAGGTCCGACCGGAAGTGAAGCAGGCCCAGCGACAGGGCTAGCATACCGAAACCTATCCATGCGAACATCAGCCAATCCAGCAGGGTTGTCTTCGATATCCATTTCCCGCGAAACTCGATCTTGCGCAGCTCGACCGTGATGACTTGTCCGGTGGCACTGTAGTTGTCCGTCGCCAGCTCCACCGCCGTGACGTGGTCGAGGCGCACATAGCTCTTGGACAGCGGGATCCGGCGCGAGAAGTGCCACCAGTCCGCGGTGCGCACGGCACTCATCGGGATCGTGAACCTGGGTTCGGACGGCAGATCGATCAGCAGTTCGTTGAACCGCTGCGAATTCCAGTCGCTCAGGTTGGAAAACTCCGGCTCGAAATTCAACAGGTGAAGCTTGACGACGCGGCGGCCCCGGCCCGAATAACGCATGTCGAACGCAATCGTGTCGTACCCGCTCAGGTCGATGCCCTTGACCGGATCGCCCATCAGGAATTGGAACTTGCAGAATGGATAGGTTGCGGCCGCCCCCAGGTAGCAACGCATGACGAAGGCGTCCCTGGTGATAGTCAAGGAAGCGACCGAATTGCCATTCGAGCTGTTGCCGCGCGTGTTGTCGCGGTCATCGGTCACCCTCGCGCCATACGGATGCCGCGGGGAAATCTCGAGCGTGCGCGTCATCCCGTAATGCTGCCAGACCAATAATATGGGGGTTGCCAGCATCAACAGGATGAACAGGACGTAACAGATCCTGGTCGAGCGGGAGCGCCACTGATTCATGTGCGTACCGATTGGAATCGGACCGGATGATTCATCATATACCCACGCGTTACGCGACCGGACATTCCCTTGCGCGAAGCGTCGGCGCCGTGATGCTGCGGCCAGGCGTCACGGCGGCCGCACCGCGTCCTCGGTCCGGAAGCGCGCGACGAAGGCGGCCAGCCGTTTCGAATGGTAGCCCTGCGCCAGCATGTCCAGGCGGCTCGCGAACGCCGTGTAGGCCGGGTCGAGCCCCTGCAGGTAGGCCGCCCGCTCCCGGATCTGGCGCATATTCCCGATGCGCGCCAGTTGCCAGAGTTCCTCGATCTCCGCCGCCGGCGGGACGGTCATGCGGGCGTCATCGCCGCCCTCGGTCGTCGCCGGTGCCGCTTGTTCCGTGATCCATTGCAGCGATAACAGCTTGCCGATAGTGCGCAGCAGCGCGTCGTGGTCGACGGGCTTGGCGAGGAAGGCGTCGGCGCCGGCATCGCGGCTTTTCCGTTCGTCTTCGGCACCGGCGCTGGCGGTCACGGCGACGATCGGTATGCCGTCCCATTCCGGCATGCGGCGGATCCGCCGCGTCGTCTCGTTGCCGTCCATCACCGGCATCATGACGTCCATCAGGATCAGGTCCGGCTTGAAGCTGTCGAGCAGGACCAGGCACTCAAGGCCGTTCGCGGCGGCCGCCACGACGAAGCCGGCACTCTGAAGCAGGTCCAGCATCATCGCGCGGTTCAGCGGCACGTCGTCGACGACCAGCAACCGCTTGCGCTCGCCCTCGTAGCCGACCGGGGTGTCCTGCGGCTGCGCGGTGACCGGGCCGCCGGCCGCCACCGGCACGGCGATCTCGAACCGGAACGTGCTGCCCTTGCCCGGTTCGCTGGCGACGTCGATATTGCCGCCCATGAGGCGCACCAGTTGCTGGCTGATGGCCAGGCCCAGGCCCGTGCCGCCCTCGCTCCGCTTTGCGGTGGCCACCTGTTCGAAGGGTTGGAAGATGCGTCCGATCTGTTGCGCGCTCATGCCGATGCCGCTGTCGGACACCTCGAAGCGCAACCGCGCGGTGGCCGCGTCGTCCTGGCCGTCCGGCACATCGGCGAGCGGCGCGGGCAGCACCCGCAGCGTGACCTTGCCGCTGTCGGTGAATTTCACCGCGTTGCCCAGCAGGTTGAGCAGCACCTGGCGCAGCCGGGTTTCGTCGACCGTCACCGTCGACGGCAGGCACGGCGCCAGTTCGCAGCTGAACGCGAGGCTTTTCTCCTCGGCCTTGACGCGCATGATGTTGGCAACGACCCGCACGAAGGCGCCGAGATCGACGGTGGCGGGATGCAATACCATCTTGCCGGCCTCGACCCGGGCCAGGTCGAGGATGTCGTTGATCAGGACGAGCAGATGCTGCCCGCTCTCGCGGATGGTGCCCAGGCCGGACGCCTGCCGCTCGGTCAAATGGTCGCGGTCGCGCGCCAGCAGGTGGGCATAGCCGATGATGGCGTTGAGCGGCGTGCGCAGTTCATGGCTCATTTGCGCCACGAAGTTGCTGCGCTGGCGGGCCAGTGCGACGGCCTCGGCCAGCGCCGCCTCACGTGCGGCCTCGGCCGCCTTGCGTTCCCGGTCGATGGCGGCCAGTTGTTCCAGGCGTGTCTTGTTGGCTTGCAGGTCGGACCGGAAGTGGAGCAGGCCCAGCGACAGGCCGAACATACCAAAAGCTATCCATGCGGACGTCAGCCAGGTCAGCAAGGTTGTCTTCGATATCCATTTCCCGCGAAACTCGATCTTGCGCACCTCGACCGTGACGACCTGTCCGGTGGCGCTGTAGTCGTCCGTCAACATGTCCACCGCCGTGACGTGGTCGAGCCGCACATAGCTCTTGGACAGCGGGATCCGGCGCGAGAATAGCCACCAGTCCGCGGTGCGCACGGCACTCATCGGGATCGTGAATTCCGGCGCGGACGGCAGATCGATCAGTACTTCGTTGACCCGCTGCGAATCCGGGTCGTCCCGCGTCGACAAGTCCGGGTCGAAATTCAACAGGTGAAGCTTGACGACGTGGCGGCCCGGTCCCGAATAACGCATGTCGAACGCGATCGTGTCGTACCCGCTCAGGTCGATGCCGTTGACCGGATCGCCCATCAGGAATCGCAAGGCGCAGAATCGGTACGTTGCGACCGCCCCAAGAATGCAACGCATGGTGATGGCATCGCTCGTGACGGTCAAGGAAGCGACCGAATTGCCGTTCTCGCGGTGGCCGAGCATGGTCCCGCGGTCGTCGGTCACCATCGCGTCATACGGGTGCCGCGGGGAGATCTCGAGGGTGCGCGTCATCCCGTAATGCTGCCAGACCAACAAGATGGGGGTCGCCAGCATCAACAGGATGACCAGGACGTAATTCACCCTGGTCGAGCGGAAGCGCCACGGGGTCAAATGCATACCGATTGGACATCGGACAGGATGATTCAGTATATACCCGGGCAACGCCGCCCGAGTGATTTCGACTTCAACCGGCCGCGAAGCGTGCACCCGCCCAACGTGTCCGCCGACTTGCCGCCCCGCGATGAACCGCGCCCCGTGTCGACGTTCCGCCACACGCCAGAATTTATGGCTAGTGTCTAGGTCTAATCAGGCGCAGGGAACAGCGAGGAGACGAGGAATGACGCACTTCCACAGAACCGCCATCGCCGGCGGCACCGCCCGGTTCGTGCTCGTGGCCGGTGGCGTGATGGGCGCACACGGTGCGCGCGCCCAGGATGCGCCCAAAGAAGGCGGCAAGTCCGATGTCGCCACCGTCGTGGTCGTCGGACAGCGCGCCGCGCTGCAGTCCGCCGCGGCCCGCAAGAAAAACTCGGACGAGATCGTCGATTCGGTCGTCGCCGACGACATCGGCAAGTTGCCGGACAAGTCGGTGACCGAAGTGCTGCAGCGCGTGGTCGGCGTGACCATCGACCGCACCCTGAACGTCCCCGATCGGCTGCAAAGCGTGGGCGACGGCATCAACCACTTCGCCGCGGAAGGCACGGGCGTCTCGGTGCGCGGCCTGTCGTACGTGCGGTCGGAATTGAACGGCCGCGATTCGTTCTCCGCCAACGGCGGCCGCGCGCTGAACTTCGAGGACGTGCCGCCCGAGCTGATGGCCGGCGTGGACGTGTACAAGAATCCATCGGCCGAGCAGATCGAAGGCGCCATCGGCGGCCTCGTCAACCTGCGCACCGCACTGCCGTTCGATTTCAAGGGCAGGAAGGGCGCGCTGTCCGTGGAAGTATCGCGTTCGCGGTTGCGCGGCAAGAATTCGCCGTCGTTCTCCGGCCTGTTGTCGAACCGCTGGAAGACCGGTTTCGGCGAGTTCGGCGCGTTGATCGACCTGGCCCATTCGCGCATCGACACGCGCAGCGACGGCCTGCAGTTTTCGCCGTATATCCCGCGCACCGATGCCGTGACGGGCGACACCAGCGGCGCCCGGCGCTGGATCTCGAACGGCGGCAGCTGGACCACGAACGACTTCGAACGCGACCGCGACGGCCTGTACGGCGCGCTGCAGTGGAAGAAGGACGACCTGTCGTCGCACCTGACCTATTTCCGCTCGAAGTACGACATGCACACGTCGGAATACTCGCTGGCCGCGGGCGCGAATCCGGCCACCATCATGCTCGATCCGGGCGCGCTGTTCGACGCGAACGGCGTGCTGCAGGCGGGGACGATCCGCGCGCCGCAGGACCCGGGCATCGGTTTCGGCACCCAATCCCGCAGCGCCGGCCGGACGTCCGACACGCGCGACATCGCGTGGAACCTGCAGTGGCGCGCCACCGACCGGTGGACCTTCAGCGGCGACCTGCAGCATACGCGCGCCACGACGGACGGGTACGACAACCTCGTCGGACTGGGCGGCTTCATGCCGAAGGAGGGCGTGGACTTCCGCACCGATCCGCCCACACTGACCTTCGACGCCGCGGACCGCGCCTTCCTGGCCGATCCGGACAACTACTATTGGAACTCCACCCAGGAACACCGCGACGTCGCCGTCTCATCCCAGAACGCGGCCCGCCTGGACGCCAGGTACACCTTCGACAGCCCGGTGCTGAACGATGTGCGTTTCGGCGTGCGCTTTACCAACCGCCATGCCGACACGCGCGCGACCCATGGCAACAGCCAGTGGCACGAGATCACGGCGCCCTGGGCCGTCGGCCACGACGGCTGGCAGCCGTTCAGCCAACTGGCCTACCTGAGCGACCCGCGTTTCGCCGGCGACAAGGTCGCGCCCCTGGCATTCGACGACTTCTTCGGTGGATCGACCGCGATGCCGCCGGCGATCGTCGTCGCGAACAGGGCGCTGACGGAAGGCGCGCCGCCGCCGGGCTTCGCCCAACTGCACGACATGGTGAAAGTGCTCTGCAACATGCCGTGCTCGAGCGACGCGCTGTGGGAGTACGCGAAGTTCGGCGACCCCGAGAGCCAGAACCGGCAGCACGAGAAGACCAGGGCCGCCTACGCCCAGCTGCGCTTCAACTTCGACAAGCTGCGCTACCCGGTGGACGGCAACGTCGGCATCCGTGTGGTGCGCACCGACATGTCGGCGTCCGGTTACCTGTTGTTCTCGCCGCCGGATACGTCCCAGGTCCCCGGCGTACCCAGGATCGCCGCGCGGTCGGACAAGACCAGCTTCGACAACGCGTACACGAACGTCCTGCCCAGCCTGAACCTGCGCATGAAGGCCAGCGACGCATTGCAGTTCCGCGCCGCGTTCTCGAAAGGAATGACGCGTCCGGATTTCTGGCAGATGCAGGCCTACACGACGCTGAGCCAGAACGTGCACACGCACACCGACCCGGTGACGAAGGCGACGATCCTCGACAGTGTCGACTATACCGGCGCCGGCGTCGGCAACCCGATGCTCAAGCCGACCCGCTCGAACAATGTCGACCTGACGGCCGAGTATTATTTCGGCCATGGCGGGCAGCTTACGCTGGCCTTGTTCAACAAGCGCCTGTCGGACATCATCATCGGCAAGACCGCGATCGTCACACTCGACGACTCGACCGGCCGGGCGCATGACTTCGCGGTCACGTCGCCCGTCAATGGCGCGACCGGACGCGCCAGCGGGGCCGAGATCGGCTACCAGCAGTATTTCGACAAGCTCCCGGGCTGGTGGTCGGGCTTCGGGGTCTCCGCCAACTACACCTATATCGACAGCCACCAGGACCTGGGCAAGCCGCTGAAGCAGGTCTGGTGCACGCCGCAGGATACGAACGCGTTCATCGCACGTGATCTTTCCGGTTGCGACACGGATGGCCATCTGCTGAACGTCGGTAACGTGCCGATGGCGGGCCTCTCCAAGAATGCCTACAACCTGGCGCTGTTGTACGACAGGGGCCCGGTGTCGGCACGCCTTGCGTACAGCTGGCGGTCGAAGTACCTGCAGGCGGTCAACGCCTACGGCACGAACGGCGGCGACGGCATCGATGCGAATCCCGCGAGCCCGAAATTCGGCCAGCCGTACTCGGTGCAGTACGCACTGCCGACCTGGGGCGGCGCGTACGGCCAGCTCGACGCGAGCCTGCAGTACAAGTTCACGGACAACCTGAACCTGTCGGTACAGGCGACGAACCTGACCAATGCGTTGTACAAGCAGTACATGCAACAGGGGATCGGCTTGAAGGAGCGCGGCGCGTTCTACACGGGCCGCCGTTACTCGATACGGTTGGGTTACTCGTTCTGACCGACTGTCGTGCGCCGCGCCTCGTCCTGGTCGATGCGCTGCTGCAGCAGCCACAACCGCGCGTACGCGCCCTTGCGCCGCAACAGCTCCGCATGCGTGCCCTGCTCCACGATGCGGCCTCTTTCCATGACGATGATCGCGTGCGCATGGACGATGGTCGACAGCCGGTGCGCGATGACGAGCGTCGTGCGCCGCTCGGCCAACCGGTCCAGCTCCTTGACGATGGCGTGCTCGGACACGGAATCGAGCGCCGACGTGGCCTCGTCGAACACGAGGATCAGCGGTTGCTTGAGGATGGCGCGCGCGATGCCGATGCGCTGGCGCTCGCCGCCGGAAAACTTGACGCCCCGCTCGCCGACGGGACTGTCGTACCCCTCCGGCAGCGCGGCGATGGCGTCGTGCAGCTGCGCGGCCTGCGCGGCCGCCACGATCTCGGCGCGGCTGGCGCCCTCGCGCGCATAGCCGATATTGCTGGCGATCGTGTCGTTGAACAGGGCGGCGTCCTGCGGCACGACGCCGATCGCCCGGCGCACGCTGGCCGGGCTGCACGCGCGGATGTCCTGGCCGTCGATGAGGATCCGTCCGCGGTCGGGGTCGTAAAAACGCAACAGCAGGCGGGCCAGGGTCGACTTGCCGGAGCCGCTGCGTCCGACGACGGCCAGCGTCGTGCCGGGCGGGATGCGCAGGCTGACGTCGTCCAGCGCGGGACGGCCCGGCTCGTAGTCGAACCCCACGTGCTCGAACACGACTTCGCCGACGCCGGGCACGAATGCCGGCAGGCCGGGCAGCTCCGGCATCTCGGGCCGCTCGCCCAGCAACGCGAACAGCCGTTCCGCATTGACCCACGCATCGCGCGATTCGCGGTAGACGAAGCCGAGGGCGTTCAGCGGCAGGCAGACCTGCAGCGCGTACGCGTTGATCAGCACGAGGTCGCCCACGCGCATCCGGCCCGCCAGCACGTCCTGCCCGGCCAGCAGCATGATGGCAGCCACCCCCGCGGCGATCACGGCACTCTGCCCCACGTGCAGCAGGAACAGGGCGCGCTGGTTCTTGATGCCGGCGTCCCGCCAGCCGTCCATCGTGGACGAGAATTTCGCCGCTTCGTGGGCTTCGTTGGCGAAATACTTGACGGTGTCGTAGTTCAGCAGGCTGTCCGCCATCTGCCCCTTGGCGCGCGAATCGAGCTTGTTGACGCGCCGCTGGTACAGGACGCGGCGCGCCGTGAACACGAGCGTGAAGCCGGTGTACATGAGAAAGGTCGCGACGATGATGGCGGCATAGCCGCCGGGATAGCGGCGCAGCATGACGACGAGCACGAGGCCGATCTCGACGAGCGTCGGCACGATGGTGAACAGCCCCACCCCCAGCAGGTAGGCGATGCCGCTGGTGCCGCGGTCGATGTCCGGCAGCAGGCTGCCGACCTGGCGCCGAGCGTGGAAACGGGGGCCCAGCGCGTGCAGGTGGGCGAAGGTCTTGCGCGCATACGCCGCCACCGCGCCCAGGGTCACGCGCGCGAACAGCAGGTCGCGCCATTCGTTGAACAGCGTGCTGGCGAACCGCAGCAACGCATAGCCGACCAGCAGATAGGCGGGCAGCTGCGGCGGCAGCCGGGCCTGCGAAAATGCGTCGATGATGCGCTTGAGCAGCAGCGGCACGGCCACCGTGGCCACCTTCGCGGCCAGCAGCAGGACGATGGACACCGCCACGCGAGCGCGACTCGCGCGCATGACCTCCCACAGCTCGGCCATGAAGCGGCGCCGGGCGGCATGGTCGTCGTGGTCGTCGTGGACATCGGGGTCGGAGGTCATGCAGCCTTGGACAGCCGGGCGGCCGCCAGGCTCCCGGCCGGCGCCTGTGCTGCCTCAAGCCATCGCGCCGGATGCGGTGTACGCGTCAGCGCGTGCGCCTGGGCACGTTTTCCAGCCGAAAAATGACGTCGACGGGCTGGCGCAGCTTCAGCGACGGGACCGTCAGCAGCTGCTCGCGGTCCACCTCCTGGGCGCGCGCACTGGCGGCGGCGCGCGGGCGGCGGAACTCCTCGCGCTCCAGGCCCATCGCGGTGCCCAGGTTCTTCAACCCATCCGGCGTCGCGGCCATCACGGCGCCGACGCGGCGCCCGAAGGCGGCCGCCATCACGTCGGCCTGGCGGCGCGCATCCCGGATCGCCTGCGTCATGAGTTCGTCGTTGATGCTCCCCATATCGCTGCGGTCGAACGCGGATGCGAAGCCGTCGAGGTTCGGCTTGCCGAGCAGGCCGCCGGCCAGCGGTGCCCAGTTGGCGAGGTTGCTTACATTGATGTGCACGTCGCAGCGCAGCTCGTACAGCGGGGCCCCGGCCGCGGTCCGGTCGTCCTTGCGGATGCTCTGCCGCACCTCGCGCACGGCGGCGTCGTCGGCCTCCATGCCCAGTTGCTGCATCAGGGCGCGCACTTCGCCCACGCGCGTTTCGAGGACGGCACGGGCGGCGGCCGGGTCGGCATCCACGGCCACGATCTCGAAATCGAGGCTGCCGATGTCCGGCGCCACGGCCTCGAAGGCACTGCCCGTTACGTGCACGAACGGATAGCCGGGAACGGGCGACGCATGCGCCGCCCCGGCGGCCAGCAGCAGAACGAGAACCGCGTTGCACAGGCGGGATATCGGCATAAACACTCCTTTTAACGTAGACAGTGATGTCTATATTATTCCCCTTCCGAGGCTTGGCGCAAGCCAACGAACGCAAAATAAACTTGTAGACAAGTCGATCTAGACGAGTTAGTCTAGATTCATCGACAACGTAACGAAAGCCTTGTCATGGCCAAATCTCCCGCCCTGCCCAAGCCGACGCCGGCCGAACTCGACCTCTTGCAAGTGTTGTGGCCGCTCGGCGCGGCCACCGCGCGCCAGGTCCACGAGGAAATCATCAAGGAGCGTCCGGACGTCACGTATGCGACCGTGTTGCGCCTGATGCAGATCATGCACGGCAAAGGTTTGCTGATCCGCGACGAAAGCGAACGGTCACACGTGTACGCACCGGCCCAGGCGCAGGAAGCGCTGCAGACGAATCTGCTCAAGGACCTGATGCAACGCGCCTTCGCCGGCTCGGCCAAGGCCCTGGTACTGGCCGCGCTCAAGAGCGGCATCTCGAAAAAGGAGCGCGACGAGATCGAACAATTGCTGAAAGACGGAGACGAACAATGAGCGCCGGGCTCGCCGGCAGCTTCGTGGGGAGCCTCGGCTGGGCGTTGCTGCACTTCGTGTGGCAAGGGGCCTTGATCGGCTGCGCGACGGCCGTGTTGCTCGTCGCACTGCGCAATGCCCGGCCGGAAACGCGCTATGCCGTGGCGTGCGGCGCCCTGCTGCTCTGCATTGCGTGGCCGGCTGCGAACCTCGCGCTGATGCTGCACGATGGTCGCGGGAGCCCGTCCGTACGCCTGCTGGCGCTGGTACGCGCACCCGAGGTGACCCTGCGGGAAGCGGCCGGCCTGCTCGGCTGGGTGCAGCACCATCTCGCGTGGATCGTCGGCGCCTGGGCGGCCTGCGCGGCGGCGCTCGGGCTGCGCATGGCGCTGGGGCTGCTGTGGATCGTGCGCGCCCCGGGTGCGGCCGAACGCGCCGCGGCCGACGACCGGGACGAGCAGCGCGCCTGGCAGGCACGGCTGTCGCAACTGGCCGCGCGCTGCGGCCTGGATCGCCACGTGCGCCTGCGCATCGTCGACAGCCTGGCGAGCCCGATCACGGCCGGCTTCTGGCGGCCCGTCGTGCTCGTCCCTGCCGCCCTCGTCACGGGCATGCCGCCGGCATTGCTGGAAGCGCTGCTGGCGCACGAACTCGGCCACGTCCGGCGCCACGACTATCTCGTCAACCTCGTGCAGAACGTGATCGAAGCGCTGCTGTTCTACCACCCGGCCGTCTGGTGGATCTCGCACCGCATCCGCCACGAACGGGAACAGATCGCCGACGATTTCGCGGCAAGCCGGCTGGGCGAACCGCGCCGGCTGGCGCGGGCGCTGTCGGAACTGGAACGGCTGCAGTTCTCGCGCCACCACCTGGCCCAGGCCGCGACCGGCGGCGACCTGGCGGCGCGCATCCGCCGCCTGCTCCGTCCCGACCCGCAGGGGCTGGACTGGCGCGCCGCGATCCCCGTGCTGGGACTCGTGCTGGCCTGCGCCGCCAGCGCCCACGCGCTGGCCACCCGCGGCGACACGGCAACCGCATCCACCGCCGCGCCGTCCGACGTCACGCGCCGCGCGATGCTGGATTTCGCGACCTGCCGCAAGCCGCACTACCCACAAGCCGACATCGCGGCCGGCCATGAGGGCGCGGTCACGATGGACTTTCTCGTGGATGCCACCGGGACCGTGACGGCATCGAAGATCCTGCAGTCGAGCGGCTACGCCAGCCTGGACGAGGCGGCCCGCGGTGTGCTGCACCAATGCCACTTCCGGCCGGCACTGCGGCACGGCCAGCCCGTATCGGCATGGGCGCCCGTCAAGTATGTCTGGACACTCGGCTGACGCGGCACCGCGCCGCTGATCGCAAGGCGCTCCCGCCCGCATCCGCAACCGATTTTTTGCGCAACGGCGCAAGGCGCCGTCACGCCCTTACGGACTGAAGGTCATCAGTTCTCATCGCAAAGGAGGCACCATGTCCCGCTTCGCCCGCTTTTTCCGTACCGCCCTGCACTGCCTGCCGTTCGCCGTCGCCTGCGCCGCGCCCGCCCACGCGGCGACGCCGCCGCAGACAGTCCGTCCCACCCTCGACTTCGCCTCTTGCGCCAAGCCGCAATATCCGCATGCGGACCTGCAGGCGGGCCACCAGGGCAAGGTCCAGCTCGGTTTTCTCGTCGACGAGAACGGCCGCGTGCAGGAATCGAAGGTCGAGGCGTCGAGCGGTTTCGCGACGCTCGACGAGGCCGCCCGCACGGCGCTGGCGCGCTGCAGCTTTCATGCCGGGCAGGAGAACGGCAAGCCGGTCCGGCAATGGACCTCGGTGCGATACGTGTGGAAGATGCACTGAGGCGGATGGGCAGCGCCGCGGCGCCGCCCGTTGCCGTCAGACGGCCGAGACGTCCAGCTCGGCCGACGTGGCGGCCAGGACGTCGTCCTTGGTGACGCCCGGCGCCAGTTCCACCAGCTTGAGGCCGGTGTCCGTGACGTCGATGACGCCCAGGTCGGTGATGATGCGGTCGACGACGCCGACGCCCGTCAGCGGCAGGTCACATTTCTTGAGGATCTTGTGGCTGATGGTGCCGTCCTTGGCCGTCGCCACGTGCTCCATCACCACGACGACGCGCTTGACGCCGGCCACGAGGTCCATCGCGCCGCCCATGCCCTTGACCATCTTGCCCGGGATCATCCAGTTGGCCAGGTCGCCCTTTTGCGACACCTGCATCGCGCCGAGGATGGCCAGGTTGATCTTGCCGCCGCGGATCATGCCGAAGGAATCGGCCGAGCTGAAGTAGGCCGCGCCCGGCAACGCCGTCACGGTCTGCTTGCCGGCGTTGATCAGGTCGGCGTCGACCTGGTCGTCCGTCGGGAACGGGCCGATGCCCAGCAAGCCGTTTTCCGACTGCAGGAACACTTCGATGTCCTTGGGGACGTAGTTCGCCACCATGGTGGGCAGGCCGATGCCCAGGTTCACGTAGAAACCGTCCTGCAGTTCCTTGGCCGCGCGCGCGGCCATTTCATCACGAGTCCATGCCATGTCTGTCTCCCCTGGTCTTATGCTTGACGCACGGTGCGCTGTTCGATGCGCTTTTCCGGCGTCGGGTTGTGAACGATGCGGTGCACGAAGATGCTCGGGGTATGCACCTGGTCCGGCTCGATCTCGCCGATCTCGACCAGTTGCTCGACTTCCACGATGCAGACCTTGCCTGCGGTGGCCACGTTCGGGTTGAAATTGCGCGCCGTCTTGCGGAACACGAGGTTGCCGGCGCGGTCGGCCTTCCAGGCCTTGACGAGCGACACATCCGGCACGAGCGAACGTTCCATCACATACATTTCGCCGTCGAATTCGCGGGTTTCCTTGCCTTCCGCGACGATGGTGCCGTAGCCCGTCTTGGTGAAGAAGGCGGGGATGCCGGCGCCGCCGGCGCGCAGCTTTTCGGCCAGCGTGCCCTGCGGCGTGAATTCCAGTTCCAGTTCGCCGGCCAGGAATTGGCGCGCGAATTCCTTGTTCTCGCCCACGTACGAGGCGATCATCTTCCTGATCTGGCGCGTGGTGAGGAGTTGGCCGAGGCCGAAATCGTCGACGCCGGCGTTGTTCGAGATGGCCGTCAGATTCTTGACGCCGGAGTCGCGCAACGCGAGGATCAGCGCCTCGGGAATGCCGCACAGGCCGAAACCGCCCACGGCGATCGTCTGGCCGTCTGCCACGACCCCCTCCAGCGCGGCGCGCGCATCAGGATACACTTTGTTCATAGCCGTCCCTTTAATTATTGAGCTTCAAGCGTGGTTAAGCTTCTCTCTACAGCAAAGTAGAATTCGAGAATAAAATACGCCCCTCCAAAGCACAATACCGTAGAAATACCGGCAAGCGTTTCCTGCAGGGCACTCGACTACCATCAAATGAACGCATCATACGCCATCGATTACGAGATGATTTTCCAGCACGCGCCCGTCGGCATGTGCATCTCGGTCAACCGGGTGATCCGGTCGTGCAACCACGCCCTCGCGGCGATGTTCGGCTACCAGCGCATCCAGCTGGACGGCCAGTCGTTCTCGGTACTCTACCCCACGATGGACGAGTTCCTGCGCACGGGCGACCGCATCATTCCGATCATGAACGCGAAGGGCCGCTACTCGGACGAGCGGATCATGCGCCGCGAAAACGGGGAATTATTCTGGTGCCACGTGACAGGCCGCGCGCTCGACCCGGCCGAGCCGCTGGGCGCCGGGGTCTGGACGTTCGAGGACGTCAGCGAAAAGCGCCCCGTGACGGCCGAGCTGACCCCGCGCGAGCGCGAGATCGCGGCGCTGCTCGTCGAGGGCAAGACGAGCAAGCTGATCGCGCGCGAGACGGACCTGTCCCCGCGCACGGTGGAGATGCACCGCGCCAAGCTGATGAAGAAATTTTCCGCATCGACATCGTCAGAGCTGGTGCACAAGCTCATCAGCATGTCGCGCTGACCCGGGGCGCTCAACGTTTGATCTGCGTCAGTCGAACCGAGCCAGCCTGCATGGGACGCGAGGGCGGCCGGCCAGGCTCATTACTTCAGCTTGACGAATTCGCCCTTCAGCGCGACGCCCGACATGATCGCCCCGTCATGGCATTCGAACTGGGTGTCGCTCGACATTTCCACGTTCTTGTAATTGCTGACGATGTTGATCACGGCATTCGCCCCCAGTTCGTGGGCGCGCTGCTGCAGGCGCAACATGGCCGACAGGAACGCCCAATTACACGCGGTCTCCGCCGACTTACCGAACGAGTTGGTCTTCTGGTTCGTCTTGTCCGCACCGAGACGCTCGAGGACGGGCGGGGTCGGCTGGTTGCCAAAGTAGAATTTCACCGAATCGCCCAGGCGGACCTTGGCGTCGTTCGCGCTCATCGCCGCGGACAGCGGCAGCAACAGCTTCGTGTCCCGTGCTTGCGCCGTCGCGGTGACGCCCAGCGTCGCCAGTGCGCAGGCCAGTATCGCTGGCAGCATCCTGTAGTTCATGGTTCCCCCGCTCAGTTAGCCTTGACGGACTGGTCGTCCGCGCCGGTCGGGCCGCCGACGGCCTTGTCGTAGTTGGCGATGATGTAATCGCTGGCGAGGTTCGCGACACGGGTCAGCATGAGGTTGTCCATGGTGCCCATCGTGAAACCCCCACTGAACGCCGCCGTGCGCTGGAAGAATTCCGGCGTCGCGATCACCTTGCCCATGTTGTCGCGGAACGTCACGCGCATCAGAACGCCCGAGCCGCCGACCAGCGGGCCGAGCAGGACGCGCTTGGCGCCGTGCTTGAACGACATTTCTTCGATAACCGGTTCCACCACCAGCGTATTGCCGGTCGCCACGCGTGCGTTCCATTGCGCCAGCTTCGGTTCGAGATCCTTCTTGAGGTTCTCGTCGATCTTGGCCAGGCCGGCCGCGTCGCCCTTGTAGCCTGCCTTGAACACGACGGGCTTCACCTCGATATGGCTGTAGGCCGAGAACGCTTTCGCGGGCGGCGGATTGTCGGTCGACGACGCCTTGATTTTCGTCGCGCAGCCTTGCAGCAGCGCGACGCTCACGATTGCGGATGCCAGCAGGACGGTCCGGTGCTTGTTATTCATTTTTTCTCCGTTTCTAGGTGTGGTGAAACTACCGCTTGAAGATCAGCGACGTGTTGATGCCGCCAAACGCAAAATTGTTCGACATGACGTATTCGCAGTCGAGATGTCGCCCGTCGCCACGAATATAGTCGAGCTCGCCGCACTGCGGGTCGATCTCGTCAAGGTTGACGGTCGGCGCAAACCAGCCTTCCTGCATCATCCGGATGCTGATCCACGCTTCCAGCGCGCCGCAGGCGCCGAGCGTGTGGCCCATATAGCTCTTCAGCGAACTGATCGGCATGCCCGTGCCGAACACGGCGTTCGTCGCCACGGTCTCCGCGACGTCGCCGTGCTGCGTGCCCGTGCCGTGGGCGTTGACGTAGCCGATGGCGTGCGGCGCCAGGCCGGCGTCTTCCAGCGCCAGTTCCATCGCGATCCGCATCATGTCGGCGTTCGGCTGGGTGACGTGGCAACCGTCGCTGTTGGTGCCGAATCCGACGATCTCCGCATACACCGTCGCACCGCGCGCCAGCGCATGTTCGCGCTCTTCCAGGATGAGGCAGCCGGCGCCCTCGCCGATGACGAGGCCGTCGCGCACGCGGTCGAACGGCCGCGGCGTCGTATGGGGCGCGTCGTTGCGCACGCTCGTCGCGAACAGGGTGTCGAAGACGGCGGCCTCCGTCGCGCACAATTCCTCGGCGCCGCCCGCGATCATCGCCGTCTGCTTGCCCGTCCTGATGGCCTCGTAGGCATAGCCGATGCCCTGGCTGCCCGACGTGCAGGCGGACGACGTCGTGATCACGCGCCCCGTCACACCGAAGAACACGCCGATGTTGACCGGTGCCGTGTGCGCCATCATCTTGATGTAGGTGGTCGCGTTGATGCCCTTGGTCGTGCGCTCTTCCATCATGCGGCCGAAGTCGCCGATGGCGCTGGGCGTGCCGGCCGACGAGCCGAACGAAATGCCCATCCTGCCGCTGGTGAGCAGCGGATGGTCGAGCAGGCCCGCATCGGCCAGCGCCAGTTCGCTGGCGCGCGTCGCCATCAGCGCGACGCGGCCCATGCTGCGGATCGCCTTGCGGTGGTAGCGCTCGCCCAGTTCGAACGGCGCGGCGGGCGCGCCCAGGCGGGTGTTCAGGCCCTCGTAGTCGTCCCACGCCGCCATCCGGACGATCGCGTTGCGCCCCTCGACCAGGCGCGCGCGGATCGTGCCCCAGTCGTTGCCCAGCGGGCTGATGCCGGCCATGCCGGTGACGACGACGCGCTTCATGCCAGGCCTCCATTGACGGAAATGACCTGGCGCGTGACGTAGCCGGCGTCGTCCGACATCAGGTAGGCGACCGCGGCCGCCACTTCCTCGGGACGGCCGACGCGGCGCGCCGGGATCAGTTTGACGATGTCGTCGAACGGGACGCCGTCGATCATCTCGGTCTCGATCAGGCCCGGCGCGACGCAATTGACGGTGATGTCGCGCTTGGCCAGTTCCAGCGCGAGCGCCTTGGTGGCGCCGATGATGCCGGCCTTGGCGGCGCTGTAGTTGACCTGGCCGCGGTTGCCGATCAGGCCCGACACCGACGCCATCGTGACGATGCGGCCCGGCTTGCGGCGCTGGACCATCGGCATGACGAGCGGGTTCAGGACGTTGAAGAAGCCGTCCAGGTTCGTGCCCAGCACCTGGTCCCATTCCTCGCCGGTCATGGCCGGAAACGCCGTGTCGCAGGCGACGCCGGCATTGCAGACGACGCCGTAGTAGCAGCCGTGCGCCTCGACGTCGGCCAGCAGCGCGTCGGCCGTCGCCGCGCGGTCGCCGATGTCGAACTGCAGGACGCGCGCGCTGCCGCCGGCCGCCGCGATGTCGGCCGCCACGGCCTCGGCCTCCGCGCGGCGGCTGCGGCAATGCACCACCACGCGGTAGCCGTCGCGCGCCAGGCGCAGCGCGATCGCCTTGCCGATGCCGCGCGACGAGCCGGTCACAAGCACACTTTTCTCGATACTACTCATTCGGAACTCCGTTGCAAAAACTCTTCTACGTTGTCGGGCTGGAACACGGTGATCGTGGCGCTCGCCCATTCGGCGCCGCCGGCGCCGTCCACGATGCGGCAGTCGTACGCGCCCAGGCCGTTCTCGCCTTTCAGCACCTGTTGCACGTGCACGTGCAGGACGCTCCCCGCCGGGAAGGCGGCCACCGTGCAGGCGTAGCGGCGGGTGCCGAGCAAGAAGCCCACGCGCACCGGTTCGCCGCGCAGGCGGGCGCCGAAGCCGGCATGCGCGGCCACCGCCTGCGCCATGTATTCGACGCCGACCCACGCGCCCACGGCGCCGTCGGCAAGGAACAGCGTGTCCGCGGCGATCGCCACCTCGGCGCACAGGGTCTCGGCGTCGGCCGCGAGCAGCCGTCCGAGCAGCGACATGGCGCCGTCGTGCGGCACCAGGGTGCGGATGTCGGGCAGGTTCATCGCGTCCTCCCGAACACGAGCGTCGCGTTCGAGCCGCCGAACGCGAACGAATTGCTGAGCGCCCAGCGCAGCGGGCGGCCCAGGCGCGTGCCCGGGCGTGCCACGTTCAACGCCGGCAGCGCGGGGTCCTGGGCGCCGTCCCACAAATGCGGCGGCAACTTGCCGTCCGGATTATCGTCCTGCATCGCCAGCCAGCAGAACGCCGCCTCGACGGCGCCGGCCGCGCCCAGCGTGTGGCCCGTGAACGGCTTCGTGGAACTGACCGCGACATCCGTGCCGAACAGGTCGGCGACGGCGCGCGACTCCATCGCGTCGTTCTGGACGGTCGCGGTGCCGTGCAGGTTGATGTAGTCGACGTCGGCCGGTTCGATGCCGGCCCGGCGCAACGCGTCGCGCATCGCCAGCCGCGCTCCGCCGCCGGCCGGGTCCGGGGCCGACATGTGGTGGCCGTCGGACGATTCGCCCCAGCCGCACAACGCCACGGCGGCCGGTTCGCGCGACATGAGGAACAGCGCCGCGCCCTCGCCCAGGTTGATGCCGTTGCGCGCGGCGGAGAGCGGATTGCAGCGCGCCGCGCTGACGGATTCGAGCGCCGAAAAGCCGGCCACCGTGAAGCCGCACAGCGTGTCGACGCCGCCCGTGACGACGGCGTCGCACAAGCCCATGCGGATCAGGCGCGCCGCGCTGGCCAGCGCCTTCGCACTCGACGAGCACGCGCTCGAATGGACGTAGGCCGGACCGCCGACGCCCAGCTCGCGCGCCAGCAACGCGGCCGGCGCGCCCATCTCCTGCTGGCCGTAATGGAACCAGTCCGGCAGCGCGCCCGTGGCCGCGCGCGCCGCCAGCGCGCCTTCCGTGGCGGCCACGCCCGACGTGCTGGTGCCGACGACGACGCCGACGCGGCCCGCGCCGTAGCGGGCGATGGCGGCGTCGACGGCGGGCCGGATGCCTGCCAGCGCGGCCAGCGCCAGCTGGTTGTTGCGGCTGCGCAGCGCCAGCGGCAAATGGTCGACCGAGGGCAGCGCGGCGTGCACGCGGCCCAGCGGCAGCGGGCGGCCGGGCGAGCACGCATCCGACACGGCAAGCCCCCCTTCCGCCTCGTCGAGCAGGCGGCGCGCGATCGCGTCGCGCTCGTCGCCCAGTGCGCACAACAGCGCGCAATCGTTCAGGTACAACATCGGAAACCTCACTCGGAGGCCGACTCGATGGTCAGCCGGTAGTGGTAGCGCACGTTGTCGAGCACCGCCCGGCCCTGCCAGCGCGGCATGCCGCCATACGTGATGGTCTCGATCACCTGGCCGTCGCGGCGCAGCACGCGCGTGAGGCCCTGGTCGTCGATGCGCCAGCCCGCCGGCAGCGCCTTGGCGATCGCGTCGGCCGGCCACAGGGTCAGTTGCAGGTCTTCCAGCACATCGGCCGCGCGCACCTCGGCCGGCAGCATCGGGTGGCGCCATTCGTGCAGCGCCTGCCCGTCGTAGTCGAGGCTCAGCACGCGCTGGCCGAACGCCAGGCCGACCAGGCCGACGTGCGTGGCGTCCACTTCGAGCGCGACGTCGAGATCGTTCGTGCCGCCGGGCCGCGCGACGGTCAGGTGCTGCTGCACGCTGATGGCGGCGCCCAGCGCGGCCGGCGGCAGGCGCAGGCCGAGGCGCGCCGGCGCTTGCGGCACGCCGGCGCAGCCGGCCAGCAGCAGGGAGGCGGCCAGCGCGGCCAGGCGCGCGCCGGATTCAGGCAGTGACGGTCGCTTCACGGCGCTCCTTTGCGATGACGGTGAAACAAGGGGCCGCGAGCCAGACCAGCGCGGTCCCGCACAGCATCGTGAGCCCGAACGCGCGCAGCGCCGGCGTGCCGGACAGCGCCAGGAGGCCGAACGACAGCAAGGTGCTGGCGGCGGACAGGCCGACGGCGAGCCAGGGCGCCACGTCGGCCCGCTCCCGGTCTTCCTGCATGAAGATGCCGTAGTCGACGCCCACGCCCAGCAGCAGCATCAGCGCCAGCACGTGGAACAGTTGCAGGTGCTGGCCGGCCAGGCCGAGGATGGCCAGCGTGAGCACGCTCGCGGCGGCCGTCGGCGCCAGCACGCGCCACGTGCGGCCGCGGTAGCGCGGCAGCAGCGCCAGGTACACGAGCGCGTATGCCCCGAGCAGGACGGCCCCCATGTACGCGCGGTAGCGTCCCAGCACGGCCGAGATGCCGCCGACCTTGTCGACCCATTGCACGCCCTCCAGCCCGGCGGCCGCTTGGGCCAGCACGGGAATCGACGCGTAACGCATGCCGCGCAGCGCGACGATGCTGGCGTGGACGCCGCCCACGTCGCCGAGCCACAGGTAGCGCCACGGTTCGCTGGCCGGCGTGCGCAGGAACGCGTCCGCCGTCATGGGCGCGGCGCGCCCGCGCAGGTGCGCGCGGGTGGCCGCGACCCAGTCGCCGTCCGCGCCGAGTTCGCGCGCCAGCGCAGCCAGCGGACCGCCAGGTGCCAGCACGGTCGCATCCAGCAACGCCAGGCGCTCCGTCTGCGTGCGGGCCGACGGCACCCAGTTCGACAGCGCCTGGTAACCGCCGAGATCCCCTTGCGCGACGAGCGGGTCGAGGCGGCGCTTGAGGGCTTCTTCGCGCTCGAGGACCTGTTCGTCCGACGCGCCGCGCACCAGGTAGTACTGGACGGGCGTGGGCGCGTCGAGCAGGCGGCCCAGCTTGATCTGGTCGCGCACGAGACGGGCCGGCGACGATTGCAGCGAGCGGATGTCGTCGTCGGTGCCGAGGCGCGCGCAGCCCGCGGCCGCCACGGCGGCCAGCAGCGCGATCGCGCCCAGCACGGACGGCCGCATCGATACGCGCGGCCAGCGCGCGACGATGCCGCCGTAGCGGCGCGCGAGCCAGCCCCGTTCGAGCGTGCCCGGACCGATCAGTTGCGGGAACCAGCACACGACGGTGAGCCAGGCGAACACGAGGCCGCACGCGGAAAAGACGGCCATGTGGCGCAGCCCCGGGAACGGCGTCAGCGCGAGCCCCATGTAGCCGATGACGGCGGCCAGCAAGGTCAGGCCGAGGCCGGGCAGCAGGCGGCGCAGCAGCCGTACCGAGTCGAGCTCGCGCCCGGCCCCGAGCCGATGGCACAGGAAATACAGGCCGTAGTCCTGGGCCACGCCGATCAGGCTGGCGCCGAACACCAGCGTGAGCAGATGGATGCGGCCGAACAGGAGCCAGCACACGGACAGCGCGCCGAGGAAGCCGATGCCGATCGCCAGCACGATCAGGCCGATCGGCTTGACCGAGCGGAACGTCAACCACGTCAGCACGACGATGCCGACCAGCGAGCCGAGGCCGATCGTCTCCACTTCGGCACTGGCCTGGCGCCCCGCCGCCGCCGCGTGCAGCACGACGCCGGCCTCGATCACCTCGGCCGCCGGCACGGCGCGGCGCGCGGCGGCGGACGCCGCATCCAGCAACGGCACCGCCTCGCGCTGCGCGGCCAGCGCGAACGCGGACGGCGCCAGCGTATAAGTCAGCAGCACGTACTCGCGTCCTTCGCCGCCCACGTACAAGTGGCCGTCGCGCGGACGCACGGGGGTTTCGCCGGCGCGCTCCTGCATCCAGCCCGCGAACAGCCCGAACGGATCGTCGCGGAAGCTGCCCAGCTTCGGCCCGCCGAACGCGCCGTACGCGCGGGCCAGCGCATTCTCCTTCCAGTACGCGGCCGGCTGCGTGCGCAGCGCGCGTTCGTCCGCCGCGCCGACCAGCAAGGTCGCGTGCGGCGTGAAACCGTCCAGCCACGCCGCCTGCGCGTCGGCGCCGGCGTCCTCTTTCAACAACGCCGCGTGCGGGCGCAGCACGGCCTGAAACGCGGCGGCGGCGCGCACGGCATCGAGCCACCGCGCCGCGCCGACCAGCACGACGACGCGCTGCTGGGCACTGTCGACCATGTGCGTGAAGGAGCGCTGCAGCACCGGATCGCGCTCGCCGGCCGGCAGCAGCGCGAGGATGTCGGTGTCGGGATGGACGTGCCGGCCCAGCCACAGCCAGGCATTGTGCCCGGCCACCAGGCACACGACCAGGGCCCAGGCGAGCGCCAGGCGGCGATGCGCCGTCAAAGCTGGGCCGCCTCTTCGGGCAGGACGGCGTCGGGACCGGTCCTGATGTCGGAGAACACGATGTCGGTGCGGTCGCCGCTCTCCTCCACCATGTGGATCGTGCGCACGTAGGCGTCGCCGTCCAGCGTGATCGCGCCGATCGCGCGCGCCAGCGCCGGGTTGCGCCCCTTCAGCGCCACCTTCCACCTGGCGTCGGTCACGGTGCCGTCCACCTCGAACAGCGTGTCGAGCTGACCCAGGTCGCCGGACAGCAGCGCGAACAGCACGCCGTTGATCATGCGGACGGTGGGCTCGCGGCTCGCCTCCATGCGCATCGCCACGCGCTCGCCCTGCAGTTGCACGATCTCGTCGCGCGTCAGGCGCAGCGTGTTCGCGAACGGCTTCAGCGTGCGCCACAGGACGCCCTTGCCGGCGACGACGCAGAAGCGGCCGCTGGATGCCAGCGGCTTCTTCATCCCGGCCAGGTGCTTGCTCTGCTCGAAGCGTCCGCACAGCCGCTCGGGCTTGGCCAGCATGGCCTGGATCTTCGCGACGGGCGCGGCGGCCTGCGCGGCCCCGCCCAGCATCGATGCCAGCAGCAGGCCGGCGGCGAGTAATCGTTTCATGGTGCTTGCACTCCCAGCTTCTGGAACAGGACGGGCGGCGAGACGAAGCACATCTCGCCGCTCGCGATGTCGACCGCGACCTGCGTCGTCGACGCACGGTTCAGGCGCCGGCCGGTGCCGGCATCGCTGACCAGGTAGTCGATCCGCAGGCGGTTTTCCCACTCGACGATCTCGGCGCGCAGCCGCAGGCGCTGGCCGAACGTGGCGGGTGCCGCGTAGCGCAGGTTCATGTCGACGATGGGCCACATGTAGCCGGACGCCTTCATCTCGGCATAGTTGTAGCCGATCGCGTCCAGCAGCGCGCAGCGCGCCACCTCGAGGTATTTCACGTAATTGCCGTGCCAGACCACTTCCATCGGATCCAGGTCGTAGAACTGCACCTGGATCTCGACTTCCGCATGCCAGCGCGACGCCGCCTTCGCCTTACGCATACAGGCTCCAGGCCTGGTCGCGGATGCGGTCCAGCAGCAGCCGCAGTTCGGAGTCGAGGCGGCGGTCCTCGGTGACCGGGGCGACGTCCTGGCCCAGCAGGTCGACCATGCGCGCCAGCGGCGCCGGCAGCGCCTTGCCCGGGTCGACGCGCCGGCGCAGCCAGACGCCCTGGCGCACCGTGACCAGCAGGGCCGCCGCGACCTGCTCGGTCAATTCCAGCACGCGCAGGCAGTCGCGCGCGGCGATCGTGCCCATGCTGACCTTGTCCTGGTTGTGGCATTCGGTCGAGCGCGAGAACACCGACGCCGGCATCGTCAGCTTGAGCGCTTCCGCCGTCCACGCGGAGGCACTGATCTGCAGCGCCTTCAGGCCGTGGTTGATCGGCGCCCGCTCGCCCTGCATGCCGGAGAGGTTCGCGGGCAGCCCCGCGTTGTAGCGCGCGTCGACGAGCAGCGCCATCTGGCGGTCCAGCAGGTCGGCCAGGTTCGCCACCGCGTTCTTCATGCCGTCCATGGCGAAGGCGATGTGGCCGCCGTAGAAGTGGCCGCCGTGCAGCACGCGCTCGCCCTCGGCGTCGATGATCGGGTTGTCGTTGGCGCTGTTGAGTTCATTCTCGATGGCGGTGCGGAAGAACGGCAGCGCGTCGGCCAGCACGCCGATGACGTGCGGCGCGCAGCGGATCGAATAGCGGTCCTGCAGGCGCTTGCCGTTGCGTTCCAGCTGGCCGCCGTATTCCAGGTCCTGGCGCAGCCACGCCGCCACGTCCTGCATGCCCGCGTGCGGCTTGACGGCGAACAGCGTCTCGTCGAAATGATGATCGTTGCCGTCGAGCGCGAACGACGCCAGCGCGGTGATGCGCGTGACGAGCCGCGTCAGGTACGCGGCCCGGTCCCAGGCGAGACAGGCCAGGCCGGTCATGACGGCGGTGCCGTTCATGATCGCCAGCCCCTCCTTCGGGCGCAGGCGCAGCGGCGCGATGCCGGCGTCGCGCAGCGCCTGCGCCGCCGGCACCACGGCGCCGTCGCGCAGCACTTCGCGCTCGCCGCACAGCACGGCGGCCAGGTAGGACAACGGGGTCAGGTCGCCGCTGGCGCCGACCGAGCCTTCGCTCGGGATCACCGGCACGAGGCCGGCGTCGAACAGGCGCACGATCTGGTCGAGCAGCTCGACGCTGACGCCGGAATACCCTTTCGACAGCGACGCGAGGCGCGCCCCCATCACGGCGCGCGCCTGCGCCGCCGTCAGGTGGACGCCCAGGCCGCAGCCATGGTAGGTGTACAGGTGGTGCGGCAGCTCGGGCACGAGCGCCAGCGGGACCTCGACGGTGCATGAATCGCCGTAGCCGGTCGTGACGCCGTACACGACGCCGTCCTCGCGCAGCAGGCGGTCGAGGAAGTCGGCACCGCGCGCGATGGCGGCGCGGAACGCCGGATCTTCCGACAACGCCGGGCGGGCAGCGCCGCGCGCGATGTCGACGATATCCTCCAGCGTCAGGCGGGCGCGGTCGAAGCGCACGGTGCGCCGGTGTGTGTTGATGTCACTGAGCAGCATCGGGAAAATCCGTTTCGGGTAAATGCCAAAAATCGTAGAAGTTGAACCACTCGAGCGGCGAGCGGCGCGCGTGATGCTCGAGGCGCGCGGCGTAGGCGGCGGCCAGCCCGGCCAGCGCCTGCGCACGGTCGCGGCGCGGCAGCACGACCTTGTCGCGCAACGGCTCGAAGTGCACGTCGTAGCGGTCGCCGGTGCGGGTGGCGAACATCGCGGCCAGCGGGCAGCCGAGCACCGCGGCCATCACGTACGGGCCGATCGGGAACGCCGCCATGCGGCCGAGGAAAGGCGCCAGCGCCACGCGCGGGCTGTCCGACACCGGCACGCGGTCGCCGGCGATGACGACGAATTCGCCGCGGCCGATGCGCTCGGACAGCGTCATCGCCATCGCCGCGTCCATCTCGGTCACCTGCAGCAGATTCAGGCCGCTCCTGGGGTCGAGCTGCGCCAGCACGTCGTTGAAGGCCTGGGCGTGCTTCGTGTGCACGAGCACCGTCACGCGCAGGCCGGGCGTGCGCAGCGACAGCGCGCGGCACAGGTCGAGATTGCCCAGGTGCGCGCACACGAGCAGCGCGCCGTGGCCCTGGCGGGCGCCGTCCAGCAATGCGTCGGCGCCATGCACCCGCACCCGGCCGAAGTCGAACGCGCCGCCCCACAACAGCATCCTGTCGAGGATCGCTTCGGCGAACGCGCCGAAATGACGCAGCACGCCGCCCGCGCCCGCCGGCATGTCCACGCGCGCCAGGTAGGCGGCGGACGCGCGCCGCGCGCGCGGCTGGGTCGCCACGTACCACAGCAGCACCGGGTACAGCACGACGCGGAACGGCCAGCGGCCGAACGTGCGGCAGACCCAGAACAGCAGGCGCATGCCGGCCACGCAGGTCGCCTCGTTGATGGCGGCCCAGTGGCGCGCGTCGCCGGCGGACGTGCCTAGCTGCGCCATGCCCGCACCAGCAGCGAAGGAATGCGCGGCAGCATGCCGAAGAACAGGGTCATGTGCAGGCGGCTGATCAGGACGTTGTCGGTCCACGCCTTGAAGTGCGACACCCCATCGTCCGGATAGCCGACCCGCGTCGGCAGGTTGACGATGGCGAGGCCGTCCCAGTACAGGCGCACGAGGATCTCGATGTCGAAGTTCATGCGCAGGCCGAGACGGCGCCGCCGCGCCAGCGCCAGCACCGGCGCGACCGGGTAGACCCGGAAGCCGCACATCGAGTCGCGGATGGCCAGCGACAGCGTGTTGATCCAGACCCAGACGTGCGTGAGGTAGCGCGCATACAGGCGCAGCGCGGGCACCGATTCGTCGTACACCGGGCGGCCGGCGATGACGGCGCCCGGCGCGGCGCGCGCGGCGGCGAGGAAGCGCGGCACGTCGGCGACGCTGTGCTGGCCGTCGGCGTCGACCTGCAGCACGTGGCTGTAGCCGTCGCGCTCCGCCCGTGCGAAGCCGGTCAGCACCGCCCCGCCCTTGCCCAGGTTGACGGCGTGGCGCTCCAGCACGACCCGGTCCGGGTGGCCGGCCGCCAGCTGGTCGAGCACCGCGGCGCAGGCGGCCGAGCAGCCGTCGTCGACCAGGATCACCGGCAGGCCATGCGCGAGCACCTGCGCGAGCACCCCTTGAATCGCGTGCTCGTGGTTGTAGACGGGGATGACGACGCAGGGACGGAACATGTCAGCCGTGCTCCGCCCGCACGAAGCGCAGCAGCGAATGACAGTAGCCGATACCGTCGCGCACCGTCCGCAGTTCCAGGCCGGCCGCGCGCGCCAGGCGGATGTAGTCGTCGCTCTCGTAGACCTTGCTGTTGCCGCTCGCCAGATTGTTGAAGTACGGCGACGTGTTGATCAGGCAGTAGGACGCGATGTCGTAACGCTGGCGGTCCCAGAACGTGTCCATCACGAGCACCTGTCCGCGCGGGGCCAGCGCGGTGGCGACGCGGCGGAAGATGCTGGCGATCGCGTCTTCCGAAAAGCAGCTGAGGAATTGGCTCATCCAGACGAGGTCCATCCCGCCCGGCAGCGCCGCCGCATCGTCCAGCATGTCGGTCGGATGCAGTACGGCGCGCTCGCGCACGCCGCCCGCCGCGAGGTTCGCGTCGAGCACCGCCAGCTGGCCCGGCAGGTCGACGGCGTGCAGCTCGACGGCCGCGTCGTAGCCCAGCGCGGCCAAGGCGAACTTGCCCGTGTTGGCGCCGATGTCCATCAGCTTGCGCGGCGCCGTCGCGAACACGTCGGGCAGGATGGCCGGGAACGACACGTCGGAATAATAATGATCGAACGCGAGCCAGCTGGTGCGCGCCGGTTCGGGCAACTGCGCCAGGCCCTCGTACAGCGTGGGCCAGTCGCCGAATACCTTCAGCCCGAGCGGCCGCTCGGCGTCGAGCGTGCGTTCGAGATCGAACAGCGCCTGGTAGCAGACGTCGTGGTTGAAGTCGATGTTGACCTGGGTGATCGGGTCGGTGAGGATGCAGAAGCCGGCCTTGTCGAGCACGTAGCGGCCGTCGTCCAGGTAGACGACGCCGGCGGACAGGCAGGTTTCCAGCACGATCTTCAGCACGTAGGCGCTCCAGCCGCCCTGGGCCGCCAGGTCGGCGATCGAACGGCCCGTGTCGCCGGCGTCGGCCACCGCCTGCAGGATGCCGCGCTTCCACGCGTAGCGCACGCACTGGAACACGACCGGGCCGAAGGCGATCTTCTGGGCGTCGAAACGGGCATCGAATGCGCTCTGGCGCGGGGGCGAGAATTTTTTGTTCAGCATGGTTGGTCGGGCCCGAACAGGATACGTCCGCTGGCGTGGGCGCCGGCCTCGGAAAAATAACGGAATGCGAGGCTGCCTTTGGCGGCGTCGCGCGACAGTTCGAGCCGCACCGGCTGTTCCGGGCGGATCATCTGCTGGAATTTCAGGGCCTGGATGCCGGCGAAGCTGCCGGCGCGGCCGAAGTGCTGCCGGCCATAGCGGATCGCCCAGTCGACCTGCACGACGCCCGGCAGGACGGGCGCCACGGCGAAATGACCGTCGAAGTACAGCAGGTCGGCCGGCACCGTCAGCTCCAGCAGCACGCGGGCATCGTCGCGCTCCAGCACGCGCACGGCCGGATGGCGCGGCCGCGCTGGCGCCTCGGGTGCCGGATCGAGCAGCGCGAGCAGCTGCGCCGCCGTCGTCTTGCCGCGCGCATCGACCGGCAGCGCGTCCAGATAGCGCCAGCGGCGCGGCAGCGCCACGGCCTCCAGCCCGGACGCCAGCTGCGCGCGCAGGCGGGCATTGAGCGCCCTCTTGCCGTCCTCCGCCAGCACGGCGCGGCCGGCGTCCGACGGCACGACGAAGGCGGCCAGCACCTGGCGGCCCTGGCCGGCGTCCGGCGCGGCGAGCACGCGCGCCTCGCGCGCCAGGCCGCCGGCCACCAGGGCGGATTCGATGGCGTCGAGCGAAATCCGTTTTTCCTCGATCTTGACGATCCGGTCGGCCCGCCCGCGCAGCAGGAAGCGGCCGCCGCCGGCCGCCTCGACGCGGTCGGCGAGGGTTTGCCAGGCGTCGGTGCCGGTATGCGGCGAGCGCACGGCGAGCAGGCCGTCGTCGCCAGCCTGCCAGGCCACGCCCGGCAGCGGCGTCCAGCCGTCGTCGGCGTCGCCGGCACGCCGGCGCCAGGCGATGCCGCCGGTCTCGGAGCTGCCGTAGACTTCGATCGGGACCGTCCCGAGCAACGCGGCGGCGTGGTGCGCGGCCGCCGGCTCCAGCATGCCGCCGGACGAGAACACGGCGCGCAGGTTCGCGGCCGCGCCGTGCCAGTCGAGGTGGCCGGGCAGCCGCTTCAGGTGGGCCGGGCTGGCCAGCAGGACTGCGGGCCGCGCGGCCAGCGCCGGCGCCAGCGTTTCGGGAAATTCGTGGCGCGCCGCGTGCAGCGGACGGCCGGCCGCGAGCGGCCACAGGATGCGGAACAGCAGGCCGTAGATGTGCTGGTGCGACACGGTGGCGACGACGTCGGCGTCGCCCAGCGCCGCGCCGAACTGCGCTTCCAGCGCTGCCAGCTCGCTCGTCAGCTGGACGAGACGCTTGGGAATCGGCACCGGCGTGCCGGTAGTCCCGGACGTGAACACGACGAGCGCGGGAAAGTCCGGCGCCGGCGCGTGCCAGGCAGCGACCGCATCGGCGGCGTCGACGCCATCCGCGTCCGCCGGCGCCTGCGGCACGCAGGCCGCGGGGAAGTCGCCCCAGAACGCGTCGACGCGGCCGGCCAGCGCGGCACAGGTGGCGGGCAGCACGTCGGCGGCGAGCCACACCGTCTTCGCCGCGAGCCACGCCCCGACGAGGGCGGCCGCGAACTCGAGGCTGTCCTCGTGGTGCAGCGCGACCGGCCCGGGGCCGCCGCGGCGCCCGAGCGCGGCCCACGCGTGGATGCGACCCAGCAGCGCGCCATGGCGCACGGGTGCGCCGGCGCGCCAGCCGGCCAGCGCGTCCGGTGCACGCGCGGCGAGACGGGAGAACAGGTCAGGCATGGTGCAGCCGCCGGAAACGCATGCGCACCAGGTATTCGCCGCCGAACATGGCGCCCATCAGCACATAGGAAACGACGCCGGTGTACAGCGACCACACGGCTTCCGGCGCGTACAGCGCGGTGAGCAGCGCGACGGCGCCGTTCGCGGCGAAGAACACGCACCAGGCCTGCGTGACGCGCCGCGTATAACCCACCGCGGCCGGCGGCAGGTCCGGCTCGCGCAGCCGCGCGAAGCGTTCGACCATCGACGGACCGTGCGCGAGGCTCCAGCCGAAGGCGGCCAGGAACGCGCCGTTGACGAGCACCGGATACAGCTTGAGGGGCAGCACGGCGTTGGCGCCGATCGCAAACGCGGCCAGTACCAGCGCGGCGCCCGCCGACCAGCGCGCCGTGGCGCTCAACCTGAGCGCCGGCAATCGGGTGGCCACCGCCAGCAGCAACAGGCCCGCGAGCCAGCGCGGCGCGATCGTGCCGTGGCCGAACCAGATCGCCAGCGGATAGACGAGCGTCAGCGCACCCGCCAGGACGTTCCACGCCATCGGGTCAGGCCGCCTGCACTTCCGTCCGGGCTTCCGGCTCCGCCTGTCCCAGGCCGACGAGGGCGTCGACGACGTCGTCGATCGTGCGGATGGTCTTGAAGACTTCCGGCTGCAGGCGCTTGCCCGTCATCTGCTTGAGTTTCACGGCCAGGTCGACGGCGTCGATGCTGTCGATGTCGAGGTCGGCGTACAGGTTCGTCGCCGGCGTCAGCGCCGCGCGATCGAGTTCGAACATCTCGGCCAACAGGTCCGCGACCCACGTAAACAATTCATCGCGATTCATCTCGTTCAGGGCTACCATGGCCTTCTCCTACTTCTTGCGGTGGGTTTCGATCATCGATGCGAGCGCGCGCACCGATGCAAAATGCCGCCGCGTTTCCTGCGCTTCGGGCGGCAGCGTGATGCCGTAGCGCTTCTGCAGCGCCACGCCGATTTCCAGGGCATCGATCGAATCCAGTCCCAGTCCTTCCACGAACAGCGGCGCGTCGCTGTCGATGTCGGCGGGTTCGACGTCCTCGAGCTGGAGGACGTCGACGATCAATTCCTTCACTTCCTGTTCAAGCATGTTGCTGCCCTTTTTCCGTAAAATAGCGTTGCAGGTATTCCGTCAGCCGGCGCGCGGCAACGACGTCCGGCACGGCGGGCGCGAGGAAGCGCTCGGTGCCGATGTCGTCCATCACGTCGATGCGAAAGCTGGCCCGGCGCGGCGGCACGTGCCACCACTTGTCGCCCTTGCCCAACGTGGGCGGTTCGCACGTGATGCGCACCGGCGTCACCGGCCGCGCACCGCGCACGGCGATGTTGGCGGCGCCGCGCTTGAGTTCCGGCGCGCCGCCGCGCGGCGTGCGCGTCCCCTCGGGGAAGATGATCAGGTTGCCGCCCGCGCGCAGCGAGGCGATGCAATCCTCGATCAGTTCCGGGCCGCGGTCGTTGCAGATGTAGCCGGCCGCGCGCACGGGGCCCCGCGTGAACGGGTTGCTCCACAAGCCGCCCTTCACGATGCAGTCGGCGTTGCGCACGAAGGCCATCAGGAAGACGGTGTCGATCAGCGTGGGGTGGTTGGCGAGAATCAGCTGGCCTTCGCGGTCCAGTTTATCGAGCCCGCGCACCTCGTAGCGCAGCACCCCGAGCCCGCGCATGATGCCGACGAATGCACGAAAGCTCAGGCGCACCGTGGCGCGCGCCGCGCGCACCCGCACCGCGCCGTCCCGCACGCACAACGCCAGCAGCGGAAAGACGAACACGCGCAGCAACAGCCCGCCCAGCCCGAACAGGGAAAAACTCAAGCCGGTCGCGAACACGCGCCAACCGAGGCCGATCCTGTCAAGCATCGCGGCACCAGGTCCAGCGGCGATCGGCGGCATGCCGCACGAGCGACGGGGCCCTCGCGAGATGGAAGCGCAACACGTCCAGCGCGCCGGGCCGGCGCGGCGGCGCGGCGGGCGCCGGTTCGGTACGCCACGACAAGCGCACCGGCTGCGCGCCGGCCGGGACCATCGCCCAGGCAAAGGCGAACGGCTGCTCGTCGCAATCCTCGAATTCCTTCAACACGTCGGGCAGCGGCGCGTCGCAGGCAACCAGCAGGACCATGTCGGCGCCGTCGGCAAGCAGGCCGCAGGCTTCGATCACGGCATGTTCGAGCGTGGCCGCGCCGGCCGCGAGCGCGACGTGGTTGGCGCGGTCCGCGCGCGCGATCGAAAACAGGCCGGCGCTCGCATTGTGGACGGCCAGGCCGAACGCCGTCGGCGACAGCGGCTCGCCGCGCGCCAGATCGTCCAGCAGGCCGACCGCGCGCCCCACTTCGCCATGGCGCGAACAGAATACGGTCGGCACATCGGTACGCTGCCCCAGGCATTCGTAGGCGACTTCGAGCGCCATGCGCCCCAACAACCCGGCGCGCCGGCGCAGCATGGCCGGCATCGCGGCCACCCTGGGCTCGTCCGCGCCGTCGAACGACCACGGCTCGCGCGCCCAGGCGTCCCACCGCTCGGGCGAGGCGACACCGGGCGCCCATGCCGCATGGCGGGCGATGGAAAAGACGACCTCGTTCTCAGACATAAATCACAAGCCAGGGGATAGCGCTACCGCGCCGTAATCGTACAACATGGACAAACGGTAATAATTATAATCCGACGATTTGCCCCGTGGAACGATTTAATGCCGCGATTGCACTGTTCCGCAACATGCGGGGCATCGTCCGAACCGGCCTGGATGGGATGAATTCGAGGGGGGCAACGCCCACTGTCGCGGGCGAAGCGGTGATATTGCCACGTAAACACGGGCAAAAGACTCACACAATGTCACAACCGTACCGGCTCATCCTGCCGGCAACAGCTCCCGCAACCGTGCCGGCAGCGGCACCGATTTCTCGGCCGCGAAATCGATCCACACGACCTTGCCGCCGCCCTCCGCGGCCACCACGTCGGCATTGCCGCGCTCGTTGACCATGCGGATCTCGTGCGTCACTTCGAAGCTGGACCGTCCCGCCGGGCCGGCGAACGTGCGGATCTCGATCTCGCCCGGATACTTCAGCTGCTTGATGAAGCTGCAGTAGGCGGTGACGATCACCGGGCCCTGGCCCTGGATGTCGAGGTCGCCCGCCGCCTGTTCGAGGAAGGCGATGCGCCCGCTCTCCATGTACCGGAAATACACCGTGTTGTTCACGTGCCCGAATGCATCCATGTCGCCCCAGCGGATCGCCTGGCGCATGGCATGAACCTGCTTCTTTTCAGTCATTATTGCGTCTACGTCGTTGCCAAAAGCCCCAATGATACGGGCTCAGGCGCCCGAACGGCAGTCCCCGTCGTAGAGGATGGACTCGACGATCCGGCAGAAGTTCGCCGGATCTTCCAGCATCATCATGTGCCCCGTCTTCGGCTGGATGTGCACGCGGCGGGCCTGGGCCAGCACCCAGTCGGGCACGTCCCAGCCCGCGACCGACTGCTCGCCGCCGATCAGGTACAGCGGCGTCGCGCGCGCCAGCACGCGGCCGACGCAGCCCAGGAAGTCCGGCGCGCCCGTCGTGTCGAGCACGGAATGCGCCATCTTTTGCACGGTCGTGTACGGTTGGTTGGCGAGGATGTCGCGCGCCCATCCGATGCGCTCGTCGCTCGCCTCGATGCCGCTCTGTTCCAGCCAGGCGGCCGGCGCCGCCTCCATCGCGCCGTACTCCGCGGCCCAGTCGGCGTCAGGCAGCGCGGCCACGCGCCCCGTCCAGAACGCGTCCTTCAACGTGAAGTTGCCCTCCACGCTGATCAACCCGTGCACGAGGTCGGGCACCAGGTCCGCCAGCAGCATCGCGACGGCGCCGCCCACGCTGTGGCCCAGCACCCAGGCGGGCCCGCCGGCCTCGTCCTGCAGGAAGCGGGCCAGTGCGGCGGCCTGGTCCGGCAGCGTGATGCCCGTGTCCTCGCTGCGGCGCCGGCCGTAGCCGACCAGGTCCGGCGCAAAGATGTCGACGCCGGGCAGGTAGCGCCGCGGCTCGAAATACGTCAGCGAACCCAGCAGGCCGTGGATCAGCAACAGCCGCGGCCGCGCATGCGCCGTCGCCGGGCCCGTCATTGCGCCGTCATGCCATCGTCGGCAGTGATGATGGCGCCGTTGATGAAATGGGCTTCCTCGGCGGCGAGCAGCAGCAGCAGGCCGTCCAGGTCTTCCGGCTTGCCCGTGCGGCGGCGCGGCAGCATCTCGATCAGTTTCTTGCCCTGCTCCGTCTCGAAATAATCCTCGTTCATTTCGGTGGCGATATAGCCCGGGCAAATGGCGTTGACGTTGATGCCGTAGCGGCCCCACTCGACGGCCATCGCCTTCGTCATCTGCACGACGCCGGCCTTGCTCATGCAGTACACGCCGATCTGCGGCAGCACGCGCAGGCCCGCCACCGACGCGATGTTCACGATGCGGTGCTGCTTCTTCGGGTCGCCCTTGGCGCGCTGGATCATGCGTTTCGCGGTCTGCTGGGCCATGAAGAAGGCGCCGCGCAGGTTCGTGTCCATCACGTAGGCGTAGTCTTCCTCGCTCACGTCGAGCAGGCGCTGCGTCGTCGAGACGCCCGAGTTGTTGACGAGGATGTCGATCGGCCCCGCTTCCGTCTCGGCATGGGCGATCGCGGACTTGATGCTCGCGAGGTCCGTCACGTCGAGCGCGACGACATGCGCGGCGCCGCCGTCCGCCTCGATCTCGGCGCGCAATTCCTTCAGGCGGTCGATGCGGCGCGACGCGAGCACGACCTGGGCACCGGCGCCGGCCAGGGCCTTGGCAAAGCGCGCGCCCAGCCCGCTGGACGCGCCCGTGACCATCGCGATCTTTCCTTCGAAATTGACTTCAATCCCCACGTTACGCCCCCTGTCCCCGAACTAAATTCTGTTGCGAAGTCATAATGATTACACACTTCACCTATTTCACGCCGATTAGATTGCCGCGTCTAATAGTTGCCCTACAATGGCACCCGACGTTGCCAACGAGCGCAAAAAAGTGCACACTCGTGCTTAAATTTTTTTAACCACTATAAGACATGACCCAGCCCAACACCCTCCTCGAAGAATACGGTCCCCGCGAAGCCATGGAATACGACGTCGTCATCGTCGGCGGCGGTCCCGCAGGCTTGTCGGCGGCAATCCGCCTGAAGCAGCTTGCTGCGGAAAAAGGCCAGGACGTGTCGGTCTGCGTGCTGGAAAAAGGCGGCGAGCTGGGCGCGCACATCCTGTCGGGCGCCGTCATCGACCCGCGCGCGCTGGACGAACTGTTCCCGAACTGGAAGGAACTTGGCGCACCGCTGAATACGGCCGTCACGGAAGACCGCCTGCTGTTCCTCACCGAATCGAAGGCGATCCAGACACCGGGCATGATGATGCTGCCGTCGCTGCAAAACCACGGCAACTACATCGCCTCGCTCGGCAACCTCGTACGCTGGCTGGGCCAGCAGGCGGAGGCGCTGGGCGTCGAAATCTTCCCGGGCTTCCCGGCCGCGGAAATCCTGTACAACGACGACGGTTCCGTGAAGGGCGTCGCCACCGGCAATATGGGCGTCAACCGCCACGGCCAGCCGACCGATGCGTTCCAGTTGGGCATGGAACTGCACGCGAAATACACGCTGTTCGCCGAAGGATCGCGCGGCCATCTCGGCAAGCAATTGATCGCGAAATACGACCTGGCCAAAGGCAAGGATCCGCAGACCTACGCCATCGGCATCAAGGAATTGTGGGAAGTCGACCCGAGCAAGCACAAGCCCGGCCTCGTGATCCACACGGCCGGCTGGCCGCTGGACCGGGACACGTATGGCGGCTCGTTCCTGTACCACCTGGAAAACAACCAGGTCGTCGTCGGCTTCATCGTCGGCCTCGCCTACCAGAATCCCTACCTGTCGCCGTACGAGGAATTCCAGCGCTATAAAACCCATCCGGAAATCCGCAAGTTCTTCGAAGGCGGCAAGCGCATCTCGTACGGCGCGCGCGCGATCACCGCGGGCGGCCTGCAATCGCTGCCGAAGACCGTGTTCCCGGGCGGCGCGCTGATCGGCTGCGACGCGGGCTTCCTCAACACCAGCCGCATCAAGGGCAGCCACGCCGCCATCAAGACGGGCATGCTCGCGGCCGACGCCGCCTTCGCCGCGCTGGGCGCGGGCCGCCAGCATGACGAACTGCTGAGCTATCCGGTCGCGTTCGAGCAATCGTGGCTGCACGAGGAACTGCACATCGCGCGCAACTTCAAGCCGTGGATGAGCAAGGGCCTGTACCTGGGTTCGCTCATGGTCGGCATCGACCAGATTGTGTTCAAGGGCAAGGCCCCGTGGACCCTGCACCACAAGCACGCCGACCACGAATGCCTGCGCCCGGCGTCCGACTTCGCGCCCATCGCCTATCCGAAACCGGACGGCAAGCTGACGTTCGACCGCCTGTCGTCCGTGTTCATCTCGAACACGAACCACGCCGAAGACCAGCCCGTGCACCTGACGCTCAAGAATCCGAACGTGCCGGTCGAAGTGAACCTGGCGAAATTCGCCGGTCCGGAACAGCGCTACTGCCCGGCCGGCGTGTACGAATTCGTCAAGACGGACGAGGGGAAGGATCGCCTGCAGATCAACGCGCAGAACTGCGTGCACTGCAAGACGTGCGACATCAAGGATCCGACGCAGAACATCGTCTGGGTCACGCCGGAAGGCGGCGGCGGGCCGAACTACCCGAACATGTGATGGTCGAAACGGCGGCGCGATCCGCCGTTTCGTTTTTAGCGAGGCGGGCGCGTGGCGTCGACGCCGAACCACTTCATCGACGCCCGCCGCAGGCTGCCGTCGGCACGCGCGGCGTCCAGGGCCGCGTCGACGGCCGCGCGGAACTTCGGGTTGCCCTTGCGGAAGGCGATGCCCATGCGCTCCACGTCGCCCACGCGCGCGCCGGCGCGGATCGGCAATCCGGAATTCTTCAGCAGGTAGGGGACCATCAGGCTGTCGTTGAGCGCGGCGTCGATGCGGCCGAATGCCAGGTCCTGCAGGTTTTCCGGCGCGGCCGGGTAGCGCTTGACGTCGATGCCGTGCACGGCACGAACCTGTTGCTCGAACACGCTGCCGTGCCCCACGCCCACCGTCCTGCCCTTGAGGTCCCCCAGCCTTCGATAGTTGGCGTCCTCGTTGCGGCGCACGATCAATTGCGGCGCGGAGTAGGTGTAAGGCTGGGAGAAATCGAATGCCCGCAGGCGCCGCGGCGTGATGCCCACCTGGCTGACGACGACGTCGTATTTGCCGGCGCTTAAGCCCGGGAGAATGGCCGCCCATTCCATCGTCACGAATGCCGGCCGCACGCCCAGCCGGGCGCAGACGAGTGTCGCGACGTCGACGTCGTAGCCCGCCATGTGTCCCGTCTTCCCATCCCTGAAATTGAACGGCGGATACGTGCCTTCCAGTGCGACGCGCAGCGTGCCGCGGGCCTTGACGACGTCGAGCAGGTCGGCCGCGCGGGCCGGCGGCGCCACGGCCAGGATCAGCGCCGCGGCGGCCACCAGCGCGCGCCGCGTCGTGTTCGGAATTCGAATGTGCATCGGCTCAGGGCTTCGTTCGGACAGCCCTGATTTAACGCCGAATCACGCTTTTGCGCAAAGGAAATATTGTCTTGAATTTTACTAAAATTGTCGCCGGCCATGCTTGCCGAAGTTGTGGCCCGTGACGATCAGCGAGCTCTCGACGAGCGTCGACAAGCCCAGCAGCAGTTGCACGAGCTTGTCATCGGAGAGCACCCAGATCGTGCCGGCCGGCTGCTCCGCGCCCGTCGCGGCCATGATGAGGGGCGCGACCCAGCTGGCGTCCGACTCGACGTCGAGGATGACGGCGTCCGCCGCCGTCTGCATGGTCACGTTGCCGCCCGCCTCGAGGTGGAAGCGGACGCCGACGCCCGTCTCCTGCGGCCTGACGAGTTCCTGCATCGCGCGGTTGTGCTCGTCGATCCACAGCTCGACGTCCTGCGGCGTTTCCAGCGGCGTCCACGGGACGGGGCGGAAGCGCGGGCGTTCGGCGCTGGTACTGTCGGTACTGTCGGCGGCGCGGTCGTTGGTGTTCTGGTCGGACGTCATGGAGGGGATCGATCAAGCTGGGAGACGGCGCGTATGCTACGGCATTTCCCGTCCCGCGGCCAGAGCGCCGCTACGGGATGAGCGTGACGAGCCGCGCACGGACGCCGGCGTCATCGATGAAGAGCTCGGCGGCCGAGATCGGCAGGCTGAAACGGCGCGGTCCGGCGCTGCCCGGGTTCACGTACAGCACGCCGTCCCGTTCGCTGCACGCGGGATGGTGCGAGTGGCCGGACACGACGACGCCGACCCCGGTCGCGCGCGGGTCGATGACCAGGCGTTTCAGGTCGTGGATCGCGTACAGCGCGACGGCCCCGACGTCGACGCGGGCCGCCTCGGGAATCGCGCGCGCCCACGGCGCCGTGTCGTTATTGCCGCGCACCACCGTCAGCGGCGCGATGGCCGCGAGGCGCTCGAGGATCTCCGGGCCGCCAATGTCGCCGCCGTGGACGATATGGTCGGCCCCGGCGAGAAAATCGAGCGCCTCGGGGCGCAGCAGGCCGTGCGTGTCGGAAATCAGGCCGACCCGCATGGATTCAGTGCTTATAGCGGCTCAGCTTCGTTGCGGTATAGATCGAATACAGGGCCGCGAGGCCGACGATCACATACACGACGCGGCTGGCGGGGCTGCCCGGTCCGAACAAGGTGGCGACGACGTCGACGTCGAACAGGCCGACCATCGCCCAGTTCAGGCCGCCGATGATCAGGAGGACCATCGCGGCATAATCGAGTCCGGTCATCGCCGTCGTGCCTTCACGCACGGAAGCACGCCGCTCGGGCAAGTGCCGCCGTTCCATCGTGGGTGCGTTCATGGTTGCCATCATGTCCTCCTTCGGGAAAGGTTGGTGCGCCCACGATAGCAAAAACGCGCGAAGCCGTGCGCCGCCTATCCGTGCCGGAATCCGGCGGCGGCGCGCACGCTCAGCCCTTCCAGGTACGGTTCAGGCCGGTGTCCGTGTGGATCCAGCCGCCTTTCGGGCCGGAGCGGTAATAGAATCCGACGCCGCCCGTGCGGAAACTCTTCACGAGTCCGCCCAGCACTTCCTCGGTGAGGCCGGCGATGCGCATGTCGGCCGCCTTGCCGGACATGTGGAGCGACTGGCGCGCGGCGGGCACGCCCTGCTCGATCAGGCGCCGGTTGGATGCCGGCGTGCGGTAGCCGGACAGGATCTCGAGCGGACGGTCGAGGCCGTAGCGCGCCACGAACGCCTGCGACGCCCACAGCGTCTCGAGCAGCTTGGGATCGATGGCAATCGACGCCTTGCCGTTCACGTCGCGCAGCAGATGGCACAGTTCCTGGTAGGCCGAGTCGATCACCTCGCCGTCCTTCCAGTACAGGACGCTGGCGCGTTCGCCGCTGGCCGGACGGATCACGGACAAGGTGCGCGGCTTGACCCAGAAGTCGATGTCGACCACTTGGGAGTCGAACAGGTCGGGGGGCGGTTCCAGGTCGGGGCCGGGCGCGTCGGCCTGGTCGCGGCCGGCGGCGGCGCGGGCCGCGTGGGCGTCGACCAAGGGGACGGACACGAGCCCAAGCGCGGTCAGGCGCAAACCCTGGTGAAGAAAGTCTCTGCGGGAAGCCATATCGAACTCATCATTGCAACCCGACTACTATAGCGCATGCATCCGGCAGAACAAAGACGAGTTCACGATCTGTAACGTTAAATAGCGACAGCGGCGTGACGCAGCTCACTGGCTGCAATTGCAAAAACGCTTGCGTGCCGGCACCGTTTCGGCGTCCAGCTGTTTCCAGAGAAAGTCACATTCGAGGCCGAAACAGGACTTGTCCTTGCCCGCATTGACATAACCGAGGCGCTCGAAGAAGCCGCTGGCGGAACCCGGGCTCTGCATGTGCACCTTGCGGATGTTCCACGCCCGCGCCTGCGCTTCCAGCGCGCACAGCAACGCCCGCCCGACGCCGTGGCGCAACAGATCCGGCCGGACATAGCACAGCGGCACCTTACCGGCCTGGTTCAACAAGGCCAGGCCGACCAGCTCGCGCGTCCCGTCCGCCACTCTCTCCGCCACGACGGCATGATTGGTGGGCGACGACAGCCAGCCGAGCACGTTCTGCGTCGTCTTGTTGCCGAGCCAGGCCTGCAGGATCTCGGGACGGCCGCCGTGGTCGGCCACGCAGCCCTCCTCGATCGAACGACGCAGCAGAGCGCACGCCGCCGGCGCATCATTCGGTGTTGCCTGGCGAATTTCGATACCCATGGTTTTTCAGCATCAACCTAGAACAAACAATGAATCAGCGGGCCGGACCGACCGGCCAAAATCCGAAAGGCCGGACTATACCGCAAACGCGACATGCCTGCTTTGCGGCGGTCCCAAGCGTATGCATGTCTCATATGGCGTCTAAGCATATGATAAAAATGTACTTTTGTTTTGCTATTTTTTAACGGACGATCGAACACCCCTAGCAAAGTCTTCACAAGGAAAACGATATGGCGATCCCATCCATTTCCTCGCTGCGCCGCGCACTGCTGGCGCTGGCCCTCGGCAGTGCCGTGATCCCGTTCACCGCCCAGGCCGCCGACGTGGAATTGCTCAACGTGTCGTACGACGTGGCACGCGAGCTGTACAAGGACATCAACCCGGCCTTCGTCGCCGAATGGAAAAAGACGACCGGCCAGAACATCACGATCAAGCAATCGCACGGCGGCTCCAGCAAGCAGGCCCGTGCCGTCGCCGACGGCCTGGAAGCGTCCGTCGTCACGATGAACCAGGCCAACGACATCGACATGCTGGCCGACCGCGGCCTCGTCGCGAAGGACTGGGCGAAGAAATTCCCGGACAACGCCGCGCCCTATTACTCGACCATGGTGTTCCTGGTCCGCAAGGGCAATCCGAAGGGCATCCACGACTGGGCCGACCTGGCCAAGCCGGGTGTGAAAGTCATCATCCCGAATCCCAAGACCGCCGGCAACGGCCGCTACACCTACCTGGCGGCGTGGGGCTCCGTGATCAAGAAAGGCGGCAACGAAGCGCAGGCGCGCGCGCTCGTCGGCAAGATCTTCAAGAACGTGCCCGTGCTGGACGCCGGGGGCCGCGCCGCGACCACCACGTTCACGCAGCGCCAGATCGGCGACGCCCTCGTCACGTTCGAGAACGAAGTGAACCTCGTGCGCGCCGAGTTCGGCAACAACTTCGAAGTCGTGTACCCGTCGATTTCCGTGCTGGCCGAGTCGCCGGTGGCCGTCGTCGACAAGGTCGTCGACCGCAAGGGCATCCGCAAGCAGGCGACGGCCTACCTCAACTTCCTGTATTCGGAACAGGGCCAGGCCATCGGCGCCAAGCACTACCTGCGCGTGCGCAACGAAAAAGTCATGAAGCAATATGCCGCCAACTACAAGCCGATCCAGTTGTTCACGGTGGACGACGTATTCGGCGGGTGGCGTGCCGCGCAGAAACGGCATTTCGACGATGGTGGTGAATTCGACAAAATCTACACCTCAAAATAAGACAGTTCGGAAAATTCCGTTCAAAAAGAAGGCCCTGCGGCAACGCGGGGCTTTTTTTTCTTGTAGAATCTTGCTCATGGACTCGATATTTCACTGATGGACATGGACATGTGTCAATCATTGATGCTATCGTTCAACTTTATTGTTGCCGTATAGCTAGACGCTATCTGCCAACCCGACGCTGATGCTCCGCCGCCGCCCGGCGCCCGACCATTAACCGTACCCAGACAACCATCCATGATCAAAAAATTCCTCGCTGCCGTAGTGATGACGATCTCCAGTGCCGCGGCCCTCGCCGTGCCGTTCGGATCGCAATCCGTGCTGGTGGTCGAAGACGACACCGGCAAAGTGCTGTTCGAAAAGAACGCCAGCACCGTCGCGCCCATCGCTTCGCTGACCAAGCTCATGACCGCCATGGTCGTGCTCGATGCCCACCAGGACATGAACGAGCCGATCGAGATCGAGAAGGAGGACGTCGACATGCTCAAGCACAGCTCGTCGCGCGTGCCCGTCGGTGCGACGATTCCGCGCCGCGACGTCCTGCAGCTGGCGCTGATGTCCTCGGACAACCGCGCCGCCGCCGCGCTGGCGCGCACGTATCCGGGCGGCATTGATGCCTTCCATGTGGCCGTCAAGCGCAAGATCGCGGCGCTGGGCATGACCCAGACCGTCCTCGAGGAACCGACCGGCCTGAGCCCGCACAACCGCTCGACGGCCGCCGACCTCGTCAAGATGGCGACGGCCGCCTCGAACTATCCGGAAATCACCCGCATCACCACGTCGCCGAAGGACCTGATCAACATCAAGGGCCGCGAAGTCGAATACCACAACACGAACCGCCTCGTCGGCGCAAAAGGCTGGGACATCGGCCTGTCGAAGACGGGCTACACGCTGGAAGCGGGACGCTGCCTGATCATGCGCATCAAGGCCGCCGGCAAGAACGCAACGATGGTGCTGCTGAACGCGGGCGCCTCGTCCGTGCGCCTGCTGGACGCCCTGAACGTCCGCCGCCACGTGCTGGGCGACACCGCCCCTGTCTCCACGCGCGCCGAATCGCCGCGCGTGCGCGCCTCCGTGGGCGGTCCGCGCATCCGCGCGTCCGTCGGCCGCGGTTCACATCACAGGCACAGGCACATGGTCGTGACGCGCCATCGCCGGCATCGCTGAGCGCGGCAACAGGATCTAAAAAGCCGGGACGGGCGACCGTTCCGGCTTTTTCGTTAACCGCAACACGCTCCGGTATCATGACGTTTTTTCCATTAAGAAATCAGTGATGAACCGCACCCGAGTCCTCACCACCGCCGCCGTCGGCGCCCTCCTCGCCGTCGCCGCCACGAGCATCGCCAGCCCATGGTGGACGCTGCACCGCCTGCGCGCCGCCGTCGAGCGGCACGACGGCGGCGCCGTCGCCGAGCAAGTCGACTTCCCGGCCTTGCGTACCAGCGTGAAGGCGCAGATGCTGGCGTCGATGAAGGCGGACTTGGACAAGCCCGGCGGCGCGAATCCGTTCGCCGAGTTCGGGACGAAACTCGCGCAGGCCCTCGTCGATCCGCTCGTCGACGCCGTCGTATCGCCCGCGGCCGTGGCCGCCATGGTCGAGCATGGCCGGATTTCGATCGCCAGGCCGGGCCAGGCCGCGCCGGCGCCCGATGCCGAGCCCGTGCACGACAAGCCCCGTTTCGCGCTGCGCTACCGCAGCTGGGATCGCTTTGCCATCACGGGAGAGGACGGCGGCAGCTTCGTGTTCCGGCGCGACGGCCTGTGGACGTGGAAGCTGGCCGCCATCGAGATGGCGGCGGACCGCTGACGTCTAGCGCCTATCCCAGTAGGGTGGGCACCCCAGTGCCCACCATGCGTTACTGCGACGCATACGTTTGGTGGGCGGAGGCCGCCCACCCTACCAGTTCGCGCCTACCGAGATGGGGTGTTAGCGCGACTTCAGCTGGCGCACGTGGCCTTCCAGCTCGGCGAACGTCGGGCGCTCCGTGGCCGAGATGACCTTGCGGCCGAATTCCACGGCGATCGGCGGGGCGTAGCCGTTCATCGACGCCAGCAACGTCACCTTCACGCATTGCAGCGCCTTCACGACTTCCTGGTGGCGCCGCTGCAGCAGGCTCGCGAGCGGCGCGACGAGGCCGTACGACAACAGGATGCCGAGGAAGGTGCCGACGAGCGCGGCCGCGATCAGGGCTCCCAGTTCGGCCGGTGGACGGCCGATGGCACCCATCGTGTGCACGACGCCCATCACGGCCGCCACGATGCCGAACGCGGGCATGCCGTCCGCCAGCTTGTGGATGGCGTGCACGGGGATGTCGGCGTCTTCCTGGTACGTGTCGATCTCGTTGTCCATCAGGTTTTCCAGCTGGTAGCTGTTCATCGTCCCCGACACCATCAGGCGCAGGTAGTCGGTGATGAATTCCAATAAATGATCGTCCAGCAAGATGGCGCGGTACTTCGTGAAGATGGCGCTTTCGTAAGGCGCGTCGATCTCGTCTTCCAGCGCCATCAACCCTTCGCGGCGAACCTTCGTCAACAGGTCGAACATGAGCCCCATCAAGGCCATATACAGTTCGCGCGTGTAGCGCGAGCCGTGGAACAGCGTCGGCAGGCTGCGCCACGTGAGGCCGATGGCCTTGCGATCGTTGGCGATGACGAACGCGCCCAGCGCGCCGCCGAAGATCATCAGGAGTTCGTAAGGCTGGAACAACGCGGCCAGGTGCCCGTCTTGCAGGACGAAGCCGCCGAACACCGCCAGCAGGACGATCACGAAACCCACGACAATCAACATGATACCGCTCCGATAACTTTTCCCAAGCCGCAACTTTAACATTGTTGCCATATGGAAAGCAAAGGTTAGCGTGCGAGTTGGAAAGCAGCTTGCGATCGAACAGCAAGTGCCGTCGGTAATCGACATCGGCGCACATGCGACGTTATAGGCTCAGTCTAACTATTTTCAAACAAACTTTCCAAAATGCAATAATATATTGCTCAACACACCATTCCTTCGTTACGCCTGGCTCAACAATGTCAACCGAATCTCCTGCACTCAAGCGCGACCTGGCCGCCTACATCATCTCTGCGATTTGTTGGCTGTCAGCACTGATGCTGCTTGCGGCCGGCCTCATGGTTCTCAACGATGCTCCTGCGGTCCCACCGTTGAATACCATAGCGGGCATTACGACCGCCTACGTATTATTGCTCTGGGGCGTCACCTGTGTCGTGCAAGTGGCTACCGGTTGCGCCGTGTTCCTGATGCGTACTGAAGCACTGGCTGGTATGGGCTACTTGCTGACGAACAGCCTGTCCGAGTTATTTGGCCGGCCCAACGTGCCCGTCACCTTCTTTGACGCGCTGTACTACCTTGCCTTGATATATTTCACGGTACGGCTGTTCGAGCGATCGCCCAGGCGTCGTTCGCCGGTACAGTCAGACCGACGCCATCTATACAGGATGTTGCTCCTTGGTCTGGCTGCGAATCATCTGACCGTTTTGATCAGATATTCGTACGCGTATCCAGAGTTGGCCAGGTCAGGCGCCCTGCCGCCAATCCTGGTGCTGGCGGCACTGGTCGGTTGCGGTGCGTTTTATGCCGCCATCTTGACAATACGGTCGCACCCGGAGCGAGCAAAGAAACTTTTCCTGTTCGCAGCACTGTTCACAGCGCTGCAGTTGCCCGAATGGGGCTACCGATGGAGTATGGCAACGCCGTTCTGGTTGGAAGTGCCCATCGCCCTGTTCGGTTTTGCGCTTGCCCGCCACTGGTGCAAGGCCGGTAACCCGATACCGCATCCTTGACGCACGACGTCGAAGCCTTGCCATGAGTCACGTCGTTTCCTTGCCGGACGGTTTGGGTTGCGTCAGCAAATCCGGCTCCGGCGGATACGTGATGCGCAAGCCCTCGACGTGTGCGAACGGCGTCAGCTTGTGCGGGCGGCGCTGGCGTGCGTCGATGATGTCGTCGACGGGCACGCCGCGCACCAGCAGCGCGTCGGCCACGAGCGAGCGGTGGCAGCGCCACGGCACCGCTTCCGCGCACATCAGCGCGCAAGGCTTCTCGCGCCCCAGTTCGATGACGGCGTCGACGTTGGCAGCGAAGTCGCCGGTCTGCATGTAGTCGGCATAGCCGCGGAACGACGTGTTGCGCCAGCCCGTGTTCGGCGAATCCTTGCGCGGCCGGCGCAGGCCGCCGAGGCCGGGCAAGTAGCGGTATTCGATGCCGGCGTCGGCCAGCGACGCGGCCAGCTGATCCTGTCCGAATTGCGGATTGTGGCGCGATTTCGGCACCGTCCGGATGTCGAGCAGGCAGGCGATCCCGTTCTGGCGCAACAGGCCGATGAAGTCTTCAATCGTACGGTTCGAATGGCCGATGGTGCAGACGGTTTCCATGCGCAGCCCTCACGGTGGCGATGCGCCCATTCTGGCACGGATTATCTTTCAACCATGCCCCGCAGGCCGCTGGCGCGGTGCGTGCGCCGCAGGATGGCGTCGCCCAGCACGGCCGGCGCCGGCGTCGTCAACGTGAATTGCCGGCTCGCGCGCGTGATCCCCGTGTAGACCAGCTCGCGCGCGAGCACGGCGCCGCCCTCTTTCGGCAGCGCCAGCACCGTGTGCGCGAATTCCGAGCCCTGCGATTTGTGGACCGTCATCGCATAGGCCGTCTCCACGTGCCGCAGCCGCGTGGCCAGCACGCTGCGCACGTTGTCGCCTTCGAGGAACCACACGCGCAGCGAACCGGGGCGGGCCGGGTCGGCCAGCGCGAGGCCGATGTCGCCGTTGAAGGTCTTGGTCGGATAGTCGTTGCGCGTGACCATGACGGGCCGTCCGACGTACCAATCGCCGCGCACGATAAGACCCGCCTGCGCGAGGCGTTGTTCGATGGCGTCGTTCAAGCCCTCGACGCCCCACTCGCCCTCGCGCACGGCACACAGCACCCGGAAGGCTTCGAAGTGCTGCAGCACGGCGCGCACCCAGTCCTCGTGGCCGGCATGGCCGGCGCCGCCGGCGCGCAGCAGTTCCAGGTAGGGACGATAGCCGTCGACGGCCAGCTGGATCACGTGGTGCTGGTGGGCGTGATCGATCCAGCGCAGCACGCCCGCCGCCTCCGGCGCGCGCAGCACGGCGGCCGCGCCGTCGACGTCGCCCCCGTTGACGGCCAGCGCCAGCTTGCCGATCGGGCCGCCGAAGCGGCGGCTGTGGCGCAGCATGACGGTCTGCTGGGCGAGCGGACCGCCGTCGCCCACATAGCGTTCCGGGATCGCCTCGCCGCTGGCCGCCTGCACATAGTCCAGCGTGTCCGCGTCGTAGCGGCCGGCCTGGGCGTCGTGGCACAGGTCGCCCAGCACGGCGCCCGCCTCCACGGACGCCAGCTGGTCCTTGTCGCCCAGCAGGACCAGGGTCGCGCCCGCGGGCAGCGCGTCGAGCAGCGACGCCATCATCTCCAGGTGCACCATCGACGCCTCGTCGACGATCAACACGTCGACGTCGAGCGGATTGCCGCGGTGGTGCGCGAAGCTGCGTGTGTCCGGCCGCGCGCCCAGAAGGCTGTGCAGGGTGCGGGCGGCGCCCATGCGCTTCGTCAGCTCGCGCAGCGGCAGAGCGCCGCCCACGCGGTCGGCCAGCTCGCCCAGCGCCTTGTCGATCGCCTGCTTCAGGCGCGCCGCCGCCTTGCCCGTCGGCGCGGCGAGCGCGATGCGCTGGCGCGCGCAATCCGGCGCCGTGGCGAACAGCAGCGCCAGCAGCCGCGCCACCGTGTACGTCTTGCCGGTACCCGGGCCGCCGGTGATGATGGCGAACGCGCCGCGCAGCGCGACGGCGCAGGCGATGCGCTGCCAGTCCGGCGCTTCGCCCGCGCGCTGGGCGCCGAACAGCGCTTCCAGCCACGTGCGGGCCTGCTCGATGTCGACGTCGCGCCGCTCCTGCGCGCGCATGCGCACGCACGTGGCGACGAGCGTTTCGTCGCGCCAGTAGCGGCGCAGGTACAGGCGCGACTCGTCCAGCACGAGCGGCTGGTCGTAATCGAGGTCGCCCACGCGCCACACCTGCTCGCAGGCGCTCAGCTGGTTGACCCAGCCCTTCGCGCCGCGCGGCAGCGGCTTCGCGGCGCGCGCGAGCGCCTTCCAGTCCTCGTCCGTCCAGCCGAGCAGCCCGGCCGGATCGCCCGCGAGGTCGTCCAGCAGCAGGCAGCTATGGCCGCGGCCTTCCAGCTCCGACAGCACGAGCGAGGCAAGCAGCAACGGCATCGAATCGACAGTGCCCAGGGTCGCGACGAAGCGCGCGAACACGCCGGACAGGCGGCGCAGCTCGCCCGCCTCCGTCAGGCGTTCCACTTCGGCCCAGAATGCCGATGCGTCGATGGGCTCAAGCGTCATGCGTGTCCTTTCCCAGCAGGCGATCGAGCCCGTCCAGCAATTCCAGGTCCGGCTCCAGCAGATAGCAGCCGTGCGTGGCCGGGTTGCCGATCCCGCGCAGGAACAGGAACACGGCGCCGCCCAGGTGCTCATGCGGCGAATACGCGGCGCCGAGGCGGGTGCGCAGCAGCCGGTGCACCGCGAGCATGTAGATGGCGCCCTGGATGTCGTAGCGGTGCTCGGCCATGCCGGCCGCCATCGCGGCCTGCGTGTACGCGGCGTCGCCCGGCCCGAGCGCGTTCGACTTGTAGTCCAGCACCCAGTAGCGGCCGTGGCACTCGAACACGAGGTCCGTGAACCCCTTCAGCATGCCGTGCAGCCGGCGCTCCGGCAGCACGGGGCGCGGCGTGTTTCCCAGCATGCGGCGGCGGCACAGGCGGTCGAGCGCGGCCACGTCCAGCTGGCGGCTGGGGAACCAGAATTCCATCTCGGCCAGCGGCGCCTCGATGTCCGCGAGCGCGCAGCCGACGGGCGGCAGCGGCGTCACCGCGATCATGCGCAGCCACGCCAGGGCATCGGCCTCGCGGTTGCCCCAGCCGGCGCGCCGGATACGCTGCGCGACTCGCGCTTGGTACTCTTCCTCGTCGACCTGGCCGAAACCCTCCCTCGCCATCCACTCGAGCTGCTCGTGCAGGAAGTTGCCGGGACCGGCGCCGCGCGGGAAGCGGTGCCACGGCGCGTCCTCGCTGTGCGCGACCGGCACGACGCCCGGGTCGTCTTCCTCCAGCAGGTTTTCTTCCTGCGGGCGTGTGGGCGGCGCCGCGGCCACCGTGTTCTTCGTCAGCGACGTGAACGAGCCGACGGCCCAGTTGCGCTCGAAGCGCGCGTCGAACCGCGGCGGCTCCACGAGGTCCGGCCGCACGTCGTCGCGGCGCAGCCGCGTGCAGCCGTCCGGGCTGGCCAGCGCATGCACCTCGATGCCGGCCACGCCGCCGCGCAGTTCCTCCCAGCGCTCGCGCACGGCGGCGGCGGGCACCGGCGTGCCGCCCGTCAGCAGATAGCCCAGCGCCGATTCGTGCAGCAGGTTCTCGCCCTTCTTGCGCGCCGCCACCGCGGCCACGCCGAGCCACAGGAAGTGGCGGGCCCGCGTCAGCGCCACGTACAACAGGCGCAGGTCTTCCTCCAGGCGCGCGCGGTCGACGGCGGCCATGGCCGCGTCGGACAGGGCGAGATCGATGCGGCGCTCGCCGTCGTCTTCCACGTATTCGAAGAAGGCGCGGTTGCGGCGGTCCGTCTTGCGCGCCGTGACGGCGAACGGCAGGTACACGAGCGGATATTCCAGGCCCTTCGATTTGTGCACGGTGACGACCTTGACCAGTTCCGCGTCCGACTCCAGCCGCAGCACGCGCTCGTCGCCCCCCTCGCCCACACCTTCGACCTGCTCGGCGAACCAGCGGATCAGGGCCTGCTCGCCATCCAGCTCGCGGCTCGCTTCCTGCAGCAGCTCCGCGAGGTGCAGCAGGTTCGTCAGCCGGCGCTCGCCGCCCGGCGCCCCGAGCAGCTTGGCGGGCAGGCCCAGTTCGTGGATGAAGCGGCGCAGCATCGCCAGCACGCCCTGGCGCTGCCAGGCCTGGTGCAGGGATTTCAGCTGCTCGACGCGCACTTCCCACGCCAGTTCGTCGCTCGCCAGTTGCGCCAACTGCGCCAGCGGCAGCGCGCACGTCGCGGTCGCGAACGCGGCGCGGGCGAGCGTGACGTCGAGCGGGTTCGCCACGGCCTGCAGCCAGCGCAGCACGTCGCGCGCCTCGTCGCTTTCCACCACCGAGTCCTGGTCGGACAGGTACACGCTGGCGACCGTCCTTTGCACGAGGGCCCGGCGCACGGCGGCGGCCTCGCGCCGGTCGCGCACGAGGATCGCGATATCCGCCGGCATCAGGCGCGTGAAGCGGCCCGCGTCGTCTTCGAAGCCCGCCTTCGGGTCGTTCAGCACGCGGACGATGTGCTCGGCGCAGTGCTGGGCGAAGAATTCGCGGTAGTCGTCCGCGCGCATGTCCTCGATGTCCGCCATGCCGACGGCGAGCGCCTGGAACGGCCCGTCCACGCCAACCAGCCGCTGCCTGCGTCCCGCCGCGTCGACGGCCTCGAACGGCAGCGGATTCTCCTCTCCCTTGCGGAAGCGGAACGCGCCGGCCGCGTACCGGCCTTCGGCGTGCAGGAACAGCTGGTTCACGGCCTCGACGAGCTGGCGCGTCGAGCGGTAGTTCGTCCCCAGCTGGTAGTGGCGGCCCGCCGTCGCGCGCCGCGCCGCCAGGTAGCTGTGGATGTCGGCGCCGCGAAAGCCGTAGATCGACTGCTTCGGGTCGCCGATGAGGAACAGCCCGGCTGCCTCCTCGTTGTCGGCCACGCGGTACAGCAGGTCGAAGATGCGGTACTGGTCGGGCGACGTGTCCTGGAATTCGTCGACCAGCGCCACCGGGTACTGGTCGAGGATGCGCCGGCGCAGCGCCGCGCCGTTCGGTCCTTCCAGCGCATCCTTCAGGCGCACCAGCATGTCGGCGAAGCCGAACTGGCGGTTGCGGCGCTTGAGTTCCGCCATGCGGTGCGCGATGGCGCACGCGGCGTGGCGCAGCAGCGCGTGCGCCACCGGAGAGATGGCGTCGAGCCCTTCCTTCAGCGCCGCCGTGTGCTCGAAGCACTCCGGGATCGGCGTGTCGTAGTCCTTGCTGAACGCGTCGAGGATGCCGTCCGGCGTCAGCCGGTGCCACAGGGCGTCGGTCAATTGCGGATAGTGCGCCTGCGGGTCGCCGGCCCAGCGGCGCAGCGCGTCGAACGCTTTCGCCAGCGAGTCCGGGCGCATCTTGTTGCCGTTGAACGCCTTGGCATTCACGCCGCGCTGCGCCGCGATCCATGCTTCCATCGCGTCGGCGCGCGCCGGCCAGCCGTCCTTCAGCCGCGCCAGTTCGGCGCGTTGCGCGCGCTCGGCGTCGAGGATCACGTCGCCCAGCGGACGTTCGACGCCGTCGTCGAGGCGCCCGGCGCGCTGCACCAGCTCGCGCACGGACCGTTTCAGCGCGTCGACGTCGCTCCAGCACGACAACAGGCTGGCCAGCAGGCTGCCCGACAGCGGGTACACGTGCTGGCGCCAGTAATCGTGCGCCGCGTCCTCGAACAGGGCGCGCTCGTCGCTGACGAGTTCTTCGTCGAACAGGCTGCCGCTGTCGAACGCGTGCTCGCGCAGCATGCGCTGGCACCAGGCGTCGATGGTGAAGATCGCGGCTTCGTCCATCGTCTCCGCCGCCAGCACGAGTCGGTGCGCGGCCACTTGGCGCTGCTGCGCGTCGCCGTACGCGTCGGCCAGCGCCGCCAGGTAGGGGTCGTCCGCGTCGGCCTCGCCGCGGAAGCACGCCGCCGCCTGCACGAGCCGCTCGCGCACGCGGTTCGACAACTCGCGCGTGGCGGCGCGGGTGAACGTCATCACGAGGATCTCGGGCGGCATCAGGGGCCGGGTATAGCCGTCTGCGTCGCCGTGGCCCAGCACGAGCCGCAGGTACAGCGCGGCGATGGTCCACGTCTTGCCGGTGCCGGCGCTGGCCTCGATGAGGCGCGAGCCGTGCAGCGGGAAGGTCAACGCGTCGAGCAGCCGGCTCATGGCGCGTCTCCATCGAAGCGGGTCACGGTCACGCCGTCCTTCAGCCACGCGACCAGCGGGCCGTACAACGCCTCGGCCACGAGCGGCCAGCCGCCGGCGGCGCGCAGCAGCGCGAATTCCGGCCACAGGCGCGCGAGGCACGGGTCCATCACTTCGCCGTCGATCTCGAAGCCGCCGTCGTACGTCTCGCGCGCGTCGCCGCCGCCGAAATGCGCGAGCGCCGTCTTGCAGGCGACGGGCAGCGGCCGGTCGAGATTGGCGCGCCACAAGGTCACCAGCGTCTCCAGCTGCGCGAGCGCGTCGCCGCGGTCCAGCGGCGCCAGCGCGAGGCTGGCGTCGCGCGCCACGAGCACGCCGCCGACGCGCTCGCCCATCGCGGCGGCGGCCAGCTGGCGCAGCCACGGGCCGATCAATTTGTCGCCGCGCGGCTCGCCCTTGCGGTCCAGGACTTTCGAGGACATCTGCAGCAGCCACACGGTCTCGACGTCGTTGCTGCGCAGGCGGTCGATCCAGTCCTCGATCCGCAAGCCGCCCACGTCCACGCCAACCGCCAGTTTCGGCGCCGGGCGCGGATAGCGGCCGCCGAGCGCGAGCCACGCTTGGCGCACGGGGACGAGGTCGTCGACGAGCTGCTGCTGCCATTGCCGGCCGACGAGGCCGATCGGCAGCACGCCTTCGCGCGCGAGCCGCGCCGCGCGCAGTTCCAACACCTCGCGCACCTCGTCCGGTTGCTCGGGGGTTCCGCTGTCGTCGAGCAGCGTGTCTTCCAGAAAATAGCGGTCGAGGGCGTCGAGGGAGAACGGTTCCTCGTCCTCGCCGACGACTTCCAGGTCGTTGAACGTCACGCCCAGGCGGCGGCGGAAGAAGTAGCGCGCCGGCTGGCGCAGGAAGCTCGCCAGTTCGCCCAGGGTGAGGCGGTAGTCCTCGTCCAGTTCGAACGGCGGCAGAGGATCGGCATCAAGCGCGTCATCGGCGCGGTCCGCGTCGGCTCCATGCGCGGACCGCCATTCGCCCGCATACGTGAGCAGGCCGCCGCGCTCGAAATAGCGGCGCGAGAACGGCTGCAGCGCGTGCACGGTCGTGCGTTCGGCCAGATCCAGGTCCCAGCCGGCGGCGAGATAGTCGCGCAGCTGCGCCACGAGCACGGACGCCGGCTGCTCCGTGTTGTCGCGCACGTTGCGGCCCACCCAGCTGACGTACAGCTTTTCGCGCGCGGCCAGCACGGCTTCCAGCATCAGGTAGCGGTCGTCGTCGCGGCGCGAGCGGTCGCCGGGGCGCGAGAGGCCCGGCAGCGCCAGCAGGTCGAAATCGGATTGATGGCCGCGGCGCGGGAAGTCGCCGTCGTTCATGCCGAGCAGGCAGACGACGCGGAACGGCACGGCGCGCATCGGCATCAAGGTGCAGAACGTGACGCCGCCGGACACGAACTGGTGCGACAGCGCCGGCTGGTCCAGCTGGCCGAGCCAGGCCTCGCGCATCACGGCCAGCGACACGGGTTCGTCGAACAGCGCGCTCTCGCAGATCTCCAGCCAGCATTGCAGCGCTTCTTCCAGCTGGTGCAGCATCAGGCGGTCTTCCTCGTTCGTCGCGCGGAAGAAGCGGGCCAGCAGCGCGCGCGCGCACCGGCCCCACTCCATCGGGGCGAGCGTCCGGTCCAGGTCCTCGCGCCAGGCCAGCAGCGCTTCCACCAGCTCGGCCAGCGAACCGGCCAGCGCCGCATCGAGCCCGCCCACTTCCGGATACGGTTCGATGTCGCGGTAGCTGGCCCCAATGCCGGTCGCATAGCCGAGCAGCATGCGGCGCACGCCGAACAGCCAGGAATTCTGCTCGCCCGCGGAACCGAGGCCCAGGCCGGCGCGGTGGCGCTGGTCCAGGCCCCAGCGCACGCTGGCGCCCTCGATCCAGTGGCCGAGGATCGGGAGGTCCGCATCCTCCAGGCCGAAGCGCGCGGCCAGCGCGGGCACGTCGAGCAAGTCGCGCACCTCGCTCTGGCGGCAGCGCTGCTGCGGCAGCCGCAGCAGCCATTCCAGCGCCACGAGCAGCGGGTTCCGGCTGCGGTCCTTCACGTCGCCGATCTCGAACGGGATGTAGCGCGGGTCGCTGCGCTTGTGCTGGTCGAACACGGCGTGCACGGCCGCGGAAAAGGTCTCGATGTCCGGCACCATCACGACGACGTCGCGCGGGCGCAGGGCGCCGCCCTCGTCTTCTTCCCGTTCTTCGGCGAACCACGACAGCAGCTGGTCGTGCAGCACTTCGACCTCGCGCTGGGCGCTGTGCGCGATGTGGAATTCGATCGAGCGATCCGACGACGGCGGCGGCACGTGCGGATGTTCGGACAGCGGCAGCAGGTCGCGCACGGCGGCCTGCACCTGGCCCAGCAGCGTGTCCGGCTCGTCGTCCGAGAACAGGTCGATGCGCAGGTTGCCGAATTGCGCGCCCTCGCCGTTGTCGAATTCGTCGAGCATGCGCACGAAGTCGCGCCCCTGGCGGCCCCAGCTCGCGAGCAGCGGATGGCTGTGCGCGTGGAGCTGCTCGACGGGGACGTCGGCCAGGTCGCTGCCGTTGCGGTGCTGCTGGCGCTTGTACGCGGCGCGCAGCAGTTCGCGGCCCTCGATGATGTCGCCCCAGTAGAACCGGCACGGGTTCGGCACGGCGATCAGGACCTGCGTGTGGCGCGACAGGCCGGCCATCGCCTGGATCGTCTGGTACGGCAACGTCGACATGCCGAACAGGATCACGCGGCGCGGCAGCCGCAGCACCGGCGCGCGGTCTTCCTGCACGGCCGCCATGAACTGCTGGTGGATCGTCGCGCGGCCGGACCAGCGCCGCTCGGGCGGCAGGCTCGCGTGGATCTCGCGCCAGAGCCGCGCCTGCCAGCACTGGTCCGGCGCCAGCGGCAGCGGCTCGCCGCCGGGACGGCGCAGCTGGTCGATGCCCTCGGCCCAGTCGGTGAGCCAGTCGGCGCGGTAGACCTGGTACTGGTCGTACAGGTCCGCCAGGCGTTCGGCCAGTTGCAGGCGGCGCTCGGCGTCGCCGTCGTTCAGGAAATGGCGCAGCGGCGCGAACGTGTCCCCGTCCAGCACCTCGGGCAGCAGGCGCATCAGGCGCCACGTGAGGGCATCCTTGTCGAACGGCGAGCGGCGCGGCACCCGCTCCGGCCCCAGCATGCCGCGATAGGCTTCCCACTGGAAGCGCGCCGGCAACGCCACGCGCGTGGCCGCGCACACGCCCAGCTCTTCCGCCAGCGCGATCTTGAGCCACTCGGCCACGCCATTGGACTGCACGAGCATGATCTCTTCCTCCAGCGGCCCGAGCGGGTTCGCGCGCAGCCAGTCGAAGACGGCGGCGCGCAGAAACTCCATCTGGTTGCCGTGCAGGATCAGGAGGCCGGGGCGGATCGGGGATGACATGACGAGAGGTGACGGGAAGACTCGCGCAGCATACTACTTCCGCCCTCCGGATGGTAGAGCTGGCGAATCTTCAGGGCGGGTGATCCTGCTGGCGCGCGCCGAGTTCGGCGTGGATGTGGCGCTCCAGCCGCGCCAGCATGCCGCGCAACCGGGCCGCCAGCAGGCGCGCGTTGCCGGGCGCGCCCGGCTCGGCCTGGCGTTCCAGCTCGGCGCACAGCTCGCCGCACGCGCGCGCGAAACTCAGCGCCCCGACCGTGCGCGCTTCCGACTTCAGGCGCTGCGCCACCGGCGCCGCCCGCGCCGGCTCGCGCGCGGCCAGCGCGCGGTCGATCTCGTGCACGCCGTCGCGCGCCGCGTCCAGGAACTGGAAGGCGTGCTGGCGCATCCGCGCCGGCTCGCCCTTGAGCGCATCGGACAGCACGCCGAGGTCGAGCAGCGCGTCCGCGTGCCGGGCGTCGCGGCCGAGCGCGCGCGCAATCGTTGCGACGAGCGTCTCCGGCGCGGCGGGCTTGGCCAGGAATTCGTCCATGCCGGCCGCGAGGCAGCGGGCCTGGTCGTCGAGGCCCGCGTTCGCCGTCAGCGCGATCACCTTCACGTCCGCGTGACGCGGATCGCGGCGGATGCGCCGCGTCGCCTCGATGCCGTCCATCACCGGCATCTGCACGTCCATCAGGACGCAGTGGACGGGGCGGTCGGCCATGCGCTCCAGCGCCGCCGCGCCGTCGCCGGCGACGACCACGTCGGCGCCGGCTTCCTCCAGCAGCTCGCGCGCCACCAGCTGGTTGAACGCGTTGTCCTCGACCAGCAGGATCGTCAGGCCGGCGAGCGCGCCGGATCCGGCGGCGTCGCGCGGGGCGGCGTCCGGCGCGGCGTCGTGCGGCCTCGGCTCGACCGTGCCGGTCTCCATCCGGGAAAAATCGAGGACGTGGTTGACGATGCCCAGCAGGTGCCGCGCCTCCTGGTGGATCTTGTCCAGGTAATCGCGCTGGCGCGGCGTGTCCGCATGCTTGCGGGCCAGGTGCGCCATGCCGATGATGCTGTTCATCGGCGTGCGGATCTCGTGGCTCATGTTCGACAGGAAGTCGCTCTTGGCGCGGCTGGCCGCGTCGGCCCGGGCCTGCAGCGCATGCAGTTCCGTGACGTCCGTCGACACGCACAGCACGGCCTCGACCTCGCCGTCGACGCGCACCGGCACCTTCACGCTCCACAGCTGGCGGACGATGCCGTCGGCGCCGGCGAAGGCGTTCTGCACGGCGCGTTGCTCGCCCAGTTCGAGCACCGGACGGTCCAGCGCCCACAGGGCATCGGCCTGCGCGGGCGGCATCACGTCGCAGTCGCGCCGGCCCACGACGTCCCGCGCCGGCAAGCCGCAGGCGGCGGCCATCTTCGCGTTGACGTAGCGGTAGCGGCGGTCGCGGTCCTTCAGGTAGACGTAGGCGTCGACGTTGTCCAGCACGAGGTCGAGCAGGCGGCGCCCGTCCACGGCCGCGCGGCGCGACCGGGCCAGGTTGATGAACAAGCCGACCACCAGCAGCGTCGCGCCGAAGCCGCCCGCGCCCGCCAGCCACGGGAGCGCGCGCCCGAACCCGCCCGCCAGGTCGGCGCGGCGGGCGACGAAGCGGGCCTTCCACAGATTGTCGTCGAAGCGCACGGGCAGCACCGTTTCCAGCAGGTCGTCGGCGCCGGCCAGCGCCGGCGGCGCGCCGTCGTACAACAGCGTATCCGCCCCGTTCACGCGCACCGGGCCCGGCGCGCGGCCGTCGGCCGCCGCGTACAGCTGCAGCGCCACCGGGTCCTTGTCGTGGCCCTGCATGGCGCCCCGCACGAGGGCCGGGACGGAAAAGCCGATGCCGACCGATCCCACGTACGCCGCGCGCCGCCCTTCGACGTCGAGCGGGCGCCCGGTGACCGCCGGCGAACGGTAGACGGGCATGCGCAGGGCCAGGGCCAGGTGGCGCACCGGATGCTCGACGACGATGGGCCGGCCCGACGCCGCCATGCGGCCGCTGTCGCGCGCGGCGGCCAGCGTCTGCACGACGGCGGGCGCGCCGGCCGTCAAGTCGACGCCGAATTTTTCCGGCAGCGGGGGCTCCAGGTACGTCAACACCGTGTACGACGGACGGCGTCCGGCGGGCCGGATCGCGAAGCCGGGATAGCCGTCCGGCTCGAGGCTGCGGTCCGCGCGCACGGCCGCGACGAAGGCGTCGCGCGCGCCGTCTTCCACGTACTGCGCGTAATTGATCGACTCCAGCGCCGGATAGTGTTCGGCCACGCCCAGCGACTGGACGTAGCTGTGGAATCGCAGCCGCGTGACTGTCCCGCCGTTCGCCTGGAACAGGCCGGCCAGCCCGCGCACGACGTCCGCATACGAATGCACGGCCCCGTCGAGCTGCCGGCGGCCGCTGCGCGCCAGGTGATCGAAGCGCGCCTGCACGTCGGCGGCCACCGTGTGGGCCGCGGCCGCGTACAGGCCGGCGCCCGCCGCCAGGGCCAGTACGACGCCGCCGGCCCACGGCCCGGCCGCCCTTCCCGTGTTGCGCGATGCGATGTCTGTCATATCCCCGGGCCCGTAATGACAACAAATATTGTCGTGCGGAAATTTTTAGATGTTTGTTAGTATGTCCGAATCGGCACGAAATTGCGAGCACAACGAAAAGGAATGCCCATGCGCGAAGCGGACAACGACCTGCAGGACCCCTGGCTGTGGCTGGAAGACGTCGATTCGGACCGGGCCCTGGCCTGGGTGCGCGAACGCAACGAGGAAACCGAAGGCGAGCTGACGGCGCTGCCCGGCTACGCGCCCCTGCGCGCGCGGCTCAAGACGATCCTGGATGCGCGCGACCGCATCCCGTACGTCGGCCACCACGACGGCCTGTTCTACAACTTCTGGCGCGACGCCGACCACGAACGGGGCATCTGGCGCCGCACGACCTTGGACGACTACCGCACGCCGGCGCCCGCCTGGGACACGGTGCTGGACCTGGACGCGCTTGCCCGCAGCGAGGGCGAGAACTGGGTCTGGGCCGGCGCGGCCTTCCTCGAGCCGCACGGCACGCGTTGCCTCGTCTCGCTGTCGCGCGGCGGCGGCGACGCCCACGTCGTGCGCGAATTCGACGTGGCCGCGCGCGCCATCGTGCCGGACGGCTTCACCTTGCCGGAGGCGAAGACGAGCGCCGGCTGGATCGACGCGGACACCTTGTTCGTCGCGACCGACTTCGGTCCCGATTCGATGACGGCGTCGGGCTATCCCCGCATCGTCAAGGCCTGGCGCCGCGGCACGCCGCTGGACGCCGCCACGCTCGTCTACGCGGCGCTGCCGGACGACTTGTCCGCGTCCGCCTGGCAGGAGCCGACACCGGGCTTCGAGCGCCAGTTCGTCCTGCGCCAGATCGATTTCTACAGCAGCGAACTGTTCCTGCGCGATCCGGCGGACGGGCGGCTCGCGCGCATCGACAAGCCCCTGGACGCCAACGCGTTCGCGCTGCGCGACCAACTGATCGTCGAGCTGCGCTCGGACTGGACGATCGGGGCGACCACGTGGCCGCAGGGCGCCCTGCTCGCGATCGGCTTCGACCGCTTCATGGAAGGCGACCGCGACTTCGACGTGCTGTTCGCGCCGACGCCGACGACGTCGCTGGACGGCATCGCGGCCACGCGCGGATCGCTGTTCCTCACGATCCTCGACAACGTCAAGAACCGCATCAATGAGTGGCACCGCGCGGACGGCCGCTGGCGCCGGCGCGACGTGGCGGTGCCCGGCATGGGTGCGCTGCACGTGTCGAGCGTCGACGAGTACGCGTCGGACCAGGTCTTCCTGACCGTCACCGACTTCCTCACGCCCAGCAGCCTGTATCTGATGGAAGCGGGCAGCGACGCGCGCGCATTCCTGAAATCCATGCCGGCGTTCTTCGACGCGGCGCCGTACGCCGTCAGCCAGTTCGCGGCGCGCTCGCCCGACGGCACCGACGTGCCCTATTTCGTCGTGATGCGCGCCGGCGTTCCGCTGGACGGCAACCATCCCACGCTGCTGTACGGCTACGGCGGCTTCGAGGTGTCGCTGACGCCGTTCTACAGCGGCGTGACGGGCGAGGCGTGGCTCGCGCAGGGCGGCGTGTACGTGCTGGCGAATATCCGCGGCGGCGGCGAATTCGGCCCGCGCTGGCACCAGGCCGCGCTCAAGGAACACCGCCAGAAGGCGTTCGACGACTTCATTGCCGTCGCCGAGGACCTGGTGAAGCGCGGCATCACGCGCCCGCGCCACCTGGGCATCATGGGCGGCAGCAACGGCGGCCTGCTCGTCGGGGCGGCCCTCACGCAGCGCCCCGACCTGTTCGGCGCCGTCGCCTGCCAGGTGCCCCTGCTGGACATGCGCCGCTACCACACGCTGCTGGCCGGCGCCTCGTGGGTCGGCGAATACGGCGATCCGGACGATCCGGACGAGTGGGCCTACATCGCCCGCTACTCGCCGTACCAGAACGTTGCCCCCGGCAAGCGCTATCCGCGCGTGCTGTTCACGACGTCCACGCGCGACGACCGCGTGCACCCCGGCCATGCCCGCAAGATGGCGGCGCTGATGCGGGACCAGGGCCACGACGTCTTGTACTGGGAAAATACCGAAGGCGGTCACGCCGGCGCTGCCAACAACGAACAGACGGCAACCATGTGGGCGCTGACTTATCTATTCTTATTGAGCCAACTCAAATAAACTCCAGATGTTGACGAGGTTGGTAGCGTATTTCTTCTGTAACTGATAGTTATCCGCTCGGCGCGACCGGAAGATGTGTTGGGGAACTAGCAGGGTTGCTAGGACGCTAAATGAATGTTGCATGGAATACTTGTTTCCCACACATCTTTCCATGGAGGAGCGGCGATGGCTAATGATTTCGTTACCGAAGCAAGCCTGCGGGAACCGTTGGCAGGCACCTTGATGAAACCGCCCGCATCCCTGGCGCCCTCCATCAGCGATCTGAAGAAGTATCGGATCAGCAAACGCGAGAGCCAGGAGAAGTTCTGGGGCCGTTTTGGCGTCACGCAATCCAGCGGCAGCCGCTTCGAAACGGGTCTGGCCATTCCGGCCCCGGTCGCCTTGCTGTTGAAGCTGTATGTCAACGGCAAGCTCAACGATGGTGATCTTCTGGGGTAATCAGCCCTAAGGAAATTGCCCTCACAACCGCCTGTTGCCGGGTGTTGACGTTGAACTTTTGGCGGATATTCCCCATGTGAAAGTTCACCGTCGCCTCGGAGCAGCCGGTGATTTTTGAAATTTCCCACGACGACTTGCCCACCATGACCCAGTTGAGCACTTCCAGCTCGCGCGGGGTCAGGCGCGGCGCCGCCTCCTGCGTGGGCGGCGGGCAGAAGCGCACGCCCGACGCGAACGCATAATCCCGCACCAGCGCCAGATCCGGCAGCATGGTCGACACGTCGCGCAGGAACGCGCCGTCGGCCGCCGCGTCGACGGCAAAGCTCAGCAGCCCGAACTCCCCGTTCGGACCATGGATCGGAAACGTCACCCCGGCGCGGATGCCATGGCCGCACGCTTCCTCGTACAGCGAGCGCTGGGCCGGACTGCGGAAGATCTCCGGCTGCCAGATCAGCGGCAACGTGGTGGCCAGGCAGTGACTCACGACGGGGTCGACGTAGGCAAACCGCTCGGCGTCGTAACGTTCGCGCCATTTCACCGGATAGTTACTTTGGATAAACGCGTTTTCCAGGCGCGCATGCCGCGAGCCCGACATGCCGAACAAGACCTTGTCGAATCCATATTGCCGCCCCAGGGCGAACAGCGCTTCGCCCCAACTGGACGCGGTGTCGGTATGTAACAACTCGTCCAAATCGACGGTCTTCATGGCTGCCTCACGCTGTGGGTGGAGTGGACGTAATGACATCCGCTATGCTAGATGAGTTGTAACCGAAAAGCACGAAAAATTAGTCTTTTATTCATTATGGCAGAGCTATTGCCCTTGCTCAGTTGTCGTTCCGATACACCCCGGATCCGGCCCGTCATCGAATCGTGCGCCGGGCTCGGCGCTTTTCAATTATCCTCGCGCGAATTGTCCGTTTAAAATTTCAAAAATGCAAGTTTATATCGGATCGGTAACAATTTAGTCGAGCGGCCGCCATCAATACTTGACTTGACTCGACACCCGAGTATCTTTGCGTGTTCTAGACATTTAACAATGCGTCCTGTCCAAAACTGTGCATGCGATGTTCCACCGGATGCTGGCACGCCCCCTTCCGTTCTTTCCCTATCGAGGATTCCTAGTCAATGAACAATATGACCGACATGGCTGAGCAGCTCGACGTCAAGCTGTTGCTGTCCACGCTGATGGCGCTGAAAAAAGGCGACTTCTCCGTGCGCATGCCGTCCGACTGGACCGGCATGTCCGGCAAGATCGCCGATACGCTGAACGACATCATCGAGACCAAGGAAAAGATGGTCGAAGCGGTCACCGAAGTGTCGCGCGTCGTCGGCCGCGAAGGTCATTTGACGCAGCGCGCGTCCGTGCCGGGCGCCGCGGGCGGTTGGGCCACCATCATCAGCTCCGTCAATACGCTGATCGACGACCTCGTGCGCCCGACGACGGAAATGGCGCGCGTCATCGGCGCCGTGGCGAAAGGCGACCTGTCGCAGACGATGGCGCTGGAAGTCGACGGCCACCCGCTGAAAGGCCAGTACCTGCGCGCGGCCACCACCGCGAACACGATGGTGGAACAGCTGTCCTCGTTCTCGTCCGAGGTGACGCGCGTCGCGCGGGAAGTGGGTACCGAGGGCAAGCTGGGGGGCCAGGCCTATGTGCCGGGCGTCGCGGGCACGTGGAAGGACTTGACGGACTCCGTGAACTCGATGGCGGGCAACCTGACGTCGCAGGTGCGTAACATCGCGGAAGTGACCACCGCCGTGGCGAACGGCGACTTGTCGAAGAAGATCACGGTGGACGTGCGCGGCGAGATCCTGCAGCTGAAGGACACCATCAACGTGATGGTGGACCAGTTGCGCTCCTTCGCGTCCGAGGTGACCCGCGTAGCAAGGGAGGTCGGTACGGAAGGTAAGCTCGGCGGCCAGGCCTATGTGCCCGGCGTCGCCGGCACGTGGAAGGACCTGACCGACAACGTGAACTTCATGGCGTCGAACCTGACGGGCCAGGTGCGTAACATCGCCGCGGTGACCACCGCCGTGGCGAACGGCGACCTGTCCAAGAAGATCACGGTGGACGTGAAGGGCGAGATCCTGGAACTGAAGAACACCATCAACGTCATGGTGGACCAGTTGTCGTCGTTCGCATCGGAGGTGACCCGCGTCGCAAGAGAGGTCGGTACGGAAGGCAAGCTCGGCGGCCAGGCCGTCGTGAAAGGCGTGGCGGGCACGTGGAAGGACTTGACCGACTCCGTGAACTCGATGGCGGGTAACCTCACGGGCCAGGTGCGCAACATCGCGGACGTGACGACCGCCGTGGCGAACGGCGACCTCTCCAAAAAGATCACGGTGGACGTGAAGGGCGAGATTCTCGAACTGAAGAACACGATCAACGTGATGGTGGACCAGCTGAACTCCTTCGCGTCCGAGGTGACCCGCGTGGCGCGGGAGGTCGGTACGGAAGGCAAGCTCGGCGGCCAGGCGAACGTGCCCGGCGTCGCGGGCACGTGGAAGGACTTGACGGACGGCGTGAACTCGATGGCGGGCAACCTCACGGCGCAGGTGCGTAACATCGCGGAGGTGACGACGGCCGTGGCGAACGGCGACCTGTCGAAAAAGATCACGGTGGACGTGAAGGGCGAGATCCTGGAACTGAAGAACACCATCAACGTGATGGTGGACCAGCTATCCTCGTTCGCGTCGGAGGTGACGCGCGTGGCCCGCGAAGTGGGTACGGAGGGTAAATTGGGCGGCCAGGCCTACGTGCCCGGCGTCGGCGGCACGTGGAAGGACCTCACCGACAACGTGAACTTCATGGCGTCGAACCTGACGGGCCAGGTGCGTAACATCGCGGCGGTGACCACCGCCGTGGCGCGCGGCGACCTGTCCAAGAAGATCACGGTGGACGTGAAGGGCGAAATTCTCGAACTGAAGGACACCATCAACGTGATGGTGGACCAGCTGTCGTCGTTCGCATCGGAGGTGACCCGCGTCGCGCGCGAAGTGGGTACCGAGGGTAAGCTGGGCGGCCAGGCGAACGTGTCCGGTGTGGCCGGTACGTGGAAGGACTTGACGGAGAACGTCAACCAGCTGGCGGCGAACCTGACGAACCAGATGCGCGCGATCGGTGAAGTCGCGACGGCCGTGACGCGCGGCGACCTCTCGCGTTCCATCCAGGTGGAAGCGCGCGGCGAGGTGTCGTACCTGAAGGACAACATCAACGAGATGATCCGCAACCTGAAGGAGACGACGCAGAAGAACGCGCAGCAGGACTGGCTCAAGACCAACCTGGCGCGCTTCACCCGCCTGCTGCAGGGCCAGCGCGACCTGCAGGCCGTGACGAAGCTGATCCTGTCCGAGCTGGCGCCGCTCGTGTCGGCGCACCACGGCGTGTTCTACATGATGGATTCGCAGGAAGCCGACGCGCGCCTGCGCATGATCGCGTCGTACGGCTACCGTTCCAGCCGCAAGCTGCCGACGTCCTTCCTGCCGGGCGAAGGGCTGGTGGGCCAGTGCGCGCTGGAGAAGACCCGCATCTGGCTGACGGACGTCCCGCGCGACTACATCGTCGTGTCGTCCGGCCTCGGTTCCGCGCCGCCGACCAACATCGTCGTGCTGCCGATCCTGTTCGAGCAGCAGGTCAAGGCCGTGATCGAGATCGCGTCGCTGGACCGCTTCACGGAAACCCACCTGTCGTTCCTCGACCAACTGATGGAATCGATCGGCGTCGTGCTGAACACGATCGAGGCGAACAGCCGGACGGAATCGCTGCTGACCCAGTCGCAGTCGCTGGCGCAGGAACTGCAGCAGACGAACCAGGAACTGGCGGAAAAGGCGCGCCTGCTGTCCGAACAGAACATCGAGGTGGAACGCAAGAACCGCGAGGTGGAACAGGCCAAGCTGGCGCTGGAAGAAAAGGCCACGCAGCTGGCGCTGTCGTCCAAGTACAAGTCCGAGTTCCTGGCCAATATGTCGCACGAATTGCGCACGCCGCTGAACTCCCTCCTGATCCTCGCGCAGCAGCTGTCCGACAACCCGGAAGGCAACCTGTCGTCCAAGCAGGTGGAATTCGCGAAGACGATCCACGGCTCCGGCTCCGACCTGCTCACCCTGATCAACGACATACTCGACCTGTCGAAGATCGAGTCGGGCACCGTCACCCTGGACGTGTCGGAATACCGCTTCTCGAACCTGCGCAACTACGTGGACCGCACGTTCCGCCACATGGCCGAGGCCAAGCACCTGGGCTTCACGGTGGAGCTGGCGGACAACCTGCCGACGGCCGTCATGACCGACACCACGCGCCTGCAGCAGGTCTTGAAGAACCTGCTGTCGAATGCGTTCAAGTTCACCAGCCACGGCAACGTGCAGCTGACGATCAGCCTTGTGACGAGCGGCTGGACGGCCGACCACCCGCACCTGCTGCATGCGGACGCCGTGCTGGCGTTCTCCGTGCGCGACACGGGCGTGGGCATCCCGTCCGACAAGCTGCAGCTGATCTTCGAGGCGTTCCAGCAGGCCGACGGCTCCACCGCCCGCAAATACGGCGGCACGGGCCTGGGCCTGTCGATCTCGCGCGAACTGGCGCGCCTGCTGGGCGGCGAAATCCGCGTCGAATCGACCGTCAACGTCGGCTCCACGTTCACGCTGTACCTGCCGTACAACCGCGCGGGCTTCATCAATTACGAGCAGACGCGCCAGCCGCAACCGGCGCGCCTGGCCCCGCCGCAGCCGCAGCCGTCCGCATCCCCCGCGCCGGCGCTGCTGCTGGAAGCGGAAACCGACGCGGTCGCGAACCTGGCCGCGCCCGACCCGTCCGGCAGCCTCGTCGAATACGCGACGATGCTGGACGACCGCGGCCTGATCGTGCCGGGCGACCCGTCCGTGCTGATCGTCGAGGACGACGAGCGCTTCGCCAAGACCGTGCTCGAGTTCGCGCGCGAAAAGAACTTCAAGGGCATCGTCACGCACCGCGGCGATTCCGCGCTATCGCTGGCGCGCGACTACCTGCCGTCCGCGATCCTGCTCGACATCGACCTGCCCGACATCGACGGCTTCACGGTGCTCGACCGCCTGAAGCGCGATCCGAGCACGCGCCACATACCGGTGCACGTGATGTCCTCGTTGCGCGAGCGCGAACGGGCGCTGCGCCAGGGCGCCATCTCGTACATCAACAAGCCCGTCAGCCGCGAGATGCTGCAGGAGGAATTCAAGCGCATCCAGAAATTCCTCATGGGCGGCAAGCGCTCGCTGCTCGTCGTCGAGGACGACATGGCGCAGCGCGAATCGATCGTCGGCCTGATCGGCGATTCGGACGTGCGCATCGTGACGGCGGAGGACGGCAAGGGCGCGCTGGAGGCACTCGCGCAGCAGCACTTCGACTGCATGGTGCTGGACCTGACCTTGCCCGACATCTCCGGCTTCGACCTGCTCGACCAGATCGGCAAGCAGCAGGCGTTGCGCGACCTGCCGATCGTGATCTACACGGCGCAGGAGCTGTCGCGCAAGGAGGTCACGAAGCTGAAGCGCTACGCCAAGACCATCGTCGTCAAGGACGCCCGCTCGCCCGAGCGCCTGCTGGACGAGACGGCGCTGTTCCTGCACCGCTCGCAGGCCAGCCTGCCCGAGACGCAGCGCCGCATGCTGGAAGAAATCCACGCGGCGGACGGCGGCCTGGCCGGGCGCAAGGTACTGATCGTCGACGACGACCTGCGCAACATCTTCGCGCTGTCGTCGCTGCTGGAGCGCCAGCAGATGCAGGTGCTGTTCGCCGAGAACGGCCGCGACGGCATCGAGGTGCTGGAAAAGGATCCGACCATCGAGATCGTCCTGATGGACATCATGATGCCGGAGATGGACGGCTACGACACGATGCGCGCCATCCGCCGCATCCCGAAATTCAAGTCGCTGCCGATCATCACCCTGACCGCGAAGGCGATGAAGGGCGACCGCGACAAGTGCATCGCCGCCGGCGCGTCCGACTACATCACCAAGCCGGTGGACGTGGCCCAGCTGCTGTCGATGATGCGGGTGTGGTTGCATTGATGGCGGCTGTGACGAGTCCCTGGACCGGCCTCGCGGCCGGCCTGGCGATCGAGGAACTGGAAACGGAGCTGCTGCTGGAAGCCTTGTTCCAGCGCTTCGGCCACGATTTCCGCGCCTACGACCGCACGGTCCTGCGCTGCCGGCTCGCGGACGCGCTGCGCGCGCACGGCGCCGCCACGCTGTCCGGGCTGCAGGAAAAGGTGTTGCACGACCCGCTTGCGGCGTCCGCGCTGCTGCGCATGTTCGCGCCCGCGCCGTGCGCGCTGTTCGACAATCCCGGCCACACGCAGCGCCTGCGCACGGTGCTGGCGCCGACGCTGCGGGCCTGGCCCCTGCCCCGCGTGTGGATCGCGGACTGCGCGGGCGTGGGCGAAGCGTGGACGCTCGCCGTCGTGCTGGCGGAAGAAGGGGTGCTGGACAAAGTCGAAGTCCACGCGACGCTCGCCAACGAGGAACTCGTCGCGGAACACCAGGACGCGTGGCTGTCCGTCGCCGACCTGGACGCCGCGCAGGCACGCCACGCGGCCGGCGGCGGCAAATCGGCGCTGGCCGCCCATTTCGACGTGCGCGACGGCCGCGCGCGCCTGCAGCCGCCGCTCGCGCGGCGCATCACGTGGTCGCAGTACAGCCTCGTGACGGATGCGTCGTTCAACGAATTCCAGGCGATCCTGTGCTGCGGCGCGCTGTCCGACTTCGGGCCCGTGCTGCGCCAGCGCGTGCTGCGGCTGTTCCACGACAGCCTGGCGCGCTTCGGCGTGCTGTGCCTCGACCGGCCCCTGGTCCTGGCGGACGCGCATGCGGGGACGTACCAGGCGATCGAGGGAGAGCGGCCCTGGTACAAGCGGGTGGGCTGATCAGATCACCTGCGCGCTCGGGCGCTGCGCGATCCGGTCGCGCCATCCCTGCAGGTTCACCAGGCTTTCGTCCGCCGGCCGGAACTTCATCAGGCCGCGCGCGAATTCCAGCGCGCAGAACGCCGTGATGTCGGCGATCGTGAAGCGCTCGCCCGCCACGTAGTCGCGGTCCGCCAGCACGCCGTCGAGCCAGCGCGCCGTCTCGCGCATCTTGGCGCCCTGCGCCGCGCCGTAGTCGCCGAACTGCGGCTGTTCCAGCATCGCCAGGCCGGGATGCGTGTGGCGGATGCAGTTGGCGATGCGCAGGAACAGCTGCAGCTCGCAACGCCGGTCCATCATCTCGATGAACGCCCGTTCCTCGAATCCCTCGCCCATCAGGTTCGGATCCGGATGCACGCCTTCCAGGTAAGTACAGATGGCGCGCGTCTCGGCCAAGGTGCGGCCGTCGGGCAGCTCCAGCACGGGCACCTGGGCCATCGGGTTCAGCGCCATGAAGGCTTCGTCGCGGTGCTCGGCCTTGCCCAGGTCGACCTGCACCGTGCGGACGTCGGCGATGCCTTTCTCGGCCATGAACATCAGGACCCGGCGCGGGTTCGGGGCGCGGGTGCTCGTGTACAGTTTCATGCGGGTCTCCTCGTCGTGTGATCGTGCGGATGATACCCCCACGACCGCGGCGGTGCCTGTCCACTTGGTCATTTGACAGTACGCGCCGTTTGATCGTAGATTTCAAGATTGGCCGCGCGCGCCCATCCGGCATCACGCGCGGATCCGACGTACATACACGAACGATAGGAATCCCATGCAACGCAGCCTGATCTCCGCCGCCATTACCCTCGCGCTGGCGACCCTGCCGGCCGTCCATGCCAGCGCCGCGCCGATCCGCGCACACGCCGGCGCGACGGCCGGCGTCGAGACGACGACGCAATTGCCGCGCGGTGTCATCCCCACCCATTACCAGGTCTCGCTGACGCCGGACGCGGCCAGCGCGTCGTTCGGCGCGCGCACCGTCGTCACGATCAACATCGCCAAGGCGACCAGCACGATCACCTTGAGCGCGGCCGACCTCAAGTTCTCGAAGGTGACGCTGGCGCCGGCCGCCGGCGGCGCCGACCGGGAGGCATCCGTCGCCGTCGATGCCGAGGCGCAGACCGCGACATTCACGTTCGCCCAGCCCGTCGCGCCCGGCATGTACCACCTGGCGATGGATTACACGGGCGTGATCGGCACGCAGGCCGTCGGCCTGTTCTCGCTGGACTACCCCGGCGCCGAGGGCAAGCGGCAGCGCGCGCTGTTCACGCAGTTCGAGAATTCGGACGCGCGCCGCATGGTCCCGTCGTGGGACGAGCCGGCGTACAAGGCGAGCTTCGCGCTGGACGTCGTCGTGCCCGCCGACCAGATGGCCGTCAGCAATATGCCGGCGAAAAAGACGGAGACGCTGCCGGACGGCCGCCGCCACGTGACGTTCGCGACGACGCCGAAGATGTCGACGTATCTGCTGTTCATGGCGACCGGCGACTTCGAACGGGCGACCGCGAAGGTCGAAGGCACGGAAGTCGGCGTCGTCACCCGCCGCGGCGCGCTGCCGCAAGCGAAATTCGCGCTCGACTCCGCCCAGGCGATCCTGCGCGAGTACAACGATTACTTCGGCATGCGCTATCCGCTGCCGAAACTGGACAACGTGGCGGGCCCGGGCCGCAGCCAGTTCTTCGGCGCGATGGAAAACTGGGGCGCCATCTTCACGTTCGAGTACGCGCTGCTGCTCGACCCGGCGATCTCCACCCAGCACGACCGCGAGGAAGTCTTTTCGGTCGCCGCGCACGAGATGGCGCACCAGTGGTTCGGCGACCTCGTCACGATGCGCTGGTGGGACGACCTGTGGCTGAACGAAGGCTTCGCCTCGTGGATGGAAAGCCGCACGACGGCGCGCCTGCATCCGGAATGGAACACCCGCCTGGAAGCCGTCGGCACGCGCGAACGGGCCATGAGCCGCGATTCCGTCGCCGGCACGCACCCCGTCGTGCAGCACGTCGAAACCGTCGAGCAGGCCAACCAGGCCTTCGACGCGATCACGTATTCGAAGGGCGAATCCGTGATCCGCATGCTGGAAGCGTATGTGGGCGAGAATGCCTGGCGCAATGGCGTGCGCGCCTACATGAAGGCGAATGCCTACGGCAACACGGTGTCGGACGACTTGTGGAAGCAGATCGAGAAGGCGGCCGGCAAGCCCGTGACGGCGATCGCCCACGATTTCACGCTGCAGCCCGGCGTCCCGCTGATCAAGGTGGGCGAACCGAGCTGCCGCAACGGCATGACGACCGTGCCGCTGACGCAGGCTGAATTCGCGCGCGACCGGCCGGACAAGACCCCGCTGGCGTGGCGCGTGCCCGTCATCGCGCAAATCGCCGGCAACGCGAAGCAGGCGGCGACGCTCGTCAACGGCGGCAAGGACACGATCACGGTGCCGGGCTGCGGCGCCGTCATCGTCAACGCGGGCCAGACCGGCTACTACCGCACCTTGTACTCATCCGCCGATTTCGCCCGGCTCGCGGGCGAATTCGCGAACCTGGCCCCGATCGACCAGGTCGGCCTGCTGGCCGACAGCGGCGCGCTGGGGCTGGCCGGACTGCAGTCCGCCGCCGACGTGCTGGACCTCGTGAAGGCGACGCCGGCCGGCGCCGATCCGGCCGTGTGGTCGCAGATCGCCGGCATGCTCGACGGCATCCACATGCGCTACCGCGAACAGGCCGCCGGGGGCGACACGACGCGCCAGCACCGCTTCGACGCCTTCGCGATCGGGCGCCTGGCCCCGCTGATGGCGCAGGTCGGCTGGACGGCGCGCCCGGGCGAGCCGTCGGCCGTCGCGAAGCTGCGCAACCGGCTGATCGTCGTGCTGAGCGAACTGGGCGACGCCAACGTCATCGCCGAGGCGCGCCGCCGCTACGCCGCGCTGGCGACGGATCCCAATGCCGTGCCGGGCCCGCTGCGCAAGACCGTCATGGGCGTCGTCGCCCAGCACGCGGACGCCGCCACCTGGGACCAGTTGCACGCGGCCGCCCGCGAAGAAAAGTCGCCGCTCGTGCGCGACCAGCGCTACACCCTGCTGGCCACGACGGAAGACCGCGCCCTCGCCATGCGCGCCCTGCAGCTCGCCCTCACGGACGAGCCGGGCCTGACGCTGAGCGCCTCGATGATCTCGGCGGTGGCGATGCGCTATCCGGACATGGCGTTCGACTTCGCCATCGCCAATCTCGCCAAGATCAACGACCGCGTGGACGCCAGCTCGCGCAGCCGCTACCTGGCGCGCCTCGCGTCGGGCTCGTCGGACCCGGCCATGGTCGGCAAGCTGTCCGGCTATGCGGAGGCGAACCTGGCGCCGACCTCGCGCCGCGACGTCGAGGCCGCCATCGCCGCCATCAAGGACCGCATCCAGGTGAACGCGGCGCGCTTGCCGGAGATCGATGCCTGGCTCGCCAAAAATAGCCAATGAGTAGCCAATGAGCGCGCGGCAAGGCCGCGGCGTCACGGCACGGCGACCGTGCCGTGACGCCGCGCGGCCAGCCAGGCGTCGAGCCGCTGGCCCGCGCCCGGCGCCACGTGCAGGCCGAGCTTCGTGCGGCGCCACAGGATGTCGTCGGCGGACAATGCCCATTCCTGGCGCACGAGGTAGTCGGCCTCGACCTCGTACAGGCCGGTCACGATTTCCGCGCCCAGGTCGGCCCGCGCGCGGCAATGCGCGAGCAGCGCGGACAGCCGCGTGCCGTAGCTGCGCGCATAACGGACGAGCAGCCCGTCCGGCAGCCACGCGAATTGCTGGCGGCGCGTGCGCACCCAGGCGTCGTAGTCGAGCACGGCGCGCGCGATCGGCACCTTGCCGTACACATCGCCGCCCGGCAGGCAGGCGTGCGCCGTCCAGGCCGGCAAATGACGGCCGAGCACGGGACCGATCCAGTCGACGGCCTGCTCGGCCAGCTTGCGGAACGTCGTGACCTTGCCCCCGAACACGGACAGCAGCGGCGCGCCGCCTGACGTATCGTGCTCGAAACGATAGTCGCGGCTGGCGGACGACGCGCTGCCTTCGCCCTCGTCGATCAGCGGCCGCACCCCCGCATAGCTCCACACCACCTCGTCCGGCCCGATGCGGCGCTCGAAGCAGCGGTTCACGGCGTCGCACAGGTACGCCGTTTCGGCGGGGCTGATGGCGACGCGGTCGAGGTCCTGCGCGTCGACGTCGACGTCCGTCGTGCCGATGAGCGTGAACGCGCCCTCGTACGGCAGCGCGAACACGATGCGGCCGTCGGGCTGTTGCAGCAGGTAGGCGTGGTCGCCGTCGAACAGGCGCGGCACGACGATGTGACTGCCCTTGACGAGGCGCATCGGCCGGGCCCGGCCCGCGCCCGTCGCCTGCAGAAAACTGCCCGCCCACGGCCCCGCCGCGTTCACGAGGCAGCGCGCGTGCACGTGGAGGTTGCCGCCGGGGCCGTGCAGTTCGGCATCCCAGCGCTTGCCTTCGCGCCGCACGCGCACGCAGCGCGTGCGCGTGAGGATGGTGGCGCCCCGCTCGCGCGCATCGAGCGCCGCCAGCACGACGAGGCGCGCGTCGTCGACCCACGCGTCGGAATAGGCGAACGCGCGCGTGAACTGGGCCTGCAGGGGGCCGCCGGCCGGGCTCGTGCGCAACTGGACGGTGCCGGACGGCGGCAGGAAATCGCGCGCCGCAAGATGGTCGTACAGGAACAGCCCGGCGCGGATCATCCAGGCCGGCCGCTGGCCCGGCGCACCCGCTGCGTGCGGCATCAGGAAGCGCAGCGGACGGATGATGTGGGGCGCGCTCTTGAGCAGGATTTCGCGCTCGGCCAGCGCCTTGCGCACGAGGCCGAAGTGATATTGCTCCAGATAACGCAAGCCGCCGTGGATCAGCTTGCTGGACGCGGACGAGGTGTGCTGGGCCAGGTCGTCCTTTTCGCACAGCACGACGGAAAGGCCGCGCCCGGCCGCGTCGCGCGCGATGCCGGCGCCGTTGATGCCGCCGCCCACGACGAGGACGTCGCAATCGATACGTTTGGCAAGGTTTCCCATCTTTGCAGCGCTCCCGTTCGCCGGGCCCCCGCCCGGTCGCAGCCTACTATAAACCGCGAGCGGGGCCCTGTGTTCGGCCACGTCAATCCGGCCGGGGGCGGCGGTGGCCCGTGTAGAATCGGTCCATGGCAATCCTTCCGAACACGCGCGCCTGGGTACGCATGCCGTCGGGCAAGCGGCTCGACCTGTTGAACCCGACGCCGTTCGACTGGGACGACAGCGACCTCGCCCTCGGCCTCGCGCGCACCTACCGCTGGGGCGGCCACTCGGCCTGGCCGCTGCCGCTGTCCGTGGCCCAGCACTCGATCGCCGTCATGCTGCTGCGCCGGGCGGCAGCGCCCGCGCCGCTGGCGCCCGTCGTCGAACTGCGCGAGCTGCTGCACGACGCGGAAGAAGGCCTGCTCGGCTTCGACGCCGTTTCGCCCATCAAACCGTTCCTCGGCGACGGTTTCCGCGCCCTCACCCGGCGCCTGGAACAGGCCGTGTTCCTGCGCTACCGCCTGCCCGCGTGGACGCCGGCCGAACACCAGGCGCACAAGCGCGCCGACCGCCTGGCCGCCGCCAGCGAGGCCGTGCACGTGGCCGGCTGGTCGGAGCAGGAAGTGCGCACGACGCTCAAGATCCGCTCCCCCGTGCTGGCGCGCGACCCGCTCGTGGCCGTCTACGCTTGCGCGCCGTGGGAACCGTGGGCCCCTGCCGTGGCTGCGGAACGCTTCCTGGACGTGCTCGAGCACCTGCAACGCCGCATCGACGCGGGAGACGCCGCGTGAGCGCCGCGGCCGGCGCCCTGTATCGGCGGTCCGGACTTGCCTACGCAAACTGTGTTTACGGACGCAAAAATCCTCGATGCCGTATCAAGTGAACGCGCTAAATATTTGATTCGACTGGATTAATTTTAATATCCACAAGAAATGTGGATAACTGTGTGGACAAGCGACTCTTGACAAGCCGGAAGCGCAGTATTGATGCGGGTTTCAACAAACTGCCCATTCAACAGGCAAAAACGAAACCCCTTAAAATCAATGACTTATCGGTGCCCGCGTTTTAAGCACGAAGTGAAAGTAAGGCAAATTCCTACAAAAATCCCGCGGCGGGGATAACTTTGTCCCGCTGTCCCGATCCTGCCCACTTTTTCTGTCATCTTGCCGTCATTTTCGCGCTCGCGGGCCGTCCTTACTGCAGCAAGGTGCCGGGAACGAGGATCTCCCGCAGCCCCGCGCCGTCGCGCAGCACGAACAGCGCATCGATGCCCTTGTCCCTGGCCAGCGCGATCCCATCCCGCTCTCCCAGGACGAGCAGCGCCGTGGCCCAGGCGTCGGCCAGCATGCACGTCGGCGTCAAGACGGTGACCGCCGCCACGGTATTCGACAACGGCAGTCCGGTCCGGGGGTCCATCGTGTGCGCGTACCTTTTGGCGCCCACGTCGACCCAATGGCGGTAATCGCCGGACGTCGCGATGGCCGCGTCGCGCAATTCGATGACGCCGGCAACCTCGCGCCGGCCGAAGACCGGTTGCTCGATCGCGACCGCCCAGGCCTCCCCGGCGGGCTTGGCGCCGCGCGCGCGCATTTCCCCGTCGATGCCGACCAGGTAGTCGGCGATGCCCCGGCGGTCGAGGCAGCGCGCGAGTGCATCGACGCCATAGCCCTTGGCGATCCCCGACAAATCGAGCTTGACGGGGCGCCGCTTGCGCACCCGCCGCAGCCCGGTGTCCACGTCCAGGGCGGCGCCCGCGGGCGCGGGCGTTTGCGGCCCCGGCGCCGGGTCGTGCGGCGCAAATGAGCGCGCCGATGGGCCGAACCCCCACGTGTCCACGAGTGCGCCGACGCCCATGTCGAACGCGCCGTTCGATTCGCGGCCGACCGCGAGTCCGGTGTCGAGGACTTCCATCAGCGCGCGAGGGACTGTCACCCACGTGTCCTCCGGCGCGGCGTTGAGGCGGCACAGGTCGGAGTCGGGCTTCCAGGTCGACATCTGCCGGTCCACCTCGTCGACGGCCGCTTGCAGCTCGGCCTGGATGGCCGCGGCATCGATGGACGCGGGCGCATAAAACAGCGCCGTGTAGCGCGTCCCCATCGTCTTGCCGTTGAGGCTGTAACGCTGCAAGGCTTCGGATGCCGGCAATTCAGAAGACGTCTTCACGATACCGTCCAGTCGTCCTGAGGGTTTGGACGTCCAGGTTCAGGGGCGCCAGGATCTCGTCCAGCGCCATCCTCACGCTGCGCGCCATCGCGCTGCTGCCGCATACGAGGATCTGGCCGCCGTTCCCGATCAGCTTGCGCATATTGTCCGCGTCTTCCGTCAACCGCGTCTGCACGCGGACGCCGTTGTCGACGCGCGAGAATGCCGTGTGGAGCTGCGTGAGCCGGGCGTCGGCCAGGTAGTTCTTCAGCTCGGGTTCGTACAGGAAGTCCGATTCGGGATCGCGGCCGCCCCAGTACAGATACATGGGGTATTTGCCGGTATTGTTGCGGATGAAGCCCGCGAGCGGGCCGATGCCCGTGCCGGCGCCGACCAGGATCACCGGCGATTTGCCGGACGCGGGACGGAACTGCGGATTGGGCTGGATGAACGCGTCGATACGGTCCCCCACCTTCAGGCCGTGCAAATAGGTGGAGCACACGCCGCCCGGGTGCTTGCGCACGCAGATCTCGAGAATGCCGTTCCTGGAACCGCTCGCCAGCGAATAGAAGCGCGGCATGGCGCTGCCGGGCGGGATGATGCCCACGAGGTCCCCCGCTTCGAAATGCGGCAGCCGATGCCTCTTCCCATGCCCCGCCGGGGCGGCGACGAAACGCAGGACGACCGTGGGTTCGGCCGCCTCGCGGCCATAGTCGATGCGTTCCTGCAGGCCGAGCGGAAACGTCCGCGGATGGGCCGGCGTGTGTTCCAGCGTCAGCGGCACGCCGAGCAGGTCGCCGACCGCGACGCCCCATCGCGCGAATTCCTGCGACGACTGGCGGTTGATTGTCACCAGTCCGAGGGCCCGGCGGCAGCCGTGCTCGCGGAACGCCGCGTCGACGTCTTTCGCGAACTGGCAGAATTGCCCGAACTGGCTGTCGCCGAAACCGAGCACGGCGTACCGGGTTTCCGGATTGGGCGGGCACCGGGACAGCCGCGCCAGGAACTGGTCGGCGGACGACGGGGCGCCGCCGTCGCCGTAGGTCGCGGTGAGGACGAAGACGAGACGGGCCGGATTGTCCTCGAACGACACCTCGTTCATCGCCACCGTATGCACGCGCCGGCCGGCCTGGCGCAACGCGTCGTGCAGCACGCGGGCGAATCCCCATGTGCTGTTGTTTTCGCTGCCCACCAATATCAGGATCTCCGCCGACCGCACGGGGCTGTTGCCGGCGATGCGCGGCCTGGCGCGGCGCCGTTGCCACCAGACGGTCGCGCCGGTCGCGGCCATCCACGGCGACGTCAGCGCGCACAGCCCCAGGATCAGGCCGAACCACCACAGGCCTTCGCCCGTGTGCAACCGGTAGATCAGCTCGTAGACGTCGCGCACACCGCCGTGCGGGCGAAAAGCGAGCAAGACGCCGGTCGACGGGTCGACGTAACCGTCGCCCCGCGCGGTACGCAAGGTGTAGAGGGCGGCCGTGTCGCCCGGTTCCGGGAACACGAGTTCGCGCAGGTCGGCGAGATCGGTGGCGGCCAGCGCGGCCAGGCGCTCCACGGGCGCTGCCGGCCCGCCCGACACGGTCGACGGGAAATCGGGCTCGTTCTGCATCCCGTCGGAAACGAAGCCGAACGTCGCGGCCGACATGTACGTCCCCGTGACCGCCGACACCAGCAGCCCGATGACGGCGATGCGGCCCACCTCGGCATGCCAGCGCTGGCTCCTGCTGCCGTGCAATGGCCGCGCCAGCGCGCGCCAGCCGCCGATGCGCTTGACGAGCAGCAGGATGCCCGACACGCACAGCACGAGCATCGCGATCGCGGTGATGCCGGCCACGGCGCGTCCGGCCGTGTCGAGCAACAGGGACCTGTGCAACTGCTTGATCCAACGCAGGAATCCCGACGGTGCATAGGGGCCGATGCGGCTGCCGCTCGCAGGGTCGACCTGGTCCGCGCCGGCGCCGCTCCCCGTCTGGAAATAGACGACGACGGCGCCCGACGGCGTGCGCTGGATCTGTTCCGCCTCCGGATAATGCGCCCGCACCCGGCCCGCCAACTCGGCCACGCTCAGGTGCGCCGGTATGCTGGTTCCCATCCGCTCGATGACCGGATCGGCGGACAGCACCGCACCCGTGATGCCGACGATGGCGACCAGCAGCGCGGCGACGAGCCCCGGAAGCGAGTGGATCTTGCGTAGCATACGTCAGCCGTCAGCGGTCACAGGTCGTAACTGAAGGTACTGACGTAGCCTCGACCCTTGACGGCCTTGCCGCTTCCCGGTTTCGTCAGCGGCACGCGCACTTCGGCGGGGTTGTCCCGGCCATCCTCGACCGCGCTGTCGACCCGGATTTCGTACCCGGCGTCGATCAGGACGTCGGCGAGGTCGACGGTGACCTTGAGCGATTTGCCGCTGCCGACACTCGCGCCGGTGACGCCGTCGAATTCGCGCGCCGCCAGGCCGCTGCCGCGCGCCCACGCACTCAGGTGCTTGTAATACTTCGATTTCTTCCCGGCGACCCACAAGGTCTTCTGGTACTTGCCGGCCGCGTCGGTCAAATAGACGGCCAGGTAGGCGCCGTTGCCGCCGTAGTTCTGCAGCTGGGCGTTCAGCGTGACGGGCCGCGCGCAGGCGAAGCCGGGCACTGCCAGTGCAGTCGCGACGCAAATAGAAGCGGTAAATTTCATGGGATGTCCTTTATTGATCGTGTTTTTGTCCGTACGCATGCCGCTTGCGCGCGGGCGAGAAAGAAGTCTCCGCGTCCGACCGGAACTCGATTTCGTAGCCGCGGATTTTCAACGTGCCGGGGGAATATTTCGCTTTCAGCTTGTTACCGTCGCGATCGACCGCCCTCACCTCGTAGCAACCGTCGTCCACCTTGATGCGCTGTACGGTCCAGCCGTTTCGTTCCACCTCCTGGCGCAGCGTTTCGCGTGGTTTCCACTGATCGACCGGGTCCGAGCAATCGATATCGGCGAATGCCGCGCCACTGCAAACGAGAGACGTCAGCACGATGGTTGTGGGGAGCAGTTTCATGAGAGGTGTCAACCTGCAAGGAAAATCAAACCCGGATAGGCGCGCACGGCCGAGCGGCTGCATGGCAAGCGTTTCACGCGAATGGACAATGCCGGTACGGTTTCAAAAAATATAGCGAAAAAGGCGTCTCTCCACGCAATCCAATTTTTTTGAAAATTGATTGAAGTCAAATCACAAACAATATGCGCGCCGGGTGCGGCTCGTCTGGGAAACGGCAAGATCGACTGGGCAAGAGCGTCCAGGAATAAGGTCAGTCGGGAGCAGACCATGGTTGGTTTTCTTGCAGACATCGACAAACGCGATGTTGGAGAGAAGACCTTAAGGATTTCTTACCAACCGCGGACGGGGCTGCGGGCGCGATCGAAGCGACGGCGGGCGAAGCGGAGGCAATGGCCGCGGACGGCCCGGAAACGGAAAGGCGGCGATGTCGGTGTGGCATCCGGCCGGCACCGGGACGACGAGAACGGATGCGGCTATGCCGGCCGCGCCCGTCTCGTTGCCCGATGATCAAGCCTTGTTCAGATATCCACAAAAACTGTGTATAAGGTTGTGGAAAAACACCCTATTGACATGTCAAAACCAAGCAGCAATGCGGGTTTCAACAATTTGCCCGTTGCGTGGGCAAAACTCAACCGTCGTAAAATCAATGGTTTACGAGGTCAAGCGGAACACAAATCACAGAAAAATGCAAGACGGAAACGAGCAACTTTGTGCACAAGTGATGCGATGCAATCCCTTAACGACACCACGAGCGCCTGCGGCCCGGCTCCGTCAACACGCGTTCGATGACGTCGTTGCCGACGTTTTGCGAACGGAGGTATTCCACCGCCGACATCGTATTGCTGCGCTGCTGGAGTGCAATGCCCAGGTCGACGATATCTTTCTGCTGAGAATCGCGGCGCTGGTAGGGGACGGTCAGCTGACCGTCTTCGAGCTCGAGGGTGTTGTGGTTCATCGCCGTTCCTGACTTTGATGGATTGAAAGGGATTGCTGCCCTAACGAGTATTTCCCAGCTTTGGCCAAAGTCAAGTTTATTTCCGATTTATTTTTTGGACATAGGGCGCCGCGTCGCGCCGTGCGCCGCCCGCTTTCCGCCGCGCCTAGAATGGCCCCGTCACCCAACCACCATGAGGAACCCATGAGCGCCATGCCCGATCCCGACCTGAAACCCGGCGACGAAGCGGAACCCGGCACGCCCGGCGCCGGCGAAGACCTGTGCGAAACCTGCGGCGGCAGCGGCAAGCTGGCCGACGGCAAGATTTGTCCCGAATGCGAAGGCACGGGACGCGTGATGCGGGGGATTGGCGGCGGCTGATCCGCAGCGCGCTGGCGGCGCCGTTCCGGACGAGGCATACTTGCGTTTTTGGCCACCCCATCCTCCGACGGACCGAACCATGCCCGAACTCCTCGGCGAACACGCTTGTTTCGACGGCGTCCAGCGCTTCTACCGTTACGATTCCGCCGCCATCGGATTGCCGATGCGTTTTTCCGTGTACCTCCCGCCCGGCGCGCAAGGCAAGCGCCTGCCCGTGCTGTTCTACCTCGCCGGTCTCACCTGCACCGAAGAGACCTTCATGATCAAGGCCGGCGCCCAGCGCGTGGCTGCGCAGGAAGGCCTGATCCTGGTCGCCCCGGACACGAGCCCGCGCGGCGCCGACGTGCCGGGCGAGACGGACGACTGGGACTTCGGCGCGGGCGCCGGCTTCTACGTGGACGCCACGCGCACCCCGTGGTCCGGCCATTACCGGATGTACAGCCACATCCTCGAACTGCGCGAACTCGTGCTGGCCGCCCTGCCCGCCGATCCGGCCCGCGTCGGCATCTTCGGCCACTCGATGGGCGGCCACGGCGCGCTGATGCTGGCACTGCGCAACCCGCACCTGTTCCGCTCCGTGTCGGCCTTCGCCCCCATCGCCGCGCCCTCCCGCTGTCCCTGGGGCGAAAAGGCGTTCGGCGGCTACCTCGGCCCCGACCGCGACGCGTGGCGCGCCTACGATGCGACCGAGCTGATGGCGGACGCCGACATCCCGCCCTTCCCCAAAGGCATCCTGATCGACCAGGGCCTCGCCGACAAGTTCCTGGCCGAACAGTTGTACCCGGACGCCTTCGAGGAAGCCTGCCGCGCCGTCGGCCAGCCGCTCGAACTGCGCCTCCATCCGGGCTACGACCACGGCTATTATTTCATCTCGACGTTCGTCGACGACCACCTGCGCTTTCACCGCCGCAACCTCGGTTGAAGAGGCGGCCCGCGTCCTGCCGCGTCGTGCGGATGGACGGAACGGACCGGGGACGCGCGGCGATCCCGTTGCTGTCATGGACCCGGGCGGGTTCGTAGAATTCCCCGTTTCCGCTCGCGCACTGGCGGGAATCAAACGTTCTACCCGGCCACCCGCGCACGTTTCGTGCGCCCCTTGCAAACCGGTTTTATGCGCCCTATAAATGGGATTGGCGGCGTCCGGCGCGCCGCCGGATGTCATTCCTGAACGTCATTCCTATTCCTATTAGAAGGGAGGTCTATCATGAACCTGATCAGAAGAGGCGCGACGCCGCTCTCCACATTCCGCCCCGGCGCCATGGAAGACCAGTTCGGACGCATGGTCGAGAACATGTTCCAGGATTTCTTCGCCCCGCTCGCCCAGGGCCGCTGGTCCGGCGACGACGTCGGCATGCCTCGGCTGGACGTCAGCGAGACCGACAAGACCTTCGAAGTGAAGGCCGAGCTGCCGGGCGTCAAGAAGGACGACGTGCACGTGTCCATCGACGGCCAGCGCGTCACCATCGAGGGCGAATGCCAGCAGGCAAACGAACAGCGCGAGGGCGAACAGGTGGTGTATTCTGAGCGCTCGACGCGCAAATACCAGCGCAGCTTCACCCTGCCGGCCGAGGTCGACGATGCCAGTGCCCAGGCCCGGCTCGAAGACGGCGTCCTGATGTTGTCGCTGCCCAAGAAACAGGGCGGCACGGCGCGCCAGCTGACGATCCAGTAAGCCGCAACGCGGCCCCGGGCGGTCGGCGTCCTCGCGGCCGCCCGGCCGCGCGCATGCCGCGGCATTGGAAGGAACCTCTGGAACAACGCGCATCATGGCCGACATCCGTCATTTCAAGAACCGCACCGAGGCCGGCCGGCTGCTGGCGAAGCAGCTCGGCGCCTATGCCGGCCAGCCCGATGCCATCGTGCTGGCGTTGCCGCGCGGCGGCGTCCCGGTCGGCTTCGCCATCGCGCAGCGGCTCGGCATCGCCCTCGACATCCTCGTCGTCCGCAAGCTCGGCATGCCGGGCCACGAAGAATTCGCCATGGGCGCCGTGGGCAGCGGCGGCGTGCGCGTGCTCCAGCCCGGCGTGCCCGGCCTGCTGGGCGTCAGCGCGCACGACGTGGATGCCGTGACGGCGCGCGAACTGGCCGAGCTGCAGCGGCGCGAACGCGCCTACCGCGGCGGCCGGCCGCCGCTCGACCTCGCGGGGCGCAGCGCGGTCCTCGTCGACGACGGCGTCGCGACCGGATCCACGATGCTCGCCGCGATCGAGGTGGCGCGCAGGCTCGGACCGCGCACGCTGGCGCTGGCCGTCCCCGTCGCGCCGCCGGACACGGCAGCCGCGCTCGCGGCGCGCGTCGACGATCTCGTCTGCCTGTCGACCCCGCCGCAATTCCGCTCGGTGGGCCAGTGGTACGACGTGTTCGAACAGACCAGCGACGAGGAAGTGCAGGATTTGCTGGCCACCGCCTGGCACGACGAGGCGGCGGCCGGGGCCAGACCAACCGGAGGAGCGAATCATGAGAAACACAACGGACACAGGCTTTGAAATCGCGAAATGGATCGGCGGTGCCGCCGCCGGCGCCCTGCTGATGTACATGCTCGACCCGGACCGCGGCGGCGCCCGGCGCGCCCAATCGGCCGCGGCCGTGCGCAACGCGGGCGCGCGCACGTCGAGCGCGCTGGGCAATGTCTGGCAGGGAGCGCGCGAACGCGTGGGCGCCGCGGCCGACGACTTGCGCCACCGTGCGGCGGAGACGGCGAGCGATGCGCACACCGGCTCGGCGCTGGAACGCATGGGCCGCGCCGCGAGCGAGGCGCTGGACGCCGGCCTCGACAAGGCGAAAGACACGCTGGGCCGCGCCGGCGATGCCGTCGAATCCGGTATGACCCGCGCCACCAGCAAGGCCAGGAGCGCGTTGAGCCGGACCGGCGACGCCCTCGGCGACGGCATGGACAAGACGGCCGATGCGCTCACCGGCCCGTCCGCCGCGGGCGGCCTGCGTGCGCGCATGCGCGATGCGCTGCAGACCGGACCGAACGGCGAATGGACGCCCGCCGCGCGCAATTCCGCGCTGGCGGGCGGCGGCCTGCTGGCCCTGTATGCCCTGACGCGGCGCTCGCCGCTGGGTCTCCTGCTGGGCCTGGCCGGCGCCGCGCTGCTGGCGCGGGGCGCCGCCAACCAGCCCCTGACGGGCATGCTGCGCGGGCGCGGCATCGGCATGGACCAGACGGTCGACTTCAGCAAATCCATCCACATCGACGCCGCGCCGGACGACGTGTACGACGTGTGGGCCAATTACGAGAACTTCCCGCACTTCATGTCCCACGTCGTCGAGGTGCGCGACCTCGGGCGCGGCCGCTCGCACTGGATCGTGCGCGGCCCCGGCGGCAGCGAGTACGAATGGAATTCCGTCCTCACCGAGCAATCCCGGCCGCACCGCCTGGCCTGGCGCAGCGAAGCCGGCGCCGAGATCCCGCAGAGCGGCTCGGTCCAGTTCGAGCCGCACCGCGGCGGCACCCGGGTCACCGTGCGCATGTCGTACACGCCGCCCGTGGGCGCCCTCGGCCACGGTCTCGCGACGCTGCTCGGGTCCGATCCCAAGGCCCGGATGGACGACGACCTGGCGCGCATGAAGACCTTCATCGAACGGGGCGCCGTGCCGCATGACGCCGCGCGGCCGCGCCCGAGCGGCCGCTGGCTGCACTGAGGCGGTCATGGCGACCCCGCACGCCGTCTCCGCGCTCCGCGCCGCCGCCCGCCCGCTGACGGGCGGCGAACGCGATTACGACGCCCTGCTCGACCTCGTCGGCGACGCGCGCTTCGTCCTGCTGGGCGAGGCGACGCACGGCACCCACGAGTTCTACGAGGAACGCGCGCGCATCACCCGGCGCCTCATCGAGGACAAGGGTTTTCATGCCGTGGCGGTCGAGGCCGACTGGCCGGACGCCTACCGCGTCAACCGCTATGTGCGCGGCCGCGGCGAGGACCGCAACGCCGACGAAGCCCTGTCCGGCTTCAAGCGTTTCCCGAACTGGATGTGGCGTAACACGGACGTCGCCGCTTTCGTGCAATGGCTGCGCCACCACAATATGGGCGCGGCGGGGCGGCAGGCCGGCTTCTACGGACTCGACCTGTACAGCATGTTCACGTCGATCGAGGAAGTGCTGCGCTACCTCGACCAGGTCGACCCGAACGCGGCGCGCCAGGCGCGCGAGCGCTATGCCTGCTTCGACCATTACCACGAGGACAGCCAGCACTACGGCTATACGGCGAGCCTCGACTTGTCCGCCTCGTGCGAGCAAGGCGTGCTGGAACAATTGCAGCAGCTACAGCAACGCGCGGCCGACTACATGTACCGCGACGGCGACGAAGAGGCGTTCTTCTACGCCCAGCAGAACGCGCGCCTCGTGAAGAACGCCGAGGAATACTACCGGACGATGTTCCGGGGCCGCGTGTCGTCCTGGAATTTGCGCGACAGCCATATGGCGGAGACGCTGGACGCGCTCGCCAAGCATTTGTCGACAGACGACCAGCCGGCCAAGATCGTCGTCTGGGAACACAATTCCCACATCGGCGACGCGCGCGCGACGGAAATGGGCGAGATGGGCGAGTGGAACGTCGGCGAACTGGCGCGCAAGGAATACGACGGGCAGACGCGCCTGATCGGTTTTTCCACCTACGACGGCTTCGTCACGGCCGCGTCCGAATGGGATGCGCCGGCCGAGCACAAGCGCGTGAGGCCCGGCATGCCGGGCAGCTACGAGGAATTGCTGCACGAAACAGGCATTCCCCGCTTCATGCTGCCGCTGCGCGACGGCGGCAACCGTATCCGCGACACGATGCTGGAACGTAAGCTGGAACGGGCCATCGGCGTCATCTACCAGCCCCGTACGGAGCGCCACAGCCATTATTTTGCGGCGGAACTGGCGCGCCAGTTCGACGCCGTGATTCACATCGATCACACGACGGCCGTGCGCCCCCTCGACCCGGGCGGCGGCTGGCATGCGGAGGAACCGCCGGAGACTTACCCGACCGGATTCTGAACGCGAACGTCGCGGGCGGCCGCGGCCGGCGCATTTTCGCCCATGCGCACGACGCAGCGGTCCCGCCCGCCATGCTTGGCGTCGTACAGCGCCGCGTCGGCCCAGCCCAGCACCTGGTCCTGCGTGGGCAGCGGGCCGTCCGTCCCCTGGACGAGCGCGATGCCCACGCTGGCCGACACGGTCAGGTCGCCCGCCCCCGTCGCGAACGGGCGGCGGATGGCCTCCACGATCTTGGCGCCGATCCGTTCCGCTTCTTCCGCGCCCTTGACGTCTTCCAGCAGGACGACGAATTCGTCGCCCGCCAGGCGCGCCGGCGTGTCCGTCGCGCGCACGCAGCCGACGAGGCGTCGGGCGAATTCCTTGAGCACCTCGTCGCCGACGCCATGGCCCCACGTGTCGTTGATGGCCTTGAAGCGGTCGATGTCCAGGTAGGCCAGGCCCGCTACCAGGCGCTGGCGGCGGGCGCGCTCCAGCGCCTGGCCCAGCAGTTCGCCGAACAGGCGGCGGTTGGCGATGCCCGTCAGGCTGTCGAAGCGCGCCATCTGCACGAGCCGGCTTTCCGCCTCCTTCACCCGGGTCATGTCGTGTGCCAGCGCATACACGCCGGCGACGCGGCCCTGCGCCTGCACGTCCGGCACGAACGTCCATTCCAGGATGCGGTGCCGGCCCTGCGCCTGCAGCGGCATCTCGAACGTGGCGCCGACGCCCTCGAACGCCTGTCTCAGGCGCGGGCGGGCCGCGTCGTACGCGGGCTTGCCCAGCACCTCCTGCAAATGCATGCCGGGCAGGAGGACGGGATCGAGGCCCAGCCAGGCTTGGAACGTCGCGTTGCCGAAACCCAGGCGGTGGTTGCGGTCGATGTAGCAGATCAGCACGGGCAGGTTGTCGGCGATGAGGCGCAGGCGCTGCTCGCTCGCGGCCTGCGCCAGTTCCGCTTCCTTGCGTTCGCTGATGTCCATCGCCATCACGTAGAACCCGGCGACGCGGCCGTCGCGGTCGACGTCCGGGATGGTGTCGATCATCTGGTGGCGCGTGGCGTCGTCGCTGCGCACGTCTTCCACGTGGCCGCGCTCGCCGCGCAGGGCGGCGCGGATCATCGGCTCGAGCCGCGTGTAGCCGGCCTCGCCCAGCGCCTCGCGCACGGTGCGTCCGAGCGCCCAGTCCGGCGGCGTGCCGATCATCCGGTCGAAGCCGGCGTTCGTGAACTCGAAGCGCTCGTCGCGGTCGATGTAGGCGATCACGGCGGGAACATTGTCGGCGATCGCGCGCATGCGGGCGGCGTCACGCTCGCGCGCGTGCACGAGGTCGTGGAACGCACGGCCCAGTTCGCCGACCTCGTCCCGGCGGGCGAGCGCCAGCACGTCGATGCCCGCACCTTCGTGACGGACGGCGGCCACGTTGCGGCGCAGCGCATCCAGCGGCTGCAGGCCGCGCCGCACGAGCCACCACGCCAATATCGCGGCCGCCAGCGCGAGGACGCCGGCCACGACGAGCACCGTGCGGCGCACGCGCGCGAGCGGCGCGAACGCCTCGGCCTCGGGAAATCGCGCGCCGAGAATCCAGCCCGTCGTCGCCAGGCGGCGGTACGCGACGATGGCGGGGCCCTCGCGGTCGCTGCCGGCCAGCCACCCCTCGAATCCATGCAGCGCGCGTTCCAGGCCGGGCTGGGTGCCGGGCCCCGCCCCGGCCGGCGCGTCGATCGGCGCGCCGTCGGCCGACATCAGGAACAGATAACCCGTGCTGCCGGGGCGCAGGGCATCGATGTGGCGCAGGAAACGGGCGTGCCGCAGGTCGATGCGGCCGGCCAGCACGTAGACGATCGCGCCGTGGTCGTCGAACACGGGCGCCGTCACCACCACCATGTTGGCGCCGGACAGGCGGCTTTGGACCGGATCGGACACGACGCCGCGTCCGCGCAGCAGCGTTTCTTCGAAATAGGCGCGGCCGTTGGCCGTCAGCGGCTGGCTGCTTGCCATCGATGCGCTAGAGGCCACCAGTTCGCCGCTGCGCGCGAAGGCGGCGATGTCGACGAAGTCCTCGCCCGCGTCGGCCGTGCGTCCGGCCAGCCAGGCCCGCAGGCGGCGCGGGTCGCGGCGGGCGTCCGCCGGCAGCGCGGCGGCCAGCGCGGCCATCTGGCGCAGGCGCGCTTCGAGCAGGTCGTCGAGGAAGGCGGCGGCGCCGGACAGCATCGCATACTGCTGGCCGCCCAGCACGGCGCGCAGGTCGCGTTCGGCCACGTCCACGGCCAGCGGGCCGGCCAGCAAGGTGGCACCCAGCACCAGCACGCCGACGGCGCCCGCCAGGCGGCTGCGCAGGGTGGTCGGAAAAGGGAGAGTTCTTCGCATATGGGTCGGCGGTGCCGCTACGCATCGGGCCGTACCAGTATGTCATACCGCTTGGATTTCGACCAATGTGCAGCGCAACGTCGATTCCCTTGGTCTTGACGGGGCTGTTTGGTTTAGCATTGCACAGTTCAGGTCCGGCACACGACAACAAGCACGAAACATGAGTAAATACACACTGCACGTGAACGGCAAGGCCCACGCCGTCGACGTCGAAGCGGATACGCCGCTGCTGTGGGCGCTGCGCGATACCCTGGGTCTCGTCGGCACAAAATACGGTTGCGGCGTGGGCGCCTGCGGGGCCTGCACCGTGCACGTGAACGGCCAGCCGGCGCGCGCCTGCCAGCTGCCGGTCGGCCGCATCGGCAAGCGCCGCATCACGACCATCGAGGGCCTCGACAAGCATGCCATGCATCCGCTGCAGCAGGCCTGGACGGAACTGGACGTGCCGCAGTGCGGCTATTGCCAGGCCGGCCAGATCATGACGGCGTGCGCCCTGCTGAAACAGCACCCGCACCCGACCGACGCCCAGATCGACGACGCGATGGCCGGCAATCTGTGCCGCTGCGCGACTTATGTACGCATCCGCGCCGGCATCCACCGGGCGGCCGAGATCGCGGACCAGCGAAAGGACAAGGCATGAACCGCCCCGTGTCCCCCGCGCGCCGCCGCTTCCTCGGCACGTCGGCCGGCGCCGGCGCGGCCCTGCTGCTCGGCGTGCAGGCGGGCGGCGCGATCGCCGCGCTGCCCGGCACCGGCCGGGCCGACGGCGCCGCCGGCGACTTCGTCCCGAACGCCTTCATCCGCATCGGCACGGACGGCCGCGTGACGCTCGTCTCCAAGCAGCCGGAAATCGGCCAGGGCATCAAGACGTCGCTGCCGATGGTGCTGGCGGAGGAGCTCGACGTGGACTGGAAGACGGTCCGCGTCGTGCAGGGCGACCTGAATCCGGTCTATGGTTCGCAGGGCGCCGGCGGCTCGACGTCGACGCCGGCCAACTACGACAACTTCCACCGCCTGGGCGCCACGGCGCGCACGATGCTCGTGCAAGCGGCCGCGCAAACGTGGAACGTGCCGGCGCCCGAGTGCCGCGCGGAGCACGGCGCCGTCGTGCACGGCGCCAGCGGCCGCAGGCTGGGCTACGGCGCGCTGGTGCGCACCGCGTCCGCCCTGCCCGTCCCGCCGGCCGCCGACGTCGTACTCAAGGATCCGGCCACGTACCGCCTGCTGGGCACGCGCGTGGGCGGCGTCGACAACGCGCTCGTCGTCGCGGGAAAGCCGCTGTTCGGCATCGATACGCGCTTGCCGGGCATGCTGTACGCGACGTACGTGAAATGCCCCGTGCCGGGCGGCCGCCCCGTCGAGGCGAACCTGGACGCCGTCAAGCGCATGCCGGGCGTGAAGGCGGCGTTCATCGTCGAGGGCACGGAGAACCTGCACGGCCTGCGGCCCGGCGTGGCGATCGTCGCCGATTCGACGTGGAACGCGTTCCGCGCCCGCAAACAACTGCGGGTGACGTGGGACGAAGGCGAAGGCGCGGAGCACAGCTGGACGGGCTTCGTCGCCCAGGCGCAGGCCGCGAGCGGCCAGCCCGGCGCCGCCGTCATGCGCAAGGATGGCGACGTCGATGCGGCGCTGGCCGGCGCCGCGCGCACGGTGGCGGCGAACTACGTCTATCCGTTCATCTCGCACGCGAGCATGGAACCGCAGAACTGCACGGCGTGGTTCAAGCCTCGCGAAGGCACGCTGGAACTGTGGGCGCCCACGCAGAATCCGGGCGCGGGCCAGGCGCTCGTGGCCTCGACCTGCAACATCCCGAAAGACAAGATCATCCTGCACATCACGCGCAGCGGCGGCGGGTTCGGGCGGCGGCTGTCGTCCGACTTCATCGTCGAGGCGGCCGCGATCGCACAGAAGGTCGACGCGCCCGTCAAGCTGACGTGGACGCGCGAGGACGACCTGCAGCACGACCACTTCCGCGCCGGCGGCTTCCACTTCCTGCGCGGCGGCGTCGATGCGCAGGGCAAGGTCGTCGCGTGGCACGACCACTTCGTCACGTTCGCCAACCGCGTCAAGAAAAAGGAAAGCGACGGCGGCACGGCCAGCGTGCTGCAGCCGGGCAGCGGCGGCAACCTGTCGGGCGACGAATTCCCCGGCCGCTGGGTCGCCGACTGCCTGATCGAACAGACCCCGCTCGAATGCCGCATCCCGATGGGTCCGTGGCGCGCGCCGGGCAGCAATGTGTTCGCATGGGTGTTCCACAGCTTCATCGACGAGCTGGCCCACGCGGCGGGGCGCGATCCGCTCGCGTTCCGCCTCGACCTGTTGGGCGACAAGGACCTCGTGGCCGGTACCGGCGAACGGAGCGTGCCGTACAACGTGGGGCGCATGCGCAACGTGCTGCAGGCCGTGGCCGAGCGGTCCGGCTGGGGGCAACGGCAATTCGCGCGGGGCCAGGGCGCCGGCATCGCGTTCCACTTCAGCCACCGTGGCTATGTGGCGGAAGTGGCCGAGGTGACCGTGGCTAAGGAAGGCCGGCTGCACGTGGACCGCGTCGTCGTCGTCGCGGACGTCGGCGCCCAGATCGTGAATCTGTCCGGCGCCGAGAACCAGGTGCAGGGCGCCGTGATCGACGGCCTGTCGACCCTGATGTACCCGGCGCTCGACATCGACAAGGGCCGCATCGTGCAGAGCAACTTCCACGACTACCCGCTGCTGCGCATGCCCGACACGCCGACGAAGGTCGAAGCGCACTTCCTCAAGACGGACTACCCCGTCACGGGCCTGGGCGAACCGGCGCTGCCGCCGCTCGCGCCGGCCGTCTGCAACGCGATCTTCGCCGCCACCGGCAAGCGGGTGCGCGAGCTGCCGCTCGCGAAAGCCGACCTGTCCTGGAGCTGAGCGTGACGATGGACGACGTGGCCGGCCTGCTGGGCCAGGCCGTGCGGTTGCACCAGCAGGGCCGGTTCGACGAGGCGCAGGCCATGTACGAGCGCGTGCTCGCGAGCGCGCCGCGCCAGTTCGACGCGCTGCACCTGCTGGGCGTGATCGAGCGCCAGCGCGGCCGGCCCGCGCGCGCCGTCGAGCTGATCGAGGACGCGCTGCGCGTCGATCCGCACCAGGCGCGCGCCCACTGCAACCTGGGGGCCGCGCTGCAGGACCTGGGCCGCGCCGACGCCGCGCTGGCCTGCTACGAGACGTCGCTGCGCCTCGACCCGGCCTATGCGCTCGCGTGGGACAACCGCGGCAACACGCTGCGCCGGCTGGGCCGCCTGCAGGACGCCCTGGACAGCTACGAGCGCGCCCTCGGCCTTTCCCCGGCGCTGGCGCAGGCGTGGTGCCACCGGGCCATCGTGCTGCACGACCTGGGACGCCACGCCGACGCGGCCGCGAGCGCCGAGCAGGCGCTGGCGGCGCGGCCCGCATATGCCGACGCCTTCGTCGCGCTGGGCCACGCGCTGCAGGCGCTGGACCGCCACGCGGCCGCCGGCGACGCCTACGACCGCGCCCTGGCCCTGGCGCCGCAGGCCGAGACCTGGTGCGCGCGCGGCGCGGCGCTCAAGAAATCGGGCGACCTCGCCGGCGCACTTCACAGCTACGAGCGGGCGCTCGCCCTGCGGCCCGACTACGCCCTGGCCGAGCATTACCGGGCCAACACGCTGCGTGCGCTGGGCCAGCGCGACGCGGCCGTCGCGGCCTACCGCCGTGCCCTCGCGCTGGGCGCGGACGCGAACGACATCCGCTTCGCGCTGGCCGCGCTGGGCGAAGGCGACCAGCCGGACGCCGCGCCGGCCGACTACGTGAAAAGCCTGTTCGACCAGTATGCCGGCCGCTTCGACCGCCACCTCGTCGACGTCCTCGGCTACCGCACGCCGGCGTTGCTGGATGCGCTGGTGCGTCCGCACCTGGCGGCGGCGCCGGTGCGCTCGGCGCTGGACCTCGGCTGCGGCACGGGCCTGTGCGCGCCTTTCCTGCGCCCGCTGGCGCGGCACGTCACGGGCATCGACCTGTCGCAGCGCATGCTGGACAAGGCGGCGGAACTGGGCCTGTACGATGACCTGGCGTGCGCCGACATCGTCGACTGGCTCGCGCCGCGCGGCGCCTGCTGCGACCTCGTCGTCGCGGCCGACGTGCTCGTGTACATCGGCGACCTGGCGCCATTGTTCGCGCGCGTGCGCCACGCGCTGCGCGCGGGCGGGCTGTTCGCGTTGTCGTGCGAGGCGCTGGACGATGCCGGCGAAGGCGGCTATGCGATCCAGCCGTCGAACCGGTTCGCGCATGCGCTGGAGTACGTGACGCGCACGGCGATCGACGCCGGGTTCCGGGTCGTGGCGACGGCAGGCGCCACGCTGCGCCGCGACCACGGCCGCGACATCGCGGGACATCTGGTGCTGTTGACGTGACGACGACGGCGCGCCCTGCCGCCTCAGGCGACCGACAACGCCACCATCCCGATCTCGCCCAGCCGCACCGGCACCGCGCCGCGCGCCACCATGCGGTCGAGCGCGCGCCGGCCGTCGCCCGGCTGCACGTCCACGGCGCGCATCGCTTCCGGCACGATCAGCGTCGTGAAGCCCTCTTCCAGCGCATCCGTCACGGTGTTCAGCACGCAGTAATCGGTGGCGAGGCCCACCACCGTCACGCGTTCCACGCCCCGTTCGCGCAACTGCGCGGCCAGGTCGGTGCCGCCGAACGCGGAATAGGCGTCGGCGCCGGCCGTCGTGGCCTTCGAGACGACGATGGCGTCGTCCGGCAGCGCCAGTTCGGCCGCGAATCCGGCGCCCGGCGTGCCGGCCACGCAATGCGGCGGCCACGGTCCGCCCTGGGCCCGGAACGAGCAGTGGTCCTGCGGGTGCCAGTCGCGCGACGCGAAGATGGGCAGGCCTTGCGCGCGGAACAAGGCGATCAGGTGATTGATGGGGGCGACGACTTCGTGGCCGCCCGCCACGCCCAGCGCGCCGCCGGGCAGGAAGTCGGCCTGCATGTCGATCACGAGCAGGGCGTCGCCCTTGTCGAGGTGGATCGCGCTCATACGCATTCTCCGGATGGCGGCGGCATGCTGCCGCGATATCCCATTGTCGCGCAAACTCAGTGGCGCGTCCGGCGAGCGGCGAGGGCGGCGGCGGCCGGGTCCGGGTCGTGCCCGCCGAGCCGGTCGAGGATGGCGGCGGCCCGTGCTGCCAGCGCGGCGTCGGCCGCGAACACCGTGACCTGGCAGTCGTGCACGTCCTCCTGCGCCACCGGCGCGAAGGTGTGCGAATAGGCCGTCTTGCCCGTCACGCCGGGCGCGTCGCCGACCGTGAAATTGCCTTGCACGGGTCCGCTCTCGTCGATGCGGACGTCGATCGCGACGTCGTCCGGCTCGACACCGGCGGCCAGCAACTCGATGCGCGCCTGCTCGGCGACCGTCACTTGCTTGAAGGTGCGTACGATGGATTGCTGCATGGTGTCCTCCCGCATGGTCTCGTTGCAGGCACCGTACCAGAATACCGCGCCGCACGGCGCCCGCGCCCGGCGCCGATTTCCCTTAATCTATTTTCCACGCGTGCGGCATCGTTTCACCGTTTTAGTACAATCAGGAAACACCCAGCCGTAGCACCGCGCAGCATGACTTTTCAATAACAACCTTCCCAAGAGAACAACAAATGAAAATTTCAGCCCGGATCGCTTCCTCCCGTCCCCTCGCCACCACCGCCATGCACGGGCGCGTGGAAGCCATGCGCAACGAGGGCCAGCCCGTCATCGACTTCTCGATCGCAATCTCGCACTTCCCGGCGCCTCGCCCCGTGCTGGACGCGGTGGCGCAGGCCATCGAGCGCGAGCGCATCATGCCCTACACGGGCGTGACCGGCGCGCTCGACGTGCGCACGCGGCTGGCGGCCAAGCTGCGGACGGAAAACGGCATCGAGGCCGGGCCCGACGAGATCATCGTCACCAACGGCGCCAAGCAGGGCCTGTACGAAGCCCTGTACACGATCAGCGACCCGGGCGACACCGTCCTCGTCTTCAAACCGCATTGGCCGGCGTATGTTGCTACGTCACAACTGCTCGGCCTGCGCCCCATCCTCGTCGATCTGCCCGAGGAAATCACGCCCGCGCTGCTGGACGGCCTCGGCCAACCCGACATCGTCATCATCAATAACCCGCACAATCCCACCGGCAAGGTGTACACTCGCCGGGAACTGGAACACCTTCGTGCATGGGTGGAGCGCATCGGGGCCAGGGTGATCGTGGACGAGAGCTACGAACACCTGATCTTCGACGGCGGGCACACCAGCCTGGCGGCATTGTGCGACTGGCGGAATACGGGCGTGGTCACGCTGTTTTCGGCATCGCAGAGCTATGCCATGATGGGCTGGCGGGTCGGCTTCGCGCTGGCGCCCGCCGAAGTGGTCGACGCGATGCAGACGCTGCAAGGTCCGATCACGGCCGCCGCGCCGCATTTGTCGCAAGTGGCCGCCGTCGTCGCATTCGCGACCGGCGCGCCGCGCGCGATGATGGCGGACTACCGTGAACGGCGCGACCTCGTGGTGCGGCTGTTTGCCGAGGTCCCCTGGATCGTCATGCGCGCGCCGGCGTCCGGTCCGTACCTGTGGGGAGACGTGCGCAGCCTGACGCTGGACACGGTCGGTTTCGCCGAAGCGCTGCTCGAGGAAAAGAATGTGGCCGTCATGCCCGGCGAGGCGCTGGGCGAGCCGGGCCATGTCCGACTCGGCTATATTTCGGACGATGTGCCGACCTTGCGCGAAGGAATCCGCAGGATAATCGAATTTGGTGATGCGTTTGCCGCCCGCGTGGCGGCAGGTAAAAGATAGATAAGATGACATCTGGCTTGAGCCGCTTCCGGCTGAACAGCCTGCGCAGCCGGCTCATGTTGCTGGTGGCGCTGGCGATCACGCCGCTGGCGGTGATGACGATCCTGTCCGGGGTCCGCGAACGTGAACATGCCATCAAGGCATCGGAAGAAAACCTGCGCCGCCTGACGGGCATGGCGGCCGCCAACGAAGCCCAGTCGATCGAGGGCGCGCGCCAGATCCTGGTCGACCTGGCCAGCGTTCCCGACCTGATGGGCGACACCGCCAAGTGCACGTCGCTGCTGTCCGACGTCCTCGATCGCAACGAGGGCTTCGTCAACTTCGGCCTCATCCAGCTCAACGGCGACGTGACGTGCAGCGCCGTGCCGCTGCTGCATCCCGTCAACCTGGGCGACCGCACCCACTTCCGCCGCGCCATCTCGGAACGCCGCTTCATCGCCGGCGACTACGTGTTCGGCCGCGTCATCAAGAAGCACACGATCAACCTCACCTACCCCGTCATCGACCGCAGCGGCAAAGTGCTGGCCGTCGTGTTCGCGGCGATGGACCTGGAAGGCCTGGACACCTTCGTCAACGACATCAACCTGCCGCCCGGCTCCATCCTGGCGACGGCGGACGCGGGCGGCAAGATCATCTCGCGCCGCCCCGATCCGGAGCGCTATTTCGGCACCAAGCTGTCGCCCGCCACGCTGGAAGCAATGAACACGGCCGGCCAGCGCGCCGTGACGATCCGCGGCGAGGACGGCATCGAGCGCCTGCACACCTTCGCCCGCGTGGGCGCCCCGTCGCTGACCGAATACACGGTCACCATCGGCATCCCCACCGAGACGATCCTGTCGGCCGCGCGCCACGACCAGATGATGTCCCTGCTCGGCCTGGGCGCGACGACGCTGCTCGCGCTGCTGGCCGCCTGGCTCGTCGGCGACGTGCTGATCGTGCAGCGCGTGCGCAAGCTGATGGGCACCGCCGAGCGCATCGCCGCCGGCGACCTCGAGGCGCGCTCCGGCATCGGCTACGGCCACGAGGAGATCGGCAACCTGGCGCAGGCGCTGGACCGCATGGCGGCCGCGTTGCAGAAAAAGGAAATGGCGCGCTCGCTGGCCGAGCGCGAGCTGCGCGCCGCCGACCAGAGGAAGGACGAATTCCTCGCGATGCTCGCGCACGAGCTGCGCAACCCGCTGGCGCCGATCAGCACGGGCGCCCACCTGCTCAAGCTGCTGCACTCCGATAACGCCCAGATCACCCAGACCTGTTCCATCATCGTGCGCCAGGTCGACCACATGACGAGCCTCGTCGACGACCTGCTGGACGTGTCGCGCGTCACGCGCGGCCTCGTGTCGCTGTCGACCCAGGTGCTGGACTTCAAGCGCGTCGTCGACGACGCGGCCGAGCAGATCCGCCCGCTGATCGCGGCGCGCCGGCACCGCGTCGTGATCGAGCTGCCACCCCAGCCCGCGTACGTGAAGGGCGACCACAAGCGCCTCGTGCAGGTGTGCGCGAACCTGCTCAACAACGCCACCAAGTACACGCCGGAAGGCGGCACCCTCCACCTGCGCCTGGACGCCGACGGCAACGACTACGTGCTGACGGTGGCCGACGACGGCATCGGCATGGAGCCCGGCCTCGTCGAGCGCGTGTTCGACCTGTTCACCCAGGCCGAGCGCACGCCGGATCGCTCGCAGGGCGGCCTCGGTCTCGGCCTCGCGCTCGTGAAGAGCCTCGTGGAACTGCACGGCGGCGAGGTGAAGGCCTACAGCCCCGGCCTCGGCAAGGGGTCCACGTTCACCGTGCGGCTGCCCCGCTACACGCAGGACGTCGTGCTGGCGCCGGCGCCCGTCGTCGGCGACGAACAGGGCGACGGCGGCGTACCGCTGCGCATCCTGCTCGTGGACGACAACGTCGACGCCGTGCACACGCTGCAGCTGTTCCTCCGTTCCGGCGGCCACCGCGTGGAAGTCGCGTACTCCGCCACCGACGCATTGGAGCTGGCGAAGACGTTCGTGCCGGAAGTCTGCCTGCTCGACATCGGCCTGCCCGACTTCGACGGCAACGAACTGGCGCGTCGCTTGCGCATGCTGCCGCAGGCCAACGGCGCGACCCTCATCGCAATGACGGGCTACGGCCGCCAGCAGGACCGCGACGCGTCGACGGCCGCCGGGTTCGATCATTACCTCGTCAAGCCGGTCAACACGACGCAGCTGGCGGACATCCTGGCTGCCGCGGCGGAAGCCAACATCAGGCGCTGACGCGTCTTCGCATCGTGCTGGTGGGTCTTGCTGTTGGGCCCAACCTTATCATCGATGCCAAGGAGATGATGCATGGAGACCGTCGAAGTCGTCCTGGCGATGCTCGTTGCCGTGATCGCCAGCGGCTACGTGGCGCGCGTGCTGCCCGTCGCGCTGCCGCTGCCGCTGATCCAGATCGCGCTGGGCGCCGTGATCGCGGGCGGCTTCCGGCACGGCGTCGCGCTCGATCCCGAAATCTTCTTCCTGCTGTTCCTGCCCCCGCTGCTGTTCGTGGACGGCTGGCGCATTCCCAAGATCGGGCTGTTCCGCGACAAGGCGACGATCCTCGAGCTGGCCCTGGGCCTCGTCGTGTTCACCGTCGTCGGCGCCGGCTATCTGCTGCACTGGATGATCCCGGCGATGCCGCTCGCCGTCGCGTTCGCGCTGGCCGCCATCGTGGCGCCGACGGATCCCGTCGCCGTGTCGTCGATCACGGCGCGCGTGCCGATGCCCCCGCGCCTGCAGCACATCATCGAGGGCGAGAGCCTGCTCAACGATGCGAGCGGCCTCGTATGCTTCCGCTTCGCCGTCGCGGCGGCCGTGACGGGCCACTTCTCGCTGGCGCGGGCGGGGCTGTCGTTCCTGTGGATCGCGCTGGCGGGCATCGCCGCCGGCGTGGCCATCACCTTCGCCATCACGCGCACGCACGGCCTGCTGCAGCGCCGCTTCGGCGAGGAGGACGGCGTCCCCGTGCTGATCAACCTCCTGACGCCGTTCGGCGCCTACCTCGTGGCCGAGCGGCTGAACGCGTCCGGCATCCTGGCGGCCGTCGCGGCGGGCGTCACGATGAGCTACCTGGAACTGTCCGGCGCCGCGACGCCGGGCACGCGCATCCGCCGCAACGTCATCTGGGACGCCCTGCAATTCACCCTGAACGGCACCATGTTCGTGCTGCTGGGCGAGCAGTTGCCGGACATCGCGCGCGGCGCCCTGCGTCCGCACGGCGGCCAGCCGTACGACCCGTGGTGGCTCGCCGGCCGCGCACTGGCGCTCAGCCTGGGCCTCGTGCTGCTGCGCTTCGTGTGGGTGTGGATTTCGCTGCGACTGACGATCCTGAACCGCAAGCGTCTCGGCCGCCGGGCCTTCGAGCCGCGCCTGCGCGTAATGCTGACCACGTCCGTGTCGGGCGTGCGCGGCGCGTTGACGATGGCCGGCGTGATGACCTTGCCGCTGGCCCTGCCGGACGGCTCGCCGTTTCCCGCGCGCAATCTGGCGATCTTCCTCGCCAGCAGCGTGATCGTGTTTTCGCTGCTGCTGGCCAGCGCCGCCCTGCCCGCCCTGCTGCGCGGCCTCACGATGCCGGACGAACCGCAAGCGCAATGCGACGAGGACGATGCCCGCCACGCGGCCACGCTGGCCGCCATCGCCGCGCTCGAGAAATTGCGGGATGGCGACGGCGCGCCGGCCGACGCCGCCGACCCCGGCCTGCGCGAACAGGCCGTGGGCCACGTGCTGCGGCTGTACCGCCACCGCCTCGACGCGACGGACGCCGTCAACGGCCACGGCGACGCCCAGGCGCTGCAACGCGCGGAGCGCGCGGTCCGGCTGCTGGCGCTGAACGCCGAGCGCGACGCCGTGCTGCGCCTGGCCCGCCGCATGGACGTCCCGGACGAGACGGCGCGCAAGCTGCTGCGCCAGATCGACCTGCTGGAAGCGACTTACCGGCAGGACTAGGCGGCGCCGGCCCGACCCGGCCCGCATGACGCGCTGTCGGCCAATTTTACAATGCGGTCGCAACCAATTTGCAAGGTCTTGATTACACGCGGTTATCCAACATGGTGTGATTCTTGCTCAATAGTCGCTCGCAGGAACGTACCAAGTCGTTGATTTCACTCATACCAATAATCAGGGAGATCACCATGTTGGGGAAACTCAGTCTCGGCATCAGATGGCTGGGCACGCTCGTCGTGCTCTTGTTCTCGCAATTGGCCGCGGCCAGCCCCGTCGCGATCGGCTATATGTCGTTCGACGTCACGTCGGGCACCACGGCCCAGTTCGACATCGCCAACCTCACCGGTCCGAACGCCCTCGCGCCGGACTTCCCGGTCGCCACGCCGCTCGCCTTCACGTCGCTGAACCTGCTCGTCACGTTCTCGGACGGCAGTTCGCACGCATTCGGCCTGTCCGACTTTACGCTCAGCATCGACGGCATGTCGCTGGACGGCCCGACCGTCGCGATCGGCGGCACCACCTTGCCCGTCGCGGCGACGCTGTCGGGCCTCGTGAACCCGACGTCCATCGATCCCGGGACCGGCACCATGATGGACATCGACGCCGCGTTCACGCCCGTGACGCTCGGCGACATCCACGGCCCGGCGCTGGACGACGGCTCGCTCGGCATCCTGTACGTGCACGAACCGCGCAGCGTGTCCGTGCCGGAGCCGTCGTCCGCCTGGCTCGTGCTGATCGGCGCCGCCGCCTTCGGCCTGCGCCGGCGCGGGCGCTGGGCCGTCGCCGCGGCCCTGCTCGCCGCGGCGGGCGGCGCGTCGGCCACCACTGCCGTCAAGCTGGCCGCCGCGTCAATTCCCAGCAGCGGCGTCGTCGGCGTGTCGTACCTGAAGGTCACGGCGATGGGCCTGCCCGCCGTGGCGCCCGCCGGCGTGATGGTGACGATCGCACCCACCTGCGCCGTCGGCGGCCCGGTGGCCGGCCAGGTCGTCACGCCGGCGTCCGCCATCATCCCCGTGATCGGCAGCACGTCCCAGGTCCGCTTCCAGATCCCGGCCGCGCTCGCGCAGGGCACGTATTATGTGTCGCTGTCCGGCGGCAGCGGCGCGGGCGCGTTCGCCAGCACCACGTGCGCCGTGATGAACGCGACGACGACGAACACGACGCTCAACTCCTGCCTGCCGACCAGCTCCCTCGCCGTCGCGCTCGGCCCGACGGTCACCGCCTACGTGCCGAACGGCTGGTGGGGCGGCGGCGCCACCGGGGTCCAGGTCGTGCCGATCGAAGGCGCGGGCGCGCCCACGTCGATCCCGACTGCCGGCGTCGTCAATTCCTGCTCCGCCAACCCGAGCACGGGCCAGGCCGTGTGCACCGCCAACACCAACGACGTGTACCTGATCAACGGCCACACGCTGACCAATACGCTGGCGAGCGGCGCCACGATGGGCGCGAGCTTCTCCGGCGGCACCTGCCGCAACTGCGGCGTGGCCGTGAACGGCCTGACGAACACCGCCTACGTCACGGTGGGCCTGTCCGACAGCCCGTCCGGCTCCGGCATCCAGGCGCTGAACCTGGGTACCAACGCGTTCGGCACGCCGCTGCGGCTGAACCACATCGTGTCCGAAAACATCTCGGTCGACGCGGGCCGCAACCTCCTGCTGACCCCGGGCGAAGACAACAACTACGGCCTCGTGCGCCTGTCCGGCACGGGCGGCCTGCTGGCCGAATACGAAAACACCGCGATCGGCGGCGGCGGCGAATACGATTCCAGCGCGGCCGACTGCACGACCGGCATCGCGCTGGCGTCGAACGAGTTCACGTCCAACGTGTCGATGGCCGACCTGAACCAGGCCAGCTTCACGCCCGGCTCCGGCAGCGCGATCGGCACGTGGACGGCGCCGTCCAGCGTCGTGGCGCTCGACGGCTCGTTCTCGGCCGGCATCTCCGGCATCTCGGTGGCGCCGGGCGGCCAGCACATGGGGATCCTGACGGGCGAATTCGGCGGCCAGAGCTTCGCCGTGTTCCAGCTGCCGGCCACGCCGGGCACGGGCGGCACGTTGCCGGCCCTCGTCGACTATGCGGTCGTGAACAATCTGCCGAACACGCCGGACGGCGCCTACTTCGCGGCCGGTTACGATCCGCACACGATCACTGCGTACACGAGCCCCAACGACGGCCGCGCCTACGCCGTGATCGCGGACTGGGCCACCGGCACGCCCAGCTGGCTCGCCGTCATCGACCTCAAAAAGATCCAGGGCGCGCCCCGCGTGCCCGGCACGCACACGGTCGACACGTCCGTGTACGACGTCCTCGCCAGCGGCGCCGTCCGCTACGTGCCCGTGCATTGACGGCCCGGCGGGCAGCCGCGCCCTGCGTTAGTTCCCGAACGGTGCGCGGACTGCGGCGGGGTAGACTGGCTCCGACCCATCTACCCCGTTGCGAACGACGAGCCCGATGAAGAGCGAAGACGCACCCCCGGCCGCCCCGCCGCCGAACACCGATCCGCCCGCCGCCGCGAAGGCCGCCGGCCTGCGCTACGTCCACGACGACCGCCCCGGCATCCGGCGCGAGCCCGCCGCAGACGGGGCGTTCCGCTACCGCGGCGCCAAGGGCGAGCCGGTCGAGGACGAGGCCACGCTCGCGCGCATCAAGTCGCTGGCGATCCCGCCCGCGTGGACGGACGTCTGGATCTGCCCCCAGGCCAACGGCCACCTGCAGGCGACGGGCCGCGACGCGCGCGGGCGCAAGCAATACCGCTACCACCCGAAATGGCGCGAGGTGCGCGACGAGGTCAAGTACGAACGCATGATCAACTTCGGCAAGGCGCTGCCGAAGATCCGCAAGGAAGTCGACCGCGCGCTCGCCCTCCCCGGCCTGCCGCGCGAAAAAGTCCTCGCGACGATCGTCTACCTGCTGGAAGCGACGATGATGCGCATCGGGAACGACGAATACGCGCGCGAGAACAAGTCGTACGGGCTGACGACGCTGCGCAACCGCCACGTCCGCATCGACGGCAGCGACGTCGAGTTCCGCTTCCGCGGCAAGAGCGGCATCTATCACGACGTCAAGGTGCACGACCGGCGCCTGGCGCGCATCATCCGGCGCACGCGCGACCTGCCCGGCCAGGACCTGTTCCAGTATCTCGACGAGGACGGCGAACGGCACACCGTGGGTTCCTCAGACGTGAACGACTACCTGCGCGCGATCACGGGCGAGGATTACACGGCCAAGGATTTCCGCACGTGGTCGGGCACGGTGCTGGCGGCGCTGGCGCTGCAGGAGTTCGAGGCCGTCGATTCCGACGCCCAGGCCAAGAAGAACGTCGTGCGCGCCATCGAATCCGTGGCGCAGCGGCTGGGCAACACGCCGTCCGTCTGCCGCAAGTGCTACGTGCACCCGGCCGTGCTGGACGCCTACCTCGACGGCACGATGCTGGAAGGCCTGCGCGCCCGCGCCGAGGAAAGCCTCGTCGAAGACCTCGAGGACTTGCAGCCCGAGGAAGCGGCCGTCCTCGCGCTGCTGGAACGGCGCCTCGCGCAGGAGACGGCGGCCGGCGAGCTGGCCGTCAAGCGCCGCGCCGCGTGACCGGCCCGATTACGCGTCGGGTGCCCGCTCGGCCAGCCCGAACGCCCCCGGCCGCAGCCAGCCGCGCACGATCCGGAAGCGCCACATGCGCTCCACGGGCGGCACGCGCTCCGGCTGGGCCGCCGTCCAGTCCACGTCGACGACGCCCTGCAGCTGCAGCACGTCGCCCGTCGCCACGTCGGCCAGCACGATGGCCGCATGCGGATTCGCGACGAAGTTGCCCAGCGTGTTGAAGTAGCGGTTACCCGCGTAATCCGGCACGGACAACACGTTGCCTTCCAGCCGCGCGAAGCCGGCCGGGCCGCCCCGGTGCGAGATGTCCAGGCCCGCCGCGGCGCCTTGCGCGTCCGCGCCGCTGGCGCTGGCGACGAACAAGGTCGTGGCCGCGGCCAGCATCGCGCGCGCCCGCGCCGGCACGTCGGCGCCGAACGCCGTCGCCGGTCCCGGCGCGCGGTCCGCCGGCACGAGCGCGCGCACGTGGATGTAGCGCGGACAGTTGCCGAACGATTGCGCGACGTCGACGGCGAACCCGGCGCCGTCCACCCGCGCCAGCACGCCATTCAGGCGGTTGCGCCGGCGCGTGCCCAAATCGATGCCGAGCAGGCCCACCGCGGCGCCGGCCGCGAGCCGTTCCCGCGCCGGGTCGTCGGCGGCCGGCAGCGCGGCGACCTCGAGCCGCGCCGGATCGGGCGAATGGGCGAAGCCCGGCGGTCCCTGCACGAACGTCGCGAGGGGCCACCCGCCTCCGTCCGCCACGGCCACGCAGACGAACGGCAGCAGCGGGAAGAAGGTGCGGTGCTGGTCCGGCATGCGGTTGCGGATCGGTGGGCTGAACGGTTCGATGCCCGCCATGGCCTGCGCCTGCAGCTCGCCGGCGTGGAACGGCGTGGGAATGCGGTCGCCATCCATGATCGCCTCACTCGCGCGGCATCGCGACGAAACCCGGCAGCGCCTGCACGCGGGCGATCCAGGCCCGCACGTGCGGGTAAGGATCGAGCGCGATGCCGCCTTCCGGCGCATGCGCGACGTAGCTGTAGCATGCGACGTCCGCGATGGTCGGATGGTCGGCCGCGAGCCAGTCGCGCGCCGCGAGCTCGCCGTCCATCAGGCCCAGCACGCGGGCGGCCAGCGCCTGCGACAGCGCCGGCGGCACGCCCGTGTCGTAGAAGCGTGCCGAGACGCGCGCGGCGGCCGGGCCGAACATGATCTCGCCCGCCGCCTGCGACAGCCAGCGCTGCACGCGGGCCGCGCCGACCGGGTCTTCCGGCAGCCACGCCGTGCCGGCCGCGTTGCGCTTCGCGAGATAGACGAGGATGGCGTTGCTGTCGGCCAGTACGGCGTCGCCGTCCTGCAGCACGGGAATCTGGCCCAGCGGATTGAGCGAGCGGAACGCGGCCGAGCGGCGCACGTCGGCCGGGCTGTCGGCGAAGGCGTACGGCAGGTCGAGCAGGTGCAGGAACAGCTGCACGCGGTGCGTGTGGCCGGACAGGCGGGTGCCGTGGAGGATGCGGGCGTGGGTCATGATCGTCTCGCGGGTCGTTGAGGATGCATGCATCGTACTGCCGCTTAATTCACACCGGAATCCGGCATAATGGCAATTCAGCATTTCGACACTTGCAATAATCATGGACCGACTCGACGAGCTGCACGTGTTCATCGCCATCCTCGACGCGGGCAGCATGGCGGCCGCCGCGCGCAAGCTGGGGCGCTCGCCGGCGGCGGTCACGCGCATCCTGGCCCAGCTCGAGACGCGCGCCGGCGCCCGGCTGTTCGAACGCAGCACGCGCCGCCTGACGCCGTCGGAGACAGGCCTGCGCCTGGCGGAACAGGCGCGCCGCCTGCTGGCCGACTACGACGCGGCGTTGCAGCCGCCGGGCGCCGGCGCGCCGCGCGGCCTGCTGCGGATCACGGCGCCGACCGCGTTCGGCCGCCGCCACGTGGCGCCCATCGTCACGCGCTTCCTGCTGCGCCATCCGGACATCCAGGTCGACCTGCTGCTGTCCGACCGCAACGTCGACCTGATCGAGGAAGACATCGACGCCGCCCTGCGCATCGGCGCGCTGTCGAACATGAGCCTCGTGGCGCGCCGGCTGGGCGAGGTCGGCCGCGTGACGGTCGCGAGCCCCGCCTACCTCGACCGGCGCGGCACGCCGCGCGCGCCCGCCGACCTGGCGGACCATGAATTGATCATGTCGACGGCCGTGCGCAGCGTGGCCGAGTGGCGCTTCGCCGGCGCGGGCCGCGAACACGTCGTGCGCTACAGCCCGCGCCTGCGCGTGAACGACGTCGAGGCCATGCTGGCGGCCGCGCGCGACGGCTTCGGCATCGCCCGCGCGCTGTCGTACCAGGTCGAGCCGGACCTGCGGGCCGGGCTGCTGCGCCGCCTGCTGGTCGACTACGAGCCGGAGCCGGTGCCCGTGCACCTGGTGCTGCGCAGCAGCCGCCACATGGCGCCGCGGCTGCGCGCGTTCGTCGACTTCGCGGTCGAGGAATTCGCGGCGCTGGCGGTGATCCGCTGAGCGGCCGCGCGGGCCCGTCCGGGTGTCCGGACCGAGAATGCATATCGCCGCAGCGACCGGCAAAAGACGCCAGGACATAAAACGGCGACGCCTCGTTCTTCGCGGCCGAACGCCACGAGGAAGCATCCGATGATCCGCCGCTGCAGCGCTCGGAAAGTATTCGATGCGAACGTGGTAGGCAAAGATCACACATACGCCGTACATCGTGGCCAGGGCGACGCCGGACTGGAACGGTTTTTTGCCGATGCAGGCCACCAGCCAGTGGTCCTCGGGTGCGGCCGGCTTGAGAGCGCGGTTTAAGGAAAACGTTTGGTGCCGAGCAGGATGTGGTGATACGAACTCATGGCCGGGTGTCGGCCGGCCGCCTTGCTCGTCAATGAATCAACCTTCGTTATTTGCAACCGCTTTCGTGACCGGTTTTGCATGCTCGCCAAATCGCTGAGTGCGCCTATCAAAACTCCAACGTGCCAGAAGAGCAATACGGGTCGTACACTGAGGCCAAGAGCGGACGGTCGCGCCCTCTACGCCTTTTGAAACAGTTCTATCCTGCCCAGCGGAATATGAATGAAACCCGAAGTTCAGCAAAACAAGATCGTCGTTTTTTCCGGCTCGGGGCTTAGCGCAGAGAGTGGGCTTCGGACCTGTCAGAAATTCTGTGTGCGGGGCCAGAATTCGTAGTTAGGTAATTGCGTTTGTGAAGCGTTCGCCGAACATGATGGCGAATTGGTTGGCGGCCTGCTTCCACGTACGCTGCGGCATCTTCC
>NZ_JADKYX010000026.1 GCF_016093545.1 Massilia rhizosphaerae | reverse complement strand
CACGCTTCCGCCCTCGGAATGGGCCAACGCGCCAAGAGCCTGCTGCTGTTGGGGTGTCCATTTCCTGGGCCGACCGGTATGACGTCCCTCGTACAATCCGGCCAGACCAAGCTTGTTCCAGCGTTGCCGCCACTGCTCGACGCTGTTCAGGTGCACTCCGAATTCGTCTGCCGTTTTCTGCAGCGTCAATCCCTGACTCAACCGCAAAATTCCCTGCGCCCGCATCCGCGTGCGAGCATGCGGGTGGAACACGCCCATCTCACGCAGCGTGCGCCGCTCGTCCTCGGACAGCTCCAAGTGCTTCATCGCCCAACCCCTGCTGCGTGATCAATTCAACTTTGACAGCAAAAATTGGGCGACTACTTAGCAACTTATCGTGCCGACCGTATCGCCAGTTCTGAGATCCATGCCGATCCAGCACCGGTACGGTCCATCCTTGTCCTTCTCGTCCTCGGCGGTGTAAAAGCACACGATGCCTTTCTTGCGACGATGCCGGTCGCCTTTGGCATCGGAACACGTTTCCGGGTAATCCGGACCTATCGAATCAAAAATCTCCTTCGCGGTTTTTCCGTCCAGTAACACGGTCAAGCGTCGTTCGTTGCTCGTCGGCGGACTCGCATCGGCCACGAGCCCCGAATGGAATTTGTAGACCGCTCCACGTAACGGTTTCCATAAACCATAAGGGTCTCCGGAAAGATCCACGGCCAGCGCCAGAGAGAATGTTGCGGTGAGCGCGGCGCCAGATATTAGCCAAGTCGTGATTTTCACCTCAACCTCGCAGTTCGATATGCATGTGGTTGTCGTGGTCGGGAAACGGCCTGACGAACGGAACACGCGCGTCATTGAATAAGACTTTAATGACCGGCGTAAAAGTGCGGAACAATTCCAGCAGCTTTTTCGTGGCTTCCAGATCGTACTCGGCTTCGAACCATCGCACCGGTTCTTCGCGCCCATCTTTTCGCAGTGGACGAATGTCCACCTGTAGACCATCTCTGTGTGAATTATGGTCGGTCGGCTTCCTTCCACCCGGTAAGCTGACGTTACCGACGTCAGCCACCGCTCGGCGGAGCGGCGACGATGGCAGTTCCCATCAAGCTAGCATGCGACCCGCACGTCTCCGTCGCCCGTGCGTAAGTTGATACCGATCCAGCACCGGTAATGGGAGTCTTTTGGATCGTTGAGCTGCGCCGTATAAGTGCACTCGACTCCTTTTCTGCGGCGCTCCCGATCGCGATTGTCGGGGCTGCATTGGGGATGGGCGTCGGGACCGATCAGGTCGAACACCTCCTTGGCGGCGTTGCCATCGATGAGCACAGTCAGTGCCCGATCGCTTTTCGTCGGCGGCTCCGCATAGGTGGCCGAACCGGAATGGATGATGTATTTGGCATGCACTGCATCCCATTGGCCCGGCTGGTCATCGCCCTCTCCGGCGATAGAAAGTCGGCAGACCGCAGCCAGACCGCATATCAGCAATAGAGCGGGTTTATGCATGCTTAACCTTTCAACTCGACGTGAAAATGATTATCATGACCCTTCAATGGCAGCACAAAAGGTATGCCAAGGTCGTTGAAAAACACCCGCGTGACCGGGGCGAAAGTGCGGAAAAGTTCGATCAGTTTTGCGGTCCCGGCCTGATCATATTGTCCGTCCATCCAAGTTACAGGCACCTCGAGCCCATCCTTGCGTAACGGTCGAATGTCGACTTGCAGACCGTTCATGTGCCCTTTGTGATCGTCATTTTGCCGGCCGCCCGGCAAGCTGATGTTACCCACGCCAAACCGTCGACTGTCAATGGCCTGCCACTCCAGCCCGACGCGCAGGATGGCCGTCATCATGATCGGATGCGCGTATTGATAAGCACCCTTGTCCGGCTTGTGATACAGCATGCCATAGGTGTAGTAACCGGATTCCATCGGCGCCTGCGGGAGCATGAAGTAGCCGCGCGAATCTTGCGGCGGGCGTGGGCGCAGCGGATCGGGACATTTGTCATTGTCCTCGAGCGCAAAATCGGATGTATTTGACATCGGCCGCTCCTTCAAGCGACCTTGTTGGCCGCGAGATCCCAGCCGCCCGATGTATTGCCGCCCGCGCCACCGCTGATCTTCTGCTGGGTGTACGACCACTTCACCTTCGAGAATCGCAGGCCGATATTGTCGTGCAGGATGCTGCCCTGGCTGATCATCTGCTCCATATTCGCGATCATGACGTTCTCCAACTCGACCTGGTAATACTTCACGGGCTTGCCGTCGGCATCGGCGCGCATGAACTCCAGCTTCGCTTTTGGAATGGTTTTGCCCATCGAGCAGTGCTGCATCAGCAGAGGCGATGCCAGGTCGGCCAACTTGGACACCGCCAGGGCACGGTGCTCGCAACGTTCGGCCGTGTGACCGCCAGCGGTGGAGGCGGTTGCACTCCTGGGTTGAAGCACGCCCCATTGGGCCGAAGTCAATTCGATCCAACCCTGGTGAGCGGAATCCTGGGATTCGCCCTTGATGCCGTCGATCTGCAGATATACGTCGATTGCCATGATGTCTCCATTGTCGAGTAACGAGACATCGTTGCAGAGCCGGGGCGCCAGCGGTTTGGCTACAGTCAACGAAAGGTCCGGCGCGGCCGGCAGGCGATCAATCCCGGGTCGGGCTCTCCGTCTCCGCCGGATGTCGCGTCTCCCACGCCGCCAGCGCCTCCTTGTAATTGGCGAGCAGCATCTGGTAGACGTCGATGATGCAGTTTGGGCAGCCCGAGCCGCAGCAATCCTCCAGCGCGGGTTCGATGGGCGGCAGCGGGCGCGGGTCGGATTCGGGTACGGTCACGATTCTTTCTTGTCGTTGAGGATGGCCTGGATTTCCTCGCGTTCCTTGGCGCTCAGGTGGCCGCGCAGGGCGGCCAGCACGAGGGCCTTGCCGGAGCCGGAAAAGACCTTGTGGATCAGGTCGGAGACGAGGCTCGTCTGCAGCGTGTCCTGCGGCTGGGCGGGCGCGTAGACGTGGGCGCGCTGGCTTTCGTCGCGCAGCAGCAGGCCCTTGCCGTGCATGAGCTGCAGCAGGCGCAGCACCGTGGCGGCGGTCATGTCGGGACGCTCGGCCGCGACGGCTTCATGCACCTGTTTCGCCGTCGCGGGGCCGATCTGCCACAGGATGCGCAGGAGTTCCAGCTCGGACGGCGTGGGCTTGGGCGGGACGGGGGAGGACATGCGGGCGAGCATACCCAATCGCGCCGCGAAAGTCGAGGCGCGGCCGCCTTGCCTGCGGCCGCTCAGCCGTTCAGATCATCGTCGGACGACACGTAAATCTGCATTGGCGACACATAAAGCTGCGCCCGACGATGCATAAAGCTGCATGCAAGGTGAGCCATCAGGTAACTGGCACTCGTGCACCGGAATAGCCGAGCTTCGATCTGGCTGATTCACGGATGACAACCCACGCGATGATAGCGAGAACCAAATCCGACCACGATGGCATGGGCGTTCTTCGACGACTTCACCGCTTCTTCCACTGGCTGGCGAAATAGAGCAAATCAAGCATAGTCGTACGCTCAGTCGTCATCGGCAAAGATTTCCCGCAACTGGCTTTCAGTAAGCCAACCGAAGCCCGATTCAAATCGAGTTGAAGGTCCGAGAGAAGGGTGTCACGTCTCTCGTCGTCTCGCATACTGCATACTGATGGCAGCGACAAAAGGTCAGCACACGGATCACTCGCCTCGCTCTTCGATCCGCTTGGTGACATCGTTTCTGACTCGGGCGTTGTCAGCTTTAATCCGCGTCTTTGCTGCGCGTCGAATCTTTTCCAACTCTGCTATAAGCCCATCAACTGCGTAGTCAACTTCCCCGTCAGTCGCAAGTTGCGCACTTATCAGCAACTCCCCATTCGGAAGCGCAATGTGTTCGTTAACTCCAATCGAAACAAACGCATTCGCAGGGCAGTCGCCTGACTTCCAATTTTGTAAATTAGAAGATACAAAAAATTTACTCATGAATCCTCCGCTATTTCGAGGCAACCGGGATCGTGTTCTTCACGAACAACTGCGAAGCGACAGCGACACACGCCGCCGCCCCAAACTACATACTACGGTGCCATTTTCTCCTCAAGTACAGCGAGGCGTAGGCGAGCCTTGGGATCATAGTAAATTCCTCGCGCTTGTTCTCGTAACTTTCGCCACTCAAAGATAGGGGAGCGGCTACTTATGTTGACGTGCACATTGGGACCGCCAAGACGGGTCGCCCGAACTTCAAATCCGAGATGCAGTGCGGCGCAAATGAATGAACCGTTTGATACGTAGTCGCCGCTGTCGTGCTCACTGGGGAGTGTTCGGCAAAAATACTCAACTTGGTGCTTCAAGCCGTAGCTAGAACCGGCTCTTGGATTGATCGTTTTGCGTTTCTCAGCATGCATCAAGAAGCGAGCCGCGCGGTTGCACTCATCGACCGCAGCCTTGAGCCGTTCGCGGTTTTCCGCCAAAGCAATATGGTAAGGCTTCTCGGTGCGCGCGCTTACTTCGAATCCAAAGTGATTAAGCGTGGGCCACCTTTCCATCACCGCGAGAATATCGTTGGCGGTCATGATCGCTCTGGAGTGGCGAGGCGCGATGCAGTGACCATCGAGAGTTGACAGAGCGCGTGCCCATGAATGCGCGCCACCGTTCGCGATTGCCACGCGGTCTTGAGCTTCGCACAGCGGAATACGGTCTTGCCGCGCCAGGCGCTTAGCATCTTTGCGGCAGTTACCGACCGAGCGGCCGGATGGGAACTTCAATAAGTCAGACATGATCGTCTCCAACGAAAGGCAGGCAGCCGACAAACCGTACCTGAGTTAGAGGACGGACTGACAATTTATTACCCGCTGATCTGAGGCGATCTTCGCCATGCATGCGCAAGGTCGGCTTACAGGCCGGACGGTCGGCCTTCAGCGAATTCTAGCAGCATTTTGGCAATACAAGGCTCAGGTGATCGATCTCCCCACAAAGTTACCCAAAATCAATTCTCGAGCGTATATGCGCAGCGCAAGGTTATGGAAGTGCTGATTTAATCGATTTTCCGCGAGTGAGCACCTCGTAAGTCATTGATCTGTAAGAGACTCAACTTCCGGGGAGCGAATAAATCAGCGGTTCCTTATGTGTCGTTTTCAGCCCGTAGCGCAGCCTTATGTGTCGTCCGGTGCAGATTTATGTGTCGCTCAACGCTCATAGCTACGCAGCACGAACACCATCTTGCCGTCGCGCCGGGCGCAGACGCCTGTCATGACGCCGCCCTCGCTCAGGTCCCACGTGAGGGCGCTGCCGGCAGGCTTGGACGCGCAGGCCGCGTGCGCCTCGGCCGGGACGGACGGCAGCCTGGGCGGCGGAGGTGGTGCCGGTGGTGCGGGTGGTGCGGGCGGAACCGGTGGCGCGGGCGGCGGCTTGCATTTGCCGGTGTCCGTCTCGCAGTGGATGCGCACGTGGACGGGCGCGTCGCGGTCATGGTCATCCGTCGTTTGCGCCAGCGCGGGCAGCGCGGCGGCGCCCAGCAGGATCGCGAAGGTGGCTGCTTTCATGGTCTTCTCCTTGTCGAAGCCCGCGCCGAGCGGCGGGGCATGCGTGCATCCTGCCGCCCGATTGTGGAGAAAACATGAAGATGCCCGGATCAGGGATCGAACCGGTAACCGAGCCCGTAGATCGACCGGATGGCGTCCACGCCCGGCAGCGCCGCGTCCAGTTTTTTTCGCAGGTTCTTGACGTGGCTGTCGATGGCGCGGTCCGTCACGTCGAGGTTCGCGTTGCCCTCGCGCGCCACGTCGAGCAGCTGGGCGCGCGAGAACACCTGGCCCGGGCGGCGCGCCAGCGCGGCCAGGATGCCGTATTCCGTCGGCGTCAGGTCGAGCGCCTTGCCGTGGACGGCGATGCGGCGCGCGGCCGTGTCGACGGCGATGACGGGCGCCGGGCTTCCCGCGCGCCGCAAAATCGCCTTGATGCGCGCGATGAGTTCGCGCGGGCTGAAGGGCTTGCACAGATAGTCGTCGGCGCCCGCGTCGAGGCCCAGCAGGCGGTCGATCTCTTCCACGCGCGCCGTCACCATCACGACGGGCAGGCCGGCCAGCACGGGGTTCGCGTCCGCGCGCAGCGCGCGGCACAGGGACAGGCCGTCGAGGCCGGGCAGCATCAGGTCGAGCACGACCAGCGCCGGCGGGTCGCGCCGCACGGCATCCAGCGCGGCGGCGCCGTCGCCGAATATGTCGGCCGTGTAGCCGGCCGCGCGCGCGTAGTCGGCCACGAGCGCGGCCAGTTCCGGCTCGTCCTCGACGATGGCGATGCGCGCGTTCATGCGCCGTCTCCCGCGAGCGGCAACGTGACGATGGCGCGCAGGCCTTTCGTCGGCGCATGCGCGAAGGCGAGCGTGCCGCCCTGGGCTTCCAGCAGGCGCCGGCACAGCGCGAGTCCCAGGCCGGCGCCGCCGTGGGCGCGGCTGCGCGAGGCGTCCACGCGATAGAAACGTTCGGACAGGCGCGCCAGCGCGGCGTCCGGCACGCCGGGCGCGCTGTCGTCCAGGAACAGGTGGAGGCGGCGGCCGTCCGCGCGCGCATGCAGGTGCACGCGGCCGCCGGGGGCCGTGTAGCGCAGGCTGTTCTCGAACAGGTTGTCGAGCACCTGGCGCATGCGGTCGGGGTCCGCGCACACGGCCGCCGCGTCCGGCGCCGGCCCGAGTTCCAGCGCGAGGCCGGCTTGCGCGAGGCGCGCTTCGACGCCGCGCGCGTGGTCGCAAGCGAGCGCCCACAGGTCGAGCGTCACGGGTTTGCAGTCGAGCGCCCCGACGTCGGCGCGGGCCAGCGCATACAGCTCGTCGATCAGCTTGTTCAGCGCGAGCACCTGACGCAGCATGGCGTCCAGCGTGTCCGGCGTGGCGCTGCGCACGCCGTCCTGCAGCGCTTCCAGCTGGGCGCGCAGCACGGCCAGCGGCGTGCGCAATTCGTGCGACGTGTCGGCGACCCATTGGCGGCGTGCGGCTTCCGCGCTGGCCAGCCGGCCCGCGAGCGCGTTGAAGTGGCGCGCCAGGTCGCCCAGTTCGTCGCTGCGGCGCGCATCGAGGCGCACGTCGAAATCGCCTTCGGCCAGTGCCCGGCTGCCCGCGGCCAGTTGCCGGATCGGGCGGCGGAAGTGGCGCGCCAGCAGCACGGCGGCGAGGGCGCTCAGCAGCACGGCGAGCCCCACGATCTGCCACAGGCTGCTGGTGAGCTGGCGCAGGAAGGCGTAGGCCAGCGCGTCGCTGGGCCGGGCGCTGCGGGCGACGGCGAGGTAGCCGACCGTGCGGCCGTCGACGGCCAGTGGGCGCCGTGCCAGCGCGGTGACGGAACCGGGACGGCGGCCCGCGAGCCAGGCGCCGTGCGCGTCGAGCAGGGTGATGCGGCGGGCCAGCGGCAGCGGGCCGGGATCGGGGACGGGCGTCGGCACTGGCGGGACGTCCGGTACGGTTGGTCCGGGCAGCGGCGGCAGCGGCGGAGCCGGGGGCGCCGGCGGGGCCGGTGGCGCGGGCGGCGCGGCCGGGGCGGCGACGCCCGGCACGCCGGCCTCGCGCACGCGCTGCAGGCGCGCGAGCTCGCGCGCGATCCAGTCCTGGCGGTCGTCCCGGGGGATGAAATCCCAGCCGCCGCGGGTGCGGTACTGGCGCGCGAGCGCGGTCGACAGTTCGTCCAGGCGGTCCAGCTCGATGCCGACGGCGTAGTCGCCGAAGCCGGCCAGCACGTTCTGGCGCAGCAGGACGACGGCGCAGACGGCCACGGCGAGGACCGCCAGCAGGACCGAGGCAAACAAGCGGTGGCCGATCGAGAATGTCAAGGCAGGGAGAAGCTGACCGTGGCGATGGGCCATTTTAAGATATTTCGTGTGGTAAATACGACGTGATGGCTGCATTTACCCGATTTAGCTAGACAGAATATTGATTTTTGCCGAATGATACATGTATCCAGGGTGAACCTATACTTTCTATAAATTAAGTCGGCCGTCGAACAAATAGAGCCGATCCCCCGAGGGAGACATGAATGTTGAATTGGTTGAAAGGGACGCTGGTGCCTTACGCATCCGCGTTTGCGCCGACCGGAAGGTCCGGCATGACGGCCCGCGTGCGCAGCCTCGTGCTGAATGCGCGCGACGGCAGCATTCGCACCGCGATCAACGCGGCGCGCTTGCGCAAGGAGGTCGATCAGTCGCTCGACAAGGCGCGCCAGCAGTATGCGGCCGCGCGCGAGCTGGCGGCGTCGGCGCGCGACGTGACGGCGCTGTCGGCCAGCGTCAAGGCCGGCACCGACGACATCGCCGGCACGGCGGACCGTAACCTGGGCGTCGCGCGCGCGTCGATGGACGAACTGGTACGCCTGGAAGCGCGCATGCGCGCGATCGAGGACAAGGTGGACGGCTTTGCGCGCACCGTCGGGCAGCTGGATCACCATGCCCGTTCGATCAGCGAATTCGGCGGCATCATCCAGCGCATCGCCAACCAGACCAATCTGCTGGCCATCAACGCCGCGATCGAGGCGGCGCGCGCGGGCGAGGCCGGGCGCGGCTTCGCCGTCGTGGCGGCCGAGGTGCGGCGGCTGTCGCAGCTGGTCAACGAGGAGACGTCCAAGATCGCGGGCGTCAACAGCGAGATGCGCACGCTCGTCGAATCGACGACCGGCGCCACGCACGACATCCTGGACGGCGTGAACGTCTCGGCGCGCGAGATCGGCATGGCCGCCGGCCACTTCAAGACCTTTGTCGCCGACTTCGAGCGCATGACGGGCACCGTCAACGAGATGGCCGCGGCGATGCAGTCGCTGGACACGGTCAGCCAGGCCATCGGCCGCCAGGTGGACGACATGGCGACGAATGCGTCGGAGACGGGCAAGTCGATGGCCGATGCGTCGCGCCGTGTCGACGAAGTGCGCGCGACCACCGAGGAGATGCAGGGCGTGCTGGCCGAGTTCCGCACGGGCGGCACGCCGTTCGACGGTCTCGTGGACGCGACGACGCACCTGCGCGACGCCGTCGGCCGCAGCCTGGCGGGCCATCTGGCGCGCGGCGTCGACATCTTCGACCAGGCGTACCGGCCGATTCCCGATTCCGACCCGCCGCGCTTCACGACGGGCTACGACCGCGCGGTGGAGCACGACCTGCAGGCGCTGTACGACCGCGTGCTGGCCGACCTGCCGGGCTGCACGTACGCGCTGGCGGTCGACGCGCGCGGCTATGCGCCCACGCACAACAGCAAGTTCTCGCAGACGCCGACGGGGCGCCGCGAGCACGACCTGGTCTATTGCCGCAACAAGCGCATCTTCGACGATCCGGTCGGGGCGAAGCTGGCGGCGAACCGCAAGCCGTTCCTGTTCCAGACCTATCTGCGCGACACGGGGGAGGTGATCAACGACCTGTCGATGCCGCTCGAGATCGGCGGGCGGCATTGGGGGGCGGTACGGGTCGGGTTCGATTCCTCGAAGTTGTAAAAAGTTTGGTGGGCACTCCGTGCCCACCATGCATCACGCAAACGCGATCAGAACTTGTAGTTGTACGCGAGACCGATCAACTGCATGCGCGTCTTCCACGTCCCGCGCGTGGTCTCGCCGTTGCCGGTGCAGGCCGTCTGCGCCGGGTTGCAGTCGTTCGTGTAGTTGCCGCTCGCATCGCTGAAATGCAGCCAGCTGTAGGCCAGGTCCAGCGACGAGGCCGGGGTCAGCTTCCAGTTTGCGCCGAACGACAGTTGCAGGCGGTCGGCGTCCGGCAGGGCGGCGTGGCGCAGCGTGTCGTTGCGGACCGGCGCGTCGTCGTGGGCGATGCCCGCGCGCAGGACCGTCGTGTCGTCCAGCCGGTAGTTCGCGCCGAACGCCACGCGCACCGTGTTCTTCCACTGCTGGCGGATCACGAGGTCGCCCACGCCGGCGCCCACGAACTGGATGTTGATGTCCTGCAGGCGCGAGTTGCGCGTCCAGGTCACGTCGGCCATGCCGGCCCATTTCGGATCGAACTGGTGGAACGCGTTCACCGACAGCGTCTCGGGCGTGCTGATGTCCACGCGCGACGCCGAGTTGACGTGGTGCGAGGCGCCCTGCAGCACCTTGTTGACGACGGCGTCGCCCGTGACGGTCGAGAAGTCCCACACCGCGCCGCCCTTCAGTTCATGCTTGATCGACGAGCGGTAGGCGATGCCGAAGCGCGTGTCCGGCGTCGGCGAGTACAGGTAACCCAGGTTGAAGCCATAGCCCCAGTCCTTGCCGTCCACGCCCGCGTGGGCGTCGCGCGCGGTCGCCAGGGCGGCCGGGTTGCCGCCCAGCGCGGCGATCTGGCCCACCAGCGCGGCGCCGCTGCCCGTGGCCTGCGCGGCGGCGATGGAGCCCGGCACGTCCACGGCCTGGCCCAGGCTCGCCTTCATGTATTCCATGTCGATGCCGAAGCCGAAGCTGTGCTGCTCGGAGAGCTTGAACGCCACCGACGGGTTCACCGTCACCGATTGCAGCTTGATGTTGGTGAGCGAGTAGCGCCCCGACCAGTCGTTGTCGTAATCCAGCTTGGTGCCGTACGGGACGAACACGCCGACGCCGGCCGTCCACTGGCCGTCGATCTTCTGGCTGTAGTACAGCGACGGGCCGGCGACGACGCCCGGCACGTAGTCGTCCTGCGACGCCAGGCCGCCCGCGGGCGTGTGCGTGAAGCGGGTCGAGCCGGCGTCCTGGTAGGTCGAATGGGGCACGACGGCCGTGATGCCGCCCATGATCTGGCGGCCGTCCAGGCGCGACAGGCCGGCCGGGTTGGCGAAGATGGTGGATGCGTCGGCAGCTTCGGCGCCGTTGGCCTCCGCCGTGCCCTGGGCGGATACGCTCTGGGAGCCGAAGCGGTAGCCGGAAGCCGTCGCATCGAGCGACGTGCCCAGGGCCAGGGCGACGAGCAGGGTCAGGTGTTTCTGGTTCATCGGTCTCACTCCAAGTATGGGGTGCCGAAGCATACACCATTTCGCACGACCGTTCTATTTGCGTTGTGAAAGAGACACACGTTCGCTTTTTAACGATTCAGCAGCCGTAGATCGACCTGTTGCGCCATCAGGCGGTGGCCCGGTTCGTTCGGGTGCAGGTGGTCGCCGCTGTCGTATGCCGGGTTCAGGTGCGCGGGGGCGGCCGGGTCGCGCAGGGCGGCGTCGAAATCGACGACGGCGTCGAACACGCCGGCCGTGCGGATCCACGCGTTCACGGCCTGGCGCTCGCGTTCGACCGCATCGGAATAGAACCGCCTGGTGCCGGCCAGCGGCGTCAGGGTGCCCGCGAAGATGCGCACGCCCCGGGCGTGGGCGCGTTCGGCCAGCGTGCGCAGGCCCGCTTCGATCTGCGCGGCCGTCACGTGCTGCGCGGGCGCGGCCAGTATCTGCGCGGCCGTGATGTCGTTCACGCCTTCGTGCACGAGGATCCAGCGCACGCCGGGCTTGGCCAGCGCGTCGCGCTCGAAGCGGGACAGCGCGCTCGGGCCGACGAAAGGAGCGGCGGCGTCGTTCAGCAGGCGGTTGCCGGCGATACCCCCGTTCGCGATGCCGATCGAGGCAAGGGCCGGATCCTCCTGCAGGCGGGCGGCCAGCGCGTCCGGCCAGCGGGCGTCGTGATCGGTCCCGGAACCGATGCCGTCCGCGATCGAGTCGCCGACGATGGCCAGCGTGCGTCCCGCGTCCGTTCCGAACACCTCGACGTCGGTGAGGAAGTAGCGCCTGTCGTCCGTCGCTGCGGACGGGAAGTCGGCGGCCCCGGTCGCGTCGCCGGGCGCGTTCAGGTAGGCGGTCTGCAGCGCGGCGCCGTGGATCGTCGACACCTCGACCCTGGCGGGCAGGTACAGGCTGACGGCCAGCAGTTGGCGCGCGCCGACGGCGAGGTCGACGGGATCGGACAGCGCGCTGGCGCCCGCCGCGATCGTCACCGTGGGCCGGCCGCCGAACCGCAGGGCGCGGTCGGCGCCGGGCGCGACGCGCGATCCGCCGGCGGACAAGCCCACGCGGGCCGCGCCGACCGTCAGCGGCGCCTTGCCGAACAGGTTCGACAGGCGGATGCGCACGCGCGTGCCGGACGTCGACGCGCGCACGACCTGGCGTAGCGTTTGCGCGGGCAGGGCGGGGCCGGCCGAATCGGGTGCGGTCGACCAGGCCGTGCGCCAGTCGTCGTGCGGCGCGGGCGCGGCCGCGGCCACGGTCAAGGTGAGAGAAAGCAGCAGAGCAGTCGATACGCGTTTGAACATGGTCGGAGCGTCGGAACGTCGGAGTGAAAGAGATTGCATGCTCGCATTCTATTGCCGCCGGGGCAACTATTACGTGTGCTCATTGACGAACCGACATCCCGTCATTAGCATCGAGCGCATTCCCATACGAGAATCAAGGAGACTGTTCATGCACCGTCCACGCGCGCTTCCCCTGTTGATGTTAGCGGTAACTGCGATGTTCGCCACGGCCCCGGCCGGCGCGCACGGCGGCCCGGTCGTCGCCACCGACGCGGGCAAGGTGCAGGGCGCCGTCGCCGGGGGCGTGGCCAGCTGGAAGGGGATTCCGTTCGCCGCGCCGCCCGTGGGCGACCTGCGCTGGCGCGCGCCGCAGCCGCCCGCGCCGTGGTCCGGCGTGCGCGAGGCCACGGCGTACGGCAACGACTGCATGCAACTGCCTTTCCCCAGCGACGCCGCGCCGCTCGGCACGCCGCCGGCCGAGGACTGCCTGTACGTGAACGTGTGGCGTCCGGCCAAGGCCAGGGCGTCGGCCAGGCTGCCCGTGATCGTGTGGATCTACGGCGGCGGCTTCGTCAACGGCGGTTCGTCGCCGCCGACGTATGCCGGCGCCGCGCTGGCGAAACAGGGTGTCGTCCTCGTCAGCTTCAACTACCGGCTGGGCCGCTTCGGTTTCTTCGCCCATCCGCAGCTCACGCAACGGGCGGACGGCGAGGCGCTCGGCAACTACGGCTATATGGACCAGCTGGCGGCGCTGCGCTGGGTCAAGCGCAACGTGGCGGCGTTCGGCGGCGACGCGTCCAACGTGACGATCGTCGGCGAATCGGCCGGCGGCATGTCCGTCAACGCGCTGCTGACGTCGCCGCTGGCGCAGGGCCTGTTCGCGAAGGCCGTCGTGCTGTCCGGCGGCGACGGCACGTCGCCCGATCCGGGCCTGGCGGCCGTCGAACAGGTCGGCGTGAATTTCGCGCGCGCCAAGGGCATCGCGGCCGACGATCCGCACGCGCTCGAGAAACTGCGCGCGCTGCCGGCCGACCAGGTCGTCGACGGCATGAACCTGGCCAACCGCGCGCCGCAGGATCCGTCCACGTATTTCGGCCCGTTCGCGGACGGCAAGGTGGCCGTCGACGCGGGCGCCGCGTTCGCGGCGGGCCGCTTCGCCAGGGTGCCCGTGATGATCGGCGCGACGAGCGCGGACATCGGCGGCAGGACCGGCTTCATGGTCGCGGGCGCGCGCAGCCTGGCGCGCCGCCTCGCCGCCCAGGGCGTGCCCGTGTACGCGTACCGCTTCTCGTACGTGGCCGACAGCATAGGCCAACCCGGCGCGCAGCACGCGAGCGACATCCCGTATTTCTTCGCGACGGTCGACGTCAAATACGGCGCCGCGGCCACGAAGAAGGACGTCGCGATGGGCCGCGCGATGAGCGCCTACCTCGTCAACTTCGCGAAGAAGGGTGATCCGAACGGCCGCGCGCTGCCGGCGTGGCCGCGCTACGCGGGCGACCAGGACGTGATCATGGACTTCGCGGCCAGCGGCAAGCCGGTTGCCGGGCGCGATCCGTGGGGACCGGAGATCGACGCGACGACGGTCGCGCACGCTCAGTAGACGTCGCGCCGGTAGCGGCCCTCGTTCGCCAGCCGCTCCAGCGCTTGTTCGCCGAGGATCGCGGCGAGCGCCTCGTGCACGCCGCCGGCCATGCCCTGCAGGCTGCCGCATACGTAGATCGCGGCGCCGCGTTCCACCCAGTCGCGCACGCGCGCCGCTTCGTCGCGCAGCACGTCCTGCACGTAGCGGCGCGCGGCCTGGTCGCGCGAGAACGCGAGGTCCAGGTGCGCCAGCCGGCCGCTGTCGCGCCACGCCTGCAATTCGTCGCGCAGCAGGAAATCGTGGATCTGGTTGCGTTCGCCGAACAGCAGCCAGTTGTCGTGCCGTCCAGCGTCGATGCGCGCCTTGAGCAGGCCGCGCAGTCCCGCGAGGCCGCTGCCGTTGCCGATGGCGACCAGCGGCCGCCCGGCATTCGCGCCCAGGCGGAAGCGCGCGTGCGCGCGCAGGCGCAGGTGGACGGCGTCGGTGCCGCCGGCCCGCGTGCACAGCCAGCTCGACGCCGCGCCCGGGCTGCCGTCGTCTCGCGCCTGCAGGCGCACCAGCAGTTCCAGCCGGCCTTCGCCCGGCAGCGACGCGATCGAGTATTCGCGCGGATGGTCCGGATCGTCCGGCGGCGCGACCTGGGCCAGGTCGCCCGCTTCCCACGCGGGCAGCGCGCCCACGGCGGGTGCCAGCGCGACGCGGTACAACGGGGCGCCGGCGCTGCCGGGATTTTCCAGGGTCCGCGCGACGATGCGCCAGTCGCCGTAGGCCGGCGCGTCCCAGTCGGGCGCGTCGACCGTGCCGGCCAGGCGCCCCACGTGGTGCTGCCACGCGGCCAGCGCGCGGGCGTCGCCGCGGTCGACGTCGATGCGGTCGAACAGCCGCGTCGCGCCCCGTTGCGCGAGCCACGCATCCAGCGTGCGGCCGAAGCCGCAGTAATTGGCGTAGTGCCTGTCGCCCAGCGCGAGCACGGCGTAGTGCAGGTGCGCGAGGTCGATGCCGGCCGTCGTCAACAGGCCGGCGAAGCGCGCGGCCGTGTCGGGCGGATCGCCTTCGCCGTATGTGCTGGCGACGAACAGCACGCGCGTGGCGGATGCGAGCCGGCCGCGGTCCAGCCGCGAGATGCACAGGGCGCGCGCCGCCAGGCCGCCCGTCGCGAGCAGTGCCGCGGTGCGCTGCGCGAGCGCTTCCGCGCTGCCCGTCTGGCTGGCGTGGACGACGAGCCAGTCGGCGTCGCCGGTGTCGGATCGGCTGCTGGTCCGCCGCGCGCGCCACACGCCCGCGCTGAGGGTGAGCCAGCCCGCGGACAGCAGCAGGGCGCCGCCGAGGCGCAGCGGGTCCGTCGTGAGCAGCGCCGTCATTGCAGCAGCGCTTTCCATGCCGCCGTCCGGATCTCGTCCAGCGCGCCCGCGCGGCGCACGAGGAAGCGCGCGGCCAGCGCGTGCCGCTCGGCGAACGCGAGGCCGTCGACGGGGCCGAGCACCGTGAGGACCGTCGACGCCGCGTCGGCCGCCATGCACGTGGGCGCCAGCACCGTCACCGCGGCGACGCCGTTGGCGACGGGCCGGCCGGTGCGCGGATCGAGCGTGTGCGACATGCGGCGCCGGTCGTGCGTGAAGTACTGGCGGTAGTCGCCCGACGTGGCGATGGCCAGGCCGTGCAGCGCGACGATGGCTTGCGGCGCAGCGGCATCCGGCACGCCCTCGATGTCGACCCACCACGGCTGCCCGTCCGGCTTCACGCCCGCGCCGCGCAGCTCGCCGCCCACTTCGACGAGGTGGTGGCGCAGGCCGCGCCGTTCCAGGCACCGCGCGAGGCGGTCGACGGCGTACCCTTTGGCGATGGAGGACAAGTCCAGCACCGCGCCGCCCGGCTGCAGCAGGCGCCGGCCCGCGCGGTCGAGCTCCACGCGCGCGCTCGCGCGCCGCGCCTGCACGCGCGCGACAGCCGCGGCGTCCGGGGCGTAGAAGCCGGCCTGGTCGTAGCGCCGCGCGGGACCGAAGCCCCACAGCTCGACGAGGGCGCCCGCGGCCGGATCGTAGGCGCCGCCGCTGGCGTCCATCGCGCGCAGCGCGGCATCCATCACGTCGAAGAATTGCGCCGGCAGGTCGACCCACGTGCCGGCCGGCGCGCGGTTGTAGCGGGACAGGAGCGAATCGGGTTCCCAGTGGCTCATCTGCGCGACCAGCGCATCCAGCTCGGCCTGCAGCGCCGGCGCGGGATCGCCGCCGCCGTTCATGGCGACGCGGGCCGACCACGTCGTGCCCATGCTCGCGCCGCCGAACGCGCGCACGCGGCTGCCCGGCGCCGGCATGGCCGGGTCGAGGTCGTGCGGGATCAGGACGGCGCGTTCCAGGTCGGACAAAGCGGACTTACTCCGGCAGGATCTCGAACGCGGCCGAATGACTGTAGCGCTTCAGGGCGACGGCGATTCGCCGGATGTGCATGCCGGTCTCCTTACTGGATGGCGAGCGAGACGGCGCCCAGTTCTTCCTTGCCCGCGGCGGCGGCGGCCACCTTCGCGTTCGGCGCCCAGTGGAACGGCACGCGCACCAGTTCGCGCCCGCCCGCTTCGCGCGCGGCTTCGATCACGAGCTTGTAGTCGCCCGCGGGCAGCTTGTCCAGGCCGGCGCGGGCGGCAGGGAAGGTCAGCGTCTGCACGCCCGCCGCGCGGGTGGCGCCGCTCACGCCGTCCAGCGGCAGGGTGACGTCGCGGCCGGCCTTGCGCCACCACGTGCGCAGGTCCTTGACGTACTTGGTGCCGCCGTTGTTGCGCTTCCGGACGTCGTACAGCACGGCCAGCGTGTTCGCCACGCCCTGGTCCGCGCGTTCGATCCAGATCGCGACATAGGGCTTGTGGTATTCGGCCACGTTCAGTTGCGGCAGTTCGAACTTGACGGTGAGGTCGGCGCCCATGGCCCAGCCGGATGCGAGCGGCAGGGTCAGGGCGAGCGAGTGGGACAGTTTCATGGCGGCTTTCGGTGGTGAATCAGTGGACGAACAGCAGGGCCAGCACGACCGGCAGCACGATGCCCAAGCCGATCACGGGCCACGTCGACGGCCGGTTGGCCGCGTGGTATTTGAGGATCAGGAAGCCGGTGACGCAGAAAACGACGCAGGCGAAGGCGAACACGTCGATGAACCAGCCCCACACGGGACCGGCATTGCGGCCCTTGTGCATGTCGTTCAGCCACGCGAGCCAGCCGCGGTCCGTCCTTTCGTATTCCGCGCGGCCGTCGGCGCCGATGCGCAGCCAGGCGTCGCCGCCGGGGCGGGGCAGGGCGACGTAGGCGTCTTCCTCGCTCCATTCGGCGCGCACGCCGCGGACCTGCACGGGGAACGTCTGCTCGGCCCAGTCCGCAAGCGGCGCCGGCAGCGGCACGTCGGCGTCGGCATGGCCGGCGGCGAATGCCGCCAGCCGCGTGCGCAGCGGCGCCGGCAGCGTGGCCTTCTGGCGCGTGACGACGGGCTTCGCTTCGATCTGCGCCGCGTGGTTCAGGGTAAAGCCCGTGACGGCGAACAGCAGCATGGCCATCAGGCACAGCGCGGAGCTGATCCAGTGCCATAGGTGCAACTGGCGCAGCCAGGCGGCGCGGCGGAGGGTGGAGGCGGGTGGAGAGGACGGTGAACCGGTCTGGTGCATGCGCAAATGATAACGATTATCATTTATGGGGTCAACCCGGCGGTTCATGATCGGGTTGACAAGATGAAAAAAAGTAATAACGGAATGAATAAAATATCGATGCGGGGGCGGCGGCGGACCTATCCTTGCGTTACAATACCGTGCGCAAATGGGCAGGTCGTCCGCATTGATTTGCCTTTAAAGTCCTTCCCCCACAACTTGATATGTAGTAAGTGCGATCCGCTAACCGGTCAGGCCGTGTCGCGGAAGGTTAGATTAACCCGCCCTAAACTCGCGAAACGCGAAGAAAGGTGAGCAAGAATGATGCAACAATATAACGCCAACTCGTACCTGTTCGGCGGTAATGCGCCGTACGTGGAAGAGTTGTACGAAGCGTACCTGAACAACCCGGGTTCCGTGCCGGACAACTGGCGCGCCTATTTCGACGCGATGCAGCACATGCCCGCCGTCGACGGCACCGCCAAGCCGGACGTGGACCACTCGTCCGTGATCGCCTCCTTCGCCGAACGCGCGAAGCAGGGCCCGATGCGCACCGTCGTCGCTTCGCCGGACGCCGAGCTCGGCCGCAAGCGCGTCGCCGTGACCCAGCTGATCGCCGCCTACCGCTACCTCGGCTCGCGCTGGGCCAACCTGGACCCGCTGCAGCGCCAGGAACGTCCGCCGATCCCGGAACTGGAACCGTCGTTCTACGGTTTCACCGAAGCCGACCTGGACACCAAGTTCAACATCAGCAACACCTATTTCGGCCAGGAGACCGCGTCCTTGCGCGACCTGCTGAACATGTTGCGCGACACCTATTGCCGCTCCGTCGGCGCAGAATTCATGTACGTCAGCGATCCGACCGAGAAGCGCTGGCTGCAGGAGAAGCTCGAGTCGATCCGCTCGACCCCGAGCTTCACCGCTGAAAAGAAAAAACACATCCTCGAGCGCCTGACCGCGGCCGAAGGCCTGGAGCGCTACCTCCACACCAAGTACGTCGGCGCCAAGCGCTTCTCGCTGGAAGGCGGCGAATCGTTCATCGCCTCGATCGACGAGGTGATCCACCGCGCCGGTTCGCAAGGCGTGCAGGAAATCGTCATCGGCATGGCCCACCGCGGCCGCCTGAACGTGTTGGTCAACACCCTGGGCAAGGCCCCGTCCGAGCTGTTCGAGGAATTCGAAGGCAAGCACGCCGACGACCTGCCGGCCGGCGACGTCAAATACCACCAGGGCTTCTCGAGCGATATCTCGACGCAGGGCGGCCCGGTCCACCTGTCGCTGGCGTTCAATCCGTCGCACCTGGAAATCGTCAACCCGGTCGTGGAAGGTTCGGTCAAGGCGCGCATGGACCGCCGCGGCGACCGCCAGGGCAAGGAAGTGCTGCCGATCCTGGTGCACGGCGACGCCGCCTTCGCCGGCCAGGGCGTCGTGATGGAAACGCTGAACCTGGCGCAGACCCGCGGCTACGGCACGGGCGGCACGGTCCACATCGTCATCAACAACCAGATCGGCTTCACCACGTCCGACCCGCGCGACGCGCGCTCGACCCTGTACTGCACGGACGTCGTCAAGATGATCGAGGCGCCGGTGCTGCACGTGAACGCGGACGATCCGGAAGCCGTCGTGCTGGCGTCGCAGATCGCGATGGACTACCGCACCGAGTTCCACAAGGACATCGTCGTCGACGTGATCTGCTACCGCAAGCTGGGCCACAACGAGCAGGACACCCCGGCCCTGACCCAGCCGCTGATGTACAAGAAGATCGCCAAGCACCCGGGTACCCGCAAGCTGTACGCGGACAAGCTGTCCGCGCAGGGCACCATCGGTGCCGAGGACGGCGATGCGCTGGTGGCCGCCTACCGCAACGCGATGGACGCCGGCAAGCACACCGTGGATCCGGTCCTGACCGACTTCAAGAACAAGTACGCCGTCGACTGGGCGCCGTTCCTGAACAAGAAGTGGACGGACTCCGCCGACACCGCCGTGCCGCTGACCGAGCTGAAACGCCTGGCCCAGCGCGTCACGACCGTGCCGGAAAACTTCAAGCTGCACTCGCTCGTCGAAAAAGTGCTGGCCGACCGCGCCAAGATGGGCCAGGGCGAGCTGAACCTCGACTGGGGCATGGGCGAACACCTGGCCTACGCATCGCTGCTGGCTTCGGGCTACGCCGTCCGCCTGTCGGGCCAGGACGCCGGCCGCGGCACGTTCGTGCACCGCCACGCCGTGCTGCACGACCAGAACCGCGAGCGCTGGGACCAGGGCATCTACCTGCCGCTGGCCAACGTGTCGGAAAACCAGGCGCAGTTCACCGTCATCGACTCCGTGCTGTCGGAAGAAGCGGTGCTGGGCTTCGAATACGGCTACTCGACCGCCGAGCCGAACACGCTGACGATCTGGGAAGGCCAGTTCGGCGACTTCGTGAACGGTGCGCAGGTCGTGATCGACCAGTTCATCGCGTCGGGCGAAGTGAAGTGGGGCCGCCTGTCGGGCCTCGTGATGATGCTGCCGCACGGCTATGAAGGCCAGGGTCCGGAGCACTCGTCGGCGCGCATCGAGCGCTTCCTGCAGCTGTCGGCCGACCACAACATGCAAGTCGTGCAGCCGACGACGGCCGCGCAGATCTTCCACCTGCTGCGCCGCCAGATGGTGCGCCAGTTCCGCAAGCCGCTCGTCATCTTCACGCCGAAGTCGCTGCTGCGTAACAAGGACGCCGGCTCGCCGCTGACCGACCTGGCCAAGGGCGGCTTCCAGACCGTCATCGGCGAACAGGACGACAAGATCGACGCCAACAAGGTCAAGCGCGTGATCGTGTGCTCGGGCAAGGTGTACTACGACCTGGTCAACGCACGCAAGACGCGCGGCACGACGGACACCGCCATCGTCCGCATCGAGCAGCTGTATCCGTTCCCGCACAAGGCGTTCCAGGCAGAACTGAAGAAGTTCTCGAACGTCACCGAAGTGGTGTGGGCGCAGGACGAGCCGCAGAACCAGGGCCCGTGGTTCCAGATCCAGCACAACGTGTTCGAAAGCATGGAAACCGGCCAGCGTCTCGCGTACGCCGGCCGTCCGGCTTCGGCGTCGCCGGCCGTCGGCTACACCGACAAGCACGTCGCGCAGCAGAAGGAATTGCTGGACACCGCGTTCTCGAAGCTCAAGGGCTTCGTCCTGACGAAATAAGCAGCGCTCATTGACCCCGCGCCATCCGCGCGGGGTTTTTTGCACAGAATACAAAATCGGAGTTTTTTAAATGGCACAAATCGAAGTCAAGGTCCCCCAATTGTCGGAATCGGTCGCGGAAGCGACCCTGCTGTCGTGGCACAAGAAAGTCGGCGAAGCCGTCTCGCGCGACGAGAACCTGATCGACATCGAGACCGACAAGGTGGTCCTGGAACTGCCGGCCCCGGCTGCCGGCGTGATCGTGCAAATCATCAAGAACGACGGCGGTACGGTCGTCTCGGGTGAAGTCATCGCCATCATCGACACTGAAGCTTCGGCAGGCGCCAGCACCGGCCAGGTGAGCGCAGCCCCGGCACCGGCCGTGGAAACCGCAGCGGCCGCGCCGGCCGCCGCCGCCGCTGCCACGGGTTCGAAAGGCAACGTCGCCATGCCGGCCGCCGCCAAGATCCTCGCCGACAACAACCTGACCGCCGCCGACGCCACCGGCACCGGCCGTGACGGCCGCGTGACCAAGGGCGACGCTTTGGCCGCCGTCGCCAACAAGCCTGCGGTCGCGGCACCGGCCCCGCTGCAGCAAGCCGCACCGAAGGCAGCCCTGCCGCAAGTCGCTGCCCCGGCCGTCAACCTGGGCGACCGTCCGGAAGAGCGCGTGCCGATGAGCCGCCTGCGCGCCCGTATCGCCGAGCGCCTGCTGCAGTCGCAGTCGACCAACGCGATCCTGACGACGTTCAACGAAGTCAACATGGCGCCGGTCATGGAACTGCGCAACAAGTACAAGGACAAGTTCGAGAAAGAGCACGGCGTCAAGCTGGGCTTCATGTCCTTCTTCGTCAAGGCCGCCGTCGCCGCGCTGAAGAAGTACCCGATCCTGAACGCGTCGGTCGACGGTAACGACATCATCTACCACGGCTACTTCGACATCGGCATCGCCGTCGGTTCGCCGCGCGGCCTGGTCGTCCCGATCCTGCGCAACGCCGACCAGATGTCGATCGCCGACATCGAGAAGAAGATCGGCGAATTCGGCCAGAAAGCCAAGGACGGCAAGCTGACCTTGGAAGACCTGACCGGCGGTACGTTCTCGATCTCGAACGGCGGCGTGTTCGGCTCGATGCTGTCGACCCCGATCATCAACCCGCCGCAGTCGGCCATCCTGGGCGTGCACGCGACCAAGGACCGCGCCGTCGTCGAGAACGGCCAGATCGTCATCCGCCCGATGAACTACCTGGCGATGTCGTACGACCACCGCATCATCGACGGCCGCGAAGCCGTCCTGGGCCTGGTCGCGATGAAGGACGCGCTGGAAGATCCGGCCCGCCTGCTGCTCGACCTGTAATCATCGAGGAGGGCGCGCCGGCCTGGCGCGCTCGTGCGTTTGTCTGATGGAAGGGAACGATCATGATCTCCGATGAAATCAAGCGTTTGCACGAACTGCACCAGGCCGGCGCCTTGACCGACGCCGAATTCGAACAGGCGAAGGCGAAGGTGTTGTCCGGCGCCTCGTCGACGGTCAACCTGAACAAGCGCGAGGGCGACTTCGCGTCCGAGCTGAACACCCTGCGCCGCTCGCGCACCGACCGCTGGCTCGGTGGCGTGTGCGGCGGCCTCGCCCGCGTGTCGGGCGTGGATGCGTGGGTGTGGCGGCTCGTGTTCACCTTGTTCACCGTCACGTTCGGGTTCGGGATCGTGGTTTACCTGTTGTTGTGGATTTTCGTCCCAGAAGAATAACGCGCCATGGGCGGCCGCGCCGCCCATGCCGCGACATCAAGGAATCGATTAATGAGCACTGAAAAACAATTCGACGTCGTCGTGATCGGCGGCGGCCCCGGCGGCTACATTGCGGCGATCCGCGCTGCGCAACTGGGCTTCAAGACCGCCTGCATCGACGAATGGCAGAACGCCAAGGGCGGCCCGGCACTGGGCGGCACCTGCACCAACGTCGGCTGCATCCCGTCGAAGGCGCTGCTGCAATCGTCGGAACACTTCGAGCACGCCGGCCACGCGTTCGCCGAGCACGGCATCGACGTCGGCGGCCTCTCGCTGAACCTGGGCCAGATGCTCAAGCGTAAGGATGGCGTCGTCAAGGCCAACAACGACGGCATCGTCTACCTGTTCAAGAAGAACAAGGTCACCTTCTTCCACGGCCGCGGCACGCTCGCGGGCAAGGCCGGCGACGGCTACGCGGTCAACGTGTCGGGCACGACCACCGATTCGATCAGCGCCAAGAACGTGGTCATCGCCACCGGCTCCAACGCCCGCGAACTGCCGGGCGCACCGTTCGACGAAAAGCTCATCCTGTCGAACACCGGCGCGCTGACCGTCGACGCCGTCCCGGCCAAGCTGGGCGTCATCGGCGCCGGCGTGATCGGCCTGGAGATGGGTTCCGTGTGGCGCCGCCTGGGTGCCAAGGTCACCGTGCTGGAAGGCCTGCCGACGTTCCTGGGCGCGGTCGACGAGCAGATCGCCAAGGAAGCGCACAAGCTGTTCACCAAGCAGGGCCTGGACATCCACCTGGGCGTGAAGATCAACAGCGTCACCAAGGGCGACAACTCGGTCACCGTCGACTACGCCGATGCATCGGGCGCCGCCCAGAGCGCGACGTTCGATCGCCTGATCGTCTCGATCGGCCGCGTGCCGAACACCAATGGCCTCGGCATCGAGACCGTCGGCGTGCAGCTGGACGAGCGCGGCTTCATCGCCGTCGACGACGACTGCCGCACCAACGTCCCGGGCATCTGGGCCGTGGGCGACGTCGTGCGCGGCCCGATGCTGGCGCACAAGGCGGAAGAAGAGGGTGTCGCCGTGGCCGAGCGCATCGCCGGCCAGCATGGCCACGTCAACTTCAACACGATCCCGTGGGTGATCTACACCTCGCCGGAGATCGCGTGGGTCGGCAAGACCGAGCAGCAGCTCAAGAAGGAAGGCGTCGCCTATAAAGCCGGCACGTTCCCGTTCATGGCCAACGGCCGTGCGCGCGCGCTGGGCGACACGTCGGGCATGGTGAAATTCCTGGCCGACGCGGCGACCGACGAAATCCTGGGCGTCCACATCGTGGGCCCGATGGCGTCGGAGCTGATCTCGGAAGCCGTCGTCGCGATGGAATTCCGCGCGTCGTCGGAAGACATCGCCCGCATCTGCCACGCCCACCCGTCGCTGTCCGAAGCGACCAAGGAAGCCGCGCTCGCCGTCGACAAGCGTTCGCTGAACTTCTAAGCAATACCGACATGTCGCCCTGCCGTTGGCGGGCGATATGCGCCGTAGGGTGGGCACCCCGTGCCCACCATGACGTTTGCGTGATGCGGACGTTTTGGTGGGCACAGGGTGCCCACCCTACGTTCTCACAACGGTTTCTTCATGAACGTCCAAGAGTACTACCAGCACGCGCTGACCGAGCGCGGATTCAAGTCCGACCCCGCGCAGCAGCGCGCCGTCGACCGCCTGCAGGAGGCCTACGACGAATGGGTCGCGTACAAGGCCCGGCGCTCGTCCACGTTCAAGCGCCTGATCAACCGTCCCGACGTCCCGCAGGGCGTCTACATGTGGGGCGGGGTGGGGCGCGGCAAGTCCTTCCTCATGGACAGCTTCTACTCGGTCGTGCCGGTCGTGCGCAAGACGCGCCTGCACTTCCACGAATTCATGCGCGCCGTGCACCGCCAGCTCGACGAGCTCAAGGGCATGGAAGACCCGCTGCTCGAGGTCGCCCGGCGCATCGCCAGGAAATACCGCCTGATCTGCTTCGACGAATTCCACGTGAGCGACGTGGCCGACGCGATGATCATGTACAACCTGCTGTCCGCGCTGTTCGGCCACGGCGTGTCGTTCGTCATGACGTCGAACTACGACCCGGGCAAGCTGTACCCGGACGGCCTGCACCGCGACCGCATGCTGCCGACGATCGCGCTGCTCAAGGACAAGCTGGACGTGCTGAACGTCGACGCCGGCATCGACTACCGCCACCGCGCCCTGGAACAGGTGCAGGCGTATTACACGCCGTTGGGGGCAAGCGCCGACCAGGCCTTGCGCGACGCGTACGCGAAAGTGGCCGACACGGCCGACGAGGACCCGCGCGTGCACATCGAACAGCGCGAGCTGCGCGCGCTGCGGCGCGCGGGCGGCGTCATCTGGTTCGACTTCGCCACCTTGTGCGGCGGCCCGCGTTCGCAGAACGATTACCTCGAACTGGCGAGCCAGTTCCACACGGTGATCCTGTCCGGCGTGCCGCGCATGTCGGCCTCGATGTCGTCCGAGGCGCGCCGCTTCACGTGGCTGATCGACGTGTTCTACGACCACAAGGTCAAGCTGATCATGTCGGCCGAGGTCGAGCCCGAGCTGCTGTACACGGAGGGCGCGATGTCGAACGAGTTCCATCGGACCGTGTCGCGTATCATTGAGATGCAGTCGCGCGAATACATGCTGGCCGAGCGCCGTGGCGCGGCGGATGCGCTGGCCTGACACGATCAAGGGAACCGAATGAAAGCTGACTTCGTAACAGACACCCGCACCTTGCGCCCGCTTGCCGCCGCGCTGACGGCGGCGCTGCTGGCCGCCTGCGCGGGCCCGGACGTGGTGCCGCACGAGGTGCCGCCGCCGCCCGTGACCTCCGTCGCCCAGGCCGACCGGCAACTGGCGGCCGTCGCGCGCGAGCGCGTGGCGATCGAGGCCCGCTTCGCCGAGCGGGAACGCGTCTGCTACGACAAGTTTTTCGTGAACAGCTGCCTGGACGAGGCCAAGGAACGCCGCCGCAGCGCCCTCGCGGCGCAGCGCGCGATCGAGGTGCAGGCCGACCGCTTCAAGCGCCAGGCCATCGTCGAGGAGCGCGACCGCAACGTGGCCGAGGCGGAGCGCCGTTTCCACGAAGCCGAAGCGCGCCTGGCGGCCGAACCGCCCAAGCCGACGCCGGAACCGGCCCCGCCGCCGCGCAAGCCGGCGGCCCCCGCCCGCATCGCCGAGCGCGACGCCCGCCTGCGCGCCGCGCGCCAGGCGGAAGCAGCCGATGCCGCGAAGCGCGCGCAGAACGTGCGCGAGTTCGAGGCGCGCAAGGCCGAATCGGCGGCGCGCCAGCGCAAGGTGGCACAGCGCAAGGCGGAACGGGCCGCGAAGGCGGCGAAGGAAGCCGAGGACGCCAAGGCGAAAGCCGCGCAGGACGCGGCGCAGCCGGCAGCGAAATGAATGCGGGGCGCGCCAGCGCCCATCCCGCGGGTTACGCGGCTTGCGCCGGCTTGACGAGCTTGAGGATCGCCATGCTGCAATTCCCGCCCTTGCCCTGCGACCGCTCGCCGGCCTTGTTGATGAGCATCTCGGACGCCTGGCGCGGACTGGACTTGGCCGTCACGGCGCCCAGTTCGGCATCCGTGAAGAAATGCCACAGGCCGTCCGAGCACAGCAGGAAAACGTCGCCCGCCGCCACGTCCAGGCGCTGGCCGAACGTGATGTAAGGCTCCTTGCGGCTATTGCCCAGCAAATTCAGCAGCAGCTTGGATTTGCGGTGGTTCTTGGCCGCGTCGGGCGGCAGGCGGTCGCTCGATACGAGGTGCTCGATATAGGCTGCATCGCTCGTACGCGCGAGACATTTCCCTTCGTGAAAGCAATACAGGCGCGAGTCGCCCACATGGGCCCACACGGCCTCGCCGTGCGGCGTGAGCACGAGGCCGACGAAGCTGGCGTGGGCCTGCACCTGGGTCGTGACCGCGTTCATGTTGATGATCAGATGGGTTTCCTGCACGATGTCCCGCAGCAATTGCTGCAGCCGCTCGACGGTGGGGCGGTCGCCCGGCTTGAACTCGTCGAACACTTGCTTGGCCGTGTGCAGGACCTGGTCGGCGCCGCCCGCGCCGGCGACGCCGTCGGACAGCACCGCCAGCACATAGCCGGGCGCACGGGCGCCGGTCATGAGCGCGACCCGGTCGTTCTGCTGCGGGCGGTTACCGATATGCTGGGCGGTTCCCGCTTCTAACTTGTATGAGGTCATAAACGTGGCTTTCCGATGCCGCCATGCTGGACTTTGTTGGCGGCAACGACAGTGTAGTTTAAACTATGCACCGGTTTGCAGTGGAGTTGCAAGCCGTAACAATGATAGTGCCGCCCCGAGCCAGCGGGCTTGTGCTTCCCATCCCTTTACGCTAACTGTTCGGAAATGCCTACCATGATCGACGTCCAGGAGATCCAGCGCCGTATTATTGAACTCGACGTGGAACACCGAGATCTTGACGCAGTCATCGAAATGCTGACCCGCGACGGTCACGCCGACCAGTTGCAGCTGCGCCGTCTGAAGAAGCGCAAGCTGCAGTTGAAGGATCACATCACACTGCTGAAAATGCAGTTGGTGCCCGACGTTCCCGCCTGATTTTTCCGGCATAAGCCTCCCAGTGTAAGCAGTCCACCTTGACCGATCACCTTCCCCTGTCCGGCGCCGATGCCGGACCCGAGCACGACGCCGCGCAGGCGGACGCCGCATCCACCGGCAAGTACGACGCCGAAGTCGAACGCATCTTCGGCGCCGGTGGCCCGCTCGCGCCCGCCGTCGGCACGTTCAAGCCGCGCGAGTCGCAGACCGAGATGGCGAAGGCGATCGCGCAGGCGATCGGCGCCCAGGGCACCTTGATCGCCGAGGCCGGCACGGGCACGGGCAAGACGTTCGCCTACCTCGTCCCCGCGCTGTTGTGGGGCGGCAAGACGATCATCTCGACCGGCACCAAGAACCTGCAGGACCAGCTCTTTTCGCGCGACATCCCGACCGTGCGCGCGGCGCTGCGCGCTCCGGTCTCGGTGGCGCTGCTGAAGGGCCGCTCGAACTACGTCTGCCACTACCACCTGGAACGCACGCTGTCGAACGGCCGGTTGACGTCGCGCGACGACGTCGGCCACCTGCGCGAAATCTCGCGCTTCATCAAGATGAGCCAGTCGGGCGACAAGGCCGAGTTGACCAAGGTCCCGGAAACGGCGTCGGTGTGGAACCTCGTGACGTCCACGCGCGAGAACTGCGTGGGCCAGGAATGCCAGTACTACCAGGACTGCTTCGTGATGAAGGCGCGGCGCGAAGCGCAGCAGGCCGACGTCGTCGTCGTCAACCATCACCTGTTCTTCGCCGACGTGGCGCTGAAGGAAGGCGGCATGGCTGAACTGCTCCCTTCGGCCAACACGATCATCTTCGACGAGGCGCACCAGTTGCCGGAAGTGGCGACCCTGTTCTTCGGCACGACGGTGTCCACGGGCCAGGTGCTGGAACTGTGCCGCGACGTGCTGGCCGAGGGCCTCGCGCACGCGCGCGGCGGCGTCGACTGGGCCAAGGTGGTCACCGTCGTCGAGAAGGCGGCGCGCGACCTGCGCCTGACGTTCCCGGAAGGCGGCACGCGCCTGTCGCTGCCGCAGATCCCGCCCAGCTCGGAATTCTTCCCCGCATTGGAAAAGCTGAAGGAAGAACTGGAAGGCTTGATCGACGTGCTGGAAGGGCAGGCCGAGCGCGCCGAGACGATCGAACAATGCCGCGTGCGCGCGGTCGAATTGCTGGACCAGGTCAAGGCGTGGAAGTCCGAACCGAAAAAGAGCAAGGAAGGCGAGGGGGACGACGCGGTGCTGTGGGTCGAGGCGTTTTCCTCGTCGCTGCAGCTGCACAAGACGCCGCTGTCGATCGCGCCGATCTTCGCCGGCCAGCGCGCGGGCACGCCGCGCAGCTGGATCTTCACGTCGGCCACGCTGGCCGTCAAGAACGACTTCAAGCATTTCACGGCGCAGCTCGGCATGACGGGCGAACCGGCGCAGAGCTGGCCCAGCCCGTTCAACTACCAGGAGCAGGGCATCCTGTACGTGCCGACCGGCTTGCCGGAACCGAACACCTTCGGCTACACGGACGCGGTCGTCGACATGGCGCTGCCCGTAATCGAGGCGGCCGGCGGCCGCTGCTTCTTCCTGTGCACGACGATCCGCGCCGTCAACCGCGTGGCCGAGCGCCTGCGCGAAGAGTTCGCCGCGCGCGGCCTCGACTTCCCCCTGTTCGTGCAGGGCGAACGGGGCCGCAACGAGCTGCTGGACTCGTTCCGCAATGCCGGTAACGCCGTGCTCGTCGGCAGCCAGAGCTTCTGGGAAGGCGTCGACGTGCGCGGTGAGGCGTTGTCGCTCGTCATCATCGACAAGCTGCCGTTCGCCCCGCCCGACGATCCCGTGCTGGCGGCGCGCATCGAAGTGATGGAAAAGAAGGGGATGAACGGCTTCGTCCATCACACCTTGCCGGAAGCCATCATCAACCTGAAGCAGGGGGCTGGACGGTTGATCCGCGACGTCGAGGACCGCGGCGTGCTGATGCTGTGCGATCCGCGCGTGATCAGCAAGCCGTATGGGCGACGTATCTGGCAGAGTTTGCCGCCGTTTCGCAGGACGCGGGTGCAAGCCGACGTTATCGAGTTTTTCAAGGCCCCTAACGTCTGATCCGTCGCGGGGTTGGAAATTCGGGGTCAGGGCCCAAAAAAGCAAATTCGGGCCCTGACCCCTGGCTTCGTTTTGCGCTACCTTTGGGCTCGTCTCGCGGTACGCCGCGCTTTTCCGATCCCTTCGCTTGTGCTCCCACAACATGCAGGATGGGTGACTTGTTTAGAGTCTCACTGGCCCAGCCCGTGGCACACTACAAGGGGGAGCAATGGCGATTCGTTACGGCTGCTTTTTCAGCTATGCCCATGGACGGCATGAGCTGATGCAGCGCTTCAAGGCCACGCTGGCCGATGCACTGCGCTGCTACCTCGAACCGTATTTCGACAACGAAGACGAACTGTTCGTCGACACCGAACAACTGGGCGGTGGTGACGACCTCGACCGCAAGATCGCCCGCGCGCTGTGCGAAAGCGCGTGCATGGTGCTGATCTACACGCCCAAATACGAAGCCCACGCCTACACGCGGCGCGAATATGCCGCGATGCGCCTCATCGAGGCCGAGCGCAGCACGTGGTACACGCTGCCCAGCCAGCTGATCATTCCCGTCATCATGACGCAGCACCCCGACCGGCTGCCGCCGCAGATCAGCGAGTCCACGTTCTACGTCGACTTCTCGCGCTTCACGATGGCCACCGCCGATCTCAAATCGAACCCCGATTTCCTGCCGGACATCGACAAGATGGTCCGGCGTATCGTGACCCATTACCAGTATCAGAAAAAGACCATGCCACCGGCCCATGACTGCAACCAATTCGTACTTCCCGCTGTCCCACCCGCATGGCGTGAGTTACCGGATCCAACCTTCCCAAAAAAATGAGGAGCCTTATGGAAACCAACCGCATCACCGCAGTACCGGCCGCAGGCGCCGGCGAGGTGACGACGTTCTACTCCTACGACAGCGCACCCGTGCGCAGCCTTGCGCTGGCCCATGCGGCCTGGCTGCTGGCCGGGCGCGCGCATGCGAAGACACCGGTACTGATGATCGACTGGGACCTCGAAGCGCCGGGTCTCCATCATTATTTCCCCTGCACGGACGGCGCCCACCCCGTCGGCGGCTTGCTCGAACTGTTTGAAGCTTGTCGCGAGCAACTGCACGGCAGCACATCGAGCGACGACGCCGAGGCGGTGGCCGCCCGCGTGCTCGACGCGCTGCCGTGGGACGACTACATCGTGCGCGTGGACGACAGCCGTCCGCTGTACCTGATGCGCGCCGGCCGCTTCGACGACAGTTACGGCGAGCGCGTCGACCGGCTCGACTGGGATGCGCTGTTCTGCGCCTGTCCGGCCCTGTTCCGCACGTTCGCGGCCCACGTGGCGCGGCGCTTCGCCCACGTGCTGATCGATTGCCGCAGCGGCCGCTCGGCCGCGGCCAGCGTCTGCACGGCGCTGTTGCCGGACAAGATCGTCGGCCTGTTCACGCCCGACGCGCGCAGCCTGGACGGGCTGCAGGGCGTCGTCGGGCGCGCCCTCGACTACCGCTGCAGCCACGAGGACGAGCAGCGCCCGCTGCTGGTCTATCCGCTGCCTTGCCCCGTCGACGGCGCGGGCGAGGGCAGGCTGCGCTGGCGCTTCGGCGACGTCCAGCGCTGCCCGTCCGGCCAGGCCGGCTACCAGGCCCGGCTGGAACGGATGCTGGCCGAGTGCTACGGCCTGTCCAGCGTCGTGCTCGACAGCTATCTCGACGAAGTCCTGCTGCCCCAGGCCGCGATCGTCGGCATGCCGCCGGCCGGCAGCCGGGTCCAGGCGGGCGACCACGACCGGTTCGGACCCCAGTGCGCCATCGAAGCCCTGCTCGAATGGCTCGAGCCCGGCCACTTCCCATGGCGCCCGCTGGCCGAGGTGCGGCTCGTGCAGGCCGTCGAGTCCTTGCGCGAACGCGCGGCCGATCCGCAGGCGCCCGCGCTCGTGCGCGAACTGGCCCGTCTGGCGCAATTGTATTTGGGGCAACAAAGCGAGCTGGAAGCGGCGCGCCGCATCGAGCAGCACGTGATCGCGCTGGAGCAGGGCCTGCACGCGATGGAGGAGGGCAAGCGAGGCCACGCGGCGCCGCGCCGGCCGGGCGAGCCGTCGCCGGACGCGCTGGACGACAAGCTGTCGCGCCTGCAGGAACTGATCGACAACCGCAGTCCGCGCGAGGCGCGCGCGCTGGCCGACAGCCTGCGGTCGACGATCCTGCGGCCGAGTGTGGCGCATCCGCTACGACGACGCGGGGCCGCGATGATCAAGCAGGTCTATCTGCAGGAAGGCGACAAGGACGCGCTGCTGGCCTTCACCCTGGACGAAGTGTCGTCGCTCGAAGGGGCCCTGATCCAGGCCGCGGGAGGGTGTCCGCTGGTGGCGGGCTGACGCCGTGCGGCGCCGCCCCGGGTGGCGAATAAATGTGCAATCCGATAGGTCGATCTCGTCGTTGCTTCAGGTAAAATCGCGGCATGCGTATCCTTATCAGTAACGACGACGGCTATCTCGCCCCCGGTATCAACGCCCTGGCCGATGCATTGGCGCAGGTCGCCGACATCGTGGTGGTCGCGCCCGACGGCAATCGCTCGGGCGCGTCCAACTCGTTGTCGCTGGACCGTCCGCTGTCGGTGACGAAGGCTGCCAATGGTTTTTATTTTGTCAACGGCACCCCGACCGATTGCGTGCACATCGCGTTGACGGGCATGCTCGACACGCGTCCCGACCTGGTCGTTTCCGGCATCAACAATGGCCAGAACATGGGCGATGACACCTTGTACTCGGGTACGGTGGCGGCGGCGACAGAAGGCTATCTGTTCGGCATTCCGGCCATCGCCTTTTCCCAGGTTCACGGCGGCTGGGCCGAGGTCGAATCGGCCGCGCGGGTCGCGCGCGACATCGTGCTGCGCGGCTTCGACATGCTTGAGTCGCCGTTTTTGTTGAACGTAAATATCCCGAACCTGTCGTACGAGCAGATGGGACCGCTCACGCCGACCCGCCTGGGCCGGCGCCACCAGTCCGAACCCGTCATCCGCGGCCAGGATCCGCGCGGGCGCGAGATCTTCTGGATCGGGGCGCCGGGCGCCTGCCGCGACGCGGGCGAGGGCACGGATTTCTATGCGACAAGTAAAGGCTGCGTGTCGGTGACCCCGCTGCAGGTCGACCTCACGCACCGCGACCAGCTGGACCTGCTGCGGCGAGGGTTGGGATGAGCGAAAAGCGCAGCCAGTTTCCTCTGCCGCTCTCGTCCGTGACGGGCGGGAGTACGCGAAAGCCCGCTGCGCCGGCGCCCGTCGCCACGCCGCAGACGGCGACGCAGAACGCGCGCCAGAACAACCAGCACCGCGCCGGCACGGCGCCCGGCGTGCCCGGCCCGGCCAAGCCGGCCCAGGTGCCGCCGCAACAGACGGTGGCGCGGTCCGACCTGGCGGCCACGGAAGCGCCGCGCCGCGCGATGGCGGCCCGGGTCGCGCGCCAGGGCGTCAAGGACACGCAAGTGCTGGCCGCGCTGGAAGTCGTGCCGCGCCATATGTTCGTCGAGCCGGGCATGCTGGGCCAGGCCTATGCGGACATCTCGCTGCCGATCGGTCATAATCAGACGATTTCGCAGCCTTATATTGTGGCGCGCATGATCGAATTGCTCAAGGGAAGCGACCGGCCGCTGAGCCGCGTGCTCGAGATCGGCACGGGCTGCGGCTACCAGGCGGCCGTGCTGTCGCGCGTGGCGCAGGAGGTGTATTCCATCGAGCGCATCAAGCCGTTGCACGAGCTGGCGAAGGCCAATCTGCGTCCGTTGCGTATCGCCAATCTGCGCTTGCAGTTCGGAGATGGTATGCTAGGGCTACCGCAGGTGGCCCCGTTCGACGGCATCATCCTGGCGGCGGCCGGTCTCGAGGTGCCCCGCGCACTGCTCGAGCAGATGGCCATCGGCGCCCGCCTGGTGGCGCCCCTTGGTGCTCAGGTCCAGCACCTGCAGCGCATCATCCGTATCGGCAAGGCGGAATGGACCAGCGAGACGCTGGAAGCCTGCCATTTCGTGCCGCTACGGCCAGGCACTGCTTGACTGCCAGAACGTTGTAAAAGAATTATAGAGAGAATGAAACCCACACCCCGCTTAGCCCTGTTGACCCTCAGTCTCGGCATCCTGTCCGCCTGCACCACCGAGAACCGCGTTGCCCCCGTGATCGATCGTCCGGCCCCGACCGCTTCCAGCTTCCGTCCGCGCCCGCAACCGGTGCCGGCGCCGGCCGCCGAGGAGAATAAACCGGACGCACGGGGCACCTATACCGTGCACCGCGGCGACACCCTGCTGCGCATCGCCCTCGACCACGGCCAGAACTACCGCGACCTCGTCGCCTGGAACAACCTGGCCGATCCGGACGACATCAAGGTCGGGCAGGTGCTCAAGGTGGCGCCGCCCGAACGCGGCGGCAATGCCGTCGTGACGTCCCCGATCGCGATGCCCGGCGCCGAGAGGGCGCCCGCCGTGCCCAAGAAGACGGAACCGAACGGCGCCAAGAAGCCGTACAGCGAGTCCAACCTGGCCAAGGAAGACAATCCGAAGGCGGAGAAGGTGGTCGCGGCAGGCGTCACGACGGGCAGCACCGTCACCGCCAGCGACGACGAAAAGCTGAGCTGGATGTGGCCGTCGGACGGCAAGATCATCGCCACCTTCGACGAGGGCAAGAACAAGGGCATCGACATCGCCGGCAAGATGGGCCAGCAGGTGATGGCGGCCGGTTCCGGGAAGGTGATGTATGCGGGCAGCGGCATTCGCGGATATGGTAATCTCGTGATTGTTAAGCACAGCAACAGCCTGCTGTCGGCCTACGCGCATAACCGCACCATCCTGGTGAAAGAAGGTCAGACCGTGACCAAGGGCCAGCCGATCGCGGAGATGGGCGATTCCGATGCCGACTCGGTCAGACTGCATTTCGAGATACGCCAGCAGGGCAAGCCGGTCGACCCGGCGAAGTTCCTGCCCAGTCGCTAGAGAGAGCCGATGACGCTGCCGCCCGAACCGCTGGACCACGACGCGCCGGAAGACAATCCGGACGAGCCGCTGGACGACGGCGAGTTCGGGGCGGACGGCGCCGACCGCGCCGAGCTGCTGCCGGAGGGCGGCACGGTGGCCGTCGTCGACACCGTCGACGAACTCAAGAGCGTGCTGCAGGCCGAGCTGTCGACGGACACCACCCAGCACTACCTGAACCGCATCGGCGCCAAGCCTTTGCTGGGCGCCGAGCAGGAAGTGCATTTCGCGACCCTCGCCAAGGCGGGCGACTTCAATGCGCGCCAGAAGATGATCGAGCATAACCTGCGCCTCGTCGTCTCCATCGCCAAGCACTACATCAACCGCGGCGTCGTGCTGCTCGACCTCATCGAAGAGGGCAATATCGGCCTGATGCGCGCGATCGACAAGTTCGAGCCGGAGCGCGGCTTCCGCTTTTCCACGTACGCCACGTGGTGGATCCGCCAGAGCATCGAGCGCGCGATCATGAACCAGGCCCGCACCGTGCGCCTGCCCGTGCACATGGTGCGCGAGTTGAACCAGGTGCTGCGCGCGAAGTATCACCTGGAAGCCCAGCATCACGACGGCAAGGAAGCGAGCGCGGAAGACATCGCCAGCCTCGTCGGCCGCCCCGTGGAAGAAGTGCAGGACATCCTCGCGCTGTCGGAACACGCCACGTCGCTGGACGCGCCGCTCGACAACGATCCGCAAAGCAGCCTGATGGACATGTTGCCGGACGAGGGCGACGTCAGCCCGGATGCGCACGCGGAACAGCACGAGATGACGGTGCTCGTGCGCGACTGGCTGCAGAAGCTGCCGGACAAGCAGCGCCTCGTCGTCATGCGCCGGTTCGGCCTCGACAACGACGATCCGGCCACGCTGGAAACGCTGGCCGAGGAGATGGGCGTGACGCGCGAACGCGTGCGCCAGATCCAGCAGGAAGCCCTCGTCAAACTGAAGCGGGCGATGGCCGCCCGTGGCGTCGTCCGCGATTCGCTGCTATGATGCCCGGCTGGCCGAAATAGGTCTCAAACCGTTCGGCCTCCAGCCGTTTGGTCTTCCCGTTTTGCTTCTTCTATCCCCATGCAAGAAACCTTCATCAACATCAAATCCCTCGACATGGACGCGCGCGGCGTCGGCCACCTGGAGAACGAGGACGGCACGCCGGGTAAAGTGATCTTCGTCGAAGGCGCGCTGCCGGGCGAGCGCGTCAGCTTCGAGACGCTGCGCAAGAAGAAGAACTGGGAATCGGGCCGCATGGTCACCCTGCAGAAGGCGTCGTCGATGCGCGTCGAACCGAAGTGCCCGCATTTCTGGCACTGCGGCGGCTGCTCGATGCAGCACCTGGAGCCGTCGGCCCAGGTCGCGATGAAGCAGCGCGTCCTGGAAGACAATCTGTGGCACATCGGGAAGACGAAGGCCGAGAACATCATGCGCCCGATGTACGGCCCCACGTGGGACTACCGCTACCGCGCCCGCCTCTCGGTCCGCTATGTGGCGAAGAAGGGCACGGTGCTGGTCGGCTTCCACGAGCGCCACTCGTCGTACGTGGCCGACATGACGAGCTGCGAGATCCTGCCGGACCACCTGTCCGCCATGCTGGTGCCCTTGCGCGAATTGGTCGGCGCGCTGTCGATCTACCAGCAGATGCCGCAGATCGAGATCGCCGTGGGCGAAGAAATCACCGTGCTCGTGCTGCGCATCATGGCGCCGTTGACGCCGGCGGACGAGGTGCTGGTCAAGGCGTTCGCGGACCAGTGGAACATCCAGTGGTGGCTGCAGCCGAAGGGCCCGGACACCGCGGCGCCGTACTACCCGGTGGGCAAGGAGCTGTATTACTCGCTGCCGGAATTCGGCATCAAGATGCCGTTCAAGCCGACCGATTTCACGCAGGTCAACCACCAGATCAACCGCCTGCTCGTGCACAAGGCGCTGACCCTGCTCGACGTGCAGAAGGACGACCGCGTGGCCGACCTGTTCTGCGGCCTCGGCAACTTCACCCTGCCGCTGGCCACGCAGGCGCGCGAAGTCGTCGGCATCGAGGGCAGCACGGCGCTGACGACGCGTGCGCTGGAAAACGCCCGCGCCAACGGCCTGGACGCCAAGACGACGTTCTACACCCGCAATCTGTTCGAGGTGACGAAGGACGACCTGATCGCGCTCGGCAAATTCGACCGCATGCTGGTCGACCCGCCGCGCGACGGCGCCGTTGCACTGGCCATCGCGCTGGCCGAGCTGCGCCTGACGAATCCGGAGCTGATGCCGCGGCGGATCGTGTATGTGTCGTGCAGCCCGTCGACCCTGGCGCGCGACGCCGGCATCCTCACGCACCGCGCCGGGTACGTGCTCAAGAAGGCGGGCGTGGCGAACATGTTCCCGCATACGTCGCACGTGGAATCGATCGGCGTGTTCGAGCTGCTCGACGAGTTCCAGCCGCGCGAGTTCAACACCCCGCAAGTCGCGGAGTGACCGCCACCCGGTCGAGCAGCGCAAACAACCCCGCCGGATCGACCGGCTTGACGAAATAGCTGTCGAAGCCGGCGTACGTCGCGCTCGCCTGGTCCGATTGCTGGCCGTAGCCCGTGATCGCGACCAGCGTCGCGTCGCGGCAGCCGGGCAGCGTGCGCAGCCGCCGCGCCAGTTCGTAGCCGTTCATGCCGGGAAGGCCGATGTCGAGCAGGAAGGCATCGTAATGCCCCTGCGCGGCCTGCTCCAGCGCTTGGGCCGGGTTGTGCATCACCGTCACGTCGTGCCCGCCGGATTCCAGCAGGAGGCCCAGCGTCATCGCGGCGTCGACGTTGTCGTCGACGAGCATCAGCGACAGGCTTTTCGCGGCGCCGGGCGCTTGCGTGCCGGGCACGGACGCGGCGCCGGACGGCGCGCCCGCGCCGTGCAGGCGCGGCAGGCGGAGCGTGAATTCGCTGCCCTGGTTGCGGCCCTCGCTGGCCACCGTCACCATCCCGCCGTGCAGTTCCACCAGGCTCTTCACGAGCGCGAGGCCCAGGCCCAGGCCGCCCTGCGAGCGGTCCGGCGTGCGCTCGGCCTGGGAGAACAGGTCGAACACGGTGGGCAGTAGTTCGGCCGAGATGCCGATGCCGTTGTCCGATATGGAGACGAGCACCTGCTCCGGCGTGATGCCCATCCAGACCGACAGCCGGCCGTCTTCCTGCGTGTATTTGGCGGCGTTGTTCAGGAGGTTGGCGATCACCTGCACGAGACGCTTCGGATCGCCCTGGACGATCGCCGGTTCCGTCGACAGGTGCAGCGCCAGCTGGTGCCGGCGCGCCTCGATCAGCGGGCGCACCTGTTCGACGGCGTCGCCGATCACGCGGCGCAGGTCGACCTCCTCGCGGGCCAGCACGACGAGGCCGCGGGTGACGCGCGAGACGTCCAGCAGGTCGTCGATCAGGCCCGTCATGTGCGCCACCTGGCGCGCGATGATGGCGCTCGTGCGCTCCACGCGCCCGCCGTCCGGCGGCCCCATGTTGAGCAGCTGGGCGGCGGCCGAGATCGGGGCCAGCGGATTGCGCAGCTCGTGCGCGAGCATCGCGAGGAATTCGTCCTTGCGGCGGTCGGCCAGGCGCAGCGCGTCCTCGGCGCGCACGCGCTCGACGGCGCTCCAGGCGCGCTCGGCGACGTCCTCGATCAGGCGCACGATGTCGGCGCTCCACACGCGCGGCAGGTTGTCGTTGATGAACAGGCAGGTCGTCAGCGCGCCGTTGCGGTTCAGCGGCACGACGACGGCGGAGCGGATCTGCAGGGCCGCGTAGTTCGGCCAGAGGTCGGGGCCGCTCGTGCGCGGATCGCGCTGCAGGTCGCTCGACACCCACGTGCCCTGGGCCAGCGACGCGAAGTTCGCCACGCCGAACAGGGCGGCGGGAAAGGTGCCGTTCAGTTCGGCGACGATGCCGTCCGTGTAATTCGAGTGGAAGGTGACGAGCTGCTTGTCGGCGTCGTAGTCGCCGTACAGCACGCGGCTGGCCTGCAGGAAGCGGCCCAGCATGGCGCCCGTCTGGGCGAAGATCTGCGTGGGGTCGTTCAGGCGGCGCAGCAGGTCGGACACTTCGAGCCGGAACTCGTTCATGTCGAGCAGCGTCGTCTGGCGCGCGACGGCGTCGCGCAGGGCCTGCTCGGCGCGCACGCGGTCCAGCGCGTCCCAGCTGCGTTCGGCGATGTCGGTGGCGAGGCGCTGCGTTTCCTCGTCCCAGTCGCGCGGCTGCGTGGAATAGCCGACGAGGGCCGCCACGAGCTGGCCGCGCCTGACCTTGGGCACGACGAGGATCGCGCGCGCGCCCGCCGCCGCATAGCGTTCGCCGCGCGCGGGCAGGCGCGGGTCGGCCATGGCGTCGCGCACGGCCAGCGGCGAGCCCGTGCGCAGCAGGGCCAGCGCCTGCGGCCCGAAATCGTCGAGGCGGGCGCGCCGGCCGACGAGCGGCGTGCCGGCGTCGCGCGCCCAGTCGTGCATCACTTCGAAGCTGCCGTCCGCTTCGTCCGTTTCGACGTAGCAGGCGCGCTCGAGTTCCAGGTGCTTGCCGAGCAGGGTGCACGAGCATTCGATGATGTCGGACGGATGATGCATGCGGCGCAGGCTGTCGACCACCTGCAGCTGCACGGCGTGGCGCCGCTCCAGCTGGACGCGCTGGGTCGTCTCGCTCGTCACGCACAGCACGCCGCGCACGGTGCCGGTATCGTCGCGCAGCGGCGAGTACGCCAGCGTGAACCAGGCGTTGTAGGGCTTGCCGTTGCGGTCGATCGGGCTCGGCACGTCCTCGCCGTACGTGGCGTGGCCGGCGAGGGCGCGCTCGACGAGCGGCTTCAGGCCGGGCCAGCGGTCGGGCCAGACCTGGGCCAGCGGACGCCCGAGCGCGGCGGGATGGGTGCCGTCGAGGAGCGGGATGAAGGCAGCGTTGTACAGCAGCGCCAGGTGGGGGCCCCAGGCGAGGTACATGGGGAATTCGGATTCGAGGATCAGGCTGACCGCATTGCGCAATGCGGGGCTCCAGCGGTCCGGCGGGCCGAGTGGGGACGCCGACCAATCATGGACGTGGTAACCGGCGCGGACGGCGCCGGTGCTGCCGAGGAGATGAAAGTCGCGCGTCGCCGCTTCCATGCCGATCGATTCCGAGTCCGAAAGCGGTCATTCTATGCGCAAATGCATAAGCTGGAACGGCTATGAAAAAAAATACATTTTCCGTGCGTGAAACTCCATTGATACCTGGAGAACAAAATGTCTCCGAAGGACCATTTTAGGCGGCAAAGGTCGTGCTGATGCCGATGGGATTGGGTTTGATGGCAAGACTATAAAGGAGCTCGCGCCGGCGCGGCGCACGGGATGTCAATACGTGGCGTGGCGGAGCGGTGGTGGGCTCGGGGAGCCCACCCTACGTCAGGTTCCCGTAGGGTGGGCACCCCGTGCCCACCAATTGCATGCGCAACACATGCGCTCAGAACTTCGCCCGCACCCCGAACGTGATGTTCCGGCCCGGCAGCGGCGCAATATCCTTCAGGAGCGACGTCGACAGCCGGATGTCCTCGTTCAGCAGGTTTTTCGCCGAGAGGAAATAGGTCAGATCAACCTTCTCGAGCTTTTGCGTGTACGACAGGTTCGCATCGACCTGGTTGTACGACGGCGCCGGCGTCGTCTCGAACGCGGCGAGGCGGTTCTGGCCGCGCGCATGCGTCCAGTCGATGCCGGCGCGCCAGTTCGGCTGGCGGTAGCCGACGGCGCCGCCGATGCGGTCGGCCGGCTGCAGCGGCAGGTTGCCCGCGTCGTCGAGGTAGCCGCGCGACGTGTCCGTGAACACGCGGCCGTTCCAGCCCATGCCGAGCTGGTTCCACGTCATCTCCGCTTCCGCGCCCTGGATGTGCGCCTTGGCCTGCTGGAACAGGCGCTGGCGGAAAGCGCCGCCCGGGTTGCCGTCCTCGTCGAGCATCGTGTCCGTGATGTGGCCGTAGACAAAGTCGTTGACGTTGTTGCGGTAGGCGTTCACGCGCCAGCGCAGCAGACCGCTCGTCTTTTGCAGCGACAGCTCGAGGTTGCGCGAGATTTCCTTGTGCAGGTCCGGGTTGCCAACGTCGAACGTGAGCGTGGCGTCGTGCGGGCCGCCCGAGTACAGCTCGTCCGTCGACGGCGCGCGTTGCGCATACGAGATCGTCGCGCCGAACGAATAGCCTTTCGTGAACGGCCACAGCGCGCCGATCGAGCCGGATTCCAGCCCGAAGCTGCGCTCGCGGTTGGAGACCGGCTTGCGGTCGACGTTTTCGTAGCGCAGGCCCGCGTTCCAGCGCAGCGGGCCCTGCTTCCATTCCTCGACGACGAACGCGGCTTGCGACGTGGAGTGCGTGACGGGCACGGTGTCCGGGCCGCCTTGCGCGCTCAGCGCCGAGAAGTGCGTGTTCTCCGTCTGCATGCCGACCGTGCCGTGCAGGCCCAGGCTGGTGACGGGCTTGTGCGTGAGTTCCACGCGCGACTCGAACGACTTGTTCGAGAACAGCGTTGCGGGCACGCCGTCGTCCAGTTCGGCGTGGTGGTAATCCGTGTAGCCGGCTTTTACGCGCGCGCTCTCGAAGCCGGCCAGCGGGTTCTTGACGATGCTGTCGAAGTCGTAGCGGTTCTGGCTCTGGCTGATGTGCGAGCCCGCGTTCGTCGGAATGCCGTAGAAATTCGTCAGGTGCGATGCCGACAGGCCCGCATAGCCCCAGTCGTCGATGTACGAGCCGCCGATCCCGATGTTGCGCTCCTTCGTGTCGCTGTTCGGCAGGCGGTTCATGCGCGACGTCGGGTCGTTCATCACGCGCAGGTCGGGGATCTGGTAGTCGTCCGTGTTGCGCATATTGCCGTCGAGGTGGAGGCCGAGCTTGCCGACGGCGCCGTCCATCGTGCCGGACAGATCTTTTCCGTTGTCGACCGAACTGTAGCGGGACTCGATCTGGCCCGTGGGCTTGGGTTCCAGCGCCGTCGGGATGCGTTCGTTGACGACGTTGACGAGGCCGCCGATGGCGCCCGACCCGTACAGCAGGGCGGCGGGGCCGCGCAGGATCTCGATCTGGCGCGCGACGGCGCCTTCGGAGGCGACGGCGTGGTCGTTCGACAGGCCGGACACGTCCGACGTCGCCATCCCGTTCTCCAGCATCTTCACGCGCGACCCTTCCATGCCGCGGATGATGGGGCGCGACGCGCCGGCGCCGAAGGCGGAGGCGGAGACGCCCAGTTCGTTCTGCAGCGTCTCGCCCAGCGAGCTGCCGACCTTGTCGCGCAGCTCGTCGCCCGCGAGCACCTTGGCCGGGGTCAGGATCTGGTCGCCTTCGCCATTGCGCAGCGGGCTGGCGGTGACGACGACTTGCTGGACCTTGCCTTCGTTGATGATCTGCCCCGCGTCGTCGGCCGCGCGGACGGCCGGGTGGAAGGCGAGCAGGAGCGCGCTGGCGAGCAGCGTACGTTCGATTTTCATGACTGTTTAAAACCTCAAGCGAATGGATAACGGCCCGCACCGCCGGGACGCGCCGGGCGGTGCGGATCAAAAACGGGGATGCGTCATCAGGCTTGGGGCGGGCCGCGCGAGTGGAACGGGCATTCGGTGAGGAGGCAGATGCCGGGCGTGACCGGCACGACCGGGGCCGCGTAGGCCAGCTCGGCGGGGACGAACCGGCGCAGCATGGTCGGCAGCGCAAACGCGATCTGGGCGCTGGCCGCGCACTGGCCGCACAGGTCGTGCAGGCCCGGCTTGGGCAGCTTGCCGCTGCCGTCGCTGCTGCTCGCCGCGGCCTGCTGGACGAGCAGCTCGTCGATCTCGGCCCAGTGCGTATAGCCGTGGCCGAGCGACAACTGCTGCGTAACGAGCAGCAGCAGCGACAGCAATACGTGGACCAGGCTACGGGACATGGGTGACGGGATCTGAATCGAACGGATATTGTACGCAGGGCCGTTCGATTCTGCCAACGAGACTTTTGGTGACGCGCGATACGCCAACAAAAATTCGGGGTCAGAGCACTTTTTGGCGAAGATTCGGGGTCAGAGCACTTTTTGCTGCATGATCTTCGGAGCAACTCCTGCTTGGGTTGCCGCTGCATTCTCGCCTTCGCGCCGCGCTGGATCGGCCGGGTGCCCGGGAAGCTTGTGCATCGAGACATTGATCGGAAATGTGCTCTGACCCCGAATTTATGCTCTGACCCCGAATTTTGCGGGCGTAAAAAAGCCGGCCCGCGGGCCGGCTCGTCGGTGCGGTGCGACGGTCAGTCGCGGTTGCCGAATCCGACGCCCAGCAGTTGCAGCATGCTCGTGAACACGTTGTAGATGTCCAGGTAGATGGCCAGCGTGGCGCTGATGTAATTCGTCTCGCCGCCGTTCACGATGCGGTTCACGTCGAACAGGATGAAGGCCGAGAAGATCACCATCGCCATCGCCGACACCACCAGCATCAGCGCAGGCAGGTGCAGGAAGATGTTCGCCAGGCCGGCCAGGATCACGACGATGGCGCCGGCGAACAGCCAGTTGCCCAGGCCCGAGAAGTCGCGCTTGGACACGGTCGCGATCGTCGCCATCGTGGCGAACACGGCGGCCGTGCCGGCGAACGCGGTCATGATCAGCGTGCCGCCATTGGAAAAGTGCAGCGTGTAGCGCAGCAGCGGGGTCAGCCACAGGCCCATGAAGAACGTGAACCCGAGCAGGATCGGCACGCCGGCCGCCGAGTTCTTGGTCTTTTCGATCGCGAAGATGAAGCCGAACGCGATCGCGAGGAAGAGCAGCACGCCCATGCCGCCGGCAAAGATCGGCAGGGCCATTTGCAGGCCGATATAGGCGCCGAGCACTGTCGGGATCATGGACAGCGCCAGTAACCAGTAGGTGTTGCGCAGGACGCGGTGACGCGTGGCGCGGACGGCCGAAACGTCGTAGGTTTTTTGCAGGCTGGGAATCATAATGCCTCCGTTGGAAGAAATCGCTTTGCTCCCCATATGGGGACTGGCCCCGCCGTCAACAGGGGTCAAACTGGCGCAAGCGCAAGATTTAAGCCTTGCATAAGTGCCGGATCGCCGCCCATATGGACGAGGTCTCATCGATGTCACTGTATCATCCGGGAGCGAAGCGGCGCAATATCGGTAGCATGACGGATGTATGGTAAAATAGAAGGTTGATTGAGTTCCCAAATCTCGATTTAAACCTTTCTTTTTATTGGAGTTTTTAAATGGCAATCGAACGCACCCTGTCGATCATCAAACCTGACGCTGTCGCCAAAAACGTGATCGGCCAAATCTACAGCCGTTTCGAAGGCGCCGGCCTGAAGATCGCCGCTGCCCGCATGGCCCAGCTGTCGCGCGCCGAAGCCGAAGGTTTCTACGCCGTCCACAAAGAGCGTCCGTTCTTCAAGGACCTGGTCGACTTCATGGTCTCGGGCCCGGTCATGATCCAGGTGCTGGAAGGCGAAGGCGCGATTGCCAAGAACCGCGAACTGATGGGCGCAACCGATCCGAAGAAGGCCGACAAGGGCACCATCCGCGCCGACTTCGCCGACTCGATCGACGCCAACGCCGTGCACGGTTCGGACGCTGCCGAGACGGCTGCTGTCGAGATCGCTTACTTCTTCCCGGCCTTGAACGTTTACTCGCGTTAATTTTTTGTATCAATTTATTTCTGTTGAACAGGCCTAGGCCGGTTTAACATTGCAATATCCCGCTCGCCCATGCTCGAGGAGCTCGGCGGGCGGAACTTATTTTGAAGGCACAGGATTCAATCATGGCAACTCTCACCAACTTGCTGGACTTCGATCCCGCGCAGCTCGTCGCTTACTGCGCCGAGTTGGGGGAGAAGCCGTTCCGCGCCAAGCAGCTGCAGCGCTGGATCCACCAGTTCGGCGTCGCCGATTTCGACGACATGACGGACCTCGCCAAGTCGCTGCGCGAAAAGCTGAAAACGCGCGCCGAAGTCCGCGCGCCCGCCATCATCAGCGACCACACGTCAAGCGACGGCACCCGCAAATGGCTGGTCGACGTGGGCAACGGCAACGCCGTCGAGACCGTGTACATCCCGGAAGAGACGCGCGGCACGCTGTGCATTTCCACGCAGGCCGGCTGCGCCGTCAACTGCCGCTTCTGCTCGACGGGCAAGCAGGGCTTCAACCGCAACCTGACGGTCGCCGAGATCATCGGCCAGCTGTGGATGGCCGAGTTCGAACTGCGCCGCACGAAAGGCATCGAGCCGGGACCGAAGGGCGAGCGCCAGATCACCAACGTCGTCATGATGGGCATGGGCGAGCCGCTGCTGAACTTCGAGCCGACCGTAACCGCGCTCAAGCTGATGCTGGACGATAACGCCTACGGCCTGTCGCGCCGCCGCGTGACCGTGTCGACGTCGGGCGTCGTGCCGAACATGGACAAGCTGTCGCAGGAATGCGCGGTGGCGCTGGCGGTGTCGCTGCATGGATCGAATGACCCGCTGCGCGACATGCTCGTGCCGCTGAACAAGAAATACCCGCTGCGCGAGCTGCTGGCCGCGTGCAAGCGCTACCTCGAATTCGCGCCGCGCGACTTCATCACGTTCGAATACTGCATGCTGGACGGCGTCAACGATACCGACCAGCATGCGCGCGAGCTGGTTGCCCTCGTCAACGATCCGGAGGTCGGCGTGTCGTGCAAGTTCAACCTGATTCCGTTCAATCCGTTCCCGGAATCCGGCCTCGTGCGCTCGAAAAACCCGCGCATCAAGGCGTTCGCCCAGGTGCTGATGGACGCCGGCATCGTCACCACCATCCGCAAGACGCGCGGCGACGACATCGACGCCGCCTGCGGCCAGCTGGCGGGCGAGGTCAAGGACCGTACCCGCGTGAACGAGCGCATGAGCAAGATGGCTGAATACCAGGAAAAATTCGGCCCGAATTTCGGCAAGATCGTGGAGATCGCGTCCTGATGCCGCGGCTGTCCGGACGCCTGGCCTGCGCGCTCGTCCTTCCGCTGCTGCTGTCGGCTTGTGCCGGCAATCGCGGCATGGAGGGCGATACGCACGAGCTCAAGACGCTGTCCGACCAGACGGCCGCGGAAAAACGCGCCCTGATCCGCCTGGAACTGGCGGTGGGCTATTACCAGGAGCGCAAGTACGACGTCGCGCTGGACGAGGTCAAGCAGGCCATCGCCGCTAACCCGGACTATGCCGACGCGTACGGCGTGCGTGCGCTGATCTACACCGAGATGGGCGAGAATCGACTCGCCGACGAGAACTACCGGCACGCGCTGCGCCTGGCGCCGCGCAATCCGGATCTGTCCAACAACTACGGGCTGTTCCTGTGCGAAGCCGGCGGCAAGCCGGTAGAGGCCATGACTTATTTCGACGCGGCGCTGAAGAATCCGAATTACGCGACGCCGGTCAAAGCCTTGATCAATGCCGGGAATTGCAGCCTCAAGATGAAGAATGTCGACGCGGCCGAGCGCTATCTGCTCGATGCGCTGCGTTACGATCCCGAGCTGGTGGCGACGAATGCCGGCCTGGCGCGGGTGTATTTCGAGCGGCGCGATTATACCCGCGCCGGGTTTTTCATTAACCGCCTGACGGAGACAGCGAAGCTCGACACGCTGTCGGCCGACGTGCTGTGGCTGGCCATCCGGGTCAAGCGCAAGCTCGGCGACCGGGCCATGGAAGCTTCGCTGGCGGCGCAGTTGCGCAAGCGCTTCCCCGGTTCGGCCGAATACGCGGCCTTCGAGCGCGGTGCATTTAGTGAGTGAGACAACGACAATGAGTTCCGAGCGTGCAGATCAGCCGTCGACGCCCGACAACCCGCCGCCGGCGCGTGGCGTCCCCGGCCAGGCCCTGGCCGCACAGCGCGAGGCGCTGGGATGGTCCGTCGAACAGGTGGCCGACCAGTTGAAACTGGCCGTGCGCCAGGTCATCGCACTGGAGGCGGGCGATTACGCCTCGCTGCCCAGTCCCGCCGTGACCCGCGGCTTCGTGCGGGCCTACGCCAAGCTGGTGAAGATCGATCCGGCGCCGCTGGTGGCCCAGATCGCGATGGAGAGCCCGCCCCCGGCCGACACGAGCGCGGCCACGGCGAATCGCCGCCCGACGCCGGCTTCGTTCTCCGAATCCAAGTTCCCCAGCCACGGCAAGCGCTCGAGCCTGCCGCTGGGCTGGATCGCCGGTGCCGTCGTGGTCGTCGTCGCGGCCGCGGCGGCGTGGCACTTCGGTCTCGTGCCGGTCGGCCAGCATGCCGAGACGGCCGGCAACGGCGTCGCGACACCTGCCGCGCCCGGCACCGCGACCGAGGCGGCCGTCAACGGCAGCGCCGTCGAGCCCCTGCAGAATCCGTCCGTGCCGCTGATCTCCGTGCCGGGCCCGAGCGCCGCCGCGTCCGCGCCGGCCCCCGCGCCCGCGACCAATGCGGCGCCGGGCGCCGTCGTCAATGTGCCGGGCACGACCGCGACCGGCGCACCGCCCGCGGCCGTTCCCGCGCCGGCCGCGACGCCGCCCTCCACGCAGACCCCGGCCGCGGCCCCGGCCGCCGCGGGCGCCAACGCACTCGTCTTGAACGTGCGCGAGGATTCGTGGATCGAAGTACGGCCGGCCAAGGGCGGCGCGCCGCTGCTGTCGCGCCTCGTCAAGGCCGGCAGCACGGAGACCGTCAACGTCGACCAGCCCGTGCGCATGGTCGTCGGCAATCCGGCCGGCGTCACGGCGACGTTGCGCGGCAATGCCGTCGCGCTGCCTTCGGTGCCCGGCAAGACGCTGTCCCGCGTCAATCTGCAATAACACGGAACGAACAGAGATGACTTTTTCGAACAACGCCACCGAGCCGATCCCATCCGGCCCGCTGCCGCGCCGTGCCAGCCGCGGCGTGCTCGTGCAGCACGGCGCGCGCAAGGTGATGGTCGGCGGCGACGCCCCCGTCGTCGTGCAGTCGATGACGAACACCGACACGGCCGACGTGATCGGCACCGCGATCCAGATCAAGGAACTGGCGCGCGCCGGCTCCGAGATCGTGCGCATTACCGTGAACACGCCGGAAGCGGCCGCCGCCGTGCCCGCCATCCGCGAACAGCTCGACAAGATGGACGTCGACGTCCCGCTCGTCGGCGACTTCCACTACAACGGCCACCTGCTGCTGCGCGATTATCCGGAGTGCGCGCAGGCGCTGTCGAAATACCGCATCAACCCGGGCAACGTGGGGCAGGGCGCCAAGCGCGACACCCAGTTCGCCCAGATGATCGAAACCGCGATCAAGTACGACAAGCCGGTGCGCATCGGCGTCAACTGGGGCAGCCTGGACCAGGCGCTGCTGGCGCGCATCATGGACGAGAACGCCGCGCGCGCCCAGCCGTGGAGCGCGCAGTCCGTCATGTACGAAGCCTTGATCACGTCGGCGATCGAGAACGCGCAGCGCGCCGAGGAGCTAGGTATGCGGCGCGAGCAGATCGTCCTGTCGTGCAAGGTGTCCGGCGTGCAGGACCTGATCGCCGTCTACCGCGAACTGGGCAAGCGCTGCGACTATGCGCTGCATCTGGGCCTGACGGAAGCGGGCATGGGCAGCAAGGGTATCGTCGCGTCGACCGCGGCGTTGTCGGTGCTGCTGCAGGAAGGCATCGGCGACACGATCCGCATCTCGCTGACGCCGGAACCGGGCGGCGACCGCACGAAGGAAGTGGTCGTCGGCCAGGAAATCCTGCAGACGATGGGCCTGCGCAAGTTCACGCCGATGGTGATCGCATGCCCGGGCTGCGGGCGCACGACGTCGACCGTGTTCCAGGAACTCGCGGACAATATCCAGACTTTCCTGCGCGAGCAGATGCCGGAGTGGAAGAAGACGTATCCGGGCGTGGAAGCGATGAACGTGGCCGTGATGGGCTGCATCGTGAACGGTCCGGGCGAGTCGAAGCACGCGAACATCGGCATCTCGCTGCCGGGCACGGGCGAGTCGCCGGCGGCGCCGGTCTTTGTGGATGGGCAAAAGGTCGCTACACTGCGGGGCGAGCGGATCGTGGATGAGTTCAAGACGATCGTGCTCGAATACGTACAGAAGAATTACAGCCGCGAGGCCGCGGTGTCGTGACGACGTTGGTGGGCACGGGGTGCCCACCCTACGGCAATAGCAATTCCGTCGATGCCACCAATAATGTAGGGTGGGCGCTCCGCGCCCACCATGCGTAGCAAGAGCAAACAATATGTCCGAGAAAAAAGAGAAAATCGTCGCCATCAAAGGCATGAACGACATCCTCCCGGCCGACGCGCCGCTGTGGGAACTGTTCGAAAACACCGCGGAATCCGTGCTCAAGAGCTACGGCTACCAGAAGATCGTCACCCCCATCGTCGAGGAAACGGGCCTGTTCGCGCGCGCCATCGGCGCCGTCACCGACATCGTCGAGAAGGAGATGTATTCCTTCACCGATTCGATGAACGGCGACCAGCTGACCCTGCGTCCGGAAGGCACGGCGGGCGTCGTGCGCGCCGTCATCGAGCACAATCTCGCCTACGACGGCCCGAAGCGCCTGTGGTACAAGGGCCCGATGTTCCGCCACGAGCGTCCGCAGCGCGGCCGCTACCGTCAGTTCTTCCAGTTCGGCGCGGAAGCGATCGGCTTCTCCGGCCCGGACATCGACGCGGAACTGATCATGCTGTGCCGCCGCCTGTGGGACGACCTGGGTCTCGATAACATCCGCCTGGAACTGAACTCGATCGGCAACGCCGAGGAGCGCCAGCGCCACCGCGCCGACCTGATCGCCTATTTCGAGGCGAACATCGACGTCCTGGACGCGGAAGCCAAGCGCCGCCTGCACGCGAACCCGCTGCGCATCCTGGACACCAAGAACCCGGCGATGCAGGACCTCGTCAACGCGGCGCCGAAGCTGCTCGACTACCTGGGCGGCGAATCGCTCGCGCACTTCGAGGGCCTCAAGCAGATCCTCGATGCGAACAACGTCCAGTACACGGTGAACCCGCGCCTCGTGCGCGGCCTCGATTACTACAACCGCACCGTGTTCGAGTGGGTCACCGACCTGCTGGGCGCGCAGGGCACCGTCTGCGCGGGCGGCCGCTACGATCCGCTGATCGAGACCTTCGGCGGCAAGCCGACGCCGGGCATCGGCTTCGCGATGGGCATCGAGCGCCTGATCGAACTGATGAAGGCGCAGGGCGAACCGGCCGAGCCGGCCCAATGCGACGTCTACCTCGTGCACCAGGGCGAGGACGCCCAGATGAAGGCATTCATCCTCGGCGAGCGCCTGCGCGACGCGGGCCTGGACGCCGTCCTGCACTGCGCCACGCCGGCGGGCGCGGGCAGCTTCAAGAGCCAGATGAAGAAGGCCGACGGTTCCGGCGCCGCGTTCGCCGTGATCATCGGCGCGGACGAAGTGGCCGGCGGCGTCGTGGCCGTGAAATCGCTGCGCGAGGCGGAAGGCCAGCAGCAGACCAGCGTGCCGTTCGACGAAGCCGTCGACTTCATCGTCGACCAGATCGTGGGCGGTCACGACCACGATCACGACCACGAGCACGTGCACTACCATCCTTAATTCCCGATTAATCAACGAAAACACAAAGACCGACGTCCATGGCATACGATCTCGAAGAACAGGAACAGATAGCGAATTTCAAGGCCTTCTGGGAGCGCTTTGGTAACCTCATCACCTGGGCGCTGATCATCGCGCTTGGCAGCTATGCCGCCTACAATTTCTGGAACTCGCACCAGCGCACGCAGGCCGCGGAAGCGTCCGGCCTGTACGACGGGCTGACGGCGGCGATCCAGGCCGGCGACAAGGCCAAGACCCAGCGCATCACGGGCGACATCGAGGACAAGTTCGGCTCGACCGCCTACGGCCCGATGGCCGCGCTGGCAGCCGCCAAGGCCGCCTTCGACGCCAACGACCTGAAGACCGCGAAGGCCCAGCTGCAATGGGCGATCGACCATGGCGACGACGAGTACAAGGCCATCGCCAAGCTGCGCCTGTCCGGCGTGCTGCTCGACGAGAAGGCCTACGACCAGGCGCTGGCGCTGCTGAACGGCGAATTCCCGGCGCAGTTCGCGGCCGAGGTACAGGACCGCAAGGGCGACGTCTACGTCGCGCAGAACAAGCTGGCGGACGCCCGCGCCGCCTACCAGGCCGCGCTCGACAAGATGGAGAAGAACCATCCGGGCCGCCAGGTCGTGCAGGTCAAGCTGGATGCCATCGGCGGCGCGCCGGCGCCGAAGGCAGCTGCGTAACACAACCCCGCCGAATGGTGTATCTAGAACAAGGTAAGAAGAATATGCGTATTACCCGGAAGCTCGTTGGTGTCGGTATGTTCGCCCTGATGACGGGCTGCTCCACTCTGCATTCGCTCAATCCGTTCGCGTCCAAGCCGAAAGGCAACCTGCCCGCGCCGCTGGTCGCCCTGAAAGGATCGATGGCCGTGCGCACGGCGTGGAAGCTGGAAGTCGGCAAGGCCGAGACCTATATGTTCTCGCCGGCCGTCGCCGACAACACCATCATCGCGGCCGGGGGCGACGGCACCATCGTGCGCGCGGAAGCCGCCACGGGGCGCCAGATCTGGCGCACGAAGGCGGGCACGGACCTGACGGCGGGCGTCGGCACGGACGGCACCGTCATCGTGCTGGGCGGCGCCAAGGGCAAGCTGCTCGCGTTCGACATGGACGGCAAGAAGCTGTGGGAGACCCAGCTGTCCTCCGAGATCCTGTCGTCGCCGGTGGTGGGCCAGGGCATCGTCGTCGCGCGCAGCATCGACAACCGCATCAACGGGTACGACGCCAAGACGGGCCAGAAGAAATGGACCGTGCAGCGCACGGCGCCGGCGCTCACGCTGCGCCTGGCGCCGGGCATGGTCATCCACGACAAGGACGTGCTGATCGCCCAGCCGGGCGGCAAGCTGCTGTCGCTGATCCTCGCCACCGGCGCGCCGCGCTGGGAGGTCGAGGTGGGCGTGGCGCACGGCGCGACGGAACTGGAGCGCGTCACCGACATGGGGGGCACGCCGGTCATCGTCGACAACGACGTGTGCGCCGTGTCGTACCAGGGCCGCGTCGGCTGCTTCGACGTCGCCACGGGCAGCCCGCGCTGGACCCGCGACATCTCGTCCGAGGTGGGCGTGGCCGCCGACGAACGCTTCGTCTTCGTCCCGGACGAGAAGGGCGCCGTCTACGCGTACAACCGCGAGACCGGCACCAGCGCATGGAAGAACGACAAGCTGGCCTACCGCCGCCTGTCCACGCCGGTGTCGTACGGCCGCGCCGTCGCCGTCGGCGACTACGAGGGCTACGTGCACTTCCTGTCGCGCGAGGACGGGGCCTTCCTGGCCCGCGCCGCGACGGACGGCAGCGCCATCGAATCCACGCCCCTGGTCGTCGGTTCGAACCTGATTTTTCAAACACAAAATGGAACCGTGACCGCCATCGCGGTCGAATAAAGATTCAATGAAGCCGGTAATCGCACTCGTAGGTCGTCCAAACGTCGGAAAGTCGACCTTATTCAATCGCATGACCCGCTCGCGCGACGCGCTGGTGGCGGACTTGCCCGGCCTGACGCGCGACCGCCACTACGGCGAAGGGCGCATGGGCGAACGGCCGTTCCTGGTCATCGATACCGGCGGTTTCGAACCGGTCGCGAAGGAAGGCATCATGCACGAAATGGCGCTGCAGACGCGCCAGGCCGTCGCCGAGGCGGACGTCGTGATGTTCATCGTCGACGGCCGCCAGGGCCTCACCCCGCACGACAAGACCATCACGGACTTCCTGCGCAAGTCCGGCCGCAAGGTCATGCTCGTCGTGAACAAGAGCGAGGGCATGAAGTACACGTCCGTCACCGCCGAGTTCTACGAGCTGGGCATGGGCGACCCGTACGTGATCTCCGCCGCCCACGGCGATGGCGTGCTGGACCTCGTCAACGAGGCCATCGACGAAGCCGTGCAGCAGCGTCCGGAGGAAGCCGAGGAGCTGGAGCCGGCCGACCACGGCGTGAAGATCGCCCTCGTGGGCCGTCCGAACGTGGGCAAGTCGACCCTCATCAACACCTTGGTCGGCGAGCAGCGCGTGATCGCGTTCGACATGCCGGGCACCACGCGCGATTCGATCGAGGTCCCGTTCGAGAAGGGCGGCAAGGCCTACACGCTGATCGACACGGCCGGCATCCGCCGCCGCGGCAAGGTGTTCGAGGCCATCGAAAAATTCTCGGTCGTGAAGACGCTGCAGTCGATCTCGGAAGCGAACGTCGTCGTGCTGATGCTGGACGCGCAGCAGGACATCTCCGAGCAGGACGCGCACATCGCCGGCTTCATCCTGGAGACGGGCCGCGCGCTCGTCGTCGCCGTCAACAAGTGGGACGGCCTGACGTCCGACCAGCGCGACCAGGTGAAGAACGACATCGACCGCAAGCTGAACTTCCTCGATTTCGCGGAGACCAAGTTCATCTCGGCGCTGAAGGGTACCGGCATCAACCACCTGATGAAGTCGATCGACACGGCATATGCCGCGGCGACCGCGAAGCTGTCGACGCCGCGCCTGACGCGCGCGCTGCAGGAAGCCGTCGAGAAGCAGGAACCGAAGCGCAAGGGCAGCACACGTCCGAAAATGCGCTACGCCCACCAGGGCGGCCAGAACCCGCCCATCATCGTCATCCACGGCAATGCGCTGGATGGCATCACGGAACCGTACAAGCGTTACCTGGAAAAGCATTTCCGCGATACGTTCGACCTCATCGGCACGCCGTTGCGGATCGAGCTCAAGAGCGGCAAGAACCCGTTCGACAAGAGTCGCGAATGACCGTAAGGATGCGTGCCCGTTTACCGTAGGGTGGGCACCCCCGTGCCCACCAAATGCATGCGTCACGTCGATGCATGGTGGGCACGGGGTGCCCACCCTACGAATGCATTTGAGGTAAATGTTTTTCGTGCGCCGCAGGACACTTTTTAAGCCAGGTTTAACCATAGCAGTACGACAAAAAAGAGCAAAACAGGTTACAGTTAGCTTGGGCGAACATTCACAGCTTGAGAATGTTGGCGCAGCCACTTGAAATCCGGCATCCCGCCACAATTTTTATACGACAACAACATCACGGAGCTGTCATGAGCAACAAAGGGCAACTGTTACAAGACCCATTCCTCAACGCCTTGCGCAAAGAGCACGTCCCAGTCTCGATCTACCTGGTCAACGGGATCAAGCTCCAGGGCCATATCGAATCCTTCGACCAGTACGTGGTCCTGCTGCGTAACACGGTCACCCAGATGGTTTACAAGCACGCCATTTCCACCGTCGTCCCGGCCCGCGCCGTCAACCTCAACCTCGAACAAGACGCCGAGTGAGGTCGATGGCTGACGTTTCCGGCAACTCCATGCGCGCCGCGTTGGTCGGTATCGATTTCGGCGCTGGCGACTTCAAAGCCAGCCTGGAAGAACTGGCCCTGCTGGCACGCTCGGCAGGGGCCGAACCGATCACCACGATCACCGCGAAGCGCAACAGTCCCGATCCTGCGCATTTCGTCGGCAGCGGCAAGGCCGACGAGATCGCGCAGGCCGTTCTCGCCGACAAGGTCGAGATCGTCATTTTCAACCACGCCCTGTCGCCCGCCCAGCAGCGCAACCTGGAGCGGCGGCTCAATGTGCGCGTGGTCGACCGCACCAGCCTGATCCTCGACATCTTCGCCCAGCGCGCCCAGAGCCACGAGGGCAAGTTGCAGGTCGAGCTGGCCCAGCTGCAGCACCTGGCCACGCGCCTGATCCGCGGCTGGACCCACCTCGAGCGCCAGAAGGGCGGTATCGGCCTGCGCGGTCCCGGCGAAACCCAGCTCGAGACCGACCGCCGCCTCATCGGCGAGCGCGTCAAGATGCTGCGCACCCGCCTGACCAAGCTGCGCAAGCAGCACGAGACCCAGCGCCGTTCGCGCGGGCGCAACCAGACGTTTTCCGTGTCGCTCGTCGGCTATACCAACGCCGGCAAGTCGACCTTGTTCAATACCCTGACGAAGGCGGGCGTGTACGTCGCGAACCAGCTGTTCGCGACGCTGGACACCACGTCGCGCCGCCTGTACCTCGGTGCGGACGTCGGCAACGTGGTCGTGTCCGACACCGTCGGCTTCGTGCGCGAACTGCCGCACCAACTGGTCGCCGCGTTCCGCGCCACCCTCGAAGAAACCATCCACGCCGACTTGCTGCTGCACGTCGTCGACGGCGCGTCGTCCGTGCGGATGGAGCAGATCGAGCAGGTCAACGACGTCCTGCGCGAGATCGGCGCCGACCATATTCCCCAGATCCTGGTCTGGAACAAGATCGATGCGGCGGGCCTCGAGCCCGGGATCGAGCGTGACGAATATGGTAAGATCAGCCGCGTTTTCATCAGCGCCAGGAGCGGAGCCGGTCTCGACCTGCTGCGCGACGCGATCGTCGAGGCGGCCGGCAGCCGGACCGCCGCGCCCGACGCCGTCGAGCTCGAAGGCGAGGAAGCCGGCTTCGCGCATGCCGACCTCGTGCCCGCGACTCCCCATCCCGGACCACACTAGTCTATGCTTGTTTCTCTGATCAAACGGATCGGCGCGCGGCTGGCGCCGGCCGGTCGTCCCGTCTTGTCCCTCAACGATCCACGCTGGGGCCACAAGCCGAAATCGAACGAAGGCCGCCGCCCGAACAACAAGAACGACGGCGACGGCCCGCCCGACCTCGACCAGTTGTGGCGCGATTTCAATCAACGCCTGAACCGCCTGTTCGGCGGCAAGCGCGGCGGCGACGGCGGCTCGTTCCGTCCGGACGCGCGCGGCATCGGGCTGACGGCCACCGTCGTCGGCGCCATCGTTGCCCTCATCTGGCTGGCCAGCGGCGCGTTCATCGTGCAGGAAGGGCAGGTCGGCATCGTGACGACGTTCGGCAAGCTGTCGCACGTGACGGGTGCCGGCTTCAACTGGCGCTGGCCGGCGCCGTTCCAGTCGCACGAGATCGTCAACACGGCCCAGGTGCAGGTCGCCGAGATCGGCTACCGCGCCAACATCCGCAACAAGCAGCCGAGCGAGGCGCTGATGCTGACGGGCGACGAGAACATTCTCGACGTCCAGTTCTCCGTGCAGTACAAGATCAAGGACCCGGTCGCCTGGGTGTTCAACAACCGCGACCAGGTCGAGACCGTCCGCGACGCCGCCGAGACCGTCGTGCGTGAACTCGTCGGCCAGAACCGCATGGAGACCGTCCTGTACGACGGCCGCGACAAGCTGGCGGCCGAGGCCCGCGAATCGATCCAGCGCATGGTCGACCGCTACAAGCTGGGTGCGTCCATCGTCGGCGTGACGATGCAATCCGTGCAGCCGCCGGACCAGGTCGCCGCCGCGTTCGAGGATGCCGGCAAGGCGCAGGAAGAGCGGGCCCGCGCGCGCAGCGAAGCGCAGGCCTTCGCCGACGACATCCTCCCGCAGGCCAAGGGCCGCGCCGCCCAGATGCTGCAGGATGCGCAGGCGTACCGCGCCAGCGTCGTCAGCGTCGCGACCGGCCACGCCGCCCGCTTCGACAAGATCGTGGCCGAGTACGCCAAAGCCCCGGCCGTCACGCGCGACCGCATGTATATCGAGACGATGCAGCAAATCCTTTCCAGCACCAGCAAGGTCATGATCGACGCCAAGACCGGCACCAACCAGATCTACCTGCCGCTCGACCGCCTGCTGGCCCAGTCGACGGCCAACGAGGCGGCGCGCGGCGCCAATTCCGGCCCGGTGATGGTGCCGCCGCAGGCCCCGGCCCAGCCGGCGCAGCAAACGCAGCCGCAGCCGCAGCAGCCGGCCGCCCAGGCCCAGCCGGATGCGTCGGGCGAGTCCGCGCGCACGCGCGACCTGCGCAGCCGCGACACCGGCCGCGAACGGGAGAGCCGCTGATGGGCCGCCTGCTCGCCACCCTGATCGGGGCCGCCGTCGTCGTCGCGCTCGCGTCGTCGTCCGTGTTCGTCGTCGACCAGCACCGTTACGCCGTCGTGTACGCGCTCGGCGAACTGCGCGAGGTCATCCAGCAACCGGGCCTGAACTTCAAGGCGCCGCCGCCGTTCCAGAACGTCGTCTACCTCGACAAGCGCATGCAGACGCTCGACACGCCGGACGGCGAGCGCTTCATGACGGCGGAAAAGAAGGATCTTCTCGTCGACGCCTTCGTCAAATGGCGCATCGTGAATCCGCGCCAGTACGTGATCGCCATCGGCCGCAACGCCGACCGCGGCGGCGAACGCCTGGACCAGCTCGTGCACACCGCCCTCACGGACGAGATCGGCAAACGCAACCTGGCGGACGTGCTCACCGGCGGCAAGCGCGCGGACGTCGCCGCCGCCGTGCGGTCCGACCTGGCCGGCGAGGCGCGCGACCTGGGCGTGGAGATCGTCGACGTGCACCTGAAGCGCATCGGCTTCGTCGACCAGGTCAACAATGCCGTGTACGAACGCATGAAGGCCGACCGCGTGCGCGTGGCGAACGAATTGCGCGCGACGGGCGTGGCCGAGGCGGAAACGATCCGCGCCGACGCCGAGCGCCAGCGCAGCGTGCTCCTGGCCGACGCCCAGCGCGACGCCGAGACGATCAAGGGCGAGGGCGACGCCAAGGCGGCGCAGATCTATGCCCAGTCGTTCGGCAAGAATCCGGAGTTCTACCGGTTCTATCGCTCGATGGAAGCCTACAAGGCCACGTTCAAGGGGCGCAACGACGTGCTCGTGCTGGACTCGAATTCCGAGTTCTTCAAGTATTTCAAGGGGCCCGGCGCCGGCAAATAATCGGCGCTGCGGTTGGTGGGCGGAGGCCGCCCACCCTACGGTAGGGTGGGCACCCCGTGCCCACCATCGCCCACCGACGGCGCATCTTACGTGGAATATCGACAACGTCGGCACCCGTTTCATCGCCAACCGACCCGCGTTTTCGGTTAAAATCGTCGATTCGGCGCAGTGGACGCGTGCAAAGCCGCGTTCATGCCGCCCGAATGTTGTCCGACCTTTAACAACCCGACCCGCTTTGCCCATGCCCACCTGGCTCCTGCCCGAGAATATCGCCGACGTCCTGCCGTCCGAAGCGCGCAAGATCGAAGAGCTGCGCCGCCTGATGCTCGACACCTTCCGAACCTACGGCTACGAACTCGTGATGCCGCCGCTGCTCGAATACGTCGATTCGCTGCTGGCCGGCGCCGGACAGGACACCGACCTGAAGACCTTCAAGCTGGTCGACTCGATGAGCGGCCGCCTGCTCGGCCTGCGCGCCGACATGACGACGCAGGTCGCCCGCATCGACGCCCACCTGCTGAACCGCGACACCGTCACCCGCCTGTGCTATGCCGGCAGCGTGCTGCACACGCAGCCCTCCGGCCTGCACGCCACGCGCGAGCCGCTGCAGATCGGCGCCGAGATCTACGGCCACGCCGGCCTCGAGGCGGACGCCGAGATCCAGGAATTGGCCCTCGCGTCGCTCGCGCTGGCCGGCTTCGACCAGCCGCGCCTCGACCTGTCGCACGTGGGCGTGCTGCGCGCCATCCTGGCGGAGGATGCCGTCGCCAAGCGCGACGAGCAGCTGCTGTATGGCCTGCTGCGCTCGAAGGACGTGCCGGGCCTGGAGGAAGCGACGGCGAACTACGCGGCGCAGACCCGCGCCGCGCTGCTGGCGCTGCCCAATCTGTACGGCGACATCGACGTGCTGGCCCGCGCGAAGGACGTGCTGCCGGCGCTGCCGGGCATCGCCCGCGCGCTGGCGGAACTGGCCGCGCTGGCCGGGTCCGCGCTGGGCCGCGCGCAGATCGCCATCGACCTGGCCGACCTGCGCGGCTACCAGTACGAAAGCGGCGCCATGTTCGCGCTGTACGTGCCGGGCCTGCCGAACGCCGTCGCGCGCGGCGGGCGCTACGACCACGTGGGCGAAGCCTTCGGGCGCGCGCGTCCGGCGACCGGGTTCTCGCTCGACCTGCGCGAGCTGGCCCGCCTGCTGCCGACGGCCGAACGCAAGCATTCCATTCGGGCCCCCTGGGGCAACGCGCCCGAGCTGCGCGAAAAAATCGCCGAACTGCGCAAGAGCGGCGAAACGGTGATCCAGTCCATGCCGGGTCACGACAATGTACAGGACGAGTTCGAGTGCGACCGCGTGCTCGTCCTCGAACAAGGAAATTGGATTCTCAAAAACTTAGGTTAATGATGTCAAATACTGCAAAGAACGTCGTTGTCATCGGCACCCAGTGGGGCGATGAGGGCAAGGGTAAGATCGTCGACTGGCTGACCGACCATGCCGCCGGCGTGGTGCGTTTCCAGGGCGGCCACAACGCCGGCCACACGCTGGTGATCAAGGGCCAGAAGACGGCACTCCAACTGATCCCGTCGGGCATCATGCGCGCGGGCGTGGCCTGCTACATCGGCAACGGAGTCGTCGTCTCCGTGCCGGACGTCATGCGCGAGATCGACAAGCTGGAAGCGGCCGGCATCGAAGTCGCGTCGCGCCTCAAGATTTCGGAAGCCTGCCCGGTCATCCTGCCTTACCACGTCGCCATCGACGTCGCCCGCGAAGCGAAGCGCGGCGTCAACAAGATCGGCACGACGGGCAAGGGCATCGGCCCGGCCTACGAAGACAAGGTCGCGCGCCGCGCGATCCGCATCGCCGACCTGTTGAATGAAGCTCGATTTGCCGAGAAACTGCGCGAGAACCTGGAGTACCACAACTTCGTGCTGACCGGCTTCCTCGGCGGCCAGGCGCTGGACTTCCAGAAGGTGTACGACGACGCGATGGCCCTCGTGCCGCGCCTGCGTCCGATGGTGGGCGACGTGTCGTCCGCGCTGTACGCGACGCACAAGGCCGGCGGCCACCTGCTGTTCGAAGGCGCGCAAGGCTCGCTGCTGGACGTCGACCACGGCACCTACCCGTTCGTCACCTCGTCGAACTGCGTGGCCGGCAACGCCGCCGCCGGTTCGGGCGTCGGCCCTGGCATGCTGCACTACGTCATGGGCATCACCAAGGCCTACACGACCCGCGTGGGTTCGGGCCCGTTCCCGTCCGAGCTACCGACGGATGCCGGCGTCGGCGAACACCTGTCGCGCATCGGCCACGAGTTCGGCACCGTGACGGGCCGCGCCCGCCGCTGCGGCTGGTTCGACGCCGCGCTGCTGCGCCGCTCCGTGCAGATCAACGGCGTGACCGGCATGTGCCTGACCAAGCTGGACGTGCTGGACGGCCTGGAGTCGCTCAAGCTGTGCACGGGCTACAAGATCGACGGCCGCGACGTGGACATCTTCCCGGTCGGCGCGGAAGAAGCGGCGGCCTGCGTGCCGGTGTACGAAGAGATGCCGGGCTGGAAGGACAGCACCGTCGGCGCCAAGTCGATGGACGACCTGCCGGCCAATGCGCGCGCCTACATCAAGCGCATCGAAGAACTGGTCGGCATTCCGGTGGACATGGTGTCGACCGGTCCGGACCGCGAAGAAACCATCGTGCTGCGCCACCCGTTCGCAGCCTGATATCGAAGTCGAAGCACACAGTCCCTGCCGCGCCACCCGCAAGGCAGGGACGTCAGCCACAAGCAGAAACTAGGAACAATCCAAAATGACGACGCCTCCATCGACCGACAAGGACCTGTGGGTCTCCTGGGATGAATACAACCGCCTGATCGAGCGCCTGGCGCTCGAGGTGTACGAATCGAACTGGAAGTTCGACATGGTGCTGTGCCTCGCGCGCGGCGGCGTGCGCCCGGGCGACGCGATCTCGCGCATCTTCGACGTGCCGCTGGCGATCCTGTCGACCAGCTCGTACCGCGAAGAGGCGGGCACCAAGCAGGGCGACCTGGACATCGCCAAGTACATGACGATGACCAAGGGCCCGCTGGCCGGCCGCATCCTGCTGGTCGACGACCTGGCCGATTCGGGCGTCACCCTGATGCGCGTGCGCGCGCACCTCCAGGAAAACTACCCGGACGTGACGGAAGTGCGTTCGGCCGTCCTGTGGGTCAAGGGCACGTCGTCGATCAAGCCGGATTACCACCTGGTCGACCTGCCGCATAATCCGTGGATCCACCAGCCGTTCGAGGATTACGATGGGCTACGTCCGCATCAGTTGCAGGCGTGGCTGAAGAAGTTCGAATAGAACTAAGTTAGCTAACTTTGCATCACATAAATCGGGGCATGCGCCCCGATTTTTTTATCTATAAATTTGGTTTTAACTTATCAAAATTCAGCGGGGTGCCTCATTCAAGAATCTTCACAAACCTTGTTGAAAGCAATGCGTGGCAGGAAGCAAAGGCCAAAGGTGGGCGTAGCGCAAAAAAATGAGGGTGGCATTTCAGCTATTTTCGCGCTGATCTGTTTAAGCAAGAATTAAGACTGACTTTTCCTTTGCTGCTGTCTCACTTTCTTTTGTTTGTAATAATCTTAACGGTATGGCTACATACTGCTCGCAATATAACATGACTTCATTTCCTGATGAAAAAGCGTCCGCTAGGTCTGTTTCAATGTAATCGCTATCATTTAAATATCCCTCGATCGTTATTTTATTTTCTGAGGCTTTAAAGAAGAGCAGATCGCTGCACTTTTTGGACCAGCAATAACGATAGGGGCCGATTGGTATAACGCGCACAACATTCTCTGGTGTTGTTGCGTAATTAGTCGCAATAAACATCGAGCTTGTGACAAAAAGAGCTTGGCTGCGATATCTAACGCCAAATTTTTCATTAAACCATGCGTCGGCGCGATCATGTATTTCTTGCGGCATATTGCGCGGAATTCGGTCTTTTCTAACATTCCGCACACTCGGATGCTCGATGCTAGTTTGCGAAGAAATCCCTCTGTAAAACGCCAGAGTTTCAAAAGAATTAATCATTTAATTTGCTTCGCGATATATTTAGTATTCTCGAGACTTCTTGCGGCTACGTTTGGCGACGTTGCTATTTTCATCAGAATTTAAATCGATATTAAAAAAGCGCGCGAGTTCATTTGCAGTTGAAACCAGTCGTTTAAATTTCTCAGTCTGCACTTCGTCCAGTGTGCTCGGTCTCTGCGGTGTATCGTAAATTGTGGTGTCAAATAGTGAAACCTGTTTTGCTTGCGAAGGTTGAAATCGGAAGCTACATGTCACCAAGGGAATGACCTCAACTTCGATTTCATTCGAATGCCCGAGGCGTTTGGAAATTCCTTCTAACCCTGCTCGAGCAAGCACACGCAATTCTCGCAACGATATATCGCCCACTGGGCCGTCTAAAAGACTTTCGATTCTATTTACGTCTCGTAGCAAACGACTTCCCAAGCCACCATTAAAACCTAGTAAACCGCGCGGCTGTTGTAGCCCGGCCATAAACATATACCATATGGCGAGTTGCCGGTCGCGCGAGCTCAATATGGAAAAATGTTCAAATGAACTGGGTGATATTTGAGTTGCGAGGAAGGCACTAAGGGCGGAACTATAGCCTGTTAAGTCTAAATTTGCACTCAGCCGGTTTAGCGAATTTTGAAATAGCGCCATGCGTTCTTCTCTAGTTGAAGCCTCAAATTCTTTTAGAGAGAACTGCTGCGACCAATCTCTGGTAAGCCGATCCCAAGAATTTTCCGTAAGCATCGGTTTGTCTTCTATTAACGCTTCACTAAGCGAGGAAATGGGATTTGACGAATGCGTCCCGTAGAATAGATGGCTCGCAAGATGTAATAGTTCAGTAAGTAGCCCTTTTTGCTGGCGCATTAAATCCAGTCGAGCACCAGAGTTCGTTAACGAAACAGTTTCTAGCCAAGAGTCTACAAAATTTTGTACATGCTCAACGGGAACGCCGTTTGCTAAAGCTTTTGCCCACCCATACGCCAAGGTACGTTTACATATTGCTGGGGTAAGCTCGGTAGGCTGAATTCTGCCGCCAGCATAATGTATTGCCTCTGCAAAAGATAATGAGATTAGGCCTTGTAAAGCCTTTTGCTCCCCTTTTTCCCGCCGAACTTGAGAGTAAAGTCTTGCTTCAGCCGTTGTAATAACCCGTGAGAACGCAGTAAATGGAGATGGCCCATTTGTGCCCGAGTTTATCGCGGCCAAAAAATTCGTTACTTCATCGTCATGTATGATAATTAGCGCAGGTAGTAACTGTTCTTTTGATGGGTCGGTTTTCCAGCAGACCAAACTAGAGAGGTGATCTTGTGGAATGTGATAAAGAATATCTTTATCATTTGCCCTTGCGCACGCCGGCGTACGACCGGTAAGAATAAGATCAAAAAGCTCGCGCCGAAGCAGCTCCGAATGCCACATATTAGTCCTTCCCGAAAATGTTTGCTTTTGTCACAGCTTTTGGCGGCGCAATCTTTCGCAAGGCCGATTCAAGATATCCTGGAATTGATTTCTCGTAATATATCGAGAGCGCCGTCTTGGCGCGTGTAATCGAGGTAAATGCTAACCGTCGTTGAGCGCCTCCGGTGCGGTGTAGCATATCAAGCCCTGCAATATGCGCTGCTCGGAACTCTAAACCTTTCGCGGACGAGATAGTAGTGAGCCATACCGGACGACTTGGATCAAACGTTTTCGAGTTACAATGGGTGATTTCCGAACCTAACGGCGTTAGCTTAAGGTATTCCAGTATGGAAGCGACCTCCTCATTGCGCGGACACATTATACCGATAAGCTCGTCAGGATAGGTCAAACGTTGTGTTGTTATCTGGTCAGCAATGGCTGCGGCTTGTTGTTCTATGGTAAGGCCACGACGTTCAGTGACACGCGATGGATATGCTTTTTCGTCGTAACTTGAATACGTTATTAACGGAACATGATCAGGTTTTCCCTGCATCACACCATCAGCTAATCGGCAAATCTCACGCCCATTCCTGAAGTGATAATTCAGTTCGTAAATATTGTCCACAGATTTTTGTAGTTCGGAGGAGCAGTCATCAACCGTAAATACCTTTTGTCTTAGATCCGCCGCGGCTATTAACGTTTTAGAAATCGCTTTAAATACCCGAATCTCGTCGGGGAAATAATCTTGTGCTTCGTCAAGCAAAAGTGCATCGTAAATAGCACCTAGTTCATTGTCATGGGCGAGGTGTAGAAGAGCAGAGGCTTTGACCTTGCGTGCATCCATAAGCGACATGCCATTGGTATCTAGTTCTACATCGTATTCGTTCAAAATCTGATTAAAAAGCTGCGTATGCGTGATAATTTTATTCGACGGGAATTTATATTGTCCACCGCCTATCTTTATAAAATTCCGCAAAACAGAACCAAAAACGACAACATAAAGGTTCGGTTTGTCACCAAGAAAAAGATGATTGGCTCGCAGTAATAATAGATTTGTTTTGCCGCTACCCGGTGGCCCTTTGATTAGTAGGTTTTCGTCAACTGGTAGATCTAAGATTTTGGTTTGCTCACCAATTAACTCAGAGGGGTCTTTCCACCAAGTATTCGACATTGTTGTTCCTTATTTAATTGTATCTAAAACTACCTGCGAACTTTCGATCTCACTTCCGGATTTGTCTAGCTGTTGGTAAGCTGCTTCAAGACATTTCAAAAAAAATGCCTCAAGCAGAGAATGATTAATTACCTCATTGGCATCTCCGGTGATTAGTTTTTTGCTAATATCAAATTGGTGAAGACTTAATTCATCTTTGGCTAGACTTGAGCATGCCTTTAATGTGTAGATGGGTTTTCCATTATTTTGATCTTCTAGAGTCAGACTGAAGCCAACATGCAGGTGCTGGTGTAAACCGATTTCGCTGGACTTCTCAAAAAATATTAGTAGCCTGCAACTGCACCCGTCATAGCTTGATTCTTCAAGGGATTTTCTAAGCGGGAAACATTGAAGATCGTTTAACGCAATGGCTATTGCCGCGCCCAGTCGACTGCATAGATCTTGAAGTTCCTTCCGCTGTAATCTCAGTAATTCGGCGGCGCCAATTGATGCTGTAACAGATGTGTCATTGAAATGAAGCTGACGTCCTTTAATTCTATTGCGCAGAATTTCCACGGTAAGATTCGCGTCTGTACTTGTCGTAAAATCGTTCCATGACACAAGCTCAAGTCTAGTGCCTGGATTTTTTGTTAAACAATGACGGCAAAGCCGGACTAGGTCTGGGTCCTCACCGTAAACGTCCGGTGTTTCTTTTAAAACTGCTTCTACCAATACTGAATACGGAGAGGAGAACTCTGAGAAAATTTCTCTCTTCATAAGTAAATCATACAGGACTGCGCCAATCTGATAAACTGTTAATGCCCTCCATCCCTCTAATGAATGTTCTTCTTTTCTTTGCAAAAACTCTGGGGAGCTGTACCGTAGCGTGCCGATGAATGGGCGTTGATCGATATCAGTTAAATTTGATTCCGCGAACGGGCGCAAAACTCCTAGGTCTAGAAGTTTGATGGACTCGTAATTCTCTGAAATTGCTATATTTTCCGGTTTGATATCACGATGCACAAGGCCTCGTTCTTCAAGAAATATTGCTGCGGAAGCTAGTTGTTCTATAATGGAGCGTATCGATGTGGTTGGTATATCCTTGATCGACGATTTTAGATTGCGATAAGGAACGAGCTCCATTACTACAAATAGATGTCCCGTTTCTGAACATTTTCCGCCTGCATATATTTCCACAAGATTTGGATGTTTTGAGCCAATTAAACCGGTCTCACGTGAAATACGCGCAATCTGTTTTTCCTCCCCATATCGTTCAACGAGTTCGGGATGAAAGACCTTCAGGGCGCCCGTACGTTCGCCGGAGGTTGCGCGCATCACCACAGCAGACTTTCCGTAGCCCAACTCCTCCTCGACCAACCATCCTCCGACAGATTTGCCTAGAAGGCTAACGATTAACATCTTTGCTTGTGTAGAGTCCATTAAGCCGTCCGCAAGTTTGCTGCCTGAAAGCAAGCGTTGTCTATGAGTAATGAAAGAGTAGCACCAACGGAGGATTCTTACAAAGAAAAACGATGTCCCTGTGGCAATAGTCGAAAACTCTCGGTTGGGATCGTCAAAGCGCAGTGCCAATCACTCAGCGACAGTCGCCTTATGGCACGCGTCATATTGGTGTGGCTTCATCTCCACTCATCTTCTTAGTGTGCCAATCGCGCACGCATTTTCCGTACGGACGGAGTGCTGTGTTATCGGTCAGGACGCGCACTCCCCTTGATAGATCGGATCGGTTAAGATCACACCTGCCATAACAATAACAACACCAAATGACCCAGAGCTTCTTCCAGACCTTCATCCTGCTGCTGCTGGTCACGGACCCCTTCGGCAACGTCCCCCTGTTCGTGACGGCGCTGAAGGAGGTCGACCCGGCCCGCCGCCCGCGCATCGTCGTGCGCGAATGCGCCATCGCCTTTCTCCTGCTGCTCCTGTTCATGTTCTTCGGCCGCCACTTCCTGGCCGCGCTGAACCTCACCGACATCTCGCTGCGCATCGGCGGCAGCGTCATCCTCCTGATCATCGCCATCCGCATGATCTTCCCGCACCCGGACGGCGTGCTCGGTCGCAGCGAGGGCGGTGAGCCGTTCATCGTGCCGCTGGCGATTCCCGCGCTGGCCGGACCGTCCGCGCTGGCCACCGTGCTGCTGTTCACGGCCGGCTCGGTCGAGGAGGTGATGGTGCACGTGGCGGCGCTGGCGGCGGTCGCCGCGGTCTGGCTGGCCGTGTTCCTCGGCGCCGAGCGCCTGCAGAAGGTGCTCGGGCCCCAGGTCATGACGGCGTTCGAACGCCTGATGGGCCTGATCCTCACCGCGATGTCGATCGAGATGCTGCTGGGCGGCGTGCGCGCCTTCGTCAAGACCCTCTGAACCCACAAGGAATCCCCATGAACATGCTCCGTCTCGCCTCCATCGGCCTCGCCCTCACGCTGACGCTCGCGCTGGCCGCCTGCAAGCGTTCCAGCGACACGGCCGCGCCCGCGCCGGCCGAGGTCAAGGTCGACACGTCCCCCGTCGCGTTCCAGAAAATCGATACGACGGTGGGCACGGGCGCCGTCGCCACGGCCGGCAAGATCGTCACCGTCAATTACACCGGCTGGTTCTACCTGCCGGACGCGCCCCAGCGCCACGGTGCCCAGTTCGACAGCTCCGTCGGCCGCAAGCCGTTCACGTTCCGCCTCGGCAGCGGCGGCGTCATCCCCGGCTGGGATCAGGGCGTCGAGGGCATGAAGGTGGGCGGCAAGCGCACGCTCGTCATTCCCGCGTCGCTGGGCTATGGCGCGGACGGCGCCGGCCCGATTCCGCCCAACGCCAACCTGATCTTCGACGTCGAACTGCTCGACGTGCAATAAGCGCCGCGCCGGCCATGCAAGCCTGGATGCACACGCCGCGGGGCGAGCTGGCCGAGGCCGTGCATGGCATCGGCTTCATCTCGACCGTGGACGACCCGTGGCCGCCGGCGCAGCCGCAGCTGAACCGCTTTCCGGCGATGGTGTACTGCAGCCTGAACTTCTTCACGGCCGGCGCCGTCGCGCTACCCGGCGACGACGGCGCGCTGCACGCGTTGCCGGACTGGGTCGTCGCCGGACCGCGCACGCGGCCCATCGCGTCGCTGACCCTGGCGCCGCTGCGCACGCTCGGCGTCGTGCTGTATCCAGACGCCTTCGCCCTGTTGACGGGGCTCGCACCGGCCGCGCTGCAGGACCGCAACGACCCGGCGGCGCACCTGCTCGATGCCTCCTGGGCCGACTGGCCGCGGGCGCTGCGCGCCTGCGCCGACGAGGCCGCGCAACTGGTCTGGATCGAGGCGCGGCTGGGCGAGCGCTGGCAGGCCGTGCGCCATCGCTGGGATGCGGAGCTGGGCGCCAGCCTGCGCCGCATCGCCGCGCCGGACGGCGCCGCCACCGTGCCGGAACTGGGCGCCGCGCTGGGCGTCGGCGAACGCCAGGCGCAGCGCCAGTACCGGGCCCGCGTCGGCCTCTCTCCCGCGCAGGCGCGCCGGCTGCAGCGCATGAATGCGGCCGTGTACGCGCTGCGCGATCCCGCCGCGCCGGCGCGCACCCTGGCCGACCTCGCGGCCGAGCTGGGCTACGCCGACCAGGCCCATATGGCGCGCGAGCTGCGCCAGCTCGCCGGCCTGCCGCCGTCGCGGCTGGAAACGCACATCGACACCGATCGCGAGTACTGGCCGTACCGGTTGTGATGTCGGGTTTATTCAAGCCGCCGCACGCCCCGGCGGCCACAATCGTGCCTTCTCGAACGAGGCACGACCATGAAGATCACGTTTCTCACCTACGGCACCGACGGCGATACCCGCCCGCTGCTGGCGCTCGCCCGTGAAGTCGGCGCGCGCGGCCACGCGGCGCACGTGCTGGCCGACGTGGCGGGCGCGCCGCTCGCTCACGCGTTCGGCATTCCCTTCACGCTACTTTCCGGCGACATGCGCGCCGCGTTCCAACCCGGCGGCGCGTTCGGCGCGCTGCTGAAGGACGGCGCCAGCATGACGCGCCTCATGCGCGCCTGTGCGGCCCTCGCGCGCGACAACACGCGGCCGTGGATGGAAGCGGCGCGCGCCGCCGCGCAGGGGAGCGACGCGCTGGTGTATTCGGGCCTGGCCGGCTTCGTCGGCCTGGCGGTGGCGGACGCGCTCGGCATCCCGTGCATCGGCGCCGCGATGTGGCCGATGACGCCCACGCGCGCCTTCGCGCCGCCGTTCCTGCCGGTGCATCGCCTGCCGGGCTGGGCGAATCTGCTGGCCCACCGCGCGTTCGATCGCATGGCCTGGTCCATGTTCGGTCCCGAGTTGAACCGTGCGCGCCGGGAGGTATTCGGCGCGCCGCCGCGGCGCCGGCCATGGCGCGACGTGCCCATGCTGTACGGCTGCTCGCCCACGCTGCTGGCGCGTCCGGTCGACTGGCCGGCGAACGTCGAGCTCACCGGCGCCTGGGCGTTGCCGGTGCGGCCCGATTGGCGGCCGTCCCCGGCCCTGTCGGCGTTCCTGGAGGCCGGTCCCGCACCCGTCTATATCGGCTTCGGCAGCATGGCGGGCATAGCCCAGGCGAGCTTGATCGATGCCGTCCAGGCCGTCGCGGCGCGGCGGCGCGTGCTGTTCCATCCGGGCTGGAGCGGCATCGATCCGGCCCGCCTGCCGCCCGATGTGTTCGTGCTGGGCGACACGCCGCACGACTGGCTGTTCCCGCGCACGGCCCTCGTCGTGCACCATGGCGGCGCCGGCACCAGCCACGCCGTCGCGCGCGCGGGCGTGCCGTCCGTCGTGGTGCCGTTTGCCGGCGACCAGTTCTTCTGGGCGCGGCGCATGGCGCAGCAGGGGATCGCCGTGACCTGTCCGGCGGCCGGGTTCGACGGCACCAGCCTGGCGCAGGCCGTGTCTGCCGCGTCGGCGCCCGCGCTGCGCGACAACGCGCGCCGCGTGGGGCAGGCGATGGCGGCCGAAGACGGCGTGCGCACGGCCGTCGATCGGTTGCTGGGCGGCGCCGCGCGCCGGCTGGACGATTGAATCGGGCGCCTGCGGGCGGACCAGGCGCGGAGTTCTCGGGTATATACTGGGCCATCGTTGCCCCATGCCCAGTCCAGGAATCCTTGCGTCCACCCATGAACCAGTCGCTCTCCCGCCCGACGACGATCAGCTATGCCCTTCTCATCTTCTTGCTGCTGGCGACGCCCGCCCTGCTGGTCTGGCAGCGCTACGGGATGATCCGCACCATCGAGATCTCGCCCAGCCAGCCTCACGGCGCGCGGATCACGGACGACCGCTTGGAGTTGCACGGGAATTCGGTGGGCACGCTGGTGCGCACGCGGGACGCCATCACCATGCGGTGCGCGCTGGGCACCGCCGCGACTTACCGGTTCTGCAAGATGCAATTCCTGCTGGGCAGGCCGGGCACCGGCATCGACTTGTCCCGGTTCGACAGGATCGAGTTCGACCTGCGCTATTCGGGCCGGCCCCCGCGCCTGGTCAAGCTGCACCTGATGAACTTCGAACCGGAGTTCTCCAAACCCGGCGACTGGAACTCGCAGCGCTTCAACGAAGCCGTGATCGACCTGCCGCCGCAGAGCCCCTTCACGATTCCGATGAACGTACTGCGCACGGCGGACTGGTGGAGCAGCACGCACAACATCCCGCTGTCCAAGAGCTATGCCCGGCTCGACCGCGTGACGGCCGTGGAACTGTCGACGGGGCCCGTGTCGCCGGGGCAAACGATCACAGTCGAGGTGCGCTCGATCCGGTTCCGCGGCAAATGGATGTCGAAGACGACGCTGCTGATGGGACTCGTGTCGGCGTGGATCGGGTGCGGCATCCTCGGCCTGTCGCTGGGGCTGCGGCACTACCGCGCCAGCCTGTCGGCCACCCATTCGCGCCTGGAACGCCTGGCCGCCGTCGACCGTGAACGCAAGACGGCCGAGGCGGCGCGCGAGGCGGCGCTGGCCGAGGCTATCGGCCTCGCGCGCCAGCGCAGCAATTTTCTCGCGCAGATGAGCCATGAATTGCGCACCCCGCTCAACGCCATCATCGGCTATGCCCAGCTGCTGAAGCGCGACCGGCACCAGCTGACCGAACGGCAGGCCGCCGGCCTGGCCACCATCCACGAGAGCGGCCAGCACCTGCTCACGCTCATCAACGACATCCTCGACCTGGCGCGGGTCGAGGCCGGCAGGATGGTGCTGTATCCGGCCGCCGTCCACCTCGGCGCTTTCCTGCAGGTGGTCGTCGACATCATGCGCGTGAAGGCCGAGGAGAAAGGCCTGGCGTTCCACTACGCGCTCGCGCCCGACCTGCCGGCCGCCGTGACGGTCGACGAGACGCGCCTGCGCCAGGTGCTGCTCAACCTGCTGGGCAACGCGGTGAAATTCACCGACCGCGGCACGGTCTCGCTGCGGGTGCTGAAGGCGGCGGGCGGCGCGGACGGCGCGTCCGTCACGCTGCGCTTCGAGGTGGCCGACACCGGCATCGGCATGAGCGCGCAACAACTCGGGCGCATCTTCCGGCCGTTCGAACAGGTGGCCGACATGCCGTGGCGCGAGGGCGGCACCGGCCTGGGCCTGGCCATCAGCCAGCAACTGGCGCGCCTGATGGGCGGCAGCATCGCCGTCGCCAGCGAACCGGGGCAGGGCAGCACGTTCTCGTGCGAACTCGCGGTGCCGGTCGCCGACAGCCCGGCCAACCGGCCGCCCGCGCCCGCCATCGTCGGCTATACAGGCGAGCGCAAGCGCTTGCTGATCGTCGACGACGTGCCGCAGAACCGCGCGATGCTCGTGGATGCGCTGCAGGCGGTCGGCTTCGTCGTGGCCGCGGCCGAGGACGGCCTGGCATGCATGGCCCTGCTCGACACCTTCAAGCCCGACCTGATCGTGATGGACGTCATGATGCCGGTCATCGACGGCAACGAGACGACCCGGCGCATTCGCCGCACGCCGGCCTGGAGCGGGGTTCCGGTCATCGCCGTCACCGCCAGTGCCAGCCAGGAGGACGAAGCGCGCTGCCGCGCCGCGGGCGCCGACGCCTTTCTCGCCAAGCCGGTCGAACTCGATGGCCTGCTGCGCGCCGTCGGCACGCAGCTGTCGCTCGACTGGATCACCGCCGAACCGGCGGCGGAGGCGGCGCAACCGGACGACGGGGAAGCGGCCGCCCTGGTCGCGCCGCCGGCGGCGGAGATCGAGGTGCTCTGGCAACTGGCACGGATCGGGGACATGCGCAAGATCCGGGAACGCGCCACCTACCTGCGGGCGCTCGATCCGGCGTACGCCCCGTTCGCAGCACACCTGGACTCGCTGGCGCAGGGCTACCACTCGAAGGGGCTGACGGCCTTCGTTGCGCGCTACCGGACCGAAAGCGCGGTACCGCCCGCTTGAATCGGTAGCACAGGCCAGACCAGGTATTTTGATTGTAATCAAGAAACTATGTGTCGAAAAAATTTACATTAAGACAAAAAATCAGACACAAACTTTATGACGAGGTGATGACAAGTTTTTGATTAATTGGGGAAATAACTCTTGGTTAAAGAAAATGGCATACGGCTTGCTTGCGTGACAAATGCTCTGCCGCGAATCGGCAGGTCCCTCAACAATCATCAGGGAGTCCGCATTGAAAACGCTCACCGCAATTACCGTTGCCATCGGGGTGTTGACTACGTCGCTGGCTTACGGTGCCACGACCTCCACCCAGTTCCACATCGAGAAGGATGCGCGCATCGCCGATCTCGGCCTCGCGCCCCAGACGGAAGTCCGGCAGATCACGCTGTCGCTGGCCGTCAAGAACCGCGCCGCCATGGAAACCCATGCGGCCGCCGTCGTCGACCCGGCCAGTCCGAACTACCGTAAATTCCTGACGCCGGCGCAGTTCGGCAGCCTGTACGGCCAGGACGCGACGGCCATCGCCCAGGTGGTCAATTTCCTCCAGGCGCAGGGGCTGACGGTGACGAAGGTCTATGCGAACAACCTGCTGATTTCCGCGAAGGGCACGAATGCGCAGCTCGCGGCCGTGTTCGGCAGCCCGATCCACGCGTACCGGATGCTGGGCCGCACCTACGAGGCCCCGGCGGGCGCCACCGCGATTCCCGCCAACCTGGCCGGCATCGTGACGTCCGTGCATGGCCTGAGCGGCCGCCCCCTGTTCCACAGCAATATCGTGCGCCAGCCGGCATCGGGCGTGGCGACGGGCGAATCGAAGCTGCAGCCGAGCCGCATCCCGACCCCGAACGCCGCGGCCGCATCGCTGCCGGGCGAGTACACGGTGCTGGACCTCGCCGCCAAATACGACGTCACGCCGCTGTACGCGGCCGGCGTGACGGGCGCCGGCAAGACCATCGGCATCGCCACGCTGGCCGGCTATCGCCAGTCCGACGCGTACGGCTACTGGAATGCGCTGGGCCTCTCCGTCGCGCCGAACCGCATCACCGACGTGCTCGTGGACGGCGGCCCGCTGCCGGCCGACGGTCCGGGCAGCGGCGGCGCGGGCGAGACGACCCTCGACGTCGAACAGTCGGGTGGCGTGGCGCCGGGCGCCAATGTCCGCGTCTACCTGGCGCCCAATCAGGGCAATGGCTTCCTGGACATGTTCGCCACGGCCGTCGACGAGAACATCGTCGACACGCTGTCCGTGAGCTGGGGCGCGGCCGAGGTCTTCAATGGCCCCGAAGACCTGGACGCCTTCCACGCCGTGTTCGTCCAGGCCGCGCTGCAGGGCATCCCCGTGATCGCCGCCGCAGGCGATGCCGGCGCCTTCGACATCAACAGCGTGTTCCCGTATCCGAGCTGCACGACGCTGCTGACGGCCGACCACCCGGCGTCCGACTCGGCCGTCCTGGCCGCCGGCGGCACGACCTTGCCGCATACGCAGGTCCACAAATACGGCAGCATCACGATCCCGACCGAGCGCGCCTGGGCGTGGGACTACCTGCGCGGCTACATCGTGAAGTATTACGGCCAGACCCTGTACTACACGGATTACTTCCCGGTGGGCGGCGGCGGCGGCGTCAGCGTGGACTTCCCCCGGCCGTCGTACCAGGACAATCTGGCCGGCGCGGCAACGAGCGCGGCGGCGCAGAGCCTGTACTGCAAGGCGTCCGTGGTGGGCGATCCGGGCACGGGCTACGAAGACCTGATCGACCTGCCGCCGGCGGTTGCCGGCCGCAACCTGCCGGACGTGTCGCTCAACGCCGACCCGTACAGCGGCTACCTCATCTATTTCGAAGGGCAGTGGGGCGCGGGCAGCGGCGGCACGAGCTTCGTGGCGCCGCAGCTGAACGGCATCTTCACCCTGATCGCGGCCGGCAAGAACAGCCGCCTGGGCGCGCTGCATCCGCAGCTGTACGGCGCCTTCAAGAACTATGGCTACGGCGCGAACTCGCCGTTCCGCGCGGTCACGGCCGGCACGAACCTCTACTACAAGAGCACGAACCGGTTCAATCCGGCGACGGGCCTCGGCTCGCTCGACGTGGCGAACCTCGCGCGCGCCCTCGGCGTGACCCTGTGAATCCGATACGAAAGACGACGATGAAATCGATCAAACACATCCTGCTCGGCCTCGTGCTTGCCACCTGCGCCGTCTTCAACGCCTCCGCCACGCCGACGTTCAACGACATGTTCTTCGTCGTGCCCGAGTTCGGCCCGACCACGACGCAGACCTGGAACTTCGGCATCACCGAGCCGACCGCCCAGTCGGGCGACACGTTCGTCTACGACTTCCTGTTCAACACGCCGCCCGAACCGGCCTGGTTCGATTTCACCGTGTTCCCGGACCTGGCCGGCTCGCTGGCCTTCACGGACCTCGGCTTCTTCGGCGGCGACCTCGTGACCCCGATCGACGCGCTGGCCCTGTCGCTGACGAGCGAGTTCGCCGAAGGCATGGGCACCATCACGAGCGGCACGTACGACGTGCGGCTGGCCGGCACCTTCCTGGCCGACGGCGCCGGCTTCACGGGACAGGCATTCTCCGATATCCCGGAGCCCGTGAGCCTGGCGTTGCTCGGCGTCGGCCTGGCCGGCATGGTGGGCGCGCGGCGCCGCAAGGCGGCCGCTTAGTCGACGCCGCTGCCCGACCCCTCGACGAGCACCGGCGCGCGATAGCCCGCCGGCTTGTCGCCGACCCGGGCGCCGCCGTACATCATGCCCTGCATCGCGTTCGTGAAGAAGTAGTAGGGGAACGGCGTCGCGGGCCGGCTTGCCTCGTCCAGGCGGTTGGCGAGCTCGGCCGGCAGTTCGAAATCGAGCGCGCCGAGATTCGTCGTCAGCTGTTCCGGCCGCGACGCGCCGACGATCACGCTGGCGACACCAGGACGGCTCGCGACCCAGTTCAAGGCCACCTGCGCCATCGGCCGGCCGATCTCGTCCGCCACTTTTTCCAGCTCGTCGACGATCTGGAAATTGCGCTCCGTCAGATGCTGGAAGGCCGGATTGCCATTCCCCTGCATGGCCGCCAGACGGCCTTCGGTCGCAGAGTCGCGCCGATAACGGCCGGCCAACAGGCCGCTCGCCAGCGGGCTCCAGACGGTAATGCCCATGCCGAGCTCGGTGGCCAGGCGCTGGTATTCGTGTTCGATATTGCGCTCGACGAGCGAATACTGCAGTTGCAGCGCCGACACCGGTTCGAAGCCGCGCCACTCGGCCAGCGTCTGGGCGCGCGCCGCGTACCAGGCGGGCACGTCCGACAAGCCGATGTGACGGATCTTGCCCGCACGTACGAGATCGTCCAGGGTGCGCATCACTTCTTCCACCGGGGTCAATTGATCCCACGCGTGCACGTAAAACACGTCCAGGTAATCCGTCTGCAGCCGCTTGAGCGATCCTTCGACGGCGCGCATCAGGTTCTTGCGGCCATTGCCGCCGCCGTTCGGATTGGCGGCCGCCAGGTTGAACGTGTATTTGCTGGCGAGGACCAATTGATCGCGCGAACCGCTCGCCTGGATGAATTCGCCCAGCCACGTCTCGCTCGTGCCGTTCGTGTACACGTCGGCCGTGTCGATGAAATTGCCGCCGTGGTCGCGATAGAGGTTGAACACGCGCTCGGCGGCCGTCTTGTCGGAACCCCAGCCCCATTCCGTGCCGAACGTCATCGCGCCCAAAGACAGGCGGCTGACGCGCAGGCCGGTGCGACCGAGGGTGTAGTAGACGGGTTGTTGCATGATGTTTCTCCTTGTCGGGTTGAATGAACGTCAGCATAATCGCCTCGATAAGAAAGAAAAACAGCCATAATCTTCAGTCCTTATTAAGAGCTGCTTCATAATGAAATTGACGCAACTGGACGGCCTGCTGGCGTTCGCAACCGTTGCCCAGCGCGGCAACTTCACGGCCGCCGCCGCGCAGCTGGAAGTGACGCCGTCGGCCGTCAGCCAGACGGTCCGGCAACTGGAGGAGCGGTTGGGCGTGCGCCTGCTGCACCGGACGACGCGCAGCGTGCGCCTGACGGAAGCCGGCGAGCAATTTCTTGCGCGCGTCGCGCCGGCCGTGGCCGAGCTCACGCAGGCCGCCGCCGAGCTGGACGAATTCAGGAGCGGCGTCAGCGGCGTGCTCAAGCTGAACATGGCGCACATCGCCTACGCCGCCTGCCTGCGCCCGCTGGTGCCCGGATTCCTCGCGCGCCATCCCGGCATCAAGCTCGAACTGGACCTGGACGACGGCTTCGTGGACATCGTGGCCGGCGGATTCGACGCGGGCGTGCGCCTGGGCGAATCGGTCCAGGTCGACATGGTGACCGTGCCGCTGACCCGTCAGGAGCGCATCTGCATGGTGGCATCGCCGGAGTATGCGGCGCGCCGGGGCCTGCCGCGCTCCATCGAAGAATTGCAGCGGCACGACTGCATCCGCTATCGCTTCCGCAAAAGCCAGACGATCTACCGCTGGGAATTAATGAGAGAGGGGCAATTGGTCGAGGTGGAGGTAAGCGGCCCGCTGACGGTCACGAGCAGCGCCGACATGGCGGGCACCGCGCTCGACGGCATCGGCATTGCCCACGTCTTCGTCCGGCAGGTGGAGGCCGACCTGGCGGCGGGCAGGCTGGTGCCCGTGCTGCCGGATTGCTGGCCGACGTTCACGGGTTTTCATTTGTATTATCCGACGCGGCGGCAAATGCCGGCGAAGCTGCGGGCGTTCATTGATTACTGCGGCGAAAAGCTGGGCGGCGCGGCGGCCGGCAACCGCGAATAGGACAGCATCCGCTTGGCAGGACCCCTTTCGGCGGTGTGGATTTAAATATGCATTTGATTTGCATATTTATGGGCGGCAGGCTACACTGGCATCTAAGTATTTCCTAATGGCATTACCAAGTTGTGGTCTTTCAGGAGTTCCAGCATGAATATCGACAAGTTCAAGCACCAGCACGTGGCCATCCTCGACGGCATCGAGCGTTTGCGCCAATCCGTCCGCGCGGGGATCGCGGCCAACGCCGACGACATCGCCACGGGCATCATCAAGATCAGCGGCGTGATCAAACTGCATCTTGCCATCGAGGACACGGTGCTGTATCCCGCCATCGCCGACAGCGCCGACCGCAAGCTCGCGCGGCTGGGCGAGGCCTACCAGCGCGAGATGAACGGCATCGCCGGCGAGTATTTCGCGTTCGCGTCGCGCTGGAATTTACCCGCGCGACTGACGGCCGATCCCGAAGGTTTCCGTGCCGACGCGAACCGCGTCCTGCGCGTGCTGTTCGACCGCATGCGGCGCGAGGACACCGAGTTCTATCCGGCGATCGACGCGGCCGCGGCGGCCGTCTGAGGGTAGGGGAGGGCGTGAACGTCCTTCTGTCGCGCGGAAGTGGGCGCTGGAGAAGTTTTACGTCACGCCTCAAGTCGGGCATATCGCCGGGACAATTGCTCCCGAATCCATGCGCGCAATGCGCTCCACTCTAGCGAAGTGGTTGGATCTTTAGCTTCATCCTTCACCTTCTTCCACAGTACGCCACTCCAGGCTGATAGGGCTGCGGACACCGCGATCAGATTGCCGATCATGGCCGACATGGAGAAAGTCCGGATATCGTGTGAGGCATCCTGGACATTGTCGAAGATCGCGGCCGCAACGGACACCATACCGATGAGGGTAATGAGGCCGATGACTGATGCCAAGCCGTTGATTGTTTTAGCTCGCAAAGCGTTGCCTTGTCATCGATTACAGTAGAACGTCGGAGCTCGAACATTGAAGTAGCATAACAGGTTGTCGAAGCAGAGAAAATTACACACTTTCGCGACCGACAGCATTCGACCCGAAGCGCTCCTTCATTTCGATTGTTCAATAGGCAGGGCAGCTCAAATCGCCTTCTTTACATTCCATAAGTTTAGTTATTTCCCGCAGCCGAGCTACAGTTTTCTCAGTAAGACATTCGTAGCGAACCATTCGATGGGCACTACCGTCTGCTACGGCTGAACTTTCGAAATCGCACGCCAGGTCTCGGTACCTTATCCACGCTACTTGTGCCTCTTTGAGCTGGTTTTTCTGTGACTCGCTAAGACGAGTTCGATACCGAGAGTATGCCGCGTTCAGCTTCTGATCTTGTGATGCATACTCCTGCCCCGCGCATGTCGTCATTTCCAACTGGCTTTTCGGATCGGTACAGTTGGCGGCGACTGCGTGCGCAGATATGTAGAGTAGAACAACAATGATATGTTTTTTCATCAAATCACTTGAAGACGTAAGCAAGAGAACGGGGCTGTTCGAACGACCGTTCCTGGCCGACCTCGGCCGTTCGATTCAGAATAACAGGTTGCAGAGTTGAAAAAGTCACGAACGGTCACGGCGGTCAGCACCCGGTCCAGGCTGGGTAAAAAACCAGATTCGACGACATGTCGATTTGGCTCGGCGCTGTAGAACGCTCGTTGTGGCCCTTTCTCGTCGAGTGGACTTCAAAGGTAGTTACTTGCGTAGCCCCTGTATTGAAGATGAAACGGCTGGCCGGCGCTGTCATTACGCTACGGGCGCTACAGTTGCCGCTGGCCGCTCAGCTTGAGAGCGCCCTGTTCAAACGTCAGGATCATGCGTCCGTCAGCTTGCTTTTCGAAGCGCAACTGGACGTCATGGTCGGCGTCCAGGAACAGGTTTTGCGCCAGCGCGGCCATGCTCACCGCAGGCTGGCCCACCGGCCCGGCGTGCATGGCGTCGCCAACGCGCGTAATTTCGATCACAAAGCCAGGGGCGAGCGAGTAGCGGCCGAGATACTGGTCCAGTACAGCCGACGCTACCTGCACCGTTTGAGGATCCACCACCGTCGTGACAGCACGGCGGTGCACGCTGTGGTGCAACTCATCGTCGATGGTCATGCCCGTGACGAACCCTGCGTTGCGCTGGAACTGTACCGTCACCAAGCTGTCACCGATCAGGAAACCATCCTGCTTGTAGTAGTGCAGCGGCGCACGCGGCATGCCTGTTCCCTGGATCGTCAGGCCGCCGTGCTCGAGGCGAACCGTGTGGGCGCGCTTGTCGTCTATCGGATAGACGCCCACGTAGTCGGCAAGCGTGACCGCATCGAGTTTGGTATCGGACGGCGCCGGCAACGGCTTGCCTGCCACCTGCATCGCAATCTTACGTGTCAAGTTCGCCAAGGGTGCGTCGATGCCGTCCGCATCGCGATTGGCTAGCATCGCCACGTAGACGCGCTCCTTCGGCAACCACACGGCATCCGATGTGAAGCCGGTGATATTCCCGCCATGGAAGACCTCATCGACACCATTCAGCCGTCCGACGAACCATCCATACCCGTAAGGTCCTGTCTTGCCGTCGGCGAGTGGGTGCGCCGTCCAGGCTTGGCGTAGTGTCTGCGGGCGCAGCAGCTTGCCGTCGGCGAGCGCAGTCTGCCAGCGCGCCAAGTCATCCACGGTCGACACGAGCGCCCCGGCGGCATAAGGCCACGTCATGCTGATGCTTTCCACCTTGTTCGCCTTGCTGTCATAGCCCGATACGGGCCTGAAACGGGCGTCCTCGTAGCCCGTGTGCGTCATGCCCATGGGTTTGAAGATGCGTTCATCGAGGAAGCGTGCATATGGCTGGCCCGACGCTTTTTCGATGATGGCGCCGAGCAGGAAGTAGCCGGAATTGTCGTATCTGAACTGGGTCCCAGGAGTAAATTCCAAGGCGTCGTCCTTGAAGAAATCAATTCCTTGCGCCACGGTCACGTCCTTGCGCATGACGTCCACGAAGTTGCGCTTGCCCGTGTAGCTCGGGATGCCGGAGGTATGCGAGAGCAGATGTTCGATCGTGATCTTGGCGCCATGGGTCGGGTAGCCGGGCAGGAAGCGCGTGATGTCGTCCGACAGTGCCAGCTTGCCGTCGTCCGCCAGCATCAGGATGGCGACGGCCGTGAACTGCTTCGTCATCGAACCGAGCCGCGCTGGCGAATCAATGCTCATTGCCTGCTTTAATGCCACATCCGCGAGGCCGTAGGCCTTGCGGAATACCGTCTTGCCATCCCGCGTGGCGATCACAACGGCCCCCGGGCCATCTGCCTTGAAATGGGGCGCGACCAAGGCGTCGATCGCCGCCTCGGGCATTTGCTGGGCGGCCTGCGGCAGGGCAGGCGCTGCGTAGGCGAAATGCAATGGTGCCAGCAATAAAGGCAGGGTGGCGAGGACGATAGCTGAATATCGGCGCATGATTTTCCTAAAATGGTAAAAGAAACCGAATGGTATTCATCAATCCCAATCTGCATGGCACCTACGCGACAAAGTGCACTGCAAGGCGACGAATTGCCGGAATAGACTGATGGACGAATTGAAGTATCCAGATCCCCAACCTTGGACAACCTCCTGCTGTGGCAAGACTATGTGCGCTGACAAGAGCAGGCGATCGTGCTCGGCACATTCGTCGCAGTGCTCGAAATTAGTGAAATGAACGGGGCGCGGACAGTTCCTGAACACCCGATAAAAATCATCAAGCACAGCGATATCCTGCTGAGTGAATGCCATGGTTTGTGCTGCCTCCTTATGCCACCTCAGCCCCCCGTGATGAAGGCTAAAAAAAACGGCCCCGCAGAGCCGTTTCGCATGATGTCGAGAGTCAGCGCTTACTTGCCAAGAATCGACACCACATTGTCCGCCCCCGGCGCCCCGAACGCCTGCTGCTTGAGGACATGCAACTGATCGCGCACCTGGGCCGCTTTTTCGAACTCGAGGTTCTTGGCGTGGTCGACCATGAGCTTTTCGAGGCGCTTGATTTCCTTCGAAATCTGCTTCTCGCTCATGCCCTCGACCTTGGCCGCTTCCTCCGACAAACCATTGTCGTTCAGCATGGCCTTCTGCGCGGCCGCGCTGTACACGCCGTCGATCATTTCCTTGATCTTCTTCTGCACGCCCTTCGGGGTGATGCCGTTCGCTTCGTTGAACGCGATCTGCTTGGCGCGGCGGCGCTCCGTTTCGTCGATCGCGCGCTTCATCGAATCCGTGATCTGGTCCGCGTACAGGATCGCGACGCCGTTCAGGTTACGCGCCGCGCGGCCAATGGTCTGGATCAGCGAGCGTTCCGAACGGAGGAAACCTTCCTTGTCGGCGTCCAGCACGGCCACCAGCGACACTTCCGGCAAGTCCAGGCCCTCGCGCAGCAGGTTGATGCCGACGACGACGTCGAACGTGCCTAGCCGCAGGTCGCGCAGGATTTCCACGCGTTCCACCGTGTCGATGTCGCTGTGCAGGTAGCGCACCTTGATGCCGTGGTCGGACAGGTATTCCGTCAGCTGCTCGGCCATGCGCTTGGTCAGCGTGGTGACCAGCACGCGCTCGTCCTTCTTGACGCGGTCGGTGATCTCGCCCATCAGGTCGTCCACCTGGGAACGCGCGGGTTTCACGATGACCTGCGGGTCGACGAGGCCGGTCGGGCGCACGACCTGCTCGACGACGTTGTCGGCGTGCTCCTTCTCGTAGTCAGCTGGCGTCGCGGACACGAAGATGCACTGGCGCATCTTGCTCTCGAATTCCGAGAATTTCAGCGGGCGGTTGTCGAGCGCGGACGGCAGGCGGAAGCCGTAGTCGACGAGGTTCACCTTGCGCGAACGGTCGCCGTTGTACATGGCGTTCAGCTGGCCGATCATCACGTGCGACTCGTCCATGAACATCAGCGCGTCCTTCGGCAGGTAGTCGATGAGGGTCGGCGGCGGTTCGCCCGGCATCGAGCCGGACAGGTGGCGCGAATAGTTCTCGATGCCCTTCGTGAAACCGACTTCGGCCAGCATCTCGAGGTCGAAGCGCGTGCGCTGTTCGAGGCGTTGTTCCTCCAGCAGCTTGCCCTGCTGGCGGAATTCCTCGAGGCGGTCGCGCAGCTCGGCCTTGATGGAGTCGACCGCCTTCAGCACGGTGGCACGGCCGGTGACGTAGTGCGAGCCCGGGTACACGGTGAAGCGGGGGATCTTCTGGCGCACCTTGCCGGTCAGCGGGTCGAACAATTGCAGCGATTCGATTTCGTCGTCGAACATTTCGACGCGGATCGCGAGTTCCGCGTGTTCGGCCGGGAAGATGTCGATCGTGTCGCCGCGCACGCGGAACGTGCCGCGCGCAAAGTCCATTTCGTTGCGCGTGTACTGCATCTGGATCAGGCGCGCGATGACGTCGCGCTGCGCCACCTTGTCGCCCGTGCGCAACGTGAGGATCATCTTGTGGTACTCGTTCGGATTACCGATACCGTAGATGGCCGAGACCGTCGCGACGATGACGACGTCGCGCCGCTCCATCAGCGATTTGGTGCACGACAGGCGCATCTGCTCGATGTGCTCGTTGATCGACGAGTCCTTTTCGATGAACAGGTCGCGCTGCGGCACGTACGCTTCCGGCTGGTAATAGTCGTAGTACGAGACGAAGTACTCGACGGCATTCTGCGGGAAGAATTCGCGGAACTCCGCGTACAACTGGGCCGCAAGGGTCTTGTTCGGGGCGAACACGATGGCGGGACGGCCGGCGCGGGCGATCACGTTGGCCATCGTATACGTCTTGCCGGAACCGGTCACGCCGAGCAGCGTCTGGTACATCAAGCCGTCCTCGATGCCCTCGATGAGGCCCTGGATCGCGGTCGGCTGGTCACCGGCCGGCGGGAAGGGCTGGTGCAGCTTGAACGGCGAATCGGGGAACGTGATGACGGTGGGTGCTGGTGAATTTGCAACCGATAAATCTGCCATTGGATCAGACCTTTGCTAGAATGAGAATCCGCCTGCGGCCCAGCATCTATCAAGGCCGCTGTCTATACAACCGCTGCGAAACCCAGCCGACAAACCAAGTTTATCACGATGAATTCCCCAGCTCCTGCCAGCATCTTCAGCGCCATCGCCATGGCTCCCCGCGATCCGATCCTCGGCATCACCGAGGCCTTCAATGCAGACACCAATCCCGCCAAGATCAACCTGGGCGTGGGCGTCTACTACGATGACAACGGGAAAGTGCCGCTGCTGGAATGCGTTCAGAAAGCGGAAGCGAAGTTGATGGAACAGCCCACGCCGCGCACCTATCTGCCGATCGAAGGCCTGGGCGCGTACGACAAGGCTGTGCAAGAACTCGTATTTGGTGCCGACAGCGCCGTTATTCAAGAGAAGCGTGCCGTCACGGTGCAAGCCCTGGGCGGCACCGGCGCGCTGAAAATCGGCGCCGACTTCCTGAAGCGCTTCTCGCCGGATTCGCAAGTCTACATCAGCGACCCGAGCTGGGAAAACCACCGCGCCCTGTTCGAGAGCGCCGGCTTCACCGTCAACAACTACGCCTACTACGACCCGGCCACGCACGGCGTCAACTTCCCGGGCATGCTGGCCGCGCTCAAGGCCATGCCGGAAGGTTCGATCGTCGTCCTGCACGCCTGCTGCCACAACCCGACCGGCGCCGAACTGAACGCCGACCAGTGGGGCCAGGTGATCCAGGTGGTGCGTGAAAACAACCTGATCCCGTTCCTCGACATGGCCTACCAGGGCTTCGGCGACGGCATTGCCGAGGACGGCGCCGTCGTCCGCCGCTTCACCGAGACGGCCGGCCCGCTGCTGGTGTCGAACTCGTTCTCGAAGTCGTTCTCGCTGTACGGCGAGCGCGTCGGCGCGCTGTCCGTCGTGGCCGCCACCGCGGAAGAGGCTGCCCGCCTGCTGTCGCAGCTGAAGCGCATCGTCCGCACCAACTACTCGAACCCGCCGACGCACGGCGGCAAGGTCGTCGCGACCGTCCTGTCCACGCCGGAACTGCGCCAGCTGTGGGAAGACGAGCTGGCCGGCATGCGCGTGCGCATCAAGCAGATGCGCGACGAGCTGGTGAAAAAGCTGGCCGAACAGGCCCCGGGCAAGGACTTCGACTTCGTGCGCAAGCAAGTCGGCATGTTCTCGTACTCGGGCCTGACCAAGGACCAGGTCGAGAAGCTGCGCGCCGAATCGATCTACGCCGTGGACACCGGCCGCATCTGCGTGGCCGCGCTGAACTCGAAGAACATCGATCGCGTCGTTGACGCCATCGCGAAAGTTCTCTAAACTCTTGCTTCTTTCGCTGCGGCATCAGTCGTAGCGAAAGATCTTTTCCCTGATAGCTCAGTCGGTAGAGCGACGGACTGTTAATCCGCAGGTCCCTGGTTCGAGTCCAGGTCGGGGAGCCAGATTTCCGCACGGTTGCGTCCAGCCTGTGCAAGCCGCGGGTGAGCGGCTATAATGACAACACCTATTCCCTGATAGCTCAGTCGGTAGAGCGACGGACTGTTAATCCGCAGGTCCCTGGTTCGAGTCCAGGTCGGGGAGCCAGAATAATCAAAGGGTTACGCGCTTGCGTAGCCCTTTGTCATTTTGGGCCGTGACACAAACGTGACAGCCGTATCACGTTGGCCCCCTGCTTGCTGCTCTCGATCCTTGCCGCCGCGACCGTCAGGTTCTCGGTCGCAAACTTCGCGTACCGGTCCACCATGTTGCACGACTTCCATCCCCCCAGGTCCTTCAGCTCGTCGCAGCTCGTCCCAGCCTGCCGATGCCATGACGCCCAGGTGTGGCGCAGATCGTGAAAGCGCACATCGCTCAAGCCTGCCTTCTCTAGCGCGTTGTGCCAGGCCGTATTGGTGACGTCCCAGCGGATCGGCGCGCCGCGATAGGTAAAGCAGAACTGAGAATGCTTGCCGACTTGCTCCTCCAGTACCGCTACTGCGTCTCTGTTGAGCGGTACGCCGCGTGACGTGCCGTTCTTGGTGCGATTCAGCCATGCGGTCTGCCGGGTCAAATCCACACGCTCCCATTCCAGCCCCGTAATCTCGCTGGCGCGGCAGCCGGTCGATAAGGCAAACCGGATCAGCGCCGCCAGATGCGGGCAGACCTTGATCAGCCTGTCCGCTTCCTCCCGCGTCAGCCACCGGTCGCGTTCGACTTCCCCCGGCAGCAGGCGGATCAATGGAATGCCTCCCATCCCCCACAGCATGAAGAGGATATGTACCCAAAAAGGTAATGATGCACCTGACTTGCTCCGCATCTTTGCGAGAGCGAAAGAAGACAAACTTGCTCGCCCTCCGGATATCTCGGCAGCATTTAAACGGGCGGCGCCGGATCGTGGGGAAGAGACGGAAGGGGAGCGTTCCGGTGGTGGCGGCTTAAAACAGACGTGGATGCCTGACTTTGATCCTTCCAAGAAGCGAGACGGGCGCGGCTAGAACGGAAGCTCATCAGGACAGATGATTCTACACTGGTATGGCCCGTGATGATGGTAAGATGAAAACGGATATGTAAGAGTAATTTATATAAGATTATTTATGAATGCGAAAACGATGTCTCCGACAGCGAAGTTGATCGAGTCACACCTGAGGTTGCAGTTTAAGGATATTGAAAAGTACCTCGATTTTTTTGGCAAGAGTATTGAGGTAGAAAAGAATCGGGCGGCAACGTCACCCTTATGGATCGATGACGACATGCTTAAGAACATAAGGAAATACCATTCCCACATTTCTTATCCGGCAATACATAGCAAAGCATTGTTCATTTTTATGTACTCTACTTTTGAACACATGTTTTGTTGGGCGGCATGCTGGATCTCGATAGGCGAAGATGGTGGCAGTAAAATTAAATCACTGAGAGATTATAAAGAATCTGAAGCTTATATCAGGAGGATTTTTTCAGCCGGAAGTCCATTTGAATCTGCAGAGTGGAAATCAGTTGATGATCTTCGGCTAATAAGAAATTATATTGCGCACGGCGGAGCCGAGAACATAATGGGCGTTAGTAACCGGAGTAAATATTTGGTGGCCGCGCGTCGAGTCAACACAAGATTCAAAGATACATTTGATGTTGCTACATCGAATGATCGGCATGTTATTGGAATAGGCCCAAACGCGGTACGTGTCGCCATGAGTTGCTATAGAGATTTCCTGTTTTTGTTAGCGAAAGGCCTGAGAGAATTATAACGACTCGGAGCATTGTGCATAAACTCTCAGTTCTGACCTTCTGAATCTCCCGTTACGAAAGCCTGCCCACTGGGCTTGCTGGATTTTTAGAAAAGCTGATTGTCATCGCGTTGTTAAGAATGAAATTCGTCAGCGCAACGACGCGCGTGTACTGGAAACTTATCCGGGAACAGGTAGCATTCAGAACAAAACAACATGCAGAGGAGAAGGCGTTCAGGTTTCGCTTGAGGGGGGGCAGATGCAAGCCTTGACCAGCGTGCTCGCACGTTGGAGCGCGTCTAGACGCACGAATTTGCTGCACTTGACTGCGCCCGTAGGCGTTGTGCGCATGCTCCTGCTAGGGGAGGAAGGATGACCCGGGAGAGTAGAATCGCGCCGGACTAGCTACAAGCGTGCGAGAAGGCGGTGCAAGCGGGGGGGGCATCTGATCTTACCGCTGCATTGAGCGAGCGTTGACGTTCCGGGCAACGCTCGCGCAGACGAAACTTGTCCTAGCCCAGGAAGTGTGTCCGAGATCGATGAGCGCGCAGCAGTGCCAAAATTGCGTACTTCTTCCCGAAAAAACTGCATTTCACTTGTATTTTTGGCCATATTTTTCTCAAAATACGCTGTCCGAATGGTAGCGAACGTCTCATATTTTCTCGCCTCAACCACGGTCCGTGCGCATGCCGATGCGTTATAATTCAAGGTTTCACAAGAAATATGTTGCACCTTGGAACTGATGTTGCGTCGCGCGTCCGTCTATGCAACATTATTGAATTCGGAAGTTCAAGTCCTTCGCGGTGAACTTCGCGTTTCGTGTCGTTTTAGGAGTTTTTATGTCTGGCCAGAAGTACAACGAAATGAGTCGCGAAGATCTCATTCGGCTGTTGAGCGAGTTTGATAGTCAGACCAAGGGTGGCATCCGGCTTTCCTACCCTGGGCAGACACCGCCTTGGCATATAATCAAGAAAGTACAGCCGCGTCGACAAAAAATTGATGCAAGATTATCAGTGGGTGAAGACGGGAAGAGCGCGGGAAGTGTACTTTTGGAAGGAGAAAACCTCCAGGCGATGGTTTCCCTTTATAAGTACCGTGGCCAAGTTGACCTGATCCTGACGGACCCTCCTTATAATACGGGCTTGGATTTTCGTTATAACGACAAATGGGATATCGACCCTAATGATCCGGACCTAGGAGATGTCGTTCCCGCAGACGACGGTTCGCGTCATTCTAAATGGCTTCGATTCATGACGCCTCGTCTCTGGATGATGAAAGAGATGCTTCGCCCAGGCGGGGTATTGGCGATTTGTATTGACCACCGCGAACTCTACCGTCTCGGTATGCAGTTGGACGCTATTTTTGGTGAAGAAAACCGCATTGCGATTATTAATTGGCAAAAAACGTACAGCCCCAAGAGCGCAAAGCACGTGTCTACAGCGACGGAGTATGTATTAGTCTATGCGAAAGATCTGGCAAAAGCCCGTACGGGCCTACTAAGCCGTATCGAGGACGGCGACGATAAATTTAAGAATCCGGACAACGATCCAAAATTGCGATGGCGTGGAGGTGATCCGACCGCAAAAGAAAGCCGTGCTGCAACAATTTATGGTATCCAATCTCCCTTCACAGGATATCTTCACTATCCAGAAGCGGAATACCGATATGATGGTGCCATTACTCAGGCAACGCGTCACTGGAGCGGTTTTACCAAGGACGAAATGAAGGCATCATTGGAGGCTTGGGGGACTGCGTACACGTGGAAAGATATTGGTGATGGGCGCGGAAAGGCCCTCGTCATCGAAGGGTCGAAAATTGGCTTTGAGAACTACGACCCCTTAAGTGATAAGATTGTTCAAAAAGCGAAAAAGCTAGCCTTAAAAAATTACGATAAAATCGTTTTCCCTAGATTTGTGTTCCTTGATACCAAGGATGGCCGAAAAGGAGAAGGTCGTCCGGCAGTTAAGCGCTATCTTGATCAGCTTAGCAAAGGAAGGATACCTTGGACGTATTGGGCGGATGAGGACTATAGTCCAATCGATATCGGTACGCAGTCCTGGGGTCATGAAGAAAGCGGCCATAGCCAGACGGGGATCAACGAATTAGATCAGATTATTGGAAAAGGTCATAAATTCGAAACAGTAAAACCACTGAAGCTGTTTAAAAAGATCATTCATTTGTGGTCTCCAAAGAACGGGATTGTCCTTGATCCTTTTGCAGGCTCGGGCACGACCGGCCACGCCGTATTGGAATTGAACAAAGAAGCTGAGGCCAATCGGCGGTTTATTCTGATCGAACAGGGCCGTCCCGAACGGGGCGATCCATATGCTCGGGGCTTGACTGCTGAGCGTTTAAGAAGAGCCATTTTGGGCCTTCGCCCGAATCGCTTTGGAAATACCGAAGCGACGGCTGCACCGCTCCCAGGTGGATTTCGGTTTGTTAAGCTTGAGAAGACAGTGGATGCGGAAGGCGTGCTCGCGCTAGAGCGTGAGGAAATGATTGATCTTTTGATAACGAGTCATTGGGATCAGCGCGACCGCGCCGCGAGCTCGCTGGTGCGGATTCCAGTGGGAGATTCCAAACATCTATTCGCAATTGGCAGCAAAGGCGAGGGGTTCTTTTTGACGTGGACTGGGCCGGACGGCGATTCTACGCTGAATCGAGCGAGCTTTAGAGAGATCGCTGAAGAAGCAAAACGCGCCGGGGTCAGCACTCCCTATCATGTATATGCACGAAGGTGCACATACTCTGGTCCGAACGTCGAATTTTATCAAATTCCGAACCGGATTCTGGAGAAGTTGGGATTCAATGAGGCACTGCAGCCGTATTCATCGGCAGATGATGAGCAAGAAGCTTTCGGAGAAACAATTTTATGAGTATTGATCTCTTTCCTTATCAACAAAGAGCTGCGGACCAGATTGCAAACCGGTTTCAGAAGCTACTTGGAGACGACGATAGGCCATACATTAAAGCGAATGTGCCGGTTCCGTTCTATCAGGCCCTTTCAGCCATAACGGGAGCTGGCAAAACTCCGATATTGGCCGACGCGGTCGCTCAAATGCGTGCATTACTGCCGCTGGAGCCCGTTGTGCTTTGGATTTCGAAAAGCAAGGTCGTAGTCGATCAGACTTTCGCGAATTTTGAAGCGGGCGGTAAGTATTGCAAACTCGTTGAGGAATTTGGTGTTTGCGAGTTTCGCGAGCTGAATGGCGAAAAGATATCTGATTCCGAAACTGCGTGGATTTCCCTTGCCACTGTCGGCTCTTTTAATGATAAGGAAAAAACCGGACGATTGAAAGTTCATCGTCAGGAAGACGATACAGATGATATTGCCAGATGGCCGCTGCTTGCCGCCAGGAAGGATCATAATAATAAAAAGCGTCCACTTATCCTAGTCTATGATGAGGGGCAAAACCTTACCGATGCCCAAACTGATCTTTTGATCGAGCTCGAACCGGACGCAATTCTAGTTGCGTCCGCGACCATGGCCACTCCGGGAAAACTTGGCAAGATTATCGACAGGCTTGTCGATGGCGGCTGGACAAAAGAGCGTTTAGATGATGAGGGAGATGTGCAATGCGGGCTCATCACAACTGTCAATTCCGCAAAGGTCGTGGACGCGCAGCTGATCAAACGTCAGATCGTACTAGCCGGATACCACACCGAAATGGAAACCTGTCTCGGGGAAATGCTCGCCGAGATGAAAGAAGTCACAAAAAAGGCGGCGTCAAACAATGCCTCCTTTAAACCCAAGGCTATCTACGTTTCCAAGACGAATATCTCTCAAAATGATGGGAGCACGGATAACCATGTCCGCCCGTTTTCCGACCGTAGTGCACCGCCAATCCTCATTTGGCGATATTTAGTAGAACAAGGGGGAATCGATCCTGCTGAAATCGCTGTTTATTGCAGCCTAAAGTTTGATAAGCAGTTTCCGCCGCCAGTTGGTTTCAATCATTTTTCCGGCGGCGACGATGATTTCTCGGAATTTACGAGAGGCGAGTTCGCGCATATTATTTTCAATTTATCTCTGCAAGAAGGGTGGGACGATCCAGCCTGCTCTTTTGCATATGTAGATAAATCGATGAAGTCGCCAGTTCAGATTGAGCAGGTTATCGGTCGCGTCTTGCGACAGCCCGACGCGAAGCATTTCCCTGATCCTGATCTAAACACGGCAAATTTTTACGTTCGTGTGGATAACAAGCAGGAATTCCCTGCGATTATCAATTCGGTTCGAAAGAAAATCGCTGCGGAATATCCTGAGGTGCGACTCGAAAGCTACTCGGATCAGAGGGACCGGAAGAGAAGTAAATTGGAGCCAAAAATCGTGCTCACGGTTCCCGAAATTCACATTATGTCGGAAGCGTCTGTGGAGCCGATTGATGAAATCATTGCGAAAATGCATGATTACCGCAATGATTGCGTGAACACGGTCGGCAAAGGGTTCATGCATAAAGCGACCCAGACCATTGGTCGTAATGAAGCTGTCGTCGAGGAAATCGTCGAAAAAGAACATTCAAACCGTGTTACGGCGCGGTGGGTGTTGAGGCGGGCAATACAAGCGTTGCATCCTGAGCCAGTCAAGACGATTGATTGGGCCGATAAGAGGTTTGATGCAACTATTGAGATTACGAGTGCTGCTGCCAACGCGCAGAGGCAGTTGGCAGAAGTTCTGGTTAACGAATGGCTTAGTTACTCTGATCTAACATTCGAAGACTCTAATCGATATAGCGTCGGGCCAGTCTTTATTCGAACGGACGATTTTGTCTCATTCACTCATTCTGCGCATGAAGGGTATAGTGGTCTTAACTCTGATGAGTTGGAATTTGCCAGTGAGCTTGATGCTGTCGGCCTCCCTTGGGTACGCAATCCACCAAATGGCGGGTTTTCGATTCCGCTGCTGACGCGTGGAGATACACGCAACTTCTTCCCGGATTTTTTAGTTTGGAAAGGTGATGTTGTATATGCGCTTGACCCAAAAAACCATCTTCTTATTGGAACGGATGCTGGACGGAAGTTGCTGGACATTCATGACGAGTACGGCAAGAAGAAAGTGGTCGTTCGGCTGATTACAAAAGGCAAATGGGATGAAGTGACAATGCGTTGTATAAGTGATAATGGATACTCCGTATGGTCATTGCGCAGCGGCGTTGTTCGTGCAGTTTACTGCGCAACAATCAAGAAAGTAATTGAGGTGTGCTTGAAGTGATTTCATGTCGAGCGATCCCGACTCAAAAAGCCGGGCGTCTCGTCGAGAAAAATCCGACTAGTTAAAACTGCTTAGCTCGGCAGAAAAAGAAGGTCGGCTCAGAGAGATTGAATTGGCCAACAAGAATTAGACAATATCGCCGCGTATAAATTGCACGCATCAACTCATGGCTCTGTTCCTAAAGTTTGGGCTTTGAGTCCAGAGCTTAGATAAAAATATACGTCGCTTTAAATCTAATAGCGACGGTGCATTTCTATCAAGGGGACAAAGTTTAGGTCGTCAGCCAATACGGACCTCGTCACGGTTCTGACCGGCGGGGCGGCATCGCCGCCGCCGAACGGCGCCCCGTACGCGGTCACGGGCCTGGTCGCGACGGGCGGCGCGGGCAAGGTGGCCCTGTCGTGGAACGCCGTGTCCGGCGCCACCAGCTACCGGCTCTACCGCACGGCGAAGTCAGGTTCCGAGCCTGCCACGCCGTCGGTCAGCGGCATCACCGGCACGTCGTACACCGATACCGGCTTGAACGACGGCACGACCTATTATTACCGGGTGGTCGCCGTAAGCGCCGGCGGGGCGTCCGGATTCTCGGCCGAGGCGCACGCGGCCACGCCCGGCACCAACCCCGACCCGACGCAGTTCCACTTCGAGACCGATACCCAGCCCTGGGCGGCCAGCGGCGCGCAGATCGGCGGCATCGCCACGTCCACCGCCCAGCATTTCGCCGGCAAGCAGTCGATGGCGGTGAATTTCAACGGCACGTCCGCCGGCGCCTCGTCGGTGGAAATGAGTTATGCCGTCGTTCCGGCTGGCGCGACGATCACGTTCCACGTCTGGATTCCGGGCGGCAGCCAGATCACGGCGATCGAGCCCTATTTGGCGGACTACAACTGGACCTGGACGTCGAACCCGATCGCCAGTTTCACGGCCGGCGCGTGGAACACGGTGACGCTCAAGGTGCCGGCGACGGCGACCACGCCGTTGAACCGGCTCGGCCTGAAGATGACGACCGGCGCGGCGTGGACCGGCACCGTCTATGTCGACTCGATCGACTGGACGGTCCAGTAGGCGGCGGCAACCGTCAGCGGCCCGATACCGGTTTCACCTTCGCGGCTGCCTCCAGCGCCCGCGCCCGCGCCGTCTCGACGTCATCCGCCGTCGCCAGCGCCACGCCCATGCGGCGGCGCGCGAACGATTCCGGCTTGCCGAACAGGCGGATGTCGCAGCCCGGCACGCGCAGCGCGTCGGCCACGCCTTCGAACGCGATGCCCGCTTCTTCCAGTTGACCGTAAATGACGGCCGACGCGCCCGGCGCGCGCAACGCCGTGTTCACGGGCAGGCCGAGGATGGCCTTGGCGTGCAGCTCGAATTCGCTCTGCACCTGCGTGGCCATCGTCACCATGCCCGTGTCGTGCGGGCGCGGGCTCACTTCCGAGAACCACACCATGTCGCCTTTCACGAACAGTTCGACGCCGAACACGCCCTGGCCGCCCAGGTTCGCCGTCACTTTTTCCGCGATCTCCTGCGCACGCTGCAGGGCCAGCGGCGCCATCGGCTGCGGCTGCCAGGATTCGACGTAGTCGCCATGCACCTGCTTGTGGCCGATCGGTTCGCAGAACCGTGTCTCGATGTCGCCGTTCGCGCCGAGCGCGCGCACGGTCAGCAGGGTGATCTCGTAATCGAAGTCGATGAAGCCTTCGACGATCACGCGGCCCGCGTCCACGCGCCCGCCGGACGCGGCGTAGCGCCATGCGGGTTCGACGTCCTGCGGGCCGTCCAGCTTCGACTGGCCCTTGCCCGACGACGACATCACGGGCTTCACGATGTTCGGAAAACCGATCTCGGAGCACGCTGCCTGCAGTTCGTCGAGGCTGGACGCGAAGCGGTACGGCGACGTCGCCAGGCCCAGTTCCTCGGCGGCGAGGCGGCGGATGCCTTCGCGATTCATCGTCAGCTGCGCGGCGCGCGCGGTCGGGATGCAGGTGATGCGGCCCGCCGCTTCCAGCTCGGCCAGCTTGGCGGTGGCGATCGCCTCGATCTCGGGCACGACGAGGTCCGGCTGCTCGCGCTCGATCAGCGCGGCCAGCGCGTCGCCGTCCGTCATGTCGATCACGTGCGCGCGGTGGGCGACCTGTTGGCCTGGGGCGTTCGGGTAGCGGTCGACGGCGATCACTTCGATGCCGAGGCGTTGCAGGGAGATGATGACTTCCTTGCCGAGTTCGCCGGAGCCGAGCAGCATGACTTTCGTTGCGGAAGGGGAGAGGGGTGTGCCGAGGGTGCGTGCAGTGGTCATTGAGAAATCGAGAAAAAGTGTAAGTCGTGCAGAGTGGCGACTATAGCAAACCGCGTCGCCGTGCGCTCGCCGGGCGGCTCCTCGGGCGGCATTTGGCAATCCCCGATTTCCTGCTATAATATTGCCTCAATTCCCTGATAGCTCAGTCGGTAGAGCGACGGACTGTTAATCCGCAGGTCCCTGGTTCGAGTCCAGGTCGGGGAGCCAGAATATTCAAAAGGCCGCGTTCTCCACGCGGCCTTTTTCGTTCCAGCCGCCCGATGACCGATCCATTTCCACTCGCGGCGCGCGACGCCGCCCGTATCGACCGTTACGCTGCCGCCGCCGACGCAGACGGCTGGCTGCACCCGGTCCACCAGGCCCTGATCCACCGCCGCAACTGGCTGCGCATGCTGGCCCCGCGCGCCGTCGGCGGGGAGGAGCGTCCGCTGCCGGACGTCGTGCGGCTGGAGGAGGCCATCGCGCGGGTCGACGGCAGCGTCGGCTGGACCGTCACCCTGTGCGCCGGCGCCGGCTGGTTCGCCGGTTTCCTGCCGCCGCACCTGGCCCGCGCCATCCTCGCCACGCCGCGCGCCTGCCTGGCGGGCAGCGGCGCCCCGACCGGCCACGCGGACCGCGAGGGCGACGGCTGGCGCGTCGACGGCGAATGGGATTACGCGAGCGGCGCGCCGATGGCGACCCATTTCACGTTCAATGCCTGGCTGCGCGAGAACGGCGCGCCGCTGTTGGACGCGGACGGCCAGCCGCGCATGCAGGCGTTCGTCGTCCCGAGAGAGATCGTCGAGATCGTGCCGCGCTGGCGCAGCATTGGCCTCACGGCGACGGCCTCGCACGCCTACCGCGTCGCGGGCGCGTGGATCCACGCCGACCACGGCTTCGTCATCGACCCGGCCGCCGCGAGCGCGCAGGGACCGTTGTACCGTTTCCCGTTCCTGCCGTTCGCGTTCGTCACGCTGGCGGCCAACGTGGCCGGGATGGCCGCTCACTTCGTCGACCTGGCCGAGGCGTGCATCGCGCGCCGGCGCAACCGCTTCGGCGGGCAGGACGAGCCGCTGATCGAGGTGCCGGCCGTGCGCGCCGTGCTGGAGGGTGTCCGCGGTCGCCTGGACGAGGTGCGCGGCCGTTTCTATGCGCTGCTCGACGCCTGCTGGGCGCACGCGGCGGCCGGCGGCGAGGTCGAGGATGCCCAAGCCGCGCAGATGCAGGCGCTGGCGCAGGAATGGGTGGCGGCGTCGCGCCATGCCGTCGACACGCTGTACCCGTACTGCGGCCTCGTCGCCGCGCGCCTGGACACCGACATCAACCGCGTCTGGCGCGACTTCCACACGGCGTCGCAACACGCGCTCTTGCTGCCGCAGGGTTGACCCGCTATAATTCGGCCTCCTTTCCCTGATAGCTCAGTCGGTAGAGCGACGGACTGTTAATCCGCAGGTCCCTGGTTCGAGTCCAGGTCGGGGAGCCAGAATGCGAAGGCCGTGTATTGTTCTACAGTACACGGCCTTTTTCGTTTGCGATTCACGGTCAGGGAAGGTGGCGATGAGCCTCCTGCAGGCTTCGCCCAACACGCCTACAATCGATCCTTTGCCGTCAGGATCGAGCATGCAAGCAACAGTCAATACAACACCTCTCGAACCGGACGGACTTCCCCCAGGGCCCCGCATCTGGGCCATCGTCGCCCTCGCGCTCGGCGTGGGCATGTCGGCCCTCGATACCGCGATCGCCAACACGGCGTTGCCCGCGATGGCGCAGCAATTGCACGCCACGCCGGCCGATTCGGTATGGATCGTGAACGCCTACCAACTGGCGATGGTCGCCACCTTGCTGCCGATCGCGGCGCTGGGCGAAACCATTGGCTACCGCCGCGTCTACGTCGCCGGGATGGCGTTGTTCACGCTCGCCTCGCTCGCGTGCGCGCTCGCGCGGTCGCTGCCCGCGTTGATCGTCGCGCGGCTGTTCCAGGGGCTCGGCGCGAGCGCCATCATGGGCGTCAACACGGCGCTGCTGCGCGCCACCTATCCGGCCCGGCTGCAAGGACGCGGCTTCGGCAACAATGCGCTCGTCGTCGCGATCGGCTTCGCGGTCGGGCCGAGCCTCGCGTCCGTCATCCTCGCTGCGTCATCGTGGCAATGGTTGTTCGGCATTAACGTGTTGCCGGGCATCGTCGCGTTCTTCATGGCGCGCAAGGTCTTGCCGGAAACGCGGCGCGCCAGCCACCGCGTGGACCGCGTCGCGGGCCTCTACAACGTCGTCGCGTTCGCGCTGGCCGTGCTGGCGCTGGGCGACGCCGCGCACCGTGTGGACATCAAGATGCTGCTGCCGGAAGCGCTCGCCGCGCTCCTGTTCTTCGGCCTGCTGCTGCGCCGCGAGCGCGGCCATCCGGCGCCGCTGTTGCCGGTGGACCTGTTCCGCCGTCCGTTGTTCGCACTGTCGACCATCACCGCCATCTGCACCTTCGCCGCGCAGGCGCTCGCGTTCGTCGCGCTGCCGTTCTACTTCGAGGCCACACTGGGCCGCTCGCCCGTCGAGACGGGCTTCCTGATGACGCCGTGGCCCGTGCTCGTGGGCGTGATGGCGCCGGTGGCCGGGCGCTTGTGCGACCGCTACTCGCCGGGCCTGCTGGGCGGCATCGGCCTGATGATCCTCGCGGCCGGCCTCGTGACGATGATGAGCTTGCCGGCCGCGCCGTCCGCCCTCGACATCGGCTGGCGCATGGCCGTGTGCGGCATGGGCTTCGGCTTCTTCCAGGCGCCCAACGTGAAGGCGATCATGGGCAGCGCGCCGGCATCGCGCAGCAGCAGCGCCAGCGGCATGGTCGCCACCGCGCGCCTGACCGGCCAGGCGACGGGCGCCGCCCTCGTGGCGTTCTGCCTTACCATCTCCCACGTGCGCGGACCGTGGCTCGCGCTGGGCATCGCCGCCGCGTTCTCGTTCGCGGCCAGCGTGGCCAGTTTTTCGCGCCTCGTCGTCGCGGCGCCCGCCGTGTGAACCGGATTCCATTGAATGAAAGAAAACAGATGACACGACGTTTCAAGATCGCCGCCATCGCGGGCGACGGCATCGGCAAGGAAGTCCTGCCCGAAGGCCTGAAGGTATTGGCGGCCGCGGCCGAGCGCTTCAACCTGCACCTGGATTTCGCCCATTTTCCGTGGGCCAGCTGCGACTGGTACATCCAGCACGGCGAGATGATGCCGCCCGACTGGAAGGAACAATTGGCCGACATGGACGCCATCTATTTCGGCGCCGTCGGCTGGCCCGCGCTGGTGCCGGACCATATCTCCTTGTGGGGCTCGCTGCTCAAGTTCCGGCGCGAATTCGACCAGTACATCAACCTGCGTCCCGTGCGCCTGTTCGAAGGCGTGCCGTGCCCGCTGGCGGGCCGCAAGCCGGGCGACATCGACTTTTTCGTCGTGCGCGAAAACACGGAGGGCGAGTACACGAACCTCGGCGGCGTGATGTTTTCGGGCACGGAGCGCGAGATGGTGATCCAGGAATCCGTGTTCACCCGCCACGGCACCGACCGCGTGCTGCGCTACGCCTTCGAACTGGCCAACGCGCGCCGCCGCCGTCATCTCACCGTGGCGACGAAATCGAACGGCATCGCCATCAGCATGCCGTGGTGGGACGGCCGCGCGGACGCCATCCACGCCGACTATCCGCACGTGAAGGTCGACAAGCAGCACATCGACATCCTGACCGCCCGCTTCGTGCTGCAGCCCGACCGCTTCGACGTCGTCGTGGCGTCGAACCTGTTCGGCGACATCCTGTCCGACCTCGGCCCGGCCTGCACCGGGACGATCGGCCTGGCGCCGTCCGGCAACCTCAACCCGGACCGCACGTTCCCGTCGCTGTTCGAACCCGTGCATGGCTCCGCGCCGGACATCGCCGGCCAGGGCATCGCCAACCCCATCGCGATGATCTGGTCGGGCGCGATGATGCTGGCGTTCCTCGCGGCCGGCCCGCACCCCGACCCGCGCTGCGGCGAGGCGCACGACACGATCGTGGCCGCCATCGAAGACGTATTGAAGACGGGCCCGCGCACGGCCGACCTGGGCGGGACGGCGACGACGGTCGAAGTCGGCGACGCGATCGCGGCGCGCGTGCGCGGCTGAGACGGCTCTTTTAAACGGGGACGGGCGCCGCGATATGGGGACCATGGCGCGCCGTTCCTTTCTTCCCGATCTCCCTGATCCGCCCGCGGCGGACAGCCCCTGTCCGCTGTGCGGCCGGCCGCTCGGCACGGTCAACATCGACCGCCACCACCTGATCCCGAAATCGCTGAAGGGTAGGGAGCAATTCCCCATCCACAAGATCTGCCATCGTAAGATCCACGCGACGTTTTCTGAACGCGAATTGCTGCGTGTTTATCACACGTGGGAAGCACTGCGTGGGGATGACGATATGCGCGCGTTCATCGAGTGGGTGACGAAGAAGCCGCCGGGGTTTTATGCGAGGACGTTCGCGTCGAATAAAAAGAAGAGCCGTCATTGAGCGGGGATAAACAGGCTGAATGGCGTCATTCCATACAATCGCGCAGGCAGAGACGATCCGCATTGGTCGGATAACGGAGCTTGAATGATGAAAAAGGCGATGCTTTGTCTGTTGTTGTCGATGCCGTTTCTCTCGTCGCTTGCGACCGAAACGCTCCCCCCGGACGTACGAAATTACGTGGATAAGCGCGAGGGTTGCGACCACATGCGAGGGGAAATACCTGATCCAAGCGACAAACAACGCATGCGGGAGGTGAATCGCGAGATACGGAAGCTGTGCAAAGTTTGACCTGGTCAGCTGGAATTTCGCTGCAGGTGGCTTTTTGCAGCGCGACTAGGTCGAATATTGTTCGGTATCTAACCGTTCTTTCTTGCCTGTTGCGGTCCGCCAATTTGCTCCGGTCTACATAGAGCAAGATTGGGCGCTCCATCACTATCATCAGGAGCACGAACATGATTGATGCATACCTGCAAATTGAGGGCATCAAGGGCGAATCGACCGACGACAAGCATAAGGATTGGCTCGAGGTGTCGCATGTGCTCTGGGGCGTATCAGCCCAGGGCGGCTACCGTTTCGACGGCCGGCGGACATACCAGCGGAAGGGCGGAGCTGCGCAACATCACGTTCCAGAAGTTGGCCGACCTCTCGTCACCGATCCTGCTCCAGACCTGCGCGGCCGGCAAGACGATCCCGAAAGCGGTATTCGAATTCATGCGGGCCGACGGCGACGGCAAGCCCATCCCCTACTTCAAGATTGAGCTGGAGAACGTCATGCTCGCGGAAGTGTTGCCGGACAGCGGCGAGAGCGGCACCATCACTGAACACGTCCAACTGGCCTACTCGAAAATAAAGTGGTCGTACGTCAAGCAGAGCATCCGGGGCGGGGCTCAGGGCAATACCTCCGGCGGCTGGGACCTGGCGGCCAACAAAGTGGCTTGATGAGGGCCGGCCATGTCCGACTTCTACAAATATTTCAAAGAGAACATGGAGGCTCTTGGCCTTCTCCCACCACCCGACAGCCTCTTTGGAACGCAGCAACTGGCGATTGGGACGATAAGCACGATCCTCCGTTGTATCGACCAATTCGGGACGCAAGTGACCGTGATGGAGGTGATCGGCGCGGCCACCAGGTTGGAGCAAATGACCGTGCTGGGCGCCATGGGCGCCGCCGGCTACACAGGAGCATTAATCGGCAGTCTTGCAGTTGCGACAGGCCGAACGCTAAGCGGCGGAACTTCGTTGGCCGATGTTCTCTATGAGGCGTCCAAATGGAAGCTCAACCGGCCATGGGTCACGACTGTTCTACATCGACACCCAGGTATCTATGACCCGAGTGTTCCAGGCCGAAAATACTACAGAACCTACAGGTTCATGAGATGAAAGACGCTCTATTGCTGCTCGTGACGGGTGTCGCATGTTCCTTGGCGGTTTGGACCTTCTGGCACTACCTCGGGAACGATGCGTTTGGCGTGCTAAATACTCTCTTTCTCGTTGCCGCAGTGGTAGATAACTTCCGGCTTCGTCGCCAGTTACGAGCACGATCCAAGTAGTCCGCTTCTCTCCCCATCGTCTTGTTGAATGCCATCTTGCATGGTCTGCACATAGGCAGCAGGGGGGCAATCGGCACGATGGGGACGAGCGAAGGCGACGAGCTATCGGTATGGCCGACGATTTCGCCGTGGCGAAATCGCCCCTGCGCATCGCAAGCGTCCCTCAAGGACGCGGCTATAAAAGCTGGCGCAACTGAAGAAGAAATATGCAAAGAACGCATATGTGATGCGGCGCCTGGCGGAGTTTGATCCCGGCATAGAAGAGGCGTCGCCTCCGGCGGCGTCCGGCCGCGCGGCACGCAAAGCGGGCCACTGAGTGCCAATCGCAGACATCGTCAGGATGTCATCCCCGTGACGCGCGCCCGAATCGAACAACCCCACCGCTGGGCTTGGTGTAAAATCAAACCTTACTTTTTTGCAATTCTGGTTCCGTTTTCAATGCCGCCCGCCTCCGCTTTGCAATGAACCAAGAAGACACCAGCGCCTGCTCGGTTCTCCTGATCGACGACGAACCCTTTGCCGAGGACATCATTTCCCACGGCCTGAAAGGTTGCGCCTCGTTTGCATTGCGATATGCCCGCGACCCCGGCATGGCGGTCGAGCTGGCCAAGGAGCTCGGGGCGACGGTCGTCCTCGTCGACTTGCGCATGCCGGAAATCGACGGGTTCGAGGTCACGCGCCGCCTGCGCGCCGACAAGGACACGGAGCACATTCCCGTCGTCTTGCTGTCGTCCGAAGAAGATCCCGAGATCAAGGCGAAGGCCTTCGCCGTCGGCGCCAACGATTATCTCGTCAAGTGGCCGGATCCGCGCGAGCTCGTCGCGCGCGTGCGCTACCACAGCGATGCGTGCATCGCCCGGCGCCAGCGCGACGCCGCGTTCGTGTCGTTAAGGCTTAGCCAGGAGCAATTGGCGGCCAGTCAGTCGGCGCTGCACCAGGCGCAGAAGATGGAGGCGATCGGCCAGTTGACGGGCGGCGTCGCCCACGACTTCAACAATGTGCTGCAGATCATCGGCGGCAATCTGCAATTGCTCAAGCTGGTGGGCAACCTGAATGATGCCGGCAAGGCGCGCGTCGACATGGCGCTGGCGGGTGTCGAGCGGGGCGCCAAGCTGTCGTCGCACCTCCTCGCCTTTGCGCGCCGCCAGCCGCTGCAGGCGGTCGTGATCAATCCCGGTCACCTGCTGCGCGAGATGGACGACATGATGCGCCGCGTGCTCGGTCCCCGTGCACGCGTCGTGACCGACGTCGCGCCCGGCCTCGGCTGCACCCTCGTCGATCCCAGCCAGCTCAACAACGTGCTGCTGAATCTCGCGATCAATGCGCGCGACGCGATGGTCGGCGGCGGCACGCTGACGATCCGCGCCGCCAATGTCGGGCCCGAGGGTCCGTTGCTGCCGGAAGTGCCGCTCGGGCACTACGTGCTGATCGAAGTGACCGATACCGGCAAGGGCATGCCGCCCGAAGTGCTGGAACGCGCGTTCGAGCCGTTCTTCACGACCAAGCCGACGGGGCAGGGAACGGGCCTGGGGCTGTCGATGGCGTACGGGTTCGTCAAGCAGTCCGGCGGCGAGATCGTGCTGAAGAGCGAGTCGGGCAAGGGCACCAGCGTGCGCATCTACCTGCCGCGCACCGAGGCCGAACCCGTACGCGCGGAGCAGGTGTCCGCGGGGCCTTTGCTGGGCGGGATCGAAACGATCCTCGTCGTCGAGGACGAGGAAGACGTGCGCGCCACGACGTGCGGTATCCTGTCCGCGCTCGGCTACCGGGTGCTGGAGGCGCCGGATGCGGCGAAGGCCGTCGAGATCGTCGAAAGCGGCAAGCACATCGATCTCGTGTTCACGGACGTGATCATGCCGGGGCCGGTGAGCAGCCTGCGGCTGGGCGAGGTGGTGCGGGAGCGGTTGCCGCAGGCGCAGGTCCTGTACACGTCCGGCTATGCCGAGGGCGTGCTGGCGCACGAGGGCAAGCTGGCGGCGTCCGTGAACCTGCTGCAGAAACCGTACCATCCGGATGCGCTCAGCGCGCGCATCCGGCACCTGCTGCGGCGCCGGCACGGCGCGTTGCAGGCGTAGGATTATTTGTTGGGCTTGACGTAGCGCTGCGACCCCGGCGGCGGTTCGTTCAGCACGGCCCAGAAGATGCCCAGGTCCGCGATCGCGCGCACGAATTCCGCGAAATCGACGGGCTTCACCACGTAGGCGTTCACGCCCAGTTCATAGCTGCGGATCAGGTCCTGCTCTTCCTTCGACGACGTCAGCATCACGACCGGCAGGGGCTTGAGGCCGTCCGTGGCGCGGATCACGCGCAGCACTTCGAGGCCATCCACTTTCGGCAGTTTCAGGTCGAGCAGGACGACGGCCGGGTTGCCGGCCGGACGTGAGGCGTATTCGCCGCGGCGGTGCAGATAGTCCAGCGCCTCGGCGCCGTCGCGCACGATGATGACCTGGTTGGCGAGCTGGCTCTTGGACAGTGCGATCAGCGTCAGCTCGAGATCGTTCGGATTGTCTTCGACCAGCAGGATCGGTTTGAGCATGAGTACCTGTCAATGACGTTCAATGTTGGAAATGCTGTTTCGGGAGCGCGAACGAGAACGTGGCGCCTTCGCCCTGCACGGACTGGGCCCAGACGCGGCCGTTGTGGCGCTCGACGATGCGGCGCACGTTCGCCAGGCCGATGCCCGTGCCCTGGAAGTCTTCCATCCGGTGCAGGCGCTGGAATACGCCGAACAGCTTGTGCACGTATTCCATGTTGAAGCCGGCGCCGTTGTCCGCGACGTGGAAGACCGATTCGGCCGGATCGTCTTCGGCAAAGACGCGGATCACGGCCGGATCGCGCTGGCCCGTGAACTTGACGGCGTTCGACAGCAGGTTGAACACGGCCAGGTGGAGGAACGTCGGATCGGCCCAGGTCGTGGGCAGCGGGCCGATGTCCCATTCGATGTTGCGGTCGCGCGTTTCCAGCACCAGCTTGTCGAGGCAGGCCGCCACCAGCTCGTTCATGTCCACGGTCGTGGGGTGCAGCGAGGCGCGGCCCATCTGCGAGAACGACAGCAGGTCGTCGACGAGCTTGCCCGCCAGGCGCGCCGCTTCCTTGATGTTCTGGAGGAAGCGCTGGCGCTGCCGGGCGTCTTCGCTGCCGGCCGATTCGAGCAACAGGTCGGCGAAGCCGACGATGTGGCGCAGCGGCGCGCGCAGGTCGTGCGACACGGAGTACGAGAACGCTTCCAGTTCCTTGTTGGCGCGGCCCAGTTCCTCGGCCAGTTCGGCCATCTGCTCGGCGCGTTCGAGCGCGATGCCCAGCAAGGCGGTGCGGAATTCCAGCGCCATCTCGATCTCGCCGCCGTGCCATGGCTGGCTCGTGCCGAGGATCGTTTCGCGCCACGCCTCGAAGCTCGTGCGCGGCGACAGCTGCGCCGGCGGGGCGCCGGACACGGCGCCCGGCGCAGCGTCCTTGGCATGCGGGTTGCCGGCCCACTCGATCGTGTGCACGTATTCGGGGCGGAACCACAGCAGGTAGTGCTTGTGGATGCGCGAGATCGGTATCGCGAGCAGGCCGCTGGCGTTGCGGGTCAGGTGCCCGGCCGGCGGGTAGTGCGCGGACAGCTTGTCCGTGTGGAACACGTCGCCGTGGTCGTGCAAGGTGAGCCAGTCGACGAGGGCCCGGATGTCGTCCTCGTCCGGCGTGTCGCCGTAGGTCAGGACGCGGTCGTCGACCATGATCGCCACGCCCGATGCGCGCGCGAAGCGCAGCATGTCGGGGAACACGTTGGCCAGGTTTTCGAAGAAGTCGCTGCCCTGCGTGAGGCCGGCCAGCATCGACACCATCGTGCGCCGCACTTCGAGGCGGAATTGCAGGTCGGCCGCGTCCTCGCGCGACTCGATGCACAGCGCGAGGATCTGGCCCAGCTGCTCGCACGCCGTGCGCTTCTCGAACGACACCGGCCGCGGGTCCTCGTCGTGGCACGAGATCAGGCCCCACAGCTTGCCCTTGACCATCAGCGACACCGACATCGAGGCCAGCGTGTTCATGTTGCGCATGTACTGCAGGTGCACGGGCGAGACGCTGCGCAGCGCGGCGAACGACAGGTCGTTGGCCTTGCCCGTGACGGGGTTCAGCGGCGGCACGAGGACGGCCGGCGTGTAGGCGGCGTCCCGGATCAGGCGGATGCGCGACAGCTTGTACAGCTCGCGCGCCTGCACCGGGATGTCGGACGCCGGGAAGTGCTGCCCCAGGTACGAGTGATAGCGTTCGTCGCGCGCTTCCGCCATCACGTGGCCGTGGCCGTCGGCGTCGAAGCGGTACACGAGCACGCGCCCGAAGCCCGTCACCGAGCGCACGTGCTGGCACGCCAGCCGGGCCGGCGATTCGATGCTGCCGGCGTCGTTCACCTTGAGCAGGAAGTCGCCGATGAGCGGATACAGGTGGCGGAAATCGGCCGGTTCCGCGCGGTCGGCCGCTTCGAATTCGACGATCAGGACGCCGTCCCATCGGTGCGCGAGCACGTCGAAGTGGCGCCCGTTGGCCGTCGTGACCGTGCCCACGTACAGCGGGCGCGGCCCCAGTTCGGCCGCGAGCTCGGACGCGAGCCGCTGCGTGGCCGCGTCCCCGATCGCGTGCGCCAGCGGACGGCCGACGGCATCCGGCGCCGCGACGCCCGTCCAGTCGCCCAGGTTGGCGCTGGCCTGCAGCACGGCCAGGTCGGCGGCCAGGGTCAGCAGGAATCCATGCGGCTGGATGCTGCCCGGCGTGCGGATCGGCTCCTTGTCGCAGGTCGACAGGTCGAGGTCGGGGGCGGTGGCGGCCTGGATCATGGAAGGTGGACGGGATCGAAACGTCGGGTTGCAAGTCAGGCATTTTACAATGAAACGCCAAACGTCAATTTTGCGCAGGGCGTGCCTATGCAGTGTGAATGCCGCAAAATTGCAACGATACCTCATCGATCGGGACGCGAATCCGGCGAATATCCGGCGAATTGCGCCGATGAATGATGTGATGGTCGTTCCCGAAATGGGCAATTTGACGCCCGCGTCATTACCTGGGAGGTAATCGCCGCGCCGCGCGGCGGCAGGCACACTGGCTCCATCGTCAACCACCGAAGGAGAGCATCATGAACCAAGCCACCCGCATCGCCGAACGTTACCTGGCCGCCTGGAACGAACGCGAACCGGCCGCCCGCCGCGCGCAAGTCGCGCAAGTGTTCGCCCCGGACGCCAGCTACCTCGACCCGATGATGCGCGGCAGCGGCGTGGACGGCATCGACGGCATGATCGGCGCCGCCCAGCAGCAATTCCCCGGCTGCCGCTTCGCGCTGCACGGCACGCCGTCCGGCCACAACGACGTCGTGCGCTTTTCCTGGTCGCTGGCCGCGGAGGCCGCACCGGAGGCCCCGCTCGCCATCGGCACCGACTTCGCCACGATCGACGCCGACGGACGCCTCGTGCGCGTCACCGGCTTCCTGGACGCCGCCTGAGGAGACGACCATGACCGCCATCAACACCACCAACACCACCAACACCATCCGCCATACCCGGGCCTATACGAGCGCGCCGAACACCATCGTCGCCGGCGACGTCAACCTGTACTACCGCGACTGGGGCAAAGGCCGCCCCGTGCTGTTCGTGTCCGGCTGGTCGATGAGCTCGGATTCCTGGGGCTACCAGATGATGGCCCTGGTGCGCCAGGGGCTGCGCTGCATCGCCTTCGACCGGCGCGGCCACGGCCGCTCGTCCGACCCGGGCGGCGGCTACGACCTCGACACGCTGGCCGACGACATCGCGGCCGTCGTCGAGGCCCTCGACCTGCGCGACGTCGTGCTGGTCGGCCACTCGATGGGCTGCAACGAGATCGTGCGCTACCTGTCGCGCCACGGCAGCGCTCGCGTGCGGCGGGTGGCGCTGCTCGGGCCGATGACGCCGGGCATCGCGCTCTCCCCATCGAATCCGAACGGGGTCGACCCGGCGCTGCTGGCGCAGTTCCGCAACAGCGAGCTGCTGCACGACTTCCCGCGCTGGATCGAGGACAACGTGGAGCCGTTCGTCCCCGGCGCCGGCCCGCGCATGCGCGACTGGCTCGCGCAGATGGCCCTGCAATGCTCGCTGCAGGCCCTGCACGACTGCCACGTCGTCGTGCAGGAATCCGACATGGAGGCGGAAGTGCGGGCCGTCGACGTGCCCGTGCTGCTGATCGCCGGCGCCCTCGACGTCTCGGCGCCACTCGACCTGACGGCGCGCCGCACGGCCGCGCTCGTGCCGGACTGCCGCCTCGTCATCTACGAGGATGCGGCCCACGGCATGTTCCTCACCCACGTGCAGCAGGTCAATGGCGAATTGCTTGAGTTCGTGCGCGCCGGAGACTAAATTGATGCTTTTTCATCAAGGAGGCGTGATGGACGCACAGGTGCAGGCGGTGGACGCGGCGCAGGCGCGCAGCGACGGCTACTTCAGCGACTTCGGCTCGGCGCTGCGCTACTGGCGCACGCGGCGCGGCTACAGCCAGCTCAAGCTGGCCGTGGACGGCGGCGTGTCGCAGCGCCACCTGAGTTTCCTGGAAAGCGGGCGCGCGCAGCCCAGCCGCGACCTGGTCCTCAAGCTCGGCATCGTCCTCGACGTGCCGCTGCGCCAGCGCAACGCGATGCTTCTGGCGGCCGGCTTCGCCCCCGCCTACCAGGAGCGCAACCTGTCCGATCCGGAACTCGGCAGCGTGATGCAGGCGCTCGACTTCATGCTGCGCCAGCAGGCGCCGTTCCCGGCCCTCGTCGTGGACCGGCTGTGGAATCTCGTGTTGTTCAACGAGCCCGCCGCCGGCTTCATGCGGTGGCTGCTCGGCATGCCGTCCGACGCGGCCATCCCGCGCGACGGTTCCATCAACGTGCTGCGCCTGATGCTCGACCCGAACGGGCTGCGGCCGCGCCTCGTCAACTGGCAGGCCGTGTGCGCCGACAGCCTGCTGTGGATCCAGCGCGAAGCCATGGCCGACGGTCCGGGCAGCGAGGCGACGGCCTTGCTGGCCGAATTGTCCACCTTGCCGGGCATGGCGGCGGCGGGGAGCGCGGAGGGGCAGGTGCCGAACCTCGACCGGCGCGCGCTGCCGTTCCTGCCGCTGACCATCGCGCACGAGGGCGTGGAGCTGAATCTGTTCACGACGATCACGACCTTGGGCACGCCGCACGACGTCACCGTGCACGAACTGCGCCTGGAGTCGTTCTTTCCAGCCGATGGCGCGACGGCGGACTGGTTCCGCACACGGTTTGGCGCGGCGAAATAAGCATCCCTGACGATGTCGTTCGACGTACCGCCGGCCCGGTGCGCCTGTGAGTGAGATATGACAGGCTGAGCCTTCTATTTTGATGATTTTTTGTTATTATTAATCATTGAAACGTCTTTTGGCGACCATGGCCTTCGCTACTCACCCTGATCGACGCTCGGGAGATCGACGTACCGATGGCGTCACCGCAAAAATCCTGCGCACCATGTTCGCCATGCGGCGCGGTTTCGGCAAAGCCGCAGCGAAAAATCTACTCTTGCGCAATGGCCTCGATGAGGAGTTGGTCGAGCGTGTGCTGGCCATTCCGGAGGAACGCCGCGCCCAGCGACGTCGTATCGATGAGGCGCCGTCTACGTCCGTGGACCGGCAGCAAACGTCGACTGACGACGACGGGCCCGTCACGCTCGACGCGGCAGGGATGGCGATCCTGCACCGTCTTCGCTTTGAGGCGGACACTGGCATGCACAGGATGACGATCGCCGAGTGTCCCGTTGAATTGCAACGGTTTGCCCTGATTCAGCTGGATGACGACGGCACGCCCGTGATCACTGTGAAAGGCCGGCAAGCGCTCAAGCATTATGCCTGCGTGCATGCGCTCAACAGCATACAGTGCGGCCTGGATGCGCCCATGATGAGCGAGGAGATTCGGATCTGGCTTGAATCGAATATGTTTTTGCAGCGTATCGGCAATGATTACAGGATCACGGAGCTCGGCAATAGTTGGCTCGAATTTAACCGGTCAATTTCGCAGAATCGGGCAATGCGCTAGCGCATGCTTGGATATCGGACTCATCGCGCCAAAACCGTCGATCGCGGGAAAAAGTCGTCGCGGTGGCAGGCAAGTGAAATGGCAGTCAAAACATAAACGTCAGCCGTGTTGGCTGACGTTGTGGTTCCGAAGCGCGGGCGCGGGAGGATCAGAAATAGAAGTTTCCGGACACTCCGACGTGATTGCCTCTCACATCCTGTCCGTACGCTTTCAGGGGTTCGTTCACGTAGCGGACCTTCATGCCGAAGTTCGTGGTCCAGAAATATTCTACTTCGACGACGGCGCTGGTCGAGTTGTCGAATTTGTAGTCACCGGCTCCGGCGGCCCCGCTGCTCGTCAATTTCGCATTGGTCACATAGCGCACGCCACCGCCCACGCGCCATTGGGGACCTGCATGGTAATACCCCATGAGTTCAAACGGAAACCGCTGGAACCTGACGCTGCCGTTGCGCGCATGCGTATCGTCGACGTGGAAATTGGCTGTCGCCTGCAGTGAAAATTCAGGGGCGACGCGGTAGTCCAGGCCGCCGGTGAAATAAACGCCGCTGCCGGCACGGATCGTCTGCGTATCACCGTTCGTGTAGCGGACATGCGCAAGTTTCTCGCCGCCGGCGCTGACGCCGAGGCCGGCCACGAAATGCAGCGGGTTGGATGGTGGCGAGTCGGTTTGCGCCTGAGCGGATCCCAGCGCCGCGATCATAGCTGCTAAAAAAACAATAGTTTTTTTCATGAGATATTTAATGATAACAAAATGGAACTTCTGAAAGGCCGAGGAGAATAACACACGGAAGACTGCGTAAAACTATCGAATTGTTGTGCGCAAACAATTTCATTACCATAAATAATCTTTTACTTCTATTGATCGAACGAACTTTTCGGCGGTGAACGACCGCTTGTGGCCGAACACGGAAGTTCATCTTGTTGCTCTGAAGGCAAGTACGGTTTTTTGATCGACGCACGCAATCGGTGTGGCGGCCTCGCCAATCAAATCCGGCATTTTTTGATGAATATGCGTGGCGGATGCACATTTTTTGACGATGCGGGTGCGAAAATTTGAGAATGTGAAATACGTGACATGCGTCGCGCGCGAGCATTTTTACTGCAGTGTATGATGGGTTCGTTGAACATTTCCTCGGCCCACGATATCCCGCAGTAATGAATGACCTGACCCTCACGCAACCCTGGCCCGACGAGCGGCGCTACCAGTACTTGATCTCCGGGATCAGCGACTACGCCATCTACATGCTCGACCCGAACGGCTACGTCAGCAGCTGGAATGCCGGCGCCAACCGTTTCAAGGGGTATGTCGCGCAGGAGATCCTGGGCGAGCATTTTTCGCGCTTCTACACGCCCGAGGACCGGGAAGCGGGCAAGCCCGCGCGGGCGCTGGCGACCGCCCTGGCGGAGGGCAAGTACGAGTCCGAGGGCTGGCGCGTGCGCAAGGACGGTTCGCGCTTCTGGGCCCACGTCGTCGTCGACCCGATCTACAACGAGGACGGCGTCCTGCTGGGCTTTGCGAAAGTCACGCGCGACGTCACCGAGCGCAAGCGTGCCGAGGACGCGCTGCGCGAAAGCGAACAGCGCTTCCGCCTCTTGGTGAACGGCGTTACCGACTACGCGCTGTTCATGCTGTCGCCGGAAGGCACCGTCACCAACTGGAACCCGGGCGCCGAGCGCATCAAGGGCTATACCCAGGCCGAGATCATCGGCAGCCATTTTTCGCGCTTCTACACGCCGGAAGACCAGGCCGCGGACGTGCCCCGGCACGCGCTGGAGACGGCCGCGGCGGCGGGGCGCTTCGAGTCCGAGGGCTGGCGCGTGCGCAAGGACGGTTCGCGCTTCTGGGCCCATGCCGTGCTCGACGCCGTGCGCGACGACGATGGCGTCCTGCTCGGCTTCGCCAAGATCACGCGCGACCTGACGGAAAAGAAGCGGGCCGACGAGGCGCTGGAAAAAGCCAATATCGCGCTGTACCAGGCGCAGAAGATGGAATCGATCGGCCAGCTCACGGGCGGCGTCGCGCACGACTTCAACAACCTGCTGTCCGTGCTGTCGTCCGGCCTGGAAGTGCTGACCATGCAGCGGGGCGAGGGCGATGCGCGCACCCTGGAATCGATGCGCCGCGCGATCGACCGCGGCGCGCGCCTGACGCAGCAACTGCTCGCGTTCGCCCGCCAGCAGCCGCTGCAGGCGGAAACGCGCAACGTCAACGGCATCATCCGCGGCTTCGAGACCGTGTTGCGCCGCGCCGGCAATCCGTCCATCGACTTCGTGATCGACCTGGACCGCAAGGCCCACAGCGCCGTGATCGACAGCGCCCGGTTCGAGTCGGCGCTGCTGAACCTCGTCGTCAACGCGCGCGACGCGATGCCGGATGGCGGCCGCCTGACGATCGCGACCGGCAACGTCGTCGCGGACGGCCAGCAGCCGGCCGGCCTGGCGCCGGGCGAATACGTGTGCGTGACGGTCGCCGACACGGGCACCGGCATGCCACCCGACGTGGTGGCGCGCGCGTTCGAGCCGTTCTTCACGACCAAGGAAGTGGGCAAGGGGACAGGCCTGGGCCTGTCCCAGGTGTATGGCTTCATCAAGCAGTCCGGGGGCGACGTCGCCATCGACAGCCGGCAGGGAGAAGGCACGACGATCTCGATCTACCTGCCGGCGGCCGTGAACTCCGTCGAGGAGCGGCGCCCCGACCATACGGAGCGCGTGCTGATCGTCGAGGACGAACCGGACCTGATGGACGTGGCCGCGTCGCTGTTCACCAGCATGGGCTACGAGGTCGTCACGGCGGCCAGCGGCCAGGAAGCGATCGACGCGATGGAGCAGGGCGACATCGACATCCTGTTCACGGACGTCGTGATGCCGCAGGGGATGAACGGCATCGAGTTGGCCAGCTTTACGCGCGAGCACTATCCGACCACCAAGATCATGCTGGCGTCCGGCTATCCGCTGCCGGCCCTCAAGCAGCGGCACGGCGTCGACCTCAGCGAGTTCGCGTTCGTCAACAAGCCGTATCGCCTGTCGGACCTGGCGCGCACGTTGCGAACGGCGATGTGATCGTTCACGCAAAGGTGGGCGGAGGCCGCCCACCCTACGGCGAGATCGTAGATACCGTCTCGCCCGTCAAGCATCACATAGCGTAATTTGGGTCGTATGGCCTGCCTGTGTGTACAACGCCAAAACACAGGTGGGCCAGTTTGCGCATGCAGGCGCCAATAACTGCCATCT
>NZ_JADKYX010000025.1 GCF_016093545.1 Massilia rhizosphaerae | reverse complement strand
GGCGGCAGAAGCGGTTCCATCTGCTCCCAAATCTCATCTGGCAAACGCCAGCCATCGTCTTGCTTCAGCATGCCCATGATAGTTCTCCTGATCATGGGCTTAGACTCAAAAATGCGTCAGATGTCCCCCTGGATGAGCTCTACTGGGATACGCTCTTAGTACCAAAATCCCAGCAAGAAGCGGTAGCGGACGGGGCGTTCTCTTTATCCATGACTCGTTAGGTGTCGAGTGTCGGCTGGACGGGAAGGTGGCAACGAGGCGACCATGTTAACGACGTGGCGAGAACGCTCGAGCCGGGAACGGTGATCGCGAATTTCATGCTCAAGGATGGCAGATGGTTTATCCGAGCGCCCACGGATACCATGCTGCGCTATTCATCGGAGGGGAGTCGTACAGTGGAGGCAAGGCAATGCCCATCCGGATGTTCGATCAGTGGCGCGGCAAATGGCCCAGCTTTGCCACAGCCCGCAGGGAACATCGGGTTAATCGGGATGCATTGGATTCTGTTCTGTACGCCTGCTTGATTTACCTTTTGACGCAAGATTTTTGTCGTTCGTATGGCTAACGCTACTAGGCGTCCAAACAGTCCCGATGGCGATCTTGGCAAGCTTCTTCTTGCGGCCGTACCACAGGTTGACCACCCCGCGGGAAACGAACACCGCCGAGAACATCGAGGTCAGGATGCCCAGGCAGTGCACGATGGCGAAGCCGCGCACCGGACCCGAGCCAAACACCAGCAGCGCCAGGCCGACGATCAGCGTGGTCACGTTCGAGTCCAGGATGGTAGCCCATGCGCGCTCGAAACCGGCCGCGATCGCCGCCTGCGGCGTGTTCCCGTTGCGCAGTTCCTCGCGGATGCGCTCGTTGATCAGCACGTTCGAGTCGATCGCCATACCGAGCGCCAGCGCGATTGCCGCGATACCCGGCAGGGTCAGCGTCGCCTGCAGGCGCGACAGGATGGCCAGCAGGAACAGCAGGTTGCAGGCCAGCGCCACCACGCTGAAGAAGCCGAACAGCCGGTAGTAGACGATCGTGAAGACCGCAATCGCGACGAAGCCCCACATGGTCGAGTGCAGGCCTTTCGCGATGTTTTCGGCGCCCAACTGCGGGCCGACCACCCGTTCCTCGACGAAGTCCATCGGCGCCGATAACGCGCCGGCACGCAGCAGCAGGGCTAGCTCGGCTGCTTTCTCAGGCGTGCCCAGGCCGGTGATCTGGAAGCGTGATCCCAATTCAGTCGTGATGGTCGCGTTTGACAGCACCGTGTACTTGCCCTTTTCCTTTAAGAGCACGGCCATTTGCTTACCGACACGCGAGCGTGTCGCTTCGCGCATCTTGCGGCCGCCGTCGCCGTTCAGGTCCAGGAGGACGATAGGTTGCTGATTCTGGTCGAAGCTGGCGGAAGCGCTGGAGATGTAATCTCCCGTCAGGAAAGTATCTTTTGATACAACAGCAGGAGCGCCAGGACCTTGGGAAAATAGTTCCGAGTTCAGCGGAATCGTCGAGGTCGATTCGGTGCCGCGGGTGACCGAATCGTCGACCATGCGGAATTCCAGGGTCGCGGTGCGGCCGATGATGTCCTTCGCATGGGCCACATCTTGCTCGCCCGGCAGCTCGACCACGATGCGGTCCTTGCCCTGCTGCTGGATCACCGGCTCATTCACGCCCAGCTCGTTGATGCGCTTGCCGAGGGTGCTGATGTTCTGCTTCACGCCGTCTTCCACCATGCGCTGCAGCGCCTCCGGCTTGAGGGTGACGATCAGCTTCATGTCGGTGCCGTCGGCGGCGTCCGCGAATTGCAGGTCGGGGTTCTGGCGCGCCAGCACGTTGCGCGCTTGGTCGCGGGCGGCGGCATCGCGGAAGCTGATCACGACGCGCTCGCCGACGCGGTCGATGCCGGCGTGGCGCACGTTCGCCTCGCGCAGCTGGCTGCGCGCCGCGGCCTGGATCGCCTTGATGCGGGTTTCCGCAACCGCCCTGGTGTCCACCTGCAGCAGGAAGTGCACGCCGCCGCGCAGGTCCAGGCCGAGGTTCATCGGCAGGGCGCGCAGCTTCTGCATCCACAGCGGGGTGTTCTTGGACAGGTTGACCGTGACGATGTAGTCCGGGTCGGTCGGGTCGCGGTTCAGGTCGCGCTCGAGCGCCGCCTTGGCCTTGAACTGGGCGTCCGGCGTGGCGAAGCGGGCGCGCACGGCGGTGCTGTCGCCGGCGCCTTCCAGCACCACGTCCTCGGCCGGGATGCCGTCGCGCTTGAGCGAGTCGGCCACCTGGGTGACGGTGCCGCTGTTGATGCGCACCGTTTGCTTGCCGGTCGTAACCTGCAGCGCCGGCGAGTCCCCGAAATAGTTAGGCGCCGTGTACAGCAGGCCCAGCAGCACTGTCACGAGGATCAGAATGTATTTCCACAATGGATAACGATTCATGTTCTCAACCTTGTTAAGCGATCGTGTAAGTCTCTACAGTTGACCGATCTTGGTCCTTCGACTCAGCATAGCAGCTTGCTTTCCCGAAAAATTCACAGACTGTCACGAAAAGTTGCTGTCGACCCATTGCGGACATCCGCAGGGACGCCGCAGCCCAATCGTAGAATTCCGTGCTACCGCGCGTACGATTCGAGGTAGCCACAATTCGTACAACGGAAAGTTCGCACGTTATATGTCACCTTGCCTTTGATAGTCATCCTCCCTAGGAATGACTTTTCATCAGGGCTACCCGACACCCAGACTTCCGATGACAAGTCGTTGTAATGACCCTTCTCCAGCAAAAATCCTTCTTCCATACTTGAATGGCATTTTGCACACTCATAAGACATACACGTTTTCCTTTAGCATCTTCAAATCGCTCGTGGTCGAACGACTGCTTCTGGCCGAACTCCGCTGTTCAGCCCAGAATCACATTTAGTCGAGCCGCAAAAACCATGAGTGGCATGACAGGCAGCACCGAACCAAAAACGGTCACGCAGCCACCGATAACGCATCCTTGCCTGCTTCCAAACCTCAGGTTTTTGCCTGTTGACCACAATCGCCCGCGAAGCGAGACTGGTAATCGCGCGGCAGGACGCCCAGTTGTGCCACGAACGCGCGCCGCAAGTTGTATGCAGTGCCATGGCCGCTCTCGCGCGCAGCTTGCTTGACCGTCATCGCCGGTTGTTCGAGCAGCAGGCAGGCGGCTTCCATGCGTAAGCGCGCGAGGAGCTGGGCCGGTGTCAGGTCAGCCTCCTCCCGCAATTTGCGATGCAGCGATCGCACGGACAGTGTGCACGCCATCGCCATCATGCCGACGTCGATTTTTTGTGCCAAACGTGGACGAAGCCAGGCAGTCAGCTGCGCAGCGACGCCGCGCGGACGCGATTGCGCCAGCAGCTCGGCGCTGAACTGACGCTGGCCGCCAGGACGCTTCAGGAAAAGCACCATGCGCTTGGCGACCGCCAACGCCACCTCGCGCCCCAGATCTTCTTCGACCAGGCTGAGCGTGAGATCCATGCCTGCACTGATTCCGGCCGAGGTATAGAACTTGCCGTCGCGGACGTGCAAAGCGTCGTTCTGCACAAGCAAGGATGGGTGCTCGCTGCGCAGCGCCGCGATGTCGGCCCAATGCGTGACCGCGCGCCGTCCTGCGAGCAGTCCTGCCCGCGCGAGCACGAAGCTCCCCGTGCAAACGGCGCAGCAGCGTGCGGCCGCGTTACCGGCTTGCCGAACCCAATCCAGCATGGCGCGCTCGTCGGGATGGCCACAGGATGGCAGATCCTCAACCCGGCCGCCGGCCACGATCACGGTTGCCCCGGCCAGGTTCTGGCTCGGCAACGGATCGGCGACAAGGTTCACGCCGGACGAAGATACGACGGCGCCGCCACGGACGGCGACGAGATGAATGCGATATGGAAGCGGCAGGCCGGCATCACGCGCTTCGTCGTTTGCCGTGGAAAACACCTGGATCGGACCGGTTGCATCCAACAGCAGGAAATTCGGGAAAACCAGCAGCCACACATCGATCGCTGCAGCGGGGATGCCAATGCCTTGTGATACAGAATGTCTGCTCATATTGGCAGATATTCATCCATAACTGACATTTGTGTCAAACGCATCGCAATTAATATCGACGCTATTGGTCTGGTCAGAAATCATCCTTAGGAAAAGAGCCATATGAAGTTTTTGCTGCGCCTTACGCTGCCGCTTCTATTACTCGGCCCAAGCGCCCACGCCATCGTCATACGTCACGATCAACCGGATGCGCGCTACCGCGTCGACACGCAAACCATTCCGGTGCTGGTCGATCTGCCCGACGAAGGCCATGGCACCCTCATCGCCCCGCGCTGGGTGATTACCGCCGCGCATGCGGTCGGCATGATGCAGTCCATGCCCGAAGAACACTTCGTGATCATTCATGGAACGAAGCGCGCGGTGAGCCGCATTGTCGTCTATCCCGATTACCCTGCTTCGCGAGACGCTTGGCGAGCGCTGTTCAAGCAAGTCAAAACCGCAAGGCCCGATGCATTTGTCCACCAATACATGGCGGCCATGGCTGCCATGCACGACATTGCCCTTCTGGAACTCGCAGAGCCCGTCAATGATGTTACGCCCATGCCCATCGATCGTGGTCACGCCAGGGTTGGCATGGTGGCGACGTTGTACGGCGCTGGCGCCACAGGCACCGATCTCACCGGCGCCGCGGACAATGCGAGCCATCGCACGCGATTGCGGCGCGCGCAGGATCGCCTGACTCGGACCGATGGCGCCTGGCTACGTTACGTGTTCGATTGCAGCGCCAACGCACCACCGCTCAGCGGCGCCACGGCGGGCGGCGATAGCGGCGGTCCGGTCACCATTGATGTGGACGGGCGCACCTATTTGGCAGGTGTCATCCATGGCCTGGATGGAACAGCCGAGGAAGTAAAAGATATTGTTCAGCAAATGCAGGACGGCACCTTCCGCATGGGGATATGCGGACAGCAGTTTGCGGCCGCACGAGTGGGCTTTTATGCGGAATGGATCGATCAGACGATAGCCGGTCATTGACGTCGCATGGCAATGACAGGTCGCTGGGAACAGCCTCGACCGAAGGGCCGCTCCTGGCCGAACTCGGCCGACCCAGACAGACGCTCATCGCTCTTGGCCGAATTTTGTCGGTCAGACGTGCGGTCTGAACAGGCCATGGTCTCCCCCAAACGACTCCCGTTTTAGTCACTTCGACCCGCCACGACGGACGCGCCGCAATGCAAGTCCGAAGACAGTCAGGCTGACTGCCAGTGCTGGCACCAAAGTCACGACGAGGTTGCCATCTGGTGTGGACCATGACACCACACCAGCTGTTATGAAGGCAGCGATAGACCCGAGGAGGATGGCTACGACTGGCAACTTGGGTGACAAGCGTTCGCCCTGATCCTCATTATTCACAGCCTTGTCCTCCAACATGTTCCAGGTGGCCGCTTCTGGCCCAGGCCGTGTAAAAACAAAGGCAGAACGCTGGGCCTCTAGAACCTGGTTGAGATTAGTTTCAGCACGCGACGGGCGCCCCAGTCGCGCCACACCTTCTTCTCAGTCTTCCGGCAAGGTGATCAAAATAATTGCCCGGAGTGGGCCATATAGTCGCAGAAAAAGGGCATACGCCCTGATCGCATCCATAACCGCCGCGATCCCGAGCAGTGCCATCAAGCGCTTGAGGTTATAGGCAAGCACGTGCAGGCTCATCTCGGTCTTCACGCGTTCCAAACCCTTCGTCAAGAAGTGCGCCGAACCCATCCACGCTTTGATCGTTCCGTACGGATGCTCGACCGTGGAACGCCGAATTCGCATGGCGTCAGGGCTTTGTTCAAGACGCGTCTGCATAGAGTCAAGTACGGCCTGGTGCTCCCAGCGCGTTACCCGTCTATTCGGGCTTGGCGTGCACTTTTCCTTGAGCAGGCACCCTTGGCAATTCGAGCTCCAGTACCGGTGGTTTGTCATGCCTTTCTCGACAGTCGCAAAACGCCAGATCAGTGCCTGGCCTGCCGGACAACGGTACTCGTTCTTTTGCGGATCATAAATGAAATCCGCCTTGTCGAACCGCCCGTCGGCCTTGGCGCCCGAGGTCTTCGTCGGTGGCACCAGGGCGAAGATTCCGGCCTCGTGACAGGCGAGGATTTCCTCACCCTTGAAGTAGCCACGGTCGGCAATAGCGGTCAATATCGGTGTGCCGATGACCGTGCGTGCCTTCTTGGCCATCCCGGACAGTTGATCGCGATCGCTGCCGTTGTTTGTCACATCGTGTTCGACGATCAAATGATGTCTGGTGTCGACCGCGGTTTGGACGTTGTAGCCGACGATTCCGCTGCCCCGTGTCATCATCGAGCGAGCATCCGGATCGGTCAGCGAAATCTGCGTTTCCCCTGTCTTTTCAAGCTTCGCTTCAATTTCCCGGAGCTTGACCATCTGCTCCTTCAACGACGCAATTTTGTCGTTGAGGCGGACAGTTTTTGCTTGTTTGGCAGTAGGTTCCTGCCGGTCGGCCGTGTCGAGCTCTGCCAGGTAGCGAGTGATGTTGGCCTCGATCTCCTCCATCCGGCGCTTGAGCTTGGCGTCAGTGAAGTTACGATCGCTGCTGTTGACGGCCTTGAACTTGCTGCCGTCGATTGCGACCACCGCATCCGAAAACAATTCGAGCTGCTGGCACACCACAACGAACTGACGGCAGACATTACGAATGCCCTTGCCGTTGTCCTTGCGGAAGTTCGCTATCGTCTTGAAGTCGGGGCGCAGGCGCTGCGTCAGCCACATCAGTTCGACGTTGCGCTGGGCTTCCCGCTCAAGCCGCCGGCTCGACTGGATACGATTGAGATAGCCGTAAACGTAGAGCTTCAGAAGCACGGCCGGGTGGTAAGCGGGTCGGCCCGTTTTCGCCGGGTGCACGCGTTTGAAGCCAAGGCCGGCAAGGTCCAACTCTTCCACGAAAACATCGACGACACGTACCGGATTGTCTGCCGCCACGTAGTCGTCCAGGAGCTCGGGCAACAGCGTCCCCTGTCCTCGATCCTCGCCTTCGATAAAGCGCTTCATGTCGCATCCGTATTGATGAGATACTGGCTCAACGTTTACTGGGTCGGTTCCGCTTACCTGAGCCTATGTTTTTACACAGCCTGGGCCGATAGCGGACGATCAATATGGCTCAGTGTACGAGCTTGTTGTTGACAGGACAAGTCGGACGGCGCCGGCAGCTCTTGGTTGTTGTGGCGGACCTTATTGGTTTGTGGCGGACTTTATGAGCGCGCCACATCAGCCTAAGCCACATCAGCCTAATGTTGGCGGTTTTTGCCTCGTCTAGCGCGACCGCCATCGAACCACGCATGCGCGAACACCTGGCGCTCCCTGGACGAAATCGCTTGTACAAGGATGTAATTTCAAAGGTCCGATATTGTCACATTTGCACTATATTTCGTTGCATACTTCGCAAGTTGTAAAAACGTGACGGGCGTTTCCGTGCTAGTTGCCAAGCCTTAACTGTTATACTGACGCCCCCGCGCCCGTGGCCCAGAAGGCCGCGCGCGACAGCAGACTGGTAAGCCTTACGATGATCGACAACCTGGCCGCAACCGCCGCCGACCCCCATTCTCCGGTGCAAGACGAGATCGACCCGCTGCAGGCCCACTTTCAGGAGGGCGTGGCGCCGGACGAGGTCGAGCAGGTGTACCACCTCAAGCGTGCGCAGCCCATGCTGCAGGCGTTCACGGCGCTGTTCCACGGCTCGCAGGACGGCGTCATCGTGCGCCTGCTCGTGCTGCGCGAACTGGCGTCCGACGCGATGGACTCGGCGTTTTCGCGCGCCGACATCAACACGAAATTCGCCTACCTGATCCCGGAAAGCCTGGAGACGGTGCTCGGCCGCCTCCGCAGCCACGGCCTGCTCGCCTGGGACAACCCGGCCGCCGTCTACCGCATCACGCCGCTGGCGCGCAACGTGCTGGCCGCGCTCGACACCTTGCTGGCGCTCGGCAAGCCGGAAGAGGACGAGGCCGAGATGGGCTTCCTGCTGTCGCAGGTGGCGGGCGCCCAGGCCGTCGGCGGGGTCACCGTCGACCAGTTGAAGCACCTGCTGGGCCGCCTCGTCGAATTGCACGAGGAATTCCGCGACGCCATCGCGTCCGGTTCCGAATTCCGCCTGCGCGCCTCGCAGGCGAAGTGGCACATGGCGTGCGACTGGGTCGAGAAGGGCTCCGTGATCCTGCGCGCCATCACGTCCGACGAGCGTGCCGATTCGGCCACGCACCGGGCCGCGCAGGCGATCGGCCGCGCCCAGTCGCAGCTGCTCAACATGCAGGGGATGTTCTCGCGCGCGCTGAACCAGATCGAACGCCAGCGCGTGCACCTGGGCCAGTCGGGCCTGTCGACGACGGACATCAAGCGCTGGCTGCTCGCGCACGACGACCTCGCGCGCCTGGCCGAGGATGCGATCGACCGTCCGGTCGTCCCGCTGTTCGCGACGCCGGCCGAGATGATCGACGTGGCCGAGACGGAGCTCATGATGGAGCGCGCCGTGAACGTGGCGCCGACCGGCCTGCCGAGCGGCGAGGACGCGGCCATGACCATCAACGACAATCCGGCGATGCAGGCGGAGCTGGACGACTGGATCCGGCGCCTGGCCGATTTTGCCAACCTGGACAACTTCCCCGTCATGGCCGAGGGCGCGCCACGGAGCGTGCCGATCGAGGAATCGCTGCTGCCGGCCAGCTTCGCCGTCGCGTCGTACCGTGCCTCGCTGCTACCGCTGCTGGGCGACCCGGCCGAAGCGAACCTGCAGGGCCCGACCGCCGACCTGGCGCGCCTGCCCGTGCGCTTCGACTCGGCCGACGAACTGGTGCCGCTGGACGATCCGCATATCGCGGCGATCTCGCGCGCGACCCTCTCACTGAATCTCGATCTACCGAGTACTCCGGAAAGCAAGACGCAAGATGAATGACGATGCACAAATCCTGATCGCGCGACTGCTCACGCACCAGACGCTGCGCCGTGACGACAAGATGGTCAAGCGCGCGCTGTCCGACGACCTGTTCCGCACTGAGCTCGACAAGCGCCTGCTCGAATGCGGCCTGAAGCTGCTCGACAACGTGTACGCCGACCACGTGACGCTGGCCCTGCACCGCAACGTCGAACCGAAGATCTTCGGCGCCAAGGACATCTGGCAGAACAATAATTTCGGCCTCACGCGCGACGGCGTGGCGCTGCTCGTCGTGCTGTGGGCGCAGATCATCCTGCCCAAGCGCCAGCGCCAGGAAACGCACCAGGCCATCGACGTCGACCAGTCCGACATGTTCGACAAGGACAATCCGATCCCGCGCGCCGAGGATACCTCGATCGGCATCTCGTACACGACGCTGCTCGCGGACTTCGGCGACAAGCTGGGCAAGAAGACCCGCATGGACATGAACCTGGGCCTGTTGTCGAAGCTCGGCTTCATCGAGCGCCGCGGCGACGTGATCCTGGAAGGTCCGCTGCTGGACCTCTTGATGGACACCGACGTGCTCAAGGAACGCATCATCAACGGCGCGCTGGCCGACGTGTTCAAGCGCGCGCCGCTGGCCGCCGCGCCGCGCCGCCACGTCAGCGAAGCCGCCAACGACGAGCCGCAGGAAGCGCCCGAGGCCGCCGCCGCCGCCGACACCGACATCGATACGCCCCAAGCCTAAGATACCCGCATGTTCCACATCAAATCACTCGAGCTGGTCCACTGGGACTACTGGCAGCGCATCAAGAACATCCCGCTCGACGCCAAGATCATCACCATCGCCGGCCAGAACGGCTCCGGCAAGACGACCTTGCTGGACGCGCTGCGCACCTTGTTCGGCCTCGATTGCTCGATGGGCCGCACCTATAAACACTACGCGCGCCACTCGGGCCAGCAGAGCGCCTGGCTGCGCGCCGTCGTCGACAACAAGCCGGTCGGCCGCCAGCTGTCGAACCGGCCGTTCCGCCACTCCGGCTTCTTCAGCGACGACGAAGTCACGCTGTTCTGCCAGGTGCAGAAGAACGGCGGCGACTGGAAGCGCCAATACCTGATGCGGCCCGGGAATATCCAGATCGAGGAAGTGACGGAAGCCACCGACTGGCTCGGCGTCGAGAACTACCGCAAGCGCCTCGCGTCGGCCGGTCTGTCGCCGGCGATGTCGAAGGTCCTCGCGCTGGAGCAGGGCGAGACGGATAAACTGTGCGAATACGCGCCGCGCCAGCTGCTGGATCTCGTGTTCCAGGTGTTCGGCGACAAGGAAGTGCTGGACGCGTACGACGAAGCGAAGCGCCACCAGCGCGACACCGAGGCGGAACTCAAGCGCTTCGAGGCCGAGCTGGAAACCTCGCGCATCAACCTGGAAGGCCTGCGCCTGCGCGTGGCCAACTACCATCAGTGGGAAGACCTCAACAAGGAACGCCGCGCCCTCGTCGAGGAAGTGTTGCCGAGCCTCGAATACCACGAGGCGCGCGAAAAGGCCGCGAACGTCAGCCGCGCGCTGCGCGAGGCGAAGAAGCCGCTGATGCAGGCCGACAGTCTTCTGAGCGAAAAGCGCAACGCGCTGGCCGCGCAGCAGCGCGCGCTGACCGAAGCGCAGCAGCAGGAAGTGAAGCTCGAACAGGAAGCCAATGAACTGGCGGGCCGCCTGACGCAGGTGAACGCCAAGCTGAAACCGCTGGAAAGCCTGCTCGAACAAAAGGAACGCCTGAATAAACTGGCGGCCGATGCCGGCGCGGACATCGCGGAAGTGGCGAGCCAGCTGGAAGCGAAAGAGGCGGAACTGGCGAAGAAGAAGGCCGAGCGCGAGGCGCTGGCGACCAGGATCGCCGGTGAACTGGCGACGATCAGCGCGCTGCAGGGCAAGACGACGATGCCCGAGCCGGAAGCCCAGCGCCAGATGCGCCGCGCGCTGCGCGACGCGGGCATCCCGCACGCCATGCTGTCGGACATCGTCGAAGTAACGGATCCGAAATGGCAGGGCGCGGTCGAGGGCGTGCTGGGCGGCTACGCGTCGGTCGTGCTGCTGGAGCGCGCGAAGGACGCGCCGGCCGCGTATAAACTCGCGGAGAAGGAGCGCTACCGCCACTTCATCGTGCCCGACTGCGTCGACGCCCCCGTCGTGAAGGACGACACCTTGCTGTCCGTCGTGCGCTTCTCGTCGAAGGCGCCGTCCTGGCTGATCGACCAGCTGGAGCGCATCGAGCGCGTGGAGTCCGTCGACGCCGGTTTCAAGAGCGACGCGGACGAGTGGATCACGCCGGACGCGTACCACCGCGAACGCCGCGGCGGCCGCTCGCTGTTCGTGGAGCCGTCGCGCTACCGCTTCGGCGCGGCGGGCAAGACGCAGCGCCTGGAAGCCATCCAGAAGGCGCTGCCGTCGCTGGAGGCGCAGGAAGACACGTTGACGCTGGCGATCAGCAAGCTGGCGGCGGAAGTGTCGGCGCTGCGCGTGCGCATCGCCGGCGTGGACGCGGCGAAGGAACTGTCCGCGCGCCAGGCCGAGTTCGAGGAAGCGACCCGCGCGCTGGAACCGCTGAAGGCCGAACGCCTGCAGGTCGGCGCGCGCCTGGGCGAGCTGCAGGTCCTGATCAAGAACGCGACCGTCACGCGCACGCGTGCCGACACCGTCTGGCAGAACGCCCGCATGGCGCTGTCGGAAGCGGAAGCGGGCATGCGCCTGAACAACCGCCGCGTGATCGAGCAGCGCAGCGAGCACGCGCGCGAGCTGCTCACGTTGCGCCGCTCGTGGCGCCACGTGCCGAAGTCGTGGCGCAGCGCGCAGCAGCGCGCGGCCCTCGTCGCGACGCACCAGAACGCGCACCAGGTCAAGCTGCGCATGAATTCCCTCGACGCGTCGCTGGCGCGCAGCGACTGGGAGCAGGACCCGACCGTCATCGACCAGTACGGGCGCCTGAACGACCAGCTGTCCGGCCGCCAGGTCGAGACGGAGGAGCGCCGCTACCAGAACAACCGCGCGATCGAGGCGACGGACAATGCGCGCGGCGCCTACATCGAGCGCCTGCGCTACACGATCAAGACCTATTCGAAGAACATCCGGGAGCTGGGCGAGCTGGCGAACATCGACGTCTCGGTCGACCCGGTCCGGCTGGAGAACGACGACGTGCAGCTGGCGCAGGCCGGCCTGCACGTGCGCTTCAAGTTCGACGGCAAGGGCCAGATCGGCATGAACGACGGCGAGGCGTCGGGCGGCCAGCAGGTCATGAAGTCGCTCGTGCTGCTCATCGGCCTGTTGAAATCGGAAGAGGGCTCCGGCGGCTTCGTGTTCATCGACGAACCGTTCGCCCACCTGGACATCCGCAATATCCAGCTGGTCGGCGAGTTCCTGAAAAACACCGACGCGCAATACCTCATGACGACGCCGCTGACGCACAACACGGACGTCTACGATCCGTCCGACCTCACGCTCATCACGAGCAAGAAGAAGAAGGACGTGCAGTGGGCGCAGCCGATCTTCGTGCTGCAGCGACGGCAGCAGGACGATCCAGACGCGAAGGCGGCTTGATCCGCGTCCGGCCCCGATGAAAAACGGCCGGCGTCCGCGAGGGCGCCGGCCGTTCGTTCATGCGCGCCCGACTCAGGCCGTCGGCAGCGTCAGGTGCCCGTTCGCGCTGTTGACGAAGGCGTGCGCCACGTCGATCGCGCCCACGATCTTGACGACGTAGTCGGCGCCGTCGATCGTGCCGTCGGCATTCGCGTCGACGACGAGAAAGTTCACGTCCTGCGTGCCCGTGCCCGTGCCGAAGTCGACGAACGCCGCCTCCACGGTGCCCACGTGGAAGCTGTGGCCGACCGCCGTGTTGATGAGGCCCAGCAGCGCCGTCCCCGTTTCCGTTCCCGTGAGCGCCGTCTGGCTCGCCAGCGTGTAAAAGCCGGCGATGCTGGCCGCGCCGAAGTCGAACACCTGGTTGTGCGCGGCGGTTCCCGTCGCGTTCACGGTGATGGTATCGAAGCCGGAGGCGAGGGTATCGCCCGCCACGACGGTCGATTCCTGCGCGGCGCGGTAGACGAAGGTGCTGCCGCCGGCCGTGGCGGTGATCGTGTCCGCGCCGGCGCCGCCGTAGATCGCGCTGGTCACGTGGAAGTCCGAATTGTCCGCCGTGCCGAGGGCGGTGATCTGGTCGTTGCCGTCGTAGCCCCAGACGTACTGGCCCTGCAGCGTGTCCGCGCCGGCCGTGCCCAGGGCGTAGGTGATGCCGTTGTCGGTATGGACGTCCGCGCTCGGGCCGACGCCGAGCGTGCCTTGCACGGCCGTGGCCTGCACGCCGAACGTGACCGTGCCGGCGGTGGCCTCGCCGATCTGCACCGACGCATTGCTGCCGTCGGTCAGGTAGACGTGCGCGGCCTGCATGCTGGTCAGGGAGATGCCCGTATCCATCGCCTGCGCCGAGTACGCGACGAACGGGCCGTCGATGATCACCGGCTTCGTGTAGGTGGCGAGGCCGCCCAGCGACGTGACGCTCACCGCGATGCCGGGGTCCGAACCGGACAGGTCGACATCGTGCAGCGTGACCGTCCTCGCCGTCGTGTCGACGGTGGCGCCCGGCGCCGCGACGAAGGCGGTGTCGCCGATCTGGACGGCGACGCCGGCGCCTGCGGCTATGGTGCCGGTATAGGTGAAGACCAGGTCGGCCTTGGTCGACGTCGTCTGGGTGCTGCCCTGGGCGCCGCCCGCGATGTGGTCGAAGGCCAGGCCCTGCGCGGGTGGGGCGCTCTCCAGCGTGTACGGCATGTCGGTGACGGCGCTGACGTTGCCGGCGGCGTCGACGACGCGAACCTGCAGCGTGTGCTGGCCATTGGCGATCCAGGCCGTCGCGTGGCCGCCGGCGTCCGGCGCGGCGCCGGGCACCCAGTTGGTGCCGTCGTCCGTGTACTGCCACGTCGCGCCGGCCTCGATGCCGCTGACCTGGATCTGGCCGGAATAGGTCACGTGGTCGGTGGCGCTCGCGCCCGTGTCGTTCACGAAGGCGACCGTCGGGGCGGCGGGCGCGGTCTTGTCCATGTCGACTTCGAGCGCGTTCGTCGTGCCCGTGTTGCCCGCGAGGTCGGTGACGACGTAGCGGATGAAGTGGGTGCCGTCGGCCAGCGGGTCGGAGTCCTTGGCGTCGGTCCAGGTGCCGTCCGCGCCCGTGTCCGACACCTGGAAGCCGACGCTGGCGGCGTTCTTCGCGCCGTACAGGTTGACCCAGTAGTTGTCCGTGTTGGTCAGGAGGCTGGTCGCGGCCAGGTCCTTGCCGTCCGCGCCCTGGAACGCGAGCCGCGCGTTCACCGACGTGAGGACCGTGTAGTCGAGCGAACCGACACTGAACGTCTCGGCACCGTTGACCTGGTCGAACGCGCGCACCAGCAGGCTGTGGGCGCCCGCGCCGAGGTCCGGCAGGACCACGCCGTCGGTGGTCGCGGCGGGACCCGCGGTCCAGGTCTGGCCGGCGTCCGTGCTGTACGACCAGACGGCCGTCGCATCCAGGCCGCCGACCTTGACCTGGCCGTTGCTGGTGATGTGGTCGGTGGCGCTCGCGCCGGTGTCCTGGACGAGCTGCACGGCCGGGGCGCCGGACAGCGCGTGGTCCATCACGATCGTGAGCGCGTTCGTCGGGGCCGTGTTGCCGGCCGCGTCGGTGACGACGTAGCGGATGAAGTGGGTGCCGTCGGCCAGCGGGTCGGAGTCCTTGGCGTCGGTCCAGGTGCCGTCCGCGCCCGTGTCCGACACCTGGAAGCCGACGGCCGCGGCACCTTTCGCGCCGTGCAGGTTGACCCAGTAGCCGTCCGTGTTGGTGGTGAGGCTGGTGACCGTCAGGTCGGTGCCGTCGGGGCCCTGGAAGGCGAGCTTCGGCGCGAACGACGTCTTCAGCGTGAACTGGAGCGAGCTGACGGCACTGACGTTGCCGGCCGCGTCGGTGCTGCGCACCTGCAGCGTCTGGGCGCCGGTCACGGTGCTGTCGAACATCGCGAACCCGCTGGCGTTGGCGGCCGGGCCCGTGTGCCAGGCCTTGCCGTCGTAGCTGTATTCCCACGTCGCTCCGGCTTCCAGGCCGCTGACCTTGATCTGGCCATCGTTGGTGATGTGGTCGGTGGCGCTGATGCCGGTATCGGCGACCAGTGCGACCTTGGGTGTGGCGGGCGGGGTGGTATCGGCGGGCGGCGGGTTGGTGATGGCGCTCACCGCGGTCAATCCACCCTGGTCCGCGGCCTTGGCGACGTCATGCAGGCTGGCGCCGGCCGGCAGGGTGTCGACGAGGCCGGCCATGCCGCCGCCATGTTTCAGCGTCGCGAGCTGGCCGGCATCGCCGGCCGCGGCCTTGCCCACGCTGGCCAGCGCCTCGACCATCGCGACCGGATCGGCCTTGCCGTTGGACGAGGCGAGCAGCGTCGTCAGATTGCCGCTGTCGGCGAGGGCGGTGATGACGTCCGGGTTGTCGTGGGCCGTCTGGACGAGCGATTTGGTGGCCGTGATCAGCGACTGGAGGTCGGCCGCGCTCGTCGTGGGCGTGATCGCGGCGATCAGGACGCGCGCGGCTTCGACGGCGGCGTTGCCGTCGTAGGCCACGCCCGAGGCCGCTACATCGGCGGTGAACTGGGCCGCGGCTTGCTGGCGCAGGGTCGACAGTTGCGCGTCCGTGTTCTGGGCGGCGTTCAGGATCGCGATGGCGGCATCGGCGATGGTCATCGCACCGGTCTCGATGGCCTTCGTCCAGTAAGCGAGGCCGGCCTGGTCGGGGGCGCGGTTGAACAATTGCTGGTAGATATCGGCGATGCGATCGCTCGCGGTGGCGTTGCCGAACCGGGCCGTCGCTTCGGCGGATGTCGAGAACCCATCGATGATCGTGCTGAAGTCGCCGTTGTTGTGCGCGAGCACCTGCGACCAGTACGCCAGGCCCGTGGGATCGGCAGGACGGCCGTAATACGCGAGGTAGAAAGAATTGACGGCGGCGTCGTAATTGGTTGCCATGAAATAGTTCCTTGGTGTGGGCGGAAGACCGCTTATTTCCGCATGGAACTAAAACTATAGCATTGTGGAAATTAAAATTAACTTGAGGAAACTTAATATTGGCAAGATGTGGTTTTTCGTACATATCGCCGATCGTGCCGGTCCGGACAAGACCTGACCGGCGACCACGCGGGGAAGCAGCCCGCGCCCGACATCAGCCGGGCAGATCCTGGCGCAGGAATTGCGCGAGCGTGTTGCCGAAACCGTCCGGCGCGAACTGCGGTCCCGTTTCGACGTCGAGGATGCGGTCCGAATTCCAGCAGCGGCCGACGGCGAGTCCGGTGTTGGCCACCCCCTGGACGTTGAGGCCCGTACCGGCGAGCGAGTACGTGGCCTCCTCGACCGGATACAGCGCCGCCAGTTTCAGGTCGAGATCCCGGGTCAGGCCGCCCAGCAGGTCCATCATGCCGCTACGCAAGCCGATGACGGAGCGGCAATCCTGCGCGACGAAATTGATCAGCTCATCCTGTTTCAGCTTGACCGTGCGCATGCCGCGCGTATCCCAGTCGATGAAGGTCGAGTCCATGACCGGATTGAGTCCGTGGCGGTCGAGGTGGTCGTAGATGCCGTACCAGAATTCCGGCGCGAGGGGCCGGGCCGTGGTGGCGGCCGGCATGATCAGCGCATGGCCGGTGCCGCGCTGTTGCATCGACCGCCTGTTGGCCGCCAGTTCCGGGGCGTGAGCGATGTTCAACGGTTTCAGTTCGGCATTCAGCGGCAGTTCGAGGGCAAAGGCATACGATTCCGCCAGCGTGATCCGGCCTTGGCGGACCAGCTCGGTGTTCAGCCGGCCGTTGCCGATGACGTCGGTCCACACGACGTAAGGACACCCGGGTGTCAGGGAAGAAATCTCGAGCAGCTCTTCGTACAGGTCCTGGTACATGTCCGGAATATGGATCACGAAATCGGCGGCATCCGGAAAGTATTTGTGCATCCACATCTTGCTGTCCTTGAGCACCAGGCAGATCTTGTACCGGGAACGCAGCAGGCGCAGGAGGCCGAGCGTGTACGTGTGCTCGCCAAAATTCCCCCACGGGAAAACCAATACATAATCCTCGGCCTGCAGTCCGCTGCCGATCAGGGTCTTTTTCAGCGTCAGCAGCAGGTCGAGGGCTTGGTCCCTCCTGAGTTTGTGCATCGTACGGTACATTCGTTTCCCTTCAAATTTCGTTCGATAAGTGCACGTCGACGGATTGCAGGCCCGCGTCGCGTTCCAGATTGACGCTGTGCGCGGTCACCAGCCCGCCCGGTTTCCTGTCGTTGACGAGGACGCGTTCGCCTTTGGGCAGGTCATACAGGATCCGATCGTAGCGTAATCCGAATGCGCGCAGCGCCGCGGCCGTCTGCTCGGCTTCGTTGCTCATGCGCGCACTGAGGAGGATGATGCAGTCGTGCTCCGGGATGGCATCCCAGAATTCCTTCACGCCGGGCAGCAGCTGGTCCGGCCCGGTCTTGTGGCCGTTGTGCAGGAAAATCGTACCGTCGATGTCGATCAGCCAGGTATGGGGCAGGCAACTGAGGGTCAGCCGGGTCATAGGCGCGCCATGCCGCTTTCCAGCCAGTACAGGCCCAGGTAGAACGAGCCGATGACGGAATCGATGTCGTCTTTTACGTAGCCCGACAGGGCCAGCCAGATCAGACCGTGCAGGATTTCGATCCGCGCTTTGTCTTCGCCAAAATAGTCCGCAAAAATCTCGTGGGCCGTCTTCGAGAAATTCGTCTCGTCCATCAGGATCTCCACGGTTTCGTCGTCGACGTGGAGCTTGAATTTGCGGCGGTTGAATGCGTCGTAGCCGCCGACGGCCGAATAATAAACCTTGGCGAAGTCGTACCAGGCGTCGCCGAATACCCCCGGCTTGGCAAAATAGCCGCGCGGGTCGATGAACCAGACACGCAGCTTGTCGTCGACGAGCGTATTCGAGAACGTGGCGTCGCCGTGGATCGGCACGAACCGGGACGGCTGCAGCCGGGGCAAGAGCGACTCAAGAATGCCCGCATATTTCTCCGAAAAGAAGTTGCGGCACTTCTTGCCGTTGACGGTCATCGCGGCATGTTCGTAGCCGGGAATGATGCTGGCGACGCTGTGCACCCGGTCGAGCGTCTTCGAAATATAGACTTCCTTCACATCGTCCTGGTTCGCATCGATGGATGCCGTGTCGTGCAGGGCGATCAGGGAATCCAGGTAATCGGCCAGCACTGCGCGCTTTTCCCGCTCCGTCAGGTCGTTCATTTCGAAGGCATGTTGGCCGCGGATGCGTTCCATGACGAGCGGTTCGGTCGACATGATTTTCGGAATCCGGCGGAAGCCGAGCCGCTGCGCTTCCTCGTACCATCTGACTTCGTTATGGTGGACTTTTGCGTAGGCCGGATCGACGACGATTTTGCGGACGACGTCGCCCTCGATGTCGACCTGGTTGAAGAAACGGCAGAATCCCGCGCGGTCGTTGTTTTCCTCGATCGAGGAAAAGTCGCCCAGTTCTTCCAGCTGCGAGACGTCGAACAGCTCGAAGTCCGTGATGTTCGCGGCGAACCACTTGACGAATTCGCCGCCCTTGGGCGGTTGCGGCATCAGCGCTGCTTGCTTGAAATAGAACAGGCCGGGGATGCCGCTCACGGTCGAGGTGACCTCATGCAACTGCCCTTCGGGTGTCGCGGACCAGCGGCAGGTGAATGCGGAGGTCGTGGCGACGACGGGATGGTCCACTTCCGGCCAGTCGGGCTTGGCGCCGAGAATCAGGTCGCTCCAGGTCAGCATCAGCGGCAGTTCGGGGTCGGTCTGTTCCAGGGCGGCGGCGATACCGGACGCCGTGCCTTTTTCATCCGAACGAATCAACGTGTAATCGACGCCGGGCGGATTCACCTTCAGATATTTGACCAACTGGTCGAACGCGTAATCGCCGATCACGAAGAACTTGGCGTCGCGATACTTGTCGAACAAATGATACAAAAGCGGCTTGCCGCGTACCGAGACCAGGCATTTCGGCTTGTTCCACGTGTGATGCCGTAACCGGCTGCCGCGGCCGCCGGCCTGCACGATGATTTGGAGAGGGTGAGGGGTCATGCGGATTCCTTTACGACGAACAGGCATGTGCGGGGGCGTCCACATGGCGGCGCCGGCCCGTGACGCATCGGTCGATTCGGTAGCGCAGCTGATATGCGCCGGGCCTTCTGGACCGCCGTCATTCTGACCGCCTTGTCCCGAAACTGCAATAGCTGGTTGTTTCTCAAGAAATGGCGCCCGTGAAGATGATCACGACAGCGGATGCTCGCTCGCCGTTTCGCGGCCAGCCTGCAGGGACGTGGCCTCAGGCGCGCCGGTCCGATGGTCCCCCTGCGTCATCCGGCCCTGCAGCGCCTGGCACGCCGACTCCGCGATCGCGCGCCATTGCTCGCGCCGGACCATGGCACGCTTGCGGTGCTTGGACGGCATCTCGGCCAGCGGTTTCATGTAGAAGGGCAAGGTGATATGCCAGGCGCGGCCGGGCAGCTCGCGGCCGCCGAGGATGCGCCAGAAGCCGTCGTAGGCGTTGGCAAAGTGTTTTTCGTCGGACGGATCGTAGGCGCAGTGCCAGGCCGACTTGACGGCCATCACCTGCCCCATGCCCAGGGCCTGCGCGATCCCCTGCAAGGCGGCAAAGCAGAAGAAGCCGGGCGTGGTGACGAGCGGCGAGTTGCCCGGGAAGGCGCGCCGGAAGGCGTCGACCGCGTCGAGCGCACCAGTGCGGGGGCCCTGGTTGCGGGCGATGAAGGGCAGCATCCCGGGCCCGCCCGGCGCCGCGGTGCCGGCGAAGCGCTCGTCGACCCAGCTGAAGGACAGGCGATGCACGCACTTGCCGTCGGCCAGCAGGGACAGCGTCAGGTCGCCTTCCGCATTCAGGCGCTGCGCCATGCCGAGCCGGACTTCGACCCGGCCGCCGTCCGCCTCGTGGCACCACAGCACGAGACCGCCGTCGCGGTAGACGGCGTGCTTGTACGTTGCGTCGAACGTGGCGTCCTCGAAGCGGTAATGCGTGAGGACGCAGCGCACGCGCTGGCGCAGCGACAGGCCCTTGGCGAGATAGTTCCGGTGGCTCAGGTGGTGAAACACGTCGTCGTGGACCTGGGTCACGTAGTTGCGGTAGACGTCCATCGCGAGCAATTCCAGATGGGCGCGGCGGAACAGCAGCACGCGCAGGCTGCGCGCGATGCAGGCCGCCCAGGATGCGAACGGGTAATGGCGCCGCGCCATCCAATGGCGGGTGAGGAGGGTAAGGACCATGCGTGCTCCAGATGGGTGACTGGAGCCACGGAATACACGTCAATACGTGCGCGGCCCCGGCGGCCATTCTCCGCACGGTTATGCATGACGTATTGGAGGTGCGACAAATGCCGGCGGCGTGGCGCGACGGACGGTCGACCTATGCGATGTGGATCAAGATTTCGAGATGCCGGCCGCACGCGGTGCGCGTCCGGCGGTCGAATCACATGTCGCCGATTTCCTTGCGCATGCGCTGGCGCCAGCGCATCAGGCCGACCGAGAAGGTGGCGAAATACGCGGCCGTCAAGCCCAGGCACAGCATGGTGACGGGGCTGTCCGTGAAGCGCGGGTTAGGCCGGTTGCTGCCCTGGTTCATATAGATCTCGATGCCCAGGTAGATCACGCGCGCCACGAGCACCATGGCGACGAGGACACCCATGCGCGAGGGCGGCGTGAAGAAATAGCCTTCGGGCGTGTCTTCGAAACGCGTGCGGCGCAAGCCGTAGCTGCCGAGGGCGATGCCGGCGATGGCGCCGGCGGCCAGCGCGGCCAGCTGGAACGGCCGGTCGCCGAGTTCCGTGCCGGGGACGAGGACCATCGCGGCGAACACGATCACGCCCGTGTAGTGGCGCGACACGATCGAGCGCTGGCGCGTCATCTGGTTCTTGAGGCGCGAATAGATGCGCCAGACGAGCAGGGGGACGAGGGCGATGAGGGCGAGGGTGGTCAGACTCATGCGATGCGAATCACGGGTTCGTTGCGGCCGGTGCGGTGCGGCGGCGCCAGGAGAGCAGGCCGAACGCAAAACTCATGTAATAGCCGGCCAATACGCCGAAGATGACGAGGGTCAGCGGGCTCGACACGAACTCGCGGTGCTCGAACGAGCCCAGCGTGTAGAGCTCGTAGGCGCGCCAGGCCATGCGGCCCATGAACAGCAGGGCCACCGCGAGCCCGATCGGTGCGTGCGGGGTGAAGAAGAAGTCGGCGCCCACCTGTTCGAAGCGCGTCTTGCCGATCGCGATCCGGCCCAGCACGGCGCCGACGGGCAGTCCGGCCGCCATGCCCGCGAGGGCGATCGGATTCGTCTTGATGCTGACGACGGTCAGGAGCACGAGCAGCAGCGGAAAGAAGACGAGGGTCGTGCGGTGACGCCACGTCTTCGACCGCTGGCGGGTCGTCAGGCGCTTGACGCGGCTGACGATGCGCCACAGCACGAGCGGCGCGAGAACGACAACGACGGGAGCTGGCAACATGAGTTTCCTTGGGGTTCTTTCTGTCGAATCCGCCATTGTAATCCAGGCGCGCGTCGACATACCGCTGCCCATGGTAATGTTTTGGCATCTTCAGCAGGAGCCTCCCATGATTCCAGACCTGATCGCGACGCGGCGTACGATCCGGCACGACGCCCACCGTGCTCCCGATCCCGCACCCGTCGAAGAACCGCCGCCCGACCCGTTCGAGAATTCCGATCCGCACCAGCCGCCGATCCGCACGCCGCAGAACGACGAGCCGCCCATCGATCCGAATCCGAGCATCCTGCACTGACGCAGGTTGGGCGCCGGCCCAGCGGAGCACGCTAAGCCAGCAAGGCCGCGTGTTCCTGCAGCATGGCGGCCAGCAACTCCGCCATCAAGGTCACGCGTGGCGCACGGCGCACGTCCGGATGCACTGCCAGCCACAACGGGCGGCTCAGCACCTGGCCGTGTTCCGGATGCAGCACCAGCATCGGATCGCCGCGACCGAGGAAGTGCGGCAGCACGGCGACGCCCAGACCGGCGCGGCATGCGGCCAGCATGGCGGCCGCGTCGTTGGTCCAGAACGCATAGGGCCGGCCGGCCACGAATTTCGCCAGCCATTTCTGCTGGGGCGTGTCCTTCATCGCCTCGCCGTGGCCGATGAATTCCCATTCCTGCGCGGGCCGCTCGAACCAGCCGGGCGCCGCGTACAGGCCGTAGCCGGTCTGGGCCAGCGGCCGGGCCGCGAGGCCGTCCTGGCTTGGCCGCGCCATGCGCAGCGCCAGGTCGGCCTCGCGCCGGTACAGGTCGGCCTGGCGCACCTCTCCGATGATCTCCAGCGCGATCGCGGGCCAGCGCGCGCGCAATGCGGCCAGGCGCGGCACGAGGAAGGCGCTGGCGAAGACCGGCGGCGCCGACAGCCGCACCACGCCCCGCAACGTGGACGCGCCCGCGCCGGCGCGGGCAAACGCGAGCGCCTCGTCCTCGACGCGGCGCGCCTGGGCCAGCAATTCCTCGCCTTCCGCGGTCAGTATCCAATTCTTCGGCAGACGGTCGAACAGGCGCACGCCCAGGCGCGTCTCGAGCATGCCGATGCGGCGCGCGACGGTCGAATGCTCGACGCGCAGCACGCGCGCCGTCGCGCTCAGCTTGCCCTGGCGCGCCAGTTCGACGAAATAACGGATGTCGTCCCAGTCGAGGGTGCCGGCGTCGGGCTGACTTATGGATTTTTGCACGGTCATTGGCGATTTTTTGGGATTTCGGGCGATTTTTGATCAATCTACCATGGGAGCCTCTTACACCACGAACATCGGGAGAATGAAATGGACGAATTGATCGAACACGTGCGCATCCACCGCCAGGGCGGCGCCGACGAACTGGAAGTCGAGCGGATCGCGCTCGCGCCGCCGGGGCCCGGCGAAGTGCGCGTGCGCCAGCAGGCCGTCGGCGTGAATTTCGTCGACGTGTATCACCGCAACGGGCTGTATCCGCTGGCGCAGCTGCCGGCCACGCTGGGCGTCGAGGGGGCGGGCGTCGTCGAGGCGCTGGGGCCGGGCGTGAGCGGATTCGCGCCGGGCCAGCGCGTCGCGTACACGGGGCTGATCGGCGGCTACGCGGCGGTGCGCAACGTACCGCTCGAGCGCCTCGTCGCCGTGCCGGACGACGTGGACCTGGACGCAATCGCCGGCGGCCTGCTGCGCGGGCTCACGGCGCACATGCTGTTCGCGCACGTGCGCCAGCTTCGCCCCGGCGACACCGTCCTCGTGCATGCCGCCGCCGGCGGTCTCGGGCTCGTGCTGACCCAGTGGGCGAGCGCGCTCGGCGCGCGCGTGATCGGCACCGTCGGCAGCCGCGACAAGGCGGCGCTCGCGCTGGCGCACGGCGCCGAACGGGTCGTGTTGTATCGCGACGAAGATTTCGTGGCGGCGGCGCGCGACTTCGGCGGCGGCCGCGGCGTCGACTTTGCCATCGACGGCATCGGCGGCGCGACCCTGCTGCGCACCTTCGACGCCGTGCGGCCCTACGGCATGGCGGCCAGCGTCGGCCAGGCCGGCGGCAGCATCGAGCCGGTCGACCTGATGCAGATCGGACGGACGCGCGGGATCGCGTTCTCCCGCCCGAGCGTGATGCAGTTCATGACCGAGCCCGGCCTGTACCACGAGGGTGCGCAGGCCACGCTGGCGCGGCTGGCCGCGGGGCTGCGGGTGCCGGTCGGCCTGGACCTGCCGCTCGCGCGCGCGGCCGAGGCGCATGCCGCGATGGAGGCGGGGCGGACGAGCGGCGCCGTGCTGCTGCGGCCCGATACGGGTCGTTCAAAAAACGCTTGACCAACGCATAACCGGCTGGTTATGATTAAACCCATAGCCAACCGGTTATAAATAGCCATGACAGAAGCCCACGATATTCTTTTCCGGACACTCGGCGACCCCACGCGGCGCGCCATTTTCGAGTCGCTGTGCCGCGACGGCGAGCAGACGGTCGGCGCCCTCACGGCGCGGGCCGGCATCTCGCAGCCGGCCGTGTCCAAGCATCTGGGCCTCCTGAAGCAGGCCGGGCTCGTGCGCGATCGGCATGAAGGACGCCAGACGCATTACACTGCACAGCTCGGCGCGCTCGCACCGCTGACCGATTGGACGACGCAAATGGCCCGGTTCTGGGAGAGCCGGTTCGATGACCTGGAAGACCTGTTGAAAAGGATGGACCAATGAACGATACCTCGCTCCAAACGCGCACCGTCACCGTCGAACGTGAATTTGCCCACGCCCCGGAAAAGATCTGGCGCGCACTGACCCAGCCTCACCTCATCGAGGCGTGGCTGATGAAGAACGATTTCGTGCCTGCCCTGAACCACCGCTTCAAGCTCAGCGGCGACTGGGGTTCCGTCGATTGCGAGGTGCTGGAGATCGAGCCGAACCGGTCGTTGTCCTACACGTGGGCCGCGATGGGCCTCGACAGCGTCGTCACCTGGACCCTGACCCCGACGGGCGCGGGCACGCACCTCAAGGTGGAACAGACGGGCTTCCAGCCGGGCCAGGATGCGGCCTACAATGGTGCAAAATATGGCTGGAACAAATTCACCACCGCCCTCGACGAGGTGCTGGCGAAGCTCGACGATTAAGCCAAAGGAGGCGACATGAAGCAGGAGAATGCGTCCACGGACATGCCGGCGTCCGCCCTGATCGACCGGCGCATTGCCGACCTGGGCGACTGGCGCGGCGATACGCTGGCCCGGGTCCGGGCACTCATCAAGGAAGCGGTGCCGGGCGTCGTCGAAGAGTGGAAGTGGATGGGCACGCCCGTGTGGAACAGCCAGGGTATCCTCTGCACGGGCGAGTCGTACAAATCGCACGTGAAGCTGACCTTCCTGAAAGGCGCGTCGCTGGACGATCCCTCCGGCCTGTTCAACTCCAGCCTGGACGGCAACGCCCGGCGCGCCATCGACATCCACGAAGGCGAGCAGCTCGATGCCACCGCGTTCCGTGCGCTCATCCGCGCCGCGGCGGCCCTCAACGCGGCCGCCAAAGCGAAGCCGAAACGCGCGAAAGCCGCCGCCTGAATTCGGGGTCAGAGCACTTTTTCGCGCAAATTCGGGGTCAGAGCACTTTCTCGAGAAATGTCTTGGCGAATTCGTCAGCGCGGGCCGGAGCCTTGGTCTGCGCTGAGCACGTGGACGTTCGCTACTTCCCGCAGGGGCAGGAACACGCGTTATCGCGACCAAGAATCGAGCAAGGTTCCAACGGAAATTGCGCGAAAATGTGCTCTGACCCCCGAATTTTCGACAATATGTGCTCTGACCCCGAATTTTGGGGTCAGTCGAACGACCAGGAATACAGGATGTCCAGCGCCGTGTTCGTGCCGGTCTGCAGTTGCAGGGTGATGCGCGGATTGATTTTGTAGCGCACGCGCACGATGCTCGACGCGGTGGCGGCGCCCTGTTCGAAGCTCAGGTACAGGCGCGACGAGATGCGCTTGCCGACCGTCACCACCGTGTTTTCCAGTCCGGACGCCTGGCCGGCGCCCTGGCGCACGCCCAGTTCGTCGACGCCCAGCGAGTTCGCCAGCTTGCTCGTGATGCCGCCCGTGCCGCCTTTGCCGCCCAGCAGGGCGCCGGCGGCCGCGCTCAGGACGTCGGCTTCGTTGCCCGTCGTCGCTTCCATGCCGTGGCCCAGCACCAACCATGAGAGCTTGTCGCTGTCGGACACGTTCGGCGTCGACACGAGCTTCGCCGTCGGCGACAGCGCCGTGCCGCGCACCTGCACGCCCGCCTGGACGTTCGTCTCGCTCAGCTGGTCGCCTGCCGGGGGCTTGCGCACGGCGAGGATATCCAGCGACGGGTTGTCGTACGGACCGCTGAACGTGATCACGCCGCGCTCGATCGCCAGGCGCTGGCCGTACGCGGCATACGTGCCGCTGACGGTGCGCACGGTGCCGTTGATGTGCGGCGGACGGGCGCCTACCTTCTGCACCTGGACGGCGCCCGCCAGGTAGGCGTCGACGCCCATGCCGCGCAGGTGGAAGTCGTCGCCCAGGTCGGCCGTCAGGTCGATCGTCAGCGGCACCGCCGCTTCCTTCCTGGCCTGCGCCGGCGCGGCGTTGCCGCGGCCCAGCACGATCACGTCGTCCGAGATCGTGGGACGGTCCTGCGGGGCCAGTTCGACGAGGGCGCGGTCGGCCTTGAAATTGCCTTCGACCCGGAACTGGTGCGCGTCGCGCACGACGCTGGCCTGGCCGCTGAGGACGACGGTGCGGTCCGGCCGCGACAGGGCTTCCAGCTTGTCCGCGACGAGGTTCAGGTTCATCGTCGCCTCGCCGCCGGCAAAGCGCACGAAGCCGGACGCCGTCGCGTGGCCGCTGTTGCCTTCCAGGGCCAGGCGCTGCAACTGGAGCTCGTCGCCGGCGAGCACGGCGCGCAACTGGCCGTTGCGCAGGCGCACGCCCTGGTCCGGCCAGCGCACCGCCAGGCCGTCGCCCTCGATGCTGCCGTTGAGGGTGGGCGCGCCGACCGTGCCCGTGCCGTTGATGGCCAGGCGCAGCGCGCCGTCCACCTCCAGGCCCGGCTGGCCGAGCAGCGGCGACATCCAGGCGAGCGAAGCGAGGTTCGCGCTGGCCGTCAGCTTGAGCGGGCTGTCGTTGTCGACGCGGCCCTGCAGCAGTTGCGCGGTGGCGTCCACGCGGGCGTTGCCGACGCGCGCGCCGTCCACCGCGAACTGCGCGCGCAGGGCGCCGCCGCCGACGTCCGCGCGCAGGTCGAGCTGGCGCAGGCCCAGCGCCACGGGCGTGACGTCGCCCGCGATCAGGTCGCCCTTTTCGCGGAACACGTGCACGCTGCCGTTCAGTGCGGGCACGGCGCCGGGGACAGTCGGCGCGCGCAGGTCGATGGCCCATTGCGCGCCCAGGGTCAAGTCGCCGCGCAGGTTGTCGCGCACGGCATCCGACGCTTGCCCGAGGTAGCTGACCGGCACCCCGCTGGCGCTGCCGCGCGTGTTCCAGCGCGGGCCGGTCTTGACCAGCGAGTCGATCGTGACGGCGCCGGCCGGCAGCTTGATCGTCGCGCCGTTGAACGCGATCTGCTCGGGCTTCGCCAGGCCGGCGAGACCCGTGCCGGGCGCGCCCGCGATGCGCAGCGGCGTGGGCGCGGCGAGCGTCATGGCGTAGCGGCCGCTGTTCTTCAGCGTGTCGACGGTGCCGTTCCACGTATTGCCCGACAAGCCGCCGTGCACGGCCAGCGCGGCGTCGAACGTGTCGCCGCGCGCGGACGCCTGGATGGTGTGCGCGCCGCGCGTGCCCGTCGACGTCAGCCGCGCCGCGGCGATGTGCGTCGTGTTGACGTTGCCTTGCTTGTCCGTCGTGCTGCTCGTGTAGTCGGTCACGGCGACGTCCAGCGCGAGCGGATCGGCGGCGCCGCGGCCCGCGCCGAGCTTGGCGGTGGCATGCAACTGCTTGACCGATTGCGTGCCCATGGCGCGGATGTTCTGGCCGTCGATGGATGCCGTCAGCGACGGCATGTCCATCGTGCCGGACAGCGTGCCGGACCCGCGCAGCACGCCGCCGAAGTCCGGGCCGAGGGCCGCCAGCTGCGGCGCGTCGATGCGCCAGTCCAGGGTTTCATGGCCGCTGCCGAAGGCGCCGCGCGCGGCGACGACGTTGCCGCCCAGGTGCAGGTCGACGTCGGCGTTCGCTACGTGGCGCTTGTCCGCGGCCAGCTTCGCATGGCCCCACAGCGGCGATTTCGACAAGGTGGAATCCTGCAGCGCCAGGTCGACGGCGCCTCCCATGTTCGCGCCCGTGCGGCCGCTGGCGGTGAAGCTGCCGTTGATGCTGCCGGCCAGCGGCGAGCCGAAGGCGGCCGGGTTCAGGCGCTGCATGTCGCCCTGCGCCTTGACTTCGACGACGCGCGCGCCCGCGCTGCCCGCCAGCCAGGCCTCGCCGCTCGCGTGCACGGAACCGTTGTCCTGCTTGCGCTCGCGCGGCACCCAGCCGAGGCCGCGCGCGTCGACGTCGAACGTCGTGCGCGGCGCCTGCATCGTGCCGGTGACGACGCCGCTCGCGAGCACGGCGCCATACAGGCCGCCGCGCAGGGCGGAGAGGTCGTTGCCGTCGACCTTCCATGCGAGTTGCTCGCCCGGCTTGCCGAACGCGCCGTGCAGGTCGACCGTGTTCCGGCCGAGCGCCAGCGCGGCGTCGACGTCGTGCACGTGGACGGCGTTCGCATCGAGCTTGCCGTGGCCGGACAGCGGCTGGCCGAACAGCCGGCTCGGACGCAACGCGAAGTCGGCCGCCACCTTCCACTGCGGCGCCAGCGCGCCGGCCGCGTTGATCTCGGCATTGATGTCGGCCTGCGGGAACGCGCCGAAATCGGCCGGATCGAAGCGGCTCGCGACAAGCGCCGCCTTGAACGGCTTGTTGTCCTTGAGGTGGGCGCTGCCCGTCACGCGCACGCTGCTCTTGCCGGCCGACAGGCGCGCGTCGCGCACCGTGAGCACGTCGTTGGCCAGCGCGGCCTGCGCGGCCAGGCGCATGCCGGCGTCCGCCAGGTTCACGTCCAGCGTCTGCGTGTCCTTCGTGTTCGCGACTTTCAGGTCGCCCGCGATCTTCGTCGGCTTCATGCTGCCGTAGACCTGGTGCAGGTCGAAGCGGTCGGTGTGCAGCGCGAATTGCGCGGTGCCGATGCCCTGTTCGTCCGGGCCGCGCTGCACGCTGCCGCTGCCCGTGAAGCGGCCGGCGGCGCCCACGTCGATCAGCACGTCCGTGATGCGCATGGCCGTCAGGCTGCCGCCCAGCCGGCCGCGCAGCGCGCGCAGCGGCAGGCGTTGCTGGTCGAGCGTGCCCACGGCGCCGTCGTTCGTCAGGTCGACGGTGCCGGCGATGTTGCGGTTCGCGTCGAGCCGCACCGCCACGGCCAGGCTCAGGTCCGCGCTCGGCAGGGTGGGGCTGAAGAAGCCGGGGTCGATGTTCCGCGCATCGAGCGTGAAGGCCTGCAGCGGGATGTCCGCGAACGGCGCCATCACGATCTGCGCCTTGCCCTGCGCGCGCGCGGCCTGGCCGGTGGCGTCGATGACCGTCTTCTGCAGGTCGCCGCCGGCATGCAGCGTCAAGTGCGCGCCGAGGCTGGGCGGTTCGCCGGGTTGCGCCGGCGCGGCGCTCTGCGCTTGCGCCAGGCTCGCGTCCGCATCGAGCTTGTACGGCAGCGTGTTGGCGATCGCCCCCTTCGCTGAGACCTGTCCCCAGGGCGTGCTGGCGGCCGCGTAGTCGAGCTTCCACTGCTGCTTGTCGCCGTGCAGGCGGGCGCGGATGGCGTCGATTTCCGTCGTCGCGCCCTTGTTCACGAACAGGGCTTTGTCCAGGCGCGCATCGTCCACCGCCACCTTGAACGGCGGCGCGAGGCGCGCGGGCATCGTCATCGGTTGCTGCGACGGCTTGAGCGTTTCCACGCGCAGCAGCCGCGCATGGAGCTTGTCGATTTCGACGCCGCGCGACAGGTATTGCCAGGGCTTCCAGTCGATGTCGATGTCGTCGGCCGTCATGACCGACGTCTCGGTGCGGTACACGGCGTGGCCGATGTGCATGTGGCCGTACAGCGAACCCGTGACGCCGGACAGCTGCAGCTTGCCGCCGCTGGCATTCGCGACGCGCCGGGCGATCGTCTGCAACGTCGTCTCGCGCCCCAGGTACCAGACGGCGCCGCCCAGCACGACGCCGACGACGACCACGCCGATGGCGACGCGGCGCGGCCAGCGGCGCGGGTGCGCGGGTTCGGGCGCGGGGGAAGGTGTTGGCTGGTCGGCTTCCATCAGAACGTGAATCCCAGTGAGAAGTGCAGACGGACTTTATGCACGGCCTTGCCGTAGGCGACGTCGACGTTGATCGGGCCGACGGGGCTGCGCCAGCGCGCGCCGACGCCGTAGCCGACCTTCGGTTTCAGGTCGTGGAAATTGTCGCCCGCGTTGCCGACGTCGTAGAACACGGCCACGCCCCATGGCGGCTTGAACCAGTAATCGTATTCGGCGCTGCCGGTGAGCAGGTAGCGGCCGCCCGTGATGGCGGAACCGACCGGCACGCCCAGTTGCTGGTAGCCGTAGCCGCGCACGGACTGGTCGCCGCCGGCGCGGAACAGGAACGTGGACGGCACGCCGTTCTTGTCCCTGGAACCGACGGCGCCGAATTCGCCGCGCACGATCAGGGTGCCGGCCTCGCCGACCGGCTTGTAGGCGAGGCCGCGCGTGTAGATGCGCACGAATTTTTCGTCCGTCAGCACGGGTAAAAAGGCGCCGCCGACTTGCGCGTTGACGATGTAGCCGCGGGTCGGCTGCACGAGGCTGTCCAGGTGGCGCTTCGTGATCGAGAACGTCAGCGGCAGGCTTTTCACGCGCGTCGTCGGCAGGTCGTCGATGGTTATTTGTTCGGTCAGCGCTTCCAGGGTCAGCGTCTTTTCCAGCAGCGGCGAGCCCCATGCGCGCTTGGCGTGGACGCTCGTCGTGCGCGTGATCTGGCCGTTGGCGTCGAGACGGTCGTAGCCGGCGCCGAAGCTGTTGTTGTAGCCGCCCGTGGTCGTGGGCAGGTAGAAATCGGCGCGTGCGGCCTGGTGCTTCTGCTCGTACAGCACATTGCTCTTCAGGCGCTTGCCGAACACGTTCAGGTTATCGTACTCGGCTTGCGCACGGGCACCCGTGTTGGTCGAGTAACCGAGGCCGAGCGCCACGTTCTTGCGCTTGTTCTCGGTGACGCGCACAAGTACGGGCAGCACCGCCGGAGGACTGGGCGGCTGCGGCGTCGCGCCCTCGTTCTCCTTGAGGTCCTTGACCTGCGACGCGATCACGGACGACATGTCGGCGCTCACCTCCACGCTGCTGAAATAACCCGTGTCCTGCAGGCGGCCCTGCAGCGCCTGCAGCGCGGCCTCGTTGTATTCGTCGCCGGGGGCGATGGTGTTCAGGTTCGTGATGACGCTGGCCGGATACCGCTTCAGGCCCTGGATATCGAGGCGGCCGAAGCGCGCCTCCGGACCGCTGTCGATGACGACCTTGAGCAGGGCGCGGTGCGTGTCCGGATCGACGGTGGCGGTCGATTCGAGCAACTGGGCGCGCGGAAAGCGCGACTGCGCCACGTGGCGCACGAGGCCGCGCTTGGCCGCCTCCCAGTCCGCCGTGCGGAAGCGCGCGCCGACGGGCAGGGTCCAGCGGTTGCGCAGGGCCGCCGCGTCGATCGGGGCGCTGCCCTTGTCGAACGGGACGAAGCCGCGCAGCTCGATGTCGACGTCGCCCACCACGACGGGCTCGCCCGGCGCGACGTCGATCAGGACCAGCGGCTTGTTGCCGGACGTGTCGAGGTCGGCGGACACCTTCGGCGAGTAGTAGCCCTCGGTGGCGATCAGGGTCTTGATCTGTTCTGGGGCCGCGCGCACGAGGCGCAGCAGCTGTTCCCGGTCGACGCGCGGGTTGCCGCGCCAGCGCATCAGGTCGAGGTTGTCGTCCAGCAGTTCGCGCAGCTGGCGCGGCGCGTCGATGCGTACATCGTAGTCGACGGCGCCGGACGGCGCTTGCGCTTCCGGTGCCGGCGGTGCCGGCTGATCCTGCGCGGCCGCGACCGGGGCGAGGCACAGCGCGTTCACGATCAGCACGATTTGTGCCAAAATTCGTGATCGCGCCGGCGCCATCGCCGTGCATGGGTCGGGTCGTGCGGAAATCATGTCGCTCCATTCGTCAATATGCCGGCCACATCTTAACTGATTGTCAAATGTGGTGGCGGACGACTCGGCCGCTAATTACCTCAGGAAACTCAACATGCACAATCCCGATACCGCGCTCGTCCTGTTCAGCGGCGGACAAGATTCCACGACCTGCCTGGCGTGGGCCCTGCAACGCTACGAGCGCGTCGAGACCATCGGCTTCGACTACGGCCAGCGCCACGCGATCGAACTGGACGTGCGCGCGCCCGTGCTCGCCAGGATGCGCGCGCTGTCGGCCGCCTGGGAGCAGCGCCTGGGCGAGGACCACCTGATCGACCTGTCGCTGATCGCGCGCATTTCCGACACGGCGCTGACGAGCAACGTCGAGATCCAGATGCAGGCCAACGGCTTGCCGAACACCTTCGTTCCCGGCCGCAACCTGCTGTTCATGACGGTGGCGGCGACGGTCGCGTACCGCCGCGGCCTGACCGTGCTCGTGGGCGGCATGTGCGAGACGGATTTCTCCGGCTACCCGGATTGCCGCGACGACACCATGAAGGCGCTGCAGGTGGCATTGAACCTGGGCATGGCCACCCGGCTGAAGGTCGAAACGCCGCTGATGTGGATCGACAAGAAGCAGACCTGGGAACTGGCCGAGCAATGCGGCGGAGAAGCGCTGGTCGACCTGATCCGCTTCGAGACCCACACCTGCTACCTGGGCGAGCGCGGCGCGCCGCATGCCTGGGGCCACGGCTGCGGCAAGTGCCCCGCGTGCGAGCTGCGCGCGCGCGGCTACGAGCAATACGCCCGGGCGCGCGCGGGCGCTTGACGTCCTCTCGATCGCCATGCGCCTCGCCCTGCTGACCGACCTGCACGCGAACCGCGAGGCCGTCGAGGCCTGCCTCGCGCACGCGCAGCAGCAGCGCGTCGACCAGTACGCGTTCACGGGCGACTTCGTCGGCTACGGCGCCGATCCGGCCTGGGTCGTGTGCACGGTGATGGACTACGTGGCGCACGGCGCCGTGGCGGTGCGGGGCAACCACGATCACGCCGTCACGCAGCCGGCGCGCCCGCAGATGCATGCGGAAGCGCGCGAAGTCATCGCCTGGACCGGCGGCCAGCTGGACGCCGGGCAACTGGCCTTCCTGGCCGCGCTGCCGCTGACGCACAAGAACGGCAACGCGTATTTCGTGCACGCCAGCGCGCACGCACCCGAGCGGTGGGAATACGTCACGGACCTCGACGCGGCCGAGCGCAGCATCCGCGCCAGCGGCAGCCGCATCGTGTTCTCCGGCCACGTGCATGCGCCGGCGCTGTACCGCCGCGCCGACGACGGCCGCATGGGCCGCCACGTGCCGGCGGCCGGCGAGGCCGTCCGCCTGCAGCCGCAGCACCAGTATCTCGTGCTGCCCGGTGCCGTGGGGCAGCCGCGCGACCAGAACAACGCGGCATGCTATGCGATCTTCGACGACGCGGCGCGGGAAATCCAGTATTTCCGGGTGCCGTACGACCACGGCGCGGCCGCGCGCAAGGTCATCGCGGCCGGCTTGCCGATCGTGTTTGCCATGCGCTTGATCGAGGGAATTTGACGGAACGGCAGAGTTGACAGCCGGTCGGGATTGCCGTATTTTTCGGACAACCATGAGACTGACCCGTTCCTGCCGTTGGCACGCCGCCGTGATCGCGTTGATCAGCATGCTGTTCATGCAGCTTGCCGTCGCCGCCTACGCGTGCCCGCAGTCGACGGTCGCTTCCCCGAACGAGGGGGGCCAGGCGATGGAAATGGCCGATGGCCAGGTGATGTCCGGTTGCGAGAAACCCGACCCCGTCCAGCCGGCCTTGTGCCATGCGCACGGCCAGGCCGGCAAGCAATCGCTCGACAAGCCCGAATCCCCGCCCGTCCACCCGTTCAGCGCGGTCGGACTGGCCATTCCCCTGTACGCTGTCACCACCTGCGACATCCCCGCCGGCGCACCCGCCGATGGCGTGTCGCTGTCGCGCACCACCGCGCCGCCTCTCGCCATCCGGAACTGCTGCTTCCGTATTTGACACTCCCGATTGCTTCCTTCGCCATCGGTGCGCAGCGTGCGCACACGGTGCGGTTTTACGCAATCTGGAGATCCCATGTTCCTTCGTTTTACCGCGCCCGCGGCCGGGCGCACACTCGTCCTTGACGCCGTCGGACGGCGCCTGGCGACGGCCTCCGCGCTGCTCGCCATGGCCGCCTGGGCGCATATTGCGCTCGCCGCCGATGGCCCATTGTCGCTCGCCGAGGCGCAGCGCCTTGCCGTCGCGCGGTCGCGCCAGCTCGCCGCCCAGGATGCGGCGGTGGATGCCTCGCGCGACCTCGCGGTGGCGGCGCGCCAGCTGCCCGATCCGGTCCTGAAGATCGGCGTCAACAACCTGCCGGTCAACGGCCCCGAGCGTTACCGTCTTGCCGACGATGCCATGACCACGCGGCAGGTCGGTGTCATGCAGGCATTCACCGGTTCCGACAAACGCCGCTTGCGGGCCGAACGGTTCGAGCGGGAGGCGGACAAGGCGATGGCGGAAAAAGACCGCTTGACCGCCGACATCGAACGCCGCACCGCCGCCGCCTGGCTCGATCGTTACTACGCCGAAGCGATGGTCCGCGTGCTTGCCGAGCAGCGCGCCCAGGCGCAACTGGCGGTCGAAGCGGCCGAAGGCGCGTATCGCGGCGGGCGCGGCGCCCAGGCGGACATCCTGGCCGCCCGCACGGCCGTCGGCATGATCGACGACCGCGCCAGTGAATTGGACCGCAAGCTGCGCAATGCGAACGTCCGCCTCGAGCGCTGGATCGGCGCCGCCGCCGGGCAGCCGCTGGCCGACAGGCCGGACATCGACACGGTCCGGTTCGACCTGGCCGCGCTCGATACCGCCGGCTTGCGCGGCCACCTCGACCACCACCCGGAGATCGCGGTGCTGGGCAAGCAGGAACAGATCGCGCAGACCGAGGCCGACCTGGCCAAGGCCAACGAGAAAGCGGATTGGTCGGTCGAAGTCAATTACCTGCGCCGCGGCGCGCGCTTTGCCGACATGGTCTCGGTCGGCGTCTCGGTCCCGTTGCAGTGGGATCGGCGGCACCGGCAGGACCGCGAGCTGGCCGCGAAGCTGGCCGCCGTGGAGCAGGCGAAGGACGAGCGCGACGAGATGCTGCGCGCCCATGTCGCCGATACGCGCGCGCTGATCAACGAATGGCAGAACGACCGCGAGCGGCGCGGGCGCTACGAGCGCGAGCTGATCCCGCTGGCCGTCGAACGGAGCGCCGCGGTCCTGGCCGCCTACCGGGGCGGCAAGGGCGGCATCGGCGAGGTGCTGGCCGCGCGCCGCGACGAAATCGACCTGCGCCTGCGGGCGCTCCAGCTGGAAGCGGCCACCGCCCAGCTTTGGGAGCAACTCAACTACCTGTTCCCATCCACGCATTCGATGTCCCGGCGGGACGCCACGGAGCACAAATGAAAACGACAATGATGGTGGCCCTGCTGGCCGCCGGCGTCGCCGTCGCGGGCGGCTATGGCCTCTACCGGGCCGGGATGCACGAGGGCATGGCGATGGCCAGGCCCGGCCCGGCGCCGGCCAAGGCCAAATCCACTGAGCGCAAGGTGCTGTACTGGCATGACCCGATGGTGCCGGGCCAGCATTTCGACAAGCCGGGCAAGTCGCCGTTCATGGACATGCAATTGGTCCCCGTGTATGCGGACGACACGCCCGATGGGGGCGGCGTCGCCATCAGCCAGGGCATGCGGCAGAACCTGGGCATCCGCACGGCGCAAGTCGAGCAAGGCACGCTCGGCACGACCGTGGAAGCGGTCGGGAACGTCGCCTACAACGAGCGCGACCTCGCGCTGGTCCAGGCGCGCGCCAACGGCTACGTCGAAAAATTGTACGTGCGCGCCCCGCTCGATCCGGTCAGGAAGGGCCAGCCGCTGGCGCAACTGTATGTGCCGGACTGGGTCGCCGCGCAGGAAGACTATCTGGCGGTCAAGCGCATGGGGCAGGGCGCCGGCGCCGCCGGACTGCTCGACGCGGCGCGCCAGCGCATGCGCCTCGCGGGCATGAACGACGAGCAGATCCGCCTGGTCGAAACCACCGGCCGCGCGCATCCGCGCCTGACCGTGACGGCGCCGATCGGCGGCGTCGTCGCCGAACTGGGCGCCCGCGAGGGCATGACCGTGATGAACGGGGCGCCGCTGTTTCGCATCAACGGCTTGCGCACGGTGTGGGTGAATGCCGAACTGCCGGAGAACGTCGCGGCGCTGGTGCGCCCCGGCACGAAGGTCGAAGCGCGCACCCCGGCGCTGCCGGGCATCACGTTCAGCGGGCAGGTGGGGGCGATCCTGCCCGAGATCAGTCCCGACACGCGTACCATCAAGGCCCGCATCGAGCTGGCGAATCCGACCGGCGCGCTCGTGCCGGGCATGTTCGCCACCGTCGACCTGCGTCCTGCCGCCGGCGGCGAGGTGTTGCTGGTGCCCAGCGAAGCCGTGATCCAGACCGGCCGGCGCAGCCTCGTGATCGTCGAGCAGGGCGACGGGCGCTTCCGGCCGGTCGAGGTCGAACTCGGGGCGGAAGCGAACGGGCGCACCGAAGTGCGCAAGGGCTTGCAGGCCGGGCAGAAAGTCGTGGCGTCCGGGCAGTTCCTGATCGATTCGGAAGCGAGCCTGAAAGGCATGGAAGAACGCATGGGCGGCAACGCGGCGCCATCCGCGCCGGCGGCCGCGCAGACGCACCACGGCGTCGGCAAGGTCGAAAGCATCGCCAAGGACGAGGTCACGATTTCGCACGGGCCGATCGCGTCGCTGCAGTGGCCGGCGATGACGATGGGCTTCAAGCTGCCGCCGTCCGGCTTGCCGAACGCGGTCCGCGTGGGCGCCAAGGTGGCGTTCGACATCCGCGATACCGGCGACGGCAGCTATGGCATCGTCCGCATCGTCCCGGCCGGAGGCACGCAATGATCGCGCGCCTCATCCGCTGGTCGATCGCGAACCGCTTCCTGGTGCTGCTGGCGACCGTGATGCTCACCGGCTGGGGCGTCTGGGCGCTGGCGCGCACGCCCGTGGACGCCTTGCCCGACCTCTCCGACGTGCAGGTCATCATCCGCACCAGCTATCCGGGCCAGGCGCCGCAGATCGTCGAAAACCAGGTCACGTACCCGCTCACCACGACCATGCTGTCGGTGCCCGGCGCCAAGACGGTGCGCGGCTATTCGTTCTTCGGCGACTCCTTCGTCTACGTGCTGTTCGACGACGGGACCGACCCGTACTGGGCCCGTTCGCGCGTGCTCGAATACATGAACCAGGTCGCGTCGCGCCTGCCGCCCCAGGCCAGGACCTCGCTCGGGCCGGATGCGACGGGCGTGGGCTGGGTGTACGAATACGCGCTCGTCGACCGCAGCGGCACGCACGACCTGGCGCAACTGCGGGCCTTGCAGGACTGGTTCCTGAAGTACGAACTCAAGACGGTGCCGAACGTGTCGGAAGTGGCGAGCATCGGCGGCATGGTCAGGCAGTACCAGATCGTGCTCGACCCGGACAAGCTGCGCGCGTACGGCATCACGCACGGCAAGGTCATCGAGGCCGTGCGCAAGGCCAACCAGGAAGCCGGCGGCGCCGTGCTCGAACTGGGCGAAGCCGAGTACATGGTGCGCGCGTCCGGCTACCTGGCGTCGCTGGACGACTTCCGCAAGATCCCGCTGGCGGCGTCCGGCGCCGGCGTGCCCGTGCTGCTGGGCGACGTGGCGCGCATCCAGGTGGGGCCCGAGATGCGCCGTGGGATCGCCGAGCTGAATGGCGAGGGCGAGGTGGCCGGCGGCGTGATCGTCATGCGCTCCGGTAAAAACGCGCTGGAGACCATCGACGCGGTGAAGGCCAAGCTGGCCCGGTTGAAGGCGAGCCTGCCGGCCGGCGTCGAGATCGTGCCGACCTACGACCGCTCGGCGCTGATCGAGGACGCCGTCGGCAACCTGCGGCACAAGCTGGTCGAGGAATTCATCGTCGTGGCGGTGGTCTGCGCGTTGTTCCTGTTCCACTCCCGTTCGGCGCTGGTGGCGATCGTGTCGCTGCCGCTGGGCGTGCTGGCCGCGTACATCGTCATGGTCTACCAGGGCGTGAATGCGAACATCATGTCGCTCGGCGGCATCGCGATCGCGGTCGGGGCCATGGTCGACGGGGCGGTGGTCATGATCGAGAACGCGCACAAGCACATCGAGGCCTGGCACCACGCCCATCCCGGCCGCCGGCTGGCCGGGGATGAGCACTGGCGGGTGGTGGGCGACGCGGCGGCCGAAGTCGGCCCGGCCCTGTTCCTGTCGTTGTTGATCATCGTGCTGTCGTTCGTGCCCGTGTTCACGCTCGAAGCCCAGGAAGGGCGCTTGTTCGCGCCGCTCGCCTTCACCAAGTCGTACGCGATGGCGGCGGCGGCGGCGCTGGCCGTCACGCTGGTGCCGGTGCTGATGGGCTATCTGATCCGGGGCCGCATCCCGGACGAGCAGAGCAATCCGATCAACCGCCTGCTGATCGCCGCCTATCGTCCGCTGCTCGAACGCGTGTTTCGGTATCCGAAGGCGGCGCTGCTGGTGGCCGTGCTGGTGGCCGGCGCGTCCGCCTGGCCGCTGTCCCGGCTGGGCGGCGAGTTCATGCCGCCGATGAACGAAGGCGACCTGCTCTACATGCCGTCGGCCCTGCCGGGCCTGTCCGTCGGCAAGGCGGCCCAGTTGCTGCAGCAGACCGACCGCCTGATCAAGACGGTGCCCGAAGTGCAGACCGTGTTCGGCAAGGCCGGCCGCGCCGACACCGCGACCGACCCGGCCCCGCTGGAAATGTTCGAGACGACGATCCAGTTCAAGCCGCGCGACCAGTGGCGCCCCGGCATGACGCCCGAGAAGCTGGTGACGGAGCTGGACCGCGCGGTCAAGGTGCCGGGGCTGTCGAACGTCTGGGTGCAGCCGATCCGCAACCGCATCGACATGCTCGCCACGGGCATCAAGAGCCCCGTCGGCGTCAAGGTGGCCGGCGCCAGTCTCGACGAGATCGACCGCATCACGGCCGCCGTCGAACACGCCGTCAAGCAGGTGCCCGGCGTGTCGTCCGCGCTGGCCGAACGGCTGACGGGCGGGCGCTATGTCGACGTCCGGATCGACCGGACGCAGGCCGCGCGCTACGGCATGAACATCGCCGACGTGCAGAGCGTGGTGGCGGCGGCCATCGGCGGCGACAACATCGGCGAGACGGTCGAGGGCCTGCAGCGCTTCCCGATCAACCTGCGCTATCCGCGCGAGATCCGCGATTCGCTCGACAACCTGCGCCGACTGCCGATCCTGACCGACCGCGGCGGCCAGATCCGGCTGGGCGACGTGGCGACGATCGCCATTGCCGACGGGCCGCCGATGCTCCGGTCCGAGAATGCGCGCCTGTCCGGCTGGGTGTACGTCGACATCCGCGGGCGCGACCTCGTCTCCGTGGTGCACGACATGCAACGGGCGGTGGCGCAGGAGGTCAAGCTGCCGCCGGGTTACTCGCTGTCGTGGTCGGGCCAGTTCGAATACATGGAGCGCGCGGCGGCCCGGTTGAAGATCGTCGTGCCGGCCACGCTGCTCATCATCTTCGTGCTGCTGTACGTGACCTTCGGCCGCGTCGACGAGGCGGCGCTGGTCATGGCGACGCTGCCGTTCGCGCTGGCCGGCGGCATCTGGCTGATGTGGGCGCTCGGCTATCACTTGTCGGTCGCGAGCGGCATCGGCTTCATCGCGCTCGCGGGCGTGTCGGCCGAATTCGGCGTGATCATGCTGTTGTACCTGAAGCGGGCGTGGGAGCCGTGCGTGGACGCCGGCCGCACCACGCGCGCCGACCTGCTCGACGCGATCCGCGAAGGCGCCGTCCTGCGCGTGCGCCCGAAGGCGATGACGGTGGCCGTCATCATCGCCGGCCTCGTCCCGATCATGGTCGGCGCGGGCACGGGTTCCGAAGTGATGCAGCGGATCGCCGCGCCGATGGTCGGCGGCATGATCACGGCGCCGCTGCTGTCGATGTTCGTCGTGCCCGCCGCCTATCTGCTGCTGCGCAAGCCGAAGGCCGCCGAACCCAGAACCACCGCTCCAAGCAGCACTTTGACTTTAACCCACCAGGAGGACTTATCATGAAATCTCTGAACGCAGCAATCATCACCCTGGCGCTGGCCGCCGCGGCACCCGTCTTTGCCCAATCGGGCGCCATGCACGGCATGGGCATGCAAGGCATGGGCATGGACAAGGCCCCCGCCAAGGGCGGCCAGGCCACCGTGCACGAGGCGACCGGCGTCGTGAAAAGCGTCGACGCGGCCGCCGGCAAGGTCACGCTGGCGCACGGGCCGGTCAAGACCCTCAACTGGCCGGCGATGACGATGACCTTCGGCGTCAAGGACAAGCGCCTGCTGGACAAGCTCGGCGCCGGCCAGCACGTCCACGTCGGATTCGTGAAGCAGGGCGCCGCCTACGTCGTCACGTCGGTGCAATAAGACGGGCGGGGGCGCCGCCCCCGCAATGCGTTACACCGGTTGCTGCATGATGCGATGCTTGCGCGACCGGCTCACCAGGTACCACACGATCGCGACCGGCACCAGCAGCGGCAGCAGCAGCGGCGAAATCATCAGCGCGAGCACGCAGGCGCCGATGGCCAGGCCGCCGATGCACAGGATGCCCACGCCGGCGAACACCAGCGCCAGCACGCCGCCCACGAACAGCATGATCACCCCGGCCAGCAGGATGCCGCCGCCCGCGAAGACCGTCGCCAGCACCGCGCCCAGCGGCCCACCGATCTCGTCGCCGTCGAAGCTGACGACGCTGTCGCCGAACGTGAAGACGTTCCAGGCGAGCAGGGCGAACAGGAACAGGATGATGATGGCGGCGGTCTTTTTCATGATGGGTCCTCTGGATGTCTGGTTGATCGGGTCATGTCGTTGTCGGCATGGTCGTACTGTATCCAACCGTCCCGGGCGGCTCCACCGGACTGCGACAGGCTGCATGTTTCGGGGGCCGGAGGGTTGCTTGCGGCGACGAACGGCGCTGGTCCAACCAGGCGCCTATTCCTCTTCGTCGTCGAACCGGCTGCGCACGTAATCGATGTGCGTCTGCATCGCCGTGCGCGCCTCTTCCGGGCGCCGGGCGCAGATCGCGTCGCAGACCGTCCGGTGCTGCAGCAACAGGATTTCCGACACCGATTCGTTCAGCTCGCGCAAGCCGTCGACGTTGCGGATGATGTGCTCGCGCATCATCTTCGTGATGCTGCTGTGCAGGTGCAGGAACATGCTGTTGCGCGAGGCCTGGGCGATCGCCTCGTGCAGTTCGACGTCGATGCGCGATTCGCCCGACAGGTTGCCTTGGCGGCGCGCCTGGTCGAGCCGGGCCATCGCGCCGCGGATGCGCTCGATGTCCTCGTCCGTGGCGCGCAAGGCGGCGAAATAGGCGGTGGCGCCTTCCAGCACCCGGCGGAATTCCAGGATGTCGGCGCGCCGCGCGGGGCTGTCGGCGATCAACTGGCCCCACGGCGACGGCGCGCCCGTGCGCAACTGGTCGGACACGAACACGCCGCTGCGCGGCCGGATGTGCACGAGGCCGCGCGCCCCCAGCTGCTGGATCGCCTCGCGCACCGTGTTGCGCGACACCCCGTAACGTTCCGCCAGCTCGCGCTCCGACGGCAGCTTCGAATTGGCCGGGAAACTGCCTTCAAGCAATGCTTCTTCCAGCCTGCGCGTGACCGACGCGACGCGCCCGCCGGACTGCCGGCTCCATGTGACCACGTCTTCTCCTTCTCTGGCCCAACCAGTTTGTCGTCCATACAGAATACTGGAAATATCTGCCGGCCAGAAGAAAAAAACCTCGACTATTCCGGAGACATTGCATGACTCGTAACGTGTATCTGTTCGGCACCTGTGTCATCGACCTGTTCATGCCGCAGGCCGGGCTCGACGCCGTGCGCGTGCTGGAAGCGGCCGGCGTCACGGTCCACTATCCGCGCGGGCAAAGCTGCTGCGGGCAGCCCGCGTGGAGCAGCGGCAATCCGGACGAGGCGCGGGCCGTCGCGCGCGCCCAGCTGGACCTGTTTCCCGAGCCCTGGCCCATCGTCGTGCCTTCGGGATCGTGCGCCGGCATGATGTGCAAGCACTGGCCGGAATTGTTCCGCGACGACCCGGTCCTCGGCGCGCGGGCGCGGGCCGTGGCAGCACGCGTGGTCGAATTCGCCGCCTACCTGTTGCACGAACTGCGGTGGACGATGCCCGCCGAGGCGGCCGCGCCGTCCGAGAGCGTCGTCCTGCACACGTCCTGCTCCGCGCGGCGCGAGATGGGCACGCGCGCCCATGGCGTGGCGCTGATCGACGCGGTGCCCGGCGTGACGCGCGTGGAGCACGAGCGCGAATCCGAATGCTGCGGCTTCGGCGGCTCGTTCTCGATCAAGCACGCGGACATTTCCGGCGCGATGGTCAACGACAAGGTCGCGTCCATGCGCGCGACGGGATGCCGCCGCGTGGTGTCGGCCGATTGCGCGTGCCTGCTCAATATCGGCCACGCCGCGCGGCACCAGGAGGCGCCGCTCGAGGTGGAGCACCTGGCCAGCTTCCTGTGGCGCCGGATGGGCGGCGCGGGAGAGCCGGCATGACGGCGCGCGACCGCATCCTGGGCCGCCTGCGCGCGGCCGGCGCGCGCGCGGCGGACGCCGGCGATCTCGAACGCCGCATCGACGCCCATTTCGGCGCCCGCCGCGAGGATCCGCCGCCGGCGGCGGACGTACTGGCCGGGCGCATGCAGGCCGCGCTCGAGGCGGTGCGCGCGCAGGCGTGGTGCGTCGGTGCCGACGCGTGGCCCGCGCTGCTGGCGCAGCGGATCGCCGAGGCGGGCGTGCGCCGCATCGTCGTCGACGCGGTGAGCCCGGAAGGCCGCGCGCTGCGCGCCGCGCTGCCGGACGGCGTCGAGGCGCTCGCGTTCGAACGGCCGCTGGAAGACTGGAAGGAAGAATTGTTCGGCACCGTCGATGCCGGCTTCACCGTCGCCCGTTCCGGCATCGCCGCCACCGGCACGCTGGTGCTCGCGCCCGATGCGAACGCGCCGCGCACCGTGTCGCTGGTGCCGCCGCTGCACATCGCGCTCGTCTACGCGCACACCTTGCACGCCGACCTGCACCAGGCGCTGCACGTGGAGCGCTGGCAGGACGGCATGCCCACGAACCTGGTGCTGGCGACGGGCCCGTCGAAGACGTCCGACATCCAGCAGACCCTGGCCTTCGGCGCGCACGGTCCGCGCTGGACGTGGGTCGTGATCGTCACCGACGCCGGCGACGCCGAGGAGGCAGCATGAGCACGTCCCCATTGCAATTCGTGCCGCCGCAGGATTTTCACGCGCGCAGCCGCGCCGCGCTCGACGATGCCCAGCTGCGCCAGAGTTTTCGCGGCGCGATGAGCTTCCTGCAGGACAAGCGGCGCAGCCAGTTCGGCGACGACGACGAGCTCCAGCGCCTGCGCGACCTCGGCGAGGCCGTGCGCAAGAACGCGCTGGCCAAGCTGCCCGCGCTGCTCGAACGCTTGGAAGCGCAACTGACCGCGGCCGGCGCGCACGTCCACTGGGCCGGCACGCCGGAGGAGGCGAACGCGATCATCCACGGCATCGCGACCGGCCGCGGCGCCAGGCGCATCGTCAAGGGCAAGTCGATGGCGAGCGAGGAGATCGAGCTCAATCACTACCTCGAACAGCGCGGCCTCGCGTGCCTGGAATCGGACATGGGCGAATACATCGTCCAGCTGGCGGGCGAAAAGCCGTCGCACATCGTGATGCCCGCGATTCACAAGACCCGCGCCGACATCGGCGCCCTGTTCGCCGAGCACATTCCGGGCACGGACTACACGGAAGACGTCGACCTGCTGATCCAGACCGGCCGCCGCACCCTGCGCAATGCCTTCGTCGCGGCCGACATCGGCCTGTCGGGCGTCAACTTCGCCGCCGCCGACACGGGCACACTGTGGCTCGTCGAGAACGAGGGCAACGGCCGGCTGTCGACCACCGTGCCGGACGTGCACATCGCCATCATGGGCATCGAAAAAGTCGTGGAAAAGCTGGAGCACATCGTGCCGCTTGCGAGCCTGCTGACGCGGTCCGCCACCGGGCAGGCCGTGACGACGTATTTCAACCTGATCTCGGGCCCGCGCCGCACGGGTGAACTGGACGGGCCGCGCGAACTGCACCTCGTCCTGCTCGACAACGGCCGCACCCAGGCCTATGCCGACGAGGAGCTGCGCGCCACGCTGCAATGCATCCGCTGCGGCGCCTGCATGAATCACTGCCCCGTCTACGGCCGCATCGGCGGGCATGCGTACGGCACCACGTATCCGGGACCGATCGGCGCGATCCTGTCGCCGCATTTGCTGGGCCTCGAATCGACGGCGGATCTCGCCACGGCGTCGAGCCTGTGCGGCGCGTGCGGCGACGTCTGCCCCGTGCGGATCCCGATCCCGCAACTGCTCGTGCGCCTGCGCACGGAGGCCAACCGCAACCCCCACGCCGAGGTCGAGCATCCGCTGCGCGGGCAGGGCGCCAAGTACAGCCGCGGCGAGCGGCTCGTCTGGCGCTTCTGGCGCGGCGCGTTCGGCCGGCCCGCCGTCTACCGCCTGTTCCGCTGGGCCGCCACGCGGCTGCGCGGGATGGCCCCGAAGGACCAGCTCGGCTGGACGAAGTACCGCACCCCGCTCCAGCCGGCGCCGCGCAGCCTGGCGGACCTGCTGCGCGAGCGGGGGCAGCCCCAATAAGAGCGTACTCCAGTAGGCGCGAACGGGTAGGGTGGGCACCCCGTGCCCACCATGCGTTCGCGGACCGGCTTGCGTTTGGTGGGCACGCATTTCATGCCCCCGGCATGAAATGCCCCACCCTACTGGGGTAGGTTCCAAGAAAACATAAAAATTCAATCAATCAAGGAGACGCAACATGGTATGGCAACAGATTTATGATCCGTTCGGCAGCATGGCCCTGTCCACCTTGCTGGCCGCGGTGCCGGTGGTGGTGATGCTGGCCGCGCTCGGGCTCTTCCACATCAAGGCGCACATCGCGGCCGCGCTCGGCCTGGGCGCGGCCCTGCTCGTCGCCGTCCTCGGCTACCACATGCCCGTCGCGATGGCGGGCAAGGCCGCGCTGTTCGGCGGCTTCACGGGCCTGCTGCCGATCGGCTGGATCGTCCTCAACATCATCTTCCTGCAGCAGTTGTGCGAGCAGAACGGCAGCTTCAAGGTGCTGCAGGCGTCGCTGTCCGGCATCACGGACGACCGCCGGCTGCAGCTGCTGTTGATCGCGTTCTGCTTCGGCGCGTTCTTCGAGGGCGCGGCCGGCTTCGGCACGCCGGTCGCCGTGACGGCCGGTATCCTGATCGGGCTCGGGTTCTCGCCGCTGGCCGCGTCCGGCCTGTCGCTGATCGCGAACACGGCGCCGGTGGCGTTCGGCGCGCTCGGCACGCCCGTGATCACGCTGGCCAAGGTGCACGGCTACGACCTGATGGAAGTGACGGCCATGATCGGCCGCCAGCTGCCGTTCTTTTCGCTGCTGGTGCCGTTCTGGCTGATCTGGGCGTTCGCCGGCCGCAAGGCGATGTGGGACATCTGGCCCGCGGTCCTCGTGACGGGCGTGTCGTTCGCGATCCCGCAATACCTGGTGTCGAACTTCATCGGGCCGGAACTGGTGGACATCATCGCTGCCCTCGTGTCGATGGCATCGCTGATCCTGTTCCTGCGCGTGTGGCAACCGAAGACCGTCTGGACCTCGGCCAGCCTGAAGGGCCGCGAACCGGAAGGCGCGACCGGTAAGGCCGGGCGGCCCGCCGCCGCCGCGCAGTATTCGCGCGGGGAGATCGTGCGCGCCTGGACGCCCTGGATCATCCTCACCGTGTTCGTCTTCGTCTGGGGCCTGCCGCCCGTGAAGAATTATTTCAACGGCCTGTTCGCGCCCAAATTCCCGATGGACGGCTTGCACAACCTGATCGTGCGCGTGCCGCCGGTGGTCGCCAAGCCGAGCCCCGAGAGTGCCGTGTACGTGCTCAACCTGTTGTCGGCGACCGGCACCGGGATCCTGCTGTCGGCCGTCGCCGGCGCGCTGTTCATGCGTTACGGCGTGGGCGCGATCGTACGCACGTTCTTCCGCACCCTGTGGCTGGTGCGCTATTCGCTGCTGACCATCGTGTTGATGCTGGCCCTGGGCACGCTCACGCGCTATTCCGGTTCCGACACGACGCTCGGCCTCGCGTTCGCCAACACCGGCGCCCTGTACCCGTTCTTCGGCACCTTGATGGGCTGGCTGGGCGTGGCGATGACCGGGTCGGACACCGCGTCGAACGTGCTGTTCGGCGGCATGCAGAAGGTGGCGGCGCAGCAGCTCGGCCTGGCGCCCAACCTGATGGGCGCCGCGAACAGTTCCGGCGGCGTGATGGGCAAGATGATCGATGCCCAATCCATCGTCGTCGCCTCCACGGCCACGCGCTGGGTCAACCACGAAGGCGACATCCTGCGCTTCGTTTTCTTTCACTCGCTCTCACTGGCCGCGCTGGTCGGTGTCATGGTCACGCTGCAGGCGTACGTGTGGCCGTTTACTTTGCTGGTCATCCGATGAATGCTTCCACGTCTCCTGAAACCCGGGCCGCCGGCAAGAGCGAAGCGCTGGCCGCGCTTTTGGCCGTCCTACCCGACCGCTGCGTGCTGTGGGACCCCGAACAGACGCGCGCCTACGAATGCGACGGCCTCGCCGCCTACCGCCAGATGCCGATGATCGTGCTGCTGCCGGAGAACGAGGCGCAGATCGTCGCCGCCATCGCCGTCTGCCGGCAACTGGACCTGCCGATCGTGCCGCGCGGCGCCGGCACCGGCCTGTCCGGCGGCGCCATGCCGATCGCCGGCGGCGTCGTCCTCTCCACCGCGCGCCTGAACCGCATCGTCAAGCTGGACCCGACTGCCCGCACGGCCGTCGTGCAGCCGGGCGTGCGCAACCTCGCGATCTCGGAAGCGGCCGCGCCGCACGGCTTGTATTACGCGCCCGATCCGTCGTCGCAGATCGCGTGCACGATCGGCGGCAACGTCGCCGAGAACTCCGGCGGCGTGCACTGCCTGAAATACGGCCTGACCGTGCACAACGTGCTGCGCGTGCGCATGGTGACGACGCTTGGGGACATCGTCGAACTGGGCGGCGAGGCGCTGGACGCGCCGGGCCTCGACCTGCTGGCCGTCGCGATCGGATCGGAAGGCATGCTGGGCGTCGTCACGGAAGTCACGGTCAAGCTGGTCCCGAAGCCGCGCGTGGCGCGCGTCGTGATGGCGTCGTTCGACGACATCGTGAAGGCCGGCGACGCCGTCGCCAGCGTGATCGCGGCCGGCATCATCCCGGCCGGCCTGGAGATGATGGACCGGCTGTCGACGCAGGTCGCGGAGGAATTCGTGCACGCGGGTTACGACACGCAGGCGGCCGCGGTCCTGCTGTGCGAATCCGACGGCATTCCCGAGGAAGTCGACGAAGAGATCGCGCGCATGAGCGAGGTGCTCAGCCAGTGCGGCGCGACGGCGCTGGCCGTGTCGCGCGACGAGGCGGAGCGCCTGCGTTTCTGGTCCGGCCGCAAGAACGCATTCCCGGCCGTCGGCCGCATCTCGCCGGACTACTACTGCATGGACGGCACGATCCCGCGCAAGCATCTGGCCCACGTGCTGCAGCGGATCGAACAGATGGAACAAAAGTATGGCCTGCGCTGCGCCAACGTGTTCCACGCCGGCGACGGCAACCTGCACCCGTTGATCATGTTCGATGCCAACGTGCCGGGCGAATTCCACCGCGCCGAGCAGTTCGGCGCCGACATCCTCGCGCTGTGCGTGGAAGTCGGCGGCACGATCACGGGAGAGCACGGCGTCGGCATCGAGAAGATCGATTCGATGTGCGTGCAGTTCTCGCGCGCCGAGCTGGATGCCTTCCTTGACGTCAAGCGCGCGTTCGACCCGGCCGGCATCCTCAATCCCGACAAGGCGATCCCCACCTTGCACCGCTGCGCCGAATCCGGCCGCATGCACGTGCAGCGCGGGCAGATGCCGTTTCCCAACCTCTCGCGCTTTTGACGATGACGACGACACTACAGGAATTCAGCGACCGCATCGTGCAGGCCGCCGCCACACGCACGCCGTTGTGTATCCGCGGCGGCGGCAGCAAGGACTGGTACGGCCAGGACGTGCAGGGCACGGTGCTCGACACCACCGCCTACCGCGGCATCACGGACTACGAACCGACGGAACTCGTGGTCAGCGCGCGCTGCGGCACGCCGCTGGCCGAGATCGAGGCGCACCTGGCGCAGCACGGCCAGATGCTCGCCTTCGAGCCGCCGCACTTCGGCCCCGGCGCCACCATTGGCGGCACGGTCGCCGCCGGGTTGTCCGGGCCGCGCCGCCAGGCGGCGGGCGCCGTGCGCGACTTCGTGCTCGGTGCCGTGCTGGTGGACGGGCAGGGGCAGGTGCTCCACTTCGGCGGCAAGGTCATGAAGAACGTGGCCGGCTACGACGTCTCGCGCCTGCTGGCCGGATCGCTCGGCGTGTTCGGCTTGATCGCCGAGGTGTCGCTGAAGGTGTTGCCGCGGCCGGTCGCGGAATGCACGGTGCAACTGCAGATCACGCAGGACGACGCGTTGCGCCGGCTGAACGAATGGGGCGGGCAGCCGCTGCCCGTGTCGGCGTCCAGCTGGCACGACGGCGTGCTGACGGTGCGCTTGTCCGGCGCGCGTTCGGCCGTGGACGCGGCGCGCACGCGCATCGGCGGCGAAGCGCTGGACGATGCGGATGCCTGGTGGCGCGCGCTGCGCGAGCACGAGGGTGCGTTCTTCACGGACCCGGGCGGCCTGTGGCGCCTGTCGTTGCCGACCGTCGCCCCGTCGTTGGCCGCGCCGGGCACGCAACTGATCGAATGGGGCGGCGCCCAGCGCTGGCTCAGGACCGACGCCGATGCCGGCGCGATCCGCGCGGCGGCAGCGCGGGCCGGCGGCCACGCGACGTTGTTCCGCGGCGGCGACCGCCGCGCCGGCGTGTTCCAGCCGCTGGCACCCGCCGTCCACGCGATCCACCGCCAACTCAAGAATGCGTTCGACCCGGCCGGGGTGTTCAACCGCGGCCGCATGTACAAGGATTTTTAGCCGTGCAAACCAATCTCGCCGATTTCATCCGCGGCACGCGCGACGGCTTTGACGCCGACGCGATCCTGCGCAAATGCGTCCATTGCGGCTTCTGCACCGCCACGTGCCCGACCTATCAACTGTCCGGCGACGAGCTGGAAGGGCCGCGCGGACGCATCTACCTGATCAAGCAGGTGCTCGAAGGCAGTCCCGCCACCGGCAAGACGCAGGCCCACCTGGACCACTGCCTCACGTGCCGCAACTGCGAATCGACCTGCCCGTCCGGCGTGCAGTACGGACGGCTGGCCGACATCGGCCGGCGCGTGGTCGAGCGGCAGGTGGCGCGGCCCGCGGGCCAGCGCCTGTTGCGCACCCTGCTCAAGGAAACCCTGCCGCGGCGCTGGCTGTTCACGCCGGCCATGAAGGCGGGCCAGATGGTGCGCCCGCTGCTGCCGCAGGCCTTGCGGGACAAGGTGCCGGCACGGCAAGGCGCGGGCGTCTGGCCGCGCACGCAGCACGCGCACAAGATGCTGTTCCTGGAAGGCTGCGTGCAGCCGGCCATGTCCCCGAACATCAATGCGGCGACGGCGCGCGTGTTCGATGCCGTCGGCGTGCAGATCGTGGCGGCCCGCCGCGCCGGCTGCTGCGGCGCCATCCGCTGGCACATGAACGACGCGGATGGCGGCCGCGCCGACATGCGGCGCAACATCGACGCGTGGTGGCCGTATCTCGAGCAGGGCGTCGACACCATCCTGATCAACGCCTCCGGTTGCGGCGCGATGATCAAGGAATACGGCCACGCGCTGGCCGACGACCCGGCCTACGCGGCCAAGGCGGCGCGCGTGTCCGCCGCGGCCAGGGACGTCAGCGAAGTGCTGCCGCGATTCGAGGAACGGTTGCGCGCGAAGCTGGCGGCGCGCCCGGGCGGACAGCGGGTCGCGTATCACCCGCCGTGCACGCTGCAGCACGGCCAGCAGGTCCGGGGCAAGGTCGAGGCACTGTTGCGCACGGCCGGCGTCGACGTGCAGCTGTGCGCCGACAGCCATTTGTGCTGCGGCTCGGCCGGCACGTATTCGGTGCTGCACAAGGACGTCTCGCTGCGCCTGCGCGACGCCAAGCTGAAGAACCTGGAAGCGACGGGGCCGGAGCGCATCGTGTCCGCGAACATCGGCTGCATCGCGCATTTGCAGTCGGGGACCGAGGTGCCGGTCGAGCACTGGATCGAGCTGCTCGATCGGGCGTTGGCGTAGGGAAAAGTGGCCGGAAATCAAGCCTTGCAATGCTCGACTCGAGGTCTATACTGACAGCCTGCTCTGTTGCAGGAGGCATTTTATGCAATGTGTTTTGAAGTACCGCAACCAGAACGCGGCCGGCCACAAGAATCCGCCTTCGGCACCGCCGGCGATTCCGCCCATCATCATCAATCCGTTCAATCGCCAGGCCCCGACACCGTCGCCGGCCATCGATCCGCGCAACACGCCGCCCGGCCCGCCCATCATGCCGCCGCGCCGGCCCGATCTGCGCATCATCTAGCTTCTTGCGTTCGTGGGGAAGCGGCGCTTGTCCAGTGCGCCGCGAGCGCCTATGATCTTGCTTCTGGGCGGAAGCCCGCACGACCGAGAATGCAAGAATGAACGACCAATTCCCCGACCACACGCCGGAACAAGACAACGACGCCCCCGTCCAGGAGGCCCGGCTGTGGCAGGGCAACGGCTGGACCGCGCGCGTCATCAAGAACGAGGACGATGAGGGCTGGGCCGTGGCCATGTACAAGGACGGCGAATCCGAGCCGGCCCTCGTCGGCCCCTGGACCATGGGCCGCGACAAGAAAAACCCGAAGCCGCTCGACGTCAACGCCTTCCACACGCTCGTCAAGACGGCCTCCGAAGTGATCCGCCGCCACGAGCAGCAGTTGCACGCGCAATTGCACAAGAGCACCGTCGTGTCCACCGCCGAGGGCGAACTCAAGGTGACCTTGGACATCGTGCCGGACGAGGACAACCCGTACGCGCTGCTGAGCGCATTCGACCAGATGGGCGACCGGATGGCGCAGGTGCGCGTGGAGCCCGGCTTCAAGCTGTCGCCGGCGTCGGCGCAAACCTGGGTCGAGAACGATTTCCGCGCGCCGCGGTAATGTTTTTCCGCGACACAATCCCCGCAAGCGGAGCCTGAGCTGATAAGATTTCCCGAGCGCAATTTTGTTCGATAAGGGGAATCGATGGAAGACCGTCTCGCCCGCCTGGAAGCGGTCCAGGCCATGTTGCTCGACATCGGGCACTTGTCCGCCAGCTGTACCGACATCGGCGAATTCATCGGCGCCGTGCACCGTGCGCTGGGCCGCATCATGTATGCGGAGAATTTCTACGTCACCCTGGCCGAGCGGGAAGACAACACGGTCCGCTTCGTCTACTTCGCCGATTCGCGCGACGAGGGCCCGAGCCCGGACGAACGCGTGACGCTCGCCTCGGCCGAGCAGTCGCCGACCGCGTGGGTCATGCTCAACAAGCAGCCGCTGTCGATGACGGCCGACGAGATGCGCGAGCGCGGGACCGGCATGGTGTGGGGCACGGGCAGCCTCGCCGAGCACTGGATGGGCTGTCCGCTGCTGGACCAGCAGCACGAGGTGCTGGGCGCCATCGTCATCCAGAGCTACCGTCCCGAACAGAGATACGGCGCGGAAGACCAGGCGCTGTTCGAATTGATCGCCAACCACGTGTCGAACGCGCTGCAGGGCTTGCAGAGCATGGACCGCCTCGAGCGCGCCGTGCAGGAGCGCACCCTGCTGCTTGCCCGCGAGGTGGCCGAGCGCCGCCGCGCGGAGCAGGTGCAGCATGCGCTGTACCAGATCGCGGACCTGTCGGCGTCCGCGCTCGAGACGGAGGAGCTGGCGTCGAACCTGCACGCCATCATCGGCGAACTGATGATGGCGAAGAACTTCCTCATCGCGCTCACGCATCCGGACACGGGCGAGATCAGCATCCCGTACTTCGCCGACGAAAAGGACGGCGCACCGCCGCACAAGCGCTTCCCGTTCGGGATGGGCATGGTGTCCTACGTGCTGCAGACCAAGCAGGCGCAGCTCCATGACGCCGGCAGCTTCGCGCGCCTGCACGCGGCCGGCAAGGTGAAGCAGCCGCTGGGGAACACGGACATCGCCAGCTGGATCGGCGCGCCGATGCTCGTCAACGACAAGGCGTACGGCGTGCTGGTCGTGCAGAGCTACGACCCGACCATCCTCTACACGAAGGCCGACCTGGACCTGATGGCCTTCATTTCCAGCCACGTGGCGGTCGCCATCGCGCGCATGCAGGCCGACCGCGCGATCCGCAAGGCGAAAGAGCGCCTGGAACACCAGAACGCCGCCCTCGAACAGGCGCTGCACCAGTTGCAGGAAGCGCAGTCGGAACTGGTGCGCAAGGAAAAGCTCGCGTCGCTGGGCCAGATGGTCGCCGGCGTCGCGCACGAGATCAACACGCCGCTGGGCATCTGCGTGACGGCCACCAGCCACCTCGTGCAGGAACTCAAGCTCACGCGCGAGGAACTGGCGGCCGGCCAGATGACGGAGGACAGCCTGGAAGCGTTCTTCGACATCGTCGACCAGTCGCTGCGCATCATGACCACCAACACGCAGCGCGCCGCGACGCTCGTGCGCAGTTTCAAGCAGGTGGCGGTGGACCAGTCCTCGGACGACATCCGCAGCTTCAACCTGGGCACCTACCTGAACGAGGTGCTGCTGTCGCTGCAGCCGAAGCTGAAGGGCCGGCCGATCGAAGTCGCCATCGACTGCCCCAAGGATCTGCTGCTGGAGAGCTTTCCCGGCGCCGTCTCGCAGATCGTCACGAACATGGTCGTCAACTCGCTGATGCACGGCTTCGAGCGCGACCAGCACGGCCACATCACGATCCACGCGGCGCTCGACGGCGACCAGGTCGTCTTCGACTACGCCGACGACGGCGCGGGCATGGATGCGGAGACGCTGGCCAAGCTGTTCGACCCATTCTTCACGACGAAGCGCGGCAGCGGCGGCAGCGGCCTCGGTGGCCACATCCTGTACAACCTCGCGACCGGGGTGCTGGGCGGTTCGCTGCGCGTGGAGAGCAGCCCGGGGCAGGGCCTGCGCTACCACCTGCGCTTTCCGCGCAAGGCCACGCGTCCCGCGTCGAAGGCGGCCTGAGTCCTACCGGAGCACGTCGGCGACGGCCGCGCACACGCGGTCGACGTCCGCCTCGTTCATCCCGCAGTGCAGGGGAATCGTGACGGTCTCGCGCCTTCGTGCGCGTCGTGATGGCGGCCGCCGAACGATGCCGACAGCGCGCGTTCGAATGCCAGCACGCGCGGGCCGCTGGCGATCCAGCCGCTCTTCGTCGTGTCCGCCATGGCGGCGATGTTGCACGTATGCGCAACGTCGTTCATGACACCTCTTTTTGATGGGGTGACAACTATAATGCTACGCCGAAAGCACTGACTGCCACCAGCAAAGCCGCAGTTCCTGTTGAGCTTCGGTTCAGTGCACGTGACCGCAGCTCTACACCGCCAGTAGAGGTCTTGCGTCTCCGCGATCAACAGATCAACAGATCAACGTCCGTTCAGTGTGGCGTGCTCGTAGTGCGCACCGGAGTGGAACACGTGCACAGCGTTCTCCGCGTCAGGGTTGCCGGAGATGACCTGGTACTGGCCAGGGTGCTCGTCGTGCTGGCGGTAGAGCACGGCTTGACGCCCGTATATATCAGCGAGCAACATCACGTCCCGGTCACGCAGGTAGTAGCCGGGCACCAGCACGCATCGTGAGTAGGCGGCCAGGAACTGCTCGGCGTGCTCGACGACGAGCGGGCGGAAGGTGGCGACCGCCGCGTTCACGTTGTGGCCATATTGCCGCTGGCTTTCGATGAGCTTCTGGAGGGCCGGGACCTCGGCTCCGGCCCGCGCCAGTCCGTCGAGGTTCGCCTCCACCAGACCGCGCAGGTAGACGTAGGGAAGCGCCCGCAGTTGCGCCGAGCGCGCCGGGCCGGCGTTGGCGCGACCAATCACGGCGCGCGCTTCGGCGTCGGACTTCGCGCCTGAGCGCAGCACCTCTTGCACCAGGAACTGGCGCAGCGGCTCGAAGGTCGCCGACTCTCCCGCGATCCCTTCGAGGTAGGCCTGCGCGATCCGCCCGCGCTCGACACCGAGGCGCTGGTAGCGCTGGTTCTCGGCCTCGAGCAGCTCGTGCAGCCGCTGCTCGATCCCTTCGATAGCGCGGAACTCGCGCCACGCGGTGTTTTCGTCAGTCGTGAGCGCCTCGCCCGCGATCACCTTAAGGTATATCTGGCGCAGCAGGTCAGCGATGAGGTCGTAATACGCAGGATGGACGTCCTCTCTGGCGCGGATCGCTTCGGCGAGCTGGACCCGCATGGCATCGGGGTTGGCGTGCCGCATCTGCCCCGTGCCTCCGTCGAACTCGCCGAGCACCGCGTGGATGCCGCAGTCTCCGCCGCCGCCTGTATCGAACACGTCGAGGTTCCTGTCGCCGCGCGGCGCGGCGAACTGCTCGTTAAGCTGCTTTTCCTTCGGCTTCAGCCTGGAGGGAATCGAGCTCGATGGGTTGGTCGGCCCCTTCTTCTTCGAGCTGCTGTTTTGGTCGCTCACCGACGACTCCACCACGACCTGGGGCTTGCCGTCGGGACGCGGGCCGCGTCGCGACGCTTTCTCCCGCGTCCCGAGTTCCTCCTGCGACTGGGTCTCCTCGACAGTGTGCGGCAGGATACCGACGATGCACTTCCCCAGCCAGTACACGACCTGCAGGGCGAGCCGCTGCAGGTCGGCCCGGTAGTCGTGATCGACCGCAGACGCGTTGATCAGGTACTCGGTGATTGCCTCGTGCGCGAGACCGGCGACGCCGTCGAGGAGCTTCTTCTTGTCGACGTTCGGCCCCTGCTTTTCGCGGGCTTTGCACATCTGCTCCGCGCGGTCGCGCAGTGCCTTGAGCCTCCCGAGCCCCACCCCCTTGTAGGTGCCCCACGTGCCGCCCTTGACCGTGGGCTCGGCGCCGTGGGCGATGGCGAACAGGGCGCCGGCCGCGGCATGCCAGCGCCGCGCCTGCATGTCCGTGAGGGTGCTCTCGACCACGCCCTCCCACTGCTCGGCCACGTCAGTGAGGTGGGGGCCGGCGCCGCTCGCGTCGGCCTTGTTGCGGCCGCTGCGGATGAACTGGATCGGCACGCCGAGCGATGCCGCCCACGCGAGCAAATCACGCTTGGTCTCGGCCTTGGGTTTGGGCGCGACCGTCTTGATCGTGTCGGTCTTGAGCAGGCCCTCCTCCCACAAATCGAGGTCGTCCTCGTCGATGATGATCTTCTCGACGTCGCGCGAGAGATCTATCTGCCCGAAGATCTGCCCCTCGATGTACGACAGCGCCGCGCCGCACGCGTGCATCGCTGGGGCCTTGACGCCATCCTTCTGCAGGTCGAGCGCCTTGTACACGATGGCGCGCAAGGTGCCGGGGTCGCAGTGGATGAGCACCCGCGCCATGTGGTCGAACGAGGCGACGCCGCGCACGTTCAGGCCCGTCGGAGGGCCGCCGCGCGAAAGCGCCTTGCCCTCGACCATGTAGTCCTTGCTGTCCATCCCGGTGTACGTGCTGCGTTTGTTTACCTCGTGCTTCCACACCAGGCTCGATTTGCCGTACGCCACCGACGGCGCACCGCCGCTCCGGTAGCCAAGCGGGTTGAGCGCAGCCGAGTGCGGGCGGTCGCCCGGCAGCGACAGCGGCTCGCTCGGCTCATCCACGGCCTTGAGGTACTCGCGACCGCGAAACACCTCGGTCGCGGGGCGCCGCGGGTCCTCGAGCGGATAGGACTCCTCGCCGGTCTCCGACGTCACCTTGATGACCGGCCCCTGCTCCTCCTTCTTGTAGACGCCTTTCGCGTGCTCGCTCTTCGTGCCCTTGATACGGGATTCGAGCACCTCGTCGTACGCCTCTTGCATGTCCTCCGGCACGAAGTGCGGGTGCATCGGCGGCAGGTGGTGCAGGCGCCGCTCGGCCTGGTCGCGCGTGTAGGCGTAGTCGGGGTATCCGTAGTCGGGGTTGAAGATTTTGTTGCTGTCGGCAGTGCCCTGGGTGCGTTCCGCACGGTTCAGGTAGCCCCCGCGCAGCACCGAGAACAAGGCCGTGGTGGGCAGGTTGGTCGTGAGCGTCGAGTTCTGCAAGTGCTTGACGCAGCGCTCGTACGCATCGGGATACTTGCCGAGGTTCTTCACGCCCAACGCGCCGAGCGCCTCGTCGATCTTTTTCTTCGCCGCCTCGATGTCCGCCTTCTCCGTCGATATCGCACTCTTGTCGGCGGTGTTGAGCGCCTCCCGCTGCACGTAGGTCTTGATGGGGTTGCGCAGCACGCGTTCGATGGCGCCGCGGGTCTGGGCGCCTTTGCCGTCCTTGGCCTTCAGGACTTCCGATACCCGCCCGCCCGCGCCCTTCTCGACGCCCATCTCGGCGAGGGCGCCGGCCATCCGCGCCTCCTGCGCCTGCTTGTGTTTGGCCAGCTCGAGGTCGTTCAGCTCGGGGATGTTGGCGCGCTGCTCGGCGCTCACGTTACGCCGAAGTTCCTCGTCGGTCTTCTCGTCCGGGAAGCGGCCGCCGCCGACGACGCGCAGCTCTTGCGTCGACATCGGCAGGAGCTGGCGGTACATGAGCGGTCCCGGCTCGTAGGGGCAGCCGTGATGCTGCGCGACGTCGAGGATCTCGACGAGGCTGTGCGCGTTGATCGGCAGGAGATGACCGATGCTGGCGAGACGGATGTCGAACGGCGACACGGCGGCGCCGAGGAAGCGGTTGGCCTCCATGAACACCTGCGTGTGGCCGGAGGGGCCTGCCTTGAGCGGCAGGCTGAGCGTGCGCATCTGTTCGACCCAGCCATGCGCCTCGTTGATCGCGAACTGCTTGGCCCCTTCCGTGAACTTGAGCTTGTCCTTCGGCTTGCCTATCTTCTGGTGCTGGCTCTCGCGCTCGCTGAGGGGGGCGGTACGCATGTCGCGCGCGCACATGTCGGAGAAAGGACGGGGGTCGCTGGTGATCACGCGGATCGTGTCACGCTCGACCAGGGCCGAGTCCTTGGGCGCATGGTCGGCAAGACTCCGTTCCGTGGGATGCTTGTCGGCGAGCGTCTTGTTGCGCTCGTCGAGCGCCTCGAGATCGAGCTTGGCCTCTTCCGCGATCGCGCGGAACTCGGCGTATTTGTCGCCGTGCGCAGCGGCAAAGTCGGCGCCCAGGATGCGCATGAACTGGTCAACCAGATTCAGGCGTTCACGCAGGTTGCCGCTGTCGATCACGGCGGTGATCGGGCCGACAAGGCCCCGCAGGTCGGTCTCGTCGTCGGCCGACTTGTCGCTCTTTGCCACCGCGCCCGCGTAGGTCGCCTGCCCGGCGAGCGCGGTGTACAGGCGCCGCTCCTCGGCACGCTTGGCCTTGTCGCCCTCGATGCGCGCGAGTTTGGCCTTGATGTAGCCGAGGATCGGCGCACACAGCCTGCCAGCGGCCTGGTTGGCGCGCGGGTGGTTGAAGCAGAAGTGGCCGAGGCGCTTCTCGAACTCCACCGCCCGCTTCTCGAACTCGGGGTCGTCCGCCAGCGACGCGCCGCGCGGCGCGACCAGCGCCTTGTCCTTGCTGCCGAGGATGGCCTTCTCGCCCAGGTCGATCTTGCGATCCTTGGCCTTGGTTTTGGCGTCCTTGCGCTGGATGGATGATCCACTGCCTCCTTGCCGCAAGCCCGGGCGGCTCGGCGTGGGGCGCGGTTTCGTGTCCGCCTCCAGCTGCACGCTCGCAGCCTTCGCCCCCATCACGTCCGCTTCACGCTCAAGCCCCTGATCGTCATTAACCGGAACCGCATCTTTCATCTGCGTCGTCGGCCGCACCCGTCCCTGCGCCTGCTGGACGACGTGCCAGGCTTCGTGCGGCAGATGCTGTTCCTGGCCGGGGCCGAGATGGATGTCGCTGCCCTGCGCGTACGCCAGCGCGTTCAGTTGCGCAGGCTGCGACGAGTTGTAGTGGACCCGGACATGGTCCATCGGCATGCCCGAAAGCGATTCGATCCCACTCTTCAGGCCATCCGGCAGGCCGATACGATTGGGCGCCGCCGGCGCGGCCTTCATCCGCAACTCTTCTTCGTCGGGTTCCTTGCGCTGCAGCGTCCCAAGCCGGCCCTGCAGCGGCGCCTGTTGCGCCCCCCCGCCGAAGATGCCGCTCAATTGGCGCCGCTGCGCCACCATGCGCGGGCTGTCCTGAATGCTCTCGTTCATTGCCCCCAACGCATCCACGCGTGGGCTTTGCGCGATCAATTGCAACAGCTCGTCCTGCGCGCTGGCTTCAGGTCGTTTGTCAGCGAAGGTCGCGTGCGCGTCCGTGCGTCCGGCGGCCGGCTGCCGTTGACGTGTTTCGGCCGCCGGATTCAGGGCTTTCTCTGCTTGCTGCATCTGGCGATCCTTCGCGTTTTGTCAAGGGCCCGGCGACGGGCCAGGCGGCCCGGCTCTGCAGGGGAGGGTTTGCGGGGCATTGTAACCCGCGGCATCACTTGCTCAATGCGCTCCTCGTCATGCAGTAACTGCCGTTCAGGTCCAGCGGTGCCGGCTGCGAGTCGAGTTCCAGCGCGCAGCCGCACTGCCTGGCGTGCCGGATGACTCGCTCCACGTCCAGCTCATACGGCTCGCGCGCAAACAGCAGCCGCCCGGTCAGGTGGCCGAGCGCTTGCTATGTTCTGACCATTGATCCGGATCGGCAGCAACGATGTCGAGGTGAACTCTACGTCATGAATGCCGGCCTAGTGAAGACGGCCCACGAAGGCCCCCTCAGGGGCGGCCAAGAGTTCTTGAAGACCTTGTTGAGTCAAAGCCAAGAAAATCATCGTTCAGCTGGCGCCCTAAGCCTTCACGAACAATTCATCAAATCCGGTCGCCGGATCGAATTCGCGCCGGAACCGGTGCCGCGGCAGCAAGGCCACAAGAATCTCGGCCGTCGTGCGCACGATGCACCCCGGCCCCAGGTGCCCGCCGATGACGCGCCCGCCGTCGTCCGCCACGGACACGTGCAGATGGGGCCCGTCCGGCGACAGCGAGCCGCCCAGCGTGAGGATTTCCAGGTCGCCGCGCAATTCCGTGAACTCCGATCGGCCGGCGAAGCGCAGCCTGGCGACCGACAGGCTGCCGATCCCTTGCAGCACGAAGGCGGCTTCCACGTGGTGTTGTGCGACGAGGGCGTCGAGCACGGCGCGCAAGTCTTGGCCGGCGCCGATCCGCAAAGGCAGGGTTTGCATGTTCACGTCCTCCATGATGGGTTCATTCTACGCCTGGCGCCCATCCACGGCTGCAACCAGAAGTTTCCGTGTGGAAAATGAAAAATGCATATTCTGACCGAAATTTACATTACAAAAAAATAACGAGTGTTGCGATATTTGAATAGTGCGTTCCGTATAAATACGCGTATTATTCTCTGTTCTAGGGAATAACCGTGCAAATAAGCGGAAAATACACAAAGATGTCAACAAAATTCATGATCGGGGCTGTTCTGGGCGTCACACTGTCCGGCTGCGCCGCATTCGTGCCGGTAACCGGGAGTCACTACACGAGCCGGGACGGCAAGGTCGCCATCCACGGCGAATTGGTCGACAGCTCGGATGTCCGGATCTTCGTCAACGGCGACAAGGTCATCGACGATCAGATTTCGCTGCTGCACGGCGACGGCAAATTCGGCGGCACATGGCAGGGCAAGCGGGTCAGCGCCGACTGCAGCACGCCGTCGGGCGGGCAGCTCAATGCCACCCTGTGCACGGTCGCGGTCGCGGGCGAACTGGTCACGCTGACGCTGTAAGGGCTTGCTTCAGCGGTTGCCGGACAGGTTGGAGAGCAGCTCGACCAGCTGGTCGATCTCGTAGGGCTTGGCCAGCACCTGCACGCCCGGGATGACGGCGCGCTGCTCGGTGTAGCCGGTGGCGAGCACCACCGGCAGGCCGGGGCGGCGCTCGCGCAGGATGCCGGCCAGGTCGATGCCGCTCACCTTGCCGGGCATGACGATGTCGGAAAACACGACGTCGGCATCGAGGCCGGCGTCGAGCATGGCGAGGGCCTTGTCGCCGTCCGCCGCCACCATCACGTCGAAGCCGCAGTCTTCCAGGCCGCGCACGACGGCTTCGCGCACGAGCGGGTCGTCCTCGACGAACAGGACGCGTCCGCTGCCGCGGCCGGGGCCCTCGGCGTCGGCGCGTGCCGCCACGGCCGACAGCGGTTGGCGCGAACGCGGCAGATAGATGTCGATGACGGTGCCCGCACCGACCGTGCTCGACAAGGTCAGCCACCCGCGCGACTGGGTGGCGAAGGCGTAGGCCTGGGGCAGCCCGAGGCCGGAGCCCTGGCCCGGCGGTTTCGTCGTGAAGAACGGGTCGAGCGCGCGCGCCTGCACCTCGGGCGGCATGCCCGTGCCGGTGTCGGCCACGCTCACGCGCACGTAGTCGCCGCCCGTGCGTTCCATCGTCGCCTCGAGGGTGCAGTTGCGCGCCTCGATGAGGAGGCGGCCGCCGTCCGGCATGGCGTCGCGCGCATTGATGGCGAGATTCAGCAGCGCCAGGTCGAACTGCACCGGGTCGATGGTCACGGGCCACACGTCGTCCGCGCACTGCACCTCCATGCGCGTGCCCTGGAGCAGCACGCCGCGCAGCAGTTGCACGGAGCCGCGCACCTGCTCGCCCGGGTCGACCGTGAGCAGGCGCGCGTCCTGCACGCGGCCGAACGAGCCGAGGCGCGTCGTGAGCGCGGTGGCGCGGTTCACGGTGCGCTTGCAGGTGTCCACCAGGCTCAGCACCTTGGGCTGGTTCGCCGTCAGGGAGGCCAGCTGCAGCGCGGTCGTCAGCGTCTGCAGGAGGTTGTTGAATTCGTGGGCGATGCCGCCCGTGAGGCGGCCGAGGGCTTCCAGTTTCTGGCCGCGCACGAGGGCGGTCTGGGCGCGCTCGCTGGCGGCGACGGCCGCGGTCACGCGTTGCTCCAGTTCGCCCTGGGCCGCCAGGATCTGGCGGCTGGCCTCGGCCATGCGCTGCGCCACCGCGTCGATCTCGATCACGCCCTGGGGCTGGTAGTGCACCTCGCGGCCGGCGCCCAGGTCTTCCGCGCTGCGGCCCAGGTATTCGATCGGGACGGCGGCGCGGCGCGCGAACCAGCGCGCGGCCACCGAGGCCAGCACGAGCAGCACGGCCATGATGGTGGCCAGGAACATCGCCGCATGCAGCGGCACGCGGCGCAGGTCGGCCGTGGGAATGCTGATGAGGACTTTCCAGTCCGACGCCGGCACGGTGCTGTAGAAGGCCTGCACGGGGATGCCGGCCAGGTTCCTGCTCGTGAACACGCCCTCGCGGTGCGCGGCGAACAGGGATAGCGCCAGGTTGCTGACCGAATGTCCGCGGTAGTGGTCGGCGTCGAGCGAGCGCGCGACGACCTTGCCGTTGCGGTCGAGGATGGTGGCCTGCCACTCGGCGGGGAAGCGCTGTTCCCGCAGCACGTTCTGCAGGGTGGCCGCATTGATGCCCATGGACAGGTAATAACGGATGGCGCCGTCCACGCGCACCGGCACCTGGATGGCGAAGTCGTGGCGGTGCAGGATGGCCGACACGAACAGGTCGGACACGAGCGTGCGGTCGGCGCCGGTCCGCTTCATCAGCAGGTCGATGTTCGACGCGCGCCGGAACGGCAGCGGCGCGCCCAGCGGGGCCCGCGTGTTGAGCAGTTGGCGGCCGTCCAGGCCGATCAGGATGATGCCCGTCTCGTCGCCCGGCGCGAGCGAGCTGGCGTGGCGATAAAAGTTGTCGAAGTCGCCCCTGGCCAGCGCGGGGGAATTCGCCAGCGCGCGCAGGATGCCTTCCTTCGTTTCCAGTTCGTTGTCGACCACCAGGGAGAAGGCGCGCACGGCTTCCTTGACGCTCGTTTCCTGGGCCACCCGTTCTTCCTGGTAGACATACCAGACGGCCAGTATCGCCGCGACAAAGGCGGGCACCAGGATCACGAGGATCAGGATCAGCAGTCGGGTTCGGATACGCATGGGCCGGGTGGCGGTCGGGATGATGTTGCCTCGGAGCTCTGCATACTACCCGACAATGCTTAGCTTGTCCCGGCCTGCGGGAAAGGAGATGCCAATGCGTCAGTCCGGCCAGCGCTCGTTGATCTCGGCGGCCTTGTCGATGTTGCGGATGAGGATGTCGACGTAATGCGGATCGAGGTGCTGGCCCGCCACTTCGTGCAGGTAGTCGCGCACCTGGTCGATGGGCCACGCCTTCTTGTAGACGCGCTCGTGGGTGAGGGCGTCGAACACGTCGGCCACGGCCACGATGCGCGCATACGGGTGGATGTCCTCGCCCTTGAGGCCTTGCGGATAGCCGCTGCCGTCCCACTTCTCGTGGTGCTGGTGGGCGATCACGGCGGCCGCCTTCAGGATCGGGCGCTGCGAGCCGTCCAGGATCTGCAGGCCGATGGTCGGGTGCAGCTTCATGATGTCCCATTCCTCGGGCGTGAGGCGGCCCGGTTTCAGCAGCACGGCATCCGGCGTCGCGATCTTGCCCACGTCGTGCATCGGCGCGGCATGCATCAGCACGGCCGTCTCGTCGTCCGGCATGCCGGATTCCAGCGCCAGCAGGTGGCACACCTGGGCCATGCGGCGCACGTGGTTGCCGGCCTCGTTCGAGCGCGATTCGACGACGTCGCCGAGGCGCAGGATCAGCTCGGCCTGGGTGTCGGTGATTTCCTGGTTCAGCAGGATGTTGTCGAAGGCGATGGCGACGCCCGAGCAGAACACGTCGAGCAATTGCACATCGATCTCGGAAATCTCTTCCACGCCCTTGAGCACGAGCAGCGACGCCTTGCCGCTGTTGTTGGGGAAATAGCCGACATACGTGTCGCCATGCAGCTTGGAGATGCGGTTGTGGCGCGCCTCGTCCAGCTGGGCGATCAGTTCCGGACCGATGTCTTCGTCGCCGACGTCGCCGATGCGCGCCAGCACCTCGTACTCGCTCTCGCCCGCGATCACGCTGGCGCCGGCCACGCGCAGCAGCATGCTCTGCTCCAGGCGCAGCAGGGCGACGACCTGCTGCAGCAGGCCGCTGGCGAAATCCTTCAGGTTGCGCTGCTTGAACAGGTGCGACGAGGCCGAGATCACGCGCTCCAGGCCTTCGCGGTAATTCTGCTGGACGCGGCGGGCGTCCTCGACCTTCATGATGTCGCGGTAGGCGCGCAGGGCGGCGAACGTCGTCGTGAACAGCTTGGTGCGGTCGAGCTCCGTCTTTTCCTTGTAGTCGTTGATGTCGTAGTCGACGATTACGCGTTCCTCGGGCGCCTGGCCGGGCTGGCCGGTGCGCAGCACGATGCGGGTGAACTGGTTGTCCAGCTCCTGGCGCATCCAGCGCGCCACTTCCAGGCCGCTGTCCTCGCGCTCCATGACCACGTCGAGGAACACCAGCGCGATGTCGTGTTCGCGCGCGAGGATGTCCTTGGCCTCGGCGCCGCTGTACGCGTGCAGGAACGAGAGGCTGCGGCCGTCCAGGCGGAAACGCGACAGCGTCAGCTTGGTGATGTCATGGATGTCCGGTTCGTCGTCGACGAGCAGTACTTTCCATGGAGCAAGCTTCGGCGCGGCTGAGGACAGGAAGGACATTTGACGATCCAATTTCGTGAACGTTTCAGGTCGATGAACAACGGCATTGCGGTGGAGCATCACCAGTCTGAAATGATTGTAGTATGAGCAGTGATCATTAACAACAAGAAATATTAATGACGCAGTGCAATAAGTCACAATGTCGCAACGGATTGCTTCCCTGCCATTTATGCCGTCTTGTCATGCCGTTCAACCGTAACGCTTCTGGCAGCGCTCGCACCAGAAGCTGCGCCGATTCGTCCGGCCCAGGTGCGCCTTGTGGAACGGGATATGGCAGCGGGGACACGTTTTCTGATTGTGGGCCAGCCAGTGCTTCTTGAGGACGAAGGCTTTCTTCCATTCGAGGAAGTCGAAGCTGTACTGGCGCGCTTCCTGCACGAGGGCGCGCAGCTTGGCCGGCGGCAGCGCCCCCACGGTCGACCGCGGATCCACGCGGATGCGGAACAGCACCTCGTTCTTGATGATGTTGCCGACGCCGGCAAAGATGTCCTGGTCGAGCAGGGCGTCGCACACGAGCGCGTCCGCGTTTTTCTTGGCCTCTGCGCGGAGTTTCTTGCGCGCCAAAGCCGGGTCCCATGCATCCGACATGACGTCCGCGGCCCAGTCGTAGCAGGCGTCGATGTCGATGTCGATTTCCTTCACGGAGCAGGCATAGAAATTGAGTTCGCCGCCGTCCGCGAAACCGAGCGACAGGCGCGGCGGCTTGTCGCGGCGCTCGTCCACGCGGTAGGTGCCGAACAGGAGGAAGTGGATGCGCACGACCATCGTCGGCACCTGGATCAGGAAATGCTTGCCCCAGGTGCGCAGGGAGACCACCGGCTGGCCGACGAGGCGCGCCGTGTCGATGGCCCAGGTATTGCCCTCGGCGCGCACGATCTCCTGGCCGACGAAGCGGGCCGTCTGCTCTTTCAAGATGACCAATGACGGGCCTTCCGGCATGATGCACCCTTGCGTGTTGTCCCGTTTGGGATTGTGCCGGGCAAGAGCTCGTTATACCTGTGCGGGGACTAACATTTGGATACAAACTAAGACGATTCAATAACGGACCCGGCACGGAAACCGGCGTATAAGAATCAGGTATTAACGGTAGTCGTTCGGAGAAAGAAAGGAAGAAGATCATGAAATCGTTCATGAAGACGATGGCCCTGGCGGGCCTGCTGGCGCTGGCCGCGGGCAGGGTATCGGCCGCAGTCGACGTCACGTGGGTGCACCCCGAGAATTTCCATGACTTGCCGTTCCCGACGTGGGAGCGCAAGGAGATGCTGGACCAGATCACCGACCACTTCAAGAAGCTGGGCCAGAACCTGCCGCCGGGCCAGGACCTGCGCATCGAGATCACGGATTTCGACCCGGCCGGCCACCTCGTCCCGAGCATCCGGCTGGGCCGCGACCTGCGCATCCTGAGCGGACGCGCGGACTGGCCGCGCATGGAGTTGAATTACGCGGTCGTGCAGGACGGCGCGGTGGTCAAGAGCGGCCAGGCGCAGCTGCAGGACATGAATTACCAGCAGTCGTTCAATCACTACTTCGATACGGAGCCGCTGCGCTACGAGAAGCAGATGATCGACAACTGGTTCGAAAAAACCATTGCGCCGATCAAGAAGCGCCGGCGCTGACGGTATTCATTTGACGGCCCCGGACGTCCAGTCGCGCCAGCGGGCCCCCGCTTCGCGCACCGTGTAATCGGCCGGTACGGTGAACAGGGCGGCGGCCGGTTCCTCCCGCTTGACGTTTTCGAGGCGGAACACGACGTCGCCGCTGCGCGGATCGCTGTGTTTCGTGTAGACGGTCACCTGCAGGTCGGGCGCCGTCCACGTCTCGTCCGACACGACGATCGGATTGCGGTTGCCGATCGCGCCGGCAGGGATCTCGTAGCTGCGCATCCTGCCCTCGGCCTTGATCCCGCCGAAGTCGCGCGTGCCCAGGTCCTTCGTCACGGCCTTCGATGACCACTTGGCGTCGTCGAAGGCGCTGGCGAGGGACGCGATGCCGTGCGCCGCCATCGTTTTCGACAGCTGGATGCGGACGTCCTGCTCGACATGCCGGCGGGCGGCGGCGTCCGCGCGCACGACGCGCTTGACGATGACTTCCTGCTGGCCGTCCGGCGCCGTGTGGCGCTCGATCGACGGCAGGGGGCCGTCCTTGCGCATGTCATGGACGAGATGGTGCCGGTCGAGCTTGATGGCGACGCGCTCCTGCGGCTTGAGCGTCCAGGACACGCCGGCGGCCGGGTCGTCGATCCGCACCGCGCGCAGCTCGCCCTTGCCGTCCACGAATTCCTGGCGCGTGCGCCCCGCGCTGTCGCGGTAATAGGCCATCGGGCCGCGGCGGACGTCGATCTGGTTGCCGTCGGCCAGGGTTTGCGCGTGTTCGCGGACGACTTGCGCGCTATAGGGGGCATTCTTGACGGGACGCATCCAGGCGGCGAGGGTGCCGTCGGGGGCGACCGTGATCGAATCGGCGCGCATCGTCGTGCTGCCGTCCCGGTGCAGTACGAGCTCGCCCTTGGCCGGCTGGGTGGCCGTGTCGTCGGCCAGGACCGGCGCGGCGACGGCGCACAGCAGCAGGGCAAGCATCGGTGTCTTGGTTGTCATGGCATCCTCTTGTCGGTCAAATCATTGGATGGCGGAGAGGCGCACGGCCAGCGGCTGCCCGTCGGCCCCGACGAGCATCTCGGCGCGCACGGATTCGCCCGCGTTTTCCGGCGTCAGCGGCACGCCCAGCGCGGCCAGGCTCGTGCGCGGCACGTCGGCGGCGACCACGCGCGGCGCGGGTTCCGCGGCGATGCGCTCGGCCGAGTCCAGCGCGATGAACACGCCCTGGTCGTCGAGCGCGACGCGCGTGGCGTGCGGGCCGCCGTCCGGGGCGGGCGGGCGCAGCGCGAACGCCAGCACGAGCGCGCCGGCCGCGAGGCCCGCCGCGCCGCACCCCAGCGTCCAGCCGCGGCCGGCCAGGGCGTGATACCAGCGCCGCCGCGGCGCATGCAGCCGGGCGAACGCCTGCAGCAATTCCTTCTCGACGGCGCGCGGGGCCTGCAGCCGTCCGACCTCCGCGCGCAGGGCGTCGAACAGGGGATCGCGGTCCGTTTTTCGGGTGTCCATGGTGGCTCTCCTTGTCATGCCGCGTCGCTCGCCGCGCGCCAGCCGGCCAGGCGCTTGGCCAGCGCGGCCCGTCCGCGCGACAGGCGCGAACGCACGGTGCCGATGTCGACCTGGCAGACGTCGGCGATCTCGGCGTACGACAGCTCGTGCATCTCGTACAGGATGACGGCGTCGCGGTAATGCGGCGCCAGCAGCGCCAGCGCGCGCCGCACTTCCTCCGCGGCCTCGTTGTCCAGCAGGCGTCCCAGCGGACAGGCCGCGTCGTCCGCCGGCCCGGCGTCGCCGTCATCGTCGTCCGGGCCGGACAACACGACGTGACGCTGGTGCGCCGTTTCGTGTTTCAGGATCAGGTTGCGCGCCACGCCGAACAGGAAGTGCTGCAGCTGTCCGCGCAGCGGATCGAACCGGAACCGTTCCGTCAACAGGCCCATGAACGTTTCCTGCACCACGTCGGCGGCGACGTCGGCCGAGCCGCAGCGCAGCAGCGCGAAGCGGTACAGCGGACCCTGGTGGCGCCGGTACAAGGCCGTGAAAGCGTCGGCCGCACCGCCGCGCATCCGGCGCAGCAGGTCGGTGTCGTGAAGGGTCGTGGTCATGGGTCGTTGTGTTTAACCCATATTCCGGCGGCGCGCGCGGAAAGTTCCAGTTTTTTTCGGGCGCTCAGTCGACCCAGTTCACCCGCGCGAACTTGGTGCGGAAATCGTCCGGCATGGCGACGACCTGGCTCGTCTTGTAGTTGAAGAAGACGAAGCCCTGCTTGGCCATCGCGACGAGGGTCTTGTCCTTGGGACGCGTGACCCGGAAGATGATGTCGCCGCCGTACTTGTTGAAGTCCATGACGCCCACTTCGAACAGCAGCTGGTCGCGCGCGTGCGCCTCGGCGCGGTACGTCGTCGCGAGGTCCGTGACGATGATGCCCGTGCCGTCGCGCTCCGTTTCGGGGACGCCGTATTCGAACAGGAAGCGGGCCCGGGCCTCGGAGATCATCGAGATCATCGAGTCGTTGCCCAGGTGGTTCGCCGCATTGATGTCGGTGACGCGCACCGTCAGCAGGGTCGTGTAGTAGTACTGGTCTTCGGGGAAGGTAAGTATCAGTCGTGCCATGTCTGCATTCTACCCGGTGCGGGTAGGGTGTCCGGTTGAGGAAATTCAGTCCGCTTGCGTGTCGAGGCGCTGGTTGCTCACCTGTACCGTCTGCGATCGGATCAGGCCGTCGACCACTTCATAGATCGCGACGAGGTCGACCTGGCCCCGGCCTTCGGGAAAATTGCGGGTGACCGTCTCGTGGTCGATGACGATGTTGCCCATCACGGCGCGCTGCAGCAGGTGCGCGTGCAGGTCCGGCTCCTGGAAGCGCGCGGCGAAGCGCGGGCGCATCTCCGCGTGGCCCGTGGCCAGCAATGTCGCCGGCAATGCATACTGGCGCGCATCGAGCGCATAGGTCGCGAGCAGGGCGTCGAGGTCGCGGGCGTTGTAGGCGTCGAGCTGGCGCTGGACGACGGCTTCGGGGGAGGGCGGGACGGACATGGTGTCGGGTGGAGTCGAAAACCCGATTCTGCCATGGAACGGCCGCCTACAGGCTGCGCAGGATGAACCCGCAACCGGCCACCATGCACAGTCCGCCCACGAGGCGCTTGACCAGGGCGCCGTCGACGCGGTGGATGACGATGGCGCCCGCCAGCACGCCCGCGATTTCGAACACGACGACGAAGGCGGCAAGCCGGTAGTCGATGCCGGTGTAATGCAGGTTGGCGAGCGAGCCGGACAAGGCGCCCACCGTTTGCAGCACCTGTCCGACGCCGACCGCGGTCAGCACGGAATAGCCGCACAGGACCATCAGCGGCACGGACAGCACCGGGCCGCCGATGCCCGTGAGTCCGGAAAAGAACCCGGTGACGGCGCCGATCGCCGCCAGGATCAGCCAGCGTTGGCGCGCGCCCCGCGGCATGGCGGCCACGGCCCGTTCGCCGCCGACGCCCGACGTGTACGTGCCGACGACGAGGATCACCGCGGCCAGCACCATCGACAGCGCCGCGGTGTCGAGACGATGGCCGAGCCATGCGCCGGCATAGCCCGTCGCCGCCGCGCCGAGGCAGACCGGCCGCACCAGCGTCCAGTCCAGGCTGCCCTTGCGGTGGAAGTAGAGAGCGCCGGCGATGCCGGTAAAGATGAAGGTGAACAGCGACAACGCCATGCCCTGGTGGATGTCCATGTCCATCAGCAGCACCAGCGCGGGCGGCATGAAGAAGCCGCCGACGCCGGCCGCGCCGACGAGGATGCCGATGGCAATGGATGTGAGTGCAAGTCCGGTGTGCATCGGCAGGGTCTCATCGTAACGGTTCGGGAAACTCATTATAACTGGTTATGACAAGTTACGGAGAAAAAATGATTACGCGGCGAGGCGTTTTCCTTCCTCTTCCCGCAATGCGGCCAGCAGGGCGGGCACGACGTCGAACAGGTCGCCGACGATGCCGTAGTCCGTCACGCCGAAGATCGGCGCTTCCGGATCCTTGTTGACGGCGACGATGACCTTCGCGTCGCCGATGCCGGCCAGGTGCTGGATGGCGCCGGAAATGCCGATCGCGATGTACAGCGCGGGCGCGACGATCTTGCCGGTCTGGCCGACCTGCAGGTCGTTGGCCGCGAAGCCGGCGTCGACGGCCGCGCGCGACGCGCCGATGGCCCCGCCCAGCGCGTCCGCCAGCGGTTCCAGCAGCTTGAAATTGGCGCCCGAGCCGAGGCCGCGCCCTCCCGCCACGACGACGCGCGCCGAAGCCAGTTCCGCCCGTCCGGACGCCGTGCGCTCGGTCGCGACGACGCGTGCCGTGCCGGCATCGTCCACCGCCGGCATTTCCTGCATGGCTGCCGCGGCGTCGCCAGACGGCGCCGCGTCGAAGCTGGTGGCGCGCACGGTGAGCACCTTGACGGCGTCCAGCGCCCGCACGGTCGCGATCGCGTTGCCCGCGTAGATCGGACGCTCGAAGATGTCGGGCGCGAGCACCCGCGTCACTTCCGAGATCTGCCCGGCGTCGAGCCCGGCCGCGATGCGCGGCATGACGCTCTTGCCGAAGGTGCTGGCCGCCGCCAGCACGTGGGTGTACGCCTGCTGCGCCAGCACTTGCAGCGCCTGGGCGGCCACGTTTTCCGCGAGCCCGTGCGCCAGGTGCGGGGCGGAGGCGACCCACACCTGGGCCACGCCGGCGACGCGGGCGGCGTCGTGCGCCGCGGCGGTGCAATCGTGCCCCGCGACGAGGAGGTGCACCTCGCCGCCGCACAGGCGGGCCGCGCCGATGGCGTGGCGCGTGGCGGCATGGAGAACATGGTTGTCGTGTTCCGCGATGACGAGAACTGTCATGATGGTTCCTCGAATAATGGTTAGATGACGTGCGCGTCGTGGCGCAGGCGGCGGACCAGCTCGGCCGCATCCGGCACCAGTACGCCGCTCTTGCGCTGCGGGGGCGGGCTGACGGCCAGCGTGGTCCAGCGCGGGGCGACGTCGACGCCCAGGGTTTCGGCCGGAATCGTGTCCAGCCGCTTCTTTTTCGCCTTCATCAGGTTGGGAAGGCTGACGAAGCGCGGCTCGTTCAGGCGCAGGTCCGCCGTCACGACGGCCGGCAGCGCCAGTTGCACGGTGTCGGTGCCGCCGTCGACGTCGCGCGTGACGGTCACGCTGTCGCCTTCGATCCGCACGGCCGACGCGAACGTCGCCTGCGGCCAGGCCAGCATGGCGGCCAGCATCTGGCCGGTCTGGTTGCAGTCGTCGTCGATGGCCTGCTTGCCCAGGATGACAAGCCGCGGGATTTCGCGCCGGACCACCGCGGCCAGCAATTTGGCGACGGCGAGCGGTTGCAGTTCCGCGTCCGTCCGCACCAGGATGGCGCGGTCGGCGCCGATGCCCATGGCCGTGCGCAGCACGTCCTGGCAGGCGTCCGGGCCGCAGGACACGGCGATCACTTCCGTCGCGTGACCCGCTTCCTTGAGCCGCACGGCTTCTTCCACGGCGATGTCGTCGAAGGGATTGATGGCCATCTTGACGTTGGCCAGGTCGACGCCCGTGTTGTCCGGCTTCACGCGGACCTTGACGTTGGGATCGACCACCCGCTTCACGGGGACCAGTATTTTCATCGTTTCTCCTTGTGCATCACTTGTCGACGAACGCGCGCTCGATGACGTAGTGGCCGGGATGGCTCATATTGCCTTCCTTCAGGCCGTGGCTGTCGAGCACGGCCACGGTGTCCTTCAGCATGGCGGGGCTGCCGCACAGCATGAAGCGGTCGTGTTCGATGTCGAGCGGCGGCAGGCCGAGCTTGTCGTAGAAATCCGCGCTGGCCAGCAGGTCGGGAATGCGGCCCTGGTTTTCGAACGGTTCGCGCGTGACGGTCGGGTAGTAGATCAGGCTGCCGGCCACCAGTTCGCCCAGGAACTCGTGGTTCGGCAGCTCGGCCGCGATGCGCTCCTGGTACGCGAGTTCGTTGACGTGGCGGCAGCCGTGCACGAGGATCACCTTGTCGAACTGCTCGTAGATGTCCGGATCCTGCACGATGCTCATGAACGGCGCCAGGCCCGTGCCCGTGCCGAGCAGGTACAGGTGCTTGCCCGGCAACAGGTTCTGGCTCAGCAGCGTGCCGGACGCCTTGCGGCCGACGAGGATCGCGTCGCCGACCTTGATATCCTGCAGGCGCGACGTCAGCGGGCCGTCCGGCACCTTGATGCTGAGGAATTCGAGCTGCTCTTCGTAATGCGGGCTGACCATGCTGTAGGCGCGCATCAGCGGCCGGCCGTCCACTTCCAGCCCGATCATCGCGAACTGTCCGCTCTGGTAGCGGAAGCTCGGCTCGCGCGTCGTGGTAAAGGAAAACAGGCGGTCCGTCCAGTGACGCACGGACAATACTTCCGCCTCGTAGAAATTACTCATCACGCCATCCTTTCGTCAATGATTCGGGCAATCCTCCCGTCGCCGGGCCGAATGCCATCTGTTTCAGGTAGGTCCAGGGATAGATGCCGCGCTCGTGGCCGTCCGAAAACACCAGGTGCATGGCCGCCGGGCCCAGGGGTTCGATTTTCAGCAGGCGCACGTCGTCGGCGACGGGCAGGACGACGTCCAGCGCCCGGCGCGTGTTTTCGCACACGCTGCAGCGGCAGGAGCGGCGCAGGGCCCGGTGCGACAACACCGCATGCCGGCCGTCCCACACGAGTTCCAGCGTGCCCGCCTGGCCGTCCAGGTGGATCGTGTCGGGCCAGGCCGACGGCGGCGGCGCCGCGATGGCGTCTTCACAGGACATGGGCCACCCCCTCCGGTCCGATTTCGGTGCTGAGCCCGCCGTAACCGCCGTCGCGCAATTCCCCGCCCATCGCGGTCAGGCTCTCTTCGCGAATCAGCTTCTTGATCGAGCGGACCAGGCTTGCGAACTCCGGCGTGTCCATCATGTCCGGCGTACGCGGGCGCGGCAGCGGCACCCTGATGTCGGCCTTGATCCGTCCCGGCCGCGCCGTCATCACGTAGATGCGGTCGGACAGGAAGATCGCCTCGTCGATGTCGTGCGTGATGAACAGCACGGACAGCCGCAGCTTTTGCCACATATTCGTCAGGATCTCCTGCATGACGGAGCGGGTCTGCGAGTCGAGCGCGCCGAACGGTTCGTCCATCAGCAGCACTTGCGGGCTCGTCGCCAGCGCGCGCACGATGCCGACGCGCTGCTTCATCCCGCCCGACAACTGCGCCGGGTAGTGGTTCTCGAAGGCGAGCAGGCCGGCGAGGCCGAGCAGGGTGCGCGCCTGCGTCTCGCGCTGGGACAGGGGCACGTCCTTCATCTTAAGCCCGAACTCGACGTTTTTTCGGACCGTCATCCACGGGAACAGCGAATATTGCTGGAACACGACGCCGCGGTCCGAACCCGGGCCGGCGATGGGCCGGCCGTCCAAGGTCAGCACGCCGCCGTCGGCCCGGGTGAAACCGGCGACCGCGTTCATCAGCGTCGATTTGCCGCAACCGGACGGGCCGATCAACGACACGAATTCGCCCGGCCGCACGTCCAGCGAGACGGACTTGACGGCCTGCACGGTCGTGCCGCGCGCCCGGAAGCTGATGTCGAGGTCGCGCACCTCGATGTGGCCGGTGTGGGTTTCGTTGGCGGGCGCGTTCATTTGACCGCTCCCGCCGCCGCGCCGGCCCACGGCATGGCGAGCCGCGAGCACACGTCGATCGCCTTGCTGCACAACAGGCCGAGCACGCCGATCGTGATCATGCCCAGGGCGATGTCGGAATACGAGATCAGCGAATACGCTTCCCACGTGAAGTAGCCGATGCCGAATTGACCGGAAATCATTTCCGCCGCAATCAGCGAGACCCACGCGACCCCCATGCCGACCGCGAGCCCGGTGAAGATGTGCGGCAGCGCGCCGGGGATCACGACGTACAGGATCACGTCCTTTTCCTTTGCACCGAGACTGTGCGCGGCGCGCAGCAGCACCCCGTCGACGCTCTCCACGCCGTGGATCGTGTTGATCAGGACGGGGAAGAAGGCGCCCAGGAACGTGATGAACGCGATGCTGACCTCGTTGCTGGGCCACAGCATGATGGCCATCGGCACCCAGGCGATCGCCGGGATCGGGCGGAACAATTCCATCGCCGGCATCGCCAGCGAGCGGACGATCCGGTAGCGGCCGACGAGGATGCCGAGGAGCGTGCCGCCGAGCGCCGCGCCGGCGAAGCCGATCAGCACGCGGCGCAGGCTGATGCCGATGTTCACCATGAACTTGGTCGAGTGGCTGACCTCGAGGATGCTGTGCCAGACGTCCAGCGGCGTCGGGATGTTCCCGAAGCGCACATAGAAGTCGAGCTTGTAGTACGTCGCCAGGTGCCACGCCAGCAGGACGGCCGCGATCGACAGGGTGCCGAGCACCACGCCGCCGACCTTGGATTCGAGCCAGCGCTTGAGCGAGAACGGTACGTGCGGCGCGCGCTTGCCCGCGCCGCCCTCGATGGCTTCGAGCCTGGGCTGCCGGATCGGCACGGTGGGGTGGGGCGGCGCGGCCGCGGGTGGCGGCGGCGTGATTGAGTGACGGTCCATCAGAGCCATGATCATTTCTCCATCTTGGCGAGCACTTGCTCGTAGGTTGCGACGGTGCCTCCGGATTTGGCCGCGCTGGCCTGTGCGTCCTTCTTCAGCAGGAACGGCACGACCTCCATCCCGGCGCCGCTGCCGCTGACCGCGTAGAACGCCTTGTCGGCAAATACCTTGATGCCGAGCGCGTGGTCGAACAAATAGACCACAGCAATTTTCTTGCCAGCCTGCTGATACTTCCTGATCCCCATGAAGGTGCAGACCGGCGAGCTCAGCGGCACGATGTCGCCGCCGTCGATCCAGATTTCGCCGGCGTCCTTCGGATGGGCGATCGTCTTGCCGCATACCGGGTCCTTGCCCTGGATGTCGTAGTTGGCGAGGGACCGCTTCTGCGCGTCGTAGTCGAGGCCGCGCTGCTGGAAGGCTTCGCGCAGATAGCGTTCGTCGACCCAGCTGTCCACGTTGAACGCCTTCACCTTGCCCAGTTTCTGCAGCACGCCGTAGTCGGTCTTGACGGCGTTCACGAGCAGCGGCTTGATCGTCGGGTCCAGCGTGTGGATGCCGTCGGGGCCGAGGAAGATGTAGACGACTTCCTTCTCGATCTTCGTCCACTGCGCGATCTTCTCGGCCGCGAGCTTCGGGTTCTTGCGCACCCAGTCGTTGGCGTCCAGCAGGGCGCGCAGGTAGGCGACGACGACTTCCGGATACTTGTCGGCGAAGTCCTTGCGCACGACGACGCCGTGGAAGGTTGGCACGCCGGTTTCCGCGCCGTCGAAGATCTTGCGGGCGAAGCCGCGGTAGGGCAGCTGCTCGGCGAACGGGACGAAATCGGCGTGCGCGTCGATCTTCATTTCGCGCAGGTTGCTGGTGCCGATTTCCGGCGTCTGGCTGACCAGGTTCCAGAAATCGGCCGGCCAGCCGCGCGCCTGCATCGCCTGCAGCAGCATGCCGTGCGCGGCCGAGCCGAACGGCACGGACACGGTCTTGCCCTTCAGGTCCGCCAGCTGGTAGTAGGGGCTGTCCTTGTTGACGACCACGCCGTTGCCGGCGCCGGCCGCGTTGTACGCGATGATGGCGATCAGCTCCGTTTCGTTGCCCCGGCTTTGCTGGCCGTTGGCGCCGTTGATCAGCAGCGGGTAATCGCCCATCATGCCGATCTGGATCTTGTTGGCCATCATGCCGTTGGTCACGGGCGGGCCGGAGGTGAAGTTCTGCCAGTCGAACTGGAAGTCGATGTTCGCGTACTTGCCCGTCTTCGGCAGGTACTTCTCGAGCAGGCCCAGCTCCTTGATGACGATGCCGCCGGTGACGGTATTGGTCGTGGTGCTCTGCGTGCCGATGCCGATCGTGACGACGTCTTTCGCCAGGACCGGCGAGGTGCACAGCAACGTGGCGCAGAGCGCGGCGATACGGGTGAGGAACCGAAGTGTCATGTTGAATCCTTCCAGGATGAGTCAATGGATGAAAAACGGCGCGTTGCCCACGTTGCTAGGCCACCTCCACCAGCTGGTCGCGCTTGCCCTGCCTGTCGGCCCATTCGTCGGCGGCCGGCAGCGGGTCCGTCGATTGCGTGATGAGCGGCCAGCTGGCCGCGAGCCGCGCGTTCAGCGCGACGTATTCCTTCTGGGCGTCCGGCAGGTCCTTTTCGTCGTAGATCGCCTCGACGGGGCATTCGGCCACGCACACGCCGCAGTCGATGCAGACCTCCGGATCGATCACGAGGAAGTTCGGGCCTTCATGGAAGCATTCGACCGGGCAGACCGACACGCAGTCGGTGTACTTGCAGCCGATGCACGATTCGCCGACGACGTGCGTCATGACGCGCCTCCGTTCAGTTGGATGGTGGTGAGCGCCAGCTTGGACAGCTTGCGCACGTCCGAGTCGACATCCTTCAGCGCCAGTTCCAGGTGCGCGATGGCGCGCGTGTCGCCGATTTCGCCCAGCGCGATCACGGCTTCCTTGCGCAGATTGCTCATCGGGTGCTGCAGCGCCGCGCACAGCGCCGGCACCGCGGGCTTCGCCTTCAGCTTGCCGAGGCTGCGCGCCGCCTTCACGCGCACCTGCCAGAACTCGTCGTCCATGACGCGCACCAGGTCCGGCACGCCGAGCGCCAGCCCGAGCTTGCCCATCGTCGTCGCCGCTTCCTCGCGCACCTGCCAGGCCGGATCGGCGAGGACGCGGCTGAGCGTCGGCTGGATGCTCACTTCCGACGCGTAGCCGAGCGCGCCGATGGCGATGCGGCGCACTTCCTGGTCCGGATCGTGGGCCGCCGCGTTGGTCAACGCGCCGATCGCCTCCGGCTTCTTGAGGTAGCCGAGCACGCTCACCGCTTCGCGCCGCACGGCGGCGTCGGCGTCGCGCAGGGCGTCCATGGCCGGCTCGAACGCCGCGTCCACGCGCAGCGCACGGATCGCGTGCAGCGCGGCGGCCCGCACCGACGCTTCGTCGTCGCTCAGGTATGGCAGCAGGTGCGGCGCGGACGCCGGCTCCTTCAGCTCGGCCAGCGTGGTCGCGGCCGCGCGCCGCACTTCCGGGTCGGCGTCTTTCAGCAGCGGCACCAGCGCCCGCAGCGCTTCCGGTTCCTCGTAGCCCTCGATCGCGCGGGCCGCCTCCAGCCGCACGCTCGCGTCGGGGTCGGCCAGCGCGGTGACGAGCAGCGGCACGATGTCGTCCTCCTCGTCGGAGTAGGGCAGGTCGAGCACCGCGATGCGGCGCACGCCCGGGTCGCTGCTGCGCAGCCGTTCGTTGATGGGGGTTGCGATCATCGTCGTCCCCTTCAGCGCACGAGGTAGGGGATGTCGACGTGCACGGCGCCCGTCGGGCAGTCCTGTTCGCACGGCATGCAGTACCAGCATTCGTCGAACTTCATGAATGCCTTGTTGCTGACGAGGTCGATCGCCAGCACGTCCAGCGGGCAGACGTCGACGCACACGGTGCAGCCTTTCTCGGCGATGCATTTCGACTGGTCGACGACGACGGGCGCCTGGGTGCGGGTGGTTGCGATGGTCATGATGGTTCCTTTCGTATCCGGTTGGCCGGTTAGACGGCGAGGGTGGTCTTGCTGCCGGCCACGCGCAGGCGCTGGTACGCGGCTTTTTCTTCGGCATTCAGTTCGACGATGTAGGGTTCGATCTCGCGCTTGCGGAAGGTCATCTTGCCGTCCGCGCCCTTGCCGACGTTGGTGTGGCAGAACCAGTTGTCGTCGTCCTTCTCGGGATGGTCGACGCACAGGTGGTACAGGCCCCAGCGGCTCTCCTTGCGGAACAGCGAGGCGCGCGCCGCGAGTTCGGCGCAGTCGCGGATCGTGTGCGCCTCCATCGCGCGCATCAATTCGTGCGGATTGACGGCGCCCATGTCGTTCAGGTCGTCCTTGATCTCGCCGAAGCGCTCGAGCGCGATCTCCATCTTGCGGGTGACCTTGGGCGGCTGCAGGTAGTCGTTCACGATGCGGCGCGTCTTGTACTCGACCTGGAACGGGCTCAAGCCCTCGCTGCGCGCGAGCGGCGCCATGATGCGCCGGCGCTCGGCCTCCACCATGTCGGTGTCGATGACGGGCGCCGCCTTGCCGGACATGTAGTCCGCCGCGTTCTCGCCGCAGAATTTGCCGTACACGAAGGCGCCGAGCATGTAGTTGTGCGGGATGCTGGCGCAGTCGCCCGCCGCGTACAGGCCGGGCAGGGAGCACTCGCCTTTTTCGTTGGTCCAGATGCCGGACGCGCTGTGGCCGCTGCAGAAACCGATCTCCGAGATGTGCATCTCGATCGCCTTCTGGCGGTAGTCGTTGCCGCGCCGTTCGTGGAAGCGGCCGCGGCTGGGGCGTTCGTTGGTGTGCAGGATGTGCTCGATCTCCGCGATCGTTTCTTCGGCCAGGTGGTCGAGCTTCAGGAACACCGGACCGCGGCCGCCTTCGAGTTCGTTGTAGAACTCCAGCATCATCTGGCCGCTCCAGTAGTCGCATTCGATGAAGCGCGCGCCGGTGGCGTTCGCGGTGAAGCCGCCGAACGGGCCGGTGACGTAGGCGCACGCGGGTCCGTTGTAGTCCTTGATCAGCGGGTTGACCTGGAAGCATTCGAGGTTCGTCAGTTCCGCGCCGGCGTGATAGGCCATGACGTGGCCCTCGCCGCTGTTGGTCGGATTCTCGTAGGTGCCGAACATGTAGCCGGACGCCGGCAGGCCGAGACGCCCCGCCGCGCCCGTGCACAGCACGACCGCCTTCGCCTTGATCACATAGAAGTCGGCCGTGCGGCAATCGAAGCCCATGACGCCGGCGATCTCGCCGTGCAGCCCCGTGATCAGGCGCGTGGCGACGACGCGGTTGGTGATGTCGACGCGCTGGCGCTTGAGCTGCCGGTACAGCACCTTCTTCATGTGGTGCCCTTCCGGCATCGGCAGGACGTAGCTGCCGAGGTGGTGCACCTTGCGCACCGCGTAGTCGCCCGTTTCGTCCTTCTCGAACTTGACGCCCCAGCGGTCGAGTTCCTCGATCATCGCGTAGCTGTTGCTCGCGTAGGCGTACACGCCTTTCTGGTCGACGATGCCGTCGTTGGCGACCGTGATCTCCTTCGTGTACTGCTCCGGTGTCGCGTGGCCCGGGATGACGGCGTTGTTCAAGCCGTCCATGCCCATGGAGATGGCGCCGCTGCGCTTGACGTTCGCCTTTTCCAGCACGAGCACGCGCAGCTTCGGATTCTTTTCCTTGGCCTTGACCGCGGCCATCGGTCCGCCGGTGCCGCCGCCAACGATCACCAGGTCGTATTCCAGTTCAATGGTTTTCATGTCACCCTTTCAGTGTTCGACGTGCGGCCCCATGCACACCTCGTCATAACTCGTAATAACGAGTTGTGCAAATTGCGTGCCAGTCGAATTCCCCGTTATTTGCGGGGTCGGAAGGGAAGAATGGTCAGGAACAGTGCGGGGCGGGTGGCCGTTGTGGGGAGGGCACGGCCAAAACGGGGCGGGGGATGGGCGTTGTCAGCGCATGACCTTCATCTTGTACTTGAAGGTCTCGGCCCGGTAATGCAGGTATTCGAACACGAGCGGCTTTTCGCCCTGCGCGTAGGTCAGGCGCTCGATGCGCAGGATCGGCGAGCCCGGGGCGACCTTCAGGCGGGCGGCGACGTCGTTCGTGGCCGACGTCGCGTCGATCTCCACGTCGGCGGAATGCAGCGGCTGGCGCAATTCGTTCTCGAGCAGGGAAAACAGGTCTTTCTCGCGCAGGTTCTTTTCGGTGAGGCGCGCGCCCACGTCATGCCGCACCCAGGAATAGTCGATCGAGACCGGCTCCCTGTTCAAATAGCGCACGCGCCGGATCTCCGTCACGGGGCTGCCGTCGACGAGCTGCAGCTTGGCGCAGACGGCGGCCGGCGCCTTGACGGTCTTCAGGCCGAACACGTCCGAAAAGGTTTCGTGGCCGAGACGGTGCATTGCTTCGCCGAAACCTTGCAGGTGCGTCAACTCCTGGGAGACATTGGGCAGGGCGACGAACGTGCCCTTGCCGTGCACCTTGAACAGCAATCCTTCCTTCTGCAGATCGTTGATCGCCTGCCGCACCGTGATGCGGCTGACGCCGAACGCGGCGATCATGTCGTTCTCCGACGGCAACTGCTGATGCCCCACGTAGGTGCCATCGATGATCTTGGCGCGGATCGCTTCCTTGATCTGGGTATATAGCGGGACGGTCGACGAGCGTGGAAGTTGGATCTTCAAGGTGGCGGCACGACGCAATGATTGGACAGCGCATTATATAGCGATGCCGGACTGTCAATAGGGTGGATCAGGGCGCCGGGTCGGTCGGATAGGGCGGCCGCTTGCGCATCTTTTTCACGACGCCGTCGGGGCCGATTAGCAGCACCAGCTCCGTGTCGCGGCCGCCGGCGGCCGGTGCGGCGCTTTGTGTCGTGTATAGCCATACTTCCATGCCGGAGTCGAAGCGGACCGTCCTGGTCGGCCCGAACGCGGCCAGCAGCTCGGCGCGCGTCGTGCGGCCGGGGACGACGACCTGGTCGAACCGGGCCTCGGCCACGCGCGTGCCGGGCGCGGGCGCGCGCGTGGCGCAGCCGGACAGCAAGGCAAGCGCCAGCACCAGGACGGCGCGGTTCATGGCGTCTGCTCCACCGGCGGCGGCGCGTCGTCCATGTAGTCGAAGGTGACGAGGGTGTCGTCCGGCCAGCTGCGGTCCCAGATCGGCGCGTAATACGTGCGGTCGAGCAGCACCTGGCAATCGCAGAACGGCAGCATGTCGGGCGTCTGCTCGCCGCCCGCGTACAGGAAGCGGAACGGCAGGATCTCGCTGCGGTCGCCCGCGCGCAGGGCCACGGAAAACAGGGGGCGCTCGCTAAAGAAGAGGAAATTACCGTCGGGACTATTACACACTTGCTCGGGGCTGGTGAGCACGTTCGAGATCCACCCGAACAGCGGCGAGCTGTTCGACACGAGTCCGGCTTCCATGCCGACGAGACACTCCAGGCGCAGGTCGCCCAGCCGGCGCGTCCCCGGCGGCAGGCCGGGCGTGACGACTTGCGCGCGCCACGTCATGCTCGTCGTCTTGCGGTTGGCGACGACGGCCGCGTCTTCCTGCAGCGCCTGCTCGTTGCGTGGCAGGATAAAACTGTTGTCCGGCGCGACGGGGACGGGCACGGCGATGTGGTCGCCGATGACGCGCAACGTGATGCCGCGCATGTCCACGGTCGGGGAGCGGGGCAGCAGGCGGAACCGCAGCGTCGCTTGCGGCGCCAGCCCGTGTTCGCGCCGGAAGCGTTCCATGCCGCGGATCATCTTGCGGTAGGACTTGTCGACCGGGTCGCGCGTGTACGTGACGGTGACGGTCTGGACGCCGGGGGCCGGCGCCGCCGGCGCCGTCTGCGCGTGTGCCGGCCACGCCAGGCCGGCCCCCAGCAATGCCGGCAACACGACATGCGGGACCGGCCGGCGCATGATTACCAGTAACGCACGCGGCCGACGTCCATGTGCACGAATTGCGACTCGGGGTAATAACCGACCCCGCCCGCCTTCTGCGCCATCGCCATCTTGTGCAGCTTGGCCAGGTCTTGCCCCGGGATGCGCACGTCGATGGCCTTGCCCTCCATGTGCAGGCTGTGCTTGGCGACGCCCGTCGTCGTTTCGTGCAGCATCGCGTTCGTTTCCGGTGAGCGATAGCCCGAGATCACGTGCATGGTCGGATGGTTGCCGTATTGCGCGCTGATGCGATCCAGCAAGACGAGCAGCTTGGGATCGATGGGCGCGATCTTGTCGTTGCGGTAGTCGCGCAGTAGTTTATTGATGTCCTGCAAGGCGTCGGGGATGAACTCGCCCTCGGCCCAGAAAATCGTGCGCAGGCTTTCGCCCGTGTGCGTGTTGTACAGGCGCACGATGCGCTCGTTGGGGGCCGCGGGCGGGACGGGGGCGTCCGGCAGGGACTTGGCGCTGGTCCGGATGGCGGGCGCACCGAGTACCGATGCGAGGACGGCCGAGCTTTTGAGGAAGGAGCGTCGCTGATTCATGAGCTTGTCCTTGCTGATTGCCAGTCTCAATGATACGCCCCATGCATGATTCGTGCACGGACCGTGAAGGCTTAGAATGAGCGCGGCCGTATTCGTTGCGCACACCTTGCCGGGAGAGCCGCATGCATTTTGTTTACCGTTTCCTGTTCGCATCGATGCTGGCGCTCGCCGGCGCCGCATCCACGGCCGCGCCCGCGCGCGACGCCGGCATCGACATCCCGATCCCCGACATCCCGTACACGAAATTCGTGTTGAAGAACGGCTTGACGGTGCTCGTGCACGAAGACCACAAGGCGCCCGTCGTGGCCGTCAACACGTGGTATCACGTCGGCTCCAAGAACGAAAAACCGGGCAAGACGGGCTTCGCGCACCTGTTCGAGCACCTGATGTTTTCCGGCAGCGCCCATTTCGACAAGACGTTTCTCTCGGCGCTGGAAGGCATCGGCGCGACCGACCTGAACGGCACGACGAACAAGGACCGTACGAATTATTTCGAGACGGTGCCGACGTCCATGCTCGACTACGCGCTGTTCGCCGAGAGCGACCGCATGGGCCACCTGCTGGGCGTGCTCGACCGCAAGAAGCTCGACCTGCAGCGGGGCGTCGTCCAGAACGAGAAGCGCCAGCGCGAGAACCAGCCGTACGGCATGGTCGAGCAGATCGTCACGGAGAACACGTGGCCGGCGAACCACCCGTATTCCTGGACCGTGATCGGGTCCATGGCCGACCTCGACGCCGCGTCGATGAAGGATGTCACCGACTGGTTCAAGGACCACTACGGCCCGAACAACGTCGTGCTCGTGCTGGCCGGCGACATCACGCCGCGAGAGGCGCGCGCGAAGGTCGAGAAATACTATGGCGACATCCCGCCCGGCCCGCCGCAGGCGCACCAGCAGGCGTGGGTCGCTAAGCGCACGGGCACCCATCGCAGCCAGGTGCAGGACCGCGTGCCGCAGGCGCGCATCTATCGCCTGTGGAACGTGCCCGGCGCCGACACGCCGGAAGAAGCGCAGCTCGACCTGGCCGCGCAGGTGCTGGGCGGCGGCAAGACGTCGCGCCTGTACCAGCGCCTCGTCGTCAAGGATCAGCTGGCGACGTCCGTCGGCACCGGCAACGACTCGAACGAGATCGCCGGCCAGTTCGCCATCACCCTGACCGCGAAGCCGGGCCTGTCCGCGGCGGACGTCGCGCGCATGGAAACGGCGGCCGACGAGGAATTGCGCGCGCTGATGAAGTCCGGCCCCACGGCCGCCGAACTGCGCCTGGCGCAGACGACGATCCTCGCGCAGCACGCGCGCGCCGTCGAGCGCGTGGGCGGCTTCGGCGGCAAGAGCGACGTGCTGGCGCGCTGCGCCACCTACACGGGCAATCCGGCCTGCTACAAGATCTACCTGCAGCGCATCAAGGACGCGACGCCGGCCACCGTGCGCAAGACGATGCAGGACTGGCTGCTCGAGGGCGACTACGTGCTGGAAGTCGATCCGTTCCCGGCCGCGCTGGCCGCCGAGCCGTCCGCCGTCGACCGCAGCAAGGGGCCGCCGACGGGACATCCCGAGCCGCTGACCCTGCCGCCCATGCAGAAGACGACCTTGTCCAACGGCTTGAACGTCGTGCTGGCCGAACGCCATGGCGCGCCCGTGATCAACCTGTCGCTGATGTTGAATGGCGGCTTCGCGTCCGATTCGCAGGCGCTGCCGGGGCTCGCCAGCCTCACCTTGCGCATGCTGGAAGAGGGCACCCGGACGCGCAGCGCGCTGGACATCAGCCGCGAGCTGGAGGCGCTGGGCGCCTCGTTCGGCACGACGATCGACCTGGACGGCGCCTTCGTGAATATGAACGTGCTCAAGCCGACGCTGGCGCAGGCGCTGGGCCTGTACGCGGACCTGGCGCTGCACCCGGCGTTCCCGCAGGCCGATTTCGAGCGCGTGCGCAAGGAACGGCTGGCCGCGATCCAGCGCGAGGAGACGGTGCCGCGCCTGATGGCCTTGCGCGTGCTGCCGCCGCTGCTGTACGGCCCCGGCCATCCGTATTCGCTGCCGCTGACGGGCACCGGCACCCAAGCCGCCGTGGCGCGCATGACGCGCGCGGATCTCGTCGCTTATCACGACACGTGGTTCAGGCCGAACAACGCGACCCTGCTCGTCGTCGGCGACACGACGCTGGCCGAACTCAAGCCGCTGCTGGAGCGCGCGTTCGGCGCGTGGCAGGCGGGCACCTTGCCCGCGCACGACATCGCGCAAGTCGGCCAGCCGGCCGGCACGGCGATCTACCTGATCGACCGTCCCGGCGCGCTGCAGAGCGACATCGTCGGCGCCCAGCTGGCCCCGCCGCGCAACACGCCGGACGCCGTCGCGCTGAATCTGCTCAACGACGTGTTCGGCGGCACGTTCAGCTCGCGGCTGAACATGGACCTGCGCGAAGATAAACACTGGTCGTACGGCGTGGGCACGTCACTCGTGGCAGCGCGGGGCCAGCGCATCCTGTACAGCAATTCGCCGGTCCAGACCGACAAGACGGCCGACGCGCTGCGCGAATTGGCGCGCGATTACGCGGAGCTGGGCGGCACGCGCCCGATCACGCCGCGCGAGCTGCAGGAGGCCCAGGCCAACGAGACGCTGGGCCTGCCCGGTTCGTTCGAGACCGTCAGCCAGCTCAGCAACGCCTACGCGACGATCCTGCAATACGGCCTGCCCGAGGATTACTACAACACGTACACGGCGACCGCCCTCGCGCTGACGCCCGCGCAGCTGAACGCGCTGGCCGCGCGCGTCGTGCTGCCCCGGCAGCCCGTGTGGATCGTCGTCGGCGACATGAGCAAGATCGAGGCACCGATCCGCGCACTGAACCTCGGCACCGTGCGCCGCATCGACGTCGACGGCAAGGCGCTGCAGTGACCCGCCGCGCTACTTCTTCGCTTGGGCCTTGCGCAGCTGTTCTTGGTAACGCTGGAAGATCTCGAACCGGCGTTCCCGCCGCAGGATCTTCGAATGAGGATCCAGCGTGTACGTGGCGCCGGCCGGCAGGACGATGCTGCCGTGCCCGTCCGCCATCGGCAACGTGACGACGCGCGCCCCCACGCGCACGTCGAGTGGCATCGGGAACGGTGTCTTGCCGGCCGTTTTCCATGTCAATTCCAGCGTGTCGCCACGGCGCACGGCCACGAGCTCGGGCAGGGCGGCCTGGTACATATAGGCCTGGAAGAACCAGTCCAGGTCGCGGCCGCTGACGCGGTCGACGATGGCGATGAATTCCGGCGTCGTCGCATAGCGCGGCGCGAAGTTGCCGGGGCGCGGGTCCGGCCTGCCGTACACGAGTTCGCGCACGGCGCGGAAAAAGGCGTCGTCGCCGATCAGGCCGCGCAGGGTGTGCAGCACGAGCGAGCCCTTCGTGTAGATGTCGCCGCCCGGGCCGCCGCGCTTGAGGTCGTAGACGTCTTCCTCGCGCTTGTGCTTGCCGGACACGAGCGGCGCCTTGTTGCGGATGCTCGCGCGCTGCTGCATCAGCGCGGCATAGTATTCCTGGTCGCCGTGCAGGTATTGCATGTACAGGGGCTGCATGTAGGAGGCGAGGCCCTCGTGCAGCCACATATCGTCCCAGTCGGCATTGGTGAGCTGGTTGCCGAACCACTCGTGGGCGAATTCATGCTGCAGCAGGTCGTCGTAGCCGTACGGCGTCTTGACGTAACGGTTGCCGTAGGCATTGATGGTCTGGTGTTCCATGCCCTTGTGCGGGGTTTCCACGACGCCCATTTTTTCGTCGCCGAACGGGTAGGGACCGATCGTCGATTCGAAGAAATCCAGCATCCGCGGGAATTCCGCGAACAAGGCCTTGGCATGGACCTTGTTCTGCGGCAGATACCACAGCCGCAGCGGGATCACGTTGCCGTAGCGGCTGCGGTAGTCGCTGGACAGCACCTCGTACGGCCCGACGTTGATGGCGACGCCGTAGGTACTGGGGTGCTTGGCGCGCCAGTGCCACGTGCGCCAGCCGTCCGCTTCCGTCATGCCGAGCGCCACGCCGTTGCCCGCCGCGACGAGCGGCGCCGGCACGGTGATGTGTTCGTCGACGACGGCCGGCTTGCCCATCGGGTGGTCGATGCAGGGCCAGAACAGGTCGCAGCCTTCGCCTTCGACGGCGCTGGCCACCCACGGCCGGCCGTCCGGCGTGCGCGCCCACACGAAGCCGCCGTCCCACGGCGCCCGCTTGGCCACGTGCGGCGTGCCGTGGTAGGTCACGCGGATTTTGACGTGCCGGCCAGGTTCCAGCCGGCGCGGCAGCGTAATCGTCAGCTTGCCGTCCGGATTGCGCCATTGGGTTGCCGCGAGCGGTTGGCCGTCGACGGCAATGGCGTCGATGGGCAGGTTGCGGTCCAGGTCCAGTTCGATGCGGTCCAGCGGCGCGCGCGTGCCGAACGTCAGCAGCGCCTCGCCGCGCAGGCTGCGCGAGTCCGGCTCGATGCGCAGGCTCAGGTCGGCGGCATCGAAGGTGAGCGCCTGCTGGTCGGGACTGCGCTGCACGCCCGAGTTGACGGTGTAGTCGGTGAGGGCGGGCTGGCTGGCGCAGCCCGCCAACAGGAAGCCGAGGGTGGCGATGGCGGTTCTTTTCATGATGCGGGGAATTTATCACAGCGGAAAGCTGCGCCATCCAAATCGCCGCTGGTGAATACTCGCGGCAAGGAGGACCATCCATGAGCGACCTGGATATCGACATCGGCCGCACCGCCCTGGTGCTGATCGATTTGCAGAACAGTAATGTGAGACGGGACCTGGCGCCGTACACGGCCGAGCAGGTGGTGGGCAATTGCGTGCTGCTGGCGGGCGAAATGCGCGACCGCGGCGGCATGGTGATCTTCGTGCGCGTGCTCGTCGACCAGTTGCAGCTGCCGGCCGCCGATGCCCCGCTGAGAAAGCCGGGCGCGCCCGCGCCGCCGCCGGACGCGTCGCACCTGGCGCCGGAAGCCCAGGTGCAGGCGCAGGACATTGTCGTGACGAAGCGCCAGTGGGGCGCCTTCTACGCCACGGAGCTGGACCAGCTGCTGCGCCGGCGCAACATCAAGACCATCGTCCTGGGCGGCATCGCCACCAACTTCGGCGTCGAATCGACGGCGCGCGCGGCGTTCGACCGCGGCTACGAGGTCGTGTTCGTCGAGGATGCGATGAGCAGCATGCAGGGCGACATGCACAAGTTCGCCTGCGAACACACCTTCCGCGTCATGGGCAGGGTGCGCTCCACGCGCCACGTGATCGACGCGCTGCAGGCGGGCACGGGCGCCGCCTGAGCCTTGCCGTGACTTGTGACTTGCTATTTGCGGGGCGCCGGCTGCTTGTCGTTCGCGGCGGCCCGCGCCTGCGCGTCGGCCTGGGCCTGGGCTTGGGCCTGGCGCCGCTGCTCGCGTTCCTGCTTCTTCGCCATGTGGTGGCCGATGGCGCAGCCGGCGGCGGCGCCGAGCAGGCCATGCTTGCCGGCCACGTGGCCGCCGATGCCGCCCACGATGGCGCCTTTCGCGCAGCTGGGTTTGGCGTAGGCGGCGCCCGTCGAGGCGAGCGAGAGCATCAGGGTGGCGGCGATCAGTCGGGTTTTCATAGGTCCTCCATGGTTATGCCATCAACGGCCACGTGCCGTCCATGGATGACAGCTTAGCGGCGGCCGCGCCGGTGAAATGTTCGCCAGATCACCGTTGCGGCGCTTCGTAACCCGTGTCAGCCCTTGCGCCGGATCGCCGCCGCGATCTCGTACGAGCGCAACCGCGCCGCGTGGTCGTGGATCTGCGACGTGATCATCAGCTCGTCCGCGCCCGTACGCGCGATGAAGGCGTTCAATTGCTGCTCGACGGTTTCCGGCGCACCGATCGCCGAGCACGACAGCACCGCGTCGAGCATGCCCCGTTCCGCCGGGCCCAGCAGGTCGAGATAGCCTTCGACGGGCGGCTTCAGGCGCGTCGGGTGGCCGCTGCGCAGGTTGACGAACGCCTGCTGCATCGACGTCGCGCGCCACTGGGCTTCCGCATCCGTCTCGGCGGCGAACACGTTAAAGCCGAGCATCACGTACGGCTTGTCGAGCTGGGCCGACGGGCGGAAGTTGGTGCGGTAGATCTCGATGGCCTGCATCATCATCTGCGGCGCAAAGTGCGACGCGAACGCGTACGGCAGGCCCAGCGTCGCCGCCAGTTGCGCGCCGAACAGGCTGGAGCCGAGGATCCACACGGGCACCTTCAGGCCGGCGCCGGGCACGGCGCGCACGTGGCGCCGCGGCGCGTCGGCGAAATAATCCATCAGTTCGACGACGTCCTGCGGGAATTCGTCGGCGTCCGACGCGAGGTTGCGGCGCAGCGCGCGCGCCGTCGCGTGGTCGGAACCGGGCGCGCGGCCGAGGCCCAGGTCTATGCGGCCGGGAAACAACGACTCGAGCGTGCCGAATTGTTCCGCGATGACGAGCGGAGCGTGGTTCGGCAGCATGATGCCGCCGGCGCCGAGGCGGATGGTCGAGGTGCCGCTGCCCACGTGGGCGATCAGCACCGCCGTCGCCGCGCTGGCGATGCCCGGCATGCCGTGGTGTTCGGCCAGCCAGAAGCGGTGGTAGCCCCAGCGTTCGCCGTGCTGGGCGAGGTCGAGCGAGCGGCGGAAGGATTCGGCGGCGTCGCTGCCTTCCGTGATCGGGGCGAGGTCGAGTATCGAGAAAGGAATCGTCGGTGCAGTCATCGCGGCATGATACGCCGATCCTTTTTTTCGCGTGCGGCAGGGTCCGGATCGGCAGTCCCGTGCTTGACCCCGCCTGGCAGGCTGCCTATGATGGCCTGTTGAACTATGTCTCCACGGCATCTTTTATGCGTATTTACCCGCTTCGCCCCTCCAGGAGGCTCCTGGCCGCCGTCTGCATTGCCGTGCTCGCCGCCGGCTGCGCCTCGTCGAGGCACGCGCCGCGCCCGCGCGCGGGCGACGCGCCCCAGTTGGACGTGAGGCGCTTTGCGCAAATCGACGCCGCCGTCGATGACGCCATCGACGCGCACAAGCTGCCGGGCGCCGTGTTCCATCTGGAGCACGGAGACGCCGTCTACGAACAGGCCTACGGCCACCTGACCTATGCGCCGGACGCGGCGGACGTCACGACATCCACCGTGTTCGACGCCGCGTCGCTGACGAAGGTGCTGGCCACGGCGCCGTCCGTGCTGATCCTGGCCGAGCAGGGCCGCATCGGCCTGGACGACAAGCTCGTCAAATACTTCCCCGAGTGCGGGAATGGCGGCAAGGAAACGATCACGATCCGGCAATTGCTCACGCACAGCTCCGGCTTGCCCGCCGGCTTGCCGAAGGAACCTGCCTGGACGGGCCGCGCGGCCGCGCACAAGCTCGCATGCGCGCTGGCCGTCACGCATGCGCCGGGCACGCACTTCCGCTATTCCGACGTCAATTACATCCTGCTGGGCCAGATCGTCGAGCAGGTCACGGGCACGCCGCTGGACGATTACGCGCAGGCCCACGTCTTCGCGCCGCTGCGGATGCAGAACACGGGCTATCTGCCGCTGCGCCGGGCCGATGCCGGGACGATCGCGCCGACGCAAGTGGGCCAGGACGGCGGCAAGGGGGCGCACGGCGACCTCGCGCCGGGTGAACTCCTGCGCGGCGTCGTGCACGACCCGACGGTGCGCCGGATGGGCGGCGTCGCGGGCTCGGCCGGGGTGTTCACGACGGTCGGCGACGTGGCGCGCTACGCCCGCATGGTGCTGGCGGGCGGCGTGCTGGACGGCGTACGCATCCTCAGTCCGCACAGCGTGACCCTGCTGACGACGGTGCAGTCGCCCCCCGGCCTGGCGCAGCGCGGTCTCGGCATGGACATCGATTCGCCGTACGCCAAACGGCCGCGCGGCAGCGTGTACCCGGTCGGCAGCTACGGCCACACGGGGTTCACGGGATGCGTGCTGTGGATCGACCCGCATTCGAAATCGTTTTACGTGTTGCTGTCGAACCGGGTCTATCCGGATGACAAGAGCAACGTGCTCGACCTGTACTCGCGCCTGGGGACGCTGGCCGCGCAGGCGGCCGGGGCCGGCAGATCGTAGCGCGCGATCGCGTTTCCCTCTGAAAGGGCCCCGTTTTCGGGGCCTTTTTTGTTGCCGCACGGCTAACGCGCGCACCTTTCTCTGCGATGTCTTTAAACTCCGCCTCCGCAGTATCTGCTTGATATTGCAGAGCTTTTTTTGCCCCAAATATATTCTCTCGGGAGAAGACCATGAAAATGAATAAGCTATTGAAGGGCCTGCTGGGTGCCGCCGCCACGGTGGCGATGTTCGGTACGATGAATGCCCAGGCACAGACCAGCGCGTCGACCGACAGCAGCGCGACCGCGCAGGACCAGGCGAAGTCGACCAGTTCGACCACCAAGAAACATACCAAGAAAAAACATCACAAGAAGCACAGCTCGAGCCAGGGTTCGAGCGGTAGCCGCGGCTCCACCAGCAGCAGCTCGAGCACGGGCGGCACCAGCGGCACGTCGTCCAGCGGCAGCCAGGACACCCAGGGCACCTCCGGCACGAGCGGGTCGAGCGGCACCAGCGGCAGCATGGGCACCGGCACGGGCAGCAGCATGGGCACCGGCACCACCACGCCGCCGACCGGCAGCGGCATGGCCACGCCCACCACGCCCCCGACCGGCACCGGTTCCTCGGGTTCGAGCGGCATGAGCGGCAGCACGAGCTCCGGCTCGTCCGGCACCAGCGGCATGAGCGGCAGCACCGGCGCCAGCGGCACCGGCCTGTCCGGCTCGAGCGGCATGAGCGGCACCGGTTCCGGTTCGGGCACGGGCACCAGCGCGACCGGCACGGGCACGAGCGGCACCAGCACCAGCGGCACCGGCACGAGTACCACCAGTGGCCAGAACAACGGCAACCGCGGTTATTGACCGTCCTTCGCACGCGGCGCCGCTGTGGCGCCGCGGACCATGCCAGCCCGCGGGCTGGTTTTTTTTGCTCGAAGCGCGGTGCGGCGGTCTCGTCATTGGTATAACATGATTTCTCGTAAAAAATGAATTGCGCAAACATTCTGCGCGACAACAACGACGAGGAATCACGATGGAGACAACACGATTGGCGGCGCCCCTGCTGGCGCTCGCCGCCGGCTGCGCCTGCCTGCCCGGCCAGGCGGCCGACCTGGGACTGGCCCGGGTCTTTTCCGATCATGCGGTGCTGCAACGGGACGAGCCCATCGCCGTGTGGGGCACGGCGGACGCCGGCCGCAAGCTGACCGTGACGCTCGGCGGACGCACGGCGACCGGCAGCGCGGACGCGCACGGCAAATGGAAGATCCAGCTGCCGCCGCAGCCCGCCGGCGGCCCGTACACGCTGACGGTCAAATCCGGCACCGACACGGTCAGCCGCGCCGACATCCTCGTCGGCGACGTCTACCTGTGCTCCGGCCAGTCGAACATGGAATTCCCCGTGCGCACGTCGACGAACGCATGGTTCAACACGGTCACGGCGGCCAACGACAGGATCCGCTTCCTGAACGTGGAAAAGAACAGCACGGCGGCGCCGCAGGATGAGCTCAAGGGCCCGGTCGAGTGGAAGCGCGCGTCGCCCGACACCGTCGGCGACACGTCCGCCGTCTGCTATTACATGGCGCGCTCGCTGCAGGGCGGTTACAAGATCCCCGTCGGCTTCATCAACGCCAGCTGGGGCGGCACGACGATCCAGGGCTGGATCGGCGCGGCCTCGCTGCGCACTCTTCCCGACTACAAGGACCGCGTGGCCGCCGTCGTGCAATACGGCGCCGATCCGGCCGCCGGCATGCGCGCGGAAGACGAGCGCAACGAGGCATGGTGGACGGCGCACGACCCGGCCGCGGCGGCGCAACGCGCCTGGATCGCGCCGGATCTCGACGAAGGCGCCTGGTCCACCGTCACGCCTTCCGGTTCGTGGAAGGACAGCGGCGTGGCCGGCTTCAAGGATTTCGACGGCGTCGCGTGGTATCGCACGACGATCACGCTGACGGACGCGCAGGCCAGGGCCGCGAACATGCTGCACCTGGGACCGGTCGACACGTACGACACCACCTGGGTCAACGGCGTGCGCGTCGGCGGCGGCAGCACGGCCTGGGTCTGGCGCGACTATGCCGTGCCGGCGGGCGTGTTCAAGCCCGGCCGCAACGTGATCGCCATGCGCGTGCTGAGCGGCGGGCAGGGCGGCGGCCTGTCGGGACCGCCGGACAAGCGCAGCGTGGGCCTGGCGGACGGCCAGTCGATACCGCTGCCGGCCGCGTGGAAGGTCCGGCGCGGCACTGCGATGAAGGGCCAGTCCGTGCCGCCGGCGCCGTGGGACGTGCCGACGAGTCTCACGACCTTGTACAACGGCATGATCGCGCCGCTGGTCGGGTATAAATTCAAGCTGGCCGCGTGGTATCAGGGCGAATCGAACGTGGGGGCGGCGCAGGAATATCGCACGCTGCTGTCGCTGTTGATGCGCGACTGGCGCCAGCGCTTCGGCGAGCCCGCGCTGCCTTTCCTCGTCGTGCAGCTGCCGGGCTACGGCACACCGGCCAGGAAGCCCGGCCAGTCCGGCTGGGCCGAGTTGCGCGAGGCGCAGGCGGATGCCGTCGTGGGCGACGCGCACGCGGGCTACGTCGTCACGGTCGACGTGGGCGACCGGTTCGATATCCATCCGACCCAGAAGACCGTCGTCGGCGAGCGTCTCGCGCGCATGGCGCGCGTGTTGGCGTACGGCGAGAAGACGGCGCCGGGCGGCCCAGTCGCCGTGGCGGCCCGGCGCAGCGGCAACGACATCGTCGTGTCGTTCCGCGACACCGGCGGCGGCCTGGCGACGTATTCGTCGGACCGTGCCAATGCCTTCGAGGTGTGCGCGGGCACGGCCTGCCGCTATGCCGAGGCGCGCGTGGCGGGCGACACGATCTTGCTGCCCGGCGCCGCCGTACCCGGCGTCACGACCGTGCGCTATGCCTGGGCCGACGCGCCGTTCGTGAACCTGTTCGGCGGCGACGACCTGCCGGCCGCGCCGTTCCGGCTCGACGTCAAGTAAGAAAAATCGGGGTCAGAAAATTCGGGGTCGAAAATTCGGGGTCAGAGCACGTTTTTCGCGAAATTCGGGGTCAGAGCACATTTCGGTGCAATTTCTCTGAGTTGAGCGATGCTGCGGATGACCGCCAACGCGGGGAGCGGCGTACCTAAACGACGTGCGACCGCGAGTGCGCGACGGCCGGCCAAAGGCCATTCTGACAGGCGAGCAATTTCTTCAAAAAGTGCTCTGACCCCGAATTTTGGCTAAAAAATGCTCTGACCCCGAATTTCAAGGCAGCAGCGGCAGGGTGACGGTGAACGTGCTGCCGCGTCCCGGCCCGGCGCTGGCGGCGTCGACGTGGCCGCCGTGCAGTTCGACGAGCTTGCGCACGAGCGCCAGGCCGAGACCCAGGCCGCCCTGGGCGCGGTCGAGCGTGCGCGAGCCTTGCGTGAACAGGTCGAACACGACGGGCAGCAGCTCGGGCGCGATGCCGTTGCCGTTGTCGCGCACCGCGAGGTAGGCCTGGCCGTCGGCGGCTTCCAGTTCGACCTCGATGCGGCCGCCCTCCGGCGTGTACTTGGCGGCGTTGGCGAGCAGGTTCGCGACCACCTGCACGAGACGCGTGTGGTCGCCGTCCACCATCACCGGCGCGTCGGCGAGCAGGACGTCGAGGGTGTGGCCGCGCGCGTCGACGAGCGGGCGGACCTGCTCGGCGGCCTCGGTGACGACGCGGCGCAGGTCCAGCGGCTGCCTGGCCACGGCGACGAGGCCGCGGGTGACGCGCGAGACGTCCAGCAGGTCGTTCACCAGGTGCCGCATGTGGGTGACCTGGCGCGCGATGATGTCGCTGATCTGCTTGACGCGCGGCTCGCCCGCATAGGCCAGGCGCAGCATGTCGGCCGCGCTGGAGATCGGCGCCAGCGGATTCCTCAGCTCGTGCGCCAGCATGGCGAGGAATTCGTCCTTGCGCTGGTCGGCCAGTTGCAGCGCTTCTTCCGCGCGCTTGCGTTCCGTGATGTCGATCGCCACCACGTGCACGACGGTGCTGCGGCCGTCGGCGCCGAGGCCGAGGCGGCCGCGCATGTCGATCCAGGCCAGGCGGCCGTCGTCGGCGCGCCGGATGCGCGGCGTGGCGCGGTATTCGCCCTTGGCGCGGATGGCTTGCTCGACCGTGTCGCGCAAGGCCTGGCGGTCGTCCGGATGGACGAGCTTTTGCAGCTCGGCGATGTTGTGCCAGTTCTTGCCGAACACGCTGTGCAGATTGGCCGAGAAGCTCACCTCGCCGCTGTGCGGATCGCGCTCCCACACGGCCATGCGCGCTGCGACGAGGCCTTGCTGCAGGCGCTCCTCGCTGTAGCGCACGGCCCGTTCCGCCCGTTCCAGCGGGGTGACGTCGGTGCACGTGCCGAACCACTGGACGATGCGACCGCCGTCGTCGCGCAGCGGCGCCACCGACGTGAAGAAGCTGCGGTAACGGCCGTCGGCGCCGCGCAGCGGGAAGGTCATCTGCGCCATGTTGCCGCTGGCGAGGGCTTCCTTCCAGCGCCGCATCACCTGCGGCAGGACTTCCGGATCGTGATAGCGGCGCCACTCGTCCGCGCCGGCGCTGCCGGGCGGACTGCCCGTGAACTCGTGCCAGCGGTCGTTGAACCAGACGATGTTGCCGCCCGGGTCGCCGATCCACACGAGCTGCGGGATGTTGTTCGCCAGCTGCAGGAATTTGCGGCGTTCCGCTTCCAGGCGCGCATGCTGTTCGTACAGGCGGTCGAGCATGCGGTTCAGCGCGCGCGCCAGGCTGACGACTTCGCGCGAGCCGTCGAGCGGCGCGCGCTGGCTGCCGATGTCCTCGCCCAGGCTGGCGGAAAATGTCTCGAGGCGGCGCAGGTCGCGCGTGAGGCCGAACGCGAGCCGCGACGCCAGGATGAACACGAGCAGCGCGAGGAAGAAGGCGACGAGGACGATCAGGAAGTAGTGCGGACCGGCCGCCTCCAGCGGCAGCGGCAGGCGGCGCTCGTCCTCGCGCAGCACGAGACCAAGTCGGGCCAGGTCCGGCGGCAGCGGCACGGCCGCCGCGATCTCGTGCCCGCCCGCGGGCGGGCCCTCCGCCGCCGTGTCGAGGATCGCCCACGGCACCGGCTTGAGGTCGTCCAGCCGCAGCTTGTACATCAGGGCGCCCTCCGGCGCGTGCGTGTGCGCGTCGCGCAGCGGGACGACGCCGATCAGTTCCGCGCCCGCGGGGCCGGTCCGCAGCGCGGTCTGCGCGCCGCCGGGCAGTGCGGCATCCGCCAGGCGCGCGCGCAGCCAGGCCAGGTCGGCCGGGGTGAAGCCGGGCACGCCGTTGTCGGCGATTGCCGTGCCCTCGACATCCGTGAACAGCAGCCGCAGCGGCACGCCGTTCATCTGGCGCAGGCCGTGCAGGAACGGCGTCAGATAGGTTTCCTTGTCGTCGCCGTCGCCGAGCGCCGCGGCCAGGATCGGGTTGGCGCCCATTTCCCGCAAGCGGGTGACGATGGCCCGCAGGTTGTGGCCGACCGTGGTGGCGTGGAAGGCGACTTCGCGCTTCTGCAGCAGGGCATTGGCCTGCGCGCGCTGGTGGTCGATCAGCCAGAACGAAACGCCGGCGATCAGCAGCACGGCCGCCGCCGTCAGGATCGCGGCCGCGAGCGCGAAGCGGCGCGACAGGCTGGCCTGGGCGAACGGCGCGGTCATGTCAGCCGCCGGCCGGCACCAGGACGCCGTCCGCGCGTGACGATGGTTGCGAGATGGAGCCCGACATGGCAAGCCCGTGACGAAGCGCGATTCGGCATTTTAACGCGATAACGATCAGCCATTCTCGCTTCCTCGACGAAATAGCGTTGCTGAGAGGCAACCGACCATTCCACTGGCAAATAACGAGGTGTATCATCAAATTGTGACACGCCCGCCCACGCGGGTGTGTCCTCCGCCGGGCCAAACCCTTGCCCTTTCGTCTACGCTCCGGTCTGCCGCCGCGACCCGAGCGCCCGCATCCGCAACATCATCGCGCTGTTACATCGTCTTCGTCGAGGTCCACATGAACATCCAGAACCTGAAAATCGGCGCCCGGCTCGGGCTCGCGTTCGCCGCCGTGCTGGCGCTCGCGGTCATGCTGACCGTCGTCGGCACGCTGCGCCTGCGGCTCATCGTGGACGCGTCGGCCGACATGGACGCGGTGGTCCGCATGGCCCGCCTGTCCGACCGCTGGGTGGCCGACACCCGGGTCAACCGCGCCCTGACCGAGGCGCGCCTGCGTGTGGTCGACGCCCAGGACCGCGACCGGATCACCGCCAGGATGAAGGCGAACAGCGCCGACATCAGCGCCATCAACAAGGAATTGGAGGGCATGATCGTCAGCCCGGAAGGGAAGGCGCTGCTGGACCAGATCGCGGCGCGGCGCAAGCCCTATCTCGCGGCGCGCAACAAATTATTCGCGCTCAAGGACAGCGGCACGGCGGACCAGGACGCGATCCAGCGTGCGTCCGAGGCCGGCATGAATCCGGCGCTCACCGCGTACGAGACGGCGGCCGCCGACCTGGCCGCTTACCAGAAACGGTGTTTCGACGACGCCAAGGCGCACGTCGAGAACGTCGCCGCGGCCGGGTCCCGGCTCCTGGCCGGCCTGGGCCTCGCGGCGCTGCTGCTGGGCGCCGCGCTGGCGTGGTGGCTCACGCGCAGCATCACGGGCCCGCTGCGCCGCGCCGTGACGCTGGCCAACGCGGTCGCGCAAGGCGACCTGTCGAGCCGCATCGAGGTCGCAAGCCGCGACGAGACCGGCGAATTGATGGCCGCGCTGCAGACCATGAACGAGAACTTGAACGCGCTGGTGACGCGCGTGCGCAGCGGCGCCGATTCCATCGCGACGGCCGCCGGCGAAATCGCCACGGGCAACAACGACCTGTCGGCACGCACCGAAGCGCAGGCGGGCGCCCTGGAGGAGAGCGCGTCGTCGATGGAGGAATTGACGGGCACCGTGCGCCAGAACGCGGACAATGCGCAGCAGGGCAACCAGATGGCGGCGTCGGCATCCGGCGTCGCCGTGCGCGGCGGCGACGTCGTGGCGCAGGTCGTCGCGACGATGGGCGACATCGACGCGTCGTCGAAGAAGATCGTCGACATCATCGGCGTCATCGACGGCATCGCGTTCCAGACGAACATCCTGGCCTTGAACGCGGCCGTGGAAGCTGCGCGCGCGGGCGAGCAGGGCCGCGGTTTCGCGGTCGTGGCGAGCGAGGTGCGCACCTTGGCCCAGCGCTCGGCGGCGGCGGCGCGCGAGATCAAGGAACTCATCGGCGACTCCGTCGACAAGGTCGCCACCGGCTCGCGCCTCGTCGGCGAGGCCGGCACGACGATGCAGGAAGTCGTCGCCAGTGTGCGGCGCGTCACGGACATCATGGCCGAGATCTCGGCCGCGTCGACCGAGCAGAGCGCCGGCATCGAACAGGTCGGCGCGGCGATCCACCAGATGGACCGGGTGACGCAGCAGAACGCGGCGCTCGTCGAACAGGCCGCGGCGGCCACGGAATCCATGCAGGAACAGGCGCGCAGCCTCGCCGAGGCGGTCGCCGTGTTCAAGCTGGACCGGACGGCGGCGCCGCGCGCCGTGTCGCTTGCAAGCCGCCAAAAACGCGAAAACCGCCTCGAGCCGGCGCGGTTGGGTGCAGGCTTTTAAAGCGCCGGCCGGATTCAGAACTTGGTCTTCTGCGCCTGCAGCTGTTCGCGCAGCTGGTGCGCGTTGCAGTGGCTGTAGTCCTTGTTCAGCTCCAGGTCGACGAGCGGCTTGAGCTGGTTGTCCAGCTGGCCGCGCAGCACGCCGAGGAACTTGGGTTCCGCCACCAGCTCCAGCTTCTGGAAGCGCTGCTCCTGCCAGCCCTTGAGCAGGTAGGCGCAGATGTCCCTGGCGAAGAATTCGGCGTCGTGCTGTTCCGGCGTCTGCGCCGGTTCGAACTGCTTGTTCGGCGTCGCGTTGCCCGTGCTGTGAATGCTCTTTCCGGCCGCGGTCGGGCCGAGCCGGTCCGTGTTGATGTCCGACACGCGCACACGGGCATTGGGGCTGACCATGTCCTCGATTTCGATGTACGGCTGCTTGGGGTCCGATTCGGCGAAGATGCGGGCACGGCCGGCGTCGGCGGATACGATCCAGGTGGTAGTCATGCTTTCCCCTTTTTATCCAAAGTTGCAATCGGGATGTAGGCCCCACCGGGGCCATACAGGCTGAGGGGAAGTCTATCCCAACCAATTTTTTCAGGCGGTACGAAAGGCGCTAGACTGGCGCCATGCAAAGAATCCTCATCGTCCTCGGCCTCGCGCTGTTCGCCGCGGGGTTTCTCTGGCCCTGGCTGCGCCGGCTGCCGCTGGGCCGCCTGCCCGGCGACATCCACATCGTGCGCGCAGGCTTCAGCTTTCACTTTCCCATCGTCACCTGCATCGTCATCTCCATCGTCGTCTCGATCCTGTTGTGGATCTTCCGCCGCTGAACCCCCGTGTCAAAAATATGACGCGCGGGTTCGCGATAGCAAGATTTGACAAACATGGTCGGAATTTCAACGAGACAATGCGCCCCATACGAAGACGAGAGACGCTGCAGCGTCCACGAATTCGAAACTGGACAAGTTCCTTGATCGATACAGTTTTGGGAGAGCACATGAGACAGCAGATGGGACGTAGGGTCGTCGCACGCACGGCAATCGCAAGCGCGGTGACGGTACTGGTGATGGGCATCGCGACCGAGGCGCGCGCACAGGACGCCGTGCAGGCGCCGCAGACCGTGATCGTGACGGGCGTGCGCGCCGCGCTGGAGCAATCGCTGCGTCAGAAGCGCAATGCGGACGCGGTGGTCGAGGTGGTGACGGCCGAGGACATCGGCAAGATGCCCGACAAGAACGTGGCCGACGCGATCCAGCGCCTGCCCGGCGTGAACACGCAATCGTCCGCCGGCGGCGAAGGCGGCTTCGGCGAGAACGACCGCGTGAGCCTGCGCGGCACGAGCCCCAGCCTGCAGCAGACGCTGTTCAACGGCCACGCCATCAGCACGGGCGACTGGTTCGTGCTGAACCAGTACGGCGGCAACGTGGGCCGTTCGTCCAGCTTCTCGCTGCTGCCGTCGGAACTCGTCGGTTCCGTCGTCGTGCAGAAGAGCGCCACCGCGGACCTCGTCGAAGGCGGCGTGTCCGGCGCCATCGACGTGATCACGCGCCGGCCGCTCGACTTCCGCCAGCCGCTGACGGTGGAAGCGTCCGTGCAGGCCAACTACAACGACCTCGCGAAGAAGACCGAGCCGCAGGTGTCCGCCCTCGTGAGCTGGAAGAACCCGGCGCACAACTTCGGCGTGCTGCTGCAGGCCTTTTCGGAAAAGCAGAGCGTGCGCCGCGACGGCCAGGAGATCCTCGGCTACACCCCCATTAGCGCGACGAGCGCCGCCGCCGTCGCCGACCCTCTGCTATCCGGCGTGAAGGTCCCGACGTTCATCGGCGCCGCGCTGTTCGAGCAAAAGAAGAAGCGCGAAGGCGGCGCGTTCGACATCGAGGCGAAGCCGTCGCGCGACGTCGGCGTCGACCTGAACGGCTTCTATTCGAAGCTCAAGGCGCCGCACCAGAACACCAACTGGCTGGCCGCGCCGGCGAACTCGATCAACAGCGCGAACCTGGTCCCGCAGAATCCCGTGGTCCGCAACGGCACGCTCGTCGGCGCGACGTTCTCCAGCAACTCGGGCGAGGTCGACAACATCTACCGTCCGGATGCGGGCGGCGAATCGTGGTACATCGATTTGAACGGCCGCTGGCGCGCGACGGAAGACCTGAGCTTCACGGGCAAGCTCGGTCGCACGCACGGCGTGGGCTATGACCACGCCGACGTCTACTACCAGAACAACGTCGACGGCGGCATGATGTACGCGCTGAACGGCATGACGCCCGCCACCGTGAGCTACCCGGGCGGGAACACGACGCAGCCCGGATCGACGGCGTGGGCCGGCGGCGGCGAGGCGCAGTCCGTGGACAAGGAAAAGTACGCGCAGATCGACGGCGAATGGCGCCTGCACGACAACCCGTGGATCCAGGCCGTGCGCTTCGGCACGCGCTGGACGGACCACAAACGCACCGCCGAGCACCCGCTGGAAACGCGTCCGGGCCCGAACGGCTTCACGAATCCGGGACCGGCATGGAGCGGCCAGATGTACCCGTCCGACTTCGGCTCGGACCTCGGCGGCAGCGTCTACAACAATTACTTCAAGTACGACGGCGCGGCGCTCGGCGCCTGGGGCGCGGTGCCGGGCAACCGCCTGCTCGACTTCACGTTGCGCCACAACTGGCTCGACGAATTCAAGGTGGGCGAGAAGACGGCCGCCGTGTACGGCATGGCCGACCTCCAGGGCGACGGCTGGAGCGGCAACGTCGGCCTGCGCGCCGTCGAGACGCGCCAGACGACCGTCGTGAACCTGCCGGGCGGCGCCAGCCCGATCACCGGCTCCGCGTTCGGCCCGTACACGCCGACGACGTACGAGCGCACCTATCGCGACTACCTGCCGAGCGCGAACGTCAAGTTCGACGTACGTCCGGACCTGGTCGTCCGCGCCGGCGTCGCCAAGACGATGGCGCGGCCGGACTACAGCGCGCTGGGCGGCTCGGTGTCGCTGAACGACGACGCGCTGTCGGGCAGCGGCGGCAACGTCAAGCTCGATCCGATCCGTTCCGTCAACTACGACCTGTCGGCCGAGTGGTACTACATGCCGAAGGCGATGCTGTCGGCGGGCCTGTTCTACATGGACTTCAGCTCCATCGTCGCGCAGGGCACGAGCACGGGCAGCTATTACAACAACAAGCGCGGCACGTTCACGGATTACCAGATCACGTCGCCCTACAACACGACGGCCACCAACAAGGGCATCGAACTGTCGTGGCAGCAGCCGGTGTGGGACAACTTCGGCGTGCTCACCAACACCACGTGGGCGGACGGCGAACTGGATGGCGGCGGCGAGATGCTCAACGCGTCGAAGAACACGTACAACGTGACGGGCTATTACGAGAACGACCGGTTCTCCGCGCGCCTCGCGTACAGCTACCGTTCGTCGTACAAGGCCGGCGTCGACCGCGGCGCGAGCCAGCACGTGGATTCGATGCCGTCGCTGGCCGCGTCCCTGAACTTCAAGCTGAACGAGCACCTGACCGTCACGTTTGACGCGCTGAACCTCACGAACGAGACGATCAAGATGTACGCCGAAAACAAGGACCAGCCGCGCGCGTTCTATTCGAACGGCCGTACCTTCTACCTCGGCCTGCGCGGCAAGCTTTGATCGTGTCGCAGCGGGATAGGCAGCACGGCGGCGTCGCCGTGACGTGGGAGTGCGTGTCCAACCTGGTCGCGCACGAGCTGTTCGCGGCGCGGCTGACGTTGACCAATGTGTCGGACGCGCCGATCGCGCCGGGATGGACGGTCTACTTCAACGCGTGCCGCCGCGTGCGGCCCGGCAGCGTGAGCGCGGGCTTTCACGTGGCCCACGTCAACGGCGACCTGTTCGCGCTGCGCCGCGCGGACGACGCGGCGTGGCTGCCGGGCGAACTGCTCGACGTGCGCTACGAGGCGCAGTTCTGGGCCATCAGCGCGACGGACGCGCCGCTCGGCTTCTACCTCGTCGAGGCCGACGGCCACACGGTCGACCTGGGCGACCCGGAGGTCCATCCGTTCGCGCGGCCGGAGCAGCTGCAGCGCCATGCGCGCGACATGTTGCCGCCGGCCGACGCGGCCTGGCGCTGGCGCGAGAACAGCCGGCTCACGCTGCTCGCGCCGGAAGACGTGGGCCGCGTGACGCCGACGCCCATGTCGGTCCGCTTCACGGACGGCCGCTGCCGCCTGTCCCCGTCCAGCGACATCATGGCCGGAACCGCGCTGGCCGGCGAAGCGGGGCTGCTGCGCGCGCTGCTGGACGGCTTGCCGGAGGGCGAGGGCGCGCGCGTGCTGCTGGAGATCGGCGCCGTGGCGGCCTCCAGCCCGGAAGCCTACCGCCTGGACATCGGCGAAGGCACGATCCTCGTGCGCGGCGCCGGCGCGCACGGCGTGTTCAACGGCATCCAGACCTTGGCCCAGCTGCTGGACGCGGACGGCGGCCTGCCGTGCGGCCGCGTGCTCGACGCGCCGCGCTTCGGCTACCGCGGCATGATGCTGGACGTGGCCCGGCACTTCGCGTCGGTCGCCACGGTCAAGCGCCTGCTCGACTGCATGGCGCGTTATAAACTGAATCGGCTGCACCTGCACCTGACGGACGACGAAGGCTGGAGACTGCGGATCGACGCGCTGCCGGAGCTGACGGACATCGGCGCCAGACGGGGCGCGGCTTGCGGCCACGCCCTTCCGCCATCGTTCGGGTCCGGCGCGGACGTCGTCGCGTCGTCCGGCACGGGCCATTACGACGCGGCCGACTTCATCGACATCCTGCGCCACGCCCACGCGCGCCACATCGAAGTGATCCCGGAATTCAATATGCCGGGCCACGCGCGCGCGGCCGTGCTGGCGATGCGCGCGCGCCACGACCGCCTGCGCGCGCAGGGCGACGTCGAAGGCGCCGAGCGCTACCTGTTGAGCGATCCGTACGACGTCTCCGTCTACGAATCCGTGCAGCTGTGGCGCGACAACGTGATCTGCATCGCGCTGCCGTCCGTCGACCGCTTCGTCGACACGGTCGTCGCCCACGTGGCCGCGTTGTACCGCGAAGCCGGCGTGCCGCTCAAGACCATCCACACGGGCGGCGACGAGGTGCCGCTCGGTGCCTGGGAGGGCTCGCCGCGGTGCCGCGCGCTGATGCGCGAACGGGGCTGGACGCACGTCGGGCAGCTGCACGCGGACTTCGTCGGGCGCTGCCGCGCGATCCTCGCCCGCCACGGCGTGGCGTTCGCCGGCTGGGAAGAGACGGCGCTGGTGGTTGACGACACCGGGGCCGGCGAGGATGCGACGCCGCAGCCGAATCCGGCGTTCGCCGGTCCCGGCTTCCAGGTCTATGCGTGGAACAACGCGTGGGGCTCTGGCAAGGAAGACGTCGCGTACCGTCTCGCCAACGCCGGCTACGACGTCGTGCTGGCGAACGCCGCCAGCCTGTACTTCGACCTGGCGTACGCGAAGGATCCGCAGGAGCCGGGCTATTACTGGGCCGGTTTCGTCGAGACGCGCCACGCGTTCGGCTTCTGCCCGCTGGACATGATCGTCGGCGCGGCCGTGGACCCGATGGGGCAGGCCGTGCCGCCCGAGCGCCTGGCCGCGATGACGCGCCTGACGCCGGCGGGCCGGCGCCGCATCGTCGGCCTGCAGGGACAGTTGTGGGGCGAGAATGCCTGCACGCGCGACCGCATCGAGTACCTGGCCGCGCCGCGCCTCGTGGCGCTGGCGGAGCGGGCGTGGGCGCTTGACCCCGGCTGGTGCGCCATCGAAGACGCCGCGGTGCGCACGCGCGCCATGGACGACGCCTGGAACGAATTCGCCAACCGCCTCGGCCAGCGCGAGCTGGCGCGCCTGGACCGCGCGCCGCTGGCCTACGGCTACCGCCTGCCGCCGCCGGGTGCCGTCGCCCTTGGCCGGACCGTGCACGCGAACGTCGCCCTGCCGGGCCTCGCGCTGCATTACACTCTGGACGGCAGCGAGCCCGATGCCGCCAGCCCGCCCTACACCGGGCCCGTGGAAGCGGGGCAGGGCGCCGCCGTGTTCAAGGTCGCCACCTTCGACACGCGCGGCCGCAAGAGCGCAACCGTCGTCATCGCACTGGATTCCCATGGATAGCATCCGTCCCGATCACCTGACACCTGCCTCCGGCCGGCCGGCGCGCCATCCGCTGGCGTGGGTGCCCACGCTGTACCTCGCGCAGGGGCTGCCGTTCTACAGCGTCGCCCTCGTCGCGGGGCTGATGTTCAAGAGCATGGGCGTGCCCAACGAGCAGATCGCGCGCTGGACCGGCATGCTCGGCCTCGCGTGGGTGTTCAAGGCGTTGTGGAGTCCCTTCCTGGAACTGGCGCCGAGCAAGAAGCGCGTCGTCGTCGCGCTGCAGGTCACGGGCGGCGTCGCGCTCGCGGCCCTCGCGCTCGCGCTGCAGCTGCCCGCGTGGTTCGCGCTGGCGATCGCGCTGCTGGGCGTCGTGTCGCTGGCCTCCAGCACGCACGACATCGCGGCCGACGGTTTATATATCGCGAGCCTGTCCGCGCGCCAGCAGGCCGCGTATGCCGGCTGGCAGGGCGCCTTTTTCAACGGCGCCAAATTCCTGTCGCTGGGCGGCCTCGTGATCCTGGCCGGCTTCCTGGAACAGCGCGTCGGCGCGCCGGCCGCGTGGGCCACCGTGTTCGCTCTGCTGGGTGCGTTGCTGGCGGGGCTGGGCTTGTACCACGCGTGGGCGCTGCCGGGCACGGCGCGCGCCGTCGCGAGCGGGTCCGTGCGCGGCACGGCGGCCGTGCTGGCCGACGTCGTGCGCGCCTTCTGCGCCAAGCCGGGCATCTGGATGGGGATCGTGTTCATCCTGCTGTTCCGGCTCGCCGAAGGGCAGGTGCAGACGATCGGCCCGCTGTTTTTGCGCGACGCGCGCGCGCTCGGCGGCCTCGGTCTCTCCACGCAGGAAGTGGGCGCCATCTACGGCACGGCCGGCACGGCCGCGTTCCTCGCCGGCAGCGTCCTCGGGGGCTGGTTCACGTCGCGCGTGGGGCTCAAGCGCGCGATGCTCGTGCTGATCCTCGCGATGAACGTGCCGAATCTCGTGTTCTGGTTTCTGAGCGCTGCCCAGCCGCAAGCGCTCGGCCTCGTCACGGCCGCGCTGTCGATGGAGATGTTCGGCTACGGCTTCGGCTTCGTCGGCATGATTTTGTTCATCATGCAGGTGATCGCGCCCGGCCGCTACCAGACCGCGCATTACGCGCTGGGCTCCGGGTTCATGCAGCTGGGCTTCGTGCTGTCGAAGGTGGTCAGCGGCGACATCCAGCATGCGCTGGGTTACCGCCATTTCTTCGTGTGGGGCGTGCTGTCGGCGTTGCCCGTGCTCGTGCTGACGCGGTTCGTCAACATGGCGCCGGCCGAACCCGACTGACGTCAGCGGCGGTACGTGGGGCGGCGCGCCGGTGCCGCGTTGCGCTTTTCGATGTGGCGGAACGTGATGCGGCCCTTGCTCAAGTCGTATGCCGACATTTCCAACGTCACGCGGTCGCCCGCCAGGATGCGGATGTGGTGCTGGCGCATCTTGCCCGACGTGTAGGCAATCAGTTTGTGTCCATTGTCCAGATCGACGCGAAAGCGCGAGTCGGGGAGGATTTCCTGGACGATGCCGTCCATTTCGATGAGTTCTTCTTTGGCCATGAGGGTCCTGGGTGGCGGGCGCGCGGCGGTTGCCGGCGTGGGGTGGGAGAAAACAGCGGTGGGCCCGGTTTATATCCGGAAGGAATATTATACCGCAGATCGATGATTCACGGTTATAAGCTGCATATACTCTGGTTGGAGTATAATAGGCGTATAAACACCGTGGAGGCGCCATGAAGCTCGTCGAAACCAAACCCAAATTCCCCGACACCGACAAGGTCACCATCAATCTCGGCCTCGTCGACCTCGCGCAGATGGACCTGCTCGTGGCGGAAGGGTTTTACACGAACCGTACGGATTTCGTCCGCACGGCCATCCGCAACCAGTTGCAGCAGCACGGCGACGCGATCCGCCAGACGGTCACGCGCAAGCGTTTCGTCATGGGCATGCAGCGCTACACGAAGGCGGAGCTGGAGGCGAGCGTCGCCGCCGGCGAGCAGCTCGACATCCACGTGCTGGGCCTCGCCACGATCGACGACGACGTCACGCCCGAGCTGGCGCGTGCGGCGATCGCGTCGCTCCAGGTGCTGGGCGCGTTCTTCGCCCCGGCCGCCGTCAAGTCCGCCCTCGCGGACCGTATCCATTCCTGAGGCACTTATGAAACCCTACGAACAATTTGTCGACAATATGCTCAAGGCCGTCCGCACGGGCCAGGGCAAGGATCCGGCCGCGGCCACCGCGCTGATCCAGGACGCGCTGCGCAACGCCGGGCTGATGCCGGGCGCTAACACGGGCACTCAAGCGGGCGCTCAAGCTGGCGCGCAGGCGCCGTTCGTCGATCTGAACGACCTTCCGACCGGCGACTGGCGCGCGCGCTTTCATGCGCGCCAGGCGCGTCCTCGCCATGCGCCCACGCCCGACGCACCGGGCCGCTTCCTGGCCGGATCGTTCGGCAACGCGGCCGGCACGCGCCGCTACCGTTTATATGTGCCGGCGCGCGCCGCGTCCGGGCCGCGTCCGCTCGTCGTGATGCTGCACGGGTGCCAGCAGGACGCCGGCGACTTCGCGGCCGGCACCGCCATGAACCGGCAGGCGGAAGAACACGGCTGCCTGGTGCTGTATCCGGACCAGGACCGCGGCGCCAACGGCTCGAACTGCTGGAACTGGTTCGACGCGGCGCACCAGGCGCGCGACCAGGGCGAGCCCGCGCTGATCGCCGGCATGACGCGCCACGTCCTGCAGGAACACGGCGCCGATCCGGACCGCGTCTTCGTGGCCGGCCTGTCGGCGGGCGGCGCGATGGCGGCCGTCATGGGCGCGGCGTATCCGGAGCTGTATGCGGCCGTCGGCGTGCATTCCGGCCTGCCCGTCGGTGCCGCGCGCGACCTGATGTCGGGCCTGAACGCCATGAAGGGCAAGCACCTGGGCGGCGCGAGCCGGACGCTGCGCCGGCGGCGGCCGCTGATCGTATTCCATGGCGACCAGGACGCCGTCGTCCATCCGTCCAACGGCGCGGCGCTGATCCGCCAGTTCCTGGGCGACGGGACCGTGCGCGAGATCGAGGAGCGCGGCACGGCCGGCACCGGCCGCGGCCACACGCGCACGACGGCACTGGACGACGACGGACGCGTGGTGGCGGAACATTGGATCGTGCACGGGGCGGGGCACGCCTGGGCGGGCGGCGATCCGGCCGGTTCGTACACGGATGCTTCCGGCCCCAACGCGTCGGCCGAGATGTTGCGCTTTTTCCTGGCCCAGGCCGCCGATTGATCGGCCGCTGTTGCGAAGCCGTCAGGTTTGCTATGCTGGAGGATTCCCATGATCGTCATATGGAGTAGTGCATGGTTTCCCTGCAGGAGCAGCTGATGAAGGCCGGGTTGGTCGACAAGAAGAAGGTCAAGGTCGCCAACCAGGAAAAGGCCAAGCAGCAAAAGATCGAGCGCCGCACCGGTGTGCAGAGCGTCAACGAGGCGAAGGAGGCGGCGCTCGAAGCCCAGCGCCAGCAGGCCGAGCGCGCCCGCGCGCTGAATGCCGAGCGCGACGCCGCCGCGGCCGCCAAGGCCATCGAGGCGCAGATCGCGCAAATGATCCAGGTGAATCGCCAGCCCAAGGGTAAAGGCAACCTGGATGTTGCTTATAACTTCACGATCGGCACGAAGATCGAGCGCATCCACGTGTCCGCCGCCGTGCGCGACCACCTCGTGGCCGGCCGCCTGTCCATCGTCGCCCATGCGGGCGGTTTCGAGCTGGTGCCGCGCGTGATCGCGGACAAGATCGCGGAACGGGCGCCGGACCGCGTCGTGCGCGTCAACAAGGCCGCGGAGGCCGTCGCCGAGGGCGAGGACGATCCCTACAAGGACTTCAAGATCCCCGACGACTTCGATTGGTGAGCACGTGCCCCAAGTCCCTCAGCGCTTCTTGACGGGCAGCGCCAGCCAGCCGCGCCAGCGGCCGTCCGGCGCGCGCTCGACCTTCTGGATGTGCGGCCGGGTGCTGTCCAGGCGCCAGGTGGCCTGCTTGTCGAGCCAATCCTCGTACATGGAGCGGAAGCGCGGCCACTCGCCGTCGAAGTCGAGGCAGGCATAGCCGCCGGCCGGCAGCACGCGCACGCCCAGGCCCGGGTCGAGCACGGTGTCGTCGGCGCAGCCGAAGTCGTAGCAGTATTCGCGCTCGCCCGTGAAGCCGGGATCCTCGTCGAACACGCCGTACCACGCGGTCGTGGCGGGCAGGCCGTCGGCCTGTTCGCGTTCCCGGATGAAGTCGTGGCAGGCGAACGACAGCGCCGCGCCGGACTGGCCGAAGAAGCGCTGGTAGCGCAACGTCAGCGCCGGCAGGTTGCGCACGGCGATGCGCGCGGCGACCGTGCCCGGCTCGGGCGGGCAGTAGGGCGCCAGGATCGCTTCCAGGTCGTCCGGTTCGGCGACGAAGAAGCTGACGTCGCTCTCGCGCCCGACCTGCTGGTCCATGTATTGACGCCATCCCCCTTCGCGCCAGGCCTTGGCCGACATCGCGAACTGCTGCTTGAATGCCTTGGCGAACGCCGCGTTCGACGGGAAGCCGCAATCCTGGGCGATGCGCACGATGGGCACGTCCGGCTCGTGGCGCAGCTGGTGGGCGGCGCGGCGCAGGCGCCGCTTGCGCTGGTATTCGACGGCCGAGAACCCCGTCAGTTCGCGGAAGATGCGGTCGAAGTGGAACGATGAATAGCTGGCCGACGCCGCCAGCGATTTCAATGCGAGCGGATCGCCGACCGAGTCCAGCATCAGGTCCATCACTTCATACAGGCGCGACACGCGCGCGGCGGTCTTCATGCGCTGGCCCTCCAGGCGCGGGAAAAGCTCGGCATCGACGGCGATCATTACAAAAATGAAATAACTAGTTTCCGTAAATAACACGTCCTTGGCAAGCGTTTGGCGCTGCGGCCGTCGCCAAGTGTTGCCACTACGCCATCTGCTGCCTGCAGGCTCGAACCGATTCCCTTCATCAACACGAAACACGGACGCGTTACGCTGCCGTCGTCTACGGGCTGCAGAAAATGCGCGGCGTGCTTAATGACGACCGTCCGTCCGTCGCCTTTCTTTAGGGCTGGCAATAATTTCTTCGTGGTAACATATATAAAAATCCTCACATCACTGGAAGAACTGGTCGGAGGCGTTGCCGAATGGGTAAAAGCGCCGCGCTGGACAGGTCGGTTGTGGAGAAAATACAACCGGGAATAGCTCAAGTTGTGTTGTTTGTTGCCGTAAAGCATTCGTAAGGGCAGCAATCGAATGTATCCTTAGGGAAATAGACTTTTACTGAAAATCGCGCACGCGGACGGCGATCTCGGACAACGTTCAAATATATTAAAAGGTTCAATCATGGCATCAGTTTTGACCGGAATGGACACCGCCCAAATCCAGGCGTTGACCACTTCCCAAATCGTCTCGATATCGACGTCCGACATGGCTGCGCTTACCACGACGCAGCTTTCGGCATTTACGAGCACCCAAGTCCCGGCCTTCGAAACGCGCGACCTGGCAGTGCTGAGCACGACGCAGGTGGCGTACGGTCTGACGAGCGGACAGATGGCTGCCATGACCTCGAGCCAGATTTCCTCGCTTACCACGGCCCAGATCGCCGCACTGACCACGACGCAAGTGGCCGCGATCGAAACGGCCGACCTGGCCGCGATGAAGACGAACCAGATCGCCGCCCTGTCGACGAACCAGGTCGCCAACGGCCTGACGACGAACCAGATCGCCGCGCTGACCACGGCCCAGGTCATTGCCATGTCGACGAGCCAGGTCGGCGCGCTGTCGACCGACCAGGTCGCCGCGCTGGAAACCCGTGACGTCGCCGTACTGAAGACGAACCAGATCCAGGCGCTGTCGACGGCACAGATTTCGGCCGGCCTGAGCACCGCGCAGTTCGCGGCGCTGACGACGGCGCAGGTCGCCGCCTTGACGACGAACCAGGCCGCCAACGGCCTGACGACGAATCAGATCGCCACCCTGTCCACGGCGCAGGCCGCTGCATTGGGTACGGCCCAGACGGCTGCGCTCGGTACGTCGCAAGTGGCCGCGATCGGAACGGCCGATCTGGCCGCGATGAAGACGAGCCAGATCGCCGCCCTGTCGACGAACCAGGTGGCTAGCGGCCTGACGACCAACCAGATTGTCGCGCTGACCACGGCCCAGACCGCTGCGCTGTCGACGAACCAGGTCGGCGCGCTGACGACGAACCAGGTTTCGGCGCTGGAAACCCGTGACCTGGTCGCGATGAAGACAAGCCAGATCCAGGCATTGTCGACCGCGCAGATCTCGGCCGGCCTGAGCACGGCGCAGACGGCCGCGCTGACGACGGCCCAGGTCGCCGCACTGAGCACGAACCAGGTCGCCAACGGCCTGACGACGAATCAGGTCGTCGCCCTGACCACGGCGCAGGCCGCTGCGCTGACGACGAACCAGATCGGCGCACTGTCGACCAACCAGGTCGCCGCGATCGAAACGGGCGACCTGGCCGCGCTGAAGACGAACCAGATCGCCGCCCTGTCGACGAACCAGGTCGCCAGCGGCCTCACGACGAACCAGATCGTCGCGCTGACGACGGGCCAGACCGTCGCGCTGACGACGAACCAGGTTGGCGCGCTGACGACGAATCAGGTTGCCGCGCTGGAAACCCGCGATGTCGCCGTACTGAAAACGAACCAGGTCCAGGCGCTGACCACGGCGCAGCTGTCGGCCGGTCTGACGACCACGCAGTTTGCATCGATGACGACGGCCCAGGTCGCCGCGCTGACGACGAATCAGGTCGCCAACGGTCTCACGACGAACCACATTGTTGCGCTGACGACGAGCCAGGCCGGCGCCCTGACGACGGCGCAAGCTTCTTCCTTGACGACGTCCCAGGCCGGTGCCCTGGAAACGGTCGACCTGGCTTCGATGAAGACGAACCAGATCGCCGCCCTGTCGACGAACGACGTCGGTGCGCTGACGACGAACCAGATCGTCTCGCTGACCACGGCCCAGGCCGCTGCACTGTCGACGAACCAGATCGGCGCACTGTCGACCAACCAGGTCGCCGCGCTGGAAACCCGTGACTTCGCCGCACTGAAGTCGAACCAGATCCAGGCACTGACCACGGCTCAGATCTCGTCCGGCTTGACGACGGCCCAGATGGCCGCGATGACGACGGCCCAGATCGCTGCGCTGAGCACCAGCCAGGTCGCCAACGGCCTGACCACGAACCAGATCGGCGCGCTGACCACGGCCCAGGCCGCAGCACTGTCGACGAACCAGATCGGCGCGCTGTCGACGAACCAAGTCGGCGCAATCGCAACGGCCGACCTGGCCGCGCTGAAGACGAACCAGATCGCCGCCCTGTCGACGAACGACGTCGGCGCACTGACGACGGACCAGGTCGTCGCGTTGACCACGGCCCAGGCCGCGGCACTGTCGTCGAACCAGATCGGCGCACTGTCGACCAACCAGGTCGGCGCGCTGGAAACCCGCGACTTCGCCGCACTGAAGTCGAACCAGATCCAGGCGCTGACCACGGCCCAGATCTCGTCCGGCTTGACGACGGCCCAGATGGCCGCGATGACGACGGCCCAGATCGCCGCCCTGTCGACGAGCCAAGTTGCCAACGGTCTGACGACGAATCAGATCGGCGCACTGACCACGGCCCAGATCGGCGCACTGTCGACGAACCAGATCGGCGCGCTGTCGACGAATCAGGTCGGCGCAATCGCGACGGCCGACCTGGCCGCGCTGAAGACGAACCAGATCGCCGCGCTGTCGACGAACGACGTCGGCGCGCTGTCGACGAACCAGGTCGTCGCGTTGACCACGGCCCAGGCCGCGGCACTGTCGTCGAACCAGATCGGCGCACTGTCGACCAACCAGGTCGCCGCGCTGGAAACCCGTGACTTTGCCGCCCTGAAGTCGAACCAGATCCAGGCGCTGACGACGGCCCAGATTTCGTCCGGCTTGACGACGGCCCAGATGGCCGCGATGACGACGGCCCAGATCGCCGCCCTGTCGACGAGCCAAGTTGCCAACGGTCTGACGACGAACCAGATCGGCGCACTGACCACGGCCCAGATCGGCGCACTGTCGACGAACCAGATCGGCGCGCTGTCGACGAACCAAGTCGGCGCAATCGCGACGGCCGACCTGGCCGCGCTGAAGACGAACCAGATCGCCGCGCTGTCGACGAACGACGTCGGCGCGCTGACGACGAACCAGGTCGTCGCGTTGACCACGGCCCAGGCCGCGGCACTGTCGTCGAACCAGATCGGCGCACTGTCGACCAACCAGGTCGCCGCGCTGGAAACCCGCGACTTCGCAGCCCTGAAGTCGAACCAGATCCAGGCGCTGACCACGGCCCAGATCTCGGCGGGTCTGACCACCGCGCAGATGGCCGCGATGACGACGGCCCAGATCGCCGCCCTGTCGACGAACCAGGTCGCCAACGGCCTGACGACGAACCAGATCGGCGCGCTGACCACGGCCCAGATCGGCGCACTGTCGACCAACCAGATCGGCGCAATCTCGACGGCCGACCTGGCCGCGCTGAAGACGAACCAGATCGCCGCGCTGTCGACGGACGACGTCGGTGCGCTGACGACGAACCAGATCGTCTCGCTGACCACGGCCCAGGCCGCGGCACTGTCGTCGAACCAGATCGGCGCACTGTCGACCAACCAGGTCGCCGCGCTGGAAACCCGTGACTTCGCCGCCCTGAAGTCGAACCAGATCCAGGCGCTG
>NZ_JADKYX010000024.1 GCF_016093545.1 Massilia rhizosphaerae | reverse complement strand
ATGACATGAAGATGGTATGCCCGACAATCGAAGATTTGCAGTTGGACCGGCCAACGCCCACGTCAGACAGTCCGCAGGGACTGTGCCTCGACAAGGGCTACGATTATGAGCAGGTACGCCAATGGGTCGAGCAGCTTGGCTTCACCGCGCATATCCGGGCACGTGGGGAGGAAGCCCAGGACATCAGTAAAAATGCGGGGTTTCGCGCTCGACGTTGGGTCGTCGAGCGCACGCACAGCTGGATGAACCGGTTTCGGGGTCTGCTGATCCGTTGGCCGAAGAAAGCGAGTAATTACCTTGCCTTTCTTCATCTGGTATGCGGAATCATCGCCTGGCGCTCAGCAGGTCTACTGGGATAGCCTCTTAGTCAAACATGTCACTGGTCCAGTACCAGCGCGGCTCCCGAATCCAGTTAAACTTCGACTTTTCCGACAATACTGCCAAAGGCTTAAGAGGTATCATATAACGTCGTAGCAGCCCGACCAGATCGAAAAATCCTTCACGATTAAGCTTAGCAATATTCAAGGTCAAACACAAACTGGTATCAACTCCTTTAATCTTTTGAACTCCCGGAATATCCTTAAGTCCATTGAAAAAGCGTTGCTCGTCAGCGTATGAGTAGAACTCACTCAAATCGATCAATATTTTCACAATAGGTCCTTATCGTCGTTTCCCGCCAGGATAGACGTTAATATAACCGCCCCCGGGCTTCTGGACATCCCAATGCGGCCCACCATGCGCATTTGAGCCTTGACCCGTAGGTACCCATACGTTGCCGTCAGCGTCGATCCACCCAGATCCACGTCCACCCGGCGCCTTACCCCACTGCGGTCCTTTCTTCGGTTCACAGAAACCCTCTTTATCCCCTGGCTTTCCCGGTGCCTTTGAGCCATTGGGATCAGTGGCATCGGATGGTGGCTTGCCGACTGCGGCATAAGCCCAATCGGGAAAATCCCAAGTCGGAAGATAAGGGCTTGGCTTGAGCAAATCACCAATGCTCGATGGACCTGACGACGTCCCTGGAGTTACCGGCATGGGTATACATATCGGTCCAGCTGCAGTCATCGCAGGCACGCAGGCCTGCAATCCGGTCGGATCGACGGAATTAGTCGGGTTACCACCGACATATCCGTATGTATTGATCCCAGCCGCAAGCCCAAGCGGGTCGCTCTGGATATACCGACCAATCGACGCATCGTAATAGCGGTTCCAGTTGTACCACAGACCAGACTCCGTATCATAGTACTGCCCCGGAAATCCGATATTCAGCCCACCAATCTGGTCCACGACCACCTGACGCCGATCAAACGCCGCGTTCTCGGCACGCCACACGACATTGCCCGACGCATCCGTCAGCACTTCCGGCCGTCCGACCTGGTCGTTATGGCTTGCATAAAACTGCCCGTTGCGCGCGATGCCCAACAACTGACCGCCGAGCCAAACATAGTTGGTCGTGACCGAACCATTAATCTCGGTTAGCAACTCTCCTGTCGGCGCATAAACGAAATACGTATAAACACCATTCGCAATTTTAAGTACCCGCCGACCAAGTGCATCGGTGCGGTAGTCTCCCATCTGTACGCCGTTCAGGCTGACCGACTTCATGCGATCGAAATTGTCGTAGCCGTAGGTACGATTGCCGTCGTTACGGTTATCGGTCACGACGTTGCCGGCACCGTCATAACCGTAGTTGCGCCAGATGTTTGTACCCGGCACGCCGATCGCTGTCAACCGGTTGCTCCCATTTGCAATCGTATAGTTGTACCCGTTGTTATCGCGGATTTGCCCGGTTGTCCCGCTGCGGTTACCGGCCAGGTCATACTGAAAACTCTGCGGGTCCGTGCTGCGGTTGACCGTCGTCAACCGGTCGACCGGATCATACGCAAACGTCTGGCTCAGGTTCGCATACACGTTGTCGGTGATCGACGAGATGGTGTCAGTGTTGAAATAGCCGAACGACAAGTCGTGCTTGCCCGGCGTCGCGATGCGTTGCAGCCGCTTATCCGTATCCAGCGTGAACATGCGCGGCAGGCCATTTCCGAAGCGCCATGCGTACACGGCATCGCTGGCCGGCTGATACAGGAACCCGTTCGCCAACGTGCTCCAGTTGCCGCCGAGGTTACTTGTGACGGACGAGACGCGTCCGTAGGCATCGTAGCCATAATTGACGACGAAGCCGTTCGCATACGTCAGGCTTGCCAGGCGACCGGCCGCGTCGTAGTTCCAGCGCGTCGTCGGCGTTTGCAGGCCATAGATATTGTTGGTCTGCTGGACGACATTCCCCAAGGCGTCATAGGTATAAGTCGTTTGGCCGGTCTGATCCTGGAAATGTGTCAGACGGCCTTTGCCATAAGCACCTTCGTCATACACGAAAATCTCACCCTGGCCATTCGACGAGCGCGACGTCAGGCGGCCGAGCGCGTCCCACCCGGAGGAAATCGTACCGTTCGCATACCCCGTCGTGACGACACGCCCGCCTGAGTCGTACTCATTTGCAATCGAGCCGGAATCCGGACTGCCCACGGCGATGGTCTCACCAAAGCCGTTGTAGTCGTAATAGGTAATGGCCCCGTGCGGATCGCGGATGCCTTGCGGCAACCCCCGCGCATTCCGGTCGATAAAGGTCACGCCATTATCGGGATTGGTAATGCGATCCAGACGGTCCGCGGCATCGTACTCGTACTGGATCGTCCGGTTTGCCGCATCGGTCTGGGTGACGACATTGCTGTTGTTGTCGTAGCCGAACCGGGTACTCTGGCCATTATTCCCCTGCTGAACAAGCGGCCTGCCCTGGCTGTCCATTCGCGTCCTCGCAATGAACTGTCCCGATGCGCTTCCCGTTGGCGTCGAGCCATTCCAGTTCGGGACCATGCGATCGGAACTTGTCGTCCACGTGTTCGTACCGACATTGAACGCGCTGCGAATGTACTCCCCGGCTGCGTTACCGACATATTCGGGCCGCAGGGACACATTATATTGATAACGGATCGCGTGGCCATCGGGATACGTAATCGACAGGGGCTGACGGGCATGGTTGTACGCATACCTCGTCGTCAACGCCCCGGACGGCGCGTTCAAATTCGACGACGCCAGATTGCTTTTTTCGTCCCAGACGAGTGTCGCCGTGACGCCATTCATATCGGTGATCGCGCCAGGGAAACCGCGTCCGTTATAGCCACGGTAGGTAATTTGCTGACCCAGCGGATTGGTGACGGTAGCGAGATTGCCCGCCGTGTCATAGGTATAAGTCGTGGTCGCCGGCCCGGTAGGCAAGGATTGCGTGACGGCCAGCGACGCCAGCGTACCGTTGGATTGGAACGTATAGCCGTAGGTGGTCCGCCTTTGTGTCCCTTTGATTAAGTCGATCCAGGTTTCGCTTGCCACGTTGTTCAAGCCGAAGCCGCTCGTCACATACGTGTAGTTGACCTGCAGATAGCCCTTTCCATTCGCGTCCTGGTAAGTGACGGATGAGAGGTTGTCACCTGACCAGGTATTGACCTGCGTAAGGGCGGCTGCCGTTCCGGAGGCAGTCGTCTTTTGCTGCAGTTTCCCCGCTACATCATACGTGGAAATGGTCGTATTGCCGTTCCAGTCCACCTCCGAGCGTACCCAGCCGTTCGCGTCGTAATTCGTGCTTGCGGCGCTTGCTGGGCAAGTCGAGGATGCGGCACGCGACACGCTTGCGATCTTCAATCCGCCCTGCTGGGGCACGAAATTGAAGGTCGTGCTCTGCCCGACGGCGTTTGTCAACGTCGTCGAATTCGTGCCATAGACAAATGTATCGTTGACCTCTCCGCTCGCCAGCGCGCTGCTTTTGACACGCCGGGTGGCATCGTAGGAATATGTGCTGTACCGCGTTCCGTTGATCGCGATGCCCGTCAGGAGATCGAAGCCATACGGGCTCTCGTAAAAATAGGTGCGGACGTCAGGCGACGTGCCAGGCGACGTCACGGACGTGAGCAGATTCACGTTCGTATAACCGTAGCGCCATTGATTACCGTCCTGATCAGTTGCTACAGAAACGTAGCCGTCGGTATTGTAGGAGAAATCAATATAATGGCCGATGCCATTCGACACCCTCGACGGCAGACTCTTGAACGGCCCGGCATAGGTAAAGTTGAGCAGGACTTCGTTACCGACGGTGGTGACGCGCTGAATCGCCCGCGTCGTCGCCGAATAACTGTAGCGTACGGAATTAATGGTGACATCGTACGCCTGTCCGGGCGTATAAGTCATCGTTCCCAGCGCAGAGGAACTCTTTACCGTATAGCTGCCGATCGTACCGGTCGACGTATAAGTGTATTGGGCACCGTCCGGGAACGTCATCACCACGGACGTCGGGAAGCATTGGTTCGGATAATCTGTGCTCTGGGCGCACCCGGAGATTTGCAATGCCGGGTAATCATACGTCGACGCCCAGTGGTTACCGAACATGCTGGTATTCGTGGCGAAGCTGCGGTACGTACGATCCAGACTCATACCATACTTGCCGTTGCCGACAATGTCGTGTTCGACCTTGTACTTCTCGCCGGTAGCGAGAATCACCGGATTGCCGGTGGATGGGTTGGCGCAGTCCCCGATCGACGAGTTGTTCGTCGATGCGGGTGCACGCTTTTCCCGATTGCTTGCCCCTCCCCTCTCGACACCGGACAGATTGCCAAAAAATGGCATCGGCTGCGGGTTTGTCCCAGGGGGCGGATGATAGGGCCGTATGTCTGACACATGAACTTGCGGAGTATCTCCTGGGGGAGGTGGTGGTGGTTCCCTTGGCTCCAGATTATGTGGCACATTGTTATCTTCGTTCCCGGCAGACACCGTGCCGCCGACAGCGCCGAGCGCCAGCGCCAGCGAAAAGGCGAGCACCTTCGCCATCCTGTCTTGTCTCAAGTTCATAATGGCATCACGCAATTGATTTCCAAACGTTAATTTTACTATTGAATTTTAGTGACATTTGCGCGGATTCTCACAATCCGCAAATTTTTGCTATCGAGTAAATTGGCAAGGAGGCTGTCCACAACGGGACTTGAGGGCACCTCGAAAAACCGTCGCGAGCGGCAGCAAATTTGGTTGAGAAGCGCAGCTGTACGAGCAGTACAGCGAGCATCCGCGCAGCTGGTTTTTCGACGTGCCTTGATTGCCAGAAGCCGGAGATAACGCGCAACCGCGACAAGCGCGGCGATAATGGCGGCGGCCGTGGAGATGGGGCCGCTGGCGGGGGGAGGAGATTGCGGCGGTCAAAGCGATCCTGGCAAGATTGCGGCTTGCCGACCGCTGCGGCGGGATATTACGCCCAGTTCTTGTCGCGCTGGCGACGTACGGCGGCTGCGCCGAAGACACCAGCCAGCAGGGGCCGATCTCGATTTCCGATTTCAGGACGCGAAAGCCGCGCTCGATATCGGCGAGCGATTTGTAGCGTTCAATGACCTCGGGCGCCGTCAGGCCGATGGCATTGGTGGCCAGCAGCAGCTTGCCGTCCATCAGGCGCACGTGTCCGAGCGCACGCTCGTCGATGTCATAGGTGAACCTCTCGCTCTTGAGGTCGATGCAGACGATGCGGCTCAAGTGGGCATCGCAGACCTCATGGCAGAAGCGGGCGCGAGCGCCGCCGTCGGACAGTTTGCGCCCGTGGCTCTTGCGGCCGGCACCCTGCGCATCGAGCTTGCCGCTCCATTCGGCCGCCCGATGACCTCGGGCACGATGCCGGGCAAACCGACCGTCTTGAGCCAGCGCAGCACGCCGGGTTTGGAATCCGGATCGCACAGGCGGTTAATCACCATCACGCGCACCAGCGCTTCGACATCAATGCGGTGGCGCGTGCCGACTCGAAGCTGATGGACAACTGCGGCGCCGCTTCCGGCACCGGGCACCCGGCAACGCGCGCCAACCCGGCGATGACGGAACCAAGTTCCGGGCCGAGCTGCGATTCGCCCTTGATGTCCCCGACCTGCAAATAAGCGTCGATCATGCAGTCCTCCGTTGAAAGTTAAACGGAGATTCTTGCCCGACTTTCCTGGACGGACTTGGCGCGGCTCATTCCACCAAGGAACGCACGTCAACAAACGACCAGCCTGTTTTCAGGATCTGGCTATGTCGCGCAGCAAGTGACAAGCTTGTGCTATGGTTCAGCCCATCGACAGGCTTGGGCGACGATCCGGCCGGTCGATCGGCAACAAGGAGAACAGCCATGCAACGAGCACTTGTGAGCGCGGCCATGGTCTTGGCCGTTGCATTGACATCGACCGCCGCCCTGGCGGCCACCACCCCGCAGCAACAGAACGGCATCACCTATGTCAACGGCGGCATCGGCCAGGAAGAGCAAGACGCGATGAAAGCCCAGCGCGCCGACTACAACCTGCTCCTGACCTTCGCTTCCAAACAAAGCGGCGCCTACCGGTCCGACGTCCAGCTCGACATCATGGATGCCAAGGGCGCCGACCTGGTCAGCGCGGCGAACACGGGTCCGATGTTCTTCGCCAAGCTGCCGCCGGGCACGTACCACATCAGCGCGGCGGCCGAAGGCAAGACGTTCAAGCGCACCGTCAAGGTCGGCAAGGCGCCCAAGGAAATCATCCTGCACTGGGAAAACGATTCTCCGGACGATCCGGGACCGGGCGAATGAGCGCCTGTTCCAAGGCTACTTCTTGACGATCTTTTCGAGCGTCTGCTCGACGTAATCGCGGTCGTTGTCGGTGAAGCGCAGCTTGACGGGATACCACTCGTGTCCCGGCGCCAGCCAGATGTCCAGCGTCTGGTCCTTGGAGTCCGGCGGCGGCGCGCGCATCACGTGGACGGCGTCCACTTCGCCCAGCGACGCGCCGGCCTGGACCTTTTCGCGGCCGACGACGCGGAACGTCCACGGGTCGGCGTCGCGCGGGCCGACGACGAAGAACCGCCATTCCGAACCCGGCTTGAACTTGTCCTTCGCGGCGCGGGCGATCGCCACCAGCTGCCACGAGATCGACACGCGGTCCTGCTCGCCGCCCTTGAGCGGATAGCGCTTGTCGCCGTCGCTGAAGGTGATGACCTTCTCGCCGCGGTCGAAGGTGGCCGTCGTCGGGTCCTTGCGGAAGCGCTTGTCGTAGTACGTCGTCGGCGCGAGGCCCCAGTTGTCGACGATGCCCGTGCTGCGGTTCTCCGTCAGCTTGCCCAGCAGCGCGACACGCGACTCGGCGGTGATCGAATACTTGCCGTCGTTCGCGCGCCAGTTGAGCGTGGCGTCACCGTTCAGGTTGAAGCCGTGCTGGCGCGCGCTGATGGAATAGACCAGGTCGGCCGACGGCGGCAGGTCGAACGGACGCTTGATGGCCGGATGCTCTTCCGCCGCGACCGCGTGGCCGCCCAGCGCAGACATCAGCACCATTCCCGCGCCTGCCATTGTTAATACTTTCTTCAATTCACGCTCCTGCTGGTTGAATCACGATCTTGTTCACGGTCTGGGTCGTCACAGCCCCGCTCGCCTCGACGTTGCGGATCTGGACCGGATACCAGCCATAAGCCGGCGCCAGCCACAGTTCCAGCCGCGAATTGTACGAACCGGGCTTGGGCGGACGCACGAGGTGCCACGTGGCGATGCGGCCCAGCGGCGTGTCGATCTGTTCCTGTCCCGCCACCATGAACGTAAAAACGCTTGCGTCGCGGTCCTCGCCGACAAGGATGTCGATATTTCCCGACAATTGTTTTGGGTCACCGCGCGCGATGGCCGCCAGCTGCAGCGGCACGCTGGCCTTGTCCTGCGCGCCCGGCACCAGCGGATACGTCGCCGCCGACGCCGAAAACGTCAGCGTGCCCGCCTGGCGATTGAAATGCGTCGCCGTCATGGCGCGCCCGCGCCGCTTCTCCGTCATCAAGGTGGGCACGAATCCTTCGTCGCCCACCGTGCCCTCGCTCGTGAGGGCGAGCAGGTTCACGTGCGCGAACATGATGCTGATGCCCGCCTCGATGCGCACGCGGTAGCTGGACGGCGCCACCCGCCACGACAGCAGCGCATCGCCGCTCCACTTCGTGCCGTTCGCGTCCGTGCGCGCGACGTCGAGCGTGATGTCGGCCGACGGCGGCATGTCGACCTTGTAGCGGTGCGCTGCCGGCGCGGCCGGCGGCGGTGCCGGCGCCGCGGCGGCCTGCTGCGGCGATTGTACGGTGAGCGGGCCGGGGGCGGCGCCATCCTGACCCGTTTGCCGTCCGGCGGCGCCCGCGGCGGCGATACCGTCGGCTTGCGGCGTCAGTACGGGCACCGCATCGGCCGCCGTCCCGTCGGGCGTCCCCGGCGCCGGCACGGCATCGGCCGGGCCCGGCGGCGGTACGGCGGGGACCACGGGCACGAGCGCCACCTCGGGCAAGGGCGGCGGGGCCAGCGCGGGCTGCGGGGGCGGCATGGGCGACGGCGGCCGCGACTTGGGCGCCTCGACCAACTCGGCCGTCATGGACGCGGCTCGTGTCCGCAGCGGACGGTCGGGCAGGCGGCCCACCTGGCCGGCGAACCAGACGAACACGAGCACGTGAAACAGGATGGTGAGCACGCCCAGCACCAGTTGCCGGCGGCGGCCGCGGTTCGTAGCGTAAGCGGGACTCATCCGCGTAGTGTAGCCGGTCCCGCCACGCGCCGCCGGCCGTACGCACGCCCTACCTTGCATTCGCATCTATATCCGCTCTTATTTATCTGTTACGCTAGCGGCGACCAATTCGGGAGACCACCATGCTGAAACCCTCCGCCCCCATGCCCGGCATGACGGACACGCTGGACTTCGTCAAGAACCTGTGGGGATCCATGCAGATCCCCGGCACCGGCCTGTCCGGGATGCCGGGCATGGCCACGCCGCCGATGTCGGCAGATGATCTGGACAAGCGCATCGCCGACCTCAAGGCCGTCGAATCGTGGCTGAATCTGAACCTCACGATGCTGCGCGGGACCATCCAGGCCCTCGAAGTGCAGCGCGGCACGCTGGCGACGCTGAAATCGATGGGCGCCTCGATGGCCGAAGCGATGCGCCAGTCCGGCGTCAGCGCGGAAAAGATGGCAGGGATGCCGTTCGCGCCCTTCTTTGGCGCGCAAGCCCAGGGCGGCAGCGCCGCCGCGAAGGCGCCGGCGGCCAAGCCGGGCGCGCCGGCCGCGCCCGCGCCAGGTGCGGCGGCACCGGCTGCGGCTGCGGCGGCTGGCGGCGGCACGGCACAGCCGGGCACGGCCACGCCGCTGCCGTCCGGCGCACCGGATGCGTCAGCCAACCCGGCGGCCATGGCGATGCCGGCCGCCGTCGCATGGTGGAATATGCTGCAGGAACAATTTACGCAGGCGGTCGCCAGTGCGATGACGCCGGCGGCGGAGCCCGCAGGCGGCGCACCGAAAGCGGAGACGTCCAAGGCGGCGCCCAAGCCGGAAGCGGCACCGAACGGTGTCAATGGCAAGCCGCGCGCAACCCGCACAAAAGCCGACAAACCCTGACGTAGGGTGGGCATTTGAGGCCGGGGGCCTCAAATGAAATGTGCCCACCATTCAACGTTTGCGATACGCCGGCGTTTGGTGGGCACGGGGTGCCCACCCTACGCTGCTTCTGGCTCGGCCGTAGGCTGCAACTGCGCCAGCTGCTCCATCAATTGCGCAAAGCGCTGCTGCCCCGGCAGCAGGCGGTCGACGTGGTGCAGCACGTCGTAGGCTTCGTCCGACAGCGCGGCATCGTAGCCGTGCTGCTGCATGTGCGAGACGAGGATCTGGGCCGCGTTGAACAGGATACGCTGGTTGTTCGGCACCTTCTTGCGCGCCTGCCGCATCCACTCGACGGCGTCCTTGAGCTTGCCTGTCTTCCACAGCAGCACGCCCTGGTTCATCAGGTCGGTCGCCTCCTTCTTCGTCGCGCGGATCAGGTCCTGGCCTTCGTCGCCGAGGCGGGCCTTGTCGAAGATTTTCTGCACCTCGTCGAGCAGCAGCGGGTTGTCGTGGTTGTTGCGGATCACGTAGCACAGCAGCTCGACCGGCGCATCCTTCACGCCCACGGCGAACAACAGCGTGGCCAGTTCCAGGCAGGTCGGGATGTCGGGACGGTCCTCCGTCGCGTTCAGCAGATCCTCCAGCTCGTCGCCGGCCTTGCGCGCGCGCCGGTAATCGCCGCTCTCGTGGTAGACGAGGCCCTCCGTGATCTTGGAGCGCAGCGCGATGTCCGGATAATCGGCGGCGAAGTCGCGCTGGACCTGCAGCAGCAGCTGCAAGGCCTCTTTCGGATCGTTCTTCTGGCCGCACACGCGCGCCAGGCCCAGGTAGGCGTCGGGCGTCTTGAGGATCGAATACTCGCCGATCGCGATGCATTTGCGGAAGGCCTTTTCGGCCAGCTGCACATTGCCAACCTTGAGCGCGACGTTGCCGAGATTGCGCTGGCGCGGCACGGAATTCGGCGACAGCTTGGCGGCCCGTTCCAGGATCGCGCACGACTCTTCCAGCTTCCCCAGGTTCTGGTACGCGAGCGCGAGGTGGTCGTAGGCGTCGATGTAATAACGGTTTTCCGCGATCACGCTCTGGAAGGCCTGTCTCGCCTGTTCGAACTCGCCGTTGGCCATGCGGATCTTGGCGATGCCGGCGCGCGCCCACTGGTACTCGCGCTGTTCCAGCACGCGCTCGTACACGTCGCGCGCCTTGACCGGTTCGCCGCTCTTTTCCATCAGCTTGGCCTTCATGCGCAGCAGGTCGATCTCGTGCGCCTTGTGCGCCTCGACGGCCGCGTCGCACAGGCGCGCCGCGCGCAGGTAATCCTTCTCGGCATAGGCCTGGTCGATGAGGCGGAAGATCTGCTTCTTGTGCCACACGCGGTTCAGGCGCGTGAGCAGCACGCCTTCCGTGATCGGCTTGATCAGGTAGGCGTCCGGCTGGTGCTCGGCCGCGCCCATCACGGATTCCACGCTTTTTTCGGCCGATACCATCAGCCATACGGTGCTCGGATTGACGAGGTTGCGCACGCGCGCTTCCTCCAGCACCTGCTGGCCGTTCTTGCCGTCGCCCAGGTTGTAGTCGCACAGGACGACGTCGTAGCGGATGCGCGCGAGCAGGCCCATCGCCTCGCCGCCGGACGACGCCTGGTCGATGTTCTTCGCGCCCAGGCTGCGCAGGCTTTCGCGCAGCAGCTGGCGCACGCCGACGAAGTCGTCGACGATCAGGTAGTTCTTGTCGGCCCAGTCGATCTCGGCCACCGCCACGGCCTTGACGGATGCGTTGGCGGGCGCGTTCATGGCAGGCTCAGGATGAAGCAGCCGCCGCCGTAGCGGCCGCCGTTCTCGAGGCGCAGCGCGCCGCGCCGCTCGCGGTGGCGGTGCATCTTCGCGACCTCGCTCGAGAAATACAGGCCCAGGCCCGCGCTATTGGTCAGGAAATTCATCCCGCCCGCCGTGTCGCGGGTGGCGATCGCGCCCGCTTTCAGCAACGCGGGCGGGTAGCCGGGGCCGTTGTCCTCGACGCGCAGCTCGAGCCAGCCGTCCTCCGTCGCGCGGATCGCCAGACGCACCGTGTCGCAGGTGTAGTGGATGGCGTTGTTGATCGCATGCGAGAGCACGCCCACGATCAGGTCCTCGTCGAAATGCCAGACGAGTTCCGGGTCGTAGTCCAGCTCCAGCTTCATGCCGCGCGACGTCAGCAGCACGCGTTCCAGCGCCACCACCTGGTCGACCAGCTGTCCCAGCTCGAGCGGCTGCACGTCGAACGGGTACGCGGGCGTGCCCACCTGCTTGTACAGCGCGAGCAGCTGCATCAGGTTGTCGTTCAGGCGCTTGGTCTGGTACAGCATGTGCGCCATCTGCGTGTACTCGGGGTCCGTCTGCGGCGATGCCTGCGAAGAATGCGCGACCAGCAGCCGCTCCAGCGTCCCGGACAGGACGCTGATCGAATTCTTCATATCGTGCGCGGTCGAGGCGAGAAACAGGGACAGCTCTGGCGCGTCGGGGGTGTCGTCCATGTCCGGTGTGTGCGTAAAATGTTGCTCCGCACACATTATATACCGTTGAAACTTTCGGTTTCTCGAAAGAAATCAATTTCCGGCTTGTGCCCCCCGCGGCGCGCGGCGTGCGCGCAACACGAAGCGGGCCGGATCGAGGGCGTCGACGAGGCTGGATTCCAGCGGCAGCGGCTCGCCCTCGATCTGCGCGGCCAGCAATTCGGCCGCCAGGCCGGCCCAGATCAGGCCGCGCGACGCATACCCGAGCAATGCGTACAGGCCCGGATGGCGCGGCACGTCGCGCAGGCGCTCGGTGGTGCCGGCGGCGGCGAAATCGGGCAACCGGCCCACGAGCGGCAGGCGGTCCGGTGCGATGCAGCGAAACCCGACCCGCCCTTCCAGCGGCGCGTCGCGGGCAGCATCCGGGTCGGACAGCAGGCCGCGCAGGCGCTCCAGGTTTTCCGCGTGGCTGGCGGGCGACAGGGCCGGATCCGGGTCGGCGTCGTAGGTGGCGCCCGCGCTGCACACGCCGCCGGACGGCGGCGTCAGATACGCTTCGCGGCACAGCACGACGGGCAGCTTCGGCACCATGTCGGCCGGCACGTGCGACACCTGCCCGCGCAGCGTCGCCAGGGGCAGCGGCGCGGCCTGCGGGACCTGCACGGCGCCCGCGCCGTTGGCGAGGATCAGGTTCGGCGCGCAGGCCACCGTGGCGCCCTGCGCGTCCTTCAGGCGCCAGTGCTCGCCGGCGCGTTCGATGCGCACGTCGCCCACGCCGAAGCGGCGCTCCAGGCGGCCGCCGCACGCCGCCAGCATGGCCTCGCAGACGCTGCCGGGCCGCGCCCAGCCGGCGCCGCGGAACAGCCAGCCGCCGTCCGGCGCCGGCAGGCCGAGCAGCGCTTCCGCCTGCGGTTTTTCCAGCCACTCGGCGAAATCGGGCGGCAGGGACTTGTCCGCGGCGATGGCGCGCTGCACGGCCGCGTGATCGGCGTCGCGCGCCAGTTGCAGCACGCCGCACGTGTCGCCCTCGATGGCGCGGCCGATGCCGCCCAGGCGGTCCCAGTGGCGCAGCGCGTACAGGTAGGCGGCGCGCGTCAGGCGCGTGGGCACGTTGTCGTCCTTCGACAGCAGCGGCATGAAGATGCCGGCCCGGTTGCCCGACGCTTCCATCGCGGGCTGCGGCTGGCGGTCGACGAGGGTCACCTGCCAGCCGCGCGCGCACAGGCGCTCGGCCGCGGCGGAACCGGCGATGCCGGCACCGAGCACGATGGCGCGCCGCTCGGGCTTGGGCGGCGCCGGCGGGCGCGGCTTGCGGCTGGCGAAACGCGCGCGGCGGCCGTCGGCGTCGAACACGAAGCCCTCCGCCTTCAGCGCGGCGACTTGCTCCGGCGTGAGGCCTTGCGCGAGCACACGGGCGTCCCGCGCGGCCAGGCGCGCCACGTGGCGCGCGAAGTCGGTGCCGGCGTGTTCGATGTCGTGCAGGCGGAACAGGTCGACGCGCGCCGACAACTGGGCGAGCGCATCCGCGAGCGGCGCGCTGATCAGGTCGAGGGTCAGGCCCGGCTCCGCCTGCGGCATGCGGTGAAAGCCCGGCAGCAGGTGGTCGCACAGGGCGATCACGTGCAGGTTGGGCGAGCGGTGCGGGTCGGTGCGCCAGACGTCCGTCAGGACGCGGACCGCGGTCCCGTCGCCGTAGTGCGAATCGAAGACGGTATAGCGGGCCCGGGTGCACCAGCAGGCGCGGTAGTCCATGGGATCACCTCCGGCGGCGGCACAGGCAGGCGGGGTCGTGATCGTCCACCATGCCGATGCCCTGCATGTAGGCATACACGATGGTCGATCCGACGAACTTGAAGCCGCGCCTGGACAAGTCTTTCGAGATGCGGTCGGACAGTTCCGTGCGGGCCGGCCGGCCGCCCGCCTGCCAGTCGTTGACGATGGGCGCGCCGTCGACGAAGTCCCACAGGTAGTCGTTCAACGTCAGGCCCTGCTCGCGCAGGCGCAGATAGGCCCTGGCGTTGTTGATGGCGGCCGCGACCTTCAGGCGGTTGCGCACGATGCCCGGATCGGCCAGCAGTGCCGCCACCTTGGCGTCGTCGTAGCGCGCGATTTTTTCCGCGTCCCAGCCGTCGAAGGCGAGGCGGTAACTGTCGCGCTTGTTCAAGATCGTTTCCCACGACAGGCCGGCCTGCGCGCCTTCGAGATTGAGCATTTCGAACAGCGTCGTCTCGTCGTGGCACGGCACGCCCCACTCGTGGTCGTGATAGGCGATGTAGCGCGGATTGGCCGGATTGGCCCAGCTGCAACGGATGTCGTTCATACATCAAGTATAAACCCGCGGCGCCGGATTTCATTATCGGCAAGCCAATTTGATTTACACTTGCGGCCATGAACCAACCGACGCAGTTAGGCAGATACCGGATCGTGCGCGTGCTCGGACGCGGCGCCATGGGCGAGGTCTACGAAGGCCTCGATCCGCGCCTGGACCGCAGCGTCGCGATCAAGGTCATCTCCACCGCCTGCGGCGCCGATCCGGAGCTGCGCGCCACCTATTCCGCCCGCTTCATCCGCGAGGCGCAGGCCGTCGCCCGCCTGAATCACCCGCACATCGTCGGCCTGTACGACTTCGGCGAGGAAAACGACGTCGCCTACATGGTGATGGAGCTGGTGCGCGGCGAGGAGCTGGCGGCGTACTTCGACATGACCCAGGACTTCCACCTCGAGTTCACGCTCGAGGATGCCGTGCGCATGACGTGCGAGCTGCTCGACGCGCTCGGCTACGCGCACAGGAACGGCGTGATCCACCGCGACATCAAGCCGGCCAACGTCATGCTGAGCCACGACCTGTCCGTCAAGCTGACGGACTTCGGCGTGGCCCATATGGCCGCGCTGAACGCGGCCGTCCAGGACGCCGACGGCGCCGAGATGGTCGGCACGCCCAGCTTCATGTCGCCCGAACAGATCACGGGCCAGGCCGTCGGCCCGCAGTCGGACATCTTCGCCGTCGGCATCATCCTGTACCAGTTCCTCACCAACGAGCGGCCGTTCCGCGGCGCCGGCATGTTCGCCGTGCAGCAGAAGATCCTGCACGAACAGCCGGTCCCGCCCACGCTGCTCAATCCCCTGCTCGGCCCGGCCTTCGACCGCGTCGTGATGCGCGCGCTCGCCAAGCGCCCGGACCAGAGATATCCCAGCGCCGAGGCGTTCCGCGACGACCTGCGGCGCGCCCTCGACGGCGACGCGCTCGCGCCCTCGCCCTGGCGGCCGCTGGACACGGTCACACCACGCTCGCCGGCCGACGTCGTCCGCCATGCGCAGGACGATGCGGACGCCACCCGCGTGCAGCCGCGCGCGCCGCTGGCGGCAAGCGACGACGCCGACGCCACCCGCCTGGCGCCCTTGACCCGGCCATGAGGCGGCCATGAGGCAAGCATGAACGACGCAACCGTCATGGCCGGCGCGGAGGCGCGCGGCGACTTCTTCCGCCAGCTGCAGCAGCTGACCACTCGCATCCACGCCACGCGCAACGTCGACGAGATCATGCTCGACCTGTCCGAAGGCATCTGCGCGCTGTTCGGCGCGGACCGCCTGACGATCTACACGGTCGGCGAGGACAAGGCCAGCCTCGTTTCCAAGGTCAAGACGGGCATGGCGTCGTTCCGCCAACTGCGCCTGCCGATCTCCGCGCAGAGCGTCGCGGGCTACGCCGCGCTGGCGCGCCGCCTGCTCAACCTGAACGACGTCTACGACGCGGCCGAACTGCAGCGCTACGCGGCCGACCTGCGCTTCCAGCAGGGCGTGGACCGGCGCACGGGCTACCGCACGACGCAGATGCTCGTCGTGCCGATCATGCACGACGGCGAAGTGGTCGGCGTCTTCCAGCTCATCAACAACCTGCGCGGCGGCCCGTTCGACGGCACCGTCGTCGAAGGCGCGCGCTACCTGTGCGACACGCTCGCCATCGCGTTCGCCCAGCGCCGGCAGATCGCTCCGCGCGAACGCACGGGCTTCGTCGGCGCGCTGGGTTCACGGATGCTTTCGCGCGAGCAGGTCGAGCAGGCGGTGGAGCAGGCGCGCGCGCAGGGCCGCGACGTGGAGGACGTGCTGCTCGACGACTTCAAGCTGAAACTGCCCGTCGTCGGGCGCGCGCTGGCCGACCACTTCGCCGTTCCCTACCTCGCCTTCCACCCGGGACGGCGCGTGCCCGCAGCTCTCCTCGACGGCATGGACCGCGCGGCCGCCGAAGTGCGCCAATGGCTGCCGGTGGAACGCAACGAGCACGCGCTCTACGTCGTCTGCATCGACCCGGACAAGGTCAAGGCGGACAACGCCGTGACGGCCCTGTTTCCGCAGGCGCGTCCCGTGTTCTGCGTGACGACGCGGCGCGATTTCGCGGCGCTGCTCGACCAGTATTTCGGCCCGGCGTCCACGTCCGCGCTACCGCCCGCGCGCGCCGACAAGCTGGTCGACACTGTGGCGGCGCTCGTGGCGGGCAGCCATCGCGAAGGCTTGTCCGACCTGCGCATCGAGACGGCACCGGGCGAGCGGCCCGGCGAGATCCGCTTCACGGTCAGCGGCATCCTGAAGCTGCCCTGAAAATCGCCAACTTGCCCGGGGCCCGTGCTAGCATGCAGCCCTCGTATTGTATTGATATCGGAATCCGCGCCGTCGATGAGCACCTGGAAGCAGCTTACCCCGAGCATCTATCACCGCCTCGCGTTCGGCTGCGCGTACGGCATGACCGACGTCGGCCTCGTGCGCCAGTCGAACGAAGACAACTTCCTCATCGACCCGCTGCTGCGCCTGGTGGCCGTGGCGGACGGCATGGGCGGCCATGACGGTGGCGAGATCGCGGCCTGGCTGGCCCTCGAAACCGTGCGCGACGCCCTGGGCGCCGTCGACCCGAAAAAATCCAGCCCGGGCGACGCCCTCGACCCCGACGCGACCTGGCAGGACGAGCACATGCCCGCCATCGTGGCGGTGCACGAAGCCGTCGATGCCGCCAACGCGCGCGTGTACGGCGCCAACGTGCAGAACGGGCTGGGCGAAGGCGGCGGCATGGGCACGACCTTGACGGGCTTCTGGCAAAGCCTGCCGGACGGCCCGCTGGTCATCTTCCACGTCGGCGACAGCCGGCTGTACCGCTACCGCGACGGCGAACTGGCCGTGCTGACGCGCGACCAGACCATGTACCAGCAGGCGCTGGAAGCGGGCGTCTCCGGCGACTTCCCGCCGCGTAACCTGCTGCTGCAGGCGATCGGCCCGACGGCCGCGATCGCGCCCGACGTGAACGCCTGCACGCCGCGCGCCGGCGACCTGTACCTGCTGTGCAGCGACGGCCTGTACGGCAACACGCCCCACGCCGCCATCGAGCAGGTGCTGGCCGGCGCGCACGCGCAGTCGCTGGAACACTGCTGCGCGGACCTCATCGCCCTGGCCAAGACGCACGGCAGCCGCGACAACATCACGGCCGTGCTGGCGCTCGTCGAGCGCTGACACCGCCGGCGGGCGCGCCCGCGCCGGCGTGTCTCTATTTACACAATGCAAATGAAATTTCTCTATAAGAATGTTGATTTGTTATGGGGAAAGATGCTAGTCTGTAGGATCTCTCCTACTCCATCCTTCCCGAGCCGCGCATGGACTACCGTAGCGCCTACAATCGCCGGAGCCGAAAAGGGTCGCGCCTGAAACGACGCGCGGCTGTTTTCGTCCTGGCCGGCGCGGCGGGCTGCGCGGCCCTGTTCGCGCTGGCGCTGCGCGTGGCCGCCCCGCCGGCGCCGGGCGCGCAGGCACACACGGCCGCCGCGACGGCGACGCTGGCGCCGGCCGTGCTGCGTACCGCGGCGCAGGTGGAGGCACAGGACAAGCTGAAAAAGACGCGGCGCGTCTATCCCTATTCGATCGTGCCCGGCGGCCTGGCCGACCGCCAGGAACTCCAGCACGCCATCGTCGCGGACAAGGTCGTGGCGGTGCACTATGCCACATTCGACGCGGCCAGGGCCACCGTCGAGACGGTCCGCAAGGCGCGCGCCGTGTACGTCTCGTACCGCAAGGGCGACAAGGTGTACTGGACGGCGAAGAAACTCCATCTGGCCGAAGGCGAGACGCTGCTGTCCGACGGCCAGAACGAAATCCGCGGACGCTGCGGCAACCGCATTTCCGACACGCCCCGGCAGCCCGTCGAAGCGAAGGGCCCGAGCGAGGAAGAACTCGATGCGTCCGTCGAGGTGGCCCAGGACGGCGACGGCAGCGTCGAACAGGTGGCTCTCCCGGCCGAAGAGAATCCGGCGGGCGGCAGCTACCAGCTCAAGACGTTTGCGACCGGCAACCCCGCCCCGACCGGCGGCACGGCGCAGACGCCCGGCGGCACCTTCCCGGCGATCCCCGGCAGCAGCGGCACCGGCACCATCTGGGGTGGCGGCACGCTGCCCGTCGCCCTGGCCAGCAAGGTGTCGAGCGACACGGTGGGCACCGGCACGTCGGGCACCCCCACGTCGGATCCCGGCAGCCCGGGCACGCCGGACCCGGGCGGCACCAGCACCGGCGGTTCGGGCACCGGCGATCCGGGCACGAGCGGCACGCCCACCGGCGGCACGTCCGGCACGCCGGGCGGCACGCCGCCGACCACCGGCACGAACCCGGCGCCGCTTCCCGCCACGCTGCTGCCGCCGACGACGGACCTGCCCGGCAAGACCAACGATCCGGCCAAGACACCGACGAAACCTGCCAACGTGCCGGAACCGGGCACGCCATGGCTGGGCGCTGTCGGCGTCGTGGCGCTGCTGGCCGCGCGGCGCGCGAAGAAGCGCACGCGGCGCTGAACCGCGTGACGGTCGCCGGCGCGCGTGTGCGGTACGACTGCGTCGGGTTGCCGGGAAAGCGCTTGTTCGTCAGGTTGGGATCGTCCTCGAACGTCCCCGTCGGCTCCATTCTTGATGGGTCATGGTTGCATTGCTCCTCGATGCCGTTGCGCTTGCGGCTCGTGCTATCCTTGAGCCTCCTCCGAAAGCGATTCTGCCATGCCACTCGCACTCTACGGTCACCCCTTCTCGTCGTACACGCAGAAAGTGCTCATCGCGCTGTACGAGAACGACACGCCTTTCGAGTTCCGCTGCCTCGGGCCGGACACGCCGCAGCACGCGCAGGAATGGCTGCGGCGCTGGCCGCTGCGCAAGTTCCCGGTGCTCGTCGACGGGGCGCGCAACGTCGTCGAGACCAGCATCATCATCGAATACCTGCACCTGACGCACCCCGGCCCCGTGCGCCTGCTGCCGGACGATCCCCTGGTGGCGCTCGAAGTGCGCTTCATGGACCGGTTTTTCGACCTGCACGTAATGAACATGGTGCAGCATGCGGTGAATGGCGCGCTGACCGGCGACGCGACCAAACGCGCGGACGGCCTCGCGAAGGCGACGGAAAAACTGGCGCTCGCCTACGACTGGCTGGAGGGTTATCTGGCCGGCCGCACCTGGGCCGCGGGCGCGGACTTCTCGCTGGCCGACTGCGCCGCGGGTCCGGCGCTGTTCTACGCCGACTGGACGCATCCGATCCCGGACCGCTACCCGGTGCTGCGCGCCTACCGCGCGCGCCTGCTCGCGCGGCCGTCGTTCGCCCGCGCGGTGGACGAGGCGCGGCCGTACCGGCCCCTGTTCCCGCTGGGCGCGCCCGATCGCGATTGACGCGCCGCGTCAGCGCGCGGACTTGCCCTCGTAGCGCCGCTGCACGTCGTCGTAATAGCGCTTGAGGGTCCAGAACGCGAGCTTCTTCTTGCCGTCGTCCGAGATCAGGCCCTTGCGGTTCCAGAAGTCCTGGAAGTACGGATGCTGGCGGCGCGGCGAGCGGAAGTCGACGAGCACCCACGGCGTCATCCCGCGCAGTCCCGGGATCGCGGACAGCATCTTGAACTGGTTGCGGTACAGCGCGTCCTGGTACTCCTCGCTCCAGCGCGTGTCGGCGTCGGCGTGGTAGCCGCCCAGCGCCTCCGCGCCGAACTCCGAGATCACGACCGGCTTGTCATAGTGGACGTCGAAGCGGTAATTCAGCATCTCCGCGTTGCTGGCCCAGTACCAGCCGGCGTATTCGTTGAAGCTCGCGAGGTCGAGCGAATCCGCGAGCGGATCCTCCACCGTGATGTCGTTGCCCTTGCGGCGGATTTCCAGCGCCGCCGCGACGAGGCGCGTGTCGTCCAGCGCGCGCGCCGTCTTCGCCAGGTTGCCCATGAACGTGTTGCGCGGCGCGCTGACCGGCGTCTCGTTACCCACCGACCAGATGACGACGCTCGCGCGGTTCTTGTCGCGCGTGACGAGGTCCGTCAGCTGCGCGCTGGCGTTGGCGTAGGTGTCCGGGTTCGTCCACGAGATCGTCCAGTACACGGGCACCTCCGCCCACACCATCAGGCCCATCTCGTCGGCCAGGCGGATCATCTCTTCGCTGTGCGGGTAATGCGCGAGCCGCACGTAGTTGCAGTTCATCTCCTTGGCCCACTGCAGCAGCATGCGCATGTCGCCCGGACCGCGCGGACGGCCCGGGATCAACGGGTTCTCCTCATGCATCGAGATCCCGCGCAGGAACACGGACTTGCCGTTCAAGAGGATGTCCCGGCCGCGCGTCGCGATGGTGCGAAAGCCGATGCGGTCCTCCACCTTGTCGCCGCCGCCCGCCAGCTCCACCGTGTACAGCTTGGGCTGTTCCGGCGACCAGTACGTGAGTTTACCGACGGGGATGTCGAGCACCGCGCGGCCGTTCGCGTCCGTGCGCACGGTGGCCTTGATGCCCGCTTCGGGAATGGACACCGTCACCTGCTGCGCCTTCGCCGCGCCCGCCATCTGGACGAACCCCGCGATGCGGTGCGCGTCGCCTTTCGCCAGCTGCACCTTGTAGTCGGCGATGTACGTGGCGGGCAGTTCGGCCAGCAGCACGTCGCGCGTGATGCCGCCGTAGTTCCACCAATCGGTGTTCACGGTCGGGATCTCGTCCTGGTGCCGCGTGTTGTCCGCCTTGACGACGACGACGTTGCGGCCCTTCGCCAGCTTGTCCGTCACGTCGAACTGGAACGGCGTGAAGCCGCCCTTGTGCATGCCGAGCTTTTTCCCGTTCAGGTAGACGTGCGCCTCGTAGTTGACGGCGCCGAAATACAGCGCGTAGTGCTTGCCCGGCTTGGGATCGGCCTGGAACACCTGGCGCAGCCAGATCGTCCCCTCGTAGAACTGCAGTTTTTCGGCCTGCGAATTCCAGTCGCCCGGCACCTTCATCGTCGGCGCGCGGTCGAAGTCGTACTCGACCCAGTCCGTCTTGTCCTTCGGCTTGCGGTCGTCGTAGAAGCCGCCCTTGCCGCTTTCCGACTGGTCGAAAGGCACGTGGCGGTAGTCGTAATAACCGTTCTCGTACGGATCGATGATGTAGCTCCAGCGCCCGTCCAGGCTCACGTGGCTGCGGCCGTAGATGTTCTGCGTGGGCGCCATCAGGCTGCCGGCCTGCGCCGCCTGCGCTGGCTGGCCGGCCAATTGCACGTCGATCGGGCCGGCGTGGGCGGCGCCGGCAGCGACCCACGTCAAGGCGGAAAAATGCAGCACGGCCGTCAGCCGGGCAAACGGGTTTGTCATGAAGTCTCCTGATAATGGGTAGTTAGCGCTACCGCTGTTATTGCAGGAATGTTATCGCCGTGGCGTGTCTGGAGCAATATTTACAACTGACTTGGGACGGATACGACAGGCAGTGTGGCTATTTGGCGCATCGCGTTGAATTCAGTTGTTCGCATGGGCAGAAGCTGTGAGAATTAATTCCATGTCGAAATTAACGTTCCCAGAAAGCAAATCCGATGCGCTGGCGCTCGCAGCGCTCGCACAAGGATTGCATCGCATCGCGGCAGCCGCCGTCGCGGACAACGTGCGCCAGGAAACGGTGGCCGTTGCGGTGACGCTTTGCGGTGCCGAGCGCGGTGTTTGGCTCGGCGAGGCGGACGCCTGCGCCGGCGGCGCATCGGTCGCGGAGATCGTCGAACACGTGCGCCGCACGCGCGAGGTCGTCTGCACCGGCGGAACGGCTTGTTTCGCCGTCGGCGGCCCGGCCCGCACATCCGGCGTGGTGCTTCTGGAGCACGTGCGGGCGGCCGAATCCGGAGCAGCACTTCCCGACATCCTCGACATCATCGCCACGGCGGCGTCGGCCGCACTGGCGAACGCAACCCTGCGTGAACAAACCCGGCGTGCCCGCGACATGCGCGACAAGTCGGCCGCGGACCTGGCCTTCGAACAGACCCTGCTGCGCACCCTTGTCGACAATATTCCATTCCGTGTCTACGCCAAGGACCGCGACAGCAGATTCTTATTCGGTAACAATCGCATGGCCCGCCTGGCCGGCGTCGAGGCGCCCCCGCAATTGATCGGCAAGACCGACTACGATTTCTTTCCGGCCGAATTGGCGGCCAAATATTTTGCCGACGAAAAGCAGGTGATGGATTCGGGCCAGTCCCTGTTCGATTACGAGGAATTGGTCGAGGACCAGGATACGGGCGAACTGGGTTGGACCGTGACGACCAAAGTCCTGTTGCGCGATGAAGACGGTTCGGTGAACGGCATCGTCGGCATCGGTTACGACGTCACCCAGCGCAAGCAGATGGAGGCGCGCCTGCGCGAGCGCACCCAGGCCCTGGAAGAGGCCAATGCGAGGCTGGAGACCGAAAAAGCACACCAACAAATCCTGATTCGCAAACTGAGCGACATGCAGGGCCAATTGCTGCAATCCGAAAAAATGGCGTCGATCGGCCTGCTGGCCGCGGGCGTCGCCCACGAGATCAACAATCCGCTCGCATTCATCAGCTCGAATTTCGGCGCGCTCGAACGCGACGCCAAGGATATCCTGCGGCTCATCAGCGCTTTCGAAGGCGTCGAAGGACTGTTGCCGGGCGACGCCCGCGCGCCGGTCGCCTTCATGAAGCAGGACATCGGGCTGGACGACATCCGCCAGGACCTCGATGCCCTGTTCAGCGAATCGCGGGAAGGCCTGCAGCGGGTGAAACACATCGTGCAGAACCTGAAGGATTTCTCCAGGCCGGGCGGCACCACGAAAGAAATGGCCGACCTCGAACAGGGATTGAACAGCACCCTGAACGTCGCCTGGAACGAAATCAAGTACAAGGCGGACGTCGTCAAGGAATACGCCGGCGTTCCGGAACTGTATTGCCTGCCGTCGCAGATCAACCAGGTCTTCCTGAACCTGCTCATCAACGCGGCCCACGCGATCGAAGACAGGGGCCGGATCGTGGTGCGCACCGGATACGACGACAAGGCCGTCTGGGTCGAGATCGAAGACAACGGCAGCGGCATCGCGCCCGAGCATCTCGACCACATTTTCGAACCGTTCTTCACCACCAAGCCGATCGGCAAGGGCACCGGGCTCGGTTTGTCGATCGTGTACGGCATCGTGCAGAGCCACAATGGCACGATCGACGTGAAGAGCACCGTCGGCAAGGGGACGGTGTTCAGGGTGACGTTGCCGCGGGCGGCGTAACATGTACCGATAACGCCGGCGCTGCGCTACACTTGAGTTCCCAAAAAAAGGGGACTCCATGAACGAATACATCTTATTCATGCACGACGACGTCGCCGACGCCGCCATCGCCACCGACGAACAGCGGTGGACGCAATACATGTCGGCCCTGCGCGCCTCCGGCCAGTTCGACGGCGGCAGCGCGATCGGCAAGGGAATGGTGTTCAGGAAGGACCGTGCCGGCCAGGCCGCGACGACGACCGTGTCCGGCTATCTCCGCGTGCGCGCCGAGAACGCGGAAGCGGCGCAGCGATTCCTGGTCGGGAATCCGAACTACGACGCGGGCGGCACGGTGGAGATCCGGGAACTGCCGCGCACCTGACCCCGCAACGCGGCGGCGAGTCGTCTCAGTCGCCAGTATCCGCGGGCGCCCAGCTGCGCCGCGGCGCGTCCTCCCCGGCCACGCCCCACAACACCTTGCCGGGGTTGAGGATGTGCTGCGGATCGAATACTCGCTTGATGGCGCGCATCAGTTCGACGGCGGGCAGTCCGGCTTCCTGCACCAGGAAATCCATCTTGTGCATGCCGATGCCATGCTCGCCCGAACACGTGCCGTCGAGGCGGATCGCGCGCGCCACCAGCTGGGCGTTGAGCCGCTCGGCGCGTTCGCGCTGTTCCGGCTCGTGCGGATCGATCAGGTAGCCGAAATGGAAGTTGCCGTCGCCGACATGCCCGACCAGGAAATACGGCATGCCCATCTCGTCGGCCTCGCGCACCGACTCGAGCAGGCATTCCGCGAGGCGGCTGATCGGCACGCAGGTATCGGTGCTGATCGCGCGGCAGCCGGGCATCGAGGCGATGGCCGCGAAATACGCGTGATGGCGCGCCGTCCAGAGCCGCGTGCGCGCCTCGGCATCGGTCGCCCAGGCGAAGGCCGCGCCGCCGTGTTCCGCGGTCAGGGCCTCGACCGATTCCGCCTGTTCGCGCACGGACGCCGGCGTGCCGTGGAATTCCATCAGGAGCATCGGTTCTTCGCGCAGATCCAGCTTGGAATACCGGTTCACCATCCGCACGGCATTCACGTCGAGCAGCTCCATGCGCGCGATCGGGATGCCGGATTGGACGACGTCGATCGCGGCGCCGACGGCGTCGGCGATACCCGGAAACGAGCACACGGCCGCCGACTGCGCTTCCGGCAGCGGATGCAGGCGCACCACGATCTCGGTGAACACGCCGAGCGTGCCTTCGCTGCCCACCATCAGCCGGGTCAGGTCGTAGCCCGCGCTGCTCTTGCGCGCACGCGTTCCCGTATGAACGATCTCGCCGGCGGCCGTGACCACCTGCAGGGCGAGCACGTTCTCGCGCATCGTGCCGTAGCGCACGGCGTTGGTGCCGCTGGCGCGCGTGGCGCACATGCCGCCGATCGACGCGTCCGCGCCCGGATCGACGGGGAAGAACAACCCCGTGCCCTTGAGCGCCTGGTTCAGCTGCATCCTCGTCACCCCCGGCTGCACGGTCGCCGTCATGTCCGCCGTATCGATGGCGAGCACGCTGTTCATGCGGCTCACGTCGAGGCTGATGCCGCCCCGCGCCGCCAGCAGGTGGCCTTCCAGCGACGACCCCGCGCCGAACGGGATCACGGGCACCGCGTACCGGCCGGCCAACGCGAGCAGCGCCTGGACGTCAGCGACGCTCTCGGCGAACACCACCGCGTCCGGCGGATTCACGTCCACGAACGACGATTCGTCGCGCCCGTGCTGGTCGCGCACCGCGGCGGCGGTCGAGAAACGGGGGCCGAAGCGGGCTTGCAGTTCGGCCAGCACCGGTGCCGGCAGGCCCTGCCCCGCGTCCGATGTCATGCGGTCATTCATTCAAAACTCCTTGTCGATTGATGCGTTCCAGCGGATAGCCTCTCATGTTTTCACAAAAAGCGGAAATTCTGTTAACGACGCCCGCGCGCCCGGTTCGTGGACGAGTGTGGTGAATTTGCGGATGACGTCGAATTCCGTTGTTCGCGTGGGCAGAAGCTTCAAGAATTAACTTGTCATGTAGAAACAAAATTCCCAAAGAGACAACTCACAAGGGCTGGCGCTGGACGTGCTCGCGCAAGGATTGCGCCGCATCTCCGCATGCGCGAGCATGGAGGCAGTGCGGCAGTAGACGGTGGCCGTCGCGATGACGCTGTGCGATGCCGGCAGCGGCTACTGACTCACCGCCGATGACGCGCGGGGCCTCGACGCCGCGGTCGCGGACATCGTCGGGCACGTGCCCCGCACGCGCGGAGTCGTCTGCACGGACGACACGGCCTGTTTCGCCATCGGCGGCCAGGCGGCGTGGTCGTGCTGGACAACGTACAGGCGGCCGAATCCGCAGCCGCCATGCTCGACATCCTCGCCATGTCGGTGTCGGCCGCGTTGGAGAATGCGGCGCTGCGCAGGGAAATCCGGACCGACGGCGACGCACACGACGCATCGGCGGCGGACTTCGCCTTCGAGCGGAAACTGCTGCGCACCCTCGTCGACAACATTCCATTTCGCACCGACGCCAAGGACCGCGCCAGCCAATTCCTGTTCGGTAACAACCGGATGGCCCGCCTGGCCGGAGCCGGCACACCGGCGCAACTGATCGGCAAGACCGACTACGATTTCTTTCCGGCCGAACTGGCGGCGAAAGACTTTGCCGACGAAAAGCAGGTCACGGGTTCGGGCCAGTCGCTGTTCGATTACGAAGAACTGGTGGAAGACCAGGATACGGGCGAACTGGGCTGGACCGTGACGTCGAAGGTGCTGCTGCGCGATGACGACGGCACGGTCAACGGCATCGTCGGCATCGGCTACGACGTCACGCAGCGCAAGCGGCTGGAAGAGCGTCTGCGCGAACGCACGCAGGCCCTGGAGCTTGCGAATGCCAGGCTGGAAGCGGAGAAGGACTGCTGCCGGGCGATGCGCGCACCGGTCACGTTCATGAAGCAGGACATCGGACTGGACGACATCCGCATGGACCTCGACGCCCTGTTCAGCGAATCCCGCGAAGGCCTGCAACGCGTCAAGCACATCGTGCAGAACCTGAAGGATTTCTCGAGACCGGGCGGCACGACGAAGGAAATGACCGATCTCGAACAGGGCCTGGGCAGCACGCTGAACGTCGCCTGAAACGAAATCAAGTACAAGGCGGACGTCGTCAAGGAATATGCCGGCGTTCCGGCGCTCCATTGCCTGCCCTCACAGGTCAACCATATCTTCCTGAACCTGCTGATCAACGCGGCCCACGCCATCGCCGGCAAGGGCACGATCATCGTGCGCACCGGGTACGACGACAAGGCCGCCTGGGTCGAGATCGAAGACAACGGCAGCGGCATCGCGCCCGAGCATCTCGATCACATTTTCGCCCCCTTTTTACGACCAAGCCGATCGGCAAGGGGACTGGGCTGGGCCTGTCGATCACGTATGGGATCGTGCAGGGCCATCGGGGCACGATCGATGTGAAGAGTGTCGTGGGACGGGGGACGCCGTTCAGGGTGACGTTGCCGCGGGCTTGAGAAAGCCCGTTCGGCACGCCCCTGGTTTGCGGATCGTCTCCGACCGATTACCCGACGACGGGTGGCGCACCGTCGTAGCCTTCGACGATCAGCAAGTCGGCCGTCGAATATGGCAGACGCCTGGCCATCACGTCCGCGTACTCGCCCGATTCGTAACACGCCAGGGCCGTCGCGTAGTCGTCGAACTCGATGACGACCGTGCGCGCCCGGCTTGCGCCCTCCTTGACCACATGTTGCCCGCCGCGCACGACGAAGCGCGCACCGTACTTGGCGAAGACGTCGGCGTTGGCGCGAATATAGTCCTTGTATCCCTCGGGATCGGCGACGTCGACGTGACCGATCCAGTATCCCTTCGCCATTTACACGCCCTCCACCAGTGCCAGGTCGGCGACGGCAATACCGATGCGATGCCGCATCGCCGCCTGGTATTCCGGCGAAAAATAATAATGACGCGCCAGTTCGTAGGACTCGAATTCGAGCACCACGTTCCGCGGCCGTCCTTCGCCCTCGAGCGTTTCGCAACGTCCGCCGCGCACCAGCACCTTGCACCCGTGATGGGCGATCGCCGCGCCGGCGGCGGCGACGTAACGTTCGAAACGCTCGGGATCGGTGACGCTGAGGCGTCCGATGATATAAGCCCGTGCCATCAATTCTCCTGTTTGAGTTGGCTCATCCGGTCAATCCGCCGTCCACCACGAGCACCTGCCCGGTGATGTACGACGCATCGTCTCCAGCCAGGAACGCCACGGTCCTGGCCACTTCTTCCGCACGCCCGATACGGCGCATCGGGATCTGCGCGGTGGCCGCGTCGAGGCGCCTTTCGCCCAGCGCACGCGTCATGTCGCTGTCGATATAGCCTGGCGCGACCGCGTTCACCCGGATCCCGCGCGACGCCGTCTCGGCGGCAAGCGCCCGCGTCAAGCCGATCAGGCCGGCCTTGCTGGCACAGTAGTTCGCCTGGCCCGGCACCCCGATCATGCCGGCAACCGACGCCATGTTGACCACGGCACCGGCGCGCTGCTCCAGCAAGTAAGGCATCACGGCCTTGCAGCTGAAGAAGGCCCCGTCGAGGTTGGCGACGAGCACGCCGCGCCAGTCGTCCTCGCCCATGGCGTGGAATGCACGGTCGCGCGTCACGCCCGCATTGTTGACCAGCGCGTCGATGCGTCCGAAGCGCGCCAGGCAGCGCTGTGCAACCGCGCGCATCGCATCCGCGTCGCGCGCATCGGCCCGCACCGCCATCACACGTTGCGGACCGCACGCGCGCACCAGCGCCTCGGCCGCGTCGTCGTTGCTCAGGTACGTGAAACACACCTGGCCGCCCCGTTGCGCCAGTTCCCGCACCACCGCCGCGCCGAGACCGCGGGCTCCGCCGGTCACCAGCGTCGTACGGACCGGCGCCGTGGCACCCGACTCCTGTCCTGCCGTCTGTTCACTCATCAATCTTCTCCATTGTCCGAATCCGCGCGGATGACGTGGCCGGGTCCGGCCCAGCTGCGCCGCGGCGCGTCCGGTGCCGCCGTGCCCCACAACACTTTGCCGGGGTTGAGGATGTTCTGCGGGTCGAACACGCGCTTGATGGCGCGCATCAGTTCGAGCGCCGGCAGCCCGGCTTCCTGGACCAGGAAATCCATCTTGTGCATGCCGATGCCATGCTCGCCCGAGCACGTGCCGTCGAGGCGGATGGCGCGCGCCACCAGCTGGGCGTTGAGCCGCTCGGCGCGTTCGCGCTGCGCCGGCTCGTGCGGATCGATCAGGTAGCCGAAATGGAAGTTGCCGTCGCCGACGTGCCCGACCAGGAAATACGGCATGCCCATCTCGTCGGCCTCGCGCACCGACTCGAGCAGGCATTCCGCGAGACGGCTGATCGGCACGCAGGTATCGGTGCTGATCGCGCGGCAGCCGGGCATCGAGGCGATGGCCGCGAAATACGCGTGATGGCGCGCCGTCCAGAGCCGCGTGCGCGCCTCGGCGTCGGTCGCCCAGGCGAAGGCCGCGCCGCCGTGTTCCGCAGTCAGGGCCTCGACCGATTCCGCCTGTTCGCGCACGGACGCCGGCGTGCCGTGGAATTCCATCAGGAGCATCGGTTCTTCGCGCAGATCCAGCTTGGAATACCGGTTCACCATCCGCACGGCATTCACGTCGAGCAGCTCCATGCGCGCGATCGGGATGCCGGATTGGACGACGTCGATCGCGGCGCCGACGGCGTCGGCGATACCCGGAAACGAGCACACGGCCGCCGACTGCGCTTCCGGCAGCGGATGCAGGCGCACCACGATCTCGGTGAACACGCCGAGCGTGCCTTCGCTGCCCACCATCAGCCGGGTCAGGTCGTAGCCCGCGCTGCTCTTGCGCGCACGCGTTCCCGTATGAACGATCTCGCCGGCGGCCGTGACCACCTGCAGGGCGAGCACGTTCTCGCGCATCGTGCCGTAGCGCACGGCGTTGGTGCCGCTGGCGCGCGTGGCGCACATGCCGCCGATCGACGCGTCCGCGCCCGGATCCACGGGGAAGAACAGCCCGGTGCCCTTGAGCGCCTGGTTCAGCTGCATCCTCGTCACCCCCGGCTGCACCGTCGCCGTCATGTCCGCCGTATCGATGGCGAGCACGCGGTTCATGCGGCTCACGTCCAGGCTGATGCCGCCGCGTACCGCCAGCAGGTGACCTTCCAGCGACGATCCCGCGCCGAACGGGATCACGGGCACCGCATACCGGCCTGCCAGCGCGAGCAGCGCCTGGACGTCAGCGACGCTCTCGGCGAACACCACGGCGTCCGGAGGATTCACGTCCACGAACGACGATTCGTCGCGCCCGTGCTGGTCGCGCACCGCGGCGGCGGTCGAGAAACGGGGGCCGAAGCAGGCTTGCAGTTCGGCCAGCACCGGTGCCGGCAGGCCCTGCCCCGCGTCCGGTGTCATGCGGTCATTCATTCAAAACTCCTTGTCGATTGATGCGTTCCAGCACACAGCCCTTCGTCCCGCACCGCTGCGATACACCGCCGCCGCTGCAGTCCCAGGGGCACGACTTCGGCCTCGACGACATCCCCCGGCCGCAAAAAGGGCTGGCCGGGGCGGCCGTACGCCATGCCCGACGGACTGCCCGTCAGGATCACGTCGCCGGGTTCGAGCACCATGCACAGGCTGAGGTAGTACACCAGCGTATAAACATCGAACACCATGTCGGCGGTTTCTTCACTCTGCATCAGAACCCCGTTGACGCGGCAGCTCAGACGCAACCGGGCCGGGTCGCCGACCTCGTCGGCGCTGACCATGTACGGTCCCAGCGGCGCGAAGCCGGAGAACGACTTCCCCTTGATCCATTCGCCGCCGCGCTCGAGCAGCCAGCGCCGATCGGAGATGTCGTTGGCCGTGCAATAACCCGCGATGTGCGCGCGGGCCGCCTCCGGGCTGGCCAGATATTGCGCGCGCCGGCCAACGACCACGCCCAACTCCACCTCCCAGTCCGTGTGCGCGGACCCCGGCGGCAACACCAGCGGATCGAACGGTCCCGCCAGCGCGTGCACGGACTTGCTCGACACGATGGGCTCGGCCGGCAGCGGCAGGCCCGCCTGGGCCGCATGGCGGCGGTAATTCAGCCCGATGGACACGATCTGTCCGGGGCGTACCGGTGGGCCGATGCGCCCGGCGGCCAGGTCGACGACCGGCAATTCCTTCCACGCGCGCGCCAGCCGCACCGCCAGTGCGGCAAGCGCATCCGGATCGAGCACCGCGCCGCGCCAGTCGTCGACCCAGGCCGACAGGTCACGCGCGCTGCCGTCCGGGGCCAGCGCGCAGGGTCGTTCGCGTCCCGGCGGCCCCACTCGCAACAGGCGCATGGTCAGCTCCTCGCGCCGATGGCGCGCCGGTCTTCGAAATGGCGCTCGAAATAGGCGATTTCCTGCGCGGTCATGCGGCGCGGGTGCCGCCCTTCGTACGAGTAAGCCGCCATCGTCGTCGTCGCCTGCGCATACACCGTGTCCCCCTCGCGCACCTCGCACTCGATCGTCACGGCGGCGGCCTGGATGCTCGACACCCACATGTGGATCTCCACCGGCGCGTGCCGGTGCACGAGCGGCGCCTTGTATTCGATCGCGTGACGCACGACCACCGAGCCGCCGCCCAGGAAGGCGTCGCCCGGATTCGGCCCAAGGTTCCACACGAGGTCGACCCGCGCCTCCTCCAGCAGGCGCAGGAACGAGACATTGTTGACCACGCCGTACACGTCCATGTCGGACCAGCGCACCGGGCATCGATACACGTGGACGGCCATGTCAGGCGTCCCTGCGTGCTTGTGCCGCGGCCTCGCGGCAGAACGCGTCGATGTAGCCGTCGGCGGCGATCGGTGCGCGCAGCAGTTCGGGAGCCAGCGCAAAGCCGTCCAGCAGCAGGTCGATGTGGGGCCGCAGCGCGACGCACAGGTCGTCGGCGACGGCTGGCAGGTCCAGCACCTGTTCAGCGTCCAGCAGGCCGTGCGCCAGGTACCACCCGGCGTCGCGGCGCAGTTCGTTGATCCCGAACAGGCCGCATAACGCCCGCAGCGCTTCGCGCACCGAGCCGTCGGTCGCGCCCGCCGCACGGTGCAGGCAGGCCAGCGCTGTGCGGATGCCGCGCAGGCGCGCCATCTCGATGCCTTCGTTGCTGATGGCATTCCAGGCATCGAAATATCCGGCGTCGGCACGGGCCTCGCGCCGGCGGTTCAGATCCTCCCAGAGCCGCTGTTCGCGGAACAGGAACAGTTCGCCCAGCCAGGCGGCGTCCGGCACACCGCGTCCGCGCGCCTGCGGCGCCGGAATCCGCTCCGGCCACGAGGCCGCCAGCAGTTGTCCGGCCACCGTGGACAGCAGGACCTGGTTGTCGCCTTCGGCCGTGATCAGGCCCTGCAGCAGCAGGATGTAGTCGGAAATGCGGTTGACGTTGAAAATGCCCTGCGCCCCGCAGCGCTCGCGGCAGGTCGACGCCACGTCGGCCATTTCCCAGGTCGATACCGCCTTGGCGATGTTGACCATGTTGAGCACGTCGGCCGACGGTTCCTGCAGTTGCGCCAGGTAGTCGCGCTTGACCTGGTTGACCATCAGCGTGATCGCATACGCTTTCGCCAGCGCACCGAACGTGGCCAGTTGGTGGCTGCGGTATTCGATGACCGGCATGGCATTGGTGCCCGGCGCGTTGGTCAGGCGCTGCGCGGCGTGGCGCAAGGCGATGTAGACGCTGGCGCGGCCCATGCCGACGGCCGAGCTGGACACGCACAGGCGCCCCGGCACGATGCGCGACATGGCACGCAGGAAGCGCGAGCGCGCATTGCCCACCAGCGGTTCGAACCGGCCGTCATCGGTGATGCGCGCGCTCCTGCCAGGCAGCATGCTGTGCAGCGGCAGGCGCACGCCGTCGAACGCGGTCAGGCCGTTGTCCAGGCCCTGCACCGGCTTTTCCGGGCAAGGCAGGGCACGAATGCCGTCGCACAAGCCCTGCTCCGTCGACATCCTCACGATGAACGGGAACACGCCGCAATCCGCGTCGTCGACCTTCAGCCGCGCCATCACGACGGCGATCTTCGGAATATCGGTAAAGCCGCTGTACGACATGTATTTCTGCGCCTGCGGCGACGGCGTGCGCAGGATGAAGCTGCGGGTGGCGTGCTCGTACACGGCTTCCGTCTGCAGCGCGGCCACGTTGTTGCCGTAGCCGAGCTCCGTCGCCATGTAAGGCCCGAACGCGCGCAGCGAATTCAGCTCGTCGACGTAGCCGGCCAGTTCGGGGCGGTCGATACCGTGGTCGAACACCGTGCCCAGGCACAGGTTGTAATGCACCATCAACAGGGAAAAGCAGGCTACGTCCACGAGGCTGGGCCATTCGGCCAGCGCGAACAGGCGCTGGGGATTGCGCAGGAAGGCCAGCGGCTCTTCCAGGCGGCCGTGCACCAGCCGGCTGCGCGCGTACGACACGCGTCCGGCCTGCTCCAGCGTCAGGCCCGCGTGCGGGTCGAACGCCGGGTCGAACAGGACGGCACGGATATCCTCGTGCACCCGTTCGTAGTTACCGTCGAAGACGATGTCGCGCAGCACGGCGCTCGTCGAAGTTGACGTCATGGGATTCCCTTCAAGCTTGGCCGGCGCGCCCTTGCGGCGCGCCGATGATCAATGAAACGTTCTGGCCACCGAACCCGAACGAATTGGACAGTCCGACCCGCACGGCGCACGAACGCGCCGCGCCGGCGACCAGGTCGACTTCGATGCCAGGGTCGGGTTCGCGCAGGTTCGCCGTCGGCGGCAGTTGCCCGCGCGCCACGGCGAGCGCCGTGTAGGCCGCCTCGATGGCGCCGGCAGCGCCCAGCAGGTGACCGGTGACGCCCTTGGTCGAACTCACCGGCACACGCGTTCCGAACAGCGCCGCGATGGCGCCCGCCTCGACGACGTCGTTGCCCGGCGTCGACGTACCGTGCGCGTTGACATACCCGACCTCCGCGGCGTCCAGGCCGGCGTCGCGCAGGGCGGCGCGCATCGCCAGCGAGGCGCCGCGGCCATCGGGATGCGGCTTGGTGACGTGGTAGGCGTCGGCCGACGCGCCATAGCCGAGCAGCCGGGCGCGCACGCGCGCGCCGCGCCGCGCCGCATGCTCCTCCGATTCGAGCACGAACATGCCGGCGCCCTCGCCGATGACGAAGCCGTCGCGCGCCGCGTCGAACGGACGCGACGCACGGGCCGGATCGGGATTGCGAGACAGCGCCCGCATGCGCGCGAACGAGGCCACGTACAGGGGGGTGATCGGCGCCTCGCTGCCGCCGGCGATGACGATGTCGGCGGCGCCGCTGCGCAGCAGGTCGCGTGCGATTCCGAGCGCCGACGCGCCCGATGCGCACGCCGAGCACGGCGCCATGCAGGGCCCGCGCGCGCCCAGTTCGATCGCCACCTGGCCGGCGGCCATGTTCAGCAATCCCATCGGCAGTGTCAGCGACGAGATGTCGTCGGCGCCGTGCGCCAGCAGCACGGCATGCTGCTCTTCCAGCGTCGTGGTCCCGCCGGCGCCCGAGCCGAGGATGACGGCCACGCGGCTGTCGTCGTCCCACGCATGCGCCGTCAATCCGGCATCGCGCAACGCCTCCTGCGCCGCGACGAGGGCGAACTGGGCGTAGCGGTCCCATTGCCAGGGATTGCGCACGCCGGCGCCGGCGAAATCGAATCCGGGCACGCGGCACGCGATCCCGACCGGCAGGCCGGCCAGCGCGTCGTCATGCGCGGCCGCCGTCCGTCCGGACAGCACGCGCTGCCAGTTCTCCTCGATGCCGATACCCGCCGGGGTGACCAGACCGATACCGGTGATGGCCGCTGCGAACGGTGTCGTCATGCGAGTGCCACGGCATTCAGCGCGTTCAGGATGTCACCGATGTTCGCCATGTCATTGAGTTGCTCGTCGCTCAGGCGCACGCCCATCTTCTTCTCCAGCAGGACGGCCAGGTCGACGATCGACAGCGAGTCGAAGCCGAGTTCCTCGAAGCCCGCCTTCAGGGTCACTTTGGCGGGATCGATCTTGAAGCGTTCGGCGATGATTGCAGCCAGGGTGTCCAGGGTCATTTTCATAAATTGCTCTCAGTAGTGGTGGAAAGATTGTGTGATGAATCAGGCGGCCAGCGCGGCGCTGGCGCCATCCCATTCGGCGCTCTCGATCGCCAGCGGGGGCCATTGCAGCGAGACCGAGCCCCAGGACAGGCCGGCGCCGAACGCGCTGACGAGGACGCGCTGGGATGGAACGAGCCGGCCGTCCAGCGCCAGCTCGTTCAACAACAGCGGAATCGACGCGGTAAGCGTGTTGCCGATACGGTCGATGTTCACGGCGATACGGTGCTCGGCCAGTCCGAGCTCGAAGCCGACGGTGCGCAGGATGCGGGCATTGGCCTGGTGGGCGACGAACCAGTCCACGTCGCCGACGTTCCAGCCCGCACGTGCGAGCGCGGTACGGGTCGATGCGCTCATTCCGGCCACCGCGCGTTCGTAGACGGCGCGCCCGTCCATCTTCAGATACCAGTCCTCGGCCGCGAGCATGCCGTGTCCCAGGCCGCAGGCGGCGCGCTGGCGCGATCCGCCGGCAGCGATCGACAGCAGGTCGGCGCGCTCGCCGTCGCTGCCGACGTCGATGGGGCCGAAGGCGCCGGGCTCGCCGGCCACGCCGCTGCGCACCACGATGGCGCCGGCGCCGTCGCCGAAGATCGGCCGGGTAATCCGGTCGGCCGGATTGACCAGCGGGGTGAACGCTTCCGCCGCGATCAGCAATACGTGGCGCGCGACGCCCGCCGCGAGCAGGCCGGATGCGGTGGCCAGGCCGTACACGAAGCCGCTGCAGCCGGAGTTCAGGTCGAACGCCATCACGTTGCCCAGCCCCAGCGTCGCGGCCACCTCGGGCGCGACGGCCGGGGTGATGCGGTCGGGGGAACAGGTCGTCACCAGCACCGCGTCGATGCGCGGATGGCCGGCGGAGGCCAGCGCGCGGCGTCCGGCGACGATCGCCAGGTCGCGCGTCGACAGGCCGCCCGACACCATGCGGCGCTGCGCGATGCCGGTCATGCGGCGGATCCACTCCGGCTTGGCCTGCAGGGAGGGCGAGATGTCTTCGTTGGTCACCACTTGCGGCGGCAGGCAGCCGCCAATTCCGGTTAACACCATTGTCATGGATAGGCTCGATGTGAATGGGGATGGACAAGGTTCGCGGCGGCGCCGGACAGGCGGCAGGCGAATGGCGGCCATGATCGTGAGAATCGGCCGGAGGAGCAACTACCCGGCCGGGTAGTTGCTCCCGCGTGCCGGTTTGCCGATCATGTGTCGCCTGTACCACTCGACCCGCTCCGCTATCGACCATGTCCACGCTTGCTTCGCCCACCCGCCCGCATGCGCAATTGCGTGCCGCGCTGGGGATGTTCCCCACCGGCGTCACCATCGTCACCACGGCCGGCCCGGAAGGCCGCCCCATGGGGTTGACGGTGAATTCGTTCAATGCCGTCTCGCTCGATCCGCCGCTCGTCGCCTGGAGCCTGAATAACGGCTCGCGCTCGCGCGCCGCGTTCGAGCGGGCGGACGCGTTCGCCATCCACGTGCTGGCCGCCGGACAGCAGGCGCTGGCGCAGCGCTTTGCCGCGAAGCTGGACGATCCGTTCGACCAGATCGGCTGGCGCGGCGGCTGCGCCGGCGTGCCGCTGATCGACGGCGCCGCCGCCGTGTTCGAGTGCCGCGTGCACGCCCGCGTCGACGGCGGCGACCACGTGCTTTATCTCGGCCGGGTCGAACGCTTCAACTACCAGCTGGAGCGCGCGCCGCTGGTGTTCGCGAGCGGACGCTTCTGCCACAGCCCGCTCCCGCTGTCCGACTGACCGTACGCCGACCATGAACCCACCCACTCTCTACTACTGCCCCGGCCACATGTCGTTCGCGCCGCACGTCGTCCTGTACGAAATCGGCAAGCCGTTCGAGGCCGTGCACGTCGCGATCAAGGAAGGCGCGACGCAATCCGCCGAATTCAGGCGACTCAATCCAAAAGGGAAGATTCCCGTCCTGCTGGCGGATGGCCACGTCATCACGGAGTCGGCGGCGATCATGTACTACCTGGCGCTCAGGCATCCGGACAGCGGCCTGCTGCCGGACGACCCGCTGGGCGTGGCGCGCGCCGTCGAATGGACCAACTGGCTCAGCGCCGTGCTGGCGTCGTCCGTCAGCCAAACCCTCCACCCCGGGCGGTTTTCACCCGACGTTGCGACCCATCCCGCCGTCAAGGACAAGGGCATCGCCAATCTGCTCGACGCCTTCACCCACATCGACGGGCGCCTGGCGGAACAGGAATGGGCGCTGGCGTCGGGCTATTCGGTCGTCGATCCGATGCTGCTGATCTTCTTCCGCTGGGGCCACGTTCTCGGACTGGACATGGACCGTTTTCCAGCCTGGAGCGCGCACGTGCACCGGGCCGGACAGCGCCCGGCCGTGCAGGCCACGCTGCGCGCCGAGGGTATCACGATTCCACTTATCGTTTTTTCCAAAGGATGTAACGCATGACTACCCACAAACTGCTGATGCTGCCAGGCGACGGCATCGGTCCCGAGGTGATGGAACAGGTGCGCCCGCTGGCCACCCTGCTGGGCCAGGCCGGCGTGGCACGCTTCGAGGTCGAGACCGGCCTGGTCGGCGGCTGTGCCTACGACGCGTGCGGGCGCGCGATTTCCGATGCCGACATGGCCCTGGCGCAGGCGGCCGACGCCGTGCTGCTGGGCGCCGTCGGCGGCCCGCGCTGGGACGGCGTCCCGTACGACGTGCGCCCCGAGGCCGGGCTGTTCCGGCTACGCAAGGAGCTGCAGCTGTTCGCCAACCTGCGCCCCGCCGTCTGCTACCCGGCCCTGGCCGATGCCTCGTCGCTGAAACGCGAATTGGTCGATGGCCTGGACCTGATGCTGGTACGCGAGCTCACCGGCGGCATCTATTTCGGCGAACCCAAGGAAATCCTCGATCTCGGCAACGGCCAGCGCCGCGGCATCGACACCCAGGTGTACGACACCCACGAGATCGAGCGCGTGGGCAGGGTCGCGTTCGAACTGGCGCGCCAGCGCGGCAACAAGGTCACGTCGGCGGAGAAGCGCAACGTGATGAAGTCGGGCGTGCTCTGGAACGAGGTGATCACGGCGCTCCACCGCAACGAATATCCCGACGTTCACCTGGAACACCAGCTGGCCGATTCCCTCGGCATGCAGCTGGTGCGCGCACCGAAGCAGTTCGACGTGATCCTGACCGACAACCTGTTCGGCGACCTGTTGTCCGACGTGGCGGCGATGCTCACCGGTTCGATCGGCATGCTACCCTCGGCCTCGCTCGGCGCGGCCGACGCGGCCGGCGGCGGGCGCCGCGCCCTGTACGAACCGGTGCACGGTTCCGCCCCGGATATCGCCGGCAAGGCGCTGGCGAACCCGATTGCGATGATCAATTCCTTCGCCATGTGCCTGCGCACGTCGTTCGGCCTGGTCGATGCGGCCGGCCTGGTCGAACAGGCCGTTGCCAACGTGCTGGCAGCCGGGCTGCGTACGGACGATATCCGCACGCCCGGCACGCGCACGCTGTCGACCGGGGGGATGGGCCGCGCCATCCACGACGAACTGGCGCGCCTGCTTGGCTGAACCGCCACCACCGAGGAGCAATTCGTGAACAAACGACTCATCCTGGGCGCCTTCATGCGCCCGATCTCCCTGCACACGGCCTGGTGGAAGCACCCGCAAGCCGCACCGGACGCGAACATGAGCTGGCCGATCCTCAAGGATCTGGCGCTGAAACTGGAGCGCGCCTGCTTCGATGCGATCTTCATGGCCGACCACCTGGCCGTCATGTCGATGCCGCAATCCGCCCTCAGGCGCAGCGCCACGATCACATCGTTCGACCCGCTGATGGTGATGCCTGCGCTGGCCGCCTGCACCAGCCGGATCGGCCTGATTGCGACCGGCAGCACCAGCTACGAGGAGCCCTATCTCGTGGCCCGCCGCTTCGCCTCGCTCGACCATTTGAGCGCCGGCAGGGCCGGATGGAACATCGTCACGACCGTCAATCCGGAGGCTGCCTACAACTTCGGCTTCGAGAGCGCGGCGCGACACGCCGACCGCTACGACCGCGCCCGCGAATTCTTCGACGTCGTCACCGGGCTGTGGGACGGCTGGGACGACGATGCGCTGCTGATGGACAAGGACAGCGGCATCTTCTTCGATCCCGCCAAGGTACGCGCCCTGAACCACAAGGGCAGGTTCTTTTCCGTGAAGGGCCCGCTGAACGTGGCGCGCCCGGTGCAGGGCTGGCCCGTGATCACGCTGGCCGGCGGTTCCGACGCGGCGCGCCAGATGGGGGCCGAAAAGGCCGACTTGTTCTTTTCGAACTCGAGTACCTTCGATACGGCGCGCGCGTTCTATGCCGACGTCAAGGCGCGCGCATGCGCGGCCGGCCGCGACCCGGACCAGTTGAAGATCCTGCCGGCGAACCAGGTATACGTGGGACGCACGACGGCCGAGGCACACCGCAAGAAGGCGTTCATGGACGACCTGGTGCATGTGGACAGCCATCTGCCGAACCTGTCGCTGAAGCTGGGCGTGGACGCGTCGCAGTTCGATCTGGACAAGCCGCTGCCGGAGCTGCCCGAGACGGAACGAAGCAAGGGCCACCAGCAGGAATGGGTCGCGCTGGCACGACGCGAAAACCTGACCGTGCGGGAGCTGGCCCGGCGCGCCGCGCGCTCGGGCATCGGAGAAATGATCGGCACGCCCGGCGAGATCGCCGACCAGATGGAAAAATGGCTGCTCGGCGAAGCGTGCGACGGATTCATCATGGTGTTCCATTCGGCGCCGGAAGGCCATGACGACTTCGTCGAGATGGTGGTACCGGAGCTGCAGCGGCGCGGCCTGTTCCGCACCCGCTACGAAGACGACACGCTGCGCGGCAACCTCGGCCTGTCCCGGCCGCGCACCCATGGATAAGCCAACCCCGACCATCGCCGCCGCGCTCGCGGCGACAACGCCGGACGGCCTGCCGCCGCGGCAACGCGCCTTCGCCTTCCTGGCGATTGCCATTGCCGTCACGATGGCGGTGCTCGACACGGCCATCGTCAACGTGGCCCTGCCGTCCATCAGCCAGGCCCTCGCCGTCGACGCGGCGCAGGCGGTCTGGGTCGTGAATGCCTACCAGCTCGCGGTGACGGTATCGCTGCTGCCACTGGCCGCCCTGGGCGACCGGCTCGGTTACAAGAGGGTCTACTGGGGCGGGCTCGCCGTGTTCACGCTCGCCTCGCTGGCCTGCGCGCGCGCGCCCACACTGGCACTACTGGCCGGCGCGCGCGTCGTGCAGGGCCTGGGCGCGGCCGGGATCATGAGCGTCAACATCGCGCTCGTGCGCAGCCTGTTCCCGAAAGCGCAACTCGGCGTGGGCATGGGTTATGCCTCGCTGACCGTGGCCGTCTCGTCGGCCGCCGGTCCCACCCTGGCGGCGGCAGTGCTGGCGGTGGCCGACTGGAAGTGGCTGTTCCTGATCAACGTCCCACTCGGCGCGATCGCGCTGCTGGTGGCCGCGCTGGCCCTGCCGGCGTCGCCCACCTCCCACCGCCGCGTCGATGCCCTCAGCGTCCTGCTGAATGCCCTCACGTTCGGTCCGCTCATCGGCGGCCTGGGGTACTTCGGCGAAGCCGGCGGCGCGCAGCGGGGCGGCGCGCTCGTTGCCGTTGGCCTGGCGTGCGGTGCCGCCCTGCTGCGCCGCGAACGCCGCAGCGCGCATCCGGTGCTGCCGCTCGATCTGCTGCGCCTGCCCGTGTTCGTGCTGTCCCTGGCCACGTCGATCGGCGCGTTCGCCGCCCAGACCATGGCATTGATCGCCTTGCCGTTCTACTTCGAACGGACGCTCGGCATGTCCGAGACCGCGACCGGCCTGTTGATGACACCCTGGCCGTTGGCGACGGCGCTCGTCGCTCCGCTCGCCGGACGCCTGTCGGACCGTTTCGCACCAGGGCGCCTGTGCATCGCCGGCATGCTGTGCCTGGCGGCTGGACTGGCTGGCGTTGCGGCGCTCGGCGGCACGCCGGACCGTATCGGGATCGCCTGGCGCCTGGCCGTGTGCGGCTTGGGCTTCGGCCTGTTCCAGTCGCCGAACAATCGCGTGATCATGGGCAGCGCACCGCGCGAGCGCAGCGGCGGTGCGAGCGGCCTGCAGGCGCTCGGGCGGCTGCTGGGCCAGTCGCTGGGTGCGGTAGCCGCCGCCCTCCTGTTCGCCCTGGGGCCGGCCGACCCGACGGCGGCGCTGGCAACCGGCGCGGCGTCACTCGCGCTGCTGGCAGCCGGCACCAGCGCCATGCGGCGCAAGCCCGCCCCGTGAAAGACCGTCGTCATGGCGCCGCGACCCGGGCCGAAAACGCAGCCAGGATCGCGCGCGCAGCGCGATAGTTGAGCTGGTCGACGGCACGGCCCAACTCATCGAGCCGGGCGGCCCCGCCGGCGTCCGCCGCCGCATGGCGCAGCTGTGCGACCAGGCCGGCCGCGCCCATGCTGTTGACCGCCAGCGCGTCATCGAGCAGGCCGACCAGTTCCGATACGCTGCGACCCGGTCGCGGCGCCGGCGCGGCCACCACGGGCACGCCCGGCGGCAGTCCCGCGATCGATTCAAGCGCTCGACGCAATGCTTCCTCGAGCGCGGCCGGCATCGTCTCCGGCACCGGAAGGCCGTGCCGTGCAATGAACATTTCCACATGTCCCGCGCGCGCGGCCACCTGCCCCGCACCGAGGGCGGCTGCGGCACCGCGCAGGGCATGCGTCATGTGGTGCGCGCGTGCGCCGTCGCCGCTCGCCAGGGCGTCGCGCAACGCGGAAATCCAGTCGCCGAAGCGCGTACGGAATATCTGGAGCAGTTCGCGCAGCAGGATGTCGTTGCCGTTCACCCGGTCCAGCGCTTGCTCGAGCCCGTCGAAACCGGCCAAAGCCGGCGGCAGGGCGGTCCCCGCCGGGCGCGCCGGTTCCACGGACGCCGCGGCCGGCGCATGGCGTCCGGTGTGCGACGCGATCGCCGCCAGCAGCTGGTGCGGGTGGAAAGGCTTGGCCAGATGCGCATCCATGCCGGCCGCGATGCAATGCTGCACGTCCTGGTCCATCGCATGCGCCGTCATGGCGACGATCGGCAGACGAGCAAGGCCCGCCGCCCGGATCCGCCGGGCAGCTTCGATCCCGTCCATGTCGGGCATGCGCACATCCATCAATACCAGGTCATACGAGGCCGTCGGCGCCAGCGCCATGGCCAGCGCCTGCACGCCGTCCGCGGCCGTGGCGCAGACGACGCCCTGCGCCTGCAGGATTTCAAGCGTCATGCGCCGGTTGATCTCGTTGTCTTCGGCAATCAGCACGCGCACGCCACGCAGGCTGCGCTCCGCCGTCGACGCGGGCGCGGCCGCCACCGGCAGGGTGTCCGCCGGCGTCGCCCGCAACGGGCAGCCGAACGGCAGCCGCACGAGGAAACGGCTGCCCGCGCCAGGCGTGCTGTGCAAGGCAATGCTGCCTCCCATGGCTTCCGTCAGCTTCTTGCTGATGGCCAGTCCGAGTCCGGTGCCGCCATGGCGCTGCGTACTGCTCTGGTCGGCCTGACAGAACGGTTCGAACACGCGCTCGACGTTATCCGGCGTGATGCCGACGCCGGTATCGGCGACGATGAAGCGCAGCGTATGTGCCTGGCCCGGCTCGCATCCGAGCTCCACCGACACCTCGCCGCGCGCGGTGAACTTCACGGCATTGTCGACGAGGTTGAGCAATATCTGGCCAACCCGCATGGGATCGCCGACCACGGCGCGCGGCACCTCCGGCGCCGCCCGCACGACGAAGCGCAAGCACTTCGCGCGCGCGCGCAAGCCGATCATCGCCTCCAGGCGGGCCAGGACATCGCGCGGATCGAACCGGACCTGCTCGATCTGCATCTTGCCTGCCTCGATCTTGGAAAAGTCGAGGATATCGTTGATCACGCCGAGCAGCGCCGTCGCGGCGGCGTTCACGTTGGCCAGGTACCCTTGCTGGCGCGCATCCGGGCCGGTCTGGAGCGCCAGGTCGGTCGCGCCGATGATTGTGTGGATCGGCGTGCGGATCTCGTGGCTCATCGTCGCCAGGAATTCGGACTTGGTCCGGTTCGCCGCCTCGGCCGCTTCCTTGGCAGCCTCCAGCTCCGCGGTACGCTCGTGCACACGCTGTTCGAGCGTCCGGTTGAGTTCCTGGATCTCGTCCTCGGCACGCTTGCGGTCCGTGATATCGGTGGACACGGCGCAGATGGCGCTGATCGCCCCGCTTTCGTCGAACAGCGGGAACTTGGCGGACAGGTAGGTACGCACGCCGCCCGCCACCGGGATCGGTTCGTCGAACTGGTCGCCCTGGCCGGACCGGATCACCCGCTGGTCGTTGGCGGCCCAGATCCGCGCGAACTCCTCCGGAAAGAGCTCGTGGGCCGAGCGGCCGACGACCTCGCGGAGGGCGAGTTCCCTGAAGCGGCGGTTCGCCAGAAGGTAGCGCCCCGCCAGGTCCTTCATGTGGATCACCGCGTCGCTGTTGTCCACGATGGTCTGGAGGCGCTTCTCGCTTTGCCGCAGTGCTTCGTCACGGCGCGACAGTTCCGCCGTCACCAGCCGGTTCTGGTACATCCAGCGATGCACCAGAACGATGGTGGCGCACAGCAGGGTCAGGGCCACCAGCACGGCTGCGAGGACGTGCAGGATGATCGGCTCCCAATACTGCTCGGCGTCGACGTACAGGTAGATGCGCGCGCCCAGCGCCGCCGAATCGAACGATTTCTGGACGAAGCTCCGTCCCGGCAGGTCGGCGAAGCGCACCAGTTCCAGGCGCGGGCCGAGCACCTTGGCGACCGTGACCGGCAGCGGCGGCAGGGCGTTGTCCGCCGGGCTGCCAAGGGCGTGAAAGCGCCATCGCTCTTCCGGACTCGCCAGCACCATGCCGCGTGGGTCCGCGAGCAGGACGATCTCCCCGTTGCGCGTCCAATACTCGCGCAGATGTGCATTGAAGGGTTCGAGGGAGAGGCGCATGGCGACGACCCCGCGCAGCACGTGGTCGACGACTACCGGCCGCGCGAGGTAATAACCGATCGTCCGCCGTGTGACGCCGAGGCCCATGAACCATCCCGTCTGGCCCGCTTTCGCGTTACGGAAATACGGACGGCCGCCGTAGCTCGCACCGATGATCGACTTGCGCTGGCCGCAGTGGTTGGCCGCGAGCACCACGCCCTCGTGATCCAGCACATAGATGTCTTCCGCTTCGGTATGCTGGGCCAGCATGTCGAGGACGCGGTTGACCCGGGAGACGCCGCTGGGCCCGGGCCGTGTCAGCAGCTGCGTCACGTCGTCGGAGCTGGCGACGATCTCGGGAATGAGCCGGTAGCGTTCGATCGCCTGCGTGAGGTATTGGTGATGCGAGTTGATGCGAGAATCGAGAAAACGGTCGACCCGGGCGAGCGCCACGTCCGTGCCGCGCTGGTACGCGGCGCCAACCAGGAGCACGAGGCCGGCCAGATAGGCCTTCAGCAGGCCCCGCCAGTGGCCGGCGATGAAGCCCAGTACACGGCTGCTGCGCGGCAGGCCGGTGACTTGCGGTCCAGCCGGTGAATGCACGGACAAGCTATACGATGCCGCGCGGGTCGATGCGCGGATGGAGCGCCGCCACGAGCGTACGGTTGGACACGTCGAACACCCGCATGATCTTCTTCATGTGGTACTTCACGTTATCTTCCGAACAGCCAATGATCCGGGCGATTTCCCAATTGGTCTTGCCGGCCTGTACCCAGGCGAAGATTTCCTTCTGGCGTGCACTGAGCGCCGCAAGATCGGGTTCCGGAGTCGTCTGCATTCCGCTGGCGGCGGTCTGCGCGCGGCGGTAGCCGATATGCTTCTGCACCCGCGCCTTGACGGCCGAAAGGCGCAGAGGCTTGGTCACATAATCGATCGCCCCGGCTTCGAAGCCCTTGACCTCCTGCTCCACCGCATCCAGCGATGTGATGAAGATCACTGGAATGTCGGCGGTGGCGGGATCGCTCTTGAGCCTGGCGCAGACGGTATAGCCATCGAGATCCGGCATCACGACGTCGAGCAGGATGACATCCGGCGTCTGCGCCTGCGCGAGTTGCAACGCCTCGGCTGCGCTGCATGCGAACAGTACCTCGCATTCATCGGCCAATACGTCGGCGATCATTTTTATATTGATGACCTCATCGTCGACGATCAATACCGTGGGTTTGCCCTGCGTACGGCCGTAAGCAACAGAATGCATAAAAATCGAGTGGTGGGTTTATTTTATTTACTTAGTCGATATAACTTCCATCAATACTTTGACTTAAATTGCAAACAATGTCAACTAGATAAAATTTAGTTTTTCCGTTTAACATTTTCTCTTCGCGCGTCCGATTAAACCGCAACAAGAAGTGGCTATGCTTCCCGCATTTGAAATATCACGAATTATTTCAAAATCGGCGATGTCCGAATTTTCATATAATTCGGAAATTTTCATTAACCGAATGAAATAAATGCATTGCAAATGGCCGTGCACGACCGCCAACGAGACCGTGGGATCTGCTGAAGAAATTCCGGAACAAACCGGGCAGCTTCTGAATGCTGCGCAACGCACCGATGGCCAGCCGTTTCATCTCAGCCTTGTCGGTGACCAGTTTGCGCGACACCTTGGATTTGACGTGTGCCCATACCTGTTCGTCGGGATGCAAATGCGGCGAGTATGGGGCAGGAAAAACAGCTTGAGCCTGCCGTTCTGTTCGGCGACGAAGCGCTTCACCGCCGCCGACTTGTGGACGGGGTGACCGCCGACGATGAGAAAGGCGGGTTGTTCGGAGCCGATCAGGAGCCGCTTGAGGAACGTGATGAAGACAGCCGAATCAACCATCCCTTCATGGATCATGAAGCGGAAATCGCGCGTGGACTGACCGCTGAAATCATGTTGAAGGAGAAGCGGCGCCCGTCGCGCTGACGAACGGCGTTTCCCCTTTCGGCGCCCAGGTGGTGCCGGTGTGATAGTCCGAACGCAGCCCGGATTCATCGGCGAAAAACACCATGCCGACGACAGCACCAACGACTTGCCGAACTGGCGCTCGATCAGGCTACCGATCAACGACAGGGCCCAAAGGCCGACCTCGAACTTGAACTGCTGCGGCGAATGTTCGCGGATGTTCTTCGCCAGCCACGCCAGTTCTTCCTCCGTCACCTTGGACGGCCTGCCTGGAATCGCTTTGGCCAGCAAGGCGTTCTATCCGCCATTGGCAAAGTCGGCCAGCCAACGGTACACCGTCCTCACGTTCAGACCGAACGCGGCGGCATCCTGCGGCGCCGGCAGCCCTTCACGTACCGCCTTTACGGCTTGTTGGCGCATCGTCTGCAAGGCTTAAGGCTGTGCGCGCGGCCATCGGAGGAACGTTTGCATTTCATGCAGACATTATGTCTGAGAAAGTGGCTTTACTTTACGAAAAGTTAGTAATAAGTCAGATCCAGCTTCCATCCAACATCGCCCCAAACCCCTGCACCCTCGGCATCCCAGCACACACCAGCATCAACGGCTCGACACTTGAAGAACCTTCGGTCCACCACAAACTATGCCCCTGCAACACAGCCGCAACAACGCTCTCGCCAACCCCCTTATCGAGCGCAAACCGCCACGTCCCGCCCACCGGTGCGACCTGCGGGCCCGTCGCCACTCCAGGCTCCGGCAACCCATCGAACCGCTCCAGCCTGAACCCCACATCCAGCGACGCCCGCGCCAGATCCTCGATGGCGTCGTACCAGCCCGCATGCTTGTGAAACCAGTCCAGCAAAGGCGGCGCACCGACGGCGGCTATCATCAGCGGAAAATAACGCCCGACCCGATCCACACTGGGCATCATCACGCCGCCCAATCCTTCAGGGCCGAGAATCCCGGGCGCGATCGCAAACCGCCACACGGGACTGGTAAGATAGTGATTCAACCACTGATCGCCCAACTGCTGCTGGCTCGCATGAATGCACTGCTGCAGCCACGCATCCCACGCCGCGACCAGCCCGTCCGGCAGCCCGCGCGACACGAAGTCGCCGAGCGTCGAGACTTTGCCGAAGTACCCGGTCACAGCTTGTCCACGCAGCGGAACTGTTCCAGCACGGCGCGGCGGAACGGGTTGACGACGCTGTTCGCGGTCAGCTCCAGTGTGGTCTTGCGGCCGTCGGCGTCGAAGGTGACGTTGTAACGCTCGCCCTGCGCCGTGGGCACGACGGTGGCCTTGTCGAGCATGCGGAACCACGCCCACGGGCCTTCCGTGTGCAGCGAGCCGTGCGCGCTCGCGGGCGTCACGTCCAGCTTGACCTGGCCGCCGCCCTTCCCGCTCGGCAGCTGGAACGATGCAGCGGACAATGCGCCCGGCGCAGCACTCAGGACTTGTCCGTCGATGTCGAGCACGAACTTGGTGATCGATGGGTCGAGCGCCACCGGCTTCAGGTCGAAGCGCATCGACGCCTGGCGGCCGCCGTTCGCGAAGAACGCGTCGCGGATCTTGGCGGCGCGCTGGAAGTCGTCGAGCGTGGATTGCGGGATGCCGAGCGTGGCATCGTTCGCCGTCGCGCGCCAGCGCCACTGGGCGCCGCCCATGTCCACGTATTGGGCGAGGTTCTTCGCGAAGAAGTCGTCGATCAGGCCACCCGGGGCGAACATGCGGCCGAAATCGTCGGCGGTGACGTCCTGCGCGGCCGATTTCACGATCGGGTAGCGGCCCGCGACCGCCTGGCGGCAGAACTGCGCCGGGCCTGCGGTCCACAAGGCGTTCAGGCGTTCGCGCTCGCTGCCGGACGTGAGGCCCGCGCCGCCGCTGTCGATCGACTTGAGCATCGTGCCCAGCGGGGCCGGCTTGCCGTCCGCTTCCAGCTTGACTTTCGCGAGCGCGTCGCCCGGCGGCGGCGGCGCGCCCGTGCGCTTGGCGGCGGCCGCGCTGTCCAGGTAGACGGCGACGTCTTTCAGCATGCCCAGCGTCTGGTCCAGCGGCGACGGCGTACCGGCCGTCATCTTGTGCAGGTCTTCGAAGTGGGCGTCGACGGGGTTCGCGGCCTTGACGGGCGCGGTGGACGCGGCATCGTCGCCGCTCGCCATCGCGCTTTCCAGCTTCTTCTTGTACGCGTCCAGCTTGCCCTTGACGGCCGCCGTGACGGACGCCGCGAGCGGCGTCTTGGTGCCGCCCAGCGTCGTCTGCTTGCTGGCCTCGACGAGGAATTTACGCATCGGCGAATCCGCGCCGGACAGCAGGTTGGTGATGCGCGCGCCCTGCTCCAGCGTGCCGAACGGACGCAGGCTCACGTCGGCCAGCAGCGCATCCCATTGCGCGATGTAGTCGTCGTAGTACAGGCGCAGCACGGCCTGGCGGACCTGGTCGCGGTCGGCGGCCTGCGTGGCTTCCTGCTGCGCGAGGATCCAGCGTTCCTTCTGGACGTCGTCCACGGCCTCGTTGCTCATCTCGAGGAATTTGGCGTAGCCGGCGGGCGAGAACATGCCGTTCACGCCACGCGTGATCGGCTCGCCGCTCTTGCGCACGAAGACGTTCGCGGCCTCGCGCCCGCCCGCGCTCGCGGGACTGAACTCGGGCAGCTTCTCGCGCATCAGCTGGCGTTTCAGGCGGTTGTAGACGCGCTGTTCGAGCGGCATGCGCGCGAGCGTCAGGCGGGTGTCGCTGATCAGTTGCGGATCGAGCGTCGGCATCGCCTGGCCGTCGCGGAAGTTTTCCATCAGCGCCAGCTCGTGCGCGGCCAGCGCCTGTTTCTGGTCGTCGCTCGCGTCCTTCAGGTTGCGCGCGTCGTCCAGCGCGGCCCACGCCGCGACGGATTCCGCGTCGAAGTGGCTCGCGTCGCCCAGCATCAGGTAGACGCGCAGGACTTCGTACAGATACTCGGGGCTGTTGGCGCTGCTGCGGCGCAGCTGGTCTTCCATGCGCTGCTGCAGGCGCGGCAGCAGCGTGTCCTGCAAGACCTTGCGGTAGGCGATGCGCGCGGCTTCGCCCAGCTTGTCGCCCTGGTACAGGCCAAAGCGCATCAGGAACGGCGCGCCCTTGTCGCGGTCGTCGTAGCCGCCCGGCAGCCGGCGGAGCAGATCCAGCACGGGCAGCAGCTGCACGGTCGACCCTTGCGCGGGCAATGCGGCCACCTGCTTGGCGATGTCGGCGGACTTCGCCGCCATGTCCGCGACGTAGGCCCGGTTGCGCACGTAACTCGTGATCATGCCGGCACCCAGCAGCACGAAGGCGACGGCGATCGCGCCGACCGCGCCCCACTGAATCAGGCGCCGGCGCTTTTCCAGCGCGTGGTTCACGCCGGCCAGTTCGGCCTCGGGGAAGATCACCTGCTGCAGCAGGTTCGTGATGAAGTAGCTGCGGCCGCTGGCGGCGTTCGGCGCCAGCGCCTGGCGCTCCAGCCCGAACGACGCCGCCATCGCGCTCATCACGCGGTCCAGCGGGCTGCCTTCCTGCGTGCCGCTGCTGAAATAGACGCCGCGCAGCAGCGCCTCGCGCTCGTAGCGGTTCGACGCGAACACGTCGTCCAGGAAGCGTTTCAAGACGTCCTGCACGCCGGCGAACTGCTGCGGGAAGCTGTAGACCAGCGCGCGCTTGTGCGGATCGCGTTCCTGCTGCATGCGGGCCAGCACGCGGTCCTGCAGGCGCTGTTCCAGCTGTTCGAATTCGGCCGGGAACGCGGCCAGCGCGGCGTCGCCATCCATCCCGCTCTGCAGCGGGAACGTCATGCCCCAGACCTGCGCGCGCTCCTCGCGGCCCAGCGCATCGAAGAATTCGACGAAGCCACCCAGCAGGTCGCACTTCGTCACGAGCACGTAGACCGGAAAGCGCACGCCCAGCTGGTCGTGCAGTTCCTTGAGGCGGTCGCGGATCGCCTGCGCCTGCGCTTGCCGGCCTGCTTCCGTGTCCTGCAGCAGGTCGCTCACGGGCACGGCGACGATGACGCCGTTGATGGGACGGCGGCGGCGGTATTTTTTCAGCAGGTGCAGGAAGCCCGTCCACGCGGCCTTGTCGGCGCCGGCGTTGCTGTCCTGCGTCGTGTAGCGGCCCGCGGTGTCGAGCAGCACGGCGTCGTCGGTGAACCACCAGTCGCAGTTGCGCGTGCCGCCCACGCCCCCGATGGCGCCCTTGCCCAGCGCGTCGGCGAGCGGGAATTTCAGGCCGGACTGCGTCAGCGCCGTCGTCTTGCCGCTGCCCGGCGCGCCGATGAACATATACCACGGCAGCTGGTACAGGCCGCCCTTGCCGCCGGTCTTCGCCTTCTTGAGGATTGCGATGGCGTCCTGCATCCGCTTGTTCAACTGGGCCACTTCGGCGGCGCCTTCGGGCGCGGGCGCCGGTGCGGACTTCTCATCCTCGCCGGCCACGCTCTTCATCAATTCGCGGTTGGCGCGCCATGCCTTGAACCAGCGCCAGCCGAGCCAGCCGGCCCACAGCGCGAAGAAGATGAGGATGAAGGTCCAGCGCACCGACTCCGATGCGAACGGGAAGTGGCCGTCGTAGGACACCAGCGGCGCCTCGAACCAGATGACCAGCGCGAGCAGCAGCACGCCCAGGAAGGCCAGCACGGCGGGCTTGATCAGCCAGGTGAAGAACTTTTTCATTGCGGGTCGGGTTGTCGTGTTGGGTTCAGGGCGCCGTCGCGGGCGTCAGCAGGACGATCTCCACGCGGCGGTTGCGCGAGCGGCCGGCCGGCGTGTCGTTCGTCGCCAGCGGTTCCGTATCGCCGCGGCCTTCCACGCTGTAGCGCGCTTCGGGTCCCGCGCGTTCCGCGAGCAGGTCGCGCACGGCGGTCGCGCGTGCCTTCGAGAGTTCGTAGTTGGACGGGAAGCGCGCCGACAGTCCGGGTTGCGTGTTGTCCGTGTGGCCGATGACGATCACCTTGCCGGGCACGGTCTTCAACGCGTCGCCGATGCGGCCCAACAGGCCGAGATAGGCGCCGGAGACGTCGCCGCTGCCCGACGCGAACACGCCGTCGCCGCGCAAGGTGACGACGGAGCGGTCGGCGCTGTCGACGACGCTGACGAGGCCTTGCGCGATCTCGGGCGCGAGGAAGCCGGCCAGGCGCGGCACGGTCGGCGCCGGCGCCGCGGGTACAGCCACGGGCGGCGGCGCCGTCTTCAGCGACAGCAGGCTGGCGAACACGGGGTCGGACGCGTTGCCCAGGCGGTGGCCGAGGAACAGCTGCAGCAGGATCAGGATGACGGCGGCGCCGGCGGCCATGATCCACACGGGCACCATGCGCCACAACGGCTCGCCCTTGCCGGTGGCGCCCTTCCAGTGCGGCGACAGCTCGGCTTCAGCCGGCGCCTTGTGCTGCGCGATCAGCTGCTGCAGGCGTTCGCGCAGCGCGTCCAGCTGGCTGCGGCCGTTGTCGATGACGCGGTAGCGCCCTTCCAGCCCAAGCGCCAGGCACAAATACATCAGCTCCAGCGCGTCGATGTTCGCCTTCGGCGCCTGCGACAGCTTTTGCAGGATCAGGAAGAATTTCTCGCCGCCGAACGCCTCGTTGTGGAACGCGACGAGCAGGCTGCGGCTGGCCCACACGCCGCCGCCGCCCCACGGCGTCGACGAGATGGTCTCGTCCAGCAGCGTGCACAAGGCATAGCGCGCGGCCGCGATCTGGTCGTGCTCCACGTGCGCCGCCTTGGCGGCCGTCTCGAAGGTCTTGATGGCGCCGACGAGCTGCATGCGCAGCGTCTCGACGTCCGGATGCGACGCCATGCGGCGCAGCGGCGGCACGAGGTCGAGCAGCGGGTTCGCGGCGCGCACGAGCGGGTTCAGGCCCGCGCCATGCAATTGCGTCGGCAGTCCGCCCGGCGCGGAGCGCGGCGGCGGGTCGATTGACGGCGTGGCCGGCGTGGCCGGCGGTTGCGACGGCGCCGTGCGGCGCCCGCCGGGTGCGGGCACCAGCACGGTGCGGTCGGGGTCCTGCATCGGGTTGACGGGATCGCTCATGCGGTCTTCCTGTGTTCGTGGGATCGCCCGGCGATCCTCCAAATTACTTGCGGATCGCCCAGAACTCCATCTGCAGGCCCGGGTACTCGTTCGGGATGTGCATCGCGAAGCCGACGGAATTCTGCAGCTGGGCCCAGTGCTCGCCCGCCTTGTCGAGTTCAAAATAGGTGTAGCCGGCGTGGAACGGCAGCTGGCGCGGCGCCACGGGCAGTGCGCGCAGGGCGATGCCCGGCAGCTGCAGGTTGACCAGGTCGCGGATCTTTTCGATCGACCCGATCTTGACCATCGCCGGGAAGCCGGTGCGCACGGCTTCCGGCGGCATGTGCGCATTCACCGCCAGCACGAACGTGGCGCTGCGCAGCAGCTCCTTGTCCGGCACGACCGCGACGCGGATGCCGAACTGGCGTTCTTCCAGCGCCAGCGCGACGGCGCGCGGGTCGACGACGAGCGACAGCGCCGCGCGCACGTCCTCGATCAGCGGCGCGAAGCTTTCGTTCAGGTGGTCGTGGCGGTACACGGGATACGTGGCGGCGCGCTTGTCCGGGCGGCTGAACGTCGACAGCTCGCCCGCCAGTTGCGCCAGTTCCGCGTACAGCTGCTCCGGATGCAGCCCCGTCATGCCGGCCAGGTGGCCGAACAGCGGCAGGCTGCGGTTCAGCAGTTGCAGCATCAGGAAGTCCGCGATCTCGGCGGCGCCGGCGACGCCCGGCTGGCTCAGTCGCCCCGCCAGCGCCTGCGCGCGCTGGTTCAACAGGCCCACGAGTTCGTCCGCGAAGGCCGACAGGCGCGGCGCGACGCGGAAGTCCAGGCACGGCGGGCAGTACGCCGGATCGAGCACGACCCGGTTGTCCGGCCGGCGTTCGATTACGCGCGCGATGCCGAGTAGCGTGTAGGCGTTGGCGACGTCCTTCTCGAGCGCGACGCGCAGGCGCAGGTTGCCCACCTGCATCAACGCGCTGTTGTCGAGGCCATTGCTGTCCATCGCCTCGTAGTCGACGGGGCGGTGGCGCGCGAAATTGTCGGGGCCGAGGTCGTCACTGGTCTCGGCGATGCCCATCCGGCGCAACGGTAGCGCCAGCACGATCAGCGCGTCGCGCGCGTCCTCGGGGATGTCGAGCGGCTCGGGCAGCGCGTCGTCCTGCGGCAGGTTCAGCGTGGTGCCGTCCGGGAGCACGGCGCTGGCCGCCAGCAACGCGAGCTTGCCCTGGGCGAGCAGCTGTTCGTCGATGACCAGCTTCGTGAAGCCCCACGCGTAGGCGCGCACGCCCGCGACGCGTTGTTCGATCACGCTGTGCAGGTAGCGGTCGTGCTGTTGCAGGTGCTGGGGCTGCAGCAGCATGCCCTCCGACCAGATGACTTTACTATTCCAGGACATTCGTTGGCAGGGGTTTTAAGTTCGGTTGATGGGAGTTCAGCGGCGCGCCTGGCGCAGCAGCGCGATCTGTTCCTCGTAGGCCTGGCCGAAGGCTTCGCCGAACAGACGATGGAAATCGCTGTCCGCTTCGACGGCCATCTGCGTGTACAGCTCGACCATGCGGTCCCACATCTTGGCCTTGCGGTTCGCCGCGAGCACCTTGTCCATCACGGTCGGCACTTGCAGCCGGGCCTCGATGGCGGCCGGGTCGAAGCGTTCGAGCACACCCGCCAGCGCGGCGCGCATGCCGGCCATGATCGCCAGCTCGTGCGCCTTCAAGTCGTCGAAGGCGTTGGCGAACGCGCGCGCCGGCTGCATATAGCCCGGCATCGTCCCATTGATCATCTGCGTCAGGGCGCTGTCGGCGTCCGGGAAGAATTTCAGCGGATTGTTGGCGGCGGCCGAGATCATCGTCATGTCCAGACGGCTCTCGCGCTTGGTCATGGCGCGGCCCATCAGCACGCCCATCGTGCCCGCCGTCGCTTCGCGCAGCATGCTGCCCGCCAGTTCCGCGATCTCCTCGGCGCTGCGTTTCGTGTTCAGTTCCGACAGGCCCAGGCCGCGCATCAGGGCCTGGATCACGGGGTCGTCCGCGGCCGTGGCGCCGGCCGCGCGCGGGACCGCGGCTGGGGTCGGGGGCGGCGTCGGAGTCGGGGCCACGGCCGCCGGCGCCGGTTCGGCGACGGGAGGCGGCGCGGCCGGCACGGGCATCACGGGCGGCGTGGCGGGTGCGAACGCCGTCGCTTCGGCTTCCCCGGCCGGCATGGCGGGCGGCAGCGGCGCCGGTGCGGGCATGGGTGCGGGCGCCGGAGCCGGAGCGGGCGGCGCCGCCGCCTGCACGCGCGGCGGCAGAAAGTCGGCCAGCGGATCGTAATCGTCCGGGATCGCCATCGCGGGCACCGCTTGCGGCTGCGGCTGCGCCACGACGGGCGGCGGCGCGAAGTTGAGCGCGGGCGCGGGCTGAGGCATGTGCGGCGGCGGCGCGAACGGCAGCTGCTCCGGCGGCACGTGGTCGCTCTCGGCGCCGCGCCACGCCGGCACGCTCGGCGCGGCGGCCGGCGCCGGGCTGCCGAACAGGTTCAGGCCGAGCGGATCGAAGCTGGGATTGAGCGGATCGCCGCCCACGTCCAGGATGCCGGCGCTGGCCAGCGAATCGTCCGGATTCACGGGCAGTTCGGTCGCGACGGCGGCCGGCGCCGGTTCCACCTGCAGCGGCGACGGCGGCAGCGGCGCGGGTGCGGCGGGCATGAACGCCGTCGCCTCGCTCTCCACGCTCGCGAGCAGTTGATAATCGCCGATGGTGACGCGGTCGCCGTCTTCCAGCTGGACCGAGCGGCCGGCGCCGACGGGGCGGTCGTTCACGAGGCTCGGGTTGCTGCCGACGTCGACGAGCCAGAAGGCGTCGTCGCGGTACTCGACGCGCGCATGCAGGCGCGAGATGTATTTACCGGGATCGTCGAGGACCAGGTCATTGCCGGGCGCGCGTCCGATCGCGCCGCCCAGGCGGTCGAAGCGCCGCGTCAGCGCCTGTGCCGGCGCCGCGTTGCGGTACGTGTAGACGCTCAGAATGATGGGCATGGGAGTCCTGGGGTAGTCGAACGATTATACAGTTGCATGTTGTCGGAACCCAGCCCTCAGCCCTTGGCCACGTCCTTGAGGAAGCGTGCCCGTTCCTGCGGATCCGGCAGGTTCTCGGCCAGCAGCCGATAGAACTCGTCGACGTTCCCCGTCATCTTGGAGGCGCGCTTGGCCAGCACTTTCGCGATGGGGCCGACGTAGACCGCAAGCTTCATCTGCGCGGCCTCCATCAGCTCGGGGCTCAGTTGCAGCAGCGTGGGCATGCCCGTCATCTGCGTCAGCTGCGTGGCCGGCTTGCCGGTGCCCGTCTGGCTGCGGCCGCTCATCGTGGACAGCGTGGACAGGCCGTGCTTCTTCTTGATGTCGCGGACGCGTTCCTGGAATTGCGCGCGGCCCGCGTCCGAGCCGATGTGCGGCATCAGCTTGTCGCACAAGTCGTCCAGGTCGGCGGCGTCGCGCGCGGCGTTCTTGAGGACCAGTTTCGCGACGGGGCCGATCTGCGTCGACAGCGCGGTCTGCAGCTCGGGCGCGAGGCCCTGCAGCCAGTCCGGCGCGCTGGCCGTGAGGCCGGACGCGCTGCCCGTGGCGGCGGGCACGCTGCTGCCGTGCTGCGACACGCCGGCCGGGTGCGCGGGGCGCGCCGGTTCCGGGACGGCGGGCCGCTGGAACGCGAGCACCGTCCGTTCGTTGTCCTCGTCGGTGAGCGGCACGCCGCCCGTCTGCTGCATGTACGCGGCGCTCAGCGCATCCAGGAAGGCTTGCGCGCTCGGGTAGCGGTCTTCGAGGCGCTTGGCCATGGCCTTGGCGAGCACCGTGTCGAAGGCCGGATTCAGCGCCGGCTGGCGCTCGCTGGGGCGCGGCGGCGTCTCGTGGATGATCTGGTGCATGACGGTCGACGCCGGCCCGGAAAACGGCCGCACGCCCGTCAGCATCTGGTACAGCACGATGCCGACGGCGAACAGGTCGGAGCGGCCGTCGACGGTCTCGCCCTTGAACTGTTCGGGCGACATGTAGCTCGGCGTGCCGATCACGGCGCCCACCTGCGTCAGCGTCGAGGACTCGATCTTGGCGATGCCGAAGTCGGTGATCTTGACCTGCGCGTCGGCCGTGATGAGGATGTTGGCCGGCTTGATGTCGCGATGGACGACGCCGCGCGCATGCGCGTAGTCGAGCGCGCGCAGCAGCTGCGTGATGCAGGTGATGCTGGCCGCGAGGTCCATCGGCACGTCCTTGACGAGGAAGGCGTTCAGCGGCGTGCCGTCCACGTATTCCATCGCGATGTACGTCGTGTCGCCATACGCGCCGAAGTCGTACACGGCCACGATGTTCGGGTGCACGAGGCGTCCCGAGGCCTGCGCCTCGTTGCGGAAGCGCGCGACGATGTCCGCTTCCTGCAGGCCGTCCAGCAGTTCGTGCCGGATCGTCTTGAGCGCGACCGTGCGCGCGATGTCGGCGTCGAACGCCTTGTACACCACACCCATGGCGCCGCTGCCCAGCACGCCGTCGATGCGGTACTTGCCTATCCTGTCGATCGTTGCCATTGTCCTGCCTTGCCTTACTCTTCCAGCATCTTGAGTGCGCTATTCAAGCTCGTACGCATGCGGTTGAACGAGCGACCCAGGCCGCTGATCTCGTCGTTGCCCTTGACGTCGAATTCGTCGGCCTCGAACTTGCCCATGCTGACGTCGTCGGCGACGAGCGCCAGGCGCTTGATGCGGCGCGTGACGAACAGGTGCACCATCACGTTGAGCGCGATGAAGACGGCGACGAACACGCCGAACAGCGACAGCATGAAGGTCTTGAAAATCGAGTTGGCGCGCGCCAGCGGCACGGCCATCGGCACCGAGATCACCTGGGCGCCCACCACTTCGTTCAGCTTCCAGCCGAAGCCGTTGTTCGGGCCGTAGATGTCGACCATGGTCTTCGGCGCCTCGTTGGCCGTCGTGTGGCAGCTCAGGCAGACCGGGTCCTTGATCTGCAGCGGGCGCGCGATGTACAGGCTGTGGCCAGTCGCGGTGTCGCGCTCGCCGACGAATTCCTTCATGTCCGGCTTGTTGCGCAGGGTCTGGATGACGTCCACCTCCCAGTCCGACGCCTTGTCGCGCAGGTTGGTCGGATTCAGCGTCGCCTCCTTGTACGCGAAGTCGGGGTAGGACTTGAGGATCACGTTGAGGTTTTCAACGGCGGAATACGACGGCACCGACTGCGGGTGGAACTCGAATTTCATCTGGTTCTTGAGCAGCGGCTGGATCTGGCTCGCGGTGTAGCCGCGCACGCTCTTGGCCGCTTCCAGCAGCAGGCGCGCGTTCTGCAGGGTTTCCTCGCGCGCGCTCTGCTTGAGCAGGCGGTCGGCGACGACGCCGGCGGCGAGGAAGCCGACGGCGAAGATCGACACGAACACCAGGTTGAATTTGGCGGCGATCGAAAGTTTCATGATGTGTTCTCCTGATTGAATTCTGTGTGGCCCGGCGTCAGAACAGCGAACCGTCGGACGCCTTGGCCGGATGCAGCACCGGTTTCCACTCGGGGCTGCGGCCGAGCGCGCGGTCGAGCGCCTTGCGGAAGTCCGGATCGGACAAGCGCGGTTTGAAACGCGCGACGAAGCGCCGGCGCGCCGGCAGCGTCGACGCCAGCCAGTCGTCGACGTCGGCGAAATCGGCTTCGCGTTCCCTGGTCGGCGCCACCTTTCCGGGGTTTTTCACGTCCGGCGCCGGCGCCAGATGGTCGCGGAAGGACGGCGGCAACGCGCTCACGAACGCATGCGGCGGCCGGCCCGGCGCCAGGCGCGGCTTGCCGGCTTCGACGCCGGCATACTGTTCGACGGCCAGCTTGAGCGCGGGGCCCGCCCGGCCCTTGTCGTCCACGCGCGCCACCTGCTGGTCGCCCTCTTCCGCGAACACGGCATCCAGGTCGCCGCCCGCGTGCACGATCGTCGAGCCGGACGCCAGCGTCACCTGCAGCGCGGGCGTGACGACGACCGCGCGGCGGCCCTTCGCGTACACCTTGATCCAGCCCTGCAGCAGCTCCATCTCGACCGGCGACTTGCCATCCACCGCCAGGCTCGCCACGAGCGCGCGGCTGTGCGGGCCGAGGGCCACGATGGCGCCGGCGCCGGCTTCGACCTGCGCGCCGACGTCCGCGGTTTCGAGGATGTCGTCCTTCTGCACGGCGACGCCGCTGCCGGCCCGGTAGACCGCCGCGCCGCGGATCAGGCGCAGCGGCTGGTCGGCGACCGTCAGCACCGCGCGCTGCGCGGACTGCGCCTGTGCGGCCGGCGCGCCCTCGGCCGCGGCAGGTTCCTCGGCCCGGAGCGTCGCGGCGGCCAGCGTCAGGCAGGCGAACAGGATACGAGTACGGAAACGGATACGCATGGCTTTCTCAATTGATCTTCACGAGCGCGCCTTCGATGGTCATGATGGCGCCGGACTTCACCGTCATCATCGCGCCGGCCTTGATCTCCGTGTTGGCGTCGGACTGCACCGCGATTTCCGGCGACTTGATCGTGATCTTGGCCGCCTCGATCTTGATGCTGCTGCCGCCGACCTTCAGCTCGATCGACGTGGTGGCCTCCATGACGATGGTCTTCGACACGGTCACCTTCTGGTCGCCCGTGACCGACACCTTATGGTTGCCGGTGATGGCCGTGGTCTGGTCGCCGCCCACGTCGAGCTTGCGGTCATTGGTGATGTTCAGGGTCTGGTTGTTCTCGACCTTGCGCGTCTCGTCGTTCTTGACCGTCGTGGACAGGTTGTTGTCGATGGCGACCGTCTGGTCGTTCGTCACGTGCACCTTGCGGTCGTTGCCGACGTCGAGGCTCTGGTCGTTGGCGATCTGGATGGTCTGGTCGCCCTTGTCCTTCTTCTCGAAGCCGACCTTGAGCGTGTCGTTGTTCTTCACGACGCGGTTGAAATCCTTCTCGGCCTGGACGAAGATTTCCTCGCTGTCCTTCTTGTCCTCGAAGCGGATCTCGTTGAAGCCGTTGCCGCCCTTGGACGTGTTCGACTTGACGGTCGATTTGGTCTGCTCGTCCGGCAGCGTGTACGGCGGCATGCTGTCGCTGTTGTAGACGCAGCCCGTGACGAGCGGCCGGTCCGGGTCGCCCTCCAGGAAGGTGACGACGACTTCCATGCCGATGCGCGGCACGAACATCATGCCCCAGCCCTTGCCGGCCCAGCCCTGCTGCACGCGCACCCAGCACGAACTGGCCTCGTCGCTCTTGCCGTCGCGGTCCCAGTGGAATTGCACCTTGATGCGGCCGTACTTGTCGGTCCAGATCTCCTCGCCCGACTTGCCGACGACCATCGCCGTCTGCGGTCCCTGCACGAACGGCTTGCGCGCCGTGGCCGGCGCGCGGTAGCTGTGCTCCTTGCCGATCGCCTGGAACCGGCAGCGGAAATCGGGCCCGCCGGCGCCCCCGTCGGAGCGGTAATCGGTGCCCGTGATGTCCGTCTCGGCGGACGTGACCAGGAAGACGCGATTCTGGTCGTCGCGCGGATGCTCGGCCAGCGTGAACAGCGCGCCCGTCGTCAGCCCGCGCGCATTTCCTTCCGCGTCGATGCGTTCGCCCTGCCCGTGCAGCGCCTCCATGCGGCCGCGCGCGAACGTGTTGCCCGTATCCGTCACGAGGTAGCGCCCGGGGTAGTCGTAGTGTTCGTAACTCTTCTGCCCGAACGGCGCCGGCACCGTGGACTTGACCAGCAGGCCGCCATCGACGCTGGACGAGGCCTTCTCGAAATCGAAGTCGTTCAGCACCATCACGCTCGGCGCGATCTCGCCGCTCGGATGGAAGCGCGTCACGGCTTCCTCCAGCGCGTCGCGCGCGGTTTCCTCGTCGCGGAACGGGATGGTGTCGTAGCCGCTCGCGGTGGCGTGCGCGCCGTAGCCGTCGGCCAGCACCATCGTGTGCTTGTCTTCCGCGTGCGTGAAGTAGAAGTAGATGCCCTCTTCCTCCAGCAGGCGGCAGACGAAATTGAAGTCGCTTTCGCGGTACTGCACGCAGTATTCGCGCACCGCCGGCGTGCCCGACAACATGCGCTCGTCCAATTCGATCGCCACGCCGTACGCGCCGGTGACGGCCTTGACGATGTCGATCGCGCTCTTCTCCTGGAAGATGCGGCAGTTGGTCGCGCGCGTCAGCAGCCACAGGCTCGGATGCACGACCGCGAGATAGGCCGGCTTGCCGTCGCGCCAGCCCTGGTAGGCGAACCGCGTCACGATGCCGTGGAAGTGGCGCTTCCCGCCCTGCGGCAGGTCGAGGCTCACGGTCATGCCCTTGCCGAGGACGTCGGCGATCTTGACGTCGCTCCGCTCGGACGCCAGCTCGATGTGGAATTCGAACAGGCGGCCCAGCGCCTCGCTGCATTGCATGCGCTTGAACAGCAGCACGTCGTCGCCGAGGGTGGTCTTGACGGCGACTTCGCGGTGGGTCTGGGTGGGCAGGATGGGCATGCGAAAACAGGCTGGCTAGGTTAAGGGATCATGGTCTTGACGGTGCCGGCATTCGTGAAGCCGATCACGCCGCCCCAGTTGCACATGCACTTGGAGACGTTGTCGAGCGCCGGCATGTTGGAGATGAGGACCGTCGGTGCACCCGGCACCCACGGCGCGGACGTCGCCGGCACGCACGGCATGGGCGTGAGCACGCCCAGCGCCGCGGCCGTGGCGGCGGCCACGGTCGGGTTGGCGGGCGAGTTGCACACCCCGAACGGCATGATGTTCACGAGCGGGATGTGGTCCATGATGTTGGCGGCCGGCGGACCCTCCGCCAGCACCTTGTTCTTCGGCAGGACCACGAGCGAAGACGGCGCGGCACCGAAAGTACACGTCATCATGGCGCCCATCGACACTTGGTTTGGCATGGCGTCGTCCTCGGCGCCGTCAGCCGGACACCGGCGCCTGCACGTCGATATGGTTCAGGAATTCCATCACGGTCGTCCAGTTCAAGCTGGTCCTCTTGTCCGGTGCATTGGCCGGCACGACCGCGACGATATCGTTGTACAGCTGCGCGCGCATCGGCGACGCCGGGTGGTTTTGCCACTCCTGTTCCGGGTTCGCGGCGCCGTGATGGCCCTGGAGCCAGAAGCCGCCCAATGCCTGCAGGGCGCCGGCATTGTCGTAATGGACGTCCTGGCACACCCATGGACGCACCACGCCGCCGACAGTCGCCGTGACCCAGATCTTCACGAAGGTATTCGGGTACGCCGCCTGGTAACGATAGACGAACAACTCCTTCACGCATGGAAAACCTGCGTTGGCCCAGTTCGCGATGTGGCCGACAAGAATAGGTGACAGCATGATCGTTCCCCTTTCGTTTCGTTAGAAATCACCCGGCGACGGGAAAGCCGCCGTTGGACACCGCAAAAAAGGTCTGGAACGTCATCTGGTTATACGCCCACACATAGTTGCCGCGGTGGGTGACCAGGATGTCGTTCAGGTTGGCGTCGTTCACGTACACGTAATGATCGGTCGGGAAGTGCAGGACGTTGAGCTTCACCGAACCGTGGTTCGCGTCCTTCCAACTCCAGCGCCGGGTCAGTTCGTCGCGCTTCATGAAGTGGAAGCCGCCCGCATTCGTCAGCATCGCGACCAGATAGCTGTTGGCGGGCACGATCGGCAACGCCGACGGATCGCCGCCCAGCTGCTGGACCAGATGGCCGCCGTCGGCGAGCACGCCGGCGATCAGTTGCGCGACATTGCCGTTGTTCTGCACCGGCTGGCCGCCGGCCACGCCGGGACGCGCCGTGCGCGGCGGATTGCCCACTGCCGGATGCTGGCAATTGCAGGCAAACGCGTAGCAGTTCGCGTTGGCGCCCCAGTTATATTCTTCCTGATGTCCCAAACTCATGGTCCGATTCCGTTTCAGTTAAGTCGAGTGGTTCAAAACACGTACTGGAAATTCCCGTCGGCGACGCCGACCTGCACGCGCTCGACGGGCTTCCCATCCATCATCCGCGCCAGGAACTCTTTCGACACGTCCGGCAGCATCGTATTGGTCAGGATCGCGTCGATCATGCGGCCGCCCGATTCGCTCTCGGTGCAGCGCGACACGACCAGCTTGACCACGTCCTCGCCGTACTCGAACGGAATCTTGTAGCGCGCCTCCACGCGCTTCTTGATGCGGTTGAGTTGCAGCTTGACGATCTTGCCCAGCATGTCGTCCGACAGCGGATAGTACGGGATCGTCACGATGCGGCCCAGCAGCGCCGGCGGGAACACCTTCAGCAGCGGCGCGCGCAGGGCGCCGGCCATGCCTTCCGGATCGGGCATCAGGTCCGGGTCCTTGCACAGGCCCGCGATCAGGTCCGTGCCGGCGTTCGTCGTCAGGATGATCAGCGTGTTCTTGAAATCGATGAAGCGGCCCTCGCCGTCTTCCATGAAGCCTTTGTCGAAGACCTGGAAGAACATCTCGTGCACGTCCGGGTGCGCCTTTTCCACTTCGTCGAGCAGCACGACGGAATACGGCCGGCGGCGCACGGCCTCCGTCAGCACGCCGCCCTCGCCGTAGCCGACGTAGCCCGGCGGCGCGCCCTTCAGCGTGGACACCGTGTGCGCTTCCTGATACTCGCTCATGTTGATGGTGATGAGATTCTGCTCGCCGCCGTACAACGCCTCGGCCAGCGCCAGCGCCGTTTCCGTCTTGCCCACGCCGGACGTACCGGCCAGCATGAACACGCCGATCGGCTTGTTCGGATTGTCCAGGCCCGCGCGCGACGTCTGGATGCGCTTGGCGATCATCTCCATCGCGTGGTCCTGGCCGATCACGCGCTGGCTCAGGGTGGACGCGATGTTGAGAATCGTCTCCATCTCGTTCTTCGCCATGCGGCCGACCGGGATGCCGGTCCAGTCGCCGACGACGGCCGCCACGGCCTGGTAGTCGACGGTCGGCAGGATCAGCGGAGTCTCGCCCTGCAGCGCGGTCAGCTTCGCCTGCACGGCCTGCAGCTGTTCCTTCAGCGCGGCGCGCGTGGCGTCGTCCTGCGGCGGCGTCGAGTCGGCCGCCGCTTCCAGTTTGGAGCCCGTGCCTTCGACCGGCTGGGCGCCGTCGCGCAGCTGCGCGCGCAACGCCAGCAGCTCGTCGACGAGCGCGCGCTCCTCGTTCCAGCGCGCTTCCAGGCCGGCCAGGCGGTCCTTCTCGGCGGCCAGCGCGGCTTCCGTCTCGTGGGCGCGCGCGGCCACCTCGATGCCGATCGCGCCTTCGCGGCGGATGATCTCCATCTCCACGTTCAGCGCCTCGATGCGCTTGCGGCTGTCGTCCACCTCGGCCGGCGTCGCGTGCAGGCTCACGGCCACGCGCGCGCACGCCGTGTCGATCAGGCTCACCGATTTATCCGGCAGCTGGCGCGCCGGGATGTAGCGGTGCGACAGGCGCACGGCCGCTTCCAGCGCTTCGTCGAGGATCTGCACCTTGTGGTGTTTTTCCATCGTCGACGCCACGCCGCGCATCATGCGGATCGCCCGCTCCTCGCTCGGCTCGTCCACCTGGATGCTCTGGAAGCGGCGAGTCAGCGCCGGGTCCTTCTCGATGTGCTTCTTGTACTCGGCGAACGTGGTCGCGCCGATCGTGCGCAAGGTGCCGCGTGCCAGCGCCGGTTTCAGCAGGTTGGCCGCGTCGCCCGTGCCGGCCGCGCCGCCGGCGCCGACCAGCGTATGGGTCTCGTCGATGAACAGGATGATGGGCTTTTCGCTGGCCTGCACTTCGTCGATGACGGAACGCAGGCGCTGCTCGAACTCGCCCTTCATGCTGGCGCCGGCCTGCAGCAGGCCCACGTCCAGCGCCAGCAGCTGCACTTCCTTCAGCGCGGGCGGCACGTCGCCGCGCGCGATGCGCTGGGCAAAACCTTCCACGACGGCCGTCTTGCCGACGCCGGCCTCGCCGATCATGATCGGGTTGTTCTGGCGGCGGCGCATCAGGATGTCGACCATCTGCCGGATCTCGTCGTCGCGGCCGACGATCGGATCCATCTTGCCGCTTCTCGCCTGCTCCGTCAGGTCGACGGTGAACTTCTTCAGCGCTTCCTGCTTGCCCATCTGCGCCGGCGCGATGGCGCCGGATTCCTCGCCGGGGGCGGCGGCCTGGAAGCCGTCGCTGGCGCCCAGCTTCGCTTCCGGCGAATCCTTCAGCAAGGTGCCGAAGCGATCCGACAGGTCATCGGCCTTGACGCGCTCGAACTGGCGGCTGATCGCGTACAGCGCGTTGCGCAGGTTCGAGGTCTTGAGCATGCCGAACACCAGGTGGCCGCTGCGTACCGACGATTCGCCGAACATCAGCGTGCCGTACACCCACGCGCGTTCCACCGTCTCTTCCAGCTGCGACGACAGGTCCGTCACCGACGTGGCGCCGCGCGGCAGGCGGTCCAGCGCGGCCGTGATGTCGCGCGCCAGCACGGCCGCGTCCAGCTCGTAGTGGCGGATGATGCGGTGCAGGTCGGAGTCCTGCAGTTGCAGGATCTGGTGCACCCAGTGGACCATCTCCACGTACGGGTTGCCGCGCAGCTTGCAGAACACCGTACTGCTTTCGATCGCGCGGTAGCACAGCGCGTTGAGTTTTCCAAACAGTGCGACACGGGAGATTTCGGCCATGATCGGTTCTTTCGCGTGGGGTCAGCCCTGGCGGGCGGTCGGGTTGATCAAGAGTTGACGGGCGTCGCGCGCGGCCGGGCCGCTCGCGAGATAGGTGGTCCAGCCGAGCTTTTGGCTGCCCAGCTTCAGGGGGGGAATCTCGGGGCGCTTGAGCACCAGGCGCACGTCCCAGTCGAGCACCGTGCCGGCATAGCTTTTCACCCAATCGACGAGGCGCACCATGCTGGCGCCGCCGGGCAGCATGCGTTCGTAATCGTCGTAGTCGAGCGGGCCGATCACCAGGCGGAACTTGTGCTGGCAATCCCAGACTTTCTTCCCCAGCACGGCCGACGTGCCGAGGCGGTTGCCGCGGTCTTCCATGCCGATGCGGGTCTGGCCGTCCAGCGGGATCTTCATCCAGTGGCCGACGAACTGCTCGATCTCGACGGGCAGCTTGAAGTAGGCGCGCAGGATCGTCACGAGGCCCGCGGCCGGGCGGCGCTGGTTGGCCATCAGGCCGGCGAAATGCAGCTTGGCGAAGTCGCCGATCTCGTCGCGCCCGCGCATGGTCGGGGTGCCGATGCCGAACAGGCTGCCCACGTACTCGGCGAAGCGGTCGCTGTCCGGCCGGTCCACGCTGAGGGCCGGGTCGGCCGCGGCGCGGGCGCGGTAGAACAGCGACACCATCCGGTGGTGGAACACGTCGAGGAACGCGACCATCGTGTGGTCGCCGTGGTTACGGGCACGGTCGCGCGCATATTCCGTCAGGTGCAGCGGCAGCGGGCCGTTGGCGCCGAACAGCCCGAAGAAGTTGACGGCGAGGCGCGCTTTCACCGCACCGGTCGCGGGCGTAAAGCCGGCCAGGGCGCCGGGCTCGAAGCCGAGCGACGGGTCGCGTCCGAAGCGCACGGCGTCGTCGCGCGGGCGCAGCGACGCGCCGATGCGCGGCTTGTCCGGGTGCGCGTTCTCCAGCAGGCGCAGGGCCTGGAAGAAGTCCATGGCCGCCGCAGCTTCGCCCAGCTGGCGCTCGACGTCTACAGGATCGCGCATACGCCCTCGCGCGCCTTCCAGCGCATGATTTCGCCGCGGCCGACGGTGCGCACAACGGTCTCGGTGAACGAATTGATCGATACGTACTGCGCGAAGAAGTGGCTCAAAACGCCGCCCAGCACGAAGGCGCCGGCGCCCTCGAACGCGCCGTCGTCCATGGTCACCGTGATCTCCAGGCCGCGCCCGAACGTGATGGCGCCCGGCGCCGGCATGCGCCGCGTGATCGGTCGCGCCGACACGGAGCGCACGCCCTCGACCTGGCGCTGGCTCGCCACGTCGAGCGGATGGCAGTACAGCGCGAGCAGTTCGCGCAGGGCCGACGCGCCCTGGTCGGGATCGGTGTCCGCCAGCGACAGATAGTTCAGCGACAGCTGGTTGATCAGGCGCCACGCCATGCCGCCCTCGGCGAACGAGGGGAAAGGCTGGCTCGGACCGCCCAGCACGCGCACCGACTGCACCGGTCCGCCCTGCTCGAGGATGAAGTCGGTCTTGCCGACGCCGAGCGGCATCGCCAGCGGCAGGTCGCGGTTCGTGCACCACACGACGAGGCCGAGCTGGCGCAGGTCGTGGCGGTACGGCGCCTCCTGGGCGTCGACGAGCGTGATGAACGTCTCGCTGCCGATGTACGAGGAGCGCGGCCCGCGCTGGCGCTGGCGCTGCGACAACAGGCGCGGCTCGCGCCGGATCTGGTAGAACGCCTGGCCGGACAGCGTGGTTTCGCCGAGGTCGCGCGCGCTGTACAGCGGGTGGAATTCCTGTTCGGCGTCGGCGCCGGTGCCGTAGCCGGTCACGCTCTCGACCTGGTGCACCTCGAAGTCCATGGGACGGGTGCGATCGGGCAGCACGTGGTATTCGAACTGGTCGCCGGACAGGTTGATGCGGTCGGCGCGGCGCTGGAACAGGTTCACGACGGGCGTGCAATTCAGTGCGAAATTGCTGTGGTCGAGCGACTGTTCCAGGCGCGCGTCGCCGCGCGACAGCAGCACGACGATCTCGATCTCCTGCTCCGCGCACGCGGCCACTGCGGTCTTCAGGCCGGCCAGCTCGACGAACAGGAAGCGCTGCGCGAACGCGAAGTATTCCTGCAGCAGGCGGTAGCCCTGGAAGCTGCGCTGGCCGCTGGGCAGCAACGCATCCTCTTCGGCAAAGCCGCGCGGGCGCAGCGCCGTCTGCGGCAACAGGGTATGGCGGCCCTGGCGGCTGCCCGGCAGCACGAGCACGCCGACGGTGGCGCCCAGCAGTTTTTCGTAGATCTGGCCGGGCATCTCGTCGCTGCCGCGCAGGTGCAGCGTCAGGCGGTCCAGGGCCAGCTTGGAAAACGGCGCGCCGTTGGTCGTGCGCAGGCGCAGGCGCAGGCCCGCCTTCACGTTCGCGGGCAGGCGCGCGTCGACGCCTTCGATGCGGCCGCCGTGCGTGAAGAATTTCGCCTCGACGAGCTCGATCGGCCACAGGGTCAGCTCATGCGCCGTGCGGTATTCGCAGGCGGTGACGTCGTCCTTGCCGAGGACGCTGCGCATCGGGGCGCCGCGCGCGATGCGATAGCCGGCGTTCAGCGCCGGGTTGCCGAGGTCGGGCTGCACCTGCACGATCGCCATCGACGGCGTCGGCGCGAGGAAGTGCGGGTAGACGAGTTCGGACAGGTGCTGGGTGAAGCGCGGGAACTCGGCGTCGATCTTCAGCTGCACCCGCGCGGCCATGAAGGCGAAACCTTCCAGCAGGCGCTCGACGTACGGGTCGGCGCACTCGAAGCCTTCGAGCCCCAGGCGGCCGGCGATCTTCGGGTACTGGGCCGCGAATTCGCCGCCCATCTCGCGCAGGTGCTGCAGCTCCTGGCTGTAGTAGCGAAGCAGGCGTGGATTGGTCATGTCCGTGCGCCGGCGAATTCGGTGAGGCTGATCTGGGCCAGATCGAGATCGAGCTCGGTCTTGAGGAACAGCCGTTCCGGGTAAGGCTGGGCCCACATGTCGGCCTGGATCTCGAACATGATCTTGCTGATCGATTCCTGCTGCGGCACGACCTTGACCGACACGGAGGAGCGGATCAGGCGCGGTTCGAAATCCCAGATGGCCTGGCGGATCGCGCGTTCCAGGTCGGCCGCGCTCATGTTCGCCAGCGATGCCCCGGACATGTCCGGCATGCCGTAGTTGAGGACGGAGTTCGCCAGGTGCGGCAGGCGCGGCACGTCGGAGACCGACAGCAGGTTGGTCGTGTTCAGCAACCACGCGAGGTCGCGCAGCACGCCTTCGCGCAGGCCGCGCACCGACAACACGCGCCGTTCGCGCGACTCGACCTCCTGGTCGGGTTCATCGTCGGTGAGTCGGTCGAGCAGCGAAGGTTGCAGGCGCTCGCGCGGTGCCAGTTCAGCCATGGTCGCCGGTACTGTCGTTCAGGTCGAATTCGATCAGGCGCGCGTCCATCAGCGGATAGTCGGCCTCGCCGCTGGTGAACATGCGCTGGCCGAGCGGATGGTCGCCGGTCCACTCGGTCTTGCGCGCCAGTTTCAAGGCGTCGTCGCTCGCGTCGACGCTGCCCGGGTAGCGGGTCGGGATCAGGCCCACGGTCTGGGCGCCGTTGGACCACGTGAAGTTGGCGGCCGTCCAGACGGCGTCGCGCAGGTCGGCCGGCGGTTCGATCTCGATGCGCGCGATGCGCATGAACGGCACCCATACGTAGCGGCCGTTGACGATCGCTTCCAGCACGGGGCCGAGGCGGCCGTCGGCGTCGGCCAGCCAGTCGAAGCGCGTGTCGTCGATGGCGCCGGGAAACGCCGGTGCCGCGTCGAACGCGGCGGCGCGCAGTTCGGCCGCGGCGGCGGGGTCGGCGGCGTCCAGCTTCAGGGCTTCGGCCAGCTGCGCCATCCAGGGCTGCGGCTCGCCGAAGATCACGGGCGCGCGGCGACCGGCAAAGATCTCGGCGCGCAGGGCCTCGCACTGGATCGCCTCGCGATAGGTCTGCACCATCGGCAGCGCGCCGGCATCCAGTTCGCCCGCCACTTTCAGTTGCGTCAGGGCGCGGTTCCACTGGCCCAGCACGGACAGCAACTGGAACAGGAACACGCGCAGTTTCGGGTCGGCGCTGTTCTTGCGCACCGCATCCTGCAGCGCGGCGAGTGCGCCGGCCAGGTCTCCATCACGAATCAGCTGTTGCGCAAGCATTCGAACGCTCCCCTCCAAGAATTCTGTAAAACCGGCTTGCCGGCCGCTCGAACGCGGCGGCAAGCCATGCGCGATGCTCGATTAAGCAGCTGCGTTTTCGGCGATGTTCCAGGCGAAGGTCTTGTCGCCTGCCACGGTGCCCTTGCTGTCCTGCGGGGTGTAGGCGAAGGTCACCTTGCCGAAGTTCAGCGTGACGTTTTCGGTCAGGCGGTCTTCGCCGCCGCTGCCGCCGGTCGAGATCGACGTCACCAGCACTTCTTCCATGGTGATCAAGATGTACTTCTGCTGGCCTTCGCCGGCTTTACGCACCATCAGCACGGCCTTCTCGATGTGCGAGCCCTTGGCCAGGGCGGTCATCAGCGCGTTGGACGAGCTGTCGACGTACTTGGTGAACGAGATGTCCTGGAAGTTGGCCTTGCCGGCGCCGCCGCCACCGCCCGTGTGGGTGGTGCCCGACTGGCTCATGCCCCAGCTCCAGGCCAGGATGTCGATGTCGCCCTTCGGACCCTGGACCTTGTCGCGCGACTCGCCCTTGATCTTGTCGCCCATGTTGATGAACATATCCAATGCCATGTCTTTTCTCCTTGTTGGTTGAACTTCCTAAAGCGCGCGGACGACGGTCCGCGCGGGACTTCAAAAAAACGATCAGCCTTTTGCCGACGGCAGCTTCGACACGAGGCGCAGCGACACCGTCAGGCCTTCCAGCTGGTAGTGCGGGCGCAGGAAGAACTTGGACGTGTAGTAGCCCGGATTGCCTTCGACTTCTTCCAGCACCACTTCGGCCGCGGCCAGCGGCTTTTGCGCCTTGGTGGCTTCGCTGGAGCTGCCCGGGTCGCCGTCCACGTACTGCATGATCCACTTGGTCAGCCAGCGCTCCATCTCGTCGCGTTCCTTGAACGAGCCGATCTTGTCGCGCACGATGCACTTGAGGTAGTGGGCAAAGCGGCAGGTCGCGAACAGGTAAGGCAGGCGCGCGGCCAGGGCGGCGTTGGCGCTGGCGTCCGGATCGTCGTACTCGGCCGGCTTGTGCAGCGACTGGGCGCCGATGAAGGCGGCGAAGTCCGTGTTCTTCTTGTGCACCAGCGGCATGAAGCCGTTGGCGGCCAGCTCGGCCTCGCGGCGGTCCGAGATCGCGATCTCGGTCGGGCACTGCATGTCGACGCCGCCGTCGTCGGTCGGGAAGGCATGCACCGGCAGGCCTTCGACCGCGCCGCCGGATTCGATGCCGCGGATGCGCGAGCACCAGCCGTATTCCTTGAACGAGCGGTTGATGTTGACGGCCATCGCGTAGGACGAGTTGGCCCAGGTGTAGTTCTTGCTGCCCGGCGCGCTGGTGTCTTCCTCGAAGTCGAATTCCTCGACCGGGTTGCTCTTGGCGCCGTACGGCTGGCGTGCCAGGAAGCGCGGCATCGTCAGGCCGACGTAACGCGAATCCTCGGACTCGCGGAACGAGCGCCACGCGGCGTGTTCCGGGGTCTGGAAGATCTTCGTCAGGTCGCGCGGATTGGCCAGCTCGTTCCACGACTCCATCAGCATGACGGACGGTGCGGCGGCCGAAATGAACGGCGCGTGCGCGGCCGAGGCGATCTTGGCCATCGACGACAGCAGCTCGACGTCCGGCGCGGTGTTGTCGAAGTAGTAGTCGGCGACGATGGAACCGAACGGCTCGCCGCCGAACTGGCCGAATTCTTCCTCGTACATCTTCTTGAAGATCGGGCTCTGGTCCCAGGCCGTGCCCTTGAACTTCTTGAGGGTCTTGGCCAGGTCGTTCTTCGAGATGTTCATCACGCGGATCTTGAGCATCTCGTCGGTTTCGGTGTTGTTCACCAGGTAGTGCAGGCCGCGCCAGGCGCTTTCGACCTTCTGGAACTCCTCGGTGTGCATGATCAGGTTGATCTGCTCGGTGAGTTTCTTGTCGAGCGCTGCGATCAGGCTCTGGATCGTGCCCAGCACGTCGCCGGAGATCAGGCTGGTGCCTGCCAGCGCCTGCTCGGCCAGGGTGCGCACGGCGACTTCGACCGATTCCTTGGCCTTGTCGGATTGCGGCTTGAATTCCTTCTGCAGCAGCGAGCTGAAGTCGCTCATCTCGAGCGTACCGGACTCCTGCTGGGATTGTGCGAGGGCTTCGGACATGTCGTTCTCCTGTTCTCTCGTGCGTTATTCGGTGGGCTTCGGTGCGGACGTCAGCGCCTGCATCAGGGCCGGTTCGGCCAGCAGCTTGGCGATCAGCTCTTCCGCGCCGGTCTTGCCGTCCATGTAGGTCATCAGGTTGGCCAGCTGGCCGCGCGCCTCGAGCAGCTTGTTCAGCGAATCCACTTTGCGCGCGATCGCGGCCGGGGTGAAGTCGTCCATGCTTTCGAAGGTCATGTCGACGGCCAGGTTGCCCTCGCCCGTCAGCGTGTTCGGCACCTGCACCGCGACGCGCGGCTTCATGGCCTTCAGGCGCTCGTCGAAGTTGTCGACGTCGATCTCGAGGAACTTGCGTTCCGCGACCGGCGCCAGCGGCTCGGCGCTCTGGCCGGACAGGTCGGCCAGGACGCCCATCACGAACGGCAGCTGCACCTTCTTCTCGGCGCCGTACACTTCGACGTCGTACTCGATCTGCACGCGCGGCGCGCGATTGCGTGCGATGAACTTCTGGCTACTTTCTTTGCCCACGGTTTACTCCTCCTTGATTGAACTGCCTGAACTGCCGGCCTGCCGGATTCAATAATCGTCCGATCCGTTCGACTCGCCCGGTTGCGGTCCACGGATCACGTTCAACTGATGCATGCTGTCCGGCGCCAGGTTCTCCATGACTTCCATGAAGCTCATCGGCGCCAGGCGCTTGGCCCGCTCCAGCAGCATCGGCACGGGGCTCGACGGCTCGTAGCGCTGGTAGTAGGCGAGAATCTTGTCGATCATGCGGATCACGTCGGCGCGGCTGGCCACGTCGCCCGTGATGGCCGCGGCGCGGGGCGCGGCACCGCCGCCGCCCTGCTCCACCGCGCCGTCGTCGGCGGCCGGCGCATCGGCCGGGACGTCCTGCGCAGCCTGCGCACGGCTGGCCAGCAGGTCCGCCATGCGGCGCAGCTGGCGCGTCAGCGGGCCGAGGCTCAGCGCCTGCGTGCTGCCCACGTGGCGCACGAGCGCGGCCTCCAGGTTGACCGCACTGTCCAGCGCGCCGTTGACGGCGGCGCTGGCCACTTCCATGGCTTCGTCGGACACGTCGGCCAGCGCGGCGTCGATCGATCCGGGCGACAGCGCGGCCTGCCCGTCCGGCACGGGCGCCTCGCCGTGCGCCTGCTCCAGCACGCGCAGGGTCAGCGGGCCGAGGCCGGGCAGCATGACGAAGGCGGTCTCGCGCAGGTCGAGCAGGACCGTCGCCGGGTCGGTCAGCTGGGCCAGGGAATTGATGCGCAGCGTGGGGTCGTTGTCGTCGTCCGGATCGAGCTCGGGATGGACGCCGTCCCAGCGCTCCACGACGAGGCGCTCGAGCAGGCGCATGCCGTCGGCGAACCCGGGCAGCGCGTGCAGCGCCAGCAGCGCGCGCACGAGCGGCACCGCCACCCGCAGGTCGCGCGTGCGGGCGAACAGGTCGAGGGCCTGCTTCTTGACTTGCTTCCACTCGGGGGGGACGGCAGGGACGAGGGTGTCCCCATACTGGACTTCTGGCTTGCCGAGCGCACTCTGCTCGAGCTCCAGGAATGCGGGGTCGTACTCGAGGTTCGGCCCGCAAGGGGCGGCCTCCTCCAAATCCTCGAGCAGGACATCGACGTCGACAATACTCATGATTGTGCGCGTTCTAACTAGTTTTAGGACAATTGTCGAACTCGTCGTCACAGCGTCGAACGCCATGCGCGGATTCTTGCTTAATAGTTTTTTTCGCGGAGATATTACCCCACGAATCGCGCACTATACGCCATTTGGCGGCCCCATCGTTAGCAGGAAGCCTAATTTTTTTTGCACTGAAATCTGTGCGGAATGGTTGACAACAGTTTTAGAACACGCTCGTTTTTCGGAACAGCCGAGCCAAGACGGGGAGCAGTGGCCAAGCCTCATGAAACGCTGTCGATATTTTTACGACAAGCGACGTCAATACCGGTCCGCGCCTATCCCTTCGCGGACCGGGACGCCCGCTCGATGGCCTGCGCCAGGTCCGCCACGCCGGCCCGGATCACGTCCGGCGCGAACGCGGAAAACCCGAGCAATAATCCGGGCGCGACGGCGCAATCGGCGCCGGCCGCCGGGTTCGTGTAATAGCCCAGCGTGCGCACGTCGGCGCCGACGTCGCGGGCGTGGCGCGCGACGGTCTCCTCGTCCAGCGCTTCCGTAAAATGAACGCACAGGTCGAGGCCCGCGTCGGACGGTCCCTGGCGCAGCCGGCCGGCCAGGCGCGCGTCGAGCGCGTCGACGAGGGCCTGCCTGCGCTCGCCGTACGCGTCGCGCGTGCGCCGGATGTGGCGCGCGAAATGACCGCCGGCGATGAAGTCGGCCAGCGCGGCCTGCGCCACGAACGGACTGTGGCGGTCGACGACGGCCTTGGCCCGCGCCAGCGCGACGGCCAGCGGCGCCGGCGCGACGACGTAGCCCAGGCGCAGCGCCGGAAACAGCACCTTCGACAGCGTGCCCACGTAGATCACGCAGCCCGCGCGGTCCAGGCTTTGCAGCGATGCCAGCGGCGGCCCCGTGTGGCGGTACTCGCTGTCGTAGTCGTCCTCGACGATCCAGGCGCGATTCGCCTCGGCCCAGCGCAGCAGTTCGAGCCGCCGCCGCAGAGTCATCGTCACGCCCAGCGGGAGCTGGTGCGACGGCGTCGCGAACGCCAGGCGCGCGTCCGGATAACGCCGGGCCGCGTACGCGACGTCCATGCCCTCGGCGTCGACGGGCACCGGGCAAACGCGCGCGCCCGCCACCGCGAACGGCGCCACCGCGCCCTGGTAGCCGGGCGATTCGATCCACATCGCTTCGCCCGGCGCGAGCAGCAGTTGGGCCAGCAGGTACAACGCCTGCTGGGAGCCGGATGTGATCACGACCTGGTCCGCCGTGCACTGCACGCCGCGCGACGCTTTCAGATAGGCGCACAGCAGCTCGCGCAGCGGCGCGTGACCGGCGGCGCCTGCATAGCCGAGCGACGCGGTCGAATGGCGCCAGTGGCGCGCCTCCAGCCGGCGCCAGACGTCGAACGGAAACAGGTCCAGGCCAGGCATGCTGGCGCGGAAGGCGCGCAGCGGCCCCGCGTGATGCAGCACGCGCGCCATGCCGCCCGCGATCAGTTCGCCGCGCGGCGACAGCGGCCGCACCATCGCCGGCGCGGCGTCGGCCTTGCCCGCGCCGGCCGGCAGCGACGCGCTGACGAACGTCCCCTTGCCGACCGTGCCTTCCAGATAGCCCTCGGCCATCAATTGCTCGTACGCGGCCAGCACGGTCTGGCGCGACACGTCCAGCAGGCGGCACAGCGTGCGCGTGGCCGGCAGGCGCACGCCGGCGCCGATGCGGCCGTCGAGGATCGCCGTCTTGAGGTGGACGTACAACTGGCGGAACAGCGGCGTGGCGGCGCTGCGATCGAGCGTGGCGGCGGCGAGGATGTCGTGGACGTGCATGGCGGGTCGTCGAAATTGGTACGATCATCTTCGCGATAATTGGTCATTTGAGCAAGCCACCTGCCGTCCTAAGATGGAAGCTCTTTCGCACATGGGGACACGATGCAACGATTCGAAGCCACCCTGGCCTGGCAACGCGGCGACCAGGCCTTCACCGACCAGCGCTACAGCCGCGCGCACCGCTGGCGCTTCGACGGCGGCGTGGACGTGCCCGCGTCGTCATCGCCGCTGTCGGTGCCCGTGCCGATGTCGGACCCGGCCGCCGTCGATCCGGAGGAAGCGCTCGTCGCGGCCGCCGCGAGCTGCCACATGCTGTTCTTCCTGTCGCTGGCGGCCGCGCGCGGCTACGTCGTCGAGCGCTATGACGACCACGCCGTCGGCACGCTCGATATCGGCGCCGACGGCCGCCTGGCCATCACGCGGATCGTGCTGAATCCGGCCATCGCGTTCGGCGGCGCGCGCCAGCCCGACCGGGCCGCGCTGGCCGAGCTGCATCACGAGGCGCATGCGCGCTGCTACATCGCCAATTCACTGAAAGGGGACATCGTCGTGGAGGGATTCGAATCATGTACGTGACGTCGCCATTCGCGGCGGACTCGCAGTCCGACATGCTGGCGCTGGTCGCCGCCCATCCGCTGGGCGCGCTGGTGCGTACCGGCGCCGGCGGCCTGGAAGCGGATCACATTCCGTTCGAGCTGGTGCCGGCGTCGAGCGACGCGCCGTACGGCGTGCTGCGCGCCCACGTGGCGCGCGCCAATCCCGTCTGGCGGTCGGAGGGGAGGCCGGTGCTCGTGCTGTTCCAGGGTGCGTCGAGCTATGTGTCGCCGCTGCTGTACGACCTGGAGGCGGCCGGCGGACGCGCCGTGCCGACGTGGAATTACGCCGTCGTGCATGCGCACGGACGCTTGCGCGCGATCGAGGATCCGGCGTGGATCCTCGGGCAGATGAGCAGGCTGACGCGGCATCTCGAGGACGCGCGCGCCGGCTGGAAGGTGAAGGATGCGCCGCGCGATTACATCGACAGGATCGTGCGGGCGACCGTCGGCATCGAGATCGTCATCGAACGCCTGGAAGGCAAGTTCAAGATGAGCCAGAACCGCACGCCCGACGAACGGGCGCGCGTGCTGGCGGCCATGCGCTAGCGGCGACGCGGGTTACTTGCCCGCGGTCGTGCCGGACTTCGCCATGTGCATCTGCTCGGCGGACTTCAGGTGCTGCTCGACGACCGGCACGTGCTGGTCGGCCAGCGCCTTCACGTCCGCATCCTTGATCTTCCTGGCGTCGGACTTCAGCTTGGCGAGCACCGTCTTGTGATCCTTGACGCCGGCGTTCTTCATATAGGCCTTGTCGAACGCGTCGCCGCTCATTTTTTCCAGCTTGGCCGACATGGCCTTGTGCTTGGCATCGAGCTCGGTCGGCAGCGTGACGCCGCGCGCCTGGGCCAGCGCCTGCACCTTGGTCAGGGCCTGGCCGTGGTCGTCGACCATCTGCTGGGCGAAGGCTTTCACGTCGCTGTTCTGGCTCTTGCTCAGGGCCAGCTTGCCGGTCTCGACTTCGGCCATGTCGGCCATCGCCATGTCCTTGACGGCCTTCTCGTCGGCCGCGCCCAGCTTGGCGCCGGTGGCCGCGCCCGCCGCCGACTGGCCGGCGCCGCTGGCGCCCATGCTCGAGCTGCCGGTGCTCTTGGCGTTCTTGTCGCTCATGCCCGCCGCGCTTTGGCCGGCCATGCCCGAGGAACCCGTGCCGCTCGTCTGCTTGGCGCGGTTTTCCATGCCGGTGCTGTTGCTGTTGTCGATGGTGCCTTCGTGCGTGGTCTTGCCGGAGGCGTTCTGCTTGCCGGCGCTGGTGGTGCCGGTCTGGCTGGGGTTCGAGCTGAGCGACGTCTGCGCCTGCACGCCGACGGCACCGAACATGGCTGCCGCGGCCGAAACGGCCAGCAGCCCTTTCAAGATCTTATTGTTCTGCATGTTTCGCTCTCCTTATCGCTGTTATGAGTGCGCCTGGCGGGGACCAACCGTGCGCGAGCCCGTGTTCAAATGACAACGGCCGTGGCAAAAGTGTATCGCCGTGTTTTCTTGAACAGCGCGCGTTAGCCAGCCGGAAAGTTAAATTCGGGGTCAGAGCACAAATTCGGGGTCAGAGCACATTTCTGATCAATGGCTCAAAGTAAATGGGCCGCTCGCTGGGACGGATTCGCTCTCCCGATCGACGGTGGAATCCGCCTCGGTTCGGTGAATGAATTGCTGCCGAGATCGTGCACGCAAATGTGCTCTGACCCCGAATTGCGCCCGAAAAGTGCTCTGACCCCGAATTGGCCCTGACCCCGAATTGACCCCGAATTGGCCCGAACTGCCGCTCAGCGGAAGCTCAGTGCCCCCGTCAGGTCGCCCGGCGGACGCGCCCCGCGTGCCGCGAACGCGGCGTTGCGGGCGGCCAGGCCTTCCAGCAGCGGCAGGCCGTGCAGGCGCGTGATGAAGCGCAGGATCGACGTCGTGTCGTAGAAATTGTGGTCGACGGCGCCCTTCTTCGCATGCGGCGACACGACGATGGCCGGGATGCGCGAGCCGGGGCCCCAGCGGTCGCCCTTGGGCGGCGCCACGTGGTCCCACCAGCCGCCGTTCTCGTCGAAGGCGATGACGACGACCATGTCCTTCCACTGCGGCGACTTCTTGAGGTGCTCGATCACGTTGGCCACGTGGGCGTCGCCCGATTCGACGTCCGAATAACCCGCATGCAGGTTCAGGTTGCCCTGCGGCTTGTAGAACGCCACGGCCGGCAGCTTGCCCGCGATGGCGTCGGCGATGAACTTGTTCGAGATCGGGCTGTCGCCCAGGCCGCCGTCGCGCAGGTGTTCGGCGCGCGCCTTCGTGCCCGGCCCGAACTGCTTGAAATAGTTGAACGGCTGGTGGTGGAACTGGAAGTTCGGCCGCTCGCCTTCGCCGCGACCGTCCAGCGCCGCCTGCCAGGCGCCCGCATACCACGCCCAGCTCACGCCTTTTTCGGACAGCAGGTCGCCGATCGTGCGATAGGTCTGCGGCGGCAGCACGGCCGGGTCTTGCGGATCCGCGAGCTGCGCGTCGCCGCCCGGCGCCGGCCGCACGAAACTCGGCTGGTACGGCGGCGCCATCGTGTTGACCGCGTAGCCGTCCGGCGTAATGGCGCCGTTGTTGACGAACTTCGGTTTGCCGTCCAGCGCGGATTTCGGCGAATCCGGCGCCGGCGCCAGCCGATGACCGGTCGGGCCGTCTTCCAGCACGGCGATCTTTTTCGCGGCCGGGGTCGACGCCGCGTCGAAGAACTCCGGCACGCGGCCGCTGATCAGGAACTGGTGATTCAGGTAGGAGCCGCCGAACGCACCCATGAAGAAGTTGTCGCACAACGTGAACTCGCGCGCGATCTGCCACAGCCCCAGGTTCTGCGACGTTTCGCCGTAATGCCCCATCGTCAGCGCACCATTGTCGCCCCAGGCCACGAAGCCGTCGTTCTTGCCGCCGTTGATCTGCATCTGGTTCTGATAGAACAGATGCCACAGGTCGCGCGTGACGATCCCTTCCGGCAGCGGCTTGCCCGCGGCATCCGTCAGCTTGAACGGCGCGTTCGGCAGGTGCTGGATGTCGTCTTCCCGGATCAGATAATCGCGGCCGCCGATGTCCTGGCGCGCGGGCACCAGGCCGCCCCAGATCTTCGGCAGTTCCGGCAGGACGCTGCCGTCGCGGTCCTTCTGCCGGGCGGCTTCCGGCGCCAGCGCGGACAGCGGCTGCGCCAGGCCCGGAAAATCCGCGAACAGGTTGTTGAAGCTGCGGTTTTCCAAGTAGATCACGACGACGTTCTTGACGTGCGCCTTGAGCTTGGCGTCCAGCGAACCGGCCGCCGGCTTCGCGTGCGCTGCGTGTTTCGGACGGGCGTCGGCCGGCGGCACCATCGACGAAGACAGGCCCACGGCCGCCGCGGCCTGGAAGATGCGGCGGCGCGCGGGGCTGGCGGGCTGGTCTTCCGGATTGCGGTCGTCGTCGTGATCTGGCATGGCGTTCTCCTGTGGCGGCCACTCGCCGCGAGGAAATGATTATCTGTTCTTTTTGCCATCCGGAAAAGAGGAATGCCCGTCAATACGGACAAATGCCACACGGCGCGGACATCGCTTACAACTCCTTAACGCCGATTTACCCCCTGCCCTGCCAGAATGACATCGACGAATCGACGAAAGGATCACCATGCAACGCACCGCGCGCGCCGCCCTCGGCGCCCTCTTCCTGGCCTGCGCGCCCGTCGTCCACGCCGAGGACACGCCCGCGCCCGCGCTGAAGCTGCCCCAGGCCCAGGTGGAGCGGCTGCTGGCCACGTACGCAATGATCAAGCGGAACTACGTGGGCGAGACCGACGACAAGGCGCTGTTCGACGGCGCCATGGCCGGCATGCTGGCCGCGCTGGACGCCCACTCGAGCTACCTGGACAAGGACGCCATGCGCGACGTCGGGCGCGAGAACAGCGGCGAGTATGTGGGCATCGGCATCGAGGTCGAAGGCAACCGCGACCAGCTGCGCGTCGTCGCCGCCACCGACGGCAGCCCGGCCGAACGGGCCGGCATCGCGCCGGGCGACGCGATCGTTTCGGTTGACGGCGTGCCCGTCGCCGGCATGACGAACGAGGACGTGGCGCGGCGCATGCACGGCGTGCCGGGGACGGTCGTCGCGGTCGGCGTCGCGCGCCGCGGCAAGGTCGAGACGCTGCGCATCACGCGCGCGGACCTGCACAACGACACGGTACGCGTGCGCATGGCGGCGCCCGGCCTGGCGTGGATCCGCATCTCGGAATTCGGCGGCGCCACGGCGGGCGACCTGGCCGCCGCGCTGAAAAAACTGGACGGCAAGGAGGCGCCGCGCGGCCTGATCCTGGACCTGCGCAACGATCCGGGCGGCCTGGTGGCGGCGGGCGTGGCCGTCGCCGGCGCATTCCTGCCGCCGGGCACCGTGCTGTTCTCGGCGCGCGGGAGGGAACCGGGCGCCAACGCCACCGTCACCGTCGACGCGCGCTATTACCGCGCGCCGGGCCACCCCGACGTGCTGGCGGGCCTGCCCGCGTGGACCCGCACCGTGCCGCTGACGGTGCTCGTGAACGGCGCCTCCGCCTCGGCCGCGGAGCTGGTCACGGGCGCCCTGCAGGACCAGCACCGCGCCACCGTGATCGGTACGCGCACGTTCGGCAAGGGCTCGATCCAGTCCGTCGTTCCGCTCGACGCGGACAGCGGCATCAAGTTCACCGTGGCGCGCTACTTCACGCCGAACGGCCACGAGATCCAGGCCCGCGGCGTCACACCCGACATCGTCGTGGCCCCCGCAGTGCCGCCCTCCTCGGCCGCCGCCGACGGCCTGCTGCTGCGCGAGGCGGATCTCGCGAAGCACCTGCCCGCGACCCAGCCGCCGACGCCGACGGCGGATGCGCGGCGCGAACCGCCCGAATCGACGCGCACGTTCGGCACGCGCGACGACAAGGCCTTGCATGCGGCGGTGGCGGCCCTGACGCCGGCCGACAAGCACACGCCGACGTTGGCCGGCCTGCTGCGCCGTTGGGGCGGCGCCATCGCGTCCATCGGCGCGCCGTAACGGGGGCGTCACATGGACGTCAAACCGGCGTCATATTCGGCCGTCAGAATATGCGTCGCTCCTAGGGAAAAGAGCACAAGGCGGCGCGGCCGCCCTACCGGCGCCGGCGGTCGGGAAACATACCGGCACCAATTCGAAACGCTGTTTCCGCCCGCGCGGGAACAGCGTTTTTTTGCGTGCCCCTGTGGCAAGATAGGAGATTGTTTTGGACCCGCACCTCAAGACCCTGCTCGACGAACTGGCCGCCTTCGGCGATGCGCACGACGGCGACCCGGCCAACCGCGCCATCCGCATGCTCAACATCACGCCCGACACGGGCGCATTCCTCGCCGTGCTGGCCAAGGCGACGGGCGCCCGCCGCATCCTCGAGATCGGCACGTCGAACGGCTATTCCACGCTGTGGCTGGCCGACGCCGTGGCGGACGTCGGCGGCGCCGTCACGACGATCGAACTGGCCCACGGCAAGATCGAAATGGCGCGCGCCAACTTTGCCCGCGCCGGGCTGGACACCCGCATCACATTGCTCGAAGGCGATGCCGGCACGATGCTGGCGAGGCTGTTCGACGCGTCGTTCGACCTGATCTTCCTCGATTCGCAACGCAGCGCCTACCTGGACTGGTGGCTTGACGTGCGCCGCGTGCTGCGTCCGGGCGGCCTGCTCGTGGTCGACAACGCGACGTCGCACGCGGAGGAGATGGCCGATTTCACGGCGACGGTGCGCACCGACCGCGGCTTCACGACGAGCCTCGTCCCCGTCGGAAAAGGCGAGTTCCTGGCCGTGAAGGCTTGAGCTGCCTTCCAAGAACGGGTAGGGTGGGCACCCCGTGCCCACCAAACGTATGCGTCACGGTAACGCATGGTGGGCACGTGATTGATGCCCTCGGCATCAATCACGCCACCCTACTGGGATAGTGGTCAGAACCGCGCCCGATCGCGCAGCCGGCCCTTCACGTGGCGGCGCGCACGCGGCATCGCGTCGAGGGCGCGCTCGGCCAGCACGCCCTCGATGAAGCCGAGCAGCCCGGCCTCCTGCGGCACCCGGTCGCGCAGTTCCGCAACCAGCGTGCGCGCGACGAAGGCATCGTTGATCTCGCCCAGCTCGTCCTGCATGCCGGCCAGCAGATCGTGGCGCCGCGTCGCCGTGCGGTCGTGCGACAGCGCGACAAAGAACTCGCGCGCATAGCGCTCCTTCTTGGCCGCGATGCGCACCTTGTGCAGGCAGTCCGGCCGCTTCAGGTCGTAGCCGCGGGCCCGCTTGCGCACGCGCGCGGCCGCGTGCTGCACGAGTTTCGGCGCGGCCTTCGCGATCCTTTGCTCGAGCGGATCGGCCGGCAGGGTCGTGTGCTGCCAGCCCTTGCCCGCGATCCAGCCGCCCAGCGCCAGCATCAGCGTCGTGTAGCGCGGGCTGCCGACGGCCGACCGCACGCGCGCCCGATGACGCTCCGCCTCCTCGCGCGCGGCCGCCTCCACGCGCGCCAGCGCCGGCTTGTGCTCCTCCGCCAACGGCAGGCCGGGCAGCACGGATTCGAGGAACACGTCCCAGTTGCGCGCGTCGCCCAGTTCGCCCGCGAGCCATTCGATGTCGGCCGCCAGCGGTTCCGGCAGCTGCACGAGGGTGCGCACCATCGCCTGGGCGGCGCGCAGGCGGCGCAGGCCGACGCGCATCTGGTGCAGGCTCTCGACGTCGCCCGCCAGCACGCCGCCTTCGTTGGCCTGCATCTGCTGCAGGCAGTTCTGCAGGATGACGCCCAGCGCGTCGCCCAGCGTGGCCTTGCGCTTGACGGTCACCGGTGCCGCCTTGACGGCGTGCGCCTTGTCCTCGGTCGCCAGCGCATAGCCGCGCTCGGCCTTGCTGACGTTCTCGATGCGCACGGGCATCGTCTCGTGCAGCCGCCGCGCCAGTTCGTACAGGCAGGCGGGATCGCCATCCTTGACTTCGAGCTCCAGCTCGCGCACCTGGGCCGTGCGCTCGCCGTGTCGCAGCTCGCCCACGTCCAGCGCGCATTCGACGTGCGTGCCGTCCGGCAGCGCCAGCATCCACGACGTGCGCTTGGCGTGGTTGACGAAGACCGGTTCGGCGGCGAGCTGCTGGCCGTCGAGATGATGGGCCAGGTCGGGCAACGCGTCGCGCAATTGCTTGCCGAATAGGTCGGCATCGGGCGTTTCGGTCGCGATCTCGGCTTCCAGCTCGGTCCGCCGGTGCAGGCCGGCCACGGCGCTGCCGCCGCCCTTCAATGTCTGCACATGGTGTTCGCCGGCGCTGCGCACGCGCAGGGCGTAACCGTGCTTCCACAAGTCGAAGCCGGCGGTGTCGAAATAACGGTCGACATGCTCCTGGTCCTGCGGCTTGGACACGGCGTGCTCGCGCAGCACGGGCGACTTCCTGAGCTGCGCGGTACTGGCCGCGTCCACGGCCAGTTTGATTTCGCATTCCATGGTCTCTCCTGTCACGACGTCCCTCACTGTAGCGCATCCCCGGCGCGGCCGACACACGCACCGGCGATCGTAATCATTCTTCGCGTCATCAATATCGCGCTTCGGCTGGCGCGTACTCGGGTTGCATCAATGTCGTGCACGCGCACGGCTGATGCAGAGCAGGCCGGCATCGACCGCGCGCCTTTACCGTACAGGGGCTGCGCCGGCATTCATGCAATCGGCATTTCAAGGAGACAAATATGGCACGCTTCGGTGTCGAAGCCATCCGCTATTTCAGCCACGCGCGCGCGGCGCACGTGGACACGGCGGGCGACCTCACCTACACGTTCAATCGAAGTAACGGCCTGGACAACAAACTGCGGGGCGCGGGGCACACGCGTGCGTTCTACTGGGCCAATACGGATGTCTGGGAGACCGACATCCGCGACAGCGACCAGGGCGGCGACGACCGCCACTGGGCCGACGACGTCGACCTGTTCTGGATCGAAACCCACGGCAACCACGACGCCGCCGGCCACGCCGTGCTGCTGTACGACACGCCCGTCACCGAATGGCTGGCCAATTCGTCGCGCTGGCAGCTGGGCGAGGACTGGAACAACGAATGGGTGATGGCCTATTCCTGCGACACGGCGGCGCTGCCCACCGTCACGGGCCTGTGGAACATCTTCGCGCGCATGCACATCTACTGCGGCGCCTGGGACCTGATGTGGGACGGCATCACGACGGACGAATGCGGCGAGGACGTCGGCGACAGCCTCGTCCACGGCGACACGGTGGCGCACGCCTGGCACGACGGCGTCTCCGACTGGTGGGTCGACAACCATCCGATCACCGTCTGCGTGGGCGACGCCGCCACGTGGAACGACGGCGCCATCCGCTGGGAACGCAGCGCCATCAACCGCGATCACCTGTGGGGCCACGGCACGGTGACGCCCGACCTGGCGCCTGCGCAGCAGGCGTGTTTGCTGTGGTACTGGACGGAGGGCTGACCATGAACGACCACACCCTGCTGCACCTGCTGGCCGGCACCTGCGCCGACGCGCGCATTCCCGACCACGCCGACGTGCTGCTGCTGCAGACGCCCACGCAGGAACAGTTGCAGGCCCGCGCCCGCCGCTTCGTCGCACAACTGGCGGACCATGGCGACTGCCCGCACGACAACGGCGGCACCTGGCAGCAGCGCGACGACCACGCGGTCATCTACCTGCCGGACGGCGCGCGCGCCATGGTCTACCACGCGTCCGGCGCGCTGCGCTACGTCTCCGGCCTCGCCCCGGCCGAGCGTCCCTTCGAGCACGAGGCGGAACGCGGCGTCCTGCAACGCCTCGTCGAGGAACGCGCGCACAAGCTCAACCTGTCCGACTGGGCCGGACCGAACGGCGAACTGCGCTTCGAACGCCTGTTCCGCACACGCGGCCAGGGCGCCGACCCGGCGGGCAAGGCGTCCGCGACGACGCTGTTCCGCGCGCTCGGCGCGTGGCGGCTGTACGCGGGCGGCATCCCGGTCCTGGGCGCCGCGTCCGCCGCGCTGCGGCTCGCGGGCGACGGCCGCCTGGACGCCCTGTCCGTGCAGGTGCGGCCCGCCAACGGCGAAGTGCTGGACCGCGCGGCCATCATCGAACCGCAGGCGGGCGCGCGCCAGATCGTGGCGCAGCTGGGCGCCCTGCTGGGCCAGCACGACGTCCCGGGCGGCCTCGTGGAATCGGCGAACCTGCAATTCGGCTACCTCGACCTGGGCAAGCGCAAGGCCCAGCGCGTGCTGGCGCCAGGCTACGTGGCGCGCGTCGTCCTGCGCCACAAGACCGTGCGCCAGGCCTATGTACTGGCCGTGCGCGCGACGGAGCGGGCCTACCTCGAGCTGCCCGTGTACGGCGACGAGATCGTGGCCGGGCACGGGCGCACGGAGATCGCGCGCTGCGAGACGGCGCTACGGTGAGCGGACCGGCCAGCGTCCGGTCGCGTACGGGTCAGGCCACGACGCCGCGCGCGCGCAGCGCCGCGATCTGCTCCTCGCTCAGGCCGACCTCGCGCAGCACGGCATCCGTGTCCTCGCCCAGGTGCGGCGCGGCCGACCGGATGCCGCCCGGGGTGCCCATCAGCTTGGGCACGATGCCCGGCACCTCGACCTCGTAGCCGTCGCGCGTGGCCTGCTTGACGATCATGTCGCGCGCCCGGTAGTGCGGATCCTCGGCGATGTCGCGGGCCGTGTACACCTTGCCGGCCGGGACGCGGGCCTGGCCCAGCACGTCCAGCACCTCGGCCACGCCGCGTGTCGCGGTCCACGCGCCGATGGCGCCGTCGATCTCGCCCACGCGCGCCACGCGGCCCGCATTGTTGGCGAGGTCCGGCGCCTCGGCCAGGTCGGGCCGGCCGATGGCGTGCATCAAGCGCTTGAAAATGCTGTCGCCATTGCCCGCGACGAGCACCACGCCGTCGCGGCAGCTGTAGGCGTTCGACGGCGCGATGCCGGGCAGCGCACTCCCGCCCGGCTCGCGCACGGCGCCGAACGCGCTGTATTCGGGAATCAGGCTTTCCATCACGTTGAACACGGCTTCGTGCAAGGCAACGTCGATCACCTGCCCCTGGCCGCCATTCACCTTGCGGTGGTACAGCGCGGTCAGGACGCCGATCACGCCGTGCAGCGCGGCCAGCGTGTCGCCGATCGACACGCCGCAGCGCACGGGCACCCGTCCCGGCTCGCCGGTGAGGTGGCGCAGTCCGCCCATCGCCTCGCCGATCATGCCGAAGCCGGGCAGGTCGCGGTACGGCCCCGTCTGGCCATACCCGGAGATGCGCAACATGACCAGGCCCGGATTCAGCTGGGACAGCACATCCCACCCCATGCCCCAGCCTTCCAGCGTGCCGGGACGAAAATTCTCGATCAACACGTCCGCTTCGGCGACCAGCTTGCGCGCGATGTCCTGCCCCTCGCTGCTGCGCAGGTCGAGCGCCAGCGACCGCTTGTTGCGCGACTGGACCTGCCACCACACGGAGGTCCCCTCCTTGATCATCCGCCAGTTACGCAGCGGATCGCCGCCGTCGGGCGCCTCGATCTTGATGACGTCCGCGCCGAAATCGCCGAGCGTCTTGCCGGCGAACGGGCCGGCGATCAATTGCCCCATTTCGATGACGCGTACGCCCTCGAGCGGCGCGGCGGGGGTCTTGCTTGCTGTGTGCATGCTTGTCCTTCCATGAATTCGTTCCGGCTATTGTGCGCATGCGTTGCGCGATGGGCAAGCCTGGGGCCACTCACAAAACCAATGCTTGCCACAAAAGCAACATGAGACGAACACTGGACCGCCGATCGTGACACCACGTGACTTTTCCTCGTGGGCAACCTACTATGGTGAATCCAATGGCCAAGTTCGGCCAGAAGCAGTCGTTCGACCACGAGCGATTGAAGATGCTAAAGGAAAACGTGTATGTCTTATGAGTGTGCAAAATGCCATTCAAGTATGGAAGAAGGATTTCTGCTGGAGAAGGGGCATTACAACGACTTGTCATCGGAAGTCTGGGTGTCGGGCAGCCCTGATGAAAAGTCATTCCTAGGGGGGATGACTATCAAAGGCAAAGTGACATATAACGTGCGAACTTTCCGTTGTACGAATTGTGGCTACCTCGAATCGTACGCGCGGCAGTATTGCTAAAATTTTATTGAAAAATCATGTTTGTTGTCGAACACGAGCCATACACTTATTTTCTGCTGCGCGATGGGGATGATCTTTATTTGGATGCCAATTGCGATCATGGTGCAGTTGGCTACAGCGTTCTAATCCAAATGAATGATGAAGAAGTTAAGCATTACGTAGAAAATGGCAAAGCCTACGTGCGGGATCTAGCAGTCAGCATCCATAACAATGTGCCGATTTTAAGGCCTGGGTCTAAGTATGCTGTGCGCGATATTGCTTATGACTCCACGACAGGAAAAAGGGTTATGAACGCCATTAAATCATGGCAAAAGCAGAGTATAGGCGGCAGTGAGTCCAACTAAAGATCATTTCACCACTTTTGCCGGCTGCCGACCTTATGAAAGGCCCGCTTCGGGTCGAGAACTGCCGTACGTTCAACGACAGGTGCATGCCATAATTTTATCTCGTTAAAAATACTCGATATGGTGACCACGCGCTCAGCAATTCTTTATATTGTTATCACAATTTTCTCTGGAATCGCACAGGCACAGGGACCGATTTGCCATAACGATGGATCGGGTTTGGATAGCGCAATTTGTGCGCACGATGATTTTCTAAAAGCCGATGCACAGCTAAACAACGCTTACCAGGCGGCAATCAAACTCTTAGGGAGCGATCCCGACCGAGCTGCTGCGAAGGTTGCGTTAGTGACTGCGCAGCGAGAATGGGTTAAATTTCGTGATGCCGACTGTCAGGTTCAGGATCGCATTTTTCAGCATGGCTCAATGCGCGCCGCGTTAGTGGAATCGTGTCTTAAGGAACGGACGGAGCAAAGAACAAAAGAGCTAAAAGAGATCTGGTTACCTTAGCTGCGTGGGACGTTGAATCGACGAAGACGGTTGCGCTCAGCGTAAAAGCGACGCTTCGGGCCGGTCCCTGCCCGTCGTGACCGTCCGTGACTTTTCCGGTCCAGCAACATGTTATGCTGAGCCGAACGGCCGAGGTCGGCCAGTGGCGGTCATTGCGGGAATTTTGATTGATTATTCTTTTTGCTTTTCTACCTTTAAATATTTGGAATGCTCAAAAAGCGGCAAGGACCGCCGTCCCCACCTGAAGACCCTCTCTGCTTGGTTTTCATCCCCGCGCTTGTGACGGTTCTTCGTCATGCCGAAAAGACGGTGGGCAGGCCATTGACAGAGGCTGAAGCCATTGTCATTCGTGACAAAGCGGTTTGCATGACGATGCCAGCTTCGAAAGCTGCAATGATGGAAGCGAAACGCGGTTACCCGGACATTGTTGCAGAGGCGGCCTGGTCCGAGTGGCAATCGGCGCGACTGCAACTCGGTCAAACCTGAATATTTGATCTTCCGACTTACAAGCAAGCGCTCCAACGTCCGGCATGGGTCGAACTCGGCCATTCAGACCGCAGGCCGAAACCGGCCACGAGCGGGCCTTCATTACGGAGACCTGAATTGATTTGGGTATTAACTTTGTTTTCGATACCGACGTTCGTAGCGAGCGTTCTTATGTATTTCCTGGGGAATAATGCGCATGGAACGATTCGAAAAGCATTCATTGCGTTGCTTTACGTTATTCCATGGAACTGGGGCGCATCGTTTGGTTGGCATAAGCAGACGTCTCAGCGCGAAACGTTCTTTATCCTTTGGTTTGCCGCATTCGTATTTACACTGATCGTTCTATTGTGGCGCACGTGATGGCGGACAACGGCCACAAGCGCCTATTTAGCACCGGAGAAATTTGCATGCGCAAGAGCTGGATTGCCCGAAGAACGCGACACCGAAGGCGGAATTCTCGCTGTGACGATTTCCGATGTGAAGTTTCATAGGACGCAGGAGGAACTACGGATAGTCGCAAATTTCTTGCTCAAGGCCGCAGATGAGCTAGGCCGCGCGCAAGCCGACGATTTGGGATTTGAACACAGGTATCGAGCTCGGGAACTCAAGTCCTGCTTCCGGTGTGGGCCCAGGGGTAAACGTGATGCGACAGGCCGATCTGTAGATCACTACTCAACCGTCCGCAGCGGGCCGGCAGCAGCCTGTCGCGACAGCCCGCGACTTTTCCAGCCCAGCCCAGCCCAGCCCAGCGTATTATTTTGCGGCACCGTCTAGCCCACGAATCCAGCGCACTCACCGTCCGGCTCGAAAACTGCAGGTCTTGAGAAAACCATGGGCCGGGTCGCCGAAGGTGGCGTTCGAGCACGTCACGGAACCTGTGAGCACCTTGGTCACGTTTTCGGTTTCGGTACCGTAACGCACGCGATTGGTGCCGCTGAGCTGGCAGATGGCGCCCTCACCCGCGCAAGGCGTCCAGCCGCTTGCTGCGGCGGTGTGCGGCCGCGCGGCCGGCGCCACGGCGGGAACGTCGGCATAGCTGCAGGTCTTCGCGCGGCCATGCGCCGGGTCGCCGAACGCGGCAACCGTGCAGTGCGTGGACGCGGTCACGATCTTCGACGTGTACACGTCCCGGGTGCCGAAACGCACTTCATGCGTGCCGCTGAACCTGCAGACCTTGCCCTCGACGGCACATTCGGTCCAGGTGACCGCTTTCGCGCTTGCCGCGGCGCGCGGTACCTCATGGGCGCCGAGGTCCGGGGCGCCGGCCATGGGACGCTCCTCGCCTGACGCGACGTCCTTGTACTGCCCGGTCGGCGCCAGCGACACGCCGGAGGCCGACTTGCCCGGATCGGTGCCTGCGCCGATCACGAGCGCGCTGGCAAATCGCCGCAAGCTGCCGGTCGAGCGGTCGACGATGTCCGTCGCGAACGTGCGGTAATTGTTCTTCCGTACTGCAGCGGCCTGGCTGCAGAGCGTACCGTCGCCGACGAAAATATTGTTCTGGACGAGTGCTGGTGTCGACACCTTGCCGCTAACGAACAGGAACGTCCCGCCGGCGAAGTCGTTCACCACCGTATTATTGACGAAGTATAAGTCGTGGCCCGGATTGGTCGCACCTTCCTCACCGTAAGCCACGATGGTCGGATTCTGATTGGCGGCCGGTTGCTGAATGATGTTGCCGATGACGTAGGAGGTACCCGCGTTCGGGAGGTCGATCTCGTAGCTTGGCTGGCCCGCGACTGTGCTGCCCTTTTCGCCTGGATTCGTGCTCGAGAAACGGTTGTAGACGATCGTGTTCGTCATCGCACGCGACTTCAGGTTGTGGCCGACGTTCGCATCGTGCGAATAGCTGTAGCGGAACGTCAGGCTCTTGACCTTGCCGATATACAGGTTGTGGGTCTGGCCCGTGCCGCCGCCATTGTGGCCGAACTCGCTATACTCGATCAGGATGTCACTATCCGCGTTGGCGTTGGCCAGGATGCCGTTCTCGTTGTCGTGAATGAACGCATGGCGCAACGTAAAATTGGTGCCCTGGAGGCGGAGGGCGGCGCCGTTGGCATCCATTACCTTGGCACCGACCATCTCGACGTTGTCCACGGTGAGGTTGTTGCCGTTGACCACCCAGATACCCTTGTCGGCGGCATTCTTTCCGGCCGCGTCGATCTTCGGACGGCCGTTGACGCCGCGGATGGTCAGGTTGTTGCGGTTGATGCTGCAGGCGTCGCCACTGTACGTGGTGTTACCCGCAATGTCGATGGTGTCGCCATCCCGGGCTGCGGCGATGGCGGCGCACGGTGCGGAAAAGGCCATGCCGGGGCCGACGGACAGGGTAGCGGCGGAGGCGCTGCCGAGGGCGGCTGCGGCCAGCGAGATGGCCGCGATCGCGCGGAGTACGATGTGCTTGCTATGCATGGGTTGAGCATAGCATGGCGTGGTGTCGGATATCTACTAACAGCGCGTGCCTGCTGGAAGGCGGCAGTTCGCGTTTCGCCTTGCCGAAGTACGACGCCTGTACCAGGCAACCACGCCAGCGCCCGCCAAGAGCATCCATGCCTGGTTTGGCTCGGGGACCGGGCTGACGTAGCTCCAGGTGGCCGAACCGAGGCGGTCTGCCGAGGTGAAGTAGGTAAGCAACGTAGTCGCGCCCGCGTTGCTCCCTTCTCCCGGCCCAAGCGACGCATGGAACAAGGAGCTGGACAGTAACAGGTTCTGCTGTGTGTCGAAGCTGCGCTGCTGATCGAAGTCGGTGGCGCCGATGAACGGCTGGTTGCCCTTGCTTGACGTGTGCAGCTCGCTGCTGGCGCTCACGCGCGTCCCGCTCCCGGCGATGCCGTAGCCGCCGATCGAGGCGATGTCGGGCCGATCCTGGCTGCCTGCGCCCGCGGCGGCAAGCGTAATGTGCGCGAGCTGGGCGTCGGTGACGGTCCACGTATAGCGGTGTCCTCCTACGCTGACGGCGCCTGTCACCCGGGTAGGACGCAACGGATCCTGGATGGCCTCGTTGATGGTGCCGGCGGCGCCCCAGGTCGAGGCTTGCGGTACCAGGCCATCGGTGTCGATCGAAATCGACAGCGAGAACACCTGCCCGTCGAGCAGCCCGCCGCGGTTACCGAACAGCCCGATTTCGTCGATGCCTGCGGCGACCGTGCCGGTCGTGGCCAGGGTCACGGTGCCGGCCTGCGCCGAGGACGCGGCGATCGACACGATTGCGACTGCCGCCAGTTGGTGCATGCTTGTTTTCATGTTCGCTCTCCCTGGTGCGTCATTCGACAGGCTCAGGCAGGTGCCCGCAGCACGCTCCTGCGCCGGCGGGCAAGGCCGACAACACCCAGGCCAGCCGCCAACATGCCGTAGGCTGCGGGCTCGGGCACCGGGCTGGCGGTCCAGACGGCGCGCGGGTTGACCGCTTCCAGGTAAGTGGAAAATACCGCCGGGCCGCTCATGCCCGGGCACTGGTTGCACGGGATGTAGGGCATCGTGGTCTCGAAGTACAAGCCCGTCGAATACGAAGGCGCGAGCGTGTAGCCATCGAAGGCGATGGTCTGGGCGAAATCGGTGCCGTAGACGAAACGCGGCGAACTGGCGTCAGGCTGGATGTATTCGCTCATCCAGATGTCGTTCGAGTCCAGCATATTCTTGCCGCTGGTGCTCATCCCGGCCGAATTCCGGTTGCTGGACAGTCCGGCCGAGGCGCTACCGTCGTCGATCAGCCAGGAATAGGAACGGCCGGCAATGGTGAGTTCACCGGTTGCGAGCATCGGATGGCCGTGCCCGCCGTTGTCGACCCAGTTCTCGCCGCCGACCCGGCTACCCGACATCCGCGTCAAGTCGAGCGTCAGCGACAGGGTAAACGGCATTCCGGCGAGGCTGGTGTCGGGGGCAAGGAACAGGCCGATGCCGTCATACCCGCCCGACAGCGTGCCGGTCGTTGTCAGCGTGGCGGTGGTTTGAGCGCATGCGGGTGCTGCCAGGGCGGCGGCAAGGGTCATGGCAAGCGCGCTGCGAACGGGTCTCATGGCGACCTCCAATCTGTCTAGAGGATGCCACGCTAGCACCAGGATATTGAACATGTCGCACCGATGGGGCCGCTTGTAGCGGATTGGCGACTCAACAAGGCCGTGGTCGATATGGTCGCCCAGCGGGGGCTCGCGACCAACCGCCTCGCGCTGCAAACTGATGACCAACGCATAAGGAAACCCCACCGATCGGTTCAATGGCTAGAGCTCTCTTGTCGATAGCGATAACGATAGGTCCGCATGATCTCCCGGCCAGGGCTGGGCCTTGCGTTCTTGTTTTGGATGCTCGTGCCAGCACGCGGCGCACGAGGGGGGCGACGTTTGATGCGAAGGCAAAAAGCGGTACCGGTATGTCTGCTCAGGATCGGGGGCTGCCTGTCGTAACAATCGGAGAGTTTTCCTCGAGAGCGACCTGCTATCCTGAGCTGAACGGCCGAGTTCGGCCAAAAGCGGACATCGTTCGACGAGTTCAACGTAGGAAAGAGTAAACAAATGATAGGTGAACCTGAGCAGACGTTCTCAAACCGCCTCAGGAATGTAGAACATGCTATCGGTTCTACCTTGCCTCGGGACTACATTGAGTTACTCGAAAATGGCGTGCCTAAATACGATGTACCTCCAGTTGTTCCCTTCCGTGATGACGTATGGGATGTTCTGGATTTCTTCGAGCTGGGCGACGGTCCTAAATACGTTCAACTCGACGAGATGTGCCGGTTAGTATCTGACGTATTGCCACGATTTGCAGTCCCGATCGCTTCCGATCAAGCTGGTAATCTTTTTTGCCTTTATGTCGACGGCCCGCACTCTGGTCAAGTCGTTTGGTGGGACCACGAACGCGCAAGCGGTGACTACGACATAGAGGTCGTTTCGCCTTCCCTTTCTGCGTTCCTCAGTTCTATCCGGCAAGCCCCGGGAGACTCGGAACCAGGGCTTCGCAACTAGTTTTAATGTCCGCTTCGGGTCGGACTCGGCCGTTCGAGACGTTTGGTGATTTTTCCAGCTTGGCAACCTGTTATGCTGAGCTGACCGGCCGTGACCGGCCAGGGGCAGACGTTCGCTAGCCGTACCCTTTCGACCAATGACCAGCACACTTCATGGCCTTTTACATAGAAATTGTCAAGATCTCCGAAACCGCCGATGAAGCTATCTACGAGTTTTCAGATACGGAAGCCGGAAAGGGCGGGCTTAGACTCGACAAAGCGTCAGGTGATGTAACGGAAGTCATCGCGGCACCGGGTGATGTGCACGGACGCAGGTTTCAACGCGCCGCGGTTAAGGTGGTCCGGCATTGGAAGGAAGGACAGTTGCCGGACAAGACCTGTTGGGCATCATAGGCATGGATCGAATCACTTCGTTAGGTCCGCTTCGGGTCGGTTCCGCCGGTCGTGACAGTCCGTGATCATTGCAGATCAACGACCTGCTATGCTGAGCCGAACGGCCGAGACCGGCCAGAAGCGGTCGTTATCGACATTATGAATGTTGTCCCGATGTCATCTTCCTACGGTTTGTAGATCAGCAATTTTGAAGGATGTGATGCAAATTCGAATCACTGATGAGAAAGACTGGATGCTGTTGAAGCAAGTCCGGCTAGCAGCGCTCTCTGACGCACCGACAGCATTTGGAGTCAGTCATCAGACAGCCACTCAATACACCGACGAGCAGTGGAAAGAGCGAGCGTCGGCTAAGGACGGGCCAGAGTTCTGGTTAGCGTTTATGGATGGCGAGCCGGTTGGAATGATAGGTGGTGCAATCAGCGGTAGGCACCGCTATAACATGATCGGTATGTGGGTCGAGCCGCAGAGTCGAGGCTCAGGAATTGCTTCTCGTCTGGTTGAGGTAGTCAAAGCTCGCGCTTTACAGAAGGGGCATCGCCGCGTCTTTCTGGATGTTTCCCCTACCAATGAAAGAGCCGCCAACTTCTATCTCAAACAAGGTTTTTCTTTTATTGAGGAATACGAACCATTGGCAAGCCATCCGCAGATTACGGTTCAAACGATGGTATGGCCTTCGACTGATGGCATCTAGCGCCAGGCATGATCGTCAGGCGAACTTCCGCTTAGGGTCGGTTCCGGCCTGTCGTGACAGTTCGCGACTTTTCCAGTTCGGCAACCTGCTATGCTGAGTCGAACGGCCGGGTTCGGCCAAGAGCGGCCGTTCTGGTATCACTTTCGTTGCGTCTAGCGACTGAACATCAGCTAGACTGAACCAATCCAAACCACTCTCATCAATCATGCAATCAACAGGCAGAAGGCTCGCCGTGATCAGCATGCTCCTGTTGGCAGGCGCTGCATTGGCTCAGGCATCGCGGGCAGACAAGCCCATCGAATCAGTGCACCGCGTGGGGCCGAATGGCTTTGAAGGTTGGACAGAGAGATACCCTTTGGCGGACGGTCAGAGCTCCCCGGCCAACTTGGTTATCGCCCAGCGAAAGCATGTTATCCGTCGAATCCAAGGAGATCCGTTTGTATGGAGATGGATGTTTTGGGAAAACGGAAAACAGGTCGCCTACGAGACTGGATCGTTGCACTTCAACATGGCATGCAGGCTGGTCGAGATCGCAAGTGGCCGACAACTAGCCAGTCTGGATTGCTATCGCGACCTTGCCGAGGAGGCCCCTGCATGGGCGAAAGCCTTACGGAACGGCAAGTAAATTTGCAATCGCACTGCGCAGCGACAATACGCCAAGCCCGCTGCCCAATCCAATGCTATCGAATGACCGAAATGGGGCGAATCCGGACTGTCATGGGTTAGCCTACCTCGTCCGACCTGGGCGCACGCAATCCATACTTTCGCACGCTAAAGTGGCTGTCCGGAAGCCTTTTCTTGCATGCTATGCGACTATGTCATTACACTGGCCGTCTGCCAAGGACCGTATGCGACCAGGAACGGACGTTATGGCAAACCCGAATAAGGAACAAGTATGTCGACACGCACCAAGCTCGTAATAGCCAACGTGCTGATGTGCGCAGGGGTGGTTCCTTTGGCGTTCCTTGTCGTGTGGCTATTGGGGATCTTGACCTGGACACCCGGTCACCGAGCAATCATCCCGATAATGGATCCGCTCAGTATGATCGGTCCGCTCGCTCTGAGTTTCATCTTTACGGCAGCGGTCGCGGGCACAAGTGCAGCTTGGTCATGGGATTTAGTACGAGCAAACCCTCAAAGCCGCTCGCGAGTAGCTCTAGGATTGCGTTGGATGACTGCGGCGTTACTGGTCAGCCCGTTCGCGCTTCTTCTGGCGAAGTTTCTGCAACCGTAAACCCATCGGTGAAAGGTCCGTATTGGTCGACAGCTTCCGGCCGCCGTCGGGCAACAACCAACCTTTCGGCACCGTCATGCCTAAGTGGAACAGAACAGATTACGAGAAGATCAAAACCTCGCGCCCTGAAGACAGATTGTTTGCAAACGCCGGACGAATCCATATACGGACTGTCGCGATTTAGAACTCCTAACAAAAAAACCTGTGTCAGTGGGCACATCCATTTATCAATACAGCTAATTTCCAGCATGAACCGTATCCGACTAGCCGCTATTTTATTGGTGATGACAATAACCTTGCCGTCATTCCCCGCCCTGGCGAAAAGCATTCCTTCTGGTATGAATTGCACCGAGATCAAGGGTCTCGCCCCATACCTGCGCAGTCACCGAGTGGTTATGTTTGGCGAGGGGCACGGGACGAAGGAAATGCCAGAGACGTTTCTGCGTGTCGTCTGCAGCGCACTCAGCAAAGGCATGAGCGTCGCCGTGGGCCTCGAAATGCCTGTTGACCTGAGCGAGTCGCTAAAGGCATATATGCGTTCGACGGGTGACCAGTCGGCGCGAGCGTCGCTCCTGCAGGCCGATTTTTGGAAACTCGGCGAGGACGGACGCGCGAGCCTGGCCATGGTCGAGATGATCGAAGGCTTCCGCCGGTTGGGGCAAGCGGGGTATCCGATATCGATCTTCGCCATGCAGGGTAGCGGGAGAGACTGGCACATCAACAATGACGGAAAAATGGCCGCCAAGATTCGCGCCGAATACAGTGCCCGCCCTGAGTCACTCATACTGACCTTGACTGGCAATGTTCACAATATGAAAGTGAAGCCAGAATGGTTTCCCCCCGAGCTTCCGGCACCAATTCCTACCCATATCACTGACTTGAACCCTGCGACATTCAATCTGAGCTCGACGGGCGGAAGTGCCTGGAGCTGTACGGAGACATGTGGGATTCATTCTGTGCCAGTGCAGGCGAACGACAATGTCTTCGTGGTCCGGGAATCCGGTCTGAAGGATGCGTATACCGGCGACATCAGTGTGGGACGGACCACAGCCTCGCCTCCGGCCGTGGTCGCTAACGGCCCATAGTCGTTCTAGCAGGCCACCTCGATGCAAGACAATCCAGGCGCTGCCGTCGACGCCCCTGCCCGCAACCAGCCGCAGGTCCGGTCCGCCGCCCACGTGCTGATCGTCTTCGGGATTCTGGAACTGATCTACGGCCAGTACACTGCGCCTCCTGGGCAGATCAAGCTCGATGTCATGTTGCTGGCTGCCGGGTTACTACTCTATTTCGGGGGCGCCAAGGTCATTGCGGCAATACGCTGGATTGCCGTTTTCACCGTCGTTCCCGCAGTAACGTTGCCTGTACAGCAGGCACTGTTGGCCCCGCTCGAGCTGACCAAAGTGCAGCTTCGCCTGTATCCGGGCCAATTCATCTTGTTTTTCGTGCCGCTCATTGTGACCGCAGCGGTAGTATCAGTGGTCGCGTGGCGGCTCAACAGCGAGCCGGTCAGAGCAATGCTACGTGCGAATGGGAGGGTGCCGAGCCGCTTGACCATCCCTGTTGTTCTCGGCGTATTGGTCGCGACTGCCGGCACCGCCATTCTGGTCAACATGCTCCATGGTCCGGATGCGGCGCAAGCTGCCAAGATAGCGGAAACACGGTTTGGAGCGAAGTACAAGTACTTCACCAATCGGCTCAACGTGGTGAACGCTAACGGCACGACTGTGTACGCGACCGTGCAAATGTGGAACGACAAGGAAGCACTACAGGTGCCGGTGTATTGGCGCCGATAGTTGCATCGATTTCGTCTGGCCTACAGCACCATGCTACACCGCCCCCATGCATAAACACCCGAACAACGTTGGAGCATGTCGCCGGCGGCCCTAGAAGCCTGCCGATTGCATTTTCACATCCACAGTTTCTATGGGCCACAGCGAGAACCGTCTCCTGTGGCCTTTTCGTTTTTGGAGCACCGATGGAACTGACGCTGTACGACACCTACGAGCGGCGGCTGCGCCCTTTCACGAGCCTGGAACCCGGCCGCGCCGGCCTGTACGCGTGCGGGCCGACCGTCTACGACTACGCCCACATCGGCAACCTGCGCACCTACCTGTTCGGCGACACGCTGCGCCGCGTGCTCCAGCTGAACGGTTTCGAGGCCCGGCACGTCGTCAACATCACGGACGTCGGCCACCTGACGTCCGATGCCGACAGCGGCGAGGACAAGATGGAAAAGGGCAGCCGGCGCACCGGGCGGTCGGCGTGGGAGATCGCGGCCTACTACACCCAGGCCTTCCTGCGCGACCTGGAGCGCCTGCGCATCCTGGCGCCGACCGTGTGGACGCGCGCGACCGACCACATTCCCGAACAGATCGATTTCATCGCCGGCATCGAGCGCGCCGGCTTCACTTACCGGACATCGGACGGCATCTATTTCGACACCGCGCGCCTGGAGCGCTACGGCCACCTGGCCCGGCTCGACATCGCCGGCCTGCGCGCCGGGCATCGCGTCGACCTCGGCGAAAAACGCGCACCCACCGACTTCGCGCTCTGGAAATTCATCGGCGACGCGACGCGCCAGATGGAATGGGACAGTCCGTGGGGCGGCGGCTTCCCCGGCTGGCACATCGAGTGCTCCGCGATGTCGACGCGCTACCTCGGCGCGCTGTTCGACATCCACGTCGGCGGCGAAGACCACGTGCCGGTCCACCACTCGAACGAGATCGCCCAGCACGAGGCCTGCCACGGCCATCCGCCGGCACGCTACTGGCTGCATGGCGCCTTCCTGCGGCTGCAGGACAGCGACAAGATGTCCAAGTCCGACGGCAGCTTCATCCGGCTCGACAGCCTGCTGGCGCGCGGCTTCGATCCGCTGGCCTACCGCTACCTCGCGTTGACCGCCCACTACCGCTCGAAGCTCGTCTTTTCGTGGACGGCGCTGGAGGCGGCGCAGACGGCGCTCGGGCGCTTGCGGCGGGCCTATCATCAGCTGCCTTCCGGCGGCACGCTCGACGCGGCGATGCGGGAACGGATGCTGGCGGCGCTCAACGATGACCTGAACACGCCCGGCGCATTGGCGCTGGCATGGGAAGTGCTGAAATCCGATCTGCCGGGCGCCGTGCAGAAGGCGACGCTGGCCTGGCTGGACGAGGCGCTGGGCCTCGGCCTGGACACGTGGCGCCCGGAAGCGCGCGCCGTGCCGGACGCCGTGCTGGCGCTGATCGACGCGCGCCAGCGGGCCCGCGCGGAACGGCGATGGGCGGATGCGGATGCCTTGCGCGCGGAGATCGAGGCCGCCGGCTTCGCCGTCCGCGACACGGCCGCGGGGCCGGTCGCGGAACCGGTCCCCGCGTGAAGCGGGTCAGTCGAACTTGCTGAAGTCCGGCTTGCGCTTTTCAAAGAACGCGGTGAAGGCTTCCTTGGCCTCGCCCCCGGTCAGCATCGCGCTGAAGCGTTCGTTCTCCGCCGCGATGGTGTCTTTCACCAGCGCCGCGCGCGAACGCTTCATGAGGGCCTTCGTCGTGCGGATCGACGCGGCCGGCAGTTTCACGAGCTTGGCGGCCTGGCCTTGCGCGAACGCGAGCAGGTCGGCGGCCGGCAGCACTTTCGCCACGATGCCCATCTCGAACGCCTCCTGCGCGCCGAACGGTTCGCCCAGCATCAGCTTTTCCGCGGCGCGCGTGTAGCCGGCCGATTGCGCGACGAGCAGCGACGACGCGAATTCCGGGCACAGGCCCAGCTGCGAGAACGGCATCGAGAACTTGGCGTTGTCGGCGCAGTAGACGAGGTCGCAGTGCATCAGCAAGGTCGTGCCGATGCCGACGGCGGCGCCGGCGACGGCCGCGACCACGGGCTTGCCGCAGCCTTCCAGCGCGCGCATGAACTGGAACACGGGACGCGATTCCGTCATCGCGCCTTCGCCCACATTGTGCAGGAAGTCTTCCAGGTCGTTACCGGCCGTGAAGATCTCGGGCTTGCCCGTGATGAGGATGGCGCGGATCTGCGGGTCGGCGTCGGCGGCGCGCAGCGCGTCGGCCAACATCGTGTACATGGCGCCCGTGATCGCGTTCTTGCGTTCGGGGCGGTTGAATTCGAGGGTAAGGATGCCGTCGGCCGTGGTGCTCAGGATGTCCATTCAGTGTCTCCGTTGTATAAAAAAGGGCGCTGCGGTTGTGCCACAGCGCCCCTTCCGTTTACGACGTGTGGATTACACGCGTTCGATGATGCCCGCCGCGCCCATGCCGGCGCCGACGCACATGGTGACCATGCCGTACTTCAGGTTGTTGCGGCGCAGGGCGTGGACGACGGTCGCGGCGCGGATCGCACCGGTGGCGCCCAGCGGGTGGCCCAGGGCGATCGCGCCGCCCATCGGGTTCACTTTGCTGGTGTCCAGGTTCAGGTCGCGGATGACGGCCAGTGCCTGTGCCGCGAAGGCCTCGTTCAGTTCGATCCAGTCCAGCTGGTCCTGGGTGATGCCGGCGGCGGCGCACGCCGCGGGGATCGCGACCTTCGGGCCGATGCCCATGATCTCCGGCGGCACGCCGCGCACGGCGAACGAGGAGAACTTGGCCAGCGGGGTCAGGTTGTGCTCACGCAGGATCTTTTCGCTGACGACGATCAGCGCGCCGGCGCCGTCCGACATCTGCGACGACGTCGCGGCCGTCACGCTGCCCTTGGCGGCGAACACCGGCTTGAGCTTCGCCATGCCTTCCATGCTGGCGTCGGCGCGCGGGCCTTCGTCCAGGTCGACGGTGCGGCGCTTGACCTTGATCTCGCCCGTCGCCAGGTCCGGCGTGCGGGTGACGATTTCCACCGGCGTGATCTCGTCCTTGAAGAAGCCGGCCAGCTGGGCGGCGATGGCCTTGCGGTGCGATTCCAGGCCGAACGCGTCCTGGTCTTCGCGGCTCACCTTCCACTGGGCGGCGACCTTCTCGGCCGTCAGGCCCATGCCGTAGGCCAGGCCCACGTTCTCGTCCTCGAATACGCGCATGTTGATCGACGGGTGGTGGCCCATCATCGGCACCATCGACATCGATTCGACGCCGCCGGCGATCATCACGTCGGCCTCGCCGACGCGGATGCGGTCCGCGGCCATGGCCAGCGCCGTGATGCCCGACGCGCAGTAGCGGTTGACGGTGACGCCGCCGACGGTGGTCGGCAGGCCGGCCATCACGACGGCCTGGCGCGCCACGTTGAAGCCCTGCTCCGCTTCCGGGAACGAGCAGCCGACGATGGCGTCGACGATCACGGCCGGGTCCAGGTTCGGCACGGCGGCCATCGCGCCCTTGATCGCGGCGATCAGGAGGTCGTCCGGACGGGTCTTGTTGAAGAAGCCGCGCGGCGCCTTGCCGATCGGGGTGCGGGTCGCCGCGACGATGTATGCGTCTTGAAGTTGTTTGCTCATGTCAGTAGTCCTTGTTGTCCGCGCCGCGATCAGTTACGTACCGGTTTACCGTTTTGCATCATGCCCATGATGCGTTCCTGGGTCTTCGGATTGTTCAGCAGCGAGACGAATGCACGGCGTTCCATGTCGAGCAGCCACTGCTCGGACACGACGCTACCCTGGTCGATGTCGCCACCGGAGACGATCTCCGCGATCGTGTCGCCCAGGTGGTAGTCGTAGGCCGAAATGAAGCCGCCGTCGCGCATGTTGACCAGCTGGCCGCGGATCGTTCCCCAGCCATAGCGGCCGGTGACGGTGACCGGACGGCGCAGCGGTGCGCGGTAGCCGGCATCGAACATCGAGCGCGCGGTGACCTTCGCCACGTGCAGCAGTTCGTACGGGTTGAAGACGATGACGTCGTCGTCCTTCAGGTAGCCCATCGCCTTCGCTTCCAGGGCCGATTTCGACACCTGCGCGGTGGCCGCGTTGGTGAAGCCGGTCTTGAGGAATTGCAGGATGTCGTTGCCCTTCGATTCATTGGCCGCGCGCACTGCCGCTTCCTTCAGGCCGCCGCCGGCCGGCACCAGGCCGACGCCCACTTCCACGAGGCCGATGTACGACTCGATCGAGGCGACGCGCTTCGACGCGTGCAGCGCCATCTCGCAGCCGCCGCCCAAGGCGAGACCCGCCACCGCGGCCACGACCGGGATGTTCGAGTATTTCATCGCCATGAACGTGTCCTGCAGTTCCTTGACGATCGGGTCCATCGCTTTCGCGCCGCCCGCCATGAAGGCCGGCAGGGCCGATTGCAGGTCGGCGCCGGCCGAGAACGGGCCGCCGTCCGCCGCATCGGCATTCCAGATCACGATGCCCTTGTAGCCCTTCTCCGCTTCCGCCAGCGCGCGCTGGATGCCCTTGATGACGCCGTCGCCGATCACGTGCATCTTCGTCTTCAGCGAGATGACCAGCACCTCGTCGCCCGAGTGCCACAGGCGCACGGAGTCGTCTTCGAACACGGTGGTGCCCGCGGTCTTCGGATCGTCGCGACCGCTTCCCACGACCGGGGCACGGAATTGCTGGCGCTTGTAGACCGGCAGGTCGGAACGCGGCACGTAGGCGTTCTTCGTGACGGAGTACGAACCTTCAGGCGTGTGCACGCCCTTCTCCGCGACCGGCGCGCTGAACACCCACGCGGGCAGCGGTGCATCGGTCAGGGCCTTGCCGGCCTCGATGTCTTCCTTGACCCACTGGGCGATGGTGTTCCAGCCGGCGGCCTGCCACGTCTCGAACGGGCCGACGCTCCAGCCGAAGCCCCAGCGCATCGCGAAGTCCACGTCGCGCGCGTTGTCGGCGATCGAATCCAGGTGGAAGGCGATGTAGTGGAAGGCGTCGCGGAAGATCGCCCACAGGAACTGCGCCTGCGGGTTGGTCGATTCGCGCATCGCCTTGAATTTCTTGACCGGGTCCTTCTCTTTCAGGATACGCGCGACGATGTCGGCGGCCTTGGCGCCGCCCGGCACGTATTCGCCGGTGGCGGTGTCCAGGCGCAGGATGTCCTTGCCGACCTTTTTATAGAAGCCGGCGCCGGTCTTCTGGCCCAGCGCGCCCTTTTCGATCAGCTTGGCCAGCACGTCCGGCGTCTTGTACACGCCGAAGAACGGGTCGTCCTTCAGGTTGTCCTGCATGGTCTTGATGACGTGGCCCATCGTGTCCAGGCCGACGACGTCCGCCGTGCGGAACGTGCCCGACTTGGCGCGGCCCAGCTTCGCGCCGGTCAGGTCGTCGACGACGTCCACGGACAGGCCGAACTTCTCGGCTTCGTGGATCGTGGCCAGCATGCCGAAGATGCCGACGCGGTTAGCGATGAAGTTCGGCGTGTCCTTCGCGCGCACGACGCCCTTGCCCAGCGTGGAGGTCAGGAACGTTTCGAGCTGGTCCAGGATCTCCGGCTTCGTGGCGGCGGTCGGGATCAGTTCGACCAGGTGCATGTAGCGCGGCGGGTTGAAGAAGTGCACGCCGCAGAAGCGCGATTTCAGTTCGGCGTCGAAGCCTTCGGCCAGCTTTTCGATCGACAGGCCCGACGTGTTCGACGCGAAGATGGCGTTCGCGCCGATGTGCGGCGCGACCTTCTTGTACAGGTCGTGCTTCCAGTCCATGCGCTCGGCGATGGCTTCGATGATCAGGTCGCAGCCGGCCAGCACGTCGAGGTTGTCCTCGTAGTTGGCGACTTCGATCAGCGCGGCGTCGTCCTTGTTGCCCAGCGGGGCCGGCGACAGTTTTTTCAGGTTCTCGATGGCCTTCAGGACGATGCCGTTCTTGTTACCGTCCTTGGCCGGCAGGTCGAACAGCACGACCGGGACCTTGGCGTTGACGCAGTGCGCAGCGATCTGCGCGCCCATCACGCCGGCGCCCAGCACGGCGACTTTCTTGACGATGAAATTAGTCATCTCTCGTAATCCTTAATGTGGTGATGGTGCGTATTTAGAACAGGTCTGCGTCCAGCGCCAGCAGGTTGCTTGCCCCCGAACGCGCCTGGCGGATCAGCATCGCGGTTTCCGGATACAGGCGGGCGAAGTAGAAGCGTGCGGTCGCCAGTTTCGATTCGTAGAACTTGTCGCCCGAATCCTTCTTGGCCAGCGCGATCTTCGCCATCTGCGCGAAGAAGTACGAGAACACCAGGTGGCCCACGACGCGCAGGTAAGGCACGGCGGCGGCGCCCACTTCGTCCTGGTTCTGGAAGGCCTTCATGCCGATTTCCATCGTCAGCTTGCCGACCTTCTCGCCCAGTTCGCCCAGCGGGCTCACGAATTCGGACATCTGCTCGTCCAGGCCGTTGTCTTCGACGAACGCCTTGACCTTCTCGCCGAAGGCGCGCAGCTTGGCGCCGTTGTCCATCAGGATCTTACGGCCCAGCAGGTCGAGCGACTGCACGGTGTTCGTGCCTTCGTAGATCATGTTGATGCGGGCGTCGCGCACGTACTGCTCCATGCCCCACTCGCTGATGTAGCCGTGGCCGCCGTACACCTGCATCGCTTCCGACGTGGCGATCCAGCCGTTGTCGGTGATGAAGGCCTTCACGACCGGGGTCAGGAGGGCGACTTCGTCGGCGGCTTCCTTGCGGACTTCCTCGTCCGGGTGGTTCAGTTCGCGGTCGATCTGCAGCGCGACGTACGACGTCAGGGCGCGCGCGCCTTCCGCATAGGCTTTCGCGGTCAGCAGCATGCGGCGCACGTCCGGGTGGACGATGATCGGGTCGGCCGGCTTGTCCGGGGCCTTCGGGCCCGACAGGCTGCGCATCTGGATGCGGTCTTTCGCATACACGAGCGCGTTCTGGTACGCGACTTCCGTCAGGCCCAGCGACTGCATGCCGACGCCCAGGCGAGCCGCGTTCATGAACACGAACATCGCGTTCAGGCCCTTGTGCGGCTGGCCGATCAGGGTGCCGATGGCGCCGTCCAGGTTCATCTGGCAGGTGGCGTTGCCGTGGATGCCCATCTTTTCTTCGATGGCGCCGCAGAAGATCGGGTTGCGCGCGCCGATCGAACCGTCGGCGTTCGGCAGGAATTTCGGCACGAGGAACAGCGAGATGCCTTTCGAGCCTTCCGGCGCGTCCGGCAAGCGGGCCAGCACCAGATGGACGATGTTTTCCGACATGTCGTGCTCGCCGGCCGAGATGAAGATCTTCGAGCCGGTGATTTTATAGGTGCCGTCGGCCTGCGGTTCGGCCTTCGTGCGCAGCAGGCCCAGGTCGGTGCCGCAGTGCGCTTCGGTCAGGCACATCGTGCCGGTCCATTCGCCCGAGACGAGCTTCGGCAGGTAGAATTTTTTCTGGTCGTCGGTGCCGTGTTCCTTCAGGCACTCGTACGCGCCGTGCGACAGGCCCGGGTACATGGTCCATGCCTGGTTCGACGAATTCAGCATCTCGTAGAACGAGTTGTTCAGCGAGACCGGCAGGCCCTGGCCGCCGTATTCCGCATCGCAGGCCAGCGCGGCCCAGCCGCCTTCCACATACTGTTTATAGGCTTCCTTGAAACCCTTGGGCGTGGTGACGGTCTTGGCGGCGGCGTCGAAGTGGCAGCCTTCGCGGTCGCCGCTGTGGTTCAGCGGGAACAGCACTTCCTGCGTGAATTTCGCGCCCTCTTCCAGCACCTGGTTGATGATATCGGCGTCGATCTCCTGGTACGCCGGCAGGTTCTTGAATTCTTCGGTGACGTTCAGGAACTCGTGCAGAACGAACTGCATATCCCGAAGTGGCGCGACGTACTGACCCATGGTTGTTCTCCTGACAGGTAAATATTTGGTATGGATTACTGAGCGCGGACGGTATCCGCCTGGCTGCTTTGCTTATTGGGATTGCGGTAATCTTCGATCAGGCGCGCAAAGCCGCGGTGCGCGCGGTCGACGGCGCCCGGGATGCGCAGGAAGCGCGCATCGTGGTGCACTGCCAGCACGAGGCCGTACATCTCGTAGACGAGTTGCTCGGGATCCGTCTCCGCCTTCAGGTCGCCGCATTCGATCGCCTGTTGCGCGCAGCGCAGCAGGGCGCCCTGCCACGTGCGGACCATGGCGACGAGTTCTTCGCGGATCGGGCCCGGGCGGTCGTCGTACTCGACGGCGCCGCTGATATAGATGCAGCCGGATGCGATCTCGACCGACACGCGCTGGAGCCAGCGGTTGAACATCGCCTCCAGGCGCGGCAGGCCGCGGGCTTCCTTGAGGCTGGGGAAGAAGACTTCCTGCTCGAAGCGGCGGTGGTACAGCTTGAGCACGTCGATCTGCAGGTCTTCGCGCGAACCGAAGTGGGCGAAGACGCCCGATTTGCTCATGTTCATGCGGTCGGCCAGCAGGCCGATCGTCAGGCCTTCGAGACCGTCGCGGCTGGCGAGCTCGAGCGCAACATCGAGGATGGCGGCCCGCGTCATCTCGCCTTTGCGCATGCTCATCGATTTAGCTGTCGTATTAATAATATGCCTCGCGTAAGAGAGGATTTCATCTGACCGAAAAAATCCGAACGCTCGTACTATTATCTACCAGCCGTGAAATGTCAAACGGGAACTTAGAGGCACCGTTCTAGTGCCTTGGTCGCAACACGCGGCGGGCGGGTCAGCCGCCGGCGCGGGTCAGGGCGCGACGGTCGCGCTTGGTCGGGCGGCCCTTGATCGTGCTGCCCGGTTCGGGGAACAAGCGTCGTGCCTCTTGGTCGTTTTCGCGGCGCACGATGCTCTCCTCCGTCTCGCGGTACAGCGCCTGGGCGACGGGGGCCGGGCCCCGCTTGTCGGACAGGCCCAGCACGACCACTTCCCAGCGATTCGAACCGTTGTCGATGAAAATCTTATCATCGACTTTGACCGAGCGGGCAGGTTTGACGGGTTCGCCGCCGATCCGCACGCGTCCCCGGTCCACGGCATCCGCCGCCAGCGAGCGCGTCTTGAAGAAACGCGCCGCCCACAGCCATTTGTCGATCCTTACGTTGTCATTGTCCGTCATATTGTCATATCCAGTCATGCGTAGCCGATCGCGACGACCCGCATGGTCATTTTATAGAGAAGATAGGCCATTTCGTGGCCGCAGCGGCGCACCCAACTCACCGCCCGCAAATCCTCGAAGCCGATCGGCACGCCGTCGGCGACGCCCAGCTCGATCTGGCGGGCCAGCGCCGAGGCAAAGCGCGCGTCGCGCACGACGACGTTCGCCTCCTGGTTGACGAACAGCGACAACCCGTCGCAATTGCTGGACCCGACCGTGGCCCAGTTGTCGTCCACGACGGCAACCTTGGCATGCAGCTGGGTCTTGCGGTACTCGACGATGCGGACCCCGGCCGCCAGCAGCTGCGGGTAGAACGACGAGGCGACGGCGTCCTGCATGCGGAATTCGCCCACGCCGATCATCAGGCAGACGTCGACGCCGCGCCGCGCCGCCCGGCACAGCGCGTCGCGGAATTTGCGGCCCGGCGCGAAATACGGCGTGGCCATCAGCACGCGCTTGCGCGCGCGGCCGATCGCCTGCAGATAGGCGCGCTGGATCGTGCGGCGGTTGCGCAGGTTGTCGCGCACGACGAACGCGGCGCGCATCGGGTGGTCGCCCAGCGCGGCCGGCTGCTTGCGCATTTCGCGGAACAGGTTGATGCGCCGCACGAGGGGCAGGTGGCCAGCGCGCGTCCACTGCGCTTGCGCCTCGCGGTGGATTTCCGCCACGAGCGGCCCGCGCACGCATACGGCGAAATCCCAGCGGGGCGCCGGCAACGGGGCGTGCGGCTCGTAGTCGTGCAGGTTGTCGTCGTTCGTGTTGATGCCGCCGACGAACGCGACCTGGCGGTCCATCACCGCGATCTTGCGATGGCTGCGCGCGGCGCCCCGCTTGAACCACGGATTGAACATGCGGTAGTGCACGCATACCGGGCCGAACACTTCCTTCAGCCTGCACGCGACACGGTTGCCGGTGCCGAACCAGTCGGCCAGCACGCGCACCTTGACGCCGCGCTTCGCGGCGCGGATCAGCGCATCCGTGACGACGCGCGCCGTGTCGTCGTCGGCATAGATATAGGTTTCGTACAGGATCTCGTGCTGGGCCGCATCGATCGCGGCCAGCAGGGTCGGGAAATAAGTGCTGCCGCTTTCGAGGAGGGTGACGTCGTTGTTGGCTACATAAGTAACGGTGCGCATCGCTATGACAGCTGCAGGTTGGCCACGATCGGTGCGTGGTCAGACAGGCGCGCCCATTGGGGGCCGTGCAGCACTTCGGCATGCTCGACCTGGAAGCCGCGCACATAGATCCGGTCGAGCCGGAACCAGGGCAGCGCGGCAGGAAACGTCCGCGCCGGCACCAGGCGCTTTTCGCGCCCGGCCGCATTCCGGACGATATCACTGATTCGCGCGCCGAACCGCGCCGGCCGCTCCAGTTCATCGAATACCTCAACGACGCCCAGCTTGAGGCGCAGGCATTCGCTCAGGGTATTGCGCCAATCGTTGAAGTCGCCCGCGATGATGACGGGTTCGCCATGCGGTGCGGATTCCTCCACGCAATTGATCAGCGCCTCCGTCTGACGCCGGCGGCTGCCTTCGAACAAGCCCAGGTGGACGACGTAGCAGTGGACGTTGCAGGACGGCGTCTCCAGCACGCAATGCAGGATGCCGCGCTGTTCGTAGGCGTGGTCGGAAATGTCGTGGTTGCGGGTATTCGAGATCGCAAAACCGGACAGGAGCGCATTGCCGTGATGGCCGTGGTCGTATACGGCGTTCATGCCATATGCGGCATGCAGGTTTTCGCCGGCAAAGAATTCGTGCTGGGCCTTTTCCGGCCAGTGGTGATGGGGGCTGCGCACCTTTTCGCCGTAGCGGACCTGGTAGCGGTCGTGCCGCCCCTGCACTTCCTGCAGGAACACGACGTCCGCATCGAACGCGCCGATGGCTTTTTTCAGCGCCAACACGCGCGGCGTACTACGAAAGGAAGAGACGCCCTTGTGGATGTTGTAGGTCGCAACACGGATTTTCATGGGAACATTGTAACCCCATCAGTCCATGCTTTTCGCGGGCGAGGAGCGCAATCGTGCGCGGGCGCCTTCTCCGGCTTTTGGCCGGAAAAGGCGTTGAGGAAAGCTCAGGGGGCAACGGCTGCACGCCTGAATTCGCCGGTCGGCAGAGGACGCGCTTCGGGCGGGATGACGGGGTCGCGGTAAACCGGGTTGGTGCGTAGCGGGCCCATCAGGCGAAGACCGCTTAATAGCTCGATGCACAGGTAATCGTTATCGACGCCAACGTCCTTGACCTTCTGCTCGTGTCTGCGTTCGCTCATGATTCCTCCCTTGTTGGACATTGCTAAAATGAAAAGTCGTTACAAACGACCTGTGGACCTTAATAAAATCATTTCTCACTGTCAAACGAACGAATATATTGTGCGAATCGAAATTTCCTAAATTAAATTTCGTACATACAGCGAGAATCGGCCGCTCGTCAAGGAATCGAGCAGGATCGATCAAAGCAAATCTCTCGAATTATCACGACGATCGATGGCTTTGTGACGCGGGATGCGGCGATTCGGGCTTCAGTCCGCCACCGCCGATTTTTTGACCTGAGCAGCCTCAGGAAGTTCCGGACCGTTCAGATGGCCACGTCGGCGCCGGGCGCCGGCCGGCAGCGCGGCAGGACGACGCGGAACCGCGTGCCTTTGCCCACTTCGCTGTGCACGTCGATGCGCCCGCCGTGCTTCTGCACGATCCCGTACGACAGCGACAGGCCGAGGCCGGTGCCTTTACCCACCGGTTTGGTCGTGAAGAAGGGTTCGAAGATGCGCCCCAGCTTGTCCTTGGGGATGCCGGTGCCGGTGTCCTCGACTTCGATCCAGACCTGTTTGTCGTCGTGGCCCGTGCGCAGGATGATGCGGCCGTGCTTCTCGATCGCGTGGGCGGAATTGACCAGCAGGTTCATGAACACCTGGTTCAGCTGCGACGGGTAGCACTCGATCTGCGGGATCTGCGCGTACTCCTTGGTCACTTCGGCCTTGTACTTGATCTCGTTCCAGACCACGTTCAGCGTGCTGTTCAGGCCCGCCTCGAGGTCGGCGTACTGCAGGTCGCCGCCGTCGACATGCGAAAAATCCTTCATGTCCTGCACGATGCGGCGCACGCGGTCGATGCCGTCGAGCGATTCGCGCAGCAGCGGTTCCAGGTCCTCGCGCAGGTAGTCGGCGTCGACTTCCTTCTTCAGCCGCGCGATCGCGGCGCGGTCGTCCGGACTGAGCGAGCCTTCCAGCGCCTCGTAGCTGTCGAGCAGCCGGAGCATGGAGTGGGCATACCGCTGCAGGCTGCCCAGGTTCGAATTGACGAAGCCGATCGGATTGTTGATCTCGTGCGCGACGCCGGCCGCCAGCACGCCGATCGAGGCCATCTTCTCCGATTGCAGCAACTGGCTCTGGGCCTCGCCCAGTTTCTTGATCAACTCCGCCTGGCGCGCCTGTTCCTTTTCCAGCGTCGCATTCGCCTCCTGCAAGTCGCGCGTGCGTTCGCGCACCTTCGATTCGAGCTGGTCGCGCGACTCGCGCAGCGCTTCCTCGGCCCGGTGGCGCTCGGTGACGTCGGTGTAGCCGAACACCCGCCCGATCACGCGCTCGCCCAGGAACTGAGGTCGCGAACGGCATTCGAAGAAGCGGCCGCTCTTGAGCCGGAACAGGTCCTGCGTCTCGGTCGTATCGGCCACCTGGCGCAGCTGGCTGCGGATCAGCTCTCCCTGCTCGGCCTGGCCCGCGATGAATTCGATGATGCCGTCGTCGTCGCCGGCCTGCAGCAGCGCGGCGGGGATGTCCCACATCGCCGAAAACAACCGGTTCATGCTCGTGATCTTGCCGTGCCAGTCGATCACCAGGATGCCGTCCGCCGTCGATTCCAAGGTCGTGCGCAGCTGGGCCAGGGTCTGCTCGAGCAGGGCCTCGACCTGGCGCTCGTGGCGGCAGTCGCGCGCGCGCACCAGCAGCAGCGATCGCTCGCCGTCGTGGATCACGCGCACCGATTTCATCACCGTCAGCAGCGACGCGTCGGCGCACAGGTATTCGCCCTCCTGCGCCTCGACGTCGAGGTACTGGCCGCCGCGTACGTCCTCCCAATAAAACACGTCCTGCAGCGAGCTTTCGATGTCGGTGATGACCATCCCGCTCAACTGGGCGGCCGGATAACCGAGCACCTGTTCGACCGTGCGGTTGGCGACGAGAATGCGCAAGTCGGCCGGGTCGACCAGCATCACCATGTAGGGACTGTGGTCGACCATCAGTTGGTGCAGGCTCATGGCTGGTTCCTCCGCCCCGGATCGCTCGCGTCGAAGTAGTAGCTGACGCGTTTGCGCGGGCTGAGGTAGTTGTAGATGTCCTTTGGCACCTGGGACGGGCGGATCGACTTCACGATGTTCAGGTCCGGCTGCTGCTCGAGGTTGACCACGATCGCTTCCTCGCGCGGCACGCTGGCCTCGTAGATCATGACCTGGGGCCGGGTCGGCTTGGCGGTGTTGACGTTGACGACCATGCCGACGACGCTGTTGGCCAGCTGGACGATCGTGCCGGGCGGGTACACGCCCAGGCAGCGGATGAACACCTGCAGCAGCTTGGGGTCGAAGCGGCTGCGCATCTTGGCGAACATCAGCGACAGCGCCTCGTGCGGCGTGAGCGACTCGGCCGGGTTGCGCGGATTGCACAATTCGTCGTAATGGTTGGCGATCGAGACAATGCGGGCGAGGATGCTGGTCGCCTCGCCTTGCAGGTGGCGCGGATAGCCGCTGCCGTCGAACATCTCGTGGTGGTCGCGGATGATGGCCAGCGCCGGCGCCGCCAGGCCCAGCTTCTGGCCGATCTCGAAACCGCCCTGGCAATGTGTTTCGACGAGCGCCTGCTCGGCGTGGTTGTACGCGTCGAGCTTGTTCAGGATCCGGTCCGGGATGTTCCTCGTGCCGACGTCGTGCATCAACGCACCCATGCCGAGCACGCTGGCCACCTCGTGCGGCAGCTTGATGTCGCGCGCGATCATCATCGACAGCATCGTGACGTTGAGGGAGTGCACGTAGACTTCCTCGCCGCCCAGCTTGTCGCCCATCAGGTTGATCGCCAGCTCGGGCGCGGACAGGATCGAATCCGTGATCTGGCCGATCAGTTTGCCGGCCACGCGGATCGTCTCGGCCGGCTGGGAAAACAGGTTGCGGTCGATCTCGCGGATGGCGCGCGCCGTGTTCACGAACGCCTGCTCGATGCGCGCCGCGTTCTCGCGCTGCTCGCGGATGCGCGCCATCATCTCGCGTTTCGCCGCCATGACGGGCGACTCGGCGCGCGACTCCGGCGACACCGTGGCCGGCGCGGCGGGCGCCGGCTGGTCCGGCGCCGCCGTGGGCACCGGGATGTCGCTGAGCGCGGGATCCACGCGGACCGAGTCCAGGCCCAGTCCACGCAGGATGCGGAGCTGGTCCTCGGTCTTGACCTTGAAATGGCTGAACGCGAACGGGTGCTGGAACCATTTCAGGTCCAGGTAAATATACAGGCCGATCTGGACCTGGTCGATTGGGATGGTGAGCGTGTCGGCCATGATGCGCCTCGGAAGGTGGGCACTGGTGAAAGAATCCTTCAGAACCGAAAGTATCAACTCCCTCTATTTCGGTCAAGAAACATTTGTTTCTATGTGGAACTTACGACACATTTCCCCGGCGGGTGCCGCCGCACTCAGACTCCTGTCACCACCCGGTTCCGTCCATGCTGCTTGGCGCGATACAACGCCTTGTCGGCCGCCCAGAACAGCGCTTCGGCATCCTGGGCGTGGACCGGATACGCCGCCACGCCGAACGACGCCGTGATCCGTTCCGGCCCTTCTCCTTCCGCGTTCGGCGTGATGGCGGCCAGGGCGACGCGGATCGCCTCCGCGCGCGCGCCCGCATCCGCGGCCGTGCATTCCGGCAGCAGCAAGACCATCTCCTCGCCGCCGTAGCGGCAGGCGATGTCCCCTTCGCGGATGCCCAGACGCAGTTGCTGGGCGATCGTGCGCAGCACGGCGTCGCCGACGGCATGGCCGAAGCCGTCGTTGACGTCCTTGAAATGGTCGATGTCGACGAGCACCAGGCTCACGGGCACGTTCTTGCGCCGCGCCCGCGCCAGCTCGCGCTTCAGGGCGGCGTCGAAATGGCGCCGGTTGAACAGGCCGGTGAGCGGATCGAGCACCGATTGCCGGCGCAGCGACTCGCGCAGGCGCGCATTCCCCAGCGCGAGTGCGAGCTGCTCCGCGACCGTCACCGCCAGGCGCTCCTGCTCTTCCTGCATCGAGCCCGCCGTCAATCCTTCCAGATGCACCATGCCGACCAGTTCATCGTGCGTGACGAGCGGGATGCACAGGCGCGCCGCCGCGTCGTCCGACGGTTCGCGGTAATGGGCGCACGCCGGGTCGCCGTAGCCGGCCGTCTTGTAGCGCGCCCCGTGGCGCAGCCCCCAGCAGGCATCGATGTCGATGGCCCAGGGCTGGTCGGACGGCCGGCCCCATTGCGCCTGGCGGTCCAGCATGTTGTCGTCGTCGTCGCGCAGCAGGAACAGCGTGCCGGCCACGCCGGGCAGCAGTTTCGGCATGAAGCGCGCGATCACGGGGCCGGCGTCGACGACCGCCGGCACGGCTTCCACGGCACGCAGCAATTCCGCGACCAGTTTCAGTTCGCGGTTGCGGCGCGACGTCAGGGCGACCGCCTCCGCGAGCTGGCCGGCCTGCGTCTCCAGTTGCGCGGCGATGGCGCGCCGCTCGCGCAGCATGCGCATCACGACCAGCAGCAGCACGCCCAGCGCGAGGATATTGCAGGCGGTGGCCGCGACGCTCACGGTGAACGAGCGCCCGGAGCGCGCCAGCAGGTCCGCCCGCAACGCGTCGCGCCGCGCCTTGCCGCGCGCGTCTTCGGCCGCGACGAGCTGGCGCAATTCGTCCATGTATTGCTTGCCGCGCAGCGAGCTGACCACGCGCTCGGTCGCCTCGAAGCCGGCACGGCGGCGCAGCAGGATGGTCTCTTCGAGCTCGGCCAGCTTGAGATCCACCAGGCGCGAGATGCGCCACACGGTGGTCCGTTCGGCATCCGTGCGCGCCTTCTCCTTGGCGTCGTGCAGGGCCGAGGGCAACATGCGCCGGGTCCGTTCATACGGTTCGAGGAAGGTGTCGTTGCCGGTGATGACGAAGCCGCGCTGCGCCGTCTCGGCATCGCGCACGCTGGCCAGGATGGCATCGAGACGCTGCTGCGCGAGCAGCTCGGCGCGCGCCTGCGCCAGCAGGACGTTGACGGACCGGTTCAGCCAGAACGGCACCGCCGCCACCAGCACCATGACGGCGAAGACGGCGAAGGCGACGAATTTCAGGTATTTTGCACTGCGCATGCGGAGGCGGTCGGCTTTCGATTGCTACAGAGCAAGAAAAATAGCACAGATTGCGCCGCGCACGGTTGAAATGGACGATTTCGTACGCGCGATCCGGGTTTTGTTTACGCCGCGCGTACGTGCCGCGGCAATTGCAGGATCGCTTCCGCGTTCGAGCTGGAAAAGCACCGGTCGGCCGCTTCCAGCAGCGGCAGCCAGGCGTAGTGCAGATGTTCGCGCGGCGCGAGGGTGATCGGGATGTCGCGCGGGACGCAGACGGAGAACACGTGCTCCGTGTTGTGGGTGACGCCGGGCGCATAGCGGTGGCGCCAGGTCGCGTAGATCTCGTAGATGTTGGACAGGTGCCAGTCCTTGAGGACGATGCGCTCGCCATCGGCGACGATGCCCGTTTCCTCGAACAGTTCGCGCGTGGCCGTTTCCAGCAGCGGTTCGTCGGGGCGGTCGAGGGAACCGGTGACGGATTGCCAGAAGCCGGGACGGTCGGCGCGTTCGATCAGCAGCACGTCCAGGTCGGCGGTGTGGATGACGACCAGGACGGATTCGGGGATTTTGTGGGGCATGGCAGGCGTGGTGGCGACACATGGTGGGCGCGGGGGCACCCACCCTACTGCAGAGTTTCGTAGGGTGGGCACCCCGTGCCCACCAAACCCATCAAGCGACCTTCGGCTCGTTACGCAGACGGATATGCAGCTCGCGCAGCTGCTTCTCGTCGACTTCCGACGGCGCGTTGGTGAGCAGGTCCTGCGCGCGCTGGGTCTTCGGGAACGCGATCACGTCGCGGATCGACTCGGAGCCCGTCATCAGCGTGATCAGGCGGTCCAGGCCGAACGCCAGGCCGCCGTGCGGCGGGGCGCCGTACTGCAGGGCGTCGAGCAGGAAGCCGAACTTCAGCTGCGCTTCTTCCGCATCGATCTTCAACGCGCGGAACACCTTGCTCTGGACTTCCTCGCGGTGGATACGGATCGAGCCGCCGCCCAGTTCCCAGCCGTTCAGCACCATGTCGTAGGCCTTGGCGATGCAGGCGCCCGGGTTCGTCTCGAGCATGTCTTCGTGGCCGTCCTTCGGCGCCGTGAACGGGTGGTGCGTGGCGTTCCAGCGGTCGCCTTCGTCGTCGTACTCGAACATCGGGAAGTCGATGACCCACAGCGGCGCCCAGACGTCGTCGAACAGGCCGGCCTTCTTGCCGAATTCCGAGTGGCCGATCTTCACGCGCAGCGCGCCCATCGAGTCGTTCACGACCTTGGCCTTGTCCGCGCCGAAGAAGATCAGGTCGCCGTCTTCGGCACCGGTCAGCTCCAGCACTTTCGCGAGGACGTCGTCCGAGATGTTCTTGACGATCGGCGACTGCAGGCCCTCGCGGCCCTTGGCCTTCTCGTTGACCTTGATGTAGGCGAGGCCCTTGGCGCCGTAGATGCCGACGAATTGCGTGTACGCGTCGATTTCCGAACGCGGCATCGAACCGCCCTGCGGCACGCGCAGGCCGACGACGCGGCCGCCCGCCATGTTGGCGGCGTTGTTGAAGACCTTGAATTCGACGGTCTTCATCAGCTCCGTCAGTTCGGTGAACTGCAGCTTTACGCGCATGTCCGGCTTGTCCGAACCGTAGGAACCCATGGCGGTGGCGAAGTCCATCACCGGGAACGGGTTCGGCAGGTCGATGCCGGCGGCGTTCTTGAAGACCACGCGCATCATGTCTTCGAACAGGTCACGGATTTCCTGCTCGGTCAGGAACGACGTCTCGCAGTCGATCTGCGTGAATTCCGGCTGGCGGTCGGCGCGCAGGTCTTCGTCGCGGAAGCACTTGGTGATCTGGTAGTAGCGGTCGAAGTTGGCGACCATCAGCAGCTGCTTGAACAGCTGCGGCGACTGCGGCAGCGCGAAGAAGTTGCCCGGGTTGACGCGCGACGGCACCAGGTAGTCGCGCGCGCCTTCCGGCGTGGACTTGGTCAGCATCGGGGTCTCGATGTCGATGAAGCCCAGGTTGTCCAGGTATTTGCGCACTTCCATCGTGACCTTGTAGCGCAGGCGCAGGTTGTGCTGCATCTGCTGGCGGCGCAGGTCGAGCACGCGGTGCGTCAGGCGGGTCGTCTCGGACAGGTTGTCGTCGTCCAGCTGGAACGGCACCGGCACGGATGCATTCAGCACTTCCAGTTTCGTCGTGTTGATCTCGATCTTGCCCGACTTCAGGTTGGCGTTGGCGGTGCCCTCCAGGCGGTTCACGACGGTGCCGGTGACGCGCAGGCAGTACTCGTTGCGCACGTGCTCGGCGACCTTGAACACGTCCGCATTGTCGGGGTGGCAGACGACCTGCACGAGGCCTTCGCGGTCGCGCAGGTCGATGAAGATCACCCCGCCGTGGTCGCGGCGGCGATGCACCCAGCCGCACAGGCTGACGGTTTGGCCCAGCAGCTCTTCGGTCACGAGGCCGCAGTAGTGAGTACGCATGGAGGACATAGTTTTTCGATCCTGGTTGGTTGATTCGGTGGGCCCGCTGCGAGCGCCGGCCCTGGATTCTTTGCTGCCTTGTTCTGTCTTATTGCGCCGCCGCGGCCGCCTGCGCGAGCGCGGCGTCGAGCGGCGCCGGCGGCGCCACGACGCCCATCGAGACGATGTACTTGAGGGCCGCGTCGACCGTCATGTCCAGCTCGACGACGCGGCTTTTTTCCATCATCAGGAAGAAGCCGGAGGTCGGGTTGGGCGTGGTCGGCACGTACACGCTCACGTAGTCGCCCACCAGGTGGTTCTTGACGTCGCCGCCCGGCACGCCGGTGAGGAAGGCGATCGTGTACGAATTCTCGTGCGGGTACGGGATCAGGACGGCCTTGCGGAACGCATTGCCCGACGACGAGAACAGCGTGTCCGACACTTGCTTGACGCTGCCGTAGATCGAATTCACGACGGGGATGCGCTGCAGCAGCCGTTCCCACATGCGCACGAACCATTTGCCGACCAGGTTATTGGTCAGCACGCCGGTCAGGAACACGATGGCCAGCGTGATGACGGCGCCGAGGCCGGGAATGTAGGTGCGCGGCTGCCACTCGGTCGGCACGAGCACGAGCGACTGGTCCAGTGCGCTGATCACGAAGTTCAGCACCCAGGCCGTGATCGCCAGGGGAACCAGCACCAGCGCGCCGGTGATGAAATATTTACGCATCGATTGTCGTGACGGATCTCGTCCGGTGAAAGTGTCGGGTGCTCATTATGCGCCGGCCGCGCGGGGCCGGCGCCGCTGTCAGGTACTGCTGCCGTCCTTCGCCGGCGCGGCGGCCGGTGCCGGCGCGGGCGACGCTTCCGCGCTGCCTGCGCTACTATCGGACGACGTCGACGGCGCCGTGCCGGTCGCGGGTGCCGAGCCACCGCGGAAGTCGGTCACGTACCAGCCGGTCCCTTTCAACTGAAAACCGGCGGCGGTGACTTGCTTCTTGAACGATGACTTGCCGCACGACGGGCAAACGGTCAGAACCGGATCGGCAATCTTTTGCAGCACATCCTTGGCAAAACCGCATTCATCGCAGCGGTAGGCGTAAATCGGCATCTGAATACTCCGCAAAAATCATCAAAACCCTGAATTATAAAGCTTTTGCGGGGTCGATGGACGGGTGGCCAATTTGCTGCATCATGGAAATAGTGTTGTTTTTCGTCTGCGTACGGTTGAGTTCTGTTTGCCGAACATCAACTTAGCTGTTTAAATAGCATTCTCAGCAGCATCAATGCAGCACAAGGTCTAAGAAACAGAAGTTTGCGCGACCGGCTTCCGGCCCGCCGCAATACCGAAGAAAAGCACTTCAAATCGGGGCCCGCTTGCGGGCCTTTTCTTTTTATCGGCGCCGCCAGATCATCCAGCGTTCCTTGCCCGCGAACACCGGTATCGAATCCTCGACGGCCTCGTCGGCCACGCACTCGAACGCGGGCGTCAACAGCGCATCCAGCTCGGCGCGCGCGATGCCGAACGGCGGGCCCTTCGCCGCGTCATCGAAGTAAAAACAACCCGCCAACAAACCACCCTGCCCCAGCAATTCGGCCCAGCGCCGCGCCACGTCCGGCCGGCGTGCCGGCGGCAGCGCACAAAAAAATGCCTGCTCAACCACGAGGTCCAGGGGCCGCGGCGGTGCATACGCAAAGAAATCCGCCTGCACGATGCGGTCCGCCCACGGCCCGGCCAGCGCACGGGCGCGCGCGACGGCTTCCCGGGAAAAATCGATGGCGGTGGCGTCCCAGCCGGCCTCGCACATCAAGGCCAGCTCACGCGCCGAGCCGCAGCCGGGGAGCAGGACAGCCGGGGGCTGTCCTGCGACGGCTGCGAGCTGCCCCGCAGCCACGAACCGGCGCAAGGCCAGCGGCACCTCGCCCCGCTCCCACGGCGTGAACGCGCGCTCGAAGCGCTCGTCCCAGAATCGGGGCGACAGCGGATCGCGGCTGGAAAAGGCCGGCGGCGCGGCCATCACGGGGTCCAGTGCAGATGCCCGGAGACGAACATTCCGCCGACGAGCACGGCCAGCACGCCCGTCGCGCAGGCGAGGAAGATCAGCAGGCGCGTGGCGCGGCGCTGCTCGTGCACCATCTTCGCCATCAAGTCGCCCATATCGAGGTCGCTGTACGCGCGCTTGTGCAAGACCTGGTGCATCAGGCGCGGCAACTGCGGAAAGATCTGGGCGAAGCGCGGCGCCTCGGCCTTCAGGCGCTCGGCCAGGCCGCGCCAGCCCACCTGCTCGGCCATCCACCGTTCCAGATACGGTTTCGCCGTCTTCCACAAATCGAGATCGGGATCGAGCTGGCGGCCCAGGCCTTCGATGTTCAGCATGGTCTTTTGCAACAGCACGAGCTGCGGCTGCACTTCGACATTGAAACGGCGCGACGTCTGGAACAGGCGCAGCAGCACCTGGCCGAACGAAATGTCTTTCAAGGGCCGGTCGAAGATCGGCTCGCACGTGGCGCGCACGGCCGCTTCCAGTTCGTCGACGCGGGTCTCGCGCGGCGCCCAGCCGGATTCGATGTGCGCCTCGGCCACGCGCTTGTAGTCGCGCCGGAAGAAGGCGAGGAAGTTCTGCGACAAATAATCCTTGTCGAAATCGTTCAGGGTGCCGACGATGCCGAAGTCCAGCGCGATGTAGCGCCCGAACGTGGCCGGATCGACGGACACGAGGATGTTCCCGGGGTGCATGTCCGCGTGAAAAAAGCCGTCGCGGAAGACCTGCGTGAAAAAGATCTCGACGCCGTCGCTGGACAATTTCTTGAGGTCGACGCCGGCCGCGACGAGGCGGTCCGTCTGCGAGATCGGGATGCCGTTCATGCGCTCCATCACGATCACGCTGCTGGAGCAGTAATCCCAATACATTTCCGGCACGAGCAGCAAATCGGAATTCGCGAAGTTGCGGCGCAGCTGGCTGGCATTGGCCGCCTCGCGCATCAGGTCGAGCTCGTCGTGCAGGTATTTGTCGAACTCGGCCACGACTTCGCGCGGCTTGAGGCGGCGGCTGTCCGGCCAGACTTTTTCGATGAGGCCGGCGGCCATCTGCATCAGGGCAATATCCTCATCGATCGTCGACTTCATGCCCGGCCGCAGCACTTTCACCGCGACCTCCTTGCCGTTTTTCAGGGTGGCGAAGTGCACTTGCGCGATCGACGCGGACGCGATGGGCGTGCGCTCGAACGACGCGAACAGCATGTCAGGCGCGGCGCCCAGCGAACGCGTGATCTGGGCGACGGCCAGGTCGGAGTCGAACGGCGGCACGCGGTCCTGCAGCAGCGACAGCTCGGCCACGATATCGGGCGGCATCAGGTCGGGACGGGTCGACAGCACCTGGCCGAATTTCACGAAGATGGGCCCCAGCTCTTCCAGCGCCAGGCGCAGGCGGATCGCGCGGGGAGAACTGATCCGGCGCCAGAAGAAGACGGTATTGATCACGCGGGCGGTGCGCGGGACGTGCAGGCCGGAAATCGCGATCTCGTCCAGGCCATATTTGACGATGACGGTGAATATCTTCAGCAGGCGCAGGAATTTCAGGATCATCAGTGGTCCGAAGGCGTGTCAGGGAGGGCCGGTGCGGACTGCGCCAGCTTCTGCTCGAGTTTGGCGATGCGCTTGGCCGTGCGCTCGACGTCGTCGCGCAGGCGGCCGACGTCGTCCGCGAACGCGTCCACGGCCGCCGGCCGCACGAGCACGCGGCGTTCTTCCAGCAGGAATTCGGCGACGTTTTCCGCCAGCCGGCGTCCGGCAGTCGCGGCGCCCGTCACGGCCGAGCGCGCCCCACCGGCCAGCCGCACGGCGCCGATCGGTCCGAACACGCGCTCGAGGTCGTGCTCGGCGTCCCAGCGCAAGCCTTTGGACAGTTGCGAGATCGTGTTGGCGAACTCGGCATCGCCCTCGATGCGGACGTAGGAAAACGCGCGATCGCGGTTCTGCACGATCAGCGGCAGGTCGGCGAGCTTGACGTGGATGGTGACGCTGGCCCCGTCATCCGGCCCCGCCGTCTCGAGCATGCCGTCGCGCGCCACGCGCATGCGCAGGGCGAGGTGTCCCGTATCGATGCAGGCCGTCTTGCCGGCATGGCGCATCAAGGCGTCGCGCGCCCACGCTTCCTGCGCCAGCAGGTGATTGATCGTCGCCACGGCCGGGGCCGTCAGGCCGCGTTGCGGCGACAGGAAAGTAGAAGTCGAAGACATGACCATTCGTAATGACAAAATAAAACCGCCCGGCGTTGGACACGTCGAAAAACCTGCTGCGCGTTGCCCTGCTGTGCTGCGATGCTCGCTGTACTCTCGTACAGCTGCGCTTCTCCCACAGCATTGCTGCCGCTCGCGACGCTTTTTCGAGGTGCCCGTTGGTCGGGCGGTTTCGATCTTACCAGTTCACCGGAGCATAAAACCCGGAGCACAAGCTTTAAACTGGGAAATTCTTAAGTGATCTGCTGGATGCCCGCCAGCACCCAACCGCCATTGCCGGACAGCGGCTTGGCCAGGTTCCACACCTCGACGAACGGTTCCGGCTGCGCGCCGGGCGCGTTGCGGATCATGCCGTTGAACTGCACGCTGGCGAGGTAGTCGCGCTCGGTCGTCTCGATGCCCAGCAGTTGGGAATCGATATTGACCACTTCCGTGTAATCCGGCTGGCCGCCCCGTTCCTGGATCTGCAGCGACAGTTCCGCATACACCTCGGGCGACGTGAACTCGCGCAGGTCGGCCAGGTCGCCGCGGTCCCAGGCGGCCTGCATGCGGATGAACGAGGCCTTGGCGTGACGCAGGAAAGCGTCCGTGTCGAACCCGGCCGGCACGCCCCATGGCTGGTGTGTCGACGCCGGTTTATCGAGGGACGGCGTGTTCGAAAAGCCCGACTGGAAACCGCCCTGGTTGCCTTGATACGCACTGTTCAGGCCGGAACCGATTTCCGGCGTGGCCGAGGCCGGCACGGGGTTCGGATTAAAGCCGGTAAAGGTCGGGTTGGCGGGCGTGTCCTTGCGGCGGAACATGCGCACGATGAACATCACGGCGAACACGAGCAGCAGGATCATCAGCAGCGACGACAGCGCGCCGGCCATGGCGCCGCCGATGCCGAAGTGCGAGAACAACGCGCCCAGGCCGAGGCCCAGCAGCGCGCCGCCCAGCACGCCTTTCCACATGCTCGGCCGCCGCACTGGCAGCGGGGCCGGCACGGCCGGCGCCGGGGCCGGACGCTGATACGACGGCTGCTGGTAAGGCGCGGGCGCGGGAGCCGGCGTGCGCATCCGGCTCACCGACTGCGACTGGCGCCCGAACGAGCGGCTGCCGCCCAGCGGACGCGCGTCGGCGACGCAGGACAGCGTCATCAGCGCGATCATCATGCTGGCCAAGAACTTTTTCATCTGCTCACCTCAGAGTTTGATGCCGGTGTGCAGTGCGGCCACACCGGCCGTCAGGTTGTAGTACTGCACGCGTTCCAGGCCCGCCGTTTCCATCATCGATTTCAGCGTTTCCTGGTCCGGGTGCATGCGGATCGATTCCGCCAGATAGCGGTAGCTCTCGGCATCGTTCGCGATGCGCTGGCCCAGCCACGGCAGCACCGAGAACGAATACACGTCGTACGGCTTTTGCAGCGGCGCCGCCACTTTCGAGAACTCCAGCACGAGCAACTTGCCGCCCGGCTTGAGCACGCGGCGCATTTCCGCCAGGGCCTGATCCTTGTGCGTCATGTTGCGCAGGCCAAAAGCCACGCTGACGCGGTCGAAATAATTGTCCGGGAACGGCAGTTTTTCCGCGTCACACAGCAAGGTGGGGGTGACGAGACCCTTGTTCAATAGACGATCGCGGCCCACGCGCAGCATCGACTCGTTGATGTCCGTGAGCCAGACCTCACCGCTCGGCCCCGCCTGCTTGGCGAACGCCTTCGACAAGTCGCCCGTGCCGCCCGCGATGTCGAGCACCTTGAAGCCGGGACGGATGCCGGCCTGGGCGATGGTGAACGCCTTCCACACGCGGTGCAGGCCGGCGGACATCAGGTCGTTCATCACGTCGTATTTGGACGCGACCGAGTGGAATACCTTGGCTACCTCGTGGACTTTCTCGTCTTCCGAGACAGTCTTGTAGCCGAAATGGGTGGTGTTGGTCATAGTAGCAAGCCGTTTAGTCTTGCCACATTATACAAGCCGGGTGCATGCCCAGCTTAGAGCGTATCCCAGTAGAGCTCATCCGGAGGGACATCTGACGCATTTTTGAGTCTAAGTCCATGATCAGGAGAACTATCATGGGCATGCTGAAGCAAGACGATGGCTGGCGTTTGCCAGATGAGA
>NZ_JADKYX010000023.1 GCF_016093545.1 Massilia rhizosphaerae | reverse complement strand
GCTCGACCGGGAACAGGTACGCAGCTTTTTGTTTCTTGGGCTTTTTAGTGCTCATCACTTCGGTCATGGAACAGTCCTTTCGGCATTATTTCATGACCCCGGTTCACACAGAAAATCTGACAGGCTCTGGGCTTCCGACATTTCGTGATTGCAACGGGCTTTGGAATGAATATTCTTGGCATGAAGTTGCGTCTCCTGAGGGCTGGAAGACTCGACCAGAAGCTGTGCTGGCCTTTTACAACGAGCGCCGCGCAAAGGCGTCAGAGGCTGTACCGAACGCTGCTCATGAAGCTATCGCATCCCTAGAAGCGGCATATGACGTTGTAGTGATCACACAAAATGTTGATGATCTGCACGAACTGGCTGGCTCTACCAAAATAGTTCACCTCCACGGTCAACTCTCATACGCAAGAGGTACATCGGATTCGCCTAAGCGCTATCGCATTGGTTCGGCCCCGATCGCACTAGGGCAACTTTGCGAAGACGGTTCACAGCTCCGTCCAGACATCGTATGGTTTGGTGAAAATGTTCAGCATATTGAAGAGGCACGCCAGCACGTCGCTTCCGCTGCGAAAGTCCTTGTAGTCGGAACTTCACTGTCTGTCTATCCGGCAGCTTCGCTGGTGAAGGTGGCGCGCGGGCGCGCCGAGAAGGTTCTTAACTGTTTGGATATCGGCAAAGTCCCGTTCGGATTCAATTTTTTACGCGGCAACGCCACAAGCGTCATTCCGAGGCTAGTCGAAAAATGGTTGGGCCAAGTTCGCTAAACTTCAGTCAGACATAACGTTGCTAGGTCCGCTTTGGGTCGATAGGACTCCTTCGCGGCTGTTTGAAAATGTTTTGAAAATGCATCGATCAGCCTGAGACGCCACGTGCGAACGCCACACATCGTGGATATTGAACAGTGGCTGTTCAATTTCGCGTTGGCGGAAGATTGCCGATGCAATTCGCCATTGGTATCGTTCAAATGTCGCGTTCATTTGAACTGCCTGAAGACAATAGCCACGGTTAGAACCAGCTACTTTTGGGGCGAGATGCGTGCGCCCCAGGCAGCTGACTCTACAGCCGCTTCACAGACAACCGTAGGGAGTCACGTGGACTTGACAACAACGATTCTGCTCGTACTTGGGTTATACATGGTCCAGTTGTTCCTGCAGGAGACATCGCGCTTCGGATTCGACCTGCGGGCGATCATCGGGAACCGGGACAATGCGCCGCCGCTCAGCATCGCAGGAGGGCGGCTTGAGCGAGCGAAGAATAATATGCTGGAATCCTTACCGCTTTTTCTTGGCTTGGCTTTGCTCGCCGTAGCGAAAGGACACACGGCCGGCTTGGTCGCCAATGCTGCGACCGTCTTCCTGATTGCGCGTGCCGCCTACGTTCCGGCATACGTCAGCGGTATTCCGATGTTGCGATCCGCGGTCTGGTTGGTCGCGGTGGCCAGCCTTGGCGCCATGGCATGGGCGCTCACCTAAGGCACAGCGCCGAGCGCACTGGAACGGATCGCGGCCCCGATCTGTAGTACTGACGGGAATACCGTGGGAGTATCGGCCGCGTGAGCGCGGTTATCCGGCCGGCGGGATGTTGTGATTGAAGCGGAACAGGTTGTCCGGGTCGTAGCGCTGCTTGACCTGCACGAGCCGGTCCCAGTTCGGCCCGTACGCGTCACGGATGCGCGACGCTTCGTCCTGGGTGAGGAAGTTGATGTAGACGCTGCCCGCCGCATACGGCGCCACCGCCGCGAAGAAGTCGCGGGCCCAGCCCACGCAGCGGGCGTCGTCGGCCGCGTCGGTCCAGCGGCCGTGCACGTTCATCGCATACGTCACGTTGCGGTGCGGGTAGGCCGTCGCGTCGGCGGCGGGCTCGTTGGCGCGGCCGCCGATGAGACCCAGGAAGATCTCGCACTGCGGCGTCGGCACGCTGGCGGCGTAACGGAGCACGACGTCGATCGCGTCGTCGGACAGGGCCGTGAAGTTGTGCGATTTCCAGTAATTGCGCGCGCCCGGCGCCAGCAGCGGGTCGAACGTCTTCTGCCAGGCCGCGTACGGCACCGCGCCGACGTGCTCGCCCAGCACGGCGCCGAACGTCCGCACGGGCGCGATGGCCGCCAGCGCCTCGTCCGGCGGGCGGGGCGAGAACACGGCCAGCGCGACGATGTCCTGGCCGTGCACGTCCGGCGGCAGGAACGGCAGCGGCGGCGCCCGGCGCAGCACGGCCCAGATCGAGACGTCGTTCGGGAGCGTGTCCACGAGGTCGCGGTAGCGGCGCAGCACCTCCCTGCCCTGCGCGGCCGCGAACACGATCAGCCCGGCCGTGACGGACGGTCCGGCCGCGTGCAGCGCGAACTCGAAGCGCGTGACGACGCCGAAGTTGCCGCCGCCGCCGCGCAGCGCCCAGAACAGGTCCGGCTCCTGGCGCGGCCCGACGTGGCGCCGGCGCGCGTCGGCCGTGACGATTTCAGCGCCCACGAGGCTGTCCACCGTCAGGCCCAGCATGCGCGACAGCCAGCCGAAGCCGCCGCCCAGCGTGAGGCCGGCCACGCCCGTCGTCGAATTGATGCCGAGCGGGACGGCCAGGCCGCAGGCCTGCGTCTCGTGGTCGATGTCGGCCAGCAGCGCGCCGCCGTCGACGTAGGCGAGGCGCGCGTCTGGATCGACGTGCACGGCGCGCATGCCGGACAGGTCGATCACGAGCCCGTCGTCGCACATGGCATTGCCGGCGATATTGTGGCCGCCGGCGCGCACGGCCAGCGGCAGGCCGTAGTCGCGCGCGAACGCGACGGCCGTGCACACGTCGGCCGTGCCGGCGCAGCGCGCGATCAGCGCCGGCCGGCGGTCGATCATCGCGTTCCAGATCTGCCGCGCGCCATCGTAGTCCGGGTCGCCCGGCCGCAGCACGGGGCCCCGCAGGGCGGCCGCGAGGCCGTCCAGCACTTCAGGTTTCATCGGCGTCATCGCACCCTCCGCCCCGGCGAACCCGGCGGGAGGCGGCCGCCATCCCGCCCGCGCCATCCTTGCAGCATAGGCGCCGGCGGCGAATGTGCAAGCGGCGGCGGCCGTCCGGCCCCGCGTATAATGGTTCGCTTTGGATTCCGGACTTCCCATGCACGCTCAACGCGCGCCCACGCTGTCGCTGCGCCATCTGCTGATCCTGCTGACGGCGATCGGCCTGCTGCCGCTGGCCGCGCTGGGCGCATGGAGCGTGCACCTGGCCGCCGAGTACCACCAGAGCGAACAGCAACGCACACTGCTGGACCTGGCCCGCGCGCTGTCGAGCGCCGTCGACGCGGAACTGGACGGCACCGTCGCCACGCTCGCCAGCATGGCGCGCACGCCCGCGCTCGACGAGGGCGACGTGCGCGCCTTCTACCCCATCGCCCGCGACCAGGCCCTGGCGCAGCCGGAATGGCTGGGCGTGATCCTGGCCGACGCCCAGGGCCGCATGCTGTTCCGCACGACGGCGCCGCTGGACGCACCGCCGCAACCCGTCGCCGATCCCGCCAGCCTGCGCCTGGCGCTCGTGCTGCGCCGTCCCGTCATCGGCCATCTCACGCGCGGCAAGGGCGGACGTCCCGCCGTGCCCGTGCGCTATCCCGCGATCGACGCCGCCGGCCATGCCTACGTGCTGACGGCCGTCGTGCAACCCGACCGCGTCGTGCGCGTGATCGCGCGCCAGCAGGTGCCGGCGGGCTCGATGATCACGGTGCTGGACAGCGACGGCACGATCGTCGCCCGCTCGAGCGGAGAGCAGGACCGCGCGGGCTCCCCGCCCAGTCCGACGCTGGCGCGGCTGATCCGCCTGAACGGCCCGGAAGGCGTGGGCGCCACCCGCACCATCGAAGGCGAGGCCGTGGCGACGGCCTATACGCGGATGTCGCGCTACGGCTGGACGGTCGCGGTCGGCGCGCCGCCCATGGGCTGGGCCGGCGGCGCGACGCAGGGATTCGTCTGGTACGCAGCGGGCATCGTGCTGTCGCTCGCGCTTTCCATCGGGCTCGCTTCGCTGCTGGCGGGACGTATCGTGCGTCGCATCGGTACCCTCGAGACGGGCTTCGCGGCCCTCGGCGCCGGCGCCGACCTGGCCGTGCCGCGTTCGCGCATCCGCGAGATCGACGCGATGGGCGCGGCATTGCGGGAAGCCGGGGCGCAGCGCGCCGCACACGAGCGGGAACGGGGCAGCCTGATGGACACGCTCGCCCAGGTCCTCGCCAAACGCGAGGAAGCGCTCGACCAGGCGCGCCAGGCCGGGCGCGCCAAGGACGAATTCCTGGCCGTGCTGGGCCACGAACTGCGCAATCCGCTCGCCCCCATCGCCGGCGCGCTCGACCTGATGGACCTGCGCAACGACGAAGGCAGCCGGCGCGAACGCGGCATCATGCGGCGCCAGGTGGCGCACCTGAAGCATCTCGTCGACGACCTGCTCGACGTGTCGCGCATCGCGTCCGGCAAGCTGCGCATCGAAAGCGCGCCGGTCGACCTGGCGGCCGTCGCGCGCCATGCCGTCGCCGCCTTGCCGGACCAGCCGGTCCGCCTGGACGTGCCGGACGCGCTGTGGGTCGACGGCGACGAGCACCGGCTCGTCCAGGTGCTGGGCAACCTGCTGTCGAACGCGGCCCGCTTCGGCAGCACGGACACGCGCATCGTCCTCGAGTGCGTGGACGGTGAAGCCCGCCTCGCCGTGAGCGACAACGGCATCGGCATGGACGCCACGCTGGCGGAGCGCGTGTTCGAACCGTTCTACCAGGCGCCGCAACCGCTCGTGCGCCACAGCGGCCTGGGACTCGGGCTCGCCATCGTGCGCCGCATCGTCGAGCTGCACGGCGGCCGCGTGAGCGCCCACAGCGACGGCCCGGGCCGGGGCAGCCGCTTCGAGATCCGGCTGCCGCTCGGCACGCCCGCCGCGGGCGCCGCGCCGCCCGCCGCGCACGCGGACGCGGCGCCGCTCAAGGTGCTGGTCGTGGACGACAACGAGGACGCCGCCGCCCTCACGGCCGCCGTGCTGCGCCAGCTGGGGCACGACGTCCGCACAGCGCACACGGCGGCGGCCGCGCTGGACGTGCAGGCGGACTGGCCGCCGGACGCCGCGATCCTTGACATCGGCCTGCCCGATATGGACGGCTACACCCTCGCCGCCGCCATGCGCCGCGCGGCGGACGGCCAGCCGCTGCGGCTGGCGGCCCTCACCGGCTACGGCCGGCAGGCGGGCGTGGCTGCGCACTCGCCGGTCGACACGGCCGCGTTCGACCTGCACCTGACCAAGCCGGCCACCGTGGACGATTTGCGGCGAGCGCTGGGCGCGGAGAACGTCGGGACCGGCGCGTAGCCGGCGCCGGCGTCAGATGTGCTGGTCGAACACCTGGCGCAGATACGCGATGAACGTCTCGTCGGTGGAAAAACCCTTGCCGGGGCTGTCGGACAGCTTGGCGACGGGCTGGCCGTTGCAGCGCGTGAGCTTCATGACGATGTTCAGCGGCTCGAACTGCGTGTCGTTCGTCAACTTGGTGCCGATGCCGAAGCCGGTCTGCACCCGGTCGGCGAAGTGGCGGTACAGGCTCAGGGCCCTGGGCACGGTGAGCGCGTCCGAAAACACGAGCCGCTTCGTGCGCGCGTCGATGCGCAGCCTGGCGTAGTGCGCGATGGCTTTTTCGCCCCACTCCACCGGATCGCCGGAATCGTGGCGCAGGCCGTCGAACAGCTTGGCGAAATACAGGTCGAAGTCGCGCAGGAAGGCGTCCATGCCGACGACGTCCGTCAGCGCCGTCCCCAGGTCGCCGCGGTATTCCTGCACCCAGTCTTCCAGCGCCTTCTTCTGGAAATCGCGCAGCCGGACGTCGAACGACTGGAACGCCTGCATGTATTCGTGCGCCATCGTCCCGATCGGCACCAGGTCGAATTTCTTCGCGAGGTAGACGTTCGACGTGCCCTTGAAAAACTGCGGCAGCTCGCGCGCGAGGGTGGCGACGACTTCCGCGTGCCAGTCGCCCGAGAAACGGCGGCGCACGCCGAAATCGAAGAACTCGAACGGATTGGCGCGCTTGGGTTCCTCGTCGAAGGCGCGGAACTCGGCGATCTTCTGCGCCAGCCGCTGGCGCGCCTCCGCGAGGGCGGCCTCCTTGTCGAAGCGGCGGAAGTACAGCTCGTTGACGATGTACAGCACGAAGATCTCGAACCCCATCACGTGCACGATCGGCCCGGTCGCGCGGATGCGCAGGTGCGGCCCGTCCGTTTCGACGTGGATGAATTTGCGCTGGAAACGGAACAAGGTGAGGAAGTCGGCGAAGTCGCTTTTGATGAAGCGCAGGGACCTCATGTAATCGACCTCGTCCTCGCTGAACATCAGCGTGCACAGATGGTCCAACTCGCGTTCGACCTCCTCTTTCAGTTCGGCCAGCGGATAGGCCGGCGTGTTGCGGCACTTGAACTCGTATTCGCCGATGGCGTTCGGGTGCATGTGCAGCAGGGCCTGCCACATGGTGAATTTATAGAGATCGGTTTCGAGCAGGCTTTGGACGACGGGTTTCATGGGCGGTTCGGCGGTTCTCGTTGTTCCCGCGATGGGTATGTCGGTATTCTACGCGTTGCCGGATAGTAACGCCGGCCGCAGCGGTTGCCTCAGGTCGTGGCGCCGGCGGTCTTGCGGCTGCGCTTCTTCGGCGCCAGCATCGTGCCCGTGCACGCCGGGGTGCCGCAGCGGCAGGCGAACAGCCGCTTCAACGCGGGCGTGTGGCGCTCGTCGTAGATGAGCGCGTAGTTGTAGTTCAGTTCCTCGCCCGCGTCGATGTCGCGCAGCGCGTGGATGTACACGCGGCCGTCGTCTTCGTAGGCTTCGCAGTTGGGTTCGCAGGCATGGTTGATCCAGCGGGCGTCGTTGCCGCGCCGGCCGCCGTCGATCACGTTGCCGTCGGCCAGGCTGAAGTAGAATGTGTGATTGACCGGACCGCCCCGCTCGGCGGCCCGGCGCGTCGCTTCGTCCCACGTGATGCGTTCGCCGCGGTATTCGATGATGCGCTCGCCCGCCGCGATCGGACGCAGCGCGAACACGCCATTGCCGTGCACGGGCGATTTGCGCACCTCGTAGGCGACCGTCTTGGCCGCCTTGGCCGCCTTGGCTGCCTTGGGCGGCTTGTCGGCGGCCTGCTGCGATGGGGACGGTCGGGCGGAGGGGCTCATCGGTCGGCGTTCGGTTGGGGGACAGCGATTATTATGGATCGGATCGTGGCATGTCTGCCGCACGCCACTATCGTAGCGCACTCGGCGGCCTCACGGCTCGTCGCGGAACTCCATGCCCGCGTGTTCGCCAGACGCCTCGGCCTTGCGCAATTCTACGCGGCGGATCTTGCCGGAGATCGTCTTCGGCAATTCCGTGAACGCGATGCGGCGGATGCGCTGGTAGGGCGCGAGCCGGTCGCGCGCGAACGCGAAGATGGCGGCGGCCAGTTCACGCGTCGGTTCCACGCCGGGCCGCAGCGCGATGAACGCTTTCGGCACGGCCAGGCGCACCGGGTCCGGGCTCGGGACGATCGCGGCTTCCAGCACGTCCGGATGCTCGATCAGCACGCTCTCCAGCTCGAACGGGCTGATGCGGTAGTCGGAGGACTTGAACACGTCGTCGTTGCGGCCTACGTAGAAGTAATAGCCGTCCTCGTCCACGCGCGCCGTGTCGCCCGTGTGGTAGTGGCCGCGGCGCATCACGTCGCGCGTCTTCGCGTCGTCGTTTTCGTAGCACAGCATCAGGCCCTGCGGCGCCGGATCGAGGCGCAGCGCGATCTCGCCCTCCGGCGCCGGCCGGTCGTCCACGTCGAGCAGCGCGACGCGGTAGCCGGGCAGCGGCCGGCCCATCGATCCCGGCTTGACGGGCTGGCCCGGCGGATTGCCGATCTGGCAGGTGGTCTCGGACTGGCCGAAGCCGTCGCGGATGCGGATGCCCCACGCGCGCTCGACCTGCTCGATGACTTCCGGATTGAGCGGCTCGCCCGCCCCGACCAGCTCGCGCAGCGGCGGCCGCCATTGCGCGAGGTCTTCCTTGATCATCATGCGCCACACGGTCGGCGGCGCGCACAGCGACGTGACGCCGCAGCGCACGATCGTGTCCAGGCAGGCGCGCGCGGAAAAGCGCTCGTAGTTGTAGACGAACACGGTGGCTCCGGCGTTCCACGGCGCGAAAAAGCAGCTCCACGCATGCTTGGCCCAGCCGGGCGAGCTGATGTTCCAGTGCACGTCGCCGGGAGACAAGCCGATCCAGTACATCGTCGACAAATGGCCGACCGGGTAGCTCTGGTGGCTGTGCAGCACGAGCTTCGGCTTCGCTGTCGTGCCGGACGTGAAGTACAGCAGCAGCGGATCGGTGGCCCGGGTGACGCCGTCCGGCGAGAAATCCGCAGACGCCGTGGCGCTGTCGGCATAATCGAGCCAGCCCGCGATAGCGGCAGCGGCACCCGCGCCGACGGCGATGCCCGTGCAATCGCCGGCGACGTCCGCGAACTTGTGCGTCTCCGACGCCTGGGCGATCACGTGGCGCACGCGGCCCCGCTGCAGCCGGTCCGCCAGGTCGTGGCTGGACACGAGCATCGTCGTGGGCACAAGCACGGCCCCCAGCTTGATCCCCGCGAGCATGATCTCCCACAGTTCCACGCGGTTCGGCAGCATCAGCAGCACGCGGTCGCCGCGCCGCACGCCTGCAGCGCGCAGCCAGTTCGCGACCCGGTTCGAGCGCGCCGCCATGTCGGCAAAGGTGATCTTGCGTTCGCTGCCGTCTTCTTCCACGACCCACAACGCGGGCAGCGCATTGCCGCGCGCCTGGACATCGAAATAATCGAGGGCCCAGTTGAATTCGTCGAGCACGGGCGGCTCGTAATCGCGGTACGCCGTCGCGTAGTCGGTGCGGTGTCGTTGCAGGAAGTCGCGTGCGCGGATGAAGCGCTCGTACGGGGTTGCCATCGTCGTCTCCTTTTTGTCATGTGGCACGGGCACCTCGTGAGTGCCCGTGCCGGTGTGCGGTCCGCGCCATTTTGCCACGGCCGCACGGCGCAAGGATGACGCGCCGTCAGCGCCGCCGCAGTTCGCGCGCCCGGTCGATGGTCTGTTCGTCCGTGGGGGTCAGCATGTCGATCACGCGGCAGTCGCCGCACATGCGCATGCGGTCGAGGTGGCCCGCAAACGCCGGATGGCCCGCCAGGCGCGCCAGCATGCTCTCGACCATGCGCACCGTGCCGAACGGCTTGGCGCAGCGGATGCAGTGGAACGGCTGCGTTTCGTTCAGCACGACCGGCTGCTTGCGGGAGTCGCGGAACGACAGCCGGGGGACGAGCCGGATCGCGTCCTCGGGACACGTGTCGGCGCACAGAGCGCACTGCACGCAGTTCTTTTCGATGAAGCGCAGCTGCGGCGCGTTCTGCCCGTCCTGCAGCGCGGACGCCGGACACGCGCCCACGCACGCCATGCACAGGCTGCACTTGCCCGCATCGACATCGAGCGCCCCGAACGGACTGCCCGCCGGCAGCGCGATCTCGTCGACCGGCCGCGGCGCCTCGCGCAGCAGGTGCTCGAGCGCGTAGTCGAGCGTGTTGCGCTTGTCCGCCGCGACGTTGAAGCCGGCCCGCCGCGCGGGCACCTCGCCGCGCGGCGCCTGCTGCAGTGCCGCCGCCAGTTCGTCCGCGTCGGTCGCGCGCAGCCGGCGCACGTGCGGACCCGCGTAGCCCAGGCCCGTCATGACGGTTTGCGCGATGGCCATCTGTTCGTCCAGCGCGGCCGCGTACTGCGGCGCCTCGGCATCCGTCGTCACCACGACGACGCCCGCCGCGCCCCAGGCCAGCGCCGCAAGCCAAAGATCGATGCCCGTCGACGCCGTGTGATGCACGCCCAGCGGCAGTACGCGTCCCGGCACGGCATCCAGTTGCCCGAGCAGCGCCGCGCCTTCCGGACCGTGCACGAGCACGACCGGATCGCGCCCGCCCGCCTGCGCGAAGGCGTTCAGCAGCGTCTTGATGCGCGTGCCCGTGTGCGCCGCAGCGGGATAGGCGTAGCCCAGCGCGCCCGTGGGACAGACGGTCGTGCACGCGCCGCAGCCGGCGCACAGGTAGGGGTTCACGGCGATCAGGTCGCCCGCGTCCGCGATGGCGCCCGCCGAGCAGATCTCGACGCACGCGTTGCAGCCATGCTTGCGGTTGCGGCCGTGCGCGCACAGGCGCTCCTTGTACGCGAAGTACTTGGGTTTCTCGAATTCCCCGACCATGTCGACGAGCGCGTCGACGGCGGCCACGCGCGCCGCCGCATCCGGTCCGGGACAAAAATAGCCGTGCGGGCGCTGGTGCGTGGCGATCTGCGGACTGGCGCCCAGGTCGAGCACGAGGTCGAAGCGCGCATGCTCCGGCGCCGTTCCTGGCGCCTGCCACGTCGCGTCGAACGCCCCGAGCCAGCCCGTCAGGACGAGCGCGCGCACCGCGAACACGGGGAACAGGCGCGGCGTCGTGTCGTCGCCGGCGTCGTCCAGCAGCACGGCCGTCACGGGCAGCGCGGCCGACAGGCGCTCGGCCCACGGCAGCGCGTCCGCGCGGGTGCCGACGACGAGCGTGCGGCCGGCCGAGCGGTAGCCGACGGTGTCGAGCGGTTCGGGCGACGGCAGGTCGGCCAGCGCGGCGAGCGCCGCGCGGCGGGCGGCGCGGTCGCGTTCGTCCTGGACGGGGTCGGCGGGGATGCCCTGCCCTTCGATCAAGCGGATATTCATCGTGTCTCGGTTTCAGGTGGTGTTATCGGTGTTATCGGTGTCGTCGGCATCGTCCGCGCGCGCGGCGTCGGGATTGTCGTCGGCATCCATCGCTTCGACGGCGCGCCGCAATGCCCGCTTCGCGTGCGCCAGCGACGCGAGCATCGCGTCGGACACGGGACTCGGCTTCGTGTAATCGTCGATGTAGACGTCCAGCCGGTCCATCGTATTGAAGTGCGGATCGGCGAACAGTTTTTTCAGCGCCGTGCGGCGCACGGCCGCGTCGACGCCGCGCGCGACGAAGGCGGAGAAATCGGAATCGCCGGTGAGGCGCGCGACATCGTCCATCGTCGGCGGCGGCACGGGCGCCGGCGGCGCGGCGGGCGGCGCGGCGGCCGCATCGGCACACGCATGCGCGGGCGTCTCCGCGACGGGCGCTGGTTCGATGCCCGCCGCCGCCTCGGCCTTGCGGCGCGCCCAGCGGCGCAGGAAGCCTTCGTCCGGCATGGCGCGCTCCGTCATCCGTGCCGGCGGCCGCGCGGCCTGGGCTCGTAGTGCGCGCGCAGATAGCCGGCGAGCCAGGCGTAGATCTCGGCCGGCATCGTCACGCCGTCCGCGTGTTCGCCCGAGTCGAACATGCGCGTGCCCTCGACGTAGCTGACCGACGCCCGCACGGGCATCGCGCGGCCGTCCTGCATGCGCCACAGCACGAACACCTTCGACTCGGGCGCCACGCAATTCTCGTAATAGCCTTCGTTCTCGTCCGGATAGAGTTCCAGTTCGAGTCCGGAGACGAGGTAGTAGTCGCGCTCCGGCGACTGGCTCAGCACCTGCAGCGGCGGCAGGTCGCCGCGGTCGGGCACGACGCCGACGGCTTCCCAGGCTTCAATGGCCCAGCGGTGCTTGACGGCCCGCCGCTGCATCAGCACGGCGATCGGCATGGATCCCATCTTCATGGATTGTGCACCTTCGGCGTGTCTTTCCGGACCGTGGGCGGCGTGCCGGCCGGTTCGGCCTTCGTCGGGCCGGCCTTCACGTCCTGGCTGGGCGGCGCGGTGCCCAGCTTTTCGCTCTTGATGGGCGCGGCGGCCGCGACCGCGACGGGCGCATGCGGCTTCCAGCCTTGCCGCGCCGCGCGGGCGCGCCAGCGGGCCGCGACGGCGTCCATCGACGCCGCCAGTTCCTCCTTGGCCTTCGCGGCCTGGGCGTCGGCCTGCGCCTTCTTGGCCGCGGCGGCCTCCTGCTGCGCGGGCGTCGGCGCCGGCAGCGCGGCCCGGGCCGCCGCCGCGGCCAGGCCCAGCGCCGATGCCAACACCAGGGCCGCCATGCTGTACATGCGATTCATCCCGCTCTCCTTCAACGTCCCGGCGCCGCCGAGTGGCTGGCGTCGCGGTTGACGGCGCCCGGCCGCGGCCCCACCTCGGCGGGCGTGGGCGCGGCCGGCTTGCCGTAGTCGGCGGGCGCCGCCTGCGTCGCGCCCGGCATGCCCGCGCCGCCGGGCGGGGTCACGCCCTGGCTGGGCCCCGTGCCCGTCTCGTGCACGGCACCGCCCGTCTCCGCGCCGCCCGTGTTGCCGCCCTTCCCGCCCGCGATGCCCGGCGTGCCGCCCGCATAGGTGGCGTCGGTCTTGGCGCCGCCGTGCGCGGCCATCACCTGGCCACTCGTGCCGCCGCCGGCCGTCACCATGCCGGGGAATTTCGTCTGGCGCTGGGCGCTGTCGCCGTGCTGCTTGCAGCCGGCGGCGGCCAGCAGCACCAGCACGGCCATCCACGTCGTCGTCGCTTTCATCGCCCGCTCCTCAATGCGCGGGCCGCGGCGGCGGACTGCCGGCCGGCGGGTTGGCGGGCGGCGGCCGGTCCGGCGGCACGCGGTCGTCGAACGTGCCCGGCGCCACGCCGGCCTCGACTTCGTCGTACCACACGGCGTGGTGCGCCTTCGCCCACGCTGCGTCGACGGTCCCGTGGCGCATCGCCTCGTACGCGCCCGGCGTGCCCCACGTGCCGATGTAGATATGGCCCATCGCCGCCGCGATGTAGAACGTGGCGCCCGCGATATGCAGGTAGTTCGCGACCTGCATGACGTAGCGCGTCTGTCCGAAGGTGACGAAGTCCAGGACGAGGCCGGTGGCCGACATCACGAGGCCCAGCAGGGTCACGCCCAGCCAGAACCACGCCTTCTCGCCCGCGTTGAAGAACCCGGCCGGGACGTGCGTGTGCGAGACGATCCCCCCGCCCCGCCGGAACCACTGCCAGTCGATGCGGCGCCAGACGTTCCGGTGCAGGAAGGTGAAGAAGATCAGCACGGAGCACACGATGAACAGCGGCCCCACGAAGTTGTGCAGGTACTTGAAGACGTAGGCGATGCCCGCGAACACGTCGTGGCCGACGAACGGCAGCAGGATCTTCTTGCCGAACATGATGACGAGGCCCGTCACGGCGAGGACGATGAAGCTGATGGCCGTCGCCCAGTGCACCCAGCGCTCCCAGTCCGTGAAGCGGACGATGCGCCGGCCCGTCTCCGGTTCGTCCACGCGCGCCGGGCCGACGGCGCGGTAGAACAGGAAGATCGCGACGAGCACGGCGACGAGGATCGTCCCCATCGTCGTCGCCATCCACCCGTTGCGCCACACGCGCCACACGTTGCCGCCGCGCTGGAGGATGACGGTGCCTTCCGTGCCGCCGTACTGCCCCAGATAATGGCGGTCGATGTGGACGCGCCCGGACGAGGCCGAGCCCAGCCCCGGCTCGGGCGTGCGCGCATCGTGCTCGGCCTGCAGGATCGTCTGCTCCTCGGCGTACGCGGGCTCGGCGCGGTTGTTCGGCACGCCCGCGTGCGCCGCGCCGACGAGCCACAGCGACAGGAAGAGTCCCAGCAAGGGTCCCGGCAAGGTCCGCAACGATGGAAGAGTGAATGACATGGTCGCCTCCTGTTACGGGTTGGCCCGGTTGTATTCGTTCTGGTTCATGTTGCGGTTGCTGATCGTGCCCCACCACGCCAGCTTGTCGCCGTGGAAGTAGCGGTGCATGGGGCGGTCGTCCTTCTTCCCGGCGACCATGCCGTGCACCCAGTTCGGATGCTGGTCGACTTCCAGGCAGCCCGCGAGCAGCGCCAGGGGCAGGCACAGGGCGAGGATGCGCTTCATGTCGGCAGTCTCCCCGGGTCGTTCTGCGAGTCCTTGAGGTCCTGGTTCGTGCGCTGGGCATCGCCCTTCGCCTTGATGTCGCCGCCCCGTTTCGACCTGCCGTAGGCGATTTTCCAGCCCCACAGCTCGGGGCCGTAGCCGCGCGTCTCGACGCGCTGGCGGTAGATGTCCGCGATGATGCCCGCGTCGCCGCCGAGCAGCGCCTTGGTCCCGCACATCTCCGCGCACGCGGGCAGCTTGCCCTCGGCGATGCGGTTGCGGCCATACTTCTTGAACTCGGCCTCGGACGTGTCGGGCTCCGGACCGCCGGCGCAGAACGTGCACTTGTCCATCTTGCCGCGGTGGTTGAACAGGCCGGTCGACGGGAACTGCGGCGCGCCGAACGGGCACGCGTAATAGCAGTAGCCGCAGCCGATGCACTGGTCCTTGTCGTGCAGGACGATGCCGTCTTCGGTGTGGTAGATGCAGTTGACGGGACAGACGGCCAGGCACGGCGCGTCGCTGCAATGCATGCACGCGACGGAGATCGAGCGCTCGCCCGGCACGCCGTCGTTGATGGTGACGACGCGGCGGCGGTTCACGCCCCACGGGGTCTCGTTCTCGTTCTTGCAGGCGGTCACGCAGCCGTTGCAGTCGATGCAGCGCTCTGTGTCGCATATGAATTTCATCCGAGCCATCTCGTTCTCCTTCCCGTAGGGTGGGCACTCCGTGCCCACCATGCGTTATCGCGATGCGTACGTTTGGTGGGCGGAGGCCGCCCACCCTACGCCCGTACCAGGCGGCACAGCGACACCTTCGTTTCCTGCATCATCGTCACGGCGTCGTAGCCGTACGTCCAGCCGACGTTGACGGCCTCGCCGCGCACGGTGGGCGCGCCGCCCTCCGGATAATGCTTTTCCAGATCCTCGCCCATCCACCAGCCGCCGAAGTGGAACGGCATCCACACGAGGCCCACGGGCACGCGCGGCGTGACCATCGCCATCAGCTTCAGCCGGGCGCCGGTGGGCGTTTCCACCCACATGAATTCGCCCAGCTTCACGCCGATCTGCGCGGCGTCTTGCGGGTTCACCTCGCAGAACATGTGCTGCTGCAGTTCGGCCAGCCACGGGTTCGAGCGGGTCTCGTCGCCGCCGCCCTCGAATTCGACGAGGCGGCCCGACGTCATGATCAGCGGGTAGTCCTTCGAAAAGTCGACTTCCTGCACCGACTTGTACAAGGTCGGCAGGCGCCAGAACGCGGCCTTGTCGTCGTACGTCGGATACTTCGCCACGAGGTCGCGTCGCGGGGTGACGATCGGCTCGCGGTGCACCGGCACCGGATCGGGGAAGTTCCACACGTTGCAGCGGGCGCGCGCGTTGCCGAACGGCGCGCAGCCGTGGGAGATCACCACGCGGATGATCCCGCCCGACAGGTCCGTCTTCCAGTTCTTGCCCTCGGCCTGCGCCTGCTCTTCCGGCGTCAGCTCGGCCCACCAGCCCAGCTTTTTGAGGAACACGTGGTCGAATTCCGGATAGCCGGTGTCGATCTCGCTGTCCTTGGTGAACGACCCGTCGGCGGCCAGCAAGGGTTCGCCGTTGTGCTCCACGCCCCAGTTGGCGCGGAACGGAAGGCCGCCCTCGGCCACGCTCTTGTGCAGGTCGTACAGGATCGGCGTGCCCGGGTGCTTCATCTCCGGCGTGCCCCAGCACGGCCACGGCAGGCCGTAGTAATCGCCCTTGCAGGGGCCGGTCTCGGCGCGCATCGTCGTCGGGTTGAAGTCGCGCTTGTGTTCCATGTGCAGCTTCAGGCGCTCCGGTGAGCATCCGGTGTAGCCGATGGTCCAGCACGAGCGGTTGATCTCGCGGAGGATGTCCTCGACGACCGGTTCGTTGTTGACGAGCTTGATGTTCTTGACGAGCTGCTCGCCGAAGCCCAGCTTGCGCGCGAACAGATACATGATCTCGTGGTCGGTCTTGCACTCGAACAGCGGCTGGATCACCCGCTCGCGCCATTGGATGGAGCGGTTGGACGCCGTCACCGAGCCCTGCGTCTCGAACTGCGACGCGGCCGGCAGCAGGTAGACGCCGTCCGTGCGGCCGTGCATCGCCGCCGTCATGCTCGGGTACGGGTCGATGACGACCATGAAATCGAGCTTCTGCATCGCCGCCTTCATGTCCGGCAGGCGCGTCTGGCTGTTCGGCGCATGGCCCCAATAGAACACGGCGCGCAGGTTGGCCGGCTGGTCGACGTAGCGGTTATCCTCGAGCACCGCGTCGAACCAGCGCGACACCGTGATGCCCGGCTTTTCCATCAGCTCCTTGGAGCCGAAACGCGATTTCAGCCAGTCGTAGTCGACGCCCCACACGGCGGCGAAATGCTTCCACGCGCCTTCCGCGATGCCGTAGTAGCCGGGCAGCGAATCGCCGTTCGGGCCGACGTCCGTCGCGCCCTGCACGTTGTCGTGGCCGCGGTAGATGTTGGCCCCGCCGCCCGCCACGCCGATATTCCCCAGCGCGAGCTGCAGGATGGACAGCGCGCGCACGTTCGCCGTCCCGACGTGGTGCTGGGTGATGCCCATGCACCAGACGACGGACGACGGCCGGTTGGTCGCCAGCATCTCGGCCGCCATGCGCACGGACGCTTCCGGCACGCCCGTCACGTCGCTGACCTTGTCCGGGGTCCACTTGGCCACTTCCTTGCGCACGTCGTCCATGCCGAACGTGCGCGCGGCGATGAAATCCTTGTCTTCCCAGCCGTTGTTGAAGATGTGCCACAGCATGCCCCACACGAACGCGATGTCCGTGCCGGGACGGATGCGCACGTAGTGATGGGCGAATCGCGCCGTGCGCGTGAAGCGCGGGTCGACGACGATCATCTTCGCGCCCAGTTCCTTCGCGTGCAGAAAGTGCAGCATCGAGATCGGGTGCGCCTCGGCCGGGTTGGAACCGATGAACAGCACGGCGCGGCTGTAGTGCAGGTCGTTGAACGAGTTCGTCATCGCGCCATAGCCGTAGGTCTGGGCGACGCCGGCCACCGTCGTCGAGTGGCAGATGCGGGCCTGGTGGTCGCAGTTGTTACTGCCCCACATCGACACCCATTTGCGCAGCAAATACGATTGCTCGTTGTTGTGCTTCGAGCTGCCGATGACCATCAGCGCGTCCGGCCCGGACTGCGCGCGCAGCTTCAGCATCCGGTCGCCGATCTCATTGATGGCCTGGTCCCACGAGATGCGCTCGTACTTGCCGTTCACGAGCTTCATCGGATAGCGCAGGCGGTGCTCGCCGAAGCCGTGCTCGCGCACGGAGGCGCCCTTCGCGCAGTGCGCCCCCATGTTGATCGGCGAATCGAACGCCGGTTCCTGGCGGACCCACACGCCGTTGCTGACGACCGCCTCCACCGAGCAGCCCACCGAACAGTGGCTGCACACGGTGTGCTTGATCTGCGCGTCCGGCAGCGACGGCTCGGGGCCCACCGCGGCCGCGGGCCGGATCACGTTCAGCGGCAGATGCCGCGCGAGGGCGCCCGCGCCCGCCGTCACGCCCGCGCCGACGAGGAAGCGGCGGCGCTTCAGGCCGGGGTCGCGCGTCGTTTTCACCAGGGTCATGCCGTTCTCCTCTACCTTCTACCTCTACCAATAGGCCGCAGTGCGGTAGTAATGCCGGATATGCTCGGTTTCGTGATACCCCTGCGACGTGGCTGCCGGCGCGGCCGCGGCCGCCGCGGGCGCGTCGGGCTGGCGCGCGCGCGCGGCGGCGGCGACGGCCAGCGCGCCCAGCGGCGCGGCCTTCAACAGGCTGCGGCGGACGGAATCGGGTTGCTTGTCCTTGTCCATGATGTCCTCATGCGGCAATCGGGTCGGTGGCGTCGAGCACGGCGAAGGCCTGCGCCTCGATCGAGAGGAAGGCGTCGACGACGCCCGCCACGACCCGGTAGAAATTCGCATCCGGGCTCGCGGCGACGTCGGCCACGCAGGCCGCGTACCACGGCCGGATGTGCGTTTCGAAGAATGACTTCTGCACGGCGAGCCCTCGCGCCGGCATGCCGGGGCCGCCCTGGATCAGCACGCGCATCGTTTCGCACAGCGCGCCGAGGTGGTCCTCGGACTCGCCCACGCCCCGCGCGCGCGCGAGGCCCAGGCGCGCGAGGTCGTGGCGCAGGTCGGCCAGGGGCGCGTCGAACAGGTGGCCCGCCAGGTAGAAGGAGCCGTAGGGATTCAGGGGCGGCGTGCCGGTGCTGACGAACATGGCCGCGAATTCGCCGGCCGCGGCGGCGGCGTCGACGGCCGTGGCGGCCTGCGTGAGCTTGAGCCACGCGTCTTCCAGGGCGAATTCGCCGGCGGCCGCGATCGGTTCGGCGGCGGCCAGCGCCGCGAGCAGCGCGGCGTCGGGCGGGGCCAGCAGCAGGCGCGCGAACAGGCCGTAGAAGTCGGCGCGGGCCTGGTCTTCGTCGGACAGCTCGGCGGCATCTTTGTCATGCAAAGTGGATGAAGCGGAATGCTGCTCGGCCGACATAACCCTCCCGTTAGCAAATCTTCATCGGAAGTGTAGTCCTTGACAACGCGGGGGCGCGCACGCTTGACGCCGACGCGACAGTTCACTTGTACGGACGTCAAGCAAGACGCGATTTCCCTACGGGCGGCGGGGGGATCGCATCTATAATCTGCGCATCACTCCGAGGTCCTTGCCATGAATACCGCTGATACCACGTTAGACAAGCCGATCAATGTCACCGCATTGAAGCTCAGTTGCTCGGCCTGCAGCATGCACCAGCTGTGCCTGCCGATGGGCCTGGAAAACGCGGACATCGACCGCCTGGACCAGATCATCGGCAAGCGCCGCCGCCTGGAGCGCGACGAGCCGCTGTACAAGATGGACGACCCGTTCCGCAACCTGTACGCCGTGCGCTTCGGCCACTTCAAGACGTACCAGATCAACGCGTCGGGCGAAGCCCAGATCACCGGCTTCCAGATGGCCGGCGAACTGCTCGGCATGGACGCGATCAGCGCCGACCGCCACCACTGCGACGCCGTCGCGCTGGAAGACAGCGAGGTGTGCGAGATCCCGTTCGCCCACCTCGAAGACCTGTTCGGCCACGTGCCGGCGCTGCTGCGCCACTTCCACCGCATCATGAGCCGCGAAATCACGCGCGAGCAGAACGTCATGCTCCTGCTGGGGAATATGCGGGCCGAGCAGCGCTTCGCCGTCTTCCTCGTGAATCTCTCCGCCCGCTACGCCGCCCGCGGCTATTCGCCCACGCGCTTCCAGCTGCGCATGTCGCGCGAAGACATCGGCAACTACCTGGGGCTGACCATCGAGAGCATCAGCCGCCTGCTGTCGCGCTTCAAGAAACTGGGCCTCGTGCGCGTCGACAAGCGCGAGGTCGAGCTGCTGGAACCGGCGCGCCTGAAGGCGATGGCGGCCGGGACGGAGGAGTGCAGCCCGATGGCGTGAGGGCTCGGCCGGCTCACGCGTTCGCGCGCGCGGCGGCGGCGGGAACGCGGGCCGGATCGGCATATTTCCGCGTGAGCCAGGCGCGCACAGGCTTGTCGAACCAGCGCAGCAGCGCATACGCCAGGGTCACGATGCCGGCCTGCAGGCCCACCGCCACCAGGGCCAGCCTGGCGGGCGCCGGGTGCGTGCTCCAGTTCCAGTGCGCGAACAGGTAGACGAACGCGTAGTGGATGATGTAGACGGGGTACGACAACTCGCCCATGAACCGGCACAACGCGCCGGTCGCGCCTACGGTCCGGGTCACGCTTGCGCCCGCCGCCAGGACCAGCGGGAACACGACGATGACGCAGCCGGCCTCGAACAGGCCGTTGACCTTGCCCATGCGCGGCATGACGAAGGCGGCCGCCAGCACCAGCGACAGGACGACGAAGGGCTGCGGCACCGCCAGCCGGAACCCCGTCCGGTAGACCAGGAGCCCCATCAGGAACGGACAGGCGAGGCGCACCGGGGCGGCCCAGAAGTCGGCCCAGCCCCAGCCGTGGCCGAGATCGTTGAAATGGTGCGCCGTCCACACGAGCGCGGCGGCGCTGACGATGCACAGGAAAACGTGCACGCGGCGGGTCAGCCGGTGCCCGAACAGGCCATACAAGACGTTGGCGATGTATTCCTGGAACAATGTCCAGCTCGGACCGTTCAGCGAATGGGTTTCGCCGAAGCTGTTCGGCACGTTCGGCGTCGGCAGCAACAGCAGGCTGAGGGCGACCGTTCCCGCGAATGCCGCGAGCGAGATCTTGACGCCGATGCGCTGGGTGTCGCCGACGAACGGGTCGAGCAAATAGACCGTCACGCTGATCGCCAGCGCCGCCAATGTCATCGGATGCAGCCGGATCAGGCGGCGCTTGAAGAACCCGGCCAGGGTCAGCGCCTCGCGGCCGCGCGCATGCGGCGCCAGGCGCGCGTCGTAGGCGTGGCCGAGGACGAACCCCGACAGCGCGAAAAAGAAATCGACGGCCAGGAAGGCATGGCCCATCGGATTGTGGTCGATGTCGGGCACGACCATTTCCCAGAAGTGAAACATGAGGACGCAGAGCGCGGCCGTGCCGCGCAGGCCGTCGAGGGCCTCGTAATGGGATTTTGCAGGGTGCATCGAGCGGGTCTCCATGGTGGTCTTGTCGTGCCGGACGAGTACGGTAGAATGCCCGACAGCAATCAATATTGACAATGGCTTTGTCACAGTCCGGACTCCACTGTTACAGGACGGATGCCGCGCCCATCGAACGGGCGCAAGCCGCTCACCGATGAACGATAGCCCCGTGAAACCGCGCAACCCACGCACCCTCGTCGCGATCCTGGCCTGGACGGCCGCGGGCGGCGTGTTCGCGCTGCCGTACATCCTGCGCGGCGGCGGCGTCGACGCCCTGCTGTCCGTCACCATCAATTGCTGGCTGTGGGGCCTGCTGACGCCTTTGATCAGGATCCTGCACGGGCGCCTGGCCGCCGCGTTCAGGCGTCCCCTGCCCCTGCTGGCGGCCCATGCCGTGTGCGGACTGGCGTTGACGGCGCTGTACGTCGCGACGGCGGCCGCCGTGGAATCGCGGCTCGGGCTGCTGGCGTGGAATCCCTGGGCCGAGCCGCTGGGCCTGCTCGACTGGTTTTATTGGGCCATGCTCGTCTACTGCGTCATCATCGGCGCGCTGACCGGCCTGACCTATTACCGGCGCGCGCTCGTCGACGAATTGCAGATCGAGCGGCTGAAACGCGGTTTCGTCGAAGCCCAGCTGAACACGCTGCGCACCCAGCTCGATCCCCATTTCCTGTTCAACGCGCTGAACGGCATCTCCGCCTGCGTCGAGCACGAGCCCAGGGTCGCACGCAGGATGATCGAGCACCTGGGCGACCTGCTGCGCTTCACGCTCGACACGCGGAACCGGCGCGAAGTGAGCCTCGCCGACGAACTCGAGTTCCTCGACCATTATGTCGAGCTGCACCGGATGCGCTTCGCGGAACGCCTGGCGGTCACGGTGTCCGTCATGCCGGACGTGGCGCACGCGCGCGTCCCGTCGCTGCTGTTGCAGCCGCTCGTGGAAAACGCCATCCGGCACGGCATTTCGGTGCGCGCGTCCGGCGGCAGCGTGACCGTGTCGGCGCGGCGCGTGGGCGACCAGGTCGAAATCCGCGTGGTCGACGACGGCGTCGGCCTGCCGCCGGGCTGGAAGATGGATGCCGCGCAAGGCCTCGGGGTCAAAGTGACGCGCGAGCGCCTGGCGGCCATGTATCCGTCCGGCGCCAGCACGTTCGCCGTGGCGCCCCACGCCGGCGGCGGCACCGAGGCGAAGATCGTCCTTCCCCTGACTTGATGACAAGGAGATGCCCATGCCGACCGCCACGCCGTTGAAAGTCCTCGTCGTCGACGACGAAGCGATGGCGCGGCGCCGCCTAGTCGACTTGCTGGGCAAGGTGGACGGCGTCGCCGCCGTCCTCGAAGCGGCGGACGGCGCGTCGGCCGTGACGATGATCGCCGAACATCGTCCCGACGCCGTGTTCCTGGACATGCAGATGCCCGGGCCGTCCGGCCTGGACGTCGTGGCCGCCGTCGGCGCCGACCGCATGCCCGTCACCGTCTTCGTCACCGCCCACGACCAGTACGCGATCCGCGCCTTCGAGGCGAACGCCCTCGACTACCTGCTGAAACCATTCGGCGACGAGCGCTTCGAGGCGGCCATGCGGCGCGTCCTCGCGCGGCTGGAAGAACGCCGGGCTGCGGCCGGCCCCGCCCCGGCGCGCTGGGACCGGCTGGTCGTGAAATCCGCGGGCGCCACGCAGTTCGTCAAGACCCTGGATATCGACTGGATCGAAGCCGTCGGCGTGTACGTCAACCTGTACATCGGCGGCAAAGCGCTGCTGTACCGTGCGGCGATCCACGTGCTGGCCGAAAAACTGGATCCCGCCCACTTCGTGCGCATCCACCGCTCGGCCATCGTCAACATCGAGAGCATCGTGCGCCTGGAACCGATCTCGCACGGCGAGTTCGACGTGGTGCTGAAGCACGGCGGCCGCACGAAGGTCAGCCGCACCTACCGCGTCCAGCTGGAAAAGCGCCTCGGCCAGACGCTGTAATGCCGCTCAAGGCTTGTCGGCCGCGATGTCCAGTTCGCGCACGCCGTCCCATCCCTTCGCCAGCCGCCAGTCGCGCAACGCGCCCTCGACGACGACCTGCCAGTGCGTGCGTTCCAGCCCCGGCAGCGCCACGGTGAACGACCCGTCTGCGGCCGGCCGCACGAACACCCGCAGGTCGCGCTGCGGCAGCGTCGGGTGCGCGAGGTAGATCGTGAACGGCTCCGTCTTGCCGACGATGCGCCCGGCCAACGTGCCGGCGCGCGCGTCGTACCGCGCCTGGAGCGACAGTCCCAGCGCGGCGGCCGCGCGCTCGCGGCGCAGGTCCTGGTTGATGGCCTGTCCCTGCTTGTAGTAGTCGTCGACGACGAGCGCGTCCGGGTGGCGCAGCGCAAGCGAGGTGACGAATACGCCGCCCACGATTACGGTGACGGGGCCGAGCATCAGGAACCACGGCCAGCGGTGGGTGTACCAGGGTTCCCCCCCGGGGGTCGATGAAGTCGCGTGCATGGTTTCTCCTTGTGGTGGTTCAGCGCGGCACGATGAAGACGGCCTTCTCGGTCACGTGCAGCGCGGGGTCGTCCTCCGCCGTGACGGTGAACGCGAGCGTGTTGGACCCCGTGTGCGCGGCCCCGTGGTCCACGCGCACGCGCACCGGGACGGCGCGCGCGGAGGCGCCGTCCAGTTCGACGTCGTCGTCGTCTGCGATCTCGGCCGAGCGGATGCCGTCCACGGCGATGCGGAACTTGTGGGCACGCTCGTCCGTGTTCATCAGCTGCAGCCGGTACACGTTCTCGATGCGGCCATCCTCCACTTCGCGGCCCATCGAGCCGCGGTCGCGGATCACGTCCAGCTTCAGGGGCGTGCGCAACGCCAGCGCCGTGCCCAGGCCGGTCGAGATCAGCAGGAACACGATGCCGTAGCCGATCGTGCGCGGGCGCAGCAGGCGGGCGCGGATCTGCTGCGCGTTCCAGCCGCCGGCCAGCGCGTTCTCGGTCGAATAGCGGATCAGGCCGCGCGGCTTGCCCACCTTGTCCATCACGCCCGTGCACGCGTCGACGCAGGCGGCGCAGCCGATGCATTCGTACTGCAGGCCGTTGCGGATGTCGATGCCGGTCGGGCACACCTGCACGCACAGCGAGCAGTCGATGCAGTCGCCATTGGCGGAATTGCGCGCCGCGCCGCGCGGTTCGCCGCGGGCGACGTCGTAACTGACGATCAGCGTGTCGTGGTCGAACATCGCGCTCTGGAAGCGGGCGTACGGGCACATGTACTTGCACACCTGCTCGCGCATCCAGCCCGCGTTGCCGTAGGTGGCGAAGCCGTAGAACAGGATCCAGAACGCTTCCCACGGGCCGAGGCCCAGGTTCGCCACGGCCCCGCCCAGCGCCCGGATCGGGGTGAAATAGCCGACGAACGTGAAGCCCGTCCACAACGCGACCGCGCCCCACGCGAAATGCTTGGCGCCGCGCTTGCCGAGTTTTTCGGCCGTCCACGGCTGGCGGTCGAGGCGGATGCGCGCGCTGCGGTCGCCCTCGATGCGGCGCTCGATCCACAGGAAGATCTCGGTGTAGACCGTCTGCGGGCAGGCGTAGCCGCACCACACGCGCCCCGCCACGGCCGTCACGAGGAACAGGCCGTAGGCGCAGATGATCAGCAGGGCCGCCAGATAGATGAAGTCCTGCGGCCACAGCACGAGGCCGAACAGGTGGAATTTACGCGTGCCGAGGTCGAACAGGACGGCCTGGCGGCCCCGCATGGACAGCCACGGCAGGCCGTAGAACAGCGCCTGCGTGAGCCATACGCATGCCACTCGCAACGTCGCGAACGGGCCTTTCACCTCGCGCGGATGGATGTCCGGGCGCGCGGCGTACATCTTGATGACCGCCTCCTTCGGCGCGCGCGCGTTCATCGCTCGGCCACCTCGTGCTGCGCGCCGGGCGTGTTGGACAGCGACCAGACGTAGGCGGCCAGCACGTGCACCTTGGCTTCGCCGAGGAATTCGCCCCAGGCGGGCATGGTGCTGCTGCGGCCCTTGCGGATGGTCTCCATCACCGTCTCGGGGCTGCCGCCGTACAGCCAGATCTTGTCCGTCAGGTTCGCCGAACCGATCATCTGGTTGCCGTGCGCGTCGGCGCCGTGGCAGGCGGCGCAGGCCGCGAACTTCGGCTTGCCGAAGGCGACCTTGATCGGATCGGCCGGCGCGCCCGACAGGCTCAGCACGTAGTGGGCGACGTTCTCGACGTCCGTGTCCGACCCGAGCGCCGCGCCCATCGGCGGCATCTGGCCGTGGCGGCCCTTCATGATCGTCTCCTTGATGACGGACGGGTCGCCGCCGTACAGCCAGTCGTTGTCCGTGAGGTTCGGATAGCCCTTGTTGCCGCGGGCGTCCGAGCCGTGGCATTGCGCGCAGTACGTGAGGAACAGCCGCTCGCCGATGGCGTGGGCCTGCGGGTCGCGCGCGACGTCCTTGATGTCGCGCTTCAGGTATTGCGCGAACAGCGGACCGTAGTCGGCGTCGGCCTTCGCCAGTTCGCGCTTGTACTGGGTCGTCGAGGCCCAGCCGAGCCGGCCCGCGTAGCTGCCCAGGCCCGGATACAGCACGAGATAACCCACGCCGAACACGATGGTCAGGTAGAACATCACCATCCACCAGCGCGGCATCGGCGTGTTCAATTCGGTCAGGTCCTCGTCCCACACGTGGCCCGTCGTCTTCTCCTGCTGGCCGTCCTCGTCGAGGCGCACCTTGTGGCGCGACTGCGTCCACAGCAGGATCGCGCAGCCCGCGATGCCCAGCACCGTGATCAGGCAGATGTACCAGTTCCAGAAGCCGTTCGTGAAGTCAGACATAATCGTCCTCCACGTCGTCGTCCGCGAACGGGATGGCCGCCGTCGCGGCAAAGTCCTGCTCCTTGCGCAGCACATAGGTCCACGCGAAGATGCCCAGGAAGGTGGCGAAGCTCACGATCGTCATGATGCGGCCCGCATCTTCGAAAAGGTGGTCGATGGCCATGTCTAGTTCCTCGATTTGATTTGCGTGCCCAGTCCCTGCAGGTAGGCGATCAACGCATCCTGCTCGGTCTTCTCAAGCAGTTCGGCGGGGGCGTCCAAGATCTCTTGCTCGGTGTACGGCACGTTCAGGCGCTGCATCGCGCGCATCTTCGGCACGATGGACTGGGGATCCAGCTTGTTCCTGGCGAGCCACGGATAGCCCGGCATGTTCGATTCCGGCACGACGTCGCGCGGGTTGTCCAGGTGGGTGCGGTGCCACTCGTCCGAGTAGCGGCCGCCCACGCGCGCCAGGTCCGGGCCGGTGCGCTTGGAGCCCCACTGGAACGGGTGGTCGTAGACGAATTCACCGGCGACGGAATAGTGGCCGTAGCGCTCGGTCTCCGCGCGGAACGGGCGGATCATCTGCGAGTGGCAGTTGTAGCAGCCTTCGCGGATGTAGATGTCGCGGCCGGCCAGGCGCAGCGGCGAATACGGCTTGAGGCCGGCGACGGGCTCCGTGGTCGAATGCTGGAAGAACAGCGGCACGATCTCGACGAGGCCGCCGAACGACACGACGACGAGGATGAGGCCGATCAACAGCCAGGGATTCTTCTCGATCCACTCATGGGTGAATTTCATTGTGCTCTCCTGCTCAAGCATGGTCCGGGACGGCGGCCGTTTGCGGCCGGGTGTGATGCGACGGCAGCGCCGGGATGCGCGCGTCCACCGACTTGGTCCCGCGCATCGTCAGCCACGTGTTGTACGCCATCAGGCACATGCCGGACAGGTACATCAGGCCGCCGGTGAAGCGGATCACGTAGTACGGATAGGTCGCCTTGACGCCTTCGACGAAGGTGTACGTCAGGGTGCCGTCCGGGTTCACGGCGCGCCACATCAGGCCCTGCATCACGCCGGCGATCCACATCGAGGCGATGTACAGCACGATGCCGATGGTGCCGAGCCAGAAGTGCGTCTCGACGAGCGCCATGCTGGCCATCTGCTTCTTGCCCGCGAGGCGCGGGATCAGGTAGTACAGGGAGCCCATCGTGATGAAGCCGACCCAGCCCAGGGCGCCGCCGTGCACGTGGGCGATGCCCCAGTCCGTGTAGTGCGACAGCGAGTTGATGGTCTTGATGGACATCATCGGGCCCTCGAACGTGGCCATGCCGTAGAACGACAGCGACACGATCATGAATTTCAGCAGCGGGTCCGAGCGCAGCTTGTGCCAGGCGCCGGACAGGGTCATGATGCCGTTGATCATGCCGCCCCACGACGGCGCCAGCAGGATCAGCGAGAACACCATGCCGATCGACTGCGTCCAGTCGGGCAGCGCCGTGTAGTGCAGGTGGTGCGGGCCGGCCCACATGTACGTGAAGATCAGCGCCCAGAAGTGCACGATCGACAGCCGGTACGAATACACGGGGCGTTCGGCCTGCTTGGGGATGAAGTAGTACACCATGCCGAGATAGCCCGCGGTCAGGATGAAGCCGACGGCGTTGTGGCCGTACCACCACTGGATCATCGCGTCCTGCACCCCGGCGTACATCGAGTACGACTTGAACAGCGAGACCGGCATCGACATGCCGTTGACGATGTGCAGGATGGCCACGGCGAGGATGTACCCGCCGAAGAACCAGTTCGCGACATAGATGTGCTGGACGCGGCGCTTGACGATGGTGCCGAAGAACACCACGGCGTACGTGACCCACACGATGGCGATCAGGATCGAGATGGGCCACTCCAGCTCGGCGTATTCCTTGCCGCGCGTGAGACCCATCGGCAAGGTGATGACCGCGCTGACGAGCACGGCCTGCCAGCCCCAGAACGTGAACGCCGCCAGCTTGTCGGAAAACAGCCGGACCTGGCACGTGCGCTGCACGACATAGTACGACGTGGCGAACAGGCCGCAGATGCCGAACGCGAAGATGACGGCGTTCGTGTGCAGCGGCCGCAGGCGGCCGTAGGTCAGCCACGGGATGTCGAAGTTCAATGCCGGCCAGGCGAGCTGAGCGGCAATCCACACGCCCACCAGCATGCCGACGACACCCCAGAACACGGTGGCGATGGCAAACTGGCGCACGATCTTGTAGTTATAGTTTAGACTGCTGTCCAAGGTGCACTCCCTGAATGATGAGAAAGATGACACCGTCAGAGTAGGTTTTCTGGGGGTTCAAAATCCTTGATGTGAATCAAAAAGTCCAGATTGGGTCAAAGAAGAAGCGTGCCGCTTCCTCCGTGTTGCTGAAAGCAGACTGGCGATTGAAAGAGCGATATGACCTGCGTCAAACATGACGCGCGATTGGCCCGCCACACTGACCGACGACGAGACAAGGAAAAGGACCACGACCATGCCGCCAATCTCACCCCAACTCCACGAGGAACTCGGCAAGCGCCTGAGCAAGAGCCGCGCGGAAGTGCTGGCCGCCGTGCGCGCGCGCACCGACGGCGACACCGACGACCGCCCGGCCATCGCGCCCAACGCGCACATGGGCCAGAACGACGACGCGCCGGCCGGCGAGATGCTCAGCCATAACGAGGAACACCTGGCCGAGCACGAAACGAACCTGCTGCACGAGATCGACGCCGCCCTCGGCCGCCTGGGGTCCGGCGCGATCGGCGTCTGCGAATCGTGCGGGCGCGAGATTCCGGAAGCGCGCCTGCTGGCCACGCCGACCGTACGCACGTGCATCGCCTGCCAGGAGCGCATCGAGCACGAACGGCGCACCGGCCGCGGCCCGAGCATGTGATCAATCGTCGTCGTCGCTGAGGATGCGCAGCGCGGGCCCTTCGAGATCGTCGAACTGCCCGCTGTCCGCCGCCCCGAAGAAGATCCACACCGCGAACGCGACGAGCATCACGGAGATCGGCACCAGCAGGTACAAGGCTTCCATCTTCACACCCTCCTCAGGCGCAGCGCGTTGAGCACCACGAGCGCCGAACTCGCCGCCATCCCCGCCCCCGACAGCCACGGATTCAGCAACCCGCATGCGGCCGCGGGAATCGCCGCCGCGTTGTAGACCAGCGCCCAGCCCAGGTTCTGGCGGATCACGCGCAACGTGGCCCCCGCCGTGTCCAGCGCGGCGGCCAGCGGGCGCAAGCCCTCGCCCAGCAGCACGCAATCGGCGTGCAGCTGCGCCAGCTGGGCGCCCTGTCCCATCGCGAACGACACGTCGGCGCCGGACAGCACGGCCGCGTCGTTGACACCGTCGCCGACCATCGCCACGACCGCGCCTTCGGCCTGCAGGCCGCGCACGACGTTCAGCTTGTCCTCCGGGAGCTGCTGGCCCAGCGCATGCGCGATGCCGAGCCGCCGGGCGGCGTCCTGCGTGGCGCCGTCGTCGTCGCCGGACAGCAGTACCACGGTCTTGCCGGCCGCGCGCAGGCCGGCCACGACGTCGCGCGCCTCCGGCCGCAGCTCGTCGACGAGGTCGAAGCGCGCCATCCAGCCGGAGGTACTGCCCAGCCACACGGCCGTGCCGCCCTCCGGGGGACCGCACGGCGCGTCGCAGCCCACGATGCCGGCCACGAACGCGGCGTTGCCGAGGCGGTAGCGGCGTCCGCCGATCTCGCCGTCGACGCCCTGCCCCACGACCTGGTGCGCCATACCGGCGGCCAGCGCGACCGGCCCGGCCGCGTCGCGGATGGCCTGGGCGAGCGGGTGCGCGCTGCCCGCTTCCAGCGCGGCCGCCAGCTGCAGCGCCAGGCGGCGGCCGGTGCCGTTCACCGTCGTCGTCTGCGCCAGCACGGGGTGGCCGTAGGTCAGCGTGCCCGTCTTGTCGAACACGACGTGCGTCGCGCGCGCCAGCGTTTCCAGCACGTGCGGCTTGACGGCCAGCGCGCCGCGGCGCAGCAGGCGGTCGGTGGCGGCGGCCAGCGCGGTCGGCGTCGCCAGCGACAGCGCGCACGGACACGACACGACCAGCACCGCGATCGCCGCCGGCCACGCGCGCGCCGGATCGATGAACTGCCACGCGGAGAACACGACGACCGTCAGCGCCAGCAGCGCGAGCACGAACCAGGCGCCGACGCGATCGGCCCACAGCGCCAGCGCCGGCTTGTTCTGGCCCGCGCGCTCGACGAGGCGCACCAGCAGCGCCAGCGTGCTGTCGCGCGCGCTGCTCGTCACGCGCACGACGATCGCCTGCGCGACGTTGACGGCGCCGCCGGGCAGTTGCGCGCCCGGCCCCATGCCGCGCGCGCGGCTTTCGCCGGTCAGCAGCGCGAGGTCGACGGCCGTCTCGCCCTCGACGATGATGCCGTCGGCCGGCACGGCCTGGCCGGGCGCCACGAGCACGAGGTCGCCCGGCGCCAGGCGTCCGGCGGCGACGGTCTCGGTCGCGCGCGCGTCCGGCCAGCCGGGCATGCGTTGCGCCGTGGCCGGGGCTGCGCGCTGCAGGCCCTCGAGCGCGCGCGCGGCGCGCCGGCGCGCGTCCAGTTCCAGGTAGCGGCTGCCCAGCAGCAGGAACACGAACATCGTGATCGAATCGAAATACACCTCGCCGCGCCCGCGCAGTACGGCGGCGACGCTGGCGCCGAACGCCGCGAGGATGCCCAGCGCCACCGGCACGTCCATGCCCGCGACGCCGCGGCGCAGGTCGAGCCAGGCGCCGCGCAGGAACGGCCAACCGGAATAGCCGACGGCCGGCGCGGTCAGCAGCAGCGCGGCCCAGTGCATCAGCGCGCGCATGTCGGCATCCATCGTGCCGTCCGTCGCGAGGTAGACGGGGAACGCGTACATCATCACCTGCATCATGGCCAGGCCCGCCACGAACAGGCGGCGGAACAGCGTCTTGCGCTCGCGGTCGAGGTGCGCGGCCTGGCGCTGCGCATCGAGCGGATACGCGGTGTAGCCGATGGCGCGCAGCGCGCCGAGGATGTCGCTCGTGCGGCAGGCGTCCGGGTCCCAGCGGACGTGCAGCCGTTCCGTCGCCACGTTCAGCAGCGCTTCCGCCACGCCCGGCAGCGCCGCCATGCGCCGCTCGATCAGCCACACGCACGCGGCGCAGCGGATGCCTTCGATCGTGAAGACGGCGTCGCCGCCGCACTCCGCCTCGTCGTAGGCGCGCAGGTCGGCCGCGTCGGCGCCGGCGTCGGCGCGGGGCGCGAACGCGGTGCGGCTGCCGTAGTAGTCGGCGAGGCCGGCGTCGGCGATGGCCTGGGCCGCGGCCGCGCAGCCGGGACAGCACATGGCGCGCGTGGCGCCGTCGACGTCGGCCGTCCACGGGCTGGCGGCCGGCACGCTCTGGCCGCAGTGGTAACAGGCGTCGGCGTCGATGCAGGCGGTGCTCATCGCGCCCCCGGCGTCAGGCACAGGTCCTGCACCCAGCCGTGCGGCAGGCCGCCGGCGGCACGGGCGAGGCCCAGCACGCCGAAGCCCAGCACGACGAGGCCGCACGCGAACCGCACCCGCGGGCTCGCGAGCCAGCCGCGCAGGCGCGCGCCCAGCAGGCCCAGGCCGAGCAGCATCGGCAGCGTGCCGAGCCCGAAGGCCAGCATCACGAGCGCGCCGCCGCCGGCCGAACCGCTCAGCATCGCGGTGACGAGCACGCTGTAGACCATCCCGCACGGCAGCCAGCCCCACACGCCGCCCGCCACGAACATGCGGCTGGGGCGGTCCAGCGGCCCGACCTTGCGCAGCAGCGGACGCACACCCTGCCACACGACCCGGCCGCCCTGCTCGAGGTAGGCGAGGCCGCGCCAGGCATCCATCAGGTACAGGCCCAGCGCGGCCAGCATCAGGTTCGCGAGCCAGTACGCGCCGGCCTGCAGCGCCGGCAGTCGCGCGAGCGCATGCGCGCCCTGCGCGAGGCCGCCGGCCAGCGCGCCGGCCACCATGTAGCTGCCGATCCGCCCCGCATTGTAGGCGAGGACGCTCCCGACTTGCGGCCGCGCGGCGACCACCGGGATGGGCACGGGACGTCCGACCGTCGGGGCCACCGACAACGCGCCGACGATCCCCCCGCACATGCCCGCGCAATGGACGCTGCCCAGCAGGCCGACGACGAACACGGGAAACAGGGCGGCGATCATGCCGTCACACCGTCCTCGAATGGCTCGCCGGCCCGCGCTCGGCCAGGTAGCGGTCGAACACCATGCACACGTTGCGGATCAACAGGCGCCCCTTCGTCGTGACGGTGATCCAGTCCGGTCCGAGCTCCACGAGGCCGTCGCGTTCCAGCGCCTCGAGTTGCTCCATCTCGCGGGCGAAATACGCGTGGAAGACGATCGGGAACGCCTGCTCGATGGCATCGACGGACAGCTCGAACTGGCACATCAGCTTCTGGATCACGCTGCGGCGGAGCACGTCGTCCATCGACAGCCGCGCGCCGCGCGCCACCGGCAGCTCGTTGCGGTCGAGCGCATCGTAATAGGCGTCCAGCGTCTTGACGTTCTGGCTGTACGTGGCGCCGACGGCGCTGATGGCGGACACGCCGCAGGCCACGAGGTCCGTGTCCGCATGCGTCGAATAGCCCTGGAAGTTGCGGTGCAGGCGGCCCTGGCCCTGCGCGACGGCGAGGTCGTCGTCCGGCCGCGCGAAATGGTCCATGCCGATGTAGACATAGCCCGCGGCCGTCAGGCGCTCGATGCACAGCTGGAGCATGCGCAGCTTCGTGTCGCTGTCCGGCATGTCGGCCTCGTCGATGCGGCGCTGCGGCTTGAACAGGCGCGGCATGTGGGCGTAGTGGTACACGGCGATGCGGTCGGGCGCGGCCGCGATCACCTTGTCGAGCGTCGCGCGCATCGTGTCCGGCGTCTGCTTCGGCAGCCCGTAGATCAGGTCGATGCTGACCGAGCGGAACCCGGCGGCGCGCGCGGCGGCGATGACGGCGCGGGTCTGGGCCTCGGGCTGGACGCGGTTGACGGCGCACTGCACGTCCGGATCGAAGTCCTGCACGCCGAGGCTGATGCGGTTGAATCCCTGGCGCCGCAGGCTGTGCACGCGCTCGGCCGACACGGTGCGGGGATCGATCTCGATCGAATACTCGCCGACGGCGTCCGGCGCGAACCGGAAGCAGCGGCGCAGGTGCGCCATCAGGTCCTCCATCTGCGCATCCGACAGATAAGTGGGCGTGCCGCCGCCGAGATGCAGTTGCTCGACTTCGTTCATGCCGGCGAACAGCCGGCCCTGCATCTCCGCCTCGCGCTTCAGGTAGCCGAGGTAGGTGACGGCCTTGTCGCGGTTCTTCGTGACGATCTTGTTGCAGGCGCAGTAGTAGCAGACGGTGTCGCAGAACGGGATGTGCAGGTACAGCGACAGCGGCTTCGCGCCGCCGCGCGTGCGCAGGTCGGCCACGGCGTGCAGGAAGTCGCGGTAGCCGAACGATTCGCTGAAGCGGTCCGCCGTCGGATAGGATGTGTAACGGGGCCCGTTGCGGCTCAGCCGCGCGATCAGGTCGGCGTCGAATTCGACGGCGCCCTGGACCGCGAGGTCGGCCGGCGCGGCGGGGGTGGCGGGGACTGCGTCGAACATCTTGGGGAACTCCTTGCCTACGGCGGGAAACATAGGTCGAGTTTATTGAGGCGGTCTCGCCAAATCCTTGACTTGCATCAAAAATCTCCGAGCCAGGGTTTGGTAGCCCGGGCCCGCCTCAGCGCTTGAGCTTGAAGACGGACAGTGCCAGTCCCAGCTGCTCCGCCTGCTCCGCCACGCTCGTCGACGCGGCCGCCGACTCCTCGACGAGGCTCGCGTTCTCGCGCGTGATCCCGTCGAGTTGCGCCAACGTCGCGTTCACTTCCGCGATGCCTTCGTTCTGCGTCCGCGACGCCTGCGTGATGCCGCTCATGATGGTGGCGGCGTCGTGCACGGAGGCCACGACTTCGCGCATCGTCTGGCCGGCCGCGTCGACCAGCGCATTGCCCTGCCCGACCTTGTGCACGGAATCCTCGATGAGCGCCTTGATCTCCTTCGCCGCCCCGGCCGAACGCTGGGCCAGGCTGCGCACCTCGCCCGCCACGACGGCAAAGCCGCGGCCCTGCTCGCCCGCGCGCGCCGCCTCCACCGCGGCATTGAGCGCGAGGATATTGGTCTGGAACGCGATGCCGTCGATCAGGCCGATGATGTCGACGATGCGCGTGGCCGACCCGCTGATCTGGCCCATCGTGCTGCCGACCTGCTGCACGGCGTCGCCGCCGCGTCCGGCGACCTTCGACGCCATGCCCACGAGGCTGTCGGCGCGCACCGCGCCGTCCGTGTTCTGGCCGGCGGCCTGGGCGATGTGGGCGAGGCTCGCGGCCGTCTGCTCCAGGCTGGCCGCTTGCGCTTCCGTGCGGCGCGCCAGGTCGTGGTTGCCTTCGGCGATGTCGCGCGTGGCGGCCTCGATCGACACGACGCTGGCGCGCACGTCGCCCACGATCGCCGTCAGGTTGACGTTCAACTGGCGCAGCGCCAGCATCAGGCGCCCCATCTCGTCGTCGCGCCCCCGTTCCGGCATGCGCGACAGGTCGCCGCCGGCCAGCGCGTAGACGGCGTCCAGCGCCTTTTGCATGGGCGCGACGATGGCGCGCTGCAATTCGGCCCAGGCGAGGAGCGTCAGCGCCGCGCCGGCCAGCGCCAGGATGCGCCAGCCCCAGGCGTGCGTGACGGCGGCCAGCGCCAGCATCAGGATGGCCTGCGCGCTCATCATGAGTCCCAGGCGCCGGCCCAGCGGCAAGGTGCGCAGGTCCAGCAGGCGCGCCCACCACGCCGTGCGGACGACGGCGCCGCGGCGGATGGCCAGGCCGTGGGCCCGGCCCGCGCGCATGCGCTGGTAGATGGCCTCGGCCTGCTCGACCTGCTCGCGCGTCGGGCGGGTGCGGACGGACATGTAGCCGACCGTCTTGCCGGCTTCCTTGATGGGGACGACGTTCGCGACCACCCAGTAGAAATCGCCGTTCTTGCGGCGGTTTTTCACGATGCCCGTCCACGGCTCGCCCGTCTTGAGCGTTTCCCACAGGTCGGAGAACGCCTCCGGCGGCATGTCCGGATGGCGGACGATGTTGTGGGCCTTGCCGATCAGTTCTTCCTCGGCAAAGCCGCTGACCTCGATGAAGGTCGGGTTGATGTAGACGATGCGGCCTTTCGTATCCGTCTTCGAGACGATGGATTGGCCGTCCTGCAACGGGTATTCGATGCCCGTGACGGGCAGGTTGGTGCGCACGCGTGGCTCCTAGATTTCCGGAGGAATAGTTGATTTAAGGCAATTTTATGAAATTGCGGCGGATGCGCTCTTTGATGCACATCAAAAACGCCCGAAACCAGGACACACCGATGAAAAAAACCGACACCCCGCCCGGCCGTTACAATGAGAGGCCTACGCGCATGTGGCCGTCAATATTGCCATTTTTGCCTTGAAAAATCACACGACCAACCCCAACTGTCGCCGTTGATGAACGATATCTCTTCTCTGACACGGCATTCCGATGTCCTCTATGGTCCGCACCAACCGGAATTGTTGCGCGACGAAATCCTGGCCGACCTGCTGGAGGCCAGCGCGCGCCGCGCGCCGGACCAGCTTGCCCTCATGGCGGGCGACCGCCGCCTCACCTACCGCGAACTCGACGAACAGGCCAGCCTGGCCGCGTCGCGCCTGATCGACGCCGGCATCCAGCCGGGCAACATCGTCGGGTTGTGGATGCCGCGCGGCATCGACCTGCTCGTCATGCAGGCCGCCATCGCCAAGGCCGGCGCCGCCTGGTTGCCCATCGACGAGGACACGCCCGTCGACCGCCTGCTCGTGTGCATGGAAGACGCCGGTTCGCCCGCCCTCGTCAGCAGCGAACGCATGCGCGACCGCCTCGGCCCCGTCGGCCAACCCATCCACACGGCCGAGGCCCTGCTCGCGCCCGCGCCCGACGGTTATCAAGTGCGCCGCCGCGGCGCCGTCTCCGGCGACGCGCCGGCCTACGTCATCTACACGTCGGGCTCGACGGGCAAGCCGAAAGGCATCCTCATCGACCAGCGCAGCATCTGCCATTTCCTGCGCAGCGAGAACGAAGTGCTGGGCGTGACGGCGTCCGACCGCGTCTACCAGGGGTTTTCGGTCGCGTTCGACATGTCGTTCGAGGAAATCTGGATTTCCTACCTCGTCGGCGCCACCCTGTGGATCGGCCCCAAGGAGACGGCCGGCGATCCGGAAGCCCTGCCCCGGCTGCTGGCGGAACACGGCGTCACCGTGCTGCACGCCGTGCCGACCTTGCTGGCCCTGTTCGCCGACGACGTCCCCAGCCTGCGCATCATCAACCTCGGCGGGGAAATGTGCCCGGAGACCGTGGTCGAGCGGTTCTCCAAGCCGGGCCGCCAGATGTTCAACACCTATGGCCCCACGGAAGCGACCGTGTCGGCCAGCCTCGCGCGCCTGGAGCCGGGCCGCCTGATCACGATCGGCACCCCGTTGCCGAACTACGGCTTGCTCGTCATCTCGACCGACACGGCGCAAGGATTGCAGATCCTGCCCCGCGGCGACACGGGCGAGCTGTGCATCATCGGGCCGGGGCTGTCGGCCGGCTACCTCGGCCGTCCCGACCTCACGGCAGAGAAATTTCTCGCGAATCCCTGGCGTTCCGGCCCTGACGATCCGCGCCTGTACCGCACGGGCGACCTCGCGCGCATCGAGCCGGATGGCCAGGTCGTGTGCCTGGGCCGCACGGACGACCAGGTCAAGATCCGCGGCTTTCGCGTGGAACTGGGCGAGATCGAAGCCCAGCTCGCCCAGCAGGAAGGCGTCGGCACGACGGCCGTGCTGTTGCGCAAGGATGACGGCATCGACCGCCTCGTCGCCTACGTCGTGCCGGCCGCGGGCGCGACGGACGAACAGTTGGCGCCGGCCACGTTGCGCCGCGCCCTGTCCGGCACGCTGCCGCCGTACATGGTGCCGAGCCGCTTCGAGCGCTTGTCCGTGATGCCGCGCCTGACGTCCGGCAAGATCGACCGCAAGGCGTTGAAGGCGATGGCCTTGTCGGCCCCGCTGCCCAGCGATCCGGCCGACTCCGACGTGGCCGAGACGCCGGGCGAGGAAGCGCTGTTCGCGGCGCTGGCCACGCTGTTCCCGGGCCAGCCGATCCGGCGCGAGCTGGATTTCTTCAGCGACCTCGGCGGCCACTCGTTCTTCGCCGCCCGCCTCGCCACCGCGCTGCGCACCGATCCCCGTTTCGCCCACGTGACCGTGCGCGACATTTATTCGCAGCGGCAGATCGGCGCGATCGCGTCCAGCCTCGACCAGGCCGCCGGCACGGCCGCCGTCGAACCCGACTGGACGCCGCCCGACAGCACCCGCCGCTGGCTGTGCGGCGTGGCCCAGCTGGCCACCGTCCCCGTCCTGATCACGCTGCGCATGGCGCAGTGGCTGGCGCCGTTCTTCACCTACCACTTCTTCACGGGCGACCCGGGCGACTCGGTGCCGCGCGCCATCGCGCTGTCGATCGTCGTGTTCCTGCTCGCGACCTTGCTGGAATTCGTGTTCGCGATCGGCGGCAAGTGGCTCGTCGCGGGGCGCCTCGAGCCGGGCGTGTACCCGTTGTGGGGCCGCACGTATTTCCGCTGGTGGCTGGCCGACCGCCTCGTCGAGTCCGCCCCGACCTATCTGCTGGCCGGCTCGTCGCTGTACGGCTGGTACCTGCGCCTGCTGGGCGCGAAGGTGGGACGGGACGTCGTGATCGGCTCGCTGACGATCCGCGCGCCCGACCTGCTCGACATCGGCGACAACGTCAGCATCGGCAATGCCGCCAATTTCGAAAATGCGCGCGTCGAACGGGGCCGCCTGATCCTCGGCCGGATCGCACTCGACGACGACGCCTGCGTGTCGTCGTATGCGATCCTGGAAGGCAATACCCGCGTGGGCCGGCGCGGCCACCTGGAAGGCCAGTCCGCGCTGCAGGACGGGGCAAGCGTGCCCGACGGCCGCATCTGGAGCGGCTCGCCTGCGCGCGACGCCGGCGCGTTCGATCCGTCCACGCTGCCGCCGCGGCCGGCCGTCAGCCGCGTCCGCCTCATGGGCGAGGGCCTGTTCTTCATGTTCGGCATGCTGCTCGTCGCCACGCTGTTCTTCATGCCCGTCTTCCCCAGCTTCGTGCTGATCGACTGGTTCGACGAACGGGGCACCCTGCCCGTGCTGGCACAGAATTCGATCCAGGGCCAGCTGCTGCGCTATTTCGTGCTGGCCCTGCCGGCGTCCGCCGTGCTGATCGCGCTGACGATGTTGATCTCGGCCGCCATCCGCTGGGGCTTCCTGCCCCGCATGATGCCGGGCCGTTCGGCCGTGCACAGCAACACGTACTGCAAGAAATGGCTGGTAAGCCACATCCAGGAATCGAGCCTGAACGTCCTGCATGGCATCTACGCGACCGTGTTCGCGCCGTTCTGGTATCGCCTGCTGGGCGCGAAGGTCGGGCGCGACGCCGAGATCTCGACGGCGCTGGGCGTCGTCCCCGACATGCTCACCCTCGGCGACGAGACGTTCATCGCCGACGCCGTCATGCTGGGCGACGAGCAGATCGACGGCGGCTGGATGACGATGGAACCGACGGTGGTGTCCAACCGCAGCTTCGTCGGCAACGGCAGCTATATCCCGGACGGCACGATCCTGCCCGAAGGCGTGCTCGTGGGCGTGCACACGCATGCGCCGGCCAACGAGCGCATGACGGGCGGCGACACCTGGCTGGGCTCGCCGCCCCTCCACCTGCCGGCCCGCGAACAGACCAGCGGGTATCCGGAACACCTGACCTACCGCCCGTCGCCGCAGCGCCGCCTGGGCCGCGCCCTCGTCGAAGCGTTTCGTATCGTCGCACCGCACGCCGTCGTCATCGCCGTCGGCTACACGGTCGTGCTGGACCTGATGCCGATCGCCGGCGCCGGCCGCTGGAGCGAGGTGATCTGGGACATGGCCCTCGTCGGCCTCGCCTACGGCATCGGCAACTACCTGTTCGTGCTCGCGTTCAAGTGGCTGCTGCTGGGCCGCTACCAGAAGCGGGCGGAGCCGATGTGGACGCCGTTCGTCTGGCTGTCCGAAGGCGTGACGAATATGTACGAAGGCATCGCCGTGCCCAACTTCATGCGCTACCTGCGCGGCACGCCGTGGCTCCCGATCGCGTTCAACCTGCTCGGCTGCCGCATCGGCCGCGGCGTCTATATGGACACGACGGACATCACGGAATTCGACTGCGTGACGATCGGCGACCACAGCGAACTCAATGCGCTGTCCTGCCCGCAGACGCACCTGTTCGAGGACCGGGTGATGAAGATCGATCATGTCGAGATCGGCAGCAAGGTGTACATGGGGCCCCGCAGCGCCGTGCTGTACAGCGCGAAGGTCGGGGACAATGCCCGCATCGGCCCGCTGACCCTCGTCATGAAGGGCGAGCACATCCCGGCCGCGACCGGCTGGAACGGCTTGCCGGCGGCGCCGCAGCGGGTGTGATGGACCAGTTGCCCGTCCGCTGGTGGGCGGATGGCCGGTTCGTCGCGCCGGCAGGCGAGCGGGCCGCGCCGTCGTCCGTATGCATCGTCGGCGTGCGCGGCCAGCCCGACCGGGCGACGGCCCGCCGCACGATCCGCGCCGCGCTGCTGGACGCGCTGGCGGAAGCGGCCGGCGTCCCTTCGACATCGATCCGGCTGGGCGGCGCCCCGGGCGAAGCGCCGTATGCCCTGCTCGACGACCATCGCATCCCCCTGTCGATCAGCCACGACGGTGACCTGTCCGTGGCCGCGCTGCGCCTTGACGGCGGCGCCGTCGGCATCGACGTGATGCGCGTGGCCGACATCCCGGATTGGCACGCCGTCGCCTACGACTACCTCGGCCCCGCATGCGCGGCCGCGCTGGCCCACCTGCCCGACGCCGCGCGCGCCGCCGCGTTCGCGCGCGCGTGGAGCGGGCGCGAAGCGAGGTTCAAGTGCTGCGGGCTCGCGCTGGCGGAGTGGCGAGCCGACGAGGTTGCGCGCCTGGCCGCGTTCGCCAGCTGGCCGCTGGCGCTGCCGGCGGGCTATGTCGGCACCGTGGCGCTGCCTGGCTGATGTGTGCCCCGCCAGCGCTTGCGATTTGGGTAAGATTGCAGGATGGATAATCTCACCCACTCCGTCGTCGGCCTCGGCATCGGCGCGCTGATCGATCGCAGCGTGCCGCCCGAGGTGGCACCCGAAGCGGAAGCCGGCGCGCAGCGCAAGCGCACGCGCCTGCTGCTGACCATCGCCTGCGTCGCCAGCAATGTTCCCGACCTGGACCTCGTGCTCACGCGCTTGCTGGAGAAACCGCTGGGCTATCTGCTGCACCACCGCGGCCACACGCATACCTTGCTGGGCGGGCTCGGTGAAATCGTCCTGCTGCTGGGGCTCGTCTGGCTGCTGTGGCCGTCCGCGCGCCACCTGCTGCGCGCCAGCCGCCGGGCGCGCCTGGCCGCCGCCGGCGCCGCGTGCGTCGGCGTGCTGCTGCATATCGCGATGGACGGCTTGAACGTCTACGGCGTGCATCCGTTCTGGCCGTTCGATACGCGCTGGTATTACGGCGACCTCGTCTTCATCGTCGAACCCGTGTTCTGGATCGCGTTCGGCATTCCGCTCGCCGCGATGGTGCGGGGACGCGTGCGCCGCGTCTTGCTGCTGGCCCTGCTGGTGGCCGTGCCCGCCGCCGTGACGGTCGCCGGCGTCCTGCAGTGGGGTTCGCTGGCCGGGCTGCTGGCGCTGGCAGGCCTGCTCGACTGGATCGCACGACGGCAGGCGCGCCGGCCCGACGGCGCACGGGGACGGGCCGCCCTCGCCGCCGGACTGGCCGCGGCGCTCGCCTTCGTCGCCGTCCAGGCCGTCGCCATGCACGCGGCCCGCGTATCCGTGGCGACAGCCATCGCTCGCCTCGATCCAGGCGAGCGCCTGCTCGACACCGCCTTGTCCGCCTATCCCGCCAATCCGCTGTGCTGGTCGTTCGTGACGGTGGCGACGAATGCTGTCGATGGCACCTACCACCTGCGCCGCGGCCTGCTCAGCGTCGCGCCGGGAGTGAATCGCGTCGCCGCCTGCCCCGCCCCGATTGCCGGCCCGGCCGGAGACGGCGGCGCCGCCGGACTGGCCTGGCAAAGCGAGGAACGCGACAGCCTCGCCCACCTGCGCGACCTGCAAAAGAACAATTGCCACTTCAATGCATGGATGCGTTTTGCGCGCGCGCCCTCCATCGGCGCCTCGACGGCGACGGACGCCCGCTGGAGCCCGCCCGGCCATGCCAATTTCTCGACCATCGACTATGCCGCGCTCGGACCCGCGCCTTGTCCGCATCCCGTGCCGGATTGGCGCTATCCCCGCAGCGACCTGCTGGGACGGCCCTGAGCGGCGGACGGCGCGCGCGGCCATCGTCGGCTACCCCGCCACGCGCGGTCCGCTGCCCGCGCCGGCAATGACGTGGCGGAAGAACGCCACGAGGTCAAGCACGTGGGTGTCGAAACAGAATCGCTCGCGCTCTTGCCACATGCGTTCGCGCACGCCGCGCATGCGCTGGCCGTCGCGCAACTGGGCGGCCAGGTCGTCGACGTCGTCGTAGAACAGTCCGATGCCGAGCCGGCGCGCCAGCGACTGCGCCGCAACGACGGCATCGCCGTTGTCGCGCTGGATCAGCGGCAGACCCGCCGCCGCCAGGGTGGCGATGCGGGCCGGCAGGTTCAGGTCGTCCCAGTCGGCGCGGCGCACGTCGCCCTCGTTGCGGCTCGTGAAGCAGTGCAGCCAGCCGGCGTCGTAGCGCGAGAATTCCTCGACCCAGCGGTCCTGCGCCACATTGCCGTGCAAATGCAGGTGGCGCGGGGCCAGCGCCTGCGTCGTCGCGATCCACTCGCGCCACTGGCCCTGCGTGAAGTCGCCGTAGAAATGCAGGTGGATGCCGGCCGCGGCGAGCGCCGCGACGACGGGCGGATGCAGCCCGATGGGGCGGCCCGGCACGACGGTGTGCACGGCGCCGTCGGCGGCGGACAACGGCGGCGCGGGCGTGCCGGCGAACCAGTCGCGCTTGGGCAGGTCGCCGTCGAGCACGTGGCACGGGCGCGTGCGCGCGAGGCCGGGCGACGCCGCGTCGAACCAGTCGCGCGCTTCCGGACTGCTGAAGATGCGGCCGTCGGCCATGCGGTACAGGTCGAGCAGCTGCGGCCAGATGCCCTTGTTCAGGCAGATGAACGGCCCCTCCTTGAAATGCCAGACGAACGGAATGCCCGCGCTGGCCAGCAGCACCTCGTGCGCGAACGGCACGGCCTGCCAGTTCAGTTGCGCATAGATCAGGTCCGGACGGAGCCGCCGCAGCGCCGCGCACCAGTCGTCGCGGGGCAGGTCCGTGACGTGGCCGAACGGCAGCGGGCCGACCGTGTTGAACCAGTGCGGCGTGTCCGTCCACAGGCCGTACAGGGCATGCCCCTGCTCTTCCAGCGCCAGCACTCGCTCCGCGTTGTAGGCCAGTTCGCCCACGAGCAGGATCGTGAGGCCGTCCGCCGCGCGCGGCGTGGGCGGCCGTTCGCGCAGGCGGCGGTACAGCGCGGCCTCGTCGATGGGGTTGCCCGTGCGCGTGTGGAAGCGCAGCGGCGCGCGCACGCGGTAGTGGCTGCGGAACGGATTGATGCCGCCCTCCGGTTCCCGCATCAGCTTGTGGCGCTGGCGCGGATGGTCGACCCATTCGCACGTGACGGTGCCCGTGCCCACGCCGGCGCCCAGCGCCAGCAGGCGCGACCAGTACATGCGGTCGAGGTCGTCGGACTCCAGTTCCGCGCGCTCCGTCCAGCGCAGGCCGGTGCGCCGGTGCATCGCCTGCACGAGCTGCAGGCACTCGCCGGGGATGCGGCCCGCGGCCTCGCGGTTGTAGTGCCAGCGCACGCCCGCGTGGGCCAGCACGGCGTGCGGCGCGGCCACGAGCGCCGCCGCCTGGCTTTCCAGGTGGCGCGGGTACATCACGTCGTCGCTGGGCAGGTACGCGACGAGCGGCGCCGTCGTCGCGTCCAGCGCCACGTTGAGCGCCCGTCCGAGTCCCCCGTTCGCGTCCAGCGCGAGGTAGCGGATGCGCACATCTTCCAGGAACGGCGCGACGGCGGCCGCCGTGCCGTCGCGCGAGCCGTCGTCCACGACCACGGCCTCCCACGCGTCCAGCGTCTGGGCCTGCAGGCTCGCCAGCGCGCGGACGATGAAGTGCTCCTGTTCGAAGGTCGGCACCAGCACGCTCACGCGGGGTCGGACGGACGTCATGGCCAGAGAACCGGGCATCGCCGCGCCGGCGGGTCGTTGGAATGCATCCAGCATAAGGAGGGACGATCCCGCCCATTTGCGCAAAGTCAGTCGTGCGCGCCTCATGGCGGAAAGTACAACATTTCAAAATCGATAAGCGCACGTGGCCCGAAAGATACGTTATGTGAACATTCCTGCATCATTTTGTGGTAACTCAACACTATTTCCCGTTCGCACTACCTGTTAGACTCTTCCGTTTCACCCGCCTGCAATAAACTCTCACGCAAACTCACGCAGGCGCGTGCGTGCCCACGGCACGGCGAACCAAGCAACGACTATAAGAAAACTGGGGTAGTTCATGAAGAAACAGCAGGGTCGGTCGACCCCCAACCTGCTCGCCATGGCGATCGCGACGATCGCGTGGGGCACGCAACACGCGCCGGCATACGCGCAGACCGCCGGGGCGCAAGCCGACGGCATCCAGGAAGTCATCGTCACGGCGCAGCGCACGGCCGCGCCGGAGTCCAGGACGCCGGTGGCGATGAGCGTGCTCACGGCAGCGGATCTCGACAGGACCGGCGCCGACCAGCCGGGCGACCTCGCCGCGCGCCTGCCCGACACGTATCTGGAAAACTCGTACGACGGCCTGCGCATCACGATCCGCGGCGTGTCGAACGCGGACGTCACCGAAAAGGGCGACCCGTCCGCCGCCTTCATGGTCGACGGCGTCTACGTCGCGCGCCCGCAGAGCCAGAACGCGACGCTGTACGACGTCGACCGCGTCGAAGTGCTGCGCGGCCCGCAAGGCACGCTGTACGGCCGCAACACGACGGCGGGCGTCGTCAACGTGATCACCAGGGCGCCCGTCAACCGGTTCGAAGGCAACGTCCACACCGCGTTCGGCAATTGGGGCGAACGCCAGGCCGGCGCCATGATCAACGTGCCCGTCAACGACGCGCTGGCGCTGCGCGCCGCGGCCACGTGGAACGAGCACGACTCGTATCTCACGAACGGCAGCAACACGCCGCGCGGGCTGGGCCTGGACCGCGCCGACCGCGCCGCCCGCCTGTCGGCGAAGCTGGCGCTGAGCGACAAGGCGGCCCTGCTCGTGCGCTACGAAGCGAGCCGCGACAACAGCAACAACGACAGCACGGTCCCCGATTCGAACTTCTACGACGGCATCGCGACCGGCAACCCCACGTGGAACGGCGATTCGACGGACCGCCGGCTGACCTACCGCTTCAATCCGCCGAACACCCGGTTCGAACAGGGCTATTCGCGCAAGAAGGCATCGAGCCTGACGGCGGAACTGAACTGGGACCTCGGTCCGGCGACGTTGTCCTGGCTGGGCGCGCACCGCAGCTTCGACCACGACTACCTGTACAACTTCTATTACCGCGTCGCGCCCACGTTCGCGCTGGGCGTGCGCCAGCCGTTCACCGGCAGCTACACCCAGGACTCGCACGAGCTGCGCCTCGCCACCAACGGCGCGGGCCCGCTGAGCGCCCAGGGCGGCGTGTACTGGTTCCGCGAACGCGCGCGCGACACCTATTATTTCCGGGATCTGCAAGCCGTCCACCTGCCGCCCTACTACGTGTTCGGCAACGATCCGGTCGAAGCGCGCAGCAAGGCCGTGTTCGGGCAGGCCACGTATCGCCTGGCCGACGGCCTGCGCGCCACGGCCGGCGCCCGCTACACGGAAGACGACAAGTCGCGCACCGGCACTATCGGCTACCAGCGCGCCGCGACCTACGACGCGGCCACCGACCTGCGCGAGCTGAACGCCGGCAGCATCTCCACCGACAAGACGACGTGGCGCCTGGGCCTCGACTACGACCTGGCGCCGGCCACGCTCGTCTACGGCTCGATCGCGACCGGCTACAAGGCGGGCGGCTTCAACGACGGCTGCGCGGCGGGCGACAACAAGGGCGGCATCGGCTGCCCGGCCGCCACCGCATTGCCGGCGTCCAGCCTCACCTACCGGCCGGAGACGGTGCGCGCCTACGAGGCCGGCGTCAAGACACGCTTCTGGGACCGCCGCGCGAGCCTGAACGTGGCCGTGTTCCACTACGACTACCGCAACCTGCAGCTTTCCAACGAAGTCGTCGTGGGCGGCCGGCCGCGCTACGAGACGACGAACGCGGGCGCGGCCTCGATCCGCGGCCTGGAAGCGGACGGCCAGGTGCTCGCGACGAGCGCCGACCGCTTCACGTACGCGCTCACCTTGCTGGACGCGCACTACGTCGACTACATGCCGGACGGCGTGCACTCGTGGGCCGGCGTCAAGCTCGATCGCACGCCGGCGCGCACCCTGGCGCTCGGCTGGGAACACAGCGTCCGCGTCGCCGGCGGCCTGCTCGCGGGCGGCGTCGGCACCCGCGCCAGCGCCAGCTATCTCCTCGGCGTGCCGCAGGCGGGGCTCAAGTACCGCGTGCCGGGCCATACGGAATCCGACCTGCACCTGGGCTGGGAGCCGGATGGTGCGCGCTGGCGCGTGCTGGCGCGCGTGCGCAACCTCGAGAACGAGGTGCGGCCGATGACGATCAGTTCCTCCGGCCTCGCCGTGCCGACCGCGCCGCGCACGGCCGACGTCCGCTTCGACTACCGTTTCTGATGCCGACCGCGGCCGCCGTATCCGGGCGGCCGCTTTATCGTAACGCCGTGCCCCTGGAGCCCGCCATGACCCCGCTTGCGTTCCCGCCTCTGCACCGTCGTCTGCCCGTCGTTTCCGCTACGCTGCTCGTGATCTTCCTGCTCGTCCTCGCCAGGCGCATCGGCGGCGAGACCACCCACCTCCTCGTCGCCAGCTCGCTGCTGATGTTCGGCTGCTGCTGGGCGAGCGCCGCGCACCTGCTCGGCGGCGGCGCCGCGCTGCGGCTCGTCGCCATCGGCACGGGCTTCGGCTGGCTGGCCGAACAACTGGGGTCGTCGTACGGCTGGTTCTTCGGGAGCTACACGTACACGTCCGTGCTCGGACCGCGTCTGGGCGACGTGCCCGTCGTGATCCCGATGATGTGGTTCGCCCTGGGCTATGTGGGGTACGTGATCTCCAACCTGATCGTGTGGCAGGACCCGGTCGACGGCCCCGCGTCGCTGGGCCGCGACGCCATCCTGGCGCTGCTGGGCGCGACGGTCGTCACGTGCTACGACCTGGGCGTCGACCCGTACATGGTGTACGTGCTCAAGGCCTGGATCATGACGAAGACGGACGGCGCGTGGTTCGGCGAGACCGTGCAGGGCTTCGCCGGCTGGATGACGGTGTCGTTCGCGATCCTGTTCGCGTTCCGCCGGCTCGCGCGCGTGCGCCCGGCCGCAGAACGCGGCGACGCCGTCGTCCCCACCATGCGCCACGTGCTCGTGCCGCTGTCCGTGTATGCGGGCCTGATGGTGTTCCAGGTGCTGCTCGGCTATCCCGTCGAAGCGCGCACGATCGCCCTGTTCGCGATGGGCTTCCCGCTGCTCGCGGCATTCGCCGGTCTGCTGCGCTGGCAAGGCATCCTGGCCCGCCCCGCCGCCGCCACGCACGCGTCCGGCGCCGCGCTGCCGGCCGCAACGCTCAAGGAGGCCGCATGAAACGCGACGCCCTCGAACCCGGCCTGACCGACGACCCGGTCCTGCGCGCGGACCCGCTGGCCGACGCCACCATCGCCCGCATCCTCGGTCCCGGCCAGCCCGGCGGTCCGGACATGGCGGCCATCGAACTCGTGAACAAAGAGATCGCGCGCTGGCAGTTGAACGGCGACCTGGATGGCTGGCGCGCCAGCCCCGGCCTGCCCGCGCCGATGGCCGCCGCGCTGGAGGACTACGTCGCCACGGCGCGCGTGCTGCCCGACTGGGCCGACGCGGCGAAGATCGCGCGGGCCGAAGTGCTGTTCATGGAAATGAGCATGGCCTCGTGCACGCTGCTGTTCTGCGCCAGCCTGCCGCAATGCTATGTGATGCCCGACCTCGCGGCCGTGCTGCACGCGGCCGGCGAACTGGAAAAGCACACGGACTACCGCGTGCGCGCCACCGCCGCGATGATCTTCCCCGTCATGATGCACGGCGGGTTGACGGACCCCGCCGGCGGCGGCGTCGCCCAGGCCATCAAGGTGCGCCTGATCCACGCGATGATCCGCCATCTCGTGCTGCGCGGCGACGTGGCCGACGCGCTCGTCGCGCCGCGCCGCGTCCCCCGGCTCCTGAAGCACGGCGGCACGATGCCGCAGGTGCTGTACGCGCACGGCTGGGACATCGACCGCCTCGGCCTGCCCTGCAACCAGGAAGAACTGGCGTACACCCTGCTGACCTTCAACTACGTGTTCCTGCAAGGCCTGCGCCGCCTGGGCCTCGGCCTGCGCAAGCACGACGAGGAAGCGTACATGCACACCTGGAACGTGCTGGGCTACGTGCTCGGCATCGAACCCGGCCTGATGACGGACACGATGCCTGACGCGGCCCGCATGTTCGCGGACATGCAGGCACGCGCCCGCGCCCAGGCGCGCAAGCCGGATCCGCGCCCGGCGCTGGCCGGCGCCCTCGTCGCGACGATGCAGCGCTACATCCCGCCGCGCGTATTGAAACCGTTCCCCGTGCTGCTGACGCGCCACCTGGTCGGCAAGGACTCGACGCGCGACCTGGGCCTGGACGGCCGCGTGTCGCTGCTGTCGCGCGCGCTGTTCGTGCTGGGCTTCGGCTTGGTGCGCGGCATCGACGCCGTCGGGCGGCTCGTCATCCCCGGCTTCTCGATCTCGCGCCTCGTCACGCGCATCCTCGGTTACCGGCTCACCGCGAAGCTGCTGATGGACGAAACCCGTCCGCTGAAACTGCCGGCCACCTTGCTGAACGAGGTCGGCGACGCCGTGCGCGGCTGACACAACGACCCCAAGGCGCCGCGCTGGATGAATGCCCTCGAGCGCTACTTCACCGGGCGCCGGGCGCCGCCGCCCGCCAAGGATCAATGATGTTCGCACTACCCTTCTCCATATCTGCCCTCGGCGCGCGCCGGTTCGTGCTGGCGCTGCTGCTGGCCGTCTTCTCGCTGCTGGGAACCGCGCATGCCGCGCCGGCGCCGCTCGCGCTGGACGATGCCCTGGAGCGCGTCGAAGCCTGGCCGGCCGTGACCCTGCTGCGCGATCCGGACGGCCGCCTCGACGCCGCCGACCTCGCCGCCGCGCCCGAACGCTTCGCGGCGCCGCACGGGGCCTATGCCACGCTGGGCATGGAGAAAGGCCCCGTGTGGGTGCGCATCCCCGTGCGGGCGACGCCGGGCGGCGACGGCGCGTGGGCGCTCAAGGTCGACTTCGGCCTGCTCAACCGCGTCGACATGTACCTCGTGCGCGCCGGCCGCATCGAGCGCCACGCGCGCGGCGGCTCGGAGCGAACGGGCGAACGCGGCCCGTTCGCGCGGGGCGGCCCGGTGCCGGCTTTCCTGCTGCAGCTGGAGCCGGACCAGCCCTACGACGTGCTGCTGCGCGTGGACACCAACGGCCCCAAGATCCTGCCGATCACGTTCGCCAAGCCGGGACCGTTCTACGAGGACGCGCTGCACGACCGGCTCGTGCAGGGTATCCTCACGGGCCTGTTCCTGTGCCTGCTGCTGTACAGCCTCGCGCAATGGTTCAACCTGCGCGAGATCCTGTTCGCCAAGTACGCGCTGCTGATCGGCGGCCTGGCCCTCTACAACCTCGCCTGGTGGGGTCTCGGCGCCGAATACCTGTGGGGCGCCAGCACCTGGGCCACCGTGCACGCCACCGGCATCATCTCGCTGATGACGTCCTGCGGCGGCTACCTGTTCGTCGGCGAGGCGCTGACGCGGCCCGGCGTCGACCGCGTGTTCCCGCGCCTGATGCGCACGGGCGCCGTGCTGTGCGTGGTCGCCGCCGTCGCCTTCGGCCTCGACCTGATCCACGACAACGCGCTGGTCGCCGTCGTCGGCTCGCTGGGCATCATGCCGATGCTGCTCGGCCTGCCCGGCGCGTTCAACCGCGCGCGCCGCGGCGACACCGTGGGCATCTATTTCCTCGTCGGCTGGGCCGCGAGCTTCGTCAGCTCGGCCATCCAGGCGCAGGTCATCAAGGGCGGCCTGGACGCCACCTACTGGACGCTGAACTCCACGCAGTTCGGCGGCACGTTCGACATGCTCGTGTTCATGCGCATCCTCGGCCTGCGCACCAAGAGCATCCAGGACGCCATGCTGCGCGCCGAGGCGGCGACCCGCATGAAATCGGAATTCCTGGCCAATATGAGCCACGAGATCCGCACGCCGATGAACGCGATCATCGGCATGAGCCGCCTCGCGCTGATGGCCGATCCGAACACCCGGCAGCGCAACTACCTGTCCAAGATCCTCGGCGCGGGCGAGCACCTGCTGGGGATCATCAACGACATCCTCGACTTTTCCAAGATCGAGGCGGGCCGCCTGACGCTCGACGCGGTGCCGTTCGACCTCGACGAGATGCTCGAGCACCTGTCCAGCATCGCCGCCATCAAGACGGACGCGCGCCGCGTGGAACTCGTGTTCTGCGTGCCGCGCGGCGTGCCGAGCCGGCTCGTGGGCGATCCGCTGCGCCTGGGCCAGGTGCTGATCAACCTGACCAACAACGCCGTCAAGTTCACGGAAGAAGGCGAGATCGTCGTCGCCGTCGAACTGGTCGAGCGCGAGGCCGGGCGCGTCGTGCTGCGCTTCTCGGTCAGCGACACGGGCATCGGCATGGACGCCGACCAGCTGGCGCGCCTGTTCCAGTCGTTCACCCAGGCGGACAGCTCGATCACGCGCAAGTATGGCGGCACGGGGCTGGGCCTGTCGATCTCCAGGCAGCTCGTCGAACTGATGGGCGGCACGATCGCCGTCACGAGCACGCCGAGCGTCGGCAGCCGCTTCAGTTTCACCGTCCCGCTGGGCATCGCGGACGCGGGCAGCACGGCCGCGCCGGCGGCCGGCAGCCAGCTGCAGCGCATGCGCGTGATGGTCGTCGACGACAGCCCGGGCGCGCGCGACGCCCTCGTCGAGATGCTGGACGGCTTCGGCATCCACGCCGACGCCGTCGCGTCCGGCGAGGAATCGCTGGCGCGGCTGGCGCAGGCCGTCCAGGAGGACGCGCCGTACCAGGTGGTGCTGATGGACTACATGATGCCCGGCTGGGACGGCGTCGAGACGATCCGCCGCATCCGCGCCGACTCGCGCTTCGCGGCGCCGCCCGCGATCCTGATGGTCAGCGCCTGCACCCGCGAAGGCGTGCTGCAGCAGGAAGGCGAACTTCCGCTGTCCGGCTTCCTCACGAAACCCGTCGGCCCCGCGCTGCTGTACGACAGCCTGCTGCAGGTGCTGCGGCCCGACCTGGCCGCGTCAAGCGCGCCGGCGCACGGCGCACGGAACGGGGCCGGCATGCCGGCCGACGCGGACCGGCTGGCCGGCGCGCGCGTCCTGCTCGTCGACGACAATGCCAACAACCGCGAGGTGGCGCTCGACTTCCTGGCCGTCGCGCGCATGCGCGTGGACGCCGCCACGAACGGCCAGGACGCCATCCGCATGGCGCAGGACGGCGACTACGACCTGGTGCTGATGGACATCCAGATGCACGGGATGGACGGCTACACCGCCGCGCGCGCCATCCGCGCCCTGCCCGGCTGCGCGCGCCTGCCCATCGTGGCCATGACGGCGCACGCGATGGCCGGCGACCGCGAAAAGAGTCTCGCCGCCGGCATGAACGACCACGTCGTCAAGCCGATCGATCCGGACCTGCTGCTGCGCACCCTCGTCAAGTGGATCGACCCGGAACGTCTCGCGGGCCGCGTCGCGCCGCAGCGGGCGCCCGCCGGCGCCGCGCCGTCGGTGCCGGCGGCCGCGGCGCCGGCGCTGCCGGCCGTGCGCGGCGTCGACTGGCACCGCGCGCTGGCCAATGCCGGCGGCCAGCAGCAGCGCCTGCGCCGCCGCGTCGCCGGTTTCCTGCAGGAGTACGCGCAGGCGCCGCAGGTGATGCGCGACGCGCTGGAGAACGGCGACTACGCCCCGCTGCAGGCGCTGGCGCACAACCTGAAATCGGGCGCGGCCTACATCGGGGCGGCGCCGCTGGCCACCCTGGCGGGCACGCTGGAGCAGGACCTGCGCTCCGGCCGCGCCGAGCGCGTGTCCGTGCTGGCGCCGGACCTGATCGTGGCGCTGGACAGCGTGCTGGCGGGCCTGGCCCGCGTCGACGCCGCCCAGGCGCCGGCCGTCCGCGGCCTCGATGCCGGCGCCCTGCTGGCGCGCCTGCGCGGCTTCCTGGAAACGGACGACGCGCGCGCCGAGGACGCCCTGGCCGAACTGCAGGGCGTGCTGACGGACGCGCGCCACGCGGCGCCGCTCGCCGCCATCCGCGCGGCCGTCGACGAGATCGAATACGAGCGCGCACTGGTCCACCTCGACGGGCTCGAACGCGCCGTCGACCTCCAGGCGGAGGCCGCATCGTGAACGTCGAACCGCAAAAAGTCCTGATCGCCGACGACGACCCGATCAACCGCCAGGTGCTGGCCGAACTGCTCAAGCCGGAATACACGGTGCTGCTGGCGAAGAACGGCGAGCAGGCGCTGGAACGGGCCGCGCGCCACGCGCCGGACCTGATCCTGCTCGACGTGATGATGCCCGACCTGGACGGCTACGAAGTGCTGCGCCGCCTGCGCGCCGAACCGCACCTCGAACAGATCGCCGTGATCTTCATCTCCGGCCTGGACCGCCCGGAAGACGAGGCGAACGGCCTCAAGATGGGCGCCGCGGACTACATCGCCAAGCCGTTCAACGTCACCGTCGTGATGGCGCGCGTGGCGCTGCACCTGCAGCTCGTGCGCCAGCGCCGCATGCTGGAACGCCTGGCGCACGTGGACGGCCTGACGGAGCTGGCCAACCGGCGCCGCTTCGACGAGCTGTACGCGCAGGAATGGCAGCGCGCCCAGCGCAACGGCTGGCCGTTGTCGCTGGCCCTGCTCGACATCGACGCGTTCAAGCAGTACAACGACTACTACGGCCACCCGGCCGGCGACCGCGCCCTGCGCGCCGTCGCGCGCACGGCGGCCGCGGGCCTGCGCCGCCCGGCCGACCTGGCCGCGCGCTACGGCGGCGAGGAATTCGTGCTGCTGCTGCCGGACACGGACGCCGTCCAGGCGCGCCACGTGGTGGACGACGTCTGCGCGGCGATCGCCGCGCTGGAGATGCCGCACGCGGCGTCGCAGGTCTCGTCGGTGCTCACGGCCAGCGTGGGCGGCGCGACGCTGGGCGGACACGGGCCGGAAAGCGCGGCCGAATTGTTCGAGGCGGCGGACGAGCACCTGTACCGCGCCAAGCAGGAAGGCCGCAACCGGGTGGTGTGGCGCAACCCGATCGGGGAGTGACGCGCGGCGGTTCAGCGGCGGCGCGGTTCCAGCGTCGACACCACCAGCAACCCGCCCACGATGCACACGTGCTCCATGAACGGAATCAGCTCCGCATGCCGCGCCGCCCCGGCCGCATGCCAGAAGCCGTGATACAGCACGGTGGCAAGCACCGTGAACCCGGCCAGCACCCAGCAGCTGGGCCGCAACAGGCGTCCCGCGACGATCGCGGCGCCGCCGGCCACCTGCAGCAGGATGGTCAACGCGAGCATCACGACCGGCGCCGGCAGCCCGCCGGCCTCCACTTCCCGCAGCGCGCCCTGCCAGCCCAGCACCTTGTCGATGCCGGCCCACAAGAACAGCACCCCGACGAGCACCCGCCCCGCCGTGCGCACCGCGTGGTCGAAGCCGGGCGCGGATGCGGCGCGCGCGGCGGGGGCGTTGCTGAAATCGAGATCGGGGGTCGTCATGAAGAGCTCCTGTGCGGTTGAATCGGACCGCCCGAATCTACACCGGCAACCGCGAATACGGCTCAGTCTTTGGATGGATGCGCTGGCGCGCGGGGGATGTTAGTCCGCTGCCCCCGGCGCCGCGCCGTGCCGCCCGCAATCGTCCATTTTTCACGCAGCTGAATGCCGTTTCATATTGCGGAATTTCGCATTCCCAACGGCCCGCCCGATATTCCAATCCGCAAAATCACTTGCCGCAATGCGAAACGGATGAGTCAACCCATTGAATTTACAAGACTATTTTTAGTTTTATGTCTTATATAAGACATAAGAGAAAGCGGCACCGGATCTCTTATGATGAACCCATGCGATTCACCCTTTTCGATTCACTTTTCATGGAGTCCGACATGTCCGAGTACCAAAACGATATCCAGGCCATCGCCACCCTCAAACAGCGCTACGGCAGCGGCTGGGATGCCATCAACCCGGAATCCGCGGCGCGCATGCGTGCCCAGAACCGCTTCAAGACCGGCCTCGACATCGCCCGCTACACGGCAGCCATCATGCGCCGCGACATGGCGAACTACGACGCGGATTCGTCCCAGTACACGCAGTCGCTGGGCTGCTGGCACGGCTTCATCGGCCAGCAGAAGCTCATCTCGATCAAGAAGCACTTCAACAACACCGACCGCCGCTACCTGTACCTGTCGGGCTGGATGATCGCCGCCCTGCGCTCGGAATTCGGCCCGCTGCCGGACCAGTCGATGCACGAAAAGACCGCCGTCCCCGCGCTGATCAAGGAGCTGTACACCTTCCTGCGCCAGGCCGACGCCCGTGAACTGGGCGGCCTGTTCCGCCAGCTGGACAAGGCCGAAGGCGCCGCCAAGGCAGCGGTGCAGGACAAGATCGACAACTTCGTCACGCACGTCGTGCCCATCATCGCCGACATCGACGCCGGCTTCGGCAACGCGGAAGCGACCTACCTGCTGGCCAAGCAGATGATCGAAGCGGGCGCCTGCTGCATCCAGCTCGAGAACCAGGTGTCGGACGAAAAGCAGTGCGGCCACCAGGACGGCAAGGTCACGGTCCCGCACGAGGACTTCCTGGCCAAGATCCGCGCGGTGCGCTACGCCTTCCTCGAACTGGGCGTGGACGACGGCGTCATCGTCGCCCGCACCGACTCGCTGGGCGCCGGCCTGACCAAGCAGATCGCCGTCACGCAAGAACCGGGCGACCTGGGCGACCAGTACAACAGCTTCCTGGACGTGGAAGAAATCGCGCCGGCCGCGCTCAAGAACGGCGACGTCGTCATCCAGCGCGACGGCAAGCTGCTGCGTCCGAAGCGCCTGGCCAGCAACCTGTTCCAGTTCCGCGAAGGCACCGGCGAAGCGCGCTGCGTCCTCGACTGCATCACGTCGCTGCAGAACGGCGCCGACCTGCTGTGGATCGAGACCGAGAAACCGCACATCGGCCAGATCGGCGGCATGGTCAAGGAAATCCGCAAGGTCATCCCGAACGCGAAGCTCGTGTACAACAACAGCCCGTCGTTCAACTGGACCCTGAACTTCCGCCAGCAGGTGTACGACGGCATGAAGGACCGCGGCGAAGACGTCTCCGCGTACGACCGCGCGCACCTGATGAGCGCCGAGTACGACGACTCGATCCTGGCCAAGGTCGCCGACGAGCGCATCCGCACGTTCCAGGCCGACGCCGCGCGCGAAGCGGGCATCTTCCACCACCTGATCACGCTGCCGACCTACCACACGGCCGCCCTGTCGACGGACAACCTGGCGAAGGAATACTTCGGCAGCCAGGGCATGCTGGGCTACGTGGCCGGCGTGCAGCGCCAGGAGATCCGCCAGGGCATCGCCTGCGTCAAGCACCAGAACATGTCCGGTTCGGACATCGGCGACGACCACAAGGACTACTTCAGCGGCGAGGCTGCGCTGAAGGCCGGCGGCAAGCACAATACGATGAACCAGTTCTGATCGACGATCCGGACCGCAGCCCGGGCGGCGCCGCAAGGCCCGCCCGGGCTTTTTTTTCGGCGTCAGGCCGGCGCCGCGGCCAGTCCGGCCGCGGGCTCGGCGGCCGGCGCGATCCGGAACCAGATCGCATACATCGCCGGCAGGAACACGAGCGTCATGATCGTGCCCGCGAACGTGCCGCCGATCAGCGTGTACGCCAGCGTGCCCCAGAACACCGAGTGGGTGAGCGGAATGAAAGCCAGCATCGCCGCCAGCGCGGTGAGGATGACCGGCCGCGCGCGCTGCACGGTCGCTTCGACGACGGCGTCGAACGGCCCGAGCCCCTCCGCCCGGTTGTGGTCGATCTGCCCGATCAGGATCAGCGTATTGCGCATCAGGATCCCGGACAGCGCCACGAGACCCACCAGCGCATTGATGCCGAACGGCTGGCGGAACAGGATCAAGGTCGGCACGACGCCGATCAGGCCCAGCGGGCTGGTCGCGAACACCATCACCATCGAGGCGATCGAGCGCACCTGGAAGATGATGATCAGGAGGGTGAACGCCACCATGATCGGGAACAGCGGCAGCAACGCGGCGTTCGCCTTGCCGGCCTCCTCGATCGACCCCGCCATCGTCAGCCGGTAGCCGGACGGCAGCGCCGCGACGATCGGCTGCAGCGCCTTCCGCATGGCCACAGACACATCGGGCGGCTGCAGGCCGTCGGCGATGTCGCCGCGGATCGTGATCGTCGGGACGCGGTCGCGCCGGCGCAGCACCGGCTCTTCCGGACGGACGTCGACGGCGCCGACCTGCGCCAGCGGAATGCGCTGGCCGGCCGCCCCCACGAGCGTGAACGCATTGATGCGCGCCGGATCGAGGCGGACATCCCCGGCCGCGCGCGCGACCACCTGCACCGAGCGGATGTCCTCGCGCACCGTCGTGACGGGCACGCCGCTCAGCAAAAATTGCAGTTGCTGCGCGACGCTGGCCGACGTCAGGCCCACCGCCTGCAGGCGGTCCTGGTCCAGCGTGAAATGCAGCGTCGGCACGCGCGTGCCCCAGTCCGTGTTCACGGTACGCATCTGCGGACTGGCGCGCAGGACGGCTTCGACCCGGCCCGCGATGGCGCGCAGCGTCGCCGGGTCCGGACCGGCCAGGCGGAACGCCACCGGATACGGCGAGTACGGGCCGAACACGAGCTGCGTCACGCGCACCTGCGCGCCAGGGGCCAGGCCGTCGGCGACGGCCGCGCGCAGGCGCAGCTTGAGCGCTTCGCGTTCGTCTTCGCCGCCCGTGCGGATCACGATCTTGGCGAACGACGGATCGGGCAGTTCGGGCGCCATCGCAAGATAAAAGCGCGGGGCGCCCTGCCCGACATAGGACGTGACGGTGCGCGCCTCCTTCTGTCTTGCCAGCCATGCCTCGACCCGCGCCGCCGCCGCCGACGTCTGCCCGATCGACGTCCCGTAGGGCATCTGGACTTCGACCAGCACTTCCGGGCGGTCGGACGTCGGAAAGAACTGCTTCTTGACGATGGCCATGCCGGCGCCGGCCAGCACGAACGTGCCGACCACGATCAGCGCGACCAGCCATTTGCGCCGGATCACGGTCCCCAGCAGGCGTCGGAACCGGTTGTAGTTGGGCGTGTCATAGATGGCATGATGACCACCTTCGACCTTGGGAATCGCCGGCAGCAGCTTGACGCCCAGGTAGGGCGTGAACACGACGGCGACGATCCACGACACGACCAGCGCGATGCCGACGATCCAGAACATATTGCTCGTGTACTCGCCGGCCGTGGACTTCGCGAAGCCGTTCGGCATGAAGCCGATGGCGGTGACGAGCGTCCCGGCCAGCATCGGAGCGGCCGTGTGGCTCCACGCATACGCGGAGGCCTGCACGCGGTCGTAGCCTTCTTCCATCTTCACGACCATCATTTCGATGGCGATGATGGCGTCGTCCACGAGCAGGCCCAGCGCCAGGATCAGGGAACCGAGCGTGATGCGGTCGAAGTTCTTGCCCGTGGCGGCCATGACGACGAACACGGCGGCCAGCGTCAGCGGCACGGCCGTGGCGACGACGAGTCCCACCCGCCAGCCCATGCTGATAAAACAGACGACCATCACGACGAGGAGCGCGACGAAGAACTTGACCATGAATTCATCGACGGCGCCGCTGATGTTCACGGCCTGGTCGGTCACCTTCGTGAGGCTCATGCCCAGCGGGATGTCGCGGTTGATGGAGGCGACCTCGGCATCCAGTGCCTTGCCCAGGTCGAGGCCGTTCCAGCCGTCGCGCATCACGACGCCCAGCAGCAGCGCCGGTTCGCCGTTGTTCCGGATGAGGAAAGTCGCCGGGTCCTCGTAGCCGCGCTCGACCGTCGCGATGTCCGACAGCTTCAACGTGCGGCCCCGGCTGACGATGGGCGTGTCGCGGATCTTGCCCAGCTCGTCGAGGGCGCCGTCCACGCGCACGAAGACCTGCGCGCCCTTCGTCTCGATCGCGCCGGCCGGCGTCAACACATTGCGCGCGTTCAGTGCCGCGAAGATGTCCTGCGGCGCGATGCCCAGCGTGGCGAGGCGGTCGTGCGAGAACGACACGAAGATGCGCTCCGCCTGCTCGCCGATGATGTTCACCTTCTTGACGCCGGCCACGTGCAGCAGGCGCTGGCGCAAGGTCTCCGCATCGCGCACCAGTTCGCGCGCCGGCTTGCCGCGCGCCTTCAGGGCGTACAGGGCGAACGTGACGTCCGCGAATTCATCGTTCACCATCGGGCCGATGACGCCGTTCGGCAACGTCCCCCGCGCGTCCTGCAGCTTCTTGCGGGCCTGGTAGAACTGGTCGGGCACCGCGGACGGCGGCGTGCTGTCCTGCAGCGTGACCGTCGTGAACGCGAGCCCCGGCCGGGTATAGGTTTCCGTGCGGTCGTAGTAGCGCAATTCCTGCATGCGTTTTTCGATCGGCTCCGCCACCTGATCCTGCATTTCGCGGGCCGTGGCGCCGGGCCACGCGGTAATCACCGTCAGCTGCTTCACGGTAAAAGGCGGGTCTTCCGCGCGGCCCAGTTTCAGGAAGGCCAGCACGCCCGCCACCGACACGAGCAGGATGAGGAACAAGGTGACGGAGCGTTCGCGCACGGCAAACGCGGACAGGTTGAAGCGGCTCATCGCATGCCTCCCGGCGCCGCCGCGGCGGCGGCCACTTGCCGCGGCGCGGCGTCGACGCGCACCTGGTCGCCTTCGTGCAGCAGGTGGGCGCCCAGCGCCACCACGCGGTCGCCGGGCTTGAGGTCGCCCCGCACGCGCGCCGCGTCGTCGCCGATCCCGAGCACGTCGACGCGGCGCCACGCCACCCTGGCCGGAGTGCCGGCCACGGCCCACACGCCGCTGCCCTGGCCCGCATCCAGCACCGCCGCGGCCGGAACCTGCAGCGCCTTTGCGTCACCTTCTCCGGCGCCAATCAGGCGCAGGGACACGGTCGCGCCCAGCGGCGCGTCCGCCAGCGCGCCGTCGAGGACGTACTTCGCCTCGTACGTGCGCGTGAGGCGGTCGGCGGCGTCCGCCAACTGCCTGAGCCTGGCCAGGCCGCCACCGTGCCTGCCGTACAGCGTGGCCTCGGCCCGTGAGCCGATGCGCGGGCGCACGGTCTCGGGCAAGTGAATAATAGCCTCGCGCGGGCCGGCATGGGCCAGCCGCACGACCGTCTGGCCGGCGCCGACGACCTGCCCCGGTTCCGCCAACGTGTCGACGACGACGCCGTCGGCGTCCGCCACGAGCAGCGCATAGCCGGCCGCGTTGCGGGCGACGTCGTACTGCGCCTCGGCCGCGCTCAGGGCCGCCCGGGCCGAATCGGCCGCGGCCTTGAGCTGCTCGTACGCGGACGCCGACACGGCACCTTGCGCCACCAGGTCGCGGTAGCGCGCTTCGTCGTCGCCCGCCTGGCGCGCGCGGGCGCGGGCGGCGGCCACCGCCTCGGCCTGCGCGCGCGCCTGCAGGCCCAGGTCGGCCGGGTCGATGCGCATCAGCGGCTGGCCCCGATGGACCGCCTGGCCGACGTCGACGAGCCGCTGCACGACCTTGCCCGCCACGCGAAATCCCAGATCGCTCTGGACACGCGCGCCGACGATGCCGGAAAAGGACAGCGCGGTGGACGGCGCGGCCTGGACGAGTACGGTCTCGACCAGGGGCGCCCCCGTGCGAGGGTCGGCAGGCGGCTTGTCGCCGCACGCCGCCAGGACGATCGGTAGCGCGACCAGGACGCGCGCGGACCGTGAGCGAATGGACATGGGAGCTCCTTTGGCAAGAAAGCCCCCATTTTTCTACTAGTGACCAAATAAGTCAATAGTCACAACCGAGAATATTTACGGTGCGAGACTTCGCAGGACGAGATTCGACAGGTGGAGCGTCGCGTCCTGCGCGTGGTCCAGGTTGTACTGCAGCATCAGTGGATTGACGTAGGGCTTCATGACGAGACAGATGGCGTTCGCCGTCTCGTCCAGCGGCGTCTTGCGCTCGAATTCGCCCGACTCGCGCCCCTCCCTGACGATCCGCGTGACGAGCTCTTCCACGTAATGTTCATATGCCTGGGCCGACGGCCAGGGCTCGCGGGCGGCCGTCGCCGCGATGTCGAACAGCTTGCGATCTTCGAAGAACAATTGCGTGCCCGCCTCGACGAAGGCGCGGAACATGCGGCGGAAGCGGTCCGAGGCGCTGGTCGCGCCGGCGATCGCGGCGTCGACGGCCCGCCGCATCTCGGCGAGGCGGTTGGCGCAGATGACCTCGCCGATCGCCTGCTTCGAGTCGAAGAATTTATAGATGTATGCCTTGGAAAAGCCGATTTCCTTGGCCAGGTCCGACACGGTCGTCTTTTCGTAGCCGTAGCGGGTGAAATACGCCGTCGCGACTTCCACGATCTGGGTGCGGACGTCGTGGTCGGACGGCCCGCGGGTCTGGGGAGCGGTATGGGAGGATGTGTTCATGGCGATAGCTTAACGTGTCGATCCGGGGTTTGACAAAGTGTGACGAATGCGTATTATGGTCACTAGTCACCATATTTGGAAGGATTCCCATGTTCCCGATGCGCTTGCTCACGGCGTCCGTGCTCGCCGTCCTGGCGGCCGGCTGTGCCGTCGGTCCCGATTACCGGTCCCCGGACGCGCCCGTGCCGGACTACTACATCGGCCAGGCCGGCGCGCAGGGGGCGGCAAACGACAACACGGCGTGGTGGAACGGATTCCGCGATCCGCTACTGGCACGCTACGTCGCGCAGGCGCTGGAGCACAACCTGGACCTGGCCCAGGCCGCCGCCCGGGTCGCACAGGCACGTGCCGGGCTCGGCGCCGCCAACGCGGCACTGCTGCCGGCCGGGGCCGTCGCCGGCTCGGCCGCGCGCGCCTACCAGTCCGCCGAGACCCCGCTCGGCCGGGTCCTCGCCGCCGCGCCAGGCAATGACCGCTGGGGCAACGCCTACGACGCGAACGTTGCCGCAAGCTGGGAAATCGACCTGTTCGGCGGCCTGCGCCGCGGCCGCGAGGCGGCGCAGGCGGACTACCAGGCGTCCAGCGCGGATGCCGTCGCCGCCCGACTCGCCGTCGCCGCGCAGACTGCGGACACCTACATCGCCATCCGCGGCCTGCAGGCCCGTCTCGACATCGCGCAGCGCCAGGTCGCGACGCGACGCGACCTGCTCGCCAAGGTCCAGCTGTTGTATGCGAAAGGGATCGCGGCCGAATACCAGGCGCGGCAGACGGAAGGCGAGCTGGCGCAGGCCGAAGCGGCCGTGCCCGCCCTCCAGGCCGGCCTGGATGCCGCCATGAACGCGCTGGACGTGATGCTCGGCACGCCGCCCGGCACGCACCGCGACGCATTGCGCGTGCCGGCCGCCATCCCCGCCGTGCCCGACATCGGCCCGATGGGTTCGCCCGCCGGCCTGCTGCAGCACCGGCCCGACCTGATCGCCGCCGAACGCCGGGTGGCCGCCGCCAATGCGCGCATCGGCGCGGCGATGGCCGAGTATTACCCGCACGTGTCGCTGGGCGCGTTGCTCGGCAGCGCGACGAGCCTGTCGAGCGGCCATCTGTTCGGCGCCGGCGCCAACCAGGGCGCGGCCACGCTGGGCGTGCGCTGGCGCCTGTTCGATTTCGGCCGCATCGATGCGCAGATCGGCCAGGCCAAGGGCCGCGAGGCGGAATCGCTGGCCGCTTACCGGCTCGCCGTGCTGCACGCGACGGAAGACGTCGAGAACGCGTTCTCGGCGCTGGACAATCGCACGCATCAAGCGGACATCCTCGTCCGCGGCGAGGCTGCCCTCGCGCGTGCGCGCGCCGCGACGTTCGCGGGCTACCAGCGCGGCGCCGGCAGCCTGATCGACGTCCTGCACGCGGACGAGACGCTGCTGCAGACGGCCGATGCCCGCGCCCAGGCGCAAACCGACCGGGCGCGCGCGGCCGTGGCGGCGTTCAAGGCGCTCGGCGGCGGCTGGGATCCGACCGTCCCGGCGCAAGCCGTGGACGACGTCGCCGCCCTGCAGCGCGCGCGCTGACCCGCCCGGCGGTCAATTCCAGCGGCCGCCCGCCCCGCCGATGCTGTAACGCCCCGCCCCCAGCAGGGCCAGCGCCACCGCGCTCCCCAGATACATCCCCTGCAATTCCAGCGCCCATCCGCCCGTGTCCGCCAGCGAGAAGAACTGGCCCGTATGGACCAGCAGCAGCGCCACGATCATGTTCACGACGACGATCAGCGCCGCGACCCGCGTGAACAGGCCGGCCAGGATCAGCAGGGGCGCCACCACCTCGCCGACATAAACCAGGTAGGCCACCGCCGGCGGCAGGCCCGCCTTGGCGAGCATGCCGGCGATCATGCCGACGCCGCCGATCACCTTCGACACGCCGTGGAACAGCAGCAGGATCGCCAGCACCACGCGCAGGACCAGTTTGCCCGCGTCGCCGGTCGCGGGAATGCGGTTCGTCGTTTCCATCATGACTCCTCCCGAGTGAATGTCGGACCGTACCGATGGGTGGATTGTACGCCGCGCCGTGCCCGCACGATGCCAGTCTGGGCCGCCCAACTGCAATCGTTTGCAACAAAATTCCACGAATATGCAACTAGCTTCAGAAAAATCCGGATAATTCTTATTGCAATCGATTGTAATGTATTCGTTTTTAGGAAATAATTGCCACATTGTCGATGCGCCCCCATGCATCGCCCACCCAATCCTTGATGCGAGTTCCATGACCACGATGCCCCATCCGTCTTCCGCCATGCTGGACACCCTGCCCGCCGGCCTGCGCGACACCGTGCAACGCCGCCTCGAGCGCCACGAAGGCATCCTGCGCGACCGTCTGCGGCGCCTGTACGGCCACCTGCCCGGCCACGGCGTGTGGTACGCCGACCTGATGGCCGATGTCGGGCGCCTGGCGTCCGCGCGCCCGGCCGACCTGCTGGCACTGGACCGCACGCGGGAGGCGGACCCCGACTGGTTCTGCGCCCCCGCCATGCTGGGCTACAGCGCGTACGTCGACCGGTTCGGCGGCGACCTGCGCGGCGTCGCGGCGCGCATCCCGCACCTGCGCGAGCTGGGCGTGACCTATCTGCACCTGCTGCCCTTCCTGAAGCCGCGCGCGGGCGAAAGCGATGGCGGCTTCGCCGTCGCCAGCTTCGACGACGTCGACCCGCGCCTCGGCACCATGGGCGACCTCGAAGCGCTCGCGGGGCAGCTGCGCGCGGCGGGCATCTCGCTGTGCTCGGACCTGATCCTCAACCACGTCGCCGACGACCACCCTTGGGCGGCGGGCGCCCGCGCCGGCGACGAAGCCTTGCGCGGCTTCTTCCACGTCCTGCCGGGGCGCGCCGAGGCCGATGCCTACGAACGCACGCTGGGCCAGGTGTTCCCCGAAGCGGCGCCCGGCAACTTCACGTTCGACGCCGCGATGAAAGGCTGGGTGTGGACGACGTTCTACCCGTTCCAATGGGACCTGAACTATGCCAATCCCGCGCTGTTCGCCGCCGTGGCGGCGGCCCTGCTGCGGCTCGCGAACCGCGGCATCGACGTGTTCCGGCTCGACTCCACCGCGTTCCTGTGGAAGCGCCTCGGCACCGACTGCATGAACCAGCCGGAGGCGCACCTGATCCTGCAGGCCCTGCGCGCCATCGTCGGCATCGCCGCCCCCGGCGTGCTGCTGAAGGCGGAGGCGATCGTGCCCACGCGCGAACTTCCCGCCTACCTGGGCGCCGCCGACGCGCCCGAGTGCCACCTCGCCTACCACAGCACCTTGATGACGGCCGGCTGGGCCGCGCTGGCCGAACAGGACGCGGGCCTCGTGCGCGCCGTCGTCGACGCCACGCCGGCGCTGCCGGCCGGCACCAGCTGGCTCACCTACGTGCGCTGCCACGACGACATCGGCTGGAAGCACCTGCTGCCCGAAGCCGGCGGCATCGACCGGCTGGCGGCCATCGCCGATTTCTACAACGGCGGACGCGGTTTCGCCGACTGCGTCGCATTCCAGGGCGGCCTGGCGACGAACGGCACCGCGGCCTCGCTGTGCGGCGTGCAGGGTGCCGACGTCGATGCCGCCATCCGCCGCGTCCTGCTGCTGCACGCGCTCGCATTCTCGTCCGGCGGCCTGCCGATGCTGTACATGGGGGACGAACTGGGCATGGTCAACGACCACGGCTACCTGCTCGACCCCGCCCGCGCGCACGACAGCCGCTGGGTGCAGCGCGCCGCCTTCCCCGCCGCCGGCATCGCGCCCGACAGCCCGGCCGGCCGGATCCACGCGGGTCTGCGGCGCCTGGCCGCGCTGCGCCGCCGCCTGCCCGACCTGGCCGCCGGCACGCCGTGCATGGCGCTGGACACGTCCGACCCCGCCCTGCTCGCCCTCGTCCGCGGCACGCGCTTCCTGGGCCTGTTCAACTTTTCGGACCGCGAGGTGACGGCCGGTCCGGGCGGCTGCGTGCTGCGCCCATGGGATCACGCGTGGCTCGACCGCGAGACCGGGCAACCCTTGCACTAATCGATAAAAGGATGGAGATGGAGACTGCAAAACAAACGATCGCCGTATTCGGCGAAGCGCTCGTCGACGATTTCGGCGACCACCAGGTGCTGGGCGGAGCGCCGTTCAACGTGGCGCGGCACCTGGCGGCGTTCGGCCAGGCCGTGCTGATGCTGACCCGGGTCGGCGACGATGCGAACGGCGGCCGCGTGCGCGCCGAATGCGCCCGTTTCGGGATGGAGACGGCCGGCGTGCAGGTGGACGCGGAACGGCCGACGGGCCGCGTGCTCGTCGAGCGCAGCGCGGACGGCGGCAGCCACCGCTTCACGATCCTGGAAGACCAGGCGTACGACGCCATCGAAGCCGGCCCCGCGCTGGCCGCATGTGCCGAAGCGGGCGCGGACACGCTGTATTTCGGCACGCTGGCGCAGCGCGCGCCGGCATCGCAGCGCACGCTCGCGCGCCTGCTGGAGGCTGGCCCCGCGCACCGCTACCTGGACCTGAACGTGCGTGCCGGCCACGTCACGGAACGCTGCGTGTACGGATCGTTGCACGCGGCCGACGTCGTCAAGGTCAACGAAGAGGAATTGCAGGACCTGTTCGGCTGGTACACGCACCTGCGACCCAGCACCGCCGACATGCGCGATGCCGAAGTGCGGAGCGCCTGCGCCACGCTGCTGCGGATCTTCAACCTGCAAGGCCTGATCGTCACGCTGGGCGCGCGCGGCGCCGTGTATTTCGGCGCGGACGGCGGCTGCGTCGAAGCGCCGCCGACAGCGATGCCCGGCGCGCTCGTCGACACGGTCGGCGCGGGCGACGCCTTTTCCGCCGTGTTCCTCACGGGCCGCGCGCGCGGTTGGCCGCTGGATCAAACACTCGTGTGCGCCAACGAATTCGCCGGCGCCGTCTGCTGCATCGCGGGTGCGGTACCAGCCGGCCTGGACTTCTACCGCCCCTTCATCGAACGCTGGCTCGCCTGCCCACCATGCGTCAACGCCGCGCCGCGCAGTAGCGCGCGATGAACTGGGCGTGCGTCGGCATCGCGTCCGCCGCACGCACCATCGCGTCGCGCTGGCGCGCCAGCATCGCGGCGCCGTCCACGCCGCGCAGGTCCGCGAGCGGGTCGTGGCGCCGCGGCCAGTTCAGCTGACCCACGTGCACCGCGAGCCAGCTCGCGTTCCCGAACAGTTCCGGCCCTTCGCTCACCAGGCGTCCGTAGCGCTTGAAATGCTCGATCTTGCGCTGCAGGCTGTCCGGCACGTCCATCGCCGCGCAGGCCCGCCACAGCGGCGTGTCCGCGCGTGTGGTCAACTTGTAGTGCAGGATGATGAAGTCGCGGATCCGCTCGTACTCGTTGACGCCGATGCGGTTGTACTCGTCGATGACGAGCGGGTCGAAGTCGCGGTCCGGGAACAGCGCGAGCAGGCGCGAGATCCCCGATTGCACGAGGTGCAGGCTGGTCGACTCCAGCGGCTCCATGAACCCGCTGGCCAGGCCCAGCGCGACGACGTTGCGGTTCCAGAAGCGGCGGCGCCGTCCCGTGACGAAGCGCAGCGCGCGCGGCGCCGCCAGCGCCGGGCCGTCCAGGTTGGCGAGCAACGTCGCCGCCGCCTCGTCGTCCGACACGTGCGTGCTGGCATAGACATAGCCGTTGCCGACGCGGTGCTGCAGCGGTATCTTCCACTGCCACCCGGCCGCGCGCGCCGTCGAGCGCGTGTACGGCGCGGGGTCGCCGTCCGGCGCGGTGGGCACGGCCATGGCGCGGTCGCACGGCAGCCAGTGCGTCCAGTCCTCGTAACCCGTGTGCAGCGCGCCCTCGATCAGGAGGCCGCGGAAACCCGAGCAGTCGATGAACAGGTCGCCCGCGATGCATCTGCCGTCCGCGAGCCGCACCGCTTCGATGAAGCCGTCCGCGCCGCGCAGGTCCACGCCGACGATGCGCCCTTCCAGCCGGCGCACGCCGCGCGCGTCGGCGACCTCGCGCAGGTACGCCGCGTACAGGCCGGCGTCGAAGTGGTACGCGTAGTCGAACGTCGAGCCGATGTGGCTCGGATCGCGGGACGGCTTGTCGAACCGTCCGCGGCTGGCGGCGGCCCACGCCATCGAGTATTCGTCGAGCGGCAGCGCGCCCGGCGCCGTGCGGCCGCGCAGCCAGTACTGGTGCAGCGGCACGGCGTCGAACTGCATGCCGTGCGGGCCGAACGGGTGGAAGTAGCGGTGCCCCGTTTTGGCCCAGTCGACGAACTCGATGCCCAGCTTGAACGTGCCCTGCGTGCGGCGCAGGAATTCCGCTTCGTCCAGACCCAGCGTCTGGTTGAAGATCTTGATGGGCGGGATGGTCGCTTCGCCGACGCCCACCGTCCCGATCTCCTCCGACTCGATCAGCGTGATGGCGCAGCCGTCCGCGACGACCGCGGACAGGGCGGCGGCCGCCATCCAGCCGGCCGAACCGCCCCCGACGATGACGATGCTCCGCAAGCTGCGGTCATTGGCCGTCATGGTGAACCTCCTTGTGCAGATGAACGATCCACGCCGTTTCCGCCTGGCCGCGCGGGACCGGCAGGCCGGCGTGGGCGAGCCACGCGCCGCTGAACGTGGCGCCGTCCGCGCTGCCGATCGCATCCAGCAAGGGCGCGCGGTGGCTCGTCGCGGGCGGCCCGTCGGGCCGGATTTCCGTCACACGGTATTGAAAGGCAGGATCCAGCATGGGCAGGCGCAGCGGCGGCGTGTAGCGGTGCGTGCTCGGCGCGAGCCGATACACCAGCAACAGCAGGTCGCCGGCGTCGCCGTGCGCCTGCCACAGCAGGCCGTCCTGCCCTTCACCCAGCCACACGCGGCCCGCGTGCAGGCGGTCGCGCAATCGCTTGTACAGGGCGATCCACGCCGCCAGCTCGATTTTCTGCGCCGCGTCCAGCGCGCGCGCGTCGAGCTCCACGCCCAGGTGGCCCGGCAGGGCGACGGCCGCACGGAAGGCCAGCGCCTGGCTGCGGCCCGTCGTGTGCGCGGGCGCCGTGCCCACGTGCGCGCCCATGATCTCGGGCGGGAAGAATTGCAGGAAGCCGCGCTGGATGCTTGCGCGCGACACGGCGTCGATGCAGTCGCTCGTCCACACGCGGTGCGCGCGGCGCAGCACGGCGAAGTCGATGCGCCCGCCGCCGCCCGAGCAGCTTTCGATTTCCACGTCCGGATGCGCGGCGCGCAGGCGGTCCAGCAACGCATAAAACGCGAGGACCTGGGCGCGGTAGCCCGGCCGGCCGTCAAGCAGGCCGGCCGTCGTCAGGTCGCGGTTGTGGTCCCATTTGATGTAGCGGATCGGATGCGCCACGAGCAGGCGCGACATCTTGTCGAACAGGTAGTCGGCCACCTCGGGCCGGGCGATGTCCAGCACGAGCTGGTTGCGCGCCGTGAGCATTGGACGACCGGCCAGTTGCAGCGCCCAGTCGGGATGCGCGCGGTGCAGGTCGCTGTCCGGATTGATCATCTCCGGCTCGAACCACAGGCCGAATTCCATGCCGAGATGCGTCACGTGGTCGACGAGGTCCCCGAGCCCGTCCGGGAATTTGGTATCGTCCGGCCACCAGTCGCCCAACGCGGCGCGGTCGTCGTGGCGGCCGTGGAACCAGCCGTCGTCCAGCACGAAGCGTTCGATGCCCAGGTCCGCCGCCGCGCTGGCCAGTTGCTTGACGGGTGCCGGATGCACGTCGAAATAAAAGCCTTCCCACGTGTTCAGGTGCACGGGCCGCGGGCGCATGCGGCCGCCGGGCCAGTCCAGGCGCGCGCGCAGCTCGGCGTGGAAGTTCTCGGCCAGGCCGTTCCAGCCCGCGCTCGAGAACGACGCGACGACCTCGGGCGTTTCCAGGGTGAGGCCCGGTTCCAGCCAGCCCTCGCCCGGCGCCAGCCATTCCCCCAGCTGCCATTGGTACTGGCCGTCGTGCAGCCATTCGATGGTCTGTTGATGGTTGCCCGACCATGCGAGGTGGGCACCGTAGACCGCGCCACTGTCCGCCCCCGCGCCCGGCGCGCACACGACGGCGCCCGGGAAGCAGTCGTGCGACGTGCGGCCGCGCCGGTTCTCGCGCCGCCACAGGCTGCGCGCCAGCGGGTCGACCTGCAGCATGAATTCGTGCAGGTGCTGGCCCGCGTACGAGCGCACGGCGGCGCAGTCGCCCGGCAGCGGCAGGGTCAACGCGGCCAGCCACTGCACGTCCAGCGGCGCGGTGCCGAGATTCGTCAGCGCCGTGCGCGCGACCAGCACGTCGCTGTCCGCGTCCAGCCGCAGGGTGATGTCGGCGCGCAGCTGCGCCACGCTGTCCGTCAGGTGCAGCACGACGGCGCGGCCCGGCTCGATCCAGTCGAACGCGCAGGCCGTGAACGCTTGCGCGAACGCGGTGCCGGCGCGGTGCGCGAGCAGCGCGCTTTGCCCGAACCAGCCGGCGCCGAAGGTCGGCAGCACGGTCAAGGGCTGGTCGAAGTCGAGCATGAAGCTGGGCAGCGGGCGTCCGTCGCGCAGCGGGGCGCCGGGCAGCGCGCCGTCAGGCAGGCGCGGGCCCCAGTAGCGCCACAGCGGCGCTTCGTCCGCGTGCAGCTCGAGCACGAGCGAACTGCCGGTGCCGTGCAGGACGAGCCAGTCGGCGGGTGAATCGGGTGTTTTCGCGTACATGATCGGACCGGTCCGGAAAATGGAAATGCCGCCCGGGTCGCGGGCGGCAGGTTACGGAAACTGCGCGAGACTAGCGGAGCTTGCGCCGCTTAGAAAGCGTAGCGCACCGACACGCTGGCCGTGCGGCCCGCTTCCGGACGCGACGACACCACGCCCGCCGCACCGATCGCGGCGCCCATCGCGCGGATCTGCGCCAGCGAACCCTGGTCGACGCCGCCCGAGAACGCGACCTTGTTGAACAGGTTGTTCACGTTCAGGCTCACGGTCGTATTCGGCGCCACGTTGTAGTTGACGAACGCGTTGACGAGGCTGCGGCCTTCCACCTGCAGCGTGTCGGCGTCGTCCGACCACACCTTGCTCTGGCCGACGATGGTGAAACCGGCTTGCGCGGGGCCGAAATCGTAGCGCGGCGAGATCGAGTACAGCCAGTGCGGCGTGCCGTGCGGCGTATTGCCGACCGTGCTGTTGCCCGTCGCCTGGCCGACCAGGTCGGACGTGATCTTGAGGTCCGTGTACGTCGCGTTGGCGTTCAGCGCGAAGCCGCCGATGTGCAGCACGGATTCCAGCTCGATGCCGTTGGAGCGGTAGCCGATCTGGTTCAGCTTCGGACCGACGGTGCGGGTCTGGTCGTAATCGAATTCGCTGACCGTCGTGTGGTACAGCGTGGAGAACAGGCCGTACGAACCCCAGTCGCGGTGGCCGCGGTATTTCAGGCCGACTTCCATCTGCTTGACCTGGGCGACGGCGGCGGCGTCCGCGCCGGCGGCCAGCGCGCCCGTGGCCGGGTCGATGTTACTCGAGAACAGCAAGCGGTCGGCGATCGCGCGGCCGCCGCGGCTGACGCGGGCGAACGAGCTGACGTCCTTGTCGAACTGGTAGTTGGCGCCCAGCGAGTACGAGTTGTAGCCGACCTTGTAGTTGATCGGGTGCGGATGCGCGCTGTCGATCACATACACATTGCGTTCCGCGCCGGTGATCGCGCCGTCGCCGTTGGCGTCCAAGCCGCCCGCCACCTGCATCGGTCCCGCATAGCTGCCGCTCGCCTTCACGCTGTCGTGGCGCACGCTGGCGTCCACGTCGAGCGGACCGTTGGCGTACGTGAGGCCGAGGTAAGGCGCGTCCGTCATGTAGTGCGCGTCGTAGCTGCGCGCGCAGCAGCCGCCCCACTGGTCGTTGTAGCCCGTCAGGCCCATCGTGGTGAGCGCCGCGCCGCTCGCGCTCTTCACGTCGATCAGCGCGCCGTCGCGGCCCGCTTCCATCAGGCGGCCGCTGATCGACCACTGCTCGACGATGTTCTGGCTCGAGTGGTAATAGCCGGCCTTGCCGCTCATCTTGGCGCCGCCCACGTGCCAGTCGCGGCCCACCGACAGGTCGTTGGCGTAGTGGCCGATGTCCGGCGTGTGCACGTCGATGGCGGCGCCGTTCGACACATACCCGGTGGCGAGGTTCGCCTGCGTCACCGCTTGGCCGGCCTTCGCGCCGTTCGCGTAGACGGCCGTGGCGCCGCTGCCGAAGCCGGCCAGGGTGCCGGCCAGCGTGTCGAGGCTCCAGAACTGCGTCTGGAACGCGCCGCTCTGCGACGTGTAGCGGAACTTGTCGTCGACCGTGTAGCCGCCGTCGAACCGATTGTGGAATTCGAAGCCGATCGCGTTCGACTTGACCGAGATGCCCTTCGTCAGGTCCGCCACGCCCGCCGCCGTGCCGACCGGGCCGACTTTCGGCGCGCTCGTGTTGTAGATCGAGTTCTGCGAATCGCGCAGCACGTCGAAGCCCGGGATGCTGGAAAAGCCCGACAGCGTGTTGCCGTCGATGTCGGCCCTGGCGGGCATGCTCGTGTAGGTGGGCGCGTGGTCGTCCAGGGCCTTGAAGTTGACGCGGAAGTAGCCCTTGTCCTGGTTGAAGGTCTTGGTGACGTTGCCCTTGATCTGGTAGCCGCGTTCCGTGTTGTACGAGCTCGCGCGCGGGCCTTCGCCGTCGCGGTAGAAACCGCCGACGTGGAAGCGCAGGTCCGGACGGATATGGCCGCCGTATTCGAGGTCGGTGCGGTTTTCCTTGTAGTTCAGGCCATGCGCCAGCGACACCGTGCCGCCGTCCTCTTCGCCCGTCTTGCTGATGAAGTTGATGATGGCGCCCGGCGCGTGCGAGGCGAACGTGGACGCGGAACCGCCGCGCACCGTCTCGACGTGGTCGACGTTGGCGTCATAGCGCAGCCAGTAATCGTTGTTGGCGAAGTTCATGTCGCCGAATTCCACGACCGGCAGGCCGTCTTCCTGCAACTGCACGTACTTCGAACCGCCGGACGCGATGGGCAGGCCGCGCACCGTGATGTTCGAGTTGCCGCCCGGACCGGCCGAGCTTTCGGCGCGGATGCCGGGGATCAGGTGCAGCACCTCGGCTTCCGAACGGGGCGCGAAGTTCGCGATCTGGTCCGGATCGATGTCGGTGACGGAAATCGAGCTGCGCATCTTGCTCTTGCCGCCGGAGACCCCGGTCACCACGACCGTGTTCAGGCCCAGTGCGTCGCCCTGCTTCGCCGCCGGCGCCGTGGCCGCCGGCGCGGCGGCTTCCTGCGCCTGCGCCATCGGCGCGGTCAGCGACACCGCGGCGGACGCGGCGAAGATGGATTGGACGGCGGCGCACAGCGCACGCTTGTTGTAGTGCTTCATGAGGTCTCCTTCGGTCTCTTATTCGGTTGTGGACGCCGTGCGATGCTTCAGCGCTGAAACCATGGTAATCAAGACTGCAAGCAATTGCAATCGATTGTAATAAAACTTTTTTGAGCACACATTGCCCGCAAATTTTTTTCGCCAAGGCAAATGCGGCGCGCGCAATATATGAGAGAAGCCGCGTTAAAGCGGCACATCCTCGCTGGTAGCGCCACAGCAAGTGCGACAAAATTACAACACTTCCCCATGAATGCGCGCCGAACCACACAGCGCATTGGAAACGATTGCAAAGGTTTGCAATCGACGCTATCCTGACCGGCATAACGAGCGCCACACGCCAAGGAGACACCCGCATGCACGACACAGCGCCGGCCTTCCGCCCCGGCTACCACTTCACGCCCCGCCGCAACTGGATCAACGATCCCAACGGATTGCTGTGGTTCGACGGCGAATACCACCTGTTCTACCAGTACAACCCGAACGGCGTCGTCTGGGGCGACATCGGCTGGGGCCATGCCGTCAGCACCGACCTGCAGCACTGGGAAGAGCTCCCGGTCGCGCTGCATGCGGACGAGCACACGATGATCTATTCCGGCAGCGCCGTCGCCGACACGCGCAACACGAGCGGCTTCGCGGGCCCCGGCGAAACGGCCCTCGTCGCGATCTACACGGCCTGCCGGCGCAACCCCGGCGGCCTGCAGAACCAGCACATCGCGTACAGCACGGACCGCGGCCGCACGTGGACGAAGTACGCGCACAATCCGGTGCTGGACCTCGGCATGGCCGAGTTCCGCGACCCGAAAGTCCAGTGGTATGCGCCCGGCGGGTTCTGGCTGATGGCCGTCGTGCTGCCGGAACTGCACCGCGTCGCGTTCTTTGCGTCGGACGACCTCAAGTCGTGGCGCCACCTGAGCGACTTCGGCCCGGCCGGCGCGACGGGCGGCATCTGGGAGTGCCCGGACCTGTTCCCGGTAGAATGGCAAGGCGGCACGGCCTGGGTGCTGAAAGTCGACGTGTTCGACGGCCACGTGAGCGGCAGCATGGGCGGCCAGTACTTCGTCGGCGACTTCGACGGCGAACGCTTCACGCCCTACCCCGGCCAGCCGGCACGCTGGAGCGACCATGGCGCCGACTTTTACGCGGCGCTGTCGTGGAACGGCCTGCCTGAAGGCAGCGCAGGCCCCGTCTGGATCGGATGGATGAACAATCACCGCTACGCGAAAGACACGCCCACGCTGCCGTGGCGCGGCGCGATGTCGCAGCCGCGCCGGCTCGCGCTGCGCCGGGATGCGCGCGGCCTCGTGCTCGCGCAGGCGCCGCTGGCCCAGCTGGCCGACCGGCGCACGGCACACGAACACGTCCCCCGCATGCGCGTCGAAAACGGCGCGCACGTGCGGCCGCTCGCCGGCATGCAATGGGACATCGAAGTCACGTTCGCCTTGCGCGACGCGGCCGAATTCGGCCTGCGCCTGGGCGACGCCGGCGGCGACCACACGCTGATCGGCTACGACGGCGAGTCGCACACCGTCTTCGTCGACCGGTCGCACTCCGGCCTCATGACGGGTCATCCGGATTTCGCGGGCCGCCGCGCCGCGCCGGTCGATGCGGCGCCCGAACTGCACTTGCGCATCCTCGTCGACAACTGCTCGGTGGAGGTGTTCGTGAACCACGGCGCGGCCGTCATCACGGAACTCGTCTTCCCGGCCACGGCCCCCGCCTCGCTGGCGCTGTACGCCATCCAGGGCGGCTTCGACCTCCTGTCCCTCGATCTCTGGCAGCTCGCATGAACAACGTCCATACCAAACCGCGCCTCAGCCTGCGCCAGATCCTCGAAATGAACCTGGGCTTCTTCGGCCTGCAATTCAGTTTCGGCCTCCAGCAAAGCAACGTCAGCGCCATCTACAGCTACCTCGGCGCCTCCGAGGCCAGCATGCCCCTGCTGTGGCTCGCCGGGCCGATCACGGGCCTGCTCGTGCAGCCGCTGATCGGCGCGATGAGCGACCGCACCCATTCGCGCCTGGGCCGGCGCACGCCCTACTTCCTCGTCGGCGCGATCATCTGCAGCCTGGGCCTGCTGGCGATGCCGTACAGCCCCACCTTGTGGGCCGCCGCCGCCCTGCTGTGGATGCTCGACGCCGGCAATAACGTGACGATGGAGCCGTACCGCGCCTACGTCAGCGACCGCCTGGACAGCCGCCAGCATTCGATCGGCTTCCTCACGCAGAGCGCGTTCACGGGCCTCGCGCAGATGCTGTCCTACCTGACGCCGTCGATCATGGTCTACTTCGGGATGAGCCAGTACGCGGTCGACGGCAACCACATCCCGGTGATCACGCGCATCACCTTCCTGATCGGCGCCGTGCTGTCGCTGACGACGATCCTGTGGTCGATCCTGCGCGTGCCCGAACTGCCGCTCACGAAGGAGCAGCGGGCGGAGCTCGATGCGAAGCCGATGTCGTTGGGCGCCAGCCTGCGCGAGGTGTGGGACGCCATCGTCGAGATGCCGCGCGCGATGCGCCAGCTGGCGCTGATGAAGCTCCTGCAGTGGTACGGCATGGCGTGCTACTGGCAATTCCTCACCTTGATGATCGGCCGCACCCTGTTCCACACGGCGAACCCGAACTCGGACGGCTTCCGCGACGCCGTCCTCGTCAACGGCCAGATCGGCGGCTTCTCGAACACGGTCGCCTTCCTCGGCGCGTTCGCGATGATCCCGCTGACGCGCCGCTTCGGCCCGAAAATCATGCATGCGATTTGCCTGTGCGCGGCCGGCGTCGCGATGCTGGCGCTGCCGGCGATCACGACGAAGGCGATGCTGTTCGTGCCGATGGTCGGCGTGGGCCTGGGCTGGGCCAGCATCATGGGCAACCCGTACGTCATGCTGGCCGGGTCGATCCCGCCGGAGCGCACGGGCGTCTACATGGGCATCTTCAATATGTTCATCGTGATCCCGATGCTGATCCAGGGCGTGACGCTACCCTTCATCTATCACGGCTGGCTGAACGGCGATCCGGGCCACGTCGTGGCGCTGGCCGGCGTGCTGCTGCTCGGCGCGGCCGTCGCCACGCTGTTCGTGGGCGTGCCCGGCAAGGCGCCCGCATCGAACGCGCTGCTCACCGGCGACAAGCTGTCCTGAGGGCGGTCAGGCGGCGCTGCTGCCGCGCACGACCAGGCGCGTCGCCAGCAAGCGCGGCGGCGCGGCCTCGCCCGCGATCTGCGCCAGCAGCGATTCCACCATCGCCGAGCCGGCATCCTCGATGCTCTGGTGGACCGTCGTCAGCGGCGGGTGGAAGTACGACGCGGGCGCGATGTCGTCGAACCCGACCACCGGCACGTCGCCCGGGACGTCGCGCCCGTAGTCGCGCAAGGTGTTAATGACGGTCATCGCCAGCAGGTCGCTGACGACGAAGATGGCGTCGAAGTCGAGCTTCGCCTCGACCATCTGCTGGACGGCGCGCCGGCAATCGTCCGCATTGAACGGGACGGTCACCTGCAGCGCCGGGTCGAACGCGATGCCGGCGCGCGCCAGCGCCGCGCGGTAGCCGTCGTAGCGCTGCGCCACTTCCGGGAACTTGACGTCGCCGATGAAGGCGATGCGGCGCCGGCCGAGAGAAACCAGGTGGCTGACGGCCAGGTCGCCGCCATGCACGTTGTCGCTGCCGACCGTGCAATACAGCTGCTGGTCCATCTTCGCGCCCCACACGACGAGCGGCACGCGGCGCGCGGCCAGCTGGTTCAACTGGTCGTGGTGGCGCCACTGGCCGATCAGGATGATGCCCAGCGCCACGCCCGTCTCGTAGTAATGCGCGGCCGCGTCCAGGTGCTGCGAGCTCACGCGCGCAACGAGCATGTCGAAGCCGCGGTCCGTCAACGCGTCGGCCAGGGTGCCCAGCATGCTGAGGAAGAACGGATCCGACAGGTGCTGGCGGCTCTCCTCGTCGTACGGAATCACGACCGCGATCGTGCGGTTGTGCCCCTGGCGGAGGTTCTTCGCGCCGACGTTGATCGTGTAGTTGAGCGAGCGCGCCAGCTCGAGGATGCGCTCGCGCGTCTCCTCGTTGACCAGCGGGCTGCCGTTGAGCGCGCGCGACACCGTCGACGTCGCGACACCGGCCAGGCGCGCCACGTCGGCCATTTGCAGGCGGCGCTGCGATGCGGGTGCGGTGGCGGACTCGGGTCGGGCGTCTTTTTTGGGCATGGCTCTTTCAGGGAAAACGGCCGCCGGTCGGTGGCTGCCGCGTTGAAAGATTGTACCATCGGCCCGGGGCTACTTCGCCGCTTTGACGTTCGTGGCGACGGGCTCCTGCGGCTTGAATTTGCGCGCCAGCTCCGGCGTCGACATCACGTCGGTCGCACCGGCGGCCGCCTTCTCCACCTCGACGCCCAGCACATAGGTGGGTCCGAACATATTGGTGCGGAACACCACCATCTTCCGGTCGGGCGTGAAGCGGATGTTCGGCTCCAGGTGATAGTCGTGGTGCGCCATGTTCACCAGCCGTTCCGGCTTGAACACGCCCGGCTGCCAGAAATCCTTGTCGTCGATGGCGCCCTGTCCCAGGACCGACTGGGGCCGCAGCAGCACGATCCACTCGCCGTCCGGCGCATGCGCCACCTGGCCCGGATCGCCGCCGTCGCCCGCGAACAGGCTGCCGTCGCTGGACACGTTGAAATGGATCGACCAGTCGTTGCGCTCGAGATGATAAGCGGTGCGGCGGCCGGTCGCGAGATCGCGGCCGGCCACATAGAAGCTCGCGCCCTTCGGATACTGCCAGTCGTACCAGACCGTCTTGCCGTCCCGTCCCCAGAACTCGTGCCCCGCGATTTCCATGGCCATCGTCCGGCGATGGATCAGCGTATTCGCCGAGCCGTCCGTGCGGATGGTCCAGATGCGGTCGACTTTTTGCCAGGGCCCTTCATGGCAATACATCAGCAGCTTCGGGTCGGTCGGCGAGAACAGCAGGTGATTGATCCAGTCGGTCGATTGCAGCAGCCTGGTCTCCTTCCCGCTCTTCAGGTCGAGCGCGAACAGCACCATCGGAATGCGCGCGGCCAGGCGCCGCTCCATCATCTCGCCCTTGTTGCGGGGCTGGTCGAGCGGACCGCCCGGCGCGTCCTGGCGCGCCCGCGCTGCGCGGCGCACTTCGTACGTCCCGGCCGCCAGCGTCTCGTCGGCGTTGATGCTGTCGATCTTGTAGCCGGCCGGGACGTCGACCAGTTTTTGCCGCGCGCCGGTATCGAAATCGACCCGGTTGATCGAGGTGACCTTCGTCGCCGGATCGTCGCTCAGGTAGAACACGGCATTGGTCTTGCGGCCCACCGCGATCGTGCGCGCCGCCATGCGGTCGCCGCCGTTCGGCACCAGCAGCTTGGTCTTGCGGGTGCCCAGGTCCAGGCCGTGGATGCCGTCGGGGGCGTTGTACACCATCCACCTGCCGTCCGGACTGATCGCGGTGACGTTGAAATACAGCGACGCCGAACCCGGTTCCGGCGTCAGGCGCCAGACGCGGTGGCCCGTGTCCTTGTCGACCCAGGTGGACGGGATCGAAGCGGCGCACGCCTGACCTCCGCTACCGGCAACGGCCAGAAACACCAACGCGCGCAACGTGCGGGACCTGAACATGAATACTCCATGCGATGTCGTCGAAAAAGAAAACTGCCGACGCCAATTATGGAGTGCCTTGCCGTGCGGAAGTGCTCAGAAACGTGATTGCGACGGCCTCTGCATGTCCGGCCATTGCGTAAACACTCATCAACTTGATCGCACCTTGCCGAGCTCTGCGGAAGGCGACGGTCTGGCGCGACCGCAGGCCCGCGATGCTCAATGCTTTACCCGTCGCCGCATCGGCGCGTACTCACCACGGATGACGTTAGATAGACGATTTTCGATGACGTTGACGCATATTGATATTGCTCCCGCACGCGCTCCGCACGCCGCGCCGCGCAGTGTATTGGTCATGCCAATTCCCGTCGCGGCCGTAACGGAGCGTCTGCGTCTCCTCAACCGGTCCGGCCACTTTCACGCTTTTCCCTGTTCCCGGAACCGATCCGCCTGCCGGGACGATAGCTGCCTGCCTGCGATCGCAGTACTATCGCGCCGTTGAGACAACGTTGTCCCACACAAAGACCACCGGTTTGAAGCCCACTACTTTGATAAGGCGATAAAAAGATGGAGACACTGAAAAAGATGAGCCGCGCCCGGCGGCTCGGCTGCATGGTCGTACCCGCCATGTGCATTCCCGCGTTCGCGCACGCGCAGGACACGGCCGGCGACGCGCCGGCGGCGGCGGCCAGCCAGGTGGTGGTGACCGGCTACAGGAAGAGCTATACCGACGCCCTCATCATGAAGCGGCAGAACATCGGCGTGTCGGACAGCATTTCGGCCGAAGGCGACCGCTTCCCCGACCTCAATGTGGGGGAGGCCCTGCAGCGCATTCCCGGCATCCAGGTCAATCGCGAGGAAGACGGCCGCAGCGCCTCCGTCAACCTGCGCGGCCTGCCCAGCGCCTTCGCCAAGGTCACGATGAACGGCATGGACTTCGCCGCGCCCGTGCTGGGCGGCGCCACGCCGATGGGCGCTTTCGATTCCGACATCTTCAGTGCGTTCACCGTCATCAAATCGGTCTCCGCGGCGGAACAGAGCGGCGGCATCGCGGGGAATATCGACATGGTCATCGCGCCCGCGCTCTCGCGCAAGGAAGGCGCGTCCGTCAAGGTCACGGCGGAGCACGACACGCTCGGCAACTACACTTCTCCCAAGCTGTCGCTGAACGTGGCGAAAAGATACCTGGACGGCAGGCTGGGCGTATTCGCCAACCTGTCGCGCAAGAAGGAAAAGTTCCGCCGCGACTCGCTGTACATCAACCAGTTCACCCAGCTCAACCCGGCCACGACGCCGGACTTCCTGAACCGCTACAAGGACTATTACGCGTCGAGCTGCGCGGGCCAGCCCTCCCCGTGCGTGGCCGCGCCGGGCGGCACGGGCGCCCTCTCCAACGCCGGCGTCACGGCGCCCACCGACATCCGCCAGGCGGCGCAGGTCAACGACGGCACGCTGACGTCGGGCGCGTTCGGCGCCGAATTCAAGGTGTCGCCGCACGTCAAGGTGGGTGGCACCTACTTCTTCACCGACCGCGAGATGAAGGGCACCGCGCTCGACATCCTGGACATCGACTACCGCGACGCCAACACCATCCTCGATCCGACTGCGGCCCCGGTCAAGCTGTCCGACGGGCGCTACTACACGATGGACTACAAGTTCACGAACCCGCGCGTGTTCGGCTCGATGCGCAAGCAGCCGTTCCAGCAGAAGGCGGACGGCCTGAACCTGAAGGGAACGTTCACCAACGACGACTGGCGCATCGAGACGGCCGGCGTGCTGTCCAAGGCCACCAACTACGGCTACCAGGGACAGCTCGACGTGCGCAACACCGCCAAGGCCCTGGGCGCGGGCGGCGCGGGCAACGGCATCACGGGCCGCGTCGGCCTGTCCAGCGGGCTGGACAATTTCACGATGGGCTTCGACCAGAGCGCGCCGGCGCTGGGCGCCGCGCAGCTGACGGGCCCATGGACCTGGGGCGGCACCGGCAACACGCCGACCGTCACCAACGCCACCGGCGACGTGTTCATCGTGGCCGGTTCGGACAACTACGCCGACAACCGCGTCAAGGCATTGCGCCTGGACGCCGAACGTTTCCTCGACATGAGCTGGCTCGAATCGGTACAGGGCGGCGCCCAGTACAACAAGAACACGTACGACTCGCGCGCCTACCGCTCCAGCGCCGCGGGCATCGACTACAGCAAGATCAGCACGGACTTCGTCGTGCCGAGCGCGTTCGCCCACGACTTCTTCGGCGGTAACGCCGGCAACTACCTGACCAACTGGCAGACGGTGAACTACGACCTCGCCAGCTCGACCTTGCAGCCGACCATCGCCGCCAACCTGATGCGCACCGCGAGCGGCTGGGTCAACGATCCGGCCGACGGCGGCTTCACCAGCAACAACTTCAGCGTGGACGACGACATCAAGGCGCTCTACCTGATGGGCAAGCTGGACGGCAAGATCGCCGGCATCCGCGTGCGCGGCCACATCGGCGTCCGCCACGAGGAGACGAAGCAGACCGTCGTCTCGATGGACCGCACGGGCACGGGCGCCACCGCCACGTTCCACACCAATACCAAGGAGACGACCTACAAGAACAACCTGCCGTCGATGCTGCTGGCCGCCGACCTGACCAGCAAGCTGGTTCTCCGCTACGGCAACTACAAGACGTTCATCCGGCCGAATCCGCGCGATATCTCGCCGATCTCGACGACCGTCGTGGAAGACGCGGTGAACGGCGGCTTCTCCGTCAGCCTGGGGCGCGTGAACATCACGCCGTACACGTCCGATTCGCAGGACCTGTCGCTCGAATACTATAACCGCCCGAACGGCCTGATCGGCCTGGCCGTGTACCGCAAGAAGATCCACGGCATGATCGTCGGCGAAAACCGCGATGCGATGCTGTGCCCGTCCAACGGCTACAACCTCGGCCTGGGCAGCTGGAGCGTGGTGGGCGACCGCTGCGTCAGCGACATCGCGGCACCAAGCGGCAAGGGCCTGAACGGCAAGTACACGATCGACGTCAACGGCGCCGTCAACTCGCCGAACGACCTGGTCGCCGAGGGCGCCGAACTGACGGTCCAGCAGACCTTCGACTTCCTGCCGGCGCCGTTCGACGGCATGGGCGGCGTCTTCAACTATTCGTACACCCGCACGAAGGGCAAGTCGCCGGACGGCTCGCCGGCCTTCCTGAACAACGTCTCGCCCCGTTCGGCCAACCTGATCCTGTACTACGAGACGCCGGTGTGGGGCGTGCGCGGCGTGTATAACTACCGCGACGACTACAACCTGCCCAGCGGCGGCACGTTCAGCGGCGCGGCGCGCTCGGTCAAGGCGCGCGGCCAGTTCGACCTGTCGGCGTCGTACAAGCTGACGGACAACCTGTCGCTGGCCGTGGACGGTTTCAACCTGACCGACACGTTCCGCCAGGAGTACGAAGGCTCGATGGCCAAGCTGCGCCGCGCCGACTACGACGGCCGCACGTTCCAGGCCTCGCTGCGCTACACGTTCTTCTGAGCGGCATGCCCGGGATCGCGGTCGCCGGGCATGCGATGCGCCTACAATGCACCCGAACCTCGACGACACCCTCCACATGACCATGGACACACCTGCTCCAACCCGTTACACGCGACTGCTCGTCGCCACCGTGTCGGCGCTCGCCTTCGCCGGCTGCGCCCAGTTGCCGACCGCGCGGCCGCAATTGTCCGACGTCGCGCCGGCGTGGGCCGCCAACTCGGTGAATACGGTCGTATTCCGCAAGAACTCGCTGGTCACGGCCGGCGACACGCAATACATCGCGTTCTACGACAGCGATCGCTACGTCGTGCTGGGCCGGCGCAAGCTGGGCACCCGCGCCTGGACGCTGCACCGCACCCAGTACCAGGGCAATGCGGCCGATGCGCACAACACGATCAGCATCATGGTCGACGGCGCCGGCTACCTGCACGTCGCCTGGGACCACCACGACAACCGGCTGCGCTACGCGAAGAGCGTCCGTCCCGGCGCCCTGGCGCTGGGCGACAGGCAGCCGATGACCGGACAGGACGAGGACGCCGTCACGTATCCGGAATTTCACCGCATGCCGGACGGGGATCTGCTGTTTTTGTTCCGCAACGGCGCGTCCGGCGAAGGCAATCTCGTGGTGAACCGCTACGACGTCCGGACGGGCACCTGGCACCGCCTGTTCAGCAACCTGATCAGCGGCGAAGGCGAGCGCAGCGCGTACTGGCAGGCGTTCGTCGACGGGCGCGGCACGATCCACCTGTCCTGGGTGTGGCGCGAATCGCCGGACGTCAGCAGCAACCACGACCTCGCCTATGCCCGTTCGCGCGATGGCGGCCGGACCTGGGAAAAGTCGGATGGCGAACGCTACGTATTGCCGATCACCGCCGCGACTGCGGAATACGCCGTCCGCATCCCGACCGGCAGCGAGTTGATCAACCAGACCTCGATGTCGGCCGACCGCGACGGCCGGCCCTACATCGCCACGTACTGGCGCGACCGCGACAGCCGGGTGCCCCAGTACCGGATCGTGCGGCGCACGGCGGCCGGCTGGCAGGTGACGACGCTCGGGTTCCGGCACACGCCGTTCAGCCTCGCCGGGGGCGGCACCAAGGCGATCCCGATCGCGCGGCCGCAGATCATGATCGACAGCACCCGGCCGCGGCCGGCGGGCGTGCTCGTGTTCCGCGACGCGGAGCGCGGGAACAAGGTGTCGGTCGTCACGATCACGGACTTCGACCGGCCCACCTGGTCGATCCGCGACCTGGACGAGGCGTCCGTCGGCGCCTGGGAGCCGACGTTCGACACCGAACTGTGGCGCGACAAGGGCGAGCTCGACCTGTTCGTGCAGGACACGTCCCAGGTCGACGGCGAAGGCGAGGCGGTGCGCCCGCCCAGCCTCGTCCGGGTGCTGGCGTGGAAGCCGTCCTTCTGAAAAATCGCATGTGCGACGGAACCACGTTCTTGTCGCCTTTTCGACGATTGCGTCTTATGTCTTATATAAGAGCTGAGGTACAATAGCGGCAGCACAGGCAAGTCACCCGCTTTCCTGATTTTCAAAACGACTGAAAGAGCCTTTCATGTTAGCTGCATACCGCACCCACGTCGCCGAGCGCGCCGCCCTCGGCATCCCCCCGCTGCCCCTGTCGGCGGCCCAGACCACGGACCTGGTCGAACTCCTCAAGAATCCGCCGGCGGGCGAGGAAGCCTTCCTTGTCGACCTGATCACGAACCGCGTGCCCGCGGGCGTCGACGACGCCGCCAAGGTCAAGGCCGCGTTCCTGAACCAGGTCGCCAAGGGCGAGGGCACCAGCCCGCTGGTGTCGCGCGAACTGGCGACGCGCTTGCTGGGCACGATGCTCGGCGGCTTCAACATCAAGCCGATGATCGACCTGCTGGACGATCCGGCCGTGGGCAAGGTCGCCGCCGAAGGCCTCAAGAAGACCCTCTTGATGTTCGATTACTTCCACGACGTGAAGGAACTGGCCGACAAGGGCAGCGCCAACGCCAAGGAAGTGCTGCAGTCGTGGGCCGACGCCGAGTGGTTCACGTCGCGCCCGGCCGTGCCGGAAAGCCTGACCCTGACCGTGTTCAAGGTGTCCGGCGAGACCAACACCGACGACCTGTCGCCCGCCCCCGACGCGACGACCCGTCCGGACATCCCGCTGCACGCGCTGGCCATGCTGAAGAACCCGCGCCCCGGCATCGAGCCGCAGGAGCCGGGCAAGATCGGCCCGATCGCGCAGATCGAGGCGCTGAAGGCCAAGGGCAACCTCGTCGCCTACGTCGGCGACGTGGTCGGCACCGGTTCGTCCCGTAAATCCGCCACCAACTCGGTGCTGTGGTTCACCGGCGAAGACATCCCGTTCATCCCGAACAAGCGCTTCGGCGGCGTGTGCCTCGGCACCAAGATCGCCCCGATCTTCTATAACACGATGGAAGACGCCGGCGCGCTGCCGATCGAAGTCGACGTGTCGAACATGGAGATGGGCGACGTCATCGAACTGCGTCCGTACGACGGCCGTGCGCTGAAGAACGGTGAAGTCATCGCCGAATTCAAGGTCAAGTCCGACGTGCTGTTCGACGAAGTGCGCGCCGGCGGCCGCATCCCGCTGATCATCGGCCGCGGCCTCACCGCCAAGGCCCGCGAGTCGCTGGGCCTCGCGCCGTCCACGCTGTTCCGCCTGCCGCAGAACCCGGAAGACAGCGGCCGCGGCTTCTCGCTCGCGCAGAAGATGGTCGGCCGCGCCTGCGGCCTGCCGGAAGGCCAGGGCATCCGCCCGGGCACGTATTGCGAACCGAAGATGACCACCGTCGGCTCGCAGGACACCACCGGCCCGATGACCCGCGACGAGCTGAAGGACCTGGCCTGCCTGGGCTTCTCGGCCGACCTCGTGATGCAGTCGTTCTGCCACACTGCCGCTTATCCGAAGCTGGTGGACGTCAAGATGCACAAGGAACTGCCCGCGTTCATCGAGAACCGCGGCGGCGTCGCGCTGCGTCCGGGCGACGGCGTGATCCACTCGTGGCTGAACCGCCTGCTGCTGCCGGACACCGTCGGCACCGGCGGCGACTCGCACACCCGCTTCCCGATCGGAATCTCGTTCCCGGCCGGCTCCGGCCTCGTGGCCTTCGCCGCCGCGACGGGCGTCATGCCGCTGGACATGCCGGAATCCGTGCTGGTCCGCTTCAAGGGCGAGATGAAGCCGGGCGTCACCCTGCGCGACCTGGTCAACGCGATCCCGCTGTACGCGATCCGCCAGGGCCTGCTCACGGTCGACAAGAAGGGCAAGAAGAACATCTTCTCCGGCCGCATCCTGGAAATCGAAGGCCTGCCGAACCTGAAGGTCGAACAGGCGTTCGAACTGTCCGACGCGTCGGCCGAGCGCTCCGCCGCCGGCTGCACGGTCCACCTGGACAAGGCACCGATCATCGAGTACATGAACTCGAACATCACGCTGATGAAGTGGATGATCGCGCAGGGCTACCTGGACCGCCGCACGCTGGAGCGCCGCATCAAGGCCATGGAAGCGTGGCTGGCCAACCCGGAACTGCTGGCCCCGGACGCGGATGCCGACTACGCCGCCGTCATCGAGATCGACCTGGCCGACATCCATGAACCGATCGTCGCCTGCCCGAACGACCCGGACGACGTCAAGACGCTGTCCGACGTCGCCGGCGACAAGATCGACGACGTGTTCGTCGGCTCGTGCATGACCAATATCGGCCACTTCCGCGCCGCCTCGAAACTCCTGGAAGGCAAGACCGACATCCCGGTCCGCTTGTGGGTCGCGCCGCCGACCAAGATGGACCAGCAGGTGCTGACGGCCGAAGGCCACTACGGCACGCTGGGCCGCACCGGCGCGCGCATGGAAATGCCGGGCTGCTCGCTGTGCATGGGTAACCAGGCGCAGATCCGCAAGGGTGCGACCGTGATGTCGACGTCGACGCGCAACTTCCCGAACCGCCTCGGCATCGACACCCGCGTGTACCTGGGTTCGGCCGAGCTGGCGGCGGTCTGCTCGACCCTCGGCAAGATCCCGACCCGCGAAGAGTACATGGCGCACATCGGCGTGCTCGCCCAGAACGCCGACCAGATCTACCGCTACATGAACTTCGACCAGATCGGCGAGTTCCGCGACCTGGCGGATTCCGTGACCGTCTGATTCTGACGCGTCACGCGGCCGAGGGCCGGGTCCTGTCGTAGACGGGGCCCGGCCCTTTTTCATCGCCCTCTCGTTTTCCGTCCTGGCTGCCCGTCCGCATGGCGCGGCCAGAAAACAACATGTAAGTTATCGATACCAAATTCTATTGTTGACAACGCAAACTTGACATAGAATCCCAAAAAGTTATCGATATCATGACGGTAACCAACCCATAAAAAGAGGAAAACATGAGGAAGACATCCAAGCATGCCTGGCGCCTTGCCACGCCCAGGCCGACCGCCGCCGCCGCCGCGCTGGCCGCCGCCGGACTGCTCCACGCCAGCCTGGCGCTGGCCCAGGACGCGCAGGCCGACGCCAGCCCGACCCAGACCGTCATCGTCACGGGCACGGTCGGCGCAACGGAAGCGAAGCGCGCCAACGTGTCGTATTCCGTCCTCGACGCCAAGGACCTGGGCAAGTTCACGCCCATGAGCGCGGACGACTACCTGCGCGACATGCCCGGCGTCGTCGTCGAGAGCAACGAGGGCGTCGCGCGCAACGAATCGTTCACGCGCGGCATGAGCGTGGGCACGGGCAGCCCGACCACCGGCAACTTCTGGACGTCGATCCTCGAGGACGGCCTGCCCGTCGTCGCCGTCAAGTACAACAACTTCCAGGACAGCGACTTCTTCCGCGCCGACATGAGCGTCTCGCGCGTGGAATCGATCCGCGGCGGTTCCACCGGCACGTCGGTCGCGTCGTCCGCCGGCGGCGTCTTCAACTTCATGCCGGGGGCCATCCGTCCGGGCGCGGCGGTGCAGACGCGCCTCGGCTTCGAGGGGGAGAACCCGCACCTGTCGTGGAAACAGGTCGACGCGATGTACGGCTGGAAGAACCAGGCCGGCGACCTGCGCGCGCAAGCGGTCGGCTTCTACCGCACGTCGACGGGCAAGGTCGATCCCGGCCATCCGCTCAACCTGGGCGGCCAGCTCAAGCTGCGCGTGGAAAAGACCTACAACACCCAATCCGGCGGCGGCGGCACCGTCAGCCTCACGGCCAAGCACCTGGACGACACCAACTCCTGGAACGGCCAGTTCACGCTGCCCGTCCACGGCGTCCAGAATCCGGTGATGGCGCCCGGATTCGGTAGCTCGCCGAACATGTTCTTCCGCGGCGGCCAGCACACGGTGCCGACCGACGTCGTCGACGGGCCGGGCTCCACGCGCTACCACGACCCGGAAAAAGGCGCCAACTACAAGCAGGACGCCCTGTGGCTGAAATGGGAGCACGACACGGGCGGGCGCTGGAGCTTCAACTCGGCCGTCAAGGTGCAGAATAGCCAGGCCTACCTGCAGCAGGCGTTCTACAACGCCGGCCCCAGCTCGCTGTGGAGCGCGAGCACGTTCCAGAACGCCTTCGTCGTGAACCAGGCCCAGGCCAAGGGCACGAGCCTGGCGGCCAACCTGAACCGCGTACCCGGCGTCTACGAAATCTACGACCTGAACACCGGCGCGCTGCGCGCCCGCGTCGCCAACAACGTCGGCGTCTCGAGCGGCACCAACTACCGCACGGGCGCCGCCTGCCCCGCCGGCTCGATCGCGAGCCCGGCGCAATGCGTGCTCTCCACGAACCTGCCGAACGCGAACTTCGACCTCGGCGGCGGCCTCGTGAACGGCATCATGGTGCCGCCGGACACCAGCGCCACCGCCCAGGACGTCGTCTACACGACGAACGCCAACCTGGGCACGCGCACGTCGCGCGACGTCATGCTCGACTTCATGGCCACCTATGCGGGCGACAACTACCGCGTGCAGGCGGGCCTGTTCGCCGTCCAGGCCGACCAGGGCCTCGACACCTGGTTCAACGGCCGCGGCCTGTCGGCCTTCGGCGACGGCCAGGTGGCCAACCTCGGGGTGCGCTACGTCACGGCCAAGGGGACCTACCAGCTGACGGATCCGGGCGGCTGGGGACGCGTGGGCGGCGGCTACGTCGACGGCCTCAATCCCTACAGCTACCGCGACCGCGAGCGCGACATCTCGCCGCTGCTGGGCGCCTCCTGGTCGCCCGGCAAATGGGACCTGAACGGCAGCTACAAGGGCACGCTGACCTTGGCCAGGACCCACACGGTCCCGTACCTGACGGCGCCGCAGTCGCTGGACGCGAAGTCGCTGGGCTATGGCGGTATCGACGGCAATCCGCTCACCTGGTACGACAATCAGAACTACGTGCGCGGCGCGCCGATCGATGCGACCAAGCGCGTGTTCCTGAAGAACTGGAGCGCATCGGTCGGCTACAACGTGACCCCGTTCGACAAGATCTACTACCGCCACAGCATGGCCGGCAACAACATCATCGGCATCGTGTCCCGCTACGCGAACCAGTTCAACGCCGACAACAAGCCGTTGTATCCGCAGGCCGACCTGAAGCAGGACGAACTGGCCTGGGTGTTCGGACGCGGATCGATCAGCGGCCAGCTCACCCTGTTCCGCACCGAGCTGCTGTTGTGGCAGCAGCAGACGCCGCTGGACGAGAACGGTTCCACCTACGTCGTCGAATATCTCGATCACTATCTGACCAAGGGCGCCGAAGGCTGGCTGAAATGGCACGTGACACCGAAGTTCAGCTGGACGGGTTCCGGCCTGTTCTCGCAGGCGCGCGCGCTGGCCGTCGGCAGCTTCTCGGCCGGCGGCCCGGGGGCGGCCGACGACGTGCTGACGACGGTGTCCGGCATCATGTCGCGCACGCCGAAATGGGTGTTGTCGAATACGTTCTCGTACCAGCTGGGCGACTTCCAGTTCAACGTGCGCCACCGCTACATGTCGCGGCGCAAGCTGGACAACAACCCGGTCAACAACATCTATCTGCCGGAACAGCGCAACGTCGACCTGTCGCTGCTGTATGCGGGCCTCAAGAACCTGCGCATCTCGCTCGACGTGCGCAATGCCTTGAACAACAAGTACATCAGCGGCTTCGACACGATGCTGCCGACGACGACCGGCGTGACCAAGAACGACATCTACCAGCAGTTGCCGAACGCCGGCGGCTGGGTCTCACTGAACTCGCCGCGCTCGTACTGGCTCACCGCGCGCTACGACTTCTGATGGCGCCGTTCCGACTCTGCGCCTTCGTGGCGTGCTTGCTCGTCGGGACGTGCGCGGCCGCGCCCGCACCCCAGGGGCGCGCCGGCCATCCGCGCCTGCTCGTCGATGCGGCCGTCGGCCGCACCGCCCTGCAGGCGCTGGTCGCGCGCGATCCGGACGCGGCCCGCCGCTACGCCGCGATCGTCGCGCGCGTGCGGCCGTACGTCGAACGGCACCGGACAGATCCCGCGTGGATCGTTTCGCGCCTGCAGATGTACTGGCAGGCGCACAGCACGCAAGTCTTCGTGAAGAACGGCGTGTACGACCATGCCGAGGGCCGCGCGCCCGTGCCGACCGTGCGCTTCACCGGCACGCGCGATGCGTCGTCCTCGTACTTCACGCCGAAGCTGGAAGACGTCAAGCCGTACATGGGGGAGCGCGACCTCCTGTGGCTGCAGAACCGCGACGCGCCCGGCCACCCGTGGGAATGGGTGAGCCAGGCCAAGAGCGGCCGCATCGTCGAGGCGATCAACCTGCGCATCGCGGGCCTCGCGCGCGACGCCGCTTTCCTGTACTGGGCCACGGGCGACGAGGACTACGCCCGCTTCGCCTACGACATCTTCTCGACCTACCTGGCGGGCATCGCGTACCGCGAGGAACCCGTGGACCTGAACCATGGCCACGACCAGACGCTCGTGGGCCTGCAATCGTTCGAGGTGATCCACGAAGACATCGTCGTTCCGCTGACGGAAACCTACGACTTCATGTTCGGCTACGTCGCCGCGCACGCGGGCGGACAGCGGCCGCTGTTCGACCGCGCCCTGCGGCGGTGGGCCGACCTGATCGTCAAGAACGGCGTCCCGTGGAACAACTGGGACCTGATCCAGGCCCGCTTCGTGCTGCACATCGCCGCCGTCCTCGGGCCGGACGCCAGCTACGACGATGGACACGGCAGCGGCTTCTATGTGCGCAAGGTGACCGGCGACGGCGCCGCGCGCCAGTGGCCGCTGCGCCGGTTGCTCGACCACGGCTACGATCCGGCCACCGGCGTCTGGAACGAGTCGCCCGGCTATTCGATCAACGTGGCGAACGACTTCATGGAATGCGTGGAGCTGCTCGACGAGGTGTTCGGCATCGACGTGCTGCCCGACCTGCCGGCGTTGCCGCGCGCGGCGCGCGCCCTGCCCCAATACCTGCTGCCGAACGGCCGCACGGTCGGCTTCGGCGACACGCGCTACGAAACGCCGCGCACCGGCATGATCGCGCGCCTGCTAGCCCACGCGCGGCGCCACGGCCAGGCGGCCGACGCGGCGGACTACAGCGCCCTGCTGGCGGCCCTGCGCGGCACGGGCGAAACGGGCGAAACGGGCGACCGCGATCCCGTGCACGCGCTGCTCCAGGCATCGCAGGCGCCGGCGGCAGCATCCGCGCCGGCCGCCGCCGTCATCGCCGACTTCCAGACGCCGACGTTCTACGCGCCGAACGCGAGCTGGCTGGTCCAGCGCAGCAACTATGCGGGTCCGAGCGCGGACACGGACGCGCTGGCGATTTCCATCGCCGGCTCCAGCGGCAACCACGCGCACGCGAACGGCATCGCGATGGAGCTGTATGCGAAGGGTCTCAGCCTCGCGCCGGAATCCGGCCGCGGCTCGGGCTACCTGCAGAACGACCACCTCGAGTACTACTCGCAGTTCCCCGCACATAACACGGTGGTAGTGGACGGCGTGTCGGCCTATCCGGCGATGAAGAGCAATCATCCGTTCACCCTGCTGGCCGCGTATCCGGCGCCCGGCAGTCCCGCCGCCGGCGCCTTCCCGTGGGCGACGTTCGGCGCCGCCGCCTTCCGCGAACCGGAGACGGACGCCGACCAGCAGCGCGTTCTGGGCATCGTCCGCACGGGCGATGCGGGCAGCGCCGGGGGCTACTTCATCGACATCTTCCGCTCGCGCCGGCGCGACGGCAAGGACCGCTACCACGACTACATCTACCACAACCTGGGACAGTCGCTGCGCTTCCTGGACGCCGCCGGCCAGGCGCTGGCGACGACGCCGTCGGAACGCCTCAGCTTCGCCGACGGGGACCTGATCGGCTACGACTACTGGCACGACCGCGCGTGTCTCACCAGCCGCGCGCCGCTGCGTGCCCGCTTCGACCTGCAGTTGTCCGGCCGAAAGCGCACGATGACCGCGTGGCTACAGGGCGGCGCGGGGCGCGAATTCTTTTCCGTGCTGGCGCCGCCGTCGACCGCCTGGTCGGCCGGCATGCTGCCGCGCGACGTCGAACGCTCGCCGCTGCCGACCCTCGTCATCCGCCAGCACGGCGAAGCGTGGGCGCGGCCGTTCACCGCGGTGTTCGAGCCGGGCGACGGCGGGCCGGCCCGGGTGCTGGGCGTCGAGCAGGTCGGCGACGGCCGCGCGCTCGCCCTGCGCGTGCGCACGAAGGACGGCGGCCGCCAGACCATCATGTCCGGCGATGCCGACGACGCCGTGTTCGCACGCGACGGCCAGCGCCTGCGCGGCCGCTACGGCATCGCGGCGGAACGCGACGGCGCCCTGCTCTACCTGTTCCTGGGCCATGGCCGTGAGATTGCATCCTCGGGTTTTGCGCTGGCCGCGGACGCGGACGACGTGGCCGCCGCGCTGTGGCACCAGGACGGCCGCTGGCTGTTCAGCGCGAGCCGGCCGGTTCGGCTGCAGGTGCCCGCCGCCGGCTGGCCCGATCGGCTGCAGGTCACGGCCGGCGGGCGCGCCCTGCGCGTCGCGGCCCGCCGGCGCACCGTCGACGGCACGCCGGTCCTCGAGTACGCGCTGCCCGCGATGGCCGCGGCGCCGCTCCGATAATCACCGTTTCACTCATCATCCACTATCCACCACATGCTCAATCCAATTTCCTGCCGCCTGCTTGCCATCGACGAGGGCCGCCAACGACTGTCCCTGGTCGACACGGCCACCGACACCTTCCACTGGACGCTGGACCTGTCCCCCTACCCGCTCGCGCGCGACCTGCAGCGGCTCGACGAAGAGCGCGTCCTGGTCGGCTACGACCGCGGCTTCTTCGAGCTGGACATCGCATCGGGCCGCGTGCTGACGGCCTGCGCGCGCTGGACCGACGTCACGGCCGTGCGCCGCCTGGCCGACGGCCGCACGCTCGTGACGGGCTGGAACCTGGACGGCATGGGCGGGGTCAACGTGCTGACCCTGGACCGCGACGGCCACCCCGCGGCCGGCGCTCGCCGCGCCGGCGATTACGTGCGCCTGATGCGGCCGACGTCGGACGATACCTACCTGCTGTGCACCAACGACCACATCCTCGAGACGGCGCCCGACCTGACGGAACTGCGCCGCTTTGCCGCGCCGGGCTTCGAGCACGCGTGGAAGGCCGAGCGGCTCGCGGACGGATCGACCCTCGTGTCGGCCGGCTACGGCGCCTTCATGGTGGCGTGCGACCGGGCGGGCAACGTGTTGCACCGCTTCGGCGACGCGGCCGAGCTGCCCGCGGAGGTGGATCCGTTCTTCTACGCGAGCTTCGACCGGCTGGCCAACGGCCACCTGCTGGTCGCGAACTGGCAGGGCCACGGCCCGGACAACGGCCACAAGGGACGCCAGCTGCTCGAATTCGACGCCGGCCGGCGGCTGGTCGGCACGTGGTCGGCGCCGCAGCGCATCTCGTCGCTGCAGGGCATCCTCGTCGTGTAAGGACGGCGGCCGTCCCGGATTTCGTGGGCGGATTGATGGATTTCGTGATTGCCCGGCCATGCCGCCGGGGACAGAATGGGAGCCCCCCTTTTTTTCCGCGACCCCATGTCATCACGACGCGCTGCCCCACCATCGGAACGCCGGACGGCCCGCGCCTGCCTCGCGCTCGCGCTGGCCTCCCTGTCCGCCACCGGACTCGCCGCCACCATCCCCTACGCGACCGAACAGGTCATCGCCGCCGGCGATTCACCGGCAACCGTCGCGGAAAAGGCGGCCAAGGTCCTGCCGCGCGCCAACCAGTCCGCGTGGATGCGGCTGGAGCGCACGTTCTTCCTGCACTTCGGCGTCAACACGTTCAACGAGGTCGAATGGGGAACCGGGAAGGAAGACCCCGCCATCTTCAACCCGACGCAACTCGACGCCGATCAATGGCTGCGCGCGGTCAAGCGGCTCGACGGCAAGATGCTCGTGCTGGTGGCGAAACACCACGACGGCTTCGCGATGTGGCCGACGCGCTACACGGCGCATTCGGCCGCCGCCAGTCCCTGGCGCGGCGGCAAGGGCGACCTCGTTCGCGAAGTGTCCGACGCGGCCCGCGCGGCCGGCGTCAAGCTCGGCATCTACCTGTCGCCGGCCGACCTGTACCAGCTCAGGACCAACCCCGCCAACCCGGCCGGCTATTACGGCAACGGCAGTCCGAAGCGCACGTCGACCATCCCGACCGATCCGGCGCACTTCCAGAGCGACCCCGCGCAAGGCCGCGCGCCCACGCCCGGCTTCAAGGCCTACACCTACGACGTCGACGACTACAACCGCTACTTCCTGAACCAGTTGTACGAACTGCTGACCCAGTACGGCGAGGTCGACGAGGTCTGGTTCGACGGCGCCAACCCGGACCCCAGCGTGTCCGAAACCTACGACTACGCGGCCTGGTACGACTTGATCCGCAAGCTCCAGCCGAAGGCCGTCATCATGGGCAAGGGTCCGGACGCGCGCTGGGTCGGCACGGAAAGCGGCTACGGACGCACGACCGAGTGGAGCGTGATCCCGCTGCCCACCGCGCCCGGCCAATTCCGCTGGCCCGACATGCAGGGGGCCGACCTGGGCAGCCGCGCGCGGCTCGTGCCGGGTTCGCACCTGTGGTGGTATCCGGCCGAGACCAACGTCACGATGCTCGCGAACGGCCAATGGTTCTGGGCGCGCGACAAGCGCCCGCGCCCCGTCACGCAACTGGTCGACATCTTTTATTCGTCGATCGGCCGCAACGCGAACCTGATCCTGAACCTGTCTCCGGACAATCGCGGCCTCGTGCCGGACGACCAGGTGGCGGCGCTCGGTCAACTGGGCGACATCGTGCGCGACACCTTCGCCGTGAACCTGGCGCGCGGCGCGCGCGTGACGGCGGACCAGTCGGCGCCACGGCACGGGCCGTCGGCCATCCTGGACGGCAACCTCGACACGTGGTGGGAAGCCGCGCCCGGCCGCACCGGCGGCACGGTGACCCTCACGCTGCCGCGCCGGACGACGTTCGACGTCGTGTCGCTGCAGGAAGCGGTGGACCAGCGCGGCCAGCGCATCGAATCGTTCGCGATCGAGACGTGGAACGGCGCCGCGTGGACGGCGCCCGCGCGCCATCCGGACGACGAGACGACCACGGTGGGCCACCGCCGCCTGATCCGCCTCGCGGCGCCCGTGACGACGGACCGCGTACGCGTGCGCATCACCGGCGCGCGCCTGGCACCCACGCTGGCCGAGGTCGGCCTGTACAAGCAGGCCGTCGACCTGCTGCCGCCCGCCATCGCCGCCCGCGACGCCGACGGCGCGGTGCGCCTGAGCCATCCGGCCGGCGGCACGATCGTCTACACGCTCGACGGAACCGCGCCCACCGCGGCGTCGCCCGTGTACCGCGCGCCCATCGCGCTGCCCGGCAACGGCATCGTGAAGGCCGCACGGCTGCTGCCGGGCGGACGGCTGGGCATCGTCGGTTCGCGCGAATTCGCCGGGCTGTCGCCGCGCGGCTGGCGGGTCGCGGCCGTGGACGGCGAAGACCGGGCCAGCCGTCACGGGGCGGCGCTCGCCGTCGACGGCGATCCGGCGACCTTCTGGCAGACGCCGTGGGGCGGCGGCCGCGCCATCGCCATCGACATGGGACAGGCGCACCGCATCGCCGGCCTCGTCTACCTGCCCCGGCAGGACGGGCAAGTGGCCGGGACGGCCGTGAACTACCGCTTCGAGACGAGCACGGACGGCACGCACTGGCAGACCGCCATCGACAAAGGCACGTTCGCCAACATCCACAACAACCCCGACCTGCAGACGGCCCGCTTCGCGCCGGTGGCCGCGCGCTTCTTCCGCTTCACCGTGCTGGACGACGTCTGGCGCAGCGGCAGCGCGAGCGCGGCCGAGTTGTCCGTGATTCCCGCCGATGCCAACTGATCGACCTGTTTCTTCCGCCATGATTCCACGTTACGACAACCGCGGCCCTTGGCTGCGGGCCGCCCTCCACTGCCTGCTCGCCGCGTGCGCCGTGCTGCTGGCCACGATGCAATTCGCGCACGCGGCGCCGCGCGAGCGCCTGTCGCTGGACGCCGGCTGGCTTTTCCTGCAGGGCGACGTGCCCCTCCCGACCATCAAGGGCCAGGGCGCCAGCTACATGAACACCAAGGCCGGCGAGGCGCAGGGACCGGCCAACGCCGACTACGACGACTCCGGCTGGCGCCACGTGGACCTGCCGCACGACTGGGCCGTCGAAGGTCCGTTCGACGCCGCGCAGAACAGGTCGCAAGGCTACCGGCCGCGCGGCATCGGCTGGTACCGGCGCTATTTCACGTTGCCGGCGTCCGACCGCGGGCGCCACCTCGAGCTGCAGTTCGACGGCATCGCCACGCACAGCACGGTGTGGGTGAACGGCGTCCTCGTGAACCGCAACTGGTCCGGCTACAACAGCACCCACATCGACATCACGCCCTACGTCCACTACGGCGCGACGCCGAACACCATCGCCGTGCGCGTGGACGCCGAGGTGATGGAGGGCTGGTGGTACGAAGGCGCCGGCATCTACCGCCACACCTGGCTCGTCAAGCGCGACGCCGTGCACATCGCCACCGACGGCATCCACGCCGACCCCGTGCGACAGGACGGCCGCTGGACCGTGCCCGTGACGGTGGACGTGGAAAGCAGCGCGCCGGCCGGCCACGCCGCGCGGCTCGACGTCAGCGTGCTGGCCCCGGACGGCAAGGAAGTCGCGCGGGGCGGCGCGCCCGTCCGGGTGGGCGCGCTGGGCAAGGCGAGCGCGCGAGTGGCGCTGGCCGTGCGCAATCCGCAACTGTGGACCTTGGACAAGCCCGCCTTGTACCGCGTGCGCGCCGTGCTGCGCGACGCCGGCGGAGAACTCGACCGCGCCGAGATCCATACGGGCTTTCGCACCATCCGCTTCGACGCCGACCGCGGCTTCTTCCTGAACGGCCGGCCCACCAAGCTGCAGGGCGTGGCCATCCACCAGGATCACGCGGGCGTCGGCGTCGCGGTACCGGACGCGATCTGGGAATTCCGCCTGCGCCGGCTGAAATCGATGGGCGTGAACGCGATCCGCTTCGCCCACAACGCGCCGGCGGCCGAGGTGCTCGACCTGACCGACCGCCTCGGCATCCTGGTGATGGACGAGAACCGCAATTTCAACACCTCGCCCGACTACATGCGGCAACTGACGTGGCTCGTGCGGCGCGACCGCAACCGGCCCAGCGTCGTGCTGTGGTCGATCTTCAACGAGGAACCGCTGCAGGGCACGGAGATCGGCTACGAGATGGCGCGCCGCATGGTGGCGGCGGTCAAGGCGCTGGACACGTCGCGTCCCGTCACGGCCGCGATGCACGGCGGCCTGTTCGCGGAAAAAAGCGCGGTGCGGGCGCTGGACGTGGCCGGCATCAACTACCAGGTGTGGGAATACGACCACTTCCACAAGGTCTACCCGCACAAGCCGGTGTTCAGCTCCGAGGACACGTCCGCGTTCATGTCGCGCGGCGAGTACAAGACCGACTGGGACAAGCACCTGGTCGCCAGCTACGACGACGACGCGGCCCAGTGGGGCAAGACCCAGCGCGCAAGCTGGAAGGAGATCGAACGGCGGCCGTTCATGGCCGGCAGCTTCGCGTGGACGGGCCTCGACTACCGCGGCGAGCCGACCCCGCACGAATGGCCCAGCGTCAGTTCGTTCTTCGGCATCATGGACCTGTGCGGCTTCCCGAAGAACGCCTACTGGTTCCGGCAGGCGCTGTGGATCAAGGACCGCGTCATCGTCAAGGTCATGCCGCACTGGAACTGGCCCGGCCAGGAAGGCCGGCCGATCAAGGTGCGCGTGGCCACCAACGCGCCGCGCGTGCGCCTGCTACTGAACGGTGTGGCCGTCGGCGAACAGGACGTGGACCCGTACGAGATGGCCACGTTCCAGGTGCCCTACGCGCCGGGCAGGCTGGAAGCGGTGGCGCTCGCGCACGGCACGGAAGTCGGCCGCGACGCCGTCGAGACGACCGGCGCGCCCGCGCGCCTCGTGCTGACGCCCGACCGCGCCTGGCTCGCCGGCGACGGCGCCGACGCGGTGCCGGTCACGGTGAGCGTCGTCGACGCGCAGGGCCGGCCGGTGCCCGACGCCGGCCGGCACGTCCGGTTCGACGCGGACGGCCCCGGCGCGATCATCGGCGTGGGCAACGGCGACCCGAATTCGCACGAACCCGAGAAGGCGTCCGAGCGCAATCTCTACAACGGCCTGGCGCAGGTGATCGTGCAGGGCCGCCGCGCCGGCCACGGCCGCTTCATCCTGCGCGCGCGGGCGGACGGACTGGCCGCGGGCGAGACGCTGCTGGACGTGCGCGCGGTGGCGCCGATCCCCGCCGTCGCCGAAGCGCAGCCCGTGGTGCGGCCGGCGCCGTGGCGCACGTCACCGGCGCAGGCGGACCGTCCCGATCCGAACCGCGCGCTGGCCGACAACGACATGAACAGCTGGGGCTGGGGCGAACCGCCGTTCAGGCAGGCACCCGAGGCGCTGCGCTGGCGCACCTACCGCGTCACGTTCGGGCTGCGCGCGGACCGCAACGACGGCCGCGCGCGCCTCGTGATGCGCGAGATCGCCGGCAAGGCCGAGGTGTGGCTGGACGGCGCGAAACTGGGCGAGAAGCGCGACGCCGCGCCCGGTCCGCTGACGCTGACCTTGCCGCGCGGACCGGCGTGGCGCACGCTCTCAGTGCTCGTGGAAGCGGCTCCCGGCCAGCCGTCCGGCATCACGGGCGACGTGACCATCGAACCGGGTACGCTATGAAAACGCCCCAAAATGGCTCGAACAGTCCGACCACGCATTCTGGGAGCTGCACCGCTACTTGCCGTTTTTACAGATGGCCGCAGCGCTCCACTCGCCGGGCAAGCGATATGGTTGCTTTATTTCCCGGACCTGCAGCACACATTGGGTGACATCGGGGGCGATCTGTTCCCACAATTCGATAGGTCCTTGCCGACGTGGCTTTACACTGAACAGTTCGTTACCACCGTATGCACATACCAGCCATTTGGTTTCCGATGGCGTAAAGGTGTATTCGGTGTCCCAACCACCCTTGACGCGCTTTGTCTTTGCCGTCCCTACCATGGCGTCAAACCCAAAGGCGTCTCCATGCAGCTTGCCCGCATAGAGGTAAGCATTGGAAAAAATTGCACGCCTCACCACACCCGAGCCAATTTGCCCGGATGACGCCGGCAGGCTAATCGGACTGTCAGGATAAGTGTCCGGGCATTTCAGATCATCAGCTCTTGCAAGGGCGTTCGCCAGCAAGAGTGCCGCAAAGATTGCTTTCATGGCACCACCACGACGTAAAATGCCGCCGCATCATCCGAGGGCATTGGCTTCCAATTTTCAGTTGATTTTGCGAGTCCGCGCCTTCCTGCTGGCTTTCCGTGATACTGGTCGAAAATGGAAAACTCGCACGGTCGCCCGTTCGACATGATCGCCCCATAACAGAATTGATCGAACAATGCCGCATGCCAGCCGTGCTTGTTCGGGAAGCGCCCTTTACCATTCTCGAACACGAAGTTCGCGATGACGGTGCCGGGCAGTAGGAACGCCAAGTCTAGAACCCTCGGACCAGGCTGCCAACGCCCGGTGTACCCGACGTCGGTTAGCCCTTGTACCAGTGCAACGCATTCCTGGTCGCGCCCGATGAACTCTCCAGCGCTTCTTCGTCTGAGCTCATCATATTTGTCGGCCAGCGCCCGAAAGTCACCTTGGTAAATCACATTACGCTTGGGAAGCGTATCGGCGAGTCCCATGTCGACCTCAAACGCACTTGTTCGCTGCGCAGTCCCAACCGCCGGCCGTCTTGCCTTCCATGCCGCCTCGAATGCTCTGTTTGGCATAACTCCATTTCATCTTGGAGTAGGCAAAGAAAACCTGCTCGATGACAAGTCCGGAATCGCCGCTATTCGGATTGACGCCGGAGATCATCACGTTCTCAAGCTCCACCGTGTAATAGCAGATGGGTTTGCCCTCGCCATCGGCGCGCATGAACTCGAATTTCGCTTTCGGTATAGTCTTACCCATCGCGCAATGCTGTTGCAGGAGCGGCGACGAAAGGTCCGCCAACTTCCTGAAGGAGACGTTGGACAGTTCGGCCCGGCCGGTCGTGTGCCCGCCTGCTGTCGACACTGTGGCGGCCCTGGGCTGGTGGACGGACCAGGCAACATTGCTCACCTCGATCCACTCCCGGTGCTTGTCATCCATCGACTCACCTTTGATGCCTTCGATCTGCAAATACACGTCGTTTGCCATCATTCCCTCCTGTTTGCTAACGGATGGGACGATTGTTGCCGAGCAGTTCGCAGGGTTCATTGGCGGCTGTCAACTGGACAACCTGCTCGACACTGGACAAGTCATTTCAGGCAGCCAGCGGATATCCGCTGAAACTTTCGGCCAGCGATGCCGGCGCACCCAAAAGCAAAACGGAGGCACGCGGCCTCCGTTTTGCTTTGCACCGCCCGGATCAGCCCCGGCGGCGGCGCGCCAGGCCGAATGCGGCCACGCCGCCCAGCAGCAGCGGCAAGGTGCCCGGCAGCGGCACGGCGGCGCTGGCCTCTTCCACCGCGACGTTGTCGATCGCGTTGGCCGCGCTCGACGTGAGGCGCAGCTCGGCGATGCCGTTCAGCGCCGTGTTCCAGGTGCCGCCGCCCGCCAGGAAGCCCTGGGCCGCGCCGTCCGTGGACAGCGTGCTGCCCTCCGTGTAGTAGTCGAAGCCGAGCAGGTTGAAGCGGCCGCCGCCCACGCGGGTCAGCGTGACGAACGTGCCGTCGCCGTTCTCCATGCCGTCGTGCCAGTTGTACGTCTGCGCATCGAACGTGCCGTCGCCGACGTGCGCCGCGCCCGCCGCCGCGGCGGGCGCGTTCAGCGTCAGCCGGAAGCCGGATTCCTCGTAGGTCAGGTTGGTGCCGTCGTAGCTCATGCCGGGCGCCAGGCCGAAGCCGTCGCCGTACATCATGTCGGTCAGGCCGTCGAACGTGAGGACGGCCGCGCCGGCGTTGGCGGCCGCGCCCAGTGCGAGGGCGGCCAGGATTGCTTTCAGTTTCATATTCGGTTCTCCTTTGGATCGGATTGCGCGTCAGTAGCTGAACAGGACGCCGCGGCCGCCGCCGCTGATGTACAGGCGTCCGGCCACGTTCTGGTCGGCCGCGAGGGTGCCGATGCCGCCGTACTGGTGCTTGTCGTCGTTGAAGCGGGTCCAGGTGACGCCGCCGTCGTCGGAACGGTGCACGCCCCACACGCCGTTCACGACGCCCACCACGTAGATCGACGCCGAATACTTGGCGCCCGCCGGCGCCTTGCCGATGGCGATCGAGGTGGCCCCGTACACCTTGGGCTCGAACGAGTTGGCGGCGCCGGTCCAGATCGGCGCGGCCGCGGCCAGCCTGGTCCAGGTCGCGCCCGAGTCGCTCGAGTGCATGATGTTGAAGCCGTCCACGAGCCAGACATCGCCTTCGGTGTACGGATTGACGGCGATCGACGTCTGGTAGAACTGGTTCAGCGCGGTGCCGCTCGACGGGAACGTGGCGCTCTCGGTGAACGTGTGGCCGCCGTCGGTCGACGTGAAGAAGCGCGCCTTTTCCGACCATTGCTGCCACCACGCGCCGCCCGAGTTGTAGGCATAGACCTTGTTCGGGTTCTTGCGGTCGGCCACCACGTGGTAGCCGCGCGGCACCCAGGCCTGGCCCAGCGCCGGCAGGTTCGTATAGGTCCAGGTGGCGCCGTTGTCGGCGGTCCAGGCCGGCACCGAACTGGCCGGGGCCCAGACGGCGTTGCCCGGCTTGGTCACGGCGATGCTCGACGCGCCGCCGGAATTGGCCTGGGCGTCGGGATGGTTCGTGGCGAACGCGTTCCAGGTCAGGCCGGAGTCGGTCGAATAGGCGCCGAACGTGGTCGCATGCGACGACGAGGCGGAGCCGATGGTGGCGATGTAGGACGGGGTGGACCACGCCATGTCCGTGCTGTAGGTGCTGTTGAACCACCCGAACGGACCGCGCGTGGGCGCCTTCAGCAATTCCGTCTGCACGCTGGTGCCCACATCCAGGCCGCTGCGCAGCAGCGCGTAGTTGGCGCCCGGGGCCGGCGCCATCAGGGCTTCCGTCGCGACTTCCTCGATGCCCGCGATCTGGAAGTTCCACGTCGGCGCAGCGTCCGACGCGTCGCGCGTCTCCCACACGCCGCCGCCGGAGACGTGCAGGATGCGGTCGCGGTTGTTCGGGTCGATCTCGACGTCGTCCATCCAGCCGGCGAAGCCGGTATTGGACGGGTTGTGCGGCGTCATCGATCCGATCTCGCGCCAGGTGGCGCCGGCGTCGTCGGACAGTTGCAGCACCGGCTGGCCGGACCAGTTGCCCCACGAGTTGGTCACGCCCAGCGCGATGCGCGTGGTGGCGCCGGTGCCGGACACGGACAGGCCGCCGATGCCGAAACTGGTCCACTGGGTGTCGTCGTAGCGCTTGAGCAGCGTCCAGTTGGTGCCGTCGAACTTGTACAGCGCGGCCGGGCCGCCGGCGCCGGGACCCTCGCCCTTGGTGAACGCCACGTACATCATGCCGTCCTTGGCGCGCACCATGTGCGGGATGATATAGCCCGCCACCTCGGCCGGAACGGCGATGCCGGTCCACGACGCGCCGCCGTCGGTGGTCTTGTACATGCTGTAGGCCAGGCCCGCCACGCCCGCATAGTCCGGCGCCACGGCGGTGTAGATCGTCTGCGTGGCGCTTCCCGTGCCGCGGGTGTCGGTGTCGAAGATCACCTGCTCCACGCCGACCGGGCTGCTCCAGTAGGACGCGGCGATCTGGTCCTTGTTCATCGTCGCCGTCGCCAGCGACGTCACCTGGTTCCAGGTCTGGCCGCGGTCCGTGCTCTTCCACAGGCCGGCCGTGCGCGTGCCGTAGAACAGGATCGTGGGATCGTTCGGGTCGACCATCAGGCGCTCGCCGATGGCGCGGCCCTGGCTATTGCTGCCCGCCGGGAACGGCAAGTCGACGTGCGTCCAGTTGTCGCCGCGGTCGGTGGAGATGTACAGCCGGCCGTGGCCGTCGGCCGACACGTACATGCCGCCGCTCATGTAGACGCGCTGGTCGTCGTTCGGGTCGATCGCCATGGTTTCGCTGCCGTGGTAGCCGCCTTCGTCGACGCCGAAGCCGTCCGTGATCGCGATCCAGCTCGACGTGGCCGGGTTCCAGCGGTAGGCGCCGCCGATGTCGGTGCGCGCGTACAGCACGTCCGAGTTGGTCGGGTGGAAGATCAGGCCGGGCACGTAGCCGCCGCCGCCGAACTTCACGCTGGCCCAGCGGGTCACCTTGGCGACCGTGCCGGTCGCGCTGCCGATCATGGCCGCGAAGGCGGGCGACTGCGTCGAGGGGCCGGTGCCGCCGCCGCAGGCCGCCAGCAGGCCGGCGACGCCGGTCAGCGCGCACGCAAGGGCGATCGATTTTTTCTTCATGCTCGTACTCCAAGAATGTATGTGTTTTGTTTTGACTGCGTAGCCGGCCGACGATGCGGGGCCGCGCCGCCGGCGACGTCGAAACGCGTGGCGGTCGCGTACATTCTGTGAGGATGGGGCGTCTGCGGCAATGATGAAAAACCCGAATCCGCAAACGAAATTCGGGCTCGCGCGATGCGCTTATTCGTGCAGCGCGACGACGGCGACGGACTTCGCCGGCAGGTGCAGCACCAGCCTGCCGTGCGCGGCCCGCGCCGCGAACGGTGCCGGCGCCACGGCGCGCGGCGCCGCGAAGGTATTGTGCGCATCCATCGCCGCCGCCGTGAGCACGGTGCCGGATGCCGCGCTCGCCCCGGCACCGCCTACGCCGACGTCGACGTCGGCCGTCTCGCGCGGGTTCGCGTTGACGAGCGCCAGGTACAGCCTGCCGTCCTTGCCCCGCGCCGCGGACGCGCTGACGGCCGGTATCGTGACGCCGCCGAACGTGTACGGCGGATTGTTCGCGAGCTTCAGCGGCACCGAGACGGCGTCCTGGAACGGCACGTACATCCTGAAGACGTGATACGTCGGGGTCAGCACCATCTTGCCGCCATCCGTGCGGATCATCGCCTGCAGCACGTTCACCATCTGCGCGATGCTGGTCATGCGCACGCGGTCCGCGTGGGCGTGGAAGATGTTGAAGTTCAGGGCCGCCACCAGCGCGTCGCGCAGCGTGTTCTGCTGCTGGAGGAAACCCGGCTTGCTGCCTTCTTCCGCGTCGTACCAGGTGCCCCACTCGTCCACCGCGAACATCAGCTTCTTCTGCGGATCGTGCGCGTCCAGCCGGGCGACGTTGTTGGCGATGAAGTCTTCCATGCGCCGGGTCTGGCTCAGGGTCTGGATCCACCGGCTTTCGTCGAAGCCGGTCGCGCCGTACTTGCCGTTCTTGTCCGGGCCGGGCGACGTATAGTAGTGGAACGAGATGCCATCGGCCCGCACGCCCCAGCCGTAGACGTGCTGGCTCAGGTAATCCGTCCAGCTGGTATCGTCGTCGTGGCCGCCGGCGGCGATGAAGCGTGTGTCGTTGCCGGCGCCGGGATGGACGAAGGTGGCGAAGCGGCGGTAGGCGTCGGCGTACTGCTCCGGACGCATATTGCCGCCGCAGCCCCAGGCCTCGTTGCCGATGCCGAAGAACGCGACCTTGTACGGCGCCGGGTGCCCGTTGCGGGCGCGCAGGCGTGCCAGGCTGGAGTTGCCGGCCGCCGTCATGTACTCCATCCACTCCGACATCTCGCGCGCGGTGCCGGACCCGAGGTTGCCGTTGACGTAGGCGTCGGCGCCGAGTTGCCCCACGAGGTCGAAGAATTCGTCCGTGCCGACGGCGTTGGTTTCGTCGACACCGCCCCAGTTCGTGTTGATCCGCACGGGCCGCCGGGCGCGCGGGCCGATGCCGTCGCGCCAGTGGTACTGGTCGGCGAAGCAACCGCCCGGCCAGCGCACGAGCGGCACGTGCAGGGCCTTAAGCGCGCCGACGACGTCGTTGCGCCAGCCGCGCGTGTTCGGAATGGCGGAGCCCGGGCCGACCCACAGGCCGCCGTAGATGCCGGTGCCGAGGTGTTCCGCGAACTGGCCGTAGACGTATTTGCTGATGACGGGGCCCGGGTGGACCGCGTCGATCGCGACGGCGACGGGCGCCGCGGCGGACGCCGGCGCGCCCACGCAGGCCGCCACGATGCCCGCGGCCAGCGCGCGACGGGGAAATCGGTTCATGGGACCGGGTTCGTCATTTTTCGAGCAGGTCCACGCCCAGCGGTGCGAGATGGAGCGTGCCGGACCAGTGCTGGCCGGACAGCACACCGGTCATGGCGCCGTCGATCGCCACGTCCTTCGCGTCGCCCGTCGTGTTGACGTACAGGGTGCGGCCCTGCACTGTGCGCGCGTACACGCCGTCGGGTGTTTTGGGTCCGGGCTCGATGCCGAGGCTGTCGTACAGCTGGCGGTACAGCGGCCGCATGAGCTGCGGCTGCGCCGGGGTGGCGACGTAGATCGCGCGGCCCTTGCCGTAGCGGTTGACGGTGATCGCGGGCGGCGCGCCGTCGATGCTCGTGAAGCGCGCCAGCGTCTGCGCCGTCGACGGCTCCAGCACCTCGTAGTTGCCGATCGTGCTCTTGACGTCCGCGTCGCCGATGTGCGCGACCCACGTGCCGGCGTTGTAGAACGCGTTGGTGCGCAGCCCGAAGACGTCCGTCAGGCCGCCCGGCAGCGGCGTGTCGTACCACTGGTTATGCTCGTTCACCTTGTCGGACCACGCCGTCATGATGACCGTGCCGCCGTTCGCGACGTACTGGCGGAGCGCATCCGTGCTCGCCTTGTCCAGCAAATACATGCCGGGGACGACGACGAGGCGGTAGCGGCTCAGGTCCTCGTGCGCGATGTTGATGACGGCCACGTCGATGTTGTCCTTGAACAGCGGCTCGAACGCGTTATGGGCCTGCTTCAGGTAAGGCGTGACGATGTACTGCTTGACGCTGTTGGTGGCGTCCGGCCCCGTCGGGTTCGTGGCAATCATGTTGTCGAACGAATAGGCGATGGCCACCTTGGGCTGGGTCATGCGCGGGAAGCCGAGGGTCTGCAGCTTGGCGAAATCGGCCGCGATCCGGGCGAATTCGTCCAGCTTCCAGGACGGCCGGCTGTCGTGGTCGAGCAATCCGAACAAGGCTTGCTCTTCGCCGCCCAGGTGGCTGTTGAACGTCCACGCCAGCACGGCCTGGGCCCCCAGCAGCAGGCCGAAATGCGCCCACATGCGCGAGCGTCCCGGCGTGCCGTAATAGCCCGGACCACCGGCCGTGAATTCGTTGAACCAGATCGGCGTCGCCATGCCCGCCTTCATCATCAGCGCCTCGAAGCCGGAGCCGACCGGGTCGTAAGGATAAAAGCCCATCGCGCCATAGTTGGCGTACTGGCGGTAGGTCGACAGGTAATCGAAGCCCTTGCGCGGGGCGCTGTCCCACAGGTTCGACAGGGCCGGCTTGTCCGGCACGTTCTTGCGGCGGATCGCGTCGAGCTTGGCCAGGGTCGCGATCGTGACGTCCGACCAGTAGCGGCGCATGTCGAGCTTGCGCTCGTACGGACCGGGGCCTTCCGCGTACGGCAGCCGCACCTCGTCCCATTCGCCGATCCGGCGCGACCAGCGCTGCGTGGCCCACGCCTTGTTCAGCGCCTCGAGGGTGCCGTATTTCTTTTGCAGCCAGCCGATGAAGCGCTTGCGGTCCGCTTCCGAATACGAGATGAAGCCGTTGCCGGACTCGTTGTTGTAGCCGATCGCCAGCAGCGCGGGATGGTGGGCGTAGCGGCGGGTCAAGGTGTCGGCCAGGCGCGCCAGCAGGCGCTGGTAGTCCGGGTCGCTGATGTCGTCCATGTAGCGCTCCGCCGCGTCGAGGTGCGTGCCCTGCTCGGTGACGAGGTCGACGCCGGGATAGCGATGGTGCAGCCACAACGGCGCGGGCTGGCCGGGGATGTCGAGGATGACCTTGATGCCGGCCGCGTGCATCTGGTCCATGATCCAGTCGAACGTGGCGAATTCGAAGTGGCCTTCGGACGGTTCGAAATAATCCCACGACAGGTCGCCCATGCGCACGACCTTGAAGCCGGACTGCTTCATCAGCGCGATGTCGCGCACGACTTGCTCCCGGCTGCGGTCGACGGGCTGGTAGCAAGTGCCCACGTACAGCTGGCCCGGTCCGGGCCATCCTGCGCGCACGTCGTCCGCGCCGTGCGCGTTGCCGCACATCGCGATGGCCAGCGTGCAGGCCGCCGCGACGGCCCGTGCCCCCAGGCCGATGGAATGTAACTGTCTCATGGTGCTCCTCCGTGTTATTGTGGTCGCAAACCGGAAATTGTGGCGCCGCGGCCTGCCGGCGGCAATTATGAAATCCGCCAACCGGCGCATAAAAAAAGGGCGACCGAAGCCGCCCGCAACCCACCTTCAGCGGGAGGAGATAACGCTGGCGATCCGGACACGGCAAGCACACCGTGCACGTCCAGCGAGAATCCATTCTAGTAATCGCCTGCCGGCGTCGCCACAACGAAATCCATCAATCTCCCGATGAAATCCCTCGGCGCGGCGACGCATCATGACCCCGGCTGTTCCGGGGCGCCGCCGCGCAGCTTGCGGAAGGTCTTCGGCGTGCAGCCGTACTCTTCCTTGAACAGCTTGTTGAAGTAGGAAACGTTCCGGTAGCCCACGGCATAGGCGATTTCCGCCACGCTCGTGTCTTCCTTTTCGCCCAGCAGGCGGGCCGCCTCGGTGAGCCTGAGCTTGTTCAGGTAGGTCGAAAAGGTAAAGCCCAGTTCCGCCTTCAGGATCTCGTTGATCTTGTTGCGGCTGATGCCCACCTTGTTGACCATGGTCTCGACGTCGAGCTCGGGGTTGAGATATTCCGTCGCCATGAACCGCAGGATGGCGCTCTCCTCCTTGTCCCGGTGCAGGTCCTGGGACAGCTGCTGGTAGGCGACCAGCGGAATATCCCTGCGCATCTTGTCTTTCACCTCCGCCAGCAGCGCCCGGGTATGCCGGCGGAAGAACCACAGGCCGTACGCCGGCCAGGCGATGACCATGAACGCGGCGAACAGGTAGAGATAACGCATGTCGCGGCCGATCAGCGCCAGCTCCCTGACTTCGACCTTGGAAACGACGTTGAACGGACTCTGGAACGTACTGCCGAACGACAGCTTCGCGATCTTGGTCAGCGTGTGCTCCTGCCGCGCGAGGTTCAGCTTGTTACGGTCGAACCACCACTGGTCGGTCCGCAGGCGGGCGAGGTCGAGCTCGACGTGCTCGCCGTGCTGATTGCAAAAGAAATAGCTATACGGCACGCGATACGTGTCGAACTGGCCGGGAACCGACACCCTGTCCTCGAACATCACGAGGCCGAACGCCAGCGTGTTCGCGGGCGCGCAGGTGACGTCGAAGGACACGGCGCTGTAGCGGGACAGGTCGACGTGGGTAAAGTTGCCGGCGCTGTCCCGGAACGCCAGTTCCGCGTGGGCGAACGGATAATACGCCCCCTTCGCGGACACGAATTCGAAGCGGAGCGCGTCGGTGACGTCGGTCAGCCGGATCGTCGACCGCCCGCCCACGGCCGAATCGGCCATCGACACGGCCTGCCACCGCAAGCCGCTGTCCGCAGCGGGCAGCAGCGGCAGCCGGATATACGTCAAGCGGACGCAGGCGTAGCCGATCAGCACGCTCGCCACGACGAGGCCCAACAACCCGGCGAGCGCCTTGTTGTAAAAACTCTGCATTCCCCTGCTGCCACCCCGACAAATGTACGCTTACCGTTCCCGGTCTCGTGAACATGATGACAGGTACTACGCACATTTGTCGAGCAGCACATTGCCCGTCAAAGATGACCGGGCGGCAGGAGCAGCGTCAGGACAGCAGGTCGGCCTCCGTCGCGAGGGCACGGCCGGCGGCATCGCCCGGTGGCGCCAGCAGGCCCAGTTGCGCGCGCTGCTGGTATTCCCGCGGCGAGTAACCGAGCTCCCGCTTGAACACGGCGAACAGGTATTGGTTCGACGTGAATCCGCAACGGAGCGCCACCTCGGCCACGGTGCAGTCGCCCCGCGACAACATGGCGGTCGCGGCGTCGAGCTTGAAACGCAGGATTTCGTCGTGCACGCTGCAGCCCAGCTCTTGCTGGAAATAATTCTCGAGCGTCGAGCGCGACACCCCGACGAAATCGGCCACCTGGTCCCCCTTGATGCCCTGGCAGGCGTATTGACGGATGAAGTGCCGCGCGCGCATGACACGGGGATTTTTCACCGGATGGTGGGCACTGGATGCCAGCACATTGATCCCGGCCGGCGGTATCAGGATGCGCGTGCATTCGAAAAAGGTCTCGTCCAGGATCTGGTGCAGCATGCGAGCAGCCGTCCGGCCCATCTCTTGCGTGCCCTGGATGACGGAACTGAGCGGTATGCACGACAACATGCGCACGAGCGGATCGTTGTCGATACCGATGACCGCTACCTGCTCCGGCACGGCGATATCCGCCATCTGGCAAGCCTGCAACAGCTGCCGCGCCCGGGCGTCCGTGACGGCGATGATGCCGATCGGTTTCGGCAGGCTCCGCAGCCATTCGACCTGCTGGGCGGTGACCGCCGCCCACGGCGTCTCGTCGGTCTCCGGTCCATGGAAGACGTTCACATCGAGCTTGTCGCGCCGCATCAGGCTGCAGAACGCCTTTTCGCGTTCCTGCGCCCACCGCGTTTTCGTGGAATCGGGCAAGGAAAACAGGGCGAACCGGCGCAGGCCGGCGTCGATGAGGTGGGTATACGCGAGGTTGACGAGTTTGAAATTGTCCGTCGCAACGTACGGAACGCCGGCCGGGTAATCGTCCTCGTTCGCATACGATCCGCCGACGCCCACCACCGGCACCCTGCTTTGGGACAGCGCCGCCACCACGTCCGGATCGTCAAAATCGGCGATTATTCCGTCACCCTGCCAGTGCGCCAGGTTGTGCAGGCGCAAGCGGAAATCATCTTCGACGAACAGTTCCCAGGTCGTTCGCCTGCTCGACAAATAAGCGGCAATCCCTGCGATGACTTCCCGGTCAAACGCTTTGTTCGCATTGAATAACAAAGCAATCTTGTGCGTTTTAGCCAACTTCATCTTCGACGGTCTCCACGTTGCGTCCTGTCCGGACGTCTCTGTGCAATCGGCTTGCCGGTCATGCGCGGTCGTCGACTGGACCGCGGGCATGCCGACAACTTACGTGGATGAGTATATTTTTGCGACCAATGCCGGGCGTGAAGTTTTTTTCGATTTCCTATGAGGATACGAAAAGTTGAAGTTTTGCGGACAAAAAGTGTTAGAGGCTATTGGCGGACGGGGCACCCGCAACCGCGTTCTGTGCCCTTGCCACAACGTACATACATTCCGGTTGTCGAAGGCCTCAAGACTGAAATTGACGATTTTCAGGTTTTGGCAGCGATAGGAACGGCGCACATCGTGTCCTCACGGCTGCGGTGGCCGAGCCGTGCTGCCGCTGCGCACGTCGAGTCGTCGCTTGGAGCATATTCACGGAATGCTCAGGAGAGAACTGGCACTGGCGTCCCGAAAAAGCTCGTGAAACCGGGCTCGACGAGATCGACTATCTCTTTCGACAACTCGGATCGATAGAACGCATGCATTCCTTGCTCAGCGCATGCTTTACTTTGCCAAAAAACAGTGTCGCACCACCCTTCGGGGCCCTCATAAAGCGCGTAATCCATAAAACCTGGACATTGTTTCAACCAAAGGAGCATGTTGGCGCTGGCATCCAGGAAATTCCGGCGAGAAACGTCGCCCTTGAGCTTGAAAATAACGACTTGTGTATACATGGTATGCCGGCATCGTGAGGCCGAAGTATCGAATGAATAATTAAATGAAATGCAACGCGGCGTCGACAACACCGGCGCCGTTCATGTGCGCAAGATCGAGTTCAACCAGTTCCCGAACCAGAAGGATCCGGGCAAGCAAGCCTCAGGTCCCCTGCACGCTCAACGCACGCACCGCGGCGCGCAGCTGGGCGTGCAGCCGCGCACGCTCTTCCTGCCCGAGCTCCGCGACCATCAGGCTTTCCACTTCCGCCACCCCGGCATCGCATTCGCCCAGGATCGTCGCGCCCGCCGCGGTGAGGCTGATCTGGATGATGCGTCCGTGTACCGGATCGGGACTGCGCTCGACCCATCCCTTCCCTTCCATCTGCTTCACCATCTCGTTGGCCGACTGCGGCGAAATCATCGTGCGCATCGCGAGCTGGGCGTTCGACAGCGAACCATGGACACGAAACACCGACAGCGCCGTGTACTGCGGCACCGTGAGCCCGGACGGCGCGAGGCTGTCGCGCAGGCGCTGGTGCAGCACGTGGTCGAGGCGGCCGACCAGGTAGGCCAGCCCCATCGGTTTAGCGGAGGACGAGGAAGACGATGATTTTTTTTCGTTTGCCATAAAAAGGGACTTGTCTTGCGGAAAAGCCACGTATAGGATAAGACAAATATCAGGTAGCCTGATAACAACCTCGATACGGGAAACATTGTATGTCCAAATACGAAGCACGCTGGAAAACCGTCACGGTCGACGTCGAAAACGGCATCGGCTGGATCACCCTGAACCGTCCCGAAAAGCGCAATGCGATGAGTCCCACGCTCAACCGGGAGATGATCGACGTGCTCGAGACGCTGGAACTGGACGACGACGCGGAGGTCATCGTGCTGACGGGCGCCGGCGATGCCTGGACGGCCGGCATGGACCTGAAGGAGTATTTCCGCGAAACGGACGGCCAGCCCGAAATCATGCAGGAGCGCATCCGCCGCGACTGCTCGCAATGGCAATGGAAGCTGCTGCGCATGTACAGCAAGGCCACGATCGCAATGGTGAACGGCTGGTGCTTCGGGGGCGCGTTTTCTCCGCTCGTCGCCTGCGATCTCGCCATCGCCGCCGAGGAGGCCGTGTTCGGCCTGTCGGAAGTGAACTGGGGCATACCGCCGGGGAACCTGGTGTCGAAGGCCGTGGCCGATACGATGGGCCACCGCCAGGCGCTGTACTACATCATGACCGGCGAGACGTTCACCGGCGTACAGGCGGCCGCAATGGGCCTCGTGAACAAGGCCGTGCCGAAGTCGCAGCTGCGCGCGGCCGTGACCGAACTGGCCCAGAACCTGCGCGAGAAGAATCCGGTCGTGCTGCGCTACGCGAAGCAAGGCTTCAAACGCTGCCGCGAACTGACCTGGGACCAGAACGAGGATTACCTGTACGCCAAGATCGATCAGTCCAACTACCGCGACCCCGAGAAAGGCCGCAAGGAAGGCCTGAAGCAGTTCCTGGACGACAAGACGATCAAGCCGGGCCTGCAGAGCTACAAGCGCGCCTGAGCGCTGAACTGATGAAAAACCGAATGTTCCATACCGATCTGCTGTACGGCGGCGCAGACCGCCCCGCATCCAATGGCGCGACCTTCGAGCGCCTCAACCCCGCCACCGGCCAGGTCGCCACGCGTGCCGCCGCAGCCTCCCTGGACGACGTCGACGCCGCCGTCGCCGCCGCACGCGATGCCTTCCCGGCCTGGTCGGCGCTGCCGCCGGGCGAGCGCCGCGCCCTGCTCCTGGCGGCGGCCGAAAAAATGGAAGCGCTGCGGGCCCGATTCGTCAAAGCGGCCGTCGACGAAGCCGGCGGCGCGCCGATGTGGTACCACTTCAACGTGACGCTGGCCGCCAACATGCTGCGCGAGGCGGCATCCATGACGACCCAGATCGGCGGCGACGTCATTCCGTCCGATGTGCCGGGCTCGCTCGCCATGGGCGTACGCCAGGCCTGCGGGGTCGTGGTCGGCATCGCACCGTGGAATGCGCCGGTCATCCTGGGCACGCGCGCGATCGCCATGCCGCTCGCCTGCGGCAACACGGTGATCCTGAAGGCCTCGGAAACGTGTCCGGCCGTGCACCGCCTGATCGGCCAGGCCTTCGCCGACGCCGGCTTTGCGCCGGGCGTGGTCAACGTCATCACCAACGCGCCGCAGGACGCGCCCCAGGTTGTCGAGCGCCTCATCGCGCATCCGGCCGTGCGTCGCATCAACTTCACGGGATCGACGCGAGTCGGACGCATCATCGCGCAGCAGGCGGCCGCGCACCTGAAGCCCGTGCTGCTGGAGTTGGGCGGCAAGAACCCGATCATCGTGCTCGACGATGCCGACCTCGATGCGGCGGTCGAAGCCGCCGCCTTCAGCGCCTACTTCAACCAGGGCCAAATCTGCATGTCGGCCGACCGCATCCTCGTCGACCGCAAGGCCGCGCCGCAATTCATCGACAAGCTGGCAGCGAAAACGGCGACCCTCAAGGCCGCGCGCGCCGACGCCCCGCTGGCCGGCATGGTCGACCCGGCAGCGGCGGCGCGAGTCGACGCCATGCTGCGCGATGCGCGTGCGCGCGGCGCCACCGTGATCCAGGCCGGCGGCGTCGACGGCAACATCATGCAGCCGGCGATCGTCGACGGCATCACCCCCGACATGCTCGTGTACCAGGAGGAATCCTTCGGTCCGATCGTCTCGATCCTGCGCTTCGACAGCGACGAGGAAGCGATCCGTCTCGCCAACGACAGCGAATACGGGCTGTCGGCCGCCGTGTTCAGCCGCGACGTCGGCCGCGCACTGGCGGTGGCCCGGCGCATCGAATCCGGCATCTGCCATGTCAACGGCCCAACCGTGCATGACGAGGCGCAGATGCCGTTCGGTGGCGTCAAGGGCAGCGGCTACGGCCGCTTCGGCGGGAGGGCGGCGATCGCGGAATTCACCGACCTGCGCTGGATCACGGTGCAGACGGCGCCACGCCACTACCCGATCTGAACGGAGGCCGTCATGACCCCATCGATGATCGCGGAAGACGGCGGCGTGCGACGGCGACAGGTGGATCTCGGCAATCCCGAGGTCGCGGCCTACCAGGTCGACGGCATCTGGCACGTCGACGCCGTCACGCCGCTCGCGCCGGTCCCGGTGCGCTTCACCGACCGTCTGGTCGAGGGCGCACGCCGCCATCCGGAACGCACCCTGGTGGCGCGCCGCGGCGCGGACGGCGAATGGATCCGCCTGTCCTATGCCGACATGCTGGGGCGCGCGCGCCGCATCGGACAAGCGCTGCTCGCGCGCGGCTTGTGCGCGGAACGGCCTCTCGTCATCCTGTCCGGCAACGACCTCGAACACTTCCAACTGGCGTTCGGCGCGATGTATGCCGGTATTCCCTATTCGCCGCTGTCCCCAGCCTATTCCCTCGTCGCCACCGATCCGGCCAAGCTGGCCGACCTGATCGCTCACCTGACCCCTGGCGCACTGTTCGCAGCGGATGGCGCGGCGTACGGGCGTGCCATCGAGGCCGTCATGCCGGCGGACGCGGAACTGATCCTGACCACGGGCGCGGTGCCCGGCCGCGCCGCCACCCGTTTTGCCGAGCTGTTGGAGACGGCGCCGGCGACCGTCGACGCGCGCAACGCCGAGATCGGGCCGGACACCATCGCCAAGTTCCTGTTCACATCCGGCTCGACCAAGAAGCCGAAGGCCGTCATCACGACCCACGGCATGTTGTGCAGCAACCAGCAGATGCTGCTGCAGACCTTTCCGTTCTTCGGCACGACACCGCCCGTACTGCTCGACTGGCTGCCGTGGAACCATACGTTCGGCGGCAGCCACAACGTCGGCATCGTGCTGTACAACGGCGGCACGCTGTATATCGACGACGGCCGCCCGACCGCGCGCGACTTCGGCGTCACCCTGCGCAACCTGCGCGAGATTGCGCCCACGGTCTACTTCAACATTCCTGCCGGCTGGGAAATGCTGACGGAGGCCCTGAAAACGGATGAGCAGTTGGCAACGCAGTTCTTTTCGCGGGTACAGCTGTTCTTCTGCGCCGGCGCCGGCCTGTCGCAACGCGCCTGGGAACACCTGGACGAGGTGGCGCTCGCGCGCTGCGGCGAGTCGATCCGCATCATGACCGGGCTCGGCATGACGGAAACCTCGCCGTCGAGCACGTTCGGCACGGGCCCCATCGTCAAGGCCGGCTATGTCGGCGTCCCCGCCCCCGGCTGCAAGGTCAAGCTCGTGCCGGTCGGCGACAAGCTGGAGGCGCGGTTCCACGGGCCGCATGTGACGCCGGGCTACTGGCGCGCGCCGCACCTGACCGCGGAAGCCTTCGACGAAGACGGCTACTACCGCACCGGCGACGCGCTGCGTTTCCACGACGCGCAGCAGCCCGAACTCGGCTTCATGTTCGATGGCCGTATCGCCGAAGACTTCAAGCTGAGCTCGGGCACGTTCGTCAGCGTCGGGCCCCTGCGGGCACGGGTCGTCAGCATGGGGGCGCCCTATGTCGTGGACGTGGTCGTCACGGGCATCAACCGCCCGGCCATCGGGCTCATGGTCTTTCCGCGCGTGGAGCACTGTCGGGCCCTGTGCGGCATGGGCCCGGACAAGCCCGTCGCCGAGGTCCTCGCGAGCAGCCCCGTGCGACGCTTCTTCAAGCAGTTGGTCGACGACTTGAATCGGGATGCGAGCGGATCGTCGCGACGGGTGGAACGGCTGCTGCTGCTGGCGGAGCCGCCGTCCATCGACCACCGCGAGCAGACGGACAAGGGGTCGATCAACCAGGCAGCCGTCCTGGTGCGGCGCGCCCGGCTGGTCGATGCGATGTACGACGGTACCGAACCGCAGACCATCGTCGCGGGGTGAAACGTCCCGCACGCCCATCCCGACGACTCGCCATTCGTCCAGCGCATCAAGGATGAGAAACCGGTGACCGGGCAACACTGACCGGGATTCTGCCGGTGTCGCCTGCGCGTCGGGGGGCGGTGCCGAGGGAAATCGAAAGGCGAGGACGTGAGTCGAACACGTCTGAACGGCTTTGCAAGCCGCCGCATAACCGCTTTGCTACCTCGCCGACGACGATATTACGTCGATCGCCGGATTCCCACCTGAGCTGCATCAAGCGGCCGAACGTCCACGTGCGGCAACTAAGCGGCCGGATCCTGGTCAAACGGCTATGCATCTTCGTAAGGAGCCCGCACGCCATGAATATCCTGTCCGAGATCCCGCCGAGCGAGCAGCGGCGCGAAGCCAGCACGTGGCAAGGCGGGCCGCGGCCGCGCTATCCCGAGGCCAGCATCGAGCACGCCCACGTCGACCTGGCGCTGAATGCCGCGCTGGGGCGCCTAACCGGCTACGTGTCGCCGGCCGCGCTGGCCGGCGCGTGGTACGACTGGGCCAGCCACCTGCTGCTGTCGCCCGCCAAGCAGATCGAGCTCGGCGTGCAGGCCATGAGCAACCTGCAGCGCTGGGTGCAGTACAGCACCAGCGCCATGTTCGGCACGGCGGCCGAGCCCGTGCAGCCGCTGGCGCAGGACAAGCGCTTCAACGATCCGCTGTGGCACGCGTGGCCGTGGAACCAGCTCAGCCAGGGGTTCCTGCTCACGCAGCAGTGGTGGCACCGGGCCACGAGCGGCGTGCGCGGCGTGTCGTCGCACCATGGCGACGTCGTCACCTTCGTCGCGCGCCAGTTGCTGGACGGCGTCGCGCCGTCGAATTTCATCGCCACCAATCCCGTGGCGCAGCAGGTCACGTTCGCCAGCGGCGGCCAGAACCTAGCGCATGGCCTGGTCCGGGCCGGCACCGACCTGCGGCGCGCGCTGGCCGGCACGTCGGCGCCGGTCAGCCGGCGGCCCGGGCGCGACGTCGCCATCACGCCCGGCAAGGTCGTCATGGACAACCACCTCATCGAACTGCTGCGCTACGATCCCGTCACGCCGCAGGTCCACGCCGTGCCGCTGCTGATCGTGCCGGCGTGGATCATGAAGTACTACATCCTCGACCTGTCGCCGCAGAACTCGCTCGTCCGCTACCTCGTCGAACACGGCCATACCGTGTACATGATCTCCTGGAAGAACCCGCAGGCCGACGACCGCGACCTGTCGCTGGACGATTACCGGCGCCACGGCATCATGGACGCGCTGGACATGGTCGAACGCGAGACGGGCGCGGCGCACGTCAACGCATGCGGCTATTGCCTGGGCGGCACGCTGCTCGCGATCGCGGCCGCCGCCATGGCGCGCGACGGCGACGAGCGGCTGGCCAGCATGACCTTGCTCGCGGCCCAGGTCGACTTCACGGAGCCGGGCGAGCTGTCGCTGTTCATCGACGAGAGCCAGGTCAGCTTCCTCGAAGCCGTGATGTGGCAGCAGGGCTACCTGGACACCCGCCAGATGGCCGGCGCCTTCCAGCTGCTGCGCTCCAACGACCTGATCTGGTCGCGGCGCCTGCGCCATTATCTGCTCGACATTCCGGACGCCGACAACGACCTCGCCTCGTGGAATGCGGACGCCACCCGCATGCCGTACCGCATGCACTCCCAATACCTGCGCAACCTGTTTTTGCAGAACAGCCTGGCCAGCGCGCGCTACCTCGTCAACGGACGGCCCGTGGCGCTGACCGACATCCACATCCCCATCTTCGCGGTGGGCACGATGACGGACCACGTCGCGCCATGGCGCTCCGTCTACAAGATCATTCCGCTGAGCGATACGGCCGTGACGTTCCTGCTGACGTCGGGCGGCCACAACGCGGGCGTCGTGTCGCCGCCGGGTAAGGCGGGCCGCAGTTACCAGATGAGCACGCATGAGCACGACGCGCCATATGTCGATCCCGACGCCTGGCAGGCCGAGACCCGTGTGCGTGAAGGCAGCTGGTGGCCGGCCTGGGAGCATTGGCTGACGCGGCTCGCCGGCCCGTGGATAGCGCCCCCGCCGTCGGGGCGCTACGTGCGCGACGCTCCCGGCCAGTACGTGCTGCAGCCATGAGGACATCGGCATCAGCCGTGACGGGCATCAGCCCGGCAGCACGATCTCCGCCGTCCCCGGGCAAACATTGCGCGCGAACTCGCGCGAGAAATCGATGCAGCCGCCGTCCGCATAGATGCCGCGGCCATCGCGCAGGCGCGACATGCGCGCGACGACCGCGGCCAACGCGGCAGGATCGGCGGCCGTTTCCGCCACCTTCGCCTCCACGATCGCCTCGTTCATGCGCAGGTCGCCTTCCGCATCGACAAAGGTGCCGTGGCGCCAGTGGTAGATCTCGACGCATTTGGCGGCCAGGCTGTACGGACGGTCGCGCTGCCAGAAATTGCTGAACAGGCCGTTGCCGAGATAGATGACCCACGAGCCTTCGTAGCCGGACGCGTCGGAAGACGGCTCGTCGGGATTGCGGAACCAGACGCGGTCGCCCGGCACGTAGTAGCGCGGCGGCAGCGGCGCCTCGAGGGAACCGTACTCGACCAGGAAGACGTCGTGGAAGCTGCCCGACTGGATGGCGTTCGTCTCCCACTGCCGCTGCAAGGCGGCCAGCAGCGGCGGATTGACCCGCTCGAGTTCACGGGCGATCCCGAGCAGCATCACGTATTCGGTCGCGCGGTAGCAGGAAAACGCATACAGGCGCCCGTCGCCCGCCTCCGGCTGGGTGGCGAGCGTGAGCGCCTCGATCAGCGAGCGGCCGGGCAGGACCGTGAAACCGCGGTCTTCGTCATACGTCCAATGGCTCTCGGGACGGTTCGCTTCGGCGGTGCCGAACGCGAGCTGGGTGGCGCGCGCACCCACGACGATGTTGCGCCGGATGGCGACGGCCGCCAGGAACTCGGCGGCGCTCGCAAAATGCAGGGTGCGTGGCGCGGCCAGCAGCGCCAGCACGATCTCGCGCTCCAGGTGGACCATGTCGGCGACAGTGTCGAGGCCCAGGTCGCGGCACAGGTTCAGCGTGTCGCAGCCGGGGACGAGAGACTGCGCGGCCTGGGCCGACAGGCCGAAACCGCGACCACCGTCGCGGGTGGCGAGATACGGCCGCAAGCCCAGTTCGTCGAACTTGTCCAGGACCTGGCGGTGCTGCACGGGATCGTCCGGAGCGATGAGAATGCCACCGGTGTGCGGTGGGACGAGTTCCGGAAAAACATCTAATTTCACGGTGCAACAGCCTCAAAAGGGAATGACAGACAGGGCAAGAAATGCTTCCAATACGCAACAGAAACGGTACGCCGCGAAACTGAGGCGAACATTAAAGCTGGACCAGTCGAACATTACATTTGAGAAAGGTCAGCCGAACATTACACGTTGGAAAGGTTGAGCCTATCTCGCCTATTTGGCGTCACTTTGAGCTGAATCAGATGCGCAGACCGTCGTGGCCGCACAACAAGACGGTGTCACGCGTCCAGCAGCGCCGCCAGCACGGCATGGTCGGTGTCGCGGTTCAGCAGCGCGCGGGCCTGGTCCGGCGTAACGAGGTGGACGGCCTGCGATTCCCATCCCATGTGCGCCGGATGGCCGCCGATGCGGCGGGCGACGTAGAAGCGGGTGAAGGTCTGGGTGCGCGCGAAGTCGCCGAGCCAGGCCGTCAATTCGACGTGCAGGCCGGATTCTTCCCAGACCTCGCGGATGGCGGTGGCTTGCAGCGCCAGGCCGGGTTCCACGCGTCCCTTCGGAAACGTGGCCGCATAGCCGCCGAAGCCGTTCGACGGCGCCACGAGCCAGAGCCGCCCGTCCGGCTCGCGCACGACGGCCCCGGCGGCCGCGTGCTTGCCGGCCGGAAGCACGAAAGGCGGTTCGACGAACGCCGGTGCCGCGCCCGCGCGGCGGCAGGCCTCGTCGACGAGCGCCCGCGCGCACGGGGCCAGCGGCACGTCGTTCAACGTGCCGGCGCAGACGCTGCCGGGCACGAAGGTCAGCGCGGCCCGCGGGTCGGCCAGGGCGCCGAGGTTCGCTTCGCAGGACGGCGCGTGCAGGCGGACCTTGCGCCCGTGGTCATCCGGTTGCGGGTGATATGTCCAGGTTGCACGCATGGCGTCGTCTCACGGCGTCGATCGGCCCGTCGGCCCGCGCGGCCCGTCCAGCGGGCGATAGTTCACGTCCTGCACCCGCAGCCGGTCCAGCGCGGCCGGCATGTCCCGCTCGAACCGGCCGTAGTCCTTGCGGTCCTTCGGCGTCCACAAGGCTTCCGCCAGCGCGAGCAGGCGCGGCCAGGCCATGTATTCGACGTCGCGCGGCGTCGCCATGTATTCGGTCCACAGCTGGGCCTGGCTGCCCAGCACGTGGTGGATCTCCCCCGCCGGCAGCGCGGCCGGCAGCGGGTCGTACGCGTACACGCGCGCGAGCGTCGTCACGTCGCGCACGCCCATCGGCTCGCGGAAACCGGGGCTCTTCGGGTCGGCCTGGTAAAAGTCGAAATACGTCTCGCGCTCCGGCGTCATGACGACGTCGTGGCCGGCGCCGGCCGCCTTGATGCCGCCCGCGTCGCCGTGCCAGCTCATCACGGCGGCGCCCGGCGCGAGGCCGCCTTCGAGGATCTCGTCCCAGCCGATCAGGCGCCGCCCGTGCTGCGTGAGGTAGGCGTCCATGCGGCCGATGAACCAGCTCTGCAAGGCGTGCAGCGCCGGATGCTCGGCCGGCCGGCCCTGCGCGTCGCGGTAGTCCTGCAGGTCGCGCAAGGTGGCCGTCGCGGGCACGAGTCCCAACTGCTTCATGCGCGCCAGCGCGGCCGGGGACTGCGCCCATTCCGTCTTGGGGCATTCGTCGCCGCCCACGTGGATGAACGGCCCGGGGAACAACGCCATCACCTCGTCCAGCACGTTCTGCAAGAATGCGATGGTGCCGTCCTCCACGTTGAACACGTGCGGGATCACGCCCCAGTCGGTGCCCACTTCCAGCCGGCGGCCCGGCGCGTTGCCCAGTTCGGGATACGCGGCGATGGCGGCCAGCGCGTGGCCCGGCATCTCGATCTCGGGCACGATCGTCACGTGGCGCGCGGCCGCGTAGGCGACCACCTCGCGGATGTCGTCCTGCGTGTAGAAGCCGCCGTGCGGCTTGCCCTCGTAGCGCGGCGGCGAGTACGACACCATGCTGTCGCGGCGCCACGCGCCCACCTGCGTGAGCAGCGGATAGCGCTTGATCTCGATGCGCCAGCCCTGGTCGTCCGTCAGGTGCCAGTGGAACACGTTCATCTTGTGCTGGGCCAGCAGTTCGATGTGCTTCAGGACGAAGGCCTTCGGCATGAAGTGGCGCGCCACGTCCAGGTGGCTGCCGCGCCAGGAAAACCGCGGCGCGTCCGCGATGGCCACGGCCGGCAGCGCCCAGCTCCGTGCGACATGCGCCTGGCGGTAGATAGCGGCCGGCAGCAACTGGCGCAACGTCTGGATGCCGTAGAACAGGCCGGCCGGTTGCGCGGCCGAGATGGTCACGCCGCGCGCGTCGCTCACGAGGCGGTAGCCTTCCCGGCCTGTGGCGGCATCGGGATCGAGGCGCAGGCGGATGGCGTCGGCGCCGTCCTGCGCGCCGACGGGCAGGTCGAAGCCGGTGGCCGGACGCAGGTAGTCGCGCAGCATGGCCGCCTCGGGCAGCGCGGCGCCGGCGGCGACGATGCGCGTGGCCGGCGTCAACACGAACTCGCCCGCGCCGCGCTCGATGTGCGCGGGACGGGGCACGATGTCCTGCGCCGCATCCTGGCCGTGCGCGGGGCCGGCCAGGCAACAAAAGGACAGGACGGCGAAGATGCGCATATTGACCCCGGCAGCAATGAATCGGAACATTGTAAATGACAATGCCGGGGCCGGACGGTGGCTTATGGCGCCGTCAACGACTTCACCAGCGTCACGCGCTTGATCTCGCCCACGATGAACACATAGCTGAAGATCGTGACGGCCGCGTTCGCGCCCACGAACACGAGCGCGCCCGCGAACGACCCGGTGCCCTGCACGATGTAGCCGATGACGATCGGCGTCGTGATGCCCGCGGTATTGCCGAACGTGTTGAACAGCGCGCCGGAGAGACCACCCGCCTCTTTCGGCGACGTGTCGGCCACGACGGCCCAGCCCAGCGCGCCGACGCCCTTGCCGAAGAAGGCCAGCGCCATCACGGCGACGACGAGGGCGTCCGTCTCGATGTAGTTACACGCGATCATGCTCATCGACAGCAGCATGCCGGCGACGATCGGCACCTTGCGCGACATCGACAGCGAGAACCCGGCCTTCGCCAGCCGGTCCGAGATCGTGCCGCCCACGACACCGCCGAGGAAGCCGGCGATGGCGGGCAGCGACGCGACGAAGCCCGCCTTCAGGATCGTCATGTGGCGCTCCTGCACGAGGTAGACGGGGAACCACGTGAGGAAGAAATAGGTCAGCGTGTTGATGCAGTACTGGCCGACGTACACGCCCAGCAGCATGCGGTTGCCCAGCAGCTCCTTGATGCAGGCGAACGTGTCGACGACCGGCGGCTGGGCCGCGCGGGCGGCGCCGTCCAGGTCGACGAGCGCCCCGCCCTCCTCGATGTACTGCAGTTCGCTCGCGCTCACGGACGGGTGGTCCTTGGGGCCGTGGATGGTCTTGAGCCAGACGAAGGCCATCGCGATGCCGAGGCCGCCCATCACGAAAAACACGCTCTGCCAGCCGAATGCGTGCACCAGGGCGCCCATGATCGGGGCGAACAGCACGGTCGCGAAATACTGGGCCGAATTGAACAGCGCGGACGCGAGTCCCCGCTCGTGCGTGGGGAACCAGGCCGACGTGATGCGGCTGTTGCCGGGGAACGAAGGCGCTTCGGCCGCGCCGACGACGAAGCGCAGCGCGAACAGCGCGCCCACGGCGGCAGCGCCCGCGAGGAAGCCGACGGCGCCCGTCAGCAAGGTGAACAGCGACCACAGGAAAATGCTGAAGAAGTACGTGATCTTCGAGCCGAAGCGGTCGAGCAGCCAGCCGCCCGGCAACTGGGCCGCCACGTACGACCACGCGAACGCGGAGAATACGAAGCCCATCTCCACGGGCGACAGGCCGAGAGCCTTGCGGATGGCCGGTCCCGCGATCGAGATCGAGGCGCGGTCGGCATAGTTGATCGTCGTGACGATGAACAGGATCGCGAGGATCGTCCAGCGCGTGCGCGACGCGAGCCTGGTCGCGGTGGCCGGCATGGCGGCCGTCGTTGTGTGTTCCATGGTCCCTCCAAGAATTGTCGACGTCCGCCGCGTCGGAACGCGTGGCGGATGCCCAGGTTGTAGCCGGTATCGCGCGGACGATCAGGTCACGGGCGCCGGATTGAACAGCGTGAGCGCGTTGTGCAGGCGCCAGTGCTCGGCCCACGTCTTCTTGCGGCCGCTCGCGACGTCGAGCAGGAAGTGGAACAGCTCCCAGCCCACGTCCGCGATGGTCGCGTCGCCGGTCGCGATGCGGCCGGCGTTGATGTCCATGAGGTCGTGCCAGCGGCGCGCCAGGTCGTCGCGCGTGGCCACCTTCACGACAGGGACGGCAGCCAGGCCGTACGGCGTGCCGCGGCCCGTCGTGAACACGTGCATGTTCATGCCCGCGGCCAGCTGCAAGGTGCCGCAGATGAAATCGCTGGCCGGCGTGGCCGCGTAGATCAGGCCTTTCTGCCGCAGCTTGTCGCCCGGCGCCAGCACGCCCGCGATGGGCGCCGTGCCGGACTTGATGATGGAACCCATCGCCTTTTCCGTGATGTTGGCGAGCCCGCCCTTCTTGTTGCCGGGCGTCGTGTTGGCGCTGCGGTCCACGCCGCCCCGCCTGAGGTACTCGTCGTACCAGGCCATCTCGCGGATCATCGCCTGCGCGACGTCGTCGTCGGCGGCGCGCGCCGTCAGCTGGGCTATGCCGTCGCGGACTTCCGTCACCTCGGAAAACATGACGGCGGCGCCCGCGCGCACGAGCAGGTCGCTGGCGAAGCCGACGGCCGGATTCGCCGTCACGCCGGAAAAGGCGTCGCTGCCGCCGCACTGCACGCCGACGACGAGTTCGGCCGCCGGCACGGTCTCGCGCCGGCGCAGGTTCAACGCGGCCAGGTGCGTCTCGGCCGTGCGCATGATGGATGCGATCATGTCGCCGAAGCCGACGTGCGCCGCGTCCTGCAGGCACACGGTGTCGGGCTGCTGGCCGTTCTGGATCTGGATGGAACCCTGCGGGAACATGCGTGCCGGCTGCAGCTTTTCGCAGCCCAGGCTCACCAGCATCACGCGGCCGCCGAAGTTCGGGTTCGTCGCGATGTTGCGCAAGGTGCGGATCGGGATCTCGGCGCCCGGCGCGTCGATGGCGACGCCGCAGCCGTACGTATGCTCGATGGCGACGACGTCGTCCACGTGCGGGTAGTTCGGCAGCAGCTCTTGCTTGATGCGCTCGACCGCGAACGCGACGACGCCGGACACGCACTGCACCGTCTCGCTGATGGCGAGGATGTTGCGCGTGCCGACCGAGCCATCCGGATTGCGGAAACCTTCGAACGTATAACCTTCCAGCGGCGGCAACGGCGCGCGGCCGCGGACGGGTTTCGGCAAGTCGTCCAGCGCACGCGCGGCCGGCATGCCGACCAGCGATTCCTCGACCCACGTGCCGCAGGCGATCGGTTGCAACGCATGGCCGATCGTCACGTCGTAGCGCACGATGGGCGCGCCCTGGGCGATGTCGCACAGCGCGACCTTGTGCCCTTCCGGCACGCGCGTCGTCAACGTCAGGCCGTCGGGGAACACGGTACCTGCCGGCAGGCCGCCGGCGTTGACGACGATGGCGACGTTGTCGTTCTCGTGCATGCGGATGGTGCGGGGGGTGGTCATCATCGTCTCCATGGTGCGGTCTCGCTCTCTAATGATTGCGCGATCATTCCAGTGTCGAACGCGGCGCCCGCGAAATACCGGGCGCTGCGGACCGATGACGCATCGATCCCGAGCACAAATGACACCGCAATCATTTCTATCTTAAAAATATGGCCGGTCATGTGCGGCCATGCATTTCCCGGCTGCGACCGGCGTTTGGTATGATACCGCAATCATCCGCGAACGCAAGCGTTGTCATCGGATGTCGTACAACCGTATGATTTAACCAACACATGACCTCGCCGCTCGACCACGATCACGACACCTTGCCGGACGACGTCCCCGGCGCCGGCGAGCGGCCGAAAAGCATCACGCTCAAGGACGTCGCCCGGCTGGCGGGCCTGTCCCCCATCACCGTGTCGCGCGCGCTGCACAATCCCAAGCTCGTGAAGCCCGACACGATCGCGCGCGTGAAAGAAGCGGCGGCCGCGATGGGCTATATCCCGAACATGCTGGCCGGCAGCCTGACGACGAAGCGCAGCCGGCTCATCGCGGCCATCGTGCCGCAGTTGTCGAACTCGATGTTCGCCGAGACCGTGCAAGGCCTGAACGACGAATTGTCGGCGCACGGCTACCAGTTGCTGCTGTCCGTCTCGAATTACTCGCGGCAGAAGGAAGAAGACCTGCTGGCGGCGATCCTGTCGCGCCAGCCCGACGGCATCGTCCTCACCGGCATCCATCACCAACCCGGCGTGCGCAAGAAGCTGCTGGCGACGGGCGTACCCGTCGTCGAGACGTGGGACCTGACGCCCTCCCCCATCGACATCGCGATCGGCTTTTCGCAGGAGCGCATCGGCGAAAAGGTCGCGCAGTACCTGCTCGGCAAAGGATATCGGCGGTTCGCGTCGATCTGCGCGCGCGACGAGCGCGCCAACCGGCGCCGCCTGGCGCTGGAAGCGGAGCTGCGGCTGCACGGCGTGGAACCCGTCGCCACGCACATGGCGACGCCGCCGACCGTCCTCAATCTGGGCCGCGAAGGCCTGCGCGCGATCCTCGCCGCCGGCCACGCGCCGGAAGTCGTCGTGTGCAGCTCGGACGTGCTGGCCCAGGGCGCGCTCATCGAAGCGCAGGCGCAAGGCATCGCCGTGCCGCAGCAACTCGGCATCATGGGCTTCGGCGACTTCGATTTCGCCGCGTACACGCATCCTCCGATCTCGTCCGTCCACATCGACAAGCGGGCCATCGGCGTGCGGGCCGCCCGGTCGCTGATCGCGAAGATCGAGGGCCGCCCGCCTGCCGGGAACGTCATCGACGTGGGATTCGAGCTGGTCGAACGGGCGACGACGCGGACCATCGTGCGGCAACCGTAAGACGTCGTCCAAAAATAGTGTTGCGGGACTGCGCCGTTAGTTGTACGATGACTGACAAGTTAAGACGTTCCCCTCATCCGCCACTGGAGCCCCCATGAATCCGCAAGAACTCAAACAGGTCATGTCGTCCGGCCTGCTGTCCTTCCCCATCACCGACTTCGATGCCGAAGGCAATTTCCGCCCCAGCACCTACGCCGAGCGCCTGGAATG
>NZ_JADKYX010000022.1 GCF_016093545.1 Massilia rhizosphaerae | reverse complement strand
CGCTAAAGGCAAGACCAAGATGGCAGTTATTGGCGCCTGCATGCGCAAACTGGCCCACCTGTGTTTTGGCGTTGTACACACAGGCAGGCCATACGACCCAAATTACGCTATGTGATGCTTGACGGGCAAGACGGTATCTACAATTTCTCGATCTGTCCCCGCGCATATGACGCGCCCGACCCGTTCGGCGCCAGCTCGAGATAGGTCTTGTACGCCGCCTTGGCCTTGTCGCCATCGCCCGCGCGCGCGTACGCGTCGCCCAGGTTCATGTACGCGATCGCGCGCGACGGATCCATCTTGATCGCGTTCTCGAACCAGCGCGCCGCTTCCGCGAACTTGTCCTGCTTGTAGAACACGAAGCCGAGATTGTTGGCGGCCAGCGCGAAGTTCGGCCGCAGTTTCAGCGCTTCCGTGAACTGCGTCTCGGCTTGCGCGTACTGCTTTTCCTTGTACAGCTGCAGGCCCTGGTCGTTCGCGCGCTGCGCCTGCTGGCGGCTCGACACCGGCACCGCGACCGGCGCCTTGAGCGTCTGCTCGTGGCCCTGCAGGTCCTTCACGACGACGGGCGCGGTCGGCGGCGCCGCTTTCGCTTCCAGCTTGGTGTTGAGCGCGATGGCGTCGTTCGACAGCTGCGCCGTGTTCGTATTCAGGAACTCGTTTTCCTCGGGCAGTTCGAACACGAAGTCGCCGCCTTCGGACCCCGGCAGGCTGCCGAAAGCGGGCGTCTGCTGCGACACGCTGGCCACCGCCGGCGCCACGTACGCCGCCAGTTCCGTCGCCGTGATCAAGCCGTCGCCGTTCAGGTCGGCCTTGCCGCCGAGGCCCTGCAACAGCGTCCACGTGAACACGGAATGGCCGTTCGGCCCGCCGTCGGACACCATCTGGTCCGTGCCGCCCGCCGTCAGCATCTGCCGCCCGAGCCGCTTGGCGTTATCGCGCAGGAAGGCCGCGTTGGCGCCGCCGCGCGTGAGTCCCAGGCCGCTGTAGCAGGCATCCATCACGAACAGCACGTGCTTCGCGGGCAGGCTCTCGGCGATGTTCTGGATTTCCGTCATCGGGATCGCGTCCGTGGCCAGGTTGTCCGGATCGGCGTCGTACGGCACGATGTAGCCGAGATCGCGGCCGGAACTCAGCTTGCGCGTGGCGCCGTGGCCGGCGAAGAACACGAACACGCGGTCGTTGGGCTGCAGGCCGCCGGCGCCTCCGTGACCGAGGAGATCATGGAACGCCGCGAGGATGCCCCGGCGCGTGGCCTGTTCGTTCTTCAGCGTGATCACGTGGTCGGACGCGAAGCCGAACTTCTGCACGAGCGTCTGCCCGACGCCTTCCGCATCGCGCACGGCGTACTGCAGGTGCGGCCATTTCGGATAGCCGTCGACGCCGACGACGATCGCCCACGAGCTGGCGTAACCCGTCGCGGCCGCGCGCGCGACTGGCGCCCGCGCCGCATTGGCGCCGCCCGCCACGCGGAAGGCCGTGCCGTCCCACCCGGCGAATTGATAGCCTTCCGCGACGAGACGGTCGAGGATCGTGGGCAGCGCCTTCACCGCGCGATCGTGGATGTCGTGGAACAGGATGATGCCGCGGCCTTCCTTCTCGACCGCGCGCAGCACGCGGTCGGCGATGGAGGAGGGCACCGGATCGGCCCAGTCGAGCGAATCGATATTCCACATGACCGACTTCAGGTGCGCATCGGCCAGCAGGTGCAGGCCCTCCTTGTTGTGCGCGCCGTAGGGAAAGCGGAACAGGCTCGATCGCTGCGGGTCGACGGCTTTCAGCAGCGTGTCCGTATTGAAGATCTCGGCCTTCAGGCTGTCGCCGCTCTCCTTCGACAACTGGGCATGCGAGAAGCTGTGGTTGGCCAGCACATAGCCCTCGGCCTTGAGCTTGCGGCTGACTTCCGCACCCGCGTTCAGCCGCGCGACGCCGTGCGCATCGAGCGTGCCGAGATTGCGACCGACGGTGAAGAACACGGCCGGCGCGTCGTACTGCTTGAGGATCGCGGCGATCTCCTCGCTGTAGCGGCGGTGCGGACCGTCGTCGAACGTGAGCACGATCGTCTTCTTCGGCAGGCCCGTGCCGAAGATCTCGGCCTCTTCCTTGTGCGCGGCCTTGTCGTTGGCCTTGTCGTTGGCCTTGTCGTTGGCCTTGTCGTGGTCCTTGTCTTGCGGCGCTGCCGGCTCGGGCGGTTCCGGCCTGGCGGGGTAGGGCAGCACGACGCCGTAGTCCTTGAGGATCTGGTCGCGCCGGTAGATCGTCTTGAGATAGGCGACGTAGCTCTCCCACTTCTCGCGCTTCTGCACGATGGCGCGCGACTCGAAGCGCCCGAACACGGCGCTGATCTCCTTCTCGTAATTGCGCTCGATCTCGGCCAGCGCGTCGAGGTCTTCCGAGATCCGCTTGTGCAGCTTGATCGCGGGCAGCGACGAATCCTTCGCCACGTGGTCGAGCAGCGACTGCATCAGCTCATGGAAGGCGAGGCGGTCGGCGTCGTACAGTCCTTCGTTCGACTCGACGTAATCGAGCAGGCTGCCGACCGCCTCGAAGCGGCGTGGGTTCTGCGAGCCGACGAGGCTCGCCAGCGCCTCGTCGATCTTGGCGATGCGCTCCAGGTTCTCGTGGAAGAGCTGCCGGCCGACACGGTTGACTTCTTCCTGGCCGGACTCCGAGAGCCCGGCTTCGTCCTGCGTCAGCACGACCATCTTGCGGTAGGCGGCCAGCACCTGCTTGAAGTCGGCGGCGATGGCGACGGCTTCCCTGGGTTGTCCTTGCGGTTGTTGCGCTGGCGGCGCCGGCTTGCGATTGACGAGCCAGGTGCCGCTGGCGGCACCCGCCGCGGCGACGGCGAAGATGACGAGATAGAGGGCTTTGCGTTTCACGTTGATGTTGAAAAAGTTTTATCGTGGCAACAATACCATCACTGGGGTGACATTTGCCAAGGAAAACTTGACGTTTGTGGGGACGCAAGCTTGTGGGCGGGGCTCGTGCGGCGGCGGGGATGCCGATTGCATGATGCTCTTGTACTGCCGAGAATCCTTGCTATAATAGGCGGCTTCGCGGACAAGCGGTCCGTGAACCCATCAGGAGAGATGGATGAGTGGTTTAAGTCGCACGCCTGGAAAGCGTGTATAGGTTCATAGCCTATCGGGGGTTCGAATCCCCCTCTCTCCGCCAGAATTTCACACCCCTTACAAGTCGTTGAGTTTGAAGGAATTTTCGACTTTTATAGCATCTAGGTTGGAGTACTCCTACGGTTCATATAGGCCCGACGGACCGTCTAAACGCAACCCTGCGCCCATCTTCCAAGTATCGTTGCAAGGCTATACGAAGCCCTGCAAGCGCTTCTACGTGTGATAACAGTCGATTGCGCGGAAGGGCGCCCTAAAGCCCCTGTGCAGACCTCCCGCGTTTCCCTTGGTTTCATTTGGCCGCTGCAGTAGAAGACCATACAGAAAAAACAAGAATTTGGTACGGGTACAGAAATTCTTTGCCCGAGACTATCAATGACCTTTGCAAGGTTGAGCTAATCCGCCGCCGCGACCCAAGAAAACATGTGAAGTTGTCGAGCGGGCCGCGCTGGAACGGGTGTCTTGGTTCGACCATCACAGGTTCTTTGATCCTCCTCGTCGCAAGCCACTGGTCGAGTTGAGGCAAACTATCGCAAGCAGTTGAGCGGTCAAGCTATCTCGGCCTGACTCGCGCTGACCGGTCTCGACGAAAGCCTAGGCGATTCAGTTTTGTTGTTGAGATGCTTGGCGCAGGGAACCCAACATCGGCTAGAATCGAGTGTTTCGAAGGTGCTTGGTGTCGCCGCCAAAAGGCAACGTTCACAGTCTGTTGGGTCGATTTAAGTTGCCAAAATTGTGGGATACAGAAGAAAAACTGATGGCAGAGCGTAGTAGAATTCCGGTAATCGATTTATTCGCTGGCCCCGGCGGGCTTTGCGAGGGCTTCTCGTCTATAGTTGATGAAAACGGCCTGCCGCAATTTTCGGTAAAAGTGTCCATCGAGAAGGACCCTATCGCTCACCGCACGCTGATGTTGAGAGCGTTGTTCAGAAAGTTTCCCAAAGGACGCGCGCCCGACGCATATTATGAATACGTGCGCGGCAAAATCACTCGCGAAGAGTTCCTTGCGCACCCGGACATAATAGCGGCGGCAGAAGAGGCCGCGAACGAGGCGCGCTGCGCCGAGTTAGGCGCGACCGATCACAAGACCATTGACGCGTGGATCAAGGAAGGCATTGGGGGTAACGCAAACTGGGTTTTGATAGGCGGTCCCCCCTGTCAAGCGTATTCGTTGGCTGGGCGCTCTCGACTCCGAGGCAAAGACCCTAAGGCTTTTGAAAGCGATAAAAGGCACTTTCTCTACACAGAATATCTCCGGATAATTCAAGAATTCTCACCCACGGTTTTCGTGATGGAAAACGTTAAGGGCATGCTGAGCTCAAAGCACAGCGGTTCTAAAATATTTGAGCGAATTTTGAAAGATCTTTCGGAGCCAAGGGAGGGCCTTGCCTATCAAATCCGCTCGTTTGTGGTGGATGGCAATGAGCTCAACCCCGGTGATTACGTGATTGAAGCGGATGACTACGGTGTCCCCCAAAGTCGCCATCGGGTAATTCTGTTTGGCATTAGGACTGATGTGGCTAATGCCACGCCTGCTCTCACTCGGCGACCTCGGCGGTTTTTGCTGCGCGAGACAACATCTAAGGTTACGGTGCAGCAAGCGTTATCGGGTTTGCCTCGATTGAGGAGTCGCCTCTCGAAAGAGGTGGACTCTCATAGGGCTTGGCACGCCGTGATGAAACGGGCTCCGACAAGTTTAAGCTACTGGCGGGAGCCAATTCGTGAGCGAATCAACATGCTCATGGTCGACGCGGCAGATAGGGCTGAGACGCTGCTCTCTGCGGGAGGTGATTTCATTCCCACAACGACGACGCCAGGCGTTGATATGCCCAAGGAGCTCCGACTTTGGTACTCTGACACCCGACTAGGGGGGGTACTTCAGCACCAAACACGCAAGCATATGCGGTCGGATCTCCATCGATATCTTTTTGCAGCGTGTTTCGCCGAGGTGAAAGGCTACGCGCCGTCGCTATATGACTTTCCTCCGAAACTCATGCCGGATCACGTGAATGTCAACGTTGACGAAGAGGAAATTCCGTTCGCTGATCGGTTTCGAGTACAAGTCGGCACGTTGCCGTCGTCAACAGTGGTGGCGCATATTAAGAAGGACGGGCATTATTATATTCATCCCGACCCTGCGCAATGCCGCAGCCTGACGGTGAGGGAGGCCGCACGTTTGCAAACCTTCCCTGACAATTATTTCTTTGAAGGCAGCAGGACTGAGCAATACGGACAGATCGGGAATGCTGTGCCGCCATTGCTGGCTAGGAAAATTGCAAAGATTGTCTACAGGTTTATGTCCGCCCCGAGGGTAAATTCCTAGGTAAGTGTTGATTTAATCGATTTTTCACCCTCCAAGGGGTAAAGGCCATTGGTCTGTAAAACGCCGATTTTCGTGAAGCGTATCAGCGGCTTTCTAGTGAGATTGAGGGTTGCGACCTAAGTGGTGCGGAGCCGATTTCCCCGATTTCGATATCACTATCGATCCATTCGATTATTCGCTCACGCAAGGATTTTATCGCTTCGGGGTCGCGAGTAGCGCACTCCCAGACGAACAGAACTCGCCAGCCCATTGCGCTGAGCCTGTCGACGGCTCTCTGGTCGCGATCGACGTTAGACTGCAACTTTTTTATCCAAAAATCTTGTCTCGTGCTAGGGATTTTGAAATACTTGCAGCCTTTATGGGAGTGCCAAAAGCAGCCGTGAACGAAAATGGCGATTTTTCGACTAGGCAAGACAATGTCCGGGCTTCCGGGCAAATCGCGTCGGTGCAAGCGGAACCTATAGCCAGCGCTGAAGAGCAGCTTTCTGACTAAAATTTCCGGTTGCGAGTTTTTGCCTTTAATGCCGGACATCATCCTACTACGAACGGCAGGTGAAACAGTGTCAGCCATGACGCGCTTTATCTTTCGATTCATTGGTCGCCGCGTCAAGTTTGCGCGGCCCGCACCTCCGGTATATTAGCCGCAGGAGCCGAATAGCTCGCGCTCATTACGGCATCCTTGCATTCGGGGCGCTTGGCCCATTCGGACACCATCCGTCCTCCTGCCGACAAGTGGAGGGCGTCGTTGACCTCTTTTGCCCAGACCGCGATTTGGGCCAGCAACTCCGGTGAGACCGCTTGCTTGGCCCAGACACGATCGAGATCGATATGGCTTCCCAGCTTCTCTGACAGGACCGAGATTGTGTATGCGGTGACATTGGCCTGGAACGCCTGAAACATCGGCCGCAAGAGTTTTTGCGACTCTCGGTAGATTTTTGCCTTCGCGATCATCGCCTTGAATTCCGGAACGCTCGGCAGGGGAGTGTCCTGTCCATCGACGGAAGCCAATGTGGTCATGAAGCGGTCGAAGTTCTTTTGCGAGCCGAGGCTGACGATATCCGGCTTGCGATCCCAAGCTGTGATGTATTTCGCCAAATCTGTCTTGGTGACTCGTCGGGCCGCCGGGATTGCGTCTTTTAGCGCTTTCAGCTTTGCAGGGGTCGTGCCCTCGCGAGTCAACAGGGTGTTGTAGCTCCCGGCGGCGCGCTCATAAAACCATTGGCTGACGCCATCTGGGCAATAAACGGTCCTGGATAGCTTCTCAATTTCGACGTGAAACGGCTTGTTCGCTGAAAGGTCCGATTGCTTAACGGAATTTTGGCTGTTGGCGAACCGAGAGATATCAGAAACCAGAGCCTCTTCTTTTGTTGAGTCCAGAGTCTTCATCACGATGACTTTCGCCGGCACGCGTACGCGGCTAAGATCGGTGTTCGGGTATTTCTTCTTGGTGAAGTAGAGCGAGGCGGTCGTTTGTCCACCGTTCACAATCTGCAGGCCCTTGAGCCATGCGATTCCCGCAGCTCCTTCGCTCGGCTTGTCTAACCGCATTTCGTCAGCGACGATCACGATGCCGTTGTTGTAGGCCATAAAGCGCTCGGGCGCCGATCGCAAGGTAGATTGAATGCCCGCGTTGACGCCTTTGCCCTTAACGCTCAAGAACGAGCGGACGTTGGCTTCAAGAAGTCTCGCCCCGAATTTCTCGTAAAGGAGCCGTAGAGCTTCGCCAGGAACCGCAGTGAGCGCGTAGTCGTAGTCGTCGTTTTGACCAGGTACGAAGACGCAGGGAAGTGGGGCGCCTGAGACCTCGTTAAAGTTCACAACCAGTTCATCGCGCGGCTTGCCTTCGGACCAGTGTCGATGAAGGCGCTCAATGTCCATGATTTCGAGGCGCACGGCTTTCCCCCCGATGTCGCGGGTCTTGAAGCTCTTTGATTTTGCGACCTTGTCGGTAATGACATAAACCCTGATTTGCTCTAGATCATTGTAAATGGCGTGCAGGGTTTCAGCTAATGAGCGCACGTCGCTGGAGGGGTCAAGTTTTTGAGCCATCTTGCCCTCGGCGCAGAGCGAGAGAAAGCGAAGGCATTGTTCTACGGCTGTTTTGGTCTCAGAGTCGGGGATTTGGGTGGGGGTATCAACGTTGGCGTATAAGCTCACGAACAAGTCAAGCTGATCGTTCTCTTCGGACACGGAATATCCGCTGAGCCTCAGATTTGCGTTTCCGACCTTCCCTTCGTAGTGACATTCGACTGGCTCGAATGTCATGCCGATTTCCGACATGTGATCCATCACGATGCCGGCGAACACCAACTCCTCGTAGAGCGCTCCGTCTCTCATCTGCGAACGGACAGACGCCTGGGTCTCGCTCAGGAATTCACTCAAGTTCATGCTCAAATTGCTCCTAATTTTTTTAATGCGCCCTCGACGCCGACACTTTCGCCAGGCGCCTTGTCAAGGTCAATCTCATACATGGCTTTTATGATGCCAGCCGGCGCGTTGCCGGAGGTAAGGCGGGGGAAGCCATTTGATACCTCAATGACGCGCATCCCAGCCTGCTCAAACCGTCGTGTGTAGCGGTCAGCATGTGCGTCGATGTAACCGGCCGCCAAGAGGCGCTCAGCCAAGATCCGCTCCGCCTCAGCGTTGTTTTTGACGATCAATCGAATCGCTTCGACGGTGGCCGGCAAGTTCTGCCCACTGGAGGTTTGCCGCAGGCGTAAGCCCGCAACAAAGAGTGGTTGCCGTATCGCGTCGTCCAGCTGTTGAAGCGACCCAATTTTGGCGAGGAAACCGGTGGTTGATAGCGTGGTTTTAACTTCTAACGCTCCAGTGCCCAGTTCGAAGTCCTGTATCCCATCCAGCGGGCCGACCCATAGCGCGATAGCTAGCTCAGCGGGAACGCCAGCGTCAATGATGGCGCGAAGCAGAGTGAGCTCGCCGATCAACCCTAGCTCTGCCTCATAGCTCAAGGCTTGCGTACCTTTTCGCATGAACTCCTGCCAAGCCCCGATGCGGCTGACGAGCAATCGCAAGAGCTTGGTTTCATCAGCGCTGACCGCAGCTCGGTCATCGAGAGCGCCAATTACATCGCACGTCATGGCAGCGAACAATTCCGCGCTACCGGAGATCTTTCGGGTTAGAACGAGCCAGAGCTTGCCGCTGCCGTCTGGGTCGGCCCGCTCCACGGCAAAGCCTTGTCCTTCGGGCAGCTTGTCGGCCGCGGCAAGCTGCGCGCTGGGAAAGCCCACCAATACCGCCTCCGCGTTGTCTGGTGATCGTCTTCCCGCCCGAATCTGAAGCGGACCCGCGGAGGGAATGGCAATTGTTTGCCATCCTGGGGCGCTATCAGTCCCGAGTAGCGATGACCAAGCCATCAGGAATTCGTTATTCGGCCGGGCCATATTCCTGCGTCCAATAGAGAAGGTTCACTTCATATTCCACGCGAATTCCGTTCTCACTTGCGGGGAAAGCGATTGCGAATGCCATGATCGGCTTTTCCCAGCCCGGAACAATGAGATTCTCAGGAGATCGTTCCTTTCCTCTGTAATAGGGGGCGAGCGAGTAAATTAGGAGCAGCCCGCGATCAGCCTCGCCGCCGAGTCGATCTCGGGCCTCTCGAATGCCTCTTCCGCTAGGGACCGTTGGCAATTTGGTTCGGTCTCGGGCGGGGTCAGGGGTCCATGCCGCGCGCGTGCGCGCAAGCGCATCCTTCCAAATATCGTCATCGAGATCGATGCCCTCGTCCTTGGGGTCCGTAAGCACACCGATGGCGAACATCTCCGAGTCTCTCGCGGCCGGCGGCTCTGGATCCTCGGTCTTCCGCGTCTGAAAAGAGCTGACTTCAAAGTCGCCGGGGAATATATGGGTGGCGCCAACTCCCTCTCCTCCTGTAAGAAGAGCTACGCTCCATTTCCTTAATTTGCCGATGTCCACCATCTTTTTAATGAAGTCAGCCAACGGGCCGGTTTTGGCGCTGGTGGCGTTTGGATGCGTCGCGTATGCGTCCAAGAACGACAGCACATGCGGAGCGTCAACGTCTTTCCATAAGCGCGCGTTCGGCCATGAGTCGGCCTCGCCTTCACGTGAATACTTCGGCCCTTGCTCGAAATACGCTCCGAGCGAAGCAATGAGCGCATCAGTCGCGGCGAGATTTGCCTGCTGAACCTTGGCGTCTCTATGGAAAAGGATGGTCTGAGGCCGGGTGCCGCTATAGGTGAGGGAAAGCGTCTGTGCGTTTCGCATCTTCAACGGAGACGTGACTGTCAGCGTTTCATGCGACATCACCTTGAGGCCGTATTGTTCAGGCGTTAGCTTGGCCTTCGCCATGAAGTCAAATTCATCGCGCAACTCTTCCGACGCGTCCGCAATGTGCGCGAACCACTTCACCAAATCTGGCGATGTGTATAGGCGACACAGATCAAGGTAATCGGGCCGATACCCAAACCACCTGCCCATCTGCATGAGCGTGTCATACATCTTCGTTGTGCGGACGAAATAGCTCACGCAAAGACCTTCAAGAGTTAGGCCTCGCGCGAGCTTGTCGCCCCCGACAGCGATGATTTTGAGAGCCGCGCCAGGGGTGACGTAATCCAGCGCGTCCTTCGCGGTCCCGTTGACAGAGCGAACCACGACGTCATCTAGCGCTTCAGGCAGTTTCGCCAGAACGTCTTCCCACGACGGCAACGTCGAAGGGTGGTCGTGGATAGGCGAAAGCTCAGCCACTTGATTGCTCGTGGGGACGAAGTCTTCCTCCCAGAGTTTCCGCATTTGCGCTAGCAGGGCGTCAGCGTCGATGTTGCGGCTGATCTTCTGGCGCATGCGGCGCACAACCTCTTCGACTTGGTCACGAACATGGCGTTGTACCTCCACGTATCGAGTGACGTGAATCAGCATGGAGCTATGCTCATTCCCTTGCCCTCGCAGCTCTCGAGCCGCGCAGACCAGTGCAAACGTTTGGACTGCCTTGTGCAATGATGGTGGTATTGTTTCCTGTCCGTTGTAGACCGGGATATGTGTCTTCTTGTGCTTTGGCGGCATCCAACCCGCGTCGATCTCAGGATCGTAGTGGTCAAGGATGCTCCGCGTGAGCGGCAGGGCTCCGACGCGGCCATCTTTCGTCAGCTTTCCGAACATGCGGGCGGGGCCGACGTAGTTTGATGGAGCCGCCAGATTGATAATGAAGGCTTTCGGGAACAGGTCTGGGCCTTCTTTCGCGGTGGCGCCTTTGTGATGAATGTAGATGTTGGCGAATGGCGTCGCCGTGTAGCCGACATAGGCCTTTCGAGTGAAGGAGTGAAGAATGCGACGGATGAGGCGGTTGATTGTCTTCGGCTCATGCTCTTCGTCAGGAGTCCCATCCTCATTGAACACCTGTTCGCCGGTGTCCACCGACGCGTTATCTGCTTCGTCATCAATGATTAGAAGCGGCAGCTTGGTGACCAATTTCCAATCTGGAATCAATCCGGTCGTATCGGCTACCCGCGCCTGAATCCACTTGAGCAATTCCGTGAGGACGGTTTTCTGCTTCTTAACGACAAAAAGCCATGGCCTCTCCTCGGGAGAGATGCCGTTAAAATGCTTCGCGATCTTCTTGTTGAAATCGCCGTTTTCGGCGCGCGTGGTCGCTGAGTTAGTCTTGAGGTCCTCGCCGAAAGCCGCGACGCCGATGGCCGCGCCCGCGTCCCGGTCCGTGGTCGTCTCGTAACCCAAAAATCCCTCCTCAAGGCGGACCTGCGTCTGCGAGCGGAGGTTGTTGTGCATGCCAGCTAGCACGATAATGATTTTGTAGCCGGCATCAGCGGCTTTGTTTATGAGCCCAGTGTAGTTGCTGGTTTTGCCTGACTGAACGTGGCCGACCACAAGGCCTCGGCGATCCCACGGATCTTCCCGATTTGGATCTTCGAGAAGGCCAAGGATGTTATCGGTTGCCTCGTCAAGCTCACCGACGACAACGTCCGATAGCTTGGATTCCTGGTAGTCACGGTAGCGGCGCCAATAACTCCAGTCCTTTTTCCTGGCCGCGGTGAGCCAGTCGATATGGCCCGTGTTGTCCTTAAGCGTCGTGGCCTTGCCCATCCGATGGCTAAACCGTTGGATCAGGGTTGCGACCGCCTTGGTCTCGTCCAGCGCGACCGGAGGATCGCTCGCAAACATCACTGCAGCAAGCTTCACCTTTGCTGCAATGTAGGATGGCGTTATCTTTGAGGAATCCTTTTCAGCCTTTACGAGACGCTGCGCCGTAGCTATCACGTCTTCAAGCAGCTGCGCTTGCGCCGCCGCCTCTTCTGCTGCAATCATTTCGTGCTCCCTAGAGTAGCGACAAGCGCTGGATATTTCTGGAATGGCTCCGTTCGCGCCATCGATTTACGCGCTTCTTCTACGCTCAAGCCTTTCCGCTCGATCAGATCATCAAAAAGCACACGCGCGACTTCGATCACGGCAGCGTTAGGCTCCCCCTCAAAACTTGTTCGAGGGGTCTCTTTGTTTTCCACCGTGTCCAGCCAGATGCGCTGCACGGGAACGGTCTCTTCAATCACTCGAAGCATCGAGCGAATCAACGGAGCGTGGCTTTTTGCGCTCTCAAGGACCGCGGCGACAGAAGGGTGGGTCTCTTCAATCCGATAACGCATGCCTGATTTGAGGCGGTCAACACGCCACGCCTGTTCGATAGGTTCGTTGCCTTTCGCTGGCGTTGGCGTGCCACGATAGGCGAACACGCGTCGCGCTCGCTCTCGAGCGTTTTCAGCGTGTAGGGTAAGCCACGGGCGAAGAGTGACCGGCGGGCGCGCCTTGGATTTGCGGATATCAATCTTCCACTCAGCATCCGCTGTGTTGGGTATGTCGAGACGAATTCGGGTGAGTCGATGGATTTCTTCCCTGTTCCATGGGCGCGGGCTCCCAAGCCCGAGCCAACCGCCGGCAACCAAAAGGCGCTCATTACGGTACACGTAGAATCCTTGCTGGGTTGTCCAGCCCTCGGGGCCGGCATTCGCTTTGAGCTCCGCAGCGTTTAGTGCGTCCTGATGTGGCAAAACGTGACATTGTACGGAAACCACGCCATAGTCGGTTGGAAGCTTTGCGATTGGCGACGCCCATGGCTTTGCCGGATGGCCCGACATGAACGGGTCCCATGGGGATACAGGTCGATTGTTCAGGAACAGTGTTAGTCTGGGCCGAGGCCCCTGGAGCATCCTATGAAAAACCATCGCCAAGTGAGATTCGACGCCGTCGATGAGATCGTGGAAGCTGTCTGACGTGTATCCGGGAGTGACAACGCGATCCATCACCTCCCATAGAACTAACGTGCCCCCGTTTTGTCTGCCCGGTACGCTAACGAAAGGCTCCGACCCGTGAGCTGGGCCTTCGAACAAAAGCCAGCCACCGACTGGCGTTGCGGCAAGCTCGTCCAAGTCCCAACGCAGACAGCTCTCGACCCCTTCCTTAACGGTGGCGACGGTCAGCCTGCGGCATTGCGACAAGGACGCGGTCTTAAGACCCATGCCGAAGCGCCCGAGGTCGTGAGCCGAGCGGATTTCGAGAGGATTTTTGTCGCCTAGGCGCATCGCGTTCTCGAGCTCCTCGTCGGTCATGCCGCGCCCATTGTCGAGAATGGATACGCGACTGTTCGCTCCGCTCCACGCAAAGTCTACGCGAACTTCACTTGCGCCGGCCGAGATGCTGTTATCGATAATGTCGGCTAGAGCGGCAGCGGTCGAGTATCCTAAGCCTCGCAACGATTCAAGCATCGCCATCGCGTGCGGGGGCGCACTACGTGTCTTTGAAGTCATTTCCAATGATTTTTCTTCATGAACGAGGCTCCAAAGCATGCGTCTCGAGCGTGGTTTGAGAGCTATGCTTGATCATCGAGAGTCTGCTCGTGCTTATGGGGGGAGTGGCCAAAAAGCACGTGCGATAGCAGATCGATTTTGCTCGGCACCCTTAGCTTTCGGAGTGCTTTGGCTTCGATCTGTCTGACTCGCTCCCTCGTAACCTCATATCGCTGACCAACGTCTTCGAGGGTAAGTGCATCCGGGATGCCGATGCCGAACCTCAATCGGAGAATCTGCTCCTCTTTTGGCTTAAGGCCAGCTAAAACCTCGGCTACCTTGAAGCGCGCTTGCTCGCTTGCCGCGCAATCAAATGGGTCAGGCGAAGAGAAGTAATCCCGAGCGTCCGGCGCGATGATGTCATCAATTTCCAAGTCATCCATCGGCAGTGGCTCTTGTGCGATGCGCTGAATCGCGGATACCTTTTGGGCGCTCACATTTGCCTTGGTCGCGAGCTCATCGAGCGTTGGAGGACGGCCGCCTTCAGCTTCAAGTTCATGCGCTTGACGAACGATTCGCTGCGCTTGCTCGTGAATGTGCACTGGCAGACGAATGGTTCTGCATTTGTCAGCGATGTAGCGGCTGATGTGCTGGCGTATCCACCAAGTCGCGTAGGTGGAGAATTTGAAACCCCTGCGCCAATCGTAACGATCAATGGCCTTCAACAATCCCAAGTTTCCTTCTTGTGCCAAGTCGTCCAACGGCTCGCCACTGTAGAGATATTTCTTCGCTTGGTGGAACACGAGCTTCAGGTTCGCAGAAGCCATCCTGTCACGAGCATTTTGGTAATCTCGAATAGCGCCAACATACTGAGATTCGATGTCCGTAGGGCCATCGATTTGCAGATCCGCGAGTTCGGACAGGAATCGGCGACATAACCGCAGCGACGCCAAGCTGGCCCGAGCAGCCCTCCAGGCTGAGCTGCCGCGTTCGGTACTGATAGCGAGATCCGCTAGGCGCGTTAACGCAACCGAGAACTCGCCCGCGAACCTATTTGCTGGGCTGGGCGCATCGGATTGCGTGTCATCATCCATATCGGGTTCAGCGGCATCGTCAATATCGTCTTCCTCATCCATTTGGCCACTGGTGGGCGTGATGGAATCATCTTCGGCCAAACTTTCTGATTCAAGATCAGGTTGTGGCTCGGTCGGGTTGGTGGACATCCAAGTCAATGGCTTTTGCCTAGCCTCGACCATGGCTCCTGCGGCTAGCGTTATTTCTATTCCGCGCGGCCATGCGGCCAATACGTCCAGGGCTTCGTCGAGTGCAGATTCCATCGCCTGCCCAAGCGTGACCTCGTCCTTGGCACTGATTAGTTTTTGACGTTGGAAATCCTTCTGGTAAAGGCGCAGGGGCTCGGAGTATCGGGACTCAAGGTTGTCGAGAAGGGCCAAGGCGTCGGCGACTTTATCCGCTTCGCCCATCGTTTCCTCCGGGTTGACGAACACTTCAAAATTTTCGTCAACGCTCACATATTCGAATCGGTCGTCGACTTCTGCCCCAAGATCCCTGATGACCATTGTCAGTAACGCCTCTGCCTGAGCATTTGCTGACCGGTCGGCATTCAGTGATAATACACCGACCGCATCCTCGGGCACACTGCCCTCGCGGACCGCTCGCAGCAGCAATAAACGTAACAGCTCGCGCGCTTCGGGATTTTCAGCGCGGGCAAGCGGAAGCGAGACGTCTGGAAGATAGATGTCGACGTCGTCCCATCCCTCGGAGGAGTCAAATGGCTCGTGATTCGAGATGAATTCCTGGATCGCTCTTGCGTTCTCGGCTACAGCTGGATTTACCTCAGGCGGAGAAGCCTCCTCTTCCGCCTCCCACTCAAGCAAATCAAACGCCCGCCCGCCATCTAAGTCGACCTGTTCAGCGTCATCGTTTCGAAGATCAAAGACAGTTGTTTCAACGCTGTCGAAGCTTGGCGCAACAATATGGTCAGCGCTTCCCGTCACGTATCCATCGACAATCGAGGCCCGTTGGTCCATGGGTGTAGCGGTCATTTCTGCGGATGGAATCTGATCAGGTGACGGCGTTATCTCTTCAAAGAGGGCTGCTGCCTCCAGTGCGCCGGCATCGACTGCGATGATATAAGCGCTCTTTCCGGACGGAGCGAGCAGGTCTTTGTCTGCTCCGGCACTCAGCAATAGCTGACAGATTGAAGATTTATTGCGCGCGGCAGCTAACATGAGAGCGGTGAAGCCGTTTCCGTCTCGCGCATTAATATTGTCCCCTCGGTCGATATGGAGCTGAACGGCGCTCTCGACCCCGGCGATAACTGCCATCTTCAAAAAGCGGTTTAGATGGTCCACGCTTGGAGCGCCTATATAAGTCATTTGCGTGCCCCGACCTTATCTCTTGCAGGGATGATCTCCAGCAATATTTTAAACGGTCATTCACTACGTCTTAACGTTGATAAGCCAGTGTTTGTTGCCAGCAACCGGCTCTTTGTTTCGTGAGCATCTCAGCTTTGCCAGAACTCTTTTTCAAGAAAGAGTTCTTGTGTCATGGCAAATTCTACAGCAGACATCTTGAGGTAGCACCACTTATTGGTGTTATTTTTGCAACCTTATAGTGGCGAGTAGTTAGATTGCGTGAGAAGTCGGTGTAGCCTATCTGCTAATTAGCGGGGCGCCGCCAGCTGAACGCGCGTTCGACGATGGCACCAAGCCAGCGCTGTACGCGCAATGGCCAAGTCGTCCTGTTCGACCTCAGCGCGGCTCCCATGCTGGCGGACGTCGCACACCGCTACGCCGATCGAACAATGTACGTGATGGGCCCTATTCGCGATAAGCTACATGCGGGCGCGCTGCTGGTTCGTCGGCCCGACGGCACCGCCGCGTGGCGTGCGATGGTTCGCCTGACACCACCGGTATTGCGCATGCCGCCCGCTGGCTCGGCAACTTGGTCACGCCGCCCGCGCATTACTCCCCGGCGGCACCCCCACATGACGCGCAATATAGCCCACTCGCTCGGCCACCTCCGCGATGCTGCCGCGCCGCAGCAGGTCTTGCGTGAGCGCCATCCGCCAGGTCAGCATGTAGGGCATCGGCGCCATGCCGACCGTGCGGCTGAAACGCTCGAAGAACCCGGAGCTCGACAGCGTGGCCTCGTGCGCGAGGTCGGCGACGGTCCATGCTTGCGCCGGCGCCTCGTGCAGCGCGCGCAGGGCGTTCGCCAAGCGCGCGTCCGCGAGGCCGCGCACGAGTCCCGGCGACGTCTCAGTGTCGGTCGCGCCGCGTAGCGCTTCAATCAGCAGGACTTCCAGCAGGCGTGCCAGCACGACGTCGCGCGCGGAGCGCTGCGCGCGACTCGTCGTCCACGAGGTGCACGAGGTGCACGAGCTTGGCCAGCCGTTCCGCGCCGCGCAAGTGTATGACGCGCGGCAGCAGCGAAACGAGGATTGCCGCGTCGGTGGGCTCGAACACGCGGCGGCCGATGAGGAAGCGTACGTCGGGCGGGCCGTCGAGCGTGCCATGGCGGACCTCGCCTGGTGCGATGTGCGTGGTGTGGCGCGCCGTGACGGATCCGGCGGCGCCGATGCGCATCCCGGCCGGCGCGGACGCCGAGGCGATGGCTGCTTCGCGTTGATCAGCGGCCCGCGTAGTACTTCGCCACCACATCGATCTCCTGGTCCGTCAACCCACGCACCGCATTGCGCATCTGCTCGTTGATGTCGTTCGCGCGCCGTCCGGCCTTGAACGCCTGCAGCTGGGCCACGATGTACGGCTCCGGCAACCCGTCCAGGATCGGCGTCGCCGCGCGCGCTACGCCCGGGCTGTGGCAGGTCGCGCAGGCCCCCACGTTGCGCATCGGCGAGCCGTTGCTGACGATCCTCGGCACCTCGGCCTGGATGCCCGCATGCCCCACCAGCGTCTCGCGCTGCTGCCGGGAGTAGAACGCGGCCAGGTCGCGCATGTCCTGGTCGGACAGGTTCGTGGCCAGCGGCTGCATGACGGCGCTCGGGCGGTGGCCGGACTTGAAGTCGCGCAGCTGCTTGTACGTCGACGAGGGCGGCTGGCCCGCCAGGTGCGGGGTGTTCGTGCCGACCGTCGCCGTGCCGCGCGCACCGTGGCACATGCTGCATTGCAGGGCCAGGGTGGCGCCGCGGCCGACGGCCACGTTGTCGATCGGGCCCGTGAATTCGCTGCTCACGATGACGGTCGTCGGATAGATCGCCTTCTCGTCCGGCAGGCCGGGGTTGCGGTAGGGCGCCGGGGCGCCGGCGGCGCTGCAGATGGCATCCCACAGCGACGCCGCGCCGGCGCGCGCGTGGACGCGCGGGAGCCACAGGAAGCCGACGGCGGCGGCGATGGCGACGATCGCGACGATGGCCGCGACGCTGATCGTGAACCAGCGGTTCTTCAGCGAGAACACCGGCGCGTTCATGGCGTGCCTCCGACCGGGACAGCGGGCACGGACGTCTGTTTCAACGTCGCCAGTTGCGCGATCGGGTAGCCGTAGTTGACGAGCGACAGGCCGATCATCAGCGCCAGCCACAGCGCGTAGCCGTTCAGCGCGACGGGCACGCGGCCGACCGCGTGCACGGGCTGGCTGAAACGGAACTCGGGCAGCTCGACGATGGCGGCGCGGTGGCCGCGCAGCAGCACGAGCAGGAACAGCACGCCGGACACCACGAGCAGCAGGCCGCCGATGGCGCTGAGGATGACGGTGACGGCCTGCGGCGCGATCTCGGGATTCGTGTAGTCGAAATAGGCCATGCGGCGCGGCATGCCCATGACGCCGACGACGTGCCACGGGAACGTCAGGACGATCATGCCGACGAACCACAGCCACAGCTGGGCCTTCATCATGCGGTCCTGGACGAGCGCACGTCCGGTCAGGTGCGGCCACAGGTCGTAGGCGAGGGCGAAGTACATGATGACGATGGCGCCCGCGAAGATGAGGTGGAAGTGGCCCGTGATCCACTGCGTGTTGTGCACGGCGAAGTCGAGCTGGTAGCTCATGTTGATGATGCCGCCCGCGCCGCCGAAGCCGAGCAGGATGAACGAGAACGCGACCGCGAGCATCATCGGATTGTGCCAGGGCAGGGCCTTGATCCAGCCGAGGGCGCCCGTGCCGCCGCGCAGGCGTCCCGCGATCTCGACCGACGCCGTGATCGTGAACACGGTGAGCAAGGTCGGCACCGTGACCATCGCCGTGAACACGGCATGCAGGAATTTCACGCCGGAGCCCACCTGCGGGTCCTGGAACAGGTGGTGCACGCCGATCGGCATCGAGAACACGAGGAACAGGACGAAGGAGATGCGGCCCATCACGTCGCTGTACAGGCGGCCGCCGATGGCGCGTGGCACGAGCGTGTAGAACGCGATATAGGCCGGCATCAGCCAGAAGTAGACGATCGCGTGCAGCGTCCACGAAAAGAACACGCGCGCGAGGCCCGCGTCGATCGTCGACTTGAAGCCGAGGGCCACGGGCAGGATCAGGAACAGGATCTCGACGGCGGCGCCGACGGACGTCCACGCCCACAGGTAGGCGCCGGCCAGGTTGGCGAACATCGGCAGCGGCACCGCCTCGCCCGGGTGCGCCTTCTTCCACACGCGCAGGTTCACGGACATCAGCGCGACCCAGACCCACGAGCCGACGACCACCAGCACGATGCCGATGTAGTAGGCGGCGTTGGCGATCAGCGGCGGATAAAACGTGTACAGGACGGAGGCCTTGCCCAGCGCGACGGGAATCATCGCGACGACGGTGCCGGCGACGACGAGGAAGAAGCCGGCCCAGGCCCAGCGCTGGCCGGCGAGCGGCTGCTTCAGCGCCAGTTCGACGATGGCGTAGCCGAAGCCCATCGCGACCAGCGTCGGGAACACATAGCCCATCGCGGAGCCGTGCGCGGTGACGGAGCGGTAGTACAGCTCGGGGTTGGCGATCCAGTCGCGCAGCGGGCTGCGGACGACCATCTGCCATTCGCCCAGCAGCAGGGCGACGAAGAAGGCGGCGAACGCAACCCAGAAATGGGCCAGCACCAGTTGGCGCGATGCTTTACTGAACACAGCTCAACCTCCTTCCTGGCTGCGCTTGCGCGCGCTGCATGAATTCGTCGCGCGGGATGACCTGCACGTGGGCCCACATCGCGGCGTGGCCGTTGCCGCAGAATTCGTGGCAGGGCATCACGTGTTCGCCGGGCGCGTCGAACCGCGCCCGGAAATTCGAGATGTAGCCGGGGATCAGCATCATGTTCACGTTGCTGTGGCTGACGGAGAAGCCGTGCACGACGTCCGCCGCCGTGGCGCGGAAATGCAGCGGCGTGTTCGCGGGGACGACGATGCACTGCGGCGTGAACGAATACTGGTTGGCCAGCACGCGCACCGTGACGGAGCCGTCCGGCTCGGCGACGGACCCCAGGTTCGTCTCGACGAATTCGCCCGCGATGTGCAGCGTGGCCGGGTCGATGGTTTCCATGCGCACGGGCGGCATCGCGGCCCAGTGCAGGCTCATATAGGCCATCATCGCGACGAGGAAGACCGTGATGCCGCCCACGATCCACGCCCAGCGCGTTTCCGCCGCGGCGGCGACGTCGTGCGGCGTGTGTTCGGTGGCCGCCATGTCAATCGCCTCCGCGCGCGACGAACACGAGGAAGTAGAAGGCGAGCCAGATCGCCATCACGATCGCCACCGCGAGGCCGGCCAGCGCGAACGCGCCGCCGGGGCCGCGGGCGACGATGGCGTCGACGCGGCGCTGCTGTTCCAGGCTGCCCTGGTCTTGGTCTGTCGGTTCCAGAAACATGGCCGTTCCTCGTTCCTCGTTTCCGCCTACTCGACCGTGGCCGAGCGCAGCTGGTTGACTTCGCGCGCCGTCACGGGCGCGCCCCGGTTGCCCCAGGCGGTGCGGATGAACGTCACCACCGCCGCGATCTGGTCGTCGTTCAGTTCCTGCGCGAACGGCGGCATCCCGTAGGGCATCGGATTGCGCCGCGTGCCGGGCGGGTAGCCGCCGTTGAGCACCATGCGGATCGGATTCACGGCCGAGCTCATGCCGATCGACTGGTTGCGCGCCAGCGGCGGATAGTGGGGCAGCTTGCCGCGGCCTTCCGCGCCGTGGCACGTGGCGCAGCGCGCGCCGTAGATGCGGCGGCCTTCCTCGTATGCCTGGTGGATGTCGGCGCGCAGCGGCGCCTCGGCCGGATCGGACGCGGGGCCCTGGTCGGCCGGGAGGCTCTTCAGGTAGACGGCCATCGCGCGCACGTCGTCGTCGCTCATGAACTGCAGGCTGTTGAACGTGACTTCGGCCATCGGCCCGTAGACGGTGCCGCGGTTCGACACGCCTTTCTGCAGCAGGTCGACGATGTCCTGCAGCGCCCAGTTGCCCAGGCCGGCCTCGCGGTTCGACGTCAGCGACGGCGCGTACCAGTTCTGCATCGGGATCAGGCCGCCCTGGAACGCCTGTTCCTGCGACGAGCCGCCCAGCGCGTTGATCGGCGTGTGGCACATCGCGCAGTGGCCCAGGCCCTGCACGAGGTAGGCGCCGCGGTTCCATTCGACGGATTTGCTCCGGTCCGGCCGATATTCTCCTTGCTGGAAGTACAGCGTGCGCCAGCCGATCAGCAGCGCGCGGTTGTTGTACGGGAAGCGCAGGTCGTGCTCGCGCGACGCCTGGCGCACGGGCGGCACCGAGCGCAGGTAGGCGAAGATGGCGTCGCTGTCGGCGCGCGTGACCTTGGTGTACGACGCGTACGGCATCGCCGGATACAGCAGATAGCCCTTGGGCGAGCGGCCCGTGTGCATCATGTTGTAGAAGTCGTCGGCGGTCCAGCTGCCGATGCCCGTCGCGCGGTCGGGCGTGATGTTGGGCGAGTACAGCGTGCCGAACGGCGTCGGCATCGGGCGGTTGCCCGAGAAGATCTTGGCGCCCGGGACCGTGTGACAGGCGATGCAGTCGCCGGCCTGCGCCAGATAGCGGCCCCGTTCGACGATGGCTTGCTGCGCTGGCTGCGCCGGCGCGCGGGCCGCATTGGTCTGCGCGCGCAGCGGGGCCCACGCGGCCAGCACGCATAGCGCCAGCGCCACGGCGGCGAGCGTGGTGTTGCGGATCAGGGCGCGCGGGATCATGGCCGGCCTCCTTTCTGCGGCTGGCTGCCGCAGGCAAGCGGCAGGCGCATGCCCGGCTGGCGCAGCGGGCGGGCGGCCGTGACGGGCAGCGACGCGAGATAGGTCGCCACGGCCGCGACCTCCGGCTCGGAGAGGCTGGACGCGATGAATTGCATGCAGTCCGGCGCGAGCGCCGTGCGCACGCCGAAGCGCCAGGCGCCCAGCTGGGCGCTGACGTAGTCGGCGCGCAGGCCCAACAGGCCCGGGATGCCGGGCTCGCGTCCGCCCAGTTCGGCGCCGTGGCACGTGATGCACGCCGGGATCTTCTTGGCGGGGATGCCTTGCGTGACGATGCGCTGGCCTTCGCGCACTTGCTCTGGCGACCTTTTCACGGCCGGTTGCACGAGGGGAGGCGGGTTGAGCGCGGCGAAGTACTCCGCCATGCGCATCAAGTAGGCGTCCGGCAGGTAGGCGAGCAGGTAGTTCATCGGCACGTACTTGCGCCGGCCGTCGCGGAACGCCACCAGCTGGTTGTAGAGATAACCGGCCGGCTTGCCGGCGAGGCGCGGGAAATAGACGTTTTCCACGCCCCGGCCCTGCGGCCCGTGGCAGCCGGTGCAGGCTTGCACGCGCGCTTCCATCGTGTCCGGAATGCGGTCGGCCGCGCTCGCCTGCGCGGCGGCGTGGCCGGCTGCGATCGCACTTCCCAGTCCAATCATGCCGAGTATTATTTTCATCGAATAAACTCCGCCGCCAAGTCACGCTGTCGGTATGAAAATTAGCACAGATGACATGACGAACGACGCACGAGTCGTTCGCGCACGGCCTGGTGCGGCGGTGCCCGCCGGCGCATGGGTGTCCGCGTCAGGCTACGTCAGGCTACAATAGGGGCATGACCGCAGCGCAGCCTCACACCCGATGAAAAACTGGATCAGCCGCCTCCGCGGCGGCGACAACACGGCCGCATCCAAGCCGGCCGTTCCCGAGGCCGACGACGCGGACGACCGGCCCGGCGGCATGGCCGCCGAGATCGAAGCGACGTATTACCGCTGGCTGACCGCTTCCGCCGGCTACGATGCCCCGGCCGACCTGCAGACCCGGATCCTCGACCAGGTCCGCGCGCTGGCGCGCGACCCGGCCAGCGCGGCCGAACTGGTGCCGCGCGTTCCGGAAGTGATCCCCCAATTGCTGCGCAGCCTGCAGGACGAGGCGTCCAATGCCGAACTGGCGCGCCAGGTCGCGCAGGACGTCGTCCTCGTGGCCGAAGTGATCCGCGAAGCGAACAGCGCGTATTACCGGCCGATGTCGCCCGTGAAGACGGTCGAGGCGGCCCTCATGATGCTGGGCCAGAACGGCTTGCGCATGCTGCTCGCGCGCATCGCTTTCCGCCCGATCATCAAGCTGCAGGCGACGGGCTTTACGCGCGTGGCCGCGCCGCTGGTCTGGAACCAGTCCGAGAAATGCGCGCTGGCCGCGAGCCTGATGGCGCCGGGCCTGACGGCCGGCGCGTTCGAAGCGTATCTGGCGGGCCTGATGCAGAATCTCGGCCTCGTCGTCGGCTTCCGCCTGGCCGACCGCGTCTGCGCGGACGGCAAGGTGCCCGGGGCCAGCGAGTTCGGCCTGGAATTGCTGGCCGAGGGCCGCAACCTGTCGGCGGCCATCGCCAGGCACTGGGACTTCCCGCAGCCGGTCGCGGACGCCATCGCGCACGCGGGCGATCCGGACGACGAGAACCTGGCCCAGGCGCTCGCGCTGGGCGACCGCATCGCCAAGCTGCGCCTCTTGATCGACGCCAATGTCGTCGACGAGGACGACGATTTCGTCACCGAGGGCCTCGACAACTTCCAGCGCCGCTGCCTGGGCAAGCTCGGCACTGTCGAAAGCTGATCTTTCACATACGATGCGCCACACCCCGTGTTGCCACCGCTGGGTTTCCGTGTAATCATGATTTTCGGACACGAAACTTTTGCCAGGGTAATAAATCACGTGGAGACCGGACGATGATCCGCAAGACGAAAGTTGCATCGCTAATCTTGGCGCTGGCGCTGCTGCCGTGGTGCGGCGGCCAGGCCGTGGCCGGGCCGCTGGATGAGGCGAAGGCCAAGGCTCACCTGGACGCCGTCGCCGCCGGCGACCTGGAGGCGCTGATGCGCGACTATGCGGACGACGCCTACATGGAGTGGGTCGGCGGGCCGCTGGACGGCCGTTACCGGGGCAAGGCCGAGATCCGCGCCGTCTGGCAGAAATTCATCGCGGCGAACGGCGGCCAGCCGCGTCCGGCCACGTTCGGCAAGCTGAAGGCGTTCACCAACCCGCGCGGCACGTCGGTGGAGGCCGGGGCCGGCTACGGCGGCAAGTTGCCGATGAAGGTCTGGCACGCGCTGACCTACCGCGACGGCGATTTGACGACCGAAGTCTGGCAGATCGCGCCCGCGCTGCAGATCGAGCCGTGATGCGTTTGTCGTTCCTGGCGTGGCCGGCGCTGCTGTTGGCCGGCGCGGCCGGCGCGGCCGGCGCCGCGCCCGTCGAGGTGCTCGTCCGGACGCCGGCGGGCAGCCCGCTGGCCGACGCCGCCGTGCTCGTGGAGCCGCTCGCGGGCACGCCCGCGCGGCCCCGCGTGCGCGGCCATGTCGCGATCGAGCAGCGCAACCGTGAATTCATCCCGTGGATGACCGTCGTGCAGACCGGCACCAGCGTCGACTTCCCCAACAACGACACGGTCCGCCACCACGTGTATTCGTTCTCGGAACCCAAGCGCTTCGAGATCAAGCTGTACGCGGGCAAGCCGGGCCAGCCCATCGTGTTCGACAAGCCGGGCCAGGTCGACATCGGCTGCAATATCCACGACTGGATGGAAGCCCACGTGCTCGTCGTCGACACGCCGTACTTCGCCCGCACCGGCGCGGACGGCCGCGCGACCGTCGCGGGCGTGCCGGCGGGGCGTTATCGCCTGCGCCCGTGGCATCCGCTGCAGAAGGCGGCCGCGGCGCCGGAGGAGATCGACGTCGGCGACGCGCCCGTGCGCGCGACGCTCGTGCTGGATGCGCGGCCGCGCGAGCCGAGGCCGCGCACCGAGGACCCGGACCGCTACTGACATGCCATCGAAATCGCTGCGGCACCGGATCGCCATCGTCTTCGTCGGCCTGCTCGTGCTGGTCATGGGGCTCGTGCTCGCCCTCGTGCATCGCAGCAGCGAGCGGATCGTGGCGCGCGAGACGCAGCGCGAACTGGCCGTCGGCGCCAACGTGTTCCAGCGCCTGCTCGAACAGAACCAGCGCCAGCTCGAGACGGCGGCCGCCGTCCTCGCCGCCGACTTCGCGTTCCGCGAGGCCATCGCCACCCAGGACCAGTCCACCGTGCGCTCCGTGCTCCGCAACCACGGCCAGCGCATCCACGCCCAGGTCATGATGGTCACCGGCACCGACGGCCGGATGATCGCCGCCACGCAGAGCGGCTTCGCGGCCGGCGATCCGTTCCCGTTTCCCGACCTGCTCGCGGCCGCCGAGGCGCAGGGCCGCAGCGCCGGCTTCCGGCAGATGCGCAACGGCCAGTTGTATCAGGTCGTGCTCGTGCCGATCATGGCGCCCGCGCGCATCGCGTGGGTGGCGATGGGCTTCCACGTGGACGACCGCTGGGCGCACGTGATGGCCGGCGTGACGGGCCTCGGCGTGCACATCGTGCGCGCCGGCTCGCGCGACGCGCTGGCGTCGTCCGGCCCCGCGCCGGCGGCCGACGGCGCGGACGTCGCGGCGGTGGACGTGCCGCTGGACGGCGGCCTGCAGGCTGTGCTGCAACTGCCCGTCGCGCAGGTGCAGGCGCCGTTCGGCCAGTTGCAGGGCCGGCTGCTGGGCATGATCGTTGCCGCCGTGCTGGTGTTCGCGCTGGGCAGCGTGATGCTGGCCGGACGCATCGTGCGGCCCCTGAACGACTTGTCGGCCGCCGCCCGCCGCATCGCGCTGGGCGATTACGCGCGGCCGCTGCCGCCGGCGCAGGGCGACGAGATCGGCCAGCTGACCGCCAGCTTCGAACAGATGCGCACGGAAATCGCGAACCGCGAGGAGCGCATCGTCCGCCTGGCGTACGTCGACGCGCTCACCGACCTGCCGAACCGCACCCGCTTCCTGGAAGCGTTCGGCCGCCTGACGCCGGGCATGGGCGGCGCCGTGCTGGTCGTGAACGTCGACCGCTTCGCCCTCATCAACAACGCGCTGGGCCACGTCGTCGGCGACCGCCTGCTGCGCGCCGTGGCCGGCCAGCTGCGGCCGCTCGTGCCGGCGGGGGGCATGCTGGCGCGCCTGTGGGGCGACCAGTTCGCGTTCCTGCTGGAAGGCGCAGACGGCGACGCGGCACGCCGCTTCGCCGACACCGCGCTGGCCGCGCTGCGCGATCCGGTCACCCTGGACGGCCAGCGCCTGGACATCGAGGCCGGCGTCGGCATCGCGCTGTATCCGGACGACGGCCTCGATGCCGCGACGCTGCTGCGGCGCGCCGAGCTGGCGCTGGCCGTGGCCAAGCGCCGCCATTCCGGCGTCGCCTGCGCGTCCGACGCGGGCGGCGAGCCCGCGCACGAGCAGTTGTCGCTGATCGGCGACATGCGGCGCGCGCTCGCGGCCGGCGAATTCACGCTGGCGTACCAGCCCAAGCTGGCGTTGGGCAGCGGGCGCATCGTGGCGGTGGAGGCGCTGCTGCGCTGGCAGCATCCGGAGCGCGGCAGCATCGCGCCGGCGCGCTTCATTCCGTTCGCCGAGCAGACGGGTTTCATCCGCGAGATCACGCCGTGGGTGCTGGAGACGGCCGTGCGCCAGGCCGCCGTCTGGCATGCGGCGGGGTTGGACATCACCGTGTCGGCGAACCTGTCGACCCTGGACCTGCTCGATCCGCACCTGGGCCGGCGCGTGCGCGACCTGCTCGAGCGCAACAAAGTGCCGGCGCGCCGCCTGTGCCTGGAAATCACCGAGAGCGCGCTGATGGACGATCCGGCGCTGGCCCATGCCCACCTGGACGAATTGGCGGCGCTCGGCGTCAAGCTGTCGATCGACGATTACGGCGTCGGCCAGGCGTCGCTGGCCTATCTGAAAATCCTGCCCGTCGACGAACTGAAACTCGACCGCAGCTTCATCACCGCGATCACGGAATCGCCGCGCAATGCGGCCATCGTCGAGTCGACCATCATGCTCAGCCACGCGCTCGGCCTCACCGTCGTCGCCGAGGGCGTGGAGACGCCGGCCGAGCTGGACTGGCTGCGCGAACACGGCTGCGACATCGCCCAGGGCTACGGCATCGGGCGGCCGATGCCGGCGGCCCAGCTGCAGGCGTGGCTCACCGAGTTCGCGGCCGGGACGACGGCCTGAATCCGGCCGGGCGTGCGGCTCAGCCGCCGAGCGCCAGGCTCGCCGCCGGCGCCTCGACGAAGCCGGCGACGGCGCCCACGACTTCGCCCGTCTCGTCGCGCAGGGGCAGGGCGTTGACGACGACGTTCAGGCGTTCGTCGTCGGGGAAGCGCACCGTCAGGGCCACGTCGCGGATTTCTTCGCCGGTGGCGGCGGCGCGCAGCAGCGGCAGCTGGTCGAAGGCCAGCGGCGTGGCGCCCGCGTACACGGTGAACCTGCGTTCGCCGGGGTTGGCCGGCAGCGGATGCTCGCCGCGGCGCAGGCGCAGCAGGCGTTCGGCGGCGGCATTCGTCTTGACGCGCCGGCATTCGCGGTCGCTGGCGACGAACAGCGCGGCGGGCGCCGCCCGCATCAGGGCGTCCAGCTCGCTCGTGCGGCGCTGCTCGCGCCGCTGGCTGTCCTGCAAGGCGGTCGCCAGGCGCCGCTGTTCCGTGATCTCGACGGCCGTCACCGTCACGCCCAGCAGGGTGCCGTCGTCGTCGAAGCGGGGGTGGACGTTCTCGCGCCAGACGCGGCGCACGGTGGGCTGGGCGGCCGTCGTGCCTTCGAAGGTCACGCCGAGGATGGGCTGGCCGGTTTTCAGGACCTGGCGGAACGGTGCTTCGGCGGCCGCCGCGACGTCGGGCACGATGTCGTGGATGGATTTGCCGATGTGTTCATCGGCGGGCAGGCCGTTCATCTCGGCCAGCACCCGGTTCACGCGCACGTAACGCAAGTCGCGGTCCAGGAGCGCGATGCCGGCCGGCGCGTGCTCCAGCATGGCTTCCATGTCGGCCGCCGCGCGGCGCAGATCCAGCGCTTCGCGCTCGACGTCCGTCAGGCGCTGCTGCTGCCGGCCCAGGAGAACGGCGATGACCGCCGCGAGCGGCATCAGCATCGACAGGAGCTCTGCACTTCCAGCGGGCACGGCTATCTCCTAAAGACGACATCATGCGGGAATGATATTTAACAATTATAGGCCGGTCATTCTCAAAAATATCATTTCCTTTGCGAAATTTTCAACATCTATACGAGATCGCACGGCCGTGATCGTGGGAAGCGAGCATGTCGGCGTGCAAATGTGTGGTTTCGCGACATCACTGGCGGAGGGGCACCGCGGGTGTTCTTCGTGATCGCCGCGATGTCGCCGGCGCCGTGCGTCAGCAGGACGTGACGACCCGCACGACCGTCTCGCACCAATCGCGGAAACCCATGCGCAAATACAGGTCGTGGGCATGCCGGTTGGCGCTCATCACGTGCAGGAACGGCGTCTCCGCGCGCGCCAGCTGGCGCATGACGAGTTTTTGCACCAGGCGCTTGGCGTAACCGCGGCCCTGGTGGCCGGGATGGGTGCAGACGCCGCTGATCTCGCGCAGGCCGCCCGCCGCCATCCGTTCGCCGGCCATCGCGACGAGGCGGCCGTCGTCGACGTAGCCGAAGTACTCGCCCAGCTCGATCGTGCGCGGACCGAACGGGCCGGGACGCGTCAGCCGGGCCAGCGCCACGGCCTGGTCCACGTGTTGCGGGCCGAGCGGCACGGCGTCCGGGGCCGGGTCGGCGGCGGCGCCGGCGCGGCCATCCCAGACGAGGCGGAACATGGTCGCTTCGGCTTCGAGGCGCCAGCCGTCCGGCACGGGGCCGGACCAAGCGTCGCAATAGAACTGCTCGCCGGGCGTGCAGAACGGGCGCAGCGCGGCGAAGTCGGGCCGGTGCGGATCGGGGAAGCCGACGATGGGCGAAAAACCGGGCGCGTAGCGGCGTGCCCGGTCGGTGCCGGTGGAGAGGTGGCGGTGCGGACCGTCGAGGCAGTTCCAGAAGATGTTGTCGAGCGGGTGCGCCATGATCGTCGAGAGCCGTAAAACGTCACTCTAGCACGGCGCGTACGCATGGTTACAACGGTTCGTCAACCATGTCGTAGTCAAAGTAAAGATACGTGGATATACTGAAACCATTCTTATGGGAAAGAAATTTAATCGTAGTCTTGCCATGCATTCACATTCATTACGAACAAACGCCGGCCGAATCGGACGGGCCCGGGGCTTCACGCTGATCGAACTGATCGTCGTGATCGTCATTCTCGGCGTGTTGTCGGCGGTCGCCCTGCCGAAATTCGTCGACTTGGGCTCGTCGGCCCGCATTTCCTCGATCCAGGCTCTGGCCGGCTCCGTCAAGACCGGGGTCGGCATGGTCAAGTCGCTCACGGCGGTACGCGGCGCCGGCACGCCGGCCGGCATCAAGGACCTGACGTTCGTCGCCATGGATGCGTCCACGCAGCTGCGCGTCTGGAACGGCTACCCGGACCGGTGGTGCGACGGCATCGGCGCGGTCCTGCAAACCATGACCGTCCCCGCCAACGGCTGCTATCTGTCGTCCGCGGCGATCCAGGTCGACGGCTACACGTTCTACGGCTACGGCAACAACAAAATCCCCAACGGCGACGCGGGATGGCGCATCGAGAGCGCGCCCACGCCCATGCAATGCTCCGTCCAGTACACCTATAACGGCACCGGCGTCCCCACCGTCACGACCAATACCAGCGGCTGTTGACGCTCGCGCACGGCTGTGTTCGTTTGATGGCGCGCGCAATGCAAATGGCGCGCCGTCCCGCCACGCTTTTCGCTAGCATGCGTCGTTCGTACAGTTCGTACAGTTCGTACAGTTCGTACATTCGGTGTTGTTCCGATGGAGACCCAGCCTACATGCGCCCCGTGCTGCGTCGATGACGTCCTCATCACGGCGGAACTGGAGCGGCGTCCGCGCCGGGCGCCGGATTACGCGGCGGAGAACCGCGCCATGGCCGCGCTTGCCAGGCAACTGGCCCTCGATCCCCATGGCGTGCCGCAAAAATTGGCCGAGCTCGTGCTCGACCTGTGCGACGCCGGCTCGGCCGGCATCAGCCTGCTCGAGGAACAGGACGGCGCGCGCGTGTTCCGCTGGCGCGCGGCCGCCGGCTTGTTCGCGGCGCACCTGGACGGCACGGTCCCGTTCGACGTGAGCCCGTGCGGCGCGGTCGTCGACCGCAATCAAACCATGCTGATGCGGCACGGCGAGCGCTGCTTCGCGGTGATGGCCGGTTTCGACCCGCCGATGATCGAAAACCTGCTCGTGCCATGGACCGCGGAGGGGCGCGCGGTCGGCACCGTGTGGGTCATCAGCCACCGGCTTGATCGCCACTTCGACGCCGAGGATGCGCGCGTGCTGCGCAATCTGGCCGATTTCGCGGCCGCCGCCTACCAGGCCATCGTCGCGCTGGAAGAGACGGCCGAGGGCCGGCGCGAGCTGGTGCAGGCGGCGGAGGAACGCACGCGCGTGCTGGCCGGGCATAACCGCATGCTCGAACACGAGATCGCCCAGCGCCGCCAGGCCGACGAGGCGCTGCGCGCCAGCGAGCAGCGATACCGCGACCTGATCGGCGCGATTCCCGCCGGCGTCGTCGCCTGCGACGCGGCGGGGAACGTCGTATTCCACAACGCGTGCGCCGACCGCCTGTGCGGCGGCCCGCCCGGCGTGGTGCCGGCCTGCTGGGGCCCGGAACCCGAGGCCGCGCAAGGCTGCCGGTTCGCCAATTTCGCGGCGCCGCTGCGCGCGGTGTTGGGCGGCGGCGAACCCGTCGTCGACTGCGAGTCGTCCATCGAGCGCTCGGACGGCAGCCGCATCGACGTCCTGCTCAACATCTCGGCGCTGCGCGACCACGCGGGCGGCATCGCCGGCGCCGTCAACATCGTGCAGGACATCACGGCGCGCAAGCGCGTCGAGGGCGAATTGCGGGCGTCGGAACTGCGCTTTCGCACGCTGTCGAACACCGTGCCCGTGCTGATCTGGCAGAACGACGTCGAAGGCCGCAACGTGTTCGTCAACCAGTACTATCTCGACTTCACCGGCAAGTCATTGGAGGCCGTGCTGGGCTCGGGCTGGCACGACCTGCTGCATCCGGACGACGCCCCCGCCTACGTCGCGGGGTATATGGAGGCCGTGCGCACGCGCCGGCCGTGGCGCAACCTCGACCGCGTGCGCCGTCGCGACGGCCAGTGGCGCTGGTTCGACAATTACGCGCAGCCGCTGTTCGCGCCGGACGGCAGCTATGCGGGTCACGTCGGCGCCGCGCTCGACATCACCGACGCCGTGCTGGCCGAGCAGGCGCTCAAGGAAACGGACCGCCGCAAGGACGACTTCCTCGCCGTGCTGGCGCACGAACTGCGCAATCCGCTCGCGCCGATCAGCAACGCCGTGCACCTGCTGCGCCATCCGGACGGCCGCCGCCGCGCCGACCGCCTCGTCGAGATGCTGGGACGCCAGGTGCGCCAGATGATCAAGCTGGTGGACGACCTGCTGGAGATCTCGCGCATCACGCGCGACAAGATCGAACTGCACCGGCAGCCGCTGCTGCTGGCCGACGTCGTGCAGGGCGCCGTCGAGACGAGCCGGCCGCTGATCGACCAGCACCGCCACCACCTGGACGTGCGCCTGCCCGACGAGGCGCTCACGCTGCACGCGGACAGCGTGCGCCTGACGCAGGTGCTCGCCAACCTGCTGAACAACGCGGCCAAGTACACGGACGCGGGCGGCCGCATCGAGCTCGCGGCGCGGCGCGACGGGGACGACGTCGAGATCGCCGTGCGCGACAACGGCATCGGCATCCCGCCCGCCAACCTGCCCGACGTGTTCGACATGTTCACCCAGGCGCACCGCGCGGCCGGGCGCGGCGAGGGCGGGCTCGGGATCGGGCTCGCCATGGTGCGCAGCCTCGTGCAGATGCATGGCGGGACCGTCGAGGCGAGGAGCGCCGGGCCGGGGCAGGGCAGCGAATTCGTCGTGCGCCTGCCGCTGGCGGACAGGCACGACGCGGCCGGCGACGCGGGCACGGCGGCGCACGCGGCGCCGCTGGCCGGACCGCGCATCCTCGTCGTCGACGACAACCAGGACGCGGCCGATACGCTCGCCATGCTGCTGGAAGCGGACGGCGCCCGCGCGCGCGCCGTGTACGACGGCCAGTCCGCGCTGGCGGCCATGCCGGGCCTGCGGCCGCACGCGGTCCTGCTCGACCTCGGCATGCCGGGCATGGACGGCCTCGAGGTGGCGCGCCGCATCCGCGCCGATCCCGCCTGGTCCGGCGTGCGCCTCGTCGCGCTGACGGGCTGGGGGCAGGCGAGCGACCGCGAACGCACGCGCGGGGCGGGGTTCGATTTTCATCTCACCAAGCCGGTCGACCTGGGCGTGCTGCGCGCGTGGCTGGGCGCAGTGATTGGTGGGCACGGGGTGCCCACCCTACGATGACCGGCCGTAGGGTGTGCGCCCCGCGCCCACCTTCGCCTCCTGCCGGAACGCCTTGCGGTACGCCGCCGGCGACGTCTGCAGCGCCGCGCGGAAGTGCTGGCGCAGCGACAGCGCCGAGCCGAAGCCCGCTTCGGCGGCCACCACCTCCACGGCGGCGTCGCCCGTCTCCAGCATCCAGCGCGCGTGCGCCAGCCGCTGGGCCAACAGCCATTGCTTGAACGACGTGCCCGTCGCCTGGCGGAAGTGGCGCGTGAAGTTACGCCGGCTCATGGCCGCGCGCCGGGCCAGGTCGTCGATGGCGTGGTCCTCGCCCAGGTGCCGCGTCACCCATTCCAGCACCGCGGACAGCCGGCCGTCGCTGCCCGACACGGGCAGCGGCCGTTCGATGAACTGGGCCTGGCCGCCTTGCCGGTGCGGCGCCACGACGAGCATGCGCGCCACCTGGTTCGCCGCGTCCGCGCCGCACAGCCGGCGCAGCAGGTGCAGGCAGCAGTCGATGCCGGCCGCCACGCCGGCCGACGTCAGCACGTCGCCGTCGTCCACGTACAGCACGCCCGGATCGACCTTCACGCGCGGATGGCGGCGCGCCAGCTCCGCCGCCGAGGCCCAGTGCGTGGCCGCGGTGCGGCCGTCCAGCAGGCCCGCCTCGGCCACCGGAAAGGCGCCCAGGCACAGCGCGACGATGCAGGCCCCGCGCGCGTGCGCGGCGCGCAAGGCCCGCAGCAGCGCGGGCGGCGCGGGGCGGCAGTCGTCGTGCCAGGCCGGCATGACGACGATGTCGGCGTCCGCCAGCGCTTCCAGGCCGTGCCGCGGCACGATGCCGAAGCCGGCGCTCGTCGCCAGCGGCGCTTCCGGACCGGCGCCGCACACCGTCAGCGCGAAACGCGAGCGCGCATCCGGGCCGGGGCGGCCGCTGAACACGAGGCAGGGCACGGACAGGTGGAACGGCGTCATGCCGTCGAAGGCGATGACGGCCACGCGGTAGGTTTGGGGAGCGGTTCGGGTCATGGCCCGATTATATCGAAAGGTGTCCTTCGGGCCACTGTCCGGATGCGGGCCGCGCCGCGAGAATGGCGTCACACCACCAAGGAGCCGCCATCATGCAACTGACCCAGATTCGCAATGCCACCCTGCTCGTCGACTACGCCGGCAAGACCCTCCTCGTCGACCCGCTGCTGGCCGCGCGGGGCGCCTACCCCGGCTTTGCCGGCACGGCCAACAGCCACCTCGCCAATCCGCTCGTCGACCTGCCCGTGCCGCTGGCCGCGCTGCTGGACGTGGATGCCGTCGTCGTCACGCACCTGCACCTCGACCACTGGGACGAGACGGCGCGCCGCGTGCTGCCGAAAGGCCTGCCGGTGTTCGCGCAGGACGAGGCCGACGCGCAGGCCATCCGCGCCGACGGCTTCACGGACGTGCGTCCGCTCGCGGCGGCGGGCGACACGGCGTTCGGCGGCATCCGCATCGCCCGCACGGGCGGCCGGCACGGCAGCGACGCCCTCATGGCCGCCGCGCCGCCCGCGTTCCGCACGCGCATGGGCGAGGTGAGCGGCATCGTGCTGCGCCATCCGGACGAGCCCACGCTGTACATCGCCGGCGACACCGTGTGGAACGCGCACGTGGCGGCGGTGCTGGAGACGTACGATCCGGACGTCGTCGTGCTGAACTGCGGCGACGCGCAGGTGCCGGGCCTGGGCCCCATCATCATGGACCTGGACGACGTGGGCCGGGTGGCGCGGGCGGCGCCGCGCGCGGCCATCGTCGCCAGCCACCTGGAGGCCGTGAACCACTGCGTGCTGTCGCGCGCCGGCCTGCGCGCCTGGCTGGACGGGCAGGGCTTGCGCGCGCGCGTGAGCGTGCCCGAGGACGGCGAGGCGTGCGTGTTCCTTCAACCCGGCGCGGGTTCAAGGTAGTATGCGGGGAATGCGGCGCCGTGCCGCGCACCGACGAGGATGGACATGCCCATCGATGCCACCGAATTCGACGAGTACCTGCACTTCGCCAACGAGCTGGCCGACGCGGCGGCGGGCGCCATCCTCCCGCATTTCCGCGCGGGCAGCGGTGCCGAGAACAAGAGCGCGCACGGCTTCGATCCGGTCACGGCGGCCGACCGCGCGGCCGAGCGCGCGATGCGCGCGCTGATCCGCGCCCGCTATCCGCAGCACGGCATCCTCGGCGAGGAAGAGGGCAGGCACGCGGGCACCGCCGGCCTCACGTGGGTGCTCGATCCCATCGACGGCACCAAGGCGTTCATGCTCGGCCTGCCGCTGTGGGGCACGTTGATCGCGCTGAACGACGGCACGCGTCCGGTGCTGGGCCTGATGAACCAGCCGTTCACGCGCGAGCGCTTCGTCGGCACGGCGCACTGCGCCTGGAACGGCGGGCACGTGCTGCACACGCGCCCCTGCGCGCGGCCGGAGGAGGCGTACGTGATGTGCACGTCGCCCGACATGTTCGATCCCGCCCGGCGCGCCGCCTTCGATGCCGTGGCGGGCCGGGCGCGCCTGCTGCGCTACGGCGGCGATTGCTACGCCTATTGCATGCTGGCGTCCGGCCTCGTCGACGCCGTCATCGAAGCGGGCCTGCAGCCGTGGGACGTGCAGGCGCTCGTCCCCATCATCGAAGGCGCCGGCGGCGTCATCACGGCGTGGGACGGCGGCGACGTCCAGCACGGCGGCACGGTGCTTGCATGCGGCGACGCGCGCCTGCATGCGCAGCTGGTCGGCGCGTTGGCGTTACGCCGGGCCTAGCCAGGCCGCCAGGGTGTCGAGATCGACCGGCTTGGTCAGGTGATGATCGAAGCCGGCGGCGCGCGTGCGGGCGCGGTCGGCCTGCTGGCCCCAGCCCGTGAGGGCGACGACGCGCACGTGCCGGTTGCCTTCGGCCCGGATGGCGCGGGCGACGTCGAAGCCGTCCATGTCCGGCATGTCCAGGTCGAGCAGCACGACGTCGGGCGCGAATGCCGCCAGGCTCGCCAGCGCGGCCGGGCCGCCGTACGCGGCGCGTGCGTGCGCCCCGTGCGATTCCAGCAGCAGGACCAGGGTGTCGGCGGCGTCGAGGTTGTCGTCGACGACGAGGATGCGGTGGCCGGCCAGCGTGCCGCACGGCGCGGCCAGGCCGTCGTCGGGCGCCGTCTCCTGCAGCAGCGGCAGGCGCACGACGAATTCGCTGCCCTTGCCTGGGCCCGCGCTGTGGGCTTCCACGGTCCCGCCGTGCATGTCGACGAGCTTGCGCACGATGGCCAGGCCGATGCCGAGGCCTTCGCCGGCGCCCTTGGCGCCCAGGTGCGGCTGCGCGAACATGTCGAACACGCGGGGCAGTTCGGCGGCCGCGATGCCGCGGCCGTTGTCGGCCACCGCCAGGACCGCGCTCGCGCCGCAGCGCTGCGCGGTCACGTCGATGCGGCCGCCCGCATCCGTGTACTTGGCCGCGTTGTTGATGAGGTTCGTGAGCACCTGCGTGAGGCGCACCGCGTCGCCATGCACGACGAGGGGCTCGTCCGGCACCGCGACGTCGAGGCGGTGCCCGGCGCGCTCGACCTGCGGCCGGCAGGCCTCGACGGCGTCGCGCACGACGTCGGCGAGCGGCAGCGGCTTGCGGTCCAGTTCGACCTTGCCGCGCGAGATGCGCGCGATCTCCATCAGGTCGTCGACCAGCTTGACGATCTGCCGCACTTGGCGTTCGATGATGCCGGACAGGCGATCCGACGTGCGCTGTCCGTCGGGACGGCGCATCAGCTGGATCGCGTGGCTGATCGGCGCCAGCGGATTTCTCAGCTCGTGCGCCAGCGTCGCGAGAAACTCGTCCTTGCGCCGGTCAGCATCCTTGAGCGCCCGTTCGGCGCGCACGCGCTCGAGCGCGGCCCACGTCCGCTCGGCCGCCTCGCGCACGAGGTTCACTTCCGCGCCGCTCCAGTGCCGCGGCGCCGCGTGGTGCACGCAGAACGTCCCGGCGACGCGCCCGCCGGAATACAGGCCCACCGCGACCTGGGCCGCGACGCCCGCGCGCGCCCAGCCGTTGCGCGTGAACGGGTCCACGTGCGGGTCGCGCGCCATGTCGTCGACGACGAAGGCGTCGCCCCGCTCGAACGCGGCCTGTGCCCGCACGCCCAGCGCGGGCAGCGGGCAGGATCCCGCCGGCGACGCCGCGCCGTCCGCGTGGTCGCGCCGGATGTGGACCCGGCCGTCCTCGAATTCGCCGATCAGCACGCGGCTCGCGCCCAGGTGCGCGGCCACCATGCGCGTGGCCGTCGTCTCGATCGCGGCGGGATCGTCCAGCGAGCGCATGGCGTCGGACAGGCGCAGCAGGAAGGCCGTGCGTTCCTCGGTCTCGCGCAGGCGCGCTTCCAGCATGCGCCGGCCCGTCGTGTCGCGCGAGACGCCCACGACCTGCTCGACCGAGCCGTCCTCCGCCAGCACGGGGCCCCAGCGGAACTGGAGGTACGCGCTCGTGCCCGTGGGGCTCGTGAAGAACACTTCGTCCTGGATGGTGACGCCGGTGCGCAAGACGGTGTCGAGGTGGTCGTCGAGGCGGGCGGCCAGGTGGAACGGGAAATCCAGGTCGGCGAAACCGCGGCCCAGCATGTCGTCGGCGCGCATGCCGAACAGTTCTTCCATGGCGCGGTTGACGTAGACGAAGCGGTGCGCGCGGTCGAACGCGTACACGTAGTCGGGCAGGGCATCCAGCGTCGTCTCGCCGGAGCGCGGCCGGTGCACCGGCGCCAGCGGCAGATCGGCCCGGCCGGTCGCGCGCAGCTCGACCTCGCGGCGCAGCGCCGCGAGCTTGCCTTCGGCGCGCCGGCTCGTGTCCAGCGCCTGCACGAGCTGGTGCGCGCTGGCGGCGAACGACGACAGTTCGGCCAGCAGGCGCGCATCCTCGGCGTCGAACCGCCGCGCCGGATCGTGCGAGATGGCCCAGACGGTGCCGACCGGCCGGTCGTCGACCATCCACGGCACCAGCAGGCACTCCGCCAGCGGCGGGCCGTCCCAGCGCAGCGTCGCGAAGTGCCGGTCGGGGGCCTCGAACAACAGCGTCGTGTTGCGCTCGACGACGATGCCGCAGGGGCTGTCGTCGCGCGGTATCGCGCCGTCGAGCAGGTCGGCGCACGCGCCGGCCACGGCGGGCCAGCGGAACACGTCGCCGTCGGCGCCATGTTCCAGCACGCTGACGCCGGCCGTGCCGGCGCGGCATAGTTGCAGTATGAGTTCGGCGAGCCGCTGCAACACGCCGTGCGGATGCGTCACGAGATCGTGGCTGAGCAGGGTGAGCGCGCGGCTTTCCTCGCGGTAGTCGGGCGCACGCGCCTGGCGGCGTGCGAGTTCGTGCGTGATCAACACCTCGTCGAGGGTCGCCACGACATTGCCCGTATCGTCATGCGTCATGTCTTGTTGTCCGTTGTTGTCCCGGGCAGACTCGGTGCGGCTGGGCCGTGAAGGGCAAGCATAGGGGCAGACGGCTGGACAGGGCAAGCGAAAGATGAGTTTTGGTGATTTTCAGGATGAGCGGCGTTGCCGGCGCGACAGGCACGCGGCGCTGGCCCGGCCGGGCGAACCGGATGTGACATTTGTGCAGCACATCCCATGTTTTTCGCATAAAGAATGAATTATCGCTAATTGTTTCGCTGTAGAATGTTTCAGAAGTTTTATGTTGGAACGTGCTGTACCTCCGATGCAACGGTCGTGGCCCTAGCGCACAGCCCGGTGATAATCGGATAGAATTTATTGCAAAGGCTGCGTGCTTCGTCCGATTCGCCCCATGCCGCCGGTTCTTTCTTCGTCGTCAGGCAAGGATGCCCATGCTCAGTCAACAAGATCTTGCGGAAGAAGCGCGCATACAGGCCTTGCACGCATCGGGGTTGCTCGACACCCCCGGAGAAGACCGGTTCGACCGTTTCATCCGCCTTGCCGTGGCCGCGTTCCGCGTGCCCATCGCGCTCCTGTCGCTGATCGACCGCGAGCGGCAGTGGTTCAAGTCGCGCGTCGGCCTGGAGCATGAGGAGATCCCCCGTTCGCTCGCCATCTGCAGCCACGCCATCGCCCTGGACGACATGCTCGTCGTGCCCGACACGCTGCAGGACGAACGCTTCACGGACCATCCGCACGTGACGGGCGCGCCCGGCATCCGTTTCTATGCCGGCCAGCCGCTGCACAGCCTCGACGGCCAGCCCCTCGGCACCCTGTGCATCATCGACACCGTCCCGCGCACGTTCGGCGACGCCGACCGGCGCCTGCTGCGCGACCTGGCGCGCCTGGCGGAAGACGAACTGAATCGCGGCGCGCTGATCGAGAGCGGGGAGTGGCTGCGCACCATCGCCGACAACGTGCCGGCATTGATCGCCTACGTCGACACCGACCTGCGCTACCGCTTCGCCAACGAGCGTTACCGCGAATGGTTCGGCGTGAAGAGCCAGGACATGATCGGCAAGACGGTGCTCGAATCGATGGGCGAGGCGTTTTATGCGTCGCGGCGCGAAGCGCTGGAGCGCTGCCTGGCCGGCCACGCGTCGCACCTGGAGATCGAGGAAGTCCGCCGCGGCCACATGCGCGTCGTCAGCTCGACCTATCTGCCGCACGTGCGCGACGGCGTCGTGCAGGGCATCTACGTGCTGTCGACGGACGCCACCGCGGCGCGCGAATACGAACGCCAGCTGCACGCGCTCGCGCATTCCGACCACCTGACCGGACTGCCCAACCGGCGCAGCCACGAGGAACGCCTGGCCCAGGCCATCGCACGCGCGCGCCGCAATGCCACGCCGCTGGCGCTGGCCTATCTCGACATCGACCACTTCAAGCAGATCAACGACAGTCTCGGCCACGCCACGGGCGACGCCGTGCTGCGCGAATTCGCGCAGCGCCTGGCCGCCACCGTGCGCAGCACGGACACCGTGGCGCGCCTGGCCGGCGACGAATTCGTGATCGTCCTCGAGCAGGTCGGCTCGCCGCTGGAATGCGACCGGATCGCGGCCAAGCTGCACGATGCGATCCGTCCGCCGTTCGAACTCGACGGCCGTACGATCCGGGTGACTAGCAGTATCGGCATCGCGTGGAGCGCGCATCCCGATCCGTCCGCGCTGGCACACGTGGCGGACGAGGCGCTGTACCGGTCCAAGCACGCGGGGCGCGACACGGCGACCGTGTTCGTCGTCGGCGCCTGAATCACGGCAGCTGGAACCGATAGCCGACGCCTGTCTCGGTGATCATGTACCGGGGCTGGGCGGGATTGTCTTCCAGCTTGTGCCGCAGATGCCCCATGTAGATCCGCAGGTAGTGCGCATGGTCGGACTGGTTCGGGCCCCAGACGCTGCGCAGCAGCTGGGGCGTCGTCATGACCTTGCCCGCATTGGCGACGAGTACCGCGAGCAGGCGGTGTTCCGTGGGCGTGAGGCGCACGACGCCGCCGCCCTTGGTGACGCGCCGGTTCTGCACGTCCACCACGACGTCGCCGAACCGCACCTTGCCGTCGCCGCCCGTGGCCGCGCCGCGCAGGCGCCGTTGCGACGCGCGTACGCGCGCCAGCAGCTCGCCGACGCCGAACGGCTTGGTGAGATAGTCGTCCGCGCCGCGGTCGAGCGCGCGGATCTTTTCTTCTTCGGTCACGCGGGCCGACAGCACGATGACCGGCACCGCGGACCACTTGCGCAGGTCGGCGATGAAATCGACGCCGTCGCCGTCGGGCAGGCCGAGGTCGAGGATGACGACGTCCGGCTTGCGCGTCCCGGCCTCCGTCAGGCCGCGCTGCAGGGTCGCAGCCTCGTGCACCTGCCATCCTTCCTGCTCCAGCGCGCCGCGCACGAAGCGCCGGATATGGGGCTCGTCTTCCACGAGCAGGGCAATCCCGGTGAAATCACTCATCCTGTTCCTCGACTTCCAGATCCTCGTCCAGCGGGGGCGGCGCCGGCGGCGTCCCCAGCGGCAGGGTGAATACGAATGCGGCACCGCCTTCGGAACGGTTGGCCGCATGGATCGTCCCGCCGTGCGCACCGACGATCGCGCGGCAGATGGCGAGGCCCAGGCCGACCCCGGGCTTGGCGGATTCGCGCTCGCCGCGCGTGAATTTGTCGAATACCGCCTCTTCCTGGCCGGGCGGCAGTCCGGGACCGTCGTCCGTCACGGCGACGTTCAGCCACAGCCCGTGGCGCTCGGCCGAGATGGCGACCGTGCTGCCCGGCGGCGTGTATTTGCCCGCATTCTCCAGCAGGTTGGACAAGACCCGCTCGATCAGCACGGCGTCGTACTGCACCAGCGGCAGGTCGGCCGGCACGTGGGTCTCGACCGCGTGGCCGGCCAGCGCGGCGCGGCTGGCCGAGAGCGCGCTGCCGATGACTTCCTCGACCGGCTGCCATTGGAGCTTGAGCTTGACGTCGCCGCTCTCGATGCGGGCCATGTCGAGCAGGTTCGTCACCAGCATGCTCATGCGGACCATTTCGTCGCGCAGCGCGTCCGCCATCGTGCGCTGCGCCGGCGCCAGCGGCGGCGACGAGCGCGCCAGCGACTCGGCCTGCGCCATCAGCGACGTGAGCGGCGTGCGCAGGTCGTGCGACAGCGCCGCCAGCAGCGAGTTGCGCAGGCGCTCCGATTCGATTCTCACCAATGCCTCCTGCGCGACCTCGATGTAATGCACCCGTTCCAGCGCGATGGCGGCCAGCGCCGCGAACGTGTCGAGCTGCTGGCGCTGTTCCGGCGCCAGCAGCCAGTGCGGGGTCGAGGCCTCGATCGCCAGCACGCCGCGGGTGCGCATCGGCGCGACCAGCGGCATGTAGAAGACGGGACTGCCGGGCAGGGTGTCCGTGCCCATGCCGGCGCTGGTGCCGTGATCGAACGACCACTGCGCGATGCCGGCATCGAGGGCGGCGATCGTTTCGGCGCCGGTCTCGGACGTGGGATGTACGCGCCCGTCGGCGTCCGGCAGCAGCAGGACCGTGCGCGCGCCGAACGTGCGCCCGATGGCGTCGCGCGTGGCTTCCTGGATCTGCTCCGTCTGCAGTACGCCGGACAAGGCCCGCGCGAATTCGTACAACGCGCGCGTCCTGCTCTCGCGCCGGGCGGCGACGTGCGCCTGGAACCGGAGACCGGCCGTGAGATGCCCCGTGATCAGGCCGACCGCCAGCATTACGCCGAAGGCCACCAGGTACTGGAGATCCGAGATCTCGAACGTGAAGCGCGGCGGTACGAAGAAGAAGTCGAAGCAGGCCACGCTGACGCACGTCGCGGTGACCGACGGGCCGCGGCCGAAACGCACGGCGATCAGCAGCACGACCAGCAGGAACAGCATGGCGATGTTGGCCAGGTCCAGCCAGGCGATGGTCGGCGTGGCCGCCAGCGCCATGCCCAGGCTGGACAGGACCGCCACGCCATGTGCCACGACGGCCGCGCGCGCGGGAACGGCAGGCACGGCGGGCGCGGCGCGAAGGCCATCGGCCGCCGTGTGCTGCGGCGCGGCGACTTCGAGCAGTTCGATGTCGGGAGCCAGGCGCGCGATGCGGCGGCCGCACGGCATGCGCCACGGCCGTCCCGCATGGCCGCGCCCGAGCGCGATGCGCGCCAGGTTGTGGCTGCGGGCGTAGTCGACGACGGCGGCTTCCACGCCGTCGCCCGACAGGACGGTCGTGGCGGCGCCGAGATCGCGTGCCAGCTTGAGCGCCGCCAGGGTCCGCGCGCGCCGGCCGGCGTCGAGGCGCTGCAGCGCCGGGGTCTCGACGTAGACCGCGTGCCAGTCGGCGCCGAGTTGCGCGGCCAGGCGGGCCGCGCTGCGCACCACGCCCTCCGCGTCCGCCCCGGGCCCGACGCAGGCCAGCAGTGCCGTCCCCGTGCGCCACACGGCGTCGATGGATTGTTCGACGCGGTAGGCGCGCACGTCGTCGCCGATGCGCTCCGCGGTGCGGCGCAGCGCCAGTTCGCGCAGCGCGATGAGATTCCCCTTGCGGAAGAAATTCCGGCCGGCCCGTTCGGCCTGCGCCGGCTGGTACACCTTGCCGAGCTTCAGGCGGGCCAGCAGCTCGTCCGCCGGCAGGTCCACCAGCACGACCTCGTCGGCGCCGTCGAACACGGAGTCCGGCACCGTCTCCCCGACGCGCACCCCGGTGATGCCGCCGACCACGTCGTTCAGGCTTTCCAGGTGCTGCACGTTCACCGTCGTGAACACGTCGATGCCGGCGGCCAGGAGCTCGTCGATGTCTTGCCAGCGCTTGGGGTGGCGCGAACCGGGAACGTTCGAGTGGGCCAATTCGTCGACGAGGACGAGTTGCGGGCGCCGTTCGAGCGCGGCGTCGATGTCGAACTCGGACAACGTCTTGCCGCGGTAATCGATGCGCCGGCGCGGCAGGACGTCCAGTCCGTCCAGCAGCGCCTCGGTCTCCGCGCGCCCGTGGGTTTCGGAGATGCCGACCAGCACCGTGCGCCCGGCGGCGAGCTGCCGCGCCGCGGACAGCATCGCCCAGGTCTTGCCCACGCCGGCCGACGCGCCGAAATAGATGCGCAGCCGGCCCCGCGCCGCGCGCCGCTCTTCCGCGCGCACCTGGGCCAGCAGCGCGTCCGGGTCGCGCCGCTGCTCGTCGCCAGGGGCGTTCATGGCGTGGTCCTCATTGCGCCTTGCCGTCCAGCGCCAGGTTCAATGCCAGCACGTTCACGCGCGGCTCGCCCAGGAAGCCGAGGACCGGCTCCTGCCGATGCCGGGCGACGAGCGCGCGCACCTGCGCCTCAGGCACCTTGCGCGCCGCGGCGACGCGCGCCACCTGGTAGTCGGCCGCCGCCAGGCTGATCTCCGGGTCGACGCCGCTCGCGGAGGCGGTGACGAGATCGACGGGTATCGGCGCGCGGTTGGCGGGATCGGCGCGGCGCAGCGCGGCCACGCGGTCCTTGACGGCGTCCAGCAGGGCCGGATTGGTCGGCCCCAGGTTGGAAGCGCCCGAGCCGGCGGCGTTGTCCGCCATCGGCGTCGTGGCCGACGGCCGGCTCCAGAAGTAGCGGGGCGCGGAAAAAGGCTGGCCGATCAGGCTGGAGCCGACGGTCTTGCCGCCGGCCTCGATCAGGCTGCCGTCCACCTGGCGGGCGAATACGGCGCGGCCGATGCCGGTGACGGCGGCGGGGTACAGCACGCCGCACACGACGGTCAGGGAGCCGAACAGGACCAGCGCGGGACGAAGGATGGTTGCCATGCGATTCTCCTTGTTCAGACGAGGTTGAGCGCGGCCAGCAGCACGTCGATCAACTTGATGCCGATGAACGGCAAAATGATACCGCCGATGCCGTAGACGAGCAGGTTGCGGCGCAGCAGGGCGGTGGCGCCGATCGCGCGGTAGCGCACGCCGCGCAGGGCCAGCGGGATCAGGAACACGATGATCAGGGCGTTGAAGATCAGCGCCGACATGATCGCCGAGGACGGGCTGGCCAGGTGCATGACGTCGAGCGCCTTCAGTTGCGGATAGGTGCCGACGAACGCGGCCGGGATGATCGCGAAATACTTGGCCACGTCGTTCGCGATCGAGAACGTGGTCAGCGAGCCGCGCGTCATCAGCATCTGCTTGCCGATCTCGACGATCTCCAGCAGCTTGGTCGGATTCGAATCGAGGTCCACCATGTTGCCCGCCTCCTTGGCGGCCTGGGTGCCGGAGTTCATCGCCACGGCCACGTCGGCCTGGGCCAGCGCCGGGGCGTCGTTGGTGCCGTCGCCCGTCATCGCGACCAAGCGGCCTTCCGACTGGTAGTGCCGGATCAGCTTCAGCTTGTCCTCCGGCGTGGCCTCGGCGAGGAAATCGTCGACCCCGGCCTCGGCGGCGATGGCGGCGGCCGTCAGCTTGTTGTCGCCGGTGATCATCACGGTCTTGATGCCCATGCGGCGCAGCTCGGCGAAGCGCTCCTTGATGCCGCCCTTGACGATGTCCTTCAGCTCGACGACGCCCATCACGCGGTCGTCGTCGGCCACGACGAGCGGCGTGCTGCCGCGGCGCGCGGCGTCTTCGACCGTGCGCACGACCTCGGGCGGGAACGGCATGCCGAGCGCCTCGACGTGGCGCCGGACGGCGTCGAAGGCGCCCTTGCGGATCTTGCGCCCGCCGCAATCGACGCCGCTCATGCGGGTCTGCGCGGAAAACGGCACGAAGACGGCGTGCAGGTGTTCCAGCTCGCGTTGGCGGATGTTGAAGCGCTGCTTGGCCAGCACCACGATGCTGCGGCCTTCCGGCGTCTCGTCGGCCAGCGAGGCGAGCTGTGCCACGTCGGCCAGTTCGCGGTCCGTCACGCCCGGCGCCGGCAGGAAGGCGGCGGCCTGGCGGTTGCCGAGCGTGATGGTGCCGGTCTTGTCGAGCAGGAGCACGTCGACGTCGCCCGCGGCTTCCACCGCGCGGCCCGACGTGGCGATCACGTTCGCGCGCATCATGCGGCTCATGCCCGCCACGCCGATGGCCGACAGCAGGCCGCCGATGGTGGTCGGGATCAGGCACACGAGCAGCGCGATCAGCACGGTGATCGTGACGGGCGTGCCGGCCTTGGCGACTGCCACCGCGTACAGCGAGAACGGCAGCAAGGTCACCGTCACGACGAGGAACACGATCGTCAGTGCCACCAGCAGGATCGTCAGCGCGATCTCGTTGGGCGTCTTCTTGCGTTTCGCGCCCTCGACCATCGCGATCATGCGGTCGAGGAAGGTCTCGCCCGGGTTCGCCGTCACCCGGACGACCAGCCAGTCGGACAGCACGCGCGTGCCGCCGGTGACGCTGGAAAAATCGCCGCCGGATTCGCGGATCACCGGCGCCGATTCGCCCGTGATCGCGCTCTCGTCCACCGATGCGACGCCTTCGACGACCTCGCCGTCGATCGGCACCACGTCGCCCGCTTCGATCAGGATGTGGTTGCCCTTGCGCAGGTCGGTGGCGGGGCAGGGCAGCCAGGTGGTGCCGTGCTTCGGCACGGCCAGCTTCTTCGCGATCACGGCTTCCTTCAGGCCGCGCAGCGACGCGGCCTGCGCCTTGCTGCGGCCTTCGGCCAGCGCTTCCGCGAAGTTCGCGAACAGCACCGTGAACCACAGCCAGACGGCGCAGGCGAGGATGAAGCCGCGTGGGGCCTCGCCGGTGCCGAGCGCCGCCTGCGCGTACAGCAGCGTCGTGACGATGCTGCCGGCGTACACGACGAACATGACGGGACTGCGCAGCTGCGTGCCTACGCCGAGTTTCTTGAAGGCGTCGACCAGCGCCGGGCCGACGAGGCCCGTGCCGAACATGGGCAGATGCTTGCCGGCCGTCGCGGCGGGCGACGCGTCCGCGGGCGCCGTCGGCGCGGGATGCAGTTGGGACATGGCGGCTCCTTTATTTGGCGAACAGTTGCAGGTGCTCGACGACGGGACCGAGCGCGAGCGCCGGCACGTAATTCAGCACGCCCACCAGGACGACGACGCCGACCAGCAGGCCCACGAACATCGGGCCGTGCGTGGGCATGGTGCCGGCCGTCGTCTGCAGGCGCTGCTTGGCCGCGAGCGAGCCGGCGATCGCGAGCACCGGCACGATCATGGCGAAGCGGCCGAACCACATCGCGATCGCCAGCATCCAGTTGTAGAACGGGGTGTTGGCGGACAGGCCGGCGAAGGCGCTGCCGTTGTTGTTGGCGGCCGAGCTGAACGCGTACAGGATTTCCGCAAAGCCGTGCGCGCCGGGGTTGGCGACGCCGGCCTTGCCCGCCGCGGCCAGCACGGCGACAGCGGTGCCGGTCAACACCAGCACGGGCGTGACGAGGATGGCGACCGACGTCATCTTCATTTCATAGGCCTGGATCTTCTTGCCCAGGTATTCCGGCGTGCGGCCGATCATCAGGCCGGCGATGAAGACGGCCATGATCGCGAAGATCAGCATGCCGTACAGGCCGGACCCGACGCCGCCGAAGATCACTTCGCCGAACTGGATCAGCAGCAGCGGCACCGCGCCGCCCAGCGGGGTGAACGAATCGTGCATTGAGTTCACCGCGCCGCACGACGCGGCCGTGGTCACCGCGGCGAACAGCGCGGAGGCGTCGATGCCGAAGCGGGTTTCCTTGCCTTCCATATTGCCGCCCGATTGCAGGCTGCTCGCATGCTGGTCGATGCCCAGCGCGGTCAATGCCGGATGCGCGTGGTGCTCGGCCATCATGACGCTGCCTGCCATCACGACGAACAGCAGCGCCATGGCGGCCAGGACCGCCCAGCCCTGGCGGCGGTCGCCGACGAGGCGGCCGAACGCGAAGCACAGGCCGGCCGGGATCAGGAAGATGGACACCATCTGGAACAGGTTCGACAGCGGGGTCGGATTCTCGTACGGATGCGCGGAGTTCGCGTTGAAGAAGCCGCCGCCGTTCGTGCCCAGCATCTTGATGGCTTCCTGCGACGCCACCGGGCCCATCGCGATGGTTTGCGTGGCGGTTGCCGTCTGCGCGTGGGTGAGCGGTTCCAGCAACTGCACTTGCCGGTAGGCGGAAAAGTTCTGGATCACGCCCTGGCCCATCAGGAATACGGAAAATACCAGCGACAGCGGCAGCAGCACGTACAGGGTGATGCGGACGAGGTCGACCCAGAAATTGCCGATCGACCGTGCTGACTTCGACGCGAAGCCGCGGATCAGCGCGAACGCGACGGCGATGCCGGTGGCGGCCGAGAAGAAGTTCTGGCACGTGAGCGCCAGCATCTGGGTCAGATAGCTCATCGTCTGCTCGCCCGAGTAGCCCTGCCAGTTGGTGTTGCTGACGAAGCTGACGGCCGTGTTGAACGCCGAATCGGGGCTGACGTTGGCGAGGCCCTGGGGATTGAAGGGCAGCCAGGCCTGCGTGCGCTGTAGCAGGTAGACGACCAGCGTGCCGAGCGAATTGAACGCGAGCAGGGCCAGGGCATAGGTTTTCCAGTCCATGCCCGCGTCCGCGTCGACGCCGGCGGCGCGGTACAACACGGCTTCGACGCGGCGGAGCCAGCCGAAACCGCGCACTCGGCCGCCGTCGGCTACGCGCGCGAGCAGGATCCCGAGCGGCCACGACATGGCCAGCAACAGGACGAAAAACAGCGCCGGCAGCGCCAGCGAATGTATGTCCATCACAGGTCCTCCGCGCGGAACATGGCGTACAGCAGGTACGCGAGCAGGGTGCCGGATGCGAGCGCGCCAATCAGGTAAAACAGCGTCATTTGCGTTCCCCAAGTCTGGCGCAGCCGCATGCCATGCCCCAGGTCAAGGTGGCGAACACGACGATCGCGCCGATGAAGACGATGTCCACGGTGACTTCCTTATTCCAGTTGTTTAAAAAATCTTGCCGACACTGACGACCTGCGGTGCGTCGGCCTGGTAGACCTCGTCGTACAGCGCCGTCATCTCGGCGGCGCCGGTACTGCTTTCGATATCGCTGGCGCAGCGGCCGGGCTGGCCGGCGCCCCACGACAGCGCCGGCAGGTGCAGGACGGTATGCGCGACGCCGGCCGACATCACCCGGGCCGCGTCGGTGCGCATTGCGGCCAACGCCTCCGGCGCCGGATCGTGTTCGCCGCCCGCCGCGACGAACAGCACCCGCAGGCCGGGGTTGAACATGCGGGCACCATTGAGCCGGGCGATCAGCGGATGACGGGCGTCGATGCCGGCGTCTTCGGGCGCCAGCAGGATCAGCGCGACCTCGGCAGCGATCAGGGCGCGGCGGCATTCTGGACTGTTGTCGTTGCCGTCGCCGGCTTCGATCACGATGTCGTCGTAGCGCGCCAGGAACCGTTCCAGGTCCGCAGACAAGCCGCGTCCGGTCACGGTGCGGGTGGTCACGGCGGGGCGCAGGCGTGACCGGTCGCGGTCGGCGCTCCAGTGTTCGCGCATCCGCTCCGCGCCGGCATCCAGCAACAGCACCTTCCGTCCGTGGCGCCCGCGCAGCAGGGCCAAGTTTTCGGCCAGCGCGGCGCCGGCGGCCGGCAGCGCGGCGTGAACAATCGTGACGATCATGGCCGTGGCGCTCCGTAAGGACGTTCGCCCACGGCGGACAACGCGGCATGCATGTCTGCTCCTTGCTTCGTTGATCGCGATGCCTGAAGTGTAGGCAGGTGCATGTAAAAATTTTCTAAAAAGACGTGCGGCCCGGATAAAGGGTTTGTTTATACGGCGCGGGCACGCCGGCGCACCCTCGGCGGGTGCGTTCTTTTTACAAAATCTTTACGGGCCGGCCGGTACGATACCGGTCACGACAAACGCCCGGAGAATTTGGTTGGATACGCCGCACAACAAGAAGAACGTGGCCGGCCTCGCGCTGGCCGCCATCGGCATCGTCTACGGCGACATCGGCACCAGTCCGCTGTATTCGCTGAAGACCGTGTTCGATCCCGTGCACGGGCTGGCGCTCACGCCGGCCAACCTGGTCGGCGTCGTGTCGCTGATCTTCTGGGGCTTGACCCTCATCGTCTCGTTCAAGTACGTGACCCTGGTCCTGCGCGCGGACAACCGCGGCGAAGGCGGCATCATGGCCCTGCTGGCGCTCGCGCTGGGCGCCGTCGGCAACCGCCGGCGCCTGCACGCCGCGCTGCTCCTGATCGGCGTGTTCGGCGCGTCGCTGTTCTACGGCGACAGCGTGATCACGCCCGCCATTTCCGTGCTGTCGGCCGTCGAAGGGCTGGAAGTCGCGACGCCGGCGCTGCAGCCCTACGTCGTGCCGCTGACGATCGTCGTCCTCATCTGCCTGTACGCGGCGCAGCGCCATGGCACATCGGGCATCGGCCGCTGGTTCGGTCCCGTCATGCTGGTGTGGTTCGCGGCGCTGGCGGCGATGGGTGTCCTGAACATCGTCAAGAGCCCCGGCATCCTGGTCGCCCTGAATCCCTGGCACGCGGTGCGCTTCTTCGTCGACAACCGCGGCACGGCGTTTCTTGCGCTCGGCGCGATCGTGCTGGCGTTCACCGGTGCCGAGGCGCTGTACGCGGACATGGGGCACTTCGGCCGCACGCCGATCCGGCTCGCGTGGTTCGCCGTCGCCTTTCCGGCGCTGGCGCTGAACTATCTCGGCCAGGGCGGCCTGCTGCTGGCCCGCCCGGACGCGATCGCCAATCCGTTCTACCAGCAGCTGGGCGCCTGGAGCGTGTATCCGCTGGTCGTGCTGTCGACCGTCGCGACCGTCATCGCGTCGCAGGCGACGATCTCGGGCACCTTCTCGATGACGAAGGAAGCGATCGCGCTGGGCTTCCTGCCGCGCATGCGCACGGTGCACACGTCGGAGCGCGAGATCGGCCAGGTCTATCTGCCGCTCGTCAACTGGCTGCAGCTGATCGCGGTGCTGCTGGCCGTGGTCGGATTCCGCTCGTCCGACAACCTGGCGTCGGCGTACGGCATCGCGGTCACCGCGACGATGCTGGCGACGACGATCCTGACGTTTTTCGTGATCCGCTACCGCTGGCGCATGAACCTGCTGCTGTGCGTGGGCGCGACCGGGTTCTTCTTCGCGATCGACGCGGCGTTCTTTTCGGCGAACGTGCTCAAGCTGCTGCACGGCGGCTGGTTCCCGCTGACGCTGGGCGTGCTGCTGTTCACCCTGATGCTGACGTGGCGCCGGGGTCGCCAGCAGGTGTTCGACAACCTGCAGAAGCACGCCATCCCGCTCGACGCGTTCCTCGAGTCCTTGTTCATCGGGCCGCCGACGCGCGTGGCCGGCACGGCGATCTTCCTGCGCGGCGAAAGCGACGGCGTGCCCCATGCGATGCTACACAATCTATTGCATAACAAGGTGCTGCACGAGCGCGTCGTGTTTCTCACGGTGCACATCGCGGACGAGCCCCGTGTCGACGCGGCGTCGCGGATCCGCGTCACGGAGTTGGGCCATGGCTGCCACCAGGTCGACGTCCGGTTCGGTTTCAAGGACGAGCCCGACATTCCCGGCGTCCTCGCGCAGTGCGCGGCGCACGGACTGGCGTTCGACATGATGCAGACCTCGTTCTTCGTTGCCCGCCAGACCGTGATCTCGACGCCAGGCGGCGGCATGGCGCCGTGGCGCGAGCACCTGTTCGTCGCGCTGCAGCGCAACGCGCGCGACGCCGCCGACTATTACCGCATTCCCACCAACCGGGTCATCGAGCTGGGCACGCAGGTGGAAATCTAGCGCCAAGCGGCGGCCCGGATGGCCGTGCGCCGGTGGACGCCGCGCCGCGACGCGACTAAGCTGGTGGCCGGAGGGATTCGGAGCATCGCATGCACATTTCCGATGACAGCGCCGGCCATGATGGCGAACACGCCGGCTCCGCACTGCCCGTGCTCGACGGGGCGCGCCGGCCATTGGTGGCGCTGGCCGTCGGGTTGCTGTCCTGCTTTTGCCTGTTGCTGGCCGGCCTGGAAACGTGGAGCGCCTGGCATGCGTACCGGGCGGAGCTGGAGAACAGCCGCGTCGCCACGGCCAATATGGCGCGGGCGCTGGCATCGCATGCGGAGACGTCGATCAAGCTGGGCGATACCGTGCTGGCGGAGATGGTCGAGCGCATCGAGCACGACGGCCTGGGCGATGGCGCCACCGTCCGCCTGACGAGGCGGCTGCAGGAGGTCGCGGGCAACGTCGGCGAAGTGCACGGCGTGTTCGTGTACGGGCCGGACGGCAAGTGGCTGACGTCGTCGCTGCCGCGTCCCATGCAGGGCAATAATTTCGACCGCGAGTATTTCCAGTATCACTTGCTGCACAAAGGGCGCGGTACCCACGTGAGCGTGCCCGTGCGCAGCCGCTCGACCGGCGCGTGGATCCTGCCGCTGTCGCGCCGCATCGAGACGCCCGACGGCAGCTTCGCCGGGGTGGCGCTGGTCACGCTCGACCTGCCGTGGTTCGGCCACTTCTACGACAGCTTCGACGTCGGCACGAACGGCACCATCCTGCTGGCGCTCGACAACGGCACCCTGGTCTACCGCCGGCCGTTCCACGACGAGCAGGTCGGCATGGACATCCGCAACCGCACCATCTGGCAGCGGGCCATGCGCAAAGACGGCTCCGGCTCGGCCATGCTGATGTCCAGGATCGACAACGTCGAGCGCCTTTTCAGCTACCGGCACCTGCAGCACTTCCCGCTGTTCGTCGCCTTCGGGGAGGCCAAGGACGACATCCTGGCCGACTGGTGGCGCGGCACGCTGCAGACGGGCGTCCTGGGCCTGGCCGCGCTGCTCGTGCTGGCGTGGGGCGGCAGGATCCTCGTGCGCCAGATCCGCGTGCGCGAGCGGCTCGAGCGCGACCTGCGCCGCGCCGGCACCGCGCTGCAGCGCCACAATGCGTCGCTGCAGAACCTGGCCGACACCGACGGCCTGACGGGCCTGGCCAACCGCCGCATGTTCGAAGAGCGCCTCGTGCGCGAATACGAGCGCGCGCGCCGCAGCGGGGCGCCGTTCGCCCTCGTCATGGCCGACATCGACCATTTCAAGCGCTACAACGACAGCTTCGGGCACCTGGCCGGCGACGAGTGCCTGCGCAAGGTGGCCGGCGCCATCGCCGACGGCACGCGCCGTCCGGCCGACCTGGCCGCGCGCTACGGCGGCGAGGAATTCGCCGTCATCCTGGCCGATACCGACCTGATCGGCGCCAACGCGGTGGCGGACGGCATCCGCTCGGCCGTGGCGCACCTGGACCTGCCCCATCCGGACAATCCCGGCGGCCGCGTCACCCTCAGCATGGGCGTGTACGTCGGCCATCCGGCGCTGGCCGAGCGCGACGATCCGCTGGCCTGGGTCGACGTGGCCGACCGCTTGCTGTACGAGGCCAAGCACGCCGGGCGCAACCGCGTCGTCGCGCGCGAGGGCCACGCGGCCGCGGCGTGACCCCTGCCATGCGCATGTTGTGCCAGAATGGCGGCCGATCGACAGGGACGCACATGGATAAACTGATTTCGGAATTGACCCGCCTGTACCTGCTGCCGGACAGCCCGGCCGCGCAGGCATTGGCGCAGCGGCGCGACGGCGGACCGTGCGCGCCCGTCGACCTCGCGTCGCGCGACGGGTTCACGCGCGCCATCGCGCTCCCGTTCCGCAAGACGGCCGGGGCGGACGTCCAGCATTGGGAGCGCCTGTGCGCCGTCGCCAACGGCCTGCAGGAGACCTTCGGTTTTCCGGCGCCGGCCGTGAGCGTCGCGAGCGCGGGCGGCTTCGTGCTGTGGCTGTCGCTGGCGGCGCCCGTCCCGGTGGCGCAGGCGCGGCGCTTCGTCGAGGGGCTGGACCGCCTCTGGCCCGACACGCTGCCGCCCGCCGCCGGCGTCACCGGTCCCGTCGAACTGCCGCCTTGCCTGAACGGGGCGACCGGCACCTGGGCCGCGTTCATCCATCCGGGCATGGGCGCGTCGTTCGTCGACGAATCCGGGCTCGACATGGCGCCGCCCGCGGCGGGGCAGGTCGCGTTCCTCGACGGCCTGGACAGCATCACGCCCGCAGCGTTCAATGACGCGCTGGCCCGGCTGGCGCCCGCCGCGCCGGCCGCACCGCCGACCGTGCCGCTGACCGTGCCGCCGGCGCGCGACGACGGCATCCCGGACGGCCTGCTGCTGAAGGACGCGACCCTGGAGGACATCGTCCGCTTCCTGCACGCGCGCCATATCGAGCCGACGTTCCGCTTCACGCTCGCGGAAGATCCCGCACGGTGAACGTCCGCCGGGCCATGCTTCGGCTTTCCCGCAGTTGAACCTCCGATATTTCTGATTCTTTTGTTGCCCTGACAGCGATACACTTTGCCTGTCGTCAATACAGGACGATCTGCCGACCCGAAGGCGATCGGCGGAACCAAGCAGAAAGGGAATTGAAATGAATGGAGTGTCATTGAACGCGGCCAAGAGGCTCGTCGTCGCGGTCGTCGTGCTGGTCCTGCTGTTCGCGCTGGCCCCGTTCGGGACGGTGCCGGCCGGCTACCGGGGCGTGATGACGACGTTCGGCAATCCGAGCGACCAGGTGCTGAGCGAGGGCATCCACTTCCGCGTGCCGCTGGCGCAAAAGCTCAACCTCGTCAACGTCTCGATCCAGAAGGGCGAAGGCGACGGCGACGCCGCCTCGCGCGACCTGCAGACCGTGCACACCCGCGTGGCGCTGAACTACCACGTGCGGCCGGATGCCGCCGTCACGGTGTTCCGCGACCTGGGCAACGAGCCGGGCCAGCGCATCATCATCCCGTCCGTGCAGGAAGCCGTGAAGGCCGTCACGGCACGCTTCACGGCCGAGGAACTGATCGCCAAGCGCACCGACGTGCGCGACCAGATCGTGGCGCAATTGCGGCAACGGCTGGCCCGCCACGGCATCATGGTGGACGAGTTCTCGATCGTGAACTTTAATTTTTCGCGCTCGTTCAACGAAGCGATCGAAGCGAAGACGACGGCCGAGCAGCTCAAGCTCAAGGCCGAGCGCGACCTGCAGCGCATCGAAGTGGAAGCGAAACAGCGCGTGGCCCAGGCCAAGGCCGAGGCGGAATCGCTGGCCGTGCAGCGCCAGCAGGTGACGCCGGAACTGATCCGCCTGCGCGAGATGGAAAACCAGCGCCTGGCCATCGAGAAGTGGGACGGCAAGCTGCCGAACGTGGCGGGCGGTGCGATCCCGTTCATCAACGTGGCGAACGAAGCGAAGTAAGCACCACAATTGTAAAAAGATGAAACAGAAATGGCGCCGGCGTACGGCCGGCAACCCGCAGCCTACGTCGCGCTATTTCTTGCAATAATCGTTGCCGCATTGCCATGCATATTTGCCTTTTCGGTCAGTTGTCTGCATAGCGGTAACAGATCCTTACCATTCCCGCGTTTTTGCTTTTTGAACACATTGCTATCGTGGCGGCCGTCGCGATCGATCCGGATCGCGCAAACGACCAGAACAGGAGATAGCCATGAAAGCATTGACCTTCGTCCTCGCCGCCGCCGCGCTCGCCGCCGGCACCGCCGCCCGGGCCCAGCAATCGTCGACCGCATCCGGCACGCCGGACTACCATCCGTACGTCGGCGCCGGCGTCGTGTCCGCGAACAATATGCTGACGGACAGCCGCCATGCCGACGCCAAGATTTTCGGCGGCATCGATTTCTCGAACAACCTGGGCATCGAGGCGGGCTACGTGAATTTCTCGCGCCAGGAACGGCAATTTTCGGAACAGCAGACCGGCATTTCCGGCGGCGTCACGGGCGTGACGAAGGGCTATGGCACGTATCTCGCGGCCAAGTACACGGTGCCCATCAACGACCGCTTCTCGGCCTACGGCAAGCTCGGCGTGTCGCACAACGAGCGCCAGTACAAGAGCAACGTCGGCTCCAACACCGACATCGACAACGGCGTGTACGCCGGCCTGGGCGCGCAGTACAAGCTGAACGAGAACCTGTCGCTGGTCGGCGAGTTCGAGCAGTACGGCGAGGGCAAGCGACTCGGGGCGCGCGCCGGCGTGTGGTCGGCAGGCCTGAAGGTCGGTTTTTGATCCCAAGTCGGGAATGGCTGCTAAAATAGTTTAATTATTAAACTATTTTCGGACCGCCATGACGCTGAACCGGGAGGCACTGGCCGAGCTGCTGGGCTTCCGCCTGCGCCGGGTGAACCTGGCGCTGTCGCGCGAGTTCGCCCGGGCCACCGGCGACTACGGGTTGCGGGAGGGCGAATTCACCTCGCTGGCCACCATCGCCTCCAACCCGGGGATATCCCAGGGCGAGATCTGCCGCGTGACCGGACTCGATAAATCGTCCGCCGTGGCGGTGATCGACGACCTGGAGCGGCGCGGCTGGATCACGCGCGCGCGCGCCCCCGACGACCGGCGCCGCCACGTCCTCCGGATCGAACCGGCGGGCCAGCGCGCGCTCGAGGATCTCGTCGGCCGCACCCGGGACATCGAGGGCGAGGTCCTCGCCGCCTTGACCGATGCCCAGCGCGGCGCGCTGTTTGCCGCGCTGGACGTGCTGGTCGAACGCGTGCTGGCAGGCGACCGATAACACCACGAACTGGAGACGTCATGCGAATCGCCCCCCTCATGCTCATTGCCCTGCTGCCCGGTGCGGCGCTGGCGGACGACCTGGCCGCGCGCTGCGCGGCGCTCGGCAAGTCCGGCCTCGACGACGTGCACGTCACCGCCGCCCGCATCGAAAGCGCGCCGGCGCGCCACTGCCTGGTGCAGGGCGATTTCGAGCGCCGCACCGGCGCCGACGGCAAGCCTTACGCGATCCGCATGGAATTGCGCCTGCCCGACGACTGGAACGGCCGCCTGCTGTTCCAGGGCGGCGGCGGCATGAACGGCTTCGTCGCGCCGGCCCTGGGCGGCGACATCAACGCGCAGTCGAGCCGTCCGACGGCGCTGGCGCGGGGCTTCGCCGTCGTCAGCACCGATACCGGGCACGTCGCCGCGAACGGCGCCGACGCCAGTTTCGCGCGCGACCAGCAAGCCAAGCTGAATTACGCGTACGCGGCCATCGGCAAGGTCGCGCTGCGGGCGAAGGCATTGACTGCCGCGCTGGGCGGACGGGCGCCCGCGCACAGTTATTTCATGGGGTGTTCGAACGGCGGGCGCGAAGGCATGCTGATGGCGCAGCGCTATCCGACCCTGTTCGACGGCGTGCTCGTCTCCAATCCCGCGTTCAATCTGCGCGATGCAGCCGTGCTGTCGTACGCGACCGGCAAGGCCTACGACCGCGCGTCCGGCGGGGCCGCGGCGCGCTACGTCACGCCGGCCGAAGGGGCGCTGATCCGCGGCGCGCTGCTGGACAAGTGCGACGCGCTCGACGGCGCGCGCGACGGCATGATCTTCGACCACGCGGCCTGCCGCTTCGACGTCCGGACGCTGGCCTGCAAGCCCGGCCAGCCGGCCGGCACCTGCCTGGCGCCCGCGAAGGCCGACGCCATCGCGCGCGCCTTCCAGGGGCCGCTCGACGCGTCGGGCAAGCCGCGCTTCACCCCGTGGACGTGGGACGCGTCGGTGTTCACGCCCGGCTGGCTCGGGTGGCAGACCGGCGGCGTCAACCCGGACGGCAGCACGAATACCGGCCTGCGCGACCTGGTCGCCAGTTCGCTGACCGGGTACTTCGCATATCCGCCCATCGACCCGGCCAGCTTGACCGGCGGGGAGGACGACGTCGAACGCCTGCTGCGGGCCAGCGAGCAAACCGCGGCGTGGACCGACGCCACGTCGACCGATCTCGGCACGTTCGCCGCGCGCGGCGGGAAGCTGATGCTGATCGACGGCTGGTCCGATCCGATCTTCAGCGCCGACGACCTGGTGCGCTGGCACGAACGCCTGGCGGCCGACATGCGGCAGGCCGGCGGGAAGCCGGCCGACGATGTCGCGCGCCTGTTCATGGTGCCCGGCATGACGCACTGCGCCGGCGGCAATGCGCTCGACGACATGGACGGACTCTCCGCGCTGGTGAAATGGGTCGAGCACGACGACGCGCCCGCGTACCTCACCGCCACCGGCCGCGCCTTCCCGGGCGTGAGCCGCCCGATCTGCGCGTGGCCGAAGATCGCCCGCTACAAGGGCAAGGGAGCGCTCGACGACGCCGCCAGCTTCGCTTGCGAACGTTGATGGAAAAAAAAAGGCGGGACCGGAGTCCCGCCAAGAGGGTACAGCAGAGGAGGCGATAAAGCGTTACATCAGAAGCGGTAGGTCAGCGACGCTTCCCACGCGCGGCCGAAGATCGGACGGGCGTTGATGGGGCCGACGCTGCTGCCGACGAGGCGCGAATTGCCTTCGGTCAGGCCGAGTTCGTTGTTCACGTTGGTGCCGGTGACGCGCAATTCCAGCTTGTCCGACAGCTCGGCCAGGATGCCCAGGTCCAGCGTGTTATACGACGGCAGGTACTGGGTGTTCTGCTGGTCGGCCCAGCGCGCGCCCACGTGCGCGTAGGTGCCGTAGAAGCGCAGGGCGTAATCCCCGATCGGCAGGCGGTAGCTGGGCGAGAAGCGGTACTGGAACTTCGGCTGGCGCTGCACTTCGTTGCCGGCGATGGACGGGTTGTCCTTGTACGTGGAATCCTGCCAGTCGCCCGTCAGCTGCAGCTGCAGGCCCGCGATCGGACGCACGGCCAGTTCGAATTCCAGGCCCTTGCCGTGCGAGCCGCTCACCGAGTACAGCACGCCGTTGGTCGTGATCTGCTGGAACGAGATGCCCGTGAAGTCGGCGAAGAACGCGTTCACGTAGGCGCTGTACAGCGGGGTTGCGGTCTTGTAGCCGATCTCGTACTGCGTGACTTTCGGCGTCGGGACGCGGTTGCGGTCGTTCACGACGTCCTGGCTGCCGGCGTTGCGCAAATCGTCGAAGTAGATGAACGTGTGGCCCCGGTTGGCGCGCACGAACACGCTCGAATCGCGCGTCAGTTTATACAGGCCGCCGGCCGTGAACGAGTTGGCGGAGTCGTCGCGCGACAGGCCCGTGAAGCTGCCGCTCGGCTGCGACGTGCCGTTGTTGTACACGGTCAGCGGGTTGTTGTCCGTGTCGCCCGAGGTCAGGTTCGAGATCGAGCCCGAGATGTGCTGCTTCTCGTGGCGCATGCCCGCGTCGACTTTCACGCGGTCGTTGATGCGCCATTCGTCGGCCAGGAACACGGCCGTGTTGTTGCCGTCGTACGAGGCGATCGGGGCGTAGAACACATTGCCGTCCGTGCCGTTGTGCGCGACGACGACGCCGTTGTCCAGCTTGACGTCGATGAGGCGCGCGTTCGGCGTCGCGGTCATCAGGTGGCTGTTGCCGAGATACCAGACGTCGTGCGACGAGTAGTTCGCGACGTAGGCGCCGGCCGTCACCGTGTTGCCGTGGCCGATGTCGCGGCTGACGCGGAATTCGTCCGTGAACGAGCGCAGCTTCTTCTCGACGGCCCACAGGCCCGCCTGCACCACCTGCTGGTTGCCGGCCACGGCGCCGCCGCCGTTCACATAGGTGATCGCGCCGCTGGTGGCCGGCGCGCCGGCCGCGGCCAGCACGGCCGCATTGCCGTTGTTCGCCGCGATCGCCTGGCTCACGTAATCGGCCGCGCTCAGCGGGTTGTTACCCGTGAACATGGCGATCGTGTTCAGGTCGCCCTTGAAGTCATTGAATTTGTTCGACACGTCCCAGCCGTTCAGCTTTTGCTGGAAGTCCGCGCCGACCAGGTTCGACGACAGGCCGCGGCCGTCGCCCAGGTCGTACGTCAGCGTCTTGCCCGGACCCGCCTCCACGGTGAAGTTGCGCATCTCGTTGCTCATCAGCGTGCCGCGCAGCGGATCGAAGCCGGGGAACGAGGAAATCGTGTGGCCGTTGTTCGACGAGATCAGCGGCACGCCCGTATAGAACGCGTTCTTGTCGGACGTGGAGCGGGCATAGACCGTCAGCTCGCCCTGGTCCAGCTTGCGGGTGAGGGAGCCGGACAACTGGCCGCCGTCGTCGGCCGGGAAGCCGGAATCGCGCACGCCGTGCGTCGTGCGGTAGAAGCCGCCGATCATGCCGTACCAGTGGTCGGCGATCTTGCCGCTGTAGACGCCGTCGACGCGGCGCAGGCTGCCGGTGCCCGTCGTGAAGCGCAGGCTGCCTTCCGGTTCGTCGTCGCCTTTCTTCATGATGAAGTTCATCGTGGCGCCCGGCTGGCCGCTCGAATAAATCGTGCTCGGACCGCCGCGCAGCACCTCCACGCGCTCGATCGTGTCGTCCAGGCGGAACGCGGACGAGCCTTCGAAGAACGACAGCACCGGCACCGGGAAGATCGGGTTGCCGTTCATCTGCACCGACACGAACGGCGAGTCGCTGCCCGACGGGAAGCCGCGCACTTCGATGTTGGCGCCGGACTGGCCGCCCGTCGCCTCGGCGTACACGCCTGGCACGATCTTCAGCACGTCGGCCGTGCTGGACGGGGCGGCCTGCTTCAGTTGCTCTTCGGTCGCGGTGGTGATAGAGAAGCTCGTGTCGATCTTGCGCGTGCCGGAGGCCGACGCCGTACCGGTCACGACGACTTGCTGGATTTCCTGCTGCACCGAGTCCTGCGCAGGAACGGGCGAGGCCTGCTGGGCGCTCGCCTGGGACTGGGCCACGAGTGCGACGACGGCGAGGGCAACTGCCGACAGTTGGGGGAACTGCATGGTGTTTTTCATATTGTGCTCTCTTGTACGATTGGGAACCGGCTGCGGGGCGTCTCCTCCCCGTTTTTCCTGTCGATTGATGGTTCGACAAGGAAAGTCCGGCCATTGAAACACTGGATGACATCGATGTCAATCAAAATGCTATCGATGTCATTTTTTGTCGACAGCGCAAAAAAATCTGTCATAATGCGTTCCGCTCAAGTAACCTGTTATCGCTATCCCAGCATTACCGAACACGAAGAACCATGGCGCAAGCGAAAAAAAACCTGCCCGGCGACACCGCCGTGACGATGGAAGACCTGGCGAAGATCGCCGGCGTCTCCACGATCACCGTGTCGCGCGCGCTGCGCGACAGTCCGCTCGTGACGGAAAACACGCGGGAAAAGATCCGCAAGATCGCGCAAGAGCAGGGCTACCGCTTCAACATCAGCGCGCGCAACCTGCGCATGCGCCGTTCGTATTCGGTCGCCGTCGTCGTCGAGATGACGCCCGTGAAGGGCCGGCCGATGTCGGACCCGTATCCGCTCGAACTCCTGGGCGGCATCACGCAGGAACTGACGACGGCCGGCTACAGCGTCGTGCTCACCTCCAAGCAGTTGCTCGACACGGCCCCGGTGCAGGGTGCCGACGGCCTGATCCTGCTGGGCCAGGGCTCGCACGGCGAGGCCGTCAAGGCCTTGCAGCACACCACCTTGCCGCTCGTCGTGTGGGGCGCGCCGGAAGACGGCGCCACCTATACCGTCGTCGGCTCCGACAACCGCAAGGGCGGCGCCAGCGTGGCCGAGCGCTTCCTGGAGCAGGGCCGGCGCAAGCTGATCTTCGTGGGCGACGTCGACCACGCCGAGGTGCAGGAACGCTGCGCGGGCTTCATCGATGCCGTGTCCGGCCGCGCCACCGTGCACATCCTGCGGCCGAAGGCGTTCACGTTCGAGGCGGGATTCGATTGTGTGACGTCGCTGCTGAAAAAGAAGAGCGGCCACAGCATCGACGGCCTGTTCGCCGCCAGCGACTTGCTGGCGATGGGCGCCATCCGCGCGCTGACGGAAGCGGGATTGCGCGTGCCCGACGACATCTCCGTGATCGGCTACGACGACACGCCCGGCGCCGCCAGCTTCGTGCCGCCGCTGACGAGCGTCCACCAATACCTGCGCGACGGCGGCGTGCTGCTCGCGAAAAAAATGCTGGCCAAGATCGAAGGCCAGCCGGCGCATTCGGAAATGCTGCCGACGACGCTGATCGTACGCCACACCTGATCGCCCCCGACCACCGACAAGCTTGAAAACGCGCGCCGCGCACGAACGAGGAAACTGAAGTGACGAATGACATCGATACCAAAAATGACATCGATAACAACAGCGCGATCGCGGCCGAGCCCTGGCGCATCCGCGAAACGGTGTTCGATCCGGCGCGCGCCTTCCTGCACGAGACCCTGTTCACCTTGGGGAATGGCTGGATCGGCATGCGCGGCACGCCGGACGAAGGCACCGCCGGCGGGGCCGGCGAGACGCTGGAAGGCACGTACCTGAACGGCTTTTACGACACGGAAGCGATCCGCTATCCGGAAAACGCCTATGGCCTGGCGCGCGTGAACGAATTCATGCTGAATGTGCCAAACGCGAAGCGCGTCGCGGCCGTCGTCGACGGCGAGCGCTTCTCCATCGATGGCGGGCGCGTGCTGGCGTGGGAGCGCACGCTGGACTTGAACACCGGCCTGCTCGCGCGCACGGTCGACTGGGAGACGGCGAGCGGCAAGCGCCTGCGTATCGCTAGCCGCCGCCTCGTCTGCCTCGCACGCAAGCACGTGGCGGCGATCGAATACGCCGTCACGCCGCTGAATTTCGCGGGAACGGTCAGGATCGTCGCCGACGTCGACGCGGCCGTGACGAATCTGCAGGCGGGCGACGATCCGCGCGTCGGGTCCGCGCTGACGGGAGCGTCGCTGGTCGAGACCGGGCGCGAGGTCGGCGCGCGCGACGTCCTGCTGCTGCAGCGCACGCGCCACAGCGGTTTCACGCTCGCCACGGCGACGGACGTCGCGGTGGCCGCCGACGTCCGCGTCGAGCAGCTCGACCTGGGTCACGCGTTCGAGGCCGACGTCGCGCAGGGTGCCACGTTCACCTTGCACAAATTCGTCGCCTACGCCAGTTCGCGCGACATGGGACTCGACGCCGTCGGTCCGCACGCCCGCGCCGAACTGGCCCGCGCCCGCGCGGACGGCTTTGCCGCGCTGGCGGCGGAGCAGGCCGACTACCTGGCGGGCTTCTGGCGCGAGGCCGACGTCGCCATCGCCGGCGACGACGCGCTGCAGCAGGGCGTGCGCTTCAACCAGTTCCACCTGCTGCAATCCGTCGGCCGCGACGGCCGGACGAACATCGCGGCCAAGGGCGTGACGGGCGAGGGCTACGAGGGCCACTATTTCTGGGACACGGAAATCTACGTGTTCCCGTTCTTCCTGTTTTCCCGCCCCGAGATCGCGCGCGCGCTGCTGCAGTACCGCTACAACGGCCTGCCGAAGGCGCGCGAGCGGGCGCGCCGGATGGCGCACGCCAAGGGCGCGCTGTACCCGTGGCGCACGATCGCGGGCGAGGAATGCTCCGCCTACTTCCCGGCCGGCACGGCGCAATACCACATCAACGCGGACGTCGCGTACTCGATCCGCCTGTACTTGCTGGCCACGGGCGACTTCGACTTCATGGCGGAGCAGGGCGCCGAGATCGTGCTGGAGACGGCGCGCATCTGGACCGGCATCGGCAGCTACGACCGCAAGGGCCGCTTCTGCATCAACGAAGTGACGGGGCCGGACGAGTACACGGCCCTCGTCAACAACAACTACTACACGAACGCGATGGCGCGCATGCACATGACGTTCGCGGCGGACGTCGCCGAGCGCCTGCGCGCCGAGCGTCCGGACGACTATGCGCGCGTGGCGCAGGCCATCGGCCTCGCGCCCGACGAAATCGCAGCATGGCGCGCGGCCAGCGCCGCCATGTTCCTGCCGTACGACGACGACCTCGGCATCCACGAGCAGGACGACAGCTTCCTGTCGAAGAAACCTTGGGATTTCGCGAACACGCCGCAGGACCACTACCCGCTGCTGCTCAACTACCACCCGCTCGTCATCTACCGCCACCAGGTGTGCAAGCAGGCCGACGTCGTGCTGGCGCTGCTGCTGCTGTCGAACCAGTTCTCGCTCGAGGACAAGCGGCGCGACTTCGATTTCTACGAGCGCGTGACGACGCACGATTCCTCGCTGTCCTCGTGCATCTTCAGCATCGTCGCCAGCGAGATCGGCTACCGCGACAAGGCTTATGCCTACTTCATGGAGACGGCCCGCCTGGACCTCGACAACACGCACGCGAACACGCAGTACGGCGTGCACACGGCCGCGATGGCCGGCACGTGGCTCGGCGTCGCCTACGGCTTTGCCGGCATGCGCCTGGACGACGCCGGCCTGCGCTTCGCGCCCACGCTGCCGGACCGCTGGACCGGCTACCGCTTCAAGGCGCAGGTGCGCGGCGCGCTGCTGGACGTCGCCGTCGACGCCACCGGCACCGACTACCGCCTGCTGCGCGGCGAACGCCTGACGTTCGCGCACCGCGGCACCACGATCGCGCTCGACGCGCAACGCGCGCACATCCGCATGGAGAACCCATAATGCATCCCCGCATGGTCAGCAAATTCAAAGCCGTGATCTTCGACCTCGACGGCGTCATCACCGACACCGCGCACTACCACTACCTGGCCTGGAAGCGCCTCGCGGACAGCGTGGGCGCGCCGTTCGACGAAGCGTTCAACGAACAACTGAAAGGCGTCGACCGCGTGGGGTCCCTGGAACTGATCCTCGCGCGCGCGCCGCGCACGTACGCGCCCGAGGAAAAACGCAGCCTGGCCGACGCGAAGAACGGCCATTACCAGGAACTCATCGCGACCATGACCCCGGCCGACCTGCTGCCGGGCGCCCTGCGCGCGCTGGAAGACGTGCGCGCGGCGGGCCTGAGGATCGGCCTCGCGTCGGTCAGCCGCAACGCGTTCACGGTGCTGGACCGCCTGGGCATCCGCGACCGCTTCGACGACGTCGTCGACGCCGCCACCATCGTCAACGGCAAGCCGGATCCGGAGATCTTCCTCACCGCGGCCGCGCACCTGGGCGTGGCGCCGGCGGACTGCCTGGGCGTGGAAGACGCCGCCGCCGGCGTCGCGTCGATCAAGGACGCGGGCATGGTCGCGGTGGGCGTCGGCAGCAGGGACGTGCTGCACCGGGCCGACCATGTGATACCGTCGCTGGCAGCGTTCCGGCTGCAAGACTACTGACACGTCGCGCACGATAAAAAAATACGGAGACAACGTGAACCAACGACGCATCCTGCTGGCCCTGTTCCTCATCTACTTCATGTTCGCCATCCTGCTCAACAGCGTGGGCACGGTGATCCTGCAGGTCATCCACAACTACGGCGTCGACAAGGGCGCGGCGAGCGTGCTGGAAGGCTTCAAGGACCTGCCGATCGCGATCGTGTCGTTCCTCGTCGCGTCGACCCTGCCGCGCTTCGGCTACAAGAAGGCGATGCTGCTGGCGCTCGCGATCGTCGCCGTCGCCACCTTGGCGATGCCGCTCGTGCCGGGCTTCGCCACGGCCAAGCTGCTGTTCCTGTGCGTGGGCGTCGGGTTCGCGCTGGCGAAGGTCTCGGTGTATTCGACCATCGGCCTCGTCGCGCGCGACCGCAAGCAGCATGCCGGCATCACGAACCTGCTGGAAGGGTTCTTCATGGTCGGCGTGCTGTCGGCGTACTGGATCTTCGGCTTCTTCATCGATTCCGACCATCCGGCGTCGACGAGCTGGCTGAACGTGTACTGGCTGCTTTCCGGCCTGTGCGTGGCCACGTTCCTGCTGGTGCTGTCGACGTCGTTCGACGAGCGGGGCGCCGCGCCGCCGCACAGCCGCGGACCGGCCGCCGACTTCGTCGAGATGCTGCGCCTGTTCGCGCGCCCGCTCGTGTGCGTGTTCGTGCTGACGGCCTTTCTGTACGTGCTCGTCGAGCAGGCCGTCGGCACGTGGCTCCCGACGTTCAACAACGAAATCCTCAAGTTGCCCGCCGCGATGAGCGTGCAGGTCACGAGCATCTACGCGGGGTGCCTGGCCGCGGGCCGCCTGTCCGCCGGCTTCATCATGCGCCGCCTGAACTGGTATCCGGTGCTGAGCGTGTGCATGCTGGCGATGGGCGCCACGGTGCTGCTCGCGCTGCCGCTGACGCACGGCATCGCCCACGATCCGAACGTGACGTGGGCGACGGCGCCGGTGGCCGCGTTCCTGTTCCCGTTCATCGGCCTGTTCATGGCGCCGATCTACCCGGGCATCAATTCCGTGATGCTGAGTTCCCTGCCGCGCCACCAGCACGCGCCGATGACGGGGCTGCTCGTGATCTTCTCGGCGCTCGGCGGCACGACAGGGTCGCTGATCACGGGGTATGTGTTCGGGCATTTCAACGGGCATTTCGCGTTCTACCTGACGCTCGTGCCGATCACGCTGATGCTCGGCAGCCTGTACGCGTTCAAGCGGCAGGTGGAAAAAGTGATACCGGAGGTGGCGGTTACAGCGTAGGGTGGGCGGGGAGGTAATGCCGGGGGCATTGCCTCCGCCCACCATGCGTATGCGGTCCGCAAACGTTTGGTGGGCGCGGGGCGCCCACCCTACACGTTCGCGGAGCCGTAATCGGTAACCGAGACGAGGTGAATCGATGGGTTACGTGTCCGGTTGGTGGCACCCGGGTTCGTCTTTTTGGGCCAGCAGCAGCGCCCGGAAATCGCTGGCGCGCATCGGCTTGCCGATCAGGTAACCCTGCAGCACGTCGCACCCCGTCGAGCGGATCGCTTCCTTCTGCAGCTCCGTCTCGATGCCTTCGCAGATCACGTCCAGCTGGAGCGACTTGGCGAACGCGATCACGCCGTTGACGATGTCGAGGCAGCGCCGGTCCTGCCCGATCTCGCGCACGAACGAGCGGTCGATCTTGATCGTGGTGATCGGCAGCTGGCGCAGGTAGGACAGGTTCGAATAGCCGGTGCCGAAGTCGTCGAGGGCGATGCGGAAGCCGTCGTCCTGCAGTGACCTCAGCACGGCGGCCGCCTTCTCGATGTCCTGCATCAGCATGCTCTCCGTGACTTCCAGCTTGATGCACTCGGCGTCCAGGCCGTAGCGCTCGACGAGGTTCTTCAAGAGGGGCGGCAGGTTCTCGTCCGTCAGCTGGCGCGGCGAGACGTTCACCGCCATCCGCAGGCGGTAGCCCAGCAACTCCCATTCGCGCGCCTGGCGGCAGGCCTCCTCGCAGACCCAGGCGCCGACAGCCGTGATGGCGGGCGAGCCTTCCAGCATCGGCAGGAACAGGTCGGGCGCGAGGACGCCGAGGCGCGGATGTTCCCAGCGCAGCAGCGCCTCCGCGCCGACGACGGCGCCGTTGGCGGCGCTGACCTGCGGCTGGTAGAACAGCACGAACTGGCGCCGGTCGAGGGCCGAGAACACGTCCTGGCGCAGTTCCAGGCGCTGCTTGAGCAGGTGGCGCGCGTGCGTCGAGAACACGGCGAACGTGTGGCGGCCATTGTCCTTGGCCTCGTACATGGCGGCGTCCGCGTTGTTGAGCAGTTCGTCGGCCGAGTACTCGCCGCCGCCGCCGATCGCGATGCCGATGCTGGCGCCGACGGCGACGTGTTGCCCGTCGACGGGAATCGGCATGGCCAGTTGCTGCAGGACGGCGCCGGCCACACCTTTCGCGCCCTCGATATCCATCCGTTCGAGCACGAACACGAATTCGTCGCCGCTGATGCGCGCCACGGTGACGCCGTCGCGCGCCAGGCTGCCCAAGCGGCGTCCGATCTCCTTCAGGGCCAGGTCGCCGGCGCGGTGGCCGTGGGCGTCGTTGACTTCCTTGAAGTGGTCGAGGTCGACGAACAGCACGCCCACCTCCCGCTGTTCCTCGGCCGAGCGCGCGAGCGCCTCGTCGAGCGTGCGCAGGCAGGACAGGCGGTTGTGCAATCCCGTCAGGCTGTCGTGCGTGGCCAGGTGCATGAGCCGCGTCTCGGCTTCCTTGCGTTCGGTGACGTCGGCAAAGAACACCGTCAAGCCGTCGCGCGACGGGTGGGCGCGCACTTCCAGCCAGATGCCGAGCGGCGGATAGAAGGCTTCGCAGCTGGCGAATTCCTGTTCGTCCAGCGCGCGGTGGTAGGTCTGGTAGAACGGCCCGCCGACGCCTTCCGGGAACTCGTCCCACATGCACTTGCCGATCAGGTCTTCCGGCCGGCGCCCGACCCAGGTCGCGCCGCGCTTGTTGATGTAGGTGAAGTGCCATGCGCGGTCGACCGAGAAGCAGCCGTCGCCGATGCCCTCCAGCACGGTGCTCAGGCGTTCGCGCGCCTGCACGGCTGCCTGCTGCGCTTCGACGACCTCCGTCACGTCCTGCAGGAAGGCGACGAAGTGCGTGGGCGCGGCGCTGTCTTCGCGCACCGGGAACAGGTGCATGCGGCTCCAGAACAGGCTCCCGTCCTTGCGGTAGTTGCGCAGCAGGGCCGTGCAGATTTCGGCGTGTTCCACGCAGTGGCGGACGCGCGCGATTTCGGGCTGGTCGCGATCGTCGCGCTGCAGGAAGCGGCAATTGCGGCCGACGACTTCGTGCAGCGCGTAGCCCGTCATGCGCTCGAACGCGGGGTTGACGTAGGCGATGGGATTGTCCGGCAGGCTCGCGTCGGCGATGATGATGCCCGTGTTGCTCGCTTCGATCAGGCGCTTGAAGAACGGCACCGGCAGATGCTCGACTTTTTCGAGGAGGGAGCGAACCTCTTCAGGAGAACAATTCTGCATGATCGTCGACCTCGGGCCTGGACGCTGCCAGTGTAACGCCGGGTGCGCTTCGCATGCAGCACGAAAGACAGTCGTGCCCGCCTTTGTTGCCTACACGCCGGAATCGTGCCGATCCACGCCCAACGCCGCCATTTTCGCGTGCAGCGCGCGCCGGTCCGCATCGATCTGCGCGCCGTTCGTGCGGCTCGACAGCGCGGCCTTGTCCTTGCGGCCCAGGAAGTAGGCGATGCGTTCCGCATTGGCGCCGGACGGGTGCGGGATGCCGTGCAGGATGCGTTCCGGGGCGAGCACGCCCTGCCTGGCCAGCCAGTCGAGCGCGAGACCGACCATGGGGCCCAGCGGCACGTAGACGGCGTCGGGCAGCGACCGCGCCTCGGCCGCGAAATAGTCGAGCAGCTGGGACTGCAGCAGCGGCGTCGTCAGCATGTTGGGCGCCGCGCCGTTGTAATTCTTGTCCGTGACGAACACCGGATGGCGCAGCACGGCCGTCACGTGCATCAGGTGCGCGTGCGCGTCGAACAGCGACGCGCAACTGGCGATGCCGAGCCAGTGCTGCAGCCCGACGTGGTCGAGCAGGGCGACGAGGTTGGGACGGATCGCGCCGGAAAACGCGCCCGTGTACTTGGCCGCGCGCAGCATGTCGTCTTCCGGCGTGCCCAGCGCCAGGTGGCGGCGGGCTTCGCGCACGGCGTTCTTCCATTGCACGAAGCCGGGCGAGATCCCGACCAGGACCAGGCGCGCCGCGGAGTTCACGTAATCGAACGGGATGTAGTGGACGCTGAGCGGGGCGGCGCGCGCCAGCAGGAAACCGTCGGGAATCTGCGCCGGGGTCGCGACGGCGTCCGGATCGGTGTCCAGGATCAGGTCGCGGAATGCGGGAAACGTGGCGATGGCGGGCGTCGGCATGCGTTCATGGGAATGTTCGGATACCTCGCATTGTGCCACGTGTAATCGATGTCATACGGCCGCAGTCGGTGTTAAAGATACGAAAAACGATATCGAAGTTGCGGAAAAATTGATTTGATCGTTCTCAATCGAGCGCCTAACATTACCGTTGAGCATGCCAGTGCAGAAATAACAATACCTACATAGGAGACGTATGAAACCCATCGCAACGGGCCGTTTCGCGCCCGCTTCCCGCACTTTCGCATTGCGCGGCACCGTCGCCGCACATGGATTGTAGTTTCTGATCGTTAGGAAATAATGAGGGTGCTGCCCGGGAAATCCGCGTAGCACCCTGTTCGCTTGGAAGGACGTCCGCATGCAAACCCAGAAACTCTCCACGCTCGAAAAAGTGGGCTTCGGCGCCGGCGACATGGCGCTCAACGTGGTGATCTCGTCGATGATGCTGATCATCACCTTCTTCTACACGGACGTCTACGGACTCAAGACGACCGACCTCGCGCTGCTGTTCGTGCTCGTCAAGATCGTGGGCGCGTGTTCCGACCTCGTCGTCGGCCAGATGACGGATACCTTCCTCAGCCGCTGGGGCCGCTACCGTCCCTACCTGCTGTTCCTCGCGGTGCCGTATGGCCTGTCCGTGTTCGCCGTGTTCAGTACGCCGGCCTGGAATTACGACGCCAAGCTCGTGTGGGCGTATTCCACGTATATCCTGATGACCCTCATGACGTCGGGCGTGGGCGTGCCGTACATCTCGCTGATCAGCGGCCTCACCAGCGACCCGCAGGAGCGCCTGTCCGCCAACGGCTACCGGCTGTTCCTGGCCAAGGTCGGCGCGTTCATGGTCACCATCGTCGTGCCGATCCTCGCGCAGCGCTGGGGCAACGGCAGCCAGGCCGCCGGCTACCAGGCGGCGATGGCGCTGATGGCCGTGCTGGGCGTCGTGCTGTTCCTGTTCACGTTCTTCACGACGACCGAGCGCGTCGTCTACAAGACCCGCCGCCAGCCGCTGGTGGAACAGATCAAGGTGCTGGCGCAGAACGACCAGTGGCTGATCCTGTGCGCCGTCTGCGTGACGGGCACCATCGGCTACGTGATCCGCGGCTCCGTCGCGATCTATTACGCCAAGTATTATCTGCACGGCGACACGGCGACCGTGTCCGCATTCCTGTCGACGGGCGTCGCGGCCGCCATCATCGCGATGGTCGTGTCGACGTGGGTGACCAAGTTCTATTGCAAGGTCAAGCTGTTCCGCTACACGCAGCTGACGGTGGCGGTGCTGTCCGTGATGATTTACTTCCTCGTCAAGCCGGGCGACACGGCGCTCGCGTTCTTCCTGTATTTCCTGCTGTCGCTCGTCGTCGACCTGCACGCGCCCGTGTTCTGGTCCGCGATCGCCGAGACCATCGACTACGGCCAGGTCAAGACGGGCAAGCGCGTGTCGGGCTTCGCGTTCGGCGGCATCTCGGTCGCGCAAAAGGCCGGCATGGGACTGGCGGGCGGCATGGTGGGCCTGCTGCTGAATTATTTCCAGTACCAGCCGAACCAGGAGCAGGGCGCGCTGGCGCTGCATGGCATCGCGCTGATGCTGTCCGTGATTCCGGGCTTCTTCCATTTCCTGATGGGGGCGTTGATGTTCAAATACCGCATCAGCGATGAGTATTATTCGACCGTCAAGGAAGAGCTTAGAGTCGGCGCGTAGGGTGGGCACCCCGTGCCCACCAATGCACGCACCGCGGTGACGCATTGGTGGGCGGAGGCCGCCCACCCTACGTCAGACGAAACGAATTTTTTGGATTAGGCCATGCAAGACACCGTACTGAAACCCCTCATCGAGCAGCGCGCCGACCCGTACATCTACAAGCACACGGACGGCTATTACTACTTCACCGCGTCGGTCCCGCAATACGACCGCATCGAACTGCGCCGCGCGCGGACCATCGCCGAACTGGCCGCCGCGCCCACCGTCGACGCGTGGATCAAGCCGGACACGGGCCCGTACAGTGAACTGATCTGGGCACCGGAGCTGCATTTCAATATGGGGGCGTGGTACGTCTACTTCGCCGCCGCGCCGAGCCGCGAGATCAAGTACAAGCTGTTCCAGCACCGCATGTACGCGATCCGCAACACGAACGCGAATCCGCTCGAAGGCACGTGGGAATTCATGGGCCAGGTCGACACCGGCATCGACACGTTCTGCCTGGACGCGACCACGTTCAACCACGACGGCCAGCTGTACTACCTGTGGGCGCAGAAGGACAACGAGATCGAAGGCAATTCGAACCTGTACATCGCGAAAATGAAGACGCCGTGGCAGATCGAAGGCAAGCCCGTGCTGCTGTCCAAGCCCGAATACGACTGGGAAATCCGCGGCTTCTGGGTCAACGAAGGACCGTCTGTCCTGCGCCGCAACGGCAAGATCTTCATCTCGTATTCCGCCAGCGCCACCGACGAGAACTACGCGATGGGCCTGCTGTGGGCGGACGAGAATGCGGACCTGCTCGATCCGGCGTCGTGGACAAAGTCGCGCGAGCCGGTGTTCCGCACATGCTACGATCACGGCATCTACGGACCCGGCCATAACAGCTTTACGTATGCCGAAGATGGCGATACCGTCATGCTCGTGTACCACGCGCGCACCTATACGGAAATCGTCGGCGATCCGCTGTGGAACCCGGACCGCCATACCTTCGTCAAACCGCTGCGTTGGGACGACAACGGCATGCCGGTATTCGGGCGGCCTTCCACCCTCTGAGGACATAACAACGTGCAAAACGGAATCACCCAGGCGCCGTTCGGGACCTTGCCCGACGGCAGGCAAGTCACCCAGTACACGCTCCAAAACAATCGCGGCATGGTCGTGAGGGTCCTGGATTTCGGCGGGATCATCACCGAGATCCACGTCCCGGACCGCGACGGCGTCTTTGCCGACGTGGCGCTCGGCTTCGAGACGCTCGCACCCTATGTCAAGGACAGCCCGTATTTCGGCGCCCTGATCGGCCGCTACGGCAACCGCATCGCCAAGGGCCGCTTCACGCTGGACGGCAAGGATTATCAGCTGACGACGAACGACGGCAACAACCACCTGCACGGCGGCAATCCGGGCTACGACAAGGTGCTGTGGACGGGCGTCGTCGAAGGCGATAGCCTCGTCCTGCGCTATGACAGCCCGGACGGCGAGCAGGGCTACCCGGGCAACCTGGTGGCCACGGTCACGTACCGCGTGACGGACGACAACGAGATCGTCGTGCGTTTCCACGCCGTCACCGACCAGCCGACGCCCGTCAACCTCACGCAGCACAGCTATTTCAACCTGGCCGGCGCGGGACAGGGCGACATCCTTGCCCACGAGATCACGATCGACGCCGACAAATTCGTGCCCATCGACGCGGAATCGATCCCGTTCGGCGAACTGGCGCCCGTGACCGGCACGCCGTTCGATTTCCGCAAGCCGCGCGCGATCGGCGAGCGCATCGGCCAACCGGACAAGCAACTGCGCCACGGCACCGGCTACGACCATTGCTGGGTGCTGAACAAGCGCCCCGGCGACCGCGCCCTCAAGCGCGCCGTGCACGTGCTGGAGCCGGTGTCGGGCCGCGTGCTGGAATTGTTCACGCAGGAACCGGGCGTGCAGTTCTACAGCGGTAATTTCCTGGACGGTTCGCTGGAGGGCAAGGGTCACCCGTGGATCTTCCGCAGCGGCTTCTGCATCGAACCGGAACACTACCCGGATTCGCCCAACCAGCCGTCGTACCCGAACACGATCCTGCGTCCGGGCGAGGTGTACGAAACGGAATCGCGCTTCCGCTTCTCGGTCGCGCAATAAGCAAAAAGAGCAAAGAGGCTTGCGATGACGATGGAACTGGCGGTGGATGGCCGGCACGTGCTGGGCGAGGGGATCATCTGGGACGACAGGGCCGGGTGCCTGTTCTGGACCGACATCGAACGCAGCGAGCTGTGGTCGCATGCGCCCGCGACGGGCGCGTTGCGGCGCTGGCCGCTGCCGGAACGGCTCTGTTCGCTGGCGCTGACGGGCGCCGAAGGCCGCCTGCTGCTGGGATTGGCGTCCGGCCTGGCGTTCTTCGACCTGGCGAGCGGCGAGGTCGAACGCATCTGCGACGTCGAAGCCGACCTGCCCACCACCCGCCTGAACGACGGCCGTACGGACCGCCAGGGCCGTTTCGTGTTCGGCGTGTTCAACCAGGCCGAGAACCCGAAAGAGCCGATCGGCAGCTTTTACCGCCTGAACCACGATTTGTCGCTGGAACGCCTGCCGCTGGGCGGCGTCGCCATCGCCAACAGCATCTGCTTCAGCCCGGACGGCCGCACCATGTATTACGCGGACTCGGGCACGCGCGAGATCCGCTGCTGCGATTACGATCCGGACACGGGCGCCGTGGCCAATCTGCGACAGTTCGTGGCGGCCGACGTCGCCCCCGGCGATCCGGACGGCTCCACGATCGACGCCGACGGCTATCTGTGGAGCACGCGCTGGGGCGCCGGCCAGGTCGTGCGCTTCGCGCCCGACGGCAGCGTCGACCGCGTATTGTCGTTGCCCGCGCCGCAACCGACCTGTCCCGCGTTCGGCGGGGCGGACCTCGACGTGTTGTATGTCACTTCCGCAACAGTCGGGCTGCGCGCCGGCCAGCTGGCGGACGCCCCGAAATCCGGTGGCGTCTTTGCGCAAGCCCTGCCGATTCGGGGTTTACCAGAGGTGTATTTCGCCGGACAGCGCTGATTGCGTTAACATTGATGCCGATAACGATATCGATCCCTGCTAAAAATTGATTGGAAAGTTATCTTATCGGCCTTTAGACTTTCTCCATCGCTGAGCTTGGCATCACCAAGGCACTCAGAAATACAAAAACGACGACGGAGGAAGGAACATGTCCGAGACAAAGAAGAAGCCCACCCTGCGTTCCGCAGCGTGGTTCGGCACCCAGGACAAGAACGGCTTCATGTACCGGAGCTGGATGAAGAACCAGGGTATCCCCGATCATGAATTCCAGGGCAAGCCGATCATCGGCATCTGCAACACCTGGTCCGAACTCACGCCCTGCAACGCGCACTTCCGCAAGCTGGCCGAGCACGTCAAGCGCGGCATCCTGGAGGCGGGCGGCTTCCCGGTCGAATTCCCGGTGTTCTCGAACGGCGAATCGAACCTGCGTCCGACCGCCATGTTGACCCGCAACCTGGCCAGCATGGACGTCGAAGAATCCATCCGCGGCAACCCCATGGACGGCGTCGTCCTGCTGGTCGGCTGCGACAAGACCACGCCGGCCCTGCTGATGGGCGCGGCCAGCGTCGACCTGCCGACCATCGTCGTCACCGGCGGCCCGATGCTGAACGGTAAGCTGAACGGCCAGGACATCGGTTCCGGCACCGCCGTCTGGAAATTGCACGAGCAAGCCAAGGGCGGCCAGATCTCGATGCACGACTTCCTCGCCGCCGAAGCGGGCCACGCGCGTTCCGCCGGCACCTGCAACACGATGGGCACCGCGTCGACGATGGCCTGCATGGCCGAATCGCTGGGCACCTCGCTGCCGCACAATGCCGCGATCCCCGCCGTCGACGCGCGCCGCTACGTGCTGGCGCACATGTCCGGCATGCGCATCGTCGAGATGGTCAACGAAGACCTGAAGCTGTCGAAGATCCTGACCCGCGAAAACTTCGAGAACGCGATCCGCGTGAACGCCGCCATCGGTGGTTCGACCAACGCCGTGATCCACCTGAAGGCGATCGCCGGCCGCGTGGGCGTGCCTCTGGAACTGGAAGACTGGACCAAGATCGGCAAGGGCACCCCGACCATCGTCGACCTGCAGCCGTCCGGCCGCTTCCTGATGGAAGAGTTTTATTACGCCGGCGGCCTGCCGGGCGTGATCCGCCGCCTGGGCGAAAACAACCTGCTGCCGCACAAGGATGCGCTGACCGTCAACGGCAAGACGCTGTGGGAAAACAACCAGGATGCGCCGATCTACAACGACGAGGTGATCCGCAAGATCGACAACCCGCTGATCGACGACGGCGGCATCTGCATCCTGCGCGGCAACCTGGCGCCGCGCGGCGCCGTGCTGAAGCCGTCGGCTGCGTCGCCGCACTTGATGACGCACCGCGGCCGCGCCGTCGTGTTCGAGGACTTCGACCACTACAAGGCTCGCATCGCCGACCCGGAGCTGGACGTCGACGAGAACTCGGTCCTCGTGATGAAGAACTGCGGTCCGATGGGCTACCCGGGCATGGCCGAAGTGGGCAATATGGGCCTGCCGCCGAAGCTGCTGGCCAAGGGCATTACCGACATGGTGCGCATCTCGGACGCGCGCATGAGCGGCACCGCCTACGGCACCGTCGTGCTGCACGTGGCGCCGGAAGCGCGGGCCGGCGGCCCGCTGGGCATCGTCAAGGACGGCGACTTCATCGAACTCGATTGCAAGAACGGCCGCCTGCACCTGGACGTGCCGGAAGAGGAAATCCAGGCCCGTCTGGCCGACCGCGCCGAAAACCAGAAGGAGCCGCCGCGCACCGGTTACGCGGGCCTGTACCTGGACCACGTGCTGCAGGCGGACGAGGGTTGCGATTTCGACTTCCTCGTCGGCTGCCGCGGCTCGGCCGTGCCCAAGCATTCCCATTGATCCGGCACGCGTAATGGTGGGCGGGGGCCGCCCACCCTACGTAGGGTGGGCATTTGAGGCCGGGGGCCTCAAATGAAACGTGCCCACCATTGCCATATTCATCGCGCACTGCGCACCGGAGACATTTGACCATGCTGCTCATCCAATACCAATCCGCCGCCGGCGACCGCCGCGTCGGCATCCTGAACGGCGACACCGTCACCGCCATCACCGGCTACGCCACCACGCTGGAACTGGCCAACGCCGCCATCGCGCAAGGCAAGGGCCTGGCCGCGCTGGCCGACGCCGCCGCGACCGGCGACAAGGAATCCTACGAAGCGATCGCGCAAGCGGGCCGCCTGCTGGCCCCGATCGATCACCCGGACGCCGCCCACTGCTACGTCACCGGCACCGGCCTGACGCACCTGGGCAGCGCCGACACGCGCGACGCCATGCACAAGAAGATCGGCGGCGACGTCGAGACGCTGTCCGACTCCATGAAGATGTTCCGCATGGGCGTCGAAGGCGGCAAGCCGGAAGCCGGCAAGGCCGGCGTGCAGCCGGAATGGTTTTATAAAGGCGACGGCTCGATCGTGCGCGCCGGCGGCCAGGAGATGGAAATGCCGGACTTCTCGCTGGACGGCGGCGAAGAGCCGGAGATCGCCGGCCTGTACGTGATCGGCGCGGATGGCCAGCCGTACCGCGTCGGTTTCGCGCTCGGCAACGAGTTTTCCGACCACGTGACGGAACGCCAGAACTACCTGTACCTCGCGCACTCCAAGCTGCGTAACTGCGGCGTCGGTCCGGCGCTGCTCGTCGGCGAACTGCCGGCCCACGTGCAGGGCGTGTCGCGCATCCGCGCGGCGGACGGCTCCGTGCGCTGGGAAAAGGCCTTCGTGTCGGGCGAACAGAATATGTCGCACACGATCGGCAACCTGGAATATCACCACTTCAAGTATGGCCTGTTCAACCGCCCGGGCGACGTGCACATCCACTTCTTCGGCACCGCCACCCTGAGCTTTGCCGACAGCGTGCAGGTCAAGGCGGGCGAAACGTTCGAGATCGAATCGCCCCAATTCGGCCCGGCGCTGCGCAACAAGCTGGCCGTCCACCCGACTCAATTTGCGAAAGTAAAGACCTTATGACCGACATCACCCTGGCACAGATCACCGGCGAAGCCCTCATCGGCGGCGCCGCCCAGCGCGGCAACGGCGGCTCGTTCAAGGCGTGGAACCCGACCGCGCGCGAGCACCTGGAACCCGCTTTCCACATGGTCGACATCGCCCAGATCGACCAGGCCTGCAGCCTGGCCGGCCAGGCGTTCGATGTCTTCCGCAACACGACCGACGAAGAACGTGCCGCGTTCCTGGACACCGTCGCCGAGCAGATCATGGCCCTGGGCGATGCGCTCGTCGAGCGCGCGATGGCGGAGACCGGCCTGCCGCGCGGCCGCATCGAGGGCGAGCGCGGTCGCACCTGCAACCAGCTGAAACTGTTCGGCAGCCTGCTGCGCGAAGGTTCGTGGCAGGACCCGCGCATCGACCCGGCGCTGCCGCAGCGCACGCCGCCGCGTCCGGACCTGCGCAGCCGCCTGATCGGCGTCGGCCCCGTCGCCGTGTTCGCGGCATCGAACTTCCCGCTCGCATTCTCGGTCGCCGGCGGCGACACGGCGTCCGCCTTCGCGGCCGGCTGCCCGGTCGTGCTGAAGGCCCACTCGGCCCACCCGGGCACGTCGGAACTGGTGGCGCGCGCCGTCGTGAAAGCCGTCGAACTGTGCGGCCTGCCGGCCGGCACGTTCGCGCTGCTGACCGGCACGGGCAACGGCATCGGCCAGGCGCTGGTCGCGCATCCCGCGATCCAGGCCGTCGGCTTCACCGGCTCGCGTTCCGGCGGCACGGCGCTGATGGCCGTCGCTGCGGGCCGCCAGCAGCCGATCCCGGTCTACGCCGAGATGAGCAGCATCAACCCGGTGTTCCTGCTGCCGCAGGCGCTGGAACAGCACGGCGAGCGCATCGGCCGCGAATTCGCCGCGTCGCTCACCCTGGGCGTCGGCCAGTTCTGCACCAACCCCGGCCTCGTGCTGGCGATCGACGGCCCGGGCCTGTCGACGTTCTGCGCGGCGGCGACGAGCGCGCTGAACGACACCCAGCCGGCCACGATGCTGTCGGCCGGCATCGCATCGAGCTTCCGCCGCGGCGTCGCCGCGCTGGCCGGCAACGAGGCGGTGACCACGCTGCTGCGCCTCGAGCACGACGATAACCAAGGCCACGCCGCGCTGTTCCGCGTGGAAGGCGACGAATTCCTGGCCCGCAAGGAGCTGCACGAGGAAGTGTTCGGCCCGGCCTCGCTGCTGGTCGTGTGCAAGGACGTCGAGCAGATGCGCGCCGTCATCGAGCACCTGGAGGGCCAGCTGACGGCCGCGATCCACCTCGAGGAAGGCGATATCGCGGCGGCGCAGGTGCTGCTGCCGACCTTGGAGCGCAAGGTCGGCCGCATCCTGGCCAACGGCTTCGGCACCGGCGTCGAAGTGGCGCACGCGATGGTGCACGGCGGTCCGTTCCCGGCCACGGCCGACGGCCGCAGCACCTCGGTGGGCACGGGCGCGATCTTCCGCTTCCTGCGCCCCGTGGCGTACCAGAACCTGCCGCAGGCATTGCTGCCGGCGGTGCTGCGCGACGAGAACCCGCGCGGGATCTGGCGCCGCCGCGACGGCGCGCTGGGCAAGGAATAAGCTTTAATGTAGCAACGGCGGTGCCCGCGCGGCACCGCCGACAATAATTATTCGGATGGAGACGACAATGAGTACTTTAGCCAAGTACGGGAGCCTGGAAGGCAAACGGGTATTCGTGACGGGCGGCGGCAGCGGGATCGGCGAAGCGATCGTGGCCGCGCTGGTGGAGCAGGGCGCGCTGGTGGGGTTTGTCGACATCATGCGCGACGCCAGCGAGGCGCTGGTCGCGCGCCTGGAGAAGGCGGGCCACACGGCACCGATGTACCGCTACTGCGACATCACGGACATCCCGAGCCTGCAGGCCGTGATGGCCGAGATGGCCGCCAAGCTGGGCGATTTCGACGTCGTCGTCAACAACGCCGCCAACGACCAGCGCCACCAGATCGGCGAAATCTCGGTCGAGTACTGGGACGAGCGCATCGCCATCAACCAGCGTCCGATGTTCTTCACCGTGCAGGCCGCGCTGGAGGGCATGAAGCGGCGCGGCGGCGGTTCCGTCATCAACTTCAGTTCGATGTCGTGGCACGCCAAGAACCCGAACTACCCGATCTACGCGACGACCAAGGCGTCCGTGATCGGCCTGACGCGCTGCCTGGCGCGCGACCTCGGTCAATTCAACATCCGCGTCAACACGGTCACGCCGGGCTGGGTGATGACCCAGCGCCAGATCGACCTGTGGCTGGACGAGTCGGGCGAAGCCGAGATCGCGCGCTCGCAGTGCCTGCCGGGCAAGCTGATGCCGGAGGATATCGCCGCGATGGTGCTGTTCCTGTCCGCCGACGACAGCAAGATGTGCACCGGCCAGGAATTCATCGTCGACGCAGGCTGGGTGTGACGCGCCCGCCGCGTTTTTCCCGTTAGCCCCAAAGCGTCGTTCCCGCATGCGTGGGGACGACGCTCTGCAGGATCCCCGCCGCGCTCGCGGCATCTGCCGTTCATCCCTGAAAACGTTCATCGACTATAACAACGGAGACCCCATGAAACCATTCCAACCCACCATCCTCGCCCTCGGCATCGCCGCCGCGTTCTGCGCCGGCGCCGCGTTCGCCCAGGTCAACGTCACGGTCGACGCGAACAAGCCGGGCGCCGTGATCGACAAGGACGTCTACGGCCAGTTCGCCGAACACCTCGGCACCGGCATCTACGGCGGCCTGTGGGTCGGCCCGGATTCGAAGATCCCGAATACGCGCGGCTGGCGCAACGACGTCGTCGGCGCCCTGAAGGCCATGCACGTGCCGCTGGTGCGCTGGCCGGGCGGCTGCTTCGCCGACGAATACCACTGGCGCGAAGGCATCGGCCCGCGCGACAAGCGTCCGGTGAAGGTCAACACGAACTGGGGCGGCGTGCCGGAAACGAATGCCGTGGGCACGCATGAATTCTTCGACCTCGTCGAGCAGCTGGGCGCCGACGCCTACGTCAACGGCAACCTGGGCACCGGCACGCCGCAAGAAGCGTCCGAGTGGATCGAATACATGACGTCGGAAGGCAAGTCGTCGCTGGCCCAGCTGCGCGCGAAGAACGGCCACCCGGCGCCGTTCAAGGTCGCCTATTTCGCCATCGGCAACGAGTCGTGGGGCTGCGGCGGCAATATGCGTCCGGAGTACTACGCCGACCTGTACCGCCAGTGGAATACGTTCCTGAAGGCGCCGCAGCATCTGCGTCCGAAGATGATCGCCAGCGGCGGCACGGCCGACGACACCAGCTGGACCGACGTCCTCTCGCGCGACCTGAAGGGCCGCACGGACGGCATCAGCTTCCACTACTACACGCTGCCGACGGGTAACTGGCAGCACAAGGGCGCCGCCACCGGCTTCCCGGAATCGGAATGGTTCTCGACCATGCACCAGACCCTGCGCATGGAAGACTTCATCCGCAAGAACGTCGCGATCCTCGACAAGAACGACCCGGAGAAGAAGATCGGCTTCGACGTGGACGAGTGGGGCACCTGGTACGACGTCGAGAAGGGCACGAACCCGGGCTTCCTGTTCCAGCGCAATACGATCCGCGACGCCATCGTCGCCGCGCTCAACTTCAACATGTTCCACGCCCACGCCGACCGCGTGCGCATGACGAACATCGCGCAGATGGTCAACGTGCTGCAGGCCATGATCATCACCGACAACGACAAGATGTTGCTGACGCCGACCTACTACGCGTACAAGATGTACGTGCCGTTCCAAGGCGCGACGTCGTTGCCGGTCACGCTGTCCAACAACACGACCTACGGCGAGAACGGCCAGGGCGTGCCGGGCATCAGCGCGTCGGCCGCGAAGGCCAAGGACGGCAAGACCTATGTCGCCCTCGTCAACACGAACCCGATTGAGGCCACCGACGTCGTCCTGAACGTCGCCGGCCAGAACGTCGGCGCCGTGCGCGGCCAGCTGCTGACCGCGAATGCGATGGACGCCCACAACACGTTCGAGCACAAGGACGCCGTCAAGCCGGTGCCGTTCAGCGCCAACGCCAGCGGCGGCAAGCTGACGATCAAGGTGCCGGCCAAGTCGGTGCTGGTCCTGGCCGTGGAGGGCTGAGCCATGGCGCACGCATTGACTCCGCGTGCGCTGGCTGCCGCCGTGGCCGCCGCGCTGCTCCTCGCCGGTTGCGGCGGGGGCGGTGGCGGCGGTGCCGCGGCGGTGAGCACGCCGATCGCGACCACGCCGTCGACCCCCGCGCCGACGCCGGCGCCGACGACCGATACATCGACGCAGGCCGCGATCAGTTTCGCCAACGTGTCCGTGCACGACCCGGCCGTCATCAAGGTCGGCGACACCTGGTACGCGTTCGGCTCGCACCTGGCGGCCGCCAAGACCACGGACCTGATGAACTGGACGAGGATCGCCGACGGCGTCAACGACGCCAATCCGTTGTTCACGAAGGTGACGACGGCGCTGGCCGACACGTTCGCGTGGGCCCAGGTCACGGACCTGTGGGCGCCGGACGTCATCCAGCTCGACGACGGCAAGTTCTACATGTACTACGACGCGTGCAAGGGCGATTCGCCGCGCTCCGCGCTGGGCGTGGCCGTCGCCGACAAGATCGAGGGCCCGTACGTCAACAAGCAGGTGTTCCTCAAGTCCGGCATGTGGGGCGAGGTCAGCCCGGACGGTACCGTGTACGACGCGCTCAAGCATCCGAACGTCGTCGATCCGAACACGTTCCGCGACGCGAACGGCAAGCTCTGGATGATCTACGGCTCGTACTCGGGCGGCATCTTCATCATGGCGATGGACCCGGCCACCGGCCTGCCGGTCGCCGGCCAGGGCTACGGCAAGCACCTCATGGGCGGCAACCACGCGCGCATCGAAGGCGCGTACGTGATGTACAGCCCGCAGACGAAGTACTACTACCTGTTCACGTCGTTCGGCGGACTGGCTGCCGACGGCGGCTACAACATGCGCGTGGCGCGTTCCACGAACCCGGACGGCCCGTACCTGGACGCCACCGGCAAGGACATGGCCGACGTGAAGGCCGATCCGACCAAGCCCCTGTTCGACGACGCCAGCATCGCGCCGTACGGCCAGAAACTGTTCGGCAACTACCAGTTCGCGGTGGCGAACGGGGAGTCGGGCACGCCCATCGGCTATGTCTCGCCGGGCCACAACTCGGCGCGCTACGAGGCGGCGACGAACCAGTACTTCCTGATCTTCCACACCCGCTTCCCGGGCCAGGGCGAATACCACGAAGTGCGCGTGCACGAGATGTTCATCAACGAGGACGGCTGGCCGGTGGCGGCGCCGCTGCGTTACGTGCCGCTGGCGACGAGCGCGACGACGCTGTCCGCGACCGTCACGAGCGCGGACGCGGCCGGTGCGTACAAGATGGTCGACCACGGCAAGGATATCTCGGCCACGGTCAAGCAGTCGCAGGCCATCCGGCTGGAGAGCGCCGGCACGGTGACGGGCGCGGTGAGCGGCACCTGGACGCACAACGGCAACAACAACGTCGCCATCGTGATCGGCGGCGTCACCTACAGCGGCGTGCTGTCGCGCCAGTGGAACCCGAACGCGAACGCCTTCGTCGTGACCTTCACGGCGCAGTCGAAGACCGGCGTGTCGTTGTGGGGCATCCGCACCGGCACGTAATCGAAAGGACGAACCATGCGTAAGACGAGACTCGGGGCCGGCGCGCTGGCGCTCGCCGCGGTGCTGGCCGCGGCGCTGACGGCCCACGCGTCGCAGGTCGGCGTGCACGACCCCGTGATGGCCAAGGAAGGCGGCACGTATTATGTGTTCAGCACCGGCCCCGGGATCACGTTCTACTCGTCGTCCGACATGCTGCACTGGAAGCCGGAAGGCCGCGTGTTCGCCGGCGCACCGGCGTGGGCGAAGCGCGCGGCGCCGACGTTCAACGACCATATCTGGGCGCCGGACATCCACCGGCACGACGGCCGCTGGCTGTTGTACTACTCGGTGTCCGGGTTCGGCAAGAACACGTCGGGCATCGGCGTGACGACCAATGCCACGCTGGATCCGCGCGCGCCGAACTACCGCTGGGAAGACCAGGGCATGGTGGTGCAGTCGGTGCCGGGCCGCGACATGTGGAACGCCATCGACCCCAACGTCGTCGAGGACGACAAGGGCCAAGGCTGGATGACGTTCGGCTCGTTCTGGGGCGGCATCAAGCTCGTCAAGCTGGACGCCGGCTGGACGAAGCTCGCCGAGCCGCAGGAATGGCACACCATCGCGCGGCGCGAGCGTCCCGCGTTCACGCCGGACGAGCAGGCCGGGCCGGCCGAGATCGAAGGGCCGTTCATCTTCAAGAAGAACGGGTACTATTACCTGTTCGTCTCGTGGGGCCTGTGCTGCCGCGGGCCGGAGAGCACCTATCACGTCGTCGTCGGCCGCGCCCATGACGTCAAGGGGCCCTATCTCGACCGCGCGGGCAGGGACATGGCGCAGGGCGGCGGCTCGCTCGTGATCCAGGGCGACAAGGACTGGAAGGCGCTGGGCCACAACAGCGCCTACACGTTCGACGGCCGCGACGTCTTCGTGCTGCACGCCTACGAGACGGCCGACCATTACAAGCAGAAGCTGAAGGTGCTGGACATCCACTGGGACAAGGACGGCTGGCCGACCGTCGATCCGAAAGACCTCAACCGATACGTGAGCGAGGAAGTCAAATGAAGCTGAGCCGCATCGCCGCGCTGCTGCTGGCCCTGGGCGCCGCCTCGGCGCAAGCCGCCGACCTGTTCCCGCTGCGGGACGTGCGCCTGGGCGCGAGCCCGTTCCTGGACGCCCAGGCGACGGACCTGAACTACCTGATGGCGCTGGAGCCGGACCGCCTGCTGGCGCCCTACCTGCGCGAGGCGGGCCTCACGCCCAAGCAGCCCAGCTACGGCAACTGGGAATCGTCCGGCCTGGACGGCCATATGGGCGGCCACTACCTGTCCGCGCTGGCCTTGATGTACGCGTCGACCGGCGATGCGGAGGTCAAGCGGCGCCTCGACTACTTCGTCGCGGAGCTCAAGCGCGCGCAGACCGCCAACGGCGATGGCTACCTGGGCGGCATCCCGGGCGGACGCGCCGCGTGGCGCGACGTCGCCGCCGGCAAGCTCCACGCCGATAATTTTTCCGTCAACGGCAAATGGGTCCCGTGGTACAACCTGCACAAGATCTTCGCGGGCCTGCGCGACGCCTACCGCTACGCCGGCAACGAGGATGCCAGGGCGATGTTGATCGCTCTGTCCGACTGGGCGCTGCGGTTGACGAGCCACCTGACGGACGAGCAGATGCAGCAGATGCTGAAGGCCGAGCAGGGCGGCATGAACGAGGTGCTGGCCGACGTCGCCCAGATGACGGGCGACAGCAAGTATATGGATCTGGCGCTGCGGTTCTCGCACCAGGCCCTGTTGCAGCCGCTGGAAAAGCACGAAGACAAGCTCACGGGCCTGCACGCCAACACGCAGATCCCGAAAGTGATCGGCTTCAAGCGCATCGGCGAACTCACGGGCCGCAAGGACATGGCGGATGCCGCCGCGTTCTTCTGGCAGACCGTCGTCGACCACCGCACGGTGGCCATCGGCGGCAACAGCGTGAGGGAGCACTTCAACGACGCCAACGACTTCAGCCCGATGATCGACGAGGTCGAGGGACCGGAGACCTGCAACACCTACAACATGCTCAAGCTGACCGAGATGTTGTTCGAGACCTCGAAGGACGGAGCAAGGCGGGCGTCTTACGCGGACTATTACGAGCGCGCGCTGTACAACCACATCCTCGCGTCGGAGCATCCCGGCACGGGCGGTTTCGTCTACTTCACGCCGATGCGCCCGAACCACTACCGCGTGTATTCGCAGGTGGACAAGGCGATGTGGTGCTGCGTCGGCTCCGGCATCGAGAGCCACGCGAAGTACGGCGAATTCATTTACGCGCATGAGGCGAAGGGCGGCGATGCGGCACTGTTCGTGAACCTGTTCATCCCGTCCACGCTCGACTGGCGCGAGAAGAACGTCAAGATCACGCAGGCGAACGACTTCCCGGACCAGGCCAACACGCACATCACCGTCGACGGCGATGCCAAGTTCACGATGAAGATCCGCTACCCGGCCTGGGTCGCGCCGGGCAAGCTGGCCGTCAAGGTGAACGGCAAACCGGTCAAGGTGGATGCGCAACCCGGCAGCTACGTCGGCCTCGATCGCACGTGGCGGAAGGGCGATCGCGTCGACGTGAGCCTGCCGATGGCGATGCACCTGGAGCAGATGCCGGACAAGTCGAATTACTACGCCGTGCTGTACGGCCCCATCGTGCTGGCCGCGAAGACGAATCCGTTCCCGACGGAGCACCTGAACTTCTTCGCGGACGATACGCGCATGGGCCACGTGCCGTCCGGCCAGGTGTGCCCGCTGGAGGCGGCGCCCACCTTCGTGGCGGACAGCCGCGATTTCACGAAGCGCTTCAAGCCGGTGAAGGGCAAGCCGCTGACGTTCACGGCGCCCGGCGTCGTGCAGGGCGGGGCGGGATCGCTGACCGAGTTCATTCCGTTCTTCCGCCTGCACGATTCGCGCTACATGATCTACTGGCCGCAAAGCACGCCGGCCGAGTACGCGCACCTGAAGCAGGAAGAAGCCGCCAAGGAAGCCGAGCGGCTGGTGCTGGACGCCCAGACCATCGACCAGGTGGCGCCGGGCGAGCAGCAGCCGGAAGTCGACCACGGCTTCAAGGGCGAGGGCGCCGACGCCGGCATCAACAGCGGCCGCCATTGGCGCCACGCGAGCAAGTGGTTCAGCTACCAGCTCAGCGATCCGAAACGCGAAGCGAAGGCCCTGCGCCTGACGTTCGCGCGCGGGGACGCGGGCCGCAAGTTCGACATCGTCGTGAACGGCCAGCGTGTTGCGGAAGTCGAACTGGCGGCCGGAGAAGCGCAGGATTTCTATACCCGCGACTTCGCGCTGCCGTCCGCGCTCGTGCAGGGCGCGAACGGCAAGCTGGAGGTGAAATTCGTCGCCAGGGACGGTTCGATGGCGGGCGGCTTGTACGGGCTGCGGCTGCTGCGCTGAACCGCTCAGCGTTTGGCCTGGGCGCGCGCCCTGGCCATCCGGTTCAGCACCTTCCACTTCGACCTCTCCGCAATGCGGTCCAGCGGCGTGGCCGCCGCATGCCGCGCTTCGCGCAACAGCTTGCGGTAGTTGCACAGGCGGTCCGCGTCCACGACGCCGCGTAGCGCGCATCCCGGCTCCTCCATGTGGGTGCAGTCGTGGAAGCGGCAGTGCGCGGCGAGCGTCGCGATGTCGGCGAAGGCCGCGTTGACATCGTCCTCGTCGGCGTCGGGCTGCCAACTGCGCAGTCCCGGCGTGTCGATCACGCACGCGCCGCCGGCGCACAGGTGCAGCGAACGCGACGTCGTCGTGTGGCGCCCGCGGTCGTCGCCCTTGCGCACGCCGCCGGTCGCCTGGTGCGCGTTCGCCAGCGTGTTCGTGAACGTCGACTTGCCGACGCCAGAGGTGCCGAGCAGGACGAGCGTCTGGCCCGCGCCGGTCCACGGCGCCAGCGCGTCGGCGGCCGCCTGCTCCAGCGGATGCACGCGCAACACGGGGATCTCCGCCGGCAGGCGGGCGCCGACCTGCGCGGCCTTCCGGTCCGCGTCCGGCACGAGATCGCCCTTCGTCAGGGCGATCACGGGCGACACCTCGCACGACCGCGCCACCATCAGGTAGCGCTCCAGCCGGCGCAGGTTGAAATCGCCGTCGAGACCCATCACGAGCAAGGCCGTGTCGATGTTCGTGGCGAGCCGCTGGCGCGTGCCGTGGGCGTCGCGCCGTACCAGTTCATTCAGCGGGTCGACGAGCGTGTGGACCCAGGCTTCGTCTTGCTCGTTGTGGTCGAAGAGGACCCAGTCGCCGACGGCGGGCGCCGCGTCGAGGGCGGGATGGAGCCGGGCAGGGAAGTCGCGCAGGCCGTCGTGCAGGACGAGCGCGCTGCGGTGCACGCTCGCCACGCGCGCGGGATGGCCGCGGTCGTGCATGGCCAGGCGTGCGGCGATGGGGTTATTGAGTCCGATGCGGCGCAGCGCCGCGAAATCGAAGTCGATCATGATCGTTGTGTTCCTGTCGTGAAGTGCGCACGGGCGCGCGGGTACGCCGCCGCGTGACGCGCGGCGGTGACGGATTCGGTCAGGGAAGATCGGCGCGGCTGGCGCGCCCGGTCACGACGATTGAGTGATCGACGGGGGAGCGCGGTCAGGCGGCCGACGAGAGGGCAATATCCGGCTGGTTCATGAGGCTCTCCTTATGGCGTTGAATTCGCGTTGAATTTGCGCTGAATGATAGGATCGAATTATAGCGTGGAGAATCCACGTCGGGCCAAGTGGGCAAGGGTGATGTTGATATCAAAACGAGTATCGTTTTGGTCAAAAAAATGATTGGATGTGCATCTCGTTTCTGGCATAGTATCCGTGCACAACAATTCTGGAGACCAAGTGATGACCATCACCCGCAGAACCCTCCTGGGCGTTGCCGCCGCCGTCGCGTGCGCAACCGCCATTCCGGCCTTTGCCGCCAAACCCCTCACGATCGGCTTCTCGCAGGTCGGCGCCGAAAGCGAGTGGCGCACCGCGAATACCGCCTCGATCAAGGACGCCGCCAGGAAGGCCGGCGTCATCCTGAAATTCGCCGACGCCCAGCAACAGCAGCAGAACCAGGTCAAGGCGATCCGCTCCTTCATCGCCCAGCACGTCGACGTGATCGCATTCTCGCCCGTCGTGGAAACCGGTTGGGAAACCGTGCTGCGCGAAGCAAAGAACGCGAAGATCCCCGTGATCCTGACCGACCGCGCCGTCAAGGTCAGCGACCCGTCGCTGTACGTCAGCTTCATCGGTTCGGACTTCGTGGAAGAGGGCCGCCGCGCCGGACGCTGGCTGCTCGACTACGACAAGAAGATCGGCGGCAAGCCGCTGAACATCGTCGAGCTGCAGGGCACCACCGGCGCCGCGCCGGCGATCGACCGCAAGACCGGCTTCGCCGAAGCCATCGCGGCGAATCCGAAGCTGAAGATCATCCGTTCGCAGACCGGCGACTTCACCCGCTCCAAGGGCAAGGAAGTCATGGAAGCCTTCCTGAAATCCGAAGGCAAGAACATCAACGTGCTGTTCGCGCACAACGACGACATGGCCATCGGCGCGATCCAGGCCATCGAGGAAGCGGGCCTGAAGCCGGGCAAGGACATCATCATCATCTCGATCGACGGCGTGCGCGGCGCGTTCGAGGCCATGATGCAAGGGAAGCTGAACGTGACGGTGGAGTGCAATCCGCTGCTCGGTCCGACCCTGATCCAGACGGCGCAGCAGGTGGCGGCCGGCAAGCCGGTCCCCAAGCGCATCGTCGTCAACGAAAGCGTGTTCCCGGCTGAGGTGGCGGCGAATGAATTCCCGAACCGGAAGTACTGAGCCGGTCATGGTCGATTCGAAACAGCCGGTACTGGAAGTCACCGGCATCCATAAAGCGTTCCCCGGGGTGAAGGCGCTGTCCGATGCGGGCCTGCGCCTGTTCCCCGGCGAGGTCCACACGCTGATGGGCCAGAACGGCGCGGGCAAGTCCACGCTGATCAAGGTCCTCACCGGCGTGTACCAGCCGGACGCCGGCAGCATGGTGCTGGAGGGCCGGGCCATCCGCCCGCGCTCCACGCAGGACGCGCAGGACCTCGGCATCAGCACGGTCTACCAGGAAGTCAATCTGTGCCCGAACCTGTCGGTCGCGGAAAACATCTTCATCGGTCGCTATCCGCGCCGCTTCGGCATGGTCGACTGGCGCGCGATGCGGTCGCAGGCCACGGCGCTGCTGGAACGACTGCAGATCCACGTCGACGTCAGCAAACCCCTCGCCGATTACCCGCTCGCGATCCAGCAGATGGTCGCCATCGCCCGTGCGCTGAACACGGAATCGCGCGTGCTGATCCTCGACGAACCCACGTCCAGCCTGGACGAGGCGGAAGTGCAGATGCTGTTCTCGGTGCTGCGCCGCCTGCGCGAAGAGGGCATGGCGATCCTGTTCGTCACCCACTTCCTCGACCAGACCTATGCCATCTCCGACCGCATCACGGTGATGCGCAACGGCGAGCGCGAAGGCGAGTATGCTTGCTCCGACCTGTCGCGCCTGGCCCTCGTCAACAAGATGATCGGCGCGCCGGCCGACGCCGAACACGCGACCGAGACCGCCGCGCAGGACGACGCGCACGAACACGGTGAAGTGTTCCTGCGCGCCCGCGGCATCGCGCGCAAGGGCGTGCTGTCGCCGGTCGACCTGGAGATCCGCCGCGGCGAGCTGCTGGGCCTTGCCGGCCTGCTCGGCTCCGGCCGCACGGAAACCGCGCGCCTGCTGTTCGGCGCCGACAAGGCGGACGCGGGCAGCATCGACATCGACGGCAAGCAGGTCGGCTTCTCGACCCCGCGCGACGCCATTGCGCAAGGCATCGGCTTCTGCTCGGAAGACCGCAAGCACGAAGGCGCAATCCTCGCGCTGTCCGTGCGCGAAAACGTGATCCTCGCGCTGCAGGCGCGCCAGGGGATCTTCCGCGCCATCCCATTCAAGCGCCAGCAGCAGCTGGCGACCGATTACGTCAAGTGGCTGGGCATCAAGACGGCCAGCATCGAGACGCCGATCGGCACGCTCTCCGGCGGCAACCAGCAGAAGGTCTTGCTGGCGCGCTGGCTCGCGACCGACCCGCGCCTGATGATCCTCGACGAACCGACGCGCGGCATCGACGTGCGCGCCAAGCAGGAAATCATGGATTACGTCAGTAACTTGTGCCGCAAGGGCATGTCGATTCTCTTCATCTCGTCCGAACTGCCGGAAGTGCTGCGCGTGTCGGACCGCATGGTCGTCATGCGCGACCGCAAGGCCTGCGGCGAATACCGCCGCGGTGAGCTGGACGAGACGACCGTGCTGCACGTGATCGCGGGGGAGACGGCATGAGCGCGCCCACCACCGACGCCACCGTCAAACCGGCCGCGCAAGGCGCCGGCGCACGCGGCGCCTGGCTGCAGCATCCGCTCGTGCGTCCCATCGGCGCGCTCGTCGTGCTGCTGCTCGTCGACGCGTTCCTCGTGCCCGGCTTCTTCCACATGGAAGTCAAGGAAGGCCACCTGTACGGCGCCGTCATCGACATCCTCAACCGCGCCGCGCCGCTGATGCTGGCGGCGCTCGGCATGACGCTCGTCATCGCCACGCGCGGCATCGACATCTCCGTCGGCGCCGTCGTCGCGCTGGCCGGCACCGTGTCCGCGATGCTCATCGGCGGCACGATGGTCATGCACAACGGTACGCCCGAATACGTCGCGAACACGCCGATGGCCGTCGCGCTGGCGGCGGCGCTCGGCGTCGCGCTGCTGTGCGGCCTGTGGAACGGCGTGCTCGTCGCCGGCATCAAGCTGCAGCCCATCGTCGCCACCTTGATCCTGATGGTGGCGGGGCGCGGCCTCGCGCAACTGCTGACGGACGGCCAGATCGTCACCGTGTACTACGAGCCGTTCTTCTTCCTGGGCAGCGGCTACCTGGCCGGCCTGCCGTTCTCGCTGTTCGTCGTCGCCGCCGTGTTCATTGCGACCATGCTGCTGGTGAAGAAGACCGCGCTCGGCCTGTTCATCCAGGCCGTCGGCATCAATCCGGTGGCGGCGCGCCTGGCCGGCTTGCGCACCGCGACGCTGATCATTTTCGTGTACGTGTTCTGCAGCGCCTGCGCGGGCCTGGCCGGCATGCTGATCACGTCGAACATCAAGAGCGCGGACGCGAACAACGCGGGCCTGCTGCTGGAACTGGACGCGATCCTGGCCGTCACGCTGGGCGGCACGTCGCTGGCCGGCGGCAAATTCAGCCTGGTGGGCAGCATGATCGGCGCGCTGATCATCCAGACGCTCACCTACACCATCTACTCGCTGGGCGTGCCGCCCGAAGTGAACATGGTCGTCAAATCCATCGTCGTCTTCGTCGTCTGCATTTCGCAGTCGAGCGAATTCAAGAACATCCTGCGGAGGTCCGCATGAGCGCGGTCGCAAGCAAGGCCCGCGGCGTATTCGCGGTTTCGTCCGCGCCGTGGTTCACGTCCCTCGTCACGGTGATCCTGCTGGTGGCGATGCTGGGCATCGGCGGGGCCGCGTATCCGGGCTTCCTGTCGCTGCAGGTGATCTTCAACCTCCTGATCGACAACGCGTACCTGCTCGTGATCGCGGTGGGCATGGGCTTCGTGATCCTCTCGGGCGGCATCGACCTGTCCGTCGGCTCCGTGCTGGCGCTGGCGACGATGATCTCGGCCTGGCTGCTGCAGAGCGCCCACTGGCCGCCGCTCGCCGTCATCGCGCTCGTGCTGCTGCTGGGCGCCTGCTTCGGCGGCGCGATGGGCGCGATCATCCACCTGTTCAAGCTGCAGCCGTTCATCGTCACGCTGGCCGGCATGTTCCTGGCCCGCGGCCTGTGCTACCTGATCAGCGTGGAATCGATCACCATCGACAACCCGATGTTCACGGCGATGTCGCAGACGCAGGTGCCGCTGTTCGGCGGCTTCCTGTCGCCGAGCGCCATCATCGCCGTCGTCGTGCTGCTCGTCGCCATCTGGCTCGCGCATTTCACGGCGTTCGGCCGTGCAGTCTACGCCGTCGGCGGCAACGAGCAGTCGGCTGCGATGATGGGCCTGAACGTGGGCCGCACGAAAGTCCTCGTGTACGCGCTGTCGGGCTTCTGCGCATCGATGGGCGGCGTGCTGTTCTCCTTCTACATGCTGTCCGGTTACGGCCTGCACGGGCAGGGCACGGAGCTCGACGCCATCGCGGCCGTCGTCATCGGCGGCACCTTGCTGACGGGCGGCTACGGCTACATTGCCGGCGCGCTGTCGGGCGTGCTGGTGCTGGGTGCCATCCAGACGCTGATCGCCTTCGACGGCACGCTCAGCTCGTGGTGGACCAAGATCGTCATCGGGGCGCTGCTGTTCATCTTCTGCGTCGTGCAACGCGTGATGGGCGGACGTTCCAAGCAATAAGCAGATAAGCAGATAAGCAGATAAGCAGGACCGTGGCGGCGGCGCACGCGGCTCCGACCCCCGGCCACACGGGGGCGAGGGCCGCGGCTGTCCGGCGCGACGACGTACCCGGCGCCGCCAACGCCGGTGATCGCAAAAACAACGGAGACTACATGCTCAAACTCGCGCTTGGCGCGGCCCTGGCCGCGACGACGGCACTCGCCGGTGCCGCCAATCCCATCACCAGCAAGATCTTCACGGCCGACCCCGCGGCCCTCGTCGACAACGGCCGCGTGTACCTGTACGTCGGCCACGACGAGGCGCCCGTCGGCGGCAAGGATTACCTGATGAACGAGTGGCGCGTGTTTTCCAGCTGCGACATGCAGCACTGGACCGAGCACCCGAACGGCGTGCCGTTCACCACGTTCAAATGGGCTGCCCGCGACGCCTGGGCCAGCGACATCACGAAGCGTAACGGCAAGTACTACCTGTACGTGACGGTCGAGCACAAGACGATCCCGGGCAAGGCGATCGGCGTCGCGGTGTCGGACAGCCCGACGGGCCCGTTCGTCGACGCGCGCGGCTCGGCCCTGATCACGAACGACATGACGCACGAGACCCCGATCAGCTGGGACGACATCGACCCGGCGATCTTCGTCGACGACGACGGCCAGGCGTACCTGTACTGGGGCAACACGGTCATGAAGTACGCCAAGTTGAAGTCGAACATGATCGAGCTGGACGGCCCGATCCACACGGTGGGCCTGGAGGCGTTCACGGAAGCGTCCTACCTGCACAAGCACAACGGCAAGTACTACCTGTCGTACTCGCGCAAGTGGCCGGAAGAGACCGCGTACATGACGGGCCCGACGGCCACCGGTCCGTGGTCCTACGGCGGCGTGATCATGGAGAAGAACACGAACCTCGGCACGATCCACCACGCGATCATCGACTTCAACGGCAAGTCCTACATCGTTTACCACAACGGCAAGCTGCCGACGGGTGGGGAGTACCGCCGTTCCGTCGCCGTCGAGGAGTTGCACTACGGCCCCGACGGCAAGATCCTGCCCGTTGCGCAGACGGCACAAGGCCCGGCCGCGAACCCGTCTTCCGCCTGCAAGCGATGACTGTTTCGCGAAGATTTCCGTTAAAGCAATATCGATAATGATATGATGTATTGATGGATACGACCAACCCGAACTGGTTTCTCAAGGCCCGCCTCAAGACGCGCCAACTGCTGCTCTTGATCGCGCTCGACGACTACCGCAACATCCACCGCGCGGCCGACGAACTGCACATGACGCAGCCGGCCGCCTCCAAGCAGATCAAGGATCTGGAGGAGATGCTGGACGTCAAGCTCTTCGAGCGCTTGCCGCGCGGCATGGAGCCGACGATCTACGGCGAGACGATGATCCGCCACGCGCGCATGGCCCTGACGAGCCTGGCGCTGGCGCACGACGACATCGTCACGCTCAAGGCTGGTTTGACGGGCCAGGTCGAGGTCGGCGTCATCATGACGCCCGCGATGGCGCTGCTGCCGCGCGCCATCGCCCGCGTGAAGGAAGAGGCCCCGCTGCTGCGCATCGGCGTGCAGCTGGAGACCAGTAACCTGCTGCTGAACAAGCTGCAGCACGGCACGCTGGACTTCATGATCGGCCGGATCTTCGACACGGGCGATACGTCCGGCCTGATCTACGAGGAACTGACCGAGGAGCCGGCGTGCGCCGTCGTGCGCCCCGGCCATCCGCTGCTGGAGCGCAAGAGCCTGACCCTGCAGGACATCGCGCCGCTGCCGTGGATCGTCCCGCCGCACGGCAGTATCCTGCGCTACCGCTTCGACATGATGTTCCGCCGTGCCGGACTGGAGCCGCCGGCGAACGTCGTCGACACGACGGCCATGCTGATGATCACCGCGCTGCTGCAGCAGACGGATTCGCTGCACGTGATGCCGATCGAGGTGGCGCAGTACTACGCGTCGCTGAACGTGATGCGCATCCTGCCCATCGACATCCCGTGCAAGATGGACGCCTTCGGCATCATCCGCCAGCAGGACCACCTGCTGTCCCCCGGCGCCGACCTGCTGCTGCGCGCCGTGCGGGCGGCCGCCAAGGAGATTTACTGAGTCACGCCTTCACGGCGCATCGCTCATTTCGACTTCTGCACCTTCGCGATCAACGCGTCCACCACCTGCAGGGTCTGCTGGAACAACTGCGGCTCGCTCTGGACGTGCGTCGTCTGGTACACCTGTCTCGGCGAGACCACGTACTTGCCGTCGACGATGATGGTCGGCACAGTCTCGACCTTGTAGTCGTTGAAAACGATACCTTGCTCGCGGTTCAGCATGGTCCTGACCCCGAACGAGTTCCAGGTGTCCGTGAACTTGGCCTTGTCGATGCCCGGCAGCTTGGAGGCCAGGTCGAGGACCTCCTGCTCCGTCAGCGTCTCCGACCGCTTGCGCCTCACGATGTCGCCCACGGCATCCATGATCCGCGCCTGATACGCTTCGTTCTTGCCCATCGCCTGCAGCGTCAGGAACAGATGCGCTTCCGGATCGTTGGGGCCCTGGTACGGCATGTGGATGCGCTTGAAGACGATGTTGTCTCCCTCTTTCTTCACCCATTGCTCCAGGATCGGTTCCAGCGCGTGGCAGTGCGGGCAGTGATACATGAAGAACTCGATGACCTCGACCTTCTTGCCGGCCGTCTGGCTCGGCTGCGACGGCGATAGCATCGTGTACTCGACACCGGGCTTGGGATCGGTCGTCGATGCGAACGCCGTGCTGGCGACGAGGCTGGCGGCGACCAAGGCAAAACGCAGGGAGCGCATAAATATCCTTCTTGTAATGGTTAGACGAATCAACGGGAGATTATCACTTTGTCAGGGCGGAGCTCGAGGCCGGAGCGTAATTTTTCTTCGGTCGATGCTCGCTTTAAGATTCATTTAAGCAATTGTCTGGTCTGCCGATCCATGCGGCGGGTCTGCGTAGTCGGGTTTCTGGCAGCCGTCATGGACGTTCGAGTTGCGCAAAATCTTCCGCCACCCTGGTCAGCTCACCGGTTTCATGGGACCAGCGATAAACCGCTGCCTCGAACCGGTCGTTAGCGCGGAGGAAGAGCAACTGGTCGCCCTCGCCATTGTGCGCTATCGCGAGCGCCTGGCGCGGGAATCGCTCCCACTCGGACAAGCGCTTCGTCTCCGCAACGACGTCGTTACACGTGCGCGCAAGGCGCTTCTTGTCGGTGCTGTCCATGATCGGATACAGACACCAGTCGTCGACATCGCCGGCCACTTCGCCGCCGTTGGCCGCCATCATTGCGCGTCGATAGCCATCGGGCAGCTTCGCGCCCAGCTTCTCTTCGGCGCTGCGCAGATATTTGTCATCGAGAGGGAAGGGCATGGGCGGGTTTCTGCAGGTATGTCGCTGTCTTGGTTCCGATTTGTTGACCGACGATGCGGTTGACGTTCGATCGCCAACAGCCAAAAAGTGCCAAGTCTTGCCGGGATTGAGCAGCTTGAGCCGCTCGTGCCGCGCATAGTCGAGCAGGACGCGGCCCCGTTCCGTCAGGCGCATCGCGTCACCAGCGGAATAAGCGATCGACATTCATTTGTGCCAAACCTTATCGTTTTGTGTCAGACTTGATCTTTCGTCCACAGTTGCCCCGCATTCGCCCCGATGTCGCGGCAACCGTATTTACAAGGATCAGCATGACCGGCTTCGTCATTCCGCCTCCCGCCGTCCCGGCCCTCGCCGTCGCCGGGTCCGACCAGGTGTTCCCGTTGCGCCGCGTGTTCTGCGTCGGCCGCAACTACGCCGCCCACGCGCGCGAGATGGGTTCCGATCCGAACCGCGAACCGCCGTTCTTCTTCACCAAGCCGGCCGACGCGGTCGTGCCGGCCAGCGGCGTCCTGCCGTACCCGCCGGCCACGCGCGAGCTGCACCACGAGGTCGAACTGGTCGTCGCATTGAAGGGCGGCGGCAAGGACATCGCGGCGGATGCGGCCATGGACCTGGTCTGGGGCTATGGCGTGGGCCTGGACCTCACGCGGCGCGACCTGCAGGCCGTCGCCAAGAAGGACGGCCGGCCGTGGGACATGGCGAAGGGCTTCGACGCCTCCGCGCCATGCAGCCCGCTCGTGCCCGCGGAACGCGTCGGCCATCCCCGTGAAGCGCGCATCTGGCTGGAAGTGAACGGCCAGGCGAGGCAGAAGGGCAACCTGGACGAGATGATCTGGCCCGTGGCCGACGTGATCGCCGCGCTGTCGCGCCTCGTCGCGCTGGCGCCGGGAGACCTGATCTTCACGGGCACGCCGGCCGGCGTCGACGCGCTGCAGCCGGGCGACAAGGTGCGCGGCGGCGTCGATGGCGTGACGACGTTCGAACTCGAGATCGGCGGGGCATGAAGACGGTCCTGCAGATCGGCGGCTTCGCGCCCGAGATCCAGGCCCGGATCGACGCCGAGTTCCGCTGCGTCGGCCTGGCCGACCTCGAACGCGAGCCCGCTCTCGCGGACGAGGTCAGCGCCATCGTCACGCGCAGCAACGAGGAGGTGCCGGAAGACGTCGTGCGGCGCCTGCCCGCCCTCGAGATCATCGCCACCTGCGGCGTCGGCTACGACCTGATTCCGCGGCTGCTCGCGGCCGAACGCGGCATCGTCGTGGCCAACACGCCGGACGTATTGAACGCGGCCGTGGCCGAGCTGTGCATCGGCTCCCTGCTGGCGCTGCTGCGCCGCCTGCCGCAGGCCGACCGCTTCGTGCGCGCGGGGCGCTGGTCCGCGGGCGCCTTCCCCCTGGCGACGAGCCTCGCGGGCAAGCACGTGGGCATCGTCGGCATGGGCCGCATCGGCAAGGAGATCGCGCGCCGGCTGGAGACGTTCGGCGTCGCGCTCGCCTACCACGGCCGCTCCGACCAGCAACTGGCGTGGCGCTACGAGGCCGATCTGCCCGTCCTCGCGCGCGATTCCGACATCCTGATCGTCGCGGCGCCCGGCGGGGCGGAGACGAAGCACCTGGTGGATGCGCGCGTGCTGGACGCGCTGGGTCCCGCCGGCTACCTCGTGAACGTGGCGCGCGGCTCGCTCGTCGACGAGCAGGCGCTGCTCGCGGCGCTGGAGCGGGGCGGCATCGCCGGCGCGGCGCTGGACGTGTTCGACGCCGAGCCGGACATCGACCCGCGCTTCTTCGACCTGGACAACGTGATGCTGACGCCGCACCTGGGCAGCGCCACGCACGAAACGCGCGCGGCGATGGCGCAACTCATGCTGGACAATGTGCGCAGCTGGTTCCGCAGCGGCAGGGCGCTGACCCCGGTCAAGCCGGACTGACGCGCCGTCCGGGCCGCGCCCCGCTATTGTGCGCCGCAACGCGGCCGGGTGGATTACGCTCATCCGGACCAGACGAGCGCAAACCGCAACGGAGGCCCCATGCACATCCACACGCCCGCGTGCAGTTGTTTCATCATCCCTTCTTCCATGCTGCTCAAGCTGGCCATCCAGGCCGACGAGGCCGAGCGACGACGCCTGCTGGAGCAGCTGGAACGGTCGGCCTTCCTGCGCGGCCAGCGCGCGGCCAGCGGCATCGCCGCACCGGGCCTGCTGGTGGCACCCGGGGTCAAGCACCGGACCGTGTACGACGTCCATCAACGCACCCGCCTGCCCGGCAAGCTGGTACGCACGGAGACGGGGGCGCCCGTGACCGACACCGCCGTCAACGAGGCGTTCGACGGCGCCGGCACCACCTACGACTTCTACCTGCAGGTCCTGCAGCGCAATTCCATCGACGGGCGCGGCCTGGGCATCGATTCGAGCGTCCATTACGGCAAGGCCTTCAACAACGCGTTCTGGAACGGCCGCCAGATGGTCTATGGCGACGGCGACGGCAAATTCTTCACCGGCTTCACGCGCGCGCTCGACGTGATCGCGCACGAGCTGACGCACGGCGTCACGCAGTACACGGTGCCGGGCGGTGGCCTCGTCTACGACGGCCAGAGCGGGGCGCTGAACGAATCCGTGTCGGACGTGTTCGGATCCGTCGTCAAGCAGTGGCATCTCAAGCAGACCGTCAAAAAGGCCGACTGGCTGATCGGCGCCGGCATCATGACGCCCGCCGTCGGCCACGCATTGCGCTCGATGGCCGATCCGGGCAACACGAGCCTCACGTGGTCGGGCGACGACCAGCCGGGCACGATGCAGGGCTATGTGGATGGCGGGGACGTGCACACGAATTCCGGCATCCCCAACCACGCGTTCTATCTCGCCGCCATGAAGCTGGGCGGGCATAGCTGGGACAAGGCGGCGCCGATCTGGTACCAGGCGCTGCCGCTGCTGCATCCGGACGCGACGTTCGCCGATGCCGCCCGGGCCACCGTCAAGGCGGCCGAGCTGCGCCACGGCGTGGGCTCGAGCGAGGCCGCGGCGGTGCAGGGCGCGTGGCACGAGGTGGGCGTCGTGTGATGCGCCTGTCGCTGCATTGCGTGGGCGGCTTCACGGGGCCGGCGGGCGCGCAGACGCGCAGCGTCGACGTCGACGGCCTGCCCGCCGCCGAGGGCGCGCGCGTGCGCGCGCTCGTGCAGGCGCTCGACCCGGCGCAACTGCCGGCGACGCTGTTGAAGGCGCGGCCGCAGCCGTGGGATTTCACGTACACGCTGACGATCGCCGACGGCGCGCCGCGGCAGGTGCGCTTTCACCTCGACGCGGCGCCGGCCGCGTTGCGCGACCTGGTCGAGATCATCGAGGCGCGGCCGCCGGACTGAATCGATTAATCAATTCGCCATGTTCCTGGCGACGATGGCATCGGTCGCCGCCCGCGCCTGCTGCAACGGCTGATCGAGGACATTGGTCGCATACGCGGGCGCCGGCGCGGCGACCGTGCCGAGCGCGCTGCCGCCCTGGTTGGCGATGTCCACGTCGACCGTGGTCGACAAGCCCACGCGCAGCGGATGCGCGGCCAGCTCCTTCGGGGCGAGCGAGATGCGCACCGGCACCCGCTGCACGACCTTGATCCAGTTGCCGGTGGCGTTCTGCGCCGGCAGCAGCGAGAACGCGCTGCCCGTGCCCGCGCCCAGGCCCATGACCTTGCCGTGGTAGACCACCTTGCCGCCGTAGATGTCGGCGACGACGGTGGCCGGCTGGCCCACGCGGATGTCGCGCAGTTCCGATTCCTTGAAGTTGGCGTCGACCCACAGCTGGTCCAGCGGCACGATGGCCAGCAGCGGCGTGCCCGGCGCGATGCGGCTGCCGACCTGCACGCTGCGCTTGGCCACATAGCCCGACACCGGCGCGACGATGGCGTTGCGGCGCGCGGCCAGCCACGCGGCCAGGTAGTCCGCCTTCGCGGCCAGCACGGCCGGGTGCTCGGCGGGCGACACGCCCGCCACCGTCACGCGCGCGGCCGCGAGCTGCTTCTGCGCCACTTCCAGCGCGGCTTTGGCGTCGTCGACGGCGCGCCGGGCGTGCGCCACGTCCTCGCCGGAGACGAGGCGGTCGGCCGCCAGCGGCGCGCGGCGCGCCAGGTCTTCCTGCTTGGCCTTGAGTTCCACGCGGCGCTGGCCGACGAGGGCCTCGTACTGCGCCACGTTGGTGTAGCGCTCGCGCTGCTGGCGCACGGCCGTGCCCAGGCGCGCCTCGGCCTGGGCCAGCGCGACTTCGGCGTCGGACGGATCGAGGCGGACGATCTCCATGCCGGCCCGCACGAGCTGGGTCTCGTCGGCACGGATCTCGACGACGCTGCCCGCCACCTGCGACGACACGTTCACGAGGTTGCCGCCCACGTAGGCGTTGTCCGTCTCGACGCGCTTGGACAGCACCAGCGCGTAATAGGCGCCGTAGGCCGCGCCGGCGGCGAGGAAGGCGACGGTGATGCCGGCCAGGACGGCGCGGCGTTTATTGTTCGAGTTGGCTTGGGTCTCGGTGCTCATGGTGTCGTTCACTTCGTATTCGATTGGGTGAGGGCGGGCGACGTCGGCGGCGCCGCGTGATAGCCGCCGCCGAGCGCCTTGATGAGGGCGACCTGGGTCTGCAGGCGCGCGTCCGTCAGCTGCAGGCCGGCGTCGCGCTGGCGCAGCACGGCCATGCGCGCCTGCAGCACAGCGGCGTGGTCGGCCAGGCCGCGCCGCATGCGCGCCTCGGCGTTCGCGACCAGTTTGCGGCTCGCGTCCAGCGTCGCGGCGTGCGCCTGCGTCTCCTGCGCGATGCCTTGCAGGGTGGCCGCCTCGCGCGCGACGTCGCGCACCGCGTCCAGCACGGCCTCGTCGTACTCGGCCAGCAGTTCGTCGCGGCTGCTGCGCGCGCTGCCCAGCTGGGCGTGCAGGCGGCCGCTGTCGAACAGTGGCAGGTCGAGCGTGGCGCCGATCAGCGGCGTGCGGCTCGGATAGCGCAGCAGCTTGCCGAGCGACGTCGCATCGAGGCCGATGGCAGCTGCGAGGTTGATGTCGGGCCGGAACGCCGCTTCGCTGGCCGCCACGCGGCCCAGCTGCGCCTCCACGCGCCAGCGCGCCGCCTGCAGGTCGGGGCGGCGCGCGAGCAATTCCATGCCCAGTTCGCGCGGCACGGCGTCGATCGCGGGCGCCGGCTGGAAGCGGGCGAGGTCGTCCAGCGCGGCGGCGTCGCCACCGATCAGGGCGCGCAGGCCTTCGCGTTCGCGCGCGGCGTCGGTGGCGTAGCGCGCGGCCTGTTCCTGCAGCGCGGCCAGGTCCTGCTCGGCGCTCTGCAGGCTGTCGAGGCTCAGCAGGCCGTGGGCCATGCGCGTCTTGCGGCCGGCGATCACGTCGCGCTGCAGGGCGATCAGCGCGTTCGTGTTGTCCTGGCGCGCCCACAGCATCTGCAGGCGCAGATAGCTCTGCACGACGGCCGCCGTGAGCGTCAGGCGCGCCTGCGCGCTTTCCGCGGCGGCCGCATTCGTCTCGCCCAGCGCGGCGGCGATGAGGGCGCGGTGCTTGCCCCACCAGTCGACGTCGTAGCTGGCGCGCAGCGCGACGGAGGCGTCGTTGAACCACGCCCCGCCGATCGGCGGCGGGAAAAATCCGTTCGAGGAATAGCGCTGGCGGTTCAGGCCTGTCGCCAGGTCCACGCGGCCGCCTTCGTCCGCGACCGCCACGCCGAACGCCGCGCGGGCGCTGGCGACGCGCGCGGCGGCCACGGCGAGCGTCGGACTGTCGCGCAGGGCGCGGGCCACGAGCGCGTTCAGCTGCGGGTCGCGGTAATCGAGCCACCACTGGTCGGCCGGCCAGGCGTCGGCCGGCAGGCGGATCGCGCTCGCATGCTGGGCGTGCGCGACATCGGGTCCCTTGACCGGGTGCGCGTCGGGCGGGACGCTGATGCAGCCGGACAGCAGGGCCAGTGCCGCGGCCGCGATGGGAATCAGTTTGAAGTGTCGCACGTGAAGGTCTTTCGGTTCATTCGAGGGCCGCGTGGTCCACCTGCGCGGGCGCGGCGGCTCTCTTGGGCGGGCGGATCAGCAGCAGCGTCGGGATCACGGCCAGGGTCAGGAGCATCATGAGCCAGTAGTCGTCGACGTAGGCGATCATCGACGCCTGGCGCGTGATTTCGTTGTTGATGAGGGCCGGGCCGGCCTGCGTCGCCAGGTCGTAGAGACCTACGGGATCGCGCACGGCCGGATTCGCGGCGTTCACCTGCGTGACCAGCGACGCGTGCGCAATCTGCGTGTTGCGCACGAGGAGCGCCTGCACGAGGGCGATGCCGATCGACGAGCCGATGTTGCGCACGAGGCTGTACAGGGCCGTGCCTTCCGCGCGCATCTGCGGCGAGAGCGTGGCGAACGTGGCGGCCGACAGCGGCACGAACACGAGGCCCAGGCCGACGCCCTGGATCACGCCCGGCCACACGATGTCCGACTGCGACAGCACGAGCGTGTAATGCGTCATCTGCCACAGCGAGAACGCGGTGATGGCGAAGCCGACGCCGAGCAGCAGCCGGAAATCGACCTTGCCCGTGAGGCGGCCGACGACCAGCATCGCGGCCATCGTGCCCAGGCCCGACGGTGCCGTCACGAGGCCGGCCAGCTTGGCCGGATACCCCATCAAGCCCTGCAGCATCGTCGGCATCAGCGCGCGCGTCGCGAACAGGACCATGCCGACGATGAAGATCAACAGCAGGCCCGTGACGTAGTTGGCGTTCTTGAGCAGGCGGAAGTCGACGAAGGACTGGCCGGCGGGGCGCGTCAGCGTGTGGCCGATGAAGTAGGAGAACGCGAGCGTCGTCAGGATCAGCTCGACCCACGTCTCGGTCGACCCGAACCAGTCGTTCTGCTCGCCGCGGTCGAGCAGCATCTGCAGCGCGCCGATGGCGACGGACAGCGTGACGAAGCCGAACACGTCGAAGCGGATGCGGCGCGCCGGATCGGTCCCGTGGATATAGCGCCAGATGCCCCAGAAGGCCATCGCGCCGATCGGCACGTTGATGAAGAACACCCAGCGCCAGCTGTAGCTGTCCGTCAGCCAGCCGCCGAGGGTCGGTCCCAGGATCGGGCCGATCATCACGCCCATGCCCCACACGGCCATCGCGGAGCCGTGCTTTTCGCGCGGGTTGATGTCGAGGAGGACGGACTGCGACAGCGGCACGAGCGCCGCGCCGAACACGCCCTGCAGCATGCGCGCGACGACGATTTCCGTCAGCGTGGCCGAGATCCCGCACAGCACCGAGGCGAGCGTGAAGCCGGCGACGGACACGAGGAACACGTTCTTCAGGCCGAAGCGGTCGACGAGCCAGCCGTTGAGCGGCGTCGCGATGGCGGCCGCCACGATGAACGACGTCAGCACCCACGTGATCTGGTCCTGCGACGCCGACAGCGATCCCTGCATGTGCGGCAGGGCGACGTTCGCGATGGTGCCGTCCAGCGCCTGGATGATCGTCGCCAGCATGATCGAGATCGTGATCATCGTGCGGTTGATGGGCGCCGCCGTGGTCACAGGGCGTCCTCGATGCGCTGCTTCAGCGCTTCCAGCAGGACGGCGGCGGCGGTGAGCGCTTCCTGGTCGATGCCGGCCAGCAGGTTCGCGCGGAACGCGGCCGCTTCCTGGTGGACTTCGTCGTAGACGGTCTTGCCGGTGTCGGTCAGGTGCACGAGTTTCACGCGGCGGTCGGTGGGGGAGGGCGCGCGCGTGACCAGGCCGTCGCGCTCCAGGCGGTCCAGCATCGACACCATCGACGGCCCCTCGACGCCGACCAGGTCGGCCAGCGCCCGCTGCGACATCGGCTCGCCCGACTTGGCGACCATCGCGATCGTGATCCACCCGGACTGGCCGATGCCGAGGTGCTTGAGGCGCTTGTCCAGCGCGAGCCGCCACAGGCGCGCGCTCGTGTGCAGCGCCGCCGAGAAGCGCTCGCCGGCCGATTCGGGTAGGCTACTCATCATTAGTCATGAAATAGATAGAAACCTATCGAGTTTAGTTCATGGAAACAAACTGTGCAAGAGACCGAAATTCGGGGTCAGAGCACTTTTCGCGACAAATTCGGGGTCAGAGCACTTTTTCGAACAATTGATCTGGCAGTGGGACAGCCGATGAATACGGGGCTGTTTTCCCGGTGCCTGCCGCCCATCAGGGGCAAATATGGTTGCGGCGCCATTTCACCAAAAAGTGCTCTGACCCCGAATTTCTGCTCTGACCCCGAATTTCAGGTTGGGGAATCGGCTTGTTCGAGTGTGAAGACGGCGTGGATGTCGCCGGCCACGATGCCGCGGGCGTTCTTGAGCGGCGGGGCGCGGTAGGGTTCCAGGTGGGCGCGGCGGGTGGCGTCCAGCAGGCCCAGCTGGTCGAGCACGGCGAACGTGGCCGGGTGCAGGGCGCGCGGGGCGCCGTCCGAGACCTTGATCGCGATGCCGATGCCGGCCGAGCGGATGCCGATGGCCTGCACGGCGTCGGCGCCGATCTTGGCGACCCAGTCGCCGCCGCCGGCCTGCATCCAGGCGAGGTCGGTGCGCGAATCGCCCGACACCATGTCCGGATGGCCCGTCATCGCGTCGAACAGCTCGCCCAGCGCGCTGCCCAGGCGGGCGTCCGGGCCCGGTTGCGCCAGGCGCGCGTACAGGTGCGCGAGGCGCGCCAACGGCATCGCGTAATTCGGCGCGGAGCAGCCGTCGATGCCCATCGGCAGGGTGTCTTCCGCCATCTGCACGCAGTCGGCCAGGGTGGCGCGGATGGCCCGCTGCAGCGGGTGCGCGGGATCGACGTAGCCGTCGGTGGGCACGCCGTGCAGGCGGCACCAGCCGAGGAAGCCGCTGTGCTTGCCCGAGCAATTGTGATGGACCGTGCGCCAGCGCCGTCCGGCCGGCACGGGCAGGCCGACAGCGTCGTAGTACAGCGGCGCCGCGCAGCCGCAGGCGAGCTCGCTTTCGTCGACGCCGATCTTGTCGAGGATGGCCGTCACGCCCACCAGATGCTTTTCTTCGCCGGAGTGGCTGGCGCACAGCAGCGCGAGCTCGGCGCGCGTGAGTCCGAAGCGGGCGGGGCCGTCGTCCAGCACGAAGGGCAGGGCCTGGAACGGCTTCAGCGCCGAGCGGGTGAAGGTCATGACGTCGGGATCGCCCGCCGACCACAGCAGGCGCCCGGCCACGTCGACGACGGCGATCGAACCGTAGTGGATGTTCTCGACCGCATAGCCGCCGGCGTGGCCGCGGTCCTGCGGATAGCCACGCGTCGTGGCCACCAATGGCACTGGATGCATCGGTCTCTCCTTCGCCTGGATGGGCTTTCTGGAAGCCGACACTGTAACGGATAACGGCCGCCGCGCGCGCCCGGCAGCCTGCCGAAACGATGCCAAAAACTGTATGCATCCGCTGCAATTCGGCCCGGTTTTTCGACCGTTCATCCCCTGTTTTCGACGGTTCGGCAGTTCGCCGATGACGCTTGATGAAGCGCTTCCTACACTGTCATCACTCGCCGCACATTAACGACGCGGCGATATGAAAATCGGTGGGCCGCTTGAGCATCAAACGATCATTTTGGAATCGAGCTCGTGGTCCGTTCTATGTTTCGTATCTTGACTTTGGAGCAATCATGCGCATTCAACAAGCCCTGGCCTTCATCGGTGCCGCCACCCTGTCGCTGTCCGCGTTCGCCGACCCGTCCGTCGCACCCATGTCGTCCATGGCCGGCAACGTGCTGGTCCAGGGGGCACCGCATGCCTATCGCCTGACCTGGGACGAAGCCGAGCACATGCGTGGCGCGTTCCGCCTCACCGACGGCCGCACCGTCAAGGTGACGAACCGGATGAACAAGCTGTACGTCGACCTGGATGGCAAGCACGAAGAATTGGTGCCGGTCGGTCCCAAGAAATTCGTCACGCGCGACACCGGCGCCATCGTCGCCTTCAACCAGGTGCCGTTCGCCGACGAGGTCGTCGTCAACCAGGCCGCGCGCTGATGCGCGGCGCAGAACACGGCCGGCCTGGCCGATGCGGTCCGGGCCGGCGCCTTTCAACGCCGCGATTCAGATCGGCGCGCCGAAGCGTCCGGCCTGGTAGTCATGGATCGCCTGCTGGATTTCCGCGCGCGTATTCATGACGAACGGCCCGTGCGCCACGACCGGTTCGCGGATCGGCTCGGCATGACCCAGCAGCAGGATGCTGTCGTGGTCGGCCCGGATCTCCAGTTCGTCGCCCTGCGGCTCGAACTCGGCCAGGTGGAACGCGCTGACCGTCTCCGGCGCGCACTGGATCACGCCGCGCACGACGTACAGGAACACATTGCGGTCCAGTAGTCCTTCCACGTGCAGGCGCGCGCCTGCCTTCATCTCCACCGTGCACAGGAACACGCCCGTCAGCGATTCGACCGGGCCCGTCACGCCGCCATGCGTCCCCGCCACGAGGTGCACGCGCACGCCCGCGCCGTCGTCCACGACGGGGATCGCGTCGCGCTGCAGGCCGACGTAGCGCGGCGCCGTCATCTTGAGGGCGGGCGGCAGGTTGACCCACAGCTGCAGGATCTCCAGCGGCCCGCCGCGTTCCATGAATTCCCGCGGCGATACCTCCGCGTGCACGATGCCGCGGCCGGCCGTCATCCATTGCACGCCGCCGGGACCGATCACGCTCTCGTGGCCCGCGCTGTCGCGGTGCGCGAGGAGGCCGTCGAGGATGAACGTGACGGTCTCGAAGCCGCGGTGCGGATGCGGGCCGAACGGCAGGCCGCGGTTGTGCGGCGGGTAGACCTGCGGCCCGTGGTGGTTGAGGAACAGGAAGGGATCCACCTGGTCCAGATGCGGGCTGGGCACGGGACGCTGCGTGATCAGGTCGCCGATGTCGTCGCGCAGCGCGGGGTGGACCCGGCGGATGATCTTGTACGTCATGCGTTCTCCTTGATCGAGCCATCGATGGCGAGGCCATACGATAGCCGATTGCGCGGCGAAGGGTCGCCAGCACGCTTTCCGCTTCCCTGCTAGACTTTTTGCGCATTTGCAATCATGGAGACGTTAAACGATGAAAACGAAAACCAGCGCACGCAACCTGGCGGCGGCCATCAGCCTCGCCTGGGCGGCCGGCGCGATGGGGGCGCCGACCGCGGCCCCGGCCGTACCGGACGAGACGGCGATCAAGGCGGCCAAACACGCGGTGACGGCTTACCACGACGACGTCGTCGATACCCTGGCCAAGCTCGTCAGCTACAACACGGTGGCCGACAAGGACATCCCGTGCGACCGCAATCCGCGCCACCTGGCGTTCAAGGCCTACCTGCAGCAGGAAGCCCAGCGCCTGGGCCTGGACTTCGCCGACTATGGCTGCGTGGCCGTCGTCGGCCTCGGCAAGGGGCTTGAGCGCGTGGGCGTCGTCGCGCACGGCGACGTGCAGCCCGTCGATCCGGCCAAGTGGAAGAAGTCGCCGTTCGAGCTGGACCGCACGAGCGAGCCGGGCCGCCTGCTGGCGCGCGGGGCCGAGGACGACAAGGGCCCGATCGCCACCGCGCTGTACGCGATGAAGTCGCTCAAGGATTTGCAGGTGCCGCTGTCCAAGCGCATCGAGCTGTACGTCTACATGGCCGAGGAATCGGACTGGGCCGCGCTGGAAGCCTTCATGAAGACGCATACGGTGCCGCAGATGAACATCACGCTCGACTCGGAGTATCCGGCCGTGACGGCGGAGAAGGGCTATGGCACGCTGGCCGTCACCATGCCGGCCAAGACCGCCGCGCCGTCCGCGGGCGCGCCGTTCGTGAAGGCGTTCAAGGGCGGCTTCTTCGGCAGCCAGATTCCGGAGGATGCCGAAGCCGTCGTCGCCGACGCGACGCCGGCGCTGGAAGCGCAGATCCGCGCGCGCGCCGCCAAGCAGGCCGGCATGCACTACCAGTTCGCGTGGCAAGACAAGGACTTGCGCGTCACGGCCAAGGGCCTGTCGGCGCACTCGTCCAAGCCGGAAAACGGCGTCAACGCGATCAGCATGCTGGCCGACGCGCTCGCCGTGCAGCCGTGGCCGGACACGACCGCCGGCGCGCTGGTGAACTTCCTCAACGACATGGTGGGCACCGGCTACTACGGCGAGAAATTCGGCAGCATCGCCTACCGCGACGACTTCATGGGCCCGATGACGTTCGCCCCGACCGTGATCCGCCAGCAACAGGACGGCGGCATCGAACTGTCGATCAACATCCGCCGTCCGCAGGGCAAGACCGCGGAGCAATTGACGAACGAGATCAATGCCGCGCTCGCGCAGTGGCAGGGCGCGCACGTGCAGCTGGCGAACGTCAAGACGCAGATCGGCGACCCGTGGGTGCAAAAGGATGCGCCGCAGCTGCCGGTGCTGATGAAGACGTTTGCCTACTTCACGGGCGTCAAGGATCCGAAACCGGTCGCGATCGGCGGCGGGACCAATTCGCGCTTGTTCCCGCATGCCGTCAGCTTCGGCCCGGCCATGCCGCACACGGTCTACACGGGCCATTCGGAACACGAGTTCATCACGACCAAGCAATTGCTGCTGAACCTGCAAATGTACACGGCGGTGCTCGCGGAGCTCGCCAAATGATGTGACATTCCGGCCCCCCCCGGGCCCGCTTGCGGGGGCGCTTCACGATTTTGGTCGCTCGGCCGTCGTGTAGGTCGGCTTCTCGCCGAACTGTGTAAATCCTTCCAAAAATTTTGTAGGTTTGGGCCTACGCAGCATCCTTTTTCATAGGGAGAAAATGCCTGTGGGGCCCCTTTTCCCTCGGAGAGCCAGCAGGCCGGGCCAAGGCGTCCCGGTATGGCTCCGCATGGTCCGTTGATTGTCGGAAAAGCTACAGCTGACCCCGAGAAAATGTGGCGAAAACGCCATGATAGGATCAGGCCTGATACGAGGAGAACAGCCTGATTCGTGGATGCCATGCACAGCCGAGACCTGATCAAACCTGACGGAAGACACCTGACGTTGTACAGCAACCGTCCGATCCCGGACGGCATCGTCGCGACCAGCCCCTTCGCCGAGCCGCAGCACGCCAACCCGCACCTGCGCTGGCATCCGCTGCGCGGCGAGTGGGTCGCGTACGCCGCGTTCCGCCAGAACCGCACGTATCAGCCGCCGCCGCAATACAACCCGCTGGCCCCCACGCGCGACCCGGAGCACCCGACCGAGATGCCGGCCGGCGACTACGAGATCGCCGTGTTCGACAACCGCTTCCCCTCGCTCGCGCTGGACGCGCACGACCCGCCCGCGTTGACGGTGCCGACCGCGCCCGCCAACGGCGAATGCGAGGTGGTCGTGTTCACGCAGGACCCGCAGACGCCGCTGGGCCGCCTGCCGCTGGCGCGCATCGAATTGCTGCTGGACGTCTGGGGCGACCGCACGCGCCGTATCGGAGGCAGCCACCACATCCAGTACGTGCTGCCGTTCGAGAACCGCGGCGCGGAAGTGGGCGTGACCCTGCACCATCCGCACGGCCAGATCTATGCCTATCCGTTCGTGCCGCCCGTGCCCGCGCGCCAGCTGGCGCAGGAACGCGAGTACTACCTGCAGCACGGCACGAGCCTGTTGTGCGACATGGCGCGCGACGAAGCGGAGGACGGCAAGCGCGTGGTGTACCAGGACGAGCACGCGATCGCCTTCGTGCCGGCCTGCGCGCGTTATCCGTACGAGGTGTGGACGATGCCCGCCGCGCCCTGCAAGGACTTCGCCGCGCTCGCCCCGGCGCAGCGCGCAAGCCTGGCGCGCGCGTTGAAAACCGTGCTGCTCAAGTTCGATTGCCTGTGGGAGCGGCCGTTCCCCTACCTGATGGTGTGGTACCAGGCGCCGACGGACGGCGCCGACCACCTTGAAACGCAGCTGCACTGCCAGTTCTATCCGCCGTACCGCACGCGCGACCGCCTGAAATACCTGGCCGGCACGGAGATCGGCGCCGGCATGTTCGCGATGGACGTGCTGCCCGAGACGACCGCGTACGAGCTGCAGCAGATCGACGTGCGGCTGGAGGAAGCGGCATGATCACGTTCGCCGACGACACCCGCGCGGCCGAAGTGGCGGCCAAGCTCGCGCTGCTGCGCGCGGCGCTGGCCGAAACCGGCGCCGGCGCCATCCGCCTGCGCGGCACCGACTGGTTCGCGTGGGCGACGGCGGGCGGCGACGCGGCCGTGCTGCTGGCCGCCGACTGCGGCGTGGCGGAGGTGCTCGTCACGCGCGACGAAGCCGTCGTGCTCACGGACGCCATCGAGGCCGAGCGCCTGCGCCTGGAACAGGTGCCGCCCGGCTTCACGTTCCACGTCGCGCCCTGGACCGAGACGGAGCTGCGCGAAACCTATGTGCTGGGCGCGGCCGCCGGCGGCGTTGTGCTGTCCGACCGCCCGCGCACTGGCAACGGCAGCAGCGAGCAGCCGCTGCCGGCGAGCCTGCGCCTGCGCCGCATGGTCCTGCTGCCGTCCGAGCAGGACCGCTACCGCGCGCTCGGCGCGGAGGCGTCTTGCGCGATGACGGACACCCTGCGCGCCGCGCGGCCGGCATGGACCGAGCTCGAACTGGCGGCGGCGGGCGCGCAAGCGTTGTGGCGGCGCGGGATCCAGCCCGCGCTCGTGCTGGCCGCGGGGGCACGGCGCTTGCCGGCGTTCCGCCATCCCGTGCCCACGCCCGAAGTGTTGGGCAAGCGCGCGCTGCTCGTGTTCTGCGCGCGCCGCCACGGGCTCGTCGCCAGCCTGTCGCGCGCCGTCGCCTTCGGCCGGCTGTCGGATGACGAGCGCAACGCCGAGGCCGACCTGCTGCAGGTCGAGGCGACGGGACTCGACGCGGTGCGGCCGGGCCAGTCGCTGGCCGCCGTCTACCACGCGCTCGACGCGGCCTACCGCCACGTGAATCGTCCGGACGCGATCCGCGAGCACCACCAGGGCGGCATCGCGGGCTACCAGGCGCGCGAGATCGTCGCCAGCCCCAGCACCGCGACGGGCATCGAGACGGGCATGGCGTTCGCGCTCAATCCCAGCTTCGCCGGGATGAAGGTGGAGGACACGTTCCTGCTCGGCGAGGACGGGCTGGACAACCTGACGCTGGACGCGGCATGGCCGGCGACGACAATCCAGGGCCGCGCGCGACCCGTTTGGCTGGAGGTGGCATGACATGAATAATCCCGAGACCTTCTTCGGCGGCGCCCCGGAGGCGCTGGCGTCGGCGCCCGGCCGCGTCAACCTGCTGGGCGAGCACACCGACTACAACGACGGCTACATGCTGCCCGTGGCGACGCCGCAGCGCACCGAGGTCGCGCTCGCCCACAGCCACGACGACCAGCACCACCTGTATTCCGGCACCCTGGACGGCAACGTCACGTTCGCGGCCAAAGGGGGCAGCGCGCCGCAGGGCTTCGGCAGCTATATCGAAGGCTGCATCCGCCTCGTCGAAGCGACGGGCATCACGGTACCGCCGCTGCGCGTGTTCGTGACGACGAACCTGCCGGTGGGCTCGGGCCTGTCGTCGTCGGCCGCGCTGGAAGTGGCGATGCTGCGCGCGCTGCGCAACCTGCTCGGCTTCACGCTCGACAACGTCAAGCTGGCGCAAATCGCCCAGCGCGCCGAGATCGAATATGCCCGCGTCAACTGCGGCATCATGGACCAGATGGCGTCCAGCCTGTGCGACGAGCGCAACATGCTGTTCATCGACGCGCGCACGCTGGAGCACCGCCTCGTGCCGATGCCCGCCGGGACGGAACTGATCGTCGTCGACTCCGGCGTGCCGCGCACGCTCGCGGCCAGCAAGTACAACGAACGGCGCGCCGAATGCGAGGAGGCGGCGCGCAAGCTGGGCGTGCGCGCGCTGCGCGACGTGACCGACCCGGCCGCCGTCGACGCGCTGCCCGACGTGCTGCGCCGGCGCGCGCGCCACGTCGTGCTGGAAGACCTGCGCGTGCTGGAAGCGGCGCGGGGCGTGTCGGCCGAACGATTCGGCGAACTGATGAACGCGTCGCACGACAGCCTGCGCGACGACTACGAGGTGTCGATTCCCGAGCTCGACCAGTTGGTGGCCGCGCTGCGCGCCGCCCCGGGCGTGCTCGGCGCGCGCCTGACCGGCGCCGGATTCGGCGGCGCCACCGTGGCCTTGTGCCACTCTGGGCAGGCCAGGCAGGCGGCCGACATCGCACTCTCCACCTACAACAAAGCAGGACGCCAGGGACGCATCCTGATCCCGGTCCCGACCCAAGGAAAGGAAAACAATGAGCCAGTTTGAGTATCCTCGCCCGCAGCTGGTCCGCGACAATTGGATCAACCTGAACGGTAAATGGCGCTTCCGTTTCGACGATGACCTCGTCTGCAAGATGCCGGACGGCGTGAACGGCTGGACCCACGAGATCAACGTGCCGTTCGCGCCCGAGACCGAGATGTCCGGCATCGAGAACACCGGCTTCCACCGCTTCTGTTGGTACGAGCGCGACTTCGAGCTGATGCCGTCCGACCGGCGCGTCATCCTGCACTTCGGCGCCGTCGACTATTTTTGCCGCGTGTGGGTCAACGGCCAGCTCGTGGCCGAGCACGAGGGCGGCCACACGCCGTTCCGTGCCGACGTCACCGCCGCCCTGCGGCCGGACGGCAGGCAGACCGTGACCGTGTTCGTCGAGGACGATCCGGCCGACCTCGCCAAGCCGCGCGGCAAGCAGGACTGGCTGCTGGAGCCGCACTCGATCTGGTATCCGCGCACGACCGGCATCTGGCAGACCGTGTGGGTCGAGCAGGTCGCCCGCACCTTCATCCAGACCGTGCGCTGGACGCCGCTGTTCGAAACCTTCGAGATCGGCTGTGAAGTCTTTGCCGGCGGCGACATCCAGGAAGACATGTTCGTCGAAGTCAAGATCTGGCACGGCAAGCAATTGCTGGCGGACGACAACTACAAATTGCTGGCCGGCGAGGCCAACCGCAAGATCGCGCTGTCCGACCCCGGCATCGACGATTCGCGCAACGAATTGCTGTGGAGCCCGGAACGTCCCACCTTGCTGGACGCGGAGGTGATCCTGCGCTGCGGCGGCAAGATCGTCGACCACGTGAAATCGTACACGGCGCTGCGCGCCTTCCACATCAACCGCGACCGCCTGCTGCTGAACGGCCGTCCGTATCCGCTGCGCCTCGTGCTCGACCAGGGCTACTGGAACGAGTCGTTCATGACGGCGCCGTCGGACGAACACCTCAAGCGCGACGTCGAACTGGCCAAGCTGATGGGCTTCAACGGCGTGCGCAAGCACCAGAAGATCGAGGATCCGCGCTACCTGTACTGGGCCGACAAGCTGGGGCTGCTCGTGTGGGAAGAGATGCCCTCGGCGTACCGGTTCTCGCCGCGCGCGATCACGCGCATGGTCAAGGAATGGACCGAGGCCATCGAGCGCGACTACAGCCACCCGTGCATCATCGTGTGGGTGCCGTTCAACGAATCCTGGGGCGTGCCGAACCTGACATTGACCCAGGCGCATCGCAATGCGGTCGAGGCGCTGTACCACTTGACGCGCACCCTCGACGCGACCCGCCCGGTGATCGGCAACGACGGCTGGGAAGCCTCGGCCACCGACATCCTGGGCATCCACGACTACGACTGCAACCCGGACAAGGTCAAGGCCCGCTACGAGGTCAGCGACCCCGTACGCACGCTGTTCGACCAGCGCCGCCCAGGCGGACGCATCCTCACCCTGGACGGCTTCCCACACCGCGGCCAGCCCATCGTGCTCACCGAATTCGGCGGCATCGCGTACGACCCGAACGCGACGCCGGAGGACGGCACGTGGGGCTATACCCGTGCCCATACGGCCGAGAGTTTTCACGCGCTGTACCAACGCCTGCTGAAGGTGGTCAACGAGACCTTCATGTTCAGCGGCTTCTGTTATACCCAGTTCGCCGACACGTTCCAGGAAGCGAACGGCCTGCTCAACGCGGACCGTACGCCCAAGCTGCCGTTCGAGGTGATCAGCGCGGCCACGCGCAACGCCGACCTCGAACCCAAGGACGTGGAAGAGGAGGGAGAAGGGCCGGGCACCGCTTGACGTATCTGACGTATCGAGCAAGGTAGGTCGAACGCGCCGCCCGGCGCACTCCGAACCCTGTCGCGAGCACGGCACCTCAGGGCGCCTGCCCCCACCGTTGCGCGGCCGCGCAAGGCCGCGCTGTGGGTCGGCACGCCCGTCCGTGCCGCAACGCATTCGATCAAGCCCGCAGGGGCGAAAAGGAGTTCATCATGACCACGATCGTCGTTTTCAGCCACTTGCGCTGGGATTTCGTCTTCCAGCGGCCGCAGCATCTGCTGTCGCGGCTGGCGCAGCATTATCCGATCCTGTTCGTCGAGGAACCGGAATACGATGACGGCGCCCCGTTCATGGAACGATCCAGTCCCGTCCCCAACGTGACCGTGTGCCGCGCGCACACGCCCATCCACGCCAACGGATTCCACGACGACCAGCTGCGCCTGCTCCAACCCATGGTGGCGCAGTTGGCACCGCCGGGTGAGGAAGTCGTCGCCTGGTTCTACACGCCGATGGCCCTGCCGCTGCTGCAATCGCTGCGGCCCGCGCTCGTCGTGTACGACTGCATGGACGAACTGGCGTCGTTCAAGAATTCGCCGAAACAATTGCTGCAGCGTGAAAGCGCGCTGCTGTCCATCGCCGACCTCGTGTTCACCGGCGGCCCCAGCCTGTACGAGGCCAAGCGCCACCGCCATCCGAACGTCCATTGCTTCTCGTCCAGCGTGGACGTCGTGCACTTCCAGCAGGCGCTGGACCGCACGCGCGCGCATCCGCAGCAGGACGCGCTCGCGCGTCCGCGCCTGGGCTTCTACGGCGTGCTGGACGAGCGCTTCGACCCGGACCTCGTCGGCGCCGTGGCCGAAGCCCATCCGGAATGGCAGATCGTGCTGGCCGGACCGATCGTCAAGATCGACCCGGAGCGTCTTCCACGCGGCCCCAACCTCCATTATCTCGGCCAGCAACCGTATGCCGCCTTGCCCGACCTGCTGGCCGGCTGGGACGTCTGCCTGATGCCGTTCGCCATCAACGAGGCGACGAAATACATCAGCCCGACCAAGGTGCTCGAATACATGGCGGCCCAGTTGCCGATCGTCAGCACGCCGATCGCCGACGTGGCCAATCCGTACGGCCACGTCGTCGCCATCGCCGCCACGCCCGACGAATTCGTCGCCGCCTGCGAAGCGGCCCTGGCGCAGACGCCCGAACAGCGCCGCCACATGGTCGACGCGATGCAGGCCGTCGTCGCCGCCACGTCGTGGGACAACACGGTCGCGCGCATGCGCGAACTGATCGACACCGCGCCGCCGCACACGGACCGGCGCGCGACGCCGCGCCACGCGGATGGCCCGGACGATGCGGCGGCCGCCTCGCGCCGCGGCTCGAAGGTCAACCCGCTGCGGGCGCACGAGCCGCACGTGGGCACGATCATCATCGGCGGCGGCCCGACGGGCCTGTCGGCCGCTTACCACCTGGGCGCCGACACGCTGCTGCTGGACCGCAACGAGAGCGTCGGCGGCTGGTGCCGCTCGATCGAAGACAATGGCTTCACGTTCGATCACGCCGGCCACATCATGTTCTCGAACGACCCGTACGTGCTCAAGATGTACGACGTGCTGCTGGGCGATAATGTGCACTGGCAGAACCGCGAGGCCTGGATCTACAGCAAGGGCGTCTACACCCGCTATCCATTCCAGGGCGCGCTGTACGGCCTGCCGCCGAAAGTGATCACGGAATGCGTGATGGGCGCCATCGAAGCCCGCTACGAAAGCGCCGAGGGCAAGACGGCGGCCGCGCAGGCCGTCGACGACTGCTGCGCGGACGGCACGACGGACGTGTGCAATACCGACCGCGCCGTGAAAGGCGAAGTGAGGAATTTCGAACAATTCATCTACAAGGTGTGGGGCAAGGGCATCGCCAAACACTTCGCGATCCCGTACAACCGCAAGATCTGGACGGTGCCGCTGGCCGAGATGGAAACGTCATGGCTGGGCGGACGCGTGCCGTTGCCGAACCTGGAAGAAATCATCCAGGGCGCGCTGGAGCCGTCGCCGAAACCGCTGGGCCCGAACGCGCGCTTCGGCTATCCGCTCAAGGGCGGGTTCCAGGCCTTGATGAATGGCTTCCTGCCCCACATCAAGGGCAAGATCGAATTGAATGCGGACGTCGCGAAAGTGCTGCCGCGCGAACACATCGTCGCCCTGCGCGACGGGCGCCGCTTCCGCTACGACGACCTGGTTTCCACGATGCCGCTGCCGGAACTCGTCAAGGCGATGGGCGACGAGGCCCCGGAAGAGGTGAGGGCGGCGGCGAAAGGCTTGCGCCACGTGTCGATCCGCTGCGTGAACATCGGCATCGACCGCGTGGCGACGGACAAGCACTGGATCTACTATCCGGAAGACACGATCTTCCACCGCATCTTCGTGCAGGGCAACGCGAGCCCCGGCTGCAATCCGCCGGGCGGCTTCGGCTTCACGTGCGAGATCTCGTATTCGCCGTATAAACCGCTGCCCGTCGATGGCGACGCGCTGGTCGCGCGGGCCATCGAGGATTGTCGCAAGGTCGGCATGATCCAGGACGGCGACACGATCCTGGCCGCGCACCAGGTCGACATGCCTTACGCCTACGTGCTGTACGACCACGCGCGCGCCCGCAACGTCGAGACGTGCAAGGCCTGGCTGAAGCAGTTCGACATCACGCTCGTCGGCCGTTACAGCGAGTGGGAATACTACAATTCCGACCACGCCCTGCTGGCCGGCAAGCGCGGCGCGGACATCGTGCGGGCCAAGCGGACGCAGGCGCAGCAGGTCGGGGCGGAATAGGGCGGGCGCCGCCGGGCTCAGTGCTGGATGACGCCGCCTGCCAGGCTCACCCGGTCGCCGGTGCGGAAGTCGGGCGTCGTCTGCTGCGTCACGACCTGGGTGCTGCCGTCGTCCATGCGCAGCGTGATGCGATAGACGCGGTCGGGGGAGGCGCCCGTCGTGCCGCCCGCGCTGCTGCCCATCGCGGCGCTGGCGCTGCTTTCGGATTCGGTGCCCGTGCCGCTCGAACGCGGCATGACTTCGATGGCGGCGACGGTGGCGTTCGGGGTCGTGGCCGCCGCCGTGGCGCCGCTGGCGGCGCCCTGGTCCTCATGCATCATGCCGGCCGACGTGCCCGAGCTGTCGTAGCCGCTCGAGCTGCCCGACGATCCGGACGTGCCGGACGTCCCCGAGCTGCCGGTCCCGCCGCCCCAGCTGCCGGACCCCTGCGATCCGGTGCCGCCGCCGGTGCCCGACATGCCGCCGCTGCTTGATGTGCCGGTGGCCGTGCCGCTGCTGCCGGTCTCGCCGCCGGTGCCGCTGCTGCCGCTGCTGCCCGTACCGCCGCCGCGCATGGAACTGCACGCGGACAGCCCGACTGCCAGGGCCAGCAAGCCCGCCAGGAAGATGCTCTGGTGTTTTTGCTTCATGATCAACTCCTTCTGAGGGGATAGTGTCAGGTTGGATGAGTGACGATGCCGCGTGCCACTGCAGTAAGAGGCGCGTTTGGTATCGGCGTTCAAGCCGCCTGCCGTTGAGCATGAGCCACGTCAAAGCCGTGGCGAATATTGCGGGGCTGTGGGTTCAGTGTCCCGTGTCGACGGCGGCGCGCGACGTCAGCAGGGCCAGCACGCTGCCGGCGACGATCGCGGCGCTGACGTCGACGGCCCAGTCGTGGACCGAGGCGCCGCGGTAGGGGAAGAAACCCTGGATGAACTCGTCGCCGGCACCCATCGCGGCGATGGCCAGCACGGCCTTGCACGCGCGTGCCGGCGCGCTGCCGCGGCTGCCGGCGAACCACAGCGCGGCCAGCACGGCATAGGCGATCGAGTGCAGGATCACACCGGGCGCGAACGCGCCGATGTCGGCCCGCGCGCCCGGGATATTGCCTGTCGTTATGATCGTCAGGTAGATGAGGACGGCGCCCGCGAGGCACAGCAGGGGTCTGCGCGGATTCCGCAGGAACGTGGTGAAAGACATTGTCATGACAAGCAAGGCTGGAAAGCGCCCACCTTACCACGCGCGTCGCGCGTTTGCAGCGTATCGGATCGCGGCGCCGCATCCGCCGGCGCACCGCCGGGCGGCGCGTCGGACTTGCGGGTTGCGATGTTCAGATCGTGAGGGCTGGGGTGCCGTTGGGATAGTGGGCGTCGAAGCAGCTGGCGCAGTCGGCACAGAATAAGTGGGCAACGCGTACGGCCGACTGGCGCAGGACCAGTTTCAGGTGGCCGCTTTGACATTTTGGGCAAACCTCGCGGACAGTGCCGAAAGTCATGATCTGCAGAGGTTGCCCTTCATCGTCGATATGGTCGATCACCATGCGCGGGTTGAGCTCACTGAGAACCAGGCAGTCTTCCGGTTCCGCGTGACGGCGGCGCGATGGATGTTGTTGGTCTTGGGGTGGCGACATCGTCTCAGGTACAGGTAAAGTCATTGGACCGGCTCCATTCCAAGTTTGGATTGTCTTATCCCCACGCGAATGTAAAAAACGCGAGGTGCGAATTTCATCATAGCGGAATCTGTAGATGGTTCAAGCACAACAACACTTAATTGTGCGGTGCGTAGCAGACGCGACAATTAGGATACGGAACAAAAAAATGCCCGCCAACGGAGGACGGGCACAACCCAAGATCGGGCCAAGAGACGCAGAATCCGGTGCGGTGTGCCGCGAGCAGCACACCTTCTGCGATCACGCATATCGGTTGCGTGTATCGAGATGAACCCAGTATAGGGAGAGAATGTGACTTGACCATGACACTCGTCAAATGTGTGTGACATTGGTCGCGAACGTTTGCGGATGGGATTGGTCCAATCGGCCCCCGCGCCGGCGGCAATGAAGGTTGCTCGAGAGCGATAAAAAAAAGCCCGCTGATTGAGCGGGCTTCAAACTATTTTCTTGGAGGAGAATAGTGGAGACAGGTGCAAGTATGCTGCACTGCGGTATGCGTGTCCAATGATGAATTCCGATACCGGTTATTCTCCAGGTTAATAATGGTCGGGTTCGCGATGCATCTCACTCCTTGACCGGCACCGTGTAATTCAAGGCCATGCGTCCGCCGTCCGCGTACAGCGTCTGGCCCGTGATGTACGACGCGTCGTCGCCGGCGAGGAAGGCGGCGATGCCGGCGATCTCTTCCGGTTCGCCGCAGCGGCCCAGCGGCGTGCGCGACAGGATCGTGTGGCGCGCTTCCGGGCTCGCCAGCACGGCTTCCTTCGCCAGTTCCGTCAGGATCGTGCCCGGGCCGATCGCATTGACGCGGATGCCGTGCGGCGCCAGGCTGATCGACGCCACCCGCGTGAGCTGGTTGACGCCGCCCTTCGACACGACGTACGGAATCTGGTTCGGGATCGTCAGCTCCGCGTTCACGCTCGACATATTGATGATGCATCCGCGCTGCTGCGTATCCTGGCGCTTGACCATCTCGCGGGCCACGGCCTGGCTGCACAGGAACATCGACTTGAGGTTGATGCGCAGGACGCGGTCGAAATCGTCCTCGGCCAGGTCGAGGAAATCGGCCGCATGCGTCACGCCGGCGTTGTTGACGAGGATGTCGATGGGGCCGAACGCGGCCAGCGTGGCCGCGACCAGCGCGTCCACCTCGGCCTTCACGCTCACGTCGGCCCGGAAGAACCGGGCGCCGTCGCCCAGCGCCGCGGCGGCGGCCGCACCGTCGGGACGTACGTCGACGAGCATCACGTGCGCGCCCTCGCGCACGAAGCGTTCCGCGCACGCACGGCCGATGCCCTGGCTGGCTCCGGTGACGATGGCGACTTTCTGGCTGAGTTTCATGGGATTTCCTCGCTGCGGCAAATAAGAAGGCCGCCATTGTAGCGGCCGCCGCCATCAGAGCATGACGGGCCGGTCCGGCAATTCGTTCGGCCGCGTGCCTTCGGACGGGAAATGGCTGCGCAGCAACTGGTTCACCTGGGCGATCGCGGCGAGGGTGGCCACGCGGAACTCGCCGTGGGCAAAGCCGCGCGTCATCGTGTCGCACACGTCCTGCCACGTGGCGGCGGGTATCTTGCGGTCGATGCCCCGGTCGGCAATGATGTCGACTCTGCGGTCGGCGAGATTCACGTAGATCAACACGCCGCAGTTGTCCTCGGTGTCCCAGATGCCGTAGTCGGCGAACAGGGCGACGGCGCGCTGGCGGGTCGTCACGCCGGCCCAGGCCAGCGACAGCGGCAACCCCTTTTCGACGATCAGCCGCACTTCGCCGCGGTGCGTCTGTTCGCCGGCCGTGATGGCTTCCGTGATGGCGGTGAGGGCGTCGGGCGGATACGCGTGCTCGGCCTCGTTGCGGGTGCTGAACAGGTGGCGCAGGGCGCGCCGCAGGCGGCTCGGTTCTTCCATCACCAGTCTCCCGATGCGCCGCCGCCGTCGAAGGTGCCGCCGCCGCCGGAAAAGCCGCCGCCGCCGCCGTCCATGAAGCCGCCGGAGAAGCCGCCGCCGCCGCGCCATTGGTCGTCGTCGTGGTGGTGGGCCGCGTTGGCGAGGATATTGCCGATAATAAAGCCGGTGGTGCCGCTGCCCCAATTCGGGCCGGCGTGGCCCGGCTGGCCCATCCGTGCCAAGCGCGTGCGGCGCGGACGGAAGATCGAGCGGACCACGATGATCCCGACGATCATCAGGAAGATGCTGACGACGATGCCGGGACCGCCGCCGTCATCCTGCTGCGCCTGCGTCTGCGCCTGCGGCGCCGGGAATTTTTCCTGGTCGAGCAGGGTGGCGATGGCGCCGACGCCCGCGACGAGGCCGCCGTACCAGTCCTGCTGGCGGAAGTGCGGGGCGATCGTGTCCTGCAGGATGCGCTTCGATTGCGCGTCCGTGAGCACGCCCTGCACGCCGCGTCCGGCCTCGATGCGCAGGCGGCGCAGCGCCTTGGGATTGTCTTTCGCGACCAGCAGCAGCACGCCGTCGTCCACGCCCTTGCGGCCCAGCTTCCAGGCGTCCGTCACGCGGATGCTGTACTGCTCGATGGCCTCCGGTTCCGTCGACGACACGAGCAGCACCGCGATCTGGCTCCCCGTCTTCGCTTCGTAGTCGGCCAGCACGTTTTCCAGTTTCTGGCGCTGGTCCGGCGTCAGCATGCCGACCTCGTCGGTGACGCGCGCGCGCAGCGGCGGCACCGGTTTGAATTGACCTTGCGCCTGCGCGTGGCAAGCGAGCAGCACGGTCAGCATCCAGGCCCACAGCAGGCGCGGCAGGGCGTTCATGGCATGGCCTTATTTGCCGAAGTTGACGGCCGGTGCCGTCGAAATGGATTTCTCGTTCTCGACGGTGAACGACGGCTTGGCCTGGTAGCCGAACATCATCGCGGTGAGGTTGGTCGGGAAGCTGCGCACGGTGATATTGTAGTCCTGCACCGCCGCGATATAGCGCTGGCGCGCCACCGTGATGCGGTTCTCCGTGCCTTCCAGCTGCGACTGCAGGTCGCGGAAACTGGTGTCGGCCTTGAGCTGCGGATAGTTCTCGGACACGGCCATCAGGCGCGACAGCGCGTTCGACAGCTCGCCCTGCACCTGCTGGAATTTCTGGAAGGCTTCGGGATTGTTCAGGACTTCCGGCGTGATCTGGAAACTGGTCGCGGCCGCGCGCGCGCGCGTGACGGCTTCCAGCGTATCCTTTTCGTGCGTCGCATAGCCCTTGACCGTGTTCACCAGATTGGGAATCAGGTCGGCGCGGCGCTGGTATTGGTTGACGACCTCGGCCCAGGCGGCCTTGACGGCCTCGTCCTTGGCCTGGAACTGGTTGTAGCCGCAGCCCGACAGCAAGGTGGCGGCCAGTACGGCGGCCAGCAGCAGGCCGAACCAGCGCGTGAACAGGGAGGGTTTCATCTGGCGTTCCATGACAAGTTGTCGAATGGCCAAAATATAACCGAAATGCGATCGTATTGGCGAAACGGACGAGGCGGCGCGCTACAATAGAGGGTTTGCAATCAGATCAGAGAGGCCGCCCATGAACTTCATCGACAAACTGAACGCCGCCTGGAAGCGCAACGATTCCCTGCTGTGCGTGGGACTCGATCCGGACACGGCCCGCTTCCCCGCGCACCTGGCGGGCACGCCAAGCGGCATCGTCGAGTTCTGCAAGGCCATCATCGACGCCACCGCCGACCTGGCCTGCGCCTTCAAGCCGCAGATCGCCTATTTCGCCGCCCTCGGCGCGGAAGACCAGCTGGAAGCCATCTGCAAGTATTTGCGCGAGAACTATCCCCACATTCCGCTGATCCTGGACGCCAAGCGCGGCGACATCGGCGCCACCGCCCACCAGTATGCGCGCGAAGCGTTCGACCGCTACGGCGCCGACGCCGTCACCGTCAATCCGTACATGGGGTTCGATTCCGTCGAGCCTTACATGGAATGGAAAGACCGCGGCGTGATCGTGCTGTGCCGCACGTCGAACGCGGGCGGTTCCGACCTGCAATTCCTCGACGTGGGCGGCCAGCCGCTGTACCAGCATGTCGCGCGCCTCGTCGCGGAAAAGTGGAACAAGAACGGCCAGTGCGCGCTCGTCGTCGGCGCCACGTTCCCGGAGGAACTGGCGCAGGTGCGCGCCATCGTGGGCGACATGCCGCTGCTCGTGCCGGGCATCGGCGCCCAGGGCGGCGACATCGAGGCGACCGTCAGGTCGGGCCGCACGGCCACCGGTACGGGCATGATGATCAATTCCTCTCGCGCCATCATCTACGCGCAGCCGCAGGGCGGCGAGGATTTCGCCGCGGCGGCGCGGCGCGTGGCGCGCGAGACGCGCGACGCCATCAACCGCTATCGCGGCTGAGCATTGCCGGTTTGCCGCCGGGCCAGCGCCAGATAGCGCATCCCGACCGCCAGCGCCGCAAAGCCGGACGCCGCGGCCACGCCGAGGGCCCAGCGCGGGCCGGCGTGGTCCGCCACCCAGCCGACGATCGGCGCCCCGAGCGGCGTCGTGCCCAGGGCGATGCCGAGCCGCAGGGCCATCACGCGGCCGCGCATGGCGGGTTCCGTGGACAGCTGGATCAGGCTGTTCGACGTGTTCGTGAAGGTGAGGGCGGCCACGCCCGTGAGCGCCAGCGCGGCGGCGAACCACAGATAGCCCGGAGACAGGGCCGCCAGCAGGCAGCCGGCACCGAACGCGCCCGCGCCGACCACGAGGGCGCCGAAGCGCGTGCGTTCGCGGCCGGCGGCGAGCAGCGCGCCGACGACGCTCCCGACGGCCATCGTCGACGACAGCAGGCTGTACCCGCGCGCATCCGTATGGAACACGGACACGGCCATCGTGCCGATGTAGATCGGGAAGTTCAGGCCGAACGTCGCGATCAGGAACAGCATCGCGAGGAGCGCCAGCAGGTCCGGCCGGTTGCGCACATACCGCACGCCGTCGAGCATCCCGTGCCCGCCGCCGCTGCCGTGCGTGCGCGGATGCGCGTGCAATTCTCCCTTGCGCAGGCAGGCCAGCGAAGCGAGGACCGCGACGTACGACAGGCCGTTGACGACGAACGCCCAGCCGGTGCCGACGCCGGCGATCAAGAGGCCCGCGCACGCGGGGCCGATCATCCGGGCGCCGTTGAACGACGTCGAATTCAGCGCGACGGCGTTCGGCAGGTCCGCGTCGCCGACGAGTTGCGCGACGAAGGTCTGGCGCACGGGCGCGTCGAAGGCGGACGCGCAGCCGAACAGGAAGGCGAACACGTACACCTGCCACAGCGAGACGATGCCGGCGACCGTCAGCGCGCCCAGCGCCAGCGCGAGCACGCCCATGGCCGCCTGGGTGACCATCATCAGCTTGCGCTGGTCGACGTGGTCGGCGACCCAGCCGGTCCAGGGCAGCAGCAGCAATTGCGGGCCGAACTGCAAGGCCATGACGATGCCCACGGCCGACGCATTGTGGTGCGTCAGCCCGGTCAGCACGAGCCAGTCCTGGGCGGTGCGCTGCATCCAGGTCCCGACGTTGGAGACGAGGGCGCCGATGGCCCACAGGCGGTAGTTGTAGTTGTCGAGCGAGCGGAAGGCGCGGGGCATCGAGTTCAGTAACGGCTCGGGGCGATCATCTCCGCGTAATCATACAGCTCCCCCAGGATTGCTTCGGCCCGCTCGTCCGCCGTCTCGGACAACGCGTCGATCTCCGCGAACAGCCGGTCGATCGTGCGCGCGCCGCCGGCGCCGTCGAACAGGCGCGCGGCGCGGTGGTCTTCCCACGCCTGCCGCTCTTCCTCGGCCAGCGTGTGCGGGAAGTTGCGCGCGCGGTAGCGGAACAGCAGGTGCGACAGGCGCTCGTCCTCGAACGACGGGCGCGCGGCCGCCAGCTTGGGCGGCGTTTCCGTGCGCAGCGATTCCAGCCGGCGCCGGTCGCCGTTCGAGACGAAGCCGCCGTACAGGTCTTCGTCGACGTCCACCGCGGCCAGGTTCTTGTCGCGCTGGAACACTTGCTGCCAGACGGCCGCCATGTCGGGCCCGGCCGCCGCGATGCGTGCGTGGGCGAGGCACTGGTCGACGTCCAGTTCCCAGCGGGCCGCCATCGGCGCGCTCAAGGTTTTCAGGTTGCCGACCAGCATGGGCGACTTGTTCAGGTGCACGCTCTTGATGGGGAGGCGCGTCATGCCCTCGGGCATGTCGGCGGCGCGGGTGAACAGGCGCTGGCGGATCGTCTCGACGTTCAGGTTGAACAGTTCGGACGGATCGTGGCGGCAATCCCACACGAGCACTTCGTTTTTATTGGTCGGGTGCGTGGCCAGCGGCCAGACCATGGCCAGGCAGCCGCGCTCGGCCGGGAACATGCCGGACACGTGCAGGAAAGGCTGGCGCAGCGCGCGGTCCAGGTGCAGGCCCATCTGTTCGGCCACCTTGTCCTTGCGGCGCAGTTCGAGGCAGAAGTCGAACAGCTTCGGCTGCTTGTTGCGCAGCAGGCGCGCCAGCGCGATGGTGGCGCGCACGTCGGACAGCGCGTCGTGCGCGGCGTCGTGGACGAGGCCGTTGTCGCGCGTGAGGTGTTCGAGCCGGAAGCTGGGCCGGCCGTCGTCGTGGCGCGGCCAGGTGATGCCGTCCGGACGGAGCGCGTAGGCCATGCGCACGACGTCGAGCATGTCCCAGCGGCCGCAGCCGTTCTGCCACTCGCGCGCATACGGGTCCATCAGGTTGCGCCACAGCAGGAAGCGCGTGACTTCGTCGTCGAAGCGGATCGTGTTGTAGCCGACGCCGATCGTGCCCGGCTCGGAGAACGCGGCGCAGATGCGGGCCGCGAATTCGTGCTCCGGCACGCCGTGTTCCAGGCAGTGCTGCGGCGTGATGCCCGTGATCAGGCAGGCTTGCGGATCGGGCAGGTAGTCCGGCGCGGGCTGGCAGTACAGCATGATCGGCTCGCCGATTTCGTTGAGGTCGGCGTCGGTGCGGATCGCGGCGAACTGTGCGGGACGATCGCGCCGCGGTTCGGCGCCGAAGGTCTCGTAATCGTGCCAGAGGAACGTGTGGGTGCTCATTGGGGTGCCAGTTGGAGTGCCAGTTGCGCGGCTGAGTTGCGACGCGCCATTCTAACGTGCATGATCCGCACGGCCTAGTCCGCGTTCAATCCGCCTCGGGGAACTCAGGTGCCGATGCAGCCCATGGCCCGGGCCGTATGGTGTTAAGAAAAACTTGGTTGTTCCAGTAAAAATAAGTTGCTTGTCGGGCAAGGGAAGTCGCGCCTATTCTTGTCGATATATCACCACCCAGGCAGGAAACCCGTGACACCGACCACTGCGATGAAGCGTTCGCTGGTCAACTCGTCAAGAAGCATCTGATCGTTTCGATTCCGCTTTCAGGTTTTTACTCCCGAGCGCCCGCTGCGCAAAAAATTCCCTTCTGTTTCACCAAACGTGATGAAACGCTTGACCGTGCCACTTCCATCCTTAGGAGCATTTAGTTGCGGTCTTACGTCGCGCGCACGGGCAGGAGCGAGCTTTATCAATCGAATAGTCAATTCATCGCTTTATTGGAGCCAAACATGCTGAAGGAACATAAAGAGTTTCATTCACTCGATCTTGCAACCGGGTGGTCGACACCTGACGGTTACCCATCCGGAATCGAAGAGAAAATTCTGGCGGGTTCATTGAATTATGCCGCCAGGACCGGCAGTCGGACACGGTTGCTCCGTTTTAAGAGCGGTGTATTTACTCGCGCACCGTTTGTCCATGACTACTGGGAGGAAGTCTATCTTCTCGAGGGAGACCTTACTGTCGGCAATGATGAACAGGGGGCGGGGGGAGTGCCCTTCAAGCCACATACCTATGCTTGCCGCCCACCCGGCGCATTTCACGGCCCTTTTAAATCTGAACAAGGGTGTCTTCTTTTGGAGATCCATTACTACAAGTAAATTCCCTTAATCTCGCAGCGGGCGCTGCATGTCAGCTCATCTAAATCTGGCTCGGAAAATCCATGACTTTGCAACAAAGAAAAACTGGTGTTACGCCACAGCATAGAAAATTTGCACGTATGCAATGGCTGATCTTCGGACTTGTCATTGTCGCGTACATGATGTCCTTCTTCCACCGTGTCGCGCCAGTTGCACTGGGCACTCATCTTCAGCGGGATTTTTCGGCATCGTCGACTGAACTTGGTTTCATCGCGGCGATGTATTTCGTGATGGTCACAGCCATGCAAATCCCAACCGGTATCATTGCCGATACGTTTGGACCGCGAAAAATTCTTGTTCTTGGCTGTGTCACTGCGGCCATCGGCAGCGCCATTTTCGCGACTGCGACAACGATACCAATGGCAGGCGTCGGCCGCGCGCTCATCGGCACGGGTGTCGCCGTGCCCTTTGTTGCCCTGCTAAAGCTCAATGCCTCGTGGTTCGCGCCACGTCAATTTGCGACGCTGAGCGGATTGACGATCCTGTTCGGAAATTTCGGCTCGATTTTGTCGACATATCCGCTCTCCGTGCTGTCCAATTATGTCGACTGGAGAATCATCATCGCGGCGACCGGCGTAGCAAGCCTGTCCCTCGGTGCTGCGATCTTCCTGTATGTGCGCGACACACCGTCCGATGCCGGATTCAAAAGCGAAATCACGGGCTTGCCTCCGGTGGCGAGGCGTCCGCCCAATTCCTCGTGGCCAAAACAGTTACGCATCGTGATGGCGAATTCAGCGACATGGCCGTGCTTCTGGGTCGGTTTTGGCATCTGTGGAACGTTTTTCACTTTCACCAGCCTTTGGGCGACGCCCTTTCTCACAAAAACGTATGGCCTGACGAAAGACGTGGCATCAGCCCATGTTCTCGTGATGCTGGTCTGCCACGCGGTAAGTGCCATTTTCGTCGGTCGGCTGTCGGACAAGTTCGCGAACAGGAAATCCCTATTGCTCGGATTGGGAACGTTGTATGTACTGATGTGGGTGCCGATGTTCATGGGGGCAATGCGTCATCCCTGGTTCAGCTTCGCGGTGTTTGCCATACAGGGAATCGGATCGACGAGCTACACGCTCATTTGGGCGTTGGCAAAGGAAGTCAACCCGCCTGAGTCGGCTGGCATGGCGATTGGCGTGGCAAACACCGGCATGTTTCTAGCGACGGCGTTGTTGCAACCCTTGATTGGCTGGATCATCGACATGCGCCCGGAACACGGCGTGGCATACGGCATCGCCGTACTGGCCGCAGTTTCTGCTGTCGGCTTGTTCTCCGGCATGAAAACCATCGAGACGCATGCTCGCAATATTTTTCCGCAACCGATTTGAGAGGATGTGCAAATGGGAGCCCTGCGGATCCGCACGGCCTGGTCCGCGCTCAATCCGCCTCGGGGAACTCAGGTGCCGATGCGGTCGCGCCCGGCTTCCTTGGCGCGGTACAGCGCGGCGTCGGCCGCTTCGATCAGCGCGCGTTCGTCCTGGCCGGGCAGCAGGGTGGCGACGCCGAACGAGCCGGTGACGTGGGGCAGCGGCTGGCGCATGTCGTCGAACACGACGGCCTCGCGCATGCGCGCGCACAGGCGCTCGGCGACCATCACCGCGTGCGGCTGCGGGGTGCCGGGCAGGATCGCCATCATCTCTTCGCCGCCGTAGCGCACGGCGAAGTCGGTCGGGCGCAGGCCCGCACGAATCACGCCGGCGGCCGCGCACAGGGCGGCGTCGCCCGCCATGTGACCGTGCGTGTCGTTGAAGCGCTTGAAGTGGTCCAGGTCGATCATCACGAGCGACAGCGGGCCGCTCTCCTGGCGCGCCCTGGCGACGAGCTTGGGCAGCGCGTCGTTCAGCCAGGCGCGGTTGTACAGGCCCGTGAGCCCGTCGTTGAACGACAGCTGGCGGTAGAACTCGCCCAGCTTCTGGCGCCGGCGCAGGCGGGCGTTGGTCGCGCGGATGCGGAACGACAGCAGCCGCAACAGGTTGCGCGCCACGCCGTTCTGGCCGTCGATCAATTGCCACACGCGGTCTGGTTCGATCACGAGCAACTCGCTGTCTTCCAGCGCGACGATGGCGTCCAGGTTGGCCGCGTCGTCCAGCACGGATTGCTCGCCCACGCTCTCGCCGGGCAGGATGCGCTCGACATTGCCTTCGCCCAGCGCCCCTTCGACGGCGAGGCTGCCTGCCAGCAGGACGTACAGGCGGGCCCGCAGGCCGTCTTCCAGCGCCTCGCCGCGCGCCAGCCGCACGAGCCGGCAATCGGCGAGCGCCGCCGCCACGGCGGGGCCGTCGGCGTCGCGAAAGAGCTGCAGGTCGCGGATGCTGTAGGAAGACGCACCGAAGGTGCCGGTCACTATCATGTTTTTAAAACTTCTTGGCGACAACTTATATTGACAAGCTCGCATGATACCCGAACGACACACCGCCGCCGATGCTTGGCGCCGATAAACAACAGTGTTTCAATGGCGGCATGAATACCGCAACCGATTCTTTCTACGCCGACGCGCTGGGCACGCGGCACGCGCCCGCACCCGGCGCGCGCATCGTCTGCCTCGTGCCGTCGATCACCGAACTGCTGTGCGACCTGGGGCTGGCCGGCCAGCTGGTCGGCCGCACCGGCTTCTGCGTCCACCCGCGCGACGTCGTCGCCGCCATTCCCAAGGTGGGCGGCACGAAGGACGTCAACATCGACAAGATCCGCCGGCTGGCGCCCACGCACGTCGTCGTCAACATCGACGAGAACAACAAGCCGACCGTCGACGCGCTGGCGGCATTCGTGCCGCACATCGTCGTCACGCACCTGAACGCGCCGCGCGACAACCTGCACCTGGCGCGGCTGATGGGCGGGATCTTCGGCGCGGACGAGGCCGCCGCGCGCTGGTGCGCCGCCTTCGAGGCCGAGCACGCGGCGCTGCGGGCGCTGCCCAAGGAACCCGCGCGCACCGTGCTGTACTGCATCTGGCAGGATCCGTGGATGACGGTGTCGGACGGCACGTACATCGCCGCCATGCTGGCCGAACTGGGGTGGCGCGTGCCGGACCTGGGCGCCGACCGCTATCCGCGCTTCGCGTGGTCGCAGGCGCTCGTCGACGGGCTCGACGCCGTGCTGCTGTCGACGGAGCCGTACCGCTTCACGGAAGCCCACGCGGACGCGCTCGAGAAGCAGCTGGGGATTCCCGTGCTGCTGGTCGATGGCGAGATGATGTCGTGGTACGGCAGCCGGGCGCTGGCCGGCCTGCGCTATCTGCGCGCCTTGCCCGCGCTGCTGGACGGCCGTCACGGGTCTGTCTGACTGCGCGGCCCGGACGCAATATCGCCCGACATCCTGGCGCGGCATGTCCCGGTTCACTCGGCCAGTCCGTGCATGATGGCGTACCGGACCAGATCCGCGTTGTTCATGAAATTCATCTTCTGCATCAGGTGCGCCTTGTGGCTGCTGACCGTCTTGTTGCTGATCATGAGGTCCGCCGCGATGTCGTTCACGCTGCGGCCGCGCGCCAGCAGCGTGAGGATTTGCGTCTCGCGGCCGGACAGGCGCTCGTGCAGCGGGGCGGCGCCGGGCTGTTCGACGTCGAACACCAGCTGTTCGGCCAGCGTCGGATCGATGAAGCGCCCGCCCGCCGCGGTCTTGCGGACGGCGACGACCAGCATTTCCGGTTCGCTGTCCTTGGTCAGGTAGCCCGAGGCGCCGGCCTTCAGCACCTGGCGCACCACCTGGGGCTCGTTGCGCATGCTCAGCACGAGGATGGGCAGCGCCGGAAAGAGGCCGCGCAGGCGCGTGATGAGGTCGGTGCCGCTCATGCCGGGCATCGCCAGGTCCAGCAGGACGAGATCGACCGGCGTGGCGCGCAGGCACTCGATCGCCTGCATGCCGTTGACGGCCTCGCCGGCCACCTCGATGTCCTTCACCATCGCGAACAGTTGCTTGAGGCCGCCCCGCACGATGGCGTGGTCGTCGGCAATCAGGATGCGTATCATCGCGCCTCCTCCGGTTTCGTGGCCGGCAGCCGGACGCGCAAGGTCGTCCCTTCGCCCGGCACGCTGGCGATGGAAAATTCCCCGCCCAGCATTTCGACGCGCTCGCGCATGCCGACCAGTCCGAATTTGTCGCGCTCGACGTCGTCCGGCGCGAAGCCGCAGCCGTCGTCGCGGACTTCGAGCGTGCATTGGCCGCCGCCGGCCTGCAGCGTCATGCGGACCGCGCTGGCCCGCGCGTGGCGCGTCACGTTCGTCAGCGACTCCTGCGCGACCCGGAAGATCGCCAGCTCGACGCCGTCGCCCAGTCCCAGCGACGGCTCGGGCGCGACGAGTTCGCAATCGATGTCCGAATGGGCGCGGAATTCCTTGACCAGCCATTCCAGCGCCGGCACGACGCCCATGTCGAGCGCGGCCGGCCGCAGGGCCGAGGACACGCCCCGCACGACGCCGATGGTGCGGTCGACCAGCTCGTTCATCTTGCCGACGTGGTGGATCAGGGCCGGATTGTCCTGGCCGAATTCGACGCGCAGCAGCGCGATCTTCATGCGCAGGGCGGTGAGCGCCTGCCCCAGCTCGTCGTGCAGTTCGCGCGCGATGCGCATGCGTTCCTGTTCGCGCGCCCGCTCGCGGTGCGCGGCCAGCTCGCGCACGCGCACGAGCGATTCTTCCAGCCGCCGTTCGCTGTCGCGCAGCGCCGCGGTGCGCTCGGCGACCTGCAGCTCGAGCCCTTCGCGGTAGGCCTGCAATTCGCGCTCGGCGATCTTGCGGTCCTCGATTTCCCGCTGCAGGCGCTCGTTGCGCTCGGCCAGCATCGTCCGCATCTGGCGCAGGTTCAGGTGAGTCCAGGCCCGTGCCGTGACTTCGTCGATCTGGAACGGCTTGGTCACGTAATCGACGGCGCCGGCCTTGAACGCGGCCACCTTGCTATCGATATCGAGCAACGCCGTCATGAAGATGACGGGAATGTCGCGCGTGCCCTCGTCCTGCTGCAGGCGCCGGCACACTTCGAAACCGTCGATGCCGGGCAGCATGACGTCGAGCAGGATCAGGTCCGGATGGACGAAGGTCGCGCGGCCCAGTCCCTCTTCGCCGTCCTGCGCGACGACGACGCGCACGCCGTCGCGCTCGAAGCCCTTGGCGATCACGTCGAGATTGGCGGGCGTGTCGTCGATGATCAGGATCGTCGGCCGCCGCGGGTCCGGCGTGTCAATGTGCATCTATTACCTCATGATATCGTTCGACCAGGGCGAGGATCGCCTTGGATTGATAGCTTCCGGCGAGCTCGACGAGCCGGTCCGCGAACGGATGGTAACGGTCGTCGAGGGTCGCCAGATGCCGCGCGTGGTCGACGATGTCGGCCATGTTGCCGACCATCGCCAACCGGTACAGCAAGTCCATTTCGGCCGGCGGCGGCGGCACCAGGTCCGCGGCCGACCGGCCGCGCGCGGGCAGCAGGCCGGCCGGCGCGCTGTCGATCACCGGCAGGTCGAGCTCGAACCAGAACCGGCTGCCGTGGTCGACGCGGCTTTCGACCCGGATGTCGCCGCCCATCAGCCGCACGAACTGGCTGCTGATGAACAGCCCCAGGCCGGTGCCGCCGAGCTTGCGCTGGTGGTCGCCCGCCTGCTCGAACGGCTCGAAGATCGTGTCGAGCTGGCCGCACTCGATGCCGATCCCGGTGTCTTCCACCTCGAACATCAGCCGGCCCGGCGGCGTGAAGCGCACGCGCAGGACGACGCTGCCCTCGTCGGTGAACTTGACGGCGTTCGACAGCAGGTTGAGCAGGGCCTGGCGCAGGCGCTGCTCGTCGGCGCGGACGATGGCCGGCAGGTCCGGCGGCAGCAGATAGAGGAAGGCGACCTGCTTGCGCTCGGCGCGCACGCGGATCATTTCCGCGATCGTGCGCAGGAATTCCGGCAGCGGCACGTCGGACGGCATCAGTGCGAGCTTGCCGGCCTCGATCTTGGCGGAATCGAGGAAGTCGTCGATCAGCGTCATCAACTGCTCGCCGCTCTTCTGGATGACCAGCAGGCTCGCGGCCTGGTCCGCCGGCAGCACGGCGTCGCGCTGCAGCAGTTGCGTATAGCCGAGGATGGCGTTGAGCGGCGTGCGCAATTCGTGGCTCATCTGCGTGAGGAATTCGCTGCGCTGGCGCGCCAGGCGCTGCAGTTCTGCCGTGCGGGACTGGACGCGCTGCTCGAGGCTGCCGTTCAATTCCTGCAGTTCCGACTGTGACTGGCGCAGCATCCGGTTCGTCGCCGACAGCATGCGGTGCGATTTGCGCAGGCGCACGAGGAAATAGCTCGTGCCCAGGAGGAAGGCGATGCAGGCGCCGAGCACGGTCCACGTCCAGCGCTGTTTCAATTCGCGCTGTTCCAGCTCGAACGCCTGCTGCTCGTTGCGCCGCGCCAGGTCGTCGATCGCGTGCTGCTTGGTCTCGCTTTCGAAGCGCTGCGCCAGTTCGAGCATGCGCGCGCCCGATTTTTCGATCGCCCCCTCGGCGCTCATGGTGGCCGCCTCGACCGACATCTGGTAGGCGCGCCGGTAGTCGCCGCGCGCCGCGTAGACCCCGGCCAGGCGGCGCGCGCTCTCGCTCAGGTAGAGCGGAAAGCCGATGTCCCGGGCGATCCGGTAAGCGCTTTCGGCGTCGGCCCACGCCGGCGCCAGCTGGCCGAGCTGTTCGTACGCCTTGCTGCGCGCGTTGTACGTGAACCACAGGCCGATGCGGTTGTGCTGGCCGAGATAGATCGTTTCGACTTCGTCGTACAAGGGCATCGCCGCCGTCACCGCCTTGCGGCCGCGCAGCCGCTCGGCGAAGTTCAGTGTGCCGAAGCCGATGCCCGTCGACGTGTGCACCGCACGGAACAGGTCGATGGCCTTGCGGATGTCCGCCTCGCCCGTGCGCGGGTCGCCGAGATCGCCCTTGATGTTGCCGATGCCGACCAGCGCATAGCCTTCCTGCAGCCGCAATTGCGCGCCGTGCGCCGTCTCGTACATCTTCGTGTAGTGCTCGAGCGCTTCCTTGCGGCGTCCGCTCAGGTCGTAGGAGATCGCCATGCACTGGTGTGCGTAGGCCAGCTCGAGCGGATCGGCGAAGCGGCGCGCCACTTCCATCTCGCGCATGCACAACGTCACCGATTCGTCGAACTGGCCGATGCGGCGGTACATCATGGCCGTGCGCAGCATCGCTTCGCCCTGCAGGTCGCGCCGGTTCACGCCTTCGAGGACGGTCATGCTGCGCAACGAATACGTGACGATGTCGTCGACCCGGCCGCGGAAGATCGCGTTCACGGACAGGTTGAGATAGGCCTCGGCCTGGCCGGCCCGGTCCTGGACCTGCAACGCCAGCCGCAGGGCCTGCTCGGCATGCTCCTGGGCCTCTTCCGTGTGCGCCTGGTAGACCTCGGCGCGCGCCAGCGCGTTGAGCGCGCGCGCGCGGTCGGCCGGTGTCGCGCCGGGCGGCACGTCCTCGACCAGTTGCGTGGCGCGCCCGTACGCGGCCTGCACGTCGCGCTCGACGAGCAGGCGCATGGCGGCGACGTCCTCGCGCCATGCGTCCAAGGTCAGCGCGCTGGCCGCGCCGCTGAGCGCGAGACAGGCAAGAAACAGGAACAGGTGACGCGTCATGGTCTCCCCTTGGCGTCGCGGTGGGCGCCTGCCGTTGCGGGCATGGTCGGTGCGGATGGTGCGCTTGGCATGATAGCAGGCACGGCCGGGCCCACCGTCAACGGGCCGCCCGCGTTCAGCATCGCGTCGAGGGCCGCGCCCGGCATCGGCACGCCGAACAGGTAGCCTTGCACGAACCAGCAGCCATGGGCCAGCAGATAGTCGACCTGGTCCGTCGTTTCGACGCCTTCCGCGACCACCTGCAGCCGCAGCGCCGCGGCGATCGACAGGATGGCCTTGACCAGTTCGCTCTTGTGGCTGTCGTGCGGGACGTCGCTGACGAACGAGCGGTCGATCTTGATCTGGCTGACCGGAACGCGGTTCAGATAGCCGAGCGCCGAATAGCCGGTGCCGAAGTCGTCGATCGACATCGCGACGCCCAGCGCGTACAAACGGCCGAGGATGCGCGCGATTTCCTCGTCGTTTTCCAACAGCAGGCTTTCCGTGAGTTCCAGCTTCAGCCACGCCGGCCGGCAACCGGTGGCGGCCAGCACGCGCTCGACCGTGGCCGCGAAGTCGTGGCGGATGAACTGGCGCGTCGAGACGTTGACCGACACGGCGATCGGCCGTGCCGACGCGCCGTTCCAGGCGACGGCGGCGCGGCAGGCGGCGTCGAGCACCCATTCGCCGATCTCGACGATCAGGCCGGATTCCTCGGCGATCGGGACGAACTTGTCCGGCGCGACGAATCCATGGCCGGGACGCTGCCAGCGCAGCAGCGCCTCGACGCCGGGGACGCTGCCGTCGCGCAGGTCGACCTGCGGCTGGAAGTACAGTTCGAGTTCGCCGCCGCGCACGGCCTGGTGCAGCGCGGCCGCCATTTCGAGGCGTTCCGACGAGCGCGCCGTCAGTTCGGTCACGTAGAACTGGAACGTATTCTGTCCTGCGCGCCTGGCGTGGGACAGCGCGGCGCCGGCGAAGCGAAATAATTCGTCGATGGCGACGCTGTCGTCCGGATACAGCACGATGCCGATGCGGGCCGGGACGACGACCGCGTGGCCGTCCAGCAGGTACGGCGCGGCCAGCGCGTCGATGAACTTGCGCGCGACGAGGCCGAGCTCGTCCGGACCGCGCGCGCCGGGCAGCAGCACGGCGAATTCGTCCGCGCCCAACCGGGCCACGGTGTCGCAGGTGCCCATCCGGCATTGCAGGCGCATGGCCGACTCGCACAGCAGCGCGTCGCGGGCGCCTTGGCCGAGCGAGTCGTTGACTTCCTCGAGGTGATCCAGGCCGACGACCATGAGCCCGAACTGGTTGCCGGTGCGGGCGCCCTCGGCGATCGCCTGCCGCACGCGATCGGCCAGCAGCGTACGGTTGGGCAGCCCGGTCAGTTCGTCGTACAGCGCCAGCGTGCGGTATTCCGCTTCACGGCGGCGCAGGTCGTCCGTCAGGCGCCGCTGCCGGAGGAACAGGCTGCGCAGCCCGATCGCGTGGCAGGCCAGGGCCAGCGTTCCCGCCAGTCCGGCCGCCAGCAACGTCATCTCCAGTGCCGCGTTCCAGTCCAGGCCGTCGCGGCGCCGGACTCGCAGCAGGAACACGGCGAGCGCGCAGGCGAGCACCAGGATGCTGCCGCCGGCCAGCGCGACGAGGCGCAGCTTGCGCAGGCCCGGGCGCCGCCGCGGCAACGGCAACGGCGACGGCATCGTGTCGCCCTGCGCGAGCAGCGGCACGGCGTCATGCCGGGCTTGCATACCGGCCATCCGCTCGTGCCGGGGACGTGCGCATCCATGGCGTCGGGTTGTCGTATGCGTCGCCGTCGGCCCGTCGTATCGCCATCGTTTCCTCGCCCTCGTCAGTTGCTCGTGTGTGACATCCAGTCATGGCATGAGCTTGCCGCAGAACGCGGCGTTTGAAAATCAGGCGGTCTTGATTCTGGGGTAGGCTTGCATGAAGGAGCCATCAGGAAATCCTGATATGCAAGCCTACAGCCGCAGCATCGCCACGAGGCCGACCTGGCGGTCGTTGATCCAGGCGCCTTGCGGCCGGGTCGGCACCCCGTAGTAGGCCGTGCGCACGGTGCGCAGCAGGTTCGTGCCTTCCAGCGCCAGGCTGACGCGGTCGCTGAGCCGGTAGGTGACCGATGCGTCGAGCCAGCCGTAGCCGCGCAGATACACCGGCAACGCGCCGACGCCGACGACGTTCGTGTACGTGCTCAGGAATTTGCTGCGCCAGTTGTAGGCGACGCGCGCCGACAGCGCGCCCCGTTCGACCATGCCCACCAGGTTGGCGCTGTGCCGGGACAGATTCGGCAGGGGCTGGTCGCCGCCGGCCCCGTCGGACATGGCGCTGTGCACGAAGGTGTAGTTGGCCTGCACGCCGAGTCCCCGCATCCATCCCGGCAGGGTGTCGAAGAATTGCTGGTAGCCCGCTTCGGCCCCCGCGATGCGCGCATCGCGGCCGTTGTGCGGGCGGCTGACCAGGTAGACGGCGCCGTCATGCGTTTCCGGGCCGGCGACGTTGGTGACGAAGCCGTCGACGTGCTTCAGGAAGACCGTCGTGTACATGGACGTCGTCGGACCGGCATAACGTTCGGCCGCCAGGTCGAGGTTGGTGGAATGGACGGCTTGCAGGTCCGGATTGCCGGCGCTGCCCTGGTTCAACGACGGGGTGACGGTATTCGCGACGAGCGTCAGCGAGGGCGACAGTTGATTGAAGTCGGGACGCGTGATCGTCTTCGATGCCGCGCCGCGCAGGTAGAACCCGTCCTGGAGCCGGTAGCGCAGGTTCACGCTCGGCAGTACGTCGGTATGGCTGCTGTCGACGTCGATGGGGGCGAGCGCGCCGGTCGTGGGCACCGCCTGCGAACCGGCCACCCGTTCGCGGGTCCGCACGACCCGCAACCCGGCGTCGCCGTCGACCGCCGCGCCCTGGAATCGCGTCGTCACGTACGCGGCCCGGGTGTCTTCCCGGATCGCCCACAGGCTGAGGGGGCTGGCCGATGGCGGCACCGCCGCCGTGATGCCGAAGGCGCGGCGCAAGCCGATGGCGTCGCGGGCCGTGGCCAGATCGCCGACCAAAAACGTGCCGATGCTCGGCACGCCCTGGCCCGGGAAGAAATCGGCGTACGGGTTCGGCATCACGTATCCCGGCTTGTCGGATGCGGAGAGCCCGCTCACGCCGGTATCCGCGTAGATGAGCCCGGGCGCGTTGCCGGCGCTGCGCCGCGCCAGGCGCACGCCCGCGGACACGGATGCGAAGAACGGATTCTCCAGCCGGTAGGTGCCGTCGATCCGGGCGGCGGTCAGGCCGCCGTCGTAGGGACGCGTGCGGTAGCCGATGCCCGTGTAGCGGTAATTGGCCGGGTCGAGCAGGTTTGTGCCGGCGACGCGGGTGGCCGGGACGGTCGTCGCGACGTCTTGCGTGAACCTGGCGACGGTGCCGGCGAAATACGGGCCGGAAAAGAACAGCTGGTCGGTGCCCGACGTGCGGCTGAGATCGGCCGTGAGCGTCAATGCGCCGCCGGTCCAGCGCCCGCCGGCCGCGATCTGGCGCGTGCGGTCCGTCGTGTCGCGCGCGAAGCTCAGCACGGAAAACGGCGCATCGGTCCAGGTGATGCTCTTCAGGTCCGCCGTGCCGGGAAACAGGACCGGACTGCCCGCGACGAACGTGGGCGCCGCCGAGACGTTGATCTGCTGGGAGTCCTGCACCGTCCTGAATTCGGCGTAGCTGCCTTCGGCATACAGCTCGAGCGCGCGGTCCGGACGCCATTGCAGGGCGAAGCCGCCGGCATTGCGCTCGCGGTCGCCGAGGCTCGTCGTTTCCGACGTGCCGCTGGGTACGACCACGGTCTGCCCGGGAACGACGTCGGTGCGCGCGACCGGGTTGCCGGCCGATTTCTGGTCTTCGCGCCACGCCCGCTTTTGATGGGCGACGTTCACGAGCACGCCGAATTCGCCGCCTGCGGCCGTGGTCCAGCGGTCGCTCGCCATGAAGGACAGTTGCGGCTGCGTGCGCTTGACGAGGTCGCCGCGCACCGCGCGCACCGAACCGGCGATCTGCCGGCCGCTGAAGTCGAACGGGCGGTGCGTGCGCAGGTCGATCGTGCCGCCGACGCCACCTTCGAGCTGGCTGGCGGACGAGGTCTTGTAGACGTCGATGCCGGCTACCAGCTCGGCGGGGATGTCCGCGAAATCCAGGTTGCGGCCCGTACCGGCGGTGAAGACTTCGCGGCCGTTGAGCGTCGTTTCCATTTGCGTGAGACCGCGAATCGCCACGCCCGCGCCTTCGCCGCGGTCGCGCAGGATCTGCACGCCGGTGACGCGCTGCAGCGCATCCGTCACGCTGATGTCGGGTAGTTTGCCGATGTCTTCGGCGACGACGGCATCGACGATGCCGATGCCGTCGCGCTTGATTTCCTGCGCCGACGCCAGGCTGGCGCGTTTGCCGCTGACGACGACGGCCGGGGCGCGTTCCTGCGCAAGGGCAGCGCCGACGTGGCACACGGCCAGTACGGCCATGGCGGACGTCAGGCGTTTCTCGAGTGAAGTTCCTTCTTGCAAGTCATGCTCCCGCGATGCGCGCCGTTCCAGGGTTGCCGCAATATGATGGGGAGCATTCTAACTTACAAGAACGAAATTTTTGAATGTTTTCCGGGCCGCGCCGGCCCGGGCACCGCTCAGGAATCGCTCGCCAGGTCCTTGTCGGACGTCGCGTCCACGGGCAGCGGTTCGTGCTTGTTCTTGTCGTTGAGGCGGCCGATCGCGCTGTCCAGCGCGCGCTTGAGCTTGGTGATGGCGTTCGAGATCGACAGTTGCAGGTTTTCCGCATGCGCATGCACGACGACGGGCGCATAGCCGGCCACGAGCGCTTCCATCATGCAGCCGTTACTGCCGTCTTCGTGCTTTTCGCGGTTTTCGTTCGAGAGGTGGACGTCCACCCGGCGCACGTGGTCGCCGAAACGGCCGAGCGCTTCCTCGACCTGCATGCGGACGCGTTCGTCGAGGCCATGGTGGCGCTGGATGGTGTTGTCGGTGTTGACATTAATTTCCATAAAGTTCTCCCGGAGTAATCATATTTGCACTGATCTTACCACTCCGAGGGGGAACGGCGCGCGTGCGCCTCAGGAATTCACGAGACTGGCCGCGATGTTCACCGACAGGCCGAGGATGACGAGGTTGAAGAAGAAGGCGAGCACGCAGTGGCCCAGCACGAGCTTGCGCATGCCGCGCGTCTTGATCGTCACGTCCGAGGTCTGGACGGCGACGGACAGCGTGAACGAGAAGTACAGGAAGTCCCAGTAGTTCGGCTGGGTGTGCTGGTCGGGGAATTCCAGCGGCAGCGCGTGCTTGCCGGCGGTGTAGTAGATGTGCGCGTAATGAAAGCAGTACATGACGCCGACCAGCAGCCAGGACCCGACCACGGTCAGCGCCGTGAACGCGTAGTGCATGGCCTTCACGTGGTCCGACGCGTCCTTCACGTGCGCCAGTTCCGTCACGATGGCGTACACGCTCAGGACCGCGCCGGCGATGACGGCGCCCAGCACGGCGCCGCCGCGTTCGTCCTGCCGCTCGGCGATTGCGCGTACCCGGCTGTGGTCGGCCCGGAACATCGTCCAGGTCATCGTCAGCAGGTACGACCACACGCCGCCGTTCCAGCCGATCAGGGCGCGCCGCACGCCGCTGTAATCGCCCGGGACCAGCAACCCGATCACCACGCCGAGCGCCAGCGCGCCGACCAGGTAGGGCCGGCTGCGGATGAAGCGGGTCAGGAAGCCGGGCTGCTCCGGCGGACGGGCGTCGTGGGGAAAGGGCTGGTCCATCATCCGACCTTGGCTTGCGCGGCGTGTTCCGCGTCATGGTGCGGGAAGCGGTCCATGCGCGACAGCACGGGGAACAGCTTCATCCACGTGCCGGTGACGACCAGGGTGGCAACGCCGCCGAACACGATCGCGCGCACGAGCCCGAACCAGCTCGCGGTGAGGCCGGATTCGAATTCGCCCAGCTCGTTCGAGGCGCCGATGAACACGGCGTTGACGGCGCTGACGCGGCCGCGGATCTCGTCCGGCGTCTCGTACTGGACGAGCAGGTGGCGGATGTACACGCTCACCATGTCGCCCGCGCCCAGCAGGAACAGGGCGCCGAGGGCGACGTAGAAGCTGTTCGTCACGCCCATCGTGACGGTCGCCGCGCCGAACAGGGCGACGCCGCCGAACATCCAGGCGCCGACCTTGCGCGTGATGGGCCAGAACGCCAGCGCGACCGAGCACAGGGCGGCGCCGGCGCCGGGCGCCGTGCGCAACAGGCCCAGGCTCGTCGGTCCGGCACGCAGCACGTCGTGGGCGTAGGCGGGCAGCAGGGCGGTGGCGCCGCCGAACAGCACGGCGAACAGGTCCAGCGAGATCGCGCCCAGCACGATGGGGCGCGACCGCACGAAACGCAGCCCCTCGAGCAGCGTGTGCCAGCTGACGGGCGCTTTGTTCATCGCCTGCGGCGCGCTCTTCGTGCGCGCCATCAGCAGCACGGCGACGACGAACAGGGTGCTCGACACGGCGTACACGACGTTCGGTCCGAACACGTACAACAGACCACCCAGCACCGGACCGGCGATCACGGCCACCTGGAACGAGGACGAGCCGAGCGCCACGGCCTGCGAGAAGTCCCGCGCGGAGACGAGGTTGCGCAGCGCGGCCTGCGCGGCCGGCTGGATGAAGGCGCGCGCGCTGCCGAACAGCACGAGCACGGCGTACACGGGCCACACGGTGGTGCTGCCGGACAGCGTGAAGGCGACGAGCAGCAGGCTGCACAGCAGCTGGGTGCCCATGCACGCGAGGACGATGTTGCGGCGGTTGTGCGTGTCGGCCACGTGGCCGGCCCACAGGATCAGCAGCAGGAAGGGCGCGAACTGGGCGAGGCCGATGAGGCCGAGGTCGAACAGGCTGTGGGTGATCTGGTAGACCTGCCAACCGACGGCCACGCTCTGCATCTGGACGGCGAGCGTGCCGAGGAAGCGCGAGGACAGGTAGAGCGAGACGTTGGGGTTGCGCAGGACCGCAAGGCGGCCTGTCGGGGAAAGGACGGACATAGGTTGGGTGAGGGGACTGGCGGGAATGCAACCCTCATTGTGCCTGATGTCGGTGAAACGCGCTGTCTTGACGGCCGCGTGCCCACCCTACGGTGACACGTATCACACACCGCATGCGTGCGTCGCCGCTATTCGTAGGGTGGGCGGCCCTCCGCCCACCATGCATGCCGCGAAATTATTTTTTGACGAACCGGATCGCGAACTTGTCGTCCGGCGCACCGTTCATTTCGAAGAACGCCTTCTCGCGCGGGTCGGACGGCGCGCGCAGGTAGTCGCTGCGGGCGTCGACCTTGAAGCCGGCTTTCGTCACCTCGTCGACCACCGTGTCCTCGTCGATGCGGTGCAGCGTCTTCGTGACCGACAGGCCCGCGCCCTTCTTGGCCGAGTTGTCGACGATGACGAGATGACCGCCCGGCTTCAGCGCGTCGTACAGGTGCTTGTTCATCGCGGCGCGGTCGGTCGGCGTGTTCACGATGTCGTGGTACGACATGTTGATGGTGATGAGGTCCAGCGGCGGCGTGCCTTTCGGGACCGGATCGTCGAAGGACGCCACGACGGCATGCAGGTTCGGCACCGTGGCCTTGCCCAGGCGCATGTCGAGCTTGGGATTCGGCTTGCTGTTCTGGGCCCAGACTTCGCCCTTGCTGCCCACGGCCGCCGCCAGCAGGGCCGCGGTGGCGCCGCCGCCGGACGCGACGTCGAACACCTTCATGCCCGGCTTCACTTCGGCGAACGTCAGGAACTCGCCCGACTTGCGGTGGGCGTCGGCCTTGCGGTCGGCGTCGGTGCGCAGCGGGCTGGCGAGGACGGATTGCCAGTGCGTGCCGGCCTGGTCGTCCGCGCGGGCAGGCAGGGCGCCCGTCAGCAGGGCGGCCGACAGGGCGAGCAGGACCGGGGCACAGCGGAGCGTCTTATGCATTTGTTTGACCCTTTCGTGTTGGGACCGGCCGGGCGCGGCCGGGGCAACCGGGAACATACCGCAAATTCTTGTCGAGATGTACAAGAATCGCGTGCATACACGCCGTGCCGGGCGTCAGGGCTGGGCCAGGTCGGCTTCCGTCGTGAAGGCGTCGGCGTAGAACTCGTCGGCCGGCAGGCCGCACCGTTCGACGTAGTCGCGCCGCGCGGAATCGACCATGATCGGCGCGCCGCACGCATACACCTGGTGGCGGGACAGGTCGGGAATGTCCTGCATGACGGCCGCGTGGACGAAGCCGGTGCGGCCGGCCCAGGCGTCTTCCGGCAGTGCGTCCGAGATCACGGGCACGTAGGTGAAATGCGGCAGCTCGCGCGCCCATTGTTCGCACAATGCGTGCATGTACAGATCCTGCGGCCGGCGCCCGCCCCAGTACAGCGCGACGGGGCGTTCCGACTTCAGGTGGATCATGTGTTCGACGAGCGCCTTGACGGGCGCGAAGCCGGTGCCCGACGCCAGCAGCACGATCGGCTTGCTTGACTCCTCGCGCAGGAAGAACGTGCCCAGCGGGCCTTCGAAGCGCAGGATGTCGCGTTCCTTCATCGCCCCGAACACGTGGTCCGTGAACACGCCGCCCGGCAAATGGCGGATGTGCAGTTCGAGCGGACCGCCCAGCGACGGCGCGCTGGCGATGCTGTAGGCGCGGCGCTTACCGTCCTTGAGCATGAATTCGATGTACTGGCCGGCGCGGTAGGCGAGGGCTTCGTTGGCGGGCAGCTGCAGCGTGAGGATGGCCACGTCCGGCGCGGCGCGGCGGATGGCGGTGACACGGGTCGGCATCTTGCGCACCGGGTACTCGCTGCTGCCGCTCACTTCGCGCGCTTCGATCACCAGGTCGCCCTCGGGGACGGCGCAGCACATCAGCGCATAGCCCTGCACCTTCTCTTGCTCGGACAGGGCGCGCGCCTGGTGCGGCTTGTGCTGGATCGTCCCTGCGACGACCTTGCCCTTGCAGGAACCGCAGGCGCCGTTCTTGCAGCCGTACGGCAGGCCGACGCCGGAGCGGATCGCGGCCGCCAACACGGTTTCGTCCGCGTCGCAGTCGTAGTGGTGGCCGCTGGGCTGGACAGTGATCTGAAACGTCATACAATCCTCGAATGGATACAAAAAACAATGTTACAAAAAACAATGTCAGGTTCAACAAGCCGCGCCTCCTGATCGTGGGTTGCGGCGACGTCGGCATGCGTCTGCTGCCGCTGGTGCGTGCGCGCTTCCGCGTGTTCGCGGTGACGAGCCGGCCGGACCGCTGCGCGGCACTGCGCGCGGCGGGCGCCGTCCCGATCGTGGCCGACCTGGACCGGCCCGAGACGCTGGCGCGCCTGGCCGGATTGGCGCAGCGGGTCGTCCATCTTGCGCCGCCGCAGCAGGAGGGCGCGCTCGATTTGCGCACGCGCAATTTGACCGCCATTCTACCCGAGGGCGCGCGGGTGGTTTATGTCAGTACCTCGGGCGTCTACGGCGACCGCGGCGGCGCACCGACGCCCGAGACGACCCCGGTGGCCCCGCGCAACGCGAGGGCGCGCCGCCGCGTCGACGCCGAGCGTGTGCTGCGCGCCTGGGCCGTGGCGAGCGGCGGCAAGGTGGCGATCCTGCGCGCGCCCGGTATCTACGCGGCCGATCGCCTGCCCATCGAACGACTGCAGCGTGGCACGCCGGCGCTGGCGCACGAGGACGACGTGTACACCAACCACATCCACGCCGACGACCTGGCGCGCCTGTGCGCGCTGGCGCTGTTCCGCGCGCGGCCGGGGCGGGTCTACAACGCGTCCGACGATTCGCGCCTGAAGATGGGGGAGTATTTCGACCTCGTGGCCGACGCCTTCGGCCTCGCCCGGCCGCCGCGCCTGGCGCGCGCGCAGCTGGAGCAGACCGTGTCGCCGCTGCTGCTGTCGTTCATGTCGGAATCGCGCCGGCTGGACAACCGCCGCATCGGCACGGAACTGCGCGCCCGCCTGCTGCATCCCCGCGTCGAGGGGGCCGTCGCCGCGCTGGCCGCCGAAATAAGGGCGGCTTAAGCATTTCGCAACTAATCCATGTATCATTTTGGTTCGCCGTAGAGCGACCATACAAATACTCTAAATTTCCCGAAACTGGCTGATTTTCCATTACCCGTCATGGGGTCGTGGAAATTTCCCATGGATGTCACAAACGAAGGAACAAGCATGCCCATCAGACGCATACCTGAGGGGGCCGAGTATGACCCGAACCGGGTACTCGATGCCATCATCAGCAAACTCAAGCTCAAGAACGACGCCGCGCTGTCGCGCCTGTTGGAAGTCGCGCCGCCCGTGATCAGCAAGATCCGCCACAACACGCTGCCGATCGGCGCCACCATCCTGTTGCGCATGCACGAGGTGTCCGACTTCAGCATCCGCGAGCTGCGCGCCCTGATGGTGCGGACGGACGGCGTGGCCGTGCCCGCCTGATTTCACGCGGAGACGGCCACAAAAAAGATCCGCCCCGGCGCAAGGGACGGATCAGACCGGCGCGGCCAGCGAGGGGCGGGCGCGCCAGGAGCACCGCGAGACGTGATGACGTCCCCGTACCTCAGGCAGCGGCCATGCCGACGGCATGGTCGGCGCGGTTGATCACCTTGTCGATGTGCGGGCTGGCGCACCATGCCGTGTTGTCGGCGCGGTTGATCACCTTGTCGATGTGCGGGCTGGCACACCATGCCGTGTTGTCGGCGCGGTTGATCACCTTGTCGATGTGCGGGCTGGCGCACCATGCCGTGTTGTCGGCGTGGTTGATCACCTTGTCGATGTGCGGGCTGGCGCACCATGCGGTCGCGCCGTCCGCGGCCTCGGCGATGGCACCCGGATAGGCTTCCCCGAACGTCGCTTCATAGAGCGTGCGCATGCGCTCGCCGCTGTCGAGGCGGAATTGATCGTCCTCTTCGCCATGCATGCCGACGTAAGGATAGTGGTGCAGGAAGTAGCCGAACACCTGCTCGCAGTCGGCGGCGTATTTCATCGTGTCGAGGATGTGGTAGTGCCAGAACGTGTCGACGTCGACCAGCGGCGCGGTGTCCTCGTTCGGGTGCATCTTCATCAGGCACAGGAAGCGGCGGTATTCCTTTTCCACGGCATTGGCCTTTTCCAGGCTCCAGCCCTGGCCGGACGCGTGCATCAGTTTCATCTTGATCGGTTCCAGGTCGAGTTGCATCACAGCGGTAAACAGGTCGTTGTTGTTCATGGTTATCCTCGTATTGATATGGTTGAGTACTGTTAGCCCTAGTTTTGGTTATCAGCGGTGAAATGGCTACTTGCAACAATAAATTCACTAAGCATGTGATGACATCAGGCAACGCATTGCTGAATTTGCCGATATGTCTTACACGTGCTCAATGTAGTTGAAGAAATTCACCGAGTTCTTGATATTTGTCAAAAGAACAATAAATGTTAATCGCTTGGCTACACAACATTGGAAAGGTGGAGTAGGGCTATCCATGAAGGTCGCCGGACATGAGGGCGGGCGAAGAGAACAGCGTCAGATGACGGCCGAACCCGAGCCATGTTCCTGCTGCTGGGAGTGGACGGGCTCGGGCATGCCGATGACGGGCGCCGACACCATCACGGTGGTGCCGCCGTCCGGCTCGCTGAACACGGCGCAGGTGCCGCCGAGGATGACGATGCGCTCCTCGATGCCGACCAGGCCGAACGAACCGTATTTATTGCGCCCGCCAGGCGGCAGGCCGCAACCGTTGTCGCGCACCGTCAGCGTCAGCCAGCCGCCGTTCAGCCGTAACTCCACCTTCACCCGCGTCGCGTTGGCGTGCCGGACGATGTTCGTGAGCGACTCCTGCAGGATGC
>NZ_JADKYX010000021.1 GCF_016093545.1 Massilia rhizosphaerae | reverse complement strand
GCGCCAACCGCCATGACATGAAGATGGTATGCCCGACAATCGAAGATTTGCAGTTGGACCGGCCAACGCCCACGTCAGACAGTCCGCAGGGACTGTGCCTCGACAAGGGCTACGATTATGAGCAGGTACGCCAATGGGTTGAGCAGCTTGGCTTCACCGCGCATATCCGGGCACGTGGGGAGGAAGCCCAGGACATCAGTAAAAATGCGGGATTTCGCGCTCGACGTTGGGTCGTCGAACGCACGCACAGCTGGATGAACCGGTTTCGGGGTTTGCTGATCCGTTGGCCGAAGAAAGCGAGCAATTACCTTGCCATTCTTCATCTGGTATGCGGAATCATCGCCTGGCGCTCAGCAGGTCTACTGGGATAGCCTCTAAGTCACACGCCACGCACAACGAGGCTCAGGAACAAACACGCCCCGTGGATTTGTGGACAGGCCCGCTGGCGCGGGCTTCCCGACTGAGCGCCTGCGGCGCTCACCTGTGGTCGCTCAATGATTAAACCTGAGTGCGATCAACGACACGGAAATTGCGTGCGTTCGTCTGTAAAAAAAAGCCCGCCAAAACGAAGCGAGCTTTTAAACACAGCGAAGTTAAGTTCGCAAAAGGAAACTCACTCCCACTCGATGATCAATGGCTGAGCTATGGCCATGAATTGCTTAGCATTTTAATAGCGTTCCTGGCTCAGTACCATTCACGATACCATGCCAAGGTCATCGCTCCTTGACCCGGCAACAGCGGGCACTACGTCAGTTTTACCCCTACCCCGACCGCGGATTATGTCACGCCGAGGTGTTCGCTGGCAGAACGGTAAATGTTGAGCTTTTTTGTTCTCAACTTTCGCGGAAACGGCAAATTTCGCGGCCATAAACTGGCATAAAATTGCTCACCTCAGTTTCAACTTATCTGTCATCACTATCATGATCAACGCCCGCCGACGTCATATTTTCACCGCGTCCATGGCCACCGTCGCCGCCGCGGCGCCTCCTGTCCCGGCAGTTGCCGCAGTGCGAAAAAAAAACGCCAGCCAGCCGCACGGCGCTGGCGCTCACGCTCGCCCTGCTGACCAATCCGGAAGTGCTCGCGGAAAACCAGAAGAGTCACCAGAACCGGCCGCTGCACGCCGACCAAGGCAGGTGCATCTGGAACGCGCGCGCGAGCGGCACAACATCGGTCTACTACCTTGCGCTGTTCAGCACGGAAGGCAAGCCGGTGGACATCGCGTTCAACCTGTCGCGGCGTCACCTCGGCGATAAAACCGTGGCGCTGCGTGACCTGTGGACGCCCCGCGATCTGCTGGCAGCGCGCGGCGTCATCCGTCAGACCATCAAGCCGCATGGCTCCGTGCTTTTGCGCCTTTCAGCCTAACGAGAAAGCGGCCCTATCCAATGGGCACATTCAAGAAAGTTACATTGCTACCTACACGCAGACATTTTCTGGCTAGGGCCGTTGCGCTCGCTGCCGCGCTGCCGGCCTGCGCGCTGGCGGCGCCGCCCATCCCAACGAGCTCGCTGTTCGACGTCAAGCGCTTCGGCGCCAAGGGCGATGGCCGCACGCTCGACTCGCCGGCACTCAATGCGGCCATCGCTGCTGCCGCAACCGCGGGCGGGGGCACCGTGTACGTTCCGCCGGGGCGCTACCTGTCGGCGTCGATCCGACTCAAGAGCAACATCACGCTCTACCTGGAAGCGGGCGCGGTGATCGAAGCGGTGGACCCGAGCGTGGCGCGCTACGATCTGCCCGAGCCGAACGAGGCCGGCGGCAACTATCAAGACTATGGCCACAGCCACTGGCAAAACAGCCTGATCTGGGGTATCGGCCTAGACCACGTGGCCATCGTGGGCGGCGGCTTAATCCATGGCAAAGGCCTGAATAGCGGCCACGACAAGACCACCGGCAACTACACCGACAAGCCGGACCAGCCCGGCGAAGGCGACAAGGCGATCGCGCTGCGCGAGTGCCGTAACGTGACCTTGCGCGATTTCTCGATCCTGCATGGCGGCCATTTCGGCATCCTGGCGACCGGTTGCTCGAATATGCTGATCGACCACTTGACCATCGACACCAACCGCGACGGCATGGATATCGACGCGTGCAGCAATGTGCACGTGACGCATTGCAGCCTGAATACGCCCTGGGACGATGCGATTTGCCTCAAGGCCAGCTACGGCCTGGGCCGCATCCAGCATTGCGAGAACATCACGATCTCCGATTGCATGGTGTCGGGAAATTTCGACGAGGGCAGCCTGCTCGATGGCACATTCAAGCGCAGTACGCCGGAGTACCGCTCGGGACTGTACGGCCGCATCAAGCTGGGCACCGAATCGAATGGCGACTTCAAGAACATCACCATCACGAACTGCATTTTCGACACCTGCCGCGGCCTGGCGATCGAAAGCGTGGACGGTGCGCACATCGAGGACGTGACGATTTCCAACATCACGATGCGCAATGTGGTGAACGATCCGATCTTCATACGCTTGGGCGCGCGCCTGCGCGGACCGAATAAGCCGGCGGTGGGCACCATCAAGCGCATCAATATCAGCAATATTGTCGTCTCCGGTGCGTACCGCAATCACGCCAGCACGATAGCCGGGCTGTCGGGGCATCCGATCGAGGACGTTCGCATCAGCAATGTGCAGATAGAAACGCAGGGCGGCGGGGATGCGGCCTGGAGCGCGCTAGTGCCGCCCGAACTTCCCGATGGGTATCCGGAGCCGGGCATGTTCGGCAAGGCGCCGGCGTATGCGTTTTACCTGCGTCACGTGAAGGCAATCGAGGTTCATCACGTCAAAGTCGGCTACGTCCAGCCCGAGGGGCGAACCGCGGTCGTGCTGGACGATGTCAGCGATGCCAGCTTCCATGCCGTCAATCTGCAGCGCGGGCAAGGCGGAGCGGCGCTGTTCGCACTGCGCGGGGTCAGCCAGTTCTCCGCCAAGGATGTGCGCGGCATGCCGGACCGCGAGGTCACGGGGCGCGTAGAGGCGCTGACATTGTAGACACGCTGGAAGACAGAGGAGCTCGCGGCCGAAGCGCCTGGCCATGTACCTCAGCGGCCGCCAGTCCGGCCTGTGCTCGCCGTTCAAGCCGCATGTCGAAGACGACCGTACCTCGCTCATGCCGCCGTGCTCCAGATCGATCATTTTTTGAAAGCGCGCGTCGTCAACCGCCGCGCGAGGAAGCGCTGCGGGCGCTGCAGGAGCCGCCCGAGTATCTCGCCGCCACCGTGGCGGCACCCCAGATGCCGCCGTTCCAGGCCTCCCAGTGTAGGCTGGCCAGGTTTTCGGCACCGATCAGCACCGGACGCGCGCCTGTGGCGCCCGCCAGTACGAACGGTGTCGCTGCCGTGCAGGACAGCCTCTCATCGACGACAATGGGCGCGCGCAAGGCATACGTGCCCGCTGCCAGCTCGATGCGGGTAATGCGCTTGTTCACCCGGGCTTTGTCCAAGGCCGCCTGCAAGGATCGGACATCGTCCACCTTGACCGTTTCCGCAACGGCGGGTTGGAGCAGGCAGTACATGGCCAACAGCCCAAGGGAAAGCTCAATGAGTGACGCAATAGGCCGGCGTCTGCATGCTTACAGCGCCATATCGAACGGCGCAGCAGGCAAGTCGTCGGCGCTGTACAGATTCACATACGGCGCATCGGCCCAGGCATAGCGCACATGCGTGGTGCCTGGCTGGTTGGCGCCCTTCAGCGTCACCGTGTCGCCTTGCGCCACCGCCAGCACGAAGCGGCACACGGCGCCGGCACAGGCTTCGAATCCGATCGCCTGGCCAGAGCTATAGGTGCGCAAGCCCCCGCCGGTGTTCTTGAAGGTGACCACCAGGTCCTCCCCTTCCCGCTTCACGCCGACCGCTTCCGGGCCGCCAGGCGCGATCGCTTCACCGTAGGCCAGCGCGCGCGCCGCGCGGGCCAGGCGCTCGCCGACCACGGCTTTCTGCGCGGGATGAATGTCGGTGCGGTCGCCCACGTCGATCGTCACGATCAGCGCGGCATGCGGGTCGTTGCGCACCGTCCTGGCCTGGGCTTCGCGCAACTGCGCCCAGTTCGATGGCCCGGGCTTGGTCGCGATCGAACCGAACGAGGATAACTGGACGACGAGGAAGGGCAATTCCGGCTGGCCCAAGGTCTTGCGCCAATCGGCGATCAGCAGCGGCAGCAAGGTCTCGTATTCACTTGCGGCGTCGGTGTTGGCCTCACCCTGGTACCAGGCCGCCAGTTTGAACTTGTAGCCGGCCAGCGGCGCGATCATCGCGTTGTAGAGCGTCGACAGGCTGATCGGCACTTCCCACGGCGCGGCCGGGATAACCAGGCCCTTGGCGCGCATGCCCAGCTGGTATTTCCACGGCGCGGACAGGGCAATGAACTGCCCGTCGCCGGTCTTGATGCCGCGCTGTTCCGGCAGCCCGGTCAGCCCGCCGCCCCCAAGAACATGGACGGCGATCACGTTGCGGCCCGGTTTGAAAACGCCCGCGGGAACGGCATAGTCGCGCGACATCCACGCAATAGTGCCGCCGCCCACGCGCACGCCGTTGACCCAGGTGCTGTCGTAGGTATCGATGGGACCGAGCTGGAGGGCGCTGGCCGCGCGCGCCTGCGCCTCGCTCAGCGTCACGCTGGTGCGGAACCAGACGGCGCCGTCGAAGCCCGCCAACGCGGCGACGCCGGCATCTTTCCACGATCCCCTCGGCGACAAGCTCGGCCATGCCGCGTCGTCGAATCCGGGCAAGCTCCAGGCACGCTGCGCCTTGGCCTGCGGGTCATGCGCGTCCCACCATCGCTCGTGGCGGCGCGCTTCGTCGGCCATCCCCTTGGAGGGATTGGACGCCATCACCGCCAGCGCCTCGACCCGCTCGGCGTAGGCCGGCAGGGTTTTCAGCGATTCCTCGCCGATCCAGCCCTGGATCGTGGTACCACCCCAGTTCGACCCAATGAAGCCGACCGCCACCTTCTGCTTCTGCTGCAGTGTACGCGCCATGTAGTAGCACACCGCCGAGGCCTCGCCGACGTTCTTGGGCGTCACCACGTTCCATGCCGCCGGCCGCTTCAAGTCCTGCTGGACGGCAAGTTCGCTGATGCGTTGAATATTGACGAAGCGCAGGTCCGGATTGGCGGGAAATGCCGGCCACGCGCCCGTCGACAGGCGCAACGGAAACTCCATGTTCGACTGGCCGCCGCACAGGTAGACGTCGCCGATCATGATGTCCTTGAGCGTCGCGGTACCGCCGGCGTCGCTGGCGGACAGCGTGTACGGTCCGCCGGCCGACATGGCCGGCATGCTCACCCGCCATCGGCCCTGCGCATCGGCCTTGGCCGCGGCGGTCTTGCCGCCAAGGCTCACCGTCACGCCGAGTCCGGGGGCCGCCGTACCCCACAAGGTCAAAGCTTCGCCGCGCTGCAGCACGGCATGGTCGCCGAAGATGCCGGCAAATGCCGGTGCCGCCGGCTGCGCCAGCACGGGTGTTGTCAGCGATGCGGCAAGTACGAAGGCTGCGATGTTCAAGTCTTTCTCCTCAAGAAATTTTCAAGGCGTTGGCGTAAGCCAGAGCGGGCATATTGGCCGGCAGTGTGACCTGTAAGCCCCGTGCGGTTTGTTCGAACGCCAGCGTACCGTTGGCGCCGAGCAACTCGACCCGCCGGATGCGGCCCGACAGGTGCGCACTGGCACGGCCCATGGCCTCGATCAACACCTTGCCCGATTCCGGCCAGCCCATGACGAAGGCGAACACGGTCTTGCCCTTGGCAGTAAAGCGCACGTCGGCCGCGGAAAACGGCTTGCCCTTGCCCTCGTTGAAGCCTGCGCCCGACATCGGCGTGGCCGCCTCCTGCGCCACCGGCCCTTCCCCGTACACGGCCCAGGGCCGGGTGTCGTAGATGGCCTCGCCGTTGATCGCCATCCAGCGTCCGATTTCCTCGACAATGGCGCGCTCCTGTTCGTCGATGCTGCCATTGCCGCGCACCGGCACGCTCAGCAGCAGGTTGCCGTTCTTGCTCACCACGTCGATCAGCGTACGCACCACCGTCTGCGCGCTCTTATAGGCCTTGCGCTCGTACAGCGACCGGTCGTAGTGCCAGTTGCCGATGCAGGTGCAGGTTTGCCATGGCAAGGGCTCGATCTGGTGACTCTGGCCGCGCTCGATGTCCCACACCATGCTGCGGCGCTGCTGTTCATTGAGGATCTTGCCGTTGACCACGGCCTCGTTCCGGCCCTTCTTCGCGATGCTGCGGTTGTACATGTGCGCCGTCAGGCGCATGCCGACGTCGCTAAACGGGAACAAGGGCAGCACGGTGTCGTCGAAATACACCATGTCCGGATCATAGTTGTCGATCAGGTCGCGCGTGCGGTTGAAGAATTTGTCGCAATAGGCCTTGTCTGGAATGGCGGCGCCGCCGCCCCAGTGCCACTGCTCCTGCCACACGCCGCCATCGGCGCCGCTCTTGCTCAGGGGATGATTTTGCGCGTACAGCGCTTGTGGATCGAGACCTTCCCACCAGGTCCCCTTGCCGTCGCCCGTGGTCAGCTTGCCATCGTAGGGGATGCCGGCGTAGGGGCCGCTCTTGTCGGCGCCCTGCGCCGTCTCGTACCAGGTCCAGGCGTGCGCCGCGTGCACGCTCACGCCGAAACGCATGCCGTTGGCGCGCGCGGCGCGCCTCCAGCCGGCGATCAAGTCCTTGCCCGGACCGACCCTGGTGGAATTCCATTCCGGCTGGTAGCGGCTGTTGTACAGGTCGAGGTTGTCATGATGGTTGGCCAGCGCCATGAAATATTTTGCCCCGGCCTTCTTGTAAAGGGCCAGCAGCGCGTCCGGATCCCATCGCTCCGCCTTCCACTGGTGGATCACATCCTTGAAGCCGAACCTGGACGGGTGGCCGTACTTCTGCACATGGTAGCGATAGTGATCGCTGCCTTCCTCGTACATGCCACGCGCATACCAGTCGCCATGTTCCGGTTCGCACTGCGGGCCCCAGTGGGCCCAGATGCCGAACTTGGCGTTGCGGAACCAGTCCGGCGTCTGGTATTTCTCCAGCGAATCCCAGGTGGGCGCGAACGGGCCGGCCGCGATCGTCCCCGTGCCAGTTTGCGTAAGCGCGTCGGCGGCGCGCGCATAAGGCGATAGGGCGACGGCTGGAATCGCCGCTCCCAAATGCTTCAGTAATTGTCGTCGTTTCAAAACCACTCCTGTGTGTGTCGCCACTTCAAAATCAGGCCAAAATTTTCAAGGCACTGGCGTAAGCCAGAGCGGGCATATTGGCCGGCAGTGTGACCTGCAAGCCCTGTGCGGTTTGTTCGAACGCCAGCGCACCGTTGGCGCCGAGCAGCTCGACCCGCCGGATGCGCCCGGCCAGGTGCGCACTGGCGCTACCCATGGCCTCGATCGACACCTTGCCCGATGCCGGCCAGCCCATGATGAAGGCGAACACGGTCCTGCCCTTGGCGGTGAAGCGCACGTCGGCCGCCGAGAACGGCTTGCTCTTACCCTCGTTGAAGCTGGCGCCCGCATTCGACGTGGTCGCCTCCTGCGCCACCGGCCCTTCGCCGTACATGGCCCAGGGGCGGGTGTCGTAGATGGCCTCGCCGTTGACCGCCATCCAGCGCCCGATTTCCTCGACGATGGCGCGCTCCTGCTCGTCGATGGTGCCGTTGCCGCGCACCGGCACGCTCAGCAGCAGGTTGCCGTTCTTGCTGACCACGTCGATCAGCGTATGCACCACCGTCTGCGCGCTCTTGTAGCCCTTGCGCTCGTACAGCGGCCGGTCGTAATGCCAGTTGCCGATGCAGGTGCAGGTCTGCCATGGCAGCGGCTCGATCTGGTGGCTCTGGCCGCGCTCGATGTCCCACACCATGCTGCGGCGCTGCTGTTCATTGAGGATTTTGCCGTTGACCACGGCCTCGTTCCGGCCCTTCTTGGCGATGCTGCGGTTATACATGTGTGCCGTCAGGCGCAAGCCGGCGTCGCTAAACGGGAACAAGGGCAGCACGGCATCGTCGTAATACACGATGTCCGGATCATAGTTGTCGATCAGGTCGCGCGTACGGTTGAAGAATTTCTCGCAGTATGCCTGGTCCGGAATGGCGACGCCCCGAACATGGTTTTGCGCGTACAGCGCCTGCGGATCCATCCCTTCCCACCACGTGCCCTTGCCGTCGGCGCGGGTCAACTTGCCGTCATAGGCGATGCCGGCGTAGGGACCGCTCTTGTCGGCGCCCTGTGCATCCTCGAACCAGGTCCAGGTACGCGCCGCATGCACGCTCACGCCGAAACGCATGCCGTTGGCGCGCGCCGCGCGGCTCCAGCCGCCGATCAAGTCCTTGCCCGGACCAACCTTGGTGGAATTCCACTCGGGCTGATAGCGGCTGTTGTACAGGTCGAGGTTGTCATGATGGTTGGCCAGCGCCATGAAATATTTTGCCCCGGCCTTCTTGTAAAGGGCCAGCAGCGCGTCCGGATCCCAGCGCTCCCCCTTCCACTGGTGGATCACATCCTTGAAGCCAAACCTGGACGGGTGGCCGTACTTCTGCACGTGGTAGCGATAGAGATCGCTGCCTTCCTCGTACATGCCACGCGCATACCAGTCGCCATGTTCCGGTTCGCACTGCGGGCCCCAGTGGGCCCAGATGCCGAACTTGGCGTTGCGGAACCAGTCCGGCGTCTGGTATTTCTCCAGCGAATCCCAGGTGGGCGCGAACGGGCCAACCGCGATCGTCCCCGTGCCAGTGTGCGTAAGCGCGTCGGCGGCGCGCGCATAAGGCGATAGGGCGACGGCTGGAATCGCCGCTCCCAAATGCTTCAGTAGTTTTCGTCGTTTCAAAATCACTCCTGTGTGTCGTCGTTTCCAAATGACTCCTCAAACCGCTGGCGGCGCCTCGCGCCGGCCGTCGAGGAGCGCACAGCAGGACACTCAGCGTCCCAGCATGCCGCGCAGGAAAGCGCCATGCGTGGGCATGGCCGCCACGGCTTCGAGGATGCGTTCGCGGCGCCATTGCAGCCCCTCCAAGGCCTCGGCGCGCGTCATGTCGCCCAGCGAGGGATCGGTGTGCTCGGGCCAGTGCCCCATCCCGGCATGGATCGCCAGCCAGCTGGTCGCATCGAAGCCCTCCAGGTCGTACTGGTGCAGCGCGCCCGCCTTGCGCCAGGCGTGGATCTTGAAGGCCAGGGTATCGGGCAGCTCCATGGTCGTCATGGCGCGCCACAGGGCGCTGTCGCGGCGCGCGCTCAGGCAGTAGTGCAGGATGATGAAATCGCGCACGCGTGCGAACTGGCGGGCGTTCAAGCCGTTATAGTCGGCCACCACCGGCTCGCTGAGCGGCGCGCCCGACAGCAGCAAATCGATCAGCTTGCCCAAGCCGCACTGGATCAGGAAGATGCTGGTGGACTCGAGCGGCTCCAGGAAGCCCCCCGACAAGCCCAGCGCGACCACGTTGTGCACCCAGGCACGCGCGCGATGGCCGGTCTGAAAGCGCAGCAAGCGCGGTTCGGCCAGCGCAGGGCCGTCCAGCTGCTGCAGCAATTGCGCGCGCGCGCTTTCCTCGTCCAGGTAGCGGCTGGCGAACACATGGCCGTTGCCGATGCGGTCTTGCAGCGGAATCCGCCACGCCCAGCCCGCTTCCAGCGCGGTGGCGCGCGTGTAAGGCGTCAGTTCGGTGCCGATCCGCTCGCTTGGAACGGCCCAGGCCCGGTCCACCGGCAGCCAGTGGCTGAAGTCGACAAATGGCTCTTCCAGCGCACGCCCCAGCAGCAGCGAAGCGAAGCCGGAGCAATCGATATACAGGTCGCCGGCCACCACGCGCCCATCGGCAAGCAGGAGCCGGTCGATGGCACCGTCGGCGCGCCGCGCCACGTCGACGATGCGCCCTTCGGTGCGCCGCACGCCGCGTTGCTCGGCCAGCTTGCGCAGGAAGGCGGCGTACAGCGCGGCATCGAAATGGTAGGCGTAATCGAAGCGGTGTTCTTCGCGCGGCACCATGAAGCGGCCCCGGCTGGCCATCACGCTGGACAGGCACTGCTCGCCCAGGGCGCCAAGGCTGGCCTCGCCCAGCCGGTGATACTGGCCCCACACCGCGTTCGGGCCGCTCAGCTCGCCGAAATCGCCGAAGGTGTGGAAGTAGCTTTCGCCGCGCGCGCGCCAGTCGCGGAACTCGATACCCAGCTTGTAGCTGCCGTTGGTGGCGCGCAGGAACGCAGCCTCGTCGATGCCGAGCTTTTGGTGGAAATTGCGGATCGAAGGAAAGGTCGCCTCCCCCACCCCGACAATGCCGATCTCCTCCGATTCGACCAGCTCGACGCTGCAGCCCTTCAGGGCGGTGGCCAGCGCGGCGGCCGTCATCCATCCGGCCGTGCCGCCGCCGACCACCACGACGCGTTTGATGGGCAGCTTCATGGCGCCTTGCAGTGCAGGGAAATGTACTGGCCGTGCTCGGGCATCGCCTTGACGACCTGGTTGATGATCTCGCGCCGGCTGGCGAAATGCCCCAGCAGCCGGTCGAACTGCAGGGCGTCGATCAGCGGATCGTCGGCCTTCGGCACCACGCCGAGCCCCATCAGGATCGAGAAATACGAGGACGAGGAAAACCCTTCCGGATCGTAGATGGCCACATGCCCGGTTTCGCGGAACAGCTCGATTTGGTGCTTGAGCGTATCGGGAATCGGCATGTTGGCGCAGTAGCGCCAGAATTCCGAATCCGAGCGCTGGGTGACCTTGTAATGCAGCACGATGAAGTCGCGCACGAACTGGTAGCGTTCCGTGATCATGCGGTTGAACTCGTCGGCCAGCTCGGGACGGCAATCGCGCTGGGGAAAAAACTGCACCAGCCAGCCGACCGCCACTTCGATGATGTTGATGCTGGTCGATTCGAGCGGTTCGAGAAAGCCGCTCGACAAACCGATGGCCACGCAGTTCTTGATCCAGGACTTGCGGCGCCGTCCGGTGGTAAAGCGCAGCTGGCGCGGCGCGCCCTGCGCTTCGCCATCCAGGCCGTCCATCAGCACGCGGCCGGCGTCCTCGTCGCTGGTGAAGGCGTCGCAGTAGACATGGCCGTTGCCGGTGCGGTGCTGCAGCGGGATGCGCCAGGTCCAGCCGGCGCTCTTGGCGGTCGATATGGTGTACGGCGTGAGCTGCTCGGCCTTGGCGCACGGCACGGCCTGCGCGCTGTTACAAGGCAGCATGTCGCTCCAGTCGTCGTAGCCGGCCTTGAATACGCCTTCGATCAACAGGCCGCGAAAGCCGGAACAATCGACAAACAGGTCGCCTTCGACACGCCGCCCGTCGCGCAGCTTGAGGGCGGTGATGAAGCCGGTCTCGGGATGCTGTTCGACGCCGTCGATCATGCCTTCGACGCGCGTCACGCCGCAGCCCATGGCGTAGACGCGCAAATAGGCGGCATACAGGCCGGCGTCGAAATGGTAGGCGAAGGAATAGGCGTCGCTCACGGAGGGCATCTCGTCGTGCGGCGGGGCAAAGCGGTTGTTGCGCGCCATCGCCGTCGCGATAGACCATTGCTCGTAAGAGGGCATATCCTTGAAGGTCCGCGACAGGCGCAGCCAGTACATATAGGCCGGGCGATGCTCGATCGGCGGGCCGAAGTCGCCGAAACCGTGGAAGAAGCGGTTGCCGACATGGCCCCAGTCCTTGAACTCGATGCCGAGCTTGAAGGTCGCCTGGGTCTTCCTGACGAAATCGGCGTCGTCGAGGCCCAGGGAATGATTGAAATAGCGGATGGTCGGCAGCGTCGCTTCACCGACGCCGACGGTGCCGATCTCGGGCGACTCGACCAGCACGATCTCGCAGCGCCCGCCCAGCTTGAGCGCCAGCGGCGCGGCAGTCATCCAGCCGGCGGTGCCGCCGCCGACGATGACGACTTTACGGATGTGATTATCGGTCATCGTTGTCACTTTCTAATGTTTGCCTTGCCGAGGCCGGCAAGGACTTGATCAATGGCCCCGCAGGTGGGGCGGCCCCTGCCCAGGGCCGCCCCGCCACTGCTTAGAACTGGTAGCGCAGCGAGGCGCGGTAGCCGCGGCCGTACTCGAACCAGGCGCGGCCCATCATGCCTATCCCTTGCTGCTGGGTCTGGAGAACCGTCGCGTCGGTGAGGTTGGTCATCGAGAAGCTACCCGACAGATGCTCGTTGTAGCGGTAGTCCATGCCGAAGTCCAGCTGACCGGTCGCTTCCTGCCAGGTCGGCAAGCCGAAGGCCACGTTGGTGGCGCCCGGGTGCGCCGGATCGGCACTGGTGGCGTCCTGGCCCGAGGTGCCGTTCACGTTCACGCCCTGCAGGAAGCGGCTGCGCCAGCTGTAGGCCAGGCGCGCCGAAAACGGTCCCTTGTCGTACATGAGGGCCACGTTGTAGGCGTTGCGCGACAGGTACTGCAGCGGCATCGTGGTGAACGGCAGACCGTTGCTGTCGCAGCCGAACAGGTTGAGCGAGGCGTCGTTAAACGAGCCGGCCGCCGGGCAGTACTTCTGGTCGAACGGATGGTGCAGCTCCTGCTTGCTCTTGATGTAGGTATAGTTGGCCGAGATGCCGAAGCCCTTGGTCCACTCCGGCAACACGTCCTGCAAACCGGACACGTTGTTGAAGTAGGTCTGCCCTGCCAGCTCCAGACCGGCCACGGAACCGTCCGAGGCGTTGTCCTTCTGCTGGATCATGAAGCTTTGCAAGTTGCCGGCCAGGTCGGCGTAGCTGTGGCTGACGGCCGAATTCAAGATGATGTCGCTCACCTTCTTGTAGAACACGTCGGCCGTCAGCGAGCTGCCGCTGCCCGGATACCACTCGAGCGACACGTCATAGCTGTAGGCGCGGGTCGGCTTGAGCTTGACGTTGCCGGTGTCACTGCCCTGATAGGTGACGCTCGCCGGCGTGGTACCGACGGCCTGGTTGTAGGTCTGGCTGAGCGTGACGTACTCGCTCAGGTCGCCAAAGCCGGGCCGGTACATCGACTTGGCGAAGGCGAAGCGCGCTTGCAGCTTGTCGCTCAGTTCCGCCTTCAGGTTCAGGCTCGGCAGCACGTCGACGAAGCTGTTCTTGCCGTCGAGCGGGGTGTCGATCTTGCCAAAGCGCGGCATAGCCGGCGGCGTGAGGGTGTCGTAGGTCGGCTTGAACACGGTGTAGCCATGCGCCGTCGTCGAGGTATGCACCACGCGCACGCCGACGCTACCCTCGACCGGGTAGCGCAGCTCATCCCAGCCGAAGCGGCTCGACAGATAGGCGGCTTGGGTCTTCTCGTTGTTGCTGAAGGTCTTGCTCGGGTCGCCGTCGTAGGAGAGCGGCGTCCAGTCGTTGCCCTGCGTCGAGCAGTCCACCGTGGTGCCGAAATGCTGGGCGCCGTCCTCGCACTGGTACTGGACGACCTTCTTCGCCACCGCGTAGGAATCGGGATAGCCCAGGACCGCCGCCGTGCTCGGTTGCACCAGCGCCGCCGGCGCCGGAACCTTGCCGTTGAAGAAGTTGTTGTATTTGAACAGCGTGGTCGGGAGCAGGTCGCCGTAGCGCGGATCGCTCAGGTAGCCGAAGCTGGCGCGCGGCTGCCAGCCCCCGGTGTCGGCCGAGGTCGGCAGGGTGCCCGGCCGTTGGGTCGTGGCGACCTCCCATGGCCGGGACGTGGTATACCAGTCCGAACCGCTGGCCTTGACGTGGGTGGACTTGCGGTCGGTCAGGCGTATGCCGAAACGCAGGTCACGCAGCACCGGATGGTCGAACCTGAAGCGCCCGTCGACCTTCCAGGCATACAAGTCGCCGTCTTCCTTGCCCATTTGCGGCACAAAGGCGTTCGGGTAGTAATGGCCCCGATCGGCCAGGAACTGGGTCGCCGCGTCGTCGAAGGTGATTTCGGCCGGATCGCTGCCCTTCACGCTGATGTTCATGCTCGGCACGAAGGTCGACAGGGTCATGTTGCGGTAGGTGCTGTCGGCCTTGGCGTGCACCCACTGAAAGTCGTTCTGGAACGCCAGGCGTTGGTTGACGGTCCACTTGGTGTTCCAGGCGAGTTCGCGGGTCGTCGAGTGGACCAGCGAGTCGGTGGAGTTCGAATTGAATTCCAGGCCGCCCTCGACGAAATTGTTCGCCCCTTGGCCGCCCGGGTAGGTGTACCTGGCCGACTGCAGCACGCCATTGGCGTCGAACACAGGGTTGTTCAGCTTGGTCTTGTAGGTGTTCTCCACGCCGGTGTAGAGGGCGTGCTCCTGGCTGTTGTTCGTGTAGGCCGAGTTGAACACGGTAAACGAGGACTCCACGCCATTCTTCTTCCACTGCAGCGCGGCATACTCGCCGACGCGGTCGTAGCGGGAGGTGTTGGTGCGATACGAGCCCGACTTGGGCGCCCAGACGGTCTTGCCATCGACGACGTTGGTGCGCGGGTAATAGGGGTCGATCTGAATCGAGTCGTTGTGCTCGTTGCTGCGGTTGGCCGACAGGTCCAGCAGCATGCCCCATCGGCCGAAATCGTTTTCCCAGCGTTTCGAGGCCAGGGCCGACATGCCCGGCGAGGATTTCTTGCCCAGCGCGTTGTAATTGGCATTGGTCGAGATGGCGAACTTGTCGCCCTTGTAATCGAATGGCAGCGCGGTGCGCAGGTCGACCTGGCCGCTGACGCCGCCTTCGATCAGTTCGGCCGGCGGGTTCTTGTGCACGATCACGGCCGACATCAGCTCTGGCGGCACGTCACCCCAGCTCAGCTCGCGTCCCGGCCAGCCGGCCGAGAATGACTCGCGCCCGTTGAGCGTGGACGAGCCCCAGGTCAGGCCGCGCACCGCGATGCCCGACCCTTCGACCGAGAAGTGCTCCGGGTCGCCGCGGCTGTTGCGGTCCATGGTCACGCCGACCACGCGCTGCAGCACCTCGGTGATCGACTTGTCCGGCAGCTTGCCGGCTTCCTCGGCGACGACGCCGTCGATGATCTCTTCGGAGTTCTGCTTGAGCTCGGCGGCCGACTGCATCGCCGCGCGCTGGCCGGTCACCACGACGGTTACGGTGCCGTCCTTGTCGGTGCTCGCGGCGCCGCCCTCGGTCGCCGGTGCGCTTTGTGCGAACGCGGCGCCCCCGCAAATGAGCGCGGCCTGTGCCACGGCGATGGACAGCGCGGTTTTTTTGAATTGTCTCTTCATGTCATTATCTCTTTTCTAGATCGAATCTCGAATGTCCAGCCGCGCGCTGCTGCGGCATGGAAGCAATATCTGGCCTGGTGGCCGGGAAACGCGAGCGCTTCCCGGCGCCCCGGCTTACTGGATGGTGATCGGGCCTTTGACGGTGAGCGCGGTCGGATAGCCCGGCGTGGTCGGTGAAGCGCCCACCACCGAGGTGTTCGAGCGCGGCCCGTACACCTTGAAGTCGACGATCGGATACTTTTTCATCTCGTCGGCCTCATTCAGGTTCGACAAGCCGCACGAGTTGTCGAAGCCCTTGATGTCGCTCAGTTGAACTTCATACGTGGTGACCGCGCTGCCCGTGGGTTTGAGCAGCACGTGCGGGGCGACGTTGCAGTTGTTGTTGACGTGGCCCAGCACGAAGATCAGATACAGTTCATTGTGGCCGGTCTGGACCCACTCGTCGTTCTGGCCCAGCGTGATCTTGATCGTGGTCTGATTGCTCACGCGCAGGCCGTCGCTGGTGCCGTCCTTCACGCCGTGGGGAACCACGTCGAAACCGAAATAGGCACCGATATCGCTGCCGTCCCACGGATGCTTGGGGTCCTTGGTCTGGATCACGTACTTGTAGGTGAAGCTGCTGTCGGCGGCGTTGAACGTCGTGCTGCACCAGTTCGGGTCGCTGCAACTCCAGCCGTCAACGCTACTGCCGGCCCAGCGGTTGATCGGATCGCCGTCTACGGTGCTGTCGACCGCCTTGACGCCGTTCATGATGGTGAGCACCGGCGGTTTGTCATCGCCAACGATGAAGACGGCCTTGGCAGACCCGGCATCGTAGGTGTCGTTGCCCGCCTGCGCGGCGGTGATCGAGCAGGTACCCTTGGAGACCAGGGTGAGCGTGGTGCCGGTGGTGGTGCACACGTCGGGCGTGGTCGAGGCGAAGGTCACCGGCAGACCCGACTCGGAAGTTGCCACGAGCGGATCCGGGGTCTTGGTGATCGACTGGAAGCCGGGCGAGGGGAAGTTGACAAACTGCGTATGCTTGAGCACATTGAACAACTGCTGCTGCGAGGCCGCCATGTAGGTGCTGTCGCCGGCCTGGCTGGCCGTGATCGAGCATTCGCCCGCCTTGACCGTTACCAGCTTGTCGCCATCCATGGTGCAGGTGCTTGGCGTGTTCGACGTGAAGGTGATCGGCAGCCCGGACGACGCGGTCGCCACCAGCGGTGCGGCCGGCGTCATCAGATAGTGCGAACCCGGGAAAGCAAATTCGATGGACTGGGATTTGCCGCCCGTGGCCGCGCCGCCGCCGCCGCAGCCGACCAGCAGCGTGGCGCAGGCAAGGCCGATGGCCGAAAGCTGGAATCCCATGGTATGTCTCCTCATTTTAATGTTCCTCTCTATTGCGTTTGCTAAAATTGCTCGCCACCGGCGACGCCGATGACAAGGAAAGATGGTCCCTGCCCCGCTAGGCGGCATGGACGATGGTCCCGGTCAAGGATGTATGGACTGGCGTCGCCTCGCTGTCGTTATGTAAACGTTTTCAAAAACACAGGACAAGCAGCGTGCCAAGATTGGAAACACGCGCGCTGCGCGGGGAGGCGGCGGGGGCCGGCCTGCGTCGCGCCGGCCGGATCCGGCCGGCTTGGCCTGACTGTGCGCGAGGCGGACGTTGGAAAGGTCTGCGGGCAGCTTGCTGCCGCATTGAACGAGCTTGAGGCGCACGTCCTGTCTCCCTGCTTTTATTATCGATAACGGTCAATCAGCTGCTTCGATGGCGCTGTATTGGAGGTGAAACCGCGTTAGGTTCTACGCTGACGACTCCTGTCCACGCTCGCTGAGCACGCGGTCGCGGTAGGCGCGCGGCGTGCAGCCAAGTTCGCGCTTGAACACGCGATGCATGTGCTGGATGGACGTGAGGCCGCTGTCCACCGCCACGTCCTCGATGCTGCAATCGCCGACTTCCAGGCCGGCCTTGGCGGCATTGAGCTTGAAGCTCAGGATCACGTCGTGCACGCTGCATCCCAGCTCCTGGCGAAAGGCGGCTTCGAGCGATGAGCGCGACACGCCGACATGTTTGGCCACCTGTTCGGTCTTGATGCCCTGGCAGGCATACTGGCGAATGAAGTGGCGCGCCCGCATCACGTTCGGATGCTTGATCAACTGGTACTGGCTGGACGCCTGCACCTTGATGCCGGCCGGCGGCACCACGATCGCCGTGTTCGGCGGGCGCACCCCGCGCAGCATCTGCTCGATCAGATGGGCTGCCACGCGTCCCATCTCCTGCGCGCCCTGGACCACGGAGCTGAGCGGTATGCGGGTGAGCTTGCGCACCAGGGGATCGTTGTCGATGCCGATGATCGCCACCTGTTCCGGCACTTCGATGCCGGCGATGACACAGGCCTGCAATAGCTGGCGTGCACGCGCGTCCGATACGGCGATGATGCCGACCGGTTTGGCCAAGCTGCGCAACCAGTCGATCTGCCCCTGGGCCGCCTCGTCCCACGAATGGGTGCTGGTTTCGCAGCCGCGGAAGATCTCCGCTTCCAGCTGGTCGCCCTGCATCAGGCTGCGGAAGGCATTCTCGCGCTCGTGCGCCCAGCGGTTTTTCTCGGTGGCGGGAACGCTGAACATGGCGAAACGCTGCAGGCCGACATCGATCAAATGCTGGCGTGCCAGTTCGATCAGCTTGAAATTGTCGGTTGCCACGTACGGCACACCGGCCGGGTAGTTGGCCGGGTCGGCATAGGAACCGCCAACTGCCACCACCGGTACGCTACAGCGCGACAACGCTTCTGCCACGGCCGGATCGTCAAAATTGGCGATAATGCCGTCGCCCTGCCAGTGCTCGATGCCTGACAGGCGCAATTGGAAATCTTCTTCCACGAAGATATCCCAGGCCTCGCGCGTATTTCCAATATATCCGGCAATGCCGGCAATGACTTCGTGATCGAATATCTTGTTCGCGTTGAATAACAGCGCGATCCGATGTACTTTGGTCGTCTTCATTTTACTTGTATGGTTGGAAAGCATTTTCGAAAAAAACAATCACAGCCGCACTTGCGCATACAAAAACCGGGGGCAAGATCGTCTCCCCATCCTTTACTTTTATTAAGAGCATCCCGCTTGCAGGCAACCGGCCCTGCCCCAATCCAACCATCGCACACCCCACAAGAACGTCGCGGATGGGTTCCCGCCCGTCCTGCCAGGCAGCGCCCGGTATCCGATTCCAAAAAAAAGGGGCAGCCAAAGCTGCCCCCTAAAAACCACCGCGGAACACCGCCGTGGAGGAGAGCAAAAGGGTGTGAAGGCCAGGATTGACGCGATCTTCAGCGCGCAACCACCAGCGCCAGCAGGCCAATCCCCAGCATTAGCTGGGTGCCGGGCTCGGGCACCGTGGCGGCCTCGGTGGTGGTGAAGTCGTCCATCTTCTTAATTGCATTACCGTCTCCCTTATATTTATTTCCCAACTTACAAGCTGCGACGATCGGCGGGCACACGTCTAAAATCGATTTCATCGACGCAGTCCTTGATATATTATGAACATTTACCACCCGACAATTCAGTGGATCGCAAACGCCTTCCATCATCCTGCAAGCACCAACGCACACATTCTTGCGTCTGCGGCCAGAGGTCGGTAGCGGAATCTGGCCCACGTTTGAAGCATAGGCGGTTCGTCATGCGCAACAGTATCGCTGCGACGAAATTTCTTTAGTCAACGATAGAAATCGCAAGAAATTTTAACCACGGTGAAAGTCCGCCATGACATCTGGCGACAGGTCGGGCAAGCGGGCCGGAAAAAATGGCCGCCGTGCCACGGTCCAATCGTGGAGCAGTCGTGGATAGGCCGGAAGAATGGGAACGTACAAGGGGTGGAACGGCGGGCGCACCCCTGGCAGGAGCGCGGGACCGGCAACCGTTCAGCCGGGAGGTTCAGTCTGAGCGGTGGGGGCGAGCCGGATCAAGCTGAGTGGTTGGAGCGTGCGAGATCAGGCAGAGGGTTGGGATGGCGCGGTTCAGACGGGTGATTCTGACGGCGCGCTGTCGGCGGGCTGCTCCTGCTGCCGCTGCTGGGCGGCAAGCATTCGGAATTGCTTCGGCGAGCAACCGAATTCTTCCTTGAACAGCTTATTAAAATAAGGAACACTCGCGTAGCCAACGAAATACGCGATTTCCGACACAGCGGCGCTGCTTTTCTCAATCAGCATCCTGGATGCTTCAGTCAGCCGCAGTTTATTCAGGTAACCGGTGAATGTCATGCCGAGTTCGGATTTCAGCACTTCATTGATTTTATAGCGGGTCGCGCCGGTCCCTTGCACCACGGTGTCCAGGTCCAGTTTGGGATCGGTATAAGAGTTGCCGATATACCGCAAGACCGACGCCTTCTCCTTGTCCTTGTACGGTTCGACGGTTAACTGGCGATAGGCCACCAAGGGCAGATTCGTTTTCATTTTTGAGTCCACACTGGCCAACAGTGCGCGGGAATGGGCCCGAAAAAACCAAACACCAAATGCCGCCCAGCCACCCAGGATCATGACCACCAGCGCGGCCAAATAGCGATAATCTCGGCCATGCAAAGTCAGTTCGCTGATTTCAACAGAGATATCGACATTGCGTGGCGTAGCCGCGGTGGTGCCAAACATGATTTTCCCGACCTTGTCCAGTTTAACAACCTGACGCCCCAAGTCCTCCTTCATCGATGCATACCACCATTCGGGAATAAGCAGCCGGTCCAAGTCGAGCGTCACCGACATGCCTTGTTCATTGCACGAAAAATACGTTCTAGGTGGAATGTAAGTCTCGAACTTGTTTAGCTTGGAGAATTTTTCATCAAAGACGGACACCTCGAACGACAAGGCAGTGGCCAGTGAACATTTGGCTACGAAGGAAATGGTATGGAACTTCGACCAATCCTCTTGGATAAGTCGTCCTTTGCCGTCATGGAGTTTCAGGTCGCCGGCGGAAATCGGATACGCGACCACGTCCTGCAGCTTGAGGTCGAAGCGCAGCCGGTCATCCGACGTGTCGTGCAAGCGCACTGACGGCACTCCGCCAATTACCACATTGGAGTACGTTCCGTAACGCCAGCCGGAGCCATCTTTATGCGCCTGCCGCAACGTCTTTGTCGGAAAGGCCATGTAAACAAAAAAAACCGCCAGCAGCGCGTCCACGACGAGCAGGAAAATCAGCGCCAGCAGCGCCTTTTTAAAGAACTCTTGCATATAGATACTTATTGAACTATCTCGGCGGCCGCACGGCTTCACTGGTACGGTCCCAGAATCATAACAGGCGAGATATGGACGGCTCCAGTATTTTTGCAGCGGACCAAGCTAACTCCGGCGGGGTGCTAGTCGTGCTGTCTCATAAAAGTCTGTTCTTAAGCGAGTTATTGCCTGAACTGAAACCTTGCGTGGTCATGGAGGGCGAACCGTGATGGACAGCCTATGCTTCAGACGCGGCGTAGCGCGACTTCCCCTGCCGCAAACGCGCAAAGGGTGCCGTTCTCACGAACAGCTGCGCGTGACAGCACTCAGGCGAAATGACAATGACAAAAGCACGCCGCATTGCCCTGCTGTTCGACGTGAACCCGGAATTCAACCGCGGCATCATGCCGGGCATCGCGGCCTATTTCGGCAGTATGGGTGCACACTGGCAGCTGTTTGTTGAAGAGGACTTCCGCCTGCGTCTGTTCGGCATCGAGCAATGGCGGCGAGACGGCATCATCCTGCATTTCCAGACGAGCCGCCGGCACCTCCACCGCAACCGGCCAGCAGGACCATGGCCGGGAATCCGGCCGAACGACGTAGCCGGGTCTTGATCGCCGGAGATTGTGTCAGTGTACGCATTTGCATCTCGCTACGTGATGATGGAAGCGCGACCGCCCAGTGCCGCCCGCGCCATGGTTCCGAAAAAAACAGTCGCTGCTACCCGAATCTGCCGGGGTAGCAGACGAGAAAAAGCCGACTGCACTACGCTGTGTTTGCCAGGTCGCCGGCGAGCGCCGGGATCCTGGGTGACGACCGGCGCACCGGCCGGAGGGCGAGGACACTGGCGAGCCGCCGCCGCAGCGGCCAGGCCCAGGGCCTGTAAAAGCACGCCTGAGATGGTGCGAGGTCGCACGAATGGTATCCAACGATTGGTACCCCATTCTGCGCACTCCCCGTGTGTGCCGCAATTCTCCAAATCACCAATGCGCCCGGTCATTTTTCAGCGGGCGGGGCCAGCAAACTGGTCAAGCAGATGCAGCGCCGCTACCGGCATACCGTTCACCCTCAGGGCCGCCGTCGACCATGAAATTTGCTTCACATTGTTGGTGATTTGGAAGTATCGCCGCCGCGGCGTAGCGTGCAATATACGCATCAGCTGGATACATTTCGATAGATTCGAAGCCAGCCGATATCGTCAGCAAAGGAGGCATCGCGATGGTCAACAATAAAGGACGCGCCAAAGCGCCTATTCTTCCTGCGCGACGCGTAGCCCGCCGGCTTCCCGATGCCGTTCCAAGGTTTGGTGCTCGGCAACCGCACGGGCGGTGGCAATTGCCGCGACCATTTTCGTCGTCGAGGCCGACACCATCCTGAGCAATCCGGGCGTTTCTTTGGCCAAGCCCTTGACGGCCTGAAGTGCCAGGTCGAATGGACGCACGCCCGCATTGGCGCTTTTCTGAGTTGCCCATGCGACAGCGCGACTTGCCGGCTTCCGGCCAAGCAAGCACTGAAAATAGCGGCCTCCTGCCGCCACACCTACGAGACCCGAGTCATCATCCTTCTGGAGACAAGTATGTACAAAAACCAAAACAACAAGATTCGCATAATCGCCATGAGCAGTATCCTGGCAACCCTGCTGGCCGGCTGCGGCGGCGCCGACACGGCCTCGCCGGCAGCGCAGGCACCGGTTTTGGCGGCCACCATCAAGGCGGTAACGCAAGCCCGATGGATGAACGTGAAATACGGCGGCGGCGGCTACGTGCCCGGCCTGATCTACCATCCGACCAGCCCGGACGTGCTGTACGCGCGCACCGACGTCGGCGGCGCCTACCGCTGGGACGCCGCCACCGCCAGCTGGCTGCCGATCACCGACGGCATGCACGTGCGCGACGGGTTTTACCATGGCAGCGAGAGCATCGCCCTCGATCCGAACGACGACCAGCGCGTCTACATGAGCGCAGGCATGTACGTGTCGGACAAGGCCGACGGGCGCCTCTATATTTCCACCGACCGAGGCGACAACTGGACCTACGTCAACCTGCCGTTCTCGACCGGCAGCAACAGCCCGGGCCGCGCCGTCGGTGAGCGCATGATGGTCGACCCCAACGATCCAACGATCCTGTTCTACGGTACGCGCACGCAGGGCCTGTGGAAGAGCGCCGACCGCGGCCAAACCTGGCAGCAGGTGAGCTCGCTGTCGTCGACCAAGATGACCCAGGACCAGATCAATGCGGTGCACTGGAGCGGCGTGGTCGGCGTCGCGCAGGTGATCTTCGACACCTCGACCAAGGGTACCGGCAGCGCCACCCAGACCATCTACACGGCCGTGGCCCCGGACTATGCCTCGGCGGCCGGGATGACCTTCAGCATGTACAAGACCACCGATGGCGGCGCGACCTGGAACGGCATCGCCACCCCTGCCGACACGGCCGGCATGTACGTCCCCCACATGGTGCGCAACAAGGACGGCATGATGTACGTCGCCTTCACGAAGGACACCGGCCCCGGCGCCGCCGGCCCGTCCAGGCTGTACAAATTCGACGGTACCACCTGGACTTTGCTGAAGAAGTATGATGCCGAGCAATGGGTCAACTTCGGCATGGGCGGCCTGTCGGTGTCGGGAACGGGCGCCACCACCCGCATCGCGCTCGGTGTCACCAATTCCTGGGGCAACTGGGATGGCCAGCCTGTTGTGCAATTGTCCGACGATGCCGGCGCCACCTGGCGCGAGATTTCCGCCATGGCTCCGCACACGGGTACCGAAATGTGGGCCGGCTGGACGGACGACGTCGAGATCGACCCCAACAATCCCGAGCACATCATGCACGTGAACGGCGGGGGCGTGTGGGAAACGATGAATGCGTCGGCGGCCAAGCCAAGCTGGACCAGAAAGGTCGACGGCATGGAGGAAACCGCCACACTGTCGCTGATGGCCGCTCCACCGGGCGCCTCCTACCGTCTGCTCAACAGCTCGGGCGACATCGGCATGAAGGTCTATACGGAACTCAACAAGACGCCCACGCTTGGACCGGTTGGCTTGATGAACAACGGCATGAGCGCCGACATGGCTTGGTCCACGCCAAGCTACATCGCCGCGATCGGCACCAGCACCTGGGACCACCCCACCGTGGGCGGCGCCTATTCCACCGATTCGGGCGTGACCTGGACACCGTTCGCGGGCCACCATCCGCAAGGATTGACCAATCAGAGCGATCTGTCGAACGTCGCGGTCACCAAACCGGGCAACATCATCTGGACCCCGAACAATGCGGTGCCGGCCTATAGCACCGACAACGGAACGACCTGGACCATGACCGACCTGCCGGCTGTCGATCCGACGCCGTGGATTTTCCGCGGCTACAAGGTAGTGGCCGACCGCAAGAATCCGAACAAGGTGTATGCCTACAACCCGGGCGGCACATGGTGGGCGAAAGGGTCCGAGACGCAGCACTTCTACACCTCCACCGACGGCGGCCATACCTTCACCGAAAGCGCCGCGTTCAAGCTCGCCAGCGATTATGTGACCGAGGTCTCCAACGTGTCGGTCGCGGTCAATCCAAACGCGGAAGGCGATATCTGGGTCGCCGACGGGCGGGCCGTCATGCACTCGCTCGACGGGGGCGTGACCTGGACCAAGCTGAGCACCTTCGCGCCATTCTGGGGCGCCAACGCGACATGGTCGTACCCCGAGGTGTGGGGCGCCACCTCGATCGCGCTGGGCAAGGCACCGATTGGTTCGAAGTCCTCGGCCTCGGTGTATGTGGTGGGCGTGGTCAACGGCGTGTGGGGCGTGTACGCCTCCGACGACGGCGGCGTGACCTGGCGCCGTTTCAACGATGACAAGCACCAGTACGGCGGCATTTCCCAACTGGCGGCCGACCAGAGCGTGCCTGGACGCTTGTACATGGCCGGCAGCGGCCGCGGCGTCCTGTTCAGTTACTAAGGCGCCCGTCCTGGGCGCCAGAGCCGGGGCTCTGGCGCCCAGGCTGTACTTCATCAATTACACCCTATTTGGAGCATCACATGAAATTTAGAACCATCATCGCCGCCGTCGCCCTGTGCTTCGCCGGCAGCGCCAGTGCCGCCGTCCTGACCTTCGACAACCTGACTGACTTCATGTACGGCGACGGTTCCCCGCTGGCGGCCGGCATGGCCTACAGCGGCAACGATCTGACCTATGTGGAGTCGGGCTTCCAGGTCACCCTGCACGCGCCGAACGCGGCGTCCGGCGCGGCCCATATCGGCGACGGCACGTATGATCCGCAGACCTACAACTGGCACGACGGCTTCGAAAACGGTACCGGTTCGTACCTGACCGTCAGCAAGGTGGGCGGCGGCGTCTTCAATCTGCTCGGCTTCGATTTCTACACGGACGGGATGGACATGTCGATCAACGGCCTGCTGACCGCCCACCTCGAAGGCTACGACAGCTGGAGCACGGCGCTGAACGGCATCACCGAGCTGCACCTGAGTTCGGGCGCCTTAAACGAAATTGACAACATTGCCGTGGACAATGCGAGCGCCGCCGTTCCGCTGCCGGGAACCCTGTCCCTGCTGTTGGGCGGCCTGGTGGTCGGCGCCCTGGCGCGCCGTCGCGGGAAATAAGCGGCTGGGTGCGCCGCGCGGCAATCTCATGCGACACAGCAATGTGTTGATGAATTGCCGTGCCGACGCCGAGGTCCGAAAAATTGTCGCCTATCTGGGACGCAAGGGGGTTGGTGATTACCGACGACGAGCTCAGGCTCATGGCCAGCGCAGCGATCATGGGCGAGAGCAGCGATCCGGTCAGCCGATAGAGCACGCCCGCTGCGATGGGGATGCCGAATCAGCTGGTGACATTTCGATAGATCCAAAGCCAGCCGATATCGTCGGCAAAGGAGACATTGCGGTGGTCAACAATAAAGGACGCGATAACGCGCCTATTTCTTCCTCCGCGACGCGCAGCTGGCCGGCGCCCCGATGCCGTTGCAAGCTTGCGTGCTCGTTACCATCGCTGGCCGTGGCAGTTGCCGCGACCGCCTTCGTCTTCGAGGCCGACGCCATCCTGAGCAACCCGGCCGCTTCCCAGGCCACTCCCTGGCGGCCTGAAGTGCCCCGGTCGAACGGACGCGCGCGCCTGTGTACCTCGGTCGCGTTGGACTTTATGCAAGCTCGCCCTCAACGACAGTAAGTTTCATAAAGATATTGCCTGCGTCTACTTACGTATGCCGCCCCGCGCCCGCCGCGGTGCGGCATGCGGCAGCGGCGATCGCCGCCTTTTCAAAAGACCCATAAACAATAACGGAGATGTGCAATGAACGATCCATGCAAGAAGTTGCTTCGGAGTATCAAGTTCCTCATGCCAGTGCTGCTCGCCGGTCTTGCTGCCGGCTGTAGCGGCGGTTCCAGCAACTACGTCGCGGCGAGTCCTGCGCCGGCTTACCTCGCCACCAGCACCGCCGCGGCCACCAGCTGGAGCGCCGTTAAGTGGGGGGGCGGCGGCTACGTCACCGGCATCCTCTACCATCCGACGACCCCGAACCTCCGCTACGCCCGCACCGACGTGGGCGGCGCCTACCGCTGGGACCCGGCCACATCGACGTGGACGCCCCTCACCGACGGCCTGGGTTTCGGCGGGGGCGATTCGGGTTTCCACGGCGTGGAGAGCCTCGCCGTCGATCCGACCAACGACCAGCTGCTCTACATGGTCGCCGGTACCAAGACTGACACCAACGGCCGCATCTACATTTCCAGCAATCGCGGCAACACCTGGACCTGGGTCACCCTGCCATTCCCGGTGATGGGCAACGGCGAGGGCAGGGGCATGGGCGAACGCCTGCAACTCGACCCCACCAATCCGTCGACGATGTTCTACGGTTCGCGCACGGCCGGCCTCTGGAAGAGCGCGGACTCGGGCCACTCCTGGTCCCGGCTCAACCTGGGCAGCGTGACGATGAGCGCCAGCACGAAGACGATCGGCGTCGAGTCAGTCATCTTCGACAACTCGAACGTCGGTGGCGGCCAGACCACCTGGATCATCTATGCCGCCGTCGCCCCGGACTACGCCAGCGCGGCGGGCCTGACGTCAAGCCTGTACAAGTCCACGAATGGCGGTTTCTCGTGGACCCCGGTCACGGTCCCGAACCCGGCGACCGGCTACTACATCCCGCACATGGTGCGTTCCACCGACGGCACCTACTACCTGGCGTTCAACCAGAACGCCGGCCAGGGCGTCGCCGGCCCCAGCTATCTCTACAAGTACGTACCCTACAACGGCACCTGGACCCAGCTCGCGAGCTCGACCAGCGCCGGATACGGCGGCGTGTCCATCTACGGTAGCGGGTCGACTACCCGCATTGCGCTCTGCCTGACCGGCTGGAATAACACGAGCGAGGAAGTCCAGTTGTCCGACGACGCCGGCGCCACCTGGCGCGAAATCGAGGTCGGCATGGGCCATACCCCGACCGCCAGCGATACGCGAGGCTGGAACGACGACATCAAGATCGATCCGTTCAACCGCGACCACATCGCGCACCTCGGCGGCAACGGCATCGTCGAGACCTGGAGCGCCTCGTCGGCCACGCCCTGGTGGAACAACATGGTCCCCGGCATGGAAGAAACCGCCACCCTGGGTCTCACCGCCCCGCCGGCCGGCGCGCCGTACAAGCTGCTCGATGGCTCCGGCGACAACGGCGCCTGGGTCTATACGGACCTCACGACGAGGTCGACCAACGGGCCCATGCCCATGCCCAGTGCTAGCAATGGCACTTCGGCCGACATGGCGTGGTCCGACCCGCTCTACATCGCCACCACGGTTCAAGACAATGCCAATAACATGCACGTCGGCAAGGGCTTTTGGTCCGGCGACGGCGGCACCACCTGGTCGGCGTTCGCGACGCTGCCTGACGGCGCCGCGACCGGGACCGACGTGGCCAACCTGGTCGTCACCGCACGCAACAACGTGATCTGGGCTCCGCCCAATGTGGTACCGTCTTATACCACCAACAACGGCGCAAGCTGGACCGCGACCAATCTGCCTGCCCCTTCCACTTCAAATATGGGCGGATGGGCTCACGCCTACCGCCTGAAGGTGGACCGCAAGAACCCGAACAAGGTCTATGCTTATGATCAGGGCGGCCAATGGTGGGGCAACCCGGGCAAGGTGTACGTCTCGACCGATGGCGGCCACAACTTCACGCTGAGCCAGGGCTCGGTGGCGGCGAATCTGAAGGCCAATTACTGGGCTAACACCTCGATGGAAGTCAATCCCAACGCCGAGGGCGACGTCTGGCTGGCCGACGGCAACGCCGTGTACCACTCGCTCGATTCGGGCGCGACCTGGACCAAGCTCAACAACTTTGCTTCGGTATGGGGCAGCAGCCAGAGCGAACCTGTCATGTTTGGCGCCAGCACGGTCGCGCTGGGCAAGGCGGCCCCCGGCGCCACCTACTCGGCGGCCGTCTACGTGGTGGGCACGATCAACGGCGTGTGGGGCTTGTACCACTCCGACGATGGCGGCGCAACCTGGGCGCGCTTCAATGACGACACGCACCAGTTCGGCGGCATGAGCGCGATGGCGGGCGACTGGAACACCTATGGTCGCGTCTATGTCGCTGGTGGCGGCCGGGGTGTGCTTTACACCAACTGAGTAGTAGGACCGTCAACGCCAAGCCGTGGCCCGTAGCCTGGGCCGCACATGCACGCCTCCCCGCGCCGAGCGGGGAGGTGGTTTCGCTGGGGCCGTGGCGCCGTTGCACGAAAGTACACCTGTCGCGTAGCAAATCGGAGGTATTGCGCTTGCTTTCTCTTCGACCAGTGGCTTATTGAACTCGTAAACGACCTCTTTGATGGCAAGACGCGATCTGGCTCCTGCGCTTGAATCTCCTAGCGCGCTCCCCGTTCCGTCCCTCATTTTCCGACTCCAATGAAAAAATCGCCCCGTTCCGCTCTCGTTCTCCTGTCCGTGTTGGCTTCGCTGCCCGCGGTGTCATTCGCGCTCAACCCGGTCATTCAAACGATGTATACGGCCGATCCAGCCCCGGTGGTCCATAACGGCACGCTTTACCTGTTTTCCAGCCACGATCAGGATGTCGGCGAAAAAAACAACTTCAACATGAAGGACTGGGTGCTCGCCACGACGACGGACATGGTGAACTGGACCCAGCATGGCGCGATCGCCTCCCTCCGGGATTTCCCATGGGCTGCCAAGGAGATCTCCGGCTGGGACGGTTTTGACAACGGCGCCTGGGCGCCCCAGGCCATCGAGAGGGATGGCAAATGGTATCTGTATGCCCCGGTGCAAGGCCGGGGCATTGGCGTGCTGGTGGCCGATAATCCCCTCGGCCCGTACACCGATCCCATCAAAAAACCACTGATCGCCGGCCAAGCCGGCGGCCTGTATGACAGCATCGACCCGACCGTCTACATCGACGACAACGGCCAGGCCTATCTCGCCTGGGGCAATCCCAATCTGTGGTCGGTGAAGCTGAACAAGGACATGATTTCCTACGACACGAGCGTCGGGGAGAATGGCATCATTCGCCACCCGATGACCGTCAAGGCCTTGGGCGAGCGCAATCCTCCGGACACACAAGGCGTGACGCTGCCGAAGCCCGCTCTGCGCGGCACATCGTACGAAGAAGGTCCCTGGCTCTATAAGCGCAAGAATCTCAATTATCTGTTTTTTGCCGCTGGTCCCATCCCTGAGCATCTCGGCTACTCCACCGGCCCCACACCGGACGGCCCGTGGACCTACGGCGGCGTCGTCATGCCCCCGCAAAGCGCCTTCACCAACCACCCGGGCGTGGTCGATTTCAAGGGCAAGACCTACCTCTTCTACCACAACGCCGCGCTTCCGGGAGGCGACGGCTTCAAACGTTCCGTGTGCGTCGATGAGTTGAAGTTCAACTCGGATGGCTCGGTCCGGATGGTGTCGCCGACCAGGGAAGGCCCCGCACCGGTCGCGACCCTCGATCCCTACCAGCGCGTGGAAGCCGAGACCATTGCGTGGTCTTCCGGCGTCAAAATCGAGCCCAGCAGCGCGGGCGGCCAGAATGTGCGAGACATCCATGACGGGGCCTACATCACGGTGCGCAATGTCGATTTCGGCGGGAGCGGCGCGCGCGCTTTCATGGCCAGCGTCTCCAGCACGGCCAAGGCGAAGCAGGCCACCGGGGCAAAGATCGAGATTCGTTTAGGCAAGCTCGACGGCCACTTGATCGGCACGCTGCCGGTCTCGGGAACCGGCGGCCAATGGAAGCCGCAGTCTGTCCGGGTCTCCGGCGTCTCCGGCGTCTCCGGCGTCCAGGATGTCTTCTTCGTGTTCCGCGGTGCGGCCGGCGAAGAACTGTTCAAGTTCGATTACTGGCAATTCTCCCAACGCGACCTGCCTGCCGACCAAGCGGCCAACTAAGCAAGCCGGGCAGGAATCGACAGATCGGCTTGACACTTTGACAGCGGCACTCCCCGAGCTACAGTGCTGCGCTAATACTGGAGGAAATATGCTCAAGAACACCCTTGCCGCCGCGATCGCGCTGGCCATGCTGGCCGCGGCCCACGCCGCGCCGGCCACCCGCCCCGCGCCCGCACCGTCCACCTGGACGCCCGACAACGGCAACGGCACTTACACCAATCCCATCTTCTACGACGAGTTCTCCGACCCCGACCTCATCCGCGTCGGCGACTGGTTTTACCTGACGGGCACCACGATGCATTCGATGCCGGGCCTGCCCGTGCTGCGCTCGAAGGACCTCGTCAACTGGGAATTCGTGACCTACGCGGCCGACCGGCTCGACTTCGGGCCGGCCTACCGGCTGGAGGAGGGCAAGGATATCTACGGCCAGGGCATCTGGGCCCCCAGTCTGCGCTACCACAACGGTACCTTCTACATCTTCACGAACGTCAACGGGCGCGGCACGCAGGTCTATTCCGCCACCGATCCGCGCGGGCCGTGGAAGCACCACGAGATGAAGCGCGGCCTGCACGACCTGTCCGTGCTGTTCGACGACGACGGCCGCACCTGGGTCGTGTGGGGTCACCAGGACATGCACCTGGCCCAGTTGAACGACGATTTGACCGATATCGTGCCCGGCACGGAGAAGGTCCTGTTCGCCAAGGACGCCGGCATGGGCGAAGGCGCGCACTTCTACAAGATCAACGGCAAGTACTACATCATCTCCGCCAACTACATGGGTGGGTTCCGCATGCCGGCCGCGCGCGCCGACCACGTCGACGGCCCCTACGAAGTCAACCAGACCATCAGCCAGGACGAGGATTTCGGCGCCCTGCCGGCAAACACATTCGGCGGCGACCGCCAGCACTTCAACATCTACCCGGCGCGCCCGACCGCCAAGCACCGGGCCACGTTGCACCAGGGCGGCGTCGTGCTGACCCAGGCCGGTGAGTGGTGGGGCTTCTCGATGATGGACGCCAACTCCGTCGGCCGCCTGTTGGCCCTGTCGCCGGTCACGTGGAAGGACGGCTGGCCGTGGTTCGGCCTGCCGGGCAACCTGACCCGCACGCCGCGCACCTGGACCAAGCCGAAGACGGCCGCGCCGCAGCCTGTGCGCGTGCCATTCGAGCGCAGCGACGATTTCTCCGGCGCCACGCTCAAGCCGATCTGGGAGTGGAACCACGTGCCTGTCGATGGCAAGTGGTCGCTGGCCGAGCGCCCCGGCTTCCTGCGCCTGCACACGCTGCCGGCAACGTCATTCTGGGACGCGCGCAATACCCTGACGCAGCGCGCCATCGGCCCGCAATCGACGCCGACCGTCAGCCTCGACGTCGCCGGTCTGCAGGTGGGCGATGTCGCGGGCCTCGGGCTGCAGAACCTGCCGTACGCGGCGCTGGGCGTGGAACGCACGGCGGACGGCCTCCAGCTGGCGCTGGTGGACCAGGGCCGCGGCACCACGGTGCGGGTTCCGCTCGACCTGCCGCTCGGCCACCACGGTGGTGCCGCCCAGCGCGTGTGGCTGCGCGCCGACTGCAATTTCTTCACCGAGCAGGCGCGCTTTTCCTACTCGACCGACGGCAGCCATTTCGTGCCGGTCGGGGAACCGTTCACGATGGTATACCAGACCATCACTTTCCAGGGCATCCGCTACGGCCTGTTCGGCTACAACACGACGCAGCGCGAAGGCGGCTGGGTCGACGTGGACGCGGTCGATGTGGCCCAGCCCCACCCTCGCGGCCTGCTGCGCCCCATCCCGTATGGGCGCGCGGTGCGGTTTATCGCGTTCGGGCGCGACGACGGCCTGCATGGCGACAGTGCCGGTCTTGGCCGCGGCGTGCCGACGTCGTTCAAGGTGCGCGACATGGGACTGGGCCGGGCCGCGCTCGGCGTGGGCTCGCGCTGGCTGAGCGTGGATGACGCGGGCAAGGTGGACCTGCGCGCCGGTCGGCCCGGTGCGGCCCAGAGCTTCCAGTGGATCGAGACGCCGACCGGCGAACTGGTGCTTCTGTCGCTCGTCACGCACCGCTACCTGCGCATCGATCCGGCCACGGGAACGATCACGGCCGACAGCCCCGGCCCCGTCCCCGACGGCAGTGACGGCGTACGCCTGGTGTGGCGCACGGCCGGGAACTGAACCCAGTCGCTGAATCGCGGCCGCTACGTCGGACGGTGTTTCAGGCCACGTAGTCCTCGCGCGCGGCCGCACGCGAGGACCTTCACTTCGCCCCCCGCGATGGACGCTGCTTCCGGCAGTGCTACATCTGGACGTCTAAATCGGGCTCGACAGCGACACCCCAGACCACAGCGGCGCCCGAAAAGGCTCAGTGCTACAAAATTGCTACAGCGCCGTCCCATCTCCCCCTGTACCCCCCTTTCCTCGGTCCAGTCCATCATGGGACAGCCTGAACTCTAGGGGTGTTATGGATCAAAAACGTGTCCGATGAGTCACTGATGGACGGCGGTCGCGTCTCGGCCATGGGCCCGACAGCGTGTTCGCCAACAAGCAGTCAATGTCTGGATGACCTAGATCAGCGCTGATGCGCCAATCCGAAGCTATGCTTGAGGCGAGGACGCGAGTCGAACCCATCTACACAGCTTTGCAGGCCGCTGCCTGACTGCGTCGCTACTTTAATATGTGCACATCAGTCTCAGGCAAGAATTGTGTGCTCAGTTGGGACGGTTAGCCCACCAAATTACTAAGGTTGATTGACCTCAACGACGTAATGTTCAGCAGCGTTACTCTGTAAAAAAACCCGCCAGGACGAGGCGGGCTTTCAAGACTGCAAAACTAAGCTTCCAAAAGGAAACTCATTCCCACTCGATCGTCGCCGGCGGTTTCCCCGAAATGTCATACACGACGCGATTAAGCCCGCGCACTTCGTTGATGATCCGGTTCGACACTTTACCCAGCAACTCGTGCGGCAGATGCGCCCACTGCGCCGTCATGAAGTCCAGCGTCTGCACGGCGCGCAGCGCCACGACGTATTCGTAGGTGCGGCCGTCGCCCATCACGCCCACCGATTTCACCGGCAGGAACACGGCAAACGCCTGCGAGGTGGCTTCGTACCAGTTCACCGGCGCCTTGCCCGCGTCTATGCCCGGCACGCGCGGGGATTCGAACGGGGTCTTGCGCAGCTCTTCGATGAAGATCGCATCCGCTTCGCGCAGCAGGTCGGCGTATTCGCGCTTCACTTCGCCGAGGATGCGCACGCCCAGGCCCGGCCCCGGGAACGGGTGGCGGTACACCATGTCGTGCGGCAGGCCCAGGGCGACGCCCAGCTTGCGCACTTCGTCCTTGAACAGTTCGCGCAGCGGTTCCAGCAACTTGAGGTTCAGCGTTTCCGGCAGGCCGCCCACATTGTGGTGGCTCTTGATCGTCTGGCCCTTCTTGCCCTTGCCGGCCGATTCGATCACGTCCGGGTAGATCGTGCCCTGCGCCAGCCAGCGCGCGCTGGTCAGGTTCTTGGCCTGTTCCTGGAACACTTCGACGAATTCGCGGCCGATGATCTTGCGCTTCTGCTCCGGGTCCGTCACGCCGGCCAGGTGGCCCATGAACTGGTCGGACGCGTCGATGCGCAGCACCTTCACGCCGAGGTTTTTCGAGAACATGTCCATGACCATCTTGCCCTCGTCCTTGCGCAGCAGGCCGTGGTCGACGAAGACGCAGGTCAACTGGTCGCCGATGGCGCGGTGGATCAGGGCGGCGGCCACGCTCGAGTCGACGCCGCCGGACAGGCCCAGGATCACTTCATCGCTGCCGACTTGCGCGCGGATCTTCTCGACGGCTTCACCGATGTAGTCCGGCATGTTCCAGTCGCTCTTGCAGCCGCAGATCTCGTGCACGAAGCGGCCGATGATGGCTTCGCCCTGCGTCGTGTGCGTCACTTCCGGGTGGAATTGCAGCGCGTAGAAACGGCGCTCTTCATCGGCCATCGCGGCGACCGGGCACGAGTCGGTGCTGCCCATCAGCTTGAAGCCGGCCGGCATTTCCAGGACCTTGTCGCCGTGACTCATCCACACCTTGAGCATGCCGTGGCCTTCGTCCGTGACGAAGTCGTTGATGCCGTTCAGCAGTTTCGTGTGGCCGCGGGCGCGCACCTCGGCGTAGCCGAATTCGCGCACTTTGCCGTTTTCGACCTTGCCGCCCAGTTGCGCGGCCATGGTCTGCATGCCGTAGCAGATGCCCAGCACGGGCACGCCCAGCTCGAACACGGCTTGCGGGGCGCGCGGGGCATCGCCTTCCAGCGTGGAGTTGTGGCTGCCGGACAGGATCACGCCGGACGCGCCGTAGTTGCGCACGAAGTCGTCGCCGATGTCGTAGGGATAGACCTCGGAGAACACGCCGGCGTCGCGCACGCGGCGGGCGATCAGTTGGGTAACCTGGGAACCGAAGTCGAGGATGAGGATTTTGGAATGCATGGATGGATTATACGAATGTGTAGGGTGGGCACCCCGTGCCCACCAAGACCATGTGGCGTCGCAAATGGTGGGCACGGGGTGCCCACCCTACGGCAATTTTGCCGAGGTTATTCCGTACGGTAGTTCGGCGCTTCTTTCGTGATCTGCACGTCGTGCACGTGCGATTCACGCATGCCGGCCGACGTGATTTCGACGAACTCCGCCTTCTCGCGCAGTTCTTCGATCGTCGCGCAACCGCAGTAGCCCATCGACTGGCGCACGCCGCCGACCAGTTGGTAGATGATCGCCAGCACGCTGCCCTTGTAGGCGACGCGGCCTTCGATGCCTTCCGGGACAAACTTGTCGGCCTTGGCCGACGCCTCCTGGAAGTAGCGGTCGGCCGAGCCTTCGGCCATCGCGCCCAGCGAACCCATGCCGCGGTAGCCCTTGTAGCTGCGGCCCTGGTACAGGATCACTTCGCCCGGCGCTTCTTCGGTGCCGGCGAACATGGAACCCATCATGACGGTGTGCGCGCCGGCGGCCAGCGCCTTCGAGATGTCGCCCGAGTAGCGGATGCCGCCGTCGGCGATGCACGGCACGCCCGTGCCGGCCAGGGCTTCGGACACGTTCGAGATCGCGGTGATCTGCGGCACGCCCACGCCGGCCACGATACGCGTCGTGCAGATGGAGCCCGGGCCGATGCCGACCTTGACGGCGTCCGCGCCCGCTTCCACCAGCGCGCGCGCGGCGGCGGCCGTCGCGATGTTGCCGCCGATGACGTCGACGTGCGGATACGTCGTCTTGATCCATTTCACGCGGTCGAGGATGCCCTGCGAGTGGCCGTGCGCCGTGTCGACCACCAGCACGTCGACGCCGGCCTTCACCAGCAGGTCCACGCGTTCCTTGTCCTTGTCGCCCACGCCGACCGCGGCGCCGACGATCAGCTTGCCCTGCGCATCCTTCGACGCGTTGGGGTGCTCGTGCGACTTCAGGATGTCCTTGACGGTGATGAGGCCGCGCAGTTCGAAATCGTTGTTGACGACCAGCACGCGCTCCAGGCGGTACTTGTTCATCAGGCGCTTGGCTTCGTCCGTGCCGGCGTCTTCCTTGACGTACACGAGCTTGTCGCGCGGGGTCATCTTGGCGCGCGCCTCGGCGTCCAGGTCCTCTTCGAAACGCAGGTCACGGTTCGTGATGATGCCGACCACCTGCTTGCCCTCCACCACCGGGAATCCGCTGATGCCGTGCTGCTGGGCCAGCGCCAGGACTTCGCGGATCTTCATCGTCGGCGGAATCGTGATCGGGTCACGCAGCACGCCGGCTTCGAAACGCTTCACGCGCGCCACTTCGCGCGCCTGGTCCGCCGGGCGGAGATTCTTGTGGATGATGCCGATTCCGCCCTCTTGCGCCATCGCGATCGCGAGGCGGGCTTCGGTCACGGTGTCCATGGCGGCGGACAGCAGCGGAATGTTCAGCGAGATATTCCGGGTCAGCTTGGTGCGCAGGGACGTGTTGGCCGGGAGGACGTTGGAATAGGCCGGGACGAGCAGCACGTCATCGAACGTGAGTGCTTTCTGGAGGAGACGCATAGTTTATTTCCTATAGGCGCAAAAGCGAATTATACAGAAAACCTTGGCGTTCGTCCCGAAACCCGAATGAATACAGCTTGTCGATCCTACTTGAGCGTGACGCGCATGAGCACGTCGTCGGCATTGAACACGAAGTCGTGGTTGCCGACCCAGGCCAAGTTGCGGATGCCGTAGACGAGGTCGGTGGTGCGGATGTCGGCCGGGGCGTCGCGGCGCGTCGAGAGCACGTCCGTCTGCGTGCCGTCCGGCGCGACCTTGACGATCGTGTAGTAGACGCCCGCATCGATCGTCGTCAGGTAGTACAGGTTGCCGGCGTCGTCGGGTGCGATGGCGATCGGGCCGCCGTTCCGGTAGGCCGCCGCGGGCACGATGGTGGCGTCGCCGGCGGCTCCGTGCCGGACGATACCGGCCGGATGGACCAGATACAGGTTGTCGCTCGCGTCGTAGCGGATCATGCGCGCACCCGTCAGCGGGCCGCGCCGGCTCTCGTCGCAGTTGGCGCTGGTGCCCGGCAGGGTCGTCACGACGCCCTGTGGCGTCACCGTGCGCAGCGACTCGTAGCCGTCCACCACCTTGCAGGCGGGCACGGCAGACGGCCCCGTGCCTTCGCGCGGGTAATACGTCTCGTCGGCGACCAGCACGTTGCCGTCCGGACCCGCCGCGATGTCATGGATATATTCGAAGCTGGCCGCGTCACCGGCGCCGTCGACGGACGGACCCGTGGCCGGGGTGGACAGTACCCTGCCCGCCAGCGGCACCAGCGTGCCGGCGGGCGTCGCCTTGCGGACCATGTTGATGTCGGCCACGTACACGTTCCCGCTCGCATCGACCGTGATGGTCCCGAAATTCAGGAAGGTGGCAGCCTGCCCCCCGTCGTTGACGGTGCCGCCAGGAAGGGCCGGGTCGCAGGCACCGCCACCGACCAGCGTCGTGACGGCGCCCGCCGGTGTCACCTTGCGGATGGCGCAAGCGTCGGTGACGTACACATTGCCAGCCCGGTCCGCGGCGATCCCGCCGAGATGGGAAAACTTCACGCCGGTCGCGCCGGCGCCGCCGGCCGGCTGGGTGCCGGGAAAGACGACCAGGCTCTGGCTGACGGGCGGCGCTGGCGTCGTGCCGGACGGTGCGGAAGCGGCCGGGCCGCCGCCAGCGGGCGTCCCGCCTCCTCCGCCACAAGCGGACAGGACGGCAACGGCGCACAGCGCGAGTTTGATTCGCATGACAGACTCCGGAAAGTGGCGATGCCGGCAATGATATAGACATGAGCAGCCCGGAAGTTCACACATCGTCACACGGCCGCGATGCCGTTGACAGCCGCGCCGAATCATGGCGAAATCCGATAGTTACGGAGGAAACACGATGACCCCACGCTGGCTGCCCCTGAGCTGCGCCCTCGCCCTGTTGGCCGCGCCCCTCGCCCACGCCCAATACTCCTGGATCGACGAGAAAGGCACGCGCGTGTTCTCGGACCGCCCACCGCCGCCCGGCACGCCCGCCGCGCGCATTCTGAAGGCGCCGAAGCCGGCGTCGCCGTACGCGCCGGACGTCCCCGCACCCGCGCCGACGGACGACAAGGCGAGACCGCCGACGCTGGCCGACCGCGACGCCGAGTTCCGCAAGCGCCTCGCCCAGCGCGAGGCGGACGAGCGCAAGGCGGCCGAGGAAGCCCGGCACAAGGCGGACATGGCCGAGCAATGCGCGGCGGCGCGCCGCACCGAGGCGTACCTGAATACGGGCCGGCGCCTGACGGACCTCGACGACAAGGGCGAGCGCATCGTCGTGACGGAGGAAGAGAAGGCGCGCCGGCAGGAACAAGCCCGGCGCGTACTGGCGAACTGCCCATCCCGGTAGGGCGGGCACCCTGCCCGGCTCAGGCCGCAGCCTGCTTCTTGGCCGCGCGCTTGCGCCGCGAATCCTTCGGGTCGGCCACGAGCGGGCGATAGATCTCGACGCGGTCGCCCTCGCGCAGGACGGTGTCCAGCGTCTTTTTCTTGGCGTAGATGCCCACGGGCTGCGTCACCAGATTGATGTCCGGGAAGGCGGTCAGCACGCCGCTCCGTTCGATGGCCTGGCCCACCGTCGTGCCGGGCGCGACGCGCAGCGGCCGGACGAATTCCTGCTGCGGCAAGGCATACGACACGAACACTTGCAATTCCGCCTGCTCAGCCATAAATGACCTCGGCGCGCTTGCAGAACGAATCGACCATCGTGTTGGCGATCATGCCGAACACGGGGCCGACGAGCTGCTCGAGGATGACGCTCGAGAACTCGTACTGCATGTCGAACTCGATCTTGCAGGCATCGGCGCGCAGCGCCTTGAAGCTCCACGTCGCTTCCAGCATCTTGAAGGGGCCGTCGACGAGGTGCATCTTCATCTGGCTCGGACGCTGGTTGTGGTTGGACGTGGTGAAGCTCTGCTTGACGCCATGGAAGTTGATCTGCAGGCAGGCCACCAGCTTGTCGTCGCCGCGCTCGAGCACTTTCACGCCGCTGCACCAGGGAAGAAATTTCGGATAGTCCTCGACTTTTGCGACCAGATCGAACATCTGTTCGGCGCTGTACCCGAGGAAAACTGATTTGTGCACTACTGCCATTGGTCAACCGTTTGTTATGATGTTGGTTACGTTGCGCCCATCGTGTCCGAATGCGCGCCCGACGATAGTTTAACCGACGCGCGGAAATTAGCGATTTCATGAGTATTATTGACAATAAAAAAGCCTTTTTCGACTACTTCATCGAGGACCGCTACGAGGCCGGTCTCGCGCTGGAAGGGTGGGAAGTGAAGGCGATCCGCGACGGCCGCGTGCAGATCAAGGAAGCGTACGTTGTCGTGCGCAATGGCGAGCTGTTCCTGTTCGGCGCCCACATCAGCGCGCTCACGACCGCCTCCGCCTGGAGCCATCCGGAAGCGCTGCGCACCCGCAAGCTGCTGCTGCACAAGGCCGAGATCGACAAGCTCGTCGGCAAGGTCGAGCGTTCCGGCTACACCCTGGTCCCCCTCAACCTGCACTTCAAGGGCGGCCGCGTGAAATGCGAAGTCGGTCTCGTCAAGGGCAAGAAGCAGCACGACAAGCGCGACACCGAGAAGGACCGCGACGCCAAGCGCGAAGTCGAGAAGGCGATGAAGCAGCATCGCCGCTGACCTGCTTCGCCCGCGTCCAACCGCGCCGTTGGACAGAAAACTTTACCGATAACTCTGCAATTCCCGCGACGCCGTCAGCGGCGCCCCTGCGGCCGGCGTGCCGCCGCTGTAGGCGATCGACCGCACCATCTTGAGGGTGCGCGTGTCGCCGCCGGACGCGTCGCGCCAACGCGTGGCGCTTTCCGTGCGCGTGATGCCGTTGAAGGTCCAGGTCGTCGTCGAGACGAATTTGTAGGCGCTGAAGGTGCCCGCGGCGATCGTGATCGTCTCGACGCCGGCCAACGTGCCGCTTTGCGTGTACGTCACACCGTTGCCGCCGTCGCAGGTCTCGGTGTATTGTGTGTTCCAGCCCGCGCCGACGGCCAGCGTTGCCGGCGCCCCCGCACTGCCCTGGTACGTGCAGTGCGAAACGGTCGCGCCGCGGTCGATCGTCTGCGCGGCTACGTGGCCGGCCGCGTCATACTGGAAGTCGGTCGGATACAGGGTCTGGTCGACCGCGCCGGACACGAGGCGGTCGTGCGATGGATCCTCTTCGTGAACGGTGAATGTGCCGTCGGCATTGACGGCCGTGACATCGTCGTCGGCCGCCCGGTTCAACGTGTTGTTCAGGGTGTCGGCCAGCCGGTCGGCATAGACGAGATGCGCGCCCGCTTTCGGCGGCGTGAATCGGTAAGTCACCGTCGTGGCCGCCTGCACCGGGGCGTTGCCCCCACTCCCTCCTCCACCGCAGGCGCTCAGCAGGAACGCCGCAACCAGGCCCGCCGGAATCGTTTGACGCATCATTTGCTCATTTCATAAAGTTGAATAAAGAGCATTATTATGTTCATGGACGTCATCTGGCGAATTACAGTTTGGCAAGGTTCGGACGGCCGGTTGCGCGTCAGGCCGCCGCCACCCCGCCCCGCGCCATCGCATTGCCCAGCCGGCACGCGCAAAAGCTGGCCGCGAGGCCGACCGCCACGCCGCACGCGAGCTTGAACGCGCTGCCGAACAGCAGCGGCGCCACGAGGCCGGAGACGAGCGCGAACGACATCATCTGGATGAACGACAGCATCGACGACGCCAGGCCGCGGTTGTCCGGGAACAGGGCGAGCGCGCTCACCTGGATCGCGGGCATCGCCAGGGCCAGGCCGAACGTGTAGACCATCAGCGGCAGCACGGCCCAGGGCACGGCGACGGCGGCGCCGGCGTACGCCGTATAGCCCACGTTCAGCACGCAGGCGAGCAACATGATGGCGAAGCCGGTCGCGCGCATGCGGGCGGCGGGAATGCGCGCGGCGCGTTTGCCGCCCCACGCGGAGCCGATCACCATGCCGCTGATCAGGGGGATGAACATCCAGCCGAACGCCGTCTCCGGCAGGTGCAGGATCTCCATCACGAAGTTCGCGGCCGAGCCGATGTACAGCGACAGGCCGCCGAACGACAGGCCCACGGACAGCGACAGCAGCAGGAACTGCGGATGCCCCAGCACCTTGAGATAGTTGCGCGCGATGGCCACGCCGTGGAACGCGTGGCGCTTGTCAACCGGCAGGCTTTCCGGCAGCAGCTTCCAGGTCGCCAGCAGCATCGCGGCGCCGAACAGCGCGAGGAAGACGAACGGCGCGCGCCAGCCGAACGTCACGTACAACCAGCCGCCCAGCACGGGCGCGATGGCGGGCGCGAGGCCGAACACCATCATGATGTGCGACATGATGCGCTGGGCGTCGGCGCCCGTGAAGCGGTCCTGCACGATCGCCTGGCCGACGACGGAGCCGGCGCCCGCCGCCATGCCCTGCAGCGCGCGGCACAGCAGCAGCACGCCGAACGTGGGCGCCAGCGCGGCACCCGCGGACGCCAGCGTGTACACCGTCAGCGCGGCCATGATCACGGGCCGGCGGCCGAACGAATCGGACAGCGTCCCGTAGAACAGCATCATGAACGCGAACGTGAACAGGAACACCGACAGCGTCTGCTGCACGGCGACCGGCCCCACGTCGAACGCGCGGCCGATGGCGGGAATGGCCGGCAGGTAGGTGTCGATCGCCAGGGCGCCCACCATGCCGAGGCAGGCCAGGATGACGGTCAGGAGTCTTTGCATATGCATGCCTTGGATGGAACATCGGCACTGCACCATGCGAGCGTCCGAAGGACGAAATTGTAGCGGGAAAAACAGGCGTCGTCCGGCGCCGCCGCGCTTTCCGGCGGCGGCGCCCGCGAACACCGAGGGCACGCAGGCGCGGCCAGTGCCGCCTGCGCGCACGCGAAGGAAAGATCAGTCCTGGCGGTACAGCGACATGCCGAAGCGCTCCGTGCGCGGCATCCAGTTGCCCTGGTAGTCGGCGGAGACGAGCACGCGCTCGGCGCGGCCCACGAGCAGCTTGCGCGGCACGAGGCCGATCACGCGCGAATCGGCGCTGTTGTCGCGGTTGTCGCCCAACATCAGGTATTCGCCCGGCGGCACCGTGACGGGGCCGAAGGTGCGCGGCGCCAGCACGTCCGGCATGATCTGGATGTGGTGGCGCGGCTCGGCGGTCTTGCCGTCCCACGATTCGGCCAGCTGCAGCGCGCGCGTGGCGGCGCCGCCGACGGAATCGAGCGATTGTTCGACGACGCGGTAGTCGGCGCCGTGGCCGTTGATGAAGAGACGCTCGTTGCGCATCTCGACGACGTCGCCCGGCAGCGCCGCCACGCGCTTGATCAGCAGCGTGTTGTCGCGCGGCGAGCGGAACGTGACGATGTCGCCGCGCCGCGGTTCGCCCAGGTGCGCCAGCACGACGTTCGTGAGCGGGACCTTGAGATCGAATGCGAGGCGGTTCACGAACACGACGTCGCCTTCGAGAAGATTCGGGTGCATCGACGCCGAGGGGATCGGATTCCAGTCCGCCACCGCCGTGCGGAACACGCCGAACAGGACGAGAAACGCCAGAAAACCCTTGTTGTTGCGCACCCAGTTGTTCATCTCAGGACCCTGTTCGTGGTTGTTCTGCCGCTGTTATACGCGGCTAGACCGGATGCAGGCTTAACAGAGAATTAAACGGTGCGTATGCATGCCGGGCGTTCAGGCCAGGCCGATGCGGACGGCCATGCCCACCCACACGGCGAATGCCGCCGCGGCGAGGTAGGCGGCGTACGCCATCAACGCCGTCCCGCGCTCGCCGTCGCGCCGGCTGCGCACGAGGTAGTAAGGGATCGTCGCCACCGCGCACGCCGCGACGGCCACGCTGAGCCAGAACGGCCTGCGAAAGCCGCGCGCGTCGCTGTCGCCGCGATACCAGAGAAAGCACAGATAGCTGACGACGACGCCCACCACGAGGTGCAGCTGCGCGGCGGCGTCGGCCCCGGTGGCGTCCAGCAGGCCCGTGCCGGCCATCAGGACCATGATCCACAACACGACACGCTGGTGACTCATCGCGGCTCCCATGCGCCGCCGGCGGGGGAGCCCCCGCCCCGGTCAGCGCGCTTCGACGTTCCCGGTCAGCTTAGGGAACCCGTTGGGGTTGCCGTTGATCACCATCACATTCACGTTTTCTGCGACTTCACGATCGCCAGCGCCGACGCGATCAAGCCGCTCATGTCCCCCATGTCGGCCGGGACGATGATCGAATTGTTCGTCTTGGCCAGCTTGCCGAATGCGTCGACGTAGTGCTCGGCCACGCGCAGGTTGACGGCATCGAGGCCGCCCGGCGCGCGGATCGCGTCGCCCACCTGGCGCAAGGCGCTGGCGCTGGCGTCGGCCAGCGCGACGATCGCGGCCGCCTCGCCCTGGGCGCGGTTGATGGCGGCCTGCTTCTCGCCTTCCGAGCGCGCGATGGCGGCCTCGCGCTCGCCGGTCGCGATGTTGATGGCTTCCTGGCGCCGGCCTTCGGACGCGGCGATCAGCGCACGCTTCTCGCGCTCGGCCGTGATCTGGCGCTGCATCGCGTGCAGGATCTCGGCCGGCGGCGTGAGGTCCTTGATCTCGTAGCGCAGCACCTTGACGCCCCAGTTGGCCGCCGATTCGTCGATCGCGTTGACGACCGTCGTGTTGATGTGGTCGCGCTCCTCGAAGGTCTTGTCCAGCTCCATGCGGCCGACCACGGAGCGCAGCGTCGTCTGCGCCAGCTGGGTGATGGCGGCGATGTAGTTGGACGAGCCGTACGACGCCCGCATCGCGTCCGTCACCTGGAAATACAGGATGCCGTCCACCTGCAGCTGCGTGTTGTCCTTGGTGATGCAGACCTGCGGCGGCACGTCGAGCGGGATCTCCTTGAGAATGTGCTTGTACGCGATGCGGTCGATGAACGGCACGACGATGTTCAGGCCCGGCGCCAGGGTGGCGTGGTATTTGCCGAGCCGCTCGACGACCCAGGCATGCTGCTGCGGCACGACGTTGATGGTCTTGAAAACGAATACCAGGGCGATGATGAAGATCACCAGCGCGAAGGTTCCGAACGAGAATGCCATGGTCTTCCTTTCGATGGATGGACGGGATCAGGCGGCGGCCGGTGCCAGCCAGTCGTAGACGAGGCCGCCGGCCGTGCCGGCGACGGCCAGCAGCACGCAAAAGCCGGCGAGCCGCAACAGGGCGCGGCCCTTCTGGCCGGCCGGGCGGCTGCGCACGAGGTAGTACGGGACGGCGACGATCGCCAGCATGACGACGCCGATGCTGAGCCAGCGCGTGCGCCGGTACTGGCGCGCCTCGCTGTCGAGGCGATACCAGCAGAAGCTCAGGAAGCTGAACATCAGCGTGGACAGCACCGCCCAGCCATTGGACTGGACGTGCAGCGCCATGTCGTGGGCGTCGACGACGCCGGCCACGAGCGTCACCGCCACCAGCAGGACGAGGATGTGCGCCGTCTTCATGGATTCGCCACAACGAGGCGGCTGCCGTGCACTTCGACGATGCGGAACTCGCCCGCATGCGGCGCGACGCCCGGCGTCAGTTCGACGTCCCACAGCGCGCCGCGGTACATCACGCGCGCGCGGCCGTGCTCCCAGGCCGGCACGGTCACGCGCTGGCCGATGTCGAGATTGACGTTGCGGTCGCGCTGCGCGTCCGCCTTCGCCGGATGGCCGAAGCGCGAGCGGTGCAGCAGGCCCGTCGCGACCACGCCCACGACGGCCGCGGCGATCGCCTGCGCGGGAGTCGACGCGCCGGCCAGCGCGACGATGCCGCCGATCGCGAGGCCGATGGCGATCATCAAGAGATAAAACGTCCCGGTGAACAGCTCCAGGATCACGAGCACGCCGGCCGTTACCAGCCAGCCCATCCAGTCAGCCATGGTGTCCTCCTCGTGGGATCGCCGTGTCGCCAGTCTACTGCGTCCGGGCGCGGCGTCAACGGCCGGACGCCCGCTTGACCACGCTGGACGCCGCCGGCGCCGCGCAGGCGCGTGTGCAGCGCAGGTAGGTGTCGTCGCATTGGCTGGCATGGCTTATCCGGCGCGATTGCGTGCCCGCATTCTCGAGCGCGCGCGTCGACGGCGTCGGCACCTCCATCTGCGAGGCCTGCGCCAGCGGATTCTTCTCGTTCATTTCCAAGAAGGGCGCACCGTGCTCGTCGGCCAGCGAACGCACGTGCGCGCGGCACTCGTGCTTGTCGGCGTCGCACATCGACTTGCACAGGCTGGGCTCCTCGGCCCGGCTGAGGCCGGACCACATCGTGGCGGCAACGATCACCACCAAGGTCAAATGTTTCTTCATTCATTACCACCCAAGCTAAAGTTTGCCAAAGTGTAACGTTTTTTCGAGGCAAGTCAAATATTTGTTGCTCCGTGCGCAATAAACGGCCGGCCTTGGCGGTCACTTGCTTTACACGTTGTCAATAATGCTGTTCATACGCCAACTATTGCTGCTATGCTGCGGCGCCCGCGTATTGACCCAGATCGGACCCCGATCTGGCCACCGGGGAAGATCAATTTCCAAGTGGAAATGAATTCGATAATGCGCTGTATTGCCCACCTGGAGACCGCCATGTTCCGACGCCTGCTCGCCGTTTTCCGCCCCCGCCGACCGGCCGCCCCGGCCCTCGCGACGCATGACGCCATCGCGACGTACGACGAACACGGCCGGCAGGTGATGATGCCGAGGGCGGAGTGGCGCGACAAGGTCCTGCATCCGCAACTCAAGCAGCACTGGGACACGCCGGACGCGCTGTACGGCACGATCATGTCTGCGCTGTCCGACGGCTTCGCGCGCGAGCTGATGACGGCGGCGGCGCGTCTCGTCGAGATCGACGGTTTGCCGGAACGCGCCCACGTCGCCCATGGCATCGTCCTGCTGGAAAGCGGAAGGCTGGACGAGGCCGAGGCCGTGCTGCGCGCCGGCATCCGGGCCGTCGGCGAGACGCCCGCGCTGCTGACCAACCTCGCCAAGGTGATGCACGACCGGCGCGATGCTGCCGCGGCGTCCGACCTGCTGGAACGCGCCGTCCGGCTGGATCCGAACTTCGAATTTGCCTTGAATGCCTGGCTTGCCGTCTGCCGCGAGCGCTCGGGCGAGGCCGGCTTCTTGCAGGCGCTGCAGGCGGCCTGCGCCCTGCCGGACAGCTGGCGCGCCCGGCTCCTGCTGGCCCGGCACCACCTCGAGACGGGCGACCTGCCCGCGGCGCGGGAGCAGTACACGGCCGTGCTGGCCGCGGCGGAGGTGAACGGCAGCGCGCTGATGACGATGGCCGCCGACCTGGCCCGGCACGGCCACGCGGGCCTGGTCGTCACGCTGGTCGGTCCCGTCTACGAACCGGGCAAGCACGGTCCGCAAGCCGGCTTCAGCCTGCTGCGCGCGTGCCTGGAGACGGCGCGCGTGGCCGAGGGCGAGGCGTTGCTGGCACGCCTGCGTCCCCTCGCGCCGCCCCCGTTCATGCGCCATCTGGACGACTTCGAGCGGGCGTTCCGGCAGCTGCGTGGCGCCACAGTCCACGCATCAGCGTAGGGTGGGCACTCCGTGCCCACCATGCGTTCGCGTCACGCCGGAGTTTGGTGGGCACAGGGTGCCCACCCTACGGCTAGTCGGCCAGTTACTGCATCGACGCCAGCTTCTGCCACGTATCGATCACGGAATCCGGATTCAGCGACATCGATTCGATGCCCTGCTCCATCAGCCACACGGCGAAGTCCGGATTGTCGGACGGCCCCTGGCCGCAGATGCCGATGTACTTGCCCTGCGCGCGGCAGGCCTTGATCGCCATGGACAGCATGGCTTTCACGGCCGGGTCGCGCTCGTCGAAGTCCTTGGCCAGCAGCTCCATGCCGGAGTCGCGGTCCAGGCCCAGCGTCAGCTGCGTGAGGTCGTTGGAACCGATCGAGAAGCCGTCGAAGTACTGCAGGAACTGCTCGGCCAGGATGGCATTGGACGGCACCTCGCACATCATGATCACGCGCAGGCCGTTCTCGCCGCGCTTCAGGCCGTACTTCGCCAGGAGGTCGATGACCTTCTCGGCCTGGCCCAGGGTGCGCACGAACGGGATCATGATCTCGACGTTCGTCAGGCCCATCTCGTCGCGCACGCGCTTCATGGCCATGCATTCCATCTCGAACGACTCGGCGAAGTCCTCCGCTAGGTAGCGCGCGGCGCCGCGGAAGCCCAGCATCGGGTTTTCCTCGTCCGGCTCGTAGCGCGAACCGCCGATCAGCTTCTTGTACTCGTTCGACTTGAAGTCGGACAGGCGCACGATGACGGGCTTCGGCCAGAATGCGGCGGCGATGGTCGCCACGCCTTCGGCCAGCTTGTCCACGTAGAACGCGCGCGGCGACGCGTGGCCGCGGGCCACCGATTCCACGGCCTTTTTCAGGTCGTTGTCGATGTTCGGGTACTCGAGGATCGCCTTCGGGTGCACGCCGATGTTGTTGTTGATGATGAACTCCAGGCGGGCCAGGCCCACGCCGCCGTTCGGGATCGCCTGGAAGTCGAACGCGAGCTGCGGGTTACCGACGTTCATCATGATCTTGGTCGGGATCTTCGGCAGTTCGCCGCGCACGGATTCCGTCACTTCCGTTTCCAGCAGGCCGTCGTAGATCCGGCCCTCGTCGCCTTCGGCGCAGGACACGGTCACGAACGTGCCGTCCTTCAGCGCCTCGGTGGCGTCGCCGCAGCCGACGACGGCCGGCACGCCCAGTTCACGGGCGATGATCGCCGCGTGGCAGGTGCGGCCGCCGCGATTCGTCACGATGGCGGACGCGCGCTTCATGACCGGTTCCCAGTTCGGGTCCGTCATGTCGGCGACCAGCACATCGCCCGGCTGGACGCGTTCCATTTCGGACGGGTCGGTGATGACGCGGACCGGACCGGCGCCGATCTTCTGGCCGATCGCGCGGCCCGACGTCAGCACGGTGCCGGTGCCCTTCAGCTTGAAGCGCTGCTGGGAATCCGTCGCCTTCTGCTGCGACTTCACGGTTTCGGGCCGAGCCTGCAAGATGTACAGCTTGCCGTCGCGGCCGTCCTTGCCCCACTCGATGTCCATCGGGCGGCCGTAGTGCTTCTCGATGATGACGGCATATTTCGCCAGCTCGACGACTTCCTCGTCGCTCAGCGAATAGCGGTTGCGCTGCTCGATCGGCACGTCGACGGTCTGCACCGAGCGACCGGCCTTCGCCTCGGCCGTGAATTCCATCTTGATCAGCTTGGAGCCGATGTTCTTGCGGATGACGGGCTTCTTGCCCTGCTCCAGCATCGGCTTGTGCACATAGAACTCGTCCGGGTTGACGGCGCCCTGCACGACAGTTTCGCCCAGGCCGTAGCTCGACGTGACGAACACGACGTCCTTGAAGCCCGATTCCGTGTCGATGGTGAACATGACGCCGGCCGCGCCCGTGTCGGAGCGGACCATGCGCTGCACGCCGGCCGACAGCGCGACTTCCGCGTGCGTGAAGCCCTTGTGGACGCGGTACGAGATGGCGCGGTCGTTGTACAGCGACGCGAACACGTGCTTCATCGCTTCCAGCACGTTGTCGATGCCGACGACGTTCAGGAACGTTTCCTGCTGGCCCGCGAACGAGGCGTCCGGCAAGTCTTCCGCCGTGGCGGACGAGCGGACGGCGAACGACACTTCGGTGTCCGAATCGGCGACGAGGCGGTCGTAGAAGCTGCGGATTTCCTGCTCCAGGCGCGGCTGGAACGGGGTGTCGACGATCCACTGGCGGATTTCCGCGCCGGCCGCCGCCAGCGACCGCACGTCGTCGATGTCCAAGCCTTCCAGGCGCGTGGCGATACGGTCGCCGAGGGAGGCGCCGCCGTCGATCGAGTGGTTCAGGAAGTCGCGGAAGGCTTGCGCCGTGGTGGCGAAGCCGCCCGGCACGCGCACGCCGGCCTCGGCCAGCTGGCTGATCATCTCGCCCAGCGACGCGTTCTTGCCGCCGACCGACTCGACGTCGGTCATGCGCAGGTTTTCGAACGACGCCACGTAGACGCTTGCGTCGGCCGCCGCTGGATCGGGCGCCTTCAGTACTGCATTCGACAGGTTAGTCATGGTAAAACACCTTTTTGATGATGGAAATCTGCACGGCGGATTGGCCGACGGCCGGAGGGGAGACGCGCCTGGCGAGGCAGCGGCGGCGGGCCGGGCGCAGCCGTGCGAACACACGTGCGCTCCTGGCCGGCTTCGCGCGGCAGGCGGGTCGGTTTCCGGGGGATTTCTTGTTATTCTTGGCGTCGTACAGCACAATCTGAACTACCCGTTGCCGAGCATTTTACCCCGTGCGACTGGGTTTCACAGCCCCGGGGCTGCAACTTTGTCATTATCTGTCCAAAAAAACCATCATGTCCCTCCCGAGCACCTCAGCCAATCCCGACGCCGCGCGCACCGTTTTCTTCGTGTCGGACGGCACCGGCATCACGGCGGAAACCTTCGGCCACGCGGTGCTGAGCCAGTTCGAGACGCGCTTCCGGCAAATCCGCCTGCCGTTCATCGATACGATCGAAAAAGCCTACGAAGCCGCCCGCCGCATCAACGACGTGGCGATCTCCGACAACCAGCGCCCGATCGTGTTCTCCACCCTCGTCAAGCACGACCTGTCGGCCGTCATCCGCGCCGCGCAGGGCATGCACATGGACCTGTTCCAGACGTTCGTCGCCCCGCTCGAGCAGGAATTGCGGATGAAGTCGACGCACACCATCGGCCGCATCCACAACGTCGTCGACACCGAGGAATACAAGAACCGCATCGAGGCCATCAACTTCTCGCTGGCGCACGACGACGGCCAATCGCACAAGAACCTGGCCGACGCGGACGTGATCCTCGTGGGCGTGTCGCGCTCGGGCAAGACGCCGACGAGCCTGTACCTGGCGATGCAATACGGGATCAAGGCGGCCAACTACCCGCTGATCCCGGACGATTTCGAACGCAACAAGCTGCCCTCCGCGCTGCCGCCGTTCAAGCACAAGATCTTCGGCCTCACGATCTCGCCGGAACGCCTGTCCGAGATCCGCAACGAGCGCCGCGCGGGGAGCAAGTACGCGTCGCTGGAAAATTGCCGCTACGAAGTCAACGAGGCGGAAGCCATGATGCGGCGCGAAGGCATCCGCTGGCTGTCGTCGACGACCAAGTCGATCGAGGAGATCGCGACGACGATCCTCCAGGACATCAAGCCGGAGCGGCGCGAGTACTGATTCGCCGGCCGGGACGCGTTCGGGGACTGCGTCGACCCGACGGAGGCATCTACTCCAACACGGTTTCGGACAGGACCCGGAACGGCACGCCGGGCACCAGGAAGCACAGCGGCTCCCCGGCCGCCGCCAGCGTATGCGCCAGCGTATGCGCCAGCGCGCACGCGACGGGCTCCGCCGGCGCCAGCGGCCGCACGGCGTCGAGCGGGATCGGCAAGTCGATGTGGGACAGCACCGGCTTCCCGAACCGCGCCGACCACCCCAACGCGGCGTCCTGGCAGGCCAGCATTGCCACCGCGTCGTCCCACGACCCGAACGCGGCGGCGAAGGCCGGCGGCAGGACGGGCCGCGCGGCCGGCGCCACCGTGCACGCGAAAGCGGGCGCACTGCCCGCGCCGGGTTCGATGCGCGTCGCGATGCCCGCGCCCGCGCGGCCGTGCGTGAACCGGGCGGGCCGGTGGGTCCGCATGATGTCGCTGAACAGGCGCGTGGCCGCGACGTAGGCGCCGCTGTCCATCACGTTTTCCAGGAACCAGACGGTGTGCGGCGGCGCGCCGGGCGGCAGGGGGCCGTCCAGGTACAGCCGCCAGTTGCTCTGCAGCGGCGACGGAAACAGGCGCCGCAGCGGCCCCGCCAGTGCCGGGCCGAAATGGCCGTGCCGGTACGTCAGCACCGTGAACGGCGTCCTGCCCCCGCGCTCCCATACGCGCAGGCCGGCCGGCAGCAGCGCGCCGGCGACGCGGGCGTCCACCATCCACGTCACGTAGACGACGTCGGCGACGTCGCTGCGCAGCACCGGGAACGGCAGGTGCGACAACACCGCGTGGCGCAGCCGCGCGAGGCCGCGCGCGTTCAGCAGGCGCTCGAGCACGCGCCCCGCGCGGCCGGGATACGGATGGCGGTACATTCAGAAGAAGTGCCGCCAGTCTTCGAGCCACCCCGGGAATTCGTCCGCCGCCATCGGATTGGCGATGTGATACCCCTGCGCATACGTGCACCCGAGCCCCTGCAGGAAATCCCAATCCTGCCGCGTCTCCACGCCGACGGCGACGGACATGCGGTCCAGGCTGTGCGCCAGCCCCAGGCACGATTTCAGCACGGTCCCCAGCGGCCGCTTCTTCGACGCGCCGTCCACGAACGACCGGTCGATCTTGAGTTCGGAGAACGGAATGCGCGCGAGGATCTGCAGGTTCGAGCGTCCCGTGCCGTAGTCGTCGATCGCGAGGCCGAAGCCCATCATGCGCAGGCGCACGAGGCGTTCGATGAAGTCGGCGTCGAAGCTGAGGATCGCCGATTCCGTCATCTCGAACGTCAGGTAGTCGGGCAGCACGCCGTGGCGCTGCATCGTCGACGCCACCTGGCGGATGAAGTGCGGGTGCGCCAGCGTTTCCGGCGCCAGGTTCAGCGAGATCGAGATCGGGATGCCCTGGTCGTGGTAACGGCGGCAGCGTTCCACCGACATCTCCAGCATCGTCCAGTCGAGGAAGTCGACGCGGTTGTTCTGCTCCAGCGCCCCGATGAAGGCGCAGGGGCCCAGCACGCCGTGCTCGGGATGGCGCCAGCGGGCGAACGTCTCCAGGCTCTTGACCTGCCCCGTCGCGAGCTCGATCTTCGGCTGGAAGAACGGTTCGAACTGGCGCTTCTGCAGGCCGACGCCCACCTCGGCGAACGAAAAACTCGGCCCGGGCGCGGGCGCCGGCGGCCGTGCCGGCGCCTGGTAATTGTCCAGCAGGGCCTTGAGCTTGGTGCTCGTGACGGGCTTGGCGATCGTCCCCAGCAGGTCCACGCCATGCGCCTGCGCGAGGCTCTCGACGGAAAACAGCACGCTCGCGGGCTGGGCGCCGACGACGATCAGGCGCACGGTCGACTTGAGCGCGGCGATCGCGCGCAGCAGTTCCAGGCCATCCATGCCGCCCAGGTCGAGGTCGATGACGGCGACGTCCACCCTGGGCGTGAAGCTGGCCTGCAAGGTGCGCAAGGCCATCGGGCCGTCCGGCACGTCCGTGACGCGCGTGGCGCCCACCTGGCCGAGCGCCTCGATCAGCGCGCGGCGCTGCACCGGGTCCGCTTCCGCGACCAGAAAGTGCAAAGACTGCAACTGCGCTTGCCTTGTATCCACCATTGTGACTCCGTCGTTACCTGCACGAAGCGTAACCGAACGGGCGGATGGCGTCTATGCCTTGGTATGCCGCTGTTGCTGCCTGAGCTGTTCGAAGAAGCACACCGCCGCGCAGGCGGCCACGTTCAGCGATTCCACGGCGCCCGCGTGGGGGATGGCGACGCGGTGCGTGGCCAGGTCGAGCAAGGCGGCCGACACGCCCTGCCCTTCGTGGCCCAGCAGCCAGGCGACGGGGCGGGCGAGATCCACGTCGTAGATCCGCTCGCTCGCATAGCCGCTCGTGGCGAGCACGGGCACGCGCGCGGCGCGGACCAGCGCCGCCAGGTCGACGTGCTCGAAGATCTCCAGCACGAAATGGGCGCCCATCGCGGCGCGCAGCACTTTCGGCGACCAGATCGATGCGGTGCCGGGGCTGCAATACACCTGCTTGATGCCGGCCGCGCCGGCGCTGCGCAGGATCGAGCCGGCGTTGCCCGGGTCCTGCACGCCGTCCAGCAGCACGGCCGATACGGACAGCGCTTGCGGTGGCACGGGACGCGGCGTCTCGACGAGGAACAGCAAATGGATGCCGTGTTCGACCTGGGACAGCGCGCCGAACAGCGCGTCCGGCAACGACGTGGTGCTCGCGTGCACGCGCGCGACGATGGCCGCCACTTCGGGATTCGTCAGCGCGCCCTCGGAGACGATGCAGTGCACGGGCTGCCCGACAAGGTCGAGATACGTCTGGCACAGGTGGACGCCGTCCAGCAGCGCACGCCCCGCCTTGCGCAGCGCCTGGCTGCTGCCCGCGAGGTGTTTCAGTTCCTTGTAAAACGGGTTGTCGCGCGAGGTGATGCTCTTCATGCCGGCAGCTCTCCGAACAAGTCGGGTTCGATGAGCGCACGGACAGGGGCGAAGCTGCGCCGGTGCACCGGGCTGGGACCATGTTCGCGCAGGCGCGCCAGGTGCAGCGCCGTCGAATAGCCCTTGTGCTGGTCGAAGGCATACTGCGGATAGGTCGCGTGCAGGGCGACGAGCGCCGCGTCGCGCGCCGTCTTCGCGAGGATGGACGCGGCCGAGATGGCGTGGACCTTGTCGTCGCCCTCCACCACCGCATGCGCGCGGATGTGCGCTGCCAGCGGCGGGCAACGGTTGCCGTCGATGAGGGCGATGGTCGGCACGGTCCCGAGCTGTTCGACGGCGCGGCGCATCGCCAGCATCGTCGCCTGCAGGATGTTCAGCGTGTCGATCTCGGCATGCGAGCATTCCGCGATGGCCCATGCCAGCGCGTGTTCCTTGATCAGCGGCGCCAGTTCGTCGCGCCGCGCCTCCGTCAGCTTTTTCGAGTCGCGCAAGCCTTCGATCGGACGCTTCGGATCGAGGATCACGGCCGCCGCGAACACGGGTCCGGCCAGCGGGCCGCGCCCGGCCTCGTCCACGCCGCAGACGACGTCGTCCAGGGTGAACGGCCGGTCCTTGCGCGGCAGGCCGGGGTAGAAATCGACCGCCTTTTTTCTCATGTTTCTCATGCCTTGCCTATCACCTGCAGCACGGCGCGGGCGCTTTCGCGCGCGGAATCGCGCAGCAGGCTGTGGTGCATCCCGGTGAAGCGCTCGGTCAGCTTCGCCCGGTTGTTCTCGTCCGTCAACTGGAACCAGACGGCGTCCGCCAGCGCCTGCGGCGTGGCCGCGTGCTGCAGGAATTCCGGCACGACGAACTCGCGCGCCAGGATGTTCGGCAGGCCGATCCACGGCAGGTATCCCATGTTCCGGATCAGCAGCCATTCGGCTTGCAGCACCTTGTACGCGATCACCATCGGCTTCTTGAACAGCGCCACCTCCAGGGTGGCCGTGCCGGACGCCGCCAGCACGGCGTCGGCCGCCGCGATGCACGCGTGCGACTCGCCGTCGACGAGCTGCAGCGGAACGTCCTGCAGGCCGGCTTTCGCCACCAGCTCCATAAAATACGCCTTCTGGCGCGCGCCCGCCATCGGCGCGATGAACCGGACCGACGGATCGCGCGCCGCCAGCAGTTGCACGGCGCGGACGTACGGCTCGGTCAGGTACTTGATCTCCGACATCCGGCTGCCCGGCATGACGGTCACCACGCGCGCATCCTCGGGCAGGCCGAGCCGGCGCCGCGCGGCGGCCACGTCGGGCACCAGCGGGATCGTCTCCGCCAGCGGATGGCCGATGTAGGTGACGGGCACGCCGGCCTGCCGGTAGATCGCTTCCTCGAACGGGAAGATCACGAGCATGTGCGATACGGCGCGCTGGATCTTCTTGATGCGGCCACCGCGCCACGCCCAGATCTGCGGCCCGACGAAGTGCACGGTCGGGATGCCGGCCGCGCGCAGTTGCTCTTCCAGTCCGAGGTTGAAGCCGGGGTAGTCGGCGCCGATGAAGGCGGCGGGACGTTCGGCCAGCAGGCGGTCGCGCAGGCGGTTCTGGATGCCCTTCAGTTCGCGGTAGCGCAGCAGCACCGGCAACAGGCCGCGCACGGTGAGCGTGTCCATCGGGACGTCGGACACGAGCCCCTGCTCCAGCATGCGCGGGCCGCCGATGCCGGAAAACGAGACGTCCGGCAGGTGCGGCTTCAGGCCCGCCATCAGGCGCGCGGCCAGCAGGTCGCCGGACACTTCGCCGGCCACGAGGGCCAGCGACGTTCCGCCCACGCGTACGTCAGCGGACGATGCCACGGCTCGCGTTGTCGAGGAATGCGCGCATCGCGCGGATGTGCGGCGCGGCCTCGCCGCCGGCGTCTTCTTCTTCCGCCAGCCTGGTCTTCGCTTCTTCCAGCGTGAGGCCGGCGCGGTAGAGGTGCTTGTAGGCGGCGCGGATGCCGTTGATCGCTTCGCGCGAGAAGCCGCGGCGCTTGAGGCCTTCGATGTTCACGCCGTGCGCCTCGGCCGGGTTGCCGGAGACGAGGACGAACGGCGGCACGTCCTGCGTGAGGCTCGTGTACATGCCGATGAACGCGTGGGCGCCGATCTTGCAGAACTGGTGCACGCCGCAGTAGCCGGACAGGATCGCCCAATCGCCCACGTGCACGTGGCCCGCGAGCTGCGCGTTGTTCGAGAAGACCGTGTTGCTGCCGACCTGGCAGTCGTGCGCCAGGTGCGTGTACGCCGACATCCAGTTGTCGTCGCCCAGGCGCGTGACGCCCGCGTCCTGCGCGGTGCCGAGGTTGAACGTGCAGAATTCGCGGATCGTGTTGCGGTCGCCGATTTCCAGGCGCGTCGGTTCGCCGGCCCACTTCTTGTCCTGCGGGGCGGCGCCCAGCGACGCGAACTGGAAGATGCGGTTGTCGCGGCCGATCGTCGTGTGGCCCTCGATGACCACGTGCGGCCCGACGACCGTGCCGGCGCCGATGCGCACGTCCGGCCCGATGATGGAGTACGGGCCGATCTCGACGGCGCTGTCCAGCTCCGCCTTCGGATCGACGATCGCGCTCGGGTGGACCTTGCTCATCACTGCCCTGCCTTTTCGTTCGCCCTGATGGTGCACATCAGTTCCGCCTCGACGGCGACCTTGCCGTCGACGCTGGCGACCGCCTTGTACTTCCAGATGCCGCGCGAGGTGCGCAGGATCTCGATGTCCATCTTGAGCTGGTCGCCCGGCTCGACGGGGCGCTTGAAGCGCGCATTGTCGATGCCGACGAAGTACACGACCGAGTTCTCGTCCGGCTTGACGTTCATGGTCATGAACGACAGGATCGCGGCCGTCTGCGCCAGCGCCTCGATCATCAGGACGCCCGGCATGACCGGCTTGTGCGGGAAGTGACCGTTGAAGAATTCCTCGTTGGCGGTCACGTTCTTGATGGCGGTGATCGTCTTGCCGATCTCGTAGTCGACCACGCGGTCGACCAGCAGCATCGGATAGCGGTGCGGCAGGTATTCCTTGATCTCGTTGATCCCCAGGGTCTTCGTCGTAGCTTCGTTCGTCATTTTTGTTCTGGTGCTTCCGTCAGTTGTTTGATCTGTTTTTCCAGGCTGCGCATCTTCTCGCGCAGCGCGGACAGGTTGCGCACGATGGCGGCGCTCTTTTCCCATTCGGCGTTCTTGGCCAGCGGATAAAAACCCGTGTACTGCCCCGGCTCCAGCACGGAACGCGACACCATGCTGCCGGAGGAGATATGGACGTTGTCCGCGATTTCCAGGTGCCCCAGCACCATGGCCGCGCCGCCGAACGTGCAATTCTTGCCGATCCTGGCGCTGCCGGCTACCCCCACGCAGCCGGCCATTGCCGTGTTCGCGCCGATGCGGCAGTTGTGGCCGATCTGGATCTGGTTGTCCAGCTTCACGCCGTCCTCGATGACCGTGTCGTCCAGGGCGCCGCGGTCGATGGTCGTGTTGGCGCCGACGTCGACGTCGTCGCCCATCAGCACGCGGCCCGTCTGCGGGATCTTGATGTACACGCCGTTCTCGCGCGCGAAGCCGAAACCGTCGGTGCCGATCACGGCCCCCGAATGCAGGATGCCGCGCTTGCCGATCCTGCAGCGCTCGTGGAAGGTCACGTTCGCGAACAGGTGCGTCTCTTCGCCGATCTCGGCGTCGCGGCCGACGAAGCAGCCGGCGTCGATGCGGACGCGCGCGCGGATCACGGCGCCCGCTTCCACCGTCACGTTCGGGCCGACGTGGGCCGTCGGGTCGATGCGCGCCGTGTCGTGCACGACGGCGCTCGGGTGGATGCCGGCCGGCGGGACGAATTCGTCCTGCGCCACGAAATACTGGGCGGCGCGGGCGAAATAGGCGTAAGGGTTGGTGGTGACGATGCGTGCGCCGGCATAGGTCGTGGCGACGGTGGCGTCGTCCAGCGGCGAGACGATCAGCGCCGCCGCCCGGCTCTGTGCGGCCAGCGCGCGCAATTTGCTGTTGCTGAGAAAACTGATGTGCGAATCGCCGGCGCTGTCGAGCGGCGCGATGCCCTGAACCTCGAGGTTCGGGTCACCCACCAACTGCCCACCGAAGCGTTCGACCAAATCACCCAGTCGAGTGCCCATCGTGGTCGTTCCGTAAAAGAAGTGAAAACTGCCGGCCGCTCACCGAGCCGGCCGGCATCCAGAGCCGCCTTGGCTTGCTTGCCTGCTTATTTGTCGAGCAGTTTGAGGATGCGATCGGTGATGTCGATGCGCGGACTGGTCCAGATGGCCTCCTGCAGCACGACGTCGAGATGATCCTGCTCGGCCACCTGTTCGATCAGTTTATAGGCTTTCTGGGCGATGGCGGCGCGCTCTTCGTTCTTGCGCTGGAACAGGTCCTCGTTGTACTCGCGCTGCATGCGCTGCACGTCCTTTTCCATGTCGAGCAGTTCGCGCGTGCGCTTGGTGCGGTCGAGGTCCGACAGCTTCGGCGCTTCCTCGTCGAACTTCTCGCGGGTCTGCTTGTAGCGCTGCACCATGTCGTCGACCTGCTTCTGGCGCTTGGAGAATTCGGCCTGCAGCTTCGCGTCCGCCGCCTTGGCGAGCTTGGACTCGGTCATCAGGCGTTCCGTGTAGACGAAACCGATGCGGCTCGGCGTACCGGTCTGCGCCTGAGCGTGCGCCATCGCGCCGGCGCACAGCAGCGCCAGCACCAGGCTGCGCGGCAACATGGCTAACGATTTTTTCAACATATTCTTCGCAATCCTTGTCTCGGCGATGGGCCGGATCAGAAACCGGTACCCATCTGGAACTGGAAGCGCTCCAGGCGATCGCCCGGCTTCGCGTTCAAGGGCTTAGCATAACTCAACTTGAGCGGGCCCACCGGGGAAATCCACGACAGGCCGATACCCGCCGAGTAGCGCAGCTGCGACGTGCGGATCGGTTCGTGCTCCTGGTAGACCTGGCCCGTGTCGGCGAAGGTGAACCAGCGCAGCGAACGATCCTGGCCGCTGCCCGGGAACGGGAACTGCAGCTCGGCGTTGCCGATCACGCGCTTGGCGCCGCCCAGCGCGTCGTACGTGCGCGGGTCGACGATGCCCAGCGACGAGCTTTCGTAGCCGCGCACCGAGCCGATGCCGCCGCCGTAGAAGTTCTTGAAGACCGGGTAGGCGTTGCCGCCGAGGCCCGCGCCGTAGTCCAACTCGCCCTTCAGCGCCAGCGTCATCCAGCGCGTGATCGGACGATACCACTCGTGGTCGTACACCACGCGGTAGTACTTGGCGTCGCCGACGACGTCGACTTCCAGGTTGGCGCGCTGGTAGCGGCCGCGGGTCGGGGTGATGGCGGAATCGCGCGAATCGCGGCCCCACGCCACGGTGAACGGGATGGCGTTCGTCGTCGCCGTGCCCACGCCCGTGGCCTTCGCAGTCGGATCCTTCGAGTTCTGCATGACGAACTGCTGGTACAACGTCGGCGAGCTCTCGTCGGTCTCGAGGCGGGTCTTTTCCAGGCCGGCGCCGAAGAAGACGGTGTCGATTTCCGAGAACGGCACGCCGAACGTCAGGTTGCCGCCCTGCTGGCGCACGGTGTACGAACCGATGTTCAGCGCGGGCGGGCGCGACGTGCGCAGGTACAGCTGGAAGGCGCGCGAGATGCCGTCGTCCGTGAAGTACGGATTGGTCTGGGCGAACGAGATCGTGCGGTTGTAGCGGCTCGTGTTCAGTTCCACGCCGACGGTGTTGCCGCTGCCGGCGAAGTTGGCCTGCGTGACGGACGCGGTGAAGGTGAATTTTTCCGCCTGCGAGAACGCGCCGCCGATCATGAAGTTACCGGTCGGCTTTTCGACGACGGCGATGTTCACGTCCACGGCGTCGTTGGTGCCCTGCGCTTCCGGCGTCTCGACCGTCACGTCCTTGAAGTAGCCGAGGCGGTCGACGCGGTCGCGCGACAGCTTCACCCGGTTCGGGTCGTACCACGAGCTCTCGAACTGGCGGAATTCGCGGCGGATCACTTCGTCGCGGGTGATCGTGTTGCCCGAGATGGTCATGTGGCGCACGTAGGCGCGCTTGCCCGGATCGACGAAGAACGTGAAGGCGACTTCGCGCTTCTCGCGGTTGATCTCCGGGTTGGCGGTGACGTTCGCGAACGCGTAGCCGAAGCTCGCCAGGCGGTCGGCGATGCGCTTGTTCGACGCTTCCTGCAGGTCGCCGGAGTACGTCTGGCCCGGCTTCAGCAGGATCAGGTTCTTCAGTTCCTGCTCGCGGCCGAACATCTCGCCGTCCATCTTGATGCCGGAGACGGTGTACTTCTCGCCTTCCGTGATGTTGATGGTGAGGTAGATGTCCTTCTTGTCCGGGGTGATCGAGACCTGCGTGGACTCGACGTTCACTTCCAGGTAGCCGTGATTCAGGTACCACGACTTGATGGTCTCCAGGTCGCCCGTCAGCTTCTGCTTCGAGTACTGGTCGGCCTTCGAATACCACGTGAACCAGCCGGACGTGTTCAGCTGCAGCAGCGCGCGCAGTTCCTTGTCGGAGAACGCCTTGTTGCCGACGATGTTGATCTGCTTGATCTTGGCGACGTCGCCCTCGTCCACGTTGAACATGATGTTCACGCGGTTACGCTCGATCGGGGTGACGGTGGTCGTGATCTTGACGCCGTACAGGCCGTGCGACAGGTACTGGCGCTTGAGTTCCTGCTCGGCGCGGTCGACCGACGCCTTGTCGAAGATCTTGGTCTCGCCGACGCCGATTTCCTTCAGCGCCTTGACGAGCATGTCCTTTTCGAATTCCTTGGTGCCGGTGAAGTCGACGGAGGCGATGGCGGGACGTTCCTCGACCAGCACCACGAGCACGCCGTTTTCCTCTTCCAGGCGGATGTCCTTGAAGAAGCCGGTGGCGTACAGCGCCTTGATCGCCGCCGTGCCTTTTTCGTCGTCGAAGGTCTCGCCCACGCGCACCGGCAGGTAGCTGAACACCGTGCCTGCCTCGGTCCGCTGGATGCCTTCGACCCGGATGTCCTTCACGACGAAGGGAGCGACAGCCCACGCGTGGCCGGCACACAGGGCCAGCACGGCGGCGCCGATCATGCTGCGACGGGAGGGCAAGGCAAAACGCGGCTGGGCAAAACGTTCGGGTTTTAAATTCATCGGTTAGATCAATGGGTCAGTCATTGGACAACGTTACGTGTTCTTCGCCGGCGCTTGTCCTGCTCGAGCCGGACACTCCGATGCCCGCCGCGGGCGCGGCGTATGTATCGGAGTGCCGTGTGTTCAGAGCAGCCGCACCAGGTCGTTGAAGACGGCAAGCGCCATCAGCATGAACAGCAGGCCCACCCCGGCACGCTGCGCGATCTCGCCGATCCGCGCGGGCAAGGGGCGCCCGGTCAAAACTTCCAGCGAATAATACAGCAAATGGCCACCGTCCAGAACGGGAATTGGTAACAGATTCATTACACCCAGGCTGATGGAGATGAACGCGATGAACTCGAGGAAGGGCTCGAGCCCCGAGCGCGCGGTCTGTCCGGCCACGTCCGCGATGGTGATCGGGCCCGTCACGTTCTTCAGCGAGACCTCGCCCACGACCATCTTGGCGATCATCTTGACGGTCATCGCGCTCGTCTCCCACGTGCGCTCTACGCCCTTGGCGAACGCGCCCAGCGGGCCCTCCTTCACCGTCACCATCCCGGGCGCCTGCGCGATCAACAGCTTCACGAGGCCCTTGCCCGACTGCGGGTCGCGCTCGGGCGTGAGCGGCACGACGAGCTGGCGGTCGCCCCGCAGGACGCCCACCTGCAGCGTCTTGCCGACCGCGCCGCGCACGGCCTCGATGAAGGCGATGCCGTCCAGTATGGGCTTGCCGTCGATGGACGTCACCAGGTCGCCCGCCTGCAGGCCCGCGCGCGCGGCCGGGCCGTCCGGCAGCACCTTGTCGACCGTCGGCCGCGGGCGCCACATCTGCATGCCGAGCGCGCCCAGCACGTCGCCGTCCACGTCCAGCGCGGCCATGCGGTCGGCCGGCAGCACGGCGCGATACGGGGCGGCGCCGGACTCGGGACCGCGCAGGGTCAGTTCGGCCGCATGCTTGTCGATGGCGGCGCGCACGAGTTCCCAGCGCAGCTCCGTCCACGACTGCACGGGCCGGCCGTTGACGGCCGTGACGACGTCGCCGCCGCGCACGCCGGCCTGGTACACGGCGGCCGTCTGCGGCATCGCGCGCAGGCGCGTGCCCGGCTCCTGCTTCCCGTGCATGAACAGCGCGGCCATCACGACGATGGCGAGGATGAAGTTGGCGACCGGGCCCGCCGCCACGATGGCGATGCGCTTCCACACGTTCTGGCGCGTGAATTCGCGCGGCAGGTCGGCCTCGCTGGCGGGCGCGGTGGACGGATCGCGCTCGTCGAGCATCTTGACGTAGCCGCCGATGGGCAGCGCCGAGATGGCCCATTCCGTCTGGTCCGGGCCGAAGCGGCGCGACCACACGACACGTCCCATGCCGATCGAGAAGCGCAGCACCTTCACGCCGCACAGGCGCGCGACGACGTAGTGACCCAGCTCGTGGAAGATGATCAGGGGGCCCAGCGCCAGGACGAAGGCCAGCAGGGTGTGGATCAGGTTCATGGTTTTCTCCCGTCAGTACCCGCGTGTAGGTGCCATCACCTCATGCTGACAGCGCATGCACGATGCGCTCGGCCGCGGCGCGGGCGCGCGCGTCCTGGGCCATCACGGCCTCGATGCTGGAAGCCGCGCCGTGCGGGTTCTCGTCCATCACGCGGCGCACGACGCGGTCGATGGCGCGAAAGCCGATGCGGCGCTCCAGGAATGCTTGGACCGCGACTTCGTTCGCCGCGTTCAGCAAGGCGGGCGCCGTGCCGCCCGCGCGCAAGGCGTCGAAGGCGAGCGCCAGGCAGGGGAAGCGATCGAAGTCGGGCTTGTGGAACGCCAGCGCGGCCCATTGCGTCAGGTCGAGCTGGGCCACGCCGGAATCGATGCGTTCCGGGTAGGCGAGCGCGTGGGCGATGGGCGTGCGCATGTCCGGGTTGCCCAGCTGGGCGAGCACGGAACCGTCCACGTACGACACCATCGAGTGGATCACGCTCTGCGGGTGGATGACGACCTCGATGCGGTCGGCCGGCGCGCCGAACAGCCAGTGCGCCTCGATCACTTCGAGGCCCTTGTTCATCATCGTGGCGGAGTCGACGGAGATCTTGCGGCCCATCGCCCAGTTCGGATGCTTGCAGGCTTCTTCCGGCGTCACGTGTTCCAGCGTGTCGACGGCGCGCTGCAGGAACGGACCGCCCGACGCCGTCAGCAGGATCCTGGCCACGCCGGCCGCGTCGGGCGAACGTCCGTACGTGCCCGGCAGCGACTGGAAGATGGCGTTGTGCTCGGAATCGATGGGGAGCAGCGTGGCCTTGTGTTCCTTGACGGCGTCCATGAACAGCTGGCCGGACATGACGAGCGCTTCCTTGTTCGCCAGCAGGACCTTCTTGCCCGCGCGCGCGGCCGCGAGCGTGGGCGGGAGGCCGGCGGCGCCGACGATGGCGGCCATCACCGTGTCCGTGTCCGGGCTGGATGCGATCTCGCACAGCGCCGCCTCGCCGTGGTCGACGTCGATGGGCAGGCCGGCCAGCAGCTCGCGCAGGCGCGCCGCGGCGTCGGGCGAGCCGACGACGGCGCGCCGCGGCCGGAACACGCGGCATTGCGCGGCCAGCGCGTCCACGCGTTCATGCGCGGACAGTGCGTAGACACGGTATTTGTCGGGATGACGCGCGAGCACGTCGAGGGTCGAGACGCCGATCGAACCGGTGGCGCCCAGAATAGTGATGTGTTGCATGTTGCGTTCCATTGTCAAGGTCGCTCCAACACGGGCAGATGCTGAGTGATTCTGGCACGGCGCGCGCCGCGACGGCGCCCGCCCGCGTTGAAGCAGCCTGGTCTTACAGCCGCGCGCCGATCAGGGCGGCCAGCGGCAGCACCGGGACCAGCGCGTCGATGCGGTCGAGCACGCCGCCATGGCCGGGCAGCAGGTTGCTGCTGTCCTTCATGCCCGCGCGCCGCTTGAGTTGGGATTCGAACAGGTCGCCGACGATGCTGGCGGCAACCATCAGCACGAGCACCACGACGAGCGCGGGCCAGCCGTAGTGATGCTGGACGCGCGCGGCGAAGGTGTTCGCAAAGGCGTCGCCGCCGAACTGGACCGACAGGCCGCCCAGCACGAGCACGGCGATGCCGCCGCCGATCGCGCCTTCCCACGACTTGCCGGGCGAGATCGAGGGCGCCAGCTTGCGCTTGCCGAAGGCCTTGCCGGAGAAATAGGCGCCGATATCGGCCACCCACACGATCGCGAGCACGGACAGCAGGAACAGCGGCGAATGGGAATACAGGTCGACGATGGCGGCGAAGCAGCCGACCACGGCGAACGCGTACACCAGGGACAGCAGCGTATTCGCGGGCGTGTGCAGCGGCGGCAGGCCCATCTTCAGCGACGGCGCGAACCGGGCGATCCACAGCGCGACGCTGAGCGCGGCCCAGAACGACAGATTCGTATGTCCCGTGAACACGGCCATCGCGAACACGGCCGCCCACACGATGGCGATCACGTGGGCATTGTGCGTCTCCGGGTTGAACAGCCGGAAGCACTCCCAGATGGCGGCGCCGAAGAACACCGTCGCCACCACCGCGAACGCCGTGTAATTGTTGAAGTAAAGGACTGGCAGCAACACTGCCAGCAGCACGACGGCGGTAATGACGCGGGTTCTAAGCATCAGTTTGTCTTGGCCTTGTTGGCGACCTGCTCGCCGGTGCGGCCGAAGCGGCGTTCCCGGCTCTGGTAGGACGCGATCGCCGTGTCGAGCGACTCGGGCGAAAAGTCCGGCCAGAAGGCGTCGGTGAAGTACAGCTCCGAATACGCGAGCTGCCACAGGAGGAAGTTGGAGATGCGCTCCTCGCCGCCCGTGCGGATGAACAGGTCGGGCTCGGGCGCGTAGGCCATCGCCAGGTGCGGTGCCAGCATCTCCTCGGTGTATTCCGTCACGCCCGGGTTGGCGGCGACCATCTTGCCGGTCGCCTGCATGATGTCCCAGCGGCCGCCGTAGTTGGCGCACACGGTGACGGTCAGGCGCGAGTTGTTCGCGGTGCGGCGCTCGGCGTTGGCGATCATGTCCTGCAGCTTGGGGGAGAAGCGCGACAGGTCGCCCACCACTTTCAGGCGGATGTTATTGGCATGCATCTTCGCCACTTCGCGCTCGAGCGCCGTGACGAACAAGCCCATCAGGTAGGACACCTCGTCGGCGGGACGGCGCCAGTTTTCCGACGAAAACGCGAACAGCGTCAGGTATTCGACGCCGCGTTCCACGCACGCTTCGACGATCTTGCGCACGGCGTCCACACCCTTGACGTGGCCGGCCACGCGGGGCAGCAGGCGCTTGGTCGCCCAGCGGCCATTGCCATCCATGATGATGGCGATATGACGCGGCACCTTGGGCGCTTCCGGAACTGCGGTGGTCGAACTTTTGAAAATCATAAATCGGGCCAAATGGCGGTCAAACGGACTGCAGGAGGATAGCAACAAAAGGTGGAACGGACCGGTCAGGCCTTGCCTGCCGGTCCGATGTCCACAACGATACCCGCGGCGCACAGGCGCCGCAACATGGATCACACCGTCATGACTTCTTTTTCTTTTTCGGCAACCAGCTTGTCGATGTCGACGACGGCCTTGTCGGTCATCTTCTGGACGTCGTCCTGGGCGCGGCGCTCGTCGTCTTCCGAGATCGCCTTGTCCTTGACCAGCTTCTTCAACTGCTCGTTGGCGTCGCGGCGCACGTTGCGGACGGCGATCTTCGCGTCTTCCGCTTCCGATTTGCACAGCTTGACCATTTCCTTGCGGCGTTCTTCCGTCAGGGCCGGGGTCGGCACGCGCACCATGTCGCCGAAGGTCGACGGGTTCAGGCCCAGGTCGGACTCGCGGATCGCCTTTTCGACGACGCTCAGCATTTTCTTTTCGTACGGCTGGACGCCGATCGTGCGGGCGTCGATGAGGGTCAGGTTGGCGACCATCGGCAGCGCGGTCGGCGAACCATAGTAATCGACCATCACGTGGTCCAGGATGCCGGTGTGGGCGCGGCCGGTGCGAACCTTGGCCAGGTTGCTTCTCAGGGTTTCGATGGACTTGGCCATCTTATCCTGGGCACTTTTTTTAACGTCAGCGACGGACATGCTGCTCTCCTGTATTTCTAAAATTGATTAAACGTGTACGAGTGTACCCTCGTCCTCGCCCATGATCACGCGCTTGAGCGCCCCCGGCTTGACGATCGAGAACACTTTGATCGGCAGCTTCTGGTCGCGGCACAGGGCGAACGCGGTGGCGTCCATCACCTGCAGGTGCTTGGCGATCGCTTCGTCGAACGAGATCGACTCGTAGCGGGTCGCGTGCGGATCCTTCTTGGGATCGGCAGTATATACGCCATCGACCTTGGTTGCCTTCAACACAATTTCGGCCGAGATTTCCGAACCGCGCAGCGCGGCGGCGGTGTCGGTGGTGAAGAAGGGGTTGCCCGTGCCTGCGGCGAACACGACGACCTTGCCCTCTTCCAGGTATTGCAGCGCCTTCGGGCGCACGTACGGCTCGACCACCTGCTCGATGCCGATGGCCGACATCACGCGCGCCGTGATGCCCTGCTGGCGCATGGCGTCGGCCAGCGCAAGCGCATTCATCACGGTGGCCAGCATCCCCATGTAGTCGGCCGTCGCGCGGTCCATGCCCTGCGCGCCCGGCGCCACGCCGCGGAAGATGTTACCGCCGCCAATCACCACCGCCAGTTCCACACCCAGCTTCGACACCTCCGCGACGTCGGCGACCATGCGTTCGATGGTGGCGCGGTTGATGCCGAACGGATCGTCGCCCATCAGCGCTTCGCCAGACAGTTTGAGGAGGACTCGTTGGTAGGCTGGTTTTGTCATGAATGGGGCTCCTAAGAATAGATGTGTTTGTTTCTGTTCGTCCATCGAGGAATCACCCCGATGGACGTAGGGTGGGCACCCCGTGCCCACCATGCGTTCACGTGACGCATGCATTGGTGGGCACAGGGTGCCCACCCTACGGTCTTACAACCGGTTGTAAAAACGGGCCTTGCGGCCCGTTCTCTTTATTACTGCTTGGCAGCAGCCATCTGGGCTGCCACTTCTGCTGCGAAGTCGTCGACTTTCTTCTCGATGCCTTCGCCGACCACGTACATCGTGAATCCCTTCACGGTCGTGTTGGCGGCCTTCAGCATCTGCTCGACGCTTTGCTTGTCGTTCTTCACGAATGCCTGGTTGAACAGCGACACTTCCTTCAGGTATTTCTGAACGGCGCCGTCGATACGCTTGGCGACGATCTCGGCCGATTGCGGCTGCTTGCCTTCGGCGACGGCCTTGTCGGCGTCTTCCTTGGCTTTCAGCTGGGCAACCGAACGCTCTTTCTCGATCAGGTCGGCCGGCACTTGCTCTGCCGACAGGGCGACCGGCTTCATCGCGGCGATGTGCATGGCGACGTCCTTACCGACTTGCTCGTCGGCACCGTCGTAGTCGACGATCACGCCGATGCGGGTGCCGTGCAGGTACGACGCCAGCTTGCCCGTGGTTTCGAAGCGCTGGAAGCGGCGAACAGTCATATTCTCGCCGATTTTACCGATCAGTGCCGTACGCACGTCGTCGAACGTCTTGCCGTCGACCGGCAGGGCGGCCAGGGCGGCGACGTCGGCCGGGTTGTTCTCGGCGACCAGCTTGGCGGCCAGGTTGCACATGGCCAGGAAGTCGTCGTTCTTGGCGACGAAGTCGGTTTCGCTATTGACTTCGACCAGCGCGCCGACGTTGCCGGCGACGTAAGCGGCCACAACGCCTTCAGCGGTGATGCGCGATGCCGCTTTCGAGGCCTTGCCGCCCAGCTTGACGCGCAGGATCTCTTCGGCACGTGCCATGTCGCCGTCGGCTTCGTTCAGTGCCTTCTTGCATTCCATCATCGGGGCGTCGGTCTTGGCGCGCAGTTCGCCAACCATCGCTGCAGTAATCGCTGCCATGTCATTTCTCCTAATTTGTTTATCTATCCAGGAATTGCTTGCAAAAAGGGGCGCTCGATCTTAGGCTCGGCGCCCCTTTACTGCTCAGCGGGCAAGCGCCCGCCGGGAATTAAGCTTGCTCGGAAACTTCGACGAAGTCGTCGGCCGACTTGACCATCTCGACGATTTCGTTGGTGGCGTTCGCACGGCCTTCCAGGATCGCATCGGCGACGCCGCGTGCGTACAGGGTGATGGCCTTCGACGAGTCGTCGTTGCCCGGGATGACGTGGGTCACGCCTTCCGGCGAGTGGTTGGTGTCGACCACGCCGATGACCGGGATGCCCAGCTTGCCGGCTTCGGTGACGGCGCCCTTGTGGTAGCCGACGTCCACGACGAAGATCGCGTCCGGCACGCCCTGCAGGTCCTTGATGCCGCCGATCGATTTCTGCAGCTTTTCCAGTTCGCGCGAGAACATCAGCGCTTCTTTCTTGCTCATCTTCTCGACTTCACCCGATTCGATGGCCGCTTCCATGTCCTTCAGGCGCTTGATCGAGGTCTTGATGGTCTTGAAGTTGGTCAGCATGCCGCCCAGCCAGCGCTGGTCGACGTACGGCACGCCGGCGCGCTGCGCTTCGGCGGCGATGATGTCGCGGGCCTGGCGCTTCGTGCCCACCAGCAGGATCGTGCCGCGGTTGGCGGCGATCTGCTTGATGGTCTTCATCGCATCCTGATACATCGCCATGGTCTTTTCCAGGTTGATGATGTGGATCTTGTTGCGATGACCGAAGATGAACGGGGCCATTTTCGGGTTCCAGAAACGGGTCTGGTGGCCGAAGTGAACACCGGCTTCCAGCATTTCGCGCATAGTGACAGACATTGTATTCTCCAGGGTTGGGTCTTGAATGACGGCCAGTCCACCCTTTCATGGGCACCCTTTTCGGCCGCATTCGCGATTTACATTCACAAGTTGCTCGATACGAACACGAGCAACCCGAGATTCTAGCGGGATTTGACACGAATTTCAAGCTTGCGCACGCATGACGCTCCCGGAGGCCGCCGCAGGGGGCAGCCGGATGGCTGCGGCCCGGCGACGTTATGAATCACATATAATGACCGGCACAGAACTTATCGCAGAACGGATAAACATGGCAATTTCCATCAAGACCCCGGAAGACATCGAGGGCATGCGCATCGCCGGCCGCCTCGGCGCCGAGGTGCTCGACTACATCACGCCCTTCGTCAAGGCGGGCGTGACCACCGGCGAACTGGACCGCTTGTGCCACGAATACATGGTGAATGTGCAAGGCACCGTCCCCGCCCCCCTGAACTATGCGCCGCCGGGCTACCCGCCGTTCCCGAAAGCCGTCTGCACCTCCGTCAACGACGTGATCTGCCATGGCATTCCGGGCGACAAGGTCCTCAAGAACGGCGACGTCGTGAACATCGACGTCACCGTCATCACGAAGGATGGTTATCACGGCGACAATAGCCGCATGTTCTTCATCGGCGAACCGTCGAAGCTGGCACGGCGCCTGACGGACATCACCTATGAATGCATGTGGTTGGGCATTTCCAAGGTGAAACCGGGCGCGCACCTGGGCGACATCGGTCATGCCATCCAGCAACATGCGGAAAAGGCCGGCTATTCCGTCGTGCGCGAATTCTGCGGCCACGGCATCGGCAAGGTGTTCCACGAAGAGCCGCAGGTGCTGCACTACGGCCGTCCCGGCACGGGCGAGGAGTTGCAAACGGGCATGATCTTCACGATCGAGCCGATGATCAACGCGGGCCGCCGCGAGATCCGCGAGATGCCGGACGGCTGGACCATCAAGACGAAGGACCGCAGCCTGTCGGCCCAGTGGGAACACATGATCCTCGTGACGGAGACGGGCTATGAAGTGCTGACGACGTCGGCCGGCACCCCGCCGCCGCCGGCCATCGTCCGCCCGCAAGACGCCGTCGCCGCCTGACCCACGTTCGCCGCCCACGCTCGCCGCCCATGTCCACCGCCCCCATCGCCGCCTCCCAAGCCGCGCAGCCGCCGCAACCGATGCAGCCGCTGCAACTCAAGCAGCGCCTCAAGGCCGAGCGCCAGCTCGTCATCGCCGAGTTCCGCGAGAACGGCAAGCCGGAAAAACTGTTGCGCGGCCTTCGCCACAGCGTCGACGGGGTGCTGACGGACGCCTGGCACGCGGCCGGGCTGCCGCACGACGCCGCCCTCGTGGGCGTCGGCGGCTACGGCCGCGGCGAACTGTTCCCCTTCTCCGACGTCGACCTCCTGATCCTGCTGGGCAGTGCGCCCGACGCCATCGTGCAGGCGAAGCTGGAGAATTTCGTGCAACTGCTGTGGGACCTGGGCCTGGAGATCGGCCACAGCATCCGCACGGTGGACGAATGCATGACGGAGTCCGCCGCCGACATCACGGTACAGACGAGCCTGCTGGAAGCGCGCCTCGTGACGGGCAGCGAGACCGTCTTCAACGAGCTGCAGCGCCGCTACGACGAGGCGATGGACCCGCAGGCCTTCTTCCAGGCCAAGACGGCCGAGATGCGGCTGCGCCACGCCAAGTACGAATACACGCCGTTCTCGCTGGAGCCGAACGTCAAGGAAAGCCCGGGCGCCCTGCGCGACCTGCAGGTGATCCTGTGGGTCGCGAAAGCGGCGGGCCTGGGCAATTCCTGGACCCAGCTCGCGATCCGCGGCCTCATCACGCGCGAGGAAGCGCGCCAGTTGATGGAAAAGGAATACGCGTTCAAGGACATCCGCGTGCGCCTGCACCTGCAGACGAACCGGCGCGAAGACCGCCTCGTGTTCGACGTCCAGACCGCGATCGCGGAAACCTTCGGCCTCACGTCGACGGGCGAAGGCCTGGAGGCGCGCCGCGCCAGCGAATTCCTGATGCAGCGCTACTACTGGGCCGCGAAGACCGTCACCCAGCTGAACACGATCCTGCTGCAGAACATCGAGGCGCACCTGTTCCCCACGCCGCAGCAGCCGGTGCCGATCAATCCGCGCTTCAACGAAGTGGGCGGCTTCATCGACATCGCCGCGGACGACACGTTCGAATCGAGCCCGTCGGCCGTGCTGGAAATCTTCGTGCTGATGACGGAGCGCCCCGACATCAAGGGCATGACGGCGCGCACGATGCGCGCCCTGTGGCATGCGCGCACCCTCATCGACGACGCCTTCCGCGCCGACCCGCGGCACCGCGCCCTGTTCCTGCGCGTGCTGCAGGCGCCCGCGGGCCTCGTGCACGCGCTGCGCCGCATGAACGACATGGGGATCCTCGGCCGCTACCTGCCGAACTTCCGCCGCATCATCGGCCAGATGCAGCACGACCTGTTCCACGTCTACACGGTCGACCAGCACATCATGATGGTCGTGCGCAACATGCGGCGCTTCACGATGACGGAGCACGCGCACGAATACCCGTTCTGCAGCCAGCTGATCGCCAATTTCCGCGACCGCTGGCTGTTGTACGTGGCGGCCCTGTTCCACGACATCGCCAAGGGCCGCGGCGGCGACCATTCGGAGCTGGGCAAGACCGACGCGCGCGAATTCTGCCGCGACCATGCGCTGTCCGAGGAAGACACCGAACTGGTCGTGTTCCTCGTCGAGCACCACCTGACGATGTCGGTGGTCGCCCAGAAGCAGGACCTGTCGGATCCGGACGTGATCCAGGCCTTTGCCCGCCTCGTGCGCGACGAGCGCCACCTGACGGCGCTGTACCTGCTGACCGTCGCCGACATCCGCGGCACGAGCCCGAAGGTGTGGAACGCGTGGAAGGCCAAGCTGCTGGAAGACCTGTACAAGATGACCTTGCGCGTGCTCGGCGGCGAGCCGCCGTCCGCCGACCGCGAACTGCGCGCGCGCCAGCAGGAAGCGCTGGCCACCCTGCGCCTGTTCGGCCTGCCGGCGGACGCGCACGAAGCGCTGTGGAAGCAGCTCGACATGGCCTACTTCCTGCGCCACGACGCGTCCGACATCGCGTGGCAGACCCGCTGCCTGGTCGACAAGCTGGGCCTCGACAAACCGGTGGTCAAGTCGCGCCTCGCGCCCATCGGCGAAGGCCTGCAGGTGACGGTGTACGTGAAGGACCAGCCGGACCTGTTCGCGCGCATCTGCAGCTATTTCGACCGCAAGAATTTTTCCATCCTCGACGCCAAGATCCACACGACGAAGGACGGCTACGCGCTCGACACCTTCCTCATCACGGACGAACATTTCGCCAACAGCTACCGCGACATCATCAACCTGATCGAGCACGAGCTGTGCGAGGTGCTCGTGCGCCAGGAACCGTTGTCGCCGCCGCTGCGGGGGCGGCTGTCGCGCATGTCGCGCAACTTCCCCGTCACGCCGACGGTGGACATGCGCCCGGACGAGCGCGGTCAGTTCTGGGTGCTGTCGATCGGCGCGAACGACCGCAACGGCCTGCTGTACGCGATCGCGAACGTGCTCGCGCGCTACCGCATCAACCTGCACACCGCCAAGATCATGACCCTGGGCGAGCGCGTCGAGGACGTGTTCCTCATCGACGGGCAAGCGCTGAACAACCAGCGCGTGCAGGTGCAGCTGGAGACCGAGCTGCTGGATGCCGTCAAGATTTGAGATTTGAGATTTGAGATTCGATCCGATTGTTTTTTTGAAGTGACCATGACCGAACCCGTACGCCTGTCCAAACGCATGTCCGAACTGGGCCTCTCCTCCCGCCGCGAGGCCGACGAATGGATCGCGAAAGGCTGGGTGAGGGTCGACGGCCAGGTGGTGTCCGAGCTCGGCAGCAAAGTCTTGCCGCACCAAAAGATCACGGTCGAGCGCCAGGCCGCCGCCCAGCAGGCGAAGCGCGTGACGGTGCTGCTGAACAAGCCGGTCGGCTACGTCAGCGGCCAGGCCGAGGATGGCTACAAGCCGGCCGTCGTGCTCGTGAAACCGGAAAACCGCTGGACGGACGACCCGTCGCCCGAACAATTCCACCCGACCCAGCTGAAATCGCTCGTGCCGGCCGGACGGCTGGACATCGATTCCGTCGGCCTGCTCGTGCTGACGCAGGACGGCCGCATTGCCAAGCAATTGATCGGCGAGGCCACGTCCATCGAGAAGGAATACCTCGTGCGCGTGCAGTACACGAAGCCGGGCCGCCTGCCGGACGCCGACCTCAAGAAGCTGAACCACGGCCTGTGGATGGACGGCAAGCCCCTGCTGCCCGCGAAAGTGCGCTGGCAGAACGACGACCAGCTCAGCTTCACGCTCAAGGAAGGCCGCAAGCGCCAGATCCGGCGCATGTGCGACATGGTCGGACTCAAGGTCGTGGGCCTCAAGCGCGTGCGGATCGGCCGCGTGAAGCTGGGCGAGTTGCCGCCGGGACAGTGGCGTTACCTGGGCGCCGACGAGCGGTTTTAACCATCAATGCGCATGCCGCACGTGGGTCCACGGATCAAGCACGCGCAGCTCGTCCAGCACCGCCCGCGGCCCTTCGACGCTGCCGCCGCTGTCCTGGTCCCACTCCAGCCTCAGCTTCGATCGCCCGCGCAGCAAATCCACCCGCGCATAGTCGACCCACGCATCCTCGGCATCGTATTCGAACGTCTTCATCCAACCGGCCCGCAGCAGCGCTTCCAGCGTCTGGCGCAACGCGAACGGAGGGAGGTCCGAAATCGTTTCCGGGTGTAACTGGGGGTCGCTGAAGACGCCCAGGTATCTGACGAATCGTGAAATCCACGCCATCGCTGCCTCCCAACATCGGTTGACGTTGATTTCAGTCTAACCAGGCAACGGCAGTATTGACGTTAGCTGGCGCACAGACGAGAGCAAAATGCAGGGCGCATATGTCACAATTTTGTAACTTATTGTTTCAGCAAACTCCTACAACGGCCTTCAAGCAAGAATGCGGTGCAATTCCTCGATACTGACGGGCTTCGTCAGATGATGGGAAAACCCGCGGTTGCGCGTCTGGCGCCGGTCGGCGTCCTGCCCCCAGCCCGTCAGCGCGGCGATGCGCACGCCGGCGAACCGGTCGTCCTGGCGCAGGCGGCGGGCGACCTCGTAGCCATCCATGCCGGGCATGCCGAGATCGAGCAGCACGCTGGTCGGCAGGAACGATTCCGCCATCGCCAGCGCGGCGCGGCCGTCGTACACGACGCGCACCTCGGCCCCGTCCGCTTCCAGCAGCAGGCCGAGCGTATCGGCGGCGTCGCGGTTGTCGTCCACGACGAGGATGCGCTGGCCGTGGAACGGCGCGGCCGGCCGCGCCTGCCCCAGTTGCGGCACGTCCTGTTCCCCGTCGTGCTCCGGCGCGAGCGGCAGCCGCACGATGAATTCGCTGCCCTGGCCCGGCCCGGCGCTGCGCGCCTCCACGGTGCCGTGGTGCATCTCGACGAGGCTGCGCACCATCGTCAGGCCGATGCCGAGCCCGCCCTGCCCCCGTCCGGCGGCGCGGTGGGCCTGGGCGAACATGTCGAACACGCACGGCAGCGCGTCGGCCGGAATGCCGATGCCCGTGTCGCGCACGGTGGCCACCGCCTGGTCGTCCTCGCGCCGCACGTCGAACCAGATGCGGCCGCCCGTGTCCGTGTACTTGGCCGCGTTGTTGAGCAGATTCGAAAAGACCTGGGTCAGGCGCACCCGGTCGGCTTCGAGGCACAAGGTCTGCTCCGGCAGCGCGACGGCCAGCTGGTGGCCGGCCCGCTCGATCATGGGCTGGCTCGTTTCGACGGCGCTGCGGACGATCTCGGCGAACGGCACGCGCTCCAGCTTCAGGTCGATCTTGCCGCGCGTGATGCGCGACACTTCCATCAAATCGTCCACGAGACGCGCCATCTGCTTCACCTGGCGCCCCACCATCTCGACGACGCGGTCGGACTGGCGCCGGCCGTCCGGACGGCGCATCAGCTGCACGGCGTTGCTGATCGGGGCCAGGGGATTGCGCAATTCGTGGGCCAGCGTCGCGAGGAATTCGTCCTTGCGGCGGTCGGCTGCCTTGAGGGCCTCCTCGGCCTGCACGGCGCCCGTGATGTCGAGCGAGATGCCGACGTAGCCGCGGTGCTCGCCGTCGCCCGAATGCCAGGGCGACGCGTGCGATTCGAACCAGTGCCAGCTGCCGTCCCCGACCAGCGTGCGGATGCGCTGGGTGAACGCGCCGCGCGTGCGGATGCCCTCGTACACGTCGCGCAGGTAGGCGTCCATGTCGTCCGGCCGGGCGATGTTCTGCCAGCCGGTCGCGCCCTCCCCCGCCGCCAGCTCGGCGGCGACGCAGCGCTGGTTCAGGTAGATGACGTTGCCGCCCACGTCGAACTGGTACACGAGCGCGGGCGAGGCGTCGGCCAGCGCGCGGAACCGGCCCTCGCTCTCGCGCAGCGCGTCCTCGGCGCGCTTGCGCACGGTGATGTCGTGGAACAGGATGGCCACGCGCGGCACCTGGCGCCCGCCCACCGGATAGACGAAGAAATCGTACCAGCTGGCCGGCGGCTGCGAAAAACATTGCGAGCGGCTCGACACGCCCGTGCGCACGACCTGGGCGCAGGCCTCCAGCCAGCACGGCTCGTGTTCGGGATGCATGCGCAGCTGGCCCGGCCCGACATAGGCGATGTTGGCCATGCGCACGGCAGCCGGATTCGCCTCCACGTAATCGAGGCCGACTGCCTTGCCTTCCACGTCGAAACGCACCGCGGCCAGCAGGAAGCCCTCGTCCATCGCCTCGAACAGCATGCGGTAGCGCCGTTCGCTCTCGGCCAGCGCGGCCTGGGTGCGGCGGCGCTCGTCGACGTCGATGTGCATGCCGACCCATTTGCGCACGCTCCCGTCGGCGTTGAACAGCGGGGCGGCGCGCGCATTGGTCCAGCGCCAGCCGCCGGACGCCGCCTGTACGCGGAATTCCGCGTTCAGGATCCGCCGCGTGCCGACGGCCGCGCGCCATTCGCGCAGCACGTACGCGCGGTCGTCCGGGTGCACGGCCTCGATCCAGCCCACGCCCAGCGACGCCGCTTCCGACTGACCCGTATAGGTCGTCCAGCTGGGCGACCCGGCGACGATGCGGCCGTGCGCATCCGTCTCCCACACGGTCTGCGCGAAGCCCTCGACCATCGCGCGGAACCGCTCCTCGCTCTCGGCCAGGCGCGCCTCCGTCTCCTTGTTCTCGGTGACGTCGATCACGAACAGCACGCAGCGCGCGTTCGCGCCCGCGCCCGAGATGCGCGCGGGCGCGAACAAGCCCCACCAGCGGGTGCCGTCCTTGCGCATCATCTGCTTGGTGTAAGGCAGCGTGACGCCATGGTCGATGAGGTCGCGCAGGGCGCGCGCCGACACGTCCCAGAACTCGGGCGGCGTCATGTCGCGCCAGCTCGGCATCGTGCGCAGCTCGGCGCGGGTATAGCCCGTCATGCGCTCGAACGCGGGATTGACGTCGCGGACGGTGCCGTCGATGTCGAAGTACAGCACGCCGACGGTGCTGATGCTGAGGGTGGCGTCGATGAGGGCCTTGTGGTCGCGCAGCAGGCGCTCGGCCGCGCGGCTCTCCTCGACCTCGCGCTCCAGGTGCTCCTTGCTTTCGAGGACGGGCCGCAGGCGCTCCTCCACCTTGCGCTCGATCTCGACGCCGTCCGCGCCCTTGCCGCCGCCGGCCCGGTGGGCGGCCGCCGCGAACGGCGCGCAGGCGCGCAGCAGGCGCAGGTCCTCGGCGTCGAACTGCGCGCCGTCGCCCTCGGCCAGCACGATGCCCAGCGCGCCGGCGGGGCCGCCGCCGATATGCCAGGGCACGCCGAGGAATTCGGCCGGCGCCGGGCCGGCCGCGCGCAGCGAGGGGAATTTGCTGGCCGGGTGGGCGAACAACACGGCGCCGTCGGACTCGATGGCGGCGCCGCACGCGCAGGCGTCCAGCGGCCAGCGGCCGCCCTGCCGCCCGGCGAGCGCGCCGGACGCGACGCACCAGCGCACCGTGCCCGCGCCGTCCGGCGCCCCCGGCGGACCGTCGTCGCGCACGGCCACGACTGCGGCATCGGCCCCGCACAGCGCGCACGCCGCGTCGGCCAGCCGTTGCATGACGTCGTCGGACGCGTCGGCCAGCGCCTGCGCCAGTTGCGCCAGCGCGGCGGCCTCGCGCGCCCCGTCGCGCACGGGCAGGTGGGCCGCGCGTTCGCGCAGCAGGGTTTCCACGGCGGCGTCGTCGCGGACTCCGATCGATGCGTCAGGTGTCGAGTCGGCCATGGTCGTTGATGGTTGGTTTCCTGCGCCCTACAACTTCAGATTACTTGACGATCCGATCAGCGCCAATCGAATTTCAATCGTGTTCGCCACGTTTAACAATATTTAAAGAAAACGTGCCGTGCACCCCACGAAATCGTGGCGAAGGCGTCAATACGGCCTGTCTGCGAGGCCTGGACGCCACGTCGCCGCTATAAATTAGATAGCGATAACACCCGTCTCGCGCCTTATCGTTTCGATCGCAATCAAAATGAAAGGGTTCAGCGCACCTGGCCGGCCGCGCCAAGCGCACGCTCCAGTTCGTCCAGGCGGACGGGCTTCTTCAGGTGCAGATCGAAGCCGGCGGCCAGCGCGCGCCGCACGTCCTCGGGCTGGCCGTAGCCCGTCACGGCCACGAGCCGGATGCCGCCCAGCCGCGCCAGTTGGCGCGCCACCTCGTAGCCGGAGATGTCCGGCAGGTCGATGTCGACGAAGGCCACGTCCGGGCGCTGGCGCTCGGCCAGGGCGAGCGCGGCGCGGCCGTCGGCCGCCGTCATCACCGTGCAGCCGCGCGACTGCAGCAGCGCGCACGTCATGTCGCGCAGGTCGTCGTTGTCCTCGACGAGCAGCACGCGCCGGCCCGGCCGCGGCCGCGGCAAGCGGCAGCCGGACCGTGAACGTGCTGCCCTGCTGCGGCCCGCCGCTGGCGACGGCCACGGTGCCGTGCTGCTGCTCGACGAGCGACTTGACGACAGCCAGGCCGATGCCGAGACCGCCCTTGGCGCGGCTGAGCACCTGGCCCTGCACGAACACGTCCCAGATGCGCGGCAGCAGGTCGGCGTCGATGCCCTTGCCGTTGTCGGCCACCGCCAGCTCGCCCATGCCGGCATCCGCGCGCACCGTCACGCGGATCCACCCGCCGGCCTGCGTGTACTTGGCGGCGTTCTCGACCAGGTTGCCGATCACCTGCTGCAGCCGCGTCGGGTCGCAGTTCACCCACACCGGTTCCAGGTCCAGCTCGACCTCGTGCTCGGCCGTCGTGCCCTGCGTCCGCAGGGTCTGGACGACGTCGCGCACCGCCGCGGCAAGGTCGAGCGGCACGGGCGCCAGCGTCACGCGGCCGCTCAGCACGCGGTTCGCATCCAGCAGTTCGTCGACGAGGTGGGCCAGGTGGCGGCTCTGGCGCCCGATGATCTGGTGCGCGCGCTCGGCGGCCGGGCCGCCGGCGCCCAGCTGGACCAGGGCGATCGCGGAACTGATCGCGCCCAGCGGATTGCGCAGTTCGTGGCCCAGCATGGCGAGGAATTCGTCCTTGGCCCGGTTCTGCGCCTCGGCCAGGCTGCGCGCCGCCTGCGCCTCGGACAGGTGGCGCCGGCGCGCGGCTTCCAGGCGGATCAGCCGGGTCGACACGGCGTGCAGCACCTTCTGCAGCGCGTTCAGTTCCGTGATGCGCAGGTCGGCCGGGGGCGGCAGCCAGCCGTCGACCATGCCTTCCGTCGCGGCACCGAGGTATTCCGTGGCGGCCAGCAGGCGGCGCGCGAACAGCAGCGCGCCCAGGCACGCCAGCGCCACCGCGCACAACAGCGTGCCGGCCGTGAGCGAGACGGCGCGCGCGGCCGTCGCCTCCAGTTCCGCGACGGGCACGCCGACGGCGGCCGTCCAGCCGGACAACGGCGACCGGGCCAGCGCGGCAGCCATCGCCGTGCCTTCGCGGCGCGCGATGGTGCTGCCGGCGCGGTCGAACACCGAGATCAGCCACGAAGCCGGCACGTCCGCCGGCAGCCTGGCGTTCAGGGCGCGCGCCGCGATGCGCTCGCCGAGCAGCATGCGGCGGCCGTCGGCCAGCGTGAAGGGAATCTGGGCCGCCACGACGACGCTGCGCAACGGGTCGTCGACGATCAGGCCGGACACCGCCGGCACGTCGCGCTCGAGCACCGTGCGCACCCGCAGGCGCGTGGCGGCCGAAGGCTGTCCGGCCGGCGCGCCGTACGGGCGGGCGGTGTTGAACACCTGCTCGCCGTCCGCGCGCAGCAGCACGGTTTCGCGGCCGCTGCCGGCATTGGCGCTCTTCGCCTGGCTGTAGAACGTCGCGAAATCGCCGCGGAACAGGCTCAGCGACGTCGTCAGCGCCTGGCCGCTGGCCAGCGCGGCCGTCAGCTCCCGGTCCATCGTCAATACCGTGGCCCGTGCCAATTCCTGCATGCTGCGCAGCACGGCCTCGCGTTCCGCATCGAGCAGCAGGCGGATGGCGATCGCCGATCCGAGGATCACGGGCAGGAAGACGACGGCGGCCAGCAGCGCAAGATGCGTACGTACTCTCATGGCTTCCGATGATGAGTTCCGAATCTTCCGATTGTATATTCAGCAAGATCCGATTGAATCGTGCGCAGGTAAAAAATTGCATACGCCCTGTCAGGTCAGGGTTTTCCCTGGTTGCACTCTCCCTTGCTCTGGCGTAGCATCCACGCTTTGCCGGGCTCACGAGGCCACCGGCCTACCCCTGGAGTGCCATGAAAACCGAAATCCCACCCCTCCCCACCCAATCCCGTTCGTTCCTCACCATCGCCCTGATCGAGATGTGGGAGCGCTTCGGCTACTACGGCATGCAGGCGCTGATCGTGTACTTCATGGTCCAGCGCCTCGGCTTCGACGACAGCCGCGCCAACCTCGTCTGGAGCGCCGCGGCGGCACTGATCTACGTCTCGCCCGCGATCGGCGGCTGGATCGGTGACAAGGTCCTCGGCACCAAGCGCTCGATGGTCCTGGGCGCCCTCGTCCTCACGGTCGGCTACGCGCTGATGGCGGTGCCCACCGAAAACACCTGGTTCCTGTTCTGCGCCCTCGGCGTGGTCGTCGTCGGCAACGGCCTGTTCAAGCCGAACGCGGCGAACCTGGTACGCAAGATCTACGAAGGCGACGATTCGAAGATCGACAGCGCCTTCACGCTGTACTACATGGCCGTGAACGTCGGCTCGACGATCTCGATGCTGGCCACGCCCTGGATCAAGGACTACGTCAACGCCACGTACGGTGGCGAGCTCGGCTGGCACATCGCGTTCGGCGCCTGCAGCGTCGGCCTCGTCGTCGGCCTGTTCAACGTCATGTTGATGCGCGCGACGATCGCCCACGTGGGCTCGCAGCCGGACGAACACCCGCTCGACGTCGGCAAGCTCGTCGCCGTGCTGGCCGGTGGCGTCGCGATGGTCGGCGTGTCGGCCGTGATCCTCGAGTACCAGACGCTGGCGCGCATCTTCGTCTACCTGGCGGGCCTGGTCGTGCTGGGCATCTTCATCCACCTGATCCGCAAGAGCGCGCCGAGCGAGCGCGCCGGCCTGACGGCGGCCCTCGTGCTGACCCTGCAGTCCGTGTTCTTCTTCATCTTCTACCAGCAGATGTCGACGTCGCTGGCGCTGTTCGCCCTGCGCAACGTCGACCTGGGATTCTCGCTGTTCGGCGTCCACCTGTTCGACTGGGCCCCGGCCCAGTTCCAGGCGCTGAACGCCATCTGGATCATGGTGCTGTCGCCGGTGCTGGCCTGGGCGTACGGTGCCGCCGGCCGCAGCGGCCGCGACATGTCGATCGCCGGCAAGTTCGCCCTGGGCTTCCTCGCCGTCGCGCTCGGCTTCTTCGCATACGGCGTGGCCGGCACGTTCGCCGTCGGCGGCAAGACGTCGTCGTGGGTGATGGTGGCCGGCTACGGCCTGTATTCGCTGGGCGAGCTGCTCGTTTCGGGCCTGGGCCTGGCGATGGTGGCGCGCTACGTGCCGGCGCGCATGAGCGGCTTCATGATGGGCGCGTACTACGTCGCCACCGGCATCTCGCAATACCTGGGCGGCGTCGTCGCCAACCTGGCCAGCGTGCCGAGCGACATCACCGATCCCGTGCGGACTTTGCCGATTTATACGAGCCTGTTCAACAAGCTGGGCGTCGGCGCGCTGGTCTGCACCGCCATCGCCCTGGCCGTGCTGCCGCTGATGCGCCGGCTCTCGGCCACGCACCACGCGCACAACTGACGACCTGGCCGCCATGACCGTCCTGACCAGCAGCCGCCTGCGCTACGAACCGTTCGCCGACGCCCACTTCGACGGCCTGCACGCCATGAACCGCGACCCGGACGTGATGCGCTACCTGCTCGGCCGGCCGGAAACGCCGGACGAGACGCGCGCCATGATCGCCCGGGTGCGCACCCGCTGGGCGGAATGGGGCTACTCTTGGTGGGCGCTGCTCGACCGGGACAGCGGCGAGGTGGTCGGCGCCGGCGGCATCCAGCACCTGCGGCTCGACCGCGCCGCCCCGCACGAGATCGGCTGGCGCCTGCGCCGCGAACACTGGGGCAAGGGCTACGCGACCGAGGCGGCCGTCACGATGGCGGACCATGCGTTCGCCGTGCTGGACGCGCCGCGCCTGTGCGCGATCCGGCATCCGGACAACACGGCCTCGCAACGGGTGATGGAGCGCCTCGGCATGCGCTATGTGGGCCTCGAACCGTGCGACGGCATGGAGGTCGCCCTGCACGTGCTCCCGCGCGCGGCCTGGCTGGCGCGCGCTTAGCCGCCCGCGGCGCGCCGAGCCCGCGCCGGCGTGGCGCACGCGCAACCCATCTCGCATACTGCTGATCCGCCTCAGGGCCGGTCGCCTCCTCTCGCCTAAGCTGGGCTCGGAATCCGACAATCCATCCAGGAGGCTAGCATGCGCCCGTCATCGCACATTTCCCGACTGATCCTGTCCGCGGCCATGGCCCTGCCCGGCGCGGCGGCCCTGGCGGACCCGTTGTACTCGATCACCTTGCTGGGCGGCACCGGCAGCGCCGCCAGCGACATCAACCGCTGGGGCGACGTCGTCGGCAGCATCAGCAGCGGCGGCGTCACGCACGGCTTCCTCAATGCCGGCGGCACGTACACCGACCTCGGCACCTTGGGCGGCATGGACAGCAACGCGAACGGCATCAACGACCTCGGCCAGATCGTCGGCGGCTCGGTCAACGGCGCGGGCCAGTTCCACGCCTTCCTCTACGACGGCGGCAAGATGAGCGATCTCGGCACGCTGGGCGGCGACCGCAGCGAAGCCTTCGACATCAACAACCACGGCGTGATCGTGGGCGATTCCCGCAACGGCGACCCGGCAACGGAAGGGTTCGGGCAAGCCTTCCGCTACGCGGGCGGCACCATGACGGCGCTCGGCACCCTGCCCGGCGGCCTTGGCAGCAACGCCTACGCCATCAACGACAAGGGCAAGATCGGCGGCTCGTCCTTCGAAGGACCGTTCACCGTCCCCGAATATCCGTACCACGCCGTCACGTTCAGCGGCGGCGCCGCGCACGCGATCGGCGTGTCGGACCTGGGCGACAGCGCGATCTACGGCCTGAACGACTACGGCCTGGCCGTCGGCGGCCTCCCGAGCCCGACGATGATCCACGCCTCGCACGCCTTCCTGTACGACCACGGCACGGTCACCGACCTCGGCGTCCTCGACCCGATGGCCGTCGACGACAGCATCGCCTTCGACATCAACAACCTCGACCAGATCGTCGGCACGTCCGCCGTGAACATCGACCCGAGCCACTACGGCTACCACGGCTTCCTGTGGACGGGTTCAAGCCTCGTCGACCTGAACACGCTGGTCGATCCCAAGTCCGGCTGGGTGATCACGAGCGCGAACGGCATCAACGACGCCCGGCAGATCGCCGCCACCGCGTGCTACGGCGGGGTCACGGGCGACTGCCGCGCCGTCCGCCTCGACCTGATCTCGGCCGTGCCGGAACCGGAACAGTGGGCCACGCTCGCCCTCGGCATGGGCCTGGTCGGCGCGCTGCGGCGTGTCCGGGCCGCAGGCCGGACGGCCGCCTGATCGGCCGCCGGCCCGGCCTCCACGGATGCCTGGCCTCGCGATGGCGACTGTTGCGTTGGTGCATTGGTAAAATTATCCGTATTGTTGCAAATCAGTAATATGTTATAGTCATCATACATTTCGACCAACTTGCCGGCATCCCGTCTCACGACCCATGCTCCGTCCCGCCATCGTCCGTCCCGTCCCGGTCGTCGTCTTCGTCCTGGCCGGCCTGCTCGCCGCCGGCGCCGCCCGCGCCGACGCCCCGGCCTACAACTTCTCGCCGGTGAACCTGTACAACCTGCAGGTCTCGGCCGGCTTCTGGAATCCGATCATCCGCTACGTGTCGGAAAAAAGCGGCGTGCGGCTGAACCTCAAACTGGGGCGCACGTCGGCCGACACGACGAGCTATGTGCTCATGCGCGAAGTCGACTTCGCGTTCACGAACCACTTGTTCAGTCCCGAGCGCGCGAGGATGGGCTGGACCGTGTTCGGCCGCCGCGCGGCGGCGCCCGTGCAGTCGCAAATCGTCGTGCCGGCCGACTCGCCCATCCGGCGCATCGAGGACCTGGCCGGCGCCGCCGTCGCCTTTCCCGGCCCGGAAGCGCCGCTCGGCTACAAGATCGCGTACACGCAGTTGTACCAGCGGAACATCCCCGTCAACGTCGTCTTCACCGGCAACACGGATGCCGCCTTCACCCAGCTGTTCGCCGGCGCGGTCAAGGCCGCGGGCGCCAGTTCCGCGCTCGTGGCGAGCTACCACGGCCGCGAAGGCAAGTCGTTCCGCGTGCTGTGGAGTTCCACGCCGTTCAACGACCAGGCGCTGATGGCGTCGCCGCGGGTGCCGCCCGCGCAGGTGCGCGCCGTCGCCCAGGCTTTCTTCGGCATGGACAAGGATCCGGAAGGCCGCCGCATCCTCGCCGACGCGGCGCAGCTCGTGCACGTGCCGGCGCCGCTCGCGTTCATCCCCGCCACCGAGGCCGACTTCGCCGCCTACCGCACGTTCTACGCGAACGCGCCGGCAACCGTCCGATGACGCCGCGCCAGCCACGCCGCGCGCGCCTGCTGCCGCGCTCGCTCGCCGGGCGCGTGTTCACCGTGTTCGGCCTCACCTTGCTGCTGTCGATGGGCACCGGCCTGGGCCTGTTCTACCGCTACCAGTTCCTGCAGCACATCGAGGAGACGCAGGACACCGCGCTCACGCTCGTCGAGGTGGCCACGCAGACGATCGAGGACAGCGTCGTCATCGGCGACTACGACACGGTCAAGCGCACGCTCGGCAAGATGCTGTTCCAGTCGCCGTTCAAGCGCGCCGAGTTCATCGACATGGCCGGCGGCACCATCCGCGTCGACGCGCCGCGCGTGACGCGCGCCCTCGCGCCCGCATGGCTGACGGCCCTCATCGCCGACAAGCTGTACGACGTCAACCGCATCGCCACCGTGGGCGGCAAGGACTACGGCGTCGTGCGCCTGAAGTTCGACGAAGGCAAGCTGGCGGCCCAGTTGTGGAGCCTCGTGCTGGACTCGGCCGGCGTGGCGCTCGTCGTGTTCGTCGCCAGCCTGGCGCTCATGCGCACGCTCGTGCGCAGCTGGCTCGACAACCTGGGGCGGCTGCGCTCGTTCGAGCACGACGCGGCGGCGGGCCGCGTGACGGACGAAGCGGCGCTGCTGGCCGACGCGCCGACGGAGATCCAGGAAGCGATCCGCGCCGTCAACCGCGGCGCCGCCAGCCTGCGCGACCAGTTCGGCCAGCGCATCGAATCGCTGATGAACTCCCTCATGCAGCACAAGAGCGCGATGGACCAGGCCGCGATCGTGTGCGAAGCCGACGCCGCCGGCATCATCAACGGCGTCAACGACCTGTTCGTGACGAGCAGCGGCTTCACCCGGCCCGAAGTCGTGGGCCAGGCCCTGGCCGACGTCGGCCGGCCAGCCGGCGCGCGCCTGCCGTGGCGCCCGTCGGACCGCGTCTGGAACGGCGAGGTCGTCATCTCCGGCCGCCATGGCCGGCGCCACTGGTATCGCACCATCGTGCCGATGTTCGACGCGGCGAACAAGATCGAGCGCTACATCTGCATCGACATCGACATCACGGAGCGCAAGGAATTCGAGCGCACGATCGTCGAGAACGCCCAGCGCCAGACCCTGATCGCGGAACTCGGGCGCAAGGCGCTGGCCGCGAACGGCCTCGAAGAGCTGTTCCTGGACGCGGCCGACGCCGCCGCGCGCGCCTTGCGGGCGCCCTGCGCCGCGCTGTTCGAGGCGACGGCGAACGGCATGGTGGTGCGGGCCGGCGCCGGCTGGCTGGGACCGGCCGCCGGCCTGCAGCTGGGCGGCGTGCCGGGCGCGCCGCTCGCCGCGGGCGAACCGGCCGCGCGGCGCGCGTGGTTCGCGCCGCTGGCCGCCGCGCACAATCTCGCGACGGGCATCGACACCGCGATCGTGTGCGGCGAGCGCACGTTCGGCGTGCTCGGCGTATATGCCGACGACGCGCGCCGCTTCGGCAGCGACGACGCCAACTTCCTGCACGGCGTCGCGAACATCGTGGCCACGGCCGTCGAACGCCACGAGGCGCGCAACCGCCTGACCTGGCTGGCCCAGTACGACCCGCTGACGAATTTGCCGAACCGGCGCCGCTTCGCCGCCTGCCTCGAGGAAGCCATCGCCCAGGCCGCGCGCGACACGGAGGGCAAGCGCGGCCGCGTGGCCGTCATGTTCATCGACCTGGACCGCTTCAAGAACGTCAACGACATGCTGGGCCACGGCGTCGGCGACCAGCTGCTCGTGCAGGCCGCCAAGCGCCTGTCGGCCTGCGCCCGCGCCGCCGACGTGGTGGCGCGGCTGGGCGGCGACGAATTCGCGTTCGTGCTGCCCGCGCTGGCGAACGACGGCGACGTGGCCGCCATCGCCGCGCGCGTCGTCGAGGTGCTGGCGCAGCCGTTCTACCTCGCGGGCCAGCCCCTGTTCGTGTCGGCCAGCGTGGGCATCGCCACGTACCCCGAAAACGGCCGCGACGCGGAAAGCCTGCTCAAGAACGCCGACACGGCCATGTACGGCGCCAAGAACGGCGGCCGCAACAACTACCAGTTCTACCTCGCCGAGATGCACGAGAACGCGACCCAGCGCCTGCAGACCGAGGCCCAGCTGCGCCAGGCGCTGGAGCGCGGCGAATTCCTGCTGCACTACCAGCCCAAGCTCGACCTGGCCACGGGCGAGATCAGCGGCTTCGAAGCGCTGCTGCGCTGGAACCATCCGCAGCGCGGCCTCGTGCCGCCGCTCGAATTCATTGCGATCCTGGAAGACACGGGCCTGATCCTGCCCGTCGGCGAATGGGCGATCGGCGAGGCGTGCCGCCAGATCCAGGCGTGGCAGGCGCAGGGCATGGCGGTGCCGCCGGTGGCGATCAACCTGTCCGCGCGCCAGCTGCAGCAGGCCGACCTGGCCGGCGCCGTCGAACGCATCGTCGGCGCCGCCGGCGTCGACCCCGCGCTGCTGGAATTCGAACTCACCGAGTCGATGCTGATGACGAACCCGGAAGCGGCCGTCGAGATCCTCACGCGCATCAAGGCCCTCGGCATGCGCCTGTCGGTGGACGATTTCGGCACGGGCTATTCGAGCCTGGCCTACCTGAAGCGCTTCCCGCTGGACGCGCTCAAGATCGACCGCACGTTCGTGCGCGACTTGCCGGACGATCCGGACGACGCGACCATCACCAAGGCCGTGATCCGCCTCGCGCACAGCCTGAGCCTCAAGGTCGTGGCGGAAGGCGTGGAGAACGTGGCGCAGTTGCGCGAACTGGAACAATACGACTGCGACGAGATCCAGGGGTATTACGTCAGCCGTCCGCTGCCGGCCTCCGGCTGTGCCGCGCTGCTGGCCCGTACCGCCGCCGCGGCGTGAACGCGCGCCGGGCAAGCTTGCCCCGCTTCGGCTAAGCCCCTATCCCAGTAGGGTGGGCACCCCTGTGCCCACCAAACGCAAGCCGGTCCGCGAACGCATGGTAGGCACGTGATTGATGCCCCCGGCATCAATCACCCCACCCTACCCGTTTACGCCTACTGGAATACGCTCTAAGATAGCGGGATGCCAGAGAATCCAATCCAGGTGGCGCGCCGTGTCGACGCCATCGAACCCTTCCGCGTGATGGAAATGGTCAAGGCCGCGGCGAGCATGACGCGCGCGGGCCTGGACGTCATCAGCATGAGCGTCGGCGAGCCCGACTTCACCGCGCCCGACATCGTCGCCCGCGCCGCCGTCGACGCCATCCAGCGCGGCGCCACGCAGTACACGGAATCGCTGGGCCTCCCGGCGCTGCGCGAAGCCATCTCGGCCCACTATGCCCGCGCCTACGGCCTTGCCATCGCCCCGCAGCGCATCGTCGTGACGGCCGGCGCGTCGGCCGGCCTGCTGCTGGCCTGCGCGGCGCTCGTGGCCGAGGGCGACGAGGTCCTGATGCCCGACCCCAGCTACCCGTGCAACCGCCACTTCGTCAGCGCGTTCGGCGGCCGGGCCGTCCTCGTGCCGTCCGGTCCCGACGAGCGCTACCAGCTGACGGCGGCCCAGGTGGCCGAGCGCTGGACGGCGCGCACGCGCGGCGTGATCGTCGCCTCGCCGTCCAACCCGACCGGCACCTCGATGACGCCGGACCAGACCGAGGGTCTCGTCGCGGCCGTGCGCGCGCGCGGCGGCTTTGCCATCGTCGACGAGATCTACCAGGGCCTGTACTACGGCGCGACCGAGGACGAGCGCGCGACGAGCGCCCTGTCCTTCGGCGCCGACGTCATCACCGTCAACAGCTTCTCCAAGTATTTCAGCATGACGGGCTGGCGCCTGGGCTGGCTCGTGCTGCCGGAGTCGCTCGTGCCGGCCGTCGAAAAGCTGGCGCAGAACCTGTTCATCTGCGCGCCCGCCATCGCCCAGCACGCGGCGCTGGCCGCGTTCCACGAGGACGCGATCGGCGTCTTCGAAGAGCGCCGCCACGAATTCCGGCGCCGCCGCGACTTCCTCGTGCCCGCGCTGCGCGACCTCGGCTTCGCGGTGCCCGTGCTGCCGGACGGCGCGTTCTACGTGTACGCCGACATCGCGCAGGTCGCCCACCGCGACGCCCACGACAGCAGCACGTTCGCCATGGCCGTGCTGCGCGACGCCCACGTCGCGATCGTGCCGGGCGACGATTTCGGCGTCGCCGCGCCGCAGCGGCATGTGCGCTTTTCCTACGCGACGAAATACGAGCGGATCGAACAGGCGGTCGACCGCCTGGCGCGCCTGCTCAGGCGCTGACGACGCCGGCGGCGGCCGGCGGCGCGGTGGCGACGACGGCCAGCAGCGCGGCCGCGCCCACCGGTTTGACGAGATAGCGGTCGAAGCCGGCCGCGAGCCCGCGCGCGGCGTCGTCCGGCTGGCCGTAGCCCGTCAGCGCGATGGCATACGGCCGCGCGCCTTCCTGCTGCGCGCGCAGCGCCTGCATCAGCGCGAAGCCGTCGAGTTCCGGCAGGCCGATGTCGCACACGATCACGTCCCAGCGCGTGCCGAGCGCCAGCGCCAGTCCTTCGCGGCCGTCGCGCGCGCACTCCACGTCATGGCCTTCCGCCGCCAGGATGTCGGCCAGGGTGGCGCAGGCGTCCGCGTTGTCTTCCACGAGCAGGATGCGGCGTCGCGGCACGATCTGCGCTTGCGGCGACTGGACGGGCCCGGCCGGCAGCCCGGTCGCGCGCGGCAGGCGCACCGTGAAGCGGCTGCCGCGGCCGGGGCCGTCGCTGTGCGCTTCCACCGTCCCCCGGTGCATGCCGACGAGGTTGCGCACGACGCTCAAGCCCACGCCGAGGCCGCCCTCCGAGCGCGCCAGCGAGCGCGGGCCCTGCGTGAACAGGTCGAAGATGTACGGCAGCACGTCGGGCGCGATGCCCGTGCCGTTGTCGGCGATCGTGACCACGACGGCGTCGGGTCCGGCCTGCGCGGCCAGCCGCAGGCGTCCGCCGTCGCCCGTGTACTTGGAGGCGTTGCCGAGCAAATTCGTGAACACCTGGGCGAGGCGCACCTTGTCCCCGTCCACGGCCACGCCCGCGGGCGGCAGCTCGACGTCGAGCGACTGGCCGCGCTCCGCGATGCGCGGCTGCACGGTCTCGACGGCGTGGCGCAACACGTCGGCCAGGGCCAGCGCTTCGACATCCAGCTTGATCTTGCCGCTGCTGATGCGGGCCGCGTCGAGCAGGTCGTCGAGCAGGCGCGCCATGTGGTCGACCTGGCGCCCGATCACGCGCGCCAGCTTGAGCTGCTGCGGCGCCGCGTCGGCGTCGCGTTCCAGCAGCGACGCAGCCATCGCCAGCGGCGACAGGGGATTGCGCAGCTCGTGCGCCAGCATCGCGAGGAATTCGTTCTGGCGGCGATTGGCCGCCTCGGCATCCTCGCGCTGGTATTCCGCGTTGAAGGTGGCGAGGACGAGATGTTCGTTCGCTTCGCGCAGCTGGGCCAGCGCCGCTTCCAGCGCCAGCCGTTCCTCGGCCTGGCGCCGCGCCAGCAGCTGCGCCGCCGCCAGCTCGGCCTCCAGCGCATGGACGCGGCGCAGGAGGAAGGCGCCGGACGGCGATTCGTCCGTCCCGTCGGGCACGAATACTTCGAGGGAACGCTGTTCGGAGGCGGGCGGCTCTTGGCGGTACGTTCCCATCGTCGTCCTTTATTTGTGCGGCTCGCGCCGCGTGGGGTAGCCGGACATCAGGTCGTCGAGGGTCGTCACGTGCGGCGCGACCTCGATGCCCGCATCGGTGATGCGGTATTCGCGCAGCTCGTTGCTGTGGCTCGCGCCCCGCACCTTGATGACGGTCATGAACTTGCAGACGTGTCCTTCCACCTCCGCGAAGCGCATCGTCAGCACGGCGTCGGCCAGGAAGCACAGGTTGTCGATGGAGAAGCGCCAGTTCGGCTGGTTGTCCTCGTAGCCGACCGTGACGAGGGCCGTCACGCCGCGCCGCGCCAGCATCTGCAAGGTGCGGAACACGGACAGCCGCAAGTCGTAGCGGAACTCCGGCGCCAGGTACAGGCCGATCTCGGACAGCGAGTCGATCACGACGCGCGTCGCGCCCGTGCGCTCGATCGCGTCCGTCAACTGGTCGAGCAATTCCTCGACCGTGAGCGACAGCGACAGCGATTCCAGCACGGTCACCTGGCCGCTCTGCACGAGCTTGACGAGTTCAGTGTTGTGCAGGCGCGCCGTGTGCTTTTCGAAGAACAGGGCGACGCCCTTCTCGCCCTGGGCGGCGCCGGCCTGCAGGAAGCGCGTGCCGAGGATGGTCTTGCCGACGCCGGTGGGGCCCGACACGAGCATCGTGTGGCCCTGCGGCAGGCCGCCGTGCAGCAGCGTATCCAGGCCGGCCACGCCGGACGGGACGCGGCGCACCTCGCAGGCGACGGTCCGGTAGGCTTCCGGCAGGGGCGTCAGCAGGCGCGGGTAGACGCGGATGCCGTCGTCCGTGATGCGCAGCAGGTGCGCGCCGGCCAGGTGAGCCTGCCCGCGCATCTTGATGATGCGGATCTTGCGCACCACCGAATCCTGGTCGAGATCGTGCGACAGCGCGATCATGCCGTCGGCGACCGTGATGATCGGGTTGGCTTCGACGTCGGCCTGCGTGTATTCGCCGATCAGGAACGTGGTGGCCTGCCACGTGGCCATGCGCGAACCGAGTTCCTGGATGAAGTGCTGCAGGTCCCACAGGCCTTCGTTGCCGCTGCGCGCCGTCTGCACGACGGAGCGGAACGAGTCGACGAACACGAGGCTGGGCCCGAAGTCCTCGACTTCGCGCATGATGCGTTCCAGCACGCCGCCGAAATCGCCCGCGCGCAGGTCGTCGGCCAGGTTGACGTAGCGGACCGACGTCCCCACCTTCTCCATGTCGAAGAACGAGAACTGCTGCTGGTAGCGCAGCATTTTCAGCGGCGGCTCGCCCAGCACGGTGAAGAACAGGGCGCGCCGCTGCGGGCTCGCGAGCGCGAACATGATCTGGTGGGCGAGCGTCGTCTTGCCGCTGCCGGGCGCGCCGGCGATGAGCGTGAACGAAAACTCGGTCAGGCCGCCGCCGAGAAGCACGTCGAGCCCTGGCACGCCTGTGCACAATTTCTCCAGGGTTACTTTTCCGCTCATTGCTTGTGCTCCTCTCGATTCTTCTGCGGCGTGCCGTCCGCCCCGGTGTCGGCCAGCAGCCGTGTCGTCAAGGCCGGGCCGATGAGGGTCCCCAGCTGCCGCACGAAAATGCCCATCAATTCTTCGTGTGCCGCGGCGGCCTCGTGCGGGTCGGCCCCCGCCAGCTCCTGCTCGAGCGCGGCCAGCAACTGGGCGCTCGTCCTGCGCGTGGCGTCGACGCTGAGCCACGTCCGCGGCGGCGACAGCAGGCGTGCCGAACGGCCGAACAGCGCGACGAAGCCGCCCTCGCCGATCAGCGGCACCAGCTGCCGGCCCAGGCGCGACCAGGGCCGGATGAGCGCCTCGACATGGCCGGGATGCGCGATGTCGGCCTTCCTGGCGGACGTCGTGCCGGCATCCGGCGGCGCTCTGTAATCGTCTTTATCCATGCAGGGGTTGTGTCGGGGTTGTCGTGCCATGCGGCGTGGCCTCGGCTGGCACGTCCGTCCGGTGATTATAACGTGATGGAAGGTTAAATTTCTTTAAAATTGTGTCAATACGGACAACACGCGGCGTTAGGGAGTACCATCGCGGCCTTGAACCACTCATGAGCCGCCGCGATGTCCGTTTCCCTGTTCCGTACCTGCCGCGCGCGCTGTGCCGCCGCGTTCCTGCTGGGCGCCGCGAGCGCGGCCGCCCTCGCCCAATCCGCGCCGCCCGTGGCCGAGGCGCCGCTGCGCGCCCACCTGTCCTTCCTCGCCGACGACCTGCTCGAAGGCCGCGGCACGGGCCAGCGCGGCGGCGAACTCACCGTGCGCTACCTCGAGACGCAGGCCGCCGTGCTCGGCCTGCGGCCGCTGGCCGGCGGCGGCTACCGCCAGAAGGTCGAACTGGTCGGCGAGAAGACCCTGCCCGAAAGCCGCCTGGCCTTCACGGCCGGCGGCAGGACGCTGCCCGCGACGTTCGGCCAGGACGTCGTGTACGCCAACGCCAACGGCGCGGCCGTCACGCACGTCGCGGCGCCGCTCGTCTTCGTCGGCTACGGCATCGACGCGCCGGACGAACGCTGGAACGATTTCCTGGGGACCGACGTGAAGGGCAAGGTGCTCGTTGCGATGGTGAACGATCCGCAGCCCACGAGCGCGGAGCCAGACCGCTTCGGCGGCAAGTCGCTCACGTGGTACGGCCGCTGGATATACAAGTTCGAGGAAGCCGTGCGCCAGGGCGCGGCCGGCATCCTGCTGATCCACACGACGGCATCGGCCTCGTATCCGTGGAGCGTGCCGATGAACTCCTTCTCGCACGAGCAGTTCCACCTGGCCGGCAAAGGCAACGCGCTGCAGGGCTGGATCAGCGAAGACATGGCGCGCACCTTGTTCGCGGCCAGCGGGCACGATCTCGACAAGCTGCGCGCCGCGGCCGAGGTGCGCGGCTTCAGGCCGGTGCCGCTCGATGCCGCCGTCACCGCCGACGTGCAGAGCCTCGTGCGCACCATCGCCGAATACAATGTGGCGGGCATCGTGCCCGGCACCGACCCGAAGCTGCGCGACGAGGCCGTGATCTATTCCGCACACTGGGACCACCTGGGCATCGCCCCGGACAACGGCAAGCCTGACCACATCTGGAACGGCGCCGTCGACAACGGCTCCGGCACCGCCGCCCTGCTCGCGATGGCGCAGGCGGCCGTCAAGCATCCGGCCAGGCGCACACAGATCTTCCTGTGGCCGTGCGCGGAAGAGCAAGGCCTGCTGGGCAGCCTCGCCTACGTGAACCATCCCCTGTGGCCGCTGGCGAAAACGGCCGCGGACCTGAACCTGGACAGCATGAACTTCGTCGGCCGCACGCGCGACATCGGGGTGGCCGGCGCCGAGCGCAGCTCGCTGTACGCGACGTCGCAACAGGTCGCGCGGGCGATGGGCCTGCATCTCGCGGCGCCCGTGCCGGACCTGGGCGGCGCCTACTTCCGCGCCGACCACTTCAGCTTCGCGAAGGCCGGCGTCCCCGCGTTCAACGTGGGGTCGGCCGTGTTCTCGGGCGACGGCGAGTTCGAGTTCGAGCACGACCAGGCGGCGCAAGCCGCGAAGATGCGCGCCTTCACCCGCGACTACCACCAGGTCAGCGACCAGTACGATCCGGCCTGGGACCTGTCCGGCATGGTGCAGCAGGCGCAGTTCACCTTGAACCTGGGCTATGCGGTCGCGAACGCGCCCGCGTTGCCGACCTGGCGCGCGGGCGAGGCGTACGGCAAGGTCAAGCGCTGAGCAAGACTGGCGGCGGCCGGGTCGGCCGGGTAATATCGTGGGCGAGGCCACACCCTGCCTCGCTCCGACACCTCGACCACAGGCCCCCCATGAAGCAGACCACGCTTGCCGCCGCCCTTGCCCTCGCCCTCGCCCTGTCGATCCCGTTCGCGCCCCCGGCCTGCGCCGCTTCCGCGCCCGCCGCCGCCAGGGCGGCGAACCAGGCCGACAAGCGGTTCCAGGCCATCTACCGGGCCGAGTGGCAATGGCGCATCAAGCAGCGGCTCGCGTGGGACGAGGACGAACCGCGCGGCGTGCAGGACGCGCTGCCGAAGGTCGACGCGCGCACGCAGGCCGCGCGCCGTGCGATGTGGGAAGGCGTGCTGCGCCGGCTGGACGGCATCCGCGCGGCCGACCTGTCGCCGCCGGAACGCATCGACTATGCCGTGTACCGCGCGCAGATCGCCGCCCTGGTCGAAGCGCAGCGCTTCCGCGACTACGAGCAGCCCGTCAACGCTGACAGCGCGTTCTGGTCCGACATCATGTACGTCGCGCGCAAGCCCCTGAAGAACGCGGACGAATACCGCGCCTACCTGGCGCAACTCGGCGACCTGCCCCGCTACTTCGGCGAAGAACTGGACAATATGCGGGCCGGCCTCGCGCGCGGCTTCACGCCGCCGCAAGTCACGCTGGCGGGCCGCGACGCGCCGCTGGTGAACATCGCCGGCGCGAAACATGCCGAAGACACGGTGTGGTACACGCCGTTCAAGACGATGCCGGCGACGATTCCCGAGGACGAGCAGGCGCGCCTGCGCGCGCAGGGCGTCGCGCTGATCGAGCGCGCCGTGCAGCCGGCGTACGCGCAGGCGCTGCGGTTCTTCCGCGACGAGTACGTCCCGAAAGCGCGCACGACCCTGGCGGCGGAGAGCCTGCCGGACGGGAAGGCGTATTACCAGTCGAAGATCGTCGAGTACACGACGACCGACATGACGGCGCAGCAGATCCACCAGGTCGGCCTCGCCGAAATGGCCAAGATCCGCGCCGAGATGCAGCAAACGATGGTGAAGGCCGGCTTCAAGGGCGACCTGCCCGCCTTCCTCCACTTCCTGCGCACCGACCCGCAGTTCTATGCGAAGACGCCGGACGAACTGTTGATGCGGGCCGCGTGGATCGCCAAGAAGTTCGACGGCAAGGCCGACCAGTACTTCGGCTACCTGCCGCGCCGCCGCTTCGCCATCCAGCCCGTGCCGGCGGACCAGGCGCCCTATTACACGTCGGCGCGCGGCGGTCCGGGCATCTATCTCGTCAACACCTACGACCTGCCGGCGCGCGCGCTGTACAGCCTTCCCGCGCTGACCCTGCACGAATCGGCGCCGGGCCACGCGTTCCAGATGCCGGTCGCGCTGGAACAGCACGACGTGCCGCCGTTCCGCCGCGCCTACATCTCGGCGTACGGCGAAGGCTGGGCGCTGTACTGCGAACGCCTGGGCAGCGAGATGGGGATCTACGAGACGCCGTACGAGACGTTCGGCATGCTGAGCTACCAGGCCTGGCGCGCCGCCCGCCTCGTCGTCGACACGGGCATCCACGCAATGGGCTGGACACGGGAACAGGCGCAGGCCTATTTGCACGACAACACGGCGCTGTCCGACCACGAGATCGAGACGGAGGTCGACCGCTACATCTCCTGGCCCGGACAGGCGCTGTCGTACTACCTGGGGGAGATGGCGATCGTCGAGTCACGCCGCAAGGCCGAGGCGGCGCTCGGCGAGAAATTCGACATCCGCGCCTTCCACGACACGGTGCTGCAGCTGGGGTCCGTACCGTTGCCGGTCCTGAAGGCGCGGATCGACACGTTCATCGCGGACGGCGGCAAGTCGCCGTATCGCGCCGAAAAATGACACATCGAACCGTAGGGTGGGCGGCCCTCCGCCCACCATTCAACGCGTGACGATCAAAACAATTTGACTTTCAACTGTACCGAAATCCCGCCGTACAACCGATCCTTGTACGACGGGATCACCCCCACATTGACCCCCACGCGCTCGTACTCGACCGTGAACGTGGGCACCACGGCCGGGAACCAGCCGCGGTCGCGCATCTTCGGATAGCCGTCGAATGCCGCGATGGCCGCGCCCAGGCGCACGGGGCCCAGCGCATAGGGCTGCCACAGCACGCCCGCATAGTTGGAGTAGAAGCGGTCGCTGTTGACGAAGCGCCCGGCCGCCGCCGCCATCGTGCCCGAGAAACGGTATTCGAACCCGATGCCGCGGTTGCCGCCGTTGAGGTTCTTGTCGCGGTCGAAGTGCCAGGTGGCGAAGCCGCTGTCGAGCCACAACTCGCTCTTCGGCGCGGCGTCGATCTTCGTGAACAGGTCGTCGGCGTGCGCGCACGCGCCCGCGAGGGCCAGCGCGCACGCGGCGATGAGATGAGCGGGCTTCAATCGTCGGCCTTCGGATCGAGATTCGGGAACATCACGTCGGTGAAGCCGAAGCGGGAAAAATCGCGGATGCGCATCGGGTACAGGATGCCCAGCAGATGATCGACCTCGTGCTGCACGACGCGCGCATGGAAACCGTCGACGTCGCGGCGGATCGGTTGGCCGTACTGGTCGACGCCCTCGTAACGCAGGCGGGTGTAGCGCGGCACGCTGCCGCGCAGGCCCGGCACGGACAGGCAGCCCTCGAAGCCCTCTTCCATCTCGTCCGACAAGGGCGTCAGGACGGGATTGATCAGCACCGTTTCCGGCACGGCGGGCGCGTCCGGGTAGCGCTGGTTGTTGCCGAAGCCGAAGATCACGAGCTGCAGGTTGACGCCGATCTGCGGGGCGGCCAGGCCGGCGCCGCTGACGGCGCGCATCGTCTCGAACATGTCGGCAACGAGCGCGTGCAGCGCGGGCGTGTCGAAGTCGCGCACGGGTTCGGCCACGCGCAGCAGGCGCGGGTCGCCCATTTTGAGGATGTCGCGGATCGTCATTTTGGGAGGTCGGCGCACAGCTGCGCGAGGAATTCGCGATAGCCTTCCGCCGTTTCCGGGTGCTTCATGCCGATGGCCGCCGTGGCCTTCAGGTAGCCCAGTTTCGAGCCGCAGTCGTAGCGGGTGCCGGCGTAGCGGTAGGCCAGCACGCGTTCGCGCGACATCAGCGCGGCGATGCCGTCGGTCAGCTGGATCTCGCCGCCCGCGCCCGTGCCCAGGTTTTCCAGGTGCTCGAAAATGGCGCCCGACAGCACGTACCGGCCCACGACGGCCAACGTGGACGGGGCGTCCTCGGGCTTCGGTTTCTCGATGATGCCGGAGACGAGCTCAAGGTCCGGACGGTAGGCGCGCGCGCTGACGATGCCGTACTGGCGCGTGTTCGCGCGCGGCACGTCCTGCACGGCCAGCACGCTGCACTTCTCGTACGAATACAGGTCGGTCATCTGCGCCAGCACGGGCTTGTGGCCGTCCGCGGTGTCCATGAAGTCGTCGGCCAGCAGCACGGCGAACGGCTCGTTGCCGATCACGGGACGGGCGCACAGCACGGCATGGCCCAGGCCCAGCGCGGCCGGCTGGCGGATGTAGATGCAGTTGACGTTCTTCGGGATCACCTGCTGCACCAGCTTCAGCAACTCGTTCTTTCCGGCCGCTTCCAGTTCCGACTCCAGCTCGTAGGCCTTGTCGAAATGGTCTTCGATCGCGCGCTTGTTGCGGCCCGTGATGAACACGAGTTCCGTGATGCCGGCGGCGACCGCCTCCTCGACCGCGTACTGGATCAGCGGCTTGTCGACGATGGGCAGCATTTCCTTCGGCTGCGCCTTGGTGGCCGGCAGGAAGCGGCTGCCGAGGCCCGCGACCGGGAATACGGCTTTCTTGATTGCGGTCATTCTGACTCCGTTGTTGATTGCGTTGAATTCTGTGCGCCGCTCAATAGCGCGAGCAGTCCGGCCTCGTCCAGCACCGTGACGCCGAGCGCCTCGGCCTTTTCGAGCTTGCTGCCCGCCTCCGCGCCGGCGACGACGTACGACGTCTTCTTCGAGACGGAACCGGACACCTTGCCGCCCGCCTGTTCGATCAGGGCGCCCGCCGCGTCGCGCGACATCGTCGGCAACGTCCCCGTCAGCACGAACGTCTTGCCGGTCAGCGGTCCCGCGGCGTCGGCGGCGTCCTGCGGCAGCAGGTCGAGCAGTTCGCGCCGCAGCGCGGCCAGTGCGGACACTTGCGCGCGGTGGCCCGGTTCGGCCATCCATTGTTCCAGCGCGGCCGCGACGGTGTCCGGCAGGCCGAACACGGTAAAGATCTTCAGGTGCGCGAGATCGTCCAGCGTGCGGCCGTCGGCCAACAGCTGGCGTGCGCGCGGCTCCGTCAGTTTCGGGATGCCCAGCGCGGCCAGCAGCCCCACGTCGTCGAGTTTCTCGCGCAGTTGAAAGCGCGGCGCATGCTCGCCCTGCGGCGCGACGCCGGCCGCCAGCAGCGCGTCGAGCGCCTGCTGGTTCTTCTCTTCCGCGAAGAAGTCGGCGATGGCTTCGGCCACCGTGCCGCCGATGTCGGGCAGCACGCGCAGCAGCGCGGCCGGCGCACGGCGCACCAGCGCCAGGGTGCCGAGCCAGTCGGCCAGCGTCTTCGCCGTCGACTCGCCCACGTGGCGGATGCCCAGCGCGAACAGCAGGCGTTCCAGCGGCGGATGCTTGCTCGCGGCGATGGCGACCAGCAGGTTGTCGGCCCACTTCGTCGCGACCTTGCCCTGCTTGACCGTTTCCGGCGTCGTGCCGTCGCGCTCGTCGGCCAGGCGCTTCATCGTGAGCAGGTCGTCCAGCGTGAGGCGGTACAGGTCCGCCACGCCGTGGATCAGGTCGCACTCGACGAGGCTGTCGATGTAGCGGTCGCCGAGGCCCTCGATGTCCATCATGCGCCGGCCCGCGAAGTGGCGGATCGCTTCCTTGCGCTGCGCGGCGCACGTCAGCCCGCCGGAGCAGCGCGCGACCGCCTCGCCTTCCTCGCGCACGACGTGCGAGCCGCACACGGGGCAGGTCTTCGGCAGTTCGTACACGGGCGGCGCCGGCGTCGGGCGGCGTTCCAGCACGACCGACAGCACTTCGGGAATCACGTCGCCGGCGCGGCGCACGACGACCGTGTCGCCCACGCGCACGTCCTTGCGGCGCACCTCGTCCTCGTTGTGCAGGGTGGCGTTGGTGACGGTGACGCCGCCGACCGACACCGGCACGAGGCGCGCCACCGGCGTGATCGCGCCCGTGCGGCCCACCTGCACGTCGATGGCGGACACCGTCGTCAGCGCTTCCTCGGCCGGGAATTTATGGGCGAGCGCGAAACGCGGCGCGCGCGACACGAAGCCCAGCTCGCGCTGGTCCGCGAGGCGGTCGACCTTGTAGACGACGCCGTCGATCTCGTACGGCAGCGACTTGCGGCGCGCGCCGATGTCGCGGAAATAACCCAGCATGCCTTCGCACCCGGTCACCACCGCGCGTTCCTTCGACACGGGCAGTCCCAGCTTGTCCAGCCAGTCCAGCGCGGCCGAATGCGATGCGGGCAGCGGCGCGCCTTCGAGCAGGCCGATGCCGTAGGCGAAGAAGCGCAGCCGGCGCTGCGCCGTGATGCGCGCGTCCAGCTGGCGCAGGCTGCCCGCGGCGGCGTTGCGCGGATTCGCGAATTCCTTCTGGCCGGCGTCGCGCTGGCGCTGGTTCAGGCGGTCGAAATCGTCCTTGAACATCAGGACTTCGCCGCGCACTTCCAGCACGTCCGGCACCTCGTCCCCAATCAGGCGCAGCGGAATCACGCGCACCGTGCGGATGTTGGCCGTGACGTCCTCGCCCGTGTAACCGTCGCCGCGCGTGGCGGCCTGCACGAACACGCCGTTTTCGTAACGCAGGCTGATGGCCAGGCCGTCGAATTTCAGCTCGGCCGCGTAGGCCACGTGCGCGTGGCCCAGGCCTTCGCGCACGCGGCGGTCGAAGTTGTCGATGTCTTCGTCGGCGAAGCCGTTGTTCAGCGACAGCATCGGCACGGCGTGCGTGACCTGCTTGAATTCGGGGATCGGCGCCGCGCCCACGCGCGACGTCGGCGAATCCACCGACACGGCCTGCGGGTGTTTCGTTTCGAGGTCCTGCAGTTCGCGGAACAACCTGTCGTACTCGGCGTCCGGGATCGTCGGCGCGTCCAGCACGTGGTAGTTGTAGATGTGGTGATTCAGCTCCTTGACCAGCCACGCCATCCGTTCGAGCGCATTGTCCGAATCGCTCATCGCCGCCTCAGCTGAACAGGCGCAGCGCGCGCGTGGAACCCGCCGCGATGTCGGCCGCGTCCATCTCCTGGTAGAACTCGCGCACCTGGCCCGCGATCTCTTCCAGCGCCGCATCCGTCAGCGGCTGGTCGAAGTCGTCGACGATGGTAGCAATCAGGCGCTGCACGAGATCCTTGGCACAGGCGACCATCTTGCCGAAGCCGTCGCGCGCGGGCGCCACGCACGGCACGTCCAGCAGCAGGGTCAGGCGCGAGGTCGTGTCCGCGCCCAGGGTGACGTTGGTCGACAGCGTGAACAGCGTGCCGCTTCCCTCTTCCTTGTCCGACATGACGAACTTGCCGTCCGGGCGCACGTCGAAGCCCGCGTTTTCCAGCGCGCCGATGAGGGTCGCCATCGCCCACGGCGCGCCCTTCGACGCGAGGTTCACGCCCAGCTGGGCGTCGTGGCCGGCGACGAAGCGGTGCAGCGTCTTCGCCTCGCTCATCACCTCGATCATGTCCGGCACTTCCGGCTCGGCGCCAATCTCGTCGGCGACGGCGCGCAGGCGCGTGACCATCTCCGAATACTCGATTTCATTGAGCGCGGTGGTGCGCGTGGCCAGCTGGACGCCGGCCTGCAGCTTCGTGTACACGCCGCCGCGCACGATCGGCTCCCAGTCGCCGTTCACGGCCAGGCCCACGAAGTGCACGGGCTTGTTGCCGACGCGGCGCAGCTTCAGCAGCGCGGGCAGGATGCGGTCGCCGCGCAGCGGGCCTTCCGTATTCAGCGGGATCAGGCAGTCGATCAGCGGGTCGACGAGGTTTTCCGCCAGTTGCGCGGGCGGGGTGTCCGGCTTGACGGCCGGCAGCTCGGCGGCCGGGTCCAGCGCGGCCGCAGCCGCCGGCACCGGCGCGGCGGCGGGCGCCGGGCCCGGCGCGGCATGCTGCAGCGGTTCGGCCTGGATGGTCGGTTCGATCAGCACGTCGTGGTCGGGGGCATCGTCCAGCACGGGCTCCTGGCGCGCCGCGTCCGGCGCGAACGGGCGCTCGGGCGCCGCGCCGCCTTTCATCAGGACGTCGTCGTGATCGTGCGCGAACGCGCGCTCGACGCTCTTGCGCGCCTTGTACTCCTGCCACTTGTTGTAACTGATGACGCCGACGACGAAAACGCCGCCGGCCGCGATCAGGCTCATTTGTAAGTCTGTCATGCTGCTTGTGCCTCAGTAGCGAAATTCGCGGCGGACTCCATGTCCACCGCCACGATGCGCGACACGCCCTGCTCCTGCATCGTCACACCGATCAGTTGGTTGGCCATCTCCATCGCAATCTTGTTGTGCGAGATGAAGAGGAATTGGGTATGGTCCGACATGCGCTTGACCATGCGGCAGAAGCGCTCGGTGTTCGCGTCGTCCAGCGGCGCGTCGACCTCGTCGAGGAGGCAGAACGGCGCCGGGTTCAGGCGGAACATCGAGAACACGAGCGCCGTCGCCGTCAGCGCCTTCTCGCCGCCGGACAGCAAATGGATCGTCGCGTTCTTCTTGCCGGGCGGCTGCGCCATCACCTGCACGCCGGCGTCGAGGATTTCCTCGCCCGTCATCACGAGCTTCGCCGTGCCGCCGCCGAACAGGATCGGGAACAGTTCCGAGAAGTTGGCGTTGACGCGGTCGAACGTGTCCTGCAGCAGGTCGCGCGATTCGCGGTCGATGCGGGCGATCGCGCCTTCCAGCGTGGCGATCGCCTCCTGCAGATCGTTGTTCTGCGCGTCGAGGAAGCGTTTTCTCTCCGTCGCCTGCGCCAGTTCCTCGACGGCGGCCAGGTTGACGGCGCCCAGCGCCGCGATGGCGTTCGTCAGGCGCGTCACCTCGCCCTGCAGGTAGGACGGTTTCATGTCCGGGTCCAGCTTGTCCGCCAGCACGGCCTCGTCGGCGCCCGTGGCGGACAGCGCTTCCGCGAACTGTTCCTGGTTCAGGCGCGCGGCCTGTTCCTTCAGCTGCATCTCGGTGATGCGCTCGCGCTGCGGCTGCAGGCCCCGCTCCGCCTGCATGCGCGCTTCCTCGGCCGCGCGCAGTTGCTGGGTGAGCTGGTCCAGTTCGTGGCGGGCGTCGGCCAGGGCCTTTTCCTGCTCGGTGCGGCGGGCCAGCAAGGCTTGCAGGCCCTCGGCCGCGGCGCCGGATTCCAGCGCTTCCAGTTCCAGCTTGCCGGCCGCGATGCTCTCCAGGACCTGGGCCGCCTGCTGGTGGGCGGTCGCGATCGTGCGGCGCAATTCCTCGATGCGCGTGCGCTGCGTCTTTTCCGCGAACACGGCTTCCTGCGCCGCGCGCTCGAGGTCGCGCAGGCGCTGGCGCGCCTCGGCCAGCACGCGCTCCTGTTCCTGGAACTCGACCTGGCCATCCTCGTGCGCGCCCTGCAGCTCCGCCAGTTCCATGTCCAGCTCCTCGAACTGCGCTTCCGCTTCCGCCTTGGCCTGGCGCTGCTCCGCTTCCTGCGCGGCGATCTCGTCGAGGTCCGCCGCGATCTGGCCGCTGCGCTGGCTGAAACGGGCCTCGACTTCGGCCTGCTTGACGACGTCGATCTGCAGCGCATGCACTTCACGCTGCAAGGTCGCGACCTTTTGCCGGCCATCCTGCAGGCGGCGCTGCAGGTCGGCGACCGCGCCGTCCGCGCGCGTGGCGCGGGTGCGGGCCTCGTCCAGCAGCAGCGCCTGCGCACGCAGCTGCTTGGCCGTATTGTCGATCTCGTGCTGGCGCGCGAGCACGCCGTCCTGCTCCGCGTCGGCCGCGTAGAAGCGCACGCTGCTGCTGGCGACGATGTGCCCCTGCGGCGTGACGAAGCAGCCGCCCTGCGGCAGTTTCGAACGCTGGGCGAGCGCCGTGCCCGGATCGTCGGCCGCGTAGACGCCGAACAGCCAGTCGTCCAGCAGGCCGCGCAGGCCCGGGTCGTTCAGTTTGAGCAGGCTCGCGAACGGTTTCAGGCCGTGATGATCCGGCGCGCCGGCGCTGCCCGGCGCCGGCGAGTACAGCGCGAGCCGGGCCGGCGGCGCATCGCCGAAGAAGCCGCGCGCCCAATCGAGGTTCGACACCTCCAGCGCGCCGGTGCGCTCGCGCAGCACGGATTCCAGCGCCGTCTCCCAGCCCGCCTCGATGTCGAGCTTCTGCCACAGGCGCGGCAGCGTATCGAGTTCGTGCTTCTGCAGCCAGGGCTGGACCTTGCCCTGCGTCTGCACGCGTTCCTGCAGCTGGCGCAGCGCGCTCAAGCGCGCTTCCAGCTTGGCGTTCGACGCGGCCTCCTGCTGGACCTGGGCATGCGCGTCGCGCCGCTCGTGCTCGACGGCTTCCTGGCGGCTCGCCGCCTCTTCCAGCATCAGGTTCTGTTCTTCCAGCGCCAGCTGCTTTTCCTCGAGCTGCAGGCGCAGGTTGTCCAGGTGACCGGCGTCCGGCAAGTCGAGTCCGCCGCGCTCCTGCTGCAGGCGCTCGCGCCGCGTGGCGAGATTCGCGAGGATGTTCGACGCGTTGCGCTGGTGCGCGGACGACAGCTCGATGCGCTGCTGGATCTGCATGATGCGCGCGCGCGATTCGGTCGACTTGTTCTGCGCCTCGCGCCACGCCGCTTCCAGGTCCGGCAGGCGTTCGTTGTGCGCCTCCGCCGCGATCTGCGCGCCTTCCACGCGCGCGGCCAGTTCCTCCAGCTGGAATTCCGCTTCCTCGATCTGTTCCTGCGTCTCGTTCGCCTGGTTCAGCCATTGCTCGCGCTGGGCGGTCAAGGTACCGATCTGGTTCTGCAGCCGCGTGCGCGACTCGACGACGAACTTGATCTGCGCCTCCAGGCTGCCGATCTCGGAATTGGTCTGGTACAGCGCGCCCTGGGCCGCGTGCAGGCGGTCGCCCGTTTCGTAGTGGGCCTGGCGCATGCGCTCCAGGTCGAGCTCCAGGCTGCGCATCTGCGCGTTCTGCGACTCGAGCGCGGTCTGCGCCTGCTCCATCTCGAGGAACCAGCGCGCCTGCTCGGCCTTGGCCTCGTTGCGGCGCAGGAGCCACAGCAGCTTCTGCTTTTCTTCCTGGTCCGCCTGCAGCTGGTGGAAGCGGTTGGCGACGGCAGCCTGCGCTTCCAGCTTTTCCAGGTTGGCGTTCAATTCGCGCAGGATGTCCTCGACGCGCAGCAGGTTTTCGCGCGTGTCCGACAGCCGGTTTTCCGTCTCGCGGCGGCGTTCCTTGTACTTGGAGACGCCCGCCGCTTCCTCGAGGAACACGCGCAGCTCTTCCGGACGCGATTCGATGATGCGCGAGATCATGCCCTGGCCGATGATGGCGTAGGCGCGCGGCCCCAGGCCCGTGCCGAGGAAGATGTCCTGGATGTCGCGCCGGCGCACCGGCTGGCCGTTGATGAAATAGGTCGACGTGCCGTCGCGGGTGAGCGTGCGCTTGACGGCGATCTCGGCGTACTGGCTCCACTGCCCGGCCGCCTTGCCGGCGCTGTTGTCGAACACTAGTTCGACGGACGCCCGGCCGGCCGGCTTGCGGTTGGTGGAGCCGTTGAAGATCACGTCCTGCATCGACTCGCCGCGCAGCTCGGACGCTTTCGATTCGCCCAGCACCCACCGTACGGCATCGATGATGTTCGATTTGCCGCATCCGTTCGGGCCGACCACGCCGACCAGTTGCCCCGGCACCTGGAAATTGGTGGGATCGACGAAAGACTTAAATCCCGACAATTTGATGGAGGATAGACGCACGTTCGCTTACGGACCAGGGGAAGACGATAAAGGCTGCATCATACCATCTGTGCCTTGCTTTTCGGCCAAGATTTGGCCCGCGTGCGCGGCATCAGGTGCACAGGACGGCAAAGCGCACACGGGACGGCTCGCAAGGCGGTACGTACGGCCCCTGCGCGGGCTGCCAGTCGTTGCGCAAGTACACGCGGTCGCGCCCGGACAGCGTCAGCGCGGCGGCCGTCAGCCACTGGTGGGCATACACGGGATCGGCGCGCGGCAGCAGGATCGTCGCGGCAAGCAAGCCCAGCAGCAACGGCCGCGGCGAACAGTCCCGCGCGGCCCGGGCGCGCGCGAGGAACAGCGCGGCCGCGCCCAGCCCGAGCAGGCAGCCGGACACGGCTTCGCTGGGGGAATGGGCGCCGATCTGGATGCGGGCCAGGGCGACCGCGACCGCCAGCAGGCTGCCCGCCGCGACGGCCGCCATGCGCACACCCCGCGGCTGGCGCTCGACCAGCAGGAACAGGGCGACCGGAAACACGGCGGCTGCGCGGGCCGCGTGGCCGGAAAAGCCGGTGAACGACAGCGTGCGGATGCCGACGCCCCAGCCGATGAACGCCATCTGGCTCGCGGCCGCCACGAGCATGGCGCCGCCGAACACGAGGCACCAGACGAGCGCGAGCCGCCAGCAGCGGCCGCCCGCGAGCCAGGCCGTCACGCCGACGGCGAGCAGCGCCGTGACGTTGAGTCCGCCCAGCGCCGAGAGATGGGACCACCAGAGCATGATGCGAGGGAATGTGGGTGGGTTGCGACGGCTCGACTATACCCCGCGAACCCGCTTGATACCAACACCCGGTGCCCACCAAATGCATGCGTCACGTCGACGCATGGTGGGCGGAGGGCCGCCCACCCTACATCGCGGCGGCCATCGTGGAATCGTTGACGGCCCCCTGCGCCATCGCGTCCGACAGCACCTGCCCCACGACGCCGTCGATGGCCAGCACCCGCGCGCCGCCGTCGTTCAGGGCCACGGCCAGCTTGTCGGCCGCCAGCGAGAACGCCTCGCGCCGGCCGGCGCCGGAGAAAATGAACAGCGTGCGCAGCGGGCTCACCCACGCCAGCTTGACCTTGCGCACGCTCTCGCCCGAGCGGAATTCCAGCCACATGCCCCGCTCCAGCCCGTCGACGGCGGACACCTCGGCCGCCCGCGCCGCCGCCTGTTCGGCCGCCGCATTTTCCAGCTCGACGCGGCGCAGCGCGTCCTGCTGGGCCGCCAGCGTGGCCAGCTCCAGCTGGCGCTCGGGCGACAGCTCGATGGGCGCACGCACGATCGCCGCGTGGTATTCCGCCAGGCGCGCGAAGAATTGCAGGCGTTCCGCATCCTGCCACTTGATCGCGTCCAGCCATTTGTTCAGCGTCGCGAGCAGCCGCGGCAGCCGCGCGATCAAGGCCTTGCGCTGCTCCTGCGTGGCCTTGGGCTTGACGCTCCAGATCAGGTCGTCCATGACCCGGGTGGCGTTGCCGACGGCGCCCGGGCGCGCATCCTCGATCGTGTGGGCGAAGGTCAGCACCGTCGTCCAGCGCTGCTCCAGGAAGCCGCTGACGACGTCGACGACGTCGCCGGCGCGCACGCGCAGCGCCACGGCGTCGCGCGCCTGGCGTGCGGCCACCTCGTGCTGTTCCTGCTTGATGGCGCTGGCGACGGGGGCGGCCAGCGCCGCTTCCTGCGCGGACTCGTCGGCCGCGATGCTGGCTTCCAGCTCGGCGACGGCGCTGGCGAACGCATCCGGCTTGGCCTCGCCCGCGCGCGCGACGCTGCGCTGCATGGCCTGGAACAGCGGGTCGTTGGCGTTCTGGCGCTGCTCCCAGCCGACGCGCGACATCAGGTCGACGAGACGGCGCGCCGGGTGCGCTTCCTCGTAGAAGAAATTCTTGTCGAGCAGCGCCGCCTTGAGCACGGGCACTTGCAGCAACTGCAGCAGTTCGCGCGTGCGCGGCGGGATGCTGTCGTCCAGCAGCACGGTTTCGAACACGCGCGACAGCAAGTCCAGCGTGCGCTCGTCGCCGCGCGGCAGGCTGCCCTGCGGCAAGCTCTGCTTGAGACGCGGCAGGTAGAACACGTTCTGCGCCTGCCCGCCGGGCGCGTCTTCCGGCGCCGCCTGTGATGCCTGCGACGCCTGCATCAGGGTCGGCTCGATGCGCGTCAGCAAGTCCAGCAGCGGCGCCGCGCCCTGGGCCTGCGCCAGCGCGCCGCGCACGGCGGCGGCCCAGCCGGCCTGGGCGGGATCGAGTGCGGCGCCCGGCTGTGCGTGCGTGCCGGCCGGCGCGGCGAATCCCGGTGCCGGCTGGGCGCCGGGCGCCGTGGCGGCCGGACCGGACGCCGCCGGCGCCCCGGCAAACCCGGCCGCCCCACTGGGCCGCCAGCCGCCGTTGCCGGACGGCAGGCCGGGCAGATCCGGGATCAGGGGCACGCCATCGTCGCCGCCGTCGTCGCCGAACAACTTGCGCAATTGGTCGGCGAGGGCCGCGCGCTGGCCCGCACGGGCCGCTTTCGCGGCGGCCGCGTCGTCCGTCTTCTGGATGCGGTAGGCGTCGACGGAACCCGGCTGGCCGCCCTTGCGCAAGGCGGCGGCGAGCGCGTCGAACAGGGGCGCGAAGTCGAACACGATGTCCGGGCGCAGCAAGGTCAGGATGAGGCCGTGGGACTCGGCTTCCGGCTCGAACTCGCGCCACGTCTCTTCGAGGGCGCCGAGGAAGACTTCGGGGCGGAACGGGTTGCTGTCGGCGCGCAGCACGCCGCGTCCGCACAGCATGCCGAGGCGCACGGACAAGGTGGCGAGGGCGTCGGCATGGGCGATGTCGAACGGCCGGGCCAGTGCACCCAGTGCGAGCCGGTTGTCCATTTCTTCGAGCGGGACGAGGCTCAGCGCGGCCGCGGGCGGGCGCTTGGCCGCGGCTTGCGGAAGCAAGCGGTCGAGTTCGCGCCGCAGCGCCAGCTCGATCGCGCCGGACGCCAGGTGGAAGAAAGCGTAGGCGTTGTCCTTGAGCTGCCGGGCGGATTTGACGCGCCGGTAGACGTCCTTCGGGTCGCCCTGCTGCTGGCCCACGTCGCCCAGCGCCGCGGCCATGCGGGCCGTCATCGCGCTCAAGTGTTCCTTGACGTAGCCGGCCGCGATGCCGGCGAGCGCATCCAGCGTCGCCTGCTGCGGCGACGCGGCCTTGGGCATTGCCGGCGACTGGACGTGGCTGGAGGACATGGTGGTCGTGGAAAACGGGTATCACTCTATTGTGGCACATAATTTCCAAGTGGCAATGGAAATCGATGACCCGCCGCCATTTCCCGTATTGACGCGGCGCCGCCGGGTCGGCGGCAGGAAAAATGCTTATGCTATTGAAGGGCGATCCTGACGGCGTAAAACGCTATGTTGCGCCGCAAAATTCGGTTGCCGGCGAATAAGAATATGCGATTCCCATCGAGGAGTAGAACATTATTGCTTTCGAAATGCGTCTTGTCCTACAACAGCTCAAGAGGTGATCCGATACCCGTTCAATTGCCGGGCTCGCATCATTGCAACACCGAAATCGCTACCGAACATCACTGCTTGGTAGTGATTTACGGTAAGCAAGACATCTCCATTATTGAAAGGAATGATCATGGCTTCGAACAAAAACTCTTCGCGCTCGGGCAACCAGGGCGGCACCCACGAGCAACACGTCAAGGCCGGCCAGCAAAGCCACAAGAACGACGGCAACAAGCAGTCGGGCTCCGGCTCCGGCTCGCGTTCGGGCGGCTCGAGCGGCATGCGCGGCGGCACCCCGGAGCAGCACGCCGAGGCTGGCCGTCAGAGCCACAAGAACGACAACAAGCGCTGATCGCGGCGCACGCCGGGCGGCGCCGATTTCCGGGCATCGCCGCGAACGGTAGCGACACAGGAAGTACGGAAAGAGCCTGGGGCGGGACGACCGCCGCAGGCTCTGTCTGTTTATGCGGTGCGTCAGATATTGCGCAGGTAGGCGCCCTTGGGCGGCGCGAAGTCGACGATGTCGTGGATGAGGCCCGCCGCCTTGGCGTCGCGCGCGTTCAGGTGCAGGTCGCCGTACTGGTGGATGCCCCACTGCTCCGGGGTCAGCTCGACGTGCTTGCGCAGGATCGACTCCGTGCGCGCGTCGTCGGCGCGCAAGCCTTCGACGATGATGTTCAGCGCATCCGGACGCGAACCCGGCGAGGCGGTCGCATGCGATTTGTGGATCATGAAGCGAGCCGTCTCACTCGCATAGCGCTGCTTGCCCGCCAGAAACAGGATCACAGCGATCGACGCGACGGCGCCGCCGTTGTACGTGATGCAGTTGACGGGCGCGTTGGCCAGGAAGTTGTACAGGCACAGGCCGTCGCTCACATAGCCGCCGTTCGACTGAACGAGGATGTGGGCCGTTTCGATGCCGTCGTCGTTCATGCCCGCCACCGCCTCGAAGACGCGATGCACCATGTCGCTGTTCACGTCGCCGGACAGGGTGAAGTACCCTTCCTTCTGTTTTGCTTGATCTTCGCTCATAGTGGGATCTCTTCTGTCGCAAGGGTCGTGAGGCAAGTGTAACAAAACCCGTCCGCAGGCCCATGTAGCCGCACTGCAATAGTGTGCGCCCTCTGCCGCGCCGCCGGCACCGGTGCCCGGATTGACTTCCCGTCACCACTGACATAGACTTCGCAGTCTTGACCGGGAGAGCGCAGCGCAGGCTGCCGCCGAAGGGGCATTACCCAAAAACTCTCAGGCAACCGGACCGGTCGAGGGCTGCCGCGCGAGAAGCGCGGCGGACCAACTCTGGAGAGCGGCCATTTGGCCCACCGAAGGGGCAGGCGGAGCGCGAATGACATGCGCCCGCTATCTCTCAGGTACCGAGGACAGAGGGGTGCGAGAGCATGCGGCCACCCGCGTGCACGACCCCATTTTCTGCCGAGGAACCATCCATGACGCTCAAAGCGACCCCGCTCAATTCCGTACACCGTGCCCTCGGGGCCAAGATGGTCGACTTCGGCGGCTGGGACATGCCGGTGAACTACGGCTCCCAGATCGAAGAACACAATGCCGTGCGCGCCGACGCCGGCATGTTCGACGTGTCGCACATGTGCGTCGTCGACCTCAAGGGCGCGAACGCGCGCGGTTTCCTCCGTGGCCTGCTCGCCAACAACGTCGACAAGCTGCAGGCGCCGGGCAAGGCGCTGTACTCGTGCATGCTCAATCCGCAGGGCGGCGTCATCGACGACCTGATCGTCTACTACTTCTCCGAAGACTGGTTCCGCCTCGTCGTCAATGCGGGCACGGCCGAGAAGGACATCGCCTGGATCCGCCAGCAGAACGACGCGACGGGCAGCGGCCTGTCGATCACCCCGCGCCGTGCCGACCTCTCCGCCGACGGCATCGCGCTCGTCGCCGTGCAGGGCCCGAACGCCCGCGCGAAAGTGTGGCAGGTCGTGCCGCAGACGCAAGCCACGTCGGAAGGCCTGAAGCCGTTCAACGCCGCGATCGTGCACGACACCCCGTTCGGCGAACTGATGGTCGCGCGCACCGGCTACACGGGCGAGGACGGCTTCGAGATCGGCGTGCCGGCCGGCCAGGTCGAGGCGCTGTGGAACGCCCTCGCCGCCGCCGGCGTGAAACCGGCCGGCCTCGGCGCGCGCGACACGCTGCGCCTGGAAGCGGGCATGAACCTGTACGGCCAGGACATGGACGACAATGTATCGCCGCTGGACGCCGGCCTCGCCTGGACCGTCGACCTCGTCTCGGAACGCGATTTCATCGGCAAGGCCGCCCTGCAGCAGCACGGCCAGACGCAGAATTTCGTCGGCCTGATCCTGCGCGAAAAAGGCGGCATCCTGCGCGCCCACCAGAAGGTCGTCGCGTCTTCCGGCAATGCCGGCGAGATCACGAGCGGCACGTTCAGCCCGTCGATGCAGCAGGCGATCGCGCTGGCGCGCGTGCCGCTGGACGTCGCCGTCGGCGACACGGTCCACGTGGAAATCCGCGACAAGAAACTGGCGGCATCCGTCGTCAAGCTGCCGTTCGTGCGTAACGGCAAGATCCTGGCTTCCTGATCGAACAACACTATACTTACCGCACCATCCATCACTACGGAGTTACGCACATGAACATCCCAGCCGACCTGAAGTACACCGAGTCCCACGAGTGGGTCCGCCAGGAGGCCGACGGCACCCTGACCGTGGGCATCACCGAATATGCGCAGGACGCCCTGGGCGACATCGTGTTCGTCGAACTGCCGCAGGTCGGCAAGACCTTCACGGCCGGCGACGACGCCGCCGTCGTGGAATCCGTCAAGGCCGCCAGCGACATCTACGCGCCCGTGTCGGGCACCATCACCGCCGTGAACCAGGCGACGGCCGACGCGCCGGATTCGATCAACGCGGACGCCTACGCGGCCTGGCTGTTCAAGCTGCAGCCGTCCGATCCGTCCGCCTACAACAACCTGCTCGACGCGACTGCCTACGGCAAGACGACCGAGGGCTGATCGTCGTGCGCAGGCGCGCCCGCGCGGCGCGCCTGTCGTTTTCCTGCCGCCCGCAGCCCGCAGCTCACGCCTTACCCACTTTTTCTGTGCCCATCATGACCCGCACCAGCCTGACCCAACTCGAAGCACGCGATGGCTTCATCCCGCGCCACATCGGCCCGTCCGCATCCGAACAGGCGGCCATGCTATCCGTCCTCGGCTACGCGTCGCGCGCCGAGCTGATCGACGCCGTCGTTCCCGCCAACATCCGCCGCAAGGACGAGCTGGACCTGGGCCAGTTCTTCGAGCCGCTGCCCGAGCAGGCCGCGCTCGCGAAGCTGAAAGGCATCGCGGCGCAGAACAAGGTCATGAAGTCGCTGATCGGCCAGGGCTATTACGGCACGCACACGCCGCCCGTCATCCTGCGCAACATCTTCGAAAACCCGGCCTGGTACACGGCATACACGCCGTACCAGCCGGAGATCTCGCAGGGCCGCCTGGAAGCCATCCTGAACTTCCAGCAAGTCATCACGGACCTCACCGGCATGGGCATCGCCAACGCGTCGATGCTGGACGAAGGCACGGCCGCCGCCGAAGCGATGACCCTGATCCAGCGCGTCGGCAAATCGTCGTCGAAAGTGTTCTACGTCGCCGACGACGTGCTGCCGCAGACGCTGGAAGTCGTGCAGACCCGCGCCAAGCCGATCGGCGTCGAAGTGCGCACCGTCGCCGCCGCCGACATTGAAAATCTTGCGGAAACCTGCTTCGGCGTGCTGCTGCAATACCCGGGCGTGAACGGCGACGTGCGCGACTACCGCGCGGCCGTGGAAAAACTGCATGCGGGAGGCAGCATGGTCGTCGTCGCGGCCGACCTGCTGGCGCTGACCGTGCTCACCCCGCCGGGCGAATGGGGTGCCGACGTCGTCGTCGGCAACAGCCAGCGCTTCGGGGTGCCGCTGGGCTTCGGCGGCCCGCACGCGGGCTACCTGGCCACGCGCGACGAGTACAAGCGCAGCATGGCGGGCCGCCTGGCGGGCGTCACCATCGACGCCCAGGGCAACCCGGCCTACCGCCTCGCGCTGCAGACGCGCGAACAGCACATCCGCCGCGAGAAGGCCACGTCGAACATCTGCACGGCGCAGGTGCTGCTGGCCGTGATGGCCTCGATGTACGCCGTCTACCACGGCCCGCAAGGCCTCGCCCAGATCGCCCGCCGCGTGCACCGCTACACCGGCATCCTGGCCGCCGCGCTGCAGGGCCTGGGCTTCCAGCTCGCGAACGACACGTATTTCGACACCTTGACCGTCATCGCCGACAATGCCGACGACATCCACCGCGCGGCCAACGACAACGGCGTGAACCTGCGCCGCATCGACGCGCGCCACGTGGGCATCTCGCTGGACGAGACGATCGGCCGCGGCGACATCGCGCTGCTCGTGAAGATCTTCGGCGGCGCGGCGGACGCCATCGACTTCGACACGCTCGACAAGGACGCGCAGGACGCCTGGCCGGCCGGTCTGGCCCGCACGAGCGCCTACCTGACGCACCCGACGTTCAACCGCTACCACGCCGAGCACGAGATGCTGCGCTACCTGCGCGCACTGGCCGACAAGGACCTGGCGCTCGACCGCACGATGATCCCGCTGGGCTCGTGCACGATGAAGCTGAACGCGACGTCCGAGATGATCCCGGTCACGTGGCCGGAATTCTCGGACATCCACCCGTTCGCGCCGAGCGACCAGACGGTCGGCTACACGGAGATGATCGCCCAGCTGGAAGCCATGCTGTGCGCCGTGACGGGTTATGCGGGCGTGTCGTTGCAGCCGAACGCCGGTTCGCAAGGCGAGTACGCGGGCCTCTTGATCATCAAGAAGTACCATGAATCGCGCGGCGAAGGCCACCGCAACATCTGCCTGATCCCGTCGTCCGCGCACGGCACGAACCCGGCGTCCGCCAACATGGTCGGCATGAAGGTCGTCGTGACCGCGTGCGACGCCAACGGCAACGTCGACCTCGTGGACCTGAAGAAGAAGGCCGAGGAACACAGCGCCAACCTGGCGTGCGTGATGGTCACCTACCCGTCCACGCACGGCGTGTTCGAGGAAGGCATCAAGGAACTGTGCGAGATCGTGCATGCGCACGGCGGCCAGGTCTACGTCGACGGCGCCAACATGAACGCGCTGGTCGGCGTCGCGGGTCCGGGCCTGTTCGGCGGCGACGTCAGCCACCTGAACCTGCACAAGACCTTCTGCATCCCGCACGGCGGCGGCGGTCCGGGCGTGGGTCCGGTCGCGGTCGCGGCGCACCTCGTGCCGTTCCTGCCGAACCAGGCATCGACCGGCTACCAGCGTAACGAAGCCGGCATCGGCGCCGTCAGCTCGGCCGCGTACGGCTCGGCGTCGATCCTGCCGATCTCGTGGATGTACATCGCGATGATGGGCGCGGAAGGTCTCACCGCCGCGACGGAAACCGCGATCTTGAACGCGAACTACATCGCGCGCCGCCTGGCGCCGCACTACCCGGTGCTGTACACGGGCCACGACGGTCTCGTCGCGCACGAGTGCATCATCGACCTGCGCCCGCTGCAGGACGCCACCGGCATCAGCAACGAGGACGTGGCGAAGCGCCTGATGGACTTCGGCTTCCACGCCCCGACGATGAGCTTCCCGGTGCCGGGCACCCTGATGATCGAGCCGACCGAGTCGGAATCGAAGGCGGAGCTGGACCGCTTCATCGAGGCGATGATCTGCATCCACGCCGAGATCGTGAAGGTGGAGCGCGGCGAGTACGACCGCATGGACAACCCGCTCAAGGGCGCGCCGCACACGGCGGAAGTCGTCACGGCGGACGACTGGCAGCACACCTATTCGCGCGAAGTGGCCGCCTTCCCGGTGCCGTCGCTGCGCAAGAAGAAGTACTGGCCGCCGGTCGGCCGCGCGGACAATGCGTACGGCGACCGTAACCTGTTCTGCGGCTGCGCGCCGATCGAAGACTACGAGTAAAACGCGACGTTTGCGTGCCGCCCGGCGTTCCGCGTGGGCGGAGGGCCGCCCACCCTACGTTCTACGGTTTCCCGAGGGTCCTTAGTTGCTCCTCGACCCACCCTTGCCCCGGCTGCTGGCCAGCCGGAGATAAGGCCTGCCGGCCCTGCCGGGACGCAGCGCATGCGTCCCCGGCGGGGCCGCGTCGTTTGGCGTGACCTGCACGGCTTCGTCGAGGCGGAACGCCGCCACCGTGCGCGCGAGTCCCAGCGCCTGCTGCTGCAGCGAGCGCGCGGCCAGCGCCGCCTCTTCCACCATGCGCGAGCCCTGCTGCGTGAGCTCGTCCATGCGCACGATCGCCTGGGCGGCGCCGGCCAGGTCGCGCGCGCGCGCGCCGCTCGCGCTGCCGATGCCGTCGACGAGCCGGGCCATGTCTTCCACCGCACCCGCCAGGCCGGCCATGGTGGCGCCGGCGTGGACGACGCTCGCGCCGCTGCCGTCGATGACCGCCACCGTTTCGCGCGCGAGCGTGCGCGCCTCGCGCGCGGCGCGGTAGGCGCGCCGGGCCAGCGCGCGCGCTTCGCGCGCACCGCCCTCCGCATCCGGCGCGACGCTGCCGGCCCGCGCCAGCGTGCCTTCCAGCGCAGCGCCGATGCGTTCCATGCGCACGGCCGCGCGCCGCACCTGCTCCAGGGTTGCCGCCACGCGGTGCACCATCCCGCTGCCCTCTTCCGCGACAGCCCCGGCGCGTGCGGCCAGCGCGTCGGCCGCGCGCGCGCCGGCGGCGCTGTCGCCGAGGGCCGCCGCCAGCGCCTGCATCGACGCCGTCGTGCGCTCCAGCGCCTCGCGCACGTGCGCGCGCGGCGGCATGCCGGCCCGGCCCAGCGCGATCTCGCGCGACGCCGCGCCGATCGAACGGGCCGAGTCCAGCACGGTGCGCAACTGCCCGTTCAGGCCGCGGATGCCGGCGTCGAGCAGCCGCGCCGTCTGGGCGATCTCATCGTCGCCGTAGGCGCGCGCGCGGATCGTCAGGTCGCCGCTGGCCAGGCCGGTGGCGGCCGCGCCGATCGCGCCGATATCGGCCAGCAGCGCGCGCCGCACCGCCATCGTGATGGCCAGCGACGCGGCGACCGCCAACGCGATCGCCACCGGCATCAGGATCGCGATCAGGCGGAAATCGTCGGCCGCGTCGCTGGACGCCTGCTCGGACAGCGCCTGCTCGCGCCGCGCCAGTGCCGTCAGGCGCCCGGCGACGACGGCGAACGCGCGCTCCGCCTTGACCATCGCGTTGGCGCCGATCGACGGGTCGATACGGGCCATTTCGATGACATCCCCCACGACGGGCACGTATTGCGCCCACGCGGCGCGCGCCTGTTCGACGTCGCGCTGCTCGTCGGGATTGTCGGCCGTCCGGCGTGCCAGCTGGGTGAGCCCGAGGTCGACGGCGGCCTGCTGGGCCTGCAGGTCGAGCGCGAGCGGATCGACGCGGAACCGGGGAAAGCTGCCGCTGATCCAGGTCAGCACCTGGTACGCCTCGGCATGCGCGCTGCGGGCCGACGCGGACAGCTCGGCGGCGGCCCGCATATTCGCCGTGCGGCGCTGCACGATGCTGTCGAGCGAGTCGTTCTGGCGTACCATCGCGTAATAGGCACCGCAGGAGAGGAGCACGAACAGCACCAGCACGACGCCGGGCGCCAGCAACAGCTTGGGGCCGATGCGCAGACGGGCCAGCATGCTAGCGCAGGCTCCGGTGCTGCGAATCGCGGGGGAATGCGGGTGTCATGGTCTCCTCCTGGCTGAGCCATATTTCCGGCGTGCATTAAGTGAATGTACGCCGTCCGAGAGGCTGTCCCTTGTGATGGGTCAAGCCTGCAACCGTGTAGGGAGATTGGATGAGACGTAAAAGCGTGGGTGCATTGCTGTCGGCCCTGGTGTTTCCCGGCGTGGGCCAGTACTACCTGGGGCGGCGCATGCGCGCCCTGCTGTTCCTGGCGCCGGCCGTCGCGGCGGGGATCCTGTACTTCAATTTCGCGCTGGGCGAAGCGAATACGATGGCGGACCAGCTGCTGAGCGGGAAGGTGGCGGCGGATCCGGCGGCGATCGAGGCGCAGCTGGCAAGCGCGCCGACGCCGGTCAGCGTGACCCTGGCGGAGATCGTGTTCGTCGTGTGCTACGTGGGGAGTATCGCGGAGGCGCTGGTCGTCAAGCCGCAGGTGTGAACGCGTGCGGCTGGTGGGCATTTGAGGCCGGGGGCCTCAAATGAAACGTGCCCACCACGCATGCCGCGGCGTTAATCGAGCTTGGCCGCGTGCTCGCGCGTCGCATGGAACTGCAGCTTGGGCCAGCGCTCCTGCGTGAGCCGCAGGTTGACGCCCGACGTCGCGAGATACGCCATGTTGCCGGCCGCATCGTAGGCGACGTTGTGCGCCAGCTGCGTCTCGAAGTCGGACAGGGACTTCTTGTCGTCGCTGGACACCCAGCGCGCGCTGCTGATGCTCGCGCTCTCGAACACGGCGTCGACGCCGTATTCGTTGAGCAGGCGGCTCGCCACGACCTCGAACTGCAGCACGCCCACGGCGCCGAGAATCAGGTCGCTGCCCATCACCGGCTTGAACACCTGCACGGCGCCCTCCTCGCCCAGTTGCTGCAAGCCTTTGTGCAACTGCTTGGTCTTGAGCGGATTGCGGATGCGCACCGTGCGGAACAGTTCCGGCGCGAAGTACGGGATGCCCGTGAACGTCAGCATCTCGCCTTCCGAGAAGCTGTCGCCGATCTGCATGTTGCCGTGGTTCGGCAGGCCGATGATGTCGCCCGCGTAGGCCTCCTCGACCTGCTCGCGGCTGGACGCCATGAACGTCACGACGGACGACAGCTTCACGTCGCGGCCGAGGCGCAGGTGCTTGACCTTCATGCCCTTCTCGAACCGGCCCGAGCACACGCGCAGGAACGCGATGCGATCGCGGTGCGCCGGGTCCATATTGGCCTGGATCTTGAAGACGAAGCCGGAGAACGGCTGCTCGTCCGGATGCACGGCGCGCACCGTGGCGTCGCGCGCGCGCGGGGCCGGGGCCCAGTCGATCAGCGCCGACAGGATCTCGCGCACGCCGAAGTTGTTGATGGCGGAACCGAAGAACACGGGCGTCTGCACGCCCGACAGGAAGCGTTCCAGGTCGAACGGATGCGACGCGCCATGCACCAGCTCCACTTCCATCTTGAGCTGTTCCATCTCGAGCGGGAACATCTCGGTCAGGCGGGGATTGGCTATGCCCTTGATGATCTCGTAGGCGCCGTCGGCCTTCTCTTCGCCGGCCTTGAACAGCATGACTTCGTCGTTCAGCAGGTGGTACACGCCGCGGAAGTTCTTGCCCATGCCGATCGGCCAGGTCACCGGCGCGCACTCGATCTTGAGCACGGATTCCACTTCGTCGAGCAGCTCGAGCGGGTCGCGGGTTTCGCGGTCGAGCTTGTTCATGAAGGTGACGATCGGCGTGTCGCGCATGCGGCAGACGTCGAGCAGCTTGATGGTCTGCTCTTCCACGCCCTTGGCCGCGTCGATCACCATCAGCGCCGAGTCGACGGCCGTCAGCACGCGGTAGGTGTCTTCCGAAAAGTCCTGGTGGCCCGGGGTGTCGAGCAGGTTGATGACGTGGTCGCGGAACTCGAACTGCATCACTGACGACGCCACCGAAATGCCGCGCTGCTTTTCGATGTCCATCCAGTCCGACGTCGCATGGCGGCCGCTCTTGCGGCCCTTGACGGTGCCGGCCAGCTGGATCGCGCCCGAGAACAGCAGCAGTTTTTCGGTCAACGTCGTCTTGCCGGCGTCGGGGTGGGAAATGATGCCGAAGGTGCGGCGGCGCGCGACTTCGCGCGCGATCGTGGCGGCCGGCTTGCTCGCGGAGGGAGCGTCGGCGGCACTCTGGGTGTCGGTGATGATTGCGTCGGTTTCGTTGGACATGGTCTCGCCCTGGGGCGCTTGCAAAACTCTCGATTTTACCGGGTTGAGCGTACCTTGTGTGAATCAATTCCCGTCGCACCGGAGGCGCGCGGTGTAGGAGCATTCGGGCGTCGGCGTTAAGGAAAGGCAAGCCCGGGGGCTTCGTCGGGCGCATGGATGTGGCGAAATGCGCCGATACGGCTGGGCATTCAAACGTTTTAGTGCCGCCAAGCCATTGTCGTATTGACAAAAAATAGCCCCGACCGAAAGTTTCTCTCTAGTAGGACTGGACTGACAAAACATCATGCATGGAGCCTACATGGGGGCGACAGCTAGTCTTATGTTCGGCAAGAGACTATGGCATTAATGTACACACATCGCGATGAGGAAACCCATCCAAGCAAACGCCCCAGTGATGTATGTCAGAGATAACGAGGACAATATGAATAACGCCCAACTCGGTAGCGCCGCCCAGAAGAAAGCGCAATCGGTGAATCAGATCCCCTCGACCAGTGAAGAAATCAAACTGGCCGCCCGGCCGGTCGTCAGCTACAGCGGCACCCAACAAAACGAGTTGCTCGCGGCCCTGCCGCGCCAAGACCTGGAATCCCTGTTCGAGCACCTGGAACTCGTTCCACTGCCCTTCGGCAAGGAACTGTTCGAATACGGCAGCAAGCTGGAATACGTCTACTTCCCGACGACCGCCATCGTTTCCCTGCTCTACGTCATGGAAGACGGCGCCACGACGGAAATCGCCGTGGTGGGCCATGAAGGCGCCGTCGGCGTGTCGCTGTTCATGGGCGAGCGCGCCACCTGCAGCGCCGTCGTCCAGAGCGCCGGCTACGGCTACCGCCTGAAAACCCAGTACCTGCGCGACGCCTTCAACAAGGGCGGCGCCCTGCCGCAGCTGCTGATGCGCTACACCAATGCGCTGTTCGCCCAGATGGCCCAGAACGCCGTCGGCGGCCGCCACAGCTCGATCGAGCAAAAGCTGTGCCGCTGGCTGCTGGACCGCCTGGACCGTTCGCCGAGCAATGAACTGAAAGTGACCCAGGAACTCATCTCGATCATGCTGGGCGTGCGCCGCGAAAGCATCACGGCCGCCGCCGGCAAGCTGCAGGACGAAGGCCTGATCCAGTACCGCCGCGGCAATATCACCGTGCTGAACCGCCAGGGCCTGGAAGACTATGCGGGCGAGTGCTACAAGGTCGCTAAAAGCGAGTACGACCGTTTGCTGTCGGATGTATCGCGCGCATGAGCGTCGCGGTATCCCGGCCCGCCGCCACCGGCGATTCGGCCTGGGCAGCGCGCAATTGTTGATGTAATCGATGGACCGCCACGTCGGCTTGTTCCGCTCCGGTATCGCCTGAGGACGCCTCGGCCCCGCGCACCGACAGCGCCGCAATATCCAGGGTACCGCTCGACGCGGGCCCACCGGCCTCGGCCCCCGGCACCACCACCGGAACGCAGGCGTGGACAGTGGTTCCGATCCCGTTCACGCCGCGATCCACCCGCAGCGTCCCTCCCAGCAGCAGCGCACGTTCGCGCATCCCCAGCAAGCCATGCGACTTCGGCCGGCGCATCGCGTCCGGCGGAATGCCGACGCCGTCGTCGCTGACTTCCAGGGTGAACGCCTCGCCTTCGCGAGCGAGGTGCACGACGACGTGGCGCGCCTGCGCATACTTGGCGACATTGTTCAGCGATTCCTGCGCGATGCGGAACAATGCGATCGCCTGCGTGGGGCCGGCGCCGTCGACGTCGCCTTCGATCAGGGCCTCGCAATCGACGCCCGTCGTGCGGCCGAAATCGAAGCAATAGCTCTGCAGCGCCGCCGACAGGCCCAGGTTGTCGAGCAGGCTCGGGCGCAAGTCCTCGACGATGCGGCGCTTCAGTTCCACGGTTTCGATCAGCACGACCCGGGCACGGGCCAGGGTGTCGGCCTGCTCGGGGTGCGTCGCCTTCAGGCGGTCGCCGACGGTCGCCAGGTGCATGCCGATGGCCGTCAGGTTCGCGCCCATCTCGTCGTGCAGTTCGCGCGCCAGTTTCGCCTTTTCTTCTTCCGAGACGCGGATCAGGTGACGCGACAGGACGGAAAGCTGTTCCGTGCGCTCCGCCACGAGCGATTCGAGGTGGTCATTGGTCTGCTGCAGCGCGCGCTCGGCGTCGAGGCGGGCGCGGAAGCCGCGCCGGATCAGGTTATAGAACAGCACGAGCACGACGAGCGCCGCCATGTTGATGCCGAGCCCGCGCAGCGCGGCCAGCTTGTAGCGGTCGTAGAACGCCCGGCTTCCCGCCGCCAGCAATTCGTTCTGCTCGCCCGTCATGATCACGACCTGCAGGCGGATCTCGTCCATGTGGGTCTTGTCTTCCTGGGCTTGCGAGATGGCGACGATATCGGCGAGGCCGCCGTGGCGATACACGTCCAGGCCCTGGTTCATCAGGTTGATGCGGCGAATGACGAGGTTTTGCAGCTGGCCCAGGTTCTTCAATTGCGAGGGATTGTCGGCCAGCAGCGTCTTGAGCGCGTCGAACTGCCCGTTCAGCTCACGCTCGGCCGTGCGCAGCGGGCCGAGATAGGTGTCCGAGCCGGACAGGTAATAGCCGCGCAGACCGCTTTCCGCATCGGTCACGAGCAGGTTCAGGTATTGCAGCTTGGCCGTCACCCGATCGGCCTGCGCCTGGCGCGCGTTGGCAGTCTTCAGCCCATCCAGGTTGCGAACCAGGCTCACGCCGTTGAGGACCAGGATCAGGACGCACACGACACACAGCAGGGTCTGGTACAACGGAAGGCTGCGAACCGGCCTGAACTTGGGGTCGGTGGTGAAATACATCCTCGGTCGTTCCTTTCGCGCAGCTTGGCCTGTCCGAGTCATTATAGACTGGGAAAAGTTGCCATGGAGTTCGATTCGGCTTGCGGACGAGGAAATGTGGCGGCGTGACGACGCGCAATTAACAATTCTACATAGCAAATGACAGAATTGCTACATATGTTGCAGGCTCATCGGGCAGCCGCGCACGGTGCGCGACGGCCTGATGAACCTGCCCCGCTCAGTCGAGCAGGTTGTTTTTCATGGCGTAATACGTCAGGTCGCTGTTCGACTGCAGCCCCATCTTTTCCATGATGCGAGTACGGTAAGTCGAGACCGTTTTGATCGACAGCGACAGGGCATTGCCGATGTCGGACACGGTCGCCCCCTTCGCCAGGCGCAGGAACACCTGGAATTCGCGGTCCGACAATTCCGTGTGCAGCGCGGTGTTCGGATCGCGATCGAAACTCTGGGCCAGCAACTCGCCGACCTGCGAGCTGACGTAGCGGCGGCCCTGGTACACGGTACGGACGGCCGTCTTGAGTTCGTCCGCGTCGCATTCCTTGTTCAGGTAGCCATTGGCACCCATTTTGAAGAGATTCAGCGCATACTGCTGGGCCGGATAGCCGGACAGGATCAGGACCGGCAGATTGGGCTGGCCCTGGCGGATCGTGCGCAGGATATCGATGCCGCTCTGGTCGGGCATGGCGATGTCCAGCAGCAGCACGTCGCAGATCTCGCGGCGTGCGATGTCGAGGGCTTCACGTCCGGTCGCGCCTTCGGCAACGACTTCGAACTCGCCCGACGACGAGAAAATCTGTTTGAAACCTGCTCGAACTATCTGGTGATCGTCACAAATGGCAACGCGTATCATTGTCTTCCCTTAAGTTTTCCCGATACAGGAAAGAGCCGAGGCTGACACCTCACGCCTCCGGTCAGGTCATGCGTTTGAGTCAGCAAACCGCAAGTGACATTTTAGCACCTCCGGGGGGCAGAACAACAGGAGCGCACGCCTGAGCTGGCTGCGTTGACGGCTACGCGTTTTGCGAGCCCGTCAGGCTGCCGACGACCCGTTCTTGAGCAGGGCGAGAATCGCGTGCAGCTCGGCACGCAGCAGCTCCGGGGCGATGGTCGGCACGGCCGGCGGTGGAGGTTCCGGCAACGCTTCGGCGTCGTGCTGGCTCCGCCCATCCAGGCGGTTGCGGGCACCGCTGATGGTGAAACCCTGCTCGTACAGCAGTTCGCGGATGCGCCGGATCAGCAGCACTTCGTGGTGCTGGTAATAGCGGCGGTTTCCACGGCGTTTGACCGGTTTAAGTTGGGTAAATTCCTGTTCCCAGTAACGGAGCACATGCGGCTTGACCCCGCACAATTCGCTGACTTCGCCAATCGTGAAATAGCGCTTGGCCGGGATCGGCGGCAGCACGGTCGGTTCCATCTTGTTCGGTCGGTCGTTCATTGCTCACATGCCGTTACGGCTTTATCAAGCGGCCCGCGCCAGCGAAGGGTTGCCGGGGCTGCGCGGGCTGCCCGGATTGGCCTCTTCGACCATACCCTTGAGTTTCTGGCTGGCGTGGAACGTCACGACGCGGCGCGCCGTGATGGGGATTTCCTCCCCGGTTTTCGGATTACGGCCGGGGCGCTGGGGCTTGTCGCGCAACTGGAAGTTGCCGAAGCCGGACAGCTTGACCGCCTCGCCGCGCTCGAGCGCATTGCGGATTTCGTCGAAGAACGTCTCGACCATGTCCTTGGCTTCGCGCTTGTTCAGGCCGACCTGCTCGAACAGCAGTTCGGCCAGCTCCGCCTTGGTCAGGGTCGGCAACTCCTTTTCCGCTTCCTTCCGTACCCGGGCCACCTGCATCGCGCGATGCAAGTCGGCGGCCAGCGCTTCCTGGAGCACGGCGGAATCCACGTCATTATTGTTAATTTAAGCCACCTTCAAGTTCTGGATGTGGTGGGGGCTCGATAAACCTGCTGCGCGTTGCAGTGGCGGTCTGCGATGCTCGCCGTACCCAAGTACGGCTGCGCTTCTCGACCACCACTGCGGCCGCTCGCTACGGTTTCTCGATACCCCTTGAGGCCTTGTGGCCTTTTAGTTATCAACCGCGCAGTTTTGCGCCGTGTTTTTGTTGTGCAGCGGATGCGAGCGCGGCCATGATGGCCTCGACCGCGTCGTCCTGCAGCGTCGATTGAGTATCTTGCAAGCCAAAGCGGAAAGCAAGACTTTTTTCATCTTGTTCCAATCCTTTGCCGCGGTATTCATCAAATAAAACAACGGCTTGCACGAGTTTGCCGAGCGGGTTCGACGCCAGTTCCGCGTGGAAAGCGTCGATCAGCGCCTGGGCCGGCACGTCCTGTTTGACGACCAGCGCGAGGTCGCGCGTGGCGCCCGGGAACTTGGAAATCTCGGTGTAAGCGGGCACCGCGCGCGCGCGCAGCGCGTCCGCATCCACCTCGAACAGCACGGGCGCCTGCGGCAGGTCGTACTTCTGCAGCCAGCGCGGATGCAGTTCGCCGATGACGCCGACGACCTTGCCGTCCACTTGCACCAATGCCGAGCGGCCCGGGTGCAGCGCCGGGTGCGCCGTCTTGCTGAACCGGACGGCGCGGGGCGCGAACAGCGCTTCCAGGTCGCCCTTGACGTCGAAGTAGTCGACGGCGCGGGTCGGCAAGCCCCACTGCTCGTCCGCGGCCGGACCGTAGGCGATGGCGGCGACGCGCTTGGGCTGGTCGAAACCGGCGACGGTCAGCGGACCGTCCTGGACTTCCGGATTGCGCAGGAACACGGCGCCCACTTCGAACACACGCACGCGGCCCGCCTTGCGGTTCAGGTTGTAGCGCACGTTGGCGACGAGGCTGCCGATCAGCGTGGAGCGCATCACGCTCAGCTGGCTGGCGATCGGGTTCTGCAGGCGGATCGGATCGGCGTTGTTCGCGAAATCCGCTTCCCACGGCTGCTCGACGAAACTCATGTTCACCACTTCCTGGTAGCCCAGGTCGGCCAGCTGGTGGCGGATGGCGAACAGCGAACGGGTGTCTTCCGGCTCGATCAGCATCGCGGACGGCGCGACGGGCGGCAACGTGGGGATGTTCTCGAAGCCGTACACGCGCGCCACTTCCTCGATCAGGTCTTCCTCGATCTCGATGTCGAAGCGGTACGACGGCGCCGTCACGTGGAACAGGCCGGCCTCGCGTTCGAACGGCAGGTGCAGGCGCGTGAAGATGTCTGCCACCATCTCGTCGGTCACCGGCACGCCGATGACTTTCGCGGCGCGCGCCGTGCGCAGGGTGACGGGTTTACGTTGCGGCAGGTTCGGGGCCTGGTCGTCGATCGGGCCGACTTTCGTTTCCGCGGTGCCGCAGATCTCGACGATCAGCGACGTGAGGCGCTCGACGTGCTCGACCGTCGTCGCGTAGTCGACGCCCCGCTCGAAGCGGTGCGCGGCATCCGTCGAGAAATTGTAGCGGCGGGCGCGGCCCTGGATGGCGTTCGGCCACCAGAACGCGGCTTCCAGGTAGATGTTCGTCGTGTCGAGCGAGACGGCCGTCGCATCGCCGCCCATGATGCCGGCCAGCGACTCGAGTTCTTTCTCGTCGGCGATGACACCGACCCACTCGTCCACCTCGACCGTGTTGCCGTTCAAGAGCTTCAGCGATTCGCCCTTGCGGCCCCAGCGCACGTCCATGCCGCCGTGGATCTTGTCCAGGTCAAACACGTGCGACGGACGGCCCACTTCCAGCATCACGTAGTTCGAGATGTCGACGAGGGCCGACACGGAACGTTGGCCGCTGCGCTCGAGGCGGCGCTTCATCCATTCCGGCGTCGCGGCCTTCGCGTTCAGGCCGCGGATGACGCGGCCGGTAAAGCGGCCGCACAGGTCCGTCGCGGAGATTTTGACGGGCAGCACTTCGTCCGTGTTCACGGCCGCCGGACGGAATACGGGCAGCGACAGCGGCACGCCGGTCAGCGCCGACACTTCGCGGGCGACGCCCAGCACGGACAGGCAGTCGGCCTTGTTCGGCGTCAGCTTGATCGTGAATTTCAGGTCGTTCAAGCCGAGATAGTCGCGGATGTTCTGGCCGACGGGCGCGTCTTCCGGCAGTTCCATCAGGCCGCTGCTCTCTTCCGAGATCTTCAGTTCCTTCGCCGAGCACATCATGCCCTGCGATTCGACGCCGCGCAGCTTGCCGACCTTGATCTCGAACGGCTTGCCGTCCGCGCCCGGCGGCAGCACCGCGCCGGCCTTGGCGCAGATGGCCTTCATGCCCGCGCGCACGTTCGGCGCGCCGCAGACGATGTTCAGCAGGGTGCCGGTGCCGACGTCGACCTGGCACACGTTCAGGCGGTCCGCGTTCGGGTGCTTGGCCACTTCCTTCACTTCCGCCACGACGACGTTCGAGAACGGCGGCGCGACCGGCTCGACCTCTTCCACTTCGAGGCCGGACATCGTGAGCAGGTGCGCGAGTTCGTCCGAATTCATCTTCGGATCGACCATGGAACGGAGCCAGTTTTCAGAGAATTGCATATTCGTTTGCCTTCTTGTTCGGACGGTTGCGGCTTAATTAAATTGTTTCAGGAAACGGAGGTCGCCTTCGTAGAACAGGCGCAGATCGTTGATCCCGTAGCGCAGCATGGTCAGGCGCTCCAGGCCCGAACCGAACGCGAAGCCGATGAATTTTTCCGGATCCAGTCCGAAATTGCGGACGACCGTCGGGTGCACCTGGCCGGCGCCCGACACTTCCAGCCAGCGCCCCTTCAGCGGACCGGAGCCGAACGCGATGTCGATCTCGGCCGACGGTTCCGTGAACGGGAAATACGACGGGCGGAAGCGGACCTGCAGGTCGTCCGTCTCGAAGAACGCCTTCACGAAATTCAGGTACACGCCCTTCAGGTCGGCAAAGCTGATGTCTTCGCCGATCCACAGGCCTTCGACCTGGTGGAACATCGGCGAGTGCGTGGCGTCGCTGTCGACGCGATACGTGCGGCCCGGCGCGATGACCTTGATCGGCGGCGTGTGGCTGCGGGCATAGCGCACCTGCATCGGGCTCGTGTGGGTGCGCAGCAGCAGCGGCTTGCCGGTGGTGTCGTTGCCTTCGATGTAGAACGTGTCCTGCATCGAGCGCGCCGGGTGGTTTTCCGGGCTGTTCAGCGCGGTGAAATTGGTCCAGTCCGTTTCGATCTCGGGGCCGTCGGCCACGTCGAAACCGATCGAGCGGAAGATCTGTTCGACCCGTTCCCAGGTCCGCATGACGGGGTGGATACCGCCTTTGGAACGGCCGCGGCCCGGCAGGGTCACGTCGATCGATTCAAGATTCAGGCGCGCCAGCAACAGCGCGTTGGCGAGATCCTCGCGACGGGCCGTCAACGCCTGTTCGATTTTTTCTTTGGCGGCATTGATCAGGGCGCCCTGCGCCTTGCGCTGTTCGGGGTCGAGCTTGCCGAGGCCCTTCATCAGTTCGGTCACCTGGCCGGTCTTGCCCAGGTATTTCGCTTTTGCGTTTTCCAGCGCGGCAGCGTCCTGTGCGGCACCGAAATCGGTTTGCGCCGAGACGACGAGTTGTTCCAGCGCGACGTTTGCGGAATCCATGCGTATTTTTTTCCTATTGATGGCGGGAGGCGCCAGAAACAAAAACAGGGCATCGGTCGTGAAACCTTTGCCCCGTCCTTTGCGCATCGGCCACCCTGCGGCGGCGCGATGCTGGTCTTGCGTTCGCTGTCTGATTAAGCAGCCAGCTTTGCCTTGACGGTGTTCACGATAGCGGCAAAAGCCGGCTTGTCGTTGACAGCCATGTCGGCCAGGACTTTACGGTCCAGTTCAATCGCGGCTTTTTTCAGGCCGTTCATGAATGCGCTGTAGGTCATGCCGTGCGAACGCGAAGCCGCGTTGATACGGGTGATCCACAGGGCGCGGAAAACGCGCTTCTTGTTGCGGCGGTCGCGGTATGCGTACTGGCCAGCGCGCATGACGGCTTGCTTGGCAATACGGAATACCTTGCTGCGGCGGCCACGGTAGCCTTTGGCAAGCTCAAGAACCTTCTTGTGACGGGCACGTGCAGTAACCCCACGTTTTACTCGAGGCATAGTAGCTCCTTAGTTTGATGTGAGATTAAACGGCCGACGGCATCATACGGTAGACGCTTTGGACGTCGGACGCATTGATGTTACGGGTGCCACGCAGCTGGCGCTTGTTCTTGGTGGTTTTCTTGGTCAGGATGTGACGCTTGAACGCCATACCCGATTTGACGGTACCACCCGGGCGCACGCGAAAACGCTTTTTCGCGGAGCTTTTGGTTTTCATTTTCGGCATAGTCTTCTGCCCTCTTACAGGCAGCCTCATATGTGACAGGATTGCAGGTGGCAGCAACGCTGCTCTTGGATGCCTGCTTTCACTTGTCTCTGCAGCGGAGGCGGGTCCACTACAGTGTTGCATCCCTGTTCTTGCGAACATGGGAACCGCAGATTCTAGCACAGTTTCAGGCGTTTGGTGGACTCGGGGAGTCCACCCTAGATTGAGTTTGCCGTAGGGTGGGCACCCCGTGCCCACCATGCGTCGCCGATAACTCAAAAAATGGAATAGGCCAGGCCCGGACCACGGGCAAACCCGGGGTCCGGGCCTGGCCCGGCTTGACCGTCACTGCGAGATCGAACCCGCGTGTAGCAGGCGAAGAATTATTTCTTCTTCTTGGGCGCGACCACCATGATCATCTGGCGGCCTTCCAGTTTCGGGAACTGCTCGACCTGGCCATACGGCTCGAGATCGCCGCGCAGACGCTCCAGCATGCGTGCGCCGATATCCTGGTGGGCCATCTCGCGGCCGCGGAAGCGCAGCGTGATCTTGGTCTTGTCGCCCTCTTCCAGGAACTTGATCAGGTTACGCAGCTTGATGCTGTAGTCCCCCTCATCCGTACCCGGACGGAATTTGATTTCCTTGACCTGGATGATCTTCTGCTTCAGCTTCGCTTCGTGCGCCTTCTTCTGCTCCGAATACTTGAACTTGCCATAGTCCATCAGGCGGCAGACCGGGGGAACCGCGTTCGGCGCGATTTCCACCAGATCCACGTTCGCTTCTTCGGCCAGACGAAACGCCTCGGCCAGGCTCACAATGCCCAGCGGCTCGTTGTCTATCCCGTTCAGACGCATTTCGGGATAGTTGATTTCGCCATTGATGCGATGTGACGACTTGTCAGTAGCTATGTTGTTTCCTTTGAAAGTAAGATGGATCGGGCCGTCTCAAGGCGCATGCTTGATTACTTCGCCTTGGATGCTACCTCGCCTTGGAGGCGTTCCAGCAGCGCGTCGACCGACATGACGCCGAGGTCGACATTGCCGCGGGCGCGAACGGCCACGGTGTTGGCATCCCGCTCTTTATCGCCGACAACTAGAATGTACGGCAGTTTTTGGACGGAATGCTCCCGAATTTTATAGGTAATCTTCTCGTTCCGCAAATCAGCGTGAACGCGCAAGCCGGCCGCCTTCAGCTTCGCTTCGACCTGTTTGACGTAATCGGCCTGCGCATCCGAGATATTCAGGATGGCAACCTGGACCGGCGCCAGCCACAGTGGCAACGCGCCCGCATAGTTCTCGATCAGGATGCCGATGAAGCGCTCCATCGAGCCGACGATCGCGCGGTGCAGCATCACGGGCACCTTGCGCGAATTGTCTTCCGCGACATATTCGGCGCCGAGACGGCCCGGCATCGAGAAGTCGACCTGCATCGTGCCGACCTGCCACGGACGGCCGAGGCTGTCCTTCAGGTGGTATTCGATCTTCGGACCGTAGAACGCGCCCTCGCCCGGCAGCTCCGTCCAGGTCACGCCGCAGCCGCGCAGCGCGGAACGCAGCGCTTCTTCGGCCTGGTCCCACACCTCGTCGGAACCGATGCGGTTGCTTGGCCTCAGCGCGATCTTGACGTCGATGTTCTGGAAGCCGAAGTCCTCGTACACCTTCATCGCCTGGGCGTGGAAGGCGACGACCTCGGGCGCGATCTGCTCTTCCGTGCAGAACACGTGGCCGTCGTCCTGGGTGAAGCCGCGCACGCGCATCAGGCCGTGCAGCGCGCCCGACGATTCGTTGCGGTGGCACTGGCCGAACTCGCCGTAGCGCAGCGGCAGGTCGCGGTACGAACGCAGGCCCGCGTTGTAGATCTGCACGTGGCCCGGGCAGTTCATCGGCTTGAGCGCATAGGTGCGGTTTTCCGACTCGGTCGTGAACATGTTTTCACGATAATTGTCCCAGTGCCCCGTCTTCTGCCACAGGCTGACGTCGATGATCTGCGGCGCCTTGACTTCGTTGTAGCCGGTCGTCTGGTAAGTCTTGCGCATGTACTGCTCGACCTGCTGCCAGATGGTCCAGCCCTTCGGATGCCAGAAGATCAGGCCCGGCGCCTCGTCCTGGAAGTGGAAGAAGTCCAGCTGCTTGCCCAGCTTGCGGTGATCGCGCTTCTCGGCCTCTTCCAGCATGTGCAGGTATTGCTCCTGGTCTTCTTTCTTCGTCCACGCGGTGCCGTAGATGCGCTGAAGCATTTCGTTCTTCGAATCGCCGCGCCAGTACGCGCCGGCGAGCTTCATCAGCTTGAAGACCTTCAGCTTGCCGGTCGACGGCACGTGCGGGCCGCGGCACAGGTCGGTGAACTTGCCCTCGGCGTACAGCGACACGTCCTCGTTCGCCGGGATCGACGCGATGATCTCGGCCTTGTAGTCCTCGCCGATCGACTTGAAGTAGGCGACGGCTTCGTCGCGCGGCAACACCGAGCGGACGACCGGCTCGTCCTTCTTGGCCAGTTCGGCCATCTTCTTCTCGATGGCTTGCAGGTCGTCCGGGGTGAACGGGCGCTTGTACGAGAAGTCGTAGTAGAAACCGTTCTCGATCACGGGGCCGATGGTGACCTGGGCTTCCGGGAACAATTCCTTGACGGCATACGCGAGCAGGTGGGCGGTCGAGTGGCGGATGACGTCCAGGCCTTCCGGATCCTTGTCCGTGACGATGGCGAGATCGGCATCGTTCTCGATCAGGAACGACGTGTCGACGACCTTGCCGTCGACCTTGCCGGCCAGCGCGGCCTTGGCGAGGCTCGGGGCGATGCTGGACGCCACCTGGGCGACCGTCACCGGACCTTCGAATTGACGGCTCGAGCCGTCCGGGAGTCGAACATTCAACATTGTGAGCTCCATCGGCGCCATGCGCCCGTTGCGATTGATGAGTCTGAAATATTTCTTTGGACGAAAAAAAACGCGCACCAGGCGCGTTTTTTCAGTGTCGTCGAGCTATTGCAAAAGACAAAAGGACACCATACCGCGTCTAGCGATTCCCCCACAACCCGGTTGTAGTTCGCGGTGTCATAACCGTTGATGCCTTTCTCGCTCTTACTGACGGATATGCCCGATCGGCCTTGCAGCCGCTCGGGCATATCCTTTTGTGTTCTGGTGGGCGGTGCAGAATTCGAATCTGCGACCCCTTGGATGTCGACCAAGTATTCTAACCAGCTGAACTAACCGCCCGTATGCCCGCCATTATAAGGAGTCGGGCGAATATTCGCAAGGTGGGCGCGGGATCGACGCCCCGGCATCAATCACCCCGCCCTACGGGTATACTCTTGCCTGTTTTATTCTTATCCAACATTCCATGTCCGACCAAGCAGGCTCTTCCGCCCACCTCCACGCCCACCTCGACGGCGACGCCCGCCACGTCCACACGATCGAAGGCCGCAGCCAGAAGGCGCTGGCCGTCGCGCTCGGGCTGACCTTGCTGTATGCGCTGGTCGAGGCCGTCAGCGGCTTCCTGTCGAATTCGCTCGCGCTGATCTCGGACGCCGGCCATATGGTGACGGACGCCGCTGCACTCGGCCTCGCGCTGCTGGCCCAGGTCATCGCGCGCCGGCCGCCGTCCGCGCGCCACTCGTTCGGCTTCGTGCGCGCGGAGGCGCTCGCCGCGTTCGTCAACAGCCTGGCCATGCTGCTGCTCGTCGGCTGGATCGTCTACGAGGCCGCCACCCGTCTCGCGCACCCGGAGCACGTGGGCGGCAAGACCGTGCTGATCGTCGCCGCCATCGGCGCCTGCATCAACATCGCCGTCGCGTGGGTGCTGTCGCGCGACGAACAGAGCATCAATACCCGCGCCGCCCTCGTCAACGTGCTGGGCGACCTGCTCGGCTCCATCGCCGCCATCGCGGCCGGCGCCGTCATCCACTTCACGGGCTGGGTGCGCATCGACCCGATCCTGTCGATCTTCGTGTCCCTGCTGATCCTCAAGTCGACGGCGAGCGTCCTGCGCGAGTCCTACCACTTCCTGATGGAAGGCGTGCCGCACCACATCGACTACCTGCAGATCGGCGCCGACCTCGGGGCCATCGCGGGCGTGCGCTCCGTGCACGACCTGCACGTGTGGGACATGTCGCCCGGCGAGCCCGCGCTGATCGGCCACCTCGAGATCGACGACCTGAACGCGTGGCCCGACGTGCTGCGCGCCGTCAAGGCGATGCTGCTCGACAAGCACGGCATCGACCACGTCACGCTGCAGCCCGAGACACACCAATGATCCGACGCGGTGTAAGCCGGTTCCGACCCAACCTCGAGCCACACGCCGATAGCCCAGCCGCCGCCGTCCTGCGGATAATCGGGCCATGCCCATCCCGACAACCGACGCCGCCGCAGGCCACGTCCACGACACGCTGATCGTCGGCGGCGGCCCGGGCGGCCTCACCGCCGCCATTTACCTGCGCCGCTTCACGCGCGACGTCGCCCTCGTCGACAAGGGCAACAGCCGCCTGCGCCTGATCCCCGTCTCGCACAACTATCCCGGCTTCCCGGAGGGCGTGCCGGGCCACATCCTGCTCGGCAATCTCACGACGCAACTCACCCGCTACGGCGGCTGCGTGATGCCCGGGGAGATCACCGACCTGCGCATCGAGGACGGCCTGTTCGTCGCCGACTACGCGCCCGAAAGCGACGGCGACGGCGGCATCGTCACCTTGCGCGCCCACACGGTGCTGATGGCGACGGGCGCCGCCGACGCCGGCCTGCCCATCGAGAACTGGCGCGAGGCCGTCGCGTTCGGGTCCGTGCGCCTGTGCCCCGTGTGCGACGGCTTCGACGTCATCGACAAGCGCATCGCCGTCGCCACCGCCGACGTGAATCCCGTCGGCCACGCGCTGTTCATGCGCACGTTCAGCGCGGACGTGACGCTGTTCGAGCGCGCCGCGCCCTCGCCGCTGACCATGGAAGACCGCCGCCGTCTGGACGCGGCCGGCGTGCGCTGCGTCGCGTCGCCGCTGCAGTCCGTGACCCTCGATGCGTCGATGAAGCCCGTGCTGCACACGCAAGACGGGCGGGCGCACGACGCCGACGTGTTCTACCCGATGCTGGGCGAGAATGCCCGGTCCGGCCTCGCCGCGAAGCTGGGCGCGCGCACGGCGCAATGCGACGAACTCGTCGTCGACGAGCACCAGCAGACGACGGTGCCGGGCCTGTACGCGATCGGCGACGTCGTCGTCGGCCTGCACCAAATCGCCGTGGCGACGGGCCAGGCCGCGCGCGCGGCCGTGCGCATCCACAACCAGTTGCCGCCGGCGCTGCGGCCGCCCAGGCGGCACCTGGAAGCGGCGCCGGGGACCAGCGCATAGGCGGCGGAACTGCCGCGTTCCACTGTCGATATAATGGGGCGCATGAAGACACTCGCCCTGCTCCCGCTCCTGCTGTTCGCCACCGGCGCCGCCTGGGCCGTCGACGACGCCATCGTGCTGCGCTGCCGCGCCCTGCCCGACGCCGCCAGCCGCCTCGCCTGCTACGAGGCGATGCCGGTCGCAGGCGCACGCCCGGCGCCGCCGGCCGAGCAGCGCTTCGGCATCCAGCGGGTCGAGAAGAAGGTCGACGACGAGCCGCAGGCGATCCGCAGCACCGTGCGCGGCCGCCTGGACGGCTGGCGCCACGGCACGCAGGTCACGCTCGCCAACGGCCAGGTCTGGCGCGTAGTGGACGACGACGAGGCCGTGCTGCCGGACCGCGCCGATCCGCCCGTGCGCATCGAACGGGGCGCGCTCGGCGCCTATTACCTCCAGGTGGAAGGCAACAACAGCGCGGCGCGTGTAGTTCGCGTCAAATAAGTTCGCGTCAAATAAGTCAGCCCTGTCCAGCCAGCGCGATGCGGCGGCGGATGCGCGCCACCGCGGCCGCATCGCCGGCCGCGCGGGCACGCTGTTCCTGCACCCCCAGCCACGCCAGCAGCGGGCGGCGCCAGCCCTGTGCGGACGCCGTGTCGACGGCCGCGGCGATGTCCGCCGGCGTGATCCGCCCCGCCTTCAGCAATGCGCCGGCCGCGACGAGCCGCGCCAACGGATCGGCGACGCCGGCCAGCGCGCCGCTCGCGACGACGCCGCGGTGCTGCTCCGGCAGCAAGGCCGCGTCCAGGCCCTGCCAGCGGCCGTCCAGGTAGGCCGCGTAGGCGCGCTGGGCGGGCGTGGCGTCGGCGGCCAGCGCCGCGAAGCCCGCGCAATCGTAATCGAGCGCCGCGGCCCGCACGCCGCAGCGCACCAGTTCCGCCTGGGCGACGACGTCGAACCGTCCCGTGCTGGCGCTCGCGCGGCGCGCGCGCGCGAACTCGGCGTCGGCGGCGGCCGAGTCGCCGCGCAGGAAATCGTCCGTGTAGCCGTCGAGGGAACTCTTCGCGTCGCCTTCCCACGCGGGCGGCTGCGGGTGGCTGGCGCAGCCCGCCAGGGCCGCGATCACGGCGATGAGGATGAGGGGCGTGCGAATCATGGCAGCTTGATCTCCGTGTCGTGCTTGAACGGCCATTTGCGGTTGATTTCGTCGACGAGGCGGTTCACCTTGCGCAGGCTCGCGTCGACTTCGCCGCGCAGGCGGCCCAGGTCCTCGGTGGCGGCGTGCGCGTTCTTGCCGACGGCCTGCGCCTCGGCCAGCACGGCGTCGGCCTTCTGCAGCGTGCCGCGCGCATCGGCCAGGAGGCCGTTCAGTTCGCGGATCGCCCCCTGCGCGTCGTCCATCACGCCGTTCTTGCCGAACACGCGCTGGTCCGTCTTGGCCAGCAGCGTGTCCACGCGGTGCAGGGTCTGCAGGAGTTTTTCCGCCTCGGCGTCGCCGCCCAGCGCCGTGCCCAGCACGCCGTAGCGGCCCGTCAGGCGGCCCGACAGCGTGTCGACGTTGGCCAGCGCGTTGCCGATGTGGGAATCGGAACGCGTCATGGCCTCGAGGTTTTCCAGCAGCGTGCGCGCCGTCGCCAGCAGGCGCGGGATCTCGGCCGCCGCATCGCCGCGCAGCACGGGGCGCTGGGCGTGGTCGGGCAGCGGCGGGTCCGTCAGGACGCCGGTAAACGCGCGCAGCCGCGTCTCGCCGACGACGCTGCGCTCGAGCGTGAACACGCTGGTCGTGCGCAGCCACTTGGCGTCGTCCTGCGCGATGTCGACGATGATGTCGACCTTGCCGTCCTGGCCCAGCCGGACCTTGCGCACGCGCCCGATCGGGAAGCCGGCGAAGGTCATGTCCATGCCCGGGATCACGCCCTCGGAATCGTCGGCCACGAGCACCAGCTGCTGCGTCTTCTCGAACATGCCGCGCGCATACATCACGTACAGGAAGAAGGAGACGACCAGCGCGCCGATCAGGACGAGCAGGATCAGGGCCTTCGCTTCCACGTGCTTCGGTTCGTCGGAGGGGATGTCTTTGTCGGTCATTTTTCAGATGTATTTGACGGCCAGCGAACTGGCCTCGATCAGCAGCAGCACGAACAGCAGCCGCAGCGCGCCCGGCTGCACGTTCGTGCGCAGCACGCGCGGGCGGCGCAGCAGTTCCAGGATGGCGGCACTGGGGATCACGGCCACCGCGAGCCCGAACAGCACCGTCTTGAACACGAAGCCGAGGGTGACCGTCGGATCGAACACGCGGCCCACGGTGCGCGTGTAGTCCGGCAGGCCCCACGGCGACAGGCCGTACACGTTCAGGTACGCCAGCACGAGCACGATGCTGCTGGAGACCATCGCGAGGCTCAGCACGGAAAACGCGTTGGCGATCACCTGCGGCACGAGGTCGCGGCGCAGGCGGTGCAGGGTCTCGGCCGTCGCCGGCCCGGCCGGGACGCCGCTGCGCGCGAGGCCCATCGCGGCGGCGTCGAACGCCATGCCGGCCCGCAGCGCGGCGAACATCGCGGCCGACAGGGGCAGCAGTTCGAGCACGAGCACCCGCACGACCATCTCCAGCGCATAGCGCGACAGGCCGTAGCTCTGCGCCGTGACGAGCACGATGCGGATGATGACGAGGCTCACGAGCGCGGTCAGGGTGGTGAACCAGGGCAGCACCTGCCAGGTGCTCGCATGGATGTAGCGCGACGTGGCGAGGCGGTTGGCGCGGTGGTACGTGGACGGCGACAGCGCCATCACGAGCGCCACCGCGCCCAGGTGCAGCATGGCCCACCAGCTGGCGGCGTAGCGCGCGGCCAGGTGGCCCCACAGGCGCGGTTTGACGTACAGGAGGGAGGTGATTGGCATGATGACATGATACCGTGTTCGGGGCGCGGTCAACCCACCCGGCGCCGGCGCGACGCGGCCGTCACGTGCGCCGCGCTTCCTGCACGCCCTTCACTTCGGCGATGGCGGCGAGCGCCTTCTGCAACTGGCCCGTCGAGCCGATCTCCGCCGTGAACACCATCTTCGCGAGTCCCTTGCTGCTCTGCGTGTTCACGCCGATCACGTTGATCTTCGAGATGGCCAGCACTTCCGAGATGTCGCGCAGCAGTCCCTGGCGGTCGCTCGCGAGGATGAAGATATCGACCGGGAACACCGTCTCCAGCCCCGTCGTGCCCCATTCCGTCTCGAGCACGCGCTCGGGGTTGCGGGACGCCATCTCGGCGAAGTTCTTGCAGCTGGCGCGGTGGATCGACACGCCCTTGCCGCGCGTGACGAAGCCCACGATCGGATCCGGCGGCGCCGGCTTGCAGCAGCGCGCCAGCTGCGTCATCAGCCCTTCCGTGCCGACGACCAGCACGCCCGACTTGGCGCCCTGCTCGACGCTCGAGGCGCGGCTCTTGTTGACGACCGCCTCGTCCGCGACCGGGGCCGCCGGCGCGCCCGTGTCGTGCAGCGCCGCCTCGACGTGGCGCAGGCTGAATTTTTCCTTGCCGACGGCGATGAACAGGTCGTCGACCTTCGCGAACCCCAGCTTGTGCGCCAGCGCGTCCAGGTTGACCGCGGTCTTGCCTTCGCGCTGCAGCGATTTCTCGACGAGGGCGCGGCCGTGCGCCAGCGTCTCCGCCAGTTCCAGCGCGTGGAACCAGGCGCGGATCTTCGAGCGCGTGCGGCTGCTGACCGTGTAGCCGGGACTGAGCCAGTCGCGCGACGGCCCCTGGCTGCCGGCCGGGCCCTTGGCCGTGATGACCTCGCACGTCTGGCCGTTCTTCAGCGGCGTGTTCAGCGGCACCATCACGCCGTCGACCTTGGCGCCGCGGCAGCGGTGTCCGACCTCGCTGTGCAGGTGGTAGGCGAAGTCGATCGGCGTCGCGCCGACCGGCAGCTCGAGCACGCGCGCCTGCGGCGTCAGCACGAAGATGCGGTCGTCCAGCGTGGTCGACTTCAGCTTCTCGACCCATTCGCGCTGCAGCTCTTCCTGGCCCGTGACGGCGCTCGCGACCTCGGTCTTCCACGCCAGCAGCTGGCGCAGCCACGCGATCTTCTCGTCGTATTCCTGGCTCTTGAAATTCGAGCCGCCTTCTTCCTTGTAGCGCCAGTGCGCGGCCACGCCGTACTCGGCGAAGTTGTGCATCTCCTGCGTGCGGATCTGCACTTCCAGCGGCCGCCCGTCCTCGGCCGTCACGACCGTGTGCAGCGACTGGTAGCCGTTCGCCTTCGGGCGTGAGATGTAGTCGTCGAATTCCTTCGGGATCGGCGTCCAGATGTTGTGGACGACGCCCAGCACCGTGTAGCAGGTCTTGATGTCGTCGACGATCACGCGGAACGCGCGCACGTCGTACAGCTCGGAGAAATCGAGCTCCTTGCCGCGCATCTTCTTCCAGATGCTGTAGATGTGCTTCGGCCGCCCGAACACTTCCGCCTTGATGCCGGCCGCCGCGAGCTCCTTCTGCAGGCGCTCGATCGACGACGCCACGAAGCTCTCGCGCAGCATGCGCTTCTCTTCCAGCATCTTGGCGATGCGTTTATAGGTGTCCGGTTCCATCATCCGGAACGACAGGTCTTCCAGTTCCCATTTCAGCTGGAAGATGCCGAGGCGGTTGGCGAGCGGCGCGTACAGGTCCAGCACTTCACGGCCGTAGTTGCGCGTGACGTCGTCGAAGCGCTTCTGCTCCGCGAAGTAGCGCAAGGTGGTCACGCACGACGCGAGGCGGATCAGCACGACGCGCATGTCGGTGGCCATCGCCAGCAGCATCTTGCGCAGCGTCTCGACCTGCGCCATGGCTTCCTGGGCCGCATTCTTGCCGCGCCCGACGGGGGCCTGGGCCGCCGTCAGGTCGCGCAGGCGGATCAGCTGGTGCACGCCGCGCACCATGTCCGCCACTTCCTTGCCGAAGCGCTCCTCGAGCGCCTCGGCCACGCCCGGCTCCACGATGACCAGCTCGAACAGCAGGCCGGCGATGCGCGTTTCCGCATCGCTGGACAGCAGCGCGAGCGTGCCGGCCACCCCCAGCGAGAACTCGAACGCGCTCTGGCCGGTGCCGGACGTGCGTTCGCGATAGGCCTCGGCCGCGAAGTCCAGCGCGGCTTTTACACGCGCGCAGTCATCAGGGCCGAGACCGTGGACCAGCTGGGTGGTGGCGTCGCCGAGCGCGACAATCGATACCATCGCGCGTGCTTACGCCTGGGCGGCCACGACGACGACTTCGACCAGGCAGGCCGGATCGGCCAGCTTCGCTTCGACGGTGGCGCGCGGCGGCGTCTGGCCCGGCACGACCCACGCTTCCCACACGGTGTTCATCGCCGGGAAGTTCGCCATGTCGGTGATGTAGATCTGGGTCGACAGGATGCGGCTCTTGTCGCTGCCCGCTTCCGCCAGCAGGCGGTCGATGTGGCCCAGCACTTCGCGCGTCTGGCCCAGGATGTCCTGCTTCGTGTCGCTGGCGATCTGGCCGGCCAGGTACACCGTACCGTTGTGGATGCTGACTTCGGACAGTCGTTTGCCTACGTGCAGTCGTTTGATTTCCATGCTTTTCTCTAAGTCGCTTATTTATCGTAAAACCAGGCCTTGCGGCCGCTTCGCCCGGCCGTGGAGCCGAACACCTCCGGCTTGCATCAGCCGGTCAAAAATTCCCGTGCAATCGCGATCTGGTCCGCCCGCACAAAGGTGGGCGCGTGGCCCACGCCCGCGATCTCCACCAGCTTCGGCTTCGGCCCCCGCCCGGTCATCTCCTCGGCCGTCGCGCGCGACAGCAGGTCGGAGTGTTCGCCGCGCACGAGCAGCGTCGGGCAGCGGATCGCGTCGTACGCGGCCCACAGCCGGGCCTCGTCCTGCGCCACCTGCTGCGGCGTGAGCGCCTTGAACGGCGCGGCCAGGCCCAGGTCGTAGTGGAGCGCCCACCGGCCGTCCGGCTGCCGCACGAGCACGTCGCGCGCCAGCTTGTCCCATTCGGCGTCGCTGTGCGGGCCGAACGGCGTGGACACCAGCCGCACGTACGCGGCGCCTTCCTCGAACGTCTTGAAACGGATGTCCTGGCCGATGTAGTCGCCGATGCGCGCCATCGCGACCGGGTCCAGCACGGGCCCGATGTCGTTCAGCACCAGGCGGCGGATCGGGCTGCCCGGCAGCGACGCGAGGCCGATGCCGATCAGGCCGCCCATCGACGTCCCGAACCAGTGCACGCTTTCGTCCTCGGCGCCGGCCGTGACGCGGGCGACGAGGGTCACCATGTCGGCCACGTATTGCGGGATCACGTACAGCGCCGGATCGCGCAGCCGGCCGGACCTGCCGCGCCCGACGACGTCCGGGCACACGACGCGGTAGCGGTCGGACAGGGCCCGCGCCAGCGCGTCGAAATCGTCGCCCACGCGCGTGACGCCGTGCACGCAGACGAGCACGTTCGTGTTGGCGGGGTCGCCCCACTCCTTGTACGCCATGCGGTGCAGGCCGGCGGGCGAACTGCACAGCACGGATTTCAGCTTCGGTTCGCTCATGTTCAAAGTTCCGACGATCACCATGCATCCGCCGGTTTCCATCAAGGGTCCGGGCGGGCGCCAACATTTTACCCGTTGGTGCGATTACAATTCTACCAAGTCTGGCCCGGGTTCACCCGGCTCTCATAGAAACTGTCCACGAGAAAGAGGAACGAATGAAATCCACCATGTTAAGCGGCAAGACTGCACTCGTCACCGGCTCGACCTCGGGCATCGGCCTCGGCATCGCCCGCGCGCTGGCCGAGCAAGGCGCCAACATCGTCTTCAACGGCTTCGGCGACGCGCAGCAGATCGAAAAGCTGTACACCGACATCGGCCAGGAATTCGGCGTGCAGACCGCTTACCACAATGCCGATATGTCGAAGCCGGACCAGATCGCCGCCATGATGACCTTTGCCGCGGACAAATTCGGCGGCGTCGACATCCTCGTCAACAATGCCGGCATCCAGTACGTCGCGAACATCGAAGATTTTCCCGTCGAGAAATGGGATGCGATTATCGCCATCAACCTCAGCTCCGCGTTCCACACGACGCGCCTCGCGCTGCCTGCCATGAAGCAGAAGAACTGGGGCCGCATCATCAACCTCGCGTCGGCCCACGGTCTCGTCGCGTCGGCGCAGAAATCCGCGTACGTCGCCGCCAAGCACGGCCTCGTCGGCCTCACCAAGTCGACGGCGCTGGAAACGGCCCAGACCGGCATCACGTGCAACGCCATCTGCCCCGGCTGGGTGCTGACTCCGCTCGTGCAGAAGCAGGTCGACGACCGCGCCGCGCGCGAAGGCATCAGCAACGAGCAGGCCAAGAAAGAGCTGCTGCTGGAAAAGCAGCCGTCGGGCGAATTCGTCACGCCGGAAGAGCTGGGCGCGCTGGCCGTGTTCTTCTGCAGCCCCGCCGCGAACCAGGTGCGCGGCGTCGCGTGGAACATGGATGGCGGCTGGGTTGCCCAGTAATCCGGCCGTGCCGATGGACGAGCCCTTCGAGATTCCGGGCCTGCACGACGCCTGCGTGGAGCTCGCCCATGTCGTGCTGGCGTCCAGCCAGCCGGCCGTGTCGCGCGACATCCTCGAAACCCTGGCCGACCGCTTCGAGCGCGAAGCGGCCGACTTCGCGCTGCTCGTCGGCAACGCCGGGCGCGACACGGCGCTGCTCTCGCGCGCCGTGCACTACCTCGTCGACGCCCATGCGCTGCCGCTGATGGGCACGGACATGGAATGGTTCCGCCAGGCCCTCGCCTGCCTCGTCGAACTGGCCGTGCCCGGCATCGCCCTGTCGCCCAAGGGCGCGGCCTTTCTCCACGATGTCGAGACCGGCATCGCACAGGCGATCCAGGATCTCGACGGCTGACGCCATGATGAAGTCTTCCCGACGATAACGACAAGGAAGACCGATGAAGCGCTGGGCCAGGTCACTCGCTTGCGCCGCCTTCACCCTGTTGGCCGTGCCGGCCGGCGCCGCCGGACAGCGGCCAGTGCTGCTCACGCCCGCCAGGGTCTGGACCGGCGACGGCGCCCGCGCGCGGGCTGGAGCGTGCTCGTGGCGCAGGGCCGCATCCAGGGTGTCGGACCGGCCGCCACCCTGTCCGTCCCGGCCGACGTCGACACCATCGTGCACGAGTACGGCGCCAGCGAGGCACGAACGAGCGCAACCTGGAGTGGATGGTGCGCCTGGGCATGACCCTGACCGAGGCGCTGCGCGCCGCCACGATCGTCGCGACGGACATCCTCGACAGCAAGAACCTGGGCGCGATCCGCGCCGGCATGGTAGCGGACGTCGTGGCCGTGGACGGAGATCCGACCGACGATATCGCGGCGCTGCGCAAGGTCAGATTCGTCAGAACGTGTTTATGATCTTCTGAGCAGCATCGCCAGGAAGGCCAGATGGACGAACTACAAGCTGGTGTTGAGCCAGCGTTCGCAGTTTTTCCACAAGCGGCGTTTTTTCTCCAGCCAAGCAAAGCTGCATTCGACCACCCAGCGCTTGGGTATCACAGCGAACTTGTGCAACTCGCTACGCTTGGCAATCCGCACCGTCACCATCTCACCCAAGGTTTCCCGTACGCCTTGGGCAAAGGGTTCGCCCACCTAGGCCGCTGTCGGCCAGCACGCTTTGCACTTCATCCAGACCGCCTTCGCAACGCCGCATTGCCTGCAACGCCTCTTTACGGTCCGTCACCTCGGCCGTCGTCACGGCGATGGCATGCACCTATACGAGTTCGCACCGGAAATGATGGCCAGTAAAGTGGAAAGAAGGAGATAGGCCAGCTCGAAACGACGTCCTTCACGCCTGCGCGGGTCGTCGATGGCACTCAAATGGCTATATAGCTGCATGAAGTTTTTCCTGATTGATATCTTGTTATGACAGTAACGACGTCGACAGGTTCAGGTCAATATGAAAATCCAAGATCAGGCGTTACCCCAATGGAAGTGAACAACCCTGGGGACGTGAAGGAGACGCTGAGCGAATAGACAAACCTGCTCAAGGGGCCAATGCATTTCGTTCGACACCTTAACCGCGTGGCTGACATGGATCAAGGATGTGACGACCAGGAGCAACCGCGCGCATGTCGGGATATCCAAGTCATTGGCTGAGTCATGTTTGCAGGCCCCATTTCTCATTCGGCGTTCACGTTGCCCAAAGGGTCGCGCAATGTGCGATGCAAAATGACGGCTTTGCGAGCCGACTGGCGTCGATAAAATTGAAAGGAAGTGAGATGGCTGCGCGGTCGACTCATATTACGTTTTCCAATCAAACGGGCCTGACGCTCGTCAAGCAGCGTGATGAATTAAGCCATGGCGAGTGGACATTTTCGCCGCCTGACATTATTCCGCCTGGGGTAAATGTCTCATGGCAGTCGGAGAGTGCAGGCATGGCGACCGGGACGGAGGGGCGGGTGTGGTACAACATGGATAGCGCATGGAGTTCGTGGTTTCAGGTTCGACCCGAGACGGTGTTCGACCACACGACACAAAAGGTCGCCGCGATTGCGCGAAACAACCATCATATCGACCTCTTTGTTATCGGCTTCGACAATGCTGTCTGGTCGAGCTGGTGGGAACCGGACGAGCAAGGTTGGAGGCCGTGGTTCCAGATCCATCCGGAGACGGTCTTCGACCACACGACGCAACAGGTGACGGCAATCGCCCGCAACGATCATCACGTGGACCTGTTCGTCGTCGGCTTCGATAACGCCATCTGGTCGAGCTGGTGGGAACCCGATGCACAGAGCTGGCGGCCATGGTTCCAGATTCATCCGGAAACGGTCTTCGACCACACGACGCAACAGGTATCGGCGATCGCCCGCAACGACCATCACGTGGACCTGTTCGTCGTCGGGTTCGACAACGTCATCTGGTCGAGCTGGTGGGAGCCGGACGAGCAAAGTTGGAGGCCGTGGTTCCAGATCCATCCGAAGACGGTGTTCGACCACACGACGCAACAGGTGACGGCAATCGCCCGCAACGATCATCACGTGGACCTGTTCGTCGTCGGCTTCGATAACGCCATCTGGTCGAGCTGGTGGGAACCCGATGCGCAGAGCTGGCGGCCATGGTTCCAGATTCATCCGGAAACGGTCTTCGACCACACGACGCAACAGGTATCGGCAATCGCCCGCAACGACCATCACGTGGACCTGTTCGTCATCGGGTTTGATAATGTGGTCTGGTCGAGCTGGTGGGAACCCGATGCGCAGAGCTGGAGGCCATGGTTCCAGCTTCATCCGGAGACGGTCTTCGACCACACGACGCAACAGGTATCGGCGATCGCCCGCAACGACCATCACGTTGACCTGTTCGTCGTCGGGTTCGACAATGCGATCTGGTCGTGCTGGTGGGAGGCGGATGCAGGGGGCTGGCGGCCGTGGTTTCAGATTGATCCGAAAACCGTGTTTGATCGCGGCGCGCAACATGTGACGGCCCTTGCACGGGATGGCGACCACATGGATCTGTTTGTGCTCGGATTTGATAACGCGACCTGGTCTGCGGCATGGAGTCAAAACAGCGTCTACCTGCATTGGGATAACCCGTTTGCAGGGACCAATTTTTATGAGCAGGGGGTCGAAGGCCCGGTTGGCCTCTACTTCACGGGTGGAAAGGGAAATAATTGTGAGGTCAACTATTTCCTGATTTCCGACGAGCGCGTTGCCGTTCCCGGGTATTTGCCGTCGACGCATGGTTTCGCCTTTCCGAACCATTGGCCAAGCATCCACATCACTTCGATTACGTTGCCGGATCCGTTTGCCGATATAGCCGTCGGTAATGCCTCGTGGGGTCTGTGTGGCGGGATGTCGTTTGCCTCGCGAGACTATTTCGAAGCCAGGCAGCTGGCGCCTGCCCAGACGAACAATCCCACTGGCGAAGGCGATCCTCTGTTCGACTATATCGTTCGACGCCTCGCGCAAAGCCTGAATGCCGGCGACGTGGCCGACTTTGTAAAATATGCCGATCCAGTTTATCCCGACACGGACGATCCGACACTTGGAGATGGCCGTAGCTGGAGAATGGCGAGAGTCTCCTGGCCCGACATTCGTAATTTGATTAACAGCGGCCACCCGTGTCCAATTGGGCTGGTCATTGGATATATCCCGAACTTCACCTCACTGGGACACCAAGTCTGCGTGTATGCGTATCAATTGCGGCGGCAGTACCTGACGCTTTGGGTTTATGATCCGAATTCGCCTCTCCAGGACAATATCACGATGGCCCTGGATATATCACGCACCGATGATCATTTGATCGATGTTCACGCGAATATCAACGTGGGTCATTCGCCAATATGTTTTTTCACGCAGTCGTATGAACGAAGGGAACCGGTGATGGGGCGTTGACGACGTCTTGCCGATCTTCGACCTGATCATCGGAACCCGCACGGCGAGAAAACATGGTGGGCGAAGTGAGCTGCCCAGGCTGCGTGGACGCGGGCGGCTTCAGCTATGATGCGCCGGCAAGCACGACCTTCCACAACTGCGTCGGCAACGCCGCCGGCGCGTCCGGCTTGAAGAACGCCGAATCCTGGATGTACGACGTCGTCACGTAGTCGGCCCTGCAAAATGGCCGTAAGGCTTGCAGTTGCAGGAGAACGGCCGGTTCGTGATGCGCTGAAATCCTTGAGAAATTAAAATATTGCCTATCGAAACCTGAGAGAAATCGAGCCCAAGCCGATGGCAACCGATGACTTTTTCCGAACCCGACTGGACCAGATGATCGACCTGCGGCATCCATTGGCGGTGCCGGCGTGAGCGCGGCGGGCAGGCCGCGGTTGCCGATCCGGCTGATGGCGGCGCTGCTGTACCTGAAGCAGCGTTCAATCTCAGCGATAACGAAGTGGTGATGCGCTGGTCGGAGAACGTGGTGAGGCAATACTTCAGCGGGCTGGAGTTCTACGCGCCGAAGCCACCCTGCGACGCCACCCAGGTCGGCCGGTTCCGCAAGGCCATCGGGGAGGCGGGTGTCGAGGAATTGCTGAAGGCGACCATCGACGCGGCGGTGGAAATGAAGGCTGTGCGCCCGGCCGAATGCGAGCGGGTGATCGTCGATACGACGGTACAGGAGAAAGCGATCGCCCACCCGGTGGACAGCCGCCTGCTGGAGATTGCCCGCGACAAGGTAGTGCGGGCGGCCAAGTCGGCGGGGATCGCGCTGAAGCAGACCTTTGCCAAGGAAGGGAAGGAACTGCGACGCAAGGCGGGCGGCTACGCCCACGCCAAACAGTTTCGCCGGCTCAAGCGGGTCCTGAAACGGCAACGGACCATCCTGGGCATTGTGCTGAGAACGTGTTTATGCTCTTCTGAGCAGCATCGCCAGGAAGACCAGATGGACGAACTGCAAGCTGGTGTTGTGCCAGCGTTCGCAGTTTTTCCACAAGCGGCGGTTTTTCTCCAGCCAAGCAAAGCTGCGTTCGACCACCCAGCGCTTGGGTATCACAGCGAACTTGTGCAACTCGCTATGCTTGGCGATCCGCACCGTAACCGCCTCGCCCAAGGTCTCCCGTACGCCTTGGGCAAAGGGTTCGCCCACATAGCCGCTGTCGGCCAGCACGCTTTGCACTTCACTTGCAGCGCCCCTTTGCGGTCCGTCACCCCGTCCGTCGTCACGGCGATGGCATGCGGCAGCCCCTGCGTATCCACAGCGATGTGGCGCTTGATGCCCGATATCCTCTTGCCCGCGTCATAGCCCTTGTTGCCAGCCGTGTCCGTGTTCTTCACGCTCTGCGTCCACGATCAACGGCGTTGGCTTGGCGTTGCGCCCCAGTTTCTCGCGGGCCGCGCCAACCTGATTTTTTTTAATGCCTGCTACAACACGCTCACACCGTGCTGGTCGGGCTGGCTCCACTTGGAGAAATAGGCATAAACCGTTTGCCACTTGGGAAATTCGCTCGGCAGAAATCTCCACTGGCAACCAGTGCGCAGCAGATACAGGACTGCGCAGAATACGTCGTACAGATCCACCGTCGTCGGCTTCGTCCGCAGCCTCACGCTATGCAGCAGCGGCTCGATCTCTTCAAATTTCTCTCGGCTGATATCGCTCGCGTATTGCTTTCTCTTCATCCTCAAATTATGAACTTGATGCGGATCGTAAACAAGCTCTCATGAAGGTGGGACCGTGTACCGGAACCAGTAAGCGGTCACGTCCGGGTTAGTCAGCGCGCCCAGGTACTGCTCGTGTTACCGATGCGCCCGCAGATTGGATCCCCGCCTCTGCGGGGACGACCGTTGCGTGGCGCACGGAGCGACCACCGATCCGTCACCCCCGCGCAGGCGGGAGCACAAGACCGGATATCTGTCTCGGCGTTGCGGTTTTCCACAATAGCCGGTGCAGATATTTTGCGTGATGATGACCGTGTTTCCAATAACGTATGAAGCCTAGCCATGAAAAAACCATTCTATAAAGTACTTTATGTCCAGGTATTGTTTGCGCTTATCGTGGGCGTCCTGCTGGGCATCTACGATCCGGGCATCGCAACCGCGATGAAGCCTTTGGGAGACGGCTTCGTCAAACTGATCAAGATGATCATCGCCCCGGTGATCTTCTGCACCGTCGTCGCCGGTATCGCCGGCATGCAGGACATGAAAAAGGTCGGCCGCGTCGGCGGCAAGGCCCTGCTCTACTTCGAGGTCGTCTCGACCTTCGCGCTGGCCATCGGCCTGATCGTCGCCAACGTCATCAAGCCCGGCGCCGGCTTCAACGTCGACGCGGCCACGCTGGACACCCACGCGATCGCCCAGTACACCGAGAAGACCAAGTCGCTGTCGACCGTCGACTTCCTCATGAACATCATTCCGCACACGTTCGTGGATGCGTTCGCCAAGGGGGAAATCCTGCAGGTCCTGTTCGTGGCCATCCTGTTCGGCTTCGCGCTGTCGATGCTGGGTGAACGCGGCCGCCCGCTGACCCGCTTCATCGACGACCTGTCGCACGCCATCTTCGGCGTCGTCAACATCATCATGAAGGCCGCCCCGATCGGTGCCTTCGGCGCCATGGCCTTCACCATCGGCAAATACGGTGTCAAGGCGCTGATCCCGCTGGCTTCGCTCGTCGGCTCGTTCTACCTGACCTGCGCGCTGTTCGTCGTGATCGTCCTGGGCGTCATCGGCCGCCTGACCGGCTTCTCGATCTTCCGCTACCTCGCCTACATCAAGGAAGAACTGCTGATCGTGCTGGGCACGAGCTCGTCGGAAAGCGCCCTGCCGGCCCTGATGCGCAAGCTGGAAAAGATGGGTTGCCCGAAATCCGTCGTGGGCCTCGTCGTGCCGACCGGCTACTCGTTCAACCTGGACGGCACCAACATCTACATGACGATGGCCGCACTGTTCGTCGCCCAGGCCACGAACACCGACCTGACGCTGACGCAGCAGCTCACGATCCTGTTCGTCGCGATGCTGACCTCGAAGGGCGCATCGGGCATCACCGGCGCCGGCTTCATCACGCTGGCCGCGACCCTGGCCGTCGTGCCGACGATCCCGGTGGCCGGCATGACCCTGATCCTCGGCATCGACAAGTTCATGAGCGAATGCCGCGCCCTCACCAACATCATCGGCAACGGCGTCGCCTCGATCGTCGTGTCGAAGTGGGAAGGCGAGCTGGACCAGGAACGCCTGACCGCCGAGCTCAAGAATCCGAGCCCGGACGACGTCACCGCCGACCTGCACCCGGTCCGCGAAGCGGCCTGATCCGCGCAAGCCGCATCAGCCGAACGATTCCTCGTTCAGACGCCGGGTTCGCCCGGCGTTTTTTTTGGGTGCGCCCGGCAGGGCGCACCTACTTGGAGGTGAAAGTCCTCTACTCGCCCGACAAGGGGAAGAGTTAGCCGAACGGCAAGGGTGTCGCGGGCGACCGCGAATCTGAAGGAAGCCGAAGGCAA
>NZ_JADKYX010000020.1 GCF_016093545.1 Massilia rhizosphaerae | reverse complement strand
TGTCCGAGAACGAGTCCACGTACATTCCGATCGGCATGACGCACCGCCTGGAGAATCCGGGCAAGCTGCCGCTGCACCTGATCGAAGTGCAGTCCGGCAGCTACCTCGGCGAGGACGACATCGTTCGATTCGAGGACATCTACAAGCGCGCTTGACAGGCGGGCCTTAGCGCATCCTCCGCGTCCGCACGGCCTGTGCGGACGCGTCTCTTCCTTTAGTTCCACAATGCTACAGTGCGTATGGCCGCGCGCATGCGGCATACAATGCGTCGTCGAGAACCCATCGGGGAAACATCATGAAGATGAAGACGATCATCGCGGCCGGCGCCCTGGGCGCGGCCCTGGCCGGCGTCGCCGGCACGGCGGCGGCAGGCGACATCATCGGCGGTTCCACTCTGCTTGACGCGAGCGGCCACGCCCAACTGGAACGCTGGCTCGGCGCCGGCGAATTCAACCTCAACAATGTGTACACGCTGCATCCCGGCGACACGTCGGACGCTTTCCACGCCGGCGCGGACGGCAAGGGTGCGACCTTCACCCTGCTGGAAGTGACGAACGGCGCGGGCGACAGCTTCCTCGTGGGCGGCTACAACCCGCAGAGCTGGGCCTCGGATGAGGGCTGGCACGAGACCCAGCGCGACTGGCAGCGCACGGCCTTCCTGTTCAATATGACGGACCCGGCCGTGTACCGGCAAGTGCTGACGGGCTATCAACTGCCGAGCCAGGGCCTGCGCCAGACGTACAACGAGGTCGGCTACGGCCCCATCTTCGGCTCCGGGCCGGACCTGTACGTCAACGACGCGCTGACGGCTGCCACGTCGTGGCAGCTGAGCTATGGGAATCCGGACAACGAGGGCCGCAGCATCATCGACGGCAGCCTGCACGGCGAAATCGTGAAGCTGGACGCGCTGGAAATCTTCGCGATTTCGCCCGTGCCCGAACCCGGCGCCGCGGCCATGCTGCTGGCCGGTCTCGGCGTGCTGGGCATGATCGCGCGCAGGCGCTTGTAGGGTGGGCACCCCGTGCCCACCATGCGTTCGCGGACCGATTTGCGTTTGGTGGGCACTGGGGTGCCCACCCTACTGGGACAGACTCTAAGCCGCGCTTAAGTTGTCTGCGTTGCAAGCTGTGGCATGATGTGCCCATGACCCGGATCCCGCGATTCTGCCCGTCCCTGCTCGCCTGCCTCCTCGCTTTCGTTGCGGCACCGTCCCGTGCCCAATTCGTCAGCGAGTCCCACCTCCAGCCCGATCAACTGGCCATCGTCATCAACGATGCGGAGCCGAACAGCGTCAAGGTCGGCGAGTACTATCGCAAGCGGCGCGGCATCCCGGCGGCCAACGTCGTGCATGTGCGCATTCCCGGCAAGCCGCGCGAGATCAGCGCCGAGCGGTTCGCGCAGCTGAAGGACGAGATCGACGCGCACCTGGGCCCCGGCATCCAGGCCGTGCTGATGGTGTGGACGGCGCCGTACAAGGTCGAGTGCAATTCCATCACGGGCGCGTACAGCCTCGGGTTCGACCCCGGCCAGTGCGCCAAGACGTGCGCGGCGGGCCGGCCGAGTCCCTACTTCAATTCCAGTTCCGCGCGTCCGTACACGGACCTGAATATCCGGATCTCGATGCTGTTGCCGACCGAATCCGTCGCGCAGGCCAAGGCCTTGATCGATCGCGGGGCGGGGGCGGGCTTTCGCATCGTGCCCGCCACCGCCTACTATTTGACGACGTCGGAGAAGGCGCGCAATTCGCGCGCGCTGTTCTTTCCGCCGGCCGGCAAGGTCGCGGCGCGCAGGCTGAAGACGAAGCCCATGCAGGCCGACGTGCTGGAAGGCGCCAAGGACGTCATGATCTACGAAACGGGCATGGCCGACGTCGCCAAGCTGGACACGCTCCACTTCCTGCCGGGGGCGCTGGCGGACCACCTGACGTCGCTGGGCGGCGACCTTCTCGGCGGCGAGCAGATGAGCAGCCTGCGCTGGCTGGACGCGGGCGCGACCGCCAGCTACGGCACCGTCAGCGAGCCTTGCAACCACTGGCAGAAATTCCCGAACCCGGCCGTGCTGCTCAAGCACTATGTGCAGGGCGCCAGCGCGATCGAAGCGTATTGGAAGAGCGTCGCCTGGCCGACGCAGGGCCTGTTCATCGGCGAACCGCTCGCCGCACCCTACCGCGCGCGCTGATCCGCCGGTTGTCCCGGGATTGGTCCGTTCGGACTAATCCGTGGTCATGATGTTGTCAATTTGTGCATTTAATATACATTTGTTAAATGTTGCATTGACAATTGATTTCCCAATCCCAGGACATCCCATGAACCCACGCGCTTTCCACTCTCCAGGACGCATGACCGTGCTGGCGGCCCTGCTGGCGGCCTTGTCGGCGCCCGTGTCCGCCGCGGCCGGCGGCGTCGTCATCAGCCAGGTCTATGGCGGCGGCGGCAATTCCGGCGCCACGTACAAGAACGATTTCGTCGAGCTGCTGAACACGAGCGGCACGACCGTCACGCTGGACAACTGGAGCGTGCAATACGCGTCGAGCGCGGGTACGACGTGGCAGGTCACCAAGCTGCCGGCCAGCGTGACACTCGCGGCCGGCCAGTACTACCTCGTGCAGGAGGCCAAGGGCAGCGGCGGCACGGACGCGCTGACGCCGGACACGGCCGGCACCATCGCGATGAGCGCGACGGCCGGCAAGGTGGCGCTCGTCAACACGACGACGGCGCTGTCGGGCAGCCAGCCGGTCGACAACGTCGTCGACTTCGTCGGTTTCGGCACGACGGCCAGTTACTACGAAGGCTCGGGCCCGACGCCGGCGCCGTCGAACACGCTGGCGGTGCTGCGCAAGAATGACGGCTGCCTGGACAGCGACGACAACAGCAGCGACTTCGTCACCGGCGCAGCGACCCCGCGCAACACGGGCAGCGACCGGGTGTCCTGCAGCGGCGCGCCGCTGCCGCAGCCTATCGTGCCGGCGTGCCCGGCCAGCGTGGGCGTCGACGTGGGGACGGGCACGACCGCGCCGCTGCAGGCGAGCGACGCCGACAGCCTCGTCAATAGCGCCGTCATCAGCAAGGGCGCCGTCGCCGGCATCAGCCTGACGGGCTTCACGGCCGCCACCGCCGCCAACCGCACGGCCACGGCGAACCTCGTCGTCGACGCGAGCCTGCCGGCCGGCACGTATCCGGTCGAGATCACGTTCGCCAACGACGCGAGCCAGACCGCCAGCTGCACCGTCGACGTGGCCGTCAGCGGCCTCGTCAAGATCCCGCAGATCCAAGGCAGCGGCCTGACGAGCCCGTACGCGAACACCGTGCAGTCGACGACCGGCGTGATTACGAAGAAACTGGGCAGCGGCTTCTTCATCCAGGATCCGGAAGGCGACGGCGATCCGGACACATCCGACGCCATCTTCGTGTACGGCGCCGCGACGGCCGCGCAGGAGGGCGACCTCGTGCGCGTGACGGGCACCGTGACCGAATACGCGCCGAGCGGCGCCAAGCGCTCGTACACGGAACTGAAGAACGTCAGCGCCGTGTCCGTCCTCGGCAGCGGCTACACGATCGCGCCCGTCAACATCGACCTGCCGGCCGAGCTGAGCCACTACGAAGGCATGCTGGTGCGCTTCGCGAACCCGCTGACCGTGAACGGCAACAGCTACCTGGGCGACCGCGGCGAACTGGTGCTCGCCAGCGGCCGCCGCGAGACGCCGACGAACCGCTACCGTGCCGGCTCGGCCGACGCGAACGCCCTGATGGCGGCCAACGCGCAGAACATGGTGGTCCTGGACGACGGCATCTTCACGGTGCCGCCGCATATCCCTTACCTGGCGGACGACAAGACCGTGCGCGCCGGCGACACGGTGACGGACCTCGTCGGCGTGCTGGACTTCGGCGCCATCGGCGGCGGCGGCGGCTGGTACAAGCTGCAGCCGACCGAAACGCCCGTGTTCAGCCGCACCAACCCGCGCGCGGACGCGCCGGCGGTCGCCGCCGGCAACGTGCGCGTGGCCAGCGCCAACGTCCTGAACTTCTTCACGACGTTCACGGACGGCACCGATGCCTGGGGCCGCACGGGGCAGGGCTGCACGATCGGCTCGTCGGCACCGTCCAAGAACAACTGCCGCGGCGCCGACAACATGACGGAATTCGTGCGCCAGCGCGACAAGATCGTCGACGAGCTGAAGGCGATGGACGCGGACGCCGTCGGCCTGATGGAAATCCAGAACAACGGCGACATCACGGTGAGCTATCTCGTCGACGCGCTGAACCAGGCGATCGGCGCGCCGACCCCGACGTATGCCTACGTGGCGAAGCCGGCCGCGACGGGCACGGACGCGATCCGCGTCGCCATGATCTACAAGCCGGCCGTGTTGACGCCGGTGGGCGGCGCGCTGTCGGACGGCGATGCCGTCAACAACCGCGCGCCGATGGCCCAGACGTTCAAGGTCAATGCGAACGGCGCCAAGTTCTCGCTGATCGTCAACCACCTGAAATCGAAGGGCGGCTGCGGCGGCGCGGGCGCCGGCGACACGGATGCCGGCGACGGCCAGGGCTGCTGGAACGCGACCCGCGTCCAGCAGGCCCAGCGCGTGTTCTCGTACTTCATCCCGACCGTCGTGGCGGCCGCCGGCGACCCGGACGTGCTGGCCGTGGGCGACTTCAATTCGTACGGCCACGAAGACCCGATCGCGTACCTGACGGACAACGGCATGGTCAACGAGCTGGAGCGCTTCGTCCGTCCGAACGGCATCCCGTATTCGTATGTGTTCGACGGCCAGAGCGGCTACCTCGACCATGCGCTGGCCAATGGCGCCCTCGACGCGCAGGTGGCCGGCGTGACGGAGTGGCACAACAATGCGGACGAGCCGGACGCGATCGACTACAACCTGGGCGACACGGCCGACGACCCGTACGTGAACAATCCGTTCCGCGCCTCCGACCACGATCCGGTCGTCGTGAGCCTGAACCTGGCGCCGGCCTATGCGGACGTCACGGCCAGCGTCAAGATCGCGCCGGGCGCACTCGGCTACAACCGCGTCACCGGCAAGTTCGTCGGCAGCGTCGCCATCACGAATACGAGCGGCGCGGCGCTGTCCGGACCGCTGCAATACGTGCTGCGGGGCTTGCCGGCCGGCGTCACGCTCGACAACAAGAGCGGCGACTTCGACGGCGCCCCGTACGTGACGTTGCCGGGCACGGCGCTGGCGCCGGGCGCGACCGTCAAGGTACCGCTGACCTTCACCAATCCGTCCAGGACGACCATCACGTTCACGTCGGCCCTGTATGCCGGCACCTTTTGATCGAGAGAGCGCACCATGACCCACCTGAAAACCCTGTTCTCCCGCGCGCTGCTGGCGCTGTCCCTGCTGGCCGGCGCGGGATTCGCGTCCGCCGGCCCGGTCTACCACGTCGCCCTCGACACGACCGGCACGAGCGGCGCGGGCTTCCTGCAGATCGACTTCCTGCCGTTCGCCACGAGCGACGTGGCGACGGCGACGATCAGCGGCCTCGACGGCGCCTTCACCGGCACGCCCGACCTCGTGAACGTGGCGCAGTCGGGCGGCGCGTACACGTTCTCGACCGACGCGTTCTCGGAATTGTTCCAGTCGATCACCTTGGGCGGCACGTTCGGCTTCGACGTGGCGTTCGGCGGCGTGCCGGCCGACGGCGGCAGCGCGACCTTGTCCGTCAGCCTGCTCGACAGCCCGACGACTTACCTGGCATTCCCGGCCGCCCAGATCAGCCTCGCGGCCGGCATGCCGCCCGCCATCGATGCCGATCCCGCGTTCGCCGCCGTGAACCCCGTGCCGGAACCGGCCGACTGGCTGCTCGTCGCCACCGGGTTGCTCCTGTTGACCGCGCTGCAGCGCCGCCGCGCCTGAGTCCGCGCAGGCCCTCGCCCACGATTTATTCGCCAAACATATGAATTCCTAATCGAAATCATATTGTTCAGCCGGACGTGCTTCGTGCATATTCGATCCTGTTGTCGCCAAGACAAGGATTCTTCGATGCGCACACACGTCCTCGCGGTCGATCCCGACCCCGCCGTTCGCCAGTTGCTGGAACTGAACCTGACCCGTGCCGGGCATCGCGTCGACCTGTGCCCGGACGCCGAGTCGGCGCACGCGGCGCTCGACGACGGCCCGCCCGACATGCTGTTGCTCGAATGGGATCTGCCCGGCCAGTCGGGCGCGGCGTTGATCCGGCGCCTGCGCGCCCAGGCGCGCACGTGCGAGCTGCCCATCATCATGGTGTCCGCGCGATCGGGGGAGCACGACACGATCCTCGCGCTGGAATCCGGCGCCGACGATTACCTGACGAAACCGTTCAATCCGCGCGAATTGCTGGCGCGCATGCAGGCCGTGCTGCGCCGGCGCGTGCCGCACGTGTCGGCCGACGCCGTGCAGATGGCGGGATTGCGCCTCGATCCGCACACGCAGCGCGTCGTGGCCGGCACGCGCCAGGTGGCGCTGGGGCCCGTCGAATTCCGTTTACTAAACTTCCTCATGCACCATCCGGAGCGGGTGCACACGCGCTCGCAGCTGCTGGACCAGGTCTGGGGCCGCCACGCCGTGCTCGACGAGCGCACGGTCGACGCCCACGTGGGGCGGCTGCGCCATGCGCTGCAGCCGAGCGGGCACCAGGAACACATCGAGACCGTGCGCGGCGCCGGCTACCGCTTCGTCGCCTGGACGTGAGCGTGGAACCCGTCGTCATCCTCAGCCGCCAGGAGCAGGAATACCTGCTGTGCGCCATCGAATCCGGGCTGCGCGTGGCGAGCCAGCGCCAGCTGTTCCTGTGGGCCCAGGGCCAGGTGCAGGCCTTGTTGCCGCACCGGGTGCTCGTGGGTCTGGAACTGGGGCCGGGCGGGACGCCGGCGCGGCTGGAATGCGTGCACGGCACCGTGCTGGCGCCGGCGGCGCAGCGGGCGCTGACGGACGGGCGCGACGGCCTGGCGCTGCGCATCGCGCGGCAGTGCGTGCAAGGGGGACGTCTACCGGTGCTGGCCGATTTCGGCATGGCCGCGCGCCAGCCGCTGGAGGGGCTGCGCGAGGAGATGAAGCGGATCGGGTTCGACAGCGTGCTCGTGCACGGCACGGGGCCGACGAGCGCGGGCGCCAGCGTGTTCGTGCTGTTCGGCCTCGCGCCGCGGCCGAACGCGCGCCACGCCTATTTCCTGGAATTGTTGCTGCCTTGCCTGCACCTGGCGCTGGGGCGCTTGCCGCCGCGCCGGGCGGCGGCGGGCGGTACGCCGGTGCGTCCGCTGAGCGCGCGCGAGGCCGAGATCGTCGGCTGGCTGCGGGCGGGGAAGAGCAATGACGAGATGGGGAGGATCCTGGGGATCAGCGCGCTGACCGTCAAGAACCATCTGCAGCGTATCTACCGCACGCTCGGCGTCAGCAACCGGGCGCATGCGCTGGCGCGCTGCATGGAATTGCGGCTGCTGGAAGAGGGATCCGCAGCCGCCGCGTGTCAAGACTGCGGTGCGTCGGCCGCGGCGCGGCGCATGGCTTCGTAGCGGTAGGCTTCGGCGTTCGCATCGATGATGCGCAGGCCTTTGCAGCCGTCGGCCGCGCAATCCGGCGCGGGCGTATTCGCGGTGGCGACCTGGGCGGCGTTACCGGTCTCGACCATGGCTGCGGTCTGGGTCGGCTGGTCGATCTGGGCGCCACTGCCGCAGGCGGCGAGGAGGGCGGTGAGGCTGAGGGCGAAAGCGGTACGGAAAGCGTTGATTTTCATGACTGAGGGCAATGTTTGCGTTCATCAATGCGCCCACTGTAGCGTCCGTTTTTCCGCAACTCAACACTTTTTTTGTTAAATTCGTGCAAATATTATGGTTTTGAAATATTTTTGCCTGGAAATAGCTGAAGATAGGCGATGATGAAGGGAAATATCCTGTAGGAAATTTTAAATGCATTCAGGAAAAAGTCGCGCAAAAACTACGCAGTTTTTTCTTCAATTGCACGGAAAATCATAAAGGATTTCACACAGTCAATGGGTTATGCTAGGCCATCCGTATAGCCAGCACGTGAAATGGGAGAAAGATTGTCCCGAACCTGTTCCGGCGCGCGGAACAAGGTTAAAATTTTGCGAACAAGAAATCCGTGTTTCGACCGACGAGCCCGGCGCAGGATCGCGCGATATACCAAGGTGTCATAGTTAAACCTCTCGAAATGATTTGTCGCCATCACGGGGCCATGGTAGCCTTCACGCAAGGCTTTACATTAGAGCAATAGAGGAGTCGGTTGGATGTATCGTGTGCAGACCAAGGACACCGCCGCGCGGGTCCGCCAGGCTGGTTTTACCCTGCTTGAACTTTTGGTAGTTATCGTTATCATCGGTTTGCTTGCGGCCTATGTCGGGCCCAAGTATTTCGCGCAGCTGGGCAAGTCCGAGGTCACGGTGGCCAAGGCCCAGATCGAAGCGTTCGAAAAATCGCTGGACACCTTCCGTCTCGACGTCGGCCGCTATCCGACGACGGAGGAGGGCTTGAATGCGCTGCTGACGGCCCCGCCCGCGGCGGCCGCCAAGTGGAACGGGCCCTATCTCAAGAAAAGCGTCCCGCTCGATCCGTGGGGCCACGCCTACCAATACCGCGCGCCCGGCACCAAGGGCGAGTACGAAATCGTCTCGCTCGGCAAGGACGGCCAGCCGGGCGGTGAAGGCGAGAGCGCCGACATCGTCTCCCAATAAGCGCGGTTTGTCGTTCTCGCATTCGCTCCCATGCAATTCGCGGTCCGCACCCTAGCGCCCGACATGCGCATCGCCAGCGTGGTCGTCGACGCCACCGACGAGGCGGACGCGCGCCGCCAGATCGAGGCGCGCGGCCTGTTCGTCAGCGCCATCGAACCCGCGCACGCGCCCCTGCTGCGCCGCCGGCGCGGCGGCAAGCTGTCGCTCGTGCTGTTCAGCCAGGAACTGCTCGCGCTGCTGACGGCGGGCCTGGGCATCGTCGAAGGCCTGGAAGCCCTGCTGGAAAAGGAAGCCAGCCCCGCCACGCGCGGCGTGCTGGAACGCCTGCTGGCCGGCCTGCGCGAAGGCAAGCGCCTGTCGACCGTGATGGCCGCGCAACCCCTGCTGTTCCCGCCGCTGTACGTGGGCATCGTGCGCGCGGCGGAAGGCACGAGCGACCTGCCGCGCGCGCTCGAACGCTATATCGAATACCAGCAGCGCATCGACACCGTGCGCGCCAAGGTCGTCAGCGCGTCGATCTACCCGGCCATCCTGCTGTGCGTGGGCGGCGGCGTGTCGATCTTCCTGATGTCCTATGTCGTGCCGCGCTTCGCCGAGGTCTACCAGGGCGCGGGCCGCAGCCTGCCGTGGCTGTCGCGCGTGATGCTCGACTGGGGCCAGTTCGCGGGCCGCCATGCGGGCGGCCTGTTGATCGGCTTCGCGGCCACCGTGAGCATCGCCGCCTGGGCGATCCGGCGCGCCTTGCAACGGGGCGGCGCGGCGCGCCTGCTGGCCAGGCTGCCCGGCATCGGCGAGCGCGCCCGCATCTATGAACTGTCGCGCCTGTACCTCACGCTGGGCATGCTGAACGAAGGCGGCATCACGCTCGTGAATGCGATCGATACCGTGCAGGGCATGGTGTCGCCCGGCGTGGCCGTCGGCCTGCGCGCCGCGCGCACCGCGATCGAGGCGGGACGGCCGCTGTCCGACGCGTTCGAGGCCAACGGCCTCACGACGCCGATCTCGCTGCGCATGCTGCGCGTGGGCGAGCGCACGGGCGCGATGGGCACGATGCTCACGCGCTCCGCCGCGTTCTACGACGGCGAGATCGGACGCTGGATCGACCGCTTCACGCGCACGTTCGAACCGCTGCTCATGGCGGCCATCGGCCTCGTCGTCGGCGCCATCGTCGTGCTGCTGTACATGCCGATCTTCGACCTGGCCGGAGACATGTCGTGAACGCGCCGCTCGCCTCGCTCGACGAAGCCATGCTGGCGCGCGCTCGCGCGCAAAGCCGCCAGTCGCGCCGCGCGCTCGTCGAGGAATTGCAGGGCTTGTCCGGCCTGGAGCCGCGCGAGATCGTGGGCCTGCTGGCCGCGCCGCTGGGTCTGACGGTGATGGAAACGCCGGAGATGTTCGGCCAGCAGCCCGCGTTCGACCTGCTGCCGCTGGCGCAGGCGCTGGCGCGCCACTGCGTGCTGCTGCGCGACGACGCCAGGCGGCTGACGGGCGTGATCGCCGACCCGTTCGACCTCGACCTGCAGACGTGGCTGCAGGCCCAGGCCGGCGCGACGGCCGCGCAGCCGCTGCACCTGCGGCTGGCGCTGCAGTCCGACATCCAGGCCTACCTCGGCAAGCACGAGGAATCCGCGCGCGCCGTCGACACGCTCGTCGGCGACAGTGGCGAGGGCCGGCGCGACGGCAAGAGCGCGACCGTGCTGTCGTTCGCGTCCGTGTCGGAAGCGGCCAGTCCCGCCGTCAAGCTCGTCAACTCGACCCTGTACGACGCCCTGAAGGCCGGCGCGTCCGACATCCACCTGGAGAGCACCGCCGGCGGCCTCGCCGTCAAGTACCGCGTGGACGGCGTGCTCGATCACGCCGCGTCCGTCGGCGGCATCGAACTGGCGGAGCACATCATCTCGCGCCTGAAAGTGCTGGCGGAGCTGGACATCGCCGAGCGCCGCGTCCCGCAGGACGGCAGCTTCCGCGTCGAATCGGCCGGGCGCGAGATCGACCTGCGCGTGTCGATCATGCCCAGCATCCACGGCGAGGACGCCGTCATCCGTATCCTCGACAAGCGCGCGATGATCGAGGCCTACGGCTCGCTCACGCTGGAAGCGCTGGGCTTCGACGCGCCGTCGCTGGCCACCTTGCGCATGCTGGCCCAGGAGGCCTACGGCATGCTGCTGGTGACGGGGCCGACGGGTTCCGGCAAGACGACCACCCTGTACGCGGCGCTGACCGAGATCCACAACGGCCGCGAAAAAATCATCACGATCGAGGACCCGGTCGAATACCAGCTGCCCGGCATCCTGCAGATCCCCGTCAACGAAAAGAAGGGCCTGTCGTTCGCCAAGGGCCTGCGCTCGATCCTGCGCCACGACCCGGACAAGATCATGGTCGGCGAGATCCGCGACCGCGAGACGGCGGAGATCGCGGTGCAGTCGGCGCTGACGGGCCACCTCGTGCTGACGACCGTCCACGCGAACAATGTGTTCGACGTGTTCGGCCGCTTCACGCACATGGGGATCGATCCGTACGCGTTCGTCTCGGCGCTGAACGGCATCTGGGCCCAGCGCCTGATCCGCATGAACTGCCCGCGCTGCGCCGTGCAGTACACGCCCGACGACGCCGAGCTGGCGTCCGCGCACCTGACGCGCGCGGAGGTGGCCGATCACGTGTTCATGCGCGGCGTGGGGTGCGGCGATTGCCGCGGCACCGGCTACAAGGGGCGCCGGTCGATCGCCGAGATCCTGACGCTTAACGACGAGATCCGCGAACTGATCGTCGACAAGCAGCCGATCCGCCGCATCAAGGCGGCCGCCGCCGCCAACGGCACGCGCAGCCTGCGCCTCGCGGCGCTGGACCTGGTCAAGCGCGGCGCCACGACGATCGAGGAAATTCGGAGGGTCACGCTGCATGCTTAGCGCCTTGAAATCGACGTTCGGGCAGCAGCTGCGCATCGGCGTCGCGCCGGATGCGCTGGCGCTCGTGCGCACCAGCATCTGGCCGCACGAACGGGCGCGCCTGCTGGGCCAGGTCGCGGCGACGGGGGGCGATCCGGTGTCGCTGGGCGCGGCGCTCGGCATGCTGCTGGGCGAGCACGACGTGGCCGGGTTTCCGGCGACGGTCGTGCTGTCCGACGACCTCGTGCGCCTGTGGCAGGTGACGCCGCCGCAAGGCGCGACGCGCCTCGCCGACCTGGAAGCGGCCGCCGCGCTGCGCTACCAGGCGCTGTTCGGGGGCAGTCCGGACGGCTGGACCGTGCGCGCCGACTGGGACGCCGCGCATCCGTTCCTCGCCGCCGCGCTGCCGCTGGCGCTGCTGGAACAACTGACGGCGGCAGCAAGCGGCCAGCGCTTCAAGCTCGTCGAGATCGTGCCGCAATTCGTCGCCGCGCTGAACCAGCACCGCCGCGCGCGCCGCGCGGGCGCGTGGTTCGGCGTCGTGCACGGCGGCGTGCTGTCCATCGCCGCGCTCGACGGCGACCTGCTCGCCGCCGTGCGCACGGCGCCGATCCCGCCGGGCGCGGACCGCGACTGGCTCGAAGGTCACGTGGCGCGCGAGGCGCTGCGCGTGGGCCTGTCGCGCCCCGAGCGCCTGCAGATCTGCGGACCGGCGCCCACCGGATGGGCGAGCAGCGCGGGCCGGCTGAAATTCGCCTGCACGCTGTTCGAGGACGAGACCGATCCGCTGTGGCCCGATTGCGCCCGGCTCGCGCTGACGGGGAGGGCGCCATGAAGAAGATCCGCATCGACTTCGCGCCGCCCAGCGTCGCCCGCGCGTGGCACCGCACGCCGCGCGGGACGTGGAGCCTCCTGGTCGCCGCCGTCGCGCTGGTGCCGGGGCTCGGCAGCAGCATCACGCAATACCGCGGCCTGGAGCAGAACGAGGCATTCCACGCTGCGCAGGTGGCCCGGGCGCAGGCCCGCGCCGCCGCGCGCGCGCCCGTCGCCGCGCCGGTGCGCGTCGTGCCGCCGGCGCAGGCCGGCGCCGTGAACGCGTCCGTGCAGCAGCTCAACCTGCCGTGGCGCGCCCTGCACGACGCGGTCCAGGCGGCGACGCCCGCCAACATCGCCCTGCTGGCGCTGGAACCGGACGCGAAGAAGAGCAGCGTGCGCATCACCGCGGAAGCGAAGACCAGCGACGACATGATCGCCTACGTCGAGGCGCTGCAGCAGGTCGACTGGTTCAGCACCGTGCTGCTGGCGCGCCACGAGATCAACGAGCAGGACCGCAACCGCCCGATCCGTTTCCAGATCGACGCCCAGTGGAGGGCCGCGCCATGAAGACGACCTTCGCGGCGCCCATGCTGCGCCTGCGCCTGGCGCTGCTGCGCGCGAACCCGGTCCTGCTGGCGGCGGCGCTCGTGCTGCTCGCCATGGCCGGCGCCTTCGCCTGGACCTTGCATGCCGTGTGGGCGATGGAGCGCCGGCAGGCAGCGTACGCCGCGCCGGCGCGCCCGACGGCGCGGCCCGCGACGACACCCGCGCCGGCGCCCAAGCCGGCGCCCGTGGCGCCCCCCGACAACCTGGCCGCGTTCTACGGCGCGCTGGGCGAACGGGGCGACGTCGAGCAACAGGTGAAGACGCTGTTCGCCCTCGCCGCCAAGTCCGGCCTCGTGCTGCGCCAGGGCGAGTACAAGCCGGGCTACGAGCGCAACGCCCACGTCTACACCTACCAGGTCAGCCTGCCCGTGAAAGGCAGTTACGCGGCCATCTGGCAGTTCGCGATGGCGGCGCTGCGCGCGATCCCGTTCGCGTCGCTGGACGAGATCAGCTTCCACCGCGACGCCATCGGCGACGCGACGGTGGAGGCGCGCCTGCGCCTGACCCTTTACCTGCGCGACGGGACGGCACGGCCATGAAGACGGGCCGGATTCAGCCGCGCCACGCGATCCTCGGACTGGCCCTCGTCGGCGCGGGGCTGCTCGCCGCGTTCGGCAACAAGACGCCGGCCGGCGACATCGCGGAGCCCGTGGCGCGTCCGGCCGCGCCGGCGCCGCGCGCGCCCACGCCCGCGCCGGCACGGGCACCGGCTGCGGCTACGGCTACGACACAGCCGGCCGAGGCGGGCGCGGGCCAGCCCGTCCTCGCGCTGGTGCCGCGCGATGCGCTGATCGGCGAGTCCGACACGCTGTTCGGCCAGGGGCAGAACGGCGCCGGTCCGTTCGCGCACCAGGACTGGACGCCGCCGCCCCCGCCGCCGCAACCCGCGCCGCCGCCACCGCCACCGCCGCCGCCCACGGCGCCGCCGCTGCCGTTCACCTTCATCGGCAAGTCCGTCAGCGACGGCGTATGGGAGGTCTACCTGGCGCGCGGCGCCCGCACCTACGTCGTGCGCGAGAAGGGGGCCGTGATCGACGGGACCTACCGCGTCGACGCCATCACCCCGCCGGTACTGACCCTGACCTACCTGCCGCTGAACCAGGTCCAACAGCTCAATATTGGAGTATTCGATTGATCGCTCGCCCCACTCTGGCCCGCTGCCTGCTCCCGGCGTTCGCCGCCATCCTGCTGTCCGGCTGCGCGGCGCAAATGGCCTACCGCGAAGGGAACGAGCTCGTGGCCCAGGACAAGGTCGAAGCCGGGCTCCTGAAATACCGGGAAGCGCTGGCCGCCGATCCGTCCAACGTCGTCTACAAGGCCACGTACCTGCGCGCGCGCGACGCCGCCACGAACCGCCTGCTGCCCCAGGCCGACCGTGAACTGGCCGACGGCAAGCCGGAACTGGCCATCGCGGACTACCGGCGCGTGCTGGCGTTCGATCCCCTCAACGACCGCGCGCGCGCCGGCCTGGCCCAGGTCGACGCCGACCGCCGCCACGGCGTGCTGATGGCGGAGGCGCGCACCGCGCTGGAACACAAGGACCTCGACCTGGCCAAGACCAAGCTGACCGCCATCCTGACGGAGCGCCCGTCGTACGAACCGGCGCGCCGGCTGCTGGCGGACGTCAACGAGAAGATCGCGGCGAATTCGCCCGAGGCGGCGCTGGCGGCCGCGTTCCGCACGCCCATCAGCCTGGAGTTCCGCGACGCGCCGCTCAAGCAGATCTTCGAGGTGATCGCGCGTCACTCGGGCCTCAACTTCCTGTTCGACAAGGACGTCAAGACGGACCGGCGCGCGTCCATCTTCCTCAAGAACAGCACGGTGGAAGCGGCCGTGTACTACCTCCTGATGACGAACCAGCTGGAACGCCAGGTCATGGACGGCAACACGATCCTGATCTACCCGAACATCGCGGCCAAGCAGAAGGAATACCAGGAGATGACGGTCAAGACCTTCTACCTGGCCAACGCGGAAGCGAAGTCCGTCGCCAATACCCTGAAGACGATCCTCAAGGCGCGCGACATCGTCGTGGACGAGAAGCTGAACCTCGTGATCCTGCGCGACACTCCTGAAGCCGTGAAGCTGGCGTCGCGGCTGGTGGCGCTGCAGGACGTGCCGGAGGCCGAGGTGATGCTGGACGTCGAGGTGCTGGAAGTGCAGCGCAACCGCCTGCTCGACCTGGGCGTCGACTGGCCCACGAGCCTGGCGTTCGCGCCGCTGACGACGACGGCCGGCAGCGCGATCACGGTCGACCAGCTGCGCCACCTGAACGGCCAGACGATCGGCGTGACGGGCGTCACCGGCTCGCTCACCGCCAGCAAGACCGACGGCGATTCCGAGACCCTGGCCGCGCCCCGCATCCGCGTGCGCAACAAGGAAAAGGCCAAGGTCGTCATCGGCGACAAGCTGCCGACCATCACGACGACCATTTCGTCGGGCGTGGGCGGCTTCGCGTCCGAGTCCGTGAACTACGTCGACGTCGGTCTCAAGCTCGACGTCGAGCCCACGATCTACCTGAACAACGAGGTCGGCATCCGCATCTCGCTCGAAGTCAGCAATCTCGTCGACACCGTCACGACGAAGGGCGGCACGACGGCGTACCGCATCGGCACGCGCTCGGCGTCGACGATGCTGCAGCTGAAGGATGGCGAGAACCAGGTGCTGGCGGGCCTGATCAAGAACGAGGACCGGTCGAGCAGCACCAAGCTGCCCGGGCTGGGTGATTTCCCGATCCTGGGCCGGCTGTTCGGCAGCCAGCAGGACACGCGCAACAAGACCGAGGTCGTGCTGTCGATCACGCCGCACCTGATCCGCAACCTGCAGCGCCCGCCCGCATCGGCGTCCGAATTCAGCGCCGGCACGGAAGCCAGCTTCCGGCGCCGCCCCGACATGACCGTGCGCACGCCGGCGCAACTGCCGGGGCAGGGCGCGCACCCGCTGCCGGGCGGCGCGCCCGCGCGCACGGCGCCGCCCGCGGCGCAGCCGCATCCCGCGCCGCCGCAGCCGGCACGGCCGCAATCCGCGCAACCGTTGCCGGTGCTGCCCGACCAGCCGCAGGCGGGCGCGATGGTCCCCGCCAGCAGCGTCGGCGCCAGCGGCACCTTGCCGGCCGCGCCGGCGTCCGTGGCGCCGTCCGAGCTGCCGGCCGCGCCCCCGGTCCAGATCACGCCGCTGCCGCAGCCGGACATCACGCCCATGCCGCAGCCGGCCAACAACCACGTGCCCGCGTCGCAGGCCGCGTTCCCGAACCAGAAATGAATGCCCGGCGCCCGCGCGGCTTCACCCTGATCGAGCTGCTCGTCACGCTGGCGATCCTGGCCCTGCTCGGAACGCTGCTAGTGCCGACCGCGCAGATCGCGCTGCAGCGCCGCCACGAACAGGCGCTGCGCGTCGCGCTGCACGACATCCGCGCCGCCATCGACGCGTACAAGAAGGCCGGGGACGAAGGGCGCATTCCGCGCGCGGCCGGGGCCACGGGCTATCCGCCGAAACTGGAGGTGCTCGTCGAGGGCGTGCCCGACCAGAAGAGTCCCAAGAAAGCCAAGATCTATTTTCTGCGCCGCCTGCCGCGCGATCCGTTCAACGACGACGCGGACCTCAAGGATGCCGAGACGTGGGGCAAGCGCAGCTACGCCAGCGAGCCGGACGAACCGAAGGAAGGGGACGACGTGTACGACGTCTACTCGACCTCCGGCAAGGTCGGGCTGAACGGCGTCCCTTACAGCCGCTGGTGAATCCATGGACAAGACAATGCGCAACCGGTGCAACTGGCGCAAGCGGGGTTTCACGCTGATCGAACTGCTGGTGGTGCTGGCCATCGTGGCGCTGCTCCTGACGCTGGCGGTGCCGCGCTTCTTCCCGAAGATCGACAGCACCAAGGAGACCATCCTGGCCGAGAACCTGCGCAATACGCGCGCCGTGATCGACCAGTTCCACGAAGACACCGGACGCTATCCGGAATCGCTGCAGCAGCTGGTCGAGAAACGCTACCTGCCGACGCTGCCGTTCGATCCGATCGCCGACACCGATTCGGCCTGGACGATCGTCCCGCCGGCGGAAGGCGACAAGGGCGGCGTCTACGACATCCACAGCGGCGCGCCCGGCACGGGCCGCAACGGCAAGCCGTATGCGGAATGGTAAGCCCTTGCCGCGCGAGGGCGGGTTCACCTACCTCGGGCTCGTGATCCTCGTGACCGTGATCGGCCTCGTCGGCGCGGCCACGCTGAAGGTCGATTCGTTGCTGCGGCGCGCGGCGGCGGAGCAGGAGTTGCTGGAGACGGGCGCCGCGTTCGGCGAAGCCCTGCGCACGTATGCCGAGGCGACGCCCAAGGGGCAGCCGCGGCAGCCGCCGACGCTGCAGGAGCTGTTGAAGGATCCGCGCTTTCCCGGCGTGCGCCGGCACCTGCGCAAGATCTTCGTCGACCCGCTGACGGGCAAGGCCGAGTGGGGCATCGTGTGGGCCAATCCCGGCGAGCGGCGCGGCGTGCTGGCCGTGTACAGCCTGTCGACGGCGAAGCCGCTGAAGCAGGCGAATTTCGGCCCGCGCTTTTCCGGTTTCGAGAACAAGCAGCACATCTCCGACTGGAAGTTCGCGGCGACCGGGCAGGCGATCATGCAGGGCCAGGTGCTGGCGCAGAAGTCGCAGGCGCAGAACCAGCCGGGACAACCGTCGCTGTTCCAGCCGGCGCCCGCGGACCCGCCGCCGGAGCAGCCGTCGCTGTTCCAGCCGACGCCCGCGAAACCCGCGCCGGAGCAGCCGTCGTTGTTTCCGGAGCGGGGCGCGCCGCAGTCCGACGCGGCGCCGCCGGCCGCCGTCGACGACGGCCGCTAGCCGGCGCGGTGCCTCACTTGGCGCGGCGCATGAACTGGCGCGGCCGGAAGCCCAGCGCCAGCAGCGCGGCGAAATAGACGGCGGCGGAGGCGCCGATGATGAGGAACAGGGCGCCGATGCGCAGCAGCGGGTGGGCGTGCAACGCGGCCCAGTTTAGTTGCGCCTGGCTGAACCACGCGACGAGTCCCATCAGCGCGACGGCCGCGACGACCTTGGCAAAGAACGGCAGCCAGCCCGCATGCGGCACATAGATGGCGCGCCGGCGCAGGCCCGTGAACAGGAAGCTGGCATTGATGCAGGCGCCCAGGCCGATCGACAGCGCGAGTCCCGCCACGCCGAGCCGCGGCACGAACACCAGGTTCATCAACTGCGTGGCGACGAGCACGCCGACGGCGATCTTGACCGGCGTGCGGATGTCCTGGCGCGCATAGAAGGCCGGGGCGAGGATCTTGACGAGGATGATGCCGAGCAGGCCGGCCGCATAGGCCATCAGCGGCGCGGTGGCGGCGGTGACGGCGTGGGCGGTGAAGGCGCCGTAGTTGAACAGGGTGGCGATCAGCGGATTGGCCAGCGTGGCCAGGCCGACGGCGGCCGGCAGCGCGAGCAGGAACGTGAGGCGCAGGCCCCAGTCGAGCAGGGCGGAGTATTCGACGGGATCGTTGTCCGCGTTCGCCTTGGACAGGCTGGGCAGCAGCACCGTGCCCAGCGCCACGCCCAGCATGCCGGTCGGGAATTCCATCAGCCGGTCCGCGTACTGCAGCACGGAGACGCTGCCGGCGCCCAGGCGCGACGCGATGTTCGTGTTGATGAGCAGGCTGATCTGGGCGGCCGACACGGCGAACACGGCCGGGCCCATCTTCCTGAGGATGCGCCGCACGCCGGGGTCGGACAGGCCGGCGAGGGGATTGATCGACAGGCGCGGCAGCATGCCGATGCGCTGCAGCGCCGGGATCTGCAGGCCGACCTGCAGGGCGCCGCCGACCATCACGGCCACGGCCATCGAATAGACCGGTACCTCGAAATACTTCACCATGAACAGCGAGAAGAAGATCGACGACAGGTTCCACAGCACCGGAGTGAACGCCGGGATCTTGAATTCGCGCCAGGTATTCAACACGGCGCCGGCCAGCACGACGAACGACATGCACAGGATGTAGGGGAACATCAGGCGGGTCATCACGACGCCGGCGTCGAATGCCGGCCCTGTCAGGCCGCTGGCGATGACGTACAGCACGACGGGCGCGCCGACGATGCCGAGCAGGCTGGTCGCCAGGGTCGCCCACACGAGGGTATTGGCCACGTGGTCGACGAGGGTGCGAGTGGCGGCGTCGCCTTTCTGGCTCTTGTATTCGGCCAGGATCGGCACGAAGGCCTGCGAGAACGCGCCCTCGCCGAACAGGCGGCGCAGCAGGTTGGGGAGGCGGAAGGCGATGTTGAAGGCGTCGGTGTAATCGCTGGCGCCGAAGGCACGGGCAAACAGGGAGTCGCGCAACAGGCCGGTGATACGGGACAGCATCGTCATGCTCGAGATGGCTGCCAGGGTCTTGAGTAGGTTCATAGGCCGCGATTATAGCTGTGCTATTGCACGAAAAGCGAACCAGGATTTGCCCTGTGATGAAACCTTCGCTATAATCGAGGGCTGTATTGAATTCTGTTGGCAGACACTCGTTTGGCAGGCACTGGAATGGGCCGGTTTGAATGTTTGCAAACGCAACTTGACCCCGATTAGGAAATTCCATGGCAAATACCGCACAGGCGCGCAAGCGCGCTCGTCAGGCAGTTAAGCAAAACGCGCACAATTCGGCTCAGCGCTCGACCCTGCGTACCGCAATCAAGGCCGTCCGCAAGGCCATCCAGGCTGGCGACAAGGCCGCCGCCACCCAGATCTTCCAGCAGTCCGTGTCGACCATCGACAGCATCGCTGACAAGAAAATCATCCACAAGAACAAGGCCGCTCGCCACAAGAGCCGCCTGGCTGCCGCCATCAAGGCCCTGTCGGCCTAATACCCCGACAGCAACGCCCGCGCGGCCCCGGCCGCGCGCGTAGCGTGGCTGAAAAACCCGCCTCGACGCAAGTCCGGCGGGTTTTTTTCGTCGCCCATAAATTCGGGGTCAGAGCATAAATTCGGGGTCAGAGCACATTTGAGCGACATGTTGTCCAGGTAACATCGTGCTCTCTGGGCGACCGAACACCTAGACGTTGCCGGAGCCGCTAGCGCGGCGCACGTGCTGCGCGCGCGGCGATTCATTCCCTTGCAACATTGTCGAAAAAAGTGCTCTGACCCCGAATTTGACGCTTAATGTGCTCTGACCCCGAATTGCACTGGCGCAAAAAAAGGCAGCCCGCGGGCTGCCTTGATCGGCGTCGGGGCGCTTACTTGGCTGCCGGCTCGGCCGATGCGGCTTCGGCTGCGGCGGCTTTCTTGGCCTTCTTGTGGTGGTGCTTCTTCATCTTTTTCGCGGGAGCGGCAGGTTGCTCGGCGGCGGCCGATGCGGCCGGAGCGGATGCTGCCGGGGCCGCTGCTTGCGGAGCGGCGAAAGCGGAAACGGCGAACAGGGAAGCAACCAGGCCAGCGATCAGTTTGGACATTTCGGGTTCCTTTAAAGAAGATGGTGATCCACAACGGTGAATCTGTTCCCTTAACGGCCCCCGGGAGTTGCCGGTTGACAGGTTTTTGTCGCGCCTACATTAACTTTTGGAAAGCTTGATTTAGGTCAAGCCGACCGTTCCTTGCCGCCCACGGCGGCGGCCGGCACCTCCATCCATTCGCCCGGCATCAGCGGATGCGTCGCCAGCGAAAACGGCCCGATGCTCGAGCGCACGAGGCGCAGGGTCGGCAGGCCGACGGCGGCCGTCATCCGGCGCACCTGGCGGTTCTTGCCTTCCTCGAGCGTGATCGCGATCCAGCTGGTGGGCTTGTCCTGGCGCGCGCGGATGGGCGGATTGCGCGGCCACAGCCAGTCCGGTTCCGCGATCAGCGCCGCGCGGCACGGCTTCGTCGTGAAATCGCCCAGGTCGATGGGCGCCTGCAGGCGCGCCAGGCTGGCGCGGTCGGCGACGCCATCGACCTGCACGAGATACGTCTTCGCTTCCTTGTGGTCCGGATGGGCGATCTGGTGCTGCAGGCGGCCGTCGTCCGTGAGGAGCATCAAGCCTTCGCTGTCGGCGTCGAGGCGGCCGGCCGGATAGATGTTCGGGATGTCGAGGTAGTCGGCGAGGGTGGCGCGCTCGCCTTCGCGCGAGAATTGGCAGAGCACCTGGTAGGGCTTGTTGAACAGGATGAGGGACATGAGGGATGATTTTTGGTGCATAATGTCATGCCAGTGTTGCGTCTTAGGCAAGACCGACGGCCACCCACTATTCTAATGGAGATCGCACACCCGGCGGGTCGACGTCGCCTTCGCGACCGCCGTGCGCCCACTTCGGAGAACATGATGGTTCAACATATCAAAGTACCTACCGATGGTCAAAAGATTACCGTCAACGCGGACTTCTCGCTGAACGTCCCCGACCAGCCGGTCATTCCCTATATCGAAGGCGACGGCACCGGTGTCGACATCACTCCCGTGATGCGCAAGGTCGTCGACGCGGCCGTGGCGAAGGCCTACGGCGGGCGCCGCAAGATCGCGTGGATGGAAGTGTTTGCCGGCGAGAAGTCGACGCAGGTCTATGGCCCGGACGTGTGGCTGCCACCGGAAACGCTGGAGGTCGTGCGCGAATACGTCGTGTCGATCAAGGGCCCGCTGACGACGCCGGTGGGCGGCGGCATCCGTTCGCTCAACGTCGCGCTGCGCCAGGAGCTCGACCTGTACGTCTGCCTGCGCCCCGTGCGCTACTTCAACGGCGTGCCGTCGCCGCTGCGCGAGCCGCACAAGACGGACATGGTGATCTTCCGCGAGAACTCGGAAGACATCTACGCCGGCATCGAATGGGCCGCCGGATCGCCCGAGGCGAAGAAGGTCATCGAGTTCCTGACCCGTGAGATGGGCGTGCGCAAGATCCGCTTTCCGGAAACGTCCGCGATCGGCATCAAGCCCGTGTCGCGCGAAGGTACGGAACGCCTCGTGCGCAAGGCGCTCCAGTACGCGATCGACAACGACAAGCCGTCCGTCACGATTGTCCACAAGGGCAATATCATGAAGTACACGGAAGGCGGTTTCCGCGACTGGGGCTATGCGCTGGCGCAAAGGGAATTCGGCGCCGAGCTGATCGACGGCGGACCGTGGTGCAAGTTCAAGAACCCGCGCACGGGCAAGGACATCGTCGTCAAGGATTCGATCGCGGATGCATTCCTGCAGCAGATCCTGCTGCGCCCGGCCGAGTACAGCGTGATCGCCACCTTGAACCTGAACGGCGACTACGTCTCGGACGCGTTGGCGGCCCAGGTCGGCGGCATCGGCATCGCGCCGGGCGCGAACATGTCCGACTCCGTCGCGATGTTCGAGGCGACGCACGGCACGGCGCCCAAGTACGCGGGCAAGGACTACGTGAACCCGGGTTCGCTGATCCTGTCGGCCGAGATGATGCTGCGTCACATGGGGTGGACGGAAGCGGCCGACCTGATCATCAGTTCGATGGAAAAGGCGATCGCATCGAAGCGCGTCACTTACGACTTCGCGCGCCTGATGGAAGGCGCGACCCAGGTCTCGTGCTCGGGCTTCGGCGAGGTGATGATCGAGAACATGTAAGCGCAGCCTGATTGATGCACATCAAGCCCCGTGCACGCACGGGGCTTTTTGTTTTCTCTACTAATATAGTAGGGGGACGCGGGGAAGGAGGTGGTCCTTGGCGGCTGCGCCAGAAAAAAACCCCGCCGCAGCGGGGCTTTCTGCTTCCGAGGGAGCTTACGCGCCGACGATGTTGGAAGCTTGCTTGCCTTTCGGGCCTTGCGTGACTTCGAATTGGACTTTTTGACCTTCTTTGAGGGTCTTAAAACCGTTCATATTGATCGCGGAGAAGTGCGCGAACAAATCTTCGCCGCCGTCATCAGGGGTGATGAAGCCAAAACCTTTGGAATCATTGAACCACTTAACAGTACCTGTTGCCATAAAATAACCTTCGATTAAAAACAAATCACACGAGCCATAAAAGCAAGAAGCTTCTTGCCCCCTCCTCAGCCTGCTCACTTCTTATCAACAAGTACATAAGTACATGTCAATAACTGCATTGTTGGTGCAATAATCTTGTAAGTCAAGCGGTTTTGAGGGCGTGTTGTGAAAATTTTCACAATCGCTAAAAAACAACCTCTTGATTTTGGCAATCGGGCCGCCATCTGCGCAGCGACTGGAAAACGCGTAAGATGGAAAGCAAATGGGATTACCTTGGGCGTTAGTTTCCGCACACACGAAGATCGAAAGCAATTTAGAATACCCCTATGGCAACCAAGCACGATACCGAACAGCTGCTGGAGCGGCAGACAGTCAAGCCACCTCCGTTGTATCAGGTGGCGTTGCTCAATGACGACTACACGCCGATGGAGTTCGTGGTCGCCATCATCCAGGAGTACTTCAACAAGGATCGCGAGACGGCGACGCAGATCATGCTTTCCGTACACCGCCATGGCAAAGGAGTGTGCGGCGTGTTTTCCAAAGATATAGCGTGTACCAAAGTGGAGTTTGTATTAACGCATGCGCGCAAGGCGGGCCATCCCCTGCAGTGCGTGATGGAGGAAGTATGATTGCGCAGGAACTTGAAGTATCTCTACATATGGCCTTTGTCGAAGCGCGGCAGGCTCGGCACGAGTTCATCACGGTCGAGCATCTGCTGCTGGCGCTGCTCGACAATCCGTCGGCCGCTGAAGTCCTGCGTGCGTGCGCGGTCAATATCGAAGACCTGCGTAAGACCTTGACGAATTTCATCGGCGACAATACTCCGACGGTGCCCGGCACCGGCGAGGTCGACACCCAACCGACGCTGGGCTTCCAGCGCGTGATCCAGCGCGCGATCATGCACGTCCAGTCGGCGTCGAACGGCAAGAAGGAAGTCACGGGCGCGAACGTGCTCGTGGCGATCTTCGGCGAGAAGGACTCGCATGCCGTTTACTATCTGCACCAGCAGGGCGTGACCCGTCTCGACGTGGTCAACTTCATCTCGCACGGCGTGCGCAAGGACCAGCAGATCGACAGCCAGAAGGCGTCGGAAGGCGTGGAAGAGGCGCAGGTCGAAGGCCAGGCCAAGGAAAGCCCGCTGGATCAGTTCACCCAGAACCTGAACAAGGCCGCCGCCGACGGCCGCATCGATCCGCTGATCGGGCGCGAAGAGGAAGTGGATCGCGTGATCCAGATCCTGTGCCGCCGCCGCAAGAACAATCCGCTGCTCGTGGGCGAGGCCGGCGTCGGCAAGACCGCGATCGCGGAAGGCCTGGCATGGCGCATCGTCCAGGAAGACGTGCCCGAGATCCTGCAGAATGCCGTCGTGTATTCGCTGGACATGGGCGCGCTGCTGGCCGGCACGAAGTACCGCGGCGATTTCGAGCAACGCCTGAAGGCGGTGTTGAAGCAGCTCAAGGATACGCCGAACGGCATCCTGTTCATCGACGAGATCCACACGATCATCGGCGCCGGTTCCGCATCGGGCGGCACGCTCGACGCGTCCAACCTGCTCAAGCCGGCCCTCGCGAACGGCCAGCTGAAATGCATCGGCGCGACCACGTTCACGGAATTCCGCGGCGTGTTCGAGAAGGATCACGCCTTGAGCCGCCGCTTCCAGAAAGTGGACGTGAACGAGCCGTCGATCGAGCAGACCGTGCAGATCCTGCGCGGCCTCAAGTCGCGCTTCGAAGAGCACCATGGCGTGAAGTATTCGGCGTCGGCGCTGTCGACGGCGGCCGAGCTCGCCGCGCGCTTCATCAACGACCGCCACCTGCCGGACAAGGCGATCGACGTGATCGACGAAGCGGGTGCGGCCCAGCGCGTGCTGCCGAAGTCGAAGCAGAAAAAGACCATCGGCAAGACCGAGATCGAGGACATCATCGCGAAGATCGCGCGGATTCCTCCGCAGACCGTCAACCAGGACGACCGCAGCAAGCTGCAGACCATCGACCGCGACCTGCGCAACGTCGTGTTCGGGCAAGACCCGGCCATCGAAGCGTTGTCGGCCGCGATCAAGATGGCCCGCGCCGGCCTCGGCAAGCAGGACAAGCCGATCGGTTCGTTCCTGTTCTCCGGTCCGACCGGCGTCGGCAAGACGGAAGTCGCGAAGCAGCTGGCGTTCATCCTCGGCATCGAGCTGGTGCGCTTCGACATGTCGGAATACATGGAGCGTCACGCCGTGTCGCGCCTGATCGGCGCGCCGCCGGGCTACGTCGGCTTCGACCAGGGCGGCCTGCTGACGGAAGCCATCACCAAGAAACCGCACGCGGTGCTGCTGCTGGACGAGATCGAGAAGGCCCATCCGGACATCTTCAACATCCTGCTGCAGGTGATGGACCACGGCACCTTGACCGACAACAACGGCCGCAAGGCGGACTTCCGCAACGTGATCATCATCATGACCACGAACGCGGGCGCGGAAAGCCTGACCAAGCGTTCGGTGGGCTTCGTGGATTCGAAGGCGCAGGGCGACGAGATGGCCGACATCAAGCGCATGTTCACGCCGGAGTTCCGCAACCGCCTGGATGCGATCATCAGCTTCCGCGCGCTGGACGAGGACATCATCCTGCGCGTCGTGGACAAATTCCTGATGCAGCTGGAAGAGCAGCTGCACGAGAAGAAGGTGGAAGCCATCTTCACCGAGAAACTGCGCAAGTTCCTCGCGAAGAAAGGTTTCGACCCGCAGATGGGCGCACGGCCGATGTCCCGCCTGATCCAGGACATGATCCGCAAGGCGCTGGCCGACGAGCTGCTGTTCGGCCGTCTCGTGAACGGCGGCCGCGTCACGGTCGACCTGAACGAGAAGGACGACGTGTTCCTCGAGTTCCCGGAAGGCGACGTCCCGCCGCCGCCGGAGCCGGTCGAGACCGTCGAAATCGAATAAGCGCTCCCCGATCGCGATCCCTCATCGCCGCAACGAAAGCCCGCCTCGCGCGGGCTTTTTTTTGTCCGGCGACATGCCGTGCTGTCATCCGCATGTCACAAAAGAGTTGTTGTAAGGCACAAATTTTCATTTTGTTGTCATATGGCATTTCTATAATCGCTCGTATCCCTCCCTTCCAGACACGATCCCATGCGACTCGCACACCTCAAGACCGGCACCAAGATCATCGGCGCCTTTGCCGCGGTGTCTCTTGCCATTGTCATCATTTCGATCGTCGCGCTGTGGCGCATGCAGGCTGCGGACGCCATCACGGACGATCTCGTCAACAACAAGCTGGCCCGTCAGCAGATGACGGCCGAACTGCTGGGCATGACGCGTCTGAACGGCGTGCGCGCCGTCGCCATCGCGCGCAGCGACAGCCTGGAAGCGGGCGATTATTTCCATGCCCTGCTCGCGCAGGGCGACAAGAACGCCGCCGCCCTGGAAGCGAAACTGCGCGCGCTGCCGTCCGTGCCGGACGAGCGCGCGCTGATCGACGCCGCCGCGCAGCGCAAGGCCGCCTACCTGAACGTGCGCGGGCAGGTGTTCCAGGCCAAGGACCTCGGCAAGACGCAGGACGTCGAGCAGATGGCGGCCGGCGAGCTGGCCACGACCTTCGACGCCTACACCCATGCCCTCGACGCGCTGCTGGCCTGGCAGACCCGCGAAGCGCACGCGATGGCCGCCACGTCGGCGCAAGCCTTCGCCTTCAGCCGCGTGCTGCTGCCCACGTTCGGCGTGGCCGCGCTGCTGATCGGCTGCGCGGCCGGCTGGCTGCTCACGCGCAGCATCGTCACGCCGCTGCGGGACGCCGTGGCGCTCGCCGAGCGCGTCGCCAAGGGTGACCTCAGCGCCACCATCGCCCACGAGCGCGGCGACGAGATCGGCCGCCTGTTCGATGCGCTCAACCATATGACGGGCGGCGTGTCGGCCACCGTCGTGAAGGTCCTCGACAGCGCGCGGACGATCGACGACGCGTCGGCCGAGATCGCGGCCGGCAACCGCGACCTGTCGCACCGGACGGAAGAGCAGGCGCGCAGCCTGCACGCGACCGTGCAGGCGATGGCCGACCTGACCGAGGCGGTCGAACAGAACCACGTCAACGCGCACGACGCCAACGAGCTCGCGCTGGCCGCGTCCGGCGTGGCGCAAGAGGGTGCCGGCGCCGTGGAACAGATGGTCGCGCGCATGGAAACGATCCGCCAGTCGGCCGCGCGCATCGGCGACATCACCTCGATGATCGACGGCATCGCCTTCCAGACGAATATCCTCGCGCTGAACGCGGCCGTCGAGGCGGCTAGAGCCGGCGAGCAGGGACGCGGCTTTGCCGTCGTCGCGGGCGAGGTGCGCAACCTGGCCCAGCATTCGGCGGCGGCGGCCAGGGAGATCAAGAATCTCATCGGCGAGTCGACGCTCGCCATCGAATCCGGCGCCGGCATCGCCGGCGCGGCGGGCGGCACGATGCGCGAGATCCTCGGCCGCGTGCAGCAGGTGGCCGATCTGCTGCATGCGATCGACGGCGCCAGCTCGGAGCAGGCGGCCGGCATCGCGCGCGTGCGCGGCGTCATCGCCGACATGGACGAAGCCACGCAGCAGAACGCCGCGATGGTCGAGCAGGCGGCGGCCGCGGCGGCGATGCTGCGGGCGCAGGCGGAGGGGCTGACGGACGTCGTGTCCACGTTCCGCGTGCGGGGCGGCGCGGCGGACCGCCACGTGCGCGTCGCGGACAGCGACGACGAACCGAGCCTCGCGCTGCCGGCGCCGGCCTGGGCTTGACCTCCTGCCGACGTCCGTTTCAGATGGCGGCCAGCGCCCGCGCCAGGTCCGCCCGCTGGTCGTCGACGTGCTCGATCCCGACGGATAGCCGGATCAGCCCGTCGCCGATCCCCAGCCGCGCCCGCTGGTCCGCCGGAATGGTGGCATGCGTCATGATGGCCGGGTGCTCGATCAGGCTCTCGACGCCGCCCAGGCTTTCGGCCAGCGTGAAGATCTCGCACTGTTCGAGGAAGCGGCGGGCGCCGGCCAGGTCCGTGTCGAGATCGACGGAGATGATGCCGCCGTAGCCGCGCATCTGGCGCCTTGCCAGCTCGTGCTGTGGATGCGACGCCAAGCCCGGATAGTAGACGTGCCGGACCCTGGTCTGGCCTCGCAGCCACTGCGCCAGCTCGAGCGCGTTGCCGTTGCTGCGTTCCACGCGCAGCGCCAGTGTCTTGATCCCGCGCAGCACGAGGAAGCTGTCGAACGGACCCTGGATGGCGCCGACGGCGTTCTGGATGAAGCCGAGGCGCTCGCGCCACGCCTGCTGGTGCGCGTGGCCGCCGACGACGGCGATGCCGCCGATGACGTCCGAGTGACCGTTCATGTACTTCGTCGTCGAGTGCACGACGACGTCGATGCCCAGTTCCAGCGGGCGCTGGTTGATGGGGCTGGCGAACGTGTTGTCGCAGACGGACATCACGCCGCGCTCGCGGCACAGCTGCGCGATCGCGTGCAGGTCGGCCAGCTTGAGCATGGGATTCGTCGGCGTCTCCACCCACACCATCTTCGTTTCCGGCCGCAGCGCGTTCGCGAGCGCCAGCGGGTCGGTCAGGTCGACGTAGGTGAAGTCGTGGCCGCTGCTGGCGCGGCGCACCCGTTCGAACAGGCGGTAGGTGCCGCCGTACATGTCGTCGCCGGCCACGATGTGCGAGCCGGCCGGCAGCAGCTCCAGCACGGCCGCGATGGCCGCGAGGCCGGACGCGAACGCGTACGCGGCGCCGCCGCTTTCGAGGTCGGCCACGCAGCGTTCCAGCGCCCAGCGTGTCGGGTTGTGCGAGCGGCCGTAGTCCAGGCCCTTGTGCACGCCGGGGCTTTCCTGGGCAAAGGTCGAGGTCGCGTAAATGGGCGGTATCACGGCGCCCGTGGCCGGGTCGGGCGCCTGGCCGCCGTGGATGACGCGCGTGGCGATGTGGCGTCGGTTCGTGTCGTCTGGATGGTTCACGTGAGTGTCCTGCGCAGGTGGTTGAGAAGGTCGAAGCGGGTGATCAGGCCATAGAAGCGGTCGCCGTCGACGATGACGGCCGTCAGGCCGCGGTCGAGGATGTCGCGCAGCTGCTGCATGCCGGCGGATGGGGCCAAGGTCTGCAGGTCGGACGTCATCGTGCCGGAGACGGGGGCCTTGAATCTTTCGCGTTCGCTCGTCACGTGCAGCAGCAGGTCGGACTCGTCGATCAGGCCGACGAGCTTGCCCTTGTCGATGACGGGCAGCTGCGCGAGGTCGGCGCTGCGCATGCGGTTGAAGGCGGTCAGCAGGGTGTCGGACGGCGCGACCGTCACGACCTCGCCGGCGTCGAAGCGGCGCCCGATCAGGTCGCGCAGGTCGCCCGTGCTGGGACGGTGCAGCAGGCCCTGGTCGACCATCCAGCCGTCGCTGTACACCTTGGTCAGATAGCGCGTGCCGGTGTCGCACACGAAGGTCACGACGCGCTTGGGCGTCGTCTGCGCCCGGCACCAGCGCAGCGCGGTGGCGAGCAGGGTGCCGGTCGACGAGCCGGCCAGGATGCCTTCCTGGCGCAGCAGCTCGCGCGCCGTGTTGAAGCTTTCTTCGTCGGAGATCGAATAGGCCGTCTTCACGCGCGACATTTCGGCGATGGCGGGAATGAAATCCTCGCCGATGCCTTCCACGGCCCAGGAACCGGAGACCTCGCTGACCTTGCCCGTCTCGACGTAGCCGGCCAGGATGGAGCCCTGCGGATCGGCCAGCACGAATTCGAGGTCCGGCTGGACGCGCGCGAAAAAGCGCGACAGGCCGGTGAGCGTGCCGGACGACCCGACGCCCACGACGATCGCGTCCAGCTCGTGGCGCATCTGGTCCCAGATCTCGGGGGCGGTGGTCGTCTCGTGCGCGGTGGGGTTCGCGGGATTGTTGAACTGGTCGGCGAACCAGGCGCCCGGGATCTCGCGCGCGAGCCGGGCCGCGACGTCCTGGTAGTACTCGGGATGGCCCTTGCCGACGTCGGAGCGGGTGAGGTGGATCTCGGCGCCGAGCGCCTTCAGGTGCAGGATTTTTTCGGAGGCCATCTTGTCCGGCACGACGAGTACGACGCGATAGCCCTTGATGCGCGCGACGAGGGCGAGGCCGAGTCCCGTGTTGCCGGCCGTCGCCTCGACGACGGTGCCGCCCGGCTGGAGCCGGCCGTCGCGTTCCGCCGCCTCGATCATGGCGCGGCCGACGCGGTCCTTGATGGAACCGCCGGGATTCTGGGATTCGAGCTTGAGGAACAGGCGGCACGGGCCCGTGTCCATGCGGGTCACTTCCACCATGGGGGTGTTGCCGATCAGGGAAAACAGTGCAGCTTGGGACAAGTCTTGCATAGCGCCTCCGTGCGAACGGGCCGGCGCGGGCCTCGTGGGCGCCGCGTGCGAAAAAGCTGGCACCGATCGGGCGCCAGGCCGTAGTGAAAAAATAATAATACGGCTTTTCGTGCGCGGATGCGTTGGGCCGCATTAAGGCGGACCGCACGTACTCGTCGTGAATGACGGCCTAGTTTCCGGCCTTCAATCTGCGCCACAACGTCGTGCGGCTGATGCCGAGGTAGCGCGCGGCCAGGTCGCGCCGGCCGTCGAAGCGCGCCAGCACGTCGGCCACGGTTTCCCGCGCCGGGGGCGCCGGCACCGGCGCGGCGGCGCTGGCGGGCATGGACGGTTGCGTGCCGAGTTCCGGCGCCACCGCCAGCAGGAAGGCCGGCGTCAGCGCCTGCAGCGGCTCGGCCGCGAGGAACAGCGCGAGGCGTTCCATCAGGTTGCGCAGCTCGCGCACATTGCCCGGCCAGGCATAGGCTTGCAACAGCGGGGCGCAGGCCGCGATCTCGGCCGCCAGGTTCGGGTGGGGGCGCGCGCTCAGCGCGGCCAGGGCGTTCTTGAGCGCCCATTCGGCCAGTTGCGGGATGTCCGCGCGGCGCGCGCGCAACGGGGGCAGGGCGAGGCGCAGCACGGCCAGCCGATAAAACAGGTCGGCGCGGAAGCGCCCCTCGCGCACCCGCGCTTCCAGGTCGCAGTGGGTGGCGCTGATCACGCGCACGTCGATGGGCACGGGGCGCGTGCCGCCCACGCGCATCACTTCGCGTTCTTCCAGCACGCGCAACAGGCGCGTCTGCAGCGCGAGCGGCATCTCGCCGATCTCGTCGAGGAACAAGGTGCCGCCGTCGGCCGCCTCGAACAGGCCCGCGTGGCCGCCGCGCCGCGCGCCCGTGAACGCGCCTTCCTCGTGGCCGAACAGTTCCGATTCCAGCAGCGACTCGGCGATGGCGCCGCAGTTGACGGCGACGAACGGCCGGTTGGCGCCGCGCCGCGGGCTCTCGCGGTGGATGGCCTGGGCGACGAGTTCCTTGCCGCTGCCCGTTTCGCCCTGGATGAGGACCGTGGCCGGCGAGCGCCCGTACAGCACGACGGTCTGGCGCAGGCGTTCCATCGCGGGCGATTCGCCGCGCAGGTCGGCGAGGCCGCGGCGCGCGTGGCGGCTGTCGGCGTTCGCGCCGCGGCGTCCGCGCCCGCTTTCGAGCCGGGTCAGGCGCGCCATCTCGAGGGCGTCGTCGAACGCGCGCCGGATCGAGTCGAGCGAGTACACGAACACCGTCGCCAGGCCCGCTTCCTCGGCCAGGTCGGTGATCAGGCCGGCGCCGACGATCACCTCGATCCCCGCCGCCTTCAATTCCGCGATGCTGGCGCGCGCGTCCTCTTCCGTCACGTAGGTGCGCTGTTCGACGGCGAGGCCGAACGTGGCCGCGAACTCCGCCAGTTCCGCCAGCGGCCGCTGGTATTGCACGAGGCCGATGCGCGCGGAGATGCGCCGCGCGCGCGTCAGCGCCTGCATGACGTCGAAGCCGCTGGCCGTCGCGACGACGACGGGCACCGACACGCGCCCCTTCAGGTAGGCCGCGTTGGAGCCGGCCGCGATGACGACGTCGCAGTGTTCCGTCGCCATGCGCTCGCGGATGTGGCGCGCGGCTTCGTCGAAGCCCAGGTGCAGCGGCTCGATCTGGGCCAGGTGGTCGTATTCGGGCGTGATGTGGCGGAACAGGTCGGACAGGCGCGACACCGACACCGTCCAGATGACGGGCTTGCCGGCGCCCTGGTCCGGCGCGGGCGCGGGGCGGGTGGGATAACTCATGTTGCAAGTGTAACCGAATCTGCAACCGATGTTTCAGCTTCGTTTCATACTGAAACTGTTGAGCGTAAACATTTCGGCCCGCCGTAAGAATCGGGTAAGGCGGCCCACTTAGGATCGGTGTCAGCCCGTCCACCTGAACGGCAATTAATAAAATGGAGACAAAAGTGGAAGATGACATCGTCCAGCGGGTCAAAAGCGACCCCAACTACCAGAAGCTTGTCCGGACCCGCTCCAGCTACGGCTGGATGCTGACCTGGGCCGTGATGATCGTGTACTACGGCTTCACGCTGCTGAACGCCTTCGACAAGGGGTTCATGGCCTCGAAGATCGGCTCCGGCGTCATGTCGTGGGCCGTCCCGCTCGGCCTGTTCGTGATCCTGTTCACGATCGCGATCACCGGCATGTACGTGCGCCGCGCCAACAACGAATTCGATGCGCTGACGGAAGCCATCCAACGCAACGCCGCCGCCGGCAAGGAAAAGGTACGCGCATGAAGACGACAACCCTCATCCGCAGTGCCGCCGCCGCGGCCCTGCTGGCCGCCACCGGCGCCGCGCTCGCCTCGCCCGACCTGGGCCAGGCCACCAAGCAGGCCACCAACTACACGGCGATCGGCATGTTCGTCGTGTTCGTGATCTTCACCCTGTTCATCACCAAGTGGGCCGCCAAGCGCACCCGCTCCGCCTCCGACTTCTACACGGCCGGCGGCGGCATCACCGGCTTCCAGAACGGCCTGGCGATCGCCGGCGACTACATGTCGGCCGCCTCGTTCCTGGGCATTTCCGCGGCCGTGTTCGCGAACGGCTTCGACGGCCTGATCTATGCGATCGGCTTCCTCGTCGGCTGGCCCGTCATCACGTTCCTGATGGCCGAGCGCCTGCGCAACCTGGGCCGCTTCACCTTCGCCGACGTGGCGGCCTACCGCTTCGCCCAGAAGCCGGTGCGCTCGTTCGCGGCATCGGGCACGCTCGTCACCGTGCTGTTCTACCTGATCGCCCAGATGGTCGGCGCCGGCCAGCTGATCAAGCTGCTGTTCGGCCTGGACTACTGGATCGCCGTCGTCATCGTCGGCGTGCTGATGATGGTCTACGTCCTGTTCGGCGGCATGACCGCGACGACCTGGGTGCAGATCATCAAGGCCGTGATGCTGCTGGCGGGCGCCTCGTTCATGGCGTTCTCCGTGCTGGCCATGTACCACTTCAGCCCGGAAGCGCTGTTCGCCAAGGCCGTCGAAGTGCACAGCAAGCATGATGCGATCATGGGCCCGGGCGGCTTCATCAAGGATCCGATATCCGGCATCTCGCTCGGCATGGCGTTGATGTTCGGCACGGCCGGCCTGCCGCACATCCTGATGCGTTTCTTCACCGTCCCGAACGCCAAGGAAGCGCGCAAGTCGGTGCTGTGGGCGACCACCTGGATCGGCTACTTCTACATCCTGACCTTCATCATCGGCTTCGGCGCGATCGTGCTGGTGAGCACCAACCCGGCCTTCAAGGACGCGGCCGGCAAGCTGCTGGGCGGTAACAACATGGCGGCCGTGCACCTCGCGAACGCCGTCGGCGGCGACGTCTTCCTCGGCTTCATCTCGGCCGTGGCCTTCGCCACCATCCTGGCCGTCGTGGCCGGCCTGACCCTGTCCGGCGCATCGGCCGTGTCGCACGACCTGTACGCCACCGTGATCAAGAAGGGCCAGCCGGCCCCGGGCAGCGAACTGCGCGTCTCGAAGATCACGACGGTCTGCCTCGGCATCGCCGCCGTGCTGCTGGGTATCGTGTTCGAGAAGGTCAACGTCGCGTTCATGGTGTCGCTGGCCTTCGCCATCGCCGCCTCGGCCAACTTCCCGGTGCTGTTCATGTCGGTCCTGTGGAGCAAGTGCACGACTCGCGGCGCGACCGTGGGCGGCTTCCTGGGCCTGGCCACGGCCGTGGGCCTGACCGTGGTGTCGAAGTCCGTGTGGGTCGACGTGTTCCACAACTCGGCCGCGATCTTCCCGTACACCTCGCCGGCACTGTTCTCGATGACCGTCGGCTTCGTCGGCGTCTGGCTGTTCTCGGTCACCGACAAGAGCCCGCGTGCCGCGATCGACAAGGCCGGCTTCGAGGCGCAGGAAGTGCGTTCCGAGACCGGTATCGGTGCCTCGACCGCATCGGCGCATTGATGTGAATGGTGGGCACGGGGTGCCCACCAAAACCGAAACCCGCCGCGTGCGGGTTTTTTTATTGCGGCGCCACGTCGCCCGCCTTCTCCGCGAACGGCCGCGCATAACGCACCAGCGAGACCAGCGTCTTGCCCGGCTCTTCGTTGAAGATCTCGTGCGCCGAATTCTCGAACCACACGAGCTGCTTGGACGGCGCCTTCACCTTCGCGAACCACTCGGCGGTCGCCGACGACGACACGTTGTAGTCGTGGCGGCCGTTGAAAATGACGATGGGGCAGTCGAACGTCGTGTAGACGCTGAAGTCCTGCGCGAGCACGTCCGTCAGCAGCCGGCTGCTCGAAAACTCGGTGCCGTCCCACAGGGTGCGCAGCTCCGCGTCCGAGTATTCCGGCGCCAGCTTGACGGCTGCCGATTCCGCGTCGAACCCGGTGCGGCCGTACACGGCGCCGCCGTAGCGGCCCAGCCATTTGCGCTGCAGGTACAGGTCCTTGAGCGCGAGCGGCTTGCCCGGCGCGGCATATGGCGCGATCGATGCCAGTTCGCGGATGGCTTCCTCGTTGTGTTCCCGTTTCGCGCCATCCATCGCGAAGCGCCAGCCGCGCCGCTCGCTCTCCATCGCATCCGTGATCTGGCCGACGCCGATGTAGGCGTGCAGCCAGTCCGGATGGCGTTGCGCCAGCTGGATGCCGAGCGAGGAGCCCCACGAGTGGCCGAGCACGAAGATGCGGTCCTTGCCGAATTCCTTGCGCAGCCACGCGACCATCTCCTCGGCGTCCGCCAGCATGCGCGCGCGCGTCATCGTGGGCGCGACCTTGGCCGGATCGTTGGCCGCATACGTCTTGCCGGCGCCGCGCTGGTCCCATTGGACGACCGTGAAATACTCTTCCCAGCCGCGCTGGAAGTACCAGCTCGTGGGCATCGACACATAACCGGGGCCGCCGTGCAGCATCAGCAGCACCGGATTGCGCCGGTCCGTGCCGCGCACGCTGATCCACTGGTCGATGCCGCCGATACGCACGGCGCGCGTTTCCTCGATGCCCTGCGGCGTCACGATGCGGCGCATGTCGGCGACGATCCTGACGGCGTCGGCGCGGCTGTCCGAGCCGGCGGCGCAGGCGCCGGCGGCGATGGACAGGCCGGCCAGCAGCACCGCGCACAGCCTGGATGGGCGGTTGAACATGGTCTTCTCCGGTGGATGAATGGCGTGATCGATGAGTCCGCGCGAGTCTGTTCAAATTCCATCGGACTGTCAATCGGTGTCGCGTCGTTTCGTTCGGTGTTTCATCTTGAAACAGTGTGCAACGTTCGGCGGGCAGCTTGGCTCGCCGCGCGGGCCCAAGTCCTTGAAAATCCGGGCTGTCCGCGTCCGGCGTCGACTGGCACGGTCCTTGCAAACCCTAGGCCACCACCACACTGACTCGCTTCTAGAAAGGTAAGGACATGACCCAACAATCCGCCGGCGCCGCATTCCGCCAGGCCGTCCGGGACGAACATCCGCTGCAGGTGATCGGCGCCATCAACGCCAACCATGCGCTGCTGGCCAAGCGGGCCGGCTACCGCGCCATCTATCTGTCCGGCGGCGGCGTCGCGGCGGGGTCGCTCGGCCTGCCGGACCTCGGCATCTCCGGCCTCGAGGACGTGCTGATCGACGTGCGCCGCATCACCGACGTGTGCGACCTGCCGCTGCTCGTCGACGTCGACACCGGCTTCGGCGCGTCCGCCTTCAACGTCGCGCGCACGGTGCGCTCGCTGATCAAGGCCGGCGCGGCGGCCTGCCACATCGAGGACCAGGTCGGCGCCAAGCGCTGCGGCCACCGTCCGGGCAAGGAGATCGTCAGCCAGGGCGAGATGGTCGACCGCGTCAAGGCGGCCGTCGACGCCCGCACGGACGAGAACTTCGTCATCATGGCGCGCACCGACGCGCTGGCCGTCGAAGGCATCGACAAGGCGGTCGAGCGCGCCGTCGCCTGCGTGGAGGCGGGCGCCGACATGATCTTCCCGGAAGCCATCACGAGCCTGGAGATGTACGCGCAATTCAAGAAGGCGGTCAAGGTGCCGATCCTCGCCAACATCACGGAATTCGGCGCGACGCCGCTGTTCACGGTGGACGAGCTGCGCGGCGCCGACGTCGACATCGTGCTGTATCCGCTGTCCGCGTTCCGCGCGATGAACAAGGCCGCGGAAAACGTCTACGAGGCGATCCGCCGCGACGGCACGCAGAAGAACGTCGTCGACACGATGCAGACCCGCGCGGAACTCTACGAACGCATCGATTACCACAGCTACGAACAGAAGCTCGACGCGCTGTTCGCCCAGAACAAAGCCAAATAACAGAACGAGGAGACTACGATGACCGATACCAGGAACGATCCATTGAAGACCGAAGGCGCCTTCAAGCCCAAGAAATCCGTCGCGCTGTCCGGCGTCGCCGCCGGCAATACCGCGCTGTGCTCCGTTGGCCGCTCCGGCAACGACCTGCATTACCGCGGCTACGACATCCTGGACGTGGCCGGCAACAGCGAATTCGAGGAAATCGCCTACCTGCTCGTGCACGGCAAGCTGCCGAACGCGGCGGAGCTGAAGGGCTATAAGGCGAAGCTGAAATCGCTGCGCGGCCTGCCGCAGGCGGTGAAGGCGGCGCTGGAAGCGCTGCCGGCCAGCGCGCACCCGATGGACGTGATGCGCACGGGCGCCTCCGTCCTCGGCTGCGTGCTGCCGGAAAAGGACGACCACAACGTCGCCGGCGCGCGCGACATCGCCGACCGCCTGATGGCGTCGTTCGGTTCGATGCTGCTGTACTGGTACCACTTCAGCCATAACGGCAAACGCATCGACGTGCAGACGGACGACGATTCGATCGGCGGCCACTTCCTGCACCTGCTGCACGGTACGACGCCGTCCGACGAGTGGGTCAAGGCGATGCACACGTCGTTGATCCTGTACGCGGAACACGAGTTCAACGCGTCGACGTTCGCCGCGCGCGTCGTCGCCGGCACCGGTTCCGACATCTATTCCGCGGTCACCGGCGCGATCGGCGCGCTGCGCGGTCCGAAGCACGGCGGCGCCAACGAAGTCGCGCTCGACATCCAGAAGCGCTACGAGAACGCGGACGAAGCGGAAGCGGACATCCGCAACCGCGTGGCGAACAAGGAAGTCGTGATCGGTTTCGGCCACCCGGTCTACACGATCTCCGACCCGCGCAACAAGGTGATCAAGGAAGTGGCGCGCACGCTGTCGCACAGCGCGGGCTCGATGAAGATGTTCGACATCGCCGAGCGCCTGGAATCCGTGATGTGGGAAGTCAAGAAGATGTTCCCGAACCTGGACTGGTTCTCGGCCGTGTCGTACCACATGATGGGCGTGCCGACGGCGATGTTCACGCCGCTGTTCGTCATCTCGCGCACGTCGGGCTGGTCCGCGCACGTCATCGAGCAGCGCATCGACAACAAGATCATCCGCCCGAGCGCGAACTATGTCGGGCCGGAAGACCTGCAGTTCGTGCCGCTGGGAGAGCGCAAGTGATGAGGGACACAGGCGGCTTCCACATCCGCCCCCTCGGCGCCGCGGACGCCGCGGCGTACCGCGCGCTGCGCCTGGAAAACCTGCGCGACTTCCAGTTCGCGCACGGCCCCGCGTACGAGGACGCGCTCGCGCAATCGGAAACCTGGCATGCCGACCGGCTGGCGCGACCCGACTACGCGTGGTTCGGCTCGTTCGACGGCGACGTGCTCGCCGGCGTCATCTGCCTTTGCGCCAAGAAGGGCAGCCGGCTGCACCATTCGGCGATGCTGAGTAGCCTGATGGTCGCGCGGAGCCACCAACGCGCCGGCGTGGGGCGCCTGTTGACGGCCCACATCATCGACCATGCCCGTTCGCTCGGCCACGTGCGCCGGCTGACGCTGAAGCTCATCGACGGCAATACGCCAGCGCGGCGCCTGTACGACGCCTTCGGCTTCCAATCGTTCGGCGTCGAGCCTGACGCCATTTACCATGAGGGCGGGTACCGCGCGCTGCACCACCTGCACCTCTCTCTCGTTTCACAGGCAACGCCATGAACAGTCAATACCGCAAACCCCTGCACGGCACCGAGCTGCACTACTTCGACGCGCGCACCGCCGTCGAGGACATCCAGCCGGGCGCCTGGGACACCCTCCCGTACACGTCGCGCGTGCTGGCCGAAAACCTCGTGCGCCGCTGCGATCCCGTCGCGCTGGTGCCGTCTCTCAAGCAGCTCATCGAACGCCGCCGCGACCTCGATTTCCCGTGGTTCCCCGCGCGCGTCGTGTGCCACGACATCCTCGGCCAGACGGCCCTCGTCGACCTGGCCGGCCTGCGCGACGCCATCGCGCAGGAGGGCGGCAATCCCGCGCTCGTGAACCCGGTCGTGCCGACGCAGCTCGTCGTCGACCACTCGCTCGCGGTGGAATGCGGCGGCTTCGATCCGGACGCGTTCGCGAAGAACCGCGCCATCGAGGACCGCCGCAACGAGGACCGCTTCGACTTCATCGAATGGACCCGCAAGGCGTTCGAGAACGTCGACGTGATCCCGCCGGGGAACGGCATCCTGCACCAGATCAACCTGGAACGCATGAGCCCCGTCGTGCAGGTCAAGGACGGCGTGGCGTTCCCCGACACGCTCGTCGGCACCGACTCGCACACGCCGATGGTCGACGCGCTGGGCGTCATCGCCGTCGGCGTCGGCGGCCTGGAAGCGGAGAGCGTCATGCTGGGCCGCGCGTCGTACATGCGGCTGCCGGACATCGTCGGCGTCGAACTGACCGGCAAGCCGGGCCCCGGCATCACCGCCACCGACATCGTGCTGGCGCTGACGGAATTCCTGCGCAAGTCGAAAGTGGTATCGAGCTACCTCGAGTTCCACGGCCCGGGCGCCGCGAACCTCACGCTGGGCGACCGCGCGACCATCTCCAACATGGCGCCGGAATACGGCGCCACGGCGGCGATGTTCGCCATCGACGAGCAGACCATCAAGTACCTGAAGCTGACGGGCCGCGACGACGACCTCGTGAAACTGGTCGAGCTGTATGCGAAGGAAACGGGCCTGTGGGCCGACACCTTGAGGAACGTGGAATATGAGCGGACGCTCCACTTCGACCTGTCGACCGTCGTGCGCAATATCGCCGGTCCGTCGAACCCGCACAAGCGCGTGGCCACGTCGGAACTGGCGCAGCACGGCATCACGGGCATCGTGGAAAACGAGCCGGGCAAGATGCCGGACGGCGCCGTGATCATCGCGGCGATCACGAGCTGCACGAACACGAACAATCCGCGCAACATGGTGGCCGCGGGCCTCCTCGCGCGCAACGCGAACGCGCGCGGGCTCGCGCGCAAGCCGTGGGTGAAGTCCTCGCTCGCGCCGGGCTCCAAGGCCGTGCCGCTGTACCTGGAAGAGGCGGGGCTGCTGCCGGAACTGGAAAAGCTGGGCTTCGGCGTCGTCGCCTTCGCGTGCACGACGTGCAACGGCATGTCGGGCGCGCTGGATCCGGCGATCCAGCAAGAGATCGTCGAGCGCGACCTGTACGCGACGGCCGTCCTGTCGGGCAACCGCAATTTCGACGGCCGCATCCACCCATATGCGAAGCAGGCGTTCCTTGCGTCGCCGGCGCTCGTCGTCGCGTATGCGATCGCGGGCACGATCCGCTTCGACATCGAAAAGGACGTGCTGGGCGTCGACGCCGCCGGCAACCCGGTGCGCCTTGCCGACATCTGGCCGAGCGACGCGGAGATCGACGCCGTCGTCGAGCGGGCGGTGAAGCCGCAGCAGTTCCGCAAGGTCTACGACATCATGTTCGCGCGCCGCGAGGCGGGCGATGAAGCCGTCTCGCCGCTGTACGACTGGCGCCCGATGAGTACCTATATCCGCCGTCCGCCGTACTGGGAAGGCGCGCTCGCGGGCGAGCGCACGCTGCGCGGCATGCGGCCGCTGGCGGTCCTGGGCGACAACATCACGACGGACCATTTGTCGCCGTCGAACGCCATCATGCGCGACAGCGCCGCGGGCGAATACCTCGCGAAGATGGGGCTGCCGGAAGAGGATTTCAATTCGTACGCGACGCACCGCGGCGACCACCTGACGGCGCAGCGCGCCACCTTCGCGAACCCGACCTTGAGGAACGAGATGGTGCGCAATCCGGACGGCGGTGTGCGCGCCGGTTCGCTCGCGCGCATCGAGCCGGAAGGCACCGTGACGCGGATGTGGGAAGCGATCGAGACGTACATGCAGCGCAAGCAGCCCTTGATCGTGATCGCCGGCGCGGACTACGGCCAGGGCTCGTCGCGCGACTGGGCCGCGAAGGGCGTGCGGCTGGCGGGCGTGGAAGCCATCGCGGCCGAGGGCTTCGAGCGCATCCACCGCACGAACCTCGTCGGCATGGGCGTGCTGCCGCTGGAATTCCAGCCGGGGACCACGCGCCTCACCCTGGGCATCGACGGGACCGAGACGTTCGACGTCGTCGGCGCACGCACGCCGCGGGCCACGCTCACGCTCGTCATCCATCGCAAGTCCGGCGAGACCGTCGAGGTGCCCGTCACCTGCCGGCTCGACACGGCGGAGGAAGTGTCGATCTACGAGGCGGGCGGGGTGCTGCAGCGGTTTGCGCAGGACTTCCTTGCATCTTCCAAAGTCGCGGCGTAAAGGACATCCATGATCCACGCACCCCAAATCAAAATCCCCGCCGTCTACATGCGCGGCGGGACGAGCAAAGGCGTGTTCTTCCGCCTGCAGGACCTGCCGGAAGCGGCGCAGGTCCCCGGCGCGGCGCGCGACCGGTTGCTGCTGCGCGTGATCGGCAGCCCCGACCCCTACGCCAAGCACATCGACGGCATGGGCGGCGCCACGTCCAGCACGAGCAAGACCGTCATCGTCGCGCCCAGCACGCGGCCCGGCCACGACGTCGACTATCTGTTCGGCCAGGTCGCCATCGACAAGCCGTTCGTCGACTGGAGCGGCAACTGCGGCAACCTGTCGGCCGCGGTCGGCCCGTATGCCATCGCCAACGGCTTCATCGATCCGGCGCGCATCCCGGACCACGGCACGGTGACGGTCCGCATCTGGCAGGCCAACATCAACAAGACGATCGTCGCCCACGTCCCGGTCGTGAACGGCCAGGTGCAGGAGACGGGCGACTTCGAGCTGGATGGCGTCACGTTCCCGGCGGCCGAAGTCATGCTCGAATTCATGGACCCCGCTGCCGAAGCAGGAGAGAACGGCGGTGAGGGCGGCGGCGCCATGTTCCCGACCGGGCACCTGGTTGACGACCTCGAAGTGCCGGGCGTCGGCACCCTCAAGGCGACGATGATCAACGCCGGCATCCCGACCGTCTTCGTGAACGCGGCCGACATCGGCTACACGGGCACGGAGCTGCAGGACGCCGTCAACGGCGATCCGAAGGCGCTGGCGATGTTCGAGACGATCCGTGCCTACGGCGCGATGCGCATGGGCCTGATCGCGCACGTCGAAGACGCCGCACTGCGCCAGCACACGCCGAAGGTCGCCTTCGTCGCGCCGCCCGCCGGCTACACGGCGTCGAGCGGCAAGCGGGTCGAGGCGGGCGACGTCGACCTGCTCGTGCGCGCCCTGTCGATGGGCAAGCTGCACCACGCGATGATGGGCACGGCGGCCGTCGCCATCGGCACGGCGGCCGCGATTCCGGGCACGCTCGTGAGCCTCGCCGCGGGCGGACGCGCGCACGAGGCCGTGCGGTTCGGCCATCCGTCCGGGACGTTGCGGGTCGGCGCCGAGGCGCGCCAGGAGGGCGCCGACTGGGTCGTCACGAAAGCCGTGATGAGCCGGAGCGCGCGGGTGCTGATGGAGGGATGGGTGCGCGTGCCGGCCGATGCGTTCTGAGACCGTTGCTGCGCCGCGTCACATCCGGTTTTTCGTATTTCCAAACGATAAATTACGTTGATTTTCGGATATCATCCACCCAAATTCGAAAAAGAGCCCCGTCAACGGGCCTGACGAGGACGAGGGATGGATAGGGGAACGAGTACACCGGCCTTGGTGGCCGAGGCATTGGCATTGATCGCGGCGCCGGCGTGCGCCTGCGATGGCGAAGGCAGGATCTGGGCCGCGAACGCGGCGCTCGTCGAACTGGCCGGCGGCGAGGTCGACGGCCGTCCGTTGGTATCGCTGTTCTGCGCGCACACGGCGGCGGCGCTGGCGGTCGAGATCCGCCTGTCGCTGGCCGGCGAGCGCCGCTGGGACGCACTGATCGAATGCGCTGGCCGCAGCCGGCCCGTCGAGGTCCGCGCGAAGCCGCTGCCGCCGGGCGCGGGCGGCGCCGGCGCCGTGTTCGTGTTCGGCGACGTGCTCACGTTTGGCGACGGCCAGGCCGCGCTGCGCGGGCGCCTGCTGGAACAGGCCGCGGTGGTCGAGCATGCGCCGGTCGGCATCGCCGTGACCTTGCCCGACCTCGTCAAGTCCTGCAATCCGCGCATGGCCGAGATGCTGGGCTATGCGCCGGAAGAACTGATCAACCACAGCCCGGACCAGGTCTTCGCCACGCGCGCCCAGTACGAGGCGTTCATCGGCGAAGCCGTGGTCGTGCTGGCGAGCGGGCACCTGTTCGAAAAGAGCGAGGTGCCGCTGCGCCATCGCGACGGCAGCACGATCTGGTGCCGCATCCGCGCCAAGGCCGTCGACATGAGCGCGCGCGAGGCCGGCACCGTGTGGATCGTCGAAGACGTGTCGGAAGCGCGCCAGGCGCTCACCGAGATCCAGGCGATCATGACCAACGCCACGATCGGCATCTTCTTCACGCGCGAGCGCACGATCACCCGCTACAACGGCTGCTTCGGCACGATGTTCGGCTACGGGCCCGACGAGGCGCTGGGCCTGTCGACGCGCATGCTGTATCCCAGCGACGACGCCTTCGCCGAGCTGGGCCGCACGGCGTACGGCGTGCTGGGCCAGGGCGGTTCGTTCAAGACCGAGACGACGATGGTGCGCCGCGACGGCACGCCGATGTGGGTGAACATGATCGGCTACGCCGTCAACCCGCGCGAGCTGGCCATGGGCACGATGATCTGGATGATCGAGGACCGCACGGGCCAGAAGGCGGCCGAGGAATCGCTGCGCAACGCGCTGCTGGAAAACCAGGCGATCCTCGACAACGCCGTGCTGGGCATCGCCGTCGTCGAAAAAGGCCGCACGCTGCACTGCAACCGCAAGATGGAAGAGCTGTTCGGCCATCGCGGCGGCAGCATCGAGGGGCTGCCCGTGCGCGAGCTGTATCCCGACGACGCGGGCTGGCTGGCCGCGCGCGAACAGACCCAACGCGACTTCGAGGCGGGCCGCGTGCACATGGCCGAACACGAACTGGTGCGGCGCGACGGCACGCGCTTCTGGGCGCGCCTGTCGGGCCGCCCGTTCGACATGGCGGAGCGGGGCGGGCGCAGCGTCTGGCTGATCGACGACGTCACCGCCCAGCGCGAGGCGGCCGACGCGCTGCGCCGCGCGCGCGACGAACTCGAAGTGCGCGTGCAGGAACGCACGGCGGAGCTGCAGGCCGAAATCGTCGAGCGGCGCCAGGCCGAGGCGCGCGTGCACCACATGGCCTACCACGATGCGCTCACGGGCCTGCCGAACCGCGCGCTGCTGTCCGAACGCCTCGACCGCGCGCTGCTGGCGGCGCGGCGCGACGGCCTGAAACTGGCCCTGCTGTTCATCGACCTGGACCGCTTCAAGACCATCAACGATTCGCTCGGCCACCTGACGGGCGACCACCTTCTGAAGGAAGTGGCGCGGCGCCTGTGCCGCGTCGTGCGCGCCAGCGACACCGTCGCGCGCCTGGGCGGCGACGAATTCGTCGTGCTGGTGCCGGGCGTGCGCCAGGCCGAGGAGTGCGGCCTCGTGGGCGACAAGATCATCGAGGCGCTGGCGGCGCCGGTCGAATTCGAGGGCCGCAACCTGCACATCTCGCCGTCGATCGGCATCTGCCTGTACCCGGACGACGGCGCGGACGCGACGAGCCTGATGCGCAAGGCCGACGCCGCGATGTACTACGCCAAGGCGGCGGGCCGCAACAACTACCAGTTCTACGCGGAGCCGATGAACGCGGCCGCCGCGCGCCATTTCGAGCTGGAGACGCGCCTGCGCGGCGCCCTGCTGCGCGAGGAGTTCGAGTTGTTCTACCAACCGATCGTGGGCACGCAGGACGGCCGCGTGCACGGCCTGGAAGTGCTGCTGCGCTGGCGCCATCCGGAGCAGGGGCTCGTGGCGCCCGACGACTTCATCCCGATCCTGGAAGAGAACGGCCTGATCGTGCCCGTCGGCGAATGGGTGATCCGGCGCGCGTGCGAGCAGGCGATGGCCTGGCAGCGCGCGGGCCTGCCGGCGCTGCCGCTGGCCGTCAACCTGTCGGCGCGCCAGTTCGTGCACCGGGGCCTGATCCAGTCGATCCGCGACATCGTCCACGACACCGGCATCGCCCCGGGCCTGCTGGAATTCGAGATCACGGAGACGGCGCTGATGCAGCACGGCGGCCAGACGCTGGAGACGCTGGGCCAGATCTACCGCATGGGCATCCGCCTGTCGATCGACGACTTCGGCACCGGCTATTCGAGCCTCGCGTACCTGAAGCGCTTCCCGGTCCGCAAGATCAAGATCGACCGCGCCTTCGTGCGCGATATCGAATCCAGCGGCGAGGACCAGGCCATCGTCGCCGCGATCATGGCGCTGGCGGGCAGCCTGCAGATGGCGGTCGTGGCCGAGGGCGTGGAAACCGAGGCGCAGCTGGCGCTGCTGCGCCGCGCCGGCTGCCAGTACGCCCAGGGCTATCTGTTCGCGCGGCCGGTCGAAGCCGGCGCGGTGCCGGCGCTCTTCGCCACGCCGTATTAAACGATCGTCGCGATCACCGGCGTGTGATCCGACGGCTGCTCCCACTTGCGCGGTTCGCGGTCGATGACGCACGCCTCGCAGCGCCTGGCCAGCGCCTGCGACAACAGGATGTGGTCGATGCGCAGCCCGCGGTTGCGCCGGAACGCCATCTGGCGGTAATCCCACCAGCTGTACTGCTTCTCGGGCTGCTCGAACAGCCGGAACGCGTCGACGAGGCCGAGGCCGCACAGCTCGCGCAGCGCCTCGCGTTCCAGGTCGGAGCAGTGGATCTGGCCGGCCCACAGTTCGGGGTCGTGCACGTCGCGGTCTTCGGGGGCGATGTTGTAGTCGCCCAGGATTGCGAACTGTTCGTGCATCGCCAGTTCTGCGCCGACCCACCGACGCAGCGCGTCGAACCAGCCCAGCTTGTAGGCGTATTTGTCCGAGCCGACGGCCTGGCCGTTCGGCACGTAGGCGCAGATGAAGCGCACGCCGTCGATGGTCGCCGCGATCAGGCGTTGCTGCTCGTCCTGGTAGTGCGGATTGTTGCGCACGACGTCGGCGATGGAGAGGCGCGACAGGATCGCGACGCCGTTGTACGTCTTCTGGCCGCTGAACACCACCTCATAGCCGGCCGCGTTGATCTCGGCCACCGGGAATTTGTCGTCGGTGAGCTTGGTCTCCTGGATGCAGAGCACGTCGACGGGGTTGGCGGCAAGCCACTGGAGCAGGTGGGGCAGGCGGACTTTCAGCGAGTTGACGTTCCAGGTGGCGATTTTCATTTTTGTGGTTGACCTCTATGCATGCGGTTTGCGGCGTGCCCTCGTTGCGCACGACGAGGGCGCCTGCATGATACTCGATCGACCCGGCGCGTTGGCAATGGACCGATATGTATCGCCGCCAGCATCCCGGAACGCTGTTGGAATTCGCGATATTTTTCTGTGGAAACAGAAATGAGCAAATATCACCTCTCATTTCAAAAGATTAAGATTTTCATTTAATCGTTAGAATAAGGCTTTGCACAATCAGCGGAGGGAAAGTGAAGAAAGTGAAACTGGCAGTTGTGGCTACGGCATTGGCGGTCGCGGGATTTGCGAACGCGACGGTAATGACAGTAAGCATGAGTGGCGTGATTTCTCTCGGCCACGACAATTTGGGCCTGTTCAGCGGGAAGGGCATCCTGGGCGGTTTGCCGTACGTCCTGACCGTCAGTGCTGACCTGGATGCACCTGTCAAGTACACGAGAAGTCCGGGGAACTACACGACGGAGATGTCGAGCGGACCATTTGCTGTTTCGGCGACCGTAGACGGCGTGACGTACACATTCGGTGTGACCGACGGGGTCACGATGAACGAATCGGTGATTTCTCCTTATTCCCTCTCCTTGTGGGGCGGCGGAATAGATGCGCTCGGACGTCAGGTTCGCGTACAGGAAACCGTGTCGCAGGCCGTTCACACGGATTCATTGATTGATTTCCTGTACCTTCCTTCGCCACAAAATCCGATTGTTCAATTTTCGGTCGGTTCCGGCACGGCGAGTACGCAATTCAATGCGTTTAACGCAACCGCGCTGATCATGAACGGAGATCCGGTGACGCTCCCTGCGCCGGTGCCGCCTCCCGGTCCGGTTCCCGTCCCCGAACCGGCCACGGCCACGCTGTTCGGAGCGGGTCTGCTGGGTGTCGTCGTGTTGCGGCGTCGGAAACGTCGTCAATAGCACGCCACTCGGGTCCGCGGCGTTGTTGTTACCCATCATGAGTCGAAAGTTCATGACACGATTGTAATTATTTGCGCGAATTGCAATAAACATGTCGTAAAATTATTGTCCCTGCGGTAAAAATTCGTAACGAGGCTGGAAAGTTGCGCCGAACTGTGACAAGATGTAACAATCACAGCAAGAGAAGCAGCATTTACGTATTGTCTCCTTCTCGAAAGAAAAAAATTGCAGTAGGCCAACTTACGTTGTACTATCGGCATATTGCTCTGGAACCAAGAATTTAAAAGCACTTCGTTGTTTTAACGTTGCTTTGATAAATGGTTGCCGAGGTCGGTCGAGCGGCCGGCTGAGGCAGGTGTGTAACGATCGCGGATCCGAGAGCAGGATTTGCACACAGCTTTGTAAAAGGACAACAATGCGCCAAGCATTTGAAGCATGGGCCCAACGCGATGGCCACATTGTCCGGCGTCGTGAAGACAAGCCGGAAGAGTACCTCGTGTACGAAACCCAACGCCGCTGGCTGATCTGGCAAGCCGCGCTGGCACACGGGCAGAAGACTGCGGCCGAGGTGCCGCAGAAGTTCGCGCCGTCCGAGAATCCGCCGCAGAAGATGCAGGCGGACGAGGCGAGCGTGCGCAATCGCGTACTCAACGAGGTGCTGGACGCGTTCAGCGAGCTCGATGACAACGCCGGTGTCGAAGGCATCGTCAAGGTCATCCAGAACCTCAAGAAGAAGCACCGCGCCGCGGCCGAAGAAAAGGCCTGATGCGCTTCCGCCACTACAAGGGCGGGGTGTACGAGGTGGTCTGCGAGGCCACGCTCGAGGCCGATCACACGGCCGTGGTCGTCTATCGCGGGCAGGACGGCAAGACCTGGGTCCGCCCGCGCGACGCCTTCTACGGTTCGGTCGACGTGGGCGGCGAGCGCTTGCCGCGCTTTACGCCTCTCGACCCGACGCCGGTTGCCGCTTGACCACGCCATCCCGGCGACCCCGGGATGCGCTTCGGCTCATGTGGACTCATGTCTTGCCGATTGCCGCCGTAAACGGGTAGGTATGCATTATCGGTGAAGATATGTCCCATCTTTATTTCCGTACCGCCTGTGCGCTCGCGCTGTCCGTCGTCCTGGGCGGCTGTGTGACGGCGCCGGCCGACACCTCGGACCAGCAGCTGGAAATCCACACGATTCTCGGCCACCGCGAGGTGGCGGGCGTCGGCTGCGTGCTGTCCAACGCGGCGGGGCGGTGGTTCGTCGTGGCGCCGGGCCGGGTCACGGTCGAGCGCAGCCGCAGCCCGCTGACGATCGATTGCGCGCGCGACGGGGCCGGCAGCGCGATCGAGGTGACGCAGGCGCACAACACGTCCCTGTTCGACAGCGGCCGGCTGATCGGCAGCATCATCGTGCGCGTGCGCGGCACGCACGCGGATCCCTACGGCGCCTCGGGCGTCGCGTACGAGCCGGTCCTGACCGTGCTGATGCAACCGACCGGCCACGCCGGGGCCGCGGATGCTCCGGCCGATTCCGCCAACGTCGTCTTCTGAGCCGGCAATGAAAAACGGACGCACGCGGCGTCCGTTGGCGCTGGCGCTGGTGCCAGACGACGCGCTTACACGCGATTCAGCAGGAACGTGGTCAGCAGGGGCACCGGACGGCCGGTCGCACCCTTGGCCGCGCCCGATTTCCAGGCCGTGCCGGCGATGTCCAGGTGAGCCCACGTGTAGTTGCGCGTGAAGTTCTCCAGGAAGCAGGCGGCCGTGATCGACGCGCCGCCCGGCGTGCCGATGTTGGCCAGGTCGGCGAAGTTCGACTTCAGCTGCTCGCTGTAGTTCTCGCCGATGGGGAAGCGCCACGCGACGTCGTTCGCCTGGCGGCCGGCGTCCAGCAGTTGCTGGGCGAGGGTGTCGTGGGCGTCGTCGTGGCGGGTGAACAGGCCGGACGTGTGGTGGCCCAGGGCGACGATGCAGGCGCCCGTCAAGGTGGCGATGTCGACGACGGCTGCCGGCTTGAAGCGCTCGGCGTAGGTCAGCGCGTCGGCCAGGATCAGGCGTCCCTCCGCGTCCGTATTCAGGACCTCGATGGTGGTGCCGTTCATCGCCGTGACGATGTCGCCCGGCTTGGTGGCGCGGCCCGACGGCATGTTCTCGCAGGCGGCGACGATGCCGACGACGTTCAGCTTCAGGCCCATCTCGCCGATGGCGCGGAAGGTGCCCAGCACCGAGCCGGCGCCGCACATGTCGTACTTCATCTCGTCCATGTTCGGGCCCGGCTTCAGCGAGATGCCGCCCGTGTCGAACGTGATGCCCTTGCCGACGAGGACGACCGGCGCGTCGTTCTTCTTGCCGCCGTTGTGCTTGAGGACGATGAACTTCGGCGGCTCTTCGCTGCCGCGCGTGACGGACAGGAAGCTGCCCATCTTGAGGGCTTCCAGCTGCTTGCGGTCCAGGACTTCGATGTCGAAGCCGTAGTCGCCGGCCAGCTTCTTCGCGGTGTTGGCGAGGTAGGTCGGCGTGCAGACGTTCGGCGACAGGTTGCCCAGTTCCTTCGTCAGGTTCATGCCGTTCGCGATGGCCTGGGCCTGTGCCAGGACCGCCTTCAATTGCGGCGTCGTCTGCGGCACCGCGATGACCAGCTTGCGCACGCCCGTGGGGGCCGGGTCCTTCTTGCTCTTTTGCGCGTCGGTGCGGAACTCGGCTTCGTTGGCGGCGATGACGATGCCGTTCAGGGCCCAGTTCAGGTCGCGCGCTTTCACATTCTCGAGCGGGAATGCGATAATGGCATCTTGCGCACCCAGCGAAGCGAAGGTCTTCAGGGCCGCGGTCACGGCGCCGGCGAAACTTTTCTCGCTGATGGCTTCGTCCGCGCCCATGCCGACCAGCAGCACGCGGGCCGCGGTCACGCCGGCCACGCCGCGCAGCAGCAGGGTCGAACCGGGCTTGCCGGAGATGTCACCCGACTTGACGGCCGCGCTGATGGCGCCGTTCAGATCGAGGGCTTTCGCGGCCTCCGACAGTTTCTTGTTTTCGAACACCGCGACTGCCACACAGCCCGATTTGGCTGCGGCCAGCGTGTTTTTTGTGTCGAATGCTTTTATGCTAAAGTCCATTTGATTCTCCGTTTCGAGTTTTTGACGCGCGTGCTGTCCAAGGAACCTTCCATACGGCGCCCGCTCGTGACGGTTCCCTGAGGTTCCTTCAAACCAGCAATTATAACTATCGAATGATTTTCCAACGCGCCCTACAGCGTGAATTGGCCAGTGTGGCCGGCGCCACCTTCACGGTCCTGTTTACGATCTTCGTCACCTGGACCCTGATTTCCTTCCTCGGCAAGGCCGCCGGAGGGCAGGTCGCCTCCAGCGACGTGCTGGCGCTGATCGGCTTTACGGTGCTGAATTATCTGCCAATCATCCTCATTCTGACCAGCTTTATCGCCGTCATCGCCACCATCACGCGCAGCTACCGCGATTCCGAAATGGTCGTGTGGTTCGCGTCCGGCCAGTCGCTGATGCGCTGGGTGAGCCCGGTGCTCGTGTTCGGCCTGCCGCTGGTGGCGCTGGTCGCCGCGCTGTCCTTCATCGCGACGCCGTGGGCCAAGTTGAAGAGCGCGGAATTCGCGGAGCGGTTCGAGAAGCGCGAAGACCTCAAGCGCGTGTCGCCCGGCCAGTTCCGCGAATCGACGTCGGCCAACCGCGTGTTCTTCGTCGAAGGCAGCACGCGCGGTTCGACCGTCGTGCAGAACGTGTTCGTGAATTCCGTCGACGCGAGCGGCAGCTCGATCGTCGTCGCCAAGGAAGGCGTGATCGAGGCGGACGGCAAGGGCGGCCAATACCTGGTGCTCAAGAACGGCCGGCGCTACCTGGGGCAGCCGGGACGGGCCGATTTCCAGTCGATGGAGTTCGAGCGCTACCGCATGCGCGTGTCCAGCCAGGTGCCCGTGGTGGGCTCGGGGACGCCGGCCGACGCGCTGTCGACGCCCGCGCTGCTGGCGGCGCCGAACAACCGCTTCACGAATGCAGAACTGCTGTACCGGATTTCCGCGCCGATCACGTGCGTCGTGCTGATGCTGCTGGCGATCCCGCTCGGCTTCGTCAACCCGCGCGCGGGCAGTTCCGCGAACCTGATCCTCGCGGGGCTGATCTTTTTCACCTACAGCAATCTGTCGAAGGTGTTCGAGAACAGCGTCAAACAGGGCAAGATGAGTTTCGGCATGGCGTGGTGGCCGCTGCACCTGTTCGTGCTGCTGGTCGTGGCCGGGCTGTTCGCGTGGCGCCTGAACGTCAACCACCGCTGGCACCCGCTCGCGCTGCTGGGCGCCTTCAAGCGCCGCCGCCTGCTGCGCGACGCGCGCAGCGCGGGCGCCACGCAAGAGGGCGCGCCATGAAGATCCTGCAGCGCTACTTCTTCGTCAATATCGCGCAGGCCGTCGCGTTCGTGCTCGCGGGTCTCCTCGGCCTGATCGCGTTCATGGACCTGACCCAGGAACTGCCGGGGGTGGGCAAGGGCGGCTACCTGCTCCAGCACGCGGTCCTGTACGTGCTGCTGCTCCTCCCCGGCCACGTGTACGAAACGATGCCCGTGGCCGCGCTGATCGGCACCATCTACACGATGGCGCAATTCGCCCAGACGTCGGAATTCACGATCATGCGCGCATCGTCGATGTCGACGCAGCAGGCCGGCGTCATGCTGGCCAAGATCGGCGTCGTGCTCGTCGCCATCACGTTCCTCTTCGGCGAAGTGATCACGCCGCGCACGGCGCCGATCGCGGAACGCGTGCGCCTGTCCGCGAAGGGGGCGACGGTGTCGGCGGAATTCCGCTCCGGCATGTGGACCAAGGACACGATCCACGCGGACGGCGTGAAAGGTCCCGTGACGGGGTCGCGCTTTTTCAACGCGCGCCAGATCCGTCCGGACGGCCAGCTGATCGACGTGCGCCTGTACGAGTTCGACAACGGCATGCGCATGCGCTCGCTGATCACGGCCGCCAGCGCCACGTACAGCGGCAACAGCACCTGGCGCCTGAAGGACGTCACCGAAACGCTGTTTTCCAACAGCCGCGAGCTGCCGGCGCCGGACACGCCCGTCGCGGCTGGCCAGACCATCCAGAGCCGCTTCGGCCAGGACACGGCGTCCGTCGCCACGCGCAAGGTCGAAAGCCTCGACCTCGTGTCCGAGATCACGCCCAAGATCCTGTCCGTGTCGCGCTCCGATCCGGCGCAGATGTCGGCCAACGAACTGGCCGTGTACACGCGCCATCTGGCCGAGAACCGCCAGGAGACGGAGCGCTTCAAGATCGCGTTCTGGAAAAAGCTGTTCGATCCCCTGTCGATCTTCGTGCTGATGGCGCTCGCGCTGCCGTTCGGCTATCTGCATACGCGCAGCGGCGGCATCAGCTTCAAGATCTTCATCGGCATCATGATCGGCGTGAGCTTCATTTTGATCAACGCGTTGTTTTCGCACGTGGGCATGTTGTCGACCTGGCCGGCCTTCGTGACGGCGGCCGCGCCCAGCCTGCTGTTCCTGTTGCTGGCGATCGGCGCCCTGCGCTGGGTGGAGAGACATTGATGGACAAAGCACTCGTACTGTTCGCCCACGGCGCCCGCGCCGCCGCCTGGGCTGCGCCGTTCCAGCGCCTGCGCGACCTGACCGCCGCGCGCCGCCCGGACTGCACCGTGTCGCTGGCCTTCCTCGAACTGATGACGCCGAGCTTGCCCGACGAGGTCGGCGCCCTCGTCGCGCTGGGCGCGCGCGACATCACCATCGTGCCCGTGTTCCTGGGACAGGGCGGCCATCTGCTGCGCGACCTGCCGCTGCTGCTGGACCAACTGCGCGCCAGCCATCCGCAGGCGACGTTCCGCACCGTGCCGGCCGTCGGCGAAGACCCGGGCGTGCTGGCCGCCATGGCCGACTATTGCGCGGGTGTGGCAAACGCGGCAAGTTAAGCTGTTCGTTATCTCTGTTGTCGCCGATGCATCCATTCCTGCCAATCCGATTGTTGCGGCGATAAGATTTCGTTGGTTTTCGGTGGTATTGACGGTGGAAGATTAATTTCCTCATTGCATTCTATTTTGCCGTGAGGAATCATATTCGTACGGGATAGCCGGCACGCGTTCGTGTGCCGGTCCGTGCCACCGACCACCGACGCCATGATCACTCCCACGACTTCCCTCTACGTCCGCCCGGGCTGGGCCAGCTCTTTCTGGAGCTATGCCGACGCCACCGCCACCGCCGTTTCCTTCGACATGTCGACCGCGCTGGGCCAGACGTTTGTGCGCGGGGGCATGCAGTACAGCCAGGACGGCGCCAAGACCTGGATCGCGTACACGATGCCGGTCGACGCCCAGGGTGCGTACGTGGCGACGGCGGGCACACTGTGGCGCTTCCAGGATACCCTCGGCGCCGACGGCGCGTCGCCGCAGGCGTTCAACGTCCATTACAAGCTGGCCGACGGCACCGTCGTCACAAACGTCGATACCGTGTTCCCGGACAGCCAGCCGGTCGGCGCCGTCGGCACCCGCGACGTCGTGTTCACGACCGCGCACGCGGGCGACGTCGTCGACGTGCTCCGGCCGATCGACACCGGCGACCAGGCAAGCGGCCGCTGGGTGATCGACGGCCAGTCGCAGCCGGGCCTGTTCTCCATCGTCTACAACCCGGCCGTCGACACGAGCGCGAAACTGGTCGTGGCCGACGCGAGCCTGCTGCCGGCCGACGGCCAGTCGGCCGCGGTGACCGTGCACTACTACGACCGCTACCAGATCGACAGCTACGGCAACCCGGTCCCGAACGCGGGCGTCGCGCAGACCCTCACCTATTCCATCGAACACGGCGCGACGAGCGACCTGGCCGGCTTCGGCAACGAATCGCTGGCCGGCGTGGCGCTGGACGCCTACGACTCGCATCCCGCGCTGGCCACCTTGGCGGGCGGCGGATTCGTCGCCGTGTGGCAGGGCCCGGACACCGTCGCCGGCGGCGCGGGGAGCAGCTTGTGGGCGCAATTGCGCGACGCGGGCGGCAATGCGCTGGGCGCCGCGTTCGCGCTCACGCCGGACGGCGACGCGGCGACGGAAGGCCAGCCGGCCGTGAGCGCGCTGGCGGGCGGCGGCTTCGTCGTCGCCTACACGGTGAACGGCGGCGCGTCGAACCAGATCGCCTACCGGGTCGTCGACGCGAACGGCCACGCCGGCGCCCAGCACGTGCTGGATGCCGGCGGTGCCGGCGACGCGGCGATGCCCACGGTGGCGACGCTCGCCGACGGCACGTTCGCCGTCGGCTGGCGCAGCGGCGCGGCCGTGCACGTGCAGCAGACCGCGGCCGACGGGACGCTCGTCGGCGGGCAGCAGGTCTACGGCGCGCTCGGTTCCGCGTACAGCCCCGCCGTGGCAAGCCTGAAGGACGGCGGCTATCTCGTCTCGTGGGGCCAGATCAACGACGGCAACGTCCATGCCGCCGTGAGCACGGCGCCGGCAACGGCGTTCGTGGCGAGCGGCGACGGCTACGCGGCGAGCAGCGCCACGGCCGCGCCGCTGCCGCACGTGGCAACGCTGGCGGACGGCAGCGTCGTCGTCGCGTGGGACAGCTATGCCAACGACCAGCTGGGATTGACGAACAGCGACATCTTCTTCCAGCGCTTCGACGCGGCCGGCAACAAGGTGGGCGACGTCACGCAGGCGAACGTCGGCTCGGGCGGCGGCCATAACGATGCCGAAGTGGCAGCGCTGTCCGACGGCACGTTCCTGGTCGCCTGGCAGAGCGCCGACGACGACGGCAACGGCGTGTTCGGCCGCCGCTTCGGCGCGGACGGCACGGCCATCGACGCGCAGGAATTCGCCGTCAGCCAGCTGCGCAGCGGCGACCAGGCCGGCCCCGCCGTGACGCACCTCGCGGGCGGCGGCTTTGCCGGTGCCTGGGTCGACACGGCGGCATCCGGCGGCGCCGCGATCGAGCTGCGCATCCTGGCGGGCAGCACGGGCGGCGTCGCGGCGATCGAGGGGGGAGCGCAGATGACCGGCTCGGGGGCGGCCGCGCCGGCGCCCGCGACCGGCGCGGCGGCCGCGTCCTCGCCATCGCCCGTGCCCGCGCCTGCGCCTGCACCCGTGCCTGCGCCTGCGCCTGCGCCTGCACCCGTGCCCGCGCCGGCCGCAAGCCCGCCCGTGGCCAGCACGCAGGCCGCGCCCCCGGTGACGAGCCTCGCGTTCAGCGGCGCCACGCACGCATTGGCCGCCGTGGCGGGCGAGAGCAAGGTGGCGGGGCAGGGCGGCCTCGATACGCTCGTGTATGCGAGCGCGCGCGCCGGCGCGACCATCGCCGCCGACGGCGGCACCGTCTCCGTGACGGATGCCGCGGGCAACCACGCGACGCTGTCGAACGTCGAGCGCATCCAGTTCAGCGACGGCATGGTCGCGCTGGACGTCAACGGCACGGCGGGCGAGGCGTATCGCCTGTACCAGGCCGCGTTCGACCGCACGCCGGACAAGGTGGGCCTCGGCTACTGGATCGCCGCGTTGGACAAGGGCGCGACCCTCACGCAGGTGGCGGCCGGTTTTGCCGGCAGCGCCGAATTCGCGGACCGGTACGGCGCGCACGCGACCGATACGCAATTCGTGCAGGCGCTGTACCAGAACGTGCTGCACCGCGTGGGCGACAGCGCCGGCTTCGACTTCTGGATGCATGCGCTGGCGTCGGCGGCGACGCGGGCGGACGTGCTGGCCAATTTCAGCGAGAGCGCCGAAAACCAGGCCCAGGTCATCGGCAGCATCCACAACGGCATCGACTACCTGCACTGGGGCTGAGCCGCCATCACCGAGTCGACGCAAGTTTGTCGCGCGTCATGACCCGGGCAGGCCGAAGCATCGAGACTGCTGCAATGTTCAGCAAGCTCGTCTCCCTGTTCGTCCGCCTGTGCGCGGCCCTGCATCCGCGCCGCCTGGTGCCGGCGCCGCGCGCCTGGGTCGAACTGCGCTGCGCGCGCCGCCTCGACCGCCTCGCGCGCCGCCTGCAGCGCATGCACGCGCGCATCGCCGTCATGCAGGACTACCTGACCGGCGGCGAAACACCCGCAATTCCCGCTTCCGACGCCGACGGCAGCCTGCGTCGCATGCTGGCCGGCCTGCGCGCCGAACTGGCGCGGATGCGCTGCGACCTCGCGCTGTGGCACGTGCGGGAATGCGGGGGAGAGTGCGGGGCGCGGCTGGCCGCGGCGCTGGCGCGCCTGAACCGCATCGCGGTGGACACGCACGCGGCCGCGCAGCGGCTCGAGGCCGAGCTGGAGGCGCGGGCGCGCTAGCGTTTCAGAGCGCCTGGTGCGGCCGGTGCGCCATCGCTTCGCCGATCATGACGAGGACGGGGCCGTGGGCCACGTCGAGCCCGTGCGCCAGGTCCGCCAACGTCAGCCGGCGCACGCGCTGGTCGGCCCGGCTGCAGTTTTCCACGACGACGACGGGCAGGTCGGACCGGCGTCCTTCGGCCAGCAGGCGTTCCGCCGTGGCCGCGGCTTCGCGGCCGCCCATGTATTGGACGAGGGTGTCGGTTTCCGGCAGCGCTGGATGATCCGGCTGGTCCGGCGCCGTGCTGGACGTGAAGAAGGCGACGCTGCGCGCCACGCCGCGCTTCGTCAGCGGCTGCAAGGTGGCGGCGGCGGCGGCGACGGCCGTCGTGATGCCGGGGACCACTTCGACTTCGACGCCGGCTTCTTCCAGCGCGCGCAATTCCTCGTCGGCGCGGCCGAACAGCATCGGGTCGCCGCCTTTCAGGCGCACGACGCGCGCGTAGCGGCGCGCGCAGTCGACCAGTTTGTCGTTGATGACGGTTTGCGCCGTCGAGCGCTGGCCGGACCGCTTGCCGACGGCGATCAGTTCGGCCTGCGGACACAGGGCGAGCATGTCCGGGGTGACGAGGGCGTCGTACAGCACGACCTCCGCCTCGCCGAGGAGGCGCGCCCCGCGAACGGTGATGAGATCGACGGCGCCGGGACCGGCTCCAACCAGATAAACTTTGCCCAGCGCCGCCATGGATCCCTTTCGTTCGTTACGCGTCCAGGCGAATCATACCCGCAGCGACCGTCTGGTGGGTGACTTCATCGATGAGAATGAAGGCGCCTGTTGCGCGGATCGCGTCGTACGCGTCGGCGGCCAGTGGCTGCTGCACGGCCAGTTCGATCCGCGCGATGTCGTTCAGCTTCAGGCCTTCGGCCGGGCTGTCGCCCGAATTTGCGAACACCTGGCGCTGCTGCGTGTTGACGTCGAGGATGGAGTCGATCGATTTCACCTTGGCCATCGTCTGGCGCGTGCCGTGCTTGATCCAGTACTTGCGGCGCACGTCCAGGGGTTCGTCGGCCATCCAGCACACGTCGGCCTTCACCTGCTTGAGCAGCGTCGCCGGTTGTGCGGCCGGGGCCAGCACGTCGCCGCGCGAGATGTCCACGTGTTCATTCAACGTCAAGGTGATCGACTGGCCGGCGACGGCTTGCTGCAGCGGGCCTTCGAACGTGAGGATTTCCTTGACGGTCGCCGACTGGCCGGACGGCTGCACGACGATCTGGTCGCCCACCGCGACCTTGCCCGACTCGATGCGCCCCATGTAGCCGCGGAAGTCGTTCGCTTCGTGGCCGTTGTGGCGCGCCACCAGCTGCACGGGGAAGCGGAACGGGGCGGCGTGCGTTTCGTCGTAGACGGACAGGCCTTCCAGCAGCTCGATCAAGGTCGGGCCTTCGTACCACGGCATGTTGTCGCCTTGTTCGACGACGTTGTCGCCGGCGAGCGCCGACAGCGGGATCGCGGTGATGTCCGTCAGGCCCAGCGTGTCCGCGAACGCGGTGTAGGCGGCGACGATGCGGTCGTACACGGTGCGGTCGTAGTTCACGAGGTCCATCTTGTTGACGGCGACGATCACGTGCTGGATCTGCAGCAGCTTGGCGATGGTCGAGTGGCGCTTCGTCTGCACCAGCAGTTCCACGCTGCCGTCGTCACCGAGCTTCACCTTCGACACGTCGACCAAGATGATGACGGCGTCCGCGGTCGACGCGCCCGTCACCATGTTGCGGGTGTACTGCTCGTGGCCCGGGGTGTCGGCGATGATGAACTTGCGCTTCGGCGTGGCGAAATAACGGTAGGCGACGTCGATCGTGATGCCTTGTTCGCGCTCGGCTTCCAGGCCGTCCGTCAGCAGCGACAGGTCGATCGTGTCGCCCACGGTGCGCTTGTGCTTGGAACGCGACACGGCGGCCAGCTGGTCGGCGAAGATGCCCTTGCTGTCGTACAGCAGGCGGCCGATCAGCGTGCTCTTGCCGTCGTCGACGGAGCCGGCCGTGATGAAGCGCAGCAGGCCGGCCTGCTCGTTGTTCAGGTTCAGTTTGTCGGTGATCGCGTTCATCAGAAATATCCTTGTTTCTTGCGCTTTTCCATCGAGGCTTCGGAGGTCTGGTCGTCCATGCGGGTCGCGCCGCGTTCGGTCACCTGGGTGATCGCCGTCTCGGCGATGATGTCGTCGACGGTGGCGGCCTCGGAGGCGACGGGGCACGTGCACGAAATGTCGCCCACGGTGCGGAAGCGGACGATGCGGGTTTCGACTTCCTCGCCGTCGCGGGCCGGCGTCAGCGGCGTCAGCGGCACGAGCAGGCCGTTGCGCGGGATCACCTGGCGCTCGTGCGCGAAATAGATCGGCGGCAGGGCCAGTTGTTCGCGGGCGATGTATTGCCAGACGTCGAGCTCGGTCCAGTTCGAGATCGGGAACACGCGCATGTTCTCGCCCGGGTGCACGCGGGTGTTATACAGGTCCCACAGTTCCGGACGCTGGGCTTTCGGATCCCACTGGCCGAATTCGTCGCGGAACGAGAAGATGCGCTCTTTCGCGCGCGCCTTTTCCTCGTCGCGGCGGGCGCCGCCGATGCAGGCGTCGAAGCCGTATTCGGCGATGGTTTCCAGCAGCGTGACGGCTTGCGCGGCGTTGCGCGAATCCGTCTGCGGGTTGCGCAGGCGGACGGTGCCTTTCTTGATCGAGTCCTCGACGGAACCGACGATCAGGCGCTCGCCCAATTCGGCCACGCGCGCGTCGCGGAAGGCGATCACTTCGTCGAAGTTGTGGCCCGTGTCGATGTGCACGAGCGGGAAGGGGAATTTACCCGGGCGGAACGCCTTTTCGGCCAGGCGCAGCAGCACGACGGAGTCCTTGCCGCCCGAGAACAGCAGGGCGGGGTTCGAACATTCCGCCGCGACTTCGCGCAGGATGTGGATGGCTTCGGATTCGAGGGCGTCGAGATGGCGCGCATTCACATCAGCGAGTGCATGCGGGGTGTCACTAAATGTCGTCATGTTTACTGTGCCTGTCGATGTTTTGTTGAGGCCATTAGGCCGGTGCCACGGATTTGATGCGAACGAGCTTGCCGTCCACGAGGTGCAGACCGCACTCCTTGGAGTCGGCGTTTTCCCACCACCAGCGGCCGGCGCGCACGTCCTCGCCCGGCTGGATCGCGCGGGTGCAGGGTTCGCAGCCGATCGACGGGTAGCCGCGGTCGTGCAGGTCGTTGTACGGCACGCCGTTGGCGCGGATGTAGTCCCAGACGTCTTCTTCGCTCCAGTCGGCCAGCGGATTGAACTTGGCCAGGCCGTGCGCGGCGTCGTCTTCCTGCACGGGCAGGTCGGCGCGCGTCGTCGACTGCGAGCGGCGCTGGCCCGTGATCCAGGCCTTGTTGCCGGCGAGGGCGCGGCCCAGCGGCTCGACCTTGCGCACGTAGCAGCAGCCCTTGCGCAGCTCGACGCTGTCGTAGAACGCGTTCAGGCCGTTCTTCGCGACGTACTCGTTGACCAGCTCCTGCTTCGGACGCATGACGACGATGTCGTAGCCGTAGTGGGCCTTGACCTTGTCGAACATGGCCAGCGTTTCCTTGTGCAGGCGGCCGGTCTCCAGCGAAAAGATGGTGATCGGCAGGCCGGCCTTGAGAATCAGGTCGGTGAGGACCATGTCCTCGGCCGCCAGGCTGGAAGCGAACACGGCGGGCGAAAAATCGCGCGCAATACGCTCCAGGATGCCGCGGGTTTCATCGACCCGCGCGTTCAGATCGCTCATGGGTTTCCTCGTTGGCTCGTCAGATGCCGGCACCGACGTCGCTGTGCTCGGGCAGCGTGCCGCGCTGGTGGCGGCGGAACAGGGGCAGCGCGTTGTCGACGGAACCCTGGTAGGTTTCCGAGAACACCGTCAGGCCCTTCAGTGCGTCATGGATGCTGCGGTCCTGGCGCGTCGCGTAGGCGTTGAAGCCGCAGCGCTGCATCTGGAACAGCTGGTCGCGCAGCACGTCGCCGATCGCGCGCAGCTCGCCCTGGTAGCCGAGGCGCTTGCGCAGATTGTAGGCGATCGAGTAGCCGCGGCCATCGGAAAACTTCGGGAAGTCGACGGCGACGAGGGCGAACTTGTCGAGGTCGTCCTTGAGCGTGTGCGCCAGTTCGTCCGAGGCGAACCAGACGCCCAGTTCCTTGCGGGCCGCGCGGCCCAGCAGTTGTTCGCGCTGCGCCAGCCACACGCTCACCGGGACGATGATCTTGCCGGCCGGGACGTCCACCGTCTCGGGCGTGCCGCCGTCGACGAGCTTCAGGACGCTCCAGTCGTCATCGACCACTTCGCGGTGCTTGATGATCTGCTTGTGCGAGTGCAATTCGAAATTAGGCATATTCGTCTTCCCCAACCAGTTCGCCGGCCGGGATCGGCGTGGCATACACATATTCCTTGAACGGCGCGATACCGAGGCGCTGCGCCACGTCGACGAAGCGTTCGCCCTCGACGCGATTCTTCACATACACGTCCAGCAGGCGGCCGACCACTTCCGGCATCTGCGTGGCCGAGAACGACGGGCCGATGATCTTGCCCAGCGCCGCATCGTTGCCTTGCGCGCCGCCGATCGATACTTGATACCACTCGGAACCATCTTTGTCCACGCCCAGGATGCCGATATGGCCCACGTGGTGGTGGCCGCAGGCGTTGATGCAGCCCGAGATGTTCAGTTCGATGTCGCCGATGTCGTGCTGGAAGTCCAGGTTGTCGAAGCGCTCGGCGATGGCGGCCGCGATCGGGATCGACTTCGCGTTCGCCAGCGAGCAAAAGTCGCCGCCCGGGCACGAGATGATGTCCGTCAGGAGGCCGATGTTCGGCGTCGCGAGGCCGCGCGCCTTGGCCTGCTGCCACACTTCGAACAGTTTCGACTGTTCGACGTCGGCCAGCACGAGGTTCTGCTCGTGCGTCACGCGCAGTTCGTTGAAGCTGTACTTGTCGGCCAGGTCGGCCACGAAATCCATCTGCTCCGCGGTCGCGTCGCCCGGCGGCACGCCGGTCTTCTTGAGCGACAGCACGACGGACGCATAGCCCGGCACCTTGTGCGGCTTGACGTTGCGCTGCAGCCAGTTGGCGAACGCCTTGTTGTCCGCCGAATTTGCCCCATCAACAGCGCGCGGATCGATGTTCGGCAAGGTCAGGTAGGGCTTCGGATTGAACCATTGGGCCACGCGCTCGACTTCCTCGCGGGTCAGGGTTTCCGGACCGTCCTTGAGGTCGGCAAATTCCGCCTCGACCATGCGCGCGAATTCCTCGGCGCCCACGGCCTTCACGAGGATCTTGATGCGGGCCTTGAACTTGTTGTCGCGGCGGCCGAACTGGTTGTACACGCGCATGATCGCCTGCGTGTACGTCAGCAGGTGCTGCCAGGGCACGAATTCGTTGATCACGCTGCCGATGATCGGGGTGCGGCCCAGGCCGCCGCCGACCATGAACTTGAAGCCGACTTCGCCTTCCGCGTTACGCACGGCGGTCAGGCCGATGTCGTGGACGGCGATGGCGGCGCGGTCCGTCACGGCGCCGTTGATCGCGATCTTGAACTTGCGGGGCAGGGCGATGAATTCGGGGTGGAACGTGCTCCACTGGCGGATGATCTCGGCGTACGGGCGCGCGTCGACGATCTCGTCCGCGGCGACGCCGGCGAACTGGTCCGTCGTGGTGTTACGAATGCAATTGCCCGAAGTTTGGATCGAGTGCATCTCGACGGAGGCGAGGTCCGCCAGGATGTCCGGCGTCTGTTCCAGCTCGATCCAGTTGAACTGGATGTTCTGGCGCGTCGTGAAGTGGCCGTAGCCGCGGTCGTACTTGCGCGCGATGTGCGCGAACATGCGCAGCTGCGCCGTCGACAGCAGGCCGTACGGGACGGCGATGCGCAGCATGTAGGCATGGCGCTGCATGTACAGGCCGTTCTGCAGGCGCAGCGGCAGGAATTCTTCTTCGGTCAGCTCGTCGGCGAGACGGCGCCGTACCTGGTCGCGGTACTGGGCGATGCGTTCACGTACGATGAGATGGTCGTATTGGTCGTAACGGTACATGGGCAAGATTCCTTAGGGGCGGGCCAATCCTGACCCAAACTAAGCCGAATATTAATAAAATCCAGCTATATTCCAAACGACGGAGAATTTATTTGCTTATATGAGCCAGCGGTATAAGCATCCTTGTAAAATGCAGAATGGAATTGACAGGAGGGCATCGGAAACCGTGACCGGTGCGTCCATAACTAAATCAGGGCAATGAACCTACACCAATTACGTTTCGTGCGCGAAGCGGTCCGCCAAAACTTCAACCTGACCGACGCCGCCAAGGCCTTGTTCACGTCGCAGCCCGGGGTGTCGAAAGCCATCATCGAACTGGAAGAGGAACTCGGGGTCGATATCTTCACCCGCCACGGCAAGCGCATCCGCGGCCTGACCGAGCCGGGCCGCCTCGTCCTGCAGTCGGTCGAGCTGATCATGCAGGAGATCGACAGCCTCAAGCGCATCGGCAAGGAATACGCGGCCCAGGACAGCGGCAGCTTCACCATCGCCACGACGCATACCCAGGCACGCTATACGCTGCCCAAGGTCGTGCAAGCCTTCATGCAGCGTTATCCGAAAGTCAGGTTGTCTTTGTTGCAAGGTAATCCGCGCCAGATCGCCGACATGGTCAAGAACGACCAGGCCGACCTCGCCATCGCGACGGAATCCATCGCGGCCGTCGACGGCCTCATCACGTTGCCGTGTTATCAATGGGAACACGTCCTCGTCCTGCCGCCCGAGCACCCGCTGACGAAATCGAAGGCGATTTCGCTGGAAGAAATCGCCGGATATCCATTGATCACGTACGACACCGCCTTCGCCGGCCGCAGCAAGATCGACCACGCGTTCGAATTGCGCAACCTCAAGCCGGACGTGCTGCTGGAAGCCATCGACGCCGACGTCATCAAGACGTACGTGGAACTGGGCATGGGGATCGGCATCATCGCCGGCATGGCCTTCGACCAGGAGCGCGACCGCAACCTGCGCGCGATTCCCGTCGGCCACCTGCTCGGCATGAACGTGTCGCGTGTGGCCGTCAAGCAGGGCGCCTACCTGCGCAGCTACATCTATACGTTTATCGAACTGTTGGCACCCACGCTCAGCCGCAAGATGGTCGAATCGGCCATGCGCGGCACCAGCGACAATTACGAGCTTTGAAATGAATCGACAACATGATCCGGTCGCGCGCTATTACGCGAGCAGCACGCAGGCCGCGGACGCCGCACTGTCCCGCGCCGAACGCGCCAACGATCTCGCGCGCGTGCGCGAACGCGTCGCGCAACTGGTGCGCGGGCACACCGTGCTGGAACTGGCCTGCGGCACCGGCTACTGGACCGAAGTGATTGCCGCGGCGGCCGACCAGGTATTGGCCACCGACATCCTCGACGCGATGCTGGAACGGGCGCAACGCCGCCACTTCCCGGAAGGCAAGGTCTCGTTCCGGCGCGTGGACGGTCTCGACCTTCCCGCGGACCTGGGCACGTTTTCCTGCGTCTTCATCGGTTTCTGGTGGTCGCACCTCAAGCGCGACGAGCAGGACGCGCTGCTGGGCCACTTGCGCGCGCGGCTCGGCCACGACGTCGTGCTGATCCTGCTGGACGACGCCTATGTCGAGGGCAGCAGCACGACGGTCGCGCGCACGGATGCGCAGGGCAATACGTATGAGATCGTCGCGGCGCCGGACGGCGAGCGGTTCGAGTTGCCGAAGAGTTATCCGGCCGACAGCGCGTTGCGCAAGCGGCTCGGCGGCGAGGTGCGCGAGATCCGCATCGAGCGGTTGACGTATTACTGGTTGCTCACCTGCCGGCTCAAATGACAATGGTGGGCTCGTGATTGATGCCACAGGCATCAATCACCCCACCCTCCAATTGCGTCTGCCGTAGGGTGGGCGCCCTGCGCCCACCTTGATCCGTCGCGAAACGCTTAGAACTTGTGGCGGATACCGACGGTGAACACCGACGGATCGGCGCCCAGCGCGGTTGCCGGCGGGTTCAGGCTGTTCGAACCGGCGCTCAGGCCGAAGGTGGCCAGGCCGTTGTTGTCCATGCTGGCGTACGACGCGTACAGGTTCGTGCGCTTCGACAGCGAGTAGGTATAGTCCAGCGACCAGGCATTGCCCTTGGCACCATTCTCGAGCTTGTTCTGCTGCAGAGTCGCGTAGACCTTGCTCGGGCCGAACGGATAGGCGGCGCCCAGGTTGTACTGCTTGAACTTGTTGTTCGCGCCGTCCGGATCGGCCGACAGGTAGTTGGCCATGACCTCCAGGCCGCCGATGTCCTTGAACGTGTAGGCCGCGCCGGCGCCGTATTCCTTGTCGCCGCCGCTCGAGACACGCTTGAGCGTGTGGTAGCCGGCGCCCAGGTACAGGCCGCCCATCTTGTATTCGGCGCCGATACCCTTCAGGTCGCCCGACGGACCCGTGGTCTTCTCGCCGGCCGAGTAGGTGGCCAGCACGTCGAAGCCGTTGAACGAGGCGCTCTTGTAGTTGATCGAGTTGGCCAGGCGGCGGCTCACGCGGCCCGAACCGAAGCCCGACAGGTTGCTGCCATAGAAGCCTTGGCCGGAGATGTCGGTCGCGCCGGCGATCGCGGCGATCGGCGAGTATTCGCGGCCCAGCGTCACGGTGCCGAAGTCGCCTTCCAGGCCGACGACGGCGCGGCGCTGGAACAGGCCGGCGGAATCCGATGCGCCGGTGTCGGCCGCGACGCCGGCTTCCAGGTTGAAGATGGCCTTCAGGCCGTTGCCCAGGTCTTCCGTACCGCGGAAGCCGAAGCGGCTGCCCGACAGGTCGCCCGACTGGATTTTGGTCTGGCGGCCTTCCGGACCGCCGGTATCGCCGGACTCGATGGCGGCATCGACGACGCCATACAGCGACACGTTGGTCTGGGCTTTTGCGCACAGCGGGGAGGCGGCGATCAGGGTAGCAACCGAGGCGGCGGCCAGGCGTTTGACTTGCATTCAGGTTTCTCCAATAAGATGTCGTTCGACTCAAGCGATGTCGTAATCACTTGCTTGATCGGCACGAATCTTATCGAAGCGATATGTCTGTTTGATGACATAGCGAAATGTTGTAAAGACGCTACAGTTGCGCTGTCATCAAGCTGTGACCGCCTTGTTACACGAGGTGGCCGTGCAGCGGCAGCATGATGTCGATGCGGGTGCCGTGCGGTTCGTCGGCGGCGATCGTGATCTCGCCCTTCATGGCCCAGACCCGCTCGCGCATGCCGATGAGGCCGAGGGATTCCGCCTTTTCCATGTCTTTCGGCCGGATTCCGCGGCCATCGTCGCGGATCGTGATGAGCAGGTCGCTGTTCAGCCGGAACAGGTTCATCATCACGCGCGTGGCTTCCGCGTGCCGGGCGATGTTCGTCAGCGCTTCCTGCACGATGCGGAAGATGGCCGTGCTGGCCGCGTCGTCCAGCCGCAGTTCGGCCTCGTCCGCCAGCAAGGTGGTCGGGATGGCGTAGCGCTCGACGAAATCGTCGCGCAGGCCCTGCAGGGCGAAATACAGGCCGCCTTCGTCGAGCGCGCGCGGGCGCAGGTTGGTGGCGATGCGGCGCAGCGACGCGATGGCCGTGAGCAGGTTGTCTTCCATGCCGCGCATCAGGCGCAGGCTGTCGCGCGGCGTGCCGTCGGCCTGCTGCAGCAGGGTGAGGTCCATGCGCAGCGACGCGAGGAGCTGCCCGAGGTCGTCGTGCAGTTCGCGCGCGATGTGGGTGCGCTCTTCCTCGCGGATGGTCTGCAGGGCGGCGGACAGCTGGCGCAGCTGGTCGTGCGAGCGCGTCAGTTTTTCCTGCACGCGGCGGCGTTCGCTGACGTCGCGCAGGACCACCGTGTAAAACGGCGTGCCCGTGTCGGCGCCCGAGACCGAACCTTCGATGGGGAAGCGTTCGCCGTCGACGCGCACGCCGGTGACCGTGTAATCGGTGGCGCGGCGGCCGGCGCGCCCGGGGCCGGGGCGGAAATAATCGACGGGCTGGCCGTCGTCGCCCGCGTCGACGGGGGCTTCGATGTATTGTCCCAGCGGCCTGCCCACCATGTGCTCGACGCTCGTGCCGAACAATGTGGCGGCGGCCGGGTTGGCCATGACGATGGTGTTCGATTGGTCGGCGGAAATGATGGCTTCGCTGACCTGGTTGACGATCTGGCGGCTGGCCTGCACGGTCTCGGGCTCCCATGGCGCGCGCCTGCCCAGCCAGCAGCCGGCCGCGAGCCCGATGAGGAACCAGGCTGCGGACCTGCCGGAACTGCGGGGGCGGCGCGGTCGTTTCATTCGAGACTACCTTACCCGCCATGCAAACCGCCGGCTTGACTTACATCTGCTTGAAGAGGTGCAGGAAGCTGCGGCTGACTTCGAGTTTTTCCGTGCGGCCCTTGATCAGCACGAGGTGACGGCCGCGGATGTCGCGCGTCACGCCTTCGATGGCGTTGACGTTGACGAGCGTGGCGCGGTGGATTTGCCAGAACAGCGAAGGATCGAGCTCTTCGGCCAGGTCGCGCACGGGCTTGCGGATCAGGGCCTCGAATTTCTCGGTCTGGACGCAGGTATATTTCTCGTCCGAACGGAAGAACAGGATTTCCTCGACGGGGATCATGCGCAGGTCCTGGCCGATGCTGGCCTGGATCCATTGCAGGTATTTCGGCTTGGGTGCGGCGATCTTCTCGGCCAGCTGGGACAGCATCGCCGTCACCGTGTCGCTGACGTTGACGGCCGCGCTGGCGGCCTGCGCCGGCGTCGCCAGGCGCTCCTTGAGGCGCTCGACCGTGATCTTGAGACGCTCGGGCTCGGGCGGTTTCAGCACGTAGTCGACGGCGCCGCGCTCGAACGCTTCCACGGCGTACTGGTCGTACGCGGTGACGAACACGACCTGGCTGGCGTCGCCGATGTCGCGCGCCGCCTCCATGCCCGTCTTGCCCGGCATGCGGATGTCGAGGAAGGTCAGGTCGGGCTTCAGCTCGCCGACCAGTTGCACGGCTTCGTCGCCATTCTTCGCTTCGCCGACGATGTCGAGGTCCGGCCACACCTGGGACAATCGGGTGCGCAGCAGGTCGCGCATCAGTCTTTCGTCGTCGGCAATGATAGCGGTAGGCATGGTCGGATCGTGACAGTGTGGGAGTGTCGATTATTCAACGAAATGGCGACACAATCAATACCCGGAATGCTTACTTGGGTGCAAGTTGGTAGGGAACTTCGATGGTCGCGATCACGCCGCTCGGCGCGTTGGCCGCGATGTGCAGCTGGCCGGCCTCGCCGTGCAGCAGTTTCAGGCGTTCGCGGATGTTCGACAGGCCCAGGCCGGTGCCCTTGCTGGGCACGACGCCGAACCCGACGCCGTCGTCGGCCACCGTCACGCGCAGCTTGCTGTCGACCACTTCCGCCGTGACGGCCAGGTGGCCGCCCTCGGGCTTGCACTCGAGGCCGTGCTTGATCGCGTTCTCGACCATCGACTGCAGCATCATCGGGGGAAACGCCGCGCTGCGCAGGCCTTCGGGCACGTGCAGCTCGACGGTCAGGCGCTCTTCCATGCGCATCTTGAGCAGGTCCAGGTAGGACTTGACCATGTCGACTTCGCGCCCGAGGTTGGTGACGAGGTTGTTGTCGCGCATCTGCGGCAGCACGGCGCGCAGGTACTGGATCAGGGTGCGCTGCATGGCGGACGCGCGCGGCGGATTCGTTTCGATCAGGTGTTCGACGGATGCCAGCGTGTTGAACAGGAAGTGCGGCTCGACCTGGGCCTGCATGGCCTGCATCTTGGCTTCGGACAGCTGGCGCTGCATCGATTCGCGTTCGGCGGCGGCCGTCGCGGACTGCATCTCGGCCTCGGCGCGTTTCTTGCCGCCCACGAGGGCCTTGGTGCCGAACAGCGCGAGGATCAACAGCCAGACGAAGCTCGTGAACCAGGTCGACGCCTGCTTGTGATAGCTGCGTGCCTTGGCCTCGGCCGCGTCGTCGACGGCCGCTTCGATGGCGTTGGACAATTCCTCGCCGATTTGCGGCGGCAGGTCGATGTGGACTTCCTCGCCGTTGACGCCGCGCAGGGTCTTCGTCACGGGATGGGCGGCGCCGCCCTTGCCCGCGGCCGGCGCCGGCGGGGCCGGTGGAGCCGGCGGCGCGGGGACGGCGGGCGCGGCGGCCTCCGCTTTATCGGCGGCATCGGCCGCTTTCTCGGCAGCATCGGCCGCTTTCTCGGCGGCGTCGACGTTGCCTGCGGCCGCCGCGGCCGCCGCCTTCGCCGCTTCCGCCTTCGCGGCTTCGACGTCGGGATTGATCGTGATCGTGCCGCGCCGGCTGTTCTTGCCCGGATTGATGTGGATGCCGCTGTCGTCGATCATGACGGTCGGTTCGGGCCGGCGCGCACTGTGTTCCGTGCGTGTCATCTCTTCTTCGCCGCCCGAGAACAATTCGTCCTGCAGGATCTTGCCTGCGACCAGCAGCAGGGCGGCGAACAGGAAGAATTTCCACCAAGACAGTTGCGTCACCCAAGTGGCGACCGCGTCGAAGCCGCGGTACAGCGCCGACAGCGTGTTCGAGAGGGTTTGCGGGTTGGAACGCCGTGTTTGCATGAAACTGATCTTTATCAAAAGGTGCGCCGAGTGTAACCGCTGGCACCGTGGCCGACCACTGTTGGGATGTTGCAACTTTAGTTCCGCGCCGCGTACACCGCCACCGCTTTGCGACAGCCTGCACGTTTCGGGTCCTGGAATGCACAGGTTGATGACGCCGTGATGAATTGTAGAAAAACTGTTAATTAGCAATATTGCGCGGTATGATGGACGACGTCCTGGCTGCGCCAGCCCATCTTCATTCTCGACACGAAAGGGGTTTGCCGATGTCTGCCGTACTTCAGCGTTACCGCCTCGTTACCCGCAGCGATTTCGACGGCCTCGTGTGCGCCGTCCTCCTCAAGCACCTGGACCTCATCGACGAGATCCTGTTCGTCCACCCGAAAGACATGCAGGATGGCAAGATCGCCATCAGCGCGCGCGACATCACGACGAACCTGCCGTACGTTGCCGGCGCACACCTGGCGTTCGACCATCACTTATCGGAAACGATCCGTAACACGGGCCGGCGCGACAACCATGTGATCGACCCGAAAGCGCCGTCCGCCGCGCGCGTCGTCTACGACCACTATGGCGCGACCCGGTCGTTTCCGGCCGCCTGGCGCGACATGATGGACGCCGTCGACAAGGGCGACGCGGCCCGTTTTACGCGCGAGGAAGTGCTCGATCCCAAGGGCTGGAACCTGCTGAATTTCCTGATGGATGCGCGCACGGGGCTGGGGCGCTTCCATGATTTCCGCATCTCGAACTACCAGCTGATGATGGATTTGATCGATTACTGCCGCAACCACACGATAGCCCAGATCATGGCGCTGCCCGACGTGCAGGAGCGCACCCGGCTGTACTTCGAGCACAGCGAGTTGTGCAAGGAGCAGATCCGCCGCTGCGCGCAAGTCCACGGCAACCTCGTCGTCCTCGACCTGCGCGACGAACCCGTGATCTACGCGGGCAACCGCTTCATCATCTACGCGCTGTTCCCGGAGACGAATATCTCGATCCACGTGCTGTGGGGTCTCAAGAACCAGAACACGGTGTTCGCGACGGGCAAGTCGATTCTCAACCGCACGTCGAAGACGAATATCGGGGCCTTGATGCTGGAATACGGCGGGGGCGGGCACGAGAATGCGGGCACGTGCCAGGTCTCGAACGACATGGCGGAAGACGTGCTCGGCGCGCTGGTCAACCGGATCACCGGCGAGGGGTAATCAGGCCGGCTGCTGTTCCTCGAGCATCTTCTGGGCCGCGTCCGCCGCAAGCGGCTCGCTGAACCAGATGCCCTGGAACTGGTCGCAGCCGTGCGATTCCAGGAAATCCATCTGGGGCCGGGTTTCGACGGCCTCGGCCACCACCTGCATGTTCATGTTGTGCCCGATGTCGATCAGGCTCTTGGCCACGGCTGCGCCGCCGTCCGTCAGCGTCTGGACCGTGCCGGTGGCCAGCTTGACCTGGCTGGCCGACAACTGCTGCAGATAGCCGAGATCGCACAGGCCGGCGCCGAAGCCGTCCACGGACACGTCCACGCCCAGCGTGCGCAATTGTTCGGCCAATTCGCGTCCCAGCGTCGGGTTGCGGATCAGTTCCTCGATGCGCAGGTCGAGCTGCAGGCTGTGCGGCGGCAGGCGGTGGCGCGTCAGGCGCTCGGTCAGGCAGGTGAGAAAGCCGGGCTGGGAATATTCGCGGTGCGACACGTTGACGGTCACGGGGATCTCCGCGAACCCCGCCGCGCGCAGCTGGGCGGCGAAGGCGCAGGCCTGGTCGAGCACGCGCTGGCCGATGGGGACGATCACGCCGCTTTCCTCGGCCTCGGCGAGGAAGCGGGCAGGGGCGAGCACGCCCTGGTCGGGATGGCGCCAGCGCAGCAGCGCCTCGAAGCCCGTCACGCGCTGGCCGTGGAAGGTGACGCGGGGCTGGTACAGCAGGAACAGTTCGTTCTTGTCGAGCGCGTCGCGCAGCGCCAGTTCGATGCGGTGCTTGGCCTCCGTGGTCGATTTCATGTCGGCCGAGAAGAAATGGACGTCGTTGCGGCCGCTGCCCTTGCCGTGGTACATCGCGAGGTCGGCCGCGCGCACGAGCTCCGCCGCGGTGCCGCCGTCGTGCGGATACAGCGACACGCCGACGCTGGCGCCGACGGGGATTTCGCGGTTGTTGAACGCGACGGGAATCGCGAAGCTCTGGCGCAGGCGCTCGACCATGCGCAAGGTGAAGCGCAGCGACGGCTGGTTGGCGAGGATCAGCACGAACTCGTCGCCGGACATGCGCGCCACCGTGTCGCTGTCGCGCACCGAGGCCTGCAGGCGGCGCGCGACGACCTTCAGCACGACGTCGCCCGCCTCGTGGCCGAAGTTGTCGTTGATGGCCTTGAAGTTGTCGAGGTCGATCAGCACGGTGGCGACGAGCGACTTGTGGCGCTGGGCCAGGTGCAGCGCCTGTTCCAGCCGGTCCCGCAGCAGGTTGCGGTTGGCCAGGCCCGTCAGCGCATCGTGGTTGACCTCGTGTTCAAGGTGCGCCGTGCGCAGCATGGTGGCGGTGACGTCCGTGATCACGCCGATGTAGTGCGTGACGACGCCGTGCTCGTCCTGCACGGGCGTGATGGAGAGGTCGTTCCAGAACAGTTCGCCGTTCTTGCGCAGGTTGCGCAGCACGACCTTGGCCCCCGTGTGCGCCGCGATCGCTTCGCGCAGCTGGGTGCGCTCGACGAGGTCCATGCCGGGCGCGGCCATGAAGCGCGGATCCTTGCCCATGATTTCGTGCGCGGCATAGCCCGTGATGCGTTCGAAGGCGGGGTTCACGTATTCGATGACGCTCTCGCCCTGGTCCAGCCGGGTGATCGCGATACCGTTGCTGGCCGCGTGCAGGGCGCGCTCGCGCAGGCGCAGCTGTTGTTCGTGCGCGCGCCGTTCGGTGATGTCCACGCCCATGCCGAACAGGTATTCGCCGCCGTCGCAGCGCACCCGCGTGCCGCACAGCAGCATCGGGATCTCCCGTCCGCTGCGCGCGATATAGTTCACTTCCAGCTTGAGTTCCTCGCCCCGGGTGAAGATCCGGTCCATGGCCGCGGCCACGGCCGGACGTTCGTCCAGTTCGAGCAGGTCCAGCGCGCGCGTGGCCCCCAGTTCGTCGGGGGCCAGTTCCGTGGCCCGTTCGAGGTTGTGATTCCAGAGCACGAAGCGGCCTTCGCGGTTGATCGCGTAAAACGTACCGGGAAACATGTCGACGACGGAGTACAGGGGCGTGCGGGCCACCCGTTCCGCCTCCGTGCCACCCCGCATATGCCCGGTGGCGACGGCGACGCCGCAACCCTGCATATTGCCGTCGGCGCCCAACTGGGGGGCCAGGGTCAGCGTGCCTTCCCGCACGTGCCCGCCCGCGCAATGGAGGTCGACGTGCACTTCGGCGCCTTCGGGCCGGCACGTGAGGGCGCTCCAGCCGGCGCTCCAGGCGTCGCGTCCGGGCGGCGTGAACAACGTCGTGATGGGGCGGCCGAGGATCTGTGCGGCCTGGACGCCGAATACGCCGGCGCAGGCATCGTTCCAGGCCTGGACGGTGCCGGTCCCGTCGGTGAGGAAGACGCAGCGGTTGGGCGGTTCGGAATCGGACATGCCACCCCCTGTCTCGCAGTTGAAGTCCATTGGACAACGTGGCCGGTATTTACGTTCCGCACGCGATGTCGAAACGAAAACGGCGTGCCGCGGCACGCCGTTCCTTGCGTCGTTCCGGCCGTCAGGCCGCCGCTTCCTCGCGCGGCGGCAGCGCGACCTGGTTGTCCACGCTGAACTGGTAATCCTTGAACACGTGTTCGGCGGACAGGATCTGGTAGGTGCCGTCGGACAGCTTGTGCGTCGTGTCCTTGAGGCGATACGTCGTCGAGCCGCACGTCCAGCAATTGAAATTGCGCATGTGCGTGCACAAGCACGTCTTGTCGAACACCTGGAGGTTCTTCTGGCCCGGATTGGCCTGCACTTCGCGGTTGTACGAATTGATGTAGGCGCAATTGCCCGTCGCATCCAGCAGATAGCCGTACGATTCGCAGCCGGGGCGGATGCCCGAGCCGATGGCCGGCGTCTGCTTGAGCATGCGCATCGGATAGCCCGTCGGCGACACGCCGTTGACGATGATGTCCTCTTCGCTGGCGCGGAAGTATTCCTGCTTGACCGAGTCCGGCAGGCCGCATTCGCGGGTCACGGTGAAGCGGGTCGCCACCTGCACGCCGCCCGCGCCTTTTTCCAGGAACGACACGGCGTCGCTGCCCGTGAAGATGCCGCCGGCCGCGATCAACGGGATGTCGAGCTGCTCGGCCTTCAGGTAGGCATGGATCTCGTCCATGATCGTGTGCAGGTCGTAGTCCTTCCAGTCTTCCATGCCGAAGCCCAGGTGGCCGCCCGCCAGCGGGCCTTCCACGATGACGTAGTCGGGGTTGCGGTTCAGGCGCGAGACCTTGCGCAGGAACAGTTGCAGCGCGCGGACGGACGACACGATGATGCCCAGCTTGGCGTCGCGGAAGCGGGGATGGTCCTTGATGAGATCGAACGAGCCCAGGTGCAGGCCGGCCGACATCGTGATGCCGTCGATGCCCGCGTCCAGCGCCGCCGACAGACGGACGCGCAGCGTTTCCTTGGGCGCATTCATCGTCAGCTTTTCCATGCAGTTCACGAAGATCAGGCCATCGCCTTTCTTCGCGGCCATCGTCGCGCCCACGTGCAGGCGCGTCGCCTCGGCCAGCCGTTCCAGGTCGAACTGGACGACCGACTTGTCCATATTGTTGATGTTGAACTTGTAGAGCTTGGTCTTTTCCTTGACGAAGCTGGTGTCGAACTTGCGGTCCGACACGTCCGGCACCATCGCATCGGAAATATGGCCGATGCCGCCCAGCCGGGCCGCTTCCAGGGCCAGCTCCGACGTGGAAATGTCCACGCCCATTCCGCCGATCATGATGGGCACATAGTCCTTGTTGCCCAAACGCAGGCGGAAATCATCAACACGTTTCATTGCTATCCTTACACTACCGCGGGCCTTGGCCCTGGACACACTCTCTCTGTTATTGGTATCGCCGGCGGCCGGCGTATTTTTGCCCCCGCATTCTACCGCACGCGGGGGCCCACGAGAGCACCATTTGCCGCACGGTCGTGCGGCAACGCGACACCGGCCGGCCGACGATCAGTCGCGGAAGTTGTTGAATTCCAGCGGCAGGTCCTTCACGTCCTTGCGCAGCAGGGCGATGGCTTCCTGCAGCGTGTCGCGGTCCTTGCCCGTCACGCGCACGGTCTCGCCCTGGATCGACGCTTGCACCTTGAGCTTGCTTTCCTTGACGAGCTTGGTGATCTTCTTCGCGTCTTCCGTCTCGATGCCGTTGCGCACCTTGAGCACCTGCTTGACCTTGTCGCCGCCGATCTTCTCGACCTTGCCTTCGTCGAGGAAGCGCACGTCGACCTTACGCTTGGTCATCTTGTTCAACAGCACGTCGCGCACCTGGCCGAGCTGGAAATCGGAATCGCCGAACACGGTGATCTCGCGCTCCTTCTGCTCGACCTTGGCCGAGCTGCCCTTGAAATCGAAGCGGGTGCCGATTTCCTTGTTGGATTGCTCGACGGCGTTCTTGACTTCGACCATGTCTGCTTCGCAGACCACATCAAACGATGGCATTGTTTTTTTCCTTTGTCTTGCACAGTAGTGAATAGCGATATTGTAACCAACAACGCGCGCACCACTAACCACTATAATGCGCCAAACACAACCCGCCCCAGCCATGCCAGCCGACCTGCCCCTGTCCTCCGACGTTCCCCTCGACGCCTTCAACACGTTCCGCATTCCCGCGCGCGCCAGGCGCTACCTGCGCGTGACGGATCCGGCCCAACTGGCCCGCGTCGCCGCCGACCCGCAACTGGCCGCGCTGCCGCGCCTCGTGCTCGGCGGCGGCAGCAATCTCCTGATCGCGCACGACGAGGTCGACGCCCTCGTGCTGCACATGGGCCTGGCCGGCAAGGACATCGTCGGGGAGACGCCGGACGCGATCCTCGTGCGTGCCCGCGCCGGGGAGAACTGGCACGGGTTCGTGGAGTGGACCCTGGCGCAGGGCCTGGGCGGCCTGGAAAACATGGCCCTGATCCCGGGGACCGTGGGCGCGTCGCCGATCCAGAACATCGGCGCCTACGGGGCCGAGGTCAAGGACTGTTTTCATGCGCTGACCGTGTTCGATTTCGCGACCGGCACCACGCGCACGATGGACGCGGCCGCCTGCCGCTTCGGCTACCGCGACAGCGTGTTCAAGCATGCGGAAGGCCGCGCGCTCGTCGTGCTGGACGTGACCTTCGCGCTGCCGCGCGCGTGGACGCCGAACCTGCGCTATGCGGAACTGGCGCAGGCCGTGCAGGGCATCGCGGCGCCGACGCCGCGCCAGGTGGCGGACGCCGTCATCGCGATCCGGCGGCGCAAGCTGCCGGATCCGGCCGAGATCGGCAATGCCGGCAGCTTCTTCAAGAACCCGGTCGTCTCGCGCGACCATTGCGCGACCTTGCTGGCAACCTGGCCGGACCTCGTCCATCACGCCCAGCCGGACGGCAGCGAGAAGCTGGCGGCCGGCTGGCTGATCGACCGCTGCGGCTGGAAGGGGAAGCACCTCGGGCGCGCGGGCGTCTACCCGAAACAGGCGCTCGTGCTCGTCAACAACGGCGGCGCGACGGGGGCCGAGATCATGGCGCTCGCGCGCGCCATCCAGGACGACGTCGAGGCCCGTTTCGGCGTGCGGCTGGAGCCGGAGCCCGTGCTCGTCTGAGGCGTCGTCGGGACAACGCCGGCCAACCCGGAACGCGCCAAAGAAAAAGCCGCCGGTCCTCGCGGGCCGGCGGCTTTCGTGGCGCACATCCAGGGTGTTACTGGCCGCGCTTCCTGCGTGCGTTCGCCGCGATGCGCATGCGCAGCGCGTTCAGCTTGATGAAGCCGCCGGCGTCGGCCTGGTTGTAGGCGCCGCCGTCTTCGTCGAACGTGGCGATGGTCTGGTCGAACAGCGAATCCGTCTTCGAATCGCGCGCGACGACGATGACGTTGCCCTTGTACAGCTTGACGCGCACCCAGCCGTTCACGCTCTTCTGCGTGTGGTCGATCAGCGTCTGCAGCGCGACGCGTTCCGGCGCCCACCAGTAGCCGTTGTAGATCAGCGAGGCGTAGCGCGGCATCAGGTCGTCCTTCAGGTGGGCCACTTCGCGGTCCAGCGTGATCGATTCGATGGCGCGGTGCGCGCGCAGCATGATCGTGCCGCCCGGCGTTTCATAGCAGCCGCGCGACTTCATGCCGACGTAGCGGTTTTCCACCAGGTCCAGGCGGCCGATGCCGTGCTTGCCGCCCAGGCGGTTCAATTCGGTCAGCACCGCGGCCGGCGACAGGCGCTTGCCGTTCAGGCCGACGATGTCGCCGTGCTCGTATTCGATGTCCAGGTACTCGGCCGCGTCCGGTGCCGCTTCCGGCGACACGGTCCAGCGCCACATCGATTCCTCGGCTTCCGCGCTCGGGTTTTCCAGGTGGCGGCCTTCGAACGAGATGTGCAGCAGGTTTGCGTCCATCGAGTACGGCGCGCCGCCGTTCTTGTGCTTCATGTCGATCTCGATGCCGGCGTCTTCCGCGTACTTCAGCAGCTTTTCGCGCGACAGCAGGTCCCATTCGCGCCACGGGGCGATGATCTTGACGTCCGGCTTCAGCGCGTACGCGCCCAGCTCGAAGCGCACCTGGTCGTTGCCCTTGCCGGTCGCGCCGTGCGACACGGCGTCGGCGCCGGTTTCGTTGGCGATTTCGATGAGGCGCTTGGCGATCAGCGGACGCGCGATCGACGTGCCCAGCAGGTACTCGCCTTCGTAGACGGTGTTGGCGCGGAACATCGGGAACACGAAGTCGCGCACGAATTCCTCGCGCACGTCGTCGATGTAGATGTTTTCCGGCTTGATGCCGAACTTCAGCGCCTTGGCGCGCGCCGGCTCCAGTTCTTCACCCTGGCCCAGGTCGGCGGTGAAGGTGACGATTTCGCACTTGTAGTTATCCTGCAGCCATTTCAGGATGACGGAGGTATCGAGGCCGCCCGAATAGGCGAGGACTACTTTTTTAATGTCGCTCATGGGAGTTCCAGTGGTGTCAGATGTGGAGGGGGATGATGGTCAGCCGGCCCTCGGCGGGCCGACGATCAGGCTCAATGGTGGTGAATTACTTGTCCTCGATGCGGCCCAGCAGCAGGTATTCGATCAAGGCCTTTTGCACGTGCAGGCGGTTCTCGGCCTCGTCCCAGACGACGGATTGCGGACCGTCGATGACGCCGGCCGACACTTCCTCGCCGCGGTGCGCGGGCAGGCAGTGCATGAACAGGGCGTCGCCGCTGGCGCGCGCCATCTTCGCTTCGTCGACGATGAAGCCGTCGAACGCTTTCAGGCGCTCGTTGTTTTCCTTTTCGTAGCCCATGCTCGTCCACACGTCCGTGTTCACGAGATGGGCGCCGGCGCACGCGTCCGACGGGTTCTCGAAGAAGGTGTAGTTGTTCGTGTTGACCAGCTTCGGATCCATGTCGTAGCCCTTGGGCGTGGACACGTTCAGGTGGAAGCCGAACACTTCCGCCGCCTCCAGCCAGGAGTACAGCATGTTGTTGGCGTCGCCGATCCAGGCCACCGTCTTGCCGACGATGGAGCCGCGGTGCTCGTAGTACGTGAAGATGTCGGCCAGCACCTGGCACGGGTGATGTTCGTTGGTCAGGCCGTTGATCACCGGCACGCGCGAGTTCGCCGCGAAGCGCTCGATGATGTCCTGGCCGAACGTGCGCACCATGATGATGTCGCACATGCGCGACATGACCTGGCCGGCGTCCTCGACGGGCTCGCCGCGGCCCAGCTGGCTGTCGCGTGTGTTCAGGTAGATCGCGGCGCCGCCCAGCTGGTGCATGCCGGCCTCGAACGACAGGCGCGTGCGCGTGGAGTTCTTTTCGAACACCATGACGAGCGTGCGGTCGACGAGCGGGTGGTAGATCTCGTAGTTCTTGAACTTGCGCTTGATGACGGTCGCGCGCTCGATCAGGTACTCGAACTCGTCGCGGGTGAAGTCGGAGAACTGCAGGAAGTGCTTGATATTGGTGGGAGTCGTGCCAGCCATTTTTGTGTCTGAGATACGATAATCTCTTGGATTATAAGCGTTTTGTTTATTTTCCGGAAAATTCGGCTCGGAATTTGTCAGTACAAGGTCTGCGCCGACTCGTGCAGCAACTGGCCATACAGCGCGTGGCGCAGCTTCGCGACCTTGCCGTCCGCGACGGCTTGCAGCACGGCGCACTGCGGTTCGGCCAGGTGGCGGCAGTTGTAGTACTTGCAGCCGCCCAGGTAGGGCTTGAACTCGACGAACGCCCGTTCCAGCATGCCTTCCGTCAGGTGGTACAGGCCGAATTCCTGGAAGCCCGGCGAGTCGATCAAGGTGCCGCCTGCCGGCAATTTGTACAGCCGGGTAAACGTCGTCGTGTGCTTGCCGGTGTCCAGCGCTTCCGAGATTTCGCGCACGGCGATGTCGGCGTCCGGCACCAGCAGGTTCACGAGCGAGGACTTGCCCATGCCCGACTGCCCGATCAGGATAGCCGACTGCCCCTGCAGCAGCGGCGTGAGCGTCGCGACCGTTTCCTCGGGATGCGTCTTCGCCGACACCTCGTGCAGCGGATAGCCGAGGTCCGTGTACAGGCTCGCGCGTTCGCGCGCGCGGGCGAGGTTCGGCTCCAGGTCGACCTTGTTCAGGATGAGGTGGGCGTCCACGCCCGCCGCCTCGCAGGCGACGAGGGCGCGCGACACCAGGTCGTCGGCAAAGCTGGGTTCCGTCGCGATGACGATGAACAGCCGGCTGATGTTCGCCGCGAGCAGCTTAGCTTTGTACTGGTCTGAGCGGTACAGCAGGGTCGTGCGCTCGGCGATCTTTTCGATCACCGCCTGATCGGCGGACGTCCGTTTCAGGTGCACGACGTCGCCCACCGCCACGTTGGTTTTCTTGCCGCGCGTGACGCACTGGAGGAATTCGCCGTCGACGTCGGCCAGGTAGTGGCGGCCGTGCGCGGCCACGATGGTGCCCCTCATTGCATCGACCTTATCGTGTCTGGTCATGCGCCGGCCCGTCCCGCGTACAGCGCGTCGGCCTTGGCGGCGCAGACGAAATCGTTGGCGGACAGGCGGTTGCCGGCCGAATGCGTCGTCCAGGATGCCGTGCAGCGGCGGTAGCCGACCGCGAGGTCGGGGTGGTGGTCTTCGCGGTGGATCATGAAGGCGAGGGCGTTCACGAACTCCATCGTCTCGTGAAAGTCGCGGAACACGAATTCGCGCTCGATGCGGTCGCCGGTGATCTTCCATTCAGGCACCTCGGCCAGCATCAGCTGGAGCGCGGCATCGTCCAGCGCCGGGGCGTCGTGAACGCAGTGGCGGTCGACGAGGCTCATGCGGCCCCCGCGAGGCGCAGCTGGCGGATGCGCACCGAGGCCGGCGGGTGCGAATCGTAGAACGCCGAGTGGATCGGGTCCGGCGTCAGGGTCGACGCATTGTCCTCGTACATCTTGACGAGGGCGGAGACGAGGTCGCGCGCATCGCTGTGGCTGGCGGCGAAGGCGTCCGCCTCGAACTCGTGCTTGCGCGACGTGATCGACGTGAGCGGCGAGAACGGGAACGCGAACACGGGCAGCACCAGCGAAAACAGCAGCAGCGCCATCGCATCGTTCGACGGGCCCAGCAGGGGCAGCACGCCGAGGCCCGTGTAGAACCACACCTGCGTCTTGAGCCAGCCCAGCAGCGCGAGGAAGGCGAGCGACAGGGCGAACAGCACGGCGATGCGTTTGACGATGTGCTTGAGCTTGAAGTGCCCCAGCTCGTGCGCCAGCACGGCTTCGATCTCTTCCGGGGCCAGGCGCGCCAGCAGGGTATCGAAGAACACGATGCGTTTATTCGCGCCGAAGCCGGAGAAATAGGCGTTGCCGTGGGCGGAGCGCTTGCTGCCGTCCATCACGAACAAGCCCTTGGCGGCAAAGCCGACGCGCGTCATGAGGCCCTCGATGCGGTCCTTGAGCTTGTCGTCCGCCAGCGGCGTGAACTTGTTGAACAGCGGCGCGATGACGGTCGGGTACAGCACCATCATCAACAGCTGGAAGCCGCTCCACACGAGCCAGGCGTACAGCCACCACAGGGCGCCCGTCCTGTCCATCAAGGCGAGCACGACCCACAGCAGCGGCAGGCCGATGACGGCGCCCACGAGCGCACCCTTGACGGCGTCGACGACCCACAAGCCGACCGTCATCTTGTTGAAGCCGAAGCGTTCTTCCAGCACGAACTGGCGGTAGTACGAGAACGGCAGGTCCAGCGCACCGGAGACGACGGCGAACGCGACGATCAGGGCGATCTGGTGCACCATGCCGGGGCCGAGTGCGTGCAGCAGCGCCGTCGACAGGGCCTGCAGGCCGCCCAGCAAGGTGAAGCCGGTCAGCACGAGCGTGTTCCACAGCGCCTCCCACAGGCCGAAGCGGGTCTTGGCGACCGTGTAGTCGGCCGCTTTCCGGTGCGCGGTCAGGGGAATCTTTTCGGCGAATTCGGCCGGCACCTGGTCGCGGTGCCGCAGGACGTGGCGGATGTGCCGGCGCGCCAGCCAGTAGCGCAGGCCGAGCGTGAGCAGGAGAAAGACGACGAACAAAACCGAAAACGCGGATGAAAGCATGCGGTGCCTGTGAGAAAATCTATTTTTCGGGGTCAGAGCACGAATTTCACGGTTGTGCTCTGACCCCGCAGATCAAATTCGGGGTCAGAGCGCGAATTTCGTGTTGTGCTCTGACCCCGCAGTTTAAATTCGGGGTCGGAGCGCGAATTTTACGCTTGTGCTCTGACCCCGCTGAATAAAGAGAGAATTATGTCACAAGCCAATGCCACCGAAGCAGCGACCCCACGCCCGAACGAATTCAACCTGGTCTGGATCGACATGGAAATGACCGGCCTGGATCCGGACAACGACCGCATCATCGAAGTGGCCGCCGTCGTCACGGACGCGAATCTGAACGTGCTGGCCGAAGGTCCGGTGATCGCCGTGCACCAGAGCGACGCGACGCTGGACAAGATGGACGCCTGGAACAAGGGCACGCACGGCCGCTCCGGCCTGATCGACCGCGTGAAGGCGTCGACCATCGACGAGGCCGAAGCGGAAACGCAGCTGATCGCCTTCCTGAAGCAGTGGGTGCCGGCCAATAAGTCGCCGATGTGCGGCAACTCGATCTGCCAGGACCGCCGCTTCATGGCCCGCGGCATGCCCAAGCTGGAAGCGTTCTTCCACTACCGCAACCTGGACGTGTCGACGCTCAAGGAACTGTGCCGCCGCTGGAAGCCGGAACTGGCGTCCGGCTTCAAGAAGGCGCAGAAGCACACGGCGCTGGCCGACATCATCGAGTCCATCGAAGAACTGCGTTATTACCGGGAACATTTCATCAAACTGTAAAGCGGCCTCGCGGTTTCCGACACGAAGTTGCAATCGTGCATGGGTCGGCCGCGCAGGTATGCGAGAATCCGGCCATGGCTGACATTCTGCGTACCACCGCCGGACTCGGCGGAGAGAGCGAAGTCCGGCGTCTCCTGCGGGAGCGCGACTGGAGCGTGTCGCCGCTCGGTGCGCCGGACGGCTGGCCGCCCGAGCTGGCCACCGCCGTGTCGATGGCCTTCAGTTCCGCGTTTCCGATGTTCGTCGCCTGGGGCCCGGACCTGCGCTTCCTGTACAACGACGCCTACGCGCCGATCCTCGGCGACAAGCACCCGGCCGCGTTCGGCGCGCCGTTCCAGCTGGTCTGGGCCGAAATCTGGCCCGACCTCGTCCCGATCGTCGACCGCGCGCTGTCGAACAAGTCCGCCTATTTCGAAGACCTGCCGCTCACGATGGAGCGCAAGGGCTACCGCGAACGGACCTGGTTCACGTTTTCGTACTCCCCGCTGCACGACGGCCACGGCCGCGTGGTCGGCTTGTATTGCACCGTCATCGAGACGACGGCCCGCGTGCAGGCCGAGCGCCGCGCCGCGTTCGAACTGGCGGTGGCGGACGCGCTGCGCCCGCTGGCGTCGAGCGACGACGCGATCCGCACCGGCTGCACGTTGCTGGGACAGGAACTGGGCATGGCGCGCGTGCTGTACGGCGAGGTCGACGACCGCCCGGGCACCTTGTCCATGGTGGGCGACTGGAGCCGGCCCGGTTTCGCGGGCGTGGCCGGCCACACGTTTTCCCTCGACGCCTTCGGCCCCGAATTCGCCCGCGCGGGCCGCGCCGGCGAGCTCCTGCCGCTCGCCGACGTGCGCACCGACCCGCGCGCGGCCGCGCGCCAGGGGACGTATCTCGCGCTGGACGTCCATGCCTGCCTGGCCGTGCCGCTGCGCCAGGGCGGGCGCCTGCAGGCCTTCCTCGTGCTGGGGCTCGACCGGCCGCATGCCTGGACCGACGCGGAGATGGCGCTGGCGTGCGGCACGGCCGAGCGCATCCGGGCGGCCGTCGACCTGGCGCGCGTGCAGACGACGCTGCGCGAGGAGCGCGACCGCAGCCGCACGATCCTCGACACGATCGCGGAGGGCTTCATGCTGCTCGACCGCGACTGGACCGTCCTGCAGATCAACGAGGCCGGCCTGCGCATCGCGCACATGGCGTCCGGCGCGGTCATCGGGCGCAACCACTGGGACGTCTGGCCGGAAGCCATCGACAGCGAGGCGGGGCGCATGTACCGCCGCGTGATGCGCGACCGCACGGCCGGCACCGCGGAGTACCGCCAGCGCGTGGCCGACGGCGCCGAGATCTGGTGCGAGGTACGCGCCTATCCGACGGCCGACGGCGGGGTCGTCTCGTTCTTCCGCGACGTCACGGAGCGCAAGGCGGCCGAGGACAAGCTGCGCACGGCCGACCGCCGCAAGGACGAGTTTCTCGCGATGCTGGCGCACGAACTGAGGAACCCCCTGGCGCCGATCAGCGCCGCCGCCGACCTGCTGCGCATCGGCCGCCTGGACGAAGCCCGGGTGCGCCAGAGCAGCGCCATCATCGGCCGCCAGGTGCGCCACATGACGAGCCTGGTCGACGACCTGCTCGACGTCTCGCGCGTCACGCGCGGGCTCGTGACGCTCGCGCGCGCGCCCGTGGCGGCGCGCACCATCGTCGACGAGGCGATCGAGCAGGTGCGTCCCATGTTCGAGACGCGCCGCCAGCACCTGGCCGTCGCCATCGCCGACCCGGACGCGACGGTGCTCGGCGACAAGGCGCGCCTCGTGCAGGTGCTGGCCAACCTGCTCAACAACGCGGCCAAGTACACGCCGGAAGAGCGCCGCATCGACGTGGCGGCCGGCGTCGACGCGGCGGGCGGCCGGCTGTTGCTGACGGTGCATGACGACGGCATCGGCATCGAGCCGGAACTGACGGGCCATGTGTTCGACCTGTTCACGCAGGCCGAGCGTTCCGTCGATCGCGCCCAGGGCGGCCTGGGCCTCGGCCTGGCGCTCGTCAAGAACCTCGTCGAGCTGCACGGCGGCACTGTCGCGTGCACGAGCCCCGGCCTGGGGCAGGGCAGTACCTTCGAGGTGGCATTGCCGCTGATGGCGCCGGCAACGCGGCCGTCATCGGCGGCGGCGGGCGCCGGCGCGGCCGCCGCGGCGGTGGCGGGTGGGCGGCCGCTGCGCGTGCTCGTGGTGGACGACAACGTCGACGCCGCGGCCACCCTGGGCATGCTGCTGGAAGCGTGCGGCTACCTGGTCGACGTCGAGCACGATTCGCAGCGCGCGCTCGACCACGCGCGCCAGCAGCGCCCGGACGTGGCGCTGCTCGACATCGGCCTGCCGGACATGGACGGCAACGAACTGGCCCGCCGCCTGCGCGCGGATCCGCAGACGGGGGCCATCGTGCTGGTGGCCGTTACGGGCTACGGCCAGGAACAGGACCGCCGCGCGGCGTTCGAGGCGGGGTTCGACCACCACCTCGTGAAGCCCGTCGACATGGACGCGCTGGCGGCGTTGTTGGCGGGGATCGAGAGGTAGGGGATTAACGCATCTGCGTGTAATTGACGGGCACCCAGCGATACCCCCTGCCCTGGTTGGCGAGATGGCCGAGCCCCGGGAACTGCAGGTGCGCGCCGCCGATCAGCCAGCCGTTCTTCGCCGCCTCGTCGAACACCCGCTTGCGCGCCGCATAGGCCGCCTTCTCGTCGCTGTCGAAGGCGATCGTCACCTGCGGATTGTCGAACTGGACGGCCGCCAGGTGGATCAGGTCGCCGATCAGCACGAGCTTCTGGCCATGGCTTTCCACCGCGTAGACCGTGTGGCCCGGCGTATGGCCGTGCGCGGCCATGGCGGTGACGCCCGGCACCAGCTCGCCGTCCGCGTCGATCGGCTTGAATTTGCCGGCCTGGACGTACGGGTTGATCGACGCCATCGCGCCCTTGAAGAAGTCTTTCTTGTCGGCCGGGGCCTTGGCCATGTTCGCCTGGCTCAGCCAGTAGTCGGCATCGGCCTTGCCTGCGCGCACGACCGCGTTCGGGAACACGCGCTGGCCGTTGCTTACGAGGCCGCCGATGTGGTCGCCGTGCATGTGGGTGATGTAGATCTCGTCGATCTGCTCGGGCCGGTAGCCGGCCGCCTTCAGGTTGTTGACGAACTTGCCGACGGTGGGGCCGAGCAGCGTGCCGGCGCCCGTGTCGACCAGCACCAGCTTGCTGCCGGTGTTGATCAGGAAGGCGTTGTCGGACGTTTCCACCGGCAGCTTGAGGAAGTGTTTCGCCAGCGCGGTGCGCGTCAGCTCCGGCTTCTGGCGCATGTACTGGTCCATCGGCAGGTCGAAGGTGCCGTCGCTGATCGGCGTGACTTCGATGTCGCCCACCATCACGCGGTAGAAGCCGGGCGCCGGGGTCTTGACCATCGGTGCGGCGGCCTGGGCGGTAAAGGCCGCCGCGGCGAGTGCGGCGGCGACCAGGGTCTGCTTGAGCGGTTTGATCATGTTCTCGTCCTATATCGATGTCGAAACGCGCGAACGCGGGTTTCTTATCGTACATGAATGTTCAGCAACTCGCTCGACCCCGAGCCGTCTTTACTGACGCCGCACAAGGGGGAGCGTGCGCATGGTGCGCCGCTCGTGTTCCTCGTCGTGCAGGGTGGCCGTCGCCTTGATCAGGTCGCTGCGGCTGACGACGCCCAGGAGTTGCGTGTGATCGGGCTGCGCGACCACCGGCAGGCGCTCGATGCCGTGCACGGCGAGGCGCGTGGCGACGGCGCGGCACGTCTCGCCGGGCAGCGCGACGAGCGGCGGATTGGCGCCGAACAGGGCGCCGACGAGGGTCTCCGGCGCGTGGCCGTCCAGCGTGTCGCGCTCGACCATGCCGACGACGAGGCCGCCGCGCGTGACCGGGAAGCCGCGGTGCTTCTGGCCCGGACCGAACTGGGTGGCCAGCACGTCGCCGACGGTGGCGCCGGCGTCGACGTGGAGGACGTCCGTGCTCATCACCTCGGCCACGCTGTGGCGTTCGAGCGGGTCGATGCCGTATTCGCGGTAGATGTGGTGGCCGCGGCGGGCGATCTTTTCCGTCAGGATCGAACGGCCCATCGTCAGCACCGTGAAGCCGTAGGCGCCGGCGGACGCCATCAGCAGCGGCAGCAGGGAGTTGGCGTCGTGCGTGAGTTCGAACGCGAACACGACGGCCATCACGGGCGCGCGCATCATGCCGCCGAGCGTCGCGGCCATGAACACGAGCGGCCACAGCGCCGGATCGGCGCCCGGCAGATACGGTCCGAGGACGGCGCCGAGGCCGGCGCCGAGCATCAGCAACGGCGCCAGCACGCCGCCGGACGTGCCGGAGCCGAGCGCGATCAGCCATATCACGAGCTTCACGGCCAGCAGGCCGACGATGGCGCCCGCGACCATGTGGTTGTGCAGCAGGTCGCCGATGACGTCATAGCCGACGCCCAGCGCGCGCGGCTGGAAATAACCGCCGATGCCGACCGCGAGGCCGCCCAGCGCCGGCCACCACATCCAATGGATGGGCAGGCGGTGGAAGGCGTCTTCGACGCGGTACAGCGCCGTCGACATCAGCCAGGCCAGCGCGCCGCACGCGATGCCGGCCAGGACGCAGGAGCCGAGGGCGAGCGGCGTCACGGGGGCCGTCTGCAGCGGGAACAGCGCGCCGGCGCCGATCACGAGGGGACGCAGGAAGCCGGCCACGGCGCAGGCCGTCGCCACCGGCAGCAGGCTGCGCGGACGCAGTTCGAACAGCAGCAGTTCGACGGCCATCAGCACGGCCGCCACCGGCGTGCCGAACACGGCCGTCATGCCGGCCACGGCGCCGCCCACGAGCAGCGTCTTGCGTTCGCCGCTCGTCAGGTGGAAGTACTGGGCGATCAGCGAGCCGATCGCGCCGCCCGTCATGATGATCGGGCCCTCGGCGCCGAATGGACCGCCGCTGCCGATCGCGATGCCGGACGCCAACGGTTTCAGCACCGCCACCTTGGGCGACATGGCGCTGCGCTTGAACAGGATCGCTTCGATCGCTTCGGGAATGCCGTGGCCGCGGATCGCCTCGGTGCCGTAGCGGGCGATCAGGCCGATGATGACGCCGCCCAGCACGGGGATGGCGATCACCCAGGCGCCCAGCGTGTTGTTGGCCGGCGACAGGTCGGCGATCGAGAATTTGCCGTAGAAGAACAGGTCCGTGAAGAAGCGGATCATGGTCAGCAGGACGTGCGCGGCGAGCGTGCTGAGCGCGCCGATGAGGGCGGCGAGGGCGGTGATGCGCAGCAGGCCGGTGCCGCCCGAAAAATCGCGCCGGGGCGCGGAGTGAAGCGTGGAAGAGTTCATTTTTTTATACAAGGTTGGGAACGGTAAACACGCCTTGCAAGGCGCGCAATTCGGCGCGGTGGATGGCGGCGAGCCGGGTCAGTAGCGCCTCGCCTTTCGGCAACAGGTGCACTTCGACGCGGCGCCGGTCCTCGGCGTTCGTGCGGCGCACGACGAGCTGGACGGCTTCGCAGCGCGTGACGAGCGCGACGACGCCGTGCTGCTTGGCTTGCAGGCGTTCGGCCAATTCGCCCACGGTGGCCCATTCGCGTCCGGAAATCCCCTTGATGTGCAGGAGGAGCAGGTATTGCAGCGGCGTGATGCCTTCGGCTTGCACCGCGTTTTCGGAGAAGCGCTCGAAGCGCCGCATCTGGTAGCGGAATTCCGACAAAGCGGCGAAATCCGTCTTGGACAGCGGAGGGGTGTCGTCTTTCACAGGGCGTATGTCATTGGGATATTGGCTTTGGGAACCAAATAATATATCATAACGTGATATGTTTTCGTAGCCTAATTCGCGCAGCGTCAAGCGTTGCCGTTCTTTTACAATCGATTGGAATGATGCTGGAAAAGAGTATGGAATGGATGCGGTCGTTCGTGCCGCAGCCCAATACGGTGCCGCGCGGCGAACGCATGCGCGCGGTGGCAGGCGCCCTCGTGGGGCTGTTCGTGACGGCGATCCTGAGCGACATGTTGACCGCGGGTTCCGGCATCGTCCCGCTGGCCCTGGTCGCACCGATGGGCGCGTCGGCCGTGCTGCTGTTCTGCGTACCGGCCAGCCCGCTGGCCCAGCCGTGGTCCGTCATCGGCGGGAACACGATTTCCGCGCTGGTCGGCATCATCTGTGCCAAGGCCGTGCACAACCCGGCGCTGGCGGCGCCGCTGGCGGGCGCCTGTGCCATCTTCGTGATGTTCGTGCTGCGTTGCCTGCACCCGCCCAGCGGCGCGGTGGCGCTGACGGTCGTTCTCGGGGGGCCGGCCATCCACGCGGCGGGCTTCGAGTTCGCCTTCCTGCCGGTGTGCCTGAACTCGACCCTGATCGTGCTCGCGGCGCTCGTCTTCAACAACCTGACGGGCCGGCGCTATCCGCACAACCAGAAATCCATGCTGCGCACGGCGCAGCAGGCGGCGCATGCGACGCGCGATCCGGCGCCGATGGCGCGCCTGGGCTTCACGGCCGAGGACCTGGACGCCGTGCTGGCCCGCTACGGCCAGGTGCTGGACGTGAGCCGCGACGACCTGGAAGACATCCTGCTGCAGACGGAGCAACGGGCCTACGCGCGCCGCTTCGGCACCGTGACTTGCCGCGCGATCATGTCGAAGGACGTCGTGACGGCCACGCCCGACATGTCCCTCGCCGACGCCTGGCGCCTGCTGCGCCACCACAACCTGCACGCGTTGCCGGTGCTGGACGCGTCGCACCGCGTGGCCGGCATCATCGGCCAGAGCGACTTCCTGCACCATGCCGGCCTGGACGATTACCAGACCGTGGGCGAACGCCTGCGCAGCCTGTTCGCCCACGTGCTGGGCGTGCGGCCCGAGCGCGCGGCGACGGTGGGCGAATTGATGTCGACGAAGGTGGCCGTCGTCGCGGCGGACGAACCGATCGCCACGCTCGTACCCCTGATGAGCAACGTCGGGCTGCACCACATTCCCGTGGTGGACGAGCGCCTCGTGTTCCTGGGCGTCGTCAGCCAATCCGACCTGCTGGCGGCCCTGTTCGAAAGCCGCCTGGCCGAAGCCGCCTGAAATTCGGGGTCATGAAATTCGGGGTCAGAGCACTTTTTTCGCGCAATTCGGGGTCAGAGCCCTTTTTTGCGCAATAGCCTCGCGGCACGCTGTTGCCGACACTGCCCCGCTGCCTCCAAGGCCCCGCAAGCGGCCATCCGGTGGACGCCACGGTCCGTGGCGCAGCGAAGCGGGGCTGTACGCGTATCGGCTAGCCGTCGAGCCATTGTCCGAACATTTGCTCTGACCCCGAATTTTGCGCGAAATGTGCTCTGACCCCGAATTTCAGGGTTGGTTGGCGCCGCAGCATTTCTTGTATTTCTTGCCGCTGCCGCAGGGGCAGTCGTCGTTGCGGCCGACCTTGGGTTCGTCGCGGCGCACCGTTTCGACGGCGGCCTTGCGGCGCGGCAGCCAGAAGCGGTGGATGCCCGGCAGGTTCGCTTCGATCTCCAGCGCCAGCTTGTGCGCCAGCTTCGGATTCTCGACTTCCGCCAGCTCGCTTTCCTCGATCTCGTCGGCGCCCAGCAGGTAGATCGGGCGCATCAGCGGGGCCGCTTCCGAATCCCAGATTTCGTCCCACGCGCCGGGGTGCAGGTCCATGCCTTCCCAGAATCCCCAGCACCAGGCTTCGGCGTCGATCAGCGTCTCGCCGTCGATCTCGTGCTCGACGTACAGCGGCTCGAATTCCTTGGGCGCGACCTCGAAGGTGACGAGCACCTCGTTCATGAAGCGCATGATCAGGTTGACGATGCGCTCTTCCTCTTTCGGATTCTTCCACTTGGGCACGGCGCCGTCCTCGCCCCACACGCGCGGCAGCCATTCGGCCGGCATGATGGTTTCCGGACCGATCGCGATGGCCGTGAGATAGCCGTGCAGCGTGTCCATCGTCATGGCGTCGTCGGAGCAGCGGTCGGACAGGAGGAAGTTGTCGAGGTCGTCGAATTCTTTTTCGGAGAGGGGCTGGTCGAGTTGCATTGTTTCTGTTTCCTTGCGTTGAAGGTGCCAGTGTAACGCCTCCCGCCTCGCGGCCGGCGAAAAAAAGCGCCGGCCGGCCGCCCGTCTTACAATGGCGGGATGCACAATCCCGAAATTTCTGACAGTCATCCTTTCTCCCGGCTCGATCCGCTGGCGGTCCTCGACGCCGTCGACAGCGTCGGCCTGCGCGGCGACGGCCGCCTGCTGGCGCTGAACAGTTACGAGAACCGCGTGTACCGCGTCGGCTGCGAAGACGGGCCGCCCGTCGTCGTCAAGTTCTACCGGCCCGCGCGCTGGAGCGATGCCGCCATCCTCGAGGAACACGCCTTCGTGCAGGAACTGGCCGACCAGGAGGTGCCGGTCGTGCCGGCACGCGTCCTCGCCGGCCGCAGCCTGCACGAGCACGGCGGTTTCCGCTTCGCCGTGTTCGAGAGCCGCGGCGGGCGCGCGCCCGAACTGTCCGACCCGTCGACCCTGGAATGGATCGGCCGCTTCATCGGCCGCATCCACGCGGTGGGCGCGCAGAAACCGTTCGCCGAGCGTCCCCGGCTGGACCTCGAGACGTTCGGCCGTGAGCCGCGCGCATGGTTGGTCAAGCACGGCTTCATTCCCCCCGAACTGCTGACGGCGTACACGAGCGTGCTCGACCAGGCGCTGGACGGCGTCGCCCGCTGCTACGACCGGGCCGGCGCGCTGCCGCTGCTGCGCCTGCACGGCGACTGTCACGCGGGCAATGTGCTGTGGACGGACGACGGCCCGCACTTCGTCGACTTCGACGACAGCCGCATGGGCCCGGCCGTGCAGGACTTGTGGATGCTGCTGTCGGGCGAGCGCCACGAGATGGTGCGCCAGCTGTCCGACGTGCTGGCCGGCTACGAGGACTTCTGCGAATTCGATCCGCGCCAGCTCTACCTCGTCGAGGCGCTGCGCACCTTGCGGCTGATCCATTACTCGGCGTGGCTGGCCATGCGCTGGGACGATCCCGCATTCCCCGCGGCCTTTCCCTGGTTTAATACCCAGCGTTACTGGCAAGACCGCATCCTCGAGCTGCGCGAGCAGGTGGCGCTGATGGACGAGCCGCCGCTCTGGCCCGTCTAAAGCGGGAATTGACGCTGTTTCACGATTCAGCTCGGCGTGACACGACACGGAGCCATGCCGCATAATCGAAGCGCGGGCTCGTCCGGGTCCGCATGACCCAGCGAGCGTTCCATGTCCGACTCTACTTCACCTTCCGCCAAGCACGACGACGCCGATTTCACGATCGACCTGATGCCTGCCGCCCAGGAGCACGCGGCGCCGCAGGTCGAGCCGCAGCGCGAGCATCTGGAACAGCGCGCGATCAAGGAAGGCATCGCGCGCGTGGAAGCGGAGGCGAAGGCGGCGGTGGCGGCCGAGAACCGCGCCCACGCCGAGGCCCGGGCGCGCACCTTGGCCGAGGAACGGGCCGCCATCGACGCCGAGGCGGCCGCCGCCGCGCTGGCGAACGCGCAGGCGTCGGAAGAAGCGATCGAGGCCAACCGCGACCGCATCGAAACCCTGCGCGCCGCCGCCAAGGCCGCCGCCGAGCGCCTGGAAGCGATCCGCCAGGAGACGGCGGAGCTGCGCGCCCGCGTCGCATCCGACACGCAGATCCGTCTGGCGTCCGAGGCTCGCGCCCGCGCCGAGGAAGACGCCCGCAAACGCGCGACGGAACAGGCGCGCATCGACACCGAGATCGCCGAGCGCGCCCAGCGCGACGCCGACGAACTGGCGCAGCACGCCGAGCAGGCCCGCCTGCAGGCGGCCGAGCGCGTGGCGGCCGTGCACGCGGCGCGCGAAGAAGTGCATCACAGCGCCAGCGCCGACGCCCGCGTGGCCATCCTCGCGCGCGAACGCGAACGGGCCGAGCGGGCCGCACGCCAGACGGCGGAGAAGCTGGCGGAGGCGGAAGCCGAAGCGGTGGACCTCGCGCAGCGGCGCGAACGGGCGGACCAGGTGGCGCTGGCGTCCGCGTTCGCGCGCGCGGCCGCGGAAGCGCGCGCGCTCGAGGAGGCCCGCGCCCTCGCGCACATCGAGCAGGAACGCGAAGCCATCGCCCAGGCCCAGGCGGAATCGGAGCGGACGGCCGCGCAATCGCTGCGCATGCGCCTGCAGACGGAAAAGGAATTGCGCGACGCGGCCATCCACCGCGAACGCCTGGAACGGATGGCGGCCGATGCGGCCGCCGCGCGGCGCGAGGCGGAAGCCCGCATCCTGGCCGCGACGGAAGCCCGCATCGAGGCCGACCGCAAGCTGCGCGACGTGGCCATGTCCCGCGCCGCGGCGGAAGAGGAAGAATCGCAGCAGAGCCAGGCCCGCCTCGACGCCGAGCGCGAAGCCGCCGAGCAGGCGCACCTGCGGGCGGAAGCCGACCGGGTGGCCCAGGAAGCGGCGCAGCGCGACGCCGAGGCGCAGCAGCGCGAGCGCCGGCTGGCCGAGGAACGGGCCGCGCTGGCGGACGCCGCGGCCGCCGCCCGCGCCGCGCAGAATGCCGCCCAGGAAGCGGAACTGGCCGCGCAGGCCGAACGGACCGAACACGAACGCGAGGCCGCGCGCCTGGCCGGGCAGCGCGCCGGACAGGCGCGCGAACTGGCGCAGGCCGAACAGGCCCGCGTGCAGGCCGAGCAGGACGCGCTGGCGCGCGAGCGGGCCCGCATCGAAGCGGAACGCGCGCTGGCCGCCGCCGCCGAAGCCCGCGCCGCCGCGGAAGGAGAGCAGGCCGCGCAACTGGCCGAGAAGACCGAGGCCTTGCGGCGCGAAGTCGCCGCGCTGCAGGCGGAAACGGCGGCGCGCCTCGCCGCCGCGGAACAGGAGCATGCGGCGCGCCTGCAGGCGCAGCGCGGCGCGCTCGCGGACCAGCAGGCCGACATCGCCGCGCGCCGCGCCGCGTTCGAGCAGGAGCATGCGGCGCAGCTGCAGGCCCACCAGGATGCGCTCGCGCGCCAGCAGGCCGAGTTCGACGCCCGCCGCGCCGCACTGGAGCAGGAATATGCGGCCCTGCTGGCCGCGCAGGCCGAGCAGGAACAGCGCGCGGTCGCCGAGCGCCAGGCCGCCGTCGACGCCCAGCGGGCCGTCACGGAACAGGCGGCGCGCCAGGCCGACGAGGAACAGGCGATCGCCGACGCCCAGCGCGCCCAGGCGGCCCGCGCCGCGGAACTGGCGCAGGCGCAGGCCGACCGCGCCGCGCACGAACGCCGCCAGCAGGCGTTGACGGAAGAATTGCTGGCGGCCGAACGCGCCGCCGCCGACGCCGCCCACGACGCCTTGCTGCTGCTGGAACAAAAGCTGTCGTCGCAACAGCAGCAGACGGCCGCAGACGTGCGCGCCAACGAAGCGGCGGCGGCACGCATGGCGTCCGAGCGCGCGGCCGTGACGGCGGCCGAGGCCCGCGCCGCGGCCGAGGCGGAGCGCGCGCAACTGGCGAAGATGCGCGAGGCGGCGGAGCAGGCGGCCACGCAGGCCGCGGTCGACAAGCGCGACGCCCAGCGCGCGCTGCTGGCCAATGCCCAGCTGGCCGCCGAGATGCAGCGCAAGACGGCGCTCGCCACGCAGGAAATGATGGAGGCGAAGAAGCGCCTCGTGGAACTGGAATCCGCGCGCCAGGAAGAGCAGGTGGCGGAACTGGCCGCGCTGCGCGAACAGATCGAGGTGCGCCAGGCCGAAGCGAAACAGCGCGCCGAATCGGAAGACCTCGCGCGCGAGGTGCTGGGCCGCTTCTCGCAGCAGCCGTCGAAGGTGCAGGCGGCGCTGCGGCTGGCGGACGCGGTCGCCAAGCAGCGCGCCGACCGCGATCACGAATGACCGGCCCGTGACGGGCCTGCGCCGTCAGGCCTTGGCGTTCTTTTCCAGGTACGCCCCATGCCCCGGCATCTTCGCCACCGTCTGCCCGATGAGGTCGCGCAGCCCGGCAAAGTGGCCGTGCACCTGGCGCATGTCGGCTTCGTCCACGAACGGATTGTAGCGTTCGGGCACGATGCCCAGGCCCATCAGCATCGACACGAACGAGGGCTCGGCGAAACCGTCGCGGTCGAGGATCGTCACGCGGCCCGTCGTGCGGAACAACTCGATCTGGTGCGCGAGCGAATCGGGGATGGCCATGTTCGCGCAATAGCGCCAGAATTCGGTGTCGTCACGCTTCGTCAGCTTGTAGTGCATGATGATGAAGTCGCGGATCGACTCGTAGCGGCTGCCGATCGCCCGGTTGAATTCGGCCGCCAGCCCGGGAGGGCAATCGCGGTCCGGCCACAGCTCGATCAGCTTGCCGACGGCCGTTTCGATCAGGCTGATGCTGGTCGACTCCAGCGGTTCGACGAAGCCGGCCGACAGGCCGATCGCCACGACGTTCTTGACCCACGAGTTCTTGCGCTTCCCGGTGACGAAGCGCAGCTGGCGCGGCTCGTCCAGCGCTTTGCCGTCGAGGCCGTCGAGCAGCTCCTGGCGCGCGGCGTCGTCCGTCGTGAACGCATTGCTGTAGACGTGGCCGTTGCCCGTGCGGTGCTGCAGCGGGATGCGCCAGAGCCAGCCCGAGCCCTTGGCCGTCGAACGGGTGTAGGGCGTGAGCGGCTCCACGCGGGCGCACGGGACGGCGAGGGCGCTGTTGCAGGGCAGTTGCTCGCTCCAGTCCTCGTAGCCCGCCTTCAGCGTGCCTTCGATCAGCAGGCCGCGGAAGCCCGAGCAGTCGATGAACAGGTCGCCGTCGAGGGTGCGGCCGTCGGCGAGGCGCAGGCTCGTGACGAATCCGGTCTCCGGATGCTGGTCGACGCCGGTGATCAATCCCTCGACCCGCTTGGCGCCGCGCGCCAGCGCGTAATCGCGCAGGTAGGCGGCGTACAGCCCGGCGTCGAACTGGTAGCCGAACGAAAAAGCGTTCGTGACGCCAGGCTGCGCATCGGTCGGCATCGCGAATTTGTTCTCGCGCGCCATCCGCGATGCCACGGACCAGTTTTCCAGGTCCGGCATCTGGTCGAAGGTGCGCGCGAGGCGCAGCCAGTAATGGTGCGGCGCGATCCCGTCGAGGGCCGGACCGAAGTCGCCGAAGCCGTGGAAGAAGCGGTTGCCGACGTGGCCCCAGTCCTTGAACTCGATGCCGAGCTTGAAGGTGGCCTGGGTCTTCCTGATGAAGTCGGCGTGGTCCAGCCCGAGGGCGCTGTTGTAGAAGCGGATCGTCGGCAAGGTGGCTTCGCCGACGCCGATCGTGCCGATCTCCGGCGATTCCACCAGCACGATCTCGCAGTGCCGGCCGAGCCGCTGGGCGAGCGGGGCCGCGGTCATCCAGCCGGCGGTGCCGCCGCCCACGATGACGACTTTACGGATGGGGTTTTGTTGCATGTTGTCTCCTGACGTCTTGCCGTTTCAGGAGAGTGTAGGGGAGGGCGAGCGGGGCGGCAATAGAAATGTTTGCGTCTAACATTTCCGTGGCAAAACGTCACATATTGCTGGGCGCCACCGGATTCGATCCGCCGACGACGGCCTTCTCGACGAAGTATTCCGTCTCGCCGAAGCACGAGGTCGGCACGCCGACGTGCTGCGCATACGTCAGCTGCACGCGCTGGCCCATGGCGGCCTGCAGCTGGCGCACGACGTTCTCGTCGCGCACGGTGAAATTGAAGCGCTCGGGAATCGCGCCGGGCATGCTCGACAGCAGGAGCTCGCCCTCCCACGTCTTGCACAGCCAGCCCTTGCGCGACAGCTTTTGCAGATAGCCGGCCCGTTCGCCTTCCGAATACGACCAGTGCAGCACGATCCACGTGTACAGGGCGAACAGCGCAGCGGCGGCGATGACGACGGAGGCGAGGATGGCGATGGCGCGGCGCGGCAGGGTCTTGGGCATGATCGGAAGGCGGTGGTTGAGATAACGGACGTGACGAAGCGCGCCCATTCTGACACGGGCGCGCCGATTGTCAATTAGACCAAACTTACGCGTTCACCCCGAACGAGCGGGCGAGCGGTCCGAGCCCGCCGTTGTAGCCTTGGCCGACTGCGCGGAATTTCCACTCGTTGCCGTAGCGGTAGAGCTCGCCGAAGATCATCGCCGTTTCCGTCGAGCTGTCTTCCGACAGGTCGTAGCGGGCGATCTCGCGTTCGCCGTCCGCGTTCAGGCAGCGGATGAAGGCGCGCGCCACCTGGCCGAAGTTCTGGCGGCGCTGCTCGGCTTCGTGGATGGTGACGGAGAACGCGATTTTCTCGATGTCCGGCGGCACCCGCGTGAGGTCGACGACGATGCGCTCGTCGTCGCCTTCGCCCTGGCCCGTGCGGTTGTCGCCCGTGTGCGTGACGGCGCCGTCGCTGGACTTCAGGTTGTTGTAGAAGATGAAGTCGGCATCGCCGCGCACCTTGCCGTCGCCGCGCAGCAGGAAGGCGCTGCCGTCGAGGTCGAAGGTGGCGCCGTCGGTCGCGCGCGGATCCCAGCCGAGGCCGACGATGACCTTCTTGAGGTTCGGATCTTCCTTGGACAGGTTGACGTTGCCGCCTTTTTGCAAACTGATCGCCATCTTGCTTCCTTTCTTTGGATAGGGACTAAAGTTTCAAGTCGCCGATTCGAGCGCTTCGCGCTTCTTGTAGCGGATCGACGACCACAGCGAGACCAGGATGAAGGCCACGCCGGACAGGCCGGTGAACCATTCCGGGATCTCGTACTCGACGCTGGCGAACATGATCAGGGCCAGGATGCCGATCGCGTAGTGCGCGCCGTGCTCGAGGAAAACGAATTCTTCCAGCGTGCCCTTGTGCACGAGGAACACGGTCAGCGACCGCACGAACATCGCGCCGATGGCGAGGCCCAGCATGATCACGACGACGTCGTTCGTGATCGCGAACGCGCCGATCACGCCGTCGAAGCTGAACGACGCGTCCAGCACTTCGAGGTAGATGAAGCCGCCGATGCTGCCCTGCGAAATCAGCTTGCCGACGGCCGGATCGGCTTCCTCTTCCTCCAGCAGGCCGGAAAACCAGTTCACGCCCACGTACACGAGCACGCCGACGACGCCCGCGATCAGCACGGACAGCTTGCGCTCCTGCGGCACGAGGCTCATGCAGCCGAACGCGGCGAGCAGGGTGAGCAGGATGGCGAAGCCTTCCGAGCCGTACTTGCCGACCTTTTCTTCGATCCAGCCCAGCCAGTGGAGTTCCTTTTCTTCGTCGAACAGGAAGTTGAGGAAGACCAGCAGCAGGAACGCGCCGCCGAACGCGGCCACTTCGGCGTGGCGCGACGTCAGGTTGCGGGCGTACTCGGCCGGACTGTGGACCGCCATGTGCCAGACGTCGACGAGGCCGAGCCCCGTCGCCACCGACACGATCAGCAGCGGAAACAGCAGGCGCATGCCGAACACGGCGACGACGATGCCGGCCGTGAGGAACAGTTTTTGCCAGAATGCGTTCCAGTTGCGCAGGACGGAGGCGTTGACGACCGCGTTGTCGAACGAGAGCGAGATCTCGAGCACGCCCAGCACGGCGGCGATCCACAGCCCCTGCACGAGTCCGGCGGCCCCGCCGTGGGAAAAGCCCCACCAGCCGGCCAGCGCCAGCAGGACGGCGGCGACCACGAACGACAACCTGAAATGTTGCATGCACTCCTCCCCGGTAAGCTACATTGACTGAAACACCACAACGCGCATATTAACCCGGTTCACACCGTGGCGGGCGCATCGAATGCCGTCTTGACAACGACGCCGGGCCGTCCTCGCCGAATTGCTCACGCAACATCGCATCTGCGATAATGCCGCCCGGCGTCACGCCTTCCTATTTCAGCCTGAATGGATTTCGCATGGATTTTTCTTATCTGGTCACCCCGGTGCTGACCTGGCTCGTGGTCGGCCCGATCAAATTCCTCATCAATAGCGCGCGCCAGCGGCGCTGGGCGTTCAATCTCGTCGGCAATGGCGGCTTTCCGAGCAACCACAGCGCCACCGTCACGAGCATGGCGACCCTGATCGCGCTGCGCGAGGGCATCGGCCACCCGGCGTTCGGCGTGGCCGTCACCTTGTGCTTCATCGTCATGATCGACGCCAACAGCCTGCGCCGGCACGTCGGCCGCCAGGCCGCCGCCATCAACCGCCTGGCCGCGGACACGGGCGGCCACACCACCTTGCGCGAGCGCATGGGCCACACGCTGGTCGAGATCGGCGGCGGCATCGTGACCGGGATCCTGATGGGGAATCTCGTGTACCACCTGTTCTCCAAGTAATTTACTTGGGTCCCCGCCTGCGCGGGGACCCGATGACTGCACACCATCCCCGCCGTCCACCCGGACGTCCGCCTGTCCGTTTCGTCGCGCATTCCAACCTCGGCCAAACGCATTTCATCCCGCCTATCTGCAGTTCATCCCACCAAAACCGCGCTTTGCCGAACCGTCAATTGACGCTCATGACGGCCTCATTGATACTGCCCGCTGGCCTTTTCTATTCTTATTTTTACAGGTAACGAGTCCATCTCGGGGGAACCAAGAAATGTTGCGCAAAACTATAATCTTCCTTGCTATTGCTTCCGCACTCAGTGCGTGCGGCAAACACGACAAGGACCCGGCCAAGCCAGGCGCCGCCGCCGCGCAGGCGGACGGCAAGCAGAAGGATGGCAAGCCCGTCCGGCTGCTCGTTTCGCCCGAGGATGTATTGACCGTACAGAGCAGCACCCTGGCAAACGGCCCCGTGATCACGGGTTCGATCCAGCCGGAACGCAGGGCCGACTTGCGCGCGGAAGTGTCCGCCATCGTGCTGCAGGTGCTGAAAGAAAACGGCGATCCGGTCAAGAAGGGCGACGTGCTCGTCAAGCTCGACGAGACGTCCATCCGCGACAGCCTGATGTCCGCCCAGGAAGCCCTGCGCGCCGCGACCCAGGCCTTCGACCAGTCGCAGCGCTCGCTCGACCGCCTCAAGACGCTGCGCGCGTCCGGCATGACGTCCGCCCAGGCGCTGGACGATGCGGAAGTGCGCCGCAACAATGCCCAGAGCGACGTGTCGGCCGCGCGTGCGCGCCTCGTCGCCGCCCAGCAGCAGGTGACCCGCACCGTCGTGCGCGCCCCGTTCGACGGCATCGTGTCCGACCGCAAGGTGTCGCCGGGCGATACGGCCGCCATCGGCAAGGAATTGCTGAAGGTGATCGATCCGACGAGCATGCGCTTCGAGGGCCAGGTGTCCTCGGACAAGATCGCCGCCGTCAAGGTCGGCCAGCCTGTCATGTTCCGCGTGAACGGTTACGGTGATCAAAAGTTTAGCGGCATCGTCAAGCGCATCGACCCGAGCGCCAACGACGTCACCCGCCAGGTCGAGGTGCTCGTCGGCTTTACGGGCGATACCCGCCCGCGCGTGGCCGGCCTGTACGCGGAAGGCCACATCGACGCCGAGCTGTCCGACGCGCTGATGCTGCCCGAATCCGCCCTCGTGCGCGACGGCGACAAGACGTATGCCTGGAAGCTCAAGGGCAATGCGCTGGACAAGGTCGACCTGGCGGTGGGGCCGCGCGACCCGCGCAGCGGCGGCTTCGAGGTCAAGAGCGGCCTGGCGGCGGGCGACACCGTGCTGCGCCACCCGAACTCGAGCCTGAAGGACGGCCAGCAGGTCGAATTGGCGGCGGCGCGCGTCGCCAGCGCGGCCAGCAATCCGGCGCCGGCCAAATAAACCGGGGAATTTGCAATGTTCCTTTCCAATTTCAGTGTCAAGAAGCCCATCGCCACGATCGTGCTCGTCATCGGCATGATGTGCATGGGCCTGCTCGCGCTCTCCAAGCTGCGCGTGAACCAGAATCCGGACGTCGAAATCCCGATCATCGTGGTCACGATTCCGTATCCGGGCGCGTCGCCCGAGACGAGCGAGCGCGAATTGCTCGAGCGTCTCGAAAAGCCGATGCAGGCGATCACCGGCGTCACGGAAATCGATTCCTACGCGAACGAAGGCAGCGCGACGATCGTGCTGCAGTTCGACTTCAAGCGCAACCTGATCGAGGCGTCGGACGACGTGCGCAACGCGATCGCCGGCGTGCGCTACAAGCTGCCGGTCGAGATGCGCGAGCCGGTGCTGCGGCGCGTGGACCCGTCGGCCCAGCCGATCATGAACCTGGCGCTGTCGTCCACCACGCTGAGCCATGCCGAGATTTCGCGCCTGGCCGAGGACAAGCTCGCGGACCGCCTGCGCGCCATCGACGGTGTCGCCAACGTGCAGGTCAACGGTTCGCTCAGGCGCGAACTGTCCGTGCTGCTGCACGCGCAAAAGATGCGCGAATATAACGTGTCGGTCAGCGACGTGACGAATGCGCTGGCGCGCCAGAACACGAACGCGCCGGTCGGCAAGGTGCGCAGCGAACTGGACGAAAAGGGCATCCGCCTCGTCGGCCGCATCGCGCATCCGGAAGACTTCTCGCAGGTCGTCGTCAAGCGCAACGGCGACACGATCGTGCGCCTGAACCAGGTCGCGGACGTGAAGGACGGCTTCGCCGACATCGAGAGCTACTCGATGCGTAGCGGCAAGTCCAACGTCGGCATCTCGATCATCCGCTCGCGCGAAGCGTCGACCGTGGGCATCGCCAAGAGGGTGCGCGCGATGGTCGACGACATCAACAAGGAACTGCCGAAGGGCACCAGACTGGACGTGACGCGCGACGGCGGCGACGACGCGCAGCGCAGCCTGAACAACGTGATCGAGTCGCTCGTGTTCGGCGCCGTGCTGACCATCTTCGTCGTGTACGCGTTCCTGAATTCCTGGCGTTCCACCCTGATCACGGCGCTGTCGCTGCCGACGTCGGTGCTGGCCGCGTTCATCGCCGTGTGGCTGTGCGGCTTCACGCTGAACTTCATGACGCTGCTCGGCCTGTCGCTGGCGATCGGCGTGCTGATCGACGATGCCATCGTGGTGCGCGAAAACATCGTGCGCCACATGGAAGCGGGGGCCGACCGCCGCACCGCCGCGCTCGAAGGCACCGCCGAGATCGGCATGGCCGTCGCCTCGACGACGTTCTCGATCATGGCCGTGTTCATCCCGGTCGCGTTCATGCAGGGCATTGCCGGCGAATGGTTCCGGCCGTTCGCGCTGACCGTCGCGTGCTCGGTGATCGTGTCGCTGGGCATCTCGTTCACGCTCGATCCGATGCTGTCGGCCTACTGGGGCGATCCGCCGGGCCACCACCACGCGCCGCGCCGCGGCATCGAGAAATACCTGGCGAAGTTCAACGTCTGGTTCGACCGCCAGGCCAACCGCTACGGCCACGTGATCGCCTGGGCGCTGCACCACCGCCGCTGGATGGCCATCATCGCCGTCGCCAGCCTCATCGGCGCGCTCGCCCTGCACATCATGTTCGGCGGCTCTGCGTTCCTGCCCAAGTTGGACGCGGGCCAGATCGCGATCGAAGTGCGCACGCCGGCTTCGTCGTCGGTCGGCTATGCCAAGATGAAGATGGAAGAGGCCGCCGCGCTCGCCCGTACGCTGCCGGAAACGAAAGAGACCAACAGCTCGATCACGTCGGCCGGCGGCCGCATCTACGTCGACATCGGCAAGCGCAGCCAGCGCCACCGCACGGCCGCCCAGATCGCTGTCGAACTGCGCGGCAAGATCGCGCGCCTCGTCGGTGCCGAGTACACGGTCACGGACGACTTGAACGGCAACGGCAAGCCCGTGCAGATCGAGTTCACCGGCCCCGATTCGCGCAAGCTGATGGAGCTGACGAACGCCTACATGGACAAGCTGCGCCAGGTGAGGGGCGCCGTCGACGTCACGCTGTCGCAGCAGGATCCGAAGGACGAGCTGCAGATCGAGCTCGATCGCGGCCTGGCGAACATGATGGGCATCTCGGTGGGCGACGCCGCCACCGCGCTGCGCGTCGCGTTCGCCGGCATCGAGATCGGCGACTGGGTCGATCCGACGGGCGAGACCCGCGACGTGGCCGTGCGCCTGGCGCCGGAAGACCGCGTGGGCGCCGAGAACATCGAACGCCTGCCGATCGCCGTCGCCGGCACCAACACGATGGTCCCGCTCGACCAGATCGCCAGGATCACGATGGGCAAGGGCCCGTCGGCGATCGAGCACAAGGACGGCAAGCGCGTGATTACCGTGTCGGCCAACGTCGAGGGCCGCTCGAACGGCGAGGTGACGGACGAGGCGATGAAGCTCGCCAAGACCATGGACTTCCCGCCGGGCTACGGCCTGTCGCTGGGCGGCGCCGGCAAGGACCAGGCCGAAGTGTTCACGCAGATGACGATCGCGCTCGTGTCCGGCATCGGCCTGATGTACCTGATCCTCGTGATGCAGTTCGGCTCGTTCACGGCGCCGCTCGCCGTGATGCTGTCGCTGCCGCTGTCGCTGATCGGCGTGGTCCTCGCGCTGCTGCTCACGCACGGCACGCTGAACCTGATGAGCTTCATCGGCATCATCATGCTGATGGGCCTCGTGGCGAAGAACGCGATCCTGCTGCTGGACGCCGCCCGCACCCGCGAGGCGGAAGGCATGGACCGCGAGGAGGCGCTGATGGCCGCCGGCCGCGCCCGCCTGCGTCCGATCCTGATGACGACGTTCGCGCTGATCGCCGGCATGTTCCCGGTCGCGCTGGCCCTGGGCGATTCCGGCCAGTTCTACCAGCCGCTCGCGATCGCGATCATCGGCGGCACGATCACGTCGACGATGCTGACCTTGCTGGTCGTCCCGACCTTCTACGACAGCATCGAGATCGCCCGCGACCGCATGGTCGCCAAGTTCCACCGCCGCGCGGCCCGCTTCACCGCGGTGCCGGCGTTCGTGCTGACCTTCATCGAAGCGATCCTCACCCTGGTGGTGGTGCGCCTCGTGTTCCGCCTGATCGTGAAGGCGGGCCGCTTCGCGCTGGGACGCGGCCGTCCGGCGACGGCGTGACGGTGTGCCGGCCGCGGCCGGCATCATGACAAAGGGCCTGCGTGTGCAGGCCCTTTGCCGATGCGCCATGGCGATCAGCGGCCGGAGGTGCCGGAGGTGCCGGTGTTGGAGGTGCCGGTGCCCGACGTGTCGCTGCCGGTGGTGCCCTGCGTACCCGAGGTGCCCGACGAGCCGGTGCCCGTCGTGCCCGTGCCGGTGGTGCCGGTTGCGCCCGTGCCGGTGGTGCCGGTGCCCGTTGCGCCGGTGCCGGTCTCGCCGGTGGTGCCCGTCGCGCCCGTCGTGCCGGTGGTGCCCGTGGCGCCGGTGCCCGTGGTGTCACCCGTCGTGCCCGTGCCGGTGGTGCCGGTCGTGCCGCTCGTGCCCGAGCTGTTGCTCGGCGCGGTGGCGGACGTTTCGCCGGTGCCCGTCGTGCTGGTGGGTTCATTCTTCTTGCAAGCGGCAAGGCTTGCCATCAGGGCGGCGGCGAACAGAATCTTCGATGCGTTGTTAAGAGCTTTCATTTGTTTTACTCCTCGTTCACGTCTATCGTGTACCGCCGTTTCCAGGTGAGGCGCTGGAGGGGCGGCGGCGGCTTTGGGTTCCCGATGGACCTGCCGGCCCAAGCGCGAACCATCAGGAACCGACGCAATACGCGGCTCCGGTGGAGTACGAATCCGACTGTGAGGATTAGACCGGCACGACGCCGGCCGGTTCGTTGGATTGCACTCCTTTAGCTTGGTGAAACGCCGGCAATCGTCCGACGTTTCCCTGCGTCCGCGGTGCGGCGCGCAGCGCCGTCACGTGCGGGTTAGATAAGAGCCGAACCATCATCGTTCAACCCTCAGTCCACCGGCGAAGGTGCCGGTTGGTTTCGGTGCCGCGTCGGCGCTGTCGCCGGCGGCCTGTTCGAGCAGGGCGGGGATGCCATCGCACAATTCCCGCGCCAGGTAACCCAGTCTGCCGAAACGTTCGGCCAGGTGTTCGCCCGCGCGCGCATGGAGCGCGACACCCCAGGCGGCGGCCTGCGCCAGGTCCGCGCCCCGCGCCGCGAGGCCCGCGAGGATGCCGGCCAGCACGTCGCCGGAGCCGGACGTGGCGAGCCCCACATTGCCGCCCTCGTTCTGCCAGCGCTCGCCGCCGGGCGCCGCGATCACGGTGCGCGCGCCCTTGAGCACGACGACGGCGTTCCAGTGCTGCGCGGCCTCGAGCGCGTGGCGGTCCGGCGCGGCGCAGATCTCGTCCTTGGCGCTGCCCGTCAGGTGGGCCATTTCGCCCGCATGCGGCGTCAGGAGGACGGGCACGGCGAAGCGGAACGGGGGATCGCCGGCCGGTGGATGCAGCACGGCGCCCATCGCCTCCGCGTCGAGCACCACCTTCGTGTCGCTGCCGTCCAGGCGGGGCAGCAGGGCGTGCACGAGGCGGGCCGTCGCGGCCTCGTCCTGCATGCCGGGGCCGATGAGGATGGCGCTGATCTTGTCGGCCAGCGGATCGAGCGCGGCCACGGCTTCGACGGTGAAACCGCCGGCCTCGTTTTCCGCCAGGCCCAGCACGCGCGATTCCGGCAGCGCCAGCGCGACCAGCTGGGCCACGCTGCGCCCGGTGGCGATGGTCAGCTTGCCGGCGCCCGCGCGCAGGGCCGCCGTGGCGGCGAGGATCACGGCGCCCGGCATCTCGCGCGAGCCGCCGAGGACGAGCACGTGGCCGCGGTCTTCCTTGTCGGCGTCGTTCGACGGCACGGGCAGCGGCCAGCTGCGCAGCAGGCTCGGATCGACGTCGCGCGGGCGGGCATGGGGTTGCAGCATCATGGGGACAGGACCTCAGGCCTTGGCGGCGGTGGGCTGGTCTTTGGCGACCGTGACCGGGGTGCCGCTCGCTTCCAGCGGCGCGACGAAATTGACCAGGCGCACGGCCAGCTTGCCGCGCTTGCCGAGCGTGGGGTCGAAGGCATACGAGGTGACGGAGCAGTTCGGCACGTCGCCGGCGCGGTCCTGCGCGAGGATCGCCGCCTCGTCCATCCGCTCCAGCAGGTAGCGGAAGCAGTTGACGATGACCTGGTGCGCGACGATCAGCACGCGCTCGCGCGAGTATTCGCGCGTCATCGTGTCGAGGACGCTGCGCAGGCGCAGGATGACGTCGCACCAGCTCTCCCCGCCGGGTGGACGGAAATAGAACTTGCCGACGTGGTGGCGTTGCTCATGGAGCTCGGGATACTTGTCGGCAATGCCGCGCACGGTCAACCGGTCGAGGATGCCGAACTCTTTTTCGCGCAGGCGTTCGTCGGCGTGCACGGCCAGGAGCTCGTCGCGGTCCAGGCGCTGCATCAGGATGTTGGCGGTCTCGGCCGCGCGCACGTACGGCGAATGCAGCACGACGTTCGGCTGCTCGTCGGGCGGCAGCGCGGCGAACCAGCCCGACAGGGCCTGCGACTGGCGCACGCCCAGCTCGGACAGGGGCACGTCGACGTCGCGCTCGGCGATGTCGATGCGCAGGCCGGCCGCCGCTTCGGCGGCGTCGCGTGCGACGTTACCGGCGCTTTGTCCGTGCCTGACGAGCCAGATTTCCTGAGGCCACTTCTGATCCATCATCCGACCGTTTGCGTTTTTGACATGACGCGATCATAGACGGATTCGGCGGGATTTCCGCGCACGTTTCCGGACGATAACGTGTGCCGGAACCGCGTGTAGGCGGGGTCTTACGTCAGCAGTGGCGGCGCGTCAGGCCACCTGTTCCTCGCTGTCGAGGTTGACTTCGGCGTTGCTGTCGAACACCTTCATGTCGGTCAGGCCGAGCACCCGGCTGGCGAAGGTGCCGGCCGTGATGGAACCGCTGACGTTGACGGCCGTGCGCCCCATGTCGATCAGCGGTTCGATGGAAATCAAGAGGCCCGCCAGCGCGACGGGCAGGTTCAGCGCCGACAGCACGATGAGCGCGGCGAACGTGGCGCCGCCGCCCACGCCGGCCACGCCGACGGAGCCGATCGTCACGACGCCGATCAGCGGCAGCAGGAAGGCGCTCGTGTACGGATCGATGCCGAGCGTCGGCGCGATCATCACGGCCAGCATCGCCGGATAAATGCCGGCGCAGCCGTTCTGGCCCATCATCGAGCCGAACGACGCGGCGAAGTTGGCGATGCCCTCCGGCGTGCCCAGGCGCGCGGTCTGCGTCTGCACGCTCATCGGGATCGAACCGGCGGACGTGCGCGACGAGAATGCGAACGCGAGCACGGGGAAGATTTTCTTCACGTAGCGGCCCGGATGCAGGCCGACGGCCGTGATGATCAGCAAATGTACGCAGAACATCAGGATGAGCGCGCTGTACGAGGCCGCGACGAAGCCGATCAGGTTCAGGATGTCCTGCAGGCTGGAACTGGCGACCACCTGCGTGATCAGGGCGAACACGCCGAGCGGCGTCAGGCGCAGCACGAGCGTGACCATGCGCATCACGATCACGTGGGCGACGTGGACGAATTCGCTGAATTTCTCGAACACGTCCGGCTTCTTGCCCGCGATGCCCGTGGCCGAGACGCCGATGAAGATCGAGAACAGCACGACGGCGATCGTCGACGTCTTGCGTGCGCCCGTCATGTCGAGGAAGGGGTTTTCCGGGATGAAGGACAGGATCAATGTCGGCAGCGAGACGTCCTGCGCGGTCGACAGTTTGCCTTCCAAATAGTGTCCGCGCGCGATTTCGGCCGCGCTCGACGTCAGGCCGACGGCGGTCAAGCCGTACAGCTTCGCCATCAGGATGCCGATCGCGGCCGCGATGGCCGTCGTGACCATCAGGGTGCCGATCGTCAGCGCGCTGATCTTGCCGAGCGACGATGCGTCGCGCAGCTTGAGGATGGCCTGGATGATCGAAACCATGATCAACGGCATGATGATCATCTGCAGCAGCTTGATGTAGCCCGTGCCGACGATGTCGAGGTAGGCGTTGGTCTGCGCGATGACGGGGGAACCGTTGCCGTACCAGGCCTGGAAGGCGGCGCCCAGCGCGATGCCGAGGCCAAGGCCGGTGAACACGCGTTTCGTGAAGGACAGATGGCGTTGCTGCATCGCGTACAGCAGGCCGCAGACGGCCAGGGCGATGCCCAGGTTCAGGATCAAGGGGAGACTCATGGTGTCCTTGGATTGCGTTGCCCGCGCGCCTTGTATGCGCACAGGAAATATAAGAAACGCATTCTATATCCATTCATGGGGGATTGCATGAGGTCCCATGCGGTCGGGAGGAGCTCGTTGCAAAGTGTTAAATGTTGTTGACACGGCAAGCCTGGTTTGCAACACTCGGGCGTCGTCCACCGCCACCGTCCGGAGATTCCATGCCTGTCCTGCGCCGCCTGCTGTGCCTTGTCTTGTTGTGCTGCTGGTCGGGCGCGTGGGCGCAGACCACCGTGACGGGATTCTCGCCGGAAGGACAGGTGCGGCGCGTGCGCCAGGCGGTGGCGCGCTTTTCGCAGCCGATGGTGGCGTTCGGCGACCTGCGCGCGGCCGCCCCGTTCGACGTCGCCTGCCCGGTGCCGGGCAGCGGCCGCTGGGTCGACGCGCAGACGTGGAGCTACGATTTCGACCGCGACCTGCCGGGCGCGACGCAATGCCGGTTCACGGTCAAGGCGGACGCCCATGATCTCGCCGGCCGGCCGCTTGCGGGCCCGCGCGCATTCGATGTCTCCACCGGCGGACCGGCCGTGCTGGAATCCCTGCCGCGCGAGGGCGAGGAGGGCATCGACGAGCGCCAGGCCTTCGTCCTCGCGTTGTCCGCGCCCGCGTCGGGCGACAGCATCCTGAAACAGGCTTGGTGCCGCGCCGACGGCGTCAGCGAAAAGATTCCCGTGACCCTGCTCGCGGGCGAGCAGCGCGCACAGGCGCTCCGCAACGACCGCTGGTTCGTGCGCCAGATCGTGGCCGAGGATCAAGGGAAAGAGGCGCCGTGGTCGTATTCGGCCGCGCAGCTGCGCGCCGACGACAAGGCCGGGCGCCTGGGGCGTCTCGTCGTGCTGCAGTGCCGCCGCACGCTGCCTGCGGACACCGAGGTGGCCCTCGTGTGGGGCGCCGGCGTCGCCGCGCCGAACGGCGTCGCGACCGACAAGGACCAGACGCTCACGTTCAAGACCCGCGCCGACTTCACGGCCCGCTTCAACTGCGACAAGGTCAACGCGCGCTCCCAGTGCATCCCGTTCCTGCCCATGCGCGTGCACTTCAGCGCGCCCGTGGCGGCGGCCGACGCGGCGCAGGTCTACCTGGAAGGCCCGCGCGGCAAGCGCTGGCCGGCGCTGCTGGACAAGGAAGGCGACCGCGTGCCGGACTTCGTCACGCAGGTGAACGTGCCGGGACCGTTCCCGGAACGGTCGCGCTTCACGCTGCACCTGCCCGCCGGCCTGCGCGACGACGCGGGCCGGCCCCTCGTCGACGCCGGCCGCTTCCCGCTCGCCGTGCGCACGAGCGAGGAGCCGCCGCTCGTGAAATTCGCGGCGCCGTTCGGCATCATCGAGGCGCACGGCGACCGCCTGCTGCCCGTCACGGTGCGCAACGTCGAGGCCCCGCTGGCCGGCCGCATGCACACGACCGGCGCGGCCATGCGCCTCGATGCCGGCCGCACGGCCGACGTACTGGCATGGCTGCGCAAGGTCGCCGGCCCGCACCGCGGCCTGAACCCGGGCCCGCAGGCGGGCAAGCAACTGGACGTGTCGATCTTCAAGGGCGCGAAGCCGGAGACGCTGGAACGCTTCACCTTGCCCCGTGCGCACGGCCGGCGCGCGTTCGAAGTGATCGGCATCCCGCTGCACCGGCCCGGCTTCTACGCCGTCGAGCTGCAAAGCCCGCGCCTGGGCGCCGCGCTGAACGGCAAGCGGCGCACGGCCTATGTGCGCAGCGCGGCCCTTGTCACCAACCTGGCGGCGCACCTCAAGCTGGGCGCGCAATCGTCGCTCGTGTGGGTGACGTCGCTCGACAAGGGCCAGCCCGTGCCCGGCGCGCGCGTGGAAGTGCGCGATTGCGCCGCGCGGCTGCTGTGGCATGGCACGAGCGACGCGTCCGGCATCGCGCGCATCCGCCAGGCGCTGCCGCGGGCCCGCTGCAAGGACGACGACGTCTATGTCGTGACGGCCGCGCGCGGCGACGACTTCACGTTCACCCTGTCCGACTGGAAGCAGGGCATCGAGGCATGGCGCTTCCACCTGCCCACGGGCAGCCGCGACGAGGACAGCCGCGTCGTCGCGACGGTGTTCGACCGGACCTTGCTGCGGGCCGGCGAGACCGTCCACATGAAGCACTTCCTGCGCCGCCGCACGCAGCAGGGGTTCGCCTTCGTGCGGGCGAAGGATGCCGCGCCGGCGCCGGAGAAGACGGCGCTGCCCACGCGCGGTTTCCTCATCCACCAGGGCAGCGGCGAGAAGGTCGAATTCCCGCTGCATTGGGACGCGAACGGCAGCGCCGAGGGTGAATGGGCGATTCCGCTCGACGCGAAGCTCGGCGCGTACGACGTGATGATCGGCGGCCAGGTGGCGGGCGAGTTCCGCGTCGAGCAGTTCCGCGTGCCGACGATGAAGGCCAGCCTGGCGGGACCCCAACGGCCCGCCGTGGCGCCGCAGGCCGTCACGCTCGATGCGCAGGTGAGTTATTTGTCGGGCGGTCCGGCCGGCCTCGCGCCCGTCAAGTTGCGCAGCGTCGTGCAGGACACCAGCGTGCAGTTCGACGGCTACGACGATTTCACGCTGGGAGCAGGCGACGTGCGCGAGGGCGTCGTCGACCAGGGCGACGAGGAGGACGAGGACGCCGAGACCGAAGGCACGCCGGGCCAGGACGTCGCGCGCACGCAAGCGCTGCAACTGGACCGCGCCGGCGGCGCGCGCATCGTGGTGGACAAGCTGCCGGCGATCGAGCGCCCGAAAAGCCTGCTGGCCGAGCTGTCGTACCAGGATGCCAACGGCGAGACGCTGACGGCGTCCACGCGCGTGCCCATGTGGCCGTCCGCCTACGTCGTCGGCATCATGCCGGACGGTTGGCTGCTGCGCCGCGACGGATTGAAATTCCAGACCGTCGTGCTGGACGTCGCGGGCAAGCCCGTCGCGAACGTGCCGGTGACGGTCGACTTCCTGAAACGCGAGACGTATTCGCACCGGCGCCGCCTCGTCGGCGGCTTCTATGCGTACGAGCACAGCGCCGAGATCAAGCGCGTGGGCGAGGCGTGCAGCGGCACGACGGACGCGCGCGGCCTTCTGCTGTGCGACGTGCGCGCGCCGACCGACGGCGACTTGATCCTGCGCGCGCGCGCCGCCGATCCGCAGCAGCGCGTGGCGGCCACGTATCGCGAAATCTATGTCGTGGGCATTGATGAACAGTGGTTCGCGACCGCGGACCACGACCGCATCGACCTGCTGCCGGCGCAGAAGCGCTACGAGCCGGGCGAGCAGGCGCGCTTCCAGGTGCGCAGCCCGTTCCGCAGCGCGACCGTGCTCGTGACCGTCGAGCGCGAAGGCATCCTCGACACGTACGTCCGGCACTTGTCCGGCCGCGACCAGACGATTGCGATACCCGTGAAGCCGAGCTATGCGCCGAACGTGTTCGTGTCGGCCCTCGTCGTGCGCGGCCGCGTGGCGGGCGTGCAGCCGACGGCGCTGGTGGACCTGGGCAAGCCCGCCTACAAGCTCGGGATCGCGCCGATCCGCGTCGGCTGGCAAGGCCACGAACTGAAGGTCGACGTGGCGGCCGACAAGCCCGTGTACAAGGTGCGCGAACGCGCCCAGGTCACCATCCGCGTGCGCGCGCCGGACGGCAAGGTGCCCGCCGCGGGCACGGAAGTGGCGGTGGCCGCCGTCGACGCCGGCCTGCTGGCGCTGATGCCCAACACGAGCTGGGACCTGCTCGAGACGATGATGCGGGAGCGCAGCCTGCAGGTGGAGACGGCGACGCCGCAGATGCAGGTGGTCGGCAAGCGCCACTTCGGCCGCAAGGCGTTCCCGCAGGGCGGCGGCGGCGGGCGCAGCGTCGGCCGCGAACTGTTCGAGACGCTGCTGCTGTGGCAGGGCAAGGTGGTGCTCGACGCGAACGGCGAAGCGCGCGTGGCCGTGCCGCTGAACGATTCGCTGACGACGTTCCGCGTCGTCGCCGTCGCCAGCAGCGGCGTGGGCCTGTTCGGCACGGGCGGCACGAACATCCGCACGTCGCAGGACCTGATGCTTGTCTCCGGCCTGCCGCCGCAGGTGCGCGAAGGCGACCGCCTGCGCGCCGGCTTCACGGTGCGGAATGCGAGCGACCGGCAGATCGCCGTGCGGCTCGACGCCGCCGTGACGGCCGATCGCGGCAAGCCCCAGCCGCTGCCGCACCTGGACGTCGCGCTGGCGCCGGGCGAATCGCGCGAAGCCGGCTGGGACTACGCGGTGCCGGCCGGCGTGACGGCGCTGCGGTGGGACGTGACCGCGGCCGGCGGCGGCGCGGGCGACCGCATGCGCGCGGCGCAGCAGGTCAGCCCGGCCGTGCCCGTGCGCACCCTGCAGGCGACGCTCGTGCAAATCGACGGCACGCAGACGATCCCCGTGGAGCGGCCGGCGGACGCCCTGCCGGGCCGCGGCGGCATCCGCACGACCCTGCAGGCGCGCCTGGGCGAAGACCTGCCGGGCGTGCGCGACTACATGGCGGCGTATCCGTACTCCTGCTTCGAACAGCGCACGTCGCGCGCCGTGGCGCTGCAAGACCGCGCCATGTGGGACAAGGTCGTCGCGACCCTCCCGGCGCACCTCGACGGCGATGGCCTCGTCAAGTATTTTGCGCCGATGGAGCAGGGCAGCGACGTGCTCACATCCTACGTGCTGTCCGTGACGAGCGAGGCGGACTATCCGATTCCCGACGAGCTGCGCGGCCGCATGGAAGCGGGGCTCGCGGCGTTCGTGGAAGGGAAGATCGTGCGCGGCAGCGGCCGCGCGACGGGCGAGCTGGCCGTGCGCAAGCTGGCCGCGCTGGAAGCCCTGTCGCACGGCGTGGAGGTGCAGCCGGCCATGCTGGATTCGATCGACATCCAGCCGAACCTGTGGCCGACGTCCGCCGTCATCGACTGGTATCTCATCCTGAAACGCACGCCGGCGCTGCCGCAGCGCGACGCGCGCCTGGCCCAGGCCGGCCAGATCCTGCGCGCGCGCCTGAACCTGCAGGGCACGACGCTGGGCTTTTCGACGGAGCGCACGGACGGGTGGTGGTGGCTGATGTCGTCCGCCGACGCCAACGCCAACCGCCTGCTGCTGGCGACGCTGGACGATCCGGCGTGGAAGGTCGACGCGGGCCGCCTCGCGCGCGGCACGCTGGGCCGCCAGCTGCGCGGTCACTGGGACACGACGACGGCGAACGCCTGGGGCGTCGTCGCGCTGAAGCGCTTCTCGGAAACCTACGAACACGAACCCGTGACGGGCAATGCGAGCCTCGTGGTGCGCGGCGCCGGCGCCGGCGCGCAAGCGGTCAGCTGGACGGGCCCGATCCCGGCCGACCAACCCGTGAGCGTGCTGCAGGGCTGGCCGCAGGGCCGCGGCAGCCTGACCTTGCGCCAGCTCGGCGGCGGCAAGCCGTGGGCGACGGTCCAGAGCCTGGCCGCCGTACCCCTGAAGGCGCCGCTGTCGTCCGGCTACCGCATCGCGCGCACGGTCACGCCGGTGGAGCAGAAGGTCAAGGGCGCGTGGTCGCGCGGCGACATCTACCGCGTCCACCTCGACATCGATGCGCAGTCGGACATGACGTGGGTCGTCGTCGACGATCCGATCCCGGCCGGCGCCACCGTGCTCGGTTCCGGCCTCGGACGCGATTCCCAAATCGCGACGGCGGGCGAGCGCCGCACCGGTTGGGCGTGGCCCGCGTTCGAGGAACGCACGCATGCGGGCTATCGCGCCTACTACGAGTGGCTGCCCAAGGGCCGCTTCACCGTCGAGTACACGGTCCGCCTGAACAACGAGGGCCGCTTCGCGTTGCCGCCCACGCGCGTGGAAGCGATGTACGCGCCGGAGATGTTCGGCGAGCTGCCGAATGCGGGCGTGACGGTGCAGTGATGAAAGCGCGCCTGGTGTGGATCCTGCTGCTGGCCGCGGCGCCGGCGTTCGCCGCGGTGCCGACGCCGCAGCAGGTGAGGGCGGCCTGGCGATCGTCCGACACGACCCTGCTGGACCGGCACGGCGCGACGATCGCCGCGGTGCGCGTGGACATGACGGGACGGCGCCTGCCCTGGGTCGCGCTGGACGACATCTCGCCCACGCTGGGCCGAGCCGTGCTGCAGGCCGAGGACCAGCGCTTCATGGAACATGGCGGCATCGACCTCCAGGCCATCGGCAAGGCCGCGTGGGACAACCTGTTCGGCCAGGCGGGCACGCGCACGCGCGGCGCCTCCACGATCACGATGCAGCTGGCGGGCATGCTCGATCCGAAACTGGCGCCCCGCTCGAAGGGACGCACCTGGGAGAGTAAATGGGACCAGGCGTTGGCGGCGCGCGAGCTGGAAGCGGGCTGGAACAAGCGCCAGATCCTCGAAGCGTACCTGAACCTGGCCAGCTATCGCGGCGAGCTGCAGGGCGTCGGCGCGGCCGCGTACGGATTGTTCGGCAAGGCGCCGTCCGGGCTGGACGCTGGCGAGGCCGCGATCCTCGCCAGCCTGTTGCGCGCGCCGACGGCGCCGGCGCGCACCGTCGCGCATCGCGCCTGCCTGCTGGCGCGCGAGCTCGATCCGCATGCGGATTGCGGGGCCATCGAGTGGGAAGTCGACGCCGCGTTTTCGCGCGCGGCGCCGCCGGCATCGGCGCCGGTGTCCGCCGCGACGGGCATCACGCCGCAGTTCGTACGCCGGCTCGGTGCCGGGCCGGGGACGGTCGTGCGCAGCACGCTCGACGCCGGCCTGCAGCGCTACGCCGCCGCCGCGCTGCACCGGCACCTGGCCGAACTGGCTGGCCGCAATGTGGGCGACGGGGCCGTGATCGTCATCGACAATGCCAGCGGCGAGGTGCTGGCCTACGTCGCCAACGATGGCGAGGGCGAAGTCGACGGCGTCACGGCGCTGCGCCAGGCCGGGTCCACGCTCAAGCCCTTCCTGTACGAGCTGGCGCTGGAGCGGGGCCAGTTGACGGCCGCGTCGCTGCTGGACGACACGCCCGTGACCATCCCGACCGTCGGCGGCCTGTACGTGCCGCAGAACTACGATCACCAGTACCGCGATGCGGCCAGCGTGCGCACGAGTCTCGCCGGTTCGTTGAACGTGCCCGCCGTGCGCACGCTGATGCTGGCGGGCCTGGAACGCTTCCACGAGCGCCTGCGCCTGCTGGGCATCACGAGCCTCACGGAAGCGCCCGAATTCTACGGCTGGTCGCTGGCGCTCGGCTCCGGCGACGTCAGCCTGCTGGAACTGACGGGCGCCTATCGCACCCTGGCCAACGGCGGCCTGCAGGACGGCGTGACGTTCGTGCCGCGCGCGCGCGCCCCCAAGCGGCGCGTGCTGGATGCGCGCGCCACCTTCATCGTCGCCGACATCCTGTCCGACCGCGCCGCCCGCAGCACGACGTTCGGCCTCACCAACGAGCTGGCGACGGGCTTCTGGAGCGCCGTCAAGACGGGCACCAGCAAGGACATGCGCGACAACTGGTGCGTGGGCTTCTCGGACCGCTACACGGTCGGCGTGTGGGTCGGGAATTTCGATGGCGGTTCGATGTGGGACGTGTCCGGCGTATCCGGCGCGGCGCCCGTGTGGCGCGACGTGATGGATTACCTGCACCGCGACCGCCCGAGCCGTGCGCCGGCGCCGCCGCCTGGCCTCGTGCGCCAGACGGTGTGGTTCGAGCCGGCCGTCGAGCCGGAGCGCAGCGAGTGGTTCGTGCGCGGCACGGAGACGGCCGTCGTCGCCATGCTGCCGCCGTCCCGGCGCGTGCCGCGGATCGTCTATCCGGCCGCGGACAGCGTCATCGCGCTTGACCCGGACATCCCGCCGCCGCTGCAGCGCGTGAGCCTGCGCGCCTACGGCGGCGCGGGCCTGCACTGGCAGCTGGATGGCGCGGACGCGGGCCCGGCCGACCAGGCCGCGACGTGGGCGCCGCGGCAGGGCAAGCACGAACTGGAACTGGTGGGAGACGATGGCCGGGCGGTCGCCGCCGCCCGGTTCGAGGTGCGCGGCGCGGAGGCGTCCGGTCAGCCCGCTTCGACTTTTTCGACGAGCAGCGGCGGATCGGCCGGCAAGTCCAGCGGCAGCGGCGTGAACAGCGGAGAATCCGAGCGATAGGGCACGCGGCCGTGGCGCGCGGCCGGATCGAGGTGCAGGTCCTGGTCGTCGAAGAACAGGTGCGCGCGGAACGCCTTGACGACCTTCGCCTTCGGCACGCCGCCGAGGAAGAAGATCTCGTTCACGTACACGCCCCAGTGGCGCAGGGTATTAATGACCCGCATCTCGGCCGGCGCGCTGCGCGCCGTGACGATGGCGATGCGCACGGGCGACACGTCCGCCCCGAACGGCAGCCTTTCCTGCAGGCGCGCCAGCTTGCGCAGCAGGATCGCGTAGGGTCCGTCCTTCATCGGTTCGTTCTGCTTCTCGTCCTCGATCGTGTTGAAGCGGTCCAGCCCCTCGGTCTTGTACACGAGCTCACTGGATTCGTCGAACAGCACGGCGTCGCCGTCGAAGGCGATGCGGACCTGGTCCTCGGGCGGCGCCTCGCCCGCGTGCGGCGGCGGCTTCAGGATCGCGGCAGCGCAGGCTTGCGCGTCGATCACGCGCTGGCCGTCTTCGACGTTGGTCGTCAGGAACAGATCGACGGAGAACGCGTCCAGGTAATCGACGACGGACTGCCCGCCCGTGAACGCGTGGCGCGCGATCGGCAGTCCGCGCGACCGGATGTTGTTGAAGACGCGCACGCCGGTCTCCGGGCTGTTGCGCGACATGACGACGACTTCGACGAGCGGCTTCGTCTCGGACGGGGCGTAGCGGTTCAGGCCGAGCAGGGCGCGTACGAGGGCCATGCCGGTGCCGTCGCGCAGCGGTTCGCTCTCGCGCTCGAGCATGTAGGCGCGGTAGTCTTCCAGCGCATTTTGCGGATTCTTGGCGTAGCGGGCTTTGTAGACGGCGTCGGCTTCGGCCAGGTCGAACAGGGCGGTGGCGGAGATGCCGACTACGAGGGTATCGGATAGGTCGAGGGCCATGACGTTGGGATTCCTTGGTTGCGGGAAAGAACTATTCCATCCGGAAATTATCGAGGACCGGGCCGAGGGACGCTTGAGGTCCGACAATCCCGTCGCGCGGCATGAGCGGGCACAAACCCGCCATGCGATCCGGGTAGCACGATGGTTGCCATGACCGCCCCGACTATCCAATCGACGTGCTCCACCCCGGTCGCGCGCCTGCGCGAGATCCGCGCGCTCGTGCATGCGAACAACCGCTCGTGCCTGCCGGACGAGCTCATCGTTTGCCAGATCTACATGGAGTCGCGCTTCGACCAATGCGCGCAGCCGGAAGGCAGCAGCGCGCGCGGCCTGATGCAGTTGCTGAAAGTCGCCACCCGCGAGCTGTTCCGGCTCGACAACCTGTGCAAGCCGCCGTCCCAGCGCTGCGCCGAGCCGGCGTTGTATGCGGAAGCGGATGCCTTCCATGCCAGCCCGGCGTTCATCGACGAAGCTACGAACATCCAGATGGGCACGCGTTATCTGCAGGCCCTGATCGACAAGGCCCGGCGCGAGAAGCGGCCCGATCCGGTTGCGGAGGCCTATATGGATTACCGGGGCGTGCGCAACGGTATTTATTACCGCAAGATCCGGGCGGCGGCGGAACGGCTGAAGTGCGATCCGGATGATGTCGGGGCGTTGCAGGCGATGATCGGCTGAATCGCCCACTGCTACGCGAAATGGGCGTGCTGTCGGGTTGTGTATAACGAGGTGCAATCAGCGGGATTCGACAGCTATTCATGCTCAAATCTCGTGAGCGCATGTGGACATCCAAATCCTGGGCACCCAGGCCCAGACGACATGTCAGGGAAAAGAATGATCCATGCGGTAAGGAGCCCATAATCGTCGCGGACTAATGGTGCATCAAGTTTGCATATCATTAATAGTATGTTTGCACGGCATTCCACGACATGGTTCGGCGTCCCTATTTGCCGATATACTCCCGGCTCGAAATATGGAGCTGCGCGCGGAAAATCGGTTACATTTGCCAGGTCGAGAACGCTTCGCCGGAACCTCGTTGAGACCATCTTATCGAGATTGAATGGAAGACGGTTCGGAATCGGGGTCGGGTTGCTTCCGTCAAAAATGGGCGGCTCGAGGATTTCTTTTCCTTTGAGCTGCAGCGATTTTTGTGCTGTGCAATTCGAATCCGTATCACACGTTATATCGATTACTTCCTCATAACGTCCATGTTCATCCTGCCCAGTTACAAATTTAAAGCGACCGTTCCAGCAGCCAGCGCAATGGTGAGCGGACTTGTCGGCAGTGCGCTTATTTCCGCGTAGAGGTGTTTCATCTATTGTACTCCCGTCAGCCTTGGGGGCAGGGTAGTTCGTCAGCCCTGTCTGAACTACCGTCTCCGTGCGACGCAGTTCGTAGTCGGCTTGTGGCTCCTTCTCCGCGTGTACGCGCCCGATGAGATAGGGGGAGAAAATGGACATGACTGCGGCTAAGAATATTAGCTTTTTGAGTTTTGTGTTCATCGTTATCCTCGCTGTATGGTCATGTCGGCGTTATCGCCGAGGCCGTTATTTCTCTTTGCTTCGGCAACCACAAGGCTGAGGCTCTGGCTCACCGCAAACCCAATCCCCAGACAGTATCTGATTGCGCGGCAATTCGATTTTATCGCCGCCATACTTTGCAATACACTGACCGTGCCATTGCTCCCAGCGGAACCGTAAGCCGTCTCGCATGAAGATGAAGAAGAGCTTCATGCTTTTTTTCGAGGTCGATTGCCCAAACTCGGCCGCCTGCTCCGCCTGTGAAGCCTCGGCGATGACTTCGTGCGGAATGCGCGCGCGTACCATGAGCTGCGCGCGTTTGCGTTGCACTTTGCTGCGAACTTCGTCGACGTACGATCGTATGCTCTCGAGTTCGCGGTCATTCTTTGGTTCCCTGGGGAAGGCGCGCGGCCATTCTTTCCATTCGAACTCGACTGATTCGGGGATTGCCCAAACTGGATCGGCATTATCAGTAGATACAATTCTGGGAGATGAATCGCTCCACTGCGGAAACGTTCCTGCGCGAGGGAAGGATACGTCGGATGAGGGGACGAGACGTAAAATGGAAACCATCACATCAGACATTGTATTTTGGAGTAAAACACTCGTACGCGGTCCTGTCCCACAACGTCGGTCCTCCGACAAATTTAGTGGCACGTCTGCGCAAGACCGGTCGCGCCACCATTGATCAGGCTTGGCGTTTCCGTTACTGAGGCTAATGTAAATGCTTTCGCATTCATGGGCTTCTTCTTCAGGATCGCCCCAGCTAGCTTTGAGATATTCATACAAACCCAGTCGATATACGTGAAATACTCTGAAGACTTGCGAGCGGAGCTAATTGCCTTGGCCCCGTTGAGTTGTACCAATTTCGCTAGTTCATCATCTAATACAGCGCCCAGCCGCGGCTCAATTTTTCCACACGTCGATCGAATTCCGTCATTAATTGCTATTTGCGCAGCCAAACTATATTCCCATACAGCATGCGCAGGCGGCGAATGCAAGCACGCACAAATCATTCCACTTGCCATGCAGCGCCAAATGCAGGTATCAAAAACAGCTCTATGTTTTCCCATAAGATACTCCCGCAGTGCCTGGTGTACGTGATGCCGCCACGGGTGATGGTCACTCCCGCGTCCACAACGGGTTATACCAAGGCGCATCTTCGAGTCGGCCTGAGGTGCAATCAGGTTGCGGCTGGTATGGGCTGGTCTCACACGGGAAGTCTCCGCCGTGCAGGGAAAATACGAAACCGCGTCCTCCGCTCGGATGCACGACAGTTTCCTGCACGTCCCATGCAAGCAGGACGCCGTCGTCTTTGATCCGAAATCTAAGTACGATAACGCGACCACGCGCTGCGGCCACGTACTTGAAGACTTCCTCGGGAATGCGATTGAGCACTGCGACTTTATAGTCACCGACAATATTACCGGTCGTCCAATACAGCCCGGCCTTTTCATTGGCTCCTTCACGCCAAGTTATCCGCACCCAGCGAGGAAATGACATGTTTGAGCCGCCACCAAATGAAAAGTCGCCACCGCCAGTTTGTGTTAACGTGGCAGGCGAGAACATGGTATTTCCGGCATCGGTCGTTGCGTTCACCCCTACCTTTCGGTGGGCGCCTTTCGCCAAATCGAACACTACCACGATCCCCATGCCGCGCAGTTCGCGGCTGGTTTCCGGCTTTTTTCCCATATCGGCACAGCCGACGAGAGACAAGGATCCCAGGATAAGGGCCGAGGCGGAGAATATCGCATTACGAAGTGTCGCCTTCATCATTGTCCTCACTGTATAGTCAAATTGATGTTGTAGCCGTGGTTATTGAGCCATTGCAGGTAACCCTTCATGTCCACAGTGCCCGCGATTTCGTCCTGCGCGTTTGGGTTTGACTTGTACTTGATGAATTGCACGGTATCTCCATATGACATGACACCAAGTGTCGTCTTGCGCTGCTTTTCGACACTCCCGTTCAGGTAATGCACATCCCTGTCTTGACTGGTGGCCGTCGGGCCGCCGGTATCCGCACCGTGAAGCAAGTTAGTGCTTTTGTCGTGCAGGACAGGGTTGGCGATGATGGTTCGGATTGGCTCGTTCATCTTGACGCCAGCAAAGTGTGCTTGGTCGATCATCCAGATCAAGGCCACTTTGGCGAGATCGCCATCAAGGTAGCTTCCCCCGATATCGGAGTGTGCGCCAAGGAAGCCTCGCTCGATACGTGTGGTATCTTGAGGAGTCGGCGCTCCCCGAATGGATTCCATCGGGAAACTCACCGCACCGTCCCGGTATTCATTGAGCGCCATCGCCTGCGCCACATATTTGAAAGCGGGAGGAATATCAAGTTGGTAGTCTCCGAGGTGGCTGCTCAACACCGTGTCGAACAGCCCCATGAAATTGAACGTCACCTTCTGGCACTGTTCCTTGCCACCGGATTTGGAAATATAGTGGTAATAGCCGTCCTTGAAATTCGCCGCAATCTGGTTGGCGAAATCGCGTCCTTCCGCCGCACCTCGGCTGAAACCGACGATGTCGATGTTGAAGGCGGTGTCGTCGGCGACTGCGTCGGAATATCCGTTCAACTTGTTAATCATGGCGGCGATGCGCTGCTTGCCCGTATATGCGCTCGCAATGTCGCCTGTGCCCCCGATGTCGCCTGCAAGTGGGGCGATGCCTGTGTCTTCGTCCTTGGTCCCAACCCCCGTGATGTAGAATTTCTGGTCTTGGTACAGGTTTAAAAAATTGACGACGTTGGAAAGTTCCTTCGGATTGTGTTGGTCATTGCTAGAACCGTCGAACGCAAACAGGACCAGTCCTTCCGGGTCGATATATGTGAGCGGATTGCCATCCGCATAGGCATAACCGTTGGCGCCACCCCCCAACCCCAGGGGATCGGGACTCAGATAGCGGCCACGTGCGGGATCGTAGTAGCGATGGTCGTTGTAGTACAACCCGGTTTCCTTGTCGGCATACTGCCCCGGCAGGCGCAGGTTCAGTTCGAAACCGTGTTTAGCCTGGGCTATCGTCGGCATGAGTTTGCCGAACGGGCTGTAGTTCGCCTGCCAGATGGGCTTACCCTTGGCATCCGTTGCCATCTCGACCGCGCCGAGATGGTTGGTGTGCAAGTAGACGAGGCTCTCGTCCTTGTCGAACCAGGCGGTCCAGAGCTCGGCGATGCCGGCCATGAACCCTGAGTCCGCCGTACCATGGGCCGAACCTCTGTTCGGCGTATCGATGACGGCCACGGGCTGTCCGCCCAAGTAGACATACTGGCGTCGTATCGTTCCCTTGCCGTCCAATTCGGCCACGAGCTGGCGGTTTTCGTATAGGTAGTAGGTGTGTTCGTCGCCGACGATTTTCTCGGTGCGCTCGCCTCGGTGGTTGTAGCGGTAGCGCGCCAGGACGCGCTGTCCGTCGCGTACCTCCAGCAGCTTGCCGAGAGCATCCCACGCGAAGCTGCGTTTGCCGGCGCGCTCCGGCAGGCCAGTGGCGTCGTAGCGGGCTTCGGCGATGCCGTTGCCGTTCGCCGCGGTTTGCCAACGGTCGGAAGCCGGCGCGTAGACGGTCTTGCCCGTATTGCCGCGGATGTCGTTCTGGTCGATGCCTTCCTGCTCCAGCAGGCGATTGCCGTTGTCGTCGTAATGGTAGCGGGCAAAGCTGGGATGTGGACCGGTCGCCGCGACGATGAGCCGGTCGCGCGCGTCGTACGCGTAGCCGCTCGCCGTCTCTTTGTCGCGTGTGTAGAGAAGGTTGCCCTGCGTATCCCGCAGATAGCGGTGATCCAGCAGCGCTTTCGGATCGGTGGGCAGGCCCAGCGCGCCCGGCAGCACCATTGCCGATGCGGCCAAGGCGGGTCGAATGCCAAGCAGTGCCGTCAGCACGTCGCCGTGTTGTTCCCGTGACGCCGGCATGTGCGGATCGCGATAGACGATGCGCGCGAGGCCGCCTTCCTTGCTGCGCTGATAATCTGCCTCGATGCCGTTACCGTAGGTTACGTGCTTGATGCCCACGACATCGCGTTCCAGGTTCCGGACGATGGTTTGCGTTGGCAACAACCAGTGCGGCCACGCGTTGCCGCCTGGTCTCCGTTCAAGCCCTGTGATTTGATTCTGGCCGTTGCGTACATAGTCGATGGTGCTGCCGTCCGGCAGGCTGATGCCGACCAACTGACCCAGGACGTCGTAGCGATAGCGCGTGGTATAGCCGACGAGCGTGCCGCTGGCGAGCCGAAGGATGACAGTCTTGAGGCTGGCGCGCCCGTGCTCCTCGTAGCCGTAGCGTTCGGACTGGTTCGGATGCTCGATGGCGACCAGATGCGCTCCTTCGTAGCGCCAGGTCGTGACGGTTGTCTTGCCGCTGTTGCCGGCGTCGGTCACGCGCTGCGAGACGATACGGCCCATTACGTCGTATTCGTAGCTGACGCGGTTGCCGTTCGCGTCGACGCTGTCGATCATTCGGTTCGCCGCGTCGAAGTGCCGCATGGTCTTGCCGCTGTCGGCGCCGATGGTCGCGACGATGCGGCCGAAGTCGTCCCTGAGATAGCGCGTCGTGGCGCCATTCGGCGCGATGACAGCGGTGGTGCGACCGTGTGCGTCCATCTCGAAACGGGTCGCGGCATTGGCCGCGTCCGTCACCGCCGTGATGTCGTCTGCCGCATCGTAGCCGAAGCGCATGGTGCGGCCCAGGGTGTCGGTAAGTGCATCGGGCAAGCCCCGCGCGTTCCATCCGATATGCCGGGTGCCGCCGGAGGCGTCGGTCACGGTTCGCAGCCGGCCCAGTTGGTCATATTCGTAGCGTCGCGACTGCTTGATGGTATTCGACAGTGTGGACCGCTCGAGCAGTGAGCCTTCGGTGTCGAAGCGCCAGGTTGTCACGATGCCCAGTGCCGACGCTTCCCAAGTGTTGCGGCCAGCACCGTCGTAGCCGAGGCGCGCGAGAGCATGGTAGTGTGCGCCGTCGCCGTAGCCCGATTCGACTGGATGGCCGACGCCATCGTAGCGTGTGGTGTACGTGATGCCGTCGCGGGTGATGGCGAGCAGGTCGCCTTGCGGCCTGTAGCGCAGGCTGGTGCCGCGGTCTTCGGTATTCTTGACGCTGGCGATGCGACCCGCGTAGTCATAGGTTATTTCGCTCTTACGATTTCCCGGCGCGACAATGGCGGTAACGATGCCCGCGTGCCCTCCAAACGATTCATACCGCAGGAGTTGGGCGCCGCCCGATGGTACTTTCGGCGGCGGTAGGGAAGCGTTTTGGTGGTCGTACTCGATGAGCGTGACGTCCGAATCGAGCGGCGTGCCGGTCTTGCCGTTCGGGAGCGGCCCGTCGATCTTGGTCAGCAGGCTTCGGCCGTTGATCGCGACATAGCGGTAGCGGACGGTGCGCGCGATCTGCGCGGCGGCAGTCCGGCCGTCAGCCGTCGGGCTCCATCCGTTTTCCGAAACGCTCAGGGGTTGGCCGGCGCCGTTGTAATCGACCCGTGTCATCAGTTCCTTGCCCGGCACGACGCTCGGACGCGCGATCAGCACAGGCGCGAACCCGTCGCCCCGATATTCGAAGCGCACTTGAAGCTGTTCCGCCTGCTGCCTGCCGTTCTGGTAGGCGATCTTGCTGACGCGGACGACGCGCCCAAGCCCGTCGCGTGCGGTCTTGGTGGTCGCGATCGGCTCTCCGCTGTCGGCCAGCCGAGTGACATCCACCATGCGGCCCACGCTGTCGTAGCCGTACCTCACGTTCACGTCGCCACACAGCGCGCATCCCGCACCCCGCACTTCCAGCATCCGATAGTCACCCGCGATCACCGCGTACCGGTAGACCGTCTTCTGTCCGAGGCTGTTCGTGAGGACGGTTTCGCCAGCCTTGCTGTTGTCCAGGGTGACCTTGTCCACATTGCCGGCGTGCGTGCTGAGAATGGCGCGGCCGGCACGATCGTAGCCGTAGGTGGCGTAACGTGTCGAAACCGGCTTGCCGTCCGCACCGGTGGATTCGATCCCAATCCCCGTCATCAGCCACGGATTGCGCGGGTCTTCGTGAAGGTAGACGCGGCTGGTGGTGCTGCGGGTGGTGCCGCGGCTGGAAAGGGCATGCGCCTTCTTGCCGGGATCGAAGTGGTCCGGGAGCCGCACGCGGACCAGGTTGGCCAGCAACTGCCGCTGGTCGATCAGGCCGGCGCCTTTCGGTATGGCGCTGCCGTATTCGTACTCGAAGCGTCCCACGGGAGTGTCGATGAACTGCACGCCGTGAAACTGGTTCGGGATATGGCGACCGTAGTAGACCAGGTTCAGGCTGCGTCCCTGCGGGTCGATGACCCGGACGAGCACGTTCTGGTCGTCGTAGAGCAGGCGCACGGCCTCGCCGCTCGGCGCGGTGATTCGATCGAGCTTGCCGGCATAGTTGAAGTGCAGCTTGCGGCCGTTAGTCCAGGTCCAGGTGTAGTCCGGTCGCCCGTCCTGCCGCCCCAATGACATGCTGCCATTTTCCGGATTCCTCGTGCTGCATCCGGTCGGGGCCTTGCGGTCGCGGTCGAAAATGACGCGCCCCCCGTCGGCTTGCAGCACCTGGAGCTTGCCGGCACGGTCGACCAATTCGGTCTCGTACGACAGGCGCCATCCGCGTCCCAACACGCCGTTCGGATGGCCGGGGGCGCTGTACGCGCTGTTGTAATGGCGGACGATTTCAAGACCCAGCACGCCGGGCAGGGCGGGCAGATCATCCTCACGTTGATATTTGTTGCCCGTCATGACATTGATCGGGTTGCCTGCGCCGGCATTGGCGCCGCCAGGGGGAACGCTGGCGACGCCGGGACAGCCGTTGCCATTGGGGTTTCCGCCGGGCGCCGGGATGTTGCATTGTGCGTTTGCGGGCGCAGTGACCAACAGCCATGCGAGCATCGTCACCGCGGCCCAAAGAAGATTGATCACCCGTGGTTTGCGCCCGAAAAGTGGCCGGCGCGTCACATCGGTCAAGGGAAAGATCGAGTCGTTCATGATTGACCTCATTGCGGCATGCAGCACATCTGTGAGTTCGGGACACATCCAGGCGCCGACTGGCAATGGTTCGGGTCGGTGAACGGATTGCAGGCCGGTTCCGGCGCTGGGGCGGGCGCGTCGCAACCGAGGTTCGTGCAGTCAGGCGGCTGACTGTTGCTCGCGGGCGGATCGCCAGGATTGGCAGGCTTGCCGCCGTTGCCTGGACCAGGTGTCGATACGGTCGCGTCGGACTCGATCGCATCGGATTGCATCTCGATGGTGACGTGGGTGACGACCGGAATGCGCCCCGCATCGACCAGCTTGCTATAAAAGGCGTCCGTTTGCGGATCGAGCGACTTGAGGTAAGCGATATAGAACTTGGACACGAACGGCACCTTGGGCAGGTAGCCGTGCGTGATCTTGATCTTGAGAAGGTTGGCGTCCTGCAGCGATTGCCCGGACGCCGCTTTTACCTGCACGCCTTTCGCAGCCAGGGCGCTATTGGGTATGACCCGTCGTCCGCCGGTCTTCAGCAATGTCTGCAACGCGGGATCGTTCCAGTCGTTGAAACTCTCCTTGGTCGGATTCAGCAGCTCGATGCGCAGGTTGTCGGCGACGTCGGCAGTGGCCTTCGCGGTTGCCTCGGCCACCTCGGCCAGGCTCGTGCCGCCGCCATACATGGGGGCGAGCGCCCGGACGTACGCCTGTCGCACGGCGCCGAGGTCCGCGTGCCCGACACTGCCCGCACGTCCGGCCATGAAGGTGGCATAGTTGATCTGGTTCTTTGCAAAGAACAGCATTCCATATTGCAGCAGTCCAAGGCCGAGCATGGCGATCAGCGGACCGACGACCGCAAACTCGATCATGGCCGAACCGCGCTGGCGCGCACTGCGCGGCAGGCGCGCGGATAGCGGGCGATCTTCGCAGGGGAAGTCGAGACGGGCACCCGGTGCGATGCCGAATGCCGCGACCGAGCCGGCCGCCAACTCGAGCACGTGTGCCGTGCCGGCGATGCCCCAACTGGCGCGCCAAGGCTTCAAGTGCGCCACGCAGCGGACGACCACGCCGTCGCGGTCGAGATAGACCACGTCGATCGGGTAGCGCATGAAAGCGCTGTGCACGCTCGTGCAACGTGTGATCAGCATGCCTTCCGCGGGGCCCAGCGGCGCGCTCAGCATGAGTCCCCGAAATCGCGCGAGGAAGGTGCTGGCCATGCGTAGCGTGAGCGCGTGCTTACCTGTCGTTGTGTGCAGAATGCAAACGATGATTCGTGGACTGGCCATGCTTCCCTAGAGTCCCGAATTCATGAATTGAACGGCGATCGGGAAAAACAGTACGACGAAGGTGCATGGGAAGATGAAGGCGATTAGCGGAAACAGCAGTTTGACCGGTGCTTCCATTGCAAGCTTTTCGGCGCGCAGGAAGCGTTCCGATCGACGCTGGTCGGCCTGGGCACGCAAGGCAGGTCCCAGGTTCATGCCGATCCGTTCAGCCTGGATCATGGCGGTGACGAAGTTCATCACGCTCGGTTCCTGGAGGCGCTCGCTCATGCTGCGCAGTGCCTCCGAGCGCGCCTTGCCGTTGCGGACGTCGCGCAGCACCCGCTGTATTTCGTCGCGCAGGACACCGTGCGGGCCTTTGTCGACCGCCTGGTTGAACGCGCCTTGCAGGTTCAGGCCCGCTTCCACGCACAGCGTGATCAGGTCGAGTACGAACGGCAGCGACTTTTGCAGCTGGCGCTTGCGAAATGCGATGCGGTCCTTCAGCCAGATGCCGCAGTAGGCCCAGCCGAACAGGGCGCCGGCGCCGGCTGCCTGCCAGTAGGTCGATGCGCGGAAGTCTCCGCCGGGTCCTCGCCCCAGCAGTTCGAGCACGCATGCCGCTCCCGCCGAAATTACCAGTGTGTACAGCAGGCGCGCGGCCACGAACTGCTGCGGGTTGATGCAGTATTCGAGTCCCGCCTTGCGCAAGCGGATCGCCAGCGGCGAGGTGGGTGCTTGCGACACGATCCGCGCCAGCGGATAGCTGAACCATTGGATGGGCCACCAGATCAGTCGGAACCCGAGCGGAGGGACGTCCTTGAATCGGCGATCCTCCTGCGGAATCGTGCCGATGGCGTGGGCGACCTGCATGGCGACGAGGGCTGTCGCCGTGCCGCACATCAGGGCCAGCAGCGTGACGAAAAGTGTCGTGGTCGACTGGGGCATATGGACCTCCGCTCGTCAGACGTCAATTGCGACGATTCGCCGTATGACGAAGATTCCAAGCGCTTCGAGCACGCCGATGCCGGCCAGCGCGCCCCAACCCATCGGGGTGTTCCACAAGACGCTCATCGTTGCCGGTTGCATCTGGTCGAGCACTAGCATCAGGGCGACCGGCAACAGGCCGACGATCCAGGCTTGCAGCTTGCCCTGTGCCGTCAGCGCGCGGATCTTGCCTTCGATCTGCAGCCGGCTGCGCACCGTGTGGGCCGTGCGCTCGAGCATTTCGGCGAGGCCGCCGCCGGTTTCCGAAGCGATGCGCATCGCCGACACGGTGAGGACGGTGGTGGGCGTAGGGATGCGCCGCGCCAGTCCGTTCAGGCTTTGCTCCAGCGTGGCGCCGAGTCGCTGCTCGCGCAGCAGGAGCGTGAATTCCTGTCCCAACGGTGCTGGCGCCTCGATCACGAGTTGGCCGATCGCGGATCGCAGGCTCAGTCCGGCACGAAGGGCGCCGGACAGCGTCGTCAGCGCGTCCGGCAGTTGTTCCTCGAACCGGCGCAGGCGGCGCTGGCGTAATCGCGCATAGATGAACCGCGGCAGGAACCCCAGCGCCGCGCCGACGCCGATGCCCAGTACGAAACTGCGGGTGACGAGGGCAGTGACGATGCAACCCAGTACAACCAATGTTACGTGTGTCGCGAAGACCCTGCCCGGGTCGACGAACAGGAAGAACTCGCGCGCCTGAAAGTGTGTGCGTTCGGTGAACTGAGCCCGATAGCGTGCCATCGTGGTGATGCCGATGTCGATGACGAACCAAGCGAATAGAGTTGCAGCGATAGCAGCCACGACGGTCAGTCCAATGAGGATGGCTTGGGTAGTCATTCGGTGGCCTCGCGCAAGAATCCGCCGTCTGCGAAGACCGCCTCGTCCATGTCCTCCGATCCCTCGTCCAAGAACTCATCGGCCGAAACCGATTTGAAGATATCCATGTCGAGCGTCTTGCCGGATGCGCGCAGCGATTCATAGAACGTGGGTGCCATGTCGCAGCCGGAGAAGTGGCCGCGAATCTTGGACGCGCCCCCGCCATTGCCATATCCCATGTTCACGAACCGGAACAATTCCTGCAATTGAAGCTTGCCGCTTTCGATTCCTGTGACTTCGGTGACGCTGGTGACCATGCGCGTCCCGCAGGCAAAGCGGGTCTGCTGCACGATCAGGTGGATGGCGGAAGCCACTTGCTCGCGGATGGCTGTCAGCGGCAAATCCATCCCTGCCATGAGTACCATCGTTTCCAGGCGCGCCAACGCATCGCGCGGGCTGTTGGCGTGCAAGGTGGTGAGGGATCCGTCATGGCCCGTGTTCATTGCCTGCAGCATGTCCAGCGCCTCGCCGCCGCGGCATTCTCCGACGACGATGCGGTCTGGACGCATGCGCAGGGTGTTCCTGACCAGTTCACGGATCGGTATCGCTCCTTTGCCTTCGCCATTGGCCGGGCGCGATTCGAGGCTGATCCAGTGATCGTGATGAAGCTGTAGCTCGGCGGCGTCTTCCACCGTGATGATGCGTTCGTCGGGCGGGATGAAGTTCGACAGGATGTTCAGCAGCGTAGTCTTGCCCGAACCGGTCCCTCCCGAGACCACGATGTTCCTGCGCCCGGCGACGCAGACCTCGAGGAATTCCGCCATCTCCGCGCTCATGGAGCCGAACGCAACGAGGTCCTGGGCGGTCATCTTGCGTTTGGCGAATTTACGGATCGTGAGCGCCGGGCCTTTCAGCGCCAGTGGTGGAATGATCGCGTTCACCCGTGAGCCGTCCTTGAGGCGGGCGTCGACCATCGGTGACGATTCATCGATGCGGCGCCCGAGCGGCGCGACAATCCGTTCGATCACGCCGAGTACCGCACGTTCGCTGGTAAAGGTCAACGGATGCCGTTCGAGCCGGCCCTGGCGCTCGATAAAGATCTTGTCATGCTGGTTGACCATGATCTCGGTGACGCTGCTGTCCTGAAGCAGCTCTTCGAGCGGCCCCAGGCCAACCGCTTCGTCCAGTACCTGTCGGGCAAGCAGATCGCGATCGAGTTCGGGCGGAATGGCGGCTTGCATCTCCGCCATGATCTCGAGAATGAAGTTGTTGGTTTCTTCGCGCAATTGGGCGTCGCTCATCTTCGACACGTCGTGGCGGCGCAAGTCCATTCGTTCCAGTAACGCGGCATGGAGCCGCCCGCGCCATTCGAACTCGAGCTGTTTTTGTTTGGAGAGTGGAGCTGCGACGCGGGCCAGTTCAGGACGCGATGCGGGGATAGAGCGACGGATCGCGGGCTCGTTTCGAACTGGCGCGGGCCGTTGTCCTTCCCGCTGCATGGCCTCGGATGTTTTGTCTCCGTGCGCAGCGTCCGGCGACATCGCTGGGGCTGCAGTGGTACGTCGATCTCCGATGGCACCACGCCGTTCCACGCCGGTGCTCGATCGTCCCGCGTCGGCGGTGCGTCGATCCGGGCCGCGGGTACGCCGGTTCGCCCCGCCCATCTGGGCCTGAGGCAAAGGAGAGGGCATCTCGGCCACGCGCAGCTTGAAGGGGCCGATCGATATCACGTCGGATGGCGTCAGGGGACCGTGCTGTCCCGTCACCCGCATGCCGTTGACGGTCAGGCCCAAGTAGCTGCCCATGTCTTCGATCAGGACGCCCGAAGGCGTGTTCATGAAGCGTGCGTGCTGTTTGCTGACGCGCCAACTGTCAAGCCTCACGTCATTGTTCGGACTGCTGCCCGCGACACACTCGTCCGGGACCTCGAGTGGCTTGACGCTGCCGTCGGAATGGATGATTTCTAATTTGAACATGGCAGTGTGCGGTTAATTGGCTTGCCCCGTGGTGCGCCCAGGCTGCAGCGGATCGCTGAGGTAGGGCGCCTCGCCGAGGTCCCGCTCGAGCCGCTCGTGGACGCGCTCGATCCGGTCTTTCATGGCCGGCGTGCTGCTGTCGACCAGATGCGGGGTGACCAGCACGACCAGCTCGGTTTCCTTGTTTTGAAAGCGCTTGGAGCGGAACAAGGCGCCGAGAATGGGAATGTTGCCGAGGAATGGGATGCCTTCGGTGTCGGTGCTGTTGGTCCGTTGCAGCAGGCCCGCCAGGACGATGGTTTCCCCCGGCTTCACATTGAATTCGGTCCTGGTGCGCCGTGTGAGCAATGCGGGACCATTTGTGGTGGAAACCGAGTTGTCGATCGAACTGACTTCCGAATCGATGACGGCGCGTATGGCGCCGCTGCGAGAGACCCGTGGTTCGATATCGAGCCGGATGCCGTAGGGTTTGAATTGCACGGTCACGCCGTTGACGCTGGCGACCGAATACGGGATTTCGCCGCCGGCATGGAAGGTCGCCTTGTAGCCGCTGCGAGCCGACAGTTGTGGTTCCGCCAGGATCGTGGCGGTCCCATTCTGTTCCAGCGCCTGCAATTGCGCGTTCAAGCCGAGGTTCATGGCACTCGTAACGATCGGGCTGGATGGATAGACCAGGCCGCTGGCGCTGGTGGAGGTGACGGGCAGCGCTCCTGCATCGCCGGCAGGGGGCGAGATGGAAAGCCCGCCGGTATCGCCACGGGCCACCGGGCGCCAGATGCCGCCGACCGCGGCACCGCCCGCCGCACCCCATTTGAGCCCCAGTTCGCGCAACCGGCTGCGCGGGAATTCGACGACCTTCACGTCCATCAGGACGGTCTGCTCCCATCCGATCTGGCCGGTGAAGTTGACGATTTGCGGGTAGCGCTTGGCCAGTTCGGCGACCTTGTCGCGGTCCGCGTCGCTCAAGTCGTCGCCCTCGACGATGACTTTGTCGCCGACCACGGTGGCCTTCGTCTTGGGAATCGTCGACAGGAAGCTTGCTACTTCGCGGGCATAGCGGGCCACGTCGTTGGCCATTACGGTGACCTTGACGCGTTGGTAGCGCCCGTCGTTGGTCCAGACGTACAGCATCGTGGTCCCGGCGCCGTTCGCGAAGACGATGACGTCTTTTCCGTCCAGCGCGTTGGCCGTGATGACCTGGCCGCTGCCGACGGCGATGCGCGCCACCCCGGGCGCCTCGAATACGCGGGATTCACCGACGAACATATCGATTTCCCGAGCCGGCGCGGCGGCATCGACCATGATGGATTGCGAGTCGGTTCGTTCCTGCATGTCCGGTGCGGTTTCGGGGGGGCGAGCCGGGTCAGGGCGCGAGACCGTCGCCTCCGAGGACTGGGCCGCCACCGGATTCGCCGCGAGAAGACTCAAACATACGGCAGCCAGGAGCGTCCGGTGGGCGCGAAAATCCGAAGGTATTTTGCTGACAGGCCGCACCGAAGCGCTTGCAGGTCCGCTTCGCACTGACTGAACACGGTTCTTCATGGCTCGTCGCTTTCATCAAAGACAGCTATCGGGGGCGGGGGCATCCTCGTTGCGTGTTATGGACGCGGCATCTGGATCGCAGCAACCGTGCCCGATGACCCGGCGGCAATCTCGGACGGCACGGCGACCGGGGCGGACGGCGGCACTCGGGGGCGATCGAGGCGCAGGGCATCGGGAGAGAATTTCGCGCCGTTACCTCCGTACAGCACAGGCACCGCTTGTTGTATGTGTTGAGCCGCAACACGCCGTCTTCCGAACAGCGAGGCCAGGTCGAGGCCCTTTTTGCCAATCGGTTCTTTGTCGTTCGGATTGCGCAGGAGCGCGGTCAACTTGCCGGTTTCGCGCGCGATGATGATGTCCTTGGCTTGCTCGGGCGTGGTATTCAGGGTGACCGTCGCGAATTCGGTTTTCTCGCCGCTCTTGAGGTCGTCGATCACGCGCTGACCGGTCGCCATGACCTGGACGCTTTGCAGCAGAGGCAGCACCAGCTTCTGCCCATTCTGGTCGACGGAGAACATCAGGTCGATCAGGTCTCCCGGCTCGAGCATTCCGGAAATGGAATTGATTTCGTCGACGACGACCGTGATAGCGCGCTGGCCGGGGGCCAACCGCGCCGAGAACGTCGGCGCGCGCTGGCTTTCCATTTGACTCCACATGATCATTTCGCCGCCCTTGACGTCGTAGGCGATCGCCTTGCCGTCGATCCGGGCGAAGTCTTCGGGGCGCACGGCCCCCGACTGCGCGAAATCGACTGGAACCTTGCGCACTGCCAGATTCTCCTGACCGAGTTTGCTGCCCGCGACGATATCCGTCTTGGCGACGACGATGTCGGCCGTGTCATGCTTGGCGCGTGCTTCGATGGCCTCGACCTGCCGGCTCAGGAAAATGCGCGCGCCCAGCGCGGTCAGTAATCCGATGGCAAGAGCAACGCCGAGCGATAACCACGTCTTGTTGATGTTGCGCAGCGATTGGATGTTGATTTTCATGGTCAGCCTGGAAGGGATAGGGCGTAGCTGAATTTGTGAAAGGCGGTCCGGAATGCCTCGGCCAGTTGCCACAAGGCGCTGTCCTGGTTGCGCATCGCGATGCCGAGCGCAATGGCGAGTGCGGCGCAGACTACCACGTATTCCATGCTCGCCTGACCCTGCGAATACGCTTTGCCGATGCGCTTCATTTGCCGTGCTCCGCGAAATTCAAGCGATTGAGCACGATGACGCTGTCGCCGCTGCCGTCGCGCGCGATGACCGCGATCGCTTCCGAACCCGCACGCTTGAAAAACATGGTCCTGGCGCCGGACGGCACGCGTGCCTGCGAGCGTGAAGCCTGGGCGGGGCGCGCTTCCCGTTCCAGCGTGTATCCATCGGCACGCAGCATGCGCTTGACGTACTCGGTGTTGATGTCGGCGCTGTGCGAGTTCATGACCACCGCCTGGTCGGCACGGGCCGGCGCGTCGAAGGACGAGGTGTGGCTGATCAGCGTGGAACCGGGCGGCAGGGCCGACAACAAGTGCCGGTCCGCGTCGGCATCCGGCGGCCCCTGGTCGCTCACGGCGGGCTTTGTCACCGCGACGAGTGCGCGGGTGCCGGAACCGAGCGGAGCGAGCTGTACCGTGATGTAAAACGGTCCTTCGCCACGGCCGAGCACGAGTGTCGTGCCGCGGAGGTCTTCCATCAGCGGCGCTCCCAGGAGTTGGCGCATGGTTGCCGCCAGCTCGGACGGCGTGGCACGCGAGACAAAGCCGATCATCCGGATTGGCGTCCCGTTGACGACGATCTCGCGTCCGACCTCGAATACGTCAACTTGTTTGGGAAGGGGAATCCGCGGCCAGGAAGCTTCGTCGCGGGCCGATGCGGATTCGAGCACTGCCAGCGTGCCCAGGATGACAATCCATTGCCTGAAAAGAGAATTCTTTTTAGAGTTTGCTGCTACGTACAATGTACATGCCATCATCGAATCCTCCGGCAAGTGCAGCGGCGTGAAAGACGTGTCGGCTATTTGAGTCGATCGGGTGGAACGACATCACTCCAGAATTCGAGCTCGCCGAGGCGTGGTGCTTGTACCTGGCCTACTTCTGCGATGCCGACGAGCGCAGCGGCCAGCGGTCTTACCGGCCGGAGTAATGTGCCGGGGACAAGTAACTTGCTATCGATGCGTTTGACCACTTGTTCCGAATCGGCGGCAGCCCAACCATCGATCGAGACACTCGTCCGCCGCGTGACAGACAGATTGATGTTGTCGAACGGTCGATACGCTGGGACGTCGGTCGACAAGTTGGCGAGCTTAACGGCGACACTGCCGGTAAAGACGCCGGCCGGCTTCAGGCCGAGCTGGTCGGCGATGTGCGTCTCGACCTCCGTGTTCCCTGCGCGATTGAATGGATCCCCGTCGCTTGCTGCCATGAGGCTGCCGGCCTGGGCCGAGCTACGGTTCTGGCCGAAGCCGACCGCGACATCGGTGTCGAAGTCCGCGATCAATGGCTCGTTTTTCGGGCCGTTCCAAAAGGCATTCCGGTGGGCGCGAAAGTTACCGGCAGTGTCGTTGCTCTTGATCGGAGCGTCGGGCGTGCTGAAGAAGCGGCGGCGTACTTCGCCGGCAAGTTGCGCCGGGTTTTTCCACGTGTTCTGCAATTCGTTGTTCACGGCCGCATCGAACGCGACGTAGCGACTGGCCATCAGTGTTTGGTAGGCGATGTCTTGGTATTTGGCGATCAGCGGCATGAGCAGGTACAGCGGCACCAGTACGAGTGCTACCACGAGGAATTCGGTCAGGGCCTGACCGTGGACGTGTGACCGGCAGCCGATGCGTTTGCTCATTTGCGTCCCCCGAGGTTGGTAACCGCGAACCCATCGGCCAGGTAGGGCGCGAACACGTTTGCATTGACCTTTGCATCCAGTTCCGCTTTGACGGCGTGCAAGTTCGCACCGAGCGTCGATGTGATTTCGAGCTCCATGCTCGAACCGGTCAATCCGGACGTCGCGTGCGCGGCCACGAACGAGCCGCCGCGCGAAAGACAAGCGGTGCCGTTTGGATCGAACGGCGTTTTCCAAATGTCGCATTCGATCCCGAGGATAGTCTTGTGTTCGCCGCTCTTGGCCGGCGCCAGCATCATGGCATTCTCCAGCGCCTCCCTCGCCGCACGGGTTGGCGCCGGAGCCACGGATGTGCGGCCGCCCGGTGCCGGGGGACCGGTTCGAGTCAACGGCGGCGCATCCGCATGGGCGCGCGCATCGCAAAATCCGTGGGCCCTCTTGCCGCCCAGGTCGATCTCGCAAATCCCCTTGGTGGAAGCGAGCGTCGCCATGGTCCTGCGGTTCTCGAGCAGGCTGCAGTCGGATGGGTTAACCGTGTATAGGAGGGTCGTGCTGTATGAAATGCTGCGATTCGCCGAGTCATACGCGTCGCGCTGGGTGCTGTTGACGTAGTCCGGCCAGGCCAGAGGCGGACGAGCCTGGCGGCCGGCGAGCCGGGCCGCGCGCACGCAGCTTTGCACTTGTGCCTTCAGATCGTCCAGCATGGCGGCGTGGCCGTTGGCGCCCTCGAAGTAGCCCCGGAGCCGCACCCAGTGTACCTTCACCGAGTCGCGTCCCGCGCCGAGCCGTTCGTGAGGCGGCGGCGAGTTGGCCAGGGCGTTTTCGCCCTCCGTCGTCGCATGGGCGGGCGTAAAGGCCAAACGAGCGATTGCCATCAGCGCGATCGCAGTCCTTGCCTGCAGACGAAGGCTCGTGAGTGCGGCATTGCCGCGCTGTGTCGTCATGGTGCGCCTCCGCGCGCGATCGCCTGTGCAATATCGGCGCTCGACGTCGCGACGAGATGCACCTGCCAATACGGATTGAACAGGCTTGCCAGCTCGGTACGGCCGTCGTGTCGTGGATCAGGCCGCCTGAAAAAAACTTCCGATGTGGACACCGCCGCCAACACGTTCGAGGCGAGATTGCTGTCGAACCGGGCGAGCCCGCCCGACGGCTTCACGTTGGAACTGCCTTCGGAAGTCCTTGCGTCGGCTTTCGCTCGCGTCAGCCGGATCGAGAACCGGAGCACGGGCTGCGAATCTTGCGGCGTCTTGAGCGCGGCGTCGGAGAGATCGAAAAATCCCGGCAGTCCGCTGTATTGCCACGTGCTGCTGCTGGCATAGCTGCTCGCCGCGCTGTTGTCGGAAGTTGAACCGCCAAACCCGTTGTCGCCGCCGCTTCTGGCATGGCCGGCATCTTGCGCTCCATAACCTAGCGGCGTCTCGTTTTCATCGCAGCTGGTGCCGAACAGATGAATATTCCATTGCCATTCGTGCAGCGATGCCGTGTCCATTGCGCGCCACTCGTCGAAACCGATCAATTCTGTCCCGCCGCGGCGGCGAAACTCCGCTTTATTGCCGAGTATGCAGGGGAAAAAATTGGACGACGTCCACACGCGTTGTTGGATGAACGGATCGAGATTGGCGGCCGCGAGCGTCGTCTGCTTGAAGCGGCCCCTGTCCTTGCCCGAATAGCGCTTGATGAAAGGCGCGCCTTGAAACAGCGTGAAATTATCGGTGAGGGGAATCGAATCGACATGTACCGAACCATCGTCGACGTAGTTGGCGTCGGCCACTTCCCGCATTAATGCTGCGCGCGCCGGCACCAGGGTCGCAGCCATGTTCGCTTGTGCCGCTTGCAGCGCTTGCTTTGCCAGCTCGGCGGCGACAACGGTCGCTTGAGAAGCCGGGCCGACGGCCTGGTTTAGCACTTGGGCTGTCGCGGCGCCGTAAGGGCTACTCAAGAGGTAACAGACTGGGATATAGGTAACCAGAGCAAGTGCAACAGGCCTGGAATACTGCGAGCGGCACCACATCAGCGTCGGTGCGTTTTGGGCATGGGTCGACACGTAGCGCGTCCACGAGGTCATGCTGACTGCCTGCGCAATCAAGACTTCGTTGGCGATCAGTGCGCGATTGGTATAGGCGGCGAAGTTCAGCGCGCGCGCATGCATGACGCCGGCGCTATACGCCACGGCGTCCGCAGTGTTGACGAGTTTGGTCTTCTCCGCCGTGAGCTGGCCGGTATTGAAAAGAAAGAACAGAGCGATCAGACCTCCCGCCAGCGCAAACAGCCCGAATATCAAAGCCTGTCCCCGCTGACGAGGCAGGCCCGTACGAGATCTTGCACCCGGCTGGCGGCGGGCGGTACAGGCCCTTATTTCCCTCATTGCTTTCCGGCCTCGGCCTGGTTGCCGTAGGTGGACAATGAATTTTTCTCCGCATCCGAGGCTACGCTGGCCGCTTTCGTAGCGGCGGCCTTGGCTTTGTCGATAGCTGGTTGTCCATTCGCACCGGCGACCTCCATCGCGACCCCGGCGGTCTGATTGCGCACGGTCGCTCCGAACAATTGGTAAACCGCGATGGCGGCAACCGCAATGAGCGCGACGATGATGATGTATTCGGTCATCCCTTGACCGTGTTGTTTCGACGTCCTTGCGATACGTTTCATCATGGGTTCCCCTTGGGTGAGACAGTCAAAAGTGCTTGCCGACAAGAAAATCATATGAAATCGGGGCGAGCTGAATTTTGCTGACCGTCAAGGGTGACGCATGGAAATGTTGCTTCGTGGCGAGGTGCTGACGAAGCTCAGCGGTGTCGTGTGGCGGTCACGGCTATCGGCAAGCGTTAGATGATCCGCTGCGCAGCAGGAAGAGAAGCGGGGCCGCAAAACAAAAAAGGCGTCACGATCACTCGTAACGCCTTGCTTTGCTGCTGCTGAATTCTGGTAGGCCGTGCTGGGCTCGAACCAGCGACCAACGGATTAAAAGTCCGCTGCTCTACCAACTGAGCTAACGACCCGAAAGAAGCAAGATTATAGGGGGGAACGGCGGTCGTGTCAAACGGCCCGCCTCAGCGGTTTACCGCGGTGGCTTACCTCATTGCCGCCAGCCTGTCCTTGGCCGCTTGCGCCGCCGAGGAGTCCGGGAACTTCGACACGAGCTTCTGCAGGGCCTTCTTGGCGTTCTTCTTGTCCTTGAGTTCGGTGTAGCTGGACGCGATGTTGAGCATGGCGTCCGGCGCCTTGGCGCTCGTGCCGTAATTGTCGACGACGGCTTCCTGGGCGGCGATCGCGTTCTTGTAGTCGCGCTGGGCATAGTAGGCGTTGCCGAGCCAGTACTGGGCGTTGGCGGCATAGGCCGAGTCGGGGAAGCGGCGCACGAATTCCTGCAGCGCGTCGGCGGCGGCCTTGTAGTCGCCCGACTTGAACTGGTCCATCGCGGCATCATAGGTTTTCTTTTCGGACGGCATGACTTCCGCGGTCTGGCCGTCGATGGTTTCCTGGTGCGGCTCGAGCTTCTTGAGGCGGGTATCGAGGTCGGCGTACAGGTCCTTCTGGTTCTTCTGGGCGTTCGCGACCTCGTTGGCGAGGACCTCGATCTGGCCGCGCAGGCGCGCGATTTCCTGCATGGTCTGTTCGTGCTGGTTCACCATGTCGACGCTGATCGCTTTGTCGGCCTTGTTGTCGAGGCGGGCATTGACGTCGTGCGTCAGCGCGTCGACCTTGGCGCGCAGGTCCAGGATCGCTCTGCGGGCTTCATCGTCGTCGAGCAGGCCGGCGTGCGCCTGCAGCGGCAGCCAGGCAGTCAGGGCAAGCACGACGGCCGCGAGGCGGCACTGGGACAATTTGATCATCATCTTTGACTCTTTCTAAACCTGTGGGAACTTGGGAATCCAAATGGAAACGGGGCGGGATGCAGTCTGCACCGCATCCCGCCCCGCTGTCAACGTACTGTGCTGGACAGCCGCGACAGCGTCCGATTATTGATAGACGATGTCGGCGCGGCGGTTCTCAGCCCAGGCAGCCTCGTCGTGGCCGGCGGCCTTCGGCTTTTCCTTGCCCAGCGAAACGGCTTCCATCTGGCTGTCCGACACGCCCAGTGCCGACATCGCCTTGCGGACGGCTTCGGCACGCTTCTGGCCCAGGGCCAGGTTGTACTCGGTGCCGCCGCGCTCGTCGGTGTTACCTTGGATCAGGACTTTGCGGTCCTGGTGCTTGGTCAGGTAGGCCGAGTGGTTTTCGACGACCGGCTTGCCGTCGTCGCGGACGACGTAGCTGTCGAAGTCGAAGTAGACGCTACGGTTCGCCAGAACGCCTTTCGGGTCGTTCAGCGGATCGACGGCGCCGGTTTCGACCGGCTTGATCTCGCGCGACGTATCGGCCGGCGGGGCTGCCTGGGCGACCGGCTTTTCTTCAACTTTCGGGGCTTCCTGCAGCTTGGTCGACGAGCATGCCGACAGCAGGGCCGCGGCAGCCACGATGAACGCTACACTTTTTGCATTACGCATGGTTTTTCTCCTGGTCAAAAAATTTTACTTCATAAACGGGCCCCAGCTGGGCTCCCGAATGTTTCCCGCTTGGGTGCTCAGGCGTTGCCTGACGCGCCCATCGACCGACACCACGGCCAGCGCGGTACGGCCGCCAGTCCTGGTCGCATACATGATGTATTTGCCGTTCGGCGAAAAACTCGGTTCGGTGGCCCCATCGGCCAAGCGCTGCTCCTGGCCGGTGGCCAGATCCATCGCATACAGAGAAAAACCCCCTTCGCGTTGCGAAATCCACGCCAGCGTCTTGCCGTCCGGGGAGATACGAGGGCTGATATTGTAGTTGCCGTTGAACGTGACGCGGGTTGCCTGCCCGCCGTTCACGCTCATCTTGTAGATTTGCGGACCGCCGCTGCGGTCGCTGGTGAAATAAATGGTCTGGCCGTCCGCCGAGAAGCGCGGTTCCGTATTGATGCTGTTCGTGGTCGTCAGGCGGCGCACGCCACTGCCGTCCGCGTTCACGATGTACACCTGGTAGTTGTTCGTGTCCTTGGTCAGGCCGACCGCCAGCTTCGTGCCGTCGGGCGACCAGGAAGGGGCCGAGTTGTTGCCCTTGAAGTTCGCGACCACCGTGCGCTGGCCCGTCACCAGGTTCTGCACGTAGATCACGGGCTTGCGCAGTTCGAACGACACGTAGGCCACCTTGGTGCCGTCCGGCGACCACGCCGGCGAGATGATCGGCTCGCGGCCGTGCGCGGCGACCTGTTCGCCTTCGCCGTCCGCATCGGCCACGACGAGCTTGTAATCGTGCGCGGCCGGGTCCTGCTTCACGTACGTGATGCGGGTCGAGAAGATGCCGCGCACGCCCGTCAGCTTTTCGTAGATGTCGTCGGCGATGCGGTGGGCTTCCAGGCGCGTGTTGCGCGCGGTCACGGCATCCGACAGCTGCGACAACTGCGACTGCTTGACGGTGTCGAGCAGTTTATAGCGCACTGCCAGGCGGCCGTCCGCGAGACGCTGCACCGAGCCCACGACGAGCGCGTCGGCACCGCTGGCCTTGAACGCGGCCAGGTCGATGTTGGCGGTCTCGGAAATGGGCTGGTGCGCGTCGATGACCCTGAACACGCCGCTGCGCTCGAGGTCGGCGCGGATGATCGCCGAGATTTGTTCGGGCGCCACCGATTCATCGGCAAACGCCGCGACCGCGACCGGGATCTGGTTGCTGCCCACGCCGGCGATTTCGACTTTCAGCTGGGCATGTGCGGCCGTACCCATCAACAGGGTGGCCGAAAACAGCAGGGTATGTAGTTTCTTCATGTTTCTCTCAGCAATGGTTAGAGTCGGAACGCGATCATTGCAGATCCTTCATATGGAATTCGATCACGAGTGAACGCTCTACCGTACCATCTTTCTTCTTCGGCAGTGGTGACGATTTGGTTATGCCCTTTTCGACGGCGTCGTCGAAAGCCGGCACACCACTGCTCTTGATCTTCTTGACCGAAATGATTTCGCCGGTCGGCAGTTGTTCGACGCGGAACGTCGCCGTCGGATTGCCCGGTTCGTCCAGGCTGCCCGGGTAGGACGTATTGCCTTTCACCTTGGCCGTGATGGCCGCGGAATAGCCCTTGTCCATACGCGGCGCCGTCGATTTCTCGGCCGTGCCGGTACTGGTCGGACTGCCGGCCGCGCCCGTGATGCGACGCATTTCTTCGGCGCGCGCGGCCTCCAGTTTCTTCTGTTCGGCGGCGGCCTTTTTCTTCTTCTCGGCTTCCTCTTTCTTTTTCTTTTCCGCTTCTTCTTTTTTCTTTTTCTCGGCTTCTTTTTTCTCGGCTTCGGCCTTGGCCTTTTTCTCGGCCAGCGCCTTCGCTTTCTGTTCTTCCGCGCGCTTTTCTTCCTCGACTTTGCGTTGTTGCTCTTCTTCGGCGAGCTTGCGTTTCAATTCTTCCTTGCGCTTCTTTTGACGCTCGAGCGCGATGTCCGGCTGTTTCGGCTGCGGTTGTTCGACCGCCGGCGGCGGCGGAGCGACTTTCGGCGTCGGTTGCGGCGGCGGCGTTTCCGGTTCCGGCTCCGGAGCGGGTGGGGGCGGCGGCGGGGCGGCCGTCTGCGTCGTCACGTCCCAGATTTCCGCCTCGATGGCGACGGGCGCGTTGTTCTGCCAGCTGATGCCGATCCACAGGAATGCCAGCAACAGCGCGTGCACGCCCACCGCCAGGCCGATGGCCGGCCAGCGGTTCGGTTCAGGCGGCACGCGGTAGGGCGCGCCGTTGCCGATGCTGTTCTGCTTCGTTGCTGACATCAGTTCGTCTTCACTTCGTGGCCAGTCCGACGCGGGTGATGCCCATCTTCTTGGCTTCCGAAATCAGCTGGATCACGTCGTCGTATTTGCTGTCGCGGTCGCCGGCGATCAAGACCGGATAATCCGGATGCTCGGTGTGGATGTCGCGCAGGCGCGTGACGAGCGTGGAGCGGCTGTCCACGTTTTCCAGCGGTTGCGGGTTCTTGCCGGTGATGCCGATCTGCAGCTGGGCGTTCGCCTTGATCGCGATCTGGATGTAGTCGTCCGGCGGCTGCGTGGACCGCTCGGCGCTGGGCAGCTTGATCTCGCTCGGGTTCTGCGTCGGCGGTACCGCCATGAAGATGATGAGCAGCACCAGCATCACGTCGATGTACGGCACGACGTTGATCTCGGACTTGAGCTTGCGGCGGCTGCCCCGCAGGCTGCTGTTGAAGGCCATGTCGATTCCTCGTGACGACGATCAGCGCGACTGGCGCTGCAGGATGTTCGAGAATTCCTCGACGAAGCTTTCGAAGCGGATCGCGAGGCGGTCGATGTCGTGGGTGAAGCGGTTGTACGCCACCACGGCCGGGATCGCCGCGAACAGGCCGATGGCGGTGGCGATCAGCGCTTCGGCGATGCCGGGCGCGACCGTGGCCAGCGTGGCCTGCTGCACGTTCGCCAGGCCGCGGAACGCGTTCATGATGCCCCACACGGTGCCGAGCAGGCCGATGTACGGCGACACGGAGCCGACGGAGGCCAGGAAGTTCAGGTGCGTGTCCAACTGGTCCAGTTCGCGGTGGAACGCGGCGCGCATCGCGCGGCGGGCGCCATCCAGCACGGCGCCCATGTCCAGTGCATCGCGCGACGCTTGCTTGCCCTTGATGAATTCGCCCATGCCCGCTTCGAAGATGCGCGCCAGCGGGCCGCTCTGGTCGCGCTGGCTGCTGGCGCTCTGGTGCAGCGTGTGCAGGTTGCCGCCGGCCCAAAAGCTGCGCTCGAACTGTTCGGTCTGGCGACGTGCGGCGCGGATCGCGAACAGCTTGCGGAAGATATACGTCCAGCTCATGAGAGAGATCGCGAACAGCAGAGCCATGAGCAACTGCACCAGCACGTGGGCATGGCGGATCAGTTCAATGAATGAGAGGTCTTGGACTGCGTTCATCAGATGTCTATTGGGTCAAATGAAATATCAGGCGGCACGCATTTTAGCAGCGGCAACGTCGGGTAGGGAACGGGGACGCATCGTGGCGGCATCGACGCAAGCGACTTTGACGTCGGCGCTGGAGAGCAGCGTGTCGCCGCGCCACGCTTGCTGGGAGAACTGCACGGACGCGCGGCCGAGTTTTTCCACGTTCAGGGTCAGTTTCACTTCGTCGTCCAGGCGCGCGGAAGCAAGATAGTCGAGGCTGGCGCTGCGCACGACGAAGATGGCGCCCTCGCGGTCGCGCAGGTTTTGCTGATCAATGCCGATCGAACGCAGCCATTCAGTGCGGGCGCGTTCGTAAAACTTCAGGTAATTGGCGTAGTACACGATGCCGCCGGCGTCCGTATCTTCGTAATAGACCCGAACCGTCCAGGTGAAAACTGAAGGCATTTCAGCTGCCATAAATGAAAATGGGAAACATTTTACGCCATTTTTCCCCGCTATATGTGCGCCAGCGTACATATACACGGATATAACTGGCGGACGGCCCGGTGGTTGAGTCAACGGCTCATGCCAAGCCAGCAACTGTAGCACTTTTTCATCTTGGGTGGCGCCGCTGTTACATTCGGAAAACAATTCGTCCGCCCGTCGGCCAAAAATTCGGGGTCAGAGCACAATGTTGGAGCAATTCGGGGTCAGAGCGCATTTTGCGGCAATATTTCAATCACAACAAAAAGTACTCCGCGTAGGGTTGTGGTGCAGGCTGCGCGACCGAAATACGCTACGCGTGCCGTTAAATGTCTTGTGAGCACTTGCCGAGAAAAGTGCTCTGACCCCGAATTTTCCGAAAAAAGTGCTCTGACCCCGAATTTTCAGGTGAGGTTGCGCTTGATGTTCAGCGGGCCGTAGCCCTGGCAGGTCGGCATCATCTCGATCTGGTTGATGTTGACGTGCGGCGGTAGCGAGGCGATCCAGTAGGCGGTCTCGGCAATGTCCTCGGCCGTCAGCGGCTGCGTGCCTTCGTAGACCTTGGCGGCGGCCGCGTCGTCGCCCTTGAGGCGCACGTTCGAGAATTCGGTGCCGCCGCACAGGCCCGGCGCGATGTTCGTGGCGCGCACGCCCGTGCCGACGAGGTCGGCGCGCAGGTTCAAGGTGAATTGTTCGACGAACGCCTTGGTCGCGCCGTACACGTTCCCGCCCGGGTAGGGCGTGCGGCCGGCCACCGAGCCGATGTTGATGACCAGGCCGCTGCCGCGTTCCACCATCGCGGGCAGCAGGGCGTGCGTCATCGTGACGAGGCCCTTGACGTTCGTGGCGATCATCGTCTCCCAGTCTTCCAGCGGGACGTCGTGCGCGGGCTTCGTGTTCAGGGCCAGGCCGGCGTTGTTGATCAGCACGTCGATCTGGCGCCAGGATTGCGGCAGCATCGACAGCGCTTCCTCGATCGACGCCTTGTCGGTGACATCCATCACGATCGGCAGGGCCGACTCGCCCAGCTCGCGGGCCAGGGCGTCGAGGCGCTCCTTGCGCCGTGCCGCCAGCACCACCTGGTGTCCATTCTTGACGAAAGTGCGCGCCATGGCGGCGCCGAATCCGGCCGATGCGCCGGTGATGAAAACGATCATGTTGGGTTGCCTGGCAGGGTGGTAACTGCAGGATTGTAGCCGAAATGACCATGCGGGACAGCGCTCGCCCTCCGGGTTGCCAGGGCGTCATCGGTTTCCTTGCCTGTCAGCCGCACAATCCCGTACAATCGGGAGTTCCATTTACATCTCACGTAACTGGCGAAAACCGTGCGCTGCCGTCCGATCAGGAGCGATCGGCCTGCCGGTGCGTGGCGAAGGTGGGCTCCCACCGGGGAACGTGAGATTTCTCATTGCCGTTCGCCTGGGCAGCCACCGACTGGTACGCGTCTGTAGCGCGGCTGCCCTGTGTGTTTCCGGCTCCCGCCCGTTCAGCGCTCACCGTTGCCTGGTTCTCTTATCGATTGGAGTTTTTTCATGTTTGCAAAAGATCACACGCTCGCCAAGGTCGACCCGGATCTGTGGGATGCCATCCAGAAGGAAAACAAGCGCCAGCAGGACCACATCGAGCTGATCGCATCCGAAAACTACACGTCGCCGGCCGTCATGCAGGCCCAGGGCTCGCAACTGACCAACAAGTACGCCGAAGGCTATCCGGGCAAGCGCTACTACGGCGGGTGCGAATACGTCGACATCGCCGAGCAACTGGCGATCGACCGCGTCAAGCAGCTGTTCGGCGCCGAAGCCGCGAACGTCCAGCCGAACTCGGGCTCGCAGGCGAACCAGGGCGTGTTCTTCGCCATGCTGAAGCCGGGCGACACGATCATGGGCATGTCGCTGGCCGAAGGCGGCCACCTCACGCACGGCATGGCGCTGAACATGTCGGGCAAATGGTTCAATGTCGTCTCCTACGGCCTGACCGAGCAGGAAGACATCGACTACGAGCAGATGGAACGCCTGGCCCGCGAGCACAAGCCGAAGCTGATCATCGCCGGCGCGTCCGCCTTCGCCCTGCGCATCGACTTCGAGCGCTTCGCCCGCGTGGCGAAGGAAGTCGGCGCCTACTTCATGGTCGACATGGCCCACTACGCCGGCCTGATCGCCGCCGGCGAATACCCGAACCCGGTGCCGCACGCCGACTTCGTCACGTCGACGACGCACAAATCGCTGCGCGGCCCGCGCGGCGGCATCATCCTGATGAAGGCCGAGCACGAGAAGGCCATCAACTCGGCCATCTTCCCGGGCATCCAGGGCGGTCCGCTGATGCACGTCATCGCCGGCAAGGCGGTCGCGTTCAAGGAAGCGCTGTCGCCGGAATTCAAGGCCTACCAGCAGCAGGTCGTCAAGAACGCCAAGGCGCTGGCCGACACCCTGACCGCGCGCGGCCTGCGCATCGTCTCGGGCCGTACCGAGTCGCACGTGATGCTCGTCGACCTGCGTTCGAAGGGCCTCACCGGCAAGGAAGCGGAAGCCATCCTCGGCCAGGCACACATGACCTGCAACAAGAACGGCATCCCGAACGACCCGCAGAAGCCGTTCGTGACGTCGGGCATCCGCCTGGGCAGCCCGGCCTTCACGACGCGCGGCTTCAAGGAAGAGGACGCCGTCAAGGTCGGCCACCTGATCGCCGACGTGCTGGACAACCCGCACGACGCCGCGACCATCGACCGCGTCAAGGCGGAAGTCAAGAAACTGACCGACAAATACCCGGTCTACGAAGCGTAACGCGGTAACGGGACGCCGCGCGGCGTCCCATCATTTTCCAGCAGTAGCCGGCCCATGAAATGTCCGTTCTGTCAGCATGACGACACCCAGGTCCTCGATACCCGCGTATCCGAGGAAGGCGACGCCATCCGGCGCCGGCGCCGCTGCGCCCGCTGCGACAAGCGCTTCACCACCTACGAACGGGTCGAGCTGTCGATGCCGTTCATCGTCAAGAAGAACGGCAGCCGCACCGAATACGAATCCTCCAAGCTGCGCGGCAGCCTGATGCTCGCGCTGCGCAAGCGGCCCGTCGCGGCCGAAGCGATCGACCGCGCCGTCGCGTCGATCGAGGAAAAACTCCTCACCAGCGGCCGCCGCGAAGTCGACACCGGCCATGTCGGCGAACTGGTGATGCAGGAACTCCAGCGCCTCGACAAGATCGCGTACATCCGCTTCGCCTCCGTCTACAAGAATTTCGAAGACCTGGCCGAGTTCCAGGAAGCCATCGCCGAAGTGGGCCAGCCGCGTAAATAAGCGCGTCCGTTTTCTCCCGTTTTAGTTGCATCCGCACGGTTGAGCCACCACACGGCTTGCCCGGGCTCGACTGTTACCTTGTCAGCTCCGCAAACAAAGCTGGAGGTCGTCGATGCGCTTGCCGCCGCGTCCATCGTTGCGTGTGCGCGCCGGGTTCACGCTCGTCGAGGTGCTCGTCGCGCTGTTCGTCGTCGCCCTCGGCATTGGCGGCGCGGCCGGACTGCAGGCGCTCGCCGTGCGTTCGGCACGCGATGCCGCGCACCTGTCCGACGCCACGCGCCTCGCAAGCTCGCTGGCCGAGCGCATGCGCGCGAACCCCCATGCGCTGGCGCTGCCGGACGCCGCCAATCCCTACCTCCAGCTCGATTACGACGCCGGCGGTGGGGCACCGGCCGCCTCCACGCTGTGCTATGCCGACACGACCTGCGATGCCGACGCACTGGCGCGCTTCGACCTGTTCGAGGTGTCGCAAGACGTGGCGGCCGGCTTGCCCGGCGGGCGCATCCGCGTCTGCCGCGATGCCGGCCCGTCCGATGCGGCCGGCTTGCCGGCCTGGGCCTGCGATGCCGAGGCCGGCGCGCCGCTCGTCGTCAAGGTCGGCTGGCGCGCGCAAGGCGACACGGCGACGGGCGCGCCGAAGCTCATGCTGGCGCTGGCGGGAGCGGGGCCATGAGACGTTCCCGTCGCCAGGCCGGCGTCACGCTGGTCGAATTGATGGTGGCGCTGGCCATCGGTCTCGGCATCGTGCTGACGGCCGGCCGGCTGCTCGTGCTGGCGAACGGCGCGTATGCGGCGCAGGTCGAGTCGGGCACCGTCGACGACGGCGGACGCTTCGCCGCCGACCTCATCGGCCGCGCCGTGCGCCAGGCGGGCGCCGCCGACGTCGCGACGCTGGCCGATCCGGCTTCCGATGCCGCGCCCGCACGCCTGGCCGGGCTGGACGCGCGCACCTTGTCCCGCACGGCGCCGGGCATGGCCGACCCGCTGCCCGGCGCCGTGAACGGCAGCGACGTGCTGGCCATCCGCTTTCCCGGCGCGGACGGCGCCGTCGACTGCGCCGGCTTTCCGGCCGCCGCGGGCGAGGAGGGCTGGAGCATCTTCTACGTGGCGCGCAACGGCGAAGGCGAGGCCGAACTGCGCTGCAAATACCGGGGCGCCGCCCACTGGAGCGCGGACGCCGTCGTGAGTGGCGTGGACGGCTTCCAGGTCCTGTACGCCGTGGACACGGACGATCCGCCCGACGGCGTCGCCAACCGCTACCTGAACGCGGCGGCGGTCGACGCGCTCGACGCGGCGCTGGCCGGCCTCGGCACGGCCGAATTCAACCACCGGACGCACTGGAAGCGCGTCGTCGGCGTGCGCGTGGGCTTGTTGCTGCACGGCAGCCGACCCACGCGGGCGGCGCCCGGCAGCACGCGCTACGACCTGCTGGGCGCCGGCTATGCGGATGCCGCCGGCGCGGACGATCCGGGCAGTTCGCTGGACGAGGCGCGCATGACGTCCGACCTGCGGCGGCGCGAACGGCGGCTGTTCACGTTCACGGTCGCCTTGCCGGCGCCGCCGTCATGACGTCGCGCCGTTCCGAACACGGCCTGGCCCTCGTCTGCGCATTGATGCTGATGCTCGCGGCGACGGTGATCGGCGTGGCCGTCGCGCGCGGCGCGTTCGTCCTGCTGGCGGCGGCGCGCAACGAACGCGACCGCGACGTGGCGCGGGCCGCGGCCGAGGCCGCCTTGCGCGATGCCGAGCACGATATCGCCGGCACGGCGGAGTCACCGCCGGCCCGGGCCGCGCATTTCGGCCCGGCAGGGGCAAGCGCCTTCGTCGACGGCTGCGGGCACGGCGACGACGATCTCGGCCTTTGCCTCGCCCGCTCGCCGCCCGCGTGGGAAACGCTGGATCTGGCGGACGAAGACAATCCGGCGCTCGTGCCTTACGGTCGCTTCACGGGGGCCACGCTGGCCGTCGGCCATGGCATGCTGCCGGCGCGGCTGCCGGCCTATGTGATCGAAAGGATCTCCCCGTCCGGTTCGACGGCGCGGCAGGGCAGTTTTTATCGCATCACGGCCATCGGATTCGGGACGCGCGTTTCGACGCAGGTCGTGCTGCAGTCGCTGTACCGCTTGCCGCCGCCCGCGGCGGGCGGCGCAGCTGGAGGCGGCGACGACGGCGGCAACGCAAGCGGTAACGGAGACGGTAACGGCAACGGCAACGGCAACGGCAACGGCAACGGCAACGGCAACCGAGGAGACAACGACGATGGCGACGCGAGCGACGGACACGACAACGGACACGATGGCGCCGCCGGCACCGGCACCGGCACCGGCACCGGCAACGCCTCGCCGACGCAACCGCAAGGACGCCAGTTGCCCGCCGGCCGCATCGGCTGGGCCGAAATCGCGAACTGGGCAGAGCTCCACGCCCGCGTCCGCCCGTGACGCCGGCTTCACGCTGGTCGAGCTGATGATCGTCGTGGCCATCGTCGGCATCCTCGGCGCGCTCGCGTATCCGACCTACGCCGGCTACATCGTCCGCACGCGGCGCGTCGAGGGCGAGGTGGCGCTGATCGAGGCCATGCAGAAGCAGGAGCGTTACCACCTCCAGCACAACACCTATGTCGAATTCTCGGCCGAAGAGCCCGGCACGGACGGCTTCGCGTGGTGGTCGGGCGCCAACGCGTCCGCCAGCGCCTACGAGCTGGACGCGCATGCCTGTCCCGGCCGCGACATCGCCGAATGCGTCGAGGTCCGCGCCCGTCCCGGCACGGCGCGGGTCGACCTGCGCTTCCGCGATCCCGACTGCGGTGCGCTGACCCTGGACAGCACCGGGCGCCAGGGCGCGCAAGGTTCGGGGGCGCGATGTTGGCCGTGACGTCCGCTTGGACGCCGGTCCGGCGGGCCCGCGGCGTGACGCTGCCGGAGCTGTGCGTCGTGCTGGCGGTGGCCGCCATCGCGCTGGCCGTCGCCGCGCCCGACCTGCGCGACCTCGTGCGGACCGAGCAGCTGAAAGCGGCGGCGGGCGACCTGTTCGCGGCGATCGATCTCGCGCGGGCGCAGGCGCTGGCGCGCGGGCGGCAGGTCAAGCTCGTGCCGCTCGACCCGCCGGGCGCCGACTGGCGCCTGGGGTGGCGCGTGTTCGACGACCGCGACGGCGACGGGCGGCCGGGTGCGGACGAGCTGATCGCGGAGCACGGGCCGCTGCCGGCCGGCATCGCCGTCGACTTCGCGTTCACGAATGCAGCGCCGCCGTACTATATCGCCTACAATGGCGCGGGACGCAGTTGTGCCGACGGCAACAGCGCGGCCGCGCGCTGGGGAACGGTGTCGCTGTTCCACGGCGGGCGCATCCGCCGTATTAAAATCAATATGCTGGGCCGGGCGCGCGTGTGCGATCCGGCGCGCGACGCGGGGTGCGACGGCGCGCCGGCGCCGCCCTGACGCCACGACCGCATGCAGGAAAGCAAGACAACGTAGCGAGACCGGAAACAGAGTGCAGATACAGAGCGATACCGACGGCATGGCGCTGGCCCTGGAATGGGCGGCGAAGGGCATGTACATCACGGCGCCCAACCCGCGCATCGGCTGCGTGATCGTGCGCGACGGCGTCGTCATCGGTGCCGGCCACACGCAGCCGGCCGGCCAGGCCCACGCCGAGATCCAGGCCCTGCGCGATGCCCAGGCGCGCGGCAACGACGTGCGCGGCGCCACCGCCTACGTGACGCTGGAGCCGTGCAGCCACTACGGCCGCACGCCGCCGTGCTCGAACGCGCTGGTCCAGGCCGGGCTGGGCCGGGTCGTCGCGGCCATGGTCGACCCGAATCCACTCGTGGCCGGGCGCGGCATGGCGCAGCTGGAGGCGGCCGGGATCGACGTCAGCGCGGGCGTGCTGGCGCGGCAGGCGTACGAATTGAACATCGGCTTCTTCACGCGCATGCGCCACGGCCGTCCGTGGGTGCGGCTCAAGACGGCGGCCAGCCTGGACGGCGTCACGGCATTGGAAAACGGCGAGAGCCAGTGGATCACGAGCCCGGAGGCGCGCGCGGACGGCCACGCGTGGCGCGCCCGCGCGAGCGCGATCCTGACCGGCATCGGCACGATCAAGGCCGACAACCCGCAACTGACCGTGCGCGGCATCGACACGCCCTTGCAGCCGCGCCGCGTGATCGTCGACAGCCGCCTCGACATCGGCACGGACGCGTGCATCCTGCAAGGCGCGCCGTGCTGGATCGTGGCCGCCGTGCCGCGTCCGGACAAAGAGGCGGCGCTGCAGGCGATGGGGCACGAGATCATCATGCTGCCGAATCCGTCCGGCAAGGTCGACCTGCCGGCGCTGATGCGCGAGCTGGGCCGCCGCGAGATCAACGAATTGCACGTGGAAGCCGGCGGCAAGTTGAATGCGTCGCTCGTGCGCGAGGGATGCGTGGACGAGTTGCTCGTGTACCTGGCGCCCAGCCTCGTCGGCCCGGGGCAGGGCATGTTCGCGCTGCCGCCGCTGGCGCACCTCGCGGACAAGGTGCCGCTGCATTTCCACGGCGTGGCCCAGGTCGGCCCGGACCTGCGCATCCTCGCGCGGTTCCGCCCGGACGACGACCCGAACCGCCACGCGTAACACCGATACAGCACAACAAAGGAAGAGACTTATGTTCACCGGAATCGTCGCTGCCGTCGGCAGCATCAAATCGGTCACTCCGCTCGCGGACGGCGCGGATGCGGGCGTGCGCCTGGACATCGATGCGGGCGGCCTGCCGCTGGCCGACGTCGCGCTGGGCGACTCGATCGCCATCAACGGCGCCTGCATGACCGTCGTCGAAAAGACCGACAAGGCGTTTGCCGTCGACGTGTCGCGCGAGAGCCTCAATCGCACGGTCGGCCTCGACCAGCCGGGCGAAGTGAACCTGGAAAAGGCGCTGACCCTGGCCGAGCGCCTGGGCGGCCATCTCGTCTCGGGCCACGTGGACGGCCTCGGCGAGGTGAATAGCTTCGAGCAGGTGGGCGAGTCGTGGAAACTCGTGATCGACGCGCCCCGCGACCTGGGCAAATACCTGGCCTACAAGGGCTCCGTCGTCGTGAACGGCGTGTCGCTGACCGTCAACAGCGTCGAAGACATCGGCGGGGCGGGCACCGCCTGCTGCCGCTTCTCGATCAACCTGATCCCGCACACGATCGCCGTCACGACGCTGAAGCACCTGCGCGCCGGCGCCAAGGTCAACCTGGAAATCGACCTCATCGCGCGCTACGTCGAGCGCATGCTCAGCGCCGCCAAGGCCTGACGCAATCCGTCCCGATGTCCCGAGAGATTCTCACGCACGGCAAGACCCTGGCCCGTGGCGCGGCGGCGCTCACGCTGCTCGTTGCGGCGGGGCTCGCCTCGGCCGACCCGGCCGGCATGCGCACCTACCGCATGCTCGCGATGACGCCGGGCGGCGATCGCATCGCGGCCGTCGAAGCGGTGGAGGACGAAGGGCAGACGGGGCCGCGCGTCGTCGTGCGCGACACGGCCACGGGCAAGGTCGCGTCGACGTGGCAACAATCCGGCTGCGGGCAATGCACGGTGGGATCGCTGGCCTGGTCGCCGGACCAGACGACGCTCGCCGCGATCGTCACCGACCCCGGGGCCGGCACCGCCAGCGTGGAGCTGTTGCGCGCCGGCCGCATGACGACCCTGGCCACCGTGAAGGGCGTCGCGGGCACCGTGCGCTGGTCGCCGGACGGGCGCCAGGTCGCGTTCCTCGCGACGGTCGGCGCGAAAAAGATGACGGGCGCCGTCGAGGCGGGCGCGCGGCAGGTCGGCGAGATCGGCCTTGCGCAGGACGAGGACGAGCAGCGCATCGCGATCGTCCCGGCGGCGGGCGGAAACTACCGGCTCGTGTCGCCGGGCGACACGTTCGTCTACGAATACGACTGGACGCCGGACGGCAAGGGCTTCGTCGTCACGAGCGCGCGGGGCAACGGCGACGACAACTGGTGGGTCGCGACCCTGGGCCACGTCGACGCCGCCAGCGGCCGCCTGCGCGTGATCGCGGCGCCGAAGATGCAGATGAATATGCCGCACGTGTCGCCGGACGGCCGCACGGTGGCGTTCATCGGCGGGCTGATGAGCGACTTCGGTTCCGTCGGCGGTGACGTCTACACGGTGCCGCTCGATGGCGGCGAACCGGTCGACGTGACGCCGGACTACAAGGGCACTTTCAACGGCATCGCGTGGCGCGGCAAGGCCTTGTTCGCGTCCGTGCTGGCGGGCAGCGATGCGGGCATTGCCGCGATCGACCCGGACGCGCGCGCGGCGCGCATGCTGTGGCGGGCCCCGGTGGGCGCGATGGCCAACCGCGACGGCCGCTTCGTGTTCAGCGCGGACGGCCGGGTGGCCGCGTCCGTGACGGAAGACTTCGAGCACGCGCCGCGCATCGTCGCCGGCCGCCTGCCGGAGCTGGAGCCCATCACGCACGACAACGACGGCTTCGCGCCGCAGGTGGCCGCGCGCAGCGTCGCCTGGACCAACGAAGGCTTCAGCGTGCAGGGCTGGCTGGTGGGGCCGCGCAGCATCGCCGCGGGCAAGACCTATCCGATGATCGTGCAGGTGCACGGCGGCCCGGCGGCGGCCGTGACGCCGCATTACGTGTCGGCCGGCGACGCCGGCAACCCGCTGCTGCGCGACCTGGTGCAGGCCGGCTATTTCGTCTTCATGCCGAACCCGCGCGGCAGCTATGGCCAGGGCGCCGCGTTCACCCGGGCGAACCGGCGCGACTTCGGCGGCGGCGACTGGCGCGACATCCTGGCCGGCGTCGACGCGGCCATCGCGCAGGCCCCCATCGACGGCAACCGCCTCGGCCTGATGGGGCATTCCTACGGCGGCTTCATGACGATGTGGGGCGTCACCCACAGCCGGCGCTTCCAGGCCGCGGTGGCCGGCGCCGGCATCGCCAACTGGATCAGCTATTACGGCCAGAACGGCATCGACCAGTGGATGGTGCCTTACTTCGGCGCGACGATGTACGACGACCCGGCGATCTACCGCGCGGCCTCGCCCATCGAATCGGTCAAGGCGGCGCGCACGCCGACGCTGATCTACGTGGGGGAGCGCGACGTCGAGTGCCCGGCGGCGCAGTCGTTCGAGTTCTGGCACGCGCTGCGGGCGTTGGGCGTGCCCACCACATTGCTCGTGTACGAAGGCGAGGGGCACGCGTTCCGCAAGCCGGAGAACCTGCGCGACCTGCGCGCGCGCGAGATCGCGTGGTTCGGCAAATACCTGGCGCCGTGACGGCGGGAGTCATCCCTTCTTGACGGGCTTGCCGCCGGCCTCGTTCCTGGCCTGGGCCGCGGCGGTCTTCGTTTCCGGATTCAACACCACCTGCACGTAGTTCTCGGTGTTCAGGTAACGCTGCGCGGCCCGCTTCACGTCGCCGACGGTCAGCTTCTGCACTTCCTGGTCGAACGTGAGGATGGTGCCCGGGTCCGTGCCTTCCGTCAGCGAGGTCTGCAGCGCGGCCAGCCAGTACGTGTTGTCCTGCAGCGACTTGCGGTAGGTCTGCAGCCAGTTCGTCTTGACCTTGTCCAGGTCGGCCTGCGTCGGGCCTTCGGTGCGCATGCGCTCGATTTCGGCGAACATCGCGGAGAGCACCTTGTCGACGTTGCTTGGCCCCGTCGGCAGGGTGACGCCGACCGTGTAGTGGCTGTACGGGATGCGCGTCATCGAGCCTTCCATGCCGCCGCCGTAGATCAGGCCCAGCTTTTCGCGCAGCACGTCGATGATGCGGATGTTCATGACTTCCGTCAGCGCGGACAGGCGCAGTTCTTCCAGTTCCGTGACGTCGGTCGGGCCGGTGAACGTCAGCGATACGGTGCTGCGGTCTTCCGAGCCGCTGTTGACTTCGCGCTTGACGACGCCCGACACGGGCCGGATGCCGAGGTCGCGGTAGGTCGTCGGGATGTCCGGCGTCGGCAGGCTGCCGAGATAGGTGGCGATCAGCGGCTTGATGGCGGCCACGTCGAAGCTGCCGACGAAAATGAACGTCAGGCCCTTGGCACTGGAAAAGCGCTGGCGGTAGATGGAGATCGCGCGGTCCAGGTCGATCTTGGGGATGTCCTCGGGACGCAGCGCGCGCGGTGCGCGCGGGTTGTTGTTGTACAGCGTGGCCAGCACGGTGTCGCCGAACAGGGCGCCCGGCTGCGACAGCCGGTTGCGCGCCAGTTCCGTCTGCTTGCCGATGAATGATTTATACAGATCCTCGTCGCGCCGCACGCCGGCGAACTTGAGCCAGACCATCTGCAGCATCGTCTCGACGTCGGTGGCGCCGGCCGTGCCCGCGACGACGTCCGTGTTGTTGCCCAGGCCGGCGCTGACGGACGCGGCCTTGCCGGCCAGGATCTTGCGCATGTCCAGCGGCGAGAAATCCTTCAGGCCCATCGCGGCGACGATGGTGTCGGCGTAGCGGGCGTTGAACGTGTCCTTGTCGTCGAACAGGCTCTGGCCGCCGAAGCGGGCGGCGCTCATCAGGACTTGGTCGTTGCGGAACGTCGTCGGCTTGAGGATCACCTTGACGCCGTTCGACAACGTGAGGCGGGTCAGGCCCAGCGGTTCGTCGCGGTTTTCGTCGACGATCGTGCCGGGCGCCGGCGGGTGGTCCATCAGGTGCGCGGCCACGGCTTTTTCGTCGTGTGGCCGCACGTCGTGCTGTTCGGCCGCCGTGATGGCGGCCAGCAACTGGTCGCCGGTCGGGATCGCGGCGTCGCCTTCGGGCTTGGTCGAGCCCGTGTAGATCACGAGCTTGCCGGAGTCGGCGGGAATGGTCTTGGCGGCGTAGGCATCGATCTCGGCCAGTGTGATGCCGGGCAGCATGTCGGTCACGTAGCGGTATTCCGCATCGATGCCGGGAATCGATTCGCCTTCGAGGAAGTTGCGCATCAATTCGGACGCGTGGACGGCGGAATCGGTCTTGTCGCGCTCGTTCCAGGCGCGCTCGTAGGTGCGCAGCATCGTCTTCTTCATGCGGTCCAGTTCGGCCGCCGTGAAGCCGAAGCGGCGCGCCCGCTCGTTTTCCTGCACGAGCGCGTCGATGGCGGTGGTGGCGCCGCTCATGCCGAGCGCGGCCATCGCATTGTACGAGCGGTAGCGCGGCGTCAGGCGCGACAGGGCGCTGCTGGCGCCGATGAACGGCGGGGAGGGCAGTTGCGACAGTTCCTGCAAGCGCTGGTTCAGCATGCCCGCGAACAGGGCTTCGATCAATTGCTCGCGGTAGCCGCGCAGCGTTTCGCGTTCGTGGAACGGACGGACCGGGTAGCGGATCAGGATCGACGCCGGGCCCGCTTCCTTGTCGGTGACGACGAGGGCTTCGTTGTCGGTGCGCGCCGGGATCCTGGCGTACACGCGGGGGCGTTCGTGGGCCGGATTCTTGAGACCGGCAAAATGGCGCCGGATCATGTGCTCGGCTTTTGCCGGATCGATGTCGCCGACCGCGACGACGGCCATCAGGTCGGGACGATACCAGTCGCGGTAGAAGCGGCGCAGCGTGTCCGGCTCGAACGTGCGGATGACGTCTTCCTGGCCGATGGGCAGGCGGTCGGCATAGCGCGAGCCGTTGTAGATCTTGGGCATCAGCACTTTCTGGATGCGGTCGCCCGCGCCCTTGCCGAGGCGCGCTTCCTCGAGGACGATGTCGCGTTCCTTGTCGATGTCGGCGTCCTTCAAGGTCAGGCCGTGGGCCCAGTCTTCCAGTACGAGGAAGGCCTTGTCGAGATCCTCCTTGCGGTCGGACGGGACGGGCAGGATGTAGACCGTCTCGTCGAACGACGTGTAGGCGTTCAGGTCGGCGCCGAACTTCACGCCGATCGATTGCAGGTAGGACACGAGCTCGTGCCGCTTGAAATGGCGCGAACCGTTGAACGCCATGTGTTCGGTGAAGTGGGCCAGGCCCTGCTGGTCATCGTCCTCGAGGATGGAACCGGCCTTGACGACGAGGCGCAGTTCCAGCTTGTGCTCGGGCATCCGGTTGCGCTGGACGTAATAGGTCAGGCCATTGTCGAGCTTGCCGACCTTGACCTGGGCGCCGACCGGCAGCGGATCGTCCAGCTTCAGCGGCGCGCCCGGCGCCAGGCCTTGCACGAGCAGGGCGGCAACGAGGAACGAGATACGGGCGATACGGATGACCATGCGACGGCGTCCTCAACACGGAAAAAATCATTCTACCTTGCCCCGCTGGCGCCACACTTGTAAATGAGCATGATGTAACGCAGGGCCGACAAGGAGTCTCGTTGTCATTATGCAACGAAACAATGCGGCGGGAGTGGTAGTGGGACTCTAGAGTGCGCGGCGGCCGGCGGGGGATACGGCCGAGGACTGGCAAATCCTTTAAAATAGCGGATTTCCGCACCAGCCGGTCCGTATTCGAGGAATCCACATGCCCATCTCCACCACCCAGGAAATCGTTGACGAACTGCGCGCCGGGCGCATGGTCATTTTGGTCGACGAGGAAGACCGCGAGAACGAAGGCGACCTGGTGCTTGCCGCCGAACACGTCACGCCCGAGGCGATCAATTTCATGATCCGCCACGCGCGCGGCCTCGTCTGCCTGACCTTGTCCGAGGAGATGTGCGACCGCCTCGAGCTGCCGATGATGACGACCCGCAACGGCACGTCGTTCGGCACCAATTTCACCGTGTCGATCGAGGCGGCCGAAGGCGTCACGACGGGCATCTCGGCGGCCGACCGCGCGCGCACCATCCAGGTGGCCGTGGCGCAGGATGCGAAGCCGGAAGACCTCGTGCAGCCGGGCCACATCTTCCCGCTGCGCGCCGTCAAGGGCGGCGTGCTGATGCGCGCCGGCCACACGGAAGCCGGCTGCGACCTCACCGAGATGGCGGGCCTGACCCCGGCGTCCGTCATCTGCGAGATCATCAAGGAAGACGGCACGATGGCGCGCCTGCCGGATCTGCTGGAATTCGCGCAGGAACACGGCCTCAAGATCGGCACGATCGCCGACCTGATCCACTACCGCAGCCAGCACGAGACCCTCGTCGAGCGCGTGGCGGAGCGTCCGCTGTCGACCGTGCACGGCGAATTCAAGCTGGTCGCCTTCCGCGACAAGCCGAGCGGTTCGGCGCACCTGGCGCTCGTCCACGGCAATCCGCAGGAAGACCGCGAGACGCTCGTGCGCGTGCACCAGCCGGTGTCCATCATCGACCTGCTGGACAGCGCGTCGACGTCGCACTCGTGGAACCTCGCGGCCGCGCTGCAGGCCGTGCGGCGGGCGGAAGCGGGCGTCATCGTCCTGCTCGACTGCGCCGAGACGGCCGACGAACTGTTCGCGCAATTCGCCGACAAGCCGGCGCGCCCGGTCGGCCGCGCCGCCAACCTGGACCTGCGCACCTACGGCATCGGTGCGCAGATCCTGCGCCAGCTCGGCGTGCGCAAGATGAAGCTGCTGGCCAATCCGCGCAAGATGCCGTCCATGACGGGCTTCGACCTGGAGGTGACGGGCTACCTGGCCAAGCCGGGCTGCGACGTTCCTGCGTAAGGCATTACGTACTTTACGCGCGCCATCGCCAACGCGGTAACATTGACCCATTCATTCACAATATATAAAGAGAAGGCATAGCCATGACGGTAGGAACTTTTGAAAGCAATCTGGCAGGCGAAGGCCTGCGCATCGGTATCGTGCAAGCACGTTTCAATGCCGATGTCGGCCATGGACTGTTGTCGGCCTGCCTGGCGGAACTGAAACATCTCGGCGTGGCCGATGAAGACATCCTGCACGTGACCGTCCCGGGCGCGCTGGAAATTCCGCTGGCCCTGCAGAAGATGGCCGAGACGCAGCAGTTCGACGCGCTGGTCGCCCTGGGCGCCGTCATCCGCGGCGAGACCTATCACTTCGAGCTCGTGTCGAACGAGTCGGGCGCCGGCATCACCCGCATCGGCCTGGATTACGGCATGCCGATCGCCAACGCCGTGCTGACCACCGAGAACGACGAGCAGGCGGAAGCCCGCATGGCCGAGAAGGGCACGGACGCGGCCCGCGTCGCGGTCGAGATGGCCAACCTGCTGCTGGGCCTCGAAGAGCTGCAGGCCGAAGAAGACTAAGACTGACCGAGTAAAACATGACTGACAAGACCACGCACGCCAACCCCAACAAGAACCGCACGCCCCGTCACCGCGCGCGCGAGTTCGCCCTCCAGGGGCTGTATCAATGGCTGCTGAACAATGAGCCGGCCACTACGATCGTCGCCAACATCCGCAGCGCGCACGGCTTCGACAAGGCCGACAGCGACTATTTCACGGCGCTGCTGCACGGCGCGATCGCGCAGTCGGTGGAACTGCGCGAAGTGATCGCGCCGACCGTCGACCGTCCGATCGCGGAACTGTCGCCGATCGAACACGCCGTCCTGCTGCTCGGCGCGTACGAGCTGAAGAACCAGATCGAGATCCCGTACCGCGTCGTGATCAACGAGGCCGTGGAACTGACGAAATCGTTCGGCGGTATCGACGGCCACAAGTACGTGAACGGCGTGCTGGACCGTCTGGCCGGCAAGCTGCGGCCGGACGAGGTGGGTGCGGACGCGAAGCGCTGAGCTGCTTCTTTGCGCAAGCGCAAAGGCCGCCCCAGGAAACTGTGGCGGCTTTTTTCATGCGCCGATCCTATCCGGATTCCACCCGGCATGTGTAATCGCCGCGCCGGTGGTTTTGCATATGCATTTACGGAAAAACGAAATTGAATTCAAGGTCGCATCTGCCAATGATGACCACTCATCCAATACAACCTTTGGAGATGGAGACTTATGAAAAAACATTTTGTTCTAGCTTCGCTCGCAGCGGCCGTTCTGCTGGCGGGCTGCGGTGGCAGTAATGGGGAGACCGGCACCGGTGCGCAGGCGGTGACCCTGGCCGCCGTCGGCAAGCCCGTGTCGGCCAGCGTCAGTGCCGTCAAGTCGACCAACTCGGGCTTTACCGCGCTGTCCACGCTGCACGTGGGCCAGACGGCGTATTTCCAGGTGCTGGGCAGCAAGTTGACGAGTACCCTGGCGCTGGACGTGACCGATTGCGCCGGCATGACGACGCTCTCGATCACGACCACCGAAGCGCATTACCGCTGCACGCCGGGCAGCCCCGACGGCATGAAGACGATCACGGTCAGGGATAAAACAGGCGGCACGACGCTGTACACCAGTTCGGTGTACGTGCAGCCCACGAATCCGGCCCCGATCACGACGGCGCTGCCGATGCCTACCCGCGGCTTCAACCTGGGCAATTCGCTGGAAGCCATCTGGGGTTATTCGATCCCGAGCCAGGCCGTGTATACGTCCGCCGCCAACGCCGGCTTCAATGCCGTGCGCATCCCGTGTGCATGGGCGTCGAATTCCGATGCCTCCGGCAACATCGACCCCGTCTACATGGCCAAGGTCAAGCAGGCTGTCGACTACAGCATTGCGGCCGGCATGTATGTCGTCATCAATGTTCACTGGGATGGAGGTTGGTTCGACAGCAACATCGGTGACACGGTCGACCCGACCCTCGACGCGAAGTACCGCAATGTCTGGTCGCAGATCGCGGCCGCGTTCGCCGGCTACGACAACCACCTGTTGTTCGCGGCCGCGAACGAGCCGGCCATCAACACGCCCACGAAGATGAAGACGCTCATGTCGTACTACCAGAGCTTCGTCGATACCGTGCGCGCGGCCGGCGGCAACAACACCAACCGCTGGCTCATGCTGCCGATCCAGGGGGATGTGTCGTGGATTGCCGCATTGCCCTCCGACTCGACCCCGGGCCGCCTGGGCGTCGAATTCCACAACTACACGCCGTCGCTGTTCACGATCATCCACACGGACCAGTCGTGGGGCAACGCGATCTACTACTGGGGTCAGTCCTACCATTATTCGGGCGATCCGAGCCGCAGCGCCACGTGGGGCGAGGAAGGCTACAACGATGCGTTCTACCAGCAGTTGACGGACCAGTTCGTCAGCAAGGGCGTGCCCGTGATGATCGGCGAATACCAGGCCGCCGCAACGCCTGGCCTGACGGGTGCCTCGCAGACCTGGAACAACGCGTCCCGGCTGTACTGGAACAAGTACCTGAGCGAATCCGCCCGCGCGCACGGCTTGAGCCCGTTCTACTGGAGCACGCCGAACGCCCCGTTCACGTACGATACCGGCGCCATCACCGATTCGGCCCTCGTCACTGCCTTGACCGGCGGCGTCGCACCGCCGCCGCCGAATGGCGCGCCGTACGCAGTGACCGGCGTCACCGCCACGGCCGGTACCGGCCAGGTCACCGTGTCGTGGAATGCCGTCGGCGGGGCGACCAGCTACCAGCTGTACCGCACGGCCAATTCCGGCAGCGAACCTGCCACGCCGTCCGTCAGCGGCGTCACCGGCACGACGTTCACGGACACGGGCCTGAATCCCGGCACGACGTATTACTACCGCGTGGTGGCCGTGAACAGCTCGGGCGCGTCGGGCTTCTCCACCGAGGCGAGCGCCAGCACGCCCGGCACCAACCCGGATCCGGCCAAGTACCATTTCGAGACCGATACCCAGTCGTGGACGCCCAACGGCGCCCAGGTCACCGGCGTCGCGACGTCCACCGCGCAGCACTACGCGGGCCAGCGCTCGCTGGCCGTGAACTTCAGCAGCACGGCGGCGGCCATCTCGTCGGTGGAGACGAGCGGCGTGGTCGTGCCGTCCGGCGCGACGATCACCTTCCACGTCTACATCCCGGCCGGCAGCCAGATCACGACGGTCGAGCCGTATCTCCAGGACTACAACTGGGGCTGGACCTCGAACCCTGTCACCAGCTTTACGCCGGGCGCGTGGAACACGTTCACGCTGACGGTGCCGTCGGCGTCGATCACGCCGCTGCAGCGCCTTGGACTCAGGCTGACGACGGGGGCGGCGTGGACCGGTACCCTCTACATCGACTCGGTCAATTGGTAAGCCGCGCCGACCTGGGGCCACTGATCCCTTGATTCCTTGATCCCTTGATCCGTTATCCCGCAGGACAGGGCCGCGTGCGAACGCGGCCTTTTTTGTTGCGCGCCTACATCAAACTGCCCGGCGCGGACCGGCGCGCGCGGTGGGATAACATACATATTTGCAATTTCGGCAATTTCATACTTCGCGCTGCGCAAAAATGTAATTGAACTCACGTCCGCACCTTCCATGATGATCACTCGACCAACAAGATCTTGGAGGTGGAGACGTATGAAAAAACATTTCGTTATTGCTGCATTGGCAGCCGCCGTGCTGCTGGCAGGCTGCGGCGCCAGTGACACGGACACGGGCGCAGGAGGGCAGTCGCCCCAGCTCCTGGCGATGTCCGGCCGAGCCTCGATGGCCAGCGTCAGTGGCGTCAGCTCGACCGACTCGAGCTTCACGACACTGTCCACGCTGCACCTGGGCCAGGCCGCGTATTTCAAGGTGCTGGGCAGTAAAATGCCGAGCACCCTGGCGCTGGACGTGACGGATTGCACCGGCATGACGACGCTCTCGACGAGCGCCACGGAAGCGCATTACCGGTGCACGCCGGGCGGCACCGCCGGCATGAAGACCGTCACGGTCAGGGACAAGACGGGCGGCACGACCTTGTACACCAGTTCGGTGAACGTGCAGGCCACGAATCCGCCGCCCATCACGACGGCGTTGCCGATGCCGACGCGCGGCTTCAACCTGGGCAATTCGCTGGAAGCCGTCTGGGGCTATACGATCCCGAGCCAGGCGTTGTACACGTCCGCCGCCAACGCTGGCTTCAACGCCGTGCGCATCCCGTGCGCCTGGAATACGAATACGGACCAGACCACCGGCCAGATCGATCCGGCCTATATGGCCAAGGTCAAGCAGGCCGTCGACTACAGTATCGCGGCCGGCATGTACGTGGTCATCAACGACCACTGGGACAACGGCTGGTTCGAGAACAATATCGGCGACACGGTCGACCCGGCCCTCGACGCCAAGATGCGCAGCATGTGGACGCAGATCGCGACCGCGTTCGCCGGCTACGACAACCACCTGCTGTTCGCGGCCGCGAACGAGCCGAACGTCAGCAGGCCGTCGCAGACGACGGCGCTGATGTCGTACTACCAGACCTTCGTCAACGCGGTGCGTGGCGTCGGCGGGGCCAACACCAACCGCTGGCTCGTGTTGCCGATCCAGGGAGACGCGTCGTGGGTCACGGCGCTGCCGTCGGACCCGACGCCGGGCCGCCTGATGATGGAATTCCATAACTACTCGCCGTCGCTGTTCACGATCATCCACACGGACCAGACGTGGGGCAACGCGATCTACTACTGGGGCTCGGCCTACCATTATTCCGGCGATCCGACCCGTAACGCCACATGGGGCGAGGAGGGCACGATCGACGCCGCCATGCAGCAGTTGCAGGACCTGTTCGTCAGCAAGGGCGTGCCCGTGATGATCGGCGAGTTCGGCGCCTTCGTCACGCCGGGTCTGACGGGCGCCTCGCAGACGTGGAACAACGCGTCGCGCCTGTACTGGAACAAGTTCTCGGCCGATTCGGCCCGCGCCCACGGCCTGAGCCCGTTCTACTGGAGTACGCCGAACTCACCGTTCATCACGTTCGACACGGGCGTCATCAACGATCAGGCCCTCGTCACCCTCCTGACCGGCGGCGCCGCGCCGCCGCCGCCGAACGGTGCGCCGGTCGCGGTCACCGGTCTCGCCGCCACGGCCGGCAACGGCCAGGTCACCCTGACGTGGAACGCCGTCAGCGGCGCCACCAGCTACCAGCTGTACCGCACCGGAAATTCCGGCAATGAATCCGCCACGCCGTCCGTCAGCGGCCTCACCGGCACGACGTTCACGGACACGGGCCTGAATCCCGGCACGACGTATTACTACCACATTGTGGCCGTGAACAGCTCGGGTGCGTCCGGCTTCTCGCCCGAGGCCAGTGCAAGCACGCCCGGCACGAACCCGGACCCGACGAAGTTCAATTTCGAGGTCGATCCCCAGCTGTGGGCGCCCGGCGGCGCGCAGATCAGCGGCGTCGCGTCGTCGACCGCCCAGCACTACGCGGGGCTGCGGTCGCTGGCCGTGAATTTCGGCGGCGCGGCGGCGGGCACGTCGTCGGTGAGCGTGAGCGGCGTGGCGGTGCCGTCCGGCGCGACGATCACGTTCCACGTCTTCATCCCGGCCGGCAGCCAGATCACGAGCATCGAGCCCTATCTCCAGGACTACAACTGGAACTGGGTCTCGAACCCGACGAGCACCTTCACGCCGGGCGCCTGGAACACGTTCACGCTGACGGTGCCGTCGTCGTCGGTGACGCCGCTCCAGCATCTCGGCCTGAACCTGACGACGGGCGGGGCGTGGACGGGAACCGTCTACGTCGACGCGATCAACTGGTAAGCCGCATCGACAGGGGCTGACCGGCCGGTCGGCCCGCAGCACAAGGCCGCGTGCGAACGCGGCCTTTTTTTCGGGTGCGCCCGGCAGGGCGCACCTACTTGGAGGTGAAAGTCCTCTACTCGCCCGACAAGGGGAAGAGTTAGCCGAACGGCAAGGGTGTCGCGGGCGACCGCGAATCTGAAGGAAGCCGAAGGCAAAG
>NZ_JADKYX010000002.1 GCF_016093545.1 Massilia rhizosphaerae | reverse complement strand
AGACCAGGACGTTGATAGGTCGGGTGTGGAAGTGCAGTAATGCATTAAGCTAACCGATACTAATTGCCCGTACGGCTTGTCCCTATAACCTTGGCAGTCATTGCCAACGCAAGGGTTCAGCTGTTTGTTGAGACAACAGATACGAAAACACTTCTTCCGGATTCAGGGTAGCGCCAGCGATATCGCGGCGACACCCGTACAAGTTATGCCTGATGACCATAGCAAGTCGGTACCACCCCTTCCCATCCCGAACAGGACCGTGAAACGACTTTGCGCCGATGATAGTGCTGCAACCAGTGTGAAAGTAGGTTATCGTCAGGCTAGTTATTAAGCAAAGCCCGCTCAGTTAAGTCTGAGCGGGCTTTTTGCTTTCTAGCCTCCAGAATATTTAAATCGGAAAAATCGAAACCTGACAAGCCGCTATTCTCGTAGTTGTGGGAAAAGCAAAAATCGCTAGCATCGTTGCTACCGATCTGCTTTATCTACCTACAAGGAGCAGCATGTCTTCCATTCGTGTTTTTCCTGTATTCGCCACCGCCGCCTTGGGCGTCCTCCTCGCCGCGTGCGGCCACCATGCCGGCGACGATCCGACGCCCGTTCCGACACCGCCGCCTCAATTCAGCGCCGACATCACCCGCACGACACATGGCGTGGTACACGTCAAGGCAGCCGATTTCCGCAGCCTCGGTTACGGCCTTGCTTACGCCTACGCGCAGGACAATCTGTGCATGTTTGCCGATTCCCTGCTGACCGTGCGCGGCGAGCGCTCACTGTACTTCGGCGGCGACGCGCATGCCACGGCGCGCAAGGGCGACGAATACGGCGCCGCCAGCGGCTTCATGGATCTCAAGAACGAGGACAGCGATTTCTTTTTCAAGGGCTATCTCGACGTCGACCAGCTGCGCGCCGGTTACGCCGCCGGCCCGAAGGAGCCGCGCGATCTGCTCGAAGGTTATGTTGCCGGCTACAACCGCTACCTCAAGGACAACGCCGGCAATTATCCGGCCGCGTGCAATCAGGCGAAGTGGGTGAAGCCGATGACGGTCGAGGACATGTATCTCGTCCTGGCCGAGAAGGCATTGCACGCGTCGGGCGAAGTGTTTGCGAAGGAAATCGTGGCGGGCGCGCGCGACGCGAACGCGACGGTGGCTGCGCGATCGCCGCGGCGCAAGCTCGATCCCGCCTTTCTCCTCGCACGCCTGGACCAGGTGGTGCACCAGGGCTTCGGCAGCAATGCGCTGGCCGTCGGCAAGGATTTATCGGCCAGCGGACACGGCCTCCTGCTCGGCAATCCGCATTTCCCGTGGACGAGCACCGACCGCTTCTACCAGGCCCACCTCACCGTCCCCGGCCGCTATGACGTGATGGGCGTCGTGCTGGGCGGGGTGCCGCTCGTCGTCATCGGCTTCAACAAGGACGTGGCGTGGTCGCACACCGTCACGGCGGCCACGCACTTCACGACGTTCAAACTGGCCGTCGACGCGGGCGACGCCACGGGCACGACCTATCTCGTGGACGGAAACCGCGAGAAGATGACGTCGAAGACGGTGTCGGTCGATGTCCTCATGCCGGACGGGACGACGGCAAAGCACACCAAGACCTTCTATTTCAGCAAGCAGGGCGCCGTGATCGTCAAGCCGGAGGCGGGGCTGACGTGGACGAGTACCGCCGCGTACGTCCTCGCGGACCCGAACCGCGCCAATACCCGCATGCTGGAGCAGTGGCTCGGCATCGGCACCGCGACGAGCGTCCAGGCGCTCAAATCGTCGCTGGACACGGTCGTCGGTCTGCCGTGGGTGAACACCATCGCGGCCGACCGCGCCGGCAATGCGTTATACGCCGACGCGAGCGTCGTCCCGCACGTCACGACCGACAAGTTCGCCGGCAACTGCCTGCTGCTGCCCGCCCTCGTGCTGTTCGACGGCTCGCGCAGCGCGTGCGCGTGGGGCCAGGACGCCAGTGCCCCGGCCGGCATCTTCTCGCCCGCGAACGGACCGTCGATGCTGCGCACGGATTACGTCGCGAACTCGAACGACAGCTACTGGCTGACCAATGCCCGGTCCCTGCTCACGGGGCCGGCGCCGCTGGGCTATTCTCCGCTGTACGGCAAGACGGGCGTCGAGCAGCGCCTGCGCACGCGCATCGGCTTCATCCAGTTCGAGGAGCTGGCGCAGCAGGGACATAAATTCCAGCTGTCCGATCTGCAGACGCTCGTGTTCGCCGACCGCATCTACGCCGCCGAGCTCGTGTTGCCGGACTTGTTGCCGGCCTGCCCGACGGACGACGCCACGTTGGTCCAGGCCTGTGCCGTCCTCGGCGCATGGGATCGCCATGCCAATCTCGACAGCCGGGGCGCCGTGCTGTTCCGCGAGTTCTGGAATGCGGCGTCGCAGATTCCCAATAAGTGGAAGGTGCCGCTCGATCCGGCCGACCCCGTCCACACGCCCAACGGCGTGGCGCCGGCCGCCCTGCCGGCGATGTTCGCGGCGCTGAAGACGGCGGCCCAGAGGCTGCAATCGCTGAACATCCCGCTCGACGGCAAGCTGGGCGATTACCAGGGCGAGACGCGCAACGGCGTGCGCACGCCCTTGCACGGCGGCGTCGGCGACATCGACGGTTCCTACAACTCGCTGCGGATGAGCACAGGCCTGACGGCCACCGGCTACAACAACGTCTACTGGGGCACGAGTTACGTGCAGACGGTGACGTTCGACGATGCCGGTCCGGTCGCCCAGGCGATGCTCGTGTATGGCCAGTCGACGGATCCCAAGTCGCCGTATTACGCGGACCAGCTGGGCCCGTATTCGCGCAAGGAATGGCCGGTGCTGCCCTTCAGCGAGGCCAGCATCGATGCGGATCCGAACCGCAAGACGGTGACCTTGACGGAGTGAGGCGTCACGCCTGCGACAGCGGCGCCGGGTCCTGGGCCACCGCGGTGGCCGTCTTGTTGCTGGTGATGCTTGCGCCGTCGCCGCGGCGCAGGCGGGCGAAGACGAGGGACGAGAGCATCGTCATCAGGGCGAGTGCGATGAACGCGTGGTGCAGGGCCTTCGTGACCATCACCTGGTCCGTCTGCGGCACGCGCCCCAGGAACCAGGCCGTCACGAGCGAGCCGGTGGCCAGGCCGAAGCTCATCGACAATTGCTGGAACGACGAGGCCATCGTGCTCGCCATGCTCGAATCCTTCGGCTCGATGTCGGCGTAGGCCAGCGAGTTCATGCTCGAGAATTGCAGCGAGTTGAAAAAGCCCTGCAACAAGCCGATGCCGGCGATGGCGTACCACGGCGTGTTCGCGTTCACCAGCGCGAACAGGCCGATCGTCAGGCCGATGCAGATCGTATTGAACGTGAGCACCTGGCGGTAGCCGAAGCGGGCCAGCACCTTGGGGGCGATGAGCTTCATGCCCATCGCGGCGGCGGCCGTCGGCATCATCAGCAGGCCGGATTGCCATGGCGCCAGTTTCAGGCCCAACTGGTACAGCAGCGGCAGCAGGAAGGGCAGGCCGCCGATGCCCAGGCGCGTGATGAAGCCGCCCAGCACCGAGATGCGGAACGTACGCACCTTGAACAACGCCAGGCGCAGCAGCGGGAACTGGTTCTGGCTCGCGTGCCACGCATATGCGGTCAGCAGGGCGATGGACAGCGCCAGCATCAGGCCGGCGGTGATCGGGTCGAGCGTGTGCTCGCCGAAGATTTCCAGCAGCCACGACAGGATCGCCGTGCCCGAACTGAACAGGATCAGTCCGATCACGTCCAGCGGGCGCGGTTCGGCGCCGTGGTAGTCCGGCATGTGGCGCCAGACGAGGAACAGGGCGAGCAGGCCGACGGGCACGTTGACGAAGAAGATGGCGCGCCATGACATCCAGTGCACGATCAGGCCGCCGACCGTCGGGCCGAGCAGCGGACCGATCAGCGCCGGCAGGATCACGAAGTTCATTGCGCCCAACAACTCGTTCTTGGGAAACGTCCGGATGATGGACAACCGACCCACCGGCATCATCATCGCGCCGCCCAGTCCTTGCAGGAGGCGGGCCGCCACCATCATCGGCGCGTTCAGCGACAGGCCGCACAGCACCGAGGCCGCCGTAAAGATCGCGATCGCCGTGAAGAACACGCGGCGCGTGCCGAAGCGGTCCGCGATCCACCCGCTCACCGGGATGCCCACGGCCAGGCTGAGGATGTAGCTGGTGACGACGGATTTGAGGCTGAGCGGCGTGACTTGCAGGCTGGCCGCGATGCTGGGAACGGCGGTGTTGACGATGGTGGCGTCGAGCTGCTCCATGAACAGCGCCGTCGCCACGAGCCAGGGGAGGTACCGTTTGATGATGTCGGTGTCGGTCATCGGGATGGTCTGACGCGACGCACGGAGCAGGCGCCGCCCGCTCCGATTGTCACACAAATCCCGAAAATTCGGGGTCAGAGCACATATTTCGGCAAATTCGGGGTCAGAGCGATTTTCTGAACAATTGTTCGTCGCGACGCTGGCACGTGTAGAGGACGGCAGTTGGACCGCATCGCTTGGCTTGGAAAACAGCGATCCGCATATCGTTGCGCCTGCGGATGACTGCGAGAACTTGCGCCTAAAAGTGCTCTGACCCCGAATTTGTGCTCTGACCCCGAATTTTGATCAGTAGTGGTAGGCGGCTTTCAGGAGGAGCAGGTTGACGCCGCCGTTCGGGTGCTTGATGCCGCCGTTCGAGTAATGCTGCAGGCGGGCGCCCAGTTCCCATTTGTTGGCGAATACGTAGCCGACGCCCACGTGGTCGGCGAATTCGAACGCGGTCGACAACTGGCGATGCGTGTTACGGTACACGCTGGAGAACAGCGCGGCGCCGATGCCGGCGTCGGCGTAGAAGCCGAGCTTGTCGTCGGCTTCCCAGCGGAACACCGGCGTGATGCCGACCACGGCCAGGTCCTTCTTCTCGCCCGGCACGTTCAGCCACTGGTTGGCACGCCAGTACGCGACGTTCGCGTCCCAGTAGCCGGACAGGTGGTAGCCGCCGGCCGGCAGCCAGTTCTTGTTCCAGTCCTTCTGGACCGCGAGGCGGACGACTTGCACGTGCTCGCCGCCGCCGGCCTCGACCGACGAGGAATCGAACATGCGGTCGGCCGCATGGCCCGCCGTCGCGGCCGAGAACGCGGCCACGGCCGCCAGAAAACGCATTATTTTTTTCATGGAGAACATTGCCTTTGTTGTGAAAGTGAAGCCGTGCAAGCGGAATGGTCACGGCCAAACCGCTATTGTAGCGAGGTCGATGCAGGGACGTAGTCAGGCTATCAATTGTTACAATATGGTCAACGAATAATCGTGAGGATGCAATGACGTTACCGACCGTGGCATTTCTCGGCATCGGCCTGATGGGCAAGCCGATGGCGACCCGGCTGGCCCAGGCCGGCTATCCCCTGCGCGTGTGGAACCGCACGGCCGCCAAGGCCGAGGCCTTGCGCGCGACAGGCGCCGAACCCCGCGCCGACCTGAGCGAGGCCGTGCGCGGCGCCGACATCGTGATCTCGATGCTGGAAGCGGGACCGATCGTCGGCCAGGTCATCGACCATGCCTTGCCGGCCCTCACGCAAGGCACGCTGTGGATCGACATGAGTTCCACGCGCCAGGACGAGGCCCTGACGTTCGCGGATCGCCTGCGGCAGGCCGGTTGCCGTTTCGTCGACGCGCCCGTGTCCGGCGGCGTGGGCGGCGCGGAAGCGGGCCAGCTCGCGATCATGGCCGGCGCCGACGCGGCCGACTACGCGCAGGCCGAACCCGTGCTGCGCGTGCTGGGCAGTCCGAAAGCCGTCGGCCCCGTCGGCAGCGGCCAGGTGGCCAAGCTGTGCAACCAGCTGATCGTCGGCGCCACGATCAACGTCGTGGCGGAAGCGCTGCTGCTGGCGCAAGCGGCGGGCGCCGATCCGGCCGCCGTGCGCGAGGCGATCAGCAAAGGCTTCGCCGGCAGCCGCGTGCTGGAGGTGCACGGACAGCGGATGCTGGAACGCAATTTCATCCCCGGCGGCCAGGTCAAGACGCAGTTGAAGGATCAGCGCAACATCCTGGCGGCGGCCGGCGCGGCCGGGGTCGTGCTGCCGGTCACGGAACTGGTGACGCGCCAGTACGAGACGATTGCGACCGATATCCCGGCTGCCGACCACGCGGCAGGTCTCATCGCGCTGGAACGGATGAATCCCGGCAAGCGCCTCGGCACCGCGCCGGACCGCCTGCCCTGATCAGGCGTTGGTCGCAACCGGCAGGCTCGTCTCGACCAGGCGCGCCCAGTAGCTGGCGCCGATCGGCAGCAGGTGGTCGTTGAAATCGTAGCTGCCGTTGTGCAGCTGGCACGGTCCGAGGCCGTGGCCATGCGAGCGGTGGTCGCCGTCGCCGTTGCCGATGAAGACATAGCAGCCCGGCTTTTCCTGCAGCATGAACGCGAAGTCCTCGGCGCCCATCGTCGGTTCGACGTTCGTGTCGACGTTGTCCGTCCCCACCACCGCGCGCATCGCGTCGATGGCGACCGCCGTCTGCGCCGGATGATTGATCAGCGGCGGATAATTGCGCTTGAACGAGAAGTCGATGCCGGCGCCGAAGCCCGACGCGAGGCCGTCCGCGATTTCGTGCATGCGCCGCTCGATCAGGTCCAGCACGTCCGTCGAGAACGTGCGCACGGTACCGATCATGACGGCGTCGTCGGGGATCACGTTCGTGGCGCTGCCGGCGTGGATCTGCGTGATCGACAGCACGGCCGTGTCGAGCGGGTTCTTTTCGCGCGAGATGATCGTCTGCCACGCTTGCGCGATCTGCACGGCGACCATCACCGGATCGACGCCGCGGTGCGGTTGCGCGGCGTGTCCGCCCTTGCCTTTGACGACGACGCGGAACTCGTTACTGGATGCCATCATCGGCCCCGCGACGACGCCGAAGGTGCCCGTCTTGATGCCGGGCCAGTTGTGCATGCCGTACACGGCTTCCATCGGGAAGCGTTCGAACAGGCCGTCGTCCATCATGCGGCGCGCGCCGGCGCCGCCTTCCTCGGCCGGTTGGAAGATCAGGTAGACGGTGCCGTCGAAGTTGCGGTTCTGCGACAGATAGTGGGCTGCACCCAACAGCATCGTTGTGTGACCGTCATGACCGCAAGCATGCATCTTGCCCGCATGGCGCGACGCGTGATCAAATGTGTTGAGTTCCTGCATCGGCAGCGCATCCATGTCGGCACGCAGGCCGATGGCGCGGCCGGAGGTGCCGTTCTTGATGATGCCGACGACGCCCGTCACGCCCAGGCCCCGGACTACGGGGATGCCCCATTCGGTCAGCCTGTCCGCGACGACGTCGGCCGTGCGCTGTTCTTCGTAGCAGAGTTCGGGATGGGCGTGGATGTCGCGCCGGATCGTTTCGAGCTCGGATTGGTAAGCCAGAATAGGTTCTACTAATCTCATTCGTTCTCTCCATATCCTGTGATGCCTGATAGGCATGCATGTTTTGAACTATTGTAGCCCTTCCATCATGTGCAACGCCAGGGTCCCCACGGTTGATGCCGGAATCGTATAAAGTACTGGTTTATCGACGTTTTTCTGGATGCATCCGATGACCAAGACCATCGTCCGCGGCGCCTGCCCGCATGACTGCCCCGATACCTGCGCGCTCCTCGTGACCGTGGAGGATGGCGTGGCCACGGAGGTCAAGGGCGATCCGGATCATCCGACGACGGCCGGCGTGCTGTGCACCAAGGTCGCGCGCTACGTCGAACGCACCTATCACCCCGACCGCCTGCTGTACCCCATGCGCCGCGTGGGCAAGAAGGGCGAAGGCAAGTTCGAACGTATCACGTGGGAGCAGGCGCTCGACGAGATCGCGGCGCGCCTGCAGCCCATCGCCGCGCGCGATCCGCAGGGGATCCTGCCGTACAGCTATTGCGGCACGATGGGCCTCGTGCAGGGCGAGGCGATGGCCATGCGTTTCTTCCACACGCTGGGCGCCTCGCTGCTCGACCGCACCGTGTGCGCGAACGCCGGCGCCACCGGCTATAAATACACGATCGGCGGTTCGATCGGCACGGATACCGAACAGTTCCAGGATGCGAAGCTGATCTTGATCTGGGGCGGCAATCCGATCGCGTCGAACCTGCATATGTGGATGCGGTTGCAGGAAGCGAAGCGCCGCGGCGCGAAGCTGATCGCCATCGATCCCTACCGCTCCCTCACGGCCGAGAAATGTCACCAGCACATCGCGCTGATGCCCGGCACGGATGCCGCGCTGGCGCTGGGCATGATGCACGTGCTGGTGAAGGAGAACCTGCTCGACCACGATTACATCGAAAAATATTCGTTCGGTTTCGCGCAACTGAAGGACCGCGTGGCCGAGTGGACGCCGGAGCGCACCGCGCAAACGTGCGGCATCACGGTCGACGAAGTCGTGGAACTCGCCCGCGAGTACGGCCGCACGGCGCGCGCGGGCGAGCCGGTCGCGATCCGCATGAATTACGGCTTGCAGCGCGTGCACGGCGGCGGCATGGCCGTGCGCACGATCGCCTGCCTGCCGGCCCTCGTGGGCGCATGGCGCCACGCGGCCGGCGGCGTGCAGTTGTCGACGTCGGGCACGTTCCCGGCCGATAAGGTCACCCTGCAACGTCCGGACCTGTTGCGCGGCAAGCAGCCGCGCACGATCAATATGAACACCATCGGCGCGGACCTGCAGAAGGACGCGTCGCCCGCATTCGGCCCGAAGATCGAGGCCGTCATCGTGTACAACTCGAACCCCCTCGCCATCGCGCCGGATTCGGCGCAGGTGCAGCGCGGCTTCGCGCGCGACGATTTATTTACCGTGGTGCTGGAACACTTCCAGACCGATACCGCCGACTACGCGGACATCCTGCTGCCGGCCACCACGCAGCTGGAACACGTCGACGCGCACCTCGCCTACGGTCATTTGTACATGATGGCGAACAACGCGGCGATTTCTCCGCTGGGCGAAGCGAAGCCGAACACGGAAATCTTCCGCCTGATCGCGAAGCGCATGGGTTTTACGGATCCGGCCTTCGACGAGACGGACGACGAACTGGCGGCCAAGGCGTTCGATACCAGGAACGAGCGCGCCGTGCACTTCGACTGGTCGTCGCTGAAACGCACCGGCTGGCAAAAGCTGAACATGCCGGCCGCGCCGTTCGCCGCGGGCGGCTTTCCGACGCCGTCCGGCAAGTGCGAGTTTTATTCCGCTTCGATGCTGGCCGACGGCCTCGATCCATTGCCGACCTATATTCCGAACTACGAATCGGTCGCGTCCAACCCCGAACTGGCAGAGAACTATCCGTTGGCGATGATTTCTCCGCCGGCCAGGAACTTCCTCAACTCAACCTTTGTCAATGTCCAGAGCCTCCGCGCAACGGAAGGTGAACCGCACCTGGACATCCATCCCGACGACGCGGCCTCCCGGGGCATCGCGGACGGCGAGATGGTGCGCATCTTCAACGACCGGGGCGCGTTCGTCGCGCGCGCTCGGGTCACCGCCCGCGCGCGGGCCGGCCTTGTCGTCGGCTTGTCGATCTGGTGGAAGAAGCTCGCCAGCGACGGCAAGAACGCCAACGAAGTGACCAGCCAGCGCCTGACCGATATGGGTAGGGCGCCCACCTTTTACGACACGCTGGTGCAGGTTGAAAAGGCCGCACCATGATCCGGAAAAATGAAACTCATGCGAATCACCCCGTGGTTCCGCACCGTGCTGATCGCAGGCACGGCGGCGGGGCTGCTGGCCAGCTGTTCCACGCTGAACTACTACTCCCAGGCGGCCCAGGGCCAGCTTGAACTCCTGTCGGACGCCCGTCCGATCGATGACTGGATCGCCGACCCCGGCACCAGTACCAAATTGCGCCATCGCCTCGAGACGGCGCGCCAGATCCGCCGCTTCGCAGTTGTCGAAATGGCTTTACCCGACAACAACAGCTACAAGAATTACGCCTCCCTCAAGCGCAAATACGTGCTGTGGAACGTCGTCGCCACGCCCGAGCTGTCGCTGAATCCCCTGCAATGGTGCTTTCCTGTCGCCGGTTGCGTGAACTACCGCGGCTATTACAACAAGGCCGCGGCGGACGCGTATGCGCAGCAACTGCGCGCGGACGGCGACGATGTCGAGGTCGGCGGCGTGGCCGCGTATTCGACGCTCGGCTGGTTCAGCGACCCCTTGATTTCCACGTTCATCAACTACCCGGACGGCGAGCTGGCGCGCATGATCTTCCACGAGCTGGCGCACCAGATCGTGTACGCGCAGGGCGATTCGCAATTCAACGAATCGTTCGCATCGACGGTGGAAGAGGTCGGCGTCGAGCGCTGGATGGACCGCTTCGGCAACCAGCAGATGCGCGACGCCTATGCGCGCTACCGCAGCCGCAAGAAGGATTTCCTCGCGTTGCTGTTGAAGTACCGCAAGGCGCTCGAGCGGAACTACGCTCTCGTCGACCGCAGCGATGCGGAAAAGCGGGCCGTCAAGGCGCGTCTGTTCCAGGAGCTCAAGGACGAGTACCAAGTGCTCAAGGGCAACTGGGGCGGCTATGCGGGCTACGACCGCTTCTTCGACCAGCCGCTGTCGAACGCCCACCTGGCGTCGATCGCGACCTACGAAGACTTCGTGCCGGCGTTCCGCGCCCTGTTGCAGCGTGAAGGCACCTTCCCGAGGTTTTATCAGGCGGTCAAGCAACTGGCCGACATGGACCGCACGGACCGTCACCGGGTGCTGAACGCGATGGTGCCGCCGCTCGTGGCGGCGCCGCTGATGGTACAGCGCAGCGACACCCAGCCATAGGCGGCCTCGATAGAGTCGTTGTTCGAATTTCGCAAAAGTGCTTGCGTCCACGCGCGCTGCCCGATAGCATCTTGCTTATTAATATCAGCACGACCGTGCGATTTTTTGACGGGGTGTCGCGCGCGGCGGCTCGTTGGTAAGATCTTGCCAGACTCAGAACGATAACGACACTGGAGACAGAGGCACGATGGACAAGATTTGGCTCAAGGCTTATCCGCCCGGCGTGCCGGCGGAGATCGATCCCGACCAGTATGGTTCGCTGGTGCAGCTGCTGGAGGAATCGTTCCGCAAGTATGCGGCAAACAACGCTTTCGTCTGCATGGACAAGTTCCTCACGTACGGGGAACTGGACAATATGTCGAAGCGGCTGGGCGCCTGGCTGCAGAGCCGCGGCATGAAGCCGGGCGCGCGCGTGGCCGTCATGATGCCGAACGTGCTGCAATATCCGGTGGCGCTGGCCGCCATCCTGCGCGCGGGTTATGCCGTCGTCAACGTCAATCCGCTGTACACGCCGCGCGAACTGGAGCACCAGCTCAAGGATTCGGGCAGCGAAGCCATCATCGTGCTCGAGAACTTCGCGCACACGGTCGAGCAGGTGCTGCCCAGGACGGCGGTGCGCCACGTCGTCGTCGCGAGCGCGGGCGAACTGCTGGGCGGCGTGAAGGGCATGCTGGTGAATTTCGTCGTCCGCAACATCAAGAAACTGGTGCCGGACTTCACGATCCCGCACATGGTGCGCTTCAAGGACGCGCTGGCGCAGGGCGCCAGGATGCCGTTCCAGGCGGCGCAGCTGAAGAATACGGACGTCGCCTTCCTGCAGTACACCGGCGGCACGACGGGCGTGTCGAAGGGCGCGACGCTCACGCACCGCAACGTCATCGCCAACATCCTGCAGACGGAGGCGTGGTCGAAGCCGGCGATGAGCCAGCCGCCGCTCGCCGAATTCCCGACCATCGTGTGCGCGCTGCCGCTGTACCACATCTTCGCGCTGACGGCGTGCGCGCTGTGGGGCATGCGCGTGGGCGCGTTGAACATCCTGATTCCGAACCCGCGCGACATCGCGGGCTTCATCAAGGAACTCAAGAAGTACCGCATCAACATGCTGCCCGCGGTGAACACGCTGTACAACGCGCTCGTGAACCATCCCGATTTCAAGGACGTCGACTTCAGCGCGCTGAAGGTGTCCAACGGCGGCGGCATGGCCGTGCAGCAGGCCGTCAACGACAAGTGGAAGGCGCTCACGGGCACCAACATCATCGAGGGCTACGGCCTGTCGGAGACGGCCCCCGTGGCCACGTGCAACCGCTGCGACGTGCCGGGCTTCACCGGCACGATCGGGCTGCCGGTGCCGTCGACGGAGATCGCCATCGTCGACGACGACGGCAGGCCGCTGCCGCTGGGCAGCGTGGGCGAGATCGCGATCCGCGGCCCGCAGGTGATGGCCGGCTACTGGAATCGCCCGGACGAGACGGCGAAGGTGATGACGGCGGACGGCTTCTTCAAGTCGGGCGACGTCGGCATCATGGACGAGAACGGGTACGTGAAGATCGTCGACCGCAAGAAGGACATGATCCTCGTGTCGGGCTTCAACGTGTACCCGAACGAACTGGAAGCGGTGATCGCGGCGCATCCGGGCGTGCTGGAATGCGCGGTGGTCGGCGTGCCGGACGAGCACTCCGGCGAAGCGGTGAAGGTGTTCGTCGTGCGCAAGGACGCGCACCTGACGGCCGAGCAGCTGATGGACTACTGCAGGCGCGAGCTCACGGGCTACAAGAAGCCGAAATACATCGAATTCCGCGACGAGCTGCCGAAGACGAACGTCGGCAAGATCCTGCGCCGCGCGCTGCGCGACGAAAAGCAGGCGGCATAGCCGAGGCGGCAGCACGGCACGAACCGCCCGTCTGCCGGGCGGTTTTTTTGCGCACACGATTGAATGATTGAGAACTAGCGAGGCAATGACATGGACAAATTCTGGCTGAAGTCGTACGAGGCGGGCGTGCCCGCGGAGATCGACTGGACGCAGTACCGCTCCCTTACGCACCTGCTGGAGGACGCCTTCCGCAAGTACGCCAACCGCGACGCCTTCGCCTGCATGGGCAAGTCCATGACGTTCGCGGAGCTGGACAGGATGTCCGGCGCGATGGCCGCGTGGCTGCAGCAGAAAGGTCTGGCGCCGGGCGCGCGAGTGGCGATCATGCTGCCGAACGTGCTGCAGTATCCGGTGGCGATGGCCGCCATCCTGCGCGCCGGCTACACCATCGTCAACGTCAACCCGCTGTACACGGCGCGCGAACTGCAGCACCAGCTGAACGACTCGGGCGCCGAGGCCATCGTCGTGCTGGAGAACTTCGCGCACACCGTCGCCGACGTCCTGCCGAACACGAAGGTCAAGCACGTCATCGTGGCCACCATGGGCGACCTGCTGGGCGTGAAGGGACTGCTCGTCAACTTCGTCGTGCGCACGGTGAAAAAGATGGTGCCGGCGTGGTCGCTGCCGGCGGCCGTGCCGTTCAAGCGCATGCTGGCCGAAGGCGCGCGCCTGGCCCGCAAACCCGTCGAGTGCGGCAGCGACGACGTCGCCTTCCTGCAGTACACGGGCGGCACGACGGGCGTGTCGAAGGGCGCCGTGCTGAAGCACCGGAACGTGATCGCGAACATCCTGCAGAACGAAGCCTGGTTCGCGCCCACGCTGGCCAGGATCCCGGCCGGCGCGACACCGCAATTCGTGTGCGCGCTGCCGCTGTACCACATCTATGCGCTGACGGTGTGCGCGCTGCTCGGCATCCGCCTGGGCGGCACCAACCTCCTGATCCCGAACCCGCGCGACATCGGTGGTTTCATCAAGGAGCTGAAGGGCCGCCGCATGAACATCTTCCCGGCCGTGAACACGCTGTACAACGGTCTCCTGAACCATCCGGACTTCGCGAGCCTGGATTTCTCGGACCTGCTCGTGTGCCCGGGCGGCGGCATGGCCGTGCAGAAGGCCGTGGCCGACAAGTGGCTCGCCGTCACGGGCATCCCGATCGTGGAAGGCTACGGCCTGTCGGAGACGTCGCCCGTGGTCGCCGCCAACCGTTGCGACATCAAGGAATTCACGGGGACCATCGGCTACCCGCTGCCGTCGACCGAGCTGCGCATCCTCGACGATGCCGGCAACGACGTCCCGTTCGGCACGCCCGGCGAGATCGCCGTGCGCGGGCCGCAGGTGATGAGCGGCTACTGGCAGCGTCCGGACGAGACGGCGAAGGTCATGACGGCGGACGGCTTTTTCAAGACGGGCGACATCGGCGTGATGAACGAGAGCGGCGCCGTCAAGATCGTCGACCGCAAGAAGGACATGATCCTCGTGTCGGGCTTCAACGTGTATCCGAACGAAGTCGAGGACGTCGTCGCGTCGCACCCGGGCGTGCTGGAAGTGGCGTGCGTGGGCGTGCCGGACGAGCACTCCGGCGAGGCCGTCAAGCTGTACGTCGTCAAGAAGGACAAGGGCCTCACCAAGGACGAGCTGCTGGCTTATTGCAAGGAGCAGCTGACCGGTTATAAACGGCCGAAGTACGTCGAGTTCCGCGACAGCCTGCCCAAGACGAACGTCGGCAAGATCCTGCGGCGCGAGCTGCGGGACGAGAAGCAGCCGGCTTAAATCGCCGTAATCTCCACGCCCGGCTTCCCATCCTCGACCCGGAAGGCCGCCAGCTCGCGCTGGGCGGTCTTCGGGTCGCGCACCTCGTCCAGCCCCAGGAAGCGCGTGCGCGTTTCCGCCGGGGTGATCTCCATCAGCATGTAACCCCGCTTGTCGCTGCGCCCGAACTTGATGTGCGGGTTCATGGCCACGTATTCCGCCGTGCGCTGCTGCGGGCGCGAGTTCGACGTGACGGACGTGCCGACGAATTCCGTCGCGACCACCGGATTCGCCTTCGACACGGGCCGGTCGAAATCGCGCCGCAGCTCCGTCGCGTAGAACGTGTGGACGTCGCCGCCCAGCACGAGCGGATTCGCGGCGCCCGTCCCGGCGAGCGTGTCGAGCAGGCGCCGGCGCGCGATCGGGTAACCGTCCCAGCCATCCGTCCAGAAGCGGCCGCCGTCCGGTGCCGTCACGGGAATCTGCGACGACTGCGCCATCAGCGTCTGCTGCGCGAGGATGTTCCAGCGCGCCCGCGACGATGCCAGCCCGGCCTCGAGCCACGCTTCCTGCTCGAGCCCCAGCATCGAGCGGCGCGGGTCGCGCAGGTCGGGGCAGGCGCGCGGCGTGACGGAATTCGAGCCGCCGCGGCCGGGACGCGGGCAGGCTTCGTAGGCGCGGTACTGGCGGTCGTCCAGCACGAACAAGCGCGCGAGGCGCCCCCAGTCGTAGCGCTGGAACATGCGCACGTTCGCGAAGTTGCGCGGCGGCGGCAGGCGCAGCGGCATGTGCTCGTAAAAGGCCTGGTAGGCGGCCGCGCGCCGCGCCGCGAAGTCGGGGGCCAGCCGCTCGTCGCGGTCGGCCGCGTAGTCGTTCGCCACCTCGTGATCGTCCCAGGTGACGATCCACGGCGCGGCCAGGTGCGCGGCCTGCAGGTCGGGGTCGGTCTTGTACTGGGCGTAGCGGCGGCGGTAGTCGTCCAGCGTGAACGATTCGTCCCGGCGCACGATCCGCTCCCCCGGCGCCGGATGCCGCAGGCGGTAGGCGCCCCATTCGTAGATGTAGTCGCCGAGGAAGGCGACCAGGTCGGGATTCGCCTGCGCGATGTGGCGATGCGCCGCATAGCTGCCGAATTCCCAGTGCTGGCACGAGGCCACCGCGAGCTTGAGCGCGTCCGGCAGGCTGTCCGGCGCGGGGGCCGTGCGCGTGCGCCCGACGGGGCTGACGGCGTCGCCCAGCATGAAGCGATACCAGTACCAGCGCGCGCTCTGCAAGCCGCGCACGTCCACGCGCACGCTGTGCGCCAGCTCGGGCGTGGCGAGCACGCTGCCCTTGGCGACGACGTTGCGGAATGCGGCGTCGTGCGCCATTTCCCATCGCAGCGTCAGCGCGAGCGGCGGCGTCTTCGTCGCGTCGAGCGGATCGGGGGCGACGCGCGTCCACAGGACCACGCCATCCGGCAGCGGCGCGCCGGATGCGACGCCGAGGCTGAACGGATAGCCGGCCGCGTTCGACGGCCGCGCGAGCAGCAGGGAAGTCGACGCCGCCGCGAGCCGCGCGGCGTTCAGCAAAAACAGGCGGCGCGGCCAAGTCATCGATAACGGCGGCTTACTGCGCGATCAGCGCTTCCAGCGGCGGCAACTGGCGCGGCTTGCGGTCCGGGCCCGTGGCGACATAGGTCAGCGTGGCTTCCGTCACCTTGACGACGTCCGTCTGCAGGCGGTTGCGCTCCGCGTACACCTCGACGTAGACGGTGATCGAAGTATTGCCGACCTTGACGATGTCGGCGTAGAACGACAGCAAATCGCCGACGAACACCGGGTTCTTGAACAGGAAGGAATTCACGGCGATGGTGGCGACGCGGCCATTCGCGCGGCGCACGGCCGGCAGCGAGCCGGCCACGTCGACCTGGGCCATGATCCAGCCGCCGAACACGTCCCCGTAGACGTTCGCATCGGACGGGGCGGGCATCATCCGCAGCACGGGCATCTTTCCTTCGGGCAGGCGGCTGATGGACGGGGACTGGTTTTCGGGCTGGGTCATCTTGAAATCTCGGTAAAGGCTACAATCCTCTCGATTGAACCATAAAAGCCGAAGCCCTGCCATGCGACGCTCTTCTCCAAACTCCCTGCCGCCCGCGGCCGACCCGAACGCACGCCGGAACGACTGGGCGACCATCGCCACCTTGCTGCCCTACCTGTGGGTCTATAAATGGCGCGTACTGGCCGCGCTGATCTGCCTCGTCGGCGCCAAGATGGCCAACGTCGGCGTGCCGCTCGTGCTGAAAAAGCTCATCGACGCGCTGACGATCAACCCATCGAACCCGCACGCGCTGCTCGTGCTGCCGCTCGGCGCGCTGATCGCCTACGGCCTGCTGCGCTTTTCCACGACCCTGTTCACCGAGCTGCGCGAATTCCTGTTCGCGCGCGTGACGCAGCGCGCCGTGCGCACGATCGCCCTGAAAGTGTTCCGGCACCTGCACGCGCTGTCGCTGCGCTTCCACCTGAACCGCCAGACCGGCGGCATGACGCGCGACATCGAGCGCGGCACGCGCGGCGTCAGCTCGCTCGTGTCGTACTCGCTGTTCTCGATCCTGCCCACGCTCGTCGAGATCACGCTGGTGCTGGGCTACCTCGGCACGCACTACGACGCCTGGTTCGCGGGCATCACCGTCATCGCCCTCGTCACGTACATCACGTTCACCGTGACCGTGACGGAATGGCGCACGCATTTCCGCCGCACGATGAACGAGCTGGATTCGAAGGCGAACACGAAGGCGATCGACTCGCTGATCAACTACGAGACCGTGAAATACTTCGGCAACGAGGACTACGAGGCGCAGCGCTACGACGAAGGCCTGCAGCGCTACGAGCAGGCGGCCGTGCGTTCGCAGACGTCGCTGTCGTTGCTCAACAGCGGCCAGTCCCTGATCATCGCGGCGGCCGTCACGGCGATCCTGTGGCGCGCGACGCAGGGCGTGATCGACAAGACGATGACGCTGGGCGACCTCGTGCTCGTGAACTCGTTCATGATCCAGCTGTACATCCCGCTGAACTTCCTGGGCGTGATCTACCGCGAGATCAAGCAGAGCCTCGCCGACATGGAGCGCCTGTTCGGCCTTCTCGAGCAGAACCGCGAAGTGGCCGACTCCCCTCATGCGAAGCCGCTCGCGATTCAAGGAACCCCGGGCGCGAAGGTGGAGTTCTCGCACGTGGAATTCAACTACGACCCGAAACGCCAGATCCTGTTCGACGTCGACTTCACGATCGCGCCCGGCACGACGACGGCCGTCGTGGGCCACAGCGGTTCGGGCAAGTCGACCTTGTCGCGCCTGCTGTTCCGCTTCTACGACGTGCAGCAGGGCGCCATCCGCATCGACGGCCAGGACGTGCGCAACGTGACGCAGGATTCGCTGCGCCACGCGATCGGCATCGTCCCGCAGGACACGGTGCTGTTCAACGACACCATCGAATACAACATCGCCTACGGCCGTCCCGGTGCGAGCAAGGCTGACATCGTGGCGGCCGCGCGTGCCGCGTCGATCCACGACTTCATCGAAACCCTGCCCGACGGCTATGCGACAATGGTGGGCGAACGCGGCCTCAAATTGTCCGGCGGCGAAAAGCAGCGGGTGGCCATTGCGCGCACGCTGCTCAAGAACCCAGCGATCCTGATCTTCGACGAAGCGACGTCGGCGCTCGATTCGAAGTCGGAGCAGGCGATCCAGGCGCAGTTGAAGGAAATCGCGAAGCAGCGCACGACGCTCGTCATCGCGCACCGCCTGTCGACCATCGCCGACGCCCACCAGATCCTCGTGCTCGACCACGGCCGCATCGTCGAGCGGGGCACGCACGCTTCCTTGATCGCGGCGGACGGCCTGTACAAGCAGATGTGGGACCGCCAGCAGGCAAGGCAGGACGAGGACCTGGCCTCACCGCCGGTCGAAGTCGTACAAGATTAGGATTGAACAGAATGGAAAAACAGATCGTCGAGATCGACATGGCGGATGTCGGCCACGGCAACCCGGCCTGGATCGCCGCGCTGGAAGCGGGCAAGGTGCTGTACTTCCCGAACTTCGGGCAGCACGGCTTCGCGCCGCAGAAGGAAGAGCTGACGCTGTTCCGCGAAGACATCCGCGACCCCAAGACCCGCAACATCAGCCTGTCCGCGAGCGGCGACCTGAAAGGCGTCACCGGCGACGATGCGACGCGCGCGCTGATGGCCGGGATGATCGGGCGCTTCCGGGCCGAAGCGGAAGGCCTGCTGGCCAACCTGGTGCCGCGCTACGGCGAGCATCTGCGGCGCGGCGCGACGAGCTTCCGGCCAGCAGTCGTGCAGAATCGCGTGCAGTCGTGGCGCGCGGACGACCGCCGCATGCACGTGGACGCGTTCCCGTCGCGCCCGAACTACGGCGAACGCCTGCTGCGCGTGTTCACCAATGTGAACCCGGAAGGCGCGCCGCGCGTGTGGCGCGTGGGCGAACCGTTCGAGGACGTGGCCCGGCGCTTCCTGCCGAAGGTGAAGCCGTATTCGGCCTGGCAGGCCAGGGTGCTGAAGCTGCTCCACGTGACGAAGTCGCTGCGCAGCGAATACGACCACATCATGCTGCAGCTGCACGACGCCATGAAGTCCGACCTCGACTACCAGAAGAACGCGCCGCAGGTCACGTTCGACTTCCCGCCGGGCTGCGCGTGGGTGTGCTTCTCGGACCAGACCTCGCACGCCGTGATGGCGGGGCAGTACATGATGGAGCACACGCTGCAGCTGTCGCCCATGCACCAGTACGACAAGGATGCGAGTCCGCTGGCGATCCTTACGCGCATGAAAGGGCATGCGCTCGTTTGATATCGCGTGCGTCACGGGTAGGGTGGGCACTCCGTGCCCACGCGTTCAACCAGCTTGTGAATGAACGCGCTGATTGAATTCTCGCGGGTCGACCTCCGGATGTGAAAAAGCCGCCCTGGTAGAGCGGCTTTTTCGTCCCGAGCTGGCGCCAATCGAGTGACACCGCAAGGGGGGAGTGGTCGAAGTATGGTCGCAAATCCCGGAGACCAAGTCAAGAAGGCTCGGTCTTCGTCGATCTAAGCAAATCGGCCGTTCGTGCGTTGGTTGACCCCATCCTACCCTAACGCACCCTTCACCTTAATACGTGTAGAACATCCGCTGAATCTCTTTGGTGTCGTGCGTCTTGGTCAGCGCCAGCATCAAGAGGATGCGCGCCTTCTGCGGATTGAGCGTGTCGGCCACCACGAAGTCCAGCTGGTCGTCATTGGCTTCGCCGTTGCGCGCCACGATGCCGTGGCCCACGCGGCTCGCGCGCACGATGATCACGCCCTTCTTGCGCGCGGCCGAGAGGGCCGGGCGCACCTTGATCGGCAGGCTGCCGTCGCCCACGCCCGCGTGGATCAGGCCCTCGTCGCCGGCGGCGACCAGTGCGTTGACGGCCGTCGGGCCCACGTTCGCGTAGGTGTAGGCGATGTCGACTTGCGGCAGCGACGTCAGGTTGCTCACGTCGAACTCCGTGTCGACGGTGTTCTTGCGGGTCGAGGCACGGTAGAAGTGCGGCTTGTTGCCCACCACGTAGCCGAGCAGGCCCAGTTCCGTCGACTTGAAGGTGTCCGTCGTCGTCGTGTTGGTCTTGCTGACGTCGCGCGCGGCGTTGATCTGGTCGTTCATCACGACGAGCACGCCCTTGCCCACGGCTTCCTGGCTGCCGGCGACGAGCACCGCGTTGTACAGGTTGATCGGGCCGTCGGCCGAGATCGCGGTCGACGGACGCATCGCGCCCACCACCACCACCGGCTTGCGGCTCTTGACGACGAGGTCGAGGAAGTACGCCGTTTCCTCGATCGTGTCGGTGCCGTGGGTGATCACGATGCCGTCCACGTCAGGCCGGGCCAGCAGCGTGTTGACGCGCTTGGCCAGGGTCAGCCAATGCTCGTTGCTCATGTTTTCGCTGGCGATCTGGAACACCTGTTCGCCGGTCACGTGCGCGACCTGCTTCAGTTCCGGGACGGCCTTGATCAGGTCATCGACGCCGACCTTGGCGGCCGTGTAGCCGACCGTCGTCGTGCTGGTGGCGCCGGTGCCGGCGATGGTGCCGCCGGTGGCGAGGATCACGACGTTGGGCAGGCGGGCGGCCGTCTGCGCTTGCGCGGCCGCGGCCCACACCGAAAACAGGAACAGTGCGAAGAGTGCGCGTATGGATTTTAAAAACATTGGATCTCCTTTTTTAACAATTTTTGGAAGGCAAAAAAAAGGCTCCTGCGGAAGGAGCCTGGTTTCGGGAGCCGCTCAGCGCAAGGGCGCGGCGGCGATGTCTTTCTCGGCAGGTGTTGGATCGGTGAGGTCCCCCTCCCACTTTGCGACGACCGCGGTGGCGATGCCGTTGCCGATCACGTTCGTGGCCGATCGGCCCATGTCGAGAAAATGGTCGATCCCGAGCAGCAGCAGCAGGCCTGCTTCCGGGATGTGGAACTGGCTCAGGGTGGCGGCGATGACGACGAGCGATGCGCGCGGCACGCCGGCCATGCCCTTCGACGTCAGCATCAGCACGAGCATCATGGTCAGCTGCGTGGACAGCGGCAGCTCCATGCCGTAGGCCTGGGCGATGAAGACGGCGGCGAACGTGCAGTACATCATCGAGCCGTCCAGGTTGAACGAGTAGCCGATCGGCAGCACGAACGCGGCCAGGCGGTTCTTGACGCCGAAGCGCTCCAGGCCTTCCAGCGTTTTCGGGTACGCGGCTTCCGACGAGGCGCAGGTGAATGCGAGGATGGTCGGTTCGCGCAGCAGCCCGAGAAGCTTGAACAGGCGCGGTCCGACGAACAGCACGCCGATCGTGATCAGCACGGCCCACAGCAGCAGGATGCCGAGGTAGAACTCGGCCATGAACTTGCCGTAGGTGCCGAGCACGCCGACGCCGCTCGTCGCGACGACGTCGGCGACGGCCGCGAACACGGCGAACGGCGCGAAGTTCATCACGTAGCCGGTCACCTTCAGCATCACGTGCGCGGCGCCATCGATGGCGGCGATCATCGGCGCGGCGCGCTCGCCCACGGCGGCGGCGCCGGTGCCGAAGAAGATCGAGAAGATCACGATCTGCAGGATTTCGTTCTTGGCCATGCCCTCGAAGATCGAGGTCGGCACGAGGTGGGTGACGAAGTCCTTGAGCGTGAGGCCGGATGCGGTGACGCCCGACGAGGCGCCCGTCGCCGGCAGGCCGCCGGCCAAGGCCATCGCATCGCCCGGACGGAACAGGTTCACGAGAATCAGGCCCAGGGTGAGCGAGAGCAGGGAAGCGACGATGAACCAGCCCAGCGCCTTGACGCCGATGCGGCCGACTTCCGCCGCGTCGCCCATCTTGGCGATGCCGACCACCAGCGTGGAGAACACGAGCGGCGCGATGATCATCTTGATCAGGCGGAGGAACAGGGTCGTCACCAGCGACATGGTGTCGGCGAATCCCTTGGGATCGGCAATATGGGTGTTCGCCACATAGCCGACGGCGACGCCGAGGACCAGGCCCACGAGGATCCAGGTGGTGAGACGGTTTCGTTTGTTCATAAGCTTCCTCTGTGGTGGCGGGACAGGGGGAGATCGTCCGTCCTGTTCCGGCGCCGTGGCACAATCTCGTGCAAGATCAGGTAATTGCCGGGTGCCTGGTGCTGTGATATTGACAAGTCCCGGCAGTATCCTAGGCGTTGATGGTACTGTCAAGCACACTCAAACCCGGCGCAACGAATGATCGACATCGACAACGTCAGCAAGTGGTACGGCACTTTTCAGGTCCTGCGCGACTGCACGACGCGCGTCGCGCGCGGCGACGTCGTCGTCGTGTGCGGGCCGTCCGGCTCCGGCAAGTCGACGCTCATCAAGACCGTCAACGGCCTCGAGCCCTTCCAGCGGGGCGCGATCCGCGTGGACGGCACGTCCGTCGGCGACCCCGCCACGCACCTGCCGGCGCTGCGCGCGCGCATCGGCATGGTATTCCAGAATTTCGAACTGTTCCCGCACCTGACGGTGCGCGACAACCTGAACCTGGCCCAGGTCAAGGTGCTGAATCGCTCGCGCGACGAGGCGACCGTCAACGGCCTGGCCTACCTGGACCGCGTGGGCCTGCTGGCGCACCAGGACAAATTCCCGGCCCAGCTCTCGGGCGGCCAGCAGCAGCGCGTGGCGATCGCGCGGGCGTTGGCGATGGATCCCGTCGCGATGCTGTTCGACGAGCCGACGTCCGCGCTCGACCCGGAAATGGTGGGCGAAGTCCTCGACGTGATGACGGACCTGGCCGGCGACGGCATGACGATGATGGTCGTGACCCACGAGATGGGCTTCGCGCGCCGCGTAGCGGACCGCGTCCTGTTCATGGACGAGGGGCGGATCGTCGAGGACAGCTCGGCGGAGGCGTTCTTCGAGGCGCCGGCATCGGAGCGGGCCAGGGCGTTCCTGGCCAGGATCATCCACTGATCACAGGTTGCGCAACACCAGGCTCGCCCCGCCCGCGATCAGCACGACCCACACCGCCTGCCTGACCTGCTCCGCCGGCATCCACTGGTGCAGGCGGTTGCCCAGGTACAGCCCGCCGAGCGCGAACGGCAGCAGCACGGTGGCCAGCAGCGGCAGCGTCGCCTGGCGATACAGCCCGGCGCCCGTGAACAGCACGAGGCGCGCGACGGCGCTGAAGAGCAGCACGCCGCTGATGGTGGCGCGCAGGGTCAGCTTGTCGTGCAGCCGCCGCGTGAGGAAGATCGTGTAGAACGGGCCGCCCGTCCCGAACAGCGCCGTGAACATGCCGCCGACGACGCCGAACGGCCCGGCCCACGCGCTCGCCAGCGGCCGCGGCTTGCCGTGCACGAGCAGGCTCCAGGCCGAATAGCACAGGATGAACAGGCCGAGCACGAGCAGCAGCAAGTGCTCGGGCGCGCGCACGAGGGCGAGCACGCCGAGCGCCATCCCGGCCAGCATGAAGGGAATCAGGCGCAGCGCTTCCCGTTTTTCGATGAAGCGGCGGTTCCTGAGGCCCAGCAGCAGGCCGGACACGAGATCGAACACGAGCATCAGCGGCACCGCCATGCGCAGCGGGATCAACAGCACGAGCAGCGGCATCGCCGTCACGGACGAGCCGAAACCGGTGAGGCCGTACACCGTGTACCCGAATACGATGATGCACGCCAGCAGGGTGAGCGTGGTCAAATCGAATGCCATGTTTGCGCGGGCCGGTTGACAATATGCCGATTCTAGTCCTAAAGATATTTTTGTTCTGTATTGCAATGTATCGTGCGCAGGCACACGGCCTGCCCGGCGCGGGTGCGTGCGAGTAAAATGTCGGGGTTCGCAATCCGAGATCCGCCATGTCCACCATCGAATCCCCCGACACCCTCACCCTCATCCGCCCCGACGACTGGCACCTGCACCTGCGCGACGGCGCGGCCATGGCCAGCGTGCTGCCGCACAGCGCGCGCCAGTTCGCCCGCGCCATCGTCATGCCGAACCTCAAGCCGCCCGTCACGACGGCCGCGCTCGCTGCCGAATACCGCGCCCGCATCCTCGCCGCGTTGCCGGCTGGCATGAGTTTTGAGCCGCTGATGACCTTGTATCTCACCGACAACACGGAACCTGACGAGATCCGCCGCGCGCGCGACACCGGCTTCATCCACGGCGTCAAGCTGTACCCGGCCGGCGCGACGACCAATTCCGCGGCCGGCGTGACCGACCTGCGCAAGTGCTACAAGACGCTGGAAGTGATGCAGGAGCTGGACATGCCGCTGCTGACGCACGGCGAAGTGACGGACCAGCACATCGACCTGTTCGACCGCGAAGCCGTGTTCATCGAGCGCGTGATGCGCCCGCTGCGCCACGACTTCCCGGAACTGCCGATCGTGTTCGAGCACATCACGACGAAGGACGCGGCCGAGTACGTGGCCGAGGCCGAAGGCCCGATCGCGGCGACGATCACGGCGCATCACCTGCTGTACAACCGCAACGAGATCTTCCGCGGCGGCATCCGCCCGCACTACTACTGCCTGCCGGTCCTGAAGCGCGAGGAACACCGCCTGGCGCTGGTGACGGCTGCGACGAGCGGCGACGAGCGCTTCTTCCTCGGCACCGACTCCGCGCCGCACGCCGTGCACACGAAGGAGACGAGCTGCGGCTGCGCCGGCTGCTACACGGCGCTGCACGCGATGGAGTTGTACGCCACCGCCTTCGAACAGGCCGGCGCCCTCGATAAACTGGAAGCGTTCGCGAGCCTGAACGGCCCGAACTTCTACGGCCTGCCCGTCAACGAGGGCACGATCACCCTGAAGCGCGAAGCGTGGAACCTGCCGGCGACGGTGCCGATGGGCGAGCACGACCTCGTCCCGCTGAACGCGGGCGAACAGATCACCTGGAAGATGCTGTAACGGGGATGTTCGCGGACATCGACTGGACGCGGCCGTGGTTCGACACGGTCCGTCCCGCTTTCGAGAGCCTGGCTGCCGGCCCGTTCATTGACACGTTCAATGCCAATGCGGCGCGGCTCGGGCTTGCGAATGCCGGCGGCCAGCCGATCCGCTTCGTGCCCCAGGCCGAGCTGCCGGAAGGGATGGCGTACGAAGCCTTCATCGGCGCCACGGGCCGCGTGCCCACGCGCGCGAACCTGCACGATTTTTTCAATGGCCTCGTGTGGCAGACCTTCCCGCGCATCAAGCGCGCGCTGAACGCGCTGCAGGCCGCGCAGATCGCGCAGGCGGGCGTCGGCAAATCGCGCGGATCGGCGCGCGACGCCGCCACCATCTTCGACGAGAACGCGGCGCTGCTCGTCGTGCGCGGCGATGCGGAAGGCCGCGCGCTCGTCGACGACCTGCGCGCGCACCGCTGGCGCGACGCGCTGTTCGACAAGCGCGCGATGTTCGGCCGCGACGCCGAGCCGTGGCTGTTCGGGCACGCGCTGATGGAAAAGCTCGTCGCGCCGCGCAAGGCGATCACGGCCCACGTGCGCGTCGTGTTCGCTACTGACGACTTTTTTGCGTTTGAGCGCGACGGGCGCCGCGACTGGATCGACGTCGTGGTGTCCAAGGAGATCGCGGCCGAGGGCCTGTCCACGGCCGGCTTCACGCCGCTGCCCGTGCTGGGCGTGCCGGGCTGGTGGCCGGACCAGGGCGAGGCCTTTTATCTCGACCACACCGTGTTCCGGCCCAAGCGGCCGGCCAGCCAACCTCAAGGAGGACGCCATGACTGACAAGGTACGTTGGGGCATCCTTGGCACGGGCAAGATTGCCAAGGCCTTCGCCACCGCACTCAAGGACACGCCGGACGCGCAGCTCGCCGGCGTCGGTTCGCGCAATCGCGCCAGCGCCGCGGGGTTCGCGCGCGAATTCGGCGGCGCGGCGTACGCATCGTACGAAGACCTCGTGACGGCGGGCGACGTGGATCTCGTCTACGTCGGCACGCCGCATCCCATGCATTACGAGAACGTGCGCCTCGCGCTGGAAGCCGGCAAGGGCGTCCTGTGCGAGAAGGCATTCACGGTCAACCGGGACCAGGCCGAGGAACTGGTGCGGTTCGCGCGCGACAAGAACCTGTTCCTGATGGAGGCGATGTGGACGCGCTTCCTGCCCGCGCTGGCGGAGGTGCGCCGCATCGTCGACTCGGGCGAGATCGGCACCGTGCGCCAGGTGAACGCGGACCTCGGATTCAAGGCCGACGTCGGTCCCGAACACCGCCTGTTCAATCCCGTGCTGGGCGGCGGCGCGCTGCTCGACCTGGGCATCTATCCGCTGTCGATCGCGCTGGCGCTGCTGGGACCCGTGGAGACCGTGCTGGCCCAGGCCGACCTCGGCCCGACCGGCGTCGACGAGCAGACCGGCATCCTGCTGCGCCACGGCGGCGGCGGCATGTCCGTGTGCAGCTGCTCGCTGCGCGCGCGGCTGCCGAGCGAGCTGACGATCGCGGGGGAGCGCGGCCACGTGCGCATGAACACGATGTTCTACCGCACGCAGACGGTGACGGTGGCGCGCGCCGACGGCATCTCGCGCACCGTGCCCACGCCCTACATCGGCAACGGCTACGTGCACGAGGTGATCGAGGCGCAGCGCTGCTGGCGCGCGGGTCTCGTCGAAAGCCCGGGCATGACGCATGCGGACACGTTGGCGCTGATGGGCGTGATGGACGAAATCCGGCGCCAGATCGGCCTGTCGTATGCCGCCGACCATTCATCGACCACCAAGGAGAATCCATGAAACGCGATCCCCGTTCGACCAGCCGCATGCGGCGCCTGAATGCCCGCCAGCGCAAGAAGCTGCGCGTCGGCGAATTCCGCGAGCACTGCTTCGACGTCGAACTCGTGTTCCACAGCCCGATGCGCGGCGCGCCGTATCACGACTTCATCAACGACTTCTTCGGCGCACTGGAAGAACGGGGACTGCTCGGCGGCGGCTTCGGCGGCCGCGAGCCGTTCAGCGAGACGGAAGGCGTGGTCGCCCGCATCGAACGTGGCTCGCCGTCGGAGGACGACCGCGAGGCCGTGATCGCGTGGCTGCGCGCGCGGCCGGAAGTCGTCGATGCGCGCGCCCGCGAGTTCAAGGATGCCTGGCACGGTTACGGCTTCTAACGGCTGAGATGTAAGGATCTGTCAGCGCGGTAACCGATTGTAAAGCCCGTCAACAGACGGGTGGGCCGCCTCGTTTAAGGGACAAGTGCAGCGCAAACGACGCGCACCGAACCCCAAACACTCTGAGGACCCTTCATCATGAAAAAGACCATCGCTACCCTGATCGCCGGCCTGTTCGCAACCGCTGCCTTCGCCCAGGCGCCCGCGCCTGCCGCCGCCACCCCGGCCAAGACCGCGGCCGCAGCCAAGGTCGAAGCCAAGCAGGAAAAGCAAGCCGCCAAGGCCGACGTCAAGGAAGCCAAGAAGGACGCGAAAGCCGATGTGAAGCACGCCAAGAAGGAAGCCAAGAAGGAAGCCAAGGCCGACGTGAAGGAAACCAAGAAGGAAGCCAAGGCCGACGTGAAGGAAGCGAAGGCCGAGCACAAGGCCACGAAGGTCGCGGCCAAGTAATCCCGGTCCCCGCACTTCAAAAAGCCCGCGCGATGCGGGCTTTTTCCGTTTACGCAGGCGCGCGCTCAGCCCGCGACGACCTGTCCCGGGCGCAGTGGAGCATACGTGGCCCGGTAGTTCTTCGGGCCGACGAACGGCAGCAGCAGGTTCCGGATGGCCGCCGGCAGGCGGGCAGCCCTGGACATCTTGTCCGTCATCGCCTGCACGTGGGCGACGCGCTGGCGCCTGACCGTTTCGAAGCGGGCCGCCGCCTGCGACCAGTCGCTGCCGTCCGCCAGGATGCCGGACAGCGCGTTCGCATCCTCGAATGCCAGTGCCCCGCCCTGGGCCCAGACGGGCGCCGTCGCGTGTGCGGCGTCCCCGATCAGCACGACGCGCTCGTTGCCCCACGACGGTATCCGGACTTCCTCGAGAGGGGAATGGTGGATGTTGCCGGGATGCGCGTCGAGGAAGTCGGCCGTGCGCCGCACTTCGGGCGGAAATTGGCGGAACACGTGCGCGAGGCCGTGGCTGCCGTCGACGTCGCTGCTGGCCCAGCCATACACTTCGCCGTTGCCCAGCGGGATCAGCAGGAACAGCCCGGACGGCCCGGCCCACACCGTCCAGCAATCGATGCCGGGGTCGGGCGCGAGGAAACGCCAGCTCGACGGGGACAGCATGGCGGCGCGCGTGGCCGCATCGGGAAACACGAGTGCCCGCGTGCGCGAATGCACGCCGTCCGCGCCGATCGCGATCCGGCCGGTGAAGGCCTGCTGGCCGGCGGTCGTCACGGTGACCGCGGACGCATCCGCCGCAATGCCCTCGACCTGGCTCGACATGCGGAACATCGAGTCGGGCAGGCCGTCGCGCAACAAGTCCATCAACTCGTTCCGCTTCACGCACCGGGGCCGGCAATCCTGTCCCCAGAACGCATCCTCGTCGATGTCGAACAGCATCCGGCCGCGATGGTCGCGGTATTCGCGCCGCTTGGTCGGCCGGCCCATCCCGGCGATCCTCTCGCCGAGTCCCATCTCCTGCAACGCCGCAATCGCGTTACCGGGAAGATTGATGGCGAAACCTTCGTTCGCAAACGCTGCGCGCCGTTCGAGCGTGACGACGCCGATGCCCGCCTCGTGCAGCTGCCGGCTGATCGCCAGTCCGGCCAGGCCGCCGCCCACGACGATCGCATCGAAATGATGAGTTGACTTCATGTTGGATTGTTATATGAAAACAATAATCATCCCACAAGTCCCGGCGGCGGAACGCGGATGATGCCGGCGTAAGCATCTGTCAACGCAGTAACCGTTTGTAAAGCGCGTCAACAGACGGACGGAAGGGCTCGTTGAAGGGATAAGTGACACGCAGACTATGTGCACTGGACCGACAACCTAAGAGGATCCTTCATCATGAAAAAAACCATCGCTACCCTGATCGCCGGCCTGTTCGCCACCGCAGCGTTCGCCCAGGCGCCCAGCGCCAAGCAAGCCGTGCTCGTCAACAATGCGGATTTGAAGGCAGAGAAGGCCGAGGCCAAGGCACCGAAAGCCGAGACGACGACGCATGCCGATGCGAAGGTGGCCAAGACGCATGCCAAAGCCGCGAAGTCGAGCGCCAAGCATGCGCAGCACAAGGCCAAGCACGTCGCGAAGACCGAGACCATGAAGGAAGACGCGGCCGCCACGGCGACGCCGACGCCGGCGGCGGAAGCCGCTCCGGCAACTGCCGCCACGCCGGCAACTCCCGCCGCTCCGGCGACCCCGGCCGCACCCGCTGCACCCGCTGCACCCGCTGCGGCGCCGGCCGATGCGGCCACTCCAGCCACTCCAGCCACCCCGGCTACTCCGGCGACCCCGGCCGCCCCGGCACCTGAAGCGGCCCCGGCGCCTGCCGCGCCCGTCACCCAGTAAATCCGTCGTCCGACGGCGCGCGGACGCGGTTCACGCGCTGTCGGCCCCGACGCTCGCCGTGGCAAGCATGCCTGCCGATTACGCCGGCATGATCCTGCGTGACCGGGCACCATGGCGCGCATTACCGGCCGGCCCGCCCGTCGCTTCGACGATTTTGCGCATGCGGCGGCCGAGGTGTGGGCAGTCCGGTAAGCACAGGGCGTCCGGGTCGCTTGGCCCGGAATGCTGTACTTTCCACGCCTCATCCACGGCTCTCGTCTTCAATCCGCCGGCAGATACTTCACGCATGTCCCCATCTGCGCGCGCGGCACGAACACCGTTGGTGTGCCATCCGCGTACCCGCCTACCTCGTACAAATTGAAATGAAAGGCGACACCGCCCGAGGTGGGTGTGAACGGGACTGTGCCCCGTCCGTCCAACCCGCCCCTTCCGGCCTTGGGCATCGCTTTCGCACGCAGCCTGGCGACCAGATACGCCGAGATTTTCGCCCGGCAGGTGTCGTCCAGGTCGATGAAGGCGTCCAGGCCGAGTGGCGTCATGGTTCGGCCGTCGATACGGTACTGCCGGGTCTCGAACTGCCCGTCGCCGTGAGCGCCGCCCGAATCGCCCCACACCGTCGCCATGAGCGACACCAGTGAACGCGAGCGCCACCGGATACGGACATCGTTCCTGCATTCGCCCTCGTCGCGGCAGATGCCGGCCCGTTGGCGGATCCAGGCGTCCGCGTCCGGATCGCCCAGCGTCGGGAAGAAGGCCGAGAACACGAAACCGTTTTGCTTGTAGTAGGGATTGTCGGCCAGGTCGGGTGGTGCAGGCCGCGTCACCACGATGCCGGTGTAGGGCACGCTGCGTCGCAGGGTGAACGAACGCGGCTTGCCGCCCGGCGCGGTCACGGTGCCTTGGCCCGATGCGCGGTCAGGCGCCAGCGTGATCGTATAAATGCTGCCGTTCTCCGCGCTGCGCTCATCCAGCACTTTCAGGCGGATGTTGGAGCCGACGGCATCGACGGCAAACAGATGCGACGGCTCGCCCTGGTAATGGCGCGGTTCCCAGACCGTCTGGACGAAGCTGTCGGCATCGCGCTTCGACACCCCTGCCGGTGCCGGATAGGCGACCTCGATCTCCAACGCGGCGCCGTCTTCGAATCGGCCGTCGTACAACGCGCCGGCGTTCCATTCGATGCGGTCAGGCGCCGCCATGAAATTTTCTGCCAACGGCACGTCGGCATAGGCGGCATGCGCCTTTACGAAAAGCAAGACGCCGAACGTCAACGCTTTCATCGAGACCTCGCACGAGAAATTGAACAGCAGCCCGGCGATTGTACGTCGCTCATGTAACGGCTTTATTTCCGAGAAACGGGACACAATGAATCGATTTACTATTCTTGATTGGTTTCGGACCGAGTTAACCTAGATCAACGAAATTCACTGCCCAGGTCAATATACTGCATGCATGGCTAAAAAATTTCCCATCCATCCAATACACCCGGAGCGTGTGTGCTGGGGATGTGACAAGTATTGCCCTGCGGATTCACTCGCATGCGGAAACGGTTCGGTGCGCACGCAGCACCCGGCCGAATTATTCGGCGATGATTGGCAGGAGTGGGGACTCGATTCGACCAATGACGACGATTCTGCCCCCACGTGAATGCAAGATTCCCTCAAGCGCCCGGATTCCGCGCTGGAGTTTGTAAGCAATTGTCAGCACGGTAAGCGTTTGTAAAGCTCGTCAACACCCACCCGGCCGACCGCGTTTCAGGAGCAAGTGACACGCAAACGACGTGCACTGCCCCGACAAACTTCAAGGACCGTTCACCATGAAAAAGACCATCGCTACCCTGATCGCCGGCCTGTTCGCCACCGCAGCCTTCGCGCAAGCCCCGGCGCCTGCCGCCACGACGACGCCGGCTGCGACGCCCGCCGCCGTGAAGACCGAGGCGAAAGCCGACGTGAAGGAAGCGAAAGCCGATGCGAAGGCCGCCAAGGTCGATGCGAAGGAAGCCAAGGCCAGCGCCAAGCACGCCAAGCACGCCAAGCACAAGGCCAAGCACCACGTGGCGAAGACGAAAGCCGCCAAGGACACGACCGTCGCCGCCGCAGAGCCGGCACCGGCACCGGCCGCCAAGTAATTCCGTAGTCCCCCCGAAAAGCCCGCGCGACGCGGGCTTTTCGCATTTCGGCCGCTTGCCCCGGGCAATTCATGGCGTCGCCGCGTCGCGGTGCATTGCGCGAAACAGCCCGGGGCTGATGCCGAAGCGGCGCGCGAACGCCTTCGACAGCTGGGCCGGCGTCCCGTAACCCGTCTGCGCGGCGACGGTCTTCAGTGCCAGTGACGTCTGCAGCAGCGTGCGCGCATGGTCCAGGCGCAGCGTCTCGACGAAGCGCGCCGGCGTCTCGCCCAGCGCGTCCGTGAAGCGGCGGTGGAACGTGCGGGGCGACATGCCCGCGCGTTCCGCCAGGCCGGCCACGTCCAGTGTGTCGTCCAGGTGCGTGCGGATCCAGTCGACGAGGTCGGCGAACGGACTGTCCGCCTTTTCCTGCGCCGCCAGCACGGTGCTGAACTGCGACTGGTAGCCGGGCCGCCGCGCGTACAGCACGAGCCGGCGCGCGATGGCGTTGGCGACGGCGTCGCCCAGGTCGCGCGCGACGAGCGCGAGGCACATGTCGATGCCGGTGGTGACGCCGGCCGATGTCCACACGCGGCCATCCTCCACGTAGAGCGCGTTTGCGTCGACCTCGATGGCCGGATGCTTGCGGCCGAGGATGGCCGTCGCCTCCCAATGCGTGGCGACGCGCTTGCCGTCCAGCAGGCCGCACGCGGCCAGCGCGAAGGCGCCCGTGCACACGGAGCCGTAGCGCCGCGCCCGCGCGCAGGCGCGCCGCAGCCACGCGCTTGCCGCCGCGTCGCGCGCGAGCGCCTGCAGGCCCTGCTTGCTGCCGCCGGCCACCAGCACGGTGTCCAGCGCTCCCGGCTTGACGCTCGCCAGCGACGCCGTCACGACGGCCAGCCCGCAATTGCTCGTCACGTGACCGCCCTGCGGCGACAGGATGTGCATGCGGTAGAACGGTCGGCCGAGGCGATGCATGGCGGCGTCGTTGGCGGCGCCGAACACGGCGGCGGGGCCGGTGACGTCGAGCACCTGGACGTCGTCGAAAGCGATCAGCGCGATCTGGCGGGATGTGGAAGGCATTGGCAGGATTCGACACAAGATTGACATTGCTGCCAATGCTAGCCCATTCCTAGAATGGCGTCATTCATCATCGACAATGACCCGGAGCCCGCCATGAGTGCACCCCTTCACATCGGATTTCTGCTGTTCCCCCACGTGACCCAACTCGACCTCACCGGTCCCGCCCAGATCCTCAGCCGCGTGCCCGGCGCCCAGGTGCATCTCGTGTGGAAGACGTGCGACCCCGTGCCGACCGACGTCGGCTTCACGATCAATCCGACGACCACGTTCGCGGACTGCCCGCCGCTCGATGTGCTGTGCGTGCCGGGCGGTTTCGGCATCGAGCACCTGTTCGGCGACGCCACCACGCTGGCCTTCCTGCGCCGCCAGGGCGGCCGCGCGCGCTACGTCACCTCCGTCTGCAACGGCTCGCTCGTGCTGGGCGCGGCCGGGCTGCTCGCGGGTTATCGGTCCGCGTGCCACTGGATGTGGTTGCCGTTGCTGGAGCACTTCGGCGCCATTCCGGTGGCCGAGCGCATCGTGCGCGACCGCAACCGGATCTCCGGCGGCGGCGTGACGGCCGGGATCGACTTCGGCCTCGCGCTGGCGGCCGAACTGGCCGGGGAAGACGTCGCGCGCACGATCCAGCTGGCGCTCGAATACGATCCGCAGCCGCCGTTCGACGCCGGCTCGCCGCACAGCGCCGGCCCGGAGCTGGTCGCCAAGCTGCGCGCGTTGCAGGCGCCGCGGCTGGCGCGGGTCGAGGCGGCGCTGGCGAACACGGTCGCGCTGTAAGCATTTGTAAAACGCGTCAACAGGGCGGCGGGGTGGGCCGTTTTCAGGCACAAGTGATACGCAAACGTGATCACCGACACCCAACGCTACCGAGGACCCTTCATCATGAAATACACCATCGCCACCCTGATCGCCGGCCTGTTCGCCACCGCCGCCTTCGCCCAGACCCCGGCACCGGCGACCGCCCCGGATTCGGCCACGCCGCCGGCCGTCGCCAAGGCCGAAGCGACGCACGACAAGCAGGAAGCCAAGGCGACCAAGAAGCATGTGAAGAAGGCCAAGCACCACAAGAAGGCCGCGGCCAAGGCCGAGCAGAAGGAAGCCGCGAAGGATGCGGCGGCCGATACCACGGCGCCGGCTGCGGGCAAGTGATGCATGGTGGGCACGGGGTGCCCACCCTACGGCCACGAGGAACAGGTAGGGGCACACCGTGCCCACCAATCAAACCTTGAGGAATTCCTCGCGCCCGCCCAGCCAGCGCTGCAGGTGGGCGTCCACGATCGCCTCCATCTCCGGCCGGTCCGATCCGAGCAGCCACGCCGCCACGTCGCGCGCCTGTTCGACGATCCACTGGTCCGTCTCCAGGTTCGCGAACCGCAGCATCGCCTGGCCGGACTGGCGCGCGCCGAGGAATTCGCCGGGACCGCGGATCTCCAGGTCGCGCCGTGCGATCTCGAAGCCGTCCGTCGTCTCGCGCATCGTCATCAGGCGCTGCTTGGCCACGGGGCCCAGCGGGCTCTGATACAGCAGAAGGCAGGCGCTGGCGGCGGAGCCGCGGCCCACGCGGCCCCGTAGCTGGTGCAGCTGCGACAGGCCGAAGCGCTCCGCGTGCTCGATCACCATCAGCGACGCGTTCGGCACGTCCACGCCCACCTCGATCACCGTCGTCGCCACGAGCACGTGCACCGCGCCCGCCGAAAACGCATCCATGATCACCTGCTTTTCCGCCGGCTTCATGCGGCCGTGCACGAGGCCGACGACGAGGTCGGGGAGGGCTTCGGCCAGCGTCTCGTAGGTCTCGGTGGCCGTCTGCAGCTGCAGCGCTTCCGATTCCTCGATCAGCGGGCAGACCCAGTACACCTGCCGGCCTTCCTGCGCGGCCGCGTGCACCCGTTCGATGACTTCGTCGCGTCGGTTCTGGTCGATGGCGCGCGTGACGATGGGCGTGCGGCCCGGCGGCAGCTCGTCGATGATCGACACTTCCAGGTCGGCGTAGTACGTCATCGCAAGGGTGCGCGGGATCGGCGTCGCCGACATCATGAGCTGGTGCGGCACCAGGCCGTCGCTGCCCTTGTTGCGCAAGGTGAGCCGCTGGCCGACGCCGAAGCGGTGCTGTTCGTCGACGAGCACGAGGCCCAGCTTCGCGAATTGCACGGAGTCCTGGATCAGGGCGTGCGTGCCGATCACGAGCTGCGCTTCGCCCGACTCCGCCATTTCGCTGGCCGCCGTCTTTTCTTTCTTTTTCAGGCTGCCCGTCAGCCACGCGACCTTCACGCCCAGCGGTTCCATCCAGGCCGCGATCTTGCGGAAGTGCTGCTCGGCCAGGATCTCCGTCGGCGCCATCAGCGCGGCCTGGTAGCCGCTGTCGATGGCCTGCGCGGCCGCCAGCGCCGCCACGACCGTCTTGCCGCTGCCGACGTCGCCCTGCAGCAGGCGCTGCATCGGGTAGTCCTCGCGCAGGTCGCGGCGGATTTCTTCGACCACGCGCTGCTGCGCATTGGTCAACTTGAACGGCAAGGCCTGCAGGAATGCGGAAGACAACGCGCCCACGGCGCCCAGGATCGGCGCGCCTTTTTCGCGGCGCGCCTGCTGCGCGCGTTTCAGGGACAGCTGCTGCGCGAGCAGCTCGTCGAATTTCACGCGGGTCCAGGCCGGGTGCGTGCGCTCCGTCAGCGCGTGCTCGTCGACGTCCGGCGGCGGGTAGTGCAGCAGGCGCACGGCCGGCTGGAACTCGGCCAGGTTGAGTTTTTCGCGCACGGCGCGCGGCACCGTGTCGGTCCAGTCCACGCGCTTCATCGCGTCCGCGATCGCCCTCCGCAGCACCGTCTGCGACAGGCCTTCGCCGGACGGGTACACGGGCGTGAGGGCGTTGGGCAGCGGCGCGCCCTCGTTGACGATCTTGTACACCGGGTGGACCATCTCGGCGCCGAAGAAGCCGTGCCGCACCTCGCTGCGCGCACGCACGCGCGTGCCCTCGGCCAGTTGCTTGACCTGGCTGCCGTAGAAATTCATGAAGCGCAGCTGGATGTCGGACGTGTCGTCGGCGATGGTCACCAGGAGCTGGCGCCGCGGCTTGTACGCGATTTCGTTCTTGATCACGACGCCTTCGACCTGGGACACGTGGCCGCCGCGCAGGCAGGCTTCGCGGATGGGCACGATCTGGGTCTCGTCCTCGTAGCGCATCGGCAGGTGCAGCACGAGATCCATGTCGGTATGCAGGCCGAGCTTGGCGAGCTTGCTCTCGATGCTTTTCGGTGCTGTCTTGGCTGCGGCTTTGGCCGCCGGTTTCGCGTTCGTGGCTGGCATGGCGGTTCGTTGGCGCGTGTTGTCGGCTTATCAGGATTCGGACATGATGGTGATGGCCTGCGCCCCTTGTGCCGGAATCCGGGTGTAAAATAATGGGTTCGCCGCACGCTGTAGCCCATATTGTAAGGCGCCACGCCGAGTTTTTCCCAGATGAGCAAAACGTACTCCCTCTCCGATTTCGATTTCGACCTGCCACCCGAGCGCATCGCCCAGGTGCCGCTGCCCGACCGCAGCGCGTCGCGCCTGCTGCAGCTGGACGGCGACCGCATCACCGACCGCACATTCTCCGACATCGTCGACCGGCTCCAGCCCGGCGACACGCTCGTGATGAACGACACCCGGGTGCTGAAGGCACGCTTCTTCGGCCAGAAGGACACGGGCGGCCAGGTCGAGGTGCTGGTCGAGCGCGTGCTCGATCCGCGCACGGTGCTGGCGCAGGTACGCGCGTCGAAGTCGCCGAAACCCGGTTCGCGCATCCGCCTGGCCGATGCGTTCGAGGTCGGTGTCGGCGAGCGCGCCGGCGAATTCTTCACCTTGCACTTCGACGGCGACGTGTTCGAGCTGATCGAGGCCCATGGCCGCCTGCCGCTGCCGCCGTACATCGAGCACGACGCCGACGATTTCGACGAGCAGCGTTACCAGACCGTCTATTCATCGGCGCCGGGCGCCGTCGCCGCCCCGACGGCCGGCCTGCACTTCGACCGGCCGCTGCTCGACAAGGTCGCCGCGAAGGGCGTGCGCATCGCCTACGTCACCCTGCACGTGGGCGCCGGCACGTTCCAGCCCGTGCGCGTGGAGAATCTCGCGGAGCACAAGATGCACAGCGAGTGGTACACGATCCCGCAGGAGACCGTCGACGCCGTGCGCGCCGCGCGCGAATCCGGCCGCGACGTGGTCGCCGTCGGCACGACGTCGCTGCGCGCGCTGGAATCGGCGTCGCAGTCGGGCGAGCTCGCGGCCGGCAGCGGCGACACGAACCTGTTCATCACGCCGGGCTACCGCTTCAAGACGGTCACGCGCTTGATCACCAACTTCCACCTGCCCAAGTCGACGCTGATGATGCTCGTCTCGGCCTTTGCCGGCTACGATGAAATCCGCAAGGCGTACGCCCACGCGATCGCCAGCGAATACCGCTTTTTCAGTTACGGCGACGCGATGCTGCTCACCACGCAAGCAACCGAGCGGGCACGCGCAACCAAGGACACGATGTAACCCATGCTCGAATTCACCCTCCTCAAGAAAGACACGAGCGGCCTGTCGCACGCCCGGCGCGGCCGCCTGAAACTGAACCACGGCACCATCGAGACGCCGATCTTCATGCCCGTCGGGACCTATGGCTCCGTCAAGGCGATGGCGCCGAACGAATTGAAGGAAGTCGGCTCGCAGATCATCCTCGGCAATACCTTCCACCTGTGGCTGCGCCCGGGCACCGAGGTCATGGACAAGTTCGGCGGCCTGCACGGCTTCATGGGCTGGGACAAGCCGATCCTCACCGATTCCGGCGGCTTCCAGGTGTTTTCGCTGGGCGCGATGCGCAAGATCACGGAAGAGGGCGTGAAGTTCGCGTCGCCCATCGACGGCTCGCGGCTGTTCCTGTCGCCCGAGATCTCGATGCAGATCCAGCGCTCGCTGAACTCGGACATCGTCATGCAGTTCGACGAGTGCACGCCGTACGAGATCGACGGCCGCCCGGCGACCGCCGAGGAAGCCGCGAAGTCGATGCGCATGTCGCTGCGCTGGGCCCAGCGCTCGATGAACGAATTTAACCAGGGCGAGAACCCCAACGCGCTGTTCGGCATCGTCCAGGGCGGCATGTACGAGCGCCTGCGCGACGAATCGCTGGCCGGGCTGGAAGAGATCGACTTCCCGGGCCTGGCCATCGGCGGCCTGTCGGTGGGCGAGCCGAAGGAAGACATGATGCGCGTGCTGCAGCACGTCGGCCCGCGCCTGCCGGAACACAAGCCGCACTACCTGATGGGCGTCGGCACGCCGGAAGACCTGGTCGAGGGCGTGGCGAACGGCGTCGACATGTTCGACTGCGTGATGCCGACCCGGAACGCGCGCAACGGCTGGCTGTTCACCCGCTTCGGCGACCTCAAGATCAAGAACGCCCGCTACAAGGACGACCCGGCGCCGCTGGACGAGACGTGTTCGTGCTACTGCTGCAAGAATTTCTCGCGCGCCTATCTGCACCACCTGCACCGCTCCAAGGAGATCCTGGGGGCGCGGCTGAATACCATCCACAACCTGCATTATTACCTGAACCTCATGCAGGAGATCCGCGATGCGATCGATGCGGATCGGTTTCATGCGTTCCGGCTGCAATTCAACGCGGAGCGCGCGCGGGGCGTCTAATTTGCCCACCATGGCGTCGCGTTGACGCATGCGCTTGGTGGGCGCGGGGCGTCCACCCTACGAAATGCGGATCGCATATCGCGCCGGTGCGGTCATAATTAAATTTCCAACAACGTCTTGCATTCGGGCATGCCGTTCCCACATGGCGGAAACTGGCTGTTGACAGTTTGCCGGTGCTAGAATACAGCGCTTGTTTTTTCATCTCATACAATCGGAGTCCTTGTGTTCATTTCCAACGCGTACGCGCAAACCGCCGGTGCCGCCGATCCGGGTCTGATGGGCAACCTCACCACGTTCGCCCCGCTGGTCCTGATGTTCGTGGTCATGTACTTCCTCATGATCCGTCCGCAGCAAAAGCGCCAGAAAGAGCTGAAATCGATGATGGATGCGCTGGCCAAGGGCGATGAAGTGATCACCGCCGGCGGCATGCTGGGCCGCGTCACCAAGGTGACCGACACTTACGTGAACATCGAAGTGGCGGCCGGCACCGAAGTGGTCGTGCAGAAGAACGCCGTGACCGCGCTGCTGCCCAAGGGCACGCTGAAGTCCCTGTAATCCGGCCGCGCGGCCCGCGCCGCGCTTCCCGCCCGATCCTGACCGCTGGAACATCATGAATCGTTACCCCCTCTGGAAATACATACTGATCCTTGTGGCAGTGCTGCTCGGCCTGCTGTACACGGCGCCCAACTATTTCGTCGATTCGCCGGCGTTGCAGGTGACGACGTCCAAGGCGACAGTCAAGATCAACAGCGACACGGTCAGTCAGGTTGCCGACGCGCTCAAGCGCGACGGTATTCCCACCGACGGCGTGGCGCTGGAAGGTTCGGGCGACAGGAGCGCCGTGCGTGCGCGCTTCGCGACCCCGGACATCCAGTTCAAGGCCAAGGCGGCGCTGGAGCGCGACCTGAACCGTGACCCGGCCGACCCCGACTACATCGTCACCGTCAACCTGGTCAAGAACACCCCTGCCTGGATGCAGGCCCTGAACGCCAAGCCGCTGAACCTCGGCCTCGACTTGCGCGGCGGTGTGCACTTCCTGCTGCAGGTGGATGCCAAGGCCGTGCAGGAAACGCGCATCAAGAACGTCCTGTCCAGCGTCCGCACCGAGCTGCGCGAAAAGAACGTGCGTCACGCCGGCATCGAACGCGTCGGCAACAATATCGAGATCAAGTTCCGCGACGAAGCCACCCGTACCGAGGCACGCAACCTGCTGGCCGGCCAGAATCCCGACCTGGCGTTTGCGGAAGCCGCCGACGGCACCGACCTCAAGCTGCTCGTCACCCTCAAGCCGGAAGCGCTGCAACGCGCGGTGGAGCAGGGCGTCAAGCAGAACATCAGCGCGCTGAGCAAGCGCATCAACGAACTGGGCGTGAGCGAGCCCGTGATCCAGCAGCAAGGCCGCGACCGCATCGTCGTCCAGCTGCCGGGCGTGCAGGACGTCGCCCACGCGAAGGACATCATCGGCCGCACCGCCACGCTGGAATTCCGCGTGACCGACGATACCGTCACCCCGGGCACCGAACTGTCCGCCGCGATCCCGCTGAATTCGGAACTGTTCACCGAAGGCCCGGGCGCGCCGGTCGTCGTGTCGAAGGACGTCCTCGTCTCCGGCGACTCGGTCGTCAACGCCGTCGCCAGCTTCGACCAGAACCAGCGTCCGGCGGTGAGCATCGAGCTGAACGCCGACGGCGGCCGCAAGATGCGCGCCATGACGCGCGAGCGCGTCGGCAAGCGCATGGCCACGCTGCTGAAGGAAAAAGGCAAGTACACCGTGCTGCAGGTCGCGACCATCCAGAGCGAATTCGGTTCGAACTTCCAGACCACCGGCATGGCCAGCCCGCAGGCTGCCGCCGAGCTGGCGCTGCTGCTGCGCGCCGGCGCGCTGTCGGCACCGATGGAATTCGTCGAGGAGCGCGTCGTCGGCCCGCAGCTGGGCGCCGAGAACATCGCCAAGGGCCTGCATTCGACGCTGTGGGGCTTCGTGGCGATCGCCATCTTCATGATGATCTACTACCAGCTGTTCGGCTTCTTCAGCGTCCTGGCGCTGGCCTGCAACCTGCTGTTCCTGCTGGCCCTGCTGTCGATGCTGGGCGCGACCTTGACCCTGCCGGGTATCGCGGCAATCGCGCTGGCGCTCGGTATGGCGATCGACGCCAACGTGCTGATCAACGAGCGCATCCGCGAGGAATTGCGTGCGGGTAACACGCCGCAGGCATCGATCGCGGCCGGCTTCAGCCACGCCTGGGCGACCATCCTCGACTCGAACGTGACGACCTTGATCGTCGGCCTGGCGCTGCTGGTGTTCGGTTCGGGCCCCGTGCGCGGCTTCGCCGTCGTCCACTGCCTGGGCATCCTCACGTCGATGTTCTCGGCCGTGTTCGTGTCGCGCGGCGTCGTGAACCTGTGGTACGGCCGCCAGAAGAAGCTCGGCAAGATCGCCATCGGCACCGTCTGGAACAACGGTGCGGCAGCCGCGGGCGCCAAGCCGGCCGTCAAGAAATAAGGAGCGGGTAGAACATGGAATTTTTCAAGATTAAACGGGACATCCCGTTCATGCGCCACGCGTTGATCTTCAACGTGATCTCGGCGCTGACCTTCGTCGCCGCGGTGTTCTTCCTGGTGACCAAGCACCTGAACTTCTCGGTCGAGTTCACGGGCGGTACGGTGATGGAACTGCGCTACCCGCACGCGGCCGACCAGGAAAAGATCCGCCGCACGCTGGAAAAGCTGGGTTACGAGCAGCCCGAGGTGTCGAGCTTCGGCACCGCGCAGGACGTCATGATGCGCCTGCCGATTCGCCAGGGCGTGCCCGGTTCGGGCACGTCGGCCACGGTGTTTGGAGCGCTGTGCGCGGCGGAATCCGGTACGCCGAAGCAGGTCGAGCAGACCACCGCCAAGGGTGAAACCGTCGCCCACACGAGCTGCGTCAATGCGGCGGGCGCCGAAGTGCTGAGCCAGCAGCGCGTGGAATTCGTCGGCCCGCAGGTCGGCGACGAGCTGGCGCAGAACGGCCTGAACGCGCTGGTCATGGTCGTGATCGGTGTGATGATCTACCTGGCCGTGCGCTTCGAGTGGAAATTCGCGGTGGCGGCGATCATCGCCAACCTGCACGACGTCGTGATCATCCTGGGCTTCTTCGCCTTCTTCCAGTGGGAATTCTCGCTGACCGTGCTGGCCGGCGTGCTGGCCGTGCTGGGTTACTCCGTGAACGAATCGGTCGTGATCTTCGACCGGATCCGCGAGACCTTCCGCAAGGAGCGCAAGCTGTCCGTGACCCAGGTCATCGATCATGCGATCACCAGCACGATCTCCCGTACGATCATCACCCACGGCTGTACCGAGATGATGGTGCTGTCGATGCTGTTCTTCGGCGGCGAGACGCTGCACTACTTCGCGGTCGCGCTGACCATCGGTATCCTGTTCGGTATTTACTCGTCCGTGTTCGTGGCGGCCGCCATCGCGATGTGGCTGGGCGTCAAGCGCGAGGACCTGATCAAGCCGATCAAGGCGAAGGACGAAACGGACGGCGCCGTCGTCTGATTGCGATCGCCCCCGACAAAGCCGCCCGGCCTGGCCGTGGCGGCTTTTATCTTTATGGGGTAGATCAAAACGGCACTGCTTTGATATAAAAGATTTTTCTTTGTGTGAAGCAGCGCACAGAGCGCTCATGCGGGGCTGCCTTACCATGGGCTCGTCTCTTTCAGGACATCCCTAGTTTTGGACTTCACCCGCTCCCGCAAGGAGCGGGTTTTTTTTGTCTGTCTCCCCGCTTGCATACTCCTGCGTAGGCATTTTTACAGATGGGTAGGAAAATTTAACAGAGTGTGAGTCAGCGCACAGAGTGCCGAGGTGGCGGACACTAAGATGGACTCGTCTCTTTCAGGACATCCCTAGTTTTGGACTTGGCCCGCTCTCGTAGCGGGCATTTTTTTGGGCTGTGTTCGCGTTATTTCAGTAACCCGACTGCAATGGACTAACCGGGCTGGACCGCGGCGCGGAGCAGATGCCCGGGCGTCGTCAGGTGCCGCGCATCCAGCATGCGCTGCCATCCCGAGTAATTGATCAGGTAGCGGCTCGCGACGCCACGGAACCGGACCAGCCAACTCTTGAAGCGGCTGTGCCAGCTGTTCACATTCTGGATGTGGATCGCGCCACGCGCCCGGATGCCGGCCTTTACGTTCACCCACTCGTGCGTGATGCCCGCTTGCGCGGCGAAATGTCGATAAGCGACGGCACCGTCGCTGATCAGTAACACATCGGCCGGCAACACCGGCTTGAGGCAGCGATCAAGTTGCGCGGCCGTCACTTGACCTCGCCCGGTGTGAAAATCGAGCGTCTGGCCGCTGCGGTCGCGCGCGACCAGCAGGCAATCGTGTTCTCGATTGATGCCGCGCCGTCTCGCCACGCCGCCGCGCTTCCTCGGCTTGCGCGTCAAATGGCGCGAGCCCTTCTGCGATTCGAGGCGATACGTTTCGTCCGCCTCGACGATGGCCGACAGCGTCGCAGGCCGGTCGCGCATCGCGCCGGGCACGAAGCGATGGCGCCACCGGAAGCTGGTCGTGCGGTGCACGCCGACGACGCGCGCCGCGTCACGGACCGTGCGCGATTCCAGGATGCATTGCAGATACGTCAGCCAGCACTCTTTTTTGCGCAGCCGCGCGAGTGGCGTGCCCGTCAGCGCGTTATAGCTGCGTCCGCAGCCGAGGCAGCGAAAGCGCTGCAAGCCGCTGGCCTGGCCGCAGCGGTGGACGTGGCCGCAACCGCAGCGCGGACAGGGCCGACCTCTGGCCGCGGTCTCGATCAGCGCGATGCACTCCGTCGGATCTGCGATGCTCGCGATCCATTCCCGCAACCGGACCAGGTCGGTTGCCGACAACGGTACCGCGGTCAACGTGGCAAAGATTTCGTCGAACTGCAGGCTGCGCATCGCCGCTCCCCATGAGTTAACTCGACGATGCGTATGACCGCTGCAACCGGATTCCGTTCGCAGAACTAACGCGAACACAGCCCAATAAAAAACGTCGTCCGTGCTCGCGCAGGGACGACGTCGGTGCAGCAGACCCGTCGCCGGGTCCGGGGAGGGAATCAGAAACCGTATTTCAGGCCGACCGTGTACACGTCCGCCTTGGCGCCGAACGCCTTGTCCTTGCCATAGCGCTCGTACTCGGCGTTCACGGCCAGCTTCTCGTTCAGCTTGTACTCGACGCCGACGCCGCCATACAGGCCCGTGTCGTAGTTGTTGACCTGCGTGCCCAGGTTGCTGCTGAACTTGCGCTCGTTGTAAGCGACGCCCACCTTGCCGTAGCCGGTGAAGCGTTCGCCCAGCGGCATGCTGTACTTGCCGGCGACATAGGTGCCGGAACCCTTCACGGTGCCGCCGGCGACGTTTTCCTTGTCGAAGTTCGTGTAGCCGGCTTCGACGCCCCAGTTCTGGTCGAACTCGTAACCGCCGTAGACCTTGGCGTTCGTCTTGTAGTCGTCGGTCGACTTGTTGTCGGCGGTGGCCGCGCCGATGCCGACGTAGGCGTGCGGTGCGGTGGTCTGGGCTTGGGCGCCGCCGGCGACGGCGGACGTGGCGATCAATGCGAGCAGCAGTTTTTTCATGGTTCACTCCTTAGTGTTCTCGGGCTCGCGATTCGTCGTGAATCGCAATGTGGCCAAGATAGCACCATGTTTCCCTAAGAGAAGTTCTTAATCGGTAAGGAATGTAACAAGATGAAAGTAAATGACTGAAAAGTCACATATGCATGAAGTGACGCCGGCCGCGCAAGCGGCGGCCGGTATCGACACGCGAAAAAGGGGTCAGGCCAGGGCGGCCGTGAGGCTGTTGACCTCGTCCTCCGATTCCTGGAGGATCGTGCTCAAGGTGCCTTCGCCGACGGCGAAGTCGATGGTGGCGCCGACCTGCACGCCGGGGATGCCCGGATCGCGTTCCAGCAGGGGCGAGGGGACGGGCGACAGGTCGTTCGCCAGCAGCAGCGTGTCGCCCAGGGTTTCCGGCGGCAGGGCGCGCATGCCGTTCCACAGCGCTTCGATGGCGCCCATCACGGGGGCCGGCACGCCCAGCTTGAGCAGGACGCCGCGGCCGATGGCCGTCTCGCCATGCTCGATCCATTCGTCGGCGCCGCCTTCCAGCAGGCCCGGGAATTCGGCGGCACGCGACAGCAGGTAAAAACCGCCGACCTCGTGCACGATGCCGGCGAACATCGCCGTTTCCGGATCGACGAACGACACGCGCCGCGCGATGACTTGCGACAGCGCCGCCACGTGGGTCGAGTGCAGCCACAATTGGTCGGCCTTGGCGCGCAACTCCGGGTCGTGGATCTCGCTGGCCAGCTGGCGCACGATGACGGCCGCGGCCAGCGCGCCCAGCGTGCGGAAACCCACGCGCGACACGGCCGCCTTGACGTTGGTGACGTCGTTGCCGAAGCGGTTATAGGCGGCCGAATTGGCGATGGCGACGGTGCGCGCGGCCAGCAGCGGCTCCGTCTGCACGAGGCGCGCCGCTTCGTCGATGTGGCAGTCCGGGTCGGCCAGCGCGCGCTGCAGCTTCAGCGTCGCGTCGACGTGGGTGGGGAAGTGGAGGTCGCCGCGCCCGGCTTGCGCGGCAATGCTCTTGAGGGCGTCGATTCTGTCCATGGGAAAAAATTATACCCCCGGGCAGGTCGTCAAGGTTCGCTGAAAATGGCGTCGCAGCCGTCTTTCGGTTCCTCGGTGTCCTCCAGTTCGTCGATGAGGCCGAGGTCGAACAATTCCTCGACCGCGTTCATGAAGCTGTTCAGGGTGGCGGCGCCGATCAGGCGGTAGATGTCGCCGGCCTCGTTGCGCACGCCGATCAGCATCGGCTCATCGCGCACCTCGGCGGGCGAGGCCACGTCCAGCAGCAGGTTGCCGATGATGTGTTTGTCGAAATGCGGAGGCTTTTTACCTTCGAGCAGTGCTGTCTTCATAAGATCCTTCGTCGGCGGGAATGTGCCCGCCCTGGGTGGACAGGCCCGGCGCGTCGAGCCGGGTGCGCAGGCGGAGCAGCGCGTGGTCCAGTTGTTCGAAATCGCCGTCGCCATAATCGGCGAACAGCTGCTTGCCGTGAGCGACCACGGCCGGAAACACATTATGGAACACGGACTCCCCCGACGCCGTCAGGCGCACGAGAAAAGAACGCTTGTCGTCGCACTTGCGCACGCGTTCCACGAGGCCCTTCCGTTCCAGGCGGTCGATGACGCCGGTCAGCGTCCCCTTCGTGATCAGGGTTCGCTCGCCCAGTTCCTTGTAAGTCATGCCGGGCGTGTTGCCGAGGGTGGCGATGATGTCGAATTGCGGATGCGTCAGCCCGTGCCGGCGCACCGGTTCGGCGACGAAGCGCTCGAACCCTTGCAGGCACTCGGCCAGCAGGCGCACACTCTTCAGATATCGTTCACCCATGAAACGATTATAGCCTCTGCGCGGGGCGACCCCGCTGCTTCGCGCGCCGTGCTTCTCCGTTTGCGCCCGCGCCCGTTACCATAGCAATCTTGCCAGGCTTTATTGAACGCTTCATGACCCAGCATCTGCGCGGCATCGCCGCCCTCGTCGTCGTCGTCCTCGTGTGGGGCACGACGTTTCCTGCGATGAAGGAATTGACGGCATACTTTTCTCCCGTCTGGATCATCCTGACCCGATTCGCCATTGCGACGGTGCTGCTGACGCCTTTCCTGTGGCGCGCGCGCCGCGCCGACCTCGCACTGGGCGCGACGCTCGGTCTGCTGCTGTTTTTCTGCTACGTGTTCCAGGTGGAGGGTCTCGCCCTGACGACCTCCAACCGCAACGCCTTCATCTGCGGCCTGAACGTGCTCGTCGTGCCGTTGCTCGGTCTGCTCGGTGGACGCCTGCCGGAGCGCCGCATCGTCGTCGCATTGCTGCTCGCGATCGCCGGGCTCGTCTCGCTGTGCTGGGACGGCGGCGGCGGCTGGGGCCGCGGCGACACGCTCGCGCTGCTGGCCGCGCTCACGTTCGGCAGCTACATCAAGGTCATGGAGATCTACACGCGCCGCGCCGTCCGGCTGATGAGCGTGACGGCCGCGCAGATCGGCACCGTCGCCGTGTGCGCCGCGCTATGGCTGCTCGTGCGCGAGGTGCCGCGCGGCGGCATCGGCGTCGTGGAAGCGGGAGCGAATTACTGGTCCTACATCGGCCAGGGCCTCGCGCATTACTGGCTCAATTTCGCCTATCTCGGCGTGCTGTGCACGGCCGCCATCATCTCGATGCAGGCCTGGGGCCAGGCGCGCACGAGCGCCAACGAGGCGGCCGTCATCTATGCGTTCGAGCCCGGCGGCGCCGCGTTTTTCGCCTACGTCTGGCTGGGCGAGGCGATGGGCGCCCGCGGGTGGCTCGGCGCTGCATTGTTGATCTCCGGTATGATAGTCAGTCAATGGAATGCCGAAAGCCGGCCGGCCGCCGCGCTCGCCCCCGAGTGATGATCCCTGTCTTGTCCGATGCAGCACGCTGACTTGTCCCGTCTCGCGCAGGAGGCGCCGCTGCGCGTGCTGCTCGTGCATGCGGGCGAGCCGGATTCGCTGACGTGGTCGGGCCTCGTGCAGCCGCTGCGCCTCGCGGCCAAGATGCTGGGGCCCGGGCGCCTGCACGTGGACGTGCGCAGCCCGGACAAATTCACGGCCGACCAGCGCCACTGGCACCTCGTGCTGCTCGTCGCGGACGAGGCCGAGGCCGGCCTGCGTCCCGCCAACCTGCGCACTGTCGTCGGCCGCTGCCGCGCTGCGCCCTGCTGGGGCGGCGTCGGCGCCGGCGTGCTGTGGCTGGCCGAGGCGGGCGCGCTGAACGGTGCGCGGGCCGCGCTGCCGTGGTCGCTGTATCCCGACGTCGACATGCATGCCGACCAAGCCTTGCTGAGTCCGCACCTGTACGAGATCGACGGGGCCCGCATCACCTCATGCGGCGGCGCGGCCAGCATCGACTTCGCGCTGACCCTCGTCGACCTGCTGTTCGGCGCGACGGTGCAAGCGCAAGTGAAGGAAATCCTGTGCGTGGACCGCGTGCGCGGCCCGGACGAACGCCAGCGCGTCGCGCTGCAGGCCCGTTTCGGCGTGCTGCAGCCCAAGCTGACGGAGGCCGTCACGCTGATGGAAGCGAACATCGAGGAGCCGCTGTCGACCGACGACATCGCCCAGCTGGCGGGCGTGTCGCGGCGGCAGCTGGAGCGTTTGTTCAAGCAATACCTGGGCAGCCTGCCGTCGCGCTACTACCTCGAACTGCGCCTGCAGCGCGCCCGCCAGTTGCTGCGCGACACCAACCACTCCATCGTGCAGGTGGGGCTGATGTGCGGCTTCTCGTCAGGCTCCCACTTCTCCACCGCCTTCGGCGCCCTGTTCGGCAACACCCCCCGCGAAGAACGCCAACGCAAGCTCAGCCAATAAATTCGGGGTCAGAGCACACTGTTTTTTCGAATTCGACGACGTTGGCCGGCATAGGCCGATCATGCCTGCGGCTTTGGCGAAGTTTGCAAAATTAAAGCAAAATAAAGGGGTCTGACCCCGAATTTGAGCAATTGTTGCTCGTCCAAAAATGAAAATGCCTGTCGCAGTTTGGAAAGAACGGCAAGGTTTGGCTTCTCTATAATGGGTCGCTCGGCGCGGCTGCTGGAGTCCGCGCAATCTTTAATTTGGATGAGGAAAACGTCATGAATGCTAAGCTCGAATCGGGTGTCACCACGCGGCCTGTCACACGCCAGACTTTCGACGAGGTGCTCGTCCCGACCTATGCGCCGGCCGCGATGGTCCCGGTGCGCGCTTCGGGCCTGGACGTCTGGGACCAGGAAGGCAAGCATTACCTCGACTTCACCTCCGGCATCGCCGTGTCGAGCCTGGGCCACTGCAACCCGGTGCTGGTCGACGCGATGACCCGCCAGATCAACACGCTGTGGCACCTCGGTAACGGCTACACGAACGAACCCGTGCTGCGCCTGGGCACCGCGCTGACGGAAGCGACGTTCGCCGACCGCGCCTTCTTCTGCAACTCCGGCGCGGAAGCCAACGAAGCCGCGCTGAAGCTGGCCCGCAAGTACGCGCACGACAATTTCGGCCCGCACAAGTCGCGCATCGTGTCGTGCTATTCCTCGTTCCACGGCCGTACGCTGTTCACCGTGTCGGTCGGCGGCCAGTCGAAATACACCGAAGGCTTCGAGCCGCTGCCGCCGGAAATCAACCACATCAACTACAACGACATCGAATCCGCGCGCGCCGCGATCGGCGACGACGTGGCGGCCGTGATCGTCGAGCCGATCCAGGGCGAGGGCGGCGTGATCCCGGGCGACGTCGAGTTCCTCAAGACGCTGCGCGAACTGTGCGACAAGACGGGCGCGCTGCTCGTGTTCGACGAAGTGCAGTCGGGCGTGGGCCGCACCGGCGCGCTGTACGACTACATGAACGTGGGCGTGACCCCGGACATCCTGACGTCCGCCAAGGCGCTGGGCAACGGCTACCCGATCGGCGCGATGCTGACGACGAACGAGATCGGCCAGCACTTCACGGTCGGCACGCACGGCACGACGTACGGCGGCAACCCGCTGGCGACGACCGTCGCGCTGAACGTGATCGACCAGATCAACCAGCCCGCGTTCCTCGCCCGCGTGCGCGAAGCCGGCGCCAGGATCATGGCGAACCTGGAGAAGCTGGCGGCCGACTACCCGCAGCTGTTCACCAAGCCGCGCGGCAAGGGCCTTCTCATCGGCCTGCCGATGGCCGCCGACAACAAAGGGCGCGCCAAAGACTACACGAAGGTCGCGGAAAAACTGGGCCTGATGCTGCTGATCGCCGGTCCGGACGTCGTCCGCCTGGCCCCGGCGCTGATCGTCTCCGACGAGCAGATCGCCGAAGCGGATCGCCTGATGCGCCAGGCCGCCGACGCGTTCCTCGCCGGCTGACCTCCGCACCACCCGGCCGGAAGGGGGGGCACCCCAGCCCGGCCGGCTCCGTCCGATTGACGCCTTTGTCGGGAGTTCCCATGTACGTAGTTCGTCCGGTAGAACCAGCGGATGTCGGCGCCCTCGAGACGCTGCTCGCCGCATCCACGCCGGGAGTGCACACCCTGCCGCGCACGCGCGAAAAAATCGCCGCGTTCGTGGAGCGTTCGGTGGCGTCGTTCGCCGCCCACGTCGACATCCCCAGCGAGGAGTCCTACCTGTTCGTGCTCGAAGACGTCGACCGCCGCGAACTGGTCGGCACCGCCTCGATCCACGCGTCGGCCGGCTCGAACGGCACTTATTTCGCGTTTCGCAACGACGTGATCCAGCAGGTCTCGCGCGACCTGAACATCAGCCACAGCGTGCACGCGCTGACCTTGTGCTCGGAGCTGACGGCGTATTCCCAGCTGTCCGGCTTCTACATGCGCGACCGCGACACGGCCGGGCGCGAGGCGGCGCTGCTGTCGCGTGCCCGCTTGCTGTACGCCGTGCTGGCGCCGCACCGCTTCGGCGACCGCTTCTTCGTGCCGCTGGCCGGCGTCACCGACGAACAAGGCCAGTCGCCGTTCTGGGACGCGCTGGGCCGCAAGTTCTTCAAGATGGATTTCCTCGACGCCGAGCGCACGATCGGCGGCGCCCGCAACCGCACCTTGATCGTCGAGCTGATGCCGCACTACCCCGTGTACGTGCCGCTGCTGCCCGGCCCCGCGCAGGCCGTGATGGGCCAGATCCACCCGAGCGGCCAGCTCGCGTTCGACCTGCTGACGGACGAGGGCTTCGAGGCCGACGAATACATCGACATCTTCGACGGCGGCCCGATCCTGCAGGCGCACAAGCACGCGCTGCGGTCGTTCTCCGGCTCGATGGTGAGGAAGGTCGCGAACGCCGAACTGCAGCCGCCCACGCGCGGCGGCAAGGCGGCGATGGTGAATTACGCGGTGGCCAGCAGCGAGCGCAAGTTCCGCGCGATCGTGCTGCCGTGCGACCCGGCCGAGAGCTCGGACACGATCTGCCTGCCGCCCGCGGCGCGCGAGGCCCTGTCCGTCGCGACCGGCGACAGCGTCATCTGCGTACGCATCTGACGTCTTGGAAAACAATGAGGAACCCATGCTCGTAATCCGCGCAATCACCCTGAACGACATCGATCCGCTGATCGAGATGGCGCGCCAGGTCGGCAGCGGCATGACCACGCTGAAGCCGGACCGCGCCATGCTGGGCGAACGCGTCGAGACCGCGGTGGCGTCGTTCGCGCAGACGATCCCGCCCGAGGAACGCGACTACATGTTCGTGATGGAAGACACGTCCAATGGCCGCCTGGCCGGCGTGTGCGCCATCAAGGCCGCCGTCGGCCTGACCGAACCGTTTTATAACTACCGCATCGGCACGCTCGTGCATTCGAGCCGCGAACTGAACGTGTTCACGCGCATGGACACGCTGTATTTGTCGAACGACCTGACCGGTTCCACCGAACTGTGTTCGCTGTTCCTGATGCCGGAATACCGCACGGGCCACAACGGCAAGTGGCTGTCGAAGAGCCGCTTCCTGTTCATCGCCCAGTTCCAGCACCTGTTCACGGAAAAGATCATCGCCGAGATGCGCGGCTACCAGGCGGAGGACGGCACGTCGCCGTTCTACGAAGGCCTCGGCCGCCATTTCTTCAAGATGGATTTCAACCACGTCGACGGCCTCACGGCGCTGGGCAAGAAATCGTTCATCGCCGAACTGATGCCGCGCCAGCCGCTGTATGTCGCGTACCTGCCGGAAGACGCGCAGACCGTGATCGGCCAGGTGCACCGCTCCACGCTCCCCGCGCGCAAGCTGCTGGAGCAGGAAGGCATGCACTATGAAGGCTACGTCGACATCTTCGACGCGGGCCCCGTGCTGCAGGGCCGCGTGTCCGAGCTGCGCGCCGTGCGCGACAGCGTGCTGACCGCGGCCGAGGAAGGCCAGCCTGGCAGCGAATGCGAAGTCACGCTGGTCTCCAACACGAAGCTCGACGATTTCCGCATGGTCCTCACCCAGGCCTGCGACGGCGGCCGCAAGGTCGCGCTATCCGTGCGCGAACTCCAACTGCTGCATTGCCAGCCGGGCGATCCGATCCGCTCGCTGGCCCTCAATGTAAGGAAGAACAATGGCTAATGTCTCTAACTACATCGGCGGCGAATGGCTGCCCGGCAGCGGTCCGCTGCTCGCGACGATCGATCCGTCCAACGGCCGCCAGACCTGGACCAGCAACGAATCCACGGCGGACGACGTCGCCGGCGCCGTGCAGGCCGCCCACGCCGCCTTCGAAGGCTGGGCGCTGACGCCGCTCGACGAGCGCATCGCGATCTGCCGGCGCTTCCGCGACCTGCTCAAGGAGCACAACGAGGACCTCGCCGCGATCATCGCCGAGGAAGTGGGCAAGCCCTTGTGGGAAGCCCGCACCGAAGTGACGACGATGGCGAACAAGGTCGACATCTCCGTGCAGTCGCATGCCGCGCGCACGGGAGAAACGAGTACCAAGGTCGCGGACGGCAACGCCGTGCTGCGCCATCGTCCGTACGGCGTGTTCGCCGTGTTCGGACCGTACAACTTCCCGGGCCACCTGCCGAACGGTCACATCGTCCCCGCGCTGATCGCCGGGAACACGCTCGTGTTCAAGCCCAGCGAATACGCGCCACGCACGGCCGTGCGCACGGTGCAGTTATGGGAAGAGGCCGGCCTGCCGAAGGGCGTGCTGAACCTCGTGAACGGCGGCCGCGCGACCGGCGTCGCGCTGGGCCAGGCGGACGTCGACGGCATCCTGTTCACGGGCAGCAGCCAGACGGGTGTCGCGCTGCATAAACAGTTCGGCGGCCAGCCGGGCAAGATGCTGGCGCTGGAAATGGGCGGCAACAATCCGCTCGTCGTGTGGGACGTGCAGAACGTGGACGCGGCCGTGCACCATGCCGTCATGTCCGCGTTCATCTCGGCCGGCCAGCGCTGCACGTGCGCGCGCCGCCTGATCGTGCAGGACACGCCGCAGGGACAAGCCTTCATCGATCGCCTCGTGGACGTGGCGGGCAAGCTCGCCGTCGGCCCGTCGAACGCGGACCCGCAGCCGTTCATGGGCCCCGTCGTTTCGGCCGCCGTCGCGCACCGCCTCGTGCAGGCGCAGGAGATGATGGAAGCGCAGGGCGGCAAGGTCTTGCTGCGCATGCGCCAGCTGGATCCGAACGCGGGCTTCGTCACGGCGGGCATCGTCGACGTGACCGATGCGACGGGCATTCCGGACGAGGAGTGGTTCGGTCCCCTGCTGCAGGTGATCCGCGTGGCCGATTTCGACCGCGCCATCGAGGTCGCCAACGCCACCGAATTCGGCCTCGCGGCGGCGCTCCTGTCGCCGTCGGAAGACCTGTGGAAGCGCTTCGCGGTCAAGATCCGCGCCGGCGTCGTCAACTGGAACCGGCCGACGACGGGCGCGGCCAGCTCCGCGCCGTTCGGCGGCGTGGGCAAGTCGGGCAACCATCGCCCGAGCGCGTATTACGCGGCCGATTACTGCGCGTACCCGGTCGCCTCCATCGAAACGTCCGAGCTGGACATGCCGGCCAAGCTGTCGCCCGGTCTCACTTTCTGAACGATATGCGCAACGCACGCGAATTCAACTTCGACGGTCTCGTGGGCCCGTCGCACAACTACGCCGGCCTCTCGTTCGGCAACGTGGCCTCGTTCAACAACGTGAGAAGCGCGTCGAACCCGCGCCAGGCCGCATTGCAGGGCCTCGCGAAGATGCGCGCCCTGGCCGCGCGCGGTTTCGCGCAAGCCTTGCTGCCGCCGCAGGCGCGCCCGAATTTCCGCCTGCTGCGCCGCCTCGGCTTTTCCGGCACGGACGCCGACGTGCTGGCGCAGGCGTACCGCGAATCCCCGGTGATCCTGGCCTGCGCCTACTCCGCGGCGCCGATGTGGACGGCGAACGCCGCCACCGTCAGCCCGTCGGCCGACACGGCGGACGGCCGCGTGCACTTCACCGCGGCGAACCTGAACAACAAGCTGCACCGCGCGGAAGAACACGTGCAGGCCACGCGCACCTTGCGCGCCCTGTTCGCGAACACGGACCGTTTCGTCGTGCACGATCCGCTGCCGTCGACGCCCGCGTTCGGCGACGAAGGCGCCGCCAACCACACGCGCTTTGCGAGCAGCCACGGGGCGGCCGGCGTCGAGTTCTTCGTCTACGGCCGCGTCGAGTTCGACCCGTCCGCGCCCGCGCCGACCAAATACCCGGCCCGCCAGACGCTGGAAGCGTCGCAGGCCGTCGCCCGCCTGCATGGCCTGGACGCGGCGCGCACCGTGTTCGCGGCGCAGAATCCGGACGTGATCGACCAGGGCGTGTTCCACAACGACGTCATCGCCGTCGGCAACGGCAACGTGCTGTTCTACCACGAGCAGGCGTTCGCCGACGAAACCGCGACGCTGGATGCTCTGCGCCGCGCGCTCGGCACGACCGGCACCGACCTGCGCGCCGTGCGCGTGGACACGGGCATCGTCCCCGTCGCCGACGCCGTCGCCAGCTATCTGTTCAACAGCCAGCTGCTGTCGAAGCCGGACGGCGGCATGGCCCTCGTCGTGCCGCACGAATGCCGCGAGACGCCGACCGTCGCCCGCTACCTGGAGCAGATGGTGGCATCGGGTGGCCCGATCGACGAGTTGATCGAATTCGACCTGCGCCAGAGCATGCGCAACGGCGGCGGCCCCGCGTGCCTGCGCCTGCGCGTCGCGCTCACGGACGAGGAGGCGGCCGCGATGCACCAGGGCGTGCTGATGACGGAAGACCTGTACGCGCGCCTCGTGCCGTGGGTCGAGCGCCATTACCGCGACCGCGTCGAGCCGAAGGACCTGGCCGATCCGCAGCTCGCCATCGAGTGCGCGGCCGCACTGGAAGACCTGGAACGCATCCTCGGCCTGCCGGGGCTGTACGACCTGTCGTAAAAGGATCATGATGATGCCGTGAGCGGTAACGCATGGTGGACACAGGGTGCCCAGAGCGGTAGGGTGGGCGGCCCTCCGCCCACCAGACGCATGAGCCGCGGTAACGCATGGTGGGCACGGGGGTGCCCACCCTACTTAAATGGTTTCCGGAGACAGGAAGCACGAGATTTGGACGGGACAACCCCGTCCGTACCAGCCGGGAACATGTGGCCACAAGCCGCGCCGAACCCGGCGCAACAACCAGCTTTTGGAGAAGCTAACATGAACAAAGACATGCCTCACGACCTGCGCACCCAGACCCTCGCGCTCGTCAATGAGAACAAGCCGGTGGGCGCCGCCGAGACGGTGGGCGCGCTGATCGGCGCCTGGATCGGCGCCCTGGACGAGGACGACCTCGCCGGCATCGACCCGCGCAACCTCGCCGCCATCCTGTGGGACGCCTTCGCCCAGGTGGCGCAGCGCACGACGCCAGGCTGCCAGATCGCGCAAATGCGCTATACGGACGGGCGCTGCGGCATGTCGACCGCCTTGCTGATCCTGAACGAGGACATGCCCTACCTCGTCGACTCGTTCGTGATGGCGCTGCGCCGCCAGCGCGTCGTCGCGTCGGGCGTGATGAATGCCGTGCTGCCCGTGCGCCGCGACGAAGCGGGCCGCGTGGTCGCCGTCGGCGAGGCCGGCGCGCCGCTGGAATCGTACGTCCTGTGCCTGCTGGCGGAAGACCTGCCGCAGGACGAACTGTCCGAATTGATCGGCCGTATCCAGATGGTCGCGCGCGACGCCGCCATCGTGCACCGCGACGCCGTCGCCATGGCCGACCGCATGACCTTTGTTGCCGCCGCCGCGGCCGAGAATGGGAAAAATGCGGGCACGCCGTCCGGCCAGGAAGTGGCCGCCTTCCTCGACTGGGCCAAGAACGAAGGCTTCGAGCCGTTCGGCTACGCCTATTACTTCGTGAAGCCGGGCGCGCGCGAACTGGAACGCGACATCCCGAGCCGCATCGGCGTGCTGCAGGACACGTCGCACCCCGTGTACGGCACCTGCCTGCAGAACATCCCGGGCGATTTCGAGATCCTGTCCAAGCGCGACGAAACGCTGTCGATCGTGAAGGCCGATGTGGCCGGCACCTTGCACCGCGACCAGCCGCTGGACTTCATCGGCGTGCGCGACACCGACACGCAGGGCAATACGATCGGCGAACACTGCTTCGTCGGCCTGTTCACCCGCGCCGCCACGTCGACGCCGCTGGCGCGCCTGCCGTTCGCGCGCGGCCGCGTGGCCAAGGTGCTGACCATCGCCGGCGTGCGCCAGGAAGGCTTCCGCGCCGAGAAATTCCTCGAGATCCTGGAATCGCTGCCGCGCACGGAAGCGCTGGAAGCGGAGCCGGACTGGCTCGCCCAGGTGTGCAGCTCCGTCGTCTCGCTGTACAAGCAGCCGCGCGCGAAAGTGTTCGCCCGCCGCGACGTGTACCAGCGCCACCTGAACGTCCTCGTCTACCTGCCGCGCGAGCGCTACAGCGCCGCCGTCGTGGCCGCGCTGGCGCAGGCGCTGAAGGAGAGCTCGGGCGCGGTCGACGTGCGCACGCAGACCCTCGTCGCCGACGGCCCGCTGGCCCGCGTCTACCTGATCGCCCAGGCCGCGCGCTATCCGCTCGACCTCGAAACCGACATCCAGAAGCCGCTGCTGTCCGTGCTGGACGGCTGGCATGACCGCTACACGGCGCTGACCGACACGGTCGAAGACGCCCCGATCCGCAACGCGCTGCGCAAGCTGCTGCCCACGCTGCCCGTGAACTACGTGGCCGCGACGGCGCCGGAAGTGGCGTTCCGCGACGCCACCGCGATCATCGAGAACGGCCAGCCGGGCCATATCTCCGTCCGCATCGAGACCGACGAAGCCGGCGTGACCTCGCTGCGTCTGTACTCTACCGGCACGGTGCCGTCGCTGTCGCGCATCCTGCCGGCGCTGCAGAACGCCGGCGTCGCCATCGACCGCGAACAGAGCTTCTGGATCGACACGCCCGACGGCGCGCGCCACTACATCACGAGCCTGATCGTCGATGCGGATTCCGCCGCCAAGCTGGCCAAGCCGGGCGTCGCCGACGTCGCCGACGAGCTGTTCGCCGCGCTGTTCAACGACGAAGCGGAAGACGGCCGCCTGAACGGCCTCACCATCGAAGGCGGCCTGTCGATGCGCGAAGTGCAGCTGGTGCGCGCCTACATCAGCTACTGGCGCCAGGCCGGCAGCAAGTTCTCGACCCGCTACATGGCGGAGACGCTGCGACCGCGCGCGCGCCTCGTGAAGGAACTCGTCGACGGTTTCGAACTGCGCTTCGATCCTAAACTGTCGGACGAGGAACGCGCGTCGGGCGACGCCAAGCTGGCCGTGCTGAAGGCCGGCCTGGCCCAGGTCAACCATGCGGACACCGAGGAAATCATGGCCGCGCTGATCGACCTCGTGATGGCGACCGTGCGCACCAATTACTTCCAGAACGACGGCGAAAAGATCATCTTCAAGTTCGACACGAGCCACCTGGCGCTCGTGCCGGAACCGCGTCCGTTCCGCGAAATCTATGTGTTCTCGCGCCGCTTCGAAGGTCTGCACCTGCGCGGCGGCCCGGTCGCCCGCGGCGGCCTGCGCTGGTCCGATCGCATGGAAGACTACCGCACCGAAGTGCTGGGCCTCGTGAAGGCGCAGATGGTCAAGAACGCCGTCATCGTGCCGGCCGGCTCGAAGGGCGGCTTCGTGTGCAAACAGATGCCCAAGGATGCCGCCCGTGACGTCGTGGCGGCCGAAGGCGAAGCCGTCTACCGCCTGTTCGTCGCGAGCCTGCTGGAGTTGACGGACAACCGCGTGCGCGGCGAGATCGTGCCCCCTAGCGACACCGTCCGCTACGACCAGGACGACCCGTACCTCGTGGTCGCCGCCGACAAGGGCACCGCGACGTTCTCCGACATCGCCAACAGCATCGCCGTCTCGCGCGGCTTCTGGCTCGGCGACGCGTTCGCGTCCGGCGGCTCGAACGGCTACGACCACAAGAAGATGGGCATCACGGCGAAGGGCGCGTTCGAAGCCGTGAAACGCCACTTCTACGAGATGGGCCACGACATGAGCACGACCCCCGTGACGATGGTCGGCGTGGGCGACATGTCGGGCGACGTGTTCGGCAACGGCGTGCTGCTGTCGCGCCAGTTGAAAGTGCTGGCCGCGTTCGACCACCGCCACATCTTCCTCGACCCGAATCCGGACGTCGTCGTGTCGTTCAACGAGCGCAAGCGCATGTTCGCGCTGCCGCGCAGTTCCTGGGACGACTACGACAAGGAGCTGATCTCGGAAGGCGGCGGCGTGTTCCCGCGCACCGCACGCCATATCGAGCTGTCGCCGCAGGTGCGCGAGGCCCTCGCCATCGAAGAGACCTCGCTGACGCCGGAAGATCTGATGCACCGCATCCTGCTGGCGCCGGTCGACCTGTTCTACAACGGCGGCATCGGCACCTACATCAAGGCGTCGACCGAAACCAACGCGCAGGTGAAGGACCGCGCCAACGACAACATCCGCGTCAACGGCAACGAGCTGCGCGTGAAGGTCGTGGCGGAAGGCGGCAACCTGGGCGCGACCCAGGCCGGCCGCATCGAATTCGCACTGGCCGGCGGCCGCATCTTCACGGACGCGATCGACAACTCGGCCGGCGTGGACTGCTCCGACCACGAGGTCAACGTCAAGATCTGGCTCGACACCGAAGTCAACGCGGGCCAGCTGGACGAGGGCGAGCGCAACCGCCTGCTGACGGAAATGACGAGCGACATCGAGAAGCTGGTCCTGCGCGACAACACGTTGCAGACGCACCTGCTGGTGCGCGAGGCGCAGGCGCAGAGCAACGGCGCCGTGGTCGACGGCTATGCCGCGCTGATCGCCAGCCTCGAGGCGGAAGGCGCCGTGTCGCGCGAGCTGGAACAGCTGCCGAGCGAAACGGAACTGCAGCGCCGCAAGGCCCTCGGCCTGGGCCTCACGACGCCGGAACTGGCCGTCGTCGTCGCCAACGTCAAGAACCGCTTCAAGCGCATCCTCGCCGCGCTGCCGCTCGCCGGCCAGCCGTGGGCCGAGACCATCCTGCGACCTTACTTCCCGGCGCAGCTGGTGGCGACGCGCGATCCGCTGGCGCACCCGCTGGCCAATGCGATCCTGGCGACGGTGCTGGCCAACGAATCCGTCAACCGCTGCGGCCCGCTGATGCTGCGCGACCTGGCGCTGGAACACCGCATCGACGACGCCGAAGTCGTGAAAGCGTGGGGCCAGGCCTGGGCCGCGCTGCACCTGGCGCCCGTGTTCGAGGCGCTGGACCATGACGCGCTGGTCGTGCCGCGCGACGTGTCGCAGACGGTCGACGCGCGCACTCGCGTGATGCTGCGCACCGTGATCGAAGGCGTGCTGTCGCTGCCGGCCGAACAGGCGGGCGCCGGCGGCATGGAAGAGCTGTCGAACCTGTTCGCCCAGCCGGAGCAACTGCGCCAGCTGATGCCGGCGAAGTCGGAAGCGGATACGCAGGCGGGCCTGTCGCCGTCGTTCGTGCAGGCGTGGAAGGCCGTGGACACGGTCGAATCGCTGGCGGCGTTCCTGTTCGCGGCCGTGTCGGTGCAGCGTCCGCAAGGCATGTCGCTGGCCGAGTTCCTGCAGGTCGGCATGCTGCTGCGCGAGCAGGCCGGCATCGACACGCTGGAGCGCGGCCTCAAGCTGCCGGCCGTCAGCAAGTCGCAGGAACAGCTGCGCAACTATGCGCTGCAAGCCCTGCGCCGCACGCAGCAGCGCCTGCTGCTGGAAGTGCTGGCGGCCAGCCGCGGCACCGGCGACATGCAGTCCGCCGTGCGCGAGCTGACGGCCGCGATGGGCCTGTCCGGCGGCTACGTCCAGCCCGTCGACCTGGAACAGGCGATGCTGGCCGTGTGGTCGCTGTCGGAAGGTTCGAGCCCGGACCGTATCGCGTCGGGCACCGCCGCGACCACCGTCGCGAACCTGGCCTGACGCGATGGCCGCCGCTTCGTTCGCTCAGTTGGGTACCCTGCCGAAGGAGATCCGGGCGCTGGCCCAGGCCGACTTCGGCGAGGTGGCAGATCGCTTCGCGGCAGCCGGCTTCGACGTCAAGCAGCCGGCGAAGGGCGTGCTGACGGTGAAGGCGGCCGCACCGACGCCGGACCGGCCTGCCGTGCTGCTGTCGGTGGGCGTGCACGGCGACGAGACGGGCCCGATCGAGATGGTGGCCTACGCCATCGAGGCCCTGTCGCGCGCACCGTCCGAACTCGCGGTGGACCTGATGCTGTGCGTCGGGAACATCGATGCCATCGCGGCCGGCAAGCGTTTCATCGACGCGGACCTGAACCGCATGTTCCGCGACCAGCGCGGCGACCTGGCCGGCACCTTTGAGGCCGGCCGGGCCGACACGCTGATCGCGGCGACTGGCGCGTTCTTCGAAGGCAGCGGCCCGCGCCGCTGGCACCTCGACCTGCACACGGCGATCCGCGGCTCGCGCTATCCGCGCTTCGCGATCGTGCCGGAGCTGATCGCGATTGAAACGCGGCGCGAACTGATCGCCTGGCTGGGACTGGGCGGCATCGAGGCCGTGATCATGAACCCGGCATCCGCCGGAACGTACAGCTGGTGGACGGCCGAGCGGCACGGAACCGCGGGCACCACCGTGGAGCTGGGGCGCATCGGCACGCTGGGGCAGAACGATTTGTCGCAGTTCGCCGCGATGGCCGACGCGCTGCACGGGCTGCTGCGCGGTTCGACGGCCGGCGAGGGCAAGGCGCCGATCGTGTTCGATACGGCGCAGTCGATCACCAAGCTGTCCGATGCCTTCACCATGAGCTTTGGACGCGATACCGAGAACTTCACGCCGTTGAAAAAGGGCGAGGTCATCGCGCGCGACGGCGATACCGTTTATACCGTTCGGCACGACGAAGAATATGTCGTGTTTCCGAATCCGGACGTGCGGGTCGGACTGCGGGCCGGGATCATGGTGGTCCGCGCCGGTTGGTGACCGTTCGTTCCTTGTTTTCGACCGCCTGTCGCATGCCGCGGGCAGGCGCCGGATGTCCTTGCTACAGTGGCAAGGTCGGCGCTTTTGCGCCATCCAACAACAAGAAGGGACATCCGACATGCGTACATCGCTCGTCATCGCCGTCGTCTGCGCCGTCCTCGGCGGCTGCGCCATCATCGTCAATCCGGACGGCGACGGCGACTACCAGGTCCGCACGCCGTTCTCCAGCGGTTCCATCGAAGGCAACGGCATGCCCGCGCGCGACGAACGCGTGATCGCCACCGTGCCGGGACTGGAAGTGAACGGCACCATCACGGTCGACGTGCGCGTGGGCCCGGCGACGTCCCTGGTCGTCGAGGCGGACAGCAACCTGCTGCCGTTCGTCAGCACCGAGCTGCGCGGCGACCATCTCGTCATCGAGAAGACGCGTTCGTTCCGCACCAATCACCCCGTGCGCGTGACCTATACCGTGCCGCGCCTGACGGACGTGCGCCATAACGGCTCCGGCCACCTGACCGTGCAGGACCTGAACGGCGCGCCGCTCGTCGTGGCGGAGCAGGGATCGGGCTCGCTGCTGTTGACGGGCCGCGTGGCCAACCTGAATGCGGCGTTGAACGGATCGGGGACCATCGATGCCGAGACGCTGCAGAGCGGCGGCGGCACCGTGAGCATGATCGGTTCCGGCCGGCTGGTGGTGGGGCAGATGCAGGGCGAGCACGTGACGGCGAACCTGAACGGCTCGGGCCAGATGCGCGTGGCGGGCGCCGCGCATCGCCTGGTGGCGCGGTCGAACGGGTCCGGTCATCTGGACCTGGCGAACCTCGTCAGCGACCAGGCGGACCTGTCGGCGACGGGATCGGGCGGCATCACGGCGAACGTGCGGCAGTCGCTCGTCGCGCAGAACGGCGGGTCCGGCGGCATCCGCGTGTACGGCAATCCGGCGCAGCGGACCATGAGCGGGAAGCAGATCCAGGTCGTGAATTAAAAAAGCCGGCACGTGGCCGGCAGTTCATGCGATGGTTGAACGCGTGATCAGAGCAGGTGATCCAGCAGCTCCGGCCCGAACACCTCGCGATGCAGGCGCGCCGCCGGCACGCCCGCATGCAGCAACCCGAGCCACTGCGCCTGCATGAACTTGTGCGGACCGCACAGGTACACCTCGGCTTCTTCGCGCGGCCAGGCCGGCAGCTTGGCCACGTCCATGCGGCCTTCGATGACGCCGGTGGCACCCTGCGCGTCTTCGTGAAACGACACGACCGACAGGTTCGGCATCACGGCCTTCAAGGCTTCGACTTCGGCGCGCAGCGCATGGTGGCCCGCGTCGCGCGCGGCGTGGGCGAAGATCACCCGGCGCTGCGGGTTGACGTTCGCCACGCGCTTGAGGGCGGACACCATCGGCGTGATGCCGACGCCGCCCGACAGCAGCACGAGCGCCTTGTCGCCTTCCGTCTCGGGCAGGAATTCGCCGAACGGATGCGACACCTGCAGCGTGGCGCCGACTTTCACGTTGGCGTGCAGCCAGTTCGACACTTCGCCGGCCGGGACGTCGTCCGCGCCGTCTTCGCGCTTGACGGAGATGCGCAGGCTCGCGCCGTCGGGCGCATCCGACAGGCTGTACTGGCGCAGCTGGTGACGGCCGCCCGGCAAGTCGACGGCGACGCTGACGTACTGGCCCGGCTTGAATGCGGGGGCCGGCTTGCCATCGGCCGGAACCAGGCGGATCGACAGCACGTTGACGGATTCCGTCTTCACGTCGGTGACGCGCATCGGACGGGTTTCGCCCGGTTCCACGCCGGCCGTGCTGTACATCTTCGCTTCCGCTTCGATCAACAGCTTGGCGAGGGAGTTGTACGCTTCCTTCCAGGCGTCCAGCAGCGGCTCGGTGGCGGCGTCGCCCAGCGTGGCGGCGATGGATTCCAGCAGGTGCTTACCGACGATCGGGTAGTGCTCGGCGCGGATGCCGACCGACACGTGCTTGTGCACGATGCGCTCGACGACGGGACCCAGCGCGCCCGGATTGCCGATGTTGGCCGCGTAGGCGAACACCGCCGACGCCAACGATTGCTGCTGCGCCCCGCTGGCCTGATTCCCCATGTTGAAGATGCGGGTCAGTTCAGGATGCGCGCCCAGCATGTTCGTGTAGAACAGCTTGGTGATCGTCAGGCCATGCTGGCGCAGGACGGGGACGCTGGCATCGATGTAGGGGCGGGAAGCTTCCGAAATCATTGTGGTTCCTTTAATTATGCATTTAAAATGCAGATTTAAGACTCAAAAAAAAGCCCGCATGGCGGGCGTTGCCATCAAATACTAGTTAATCCTCACTCACCGGCTCGGGCGCGGCCTGGCCGCGTTTCGCGGCGCTGCTCTCCCAGAACATGCGGTGCATGCGCATGACCTGCTCGCCGGTGTTGCCACCCGTCGCGTGGGCCAGGGTGTAGCGGTCCATCGCGTCGTAGAAGGCCTTCATGCCGGTGCGCAGCATGCCGCGCAGCTGGCAATCGAGCTTCAGTGCGCAGTCCGTGCCGTCGCAGTCGACCAGCTCGTCGTCCTCGCCTTCCAGCTTGCGCAGCACCTGGCCGATCGTCAACGTGGCCGGATCCGCGGCGAGGCGCAGGCCGCCGTTGCGTCCGCGCGTCGCCTGCACCCACCCCAACTTGGCCAGTTGCCCGACCACTTTCACGAGGTGGTTCAGCGGGATGTCGAACTGCTTGCCGATCTCGGCCACCGTCACCGGCTGCGTACGTTCTCCCGCGCGTTCCAGATAGATCAGGACGCGCAGGCCAATATCGGAGAATCGTGTGAGTCGCATCGGGTAAGCTCATTGAGTACCGGCGTATTCTACCTGCACGAACGTATTCTACCTAAATCTGCATAAAAAATGCATGTTTAAACGAACTATTTTTTTTCTGCATTGAAGTAGGCCAGGAAACTGGCCCTATAATCGCGGACTTTGGATAGACAACGAGCGCTACCCGCGCCAAGAGGAATCGCCGTGAACCAGACACTGGGCCAAAAGCTCTTCCGCACCAAGACATCCGAGCACAAACTCGATGACGGCAACGCCCACGCCCTGGGCCGCTCGCTGGGCTTGTTTCCCCTGACCATGATCGGCGTCGGCGCCACGATCGGCACCGGCATCTTTTTCACGATGGTGGAAGCCGTGCCGAAGGCCGGTCCGGCCGTCGTGCTGTCGTTCCTGATGGCCGCCATCACGGCGGGCCTCACCGCGCTGTGCTATGCCGAGCTGGCCAACCGCGTGCCGGCCGCCGGATCCTCGTATTCCTTCGCCTATGCCACGGTGGGCGAGTTCGCCGCGTTCGTCGTCGCGGCCTGCCTGCTGCTGGAATATGGCCTCGCCGCCAGCGCGACCGCGATCGGCTGGTCGGATTACCTGAACAACTTTTTGCAGAACGCGCTCGGCTGGCAGATCCCCGACGCGCTGCGCTCGCCCATGATCGTCGCGGGCAAGAACGGCGGCGTCGAATTCCAGGCCGGCCACGTCAACCTGCCGCCGATCCTGCTCGTCGTGCTGTGCTGCGTGCTGCTGATCCGCGGCACCAAGGAATCGGCGACGACGAACGCCATCATGGTGCTCATCAAGCTGGCCATCCTCGTGTTCTTTTCCGTGATCGCGCTGTCCGGCTTCGACATCCACAACTTCCACCCGTTCGTCTGGCCGGCGAGCGGCAAGGGCGTCGGCGGCCTGGCGGGCGTGACGGCCGCCGCGGGCACCGTGTTCTTTTCGTTCATCGGCCTGGACACCATCGCCACGGCCGGCGAAGAGGTCAAGGACCCGACGCGCGACGTCCCGATCGGCATCCTGGCCGCCCTCGGCATCGTGACCGTGTTCTACATGCTGGTGGCGATCGCCGCCCTCGGCGCCCAGCCGGCCTCGATGTTCGCGGGCCAGGAAGCGGGCCTCGCCGTGATCCTGCAAAACGTGACGGGCAAGGCGTGGCCGGCGCTGGTGCTGTCGGCCGGCGCCGTCATCTCCGTGTTTTCCGTGACCCTGGTGACGATCTACGGCCAGACGCGCATCCTGTACGCCATCGCCAAGGACGGCCTCGTGCCCAAGGCCTTCCGCGCCGTCAATCCGCGCACGCAGTCGCCGGTGACGAACACGCTGATCGTCAGCATCGCCGTGGGCATCGTGGCGGGTCTCGTCGACTCCACCTTCCTGTGGGACATGGTGAGCATGGGCACGCTGGTCGCGTTCATCGTCGTGTCGATCGCGGTGCCGGTCATCCGGCGCAAGCAGGGCGAGACGGGGAAAAAGGGATTTCGCGTGCCGTTCGGGCCCTACCTGGTGCCTGGGTTGTCGATCCTCGCCTGCCTGTATCTCGTGGGCGGGTTGTCGAGCACGACCTATACCGTGTTCACCATCTGGATGACGGTGGCCGTGCTCACTTATTTCGGTTACGGCATCCGTAACAGCCGCTTGAACAAGGTGGAGGCGGCGCAGGCGGAGTTGACGCACTGATGCGCCGGCGGTGAGGCGTGGTGGGCGCGGGGCGCCCACCCTACGATTGGATCGTGCTCACCAACCGCGACCGTCATTGCGCCAACGGGCGGACGTAGGTCAGCAAACTGACGAGTGTCTTGCCCGGCTCTTCCCACGGGATCATGTGCGCCGAGCGCTCGAACCACACGGCCTGCTTCGACGGCGCCTTCACCTGCGCGAGCCAGGCCGCGGTCGGTGCCGTCGGCGTCGTGTAGTCGTGCCGGCCCATGAACATGACGACCGGGATCGGGAAGGTCTTCACGTTCGTGAAATCCACCTGCACGAATTCCGGCAGGATGCGGCCCAGCGTGAGCAGGCTGCCCTGGTCGATGTCCTTCACCTGCTGTGCGTCGTACTCCGGCGACAGGCGCGGGCCGTCGAAGTAGTAGGCGGACTCGCTGCGGTACGCGCTCAAGCCGCCGTAGTACTGCGGCCATTTGCGCGCCACGATGATGCGCTCACGCGTGATCGGCTGGTTGCCGGGGTAGGGCGCGATCGATTGCAGGTCGCGCAGCGCTTCCTCGTTCTTGTGCAGTTTCGCCTGTTCCAGCGCGTAGTCGAAGCTGATGCGTTCGTTCTCGCGCACGCTGATCACCTGGCCGATGCCGACGTAGGCATAGAATAAATCGGGACGCTTCAGCGCCGCCTTCATGGCGACGATGGTGCCCCAGCTGTGGGCCATCAGGATCAGCTTCTTCTTGCCGTAGCGCTGGCGCAGGTGCTCGGCGACTTCGATGGCGTCGTCGACGTAGCGGTCGATGTGGATGGTGTCCGCGACCTTGCTCGTGTCGGTCTCGCCGTAGGTCTTGCCGGCGCCGCGCTGGTCCCAGTTCGCGATCGTGAAGTATTCCTCGAGCGGACGCTCGAACTGCCACAAGGTCGGCGTGACGGGCGACGCGGGGCCGCCGTGGACGAACAGGATCATCGGGTTGTCGCGTTCCTGGCCGCGCACGGTGAGCCATTGGTCGATGCCGCCGATGCGCGTCTTGTACGACTCCTGCACGCCGTGCGGCGCGACGATTTTATCGAGGTCCGCCACGATGGCGCGGGCCTGGTGCCACGCCTTCTCCGACTGCGCCTTCGCGTCGTCCTGCGCGCGCGCGTCCGCGCATGCGATGCCGAGCAGGGCCCAGCACAAGATCCAGATTCGCTTCATTGCCGTTCTCCTTATGATTGGTATGCGGGCAGTGTAGCGGGCGGCGCGGCGGCGGACAGCGGCGATGGCATGAACTGCGCTGCGCGCGGCATGGACTGCATACTGCGCGGATGAAATGCGCGGCTTCTCTTACAGCTGCGCGCCGATCAGGTCCGCCAGCATGCCGCCGACCTTTTCCGTGAACGGCCGGTTTTCCCACGCGCGCAAGGTGACCTGGCGCGCGTGCTTCCAGTCGTCCTCGAAGACGGCTTCCTGCTGCCGGGCGAAGGTCGGGTCGAGCACGTTCAGGTTCGCCTCGTCGTTGAGGATGAACGAGCGGTTGTCGAAGTTGGTGGAGCCCACGGAGACGAGCAGCGAATCGACGATGAGCGACTTCACGTGGTACATCGTCGGCTGGTACTCGGCCATCTTGATGCCGGCCGCCAGCAATTCGCCCCAGCGCTCGCGCGACGCGACGCGCACGACGTCGGCGTCGATGTACGGACCGGGCGTGATGATGCGCACGTCGACGCCGCGCTTCGCCGCCGCGATGAGCGCCTTGACGGCCAGTTCGTCCGGCACGAAATAGGAATTCGACAGGTGGATGGTGCGGCGCGCGGCCGTGATGGCGAGCAGGTACATCAGGTGCATGCTCTCGCTGCCGCCCGTGGGCGAGCTGGAAAACATCTGCGCCGGCATGTCGCCTTGCGCGGTCAGCGCCGGAAAATAATCCGGGCCGTCGAGCACCGTGCCGGTCGCCTTCGTCCAGTTGTCGTTGAACACGGCCTGCATCTGGCCGACGACGGGACCGACGACGCGGAAGTGGGAGTCGCGCCAGTGGTCGGGATCCTGGGCATGGCCGCGCCATTTGTCGGCGATGCCCACGCCGCCCGTGAAGCCGACCTTGCCGTCGACGATCAGGAGCTTGCGGTGCGTGCGGTTGTTCAGGCGCGCGAGCTTCCACCAGACGGGCTTGTGATAGCGGTGCACTTCGACGCCGGCTCGGCGCATCTCGTCGAGGGAGGCGTCATCGATCTTCATGCTGCCGATCCAGTCGAGCAGCACGTGCACCTTGACGCCGGCGCGCGCCCGTTCCGACAGCGCGTCCGTGAATTCGCGGCCGATCGTGCCTTCCCAATAAATATAAGTTTCGAAGTTGACGGACTTCCGCGCCGAGCGGATCGCGTCCAGCATGGCGGGGAAGATCTGGTCGCCGTTGAGCAGCACGTCGGCCTTGTTGCCTTCGACGATGGGCGGACCCAGCAGCACGCCCAGCGAGCGGCGGAATTGCGGATCGTCCGTGCCGTAGAGCCGCGTCAACTGGGTGTCGATCTTCTTTTCGCCGGGCGAAAAGTTCAGCACGAGCAAGCCCGCCACGATGGTGGCGATGCAAGTGATGAGGACGACGATGGAACGTTTGATACGCATGAGCTCGGATTGAGGACGTAAAAAAACCAACGCCGATCGACGTTGGTTTTCAAAGTGGGGCTTGCACCTGCTTAGCGGACGCGGCCGCGACGTAGCAGATTGACGATCGCGAGCAGGATCACGGCGCCCAGGAAAGAGACCAGCAGCGATGAGACGCTGAAGTCGTCGGAGTTGATGGTGCCGCTGCCGAACAATGGCGACAGCAGCCAGCCACCCAGGAAGGCTCCCACGATACCGACAACGACATTGAGAATCATGCCTTGCTCAGCATCCGTTTTCATGACCATGCTGGCGAGCCAGCCGAGAACACCACCGACGACGATCCAGATAATGAATAACATGTTGAGTCCTCCTCAAGTTGGAAAAACATACTCCAGGCCAATTGAATGCCGAGGCCATGTGCAAAGTCTAGTGATGCACAAGCTTCGGGGTCGGTGCGTTGCCGAACGTTAGACGCGCAAACCGCGTGGGCGTTCTCTTGTGATGCGGAATGTCCCGAACTGGGTGCGTCAGCGAACAGAAGTGCACTGTTGGGCAGGCATATCGTTCAATCACTGTGCATCGATTAAAACTGCATCGATTGAAACGCACCACCCCGGACGCTTCGATTACTGAAAGGAATGCATCATGGCCATTTACGACAAGACGACGACTGAACAGAACAGGCAGAACCGCATGGTGACCGGGCTGTTCCCCGACCGCGCCAGCGCGGAGCGTGCCTACAGCGCGATTTCGACCCGCGGCTATACGAAGGACGACGTCAACCTGATGATGTCGGACTCCACCCGCAAGACCCATTTTTCCGACGTCGACACTGAGCTGGGCAGCAAGGCCGCCGAGGGCGCCGCCGCCGGTGCCGGCATCGGCGGCACCATCGGCGCCGTGCTGGCCGGCGTGGCCGCCATCGGCACCACGCTCGTGATCCCGGGCGCGGGCCTCGTCGTTGCCGGTCCGCTGGCGGCCGCACTGGCCGGGGCGGGCGCGGGCGGCATCACCGGCGGCCTGATCGGCGCGCTGATCGGTGCCGGCATTCCGGAAGAACGCGTCAAGCACTACGAGGAAGGCATCCAGAAGGGCGGCATCGTGATGGGCGTGACGCCGCGTTCGGACGAAGACGTCGCCTACCTGAACCAGACCTTCGTCGATAACGGCGGCTCGCACGTGATCGGCACCGGCATCGGCGCCGCCGCGGGCGCGGCCACGGGCGCCGCGCTCGGCGCGGCGGGCGGTCCGGTGGGCATGGCGGCCGGCGCGGCGATCGGCGGCATCGCCGGCGGCATGGCCGGCAAGGGCGTGGGCGAAGTCGTCAATCCGAAACCGGGCGACGACCTGGGCGAACACTATCTGGCCAAGGGCACGGGTGCCGGCGCCGGCGCCGCGATGGGTGCGGCGGCGGGTTCGGTGGGCGGTCCGGTCGGCGCGCTGGCCGGCGCCGCGATCGGCGGCCTGGCCGGCGGCGCGGCGGGCCGCGGTGCGGGTGAGGTCGTGAATCCGCATGCGGAAGACCGCCTGCAGGAGCACAACCTGGCCCAGGGCACGGGCGCCGGCGCGGGCGCGCTGGCCGGTGCCGCGATGGGCAGCCCGGCCGGTCCGATCGGTGCCGTCACGGGCGCCGCGATCGGTGGCATCGCGGGCGGCATGGCCGGCAAGGGCGCGGGCGAAGTCGTGAACCCGAAACCGGGCGACCAGCTGCATGAGCACAACCTGGCCGGCGGCGTCGGCGCGGGCGGCGGTGCCGCGGCCGGCGCGGCGGTGGGCGCCGTGGGCGGTCCGGTGGGCATGGCGGCCGGTGCGGCGATCGGCGGCATCGCGGGCGGCATGGTGGGCAAGGGCGCCGGCCATCTCGTCAATCCGACGGAGGAAGACGCCTACTGGCGCGCGAACTACCAGACCCAGCCGTACTACGCCCAGGGCTACACGTACGACGATTATTCGCCGGCCTATGCGCTGGGCTACAACAATGCCCGCCGCTTCCCGAGCTACGACCTGGCCGAGCCGCACATGGCGGACGAGTGGGACCGCGTGAAGGGCCATTCGCGCCTGTCGTGGGAGCAGGCGAAGGCGGCCAGCCGCGCCGCGTGGGACAAGGTCGAGCGCACGATGCCGGGTGATCTCGACCGTGACGGTCGTTGATCGAAATGGTGGGCACGGGGTGCCCACCCTACGGCCCACACAAACGTAGGGTGGGCTCCCCGAGCCCACCAAGCGTTCACGTCGATGCGCGCCGGTTATTGCTTGACGGCTTCGACCTGGATAGCCAGCTTGACTTCCGGCTTGAAGCCCATCTTGACGCCGTAATCGATGCCGAAATCGGCGCGGTTGAACGTCGCCGACGCATCGGCGCCGCACACTTCGCGCTTGAGCATCGGATGCATGATGCACTTGAACTGGTTGATGTGCAGGGTGACCGGCTTGGTCACGCCGTGCAGGGTCAGCGTGCCGTCGACGCTGTTCGGCACGTCGCCCTTGAACACGATCTTGCCCTTGTAGTTGGCGGTCGGATACTTGGCGACGTCGAACATGTCCGGGCCCTTGGCGTGCTCGTTCAGACGGGCGTGGCCGAAGTCCAGGCTGGCGGTGTCGATGGTGATGTCGACGGAGCCCGTCTTGGCGGCGCGGTCCAGCACGATGGTGCCCTCGCTCTTGTCGAATTTGCCGCGCCAGTTCGACAGGCCGCCGAAGTGGTCGGCCTCGAAGCTCGGGTAGGTGTGGCCCGGGTCGACTTTATACGTGTCGGCGGCGAAGGCGGTGGTGGAAGCGAAGGCAACGGCCAGCAGGGCGAGGTGCTTGAGTTTCATGTAGAACGATCCTTTAACGATGGGTGAAGTTTATTGTCCCGCGGCGACACGGAATTTGATGACGACGTCGTCGGCGACCATGCTCGTGTCCTTCCACTCGCCTTCGCCGATATTGAAAGCCAGCCGCTTGATCGGCAACTGTCCTTCGAAAACCTGTTTCTTGCCTTCCGGCTTGATCGTGACCGGGAAGGTCACGTCCTGGCTCCTGCCCTTGATGGTCAGCTTGCCGGACACGGTAAGCTTGCCCGGGCCGGCCGGCTTGATCGCGGACGACACGAACGTTGCCTTCGGAAACTTGGCCGAGTTGAACCAGTCCTTGCCGGCCACTTCCTTGTTGTACTCGGCCTCGCCGATGTCGAAGCTGGCGGTGTCGATGTCGACGCGCGCCGTCGCCTTGTCCGGATGCGCGGCGTCGTAGTCGATCTGCGCGTTGAACGCCTTGAACTTCGATTCGACCGGCACGTTCATCTGCTTGAACACGGCCGAGACGCTGCTGTGCGCCACGTCGGTCTTCAGGGGGACGGCACCGGCGATCAGCGCGACGCCGGCAAGCAGGGCGGCGAGGCCGCCACGAGTGAATTTCATGGATATCTCCTTCATTGGGTACGGCCGGGCAGCATGCGTCCGAGGGTGCCGTCGCGGTCGATGAACTGGTGCTTCAGGGCGGCCGCCACGTGCAGGCCGACGAGGCCGGCCATGATCATGTTCAGCCAGTAGTGGATGGGTTTCAGGGTGTGGGCCAGCGCCGGGTCCTTGGCGATCAGCACCGGCAGCTGGAACAGCCCGAAATAGACGACCGGCACGCCGGCCGCCAGCGAATAAAAATAACCGGACAGCGGCACGGCGAAGATCAGCACGTACAGCAGGTGATGCAGGCCGTGGGCCGCGCCGCGTTGCCATGCGGGCATCGTGTCGGGCAGTGCGGGCGGACGGTTCTTCAGGCGCCACAGCAGACGCAGCGTGGCCAGCAGCAGCACGGTCACGCCGGCCCATTTATGCCACGAAAAATATTTCAGCTTCGTGGGCGTGAGGCCCGGGATGTCCGTCATCACCAGGCCCAGCGTGAACGTGCCGACGATCAGCGTGGCGATCAGCCAGTGAAGCACGATGGCGGTCGTGGTATAGCGCTGCATGGACGGGTCTCCGGTAAGTAGTACGAGTTAGAACTAAATCTTATCAACATCGGCCGAGTTAAGCAGCCGGCATTTCCTTAAACACACTAGCACGAATGCGGTTGGGCGTGGATTTGCAATACGGCTACTTTAACGGTTCCAAATATCTCAAGGAAGCCACTTGAACGGATAACTTTGTTCAGCAGGTGGCACAATCCGTGGCGCGCAAGCCAGTGCCGGCCCCGTCAGGGGCACGATCCGGGTCCCGTGAAGGTAAAATGTTAAGAAAATGGATTTATAAAACATATACCCCATGAACCCAATGGTTCCCGGAAGACGTCGCCGCATGTCGCGCTTGTCCCTGCTGCTGGCCGGGCTGCTGGCGCTGTCGGCCCATGCGGAGGAGGGGGCGCGGCTCGCCGGCGAGTTCGCCGACCTGTCGATCGAAGAGCTGGCGAACATCGACGTCACGTCGGTCTCGCGCCGGCCCGAGCGCCTGCAGGACGCGCCGGCCGCCGTGTACGTGATCACGGCGGAAGACATCCGCCGTTCCGGCGTCCGCAATCTCGTCGAGGCCCTGAACCTGGCGCCCAACATCCAGGTCGCGCGCAGCAGCAACGCGACCTATTTCATTTCCGCGCGCGGCATGAACGGCACCAGCAACAGCCCGGCCAACAAGCTGCTGGTGATGATCGACGGCCGCTCCGTCTACTCCCCGCTGTTCTCGGGCACGTTCTGGGACGAGCCGGACGTGATGCTGGAAGACGTGGAACGGATCGAAGTGATCAGCGGCCCGGGCGGCACGCTGTGGGGCGTGAATGCCGTCAACGGCGTCATCAACGTCACGACGCGCCACGCGCGCGACACGCAGGGCGACCTGCTCGTGCTGCGCGCGGACGACGACGGCGCCCAGGCCGCGTTCCGCCACGGCGCGGCCATGATTGATGGCCATTGGCGCGTCTACGGCAAGGTGTTCGGGCTGCGGCACAGCGAACTGGCGTCCGGCCAGCCCATCGACGACGACTGGACGCAGGGCCAGGTGGGCTGGCGCGGCGACTGGGAGCGCGGGCCGGAGCGGTTCAGCGTCAACGCCAATGCCTGGCGCGGGCGCGAGGGCCAGCCTCGGCCTGGCGTCATCGCGGCACCGGGCGCGAGCACGGGCCTGGACGACATCCGGCTCCACGGCGCCAACGTCACCGGGCACTGGGAGCACGTGCTGGACGGCGGCGGCAGCGTGAGCGCGCAGGCGTATTACGACGTCCGCTACCGCCGCGTGCCGCCCACGTTCACCGACACCGTCGACATCGCCGACCTGCAGCTGCAGCATGCGCTGGCGCCGCTGGGCCGCCACCGCATCGTGTGGGGCGGCGAATACCGTTACAACCGCGACCGCGTCGACAACAGCCGCTTCGTCGCCTTCCTGCCGGCCAGCGACAGGCAGGCCTGGGCGAGCCTGTTCGCGCAGGACGACGTCGCCGTGCGCGACGACCTGCACGTCACGGCCGGCGCGCGCTGGGAGCGCAATCCGTACACGGGCGTCGAATTCCTGCCGACCGTGCGCCTGTCCTGGCGCGCCACGCCCGCGCACGCGTTCTGGGCGGCCGTGTCGCGCACGGTGCGCGCGCCGTCGCGGCTGGACGTCGACGCCTACGTGCCGGGCGCGCCGCCCTATCTGCTGGCGGGCGGCAGCCGGGTGCGCGCCGAGACCGCGCGCGTGTTCGAACTGGGCTACCGCGGGCAGGCGGGGCGGCGCATGTCGTATTCCGTGACGGCCTTCCGCAACCTGTATGACCATTTGCGCACGCAGGACATCACGCCCGACGGCCGCGCGATCGTGTTCGGCAACCTGATGGAGGGAACGACGCGCGGCATCGAAGCGTGGGGCAACGTGCAGATGAGCGACACGTGGCGCATCGCCGCGGGCGCGACCTTGCTGCACGAAGACTTCGTCCTCAAGCCCGGCAGCCGCGACCGGGGCAGCGTCATGACGACGGGCCGCGACCCGGCGTACACGGCCCAGCTGCGCTCCAGCCACGTGATCGACGAGACGCGCGAGCTGGAACTGGCCGTGCGCCGCAACGGCGCGCTGGGATTCCCGTACGTGCCGGCCTACTGGGCCGTCGACGCCCGTTTCGGCTGGCGCGTGGCAAAGGGGATGGTGCTGTCGGTGATCGGCACGAACCTGAACGGCGGCCACGCGGAATACGGCGTGGCGTCCGTGCGTACCGAGGTGCCCAGGACGGTGGGCGTGAAATTCACGTGGCAGCGATGAAAAAACCGGGGACGCGCCCCGGTTTTCGTTTGCTTAGATCGCCTTCGCCAACTGCGCCGCGAGGCCGGTGTAATTCGCCGGCGTCATCGCCAGCAGCAGGTCCTTGGCATCCTGCGGAATCGCCAGCTTGCCGATGAATTCCTGCAGCGCGTCGCGGGTGATGCCCTTGCCGCGCGTGAGCTCCTTCAGCTGCTCGTACGGGTTCTCGATGCCGTAGCGGCGCATCACCGTCTGCACCGGCTCGGCCAGCACTTCCCAGTTCGCGTCGAGGTCCTGCTCCAGGCGGGCCGGGTTCACTTCCAGCTTGTTCAGGCCGCGCAGGCAGCTGTCGTACGCGAGCAGCGCGTAGCCGAAGCCCACGCCGATGTTGCGCAGCACGGTGGAGTCGGTCAGGTCGCGCTGCATGCGCGACACCGGCAGCTTGTCGGCCATATGGCGCAGCATGGCGTTGGCCAGGCCCAGATTGCCTTCCGAGTTCTCGAAGTCGATCGGGTTGACTTTATGGGGCATGGTCGACGAACCGATTTCACCGGCCTTCAGCTTCTGCTTGAAGTAGCCGAGCGAGACGTAGGTCCAGATGTCGCGGTTCAGGTCGAGCAGGATCGTGTTCGTGCGCGAGATGGCGTCGAACAGCTCCGCCATGTAGTCGTGCGGTTCGATCTGGATGGTGTACGGGTTGAACGTCAGGCCCAGGCGCTGTTCGATCACGTTCCTGGAGAACGCCGGCCAGTCGAAGCCCGGGTACGCGGACAGGTGCGCGTTGTAGTTGCCGACGGCGCCGTTCATCTTGCCGAGGATTTCCACGTCGGCGATGCGTTTCACGGCACGCTGAAGGCGCGCGACGACGTTGGCGAATTCCTTGCCGAGCGTGGTCGGGCTGGCGGTCTGGCCGTGCGTGCGCGACAGCATCGGCAGGTCGGCGTTCGCGTGGGCGATCTCCGTCAGCCTGGCGATGACCGATTGGAGGGTCGGCAGCAGCACGCCGTCGCGGGCGGCTTTCAGCATCATGCCGTGCGACGTGTTGTTGATGTCTTCCGACGTGCACGCGAAGTGGATGAATTCCGATGCCGCGACCAGCTCCGGCACGTCTTTCACTTGTTCCTTCAGCCAGTACTCGACGGCCTTCACGTCGTGGTTGGTGACGGCTTCGATTTCCTTGATGCGGGCGGCGTCGCTGTCCGAAAAGTCGGCGGCCAGCTTGTCCAGCAGGGCGCTGGATTCGGCCGAGAAGGGTTTCAGTTCCGCGAAGCCGGCCTGCGACAGCGCCTGCAGCCACGCGATCTCCACTTTCACGCGGTGGTGCATGAAGCCGGCTTCGGACAGGATCGGGCGCAGCTTGTCGGTCTTGGCGGCGTAGCGGCCGTCCAGCGGGGACAGGGCCGACAGGGTCGAGGAGGAGGCGGTAGAGGTCATGGGAGGCGGGAAGCGGTGAGTGCAAAAACGAGATTCTACCATCGGTGGCCTGGCCAGGATCGCTTTGTCAAGTCTCATTTGGCTACCGTTGCATGCGGTTCCCCGGCGTTCGACCGGCGGGAGGCCGATGATATACTGTCAGCCACTCTCCTCTACTGAGCATTTATGAAACTCATCGGTTCCGTCACCAGCGCCTATGTACGCAAGGCGCGCGTCGTGTTGGCAGAAAAAAAGCTCGACTACCAATTCGAGCTGGAAAACGTCTGGGCGCCGGAAACGAACATCGCGTCGTCGAACCCGCTCGGGAAAGTCCCGTGCCTCGTGATGGAGGACGGCAGCACGATGTACGACTCGCGCGTGATCGCCGAATACCTCGACACCTTGACGCCCGTGTGCAAGCTGCTGCCCCCGAACAGCCGCGACCGCGCCAACGTCAAGGTGTGGGAAGCGCTGGCCGACGGCGTGCTGGATGCGGCCGTGCTCGCCTTCCTGGAGCGCACGTGGCGTCCGGCCGAGCAGCAGAGCCAGGCCTGGTTCGACCGCCAGATGGGCAAGGTGCATGGCGGCCTGGCCGTGATGTCCGAGAACCTCGGCGAGCAACCGTTCTGCATGGGGATCCATTACACGCTGGCCGACGTCGCCGTCGGCTGCACGCTGGGCTGGCTGGCGTTCCGCTTCCCGGACATCGGCTGGCGCGACACCTACCCGAACCTGGCGCGCCTGTTCGACAAGCTGTCCGAACGGTCGTCGTTCAAGGACACCGTGCCTTTCCTGCCGGCGTGAGCGCGTCATGATGACGGCTCGCATCTCGACCATCATCTTCGGCGAAGTGCTCGTCGACGAGGCCCCGTCCGGGCCCGCGGTGGGCGGCGCCCCGTTCAACGTGGCGCGCCACCTGGCCGCCTTCATGGCGCCGCCGCTGATGATCACCCGCATCGGCGACGACCGCAACGGCGCGGCCGTGCGGGCCGAGTTCGAACGCTTCGTGATTCCCGAGTCGGGCCTGCAGATCGACCCGATGGAAGAGACGGGCCGCGCCGTCGCCGAACGCCAGGGCGCGGCGCACCGCTTCACCTTGCTGCCGCGCCAGGCCTACGATTTCATCGACCCCGAGCGGGCCGCGGCGAGCGTCGCCGGCGGTGATTATGACCTGGTGTATTTCGGCACGCTGGTCCAGCGCGAGGAACGCTCGCGCCTGGCGCTGGCGGCCGTGCTGGACAACACGCCCGCCAAACGCTTTCTCGACCTCAACCTGCGGCCCGGCCAGGCGAACGAGGCCATCGTCACGAAGTCGCTGACGGCGGCCGACGTGGTCAAGGTCAACGAAGAGGAATTGCAGGCGCTGTTCCAGTGGTATTTCCAGATCGGCCCGAACGACGCGGCGCTGTCGACGGACGAAGTGCACGCGGCGTGCCGCGCGCTGATGGACCGGTTTTCGCTGGAAGGATTGATCGTCACGCTGGGCCACCGCGGTTCCGTGTACTTCGGCGCCGACGGCGTCTACATCGCCACGCGCGACAACCCGGTGCCGCCGTTCGTCATCGACACGACGGGCGCCGGCGACGCCTTCGCCGCCATGTTCCTGCTGGGCTCGGCGCGCGGCTGGCCGCTGGAGCTCGTGCTGTCGCGCGCCAACGAATTCGCCGGCGCGATCTGCGCCGTTTCGGGGGCCGTGCCGGGCGACATCAGTTTCTACGACAAGTGGGTCGCCCGCTGGCGCTGATTCATTCGCCCATCTGGGATTGCAGGTAATTCTGGATGCCGACCTTGACGATGAGGTCGAGCTGCGTCTCCAGCCACTCGATGTGTTCCTCGGTGTCCTCGAGAATGTCCAGCAGCAGATCGCGCGACACGTAATCGTGCGCGATTTCGGCGGCGGCGATGCCTTCCTTGACCGTGACCTGGGCCGCGCGCTCCAGCTTGAGGTCGCATTCCAGCATTTCCTGCGTCGATTCGCCGATCAGCAGCTTGTGCAGGGCCTGCAGGTTGGGCAGGCCGTCCAGCATCAGGATACGGTCGATCAGGCGGTCGGCGTGTTTCATCTCGCCGATCGATTCGTCGTATTCCTTCTTGCCCAGCTTGCCCAAGCCCCAGTGCCTGTACATGCGCGCATGCAGGAAGTACTGGTTGACGGCGGTGAGCTCATTGGTCAGCTGCGCGTTGAGCAGCCGGATGATGTTGGGATCGCCCTTCATGGATGGCCTTTGCGTTCGGTTGTCGTCATCGCATCATAGCAAACTGTGCCGCTAGATTGCCGCCAGCGCCAGCCCGCCCGCGGCCAGCAGGGAGACCGCACCGATCACGATGCCGACCGTGCGGCGCCGGTTGGTGAGCGTCCACAGCACGACGCCGGACAGCGACAGCAGGATGATGGAGCCGGCCAGCGTGTCCACGAGCAGGACCCAGGCGGCACTCATGCCCACGCCCTTGTGCAGGTTGACGAGGGTGCCGAACAGGTTGTTGTCGGCGCGCTTGACGGTGACATAGCTGTTGCCCACCCAATATTCAGCCTGGACATTCCCCGACGGCGACGTAAAGCTGGCGCTCCAGCGCGCGGGCTGGAGCAGGGCCTTGTCGCCCCAGGCGACGGGCCGGGCGGCCTCGGCTTTTACGCGTCCCGGTTCCGGTTCCAGTCGCAACGAACGCTTGAGCCAGGCGGCCAGCGCCTGCGGACTGCCCGGTGCCGGTTTCGGCAGCGGCACCTGGACCGTGGATTCCAGCGCCTCGACGGCGGGAATCCTGAGCACGGCGCGGTGGTTGAGCAGGATGCCGGTGCTGCCGAACAGCAGCCCGAGCACTGCGCCCCAGAGGCCGATCCAGCCATGCATCTTGCGCAGCCACTTGACGATCAGGGCGCGGCGCGAAGGTTGCGGAGGAGGCTGGACCGTGAAGGGCGCTCTTGGTGGTCGGAACGGGATGACGGGCATGGGAGTGAAATCTGGGCGCATCGGAAGTCACATATTACCAAGACCGGACCGCGCATGGACGGGTGCACGCACGGATTGCGCGCAGCAACATGGCGTGTGGCGGGTCAGGCGGCCAGCCCGTCGTGCGGCGTACGGCGCAGCTCGGTGACGGTGGTCTTGCTGTCCAGGTGCTCGTGCATCACTTCGCGCGCATAGCTGACGCATTTGCCGCAGCAGGTGCCGACACCCAGCTCTTTGTACAGGTCGGCCATCGACGTCAGGCCGAGGTCGACGGCCTGGCGGATTTCGCGGTCGGAGATGTTATTGCAGACGCAGACGATCATGGACGGTTCCGTAGTGGTGCATCGCAGACCGGTGTTGTTTGGTCTATAATGCGAATCATTCTCATTGCCCTTCGTATTCTGCTCAAGTTAAATCGCGAATGCAAGCGTTTTTGTTGCGCCGTTGCGTTAAATGAAGGCCGAGTGAGCGAAAGTGGACAAACCGCAAATAGAAATAATTCGCATTTAGGTTTATGATGTACCCAACCGTTAAAGCATCGCACCACTGATTGGAAGCGACACCATGACTCTTGCTCCTACCCTGACCACGCTCGACAGCCTCAAGGCCGGCCAGAGCGGCACCGTGATCCACCTCGCGCCGAACGCGGTCGGCAGCCGCGACGGCGGCATCGACGTGTCGCGCCGGCTGATGGAACTGGGTTTCGTGCCGGGCGAGCGCATCCGCATGCTCAAGCGCGGCCTGCCCGGCGGTCCGCTGGCGGTCAAGGTCGGCCAGTCGACGTTCGCGCTGCGCCGTTTCGAGGCGGCGCTGGTCTCGATCCAGCCGGAGTAATGGAACCGACATGGGAGCAGTAGAACAGCAGGTCCAGGCGGCCGCAAAGACGCCGCTCATCGCCCTGCTGGGGAATCCGAACTGCGGCAAGACCGCCCTGTTCAATCGCCTCACCGGCGCGCGCCAGAAGGTCGCGAACTACGCCGGCGTCACCATCGAACGCAAGGAAGGCAGCTTTATCCTGCCGGGCGGCCGTCCGCTGCGCGTGCTCGACCTGCCGGGCGCCTACAGCCTCGCCGCCCACACGCCCGATGAAGCCATCACGCGCGACGTCGTCGCCGGGCTGCGCGCCGGCGAGCAGACGCCGGACGCCGTCGTCTGCGTCGTCAACGCGACGAACCTGCGCCTGAACCTGCGCCTCGTGCTGGAGATCAAGCGTCTCGGCCTGCCGATGGTACTGGCGCTGAACATGGTCGACGTCGCCAAGAAGCGCGGCATCGAAATCGACACGGCCCGCCTGGCGCGGGAACTCGGCATGCCCGTCATCGAGACCGTGGCCGTGCAGGCCGGCGGCGAGAAGGGCCTGCTGAAGGCGCTGGAAGCGATGCCGTTCGACCTGCGCGTCGCGCCGAATCCGCTGTCCGCGATCGATGCCGTTCCCGTCGAGGAGACGCAGCGCGAGGTGCGCCGCATCATCGACGCGACCGTCAGCTTCGACAACGACACGGGCAATCTGAGCGAGCAGATCGACCAGGTCGTGCTGCACCCGGTGATCGGCCCGATCATCCTGGCGGCCACGATGTTCCTGATTTTCCAGGCCGTGTTCAGCTGGGCCAACGTGCCGATGGACCTGATCAAGAGCGGCGTCGACGCGCTCGGCCACTGGGTCGGCAACGCGCTGCCGGCCGGCCCGCTGCGCGGCCTCGTCGTCGACGGCGTGTTCGGCGGCGCGGGCAGCGTCCTCGTGTACCTGCCGCAGATCCTGATCCTGTTCTTCTTCATCCTCGTGCTGGAGGATTGCGGCTACCTGCCGCGCGCCGCGTTCCTGCTCGACCGCATGATGGGCGGCGTGGGCTTGTCCGGCCGCGCGTTCATCCCGCTGTTGTCGTCGTTCGCGTGCGCGATCCCGGGCATCATGGCCGCGCGCACGATCCAGAATCCGCGCGACCGCCTCGTGACGATCATGATCGCACCCCTGATGACGTGTTCCGCGCGCCTGCCCGTGTACGCGCTCGTGATCGCCGCGTTCATCCCGCACCGCGAACTGGGCGGCGGCATCAACCTGCAAGGCCTCGTGCTGTTCCTGCTGTACGCGGCGGGCATCGTCAGCGCGATGGGCGTCGCCTACTTCCTCAAGCGGACGGTCGGCGCCAAGGGCCAGCAGGCGCTGATGCTGGAACTGCCCGCCTACCACTGGCCGCACCTGCACAACCTCGTCCTGGGCCTGTGGGAACGCGCGCGCATCTTCGTCACGCGCGTCGGCACCGTGATCCTCACCTTGATGATCCTTATCTGGTTCCTGTCCAGCTTCCCGGGCGCGCCGGAAGGCGCGACGCATCCGCCGATCTATTACAGCATCGCCGGCATGCTGGGCCGCGCATTGGCCGTCGTGTTCGAGCCGATCGGCTTCGGCTGGCAGATCTGCATCGCGCTGGTGCCGGGCATGGCGGCGCGCGAAGTGGCCGTCGGCGCGCTCGGCACGGTGTACGCGCTGTCGACGACGGGCGACGACGTGGCCAGCTCGCTGACCCCGATCATCGCCGCGTCGTGGAGCCTGCCGACGGCGCTGTCGCTGCTCGCGTGGTACGTGTTCGCGCCGCAGTGCCTGTCGACCTTGTCCGTCGTGCGCCGCGAAACGGGCAGCATCCGCTATTCGCTGCTGATGGCGGGCTATATGTTCGCGCTCGCGTACGCGGCGTCGTTCCTGACCTTCCGCATCGCACGGGCCGTGCTGGGGAGCTGAACATGATCCAGTACCTGATCGTCGGTCTCATCGTCGCCTTCGCCGCGCTGTATGCGGCGGCGAAGTATCTGCCCAAGTCCTGGCGCGAGCGGCTCGTCTACAAGCTGTCGGGCGGCACCGGCCGTGGCCGGATCGTGAAGTGGCTCGGCACGGATTCCAGTTGCGGCAGCGGGTGCGACAGCTGCGGCACGTGCGAGACCGAGCCGCTTCCTGAAAAGGACGCGAAGGGCCGCAAGATCATCAAGATTCACACGTAGGGGTGGGCACGGGGTGCCCACCCTACGGCTACGGCCAGTTTACGCCCACCATCTCCATCAACCGCTTCGCGTCGAACGGCGCCCTGACCTTGATGTCGTTGTCGAAGTAGCAGACCACATCCCCATCTTTCGCCCACGCGCGGATGCGCGCGGCCCAACGCGCCAAGGATTCGTCGTCGTAGCCGCTCGCATACAGCTCGTGCTCGCCGTGCAGGCGGACGTAGACGAAATCCGCCGTCACCTCGTCGAAGTCCGGCCACTTGCCGGCCGTATCCGCCACCACCAGCGCCACATCGTATTTGCGCAGCAGCGCGCTGAAGGCGGGATCGCGAAAACTCTCGTGGCGCACTTCGACGGCGTGGCGGAGCGGGCGCACGGCGTCGATCTCCAGCAGCGCGCGGCCCGCCACCTTGTCGTCGTGGCCGCGCGCGATGTCGAGTGCGCGCCCGGTGTCGTGCGGGAGCAAGGACAGGAAATGCTCGACCCTGGCGGCGTCGAAGCGCAGTTGCGGCGGGAATTGCCACAGGAAGGGCCCGAGCTTCTTGCGCAGCGCGAACACGCCCGACGCGAGCACGTTGGCGAGCGGCGTCTCGATGCCGCGCAATTTGAGCATGTGGGTGAGGAAGCGGTTGCCCTTCACGGCGAACAGGAAGCCGGGCGGCGTCGCGTCGTACCACGCCGCATAGCTTTCCGGCCGCTGCAGCGCGTAGAACGAGCCGTTGATCTCGATGGTGGGCACGAAGCGCGACGCGTATTCCAGCTCGCGCGCCTGCGCGAGGCCGGGCGGATAGAACACCCCGCGCCAGGGTTCGTAACGCCAGCCCGAGATGCCGATGTGGATTGCGCCCATGCCCGCAGTCTAGGCGGGGCGCCGGGCGCGCTCCGTGCGCTGGCGAACCGTGGCCGGTCAGTCGGGGCGGATGCGCGCCGCGCCGCGCCGGCGCCACAGCCCGATGCCGCCCACGCCCGCCAGCAGCATCATCCATGCCGGCGCCTCGGGCACGGCCGGCACCGATGTCGACCCCGGCAGCGCCGACGTCATGGTCAGCACCGTGCCGTCCGTCCAGGCCAGGTGATGTTCCGAGTTGGCGTAGGGGTTGAACTGGTAGTCGTAGACCATCTGGCCCGTCGTGACGAAATGGCCGCCGCCGTACAGGCCTTCCGGGTCGCTGGAATACTCGCTCACGCTGAACGCCAGGCCGCTCTCGGCGGAGAACGTGAAGCTGTCGGCGTCGCAGTGGTAGTTCGCGTTGGTGCTGGCGGCGCAGGCCACGTAGTCCTTCGTGTCGACCAGCAGGGACGTCAGCTCGCCGCGTTCCAGCACGCCGTCGCCGTTCGCGTCGACGCCGCTGAACGAACCGTCGATGTGCATGTCGGGCAGGAAGGCGCCCGCTTCCTGGTCGTAGAAACCCGTGTAGCTGAATGCCCAGTGGGCGGTCTGGGCGTGGGCGAGCGTACTGGCCAGCAGCAGGGCGCCGGCGGAGACGATGAACTTCATGGAGAGGACCTCGTGAATCGGCAACGGAAAGCGTATCGACAGCCTACCGCGCCGCCCGCGAAAGTCCTAAGGATTTAACATGTGTGTCGCCGGCCAGCCACAATGCATGACCTGGCCGGCGTGCCGCGCCGGTTATTTCGCGGCCTGCACCACCGGCAGCTCGATCGCGCTCTCCAGCCCCGGCGCGTGATAGACGCGCTGCGTCGCCTTGCGATAATCGCCCGGCTTGGCGTAGAAGATGTTCGGCACGAAGGTCTGCGGATTGCGGTCGTACAGCGGGAACCAGCTGGACTGGATCTGCACCATGATCCGGTGGCCCGGCAGGAACACGTGGTCGACGTTGGGCAGCGCGAAGCGATAGCGCTCGGCCTTGTTCGCGGGGATCGCGGCCGGCTTGTCGAGGCCCTGGTAGTAGCGGCCGCGGAAGATGTCCATCGCGATCGGCAGCTCGTAGCCGCCCAGCGCCGGCTGCGCTGCGACTTCGTCCGGATACACGTCGATCAGCTTGACGACCCAGTCGCTGTCCGTGCCCGACGTCGACGCGAACAGGTCGACCATCGGCTGGCCGGCCAGCTGCAACGGCGCGGTGAGCGGGGCGCTTGTGTAGGTCAGCACGTCCGGACGGTCCGAATCGCCGCGCTGGTCGGTCACCAGCCACGGCTTCCAGACGTTGCTGTCGCCCATGTGCACGGGACGGGGCACGAACGGCACCGGCTTGGCCGGATCGGACACGTATTCGTCGAACGCGGTGGCTTTGTCGGCCTTGCCATCGCTCTTGTCGAACCCGAGGCCGAAGCCCGGCTTCAGGTACAGCGGCGTGATTGCGGCCGCGAGCGGCCACCGGTCGAGGCGGCGCCAGCGGTTCACGCCGGTCTGGTACGACCACACGGGCGGCGTGTCGAACGCGGGCGCGCCGTCCTTGAGGTATTGGTCGAAGAACGGGAGCATGACCTCGCGGCGGAATTCGCGCGCGGTGTCGCCCGTGAATTTCAGCGCGCCCAGCGTCGAGCCCTCGTAATTGACGCCGCTGTGGCGCCACGGGCCGACCACCAGCGAATTCATCGTGTTCGTCTTGTCCTGCGGTTCGACGGCGGCGTAGGTCGCGTAGGCGCCGTAGATGTCTTCCTGGTCCCAGCGGCCGACGACGGTCATCGTGGGCACCTTCAGCGCGCGCCTGGCGAGGATCTTGTCCAGCGCCTGCTCCTGCCAGTAGCTGTCGTAGGCCGGGTGCTCGAACAGTTTTTTCGTGAAGTTCAGCCGGTCGACGCCGTACAGGTGGGCGAAGTCCGACGTCGACCCCGCGCGCAGGAACGCCTCGTAGTCGTCATTGATGCCGGTGACGATCTTCTCGCCTTCGCCGCGCGCCGCGTTCTGGCCGGCGATGTAGGCGAGGTTCGAGTTGCGAAACGCGCCGTTGTGGAACCAGTCGTCGCCGCGCCAGCCGTCGACCATGGGGCTCATCGGCACGGCCGCCTTCAGGGCCGGGTGCGGGTCCACGAGGGCCATCAGCACGGTAAAACCTTCGTACGACGAGCCGACCATGCCGACCTTGCCGTTCGACTGCGGGACGTTCTTGACGAGCCAGTCGATCGTGTCCCAGGCGTCCGTCGTGTGGTCGACCGGGGTGTTGTTCAGCGGGCCGCGCACCGGGCGCGTCATCACGTAATCGCCTTCCGAACCGTATTTGCCGCGCACGTCCTGGAACACGCGGATATAGCCGTTCTCGACGAAGGCATCGTCGCCGTCGCCGAGCTCCGACATCATGTGCGGGCTCTGCATGCGTTCCGCGCGGTGGGTGGCGTCGTACGGGGTGCGGGTCAGCATGATCGGCGCCTTGCCGGCCATGACGCTCTTCGGGATCACGATCACGGTGTGCAGCTTGACGCCGTCGCGCATGGGGATCATGACGTCGCGCTTGACGTAGTCGGCGTTCGGGACCGTCGTCTCGAATTTCTCGGCGGGGATGTCCGGCGCCATCGGCGCGGTCTGGGCCTGCGCGCAGGTGGCGAAGGCGGTGGCAAGCAGGAGGGAAAGGACGGACAGGGCAGGCGGACGGTAACGCGGCATTGGTTTGTTCTCCACGGGACGGTTGAGTGAGCAACCTTGGGTAAAAGTTGCAACAGGGCATAGTACCGAAGCGTGGGAAAGCGTGCAAACGCGCCACCGCAAATTCGGGGTCAGAGCACGATTTGTTCGAAATTCGGGGTCAGAGCACTTTTTAGGGCACGGTCCACGAGGCAAGTTTGTGCGTCAGCCGTCGAGGTTCCAGCCCTGCGCATTGCGAATCCTCGCGGCGCCCCACAGCCATGCACAGGTGAGGAACGACCCGTCAGGAAATTGATCCGAAATGTGCTCTGACCCCGAATTCGAGCCGAAATATGCTCTGACCCCGAATTTATGCCGGCAGGCGTTTGCGGTTTGCGGGCGCGGGGAGGGACGGGGTCGTGTTCGCGGCCAGCTTGAACGTGCGGACGACGGCGTCCAGCTCGCGCGCCTGTTCCTGCAGCGCGGCCGCGGCGGCGGCGGCTTCCTCGACGAGGGCCGCGTTCTGCTGGGTCGCGTCGTCCATCTGGGCGATGGCCTGGTTGACCTGGGCGATGCCCGTGCTCTGTTCCTGGCTCGACGCCGCGATGTCACGCATCAGGACTTCCGCGCGCCGCACGGACGCGACGATCGCTTCCATCGCGTGGCCGGCGCCGTCGGCCAGCGCGCTGCCGGCATCGACCTTGGCGACGGAGTCCAGGATCAGCTGGCGGATCTCCTTCGATGCCGCGGCGGATCGCTGGGCCAGCGTGCGCACTTCGCCGGCGACGACGGCGAAGCCGCGGCCCTGTTCGCCGGCCCTGGCCGCTTCCACGGCCGCGTTCAAAGCGAGGATATTGGTCTGGAAGGCGATGCCGTCGATGACGCCGATGATCTCGGAAATCTTGCGCGAGCTTTCCGTGATGGCGCCCATCGTGCGCACGACTTCCGCCACCACGGCGCCGCCTTTTTCGGCCGATTGCGCCGTCTCGGACACGAGGCGGTTCGCCTCGATCGCGTGCTCCGCGTTGTTGCGCACGGTCGTCGTCAGTTCTTCCATCGCAGCCGCCGTCTCTTCGATGCTCGACGCCTGCGCCTCCGTGCGCGTGGACAGGTCCAGATTGCCGCGCGCGATTTCCTCGGTGGCCCCGGCGATCACGTGGCTGCTGTCGCGCACCTTGCCGATCGTGCCGCTGAGCGAGCCGACGAAGCGGTTGAACGCCTGCGCCAGCTTGCCCACTTCGTCTTCGCCGTCCGCTTCCAGACGACGGCTGAGATCGCCGTCGCCGTCGGCGATTTCGCCCAGCATGCCGGCCGCGCCCATCACCGGCGCCGAGATGGCGCCGGCCACGAACCAGATCGCGGCGAGCCCCACCGCGCCGCCGGCGAGGGCCGCGATGATGGCGGACACCGCGGCCGTGCGCCCGATATTGCCCAGCACCTCCGCTTCCGGCACCTCGGCCACGACGTACAGGTCGAGTTCCGGCACGTACGACGACGCGACGAACTGGCGGCCCGTCGGGGCGTCGTAGTGCGCCGACGCGAACGGCTGCTTGCCCAGCAGCGAACGCACCAGTTCGGGCGAGAAGCCGGGCTGCTTGTCGAGGGTGTGGTGGCCGTCGAGCAGGGTGCGGTCGCGGTGGACCATCAGTACGCCGGCCTGGTTCACCAGGTAGACGTAGCCGGACTTGCCGAGGCGGTAGTTGCGGATGCTGTTCGCCAGCGCGTCGGCGGAGAGACCCAGGCCGGCGATGGCCAGCTTGCCCTGCGGCGTCTGCACACGCGTGTTGATGAACAGCATGTAGACGTCCGAACCGGCATCCTTGTCCAGGTCCAGCCGGTATGGCACATTGCTGTCGAGGAAGGTCTTGAACCAGGCGTCCTTGCTCGATGCCTTGTCGATCGTGCGTTCCAGGCCCTTTTCCGTAAAGTATTTCGAGGTGCCGTCCGACACCCAGAACACGGTCGCCGCGTGGTTGGATTGCTGCAGGCGCTTGGCCTGCGCCATCCAGGCCGCCAGGCCGTCGTCCGGATTGCCGGCGTCTTCCCACGCCTGCAGGAAGGTGTTGTTCGCCAGCGTCTGCGAGATCGCGGCGGGTTCCGCGATCTGGCGCTGGATGTCGTTGCGGATCGCGCTGATCTGGGCCGGCAATTCGCTGGCGACGACGCGTTCGCGCATCTGCGCACTGGTCATCGAGATCGACAACGTGGAAGAAATGGCGATGAATACGAGCAGGCACACACCCATGCTGAGCATGAGCTTGGTGCGGATGCCGAGTTGACGGAATTTCATGGGTGTGAAATTGATTTGTGGAAAGGTATATTGAGTGTAATCAGGGATGAATTGGATGATGTCTGTAATTAGTGATTTTCCTCAAATTCCGCACCTTGACGCGGCATCCCTACAACGATCTTTTATAGTCTTGGAAATGTTCAATTTGCTGATCTTGGTGGCGATATATGGTGTATGTGCTCGTGCATATGGCGTACCGGAACCTGTCGTTGCCACTTTGCTTCTGATCGGCACCCAACAATGCTAAGCTACCGCCTTTCTCACGCCGGGCCCTGAATATGGCAAAGCTGCTGGCCATCGACGGCCTGAACATCGTACGGCGCGTGTACGAGGCGAGTCCCGAGCCGGACTCCGACCTCAAGGCGAGCATCGCCCTGCGCCACGCGTTCTCGTCGTTCCGCAACCTGCTCGAAGCGCACGCGCCGACGCACGTGCTGGCCGCGTTCGACTACGGCGGCGCCACGTGGCGCCACGCCCTCTATCCGCGCTACCGCGAAGGCCGCGCGCCGATGCCGGGCGTGCTGCGCGAAGCGCTGCCGGAATTCCACGAGCGCCTGCGCAAGGCCGGCCTGCACGTGTTGATGCTACCCGAGGTCGAGGCCGACGACGTCATCGGCACCGGCGTGCTGCGCTGGCTGGCGGAAGGGCGCGGCGACGCCGTCGTCGCCACCACCGACAAGGACCTGCACCCCCTGATCGCGCATGGCGCGCTGGTGTGGGATCATTTCAAGGGCGAGTGGCACGACGACGCGTGGGTGCGCAACCGGTTCGGCGTCGCGCCGGAGCGCCTGCACGACCTGCTGGCGCTGATGGGCGACCCGACGGACGGCGTGCCGGGCGTGTCGAAGATCGGCATGAAGACGGCCGCGCGCCTGCTCAATGCCTACGGCGACCTGGACGCCGTCATGGCGGGCGCCGGCATCCTCAAGACCCCGCTGGGCGAACGGCTGCGTGCGGAACGCGAGATCCTGGAGGTGTCGCGCAAGCTCGTGCAATTGAAGACCGACGTGCGCCTGGGCGTCACGTGGAACATGCTGGCCTACGAGGCCGATTGACGTGGAAAGGAAACCGATGCTCAAGGCGATCATCGTGGACGGCAGCGCCGTCGCGCGCGGCCTGCTCAACACCGTGCTCACCGACGGCGGCTACGACGTGGCCGGCCAGGCCCATACGGCCTCGGCCGGATTCGCGCTCGCCCTCAAGCACCAGCCTCACATCTTCTGCATCGCGCGCGAGCAGTTCGAGGACGGCCAGGAAGCCGTCGGCCAGCTGCGCACGCAACTGCCGAAAACGCTGATCTTCATGGTGTCCGGCACGCTCGACGCACCCGCCATCCAGGCCGCGCTCGCGGGCGGCGTGCACGGGTTCATCGTCAAGCCGTTCAAGGCCGACACGGTGCTGCGGACGATCCGCAACACCGTCATTTCGATCGTCAAGAAGCACCGCGGCGCGTGAGCGCCGCCGGGGTCAGGCCGCCTCTTTCGCCGCCGCCAGCAGCCCCATCTCCTCGGAGCCGAGCAGCTTGTCGATGTCGAGCATGATCAGCATGCGCTCGCCCACGGTGCCGAGGCCGCGCAGGTATTCGCCCGACACGGTGGCGCCGAGGTCCGGGGCCGGCTTGATCTGGTCCGGCGTCAGGGTGACGACGTCCGAGACGCTGTCCACCACCATGCCGATCGTGTGGTTGTTGATGTTCAGGACGATCACGACCGTGAACGCGTCATACGTCGGCGCGCCGACGTTGAACTTGATGCGCATGTCGACGATCGGCACGATGATGCCGCGCAGGTTGACGACGCCCTTCAGGTACTCGGGCGCGTTGGCGATGCGCGTGACGGCGTCGTAGCCGCGGATTTCCTGAACCTTCAGGATGCTGATCGCGTATTCCTCGCCGCCCAGACGGAAGGACAGCACCTCGGTCGCGTTGTTGACGATGTCTTCAGCCATTGCAATTCCCCGTTAATTTCCAACCAGCAATATAACTGAAGATTACGGCATTTTTATGTCGGATGCGATGGACAAATGGCAATCGCGAACAAAAATGCTGCGGCTGCGGGGGGAACGCAACAATCAGGCCGCGCTCGCCGTGTCGATAATGCCACCGCCCAGGCAGACGTCGCCGTCGTACAGCACCGCCGACTGGCCCGGCGTCACCGCCCATTGCGGGTCGGTGAAGGCCAGCGTGAAGCGGTCCGGCCCGTCGGGCGCGACCGTGCAGGGCACGTCGGCCTGGCGGTAGCGCGTCTTGGCCGATAGCGCACGGGCCTCCGGAGGCTCACCCGCGATCCAGCTGGCCTGGCCGGCGCCCAGGCTGGCCGACAGCAGCCACGGGTGATCGTGGCCCTGCACGATGTACAGCGTGTTGGCGGCGATGTCCTTGCGCGCCACGAACCACGGCTCGCTCGTGCCGTCGGCATTCTTGTGCGACTTCAGGCCGCCGATGCCGATGCCCTTGCGCTGGCCCAGCGTGTAGAACGACAGGCCCACGTGCTCGCCCACCGTCTGGCCGTTATCGAGCTTGATCGGCCCCGGCTTGTGCTGCAGGTAGCGGCCGAGGAATTCGCGGAACGGGCGCTCGCCGATGAAGCAGATGCCCGTCGAGTCCTTCTTCGCCGCGTTCGGCAGGTTCAGTTGTTCCGCGATCTTGCGCACTTCCGTCTTCGCGATCTCGCCCAGCGGGAACAGCGATTTCGACAACTGCGCCTGGTTCAGGCGGTGCAGGAAGTAGCTCTGGTCCTTGGTCGAATCGAGGGCCTTGAGCAGCTCGAACTTGCCGGTGGCGCCGTTCTGGCGCACGCGCGCATAGTGGCCGGTCGCGATCAGGTCGGCGCCCAGCTTCATGGCGTGGTCGAGGAAGGCCTTGAACTTGATCTCGGCGTTGCACAGCACGTCCGGGTTGGGCGTGCGGCCGGCCTGGTATTCGCGCAGGAATTCCGCGAACACGCGGTCCTTGTATTCGGCGGCGAAGTTCACGGCCTCGATGTCCACGCCGACGACGTCGGCGACGCTGGCCGCGTCGATCCAGTCCTGGCGCGAGGAACAGTATTCGGAATCGTCGTCGTCTTCCCAGTTCTTCATGAACAGGCCGACGACTTCATAGCCCTGTTCCTTCAGCATCCAGGCCGCGACCGAGGAGTCGACGCCGCCCGACATCCCGATCACGACTTTCTTTTTGCTCATTTCAGGTTACGTCCGGTTTGATGGTGAGTCCGTTGTCGAACACGGAATGGTCCGTGTACAGCAGGTCCAGCGAGGTGCGCTTGCCCGCCAGGTAATCGTCCACGCATTTCAGGACGATGGGGCTGCGGTGGCGCTCGCGGCACGCGGCCAGTTCGTCGCGCGTCAGCCACAAGGTGCGCAGGATGCCGTGGTCGAGCGCCTGGTCGTACTGCTTGCCCGCCTTGCCGCAGAACGTGAAGCGCAGATAGGTCACGTCATGCCCGCGCGACTTCGAGTGGTAGCGCGACAGGTACATGCCGACGAGGGCTTCCGGGATGAACTCGTGCGCCGTCTCTTCCATCGCCTCGCGGATCACCGCCTGTTCGAGCGATTCGTGCGGGTCGAGGTGGCCGGCCGGCTGGTTCAGGCGGATGCCGTCGCTGGTTTCTTCTTCGATCAGCAGGAAACGGCCTTCGCGCTCGATGATCGCGGCGACGGTGACTGACGGTCTGAAGGTATGGGTCATGCGCGTCCTTGTAGTGAGCCGACATTCTACCTTGCTGGAACGTGCGTTGCTCGGGCGCACGCTGCGGTGCAATAGTTCCGGACAGGTTTGAATATTGATGTGTAACAAAAAGCTTGAGACTTTATCTAGGTTTCCGAGGGCTTGGCCACGAAAATTGCCGATCTGTTGACGAAAAACCACTCATCTGTATTGATCGGGGGCATTACATGCTAGATTGTAGACAGTTTATCAATTATACGGAGGCATCATGAGAATTGGTGTGCCGGTCGAAACGAGGCCTGGCGAGACACGTGTCGCAGCAACCCCCGAAACGGTCAAGAAGCTGGCCGCCCAGCACGAAGTGATCGTGCAATCGGGCGCCGGCGTCCCTGCTTCCGCGATCGACGATGCATACGTCGCCGCCGGCGCCCGCATCGGGTCCGCGCAAGACGCCTTCGGGGCCGACCTCGTCCTGAAAGTGCGCAGCCCGAATGCGGAGGAGCGCGCGCTGATGCGGCCGGGCGCCGCCCTCGTCGGCATGCTGAATCCATTCGATGCCGACAACCTGGCCGCGCTGGCGCAGCAGCGCGTGACGGCGTTCGCGCTGGAAGCGGCGCCGCGCATCACGCGCGCCCAGTCGATGGACGTGCTGTCGTCGCAGGCCAACATCGCCGGCTACAAGGCCGTGCTCATGGCCGCCAACGCCTACCAGCGCTTCATGCCGATGCTGATGACGGCCGCCGGCACCGTGAAGGCGGCGCGCGTCTTGATCATGGGCGTCGGCGTCGCCGGCCTGCAGGCCATCGCCACCGCGAAGCGCCTGGGCGCCGTCATCGAAGCATCCGACGTGCGTCCGCCCGTGAAGGAGCAGGTGGAATCGCTGGGCGCCAAATTCATCGACGTCCCGTTCCTCACGGACGAGGAACGCGAGATCGCCAAGGGCGTGGGCGGCTATGCGCGCCCGATGCCGGCCGACTGGATGCGGCGCCAGGCGGAACTCGTGCACGAGCGCGCGAAGCTGGCCGACATCGTCATCACGACGGCGCTGATCCCCGGCCGCAAGGCCCCGGTGCTGATCGCGGAAGAAACGGTGCGCGCGATGAAGCCGGGCTCCGTGATCGTCGACATGGCCATCGAGCAGGGCGGCAACTGCCCGCTGACGGAGCTGGGCAAGACGGTGATCAAACACGGCGTCACGATCATCGGCGAGCCGAACCTGCCCGCGCTGGTGGCGGCCGACGCGTCGGCGCTGTACGCCCGCAACGTGCTGGACTTTTTAAAACTCGTGATCGACAAGGACGGCAAGCTCGTCATCGACCGCGAGGACGAGATCGTGCGCGCAGTGCTCGTCGCCATCGACGGCGACGTACTGCGCAAAGCGGCGTAAATCAAGGAGACGCGTCATGGAAATCAGCCATACCATCATCAACCTGATCATCTTCGTGCTGGCGATCTACGTCGGCTACCACGTCGTGTGGACGGTCACGCCCGCGCTGCACACGCCGCTGATGGCGGTGACGAACGCCGTCTCGGCCATCATCATCGTCGGCGCCATGCTGGCGGCCGGCCTCACCGAGGGCCTGACGGGCCGGGTCGCCGGCACGATCGCCGTGGCGCTGGCCGCCGTGAACGTGTTCGGCGGCTTCCTCGTCACCCAGCGCATGCTGGAGATGTTCAAGAAGAAGGAACCGAAGGCGAAGCCGGCGCCGGCTGCCAACGGCGCCAACGGTGCCGGCGGCGTCGCCAAGGAGGCCGCATGAACATGATCAGCATGAATGTCGTGACGCTGCTGTACCTCGTGGCGTCCGTGTGCTTCATCCAGGCCTTGAAGGGCTTGTCGTCGCCCGCGTCCGCGCGCATGGGCAACGCGTTCGGCATGACCGGCATGGGCATCGCCGTCGTCACCACCATCGCCCTGATGTTCAAGCTGAAGGAGCAGATGCAGACGAGCGGCATGGGCTTCGGCCTCGTATTGCTGGGCGTCGTGGTCGGCGGCGCGATCGGCGCGGTGGCCGCGAAGCGCGTCGAGATGACCAAGATGCCGGAACTGGTCGCGGCCATGCACTCGCTGATCGGCCTCGCGGCCGTGTGCATCGCCATCGCGGCCGTGTCCGAGCCGTGGGCTTTCAATATCGCCGCGCGCGGCGAAGGGCTCCCGTTCGGCAACCGGCTGGAACTGTTCATCGGCACGTTCGTGGGCGCCGTCACGTTCTCCGGGTCCGTGATCGCGTTCGGCAAGCTGGCCGGCAAATATAAATTCCGGCTGTTCCAGGGCGCGCCCGTGCGCTATCCGGGCCAGCACATGATCAACCTGCTCGTGGCCATCGCCATCGTCGGCCTGGGCCTCGCGTTCTGCTTCTCGAGCGGCGCCACGCCGGCATGGACCCCGTACATCGTGATGGCCGTGCTGTCGTTCGTGCTGGGCGTCCTGATCATCATCCCGATCGGCGGCGCGGACATGCCCGTCGTCGTGTCGATGCTGAACTCGTACTCGGGCTGGGCGGCCGCGGGCATCGGCTTCTCGCTGAACAACTCGATGTTGATCATCGCGGGCTCGCTCGTCGGTTCGTCGGGCGCGATCCTGTCGTACATCATGTGCAAGGCGATGAACCGCTCGTTCTTCAACGTGATCCTGGGCGGCTTCGGCGGCGAGGCGGCATCCGCCGACACGGGCGGCGCGAAGGAACAGCGGCCGGTGAAATCGGGCTCGCCGGAAGACGCGGCGTTCATCCTGCAGAATGCGGAATCCGTCATCATCGTGCCGGGCTACGGCCTCGCGGTAGCGCGCGCCCAGCACACGGTGAAGGAACTGGTCGACAAGCTGACGGAACACGGCGTGCAGGTGCGCTACGCGATCCACCCGGTGGCGGGCCGCATGCCGGGCCACATGAACGTGCTGCTGGCGGAAGCCGAGGTGCCGTACGACCAGGTGGCGGAGATGGAAGACATCAACGGCGAATTCGGCCAGACGGACGTGGTGCTCGTGCTGGGCGCGAACGACGTCGTGAACCCGGCCGCGAAGGATCCGAAATCGCCGATCGCGGGGATGCCGATCCTCGAGGCCTATAAAGCCAAGAGCATCATCGTCAACAAGCGGTCGATGGCGTCGGGGTATGCGGGGCTCGACAACGATCTGTTTTATCAGCCGAACACGATGATGGTGTTCGGGGACGCCAAAAAAGTCATCGAGTCGATGGTCAAGGCGGTGGAGTAATACGTAGGGTGGGGCATTTCAAGCCGGGGGCTTGAAATGCGCGCCCACCATGCGCTGCCGCGATGCGTGCATTTGGTGGGCACGGGGTGCCCACCCTACGGCTACCTGCGTCCGAACATCATCAATTCGGCCAACAACATCCGGGCTGGCTTGACGGTATCGAGCGCCGCCAGCGCCAGCCCGAACACCGCCTGCAGCGGCCCCGTATTCGCGAACACGCGCGCCAGCGCATCCGTCGTGCGGATGATGGCGCCGCGGTCGCGCGCACGTTCTTCCGCAAAGCGGGATAACGCATCCGCGATGCCGCCCTCGCGATCGATCCCGCGCGCGAGCAGGCGCGCCAGCACGGCCGCGTCGCGCAGGCCGAGATTCAATCCCTGTCCCGCCACCGGGTGCAGGGTCTGCGCCGCATTCCCGATGGCGACCGTGCGCGCGGAAAAGCGCGGGTCCGCGTTCAGCCCGAGCGGAAACGCCGCCCGTTCCGATGCGCCCGTGAACGTGCCGAGACGCTCGCCGAACGCCTCGCCCAACTGGCGCAGGAATGCCGGCTCGCCCAGGTCCAGCAACTGCTGCGCGCGTTCCGGATGCACGCACCAGACCAGCGCATAGCGATGGCCGTCGGGGCCGTCCTGCGGCAGCAGCGCGAGCGGGCCTTCGTCGGTAAAACGTTCGAAGGCGCGGTGCGCGATCGGCTGGCTGGCCGAGATGCGCGCGATGACGGCCGTCTGGGCGTAGTCGCGCCGTTGCGTCCTGTCCGCCTGCTCCCCGAACACGCCGCCCTCGGCCTGCACGGCCGCCTGCGCATGCAGCTTGCGGCCGTCGTCCAGCTCGAGCACGACGCCGTCGCGGCGTTCGTCGAGCGCCGTCACGCGCACCGGGCGCAGCACCTGCACGCCCGCGCGCTCGCAGGCGCGCGCCAGCGCGTCGACGACTTCGCCGTAGCGCGCCACATAACCCAGCGCCTCGACCTTGTGTTCAGCGCGGTCCATCAGGCTGCGGCCCAGGTGGCCGCGGCGCGACACGTGGATCTGGTGGATCGGCGTGCAGGGCAACGGCCAGGCGCCGACGTCTTCCAGCAGCATGCGGCTGCCCCACGACAGCGCGATCGAGCGCGGGTCCGAGATCGCCTGGCCCAGCGCCTTCGCATCCACCAGCGCGATGCGCCCCGGCGCGACGCCGCGGCGCGCCATCAGCGCGGCCAGTGCGAGGCCGACGGGGCCGGCACCGCAGATCGCGACGTCGACGTGAATTTCCTGTTCAGTCATGCGCGGTCCCCACGATCGCTTCGATCTCCGCCACCGTTTTCGGCGCCGCCGCCGACAAGAGGCGATAACCGTCGTTCGTGACGACGACGTCGTCCTCGATGCGGATGCCGATGTGCCAGAAGCGTTCCGGCACGCCGTCGGCCGGGCGCACGTAGATGCCCGGTTCCACCGTCACGACCATGCCTTCGGCCAGCGGCCGTGATGGCTTCTCGGCCTGCGTCACGTCGCGGTAGGCGCCGACGTCGTGCACGTCCATGCCGAGCCAGTGGCCCGTGCCGTGCATGTAGAACGGCACGTGGGCCTTGTCCGCGATGGCGTCGTCGACGCTCGCGTATTTCGACTTGTCGACGAGGCCCAGGTCGAGCATGCCCTGCACCAGCACGCGCAGCGCCGCTTCGTGGAACGCGCTGTACGGCCGGCCCGGTGCGATGGCCTCGAGGGCCGCGTCCTGTGCCGCCAGCACGAGCTCGTAGAGGGTCCTCTGGGCGTCGGTGAAGCGGCCGTTCACGGGAAAGGTGCGCGTGATGTCGGAGGCGTAGCCATCCAGCTCGCAGCCGGCGTCGATCAGCACGAGGTCGCCGTCGCGCATGGTGCGGTCGTTGACGTTGTAGTGCAGGATGCAGGCGTTCGGGCCCGAGGCCACGATGGGCGTGTAAGCGGGGAACTGGGCGCCGTTCTTGCGGAAGACGTACAGCAGCTCCGCTTCCAGCTCGTACTCGGCCATGCCGGGACGCGCCGCGCGCATCGCGCGCTCGTGCGCGCGGCCCGAGATCTCGCCGGCGCGCAGCATCAGCGCCTGTTCGTCGGCGTCTTTTATCAGGCGCATCTCGTCCAGCAGGGGCAGCAGGTTAACGAAAGTGCCGGGCGCCGTCGTGCCGGTGCGGGCCTGGGCGCGCACGGCCTTGAGCCAGCCCATCACCTGCGCGTCGAGGGCCGCGTTCGACGCCAGCGCGTAGTACAGCGCGGGCGCGTTCGCGAGGAGGCGCGCCATGTGCGTATCCAGTTCGGCGATCGGGTACGCGTCGTCGACGCCGAACGTCGTGCGCGCCGCTTCCGGGCCGTGGCGGTAGCCGTCCCAGATCTCGCGCTCGACGTTCTTTTCGCGGCAGAACAGGATGGAGCGGGCCGGCTTGTCGTCCGTCGCGGCGACGAGTACGAGCACGCTGTCCGGTTCCGTGAAGCCGGTCAGGTAATAAAACGCGCTGTCGTGGCGGTAGGGGTAGTCGCTGTCGCCGTTGCGCAGGACCTCCGGCGCGGTGGGCAGCACGGCGACGGCGCCCGGCTGCATCTGCGCGGCCAGGCGCGCGCGTCGTGCCGCGTAGTCCATCAGGCGCCCGCCTTCGCGATGGATCCCGGCGGTGCGTTGAGTTCTTCCAGCTGGCGCACGGTGCCCACGTTGACCCACTGGCCGTCGTAGATTTCACCGCCCACGCGACCCTGGTCAATGAACTTGCGCATCAACGGGCCGAATTTCAGGAACTCGCCGGCGCGGATTCCGTCGAACATTTCAGGACGATAGACGCCGATGCCGGCGAAATTCCATTTCGGGTTGCCGTCGTTGGACAGCGTGTACATGGTCACGCCGAAGTCGCCTTCCGGGTTGTGCCACGGGTTCGGCGTGAGGTACAGCCAGGCGATGTCGCGCTTCTCGGGCGGAATCGGTTGGCCCACGGCGTCGACGTCCTTGAGCACGTCCAGCACCTGTTCGAAGTCGAAGTAGGGTGCGTAGATGTCGCCGGAAACGGCCAGGAACGGTTCGTCGCCCAGCAGGTGCAGGGCGTTGACGATGCCGCCGGCCGTTTCCAGCGGCGTCGGCTCGTGCGAGTAGACGATGCGCGCGCCGTAGCGGCTGCCGTCGCCCAGTTCTTCCTCGATCATGTGGCCGAGGTGCGAGTGGTTGATGACGATGTCCTTGATGCCGGCGCGCACGAGGTTCAGCACGTGCCAGGTGATGAGGGGACGCCCACGCACCTTGAGCAAGGGCTTGGGGCAGGTGTCGGTCAGCGGACGCATCCGCTCGCCGCGGCCGGCGGCGAAGATCATGGCTTTCATCGGCGGATGTCTCAGAAGGTGTAGCCGACCTGCGGCGCCTTGTCGTCGAACGCGTCGAGCAGGCGGAGGATCGGCTTGAGTTCGGTGTAGCGGTTGGCGGTCTTGCGCACGTAGTCCATCACCGTGGGCAGGTCCCCCATGTAGGTGGACTTGCCGTCGCGGTAATTCAGGCGGCAGAAGATGCCGAGGATTTTCAGGTGGCGCTGCAGGGCCATGTATTCGAAGTCGCGGTAGAAGGCGTCGATGTCCGGATTGACGGGCAGGCCCGCCTGTTTCGCGCTTTGCCAGTAACGCACGACCCAGTCCAGCACGAATTCCTCGTCCCACTGGATGTAGGCGTCGCGCAGCAGCGAAGCCAGGTCGTAGGTGACGGGGCCGTAGACGGCGTCCTGGAAGTCCAGCACGCCCGGGTTGCCCTGGTCGAGGAACATCAGGTTGCGCGAATGGAAATCGCGGTGCATGTAGACTTGCTGTTGTGCTAACACGTTGGCCGTGATCGCCTCGAACGCCTTGTCGAGCTGGGCGCGCTGGATGTCGTTCATCGTGACGCCCAGGTGGCGTTCGATGAACCACTCGGGGAACAGGTTCAGCTCGCGCAGCACGAAGGCGCGGTCGAATTCCGGCAGCACGCCCGGTTGGCTCGCCACCTGGAACTTGATCAGGGCGTCGATGGCGTCCGAGTACATGAACGGGGCGTTGTCGACGGACAGGCGCTGCAAATACATCGTCGTGCCGAGGTCGGACAGCAGCAGGAAGCCGGCCTCCACGTTGCGGGCCACGATGGCGGGCACGGTGACGCCGGCATCGCGCAGCAGGCCGTCGACGTGGATGAAGGCGGCCACGTTTTCGCGCTCCGGCGGGGCGTCCATGGCGACGAGCGTATCGCCCAGCTTGTCGCGTAGCGCCGGCACAACATCGAGGCGGAAGTAGCGGCGGAAACTGGCGTCGGTGGATGCCGGGCGCAGGCTGGCGACGTCGACGAGGTCAAGCGAACCCAACCAATCGGTCAGCTGGGCGAGGCGGGCATCTTTGTCGGGGGTGGGAACGTGTTGAGACTGAGAAGACATGAAGCGTCCCGGTGAAACGGGTTGGTGATAGGAATTCCCATATAATACGAGATTCAATCCAAAAAATCGCCCTCTATGGTGCAACGCGATCTTTCATGAGCTGGATGACGGCCCTACCATTCCCGCCGCGGCGAACTGCCGCCTTGTCCGCCTGCGTGGCCGTGGCCGCGGGGCCGTTATATGCACAAACGGCGGCACAAACGGCGGCACAGACGGCGGCACCGACGGTGGCCGCTCCGGCCCATTCCGACGAGAAAGACCTGCCGGTCACGATACGCGCCGAGGCGTTTTCCGGCCGTCCGGACCGTATCCTGAACATGGACCGCAACGTCGAGATCACGCGCGGCACGACCGGCGTCACGGCGGACACGGCCTGCTACCGGCGCGTCGAGGACGAGGTCACGGCCGAAGGCAATATCAATATGTGGCGTTTCGGCGACCGTTACAAGGGCGACGCGCTGCAACTGAACCTGGCAACGGGCAAGGGCTGGGTGCTGCACCCGGCCTACCGCCTGGCCGCGAACAACGCGCAGGGCAAGGCCCAGCGCATCAATTTCCTCGGCGAGGACCAGGCCGTCGTCGTCGACGGCACGTACAGCACCTGCGAAGGGCCCGATCCGGACTGGTACCTGAAATCCAGCACGCTGCGCCTGGACCAGGGCCGCGACGTCGGCACGGCCGGCGGCACGATCATCTATTTCAAGGACGTGCCCATCCTCGGGATTCCGGCGCTGTCGTTCTCGCTGTCGGGTGCGCGCCGGTCCGGCTGGCTGCCGCCCACGGTCGGCTTCGGCTCCAAGGGCTCGGCCGAGCTGATGGTGCCGTATTACTTCAACATCGCGCCGAACCGCGACCTGACGCTGTTCCCGCGCTATATCTTCGCGCGGGGCCTGCAGCTGGGCGCCACGGGCCGCTACCTGGGCGAGACCGACCGCGGGCCCTACCACGGCGAGACGCACCTGGAATACCTGGCCAACGACCACCTGGCGCACCGCAACCGCTGGTGGGTCGACACCTTGCACAACCAGTTCCTGGCGCCCAACTGGACGTTCGGCTGGAACGCGCACGCGGCGTCGGACAACGAATACCCGTCGGACTTCTCGCGCACCGTCGCCGCCAGCGCCGAGCGCCAGCTGCTGCGCGAGCTGCGCACCGACTATTATGGCCAGTACTGGAACCTGACGGCGCGCGTGCAGAACTACCAGGTGCTGCAGGACCCGGGCGCCGTGCTGAATCCGGCGCTGACCGTGGCGACGCCGTACAACCGCCTGCCGACGATCGACTTCCACGCCGGCCGCTACGACGTGCTGGGCGGCTTCGACTGGTCGGTGGACGCGGAGGCCACGCGCTTCACGCATCCGGACGACAACCAGGTGCAGGGCAACCGCGCCAACATGGTGGCGCAGGTGAGCCATCCGTGGGTGCATCCGGGCTGGTTCGTGACGCCCAAGGTCATGCTGCACGCGACCCAGTACAGCCTGACGCAGAACGTCAACGGCGACGACAAGATCTCGCGCGTGCTGCCCACGTTCTCGCTGGACAGCGGCATGGTGTTCGAGCGCAAGTCGTCGCTGTTCGGGTCCGGCGGCACGCAGACGCTGGAGCCGCGCCTGTTCTACGTGCGCACCCCCTATAAAAACCAGGACGACATCCCCAACTTCGATACGGGCGTCGCCGGTTTCAATTACGCCCAGCTGTTCACGGAAAACCGCTTCGTCGGCGCCGACAAGGTGTCGGACGCGAACCAGCTGACGGCGGCGATCGTCTCGCGCTTCATCGAGGCCAACGGCGCCGAGCGCCTGCGCCTCGCGGTCGGCAGCCGCTATTACTTCACCGATCCGCGCGTGCGCCTGAATTCGAGCGAGCAAAGCAACCAGACCCGCTCGGACGCGCTGCTGGCGGCGTCGGGCCGCATTTCGGAGTCATGGACCTTCGACAGCGGCGTACAATACGATGCACAGGCGCGCAGCCTGTACAGTTCGAATGTCGGGGTGCAGTGGCAGCCGGCCCCGATGAAGGTGTTGAATCTCGAATACCGCTTTCAACGCGACACCTTCGGCATTGCCAACGGCTTCCGCAACGCCGACGTGTCGGGCCAGTGGCCGCTGTCGCAGCGCTGGTACGGCGTGACCCGGGTCAGCTACTCGGTGCGCGACCGCAAACTGCTCGAGAGCCTCGTGGGGCTCGAGTACAAGGCGGATTGCTGGGTGTTCCGCATGGGCGCGCAGCGTTTCGTGACGGCCGCGCGGACCACCTCGACGCCGATCTTTTTCCAGCTCGAGCTCAACGGCCTGTCGCGGCTGGGCTTCGGCAACCCGCTGGAGACTTTCAACAAGAGCATCCCCGGCTACACCCGGCTGAACACCAACGTCGGCCGCCCCTGACCGGGCCATGGACAACTAGATACCTGAAATGAGTGCTTCCCTGAATATGCGTACTACCCGTCTGTCTCCGCGCCGTCCGCACCAGATCAAGCTGGCGGCGGTGCTGCTGTGCGCCCTCGCCACGGGCGACGTCCTGGCCCAGGCCGCACCCGCGGCCAAGCCGCCCGCCAAGCCGAGCACCGGCTTCCTGCCGCCGGCGTCCAGCAACGCCCACGTGATCGATTCCGTGTACGTGATCGTCAACGACGAAGTGATCACCAAGCGCGAAGTCGACCAGCGCGTGGCCGAGATCACCCAGCGCCTGAAGGCCCAGGGCGCCCAGATGCCGGCCGAGGAAGACCTGCGCCGCCAGGTCGTCGAAGCCATGATCACTGAGCGCGCCCAGCTCCAGCTGGCCAAGGAAATGGGCGTGCGCGTCGACGACACGATGCTCGACCGCGCCATCGGCCGCATCGCCGAGAACCAGAAGATGAGCGTGCAGGACATGCGCAACGCGATGGAGAAGGACGGCCTGCCGTTCTCCCAGTTCCGCGAGCAGATCCGCAACGAGATCATGCTGCAGCGCCTGATCGAGCACGAAGTCGACAGCAAGATCCAGGTCACCGACGCCGAGATCGACACCTATCTCGCCGCCGAAAAGGCCGCCGCCGCCGACCGCGTCGAGATGGACATCGCGCAGATCCTCGTGCGCATCCCGGAAAACGCGTCGCCCGAACAGATCGCCGCGCGCAAGGCCAAGGCCGACGAGGTCGAGCGCCAGCTGCGCACCGGCGCCGACTTCGCCAAAATGGCCGCCACCTATTCCGATTCGCCGGACGCGCTGAAGGGCGGCTCGGTCGGCTGGCGCGACCCGGACCGCCTGCCCCCGATCTTCGCGAACGAGCTGCACAAGCTCAAGCCGGGCCAGGTCACGCCGGTGATCCGCACCAACGTCGGCTTCCACATCCTCAAGCTCGCCGGCGAGCGCAAGCTGGCGGACGCGCAGAAGCCCGCCCAGGCCGTCGTGCAGCAGACCCACGCGCGTCACATCCTGCTCAAGATCACGCCGACGCAGACCGAGGAAGAGGCCCGCAAGAAGCTCCTCGAGATCAAGCACAAGATCGAGAGCAAGCAGGCGACCTTCGAAGAGATGGCGCGCCAGTACTCGCAGGACGGCTCGGCCGCGAAGGGCGGCGACCTGGGCTGGCTGGCCCCGGGCGACGCGCTGCCGGAATTCGAGAACCCGATGAACGCCCTCAAGCCGGGCACGGTGTCGGACGTCATCAAGACGCCGTTCGGCCTGCACCTGATCGAGGTCATCGAGCGCAAGTCGGAAGACGTGTCGAAGGAGAAGGAACGCGCGGCCGCCCGCCAGGTCCTCACCGACCGCAAGCGCCAGGAAGCCCTGGAAGACTGGAGCCGCCAGGTCCGCGACCGCGCCTACGTCGAGTTCCGCGAGGACAAATAAATGTCCCAGGCAGGCGCACGCCCCACGTTGGCCGTCACGGTCGGCGAGCCGGCCGGCATCGGACCGGAGATCTCGATCCGCGCGGCCTGGGCGCTGCGCGGCGCGGCCCGGTGCGTGCTCGTGGGCGATGCGGCGTTCCTGTCGCTGACGGCGGGGCTGATCGACCCGGCGATCCGCCTGTCCGCGATCTCCACCCTGGCCCTGCGCCACAGCGGCCTGCCGCACTTCGGGCCGGATGTCATCCCCGTCGTCGACGTGCCGCTCGACGCCCACGTCGTGCCGGGCCGGCTGGATGCCGCCAACGGCCGCGCCGTGCTGGCCACGCTCGATCTCGCGATCGAGGGCACGCAGGCCGGCTGGTGGGACGCCATCGTCACGGCGCCGCTGCAAAAGAGCACCATCAACGATGCCGGCATCGCGTTTTCCGGCCACACGGAATACCTGGCCGAGAAGACGGGCACGCCGAAAGTGGTCATGATGCTCGCGGGTTCGCCCGGCGCGGACCGGCCTTACCTGCGCGTGGCGCTGGCGACGACGCACCTGCCGCTCAAGGACGTCTCGTTCGCCATCACGCGTGATAGCCTCACACAGGTGCTGGAGATCCTGCACGCGGACCTCGTGCGCAAGTTCGGCATCGCCGCTCCCCGCATCCTCGTGACGGGCCTGAACCCGCATGCGGGCGAGAACGGCTACCTGGGGCGCGAAGAGATCGACGTCATCACGCCCGTGCTGGAAGACGCCCGCACGCGCGGCATCGACGCGCGCGGCCCGTATCCGGCCGACACGCTGTTCCAGCCCAAATACCTGCAGGACGCCGACGCCGTCCTCGCCATGTACCACGACCAGGGCCTGCCCGTGCTCAAGTACGCGACCTTTGGCCGCGGCGTCAACATCACGCTGGGCCTGCCTTTGATCCGCACGTCGGTCGACCACGGCACGGCCCTCGATCTGGCCGCGCAAGGCCTCGGCCGGGCCGATTGCGGCAGCATGGAAGAGGCGATCCGCGTCGCCCTGTCGATGGTGCGCGCGCAACAGCAATAACCCGCATAAGAAAAAAATGAAACACGTAGCCCGCAAGCGCTTCGGCCAGAATTTCCTGACCGACGACCACGTCCTCCACAACATCATCGATGCGATTGGCCCGCGCCGCGGCGACACCATGGTCGAAATCGGCCCGGGCCTGGCCGCGATGACGGCGCTGCTGCTCAAGGAGCTCGACCACATGCACGTGGTGGAGCTCGACCGCGACCTCGTCGCGCGCCTGGAAAAAGCGTATCCGCGCGAACGCCTGACCATCCACGCGGGCGACGCCCTGAAATTCGACTTCGGCGGCATCCCCGTCCCGGACGGGAAAAAGCTGCGCGTGGTGGGCAACCTGCCGTACAACATCTCGAGCCCGCTGCTGTTCCACCTGGCCGACTACGCCCACCTCATCGAGGACCAGCACTTCATGCTGCAGAAAGAGGTCGTGGAGCGCATGGTGGCGGAGCCGGGGACCAAGGTCTACGGCCGCCTGTCGGTGATGCTGCAGTGGCGCTACGACATGGCGCTGCTGTTCGTCGTGCCGCCGACGGCCTTCGATCCGCCGCCGCAGGTCGATTCCGCCATCGTGCGCATGGTGCCCACGCGCAGGCAGCTCCCGGCCGACGCGGGCGCGCTCGAAGCCGTCGTGCAGAAGGCGTTCTCGCAGCGCCGCAAGGTGATCCGCAACTGCGTGGCGGGCATGTTCAACGAACAGCAGCTGGTCGACGCCGGCATCGATCCGGGGGCGCGGCCGGAAACCGTGGGGCTGGAACAGTACGTGGCGCTGGCCAATGTGCTGAAACCGCTGGCCTGATCAGCGGGCGCTCATCGAGAGCCCGCCTGCCATCCGCGCGATCGCGCCGCCTCTTCTCCCTTGGCGTCCAGCGGCTTGCCGGCGATGCGCTCGTCGATCGCATCGAGCACGGCGGCCGGCAACGCGCTGCCGGCCTGGCGGTAGCCGCCCGTCGCCTCCGGCGCGGCCTCGGCCAGCACGGGGATCCGCCACTGCCCGCCTTCCCGGCACGCCAGGCCGGCCGACGATCCCATGACGAAGCTGCGGCAGTAAGCGCCGTCGCGGGCGGCGAAGCTGACGCCGACCTTCACCGCGCCTGCCGCCTTGCCGCCGACCTGGCGGTCGAGGGCAGAGGCCAGTTCGCCTTGCGCCACCACCTGCCCGCCGTTGCCGGCGATGGCCGGCCCGCCGCCGGGAATCACCTTGCCGGCCAGGACCCCAATGACGAGCGTGGCCGCCAGCGCGCCCCATTCCGGCCACGACCAGCGGCGGCGTTCGTCCCGCGCCGTGCGCGCCGCGTCCAGCGACAGCACGGGTGCGGCCGGCGCCGGCTGCAGGCGCGCGGGCACGGGTTCGTCGAGGATGCCGGCGAAGGCGGCGGCGACGTCCGCGCGCAGGGCGCGATGGCGCGCCACGGCGGCGGCAATGGCGGGATCGGCGCGCATCGCGTGTTCGATGGCGGCGCGTTCGGCGGGATCGAGTTCGCCGTCGGCATAGGCCATCAGGGTGTCATCGGAAAATGTCATGGTGTCCTTCGTGTCTGGTCGGCGAGCAGTTGCTGCAGGGCGTCGCGGGCGCGGGCCAGGCGGCTGGTGAGGGTCCCGACGGGGATCTCCAGCACGTCCGCCGCTTCCTTGTACGGCAGGCCGTCCACGAGCACGAGGCCGACGACGAGCCGGTGCTCCTCGGACAGCAGGCTGATCGCCTTCTGGATCGCGAGCCGCTGCTGGTGCGCCTGCGCCGTGTCGTCGCCCACATGTTCGCCTTCTTCCTCGGGCGCGAACAACTCGGCGCGCCGGGTCCGGCTGCGCACTTCGTCGATCCACGCGTTCTTGATGATCCGGAAGAGCCAGCTGTCGAGCCGCGTCCCCGGTTCCCATTGTTCGCTGCGGCCGAGCGCGCGCTCCATCGCGACCTGCACCAGGTCGTCCGCGTCTTCGCGATGATAGGTCAGCGCCCGCGCAAAGCGGCGCATCCGGGGCAGCAGGGCGGCGATCTCGTCGGCAAGCATGGTGTCTGTCTAGGTAAACGATGCAGGAGGGGATTTTCTTCCCTGCGCCGTTCGTTAACTGCGTATCTTGACCAATCATATATGATCCGCCCATGAAATTCCCTTTCGTAAATTTGCGTGGCCTGCTTGCCGCGCTGCTCGTGTGCGGCATGGCGTCCGCGCATGCGCAATTGGGGTTGCCGTCCTTGCCGCTGCCCGGCCGTATCGGGCCGCTGGGGCTGGACGGATTGCGCCGTCCGGTCGACCAGTTGCTCGACCGGGCGCCGTTGCCGGACCTCGGCAGCCTGCGTGTCGACACGATCAAACGCTTGCTGCGCGACCACGCGACTCAACTCGAGGCCGACCCGAACGGCGAACCGGCGCTGCGCGGCGAGGTGCTGGCCTGGTCGCCGTCGGAGACGGCCCTGCAGGCCGCGCGCGACCTTGGCGCGACGGTCGTGCGCGACGAGGTGCTGCCCGGACTGGGCGACCGCATGGTCGTGCTGCGCCTGCCGTCCGGTGCGTCGACGGCGGCCATGGTCGAGCGGTTGCGGGCCTTCGATCCCGGCGGCGCCTACGATTTCAACCACGTCTACACGGGCAGCGGTGCGGCGGATGGCGTGCGTGCCGGCGAGGGATCCGCCGTCCGCATCGGCCTCGTCGACAGCGGCGTCGACGGCACCCACCCGGTCTTCGAGGATGCCGCGATCACGCGCTGGGGCTGCGGCGGCCAGGTCGTTCCCGCGCCGCACGGCACGGCGGTGGCGGCGCTGATGGTCGGGCGCTCCGAACACCTGCGCGGCGCGGCCCCGGGCGCCAGCCTGTATGCGGCCGACGTGTACTGCGGCAGCCCGGTGGGCGGGGCCGCCGACCGCATCGCCGCGGCGCTCGGCTGGCTGGACCAGCAGGGCGTCGGCGTCGTGAACATCAGCCTCGTCGGCCCGGCCAATGCGCTGCTGGGGCGGGCCGTCGCCGCGATGGAGGCGCGCGGCCACCTCCTCGTGGCCGCCGTCGGCAACGACGGGCCGGCCGCGCCGCCGCTGTATCCGGCCAGCTATCCCGGCGTCGTCGGCGTGACGGCCGTCGACCGGCGCGGCCGGCCGCTGCCGGAAGCGGCGCGCGGTCCGCAGGTGAAATTCGCGGCGCCGGGCAGCCAGATGGTCAGCGCCGCGCCCGGCGCGCCACCGTACCGGCAGGTGCGCGGGACATCGTTCGCGGCGCCCATCGTCGCGGCCTTGCTGGCCAAGCGGCTGCCCCGGCCGGACGGCGCCGCGGCCGCGCGCGCCGTGGACGCGCTCGCGCGCGAGGCCGGCGGCGGCCATGCCGTCGCGAATGACGAGACGGGCTACGGCATCGTCGGCGCCGGCTTGCGCACGGACCCGGCGGACCTGCGCTAAAAATTTTTTTGAAGGAATGGAAGAAAATGGCGAGCTGGTCCGTTTTCCTTGTATCGGCGGCGACAGCGCCGCCCCATCACAAGGAGAACAGACATGAAAGCCAAACAGATTACCCGCCACATCGCCCTCGTCCTTTCCCTCGGCATCGGCATCACGCACCAGGCCCATGCGCAGTTGCTCGGCGGCGGGCTCGGCGGCTCGCTGGGCGGTTCCGTCGGCGGCATGCTTAACGGTGGCATGGGCGGCATGGGCGGCATCGGCCGCATGGATACGATGAGCGGACTGCGCGGCGAAGGACGTCTCGTGCGCGACGCGGAGGACGACGTGCGCGGCGGCGCGGGACGGCAGGCAGCGGGCGGTGCGTCCGGTGCCGGCACCGCCGCGCCGGCCCAGCCCGCGGCCCCCGTGCAGCGGCCGGGCCTGCTGTCGGGTGCCGGCAGCCTCGTCGGGACTGGCGCCGCCGCGGCGAGTGCGCAACGCTCGGCATCCGCCGATGCGGGCAAGGGCGGGGCGTCGGCCCGCGGCGACGGATCGGGCTCGGCCGGCGTGGACGGCAGTGCCGCGGCCGGCACGATCGGCGGCGCGGCGGGTGCGGCCCGCGGCACCGCGGGCCAGGCGCGCGAGCGCATGGCGGCCGCCGGCAGCGAGGCGGCAGGCGGTGCGCGCGGCGCGGCCCGATCGGTGCGCGAAGGTGCGTCGGCCGCGAACGGCGGCGTGACGCTCAGCGGCAGCGGCAGCGGCAGCGGCAGCGCGAGCGGTACGGCCTCGGGCAGCGCGGGCGGATCGGGCGCGAGCGGCGCGTCCGCCAGCGGCACCCGCCAGTAAGCGGTTACAGCCTGCCTTGCCAATAACGGCGCGCCTTGTCGAACACGCGCGCGCCGATCTTTCTGCCCGGCTCAGCCCCCGCCCCGTCCGTGGGCGCGGCCCCATCCAGCCGGCTGCCGCCCGTAACACGCCGCAGCACCTCGGCGGCGGCTGCGGCGCAGGCCTCGCCATCCCCGGTCGCGAGGGCGGCGTCCGCCAGGGCATTGGCCAGCACGAAGAACAGCAGCACGTCGCGGTCGTCGTCGTGCCCGTCGCGGACCGATATCTGCCGGGCCAGACGGCACCAGTGCGCGGCGTTCGCCTGCAGCTCGCCGGCGCCGGGCTGGCGGACCTCGGCCGGCATCAGCGCGAACGGTTGATCCCGGCAACCGCCGTCGAGCATGGCTGCCGCCTGCGTGCGGCCGATACCGGCCGGACTGAATGGGCCGGCCGCGGCGTCCGGATCCAGCCCGAGGCGCCGCATATGGGCATCGATGCCGGCGTGCGCCGCCGGGCACAGGCCGGCGAGGACGCCATGGGCCGCGTGGCTCATCGCGCCGGCCTTGCTGGCGGCGTCGCGCTCGGCGCGCGGCAGGCGTACGGCCATGCCGAGCGTCGTCTGGCGGGCATCGCCGTCGTAGGCGGCCCAGGCGTTGTACATGCAGGTGTGCAGCAGGGCGAGGACGCGCGGCGGCGGCGCCGTGCCCATCGTCCGTAACGCCAGCGCGTTCCAGCCCGCGACCGTGCCGGCCGGCCGTGTCGCGACGGGGGCGGTCGCCCCGTCCGCATCCAGTTCCAGGAAGTTCCGCCATCCCATATCCGCCTCCGCTTGTGCGCAGAGAAGTATCGCCAGCGAATCCGCCCCGGCTGTTGAGCCGACGCATGCCCGCGCTACCTGTGCCGCAACGCACAATCCGGTTTTTGACCGCTTTATCCCGTGTTTTGTGCAGTTCGTCGCACGCAGATGGCGGGGACGGGGGCGCGCGCCTAAAGTGACACCATCAGCAAGCCAATCACGGCACCGACCAACGAAACGAACACTTAAGGAGAGTCAAAATGAACGTCCTCAAACACATGGAAGCCATCTTCCTCGCAGCCGCCGTCCTCGTGGGCCTGACGAGCGCCGCGCACGCGTCCAGCGTCGCCAGGCACGAGCGTTACGACGCCCAGGTGACGATCGAAGGCCAGCAGATGGCCGTCGTCAAAGTGACCGCGAAGCGCCTGCCGGCCGCCGCCAAAGCCGCCATCTGAACCTTGAACCGGACCGAAGGAGAACCGTCATGAACATCCTGAAAAACATGGAAGCCATCTTCCTCGCAGCCGCCGTCCTCGTGGGCGTGACGAGCGCAGCCCACGCCGCCAGCGTCGCCAAGCACGAGCGCTACGATGCCCAGGTGACGATCGAAGGCCAGCAGATGGCCGTCGTCAAAGTGACGGCGAAGCGCCTCGCCGTCGCCGAACAAACGCGCGCCTGACGCGGCGCGCGCGCAAGTCCCGACGTCATGAAGCAGCTGCCGCCCGGCAGTGAATGAAGACGGAACGGCCCGGCTGTCACGCAGCCCGATGGCGCCGTCCGGAAACAGGCCGCAACGGCCGACAATCGCACCCGACCGCACCGATGAGGATATCGACGGCATGCCGCCGCCGGTCCCGTGTCGTCCCGCGCGGGCAAAAAAAAGCCCGCGGCTGTGGCGGGCTTGAATCCAATTCTTTCTGAGGAGAGTTGGAGGAGACAGGTGCCATTATGCTGCGCTACAGCATATCAGTCCAATTTTTGTTTCGCATAGTTGTTATGCGAAATTTCAATATCTCGTCCAATCCATGTGGCCGGTCGCTCAGCTCGACGCGACGCAGGTCACGACCAGGTTGCTGACGCCATTGGTCGCCGCTTCCGCCGCGTCGTCCATCGTGCCGCCGCCCGTGCCGTTGGCGCCGCCGGTGACGGTGCAGGTCTGGCCGGTCGGCTGGGTCAGGACGGTCACGCCGTAGGTCGAGCCGTAGGCGACCGGGTTCATCGAGACGGTGACGTCGGCGCCGGTCGGTTTTTGATTGGCGTCCAGGGCCGGGTTGACGGGAACCGTGGCCGTCGTGCTGCCGTTGGCAAGGACGAGGCCGGTCCCCGTCAGGCCCTTCACGGTGCCGCCGAGGGGGATGGTATTGATGAGGCAGACGTAGCGAATGTCGATCCTGGCCAACTGGCCGGCCGTGCCGTACAGCAGGGAGTAGTTGCCAGGCCCGCAGGCCTGGTGCTTCGGCAGCGCGCCGCCCGAGGCGACGTGGTTGACGACGGTCGCGCCTTTCGGGACCACTTCATACGTCTGGCCGTATTCGATCGGGTTCGGGAACACGGCCGTGACGTCCTGGCCGTCCGTGGCCGGCGGGTTGATGGCCACGTCCTGGCCGTTCGTGCTCAGGATCAGGCCCGGATATTTCACGCCGGAGACGGTGACGTTGATCGGGAACGTGGCCTTGCCGCCGCCGCAGGAGGCCAGCGTTGCCATGATCGCGACGGCGAGGGCCGGGCGCGCGAGGGAAAACTTCATAGGGGTCTCTCCAGGATTAAGAGCAGGTGACGGTGACGGTCGTGCCCGCTTCGGCCGAGCCCATGATGCCCGAGCCGTTGCCGCTGCTGCCGCCGCTGACGGTGCAGGTCTGGCCGGCGGGCTGGGTCAGGACGGTGACGCCGTAGGCGCCGTCTTCGTACACCTTGGCCATGTCCACCTTGGTGGTGCCCGCCGGGACGTCGTGGCGGTCGGCGCCGTTCACCACGACGAGGCCGCTGCCGGTCAAGTTCTGGACGCTGACGGTCAGGGGGTGGGTCTTGATCGTGCAGGTCACGGTGATCTGGGCGATCGTGTAATAGTTGGCGCGCGCCTTGCCGTTGATGGGATGGCACTCTTCGGCGTTGGAAGGAATGCTCTTGACCTGGATGTCGAACATGTCATCGGTCGAAATGCGCTGGCCGAATTGGAACGAGGTATAGGGGTACGGGACGGCCGTGTCGTCGCCGCCATTATTTGTCAGCACCAGACCGTCCTTGGTGACATTGTTAACCGTGCCGGTCAGGTACAAGTCGCCGCTCCCGCCGCCGCAGGCGGACAGGCCCAGCGCGCATGCCAGCGCTACAACGCCGGCACGCAGGATCGAGCTCTTCATAAAATCTCCACAGTGGAATGGTGGCGCGCGGGCACGGCGCCGGTACGGCTGAATGGAAAAATACCCATCATTTTAGTGCATTTGCCAACCATCGGCCCCATTTGCCTTTGTATCACGGTGTAACCACGAGCCCGCATCCAGCACAGCATTGCTTTTCGGCGCCGCCCTCGTTATGCTTGGACCGCTCCTTTCCACTGTCCAAGCTTCGTTTCCGGAGCCGCATCCCAGCATGAACACCCGCCGCGCCTGGCCCAAGGCCATCCTGTTCGACCTCGACGACACGCTGTGGCCCATCGCCCCCGTGATCCTGCAGGCCGAAGAGTCGCTGTTCGCGTGGCTGCGCGAGCATGCGCCGCGCGTGGCCGAGCGCTTCACTATCGACTCCCTGCGCCAGGCGCGCCTGGAACTGCTGGCGCGCAAGCCCGAATTCCACCTCGACCTCGGCAAGCTGCGCCATGCCGGCCTGCTGGCCGCGTTCCAGGAAGCGGGAGAAGACGCCGCCAAGGTCGAGCATGCGATGGCGCAGTTCTTCGCCGCGCGCAATGCCGTGATCCCGTACGACGACGTGCTGCCGGGCTTGTTGAAACTGAAGAACCGCGTGCTGATCGGCTCGATCTCGAACGGCAACGCCGACCTGCGGACGATCGGCCTGTCGCACCATTTCAAGGTGTCGGTGGCGGCGTCCCGGCTGGGCGTGGCCAAGCCGGATGCGGCGATCTTCCTGGCCGCCTGCAAGGAACTGGGCGTGGCGCCCGAGGATGCCGTGTACGTGGGCGACGACGTGCTGCTCGACGTGCGGGGCGCCCAGCGCGCCGGCCTGCGCGCCGTGTGGATGAACCGGACGGGCTCGACCAAGCACCTGGAGCACGAGGTGGTGCCGGACGCGATCGTGCGCGACTTCGACGAACTGCTGGACTGGCTCAAGCGCGAGCACGACGATGTACAGCCATGACGCACAAGTGCCGACCGAACGTGCATAATGAGGCCATGCAACTCGATAACCGTGCACAAACCCTGCTGAAGGCCCTCGTCGAGCGCTACATCGCCGACGGGCAGCCGGTCGGTTCGCGCGCGCTGTCGAAGATTTCCGGTCTCGACCTGTCGCCGGCCACGATCCGCAACATCATGGCCGACCTCGAGGAGATGGGCTACGTCGCCAGTCCGCACACGTCGGCCGGCCGCATTCCCACGCCGCGCGGCTACCGCCTGTTCGTCGATACCTTGCTCACCGTGCAACAAATCGACGAGAACGCCGTCGAAGCCGGCATGCGCCTGCCCGCGCACCAGCCGCAGAAGGTGATCGCCAACGCGGCCCAGATGCTGTCGTCGCTGTCGCAGTTCGCCGGCGTCGTGCAGAGCCCGCGGCGCGAATCGGCGTTCCAGCAGATCGAATTCCTGCGCCTGTCGGAAAAGCGCATCCTGCTCGTCATCGTCGACCCGCGCGGCGACGTGCAGAACCGCCTGCTGCTGACCGACGTCGATTATTCGCCGACGCAGCTGACGCAATCGGCCAATTACCTGAACCAGCACTTCGCCGGCCTGTCGTTCGACCAGGTGCGCGGCCGCCTGACGGGCGAGCTGCGCCAGCTGCGTGACGACATGGGGCGCCTGATGCAGGCCGCCGTGGAAGCGGGCAGCGAGGCGCTGGCCGAGACGGACGACATGGTGATCGCGGGCGAGCGCAACCTGCTGTCCGTGTCCGACCTGTCCTCCAACATGAGCTCGCTGCGCCAGCTGTTCGAGATGTTCGAGCAGAAGACCGGGCTCATGCAATTGCTCGACGTGTCGAGCCGCGCCGGCGGCGTCCAGATCTTCATCGGCGGCGAGTCGAAGCTCGTGCCGATGGACGAGATGAGCGTCGTCACGGCGCCGTACGAGGTGAACGGCAAGATCGTCGGCACCCTCGGCGTCATCGGGCCCACGCGCATGGCCTATGAACGCGTGATCCCGATCGTCGACATCACGGCCAAGCTGCTGTCGAACGCGCTCAGCAACTCCTGACGCTGGACGCCCGCCGCCGGCCCAGCGCCAGCAGCGGCAAGCCCGCCAGCAGCAACGCGTACTGCGCCGGTTCCGGCACCACCGACACGGTGAACGTCATCGTCGACGTCACGTCGGACGTCGTATTCTGGACGGACGTCGACGAGCCGCGCGCGAATGCGATTGCCTGCAGGTCGGCCGTCAGGTCCACCGTGTTCGTGCCGGGGCGCACATCGAACGTCTGGGACACGAGGCGATGGTGCATGGACGCCGGATTGCCGTTCGACGAGTAGTTTTCCGCCGTGTCCGCGAACGGCGACTTGGGCTCGACATACGCGTCCTCGGCGTTCTTGTCGAAGAAGCTCTCGAACCCAGGCGGCAGCCGCGTCTCCATGCCGCCCGACCTGATGCCGCCGATGGTCGTGGCGGATTGCGCGCCAGTGCCCGTCGATGAGCCGTGGAACACGGCGTCCAGGTAACCCGTGACGGTGACGATCGTGGTGACGTCGGCCGGCCCCGCGAGGGGGAGGTTCAGCGACAATTGCGCCGGCCTGCCGTTGGCGGGCCCGTATGCGGTCGCGTCGCCCTGGCCCGGCGAGCGCGTGACGCTGGCCGTTTCGGTATGCGTGAACGTGTAGGTCCGCGCGCGGACGTGGTCAGGCAGGTAGTCGGATGCCGTGAACGTGAAGCCGCTGGCGCTCGGCGCGCCCCAGTAGAAATCGTCGGCGGCGAGCGCCTGCGACGTCCAGCCGGCGAGCACGGCGCCGGCCAGGCAGGCCGCGCGGCGCGCAAGACGGGGTGGAGCGACCGGTTTCGATGACGCATTCATGATGCTCTCCTCGGTTGACGGGCCGCGACATGCGGCGCCTGCCGGTTGGACCGCGGCAGGTGCTCATGAGTGGCGTTAGCTCGTCACTTACTGACGCAGCTCAATCGTGCGATCGATGCTTGCCGTCGAGGAGCGAGAAAGATCAATGCCGATGCGGGCAGTCGGTCTTCTGGCAGTGGCCGTAGATGGCCAGGGCGTGTTCGGCGATCTTGAAGCCGCGCTCGCTGGCGATCTTCTGCTGGCGGCTTTCGATCTCGTCGTCGTAGAACTCTTCCACGTGGCCGCAGTCGAGGCAGACGAGATGGTCGTGGTGCGAGCCGGCGTTCAGCTCGTAGATTGCCTTGCCGGTTTCAAAGTGATTGCGGTTCAACAGGCCTGCCTGTTCGAACTGGGTCAGCACGCGGTAGACGGTCGCCAAACCCACGTCCATGTTTTCGTTCAGCAAGGTCTTGTAGACGTCTTCCGCCGTCAGGTGCCGCACCGCGCTGTTCTGGAAAATCTCCAGGATTTTCAGCCGAGGCAAGGTCGCTTTCAGGCCGCTGGCTTTCAGGTCGGTTGGATTGTTGCTCATGTTTTGTTACTCGGATATGGGCGGAGTGCTTTATGATATAGCGTTTTGATAGCTCCCGCCTCATCGATTTTTAAGGTCAGATATGCGCACTCAAGCCGTTTTCCATCGTTCCCACGCGCGGGCAGCGCTCGTGGCCGGCCTCGCCTGCATGACGCTGGCGCTGTCCGGCTGCGCCGCCTGGCGCAACCAGACCCAGCCGGCGGCACCGGTGAGCACCGCCCCCTCCGCGGTCGCCGCCGATGTGAACAAGTCCGCGGCAATCGCGAATTCGGGCGCGCAAACGACAACCGTCACCAAGCTGCAGAAATTCCTCTGGATCTTCTCGCCCTACCGTCCGGACATCCAGCAGGGCAATTTCGTGTCGCAGGAAATGCTGAACCAGCTGAAAGTCGGCCAGACCCGCGAGCAAGTCAGGTTCATCCTCGGCACCCCGCTGCTGCAGGACGCCTTCCACAAGGACCGCTGGGATTATCCGTTCTACCTCGCGCGCGGCAACGGCGAGCTGACGACCAGCCGCGTCACCGTCTATTTCAAGGACGACAAGGTCGACCACTTTGACGGCGGCAACCTGCCGACGGAACGCGAATACATCAACCGTTTGATCGGCATTTCGAAATACGAAGAAAAATCCGAGCAGGAATCGCTGGACGAGCTCAAGCGCAAGCGCGACGAAGCCGCGAAAGGCGGAGGAGGACAATAAGATGACGCAACTGAAGATCGCCGTCGCCGGCGCCAGCGGCCGCATGGGCCGCATGCTGATCGAAGCCATTACCGCCGCGCCGGACGCCCGCCTGGCCGGCGCCCTCGATCGCGAAGGGAACCCGTTCATCAATGCCGACGCCGGCGCGTTTTCCGGCCAGTTGACCGGCGTCGTGATCCAGTCCGACCTGGACAAGGGCCTGGCGGACGCCGACTACCTGATCGACTTCACGCGCCCGGAAGGCACGCTGCGCCACCTGGAATACTGCGCCGCGCACGGCATCAAGATGATCATCGGCACCACCGGTTTCGATGACGCCGGCAAGGCCGCCATCCGCGCCGCCGCCGAGAAGACCGCGATCGTGTTCGCCCCGAACATGAGCATCGGCGTGAACGTCACGCTGAAGCTGCTGGAAATGGCGGCCAAGAATTTCTCCGAGGGCTATGACATCGAGATCGTCGAAGCCCACCACCGGCACAAGGTCGACGCCCCGTCCGGCACGGCGCTGAAGATGGGCGAAGTCATCGCCGACGCCCTCGGCCGCGACCTCGAGGAATGCGCCGTCTACGGCCGCGAAGGCGTGACGGGCGAACGCGACCCGTCGACGATCGGCTTCGCCACCGTGCGCGGCGGCGACATCGTCGGCGACCACACGGTGCTGTTCGCCGGCATCGGCGAGCGCATCGAGATCAGCCACAAATCGAGCAGCCGCGTCAGCTATGCCCAGGGCTCGCTGCGCGCCGCGCGTTTCCTGGCCGACAAGCCGACCGGGCTGTACGACATGCAGGACGTGCTGGGCCTCAAGGGCTGAGCACGCGCCCGCCGAACTGGACGGCCAGGCCGGCGAACTGCTGGCATACTGGCCGTGACGCGCATTTTTAGGAGACCCCCCATGGCCACCGTCGAGCTCAACGGCGCCGCGATCACCGACGCGGAAAGTTTTCACGTCGAGAGCCAGCGCGCGTTCGGCTTTCCCGACTCGTATCCGCACACGATGGATTCCTGGGTCGATTGCCTGAGCTACCTGCGCGACGAGGACGGCATGAGCAGCGTCCGCCTCAAGAAGGACGAAGTGCTGCACATCGTCGTGACGCACTCCGACGCCCTGCGCGAACGGGCGCCGGACGTGCTGGAAGAGATGGCCTTCTGCATCATCGGCATCAACGAGCGCTACGAGGACTACGGCGAGAAGCCGGCGCTCGAACTCGAACTTCGCTGATTTGCATGCATATGGTGGGCGCGGGGCGCCCACCCTACGATTTGTTCGCGGCCGTAGGGTGGGCACCCCGTGCCCACCATGCCACCGTCGAACCCGTATGGTGGGCGCGGCCGGCGTAGGCACCCCGTGCCCACCATGCCGAACGACCGGTATAATGTTCTGCTCACCTCTTTCAGTCCGCAGAACATCATGCAAGAAAAATATAGTCCAGCCGAAGTCGAACAGGCCGCGCAGGCCTACTGGAAATCGATCGACGCCTATAAAGCCGTCGAGAACGACCCGCGCTTTCCGAAAGGCAAGTATTACGCCTGCTCGATGCTCCCGTACCCGTCGGGCAAGCTGCACATGGGTCACGTGCGCAACTATACGATCAATGACGTGATGTACCGCTACCTGCGGATGAACGGCTACAACGTGCTGATGCCGATGGGCTGGGACGCCTTCGGCATGCCGGCCGAGAACGCGGCGATGGCCAACAACGTGCCGCCGGCGCAGTGGACGTATTCGAACATCGCCCACATGCGCGGCCAGATGGAGTCGATGGGTCTCGCCATCGACTGGTCGCGCGAGATGACCGCCTGCAAGCCGGACTACTACAAGTGGAACCAGTGGATGTTCCTCAAGATGCTCGAAAAGGGCATCATCTACCAGAAGACCGGCACCGTGAACTGGGACCCCGTCGACCAGACCGTGCTCGCGAACGAGCAGGTCATCGACGGCAAAGGCTGGCGCTCGGGCGCGACCGTGGAAAAGCGCGAGATCCCCATGTACTACGTGCGCATCACGGACTACGCCGACGAACTGCTGGACCACGTCGAAAACAAGCTGCCGGGGTGGCCGGAGCGCGTGCGCATCATGCAGGCCAACTGGATCGGCAAGTCGACCGGCGTGCGCTTCGCGTTCCCGCACGTGATCATGGACGAGCAGGGTGAGCTCATCAACGAGGGCAAGCTGTACGTCTTCACGACGCGCGCCGACACGATCATGGGCGTGACGTTCTGCGCCGTCGCGCCGGAACACGCGCTGGCCCAGCACGCGGCCAAGGACAACCCGGAACTGCAGGCGTTCATCGCCGAGTGCAAGCAGGGTTCCGTCATCGAAGCCGACATGGCGACGATGGAAAAGAAGGGCATGCCGACCGGCCTGTTCGTCACGCATCCGATCTCCGGCGAGCAGGTGCCGGTCTGGGTCGGCAACTACGTCCTGATCACGTACGGCGACGGCGCCGTGATGGGCGTGCCGGCCCACGACGAGCGCGATTTCGCGTTCGCGCAAAAATACGACCTGCCGATCAAGCAGGTCATCGCGGCCCCCGGCGAGACGTTCTCGCTGGACGGCTGGCAGGAGTGGTACGGCGATAAAGAGAAGGGCGTCGTCGTCGAATCGGGCAAGTACGACGGCCTGGATTACACGGCGGCCGTGAACGCCGTCGCGGGCGACCTCGCGAACCTGGGCCTGGGCGACAAGAAGGTCACGTTCCGCCTGCGCGACTGGGGCATCTCGCGCCAGCGCTACTGGGGCACGCCGATCCCGATGATCCACTGCGAGCAATGCGGCACGGTGCCGGTCCCCGAGAAGGACCTGCCGGTCGTGCTGCCGGAAGACTGCGTCCCGGACGGTTCCGGCAACCCGCTGAAGAAACACGAGGCGTTCCTGAAGGTCGACTGCCCGTGCTGCGGCGCGCCGGCGCGCCGCGAGACGGACACGATGGATACGTTCATCGACTCGTCCTGGTACTACATGCGCTACACGTCGCCGGGTTCCAACGATGCGATGGTCGACCCGGCCCGCAACGATTACTGGATGCCGATGGACCAGTACATCGGCGGCATCGAGCACGCCGTGCTGCACCTGCTGTACGCGCGTTTCTGGACGAAGGTCATGCGCGACTTCGGCCTCGTCAAATTCGACGAGCCCTTCGTCAACCTGCTCACGCAGGGCATGGTCCTCAACGAGACCTATTATCGCGAAGACGCATCGGGCAAGAAGACGTGGTACAACCCGGCGGACGTCAGCCTGACGTTCGACGAGCGCGGCCGCCCGCAATCGGCGGTGCTGAAGGAAGACGGCCAGCCGGTCGTCATCGGCGGCACCGAGAAGATGTCGAAGTCGAAGAACAACGGCATCGACCCGCAGGCGCAGATCGAGCAGTACGGGGCGGATACCGCCCGCCTGTTCACGATGTTCGCCGCGCCGCCGGAGCAGACGCTCGAGTGGTCGGAGTCGGGCGTGGAAGGCGCGAGCCGCTTCCTGCGCCGCGTGTGGGCCTTCGGTTACGCCCAGCGCGAGCGCGTGGCCGCCGCGCTGGCCGGCCAGCAGCAAGGCACGCTGGACGAGGACCAGAAGCTGCTGCGCCGCGAAGTGCACAAGGTGCTGCAGCAGGCCGATTACGACTTCAAGCGCATCCAGTACAACACGGTCGTTTCGGCCTGCATGAAGATGCTGAATACCCTGGAGTCCGCGAAGCTGTCCGAGGGGGCCGCGAGCGACGCCGTGATCGCGGAAGGCCTGTCGATCTTCCTGCGCATGCTGAACCCGGTCGCGCCGCACATCACGCACGCGCTGTGGCAGGAACTGGGCTATGCCGGCAAGTACGGCGACATCCTGAACGTGGCCTGGCCGGAAGTGGATCCGGCCGCGCTGGAGCAGGCCGAGATCGAGCTGATGATCCAGGTGAACGGCAAGCTGCGCGGCGCCGTGAAAGTGCCGAAGGAGGCCGACAAGGCCGCCATCGAGGCCGCCGCGCTGGCGTCGGAAGCGGCGCAGAAGTTTGTCGAAGGTACGCCGAAGAAGGTCATCGTCGTTCCCGGCAAGTTGATCAACATCGTGGTGTAAGCGATGCGCGCCCTCACCCGGAAGTTGGCGGTGCGCGCGGCCGCGGCCCTGCTGGTGGCATCCGCCATCGCGGGCTGCGGCTTCCAGCTGCGCGGCTCGAACGGCAGCTACACGATGCCGTTCCACAGCATCTATCTGGGCTTCCCGGATACGTCGGCGCTGGGCACGGAGCTCAAGCGCAATCTGCGCGCGACGGGCCAGGTGGTCATCGCCGACCGGGCGCCGGACGCCGAGGCGCAGTTCGTGCTGCTGGGCGAGACGCGCAACAAGGCTATCCTGTCGCTGAACAGCCTGGGCCGCGTGCGCGAATACCTGCTGACGTACACGATGTCGTTCACCGTGCGCGATGCCAAGGGCGCGGAAATGGTGCCGCCGACCGAGATCTCGCTGCGCCGGAACATGGCGTTCGACGAGACCCAGGTGCTGGCCAAGGAATCGGAAGAAGCGCTGCTGTACCGCGACATGCAGGCGGACCTCGTGCAGCAGATCATCCGCCGCCTGGCCGCGATGAAGCCGGCCACTTGACGACATAGAGAAGGAACACCATGCAGCTGCGGCCGGAGGCGCTCGACGGGCACCTCGCCAAGGGGCTCGCGCCCCTGTACGTGATCACCAGCGACGAGCACCTGCTCGCGCTGGAAGCGGCGGACAAGATCCGCCGCGCGGCGCGCGCGCAAGGGTATTCCGAGCGCGACGTGCTCACGGTCGAGCGCAGTTTCAAATGGGGCGAGCTCCTGGCCGCCAACCAGGCCATGTCGCTGTTCGGCGACAAGAAGCTGATCGAGTTGCGCATCCCCGGCGGCAAGCCAGGCAAGGACGGCAGCGCGGCCTTGCAGAACTACGCGAAGGACCTGAACCCCGACAACCTTACGTTGATCACCTTGCCGAAGCTGGACTGGCAGACGGCCAAGGCGTCGTGGGTGGCGGCGCTGCAGCAGGCCGCGGTCTATGTCGAGATCCCGAACGTGGAACGCGCGCAGCTGCCGGGCTGGATCGGCATGCGCCTCTCCGCGCAGAACCAGAGCGCGGACCGCCAGAGCCTGGACTTCATCGCCGACCGCGTCGAAGGCAATCTGCTGGCGGCGCACCAGGAAATCCAGAAGCTCGCCTTGCTCTACGAGCCGGGCAAGCTGACGTACGACCAGGTGGTCGATGCGGTGCTGAACGTGGCGCGCTACGACGTCTTCAAGCTGTCGGAAGCGATGCTGGCCGGCGACCCGGCGCGCCTCGTGCGCATGCTGGAAGGCCTGAAAGGCGAGGGCGAGGCGTTGCCGCTGGTGTTGTGGGCCGTCTCCGAAGAAATCCGCACGCTGCTAAAATTGAAGGCAGGGATGGCGCAGGGACGCCCGCTCGGCGCGCTGCTGAAGGAATACCGCATCTGGGGCCCGCGCGAGCGCATGATGGAACCGGCGCTGCGGCGGATCTCGCTGCCGGCGCTGGAAGCGGCGCTGCGGCAGGCGGCGCAGGTCGACAAGATGGTCAAGGGCCTGCGCGCGAAGCAGTTCGCGGGGGATGCGTGGGATGCGATGCTGCAGCTGGCGTTGAAGGTCGCATCGTGATTGGTTGAAACGAACGAACACAAACGGACAACGACGATGGACATCACCGAGTACATGAACACAATCGGCCGCCAGGCGCGCGCGGCCTCGCGCGCGATGGCGCGCGCGGACAGCGCCACCCGCAACCAGGCCTTGCTCCTGATCGCCGCCGCCATCGAGCGCGACGCCGACCTGCTCCGCGCCGCCAACGCGCGCGACATGGAAGCGGCGGCGGCCGCCGGCCTGGAACCGGCGCTGCTGGACCGGTTGGCCCTGTCCGACAAGGCCATCGCCACGATGGTCGACGGCCTGCGCCAGATCGTCGCGCTGCCCGACCCGATCGGCGAAATCACCGACCTGAAATTCCGTCCGACGGGCATCCAGGTGGGCCGCATGCGCGTGCCGCTGGGCGTGATCGGCATCATCTACGAAGCGCGCCCGAACGTGACGGTCGACGCGGCCGGCCTGTGCATCAAGAGCGGCAATGCCGCCATCCTGCGCGGCGGTTCGGAAGCCATCCACTGCAACCGCGCGCTGGCCGCGCTCGTGGCCGAGGGCCTGCGCGGCGCCGGCCTGCCGGAACACGGCGTGCAGGTCGTCGAGACGACGGACCGCGCCGCCGTCGGCGCCCTCATCACGATGCCGGAATTCGTCGACGTGATCGTCCCGCGCGGCGGCAAGGGCCTGATCGCGCGGCTGATGAAGGAAGCCACCGTCCCGATGATCAAGCACCTGGACGGCATCTGCCACGTCTACATCGACGCCAAGGCCGACGTCGCGAAGGCGCTCCCCATCGCCATGAACGCCAAGACGCACCGCTACGGCACGTGCAACACGATGGAGACCCTGCTCGTCGCCCGCGCCATCGCGCCCACCGTGCTGCCGCAACTGGCGGAACTGTACGCGACGAAGAAAGTGGAACTGCGCGCCGACCCGGAGGCACTGGCGATCCTGCAGGGCTATCCGCACCTGGTGCCGGCGACGGAAGAGGACTGGAGCACGGAATACCTGGCGCCGATCCTCGCCGTGAAGATCGTCGGCGGCATCGACGAGGCGATCGAGCATATCAACACGTATTCGTCGAAGCACACGGACGCCATCGTCACCGAGGATTACACGGACGCGATGCGCTTCCTGCGCGAAGTCGATTCGGCCTCGGTGATGATCAACGCGTCGACGCGCTTCGCCGACGGCTTCGAATACGGCCTGGGCGCCGAGATCGGCATCTCGAACGACAAGCTGCACGCGCGCGGACCGGTCGGGCTGGAAGGCCTCACGTCGCTGAAATACGTCGTGTTCGGCCACGGCGAAATTCGTAAATAATCGGAATCTAAATAATCGGGGTCAGAGCGCGAATTTCTCGGGTGCGCTCTGACCCCGACTGATCTTCGGGTGTGCTCTGACCCCGACTGATCAAATTGGGGCCAAAATTCGGGGTCAGAGCACATTTTCGGCAAATTCGGGGTCAGAGCCCTTTTGGGGGCAATTGTTTGCGAGTCCTTTCAGAGCGCCGGACCGCACCGCCGACGCATCGGCAAAGAGGGAAGGCGCTTGTCTCTGCCTGCGGGTGATGTTCGCGCGACATTGCGCGAAAAGGTGCTCTGACCCCGAATTTATGCTCTGACCCCGAATTTCGGAAATAAAGGAATGGCATGTACCTCTGGATCAAAGCGCTGCACATTGTCTTCGTCGCCTCGTGGTTCGCAGGCCTGTTCTACCTGCCGCGCATCTATGTGAACCTGGCCCAGGAACGCAATCCGGCCGTGATCGAGCGCCTGATCGGGATGGCGCGCCGGCTGTACCGCTTCACGACGATGCTGGCGGTGCCGGCCCTGTTGCTGGGCCTGTGGCTGTGGCTGGGCTTCGGCATCCGGGGCGGCTGGCTGCATGCGAAATTGGCGCTCGTGATCCTCGTGATCGGCTACCATCATGCGTGCGGATCGCTGCTGAAAAAGTTCGAACTCGGCGTCAATACGCGTAGCCATAAATGGTTCCGCGTGTTCAACGAGGTGCCGGTGTTGCTGCTGCTGGCGATCGTGATCCTGGTGGTCGTGAAGCCGTTCTGATAGTACGAGCAACATACAATGATTCATCGGCGGCCGGGCCTGATCCCGGCCGCTTCTTTTTAGTCAGTCGGGGTCAGAGCCCACCCATGAAATTCGGGCTCCGACCCCGAGTGTTTTGAAATTCGGGCTCTGACCCTGAATGTTTTAGCTACGGATAAAGGGTTCCCCATGACTTCCTACTTTTGCCCCTGCCCGCGCGGCATGGAACAGGCGCTGGCCGACGAGCTGGCCGAGATCGCACAGACCACCGGCAGCACGTCGCTGAAGGTGCACAACCAGGTGCCGGGCGGTGTGCACTGCTCGGGGACGGATGCCGACGCGTATCGCATCAACCTCCATTCGCGCATCGCATCGCGCGTGCTGCTGCGCGTCGCCAACCGCACGTACGCCAACGAGAACGACATCTACGACCTCGTGCTCGAGCAGCCGTGGGAAGACTGGTTCGGCGTCGACCACACGATCCGCGTCGACATCACCGCCATCAAGTCGCCGCTGACGAGCCTCGAGTTCACCACGTTGAAGATCAAGGACGCCGTGTGCGACCGCTTCCGCGACCAGTTCGGCCGCCGCCCGTCCGTCAACACGCGCACGCCGGACATGCGCATCATGGGCTTCCTCGACCAGCGCAACTTCACGATCTATCTGGACACGTCCGGCGAAGCGCTGTTCAAGCGCGGCTGGCGCGAAGAGACGGGCGATGCGCCGCTGCGCGAGAACCTGGCCGCCGGCCTGCTGCGCGTGGCGGGATGGAAGCCGGGCGTGCCGCTGTTCGATCCGATGTGCGGCTCGGGCACGATCCTGATCGAGGCCGCGCAGATGGTGCAGGGCATTCCGCCCGGCGCCCGCCGCCGCTTCGCGTTCGAGAAATTCAAGAATTTCAATGCCAAGGCCTGGCAAGAGATGAAGACGGCGATCAAGCCGAACCCGCTGCCGGCCGAACCGACGATCTTCGGCTCCGACATCTCCGGCGACATGGTCGCGATGACGCGCCACAACCTGCGCTCGGCCGGCATCCTGTTCGAGGTGCCGCTGAAGCAGATCGAGGCGCAGCAGGTGCAGCCGCCCGTGCCCACGCCCGGCATCCTGTTGACCAACCCCCCGTACGGCGAGCGGATCGGCGTGCGCGGCGATTCGACCATGCCGCAGGACGAGATGGCCGCCGGCTTCTACCAGCAGCTCTCCGCCACGCTGAAGCAGCGCTTCGCCGGCTGGACGGTGTACCTGTTCACGGCCGACCTGGGCCTGCCCAAGCTGCTGCGCCTGAAGGAATCGCGCAAGACGCCGTTCTTCAACGGCGCCCTCGAATGCCGCCTGTTCCGCTTCGACATGGTCGCCGGCTTCAATCGGCGCGACTCCGCAAAACCGAAAGACGACTGATCGATGCTGCCCGAACCCGAACCGGACAACCTGCCGAAAGACCCCGTCATCCCGGTCCCGCTGCCGACGCCGCACAAGATCACGATGCTGTCGGCCGGCGGCCTCGCATCGCTGCTGGCCGCGCTGTCGATGCTGGGGCCGTTTTCGGTCGACGCCTACCTGCCCGCGTTCCCCGCGATCCAGAGGTCGCTGCAAGCGTCCGGCCTGGAGGTCCAGCAGACGCTGACGGCGTACATGCTGGCCTTCGCGGCGATGTCGTTGTGGCATGGGGCGCTGTCGGACGCGTTCGGGCGGCGCAACGTGGTTCTCGTCGGGTTGATCGTGTTCGCGGTCGGCACGCTCGGCTGCGCATCCGCGCATTCCGTGCACTATCTGTGGATCTTCCGGATCATGCAGGGCATCTCGGCCGGCGCCGGCGTCGTCGTCGGACGGGCGATCATCCGCGACCTGTATTCGGACGCGGCGGCCGCGCGCCTGCTGTCGATGGTGACGATGATCTTCTCCATCGCGCCGGCCATCGCGCCCGTGCTGGGAGGATGGATCGTGGCCGCGTTCGACTGGCGTTCGATCTTCCTCGGCCTGCTCGCGTTTTCGGTCGTGCTGTGGTGGGTGTGCTGGCAGCACCTGCCGGAGACGATGCCCGTGGAGCGCCGCCAGCCGTTCAATCCGCGCTTCCTGGCGCGCAGCTACTGGGACATCTTCAGCTCCGTGCTGTTCCAGATGAAGTCGGGCATCGTCGCCTTCAATTTCGGCGGCATGTTCCTGTTCATCGCCGGCGCGCCGGTGCTGCTGCCCGTGCACCTGCATCTGGGGCCGTCGCAATTCGCCTGGCTGTTCGTGCCGGCCGTGAGCGGCATCTTCCTCGGTGCGCTCGCCGCCAACCGGCTGGCGGGGAAGATGACGTTCTCGCGCCAGATCGGCATCGGCTACGCGTTCATGCTGGCCGCCGTCACCGGCACCGTCGCGTACCACGCCGTGCTGCCGCCGGCGCTGCCGTGGACCGTGCTGCCGATGTTCTTCTATAACTTCGGCAGTTCCATCATCAACCCGAGCGCCACCTTGCTGGCCCTCGACCTGTTCCCGCACATCCGCGGCACCGTCGCGTCGTGCCAGTCGTTCGTCACGACGCTGATGGGTGCGCTGGTGGCCGGCATCATCGCGCCGGCGCTGACGCATTCCGTGTTCGCGATGGCCCTCGGCCAGGCCGTGTTCGCGCTGGCGTCGCTGGCGTGCTGGATGACGTCACGCCAGTACCGCCGCTACAAGGCGCTGGCCTGAAGGCCGCGGCGGCGATCGCGCGGGGCACGCAAGAGTATTTGACGCTGAGAAATCTCATGGCCTCATGGCAACGGCCTTTCCATGCGCAAATACTCACGAATACTCACGATGGCAATATAATTCCCGTCCAGTCCGGCTTCTTAGCAGATATGATGTCGGACAATTACTAATCGACGTTGAGTTTGCGCTTTGTCAATACGATCAAGTCGAACCGTGACTCTAAAATGCGTCAAATTTCACGGAAAATGTTGTTCCCGGTCAGAAATGTATATATGCTAAGATAAGTTTTTCATGCTTGGAATAATGATGTAAAAAATATTTTATTCCAGGGACCGCAAAAACGAACACTGTGGCAGCCCCCAGCGGGGAAGGCGGCCATCACCCAGAAACCAAGTTGGCGGCCGTGCTTGAATCCATACATCAACCAGAACAGGACATCCGCAACCGACTGCTGATTGCGCGTTTGCCGGCCATGCCGCAGATCCTCATCAAGCTGCTTGCGCACCTGCAGGCGGACGATCTGGGCATGCCGGAGCTGGCCGCGCTGGTTGCCAAGGATGCCGGCATGACCGGCAAGATCCTCACCGTCGCCAACAGCTCGGCCTACCACCGCAACAGCCGCCAGCCGAATCTCGAGCAGGCCATGGTGGCGCTGGGCACGGACATGATCAAGACGCTGGTCATCAGCGATTCCGTGTTCCAGACCTTCAACAGCTTCCCGAATTCGGGTGCCACGGACCTGCGCGCGTTCTGGAAGAATTCGCTGACGGCCGCCGTGCTGGCGCGCGAAGTGGCGCGCCGCATGGAATACGCGCAGCCGGAAGAAGCCTATCTCGCCGGCCTGCTGCACAACGTCGGCCGCCTCGCGCTGCTGGCGACGGCGCCCAAGGAATACGGATTCAACTTCACGGCGCGCGACGACGAGGACCTGTGCGCCGTCGAGCAGCGCACCCTGCAGATCACGCATGCCGAAGCGGGCGCCTGGCTGATCGAGCGCTGGCAGCTCGACTCCTTCCTCGCGGATTCCGTGCTGTACCACCATGAGCCGAGCGCGCGCCTGGAAGCGGCGCATCCCCTGATCCGCATCGTGCGCGTGGCCCACGTGCTGTCCAGCCATGCCGACGACGACACGCTCGTGGACGAGGCGCGCGCCCTGTGCGGCCTCGATCCGGACGCGCCCGAGGCGCTGTTGACCATGGCCGCGCGCCAGGTCGAGAAGGCCGCCGTCCACCTCGGCATCGACCTCGCGGGCGCCGACGACCTGCCGGCCCTGCCGGCGTTCGCGCCGCCGCCGCCCGTCGATCCCGTGCAGCAGCGCCTGTCCGAAGAGGTCCGCAACCTCGTGCTCGTGTCCGAAGTGGGCCAGACGTTCGCGCGCCAGCAAGGCGAACCCGGGCTGCTGGAAGCGATGACGCGCTCGGCGCGCATCCTGTTCGATTTCGAGAACGCCGTCGTGCTGCTGGAGAATCCGACGGGGCAGGCCCTCGTCGGCGCGCCGACCGCGAACCAGCAACGCATCGCCGAGTTCACGATTCCGCTGGCGAAGGGCGGCGCCGTCGCGCAGGCCGCGCTGGACCGGCGCATGGGCTTCGTCCGCCGCGACGGCCGCCCGCTCGGGCTGGCCGAGGAACAGCTGCTGCGCATGCTGGGCACGGAGTCGCTCGTGTGCCTGCCGCTCGTCGCGGGCGCGCGCTGCCTCGGCGTGCTGGTCGGCGGCGTCGCCGGCTGGCAGCTGCCGGCTTGCCAGAAGCGCGAGCGCTTCCTGCACGCGTTCGGCGCGCAGGCCGCGGGCGCGTTGGAGACGGCGATGTCGGAGCGGGGTCACGCGCGCCGCCAGCTCGCCCACGTGGCCGAGGAATACCGCGAGGCGTCGCGCCGGGTCGTGCACGAGGTGAACAACCCGCTGGCCATCATCAAGAATTACTTGTCGGTCCTGGACAGCAAGCTGGAACGCCAGGAACCGGTCAGCACCGAGCTGTCGATCCTGAACGAGGAAATCGACCGCGTCGGCCAGCTGGTGGGCAGCCTGACGGAGATCCAGCCGGGCGTCGCTATGTCCAAGGTGGACGGCGCCCCGGCGGCGGACGTGGCCAGGGTGGTGGACGACGTGCTGCGCCTGTTCCGCACGACGAATTTCATTCCGGCGAACGTGGAGATCGTCGTCAGCATGCTTGACGCCGACAGCCGCATCGAGGGCGATCCGGACATCCTGAAGCAGATCCTCGTGAACCTCGTCAAGAACGCGATCGAGGCGCTGGCGGCCGGCGGCGGCCGCATCGAGATCGCCAACCGCGGCCACGTCAACCGCGAGCGCAGGCTGTACCTGGAACTGGTCGTCTCCGACACCGGCCCGGGCCTGTCGCGCGAGGTGCTGGCCAATCTGTTCTCGGCCGTGAAGAGCACCAAGGAAGGGCCGCATCACGGCCTGGGCCTGTCGATCGTGCACAGCCTGGTGAAGAAGCTGAACGGGCATATCGCCTGCCGCAGCGGCACGACCGGCACCAGTTTTGAAATCCTGCTGCCGGCGCATGCCGGCGCCGGCGCACAGGCCCCGCAGCCGGTGCGCGCGCTTGGATCCGTATAAGGTAACAATGAATCCATTCTCCGCCAGCGCACCGTCGTCCAGCCCCCACGACACGCAAACCTCGCTCGGCAACGACCAGCCCAGGCTCCTGCTCGTCGACGACGAACCCCGTCTGCTCGCGTCGCTGCACGATCTGCTGCAGGGCCGCGGCTACCAGCTCGTCACGGCGGCCACCGGCGCGGAAGCCCTCGCCCACCTGTCGCGCCTGCGCTTCGACCTCGTGCTGCTCGACCTGCGCCTGCCCGACATCGGCGGCCACGAGATCATGGACTTCATCAACGCGAAGGGCATCGAATCGGATGTCATCGTGATGAGCGGCGAGGTCGGCATCGACGCGGCCATCGGCGCGCTGAAACGCGGCGCCTACGACTACCTGCGCAAGCCGTACAGCCGCGAGGAGCTGCTCACGACGGTGGCGAACGCCCTGAAGCAGCGCCGCCTGGAAGAAGCCAACGCGCGCATCGCCAACCAGCTGGAAAACTCGGAGAAGATGTACCGCTACCTGGTGGATTCGTCGCCGGACATCATCTACACGCTGAACCACGAAGGCCGCTTCACGTTCATCAACGACCGCGCCTACCAGCTGCTCGGCTACAAGCGCGAAGAACTCATCGGCCAGCATTACTCGGTCCTCGTGCACGAGGAAGACCTGGAGCGCGCGCGCTACGTGTTCAACGAGCGCCGCGTCGACGAACGCGCCTCGCGCAACGTCGAGCTGCGCCTGAAATGCCACGCGGGCGCCAGCCAGGAACGCACGTTCAACAACACCCTGATGACGATCTCGCTGAACGCCATCGGCATGCACGTGCCCGACCAGGAGGTCAAGAAGCTCGAGTTCTACGGCACCTACGGCGTGGCGCGCGACATCACGGACCGCAAGCGCGCCGAAGAAGTCATCTCGTACCAGGCCTACCACGACATCCTGACCGACCTGCCGAACCGCATCCTGTTCAAGGACCGCCTCGGCCTCGCCGTCATCCAGGCCAAGCGAAAGCAGACGGAACTCGCCGTCATGTTCATCGACCTGGACCGCTTCAAGCTCGTCAACGACACGCTCGGCCACGTGAAGGGCGACGAACTGCTGCAGCAGGCCGCCGGCCGCCTGAAGGAATGCTTGAGGAAAGGCGACACGCTGGCGCGCCAGGGCGGCGACGAATTCACGATCGTGCTGCCCGAGCTGCGCGACCGCGACGACGCGCGCATGGTAGCCGACAAATTCCTCGAAGTGCTGCAGGAGCCGTTCGACCTGGACGGCCACGCCGTGCACATCTCGGCGTCGATCGGCATCGCGATCTACCCGAGCCACGGCGAATCGATCGACGAGCTGCTGCGCCACGCCGACATCGCCATGTACCAGATCAAGGGACAGGGCAAGAACGGCCACGCGTTCTACGACCCGACGATGCAGGACGTGTCGCACCAGAAGATCGCGCTGGAACAGAGCCTGCGCCGCGCGCTCGAGAACAACGAGCTGGAGATGTACTACCAGCCGCAGATCGACGCCATCAGCGGCCGCATCGTCGGCGCCGAGGCGCTGATGCGCTGGAACCACCCGGCCCGCGGCGTCGTGTCGCCCGGCGAATTCCTCCCGTTCGCGGAAGAGAACGGCCTGATGCTGCCGATCTCCGACTGGATGATCGGCGCCCTGTGCCGCGACATGCTGCAGTGGAAGAACATCGGCGGCAACCAGGTGCGGCTGTCGCTGAACCTGTCGCCGCAATACCTCGACCGCGGCGATTTCTACGAAAAGATGCGCAACGCGCTGCTGCGCTACGGGATCGCGCCGAGCCAGATCGAAGTCGAAATCACCGAGAACATCTGCATCCGCAATCCGCAGCACGCGATCGAGCAGCTGAACAAGCTGGGGCAGCTGGGGGTCTCGGTCGCGATCGACGACTTCGGCACCGGCTATTCGTCGCTGGCCTATCTGCACCGCTTCCCGGTCCACACGATCAAGATCGACCAGTCGTTCGTCAAGGAGATCCACGACGAGCACGGGCACTATCCGGTCGTCCTGGCCATCATCTCGATCGCGCGCGGCCTGGGCCTGAACCTGATCGCGGAAGGCGTGGAGACCGAGTCGCAGGCGCGCTACCTGCGCTCGAACGGCTGCTTGACGATGCAGGGCTATCTGTACCACCGTCCGATGCCGCTGCCGCGCTTCATCGACGTGCTGCGCACGCAGGGGCTGCCGGCGGGCGCGTCGAACGTGCTCGCCTTCCAGGCCTGATGCGCCATGCCCGGCCAGGCTTCCCCGAGCGAGCTTGAGTCCCGCCACACGGCGGAGTTTTTGCGCGTAAAAGCGCTGGCCGAGCGCGGCGTCGCCACGGCCCAGCACAGCCTCGGTTTCATGTACGTGAACGGCCAGGGCGTGCCGCGCAACGACGAATTGGCGGTGGCGTGGTATCGCATGGCCGCCAGCAGCGGCCTCGAACAGGCGCAGTACAACCTCGGCGTGATGTACCAGAAGGGCCAGGGCGTGGCGCAGGACCCGGGCCAGGCCTTGTATTGGTATCGGCAGGCCGCGGAGCAGGGCTATGTGCAGGCCCAGTACAACCTGGGGTGGCTGTACGCGAAGGGACAGGGCACCCCGGCCGACGTGCACGAGGCGCTGCACTGGTTCGGCAAGGCCGCCGCCCAGGGCGACCCGGGCGCGCAGCACAATCTCGGCATGATGTACGAAGGCGGCAAGGGCGTCGTCCAGGACATCGCGCTGGCCGTCGACTGGTATCGCCGTGCGGCCGAACAGAATTACGCGCGCTCGCAGTTCAATCTCGCGCTGCGTTACGACAGTGGCCAGGGCGTCGAACGCGACGTGCAGCAGGCCATCCACTGGTTCCGCAAGGCCGCCGAGCAGGGCTATGCGCCGGCCCAGTTCAACCTCGGCCTCCGCTACGACAAGGGCCAGGACCTGCCGCGGGACAGCGAGAAGGCGATCCTGTGGTACGGCCGCGCGGGCGAGCAGGGCCACGCCAGCTCGCAATTCAATCTCGCGCTGATCTACGATGCCGGCGACAAAGTCGCGCCCGATCCACAACTGGCGCTCGCGTGGTTCCGGCGCGCGGCCGAGCAGGGCCACGCGGGCGCGCAGGACAACCTCGGCCTTCGGTATGAACATGGCCAGGGTGTCGAGCGGGACGTCGCGCAGGCCGCGCACTGGTACGCCCTGGCGGCGGACCAGGGCTTCGCGAGCGCGCAGTACCACCTCGGCCAGCTGTACGACGCCGGTCACGGCGTGCCGCAGGATCCCGCGCTGGCGCTGGACTGGTATCGCAAGGCCGCGGAACAGGGGCATCTGCGCGCCCAGTTCGACCTCGCGCTGCGCTACGAGAGCGGCAACGGCGTGACGCAGGACGAGCGCGAAGCCGCGTACTGGTATCGCAAGGCCGCCGACCAGGATTACGCGCCGGCGCAGTACGCGCTGGGCATGCTGCTCGACCGCGACGACACGGGCATGGTCGATCCGCGCCAGGCCACGCTGTGGTATCGCAAGGCGGCCGAGCAGGGCCACGCGCTCGCGCAGTTCGCGCTGGGCCTGCGCCACGACAGCGGCCACGGCGCCGAGCGCGATTACGAGGCCGCCCATTTCTGGTACCTGTGCGCCGCGCGCCAGGGCCACGCGCGCGCCCAGTTCAACCTCGGCGTGATGTACGCGGCGGGGCAGGGCGTGCCGACCGACCTGGTGGAAGCCTACGCATGGCTGCACCGCGCCGGCGCGGCCGGCGTGCCACCTGCCGCCAACTACATCCACCGCGTGGCGGCGCGCATGGAACCGGCGCTGCTGGCGCAGGCCAACGGCTACATCGGCGTGGCGTAAAACGTTACCGCAACGCCCGCGCGAGAAAGGTCTCGATCGCATCCGAACTCGCCGTCGGCGCGCTCACGTGCGGGCAGTGCCCCACGTTGTCGATCACGCACAGCGTGCTGTGCGCCAGGTGGCGGTGCAGCCACTCGCCCACTTCGCGCGGCACGATCAGGTCGTCGCTGCATTGCAGGATCAGGGCGGGGACGGTGCAGCGGGCCACGTCGGCGCGGATGTCGGCCTGGAAGGTCACGCGCGCGAAATGCTTGGCGATGGCCGGGTCGTTGCGGCAGAAGCTGCGCGTCAGTTCCGCGCCGAGGTCAGGCTGGTTGGGCGCACCCATGATCGCCGGCGCCATCTTGCGCGACCACTCGAGAAAATTGGCCTCCATCGCGTCCAGCAGCCCGGCGATGTCTTCCGGGTTGAAGCCGCCGACGTAGTCGCCGTCGTTGACGTAGCAGGGCGACGGGCCGACCAGCACCTGGGCCACGAAGCGCCGCGGCGCCGCGACCGCCGCCAGCAGGCCGATCGACGCGCCGACCGAGTGCCCGACGACGACCGTCGGCCCGGCCGCGCAGGCGTCGAGCACCTCCAGCAGATCCGTGACGTGGCCGTGCAGGCTGGCGTACTTCGTGCGGTCGTAGGCGGACCAGTCGGAGCGGCCGCTGCCCGTCAGGTCGTACAGCACGACGCGATAGCGGCCGGCGAACGCCGGCGCCAGGTGCCGCCACATGGTCTGGTCGCAACCGAAACCGTGCACGAACACCATGGTCGCCGGCCCCGAGCCGGTCACGTGGACGTTGTTGCGAAACTGTACGGACATGGTGGTTCCCGGCGGGCGCGTGGCGATTCTGCGATATTAACATTGTGAAATAACAGCCGTGCGACAGGCCACAAATGGTGCGTTCGCGCACGGCACGGCGGAGGATATTCGCGATATACTGTTTATATATACAGTATTTATTCCGCAATGGAACTCAAAGACAAGCTCGAGATCCTGGCCGACGCGGCCAAGTACGACGCCTCCTGCGCCAGCAGCGGCGCGCCCAGGCGCGACTCCGTCGACAAGGACGGCCTCGGCGCCACCAATGGCATGGGCATCTGCCACAGCTATACGCCGGATGGGCGCTGCGTGTCGCTGCTCAAGATCCTGCTGACGAACTTCTGCGTCTACGACTGCCAATACTGCGTGAACCGGCGCACATCGAACGTGCCGCGCGCCCGCTTTTCCGTCGACGAGGTCGTCAAGCTCACGCGCGACTTTTACCTGCGCAATTACATCGACGGCCTGTTCCTCAGCTCGGGCATCATCCAGTCGAGCGATTACACGATGGAGCAACTGGTCGAGGTCGCGCGCCGCCTGCGCGAACAACACCGGTTCCGCGGCTACATCCATTTGAAAACGATCCCGGACGCCGACCCGCGCCTCATCGAACTCGCGGGCCGCTATGCCGACCGGCTGTCCGTGAACATCGAGCTGCCCACGCAGGACAGCGTGACGAAGCTCGCGCCGGAAAAGAACGTGCACACGATCAAGCTGGCGATGGGCGCCATCCGCACGAAGCTCGACGAAACGGACGATCACCCCAAGGCCCCCGTGTTCGCGCCGGCGGGGCAGAGCACGCAGATGATCGTCGGCGCGGACGCCAGCGACGACCGGACCATCCTGAACACCGCGCAGACGCTGTACGGCAGCTACAAGCTGAAACGCGTGTACTACTCGGCCTTCAGTCCGATCCCGCACAGCCCGTCCAGCGTGCCGTCCGCGCCGCCGCCGCTGCTGCGCGAGCACCGGCTGTACCAGGCCGATTTCCTGCTGCGCGGCTACGGGTTCACGGCGCAGGAGCTGATGCCCGCGGCCGGCAATCTCGCGTTGGACGTCGACCCCAAGCTGGGGTGGGCGCTCGCGCATCGCGCCCACTTCCCGCTCGACCTGAACCGCGCGGACGAAAGCATGATCGCGCGCGTGCCGGGCATCGGCCTGCGCACGGCGCAGCGCCTGATCGACTTGCGGCGGCTGCGGCGCATCCGCTGGGAAGACCTGTCGCGCCTGCGCTGCAGCCTGAAAAAACTGGCGCCCTTCGTGATCACGGCGGACTACAAGCCGGCGCAGGGCGCCGCGTCGTCCGACCTGCTGCGGCGTAACCTGGCCGACGCCCCGCAGCAGATGCATCTGTGGCCGGAGCTGCGGGCGGCGTGATGCCGGCCCCGGTTTCCACATGCGCCGCCGACGCGCTGGTGCGGGCCGGACAACCGGTCGTCGTCGACACGTTCGCCGCATGGCGCGAGGCGGCGCGCGAACTGCTCGTGCACGGCATCCCGCCGGAGCAGGTGACGTGGGGCGCGCCGCACATGGACGACCTGCTGGCGGGCGACCTGTTCTCGGGTGCGCCGCCAACGGCCGAGGCCTCGCATAATCCTGTCACACCGCCGGCCGAGCCGCCGGACGAGCCACTGCGCCCTGCGCCGCACATCCCGCGTTCGCTGATGGACATGCTGCAGGCGGCCGCGTGCTGCCGCGTGCCGGACCGCTGGGCCTTCCTGTACCGCGTGATCTGGCGCTGGCAGCAGGGCGAGCACGACGTGCAGTCGCCGGCCGACGAGGACGGCGCGCGCCTGCACGCGATGGTGAAGGCGGTGCACCGCGAGGAACACGATATGCATGCCTACATCCGCTTCCGCGAACGGCCGGAGGAAGCCGGCCCGCCGCGCTTCGTCGCCTGGTACGAGCCGCGTCACGACGTGCTGCCCCAGGTGGCCGACCATTTCGTGGCCCGCATGGGCAAGGTCAGCTGGATGATCGCCACGCCCGAGGCGAGCGTCCTGTGGGACGGCCACACGCTGCACAACACGGGTCCGCTCGTGCGCGACGCGGCCGACCTCGAAGATGCGGGGGAAGCCCTGTGGCTGACCTACTACCGCAGCGTGTTCAATCCCGCGCGCCTGAACACGAACGCGATGCACCAGCACATCCGGTCGGATCGCTGGAACAATCTGCCGGAGGCCAGGATCGTGCCGCACATGGTGAGCGAAGCGGCGCTGGGCGCGCGCAAGGTGGGCCAGTACGAGGCCGTGGGCCAGCGCAAGGGCACGACGATCCCGATCGCCCCCGAGGACGCCCAGCCCGAACGCCAGCAGCCGTCGAAGCTGGACGAATGCCGACGCTGCGAGCTGTGGCAGTTCGCCACCCAGGCCGTCGGCGGCGCAGGTCCCAAGCGTGCGAAGATCATGTTCGTCGGCGAGCAGCCGGGCGACCAGGAAGACCTGGCCGGACAACCCTTCGTCGGCCCGGCCGGCAAGCTGCTGGACCGCGTGTGCGAGGCGGCCGGTGTCGACCGCGACGCGATCTACGTCACCAACGCCGTCAAGCATTTCAAGTGGGAGCCGCGCGGCAAGCGCCGCCTGCACAAGACGCCGGCCCAGCGTGAGATCGAGGCTTGCCACTATTGGCTGGACAAGGAACTGGCGAGCGTCAAGCCGACCGTCATCGTCGCCCTCGGCGCCACCGCGTTGAAATCCGTGCTGCGCACGGCCAACGTGACGCTCAAGAATTCGCTCGGCAAACCGCTGCGCCACGAAGGCCGGTGGGTCGTCACCACCTATCACCCGTCGTACGTGCTGCGCGTGCCCGGCGAGGAGGCGAAGCGCGCGGCGTTCGACACGATGGTCGAGGGGCTCAAGCTGGCGCACGACCTCCTGGAGCGGCCGGTCGAGACGCCGGACGACGCGTGATCCAAAAAGTTGCCTCTGCAACATATGCATGTCAAAAATGTAACACTTCGTTGCCCCGATAGGCTAAGCTCATCCGTGGCGCTAAGCTTTTGCGCACACAACAACGATGGGATGCCCGATGAGCAAACGACTGACATGCTCGCTGTACCTCAGTTTCCTGACCCTGCCTGCGCTGGCCCAGACCACGGTCCAGCCTGCCGCCGAGGCCGTTCCTGCCGCCGAGGCCGAGCCGGATGCCGTACCCGCCACCGTCGTCGTCGAAGGCCGCCGTCCCGGCCCCGGCGTCTGGAAAGTGTCGAAGGGCGATCACGTGATGTGGGTGTTCGGCCTGTATTCCCCGCTGCCGCAGAAGATGGAATGGGATTCGGCGCGGGTCGAACGTCTCGTGGCCAAGTCGCAGGAAGTGTTGACACGACCGGGTGCCCGCGTGGACGTCGGATTCTTCCGGGGCCTGACCTTGCTGCCGACTGCGATCGGCATCGACAAGAATCCGGACGGCGCCACGTTGCGGGACGTGCTCCCGGCGGACGTGTATGCGCGTTGGCAGGTATTGAAGGGCAAGTATATCGGCGAGAACGACGGCATCGAGCGGCGCCGCCCCATCTTCGTGGCCGACACGCTGCTGAGCGCAGGCATCGGGAAAAACGGGTTGACGCAAAACACCGGCGTGGAAGAGCAGATCGAAAAGACGGCCAAGCATAACAAGGTCAAGATCACGTCGACGACGCTCAGCATCGACGTCGACGATCCGCGTGGCTTGATGAAGGAATTCAAGAAGTCGCAGGTGGAAGACGTCGCCTGCTTCACCAAGACGCTGGAGCGGCTGGAGGGCGATATCGACGCGATGCGCGTGCGTGCCAACGCCTGGGCCAACGGCGATATCGCCGAGATTTCGCGCCTCGACTTTGCCGAGCGGGAGAAGGCGTGCAATGATGCCATTTTCAACAGCCCGTTCGCCAAGCGTTCCCAGGCGTTCGATCATCTTCCCGAACGCGTCCGTGCGAACTGGGTGAAGATGGCCAAGAAATCACTGGCCGACAACACGTCGACGTTTGCCCTCCTGTCGATGAAGGATCTCGTCGGCCCGACGAATTTCCTGGCCGACCTTCAGGCGGACGGTTATACGGTCGAGAGTCCGAAATAAGGTGTACCCCATGAGGAAAAGAACCGGGCGATATGCGCTCTGGCTGGGCTTGTTGGCGCTGCCGGCGTCGGCCCAAAGCGTGGACCCGGCCGCGCAGCCGGTCCAGGCGGACGCGGCCGTCGCGCCGGACGCCGTCCCGGCCACGGTCGTCGTCGAAGGCCGCCGTCCCGGCCCCGGCGTCTGGAAAGTGTCGAAGGGCGGTCACGTGATGTGGGTGTTCGGGACGTACGCGCCGCTGCCGCTGAAAATGCAATGGGATGCGTCGCGCGTCGAACGTCTCGTGGCCAAGTCGCAGGAAGTCTTGACGCCGCCGGTCGCGAAAGCCCACATCGGGTTCTTCCGCGGGCTGACCGCGTTGCCCAGCCTGATCGGCATCAAACGGAACCCGGACGACGCCGTGTTGCGCGACGTCGTGCCGTCCGACGTCTATGCGCGTTGGACGGTGCTGAAGGCGAAATACATCGGCGACGACGACGGCGTCGAGCACTACCGCCCCGTTTTTGCCGGCGAAGAATTGCTGCTCGCGGGTCTCAAGAAGAGCGGCCTGTCCTACGGCGGCGACGTGATGGACACGATCGAGGACATCGCGAAGAAGAACAAGGTCAAATTGAGCGATTCCGGCTACGACGTGATGCTGGACGATCCCCGCAAGCTCGTGCGCGACTTCAAGAATTCGCAAGTCGACGACCTCGTTTGTTTCACCAGGACGCTCGACAGCCTGGACGTCGACCTCGAAACGATGCGCGTGCGCGCGAACGCGTGGGCCAATGGCGACATCGCGCAAATCCGCGGCATGAATTTCGCCGAGCGCCGCGACGCCTGCCTGGACGCCGTGCTGAACAGCTCGATCGCGAAGGATGCCGCGGCCCTGCGGCAGACGCGCGAGCGCCTGCGCCTCGCCTGGCTCAGGACGGCGGAAAAAGCGCTGGCCGACAACGCGTCCACGTTCGCCGTCCTGGAAATCCAGGACATCCTCGGGCCGGCGAGCTACCTGTCCGCGCTGCAGTCCAGGGGCTACGCGGTCGAGAGTCCCAGGTAGATCGGCGTTACGCCGGCTCGCCCGGCACCCCCTGGTCGTCCTCGCGCGAGGCGGCCTGGGCCACGCGGGCGCCGGGCGGCACGTTGTGCGTCAGCCAGACATTGCCGCCGATCACGGCGCCCTTGCCAATCGTGATGCGGCCCAGCAGGGTGGCGCCGGCATAGATGACGACGTCGTCCTCGACGATGGGATGGCGCGGCAAGCCTTTCTGCAGCGTGCCGTCGGCAGTCGCCGGAAAGCGCTTGGCGCCCAGGGTGACGGCCTGGTACAGCCGCACGCGCTGGCCGATGACGGCCGTTTCCCCGATCACGACGCCCGTGCCGTGGTCGATGAAGAAGCCGGGGCCGATCGTGGCGCCCGGGTGGATGTCGATGCCCGTGTCCGCGTGGGCCTGCTCGGCGATGATGCGCGCCAGCAGCGGCAGCCCGAGCCCGTACAGGCAGTGCGCGAGGCGGTGGTGGATCATCGCGTGGATGCCCGGATAGCACAGCAGCACTTCGTCGACGCTGCGCGCGGCCGGGTCGCCCTGGTAGGCGGCGATCACGTCGCTGTCGAGCAGGATGCGGATGCCGGGCAGGGCGGCGCCGAACGCGCGGGTGGCATCCAGGGCCTGCGGTTCGATGTCCGTATCGGCCAGGTGGCGCAGCGCCGCGCTGTAGCGCAATTCGATGCGGACCTGGCGCAGCAGCGCGTGCAGGGCGGTGTCGAGGGCGTGCGCGACGTGGAAGTCCTCGCTTTCCGGGCGCAGGTCGGGCGGGCCCAGGCGCAGGGGAAACAACAGCCCCTTGAGCTGCCCGACGATGGTGGCCAGCGCGTCGCGCGACGGGAACTCGATACCGCGCACTTCGCCGGCCGGACGGTGGGCCTGGCGCCATTGCTGGCGCGCTTCGTACAGGTCGTGCACGATCGCGCCGATGTCGAAGTCGGCCATCAGTCGTTCTCCTCGCGTGAATTGGGCAATGTTTCCGTGAGCGCCACGATGCCTCCGCTTTGCTGTGGACGAATTTTCAATATACGAGCTCGTCCGCGGACGGCCCAACGAATTTTTCGGCACAAGCTCATGCTGAAAACGTCTAAAGCGCAGCGTGCATCAGCCTGTGCGCCGTCAATACGCTTCGCCGGTCGCGTGTTGGCGCGGCGGCACGCGACAGGAAAGATTGTTGCGCTCGGTTTAGAGACTGGCTGATAATACAAAGTCCGTTGAGGCAACGGTGTGGCCGTATGTTGCATGTTATTCTAGCGCCCGTTCATCCGGTAACTCATCGGTACAAGGCAGCACTCCCGCCAAAGGTCACGCATGATTGACAACGCAGCAATATTGCTTTTCAGCACACTCATCGTTTATACGGTGATCCGCGCCATCAAACTCGACAAGCTGCTTCCCTGGTTTTCAAAAGACGAACAGCAAGCGCCGCCGCCTCCGAAAAAGAACACTCGTCGATAAATAAACAGCCGCCGCCTTGGCTGTTGCGCAAGGCATCAAACGTATGCAGAGTCTTTTTTTGTCGGCTGTCTTTGCCGCCCTGATGTTCTCGGGTTTTTCGGCCGCCTTCGCCGCCGCGTTGGGGTTCGTCTGGGTGGACGTCGTCCGGCCCCAGCAACTCGCCTATTCGATCATCAATAACCTGCCGCTGTCGTTCATCGCGGCGGTGATCACGTTGATGACGTTCATGGCCAAGGACAAGAAATCGCCGCCGAAATTCGACCCGATCCTGGTCTTGATCACGATGCTCACCATCTGGGTGACGCTGACGACGTTCATGTCGGATTTCCCGCACCAGGCATGGGGGAAATGGGACTGGGCGTCCAAGGTCCTGATGTTCGCGATCGTGATTCCGTATATCTTCCGCTCGCGGATCCAGATCGAAGCCTTCCTCCTGATCTTCGTGTTTTCCGCCAGTACGATCCTGTTCTCGGCCGGCGTGAAGACCATTCTCGGCGGCGGCGGCTACGGCACGCTGGCCGTCATGGGCACGGGGAATACCGGCCTGTCGGAAAGCAGCACGCTGGCGGTGGTCTGCGTGATGCTGATCCCGGTGATCATGTTCCTCATGCGGCATACGCTGATATTTCCGCGTAACCTGCTGACGCGCGGCCTGTTCCTGGCCATCATCGTCATGGCGCTGGCCGCCATGGTCGGCACGACGGCGCGCACGGGCATCATCGCCGCGGCCGTGATGTGCCTGCTGTCGATGCTGCAGTCGAAGAAAAAATTATGGTGGATCGCGGGTCTGGCGCTGGCCGCCGTCGTGATCATGAATCTCGACTTGTCCGAGACGCGCTGGGGCAACCGCATGTCCACGATCGAAACCTATCACGCCGACTCGTCCGCGATGGGCCGGATCAAGGTGTGGCAATGGACGATCGGCTTTGTCGGCAAGCACCCGCTGGGCGGCGGTTTCGATGCGTATCTGCACAACCGTATCCTGGGCGTGACGCCGGAGGGCGAAACCGAGTACCTGCCCGAAGGACAGGTGGGCGGCAAGGCCTTCCACAGTATTTATTTCGAAGTGCTGGGCGAGCAGGGCATCGTCGGCTTCGCCATCTATTACCTGATGGTCGGTCTGGCGATATTCAAATTGGTCAGGTTGAAGAAAACCTGGAAAGACGATCCCGGCATGGGCTGGATTGCCGCGCTGGCCAACGCCTTGCTGACGTCGATCGTGGTATTTCTCGCCGGCGGCTCGTTCGTCGGCATCGCCTACCAGCCGTACATTTTCTACATGATCAGCCTGACCGTGGCGATCGACCAGTATGCGGCGCGCGTGGTGCGGGATCAACTCAAAGTAAAAGGACGTGCATTGCCGTGAAGCTCAACCAACTTGCAGGGTTGCGGGGAATCTGTGCCTGGTGGGTGGTGTTCTACCATTCGCTGGGCCTCATGAACGATTCGGTGCCGCAGTCGGTCAAGGTATTCATTTCGCATGGCTACCTGGCCGTCGACCTGTTTTTCCTGCTGAGCGGCTTCGTGATTTTCCTGAGCTATCACGCGGCGCTGAGCACGAATTTCCCGCACAGCGTGGGCAGGTTTTACTGGAACCGGTTTTCCCGCATCTATCCGCTGCATTTCGTGATGCTGGGCGGCTACCTGGCGCTGTTCGGCGCCTTCACGTATCTGTCGAGCAGCCACGCCGCGCCGGAAACCTATACCTGGAGCGCGTTCATCCAGAGCATGTTCCTGGTCCATATGTGGTTCGGCAGCGACCTGACGTGGAATGTGCCGTCCTGGTCGATCAGCTCGGAATGGTTCGTCTATCTGTTCTTCCCGCTGATGGCCTACAGCCTGCGCAAGCTGCGCGGCGGTATTGCCATGCACCTGTCCTGCATCGCCGCGGCCGCCGCTATCCTGTACGTGATCTATGCGACGAGCGGGCTGCATTCGATCGGGGCCGACATTCCCCATATGGCCCTCGTGCGCACCATGTTCGAATTCCTGATGGGCGTCTTCGTCGGTTCGCTGTACGTCAACCACCGGGATTTCCTGCAGCGGTATGCCACCGCCGCACTCGCGGCCTTCGTCGCGCTGTGCGTCCTGTACGCGGGCACGTCGACCCCGGATTACGCGTTGATTCCGATCACGTTCGCCTTCCTGATCGCCTACCTGAGCGTGACGTCGTCGTGGATCACGGCCGCGCTGTCGACGCCCGTGCTCGTCTATCTCGGCGAAATCTCGTATTCGACGTACATGGTGCATTACCTCGTCTACGACCTGCTCAAGGCCGTCTTCATCTCGAATACCCACGCGATCAACCAGGCGCACCTGTGGCTGTCGTTCGCGGCCGTGTTCATCCTGTCCGTGGTGCTGCACCATGCCGTGGACATGCCGTCGCAAAAATACTTCCGGCGCCGCCTGTCGACCCGCTAGGACGACCGGCGACGTTGTCAATTCGTGCAAAACCCGCGTAGAATGCGGGCAACGCGGGTGTAGCTCAATGGTAGAGCAGAAGCTTCCCAAGCTTACGACGAGGGTTCGATTCCCTTCACCCGCTCCATTCTCGCGATCCCCCGCCAGCCCCGCCAGCCCCGCCGTGCGCGCCTGCGGCTGGCCCTTGTGGCACACTGGTGTTGTCGCTTCATCCAGTGTCGATTATGCAAGAAGACTCCTCCCGGCCGGACCCGGCCGACCCTGCCCGCGAACTCATGTTCCTGAGCGGCGGCGGCGACATGGGTGCCATGATGCGTGCGCACGACTGGTCGCGCTCGCCGCTGGGGCATCCGCGCGCGTGGCCGCAGGCGTTGCGCACGGTCGTCGGCCTGATCCTGAACTCCAAGCTGCCGATGTTCGTGGCGTGGGGGCCGGAACTGGGGTTTCTGTACAACGATTCCTATAGTGAGGTGCTGGGCGACAAGCACCCGGCCGCGCTCGGCGGACGTTTCCACGACATCTGGTCCGAGATCTGGCCCGACGTCGGCCCGCTGATCGAGCGCGCCCTGCGCGGCGAGGCGACCTTTGCCGACCGCCTGTACCTCGTGATGAACCGCCACGGCTACGACGAGCCGACGTGGTTCACGTTCACGTACTCGCCCGTGCGCGACGAGAACGGCGAGATCGCCGGCATGTATTGCGCCTGCGTCGAGGTCACCGACCAGGTGCTGGCCGAGAAATACCGCAACGAGGAAAACGAGCGGCTGCGCGGCCTGTTCGCGCAGGCGCCCGGGATCATGGCCGTGCTGCGCGGCCCCGAGCACGTGTTCGAGCTGACGAACCAGTCGTACATGCAGCTGGTCGGCCACCGCCAGGTCGTCGGCAAGTGCGTGCGCGAGGCGCTGCCGGAAATCGTCGGCCAGGGCTTCTTCGAACTGCTCGACCGCGTCTACGCCTCGGGCGAACCGTTCGTCGGCAACGCGCTGCCCGTGCGCCTGCAGCGCGAGCCGGACGGCCCGCTCGAGGAACGCTACATCGACTTCGTGTACCAGCCGATCCGCGACGAGACCGGCCAGGTCACCGGCATCTTCGTGGAGGGCAGCGACGTCACGGCCCGCAAGGTCGTCGAGGACGAGCTGCGCGCCGCCAACCGCCAGAAGGACCAGTTCCTGGCGATGCTGGCGCACGAGCTGCGCAACCCGCTGGCGCCGATCATGACGGCGGCCCAGCTGCTCAAGCTCGGCCGGCTCGACGCCAGGAGCGTGGCGGGCGCCAGCGAGATCATCGTGCGCCAGGCCGCGCACATGACGGACCTCGTCAACGACCTGCTGGACGTCTCGCGCGTCACGCGCGGCCTCGTCACCCTCGACAAGGAAACGCTGGACCTGAACGTGATCGTCGCCGCCGCCGTCGAGCAGGTGCGGCCGCTGATCGACATGCGCCGCCATGCGCTGACCCTGCAGCTGTCCGGCCGTCCGGCGCACGTGACGGGCGACCGCACGCGCCTCGTGCAGGTCATCTCGAACATCCTCAACAACGCCGCCAAGTACACGGCGCCGGGCGGGCACGTCGTGCTGGCCGTGACGGTGGCGGGGGACCGCGTGACGGTGGCCGTGCGCGACGACGGCGTCGGCATCGCGCCGGATGTCCTGCCGTACATCTTCGACCTGTTCACCCAGGCCGAGCGCACCCCGGACCGGTCCCAGGGCGGACTCGGGATCGGGCTGGCGCTCGTGAAAAGCCTCGTCGCCCTGCACGGCGGCACCGTGCACGCCCACAGCGACGGCCTGGGGCGGGGCAGCGAGTTCTCGATCTGCCTGCCGTGCGCGGCCCAGGCCCGGCCGCGCGCCGCCGGCACGACCGGCGCAGCGGATGGCGTCCAGGACAACGGCAACCTGCGCGTGCTCGTCGTCGACGACAATACCGACGCGGCCCAGATGCTGGCCGCGCTGCTCGAAGTGCAGGGCCATGCGGTGAGCGTCGAATACGATGCGCACGGGGCGCTGGCGCGGGCCCGCGACGAGCACCCGGACGTCCTGCTGCTCGACATCGGCCTGCCCGACATGGATGGCTACGAACTGGCGCGGCGCCTGCGCGCCCAGCCGGAAAACGCGGGCGCCACGCTCGTCGCCCTGACCGGCTACGGCCAGGGCCAGGATCGCGCAGAGGCCCAGCAGGCGGGCTTCGACCATTACCTCGTCAAGCCGGCCGACCTGAACGAAGTCAACGAAGTGCTGGCCCAGGCCGAGGCGCGGCGCTGAACGTTCAATCGTGCGCGTATTGCCGCGCAGCACTTGGAGGGATATCCTAGGTGCATGCGTCGTGCGTAGGTTGCGCGCCGGGGCGGCGTATTTTCGTACCATTGGCAAAGCCATGTCCAGAATCGGAACGAGCATATGGACGAGTTGATCGACATTTCCGAAGCACTGCAGGAAGGCGCGGCGCTCCCGCCCGCGCCGCCCAGGAACGCCGTCGTGCGGCACGGCAGCCGCGGCGCGGATGCCGCGTCCACGGCGGCCGGCCGGGCCATCGATGCGGCAGGGGCGCCGCGCGTGCGGCGCGTGCTGGTGGTCGACGACAACGTCGACGCCGCCCAGACGGTGGCGATGCTGCTCCAGGTGCTGGGGCACGAGACGACGGTCGAATACGACCCGCTGCAGGCGCTGGCCTGCGCCGGCAACCATGCGTTCGACGCGTTCGTCCTCGACATCGGCCTGCCGGGCATGGACGGCCACGAACTGGCGCGCCGGATCCGCGCCCTGCCGCAGGCGGCGGGCGCCCTGTTCATCGCGCTCACCGGGTATGGCCAGCAGCAGGACCGCGACGCCTCGAAGGCCGCCGGGTTTCATTACCATTTCGTGAAGCCCGCCGACGTGGACGCGCTGGCGCAGGCGCTGGCCGGCGGCATGCCCGGACAATGAGGATGCCCGTCATATATCCCCGCCCCGTTGTCATCATCCGGTAACTTTCATTTCTTACACTGCGCTTTACTGAACAGTAACTGAGCGTGCGCCCCCGGCTCGCGCTTTTCTGACGGAAAACGCATGTCCAAGTCCAGTGCGCACACCTCCCCGCGCACCCACCGATTCCTCGCGCTGCTGTGGCCCGCGCTGGCCCTGCTCGCCTGTGCCGCCCTCTGGACCGCCACCATCCTGCACGCGGGCGCCGAACGCCGGCGCGCCGAGGAGCAGGCCTTCAAGGAGGCCGACGCGTATGCCGAGGCCTACGAGCAGTACCTCACGCGCTCGGTCGCGCAGATCGACCAGATCACCATGCAGCTCAAGCACAGCTGGGAGCATGCGCACGACAGCAGCCTGATCGAGAACATGCGGCGCGACGGCATGTTCACGGATGCCGCCTTCGTCAACGTCAGCGTCGTCGGTCCCGACGGCGCGATCCGCTCCTCGAACCGCATCCACGAGCGCGGGCTGAACCTGGCCGGGACCAACTTTTTCATCCAGCACCGCGACGCCATCTCGACCGCGCTGCGCATCGGCGCGCCGCCGCCGGAACTGGACGACGCGCGCGGCACGATCCTGTTCACGCGCCGCCTCGACACCGCGGACGACGGCTTCGACGGCGTGCTGCTGATGGCCGTCGACGCCTCGTATTTCACGTCGTTCGTCAGCTCGCCCACGCTGGGTCCGGGCAGCCTGCTGGCCCTCGTCGGCACCGAGCACCCCCTGCGCGTCGAGCAGGATGCCAATGGCGTCGTGCGCACCGGTGGCGCGGCGTCGCTGCTGCCCGCGAACGCCGACCGCTGGCCGGTGGCGCACGGCGTGCAGCTGGTCCAGGGACAGGGCGGATTTGCCGACGGCGAGCCGCGCGTGCTGGGCTGGCGCCGTTCCAGCGCGTATCCGCTCGTGGCCCTCGTCGCGCTGTCGCATACGGCCGTGCTGGAAGCGGCCGACGCCTACTGGGCCGACAGCCGCAACCACACGGTGCTGGCGACCGCCGTGCTGTCGCTGCTGGCGCTGGGCGCGAGCGTGCTGTCCGTGCGCGCGGGAGCGCGGGCGCACGAGCGGGCCGAGATCCAGCGCGCCTACCGCACGGCCACCGAGAGCGGCAACGACGGCTTTTACATGATCGCGCCGGTGCGCGACCGCAAGGGCCAGGCCATCGACTTTCGCATCGTCGACTGCAACGAACGCGGCGCCTACTTCTACGGCGCCACGCGCACGCAACTCGTCGGCAGCCTGATCTCCGAACTCCACCAGGGCACCTCGTTCGACGACCTGGTCGCCAACTACCGCACGGCGCTGGCCGTCGGCTTCCACCAGGAAGACCGGCGCATGCCCGAGAATAATCGCCTGAACATCCGCTGGGGCCACCGGCGCATCGTGCGCGTGGGCGACGTCCTCGCCGTCACGCTGCAGGACATCAGCGAGCGCAAGGAGCACGAATCCCAGCTGGCGCGCCTGGCCAACGAGGACAGCCTCACGGGCCTGCCGAACCGCCACTGGTTCCTGAACTTCGTGCCGGCCGCGCTGGCCCAGGCGCACGAGGGCAACCACGGCGCGGCGCTGCTGTTCATCGATCTCGACGAATTCAAGCAGGTCAACGATTCGCACGGCCACGCCGTCGGCGACCGCCTGCTCAAGCTGGCCGCCGAGCGCCTGATGTCGCAGCTGCGCCCGGGCGACAGCGTGGCGCGCTTCGGCGGCGACGAATTCGTCGTCCTGCTCAGCCCCTTCGACAGCGACCAGCAGGTGGCCATCGTCGCCACGCGCATCGTCGAGGCCTTCAGCAAGCCGTTCCCGATCGCGGACGAGCAGCACATGATCGGCGCCTCGGTCGGCATCGCCGTGTACCCGCGCGACGGCCTCGACGCCGTGACGCTGATCCGCCACGGCGACATCGCCATGTATGCCGGCAAGGCCGAAGGCAAGGGGCAGTACCGCTTCTTCGATGCCGCGCAGTCGAACATCCTCAAGACCCGCACCCAGCTGCGCCAGCGCCTGCTGGAAGCGATCGACAAGCGCCAGTTCGTGCTGCATTACCAGCCGCGCGTGGACACCCGCACGGGCGAGTTGCTCAGCATGGAAGCGCTGCTGCGCTGGGAGCATCCGCAGATGGGCATGATCCGCCCGGACGAATTCATCCCGCTGGCCGAGTCGAGCGGCCTGATCGTGCCGATCGGCGCCATCGTGATCGACCAGGCCTGTGCCCAGTTGGCCGCCTGGCGCGCCAACGGCGCCGTGCCGGTGCCCGTGTCGATCAACGTCTCGCCCAAGCAGTTCCTGCGCGGCGGCGTGCAGCGCGAGCTGGCCGAGGCGCTGGCCCGCCACGCCGTGCCGGCCGGCCTGCTCGAAGTCGAGATCACGGAGTCCGCGATGATGGGCGACCAGGCCGAGATCCTGGCGGAACTGGCCGCGATCCGCGCGCTGGGCGTCAAGCTGCACGTCGACGATTTCGGCACGGGCTACTCGTCGCTGTCGCAACTGCAGCGCATGAAGATGGACGTGCTCAAGGTCGACCGCTCGTTCACGGCCGAACTGGGACGCTCGAAGGAAGGCACCGTGTTCTTCCAGGCCATCGTGTCGATGGCGCACGCGCTCGGGATGGAAGTGGTGGCGGAAGGCGTCGAGAACGAAGAGCAGCTGGGCATCCTGCGCGCGCTGAACTGCAACGAGGTGCAGGGGTATTTCGTCGCGCGGCCGCAGCCGGCGGCGTCGATCGCGCCGTTGCTGGCGCAGCGTTATCTGTTCAAGGAAGCGCTGGCGGCTTGACGCCGCCTCACGCGCCCAGCAGATTCCCCGTCCGCCACGCCGCCGCCCCCGCGATTTTGCAGACGTGCATCCCGCGCAGCAGGTGCCGGTGCGCCGTGCTGGCGAACAGGATGCCGGACTGCGTGGGCCGCAACGTCGTCGTCCTGCCGCCGACCGGGTCGACGATGTCGGCGACGGCGTCGCCCGCCCGCACCTGCTCGCCCAGCCGTTTCAGGAACACGAGCACGCCCGCATGCGGCGCGTGCAGCGGCTCGACGCCCTCCAGCGGCGTCGGCTCGCACAGCGCATCCGGCAGCGGCTCCACCGGCAGGTCGACGACGCCTTCGCGCGCCAGGAATTGCAGCAGGCCGTGCGCATCCCGTTCGGCGAGGTCGTAGCGCACGTCGTTCTCGCCGCGCAGTTCCACCGTCACGCCGACGCAGCCGAGCGGGATCGGGTAGCGGTCGCCGAAATGGTCCCGCAGCTGCCACCACACGCGGCTGCAGGCTTCGTCGAACGGTTCGCCGCCGGATTCCGTCGCCAGCAGCACGGCGCGCGCGCCCATCAGCGCGGCCAGCGGCTTGACGCGATCCGCCAGCGGCGTGCCCGTGTACATGTGCAGCACGGCCTCGTTGTCGCAATGGAGGTCGAGCATGATGTCGGCGTCGATCGCCATGCCCAGCAGCGTCTTCTTGAGTTCCTCCGTCGCGCTCGAAGGCAGCCAGGTGGCGATGTCGCGGCGCGCGTGCTCGCGCACGAGGGCCGCGTTGGCGGCGGCGTCCGAGCCCAGCTTGCCCTCCAGCGACACCTTCAGCGCCTCCGCCACGTGCCGGTACGCGCGGTTGAAGTTGACGCCGCTGGCCAGGTCGAAGCGCCCGAACGGCGCGCCGTGGATGACCTGCGACAGCCCGATCGGATTGGCCGCCGGCACCAGGATGATCTCGCCGCGGACCTTGCCGGCCGCGTCCAGCCGGTCGAGTTCCCGGCGCAGGACGTGCGCGACGAGCATCGCGGGCACCTCGTCCGCGTGGAGCGAGGCCTGGATGTAGACCTTCTTGCCGGCGCCGGGCGCGCCGTAGTGGAAAGAGGTCAGGCGGTAGGCGGCGACGTTGTCCTCGGTGGCGATCGGGTGGGTCTGCTGGGGCATGGGCGGCTCCTGGTGGCAACGGATGCATTATGTCCGAGATCGGCGCGCGCAAGCGCCGGGTTATAATGGCGGCCGATTTTTTCCTCATTCTTCATTTCATCCCCATGTCCTCCGATACGCCAACCAACGAGCAGGGCCGCGCCATGCTGTACGACCCGACCGAACGCCGCATCCGCAGTTTCGTCACCCGCGCCGGCCGCCTGTCGACCGGCCAGGCGCGTGCGCTGGAAGCGTTCGGCCCGCGTTACCTGATCGAGTACCGCAAGGATCAATACGATTTCCACGCGCCGTTCGGCCGCACCGCGCCGCTGATCCTGGAGATCGGCTTTGGCATGGGCGACACGACGGCGCACATCGCCAAGGCGATGCCGGACAAGGATTTCGTCGGCGTCGAGGTGCACACCCCGGGCGTGGGCAGCCTGCTGAAACTGGCCGGCGAGCAGGACATCCCGAACCTGCGCATCATCCAGCACGACGCCGTCGAGGTGCTGAACAATATGGTGGCGGACGGCTCGCTGTCCGGCGTGCACATCTTCTTCCCGGACCCGTGGCACAAGGCGCGCCACAACAAGCGCCGCCTGATCCAGCCGCCGTTCGTCGCGCTGCTGTGCCGCAAGCTGGCGCAGGGCGGCTACATCCACTGCGCGACGGACTGGGAAGATTACGCGGTGCAGATGCTGGAAGTGCTGGGCAACGAGCCGGCGCTGCGGAACACGGCGGAAGGGTATGCGGAGAAGCCGTCGTATCGGCCGCTGACCAAGTTCGAGAACCGCGGCATCAAGCTGGGTCACGGCGTGTGGGACCTGGTGTTCACCAAAAAATAACGCATGCATCTGGTGGGCACGGGGTGCCCACCCTACGGCAATACGAACATCGTAGGGTGGGCGCCCCGCGCCCACCAATGCGGTTACCCGACAATCACACCATCTCGCTGATGAGGCCGACGATCTCGTCGCCGTACGACGTCAGCTTCTTCTCGCCCACGCCGGACACGCCGCGCAGTTGATCGAGCGACGTCGGCTTGACCTTGGCGATCTCGCGCAGGGTCGCATCCTGGAACACGACGTACGCGGGCACGCCGTGCGCGCGTGCCGTTTCGACGCGCCACCAGCGCAGCTTGTCGAAGATCGCCTGTTCGGACTTCGACAATTCCATCTCTTCGTAGCGCGCGCGCGGCGCCGACGTGCGCTTGGGCTTGACCGGCTTCTGGTACTGGCGCATCTGCACGTTCTGCTCGCCTTTCAGCACGGCGCGCGCCGCCTCCGTCAGCTTGAGTGAACTGAACGCGTCGTGGTCGACGGTGACGAGGCCCAGGGCGATCGTCTGGCGCACGATGGCGCGCCATTCCTGCTCGCTGCGCTCCGCGCCCACGCCGAACACGGACAGCTTGTCGTGGTGCCACTGGACGATGCGTTCGGACGACGCCCCGCGCAGCACGTCGATCACGTGGCCGGCCGCGAAGCGCTGGTCGACGCGGTAGATCGCGGACAGCAGCTTTTGCACGGGCACCGTCGCGTCGAACGACGTCGGCGGGATCAGGCAGGTGTCGCAGTTGCCGCACGGGCCGGAGCGCTCGCCGAAGTATTCGAGCAGGCGCATGCGCCTGCAACTGAGCGTTTCGCACAGGCCCAGCATGGCGTCGAGCTTGGACGACAGCACGCGCTTGAAATTCTCGTCCGCCTCGGATTCGTCGATCATCCGGCGCTGCAGCACGACGTCCTGCAAGCCATAGGCCATCCAGGCGTTCGACGGCAGGCCGTCGCGGCCGGCGCGGCCTGTTTCCTGGTAATAGCCTTCCAGCGATTTCGGCAGGTCGAGGTGGCAGACGAAGCGCACGTCCGGCTTGTCGATGCCCATGCCGAAGGCGATGGTCGCCACCATCACGATATTGTCTTCACGCAGGAAGCGCGACTGGTTGTGGGCTCGCAGCGAGTGCTCCATGCCCGCGTGATAGGGCAGGGCGCGGATGCCGTTCTCGTTGAGGAATTCGGCCGTTTCCTCGACCTTTTTTCTCGACAGGCAGTAGACGATGCCGGAGTCGCCCGGGTGCTCGGCCGAGATGAAGTCGAGCAGCTGCTTGCGGCCGTTCGTCTTTTCGACGATCGAATAGCGGATGTTCGGCCGGTCGAACGACGACACGAACTGGCGCGCCTCTTCCAGCTGCAGGCGCTGGGCGATCTCGGCGCGCGTGAGCTGGTCGGCGGTCGCCGTCAGCGCGATGCGCGGCACGTGCGGGAAACGCTCGTGCAGGATCGACAGGCGGATGTACTCGGGCCGGAAATCGTGGCCCCATTGCGATACGCAGTGCGCTTCGTCGATGGCGAACAGCGAGATGTGCGCGGACTCGAACAGTTCCAGGCAGCGCGGCGTCATCAGGCGTTCCGGCGCCACGTAGACGAGGTCCAGTTCCCCGGTGCGCACCATGCGCTCGATGCGCAGCGTCTCTTCGAACGTCTGCGTGGAGTTCAGGAACGCGGCGCGCACGCCGACTTCGGCCAGCGCGTCGACCTGGTCCTGCATCAGCGCGATCAGCGGCGACACGACGACGCCGACGCCGTCGCGCAGCAGCGCGGGAATCTGGTAGCACAGCGACTTGCCGCCGCCGGTGGGCATCAGCACGAGCGCATCGCCGCCGGCCGCCACGTGCTCGACGATCTCGGCCTGCTGTCCGCGGAAGGCGGGGTAGCCGAATACCGTCTGCAGGATCTGCAGCGCGCGTTGCTGGATGTCGCTCGTCATGATGCTGCTGCTCTCGAATTATTCGGCCCAGACCACCCAGCCGAAATGGGCGGTGACCAGGATGATCACACCGAACACGATACGATACCAGGCGAAGCCCGTGAAGTCGTGCGTGCTGATGAAGCGCAACAGCCAACGGACGCACAGGAAGGCGGAAACGAACGCCGCCACGCCGCCGATCAGGAACAGCGGGACGTCGCTCGCGTGCAGGTCGTGGCGCGCCTTGAAGATCGAGTACACGGTCGCGGCCAGCAAGGTCGGAATCGCGAGGAAGAACGAGAACTCGGTGGCGGCCGTGCGCGACAGGCCGAACAGCATGCCGCCGATGATCGTCGCGCCCGAACGGCTCGTGCCCGGGATCAGCGCGAAGCATTGGGCGCAGCCGACCTTGAACGCGTCGACGACCGTCATGTCGTCCACGGACTGGATGCGGTGCGCGCCCGGCAGCACCTTGTGGCGGCGTTCCGCCCACAGGATCACGAAGGCGCCGACGATGAACGCGGCCGCCACGGGCACCGGCGCGAACAGGTGCGCCTTGATCGCCTTGCTGAACAGGACGCCCAGCACGGCCGCCGGGATGAAGGCGACGATCAGGTTGATGACGAGCTTTTGCTGGCGCGGATCGGACGTGACGCCGCCCAGCGCGGCGCCGATGCGCGCGCGGTATTCCCACATCACGGCGAAGATCGCGCCGGCCTGGATCGCGATCTCGAACACTTGCGCCACTTCGCCCGTGAAATTGATCAGGCTACCGGCCAGGATCAAGTGTCCCGTGGACGAGATCGGCAGGAATTCGGTGAAGCCCTCGACGAGGCCCATGATGATCGCTTTCAGGGCGAGAATGATATCCATTTGGTGTACGAGTTCGGTAGGGTTGGGGACGCGTGCGCGCTAGGTGTTGCGCGGGCCGCAAGCTTACCATGAGGAAGGGGGCCACCGTCGAGTTACCGTGTCTACATGGAGACGTTTTTGCGGCGGACAATGTCAGGCCGTTAAGCGCTCCAGTTCGGAAAGAAAAAACATCGCCTGTTCGCGCGTGTCGCCGCACATCTCGCGCGACGGCATCAAGCTGCCGCAGACCGGAGGCCGGTCCGGCTGCCCGAAAATCTTGCAGCCGTCGTGCTCGTCCAGCTGGATGCAGCGCACGCCGGCCGGCTTGCCAAGAGGCATGCCGGGAATGGGCGACGTGATCGAGGGTGCGATGCAGCAGGCGCCGCAGCCGGGCCGGCAGGAAACGGGAGAAGACGGAACGCTCATGAAAAGACCAGAAACGGGCAAGGTACCAGTATACTACCGACAGGGTCATGTTCTTGACTGGCCCTATCCCCGGGTCTATATTGCTGACTCAACAGTTAGTTGTCGGACAGAAGCATGCCATGCCCTTTTGACACCAAGCCGCGCTGGGAGCGCCGTAAGGATGCGCGGCCCCAGGAGTTGCTCGAGGCGGCCATCGACCTGTTCGTCGAGCGTGGCTATGCCGCCACACGCCTGGAAGACGTCGCGCGCCGCGCCGGCGTGTCGAAGGGCACCTTGTACCTGTATTACGAAAACAAGGAAGAACTGTTCAAGGCCGTCGTGCGCAGCAATATCGTGCCCGTCATCGGCGAGACGGAAGCGTCCGTCGCCGAGTTCGACGGCCACAGCGCCGACCTGCTGCGCCACCTGATCCACTCGTGGTGGCAGCGGCTGGGGGCGACCAAGGCCTCCGGCATCATCAAGCTCGTCATGGCCGAAGCCGACAATTTCCCGGAACTGGCCCGCTTCTACCAGGAAGAGGTCATCAACCGCGGCACGAAGGCCATGTCGTCGATGCTGGAGCGCGGCGTCGCGCGGGGCGAGTTCCGCCGCATCGACGTCAACATGATGACCCAGGTGCTCGTCGCCCCGATGCTCACCCTGGTCATCTGGAAGCATTCCGTCGGCCCGTGTCCGCGCGGGGAACTGGAGCCGCTGGCCTTCCTCGACACCTTCCTCGACATGGCGCTGCATGGCCTGCTGCCGCCTGCCGGTTCATCGCCCGCGTGAACCGTTTTCGTACGTCAAGACGCGTTTTTTCGGGTTTCATGCCCGTTAAACTGCAGACTGTCGCAATTTTCCCTGGCGGACAGCCTCATATCGCTAAGATATGTTTGCTGAAGCCGTTCAACGATAAAATATCGGATTATTTATTTTTCCACCGAGTCCAAAGATGAACATCGAACAAGCCCGCTTCAACATGATCGAACAGCAGATCCGTCCGTGGAACGTGCTGGACCAGGATGTGCTCGACCTGCTGCACGTCGTCAAGCGCGAACAGTTCGTGCCGGCCGCCTACCAGAACCTGGCGTTCGCCGACGTCGAAATCCCGCTGCCGGGCGGCGCCGCCATGCTGGCGCCCAAGTTCGAGGCGCGCATTCTGCAGGAAGTCGGTGTGAAGAAACACGAAACCGTGCTGGAAATCGGCACGGGCACGGGCTATATGGCCGCCCTGCTGGCGCACCGCGCCGCCAAGGTGACCACCGTGGAAATCAATCCCGAAACGGCGGAACTGGCGAAGAAGAACCTGGCCAATGCCGGCATCCACAACGTGACCGTGGAAGTCGGCAATGGCGCGCAGGGCTGGGAAAAAGGTGCGCCGTACGACGTGATCGTGATCTCGGGCGCGCTGGAAGTGCTGCCGGAAGCGTTCCTGAAGCAGGTGAAGGTGGGCGGCCGCATCGCCGCCATCATCGGCCAGGCGCCGGTGATGGAAGCGTCGGTCATCACCCGCACGGGCGAGAACACGTACAGCACGATCAAGGTGTTCGAGACCAATGTGCGCTACCTGACCGGCGCCCCGGTGCCGTCGCACTTCCAGTTCTGAGCGACGGAGACGCGCGACCATGCAGCACATCACCGCCCCCGAGTTGGCCGCCTGGCTGGCCGACCCGTCGCGTCCGAAGCCGTTGCTGCTCGACGTCCGGGAAAACTGGGAATTCGAGACCTGCCACATCGAGGGCTCGACCCAGATTCCGATGAACCTGATTCCGATCCGCGTGAGCGAACTGGAGGACGACCGCGACATCGTCTGCGTGTGCCATCACGGCGCACGCAGCATGCAGGTGGCCGCCTTCCTGGAGCGCAATGGATTCAGCAACATTACCAACCTTACAGGCGGGATACACGCCTGGGCCGTGCAGGTCGACCCTTCGATGCCGAAGTATTGACGGCCTGCGTTCTTAACTATTGATGACTCCGACGGAGAAAGTAATGCAGAAGCCCCTCATCGCCGTACTGTTGGCCAGCGCGTTTTCGCTCAACGCCCAGGCGGCCGATCTGATCCAGGTGTACCAGCAGGCATTGGCGAACGACGCCACCTATGCCAGCGCCCGCGCGGCCGTCGCCGCGGGTCGCGAACGTATCACCCAGGGGCGTTCCGACTTGCTGCCGACCGTCGGCGTCTCCGGCAGCGTCATGAAGAGCAACGACGACTCCTCGTCGTGGGATGGCGTGCCGGGCCCCGGCACCAACCTGCGCACCAACCAGATCCAGGTGACCTTGCAGCAGCCGCTGTTCCACTGGGACCGCTGGGAAACCTACCAGCAGAGCAAGCTGCAGCAAGCCATCTCCGAGGCCCAGTTCGCCCAGGCCCAGCAGGACCTGATCACGCGCGTGGCCCAGGCGTATTTCGACGTGCTGGCCGCCCAGGACACGCTGGAATCCACGCGCGCGCAAAAAGTCGCCGTGACCGAGCAGCTGGCCTCCGCCAAGCGCAACTTCGAGGTCGGCACGCAGACCATCACCGACACCCATGAAGCCCAGGCCGCCTACGACCTCGTGGTGTCGCAGGAAATTGCCGCCGTCAACGATCTTGAGACCAAGAAGACGGCGCTGCAAGCCATCATCGGCACGCCGCCGTCCACGCTGGCCACCTTGCGCACGGGCGTGAACCTGACGGCGCCGCAACCGATCAACGTCGACCAGTGGGTGTCCGCCGCCGAGAACCAGAACTATGCCGTGGCCGTGGCCCAGCTGCAGCTGGAATCGGCCAAGCGCGACATCTCCAGGAACCGCGCCGGCCACTACCCGACGCTGGATCTCGTCGCGTCGTCGCTGCACCGCGACGTCAACGGCCAGCTGGCCGGCATGTCGGGCAAGACCAACAGCAACTCGATCGGCATCCAGTACAGCATCCCGATCTTCAACGGCTTTGCCGTGACGAGCAAGGTGCGCGAATCGATCGCGCTGGAAGACAAGGCCCGCAACGACCTGGAAGCGAACCGCCGCAATGCCGCGCTGGTGGCGCGCCAATCCTTCCTCGGCGTGAACAGCGGCCTCGCGCAGGTGAAGGCGCTGGAAGCGGCCGAGGTGTCGAGCAATTCCGCGCTGGAATCGAACAAGCTCGGCTACCAGGTCGGCGTGCGTATCAACATCGACGTGCTGAATGCCCAGCGCCAGCTGTACCAGACCCGCACCGACCTGGCGAAGGCGCGCTACAACACGATCCTGGCCGGCCTGAAACTGAAGGCCGCGGCCGGTTCGCTGCGCGAGGAAGATCTGCAGCCGATCAATGCGCTGCTGCAGCAGCCGTAAGAGAAGGAACGGCGCCGCGTGCGCCGTTTTCATTCCTGGGCGCATTGCTTTCAGAAATCCCGCTTGAGGCGCCCCAAGCGAACTCCTCTTTGCATGAACTTACGCGACCCGCACTCCTACACTCAGGCGTGAACCCTTCGAAAGCGAGGTCGCCATGTTCACGTTCGATCACTCCTCCACATCCGCAACGACGGCCGTGCGCGCCGCCGCGCTCGCATTGACCCTGACGCTGTCCGCCTGCGGCGGCGGCCATCACCACGGCAATCCGGGACCCGGTCCGGGGCCCGTCGGCACCGGTCCAACGTACGACGTCGTGCCGATCGGCCTGCCGGGCATCGTCTACGGCGAGGTCACGCGCCACGGCATCGCGAACGGCGGCATCGTCGCCGGCACGTCGCGCGGCGCGGACGGCGTCGCCCATGCGTTCCTCTACAACGGCCACACGTCGATTCCGCTGGGCACGCTGGGCGGCGATTTTTCCGATGCCCAGGCGGTGAATCCGTGCGGCCATATAACGGGCTGGTCCGCCACCACGGGCGGCGTGCCCCACGCCTTCTTCTACGACGGCGCGCTGCACGACCTGGGCACGCTCGGCGGCACGTCGTCCGAAGGCTATGTGATCAGCAACTGCGGCAAGATCACGGGCTGGGCGTCCACGACGAACGGCCAATCGCACGCATTCTGGTACGACGGCAAGACGTTGCGCGACCTCGGTTCGTTCGGCGGCGATTCGTTCGGACTGGGCATCAACACGGTCGGGCAGATCGTCGGCTATGCCTACGGGCCGGGCAATGCCTGGTTCCACGCCTTCCTGTACGACAGCCGCACCGGCGGCCCGCTGCGCGACCTCGGCTCGCCGAACGGCAATTCCGCCGCCGTCGACGTCAACGACGCCGGACAGATCGCCGGCTGGTTCCGCAACGGCGCCGGCCCCGTCGGCGCCTTCGTCTACGAGGCGGGCATGATGCGCGACATCGGCACCTTGGGCGGCGCCACCGCGGAAGCCGTCGCGATCAATCGTGCCGGCCTCGTCGCCGGCAATTCCGCACTGGCCGACGGCAGCGGCCGCGGCTTCGTCTACGACGGCACGGCCATGACGAGCATCGGCGCGCTCCCGGGCGGGAATTTCTCGATCGCGGATGCGATCAATGCGGACGGCCTCGTCGTCGGCTCGGCCATGACGGCGACCGACGAGCACGCGATTTCCTGGACGCGGAAGGACGGCATCGTCGACCTGAACGACCGGCTCAACGCGCCGCCGGCCGGCCTCGTGCTCGTGCGTGCGCTCGCGGTGGCCGATGACGGCAACATCGTCGTGCGCACGAACACGGGGCTGGCGCTGCTGAAGGTCAGGAAGTGAGGCCGGCGCCGCCGGCGTGGTCGGCACGCTCGATCAGTTCGACCTTGTAGCCGTCCGGATCGGTGATGAAGGCGATCACCGTCGTGCCGCCCTTGACCGGGCCCGGTTCGCGCGTGATATTGCCGCCGGCCGCGCGGACCTGTTCGCAGGTGTGATGAATGTCCTCGGTCGAAATGGCGATGTGGCCGTAGGCCGAGCCCATCTCGTACTTGTCGACGCCCCAGTTATAGGTCAGTTCGAGTTCCGCGTGGTCCGGATTGTTGCCGTAGCCGACGAAGGCGAGCGTGTATTTGTATTCCGGATTCTCGCTCGTGCGCAGCAGCTTCATGCCAAGCACCTTGGTGTAGAAGTCGATGGAGCGCTGCAGGTCGCCGACGCGTAGCATGGTGTGCAGGATGCGCATTATGGTCCTTGTGGTTCGTGGGGAATGCGGGGATTTTATGCGCTCGTGCGGATTCGTGCAGGCGATGGTGGGCACGGGGTGCCCACCCTACGGCCGATAAATGTAGGGTGGGCGGCCTCCGCCCACCATTGCCGTCATATCTGTTCAGGCTTGGAGTTTTGCATCCAACGTGATGTTCGCATTGAACAGCTTGGACACCGGACACCCTTCCTTGGCCTTGCGCGCCGCTTCCTGGAACGCGGCTTCGCTCGCCCCGGGAATCGTGGCGACGAGCTCCAGGTGCACGGCCGGGATGGCGAAGCCGCCGTCCACCTTGTCGAGCGACACGGTGGCCGTCGTTTCCAGCTTCTGCGCCGTCATGCCCGCTTCGCCCAGCTGGGCCGACAGTGCCATCGTGAAGCAACCGGCGTGCGCGGCCGCCAGCAGTTCTTCCGGATTCGTGCCCGGCCCGTTTTCGAAGCGGGTGTTGAAGCCGTATTGCGACTGGTCGAGGACGCCGCTTTGCGTCGACACGGTGCCTTTGCCGTCCTTCAGGCCGCCGCTCCAGACGGCGCTTCCCTTACGTTTGATCATTGAGCTGCTCCCTGGTTGGTGGCGGCCGGAGTGATCCGCCAGACGATGTTGCCGACGTCATCCGCCAGCAGAATGGCGCCGGTCTTGTCGACCGCGACCCCGACCGGGCGCCCGTAAGCGTGGCCATCCTTGCCGAGGAAGCCCGTCAGGACGACCTGCGGCGGACCGCTCGGTTTGCCGTTCGTGAACGGCACGAAGACGAGCTCGTAGCCGGCATACGGCTTGCGGTTCCATGACCCGTGCTGGCCGATCAGCGCACCGTTCTTGTACTGGGGCATCAAGTCGCCGCGATAGAACGCCAGGCCCAGCGATGCCGTGTGCGCGCCCAGCGCATAGTCGGGCGGGATCGCCTTGGCCACGAGTGCCGGATTCTGCGGCTTGACGCGGCTGTCGACGTGCTGCCCGTAATAGCTGTACGGCCAGCCATAGAACGCGCCTTCCTTCACGGCCGTCATGTAGTCCGGGACGAGGTCGTTGCCCAGTTCGTCGCGCTCGTTGACGGCGACCCACAAGGCCTTCGTCTGCGGCTGGAAATCCATCCCGTTCGGATTGCGCAGGCCGCTCGCGTAGATGTGCGCCTTGCCGGTGGCGAGGTCGTATTCCCAGATGGCGGCACGGCCCTGCTCGGCGTCCATGCCGTTCTCGGCCACGTTGCTGTTGGAACCGACCGTGATGTACAGCTTCTTGCCGTCGGGAGAAGCGACGACGTTCTTCGTCCAGTGGTGATTGATCCCGGACGGCAGGTCGAGCACCTTGGTGCCCTGGGCCGTGATGCTCGTCGCGCCCGTCTTGTACGGGAATTTCCACAGCGAGTCGGCGTTGGCGACGTACAGCTCGTTGCCGACGAGGGCCATGCCGAACGGCGACGTCAGCCCCTGCATGAACGTGACCTTCGTGTCGGCCGTGCCGTCCGGCTTGAAGCCCCGCAGCAGGATGATTTTATCGGGCGACGCGACCCCCGCTCCGGCTTCCTTCTGCGCCAGTTTCTGCACCTTGGCGCGGATGCCGCCTTCCTTGGGCGCGTTGCCGGGCTTGTTGCTCTCGGCGACGAGCACGTCGCCGTTCGGCAGCACGTACAGCCAGCGCGGATGGTCGAGGCCGCTCGCATACGCGGTGGCGGCGAGGCCGGGCGCGGGCGTCGGATGCGTGCCCTTCGGCCACGGGTCGGCCTTGGCCACGTTGATGGTCGGGATCAGCGATCGCTCGGGGGCCGGCAGGATCGGATTCGGACCCCAGCCGGCGGGATATTGCTGGGCGAGGGCGAGGGCGCTGGTGCCGGCCAGCAGGGGAAGGAACAGGAAGGCAAGCTTGGCGCGTGGTGTCATCGATTGCGCCCTCCGTCGGGGATGGTCGAATCGTGGTCGCGCATGTCGCGGTTGCGGTCCGGCTGCGGTTTGGCCTGGCCGGTGGCGCCCGGTGCCGGCGTCACGGCTTCGCTGGCGCCCGGGGTCGCGCGCGCGTCGGTGTCCACGAGCCCTTGCTGCAAGTCTTCCGCGGCCTGCTTGATGATGCCGCGCGGCTTGATGTCCTGGCCGTCCGGCGATTCGTCGCGCTCGTGCGGTTCGCGCTTGTAACTCTGTTCTTCGATTTTTCGGTCGGTATTCACGACACGGTCTTTTGCTTCCTGCACCATGACAACCTCCTTCGATTCAATTGATTAAATCCTAATCCTTCGACTCGAAGGCGGTCGCGCAATTGGAAGATGCTTTTTTGAAATTAACTGGTTAACATACTGATTGCTATGACAACTGCCGGGAACGTCGTGACCACGCCAGCCCATCTCCATCTTCATCGCACCGCCAGCGATTGCCCGAACTGTGGTGCCGCCGTTTCCGGGAACTTCTGCCACGAATGTGGTCAGGAAACCGTGTTGCATCCGCCCAGCGCGCGCGAATTCCTGCACGAGTTCATCGGTCATTACGTCGCGCTGGAAGGCAAGCTTTGGAAGTCGCTGCTGCTCCTTTTGTTCCGGCCGGGGCAGCTGACTTTGGAATACATCAATGGCCGCCGCGTGCGCTACATCCAGCCGTTGCGGCTGTACCTGACGTTCAGCCTGATTTTTTTCGCGGTCGTGAAATTGACCGGCCACGACGACATCCAGGCGGATGACGAAGCGGCGCGCACGCCGCCCGCCGCGACGGCGCCGGCCGGCGCCGTCGAGAAGGCCCACACGAAGGCCCGCACGACGCGCGACGTGGAGCCGGGCGACATCGCCGCCGGCACGGCGGAACTGCGCAAGGGCATCGGCAACGTCAATGCGCACTGGGGCGAGCAGGCGGACCGGTTCACCAATATGTCGCCCGAGGAGCGCGACAAGGTGATGCGAACGGCCTTCGGCAGCTACGTGCCGTACGCCGTGTTCCTGATGATGCCGCTGTTCGCGCTGTACCTGAAGGTGCTGTACCTGGGATCGGGACGGCGCTACGGCGAACACCTGCTGTTCGCCCTGCACGTGAACGGGTTCGCGTTCCTCGCCCTGACCCTCCTGATGGTGGTGCCGGATCTGTTCGGCATCGTGTCCTTTGCGCTGTGGCTGTGGCTCGTGTTCTACACGCCGGTCGCGATGCGGCGCGTGTACGGCGGCTCGCGCCTGACGACCGGCGTGCGCTGGTTCGTGCTGATGGCGCTGCACGTGACCGGCATGGGCCTGGCGATCGGCGCCGCGTTCGGTTTCGGGATCCTCCATTGAAGCGAGCTCGACTGGTCTGCTTGCCGGAAGTCCGTCCGCCCAACTATACTGTGCGTTTGTACAGTATTTGCTGAGTTGCGATAGTGCAGAAGCCGGGCGAATCGGTTAATCTTCTGTCTCCCTAACCCCTGCTGCCGAGAGTCGTATGTCCGTGACGCCTGAACCGCAACAAACCATCGCGCTCGTCGTACGGCACAACACGGCCGGCATCGACGAGCCGGTACGGGCCATCGTCGACTTCCTGCAGGGCGCCGGCTACCGCGTCGTGTTCGAGCAGGAGACGGCGGCGCACGTGCAGGTCGCCGGCGTGGAGGCCATGACGATCGACGGCATCGGCGAGCACTGCGACAAGGCCATCGTCGTCGGCGGCGACGGCACGATGCTCGGCATCGCCCGCCGGCTGGCGCGCTACCGCGTGCCGCTCATCGGCATCAACCAGGGCCGCCTGGGCTTCATGACCGACATCCCCATCGACCGCATGCTGCCCGCGCTGGGCGACATCCTCAGCGGCAAGGCCAAGGCCGAGGAACGGTCGCTGCTGGCGGCGCGCGTCGTGCGCGAAGGCGTCGAGATCCACTGTTCCGTCGCCGTCAACGACGTCGTCGTCGCGCGCGGCACGGGCGCCGGCATGGCCGAGCTCAAGGTCACGGTGGACGGCACCTTCATGTACAACCAGCGTTCGGACGGCCTCATCGTGTCCACGCCTACCGGCTCCACGGCGTACGCGCTGTCGGCCGGCGGGCCGTTGCTGCATCCCACGCTGGCGGGCATCGTGCTGGTGCCGATCGCGCCGCACGCGCTGTCCAACCGCCCGATCGTCGTGCCGAACACGAGCGACATCGTCGTCGAGATCATCAACGGCCGCGACATCAGCGTGAATTTCGACATGCAAACGTTCACGAGCCTGCAGCACGGCGACCAGATCATGATCTCGCGCTCGCCCGACACCGTCACCTTCCTGCATCCGGAAGGGTGGAGCTACTACCATACGCTGCGCGAGAAGCTGCACTGGAACGAATATCCGTCCGGTGACGGCAAGCTCAAATAATTCCAGCATCCATCAGGAGATGAGTTTCTTCATGTTGCGCACATTGACCATCCGCGACTTCGTCATCGTCGACACGATCGAGCTCGAGTTCTCGAACGGCTTCACGGTGTTCACCGGCGAGACCGGCGCCGGCAAGTCGATCCTGATCGACGCGCTCCAGCTCGCGCTGGGCGGCCGCGGTGAGGCGAGCATGGTGCGCGAAGGCGCGGCCAAGGCCGACATCAGCGCCGACTTCGCCCTGACGCCGGCAGCCGCCGGCTGGCTGGACGAGAACGAGTTCGGCAGCGACGAGGGCGGCGCGCTGCTGCGCCGCGTGATCGACAACGCCGGCCGCTCCAAGTCCTACATCAACGGCATCGCCGCCACCGCGAGCCAGTTGCGCGAACTGGGCGAGCTGCTCGTCGACATCCACGGCCAGCACGCGCACCAGTCGCTGCTCAAGCTCGACGCCCAGCGCGCCCTGCTGGACAACCAGGTCGCCGTGCGCGACCCCGGCGCCAGCGCGCAGGTGCAGGAAGTCGCGCGTGCCTATAAAGCGTGGAAGGCGCTGGCGCGCCAGCGCGAGGAATTCGAGACGAACGCGAAGAACGTGCTGCTGGAACGCGAGCGCCTCGAATGGCAGGTCGGCGAGCTCGACAAGCTGGCCGCGAAGCCGGGCGAGTGGGCCGAGATCACGAACGAACACAGCCGCCTGTCGCATGCCGCCAGCCTCATCGAAGGCGCGCAGGAAGCCTTGAACGCGCTGTCCGAATCGGAGCAGCCGATCCTGTCGCAGCTGTCGGCGCTGAACCAGAAATTGTCGAAGCTGGCCGGCGTCGACGCGGGCCTGCAGGCCGTGCTCGACTGCCTGGAGCCGGCGCGCATCCAGCTGCAGGAAGCCGTGTACGCGCTGAACACCTATGTCGACAAGGTCGAGCTCGATCCCGAGCGCTTGTCCCAGGTGGATGCGCGCATGGACGCGATCCACAGCACGGCCCGCAAATTCCGCGTCACGCCGGACGAGCTGCCGGAAGAACACGCCGCGTTGAAGGCGAAGCTGCAGCAGCTGGCCGACGCCAGCGACGTGGAAGGCCTGCGCCGCCAGGAAGACCAGGCGAAGGCGGTGTACCTGGCGGCGGCCAATAAACTGTCCGCGACGCGCGCGCAGGCGGCCCAGCGCCTGTCGTCGCAGGTCTCGGAAGCGATGCAGGAATTGTCGATGAGCGGCGGCCGCTTCGTCGTCGCGCTGAACCCGTGCGAACCGGCCGTGTACGGCGTCGAGCAGGTCGAGTTCCTCGTCGCGGGCCACGCCGGCGTCGCGCCGCGGCCGCTGGCCAAGGTCGCGTCGGGCGGCGAACTGGCGCGCATCTCGCTGGCGATCTCCGTCATCACGTCCAACGCGACGACGGTGCCCACCTTGATCTTCGACGAGGTCGACACGGGCATCGGCGGCGGCGTGGCGGAAGTCGTCGGGCGCCTGCTGAAACGCCTGGGGCAGGGCCGGCAGGTGCTGTGCGTCACGCACTTGCCGCAGGTGGCGAGCCAGGCGAACCAGCACTTCCAGGTGGCCAAGGGCACGACGGACGGCGGCAAGACCGTGTCGCGCATCGACGTGCTCGACAACAAGGCCCGCGTGGAGGAGGTGGCGCGCATGTTGGGCGGCATCGAGATCACCGAGACGACGCGCAAGCATGCGCGCGAGTTGCTGGCGTCCTGAATCATGGCCTTCAACCAGGAACCGCCGCACGAACACGGCACCATCGCAACGAGCGCCATCGTCCTCGTCAACCTCGGCACGCCCGACGCGCCCACGAAGCAGGCGGTCCGGCGCTACCTGAAGCAATTCCTGCTTGATCCGCGCGTCGTGGAAATCCCGCTCGCCGTGTGGAACGTCATCCTGCGCCTGGCGATCCTGCCGTTCCGCTCGGGGCAGTCGGCCAAAAAATACGCGAGCATCTGGCGCCGCGACGGCTCGCCCTTGATGGTGTACACGCAGCGGCAGGCGGCCGCGCTGCAGGCGCTGCTCGGGCAGCGCGGCCACCACGACGTGGCCGTGACGATGGCGATGCGCTACGGCTCGCCCGCGCTGCCGGACGTGCTGGACGACCTCAAGGCGCGCGGCGTCGACCGGATCGTCGTGCTGCCCGCATATCCGCAGTATTCCGGCACGACGACCGCGTCGATCTGGGACGCCGTCTTCGACCATTTCAAGAAAGTGCGCAACATCCCGGAACTGCGTCTCGTGAAGCATTATCACGACCACGACGGTTACATCGAGGCGCTGGCGGAGTCCGTGGAGTCGTACTGGGAAGCGCACGGCCGCGGCGAGAAACTGGTCATGAGTTTCCACGGCGTGCCCAAGCGCACCTTGCTGCTGGGCGACCCGTACCACTGCGAATGCCACCGGACGGCCCGCCTGCTGGCGGCGCGCCTGCGCCTGGCGCCCGATCAATACCTGGTGACGTTCCAATCGCGCTTCGGCCGTACCGAATGGCTGCAGCCGTACACGGCGCCGACCGTGCAGCAGCTGGCGCGCGCGGGCGTCAAGCGCATCGACGTCATGTGCCCGGGTTTTACCAGCGACTGCCTGGAGACGCTGGAAGAAATCAATATGGAAGTGCGCCACGATTTCGAGTCGAACGGCGGCCAGGATTACCACTACATCCCTTGCCTGAACGATAATCCGGCCTGGATCGTCGGCATGGCCGAGATCGCCGAACAGCACCTGATCGGCTGGCCGACGATGCTCACGCCCGCGGAGCGCGAGGCGCGCCGCCGCGATGCGGAGATCGCGCGCGAGCATGCCGCAAAAATGGGCGCGTAATCAATCAACGTCGCCGGAACGATCAATATGTAGGGTGGGCACCCCGTGCCCACCAGACGCATGCGGCCCGGTTACCGCGGGATGTTAAAATGCCATGTTTTGCGGCACCGCCCCGAGTTCCGACAAGCAGATCGCAGCCAGCGTGAGCAGGGTGTAGATGAGCACGGCGCCGCTGATCAGATGCAGTTTCATGTTCGTTCCCATCGGGTCGTTTGGACGGATGTCTTAACGAAACAATAGTAGAACGGCCGGCTGTCGATGGTGACTACGAGCAAGTAAATCCTGTAACAAAAGACTACGCACATCTGCATATTAGTTCGGCAACTCCCCTTGAAAATGGTGGGGATTGCCCAATATGGGGGCCTGTGTAAGCGGTATTACCGTCCAATCAATCAGCCAAGTCCTTGATTCCAGGAGTTTTTTCGATGCAAGACCAAGAAAACCAAGAGGTGAGCAATCAGCCGGAAGCCGACGCAGCGGCCGCCGCCGCAGCAGCAGCGGCCCAGGGCGCACCGGCGACGGAGCCCGGCCTCGAAGAACAGCTGAGCGCCACCGAAGCCAAGCTGGCCGAAATGCACGACGCCTTCATGCGTGCCAAGGCCGAGGCGGACAATATCCGCCGCCGTGCCCAGGAAGATGTGAGCAAGGCCCATAAATTCGCCATCGAAAGCTTCGCCGAGGCCATGGTGCCTGTGCGCGACAGCCTCGAGATGGCCCTGAAAGTCGAAGCGCCGACGGTCGAATCGATCAAGGAAGGCGTCGAGATGACCCTCAAGCAGCTCACCGCCGCGTTCGAGAAGAACCGTCTGGTCGAAGTGATGCCGCAGCCGGGCGACAAGCTCGACCCGAACAAGCACCAGGCCGTGGCCGTGGTCCCGTCCGAGCAGGAAGCGAACACCGTGGTCGCCGTCCTGCAGAAGGGTTACATGATCGCCGACCGCCTGCTGCGTCCGGCCATCGTGACCGCCGCCGCACCGAAATAATGTTGCGCTGGGGCTGAACAAGCTCTTGAAAGCAACCAGTATTTCCCAATATTCGACACATCTGAAAACTTAGTACTAAAAAGGAAAATATTATGGGCAGAATCATCGGTATCGACCTGGGCACCACCAACTCCTGCGTGGCGATCATGGAAAATGGTCAGCCCAAGGTCATCGAAAACGCGGAAGGCGCCCGTACTACGCCTTCGATCATCGCTTATCAGGAAGATGGCGAGATCCTGGTCGGCGCGCCGGCGAAACGCCAGGCCGTCACCAACCCGAAAAACACCCTGTTCGCGGTCAAGCGCCTGATCGGCCGTAAATTCGACGAGAAGGAAGTCCAGAAGGACATCGGCCTGATGCCGTACGCGATCGTCAAGGCCGACAACGGCGACGCCTGGGTCAGCGTGCGCGACAAGAAACTGGCGCCGCCGCAGATCTCGGCCGAAGTGCTGCGCAAGATGAAGAAGACCGCCGAAGACTACCTCGGCGAAGAAGTGACGGAAGCCGTCATCACCGTGCCGGCCTACTTCAACGACTCGCAGCGCCAGGCGACCAAGGACGCCGGCCGCATCGCGGGCCTGGACGTCAAGCGCATCATCAACGAGCCGACCGCGGCCGCGCTGGCATTCGGCCTGGACAAGACCGACAAGGGCGACCGCAAGATCGCCGTGTATGACCTCGGCGGCGGCACGTTCGACGTGTCGATCATCGAGATCGCCGACGTGGAAGGCGAGAAGCAGTTCGAAGTGCTGTCGACCAACGGCGACACGTTCCTGGGCGGCGAAGACTTCGACCAGCGCATCATCGACTACATCATCGACGAATTCAAGAAGATCAACGGCCTCGACCTGTCGAAGGACCCGATCGCCCTGCAGCGCATCAAGGCCTCGGCCGAGCGCGCGAAGATCGAACTGTCGTCGTCGCAGCAGACCGAGATCAACGAGCCGTACATCGCCATGGCGAACGGCGCGCCGGTCCACCTGAACCTCAAGATCACCCGCGCCAAGCTGGAAGCCCTCGTCGAGGAACTGATCGCCAAGACCATCGAGCCGTGCCGCATCGCCATCAAGGATGCCGGCGTGAAGGTCTCGGACATCGACGACATCATCCTGGTCGGCGGCATGACCCGCATGCCGAAGGTGCAGGAAAAAGTGAAGGAGTTCTTCGGCAAGGATCCGCGCAAGGACGTCAACCCGGACGAGGCCGTCGCAGTCGGCGCCGCCATCCAGGGCTCCGTGCTGGCCGGCGACCGCAAGGACCTGCTGCTGCTGGACGTGACCCCGCTGTCGCTGGGCATCGAAACCCTGGGCGGCGTGATGACCAAGATGATCCAGAAGAACACCACGATCCCGACCAAGTTCTCGCAGGTGTTCTCGACCGCCGACGACAACCAGCCGGCCGTGACCATCAAGGTGTACCAGGGCGAACGCGAAATCGCCGCCGGCAACAAGGCGCTGGGCGAATTCAACCTGGAAGGCATCCCGCCGGCGCCGCGCGGCACGCCGCAGATCGAAGTGACCTTCGACATCGACGCCAACGGCATCCTGCACGTGGGCGCGAAGGACAAGGCCACCGGTAAAGAGAACAAGATCACCATCAAGGCCAACTCGGGTCTGTCGGAAGACGAGATCCAGAAGATGGTGAAGGACGCCGAGCTGAACGCGGAAGAGGACAAGAAGGTCAAGGAACTGGCCGAATCGCGCAACCAGGCCGACGCGCTGGTGCACTCGACCCGCAAGTCGCTGACGGAATACGGCGACAAGCTGGACGCGGGCGAGAAGGAAAAGATCGAAGCCGCGATCACCGACCTGGAAGGTTCGATCAAGTCGGGCGACAAGGCCGAGATCGACGCCAAGGTGGCCGCGCTGTCGACCGCCGCGCAGAAGCTGGGCGAGAAGATGTACGCCGACATGCAAGCCCAGCAGGGTGCTGCCGGCGCCCAGGCCGGCGCCCAGCAGCCGGGTGCGGAGTCGGCCAAGCAGGATGACGATGTCGTCGACGCCGACTTCAAGGAAGTCAAGGACGCCAAGTAACAGGGTAGGGTGGGCGGCCCTCCGCCCACGCGTCCAACCTGCCAAACCCGCCGAGCCGAAGCGACCTCATGGTGCCCGGCTCGGTTTTTTTGTGGTGTCCAGAATCCGCGGGGCGGACTTGGCCGTTGTTTTTATGGCCGAGTCGCGCAAGCCCGTGATGCTCACTGTATACTCGATCCTTTTGGCTGTGCGTTCGCGGGGTGCGCCCGGTTCGCCACAGTTCTTTTGTAGATAGACAGCAAGGTGCCGACAAATGGCAAAGCGTGATTTTTACGAGATCCTCGGCGTCGCGAAGAGTGCTTCGGAAGACGAGATCAAGAAGGCCTATCGCAAGCTTGCGATGAAGTACCATCCGGACCGCAACCCCGACAACAAGGAAGCGGAAGAGAAGTTCAAGGAGGTCAAGGAAGCCTACGAGATGCTGACCAATCCGGAAAAGCGCGAGGCTTACGACCGCTACGGTCACGCTGGCGTCGATCCGAACGGCGGCATGGGCGGCGGCTTCGGGGCCGGCGGCTTCGGCGATGCGTTCGGCGACATCTTCGGCGACATCTTCGGCGGCGGACGTGGCCGCAGCTCGGGTCCGCAGGTGTACCGCGGCGCCGACCTGCGCTACAACCTGGAAATTTCGCTGGAACAGGCAGCCGCCGGTTTCGACACGACGATCCGCGTGCCGAGCTGGGACAAGTGCGACACCTGCCACGGCAGCGGCGCCAAGCCGGGCACGTCGCCCGTCACCTGCTCGACCTGCCACGGCCACGGCCAGGTGCGCATGCAGCAGGGTTTCTTCTCGATCCAGCAGACCTGCCCGAAGTGTCACGGCAGCGGCAAGATCATCCCGGAACCGTGCGCGGCCTGCGGCGGCGCCGGACGCATCAAACGCAACAAGACCCTGGAAGTCAAGATCCCGGCCGGCATCGACAGCGGCATGCGCATCCGCTCGACCGGCAACGGCGAGCCGGGCACGAACGGCGGGCCGCCGGGCGACCTGTACGTCGAGATCCACATCAAGCCGCACACCGTGTTCCAGCGCGAAGGCGACGACCTGCATTGCGAAATGCCGATCTCGTTCTCCAAGGCTGCGCTGGGCGGCGAGATCGAAGTGCCGACGCTGGGCGGCAAGGTCTCGTTCACGATCCCCGAAGGCACCCAGACCGGCAAGACCTTCCGCCTCAAGGGCAAGGGCATCAAGGGCGTGCGCTCGGGCTATTCGGGCGACCTGTTCTGCCACGTCGTGGTCGAGACGCCCGTCAAGCTCACCGAGAAGCAGAAGGACTTGCTGCGCGAATTCGACCGTCTGACGAACGAGGGCGGCGCGAAGCACAGCCCGCAGAGCAAGGGCTGGATGGACAAGGTCAAGGACTTCTTCGAGTAAGATAGCGGATGGACCGCCGGGAGCGCGAGCCCCGGCGGTTTTTTTTGACCGGAATGTGGTCGATTAAACAAGTTTTAAAACAAGGTAAAACGTCATGGCAAAGACCCCCACCGGCCTCACCGCCGCAGACCTCTTCGAACGCAACCGCCAATGGGCGGCCTCGATGGTCCAGGAAGACCCCGACTTCTTCCAGGATCTTGCCTCCCAGCAGTCCCCCGAATACCTGTGGATCGGCTGCTCCGACAGCCGCGTGCCGGCCAATGAACTCGTCGGCATGGCGCCGGGCGAGCTGTTCGTCCACCGCAACATCGCCAACGTCGTCTCCCATTCGGACCTGAATTGCCTGACCGTGCTGCAGTTCGCCGTCGACGTGCTCAAGGTCAAGCACATTATCCTGTGCGGCCACTACGCCTGCTCGGGCGTGGGTGCGGCGCTGAACAACACGCGCGTCGGCCTGGCCGACAACTGGCTCGGCCACGTGCGCGACGTGCGCGACAAGCACGGCAAATACCTCGGCAACGTGTCCGGCGCGGCCGCGATGGCCCGTCTCGTCGAACTGAACGTGGCCGAACAGGTCATCAACGTGGCGCAGACGACCATCGTGCGCGACGCGTGGGAACGCGGCCAGAGCCTGACGATCCACAGCTGGGTCTACGGCGTGCACGACGGCCTGCTGCGCGACCTGGGCATGACCGTCAGCAGCTACGACGAGATCCAGCCCAAGCTGGACAAGATCCTGCAGGGCTACCTCGTCGGCGGCAACAAGTGATGGAGCCCGGCGGCGAGCTCGACCGGCTGCGCGCCATCGTGCGCCAGTTCGTCGAAGAGCGTGATTGGGACCAGTTTCACACGCCCAAGAACCTGGCATCCGCGCTGACGGTGGAAGCGGCCGAGCTGCTGGAACACTTCCAGTGGCTCCAGCACGGCCGGGCCGACGAACTGGGCGCGGACAAGCTCGCCGAGGTGCGCCACGAGATGGCCGACGTGCTCGTGTATCTCGTGCGCCTGGCCGACAAGCTGGACGTCGACCTGTTCGCCGCCGTGCAGGACAAGATGGTGCTCAACCGCGCCAAATACCCCGCCGACAAGGTGCGGGGCGACGCGCGCAAGTATTACGAGTACAAGGACACGCGCCCGGACGCGGGACGCGTGGACGGCTGACTCAGAACGTATCCCAGTCCGCCGTCGCCGCGGCGGCCGCATAACGCGGCACGCGCGGCGCCGCGGCCAGGTGCGGCCGGGCCGCCTGGCGCGCCGGTGCTGCCGCGCGTGCCGAACCGCCCGCCAGGCGGAACACGCGGACGACGTGTTCCAGTTCGCCCGATTGTTCCTCCAGCGATTGCGCGGCCGCCGCCGCTTCCTCGACGAGGGCGGCATTCTGCTGCGTGACGGCGTCCATTTCGCCGACGGCCTGATTGATCTGTTCGATCCCCGCTTCCTGCTCGTGGGTGGCGGTGCTGATCTCGGCCATGATGTCCGTCACGCGGCGCACGCTGGCGACCACGTCGCGCATGGTCGTGCCCGCCTGCTGCACCAGATCGCTGCCTTCGCCGACTTTCTCGACCGAGTCGTCGATCAGCGCCTTGATTTCCTTGGCCGCACCGGCCGAACGCTGTGCCAGGTTGCGCACTTCCGACGCCACCACCGCGAAACCGCGGCCCTGCTCGCCGGCACGCGCCGCTTCGACCGCCGCGTTCAGCGCCAGGATATTGGTCTGGAACGCAATACCGTCGATGACGCCGATGATGTCGACGATCTTGTTCGCCGACGCCTTGATGTCACTCATCGTTTCCACCACCCGGTCCACGACCGCGCCGCCACGCGTGGCCACGTTGGACGCCGATTGCGCGAGCTGGTTGGCCTGGCGCGCATTCTCCGCGTTCTGCTTGACCGTGGAGGTCAGCTCTTCCATCGACGACGCGGTTTCCTCCAGCGCGCCGGCCTGCTGTTCGGTGCGGCTTGACAGGTCCAGGTTGCCGCTCGCGATCTGCTGCGCGGCCGTGGCCAGCGTTTCGGTGCCGCTGCGCACCTTGCCCACGATGGTCTGCAGGGACGCGTTCATGTCCCTGAGCGCGGCCAGCAGTTCCCCGGTCTCGTCGGTGGACGTGACCTCGATGCGGCTGGTCAGGTCGCCCGCCGCGACGGTCGCGGCGATGCGCACGGCTTCGCGCATCGGGCCCGTGATCGAGCGCGTGATGAGCCAGGCGATCACGACGGCAAGCATGAGCGCGGCGGCGGCAACGGCATACAGCGTCAGGCGCGCCTGCGCGTACTGGGCTTCGCTGGCGGCCTGGTCGGCCGCGTTGAGCTTGCTCTGCGCATCGATCATGTCGACGATCGCGCTGCGCCAGGCGGCCGTGGCTGGCCTCACCTTGGCTTTCAGGAAAGCGATGCCTTCCGCCTGCTTGTTCTGCTTGCCCAGCTCGGTGGCCTGGGCGACCAGGGGCGTGGCAATCGCGCGCGCGTCGTGGATCTTGGCCAGCAGGGCGTGCGTTTGCGGCAGCTTCGCCATCTTCTGCAACGTGGCGTCGGCACTGTCGTAGGCCTGCCCGGCCGCGTCGATTTCCTGCAGAAAGCGCCTGATTTCGTCTTCTTCGTCCGTCAGGATGACGTCGCGCACCGCGAGCGACACGCGGCGCTGGGCTTCGCGCATCTCGTTGGCCGCCCGCAGGCGCACATTGTTGCCGGCGACGATATTTTCCACCGTGTCGCTCAGGGTATTCATGTTGCTCAGCCCGGCAGCGGTGACGAGCACCAGCAAGGCCAGTATCGTGCCGAAGCCCAGCGCCAGGCGTTGGCCGATTTTGAGGTTGTTCAGCTTCATTGATTTATCGATTGTCGTAGTTTCATTGATGTGGGTGCTCACTTCGACGGCGGGCGTGATTGGGCCTGGGCGTGAGCCTGAGGGTATGTCGATGCATGGGAGACTCGGCAGGGCGAGAAGTTGCATGCGCGGGGATGGGGCGCCGCCGTAAAAATTGCCGAGTCAATCGATTCTAGTAGGACTAATCCTACAGGGCAATTAATATGTTGACTTGTGGAAAACTGACAACGAGTGTGGTCGGTTCAGCAATCGCCGCGGAGGTCACAGTCCACCGAGGCAGATGTACTTGATGACGAGATAATCGTCCATCCCGTACTTCGACCCCTCGCGGCCCAGGCCCGACTGCTTGACGCCGCCGAACGGCGCCACCTCGTTCGAGATCAGCCCCGTATTCACGCCCACCATGCCGGATTCGATCCGTTCGGCCACCCGCCACACGCGGCCGACGTCGCGTGCATAGAAATACGACGCCAGGCCGAATTCCGTCGCGTTGGCGAGGGCGATCACGTCGTCCTCCGTCTTGAAGCGGAACAGCGGCGCCACCGGGCCGAAGGTTTCCTCGTCCGAGATGAGCATCTGCGGCGTGACGTCGGCGAGGACCGTCGGTTCGAAGAACGTGTGGCCCAGGGGATGGCGTTTGCCGCCCAGCAGCAGGCGGGCGCCCTTGCCCAGCGCGTCGGCGATGTGGTGCTCCACTTTCTCGACGGCTTTTTCTTCGATCAGCGGGCCCTGGTTCACGCCCGGCTCCATGCCGTTGCCGACCTTGAGCTTGGCCACCGCGGCCGTCAGTTTGGCGGCGAACGCGTCGTAGACGCCGTCCTGCACGTAGATGCGGTTGGCGCACACGCAGGTCTGCCCCATGTTGCGGTATTTCGAGGCCATCGCGCCTTCGACGGCCGCGTCGAGGTCGGCGTCGTCGAACACGATGAAGGAGGCGTTGCCGCCCAGTTCCAGCGACAGCTTCTTGATCGTCGGCGCGCACTGTTCCATCAGCAGGCGGCCGACGGCCGTCGAACCCGTGAAGCTGAGCTTGCGCACGACGGGATTCGCGCACATTTCCGCGCCGATCGCTTTCGAGTCTCCGGTCACGATGGAAAACACGCCTTTCGGCACGCCGGCCCGTTCCGCGAGCACGGCCAGCGCGAGGGCGGAATACGGCGTCAGCCCGGCCGGTTTCAGCACGATGGGGCAGCCTGCCGCCAGCGCCGGCCCGACCTTGCGGGTGATCATCGCGGCCGGGAAATTCCACGGCGTGATCGCGGCGCAGACGCCGATCGGTTCCTTCGTGACGACGATGCGGCGGTCGCGCGCGGGCGATTCCAGCACGTCGCCCTCGATGCGCTTGGCCTGCTCGCCGAACCATTCGATGAACGAGGCGGCGTACGCGATCTCGCCCTTCGATTCCGCCAGCGGCTTGCCCTGCTCGGCCGTCATGATGGCGGCCAGGTCGTCGGCGTTGGCCAGCATCAGGTCGTTCCATTTGCGCAGGATGAGGGCGCGTTCGCGCGCCGTCTTCGCGCGCCAGGCGGGCCAGGCGGCATTCGCCGCGTCGATGGCGCGCCGGGTCTCCGCGGCCCCCATATGCGGCACGGTGCCCAGCGTTTCTCCGGTGGCGGGGTCGATCACGGGGGCGGTCTTGCCGGCGTCGGCGTCGCACCAGGCACCGTCGATGTATGCCTGCTGGCGCAGCAGGGAAGGATCGTTGAGCTTCAGCATGGTGCCTCCTGATGTCGGTCGTCGTCGGTCGTCGTTCGCGGAAACACGATAGCACGATGCTTGCGGGCGGCCCGTTTGTGTTGGCATCGTTTTTCAGTTGACGTTAAGCTTTTGCTACGGGTTACAACCGCGAACCCGCTCGACTAGCAGATTCCAGGGAAGCATTGACTTGGAAATGCGGTTTCCTTGACCGGAACCAACGGCCACTCGCATTCGGACCGGTTTGTACGTATGATGGTTCCTGTGCGCTCACGACAAGGTAGAGACCATGCGCCCGATCGTTTTCGTCCCCGCTTGCACCCGCGATTTCGGTGAACACCCTTATCACGCGGCCCAGCACAAGTACGTCGACGCCGTCGTCCTCGGCGCGGATTGCGCGCCGCTGATCGTGCCGTCGCTGGGGGAAGCGCTCGACCTGGAGACGATGCTGGCGTTGTGCGATGGGATCATGTTGACGGGCTCGGCCTCGAATGTGCACCCCAGCTATTATTCCCAAGAAGTGCTCGATCCGTCGCTGCCGCAAGACCCGGCGCGCGATCAGACCACGCTGCCGCTGATCCGCGCGGCCGTCAAACGCGGCATCCCGATCATCGCGATTTGCCGCGGCTTCCAGGAAATGAACGTGGCGCTGGGCGGCAGCCTGCACCAGGCCGTGCAGGCGGTGCCGGGCCATTTCGACCACCGCGAGAACCCGGAGCTCGGCATGGACGAGCAGTACGGCGATGCCCACAAGATCCAGCTCGTCGAAGGCGGCATGCTGCATCAGATCATCGGCTTGCCGGAAATCCCAGTGAATTCCCTGCATGGCCAGGGCGTGAACGAACTGGCGCCGGGCCTCGTCGTGGAAGCGACGGCCGAGGATGGCCTCGTGGAAGCCTTCTCGGTGGCCGGCTCGTCCGGCTTCACGCTGGCCGTGCAATGGCATCCGGAATGGCGCATCGTCCACAATCCCCATTCGATGAAAATGTTCGGCGCATTCGGCAACGCCTGCCGCGCCTACCAGGCCACGAAACCGTCACCGTCCAGGAAGCCGACATGACCCCCGACGTCCAATGGGCGGTCACGCCCATCCCATAGCTGCCCTGATCCCTGCTCCACATGCACGCGGCCCGCGCGTGACGCCTGCGCGCGGCCGCGATTCTTCACTCAACGGACAGAGGAACATCATGGCTATCCGCGACAATTTTTCATACAACGACATGGACGAGTGGCTCAACGGCAAACGAGTCACCGAAATCGAATGTCTCGTGCCCGACCTGACGGGTGTCGCGCGTGGAAAAATCCTTCCGCGCGTTAAATTTACCGAAGACCGCGGCATGCGCCTGCCGGAAATCGTGCTGGGCATGACCGTCACCGGCAACTCGCCGCAGGACGACGACGCGTTCGACCGCGCCATCTCCACCACCGACCGCGACATGATCCTGAAGGCCGATCCCGGCACGATCACGATGGTGCCGTGGGCCGTCGACCCGACGGCGCAAGTGATCCACGACTGCTATTTCTCCGACGGCAAGCTGGTCGATTTCGCCCCGCGCAGCGTGCTGCGCCGCGTGCTGAAACTGTATGCGCAAAAGGGCTGGAACCCCCTCGTCGCACCCGAGCTCGAGTTTTACCTGACGGCGAAGAACATCGACCCCGACCTGCCGCTGGCCGCGCCGATCGGCCGCAGCGGACGTTCCGAGACGAGCCGCCAGGTCTACAGCATCGACGCCGTCAACGAGTTCGATCCGCTGTTCGAGGACATCTACGATTACTGCGACATGATGGGCCTCGACGTCGACACCCTGATCCACGAGATCGGCGCCGGCCAGATGGAAATCAACTTCCAGCACGGCGAGCCGCTGGGCCTGGCCGACAAGGTCTTTTATTTCAAGCGCACCTTGCGCGAGGCCGCGCTGAAACACGATATGTACGCCACTTTCATGGCCAAGCCGATGGCTGGCGAGCCCGGCTCGGCGATGCACGTGCACCAGAGCGTCGTGGACGCGGAATCCGGCCGCAACATCTTCAGCAACGAGGACGGCTCGCCGTCCGACCTGTTCCGCCACTACATCGGCGGCCTGCAGAAATACATGCCGTCGGCGATGGCCATCGTCGCGCCGTACGTGAATTCCTATCGCCGCATCGTGCGCCACACGGCCGCCCCCATCAACCTGCAATGGGGCGTGGACAACCGCACCGTGGGTTTCCGCGTGCCCGTCTCCGGCTCGCAAGACCGGCGCGTGGAAAACCGCGTGATCGGCGCCGACGCCAATCCGTATCTCGCGCTGGCCGTCACGCTGGCCTGCGGCTACCTCGGCATCCAGGAAAGCGCCGAGCCGACGTCCATGGTCGAGGGCAGCGCGTACAAGATGAAGGTCGAGCTGCCGCAGGGCCTGTCCGAAGCGCTGACCCTGCTGCGCGGCGACGACCGCCTGCGCGACGTCCTCGGCGAGCGCTTCATCGACGTCTATTCCGCGGTCAAGGAGTTGGAGCACCAGGAATTCATGACCGTCATCAGCCCGTGGGAGCGGGAGCATCTGTTACTGCACGTTTGACCATGCGACGACGAGGAGATCATCATGACGACCGACAGCATGGCATTCGAGGCAGGCCTGCGCGCCCCGGTCCGGGAGGACCTTGACACCCGCACGTTGCAGCAGCTCGACAGCGCCCACTTCCTGCATCCGTTCACCGACCACGGCGCCTTGAGCGCCCGCGGCGCGCGCGTGATGGTGCGCGGGGACGGCATCTATTTGTGGGATTCGGAGGGGCATAAAATCATCGACGGCATGTCCGGCTTGTGGTGCGTGAACGTGGGCTATGGCCGCACGTCTATCACGCAGGCCGTCGCGCGCCAGATGGACGTCCTGCCGTTCTATAACAGCTTCTTCAACACGACGAACGTGCCGGCCGTGAAGCTCGCGGAGCGGCTGGCGGGGCTGGCACCGCCCGGGTTCGAACACGTGTTCTTCACCGGTTCCGGCTCGGAAGCGAACGACACGGCGCTGCGCATGATCTGGCGCTACTGGCAGCTGATGGGCCAGCCGGAGCGGCACATCGTCATCAGCCGCCGCAACGCCTACCACGGCAGCACGATCGCCGGGGCGTCGCTGGGCGGCATGGCCGGCATGCATGCGCAAGGCGCGCTGCCGATCCCCGGCATCCACCACATTGGGCAGCCGAATTTCGCCGAGCACGGGCGCGGTTTGTCGGAAGCGGAATTCGGGCTGCTGGCCGCGGACTCGCTCGAACAAAAGATCCTCGAGCTGGGCCCGGACAAGGTCGCCGCCTTCATCGGCGAGCCCGTGCAGGGCGCGGGCGGCGTCATCATCCCGCCGCAGACGTACTGGCCGCAAATCCAGCGCATCTGCGACAAGTACGGCATCCTGCTCGTGTCGGACGAAGTGATCTGCGGCTTCGGCCGCCTGGGCACGTGGTTCGGCTGCGAGCGCATGGGCATGCGGCCGGACCTGATCCCGTTCGCGAAGGGCGTCACGTCGGGCTATGTGCCGCTGGGCGGGGTGCTCGTGGGCGAGCGGGTGGCGCGCGCGTTGATCGAGCGCGGCGGCGATTTCAACCACGGCTTCACGTATTCCGGGCACCCGGTCGCCTGCGCGGCGGCGCTGGAAAACCTGCGCATCATCGAGGACGAGAAGCTGGTCGAGCGCGTCGCGCGCGAGACGGGGCCGCACCTGAAGACCGCGTTCGCGCGGCTGGCGGACCATCCGCTCGTCGGCCACGCGGAAACCATCGGCATGACGGCGGGCCTGGACCTCGTGCGGCGCAAGGGTGCGACGGTGCACGATTGCGAGCCGTTTGTGCCGGCGCTGGCGGTGGGGATGGTGTGCCGGCAGCACATGTTCGACAACGGCGTCATCATGCGCGCCGTCGGGGACCGCATGATCGTGGCGCCGCCGCTCGTGATGACCTGTGCGCAGGTCGACGAGATGGTGGCGCGGATACGGGATTGTCTCGACCGGACGCTGGCGGACGTGGTCGGACGCGGATGGATGGATTGAGCTGGTGGTTGGTGGGCACAGGGTGCCCACCCTACGGCATCGTGGCGATCGTAGGGTGGGCGCCCCGCGCTCACCTGCACTTCATTTACACGCTCAACGCCGTCTTGTGCGGCTCGTGCCGGTTCTTGAGCACCTGCGGCGCCAGCGACCCCACGACCATGCCGGCAAACGCGGCCAGCAGGCCCGCCAGCTGGCCCGGGAAGAGCTCGCCCAGCGGCGAAATCTGCGGGAAGAACACGATCCACGTGGCGATGCCCGCGGCCAGCGACAGGATCGCGCCCTGCGTCGTCGCGCGCTTCCAGTACAAGCCCGTGACGAGCGGCACGAAGGCGCCGACGAGCGTCACCTGGTAGGCGGACGAGACGAGGTCGTAGATCGACGTGCCCTTCATCGCGATCGCGTACGCGAGCACGAGGCATGCGAACACGACGATGGTGACGCGCATCGCGAGCAGTTGCTGGCGGTCGCTCATGCCCGGGCGCAGGTTCTTGAGGATGTTTTCGGTAAAGCTCGTGGACGGGGCCAGCAACGTGGCCGACGACGTGCTCTTGATCGCGGACAGCAGGGCGCCGAAGAACAGGATCTGCATGATCAGCGGCATCTTCGTCATCACGAACGTGGGCAGCACGCGCTGGTAATCGCTCTTGGCCAGTTCCATCGCATCGTTGCCCATCACGATCACGGCGCAGGCGACGACGAACATCGGCACGAACGCGAACACGATGTAGCTGGCGCCGCCGATCACGGCGCCGGCGCGGGCGGTGGGGGCGCTCTTGGCCGACATCACGCGCTGGTACACGTCCTGTTGCGGAATCGACCCCAGCATCATCGTCACGGCCGACCCGACGAAGAAGGCGATGTCGGTAAATTTCCCTTGCGGCAGGAAGTGCCACAGATTGGCGTTGTGGGCCATGTCGAGGACGGCGCCGGTGCCGCCGGCCAGCTTCGCCGAGAACATGGCGATGATCGACAGGCCGACCACCAGCACGATCATCTGGATGAAGTCGGTGATCGCGACGGCGAGGAACCCGCCGATGACGACGTAGATCAGCACGGCGAGCGTGCCGACGATCATGCCGGCCGTCTCCGACATCGCGCCGCCCGTCAGCACGGAGAACACGAGGCCCAGCGCCGTGATCTGCGCCGCCACCCAGCCGAGGTAGGACAGGATGATGGCGGCCGAGCAGAACACTTCGATGCCCTTGCCGTAGCGGGCGCGGTAGTAGTCGCCGATGGTGAGCAGGTTCAGCTTGTACAGGCGGGCCGCGAAGAACAGGCCGACGAGGATCAGGCAGGTGCCGGCGCCGAACGGGTCTTCCACCAGCGCGCCCAGGCCGCCCTGCACGAACTTGGCGGGAATGCCCATCACGGTCTCGGCGCCGAACCAGGTGGCGAACGTCGTCGTCACGACCATGATCAGCGGCAGGCTGCGGCCGGCGACGGCAAAGTCGGAGGTGTCCTTGATCCGCGTCCCGGCCCAGACGCCCAGGCCGAGCGTGCCGAGCAGGTAGAGCACGACGGATGAAATCAGGATGGTGTTCATTGTGTAAAGTGCTCCACAGCTGGCGTTTAATTAAAATTACGGCCGGGAAAAATTCGCGATTATAGCCGTGAAAATACGCGTTTGGATCGATTTTGTTTGCTAGTATCGGCCTGACAACAGATGTCATCTGCACGGAGACATTATGACCACGCAAAGCTGGCACGAACGATCCAAAACGGTGCACATCGACGGCCGCGCCGTCATCCAGGGACGGCGCGTCGACGCCGTATCCGGCGCCCGTTTCGACGACATCTCGCCCATCGACGGCCGCAAGCTGGGCGAGGTCGCCCGCTGCGGCGCGGCCGACGCCGACGCGGCGGTGGCGAGCGCCCGCGCCGCGTTCGAGGACGGCCGCTGGGCCGGCAAGGCGCCGGCGGAACGCAAGCGCATCCTCGTCCGCTTCGCCGACCTGATGCTCGCCCACGAGGACGAGCTGGCCTTGCTGGAAACCCTCGACATGGGCAAGCCCATCCGCTACAGCAAGAGCGTGGACGTGCGGCTGGCCCAGAACTGCATCCGCTGGTACGGTGAGGCCGTCGACAAGCTCTACGACCAGGTCGCGCCCGCGCCGCAGGACTGCCTGGCCCTGATCACGCGCGAGCCGGTCGGTGTCGTCGCCGCCATCATCCCGTGGAATTATCCGATGCTGATGGCGGCGTGGAAGATCGGTCCGGCCCTGGCGAGCGGCAACAGCGTCGTCCTGAAACCGTCGGAAAAAGCGCCTTTGAGCTCGCTGCGGCTGGCCGAGCTGGCGCTGGAAGCCGGCGTGCCGGAAGGCGTGTTCAACGTGTTGCCCGGCTATGGCGACGAGGCGGGCCACGCGCTCGCGCTGCACATGGACGTCGACTGCATCGGCTTCACGGGTTCCACGCGCGTCGGCAAGCAGATCCTGCAGATGGCGGGCCAGTCGAACCTGAAGCGCGCGTGGACGGAACTCGGCGGCAAGTCCGCCAACATCGTGTGCGCGGACTGCCCCGACCTGGACGCGGCCGTCGCCGGCGCCATCGGGGCCATCTATTTCAACCAGGGAGAAAGCTGCAACGCGCCGTCGCGGCTGTTCGTCGAGGAATCGATACGTGAGGCGTTCCTCGACAAGGCCCTGGCATTGACCCCGCAGTACGCGCCCGGCGACCCGCTCGACGAGTCGACGGTGATGGGCGCCATCGTCGACGCGATCCAGATGAAGACGGTGCTCGGCTTCATCGAGGACGGCAAGGCGGCCGGCGCGCGCCTGCTCGCGGGCGGCCGCGCGGCGCGCGCGGAGACGGGCGGCCTGTACATCGAACCCACGTTGTTCGACGGCGTCGACCACACGATGCGTATCGCGCGCGAGGAAATCTTCGGGCCCGTGCTGTCCGTGCTGTCGTTCACGGACCTCATTGATGCCGTGCGCCAGGCGAATGCGACGCCGTATGGGCTGGCGGCCGCCGTGTGGACCTCCAACATGAGCAAAGCGATCCGCACGTCACGCAAGCTGCGCGCGGGCACCGTGCACGTGAACCAGTACGACAACGACGACATCACCGTGCCGTTCGGCGGTTATAAACAGTCGGGCAATGGGCGCGACAAGTCGCTGCATGCGTTCGACAAGTACACGGAACTGAAAACGACCTGGATCCAGGTTTGATCAGATCGCCATCTCCCGCAGTATCTTCGACGCTTCCCGGCTCGCCGTCAGCACGGTCCCGTCGCGCATCGTGATCTCGAGCTGCGACTGGTCGTCGGCCCGCATCGAATCGACGAAGTCGAGATTGACGAGCGCCGAGCGGTGGATGCGGATGAAGCGGCCCGGGTCCAGCTGGGCTTCCAGTTCCGAGATCCCGATGCGCACGAGGAAGGTATGGCCGCGCGCGGCGATCGCCGTGTACTTGGCGTCCGCCTTCAGGTAGGCGATCTCGTTCACGGACAGCGGGAAGATGCGCCCGCGGTCGCGCACGAGGATGCGTTCGATCCTGCTGGGCGCGCGCTGCAGGAAGGCCTGCGCGAGGCCGTCGTCCATGGCGTCGCGCGCCGGCACGCCGGCGCCCGGCGTTTCCAGCAGCCGCGCGACGGCCGCGTCGAAGCGGGCGCGCGTAAAAGGCTTCAGCAGGTAGTCGACGGCGTTCAGCTCGAACGCCGTGACGGCGTACTGGTCGTAGGCGGTCGTGAACACGATGTCGGGTACGACGGCCAGGCGGCGCAGCACTTCCAGGCCCGTCATCTCGGGCATCTGGATGTCCATGAAGACGATGTCGGGGCCGATGCGGTCGATCTGCGCGAGCGCGCTGGCGCCGTCGGCCGCTTCGCCCACGAGGCGCAGGCCGTCGTGGGCATAGATGAAGTCGCGCAGGACGTCGCGTGCGAGCGGTTCGTCCTCGGCGATGAAGACCGTCCGGGTAGTCATGAAAATTCCTTGTCGTTGGCGGCGAGCGGGATGGCCATCGTGACGACGAAGCCGCCGCCCGGCGACGTGTCGATGGCGAGCCCCTCGTCGGTGCCGTACTCCAGTTGCAGGCGGCGCTCGACGGTGCGCAGGCCCAGGCCGTTGGACGCGCGCACGCGGCCGATGTCGGCGCCGGGGCCGTCGTCGCCGACGGACAGTATGAGCATGCCCGTGCGGACGTTGACGCGCGCGCGGATCAGGAGACGGCCCGGCCGGCTGTGCGGATTGAAGGCGTGCTTGATGCTGTTCTCGACGAGCGGCTGCAGCGACAGCGCGGGCAGCACGTGGCCGCCGGCATTGGCGTCCAGTTCCCACTCGACTTTCAGGCGCGGGCCCAGGCGCAGGCTTTCCAGCTCCAGGTAGTCGCGCACGAAGCGCAGCTCGTCGTCCAGCGTGACGCGGTCGTTGCCCGTCTTTTCCGTGTCGAGCACGTAGCGCAGCATGTCGGAGAATTGAAAGAGCGCCGTCTCGGCGGCGGTCGGGTCCCTGCGGGTGAGGGCGATGATGGAGTGCAGCGTGTTGAACAGGAAGTGCGGATTTAGCTTGCTGCGCAGCGCGTTCAGCTCCGTCGCGACGAGCAGCGCGTGCGCCTGCTGCACGGCGACTTCCTGGCGGCGGCGGGCGTCGTTGGCGCGGATCATGTGGAAGGCGGTGGCGATGACGCCGTAGCCCATCATCGAGTACAGCACGGGCCACACGTAGAACGACAGCGGCTGCGTCCAGCCGTAGATCAGCCCGGGCAGTCCGTACGACAGGATGGCGTAGGCCGGCGCGCCCACCCCGTGGATCAGGCCGCGCGCCGCGAACGACACGTTGCGGCGCTCCATCCAGCCGCTGAGCGGCCAGTGCAGGGCCAGCACGAGGGCCTGCGGCACCAGCCACAGCATCGGGATCAGGCCGCGCCAGTTGTAGGCGTGGGTGGACGGATCGGCAAGTTGCAGCACGACGGCGAGCAGCAGCATGTACGCGAGCCAGCCGTAGGCGTAGTTGCGCCACATGCGCCCGGTCGTCTCCGTCATGGTCGTCGTCAGCTGTTCCATTCTGAAAGTATGACGCAGGAAAGCGCGCAAGGCGATGGCCCTGGCGCGAAGTGCGGTAACGAGGCAACGAATTGCGGGATTCGGGAACAACGGGACGTCCGACCCGCGCGCGGCGCAAACAACCCCGATGCTATAGTGGGCCGCACCGAATGAAGCGAGGAGTGTGATGGATTCCGAAGCGCATAATCCGATGCGCGATTTCCTGCGCGAACATAACATCCACGAAGTCGAGTGCGTCATTGCCGACATGACGGGCATTGCCCGCGGCAAGATTCTTCCGAAAGACCTGTTCCTGGCCGGCGAGCACATGCGGCTGCCGAAAAGCGTATTGCTGAACACGGTCCACGGCGAACAACCGAACAACACCCCGTATGTCGGGTCCACCGACCCGGACATGATCTGCGCGCCGGACCCGGCCACGATCCGCGTCGTGCCCTGGGCCACGGAAAGAGTCGCGCTCGTGATTCACGATTGCATGAATTTCGACGGCACGCAGGTCGAACTGGCCCCGCGCTCCGTGCTGCGCCACGTGCTCGCCCAGTATGCCGAGCGCGGCTGGACGCCCGTCGTCGCGCCGGAAATGGAGTTTTATCTCGTCGCGCGCACGACGAATCCGCACGAGCCGCTGAGTCCGCCCACGGGCCGCAGCGGGTTCACGGAGCAGGGCCGGCAATCGTATTCCATCGACGCCGTCAACGATTTCGATCCATTCTTCCTGGAATTGTCGGCGTTCTGCAAGCGGCACGAGCTGGGCGTCGAAACATTGATTCACGAGGCCGGCGCCGGCCAGATGGAAATCAATTTTACGCATGGGGACGCGCTCGAGCTGGCCGACCGCGTGTTCCTGTTCAAGCGGGCCGTGCGCGAGACGGCGCTGCGTCATGGCATCTTTGCCACGTTCATGGCCAAGCCGATGGAGACGGAGCCGGGCAGCGCCATGCACGTGCACCAGAGCATCGTCGACGCGCAAGGCCGCAACATCTTTTCCAACGAGGACGGCTCGGAAAGCGCGCTGTTCCGGCACTTCATCGGCGGGCTGGAGCGCTATGTGCCGCCGGCGATGCTGCTGTTCGCGCCGCACGTGAATTCCTACCGGCGCCTGTCGCGCTTCCAGTCGGCGCCGATGAACGTGCACTGGGGCTACGACAACCGCACGTGCGGCATCCGCATCCCGAATTCCGGACCGTCCAGCCGGCGCGTGGAAAACCGCGTGCCCGGCGTCGACGTGAACCCGTACCTGGCGATGGCGGCCACGCTGGCGTGCGGCTTCCTCGGCATGGTCGAGGGCCTGGCCCCGTCCGCGCCCACGCCGGAGAGCGCGGAGCATATCCACGGCGACCTGCCGCGCAACCTGGAGGATGCGATCCTGCAGCTGCGCGGGTGTCCGGCGCTGGCCGGGATGCTGGGGCCCTTGTTCGTGCAGGCGTTCTGCGAAGTGAAGGAGCTGGAGTTCGCGACGTTTTCGCGCGTGATCAGTTCGTGGGAGCGGGAGCATCTGATGCTCCTAGTCTGATCATGGATGGTGGGCACGGGGTGCCCACCCTACTTGGGAACGTGCCCATCATTGCATGCATGACCGCCATGGCGTAGGGTGGGCGGCCTCCGCCCACCATTGCGTGCGTCACCGCGGCGTCACACGCACGGCAACGTGATGGTCAACCGCGTATGCCCGTCGCCGGTCTCCATGGCCGCGTCGCCGCCCTGCACCGCGGCCATCAGGCGGATCGAATACGTGCCGAGCCCCGTGCCGCCGGCCTTGCCGGCCGTCGCGTATTTGTCGAAGAAACGGCCGCGCATGGTCAGCGGCACCTCGCCCTCGTTGTCGATGACGACGTGCAGGCTGCCGCGACCCGGCGCCACGTCGACCTCGATCGTGGCGCCCGGCGGCGAGGCTTCGGCCGCATTCTTGAAGGCGTTCGTGAACATCGAATAGCACAGCAGCGACTCGCCCAGGCAGAAGGTAGCGGCCGGCGCGGCGAAGCGGATCGCGACGCGGCGGTCCGTGAACGCGAGCTCCGTCTGCCGGGCCACGCGCGCCAGCAGGTCGCGGATGTCGAACGGCTGCAGCGCGGGCTGGTATTCGCCCTTTTCCATCTTGTGGATGTCGAGCGTGCGGTTGATCATGTCGAGCGCGTGGTTGGCCGCCATCTCGATCATGTGCGCATGCTCGCGCTGCGGGCCGGGCAGCTCGCTGCCGAGCAGCGCCTGGCTCGCGTGCAGCGTCACGGCGATGGGGCTCTTGAGGTCGTGGCGCGTCATGCGCTCGACGTCTTCGCGCAGGTGCGCGTTCTCGATCAGGAGGTCGTTCTGGCGTTTCAGGTCGCCCATCGCCGTGGCCAGCGCCAGATGCGTGGCGATGCGGGCCTTGAGGATCGTCGGGTCGGCCGGCTTCGACACGTAGTCGACGGCGCCCAGGCGCAGGCCGCCCACGATGTCGTCGACGGCATCCTTCGCGGACAAGAAGATGACCGGCACGTGCGCCGTCTTCGGATCGGCCTTGAGTTCGCGGCACGTCTCGAAGCCGTCCATCCCGGGCATCATGATGTCGAGCAGGATCAGGTCGATGGGGAAGGCATGGGCGATCTCCAGCGCCTTGCGGCCGCTGATCGCCACCTTGATCGCGTACTCGTCCTTCAAGGCACCCGCCAGGACCTCGATATTGGTCGGGACGTCGTCCACGATCAGCACCGTGCAGCGTTTGAGGCGCTCGGCCAGCGGCGCCTGCAGGCCGATGACGTCGGCCTGGACGGGTGTCGGTTTCAGCACCGGCGGCGCGTTGTCGGCCCTGGGTTCCGGAGCGGGAACGGGACCGGCGGCGACCCCGGCGGCGGCCGCCGGATGATCCCCCACCGTGCCGATCATCGCCATGAACTTGCTGGCGAAGCTGTGCACGGTGAACGGCTTGATCATGTAGGCGTTGACGCCGGCCTGCAGGGCGCTGCGCACGGACGCCGGATTGGCCTCCGCCGTCAGCATCATGAACGGCGTCTGCGCGTGGCGCGCGTCGCGCCGCATCCAGTGTAGCAGGTCCAGGCCGCTCATCACGGGCATGCCCCAGTCGCCGATGACGACGTCGATGGGCTGCTTGCGCATGAGGTCCTGCGCCGTCTTGCCGTTATCGGCCTGGAAGATGTTGACGAAGCCGAGCTCCGTCAGCACCTGGCGCACGGCGGTGCGGATCAGGAGGTAGTCGTCGACGATCAGGATGGCGGAGGACTTGTGCATATCGTTTTTATAATGAATCGGGCAAGTGTAACAACGAACGCATCGCGAACCAACCATCAGGCCGCCACAATGCACGAATATGCACGTTTATATTGATTTTTGCGTGTTTGTGCGTAAACGTGTACATTGCCTGTCTCAAGGAGGGCATATGCAACTGGCGGAAGAACGACGGCAGCACATCGTCGACACGGTCGAGCGGCACGGCAAGGTGCTGGCGGCCGAACTGGCGCAGCGGTTCAATACATCGGAAGACACGATCCGGAGAGACTTGCGCGACCTGGACGCGGCCGGCCTGCTGCGCCGCGTGCACGGCGGCGCAATGCGGCGCACGCGCGCGGAGCCCGGTTTCGCCCAGCGCCTCGATGCCGACGCGGCGCGCAAGGCCATGCTGGCGCGCGCGCTGGCGGACAGCGTGCAGCCGGGCGACACGGTGCTCGTCGACGCCGGCACGACGAACCTCGCGTTCGTGCGCCTGCTGGAAGACGGCCGCGCGGCCGCCATCGTCACCAACAGCCCGCAGATCGCGCTGGGTCTCGGCCACCTGCGCGCCACGCGCGTCGTGCTGCTGGGCGGGACCTATTCCGCCCACAGCGGCGCCGTGCTGGGGGCGCAGACCGTGGCCGAGATCCAGCGGCTGCGCGTGAACCTGGCCGTCGTCGGCGTGTGCAGCGTGGAGGCCGACCGCGGCCTGGGCGCGAGCGACGCCGAGGAAGCCGTCGTCAAGCAGGCGATGCTGGCGGCGGGCGGCCGGCGCGTCGTGGCCGCGCTGAACGACCGGCTGGAAGCGCCGGCGCCGTTCCTGATCGCGCCGCTCGGCGAGATCGACCGCCTCGTGCTCGAAGCGGATGCCGCCCCCAGTGTGCTGGCGCGCCTGCGCCGGGGCGAGCGCGCGCCCGAGATCGTCCTCGCGGCCCCGGTGGCTGGAAAGGGGCGCGCATGAAACTCGAACGCGCACCCGCCGCCGGCCTGGACGCCGCGCGCTGGTCGGTCTCGACGATCTTTCTCCTCAACGGCGCCGGCATCGGCGTGTGGGCCGCGCACGTGCCGCTCGTGCAGGCGCGCGCCGGCATCGACACGGGCGTGCTGGGCTTCCTGCTGCTCACCATCGCGGGCGGCGCGATCTCCGCGATGCCGCTGGCCGGCTGGATGGCCGGGCGCTGGGGCACGCGCGCCGTCGTCGTCGGCGCCGGCTTGATGTTCGCGCTGACGAGCGGCATCCTGATGAAGGTGGGCGGCGTCGTGCCGCTGTTCCTCGCCGCGTACGCGTTCGGCGCCAGCAACGGCGTGCTGGACGTGGCGATGAACGCCAACGCCAGCGAGGTCGAGGCGGCGCGCGGCATCCCGACGATGTCCTCGTTCCACGGCTTCTACAGCCTCGGCGGCCTCGTCGGCGCGGCGCTGGGCGGCCTGTTGATCGGCGCGGGACTCGGCGACGGCCGCGGGGCGCTGATGGTGAGTGCCGCCATCTTCGCCGCCGTGATCGCGTGCGGCTGGCGCCTGCTGGTCGTCCCGCCTGCGCACCATGCCAGCCACTTCGCGCTGCCGCGCGGGCCGGCGCTGTTCCTCGGCCTGCTCGGATTGCTGTGCTTCGCCGTCGAAGGCGCGCTCGTGGACTGGAGCGCGCTGCTGCTGACGGCGCGGACGCGGGTCGACGCGGCGACGGCGGCCTTCGGCTACTCGGCGTTCTCGGTGGCGATGGCCGCGTGCCGCTTCGCCGGCGACCGTCTCGTGCTGCGCTTCGGGGCCCGGCGCGTGATGGTGGCGGGCGGCGTCGGCATCTTCGCGGGCTTGATGTTGGCCGTCGTCAGCACGCATTTCATGCTGTCGGCGCTGGGCTTCGCGCTGATCGGGCTGTCGGCCGCGAACGTCGTGCCGCTGATCTTCGCGGCGGCCGCGCGCACGCCGGGGATGTCGGCCGGCGGCGGGCTCGCGACCGTCGCCACGCTCGGCTATGCCGGCCTGCTGATGGCGCCGCCGCTGATCGGGTCGATCGCGGCGCATACGAACATCGCGGTGGCGCTGGGGATTCTGTCGTTGTCGGGGATCGTGATCGCGGCGAATGCGCGGATCGTGAAACGCGGTGCATGACATCATGCCGTAGGGCGGGCACCCCGTGCCCGCCAAACGTTCGCGTACCGCATGCGTTTGGTGGGCGGAGGGCCGCCCACCCTACGAATATTCCTTGAGCACCGTGTAGGCACCGGCGCGCGATTCGACGAGGGCATAGTGCCCGATCGCCCAATCGATTTGCGGCCCGCTCGCCGGCACGCCCGCACCGTTTGCGCGCCGCGCCATCGTCACGTGCGGCCGGTAGGTGCGCGCTTCCGGCGTCAGGCCCAGCGCCAGTAAGGCGTCCGACAGGCGGGCATGCAGGTCCAGCAATCCCCGCGGTTCGCCGTGCGGCGCCAGCCAGCCGATCCCGTTGTGCGACAGCTCGGCGCGGCCGAACTGCAGGCGGAAAGAATCGAACGGCACCTGGAACCCGTCGAGCAAGTCGGGCAGCCGCGCAGTGGGCTGGTTGCCCAGGAAGTGCAGGGTCACGTGCAGCTTGGCCGTGTGGACCGGCGTGGCGCCGCGGGGCCACGTCCACGCGTCGCGCCAGGCGCGCAGCTGGTCGCGCACGGCGTCGTCCGGCCACAGGGCCAGGAACAGGCGGGTGGTGTCCGGCTGCGCGTCCATCGTGTTAAAAGCAGTGTTCCTGCGCCGGGAAGCTGCCGTCCTTCACGGCCGCGACGTAGGCGGCGACGGCCGCGTCGATGCTCGTCTGGCCCTCCATGAAGTTCTTCACGAAGCGCGCCTTGCGGCCCGGGAAGACGCCCAGCAGGTCGTGCATGACGAGCACCTGGCCCGAGCAGTCCGGCCCCGCGCCGATGCCGATGGTCGGCACGTGCAGCAGGCCCGTCACTTCCTTGCCCACCGCGGCCGGCACCGCTTCCAGCAGCACCATCGCGGCGCCCGCGTCCTCCAGCGCCCGCGCGTCGCGCTTGAGCTGCTCGGCGCCTTCGTCGGTCTTGCCCTGCACGCGATAGCCGCCCAGCTGGTGGACGAATTGCGGCGTGAGGCCGATGTGGGCGCAGACGGGGATGCCGCGGTCGGTCAGGAAGCGCACGGTTTCGGCCAGCCAGGCGCCGCCCTCGATCTTGATCATCTGGGCGCCCGCGCGCATCAGGGCGGCGCAGCTGTCGTAGGCTTGCTGCAGGGTGCCGTAGCTGCCGAACGGCAGGTCGGCCAGCACGAACGCGTTCTTGCGGCCGCGTACGACGGACGCCGTGTGGTAGGCGACGTCGGCCACCGTCACGGGCAGCGTGGAGTCGTGGCCCGCGCACACCATGCCCAGCGAGTCGCCGATCAGGAGGACGTCCACGCCGCAGCGGTCCATCAGCGCGGCGAAGCTGGCGTCGTAGCAGGTGAGCATGGCGATCTTTTCGCCGGCCGCGCGCATCGCCAGCAGCGCCGGCAGCGTGACGGCCTTGCGTGCCGGGGCTTCGTTCGTCGAGCTTCCGCCCAAATAAGCGCTCATAGTATTCCTTTGCAATTCAAGATAAACCGGAGGATCGCCCCGGCGTGGTCAGGCGCCCCGGGCAAGCATGCGGTCACAGGCGTGCCGGGTATGTTTTGTTAAGATGCGCGATCTTACCTGAAAACGCCACCGGCACTCGTGCACCCCCATGGCCACGACCATCCTCATTATCTTCCTCATCGTCTATCTCGGCATGATCCTCGGCGGGCTGCCGTTCCTGCGGCTCGACCGGACAGGCGTCGCGCTGCTCGGGGCGATCGCGCTCATCAGCATCGACGCGCTAAGCCTGGAGCAGGCCGTGGCATCCATTCATTTGCCGACGATGGCCTTGCTGTTCGCCTTCATGGTCGTCTCGGCGCAGATGCGCCTGGGCGGATTCTATGACTGGGTCACGCTCAAGCTGGCCGGGCTGGCGCTGGGCCCGGCCGGCCTGCTGGGCGTGCTCGTCGTCGTGTGCGCGGCGCTGTCGGCCGTGTTCAGCAACGACATCGTCTGCCTGGCGATGGCGCCGCTGCTCGTGGACGCGTGCCGGCGGCGCGGGCTCGCGCCGGTCCCGTTCCTGCTGGCGCTCGCGTGCGCATCGAACATCGGCTCGGCCGCCACGCTGATCGGCAATCCGCAGAACATGCTGATCGGGCAGACGATGCGGCTGTCGTTCGACGGCTACTTCCTCGACGCGATCGTTCCGGTCGCGCTGGGACTCGCCGCGAGCTGGTGGTTGATCGTCCGCCAGACGCGTGGGCGCTGGGAAGATGTGGCCGTTGACGCCGCCGACGCGCCCGACCAGGCCGCGACCATCCCGTTCGACGCCTGGCAGACGACAAAGGGCCTGCTGATCGCCGGCGCGTTGCTGGTGGCGTTCCTCGTCGCGCCCTGGCCGCGTGAACACATGGCGCTGATCGGCGCGGGCGTCCTGTTGACGAGCCGCCAGCTCCGTTCCCGCAACATGCTGGGGCTCGTGGATTGGGAATTGCTGGTCCTGTTCATGAGCCTGTTCGTCGTGAACGCCGCGTTCCAGCGCACCGGCTTGACGGCGCACGCCATCGCCTGGCTCGCGTCGCTCGGCGTGCGCCTGGACCAGCCGGGCACGTTGTTCGCGGCCACGTTCGTGCTGTCGAACCTCGTGTCCAACGTCCCCGCCGTGATGCTGTTGATCCCCGTCGTCCATCACCCGCTGGGCGGCGTCATGCTGGCGCTGGTCAGCACGCTGGCGGGCAATCTGCTGATCGTCGGGAGCATCGCCAACATCATCGTGGTCGATGCGGCGGCGCGGCGCGGCATCGTCATCGACTGGAAGCGCCACGCGCGCGTCGGCGTGCCGGTCACGCTGGTGACGTTGCTTGTCTCCGGCGTGTACCTCGCGCTGCGCTTCTAAGTCGGTCCGCGGCGCAGAAGCCCTCGACCTGGCGCCGTTCCGTCCTTTGATGGTGCAATGCGCCGTGAGCACTCATGCCACGCCAAATTAAATGCCTTTGAATGGTAATTTAATTGCGCTTAAACGGAAGAAATGTTGCTTCTGTGCGGTTTTTTCATGTTAGGATTTGTTCAATAAGGACTGTTATCGATCACTTGCACTGACCCATGACCATTTTCCGCCCCCAGCAGCTTGCAGTTTCCCGTTTGGCCGTCCTGGCGCTATCCCTGCATGCCGCCCTCCCTGCCCACGCCACCGACGCCGAACCGGTTCCGCAGGCCAAGGTGGAGGTGCACGGCTCAGTCGACCAATACGACGCGCGACGCGAGGACACCTCGACCAGGATCGTGGTGACGCAGGAAGAATTGAAGAAGTACGGCGACAGCACCGTGGCCGATGTGCTCAGGCGCCAGCCGGGTATTTCGGTCAGTGGCGGCGGCCCCGGACGGGGCGGCGAGATCCGCATGCGCGGCCTGGGCAACGGCTATACGCAGATCCTGCTCAACGGCGAACCAGCGCCGAACGGCTTCTCGGTCGACTCGCTAGCGCCGGAACTGGTGGAAAAAATCGAAATCCTGCGCGTGGCCACTGCCGACCTGAGTGCGCAATCGATCGCCGGCACCATCAACATCATCCTCAAGCGCAAGGCAAGGAAGGGACAGCGCGATCTGAAGATGCAGGCCGAGCATTCCAACGTGTTCTTCTCGCCGAGCGCCTCGCTGCAGATCGGCGACAAGCGCAAGGACATGTCGTATTCGCTGGCGATGGATGTGCGCAAGGGCAGTTTCGAGCAGGCTTACGACCAGGTAGAGGAAGGCTGGGACAGCGCCGGCCGGCCGGTATTGCAGCGCAGGGCGGTACGCCAGAACAACGGCGGATTCCGCGCGCTGTCGCTGACGCCGCGTGTGAACTGGACATTGTCCAATGGCGACACGCTCAGCTCGCAGTCCTTCGTACGCGTGCAGCGCTCGGACAGCCGGACCGAAGGCCACTGGAGCGCGACGCTGGGTGACCTGCCCGACTACCCGAACGACCGCACCTGGCCCGACGACCATCGCAGCCAGCTGCGCACCGACTTGAACTGGATGCACAAGCTGGGCCAAGACGAAAAGCTGGAAGCGAAAGTCGGCTTGAACGCCAATCGCGTGCGCAACCGACAGCACGAGGCCGGCTACGACGAGGCCGAACGCCGGACGCTGGACCGCGACGTGCACAACGATACGGACGGCCGCGGCGTCACGCTGACGGGCAAGTACAGCGTGTCCTGGACGACCGGCCACGAGTTCAGTGCCGGCTGGGATGCGGCGCGTCAGTCCACCGACGTCGGCCGCGATTCCCTCGAACTGCAAGGTCTGGCCGGCACCCCGGTGCGCGACGACCGGCAGTACAACGCCACGCTGCATCGCCTGGCGTTGTACGCGCAGGACGAATATGCCGTGACGCCGCGCTTGTCGACGTATCTGGGCTTGCGCTGGGAGACGCTGCGCACCCGCAGCGCGGGCAGCGATTTCAGCGCCATCCGCAACGATGCCAACATGCTGAGCCCGATCTTGCAGAGCCTGTGGAAGCTGAACGACAGCAAGCAGGATCAGCTGCGGATCGCCTTGTCGCGCACCTATCGCGGGGTCGACCTGGAGCGTTTGATGCCGCGCGTGACCCGCTCGCTGAACAACACCGAGGTCACGCCCGATGTCTCCGGCAATCCGGCGCTGAAACCGGAACAGGCCTCGGGCATCGACGTCGCCCTGGAACACTACGGCCGCCACGGCGAGCAGGCGAGCCTGTCCGTGTATGCGCGCCGGATCGGCGACATCATCCACGACGACACCCGCCTCGCGCAGGGCCGCTGGACGACCGTGCCCGTGAACGACGGCAGCGCGCGCACGCGCGGCGTCGAGTTCGACGCCAAGTTCCCGCTGCGTGCCCTGTACGCCCGCGGCGGCAATATCGACCTGCACATGAACGTGACGCGCAACTGGTCCAGCGTGAGCAACGTGCCCGGCCCGGACAACCGCCTGGCCGGACAGACGCCGTTGACGGCCAACGTCGGTTTCGATGACCACTTCGGCGCCACCCTCAGCGGCGGCGCGAACTTCACCTTCCGCAGCGGCGGACCCCAGCGCATTTCGCAGACCACGAGCACGTATTCGACCGTCAAGCGCGAACTGGACCTGTACGCGCTGTGGAAGCTGACGCCGAAGATGCAGCTGCGCGTGACCGCCGTGAACCTGCTGGCCGAACCCGCCACCGAGGTGACGCGCTACGACGACGCATTCGGCGGCTTGCGCAGCACGTCCGTCTATCCGTTCAGCGCCATCCTGCGCGTGGGACTGGAAGTGCAGCTGTAACGGCGCCGCCGCCCTGGACGAGGTTCAGGCGAGCCGGCCGATGGCCTGGTCGGCGACGCCCGCGAGCAGCGCAGCGACCGGCCCGCGGCCGGGGATGACGAGGCCGGGCGCCAAGGTGGACGCCACTTCGGCCAGCGGCGCCAGCACGAACGCGCGCTCGTGCATGCGCGGGTGCGGCACGATCAGGGCCGGCGCGTCGTCGATGACCTGGTCGCCAATCAGCAGCAGGTCGAGATCGAGCGTGCGCGGCGCGTTGCGGTAGGGCCGCTCGCGGCCGTGCGCCTGTTCGATGGCGAACAGCGCTTGCAGCAGGGCGTGGGCGTCGAGGTCCGTCTCCAGCGCGGCGACGGCGTTGACGTAGTCGTCGCCGGACGAATCGATGGGGGCCGTGCGGTACAGCGACGACGTTTGCAGCAGCTTGGCGTCGGGCAGGCGGCCCAGGCGGTCGATGGCGTCCAGGACGTTCGCGCGCGCGTCGCCCAAGTTGGCGCCGATGCCGACCCAGGCGATCATTCGCCGCCCGCGGCCTGGGCGTTCGACCCCGCTTCGGCCGGTGCGCCGGCGCCTTCGCTTTCCGCGCGGCGCGGGCCGCGGCGGCGCGGGCGCTTCTTCGGACCGGCCGGCTGCGTGTCGCGCGCCGAATTGACCAGGCGTTCGCGTTCGGCGACGTCGCCGGCGTAGAACGTCGCCCACCAGTTGCCGATCTCCGCATCGAGCTCGCCGGATTCGCAGCGCAGCAGCAGGAAGTCGAAGCCGGCGCGGAAGCGCGGGTGCTCGAGGAGCTTGTACGGCGATTTGCCGTTGCGGCGTTCGAAGCGCGGCTGCATGGCCCAGATGTCGCGCATGTCGGTGGCGATGCGGCGTTGCAGGGCCAGGTTGTCCGTCTGGTTGTCGAGGACGTCGTCGGCCGCCAGGTGCAGCGCGGGGATCGGCGACTCGCCGGACGCGCGGTAGGCGTTCCACTTTTCCAGCACCTGGTGCCACAGCAGCGACGCGAACAGGAAGCCCGGCGACACGCCCTTGCCGGCCTTGACGCGCGTGTCGGTCGATTCCAGCGCCAGGGTGACGAACTTCATGCCGATCGGCTGCTCCAGCACGACGTCGAGCAGCGGCAGCAGGCCGTGGTGCAGGCCGGACGAACGCAGCTCCTTCAGGCAGGCCAGCGCCTGGCCGCTCATCAGGAGCTTGAGCATTTCGTCGAACACGCGCGCGGCCGGCACGTTGTTGATCAACGGGGCCATCACGGGGATCGGCGCGCGCGTGGCCGGTTCGATCGTGAATCCGAGCTTCGCGGCGAAGCGCACGACGCGCAGCATCCGGACCGGGTCTTCGCGGTAGCGCGCTTCCGGCTGGCCGATGATGCGCAGGACCTTGGCGCGAATGTCCTCGATGCCGCCGTGGTAGTCGAGCACCGACTGCGTGGCCGGGTCGTAGTACATGGCGTTGATGGTGAAGTCGCGCCGCTCGGCGTCTTCGTGCTGCGGACCGAAGTTGTTGTCGCGCAGGACGCGGCCATGTTCGTCCTTCGGCGCGTTGTCGCTGCCCTTGCCGCGGAACGTGGTCACCTCGAGCAGGTCCTGGCCGAACATCACGTGCACGATCTGGAAGCGGCGGCCGATGATGAAGGCGCGCCGGAACAGCTTCTTGACTTCCTCGGGCGTCGCGTTGGTGGCGATGTCGAAGTCTTTCGGCTTCACCCCCAGCAGCAGGTCGCGCACGGCGCCGCCGACGACGAAGGCCTGGAAACCGGCCTCCTGCAGCGTCTGCGTGACGCGCACCGCGTTGTTCGACACGAGCTTGGGATCGATGCCGTGCTGTTCCGGCCCGAGGATGACGGGTTCGGTCGGGTCGCGCTCGTCCTTGACGCCCAGGATCTTACGGATGAATTTTTTAATCATTGAAGAGGTGCAGTAAAGTCCAGCCGAGGGCGGTTGCGTGTTGGTTCAGTTTGTCGCTCGGATTGGTCGCCACGGGGTGCGAGACGACCGACAGCAGCGGGATATCGTTGTGCGAATCGCTGTAGAACCAGCTGCGCCCGAAGCTGTCGAACGGGCGGCCCAGGCCTTCCAGCCATGCGTGCATGTGCGTCACCTTGCCGTGGCCCTGCGTGGGCGTGCCGGCCAGCTTGCCGGTCGGGTGGCCGCGCTCGTCCAGTTCGGGGCGCGCGGCGATCAGGTGTTCCACGCCGAATTCGCGCGCGATCGGCGCGGTGACGAACGCGTTGGTCGCGGTGATGATCGCCACCAGGTCGCCCGCGTCCTGGTGCTTGCGCACGAGGTCCTGGGCCTTCGGACGGATGCTCGGCTTGACCACGTCGCGCATGTACTGCGCCTGCAGGTTCTTCAGGTGGGCGGGATCGAAGCGGGCGAGGGTGCCGAGGGCGAATTCGAGGTATTCGACCGGGTCCAGCGTGCCGGCGTTGTATTGCGCGAAGAAGGCGTCGTTGCGGCGCTGGTGTTCGCTAGCGTCGACGACGCCTTGGCGCACGAGGAACTGGCCCCATTCGTAGTCGGAATCGATCGGCAGGAGGGTGTGGTCGAGGTCAAACAGCGCGAGGTCGTTCATTCTTTCGGTTCGGAGTGTGGACTGCCGGTATTTCCCTGAAGCAATAAATCGCGCAGCAGCGGCACCGTGACCGGACGCTGGGTCTCGAGCGAATACTGGTCGAGGGCATCCAGCATGGTCGACAGGGAGCGCATGTCGCGCTTGAAATGGGACAGCAGATAGGGTAACACGCTGGCGGACAGCGTCAAACCGCGGGCCTCGGCGGCCTGCGTGAGGGCGGCGATCTTCTGGTCGTCGGACAGGCCGTGGATCTGGTACACGAGACCCCAGCCCATGCGCGTGCGCAGGTCTTCGCGCACGGGCAGCACGGCCGGCGGCACCGGCCCCGTGCACACCATGTAGGCGCCGTGTTCGCGCACCTGGTTGAACAGGGCGAAGGCGTCGATCTGGCGCTGGGGACACAGCTGGTCGACGTCGTCGACGAGGTACAGGCTGACGTCTGGCGTCAATACGAATGCCTCCGGCCCGGCGCCGGCCGCGATGTAGCGCGCGCCCTCGGTCGCGGCGAGCCCCTGCAGCAAATGCGTCTTGCCGGCGCCCGTCTCTCCCCACAGATAGCAGAAATGCTCGCGCGACGCGCGCTGGGCGAACTGGTGCATCAAATGCGCCATTTCGGCATTTTCGCCTATCTGGAAGGTGTCGAGGCTTTGCGCCGGTTCGGCGCCCAAATCGAGCACCAGCTGTTTCATGGCTCGGTTCTCATCATGTCGTGTGCGGTTGAACTAGGCATTATAAAAGCTGCTGCGCAGATAGTGGCGTTTCAGGTGGCGGAAAGCCACCATCAGCACCGCCGACGCGGGCAGCGCCAGCAACACACCCACGAAACCGAACAACTGGCCGAACGCCAGCAGCGCGAAGATCACCGCCAGCGGATTGAGCCCGATGCGCTCGCCCACGAGGCGCGGCGTGAGGAAAAACCCTTCGATGACCTGCCCGGCGCCATAGATCACGGCCACGGCGATGACGCCGCTCCAGTCGGAAAACTGCAGCACGGCCGCGGTCAGCGCCAGCACCAGGCCCAGCCCGTAGCCCAGATAGGGAATGAAGACGAGCAGCCCCGTCAATATGCCGACCGGCAGCGCCACGTCGAAGCCGGCCAGCGCCAGCGCCGCCGAGTAGTACAGGGCCAGCACGAGCATCACGAGCAGTTGCCCGCGCAGGTACTGGGCCAGCAGCGCGTTGACTTCCTGGGCCATGCCCACCGTCTGGCGCACCCAGCGGCGCGGCACGGCGTTTTCCAGTTGCAGCAGCAGCCGGTGCCAGTCCAGCAGCAGGTAGAACAGCACGACCGGGATCAGGACGCTCGTGGCGATCCAGCCGAGCAGGGCGCTGCCGCCCACGCGGGCCGACGCGAGGACCGTCGTCCAGATCTCCTCGCTGGACGTCATGATCTGCTGCGTGAGGACGGTGCGCAGGCTGCCGCCGTCCAGCTTGACGTGGATGCCCAGCTGCGCCAGCTTGGGCGACAGCATGGTGTCGATGCGGGCCAGCGCGTCCGGGATCTGGGCCTGCAGCAGCGGCAGTTCCGTGCGCAGCACCGGCACGACGATCAGGACGAGGGCGCTCACGGCCGCCAGGAACGCGAGGATCACGGCCACGACGGCGAGCGAGCGGGGAAGGTGGAATGTGCCGAGGCGCGCGCGTTCCAGCTTGTCGACGGCGCCATTCAATGCATACGCGAGGATGGCGGCCGCGATGAACGGCGTGAGGATGGGCCCGAGGGCGTACAACAGCACACCACAAGCCAGCCAGAGTGCCAACCAGAATGCCGATTGTTTTTGCTCCGGGCTGAGGGAAAAAGGCATGTAGTGTTGTTCTGACCGTTAAAACGACGCCGCGGCAGGCCGTTTTGATAAAATAATGGATTGACCGACTGACTGCCGGCGGCCCGGACTGTCCGGTGCGCCATTGTCGACCGCCTACTATTTTACCGCCTCCGCTGCCAAATACCATGAGCCAACCATCTAATGTTTCTCTCTCCTACCGCGACGCCGGTGTCGATATCGATGCCGGCGACGCCCTGGTCGAAGCGATCAAACCTTTTGCCAAGCGCACCATGCGCGAAGGCGTGCTCGGCGGCATCGGCGGCTTCGGTGCGCTGTTTGAGATCAGCAAAAAGTACAAGGAACCGGTCCTCGTGTCCGGCACCGACGGCGTCGGCACCAAGCTGAAACTGGCGTTCGAACTGAATCGCCACGACACGGTCGGCATCGACCTCGTCGCCATGAGCGTCAACGACATCCTCGTGCAGGGCGCCGAGCCGCTGTTCTTCCTCGATTACTTCGCCTGCGGCAAATTGGACGTGCCGACCGCGACGAGTGTCGTCAAAGGCATCGCTCTAGGGTGCGAACAGGCCGGTTGCGCCCTGATCGGCGGCGAAACGGCCGAGATGCCGAGCATGTATCCGGACGGCGAATACGACCTGGCCGGCTTCGCCGTCGGCGCCGTGGAAAAATCGCAGATCATCGACGGCACCAAGATCGCCCCGGGCGACGTCGTGCTGGGCCTGGCCTCCTCGGGCATCCACTCGAACGGCTACTCGCTGGTGCGCAAGATCATCGAGGTGTCGAAGCCGGACCTGGAAGCGGACTTCCACGGCCGCAAGCTGTCCGACGCGCTGATGCAGCCGACCCGCATCTACGTGAAGCCCCTGCTGGCGCTGATGCAGGCGATGGAAGTGAAGGGCCTCGTGCACATCACCGGCGGCGGCCTCGTCGAAAATATCCCGCGCGTGCTGGCCGACAACCTGACGGCCGTGCTCGACAGCAAATCGTGGACCCTGCCGCCGCTGTTCCAGTGGCTGCAGCAGCACGGCGGCGTCGCGGACGCCGAGATGCACCGCGTGTTCAACTGCGGCATCGGCATGACGGTGATCGTGGCCAAGGAAAACGCGGCCGCGGCCGAAGCCCAGCTGAAGGCGGCCGGCGAGACCGTCTACCGCATCGGCGAGATCCGCGCCCGCGCCGAAGGCCAGGCGCAGACCATCGTCGAATAAATCCCATGACGCCCGTCGGTGCCGCGGAACGGCGGCGCCGCGCCGGCCACGACGGCGCGGTGGTCTGGATCACCGGGCTGTCCGGCGCCGGCAAGACGACGCTGGCGCAGGCCCTCGAACGCGCCCTGTTCGACCGCGGCTGCGGCGTGTTCGTGCTGGACGGCGACAAGGTCCGGCACGGCCTGTGCGCGGACCTGGGCTTTTCGCTGCCCGAACGTTCCGAAAACGTCCGCCGCATCGGCGAAGTGGCGCGCCTGTATTACGAGGCCGGCCAGATCGCGATCGTCTCCGTCATCTCCCCGCTGCGCGCCGACCGCGCCCGTGCCCGCGCGCTGATCCCGGCGCCGCATTTCATCGAAGTCCATTGCGATTGCCCGCTCGCCGTGTGCGAGGCGCGCGACCCCAAGGGCCTGTACCGCAAGGCGCGCGCGGGACTGCTGCCGGAGTTCACCGGCATTACGTCGCCTTACGAAGCGCCGGAAGCGCCCGACGTGCTGCTCGACAGCGCCGCAGCGTCGGTCGAGCAGGAAGTCGGCCGCCTGATGGCCGAACTGCAGCGGCGGGGCATCGTGGCGGATTCGATCCACTGACAGCCGGCGGCGCCACCGCGCCGGTTCGACATCCGGGGCGTCATTCCGGCGCCCGGATGTGCGCCACGAGCCCGCCGCTCTCGCGCGGCGGCGGCTTTGTCGCCAGGCTGACCGCGACGAGCGCCAGCGCCCCCGCCGGCACGCCGAACACGCCGGCGGAGATGGGCGCGATGTGGAACCAGACGGCGTCCAGGCTCCCGCCCAGCATCGGATTCGTGTGCAGCATGTAGTAGATGCAGACGATGAACCCCGTCGCCATGCCCGCGATCGCGCCCGTGAAATTGGCGCGCTTCCAGAACACGCCCGCCACCAGCGCCGGGAACATGGTCGACCCCGCGAGCGAGAACGCGGCGCCGACGAGCGACAGGATGTCCGCCGGCTTCTGCGACGCGACGTAGGCCGCGATGAAGGCGACGGCGAGCAGCAGCAGCTTGGAGATCGTCACGCGCTTCTGCGTGGACGCGCCCGGGTCGACGATCTTGAAGTAGATGTCGTGCGACAGCGCGTTCGAGATCGCCAGCAGCAGCCCGTCCGCCGTGGACAGCGCCGCCGCCAGGCCGCCGGCCGCGACGAGGCCGGAAATCACGTACGGCAGGCCGGCGATCTCCGGCGTGGCGAGCGTCAGCACGTCGCCGTCGATCGCGATCTCGGCCAGCTGCACGATGCCGTCGTGGTTGACGTCGACGATGCTGATCAACGGGTTCGCCTTGTCGACGTTGGCCCAGTACGAGACCCAGGTCGGCAGCGCGTCGTAGCCGGTGCCGACGAGGGCCGTGTAGATGTCGTACTTGGCGAGCACCGCCAGCGCGGGCAAGGTCAGGTAGATCAGCAGGATGAAGAACAGCGTCCAGAACACGGACACGCGCGTCTCGTGCACGGACGGCGTCGTGTACGCGCGCATCAGGATGTGCGGCAGCGCGGCGGTGCCGAACATCAGGCAGAACACGAGGGCCAGGAAGTTGTTGCGGCGGATGTCGGATTCCTGCCGCGTCTTGCCGGGGAACGGTTCCGCATGGGGCTCGGGCGGCTGGGCGCGCGCGAGGTTGGCGGCGCGCAGCTCGCTCCACGCGCGCGCCGCCTCGTCCGCCGTGCGCGGATAGTCCATCAGGTCGCGCTCGGCCGCCCGCACTTCGGCGAGCGGCGCGTTGCGGCCGCGCGCCTTGTCGAGCCGGCGCTGCGCGTCGATCTTGCCCGCTTCCCAGGATTTGGGCAGGCCGGCCAGGCGCGCGCCGTAGCCGTCGGCACGGGCGCGGAACGCGGCGCGCACCTCGGCCTCGCGCGGGTCGGCCGCCAGCTGGGCTTCGCGCTTCGCCAATTTGGGCAGCACGGAGCCGTACGCCACCTGCGGCACCGGATTGCCCGCGAATTTCACGGACAGCCAGACCGTCGGGATCAGGAAGGCGACGAGGATGATGATGTACTGCGCCACCTGCGTCCACGTGATGGCGCGCATGCCGCCCAGGAAGGAGCACACGAGGATGCTGGCGAGGCCGAGGAAGATGCCGACCGAGAAATCGACGCCCGTGAAGCGCGACGCGATCAGGCCCACGGCGTAGATCTGCGCCACGACGTAGGTGAACGAGACGACGATGGTGGCGCCGACCGCGAGCGCGCGCACCACCTTGCCGCGCCGGCCGGTTCCCGTGCTGCCGTCGCCGTAGCGCGCCGCGAGGAAGTCGGGGATCGTGTATTGCGCGAAGCGGCGCAGGTAGGGCGCGATCAGCAGCGCGACGAGGCAGTAGCCGCCCGTCCAGCCCATCACGTAGGCGAGGGCGTCGAAGCCGTGCAGGTACAGCGTGCCGGCGAGGCTGATGAAGCTGGCCGCCGAGATCCAGTCGGCCGCCGTCGCCATGCCGTTGAACAGGGCCGGGATGCGGCGCCCCGCCACATAGTATTCCGACACGTTCGACGTGCGGCTGACGACGCCGATGATCGCGTACAGGACGATCGTGGCGAACATGTACAGGTGGCCGATCCACTGGCGCGGCATCCCCTCGTTTTCCAGGATCGCCAGCGCCCCGAGGAACAGGCCGAAGCAGACCGTGAACCACAGGTAGTAACGGGCCAGGCGGCGGAAATAGCTGCGCGTCTTCGCCTTCGTCGCGGCGGCCGCCGACGGCGCGGTGCCGGTCATGGACGCTCCTCCAGCATGCGCGCAAAGTCGCGGTCGAGGATGCGCATGCGCCAGGCGTAGGCCCCGATGATGGCGAGATAGGTCAGCGACGCGCCCTGGGCCGCGAGGTAGAACGACAGCGGCCAGCCGAACACGGACAGGTGGGCGAGGTCGCGCGCGAAGAACACGGTGCAAAAGCTCGTGGCGAGCCACAGCGCCAGCAGCAGCGCGATCAGGCGGCGCGCGCGCGTCCAGTGCGCGGCGCGCGCGGCGACGACCCGGGCGCGGTCGGGGTCAGAGGAAGGGGCGGTCTCGGTCGGCATCGGGGACGGGCGTGACGGTGGGCGGGAAGGTCAGCCGGAACAGGCTGCCCGGGAATTTCTTGTGCGTGCTGCGCGGGTTGCTGAAGATCTCGATCTCGGCGCCGTGCTGCTGCGCGATCTCGCGCACGATGGCCAGACCCAGGCCGGAGCCGGGCGCGCTGGAGCCGAGGATGCGGTAGAAGGGCTCGAACACGCGGTGCCGTTCGGACGGCGCGATGCCGGGACCGGTGTCCTCCACTTCCAGCAAGGCCTGGCTGCCGTGGCCGATGTTTGTGCCGCGCACGCGCACGGTGACGCTGCCGCCGGGCGGCGTATAGCGCAACGCGTTGTCGATGAGGTTAGAGAGCAGCTCGCGCAGCATCATGGCGCTGCCGGCGATTTCCGGCGGGTCGCCGATGACTTCGTAGCCGAGGTCGATCTCGTGCGCGAACGAGGCCTGCACCCAGTCCTGCACGACGTCGCGGGCCAGCGCCGCCAGGTCGAGCGGGGCCAGGGCCAGGCCCGCGTGCGGCTGGTTTTCCGCGCGCGCCAGCGCCAGCAGCTGGTTCACGAGGCGCGTGGCGGACTCCGAACTCTTGGCCAGCTGCTCGAGCGAGCGGTGGATCTCGTTCGGGTCGACCTGGCGCAGCGCCAGTTCCGACTGCATGCGCATGCCCGCGAGCGGCGTCTTCATCTGGTGCGCGGCGTCGGCGATGAAGCGCTTCTGCGCCGCGATCGTGTGCGCGAGGCGCGCCAGCATGTCGTTCAGCGAGCCCACGAGCGGCGAGATTTCTTCCGGCACCTGGCGCGAATCGATCGGCGACAGGTCGTCCGGCGGGCGCGCGCGGATGCGCTCCTGCAGCTGCGCCAGCGGCGACAGCCCGCGCGACAGGGCGAACCAGACGAGGGCCAGGATCACGGGCAGGATGATGAACTGGGGCAGGATCACGCCCTTGATGATCTCGTTGGCCAGTTGCGCCCGTTTTTCCAGCGTTTCCGCCACCTGCACGAGGGCCAGGCGCGGTTCCTGGGACGCGTCCAGCAGCGGCTGCAGGTTGACCCAGGCATAGGCGATGCGCACCGGCGCGCCGTGCAGGGTCTCGGTGCGGAAGTGCACGCGGCCGCTGCGCTCGGCGTCGTCCGGGTTCGGCTGCGGCAGGTCGCGGTCGCCGTCGACGAGCTCGCCGTTCGGGCCGCTGACCTGGAAATACACGCTGTCGACGTCGTCCGCGCGCAGGATGTCGCGGGCCGTGCCGGGCAGGCGCGCGACGACCTTGCCGTCCACTTCCTTGACCTGCTGCGCGAGCACGGTGACGCTGTTTTCCAGCGCGTGGTCGAACGGCTGGTTCGCGATCGACTTCGCGACCAGGTAGGTGATTGCGATGCTCATCGGCCACAGCAGCAGCAGCGGGGCCAGCATCCAGTCGAGGATCTCGCCGAACAGCGAGTGCTGGATGCTTTCCTCGAGCTCGGGCTTGGGCGGGACGTACAACGCGTCGAGCGGTTCCGCGACGGCGTGCGGATCCGGGCCGGCGGCGCGCCGCTTGAAGCGTTTCACTTGTGGCCGCTGGCCGCGTCGGCGCTCTTGCCGGCGCCGTCGCGGGTCGTGTCGGAATAACGTTCCAGGCAATAACCGAGGCCGCGCACGGTGGCGATGCGGATGCCGCCCGTCTCGATCTTCTTGCGCAGGCGGTGCACGTAGACCTCGATGGCGTTGTTCGACACTTCTTCTCCCCATTCGCACAGGTGGTCGACCAGCTGTTCCTTGGACACGAGGCGTCCGGTGCGCGCCAGCAGGATTTCCAGCAGGCCCAGCTCGCGCGCCGAGAGGTCGAGCATCTGGTCGTTGATGTAGGCGCTGCGGCCCACCTGGTCGTACACGAGCGGACCGTGGCGGATGACGGTCGAGCCGCCGCCCTGGCCGCGGCGGGTGAGGGCGCGCACGCGCGCTTCCAGTTCCGACAGGGCGAACGGTTTCGGCATGTAGTCGTCGGCGCCGGCGTCGAGGCCGCCCACGCGCTGCTCGATGGAGTCGGCCGCCGTGAGGATCAGCACGGGCAGCAGCGAGCCGCGCGCGCGCAGGCGGCGCAGCACGTCCAGGCCGGACAGCTTGGGCAGGCCGAGGTCGAGGATCAGCAGGTCGAATTCCTGGGTCGACAGCGCGGTGTCGGCGTCCTGGCCGTTTTTCACGCAATCGATCGCGTATCCGGACTGGCGCAACGAACGCGTCAATCCGTCAGCGAGCACGCTGTCATCTTCGGCAAGTAAAATACGCATCTCGACTCCCCTCGTTTCGGTTCTGGCTTGGACATTGTTGTTTCGTATATTGTGTTGGATATTGCGTAACAAGTCGAATCGGTCAAGACATTGTCACGCGACTGTAAATAGCGCTTGCAAAAACCACTGGATTTTTATACAGTACTTCCCATTGAAATCGCGCCAGCGGCCCACACCTTGGTTCACTCTAGGACAGAAAGAAAGTTATGGACGACAAGAAATCTGTAGTTAACGCAGCCGAGAAGAGCAAGGCGCTGGCAGCAGCCCTCGCACAGATCGAAAAGCAATTCGGCAAAGGCTCGGTGATGCGCATGGACGCCAATGCGCCCGTCGAGGAAGTGCAAACCGTGTCGACCGGCTCGCTCGGCCTGGACATCGCACTCGGCGTCGGCGGCCTCCCGCGCGGCCGTATCGTCGAGATCTACGGCCCGGAATCGTCGGGCAAGACGACGCTGACCCTGCAGACCATCGCTCAGATGCAGAAGCTGGGCGGCACCTGCGCGTTCATCGACGCCGAACACGCGCTCGACGTGACCTACGCGCAAAAGCTCGGCATCAAGCTGGACGAGCTGCTGATCTCGCAGCCGGACACGGGCGAACAGGCGCTGGAAATCACGGACGCCCTCGTGCGTTCGGGCAGCGTCGACATGGTGGTCATCGACTCGGTGGCGGCACTGACGCCGCGCGCCGAGATCGAAGGCGATATGGGCGACTCGCTGCCGGGCCTGCAGGCCCGCCTGATGTCGCAGGCGCTGCGCAAGCTGACCGCATCGATCAACCGTACGAACACGCTGGTGATCTTCATCAACCAGATCCGCATGAAGATCGGCGTCATGTTCGGCAGCCCGGAAACGACGACCGGCGGTAACGCGCTGAAGTTCTACGCCTCCGTGCGCCTGGACATCCGCCGTACCGGCTCGATCAAGACCGGCGACGAAGTGATCGGTAACGAAACCAAGGTCAAGGTCGTCAAGAACAAGATCGCGCCCCCGTTCAAGGAAGCGCACTTCGACATCCTGTACGGCGAAGGCACGTCGCGCGAAGGCGAGATCATCGACCTGGGCGTGGACAACAAGATCGTCGAGAAGTCGGGTTCGTGGTACAGCTATGGCGGCGAACGCATCGGCCAGGGCAAGGACAATGCCCGCATTTTCTTGAAAGAGCGTCCGGCACTGGCACGCGAGATCGAGAACAAGGTCCGTGCCGCCCTCGGCGTGCGCGAACTCCCGCCGGCCCCGGCCGGTGGCGATGCGCCCCAGCTGGCAGCCGTCGGCGACGACGAGTAATCGTCCCCGATGGTGCGCCAGCAGCTGAGCCTCAAGGCTCGCGCGTTGAAGTATCTGTCGACGCGCGAGCATAGCCGGCTCGAACTGGCGCGCAAATTGTCTCGATATGCGGAGGAGGGCGACGACGTCGAAGCCCTCCTCGATTTCCTCGAAAAGAACAACTGGCTGTCGCAGGAGCGTTTTGCCGAATCGCTGGTCCACCGGCGAGCCGGACGCTACGGCAACGCGCGGGTGCTCGCCGAACTCCAGCAGCACGGCGTCAACGGCGAGGCGTTCGACGAGCTCAAGTCCGAACTGAAGGAATCCGAAACGGCACGGGCGCGTGAAGTGTGGCGCCGCAAGTTCGGCAGGGTGCCCCAGGATGCCGAAGAACGCAGCAAGCAGATGCGCTTCCTGCTGCAACGCGGTTTTTCCCAAAGTGCGGTGCGTGCCGCGCTGCGGGGTAGCGACGACGACGACCTCTGATCTCATCGTCATGAATGCCCCACTGTCGTTTTGTTTATGACGGCAAGCTTGCGCTTTCGGCATCACAACTTCACAACATCTTCCCTTATCTTCCCTGCAAAAAACCTGCTGTAACCGGGGATACGGTGCACAGGCCGGCACCCTGTGCTAAACTTTCATGGTTTAAGCAGCGCCGCAAGAGCGGTTGTTGCCGTAGAAGCTGCGGCAACGTGCATCAGGCACAACGGCTGCAAATTTTTTCGCCGCATTCCGGCATTGGTGTTTATGCCCCTGTCTCCACCCGCTCCGCGTAAGCTTCGGCACACGCGCGCCATCACTGTCGACGTGTTCGCGCGCGACGATGGTCTGTGGGACCTCGACGCCTGTATCCGCGACACCAAGACGCATGACATTGCCCTGCCTTCCGGCTCCCGTCCGGCCGGCTTGCCGGTGCACGAACTCAAGCTGCGCGTGACCATCGACCGCGACATGACCATCGTCGACGCCGAGGCGGCGTCCGATGCCGTACCCTATCCCGGTTTCTGCGACACCATCGCGCCCGCTTATAAAAAGCTGGTCGGCTTGTCGCTGCTGAAACATTTCCGATTGCATCTGAAGGACCGCCTGTCCGGGGTACTCGGCTGCACCCACCTGACCGAACTCGCGCAAGTCCTGCCCACCGCGGCAATCCAGGCCTTCGCCGATGACGCGATGGCCAACCGTTCGGTCGATGCCTCGACCGAGCGGCCTTACGAACTGGACCGCTGCCATGCGCTGCGCCTCGATGGCCCCGCCGTCGAGACGTACTATCCGCGCTGGTCGCTCAAGGCGGTGCCGGGGTAGTGTTGTCCGGAGTAGACTCCGGATTTTGTCGCTTTTATTTATTCAACCGCATTTCTAAATCAGTAACAGAAGAAGGGAAGCCAGCATGAAAATCCATGAGTATCAGGGCAAAGAGATCCTCCGAAAATTCGGAGTGACCGTTCCGCGCGGCATTCCGTGCTTGTCGGTCGACGAGGCTGTCAAGGCAGCTGAAGAGCTGGGCGGTCCGGTCTGGGTGGTCAAGGCCCAGATCCATGCTGGCGGCCGCGGCAAAGGCGGCGGCGTGAAAGTCGCCAAGTCGCTGGAACAAGTGCGCGAATACGCGAACCAGATCCTCGGCATGCAACTGGTGACCCACCAGACCGGTCCGGAAGGCCAGAAAGTCCGCCGCCTGCTGATCGAAGAAGGCGCCGACATCAAGAAAGAACTGTACGTGTCGATGGTCACCGACCGCGTCACCCAGCGCGTCGTGCTGATGGCCTCGTCGGAAGGCGGCATGGACATCGAAGAAGTCGCGCACAGCAACCCGGAAAAAATCCACACGGTCGCCATCGACCCGGCAGTGGGCCTGCTTGATGCCGACGCCGACGACATCGCCCGCAAGATCGGCGTCCCGGAAGGCTCGATCGAAGCCGCCCGCAACAACCTGAAGGGCCTGTACAAAGCCTACTGGGACACCGACGCATCGCTGGCCGAAATCAACCCCCTGATCCTGACCGGCGACGGCAACGTCATCGCCCTGGACGCCAAATTCAACTTCGACTCGAACGCCCTGTTCCGTCACCCGGAAATCGTCGCCTACCGCGACCTGGACGAAGAAGATCCGGCTGAAGTCGAAGCCTCGAAATTCGACCTGGCCTACATCTCGCTGGACGGCAACATCGGCTGCCTCGTGAACGGCGCCGGCCTGGCGATGGCCACCATGGACACCATCAAGCTGTTCGGCGGCGAGCCGGCCAACTTCCTGGACGTCGGCGGCGGCGCAACCGCCGAGAAGGTCACCGAAGCCTTCAAGATCATGCTGAAGAACCCAGGTCTGAAAGCCATCCTGGTCAACATCTTCGGCGGCATCATGCGTTGCGACGTGATCGCCGAAGGCGTGATCACCGCCTCCAAGGCCGTGTCGCTGCAAGTGCCGCTGGTCGTGCGCATGAAGGGCACCAACGAAGACCTGGGCAAGAAGATGCTGGCCGACTCCGGCCTGCCGATCATCTCGGCCGACACCATGGAAGACGCAGCGAAGCAGGTCGTTGCTGCTGCAGCTGGCCAAGCTTAATTCGCGAAGGAAATAAAATGTCGATTCTGATTAACAAAGACACCAAAGTCATCACCCAAGGTATCACCGGCAAGACCGGCCAATTCCACACCCGCATGTGCCGCGACTACGCGAACGGCCGTGAAGCCTTCGTGGCAGGCGTGAACCCGAAGAAAGCCGGCGAGGACTTCGAGGGCATCCCCATCTTCGCGAGCGTCAAGGAAGCCAAGCAGGAAACCGGCGCGACCGTGTCGGTCATCTACGTCCCGCCGGCAGGCGCCGCCGCCGCCATCTGGGAAGCCGTGGAAGCCGAGCTGGACCTGGCAATCTGCATCACCGAAGGCATCCCCGTCCGCGACATGATGGAAGTCAAGGACCGCATGGCCAAGGCCGGTTCCAAGACCCTGCTGCTGGGCCCGAACTGCCCGGGCCTGATCACGCCGGACGAGATCAAGATCGGCATCATGCCGGGTCACATCCACAAGAAAGGCCGCATCGGCGTCGTGTCCCGTTCGGGCACGCTGACGTATGAAGCCGTCGGCCAGCTGACCGCGCTGGGCCTGGGTCAGTCGTCGGCAGTCGGCATCGGCGGCGACCCGATCAACGGTCTGAAGCACATCGACATCATGAAGATGTTCAACGACGATCCGGACACGGACGCCGTCATCATGATCGGCGAGATCGGCGGCCCGGACGAGGCGAACGCCGCTTACTGGATCAAGGACAACATGAAGAAGCCGGTCGTCGGCTTCATCGCCGGCGTCACCGCGCCGCCGGGCAAGCGCATGGGCCACGCCGGCGCGCTGATCTCGGGCGGTGCCGACACGGCACAAGCCAAGCTGGAAATCATGGAAGCCTGCGGTATCACGGTTACCAAGAACCCGTCGGAAATGGCTCGTCTGCTGAAGGCGATGCTGTAATCCTCCGGATTCGCGCAACGAAACGGGACGCTTCGGCGTCCCTTTTTTTTTGTCCCGCCGGCACGACGAGCTGACAAATTTTGTCGCACGTTGACGAAATACGTATGTATGACAATTTTTGCCGAGTTCGGTGACAAAAATTGTCATACGACAAGGACAAAAATACACGAAAAACCACAATTTGATGGCATCGTGCTAACGATTCCGTACGGAAACGACCTGGCACGCCGGTTGCATATAGAACAGGGCAGAAGCAAGCAGTACCGGATACGAAATTCTTCTTTAATTTTGCAGTGCCCCAACCTGGAGAGACATCATGAAAGCACCGAAAATCGTCAAGAAAGCCCAAGCCGGCTTCACCCTGATCGAACTGATGATCGTTGTCGCGATTATCGGTATCCTGGCCGCAGTGGCCATCCCGGCTTACCAGAACTACGTCACCAAGGCGAAGTTCGCGGCTGCGCTGTCGGAAGTGTCGGCTGGTAAGGCCGGCGTCGACGTTCTGGTGACCGACACCCCGACCGAAGCCGATATCACTAAGGTGTTCGCCAGCTCGAACCTGGCCGCCACGACCAATAATTGCGCTAATACCGCCACGGCAGCAGATAAAGGCGTGACCTCGCTGGTCTGCACGATCTCCGGCGGCCCGACGGATGTCTCGGGCAAGACCATCACGCTGGGCCGTGCCGCCGACGGCACCTGGTCCTGCACTACCACGGTTGCCGCCAAGTTCTACGGTAGTGGTGTCTGCAAGGAAGCGGCAGCCGGCGCTTAATACAGCCTGAACCGGTCCGGTGTACTCGCTACATCGGACCACAAGCCGCCCAGTTCGCTGGGCGGTTTTTTTTATTTCGTCGAGCCAAAGCATACCGTCGCGGTCAAACAATCTTCTGCCGATCCGCCAGCAACGCCTCATACGTCAGGTTCTGAAGCAGCGTGAAATGCACCGGATCCAGATCCACGAACTGCACCCCATACGCAAACCCCTCCGCCTGCTCGGTCCCGCCTGACAACGCGCTGATGTTGCGCACGGCCGCGCGCGTGCGGACGCGGATCGCCTGGTTGTTGGGCTGGGTCGTCAGCGTGAATTCCAGGTCGATTTCGTCTTCGTCCTGCGGCAGGCTCTTCTTCGATTCGATGCGCGCGCCATTCACGCTGAGGTTCGTCAACAGGCAGTCGGCCCCCGGTGCCGCGCTGCGCGCCGGGATGATCCTGGCTGGAATGTCCACCTTGACGCGCATCGCCGTGCGCAGGCTCGTGCCCTGGATCGTGCGCGGGAACGAGATGTGGGCGTACAGCACTGGCCGGCCGAAAACGCGCTCGACCGTGCACGCGAACGAACACACGTGGATGCCCGAGAACACGCGCATCGTCAGGCGCTCGCCTTCGACCAGCGGGATCGGCACGCCGTTATCCATCGGGATCTTGACGATCAGGTATTCGTCCTTGAGCCAGCCGATCAGCGTCGAGAAATGCTGCACGGGCTTCAGACGCCGGTGCGTGATGAATTGCAGGCGTACGCCGACCTGCAGGTTCATCGATTCGAATTCGAATTCCTGGGACTTGGGTTCGCGATCCGCTTGCGAGTCGTTCATGGCATTTAATAGTAGCACCATGGCAAGTTTTTAGGCAGCCGGAAAATGAAAAAAACGCCCGCGGTCAGCAGGCGTTTTCGAGAGCCATACGGCGCAGCCGTGCGGATTTACTGTTTCAGGTGCTGATCCAGCCAGCCGAGGACCGTGTGGTGCCACAGCAGCGAGTTGGCCGGTTTTAGCACCCAGTGGTTCTCGTCCGGGAACACGAGCAGCTTGCTCTCGATGCCGCGGCGTTGCAGCGCCGTGAATGCGGACAGCCCCTGGGCTATCGGGATGCGGAAGTCGTGGTCGCTGTGCACGACGAGCATCGGCGTCTTCCACTTGCTCACGTACCGTACCGGGTTGAAGCGTTCGTGGTTTTCCGGCACGGTGAAGTACGGGCCGCCGTTTTCCCAGTCGGTGAACCATTGCTCTTCGGTGGAATACGCCATGCCGCGGGTGTCGAACACGCCGTCGTGGTTGACGATGCATTTGAAGCCGTCGGACCAGTTGCCCTCGATCCAGTTCATCATGTAGCCGCCGTACGAGGCGCCCAGCGCGCACGCGCGCGAGCCGTCCAGCCAGGCATATTTCGCTTCGGCCGCGGCCAGGCCTTTTTTCAGGTCCTCGAGCGGCTTGCCGCCCCAGTCGCCGCTGATGGCGTCCGTGAACTTCTGGCCGTAGCCGGTCGAGCCGTGGAAGTCGATGAACACGGCCGCGTAGCCGGCGCCCGCGTACACCTGTGGATTCCAGCGGTAGCTCCAGGCGTTGCCGAAGCTGCCTTGCGGGCCGCCGTGCACGAGGAAGGCGATCGGGTATTTCTTGCCCGGCTCAACATTCCACGGCTTCATCACATAGCCATGGACGGTGTCGCCATTGGCGCCCTTGAACGAAAACTGTTCATAGTCGCCCCAGCGCACGTCGGCCAGTTTTTGTTGGTTCACATGGGTCAGCTGCACCGGCTTGTTCGCACCCACTTGCGTGCTGAACAATTGCGCGCCGGACGCCAGGTTCGCCTGGGTGTAGGCGACGGTCGTGCCGCGCACGTCGAAACCGCCGATCGCGCCCTGGCCGGTCAACGGCGCGACTTTGCCGCTGGCGACGTCGATGGCGAACAGGCGGTGCTGGCCGACGTCGTCGGCGTCCGCGACGAGCGTCTTGCCGTCGGCCGTCCACTGGAGGCTGCCCGGCGACCGGTCCCAGTTCTCGGCCACGTTGCGCTTCTTGCCGGTGGCGAGGTCGAGCAGCACGATGTGGTAACGGTCCGCCTCGAAGCCGGGGCGGGTCATGGCGAGGTAGGCGAGGGTGCGGCCATCCGGCGAGAACACGCCTTTCGCATCCCAGGCGCGGTTGGCGGCCGTCAGGTTGCGCGGGGTGCCGCCCGCGGCCGGGACCGTGTACAGGTCGAAGTTGGTCGACCACGCCTCCGTCTTGCCGGCAATGCGGATCGAGAACACGACGGTCTTGCCGTCCGGGCTGAAGCGGAATTCCTCGCGGTCGCCGAACGGCTTCGACGGCACGTCGCCGTCGAGCGAGCCCGACAGGCTGACGGGCGTGCCGTTCACGCGGCCGGACGCATCCAGCGGCACCGAGTACAGCACGGCGTTGCGGCCATCGGACCACGTGTCCCAGTGGCGCACGAACAGGCGGTCATAGATCTTGCCGCTGGCCTTGTCCTTCTCTTTCGCGTCCAGGCGCGCCTTCGTGCAGGCGAGGTCGGCGCAGTCGCGGAACACCGCCATGCTCAAGGCGATGCGGTCGCCCGTCGGTGCGACGCGGAAGGCGTCGACGTCGAGCGGCAGGTCAGTCACGCGGACGGCCGCGCCGCCGGCCGCCGGCACGCGCCACACCTGGCCGGAACCCGAGCGCGACGAGATGAAATAGACCGCGTCGCCGTTCGGTGACCATTCCGGATCCGTGCTGCTGGCCGCGTCCGCCGTCAGGCGCAGCGGCGCGGCGTTGGGGGCGCGCAGGTCGGCCAGGTAAAGGTCGGTATGGCCGTGGTTCTTGTCCAGATCGGTCGTGCGCACCGTGTACACGACGCGGTTGCCGTCCGGCGATACCGCCGGGCTGCCGACCCGCTCCATCGTCACCAGGTCTTCGACCGTGAATCCGCGCGGTGCCGCGGTCGCGCCGAGCGCCGTGCTCGTCAGGGCGGCGGCCAGCGCCAGCATGTGGTATTTCATCCTGTCCTCTCGCTTGTGGCTTGTGAATACGCGGCCTGCCTGATCGGCGTGGCCGGTGAAAGGCAGCAATTTAACACGCGGAAAGACAGGTCTGAAAGAAAAATGCCCCCGGCTGAGCGGGGGCGGTGTCACGCGCGAACGCTGTGTTTCGGGCAGGGTCAGAACTCTTCCCAGTCGTCCGCACCCGCCGTGGCGGCCGCCTTCACGGGCGCGCGGGCGGGCGCGGGCTTGACGACGCGGAGGACGGGTTTGGCGGACGGCGGCGCCAGCGCCGTCATGACGGGTTCGGCGCGCACGGGACGCTTGGGCGCGGCGGCCGGCGCGCCGCCGTCGATCTGGAACACGCTGACCAGTTCCGAAAGCTTGACGGCCTGGCTCTGCAGCGCTTCCGACGCGGCCGCCGCTTCCTCGACGAGGCTGGCGTTCTGCTGCGTCACATTGTCCATCTGGCTGATCGCCTGGTTGATCTGCTCGATGCCGCCCGTCTGTTCCAGGCTGGCGGCGCTGATCTCGGCCATGATGTCGGTCACCCGCTGGATGCTGGCGACGACCTCCGTCATCGTGCTGCCGGCCTGGTCGACGAGCTTCGTGCCGACCGCGACCTTGTCGACGGAGTCGCCGATCAGGGTCTTGATTTCCTTGGCGGCGGCGGCCGAGCGCTGGGCCAGGGTCCGCACTTCGCCGGCGACGACGGCGAAGCCGCGGCCCTGCTCGCCCGCGCGGGCGGCCTCGACCGCGGCGTTCAGCGCAAGGATGTTCGTCTGGAACGCGATGCCGTCGATGACGGTGATGATGTCCACGATCTTCTTCGACGAGTCGTTGATCGAGCCCATCGTCTGCACGACCTGGGCCACGACGTCGCCGCCCTGGCCGGCCACGCTCGACGCCGTCTGCGCCAGCACGTTGGCCTGGCGCGCGTTGTCGGCGTTCTGCTTCACGGTCGACGTCAGCTCTTCCATCGACGACGCGGTTTCTTCGAGCGAGCTGGCCTGTTCTTCCGTGCGGGACGACAGGTCCAGGTTGCCGCTTGCGATTTCGCCGGATGCCGAGGCGATGGCATCCGTGCCGTGGCGCACTTCGCTGACGATGCGGGCCAGGTGGTCGCGCATGGACTTCATCGCGAACAACAGGCTCGTGTCGTCGCCGGCGCGCAATTGCACGTCCGTGCGCAGGTCGCCGCCGGCGATGCGGCCGGCCACCTCCGCGGCATACGCCGGTTCGCCGCCCAACTGGCGCGTCAGGCTGCGCGTGATCAGGATGCCGAAGATGACGCCCGTCAGGGCGCTGAGCGCGACGAGGACGAGCATCGTGGCGCGGCTGCTTTCATATTCGCCCTTGTTGTACAGATTGTTTGCCTGCGCAAGTTTTTCTTTGTCGAGGGACAATTCCCTCATCTTGACGTCCACGCTTCGCGACCTGGGGGCGAGGTTGTCGAACATGTAGTCGACGGCGCCGCGCTTCTGGTCCAGCGGCTCCGCCTTCATGCGCTTGATCAGTTCCGGGAGCATGTCGTCGAATTCGCGCAACTGCGCTTCGACGGCCGCGAAATTGCGCTTGCCATCATCTGTGTGGAACAGCGGACGGGCCTTGCCGAGGCTGTCCTGCATCATCTGCTGGTACTTGTCCATATTGGCGAGGCTTTCGGCGCGGCGTTCGTCGGTCGATGCCAGCAGGGCGCCGCGCAGGGCGCGGACGACGAACGCTTGGTCCAGACTCGCGTCCTTGATGTAGGAAATGCCAAGCAATTCGCGCTCATACATGAGCTTCGCGCGCTCGTTCATCTGCGCCATGTTGTAGACGCCGATGCCGGCGACGATGGCGCCAACCGCGACGACGGCGAGAAAACTCAGGGCAAGTCGGGTGCCGACCTTCATTTCTTTAAACATAATAAGTCCTCCTGAACGAGGGAGAGAGCCGGAAAAGCCGCGTGCGAATGCGGATGCGCGGCTGGGTCCGTAAGGTCAATGCTAATTGATGTACGGCAATAATCTGAAGCACTGATCCATATGCCGATGCGCGGTGGGGCGTTTTCCCAACACTCCGGCGAAGAAACGCGATGTTCCTTATCAAGTCGATAAACACTTGATTAATAAGAAGATATTTTTCGTGACTTTTTGGGCGGTTAATCTCATTACAATCGAAGGCCGCCACCGCCAACAAGGATGAGCCAATGGCCAATGCCACGATCAAATTGTCCCAAGCCGTCGTCGACCAGCAACACACGCTGGAACAACAGAACGCCGCATTCAACACCTCGCTGGGCGGGCTGCTGAAGACTGCCTCGCCCGGCAATCTGCCCGATCCCGGTCAGCCCGTCAGTTGGGCGCTGAACGGTGCGGCGCTGTACGTCCACTACACGAGCGGCGCGGTGGAAATCTACACGAACGTCGTGCGCGACGATCCGCTCGCCACCAGCGGCCACGCCACCGCCACCGGTTACACGTTCGACCAGTACGGTGCGATTCTCTTGTCCGGCACCGGCACGTTCAATTTCGATTACACGCTCACGGGCGACACCCTCTCCGCGACGGCTTCCGCGCAAGGCCATCGGTTGACTGGCTTGAGCGTCGCGACCAAGCTGCTCGCCGGCAGTCCCGGCTATGACCCGGTATTCGGCAACGTCGCGATTGCGCTCGATGGCAACATGACGTTGACCCCGGCCGGCGACGTGAGCGGCACGTTTTCGAACGTGCGGGTGAGCGCCGACGCGTTCCTCCTCATGAGCAACGTCGACGGCAACTTCCACATCGATACCGCCAGCGCGGATGCGGTCGACGGCATCCTGACCGCATACCGGGCGCTGTACTTCGACGGCAGCCAGATGGAATTCGTGGGCCTGTCCGCCGACGTGGACGCGCACCAGGGGCTGGATGAAGCGTTGTTGAGCGCCCCCGGTTTGTTCGGCGGCGACGACGACATCACCGTCGACCTGCCTGCCCACCTGTACGATGCCGTCATGGTGCAGTCCGGCGCCGGCAACGACCGCATCACGCTCAAGGGCGGCGGCGGACAACTGGGCGTCATGGCCGGGGACGGCAACGACCAGATCACGCTGCTCGGCGACGCGCATGCCGTCGACGGCGGCGCCGGCACCGACACGGTCCACGTGTCGATGACGCACGCCGACGCGACGATCCAGCGCATCGGCACGACCGGCAGCGCGTACACCGTCACGGACAAGGCGGGCACGGTCGTGCAACTGACGGGCGTGGAACGCGTCGCGTTCAGCGACGCCACCGTCGCGCTGGACATCGACGGCAACGGCGGCCAGGTCTACCGCCTCTACCAGGCCGCACTCAACCGTGAACCGGATTCAGGCGGACTGGGCTTCTGGATCGATGCGATGGACCACGGCCAGACCCTGGCCAACGTGGCCCAGGGGTTCCTCGATTCGGCCGAATACCACAAAGCGTACGATGGCGTTGCGTCGAACCGCGAACTGGTCACCCGATACTATGAAAACATCCTGCACCGCGCGCCGGATGCGGGCGGCCTGGATTTCTGGGCCGGCGTGCTCGACAGCAAAGCGGCCGGCACCGCCGACGTAGTCGCCTCCATCAGCGACAGCGCCGAGAACAAGGCCGGCCTCATCGGCGTGATCGGCAACGGGTTCGAGTTCACCCCCTACGTGCACGGCTAAGGGGCTCACGCGGCGCCGGCCTTGCGCGAATTGGCGTCCGACCGGAACACGATCGTCTGCGCCGGCTGCCACACGGTGTCCGCCTGCGCGCGCTGCGCGTGCAGGACGATCGTCTGCAACTCGCCATGCCGCGCCGACTTCGCGCACACGGGGTCCGCGTTCGCGGCGTCGCCCGTCAGTGCATAGGCCTGGCAGCGGCAGCCGCCGACGTCCCGCGCTTTGTCGTCGCACGTGCGGCATGGATCCTTCATCCAGGCATCGCCACGATAGCGGTTGAACGCATCGCTGGCATACCAGATGTCCTGCACGCTGGTATCGCGCACGTTGGGAAAGGCGATGCCCGGCAACGTGCGGGCCGCGTGGCAGGGGAGTGCCGTGCCGTCCGGCGCGATGCCGAGAAAGACCGATCCCCAGCCGTTCATGCACGCCTTCGGCCGCTCTTCGAAATAATCGGGCACGACGAACAGGATGCGCATCCGGTTGCCGATCCGCGCGCGGATCGCGTTCACCGCGGCTTCCGCGCGCGCGACCTGTTCACGCGTCGGCATCAACTGCGCCCGGTTGACGAGCGCCCAGCCGTAATACTGCGTATTGGCCAGTTCCAGGTACTCGACGCCCATCTCGAGCGCCATCTCGATGATGCGCTCCACGTGGTCGAGGTTAAAACGGTGCAGCACGACGTTCAGCACCATCGGATAGTCGTACTGCTTGATCAACCTGGCGACGCGCGCCTTGCGGTCGAACGTCTTCGTGCTCGACAGGAAATCGTTCATCTCGCGCGTGGAGTCCTGGAACGACAGCTGGATGTGGTCCAGTCCCAGGTCTTTCATGCGTGCGAGGCGCGCTTCCGTCAGGCCGATCCCGGACGTGATCAGGTTCGTATAAAACCCCAGCCGGCGGCCTTCGCCGACCAGCTCCTCGAGATCGTCGCGCAGCAGCGGCTCGCCGCCGGAAAATCCGAGCTGGGCCGCGCCGAGCCGGCGAGCCTGGCGCATCACGTCGGTCCACTGCTCGGTCGACAGTTCGGTGCGGTCATTGGCATAGTCGACCGGGTTGTAGCAGAACGGGCAGTGCAGCGGGCAGCGGTAAGTCAGCTCGGCCAGCAGCCACAGCGGTGGGGCGATCTGCGGATGATGCGGTGCGGGGGCGTTCATGGCGGCCTCAGAGGATCCAGCCACGCTCGCCGGCGACGCGCAGGAAGTCGACGACGTCGTCACGCAGGCCGCCGCACTGGAACGCCTGTTCCAGCTCGCCGACGATGGCGGGCACGGTGCGCCGGCCATCGCAGCGTTTCAGGATTTCGGCCGCGCTCTGGCTCAGCTTGACCATCCCTTCCGGGTACAGCAGCACGTACAGGCCTTGCGTCTCTTCCCACTGCATGCGGAACAGGCGCGACAGGGCGGGTTGATCGGGAATCGTGTGCATGGGCGGCCTCGTCATGGATTTGCGAGCTCGATGGCGTCGAGCATGGACCACAGGATGTCGAGCTTGAACTGCAGGATGTCGAGCGCGCGCTCCTGCTGGGCACGCGTGGTGAAATAGCCGAGCGTCACTTCCAGGCCGTGTTCGACGTCGCGTTCGGCCAGCGAGATGCGGCTGCGGAAATACTGCAAGCCCTCGGGATCGATCCACGTGTAATGGGTCGGCCAGGTGGCCAGCCGGTCCTTGTGGATCTTGGGGGCGAACATCTCCGTCAGCGACGAGCAGACGGCTTCCTGCCACGGCGCCCGGCGCGCGAAGTTGACGTACGCGTCGACGGCGAAGCGCACGCCGGGCACGACGTGCCGTTGCGACCACAGCGCTTCGCGCGTGAGCCCGACCGCTTCGCCGAGCCGCACCCACGCCTCGATGCCGCCTTCGTTGGCGCCGAACCCGTCATGGTCGAGGATGCGCTGCACCCACCGGCGCCGCGTGGCGCGGTCCGGGCAATTGGCGATGATGGCCGCGTCCTTTTGCGGGATGTTGACCTGGTAGTAGAACCGGTTGGCGACCCAGCCGCGGATCTGGTCCGGGCGCAGCAGGCCGTCGTTCATCCTGACGTTGAACGGATGGTGGATGTGATAGCCGGCCCCCCGTGAGCGCAATTGCGCTTCGAATTCGCCGCAGGTCCAGGCGGAAGCGGTTGCTGCGATCGTCATAATGTGATCTCCATGCCGTCGAACGCGACTTCGATGCCGTGGCGCGCGAGCAGGGCGCGCTGTTCGGAGTCCTCGTCCAGGATCGGATTCGTGTTGTTGATGTGGATGAGCACCTTGCGCCGCGCTTCGACGCCGTCGAGGACGGCGATCATGCCGCCGTCGCCCGATTGCGGCAGGTGCCCCATGTCGGCCGCCGTCTTGCCGGACAAACCGAGTTCGATCATTTCATCCGCCCGCCAGAACGTGCCATCGACGAGCACGCAGTCCGCCCGGCGCATCGCTGCGTCCACTTGCGGATCGATGGCGCCGAGGCCGGGCGCATAGAACGCCGACTTGCCCGTGTTTAGATCCTCGATCAGCATGCCGATGTTGTCGCCGGGTTCCGGATGATCGCGATGGTCCGAATACGGCGGCGCCTTGCTCGACAGCGCGAGCGGCGTGAAGCGCAGGCCATCGATCCCGGGCACCTGGATGCCGCCGTCGAGCGGCAACGCCTGCCAGCGCACGCCGCAGTAGTGCGACAGGACGGGCACGAGCGGCAGCGGGCCATTCAGTTCGCGCCAGACGGACGCCGTGCAATACAGCGGCAACTGCCGCCCTTCGCGCAGCATCAGCAGGCCCGTGACGTGGTCGATCTGCGCATCCATCAGCATGACGGCGGCGATCCCGGAATCGCGCCTGGCGCGCGCGGGCTGCAGCGCGGGCGTGGCGCGGATCTGCGCGAGGATGTCCGGCGACGCATTGATCAGCACCCAGTCGGTCCCGTTGGCCGACACCGCGATCGACGACTGCGTGCGCGCCGTGGCGCGCAGGGTGCCGTTGCGCAGCCCCGCGCAATTGCGGCAGTTGCAATTCCACTGCGGGAAGCCGCCGCCGGCCGCCGAGCCTAGTACGACGATGTTCATGGATGGCTCCGGTAATACCCGCGGCGACGCATGCCGCCGCGGGGCCTGCGTCAGCGGTTGGCGATGTACAGCGTGATTTCAAAGCCAAAACGCCAGTCGATGAATTCTGGTTTGGTCCAGTTCATGGTTGTCTCCTTGATCGATGTATGGGGTTGTGATTGCGCGGTGCGCAGTCGAGGAGGAATTCGCAATATCCATGCCACTGGTCCGTGGCAGGTATTGCGGGGCGGGGTGTGTCAGCCGGTGTGTCAAAGATGAACAGTCGTATTGCACGACGATACAGTTGTGACAGAATTGTCCAGTTCGCTGATCACTTTTATCGCGGGGAGACGATATGGATGCCGGATACAAACCCGATGGTTATACCGCCGTGTCGCCCTACTTGCTGGTCAAGGACGTGCGCGCGATGCTGGATTTCCTGTCCCACGCGTTCGGCGCGACCGAATTGCGGCGCCAGGTCGATGCGGAAGGCGAGATCCGGCACGCGGAGGTCAGGATCGGCGACTCGGTGCTGATGGTGGGGTTCCGGCCGTGGGCGGAATTGCCGGCCTCGTCGGTGCATGTGTATGTCGAGGATGTCGACAAGGTGTATGCGCGGGCGCTGGACACGGGCGCGGTCAGTCTTGCCGAGCCGAGGGATCTGCCGTATGGGGATCGGTCGGCCGGGGTGCGGGATGGGCAGGGGAATTATTGGTGGATCGGGACGCGGTTGGGTGGGACCGGCAGCTAGCAACTCACGGTTCCGACGCTGTCTCCTGTCCGCAAATCGAGGCCGATCCAGCATCGATAGGGGCCATCTTTTGTTCCCTTGTCTTGTGCCGTGTAACTGCAATGAATGCCCTTCTTGTCTCGCGTTCTGTCTCCTTGTTCTCCGCTGCACGTTTCGGGTAGGTCCGGGCCGATCGAATCGAATATTTCTTTCGCGGTTTTGCCGTCAACGAGGACCGTCAGCTTACGGTCGCGTGTCGTGGGCGGAGTCCGATCTGAGATGATGCCTGAATGGACTTTGTAGATTGCGCCTTGCAGCGGTTTCCAGAGCCCGTACGGATCAGATGAAGGATCGGCGGCATGGGCAAGCGAGAGCGCGACCGCCGTTGCGCTCAAGACCAGCAAGGTTGTTCTTTTACGCATATCAGCCTCGCAGCTTCACATGAAAATGATTGTCGTGATTCTTGGCCTTCCTTACGAACGGGATGTCGGGGCCGTTGAACAAGACGAACGCGACTGGAGCAAATGTCCTGAACATCTCGATGAGTTTCGCGGTCCCCGCCTTGTCATACTCCGCGTCCCACCAGCATACTGGAAGCTCGAGGCCATCCTTACGTAACGGCCGCACATCTACCTCAAGTCCGCTCATGTGCGAATCATGATCCGGAGTTTTTCTGCCGCCCGCAAGGCTGATGTCTCCGATGCCAATACGCCGATTATCGATGGCCTGCCATTCCAATGCCACGCGAAGAATCGCAGTCATCATGATCGGATGAGCGTATTGGTACGCGCCTTTTGCCGGTTTCTTGTAGAGTTCGCCATATACATAGTAGCCCGAGTCCATCGGCGCCTGTGGAAGCATGAAGAATCCACGAGAATCCTCAGGCGGCCGGGGACGGATGGGATCGGGGCACTTGTCGTCGTCTTCGGTTGTCCATTCGGTTGGCATGAGCGGCCTCCGTCAGGCGCATTTGTTACAAGCTAAATCCCAACCTCCCGTCGTCGATCCGCCCGCGCCTCCCCCGATTTTCTGCTGCGTGTAGGACCATTTGATCTTGGAGAAGCGCAGCCCGATTTCGTCGTGCAAGATGCCTCCGCCGTGCACCATCTGCTCCATGTTGGCGATCATGACGTTCTCTAACTCGACTTGGTAATACTTGACGCGGGCGCCGTCTCCGTCGGCGCGCATGAACTCGAGTCTGGCCTTCGGGATCGTTTTACCCATCGAGCAGGTTTGCATCAGAACTGGTGACGCAAGGTCTGCGAGTTTGCTGATCGCGAGGGTTCGGTGCTCACAGCGTTCTGCGGTGTGACCGCCTCCCGTTGAGGCAGTTGCGCTCCTAGGCTGGGTTACGCCCCATTGGGCGGAAGTCAGTTCGATCCATCCTTGATGAGCGGAATCGGCTGACTCGCCCTTGATCCCATCGATGCTCAGGTAAACGTCTGTAGCCATGCTCCCCTCCGGTACAAGTTGAGTAAGCGAACATTTTGTACGGCACTGCTGAGAGGTTGTTGGCGATGGTCAAGCGGCGGAACGAGAAGGATCAAATGGTATGAAAAGGTTTCTATACCATCGCATGTCGTTGACGCCGATTATGGTTTAGTATCAGTCTCTACCTCCACTCATCCCACACCAATGATTGTTCTTCCAGACCCGACATGGGATAGCGTCGCAGTAGAGGCAATCGCTGAAAAGTTGGATAAGCGTAAGCGACACAGTTGGCGGCTTCAGTCCGGCAAAATATTTTTTAAGCACCGTCGCGCGGAATACCATTTAAAGGCGGCTCGACAGACGGTACGTGAGATGGTCGATGCGATGCAACCGGCCCCCGTAACGGCTAGCGTGGAAGACCCTGTTAATTCCAGCTATTTTGGACCACTTACTGAGCCCCTATTCTTCCACCTCGATGGTTTTCTTGAGGCTACTCGTAGTGCACACGATGCCGTCATGGATTTCTTGATCAGCGCGGAAGTCGTTCCGCACGATTCGCCACACTCAATCAATGCCTTCGTCAAGCGGATAAACAATACACCAGATAGATCCCGGACGAATCCGGTAGTGGTAGCTGGCCTGCTAGCGAATTTTTGGGAAGAAACAGGGACACGAGCAAAAAACTACAGAGACTGCTTTACACATCATGTAACGTTAGCCGATCCAACTTGGTCGCATTCTGTCGGCATGGTTTCGTTGGGAGGTGCTTGGTTACCCCACGTCCCTTGGCCCGACAATCCTGTTGCCGACAGCGATGCGAAGTTCAACTTTGAAGGCCGTCTTGATGCGATTGCTTACTGTGCTGATACGCACGAGAAATCTGATAAGTTTCTTAGACACCTAACGAAACAGTGTCTAGTGAAGTGGGATGTTGGAGCAGTCTTAGAAAATGAGTTCGTGCTCGCGAACGTGAGAATTGGCGGTTGAGGCGGGTTACTACATTTATGGCACCCCTGCCGGAGGAGCCTACCAGTATGCCCATCCCGCGATGATGAGCGTGTTGTTTTGGGTGGAGCGCGAGTGGGCCACAACCGAAAGCCGTCAGTTCGGCATCGGGAATATCAGCATGGCCAACGGAGAATCCACGGGCGAGCATCATTCGCACAAAGACGGCCTGCAGGTCGACGTACGGCCTCTGAGAAAGGACGGTGCTCACCTGCCAGTGACCTGGATGCAAAGCGAATATGATGGTGAAGCGACGGCGAAGCTCATCGCTATCTTCTTTTCTCACCCGCTGGTCAAGCAGGTGCTGTTCAACGACAACCGTATTCCCGGTGTAAGGCACTGGGTCCGCCATGACGACCACTTCCATGTCGGCATCAAATTGGGGGCGAAATGAAATATCGCATTCTTGTTATCGCCTTGCTGATGTTTTCGTCGGCGCACGCGGCGGATAAAGGCAACTGGACGGGCAAAAACAAGCCGCTGAAGGATGCCACCTATCTGGTCTACGCCGGCGAACCCGGAGACCGTGGACTGCCTACGAAATCGGATCGCAAGCTTGCAATCTCGATCAAAGGCCAAGCCGCCAAAGAGATATTCGAAGGGCTCGGCGGCCCCGATGCGGATGTCAGTTGCAGTCTTCAGGAAGGGGAACGATTGCGGAGCAAAGGGGAAGTATGGTGTTCCTATACGCCCCAGGAAGGGTACATCTGCTCCCTCGGGTTCGATTTGAAGACGGGTCAACCGCACACCGGTGCAAGTTGTTGAGTAAAAAAGAAAGCCCTTTGCGGGCTTTCGGAAAGGCTCCTTACTCGTCAACTTCGGCGGTCCAGTCTCCGCTCTTCCCGCCATGCTTCTCCAGCACCCGCACATTCGTCATGACCATCCCTCGATCCGCCGCCTTGCACATGTCATAAATGGTCAACAAGCCAACCTGAACGGAAGTGAGCGCCTCCATCTCGACCCCGGTCTTGCCATACGTCTCGACCTGCGCCCGGCAATGCACGCTGTTGTTCGCCGCATCGATCTCGAAATCGACCGCGACTCGCGTGATGGCCAGCGGATGACATAAAGGGATCAGGTCGCTCGTCCGCTTGGCCGCCATGATGGCCGCGATGCGCGCCACGCCCAGCACGTCGCCTTTCTTGGCCGAGCCCGACGTCACCAGTGCCAGGGTGGCCGGCTGCATGCGGATGGTGCCGGCGGCGACGGCGATGCGGTGGGTGGCGTCCTTGGTGCCGACGTCGACCATGTGGGCCTGGCCGGTGGCGTCGAAGTGGGTCAGGGGGCTGGTGTCGGGGACGGACGTTGTCATGTTGTCGAGGGAGCGAAGTCACAAAATATGGCCCAGCAGCGGTAACGGCCGGGAAGCGGGTATCATAGCATCGTGAAACCTAACCCGATTTCAGCGATGTTGCAGCTTTCACCAAGGTGGCCGTGGCGCCGTCTCGCGGCGGCCGTCGGCCTCGCCGTGGCGACCGCCGGCGCGCTCGCCACCCCTACCGTCCCCGTCCTGCACGGCGGCGCCGATTCGACCGGCTTGCCGACGCTCGGCGACAGCGCCCGTGCCGACTTGTCGCCCGTGATGGAGCGCAAGCTGGGCGAAGAGATCATGAACGATATCCGGCGCGATCCCGATTACCTGGACGACGACCCGACCATCGAATTCTTGAACAACTTCGGCGAAAACCTCGTGTCGTTCGCGCCCGGCGCGCGCGGCGAGATGAATGCCGATTTCTTCTTTTTCGCCGTGCGCGACCCGATGATCAATGCGTTCGCGCTGCCCGGCGGGTTCATCGGCGTGCACTCGCAGCTGCTGCTGTCGGCGCAAAACGAGTCGGAGCTGGCGTCCGTGCTGTCGCACGAGATCGGCCACGTGCAGCAGCGCCACATCGCGCGCATGATCGGCCAGCAGAAGCAGGACGCCCTGTTGCCGCTGGCCGCGCTGCTGCTGGCGGCGCTCGTCGGCAAGGCCGGCGGCGGGGCCGATGCGGCGATGGGCGTCATGATGGGCGGGCAGGGCCTGGCCATCCAGCGCCAGCTGAATTTCAGCCGCGACGCCGAGCGCGAGGCGGACCGCGTCGGCTTCCAGACGATGCGCGCGGCCGGCTATGACACCTCCGGCATGGTCAATTTCTTCAAGCGCCTGCAGAGCACGACGCGGGTGTACGGCGAGGCGCCGGCCTGGCTCAGCAGTCACCCGCTGACGGGCGAGCGCATCGCCGACATCCAGGCGCGCATCCGCGAGAATCCCAAGCCGATCCATATCCGGCCGGACAGCATCGAATTCCACCTCGTGCGCGCCCGCGTGCGCGTGCTGCAGGACGAAAGCCAGAAAGGCCGCGACGAAGCGAAGGCCACGTTCGACAGCGAGCTGGCCCAGCCGAACACGCAGCAGCAGACGGCCGCGATGTACGGCATGTCGTACCTGTCTCTGAAGCAGGGCGACCTCAAGGCGGCGCAGAGCTGGCTCGACAAGGCGAAGGCGTCGATGAAGCCGCGGCCCGGCGTGTTTTCGAGCGAGCGCAGCGGCACGGACGGCAGCGCGATGTTTGCCGAGCTCGGCACCGAGATCAAGCTGGCGCCGGGGCAGCCGCGGGAGATCGTCCACCAGGCCGTCCAGGACGCGGACGCCGCGTACCAGAAGTTCCCGCTGTCGCGCATGCTGGCGCGCCAGTATGCCGACGCGTTGATCGCGGACGGCCAGCTGGAGAAGGCCGCGCAATTCCTGCGCGACCAGGTGCAGCAATACCGGGAAGAGCCCAAGCTCTACGATCGATTGGCCAAGACGTATGCGGCCCAGGGCAAGATCGCCCTGCAGCACATGGCGCTGGCGCAATCGTACACGTTGACCGGGGCGTTGCCGGCGGCCTTCGACCAGCTCAATCTCGCGCGCAAGGCCAAGGATGTGTCGTTCTACGACCAGGCCGAGATCGATGCGCGCGAGCGGGAGTTGACCGAGCGCGAGAAGGACGAGAAGAAAGAGAAGAAGGACAACGACCGCTGAAGGTCGTCACTGCTGCGGCTGCAGCAGATCCGGCCGGCGCACGAAGCCGAATGCCGCCGGCACCTCGTCCGCCGCGAGCCGTCCGACGACGATGCGCCGGTCTTGCCAGCGCAATGCGAGTTCGTCCGCGCCGCCGTCCAGCCACGCCATCACGTCCTCGTCCGATGCGGGATGGCCATCCCGTTCGAATGCCTGCAGCAATTGCGCCGCGTCGCGGTCGTCCACCTGGGCGATCGTCGTTCCCGCCCGCAGCACGATGCCGCCGGTGTCCGTCAGGTACGCGTCGTCCGGCGCGCCCAGCGGCTGGCCCGTGTGCAGCACGAGGCCCTGCGCGGGATCCGTGCGGGCGATGAACGGCGTCGCCTCGAGGTTGATGTAGACGCGTTGCGGGCCGTTCTGGAAATACCAGCAGCCGCGCTCGTCCGCCAGATAATTGCGGGCGATAAAGCCGACCAGCGCGGCATTCGTCAGCTTGTCGCCCGGTGTGCCCGCGCGCTGGGCCGCTTCGTCGCGCATGCGCCAGGCGCCGCGCGCGTCCAGCGCCAGCCAGCCGTAGCAGTAGGGCACGTTCGGCCATTTGGCCATTGCCTGTTTTACGATGTCGTCCATGGTTCAAGCTTCGCACAGCCGCGCCGGCGCGGGCGCGCGCATGGCCGAGTCGTCGAAAAATCGCAGGATGCGTTGCGGCAGCCAGTCGAGTCGTCCCGGGAAGGGCCCGGTGGAAAAGCCGACGTGGCCGCCCGTCGTCGGATATTCAAGCGTCACCGCGGGCGCGGCCGTTTGCGGCAGGTGGCGGCCGGGCAGGAACGGGTCGTTGCGGGCGTTCAGCACCAGCGTCGGCACGACGATGTCGTGCAGGACGTGGCGGGCGCTGGCGCGGTGCCAGTAGTCGTCCGTGTCGCGGTAGCCGTGCAGCGGGGCCGTGACGACGTTGTCGAAACTGTATAAATCGTTTGCGGCGAGCAGGCGGTCGCGGTCGAACAGGCCGGGGAATCGCTCCAGCTTCGCCAGCGCCTTGGGCTTCAGGGTCTGCAGGAACATGCGCGTGTACAGGCGGTTGAAGCCGGACGACAGCGCGGCGCCGCCGGCCGCCAGGTCGAGTGGGGCGGAGACGGACACGGCCGCATCGACGATGCCCGCGCCATGGCGCTGTTCGCCCAGCCAGCGCAGCATGGCATTGCCGCCCAGCGACACGCCGGCCACGTAGAACGGCCCGGCATAGCGGGGGCGCAGGCGGCGGATGATCCAGTCGAGTTCTTCGGCGTCGCCGGAGTGGTAGAAGCGCGGCGCCAGGTTGGCTTCGCCCGAGCAGCCGCGGAAGTGGGGAATCGCGCCATGCCAACCGCGGGCCTTGACGGCGGCCATCAGGGAGCGCGCGTAATGGCTGTCCGACGACCCTTCCAGGCCGTGGAACAGCAGGACGAACGGGCCGGCGGCCGCGGCGCCGTCGACGAGGTCGACGTCGATGAAATCCTGGCCGCAGGGGGTGTCCCAGCGCTCGCGCCGGTAGGCGACGGCCGGTTTGCGGACGCAGAGGGCGGGGTAGATGGTCTGCAGGTCACCGCCGGGCAGCCAGCGGGGCGCCTGGTAGCTTGCTGCGCCCGCACGGTTCACGGCAAGCTCCCGCCGGGTCGAAATCAGTGATGTGCGAGTACGGTGCCCGGCTTCAGGCGGTACTGGGTGCCGCAGTACGGGCACTTGGCGTTGCCATCATGATCGAAATCCAGGAAGACGCGCGGGTGCGACGACCACAGCGGCATGGCCGGGTTCGGGCAATATGCCGGCAGGTCTTTGGCTTCCAGTTCCACGACCGGGATGGTCTTGTCGTTCATCGATTTCTCCGTCAACTAGTTTGGCAAGGGGAATCCAGGCCGGCGGGACAGGCTTGCCATGCGCACGGTATTTACTTACCTTAGCTATCCATGGCGCCGGCGTCCGGTATCTCGGCATTCCCAAAACCACGATTCTAACGGATTCGACCTGATTGCCGGAATGGTCCGGTAGAATAGCGGCCTCATTACTGTCGAGTAGAATTTCCCGCAGGGAAAACTACACGCATTTTCACACCATCGTTTCATGTCCGAACGTCGCCCGTCCGCCATGCCCGTTTGCCGTATTTGTTGCAGGAACGCGACATGAACGGAGCACGCCTGGACCCGGGCACGGAACGCGGCCACGACGTCGACGGCCACGATCCCGCCGCCTGGCGCGCGGGCTTCCAGGTCGGCCTGCCCACGCTGTTCGGCCTCGGCGCCTGGGGCATGGTGGTCGGCGTCGCGATGGTCAAGAGCGGCCTGACCGTATTGCAGGCCAGCGTCATGACGCTCGTCGTATATTCCGGTTCGGCCCAGCTGGCGTCGTTGCCGCTGATTGCCGCCGGCGCGCCCATCGGCGTCATCTTCGCCACGGCGTTCGTCGTCAATCTGCGCTTCGTCATTTTTTCCGCGCTGCTCGCCCCCCATTTCTCGCACCTGCCGCTGTTCCAGCGCTTTTATCTCGGCCATATCTCCGGCGACCTGACCACCGCGCTGTTCCTGCAGCGCTATCCGCACGCCGTACCGGAACGGGGCAAGCTGTCGTTCCTCAAGGGCCTGCTGTATCCGACCTGGGTCGCGTGGCAGGTCGGCACGTTCGCCGGCATCTTCCTGGGCAGCGCCGTGCCCACCGAGTGGCAGCTGGGGTTCGCCGGCACGCTGGCCATCCTGTGCATCCTCGTGCCCCTGATCGCCAACAGCGCGGCCCTGTGCGGCGTGCTCGTGGCGGCCGTCGTGTCCGTGCTGGCGCACGGCCTGCCGTACAAGCTGGGGTTGCTGGTCGCGGTGCTCGTCGGGATGGTCACGGCCATCGTCGTCGAGGAAACGCAGGAGCGGCGCAAGGTGGGCCATGGCTGACTGGGAGATCTGGGCCATCATCGCCGTGCTGGGCGTGGCCACCGCGTGCTGCCGCAGCGCCTTGTGGATGGTGGGCCACCGCGTGACGATTCCCCGGCGCGTGCAGGAAATGCTGCGCTATGCGCCGGCCTGCGCGCTGGCCGCGATCGTCGCGCCGGACTTCATGCTGGGGCCGCACGGCGACATCCAGTTGGCCGTCACGAACCCGAAACTGCTGGCCGGTATTGCCGCGCTCGCCTACTACCTGTGGCGCCGGAACATGTTGCAGACTATCGTTATCGGCATGCTGGTATTTACTGTCCTGCGCGTATCTGGTGTTTTCCATGGGGTCGGCTAAGGAAGCTCGAAAAACCTGCTGCGCGTTGCAGATTTGGCTTGCGATGCTCGCTGTACTTGTCGTACAGCTGCGCTTCTCAACCAAATCTGCTGCCGCTCGCGACGGTTTTTCGAGGTCCCTGCGGTAAAATAGCGTTTTTTAAACATTCCTCGACAGTTCAGACAATGGCCGTTCTCAATTTCACCCGCTTGCAAGACCTGATCGACCAAGACGCGCTGAAAGGTAAGCGCGTCTTCATCCGCGCCGACCTGAACGTGCCCCAGGACGACGCCGGCAACATTACGGAAGACACGCGCGTGCGCGCTTCGGTTCCCGCGATCCGCGCCGCGCTTGACGCAGGTGCTGCCGTGATGGTCACGTCGCACCTGGGCCGTCCGACCGAGGGCGAGTTCAAGCCGGAAGACAGCCTGGCGCCGGTCGCCAAGCGCCTGTCCGAGCTGCTGGGCCAGCCCGTCGAGCTGAAACAGAACTGGGTCGACGGCGTCGACGTCGCGCCGGGTCAGGTCGTACTGCTGGAAAACTGCCGCGTCAACAAGGGCGAGAAGAAGAACTCGGACGAGCTGGCGCAGAAGATGGCCAAGCTGTGCGACATCTACGTCAACGACGCGTTCGGCACCGCGCACCGCGCCGAAGCGACCACGCACGGCATCGCGAAGTTCGCGCCCGTGGTCGCCGCCGGTCCGCTGCTGGCGGCCGAGCTGGACGCGCTGGGCAAGGCGCTCGGCGCGCCGCAGCGTCCGCTGCTGGCCATCGTCGCCGGTTCCAAGGTGTCGACCAAGCTGTCGATCCTGCAGAGCCTGGCCGACAAGGTCGACAACCTGATCGTCGGCGGCGGCATCGCCAACACGTTCATGAAGGCCGTGGGCCTGAACATCGGCAAGTCGCTCGCGGAAGCGGACCTCGTCGGCGAGGCGAAGTCGATCATCGACAAGATGGCCGCCCGCGGGGCGCAAGTCCCGATCCCGGTCGACGTCGTGTGCGCGAAAGCGTTTTCGCCGACCGCCGCCGCGACCGTCAAGGACGTGAACGACGTGGCGGACGACGACATGATCCTGGACATCGGCCCGAAGACCGCGGCCCAACTGGCCGAGCAGATCGGCAAGGCCGGCACCATTGTGTGGAACGGCCCGGTCGGCGTGTTCGAGTTCGACCAGTTCGCCGAAGGCACGAAGACCCTGGCCCAGGCCATCGCCGCATCGAAAGGCTTCTCGATCGCCGGCGGCGGCGACACCCTGGCTGCCATCGCAAAATACAATATTGCCGACCAAATCGGCTATATCTCGACCGGCGGCGGCGCCTTCCTCGAGTTCCTCGAAGGTAAGACGCTGCCGGCGGTGGAGATCCTGCTGCAGCGTAGCGCTGCGAAATAAAAACCTAACGGTCACCAGCGCAGTCCACGGGCTGCGCTTTTCACTTCAAGGATAGATCAATGTCTCGTGGTACCAAGATCGTCGCAACCATCGGCCCCGCTTCCTCCGACTTCGACACGCTCGTCCGCATGATCCGTGCGGGCGTGGACATCGTGCGTCTGAATTTCTCGCACGGCCGCGCCCAGGATCACATCGACCGCGCCAACCTGGTGCGTCGCGCCGCCGCCGAGTGCGGCCGCGAGGTGGCGATCATGGCCGACATGCAGGGTCCCAAGATCCGCGTCGGCAAGTTCGAAGAAGGCAAGATCCTGCTGGACAATGGTGACCGTTTCATTCTCGACGCCCGCTGGGGCGAGAACGGCGAACTGGGCAACCAGGAGCGCGTCGGTCTCGACTACAAGGCCCTGCCGAACGACGTGCGTCCCGGCGACACGCTGCTGCTGAACGACGGCCTGATCGTCCTGATCGTCGAGCGCGTGGCGGGCAGCGAGATCCACACCATCGTCAAGGTGGGCGGCGACCTGTCCAACAACAAGGGCATCAACCGCCTGGGCGGCGGCCTGACGGCGCCCGCGCTGACCGCGAAGGACATGGAAGACATCAAGACCGCGATGAGCTTCCAGGCCGACTATCTGGCAATTTCCTTCCCGAAGACGGCGACCGACATGGAAATGGCGCGCCAGCTGGCGAACATCGCCGGCGAGCCGTCCGGCCACAAGCCGATGATGATCGCGAAGATCGAGCGCGCGGAGGCGATTCCCGTGCTGCAGGAAATCCTGGATGCCTCGGACGGCATCATGGTCGCCCGCGGCGACCTCGCCGTCGAAGTGGGCAACGCGGCCGTGCCGGCGCTGCAGAAGCGCATGATCCGCATGGCGCGCGATTCCAACAAGCTGGCGATCACCGCCACGCAGATGATGGAATCGATGATCGTCAACGCCGTGCCGACCCGCGCCGAAGTGTCGGACGTGGCGAACGCCGTGCTGGACGGCACCGACGCCGTGATGACGTCGGCCGAGACCGCCGCCGGCAAGTGGCCGGTCGAGACGGTCGAGATGATGTCCGCGATCTGCGTCGAAGCGGAACGTTCCGAATACAACAAACTCGAAGCCGACTTCCTGAACGTGCAGTTCACCCGCATCGACCAGTCGATCGCGTACGGCGCCCTGTTCACCGCGCACCACCTGCGCGTGAAGGCGATCGTGGCGCTGACCGAATCCGGCTCGACCGCGCTGTGGATGAGCCGTCACCGCGTCGACACCCCGATCTATGCCCTGACGCCAAGCGTCACCACCCAACGCAAGGTATCGCTGTATCGTAACGTCCATGCGTACCACCTGACGCAGCGTGGCGACAGCAGCGCCGTCCTGAAACAGGCGGAAGACCTGATGGTGGCCAACGGCATCGTCAAGAAGGGCGACATGATCGTCGTCACGTGGGGTGAGCCGATGGGCCAGGTCGGCGGCACGAACGCACTGAAGATCGTTCGCGTCGGGGAATTCGACTAAGAGGGAGCTCAACACCTGTGCGCGCGGCCGCAACCCGCGGCCGCGCCGGATTGTCGAACGACGTGATGTGCATGGCTGACGCGCCTGTCGCGCGAGGCCAGGTGCATGCACGCGCGCTGCAGGGTTGGACCCGGAAAGGTTTCTTTATTCCTATGGAGCTAAACCATGGCACTCGTATCAATGCGTCAACTGCTGGACCACGCCGCCGAACACGGCTACGGCTTGCCGGCTTTTAACGTCAACAACCTGGAACAGGTCCAGGCCATCATGGCCGCGGCCGACCAGACCGGCAGCCCGGTGATCATGCAGGCCTCGGCCGGCGCCCGCAAGTATGCCGGCGAAGCCTTCCTGCGCCACCTGATCGACGCCGCCGTCGAAGCCTATCCGCACATCCCGGTCGTCATGCACCAGGACCACGGCCAGTCGCCGGCCGTCTGCATGGCCGCGATCCGCTCCGGCTTCACGTCCGTCATGATGGACGGCTCGCTGGAAGCGGACGGCAAGTCCGTCGCCTCGTACGACTACAACGTCGAGGTGTCGCGGGAAGTCGTCAAGTTCGCGCACTCGATCGGCGTCACCGTCGAAGCGGAACTGGGCGTGCTCGGTTCGCTGGAAACGATGAAGGGCGACAAGGAAGACGGCCACGGCGCCGACGGCACCATGACCCGCGAGCAACTGCTCACGGACGTCGCCCAGGCCGCCGACTTCGTCGCGCGCACCCAGTGCGACGCGCTGGCCATCGCCATCGGCACGTCGCACGGCGCCTACAAATTCACGCGCAAGCCCACCGGCGACATCCTCGCCATCGACCGCATCAAGGAAATCCACGCGCGCATCCCGAACACGCACCTCGTGATGCACGGTTCGTCGTCGGTGCCGCAAGATTTGCTGGCCATCATCCGCGAATTCGGCGGCGACATGAAGGAAACCTATGGCGTGCCGGTCGAGGAAATCCAGGAAGGCATCAAGCACGGCGTCCGCAAGATCAATATCGACACGGACATCCGCCTGGCGATGACGGCCGCGATCCGCAAATACCTGTTCGAGAACCCGTCCAAGTTCGACCCGCGCGACTACCTGAAGCCGGCTCGCGAAGCGGCCACGCAGATCTGCAAGGCCCGCTATATTTCCTTCGGTTGCGAAGGCATGGCGGCCAAGATCAAGCCGATTCCGCTGGAGAAGATGGCGGAGCGCTATAAAGCTGGCGAACTGGCCCAGATCGTTCAATAATTGGCATTACGCATACGTCACGCGTGGGCACGGGGTGCCCACCCTACAGCGTAACAGTAGGGTGGGCGGCCTCCGCCCACGCGTAACGCCGGCAAACCGCATATGTCACGCGTGGGCACAGGGTGCTCACCCTACAGCTGTAGCGCAAGAATTCGCGTAAAATATCGCTTTGGCACCGGCTCTCCCGAGCCGCCGCCCATCCGACCGGCTCCTGCGCCGGTTTCGCTTTATCAAGATATCCCCTCTATGAAAAGCCTCTACCAATCCACTATTTCCTCCCTGCCATTGCTGGGCCATGGCAAGGTCCGTGACAACTACGCCGTCGGCGACGACAAGATCCTGATCGTCACGACCGACCGCCTGTCGGCCTTCGACGTCGTCATGAACGAACCGATCCCCGGCAAGGGCATGGTGCTGAACCAGATGAGCGATTTCTGGTTCGAAAAACTCGGCCACATCGTGCCGAACCACCTGACCGGCATCGCGCCGGAATCCGTGGTCGCACCCGAGGAAGTGGAGCAGGTGAAAGGCCGCGCCGTCGTCGCCAAGCGCCTCAAGCCGATCCTCGTCGAAGCCGTCGTGCGTGGCTACATCATCGGTTCGGGCTGGAAGGATTACCAGGCCACCGGCGCCGTCTGCGGCATCCAGTTGCCGGCCGGTCTGCGCCAGGCCGACAAGCTGCCCGAGCCGCTGTTCACCCCGGCCGCGAAAGCCGACCTGGGCGAGCACGACGAGAACATCAGCTTCGCCGACATGGAACAGCGCATCGGTTCCGAGCTGGCGAATAAAATCCGCGACATCAGCATCCAGCTGTACAAGACCGCGGCCGACTACGCGGCCACGCGCGGCATCATCATCGCCGACACCAAGTTCGAATTCGGCCTGGACGAGAACGGCGTGCTGCACCTGATGGACGAAGTCCTGACGGCCGATTCGTCGCGCTTCTGGCCGGCGGACTCGTACGCCCCGGACATGTCGCCGCCGTCGTTCGACAAGCAGTTCGTGCGCGACTACCTGGAAACGCTGAAGGACTGGAACAAGACCCCGCCGGCGCCGCCGCTGCCGCAGGACGTCATCGACAAAACCCAGGCCAAGTATTTCGAAGCCATCGAACGCCTGACGGGCGAGAAGCTGAAGGTCTGACCGATGGCGGACCAGAACAAGCCCGAAGTTAAGCCCCTGGTGGGCGTGATCATGGGTTCCAGCTCCGACTGGGACGTGATGCAGCACGCCTGCGCCATGCTGAAGCAGTTCGGCGTGCCGTTCGAAGCACAGGTGATCTCGGCGCACCGCATGCCGGACGAGATGTTCGCGTACGCGGCATCCGCCCGCAGCCGCGGCCTGCGCGCCATCATCGCCGGCGCCGGCGGTGCCGCGCACTTGCCGGGCATGGTGGCCGCGAAGACGGTCGTGCCCGTGCTGGGCGTGCCCGTGCCGTCGAAATACCTGCGCGGCGAAGACTCGCTGCTGTCGATCGTGCAGATGCCGAAAGGTGTTCCGGTGTCGACGTTCGCCATCGGCGAAGCGGGCGCCGCGAATGCCGCGCTGACCGCGATCGCCATCATCGCCACGACCGACGACGCCCTGGCTGGCCAGCTGGAACAGTTCCGCCAGCAACAGACCGCCGCCGCCAAGGCCATGACCCTGCCCGTGAACGAGTGATGAGCGAAACGAAGTCTTCCGTATTTCTGCCCGCCGCGTCCGAGCCCGCCTGGCTCGGCGTGATGGGCGGCGGCCAGCTGGGCCGCATGTTCGCCCACGCCGCGCAGGCGATGGGGTATCGCGTGGCCGTGCTGGAGCCGTCGGCCGATTGCCCGGCCGGCCAGGTGGCCGAGCGCCTCGTCGAGGCCGGCTATGAAGACGCGGCCGGCCTGGATGCGCTCGCCGGCCAATGCGTGGCCGTCACGACGGAATTCGAAAACGTCCCGGCCGCCAGCCTGTCGCGCCTCGCGCAGCAGGTGTTCGTGGCGCCGGATGCGCACGGCGTGTCCGTCGCCCAGGACCGCATCGCGGAAAAATCCTTTTTCGTTGCCTGTGCCGGTCAATGCGGCGTGATGCCGGCGCCGCACAAGGTCATCGCCAGCGACGCCGACGTCGACGCCATCGCCGACGACCTGCTGCCCGGCATCCTGAAGACGGTGCGCATGGGCTACGACGGCAAGGGCCAGGTGCGCGTGCGCACGCGCGCGGACGTGCGCGCGGCGTTCGAATCCATGGGCCGCGTCACGTGCCTCTTGGAAAAGATGCTGCCGCTCGCCTACGAGGTGTCCGTGCTGACGGCGCGCGGGGCGGACGGTCGCTCGGTCGTCTATCCGATCGCGGAAAACGTGCACCGTGACGGCATCCTGTTCACGACGACCGTGCCGGGCCCGAATGTGTCGGATGCATGCGCGCGCAAGGCGCAGGACGCGGCGCGCGCCATCGTGGCCGAGCTGGGTTACGTCGGCGTGCTGTGCATCGAGTTCTTCGTGCTGACGGACGGCTCGCTCGTCGTCAACGAGATGGCGCCGCGGCCGCACAATAGCGGCCACTACACGATCGACGCATGCGTCACGAGCCAGTTCGCCCAGCAGGTCCGGGCGATGGCGAAGCTGCCGCTGGGCGATTGCCGCCAGCATTCGCCGGCCGTCATGCTGAACATCCTCGGCGACGTCTGGTTCGAAGGCGAGGGCGACGTCGCGCGCGAACCGGCGTGGGACCAGGTGCTGGCGCTGCCCGGCGCCAACCTGCACCTGTACGGCAAGACCGACCCGCGCCGCGGCCGCAAGATGGGCCACGTGACGTTCGTCGCGCCCACGTTGCGGGAAGCCCAGGCGAATTTCGCGCAAGCGTGCGCCATCCTGGGAATTTCGCTGTGACGGATGCGATCGCCGCTGCCGCGCGCGCGCTCGAGGCCGGGCGGCTCGTCGCGCTGCCGACCGAGACCGTGTACGGCCTCGGCGCCGATGCGGAAAACCCGGCCGCCGTCGCCGCGATCTACGCCGCCAAGGGGCGCCCGCAGGACCATCCCGTGATCGTGCACGTGGCTCCGGGCGCCGACTTGGGTTACTGGGCCGCCGACATCCCGCCGGAAGCCCGCCAGCTGGCCGACGCCTTCTGGCCGGGCCCGCTCACGATGATTTTAAAGCGCGCGCCGCACATCCCGGACGCCGTGTCGGGCGGCCAGGACACGGTCGGCATCCGCTGCCCGTCGCATCCGGTCGCCATCCAGTTGCTGCAGGCGTTCAAGGGCGGGAAGGGCGGCGTCGCGGCGCCGTCCGCAAACAAATTCGGCGCCGTGAGCCCGACGACCGCGCAGCACGTGCGCGACGAATTCGGCGACGATATCGGAGATCATGGCCGCATCGCCTGCGTGCTGGACGGCGGCCAGAGCGAGGTCGGCATCGAATCGACCATCGTCGATCTGTCGCGCCTGGCCACGCACGGGCCCGTGCTGCTGCGTCCCGGTCACATCTCGGCGGATGCCATCGCGGCCGTGATCGACCAGGTGCCGGCGCGTCCCGACTCGGCGGCGCCGCGCGCTTCGGGCACGCTGGAATCGCACTACGCGCCGCATACGCCGGTCGCGATGCAGGACACGGCGACGCTGGCCGGCACCTTGTCCAGGCTGCAAGAAGCGGGCCGCAAGGTCGCGCTGATCCATTACACGGAGCTGCCGGCGACGCATGCGGCCGTCCGGCTGCCCGCGTCGCCGGAAGGCTTTGCGCACGCGCTGTACGCGGCGCTGCGCGCGATGGACGGCACGGGCGCCGACGTCATCCTCGTCGAAGCGCCGCCGCACGACGGCCCATGGCTGGGTGTCAACGACCGCCTGCGCCGCGCCGCGCACGGTTCCACCGGCATCGTGCACGGATTGATAAACAACACTCCCGTGTTGTAATCCGTCCGGAATCTTCCCAAAAACGTCCGTCCGGTGCATTCTAGGCGGCAACGTCCAAGCCGGGCGTTGCACGTCCGTCCGCCCTTGCGGACCATTCCCCGCCGAAAGACATCCATGCGTTTCCTCGTTACCCTGGCCTGCAGCCTCGGGCTGGGCTATTTGCTTGCCGCTTGCAGCGGCGGCACCACCGCCGGCGGCACGCCGAGCGGCGTCGTCAATCCCGCTCCCTTGCCCGTCCCCACGCGCGGCAGCCTCGTGGGGCAGGCCGCCTCCGTGGCCGTGAATGTCGGCGGCGTCAGCCTCACCACGCTGAGCCCGATGGTGCTGGCCGGCTTCCTCGAATCGGCCCAGCCGGGCACCCTGGCAGTCGCGGGCCAGCCGCAGTGCGCCGTGTCCGTGTATCGCGTGCACTACAACACGGTCGGCGGCGCGGGCGAAGCGACGGACGGCAGCGCCGCCATCTTCGTGCCCACGGGCGGCGGCAACTCGTGCGGCAATTCGCGGCCCGTCGTGCTGTATGCGCACGGTACGTCGCTGCAAAAATCGTACGACATGGCGGACATCGCCAACAACGCGGAAGCCCGGCTGGCGGCGGCCGTGTTCGCGGCGCAAGGCTTCATCGTGGTGGCGCCCAACTACACGGGCTACGGCGGCTCGTCGCTCGGCTACCACCCTTATCTCGACCGCGTCGCGCAGGCCGCCGACATGATCGACGCCCTGCGCGCCGCGCGCACGTCGTTCGCGGCGGTCGGCGCCAAAGATTCCGGCAAGCTGATGGTCACCGGCTATTCGCAAGGCGGCTATGTCGCGCTGGCCACGCAACGCGCCATGCAGGACCTGGGCACGAACGAGTTCAACCTGGCGGCGGCGTCCGGCATGTCGGGCCCGTATGCGCTGGCCCGTTTCGGCGACGACCTGTTCGGCGGCGCGCCGCGCAACGGCGCCACCGTGATCGTGCCGATGATCGTCAACGCCGCCCAGCACGCCGGCGCCGCGCCGTACGCGACGCCGTCCGACATCTACGAGGCCCGGTATGCGTCCACGATCGTCGACCTGGTGCCGGGCAGCCTCGGCAGCAGCGACCTCGTCGACCAGGGCAAGCTGCCCGCCACTGCGCTGTTCGCTGCCGATTCGCAGCCGCAGGCGGCCGGCTACACGCAGTATTTCGGCGCCGAGAACCTGGTCCGCACGGATTACCGCAACGGCTACCTGGCCGACATGGCGGCGCACCCGTGCGACCAGAGCGTGGCGGCGCCGCTGGCCTGCGCGCCGGGTCACAATCTGCGCAAGTGGCTCGTACGCAACGATCTGCGCAGCTACATGCCGAGCGTTCCGACGATGTTGTGCGGCGGCCATGCCGATCCCGTCGTGCCGTTTTTTAACGCGACGGCGGCGGCCGGCTATTTCAGCGCCCGCGGCAGCAACATCACCCTGCTGGACATCGACGACACGTCCGCCCTGGACGACCCGTATCGCGCGGCCAAGGCGGGCTTCGCGGCGGCGAAGGCGCTCCTGCGCACGGCCTCCGGCGACGACGCCGTGTCGTCCGCTTACCACGCCGGCCTCGTGGCGCCGTTCTGCATGGCAGCGACGCGCGATTATTTTCAAACAACATTGTCACATTGAGGCAAAATCGGGCGGGCAGCGTTGCTATAATCGGCCGCTGCCGGCCTTGTCCCTACCGCAACATCGACGGTGTTGTTGCCGGCGCACGACATAGGTTTTCGCTATACAACGGTGCCGAACACTGGCATATTAGTCATTCACGAATAGCACGGCCGTTCGTTGCAGAAGAAAAACTTCTTTAGGAGACACAATGCGTAAGACCTCATTCGCGCTCGCGCTGTTGACCGCTGCCGTCCTGTCGGCCTGCGGCGGCAGCAGTACCAGCCCTCGCGGCGGCGATCAAACCCCGGCCACCCAGTTCAGCTCCCAGGTATCGTTCGGCGACAGCCTGTCGGACGTCGGCACCTATGCGGTCGGCACCGTCAAGGCGCTGGGCGGGGGCAAGTTCACGATCAACGGCGACAACACGTCGATCAGCCCCGACCTGACGGGCAAGAACTGGACCGAATTCGTCGCGGCCCAGCTGAAGCTGCCGGCACCGTGCGCGGCCCAGACCGGCCTGCAGGGCGATGCGGCGCAAGGCCTGAACGTACCGATCACCTTCAACGTCAACTGCCTGAACTATGCGCAGGGCGGCGCGCGCGTGACGGACCCGGTCGGCCCCGGCAACCGGCTCACCGGCTCGGCGTTGGGCGCGACCACCGTGCCCGTGGTGACGCAGATCGCGAACCACCTGGCCAAGGCCGGCGGCAAATTCAGCGGCACCGAACTGGTGACCGTGATGGCCGGCGGTAACGACATCCTGTTCCTGATGGGCCAACTGTCGGCCAATGCCACCGCCGCCGGCACCGCGGCCGGCGCGCAGGCGTTCGCCGTCTCGCTGACGACCCAGCTGGCCGTCGGCGCCCCGAACCCGGCCACGGCCGCGCAATCGATCGGCCTCGCGATCCAGACGGAAGCGGCGCGCCCCGGCCACACCGACACGTCCATCGTGCAGGCGGCCGTCACCGCGGCCGTCATGGCCGGCAACACCGCCGCCGCCCAGGCGAGCGTGTACGGTCCGATGGTCGCCAAGGCCCAGGCCGACGCGACGGCGGCCGGCCAGAAAGCGGGCGCCGACTACCTGACCGCCAACGCCGCGGGCGTCGTCACCGCGATGGCCACCGCGGGCGGCCAGCTGGCGGCCCTCGTCAAGACGCAGATCCTCGCCAAGGGCGCGAACTACGTGGTCGTGAACAACCTGCCGGACGTCGCCTCGACGCCGTCGGGCAAGTCGCAGCCGGCTGCCGTCCAGTCCCTGATCAAGACGGCCGTCGACGCCTTCAACGCCCAGCTCAAGGCCGGCGTCGCCAACGAGCCCAAGGTGCTGTACGTCGACCTGTGGAGCGTCAGCCACGACGAGGTCATCAACCCGGCGCCGTACGGCCTCTCCAACACGTCGACCCCGGCCTGCGGCCCGAACGCCCTGGGCACCTCGTCGCTTGTTTGCACCGCGAAGAACGTGATTGCCGGCGACGTCAGCCACTACATGTTCGCCGACGACGTGCACCCGACGCCGTTCGAGAACTGGCTGGTCGCACGCTACGTCCTCGAGCAGATGGCCACGAAGGGCTGGCTGTAATCACGACAGGCCCGTCCGCGCGGACGGGCCATTCTCAAGATCAGGAGACAACATGAAAGTAAATTCCAACGTCGTGAAACTGCTGGTTGCCGCAGGCGCGCTGGCCGTGGCGGGCAGCGCCGCGGCGCAGGCCAAGGGGCGGTGGGCCGTGTCGGTCGGCGCCACCCAGATCACGCCGCACGTGGAAAGCGGCGCGATTACCGCCCCGGCCCTGCCGAACTCGCTGGGCGAGGTCGGCAAGGACACGCAACCGGTGATCGTGGTCAATTACGGCTTCACCGACAACATCACCGGCGAATTCACGTTTGCCACGCCGTACAAGCACAGCCTGTACGGCGCCGGCGCCATCGCCGGCACGGGCGAGCTGGGCACGGTTCGGGCGCTGCCGCCGACCGCGTTCGTGCAATACCGTTTCTTCGAGCCGAACGCGGCGTTCCGTCCTTACGTCGGCCTGGGCCTGACCTACGCCTACTTCTACAAGGAAACCGGCTCGTTCCGCATGACGGCCCTGACGAACCCGGGCGGCCCGCCGACGACGTTCAGCATCGACAACAAGTGGACGATGTCGGGCCAGATCGGCGCCGTCTGGAACTTCAGCGAGAAATGGTTCCTCAACGCCGCGCTCGTGAAGACCCGCCTGCGTACCGACGTGCACTTCTCGACGCATCAGGGCCAGCACATGAAGCTGGATCCGAACTCGACCGTGTTGACCTTGGGCTACAAGTTCTGAGCCTGTCGTGCGCATAAAAAACCCGCCTTCGTGGCGGGTTTTTTTTATTTGATTGGAATGCTGGTGGGCTCGGGGAGCCCACCCTACGCCGGAATGATTGTTGCCGTAACGTTGGAATAATCGTTGCCGTAACAATGTCGTAGGGTGCGCACCCGTGTTTGATGCCCCCGGCATCAAACACCCACCAATGCGCCGCCGATGCGTTAAAACGCGGCGATGCCGGTCTGCGCGCGTCCCAGGATCAACGCGTGGATGTCGTGCGTGCCTTCGTACGTGTTGACGACTTCCAGGTTGACGAGGTGACGCGCCACGCCGAACTCGTCGCTGATGCCGTTGCCACCCATCATGTCGCGCGCCATGCGTGCGATCTCGAGGGACTTGCCGCAGGAATTGCGTTTCATGATCGACGTGATCTCGACCGCGGCCGTGCCTTCGTCCTTCATCCGGCCCAGGCGCAGGACGCCCTGCAGGCCCAGCGTGATTTCCGTCTGCATGTCGGCCAGCTTCTTTTGGATCAGCTGGTTGGCGGCCAGCGGCTTGCCGAACTGCTTGCGGTCCAGCACGTACTGGCGGGCGCGGTGCCAGCAGTCTTCCGCGGCGCCCAGCGCGCCCCAGGCGATGCCGTAGCGGGCCGAGTTCAGGCAGGTGAACGGACCCTTCAGGCCGCGCACTTCCGGGAACGCATTTTCTTCGGGGCAGAACACCTCGTCCATTACGATCTCGCCCGTGATCGACGCGCGCAAGCCGACCTTGCCGTGGATGGCCGGCGCCGACAGGCCCTTCCAGCCCTTTTCCAGCACGAAGCCGCGGATCTTGCCTTCGTCATCCTTGGCCCACACGACGAACACGTCGGCGATCGGCGAGTTCGTGATCCACATCTTCGAGCCGGACAGCGAATAGCCGCCGTCGACCTTGCGCGCGCGCGTGACCATCGAGCCCGGGTCGGAGCCGTGGTTCGGCTCGGTCAGGCCGAAGCAGCCGATCCATTCGCCGGTGGCGAGTCTGGGCAGGTATTTCTGCTTCGTTTCCTCGTTGCCGAATTCGTGGATCGGCACCATCACGAGCGACGACTGCACGCTCATCATCGAGCGGTAGCCGGAATCGACGCGCTCGACTTCGCGCGCGATCAAGCCGTAGCTGACGTAGTTCAGGCCCGGGCCGCCGTATTGTTCGGGAATGGTCGGGCCCAGCAGGCCGAGTTCGCCCATCTCGCGGAAGATCGCGGCGTCGGTGGTTTCGTGGCGGAACGCTTCCAGGACGCGCGGCAGCAGCTTGTCCTGGCAATAGGCCGCGGCGGCGTCGCGCACCATGCGCTCTTCGTCGAGCAATTGCTCGTTCAGCAGCAGCGGGTCATCCCAGTGAAACTGGGCTTTGCGGGGCGTATCGGAACGGCTCATGGGACTCCTGTCTCAGAATATTCTTGTCGAATGGTCGATTGGCGGGTGCCGGGCGAACGGGTAGGCCGCCCGGATCGAACCATTATAGGAAGGCCGCCCGGCCGCATCTTTTCAAACTGCGACAGGCATTTTCATTTTTCCATCGAGTCGGAGCGCGGACGGGCGTCAGGTACTGCCGAATTGCCCGCCATGGAACAGCAGGGCGGCTTGCGGGTGCACGGCGCAGTCTTCCACTTCGCCCACGAAGATCACGTGGTCGCCTTCCGGATAGCGGCTGCGGTTGTGGCATTCGAACCAGGCCGAGACGCCCTTCAGGATCGGCTGGCCGGTGCGCGACAGTTCGTACTCGACGCCCTCGAACGGATCGTGGCCGCGCCGCGAGAACCGGCGCGCCACCTCTTCCTGCCCGGCGGACAGGACGTTGATCACGTAGTGCGAATTGCCGGTGAAGATCGGCAGGCTGTTGGCGACGGTCGACAGGCTCCACAGCACCAGCGGCGGTTCCAGCGACACGGAATTGAAGGACGACGCGGTCAGGCCGCGGAATTTGCCGTCGGCCAGGCGCGTGGTGATGACGGTGACACCCGTCGCGAATTGCGACAGGGCCTGGCGGAAATGGGCGGAATCGAAACCGCGCGTGGTGGCGCGAGGTGAGCTGGTGTTCATCCGCGCATTATGCCACCAATGGCTTATCGCCCTCTGGCTGGCTCCTCGTTGATCCTGCACAACCGTGCCCTTTCGGGTTACAGTGTAGCTTGGAAAACAATTTGTCCCTCGAGGAGGCAGTATGAGCCAGCAATCAGCAACCGAAGTGGCCATCCTGGGCGGCGGGTGTTTCTGGTGCCTGGAAGCGGTCTATCTCGAAGCGCGCGGCGTCCTCCGCGTGGAATCGGGCTATATGGGCGGCACGACGCCCGCGCCGACGTACGAGCAGGTGTGCGCGGGCACGACCGGCCATGCCGAAGTGGTGCGCCTGGAGTTCGATCCGGACGTGATCAGCTATCGCGACATCCTGCAGATCTTTTTCACCATCCACGACCCGACGACGCTCAATCGCCAGGGCAACGACGTCGGCACGCAATACCGCTCGGTGATCTTCTTCACGTCGCCGGAACAGGAGGCGACGGCGCGCAAGGTGATGGCCGAAATGGCCGGGGTGTGGGACGCGCCCATCGTCACGGAATTGCTGCCGGCCGAGCAGTGGTACAAGGCCGAGGATTACCACCAGAATTATTTCGCCCAGCATCCGCTCCAGGGTTATTGCGCGTTCGTCGTGGCGCCCAAGGTGGCCAAGTTCCGCAAGATGTTTACGGATCGGGTCAAATAATTTCTTGGACACGCGTACGCGTGGTGGGCACAGGGTGCCCACCCTACGGCAGCGTGTCATCGTAGGGTGGGCGGCCCCCGCCCACCAATGCATACCGGTTACCGGTACATGTACTTCCTGGACCACGGAATGAGGTCCGGCTCCTCCCCCGCCTTGCCGCACACGATCTGATACAGGCTGATCCAGTCGTGCGCGAACCCGTACGCACAGCCGGCCAGGTAGACGTGCCAGATGCGGAAGGTCTTCGGGTCGCACGTCGCCCGGATGCGATCGGCATTGTTCTCGAAGTTCTCGGTCCACAGCGCGCAGGTGCGGGCGTAATGGCGGCGCAGGTTTTCCACGTCGCGCACTTCGAGACCGCCTTCCTGCATGGTGCGGATGACGGTCGACAGGTGCGCCAGTTCGCCGTGCGGGAACACGTACTTGTCGATGAATTCGCCGCCGCCGTACGGGCTGTTGCGCTGCTCGACGTCGGTCGTGGTGATGCCGTGGTTCATCACGACGCCGCCCGGCGCCAGCAGCTTGCCGATGCGGCCGAAGTAGTCCGGAAGGTTTTCCACGCCCACGTGCTCGAACATGCCGACGCTCGTGATGCGGTCGAACTGGCCGTCGACGTCGCGGTAGTCCTGCAGCCGGATCTCGACGCGGTCCTGCAGGCCGGCCTCGGCCACGCGCTCGCACGCCAGCTCGTGCTGGCGCTCGGACAGCGTGACGCCCACGCAGCGCGCGCCGAACTTGCTGGCCGCGCGGATGACCAGGGCGCCCCAGCCGCAGCCGATGTCGAGCAGCGTCTGGCCCGGCTGCACGCCGATCTTGGTGAGGATGTGGTCGATCTTCTTTTGCTGGGCCGTGGCCAGGTCCTCGTCGCCGTTCTCGAAATAGGCGCAGGAATACACCATGGCCGGATCGAGGAACAGGCTGTAGAACTCGTTGGAAACGTCGTAGTGGTAACGGATGGCCTCGGCGTCCTTCTCGCGCGTGTGCGGCGAGACGAGCCGCAGGGCGGCGTTGGCGACGCGGCTCGTGCGGCCCGGCTTGCCGCTGCCTTCCGCCAGGGCCGAGCCCATCTGGATCATGTCGGCCGCGCGTCCTTCGATTTCGAGCTCGCCTTCGACATAGGCCTCGCCCAGGTTGCCGAGCGAGGGCGAGAGCAGGTAGCGCAGGCTGCCCGGACTCGGGACCCGGATCTTCACGCGTGGTTGCTCGGACGACAGGTCGACCTGCTCGCCGTTCCACAATTCCACGCGCAAGGGCAGGTTGTATCTGCTGCGAATGCCTGAAGTCCAGGCAGAAAGCTTCATCTGGTCGAACACGCGTATTCCTCCGGCTAGTCCTGAACCAGATTCACTGGTTCATGGTTGCAAACGTTGCCGCGTCCAACGCCCGTCTTCCTGCCGCGTGTAGACGATGCGGTCGTGGAAGCGTGAACGCCGCCCCTGCCAGAACTCGATCCGTTCCGGCACCAGGCGAAAACCGCCCCAATGCTGTGGCCGTGGCGGTGCTTCGCCATATTGACGCGCCACTTCCTCGTAATGTTCTTCGAGGGCGGCACGGTTCGCGATCGGTTCGCTTTGCTCGGACGCGATCGCCGACAGCCGGCTTTTCAGGGGCCGGCTGTTGAAATACTTATCGCTTTCGTCGTTACTCGTGCGCTCGACCCTGCCTTCGATCCGCACCTGCCGTTCAAGTTCACTCCAGAAGAATAGCAGAGCCGCAAAAGGCGTGATTTCCAGTTGCTTTCCCTTCTGGCTCGCGTAATTCGTGTACCACGTGAAGCCGCGCTCGTCGAACTGCTTGACCAGCACGATGCGCGACGTCGGCCGCCCGTCCTCGCCCACGGTCGCCAGGCTCATCGCGTTCGGCTCGTTCACCTCGGCCTTGAGGGCTTCCTCGAACCAGCGCGTGAACTGGACGACCGGATCGTGGGCGACGTCGTCTTCGTCCAGGCGGGCCTGGCCGTAATCCTTGCGCAGGTCGGCCACACGTTCGCCGATGGCCGGCGCCGACTCCGCCGTCGCGGCCGGCGCGTCCAGGCCGCGGCGGCGGCGCATGGCCGCGCCGAGGCGCGCCATCTGGTCGGGGCCGAACAGGCGCAGCGCCATCGGCGCCACGATGCCTTCTTCGCGCTCCATATGGCCCTGGTAGTTCTGCACGAAGCGGCGCACGATGGACGCCGACAACTGCGTGCCGCTGCCGTCCGCGATGCCCGTCAGCTGTTCGTGCAGGTCCTGCCACATCGCGTCCATGTCCTTGTGTTCCTGCAGGATGACGGGCGCCAGCGCCTGCAGCGTGGCCGCGTCGTCGCCCTTGGCGACGGCCAGCAGCATCGGCAGCAGGTCCTGCTCCTCGTCGTCATGGTGCAGGTGGGCGGCCTTGTCGAAGTATTTCAGCACGGCCGTCGCCGCCTGCCGGGCCTGCTCGTCGGCACCATGTTCCGGCAGGTGTGCCAGCAGTTTTTCCAGCGTTGAAAGTTGCTTGCGGATACGCCCGTGACAGTGCTTGAGGACGGCGACGGGTTGGTCGAAATCGGGAGCCGGATCGGAAAGTAGGTTGTTCATGATCGCTGTTGTGGAGACGCAGAATGGGGGCGGAAATTTGATTAACTGAAAGTTATTTTAGAGCATTGCACGCCCTTCCGTCCGGTAAAATGGACGGATCATGACTACGATTTCCACCCCTCTCTTCGACGATGTCGACTTCGGCCGCCGCTTCGGCGGCATCGCGCGTCTCTACGGCGAGCGTGCACTGGAACGCTTCCGTGCGGCGCACGTTTGCGTGGTCGGCGTCGGCGGCGTCGGCTCCTGGATCGTCGAAGCGCTGGCGCGCAGCGCGGTCGGCCGCCTCACGCTCATCGACCTCGACAACGTGGCCGAATCCAACATCAACCGGCAGATCCAGGCCTTGTCGACCACGATCGGCATGCCCAAGATCGAGGCATTGAAACAGCGCATCGCGCTCATCAATCCGTACTGCCAGGTCGAGCTCGTCGAGGACTTCATCGATCCCGACAACATCCCCGCCATGATCGGGACGCAGCGTTTCGACTACGTCGTCGACGCCATCGACAGCGTCAAGGCCAAGGCCGCGCTGATCGCCTACTGCAGCCAGCATGCGATCCCCCTCGTCGTCATCGGCGGCGCCGGCGGCCAGCTCGACCCGACCAGGATCGAGGTGCGCGACCTTGCCCGCACCGAGCAGGAACCGCTGCTGAAGAAGGTGCGCAAGATCTTGCGTGCCCGCTACGGCTTCGCGCGCGGCGAAAAGAACAAATACCACATCGACGCCGTGTTCTCGATGGAACCGCTGCGCTATCCGGAATCCGGCGACGCCTGCGCGGTCGACCCGAACAGCATCACGGGCCTGAACTGCGCCGGCTTCGGCTCGAGCATGGTCGTCACCGCGACGTTCGGCATGGTCGCGGCCGGCCATCTGCTGCGCAAGCTGGCGGACGCGGCCAACGCGGCCGTCCCGGCACCGCAGCCCGCCGCCGAGCCCGTACTTGTAACCGAATCCATCGACGCTGGGCAACTGGAGGACGCCTTGCTATCATAGAATCGATTTTTTACCGATTCGTGAAAGAGGCTCCATGATCCGTCGTATCGCCTTAGCAGGCTTGCTGGTGGCGGCCGCCGCCGCCAACGCGCAGGATGCATCCCAGGCCACCGCCAACGCGGCCAATCCCGTCAATCCGACCAATCCCGTCAATCCCGCCGATGTCCAGGCGCAGCAGGCCCAGCAGGGGCCGCAGGTGCAGATCATCGACCACGTGATCGGCAAGGGCGCCGAAGCCACCTTCGGCAGCCACGTCGTGGTCAATTACACGGGCTGGTTCTACAAGCCGCTGGCCGCCAGGCAGCACGGCCACAAGTTCGACTCGTCGCTCGATCCGGGCCGCGAACCGCTCGAGTTCCAGCTCGGCGCGCACCAGGTCATCAAGGGCTGGGAGCAGGGCGTGCAGGGCATGAAGGTGGGCGGCAAGCGCACCCTGATCATCCCGAGCGAACTCGCCTACGGCAAGCGCGGCGCCGGCGGCGGCTCGATCCCGCCGGATTCCGATCTGATCTTCGACGTGGAACTGCTGAAGGTCAAGTAAGTCCAACTCAACATCCAATAAGGAGACCTGCATGCGCATCGCGAACGACGTGACGGAATTGATCGGCAATACCCCCTTGGTGCGGATCCGCCGCCTGGCGCAAGGCGCCGGCGCGGACATCGCCGCCAAGCTCGAGTTCTATAATCCGGGTCACAGCGTGAAGGACCGGATCGGCTGGGCCATGATCGAGGCGGCCGAGCAGGCCGGCAAGATCGGCCCGAACACCATCATCGTCGAACCCACCAGCGGCAACACGGGCATCGCGCTGGCGATGGTGTGCGCGGCGCGCGGCTACCGCTGCCGCCTCGTCATGCCCGAAACGATGAGCCAGGAGCGGCGCATCCTGCTGCGCGCCTACGGCGCCGAGCTGGTGCTCACGCCGGGGCCGGAAGGCATGCTGGGCGCGATCCGCCGCGCCGAGGAAATCGTCGCATCCGACCCGAACTGCTTCATGCCGCAGCAGTTCAACAATCCCGCCAACCCGGACGTCCACCGCCGCACGACGGCCGAGGAAATCTGGCGCGATACCGACGGCAAGGTCGACATCCTCGTGGCCGGCGTCGGCACGGGCGGCACCATCACGGGCGTGGCCGAAGTGCTCAAGGCGCGCAAGCCCGGTTTCCGGGCCATCGCCGTGGAACCGGAAGCGTCGCCGATCCTGTCCAAGGGCACCAAGGGCCCGCACCCGATCCAGGGCCTGGGCGCCGGCTTCATCCCGGAAGTGCTGAACACGAAAGCCTACGACGAAGTCATCACCGTCAAGAACGAGGACGCCTTCGAGACGGCCAGGGCGGCCGCGCGCGAGGAAGGCCTGCTGGTCGGCATTTCGTCCGGCGCCGCGCTGTGGGCCGCGATCGAGGTCGCCAAGCGGCCGGAGAATGCGGGCAAGCTGATCGTCACCATCATTCCATCGTTCGGCGAGCGTTATCTCAGTACGGCGTTGTACGCCAACCTGGCTGGATAAAAAAAATGGCCCGCGTCGTGCGGGCCTTTTTTTTACGGCGCGGCGTCAGTGTGCATGTGAATGCGCGCCATGGCCGTGATCGTCGTCGTGGTCATGGTCGTCGTGCGCGTGCGCTTCCAGGCCGTCGTGCAGGGCGCAACTGCTGTGGTTCGTCGTTCCCTGTTCCACCTGCAGCGTGCAATGGTGGATGGCGAAATCCTCGCGCAGGTGCCCGACGATGTCGTCGATGGCCGCATCGCCCGGATAGCCGGCCGGCATCACGAGGTGGGCCGTGAGCGCGGTTTCCGTCGTGCTCATCGCCCAGATGTGCACGTCGTGCACCTCGGTCACGCCGGGTTGCGCGGCGAGGAAGGCCGTCACGCCCGTCGCGTCGACGCTGTCCGGCACGCCCGCCAGCACCATCTGGATCGATTCCCGCAGCAGCGCCCACGTGCCCACGACGATCACGACGACGAGCACGAGGCTGACGGCCGGGTCGAGCCACGTCCAGCCAGTGGCCATGATCACGACGCCGGCGATGACGACGCCCAGCGACAGCACGGCATCCGCCGCCATGTGCTGGTAGGCGCCGCGCACATTGATGTCGTCCTTGCTGCCGGCCACGAACAGCCAGGCCGAGAAACCATTGATCACCACGCCGACGAGCGCGACGATGGAGACCGTCGTGCCGGCCACCGGCTCCGGATGGGTGAAGCGGCGCACGGCTTCCAGGGCGATGGCGCCGCAGGCCACCATCAGCAGCAGTCCGTTGGCGAGGGCGGCGAGGATCGACGTGCCGCGCAGGCCGTACGTGAAACGGCGCGTCGGCGCGCTTTTCGTCAGCAGCGCGGCGCCCCAGGCGAGGCCCAGCCCGAGCACGTCGGACAGGTTGTGGCCGGCGTCGGCCATCAGCGCCGTCGAGTTGGCGATGAAACCGTAGATGAATTCGATGGCGACGAACGCCGTGTTCAGGCCGATCGCGATGGCGAACGCGCGGCCGCTGTCGCCCGGCGCCGGATGGTGGTGGCCATGTCCATGGCCGTGGGAATGATGGGGATGATGGTGACTCATGCGTCCAGTCCGGTGGTTGGTTCGGCGATGGGTTCGGCGATATGTTCGAACATGTTGGCGAGCAAGCCGCTGATGTGGGCATCGGCGGCCGCATAGAACACCTGCTTGCCCTGGCGCTCGGCCTTGACGATGCGCGCCGCGCGCAGCAGGCGCAGGTGGTGGCTGACCAGCGAACTGGACAGGTTCAACGCGGCGGCGATGTCGCCCACCGCGATCGGCTGCGCCAGGCAGGCGAGCACGATGCGCAGGCGCGTGGGGTCGCCCAGCAGGTGGAACAGGTCGGCGAGCTCGTCGACGGCGTTGTCGGTGTCGGGTGGGATACTCATCTTTAACGTGTGAAGAATTGTTCACATGTTAAACGCGTGGGATGGCGGGCGCAAGGGCTGTCGTGAGACTTGGTGAGCTTTGCGGCGCATCGCGCCGCTAGAATTGGGGCATGAGCCAGACCGCCAGCCTCCACCGCGCATCCATGTCGCAGCGACAGGATGCAGGACGTGCCATGCTCGGCTGGGGTATCAGCGTGTTGTGCCACGTGCTTGCCGTGGCCTGGCTGTGGCATGCCTGGTTGTCCCATCGGCCCGCGACGGATGCTGCGCCGGTCAGGCGGATCGAAGTGCGGCTGGTGCCGCTCGTCCCCGACGTGCCGGCGCCGGCGCCCGCGCCGACGGTGACCGTGCCTCGTCCGAGTCCCTTTCCTACGCGCGCGGCACGGCGGCCGATGCCGCCACGGCGACAAGCGCCTGCGCCTGCCGCGCCCGCGGCGCCCACCGCGACCGCCCATGAGCTGCCGGCCGACGCCGCGCCGGCCGGCACCGGCGCCGCTGCGCCGACCGTCGATCTGGCGGCCGCGCGCGCCACCGCGCGCCTGATCGCGCGCGAAGAGGGCAAGGGCCTGGTGGCGCTACCGGATCGCAAGCCGGTGGTGGACCCGAACGCCGACCATCACGTCGTCGACCGCTTCGAACGGGCCCGCCGCGTCGATTGCCAGACGGCCCGCGCGCAGAGCACCAACCTGCTGGCCAACGTGGTCTTGCTGGCCGTGGACATGGCGAAAAACGCCATCGACGACAGTGGCTGCAAGTGGTGAGCGCCGACCCTACGCGAACCGGCGCTGCAACGCCTCGAAGCTGGTCAAGCGCCCCGCCAGCGCACTGGCCGCAACCGTATAGGGATTGGCGAGCCAGACGTCCCCCGGCCCCGAGCGGCCCGGGAAATTGCGGTTGATGGCGCTGACGGTGACCTGGTCGCGGCGCACCGACTGGCCCGGACCGCAATTCGCGCACGCCCCGCAACCCGGCATGATCGTTTCCGCGCCCGCCCGCTCGAACACGGCCAGGTAGCCCTTGTCGATGCAGTAATCGCGCACGGCCATCGTCCCGAACTGCAGGAACAGCCGGGTGCCCGGCGCGACGCGCAGGCCGCGCTCGACGCCCCAGGCCAGCACCTCGTGATAGAAGTCGAAGTCGGCGCGCTTGCCCGCCGTGCAGGAGCCGCCGTACGCGATGTCGACGGCCACCGGCGCCTCCAGCGCCGCCACCGCGATGCCGTTGCCCGGATCGCCGGGGCGGGCCAGCATGGGGCCGATCGTCGCGGCGTCGATGCGGATCACCTGGCGGTAGGCGGCGCCCGGATCGCTGCGCATCCAGTCCTCGAGGACGACGTCGACGCCGCGCCGCTCCTTGATGAACGCGACCGTCTTGTCGTCCGGTTCGACGATGCCGGTGAAGCCGCCCAGCTCGGCCACCATGTTCGTCAGCGTCGCCCGTTCGTCGACGTCCATCGCGCGCACGGCTTCTCCGCCGTATTCGAACACGAGGCCGATCGCGGCGCCGGCGCGGATCGTGTCCATCCGCAGCAGGTGCAGCACCAGGTCTTTCGCCGTGGCGCCGCGCGGTAGCGCGCCGTCGATCTCGATGCGCAAGGTCTCCGGCACCTTGCACCGCACGTTCCCGGTGACCCAGCTGTTCGCCATGTCGGTGGCGCCGATGCCGAAGGCCAGGCAGCCGAGGGCGCCGGCATGCGGCGTGTGCGAGTCCGTGCCGACGACGACCTCGCCCGGCAACGCATACGATTCCGCCATCAGCGCGTGGCAGATGCCTTCCGCGCCCGCGCCGTCCGGCAGCCGGCCGTGCGCGCGGACCGGATAGTCGCGGACGAAACGCGCGTGGCCGGCGGTCAGGTCGGCGACGCCGGCCAGCAGGCCATCGCGCACGTGCGGGACGCTTTGCGCCGCCAGCACGAGGTGGTCCTCGAACGCGATGATCCGGTCGGGCGCATGCAGCGGCGCGGGATGGCCGAAGCCCCGGTGCATCAGGTGCGCGCTTATGCCCGTGAAATAATCGTGGCTGAAGCGCCAGTCGGCCGCGATGAACACGCCTTCTCCGGGCACGGGCGCGGCGCTGCCGGGCGCCAGGTGCCGTTCGATGATCTTCTCGACCAGCGTGCGCGGCTTGTGCGCGGCCGTGCCGGCGCGCGCGGGCTTCGGACGCGGCCACGCGGCCCGCTTGCTGTACGCCAGCAGCCCGCCGCTGCGGATGATCTCCTGCGACAGCCGGTCGCGCCCGTCGAGGAAGACGTCGATCGGAATGGCTTCGCCCGCCGCGATGCGGTCGAGGACCGTGAAATCGGTCGTCGTGAGGATGCCGATGTTGTCGCAGTTCTGCCGGTAGATGCGCTCGAAGCTGCGCGCGACGATGAGGCGGATGCCGGCCGACAGTTCGGCCAGCGGACTCGATTCGCGCGACGAGCCCTTGCCGTAGCGGTGGCCGCCGACCGTGATCCCGAAGCCGCCCGCGCGGATGGCGCCGCGTTCGACCGGCGTCACGGCGCCGCTGCGCAAGCCGACGTAGGGCACGTCGCCCAGCCGGTCGTCGTAGACCGTCATGACCGTCACCGGCGTGATCTCGTCGGTCGAAACATCGTCGCGCAGGGGCAGCGCGTCGGCCAGCGCGACGTCCTCGCCGCGCAGCTGCGCGTGCATGACGGCCGGGTTGTCGGAAAGGTACAAGACCCGTCCTTCGAGACGTATCGTGCCGTTCATGCCGTGGGCAGCCAGGGATGGTCGGCGAGATGCTGCTCCTCGAATGCGCGGATCCGGTCGGCCTTGCGCAGGGTCAGCGCGATGTCGTCGAGGCCGTTCAGCAGGCAGTCCTTGCGGAAGGCGTCGATCTCGAATGCGAACGCGAGGCCGCCCGCCGTGTCGCGGACCGTCTGCGTTTCGAGGTCGACGTCCAGCCACAGGCCGTCGGGCGCGAGGGCGCGGGCGAACAATGCGTCGACCTGATGGTCGGGCAGCACGATCGGCAGCAGCCCGTTCTTGAAGCAGTTGTGGAAGAAGATGTCGGCGAAGCTGGGGGCGATCAGCACGCGGAACCCGTATTCGTCGATGGCCCACGGCGCGTGCTCGCGCGAGGAGCCGCAGCCGAAGTTGTGCCGCGCCAGCAGGATCGACGCGCCCCGGTAGCGCGGCTGGTTCAGCACGAAGTCCGCGTTGATCGGACGCCGCGCGCAGTCCTGCCCCGGTTCGCCGTGGTCGAGGTAGCGCCATTCGTCGAACAGGTTGGGACCGAAGCCGCTGCGCTTGATCGATTTCAGGAACTGCTTCGGGATGATCGCATCGGTATCGACGTTGGCGCGGTCCAGCGGCATGGCCAGGCCCTCGTGGCGGATGAATGCTTTCATGCGGTTCCCCCTGCGTCCTGCGGTTGCGCCAGCGCGCGGATGTCGACGAAGCGGCCGGCGATCGCCGCCGCCGCCGCCATCGCCGGGCTGACGAGATGGGTGCGGCCGCCGGCGCCCTGGCGGCCTTCGAAATTGCGGTTCGACGTCGACGCGCAGCGCTCGCCGGGGGCGAGGCGGTCGGCGTTCATCGCCATGCACATCGAGCAGCCCGGTTCGCGCCATTCGAAGCCGGCGTCCAGGAAGACGCGGTCCAGGCCCTCGCGTTCGGCCTGGGCCTTCACGAGGCCGGAGCCCGGCACCACCATGGCCAGCTTGACCCCGGGCGCGCGCCGTCGGCCGCGCACGACGGCCGCGGCGGCGCGCAGGTCTTCGATCCGCGAATTGGTGCAGGAGCCGATGAAGACCTTGTCGATGCGGATGTCCGTCATCGGGGTATTCGCTTCCAGCCCCATGTAGCGCAGCGCCTTCTGCATGCCGTCGCGCTTGACGGCATCCGGTTCCAGCGCCGGGTCGGGCACGCGGCCGTCGACCGTCGTCACCATTTCCGGCGACGTGCCCCAGGTGATCTGCGGTGCGATGGCGCCGGCGTCGAGGACGACGACGGCATCGAATCCGGCGTCCGGGTCGGAATGGAGGGTGCGCCAGTACGCGAGCGCGCGGTCCCACATGTCCCCTTTTGGTGCGAGCGGACGGTCGCGCACATAGGCCTCGGTCACGTCGTCGAACGCCACCATGCCGGCGCGCGCGCCCGCTTCGATCGACATGTTACAGACCGTCATCCGGCCTTCCATCGACAGAGATTCGATGGCCGGTCCCGCGTATTCGATGACGTGGCCCGTGCCGCCGGCCGTGCCGATTTGTCCGATCAGGGCCAGCACGATGTCCTTGGCCGTCGCCCTCGGACGCAGCGCGCCTTCGACCCGCACCAGCATCGATTTCGATTTTTTACTCAACAGGGTTTGCGTCACCAGCACGTGCTCGACCTCGGAGGTGCCGATGCCGTGCGCGAGGCAGGCCAGCGCGCCATGCGTCGACGTGTGCGAGTCGCCGCATACCACCGTCATGCCGGGCAGCGTGGCGCCCTGTTCGGGGCCGACGACGTGTTCGATGCCCTGGCGGACGTCGTCCATGCCGAAATACGTCAGGCCGTAGGTGCGCGCATTCTCGGCCAGGGTGTCGACCTGGAGTCGGGACACCGGATCCGCGATGCCGCCGCCGCGGTCCGTGGTGGGGACGTTGTGGTCGGCCACCGCCAGGATCGCGCCTGGTCGCCATGGCGTGCGGCCGGCGCGGGCGACGCCTTCGAACGCCTGCGGGCTCGATACCTCGTTGATGATGTGACGGTCGATGTACAGCAGGCAGGTGCCGTCGTCTTCGGGCGCCAATGCGTGGGCGTCCCACAATTTGTCGTACAGGGTCTTGGGCATGGTCTCGATGTCCGGATCGTGGTCTGGGTCGAGACGATGATAGGACGGCCGCACGGCCGCCGGAAGTGATCAGTGGCGAGGCCTCACATCTCGAATCGAGATGCGTCCGTCTGCGTGAGGAATTGCACGAGCGAGCCCGCGGTGGCGCTCAGCGGCTCGTTGCGGCGCGAAATCAGGATCAGCCGGCGCTCGGCCCAGGCGTCGCGGACCGGCACGAGCCGCACATCGAGCGTGTCGAGGTACATCTCGCCGATCTGCTGCGGCACGACGGCGATGCCCAGCCCCACGTGCACCATGCGGCACAGGGCGTCCAGGCTGGTGACGCGGATGTTGACGTTCAGGACGGCGCCGCGCGCCGCCGCTTCCTGCGCCAGCAACTGCGTCAGCGCGCTTTCGCTGCCCAGGCCCACGAAGCTGTCGCCCAGGATGTCCTCGAGGCCGACGGCGCCGGCGTCGGCGAGGCGGTGGCTGCGCGGCACCATCACGAACAGGCGGTCGACGCGGTAGGGCCAGACGTCGAACTGGTCGGCGCCGACGATGGCGTTGCAGATGCCGAGATCGGCCTTGTGATCGAGCACGCTGCTCATCACGTGCGCGCTGCTCTGTTCTTCCAGGTCGATGTGCACGTCGGGGAAGACGCGCTGGAAGGCGGCGATGTCTTCCGGCAGGAACTGCACGATGGCGGAAAGGTTGCCGACCAGCTTGACGTTCCCTTTCGCGCCGCTGGCATACTGCGACAGCTCGGCGCCGAGCGTCTCGATGCTGGCGATGATCGCCTGCGCGTGCCGCAGCACCGTCTCGCCGACCGGCGTGACGGAGATGCCGCGCGACTCCCGGTAAATCACGGGAAAGCCGATCAGCGCCTCGATCTCGGCGATGCGCCGGCTGACGGCGGACGGCGCGATGAATTCGCGGGCGGCGGCGCGCGCGATGTTCCGTTCCTTGCACACGGCCGCGAACAGGCGCAGGGAAGTCAGGTCGAGTTTGCGCAGCAGATTGCTCATGGCGCCATCTTACCCGCTACGGCAGCTGGCCGTCCGCGTCGCGCAGTTCCGGCTGCCCCAATCCCAGCTTCTGCAACTGCGGTGCGATGCGCGCCCGGTCGCCCACGGCGATGACTTTCAGCTGGTCCGGCTTCAGGTACTTTTTCGCCGCCGCCTGCACCTGGGCCGCCGTCACGGCGCGCAAGCGCTCGGGCAGGGTGCGCCAGTAGTCGGCCGGCAGGTCGAACACATAAGTATCGGCCAGGCTCGCGACGATGCCGCTGTCGGTTTCGAACTGGCCCGGCAGCGAATACACCTGCGAGTCGCGCGCGCCCGCCAGTTCGGCGCCGGGCAGCGGCTTGTCGCGCATGCCGTTCACTTCTTTCAGTATCTCGGACACCGACGGCCCCGTGACGTCCGTGCGCACGCTGCCCGCGATGATGAACGGACCCGGCGTGCGGTCGTAGCGGAACGCGGAGTACACGCCGTAGCTGTAGCCCTTTTCCTCGCGCAGGTTGAGGTTGATGCGGCTCGAGAACAGGCCGCCCAGCGCCGCGTTCATGACCTCCATGGCCGGGTAGTCCGGCGTCCTGCGCGCGGCCGCGATGGTGGTCACGCGCAGCGCCGTCTGCGGGGCGCCCGGCTTGTCGACGACGACGAGGCGGGCCTTGCTGCCGTCCGGATCGTCGACCTTCGCCACGGCCGCGTCGGCGCGTTCCCAGCCGCCGAAGCGCGCGGCGGCGAGCGCGCGCAATTCGTCCAGCGTGATGTCGCCGGACACGACGAGGGCCGCGTTGCCGGGCAGGTAGTGGCGGCGCCAGAAGCGCACGAGGTCTTCGCGCGTCGTGGCGCGGATCGCCGGTTCCGTGCCGAGCTGGCCGTAACCGTAGGGGTGGTTGGGGCCGTACAGCGCGCCCGCGGCGGCGACGGCGGCGACGAGCGCCGGGTCGTCGCGCTGCTGCGTCAGTTCGCCCAGGCGCGCCGCGCGCTGGCGCTCGACTTCGGCCGTCGGGAAGGCGGGGTGCTGCACGACGTCGGCCAGCACGTCCAGCGCCTGCGGGAAGGTGGAGCGCAGCGCCAGCAGCGATACCGTCGACGCGTCGTTCGACGCCGTGGTGCCGAGGAAGGCGCCCAGTTGCGCGATCTCGTCGGCGATGCCCGGCGCGCTGCGCGTGGCCGTGCCTTCCTGCAGCATCTGCGCCGTGTAGCCGGCGAGGCCCGGCTGGTCGGACGGGTTGGCGCCGGAGCCGCTTTTCACGACCAGTTCGGCCGCCACGAGCGGCAGCGCGGGATTCGGATGGAAGATGACGGTCAAGCCGTTCGGCAGCTTGAACGACTCGCCCTGCGGCAGCGTGAAGCGCGGCGCGGGACCCGGCTTCGGCGGCGTGCGGCGCCACGCTTCGTCGCGGTTGATGCCGGCGGCGGCGCCGGTCTTCGAGGCCTTCGGCGGCGGGGGCGCCGGCACGTCCGGCCCGAAGTCCGGCTTGCCCGGCACGCCCGCGACGACCACGCGCGCGTTCGGCTGCAGGTAGGCCTGCGCCACGCGGCGCACGTCGGCGGCGGTGACGCGGCGCAGGCGCTCGATATCTTTCGGCAGGTAGCCGGGATCGCCCGTGTACTGGTTGTACTGGTTGATCTGGTTCGCGAGGCCCGTGCCGCCCAGCTTCTCGATCGACGTCAGCATCGCCGTCTCGATCGTGTTGCGGGCGCGCTCGACTTCCTGTTCGGACGGTCCGGTGTCGCGCAGCGCCTTCAACTCGTCGTCGACCGCCGCCTCCAGTTCGGCCGCGTCGTGGCCGGGGCGCGCGGTGACGTCGACGATGAAGGTCGACGTGAGCGCGTTCGAGTTCTGCGCGGCCGATGCGTCCTGGGCGATCTGGCGCTCGTACACGAGGGATTTGTACAGGCGGCTCGCCTTGCCGCCGGCGAGGATCTGCGCCGTCACTTCCAGCTCGGCGTCGCCCGGGCGGAAGGCGGGCGGCGTGAGCCACGCCATGTACACGCGCGGCAGCTCGACGCGGTCGGGCACCGTGAGGCGGCGCTCGCGCGTGATCGGGGGCGTCGTCACCTGCGGATGCGCGACCGGCGGGCTGCGCTTGAAGCTGCCGAAGTACTTGGCGACGAGGGCGCGCGTCTTCGCCTTGTCGATGTCGCCGGCGATCACGATGCTGGCGTTGTTGGGGCCGTAGTAGCGCTTGAAGAAGTCGCGCACGTCGGCCAGTTTCGCGCTCTGGATGTCGGCGTGCGAGCCGATCACCGCCGCGTAATACGGGTGCGTCTTCGGGAACAGCGCGTGGTTCAGCGCTTCCTCGACGATGCCGTACGGGCGGTTCTCGACGGTCTGGCGGCGCTCGTTGCGCACGACGTCCTGCTGGTTCGACAGCGCGGCCTGGTCGAGCACGTCGAGCAGGTAGCCCATGCGGTCGGCGTGCACCCACAGCGCGAGTTCCAGCTGGTTCGACGGCACCGTGTCGTAGTAATTGGTGCGGTCGTAGTCGGTGCTGCCGTTGCTGTCGGTGGCGCCGGCGCCTTCCAGCAGGCGGTCGGCGAGGCCGCGCGGCAGGTGCCGGGTGCCGGCGAACATCATGTGCTCGAACAGGTGGGCGAAGCCGGTCAGCCCCGGCGCCTCGTTGGCCGGGCCGACGTGATACCAGATGTTGACGGCCACGATGGGCAGGCGGTGGTCCTCGACGAGGATCACTTCCAGGCCGTTGGGCAGCGTCGTCTTTTCGTAGCGGACCTGCGGCACGGCGGCGGCGATGGCGGCGGCCGCCGTCTCGGCATGCGCCGCCGGCGGCAGCGCGAGGACCAGCAGCAGGGGCAGGAGGGACAGCAGGCGTGTCATCCGGACCTCGTAGATTTAATGACAGGCGGCGCTGCCCCGGTCGGGCGGCGCGACGCCGAAAGGATACAGCCGGGTCGATTCGATGAATTCCCAGCCGTAGCCGCCCGGGTACAGCTGCAGGCGCAGCACGCCGGTGCGGTTGGCATCGCGCACCTCGCTGTGCGGGACGGTGAGCAGGAACGGCGTCGGAAACGCGCCGCCGGTGCCGACGACGAACTGGCGGATGCCGCGCGCCGGATCGAGCCGGCCGTCCGCATCCTGCGGGGCGAAGCGCTCGTAGTCGTGGTCGTGGCCCGACAGCACCAGCTCGGCGCCGGCGTCGTAGAGCAGCTTCCAGGCGTCGTGCATCGTCGGCACGCTGCCGTGACCGCCCGAGCTGTACAGCGGATGGTGCCAGTACGCGAGCGTGCAGCGCGCCGGGTGGGCGGCGAGGTCGGCGCGCAGCCAGTCCAGCTGGGCCGCGTGGGCGGCCCCGGCCAGGTCGCTGTCCAGCGAGATGACGTGCCAGGTGCCGACCTCGAAGCTGTAGTAGCCGCGGCCGGCGCGCGCGCCCCAGTACGCGAAATACGGCGTCGCGCCCGGCGTGTAGTACTCGTGGTTGCCGGGCGCGGGCCAGGTGCGGTCCTTGAAGCGGCCCCACGTCGGGCCGTAGCAGTCGGTGAATTCCTGGGCGGTGCCGACCGGATAGGTCAGGTCGCCCACCGCCAGCACGACGGCCCGCGGGTCCTGCGCGAGTCCGGCGGCGACGGTGTCGGCAGTGGCCGCCGCGCCCGAATACGCCGCGTCATGGTAGGCGCAGCGCGCGATGTCGCCGGCCGCGTACACGGGGATGCCCTTGTCCGTGCCCGCTGCGTGCGCGCTCGCGGCGAAGAGCGCCATGAGCGCGATGAGCGCCGCGAGCGCGGCCGCCGTCCGCATCGGCAAGCGGGGCATCCTTATTCGAGCAGGCGCAGGAGACCGGCCAGCGCATGCGCCACGGTCTGCTCGCGCACCGCGTGGCGGTCGCCGGAGAACACGAGACGTTCGGTGTACGTCGTATCGCCTTTCGACCAGCCGAAGCACACCGTGCCCACGGGCTTGCCGGGGACGGCGCCGGTGGGGCCGGCGATGCCGGTCGTGGAAACGGCCACGTGGGCGTTGCTGTTGGCGCGCGCGCCCTCGGCCATGGCGCCCGCGACTTCCTCGCTGACGGAGCCGAATTGCGCGATCAGCGCGGCCGGCACGTCCAGCATCTCGGTCTTGGATGCGTTCGAATACGTCACGAAGCCGCATTCGAACCAGCCGGTCGAGCCGGGGATTTCCGTGATGGCCTGGGAGACGCCGCCGCCGGTGCAGGATTCGGCGGTGGCCAGCAGCAGGCCCTTGGCTTCGAGTGCCCGGCCCACACGGGTGGCCAGGTCGATGATGTCGTTCGTCACGTGTCGCTCCTCCTTGTAACGGCGGCGGGGCCGCCAGGGTCTCCAGGGTCTTTCGCGGGCGCGCCGCCGTGTGCCGGGCGTGGAATGATCCGCTGCGCGCTCGCGTCCATTCTAGCGCGCCTTCTCCGTCGGCGGCATCGCAATCTTAACGAAAAGCCATACCCGGGGTTAAGCTTGCTTGTCCGTACAACCGTCATTGTATTTACCGGCATCAACGATCGTCATTGTTCCGTGCGACATTACCTCCGGCCGTGCTGCTATCCTGCTCGCCTTGCGGGCTCGCCCGCAGTGTTGTTCATTGACCGAACCAGGATCTCGCATGCCGCTCGACCGTTTTGCGCATGACCATCCGGCGCGGGCGGCGCTGTAAGCCATGATCCGTCCGCGCCGCTCGATCCGCGAAAAACTCGTCACGATCGTGATGTCGACGACGCTCGCGGCATTGGCCGTCTCGGTGGGCACCGTCGTCGCCTACGACCTGCGCAGCTACAAGAGCGCGCTGCTGAACGACCTGGCGACGCAGGCGGAGCTCGTGGGCCACATGACGTCCGCCGCGCTGGCGTTCGACGACGCTCGCCTGGCGCGCGAGAACCTGGCCCTGCTGCGCAGCCGGCCGTCCGTGCGCGCGGCCGCCATCTACGACGACAAGGGCGCGCTGTTCGCGACCTACGTGGCGCGCGGCGAGACCGGCGCGTTTCCCGCGCGTCCGGCGCAGGGCGGCAGGCGGGTGCGTCCGGGCGGCACGGAAACCTATGTCGGGGCCGGCGACGAAGTGGTGCTGTACAAGCCGATCGTCGAAAACGGCGACCTGCTCGGCACCGTGTACCTGCGCTCGCAGAACCAGATGATGGAACGCATGCGCGACTACCTCGTGATCTGCGCCTGCGTGACCGTGCTGGCCCTGTTCACCGCGTGGCTGCTCGTGCGCCGCCTTGGCCACACCATCACGACGCCCATCGACGCCATCACGAACATCGCGCGCGAAGTCGTGGCGCGGCGCGACTATTCGCGGCGCGCGCCGCGCATCAGCGAGGACGAGGCGGCGGAACTCGTCGATTCCTTCAACGCGATGCTGACCGAGATCGAGCAGCGGACGCGCGCGCTGGAAGACTCCAACCGCGAAATCGCGCGCGAGGCCCAGGAGCGGGCGCGCGCGCAGCAGGAAGTCATGCGCCTGAACGAAGGCCTGGAGGCGCGCGTGCAGGAGCGCACGGCCCAGCTGGAGCTGGCCAATTCGGAGCTGGAGCTGGCGATCGAGGAAGCGCGCAACGCCAACCAGGCCAAGTCCTCGTTCCTGTCGTCGATGAGCCACGAGCTGCGCACGCCGCTCAACGCGATCCTCGGCTTCGCCCAGATCCTGGCGTCGAAGGACATGCCGACGACGCTTGAACAGAAGCTGGAATTCTCCGGCCACATCCTGAAATCAGGGCGGCATCTGCTCACCTTGATCAACGAGATCCTCGACCTGGCCAAGGTGGAGGCGGGGGCTCTAAGCCTGTCGATGGAGCCGGTGCTGCTGGCCGAGGTGCTGGGCGAATGCGAGGGCATGATCGCGCCGCTGGCGGCCGCGCGCGGCGTGCGCGTGCTGTTCCCGCAGGCGCCCGCGGCGCGCGTGCAGGCCGACCGCACGCGCCTCAAGCAGGTGCTGTTGAACCTCCTGTCGAACGCCGTCAAGTACAACCGCGAGGGCGGCGCCGTCGTCGTCGATTGCGCGCAGCCGGCGCCGCAGCGCCTGCGCCTGTCCGTGCAGGACACCGGCATGGGCCTGTCGCCCGAGCAGGTGGCGGGACTGTTCCAGCCGTTCAACCGCCTGGGCCAGGAAGGCGGCACGCAGGAAGGCACGGGCATCGGCCTCGTCGTGACGCGCCGCCTGGTCGAGTTGATGGGCGGCGAGATCGGCGTGACGAGCAGCCCGGGCGTGGGCAGCGTGTTCTGGATCGAGCTGGCCTGCACGGACGCGGCCGGCGGCGTTGCCGACGCGCCGCCCGTCGCGCGCGCCGCGGCCGCCGTCGCGGACGGACTCGCGCCCGAACGGCCGGCCACCGTGCTGTACATCGAAGACAATCCGGCCAACCTGAAACTGGTGCAGGAGATCGTGCGCTTCCGCGCCGACCTGCGCCTCGTGAGCGCGCCGGACGGCCACTTCGGCCTGTCGCTCGCGCGCAGCCAGAAGCCCGACATCATCCTGATGGACCTGAACCTGCCCGGCCTGTCCGGGTTCGAGGTCCTGGCGCAGCTGCGGCGCGAGCCCGAGACCGCGCGGATCCCGGTCATCGCGGTGTCCGCCAACGCCATGCGCGCCGACATCGAGCGTGCGCTGGCGGCCGGCTTCGCGCGCTACCTGACCAAGCCGATCGACATCGGCCAGTTCAACGAGGCCATCGACACCGTGTTGTCGGCCCGAATGAGGACTACCCCATGATTTCGCCCAACGACATCCGCCGCGCGCACATCCTCGTCGTCGACGACGAGCCGGTGAACGTGCAGTTGCTCGAGTTCCTGCTCAAGACGAGCGGCTACGAGAACGTCGCCAGCACCACCGACCCGCGCCAGGTCGCCGCGCTGCACCTGCAGCACCGCTACGACCTGATCATCCTCGACCTGCAGATGCCGCACATGGACGGCTTCCAGGTGATGGAAGCGCTGAAGCCGATGGAGCGCGAATCGTGGCTGCCCGTGCTGGTGGTGACGGCGGAACCGGACAAGAAGCTCTCGGCGCTGGAAGCCGGAGCGCGCGATTTCATCGGCAAGCCGTTCGACACGGTCGAGGTCCTGACGCGCATCCGCAACCTGCTCGAAGTGCGGCTGTTCCACCAGGAGTCGCGCGACTACGGCGCGCGCATGGAGCGCAAGGTGCGCGAGCGCACGGCCGAACTGCAGCGCTTCCGCGGCGCGATGGACGCGACGTCGGACGCCATCTTCCTCGTCGACGCGCGCACGATGGCGATGGTCGACGTCAGCGACGGCGCCTGCCGCATGCTCGGCTTCTCGAAAGAAGCCTTGCTGCGCATCGATCCGGTCGCGCTGGGCCTCGCGGAACGGGCGCAGCTCGAGCGCTATGCGGATCCGGCGTCCACGTCGCGCGAGCACGACATCGTCGAGACGGAGCTCCTGCGCTCGGACGGGCAGGGCGCCGTGCCCGTCGAGATCAGCTGGCAGCTGCAGCAGCAGGAGCACAACCGCATCCTGATCGCGGTCGCGCGCGACATCAGCGAGCGCCTGCAGGCCGCGCAGCGCCTGAAGCACATGTCGAACTACGACAGCCTGACGGGCCTGCCCAACCGCAGCCTGTTCTTCCACACGCTGCGCGACGCCATCGAACTCGCGCAGGACAAGAACTGGCGCATCGCCGTCCTGTTCATCACGCTCGACCGTTTTAAAATCGTCAACGATTCGCTCGGCCCGGCGCTGGGCGACGAGCTGCTGCGCCAGTTCAGCACGCGGCTGGTGCGCTGCGTGCGCCTGCGCGACACGATCGGGCGCCTGGGCGGCGACGAGTTCGCGCTGATCCTCACGATGACGCGCGAGCAGACCGAGGACGAGGCGGTGAGCGTGGCGAACGACGTGCGCGAGGCGCTGCGCGCGCCGTTCGACCTGAACGGCCAGCAGGCCGTGCTGACGGCCAGCATCGGCATCGCGATGTATCCCGACGACGCCGTCGATCCCGGCACGCTCGTCAAGTACGCGGACGTCGCGATGGTGCGCGCCAAGGAGGCCGGCCGCGACGGCTACCGCTTCTTCACGGCCGGGATGAACGTGCAGGTGCTGGCGCGCCTGGACCTCGAACTGGCGCTGCGCGCCGCCATCGACGACAAACAGTTCGAGCTGCACTACCAGCCCAAGCTGGACCTGAACACGGGCCGCGTGAGCGGCGTGGAGGCGCTGCTGCGCTGGCGCCGCCCTGGCTTCGGCCTCGTGTATCCGGCCGAATTCGTGCCCATCCTGGAGGACACCGGCATGGTCGTGCGCGTGGGCGCGTGGATCATCGGCGAGGCCTGCCGCCAGATCGCCGCGTGGATGCTTGACGGCGTGCGCGACGTGCGCGTGGCCGTGAACGTGTCGAGCCGCCAGTTCGTCGAAGGCGACCTGGAAGGCGACATCCGCGCCGCGCTGGAAGAGCACCGCGTGGATCCGGGCCTGCTCGAGCTGGAACTGACCGAGAGCGCGCTGATGTCGAACTTCGAGCACACGGTGCAGGTGCTGGAGCGCCTGAAGCTGCTCGGCATCCGCGTCGCCATCGACGATTTCGGCACCGGCTATTCGAGCCTGGCCTACCTGAAGCGCTTCCCGATCGACAAGCTCAAGATCGATATCGCGTTCGTGCGCGACATCACGACCAATCCGGACGACGCCGCGATCGCGCTGGCCATCATCAGCATGGCGCACAGCCTGCACATGCAGGTGATCGCGGAAGGCGTGGAATCGCGCGCCCAGATGGCGCTGCTGCGCCGCCACCGCTGCGACGAGATCCAGGGCTTTCATTTCGCGCGCGCGCTCGTGCCCGCCGACCTCGCCAGGCTCGTGCTGGAAAATCGCGCCCAGCCCACGCGGCCGGCGGAGGACGACCGCAACGTCCAGACCCTGCTCGTGGTGGACGACGACGTCAACGTGCTGGCCGCGCTGCACCGCTTGTTCAGGCGCGACAACTACCGCGTGCTGACGGCCGCGTCGCCGGCCGAGGGCTTCGAGTTGCTGGCGCTGTACCACGTGCAGGTGATCCTGTGCGACCAGAAGATGCCGGTGATGAACGGCACCGAATTCCTCAGCAAGGTCAAGGAGATGTATCCGGACACGATGCGCATCATCCTGTCCGGCTACACGGGCGTGGAAACGGTGCTCGACTCGATCAACCGCGGCGCCATCTACCGCTTCTACACGAAGCCGTGGAACGACACGGAATTGCGCGACAACGTGCGGCTCGCGTTTCGGCAGTACTGGCTCACGCACGGGCCGTACGATGACCGCAAGACGCCGCGCGAGGACGAAGAGGCCGCGTGATGTGCATGCATTTGGTGGGCACGGGGTGCCCACCCTACGTTGTCGATGCGTAGGGTGGGCGGGGAGGTAATGCCGGGGGCATTGCCTCCGCCCACCAATCGACCGTTAACCGGGGCTGAAATGGTCCCAGCCGGCCAGTTGCAGATCGAGCGCGGCGCCGTCCGCATCGACCAGCCGCAACCCCGCCTCCGCCGTGATCGTGCCCACGCGCGTGACCGCCGTCGCGCAGGCCGCACCGGCCGCAAGAATCGCCGTGCGCGTCTCGACCGGCGCCGTAAAGCACAATTCGTAATCGTCGCCTCCCGCCGCGGCGAAGCGGCGGCGCAAGGCGCGCGGCTGGCGCGCCAGCGCCGGGCCGCTGGGCAGCGCGTCGACGTCGAGCACGGCGCCCACGCGCGACGCGGCCAGGATGTGCTTCAAATCGCCGACAAGGCCGTCCGAGACGTCGAGCGCCGCATGCGCGAGGCCGCCTTCCGCCAGCAGGCACCCGAGCGCGACCCGCGGCGTCGGCGCGTGCATGCGTTCTCCGGTGGCGGCGTGGTCGGCGGCGTCGAGCGCCACTTCGCTGCGGCGCGCGGCCAGCCACAGGCGCGCGTCGCCCAGCGTGCCCGAGATCCAGATGTCGTCGCCCGTGCGCGCGGCGTCGCGGCGCAATGCCTGGCCGGGCGCCAATTCGCCGAAGATCGTGATGCAGATGTTCAGCGGACCCTTGGTCGTGTCGCCGCCCAGCAGTTCGCAGCCGTGGGCGTCGGCCAGCGCGAACAGGCCGCGCGAGAAGGCATCGAGCCAGTCCGGTTCCGCCGCCGGCAAGGACAGCGCCAGGGTGAAGCCGAGCGGGCGCGCGCCCATCGCGGCCAGGTCGGACAAATTCACGGCCAGGCATTTGTGGCCGAGCGTGAACGGGTCGGCACCGGCGAAGAAATGGCGGTCTTCGACGAGCATGTCGGACGAGATGGCCAGCAGCTTGCCGGGCGTGGGAGAAAGCAGCGCGCAGTCGTCGCCGACGCCGAGGACGGTGTTCGGGCCGGGCGCGCGGTCGCGCTGGAAGTAGCGTTTGATGAGGTCGAATTCGGAGAGCATGGCGCGATTCTAATCCGGCAGGCCCGCCTGGTGGGCCGTGCGCCGGTAGCCGCCGGGGCCGATGCCGTAATGGCGCTTGAACACGCGGTTGAACGCCGCTTCCGATTGGTAGCCGACGGCCAGCGCCACGTCGCCCACGGCGCCTTCGCCCTGCAGCAGCGCGCGCGCGGCGCGCGCCATGCGCAGCTGGGTCAACATGTCGGCCGGCGGCATCCCGCACAGGCGCGCGAACAGGCGCGCAAACGTCGCGCGCGACATGTGGCAGGCGTCGGCCAGGTCTTCCACCTTCCACGCCCGCTCGGGCGCTTCCAGCATGCGGGCGAGCGCATTGCCCAGGCGCCGGTCGGCCAGGACGGCGAACAGGCCCGGCGCATCGTGCTGCGTGCCGGCCAGCCAGGCGCGCAGCAGCAGCGCGAACAGGGCGCCGGACAACTGGGCGACGACGACGTCGCCGCCGGGACGGACCTGCGCCGTCTCGTGCTGCAGCAGCCGGACGAGCGAATGCAGGCCGGGAAAGTCGCCGGCCCGGCTGGCGCGCACGACCATGACGGCGGGCAGGGCGCGCACGAGGGCCCGGCGCGCGGCGCCCTCGAACACGAAGCTGCCGCACAGGATGGCGGTGCCGGGCCCGGTGCCGTCGTTGGCCTTGCGTTGCAGCGGCCCGTCGCCGGCGAGCGCGCGGATCGGAAGGGCGTCAGCGGCCGGGCCCGCGTGCAGGCGGTGCGCGCTGCCGCCGGGGAAGACGACGACGTCGCCGGCCGCGAGGTACAGCGCGTCGTGGCCCGGGGCGTCGACACGGGCGCCGCCGTCGACGATCACGTGGAACGGCGCCACGCCCGGCGTCGCGGCCGGTTCGTCCAATACCCAGGGCGCCGCCAGTTCGCAGCGGATGTCGAGCGAGGTGCGGATCGTGTACAGGGAAAGCAGGCGGCTGAGGGTGTCCATGGGTGTCCAGATGAGACGATTGAGCAAATTATCGCAGCATCTGGGAATTCATTGTATCGACCAACCGGCCTAGACTTCTTTCCATGCCAAACGGCATTTCATCCACGAACGAAGAAAGGAAAGATCATGAGCCGTCTGAATGCCTTGGGATCCAACGCCACCGGCCGCGCCGCCGACCTGTTCGCCGCCGTCAAAGCCAAGCTGGGCAAAGTTCCGAACGCCTACGACACCATCGGCAGCAACAGTCCCGTGGCGCTCGAAGCCCTGCTGAACTTCGATGCGAAGTTGGCCGACACGAGCCTGTCGAAGAAGGAGATCGAAGTGATCAAGCTGGCCGTCAGCGAAGTGAACGCCTGCGATTACTGCCTGGCCGCGCACACGCTGGCCGGCAAGGCCGCCGGCCTGCCGGCGGACGCGATCCTGGCGGCGCGCCGCGGCACGCCGGGCGGGGACGCGAAACTGGACGCGCTGTCGACGTTCGTGCGGGACGTCGTCGGTAGCCGCGGCACGGTGGCGCAGCCCGTCGTCGAGGCCGTCAAGGCGGCCGGCTACACGGATGCGCAGGTGGTGGACACGATCTTCGCGATCTCCAGCATCACGTTCACGAACCTGCTCAACCGTATCAACGACACGGCGCTGGATTTCCCGAAAGCGCCGGCCTGACGCGGGCGACGGGCCGGGTTGCCATGCTACCCGGCCTTGGTAGCGGCTGTCGATACCAAGAAATACGTACGCGGGGGCACGTGACACTCTGCTAAAATCGGAGACCCCCCGTCAGGTCAGTTCAGGAAGGCAGCAAAGCATGGATTCGTCAATCGATAAAAAAGAAGAATTACGTCAACAACTGCGGGCTGCCGCGCTCGAGTACCACCAGTTTCCCTCTCCCGGCAAGATCGCCGTCACGCCGACCAAATCCGTCCTGAACCAGCGCGACCTGGCCCTGGCGTATTCGCCGGGCGTCGCCGCGCCCTGCGAGGAAATCGTCAAGGACCCGTCCACCGCCTATAAGTATACGGCGCGCGGCAACCTGGTGGCCGTGATTTCGAACGGCACCGCCGTGCTCGGCCTGGGCAATATCGGCCCGCTGGCTTCCAAGCCCGTCATGGAAGGCAAGGGCGTGCTGTTCAAGAAGTTCGCCGGCATCGACGTGTTCGACATCGAAGTCAACGAAAACGATCCGGACAAGCTGATCGAAGTGATCGCCGCGCTGGAACCGACGTTCGGCGGCGTGAACCTCGAGGACATCAAGGCGCCCGAGTGCTTCTATATCGAGCGCAAGCTGCGCGAGCGCATGAAGATCCCCGTCTTCCACGACGACCAGCACGGCACCGCCATCATCGTGGGCGCCGCCATCCTGAACGGCCTGAAAGTCGTCGGCAAGGATCTCAAGAAGTGCAAGATGGTCGTGTCCGGCGCGGGCGCGGCGGCGCTGGCCTGCCTCGACCTGGCCGTCGACCTCGGCTTCCCGATCGAGAATATCTATGTGACCGACCTCGCCGGCGTCGTCTACAAAGGCCGCACCGAGCTGATGGACCCGGACAAGGAACGCTTCGCCCAGGACACGCCGCACCGCAGCCTCGCCGAGGTCATCCCCGACGCCGACATCTTCCTGGGCCTGTCCGCCGGCGGCGTGCTCAAGCCGGAGATGGTCGCCAGGATGGCGCCGAACCCGCTGATCCTGGCGCTCGCGAACCCGAACCCGGAGATCCTGCCGGAAGACGCGAAGGCCGTCCGCAGCGACGTGATCATCGCCACCGGCCGTTCGGACTACCCGAACCAGGTCAACAACGTGCTGTGCTTCCCGTACATGTTCCGCGGCGCGCTGGACTGCGGCGCGACGACGATCACGCGCGAGATGGAAATCGCCGTCGTGCACGCCATCGCCGACCTGGCCCACGCCGAGCAGTCGGACATCGTGGCGTCGGCCTACGGCATCTCGAACCTGTCGTTCGGCCCGGAATACCTGATTCCGATGCCGTTCGACCCGCGCCTCCTGACGCACATCGCGCCGGCCGTGGCCAAGGCCGCGATGGACGGCGGCGTCGCCACCCGTCCGATCGCCGACCTGGCCGCGTACGCCGAGAGCCTGCAGCAATTCGTCTACCGCAGCGGCAGCTTCATGAAGCCGCTGTTCCAGATCGCCAAGAGCGCGCCGGCCGAGCGCAAGCGCATCGTCTTCGCCGAGGGCGAGGAAGAGCGTGTGCTGCGCGCCGTCCAGGCCGTCGTCGACGAGAACCTGGCCCGTCCGATCCTCGTTGGCCGTCCGGCCGTGCTGGAAAAGCGCATCGAGAAATTCGGCCTGCGCCTCAAGCAGGGCAAGCACTTCGACGTCATCAACCCGGACTTCGACGAGCGCTACCGCGACTACTGGCAGACCTACCACCAGATGGTGATGCGCAAGGGCGTCACGGAAGACCTCGCCCGGCTGGCGATGCGCCGCCGCCATACGCTGATCGGCGCGATGATGATCCACAAGGGCGACGCCGACGGCATGATCTGCGGCACCTACGGCACGACCGAGGTCCACCTGCAGTACATCGACCAGGTGCTGGGCAAGCGCGCCGGCAGCAACGTGTATGCGGCGCTGAACTTCATCATCACGCAGGAACGCCAGCTGGCCATGGTCGACACCCACGTGAACGAGAACCCGACCGCGGAAGAACTGGCCGAGATCACGATCATGGCGGCCGACGAACTGGAGCGCCTGGGCATCACCCCCCGCGTGGCGCTGCTGTCGCACTCCAACTTCGGCACGTCGAACAGCGCGTCGGCCAAGAAGATGCGCGCCGCGCTGGGCCTCATCCAGCAGAAGGCGCCGGACCTCGAAGTCGACGGCGAAATGCACGGCGACACGGCGCTGGATTCGAAGCTGCGCGCCAAGATCATGCCGCAATCGACGCTCAAGGGCGACGCCAACCTGCTCGTCATGCCGAACATCGAAGCCGCGAACATCGCCTACAACGTGGTCAAGACGGCCGCCGGCAGCGGCGTCGCCGTGGGCCCGGTGCTGCTGGGCTGCGCGCGTCCGGTGCACATCCTGACCCCGTCGGCCACCGTGCGCCGCATCGTCAACATGACCGCGCTGTGCGTCGTGGACGCCGTGTCGGAGCGTTGATAACAGGGCACTGTTGTAAATTCGCCACCGATGGCGACGTCGAACAAAAGGGCCGGAAACGGCCCTTTTGTCATCGAAATGTAGAAGTTCCCGACAATTCGTGAATATGTAATAAAGCTTGAGGGACACGTAACAATGCGTAATCAGGCGACGTGTTTCAACGGTTTCAGGCGATAATAGACGAGTACGTATTGCATATTTTGCACGATTTCTTTTGCGCAAGGGTATACGCACCACTCTGATACAATGTGAGGTTGTCGGAAATTTATCTGGTCCGCACCATCGCGGCTGACAGCCCGCATGCCGTCCCGCCTCGGCTGCCGCGGCGGCCGTCACGGACCACCACTGGATCACCAAGAACATGCAAACAACAAAAAAGGCCCTGATCACCGGTATCACCGGGCAGGACGGCGCCTATCTGGCGCAGCTACTCCTGGAAAAGGGCTACCACGTGACCGGCACGTTCCGCCGGTCCAGCTCCGTTAATTTCTGGCGCATCGCAGAACTCGGTATCGAGCAGCACCCCAACCTGGCCCTCGTCGAATACGATCTCACCGATCTCTCCTCGAGTATCCGCCTGATGGAATCCACCCGTCCCGACGAGGTGTACAACCTGGCCGCCCAGAGCTTCGTCGGCGTCTCGTTCGAGCAACCGGTGACCACCGCGTCGATCACGGGCATCGGCGCCGTCAACCTGCTGGAAGCGATCCGCATCGTGCATCCGAAGGCGCGCTTTTACCAGGCATCCACGTCCGAGATGTTCGGCAAGGTGCAGGCCGTGCCGCAGGTCGAGTCGACTCCGTTCTACCCGCGCAGCCCGTACGGCGTGGCCAAGCTGTATGCGCACTGGATGACCGTCAACTACCGCGAGTCCTATGGCATCTTCGGCAGCTCGGGCATCCTGTTCAACCACGAGTCGCCGCTGCGCGGCCGCGAATTCGTCACCCGCAAGATCACGGATTCCGTCGCCAAGATCGTCCTGAACAAGCTGGACGTGCTGGAGCTGGGCAACCTGGATGCCAAGCGCGACTGGGGCTATGCGCGCGAATACGTGGAAGGCATGTGGCGCATCCTGCAGGCCGACGAGCCGGATACGTTCGTGCTGGCCACCAACCGCACCGAAACCGTGCGCGACTTCGTCACCATGGCCTTCCGCGGCGCCAATCTCGACATCGAATGGAAGGGCGAGGGCGAACAGGAAACGGGGCACTGCGCCCGTACCGGCAAGGCGCTCGTGCGCGTGTCGCCCAAGTTCTACCGTCCGTCCGAGGTCGACCTGCTGATCGGCGACCCGTCCAAGGCGCAGCGCGAGCTGGGCTGGAAGGCCGAGACGTCGCTCGAGCAATTGTGCCAGATGATGGTCGACGCCGACCTGCGTCGCAACGAAACCGGTTTCTCGTTCTGACATGAACCGCCTGGTCTCGGAAGATCTCGTCCGGATGATGGAGCCGCTGAGCGAGCCGCGCGAAGGGGAGGGCAAGCGCGCCCTCATCACCGGCCTGCGCGGCTTCACCGGCTACTACGTGGCGCGCGAGCTGACCGCGGCGGGCTACCACGTCCACGGCACGGTGCTGCCGGGCGACGAGACCGGACCGGACATCTTCACCGTCGACCTGAACGACCGCGCCGCGCTGGCCGCCATGATCGAACAGGTCCGGCCGGACGTGGTCGTCCACCTGGCCGCCATCGCGTTCGTGGCCCACAACGACGCCGAGCAAATGTACCGCGTCAACGTGGTCGGCACCCGCAACCTGCTGGAAGCGCTGGCGAACGGTTCCCATAAACCGTCCAGCGTGCTGCTCGCCTCGTCGGCGAACATCTACGGCAATGCGACGGTGCCGGTCATCGACGAGTGCGTGCCGCCCGCGCCGGCCAACGACTACGCCGTCAGCAAGCTCGCGATGGAATACATGGCGCGCCTGTGGATGGACAAGCTGCCGATCGTGATCGCCCGTCCGTTCAACTACACGGGCGTCGGCCAGAGCGAGAACTTCCTGCTGCCCAAGATCGTGTCGCACTTCCGCAAGGGCGCGCGCCGCATCGAGCTGGGCAACCTGGCGGTCGCGCGCGACTTTTCCGACGTGCGCACGGTCGCGAAGAGCTACCGCCGCCTGCTCGCGGCGGCGCCGGGCGGGGAAGTCTTCAACGTCTGCTCCGGCCGCTTGCATTCGCTGGAAAGCCTGATCGACACGATGAGCGACATCGCCGGCTACCGCATCGAAGTGCACGTCAACCCGGCCTTCGTGCGCGCCAACGAGGTGCTCACCTTGTCCGGCAGCAACGCCAAGCTGACCGATGCGATCGGCGCCATCGAGCCCACCCCGCTGGTCGACACCTTGCGCTGGATGTATCGCGCGTGAGCAGACTGCCGACCGGCCTGGACACGACCATGATCGAACTGGGTCTTCCCAAACGACGAGCGGACGGCACGGCCGGCCAGCAGGACCGCCTCCGCGAGGTGCCGGCCGCGGCGAACGATGCGGAAGCGCTGCCCGACCTGCGCGTCGGCATCGGCACGACCATGATCGAGCCGGCCTTCACGGGCGGACACCTGGACGGCATCGGCGTTTATACGCAGGCATTGCTGCGTCACCTTCCGCGTGCCGGCTGCACGATGCAGCCGTATTCCTGGCCGCGCCTGCGCAGCTCGGGGGTGGTCTCGGCCGGTGAGGCGCTGCCCCACTCGTTCGAGCGCGCGTCCTTCGTCGACCTCGTGACGCCGAACGGGCACCGCGTGCACATGCCCGTGGACGTGTTCCACGTGACGGACTACCGCGTCGTGCGCATGGATTGCCCCGTCGTGGCGAGCCTGCACGATGCCTTGCCGGTCAAGCATCCCGAGTGGTGCAACCCGCGCCTGCGCGGCCTGAAGAACTGGCTGCAGCGCAAGGCCGCGCAAAAGGCCGACCACGTGATCGCGCTGTCGCACTTCGCCATCGACGAACTGGTCGGCTGCTTCGGCATCGACGAGCGCCGCATCACCGTCGTGCCGTGCGGCGTGGACGACGAATGGCTCGATCCGCCGCCGGCGCACGCCGTGGCGATGACCTTGCAGGCCAACGGCTTGCGGCCAGGGTATTTCCTGTTCGTGGGCACGCTGCAGCCGCGCAAGAACGTCGAACGCCTGCTGGACGCTTATCTGTCGCTGCCGGCCGCCGTGCGCGCGGAGCGTCAGCTCGTCATCGTCGGCAGCGCCGGCGCGCGTTCGGAAAAGATCCTGCGCCGCATCGCCGCCGCCGTGCAGGATGGCGCCAACGTCGTGTGGCTGAACCACCTCACCGACAACACCGAGCTGCGTCACGTGTACGCGGGCGCGGGCGTGTTCGTGTTCGCCTCGCTGTACGAAGGCTTCGGCATCCCGGTCGTGGAAGCGTTCGCGTCGGGCGTGCCGGTCGTCGCCTCGAACACGACGTCGTTGCCGGAAGTGACGGCCGGCGCGGCGCTCGACGTCGATCCGCTCGACACGGGCGCGATCGCCGACGCCATGCTCACGCTGGCGCGCGAATCCGCCGCGCGGGCGCGCTGCATCACGGCCGGGCGCGCACGCGCCGCCCAGCTGACCTGGAACGCGACGGGGCGCCTCACGGCCGCCGTCTACCGTTCTCTCCTCTGAAGCAACCGACCGTCCTCATGTCCAAGCCCATGCGTGTCCTCCACTTCTACAAGACCTATTTCCCCGACTCCGTGGGCGGCGTCGAACAGGTCATTCGTCAGATGTGCGTGGGGACAGGGCGTTTGGGCATCACGAACCAGGTATTGTCGCTGTCGCGCGACCGCCGCCTGGAACCGTTCGACTACGAAGGCCACACGGTGCACCGCGTGCCCCTGAATTTCGAGGTGGCGTCGAACGCGGTGTCGGTGCAGGCGATCGGCAAGCTGGCCCGCATGGCGGCGGAAGCCGACGTCGTGCACTACCATTTCCCGTGGCCCTTCATGGACATGGCGCACTTTTTGGCGCGCATCGACAAGCCGACCGTCGTCACCTACCACTCGGACATCGTGCGCCAGAAAGCCTTGCTGAAGCTGTACCAGCCGCTCAAGCATCGTTTCCTTGCAAGCGTCGACACGATCGTCGCCACGTCGCCGAACTACCTGGCGTCGTCGGCCGTGCTCGACCGGTACCGCGACAAGACGCGGGTGATCACGTTCGGCCTCGATAAATCCAGCTATCCGGAACCGGACCAGGCCCGCCTGGACCACTGGCGCGCGCGGGTCGGTCCGAAATTCTTCCTGTTCGTGGGCGTGCTGCGCTATTACAAGGGCCTGCACATCCTGCTCGACGCCGTGGCCGGCACGGATTACCCGGTCGTGATCGTCGGCGCCGGGCCGATCGAGGCGGAACTGAAGGCGCACGCCGCGCGCCTGGGCCTGACGCGGGTGCAGTTCGTCGGCCCCGTCGACGACCTCGACAAGGCCGCGCTGCTCAAGCTTTGCTACGCCGTCGCCTTCCCGTCGCACCTGCGCTCGGAAGCGTTCGGCATCTCGCTGCTGGAAGGCGCGATGTACGGCAAGCCGATGATCTCCAGCGAGATCGGCACGGGCACCACCTACATCAACGTGCACGGCGAGACGGGGCTGGTCGTGCCGCCGTCCGACCACGTGGCCTTGCGCGCCGCGATGGCGCAGCTGTGGAACGATCCGCAGGCGGCGCGCGAGATGGGTCAGCGGGCCGAGGCGCGCTACTGGCAGTTGTTCACGTCGGCGCAGATGGCCGACAACTATGTGCGCCTGTACCAGGAACTGGTGGGGCGCAAGGCGGAAGTGCGTTTGGCCGCCGCGCCGCGATTGGGGTAACGATTGGTGGGCACGGGGTGCCCACCCTACGATTGTTACATCCGTACATGTCACGCCGCCGCGGCAACCGCCGCCGGCTCCACATCCTGCTCCGCCCACCGCTCGCGAATCGCGCGGATCGCCGGCATCTGGGCGAGGAACAGGTCGACCAGCACCGGATCGAAATGCTTGCCCTTCTGCTTGACGAGGAAGTCGAGCGCCTCGCTTTCCGTCCACGCTTTCTTGTACGGCCGGACCGACGTCAACGCGTCGAACACGTCGACGATGGCGCAGATGCGGCCTTCGAGCGGGATCGCGGCGCCGGCCAGGCCGTTCGGATAGCCGCTGCCGTCCCATTTCTCATGGTGGGTGAGGGCGATGTTGCGCGCCAGCGCCAGCACGCCGTGGTCGTGCCGGCCGATGATCTCGGCGCCGATCTGCGCGTGACTCTGCATGATCCGCCATTCGTCCGGATCGAGGGGTCCGGGTTTCTGCAGCACGCGGTCGGGGATGCCGATCTTGCCGACGTCGTGCATGGGCGCGGCGTGCAGCAGGTCGTCGGCTTCCGCTTCCGTCATGCCGGCGGCCAGCCCGAGAATCCGGGCGAAATGGCTCATGCGGATGACGTGCAGGCCGGTCTCGTTGTCCTTGTATTCGGCGGCCAGGCCGAGGCGCTGCACGATTTCCAGGCGCGAGGCGCGCAGTTCGTCCATGCGCACGAGCGACAGGTGGGTGCGCACGCGCGCGCGCACGATCGGCGGGCTGACGGGCTTCGTGATGTAGTCGACGGCGCCGGCCTCGAAGCCCTCCAGCTCGTCGTCCGTGTCGTTCAGGGCGGTCACGAAGATCACGGGAACGCCCGCCAGCGCCGGGTCGGCCTTGAGGGCGGCGCACACTTCGTAGCCGCTCATGCCGGGCATCATCACGTCGAGCAGGATCAGGTCGGGCAGTTCTTCGCGCGCCAGTTCCAGCGCGCGCGGGCCATCCTTGGCGAAGCGCAGGCGGTAGTGGTCTTGCAGGATCTGGCGCAGCAACTGCAGGTTGCTGGCTTCGTCGTCGACCGCGAGAATCAGCGGTTGGGTGACGGTGGTCATTCGGTCATCTCCTGTGCCGGTTCGTCGATGGCGGCCAGCACGGCGTCAAGTTGTTGCAGGGCGAGGTCGAACTCGAAATCGGAAATGGCGGCGTGCACCTGGGCCACGCGGGCGGCCAGCGGATGGCCGCTGGTGGCGGCCGCCAGTCCGGCCAGCGCGGCATCGTCCAGGCCGCCGCGCTTGAGCGCGTCGCGCAGGGCGTTGCCCGCGCGCCGCGCGCGGTCCAGGTCGGCCACGGGACGCGCGGCGTGGCCGTTCGCTGCGGCATGCGGCGCGCCGGCGGGCGCGGGCTGCGCCGCGCGGATGGCGTCCAGCGCCGCGTCGAGCAGGCCGGACAAGCCTTCCAGCGACGCTTCCAGCGCCGCCTCGGCGCCGGGATACAGCTTGCCGCTGTCGCCGTCGACGAGGCCCTCCAGCTTGTCCAGCGCGTCGGCCAGCAGCTCCAGGCCGAGGTTGGCCGCGATGCCGCGCACCTTGTGCGCCTGCATGCGCAGCGCGCGGTAGTCGGCGGCCGTGGACTGGGCCGCGAGCGTCGCGCCCAGGCTCCCGTGCTGGGCGGCGAAGTGGGCGAGGGCTTCCAGGTAGGCGTCTTCCTTGCCGCTCCAGCGGCGCAGGCCGCCATGACGGTTCAGGGTTTGCCGTTGCTGCGCCGGCAGGTCGTCCGCCTGGTGGCCCGGGCCGAGGCCCAGCACGCGCGCGATCTCGTGCGACAGCGCGAACCAGTCGACCGGCTTGCTGGCGAAGCCGTCCATGCCGGCATCGAAGCTGGCGCGGCGGTGCTCGGCCAGCACGCTGGCGGTCATGGCGATGATCGGCACGCGCGGCCGGCCGGTTTCGGCGGCCTGCCGGCGGATCAGGCGCGTGGCGGCGAGGCCGTCGATGGTCGGCATCTGGAAGTCCATCAGGATCACGTCGAAGGCCTCGCGCGCCGCCACGTCGACGACGGCGGCGCCGTCGCCGACGGCCGTCATCGTGTGGCCGCGGCGCGCCAGCAGCAGCTGCAGCAGTTCCTGGTTCTGCGGCACGTCGTCGGCCACGAGCACGCGCAGCGGCGGCAGGGCGGCGGCCGTGCGCACGCGCGGCTGCTGCGGGGCGAAGCGCGCCAGCACGAGCGGCAGCACCACGTGGAACGTCGTGCCTCGTCCCGGTTCGCTCTCGGCCCAGATGCGGCCGCCCATCAGCTCGACGAGCTGCTTGCTGATCGTCGTGCCGAGACCGGTGCCGCCGAAGCGCCGCGTCATCGAGGCGTCGGCCTGGGTGAACGGTTCGAAGATGGCGGAAAGGCGCTCCGGCGCGATACCGATGCCGGTGTCGCTGACCATGAAGTGCAGCTGCTCGTCCTTGAACTCGGCGCGCAGCGTGACGCTGCCCTGTTCCGTGAACTTGATCGCGTTGTCGAGCAGGTTGGTGAGCACCTGCCGCACGCGCAGCTCGTCGCCGCGCAGGCAGGTCGGCAGCAACGGATCGTACTGGATGTCGACGTGCAGGCCCTTGGCGCGCGCGTTGGCCGCCAGCGTCGACGACAATTCGTCGATCAGCGACAGCAGGTTGTAGTCGTTCTGTTCCAGCTCCACCGCGCCCTTTTCCAGCTTGGCGGTGTCGAGGATCTCGTTGAGCAGGCGCAGCAGCGCGCGGCCGGCGCTGCGGATCGTGTCCAGGTGGCGGCGCTGGTCGGCGTCCAGTTCGCCGTCCAGCAGCACGTCGGTGAAGCCGAGGATGGAATTCATCGGCGTGCGGATCTCGTGGCTCATGTTGGCGACGAAGTTGGCGCGCGCCGCCGCCGCCTGCTCGGCGTTTTCCTTGGCGTCGCGCAGCGCGTCCTCCATGTGGCGCCGTTCCGTGATGTCGAGGATGACGCCGTCCAGCCAGCACAATTCGCCGGCCTCGTTGCGCACGCCGGTGCCGTTCTCCCACATCCAGCGGGTGCTGCCGTCCGCGTGCAGCAGGCGGTATTCGACGAGGTAGGGGCGGTCTTCGCGCAGCGCGGCGGCGATCGTTTCCGACGTGCGCACGCGGTCGGCCGCGTGGATCAGCGGCGCGAAGGTGCGGCGCGGCGCCGTGCCCAGGAAGTCGCGGGCCGGATAGCCGGTGACGCGCTCGACGGCGTCGCTGATGAACAGCATCGGCGCCTCCCCGTCGACCAGGCAGCTGCGGTAGGAAATGCCGGGGATGTTGCCGATCAGCGAGCGGAACTGCTGCTCGCTGGCGCGCAGCGCGTGTTCCATCATGCGGCGCTCGGTGATGTCGGTGATGAAGCAGACGAACAGGTCCTGCTGGTCGAGGCGCGCATGGCCGAGGGCGCGGCGGATCGGCACGATGCTCCCGTCCTTGCGGCGGCCCGTCACGTCGGCGCCGCGCGCGCTGGCGCTGATTTCGCCCGTCCGCAGCGAACGCAGCAGGCCCGCTTCCTCGGACGCGGCCGCGTCGGCGATCACGAGACGGATGTTCCGGCCGACGATCTCGTCGCGGCGCCAGCCGAAGATGCGCTCGGCCGACGCGTTGAACTCGCGGATGATGCCCTGGCGGTCGACCGTGATCACGCCGTCGACGGTGGTGGTGAGCAGGGCGCGCATCCACGCTTCGCTGCGCGACAGTTCGCGGAACATCTGGCGGTAGCGCAGCAGGCCGTTGGCCGCCAGCACGAACACGGTGAACGCGACGACGATCAGCGTGATCGCCAGCGCCAGGAAGGTGTCGTTGCTGGCCTGGTGCGGCGCCAGCTTGTCCACCTGGCCGACGAAGCGCGCGGCCGCCATGCCGGTGTAATGCATGCCGGAGATGGCGCAGCCCATCACGACCGCGGCCAGCAGCAGGCGGCGCTGCTCGCTGAGCCGGTGCGACAGGCTGGACAGGCCGAAGCGCACCCACAGCGCCAACGTCGCCAGCACCACCGCGACGACGATCGACAGGCCGAACATGAGCGGGTCGTAGCGCAGCTCGAGGCCCATGCGCATGCCGGCCATGCCCGCGTAATGCATGACGCCGATGCCGGCGCCGACGAGCACGCCGCCGGCCAGCAGGCCCCAGCCGCCCAGGCGTTCGCGCGCGATCACGGCCAGCGCGACGAACGAGGCGGCGATGCTCGGCAGGCTCGAGAGGATCGTGACGGCCGGGTCGTAGTCGACGTTCGTGCACAGGTCGAACGCGAGCATGCCGATGAAGTGCATGGCCCACACGCCGGCGCCGAGCGACAGGCTGCCGGTGCCGAGGATGATCCAGCGCTGCGCGCGGTTGGCGGCGGCTTGGCCCGCGATCTGCAGGCCCATCCACGACGCGAAGATCGCGACGAGCACGGACAAGGCGACCAGCTTGGGCGTGTACAGGCCGTAGCTGAGCAGCGACGGGTCGGAAGGGAGCGTAAACACGGACAACATGGCGTGTGGCTTTTTGTGAGAATGACGAATTTGCGTGCAGCCCGTCAGTATGGCATTTTCGTAAGTGAAAGTCTTTCCCGTTAGTACTAAATAGATTTTGAACACGTCAGTTACGCGTCAGTTGTCGCATGGATACCACCGCAACAGCGCCGAGTTTGCCGGTCGCTACGCGTTGCCGCGCGCGCGACGTTGCTGCTATGCTAGTGACGGGCTATTCGCCGGGGATACCCGCATGGGGTGCAAGACGTATGAAAATGACAGTTTTGACCGCGCTGCTGACCGCGGCGGCCTGCACAGTGGCGCGGGCGGAGCCGGCGCCGCGGCTGTACCTGACGACCGAGACCTCGGCGCCGTACAGCATGCGCGAGGGCGACCGCGTGACGGGCATCGGCACCGACATGGTGCGCGAGATCATGGCCCGGTCCGGCATCGCCTATTCGATCGACCTGCTGCCGTGGAAGCGCGCCTACACGGCCGCGCTGGAACGCCGCGACGCCTGCGTCTACTCGACCACCCGCACACCGGAGCGCGAGCCGCATTTCAAATGGATCGGCCCGATCGGCGAGGCCGAGTGGGTGCTGATGGGCCGCGCCGGCCGCCATTTCGACCTGCACAGCCTGGACGACGCGCGCGCCTACCGCGTGGGCACCTACAATGGCGACGCGCGCGACCAGTTCCTGCGCGCGCGCGGCTTCAACGTCGACCCCGCCCCCATCGATTCGATCAATCCGCGTAAATTGATGATGGGCCGCATCGACCTGTGGGCCGCCAGCATCCGGCGCGACAGCCTGACGGTGGACCGGATGGGCTATGCGGGCAAGGTGGTGCCGGTGTTCGTGTTCAACCGCATCCGCGTGTACCTGGCCTGCAACCGGGCCGTGCCGGATGCGCTTGTGACGCGCATGAACGGGGCGCTGGAGGCCATGGAGCGGGATGGGACGACGCGGGCGATCGTGCACAAATATGATGATTGGGGATTGCCGGCGAGGTAGATGGCCAGCAACCGCCGCCGCGCCCGATGGTTGATCTTGCCCGGCGCTGTCGTTGTTCGCAGCTAATCTTCTGTGAGCTCAACTCAGTCATGATCGCCTCATGCGACAACCGGAGGCGACATGGACTCGAAGAGTGCAAAACTGATCAAGGTCAGCCTGTCGCTGCAGACGGTCGAAGCGTACGATGGCGGCGCGCGCATCCATCGTTTCGAGTGCGTCAGCGGCGACGGCGATCATCCGACCGACAAGGGCATGTTCGTGATCATGCGCAAGTACGAGATCTACACCAGCCACGCCTACCACGTGCCGATGAACTATGCGATGTTCTTCACTGACGACGGCAAGGCGCTGCACCAATACCACGGCCCGGGGTTCGAATTTGTGCGAGCGATGAAAACGTCGGTTTCCGACTGGTTCGGTTCGCACGGTTGCGTCCGGCTGCAGGAAGCCGATGCAAGGACGCTGTTCGACTGGGCGCCAGTCGGCACGCATGTCCATGTTTTCTAAAACGCTCATTCGTATCGGGATGATCGGGGCAGTGTGCGCGGTAGCAGGTGCCGTTTGGCGCTTTACATTACCGCAGCAAGCCGCGATCCGGTCCGGATCCACCGCGTTCAGCGCGCTGCAGGACGGCATCCACAAGGTGACTTACGAGACCCGTGCGGCAATCTTGACCGCGTCGCGGGCCGGTGCGGGCGGGCGATTCGCGGTCGACGTGCGCTACGGCGACGGCCGCCCGGAGCAGCGATGCGGATCGTCTGCGGATCTCGACGGGGTGCTGCCCCGGCTTGCCGAGATCAAGGCTAGGCGGGCACTTACTTTGGAACAGGTCGCAGCCGAGTTTCCCGTTCAGGTCGGCGTGCTCACGCTGGAGGATCGGATCGCTGCGGAGCCCGTGGAGCCGTTTACCGTTTATATGACGGGGGATCGCTCGTCTGTTGCCCTGGTGTATGACAATACTGCCTTCGAGGCGGTTTTAGAGCCGAAGATCTTTGTTCGGCTGGAAGCGGGATGTGCCGAACTGGCGGCGAAATGAGGGAGCTTGGGAATACGAAGATGCCTCGCTGTTGCTGGTTTCATGACGGCCGGGTTGCGGGAAAACTCAGAGCTTTGCGTTGAAAGCTGTTGGTGCTCCGGCCGGAATCGATGAGTTCGCTGGAGTTTGCAGGCTAGGGAAGGCTGACGTTGCTCCAGCTATTGCCGATCAGACTTCGATCACGTAGAGCGGCGCGAGCTGCGCGATGAAGGCAAGGTGCTCGACCGCCTTGACCTTTTGCAGGTGAGCGAGCGTTAGAGTTCCACCGAGCGCGGGCGCGGGAACGAAGCCGTACATGTCGTCGTGTGCAAGGCGTCCTAGCTTTTGCAACGCGGGCGCGAACAATCCTTCGACGTCGTTCGAGTGGAGCGACAATCCACCGAAGAACAAGCGCATTTCGAAATCGCGGTCGATGTCGTCGTCGGGAGACGATGCGAAACAGATCGAAGCCGGCGTGAATACGGTGAGTGTCTCCCCAGTCTCTTCGCCCCAGAGGTAAAGCTTACCGAAAGCGCTGCGTGCGATGACGTGGTAGGCGTCCTGCTCCATGAACGGGGTATCGCCGATCCATGCCTCCAGTGCCGGCTCGTACTCCTGGGGATTCACGGTCCAGAACAATCCATCCGCATAGCCGCACCAGCCATATTCTTGCCAGTACGCCAGCAACTGGTCAGGAAGTTTGCCGCGGTAACGATCAATCGTCGATGGCGGCACGTAGCGCTTATCGATCGCCGGTCCAAACTTTGCCAAGAACAAGGCGAAATCTTCGTCCATGTCGAGCGTCCCTTATTTGCACCGTTCAGGTTTCGGTCACGTAAAGCGGCGCGAGCTGCGCGAGGATGACGAGGTGCTCGACCGCCTTGACCTTGCGCAGGTTGGCGAGTGTTGGAGCGCCACCGAGCGCGAGCGCCGGAACGAAGCCATACATTTCGTCGTGCGCGAGGCGCCCCAGCTGCCGCAAGGCCGGCGCAAACAAGCCTTCGACGTCGTTCGTGCGGCGCCACAATCCCCCGAAGAACAGGCGCATGGCGAAGTCGCGATCGATGCTTTCATCCGGCATAGACGAAAAGCAGCGCGACGCCGGCGCGAAGATGCGCAGCGTGTCGCCGGTTTGCTCGCCCCACAGATAAAGCGTGCCGAACGCACTGCGGGCGATAACGTGATATGCATCTTGTTCCATGAACGACGTATCGCCGATCCACGCTTCGAGCGCAGGCTCGTATTCCTGAGGATTGACAGTCCAGAACAACCCATCCGCATAGCCGCACCAGCCGTACTCTTCCCAGTATGCTAACAACTGGTCCGGAAGTTTGCCGCGATAGCGTGCGATCGTCGATGGCGGCACGTAGCGCTTATCGATTGCCGGTTCAAACTCTGCCAAAAAGCTGGCGAAATCTTCGTCCATGTCCAAGCGTTCCTTTATTTGCAGCGTTCAAGTTTTGCGTTCATCTTCGTCGTCGCGCGTAGCGATGCCGGCACGCGCTCGGCGGCCTTGTCCAATTCCGCCAGCCGGGTTGTCTTATTACCAGGCTCTCCAGTCAGCGCCTTCCATTGTGCTCCTATACGCGAATTGATCGAGCGGTCGCCGAATCCGGCGATCACGTCCCTCCCGCCAGCGACCATGTCCGGATTATGCAGTGCGGCGAGCGTTTTCATTTGGTCCGCCGCCATTTCCACTGCCTTGGCTCGCGCTGCGTCGGACGACAATCCCTGTACGCGCAACTGCCTGAGGAACTTGGCTTCCAAGTCGCCCTCGTGCGTTACACGTGCCGTGCGCGCGATATTCGCATCGCGCATCGCTATACCTGATTCGAACGCGTCGCGTCCACCGAGGTAATCGGCCACCGACATGGCGTTGAGCCCGGTTTCCTGCCCAGCCAGTTGGCGGTCGAATTCGGGAAAGCGCGTCTGCGGCAAGCCATTGGTCCTGAAACACGGCACCTTCGCCGTCGGCATCAGGAGCGGGCGGGGCCCCTCGCTCTCGCGTCGTCCGTCACGCGGCCGCGATGGCGGCGGCTCCTGCGCGGGTCCGTGAGGACCGCCAGCGCCCCCGTGGGTCGCCTGCAGCGCCGGTTGCCGGCGCAGCCGCTCTTCGTTCTGCTCGACCCAGGCCGCGACGCGCGGACCGAGCCGGGGGCTGCGCTCGATTTCGTTCAGCAGGACCGCCCGGTCAGCCTTCCCTCGCGACATATACGCCGTCATGACGGACAGGATCGCCATCATCACGATCACGTGGCCATTGGCGAGGTCGAACGCTGCCGCAGCCGTATCGCCGCGCACACCGAGGCCCAGGCGCAAGCGGTCGTCCTGCCGCTCGGGGCCCCATGCCTCCGCGATTCCCTTTTGGTAGTGCCGCAGCGCGGCCGGTATCGCCTCAGCGATGCCTTCCACCAGCGACTTCAGGCCCAGCACGCTCAAAATGAGGCCGCCGACATAGCCGCCCGCTGCGGCACCGGCCGCGGCGCCCGGTACCGCACCGATGCCGCCGAAGAAAGCGCCGCCAACACCGCCGATGAATCCACCGATAACGGTCGAACCACCGTAGATCAGTGCCAGGTCCTGGCACGCCGACACGAGGATGGACGTGATCATCGACAAGTCGATACCAGCGAGGCGCTCGACGATCATGCGCTGCGCCAGCGGCCCGGAGTCGTGCAGCGCCTCGCGCACACGGTTTACGCGGCCGAGTTGGTCGTAGCCCCACGCGCCGCCCAGGTGAGCCGAGGTGCCGGCCGGCCGCCCCAAGCTGTCGTACGGTTCGCCGTGACCAGGAAAGCCACCACTCCACGTCAACTGGTCTTCTTTTCGCTTCAGATCGTTCCAGACACGTGATACTTCCTGCATCGCCAGTCCCCTTGCGCACATCGTCCGATACCGCCCACTGCACGTCGCCCGTAGTCGCAACTGTCGCCGACAGAACCTCCAAAGGCGGCAATGGCATCAGGCATTTCCGCGCTCGACGTGGTTGTGTTGCCGTTGGCGCCGCTACAAGGAGCGGCGACGTGGAGCAGACGCGCATTCAGACGACAGTGCTGACTTGGTCGAGTTACCGGCCGGAATGATATCGGAATGTCCTGTCTACCCGCGCTCGATAGGCGCGGACCATAAGCCTGCCGGCACTGATCCAAAAACGGGGCTGGTAATGGACGAGCCCAAGCTTCGGCGCACAAAAAAACCGCGTTCTCAGAGCGAGAAACGCGGTTTCATAGACTTTGCGGGACTACTCCGGATGAGTAGGTGGTGCCTCCGGCCGGAATCTACCAAGCGTCTGTCCAGCGACCACAAACGCGATCCTGGCGACGTACGGTAGCAGCCGACCCGTTATAGACGATCATTCTTTTTGTTTTGATACATCAAGGTACCTATCATCGTACTCTGCAATGCTATGCGGCAACAGTGTGGGCGCGTGTGCCTGGTGTTGAAATCATAAATCCAATGGAACGAGAACGGATCAACAAGCCAGCAGGTACATGGTTCGGCGCAACCATATTTTCATTGCTGACAGCTGCTGCATTCGGCGGCGGCGTTTTCCTGATGGTGTTTAGTAGCGTATGGCACGGGTTGTTCTTTGTTGCCATAGCTATCGCATTCGCCCGCTTGTGCTGGCTCGCTCTTCCAAAAGACCACAAGCTGCAGGTATGGGTCACTGGTTTGACGATTGCTCTTGCATTGGTTTACTTGCTTTATGTAGCAACTCATTTGGAGCTGCACTTCATGTAGGCCAGCTACTGTTGACAGTGGCTCATCATAAGGAAGCGATGCGTACAAATTTCGTTGCGACGAAATCGGGGCGCTTGTCATGACTGCGCTGCAGCTTCAAGGTCGCTGTTGTTCAAAGGAACGGGACGGTCGTCATCGCGGCGGCTCGGACCGCAAATTTCGTCATGACGAAATCCGGCTCGGGCGGACTATTGCGGTGTGAACGGCGTAGCACCGGCAGGCACGGCACCCTGATCGGCATCTTCGGTTGCAGCCTTGCCGGTTTCGGCCACCGTGGGGCCGAGAATCATGGTCCGGATGGCCTCGACCTTTGGCTTGTTACGGGCCTGGAAGCGGACCGTCCGTATGCCCGCCTGTTCGAGTCGTGCATCCCGTAGTTCATCCTTTGCGCGTGAGTGCGTTTTGTCGTCCAGTTCGACGACCGCGACGACCTCGCAGCGTCGGGTGCAGATGACGTAATCGACGCGCTGCTGGGCGATCCTCAATCTGTCGCCATAGGCCGTTCTCCTGTCGCCACTCGCCGTTTCGAGCAGGGCCGACATCGCGACCTGCGGAAAAATGTAGTGTTCGGGAAGTGCCGCGACGAGCCGGCCGAAGAACTCTTCCTCGTTATCTGTCATGAACTTGCGGCGTCGGTATGCACCCGTGCGGTCTTTTCCCTTCGCGGTCTTCAACTGCACTGCGAAGAGGCCTGCCATTAGGACGACAAGGACGACGAAGACGAGGATGATTTTCATGTGTGCGAACTCATTCGATAGTCGGTTGTGGCAAGGACGGCAAGGCTAACGGACAGCGCCTCTTGTCCTTACTGTTGCGCTAATTGCTATTGTAATTTGGAACTGTTCAATATCCATATTTTGTTTCAATGAGGTAAGTTTTAACAGGGTCGGAAGAACAAATTTGGTCGCGACGAAATCCTAGTGTTCGTCATGACGAATTTCTGGCCTGTTTGCCTGACCCCGGTCGAGATTATGAACAAAACCTCGGCAAATATGGATAATTGCCTAGATTTTGTATAGGCTGGTGAGATGAACCACCAGGCCGACCGAATTCTTGAGCTGGCGCGATCCAAGGGCGTGCTGCGTACCCGGGACGTGGACAGTGCCGGCGCATCGCGCGCGCTGCTCGCGTCGCTGACCGATGAAGGCAAGCTGCTCAAGCTTGGTCGCGGCTTGTATGCCTTGCCCGACCGCGCAGCATCTGCCTACGACACCTTCGCCGAAGTGGCCGCGCGCAGCGAAAATGGCGTGCTATGTCTGCTGTCCGCGCTGCGCTTCCACGACCTGACGACGCAGCAGTCCTCCGACGTGTGGCTCGCCATCCCACACAAGGCCCACGCGCCGCGCTTCGATTATCCACCGCTGCGCGTGATTCGCATGTCCGGACCGGCGATGACCGAAGGCGTGGACACGTTCGATGTCGCAGGTACGCAGGTGCGCGTATTTGGCGTAGCGAAGACGGTTGCCGACTGCTTCAAATTCCGCAACAAGATCGGTCTCGATGTCGCCTTGGAAGTGCTGCACGAAGCCTGGAACGGTAAGCGCGCAACGATGGATGAACTGTGGCGCTACGCCGAGATATGCAGGGTGGCGAACGTCATGCGTCCGTACCTGGAAGCCGTAGGGGCAGCATGAAGGCGACGAATCGCGCCGTATCCGTTCGCGCGCGCCTACTGAATCGCGCACGCGCCGATTTAACCTGATGCTAACGCGGTATTCGCTTGAACGCCTGCTGTACCGATTGAGCGTATCGCCATGGGCCGACCAGTTCCTGTTGAAGGGTGCGCTGCTCTTCGACCTGTGGTTCGACCAGCCGCATCGGCCAACCCGGGACATCGACCTCCTCGGGTTTGGTCCCTCGGAGATCGACCACTTGATCGAGGTCTTCCAGCAGGTCTGCACGACGCCGTCCGATGATGGCATCTCCTTCGACCACACAAGCGTGCGGGCAGCACCGATCCGCAAAGAGGCAAATTACGAGGGCGTGCGCGTCAACCTGATTGGAGCTCTGGATAACGCACGCTGCTCGGTGCAGATCGATGTGGGCTACGGCGATGCCGTCACGCCGGCGCCGGAACTCGTGCAGTTCCCGGCTCTTCTGGACGATGTCGAGGCACCGTCGCTGCGCGCCTATCCGGTGTACACCGTGATCGCAGAGAAGTACGAAGCGATCGTCAGCCTCGGCATGGCGAATACGCGCATGAAAGATTACTTTGATCTTTGGTTCCTTGCGACCTATGCCGAGATCGATGCCGCTGTCCTGCGACAAGCTGTTCAGGCGACGTTCGCGCGCCGACGAACCGAAGTGCCTGCGACCGTCCCGATGGGGCTGAGCGGCGCATTTTTTGGCGAATCCGGCCAAGCAGCAGTGGCGCGCGTTTCTCTCCAAAAGCAAGCTTGAGGCTCCGGGCCTGGACGAGGTGACAGGGACGCTGCGACGCTTGCTTGCAATTGGTGACTGAGATCGGACTCGCCCGCAGACGCTAAGCCGATATTGGCGCATCCTATACCGCTTGCCTTGACTGTCGTGCCCGGCGTCCGTTAGTAGTCGACGGCCCGTATCTCAAGGCCTTTGATCCTGTCGGCTGGCGCGAATGCATTCGACTGCCCACTGTTCGACTTCGCTTTTAATCCACGCAGACGACCTACCGCTAAGCTTTACCGGTTTTGGGAAGTCCCCTTCTTTATCGCGTCGTAGACGCTGCTCCGCGACTTGCCGCAGATGGCGAGCACTTCTTTAAGTCTGAGGAACCGAACGTCGGCACGATTGCTCGACGCACGGCGTTCAACCGCCGCATCGACCGCTTGCTGATCCATGTACGCCTCCAAAGTGAGCGTGAAAAGAAGCATCGCTTCCGCGTAGCCGGATCGTGCAGGTGTCGCCGCGTCGTCGGTGCAGCGACTGCATCGGGCTATTAGCGGCGTTGCGACGCAGGTAGCAGTGTGCCGTCAGGTGGCAAGCAGGACATTGCGCCGGAACCTATGCAAGCGTCATTTCACCCGGTTCGAGCGTGTTGAAAGCAGGGCCTTAGGTCTTGGTTTTGGGCGCAGGCCTCGTACCTGACGACTGACGTCTGCACGAACACCTTAATGGTTAAAATATTAAAATTTCCCACTTGCATCTAGACAATATCATTGCTCTAGTTCATTCTTCTGTAAATCTGATGCTGCGAGTAAGTAGTTGCATACTCAACGAAACCCAACCGTGAAGAATCTAGATGAATAAAGCTAATCGAATTGTTGAATTTCTGACCGCTGGCTCGGAGGTAACGTTATTTGCAGGTGCGGGATTGTCTGCTCGCGCAGGGGTGCCACCTTGGGGGCCGCTATTACATGAACTTGCCCAATGGCTGCAAGGGCACGATGTTTTAGTAGCGCAAAAAATGCTCGAGCTTGTTAAAAAATACGATTATCTGAAGGCTGCAGAATTCTTTTTTATGGCTGACGGAGTGACAGACAAAGAGCGTTATGCACGACTTATAGCGGCGCTTACACCTAGAAATTCAACAGCAATTGACTCTTTATTCAAACTTCCTTTTACTTGTGCAATCACGACAAATTTTGATCGTTTGCTCTTCGATGGTTTTGCCAACGTTAGAAAAGTAGCGCCGAAGGATTATAAGCGAGGTGACGTTTCATTTAGAAATGCAACGTTCGCCGAGCCCCCCTTTGTTTGCCGGATTCACGGGGCTATCGAAGATCCCACCGAAATAGTACTAACGCAAACGAAGTTTGGCGAATTGGAGCGGGATGAGCATTATAAAGATGTGCTTACACAGGCATTTAAAAGCAGGCGAATGTTGATGATGGGATTCTCGTTTGCTGATCCGGCTATATTATCGATTTTGCGTGCAATCAATAAAAGCTATGGTCCGCTTGCTGTTGGCAATCATCTCGCGATTATGCCAAGCGATGCAGATGATGATACGAAAGCCCTTTTAAATAGACTTAATATAGAAGCTCTTTACTATGATCACTCCGCCTCAGATAAATCTCACGATGCACTATGGGCGCTAATTGACGAGGTGGGAGGCCTGCTTTCATCAACAGCAGTTGTTGATAAGGTGGCTATCGACAACGAGGTTACGTTACCCTTTGATTCGGCGAAGCAATACTTGGCCGCATGTTACGCGCGCGCAGATTTAGGGGCGGGAATACATCCTTTGCGCGAAGTCATTGTTGAGGGGATGGTTAGCTCTATCGTTCAGAGATCTCATCCAAATTCCGTTCCGTTTAAAGACGTTGTATCGAAAATTCATGCTGATACAAATCTTAGTCTGGATGAATCGAAGCGGCTTGTAACCGCCGCACTTACCGCAATGACGGGGGCAAAGCTGTGTTTATGGCATAGACGAGCCGGTGAGCAAAAAGTTACATGGCAAGGAAGCTTGGATGGTGCAAATAAGCTGGAGCGAGATATTAATACCTTAGTCGATAGCGCACTTAACAGAGCATTTGTTGAGGAGGGGTATCGCCCGACCTCAGACGTAAGAAGCGGCTTGCAGAAATTTTTTGCCCAACTCGTCCTCCAACGCGGCTGGGATTTAGGTGCAGCTTTCGCGGCAGGGAAAGTGCCAAAAGCCTTAAATATTGACCAGCTTATGTTTAGCGTTTGCCGTACGCAATCCACTACTGATATCCAACGTATGATTCGAGTATGTGAGCGTTTAATTCATAACCCAACTGTGGCTGATGCTGAAATTCTGGGAGCGCTTGGACGGGCAAGTTTCGGCTTGGAGTTGGCTCTTCAAGCCCCCCGATCGAATTTGCTGTTTGCAAGCACTCTGCCGTCCCGCATATATCTTGACGCAAATGTTATTATGCCGGCCTTTGTCGAAGGACACACATATCACAAAATATATTCGCAAACAATCGCCGCACTTGCTAACGCAGCCGATGGCTACAATGCAACCAAGGTCTTTGCAATTTACGAATACCTAAATGAGGTCGTTAGCCATCGACGCCTCGCAATGCAACAGTTCGAAGAAAACAAAGAGAGCTTTAAAGAAGACGTTATTCGTGAGGCCATGTTTTCTGGTGCGACGAATATGAACGTCTTTGTCGGGGCATATGCTAATCTTATCCATTCGGGCAAGAGCATGGAATTTGACACCTTTTTGCAAACCTATGCTCCATACACGAGCGAGGATGAACTTAGTATATGGTTGACTGAACGAAATGTGTATGTAGTAAAAAGAAATATAAAAACTGCGGCCGGTTTACAAGCTGAGGCTTCCTTGCAGCTCCAAAAAGCATATGCGAATATGATAAAAACAGATAAAGATGCGAGGCTAATAGAACACGATGCTAGACAGCTTTCGCTCTTGGCTTCCGATGTTGATGCAGGACATCGTGCCATTTTGGTGACTGCTGACAGGAGATTGCGCGAGGCAGTAGCTTCGTCCAATCAAAAAAGACTTGCTGAGCACATGGTGAGCCATATTGGTCTTACTCAACTTGTAGATTTGTTGGTTGGTTCGCCAGCAGATACTCGATCATTGTCTCATTTGATTTGGGATTCGCCGATCTCTGAACGTTCTAACGAGGTTCGTCAATATTTTATTGGAATGGCGCTGCGGCGTTATGACGAAGCGATTGCTCTCGAAATGCCTTCATTGGTTGATAAATTCGTCGATGAAGTCATGGTTACGGCCAAACGAAAGGGGCTTGATCCAGCCAGTCGAACGAATGGCGAACAAGGCTCTTGGTTCCGCGTGGCTGGATCGTTTGAGGATCAATTCTTTGAGGCGATTAAAGAGCAGATGGAGAGAAGGGAAGGTCAACGTTAGCGTGGGCGACCGCTTCGAAGGTATGTGCGCCACCGTTGCCTGGGCTTTCTTCTCTTCGCGCTTGGCCCTGCCGGGGTCGATGCCTTGGTCCAGCAGCCTGCGAGCCGCCAGCCGCCTGGTGCGCGCCTCGGCAAGGGTTACGACAGGATACTTGCCAAAGGTCAGCCGTTTTTCCTGCCGTTCGGCTGCCGGTAGGCCATGCGCCAGAATTTTGTCCCGTTTGGCATGACCTCAAGGTACATGCCTTCACCGTCACCGAGAGTGTAGGTCTTCTCCCTTGGCTTGGCGTTGCGGATAGCGGTGTCCGTCAGAGGTGTGCAGATCTTGGGCATTTTAGATCCATGACGTGAAGCGTTTTTTCTCCATAAGCGAAAATTTGGATCCAAAAACGCGGGCTGGTAATGGACGAGCCCAAACCTTGGCGCACAAAAAAACCGCGTTCCCAGAGCGAGAAACGCGGTTTCATGGACTTTGCGGGACTACTCCGGATGAGTAGTTGGTGCCTCCGGCCGGAATCGAACCGGCACGCCTTTCGGCGCTTGATTTTGAGTCAAGTGCGTCTACCAATTCCGCCACAGAGGCTGCAAGCGCAGGCGCGCATATTAGCACATGCCATGGCAAACTGACCAGAGGGTGTTGCCGGCGGTGGGCGTGGGGAGCGTTCCGGCGTATCATCTTGCCTACCTGAGCAAACGAGCCGTCCGGCAAGGCGGCCTGCACGATGAAGAATAAAAAAATACGCGAGATCATCCTCGGCAAGCCGCTCGACCCCATGAAGAGCGAGACGCGCCACTCGATGGCCCTGGTTGCTTTCCTGGCGTGGGTCGGGCTCGGTGCGGACGGTTTGTCCTCCTCGTCGTACGGTCCGGAAGAAACCTTTCGCGCGCTCGGCACCCATACCCACCTCGGCCTGTACATGGCGGTCGCCACCGCCGTCACGGTGTTCATCATCGCGCTCGCCTACAACCAGGTGATCGAGCTGTTCCCGACCGGGGGCGGCGGCTACCGCGTGGCCACCAAGCTCGTCGGGCCCTATCTGGGCCTCGTGTCCGGCTGCGCCCTGATCCTCGACTACGTGTTGACCATCGCGATTTCGATCGCGTCCGGGGTCGATGCGCTCGCGTCGTTCCTGCCGCTCGGCTTCCAGCCTTATAAACTCTGGGCCGAAGCATTCTTCATCGGGGTGCTGATCGTGATGAACCTGCGCGGGCTGAAGGAGGCGATCCAGATCCTGCTGCCGATCTTCCTCGGCTTCGTCGCCACGCACATCGTGCTGATCGTGTACGGCATCGTGGTCCACGCGTCGCACCTGCCGCAGCTGCTGCCGAACACGATGGCCGAGACGGGCGCCCTCGCCCGCGAGATCGGCTGGACGGGCGTGGCCGGCATGCTGCTGCTCGCGTATTCGCAGGGCGGCGGTACCTATACGGGTCTCGAGGCGGTGTCGAACAACGTCAACCTGTTGGCCGAGCCGCGTGTCCGCACGGGCAAGGTGACGATGTTCTACATGGCGCTGTCGCTGGCGATCACGGCCGGCGGCATCATCCTGCTGTACCTGCTGTGGGACGCGCACCCGACCGCCGGCGAGACGCTGAATGCGACCGCGTTCCGCAGCATCATCGCCAATATGGGGTTCGGCAGCGCGCTGGTGAACCAGGTGCTGCTCGCCGTCGCGCTCGCGTTCGAGGCCGGGCTGCTGTTCGTGGCCGCGAACACGGGTTTCCTCGGCGGGCCGTCGGTGCTGTCGAACATGGCGTCGGATTCGTGGGTGCCCCACCAGTTTCGCTACCTGTCCACGCGCCTCGTCACGCAGAACGGCATCCTCGTGATGGGCATCGCCGCGCTGGCGATCCTGTTCTGGACGGGCGGCCAGGTCACGCTGCTCGTCGTGCTGTATTCGATCTCGGTGTTCCTGACGTTCGCGGTGTCGCTGTTCGGCCTGTGCCTGTACTGGTGGCGCCATCGCAAGGACACGGACAATGTGCGCTGGGTGCGGCGCTTCCTGCTGTCGCTGGTCGGCTTCGTGATCTGCGCCGGCATCCTGGCCGTGCTGCTCGTCGAGCGTTTCACACAGGGCGGCTGGGCCGCGGCGCTCATCATCGCCGCCATCGCCGGCCTGTGCATCTTCATCCGCAACCACTACCGCGAAACCAAGCGCGCCATCCGCTCCGTCGACCGGGTGTTCGCCAACCAGCCGTTCGGTCCGGTGAAGGAAGTCGCCGATCCGGAGCCGGATGCGCAGACGGCCGTGTTCATCGTCGGTAATTCCCGCGGCGGCGGCTTGCACGCGTTGTTGTGGGTGTTGCGCATGTTCCCCGGTCACTTCAAGAACTTTTTGTTCGTGAACGCGCGCACGGTCGATTCGCACGCGTATGGCGGCGAGGGCGCGCTCGAGAAGATGCGCCAGGATGCGGCGCGGACGCTGGAATATTTCGTCGATTTCTGCCAGAGCCACGGCATGGCGTCGGCGTCGTACATCGGCTTCGGCACGGACGCGGTGGAGGAAGTGACCCGCATGTGCGAGCAGATCAACCGCGAATATCCGAACACTATTTTCTTCACCAGCAAGTTGATTTTCGCATCCGACAACTGGTTCACGCGGCTGCTGCACAACCAGGCGTCGCTGGCGGTGCAGCGCCGGCTGCACCTGGAAGGCTTGCAGATGGTGATCCTGCCGATGAAGGTGTGAGGCCCGCCGGCGCGGCCGTCTTCAGCAGCTGAGCTGGCCGCGCAGCGCGCGCAGCGTGCGCATCGGGCCGGTGACTTCGAGCATGTGATCGCGCACGGTCACCGTGATGTCGGCCCCCTGCCATTTCGGCCAGCGCGCCGCGCGCATGCGGTAGCGCACGGTGCCGGGGCCGCGTTCCTTCAGCGTATAACCGAGCCGTTCCATGGCCTCGTCCAGCGTGCCGACCAGGTGGCAGGCCGAGAAGCGCGTCGTGACTTCGAAGCGGCCGGGCAAGGTGCGCGCGACCGTCGGCAGCAGGCCGCCCAGCAGCACGGGCACGACGATGTAGCCGAGCGGCGCCGTCGGGTCGATCAGGTGGAAGGCGAGCACCAGCGCGGGCAGGCCCAGCACCAGGCAAAGCAGCAGGAGCGCCAGGCGCTGCGCCGGCGAGGTGAGGGAGGGGCGATGCGGTCCCTTCCGGACGCGCTCGATTTCGGAAAACGTCACGCTTTTCATGGAGTGTCCTTTCGTTGAACGGCGGCAGGGACAGCCCGCACATTCCATTTTGATCAAGCGCCTCCATGGCGGATTGACTTCCCTCAAATTCGCCTTTTTCCGAAATAAATTGTTTTAGGACAAAAAGTTCCTGGTTGGAAAATTCTTTTCAGTTTGGAAATGCGTGAAATTTGTGCGAGATCTAACGGTTAGTCAGGCGTGGAGAATTTAAGCTGTGCCGACGGATCAGTGTAAAGACACGCGTTCCTGGATAGCGAGTCCGATTAATCTCTCAACGGAACTATCATGAAACTCAAATTTCTCGTTCTGGCCATGGCGGCGGGCGCGGCCCTTGTGGCGCAAGGCGCGGACGCGGCAACGGTCGACCGCACGGCACCCATCGTGACGGTGGACGACGGCCTGGGCGGCTTCAACGCGCATTTCGGCGATACGTTCGCACAATCGACTACCGGCAGCACCTTCACCGACATCTTCACCTTCGACGTCGGCACGCCGTTCGACGCGGCCGCGTCGCTGACGTCGTCCTACCTGGACACGCCGCAAACGAAGGATCTCCTGATCACGGGTCTCTCCCTGTACCGCTACGACCCCGTCACCAAGGCCATGCTGGGCACCGCCATCGCGGGCCTCAACGGGACTGGCGTCGATCCCGGCGCGCCCGATTCCTGGTCGCTGGCTGGCTATGGACTGACGAGGGGATCCTACGCGATCCAGGTGAATGGCCAGGTGCGCGGTGCCGGCGGCGGGGCTTTTGGCGCCGATCTGACGATTTCTCCGGTGCCGGAGCCGCAGACCTGGGGCATGCTGCTGGCCGGCCTGGGCGTGTGCTCGACGCTGGCATGGCGCCGGCGCCAGAGCGCGCGCGTACGGGCGGACGACGGGCGGATCCGGCGCCGCGCATGAACGGTTAGCGCGCCCGCGCGCGGCGGATCAGCGCACGCGCCGGTACAGGCGGAAGCGTTCGTCGCGGTCGGACGGGCGGCGGCCTTCCCACAGCAGGGTCCAGTCGCGGCCGTGGAACGGCAGCGCGGCCCCGCCGCGCACCAGCGCGCCGTTCTGCATCGGGCCCGTCTGTGCAGATGCCTTCCGGCCGACGCTGTCCTGCAGCAGCAGGAAGTGGCACGTGCCGCCGTCGACGGGGGCGAAGGGCAGGTGGCCGAAATACGCGAACGATGCGCGCTGGGCCGCACCGACGTTGGTGTCGATGCAGTCGGCGTCGGCCGGCAGGCGCGCGACGATCTGCTGGGCCACGCTGGCGTAGCTCTTGCCGTAGTTGAGGTCGGGCAGGAACAGCGTCATCAGCAGGACCCACAGCAGGATCAGGCCGCCCGACGACAGCACCACCGCGCGCCACAGCACGGACGGCTGGCGCGACAGGCGCCAGTTCACGAGGAAGATCCAGCCGACCGTCGTCGCGGCCGCGACGAGGAAGGCGACGATGCCGAATTCCGGCTTGAAGCCCGGCACCAGCTTGAGGGCGTTCTTGGCCAGTTGCGCGGGCCAGCCCGTCAGCTTGGCGATCCAGAACATCCAGACGAGCCCGCCCAGCAGGGTCAACACCATCACCGAGAACCAGTCGATCGCATTGATCGCGCCCCGCTTCATGGTCGGCAGGCCGAACGCGGCCATCAATGCCATCGGCGGCAGCAGCTTGAGCAGGTCCGTGCTTTCGGGCACGGGGTCGCACACGATCACGAGCGCGAGGACGCCGACGAAGCAGGTCGGCAGGATGATGTGCAGCAGCCCGTGCTGCCGGCGCCAGGCCCAGGCGGCCCAGGCGGCGAACGGCCAGGCCGGCCAGAAATACCAGATGCCGACGCGGAAGAAGGCCTTGATCGCATGCCAGCCCGGCACGCCCAGCTGCTCGGCGTTCCAGGCCAGCCAGTCGGCGACGGGCGACATGCCGTACGGATGCGCCAGCGTGGCCGGCACGACCCACACGAGGGTGACGGCGAGCGCGGTGCCGGCGGCCTGGCCGAGGTGGCGGAGCAGCGGGGCGGACGGCAGCTTGAGGACGCGGGTGCACAGGTAGAGCGCGGCCAGCAGGGCCAGCGGCGGTGCGTAGCCGCGCGCCAGGGTCAGCAGCCCCAGCGCGACACCGACGAGCACGGCGTTGCGTGGCGTGGCGTCCTCGATATAGCGTACCGAGCGGAACAGGAACCAGGACAGCAGCGCACCCTGCAGCGTGACGGCCAGCGTCTCGTGGCTGTGCAGCAACAGGCCGAGGCAGCCGAGATAGATCAGGACGGCCGTGTCGGCCAGCGTGCGCCCGTAGTCGTCCGGTTCCGGCTGGCCGCCGAAGGCCAGGCGCAGCGGCTGGGCTTCCGAACGCCGGCCCAGGTGGAAGGCGGTGTGCCACAGCGATACCGTGCCCAGCACGAAGATGCCGATGGTCGAGATGCGCGCCCCGAGCACGTCGCCCACGAGCCAGCCGAACAGCTTGATGCACAGCGCGCCGAGCCAGAACGTCAGCGGACCTTCGTCGGGCGACGGCAGGCCGGCGACGTTCGGCAACAGCCAGTCGTGGATGCCGCCGTGCGCCATCGTCCACATGATGCCGAAACTGGCGGCGTCATCCTTCCAGGGATCGCGCCCGATGAGGCCGGGCAGGATGTACAGCAGGCCGAGTGCGTACAAAGCCCAGCGTGGCAGCGCGAGGGTGGCGGCGGCGGGAAGGCGGACGGGTTTCATCGATAGCGCGCGAAATAATGCAGTAAATTAATGTCGCGTAGTATAAGGGGACCGTGCAAAAGCGTCGCGGGTGGCATTGCTACCAGTCGTAACGCGAAAAAAAAAGGAAGCCAGCGGCTTCCTTCTGGGAAAGCCCGTGGGCCTCCCGGTGTTCGCGCGTCGGGGACTTAGCCGTTGGCGACGCTGGTCTTCGAGCCGACCGAGCCGAACTTCTGGCGGAATTTTTCAACGCGGCCAGCGGTGTCGACGATCTTGTGCTTGCCGGTAAAGAACGGGTGCGATTCAGCGGACACCTCGATCTTGACCAGCGGGTAATCTTTACCTTCGAAATTGATGGTTTCGCGGGTCGAGATGGTCGAACGGGTGATGAATTTGAAATCGCAGGACAGGTCGTGGAACACGACTTCGCGGTAATCCGGATGGATATCGGTCTTCATGGTTTTGCCTCGGTTAGTTTGGTAGCCAAACGGCACTTCGTCGGTCGACCTGCTTCTTGACCCGATTGCCGATCACTTGCCAGGGTGGATACGGAACCGGCGATTATAAGCCAGCCGAGGTCCCAAGGCAACCGGTGCGGTTCAGGCATGCGGCAGGCGCGCCATCATGGTGAGGATCATGCCGCCGAAACCGATGACCATCGTGATGGCGGTTGCCGCCATCCATTTGCTCAGGTGGGCCGACTCGCCGTGGATGTCGGCCTTGAGTTCGGCCTTCAGTTCCGCCAGGTCTGCTTTGTTGGGTAACATGGTCAGCGTGGTGTCGAAGCGGGTTTCGAGGACCGTCAGCCGGCGGTCGAGCAACAGGTCCTTGTTGCGCTGGGCCGGGACGTCGCGCAATTCGTCGGGCGTCATCATCGTCATCTCCTTGGTGGGCTCGGGGCGGATTTTCCGCTCCCTGGTCGCCCAAGGCTTGACATGGATGAATCGTAGCGCATAAAACAAAAAAGGCGAGTACGACTCGCCTTTTCCGTTCGATGCCAGGGCTGGAGGATCAGCCGCCGCGACGCATCAGGTCGAAGAATTCGACGTTGTTCTTGGTCGCGCGCATCTTGTCGAGGATGAACTCCATCGCCTCGATCTCGTCCATCGAGTACAGCAGCTTGCGCAGGATCCAGATCTTTTGCAGCTGGTCCGGCTTGATCAGCAGTTCCTCGCGGCGGGTGCCCGACTTGTTCAGGTTGATCGCCGGGTAGACGCGCTTCTCGGCCAGGCGGCGCTCGAGGTGGACCTCCATGTTGCCGGTGCCCTTGAATTCCTCGTAGATCACGTCGTCCATGCGCGAGCCGGTCTCGATCAGGGCGGTCGCGACGATGGTCAGCGAGCCGCCTTCCTCGACGTTGCGGGCGGCGCCGAAGAAACGTTTCGGGCGCTGCAGCGCGTTGGCGTCGACACCGCCGGTCAGCACCTTGCCCGATGCCGGGATCACGGTGTTGTAGGCGCGCGCCAGGCGGGTGATCGAGTCCAGCAGGATCACGACGTCCTTCTTCATCTCGACGAGGCGCTTGGCCTTCTCCAGCACCATTTCCGCGACCTGGACGTGGCGGGTGGCCGGCTCGTCGAACGTCGACGCGACGACTTCGCCGCGCACCGAGCGCTGCATTTCCGTCACTTCCTCGGGACGTTCGTCGATCAGCAGCACGATCAGCGTGCAGTCCGGGTGGTTGGCGGTGATCGCGTGGGCGATGTGCTGCAGCATGACCGACTTGCCCGACTTCGGCGACGCGACGAGCAGGCCGCGCTGGCCCTTGCCGATCGGCGAGATCAGGTCGACGATGCGGCCGGTGATGTTTTCCGCGCCGTTCATGTCGCGCTCGAGGCGCAGCGGCTCGTTCGGATGCAGCGGGGTCAGGTTTTCGAACAGGATGCGGTGTTTCGAGGCTTCCGGCGATTCGCCGTTGACCTTGTCCACCTTCACCAGCGCGAAGTAGCGTTCGCCGTCCTTCGGCGTGCGCACCTCGCCTTCGATCGAGTCACCCGTATGCAGGTTGAAGCGGCGGATCTGCGACGGCGAGATGTAGATGTCGTCCGTCGAAGCCATGTAGCTCGCATCCGGCGAACGCAGGAAACCGAAACCGTCCGGCAACACTTCGAGCGCACCGTCGCCGAAAATCTGTTCGCCTTGTTTCGCGCGCTTCTTGAGGATCGCGAACATCAGTTCTTGTTTGCGCAGGCGGGCTGCGTTGTCGATATCCAGGCTGATCGCCATCTCCAGAAGGGCGGAGACGTGCATTGCCTTCAGTTCAGATAAGTGCATGTGTCGGGTGTCCCGTGACGGGAATGTAAAGGTAGGGGAGGGGACTGCGTGGGTTAATCAAAGGGATAGGATCGGAATCGATCGCCTACCCGGTCCGGAACAGGCGGCAGTGCGGGCGCGCTGCCGCCACCAATGGTATCAGATGTTGCTATCGATGAAAGCAGTTAACTGGCCTTTGGCCATGGCGCCGACTTTTTGGGCGGCTGCGACACCGTTCTTGAACAGGATCAGCGTGGGGATGCCGCGGATGCCGAACTTGGCCGGTACGGCCTGGTTCGCATCGACGTCCATCTTCGCGATCAGCAGCTTGCCATCGTATTCTTTTGCGACTTCTTCCAGGATCGGCGCGATCATCTTGCAGGGGCCGCACCACTCGGCCCAGAAGTCGACGAGGACCGGACGCTCGGACTTCAGCACGTCGGTTTCGAAAGATGCATCGCTGATGTGTTTGATGTTTTCGCTCATGTTTTCCTCAGTGAGAGGTAGGTCAATTAACGCCTGCAGGTCTTTTCGTGGACCTCTCGTCGATCCTGCTCGGTAGTGTCAGCCGGTTTCCGTACTTGTCAGACTGGCTTGCTGCACAAAGGTGGTGCCGATGTGTGCAATATTCAATAGTGGAAGAGCTGCAAGAGGATTGTCAGGCGGGGTTTAATCGGAATAATAACCGATTTTTTTGGAACGTGTTCGTGAGCTTTGTACAAAATCTCAACATCCTCGATGTTCCTGATGGACCTCACCAATTATCACCGAAGTCCGAACGTCCAGGCGACGTCGTCAGCCGACGCTGCCGGTGAACTTGTATAAATGTCCCGGGTGCCACATCGTCACGACCGACGCCACCTGGCCGTTCGACGTGGTGCGGCGCTTGAGCACGAGGCACGACGTGCCGGGCGCGACGTCCAGCATCTCGGCCACGTCGCGCGGCGCCGGCAATGCCTCGATGCTGTAGGTGGCGCCCTGCAGCGGCGCGGCCGTCATTAGGTGCTCGTTGGGCGTGATGCGCGCAAAATCCTGCTCCAGGTAGGCGGGCGCACAGGCCGGATTGACCCAGCGGTCCTCGACCTGGATCGGCTGGCCGTTTTCGTCGTGCACGATCAGCGAGTGGAACAGCGGCGTGCCGGGTTCGAGTTCGAACTGGCGCGCCAGCGCCTCGGCGGCCGGGCTTTGTTCGAGCAGGTGCGGGCGGCTCGCGTGGACATGGCCGCGCGCGCGCACTTCGTCGGCGATGTTGCGGATCTCGACCAGCGTGGCCTGGTACTTCTGCGGCGCGACATAGGTGCCCGAACCCTGGCGGCGCGTGAGCACCTGTTCCGCCGTCAGTTCGCGCACGGCCCGGTTGACGGTCATGCGCGAGACACCGAACTGGCGCACGAGCGCCTGCTCGGAGGGCACCAGATCGCCTTCCTTCCAGCGGCCCGCCGCGATTTCGCCGAGCAGATAGTCCTTGATGCGCTGGAAAATGGGTGTGCTGTCTTGCGCGATCTGTTCGTCCAAACTACTCTCCGGAATCCTGGGTGCCGCCTCGGCGATGAGAGGCGTTATTCTAGCATCGCGAATTCGAAAGCAAGACCCGAAGTGTTTGCCGGGGCGCCCGCGCTTACGATGGGGCCATCGAGAATCTGGAGACCGAGATGAACACCGCCACCATCCGCCGCACCGCCGCCGCACCCGTCGCCGCATCCGCCACCTACGTCACCGACGACGAGCGCTGGGCGGCCGTCGTCGCCCGCGCGCGCGACGCCGACGGCCAGTTTTATTATTCCGTGCGCAGCACGGGCGTGTACTGCCGGCCCTCGTGCCCGTCGCGCACGCCGCGCCGCGCCAACGTCGCCTTCCACGCGACGCCCGCCGACGCCGAGGCGGCGGGCTTCCGCGCCTGCCTGCGCTGCCGGCCGGACGCGCCGCCGCTGGCCGAACGCCAGGCCGACGCCGTGGCCAAGGCCTGCCGCCTGATCGACGCCGCCGAGGAGGAGCCGGACCTTGCCAGCCTGGCCGCGGCCTGCGGCATGAGCCGCTTCCACTTCCACCGCGTCTTCAAGGCGCACACGGGCATCACGCCCAAGGCCTATGCCGCGGCGCGCCGGGCCGAGCGCCTCCAGCAGGGACTCGCGCAGGCGGACAGCGTCACCGCGGCCGCCTACGACGCCGGCTTCAATTCCAGCGGCCGCTTCTACGCCGCGTCGTCCGGCATGCTGGGCATGACGCCCAAGCGCTATCGCAGCGGCGGGGGCGGGGAGGTCATCCGCTTCGCCGTGGCGCAGTGTTCGCTGGGCGCGCTGCTCGTGGCGGCGACCGACAAGGGCATCTGCTGCATCCTGCTGGGCGACGATCCGGACGCGCTCGTGCGCGATTTGCAGGACCGCTTCCCGAAAGCGGAATTGATCGGCGCCGAACCGGGCTTCGAGCGCACGGTGGCCCAGGTCGTCGCCTTCGTCGAAGCGCCGCGTCTGGGCCTCGACCTGCCTCTGGACGTGCGCGGCACCGCGTTCCAGCAGCGCGTCTGGCAGGCGCTGCGCCAGATCCCGGCCGGGCAGACGGTCGGCTATGCCGAACTGGCCGCCCGCCTCGGCATGCCGCAGGGCGCGCGCGCCATCGCGGGCGCCTGCGCCGCCAATCCGGTCGCGGTGGCGATCCCGTGCCACCGCGTCGTGCGCAACGACGGCTCGATCTCCGGCTACCGGTGGGGCGTCGAGCGCAAGCAGGCGCTGCTCCGGCGCGAGGCCAGCCAGGCTGCTGCCTTCAACGAGGTGGAGGCGTGACGGACGTCGACTGGGGCCGCGTCGCCGACGATCTGGACACGTTCGGCTGCGCCGTGTTGCCGTCCGTGCTGGATGCGGACCAGTGCGCGGCTTACGCGGCGGGCTACGCCGACGACGCGCCGTTCCGCAGCCGCGTCGTGATGGAGCGCCACGGTTTCGGGCGCGGCGAATACCGTTACTACGCATACCCGCTGCCGCCCGCTCTGGCGGACCTGCGCACGGCGCTGTATCCGCCGCTGGCGCGCATCGCCAACCGCTGGCAGGCCGTGCTTGGCCTCCCGGAACGCTATCCGGACGCGCACGCCGACTATCTGGCGCGCTGCCACGCGGCCGGCCAGCTGCGGCCGACGCCACTGCTGCTGCAGTACGGCCCGGGCGACTACAACTGCCTGCACCAGGACCTGTACGGCGACCACGTGTTCCCGCTGCAGGTGGCGGTGCTGCTGTCACGCTCCGGCGCCGATTTCAGCGGCGGCGAATTCGTCCTGACGGAACAGCGCCCGCGCATGCAATCGCGCGTCGAAGTGGTGCCGCTGGGGCAGGGCGACGCCGTCGTCTTCCCCGTGCACACCCGCCCCGTCAACGGCACGCGCGGCATCTACCGCGTCAACATGCGCCACGGCGTCAGCCGCATCCGCAGCGGCCATCGACACACCCTCGGCATCATCTTCCACGACGCCACCTGAAAATTCGGGGTCAAAATTCGGGGTCAGAGCACAAATTCGGGGTCAGAGCACATTTCAGGGCATTTGTTTTTCGTCAGCGCGACGCCGGCCGCGAGGCCGCTGCGCGGGACGCCATCCCATCGTATTCGCGACGTCGTCGACGAAGGATGCCGATCCCAGCGGCCGGCCGCCGTTGCCGGCGCGTCGTATCTCCGTGAGCAATTGCTCGGACAAGTCTTCACGGAACAAGTGGCGGTAGGCCGCCCGTCGGTCGATGTCATGCCTGCCCAGGCCGGTGTAGACCAGGTGCGGCGTGACGAGCGGATCTTCGGCGCCCAATGCGTTGGCCCGATAGCTCGACCAGGGGTAGGCCTCGGGCATCTCGACCATGCGCGCCCGGACGGGATTGAGCTCGATGTAGCGCTGGCAGATCAGCAGGTAGCGCTCGCTGTCGACCAGGCAGGATCGGAACCGTCCCTCCCAGAGTGTCCCGCTGCGCCCTTGCCGGCGGTTGAAATACTGGACGTAATGCTGGCCGAGACGCCGCATGAGCACGCTCGGTCCGGTACGACTGCCCGTCGACAGCAATAAATGAACGTGATTGGTCATGAGGACGTAGGCGTGGATGTGGCAGGCGGTCTCGGCCGCGTATTGGCGCAGCAGGGTCAGGTAGACAAGGTAATCGGACGGGCCGGCAAAACAGGGGCCGCGATTATTCCCGCGTTGGATGATGTGGAGCGGCACCGCAGGCAGTACCAGGCGTGTAGGGCGTGACATGGCAGCACGTGAAGACGAGAAGCCCCGACCTTAGCGAAGTGGGCGGTACGGTCATAGATGCGGCTCAATTGAGCGCAGCCCCTTGCTGCGAAAAGTGCTCTGACCCCGAATTCGACCCGAAAAATGCTCTGACCCCGAATTTGGCTTTGGAATTGTTGGCATTATGAAATCGACGAGGGCGATGAGAATTTTCATCAGGCGTTAGACATGCATATACTTCAGTCGTAGCATCGACATGCCTGCCTCAAGCAGGCATCACAACGATAATCGAAGGAGACAATCATGAGCGTATCGCGTCGCCTGTTCCTCGCGGCCCTCGGTGTGGCCGGCGTGTCCGGCGGGAGCCTGGCCCGGGCCGGGGACTTGCCGCATCCCCTCGTCGTCTACGATGACGAGTTGAAGAACGGTTTCCAGAACTGGAGCTGGGCCAAGGCGCAGCTGTCGGTCCCCATCGTCAACGGCAAGCCGATCCGGGTCCAGGGCGATCCGTGGAGCGCCCTCGCGCTGCACCACGAGCCGTTTTCCACGGAGGGGTACAGCAAGCTGACCTTCGTCATCAACGGCGGCAAGGACGGCGGCCAGGCCCTGATGATCAAGGCCATGGTCGACGGCAAAGCGATCGACGCGAACTACGTCATCCAGCCCAAGGCCAAGACGTGGGCCGTCGTCGAAGTGCCGCTCAAGGACATCAACGCGGCCGGCAAGACCATCGACACCATCATCTGGCAGGGACAGGGCAGCGCCTACACGCCGTACTTCATCACGCGCATCCAGTTCGAGTGAACGCGCCCTAAGGCAGCTCGCCGCCCGAGAACGGGTCGATCGAGTACGGGTAGACGGTGCCCAGGAAGCCCGGCTGGGCGCGCACGCGTTCGATCCAGCGGACGACGTGGGGATGGTCGGCCAACGCCAGTCCCGCTTCGTCCGCCCGGTGGACGTAGGCGAACAGCGACATGTCGGCGATCGTGTACGTGGCGCCCGCGATGAACGGGCGCGGCGCCAGTTCGCGCTCGAGGATCGCCAGCGCCTTGTGCGCGACGACGCGCAGGCGTTCGACCAGCGCCGGCGCGCGCCGCGCCAGCTTGCCCGTCAGCGTCCAGTGGCGCAACGTGGCGATCGACGCCACGTGGTCCTGCTCGAACGACAGCCATTGTTGCACCTTCGCCTGGTCGAACGGATCGGCCGGCGAATACGGCGTGCCGTGCGCCAGATACGTCAGGATGGCGTTCGACTCGGCCAGCGCGCGGCCGTCGGGCAGGCGCAGCGCGGGCACGGCGCCGGTCGGGCTCACGGCCAGGAACCCGGCACGCTGGCCTTCGCCTTCGAAGATGCGCACGATCTCCGTGCGGTACGGGATGTCGAGGTGGTTCAGCAGCAGGCGGACCTTCCAGGCGTTCTGGGAGGGCAGGTAATCGTACAGGGTGAGCATCACGGTCTCCAGTGGTTGAGCCATGATTGGACCAGCACGCGCCGCGCCGCACCCTCCGGTTCTTGCGGTCGAACCGCGGCCCGGCGATTGACCACAATGTAAATTTCGATACACTCTGTTTCTTGCGATCGAACCGCAACCCGGTTCATCGGCAACCCAAAACGGAGACCCCCGATGCGCCTGCGCCACAAGCAAGCAAGGCCCACCCTCATTGCCCTGGCCCTCGCCTTCGCGGCCACGGCCCACGCCACCACCGTCATCGACAACGCCAACGGCTACACGCTGAACGCCAAGGGCGACGTCGTCCAGTTCGCGGCCCTCGCGTTCGACGATGCCGGCCGCATCGTCGCCGTCGGCTCCGCGTCCGACGTGGCAACCAAGGCCCCGCAAGCCAGGCACGTCGACATGGCCGGCCGCACCGTGCTGCCCGGCCTCATCGATGCGCATGGCCACGTGTTCGGCCTGGGCGAGATGCTGATGCAGCTCGACCTGTCGGCCACGACGTCGCTGCCGCAGGCGCTGGCCGCCATCCGCGACTACGCGCGCGCCAACGCCGGCGCCGCGTGGGTGCGCGGGCGCGGCTGGAACCAGGAGAACTGGAAGCTGGGCCGCTTCCCGACGGCGCGGGAACTCGACGGCGCCGTGGCCGACCGGCCTGTCTGGCTCGAGCGCGTCGACGGCCACGCCGGCTGGGCCAACGGCCGCGCGCTGGCGCTGGCCGGCATCACGGACACGACGCCCGACCCCGCCGGCGGCAAGATCGTGCGCGACGCCGCCGGCCACGCGACGGGCGTGCTGGTCGACGCGGCGCAGGCGATGGTCTACAAGGTTCTGCCGCAGCCGACCGGGCAGGAAGCCCGCACGATGCTCGACCGCGCGCTGGACAAGATGGCCAGCGTCGGCCTTACGGGCGCGCACGACGCGGGCGTCAAGGTCGGCCAGGACCGCCTGTACCGCGACTATGCCGACCACGGCAAGCTGACGGCGCGCATCTACGCGATGATCGGTGGCACCGGCGCCGACTTCGACCGGTTGTCGAACAACGGCCCGCTGATCGGCTACGCCCACGACATGTACGCGCTGCGCGCCGTGAAGCTGTACGCCGACGGCGCCCTGGGCAGCCGCGGCGCCGCGCTGCTGGCGCCGTACACGGACGACCCGCATTCGCACGGCCTGCTGTTCCATTCGAACGAGGAGATCGACGCGATGATCGCCAAGGCCATGCGAAAGGGCTACCAGGTCAACGTGCACGCGATCGGCGACGCCGACAACCGCCAGATCCTCGACGCCTTCGCCAAGGAGATCCCGGCCCATCACGGCGCGGCGCTGCGCCACCGCATCGAGCACGCCCAGGTCGTCGCGCCGGCCGACATCCCGCGCTTCAAGCGCGTCGGCATCATCCCGTCGATGCAGCCGACGCACGCGACGTCCGACAGGAATATGGCGGAGCAGCGCATCGGCCCGGAACGCATGAAGGGCGCGTACGCGTGGCGCTCGTTCCTGGCGCAGGGCTCGCGCATCGCGTGCGGCTCGGATTTTCCCGTCGAGTCGCCGAACCCGTTCTTCGGCATCCACGCGGCCGTCACGCGCCAGGACGCGGCCGGCAACCCGATCGCCGGCTGGTATCCAGAACAGGCGATGTCGCTCAAGGAAGCGTTCCGCTGCTTCACGCTCGACGCGGCGTACGCCGGCCATCAGGAAAAAGCGCTAGGCTCGCTCGAAGTCGGCAAATACGCCGACTTCATCGTCGTCGACCAGGACTTGTTCAAGATGTCGCCGTACGACATCCACAAGATCGGCGTGCTGCAAACGTGGGTCGGCGGACGGCAGGTCTGGCAAAAAAAAATAACCCGCCCACGCCGCGTGGGTTGACGTAGTTGTATAGACAACTTAGACTGTCTGGAAAGCGGGCATTGCTTCGTCCCGCGCATCCTTTTCGAGGAGTCCAACATGACCCAAGCCTCTCCTACCGCGGACCCGCGTTTCGATCCCACCCGCGTCATCCGCGCCCCGCGCGGCAGCGAACTCACCTGCAAGAACTGGCTGACCGAAGCGGCCTACCGCATGCTGCAGAACAACCTGGATGCCGAGGTGGCGGAAAACCCGCAAGGCCTCGTCGTCTACGGCGGCATCGGCCGCGCGGCGCGCGACTGGGCGTGCTTCGACCAGATCCTCGCGTCGCTGCGCGAGCTGGAGGACGACCAGACCCTGCTCATCCAGTCCGGCAAGCCGGTCGGCGTGTTCCAGACGCACCCGGACGCCCCGCGCGTGCTGCTCGCGAACTCGAACCTCGTGCCGAAGTGGGCGACGTGGGAGCATTTCAACGAGCTCGACCGCAAAGGCCTGTTCATGTACGGCCAGATGACGGCCGGTAGCTGGATCTATATCGGCACCCAGGGCATCGTGCAGGGGACGTACGAGACGTTCGCCGAAGCCGGCCGCCAGCACTTCGGCGGGGACATGGCGGGCAGGTGGATCCTGACGGCGGGCCTGGGCGGCATGGGCGGCGCGCAGCCGCTGGCCGCCACGTTCGCGGGCGCCGTGTCGCTCAACGTCGAATGCCAGCAGAGCAGCATCGACTTCCGCCTGCGTACCCGCTACCTGGACAAGCAGGCGCGGGACATCGACGAGGCGCTGGCGATGATCGAGACGCACAAGGAGCGCAAGGAAGCCGTCTCCATCGGCCTGCTCGGCAACGCGGCCGACGTGCTGCCGGAACTCGTGCGCCGGGCGAAAGAAGGTGGACTCGTACCGGACCTCGTCACGGACCAGACGTCCGCCCACGACCTGATCCACGGCTACCTGCCGCGCGGCTGGACCGTCGAGCAGTGGCAGGCGGCGCAGCGCGATCCGGCCCGGCATGCGCAACTGAAGCAGGCCGCGGCCGAATCCTGCGCCGTGCACGTGCAGGCGATCCTCGACTTCAAGGCGCTGGGCGCGCATGCCGTCGACTACGGCAACAACATCCGCCAGGTCGCGTTCGACCAGGGCGTAGCGAATGCCTTCGACTTCCCCGGCTTCGTGCCGGCCTACATCCGCCCGCAGTTCTGCGAAGGCCGCGGCCCGTTCCGCTGGGTCGCGCTGTCCGGCGACCCCGAAGACATCTATAAAACCGACGCGAAGATCAAGGAACTGTTCCCGCAGCACGCGCGCGTGCACCGCTGGCTCGACATGGCGCGCGACCGCATCGCGTTCCAGGGCCTGCCGGCGCGCATCTGCTGGCTGGGACTCGGCGAGCGCCATCTGGCGGGCCTCGCCTTCAACGAGATGGTGCGCATGGGCGAGCTGAAAGCGCCGATCGTGATCGGCCGCGACCACCTGGACACCGGCTCCGTCGCGAGCCCGAACCGCGAGACGGAAGCCATGCGCGACGGCACCGACGCCGTCTCCGACTGGCCCCTGCTGAACGCCATGCTGAACACGGCCGGCGGCGCGACGTGGGTGTCGCTGCACCACGGCGGCGGCGTCGGCATGGGCTATTCGCAGCACGCCGGGGTCGTCATCGTCGCGGACGGCACCGAGGCCGCCGATAAACGCCTGGCCCGCGTCCTCGTCAACGATTGCGCGTCGGGTGTGATGCGCCATGCGGACGCCGGCTACGAACTCGCGATCGAGACGGCCAAGCGCTTCGGCCTGCGCCTCCCGATGATCAAGTAAGACAGCACATAGCCACCATAACATCATGACCCAAGACCACCACCTGACCCTCAACCCCGGCGCCCTGTCGCTGACCGACCTGCGCACGGCCTGGGGCACGCCCGGCCGGCTCACGCTGGCACCGGAGGCCTATGCCGCCATCGCGACGTCGGCCGCGACCGTGCAAGCCATCGTCGCCAAGGGCGATCCGGCCTACGGCATCAACACCGGCTTCGGCATCCTGGCCAAGCGCCACATCCCGGCGGACCAGCTCGAGCAGCTGCAGCGCAACCTGATCCTGTCGCATGCGGTCGGCACCGGCGAGCTGCTGCCGGACCACGTCGTGCGCCTGATCCTGCTGACCAAGATCGGCAGCCTTGCGCGCGGCTATTCCGGCGTGCGCACGCTGATCGTCGACACGCTGATCGCCCTGTACAACGCCGGCATCATGCCCGCGATTCCGTGCCAGGGTTCCGTCGGCGCGTCCGGCGACCTCGCGCCGCTGGCGCACATGACGCTCGCGCTGCTGGGCGTCGGCCAGGTGCGCATGCGCGGAGAGATCATGGACGCCCGCACCGCGCTGGACGCGGCCGGCATCGCGCCGGTCGTGCTGGCGGCGAAGGAGGGCCTGGCCCTGATCAACGGCACGCAGGTGTCGACGGCGCTGGCGCTGCACGGCCTGTTCCTGGCCGAGCGCCTGCTGGAAGCGGCGATGGTGACGGGCAGCCTGTCGCTGGACGCCGCGCGCGGCAGCGACGCCCCGTTCGACCCGCGCGTGCACGCGGTGCGCGGCCAGCCGGGCCAGATCGCGGCGGCGAAGATTTATCGGGAACTGGTGGCGGGCAGCGCGATCCGCGCGTCGCACCTCGTCGGCGACGAGCGCGTGCAGGACCCGTACAGCCTGCGCTGCCAGCCGCAGGTGATGGGCGCCGTGATGGACTTGATCGCCCAGGCCGGCCGCACCCTGCTGGTCGAATCGAATGCCGTCACCGACAATCCGCTCGTGTTCCCGGACACCGGCGAAGTGATTTCCGGCGGGAATTTCCACGCGGAACCTGTCGCGTTCGCCGCCGACACCCTGGCGCTGGCCATCGCCGAGATCGGCGCCCTGGCCGAGCGCCGCATCGCGCTGCTGATCGACGCCACCCTGTCCGGCCTGCCGCCTTTCCTCGTGCGCGAGCCGGGCGTCAACTCCGGCTTCATGATCGCCCACGTGACGGCGGCCGCGCTGGCGTCGGAAAACAAGTCGCTGGCGCATCCGGCCAGCGTCGACAGCCTGCCGACGTCCGCGAACCAGGAAGACCACGTGAGCATGGCGACCTTCGCGGCGCGCCGTCTCGGCCAGATGGCGCACAATACGGGTGTCATCGTCGGCATCGAGCTGCTGGCGGCGGCGCAGGGGATCGAATTCCACCGCCCGCTGACGAGTTCTAGCCACCTGGAACATGTTCATGCAAAATTGCGCGAGCACGTGAAGGCATTCGACGAAGACCGCTTCTTCGCGCCGGACATCGAGGCGGCGCGCCGGATGGTGATGGAGGGCGAGCTGTCGGCCGCGTGCAAGGACTTGTTCGCCGCACTGCACTGAAAGGACAGGAAACGCAATGGATTTCAGGTTCAAGGCGGGTTCGGTGCCGCTGCTGCTGTCGATGCCCCATGCCGGCACCGACATCCCCGACGATATCGCGGCGCGCATGGCGCCGTGCGCGCAGGCCCGGGCCGACACGGACTGGCACCTGCCCGACCTGTACGCGTTCGCGGACAGCCTCGGCGCATCGACCCTGTCGGCGCGCTGGTCGCGCTACGTGGTCGACCTGAACCGCCCGCCCGAGGACACGAACCTGTACCCGGGCCAGGACACGACGCGCCTGTGCCCCGTCGACACGTTCGGACGCGAACGCCTGTACCTGCCCGGCCAGGAGCCGGACGCCGACGAGATCGAGCGCCGCCTCGAGACGTATTGGCGCCCGTACCACCGCCAGCTGCGCGCGGAGCTCGATCGCCTGCTGGCGCGGCACGGCCAGGTCGTGCTGTGGGACGCGCATTCGATCGCGTCCGTCGTCCCGCGCTTTTTCGAAGGGCGCCTGCCCGACCTGAACTTCGGCACGGCCGACGGCCGTTCGTGCTCGCTGCAGCTGCAGGGCGAGATGATGCGCGTGGCCGAATCGCAGGACCGTTTCGCCTTCGTCTTCAACGGTCGCTTCAAGGGCGGCCACATCACGCGCTTCTACGGCGACCCTGCGGCCGGCGTGCACGCGATCCAGCTCGAGATGTGCCAGTGCCTGTACATGGACGAGGCGCCGCCGTTCGACTACCGGCCCGACGTCGCCGGCAAGGTGCAGCCGCTGCTGCGCGAGTTTCTCGAGGATGCCATCGCGTGGGCGCGCGCGGGAGGGCATGCAGGAGGACGCCCATGAGCGCCCTGTTCGCGCGCCACGCCCTGCTGGCCGAAGGCTGGCACCGGGACGTGCTGCTCGAATGGGACGCGCGCGGCGACCTGACGCAGGTCGCGCCGGACGCTTCTGCGCCGCCCGGCGTGGCGCGCGCCGACTACGTCCTGCCGGGCATGATCAACCTGCATTCGCACGCTTTCCAGCGCGCTTTCGCCGGTTTGACCGAAAGGGCGGAAGGTGGATCCAACCGCGGCCCGGACAGCTTCTGGACGTGGCGCGACCTGATGTACCGCATCGCCAACCGCATCACGCCCGAGCAGATGGAAGCCGTGGCCGCGCAGCTGTACGCCGAATGCCTGCGCCATGGCTACACGGCCGTCTGCGAATTTCATTACGTCCACCGGGCGCCGGGCGGCCACGTCTACGGCAACCCGGCCGAGACGGCGCAGCGCATCGCCCAGGCTGCGCGCGAAGCGGGCATCGGCGTGACCTTGCTGCCCGTGATGTATGCGTACGCGGGTTTCCGCGACACGCCGTTGCGGCAGGACCAGGAACGCTTCCGCACGGATCCGGCCCACGTGCTGCGCATCGTCGAGGCGCTGGAACCGCTGCGCGGCCCCCAGCTGGAAGTGGGCGCGGCGCCGCATTCGCTGCGCGCCGTGTCGGCCGGCCAGTTGCGCGAGCTGGTGCAGGGACTGCCGGCCGGACGGCCGCTGCACATCCACATCGCGGAGCAGCAGCTCGAAGTGGCGCAGTGCGTGGAGGCGACCGGCATGCGGCCCGTCGATTACCTGATGCACCAGGCCGACGTCGACGCGCGCTGGTGCTTCGTGCATGCCACCCACCTGTCCGACGGGGAGCGCGACCGGATCGCGGCCAGCGGCGCCGTCGCGGGGCTGTGCCCGACGACGGAAGCGAACCTGGGCGACGGCCTGTTCCCGCTGGCGCCGTACATCGCGGCCGGCGGGCGCTTCGGCATCGGCAGCGACAGCCACGTGTCGCAAAGTCCGGTCGAAGAATTGCGCTGGCTCGAATATGGCCAGCGGCTCGCGCAGCAGCGCCGCAACGTCGCCGTCCGCGGCGGACAGCGCGACGTGGCCGCCTTCCTGTGGCAGCAGGCGCTGGCGGGCGGCGCGCAGGCGGCCGGGCGCCGCCTCGGCGTGCTCGCGCAGGGCCGGCGCGCCGACCTGCTCGTGCTGGACAGCGCGCACCCGAACCTGGACGGCGTGCCGGCGGACGAGGTGCTGGGCCGCTTCCTGTTCAGCGGCAACGACAACCTCGTGCGCGACGTGCTGGCCGGCGGCCACTGGGTGGTGCAGGGCGGCCGCCACAAGGCGCAGGATGCGATTGCGCAGCGCTACAAGGCCGCAGCGCGTACACTGCACGCACATTGATTCCCATGACGATGAGGTGCAAGCGATGACGATGCTGATTCCGTATGCAGGCCTCGAGCCGGTATCGTGGAAGAACGGCGGCGGCAGTACCACAGAGATCGCCGTGTTCCCGCCCGATGCCGGCTTCGAGGACTTCGACTGGCGCGTGAGCCTGGCCACGATCGCGAACGACGGTCCGTTCTCCGCCTTCCCCGGCGTCGAGCGCACGCTGGTGCTCGTGGACGGCCACGGCATGACGCTCGACATCGACGGCGCGCCCACCCTGCTGTCGAAAGCGGAACCGGTCGCCGCCTTCGACGGCGAGGCGCGCGTGGACGCCAAGCTCAATCGCGGCCCCAGCACGGACTTCAACGTGATGACGCGCACGGACCGCTGCTGGCACCGTTTCGGCCGCCGCCAGCTGGACGGCGATTCCACCTTCGTCGCGCGCGCCGACGTCACCGTGCTGTTCCTGGCCGAAGGCGACAGCCTGGAGCTGTGCAGCGACGACCAGCGCATCAACCTCGTGCGCTTCGACGCCGTCGTGCTCGACCCGGACACGTCGTGGAAGCTGCGGGCGGAGCAGGGCGCCATCTTCATCGTCGACATCCATTACTACGACGACGAAAACGACCTCGAAGACGAGGACGGCGCCTATGAGTGAGTCCGTCGACGTCCTGTACGCGAACGCGCGCCTGGCCACGCTGACGGAAGGTTACGGCATCGTCGAGGACGGCGCCGTGGCGGTGCGCGCCGGGCGCATCGCGTGGGTCGGGCCGCGCAGCGACGCCCCGCCGGCCACACGCACCCACGATTGCGGCGGCCTGTGGCTGACGCCCGGCCTCGTCGACTGCCACACGCACGTCGTCTACGCGGGCAACCGCAGCGACGAATGGGAAGCGCGCCTGAACGGCGCCACCTACGAAGACATCGCGCGCGCGGGCGGCGGCATCATGTCCACGGTGCGCGCCACCCGCGCGGCGTCCGAAGACGAGTTGTTGCGGGCCAGCCTGCCGCGCATCCGCGCCCTGCTGGCCGAGGGCGTCACCACCCTGGAGATCAAGTCCGGCTACGGTCTCGACCTGGAGTCCGAGGCGAAGATGCTGCGCGTGGCCCGCCGCGTGGGCGCGCAGCTGCCGGTGACGGTGACGACGACGTTCCTGGGCGCGCACGCGCTGCCGCCCGAGTACGCGGGCCGCGCCGACGATTACGTCGACATGCTGTGCACCCGGATGCTGCCGGCGCTGGCGGCGCAAGGCCTCGTCGACGCCGTCGACGCGTTCTGCGAGCGCATCGGCTTTTCGCACGACCAGACGGCGCGCGTGTTCGACGTGGCGCGGCGTCTCGGGCTGCCCGTCAAGCTGCACGCGGAGCAGTTGTCGGACCAGGGCGGCGCGGCGCTCGTGGCGCGCTACGGCGGGTTGTCGGCCGATCACCTCGAATGGCTGTCGCCCGAAGGCGTGGCCGCGATGGCGCGCGCGGGCACCGTCGCCGTGCTGCTGCCCGGCGCGTATTACTTCCTGCGCGAGACGCGCATGCCGCCGCTGGCCCAGTTGCGCGATGCGGGTGTGCCGCTGGCCGTCGCCACCGACTGCAATCCGGGCACGTCGCCGATGACGTCGCTGCTGCTGGCGATGAACATGGCGTGCACGCTGTGGCGCCTGACGCCGCTGGAAGCCCTGCGCGGCGTGACCGTCAACGCGGCGCGCGCGCTGGGCCGCACGGACACCGGCTGCCTGGCGCCGGGGCAGCGCGCCGACTTCGCGCTGTGGGACATCGCCCGCCCGGCCGACCTGGCCTACGCCATCGGCGCGAACCCGTGCCGCGGCGTCGTCCACGCGGGCGTGTGGCGCACGCCCACGGACGCCGCATGCTGAGATTCGCCTGGCTGGTGCTCGCCTGCGCCGGCATCCTGTCGTCCGCCCACGCCGACGACGTGCTGCGCGTGGGCTCGAAGCGCTTCACCGAGTCGTACATCCTGGGCGAGATCCTGACGCAGACTGCCGCGCGCACGGGGCCGGCCGAGCACAAGCAGGGGCTGGGCAATACCGCGATCGTGCTGGGCGCGCTGCGTTCGGGCGCGATCGACGTTTATCCGGAATACCTGGGCACCATCGACCTGGAGATCCTCAAGAATCCGCGGCCGACGTCGCTGGACGCGATGCGCGCGGCGCTGCGTCCGCTGGGCCTGGGCGTGGCCGTGCCGCTGGGCTTTTCCAACGGCTACGCGCTGGCCGTGCGCGGCGATGCGAAGCTGCGCCGCCTGTCCGACCTGGCGCTGCACCCGGCATTCAAGATCGGGCTGTCGCATGAATTCCTCGGCCGCGCGGACGGCTGGCCCGGTCTCGCGCGGCGCTACGGCCTGCCGCAGCAACCGCGCGGCCTCGACCACGGCATCGCCTATGAAGCGCTGGCCCAGCGCCAGGTCGACGCCATCGACATCTATTCGACGGACGCCAAGATCCGCCAGTACGGCCTGCGCGTGCTGGACGACGACAAGCATTATTTTCCCCGCTACGATGCCGTGCTGCTGTACCGCCTCGACGTGCCGCGGCGCTTTCCGCAGGCGTGGCATGCCATCGAGAAGCTGGAGGGCACGATCAAGGCGGACGACATGATCGCGATGAATGCGGCGGCCGAGCTGGATGGACAAAGCTTCGCGGCAATCGCGCGGGCGTGGTTGACCCATGATGCCCCGTCCGTCGCGCGCGACGGCCTGCTCGCCAAAACCTTCGGCAATGGTTTTATCAATCTTGCGCGCCAGCACCTGCTGCTGGTCGTATGCGCCGTACTGCTCGGCTGCGTCGCCGGCATTCCTCTCGGCATCGTGGCCGCGCTCGTGCCGCGCCTGCGCCAGGCCGTGCTGGCCGTGGCGGGCGTGCTGCAGACGGTGCCGTCGCTGGCCCTGCTGGCGATCCTGATCCCGCTGCTCGGCCGCATCGGCACGGTCCCGGCCCTCGTCGCCCTGTGCGCGTACGCGCTGCTGCCCATCGTGCGCAATACGTGCACGGGGCTGCTGGAAGTGCCGCCCGGCTTGCGCACGGCGGCGCTGGCGCTGGGGCTCACGCGGCGGCAGGCGCTGGTCCAGGTCGAGCTGCCGCTGGCCGCGCCGACGATCCTGGCGGGCGTCAAGACGGCCGCCGTGATGAGCGTCGGCACGGCGACGATTGCCGCGTTCATCGGCGCCGGCGGCTTCGGGGAGCGCATCACGACGGGTCTCGCGCTGAACGACAACGACATGCTGCTGGCGGGCGCGATCCCGGCCGCGCTGCTGGCCTTGCTGACCCAGGCGGCCTTCGAGCTGGGCGAGCGCCTGCTGGCGCGCCGGCGCTACAGGGATTGAAGCTTGGAACGGGTTGTCGAGATCGCGCGGTGCAGGATGCGTTCCGCGTGAAAATCGTTTTCGCGCTGGACGGCGATCGCGTGCAGGCTGCGGGTGTAGGTGTCGATCCGGGAACGCAGCCAGGCCCGGTAGACCCATCGGGTAATCGACATGCTGTGCGGTTTTGTCGGCTTTTTCATGTCCATGTCCTCGTCATGGACTCCATTGTCCCGCTCGACGCGTTCTTGCATTTGTGATCACTCAATCGCGTCCGGGCACCCAAAACCTCAGCTTTCTGTTACCGAAGTAAGCATTTGTAAGGAACCTGCAAATCCGGCAGCGGGACGCTTATATTGAAACCGTTGGATTCAAGTCTCCCCTCCCCATCCGACGAATGGGTTCCCCCACGGCGCTGCCACGCAGCCCGTGGGTTTTTTCTTTGCCGAATCAGGACTGGGCCAGCGCGGCCAGGGGTGCGCCCGTGACGCGGCAGATGCGCCAGTCGGGCAGGATCTCGGCGCCCATCGACTCGTAGAAGTTAATCGCGGGCGTGTTCCAGTCCAGCACGGACCACTCGAAGCGGCCGCAGCCCCGTTCGACGGCCAGGCGCGCCAGATGTTTCAACATGCGGCTGCCGATACCCTTGCCGCGATGCGTTTGCCGCACGTACAGATCTTCCAGATAAAGGCCGCGCTTGGTGAGGAAAGTCGAGAAATTGTGGAAGAACAGCGCGAACGTCACGACTTCGCCGTCGAGCTCGCCGACGATGGCTTCGCAGGCCGGATGCGGGCCGAACAGTCCTTCGTGCAATTTTTCTTCCGTCGCCACGACGAGGTGCTCGAGTTTCTCGAACACGGCCAGCTCGACGATCATCGATTGGATATGGGTGATGTCGGCCGGCGTGGCGGGGCGGATGGCGAAGGTGGTGTCAGGCATCATGGAGTCGTTTCGATGGCATCGTTGAGGGTGACGGACGGGACGGGCTTGGCGGCCGGCGAACGCAGGGCCCACGCGACGCTGCCCAGGCACACGGCCATGCCCAGCCACTCGGCGGGGCCGGGGCGGTAGTGCTCGAGCTTGATCGACAGCAGCACGGAGATCACGGGCGTGATGACGCCGATGTACACGGCCTTGTTCGAGCCGATGCGGTTGATCAGCGTGAAATAGCAGATGAAGGCGACGACCGAGCCGAAGATCGACAGGTGCAGCAAGCCCAGCACATAGCTGGCCGTGCGCGGAATGATGAAGGGTTGCCCCGTCGCGACGCACCACGCGGCGACCATGCAGGTGCCCCAGAACATCGACCAGCCCGTCGTGAGCACCAGGTTGTTCGATTCTTCTCGCACCTTGCCGACGACGATGCTGCCGGCCGAGCTGACGATCGACGCGACGATGCCCAGCAGCAGGCCGAGGAGAAAATGGCCCTGGCCGCCCTGGTGCAGGTCGCGCAGGGCGGCGCCGATCGCGTGCCAGAACAGCAGCGTGACGCCGCCGATCGCGGCCGCGCCGGCGCCCCACGTGCGGCGCGGGATCGGCGTGCCGAACGCAAGCCGGGAGAGCATCGGCGTCCAGAACACCATCAGCGCGAACAGCACGGCGACGAGCGCCGAGACGACGTATTGCTCCGCGTTATATGTGCAGACGTACGACAGGCCGAAGATGAAAAAGGCTTGCAGCACGGCCCAGCGCTGCACGCGCCAGGGCAGGCGCAGCTTGTCGCCGCGCAGCAGGCAGAACGCGAACAGCGTCAGCGACGCGAGCGCGAACCGGTAGACGACCGAGACGGCGGGCGGCACTTCGCCCAGCTCGAGCGTGATGGCGAAGAAGGTCGATCCCCAGATCAGGGAGGCCAGGGTGAACAGGGCGTAGGAGGGCATCGCGAAAGTATATCGCGATCGTCCTCCCGATGTGGCCGGTGGCCAATTCTCAGTGCGTCACGCGCGTCGTGTACCCGTTGCTGAGCAGCCGTACGCGTTCGCCCGGCCGGAACATCTCGTCGGCCGCCTGCGTGATGGAACGCAGTTCGCCATTGTCGAGCTTGACGGTGATTTCGAAGCCGGGCCGGTTGTTGGCCTGGTTCTCGACGCGGTTGCCGATGATGCCGCCCGCGACGGCGCCGAGGATGCCGACGGCGGCCGAGCCGTTGCCGTGGCCGACCTGGGACCCGCCCAGGCCGCCCAGCGCGGCGCCGGCCATCGTGCCGACGCCGGATTCCGGGTTGGCGATGGTGACGTTGCGGACGGATTCCACGGTGCCCATGCGCACCGATTGTTCATTCATCGTCTGGTAGCTGCTGTAGACGCTGCCCGAGTTCGATGGGCCCGCGCAGGCGGCGAGCAGGGCGGACAGCGCGACGAGGGCGAGGGCGGAGATGCGTTTCATTTTTTGACTCCAGTGATTCCAATTTCAATAGGCTCAATAGGCTCAATAGGTTCAATAGGCGACGTGCAGGCGACGATACAGGAAGCCCAGCACGAACAGCGGACCGATCAGCAGGAAGCGCAAGTCGTCGAAGAACGACGGTTTCTTGCCTTCGATCTTGTGACCGATGAACTGGCCGATCCACGCGACGACGAAGATCGCGATCGACAGCGGCAACACGGTGAACGGCGGCATCAGCGCCAGCACGGCCAGCATCACGGCGCTCATCAGGAGCATGCCGAATGCGAACGGCGGCGACAGCCGGAAGTAATACACGAGCGCTCCGAGCGCGGCGGCGACGGCCAACGCCGGGTGGATGCTCCACAGGATGCCCAGCAAGGTGAACACGATGACGGGCACGCAGACGAAATGGATCAGCTCATTGGTCGGGTTGCGGTGGCTGTCGCTGTACTGGTCGAGCAGCACGTCGATGGTGCGCGGCTGGGTCATCGGGGTCTCCGGTGCGTGGTCGTGTGTTCGATTCTACACCCGTGCTCAGGCCATGAGCGGGACCAGAGCCGGCACTGCGGGCGCCGCCACGCGGGGCATCGCCCCCATGTGCGTGTACGGGTTCGCGGCGAACAATTCGGCCACCCACTCGACGAATACGCGCACCTTGGCGGACAGGTGGCGGTTTTGCGGATACACGACGTGCACCGGCACCGGATCGCTGCGCCAGTCCGGCAGCACCTGCACCATGCGCCCGGCCTCCACGTGCCTGTCGAGCATGTAATCCGTCATCTGGATTACGCCCAGGCCCGCCAGCCCCGCTTCCACGTAGGCGTTCGAATCGTTCAGCGCGATCACGCCGCGCATCGGCACGTCGATGCGTTCGTCGCCGCGGCTGAAATCCCAGTCGTAGATCTTGCCCGTCTTGGCCGAGAAATAGTTCACGCAGCGGTGGCGCTCGAGGTCGCGCGGGTGCTGGGGCATGCCGTGGCGCGCGATGTACGCGGGCGACGCCGCCGTCAGGAAATTGATGACGCCGACGCGCCGCGCGATCAGGCTCGTGTCGCCCAGCGTGCCGCCGCGCACGGCGCAGTCGACGCCTTCCTCGACGAGGTCCACGGGACGGTCGGAGCTGCCCAGTTCCAGCATGATGTCCGGATAGCGCTCGAAAAAGGCGGGCAGGGCGGGCACGAGGATTTCGCTCGACAGGCCCGTCGGCGCGTCGACGCGCAACCGGCCGCTGGGCGACAGGCGCGTGCGCGACAGCGATTCCTCGGCGTCGCGCACGTCGGACAGGATGCGCAGGCAGCGCTCGTAATAGGCGGCGCCGTCCGTCGTCACCGTCACCTGGCGCGTGGTCCGGTGCAGCAGCTTGGCCGACAGCGCCCCCTCGAGCGACTGCACGAGCGTCGACACCGTCGCCTTGGGCAGGTTCATCAACTCGGCCGCGCGCGTAAAGCTGCCGGCGTCGACGACTTGCACGAAGACTTCCATGGCTTGGAGCTTGTTCATGACACAACCTTGTTTATAAGAACACTTTTACAGCCGGGTTTTTAGCAAGCATATGCATGATTGTTCAAAAATCTGAACAATGGATTCGCAAATGCACTATTTATTGGATTGTAGATGAAGTCTATGATGTCGGTACGGTCGCTGATAGTTTCAGCATTTGTCAATTCAACGAGGAGCGGATCATGAAAGCGCATCGCGATGCAGTCGCGGCAGTGTTCGGGCTGGTGCTCGGCGTAGTGGCCATGGCAGGCACGGTACTCACCGACGAGTACGCGCATGCGGCCGGTGCCGAGGCGCGCGGATACGATGCGCTGTTCCACGTCGTGGCGAAGGGCGAGCAATGCGGCGCGAACGCGATCCCGGCCGTGCTGGTGGCCGCCAACGAGGTGAATCGATGAGCGTTGCGCACAAGCCGGCCGACGGCCACACGCTGGCGGTACGCGATCTGCAGGTCGTGGGCGTGGAAGGACCGCTGGCGGCTCGCCTGTACAAGGCCGCGGTCGACGGCAAGCGCGACGTATTGATCGTGTTCTTCCATGGCGGCGGCTTCGTCGACGGCGACCTGGAAGACGCGGATCCGTTCCTGCGCCACCTGTCCGAGGCGAGCGGGTATCCGGTCGTGCTGTCGTCGACCTATACGCTGGCGACGGTGAAGCCGTTCCCGGCCGCCGCGGAAGATGCGCATGCCGTGCTGATGTGGGCAAAGAAGAATAAGACCAAGCTCGGCTGGACCGGCAAGCGCATGCTGGTCGCGGGCATCGAAGCGGGCGCGAATCTCGCCGCCGTGTGCGCCCTGATGGCGCGCGACCGGGGCGCGCCGCGGCTGGCCGGCCAGATCCTGTTGATGCCGATGCTGGACCCGGGCCTGTCGACCTGCTCGATGCGCGAGATGCCGACCTGCCCCGACAAGGCCAAGGTGTTCGACGAATGCGCCGCCGCCTACCGGGGCTACCTGCCGCACGCGGCCGACCGCAGCCATCCGTATGCATCGCCGCTGCAGTCGAGCCGTTTGAAGAACCTGCCGCCGGCCCTGATCCTGTCGATCGAGGACGACCCGCTGCGCGACGAGGCGGAAGCCTACGGCGGCAAACTGATCCAGTCGGGCGTGCCGACGACGGTCAGACGCTTGCAGGCGGCACAGCGCCTGCAGGAACCGAATGCGCGCGATACCTGCGCCTGTCGAGGCCAGGCATTGAGCGAGATCGCCAACTTCATTGCCGGCCTCGACGAGGAAGAAGAGCCGGCCAGCTGTTGATCTCCGGATCGCTTGATTGATCCCCCCGGGTCAATTACTTCACCACCAACCATAAAAAACGTGCCTGCGAGGCGCGGGAGACCTGTCTTTTCCTGAAAAAGCCTGGAAAGGACCGTTTTCGTCCAATCATTAATAAATAGTCAATAACGGAGGGCTAACCAATGAAAACGATTCAACAATTCCAGATGGCCGTGCGACCCGTCGTGCTGGCGCTGGGCGCCGCCGGTGTGGCGGTCCTGGTTGCCGGTTGTTCCGACGCGACCGGCAAGGCCGCCGAAGCGCAAACCCAGGCGCAGGCAGGTCCGCCGGTGTCGGCCGCCGCCGTGCTCGAGAAGCCGATCACGGAGACGCAGGAATTCTCGGGCCGGCTGGAAGCCATCGAGCACGTCGAGATCCGTCCGCGCGTGTCGGGCTACATCACGGCCGTCAACTTCAAGCCGGGCGCGGAGGTCAAGAAGGGCGACGTGCTGTTCGTGATCGATCCGCGCCCCTACCAGGCCGAAGCCGAGCGTGCCGAGGCGGCCGCGAAATCGGCCCGCGCCAAGGCCGAACTGGCCCGCACCGAGCTGGCCCGCGCCGAGCGCCTGCTGGGCGACAAGGCGATCGCGCAGCGCGAGTACGACGCGAGCCTCGCGAGCCAGAAGGAACTCGACGCGTCGGCCCGCGCCGCGGAAGCGCAGGCCGCGGCCGCGCGCCTGAACCTGTCGTACACCCGCGTCGTCTCGCCGATCGACGGCCGCGTGTCCAAGGCCGAGATCACCCTCGGCAACCTGGTCGACGCGTCGGCCGTGCTGACCTCCGTCGTGTCGATGAACCGCATCTACGCCAGCTTCGACGGCGACGAAGAGACCTATCTGCGCGTCGCAAAGGAAGCGCACGAGGGCAAGGCGGTGCCGGTGAAGGTGGGCCTCGTCAACGAAGAAGGCTTCCCGCACGAGGGCAAGCTGGAATTCGTCGACAACCAGCTCGACACGCAGACCGGTTCCGTGCGCATGCGCGCCACGTTCGAAAACAAGGACCGCAGCATGGCGCCCGGCCTGTTCGCCCGCGTGCAGATCGGTGGCGGCGAGCCCAAGCCGGCCCTGTTGATCACGGACCGCGCCGTCGGCACGGACCAGAACCATAAATTCGTGTTCGTCGTGGGCGCGGACGGCAAGGCCGAATACCGCGAAGTGAAGCTCGGCCCCGTCGTCGACGGCCTGCGCGTCGTGCGCGCCGGCCTGAAGCCGGGCGAGAAGATCGTCGTCAATGGCCTGCAGCGCGTGCGTCCGGGTGCGCCCATCACGGCGCAGACCGTGCCGATGGTCGCTTCGCTCGATACGAGCAAGCCGCCCGCGAAGGACGCGAAGCTGGCCATGGCCGACGCCAAGTAATGCCAAGTAATCCCATAGCAATCGAGGGACAAGAACAATGAACATTTCACGCTTTTTCGTCGACAAGCCGATCTTCGCGGCCGTGCTGTCGGTGCTGGTCTTCGTGGCCGGCCTCATCTCGATCTTCGAGTTGCCGATCTCCGAGTACCCGGACGTCGTGCCGCCCTCCGTGGTGGTGCGCGCCCAGTACCCGGGCGCCAATCCGAAGGTCATCGCCGAAACCGTCGCGACGCCGCTGGAGCAGGAAATCAACGGCGTCGAAAACATGCTGTACATGACGTCGCAAAACACGTCGGACGGCGCGCTGATGCTGACGGTGACCTTCAAGATCGGCACCAACGTGGAGCAGGCCGAGACTGCGGTGCAGAACCGCGTCCAGCGCGCGCTCCCGCGCCTGCCGGAAGAGGTGCGCCAGATCGGCGTCACGACCGTCAAGAGCTCGCCCAACATCACGATGGTGGTGCACCTGCGCTCGCCGGATGGCCGCTATGACGACCTGTACCTGCGCAACTACGCCACGCTGAACGTCAAGGACGAGCTGGCGCGCATCAACGGCATGGGCGAAGTCCAGCTGTTCGGTTCGGGCGACTACGCGATGCGCGTGTGGCTCGATCCGCAGAAGGTCGCCGCGCGCAACCTGACCGCCAGCGACGTCGTCAACGCGATCCGCGAGCAGAACGTGCAGGTGGCGGCCGGCGTCATCGGCCAGGGCCCGGCCAAGGGCGCGGACTTCCAGCTGACCGTGAACACGCAGGGCCGCCTGAAATCCGTCGAGGACTTCGGCAACATCATCCTCAAGACGAACGCCGACGGCGCGACCACGCTGCTGAAGGACGTCGCGCGGCTCGAGATGGGCTCGAACTCGTACGCCCTGCGCGCGCTGCTGGACAACCAGTCGGCCGTGGCGATCCCGATCTTCCAGGCGCCGAACGCCAATGCGCTGCAGCTCTCGCACGACGTGCGCGCCAAGATGAAGGAGCTGTCGAAAAATTTCCCGGAAGGCGTCGAATACAGCATTGTGTACGACCCGACCCAATTCGTGCGCGAGTCGATCGACTCCGTGATCCACACGCTGATCGAGGCGGTGATCCTGGTGGCGCTCGTCGTCATCGTGTTCCTGCAGACGTGGCGCGCGTCGGTGATCCCGCTGCTGGCGGTGCCGGTGTCCGTCGTCGGCACGTTCGCGGTGATGCTCGCCTGCGGCTTCTCGATCAACACGCTGTCGCTGTTCGGCCTCGTGCTGGCAATCGGTATCGTGGTGGACGACGCCATCGTCGTCGTGGAGAACGTCGAGCGCAATATCGCGAACGGCCTGAATCCGCATGACGCCACCGTGCAGGCGATGAAGGAAGTCTCGGGCCCGATCATCGCGATCGCCCTGGTGCTGTGCGCCGTGTTCATCCCGATCGCGTTCGTATCGGGCCTGACCGGCCAGTTCTACCGCCAGTTTGCGCTGACCATCGCCATCTCGACCGTGATCTCCGCGTTCTCGTCGCTGACCCTGGCCCCGGCGCTGGCCGCCGCGCTGCTGAAGGCGCACAATGCGCCGAAGGACCGCCTCACCCGCATCATGGACGCGGTGTTCGGCCGCTTCTTCGCCGGCTTCAACCGCTTCTTCGGCCGCTCGTCGCATGCCTACGAAGGCGGCGTGAAGGGCGTCCTGAAGCGCAAGAGCGCCGCCCTGGGCGTGTACGTGCTGCTCGGGATCGCCGCCATCTTCATGTTCCGGGCCGTGCCGCCGGGCTTCGTGCCGCCGCAGGACAAGGCTTACCTGATCGGCTTCGCCCAGCTGCCGGACGCCGCCTCGCTCGACCGCACGGACGCCGTGATCCGCAAGATGTCCGACGTGGCCAAGCAGATCCCGGGCGTGGAATCGTCGGTCGCCTTCCCTGGCCTGTCGATCAACGGCTTCACCAACGCGCCGAACGCCGGCATCGTGTTCACCACGCTGAAACCGTTCGACGAACGCAAGGGCAAGGCGCAGAGCGCGGAGGCGATCGCCGCCGAGATCAACAAGCGCATGGGTTCCATCGAGGACGCGTTCGTGATGGTGCTGTCGCCCCCGCCGGTGAACGGCCTGGGCACGACGGGCGGCTTCAAGATGATGATCGAGGACCGCGCCGGCGTCGGCTACGATGAACTGTACAAGGCCGTGCAGGCGATCCAGGCCAAGGCCGCCACCGACAAGCGCCTGATGGGCGTGTTCTCGGGCTACCAGATCAACGTGCCGCAGCTGTTCGCCGACGTCGACCGCGTGAAGGCCAAGCAGCTGGGCGTGCCGCTGGCCGAGATCAACCAGACCTTGCAGATCAACCTCGGTTCGCTGTACGTGAACGACTTCAACCGGTTCGGCCGCACCTACCAGGTGCGCGTGCAGGCCGATGCGCCGTTCCGTTCGCAGCGCGAGCAGATCGCGCAGCTGAAGGTCCGCAACGACAAGGGCGAGATGATCCCGCTGTCCTCGCTCATGAAGATCAAGGACACGTACGGTCCCGATCGCGTGCAGCGCTACAACGGCTACGTCGCCGCCGAGATGAACGGCGGCCCGGCACCGGGCGTGTCGTCGGGCCAGGCGCAGGCCGCGATGGAGGAAATCGTCAAGTCCACGCTGCCGAAAGGGATCTCGTACGAATGGACCGACCTGACCTACCAGGACATCCTGGCCGGTAACACCATGATCTACGTGTTCCCGCTGTGCGTGCTGCTCGTGTTCCTGGTGCTCGCCGCGCAGTACGAAAGCTGGACCCTGCCGCTGGCCGTGATCCTGATCGTGCCGATGTCGATCCTGTGCGCGCTGATCGGCGTGAAACTCACCGGCGGCGACAACAACATCTTCACGCAGATCGCCTTGTTCGTGCTGGTGGGCCTGGCGTCGAAGAACGCGATCCTGATCGTGGAATTCGCACTGGAACTGGAACACCATGGCCGCAGCATCGTGGCCGCCGCGCTGGAAGCCTGCCACCTGCGTCTGCGTCCGATCCTGATGACGTCGATCGCATTCATCATGGGCGTGGTGCCGCTGGTGCTGTCGCACGGCGCCGGCGCCGAGATGCGCCACGCGATGGGCGTCGCCGTGTTCGCCGGCATGCTGGGCGTGACGTTCTTCGGCCTGTTCCTGACGCCGGTGTTCTACGTCCTGCTGCGCACCCTGGCCAAGCGTTTCGAGAAGCCGAAGCATGCCCACGCTCACGCTCATCTTCATGAGACGGCACCGAATGCTGTCGGCGGCGACAAGCCGGCACTGGAAGGAAACTGATATGAAAACGATGATTGCAAGGGGTGTGGCCCCGCTGATGGCAGCGCTGCTGCTGACGGCTTGCGCCGCGCCCGAATTCAAGCAGCCGGCAGTCGCCACGCCGGCCGCATTTAAAGAGTCCCAAAGCGCGCCGGCGGCCGCCGTGAATGATGTGCGCAGTGCCGCCGACGGCACCACGTGGACCGTCGGCCGCCCGGCCGAAGCCCAGCCGCGCGGCGAATGGTGGCGCGTGTTCAACGACGAGACGCTCAACGCCCTCATCGCGGACGCGACGGCCAACAACCAGAACCTGACGGTGGCCGCCGCCCGCGTGAAGCAAGCCCGCGCCATCGCCGGCATCGCCGAAGCGGACCGCATCCCGCAGGTCGGCGTCGGTGTCGGCGCGCAGCGCGAACGCCTGGCGCCGCTGGAAGCGTCGCTGCCGAAGGGTTCTCCCGTCGCGCCGGCGAACGCCTATAACGCGCGGCTGTCCGCCAGCTACGAGGTCGATCTGTTCGGCCGCGTCTCGTCCAACGTGGCGGCCGCGCGCGGCGATGCCGGCGCGGTGGAAGCGACGTACCGCTCGGTGCTGCTGTCGCTGCAGGCCGACGTGGCGCAGACCTACTTCCGCCTCCGTTCGCTGGACGCGGAAATCGCGACCGTCAACCACACGGTGCAGCTGCGCGAGGAGAGCGTGCGCGTGACGGGCCACCGCTTCGACGCGGGCGACATCGGTGAATTCGACCTGTCGCGCGCCAAGACGGAACTGGCGACGGCGCGCTCGGAAGCCATCGGCCTGCAGCGCCTGCGCGCCACCACGGAGCACGCGCTGGCCGTCCTGCTGGGCAAGCCGGCATCGAACTTCACCGCGCCTTCGCGTCCGCTGCTTGATGCCGCGGCGCTGCCGCTGATCCCGGCCGGCCTGCCGTCGACGTTGCTGGAGCGCCGTCCCGACATCGCCAGCGCCCAGCGCTCGATGGAAGCGGCCAACGCCCGCATCGGCGTCGCCCGCTCCGCGATGTTCCCGGCGCTGAACCTGTCGGCGGGCGCCGGCGGCGTGGGCACCAGCTTCGCCGACGTGTTCAAGTGGAGCAGCCGTTCGTGGCTGCTGGGCGCCGCGCTGTCGATGCCGCTGATCGACGGTGGCCGCAACCGCAGCAACGTCGTGCGCAGCGAGGCCGCGCTGGAAGAAGCCGTGGGTTCGTACCGCCAGAGCGTCCTGACTGCGTTCGCCGAGGTCGAGGACAACCTGGCCGGCTTGCGCATCCTGGCTGGGCAAAGCGCCGAGATCGAAGCGGCGGTGATTTCCGCCCGCCGATCAAGCGACTTGGCGCAGAAGCTGTACGACGCGGGCCGCAGCAGCTATCTCGAACTGCTGGACGCGCAGCGCAACCTGGCGAACGTCGAGCGCAATGCCGTGCAGCTGCGCGGCGACCGCGCGGTCACCACCGTGGCGCTGATCCGCGCGCTGGGCGGCGGCTGGGATGCGGCACCGGCCGTGGCGAAAGTCGACGACACGGCGCAAGCAAGGAACTGAAAGGACGATTGTCCCCCGGCTTTACTGTGATTCCGGTAATGCCCTTTGCGGCGATACGTGCGAGCGTGTCGCCGCTTTTTTCGTGTGCGGACGCTAGAATCGCCACATGGCGACATCATCCGATTCCTCACAACTCACGGGCCTCGCGCCCGTCATCGCGCCGGACACGCGCATCCTGATCCTGGGCAGCTTTCCGGGCGCGGCGTCGCTTGCGGCCCAGCAGTACTACGCGCAAGCATTTATGCGTGACGAGGTTTGTTCAGTGTGTATGTAAAATGGGCCCAGAACCCGCACGGCGCTAGGCTTCAGCCCATTTACACAGTCAGAATCTGGAGACGAAGTGTTCATTTCGCACCTTGCTACGTTTAACTTACTACAAGCGAAGTCGTCCCTATGCTAGTTGGCTTGCCTCCCGTTCTTGATCAGCAAACCCGTATTGTTATTCTTGGGAGTTTTCCTGGTGAGGCTTCGCTTTCGGCAAAGCGATACTATGCCCATCCAAGGAATCAGTTCTGGCGGCTTATGTCTGCGGTGACGAATGAGCCTCTTGCGGATATGGATTACGACGCGCGATTGGTGCGCTTGCTTGCTCACCAGATTGGCTTGTGGGACACGATCGCTGCTTGCGAACGTGAAGGAAGCTTGGACGCTGCCATTCGTCAGGCACAGACCAACGAATTCGGCGTTCTGCTACGGCACAGTCCTCATCTTTTCCGCGTCTGCTTCAACGGTAAGACCTCCGGCAAATCCGAGCAACGATTTAGCATGGCAGGCTTCGAAACCCTAGTATTGCCGTCATCATCGCCAGCTTACGCTCATATGTCTTTCGACGATAAGCTGGCTGTCTGGAAGAAGATCGTACACCCAAAGCGGTAGCGGTGGGGTCTAGGTCCGGACGGGCTATCCTCGCGCCGGACGGCGGCGCGACCCGCGCTGCGCGCGGGCTTCGGGACACAGCCCGCCGTGAGACGCCGCGTTCCGGCTCTATTCGCCCGGAACGCGGTGCGTAGTTTTAGCAGCACGGCGAGAGAGCAATACAAAGCAGCGGTGACAGGCGGTTTTAAAGCCCAGCTGCAGGTGGACGAAATAGTCACGCAAAATTTATCGTGAACCCGCTTTCGGCACCTTTCATCAGGCAGCTAATATTGCCAGGCAGATCAGCCCCGTTAGGTAGCTGCGCTTTCAGCGCACATGCCGCGCAATGCGGAGCCAGTGAGGCGCCTAGACTGAGAGTGGCATTTAGACAACAGCATGTAATGATGACTTGACACCACTAATCGCCGGCGTTGTCCGAAGCAAGTGCGGGGAGATCGGCCACGCTAGCAACAGCAGACCCGAGCAGGAGGCACCCGAAGCGCGGCCTCCTGCCCTTGGGCAGCCGGAGCCGCGAACCATTCCACTTGTTCGAAAAGTTGGGTGAAGCTAATAGATTCCAAAATTTCGCTCATCGTCACGCCGCATTTCTACGCTAATGCGCTCAGTCAGTTCCGCCGTGTAGTTGTTCGCCCATCGCCTCACGTTCGCGTTCTCATGCGTTGCCAATTTCGAGATCGCTTCGCGCTCGCGCTCAATGATAGGGACTAGTGAGCCCGACCAACTTCGCGTGAAAAGGTTTGACGCAATCTCTGAACCAAGGTCGTCGGTATGTCCGAACCTTGCAAGAAGCGCAATGAGAATTGGATTGAGAGCGAGCGCCCCGTCCAGTTCCACAAGTACCTGTATGGTCCTCGCGACAAAAAACGGAGCAGTCTCTGGGTGTTCGTCGCACCATTTCAATAGCGTGGGAGCCGGAATGCACTCTATGAGACTGCCGCGCTTGAGATCGCTCATTCTTTGCCTTGCTTCGAACATCCACATAAAATGTAGATAAGCCAGTCCGTCAGAACTAACTATCGATTGGGCGAGCACGCTCCACGTTTTCTCTCCGCTGATGTTGTCTTCTGACCACTGCACGTTGTTCAGCGCAGCTCTCGTCACAGAGTGAAAGTCAGCAATCTCGTCGTGCGATACAGTCGTATCCCCGACTGTGTTGCAGATTTTCTCTGCTAAAGCGGTTCGGAACGCACTATCGCCGACACAGAGCCACTCGCAAGTTTTCTCCCATTGATGCAGGTCTTTTCTGTGCGCGCGAGAACCAAACGCACAACGAAGACATATCGCACGGAAAGTATCGCGACAAGCTACCCGTCGTGATTGATTTCCATAGCAGTACATGAATAAAATATCTAACGATATCCAGGCATTGATCTCACCTTCATCTACGTCGATTAGGCTGAGTGCAAAAGCCGACACGGTATCGGGTTCAAGATCGCCCAGCACGGATCCATATGCTAAGATCCGAAGCCTTTCAAGTTCGATAGCTCCGCACTCAGCAAGTTGCTGAAGGCGCGTCAGATCGGAATCAACTATATGCCCAGTCGTTAGCACATCCGGCATTAATAAGTCAACGCCTCGTCCATTTTGGCAGAACTCATCGATTAATTGCCGCCATAAAGTCGGGTCTTTTTTTGATATGCCACTCATTATGCCGAGAAGGAAGCGCGTCGACGGCTGAGGCAGTTTTGCAGCTTCAATCCAGACATCTTTAGCTAGTTGACTCGGGTCTTGTACTTCTAACGCCAACGCATGGCCAAAGTTAAAGGTTTGGCGGTGAGTGTTAGCCTGTAGAAGCAGGTCGGTAGCGATCTTTATTGAAGCAGGCGTTTGCGCGATCTCCCGCGCGAACTCACTGGCGTTCTCGGCCGCAACGTCAATAAATTCGCCATCACGTTCACGATGATCAAAAGGTGGCTCAATGACCAAAATTTTCAGTCTGTCTTCGAGAGTGCCGCTCTTGCCCCCTAGTCGCTGCATCCAAAGCTCAAGGAATCGCACGTCGTCCGCCTTGAGTTGCTCCCTATCGTATTCCAGTGCGGAGATAATCGAGTCGAGGGCTTGGGGCCAGAATGGGCCATCATGCGTAACAATCTCTGCTAAGATTTTGTCGAGGTTGGCCGCCTGATTTAGTCCGACTAACTGGCGAATTTTCGGACCGACAATAGACTTGATATCCTCAATATTACAATCTCCCTCGTTCATCACCTCGCGAAGAATTCGAAGACATTCATCCAGGTACGAAGCGACGTCTTCCCAGGAAGCTGGTTGCCACTCGTCAATCCGGCTGTTGATGCCCTGATACTCGGCTCCTACAGTCCGGAACCCCCCGTTTAGGTCGAGCCCCGCAGAGAGTGCTTGCAACACTAACGAGGTCAATTTCTCTTCTTTCATTGTGAGGATAGACCTCAGAAACGCGAAGCGGTCTGCCGGAGGAGCCTGCACGCCCGATAGCTGCAGTCGAAATAGCTGTCGGAACTGGCCTGTTGCGTTATTGCTCCAAGTCTCGTTTTCGTTAGAGGCTAAGCGCAGTAAACAGTATGCGGCCTCAGCGAAGGTTTGACGTCGTACGCTCAGCTTCTCCAAACCCCAGACTAAGTTGCGTCGGGCGTCTCCTCTGATATTCAAGAGGGCCTCGTCTGTCGCTGCTGTAATGACACGCTGGATCATTTCAGCGGTCGCATCAGGGTTCACCTCAACAAGGGCGCGGAAGAGCATTGAACCCTTCCTGGAGAAAATCACTTCCGCGCGACCAAAAGGGCCTTGTGGGCCGCAAAGCGCGGCGGTAAGTTCCTTGACTTCAGGGAGCGTGTCCATCCGTGCTATCTGGGCACAAAAACTACCTTCCATCGCAGATGGCAATTCTTCAATAAGTCGTAACTGTTGCGCTCGCTGTGCACGCTTCCACCACTTGGCCGCTAGCCTGACGGCCAGAGGCTTCGGTACCAATTGGGCAAATCGACCTCGTCGGTCAATCAGCCCACGTTCGGTGAAGTCTTGAATGCACTGATATACGATATCTTCCTCGAACCCGAGGACTTTCTCGGCGATAAAACTGAACTGATCACTGACCCCGGAGTCGACACCGAAAGTTTCGAACAGTGCGCAGGCTTGTAAGATTCTTTCGTGCTCAAGTGATGGTGTTTCGTTACCCCAAAGGAGTTTGCTGGCTATCTGGTCGTCTGTAAGGATCCCAAGCTCTGGATCATCATTAAGACGAGCGTTAGCCAGCAGGACCGCCATCTGGGGAAAGCCTTGCGCAAAAGCAACGATCTTTTGCAGCTCTAGGTCGTCAATTTTGTCGCGATAGACCGGCGCAAGCATAGCTGCTATGTCTTCGTCCGGAAGTCGCTCCAAGCGGATCATAGGAATTCCTTGAATTCGCTCGGGAGAGTAGTCTACTGTGATCAGACATACCGAACTATCAACGCGCCCCACTTCGAGCTGTAGCTTCTCGTGAAGGTCAACCGAACAGTTGTCCACAATCAGAGTGCCTTCCGCCCCTTTTCTAATGGCATCACGAAGCCAACCGACCAAATTGATTGATTCAGGCGCCGCATCAAAATATATTACTTGATCAGCTCGGTCAGTATCTAACCGGCGAGAGGCCTCGAACACCAGACGAGTCTTGCCCAGTCCAGACAGTCCTGTAACTCGTAGCGTTTTCTGATGCTGACCAAAATGCTTCAATACCTCCTCGATCTGCAGTCCCCGTTTGGCGTCAAGGTGGAATGGCAACGTATTGAGGTGAGCATACCTGGCCCATTCACCGAGCGGCATTCCCCCTAGAGTCTTGAGTTGGGTGAGCCGTAACTTTTTTTTTAAGGAGCTCACCAAGAACACGTAGCGGTCGTCATCGACAGATTTTGGCTTCGCTATATCTCGGTGTCCCGCTTCAAGGATAACAAGAGGCTCGCGATCTTGGGTTCTGAAGTTTGCTTCGACGCTTTCTCTTGGCACAATTCTGTCATTTCCACCAACGATCACCGTGATGTCGACTGTCGATTCGATGCCCGAGCTCGCCCAGTTCCGATTGAGGATATTTAAGAAATCACTGTTTTTACAAAGCTGGCGTGTATGGCCGTTTTCGCCGAACGACAGTGCCTTTCCTATCCGAGCAAGGTCGGCGCCGGTGTTAGGGGTGGCATAGAGAACGATTTTAGTTATTTTAGTCGTGCGTTGCGCAATACGTTCGTTCATTAGATATTGGCGAATAATTAGGCCGCCCAAGCTGTGACCGACCAGCGCAATTTCATCGAAATCCTGAAACCTGATGTCGATCTGGTTTTTTAATGCTTGCGCGAGGACCTCGATTGGCTGGTAATTGGACTGGAAGAAAGCAACGACGCGAAACCCAAGTGGCGGCGTAGGGTAGACAAAGTGAGAGACGTCCCAGTCGACGCTTTGATCGCTTTCTAAAAGCTCGTCAAAAAGACCCCATGTCTTTTCCGAACCGCCTAGTCCGTGTACGAAAATTATCGCTTTTTTAGTCATACGAGCTCCGCAGTACATTCCCGGCGGAAGCTTAGCACTGCCCGGTCTGATCGTCATCGAAATTGGAAGCTTTTTTTAGCGATAGGCGAGCGCGCAAGAGTGGCGTGCAAAGTCTACGCCCAGCACATGCAATTTCGAGTGCCGAACGTCGGGTGCAACTACAGTATCGCCAGTCACCGTCCAGTTGAGTGGGAGCGTTCGCGTGCTGATTTTACTTTTGAGTGGGTCGCCGCCTGGGAACACGGAACCTCTGCCGAGCGTAGTGGGCAGGAGCGCAGGGCGGAACTGTGCTGGTCGTGCCTGCAGAACCGAGTACGAAGGGGATTGCTTGACCACAGCGAAAGTCCAGCATCGCCTTCACTACCTGTCGTCAGCCGACGTCAGGAGCCCGAACGACTCAAGCTCAGCCTTGATCCTCGAGCAGAGTTGTGTTCGTTCTGCAGTGGTTGAAGGCAAATAGGCAGCAGCCAGAAGTGAGAGGGGATGCACACCGATTACTGTTGCAAGCTCTTCAATTTTTGTGATCGTCGGCGCTTTGATACCCCTTTCCAAGCTACTCATGTAGGTGCGGCTCGATACCACTGAGAAATCTTCTTGCGTCAATCCTCGACTCTTCCTCGCTTTTTGTAGCCCTACACCGAATAGCTTGAGTAACCCCATGAGCACCTCCGTACGAAATGCACGATGTACTCATGGCGCACACTTTAGGACTACAATCTATAGTGTTCATTTGCCTCGACGGGAGGTTGCGATGATAACTACAGATGACACGAATGAGATGAGTTCGCACTTTGTGCAACCAAGCATACGAACTTGGCGCACGGCAACACTCGACTTCGCGACTCTTTACATATTTATTAACCATGCCTTCAGAATTAAGCGGAATTGGCTTTACCAAACTGCCATTCTTTGGCAGTACGATGATGTCCTAAATTTTTGCCAGGACTTTAAGAACGATAAATCCCGAAAAATTGTAGACATTTGGTTGCTAGAACCGCTTTTCGAAGGCGCAATCCGTACGCGGCGCTGGACTACGGTACTCGAGATTAAAAAATATTTCGAGGAACCTGGCCCGGCAATTCCCGTTTACTTTACCGATGCAGGTGAGGCGGTTGGATTAACGGATGAGGAATCGCAACGTGACATGGAAGTTATTTATACGCGGCGTAAATGATCACTTACGACCAGGTGGCCTGACCGCAACAGTGAGTTGGTGTCATAGGCGCCGGCGCGAGCCGGCAGTGGCCTGATCATTCATCCGCAGCCGGGAAGGATTTAGCTTGGCATTGCGGACAATACAGATATAAGGTTCGGCCATTGCTCAGCTTAAGCGAGCCGGCGCGATACTGCTGGATTGCCCAGATACCCGTGACGCCGTTTTTGAAGGTGACGTCCCCGCTCGCATAGCAGGGCGACCAGTCGAGCATATGAAAGTAGTCGTGTTCGGCGACTTCGGTAGCTTTGCCGATGTACTCACGAACTTCCTGATAGCTCAGCTTAAAATCTGTGCACTGCGCCACCGATTCGCCTGAAGCTGGGGACGTCGCGCCGCTGTTCCGGATAGTGACTTTGCTGATCGGCGGAAGATGTGTCTGGCGCATTTTTGGTTCGGTACCTGAACCATCGTCCGTAGCTACGGAAGCGCTTGCCGTCACGGCAAAGATGAGTGAGGCGATTACCATAGTGCGCTTTCGGCTTCAGTGGGGTTCTTGCGGGAGACGACCGGGTGCCTGAATATCTCAGTCATTGGTATTCCGAAAGTCGAGGTGAGCTCAGAAATTAGCCAGTGAAGCGACGCGTTTTGCTGAGCATTTACCGTTTCATAAACTCCCTGCTCAGCCGGGCTCTGGCCTCTGCCGGCTACCACAGCACCAACAATCTCAATCCCGACGCTGTCCTCGTTCGAGGGATAACGCTGAGGCACGTGCTTCGCCGCTTCCATCCGGTGTTCGGCCCTTGGACTGAAGTGTCTCAGCGCTTGAAGCTCGGTCGGGCTACAACGATGCTCAGCGAGACACCGTGAACGAAGTTTCCCCACATGCCAGGTCTGACGAAACAACGATGCGGTCTGATAGATCGTTCCATCCTTGTCGATCAAAAAATGGGCACCGTTCGCGTTTTGCATCGCGTAGCTACTCAAGCTTGAAGCGCCAGACGCACCGCCGGTCTGGTGAACGATGATTCCACTTATTCGCTGTAAAGCACCGTGCTCGATCAGAGGGCGTGGCGTCCGCTGGACACGTGCATTGAGAACGTAGCCTTGACTGTCCAAATGGAGCATCAGGTCACCTCTTCCTATCAGGATCACTTTGAGTGGGCAAAGAGGCCGCTATGGCACCGCAGTCAGGTAGCAGTCTTATTCGCTGCCAGGTCCCACCCACCAGACGTGTTCCCGCCGGCGCCGCCGCCGATCTTCTGCTGGGTGTACTTCTCAGTGATCTTGGCGAAGTGCAGCGTGAACTGATCGGCCACGAGGCCAGACCCACCGTAGGATTTTCTATTGCTGGACACCAGCACGTTTTCCAGCGTGACCTCGTAATACTTGAGTGGGCCCGAGCCGTCCGCACGGAAGAATTCGAGCTTGGCTTTCGGGATTGTCTTGCCCTGGGCCGCCAACTCCATCAGCTTTGGAGAAGCGAGATCGACCGCCTTCGTAATCCGAAGCGCATCGAAGACAGCGCGCCCAATCGTGTGGCCACCAGCGGTTGACGTCGTGCCAGCGGTGGGCTGGATGACGCCCCAATCGACGGCCTCGACCTCGATCCATCCCTTGTGCTTGTCGTCGTTCGATTCGCCATTGACGCCATCAATTTGCAAATAGACATCAGATGCCATGCTTGCTCTCCTCAAGAGTTCGGGGATTCCCCTTCATTCTGGTCCTGCATGGACTAGAGCAAGTTGGCTGTGCGCAAGGGACTAATGTGGTCGATCAACCCCAAGCAGCGACTGCTTCGCTGTGGTTGTTGATGGTGGCGATGTCAAGTCTATTGACCAAGAGGCGGCCGGCGACTGTCGAGCCACCCACCACAGGAAGTCCGATCTTCGGCGTGCGGCCAGGTCGTCAAACTTGTCTACTTTCACGTTATGAGACGACGTCGATTGGCGACGGTACGCCCATATGGTATGGATCTGGCCACACCGTTGCCGAATCGCTGGCGCCTCAACAGACAGCTCCGTCCAATATCCAGGATGAATGGTCGGAGATCCTAGTCAACTGTCTCTGGCTGGCCGAGTCATATCCAAGGGTGCGAATCAGCTCTGGACTTGCCCACATGACGCCGGGTGCATTACTGGAACCACGCAGTGCATTCAGCTCCTCGATTTGTTTTAAAGTTGGTACCAAAGCGAACACTTCGGCAATCAGCACTTCGTAGCATTGAAAGTGCGGGGTCCAGCGAATGCCCTCGACTCGACGTCCTATGTAGTCGAAAGCCGCGGTCCGAAAATTTTCGGCACTCAGCACTCCGGTTTCAACCAGTTCTTCGTTGAACTCTCGCCAAGGTGAGGTTTCCCGACCACGGCCCTCCAAGTACCACTGAACGAATGCCTCAATTGACCGCCGAGGAACGAACACTCGAAGGTCGTCTCGGCTGTCCTGATCGATTGGAATTTTGCTGTCTGCTTTCACTCCAAGATTTCCTAGCTTCGCATGCGCGGTACTGAAGGTCTTAAGAACTCCGCCAACGGGTTGGAACTGCTCAATACGATTGCCCTTAGTCAGAAGGAACTTACCATCGATCTCAATTCTCACAAGTGCGGAGATGGAGAAGCGGATCTCCGTTCCGTCACTAACCTCTGGATGGGTCTTCAAACCAATGCTGGATTCGGGGCCGCGTACAATAAGCTGTTGTGTGCGGTTCGTATTGACTGGATCGACAAAAAACCTGCTAGACGCAGAAAAACCGCGTTCATATAGGTTTGCTTTTTCGCTGTCGCTCAACTTGAACTGCGTGCTGGAGAAGTCTCCTGGATCAATCTCGATCAACCCTGCTAATTTCTTCGTTTGGACGTCGTAGTTGTCCCGCCCGTCCAGCATGGCGCCCATGATGGATAATAGGTACTCGCGGTATCCTTCTGGAGCAAATGGAAGCGACGCAGACTTGGAGTGAAGCCTGAAACCAAGCGTTTCATTCCCATCGAATAGAGACAGTGGAAAGTTACTCAGCACACCGCCGTCAACCATAAGGTTGCGGCCTAGTTGCACTGGCTCAAAAACGAAGGGGATACTCATCGACATCCGGATCGCCTCGGCTACCTCTAGATTGGGGTAGCTCTCGGCATCCAGAATTGCAAGAGTCCGCTCAGTAAGATTGGTCGCGACGATGCGAAGTTGCTTCGGGCAATCTTTTAAATACCGAACACCCTTGTCGAGTAGATGCTTGTGAATCCAATTTTGGAATAGTTTTCCCCGATAGAGACCCAAGTTTTTTGCCAAGGCGAGGCGGCCTAAACTTGCGCGATCAAGCAAGGAATCGAACTGCATCCCCTGCAAAATCAAGCGCATCTCCCCTGCGCTGTAGCCAGCCGCGTAAAGTGCAGCAACGATTGCACCTGCAGATGCGCCTCCAACGCCTTCAAATGAAATGCCACGGCTTTCAGCGACTTGCAGAGCGCCAACGAGTGCGATGCCTTTGACGCCGCCACCCTGAAAAACTCCGTATTTATACATTGCAGATTCCGTGCCTTATTCGTTATCCGTTTTTGCGGCTACGCTAACATAGCCTTTGGCTACGTCAAAGTTGTCTATAACGGCCTTGGCGATTCCTTTCGAATTCACCATCAGCCCGATCTCACGTCGAATATTCGACTCGCCCGGATCAGCGGAAAGCCAGTTCTGACTGGTTATCAGGACATGGTCATCATCCCAGGCCAAAATCTTGGCGTGCAGTTTCGGCGTGAGAACCGGCTGCACTGAAGGGACGGGATGTCCATTACGGCTACCCAACTTATCAGTGATCCCTTCACTCGCTACCCCATAAAATACGCGTGCTTCAATGCCGTTTTCGCGTACGGCGGTGATAGCGGGCAAGATGACCGAGGGGCGGGCGGCTGAGCCGATCTTATGGCTCGTCACGAACATTCGACGACGGGCGGAGTCTCGTGCAATGCGAGTAAACTGAGCATGCTGTGGGCCAAGTACCAGTGAAACCCTAGCCTTTACACCTACAGGTGGCTTCTGAAGGCGGGCATCCGAGGCAAGTCTCGCCATCTCGCTGGTTAATTCCGTCCAGTGGCGATCACCGCCACGTGTCAAATCGGCGATTTGCTCGATAATTGCCGAAACAACGCCGGGATCGCTAAATCGTATGGATGCCTCGTAGTTCTGGAATCCCGACGAGAGCCAGTTGCAAGATCCGATTGTTGCGGAAAGGCGCTCTGACTTACCGCCATCGCATACGAGTATCTTTGCGTGTGACCGCGTAGAGAAAGGATGCACGCGGAGACTTAGGCTGAGGCCCTCGGCCTCGATGCTTGTGCGAATCTTGGCGACCGTCTTTGCCGTGGTCACGACATCCGTCTTATTCTCATTTTCACCCCATAATACGTCGATAATCGCGCCACGCTTTGCTGCTGCAATGAGCGATTCCTGTACCAGCTCAAATCCTTGCTCGGATATAAATGTCGAATGAATAATGATTCTGTGCTTGGCCTTTGTTATCGCTTGGCGAAGTAGTTCTTCGTGCATTGCCCCGCCGAGGATTAGGTCCTCCGGCCTGAATATTGCATCGATGGCACGTGGAGTAGGCCTGTCCGCGAACGGAATTTGGCGTCCTGGATCTTGGTGCAGCGAATTTTCGGCCATCGGGGAGGGGGCTGCGTTGCGCGCCGCTTGTTTGACTAGTTCGACAAGCTCGGCAGGAGCCCGGGATGGTAGACCCTCGACGTTGTTACCTCGGACGGTAGCGATCGCAAAGCGCTTAACCATTTTCTCCGCAGAGGGTTCGATTCCAAGAAACCTCTCATCGTGTTCAAAAAGGGTTGCGAGAACACCAGCCGTATCGTCAAAGGCGTCGAGGTCCCGTGGCTTCAACCAGACCAGCCGCTCCCTCGCGGCCCGACTCTCTACAACACGCTGCTCGATGAACGGCATCTCGCGGCTTCGGTAAAGTGTCCCCGTAATTTGATCGATCACGAAGTTCATCCAGCGGCTTGTACTTTTGGCGAGCTTTGGAAGCTCTTCGTCATCCACGACACTATGCCCGGCTGGTGTTGCGATGAACACAACACCGTTGCTTCCTTGTTGCAACGTGACCCAACCAGCTCGCATAAGCCGAATAAGCGCTTCCAGGACTAGACGCCGCGGGACATTGCCAGTTATGGCGAGCTCATCGACGGTCCTTGATCTGTTCGTTAGAGCCGCAAGGAAAACGTGTTCGACGAGACTCCATGGGCGTCCTTTTTCAAGGAAAAATTTACGCTTCCCTTTCAGTAACGGGATTGCAACGCGGACAACACTCATTTATCGTTTCCTAGTAACGTCTGGAATGGAACGCGCTTAACATTGCCTTTTTCTGTTCCGCTATCAAGTCCTTCCAGCAACTTTCTCAGAAAGTCGACTCGACTTTCTTCAGGCTTACCTTCTGCGGCACGCATGACTTCCTCTAAGAATTCGATGCTTGCGATGAGTACGAGCTGCCATCTTGCACGGCTCAAGAGAACGTTCATTCGCCTCGCATCGCTTAGGAAGCCCAGCGCACTTTGCACTGAGGAATGGTTGTTGTTACGTACAAACGAGACAACAACCACATCTGCCTCGCTGCCTTGGAACGAGTCCACGGTATGGCACCACTGACCGTTAGACGAAGGCGAGCGAAACATCTTGAGATGGCTGAGCTTCTTGTTCAGTTCGTCGCTGATTGCTTCGTCGAGTGCACGGCGTTGTCGTCCGTACGGAGACAAGATTGCCAGCGTCGGCGCTTCCGTGCCATCCGGGGCACTCCTAAGTAAACCTAAGGCCTCGATAGCTGCTCGTACTTCGAGAGGGTTGTGCCAAGCCGGATACTGATCACCTTCCTTCTGATTCGGTGTCGACTGGACGTACGGCATGTCGATCACCACGATTGGAGCCAGAGGAAACCGGCTTTCATCGGTGGAGGTAAATGGTCGGGGCTCGACAGCATACCGTTCTTCACACGTCGGATCGGTTTTGAGATCGCCGTAAAAACAGTTTGAGACGAGCTCCGCAATTGAAGGGTGCATGCGATGCTGTGCAGTCAGCTTCTTGGCGATCGGGCGCCCTCCCTTTCCCTTCGCCTGTCGTTTGAACTCGGCTTCGATTGTTGATTCGAAAAACGTGAGAAGTCGTAGAGCCTCGGAGCAAAGTGCAGGCAGTTGCGATTTGTCTTCTGCGACGTCGTCCAGCAGTTCCTCCGTCGTTGCATCCTTGAGGGACCGGCCAACGAACTCCTCGCCAAGCTTCATCACTTCATAAATTTTGTCGGGCTGCGCGAGCAACAGCTTAAGCTGATCAGATGCAAACGCCGGAAGCTGCTTATGGTCGCCGATCATGAGCCTGCGGTGCGAAAGAAGCATAGGTGACACTAGCTCACTTCCTGTTGCCTTGGCGGCCTCTTCAACGATTGCCCAGTCGAACTGGCCACGTTCGTCGATTAGGCGTTCCAGTTCTCCCGAATTGGTTGTCGCAAACACGACGTTGGCAGCGCGTGCGACAACGCCTTCAAAGGCTCTAAGGGAGTTTTCCGCGCTTCTTCCGGCGACAGTAGCAGTCTTTCGCCCTGCAGCCTGAGAGCCATCTGCAGCCTTCGCCAAATCCGACAGGGAGCGTTGCAATCTCAGCGGAACCTCCTTGGCCAGAGGACTTTCCGCAAGTCGTTTGACCAGTCGACGTGTTTGTTCTCCGATGTCGAACTGACTAGGGGCTTCAATCGCATCGCGCTTGCTAGAACGGACGACGAGTGGGCCGTTTGGGTCATTTGCCTTGAGAACGCCAGCTAGTTCGTCCATCAAATGGTCAATTGCCGCGTTGCTCTGGGCCGTCAGCAGCAAACGGGAAGTTGGCTCTTCAGCGAAGCGCCGGGTTACTAGATCGCGTACAAGCCTCGTCTTTCCTACTCCTGGAGGTCCCTGCACGAGGAAGAACGGGAGAATGGATGTGAGTTGCTTCAGCGCCTGTTGCTTCGGCTCATCGAGTTTTGCAAAAGCCGCATCCTCGACAACAGTGTCATGGCTGTCTAGCATATGGTGTCTCGGATCCACGATCATCTGCAGTAGCTCAGGATGGGTCTTCAACGCTTTGAGTGCCTTGAGACGTCGACGGAACTGAACGTCTCGGCCTGCTGACGCGGGAATCATGATGGGATCATTCAGGAACGGAATTGTGTCCGGCCCATCAAAGAGGAACGCGTCGGGCTGCCCTGGTTGTTGAACCACCTGCCGAAAAGTCCATTCGGTATCTGTTGACTCCCTTTCGCCAAGCGAGCGGCCGTCCGTGAGAATCCAGTCCTCGGATCCAAGTCTATCGGCTTCAAGTAACTTCACGAATCGATCAGTCGGCGACTTAAGGTCTAACGCGGTTGAAAGAGCCATTCGCTCAACATCTACACGCAGTTGGACGCAAAGTTGGTCCCGGCCGTGTTCTGCGGTGTTGCGCACGTGCTCAGGCAAGGGAATCGGTGCTACAGCGTACGTGTCGGCTGCAGCGTAGATCGCTTCCAACAACTGGAGCAGCGTCAGGGCTCTGTGTACCGTCTCCTCGGGAGAAAGCGGGATATCAATCTGTCCGAAGTCACGTCGCACTTCGTCCCAGGACATGAGCTTACCGCGAACACGTGGGAATAGATCGGATGCTTCACGCAGCCCCAAGATTTCGAGTGACTCAGGTTGTAACCTTCGTTGGCTGAGCAGATTCACTGGAGCGGGAGCGTTAGAGTCTACGCCTTCGCAATAGGCGAAATCCCAGCTGAGAGCTGTGGTCTTCGGCGCGCGGAACTCTTGCAAGCGATACAGAAGGTATTTACCGCGCAATACCAAGCGAAATTCGTTCGATCCATCTTGCTGCCGCACACAGAGCAGCAACGGCTCGCTGCCCAAATCATCCTTGACGAACTGAAGTTGTGCACTAAGATCATTCATCTCAATGTCGAGTCCGGATGCTTGGCGGATACGCTCGCTCAGCCGGCTCGTCGGGCCCATCCGTATTGCGAGATGGAGTTTGGCTCTACGATTGGCCGCCTCTGCCCTTAGTCCTCCCAGAACACTGTCGATTCTCGTTGCGATAGCATCCCCGTCGAGTGGCTGTTTGGGATTCATCTGTACAATGAGTCGAAGGAGCCGTGCCTCCTCGAGTGTCAAATGTTCCGCGATCTCATAGGGAGCGATCGCCGGGTCTAAAACGCGCTGGCGCTTGGCCCCTAAAAGGTCAGCGGCGAGAAGGCCAAAGTCCTTCCAGTCCTGCGAAAACGAATCGAACGTCGGTGCTTTACCTGCCCCAGTGCCTAGGCTCGCTACGCTTTCGACACTAGTGATCCGCATCGTCCACTCGAACCCTGTTAGCTGGAAATCAGGCTCGGACCCTCCAGCTGTAAGTACCGCCCACGAATCAACGCTGCGATGAAGCATCCCTTGTGCATGCAGCGTCTCTAGTCCGTGCACGAGCAGTTTCAAGTTGGCCCAAACACGCAACCGACTTGCGGTGCTGCGAGGCAGCCGCAGCCAATGGCTATTAGGGACGTGCTGAAGCAAGAACGCGAGCGGCTGCCTCTGACCAGGTGCGATAATTAGGTAGAAGCCTTTGGCGTCGAACCCCGCGTCATGAAGATGTGAGATACACGATGCCGACCCCGGATAGCCGGCCAAACGGTGTAGTTGCCTCAGTTCGTGGCGCCAGATCTGCTCCAAATCGCTGTCAGGCGCCTTGGCGCTTCTACGCCACTCGCGGATAAGTACCGGATTGCCATCAGGGTCTTTCCCTCCAACGACGCCAGGACGACCAGTCTTCAAATCGGGCTTCTGCAGATAATCTTCATCGACGGTATAAGCAGCTAAGAACTCATCTTTGCGGCGTCGCTTGGCGTTTGAATTCATAAATCTCCTTCTCCTCTTTTCCAGTCTACAATAAATTACATTTAATTACTGCTTGCATTTTGCGAAGAAGGATTATTTGGCCAGCAATGTGAATGCAGTTGTGGCGGTATGCTTAAGTCAGCCCTGCCATCTGGAAAAGAGGCGATACCACCGTACCGGTTGATGCCAACACAGCCTCAATTCCATTTGAAGAGCGATACGGCCGCAAAGTCTCGTTCTGTGAGAGTTAGTATCCGACAGCGTCCTGATGGTCTGCGGGAATAATTGTGACGTGCATAGGCGAGTAAGCTGCGTGCGGAGAAGCCCAGCACCAGGCGGCATCGACATCGCTTATCTAAAGCTCAGGGGCCAAGCACGGAGGAAAACTCTTTCCTGCCTCTGCCAGTTGCCGCGGTTTCCCGGCCGGTACCACAGCGGCATACTCCCGCCCATTAGCCAAGCCCCGCGTCGAGCGTCGCAAAACATCGACCTCTCGACTTGGAACGCGTCTTTTAAACGTTCCTTTTGCGGACACTACCTAGGCTGGCGAGACGGCGCTGGGTACCGCCATCGGATTCTGTCTTTTTCTCGTCCGTAAATCAGCGTCCGTATAACGGCAATCAACACGACTAAACGGACACTTCATGAAAATCGGCTACGCCCGCGTATCCTCGGACGACCAAAACCTCGACCTCCAGCGCGACGCCCTCGACTGGGCCGGCTGCGAGCGACTGTTCACCGACAAGGCGAGCGGGGCGAGGGCCAATCGGCCGGCCTCGCTGCGGCCATCGAGTTCGCGCGGCGCGGCGATGTCCTGGTCGTGTAGCGCCTCGATCGCCTCGGGCGATCGCTCGGCGAACTCGCCACGATGGCGGGCAGGCTGGAGGCTGCCGATATTGGGTTCGAAAGCCTGACGGAGCGAATCGACACCAGCACTGCCGCCAGCGAGTTGGTGTTCTATGTCTTCGGCGCGATCGCGCAGTTTGAACGGCGTCTGATCGTCGAGCGCACACAGGCCGGCCTGGTCGCGGCTCGCGCGCGTGGCCGCGCTGGCGGCCGGCCTGCCATGCCGGCGTCGACGATCACCGCGATCCGCGCGCTGGCTGCGACAAACCGCTCCCCCGGTGAGATCTGCCAAGCACTCAACATCAGCCGCAGCACCTTCTACAAATACGCCGAAGAGGCAACATCTGACGGTGCAGCTGCTGCACTGCGAGCATCAAGTGACGCATGAAGTGGCTGGCAACGCTGCGCTTCGACTATCGAGACCACTCAAAGCCTACAAGACGCTGGTCTGCCACACATGGTTGGCTTAGGCCTACTTTCAGCACTTCTACCGGCCCCACGAACACGCATTGTTCTACTGCGCGCGAGATGGCCGTATAGATCCATGAGGGGTCGAGCAGACCAGTTTTGTACAACGGCACCACGACCACTGGCGCCTGGCTTCCCTGCATCTTGTGACAGGTAATGGCGTAAGCAGGAGTCAGGTCCAGGAGATCTGCAGCAATCAGTTCCTCGGATTGCGGTTGCCCGTCGAACTTCACCTTTAGCCCCCCTTGTTCCGTAAGCGCCTCGACCTGGCCAAGCAAGCCATTGAACAGTCCTCTCTTGTAGTCGTTACGCAAGAACATGACAGGCTCGCCTACGCTGAAAGACTCTTGGCGAAACCCATGCACACACGGCACATTGCCGCCGCTGACGAACCTGAGGTGCAAGTTGGCGTTTAACTCTCTCACACCGGCATCGCGGCTCTTGGTTGGGGTGACGATCATTACCCCGTTCTGGTAGCCGCCCAAGTCCAGCGCGATCTCCTCGACGGTTGATGCCAGTTTGCTCGGATCTGCGGGAACCAGCGATACGCCCTTCGTTCGCCCTTGGTAAGGGATGAAGTCGGGGAGTTGTCCGCCCCGTACCTTCGCGCCGGCGTCCGGAATGCCAGTTTCCTTTGCCTGTCGATGCACATGAATGAGCGTGTAAGTCAGAGCGGGGTCTTTCACCAATTTATGGAACACCAAACCGAATTCCACTGGTGGCAACTGGCCGCCATCACCAACGAGCAGTAATCGGGCACCTTCAGGCATGTAGCGCAGCAGCGCATGGAAGGAGGGAAGGCCAACCATAGAAGCCTCGTCGATGACGACCAGGGTTTTTTCATCTATCGAAACCAGCTCCTCAAGCCGTGAGCGCAGCATCTCCGAATCATCGCTATCTTCGAGTAGCGACTGTTCGATATGTCCGCGCTCTTCCAGCTCGCCCAAAGTGCGAAATAGGGATAGCGCCTTTCTGCCAGTGGCGAGCGACAGTCGCAATGCAGCCTTGCCAGCCACTGCTGCCATAACGACCTTACCACCCATCTTCTCGAAGGCATCACAAGTGGTACGGATGGTGAAAGTCTTACCCGTGCCCCCCACACCCTGAAGGCAACTGAGCGGATGGCGCAGGATGTGGCGGACGGCTTCGCGCTGCTCAGGATGCAGGGTGACTTCAGGCACCTCGACAGAAGCGAGTAAACGCTCCAGGAGCGCTTCACTAGGAATGGGCAGAGGTAAGACACCAACCGGAGCGGCCATCGCCTCCAGGCGCGCTTTTACTGCGTCCTCCATCAGCGCTGCGCCGGGCGATCGCCACACAGCGTTTGCTCCCGCTACTATCGCCTGGTTTTCCCTTCCAGCCTTCAACGCCTTGTGAACAAGGGGGGACTCTGCCGTCACACCCAGCAGTTTGCTCAGCCGCTTGACCAACCAGCCTTGCTCCATGGCGGTATGGCCATCCTCCAGCGCAGACTTGACGGCCGCATCCACCGCGCCTGTAAGCCGCCTGACGTCCTGCGTCCGCTCGGCGACGCGGGCTTGGGCCAGCATCCTTTTGCCAATTTCGTCAACCTTACTCCAGCTCATGTGCGGGATTAGCATCCAGGGATTGGACTGCAGGGCTTGTACCGCCCCGGGGCCCAACAAACGGTGGATTCGACGCGCTACGCCCATGTCGACGATACCCTGCAGCATGAGCCATTCAATAAGGTTAATTTCGGCCTCAGCCTCCTTCCACGCCTGCATGGCGGCAACCGCAAGGCGCGCTCCCAGGCGTGGACGGCTGCCGCCCAGCACTTCGGCTATCACTGGAAGGTACGTGTCGTTTTTGAGCGTGCGAGGCAAGTCGGCTCCAAACCGCTCCCACAAGCGCTTGGCCCGCTCATCGCCAATGCCCGGCACATGCTGGGCCAGGAAGCGGCGCACGCCGTCGCCGTTGGGTAGCTTCCTGTATGCGACATCAGCATGGAACTGCCTGCCCCATTTGGCCGATGAGGTGAAGTGCCCCGCCACGTGCCAAGTTTCGCCTGCCATAGGACCGGATGGAGACCAAGGCGCCGCGCTCATGGCCTTGCCTGGGACCAGCACTTTGAAGGAGCGTCCGTTTCCGCCTTCAACGGCGAAGATCGTGCCGAAGTCCCTTTGTGAGACGATGGTTCCGACTTCCACGTCCATGGATTGGCGAGTATGGCCATCCGCCTTAGGTTGGGCCAGCAAGGGCACGACTTCGCCCACAGCTGCCATCAGCGCACCTCCCTCATCCGCATCGGCATCCCGGTTTCTTCGATCATGCGCAGCTGCGCCCTAAGCGAATCGTTTTCTTGCCGTAACTGCGCAATGAGATATTCCCGATCAACTGCTGCTTGCGTCTTCTTGTTCGCTTGCGCCTGCACGCTTTCCAGCCGCGCGGTCAGCCTGTCAAAGGCTTCTGCATCCACAGCACGCGCGCCGATGGGTTTCAATCCCTGCAGCTCCGCGATGATATTGACCAAGGTAGCCAAGCCGTTGGAGGCCCCTTGTGGCGTCTTGCGGTGGAAGTACTGCACATAGTTCATTTTGATTGCCGGGTTTCTTCGCTGAAGTAATCGCACAATCTCCGTGACGTTCACCTTGCCATCAATGGTCTGTGGCAAAGTAGGACGGCGCTGGCTTTCAGGTTGCGAGTCCCACTGATCGCTCAATTCGTCCAGGAAGGGCTCTAGAGCGCTCATGATCACATCTACCGGTTTTGGCTTGGCCATGATCACTCCTCGTCATGCTGTTCGGAACGAACGTTATCGACGACCAGACTAGGTGCTTGATGCACGGGACGGCTACCGCGATTCTGTTCACGCTGCAGTTTTTCAATTCTCTCCTTGACCGCACTTTCAAGCTTGTTCATGCGCACGCGCATCGCCGCGCAGGTGGACAGAAGCTGCTTATTCGTCTTTTGCAGTTGCCTGTTTTTCTCACGTAGCTTACTGTTGATGTTCTTCAGGTCATATTCGCCCGGCTCTCCTTCTTTGGCTTTTCGGATTTCTCCCCGTACCTTGGGATAGCGGCAGTTGTCGTGACCGATCAGTGTGCGCGATAGCCCTCGCCATACCCCCTTTTCATCCGGGCCACCGGCTTCCAGCGCGACAGCACTCACGTCGTCGACGCGCAGCTTGCCCGCCTTGGCTTTCTTCTGTAATTCTGGACACAGGGGCTTGCCTTCCTTCAGTCGAGCAATCGCGTCAAGAAACCGTTTCTCCATGCCCTCATAGGTCGCGGGCAAATCTTTGCGCTTACCCCGCATCACATTCTCCTTACAGCACGATTTCCGGCAACGGCACGTCCAGGTACTTGAGATAGGTCGCTGACTGTGCCGCACGCTCCTTGGTCACCCTGAAGTCGTCCGCTTTGCCCTGCGCCTTGGCCTGCAAGTAGGCGGTGCTGTTTGATACGTAACGATCGCGCCAGAACTCCACTGATTCCGGCCCCACCATGAACAGGAAGCACCCGGTGCAAACACTGGGCTCGCGGGTGGCATAGTTCGGGGCCGTGTTAGCCCAGTGCACCGTCTGCGCCCGCTTATGGCACTCCGCTTCCGTCGGCGCCAGACCAGGGATACAACCGCCATAGCCATGGAAGAACAACTTCAGGTTGCGTTGCGAGCACCAGGCAAGCATGGCTTGCCTAGCCTCGGTGTCGTTCTTGGCTTTGATGATGGTGCCTAACTCGTCCTGGTATTTTTCGAGCAATCTGGCCAAGCGGCCTTCCATCCTGGGGGCTGTTCCGCGTGCGAACTCCAGTAGCCTGTCTGTAGTTCGGTACAGGTTATGTTCTGCAACATCTTTCAACAGCGCATCATTCGTATTGATGTAGGCCCCTTCGGTCATAGCAATGCTCAGGTGCTTGAACTGCCGCGCGATGGCAGGCAGCAGTTTCGGGTTCACTTGGAATACGAACTGCGCGTAAGTTTTGCGCCATTGGTGCGTTTGCAGGCACTCGCCCTTGCTGTCAATGTACTTTTGCGTATCTGGAGTCGTCTTGACAGTGGCCCAGTCGACATGAGCGGCAACGAATCTCTTCTGCCAGTTCAGCATTATTTCATTGGTTAGAGCCGATATTATTTGGCCATCCATAGGGAAGCCCTCGCTTGCATTAAACGCCACGAACAGGGTTTCCCGCACTTTCCCGTCACACATGTCGCGAAAGGGTTGCAGCAGTCTTTGGATCACTTCCACTGCGCGCACCGAGTTGGGCAGCACATCCAAGCCGCGTGGTCTCGCTGCCAACAGCCAGGTTGCCGATTCCGGCGTAGGGCGCGTTTTTGAGAGCGTGCCTTTCAAGTAAAACAGCTCAAGCATGCCTGACTTAGAGAGCCGCATCTCAATGCAGGCAGGCAAGCCGGTTTCGGGGTCGATGCCTGCTGGGAGGCTGCACAACTCGTTGGCGCGCATGCCTGTCTCGGATTGCAGGATGATGGAGCAGGCTCGAGATAAGTCGTCGGCGAGCAGCCGCAAGGTTTCTGGAGGCGACCGCACCTTGGCCAACGGCGAATGCCACGGCTGGTCGCTTCCTGGAGGCACCGAAAATTCCCATTTCTTCATGTGCCTGGAGACAGTCGCAGATGTTTTATAGGTGTCCCGCAATGCCAGCATGTCTTCAACCATGCGCAGAACATCGGGGGCGGCTGTTTCCATATACGCATGCGCGGCGTTCATGATAGCGACCGCCACTTCATCGGGAAACGGCGGTATTTTTCGACCGGCCTTTGTCGCCATCTCGTTGGCCAAGCGGCCGGCTTTTCGTCCGCCGAACGGCTCTTGGGGTAGTGGCTCGACCCCGGCGGCACGCATGGCCGCACGCTGGTCCCACATATAACGCCAGACTACCAACCGGTGCAGGACCCATGCCACCGACACTTGCAGAGATGTATCCGTGTCCTGCGAGGTTTCTTTATTGTCCTCTCGATCTGTTGTATCGATAGCTTCTAGTTCGTTCTCATCAAGCAGGTCTTCCAACGAAGCTTCCTGCGCCACTCCCTCTAGCCGCGCCTGGCAGTCGTCCAGGTAGCGCTGTGAGGCCGCGTCATCGAGCTCACTCATGTTGGCATAGCGGTTTTTCACCATCCAATGGAGCAACGCACGAATTCCAGCGGCTAAAGGTCCAGCACTACCAGGCTTGAGCGCCTTGCCAGCACGGGGGTCGACGAAGAGCGACCAGGCAAGTCGCCGAAATTGTTCAAGCAAGTCGGCATGGCAGGCATCTAACGAACTGGTGCCATCCTCGAAGAGCAAGTCCCATACAATCACTGACCTACAAGGTGTGCTTCCAGGCGTAGGATTGTCTAGCAACCATCTGCTATCCTGCCAGCGGCTGGTTGACGATACCCAGGGATCGCGACGGCCTTCGGTAGGATAGGCCGGCATGCCTTCGCAAATGTCGCTGATTAGTGCTTCGGTTGTATGCTCACACTGCAATATCTTTCGCCGTGCTTTACTCATGAGGCTTACTCCAATGGCGGCAAGGGTGGGAGTTTCATTTGCCTGACCTGCTCCAGTACGTGGTCGGGAATCTGCGGGAGCCAGAATCCGATCAGGTCTTTTCTGGACGGCCCGTATCGCTCAAGCCAGGCAGTGGGAGCCATGGTCTCCCCCGCCTTGTCGATAGCATCGAGCAGATTAAACGCTTGCGCGGCAGAGTAACAGTCGTTGGGGTTCATGCTTCCGAGTGGGCAGGCGGGGCAACGTCCATAACCACCGCACAATCTATCCTTCTCGTACAACGGGCTGTCATACGGGTCGGGACAGGTCCAGCCCGGAGTGGCGGCGCCCATATCTGCGCCCACCGGCTTGCGGCGCGGGTCCGACTTACCCTGCGTCTTTCGAAAGCGCTCTCGCGTGGCGGACACTTGTGCGAGGGCTTCATCACCCCGTTGCATCTGCGCATCGGTGGTATAGCTCTGGTAAGTGGTCTGCACTTCTGCATGGCCCGCGGCGGCCTGCTTGGCCCGTATGTCGCCGCCAAACTCGACGTCCACGATATCCAGCCCTGTGGGGCGGAACTGCCGGAAGGTATAGTATGTAAGCCCATGCTCCCGGAAGAACGCTTTGTACGCATAATCGAAGTTGAAGTCGCCTCCGGGATTGGTCGTGCCGTCGAAGCCCTGCATCCTTTTATTTGGAGAGGTAGAGCCGGTCACGTACAAGAACAGCCTGTCTTGCCACTCTGGGGCCGACGTCGGCCGGAACCAGCTCGTCCATTCCACTAGGAATTGCCACAGGAAGGCAGGGTTGTCGGGTGCATCCTCTACAGGTAGGATTCTCTCCTGGGGTCGATAACGGGCGCGTTTCTTTATCGGCGCACCCATGAACAGTTTCTCGCCCTCCTTTTCCTCGACGCTGTCTGCAGCATCCTCCTCTTCTATAAGGGACGCACTTGCAAGAAATTCCGGCCTTCCCAATTTTCCGGTAACGATACGGTAATCGCTCACCTTACTACCCATCAAGGTCGCCTTGTTGTAATCCAAGTGGATGGCCATCATTAATACAACCGGCACCAAATCCCTTACCGATGGGTAGAAGCAGGCACTAATGGCGCTAGTCCCTCCTCGTCGTATTGCTGCCTCAGCCAAAGACCGATCGTTTATCGATTTGAGCCATTCTTGGGTAAGAATTTGCCGGGGATAGCGACGGTGCAGCGTGGCGAGCAGTACGCCGAGATCGTTATATGGGTTGCGTAAGTTGCGAGCTACGCCTTTACCATAGACCGTTTTCTCAGCCGGCTCCGGCGACAATGCCGCTGAATGATGCAGATTTGCCTGCAGGGCCGCGCGCATTGCGTTCACGCGCCCGGTGATCTCGATGATTTCCTTTTTGCAGGCCTGGTAGATTTTCCGATAATCCTCTTCCTGAATGATCGGTGTGGGCTTGCGACCTCGCCCTTGACCAGCCCACATGCCCGGCCGTACGCTCAAGTCCGAAGCAAGCTGCGGAGCCCACTTGCCGGATTGTTTCAGGTATTCCGTCACTTGGCGAAGGTGGCTCATCCGATGTTGACGGGTTTGGAGCGCGTATATGGCCAATCCTGTCTTATCCGCTTGGTCAAGCCAGCTTTTAAACCCCTCGATGTGGGATGTTGTCAGCTGCTCGAGCCTTATATTATTAAGAGCTTTTTCTTCCAGGAAGGCGAAGAATCCGAATTCCAGTTCGCGCCCCTTCTTAAAACAAGTCGCGTACGTGGAAGCCTTGCGCTTGCAAATCCCTTGGACAGCTTGCGTAAACGGCTCGGTCAGATGAGGGAATGCCAGCAGGTACGAGAGATCAACCGCGGCCTCTCCTTTATCTCCCTCTTTGGGGCACATCAGCACTATGCTGCCCGCGCTGCGCACCAAGCGGTAACGACGGGCTTGGTCCAGCGAGGTGGCGCCTTCTCGCTTGGTCCGGCTTTTTGCCTTGTACGCATTAGAGCCGCGGCGGCTATTCATCGTTACCTCCAGCACGTTGTTTGGCTCGATAGGAGACCTTGCCGGCCCGCGCTTTTTCCTCGACCGTCACTACCTTCAGATAAATATCTCGGGTGGTTTCCACGCTGGCGTGGCCCAGCAATTCTTTAATTAGCATCCATGGCTCGGAGTTCTTGTTCTCCACTTCATCGAAATACTTCGTCACCGCGAAGGTGTGACGCAAATCGTGGTAGCAATGTGCTGCGGCGCGACGAAGCACGCTCACTTCTGTCTCGTTCCCCTCGTCGTCCTCCACGACATGAATTTCCTGCACAGTTTTCATCACACCGGCGGCTTTGCATGCCTGGCGGAAGGCGTGGGAAAGGGACGCTGGCTGTATGGCATTCCCCGCATGTTGCAAGGGGTAGGCGTGGTTCACGAAGAGGGAACCCGGCTCCCTGTATTTTTTGCCGAGCTTGGCTGAATAAGCTCTGCCTGCTGAAACAGCCGCAGCGCGTTCTCCGTCAATGTAGCGGACCAACTCTGGAATGAGGTAGCACGGCACCAAGACGTTGCGAGGCTTGAGTCTTTTTGTCTTGGTGATATACAACTTGAGGTAGCCATTCTCCCTGTCCTCCTCACTGGAGAGCGTGTAATCCGCATCGAGCTTGAGGATCTGATGCACCGTGAGGTTGGCCACTTCATCGACCCGCAAGCCGGTAGTCAACGAGAATTCGCAGGCAAGCCGGTCGCGGGACGGGCCAAGGTTTTCTTCCCGCTCGCTTGGCAGCGGCCCCAGTTCGCGCTGAATTGCGCGCCATTCCGCGCTACTAAGGGGATGGACGACTCCGGTCTCGCCAATTTCTTCCGCATAAGGGAAAACCTCGCGCGTGGTTTCGCGGCCAGCACGCAAGTGCACCATGGCGTCCCTGTCGGCTGGTCTGGTGCGTCCTTTTTTGATTTGGGTTTTCAAGAACGAGCCGACATACCAGCCCCGCGTTTGGGCGTCTTTATAGAAATTCCCAACGGTGCTTTGGCGGCGGCGGATCGTGGCATCAGCCAAGGGGCGCCTGGTACGAGGACTCACCGCGTCCTGAAGCGCGTCTGCGTAGTCAATGTAGTCGTCTTCTGTGGCGGCGTCCCACGCTTTACCTACCTTACCGCTCTCGATACTTTCGTTTTCACAGACCTCAAGGAAAGCGAACCAATCACGCAGGTCATAGGCGTACGCCTCAGATGTATTTTTGTATTTTTCTTTCCAGCGCCGGCGCCCTTTGCCCTTGACGAATTTATCATGGAGATACAGCAGAACATGCTCTTGGATCTCGATGCTCTTGTCGCTTTCCACCACTACGAACGGAAAGCCTTCAGGCAAGGCGAATTTAGAGAGCAGATCTTCTTTCGGTAGTTCATCAGCCTTCCACAGAGTGATCATTTTGCCCCCGACGCTCCCAGCAACGCAGATGAACGCGTCCGATAGCAGGAGGCGCTCTGTATATACGCTCCGAGTGACTTGGTGAACAAAGGTTCATGTTGATGATATCAATCTATGACGACTGTCAAAGGAATGACACTAAGGTGGGACAGTGCACCCCTTCCGGTCGAGAAAGAAAGAAAAGTTGCAGAGGAGGGAACAAGAGGAGCTGAACACTTTTCATCGCTCATAAATCCGCGGAACCAGTTCTGGAAGCTGGTCGGCGCATTGATCGGCGAGGATCTGTACGCGCTGCCTTACGCGGAACGGCTTCCACGCTTGCTGGCGCACCGCTTCGGTTTGTGGGACGTGCTGGCCGCGTGCGAGCGCGAAGGCAGTCTCGACTCAAGCATCCGCAAGCCCGCGGCGAATGATTTCGAGCGGCTGCATCGGCTGTGTCCGGAATTGGAAACCGTCGGCTTCAACGGTCAGACGTCGGGCAAGTTCGCGCCGCAGTTTGCGCAGCATGGTTATCGTACCGTGGTGCTGCCGTCGAGTTCGCCGGCGCATATGGCGCTGACGTTCGAGCAGAAGCTGGCGGTGTGGCGGCGATTGGTCGAGGACCCGGAACCGGTAAGCGCGGGCGACGGACAATCGATTTTGTTTTGATGCCACCGTCTATCTTCGGCTTGATGTAGCGTCCTGCCCAAAGTACGGTTTGAACGCCTCCTGCAGCTCCGGCGAAAGCTTGTCGAAGTCGATGCGTTGACTCTTGATTTCAGCCCGCAGTTTATCCGGGCCACCCACCGCTCGAACGAGCCGTGTCGCAAGATCACGGGCGAGCTGCTGCAAGATCGGAAGGGGTGTTTGGTCGAAGTCTCGCGCCTCAAACGACTCGTCTGCTGGGTCGTCCACGCACTTATTTCCTGTCACGGCATACAGGCCGCCGCGTACGATCGGTTCGTATAGAGACTGACCTGACTTTGGGTTGCGACGCTTCGCATATCCAGAAGCCACATAATAAGTCGTTGCAGCGTCGTTCGCACGGGCAAAAACCCATTCGTGATAAATCCACTTTTCGGAATCGTGCGAGCACAGAATGCTTACGTCTTCGGGCAGCGGATCCAACTTAACGCCAGCATCCAATCGCAGGCCGAGGGCTGGCTCGATCACGTATCGTGGGGGCTTGTCGTCGGCCGATGCGACAGTACACGCAAGCATGACGACGGCCGCCAGGACTGCGCGCTTAATAGCGGTAGACGGCATAGTGTGGTTTCTCCCTGCGATAGTCTGGCCCAGCCCAAAAATCGTTCTGGACGAAGTCGGAAATCCAATTCTTTCCGTCATATCCTGCCACGTGTCCCGCCGTGCTGCCCTTGTGAGGTTCCATGACCATCACATCGCCCTTCATGAAATGAAAGTGAGCAGGGTCGGTGACGCTGATTTTGTGGAAGCCCAGCATTTCCAGCGTCGGGCCAAAGTCCCTGCCTCTTGGCGGGTAGGGCGGCAGGATTTTTGCCCCTCCCGCCTGCAGTGCCTTTCGTACATACTCGGCGCACTTTCTTCGTCCGTATTTAGGCAGGGCGTTGTCGTAAAGGTGCTTCGCGAATTTATCAAGATCGACAGGCATCGCGGCACCTCACGCGATCTTATTGGCCGCCAAGTCCCAGCCGCCAGCAGTATTTCCACCGCTGCCCCCGCCAATTTTCTGTTGGGTGTACTTCCATTTGATCTTTGAATACTTCAGGTTGACGTTCTCGGTGAGGTAAGACTCGTCCCCGCCCAGGTGCGGCTTGACCATCCCGATCAGGACGTTCTCCATCTCGACCTCGAAGTACTTCACGCGCACGCCATTGCCGTCAGCACGAATAAACTCAAGTTTGGCTTTCGGAATTGTTTTGCCCATCGCGCAGGTCTGGGCGAGAATCGGGCTGGACAAGTCGGCCAGCTTGGAGAAGGCGATGTCGGACATCTCCACACGTTCCGCGGTGTGGCCGCCTCCAGTCGAAGCCGTGGCGCTGCGGGGTTGATGAATACCCCAGTGGACACCCGTCACCTCGATCCAGTCCTTATGCTGGTCGTCCTGGGACTCGCCCTTGATGCCGTCGATTTGCAGGTGCACGTCGATTGCCATTTTATTTTCTCCAGTTGGGATGAATTGGAAAAGCTATTTGGCGGGGCTTATCTGCCGGCGACGTTCTGCCCTGCTGCGGTTCCGCTTGGTGAGCACTTTCAGCGCCACGGTGGCCGAGATACCACGCTGGGCAAAAATTGCTGACGTTGGCTTCCCGTGGGCGGAGAGGGCCTTAGCCACCTGTTGTGGCGTGCCAGCGGCAGGGGGGACGCTCGATACTGTCGCGCTCGATCCAGCCACGCAGTGGCACTCGCTCGTTCATGGTGTTGCTTCCCTGGAGTCGTCGGTGGCCAAAGGGGCATTTTTACGCAGAGATGATCGGTAGCATTTGGTCGAAGTCAACCTGCGACTTTTTCAATATCAAAGCCGGTTGGCACGCTCGAGCGGCGATGCTCGACGCAATTTTCTACGAAGAGAAGCAGTTCCAATAGGTACAGACACATCGCTACAGTGTCAAATTGACCATAACATCAATCAGTTCTGGAAGCTGGTCGGCGTATTGATCGGCGAGAACCTGTACTCGCTGCCGTACGTGGAGCGGCTCCCGCTGTTGCTGGCACACCGCTTCGGCCTGTGGGACGTGCTGGTCGCGTGCGAGCGCGAAGGCAGTCTCGATTCCGCGATCCGCAATCCGGCGGCCAATGACTTCGAGCGCCTGCACCGCTTGTGTCCCGAACTCGAGACGGTTGGGTTCAACGGGCAGACGTCGGGCAAGTTCGCGCCGCAGTTCGCGGCGCAGGGATATCGGACCGTCGTGCTGCCGTCATCGTCGCCGGCGCACGTGGCGCTGACGTTCGAGCAGAAATTGGCGGTGTGGCAGCAACTCGTGGCATAACGGCGCTCAACCACGCGCGCCGGTGCGCTTGCTCCAATATTGGCCGGAGTAATTGCCGCATGCCGCAAGCTGCACGCGTCCGCTGCCATCATTGACGATGTCCAGGCATTTCCCCGGGCCCGTGAACTGGTTCCACAAACGCAGGCCCGGGCCGGGGCCCGTCTGATCCATGTGCCACAGCTGGCCCGTCACGTTGGCGCAGGACGCCATGTGCACCTGGTCGTTGGTGCCGTCGTTGACGACGTCCAGGCACATGTCCGCGCCCGTAAAGCGCGTCCGCAGGCGCACGAAGCTGTTCCCTTCGTCCGGCGCAAGCTCCCACATCTGGCCGGAGTAACGACCGCAACGGGCCATGCGCAGCTGGTCATGGTCGCCTGCATTGACGATGTCGAGGCAATTGGTGCGCCCCGTAAAGTCCGTGTGCAGGGTCACGCTGGGCGGGCTGGCGCTGGCCCCCTGGGAAACGACAGCGAGCAGGAGGGGAATCAGGAATCGCATTGTCTTCTCGTCTCTTCTTTTGGTGGATAAATGGGTACGGATGGGCGGATTGGTGCTATGCCTCGACCGCAACCAGTGCGGCCTTCACTTTCTCCTCGAATTCGCGCACCGGCAGCGGCCGGCCGAACAGGTAGCCCTGGAACGAATGGCATCCTTGCGTGATGAGGAAATCGCGTTGCGCGGCCGTCTCCACGCCTTCGGCGATCACGTCCAGGCCCAGGCCCCGTCCCATCGCGATGATCGTCTGCGCCACCATCGCGTCACGGTGGCTGGCGGGCAATTCGTCGACGAACGACTTGTCGATCTTGAGCTGCGTGAGCGGCAGCTTCGTCAGATAGTTGAGCGAGGAATTGCCGGTGCCGAAGTCGTCGAGCGAGATGCCGAAGCCGTTGGCCCTGAGGACCTGCAGCTTGCGGATCGACGCTTCGAGGTCGCCGAACGCCAGGCTTTCCGTGACCTCGAGCTTCAGCTTGTCCACGGGCGCTCCCGTGCGCCTGACTTCGGCCAGGACGTCGTCGACGAAGTCGGCGGACTCGAATTGGCGCGCGCTGATGTTCACGGCGAGCGTCAGGCCGCGCAGGGTGTCGTGGGACGCCCATGCGGCGAGTTGGCGGCAGGCCGTGGCCAGCACCCAGCGCCCGATCGGTTCGATCAATCCGGTCTCCTCGGCCAGCGGAATGAACGCCGCGGGCGGGAGGGCGCCGCGCTCGGGGTGCGTCCAGCGCAGCAGCGCCTCGGCGCCGATCGGACGCTCGCGGGCATCGACCTGGACCTGGTAGTGCAGCGTCAGCGCGTCGTCGCGCAGGGCGTCGCGCAGCGCTTTCTCGAGCCAGTTGCGGTCGTCGAGCTCGGACTGCATCTCGTCCTGGAACAGACGCACCGTATTGCGTCCGCTTTGCTTGCTCTTGTACATGGCCAGCTCGGCCTGGCACAGCAAGGCATCGGGACCGTTCGCGCCGTCGCGGAACAGCGTGACGCCGAGCGAGCCGGTGCAGGCCAGCCTGTGGCCGTCGAGCGCCATCGGCTCGGCGATCGCCTCCCTGATGGCGTCGGCGGTGAGGAGCGCGCGGGCCGCCGCCGTGTTCCGGTCCGTGCCCAGGCGTTCGGCCAGCAGCACGAAGCTGTCGGCGCTGAACCGGCCCAGCGTGTCGTCCTCGCGCTTGATCGAATGGATGCGCCGCGCCACTTCCACGAGCAACTGGTCGCCCACGGCATGGCCAAGGGAGTCGTTCAGCTTCTGGAAGTGGTCGAGGTTCACCATCATGACGGCGCCGAACTCCTGGGCGACGCCGGCACCGGCCATGGCACGGGCCATGCGGTCCGCGAGCAGGACGCGGTTCGGCAGGTCGGTCAGGTGATCGAACATCCTCAGGTGCTCGGCAAGGGCATAGGCCTGTTTTTGCGCCGTGATGTCCTGCAGGTTGCCGACATAGTGGATCGTCCGGCCCTGCGCGTCCGGGACCGCCGTGATCGAGAGCCGTGCCGTGTACAGGCTGCCGTCGCGGCGCCGGTTGATCACCTCGCCGGTCCAGTATCCGGCCGTCGTCAGCGTCGACCACATGGCCCGGTAAAAATCGTTCTCGTGCAGGCCGGAGCGCAGGAGCCGCGGATTCTGGCCGATGGTGTCGAGAGCGGCGTAGCCGCTGATGCGGGTGAATGCGGCGTTCACGCGTTCGATGTTGCCCTGGGCGTCGGTGATCAGCATGCCGTCCTGGCTTTCGAAGGCGACCGAGGCGATGCGCAGTTCGCGTTCGGCGCGGCGGCGCTCGGTGATGTCGCGCGCGACGGCAAGGACACCCGCGATCTCGCCGTCGTCCGCGCGGACCGGCACCTTGATCACTTCCAGGTCGCGCGGGGCGCCATCCGGCGCGGCGAACGTTTCCTCGTACCTGTGCGTCTGGCCCGTGCGCAGGACTTCCCCGTCGCTTTCCTTGATGAACGTGACGAATGCCTTGTCCACGAACAGATCGTCGTCGGTGCGCCCGATGATGCTGTCGTCCGGCCTGCCGAGCAGGGCCTGGGCGCCGGCATTGCAGTGGACATACACGTTGTTCCTGTCTTTCAGCACCATGGCATCCGGGCTGTTTTCGACGAGCGTGCGGAGTTGGGCCTGCTCGACCATGAGCGCGCGGGTGGCCTGCTCCAGTTGCGCGTTCTTGTGCTCGATCTCGGCGGTGCGCGCATGGACGGCGCGGCGCAGGGACCGGATCCACGTCAGGGTGGCGGCCAGCGCCGCCAGCGCGCCGAGGATGACGAACGCGAGGATGCGCAGGTAGGGCCGGAACTGGATCGGCTGGTTGAACCACTTGCGCCGCAGCGCCTGGCGCTCGGCCGGCGTGATGCGGGCCATGCCTTGTTCGACGAGATCGAACGTCGCCTTGTCGCCCTTGGCGACGGCCCAGCGAAACTCCCCCAAATACAAAGTGAAGGCCTTGGCGAACTGTTTCTGGTCGCGGTAGAGATAGAGATAGTAGTTCGCCGGACTGTCGTCCATGCAAAAGATCTTGATGTCGCCGGCACGGACTGCGTTCAGGATGCCGGCGTAGCTCGGGTAGGCGGCCTGGTTCGTGATGCCGTGCATGGCCAACTGTTCGGCACAGGCATCGCCACGCTGTACGCCGACCACGAAACCGTTCATCGACTGGACGTCGTGGATGCCGGAAATCGACGTATCGACATAGATGCCGACCGTCTGCACGTCGTACGGCTTGGAGAAATCGTAGGTGGATTCGCGCCCCGGCGTGCGGAAAATCATGTCGATCACGTCGGCCTGGCCGTCGTGCATTTTCTGCAGCGCGTTACTCCACTGCATGGGCTGGAGGTCGACATGGACTCCCGTCTTTTGTTCCCACAGGTGCCAGAGGTCGACGACATAACCCTCGGGGCGCCCGTTCTTGTCCAGGAACAGAAAAGGGGGATAGTTGTTGTCGGTAACGACCCGCAGGGTCTTGGCTTCGGCATGCAACGCACACACGAGCAGCGCAACAGCCAGCATGAGCCGGCGCCGCACGACGCTTCCCGGCATGATGGAATCCATCAGGCCCATTGATTTCCCCTCCCGCACGCCATGCCTCGGCTACGTGTCGGTGCCGCGTTCGTTGCGGCGTGACTATCGATTGTCCATTGGACCGATCTTTTTTGAATGCAAGCTTAGCATGGATATTGGGAAATAATCCAAGCTATGGAGTCGTAGCAACATTCTTTGCGCATGGTTGCGCGCGCAGCCATGAAGCCCTGCAGACGAGGCGCCGAGGTGGCACTGCATCGGCCGTGTTCCCGCTAGATGCGCGCCGGTCTCGTCGCCAGCGCCACCACCGCGGCACCGGCGGCGACGATTAACGCATCTTCGATCAGGCCGCTACGGGTCTGGCCGATGCGGGCCATGGCCTGCTTGCGGACGGCAAGGGTGCCATAGGCGAGCGGCACGGCGGTTGCGACCGCGACCGCGGCGCCGGCCCCTTCGCGGCCCCGCGGCGCCAACGCGGCGCCGGCGATCCCCGCGCTCATCACGCGCGCCAGCAGTCCCAGGAAGACGGTGCGGTCGGGGGCTGATTTCATCTTGTCGCCGAGTAGTTCCCCAGCGCCCAGCGCCAGCGCACCGAACTTGAACAGCGGCCGATCCAGGAGGATCAGCTCTCCCGTCGTGCGACGGTGGGCGAGGCGTGCCGCCGCGATGGAAGCCATGGGTGTCATCGATCGGGCGCTGGCGACGGCGCCGATCAGGGCGGAAGAGAGCAGGGTGCGAATGGTCATGTTGACTGGCTCCTGGGCAAGTGAAAGGTTCCCGGATGGGCAAGTCAGTGTATCGAAGCACACGAGATCGCTACGCACGCGATGGCAGGCGTCGGGCAAGCTCGCCGAACAGTTCGGAGCAGCGATTAATAGGACCCGAACAATCTGTCCAGCGCACCCTGGATTTCGAACCGATAGTCTTGTGCGGAACCGATTTTGACCTTGAGTTCACCCGATGGAATGGCACCCAGCTGTGGCGTATCGAGAAGATAGTCTTTCCCATCGATGGCGATGAGCGGAAAAAGGTCCGACGGTACGGTCAGGTTCGAAAAGCCGGCCAGATGGCGCAGCGGTATGACGACTCTCGTCGCAAGCCCACTGATCACGTTGCTCTGCACCTCGATCAGATAAGGGATATTCGCCTTGTTCTTGCCCGGATTCTCGTAGATGTCGAAACGTGCCATCAGAACGCACGCCATTCCTGCAATGCCACGCCTTCGGCCTCGACCTGGTCGTTGTAGGCGGCAAGGAAGCCGGCATGTTGCTCATTCCACTGCTGCTCCTTGCGTTTCTGGATTTCTTCGCGCAGCGTCTGTTCGCAGAGCTGGGAAATATTGATGCCAAAGTTTTTGGCATCCAAGTAGACATCCATGGCCAGGCTGATGTTGGTCGCTTTCTTGCTCGCAACCTTCTCTGAGGGTGAGGAATGTATAAGTTTCATGGTGGGTTCGATGCGCATGAGGGATGTTGGTTTTCGATGTGGATTGTACTCCAGATGCGACCGCAGCGTTATGTTTCCCCCTTTTTTTTCGCAGCAACGTCCCCATATCGCTCCCATCCCCCAAGGCGCCACGATCCAAGCCGGCGCCGCCTTTTCCTACCCCAGCAGGCAATGCGTGACCAGCGTCCCGAGGATGACGCTGCGATGGCGTTTTCGTCGTCAAGAGCGCGTGCCATCGGAAGGGACGGGACTATATCGAAAGGAAAATCATGAAAGAAGAGCTGATCGAAATGAATGGCAAGGTCACGGAAGTGTTGCCGGAATTGCGTTTCCGGGTGGACCTCGAGAACGGCCACCAGCTGGTCGCCTACACGTCGGGCAGGATGAAGAAGAACCACATCCGCATCATCGCCGGCGACCGCGTCACGCTGGAGATGTCGCCGTATGACTTGAACAAGGGCCGCATCGTGTTCCGCCACCTCGAAACCCGCGGCATGCCCGCGCCGTCGGCCGCGCGCCAGCGCCGCCGTTGATTGGCGCGGCTTCAGTACAACTGCACGCTGTTCGCGCTCTGGCGCCGCAGGTGCGCCAGCTTGGCTGAGTACAGCTGGCGCGTGTCGGACTTCGTGCTGGTGTCGATCGCCTGCGCGAGCTGGTCGCGCGCGGCCTTCGCCTCGCCCAGGCGCAGCAGCGCCACCGCCAGCCAGAAGTGGAATTCGTCGTAGTAGGGCGCGCGCTTGACCTCGCGCTCGAACAGCTTGCGCGCGGTGTCGTTATCGCCCTGCTTGAGCGCGACCATGCCCTTGTCGAAGTACTGGAACGGCGGCACCGGTTCGACGCTGGCCACGCGCCGCGCCATCTCGGCCGCTTCGGCTTTGCGGCCCGTCGCCGCCAGTAATGGGCCCAGGTTCTGCATCACGACGATGCTTTCCGGTTCGCGTTCGAGCGCGGTGCGCAGCGCCCGCTCGGCCATGACCAGGTCGCCGTGGCGCTGGTAGATCACGCCCAGCGTGTTGTAGGCGATCGCGTTCGGCGGATTGGTCGCCACCGCGGCGCGCGCCCACCAGTAGGCGTCGTCGATCTTGCCCTGCACGAGGGATTCGGCGGCGCGGTTGTTGAGGTAGAGCGCGACGATGTCTTCTTCTTCCAGCTGGCGGCTGCGCAGGCGGCTCGCGTCCGGCGGCGGCAGGAAGTCGACGACCAGTTCGTGCTCGGACGTTTCGTCGTACAGCAGGCTGCTGGCCCGGCGGTGGCCGAGGGCGATGTTGACGTGGGAAGCGACGAGATAGATGCCGCCGTCGCGGCTCCACGTTTCGTCCGCCATGACGCTGCGGAAGTGCACCGTCATGCCCAGTTCGCGCGCGAAGGCGGCCGTCATGACGACGAGCGACAGGCAGTTGCCGGCGCGCGCCGCATAGGTTTCCGCGGCCGTGCGGGTGCGGCTGGAATCGTATTCGAGCCTCAGGTCCGTCTTGCTGTACAGCGCGTCGATCAGGCCGCGCTCCAGGCCCTTGTTGCGCAAATGCGCTTCGAACGCGGGACTGTGGATGTAGGCCCGCATGGCGGGGCTCAGCGTGAACAGGTTTTGCGCGCCGATGGGCTCGGACGGCGGCTTGAAGGAGGCGTCGGCGAACAGCGGCGGCGGGGCGGGATGCTGCGGTGCGATGCCGGCGCAGCCGGCCAGCAGCAGGGGTATTACGATCAATAGGGACGCCAGGCGTTTCATATCTCCTCCTCGGCCGGCGATTCGTCGATTATCGGTCTTATGAATCGAAGTATCTGCCGGTCCCGGGCGGAAGTAAAGACACGCTCTCGGACCCGCTACCGGTCGGCGTGGAAGGCCTCGTGCAGTTCGTCGAGCAGCTCGGCCGTTTCCTCGTCCGAGAGGCCGAGATAGGCCGTCGCCCGCGCGCCGCCCTTGTTCCATTCGAGCGATTCGGCGTCGCCCTGGTATTTGCGGATCGCGCTTTCGGCCAGCAGCGACAGGGCCACGAGCGAGCGCACCGTCGGCGTCGAGTCGGCGTCGTCCAGGACCGCGTAATCGTGATGGTGGAGGATGGACCAGGCCACGTCTTCCGACAGCCCCCAGTTGCGCGCCAGCAGGGTGCCGATGGCCGTGTGGCTCGTGCTGTGGCGCTCGTCTTCCAGCGCAGTGAACGGACGTTCCGTTTCCAGCGAGGCAGACGCGTAGGTGGTTTCGTAGTCGGCGAAGCGGTCCATCAGCAGCGGCACGCCCGTGTCGCAGAACAGGCCGAAGGTGTGCGCCACGTCGGCCTCGCCGATGCGCAGGCGGCGCGACAGGAAGACCATCGCTTCGGCGCGCCGGCTCGACATTTCCCAGAAGTTGGCCAGCGCGGCGCTGTTCGCCGGAATCGCCTGGCGTGCCAGCAGCCCCGTCATCAGGGCCGCGACCTGGTTGATGCCCAGGAACAGGATCGCCTGCTCGATCGACTTGGCCTTGCGGCGGCCGCCGAAGATGGACGAATTGGCGAGTTTCAGCAGCGCGCCCGACATGCCGACGTCGCTGGCGACGATGCGTGCGATCTCGGCCGGGCTCGGATCGGACGACGCCAGCTCCCGCTGCAGGTCCGCGAGCAGGCTGGGGCGGGGCGGGATCCGGATCGACTTGATGAGGGCATCGACGGGATCTTCGGCGACGGCGCTCGAACGCGCCAGGGCAGCTGCTGTACTCATGACTGGAAACGGATGATGCTGCATGGCAATCCATGCGAAGTTTATCACTATAAACCAGTGTCGTTGAAGTTGCAGCAAAGTATTGCTTTTGTGTAGCGAAACCGACAGTGCGACCTGTCAAATCTTAACAATATAGAATTGCTCCATGTCTTCAACCATTCTTGCCGGTATCGATTTTTGCGCGCCTTCGCACGTGGTGGCGCGCCAGCTGATCGGTGTCACGGTGCTCGTCGACGGGGTCGGCGGGCGCATCGTCGAGACGGAAGCGTATGACGGCGAAGATCCCGCATCGCACAGCTATTCCGGCCCGACCGACCGCAACGTCGCGATGTTCGGACCGCCGGCCCACGCCTATGTCTACCGCTCCTACGGCATCCACTGGTGCCTCAACTTCGTCTGCCGGGAAGAGGGGCACGGCGCCGGGGTCCTGATCCGCGCGCTCGAACCCATGACGGGGCTCGACACGATGTGCGAGCGGCGCGGCACGCGCGACCACTGGCTGCTGTGTTCCGGGCCCGGCAAGCTGTGCCAGGCGCTCGGGGTGACGCGCGCCCTGAACGGGCAATCGCTCGCCGCGGCGCCGTTCGCGCTGGCGCCGGCGCCGGACGGGATCGACGTGGTCAGCGGACCGCGCATCGGGATTTCCAAGGCCGTCGACGTGCCCTGGCGCTTCGGCCTGGCCGGCTCGCGCTGGGTCAGCAAGCCGTTCCGCTGAAACGCGTCAGCCGTTGGCGGCCCGGCGCGGCCGGGGCGTGTCTTCCTCGTCCCGGACCGGCTGGTGCGCGAGCGCGGGGCGGCCGCGCATCGGGCTGTCCGGCGCGCGCCGGTCGATGGCGTCCGCCGCCTCGTCCTGGCTATCCTCGATGCGGAAGATGGCCACCGCGCGCGCCAGGTTGACGGTCTGCTCGTGCAGGCTGGCCGCCGCCGCCGCGGCCTGTTCGACGAGGGCGGCGTTCTGCTGCGTCATGTCGTCCATCTGCCCGACCGCGCGATTGACCTCCGCGATGCCGTCCGCCTGCTCGGTGCTGGCCGCGCTGATGCGGTTGATGATGTCGTTCACCTGCCGCACGGACGCGACCACGCTGCCCATGCTGGATCCGGCCTCGTTGACGGACGCGCTGCCGTTGTCGATGATTGCCACGGAATCGGCGATGAGCGCCTTGATTTCCTTGGCGGCCGACGCGGAGCGCTGGGCCAGCGTGCGCACTTCGCTGGCGACGACGGCGAAGCCGCGTCCCTGTTCGCCGGCGCGCGCCGCTTCCACCGCGGCGTTCAGCGCCAGCAGGTTGGTCTGGAACGAGATGCCGTCGATGACGCCGGTGATCTCGACGATCTTGCGCGAGCTGGCGCGGATCGATTCCATCGTGGCCACGGCGCGGTCGACGGCCTGGCCGCCGCCGGACGCCAGCCGGGCCGCCTCGGCCGCGAGCTCCGTCGCCAGGCGGGCGTTGTCGGCATTGCCCTTGACGGCCTGGGTCAGCGTCTCCATCGCGCTCGCCGTCTGCTGCAGCGAGCCGGCCTGCAGCTCGGTGCGGGTCGACAGGTCCAGGTTGCCGGTGGCGATTTCCTGCGACGCCGTGTCGATCGAGCGCACCGAATCGAGCACGCTGCGCAGCGTGGTGTTCAGGTTCGAGATGGTCTGGTCGAGGGCGCGCGCCATGTCGGCGATCTCGTCGCGGCCGTCGTTGTGGGCGCTGGCGCACAGGCGGCCTTCGGCCAGCTCGCCCATGACGGACGAGATGGCGCCGATGTCGCGCAACATGGCGCGGCGCACGACCATCGTCACGGCCATCGAGACGGCGATCGACAGCAGCACCAGCACCGCCATCCACGTGCCCAGGCTGTGGAACTCGGCGCGCGCGGCGGCGTAGGCCTGTTCGCTGAGTGTCTTTTCCAGCGTCGCCAGCTGGGCCAGTTGCTGGTTCAGCACCATGAACTGCTTTTCCGCCGTCTGCATCGAGTTGGTGGCGATCGACTGGTCGACCTGCGCCATCTCGATCGTGTCCTGCACGGCCTTGCGGTAGGCCGCCAGTGCCGCCAGCGACGCTTCGACCGGCTTGCGTTCGGCGCCGTCGGTCGTGCGCGCCAACGCCTGCAATTGCGACTGCACGGCCGCTTGCCGCTTGCCGATGTCGGCGATCAGCGCGTCGAGCCGGCTCTTGGCGAAGCTGCCGTTGATCCAGGCCAGCAGCTGGTAGGCGTTGGCGTGGACATACTTGGCGTCGCCCGCCACGTCGGCCACGCTTTTCAGGCGCGCGGCGCGGACCTGCACGATGTTTTCCAGCGACGCGTTCTGGCGCACCATCCCGTACCAGGCGGCGCCGGACAGCATCAACAGCAGCACCAGCACCATGCCGGGCGCCAGCAGCAGCTTGGGACCGATCCTCAGTTTTTTCAGCATGTTGCGCTCCGCTCGACGGGACGAACGCGGGAAGCGAGCCGCCCGCGTTCGAGTGATACGGGCATGCCGCCCGCGGGCAGGTCGGAGGCGACCTATTTTTTCTTGTACAGCCCGGCCTCCAGCACGACGCCGTCGACGAGCAGGATGTACGTCGTCTTCGGTTCGATCTTGCCGTTGGTCGGATTCTTGTACTGGTAGTCGACCCAGCCCTTGCCCTTGGCGGCGGCCAGTTCGATGATCTCGCGGCGGTACTTCTTGCCGTTGGCATCCGGGACGTCGGTCAGGTCCTTGCCGACGATCGACTGGTTGTACGGATGGGCCAGCACGATGCCGGTCTTGACGTCGCGCATGTCGATATACAGCGCACCCTGGACGAATTCCGGATCCTTGGCCGTGATGCGCTTCATGACTTCTTCCCGGCCTTTCGTCTTGATCATCGCCGCGCCGCGCTCGGCCATGGCGATGGCGTCTTTCTCGGTCGGTTCGGCGGCCAGCGCGCCGGCGCAGGACACGGTCAGTGCGGCGGCGACGACGGTTGCAGTCAGTTTCATAGGATGTCCTTTCGGGGGAAAAGTGATAGGTCTAAATGTTGCCTATTTGCATTTCGTACTCTACGCCCCAGCCTCAGCCGTACTGTTGTGCTAACGCAAGCGATCTCCGATGTCGGTCCGCGAGCGCGGCCCTGATTTTTCGCAGGGGATGTGGAAATGCGTGATAAACGGCACTTCAACTTGACTCGCGGCAACTTGATGACAATGGCGGCCGCCTACTATCGGTTCCTGTCGGCAATTATTTCCATGTGTCACCTTTTGCTGTCACTAACCACTTCCCTCAGGAGAACTCCCGTGACCTCAGCCGCGACGCCCGCCAAGTTCAAGCCTTATACCCGCCAGTCGATCCAGAGTGCCCGCCAATGGCAATGGATGAGCCCCGACCTGCAGGAAGCGGTGCAGGTGGTCTCCCATGTCCTGCCGTTCCGCGTGAACGAATATGTCCTGGATCAACTGATTGATTGGAACAACATTCCTGACGATCCGATTTATCGCCTGACCTTCCCCCATCGCGACATGCTGCCCGCGCGCGAATACGAGCAGCTGCGCGACCTGGTGCTGTACAAAAAGGACGAGGCCGCGACCGCGAAGCTCGTGCACGACATCCGCATGCGCATGAATCCGCATCCGGCCGGCCAGATGACGCACAACGTGCCGCGCGTGAACGACGCGCCGGTCAAGGGCCTGCAGCACAAGTACAAGGAAACCGTGCTGTTCTTCCCCAGCGCGGGCCAGACCTGCCATGCCTACTGCACGTTCTGTTTCCGCTGGCCGCAGTTCGTCGGCATGGAAGAGATGAAGTTCGACGCGCGCGAATGCACGGAGCTCGTGTCCTACCTGGCCACGCATCCGGACGTGACCGACGTCCTGATCACCGGCGGCGATCCGATGATCATGAATACGCGTTCGCTCACCGAGTTCATCGAACCGCTGCTGGCGCCGGAACTGGCGCACATCCAGAACATCCGCATCGGCACCAAGTCGGTCGCGTACTGGCCGCAGCGCTACGTGTCGGACAAGGACAGCGACGACCTGATGCGCCTGTTCGAAAAAGTCGTCAAGGCGGGCAAGAACCTCGCGCTGATGGGGCATTACAACCACGCCGTCGAGCTGCGCCAGCCGGTGGCCCAGCAGGCCGTCAAGCGCATCGTCGGCACCGGCGCCACCTTGCGCATGCAGGGGCCGCTGATCCGCCACATCAACGAAGACCCGAACAGCTGGGCCGAGTTGTGGACGACGGGCGTGCGCCTGGGCGCGATCCCGTACTACATGTTCGTCGAGCGCGACACGGGCCCGCGCGATTATTTCGCGCTGCCGCTGGCCCGCGCACACGAGATCTTCCAGGCCGCGTACAGCATGGTGTCGGGCCTGTCGCGCACCGTGCGCGGGCCGTCGATGAGCGCGTTCCCGGGCAAGGTCGTGATCGACGGCGTGGTCACGATCAACGGCGAGAAGCTGTTCGCGCTGCAGTTCCTGCAGGCGCGCAATCCGGACTGGGTGCGCCGGCCGTTCTTCGCGAAATACGATCCCGACGCCACCTGGCTCGATCACCTGAAACCCGCGTTCGGCCGCAAGAAATTCTTCTTCGAGGGCGGGGAGGACGACCACGAGGCCTTTGCCGCGGCGGGCCGCGTGATCCCGATCCAGCCGGCGCGCACCCACGACCAGCGCGCCAGCGACAGCCAACCCGACGCGGCCTGACCCGCAGGAGGCGTGCATGGAAACCGACCAGAGCCAGGCGCGCCTTTCCGGCGTGGCAGTGTTTTTCTACGTGTTCCTGCCGTTCGCGCTGGGGCATTACCTGTCCTCGCTGCTGCGCAACGTGAACGCCGTGCTGGCGCCGCATCTGGTCGGCGCCCTCGCGCTGACGCCGGGCCAGCTCGGCCTGCTCACCAGCGCATTCTTCTTCGCGTTCGCCCTCGTCCAGCTGCCGGTCGGGATCGCGCTCGACCGCTACGGCCCGCGCAAGGTGCAGGTGGTCCTGCTGATGTTCGCGGCGCTGGGCACGCTGCTGTTCGCCACCGGCCGGTCGTTCGGCCAGCTGGTGCTGGCGCGCGCCGTCATCGGTTGCGGCCTGGGCGGCTGCTTCATGTCGGCCGTGAAGGCGATCTCCACGTGGATCTCGCCCAAGCGCCTGCCGTCCGTGCAGGGCTATCTGATCGCCGTGGGCGGCCTGGGCGCGGCCTCGAGCACCATGCCGGTGCGCATGCTGCTGCAGCACATGGACTGGCGTGGGCTGTTCCTGTTGCTGGCCGCGTTGACGGGCGGCTGCGGCTTGCTGATCTGGCTCGTCACGCCCAGGACGAAGGCGCCCGGCGGCGCGCTGCCGACCGTGCGTTCGGTGCTGGACGTGTACCGCGCGCCCGCGTTCCGCACGACGATCTCGCTGGTGCTCGTGCCGCATGCGATCTTCTTCGGCATCCAGGGGCTGTGGATCGGGCGCTGGCTGTCCGACGTGGCCCGCTTCCCCGACGCCGCCGTCGCCTACCTGCTGTACATGGGGATGGCGTCCGTGATCTTCGGCGCCATCGCCGTCGGCATGATCACGGAATGGGCCGGGCGGCGCGGCATCGAGGCGCTGGACGTGGCCGGCGTCGGCGTCATGCTGTTCGTCCTCGTGCAGGTGGCGATCGTGTGCAGCTGGCGTCCCAGCCTGCAGCTGCTGTCGGTGCTGTTCACGCTCGTGGGCACGATCACCGGCATCGAATACGCGATCGTGGCCCAGAGCCTGCCGCGCGCGCTGACGGGGCGCGCGGCCACCTGCCTGAATCTCCTGATCTTCATCGGCGCCTTCGTCGTGCAGGCGGGCTTCGGCCTGATCGTCGGCCTGTGGCATCCCGACGCCGGCAGCCACTTCCCGGTCATGGCCTACCGCGTCGCGTTCGGCGTGCTGGTGGCGCTGCAACTGCCCGGTCTCGTCGGCTACGTCCACCACTTCCTTCGGCGCCGTCAAGTAAAATGCGGCATCGTTGTGCTCACCCAGAAGGAAGAATATGAGATTGGTTCGTTACGGTCGCCCCGGTAAGGAAAAGCCCGGCCTGTTCGACGAGGAAGGCCGCCTGCGCGACCTGTCCGGCGTGATCGACGACGTCGATGCGTCGGTGCTGTCGGACAAGGCGCTGCGCAAGCTCGCCAAGGTGGACTGGAAGACGCTGCCGCTGGTGCGCGGCAACCCGCGCTTCGGCGTGCCGGTCAAGGGCGTCGGCAAGTTCATCGGGATCGGCATGAATTATTCCGACCATGCGGCCGAAGTCGGCGCGCCGATCCCGAAGGAACCGGCCATGTTCATGAAGGCGACGTCGTCCCTGAACGGCCCGGACGATCCGATCCGGCTGCCGCAAGGTTCCAGGAAGACCGATTGGGAAGTGGAGCTGGGCGTCGTCATCGGCACGCGCGCGCAGTACGTGGACGAGAAGGACGCGTTGAAATACGTGGCCGGCTACTGCGTCGTCAACGACGTTTCCGAGCGCGCCTACCAGTTCGAACTCGGTTCGCAGTGGTCCAAGGGCAAGGGCTGCGACACGTTCGGTCCCGTCGGCCCGTTCCTCGTGACGAAGGACGAGATCCTCGACGTGCAGGACCTGGACCTGTACCTGGAACTGAACGGCAAGCGCATGCAGACCGGGAACACGTCGAAGATGATTTTCCCGGTGGCGCATATCGTCAGCTACCTGTCGCGCTTCATGACCCTGGAGCCGGGCGACATCATCAGCACGGGCACGCCGCCGGGCGTGGGCCTGGGGCGCAGCCCGCAGCGCTTCCTCAAGAAGGGCGACAAGCTGCGGCTCGGGATTGCGGGGCTCGGTGAGCAGCAGCAGGAAGTGGTCGCCTACCCTAAATCGTAAGCATGTAGGGTGAGCACTCCGTGCCCACCATGCGTTACCGCTACGCGTGTGTTTGGTGGACACGGGATGTCCACCCTACGGCGCTGTCGATTGCTTCCTTCAAGCGCCCCACGATCTCGCACAGATCGCCCTGCGTGACGACGAACGGCGGCGCCAGCAGCACATGGTCGCCCTGGCGGCCGTCGATCGTGCCCCCCATCGGATAGACCAGCAAGCCGTTCTCCATCGCGCGCGCCTTGATGGCCGCGTGCAGCTTCAGCTCCGGCGCGAACGGCGTCTTCGTCGCGCGCTCGCGCACCAGTTCCAGCGCCAGGAACAGCCCGCGGCCGCGGATATCGCCCACGTGCGGGTGGTCTTCGAATTCCTCGTCCAGCATCGCCCGCAGCTGGGCGCCGCGCAGGCGGACCTGCGTGAGCAGATCGTCGCGCTCGATCACCTGCTGGACGGCGAGGGCCGCCGCCGCCGCCACCGGATGCCCGATATACGTATGCCCGTGCAGGAACACGCCGCTGCCGGCGCGCAGGCGCTCGACGATGGCGCCGTTCACGAGCACCGCGCCGACCGGCTGGTAGCCCGCGCCCAGGCCCTTGGCCACGGCGATCAGGTCGGGCGCCACGCCGTCCTGCTCGATGGCGTACATGGTGCCGGTGCGGCCCATCCCGCACATCACTTCGTCGGCGATGAACAGGATGCCGTATTTGTCGCACAGCGCGCGCACGCCGCGGAAGTAGCCGGGCGTGGGCGGGATCGCGCCGCCCGTCGCGCCCACCACCGGTTCGGCGCAGAACGCGATCACGCGTTCCGGACCGGCCTGCAGGATCGCCGCTTCCAGTTCGTCCAGCAGCATCGCCGTGTACTGGTCGACGGTCTGGCCGTCGGCGCGGCCGCGGTATTCGTAGCAGGCCGAGACCCGCTCGACGTCGATCAGGAGGGGCGCGAACGGCTGGCGGCGCCATTCGTTGCCGCCCACGGCCAGCGCGCCCAGGGTATTCCCGTGGTAGCTCTGGCGGCGCGCGATGAACAGCGAGCGCTTGGATTCTCCGCCCTCGACGAAGTACTGGCGTGCCAGCTTGAGCGCGGTCTCCATCGCTTCCGATCCGCCCGACACGAGATACACGCCTTCGATCCCGGCCGGCGCGGTCGCCACGAGGCGGTCGGCCAGTTGTTCCGCCACCTCGGTCGTGAAGAACGCGGTGTGGGCATAGGCGCAGCGGTCGATCTGGCGGTGCATGGCCGCGATCACGTCCGGATGGCCGTGCCCGAGCGACGACACGGCCGCGCCGCCGCTGGCGTCGAGATAGCTGCGCCCCTCGCTGTCGTACAGGTAGACGCCCGCGCCGCCGACCGCGACGGGCGGTGTCTGGCGCAGGCTGCGATGCAGGATGTGAGTCATGAACGCTCCCGAAAAGGTCGACGCTTGACAATAAGCGGGAACCGTCCGGATTCTTTTGATTTTTGCCTCGAGGCATGCGAATATTTTCCGCATGACCGACCGCCTCCGCCCGATTCCGCCGCAAGACTGGACCGACGCCCAGCGCGCCGCGGCCCAGGACATCATCAACGGGCCGCGCGGCGCGCTGTACGGCCCGTTCGTGCCGCTGCTGCGCAGCCCCGAGCTCATGCAGTATGCACAGCGGCTGGGCGAATACCTGCGCTACCGCAGCGCCATCGGCGTGCGCCTGTCCGAGCTGGCGATCCTCGTCACCGCGCGCGAGTGGGACCAGCAGGTCGAGTGGGCCATCCACGCGCCCATCGCGCAGCAGGTGGGCGTGCCGGCGGACGTCATCGCCGCCATCGCCCGGCGCGAGCGGCCGGCCGCGCTGCTCGTCGACGAAGCGGTAGTGTACGACTTCTGCATGGAATTGCATCGCCACAAGCGCGTGTCGGACCGCGTCTACGACGACGCGCTGGCCCTGTTCGGCGAACAGGGCGTCGTCGACCTGATGGGCGTGAACGGCTACTACACGTTTCTTGCGATGGTGATGAACACGGCGCGCACGGCGGTGCCGGCGTCGAGTGCGGCGCCGTTGCCGGACTAGCTCGTCGGCCGCCGGCCGCGTCCGTCGCGGCGCGGCAGCCGTCCGTCGCATGGCCCCGCGGATGGCCCCCACCGCCGGCATAGTGACGGCTCCCCAACCACTCCAGAAGGATCCGTCGATGAAACCGCATTACATCCTCGCCGCCGCGGCGGCCGCCACCACCGTCCTCGCCCTGGCCGCGCAGCCCGCGCCGTTGCCGCCGAGCTGGCACGTCGCCGGCGACCATCCCGACAAATTCACGGCCGGCGTGGACACCTCGCCGGAAGGGCGGGGCGCCAAGTTCTTGCGCAGCAAGACGAAGGACCCCGACGCGTGGGCATCGCTGCTCCAATCCGTCCAGGCGCAGCGCTACCTCGGCCAGCGCGTGCGTTTCCGCGCCCGTCTGCGCACCGAGGACATGAGCAAGTGGGGCGGATTGTGGATGAGCGTGAATGCCAAGGACGGCAGGACCCTGGCCTTCTATAACACCCACGACAAGCCGGTCACCGGCACCGCCGCGTGGCAGGAGCGCAGCATCGTGCTGGACGTCCCGGCCGACGCGGCGGCGATCTCGTTCGGCGCCATCGGCGCGGGGACCGGCGAAGTCTGGATGGAGCCGGTCGCCTTCGAGACCGTCGGCCGCGACGTCCCCGCCGACCGGATGCCGCCCGACGCCGCCCTCCCGACCGCGCCGACCCTGTGAACCCGGCGATGACCGACGACGACTGCGCCCGCGCCATCCGTCGCCTGTACGGCTGTTCGTGGCGCCAGGGCCTTCTCAGTGTCCTGTGCCTGGCGCTCGTCGCGGGCGGCGCGCTGCTGCTGGGGCGCCACGCCTTGCTCGCCCTGTTCGGCGCGATCGTCGTGCCGGGGTTCGCGGCCTGCGCGCTGCTGCTGCTTGCGGCGCGCATGCTTGGCCGGCGGCTCGGCTGGACCGGCGCCGCCGGCACGCTGCTGGCCGCGGCCGGCGCCGGCGCGTGGGCCGTGCTGCCGGCCTACCAAAGGGTGCTCGCGGCGTGGGACGTGCAGGCGCTGCCGGACGCGCAGTTGCTGGCCAGTGTCGTCGGCGTGAACGCGGCCGTGCTCGTGCTGCCGCTGTGGTTCGCCCGCACCCGGGCGCGTGCGCAGCAGCTGGCGGACCTGCGCAGCGCGGCGCTGGCGGCGGAACTGAAGGCGCTGCAGGCCCAGGTCGAACCGCACTTCCTGTACAACACGCTCGCCAACACGAGATACCTGGCGCGCCACCAGCCACCGCGCGCCGTGGAGATGCTCGAACACCTGATCGCCTACCTGCACAGCGCGCTGCCCGACATGCGCAGCGAAGCATCGACCCTGGGCCGCGAATTCGAACTGGCCGGACACTACCTGGCGCTGATGGCGATCCGCTTCGGCGAGCGGCTGCAATACCGGCTCGATTGCCCGTCCGCGCTGGCGGCCATGGCGATGCCGCCGCTGCTCCTGATGACGCTCGTCGAGAACGCCGTGCGCCACGGCGTCGAACCCAAGCCGGGCACCGTGCGGATCGCCGTGACGGCGGCCTGGCAGGCCGACGTGTTGACCATCGTCGTCGCGGACGACGGCGCCGGCGTCGGCGACGCGACGATGGGCAGCGGCGTCGGCCTGCGCAACCTGCGCCAGCGCCTGCAAGCGTTATACGGCACGCGCGCCGGCTTCGTCCTGCGCCGCGGCGATGCGGGGCTGACGGAAGCCGTGCTGACGTTGCCGGCGGTGGCCGGCGTGGAGCTGGCGGCATGACGGCGCCCAGCGTCCCGCCTCGCATCCTCCTTGCGGATGATGAACCGCTGCTGCTGGCGGAACTCGTCGAGGCCCTGGAGCGCCTGTGGCCCGAGGCGAACATCGCCGTCGCCCAGGACGGCATCGAGGCACTGCGCCTGGGCCGCGAATGGATGCCTGACGTGGCCTTCCTCGACATCCGCATGCCGGGGCTCGACGGCCTGGAAGTGGCGCGGGTGTTCGGCGCGCGCACCCACGTCGTGTTCGTGACGGCCTACGGCGAACATGCGCTGGCCGCCTTCGATGAAGGGGCCGTGGATTACGTCGTGAAGCCGATCGCGCTGGAACGCCTCGCGCGCGCGGTGGAGCGCGTGCGTGCGCGCCTGGCGTCGCCGCCGCCGGACCTCACGCACCTCGTGGCGCGGCTGCGGCCTCTGCCTGCGGCCCCCGCCTGGCTGCAGGCGACGGTCGGCAATACGATCCATTTCATCGACCTGGCCGACGTCGTTTATTTTTGCGCCGACGCGAAGTACACGCGCGTCGTGACGGACGCCCTGGAAGCCCATATCCGTCTGAGTTTGAAGGAATTGGCCGAGTCGCTCGATCCGGCCGCGTTCTGGCAGATCCACCGCGGCTACATGGTGGCCGTGCGGCGCATCGCCAGCGCCGCACGGGCCGAGGATGGGGCCCTGTGGGTGTACCTGCGCGGCCACAAGACGCGGCTGCCCGTCAGCCAGCGCTTCCAGCACCTGTTCCGCGGGATGTGAGGGATGCCGGCCCGGCTTATGCCAGCGCTTCCTTCGCGGCCTGTTCCGGGGTCAAGCCTTCGTAGAACATGTCGGTGAACCACTCGACCTGCTCCTCGATGTGTTCCTGCGCCTGTTTCTGGGTGGCGCCGCCGGCGACGAGGTGGTGTTCGACCTCGATACACCAGTGAATGAGCGCCAGCGTCTCGTCGTCGAGCTGTTCTTTCTTTGCCATCGTCAGCCCAGCACTTTCTTCAGCCACGCCGAGATGTCCTGGACTTCTTCCAGGCACAGCGTGTGCTGCATCGCGTATTCATGCCATTCGAGCCGGTAGCCGAGCGAGACGAGCAGGTCGCGCGACGCCTCGGCGCGGTTGAACGGCACCACGTTGTCGTAGCGGCCGTGCGCCATGAAGATCGGCGTGGAGGTGCCGGCGCCGGTGCGCTCCGTCGCCAGCTGGGCGGACAGCGGCACGTAGCCGGACAGGCACAGCAGGCCGGCCAGCGGTTCCGAATGGCGCAGGCCCGTCTGGATGGCCATCGCGCAGCCCTGCGAGAAGCCGGCCAGCACGATGCGCGACGCGGGAATGCCGCGTGCATTCTCGCGTTCGATGAACGCTTCGACGTCCTGCTGCGACGCGCGCAGGCCGTTCTCGTCCTCGCGGCGCGTGAGGTCCAGGCCGGTGATGTCGTACCAGGCGCGCATCACGTAGCCGTTGTTGATGGTCACCGGCATCGTCTTCGCGTGCGGGAAGATGAAGCGGATGCCGGGCAGGCCGGACAAGTCCAGCTCGCGCACGATCGGCACGAAGTCGTTGCCGTCCGCGCCCAGGCCGTGCATCCAGATGATGGCGATTTCCGGGTTGTCGTTGGTCTCGATCTGGATGTGTTCCAGCAGGTCGCTCATGCGGTGTCCTCGCGCGGTGTCAATGTTTAATCAGGATGCGGCGGGGCGTTGCGCCGACTTGGGACGCCAGGTCTTGCAGACGTCCGGGTTCGTGTCGGCGTAAGGGCCGCCGATCAGGTCGATGCAATACGGGACGGCCGCGAAGATGCCGCCGACGACGGTCTTGCCGTCCGCATCCTTCAGGCCTTCGAGCGTTTCCTTGATCGACTTCGGCTGGCCCGGCAGGTTCATGACCAGCGCGGCGTGGTCCGCCGTTTCGCGGATCACGGCCGTCTGGCGCGACAGGATCGCGGTCGGCACGAAGTGCAGGCTGATCTGGCGCATCTGCTCGCCGAAGCCCGGCATTTCCTTGGTGCCCACGGCGAGGGTCGCTTCCGGCGTGACGTCGCGCCGCGCGGGGCCCGTGCCGCCCGTCGTCAGCACGAGGTGGCAGCGGACCGTGTCGACCAGTTCGACGAGCGTCTGCTCGATACTGGCGCGGTCGTCCGGGATCAGGCGCGTCTCGACGCGGAACGGGGTGACGAGCGCGGATTCCAGCCACGCGCGCAGCGCGGGAATGCCCTTGTCCTCGTAGACGCCGCCGCTGGCGCGGTCCGAGACCGACACCAGGCCGACGACCAGTTCTTCGACTTTATTGTCCAGACTCATCGTCGTCGTCCTCATCGTCGCCCGAGTCTTCCGCCGGCGCGGCTTTCGGCGCCTTGGCCAGGTCCTTCAGGATCTGGAAGATTTCGCGGTAGGCCTTCGGCGGCTTGTTCTCGGCCTGTTCCTTGCGCGCGTTGCGGATCAGGGTGCGCAGGTGCTGCACGTCCAGGTCGGGGTGTTCTTCCAGCAGCTGGGTCAGGGCCTTGTCGTCGGCCAGCAGCTTGTCGCGGCGGCGTTCCAGCGCGTGCAGGGCGGCCGCTTCGGCCTTGGACGTGCCTTTCCAGCTTTCGATGGTGCGCTGGATGACGGCCACTTCCTCCTCGTCGAGGGAGCGCATCAACTTGCCGACGAATTGCAGCTGACGGCGCCGGCCCTCGTGGTTGGTGATGGTCTGGCACACGAGGATGGCGTCGCGGACTTCCTCCGGCATCGGGACGCGCTTGACGCGGTCGCGCGGCGCGTCGATGAGTTGTTCGCCGAGCTTCTGCAACTCGTTACTCTGGCGCTTGAGTTCGGACTTGGAGGGGCGGTCGTATTCCTGGTCGAACTCGTCGGAGCGGAAGCCGACGGAGCCGCGGTTGGCATTTGGCATGATGATCTGGATCCGGCAAGCGCACAGCCAGCCGGTAAAAACGGTAAACGGCTGCTATGATAACTGTTTTACGGCTCGCTTTCGAAAAACGCACATGACCGACACCGTCTTCACCCATACCCAGGATCAGCTCAAGCAGCTTGCACAGGACGTGCTTGCCATTGCCAAAGAAACGGGCGCCAGCGATGCGTCGGTCGAGATCAGCGAGGGTAGCGGGCTGGCGGTGACGGTGCGCAAGGGCCAGGTCGAGACCATCGAACAGAACAAGGACAAGGGCATCGGCGTGACCGTCTACTGCGGCAAGCGCCGCGGCCATGCCAACACGTCCGACTTCTCGCGCGATTCGCTGCGCGCCACCGTCGAGGCGGCGTACAACATCGCCCGCTTCACGGCCGAGGACCCGGCCGCCGGCCTGCCCGACGCCGACCTGCTGGAAACGAACCCGCGCGACCTGCGCCTGTGCTACCCGTGGGAGGTCAGCGCCGAAGAGGCCGTGACCATCGCCCAGCGCTGCGAGGCGGCCGCGTTCGCCGTCGACAAGCGCGTCACCAACAGCGAGGGCGCCAGCGTCTACGTGCAGCAGTCGCACTTCGTGGCGGCCAACTCGCTCGGCTTCTGCGCCGGCTACCCGTTCTCGCGCCATACCCTGTCCGTCGCCCCGATCGCCGGCAAGGGCGCCCACATGCAGCGCGACGACTGGTATTCGTCGGCGCGCGACCCCAAGAAGCTGGGCGACCCCGAAAAGATCGGCCGCTACGCCGCCGAGCGCGCCCTCGCGCGCCTGAACGCGCGCAAGCTCGACACGCGCACGTGCCCCGTGCTGTTCGAGGCCCCGCTGGCCGCCGGCCTGCTGGGCGCGTTCGTCCAGGCAACGTCGGGCGGCGCGCTGTACCGCAAATCGAGCTTCCTGCTCGATTCCCTCGGCCAGAATATTTTCCCGTCGCACATCCAGATCGTCGAAGACCCGCACCTGATCGGCGGCGTGGGCTCGGCCCCGTTCGACGAAGAGGGCGTGCGCACGCAGCGCCGCAAGGTCGTCAGCGACGGCGTGCTGCAGGGCTATTTCCTGTCGTCTTATTCGGCCCGCAAGCTGGGCATGCAGACGACGGGCAACGCGGGCGGTTCGCACAACCTGGAAATCCTGTCCAAGGACACGAAGATCGCCGACGACTTCGAAGGCATGCTGCGCAAGATGGGCACCGGCCTGCTCGTCACGGAACTGATGGGACAGGGCACCAACTACGTCACGGGCGATTACTCGCGCGGCGCGTCCGGCTACTGGGTCGAGAACGGCGTCATCCAGTACCCGGTCGAGGAAATCACCATCGCGGGCAATATGAAGGACATGTTCCAGGCCATCGTCGGCGTCGGCAACGACGTGCTGACGCGCGGGAACAAGTCGACCGGGTCGATCCTGATCGAAAAGATGGTGGTCGCCGGTAGCTGATCGCAGGCGTCATCCTGTCCGGATGCAGAATTGCGCGCGGCGGGGAGGCGCCCTGCATGATCGGCGCCTGGCTGCGATAATCGCGAGACCATGCAAGCCAGAAAGGAATCGAATGGATATTCTCGCCGCCGCCAAACAACGCTACACCGCCAAGGCCTACGATCCCACCCGCCGCGTGCCGGAAGACACGATGCAGCAGATCTATGAAGTGCTGCGCAACAGCCCGTCCTCGGTGAACTCGCAGCCCTGGCACTTCATCGTCGCCAGCACGCCGGAGGGAAAGGCGCGCCTGGCCAAGGGCGTGCAGGGGCAGTACGGCTACAACGAGGCGAAGATCCTGAACGCGTCGCACGTGATCCTGTTCTGCACGCGCGTCGACGCCGAAGGGGGCCACCTGGAGCGCCTGCTCGAGCAGGAACAGCGCGACGGCCGCTTCAAGGACGATGCCGCCAAGGCCGGCCAGGCCAAGGGCCGCCTGGGCTACGTCGACCTGCACCGCTACACGCTGAAGGACTTGCCGCAGTGGTTCGAGAAGCAGGCGTACATCGCGCTGGGCAACGCCATGCTGGCGGCCAGCGCGCTGGGTGTGGACACGACGCCGATGGAAGGCCTCGACCCGGCCGCGCTGGACGCGGAACTGGGCCTGCACGAGAAGGGCCTGGCCAGCCTCGTGCTGCTGGCCTTCGGCTACCACGCCGACAGCGATTTCAACGCTTCTCTGCCGAAATCGCGCCTGGCGCGGGAACAGGTGTTCACCTTCCTGTAAGCGTCACTTTTCCAGCCGACGGATCGCCTGCAGTACCGGCTGCAGCACGGCGGCGCCGAGGCGCGCGCTGCGGGCGCCGTCCCAGCCGACCTGCGGATCCGGATCGTTGGCGTTGTCCTTGAACGGCAGTTCCAGGGTCAGCGACAGGCAGCCGAAGGCGTGGGTGACGTACGGCGAACCCATCGTCAGCACCTCGTCCGTGTACGGCTCTTTCGGATAGCCGTGGACGTCCTGGAAGTCGGGGCTGGCGATCATGAACGCGTCCGAGAAGGCTTGTTGCGCGGCGGCCTGCTCGGCGGTGAAGGTCGGCAGGGCGTCGCTGCCGGCGATGAAGACGTAGGGCAGGCCTTCGTCGCCATGCACGTCGAGGCACAGGTCGACGCCGGTCTCTTCCATCTTCTTGCGCACCAGGAAGACTTCCGGGCTACGCGCCATCGACGGGTTCAGCCACTCGCGGTTCAGGTTGGCGCCGGCCGCGTTCGTGCGCAGGTTGCCGCGCACGGACCCGTCCGGGTTCATGTTCGGCACGACGTAGAACACCGTCTCCTTCAGTAACTGGCGGCCGAACGGGTGGGCCGGGTCGAGCAGGGCGTCGAGCATGCCTTCGACGAACCACTCGGCCATCGTCTCGCCCGGGTGCTGGCGCGCGATGACCCACACCTTCTTGCGGCCCGCGCCTTCGTCGCCGATGACGAGCAGGTTCAGGTCGCGGCCGTCGACGGTCGAGCCGAGGTCGAGCATGCGCACGTGCTCGGACATCTGGGCGCGGTCGAGCAGCTCCAGGTGGCGCTCCCACGAATACGGCTCGAAATAGGCGTAGTAGACGCTGTCCATGGCCGGCGTGTGCTCGATGGTGAGAACCTGGCCGTCGAAGCGCGTCGGCACGCGGAACCAGTTGATGCGGTCGTAGCTCGCCATCGCGTGGTAGTCTTCCCAGCCTTTCGGGTAGGCGGACTGGCCGGCATTGAGCAGGCGGATCGTGCACGGCTGGCCCTGCGCGCCTTGCAGGCGGAAATAAAACCACTGGGTGATGTCGGCGTGCGAATCCTTGCGGATGTTCAGGTCGATGGCGTTCGCGCTCGTGGCGTTCACGACCTCGATGGCGCCAGCGTCGAACTGGCTGCTGATCTTGATAGACATGGATGTGTCCTGTTGTTGTTGGGTGTGAGGCGGCATGATACCGCTTTCGCCGCCGGAATCCAGATGCTCTGCCGCCGCTCAAGGAGTGATGTCGTCGTCTTTGCTACCGTTCTTGCTTGGCCGCATCGATGCGGCCGGCATGGAGGAGAGGGCAATGAAGAGCATTCGTGTGGCGCGGCCGGAAATCACGAGCATCGACCGGCGCGGCTTCTGGCTGCGCTGGCTCGACGAGGAGCTGTATCTGCCGTTCGCGCTGTTTCCCTGGTTCGAGCACGCCACTGTGGCGCAGCTGTGCCGCGTCGAACAACTGGGCCGGGAGTGCCTGTACTGGCCGGGGCTGGACCTGGAGCTGGCCCTGGACCGGATCCGGCATCCGATGGCGGCGGCGCAGTTCGCGCTGGATTGCTGATCAGCGCAATCCGCCGAAGCGTTCGACCAGTCCCGCATCCGCTTCCGGGGCGCCCGCATCCTCGCGCCGCAGGACGTCCATCAGGTGGCGTTCGGCCGGCGCCCACACGAGGCGGTAGATCGCGCGCGCGAGTGTGAACGCCTCCGATCCGGGCCACGGCTGCGGCAGCAGGGCCAGCGGCAGCATCGGGTCGTGCAACTGGACGCGGCGGTAGGCGTGGATCAGCAAGGTGCGCACGATGAACGCCTGCTCCGGGTCCGGCGCCGGCGCGTTGCCGAGCAGGTCGAGCAGGGGCGTGAACGCGTCGATGAAGCGGCGGTAGCCGGCCATGACGCCGGACAAGTCCCAGCCTTCCCGCACCAGTTCCGCCAGCGGCCGCGCGCCCACGTCCGGCAGTTCCGTCGCGGCGCACACGAACACCTTGTCCCTGCCTCCCACGCGGCCCAGCACCTCGGCCACGCTGTCGGGGGCGGCCGCCGGATGCGCCAGCAGGCCGGGCGCCAGCATCGCAAAACCTTCCCATTCGAGTTCCTTGCGCACGGCCGCGCGCAGGGCGCTGTCGATGCTGCCGTTGGGCGCCAGCAGCAGGGTCCAGCGGCCGTCCCAGTCGACGCCCGGCGGCGCGTAGATGCGGCGGTTGGCGCGCGCGAAGCGGGGCGCGGCGTCGGGCTGCAGGGCATAGCTGCTGCGCCGGCCCTCGCGATGCGCCACCAGCCAGCCCTCCTGGACGAGCCGGAACACGCTCGTGCGCACGAGCCGGTCCGTCACGCCGAGTGGGGCCACCAGCTCGATCAGGCTGCCCAGCCACAGGCGGCCGCCGTGCGGCGCGATGGCGTCGCCGAAGATCGTCATCACGAGCGATTTGGAACGCGGCGGGTCGGTGCCGAGGAAGTGGCTGATCCACTGATGGCTGCTGGGCTGGGTCATGGTCGGCGATTTTACCGCGTCTCAATATGATTCAAAATTTCGCTATACATCGGATTTTTTGTATCGTATTATGGATTCAGACAGATCGCAAACGGAGACTGATCATGTATGCCCAGATGGTGGACACCGGCCTGAAACAGGTCCAGACCCGCGCCGACATGAGCGAGGAGGAACAGGCGTTCCAGGCGCGCATCGACGCCGGCGTGAAGATCGAGCCCAAGGATTGGATGCCCGAGGCGTACCGCAAGACGTTGATCCGCCAGATCTCCCAGCACGCCCACTCGGAGATCGTCGGCCAACTGCCGGAAGGCAACTGGGTGACGCGGGCGCCCACGCTGAAGCGCAAATCCATCCTGCTGGCGAAAATCCAGGACGAGGCCGGCCACGGCCTGTACCTGTACAGCGCTGCGGAGACGCTGGGCGTGTCGCGCGACGAATTACTGGCCGCCCTGCACGCGGGGAAGGCCAAGTACTCGAGCATCTTCAATTACCCGACCTTGAGCTGGGCCGACATCGGCGCCATCGGCTGGCTGGTGGACGGTTCCGCGATCATCAACCAGATCCCGCTGTGCCGCTGCTCGTACGGGCCGTATGCCCGCGCGATGATCCGCGTGTGCAAGGAAGAATCGTTCCATGCGCGTCAGGGCTACGACATCATGATGAAGCTGGCGCAGGGCTCGCCCGAGCAGAAGGCGATGGCGCAGGACGCCCTGAACCGCTGGTGGTGGCCTTCCTTGATGATGTTCGGCCCGTCCGACGCCGAATCCGTCAACAGCGCGCAATCGACCCAGTGGCGCATCAAGCTGTTCTCGAACGACGAGCTGCGCCAGCGCATGGTCGACCAGACCGTGCCCCAGGCCGAATTCCTCGGTCTCACCATTCCCGATCCGGACCTCAAGTGGAACGAGGAGCGGGGACATTACGATTTCGGTGCGATCGATTGGGACGAGTTCCACAACGTCCTGAAGGGCAACGGCCCGTGCAACAAGGAGCGCCTGCGCACGCGGGTGAAGGCATACGAGGACGGCGCGTGGTTCCGCGAGGCGCTGGTGGCGCACGCGGACAAGCAGGCGGCAAAGAAGGCCGCCGCGTGACGTGATACCAGTGGTGGGCACGGGGTGCCCACCCTACAACGCACCGTAGGGTGGGCACCCTGTGCCCACCAAACCGAAAAAGCACGGAGACACAAATGAGCAAAGAATGGCCCCTGTGGGAAGTCTTCATCCGCAGCCAGCACGGCCTCGCCCATAAACACGTGGGCAGCCTGCACGCGCCGGACGCGGAGATGGCGATCAACAACGCGCGCGACGTCTACACGCGCCGCAACGAAGGCGTGTCGATCTGGGTGGTGAAGGCCGCCGACATCGTCGCCTCCAGCCCGGCCGACAAGGACGCGCTGTTCGAGCCGTCGAACAGCAAGGTCTACCGCCACCCCACCTTCTTCCCGATGCCGGAAGAAGTCAAGAACCTGTGAGCCGGCCGTGGATGCGAACAAGTTCGACTACCTTTTGCGCCAGGGCGACAACGCCCTGATCCTGTCGCAGCAGTTGTCGCAGCTGTGCGGCAAGGGCCCGGCACTGGAAGAAGACATGGCATTGACCAACGTCGCCCTCGACCTGCTCGGCCAGACGCGGATGTGGCTGACGTATGCCGGCGAAGTCGAAGGCCAGGGCCGCGACGAGGACCGCCTCGCCTACCTGCGCGACGCCCACGACTTCCGCAACTGCCTGCTCGTCGAGCAGCCGAACGGCGACTACGCGCAGACGATGATGCGGCAATTCCTGTTCGACACGTGGCACTACGTCCTGATGCGCGGCCTGCTCAATTCCAGCGACCGCCGCATCGCCGAGATCGCGGAAAAATCGATCAAGGAAGTGACGTACCACCTGCGCCGCAGCGGCGACCTCGTCGTGCGCCTGGGCGACGGCACGGACGTCAGCCGGCGCAAGATGCAGGATGCGCTGGACGATCTGTGGACGTATTCCGGCGAGATGTTCGTGTACGACGACGTCGACGAGGCCATGGTCGCGCAGGGCGTCGCGCCGGCCGCGCAGGCGCTGCGTGACGGCTTCCTCGCGCACGTGGCCGAGGTGCTGGAAGAAGCGACCTTGACGATGCCGCCGCCCGACGCCTACGTCCAGCGCGGCGGCAAGCAGGGCCGGCACACGGAACGCCTCGGCTACATCCTCGCCGAGATGCAGTTCCTGCAGCGCGCCTATCCGGGCGTCGAATGGTGATGGCCGTGGCGCTGCCTCCGATCACGGCCGAGCAGGTGCTGGCCTGGCTGGCGCAAGTCCCCGATCCGGAAATCCCGGTGATCTCCGTCGTCGACCTGGGCATCGTGCGCGCCGTGGACGTGCGCGACGATGGCGAGTGCGTCGTCACGATCACGCCGACGTATTCCGGCTGCCCCGCGATGGAAGTCATCGCCGCCGACATCGAACGGGCGTTGCGCGCGCGCGGCGTGGAACGGCTGCGCATCGCCACCCGGTTGTCGCCCGCGTGGACGACGGACTGGATGAGCGACGCCGGCAAGGCCGCGCTGAAGGGCTACGGCATCGCGCCGCCCGTGCAGCAGGTGATCGACATCAGCGCCCTGACGCGCGGCGTGAAGCGCCATGCGATCGAAGCGCCGGAGGTCGCGTGCCCGCATTGCGGTTCGGCGCACACGCGCCTGACCAGCCAGTTCGGTTCGACCCCGTGCAAGGCCTTGTACCAGTGCCTGGATTGCCGCGAGCCGTTCGACTACTTTAAATGCCATTGAGGCCCACATGAGCAAGTTCTACCCATTGACCGTGGCGCACGTGAAGCACGAGACGCGCGACGCCATCGCCTTCACCTTCGACGTGCCGCCCCCGTTGCGCGACGCGTTCAAGTACCGCCAGGGCCAGCATCTCACGCTGCGCGCGCAGATCGACGGCGAAGACGTACGCCGTTCCTATTCGATCTGCGCGGCCGTGCAGGACGAGCGGCTGCGCGTGGCCATCAAGCGCGTGCCGGGCGGGCTGTTCTCGACCTGGGCCAACGACAGCATCCGTCCCGGCGTCACGGTGGACGTGATGCCGCCGGAAGGCCGCTTCAACCTGCCGCTGGAACCGGAGAGCCGCCGCCACTACCTCGCGTTCGCGGCCGGCAGCGGCATCACGCCGATCCTCTCGATCGTCAAGACGACCTTGATCGCCGAGCCGCACAGCCGCTTTACGGTGTTGTACGGGAACCGCGCGTCGTCGTCCGTGATCTTCCGCGACGAGCTGGCCGAGCTGAAGGACCAGTACCTGGAACGCCTGAACCTCGTCTACGTGATGAGCCGCGAGCAGCAGGACATCGAGCTGTTCAACGGCCGCATCACGCAGGACAAGTGTCGCCAGCTGTTCCAGCGCTGGCTGTGCGTGGAAGACGTCGACTACGCGTTCATCTGCGGGCCGGAAGACATGATGCACGGCGTGTCCGCCGCGCTGCAGGAAGCGGGGATGCCGAAAGAGCGCATCCGCATCGAGCTGTTCGCCGCGGGCAGCGCCTCGGCGCCGCGCAAGCCGCGCCGCCAGGCGGCCGACGAAGCGCACCACCACACGGAAGTCACCGTGATCATGGACGGCAACCACGCCAGCTTCACGATGGACCGCGACAAGGAATCGATCCTGGACGCCGGCCTGCGCGCTGGCCTCGACATGCGCTACTCCTGCAAGGGCGGCGTGTGCTCGACGTGCCGCTGCAAGGTGCGCGAGGGGCAGGTCGACATGGACGTCAACTATGCGCTGGAAGACTACGAGGTCGCGCGCGGCTTCGTGCTGAGCTGCCAGAGTTTTCCGGTGACGGACAAGGTCGTCGTCGATTTCGACGTGGCCGAGTGAGAACAACGAGGAGACATTCATGACCTACGACACCATCCTGTTCACGATCGAACAGGGTATCGCGACGCTCACCCTGAACCGCCCCGAGCGCCTGAACAGCTTCACGCAGGCGATGCACCTGGAAGTGCGCAATGCGCTCAAGCGTGTGGAAGAAGACAAGTCCGTGCGCGTGCTGCTGTTGACGGGCGCCGGCCGCGGCTTTTGCGCCGGCCAGGACCTGAACGACCGGGCCGTCGAACCGGGCGCGCCCGGCGTCGACCTGGGCGAATCCGTCGAACAATACTATGCGCCGCTGGTGCTCACCTTGCGTAGCCTGCCGTTGCCGGTGATCTGCGCCGTCAACGGCGTGGCCGCCGGCGCCGGCGCCAACCTGGCGCTTGCGTGCGACATCGTGCTGGCCGCGCAATCGGCCAGCTTCATCGAAGCGTTCTGCAAACTGGGCCTGATCCCGGATACGGGCGGCACGTGGGTGCTGCCGCGCCTGATCGGCCCCGCGCGCGCGATGGGCCTCGCGCTGCTGGGCGACAAACTGCCGGCCGCGAAGGCCGAGGAATGGGGCCTGATCTGGCGCTGCGTGCCGGACGAGTCGCTGATGGACGAAGCGCTGGCCATGGCCCGCCACTTCGCCACCGCGCCGACGAAAGGCCTGGCGTTCACCAAGCGCGCGATGCAGGAGAGCTGGACCAACACCTTGGAAGGGCAGCTGCGCCTGGAAGCGGACATGATGCGCGAACTGGGCTACAGCCACGACTACCGCGAAGGCGTCGCCGCGTTCATCTCCAAGCGCCAGCCGCAGTTCAAGGGGGAGTGACATGGTCTCGGCACTGGATAAGGCAAGCGTCGTCGCCGTCATCGGCAGCGGCGCGATGGGCTCCGGCATCGCCCAGGTGACGGCCGTGGCCGGGCACACCGTGCTCCTGTACGACTCGCGTCCCGAGGCCGTCGCACAAGCCATCGCCGGCATCGGCAAGGCCCTGAACAGGCTCGTCGAAAAAGGCCGCATGGGCGCGGCCGAAGCTGACCTCGCCCGCGAGCGCGTGCAAGCCATGCGCACGCTCGACGAGGCGAAGGATGCCGCGCTCGTGGTCGAGGCGGTGGTCGAGGACGTCGACGTCAAGCGCGTGCTGTTCACCGAGCTGGAAGACATCGTCGGCGCGGACTGCATCCTGGCGACCAACACGTCGTCGATTTCCGTGACCGCGATCGGCGCGACATTGAAACGTCCGGAGCGCCTCGTCGGCATGCACTTCTTCAATCCGGTGCCGCTGATGGCATTGGTCGAAGTGATCTCGGGCGCCGCCACCGGCAAGGCCGTCGCCGACACCGTGCATGCGACGGCCGCGGCGTGGGGCAAGAACCCCGTGCATGCGGCGTCCACGCCCGGCTTCATCGTCAACCGCGTGGCGCGCCCGTATTACGCCGAGGCGCTGCGCCTGCTGCTCGAGCGGGCGGCCGACCCGGCCACCATCGACGCCGTGCTGCGCGACTGCGGCGGCTTTCGCATGGGACCCTGCGAGCTGATGGACCTGATCGGCCACGACGTCAACTTCGCCGTCACGCAATCCGTCTTCAACGCCTATTACGGCGACCCGCGCTTCGCGCCGTCCGTCGTGCAGCAGGAACTGGTGAATGCCGGCTTCCTGGGCCGCAAGACCGGGCGCGGCTTTTACCGCTATGGCGAGGACGTGGCGCCGCCGCAGCCGCACACGGAAGCGGCGCAGACATGCCCCGCGCGAGTGACGTTTGCCGGCGCGCACCCGCTGTTCGACGCCCTCACGGCCCGCCTGCGCGACGCCGGCATCGGCGTGGCGCGGGCGGACGGCGCGGCCCCGGCCTTGAACGCGGACGGCGCCGCCATCCTGCTGACGGACGGCCGCAGCGCCACGCAGCGCGCCCGCGACGAGGGCCGCCCGGACACGATCCTGTTCGACCTGCTGCTCGACCCGGCCAAGGCCCCGCGCATCGCGCTGGCGCGCGCGGACCAGTGCGGCGACGCGGCATGGCGAGCGGCCGTCGGCCTGTTCCAGCGGGCGGGCTTTGCCGTGTCGCGCCTGGACGACGTGCCCGGCATGGCCGTGATGCGCACCGTCGCCATGCTGGCCAACGAGGCGCTCGACGCCGTCAACCAGGGCGTGTGCAGTGCGGCCGCCGTCGACATCGCGATGCAGAAGGGCGTGAACTATCCGTGCGGTCCGCTGGCGTGGGCCGACGCCGTCGGCCTCCATCATGTATTCACCGTGCTGGCCAATCTGGGTGCGGCGTACGGCGAGGACCGCTACCGCGTGTCGCCGCTGCTGCGCCGCCGGCTGGCCGCCGATCCGACAGGAGCACGCATCCATGCATAGCGATCCGCAAGCGCTGGCCGAACTGGCCGGCAAGACCATGTACGAACGCGACCCGGCCAGCCGGGCGCTGGGGATGACGCTCGAGGCCATCCGGCCCGGCTACGCGCGCATGCGCATGCGGGTGCGCGAGGACATGCTGAACGGCCACGGCACCTGCCACGGCGGCTACATCTTCACGCTCGCCGACAGCGCCTTCGCGTTCGCCTGCAACTCGCACAATTTCAATACCGTGGGCGCCGGCTGCACGATCGATTACCTCGCGCCCGGGCGCCTGGGCGACGTGCTCGTGGCGGAAGCGGTCGAGCAGGCGCTGGCCGGCAAGACGGGCATCTACGACGTCGTCGTGACGGACGCGGACGGGCGCCGGATCGCGCTGCTGCGCGGGAAGTCGCACCGCGTCGCCGGCCACGTCGTGCCCGCCGAGATGTAATACAGAGGAGATAACGATGGTGCAACGCATGCCGCAACCGGGCGACCTGGAACCGATCGAGCGCGCCAGCCGCGACGAACTGCAGGCCCTGCAACTGGAACGGTTGAAGTGGAGCCTCAGGCACGCCTACGACAACGTGGCGCACTACCGCCGCGCGTTCGATGAGGCGGGCGTCCATCCGGACGACCTCGAATCGCTGGCCGACCTGGCGAAATTCCCGTTCACGGACAAGAAGACGCTGCGCGACAATTATCCGTTCGGCCTGTTCGCCGTGCCGCGCGAGCAGGTCGTGCGCGTGCACGCGTCGTCCGGCACGACGGGCAAGCCGACCGTCGTCGGCTACACGCAACACGACATCGACACGTGGGCGGGCGTCGTCGCGCGTTCGATCCGCGCGGCCGGCGGGCGTCCCGGCGACATGGTGCACATCGCCTACGGCTACGGCCTGTTCACGGGCGGCCTCGGCGCCCACTACGGCGCCGAACGCCTCGGCTGCACGGTCGTGCCGATGTCGGGCGGGCAGACGGAAAAACAGGTGCAGCTGATCCAAGATTTCCAGCCGTCGATCATCATGGTGACGCCGTCGTACATGCTCAACATCGTCGAGGAATTCAAGCGCCAGGGGCTCGATCCGGCCGCGTCGTCGCTGCAGGTCGGCATCTTCGGCGCCGAGCCGTGGACGGACGCCATGCGCCGCGAGATCGAGGAGCGGGCCGGCATCGACGCCGTCGACATCTACGGCCTGTCGGAAGTGATGGGGCCTGGTGTCGCGAGCGAATGCATCGAGAGCAAGGATGGTCCGGTCATCTGGGAAGATCACTTCTACCCCGAGATCATCGACCCGGACACGGGCGAGGTGCTGCCGGACGGCGCGAAGGGCGAACTGGTGTTCACGTCGCTGACGAAAGAAGCGCTGCCGATCATCCGCTACCGCACGCGCGACCTCACGCGCTTGCTGGCGCCCACGTCACGCTCGATGCGCCGCATGGGCCGCATCGGCGGGCGCTCGGACGACATGCTGATCATCCGCGGCGTGAACGTCTTCCCCAGCCAGGTCGAGGAACTGATCCTGCAAATGCCGGCGCTGGCGCCGCAGTACCAGCTCGTCGTCACTCGCGACGGCCACCTCGACGCGCTGGCCGTCCTTTGCGAATTGCGCGACGGCGCGGCGCACGACGTGGCGGCGCTGGCCCGCGACCTGCAACACCGCATCAAGACGTATATCGGCGTGACGACGACCGTCACGCTGTTGCCCCCGCAAGGCATCGAGCGCTCGGCCACGGGCAAGGCGCGCCGTGTCGTCGACAAGCGACCCAAGAACACTTAAGGAGATTCCAATGACCGACGCATTCATCGTCGACGCCATCCGCACCCCGTTCGGCCGCTTCGGTGGCGCGCTGTCCAGCGTGCGCGCGGACGACCTGGCCGCACTGCCGATCGCCGCGCTCATCGACCGCAACCCCGGCGTCGACTGGTCGCAGGTCGACGACGTGTTGTACGGCTGCGCCAACGGGGCCGGCGAGGACAACCGCAACGTCGCGCGCATGGCCGCGCTGCTGGCCGGCCTGCCGCCCGCGGTGCCGGGCGCCACGATCAACCGCCTGTGCGGCTCCAGCCTGGACGCCGTCGGCAGCGCCGCGCGCGCCATCCGCGCCGGCGAAGCGAACCTAATCGTCGCCGGCGGCGTCGAAAGCATGACGCGCGCCCCGTTCGTGATGGGCAAGGCGGACAGCGCGTTCTCGCGCGCCGCCAAGATCGAGGACACGACGATCGGCTGGCGCTTCGTGAACCCGAAGATGAAGGCGCAGTACGGTATCGACTCGATGCCGGAGACGGCCGAGAACGTGGCGCGCGAATTCGGCATCGCGCGCGGCGACCAGGACGCGTTCGCGCTGCGCAGCCAGCAGCGCTGGGCGGCGGCGCAGGCGGCCGGCGTGTTCACGGACGAAATCGTGCCGGTGACGATCCACGGCCGCAAGGGCGAGTCGCGCGTGTTCGACACGGACGAGCACCCGCGCCCGGACACGAGCCTGGAATCGCTGGCCCGGCTGAAGGGCGTCGTGACGCCGGACGGCACGGTCACGGCGGGCAACGCGTCCGGCGTCAACGACGGCGCCTGCGCCGTGCTGGTGGCATCCGGCGCGGCCGTGGATCAATATGGCCTGACTCCGCGCGCCCGCATCGTCGGCATGACGACCGTGGGCCTGGCGCCGCGCGTCATGGGCTTCGGCCCGGCGCCGGCGACGAAGAAGCTGCTGGCGATGACGGGGCTCGCCATCGGCCAGATGGACGTGATCGAATTGAACGAAGCGTTCGCGGCGCAGGGCCTCGCGGTGCTGCGCGACCTGGGCCTGCCCGACGACGCCGCGCACGTGAACCCGAACGGCGGCGCCATCGCCATCGGCCACCCGCTGGGCGCATCCGGCGCACGGCTCGTCACGGCCGCCGTCAACCAGCTGCACCGCACGGGCGGGCGCTACGCGCTGTGCACGATGTGCATTGGCGTCGGTCAAGGCATCGCCCTGATCGTGGAACGGGTTTGAGATGGTAAAAGTCTATGAGATCGACGGCCTGCGTCCCGTCGTGCACCCGACCGCGTACGTGCACCCGACGGCGGTGCTGATCGGCGACGTGATCGTCGGTCCGCGCTGCTATGTTGGGCCGCTCGCGTCGCTGCGCGGCGATTTCGGCCGGCTGATCCTGGAAGAAGGCGCCAACGTGCAGGACACGTGCGTGATGCATGGCTTCCCGGAGGACGACACGGTCGTCGAAGCGGACGGCCACATCGGCCACGGCGCCGTGCTGCACGGCTGCCGTGTAGGGCACAACGCGATGGTCGGGATGAATGCCGTCGTGATGGACAAGGCGGTCGTGGGCAGCGAATCCATCGTGGGCGCCGCCGCCTTTGTGAAAGCCGGGATGATCATCCCGCCGCGCAGCCTCGTGCTGGGCGCGCCCGCGAAGATCGTGCGCGCCGTGTCCGACGAGGAAATCGCGTGGAAGAGTTACGGGACGCGGCAGTACCACGATTTGAACGTGCGCTCGATGAAGACGATGCGCGAGGTCGAGGCGCTCGCGGAAGCGGAACCGGACCGGCGGCGCATCGTGTTCGACGAACCGCACAAGCCGAAGAATTAAGGAGACGAGGATGCATACCCCCACCACCCTGCAAAGCCTGATCGCCGGCCGCTGGCTCGGCAGCCAGGCGCACCAGCCGCTGCACAGCGCCCTGGACAACCGCCTGATCTACCACACCCACGCCGACAGGATCGACTTCGGCGAGGCCGTCGCGTATGCCCGCAAGACGGGCGTGCCGGCCCTGATGCGCATGGACTTCCAGAAGCGCGCCCAGTGCCTGAAAGCGCTCGCGGCCTATCTGATGGAGCGCAAGGAAGAGCTGTACGAGATCTCGCACCTGACGGGCGCCACGCGGCCGGACAGCTGGGTCGACGTCGAAGGCGGCATCGGCACGCTGTTCGCGTACGCCAGCATCGGCGGACGCGAGCTGCCGTCGTCGAACGTGCTGCACGAAGGCCCGGCCATGGCGCTCGGCAAGCGGGGCGGCTTCGCGGGCACGCACATCCTCGTGCCGCGCGGCGGCGTCGCCGTGCACATCAACGCCTTCAATTTTCCGATCTGGGGCCTGCTGGAAAAACTCGCGCCGAGCTTCCTCGCCGCCATGCCCTGCATCGCCAAGCCGGCCACCGCCACCAGTTATCTCACGCATGCGCTGGTCAAGATGATGGTGGAATCCGAGCTGCTGCCGGAAGGCTGCCTGCAGCTCGTCATCGGCTCGACGGGCGATCTGCTGGATCGCCTGAACGGCTTCGATGCCGTCACCTTCACCGGGTCCGCCGACACGGCCGCCAAGCTGCGCGGCAATGCGAACCTGATCCGCGAATCCGTGCCGTTCACGGCGGAGGCGGACTCGCTGAACGCGGCCATCCTCGCGCCTGACGTCACGCCCGACGACGAGGAACTGGACCTGTTCGTCAAGGAAGTGGCGCGCGAGATGACGGGCAAGGCGGGCCAGAAATGCACGGCGATCCGGCGCGTGATCGTGCCCGAGCACCTTGTGGACGTCGTCGGCGAGCGCCTGCGCGCACGCCTCGCGAAGATCGTCGTGGGCGATCCGAAAGTGGAGGGCGTGCGCATGGGGGCATTGGCTTCGCTGGAGCAGCAACGCGACGTCGGCGCACGGGTCGAGATGCTCGCGCGCGGCAACGACGTGCTGTTCAGCGCCCGCGACGGTTTCAACCCCGTCGGAGAAGGCTGCGCGGCCGGCGCGTTCTTCGCGCCCACGCTGCTGCTGTGCCGCAATGCGATGGTCAACGACGCCGTCCACGACATCGAGGCGTTCGGCCCCGTCAGCACGATGATGACCTACCGCGACATCGACGAGGCGCTGGCCCTCGTCGCGCGCGGCAGGGGCAGCCTCGTGACGACGCTGGTGACGAAAGATCCGGCCATCGCGGCGCATGCGGTGCCGGTGGCGGCCGCGTCGCATGGCCGCGTGCACATCCTCGACCGCGTGGCGGCCGTCGATTCGACGGGCCACGGCTCGCCGCTGCCGATGCTCAAGCATGGCGGCCCGGGCCGCGCCGGCGGCGGCGAGGAACTCGGCGGTATCCGCGCGGTCAAACACTTCCTGCAGCGCGCGGCCGTGCAAGGTTCGCCGACGATGCTGGCGGCCGTCACGGGCGAATACGTGCGCGGCGCGGCCGTCAAGGAATCGGAGGTGCACCCGTTCCGCAGATATTTCGAAGACCTGGAGATCGGCCATTCGCTGCTGACGCACCGCCGCACCGTGAGCGAGGCGGACATCGTCAACTTCGGTGGCGTGTCGGGCGATTATTTCTATATGCACTTCGACGAGATCGCGGCCCGGGATACGCAGTTCGGCAAGCGCATCGCGCACGGTTATTTCGTGCTGTCGGCGGCGGCAGGGTTGTTCGTGTCGCCGGCGCCGGGGCCCGTGCTGGCGAATTACGGGCTCGACAACCTGCGCTTCGTGGCGCCGGTGGCGATCGGCGACACCATCCGCGCGCGCCTCACGTGCAAGCGTAAGGTCGACCGCAACCGCACGGACGACCAGGGACGCGGGCAGGGCGTGGTCGCGTGGGATGTCCAGGTGACGAATCAGAACGACGAACTCGTCGCAAGTTACGATATCCTGACGCTGGTGCAAAAACGCGGCTGAGGAAGGGCCGAAGCCGCGTGAACCTGATAAGGAGTGATTCATGTCGCGGCTAGACCTGAGCAGTATTCCCGTGCTGACCGGTACCGGGTATCCCGATCCCTTCGCCGAGGCGGTCAACGGCCGCAGCCGGCAGTCGCTGGGCGATGCCGGCGGACTGACCCAGTTCGGCGCCAACCTCGTCGAACTGCTGCCCGGCGCCGCGTCGGCGCAGCGCCATTGGCACAGCCATGAAGACGAATTCGTGATGGTCGTGTCCGGCGAGCTGACGCTCGTCACGGACGAAGGCGAGACCCTGATGCGCGCGGGCGATTGCGCCGCCTTTCCCGCCGGGCGGCCGAACGGCCATCAACTCATCAACCGCGGCTGGGGCAATGCGTTGTTCCTGTGCGTCGGCTCGCGCAATCCCGAGGACAAAGCCCAGTATCCCGACATCGACCTCGTGTACGACGGCAAGACCGACAGCTATTTCCACCGCGACGGCTCGCCGTATCCCAAGCGCGACACGCGCGCGTCCGCCATGCCGGCCGCGGGCAAGGGCGCGGCCATCGAAACGGACGAGAAGACGCTCGAACCCCGCGTGTTCCGGGCCGACCACGGAGAGCAGGCCGGCGTCAATCCGGACGAACCTCGATAGCGAACAGCGTTTCCACCGTTACGCCCAGCACCCTGGCCAGCTTGAGCGCCAGGAGGGTGGACGGGACCATATTGCCCGTCTCGATCGCATTGATCGACTTGCGTGTGACGCCGGCGCGTTCGGCCAGCTCGGCCTGCGTGAGGTCGAGGCGGGCGCGCTGCAGTTTCATCGTCGTGGTCAGTTGCTCGGCCATGGACTCAACGGTCGTACCACAGCAGGCTGGCCAGGCACACGACGGCGCCCAGCCAGGCGCCGCTCCCGACGACGGCCGGCAGCGGGTTGGCCACGGCCAGCCCGGTCAGCGTGAATGCGCAGATGGGCGGATAGGCCAGCAGCACGAAGAAGCCGTTGCGGAAGGCCTTGGCGCGCGCGAGTTGGCGCAGCTCGTCATTCCGCAGGGCTTGCATGGCAGGGCTGGCGCTGGAAAAGTCGATGCCGTCCGTCTTCAGCGGTGTCGCAAAGAAGATCGTAATGGCGATCGGCAGGCCCACCAGCAGCGGAATTTTTCCCGGAAAAAATACGTCGATCAGCTGGCCAGCGCCCAGCACCAGCAAAAATACCAGCACGAACCAAAGCTGCTTGCGCGAAAACTGGACGAGTCGTTCGGTTGGGTCGCTAGACGTCGGGGACATACTGATCTCCATTGAATTGATGGATAGTAATGTAACCCAATTGACTCAAAAAGTCACCTATCGGTGTCATTATTTTGATGTGACTTACGTGCCGCTGCCCGGCGGCGCGCTCGACGCCAGCACGGCCGCCAGCGCCAGCGCGGCGAGCAGCACGCCGCCTTCCCAGCGCAGCACCCGGCGCAAGCGCAGCGCGGCCGCGGCGCCGGCGGCACCCGGCACCGGCAGCGCCGGCATCACGTAGAAGCGGTTGTAGCCGCCCATGGCCGCCGCCAGGCCCACGCAGGCCAGCTTGGCCAGCAATGTCCGGCCGTACGGGTCGGCGACGAGGTCGCCCGGTCCGGACAGGATGTGCCAGGCCAGGTACGTGCCGGTGGCGAAGATGCCGGCCAGGGCCAGCGTGGCGGAATCGGACAGCGCCTGCACGTACGTGATGCGTTCCGTGCGCGCGTCGTCCGGGCCGCCGCGGCCGTCCGCGAGCACGGCCAGTCCGGCGACGAGCACCTCGCCCACCCACAGGCTGATCAGCCCGAGATGCGTCACGTAGACGATCATCAACAGGCTAACGTCGCCCTGTTCGGCCGCGTGGCTGTTCAGGCAGCGCGCGTACCAGAACACGCACAGCGGCGCCAGCGCGAGCGGGCGCGTGCCGCGCAGGCACGCCAGCGCCAGCGCCGCGGCCAGCGCGGCGGCGCCGACGCTCCAGTCGATGCCGTAGCGGCTGTGCACCAGCACGTCGCGAATGGCGCCCGCCGCCTCGGCCGGCGGCACGTCGGCCATCACCGCCGCCTGCAGCCACAGGACGACGCCCTGGGCCAGCAGTGCGAGGATGGCGCCGGCCACGGCCCAGCGGCCCAGCCGCCGGACCCGCACGGCGGCCCAATCCGAGGCGCCCCGGGCCAGCCATGCGCGCCCCAGGCTCGCCGCCGCGCACACGGCGACGGCGCCGTGCAGGACGACGGCGGCGGCTCGTTGCCCGACGACCGGGTCGAGCGGCATTACTTGACGCCGAAGCCGAACTCGCCCTTGACCCGGTGTCCGTCGCTCGTGACGGCGGACCACTGCACGCGGTACTGCCCGGCGTGCAGCGGCGGCAGCGCGACCGTCATGACCTTGGGATCGGCCTTGTCGACTTCGGAATGCTTGAGCGCGACGGCGGCATTCGCGGCGTCGACGACCGCGATCTTGCTGAACGACGGTTCGAGCGCTTCGTTGAAGGTCAGGCGCACGGCCTTCGGCGCCACGGCGAGGACGCTGCCGGCCTTCGGGTCGGATGCTTGCAGCCTGGCGTGGGCGAAGGCGCTGGAGGCGCAGCAGCTTGCGCCCAGCAGGACGGCGAGGGTGGTCAGGCGTTTCAAGGACATGGTGGACTCCCGTGTGAGCGTCAGGATTGGATGGGACGTGGGCGGCGCGCCAGCCGCAGCAGGCCGTCCGCCGTCGTCACGGCTTGCAGGTCGGCATAGTCGAGCACGGCGGTCACGTCGGTGTCGAGCGGATGCGCGTGGGTGGTCGTCACGACGATGCTCGCCATGCCGGCGGCAGCGGCCGAGCGCAGGCCGGCCAGCGTGTCCTCGAAGACGAGGCAGTCCTGCGGCGCGACGCCCAGTTTGCGCGCACCCAGCAGGAAGGGATCGGGCGCCGGCTTGCCCCGTTCGACGTCCTCGGCGGCCACCAGCACGGCCGGACGCGGCAGGCCGGCGGCGGCGATGCGCGCTTCGGCCAGCGCCCGCGGCGCGGACGTGACGATGGCCCAGCGCTCGGCCGGCAGGCCGGCGATGAAGGGCGCCGCGCCCGCGATGGCTTCGACGCCGGCCACGTCCTCGATCTCGGCCAGCGTGATGCGCGCCGCTTCCGCCACCGGGTCGACGCCGGGCAGTGCCAGGGCGCGGATGGTTTCCTCGGTGCGCTTGCCGTGGATGGTGGGCAGGAAGGCGGCGACGTCGAGCCCGTGGCCGGCGGCCCAGTCGCCCCAGACCCGCTCGGCGGCCTTGATGGAAGTGATGATGGTGCCGTCCATGTCGAACAGGAAGGCGGCGAAGTCGCGTCGGGGCAGGTCGGGCATTGCGGTCATGGATCGTTTGTTGTCGTCAGGCGTCAGGAGTGGCGCGGAGGGAGCTTGCGGGCGTAGCGGTCGTGGACGTGCTGGCTGATGAAGGTCGACAGGCCGCGTCCGGCGCGGGCCAGTTCCTGCATCTGCGCGATGTTGGCGGCGCCGGCGCTGTCTTCCGTGTAGACGTAGCGTTCGCCGTTGCGGAACAGGACGGTGATCCGGCCGGCGTCGATGTCGTAGGCGACGACGCCGGAATCGCGATTGTGGTTGCCGTAGCGTTGCATGGCGTTCTCCGGAAACATGAGGGCGGATACCTGAGCCACCACTTGTTTTCGAGACGCATGCGTTTGGTGGGCACGGGGCGCCCACCCTACGCGAGCACCCTGCATGTCGTTATTCCGCCAATTGTGCCCGCACGCGCGCGACGGCCGCGCGCACCTGGTTCGGCGCCGTGCCGCCCACGTGGTCGCGGGCCGCCACGGAACCTTCCAGCGTCAGCACGGCGAACACGTCCTGCTCGATCAGCGGCGAGAACTCGCGCAGGCGCTCCAGCGACATCTCCGACAGGTCGCACCCGGCATCGTCGCAGGCGCGCACGGCACGCGCCACGGCCTCGTGGGCGTCGCGGAACGGCAGGCCCTTCTTGACGAGGTAGTCGGCCAGGTCGGTCGCCGTCGCATAGCCCTGCAGGGCGGCGGCGCGCATGTTGTCCGGCTTCACGGTGATGCCGGACGCCATGTCGGTGAAGATGCGCAGCGTGTCCAGCACCGTGTCGACGGTGTCGAACAGCGGTTCCTTGTCTTCCTGGTTGTCCTTGTTGTACGCGAGCGGCTGGCCTTTCATCAGGGTCAGCAGGCCCATCAGGTGGCCGTAGACGCGGCCCGTCTTGCCGCGCGCCAGTTCCGGCACGTCCGGGTTCTTCTTCTGCGGCATGATCGACGAGCCGGTGCAGAAGCGGTCGGCGATGTCGATGAAGCCCACGCGCGGGCTCATCCACGTTACCAGCTCTTCCGACATGCGCGAGATGTGCATCATCAAGACCGATGCGGCGGCCGTGAACTCGATCGCGAAATCGCGATCAGATACAGCGTCGAGCGAATTGTGGCAGACGTCTTCGAAGCCGAGGGTCCTGGCCACGCGCAGGCGGTCGATGGGGAAGGTGGTGCCCGCCAGGGCGGCGGCACCCAGCGGCAGGCGGTTCACGCGGCGGCGCGTGTCCTGCATGCGCTCGGCGTCACGGCCGAACATTTCCACATAGGCCAGCAGGTGGTGGCCAAAGGTCACCGGCTGCGCCACCTGCAGGTGCGTAAAGCCCGGCATGATAGTGTCCGCGTTGCGTTCCGCCAGGTCGGTCAGGGCGCCGCGCAGGCTTTTTAGCAGGGCGAGGATGTCGTCGATGGCGGCGCGCATGTACAGGCGGATGTCGGTCGCCACCTGGTCGTTGCGCGAACGGCCCGTGTGCAGGCGCTTGCCGGCGTCGCCGACCAGTTCCGTCAGCCGTTTTTCGATGTTCAGGTGCACGTCTTCCAGGTCGAGCAGCCACTCGAACTGGCCCGCCTCGATTTCCGAGCGGATCTGGGTCATGCCGCGGTCGATGTCGGCCTTGTCCTGGGCGCTGATGATGCCTTGTGCGGCCAGCATCTCGGCGTGGGCGAGCGAACCCTCGATGTCGAACAGGGCCAGGCGCTTGTCGAAGAAGACGGAGGCCGTGTAGCGCTTGACGAGGTCGGAGACGGGTTCGGAGAAGCGGGCCGACCAGGCTTCCGCTTTTTTGGCAAATTGATCAGTCATGATGGGAGGCGGTGACGGGATTTTCTTGAATTCCTGATTATAAACTGTGCAGGCGCGTGCCCGGCGATTCGCTACCGCCGACATTTCCTTGTCCCGGCGCCGAACGGTCCACGCACGCACGATTGCCAGAATCGTCCGTGCAAGCCGGAACGGGGCTAGAATTGGTTTTTTAACCAGATTGACGGTTTGGCGTGTCCATGATTCCAACCACCAACGATTCCAGTTTCCAGATCAGCACGGACCGGACGCGGCTCGATATCCCGATGATCTATCGCTTCCTCAGCGAGCAGTCGACTTGGGCCGTGGGCATCTCGCGTACCGTGGTCGAGCGTTCGATCGAGAACTCGCTGTGCTTCGGCGGCTACCTCGATGGCCGCCAGATCGCATTCGCGCGCGTCGTCACCGACTATGCGACCATCGCCTACCTGGTCGACGTCTTCGTCGTACCCGAGTACCGCGGCCGCGGCTATGCGAAGCAGCTGATCCGCATCGTCATGGAGCATCCGAGCCTGCAGCGTTTGCGGCGCTTCACGCTCAACACGACCGACGCGCACAGCCTGTATGCCCGCTTCGGCTTCGCGCCGCCGCAACGTCCGGATACCGTCATGGAGCGTTACTTCCCGAACATCTATCTTTCCTGACCGGACTCAACACCCCGACGGTCCTCTAGAATCAGTCTTACGATCTGTCGGTTAAAAAATGTTGATGGTGGGAAGGATTTTATGATTCGGTCCGCTTTGCGTCTGTTCCTGGCCGTGCTGCTGCTGGCTGGCACGCCGTGGTGTGCCGCCGCCGATGCGGTGCAGCCCAAGGGATCCCTGGTCATCATCGGCGGGAATTTGCGTACCGGGAATGCCCCCGTGTGGGAACGTGTCGTTCAACTGGCGGGCGGCAAGGGCGCGCGCATCGCCGTGTTCGCGTCGGCGTCGGGTACGCCGGAGCAGTCCGGCAAGGCCCTGATCGAATGCCTCAACAGCTACGGGGCCGACGCATTCTTCGTGCCCGTCGCGGTCAAGCTGTCCGGCAGCAATTACAAGACCGCGGCCGACGATCCGGGCCTGGCCGAGGCCGTGCGCGGCGCGGGCGGCGCGTTCTTCTCGGGCGGCGACCAGACCCGTGTCACGCGCGCCCTGCGCCACGAGGACGGCAGCAATACCCGCGTGCTCGACGCGTTGTGGGACATGTATCGCCGCGGCGGCGTGATCGCGGGTTCCAGCGCCGGCGCCGCCATCATGAGCAGCACGATGTTCGGGGAGCCCAAAGCCGTGCTGGCCACGCTCAAGCTGGGTGTGGAGGACGGGCACGAGATCACGGACGGGCTCGGCTTCATCGGCGACGACGTGTTCGTCGACCAGCACTTGCTCGTGCGCGGCCGCTTCGCGCGCATGCTGCCGGCGATGCTCAAGAAGGGCTACAAGCTGGGCCTGGGCATCGACGAGAACACGGCCATGGTCGTGATGCCCAGCCGCGACGTCGAGGTGATCGGCTACCGAGGCGCGCTCGTGCTCGACCTGTCGCGCGCGACCGTGCACGAAGGCGCGTTCAACGTGTCCAACGTGCGCATCAGTTACCTCGACAGCGGCGACCGCTTCAACATCGCCACCCACGAATTCACGCCGTCGGAGGACAAGGCCGACGGCAAGCTCGACCCGTCGCGGCCCTACTACCGCGAGCCGCTGTTCACGGCCGACATCCTCGGCAACAGCACCGTCGTCGCCCTGATGAGCAAGCTGATCGACAGCGATCAGCCGGAAGCCATCGGCCTCACGCTCGGCAGCCCGAACGGCGTCCAGCCCGATCTCGGTTTCGAATTCCGTTTTACGCGCACGGACGAGAGCGTCGGCTACGAGTCGCCGACGACGGAGGCCTATTCGATCTACAACGTGCGACTGGACATCCGGCCGATCCTCATCCGGCGTCCGTTGTACCAGTACCAGTCCAAGTAGATTTCCTAGGCGAGCGCCCGTTCGCCGCTGCGCTTGCGGTAGCGTCCCGGCGGCGCCAGGCCATGCGCGCGGAAATGTCGCCGCAGCGATTCGGCCGAGCCGAGCCCGGCCAGGTCCGCGACCGCGTCGATGGTGAGCGCCGGCCGCGATTCCAGCAACTGCGCGGCCAGCGCGACGCGCTCGCGCACGAGCCAGCCGAGCGGCGCCATGCCCGTTCTCTCCTTGAACCTGCGCTGGAACGTGCGTGTCCCGAGGCGGGCCTGGGCCGCCATCGAGGCGACCGTATGCTCGGTGCGGATGGTTTCGCGCACATGGTCCATCAGGCGGGCGATCGTGTCCACCCCGGCATCGGGCAGGGGACGGGCGACGCGCTGCGCCTGGTCGCCGTCGCGGTGCGCCGGGATCACGAGGCGTTGCGCGACCTTGTTGGCGACGTCCGCCCCGAAGTCGGACCGGACCAGATGCAGCAGCATGTCCAGTCCCGCCGCCGATCCGGCCGACGTGACGATGCCGCCGTCCTCGACGTACAGCGCGTCCGGATCGATGTCGATGCCGGGAAAGCGGGCGTGCAGGTCGTCCAGGTAGCGCCAGTGCGTGGTGGCCCGGCGGCCGTCGAGCAAGCCGGCGTGGGCGAGCACGAACGCGCCCGAGCAGATCGAGCAGATGCGCGCCCCGCGCGCGTGCGCGGCGCGCAGCGCGTCGACGAGGGCGCCCGGGGGCGCCTCCGCCGCATCGCGCCAGCCGGGGATGACGATCGTGTCGGCCCGGGCGAGCGCGTCGAGGCCGTGCGGCACGTGCACGGTCAAGCCGCCCATGGCACGCAGGGGACCGGGTTCGACGGCGCACACCGCGTGGCTGTACCAGCGCACGCCCAGCTCCGGACGCTCCAGGGCGAACAGCTCGACGGCGCAGCCGAATTCGAAGGTGCACAGGCCGTCGTAGGCGACGATGGCGACATGATGGGACATGGCGCGATCTTACCAATTTCTGTCGCGCAAGGCACTGCCGCGCCGGCGCCGGCGCTGCGACACTGGCATCTCACTGAAAGGAGCACGCCATGACTTCATCCGTAGCCGCCATCCCCGCCGCCGCCAGCGATCGCGCCGCCGCCCACTTCGGCACCGCCTTCGAATTCGAGACGGATTGCTGGGACGTGCACGACGCCATCGCGGGCGGCAAGCAGGATTTCGTCCTGTTCGACGCACGCAGCCCCGACCTGTATGCGCGGGGCCACGTGCCGCAGGCGATCAGCATGCCGCACGGGAAGATCGTCGACGCGAAGCTGCGCGACTATCCGCTGGACACCTTGTTCGTCGTCTATTGCGCAGGTCCGCATTGCAATGGCGCGCACCGCGCCGCGTACCGGCTGGCAAAGCTGGGGCGGCCCGTGAAACTGATGATCGGCGGGATCACGGGCTGGATCGACGAGGGGTTCGAACTGGCCGTCGGCCATGGCGGCTGAGCGTGTCACGATGCGCGCGCCGGCGGCGGTCGGTGACGGGCCTGCAAGGAATTGTTGATTGTCAGGAAACCAAACCTGCGCTAGATTGCACCTTTTTATTCATCGCAGGGTCTCCCATGCATTTTGAGGTTCCGAAGTCGAAATCGCTGAAGGAATTCGGCAGCGAATATGTGATGATCGTCATCAGTATCCTTACCGCACTGGCGCTTGAGCACACGGCACAGGCGATCCACCACAAGCAGCTCGCCCATGAAGCGGGCGAGAAGATCGAGGCCGAACTCCGACTCAACGCGAAGGAAGTCAAGGAGGTGCTTGCGCATAACGAACGCGATCTCCAGCAGATCACGCGGGTGCGCGCCGAGCTGTTGCAGGGCATTCGCGACAAGGTGGCCGACGATGCCCTGATGGCGCGCTTCAAGACGGACTGGAAGGCGGGGCTCGTGCTCAGCATCTCGCTGCCCACGCTGCGGCACGAAGCCTGGGATGCCGCCGTCGCCAACCAGGCCGTGACCTGGATGGAGGACGAGCGGTTGCAGCGCTTTGCGACGGCCTATGCCACCATCCGCGACGTGCAGGCGCTCTCGACCAACGGCGGCGTCAGCTTCCTCGACGGCCCGCGCATGATGGATGCGGAGAGCGACCTGGAAACAGGCATGGCCACGCCGCACGAGATGCTGAAGGCCTTGACCCAGGTGCGCAGCGCCTACGGCAGCATCGACGGCAACATGCAGGGCTTGCTGAAGGACTTGCCCAAGGTGGCCGACACCGTGGCCGCAGCGCATTGAGCGCCGGCATTCATTAACCCGTCATCCGTTCGAAGGTTATCGACCATGTCCCGACCGATGCTGCGCCTGCTGGCCGCCTGGGCCTTTCCCGCGCTGGCGCTGGCCCAGGCCCCCCAGCCCGCCACCGTCCGCCTCGACTACATCCACAGTGGCAACGCGCTGTCCGAGCAATACGCCATCGAGCGCGTGCTGATCGAACCGCTGCCGTGGCCGGGCAACGTCGCGCGGCCGTTCGACGACACCAACCGCGGCAACAACCGCGTCGAAGTGTCCGATGCGAAGACGGGCGACTTGCTGTATTCGCGCGACTTTTCCACCGTGTTCGGCGAGTGGAAAACGACGGCGGAAGCGAACAAGCTCAGCCGCGGGTTCCACGAATCCGTGCGCTTTCCGAAGCCGGACCGGCCCGTGCGCGTGCGCATCCTGAAGCGCGACGAGCGCAACCAGTTTTCGGTCGCGTGGAGCGTGGACGTCGACACGGACGCGCAGGACGTCGTGCGCGCGCAGGGACCCGCGCCGGCCAAGCCGGTGCCGATCCGGATCAGCGGCCCGTCGCCGGACAAGGTCGACCTGCTCGTGCTGGGCGACGGCTACACGCAGGCCGAGATGCCCAAGTTCGAGGCTGCCGTGCGCCGTCTCACGCAGCACCTGTTCGAAGTGTCGCCGTTCAAGGAGCGCGCCAACGATTTCAATGTGTGGGCGCTGGCCGTGCCGACGCAGGAATCGGGCGTGTCGCGGCCGTCGACGGGGGTGTACCACGCGTCCGCGCTGGGCACGCGTTACGACATCTTCGGCAGCGAGCGTTACGTGCTGACCCTGGACAATCGTGCGCTGCGCGACATCGCGCAGTATGCGCCGTACGAATTCATCGAGATCCTCGTCAACAACGAGACGTACGGCGGCGGCGGCATCTTCGGCCAGTTCAGCACGGCCGCCGCGGGCAACGACTGGGCGAACTATTTGTTCGTGCACGAGTTCGGCCATCATTTCGCCGGCCTGGCGGACGAGTACTACACGTCGCCCGTCGCCTACCAGGCTAGCGGCGCACGCATGGAACCGTGGGAGCCGAACGTGACGGCGCTGCGCGATCCGGCCCACCTGAAATGGAAGAAGTATGTGCAGGCCGGCACGCCGCTGCCGACGCCGTGGCCCAAGGCCGAGTACGAAGCGTGGTCGCGCGACTACCAGAAAAAGCGGGCGGCGCTGCGGGCGGCCAACCGGCCGGAAGCGGAAATGAATGCGCTGTTCCGGGAAGACCTGGCGCACACGAACGCCTTGTTCGCGCAGGCCAAGTACCGCAAGGCGATCGGTGCGTTCGAAGGCGCGAACTATGAGGCGACCGGCTATTACCGTCCGGCCATGCAATGCATCATGTTCGACCGCAGCGAGCGGTTCTGTCCGGTCTGCCGCGACGCCATCGGCGACATCATCGACCTGTACGCCGGCCGTCCTGCCAACCGCTAGGATCGACGCCACGCCACGTCTGGGTGCGCTGTCGAACAGATGCACCCGGACGGCCCACCTATCCTCGTTTCGACATGTCACATACGAAACGGGATCATCATGTACAAATTCCTCTCCACCCTTGCGTGCGCCTTGCTGGCGTCGTCGGCCTGGGCGCAGACCACCGCCGACACGCCGCCTATCGGCCAGGCCGTGTCCGGCAACAACACGACCGCCGCCGGCGTGTCCGGGACCGGGCTGCGCACGAACGGCACGGCCAATACGCGTTCGAAACACGGCGCCACCGGCCGGCAGGCGGCCGGCGTCGACAGATCGGGCGAGGTCGTCGGCAAGAGCACGGCCGTCATCAATCCGGCGCCGGGCAAGGCCGACAACGTGAATGCCCAGGCGACCAACACGACGGCGCCCAACAGCACGGACCCCGACGCCGCGGCGACCGGCGGACGCGGCAAGGCCGGCACGAAGGCCGAGCGCGAAATCATGAAGGCGAACGCGCGCGCCGTGAAAGAGCCGCCGGGCAGCCGCATGAAGACCGAGGCCGCGGCGAAGGCGACCGAGAAGAAGCGCGCGGCATCGAAGCGCAAGGGCGCGGAGAAAGCGGCCGAGTACGCGCGGGGAACGGACGGCACCGCGGCCGAGCGCTGAAAAATCTGGTCACAATTTGGAGGATGGGCGGCGCGGCCTGCGTGCGCTGCCGAACAGAGGGGAAGGTGGCCCAGGCATATTCTGAAGGCTCGAGTTAACAAAAACACATGGCGCCTCGGCGCGCCTGTCCCCACGAACCATTTCAGGAGAACCAAGATGAATAAACTGCTCGCTACCCTGATCGCCGGCCTGTTCGCCACCTCGGTCTACGCCCAGACCGCCACCGCGCCGGCCACCCCGGCCACGACCACCACCACCACGGCCACGACGACCGACACGACCATGTCGTCGGGCCAGAGCGGCGCCGCCGGCGCGACGTCGACCGGCGATGCCAAGGCCGACAAGAAGATCAACAAGGCGGACGAGAAGGAAGCCAAGGAGATCTCGAAGCAGAACGAGAAGATCGACAAGGCGACGGCCAAGGCCAACGAGAAGAAAGCCAAGGCCCAGCACAAGGCCGAGAAGAAGGTCGCCAAGGCCAACGAGAAGGTCGCCAAGGCTGATCTGGAAGACAAGGCCAAGGCCAGCGCCAAGGCCGAGGAAAAGACCGCCGAAGCCAATTACGACGCCCAGAAGACCATGATCAAGGCCGACGAAAAAGCCCAGAAGAAGATCGTGGACGCCAACGCCGACAAAGCCAAGGCCCACGCCAAGGCCAAGGAAAAGCGCGCCGAAGCCGCCGCCGAAGCGCACAAGGACGCCGCCAAGTAAGCGGCCTGCCGGCAAGGACGGGGTAACCCGTCCGCCCCACGAAAAACGGACCCGCGCGGTCCGTTTTTCATTTTATGCATGCATACAAACAACGCTTACTCTTTGATTTTTCTCATGTTTTTATGGTCATCGTTGTTTTTCTGAACATTAAAAATTTGTAATGTTGCGCTCCTTGCGGGCTCATCTGTGTCTGCGTACACTCGGTTGCTCAACACTTTCATTACATTTCCTTACAAATTCAGACGGGAGAGTTGGACGATGCAAAGTTCGCCAGTTTGTCCGCATCGGTTCGTCCTCCACGCACCAGCAGCGCACCCGCGATTACGCCGGCGCTGATCCGTTACCTCACTGATTCGATCGATTCCGCCGCGGAACCGCAGCGCGGAGTTTGCAAGGCATTCGAGCGCCGGGACGCGTCACGTCCGTCGCTGGGATAGATCGCGTGCGCAGGTCACAAACCTGGCAGCGGTCGCTGGACAGCCCTACACGGGCGAATTTCTACATGAACCTTTAAGGAGGAGCAATAATGAAATTAAGCCGCAAACTCAGCCTGCTGACCGTCAGTCTGGCGTGTGCCTTCGCAGCGCATGCCCAGACCGTCAAGGAAACGCCCAATTCCCAATTCAAGCCTACCGGCAAGGGCTGGGGGGAACTCGACAACGTCGCCACCGCGGCGTCGAACGGCAAGGCAGGCGGCGCTTCGCGTGGCGGCAGCACCAGCAATCTGTCCTATCACGGCGGCCCGGTGATGACGGCGCCCAAGAACCTGTACTACATCTGGTACGGTTCGCAATGGGATAGCGCTTCGAAAAACGTGTTGACCAACATCGGCCAGCATCTCGGCGGTTCGCCCTACTTCAACATCAACACGACGTATTACAACGCCTCGAACACGCACGTGCAGAACAGCCTGGCGCTGGCCGGCACCACGACCGACAGCGGCTCGTACGGCAGCCGGCTGACCGATTCGAACATCGCGTCCATCGTGTCCAATGCGATCACGTCGGGCAGGCTGCCGGCCGATGCGAACGGCATCTACGTGGTGTTGACCGACCATTCGACGAGCGAAACGTCCGGCTTCTGCACGCAGTACTGCGGATGGCACGACCACACCACGATCAGCGGCAAGGACATCAAGTACGCCTTCGTGGGCAATGCGGAAACCCAGTGCGCGTCGGCGTGCGGCGCCACCAGCCCGAGCCCGAACAATACGCCGGGCGCGGACGGCGCGGCGAGCGTGATGGCGCACGAGGTGGAAGAGGCGACCACGGACCCGGCATTGAATGCCTGGTATGCGAATTCGGACGGTTCGGAGAACGCCGACAAGTGCGCCTGGAACTTCGGCACGACGTCGACCGCGTCGAACGGCGCCAAGTACAACCAGACGTTCGGCACGATGAAGTACCTGATCCAGCAAAACTGGCTTATTGCAAGCACGCAGCGTTGCGTGCAGCATTATCCCTGAGCGGCGGTGCTGATCGCATCGTGATCTGAGTACGCGGCGGCCGCGGACGGGAAAACGTCCGCGCCCGCTGCCTTTCTTCTTTTCGAGCCGAACATATGAAACGATTCCTGATTGCGCTCTGCATGCTGGCCGCGTCCGGCGGCGCGCTCGCGGCGGGGCAGGCGACGCCGAGCGGCCGTGGTGGCACCGTCGTGACCCCGACCCGCAATGTCCTCATCTTCACCAAGCTGGAAAACGAGTGGTTCGACGCCGTCCAGCGCCATGACGCCCATGCGATCCGGCGCTACGTGACGGACGATTTCGAGATCCGCGCCGGCCAGGTCCCCGGCGTGCCGACCGCGCTCGCCGCCGCGCTGGACCAGTGGGCCCGCGAGCCCGCGCTGCATTCGGCGATCGACCAGATGGCGGTGCACGAGTACGGCGACCTGATGCTGGTGAGCTTCCGGTGGACGCTGGCCGGCGGCGATTCGGCCCGCACCTATTTCGTCGTCGATGCGTGGAAGCGGGTCGGCACCGACTGGAAGGCCGCGGTGCGCTATGCCGCGCCGGTGGACGAGCATGCGGCCGCCGTGCCGGGCGCGGTCGCACCCGACGCCCAGGCGCTGCGCAAGAAGCCTTGAGCGCCGTGGCGTCCCTGTTCGACAGCAAGGCGATGGTCGGCCTGGCGTGCGTCGCCGCGGCGGCCATCGGTGCCGGCTCGGTGGTCTGGCTGCGCGGCGGCGGCGCCGCGCCCGCCGCGGTATCCGCCGCCCCGCGCGCCGGATGGGACGGTCCGGTCGGTCCGGGCCGCGCCGCCGCGCCCGCGCCCGCGGACATGGACGGCCCGTCGCTGACGGATGGTGCCGGCAACCTGCGGATCGACGCGGCATTGCGCGCACTGTTCGACGGCTACCTGGCAAAGACCGGCGGCGCCGCGCGCTTGCATGCCTACCTGGCGAGCTGCCTGGCGCCGCCGGCCCGCGGCCAGGCCGTCGAACTGGCCGACGCCTACGCGCGCTACCTGCAGGCCGGGCAGGCATTGCGCGCCCATGTGCGCTTGGACCCGGCCGATCCGTCCGGCCTGAGCGACCGGCAGGTGAGGGACATGCTGGCCTGGCTGCGGGAGCGTGCCGACCTGCGCGAGCGCATGCTGGGCACGGCCGTGGCGCAGGCGTGGTTCGGGGCCGACGACGGCGCTTGCCGGGCCGCGCTGGAAGACTGGCGCAAGATGCGCGCGCCGGACGACGCCGAGGAAGTGGACTCGAACGAACTGCGCGCGCGCCGCCTGCACGGCGCGGTGCTGGAGCAGGGCCGCAACGAGCGCGCGCAGGCTTGCGCGCGCCGCTTGACGGGCGGGCCGGCGTAACGATTTCCGGGAGCGAGAACGATGAAGAACATGCTGGCGCTGGCCGCCATGCTGGCCTGTACTGCGTGGACGTGGACGTGCGCGCGGGCCGAAACGCCGGACGAGGCGCGCGTGCACAAGCTGGTGGAGCCGCGCATGGGCAGCAACGTGAAGGTCGACGCGGTCAGCAAGACCGGCTACGGCGGCCTGTACGAGGTGCGCTCGGGCGCCGACATTTTTTATACCGATGCGAATGCGCGCTATATGTTCGTGGGGAAGATCGTCGACCTCACGACCTTGCAGGACCTCACGCGCGCGCGCGCCGACGAGCTGGCGGCGATCCGTTTTTCCGACCTGCCGCTGGAGATGGCGATCAAGACCGTCAAGGGCGACGGCCGGCGCGTGATGGCGGTGTTCGAGGATCCGAACTGCCCGTACTGCCGCAAGCTGCACCGGACGCTGGGGCAGATCGACAACGTGACCGTCTACACGTTCCTGCTGAATATCCTGTCGACCGATTCGGCCGCCAGGTCGAAGGACATCTGGTGCGCGCCCGACCGCTCGCTCGCCTGGCAGCAGTGGATGACGGAAGCGAAGGCGCCGCCCGGCGCACCCGCCGCCTGCGTCACGCCGAACGAGCAGGTGCTGGCGCTGGGCCGCAAGCTGCACGTGCAGGGCACGCCGACGATTTATTTCGCCGACGGCTCGCGCAGCGGCAGCGGCTTCGATGCGGCCACGCTGGAGGCGCGCTTGCGCCACGCGACCCGCTGAAGAGTCGCGGAGCAGGCGTCAGGCGCCGTCGCCGGTGGTACGCATGGCCAGGTCCTTGGCCTTGAGCTTGGCCGACAACGGCTTGCCCTTGTTGGCGCGCTTGCCGAAGTGCGGCTCCAGGCCGGACGCGAACAGCTCCACCGTGCGCGGCTTGTCGCCGGCCCAGGTGCCCACCACGTTGAGGCCCTTCTGGTTGATCGGCTGCGCGGCCAGCAGTTTTTCCTTCGGCTCCAGCGCCATCAGGGTCACGCCGCGGCCGCCGTTCGTCAGCACCTTCATCTCGTCGATGCCGAACACCAGCACGCGGCCTTTCTCCGACAGGCAGGCGATGGCGCCCGCACTGTCCGTCACGACGCGCGGCGCCAGCGGCACGGCGCCGTCGTCCAGCGTGATGAACGATTTGCCGCCCTTCAGGCGCGTGATCATGTCGCCGGCCTTCGTGATGAAGCCGAAGCCGGCCGACGATGCGAGCAGCAGGCGCGTGTCGCCATGGCCGGCGAAGTAATACAGGATGCGCCCGCCGCCGGACAGGTCGACGAGCGTCGTGATGGGCACGCCGTCGCCGCGCGCCCCGGGCAGGGCGGCAACCGGCACGGAATAGACTTTGCCGTTGTCGCCGACGCACAGCAGCGTGTCGACCGTGCGGCACTCGAATGCGCCGTACAGCGAATCGCCCGCCTTGAACGTGAACTGGGCCGGATCGTGGCCGACGCCCGTGCGCGCGCGCACCCAGCCTTTCTCGGACACGATGACGGTCACCGGCTCGTCGATGATCTTCTGCTCGGCCACGGCCTTCTGCGCTTCCTCGATCAGGGTGCGGCGGTCGTCGCCGTACTGTTTCGCATCAAGCTCGATCTCGCGGATGATCAACCGCTTCATCGACGACGGGTTCTGGAGAATGTCTTCCAGCTTTTCCTTTTCGCCCCGCAGCTCGGCGAGCTCCTGCTGGATCTTGATCGCTTCCAGGCGCGCGAGCTGGCGCAGGCGGATCTCGAGAATGTCTTCGGCCTGGCGTTCGGACAGGCGGAAGCGTTCGATCAGCGCGGCCTTCGGATCGTCCGAGTTGCGGATGATGTGGATGACTTCATCGATGTTCAGCAGGACGGTCTCGCGGCCTTCCAGGATGTGGATGCGGTCGTTGACCTTGCCCAGCCTGAATTCCGTGCGGCGGCGGACCGTGACGAAGCGGTACTCGATCCACTCCTGCAGGATCTCGGACAAGCCCTTCTGGCGCGGACGGCCGTCGCCGCCGATCATCACGAGGTTGATGGGACTCGACGTTTCCAGCGACGTGTGCGCCAGCAGCATCAGCATGAATTCGGTCTGGTCCTGGTTCTTCGACTTCGGCTCGAACACGAGGCGCACCGGCGCCTCGCGGCCGGATTCGTCGCGCACGGTGTCGAGCGCGCCGAGGATCGTCTGCTTGAGCGTGAGCTGCTCGGGCAGCAGGGTCTTCTTGCCGACCTTGATCTTCGGGTTCGTCAGTTCCTCGATCTCTTCCAGCACGCGCTGCGACGACACGCCGGGCGGCAGTTCGGTGACGACGGCCTGCCACTGGCCACGCGCCAGTTCCTCGATCTTCCAGCGCGCGCGCACCTTCATCGAGCCGCGGCCGGCCGCGTACATGTCGGCGATGGCGGACGCCGGGGTGATGATCTGGCCGCCGCCCGGGTAGTCCGGACCGGGCATCAGCGTCATCAGCTCGGCGTGCGTGATCTTGGGATTGCGGATCATCGCGACGGCGGCGGCGGCCACTTCGCGCAGGTTGTGCGACGGGACCTCGGTGGCCATGCCGACCGCGATGCCGGACGCGCCGTTCAGCAGCAGCATCGGCAGGCGCGCGGGCAGGGTGCGCGGTTCCTCGCTCGAGCCGTCGTAGTTCGGCTGGAAGTCGACCGTGCCCATGTCGATCTCGTCGAGCAGCAGGCGCGAGACGGGCGTCAGGCGGGCTTCCGTGTAACGCATCGCGGCGGCGCCGTCGCCGTCGCGCGAGCCGAAGTTGCCCTGGCCGTCGATCAGCGGATAGCGCAGCGAAAAGTCCTGGGCCATGCGCACGAGGGCGTCGTAGACCGACTGGTCGCCGTGCGGGTGCAGCTTGCCGAGCACGTCGCCGACGACGGTCGCGGACTTGCGCGGCTTCGCGGTCGGGCCCAGGCCCAGCTCGTTCATCGAGTACAGGATGCGGCGCTGGACGGGCTTCTGGCCGTCCGAGACGTCCGGCAGCGCGCGGCCTTTCACGACCGAGACGGCGTAGTCCAGGTAGGCGCGTTCCGCGAAGGTGGACAGGGTCAGCGTCTCGGCGTCGTCGCCGCCGCCGGGGGGAGTGGTTTGTTCGAAAAGGCTCGCTTGCGTCATGATTTTGTGTGTTCGTATTCGGTTCGGCGTCGGGTTGGTGGGCACAGGGTGCCCACCCTACGGCGTGAACGATTCGTAGGGTGGGCACCCTGTGCCCACCATTACGTGCGTATCAGATATCCGCTTCCGTCTCGTTCCCGTGCTCTTCCAGCCACGCGCGACGGGCCGCGGCTTCGCCTTTACCCATCAACATGTTGAAGCGCGCCGACGATTCGGCCAGGCCGTAGTCGCCGAAGGCCACCGGCAGCAGGCGGCGGGTGTCCGGGTTCATCGTCGTTTCCCACAGCTGTTCGGCGTTCATCTCGCCCAGGCCCTTGAAGCGGGAAATGCTCCACACGCCTTCCTTCAGGCCTTCTTTCTTCAGCTTGTCCTCGATCGCGAGCAGCTCGCCGTCGTCCAGCGCGTACAGCTTCTGGATCGGCTTCTTGCCGCGCGCCGGCACGTCCACGCGGTACAGGGGCGGACGCGCGACGCACACGTGGCCGTTCTTGAAGAGGGCCGGGAAGTGCTTGAAGAAGAGGGTCAGCAGCAGGACCTGGATGTGCGAGCCGTCCACGTCCGCGTCGGAAAGGATGCAGATCTTCCCGTAGCGCAGGCCCGTGAGGTCCGGGTTGTCGTCCGGGCCATGCGGATCGACGCCGATCGCCACGGCGATGTCGTGGATCTCGTTGTTGGCGAACAGGCGGTCGCGGTCGGTCTCCCACGTGTTCAGCACCTTGCCGCGCAGCGGCAGGATGGCCTGGAATTCCTTGTCGCGGCCCATCTTCGCGGAGCCGCCCGCCGAGTCGCCCTCGACGAGGAACAGTTCGTTGCGGGTGATGTCCGTCGATTCGCAGTCGGTCAGCTTGCCCGGCAGGACGGCCACGCCGGACGATTTTTTCTTTTCGACCTTCTGCAGCGAACGCAGGCGCGACTGCGCCTGCTTGATGACGAGTTCCGCCAGCTTGCGGCCGTATTCGACGTGCTGGTTCAGCCACAGTTCGAGCGGCGGCTTGGTGAACGTGGACACCAGCTTGACGGCGTCGCGCGAGTTCAGGCGTTCCTTCGTCTGGCCCTGGAACTGCGGGTCCAGCACTTTCGCGGACAGCACGAACGAGACGCGCGCGAACACGTCTTCCGGCAGCAGCTTGACGCCCTTCGGCAGCAGCGAGTGCATCTCGACGAAGCCCTTCACGGCGCCGAACAGGCCGTCGCGCAGGCCGGATTCGTGCGTGCCGCCGCTCGGCGTCGGGATCAGGTTGACGTACGATTCGCGCACGACGGCGCCTTCTTCCGTCCACGCGACGACCCACGCCGCGCCTTCGCCTTCGGCAAAGCCCTCGTCGCCCGCGGCCGCGTATTGCGCGCCTTCGAACAGCGGGATCAGGGTCTGGCCGCCGCCCGCCGTCTGCGCCAGCGCTTCCGTCAGGTAGCCGCGCAGGCCTTCGTCGTAGCGCCAGGTCTGCTTGTCGCCCGTCTTCGCATTCGTCAGCGTGACGGTCACGCCCGGCAGCAGCACGGCCTTCGAGCGCAGCAGGCGTTGCAGCTCGCTCGGCGGGATGTTCGGCGAATCGAAGTATTTACCGTCCGGCCAGGCCGTGACGCGCGTGCCGTTCTTCTTGCCGCCGCGCTCGAACGGTTCTGACGTCAGCGGCTCGATCACGTCGCCGTCGGCGAACACCAGCTTGTGCATGCCGTTGCCGTCGTCGTCGCGGCGCCACACGGTGATTTCCAGACGTTTGGACAGCGCGTTCGTGACGGACACGCCCACGCCGTGCAGGCCGCCCGAGAACGCGTAGGCGCCACCCGAACCCTTGTCGAACTTGCCGCCGGCGTGCAGGCGCGTGAACACGATTTCGACCGTCGACACGCCTTCTTCCGGATGCAGGCCGACGGGAATGCCGCGGCCGTCGTCCTCGACGGTGATGGAGCCGTCCGCGTTCATCGTCACGTCGATGTTCTTGCAGTGGCCGCCCAGCGCCTCGTCCGAGGCGTTGTCGATCACTTCCTGGATGATGTGCAGCGGATTTTCCGTGCGGGTGTACATGCCCGGACGCTGCTTGACGGGCTCCAGTCCTTTCAGGACGCGGATGGATGATTCGCTGTAATCGGGTTCGGGTTTCTTGGTGGCCATGCTTGATCTTCAATCATTCGAATGCTGCGCATTCTATCTTGTCGAGCGGAAAATAAGCGACTTCACGCCTCATGATGCGGGGTGTTGCGGGAGACGGGACGCGGTGTGCTGGCAAAACAACTGTATGGAAATACAGTATTCTTGCCTGTTAAGCGCAAGTTTGCAAGTGCTCGTTGCACGGATTGCCAAGTCGGCGGCATACCGGCATCCTGTCCATGTGCGGGCGGACGCGCGTGCCGCAAGCCCGTCGGCGATGGGAACTTCATTATTAAAACGACATTTTTTAACAATCCGAATCGTGCGCGACCGTCGCAAGGATATATTGAGATCATGGCTTTGGACAATGACAAGCACGCTAACGAACTGGGTGAATTCACGAGCGAATCCGGCCCGCCGCAGGACGGCCCGTCGGGTCCGCCCCGCGTACCCGACCGCCGCGCCGGGGGCGGGCCGCGCTACCTGCGCACGGGCGACACCCCGCTGAACCTGGCCGGGCGCGTGTTGCGCTCGCGCTGGCGTGCGCTGGCCGACCGGTTCAACCGCGATTTCATGCGACGCACGCTGCGCATCGGCGTCTCCGCCCGGATCTTCCATCCGGAAGCGGGTGCGAAGGGCCTGCGCAGCAAGAATCTGCAATATCTGGAGGAATCGATCGCCCAGTGGGTGATGTCGCGCGACGTGCTCGTCTTCATGGTGCCGACCGTGAACACGAACGGGTTGCTACATCCCAGCAACATCACGATGCGCCATTACGCGCGCCACCTGGACGGCCTCGTGCTGCAGGGCGGGGCGGACGTGTCGCCGATGACGTATTCCGAAACACCGACCCGGCCCGAATGGAACGGCGACCGCGCGCGCGACGTCTACGAGCTGGAACTGCTGCACGAATTCGTCGACGCCGGCAAGCCCGTGCTGGGCATCTGCCGCGGCTGCCAGCTGATCAACGTGGCGTTCGGCGGCACGCTGTACCAGGACGTCGCGACCAACCTCCCCGGTGCCCTGCCGCACGTGCACGACATCTACGACGCGCACCGCCACGCGATCGTGTTCCCGCAGGGCTCCTCGCTGCGCAAGATGTTTCCCAGGCACGAGCGGGCCGTCGTGAACTCGATCCACCACCAGGCCGTCAAGGACCTGGGCCGCGACATCCACGTGGAAGCGATGTCGGAGCCGGACGGCGTCGTCGAGGCGATCCGCTACCAGCGCGCGCCGTTCGTGATGGGCCTGCAATGGCATCCGGAATTCCACCGCGCCACCGGCGGCGACCTGCTCGACTGCACGCCGGTGCTGGACGAGTTCCTGCGCGCGGCGCGCGAGACGCGGCTCTGATTTTCCGCTTGCGCCACGTGCGAGCAGTTGAGCGTGAAGTGGGCGGCGCTGGTCGACCGCGCGCTGCCGGCGCCCGCCAAGCGGCCGCTGCTGGCGCGGATCCTCGGGCAGGGCGGGCCGGCGCTGGCGCTGTGACGCTCAGGCCAGCCAAGCGCGCAATGCCGCCTCGCCGCCCGGGCTGAACGCGAGCACGCGCGAATCCGGCACGCGGCGCGCCCAGCCCAGTTGCAGGAAGCGGTCCAGCAGCGCGGCCCCGAGGGCGCCGGCCAGGTGATGGCGGCGTTCGCTCCAGTCCAGGCAGTGACGGCACAGCGGGCGGCGCGTGGCGGAGGGCAGCGGATCGATGCCGAGCGCCGCGACCAGCGCGCGGCCGGCGTCGGTAAGCGCGACGCCGCCCGCGTCGAGGGCAAACGCGCCGCGCCCGGCCAGGCCTTCGTAGACGAGCACGCCGAGTTCGCCCGCCAGATGGTCGTAACACACGCGCGCCTTGCGCAGCGCCGGTTCGCGCGGGCCCGACCGCACCCGCACGGCGCCGGTGCCGAATGCGACGCCCATCATGGATTCCAGCAGATGGGCGACGTCGGCATCGGCGATGCGGAAATAGCGGTGCCGGCCCTGCGCTTCCACGGCGAGCAGGCCGGCGTCGCGCAGCTTGGCCAGGTGCGTGCTGATCGTCTGGCGCGTGACGCCGGCGGCGTCGGCCAGTTCGGTCGCCGTCAAGGCCGTGCCGCTCATCAGCACGTTCAGCACTTCGGCGCGTGCATGGTCGCCGATCAGTGCGGCGATGGTGGCGATATTCGGTCCGTCCCTCATGCTTCGATCTTAGCCGAAGCATTGCGCCAGGGCCAGCGGCTACCATGCGCTTCGACGTTACGAGGAGCCATCATGCCCATCACCTGTTTCATCCGCTACGAGATCGACCCCGTCCAGCGCGACGCCTTCCGCCATTACGCCGAGAACTGGGGCCGCATCATCCCGCGGCTGGGCGGCCGGCTGCTCGGCTATTTCCTGCCGCACGAGGGGACGAATTACGAGGCGTGGGGCCTCGTCGGCTTCGACAGCCTGGCCGCCTACGAAGCCTACCGCCTGCGCCTGAAAGACGACGGCGAGGCGCGCGCCAACTTCGCGTTCGCGCGCGAGGCGCGCTTCATCCTGCGCGAGGAGCGCACGTTCACGGAACCGGTGGAAGGCACGCTGCCATGATCGCCGTGATCTTCGAAGTCGAACCGGCGCCCGGCCGGCGCCAGGATTACCTGGACGCGGCCGCCGCGCTGCGTGCCGAGCTGGACGCGATCGACGGGTTTTTGTCCATCGAGCGCTTCGCCTCGCTGGCGCGGCCGGAAAAGATCCTGTCGCTGTCGTTCTGGCGCGACGAGGAAGCGGTGAAACGGTGGCGCACGCTGCCCGCGCATCGCGCCATGCAGGCGGCGGGGCGGGCCGGCATCTTTGCCGGCTACCGCCTGCGCGTGGCCGCCGTCGTGCGCGACTACGGACTGCACGAGCGGGACGAAGCGCCGCCGGACGCCGTCACTCCTTGATCTCGGGCTCGACGAGTTGTGCGAGCAACTGCAGCGATTCCTGCCAGCCGAGGTAGCACATCTCGACGGGAATCGCGGCCGGGATGCCCTCCTGCCTGATCTTCACCTCGACGCCGCAGAACACGTCGCGCAGCAGCACGGTCGTCTGCATCTTGCCGGGCAGGTTGGGGTCGTCGAATTCGGCCGTGTAGACGAGGCGCGCGCCCGGTTCCAGTGCCAGGTATTCGCCGCCGAACGAGTGACCCCCGCCCGTCGTGAAATTCGTGAACGACATCTTGTAGCGCCCGCCGACGCGGGCGTCCATCTCGTGCACGGTGCCGACGAAGCCGTGCGGCGGCAGCCATTTGGCGAAGGCGGCGGGGTTCAGGAATGCGCGGTAGACGCGGTCGGCGGTGGATTTGAGGACACGGTGCAGCTCGACGGTATTCGTGGACATGATCGTTCTCCTTGGCGTGGTTGGTAGAGGACATCCCTCTGATCCTACGACGAACGGGCGGCCGGCGGATCGACACACCGCGCGAATTTATTTGCTCAACAAGCGCATGGCCCGTTCGAGCCCGTCGATCGTCACCGGGAACATGCGGTTGCCCATGATTCTCCGGATGACCGCGATCGACTGCCGGTACTGCCACAGATGCTCGGGTTCGGGATTCAGCCAGGCAAACCTGGGAAACGCATGGCAGAACCGCGCCAGCCATTCTGCGCCCGCCTCCTCGTTGGCGTATTCGACGGAACCGCCCGGCGCCAGGATCTCGTAGGGGCTCATGGTCGCGTCGCCGACGAAGATCAGGCGCGTGTCGGGCGGGTAGGTGCGCAGCACGTCCCACGTGGGGAAGCGCTCGGCGTGGCGGCGGCGGTTGTTCTTCCACAGGTGGTCGTAGACGCAGTTGTGGAAATAGTAGAACTCCATGTGCTTGAATTCGGCCTTCGCGGCCGAGAACAGCTCCTCGGTGCGTTCGATGTGGTCGTCCATCGTGCCGCCCACGTCCAGCAGCATCAGCACCTTGATGCGGTTGCGCCGCTCCGGCTGCATGCGGATGTCCAGCCAGCCCGCGTTGTTGGCGGTGGAGCGGATCGTTTCGTCCAGCGCCAGCTCGTCGGGCGCGCCCTGGCGCGCGAAGCGGCGCAGGCGGCGCAGCGCCACCTTGATGTTGCGGATGCCCAGTTCGCGTTCGCCGTCGTAGTCGCGGTAGGTGCGCTGCTCCCATACTTTCACCGCGCTGCGGCCGCCTCCTTTGCCGCCGATGCGGATCCCCTCTGGATTGGTGCCGCCGTTGCCGAACGGGGACGTGCCGCCGGTGCCGATCCACTTGTTGCCGCCTTCGTGGCGTTCCTTCTGTTCGTTCAGGAGTTCCTGCAGGCGGTCCATCAGCTTGTCGTAGCCGAGCTTCTGCAACTCCGCCTTCTGCTCCGGCGTCAGCTCGCGCTCCAGGCGCTTGATCAGCCAGTCCAGCGGAATGTCGGCCTTGGTGTCGAACACCGTCTCGATGCCCTTGAAAAAAGCGCCGAACGCGCGGTCGAACTTGTCGAAATGGGCTTCGTCCTTCACCAGCGTCAGGCGCGCGAGATAATAAAACTCGTCGAGCGACGGCGCGATCACCTGCTTCTGCAGCGCTTCCAGCAGCGTGAGGAATTCCTTGATCGAGACGGGGACCTTGGCGTCGCGCAGGGTGAAGAAGAAGTCGATCAGCATGCCGCGTTCCGTTATTGCGCGTGCCGCGAAAGGCGATAGTGCAGGTGCGACTTCACTTCGTGCCATTCGCCGCGCACGATGCTGTACATGACCGTGTCGCGCACGGTCCCGTCGCGGCGCGGCGCGTGGTGGCGGATCACGCCGTCCTTCTTCGCGCCCAGCCGCTCGATGGCGGCCTGCGACGCGTAATTGAAGTTATCGGTGCGCAGGCCGACAACGGCGCAGCCCAGCGTGTCGAACGCGTGCGACAGCAGCAGGAGCTTGCAGCTCGTGTTCACGTGGCTCTTCTGGCGGCTCTTCGCATACCACGTGTAGCCGATTTCCACGCGGTCGATCGCGGGCATGATGTCGTGGTAGCTGGTCGTGCCGATCACGGTGGCGCTGGAGACGTCGACGACGGCGAAGGCGACGCGGTTGGGCGTCTCCAGCCCGGCGCGGATGTAGTCTTCCGTATCCTGCGGCTCGGGCACGGACGTCACGCGCAGGTTCCATAACTCGCCGTCGGCGGCCGCCGCGCGCAGGCCGTCCAGGTGCTGCAGCCCGAGCGGCTCCAGGCGCACGCCGTTGAATTCGAGGGTGACGGGATCGACGCGGATCATCGGTTGTGCCTCGCCATCGCCACCAGCCGCTCGAACAGGCTGACGTCCTGCTCGTTCTTGAGCAGGGCGCCGGCCAGCGGCGGCACGACCGTCTTGCCGTCCTGGCTGCGCAGGATGTCGGCCGGGATGTCCTCGGCCAGCAGGAGCTTCAGCCAGTCGAGGAATTCCGACGTCGACGGTTTTTTCTTCAGGCCCGGCACGTCGCGCAACTCGTAAAAACTCTGCAGCGCGGCCGCCAGCAGGTCGGCCTTCAGGGTCGGGTAGTGGACCCGCACGATGTCCGCCATCGTGCCCCGGTCGGGGAATTTGATGTAGTGGAAGAAGCAGCGGCGCAGGAAGGCGTCGGGCAAGTCCTTCTCGTTGTTCGACGTGATGATGACGAGCGGGCGGTGCTTCGCCACGACCATCTCGCGCGTCTCGTACACGTAGAACTCCATGCGGTCGAGTTCGCGCAGCAGGTCGTTCGGAAACTCGATGTCGGCCTTGTCGATCTCGTCGATCAGGAGCACCACCGGCTCGGGCGACGTGAACGCCTGCCACAGCACGCCCTTGACGATGTAGTTGTGGATGTCGCGCACGCGCTCGTCGCCCAGCTGCGAATCGCGCAGGCGCGAGACGGCGTCGTATTCGTACAAGCCCTGCTGGGCCTTGGTCGTGGACTTGATGTGCCACTGCAGCAGCGGCATGTTCAGTGCGGCCGCCACTTCCTCGGCCAGCATGGTCTTGCCGGTGCCGGGTTCGCCCTTGATCAGCAGCGGCCGGGCGAGGGTGAGGGCGGCGTTGACCGCCAGTTTCAAGTCATCGGTGGCGACATAGTTGTCGCTGCCTTCGAAGCGTCGGGATGCGTGCATGGGCCTGCGCGGGTGGTGTGGAAATGCGAATGAGTATATGCCAGAACGGCGCGGCGCGATGGCGGTCCATGCTGCGCTGCCCAATAGACTGGACCATATTCTTCGGATAGAATCGGCCGGCTCGTAATACAAATGCCAAGTGTTTTTGCAGTCGCAGTACCGGGGGTCTCGAAAACCTGCTGCCGCCGCACGGGTCGCAAGGCGCCCTATCGATTCAACCCAACGATAGGTCATCCATGAAAATTTCAACCGCATTACTCGTGCTAGCCGCCGGCGCCTCGATGGCCGGCACGGCCGGCGCGGCCGACATCGTCGGCAATCCGCAGGCAGCCCACAACAAGATCGCGCAGTGTATCGGCTGCCACGGCATCCCCGATTACAAGGCCAGCTTCCCTGAAGTCTATCGCGTACCCAAGATCGGCGGACAGTCGGCAAAGTACATCGAGGCCGCGCTGCACGCGTACAAGAAGGGCGACCGCAACCACCCGTCCATGCACGGCATCGCGGCCAGCCTGTCCGACCAGGACATCGCCGACGTCGCCGCGTATTACTCGCAACAGACCCCGTCCAAGTAAGGAGCGCGCCATGAACAAACTGATCGTCGCGCTGACCTTGGGCGCTGCATCCTTCTCCCTGTCGTCCCAGGCCCTGGCGTCGGGCGACGCCGCCAACGGCGCCGCACTGACGAAAAAATACAACTGCGCGTCCTGCCACGGCGCCGACTTCAAGACTCCGATCGACCCGAGCTATCCCAAGCTGGCCGGCCAGCATGCCGACTATCTCGTGCATGCGCTGACCGCCTACAAGCGCGGCAACAAGGTCGCCAACGGCCGCAGCAACCCGATCATGGCCGGCATGGCCCAGCCGCTGTCCGACCGCGACATGGCCGACATCGCCGCCTACCTGGAAAGCCTGCCCGGACCGCTCGTCTCGAAGCGCTGATCCGCCGGGGCCGTTACAATAACGGCTTCTTCGGACTGTCCGAATCCCCCCAGCCGTATGCCGGCCGGGGGGATTTGTTTTTTTGGAGTGCCGCCGTGCCCGACGTATCCCCCTCCCACATCAAGACCAACGTATTGAGCGGCCTGACGGTCGCGCTGGCCCTGGTCCCGGAAGCCATCGCCTTCGCCCTCGTGGCCCACGTGTCGCCGCTGACCGGCCTGTACGCCGCCGTGCTGGTCTCCTTCATCACGTCCGCGTTCGGCGGCCGGCCCGGCATGATTTCCGGCGCGGCCGGCGCGCTGGCCGTCGTCATGGTCGCGCTGGTCGTCCAGCATGGCGCGCAATACCTGTTCGCCGCCATCGTGCTGATGGGCGTGCTGCAGATGCTGTTCGCGGCCGCGCGGCTCGGCAAATTCATCCGCATGGTGCCGCATCCCGTGATGCTCGGCTTCGTCAACGGCCTCGCGATCGTGATCTTCGTCGCGCAGTTCGAGCACTTCAAGGCGGGCGGCAGCTGGATGAGCGGTCCCCATTTGTGGACGATGCTCGGCCTGGTCGCGCTCACGATGGCCGTCGTCTACCTCACGCCGCGCGTCACGAAAGCCGTGCCGGCCACGCTGGTCGGCATCCTCGCCGTCGCGCTGCTGGCGCATTTCGCCGGCATCGAGACGAAGACGGTGGGCGACCTCGGCTCCATCGCCGGCGGCCTGCCGGCGTTCCGCGTGCCGGACGTGCCGTTCGACCTGCAGACGCTGAAAATCGTGTTCCCGTATTCGCTCGTGCTGGCCGGCGTGGGCCTGATCGAGACGCTGCTGACGCTCACCCTGATCGACGAGATCACGGACACGCGCGGCCAGCCGAACCGCGAAAGCCTGGCGCAGGGCGTGGCGAACGTCGTCACCGGGTTCTTCGGCGGCATGGGCGGTTGCGCGATGATCGGCCAGAGCATGATCAACGTGGGGAACGGCGCGCGCGGCCGGCTGTCCGGCATCTGCGCCTCGGTTTTCCTGCTGTCGTTCATCCTGTTCGGCTCCAGCGTGATCGAGCGGATTCCGCTGGCCGCGCTGATCGGCGTGATGTTCGTCGTGTGCGAGAAGACCTTCGAATGGGGCACGTTCCGCCTGTTCGGCAAGGTGCCGCGCGCCGACGCCTTCGTGATCGTGCTGGTGGCGGGCGTGACGCTCGTCTTCAACCTCGCCACGGCCGTGCTGGTGGGCGTGGTCGTGTCGGCGCTGGTATTCGCGTGGCAGCACGCGAAGCAGGTCCGCGTCACGACGTCGCAGGACGCCGCCGGCTGGAAGGTCTATGAGCTGGAGGGGACCCTGTTCTTCGCGTCGGTGGCCGGTTTCCAGGCGCTGTTCGCACCCAGGGACGACCCGCAGGACGTCGTGGTCGAATTCCGCCGCGCGCGCGTGGCGGACCACTCGGCGATCCAGGCCATCGACGGCCTGGCGGAACGCTACCGCGCCCTCGGCAAGCGGCTGCACCTGCGCCACCTGAGCCCGGACTGCCGCGCGCTGCTCGAGCGCGCGAAGGACATGATCGAGGTGAACCTGCCGGAAGATCCGCGCTATCGCGTGGCCGACGACAAGCTCGATTGATCAGCGCACGCGCTTGCGCACGCAGTCGACGTAGGCGTCCGTGTCCGGCTGCGTGCCGTGGCGCTGCGCCGACCAGATCATCTCGCCCAGGCACTCCATGATCCCGTGGTGCGCCTCGTGCTCGCCGACGCGCGCGGCCAGCGCCTCGAACGCGGCGCGGATGCCGCGCGGCTGGTCGATCGACACCTGTTCCGTGATCGACAGGTGCATCGATAGGTGCAGGAACGGATTCGGCTTGCCGCCTTCCACCGAATAGTCGCGCGCCACCGCTTCGTCCGCGTCCGCCAGCTCGTCGTGGTATTCCGGATGCTGCTCGATCCAGTCGGCGGCGATGGCGTCCATCGGGGTCAGGATCTCGCCGGCGCGGCGCTTGCGGAAGGCTTCGCAAAAGAAGCGGCGGACGTCGTTGGAGGAAGGGGTGAACATGGCGGGAACGGTCGGAAAAACGGGTGGAAGGGCGCCATTGTAGCGCGATGGCGCCCGCCCCGCTGCGCGCTCACGGGGCCGGGAGTTCCAGCTCGAGCGTGCCGTGCCAGGGCACCTGCCGCCAGCGTTCGTCCAGCGCCAGTACGGCGTCGAACAGCTGCCGGCCGGTGTCCGCCGGCAGTTCGGGCACGCTGCGGTTCCGGACCGTGCACGCCGTGCGCACGCCCTCGGCGAACATGGCCGGGTCGAACGCGCCGCTCCACAACTGCGCCTGCAGGCTTTCGACGATGGCTTCCACGTGGATGGCCTGGTCGAGCAGCGCCTCGTTGCCCGGATCGTGCGCCTGTTCCATCGCGGGGCCGATGTCGGTGCCGCCCGCGATCATGCCGTAGAAGGCGTTGCGCCAGCCGAGCGTGGATTCGACGACGTAGTGCACGAGGTCGTGCGGCAGGATGCCCTGGCGCGGCATCGCGCAGCCGGTCGCGCTGCCGTCGCGGCGCACGCAGCGCAGGTCGTCGTATTTATCGGTGCGGCCGCGGCGGGTGACGATCAGTTTCATGGCGTGACGCCTCCTGAAGGCGCGGCGCCGCCGGTCGGCAGCGGCGTGGCAGAGGGGGACGGCGCCGGCGCCGGCTTCGCGCCGGGGGCGGGCGCGCAGTTCGTGCGCACGGTGGCCCTGAGCGCCCCGGCTTCGGCCGCTTCGCCGCGGGCGTCGTGCCATTCCGCCATGTAGGCCTCGGCCATGCACGTGCGCGCGCGTGCGAGCTTCGCCTCCTTGCCCGCTTCGTCCAGCAGGTGCGCCGCAGTCGTCTTGCCGAGGTAGAAATCGGCGATGGGCGCGGGCCAGTCGTCTTCCTTCTGCTGTTTCAGCGCCGCTTCCAACTCCGTCCTTGCCAGGTCGGCTTCGCCGTGGCCCACGCGGGCGATGTACAGCCAGAGGGGGCCCAGGCGGTCGGCCGGCAACTGGTCGAGCGCGCGCCTGAGTTGCGGGATCGCCGTGTCCAGGTGCCCCGCCAGCATCTGGCGGCGGCCCAGCAACAGGTTGGCGTTCGGCTGGCCCCGCTCCGCCGCCATCTTCAGCCAGAGATCGGCCTGGAGCGGATCGCGCGCCACGCCGCGGCCCTTGCCGTAGATCGTGGCCAGCGCGTACTGGGCGTCCGCATTGCCGGCGTCGGCTTCCGCGCGCATCCAGGGTTCCAGTCCCGTGCCGCGCGTAAACACGTCGCCGCCCAGGTAGGCGATGTACAGTTTTTCCTGGCTCATCGCGAACAGCACGCGGTGGGCGCGCAGGAAGTCCTGGCCCAGGAGCAGGTCGGTGTCGCTCGCGCCCTGCGCATCGACGACGCCGATCTCCACGTTGCGGATGGTCTCGTCGCCGAATTGCACGGTCTTGACGGGCGCGATCCAGTACGCCGCGCGGTCGGTGCCGACGCCGCCGACGTCGCCCATGCGGACCGCGCCCGGTCCGTTGACGTCGATGCCGGCACGCTTTGCCGCCGCCAGCATCATGACGCTGCGGTGGGAGCCCGAATCGATCACGGCGTCCATCTCCTTGCCGTTGACCATGACGGTGAAGTGCGGATTCGGACTCGAGTCACGGCTGCTCTCGAACGGCAGCACGACCGTGGCCTCTTTCCACAGCAGCAGCAGTGTCTTGTCGCAGTCGCGTGGACGGTAGAACTTCATCCGTTTGGCGCGCAGGTCGAGTTCCAGGTCCATCTGCAGCAGGAACGGCGCGCCGAGGATCGCGTCGAAGGCCGGCGTGAAGGAGGTGCTGCCGATCACGTTCAGCTCCATGCGGCGGGCACTGCGCGCGCGTCCGACCGAAAAATCCTTCAACCGCGTGATGTAGAGGCGCGAGCTGCCGCCGATGCCCTCGATCCAGCGTCCCGTCATGAACAGGCCCAGATCGCGCCGCGTCGCGCCGTTCATGGTCAGGGCGGTCTGCGGCGCGCCGGTATCGACGAGCATCACGGCCGGCGTGCCGTTGATGGTGCCGTCGACGGCCGGAACGAGGTCTTGTCCCGTGTAGCGGATGGGCAGGTCCGCCACGTTGATATAGGTGCAGCGCTTGACGTCGTCGTCGGCATGGACGAGGCCGGGGCCGGCGAGCAGGACGAGCGCGAAGGCGGCGCGGAGCAGGGTGTTCATCATGCCGATGATTCTACTGCGCAATTTTGTAAAAATTACATGAACAAAATGTAAAAAAGGCAAAGACAACCGCTCTCACGGCTGCTTTGCCTTGGCTTTGTTGCGTCCGCGCTACTCGCGGATTCACTCCTTGCGCGTCACTCCTTGCTGCGCCAACACCATCTTGGAGCTGCCGGCCGCGTCGGCGATGGCCTTGCTGGCCACGGCCACCGCCTTGCTGCTGGCGTTGGCGTTGGTCGCGTTCGCCGCCGCCTTGCCGCCGCCGCCGTTACCGTTGCCGTTCTGGCCGCGCCGCTCGTGCGGCTGGCGCAGGTAGCGCGAGCTGTGGCGGCGTTCGCCGTTTGCGGGCCACGTGATAAAGCGCGACAACTCCTGCAGCGCGCGCTGGTACACTTCGCGCTTGAATTCGATGACCACGTCCAGCGGGACCCAGTAGTCGTGCCAGCGCCAGGCGTCGAACTCGGGATGGTCGGTCAGGCGCAGGTTGACGTCGTTGTCGCGCGCCACCATGCGCAACAGGAACCAGATCTGCTTCTGCCCGCGATAGTGACCACGCACTTCGCGCTTGATGAAGTGATCGGGCACCTCGTAGCGCAGCCAGTCGCGGGTCCGGCCCACGATCTTGACGTGCTCCTGGCGCAGGCCGATTTCTTCCTCGAGCTCGCGGTACATCGCCTGTTCCGGCGTCTCGCCGTATTTGATACCCCCTTGCGGAAATTGCCAAGAATGCTCACGCACCCGCTTGCCCCACCACACCTCGTTGTTGGCGTTCAGCAGGATGATGCCGACGTTGGGGCGAAACCCTTCACGATCGAGCATAATTCACCTCGAAACTTTCTGCCGGCCGATTCCTCTTACATTTTTACCTAGTTCCAGGTGCTTCCGTCGCCTCTACCTGCACAGGAACAACAGCATGCACCACTTGTTTCGGACCCATTTGTATAAAGATTGGATGCATCAGCCAGCTAATCCTTTAAAATTAGGTCGATTATAACCCTCTCTTTTTAAAAAGAATTCACCGATATGCGCGCCTCACGATTTTTTATTTCAACGCTCAAAGAAGCGCCCTCCGATGCCGAGATCGTCAGCCATAAACTGATGATGCGCGCCGGGATGATCAAGCGACTCGGCTCCGGCATCTACACCTACATGCCGCTGGGCCTGCGCGTCATCCGCAAAGTCGAGGGCATCATTCGCGAAGAGATGAACAAGGCGGGCGCGATCGAACTCCTGATGCCGCTCGTGCAGCCGGCCGAACTGTGGCAGGAGACGGGCCGCTGGGACAAGATGGGGCCGGAACTGCTGCGCCTCAAGGACCGCCACGGCCGCGACTTCGCGCTGCAGCCGACGTCGGAAGAAGTGATCACGGACGTCGTGCGCACCGAAGTCAAGTCGTACCGTCAGCTGCCGCTCAACTTCTATCACATCCAGACGAAATTCCGCGACGAGCGCCGCCCCCGCTTCGGCCTGATGCGCGGCCGCGAATTCACGATGAAGGACGCGTATTCGTTCGACCGCGACGTCGAAGGCATGCAGAAGTCCTACCAGACGATGTTCGACGCCTACGTCAGCACGTTCAACCGCTTCGGCCTGAAGTTCCGCGCAGTGGCGGCCGACAACGGCGCCATCGGCGGCACGGGTTCGCACGAATTCCACGTGATCGCCAGCACCGGCGAGGACGCGCTCGTCTACTGCCCGACGTCGGACTATGCCGCCAACATGGAAGCGGCCGAGGCGCTGCCGCTCGTCGCCCAGCGCGGCGCGGCCACGCAGCCGCTGACCAAGGTGTCCACGCCCAGGACGACCAAGTGCGAAGACGTCGCCAAGCTGCTCGGCATCGACCTGGCGCAGACCGTCAAGTCGATCGCGCTGACGGTCGAGAAGGACGTGGACGGCAAACAGGTTCGGGAAAACTGGCTGCTGCTGCTGCGCGGCGACCACGAACTGAACGAAGTCAAGGTCACCAAGGTGCCGGGCCTGAAGGACTTCCGCTTCGCCAGCGAAGCCGAGATCCAGGATGCCTACGGCACCGTGCCGGGCTACCTGGGCCCGATCAACACGAAGCAGCCGGTCAACGTCGTGGCCGACCGCACCGTCGCCAACATGGCGGACTTCGTGTGCGGCGCCAACGAGGCCGAATACCACCTGACGGGCGCCAACTGGGGCCGCGACGTGCTTGACCCCGTCGTCGCCGACCTGCGCAACGTGGTCGAGGGCGACGCGTCGCCGGACGGCAAGGGCGTGCTCGCGATCGAGCGCGGCATCGAAGTGGGCCACGTGTTCCAGCTCGGCACGGCGTACTCCGCCGCGATGGAGTGCGTCTACCTGGACGAGAAGGGCCAGCCGGTCCCGATGCAGATGGGTTGCTACGGCATCGGCGTGACCCGCATCGTGGGCGCGGCCATCGAGCAGAACTTCGACGACAAGGGCATCATCTGGCCGGACGCCATCGCGCCGTTCGAACTGGTGCTGTGCCCGATGGGCTATGACCGCAGCGACCTGGTCAAGACCGAAACCGACCGTCTGTATGCGGAACTGCAGGCGGCGGGCGTGGACGTCATCGTCGACGACCGCGGCCTGCGTCCGGGCGCCATGTTCGCCGACTGGGAGCTGATCGGCGTGCCGCACCGCGTCGTGATCGGCGAGCGCGGTCTCAAGGAAGGCAACCTGGAATACCAGGGCCGCCGCGATGTCGAAGCCACGGCGGTTTCCGCCGCCGACATGGTCGGCTTCATCAAGGGCAAGCTGGGCAAGTGATGGCGCGACGGTTGATAGTCCGGGCGGCAGCCCGGCTCGGCCCGGTCTTGCTCGCCGCTGCATTGATGAGCAGCGGCGCGGCGCAGGCCGGCAACCAGAAGGAAGAAGAGCTGGCCGCGTCGGTCCGGCTGGCGCTCGAACACGCGATCCGCGACGGCCGGCCGCCCAAGCCGGTGTTCCACGACGAGGTCGCGCGCGTGCGTTATCAACAATGGTTCGACGCGATGTCGGCGCGCCTCAAGCGCCGCTTGCCGGACGAGCAGACGCGCACGGAGTTCCTCGAATCCGCGTGGTACGAAGCGACGCGCGCGGGCCTCGATCCGGGCCTCGTGCTGGGCCTGATCCAGGTCGAGTCGGCGTATCGCAAGTACGCCGTGTCGATGGTCGGCGCGCGCGGCTACATGCAGGTCATGCCGTTCTGGACGAAGGTGATCGGCGACTCGAACCGCCGCGCGCTGTTCGACATGCAGACCAATCTGCGCTACGGCTGCTCGATCCTGCGCATGTACATCGACATGGAGGGCGGCAACCTCTATCTCGCCCTGGGCCGCTACAACGGCAGCCGCGGGCGGCCCGAGTATCCGAACGCGGTGCTCGCGGCGTGGAAGAATTGGGAGTTCAAGCCGGACGTGATGGTCACCAGCCGCTGATGCGCAAACGTTCGGTGGGCGCCCCGCGCCCACCATTCACACGCGGATTTCTTCCACCAATTGCTGCGCATGCCGCGGCAACCCCTCGAAGCTGCGCATGCACAGCGACAGCTGCCGCAGCGCCCACGCGTCGGCCAGTTCCAGCACGGCGATGTCCATCGTGCGCGCGCAGCGCCGCGCGGCCGGTTCGGACACGATGCCGACCCCGACTCCGCTCTCCACCATGCGGCACACCGCGTCGAAGCTGCGCAGGCGCACGCGCGCGCGCAAGGTGCGGCCGGCGCGTTCGGCCTGCTGGCCCAGGTAGCGGAACAGGGCGCTGTCGCCCGTCAGCGCGACGTGGTCGAGGTCGACGAGATGCGCGAACGCCACCGCCTGGCCGTCCTGCGCGACGAGCGTGCGCGCCAGCGCCGGCGGCGCGACGGCCACGAGGCGGTCGGTGCGGAACGGGAAGGTCTCCAGGCCGGACAGGTCGACCGTGTCGGCCACGATGCCGAGGTCCGCGCCGCCTTCGCGCACGGCGCGCGCGATGTCGCTGGACGTGCGTTCTTCCAGGTCGATGTCGACGTCCGGATGGCGCGCCATGAAGCCGGCCAGCGTGTCGGGCAGGTATTCGGACAGCGCCGCCGTATTGCACAGCAAGCGCACCTGGCCCTTGAGGCCCGCCGCGTGCTCGCCCAGTTCCGCGCGCATGCGCGCCAGCTGCTGGAACACGAGACGGGCGTGACGCTGCAGGGCGACGCCCGCCTTGGTCGGCTGCACGCCGCGCCGGCCGCGCACGAGCAGCGGCACGCCGAGGGTCGCTTCCATGTTCTGGATACGCTCGCTGGCCGATGCCAGCGCCAGGTGGGCGCGCTGGCTGCCACCCGTGATGCTGCCGGCGTCCAGCACGTGCAGGAACAGCTGCAGGTCCACCAGGTCGAATCTCATCTCGGACACCTCGTCGCAAAGAGCGTAGGGTTGCGAGTCCGCTCAAACACATCACAAAGCAAAAAGCCCCGGCTTGCCGGGGCTTTTTGTATCGGGGCCAGTGGGGCAGCCAGTCGGGTCTTCTTATTTGAGGTGATCCGAGATCAGCTTGGTCATTTCGAACATCGACACCTGCGCCTTGCCACCGAAGACGGCCTTCAGCTTGTCGTCGGCGTTGATCATGCGGCGGTTGGCCGCGTCCTGCAGGTTTTGCGCCTTGATGTAGTCCCAGACTTTCTTGGTCACTTCGGTGCGCGGCAGCGGCTTCGCGCCGACGACGGCGGCCAGCGGTGCCGACGGGGTCATCTCTTTCATGAAAGCGGCGTTGGGCTTGCGTGCCGCAGCCGGCTTCTTTGCTGCTGCGGTAGCTTTCGGCGCTGCTTCCTTGGCAGGAGCTGCCTTCTTCGCTGCCGGCTTTGCCGCCGCAGCAGGCTTGGCAGCGGCTTTTTTAGCGGGTGCTGCGGTGGTTTTTTTGGCTGTTGCCATCTTCGAGCCTCCTAAACGGAACACATGGAAATTTGCGCGTGAGCGCACCCGGCTTATATTGGTAGGGTTTTAGTGTTCGTGCAAGTCTTTTTCGAAATTTTTTCACTCTTACAAGGCCTAAATCTGCCCGTTGTGTTACCCGGGCCTCTCTAGAGCGAAAAAACAGGCGTCCCAAGCGCAAAAAGCCGCTCAGGCGGCGCGACGATCAGCGCATGCCGGGCATCATGCCCTTCATCCCGCGCATCATCTTCATCAAGCCGCCGCCCTTGAGCTTCTTCATCATCGTGTTCATCTGCTCGTACTGGTTCAGCATGCGATTGACCTCCTGCACCTGCACGCCGGCGCCGGCCGCGATGCGGCGCTTGCGGTTGGCCTTGATCAGTTCCGGCTTGGCGCGCTCCGCCGGCGTCATCGAATCGATGATGCCGCACATGCGGCGCACCTGTTTTTCGGCTTGATCCATATTGGCGCCGTTGGCGGCCTGCTGGAACTGGGCCGGCAATTTGTCGAGCAGGCCGGCCATGCCGCCCATCTTCTTCATCTGCGCGAGCTGGGCGCGGAAGTCGTTCATGTCGAACTTGCCGCCCGATTTGATCTTGTTGGCCATGTCGGCCGCGGCCTTCATGTCCACGCCCTTGCGCGCTTCCTCGACGAGGGCCAGGATGTCGCCCATGCCCAGCACGCGGCTGGCCATGCGGGCCGGATCGAAGGCTTCCAGGCCGTCCAGCTTTTCCGACACGCCGGCGAACTTGATCGGCTTGCCCGTCACGTGGCGCACGGACAGCGCCGCGCCGCCGCGCGAATCGCCATCGAGCTTGGTCAGGATCACGCCGGTCAGCGGCAGCGCGTCGTTGAAGGCCTTCGCCGTGTTGATCGCGTCCTGGCCGACCATGGCGTCGACGACGAACAGCGTCTCGATCGGATTCACGGCCGCGTGCACGGCGGCGATTTCCTGCATCATCGCCTCGTCGATGGCCAGGCGGCCGGCCGTGTCGACGATGACGACGTCGTGGTAGTGGCGGCGCGCCCAGTCGACCGCGTTCTTCGCGATGTCGACCGGCTTGTCGTTGGCGGTGGACGGGAAGAAGTCGGCGCCGACCTGCTTCGTCACCGATTCCAGCTGCGCGATCGCGGCCGGGCGGTACACGTCGGCGGAGACGGTGAGGACTTTTTTCTTCTTCTCTTCCTTGAGGTATTTGGCGAGCTTGCCGGTGGTGGTCGTCTTGCCGACACCCTGCAGGCCGGCCATCAGGATCACGGCCGGCGGCTGCTGCGCGAACGACAGCTGCGACGCTTCCGGACCGAGGTCGGCGCCCATCAGCGCGGCCAGTTCCTTCTGCACGACGCCGACGAGGGCCTGGCCCGGCGACAGCGAGCCGATGACTTCCTCGCCCAGCGCCTTTTCCTTCACTTTGGCGATGAATTCGCGCACGGCCGGCAGCGCGACGTCGGCCTCGAGCAGGGCCAGGCGCACTTCGCGCAGCATCTCGGCGGTGTTCGCCTCGGTGAGGCGGGCTTCGCCGCGCATCGTCTTGACGACCTTGGCAAGACGTTGGGTCAGGTTATCCAGCATGTTCTACCTTTTGTACTGAAGGGCAGCGGTGCCCTGATCTATATATACCGCCATTTTACCGCATGTCGGGACGCGTTTTCCCCGGACAAGACCTCCATCCGGCCTTTTGCAAGTCGTGCAGTCAACCGTTCGGTTTGACTATTGGTAAAAGCTGTCGAGACGGTTTGACAATATGTTGCTTCGAGTTTATTTTCCAGAGCTGCAGCACGCAGTTCATTCCAACTACAAGTTCGACCCGATCGGAGAGACTGAATGAAAGCAACCGTGTTACGCAAAACCCTCGTCCTCGCCGCCCTGCTGGCCGCGGGCGGCGCCCAGGCCCAGGACGTCGTCCGCCTCGGCAACCTCAAGTTCGCGCACTACGGCGCGGTCTCGTACATCAAGGAAATCGCGCCCAAATGCGGCATCAAGGTCGAGGAGCGCGTGTTCGCGAAAGGCCTGGACGTGATGCAGGCCATCATCGCGGGTGAGCTCGACGCGGGCGCGACGGCATCCGAGGCCGCCATTTCGGGCCGCACCGGCGGTGCGCCGATCTATGTCGTGGCCGGCTTCGCGAAGGGCGGCGCGCGCCTGGTCGCGCGGCCGGACGTCCACATCAAGAGCGTGAAGGACCTCAAGGGCAAGAAGGTGGGCGTGACGCGCGGCGGCATCCAGGAAGTCCTGTTGATGGCCGAGCTGCAGAAGGCGGGCCTGACCGCCGGCACCGCGCCGGGCAAGGACGTGCAGATCATCTACCTGGCCTACGCCGACCTCAACCAGGCGCTGCTGGGCAAGAACATCGACGCCATGATGCAGTCCGAGCCGCAGTCGTCGCAGGCGATCAACAAGGGATTCGGCGTCGAGGTCCTCAAGCCGTACGACACCCCGATCGGCGAGCCGGTACGGACGATGGTCATGACGGAAAAGTTCTACAACACGAAACACGCGGCGGCCGAGAAATTCATGCGCTGCTTCGTGATGGCCACGAGCGCCTTCATCCGGGACCGCGCGCTGGCCGAGAAATACGTGCGGGAGGTCGTGTTCAAGGGCCAGATCACGAAGGACGACTTCGACGACGCGATCAGCAATTCGCCGTACAGCTACGACATCACGCCGGAACACATCCAGACCACGACCGACCTCATGGTCAAGACGGGCGTCGGCCGGCTGGCGAATCCGCCCGTGGCGAAGCAGTGGGTCAAGACGGATTTGCTGGACGAGGCGAAGAAAAGCCTGAACATCAAATAAGCAGGTGGTCGGTGGGCACAGGGTGCCCACCCTACGGCACGATCGTAGGGTGGGCGGCCCTCCGCCCACCATGTGCGATGTGAAAGGGGATGCGAATGACGAAACGCAGGTGGCAGGACATCGCGGTCGGCCTGGTCGTGCCGGTCGTCGCGGTCGCGGTCTGGCAGTGGGTGGTCAGCCAGGGATGGGTCAACGAACACGTGCTGCCGTCCCCGCTGCAGGTGTGGCACAAGTGGGTCGCGTACCTGCTGCCGCTGCAGGACTACCCGACCTGGCACGAGGCCAATGGCGGCGGGCGGCTCGCGTGGATGGTCTCCGGCGAATTGATCAACGACGCCATCGGCAGCCTGTACCGCGTGATCGTCGGCTTCCTCGTCGGCACCGCCCTGGCGCTGCCGATCGGCCTCGCCATGGGCGCGAGCCGCATCGCGCATGCGTGGCTCAATCCCTTGTTCCAGCTGCTGCGGCCCATTCCGCCCATCGCCTACATTCCGATGTCGATGCTGTGGTTCGGCCTCGGCAACCCGCCGGCCTTCTTCCTCATCGCGCTGGGCGCCTTCTTTCCCGTGCTGATGAATACCATCGCGGGCGTGCGCCAGGTCGACGGCATCTACCTGCGCGCGGCGCGCAACCTGGGGGCCGGCGGCACGACGATGTTCGTGCGCGTGATCCTGCCGGCTGCCGTCCCGTACATCCTGACCGGCATGCGCGTCGGCATCGGCACGGCGTTCATCGTCGTGATCGTGGCCGAGATGATCGCCGTGAACAACGGGCTCGGTTGGCGCATCTCGGAGGCGCGCGAGTACTTCTGGTCGGACAAGATCATCGCCGGTATGATCACGATCGGCCTGCTCGGCCTCGCCATCGACGTCGGCATGAATAAACTGAACAACTACCTGCTGCGCTGGCACCGCGGCCTGGAGCATTGACATGAGCGCGCCCGACTTAAAAGCTCACCTTGTCATCGACAACGTGACCAAGGTATTCGACGGGGATGGCCACCGCATGGTCGCGCTGCAGGACATCACGCTGGAGGTCCCGCACGGCCAGTTCGTCTGCCTGCTGGGGCCTTCCGGCTGCGGCAAGTCGACCCTGCTGAACGCCATCGCCGGCTTCGCGCCGCCGACGGCCGGCCGCGTGCTGGCCGACGGCGTGCCGGTCGCCGGGCCCGGACCGGAGCGCGGCATGGTGTTCCAGGAATACGCGCTGTTCCCGTGGATGACGGTGGAGCAGAACGTCGGCTTCGGCCTGGAGATCAAGGGCATGCCGCGCGCGCAGATCGCGGCGCGCGTGGCGGAGCTTTTGAAATTGCTGTCGCTGGAGGAGTTCGCGAAACGCTACCCGAAAGACCTGTCCGGCGGCATGCGCCAGCGGGTGGCGATCGCGCGCGTGCTGGCGCTGGATTCGCCGATCATGCTGATGGACGAGCCGTTCGGCGCGCTCGACGCCCTCACCCGGCGCAACCTGCAGGACGAGCTGCTGCGCCTGTGGGCGGAACTCAGGAAGACCGTCATCTTCGTCACGCACAGCATCGAGGAAGCGATCTACCTGGCCGACCGCATCGTCGTGATGACCTACCGGCCGGGCACGATCAAGCGCGACATCCTCGTCGAACTGCCGCGCCTGCGCGATCCGGCGGCGCCCGAATTCAACGCGCTCAAGCGCGAGCTTGGGCTGATGGTGATGGAAGAGCAGCAGCGGCATCACGACGCCGAAATCAAGGCCGCGGCCGTGGATTGACGGAATGCCAAGCTGTCCCCCCATCGTCGGGATGGTGTAGACTCGCGCGTATGCAACTCACCCTATTCATCGCCGCGGCAATCCTGTACGCGGTATGCGCCCTGCTGCCGTCGCGGCAGGGCTCGGCCATTTCGGCCGTGACCTTTCTTGCGTGGGCCGTGCACGGCGTCGCGCTGTGGCCGGACGTCGTGACGAACGGCACCCTGCGCGTCGGCTTCGCCTTCATGCTGTCGGTCGCGCTGTGGATCTCGGTCGCCGCGTACTGGATCGAAAACCGCAATTTCGCGCTGGATGGCATGCGCCGCATGGTCATGCCGTGCGCGGCCGTCGCGGCGCTGCTGCCGCCGCTGTTCCCCGGCAACCTGATGCCCGTGCAGGACCAGTCGCCCGCGTTCGGCTGGCACGTGGCCGTGGCCGTGTCGGCGTACAGCACGCTCACGATCGCCGCCTTCCACGCCGTGCTGATGGCGCTGCAGGAGGCGCGCCTGCACACGAAGAGCGCCAGGAAGGGCTGGCTGGGCGGCGCGATCGACCAGCTGCCGGCGCTGCTCACCATGGAACGGCTGCTGTTTCGCATGATCGGCATCGGTTTCGTCCTGCTCAGTCTCACGGTCCTGTCGGGCATCGTGTTCTCCGAGGAGCTGTTCGGGCGCGCGCTGCGCTGGGACCATAAAAACGTGTTCGCGCTGCTGTCGTGGATGCTGTTCGCCGCGCTGCTGGCCGGACGCCGCTGGCGCGGCTGGCGCGGCAAGACCGCGCTGCGCTTCACGCTGGCGGGATTCGCCACCCTGGCGCTGGCTTACGTCGGCAGCCGGTTCGTTTTCGAAGTCGTTCTGCACCGGGGGTTCGTATGACGCGACTGCTTTTCTGGATTGCGCTCGTCATCCTCGTGGTGGCGGCCGTGCGCAGCAAACTGCGCGCCGCGATGGTGCGCGCACAAGAGCCGTCCGCCGGTCCGGCACCGGCGTCCGCCGGCGCCGACGCGCAGGCATGGAGCCGCGTCGAGGACAAGTCCGAGCCGATGCTCTGCTGCGCCCGTTGCGGCGTCTATTTCCCGTCGTCGGAGGCCGTGCGGGCCGGGGGACGCGATTACTGCGGCCCGGCGCACGCGCACGAGGCGCAACAAGACGCCCGGTAAGACGCCGCATGGCGCCCTGGCTGTCCCTGTCCGCCGAGTCGCGCTCGACGTTCTGGCGCTCGCTGCAGACGCTCACGGTCACGCGCATCGTGATCGCGCTCGTGCTGCTGCTCTACCTGTCCGTCGATGTGCGGCGCGGCCGCGTGGACGGCACGGTCTATGCCGAGACGTGCATCGCCTACGTGCTGGCGGCCCTGCTGTTCGCGGCCGTCGCCCAGCGCTGGCGCCGGCGCTTCCTGTGGCAGCTGTCCGGCCAGGTCGTCGTCGACATCGGCGCGATCTCGCTGCTGTACCTGGCGGCCGGCGGCATGCGCAGCGGCCTCGCGCTGCTGTACCTGTTCCCGCTGGCCGGCGCCGCGATCCTCGCGCCGCTGGTGCTGGCCCTGTTCTCGGCCGCGCTGGCGACGCTGTTCGTGCTGGGCGAGAGCATCTGGCAGGTCTTCATGCGCCCGGACGAGCCGCCGCTGACCCAGGCGGGGCTCACCGGCGCCGCGTTCTTCGCCGTGGTGCTGGTGCTGAACCGCCTGGCCGCGCGGCTCATCAACCAGGAAGAACTGGCCGCGCGCCGCGGCGCCGACCTGCGCATCCAGCAGGCGATCTACCGCATCGTCGTGGACGACGTGGCCGACGGCATCCTCGTGCTGGGGCGCGACGGCACGGTCTTCGGCGGCAATCCGGCGGCGCGCCGCATGCTCGGGCTGGACACGCAGCCGGGCGAGGACGGCAACGTGTTCCTGCTGACCGACCTGCCGGCGCTGGAGCCGGTGGCGCAGAGTTTCGCGGCCTGGCTCGGGCGCTGCATGGACACGCCGGCCGCGGCGACGGGCGGCTACGTCACCGTCAAGCGCTGGCACGAGACGGACGGACCGGTGCGCGGCCGCCTCGACCAGCCGGTGCATCTCAAGCTGCGCTTCGCGCGCGTCGACGCGCCGGAAGGCGCGGCCGAGCGCAGCCTCGTGTTCCTGCAGGACGTGAGCGCCATCGAAAACCAGGCGCAGCAACTCAAGCTGGCGTCGATGGGGCGCCTGACGGCCAGCATCGCGCACGAAGTGAGGAATCCGCTGTCGGCGATCGGGCACGCGACGTCGCTGCTGGCGGAGGACCTGCACGGCCAGGCCGAGGTGCGCCTGCTGCGCATCGTGAACGACAACGTGGCGCGCGTGAACCGCATGGTCGAGGACATCCTGAAACTGTCGCGCAAGGTGCAGCCGAACGCCACGCCCGTGTCGCTCGACGACTTCCTGCCGGAGCTGCGCGCCGAGTTCACGGAAATGCACGGCATGGCCGGTGATATAGTGTGGGTGGGCGATGCGGGCGGCCGCAGCGTGCGTTTCGACGGCCTGCATTTGCGCGAGGTGCTCGTGAATTTGCTCGGCAACGCGATCCGCTACGCGAGCGGCAAGCCGGCCAGCATCCGCGTGTGCCCGGTGCTCGACGCCACGGGCCGCCTGGAATTGCACGTGCAGGACGACGGTCCCGGCATCACGCCGGAAGTGCGGGCCCACTTGTTCGAGCCGTTCTACACGACGTCGAGCAAGGGCACGGGCCTGGGCCTGTACCTGGCGCGCGAACTGTGCCTGAACAACGGGGCGATGCTCGACTACGAATACCGCACCGAGGACGTCCGGCCCTTTGCTGCGGCCGGCGGCACGGGCGAGGCCAGCGGGCGCTTCGTGATCACCTTCGCGGCATCCCTCTAACGACACGGAAAGAAAGTCATGAGCTCACCCCGCATCCTGGTGGTCGACGACGAACCCGACCTGCGCGAGCTGCTCGAGATCACCCTGCTCAAGATGGGGCTCGACGTGGACAGCGCGGCGACCGTGCGCGAAGCGCGCGCGCTGCTCGGCCAGAAAGCGTACGCGCTGGTGCTGACGGACATGCGCCTGCCCGACGGCCTGGGCCTGGAGCTGGTGCGCGAGGTGGCGGCCAATCATAAGAGCACGCCGGTCGCCGTGATCACCGCGTACGGCAGCGCCGAGAATGCCGTCGTGGCGCTCAAGGCCGGCGCGTTCGATTACGTGTCGAAGCCCGTCGTGCTGGACGATCTGCGCGCGATGGTGCGCGCGGCGCTGAAACTGTCCGACCCGGCGGCCGCGCCCGCGCACGTGGACGCGGGCGGTGCGTCGCGCCTGATCGGGCAATCGCCCGCGATGCAGGCATTGCGCGCCCAGATCGCGCGGCTGGCCCGCTCGCAGGCGCCCATCGCCATCAACGGCGAATCGGGCAGCGGCAAGGAACTGGCCGCGCGCGAGATCCACGCCCAGGGCGCACGGGCCGGCAAGCCGTTCGTCGCCGTCAACTGCGGCGCGATTCCCGAGGCGCTGATGGAGGCCGAGTTCTTCGGCTACCGCAAGGGCGCGTTCACGGGCGCGAACGACGAGCGCGACGGCTTCTTCCAGGCCGCCAACGGGGGCACCCTGATGCTCGACGAGGTGGCCGACCTGCCGCTCGCGATGCAGGTGAAACTGCTGCGCGCGATCCAGGAACGGCGCGTGCGCAAGATCGGCGCCACCGTCGAGGAACCGGTCGACGTGCGCATCATCAGCGCCACGCACAAGGATCTCGCCAGGTGCGTGGAGAACGGCAGCTTCCGCCAGGACCTGTTCTACCGCCTGAACGTGATCGAACTTACGCTGCCGCCGCTGCGCGAGCGCCTGGACGACCTGCCGCTGCTGGTCGACGCCATCCTTGCGCGCCTGGCCGGCCCGGGCGGGGCGAGGCTGGGGCCCGGCGTGCTGGAAGCGCTGCGCGGCTATGCGTTTCCGGGCAATGTGCGTGAATTGGAAAACGTGCTCGAACGCGCGCTCGCCTTCGCCGACGACGGCGTGATCGAGGCGGGCGACTTGCAGCTGAAGGGGGCGAAGCTGGGCGACGCGGGCGTCGTGCCGCAGGGGGAGGGCGCGCCCGCCGCCCAGCCGCCGGCGGCGGCGCCGGAGCCGGAGCCGGCCGCGCCGCCGCCGGCCGCCGACGCGCTGCCGAGCAATCTGCCGGACTACCTGAGCCAGGTCGAGCGCGACATCATCCTGCGTGCGCTGAACCAGACCCAGTTCAACCGCACGCAGGCCGCGAGCCTGCTCGGCATCAGCGTCCGGCAACTGCGCTACCAGATGCAGAAACTGGGCATCCACGCGCCCGAACCCTGAACGGCCGTGGTCTTTTCGCCAACGCAGCAAAGCCGAAACCCCGGATTTTGCACGAATAGTAAGCAGCCCGAATCGCCCCACGAAATTAATGTTAGCGCTTACTTCGCCGTGGAGGCTTCAAGTATCGGACCTGATCGATGTCAAGAAAAAAATCTTAGTCGCAGAGCTCTTAAAAATCGCGTACATCGACTACAATTAGGTTTGTAAGGCCGTTGTCTACTACATCTAGTGGTCAACGGCCTTAATGCCGAACAGGCTGAGTAGGGGCGCAACAGCGTTTTCTCAATCTTGCTGCTCCTATTTTTTATCGGCAGAAAGTTATCGAGTTGCTAATTTTGTTGAGTTAGCAGCTTTCCCCGGATTCATCATCGCGGGATCCATCTACAAAATCGTGAAGGCGGTGGCAGTGCGACACGCCATGCTGGGAGGCTCAATGCAAACATCTTCGGACATTTCCATCAATCCGTACGTCGCAACCGGGACGACGGCCGGCAAGAGCGCGGCCGAACTGGTCGCGACCGGCGACTATCGCATCATCCGCCGCAACGGCGCCGTGGTGCCGTTCGCGCCGAACAAGATCGCCGTCGCGATGACCAAGGCCTTCCTCGCCGTGAACGGCGAGCAGGGCCGCGAGTCCGCGCGCATCCGCGAACTGGTCGAGCAGCTGACGAACAACGTGGTCGCGGCGCTGGTGCGCCGCCAGCCGAACGGCGGCACCTTCCACATCGAGGATGTGCAGGACCAGGTGGAATTGTCCCTGATGCGTTCGGGCGAGCATGACGTCGCGCGCGAATACGTGCTGTACCGCGCCAAGCGCATGGAAGAGCGCCGCGCCGCCAAGGAAGCGGCCGGCAATACCCAGATCGACGCCCCGCAGATCCATGTGGTCGACGGCGGCGCGCGCCGCCTGCTCGACATGAACGAGGTGATGGCCCTGATCGACGCCGCCTGCGCCGGCCTGGAAAAGCACGTCGACGCCGACGCCATCCTGGCCGAGACGGTCAAGAACCTGTACGACGGCGTGCCGGTCGAGGAGTTGCACAAGTCGGCCGTGCTGGCCGCGCGCGCGCTGATGGAAAAAGACCCGGCCTACAGCCAGGTCACCGCGCGCATCCTGCTGCACTCGATCCGCAAGGAGATCTTCGGCAAGGACGTGCCGCAAGCCGCCGCCGCCGCCGAATACGTCACCTATTTCCCGCAATACATCGCCAAGGGCATCGAAGCCGAGCTGCTGGACGAGGAATTGGGCAAGTTCGACCTGCAGAAGCTGGCGAAAGCCATCGTCGCCGACCGCGACCTGCAGTTCGGCTACATCGGCCTGCAGACCCTGTACGACCGCTACTTCCTGCACATCCGCGACGTCCGCATCGAGATGCCGCAGGCGTTCTACATGCGCGTCGCGATGGGCCTGGCCCTGCGTGAAGAAAACCGCGAAGCGCGCGCGGTCGAGTTCTACAACCTGCTGTCGACGTTCGACTTCATGAGCTCGACCCCGACCTTGTTCAACTCGGGCACCCGCCGCTCGCAGCTGTCGTCGTGCTACCTGACTACGGTCGCCGACGACCTGGAAGGCATCTACGACGCCATCAAGGAAAACGCGCTGCTGTCGAAATTCGCCGGCGGCCTGGGCAACGACTGGACCCCGGTACGCGCGCTGGGCTCGCGCATCAAGGGCACCAATGGCAAGTCGCAGGGCGTCGTGCCGTTCCTGAAGGTCGCGAACGACACCGCCGTCGCCGTCAACCAGGGCGGCAAGCGCAAGGGCGCCGTCTGCGCCTACCTGGAAACGTGGCACCTGGACATCGAGGAATTCCTCGACCTGCGCAAGAACACGGGCGACGACCGCCGCCGCACCCACGACATGAACACGGCGAACTGGATTCCCGACCTGTTCATGAAGCGCGTGATGGAAAAGGGCGAGTGGACCCTGCTGTCGCCGTCGGAAGCGCCGGACCTGCACGACAAGGTCGGCAAGGCGTTCGAGGAAGCCTACCTGAAGTACGAAGCGAAGGCCGCCCGCGGCGAGCTGACCGTGCACAAGAAGATCCAGGCGCTCGACCTGTGGCGCAAGATGCTGTCGATGCTGTTCGAAACGGGCCACCCGTGGATCACGTTCAAGGATCCGTGCAACATCCGCTCGCCGCAGCAGCACGTCGGTGTCGTGCACTCGTCGAACCTGTGCACCGAGATCACGCTGAACACGAACGCCGACGAAATCGCCGTCTGCAACCTGGGCTCCGTGAACCTGCCGGCCCACATGAAGGGCGACGGCCTGGACGTGGTCAAGCTGCAGAAGACCATCCGCACGGCGATGCGCATGCTCGACAACGTCATCGACATCAACTACTACGCCGTCAAGAAGGCCGAGAACTCGAACCTGCGCCACCGTCCGGTCGGCCTGGGCATCATGGGCTTCCAGGACTGCCTGCACATGATGCGCGTGCCGTTCGCGTCCGACAAGGCCGTGGAATTCGCCGACCGCTCGATGGAAGCCGTCTGCTACTACGCCTACCTGGCGTCGACCGAGCTGGCCGAGGAACGCGGCCGCTACCAGTCGTACGAAGGTTCGCTGTGGGACCGCGGCATCCTCCCGCAGGACTCGATCAAGCTGCTGGCGGAAGAACGCGGCGGCTACCTCGAGCAGGACATGTCGGAGTCGATGGACTGGAGCATCGTCCGCAACCGCATCAAGCAGTTCGGCATGCGTAACTCGAACTGCGTGGCGATCGCCCCGACGGCGACCATCTCGAACATCATCGGCGTCTCCGCCTGCATCGAGCCGACGTTCCAGAATCTGTACGTGAAGTCGAACCTGTCGGGCGAGTTCACCGAGATCAATGCCTGCCTGGTGCGCGACCTGAAGGCACGCGGCCTGTGGGACGAGGTCATGATCAACGACCTGAAATACTTCGACGGCTCGCTGTCGCGCATCGACCGCGTGCCGCAGGATCTGCGCGAGATCTACGCCACGGCGTTCGAAGTCGAGCCGAAGTGGCTGGTGGAAGCCGCGTCGCGCCGCCAGAAGTGGATCGACCAGGCCCAGTCGCTGAACATCTATATGGCGGGCGCCTCGGGCAAGAAGCTGGACGAGACCTATAAACTGGCCTGGCTGCGCGGCCTGAAGACGACCTATTACCTGCGCACGATCGCCGCGACGCACATGGAGAAGTCGACCACCCGCACCGGCGCCCTGAACGCTGTGGCGGTCGACGGCGGACTGTCGGCAGCGCCGGCGGCTGCCCCGGCGGCACCTGCACCGGTAGCCGCAGCTGCTGCGGACGTCGTGGACGGCGCGGCCTGCTACCTGCGGCCGGGCGACGCGGGCTTCGACGAGTGCGAAGCCTGCCAGTAATTTCGACCCGTCGCTTTTAAGTAAACAGTACAAACAGTACAAGAAGGAAAAACATCATGGCTCTCTCCTGGGACGATGAACCGACCACCGCGGCGCCGGCTCCCGCCGCAGACAATCCTGAAGCCAGCGCCGCCGACGTCGCCAAGCGCGTGAATGCGGACGACAAGCGCATCATCAACGCCAAGACCGACGTCAACCAGCTCGTGCCGTTCAAGTACAAGTGGGCGTGGGACAAATACCTGGCCGGCTGCGCCAACCACTGGATGCCGCAGGAAGTCAACATGCAGCGCGACATCGAGCTGTGGAAGAACCCGAACGGCCTGACGGAAGACGAGCGCCGCATCGTCAAGCGCAACCTGGGCTTCTTCGTGACGGCCGACTCGCTGGCCGCCAACAACATCGTGCTGGGCACCTATCGCCACATCACGGCGCCGGAATGCCGCCAGTACCTGTTGCGCCAGGCGTTCGAGGAAGCGATCCACACGCACGCGTACCAGTACATCGTGGAATCGCTGGGCCTGGACGAGCGCGAGATCTTCAACGCATACAACGAGATCCCGTCGATCCGCGACAAGGACCAGTTCCTGATCCCGTTCATCGAGGTCATCAACGATCCGCAATTCCACACCGGCACGCTGGAAAACGACCAGAAGCTGCTGCGCTCGATCATCGTGTTTGCTTGTCTGATGGAAGGCCTGTTCTTCTACGTCGGCTTCACGCAGATCCTCGCGCTCGGCCGCCAGAACAAGATGACGGGCGCCGCCGAGCAGTACCAGTACATCCTGCGCGACGAATCGATGCACTGCAATTTCGGCATCGACCTGATCAACACGATCAAGATGGAAAACCCGCAGCTGTGGACGCCGGCATTCCGCGACGAGATCAAGGAACTGTTCGTGAAAGCCGTCGACTTGGAATACCGCTACGCCGAAGACACGATGCCACGCGGCGTGCTGGGCCTGAACGCAGCGATGTTCAAGGGCTACCTGCGCTTCATCGCCAACCGCCGCGCCGTCCAGATCGGCCTGGATCCGCTGTTCCCGAACGAGGAAAACCCGTTCCCGTGGATGAGCGAGATGATCGACCTGAAGAAGGAACGCAACTTCTTCGAGACCCGCGTGACGGAATACCAGACCGGCGGCGCGCTGAACTGGGACTGATCCCGCATCGTCCGCCCGCGCACGACGAAGCCCGCCGACCGGCGGGCTTTTTTATTTGCGAGTGCGTTCGGTGCGCGTCCTGCGCAGCTGCAAAACGCCGATCGTTCGCCATTCAACGGTAATGAGAATATTCACCCATTTCTGCGATATTTGCATTCGCAAATATTCGCGAATTATTTCATTTTAATGGCAAGGATTTTATCGGCAATTGTCGCTTGAGTAAATCTTCGTGCATTTTTGCAATATATAAGCCGATTGGGAAATTTATTTTAGAATCAAAGGGTTGGAATTCGTAGAGAATCTATTCAAAAGCCGATTGTGCGCGTGGACACATATCTTAATTAGAAATAAGATATGCGGTTGTATTGGATGAGTTTATTTAAAACCATCCATCAATTCCATCGTGTACGGCTAGGAAGTTTGAATGAACCTCACGGATCTGATCGCAGAATTTACCGGATTATCCGAGGCGGAACGCCCCATCCGTCTGCGGCTGTCGCACGAGCGGCGCGTGCTCGACGACGTCTTGCTGGTCAAACGCGCCGCCGGCAGCGAGGCCGTGTGCGGCGGACTGGAATATCGGCTGCTGTGCGTGTCGACCGAGGCGAATCTCCCTTTGAAGGAATTCATCGCCTTGCCGGTCGAACTCCAGTTCGTGACGGATCGCGGCGACCTGCGCGCCGTCTGCGGCATCGTGGCCCAGGCGGCGGCGGGCCAAAGCGACGGCGGACTGGCGACCTATGAATTGGTGGTGCGCGACGCACTGGCACTGATGGAACAGCGCATCAATACCCGGGTCTTTCGCAACCGGAACGAACTGGATATCACCGGGGTGATCCTGGACGAGTGGCGCCAGACGAATCCCGTGCTGGCGAAAGCGTTCGACGTGGATTGGTCGCACGTCACCGGCACGTATGCCGCGCGCGAATTCACGATGCAGCACAACGAATCGGATGCCGCCTTTTTGCGCCGATTGTGGAAACGGCGCGGCATTGCCTGGTGTGTGCGGCCCGGACAAGCCAGCCAGTCGCATGCACAAGAAACGCCGGCCCATGCCCTCGTGCTGTTCGACGACGCGTTCACGCTGCCGCAGAATGCCGCCGGCACGGTGCGGTATCACCGGGACGGCGGCACCGAACGAGCGGACACCGTCATCGCCTGGAGCGCGGTACGCGCGCTCAAGCCCGGCCAGGTTGCGCGTCAGAGTTGGGATTATCTGCAGGCCCGTCCGATGACGAGCACGACGTCGTCCGGTATCGACCAGGGGACGATGGGCAACCAGTTCGCGGTCGGTCTCGACGATTATCTGATCGATATGCCGCATGCCGGCGAGGACGGGGACGATTACCGCAGGCTCGGCGAACTGCGCATGAAGCGCCACGAATACGAATCGAAGTGCTTTTATGGCGAAGGCAGCGTGCGTGCGTTGTGCGTCGGGGAATGGATGGCCCTGGCCGATCATCCGGAGATCGACACGCATCCCGACCATGAACGGGAATTCATCGTCACGCGCCTCGACGTCGACGCGGAAAACAATCTGCCGAAGACCGTCGACGACCAGGTGCGGCGCCTGTTCTCGCTGAACCGCTGGGAAGACGGGCCGGCCGGCAGCGCGCTGCGGCAAGCGAGCGAGGAGCGCGGCATGCGCTACACGAACCGTTTTTCGTGCGTGCGCCGCGGCATCCCGATCGTGCCGGCATTCGATCCCCGGACCGATTTGCCGCGGCCACGGCTGCAAAGCGCGCGCGTCGTCGGGCCGGCGGGCGAAGAAGTGCATTGCGACGAGCACGGCCGGGTCAAGGTGCGTTTTCCCGGCACCCGGCCGGAAGACCACGGCCACGCCCAGGACGCCGGCGCCAGCGACAGCGACCGGGACTCCGCCTGGGTCCGTGTCGCCAGCACATGGGCCAGCAATCAATGGGGCACCATTACGTTGCCCCGCGTCGGCGACGAAGTCATCGTCGACTTCCTGGGCGGCGACCCGGACAAGCCGATCATCGTCGCGCAGGTGTACGGCGGCACGGCGCCGCCGCCGGCGTTCAGCCATACCGGTGCGCTGCCCGGTAATAAATACCTTGCCGGCATCAAGAGCAAGGAAGTGCAGGGCACCCGCTACAACCAACTGCGGTTGGACGACACGCCGGGAGAAATCAACGCGCAACTGTCGTCCGAACATGGTCATAGCGAACTGAACCTGGGCTGGCTTACGCATCCCCGCAGCGAAGGCCGGGGCGAGGCGCGCGGCGAGGGCGCAGAATTGCGCAGCGACCACGCCGTTGCGGTGCGCGGCGCGAAAGGCGTCCTGATCAGTGCCGATGCGCGGACGACTGCCGGCGGCAAGCAACTGGACCGTGCCGAACTGGTCGGGCTGTTGGACGTGCTGCGGGGCGTCCAGCAGCAACTGTCCGAACTGTCGACGACGCATCATGCGGACGACACGGACGACCAGGCACTCAGGGAATTGCTCGGTCACTTGACGCAGTGGGAAGCCGGCACCAACACGGCGCCCGGCGCCGCGGCCGGAGGCGGCCAGCCCGTCGTGGCGCTGTCCGCGCCGGCGGGCATGGCGCTGGCGAGCCAGAACAATATCGCGCTCGGCGCGCAAACGCACGTCGACGTGGTCAGCGTCGGCAATACCCAGCTCTCCGTCGGCAAGCGCCTGCTGGCGCGTGTGTCGGAAAGTATCAGCCTGTTCGCGCATCGTCTGGGGATCAAGCTCATCGCCGCCAGCGGCAAGCTGGAATTGCAGACCCATGGCGACGACATCGAGATCACGTCGGCCAAGCGCATCGTCCTGACCGCCGCCGACGAAATCGTGCTGCAGGCGCCGAAGGTGCGTTTCGTGGCGCAGGGCGCGCAGGTCGATATCGGCGGCGGCGCCATCACGCAGCAGAGCAGTGGCGCACATACCATCAAGTCGTCGACGTTCGCGCACGTGGGGCCGGGCGGTGGTACGCCGCCGGGTGTGGAGCTTCCCGCCAGCACGTTGAAAACGGACGAAAAATTCGTGCTCGCCCGCCGCGGCAGCGGCCGTCCGCACGCCAACCAGCGCTATCGGATCGAACTGGACGACGGTCGCACCATCGAAGGCGTCACCGACCAGCACGGCCATACCCAACTGACGCAGGACATGGCGCTCAAGATCGCGCGCCTGACCCTTTTGAAAGCGTAACGAAAGAGTAAAGCATGAGTGAATCCGATACCGCCACCCGCCTGGTCGGCACCGGCTGGGATGAACAAGGGAACGATACGGCGCAGTCTGTCCTGACTGGCACCAATCTGAAAGTCCGGGCGTTGTGCTTGACGACGCCGGACCTCGTCGTGCCCATTTTGTTCGTGCCGGGCATTATGGGGACGCGTCTCAAGATTAAAAATCAACCGAAAGGCTTGGCATGGTGCCCGCCGGAGAGTAATTGGGATGGCCTTGTCCTGGTGCTCAGGTATCTCACCAAGTCCGCCGCCGACCGGCAAAAGGTGCTCGATCCGAACAATACCGAAGTGGACGATAACGGCCCGGCTTACCCCGATGAGTCCAGCAAAGCCCTGCTGGCGATTGCCCCGGGCGCCACCGATGCTGAGCGCGCCAAATGGCGGGGCTGGGGACAACTGTATGGCAAGAGCTATGCCGAGATTCTTACTTTGCTCGAGCGGAGCCTGGCACTCGTATTCGACCCGGCCAGTCAGGGCAAGGAACTCACGCCAACCTGGAAATCGCTGGTGATGGAGCGTCAGGACGCCGCCAAGCTGGGCGCGCAAAAACCGTTTACACCATTGGAAGAAGAGCATTTGCGTGATGCCGCTGACGTGCTGTATCCGGTGCACGGCGTCGGATACAACTGGCTGCGAAGTAATAAAGAATCCGGAGAAAGGCTCACGCAGGAGATCGAGCGCATCACAGCCCATTACCGGAGCAAAGGGAAGACCTGCGAAAAAGTCATCATCGTCACGCACAGCATGGGCGGTCTCGTCGCGCGGGCGTGCGCTCAAATGCCCGGTATGGCGGACCGCATCCTAGGCATCGTGCACGGCGTGATGCCCGCGATTGGCGCCCCGGCAACTTATAAGCGTATCCGCGCCGGTTTCGAAAATGTCGAACAAATTCTATTAGGCCGGAACGCGGCGGAATGCACGGCGGTCATGGCCAATGCGCCGGGGCCGCTGGAGCTGTTGCCCACTGCTCAATATAAAACGCAATCCGATAAAGGAACGCGGCACTGGCTGCGTGCAAGTTACATCAAGACGAACATGCAGGGTGTGCGGGAAGAGGTTGAGACGTTGCTGGGGGACGGTGATCCTTATGCGGATATTTATTTCAATAATAGCGACAGCTGGTGGAAGTTGATAAAGGAAGACTTGATCGATCCGGCGGGTAAAAGGGAGAGGGAAGAGGCCAGGCGAAAGGGAGGAGACCTAGTGGGGGACGACGACCTTAATTCAGATTTTAAAAAATTTAAAACAAACATGATAGCTGCACGCGAGCTCCATGATTTAATTGAAGAGAAATATCACTCGCATACCTATGCCTATTACGCCGCAGATTGTGAAAAATTAGCCTGGAATGAGGTGCATTGGAAAAGCAAGGCCGCAGTCAATGGCGATCTTAAAAATGCCCAACTTGCAGATGATGATTTCAATGGTACCGTATCTCTAGCTTTCAAAGAAAACGACAAATATCAGTTTGAACTTGAAAAGGCGAAAGGCCCAGGCGATGGCACCGTGCCTGCCGAATCTGGCTTCGCTCCCACGCCGCATGCTGTTCAGATCTTCCGTCATGAGGGTAAGGCAAAAGGACATGAGAGTTACGATCATCAAAACTCATATAAAGCAAAAGTTGCACAATCGGTAACGTTGTACTCGATCGTTAAGATCGTGGCGGACTCCAGCTGGTTGCAACAGAGCTTATCCAAGCAATGAAATTTCCATTTTTGTTGTCTTTTGCCCTCGCGGCGATATTATGTGGAACATTCAATTTTTCCATGGCTGCGTCCAATAATCTTGAAAAATCTACTATGAAGAATCAAAACGCCTACATGGAGAATGTTGAAAAAAAGACCACCTTTTGCATGGGTAGATTTCTAATCGATCTTCCAGCTGGATCAAAGCTTAGTGGGGGTAATTACAAATACGACTTTATTAAACTAGAGCCAAGCAAGCCCGCATCCTTCGACGATTTTGAAAAAGAAGTGGAAAAGATTGAATCTGATCTTAAGCTGGCGGAGCATAAATATACCAAGAAGAGCATGTTGTTGAAGTCTGTTCGGCTAGATAAAAACACCAAGTTATTGGCGGCATGGAAAACTAATTTCAGCACAGCAGAGATCACTATTTTCGGGTATCGTTGGGATGGTGGCAATCGTTTTCTATTTCAAAGAGATGTCGATGACGATAAATTGGAGCCAGGTATGAGTCGGGTGCAGGACGCTATCACACGATTGCGCTCTCGTGCTGATAACGATATTCCTACGGAGCCCGGCTATTGCTTTGTAGGCGGCTTTATCGCTAACCCCCGCTGGCGCAACGAAGAGATCAGCCTCGATATCGACATTGCTGGTCATCCTGATGCATTTGTATCGGTCTGGATCTATCCGCTTGCCAGCTACAAGCATGACAAGCCGCTGCTCGAGCGCATGGGAGGAATCACTCAAATCTTAGGCAATCTCGCCACGTCAGTGCACGTATTGCGCCAAGGCGATCGGCAAGTTGGTTCATACAAAGGACAGGAGCATTTAGCCTCAGCTCCCAACAGTGGAGGCATGCGGGGGCACGCTTTTGTCTGGGAAACGCAGGGCGAAGGTACCTTAGAAACCCCTGCTATCAAAATCGAATTGACGACGGGTCATCAGGATGACAAAGGCAATCCGCAAAAAACCAGTCTGACGGATAAAGAGGCCATGAAACTATGGGATGACATCCTTAACAGCTTCCGCTTGCGTCCTACCGGAGACTCTATAAAGACGGGCGAGGTCATCCTTGAGCCTTCGCCGCGCCTGCCGCTCGGCGAACTTGCCGCAACCGGACGTGCATGTCCGCAGACGGGTTGGTGGCAAGCCAGCGAAGCCGGCGAGATCGAAGGCGGTGCGCGTCAGTATTTTCGGGCCGGAGAGACGATGCCGCAGGTAACCACGCTTGGCGAATCGTCCTTGTGGCAAAAGCTCAAGGGTGCGCGGCCGTCTTATCGTACGGCGACGGTGTGGAAACTGGTCGATTACGATGAGGCGCCCGCTTACGCGCCGTCGAGCCACGACAAAGGGTAAAGCGATGCGCAACGTGATTCGTCTTGGCGATCCCACGTCGCACGGCGGCAAGGTCGTGAGCGTAAGCGCCCATCATTTTACGGTCGACGGCATTCCGGTCGCCCGCGTTGGGGATGTGTGCAGCTGCCCGATATCGGGTCACACCATCTGCACGATTGCCGAAGGCGATCCGCATCACGTCATCGACGGCGTCGCGGTCGCCTATGAGGGGCATAAAACGACGTGTGGCGCGTCGCTCATTGCCACGACAGGTAATTTCAGCGGGCAATAACCCGACCTCGTCTCATCCGACTACGTCACCACCGGCATCATGACGTTTTATAGATCGCTCTCTTCCGCTCTCGCGGTAGCTGTCTGCTCGGGCCTCGCCGCCTGCACGGCCTTGTCCAACAATGCTTCGCGTAATGCCAAAGCTGCGCCGTCTTCGGCCACATCCACCTTTTGCATGGGACGCTTCCTGATCGACGTGCCTGCGGGGTCAACACTTAGTGGCGGCGGCTACAAATACGACTTCATCCGTATCGAACCGGTCAAAGCCATGACCCGGGAAGAGTTTGAAGCGGAAGTGGACGGGTTTGAATCGACGCTCGGATCTGCTGTTAACAAGAAGACCAAGCGAAGCATGTTGCTTCAGTCTGTTCACCCGGGGAAATCCACGAGGATTGTCGCATCATGGAAAGTAGATGTGAGTACGGCCCTGATCAGCATTTCTGGTTACCGTTGGATCAACGGGAGCACGTTTGTACTCGAAGATGATGTTGGGAGGAGCGAACAGGAATTCGGCGTGAATCGAATGCGTGACGCCCTGTCCCGCCTACGCCCACGCGCCGACACCGATATTCCCACCGAACCTGGCTACTGCTTCGCAGGCGGCTTCATCGCCAATCCCGAGTGGGAAAACGAAGAGGCCAGCCTGGACATTGACATCGCCGGTCACCCCGACGCATTCATATCGGTCTGGATCCATCCGCTCGCCAGTCACAAGCACGACAGGCCTCTATTAGAACGGATGGGCGGCATGGTGCAGTTCCTCGGCAACCTCGTCACGTCGGTCCGCGTGCTGCGCAAAGGCGACCGGCAGGTCGGATAGTACCCGGGCCAGGAACACCTGGCCTCCGCACCCGGCAGCAATGGCATGCGCGGTCACGCCTTCGTGTGGGAGACGCAGGGCGACGGTACGCTGGACACGCCCGCCATCAAGATCGAACTGACGACCGGCTACCACGACGGCAAGGGGAACCAGCAGCCAACGAGCCTCACTGATAAAGAGGCGATGAAGCTGTGGGACGACATCCTCGACAGCTTCCGGTTGCGTCCTCTCGGCCAGCCGGCATCCGCAGCCGGAAGAACGCATTCGCCGTCAGGCGCTCCGTGAGCGGGGCGTTCACCATCCGTTCGGGGGCGTGGAAGTGCCCCGAGTGGAATACCTCACCCCTGTCGAAATCGCCAGGTCGTAGCGCGGCTCGATCGTCAGCACCTTCTTGAAGTGGAGATTCGACGCGATCGCGAAGGTCGGCCGCACGCCCGGCCTCGCCATCGCCGCTTGTTCGCGGAGTTTCAGGTCGGCCGCGTCCCGGAAATGCGCGCGGTTGTTCGCCGCATGGCCGACCAGGGCTTCCGCTTCCAGCATGAAGTCGTCGATGACGACGCGCGGGCGCGGATTGAGCAGGGGAAGCACGATGGCCTCAGGCATGGCGAGGCGTCCGTGGCACGACGCCATGCTATGCTGCCGCCACTTCGACACCTCGACCTCCGCAGTCCGCCATGCTCACCAGCCCGCTCCTCGACCATCCTGCCATCGTGCACGGCTTCGGCACGCGACACGACGACATGGCCGCGCTGCTGCCCGGCTACTGGCCGCGCCGTCCCGTCCAGCACGAACGCCACGGCACCCGCATCGCCGTCGTGACCCGGGAGAACGAGGATTGCGGCGAGGCGGACGGCATGTTCACGGACCGTCCCGGACTGCTGCTGGCGATCGCCACCGCCGACTGCGTGCCGGTGCTGCTGGCGCGGCGCGACGGGCGCGAAGTGGCGGCGCTGCACGCGGGATGGCGCGGCGCGCTGGCCGGCATCGTCGACGCGTTCGCGGACCTCGTGCGCGCGCGCGGCGGCGATCCCGGCGACTGGATCGCGGCGACCGGCCCGGCCGCGCACGCGTGCTGCTACGAAGTGGGCCAGGACGTGATCGATGCATTCGTCGAGCGCTGGGACCTCGCGCCCGACTTCGTCGCACCGCGTCCGCGCCGGCTCGACCTGCCCGCCATCGTGCGCCGCCAGCTCGATCGCGCCGGCATGGAGGCCGTGGCGGGCAGAGGCGAGTGCACGATGTGCCACGCGCGCGCCGGTGGCCGCTGGACCTTTCACAGCTACCGCCGCGACCGCGCCACACGCACGCCCGTGGTCGATGTGCACTGGTCGGCGATCGCGATCGCCGACCGCTAGACCGCGCGCGCGGACCATTCATTCGTACCTTCGACGACACGTTGATGCTGTCTTGCGTGGTCCAACGCACGCATTCGTCACGATTTTGCACGTGCGTCGCGCCATTCGGTGAAGTCTGAGGCTATCATGCGTTCAATTCCAACTTGTCGTCGTCGTCACGCGAACCGAACGTCATGATCCGAGTCCTCTTCATTCACCAGAATCTGCCGGGCCAGTTCCGCCGGCTGATGCGGTATCTGCAGACGCGGCCCGACTATGAAGTCGTCGCGATCGGCGAAGAGACTGCGGTGCGGCGGGAGCCGGCGGGGCCCAAGCTGCGCGCGATCGGCTATGCCAGGCCGGACGGCCCGGGCGAGAAGACCCATCACTATCTGCGCCATTTCGAAGGGTGCGTGCGCCGCGGCCAGGCCGTCGCGCGCGTTTGCGTCGCCTTGCAGCAGGAGGGCTTCGTGCCCGACGTCGTCGCCTGCCACCCGGGCTGGGGCGAGGCCCTGTTCGTCAAGGACGTGTTTCCGCACGCGCGCCTCGTCGTGTTCTGCGAGTTCTGGTGGGCCGCGAACGGGGTGGACGTCGGCTTCGATCCCGAATATCCGGTAAGCCTCGACGACCGCCTGCGCATCCGCATCAAGAACTCCGTGCTGATGCAGTCGCTGCTGGCGGCGGACGACGGCGTCGCGCCCACGGCCTGGCAGCGCGGCGTGCATCCGCCCGAGCTGCGCGGCAAGATTCGCGAGGTCCACGAAGGCATCGACGCACAGCAGCTCGGCCCCGACCCGCACGCGCGGCTCGCCCTCCCAGGCGGCGCCGTGCTCACGCGCGGAGAGCCCGTGCTGACGTTCGTCGCGCGCAACCTCGAACCTTACCGCGGCTTCCACGTCTTCATGCGCAGCTTGCCGCGCCTGCTGGCCGGGAATCCGGCGTTGCAGGTCGTCGTCATCGGCGGCGACGGCGTCAGCTACGGCCGCCGTCCGCCGCAAGGCCACGCGAGCTACCGCGCGGCGCTCACGGCCGAGCTGGATGGGCGCGGCGAGACCGTCGACTGGTCGCGCGTGCACTTCCTCGGCAAGGTGCCATATGCCGTCTACCGCAGCGCGCTGCAGGTCGCGAGCCTGCATGTGTACCTGACGTATCCGTTCGTGCTGTCCTGGTCGATGCTGGAAGCGATGGCCGTCGGCGTGCCGGTGCTGGGGTCGGATACCGCGCCGGTGCGGGAAGTGATCCGCGACGGCGAGAACGGCTTTCTCACGCCGTTCTTCGACGTGGCGGCGCTGGCCGACCGCGCGCTCGACCTCATCGCGCGGCGTCACGAGATCGCGCCCGTCGGCCTGGCCGGCCGCGCGACGGTGCTTGCGCGCTACGATTTCGAAACGGTGGCCTTGCCGGTCTACCTCGACCTGCTCCAGCCGCTGCCCGACGTCCGGCCCGTGGACGAGGAGGCCGCATGACGGACCGCTTCGCATTCCACTACGCCCCCGACGGCTACTCCACGGCCGGTCCGCGCCTGATGGGACGCCAGGCCGCCGGCGCGCGCCGCTACAGCCTGTGCGGCATCACGCACACGACGGCCAGCCACGCGGTGATGACGAGCCTCGCGCACCCGCTCGTGGCGCCCGCGCGCAGCTGGGATGCCGTGATCTGCACGTCGCGCGTCGTGCGCGACAGCGTGCGCCGCGTGCTGGAGCGCCAGGCCGAGTACCTCGGCGCCCAGCGCTTCGAGCTGCCGCAGCTGCCCCTGATCCCGCTCGGCGTGCACGCGGCCGACTTCGACATCGAAGGCGCCCGCCGCGATACCGTGTTGCCGTGCATCGTCAGCGACTGGAACGGTTACCGCGACACCGTGCGCGACGGCGTGGACGGCTATCGCATCCCGACCGTGATGCCCGATGCGGGCGCCGGCCTTGATCTCGCGCAGCGTTACGACGATGGTGCCGATAGCTACGACGCGTACTGCGGTCATACGAGCCAGGCGGTCGCGCTGGACGGCGCGGCGCTCGCGCAGGCGTGTGCGCGCCTCGCCGGCGACGCGGGGCTGCGGCGCGAGCTGGGCGAGAACGGGCGCCAGCGTGTGCGCGCGGAATTCGGCTGGGCCGTCGTGTTCGAGCGTTACCGCGCGTTGTGGCGCGAGCTCGACGAACGGCGCCGCGCCGATGCGCAACTGGGACCGGCGCTGCCGGCGGCCGTGCCGGACCGGCTCGATCCGTTCGAGTTGTTCGCCTCGTACCCGTCGATGCGGATCACGCCGACGGCGATGGTCGAACTCGCGCCCGACGCGTCGCTCGCGCTGTTGCGCCAGTACCGCGAACTCGCGATCAACCGCTTCGCGCACGCGTCGCTGCCGACGCTGGAAGAGTTCGGACAGATCTTCGGGGCGATCGGATCGCGTCCCATGCAGGTCGACGAGCTGCTCGACGCGCTCGGACCGTGCGACCGGCCGACTTTGCTGCGCGGACTCGCGTGGCTGTGCAAGATGGACTTGCTGCGCATCGGCGCGGCGGAGGAGTAATTTCGCATAACGCCTTTAAATAAAGGGGTTATGAGAAATGGAAGTAAGTAATGCGCATCGATTTGCGCGCTTGTTTTTGGAGACCGAGCAGAACGAGGAAGGAATCAAACGTTATCGCAGCGATCGTTTCGGTTGATGCAATCGCTGGTTCGCCCTATAAAAGACATGAAAAATACTGTGTGCGGGTTGCGCACTGACAAGGTTTTCGTGTACTTTACGTGATTGAATTTGTCAAAACGTGAAGACGCCGATTTTCGGAACGTCGAACGGGAAACAAACCGATCAAAAATGGGACGCTGATTCATTCAGTATGCACGTAAGCTTAGCGAAAAGAACAAGCCGCATTGCCTGATAAATGTCGGGCATGGCGGCTTTTTCTTTTCGCGGACCCTACGGGCTGCGATGTGGACAGCGCACTGAGCCATCGGACTTTAGTCGTTTCGGTCGTCGGCGACGACGATAGCTGGAGTGCGGCGGAGGTCGAGCAGTCCCGATTGCATCTACTGTATGAAAACACAGTATAGCGCAAATCGGGAATGAATGCCCGGAAGTTTTACGGGTTTTATCGAATCGCCGCGGCAGTTCGGCTGTGCCGGATTCATTGACGCAAACATAGCGTTTGCGCCGATGAATAATTCGCCCGACCAAGCAGACCGGGTTGGACGGGTTCAAACCATGTAGCGTAATTTCTCATCGCAGAGAAGGAGAACAGAAAATGGCAACCGCCGCGAAAAAACCAGCAGCAAAGTCGGCTGCAAAAGCCGCCACCAAACCGGCCGCAAAGGCAGCAGCAGAAAAACCGGCAACCAAGGCAGTAGCCGCTAAAGCCGCAAAAGCCGCCGCCAAACCGGCAGCGAAAAAAGCCGCTGCAACTAAAGCACCGGCAACCAAAGCCGCCGCAACCAAGGCCGCCGCCAAACCGGCAGCAAAGAAAGCCGCAGCAACCAAGACCGCAGCCACCAAGTCGGCCGCAACCAAGACCGCCGCCAAGTCGACCGCCGCCAAACCGGCAGCCAAGAAGACTGCAGCCAAGTCGGCCACCGCCGCCAAGCCGGCAGCCAAGAAGACTGCCGCCAAGTCGACCGCCGCCGCCAAACCGGCAGCCAAGAAGACTGCAGCCAAGTCGGCCACCGCCGCCAAGCCGGCAGCCAAGAAGACTGCAGCCAAGTCGACCGCCGCCGCCAAACCGGCAGCCAAGAAGACTGCAGCCAAGTCGGCCGCCGCCGCCAAGCCGGCAGCCAAGAAAACTGCAGCCAAGTCGACCGCCGCCGCCAAACCGGCAGCCAAGAAGACTGCTGCCAAGTCGACCGCCGCCGCCAAACCGGCAGCCAAGAAGACTGCAGCCAAGTCGGCCACCGCCGCCAAACCGGCAGCCAAGAAGACTGCGGCCAAGTCGACCGCCGCCGCCAAACCGGCAGCCAAGAAGACTGCAGCCAAGTCGACCGCCGCCGCCAAACCGGCTGCGAAGAAAGCTGCTGCAGGCAAGACCGCTGCCAAGCCGGCCGCCGCCGCCAAACCGGCTGCGAAGAAAGCTGCTGCAGGCAAGACCGCCGCCAAGTCGACCGCCGCCGCCAAGCCGGCTGCGAAGAAGGCCGCCGCAGGCAAGACCGCTGCCAAGCCGGCCGTGACCAAAGCTGCCGCGACCAAGACCGCCGCCAAGCCTGCCGCGACCAAGCCGGCCGCGCCGAAAGCCGCTGCGACCAAGGCCGCCGCCAAGCCGGCTGCCGCCAAGCCTGCCGCGACCAAGACCGCTGCCAAGGCCGCCGCTCCCGCCGCCAAAAGCGCCGAAGCCAAGCCGGCCGTGAAGAAAGCCGCCGCCAAGCCGGCCGCCAAGAAGACCGCAGCGAAGGCCGAAGCCAAGCCGGAAGCCAAGGCCGAGCCGAAGGCTGAAGCGAAGGCCGAAACCAAGGCCGAAGCGAAGCCGGAAGCCAAGACCGACGGCAAGGACAGCGCCGCCCAGGCAGCCGCTCCGGCGCCTGCCGCCAAGTCGGTGATCGCTCCGGCAGCATGGCCGTTCCCGACGAGCAGCCGTCCGTAAGCCATTCCTGCCTGGTTCAGGCAAAATACCGCTGTGTGAGCTTTCACACAGCGGTTTTTTTTTCAAGGAGTCCTTGTGCTGCCCATTCTTAAATTGATCGTCGATACCGCGGCAGGTGTGCTGGGTGGCGTCTTGCTGCTGCGTTTCTGGATGCAGGTGACCCGCGTGCGTCCGCCGGCTTCCGTCGCGCAATTTACGTTCACGTTGTCCGATTGGCTCGTGCGTCCGCTGCGCCGCGTCGTGCCGGGCATGGGCGGCTACGATTGGGCCAGCCTGCTCGGCGCCTTCCTCGTCGTGCTGGCGGCCACGTCGATCCTGATGCTGGCCGGGACGAGCGGCCAGGCCGTCGTGCTGATCGCGTTGTTCCGCCTGCTCGACTGGATCCTGTACGGTCTCATGGGCCTGTTGATCATCGAAGTGATCTTCAGCTGGGTCAACCCGCACGCGCCGCTGGCGCCGTTCGTCCAGGCGCTCAACGACCCGCTGCTGCGGCCACTGCGCCGCGTGATCCCACCCGTCGGCGGCCTCGATCTGACGGTGCTGGTGGCGCTGATCCTCATCCAGATCGCGCAATTCCTGCTGCGCCAGATGTTCTACATCTGAGCCCGCCCAGCGCTCAGTGCGGCGCCGCGTCTTCCCAGACGGGCGCGCCGCCGATCGACGTCTTCATGACCGCCTTGCCGGCATCCAGCGCGCGCTGCGGACGGGCGACCAAATCCTCGAAGCCCAGCTCGGCACCCGCGGCGAGATAGAGGCCCATCCAGCCATTGCGCTGCAGCCGTTTGACCTGGTACAGGCAGCGGTCGGCGATGTCGATCACCTGCTCGACGCTGAACCGTGTCGGTTCGCCCGGATCGAACGGGAAGCACGCGAAGCCGATCGAGCAAGTCTTGTGCAGCGTGCGGCCCTGGTCCAGCGCGAACGGGTGGCTTGCCACGGCGGACCGGAAACGCTCGGCGATCTCGGGCGCCTGCGCGCGGTCGGCGAAGCGGCTCACCACGAGGAATTCTTCGCCGCCCCAGCGCAGCACCATGTCGCCCTCGCGGCAGGCCTGGCGCAGGATGGCGGCCATCTGCACCAGCACGGCGTCGCCATTGGCGTGGCCATAAGTGTCGTTGACCGCCTTGAAGTGGTCCACGTCCATGATGAAGAACAGCAGGTCTTGCTCGCCGGGCCCGAGCGCCGACTCGTCGTCGCTGCGGCGCTGGTAGGCGCGCATCGCCATCGCGCTGTCGGCCCCGATGCACTTGGACAGGTAGCGCCGATTGTTCAGGCCGGTGAGCGGGTCCGACAGGCTGATGTCTTCCAGCTTGCGGTTGAGGCTTTCCAGGTCGGCATTCTTTTCGGCCAGTTCTTGCGTGCGCTCCTGCACCTTGTGCTCGAGCATGCTGTTGATCTCGAGTTGGCGCTGCACCTTGCGGCGTTGCGAGCGCACGAAGCCGGCCGCCGCGCCCAGGGCCAGCAGGCCGTACAGCGTCCAGGCCCACCAGGTTTGCCACGGCGGCGGCAGCACGTGGATGCGCAGCAGCGTCGGATGCTCGTTCCACACGCCGGCGTCGTTGCTGGCCTTGACCATGAAGGTGTAGTCGCCGGCATCGAGGTTCGTGTAGGTGGCCGAGCGCCGGCCGCCCACCTCGTTCCAGTCGCGGTCGAAGCCCGCCAGGCGGTAGGCGTACCGGTTCTTCGCCGGGTTGCGGTAGCCGAGCGCGGCATATTCGATCGTGAACATCGACTGGTGGTAGTCGAGCGTGATGTCGCGCGTCTGTTCGATCGCCTGTTGCAGCGGCGAGTCCGGGGCGCCGACCGCGACCGGCTTGTTAAAGATCTGGAAGTCGCGCAGCACGACCGGCGGCGCGTAGCGGTTGCTCGTCACGCCGTCCGGGGCGAAGCGGGTATAGCCCTGGGTGCCGCCGAACGCCAATTCGCCCGAGCGCAGCTTGAGCGCGGCGCCGATGTTGAACTGGTTGCCCTGCACGCCGTCGTCGCGCGTGAAGGTGCGCACCTGTGCGCTGGCCGGGTCGAATTCCGCCAGGCCGTTGAGCGTGCCCAGCCACAGGCGGCCTTCGGCGTCGCCCACGATCGACACCACCGCGTCGCTGGGCAAGCCGTCCTGCCGGCCGTAACGCCGGGCCTGGCCGGTGGCCGGATCGAAACGGTCGAGCCCGCCGCCGCGCGTGCCGAGCCAGAGGATGCCGTCGGGCGCCGGGTAGACCGCCAGCACGTTGTCGGCGGAAATGCTGTGCACGTCGCCGGCGCGGTGCCGGTAGTGGGTGAAGCGGCCGCTGGCGGGGTCCAGGCGGTCCAGGCCGTCGCCGGTGCCGAGCCACAGCCGGCCCTGGCGGTCCTCGTTGATGGCCCACACCAGCGACGAGCCGATGCCCGTGCCAGCGTCCTTTCCCGGCTGCGGCAGGAAGCGGGTGAAGGTGTCCTTGTCGCGCTCGTAGCGGTCGAGGCCGCCGCCGACGGTGCCGATCCACAGCCGGTCGGCGCTGTCGTCGAACACGCGCCAGGTGTTGTTGTTGCTGATGGTGGTCGGGTAACGGTAGTCGACGAAATAGGCGCCCGCCTTGCCGCTGCGCGGATCGAACCGGTCCAGGCCGCCTTCCCAGGTGCCGAGCCACAGCGTGCCCTGGCGATCCTCGGCGATCGACAGGATGGCGTCGGCGCTCAGGCTGCCGGGCCGGTGCGGGTCGTGCCGATAGGTGGTCATGCGGCCGCTGTGCGCGTCGAGCTTGTCGAGGCCGCCGCCATCCGTGCCGAACCACAGGTTGCCGGCGCTGTCTTCGTGCAGCGACAGCACGGAGCCCTGGCTCAGGCCGCCTTCGTGCTTGCCGAAGGAGTGAAACGCGAGCGTACCCGTGTTCAAGAAGCTGATCCCGCTCGGGAATGTGCCGACCCAGACGTCGCCGTTATTGTCCTGGAAGATGCTGCGCGCATTGCCGCTCGGGAGCGCGCGCCGCTCGGCCTCGTTGGCCTTCAGGTGGACGAAGGTGTCGGCGCCCGGCTGCAGCACGTCCACGCCGACCGCCGTACCTATCCACAGGGCGCCGTCGCGGTCCCGCATGACGGTGGCGACGTAGTTGTCGACGATGCTGCCGGGCCGCTGCTCGTCGTGCACATGGCGCGTGAATTTGCCGGTATGCGAGTCGAAGGCGTCGACGCCGCCGCCCGCGGTGCCCAGCCACAAGCGGCCGTGCACGGGGTCTTCGGTCAGGCTCGTCACGACGTTGTGGCTCAGGGCGTCCGGCGCGGCGCTCGCCTGGAAATTTTTGAATGCATGGCTGGCGGGATCGAACCGGACGAGGCCGGCGCCATCGGTCCCGATCCAGATCGTGCCCTGCTGGTCCACCAGCAAGGCCTTGACCTGGTCGGCGTTGAGCGCGCCGTTGCGGTAGGTCGTGAAGCCGGTCCGGTCGGGGTCGAGCCGCGCGAGACCGCCGTAGGTGCCGATCCAGAGCGTGCCGGCACGGTCGCGCGCGAGGGCGCGCACGGTGTTGTTCACCAGGCTGCGGCGCTGGCCGTCGATGTGCTGGAAGCGGGAAAAGCGCTTGCGGGCACGGTCGAACCGGTTCAGGCCCCCATCGGTGGCCACCCACAGGTCGCCCCGGCCGTCCTCCGCGATGGCCCACACCGCGTTGCTGCTGATGGTGCCGTCGTCGGCCGGCTGGTTGTGGAAGACTTCGAAGGCATAGCCGTCGAAGCGCGCCAGGCCGTCGGTGCCGCCCAGCCATATATAGCCCTCGTGGTCCTGGAACACCGTGTTGACGGCGCCCACGGTCGCGCCATCTTCCGCCAGCCGGACGACGAACTGGCTGTCGGGCGACGGCGCCACCGCCAGGCACGGCGTTCCCGCGCACAGCAGGGTGAAGGCGCAGATCCAGCGCCGGAACACGGTCGTCTTCATCACGTGGCAACATTCGGGAGAGCCGCCCGCGCGCAAGTACGACAGGCATCTGGATGCTATCGCACGGTGGTGCGATAATGCAAGATAATTTGCCTTCGGGAAATAATTGCAACACTCGCGCGCGGCGGGCCGCAAAAACAAAGCGCGCCGGCCCGCGAGGGCTGGCGCGCCTTGTTGTCGGTGCGTCGGATCAGAAGCGGTAGCCGAAGGCCGCCTCGAAGCGGTCCGCGATCTCTTGCTGCGTGAAGCTGTGGTTCTGGCCGCCCTGGTGGGCGATCTTGATGGCGCCCAGCAGGCTGGCCAGGCGGCCCGTCGTGGGCCAGTCGAGATTGTTGGCGATGCCGTGCAGCAGGCCGGCGCGATAGGCGTCGCCGCACCCCGTCGGATCGACCACGCTGGCCGCGGGCACGGCCGGGATCTTGTGGTGCTCGCCGCCGGCATAGATGTCGGAGCCTTGCTCGCCGCGGGTGACGATCAGCGCGTCCAGGCGCGCCGCGACGTCCTGCAGGGCCAGGCCGGTGCGGTCCATCACCATCTCGAATTCGTAGTCGTTGCAGGCCAGGTAGCTGGCCTGGTCGATGAAGGTCAGCAGTTCGTCGCCGCTGAACATCGGCAGCTGCTGGCCCGGATCGAAGATGAACGGCACGCCGCGCTCGGCGCAGTCGCGCGCGTGCTTGATCATGCCGTCGCGGCCGTCCGGCGCGATGATCGCGACGCGCAGCGGCAGGTAGTCGGCCAGGCTGTTCTCGTGCGAGAACTGCATCGCGCCAGGGTGGAAGGCGTTGATCTGGTTGTTGTCCAGGTCGGCCGTGACGAAGCACTGGGCCGTGTACGCATGGGCGATCGTGCGGACCGCGTTCGTGGCGAGGCCTTGCTGCTCCATGCGGTCGAGGTATTCGCCGCCGTCCTGGCCGATGGTACCCATGATCAGCGGCTCGCCGCCCAGCAGCTTGAGGTTGTAGGCGATGTTGACGGCGCAGCCGCCGTATTCCGTGCGCAGCGTGGGCACGAGGAACGAGACGTTCACGCGGTGCAGCTGGTCGGCCAGCAGGGTTTCGCCGAAGCGGCCGTGGTATTGCATGATCTTGTCGAAGGCGATCGAGCCGCAGATCAGCGCGGTCTTGGTCATGGGAAGCCTCAAGGATAGAAAACGAAAGTGTGATAGCCGGACGGCTGCAGGCCGGCCAGCGTGAAATGCAGCGCGACCGGCTGTTCCGAGTGCGGACCGAAACCGCTTGCCGCCGGCGTGCCGTGCGGCAGATAGTCGGCCGGCGCCAGGACCCGGCGCAGCACCGGCTTGTCGTTGGCGTCGGTCAGCTCGAGCTCGATGCTGGGCCAGGCCTGCACGAGATTACCCTGGTTGCGCAGCAGCGTATTGAGCGCGTAGGTGCCCGGGCCCAGCGAGGTCAGCTCGCCCGTCTCGATGACGAGGTTCTCGGCCAGCGCCGGCAACTCGACGCGGCAGCCCAGCACGGCGCAGGCGGCGGCCAGCGCCGGCTTCATGGCCGGATGCTGCGCCGCCAGCACGTTGCGGAAATTCAGGACCACCTGGGCCGCGAGCGCGAGCAGCAGCACGAGGCTGCCCGCCGCCATCAGCAGGCGCCGCGTGCGGCCCATGCGCTCCTGGCGGCGGCTGCGCTTGACGAATTCCGGCTCGTCGGTGTCGCCGTCGGCCGCCAGGCGCAGCCTGGGCGGCTCGATCTTCGTCGGCGTCAGCTTGGAGCGGCGCGCGCGCGCCTCGGATGCCCGGGCGGCCTTGCTGCGCGCCGGCTTCACGGGCGGGATCATCGTGGGCGCCGGCGTGGACGGTTCGCTGCCGGCCGACGCGCGCAAGGGGAGAAACGCGGGCGGATTGTCGGCGGCGGGTGCGGGGGCGGCCGGCACGGACGGCTCCGGCGGCTGCGGCGGCTCCGGCATCGGCGCGGGCGGCGTCGCTTCCGGCTCACGCTCCGGCTCCGGCTCCGGCGCAGGTTCCGGTTCCGGCTCCGGTTCGTAGTCGGGCAGCGGCTGGGCGACGATCTCCTCGTCGACCGGCAGGCCGAAGCTCGGTTCGACGCGGCCGGCGGGCGCGTAGGCGCTGGCGGGCGGCGGGGGCGCGACGGCGTCCGCGGGCGTCTCGCCGGCGGGTTCGGGAGCGGCTTCGGCAGGCGCCTCCGGCGCGGTCTCGACGGCCGGTTCCGGGTGCGGCTCGGCGTGCCCGGCCGCGATATCGGCAGGGACGACATCTTCAGCCGCAACGTCCGGCTGCGCGGCGGGCGGCTCGTCGGCGGGGACGGGCGCCTCGTCCGGGGCCGCCGGTTCCGTTTCCTCGGCGTCGGACGCGCGCGGGCCGCCCGTGCGCCACACGTGCGCGCGCGGTGTGGGGACGTGGGCGGGTGCGGCGGGCGGGATGTCGACGGGTGCGGGCGGCGGCGTTTCGTCCGCCACCTTCGGCAGGATGCCGAGTGGATCGAACGTATGACCGAGGTCGAGCGTGTAGACGGGCAGCGCGTCGTCGTCCCGGGCCGGCGCGGCCGGCTTGTCCAGGTCGATCAGGTGGGCGTTGCCGTCAAAGATGCGCTGGCAGGCACCGCAGCGGACGATGCCGCCGCGGAGCTTGAGCTGGTCCGCGGCAACGCGGAACGTGGTGTGGCAATGCGGGCACTGGGTGGCGAGCGCCATGCCTTATTTGCTGCTATCGCGACCGAGCTGCCCGTGCAGGGCGACCCAGCCGTCCAGCTCGGCCCAGACGTCCAGCTTGATGAACGGCGCGTAGGCCGCGGCCACTTCCTCGGCCTGGCGCGCCAGCACGCCCGACAGGATCAGGAAACCGCCGTCGGCCACGCGGCCCGAGAGCATGGGCGCCATCAGCTTCAATGGGCTCGACAGGATGTTCGCGACGACGATGTCGAAACGTTCGCTACCGTGCTTCGACGCGACGAAGTCGTCCGGCACAAAGAAGTCGATCTCGCAGCGGTTGCGCTCCGCGTTCAGCTTCGCCGATTCGATCGCCTGCTCGTCGATGTCGACGCCGGTGACGTTGGCCGCACCGAGCTTCTTGGCGACCATTGCCAGGATGCCGGAGCCGCAGCCGTAGTCCAGCACGGACTTGCCCGGAGCGGGGTGCGCTTCCAGCCACTCCATGCACAGGCGCGTGGTCGGATGGCTGCCCGTGCCGAACGCGAGGCCGGGGTCGACTTCGAGGATCAGCGCGTCGGGATCCGGGGCTTCGTGCCAGCTCGGCACGACCCAGATGTTCTTGCCGATGTGGATCGGCTCGAATTGCGATTGCGTCAGGCGCACCCAGTCGGCGTCGGCCACGGGGCGGGTGGCGAAGGCCGGCGCCTGCGCGAGGCCGATGGCGGCGGCTGCCTCGGCCACGATCGCGGCCTGGTCGGCATCCTCGTCCGTCAGCGCGACGACGCGGCTGTGGTCCCACGCGGCTTCCTTGGGCACCATGCCCGGTTCGCCGAACAGGGGCTTTTCCGCGTCCGTGCCTTCGTCCGCATCTTCCACCGAGACCGACAGCGCGCCCGCGTCCATCAGGGCGTCGGACAGCCCCTCGGCGTGCTCGCGTGCGATCTCGATGATGACTTCAGTCCAACTCATTGATCAGCCTTTGCGTCTGCGGCCTCGGATTTGGCGCCGATCGCGCCATCCTTCGGCAGGTCCGGCTTGTGGGCCAGCTTCTGCTCCAGGTAATGGATGTTGGTGCCGCCCTCGATGAAGCGGGCGTCGACCATCAGTTCGCGGTGCAGCGGGATGTTGGTCAGGATACCCTCGACGACCATTTCCGACAACGCGATCTGCATGCGGCGGATCGCCTGGTCGCGCGTGGCGCCGTAGGCAATCACCTTGCCGACCATCGAATCGTAGTTCGGCGGGACGTAATAGCCGGCGTACGCGTGCGAATCGACGCGGATGCCGGGGCCTCCCGGCGGATGCCAGCCGGTGATGCGGCCTGGCGACGGGATGAACTTGAACGGGTCTTCCGCGTTGATGCGGCACTCGATCGCGTGGCCCGACAGCATGATGTCGCGCTGGCGGAAGCGCAGTTTTTCGCCGCAGGCGATGCGGATCTGTTCCTGCACGATGTCGATGCCGGTGATCATTTCCGTGACCGGGTGTTCGACCTGCACGCGGGTGTTCATCTCGATGAAGTAGAACTCGCCGTTCTCGTACAGGAATTCGAACGTGCCGGCGCCGCGGTAGCCGATCTTGCGGCAGGCTTCGGCGCAGCGGTCGCCGATCTTCTCGATCAGCTTGCGCGGGATGCCCGGCGCCGGCGCTTCCTCGATGACCTTCTGGTGGCGGCGCTGCATGGAGCAGTCGCGCTCGCCCAGCCAGACGGCTTGCTTGTGCTCGTCGGCGAGGACCTGGATTTCCACGTGGCGCGGATTTTCCAGGAATTTCTCCATATAGACTTCCGGATTGCCGAACGCGGTGCCGGCTTCCGCCTTGGTCATCGCGACGGCGTTCAGCAGCGCGGCTTCCGTGTGCACGACGCGCATGCCGCGGCCGCCGCCGCCGCCGGCGGCCTTGATGATGACCGGGTAGCCGACGCGGCGCGCGGTCTGGATGATTTCCTTCGGATCGTCGGGCAGGGCGCCGTCCGAACCCGGCACGCAGGGCACGCCGGCGCGGATCATCGCCTGCTTGGCGGAGACCTTGTCGCCCATCAGGCGGATCGATTCCGGACGGGGGCCGATGAAGACGAAGCCCGATTTTTCGACGCGTTCGGCGAAGTCGGCGTTTTCCGACAGGAAGCCGTAGCCGGGGTGGATCGCCTCGGCGTCCGTGACTTCGGCCGCGCTGATGATCGCCGGCATGCTCAGGTAGCTCTGCGCGGAGGGCGCCGGGCCGATGCAGACGGACTCGTCGGCCAGCTTCACGTACTTGGCGTCCTTGTCCGCCTCGGAGTGCACGACGACCGTCTTGATGCCCATCTCGCGGCAGGCGCGCTGGATACGCAACGCGATTTCACCACGATTGGCGATAAGAATTTTTTCAAACATGGTAAGTTCGGTGTTTCTTTGAGTGCCGGCGGCATGCCGGGAGGGCGCGGTCGAGCGACCGCGCCGGGAGACGTTAGCCGATCACGAACAGCGGCTGGCCGAATTCGACGGGCTGACCGTTTTCCACCAGGATCTTGGTGATGGTGCCGGAGGCATCGGCATCGATTTCGTTCAGGAGCTTCATCGCTTCGATGATGCACAGCGTGTCGCCTTCCTTCACGGTCGCGCCGACTTCGACGAACGCCGGGGCGCCCGGCGCCGAGGAGCGGTAGAAGGTGCCGACCATCGGCGACTTGACGACGTGGCCGGTGGGCTCTGCCGGCGCGGCCGGGGCAGCGGCGGGGGCGGCGGCTGGCATCGGCATGGCCGGTGCCGAGAATTGCTGGACGCCTTGCTGCGGCAGCATGACCATCTGATTCTGCGGGATTGCCGAGGACTTGACGATGCGGACCTTGCTTTCGCCTTCGGTCACTTCGAGTTCGGCGATGTCCGACTCGGCGACGAGGTCGATCAGTGTCTTGAGTTTTCTTAGATCCATGTGAAACCCCTTGGAATTATTTGTTTAAGAGCATATGGCGCGTCGGGTGGTACGCACTTGTGCGCGGAATGCGTGAAGTTGACGTAGATTAACGCTGTTTCAGCGCGAAGTCGATGGCAAAGCGATATCCATCCGCTCCCAGCCCGCAGATCGTGCCTTGCGCGATCGCCGACAAAAACGAGTGGTGCCGGAACTCCTCGCGCTTGTAAATATTAGAGATGTGTACTTCCACGAACGGAATGTCCACCCCCGCCAGCGCATCGCGCAGCGCGACGCTGGTATGGGTGAGTCCGCCCGGATTGATGACGATCGCGTCGACGCCTTCCTGGCGGGCCGCGTGAATACGGTCGATCAGCGCTCCTTCATGGTTGCTCTGGAAGCAGACGATTTCCGCCCCGGCCGCTTGTGCCTGGGCGGTGGCGGCCCGCTCGATGTCGGCCAGCGTCGTCGCGCCGTACACCGCAGGCTCACGTGTCCCCAGCAAATTCAGGTTGGGGCCATTGAGCAGCAGTAGCTTTTTCGCCATATAGAACCGTCTGTTTGCCCGAAAGACAGGCATTTTGCCGCCAACGTTACGTGTTGGCAAGCGATAAAAAGAAGTCGGAAAATAAGTGCACGACCGTTCGCGGGCCGGGGCCCCGCCGCCTACAGCTTGGCCAGGTCGGCGCGCACTTGATCGAACTTGAGACGCCCCAGATAAGTCTTGCGGACTTGCCCATCTGCGCCGATCAGCACGGTAAATGGCAATCCGCCCTGGGCATTGCCGAGATCGCGCGCCAGGTCGGTGCCGCCCATGCCGCCTACGTACAATGGGTAGGAAATCTTGATTTTGCGGGCAAACTCGACGAGGTTCGAGGGGGAATCGATGCCGATGCCGATCACATTGAAATGCTTGCCGCCGTCCTGGGCCGCCAGCTGGGACAATTCCGGCATCTCCGACACGCACGGCGCGCACCACGAGGCCCAGAAGTTCACGAGCAGCGGCTTGCCTTTCCACTGGCCCAGCGGCTGCGGCTTGCCGGCGAGGTCGTTCAGCGAGGATGCATACAAATTCGTGACCGCCGTGTGCGGCCGGCCGTCCGTCGGCTTGTAGGTCGTCGTCAGCGGGCCCTTGGCGTCCTGCTTGACGCCGGCGATGGCGCCGAGCACGGTGAAGGCGGCGGCCAGGATCACATAACCGGTTAAATGCTTTTTATTCATCTCGTTCGGGGGAGTCGTTGGACATCAGGGTGCGGACGGTCGCGGCATCGGCACGGTGCAGGCGGCCGTCGGCGCGGGGTTTCAGGGCGCCCCGCAGGTCGTTCATCTCGTACAGCTCCGCGTGCACCATCTCTTTTTGCCACATGAAGCTGACCGTTTCCACCGGATCGTGGCGGCCGCCCTTGAAATGGGGCGTCTCCGAAATGTCGATATTGACGTTGCGGTTCAGGAGCCAGATTTCGACATCCTTGGCGCTATCGGCAAACAATTGCAGGTGGATGTCGTCATGTTCGCCCGCCGTGCCATTCAATACGGCACCGGTGAGATAAGGGCGGAATTCGGCCAGCATCTCCATCACGTCGAGCGCCGCGCCGCGCATGTGCTTTACGCGCGCGGCCTGGGCGGGTCCCTGGAACAGGGCCTGGTAGCGGCGGACTTCGTCCTCGACTTGCAGATTGTCCGGCAAATAATTCGGTGAGGGACGGTCCACGCCGAGCACCTGGCGTGCCGCCTTCGTCTTTGCCGTGGAATAGTCCGCCCCGTCCTGGGCGATCATGCGGGCGGCCGTCGCGGCGATGCGTGCACGCACCTGTTGGAGGTCGTCATTTGAATTGGGCATCATGTTCGAGATCATACTCTTGAAAGGAAAATGGCACCGCGCGGGGTGCGTCCCGGCATCGCGGCGTCACGGGCCCGAATCGCTTGTCCGGTAGCCTTCCACCAGACTCAGGACGGCCTTGGATTGATAGCCCCTGGCCAGCGCGCTCAACTGGTCGGCAAAGGGGCGGTAGCGTTCGTCCTGTCCGGCCAGGCGCTCGACTTGCGCCATGATCTCCTGCATATTGCCCAGCCGGGCCAGCCGGTACAACGATTCCATCTCCTCCGCCGGCGGCACGACGACCGGGCCGCCGGCCGGACGCGGTGCCGGTTTCGCGACGCCATGCGTCCATTCCAGGTGCAGCAGCCCGGCCATCAGCGCCAGCAGCTTGTCCGTGTCGAGCGGCTTCGGCAGGAAGGCATTCATGCCAGCCGCCAGGCATTGCTCGCTGTCGCTGGTCGATACGCTGGCCGACAACGCGACGATCGGCACGTCCCGGAAGGCGTCCTGCCGGCGCAACCTGCGGGCGACCTCCAGCCCGTCCGGCCCCGGCATGGCGATGTCCAGCAGGATCAGGTCGGGATGCAGGCGGTGGACGGTCTCGAGTGCAGCCTGGCCGTCGGCCGCCTCGGTCACGTCGAAGCCGAGCGACGTCAGCAGGTCGGTCGCAACCGCCCGGTTCTCGGGCACGTCGTCGACCACCAGCACTTTCTTGCGCGGTCCCGCATAGCCGGTCACGTTCGCGGACGTCGCCGCGGCCGCCGGCGCCGGCAGCGGCGGCGCCGTTACCTCGAAACGGAAGGTGCTGCCCCGGCCGACCCGGCTGTCGACCTGGATCTCGCCGCCCATCAGGCGCACGTATTGACGGCTGATCGCCAGGCCCAGGCCGGTGCCCGCCATGTGCCGCCGCACGTCGCCGGCCTGCTCGAACGGCTCGAAGATCGCTTCCAGCCGATCAGAGGGGATGCCGATGCCGGTGTCGCGCACTTCGAAGCCGAGTCTATCCGGCGGCATGAAGCGCGCTTGCAGCGTGACCTGGCCGGCGTCCGTGAACTTGACGGCGTTGGACAGCAGGTTGAGCAAGACCTGGCGCAGCCGTTTCTCGTCGGCCCGCACCCACGCCGGCAGGTCGGGCGCGAGATCGCACGCCATGTGCAAGTTCTTTTGCGCGGCTTTCACCCCCACGATGTCGGCCACGGTCTGCACGAACCGGACGAGCTGGACGTCGACCGGGTAGAGCTCCATCTTGCCGGCTTCGATCTTGGCCATGTCCAGGATATCGTTGATGAGGGTGAGCAAGTGCTCGCCGCTCTTGCGGATGACGTTGACCGCGGCCAGTTGCCGCTCGCCCAGTGCCGGGTCGCGTTCCAGCACCTGGGCATAGCCGAGGATGCCGTTCAAGGGCGTGCGCAGTTCGTGGCTCATGTTCGCCACGAAGGCGCTCTTGGCGCGGTTGGCCGCCTCGGCCGCCTGCCGGGCCTGCCGCTCTTCCTCGGCGCGCCTGCGCTCGGACAGGTCCAGCACGAAGGCGACGCCATGGTCCGGCGAGTCGTCGAACAGGACGGCGCCGAGCAGCACGGGCAGGCGGGTGCCGTCCTTGCGCAGGAATTCCTTTTCGTAGGGCGTGCTCGTCCGGGTGGCGCGCACTTCTTCCAGTTTTTGCGCATCGATCGCCTTGTATTCCGGCAGCGTCATGCGTTCCCAGTGCACCTCTCCGGCCAGCAACTCCTGGCGCGAGTAGCCGACCATCCGCAGGAACGCTTCGTTGGCGTCGGTGATGCTGCCGTCCATGCCCCAGAAAACGATGCCGATGATGTTCGATTCCACCAGCTTGCGGATGCGGGCTTCGCGCGCCTGCAGGCTGGCGTACAGCGTGGCGTTTTCCAGGGAAATGGCGGCCTGGGACGCGAGCAGTTCCAGCACGGCGAGGTGGTCGCGCGTGAAGGCCCGCGGGGCCAGGCGGTTTTCCAGGTACAGGATGCCGACCAGGTTCGCCTGCTTGATGAGGGGGATGCACAGGATCGATTTCGGCGACTGCGTCTCGAAATACGGATCTTCGGAAAACAGGTGAGGCGCGCCGGCGTCGTCCAGCAGGACGCTGGTCCGGACCCGCGCCACGTAACGCAACAGCGAGGCGGGCAGCGCCGCCGAACTCGCCGGGCCGGGCCGCATGACGACGTCGACGTCGGCCCGGGCGCTGGTCGCTTCCGCTTCGACCTGGAACTCGCCTTCCTTGGGCAGGATCAGCAAGCCGCGGTCGGCGCCGGCGTGCTCGATGGTCATGCGCATCAGGGTCTCGATCAGCGCGGGCAGCACGATTTCCCGCGAGACCGCCTGCGACGCCTTCACGACCGTGGTGATGTCCAGTTGCCGGTTCGACGTGTCGGCCGCCGCCGGGGCCGTCGCGGACGGGCGGTTGCCGGCCGGCCGGGCATGGCGCCGGTCGAGCTGGGACACCTTGGCATCCGCGCCATAGCGGGCGTAGCCGGCGCGCGCCTGCCGCAGGTAGGTGTTGGCGATCTCCGCGAAACCGCGCGCCCGGTAGAAATCCGCCGCGAGTTCGTAGGCCAGGGCTTCGACCTGCATGAGGCCCTGTTCGCGCGCGGCGCCGATCGCGTCCTCGTAGTGGCGCATCGCCTCCATGTCCCGGTGGCCGATACGGGCGATCTCGGCGGCGATGAGCGCGGCGCGGCTCCGGAAGTTTTCCGGGCAGTTCGCCGCCCAGGCGGCGATCTGGCGGTGGTGCGCGGCGAGGGCTTGCAGCAGCTCGGGCCGCGCGCCGTCGGGCGCGTTGTCGTAGCGGGCCGCGCTCGCCAGCGCGCAAAAGAAGTGATACACGGCCAACTCGAAAAACGAGGGCACGGTCCAGAGCAACGCGTGCGCATGCGCCGCCGCGTCGAGGGCGCCGGCGGCGTCGCCGTCGAAGAAGCGGATCTGCAGCGTGCGGATCCAGTAGGCGCAGTGCGAGACGGCCACGTGCGGATCGCCTGCGAGGTGCAGCCGGAACTCGTCCTCGCTGCAGGCCACGTTGCCGGACAAGCGGAACTGCTGCGGCAGCCCGCGCAGGGCCCGCATGAGCATCAACTGTCCGTTCATGGTGGCGATGACGAGGCCGAACCGGGCCTTCTGCGCGAAGCCGAACAGATGCTCGGCCTCCTGCTGCACCTCGCCGAGCGGGGCGCCGTGCGCGAGCCGCAGCGTGATCAGGCAGTTGCAGCAATAGGACGCGTACACCAGGTTGCCGCTCTCGCGGGCCGCGTCGAAAGCGCGGCGCACGGCGTCGATGCCGATCGTCACGTGGCGCGCCCACGGACTGATCAGGAAGCCGAACCCCAGATAGGTCTGCGCCTTGAAGCGCTGCAAGCCGCGCTGCTCGAGCAGGTCCAGGCCCAGCTTGCCGAACCGGTATCCGGCCCGGTAGTCGCCGAAGTGCGGGCCCAGCACCGTGCCCAGGACGATATAGCCGAGACAGGACGCGTCGCTGTTGCCGTGTTCCATGCTGATGTTCGCCATGCGCGCGCCGATGAGGCAGAGGAGATTCGCATCCGTGTGCAGCGCCGGCCCCTGGCCCCACATGAGGACTTCGAGCGTGCCGCGCCATTGCGCCTCGGTCGTCAACGGCAAGTCGATGAGGTCCTCGATGGCGCGGCCGTCGATGCGCCGCCACATCGTGTCGAATTCGCGCCGGACGTCGTCCTCCGTCGGGTGCGGCGACCATTCGATGCCGAGGCGGCGCAGATAGTCGATCACCGCCGCGACGCTGCGGTCCGGCCGGTCCAGCATCGCCTGCAGCGCGATCTGGGCCGAGGCGACGGCGGCCGCGTCCACCAGGCCGGCCGCGCGCCGCGCCAGCATGGCCAGCCGTTCTTCCGCCACCGCCGTCCGGCCGCTCAACGTTTCGCATTCCGCCCGCCCCAGTTCCAGCGCGAAGGTGAGGGCGTAGCGGCTGTCCCAGCAGTCGTGCGGGAGCAGGCCGCAGCCGGTGCTGAAAAAGACCAGGGCCGACGCGTACGCGGTCGCCGCCTTGGCGCGCTTGCCGGCCGCGAGATTCAGTTCGGCCAGGTGCACCTGTTCCGCGGGCGCCGTCATCAGGGCGGCACCGCGGTTGAGCTGGCCCACGATCTCGAAGATGTTCTCCGCCAGTTCTTGCGGCGGCGTATGGGCCAGCAGCAGCCGGCCGATATGCAGGTGCACGGCCGCCCGTCCGGCCGCGGGGATGAGCGAATAGGCGGCCTCCTGGACGCAATCGTGGAGGAAGGCGTAGCACGTGTCCTGCCGCCACACGAGGCCGACACGGAGCGCTTCCCACAGCGCCCGGTGGCACGCTTCCTCCGTTTCGCCCCGCACCATGGCCAGCGTGGCCACGTCGCCGCTGTTGCCGAGACAGGCCAGCTGGCGCAGCGCGTCCCGGGTCGCGGCGGGCAGGCGGGCGAGTTTTTCGACCAGCAGGTCGACGACGTTGTCCGTGTAACCCTTGGCGCGGATGCGCTCGAGATCCCACGTCCAGGCCGCCTTGCGCGCGTCGAAGGCGAGCAGGCCCTCGTCGTGCAGCGCCAGGAGGAACTGGATGGCGAAAAATGGATTGCCGCCCGTCTTGGCGTGGACCAGCGCCGCCAGCGGTTCGACGGCGCGGCGCTTGCGGTGCAGCGTATCGGTCAGGATGTCGGCCACGCTGTCCACCGGCAGCGGGGCGAGGACAATCTCCGTCACACCGGTGCCGGCGCGCCGGATCGCATCCAGCCGCGGCAGGAGGGGATGATCGGGGCCCACTTCGTTGTCCCGGTAGGCGCCGACCAGCAGCAGATAGCGCACTTCCTCCTCGGTCATCACGTCGTGCAGGACGCGCAGCGTGGCCGCATCCAGCCATTGCAGGTCGTCGAGGAACAGGACGAGCGGGTGCGCGGCCTGGGCGAACACGGACAGGAATTTCTTGAACACCCGCTGGAAGCGGTTTTGCGCCTCCACCGGCGGCAGGTCCGGCACCGGCGCCTGCGCGCCGATGATGATTTCCAGTTCCGGCACCAGGTCGACCATCAACCGGCCGTGGGGATGGACGGCTTCCAGCAGCGCGTCGCGCCAACGGCCCAGTTCGGCTTCGCTGGTGCCGAGGAGCCGGTGCACGAGGGTCTGGAAAGCGTGGGCGAGCGGCGCGTAGGGAATGTCCCGCTTGTATTGATCGAATTTGCCGGACGCGAACAAGCCCCGGGGCGCCACGATTGCCCGCTGCAGTTCGTTGACGACCGCCGATTTGCCGATGCCGGCATAGCCGGAGATCAGCGCCAGCTTGCTGTTGCCGGTCGCGACCATGTCGTCGAAGGTGGCCACCAGGCAGCGCACCTGGGCTTCGCGCCCGTACAGCCGCTCGGGCACCCGCAGTTGTTCCGAGACGTCCCGGCTGCCGAGCCGGAACGGCCGGATCTTCCCCTGCGCCAGCCATTTTTCCTGGCAGCGGCGCAAGTCCGCCACGAGGCCGGCTGCGGACTGGTAGCGCGCCTCGGGCATCTTGGCGAGCAGCTTCATGACAATGGCCGAGACCGGTTCCGGCAGGCCGGGGATTCTTTCGGCGGGCGGAACGGGCTGGCGCGCGATATGGCAGTGGATGCTTTCCAGCGGATCGGTGGTGGCGAACGGCAGTTCGCCCGTGAGCATGCGGTAGAGAATGATGCCCAGCGCGTAGAAATCGCAGCGCGCGTCGACCGAACGGTTCATGCGGCCGGTCTGCTCCGGCGCCAGGTAGGGCAGGGAGCCGGCGATGATCTCGGACGGTTCCGGCACGTGGCGGTCGCACGGCAGCCGGGACGCGCGGCCGAATCCCAGCAGGCGGACCTCGTGGCCCCGCACGACGACGTGGGACGGATTGAGGTCCTTGTGGATGAGTCCACAGGCGTGGACCCGGCCCAGGGCGGTGGCCAGCGGAATGGCGAGTGCGAGCACGGTGGCCAGGTCGAGGGCCGTCCCGAGCCGGCTTTCGAGCAACTCGCCGCCGGGATCGTCGAGCAGCAGCATGAGCCTGCCCGCCTCGTGCATCAGGGCGCGGGGACACACTGCCCATGCCGGGTCCAGCTCCGATTTCAGCGCGTATTCGCGTTCCAGGCGGGCAAGCGCCGCCGGTGCCGGATGCTCGTCGAGCGCCGCCAGCATCAGGAAGGAGGTGGCGTCGCCGGCAAATCCCCGATACAGGGCGAGTTCGCCGTCCTGCCCGAGCATTTCCAGGGACTTTCCCTGAAATTTGGTCATCGTCTGTATCGCCGTCCGGGACTGTTCTCGAACGGACAAAACCGTTGACAACGATTATATAGGTTCGTGCCGGTTCGGGAGCACGGCCTTACCGCTAACTAAAGTGCGGGGAGGGAGGTGTTTGGTAGAATCGCGTATTCGCTTTCACAGCCACCTTTATTTCGGCACGTCATGCACATCCATATCCTCGGCATTTGCGGCACCTTCATGGGCGGCCTCGCGGTGCTGGCCAAAGAGGCCGGCCACCGCGTCACCGGGTGCGACGCCAACGTCTACCCGCCGATGAGCACCCAGCTCGAAGCCCAGGGCATCGAACTGATCCAGGGGTACGGGCCCGAACAGGTGAGCCTGAACCCGGACTTGTACGTCGTCGGCAACGTCATGACGCGCGGCAATCCGCTCGTCGAGGAAATCCTGAACCGCGGCCTGCCGTACGTATCTGGCCCGCAATGGATTGGCGACCACATTCTGCGCAATAAATGGGTGCTCGCGGTCGCGGGGACGCACGGCAAGACGACGACGTCGTCGATGCTGGCATGGATCCTGGAAGACGCCGGTTATTCGCCGGGCTTCCTGATCGGCGGCGTGCCGCTGAACTTCGGCGTGTCGGCGCGCCTGTCCGGCGACACCGATTCGGATTTCTTCGTCATCGAGGCGGACGAGTACGACACGGCGTTCTTCGACAAGCGTTCGAAATTCGTCCACTACCACGCGAAGACGGCCGTACTGAATAACCTGGAATACGATCACGCCGACATCTTCCCCGACATCGGCGCCATCGAGACGCAATTCCACCACCTCGTGCGCACGGTGCCTGGCGTCGGCCGCATCGTCGTGAACGGCGACGAGGCGTCGCTGGCGCGCGTCCTCAAGCGCGGCTGCTGGAGCGAGAAGGAAACCTTCGGCGCGTCCGAAGGCGTGGACTGGAGCCTCGTCGAGCATCCGGGCGGTTCCAGCTTCGACGTGCTCTTCAAGGGCGACAACCAGGGCACCGTCCACTGGGACCTGACGGGCCACCACAACCGCAGCAACGCGCTGGCCGCCATCGCTTGCGCCCGCCACGTCGGCGTGCCGCCCGCGCAGGCGATCGATTCGCTGGCGCGCTTCCAGAGCGTCAAGCGGCGCATGGAAGTGCGCGGCAAGGTCAAGGGCGTGACCGTGTACGACGACTTCGCGCACCACCCGACCGCGATCGCGACCACCGTCGGCGGCCTGCGCCAGAAGATTGGGACGAGCGGCCGGATTCTCGCCGTGCTGGAGCCGCGCTCGAACACGATGAAGCTGGGCGCGATGAAGGATGCGCTGCCGGGCAGCCTCAAGGATGCCGACCTCGTGTTCGGCTTCGGCAGCCAGCAGGCGCTGGGGTGGTCGCTGGCGGACGCGTTGAAACCGCTGGGCGCCAATGCGCACAGCTTCGACCAGCTCGACTACATGGTGCAGGCGATCGTCCAGGCCGCCCAGCCGGGCGACCACATCCTCGTGATGAGCAATGGCGGCTTCGGCGGCGTCCACCAGAAGCTGCTGGAGGCGCTGGCGGCATGAGCGGGACACGCCATCTACTCTACCTGCACGGCTTCCGGTCGTCGCCGCGCTCGTTCAAGGCACGCGTCGTGCAGCAGCGCATGGCGGCGGCCGGCCGCGCGGGCGACCTGATTTGCCCGCAACTGCCACCGTCGCCGAAGGCCGCGATGGATCTCGTGCTGACGTTGGTCGAGCGGCATGCGGCACAGGGCGAAAATGCGCTGGCGATCGTCGGTTCGTCGCTGGGCGGCTTCTACGCGACGTGGCTGGCGGAACGCTTCGGCTGCCGCGCGGCGCTGATCAACCCGGCCGTCGATCCGTTGCAAGACCTCGACCAGCACGTCGGCGTCACGACGGCCTGGCATACGGGCGAGCCGTTCGAATTCAAGCGCGAGTACATCGATGAGCTGGCCGCATTGAAGGTCGGCACCATCACGCGGCCGGAGCGCTATTTCCTGCTGGCCGCAACCGGCGACGAGGTGTTGGACTACCGCGACATGGTTGCACATTACAGGGGCGCGCACCAGCACGTCATCCAGGGCAGCGACCACGCCGTGTCGGAATTCGAGCAGTATGTCGATGAGGTGCTGGCGTTTTGCCTGGGTGATCATCAGCAAGGCGGCGCCGGATCGGACCCGGCAAGGTGAGGCCGGCATCGCTGCGCCGGGCCCGCTGGCTGGCGCATGCGGGCGGCGTGGGCGCGCCGGCCGCGATGCGCGACTGGCTGACGACACCGGGCTCGCTGACGGCGCGCCTGATCGCGCACAGCCATCATTTTCGCGTCCAGAAATTGCGCCAGGCGGGCAATGTGTGCTTGGCGGACGAGGCCGGCGCCATCGGCCTGGCGCGGCCCCGGCACGTGTGGGAACGCGAAGTGCTGCTGCGCTGCGACGGCCGGCCGGTCGTGTACGGCCACACCGTCGTGCCGATGAGCGCGAGCGCGAGCGACTGGCCATTGTTTTCGGCGCTGGGCGAACGTTCGCTCGGCTCCACGCTGTTCTACGACCCGAGGGTCACGCGCGGCGAGCTTGAATTCGCGCGGCTGCGTCCCGGTCATCCGTTGCTGGCGCGGGTGCATGCGGCGCTCGGCCGGGATGGTCCGACGGACGCAACCTATTTTGCGCGGCGTTGCGTGTATCGCCGCCGCCAGGGCCTGCTGCTGGTCACCGAGGTGTTTTTGCCCGAGGTGCTCGACCTGGCCGCAACCAATATGAATACGAAATAAACATGAACTTATTTTTCGAAGAGTCCGGCGATTTCAAGGTCGGCACCGTGCTGTCGCAGGCGGGCGAGGCCTACCAGGTCGAAATGCCGAGCGGGAAGCGTACCAAGGTCAAGGCGCGCGACGTGTTGCTGCAATTCGACAAGCCCGATCCCGCCACGCTGCTGGAGCAGGCGAAGGCCGTCGCGGCGGACGTCGACCTGGAATTCCTGTGGGAAGTCGCGGGCCAGGAAGAATTCGGGTTCGCGGAACTGGGCGCCGAATACTTCGGCCACGCGCCGCTGCCGTTCGAAGCGGCCGGCCTCGTGCTGGCCCTGCATGGCGCCCCGATCTATTTCTACAAGAAGGGCCGCGGCCGCTACAAGGCGGCGCCGGAGCAATCGCTGCGCGCGGCGCTGGCCGGCATCGAGAAAAAGAAGCAGCAGGCCGTCGTGCAGGCCGCGTACGTCGAGGAACTCAAGGCTGGCAAGCTGCCGCAGGCGATGCAGCCGCTCGTCCAGCAACTGCTGTTCAAGCCGGACAAGAACGGCATCGAATACAAGGCCCTGGAAACGGCCGCCGACGAATTGCAGACGACGGCCCCGCGCCTGATGCTGTCCACGGGCGGCATCGCGTCGGCGAAAGAGCTGCACATGGGCCGCTTCCTGTTCGAGCACTTCCCGCGCGGCGCCGGCTTCGCGCCCGTGGCCGTGCCCACGCCCCCGGCCGACCTGCCGCTGGCGAACGTGGCCGCGTTCTCGATCGACGACGTGACGACGACCGAGATCGACGACGCCTTCTCCGTCGAAAAGCTCGACGACGGCACGGTCCGCGTGGGCATCCACATCGCGGCGCCGGGCCTGGGCATCCGTCCGGACGACGCCATCGACAAGATCGCCCGCGCCCGCATGTCGACCGTGTACATGCCGGGCGACAAGATCACGATGCTGCCGGACGAGGTCGTCGACGCCTACACGCTGGCCGAAGGCAACGACTGCCCGGCGCTGTCGCTGTATGCCGTGCTGGATCCGGCCACGTGGACCGTGCTGTCGACGACGACCCGCGCCGAGCGCGTGCCGGTCAAGAACAACCTGCGCCACAACGACCTCGACGACGTCGTCAACGAAGAGACGTTGAGCAATGGCGAAGGCGATTATCCGCACAAGATGGAACTGGGCTTGCTGTGGCAATGGGCGCTGCAGCTGGAAGCGGGCCGCATGAAGAAGCGGGAGGCGTTCGGCCTGAAACCGGAGCAGGCGAACCGCGTCGACTTCAATTTCTACGTCGAGGACGACGTCGTCACGATCGTGCGCCGCAAGCGCGGGGCGCCGCTGGACAAGATCGTGGCGGAGTTGATGATCTTCGCCAACAGCACGTGGGGCAAGCTGCTGCACGACTGCGGCGTGCCCGGCATCTACCGCTCGCAGGGGCCGGGTGCCGGCGGCTGGGCCGCCAAGATGCAGGTGCGCATGGTCACGCACGCGGCGCCGCACCAGGGCCTCGGCGTCGACCAATATGCGTGGTCGACGTCGCCGCTGCGCCGCTACACGGACCTCGTGAACCAGTGGCAGATCCTCGCCTGCGCCAGCAACGGCGTGACGGCGCCGCTCGTCGCGCCGTTCAAGCACCGCGACGCGACGCTGTTCTCGATCGTCTCCGCCTTCGACGCCGCCTACTCCGCCTATAACGACTTCCAGCAGAACATGGAGCGTTACTGGTGCCTGCGCTGGCTGGCGCAGGAAAACGCGAAACAGGTCGACGCGGTCGTGCTGAAGGACGAGGTGCTGCGCCTCGTCGAGATCCCGCTCGTGATCCGCCTGCCGGGCATGCCCCAGGCGGCGCGCGGTGCCCAGGTCCGCCTGGACATCGTGCGCTGGGACGAGGTCGACCTGTCGCTGGAAGCGCGCCTGCTCGAAGTGGCCGCCGTGGCGACCGAAGCCGCGGCGGAGCTGGGCCTGGACGAGGAAGAAGAGAGCACCGACACCGGCGAAGCGGCGGCGGCGGAGGCGGCCGAGGCCGAGGGCGCCGTGGCCGTCACCGATCCGGAGACGCAGACCGACGTGGCCGGCGAGCAGGCCGGCCCGGAGGAACCGCAGGCGGCATAAATTGTCGAAAATGCATTCGATGATGTAGGGTGGGCGCCCTGCGCCCACCAAATGGTCGCGCCGCGGCGACATCACGGTGGGCACAGGGTGCCCACCCTACCAAAGATGCCGCGCCGCACGGTAGAATGGGGAGTTCCATGACCCCAACCGTCCCACCCCGCAGCGCGTGAACACCCTCCGACACAACCGTCCCCTGATGATCGCCATCGCCTGTTCGGTGCTGGCGCACGCTTCCCTGCTGGCGATCCGCTTCGCCGCGCCGGACGCGTTCCGGCTGCAGCCGGCCGATCCGGGCCTGGAAGTCATCCTGGTCAACGCCAAGCATGCGCGCGCGCCCGTCAAGGCCGAGGCGCTGGCCCAGGCCAACCTGGACGGCGGCGGCAATGCCGATGCCGGCCGCGCCCAGTCGCCGCTGCCGGACCTGCGCAAGGTCGAGAACGGCGACAGCATCAAGGCCTTGCAGCGCCGCATCGCCGAACTGGAACAACAACAGAACAGCGTCCTGACGAAAGTCCGCCAGTCGCAGTTCAACCGCATGCCCGTCGCCGACCAGGCCAAGCCGGACCCCAGCCGCACGGGCGAGGACAATCTCGATTCCACCCGCGCCATCGCGCGCATGACGGCCGAGATCACCCAGCGCATCTCCGACGAGAACAAGCGCCCGAAAAAGACCTTCATCAGCCCCAGCACGCGCGAAGTCGGCTACGCCATGTACTACAAGGCGATGCAGAAGCGCGTGGAGGAAATCGGCACCTTGAATTTCCCGCAGCAGAACGGGAAGAAGCTGTACGGCGAGCTGGTCGTCTACATCCCGATCTTCCAGGACGGCACCCTCTACGAAAAGGAGGGCGGGCCGCATATCGAACGCAGTTCCGGCAATCCAGCGCTGGACAAGGCCGCGCTGTCCATCGTGCGCCGCGCCGCGCCGTTCGGCAAATTCCCGGCCAATATGCGGTCGACCGACAAGGACGATTTGTGGATCGTCGTCACCCGCTTCAAATTCACGCGCGAGGAAAAACTGCAGGCGGAATTGCGCGGGGATGGCTGACAGGAGAGTGAATGACAGATAAATATTGCGTGATCGGCAACCCGATCGCCCACAGCAAATCGCCGGACATCCACGCCGCCTTCGCGGCCGCGACCGGCCAGGACATCGCGTACGAACGCTGCCTGGCGCCGCTGGACGGCTTCGCCGACACCGTGCGCGGTCTCGTCGCGCAGGGGTATCGCGGCGCCAACGTGACGGTGCCGTTCAAGCTGGAAGCGGCCGCGCTGGCCACCCGGCTGGAAGAGCGCGCGCGCCTGGCCGGCGCCGTCAACACCTTGCGCTTCGACGGCAACGAGATCGTCGGCGACAACACGGACGGCCCCGGCCTCGTCGCCGACATCGTGCGCAACGCCGGCGTGCCGCTGGCCGGCAAGCGCATCCTGCTGCTGGGCGCGGGCGGCGCGGCGCGCGGCGTGATCCTGCCGTTCCTGCGCGAGCGGCCGCAAGCGATCGTCATCGCCAACCGCACGCGCGCGACGGCCGATGCGCTCGTCGACCATTTCGCCGGCCACGTGGCGTATCCGGGACAGATTTCCGCCTGCGGCTTCGACGGGATCGCCGGCCCGTTCGACGTCGTGGTCAACGCGACGTCCGCGAGCCTGTCGGCCGACTTGCCCCCGGTACCCGCGTCGGCATTCCGTCCGGGCACGCTGGCGCTGGACATGATGTACGGGAAGGAACCGACGCCGTTCATGCGCTTCGCGGCGCAGCACGGCGCGACCGCGCGCGACGGCCTCGGCATGCTGGTCGAACAGGCCGCGGAGGCGTTCGCCATCTGGCGCGGCGTGCGGCCGGAGACGTCGGCCCTGCTGGCCCGCATGCGCGCATCGGCATGAGCGGCATCGGGACGCTCAAGGCGCGTGCGCCGGCGCGCGCGAAGACGGGCGGCCGGCGCTGGCTGAAATGGATTATCCTCGGGCCGCTGCTGCTTGTCGTCCTGCTGCAGCTGTACTTCTTTGCGATGGTGTGCTGGTGGACGCAATTCAATCCGTCGTCCACGAGCATGATGCGCCAGCAGCTGGCGGCGCTGCGCGCGCAGAACCCGAACGCGAAGCTGGAACACGTGTGGGTGCCGTACGCGCGCATCTCGAACAACCTGAAGCGGGCCGTGATCGCGTCCGAGGACGCCAATTTCATCGACCACGACGGCGTCGACTGGGACGCGCTGGAAAAGGCTTACGAGCGCAACAACAAGAAGCACAGGGTCGTGGGCGGCGGTTCGACGATCACCCAGCAGCTGGCGAAGAACCTGTTCCTGTCCGGCTCGCGCAACTATCTGCGCAAGGGCCAGGAGCTGGTCATCGCCTACATGCTGGAGGCGGTGATGGACAAGGAACGCATCCTGGAAATCTACCTGAACGTGGTCGAATTCGGCCGCGGCGTATTCGGCGCCGAAGCCGCCGCGCGCCACTACTTCCACGTGCCGGCCGCGAACCTGACCCCGGCCCAGGGCGCCCGCCTGGCCGTCATGCTGCCGAACCCGCGCTTCTACGACCGCCACCGCGACACGAGCTACCTGGCGCGCCGCACGGCGGTCATCCAGCGCCGCATGAATGCCGCCGAACTCCCCTAAATTCGGGGTCAGAGCACTTTTTTCCTGAAATTCGGGGTCAGAGCACATTTCGATGCGCGGAGTTCGGCCCGGTTCCGCCGGATGTGCGTTCGCCACGCGATGTTTTCGTGGCGCAAACGCTTCAAAAATTCCCTCTGACCATTGCCCCAAAAAGTGCTCTGACCCCGAATTTCCAACGAAATGGGGTCTGACCCCGAATTTGGGTTATTGCTCGGGAAAACGTGTGTACGGGCTGGCCGGGCTCAGGGCTTACGGGTACACTTGCGCTGTTTCCGAACCCGGCCGAGAAAGCAGCGCATGATCAACGTATTTGTCCTACAAAATGGCCGACTGAACCAGGTGCCCATCGCGTCGCGTGCCGATCTGGAGAACGCGCCTGCCGTCTGGGTCGACCTGCTCGACCCGACCGACGAGGAGCGCGCCTGGGTCAAGGCGGCCTATGGCGTGATCCTGCCCGGCGAGGACGAAGTCCAGGACATCGAGGCGTCGGCCCGCTACTACGAGGCGGAAAACGGCGACCTGCATCTGCGCACCGACTTCCTGCGCGAGGAAGAGGACGGCCCGTCGCGCATCGTGACGGTCGCGTTCATCCTGGCCAAGAAAATCCTGTTCTCGGTCCACACGGACGATCTGCCGGTGTTCCGCCTCGTGCGCCTGCGCGCGCGCTCGCGCCCCGGCTCGATCGAAGACTATATGGACGTGCTGCTGGACCTGTACGCGACGGACGCCGAGTACTCGGCCGACGCGCTGGAAGGCATCTACGAGAGCCTGGAAGACGTCAGCCAGCGCGTGCTGCAGAAGGAATTCACCGACCAGGACGCCGCCTCTGCGCTGAATGCGATCGCCCACGAGGAAGACTTGAACGGCCGCATCCGCCGCAACATGATGGACACGCGCCGCGCCGTCAGCTTCCTGATGCGCGGCCGATTGCTGAACACGGACCAGTTCGAGGAAGCGCGCCAGATCCTGCGCGACATCGAATCGCTGGACGGCCACACCTCATTCCTGTTCGACAAGATCAACTTCCTGATGGACGCCACCGTCGGCTTCATCAACATCAACCAGAACAAGATCATCAAGATCTTCTCGGTGGCCTCGGTCGCCTTCCTGCCGCCGACGCTGATCGCCAGCATCTACGGCATGAACTTCGAATTCCTGCCGGAGCTGCACTGGCACTTCGGCTACGGCTGGTCGCTGGGCCTGATGGTCGTCAGCGCGATCGCGCCGTTCCTGTATTTCCGCCACCGCGGCTGGCTGAAATAAATCACAGCGGCACGTCGTCCGCCTTCAGATACCACTTCAGCGCGCGCACGACCATCGCGTGGTCGTCCACGCCCGCGAGGCCCGACACCGTAATCGTGCCGATCTGCCCCGTGCCCTTGACGACGATGGGGAAGGAGCCGCCGTGCGCGGCATAGTCCTTCGGGTCGAACGTGGGCAGGTTGTCGTAGTCGCGGCCCTTGGCGACGGCGTCCGTGTGCACGTAGAACGAGGCGTGGCCCGTGCGGTTCACGAGGTTGCTCTTGCGGCGGATCCAGTCGGCGTTGTTCGGGCTCGTGCCCGCCATCGCGTGGAAGAACAGCGGGTTGCGGTTGACGCTCACGTCGACGGTGACCGCGACCTTGTCGGCCTTGGCCTGCTCGACGATCCGGTTGCCGATCGCGAGCGCCGCGTCGTTGTCGAAGGATGTGAACTGCAGCGCCTGTTCCTGGCGGCGGATGGTGTCGAGCGATATGGTCTTGTTTTCCATGGCGGTTCCTGGCGGGTTGGTCGTTGCGGCGCGGGTCGGCAACGCGGCGGCCAGCAGGCCCGCCGCCGCCAGCGCGGCACAGGAACAGCGAACGATACGCACGGCCATGACGTTGCCTCTCCGCGGAGGATGACGCAGGCAAGTATAACCGGACAGGGGTTCCTTATCGCTCCAGATTCAGGAACAGATTCGCCGCGAACGCGAGGATGGCCAGCGCGCCGACGATTTCCGCAGTCGCGAGGACGGGCGCGGCGCCGACATGGCCCAGCAGCAGCATGGTGAGCGCGCCCATCATCACAGGCAGGGCCAGGTTCAGCAGCCAGAAATGCAGGCGCGCGAGGCGGCTTTCTCCCGCCTGCGGGAATACGCTGTAGATCAGGCCGGCCAGCGCCATCGTCGTCCAGCCCAGCAGGTTGATGTGGGCGTGGACGGGGCGCAAGGTGAAATTCTGGCTGGCGCCCATGGCGATGCCGAGCGAGATGCCGAGGATGAGGTAAAGGACGGCCAGCTTGAGCCAGACGATGCCGGCGCGCGAGAACTGCGGTTGCGGGAGGGACGACGCGGTGGTGGTTTGCATGATGCGGCTCCTGGATCGGTGTTGGATGAGAGGAGCGCATCGTAGAACGTCCGTCCGCGCGGGTGCAGCCCCACGCGTGGGGGATCACAAGGTCGCGAACATCGCGATGACCGCCACCAGCATGACCGCCACGCCCACCCAGCCGATGATGGTGTGGCGCGTCGACAGCGTGTACTCGCCCATGATCTTGCGGTTATGCGCGAGCATCATCATGACGGTCATGATGGGCACGGAGATCACGCCGTTGATCTGCGCGGACAGCATCAGCGCCTCGATCGGGTGGATCGGCGCGAAGTCGAGCAGCACGCCGCCCAGGGTCGCGAGGGCGATGAGGCCGTAGAACTCGCGTGCCTCCACGACTTTCAGGTCCAGGCCGTTGCGCCAGCGGAAGCTTTCGGTGACGGCATAGGCGGCCGAGCCGGCCAGCACGGGCACGGCCAGCATGCCCGTGCCGATGATGCCCAGCGCGAACGCGAGGAACGCGAAATCGCCCGCCACCGGCCGCAGCGCCTCGGCCGCCTGGCTCGAGGACTGGATATCCGTGATGCCGTGCGCGCCGAGCGTGACGGCCGTCGTCAGCATGATGAAGAAGGCGACGATGTTGGAAAAGCCCATGCCGATCAACGTGTCGGATTTGATGCGGCGCAGCTGGGCGACGGCGTCGCGCGGACGCGTGCGCAGCGCGCGCGTGTGGTGGTCGTTGCGGATTTCCTCGACTTCCTGCGACGCCTGCCAGAAGAACAGATACGGGCTGATCGTCGTGCCGAACACGGCGACGATCAGGGCGACGGATTCCTTCGTGAACGTGAAATGCGGCCAGACGGTGCGCGCGAACACCTCGATCCAGGGCATGTGCACGGCGAACGCCGTCGCGACGTACGCGAGGAGGCCGAGGGTCAGCCATTTCAGGTAGCGCACGTACTTGGCGTACGGCAGGAACACCTGCAGCACGAGGCACAGCACGCCGAAGCCGAGGGCGTACGGCTCGCTGGACGCCGTGCCGGTCACGAGGCGCAGCGCCTCGCCCATCGCCGCGATGTCGGCCGCGATGTTGATCACGTTCGCGATCAGGAGCAGGGCGACGATCACGTACAGCAGCCAGGGAGAGTAGGCGCGGCGGATGTTGGCCGCCAGCCCGCGCCCCGTCACGCGGCCGATGCGCGCCGACACGAGCTGGATGCCGACCATGAACGGGTAGGTCAGCACGAGCGTCCACAGCGTGTTGAAGCCGAATTGCGCGCCGGCCTGCGAATAGGTGGCGATGCCGGACGGGTCGTCGTCGGCGGCGCCGGTGATCAGGCCGGGGCCGAGCGATTTCAGGGTGGCATTGTCGGTGAGGCGGCGGAAAAGCTTGAACGGCATGTTGGGCCTGGCGCGAATGAAAACGGGCGCGCGGCCGGAAAATCAGCGCGCCGGGGCGATCGGGTTAGTAGGGGGAAGGTCCATGATTGGCGCGCAGTGTAGCATGGGGGACACGTTGCGAACGTGTCCCCTTGGTAACAAAAGCGAGAAATAAGCCTGGTTTAAGCCAGGCGCGCGAACACGCGGCGGGCCGCGTCGACCGTCGCCGCGATCACGGCGTCGTCGTGCGCGGCCGACACGAAGCCCGCCTCGAACATGGCCGGGGCGAAGTACACGCCTTCGTCGAGCATGCCGTGGAAGAAGCGGTTGAAGCGCTCCTTGTCGCCGGCCATCATCTGGCCGTAGCTGGACGGGATCGCGTCCGCGAAATACATGCCGAACATGCCGCCGACCGCATCCGCGCGGAAGGCGATGCCCGCTTCGCGCGCGGCGCCCGTCAGGCCCTCGACCAGTTTCGCCGTCTGCGCCGTCAGGTGCTCGTAGAAGCCCGGTTCCTGGATCAGCTTCAGCGTCGTCATGCCGGCCGCGACGGCGACCGGGTTGCCGGACAGCGTGCCGGCCTGGTAGACGGGGCCGATCGGCGCCATCTTCTGCATCAGGTCGGCGCGGCCGCCGAACGCGGCCACGGGCATGCCGCCGCCGATGACCTTGCCGAGCGCCGTCAGGTCCGGCGTAATGCCGTACAGCGCCTGCGCCCCTTTGAGCCCGACGCGGAAGCCCGACATCACCTCGTCGAAGATCAGCACGGCGCCATGCTCGGTGCACAGTTCGCGCATGCGGTGCAGGAATTCCGGCGTCGCGCGGATCAGGTTCATGTTGCCGGCCACGGCTTCCACGATCACGCAGGCAATGGTGTCGCCCATCGAGGCGAACGCGTCTTCCAGCTGCGGGACGTTGTTGTAGTCGAGGACGATGGTGTGCTTGACGAAGTCTTCCGGCACGCCGGCCGACGTCGGGTTGCCGAACGTGAGCAGGCCCGAGCCGGCCTTCACGAGCAGCGAATCGGCGTGGCCGTGGTAGCAGCCTTCGAACTTGACGATCTTGTCACGGCCGGTGGCGCCGCGCGCCAGGCGCAGCGCGCTCATCGTCGCTTCCGTGCCGGACGAGACGAGGCGCACCTGCTCGATCGACGGCACGAGGCGGCAGATTTCCTCGGCGATCTCGATCTCGCCCTCGGTCGGCGCGCCGAACGACAGGCCCTGCGCCGCCGCGTCCTGCACGGCTTTCACGACCTTCGGATGGGCGTGGCCGACGATGGCCGGGCCCCAGGAACCGATGTAGTCGATGTAGCGTTTGTCGTCCGCATCCCAGATGTACGGCCCTTCGGCGCGGGTGATGAAGCGCGGCGTGCCGCCGACGGAGCGGAAGGCGCGCACGGGCGAGTTCACGCCGCCCGGCGTGGTCTGCTGGGCGCGGGCGAACAGGATGTCGTTCTGGGAGGTGGTGTCGGACGTAGCGGTCATGGTGGTTTGCATTCAGGTGGCCGCGCCGGGGGCGCGGAAGATCTTGTTCGGAATGAGCCGGCCCATGCCGAAGCGGCAGGCGTGGGCGAGTGCGCCGGTGACGTATTCCTGGGCCCCGGGCAGCGCGTCCCCGGCAGCGGCGCCGTGCGCCATGCGCGCCGCCAGCGCGGCCGACAGCGTGTTGCCGGCGCCGACGAACGGGCCGGGCAGGTGCTGCGACCACGGCAGGGCGGTGGCGAGGCCGTCCCCGTCGTACAACTCGTTGCAACGGGTGCCGTCGCCGCCGCCGATGCCCGTCACGAGCACATGGCCGCAGCCGATGCCGGTCAGGTCCGCCGCGTCCTCGGCGACGGTGGCGGAGCTGGCCGGGTCGCGCCAGCAGTCGGCGAAGCGCGCCAGTTCCGGCTGCGACAGCATGAACAGGCTGGCCTGCGGCACGAGCAGTTGATGAATGAGGGTCATCATGTCGTCGTCGCGCGTGCCGCAATCCGGCAGCGACGACGTGAACGGATCGAGCACGAGGGGCACGTCGGCGTAGTCGGACACGATTTCCGCGATCGCGGCGATCTGTTCCAGGCTGGCCATCGTACCGACCTTGATGGCGGCCACCGGCATGTCCTCGAGCAGCATGCGCGCCTGTTCGACGACGAAGGCGTGGTCGGTGGGCTGGACGTCGTCGACGCGCGCCGAATCGGCCACGAGCAGGGCGGTGACGACCGACAGGGCGTGGCAACCATGCATGGCGAAGACGGTTACGTCGGACTGGATGCCCATTGCCCCGACCGGGTCCGCGGGCCCGAACGTGAGGATGAGTGGAGACGGTTGGTTTTGCACAGCGGGTAGAATAAGATAGCTCCCGCCCATTTTATCTGATGGGGACCGTTAGGCTAACACTGAACTGAAAAGAGGAATCGAACGTGAGTACTGAAACACAGGTGTATCAGACCTGGATGTGCCTGATTTGCGGCTGGGTCTACGACGAAGCCGCCGGCGCGCCGGACGACGGCATCCCGCCGGGCACCCGCTGGGCCGACGTCCCGATGAACTGGACGTGCCCGGAATGCGGCGCGCGCAAGGACGATTTCGAAATGACGGCAATCTGAGCTTTTGTTTGCCGCTCGATCACAGGTGATAACGTCCCGCCAATGTTTCATGTCATTCATTCAATGAAGCGCGTACCGGTTAGTTGACGCATCGCAACACTTCATGCACAAGGCCCAGACCCTATGCTATCTTGCGGGTTCATGCTGAAGTGAAACGAATATGACGACGCAACCGACAGGCTTGACGATCATGGTGATCGACGACAGCAGCACGATTCGTCGGTCCGCCGAGATATTCCTGACGCAGGCCGGCTACCGGGTGGTGCTGGCCGAGGATGGCTTCGACGCGCTGGCCAAGATCAACGACCACCAGCCGGCGCTGGTATTCTGCGACATCCTGATGCCGCGCCTGGACGGCTACCAGACCTGCGCGCTGATCAAGAAGAGCGCGAAATTCCATGCCACGCCGGTCATCATGCTGTCCTCGAAGGACGGCCTGTTCGACCGCGCGCGCGGCGCGATGGTGGGCTCGAGCGCCTACCTGACCAAACCTTTTTCCAAAGACAGCCTGCTGGCGGCCGTGCGCGACCATGCGCAGGGCGGCGCCGCGGCTTGACCCAACGATGCGGAGCCCACCGTGGCCATACAAAAAATCCTGATCGTCGACGATTCCCCGACGGAACGCTATTACCTGACCGACATCCTCGTGCGCAACGGCTTTACCGTGACGACCGCCGACAACGGCGAGGAGGCGCTGGCCAAGATCCGCGCCGACCGGCCGGAACTGATCCTGATGGACGTCGTCATGCCCGGCGCGAACGGTTTCCAGGTGACGCGCGCGATCGCGCGCGACCCGGAGCTGGCGTCCGTGCCCGTCATCATCTGCAGCAGCAAGAACCAGGAAACCGACCGCATCTGGGGCATGCGTCAGGGCGCGAAGGATTATTTCGTCAAGCCGGTCGACCCGGTCAAGCTGCTGGCCACGATCGCCACGCTCGGCGCCTGACATGAACGCCAGCGACGCCGGCGGACAGAAAGGCGCGGCGCGGCGCGCCCGCCTGCGCCAGTACCAGGAACAGCTGCTCGAGCGCATGCAGGCCGCGCGCACGAGCAGCGGCGCGCGCGCGCACCAGCTGGGCGTGGAGATCGGCGGCGCGCGCTATCTGCTGGACCTCGTCGAAGCCGGCGAGATCGTGCCGCTGCCGGCGCTGGCCGCGGTGCCGCTCACGCAGCCGTGGTATCTCGGCCTCGCCAACGTCCGCGGCAGCCTGCTGGGCGTCGTCGACCTGGCGCGCTACCTCGATCCGGACGGCCCCGCGCACGGGCTCCCGGCCGCGGGCGCGCGTCTCGTGACGTTCGCCCCGAGCCTCGGTTTTCCCTGCGCCCTGCTGGTCGGGCGCGTCGTGGGCCTGCGCCACGCGGCCGACATGGCGCCGCTGGAAGGCCGCCTGCGCGACGCGGAAGGGCTGGAATGGACGCCGCTGTCGCTGGCCGCCCTCGCGCGCGAGGAACGGTTCCTGCAGGTCGCGCGCTAGGTAGTCCGGGTAAGTAAATCAATCACAACAGGTTTTGCACTGGAGCTGGCATGGGATTCGCATCCAAACTGTCGATGAATTTCTTCCCCAAGAGCGGGGGCGGCGATGCGCAGGCGCGCGACGGCGAGGCCGGCACTGTGCTGGCCTCGCCCGACACGCAGTTCGGCCCCGGCACGCTGCCGGCGGTGCCGCCGCCGGTCCCGGCGGGCCCGGTCAGCGGCACGGCACCGACGGGTTCCGCGGATGACGCGGCGCTGCGCCTGGGCCAGCTGGCGCGACGCCGGCAGCGCACCGCGGCGAACGCGGCCGCCGCCGCGGCCGGCGGCGACGACGACCTGCGCCTGCCGCTGATCGGCCATTTGTCGCTGCCGCGCCAGTTGCGCATCCTGCTCGTCGCCTTCGTCATCGGCATTCTCATCACCCTGCTGTCGCTGTGGCGCAATGCCGGCAGCGGCGCGATCGCCAGCAGCCAGACCCAGATCGCCAGCGAAGCGCTGATGCACTCGCAGCGCGTGGGCAAGGCCGCGCCGAACGCGATGCAGGGCGTGCCGGACGCCTTCACGCAGCTGCAGGACAGCCGCATCGCCCTGTCGCGCGACCTCGACCTGCTGGCGCACGGCGGCGACTTCAACGGCGATGCGATCCCGGCGTCGGGCGGCGACCTCGCCGCCCAGCTGGTCACGGTGCGCAAGAAGTGGCACGTGTCCGACGCGGCCGCCGCCAGCATCCTCAAGATGAAGCCGGAACTGATCGCCTTCGACCAGAACCTCAAGCAGCTCGACATCCTGGCGCCGGACATGCTGGCGCTGACGGAAGACATCCTCACCGAGCGCACGGCGCGCGGCGGCAGCGCGCGCGAACTGGCGGCGCTGGGCCGCATGATGATGCTGACGCAGCGCCTGTCGCGCAGCGCCAGCGAATTCCTGACCTCGGGCGGCATCCGCCCCGAGACCGCATTCCAGATGGGCCGCGACACGACCACGTTCCGCGCCACTGTCGACGGCCTGCTGAACGGCAGCACCGCGCTGGGCCTGGCCCCGCTGCGCGATCCGGCGCTGCGTGCCAAGCTGCAGGAAGTGCGGTCGAAATTCGACATCTGCCAGAAGCTGATCGCGACCTTCCTGGACAAGCTGTCCGACATGACGGCCGCCAAGGCCGCCGAGCAGACCATCTTCCGCGACAACGAGGCGCTGCGCCGCCAGCTGACCGACCTGCAGGCGTCGTTCCGCGGCGGCGAAGGCAGCACGAACGGCTGGTTCTGGCTGCTCGTCGCCGCGTCGATCTTCACCCTCGTCACGGCCGGCAGCATCTCGCGCGTGATGCTGCAGGATTCGCGCAACCGCACGCGCGGCGCCGACGCGCGGCGCCAGGAAGCGGAGGCGATGCGCCTGCTGGCCCAGGCCAAGGAAGAGGAAGCCAAGGCCACCAACGACCAGAACCAGGCCGCGATCCTGCGCCTGATGAACGAACTGCAGGAAGTGGCGGACGGCGACCTGACGGTCTACGCCACCGTGTCCGAAGACATCACGGGCGCCATCGCCGACTCCGTCAACTACACGGTGGAAGAGCTGCGCGGCCTCGTCGTGCGCGTGATCGCCACGGCGGAAAAGGTGACGCAGGCGTCGAACGACGCGCAGCAGGTGTCCAGCCGGCTGCTCGTCGCGGCGGGCCAGCAGGCGCGCGAGATCCAGGACACGTCGGCCACGATGCTGCGCATGGCGGGCGAGATCACCGAGGTGTCCAGCTCCGCGAAGGAATCGGCCGAGGTGGCGCGCCAGTCGGTGGCGGCGGCGGAGCAGGGCGCGACGGCGGTGCAGAACGCCATCCGCGGCATGGGCGAGATCCGCGAGCAGATCCAGGAAACCTCGAAGCGCATCAAGCGCCTGGGCGAATCGTCGCAGGAGATCGGCGAGATCACCGAGCTCATTTCCGACATCACGGAACAGACCAACGTGCTGGCGCTGAACGCGGCGATCCAGGCCGCATCGGCCGGCGAGGCGGGGCGCGGCTTCTCGGTCGTGGCGGAAGAGGTGCAGCGGCTGGCGGAACGGTCGGGCGATGCGGCCAAGCAGATCGGCGCGCTGGTGCGCACCATCCAGACCGATACGCACGACGCCGTGGCGGCGATGGAAAAGTCGACCCAGGGCGTCGTCGAGGGCGCGCGCGTGACCGACGCGGCCGGCGCGGCGCTGGCGGACATCTCGCGCGTGTCGAACCGGCTCGCGGAACTGATCCAGGGGATGGCCGTCGCGGCGGGCCTGCAGGCGACGTCCGCCAACGGTGTGGCGCATAATATGCAGCACATCCTCGCGATCACCGAACAGGCACAGGGCGGCACGCAGCAGACGGCGCAGTCGATCCGGCAGCTGGCGGAGCTCGCGCAGGAATTGAAGAATTCGGTGTCGCGCTTCCGCGTCGCCGCCTGAGCCCCTGACTGTATTCACATGACCCAGTTTTCGCACGCGTCCGCCGCACCGCCTTTCGACACCGGCCCACTGTCCTGGGTCATCGGGGAAATCCGTGATGCCCTCGAGCGCTCCGCCAAGGCATTGCGGGACGCGGCCGGCCGCAGCCCCGACGCGCAGCCGACGCTGCTGCTGCACGCCAAGTCGCACCTGCACCAGGCCCACGGCGCGCTGCAGATGGTCGACGTCGCCGGCGTCCTGCGCATCAGCGAGGCGGCCGAGCAGGTCATCGACCGCTTCAAGGACGGCGCGCCGGCGCTGGACGCCGACCGGGCCGGCGTCGTCGGCGAGGCCTACCGCGCGCTCGTCGAATACCTGGAAGAATTGCTGGACGGCGCCGCACCGCAGCCGGTGCGGCTGTTCCCGTATTACCGCGCGCTGCAGGAAATGCTGGGCGTGGAGCGCGTGCATCCGGGCCAGATGCTCGAGCTGGACCTGGCTCCGGCCTTGTTGCCGGAGGGCGGCGCCGGCCCCAGTCCGGACTACGCCGCGACCCGCGCCGCGTTCGAAAAGGCCTTGCTGCCGTTCCTGCGCAGCGCCGACGCCGATGCCCAGCGGGCGCAGGCCGGCGCCATGCGCGATGCGCTGGCACCCGTCGTGGACGGCCAGCCGCAGGCGGAGGCCCATGCGTTCTGGCTGGCGCTGCAGGCCGTCGCCGACCTCGTCGCGAGCGGCCAGGCGGCGCCCGACCTGTACGTGAAACAGCTGTTCGGCCAGATCAACCTGCAGCTGCGCCGCCAGGCGCAGGGACATGCCGAACTGCCGGAGGCGCTGCTGCGCGACGCGCTGTTCTTCATCGCCGCCGCGCCCGAGCCGGCGCCCGCGGCCCGCCAGTTGCGCGACGCCTACCGCGTCGGCGGCCAGGTGCCGCCCGATTACCTGGAGCGCCGCTACGGCCGCGTCGACCCGGACGTCCTCAAGGATGCCAAGGAAGCGCTGATCGAGACCAAGCAGGGCTGGGACCGCGTGGCGTCGGAAGGCGGCGACGCGACGGACGGCGGCTTCAACGACGCCCTGGCCAAGCTGGCCGGCGCCAGCGAGAAGCTGGGCGCCCCGGCGCTGGCGAACCTGCTGCGCGAACTGGGCCAGGCCGCGAGCGAATCGATGGCGGGCCACCGCAGCGACCAGTTCAGCCTCGAAATGGCCGAGGCCATGCTGTTCGTCGAGCACGGCCTGGACCAGGTGCGCCAGCTGCCCGAGGACTTCGGCCAGCATGCGGAAGCCGTCGGCCAGCGCCTGCTCGCGCTGGCGCACGGCGCGACCCCGCCGGACGCGCCGGCCTGGCACGGCGAACTGGCGCGCGAACTGCAGCAGGGCCAGACCGTGGCCGTGCTGGCGGGCGAAATCCGCACGGGCCTGCGCCAGGTCGAAAAGCTCATCGACGACTACTACGAAGACCCGGCGCGCGTCGCGTCGCTGGAACAGGTCGACCCGCTGCTGCACCAGCTGCGGGGCGCGCTTGCCATCCTCGACCAGGACCAGGCCACGCAGGCGGTCGACCACGTGCGTGCCCGCGTGCGCAGTCTCATCGACACGCAACCGGACGCCGCGACGCGCGGCGCCGTGCTGGACAACCTGGCCCGCAACATCGGCGCGCTCGGCTTCTTCACGGACGCGCTGGCCCAGAACGTCGACGGCGCGCGCAAGCGCTTCCGCTTCGACGCCGCCCCTGGCCTGTTCCACGAACTGCCGATCGAAGGACAGGCACCCGCCGCGCAGGCCGAAGCAGCGCCGGCCGAGGCGGCGCCGCCGGAACCCGCGCCGGTGCCGGAACCCGCGCCGGCGGCGGACGATGCCGTCGAAGCGGAACTGCTGGAGATCTTCATCGGCGAGGCGCGCGATGTGCTGGACGTCGTCGGGCGTGCGCTGCCGCTCGCCACGGCAGCTCCGGCCGACCAGGACACGTTGACCCGCCTGCGCCGCGGCTTCCACACGCTCAAGGGCAGCAGCCGCATGGTCGGCCTGGAGCAGTTCGCCGGGGCCGCCGCCGCCATCGAAAAAGTCATGAACCTGTGGCTCGCCGAAGCGCGCGCCGCCACGTCCGACCTGCTGGCGCTGCTCGCGCATGCGCACGCGGAGCTGGCGGCCTGGGTCGACGAACTGGCCGCGGGCGGATCGCGGCGCGACGGCGATGCGCTCGTGCGCGCCGCCGCGCGCGTGCAGGACGGCGGGCCGTTCGCGGTGACGGAGTCCGCGCCGGAAGCGTCGGTGCCGGACGTGCCGGAAGTGCAGGAAGTGCCGGCTGTCGATGCGCCGGCCGAGCTGGCGCCGGAGACGGTCGGCGCGTTCGACGCCGCGGCCGCGGCCGGACTGGCGGAAGACGAAGCGGCGCAGCCGGCAGGCGCGCCGCCCGAACCGATCGAGCCCGCCGCCGGCTTCGACGTCGCGCCGGAGGAGCCGCCCGCGCCGCTGCCGGCCCTGTCGCCGGAGGAGCTGCCGGACAACGTGCTGGCGTTCCCCGTATCGGAAGGGAACATGCGGCGCGTGGGCGACCTGGAGATCCCGCTGCCGCTGTATAACATCTACCTCGGCGAAACCGAGGCGCTGGTGCGCACGCTGGCCGACGACTTCGCCGCCTGGCGCGCGGAACCGCTGCGCGCCGTGACGCCGCAGGCCCTGAAGGCCGCGCACACGCTGGGCGGCACGTCGGCCACCGTCGGCTTCAACGCGCTGCGCGAGCTGGCCGTGGCGCTGGAAGAGGCGTTGCAGGTGGCCGTGTCGCCGCTGCAGGGCGCGCAGTTCGACCTGCTGGAGGAGACGGTCGAGCGCGTGCGCGTGATGCTGCAGGTGTTCGCGCTGGGCGAACTGGCGCCCGCGCAGCCGGAATTGCTGGCGCGCCTGGAAGCGTTGCGCGACGAGCTGGGCAAAGTCCGCGCCGACGCGGTGTTCGCGGACGCCGACACGGAACTGGCGCAGCGCCTGGACGCGCTGTTCGCCGCCACCTATGCCAGCATCTTGGCCGATCCGCCGCTGGCGCCGAGCACGCCGGCGCTGCCCGCCAGCACGGAACTGGCGCCGCGCGCACCGGCGCCGCGCCAGGACGACCCGGCCGTCAACGCCGTCGACGACCTGTTCGATTCGTATTTCGACGATCCGTTCGCGGCGCCCACGCTGGAACAGGCCGAACCCGCGCCCGCGCCCGCGCCGGCGCAGCCGGATGCCGGCGACGTCATCGACGTCGACGCGCTGTTCGACTTGCCGCCGGCCGCGCCGGAGCCCGAACCGGAGCCCGAGCCGCAGCCCGTCGCCGAGCCCGAGCCCGAGCCCGAGCCCGCCCTGGCCACCGAGCCGGTCTTCGTCGACGAACTCGACCCGGACCTGCTGCCCGTCTTCATGGAAGAAGCGGCGGACCTGCTGCCGCAGATCGGCAACGGCCTGCGCCAGTGGCAGCAGAACCCGGCCGACGCGGCCGTCGCGCAAGGCCTGCTGCGCGCCCTGCACACGGTCAAGGGCAGCGCGCGCATGGCCGGCGCGATGCGCCTCGGCCAGCACACGCACGCGCTGGAAACGCAGATCGAGAACATGCTGCACGCCGGGACGACCAATCCGGCCGCATTCGACGAGCTGCTCGCCAACTACGACCAGGCGCAGCTGCTGTTCGAGCAGCTGCAGCAGCCGGCCGGGCCGGCGCAGCACGAGGCGCCGGTCCCCGCCGCGCCGGAACCGTTGGGCGCGGCGCCGGCGGACGAGCAGGCCGCGCGCGCGCCGCTCGTGCGCGTGCGCGCCGACATCCTCGACCGCCTCGTCAACCAGGCCGGCGAGGTGTCGATCACGCGCTCGAAACTGGAGACCCAGGTCGGCGCGTTGAAAGGCATGCTGTCCGACTTCGCCGACAACCTCGCCAACCTGCGCCGCCAGCTGCGCGAGGTGGAGGTGCAGGCCGAGTCGCAGATCGCGTCGCGGCTGTCGATTTCCGGCGAGCGCGAATTCGATCCGCTCGAGTTCGACCGCTTCACGCGCCTGCAGGAACTCACGCGCATGATGGCCGAGAGCGTGAACGACGTCGGCTCGTTCCACGAGGGCCTGGCGCGCACGGCGGAGGCGGCGGCCGACGACCTGGCCGCGCAGTCGCGCCTCACGCGCGAGCTGCAGCGCGACCTGATGCGGGTGCGCATGGTGCCGTTCGCGAGTCTGTCCGAGCGCCTGTTCCGCGTGGCGCGCCAGACCGCGAAGGAAACGGACAAGCGCGTGAACTTGGACATCCGCGGCGGCGGCGTCGAGATCGACCGCAGCGTGCTGGAACGCATGGCCGCGCCGTTCGAACACCTGCTGCGCAACGCCATCGTGCACGGCATCGAAGCGCGCGCCGCGCGCGTCGCCGCCGGCAAGCCGGAAACGGGCGAGCTGCTCGTGCAGGTGAGCCAGCAGGGCAACGAGGTCGAGATCCGCTTCGCCGACGACGGCGCGGGCCTCGACCTGGCCCGCATCCGCGCCAAGGCGGCGGCCCTGGGCCTGCTGGCCGAGGGCGAGGACGTGTCCGACCAGGACGCCGCGGAACTCGTGTTCGAGCCGGGCTTTTCGACGGCGGACACGCTGACGGAACTGGCCGGCCGCGGCGTCGGCATGGACGTCGTGCGTTCCGAAGCGCGCGCGCTGGGCGGCCGCGTCGACGTCGAGACGACGCGCGGCAGCGGCGCCGCCTTCGCCATCCACCTGCCGCTCACGCTGGCCGTCACGCAGGTCGTGCTCGTGGCCAGCGGCGCGCGCACGCATGCGCTGCCGGCCGTGCTGGTCGAGCAGGTGCTGCAGGTGCGCGAGGCGGACCTGGACGCGGCCTTCGAGGCGGGGGCGATCAACGTTCACGGCGAGAGCATCCCGCTGCACTACCTGCCCGCGCTGCTGCACGAGCCGGGGAGCGCCGGCGGGCAGCGCTCGTCGCCCGTGCTCGTCCTCAAGAGCGGCAACACGCGTCTTGCGCTGCGGGTGGACGAGGTGCTGGGCAACCGCGAGGTCGTCATCAAGAACATCGGGCCGCAGCTGGCCCGGATGCCGGGCATCGCCGGCGCCACCGTGCTCGGCTCCGGCGAGATCGTGCTGATCCTCGATCCCGTGCAGATGGCCGGCCAGGGCGCCCGCCCCGGCCGCGCGCCCGCCGCACCGGCGGAACCGGCGCCGGCGCGCATCGCGACGATCATGGTCGTGGACGATTCGCTCACCGTGCGCAAGGTCACCCAGCGCCTGCTGGAACGCGAAGGCTATCGGGTGCTGCTGGCCAAGGACGGCGTCGACGCGCTCGAACAGATGCAGGAGACCCGGCCCGACTTGATGCTGGTCGACATCGAGATGCCGCGCATGGACGGTTTCGACCTCACGCGCCACGTGCGCGGCGATGCCGCGACCCAGGCGCTGCCGATCATCATGATCACGTCGCGCACGGCGGACAAGCACCGCAACGTCGCGCTGGGCCTCGGCGTCGACGCGTATTTCGGCAAGCCGTTCCAGGAGGACGCGCTGCTGGCCGCGATCACGGGGTTGCTGGAAGCGCGGGCGTCCTGATCATCCGGAGCGGACCGCCTGGAACCGCGCCAGCGTCCTGGCGCGCGCTTCCTCGTGGTCCACGACCGGCAGCGGATAGTCCCGTCCCGGCACCACGCCGGCCTTCTGTAAAACCTCCGGCTTCGCCAGCCACGGCGCATGGATCGCCGCGCCCGGCAGCCCGGCCAACTGCGGCAGGTACTGCCGGATGAAATCCCCGTCCGGATCGAACCTGCGCGACTGCGTGACGGGATTGAAGATGCGGAACCACGGCTGCGCGTCGCACCCGGTCGATGCTGCCCACTGCCAGCCGCCGTTGTTCGACGCCAGCTCGTAATCGTTCAGTTTCAAGGCAAACCAGCGCTCGCCCCGTTGCCAGGCGATCCCCAGGTCCTTGGTCAGGAAACTGGCCGTGACCATGCGCAGGCGGTTGTGCATGAAGCCCGTCCGTTCGAGCTGCAGCATCGCGGCGTCGACGAGCGGATAGCCCGTGCGGCCCGCGCACCAGGCGGTGAACCGCGCGTCGGCCTCCGGGCCTTCGTCCCAGGCGACGGCATCGAAGGCCGGCTTGAACGCATGCGTGACGACGCGCGGATGGCGCGCCAGGATCATCATGTAGAACTCGCGCCAGACGAGTTCCGACAGCCACACGGGCGCGCCGGGGCCGCCGCTGCCGTCCGCGATGCGCGCCTGCAGCATCGCGACGAGGCCGCGCACGGAGAGCGTCCCGAAGCGCAGGTGGACCGACAGGTGCGACGTGGCGTCCAGCGCCGGGAAATCGCGGTCGTGGTCGTAGCGCGCGAGGCGCCGTTCGAATTGCGCCAGCAGGTGCTCGGCACCGGCCATGCCGGGATCGGCAATGGGCGCGGCGTTCGGCACGAAGCCCAGGTCGGCGAGCCGGGGCAGGGCGTGACCGGCCGGCGGCGGCGCGAGCGCGGCCGCGTGCGGCGCCGTCTCGAACGGCCGCACCGCCTCCGGCATGCGCGCGAGGCGTTTCAGCCACGCGTTCTTGTAGGGCGTAAAGACGGAGTATGGGCCGCCGGCCAAGGTCAATACCTCGTCGTGTTCGAAGATCACCTGGTCCTTGAACGTCTGCAGGCTGCGCCCGGCCGCGCGCAGAGCGTCCTGCACGGCGCCGTCGCGCGCGCGCGCCTGCGGCTCGTAGTCGCGGTTGGCGAACACGGATTCCGCATCCAGCTCGGCCGCCAGTTCGGGGATCGCCTGCGCGGCGCGCCCGTGCCGCACGATGAGGTAACCTCCAAATGCACGCAAGCGCGCATCCAGCTCGCGCACGCTGTCCACCAGAAATTGAACGCGCCGGTCGTCGGCCGGCAAGCCGGCCAGGATGTCGGTATCGAAGATAAACACGCCGAACACGCGGCGTCCGGAGCGCAGGGCGTGATGCAGCGCGGCATGGTCGTCCACGCGCAAATCGCGCCGGAACCAGACTAAGGAGTTTCTTAACGTCATCTTCTGTGTGCGGAGTCAATGCGGTCCAGAATTTTACTGTCTACCATCTCTCAGGTTTGGCCCGGCAGAGCGGCTTCCCATGGCTGGTCGGGCAATTCGGTGTAAACTAGCGAAAAGTCCAGCTTTTCAGCGTAGAAATGCCGCGGTAACCCCAGAGAGTGAGCCAACAGAGAGTATGAGCATGAAAAAAAGTAAGGTCGGCAAGCCTCTAACCATGCCCGGGATGCACCAGGAAGACGCCCTCGATATGGGGACGGCAGGTACGTCTGCTTCGCAGCTGAACCTGGCTAATCATTTCCTGATTGCCATGCCGTCGATGAATGACCCGATCTTCGGCGGCACCGTCGTGTATATCTGCGAGCACAACGAGAAGGGCGTGCTCGGCGTCGTCATCAACAAGCCGACGGACATGACCATGGACGTGCTGTTCGACCGCATCGACCTGAAGGTGGCGGAAGGGCTGCGCGCCAGCGTCGTCAATGAGCCGATCATGTTCGGCGGCCCCGTCCAGGACGACCGCGGCTTCGTGCTGCATTCGCCCGGCGGCCGTTATTCGTCGTCGCTTTCCGTCACCGACGAGGTCGCGTTCACGACGTCGATCGACGTGCTGGAAGCCGTCGCCAGCGGCTCCGGTCCGCGCCGCATGCTCGTGTCCATCGGCTATGCCGGCTGGAGCCCGGGCCAGCTGGAAGAGGAAATTGCCCGCAACGGCTGGCTGACGGTGGGCGCCGACGCGCACGTGCTGTTCGACCTGCCGATCGACGAGCGCTACAACGCCGCCATCAAGCTGCTGGGCATCGACCCGCTGATGCTGGCTTCCGAGGCCGGCCATGCGTGACGGTTGCGGCCTTAGTTACTCATTTGCCCGGAGCCGATGCAGGTAATGGTCGACATCGTTCTCGGCTTCGACTTCGGCATCAAGCGCATCGGCATTGCCATGGGGAATACCCTGACGGGACAGGCGCAGCCGCTGTCCGTCATCCAGGCGGTCGACAATGCGACCCGCTTCAAGGTCATCGGCGACCTGATCGAACAATGGCGGCCCGCGCGCCTCGTCGTGGGCGAGCCGCGCCATCCGGACGGCGCGGAGCACGAGATGACCCTGCGCGCGCGCCGCTTCGCCAACCAGCTGAACGGCCGTTTCGACCTGCCCGTCGAGCTCGTCGACGAACGCTATTCGTCGGCCGTCATTCCCGCCAAGCGGGGCGAGATCATCGACGCCAAGGCCGCCGCCATCATTTTGCAACAATACTTTGACGATCATGCCAACTCATATTAACGACGCGGAACCGGCGGACCTCGACGCCGACGCCCTGTACCGCGACCTGCTCGCGCAGGTGCGCGCGGGGATAGCCGGCGTAGCGGACGCCGCCATCGTCGGCATCCACTCGGGCGGCGCCTGGCTGGCCGAGCGGCTGGCCGCCGACCTGGGCCTGCAATCCCGCCTGGGCTTCATCGACGTCTCGTTCTACCGCGACGACTATGCCCGCAAGGGCCTGCATCCGGACGTCAAGCCGACCCGGATCGAATTCAACGTCGACGGCGCGACCATCGTGCTCGTCGACGATGTGCTGTACACCGGCCGCACGGTGCGCGCGGCGATCAACGTGCTGTTCGACTATGGCCGTCCCGCGCGCATCAAGCTGGCCGCGCTGGCGGACCGCGGCGGCCGCGAACTGCCGGTGGCCGCCGATTTCGTCGGCGCGCACGCACAGCTTGCCCCTGGCCGCTCGCTCGCGCTGGCGCGCGACGCGTCCGGCCGACTCTCGCTCACGATCGAAGACGACAATGCATAACCCGCAACTGAACAAGAACGGCGAACTGCAGCACCTCCTCACCACCGAGGGACTGCCCAAGGCCATCATCAACCACATCCTCGACACCGCCTCGAGCTTCGTGAGCATCTCCGACCGCGAGGTCAAGAAGGTGCCGCTGATGCGCGGGAAAAGCGTCTTCAACCTGTTCTTCGAAAACTCGACGCGCACGCGCACGACGTTCGAGATCGCGTCGAAGCGCCTGTCGGCCGACGTCATCAACCTGAACATCGCCGCCTCGTCGACGAGCAAGGGCGAATCGCTGCTGGACACGATCGACAACCTGTCGGCCATGCACGCCGACATGTTCGTGGTGCGCCACGCGCAGTCGGGCGCGCCGTACCTGATCGCCAAGCACCTGAACGACACGAAGCAGAACCACGTGCACGTGGTGAACGCGGGCGACGGCCGCCACGCGCACCCGACGCAGGGCCTGCTCGACATGTACACGATCCGCCACTACAAGAAGGATTTCACGAACCTGCGCGTGGCCATCGTCGGCGACATCCTGCACAGCCGCGTGGCCCGTTCGGACATCCACGCGCTGACCACGCTGGGCGTGCCGGAAGTGCGCGCCATCGGCCCGCACACGCTGCTGCCGGGCGGCCTGGAACAGATGGGCGTGCGCGTGTTCACGAACATGGAAGAGGGCCTGAAGGACGTCGACGTGATCATCATGCTGCGCCTGCAGAACGAGCGCATGTCGGGCGCGCTGCTGCCGTCGGCCGGCGAGTATTTCAAGAGCTACGGCCTGACGCCGGAGCGCCTGGCGCTCGCCAGGCCGGACGCCATCGTGATGCACCCGGGCCCGATGAACCGCGGCGTGGAGATCGATTCGGCCGTGGCGGACGGCGCCCAGGCCGTGATCCTGCCGCAGGTCACCTTCGGTATCGCCGTCCGCATGGCGGTGATGAGTATTCTGGCCGGTAGCCACACTTAAATTCGCACGCATAATGAAACTGCACATCAAGAACGGGCGCCTGATCGACCCGGCGGGCGGCATCGACGCCGTCCAGGACCTCTACATCGCCGACGGTAAGATTGCCGCCATCGGCAGCGCGCACGCCGGCTTCACGGCCGCGCGCACGATCGACGCGTCCGGCCTCGTCGTCGCGCCGGGCCTCGTCGATCTCTCCGCCCGGCTGCGCGAGCCGGGCTACGAATACAAGGCCACGCTGGAATCGGAAATGCAGGCGGCCATGCAGGGCGGCGTGACGACGCTCGTGTGCCCGCCCGACACCGACCCCGTGCTGGACGAGCCGGGCCTCGTCGAGATGCTCAAGCACCGCGCGCGCCTCTTGAACCAGGCCCACGTGCATCCGCTGGGCGCGCTGACCGTCGGCCTGAAGGGCAAGTCATTGACCGAGATGGCCGAGCTGACGGAAGCCGGCTGCATCGGCTTCGCCCAGGCCGAGGAACCGATCGAGGACACGACCGTGCTGCTGCGCGCCATGCAGTACGCGAAGACGTTCGGCTACACCGTCTGGCTGCGCCCGCAGGACCCGCACATCGGCCGCGGCGGCATCGCCCACAGCGGCCCGCTGGCGTCGCGCCTGGGCCTGTCGGGCGTGCCCGTGATGTCCGAGACCATCGCACTGCACACGATCTTCGAACTGATGCGCGCATCCGGTGCGCGCGTGCACCTGTGCCGCATCTCCTCGGCCGCCGCGCTGGACCTGATCCGCGCCGCCAAGAAGGAAGGCCTGCCCGTCACGTGCGACGTCGGCGTGCACCACCTGCACATGACGGATGCCGACATCGGCTTCTTCGATTCCAACGCGCGCCTGACGCCGCCGCTGCGCGGCCAGCGCGACCGCGACGCGATCCGCACGGCCGTCCTCGACGGCACCGTGGACGCCGTCTGCTCGGACCACACGCCGGTCGACGACGACGAGAAGCTGCTGCCGTTCGCGGAAGCGTCGGCCGGCGCCACGGGCCTGGAACTGCTGCTGTCGCTGATGCTGAAATGGGCGGCCGAGCAAGGCCGTGACGGCAAGGTCCTGTCGACGGCGCTGGCGAAGATCACGAGCGACCCGGCGCGCACGGCGGGTCTCGCCGCCGGTACGCTGGCGCAAGGCGCGCGCGCGGACGTCGTGCTGTTCGACCCGGACGCGCGCTGGACCGTCAACGCGGGCGCCCTGGCCAGCCAGGGCAAGCACACGCCTTTCCTCGGCTACGAACTGACGGGCCAGGTGAAGGCGACGATCGTCGCCGGCCACGTCGCGTTCGAACGCTGATTCCCTTCGCACCCGGCCGCGGCGGTACAATCGCTGCGGCCGCGGCCCGCGCGGCATTTCCATCCGAGCTTCCATTGAAGATCAAGCTTGCGTGGCGTCTTGCGCGCCTCGTTCTCCATCTCGTCCAGGGCCTGGCCACGTGCGCCCTCGTGTTTCCCTGGGCGGGCGATGCCCTGCGCCAGCGCCTGGTCCGGCGCTGGTCGGCGCGCCTGCTGGGCATTTGCCGCGTGCGGCTCGAGCGCACGGAGGGCGGCGCCCTCGCGCACGCGCTCATCGTGGCCAACCACATCTCCTGGCTCGACATCTTCGTCATCAATGCCGTGCACCCGTGCCGCTTCGTGGCCAAGGCCGAGATCCGCGCCTGGCCCGTCCTGGGCTGGCTCGTCGCGCAGGCCGGCACGGTGTTCATCGCGCGCGGCAACCGGCGCGACCTGCGCCACATCTTCAAGGGCCTCGTCGACGCCCTCGGTCAGCGGCGCCGCGTGGCCTTTTTCCCGGAAGGGACGACGGCCAGCCAGGGCGCCCTGCTGCCGTTCCACGCCAACCTGTTCGAGGCCGCCATCGACGCCGCCGTGCCCGTGCAGCCCGTGGCGCTGGCCTATCTCGACGGCAGCGGGGCCTGGCACCCCTCGGTCGACTACACGGGCGACACGACGTTCGTCGACAGCATCGTGCGCATCCTGGGCGGCGCACCGGTCACGGCGCGGGTGGCTTGCCTCGCGCCGATTCCGGCGGCGGGCGCGCACCGGCGCGAGCTGGCGCAGGCGGCGCATGAGGCGATCGCCGGCGCGCTGCGGCAGGGCGCGGCGCAGCACGGCTGAACGGCCGGCTATTTTTTGCCGCCGTGTTCCCGGTATTCGGGACAATCGACCTGCAACAGCGACCGGTCGTCCAGGCACACGGCCGTCAGCTTGCCGCCCCACACGCAGCCGCTGTCCAGGCCCACGAGATTGGGCCGCAGCACGAGGCCCAGCGCCGACCAGTGTCCGAACACGACGGTGACGTCCAGCGTGCGCCGGCCGGGCAGGTCGAACCACGGCTGCAGGTCGGAGCCTTCCGGTCCCTTGTCGCTTTCCTTGTGGGTGAAATCCATGCGTCCGTCCGGCCAGCACAGGCGCATGCGCGTGAGGGCGTTGACGATGCAGCGCAGGCGGGCGATGCCCGTCAGGCCGTCGTCCCAGCGATCCGGCTCGTTGCCGTACATCTGGCCGAGGAACTCGATCCAGTGCTCGCCGCGCAGGACCGACTCGACTTCGGCCGCGAGCGCCACCGTCTGCGCCGCCGTCCATTGGGGCGGCACGCCGGCGTGGACGAGCAGGTGCGCGTCCACGAACATCGCGAGCGGACGCCGGCGCAGCCAGGCGATCAGCGCGTCGCGGTCGGGCGCGGCCAGGATCTCGTCCAGCGTGTCCGAACGACCCAGCTTCTGGGCGCCGACGGCGACGGCCAGCAGGTGCAGGTCGTGGTTGCCGAGCAGCGCGTCGACGCGGCCGTCGCTCGCCTCCGCCAGCGCCTTCATGCGCCGTAGCGCGCCCAGGGAGTCCGGGCCACGGTTGACCAGGTCGCCGACGAACAGGATGCGCGCATCAGGCTCGATTTGTTCCAGCAGCAGGCCGGCTTCGTGGGCGCACCCTTGCAGGTCGCCGATCACATAGGTTTTCATTTCGGATTCTTCGTTTTTTCAGTGTCCATACTAATGGATTTATCCGTGGTTCGTGCGCGAGCCGGTCCGGGCGGGCATTACTGATTGTAAATTGTCTTGCCGCTTAGTCAAAGTTTCGGTATTTCGTATTTTCTCAATCAAAACGCGGCGCGCACGCGTACACTGCTCAGGTTCGGATTGCCGAGTGCCAATCCGGTACAATGGCGCGTCTTCGCGCATGGCCGTCGCATTTCCCGCGCCCGCTGGCCGGCATCCGCCGGGTTGCATCTGAAAAATAATAATGTTTTCTTTCTTCGTAAGTTTTGTCGTGTCCGCGCTGCTGACGCTCCTGATCGTCAAGCATTCGAAATTGCACGGCCCGGCGCTCGACGATAATTTCAACGGCGTGCAGAAGGTCCATCAGCATGCGGTGGCGCGCATTGGCGGATTGCCGATTTTTCTCGCCGTCGCCTTGAGCGCCGGGATTACCGTATGGCGGGTGCCCGGCCTGGGGCATTGGCTGGCGGCGTTGCTGGGCTGTTCGGCGATCGCATTCGCGGGCGGAATCCTCGAAGACTATACGGGAAAGGTACGTCCCTCGCGCCGACTGATATTGACGATGGTCGCCGCGCTGCTCGGCTATCTGGTGCTCGACGCGAAAATCGCGCGCCTGGATATGCCCTTCATCCGCCTGAGCCTGGATTCGCTGTGGGTAGTATTGCCGTTGACCGTGCTGGCCGTTGCCGGTATTGCGAATGCGGTGAATATCATCGACGGCTTCAATGGCCTGGCGAGCGTCGTCACGATCTTCATGCTGCTGTCGCTCGCCTACGTCGGTTGGCGCGTGGAGGATATGTTCGTGCTGGTGTCCGCGCTGACGGTGGCCGGCGCGACGGCCGGTTTCCTGATCTGGAATTACCCCGTCGGCCTGATCTTCCTCGGCGACGGCGGCGCCTATTTCATCGGATTCATGCTTGGCGAGCTGGCTTTGCTGCTGGTGATGCGCAATCCGCAGGTATCGACGTGGTATGCGGCATTGCTACTGATTTATCCGACTTTCGAAACCGTTTTCTCCGTTTATCGCCGAATGTTTGTGCGTGGGAAATCTCCTACAATGCCGGACGGAATCCACCTGCACAGCCTGATTTTCCGGCGCATCGTGCAATGGACCGTCGGTCGCAAAGAAGCCCGCGCACTGATGAAAAGGAATGCGCGCACCTCGCCTTACCTGTGGCTGTTTTCCCTCACTGCCGTTATCCCCGCCACCGTGTTCTGGCGGGATACGGGAATTTTGATATTCTTCTGCTTGTTGTTCATTATCAGCTACGTGTGGTTGTACGCGCGTATCGTGAGATTCAAGTCTCCGCGTTGGCTGATTTGGCACAAAAAACACTGAAGAAATTTCAGATGTAGTATATTGCGAGAATTGGTGAATATTCGATAAAATCCCGGTACACCTACTCTACATATAAGGAATCAAGATGGATCTGTCTAATTTGTCCTTGAGCGATTTGCGCAACCTGCAAGAGCAGATCAAGCAGGAAATGAAGAAACGTGAGGTTCAGGAAGTGCAAAAGGCACGCGAACAGATCCTGGCCATCGCGCAGAGCGTGGGTATGCCTCTGAAAGACCTGATCAGTGCCACCGGCCGCGGCGGCAAAGCGGGCGCGAATACCGGTTCCGTCGCCGTTCGTTATCGCAATCCGGACAACGCGTCGCAACAATGGACCGGCCGCGGCCGTCAGCCGAAATGGGTCAAGGAATGGGTCGAGGGCGGTAAATCGCTGGACCAACTGCGCGTCTGATTCCCCGCCCCTTCTTTTACAGGGGGTATTCGCGCCCGCGGATCTCCCTGTAAAAGGTCACGTTCGGCCGGATATCCATCCGCGCCGCATCACGCAACGCAGCAATCGGCCCCCGGCCGTGGTGCTTGCCGTTACAATATCCCTTTTTCCGTCAATCCGATCCAAGCGGCGATCGCAATGTCCGTGCGCGTGCGTTCCGGCGCCCAGTCCAGCAAGGTAGATAATCCATGGTTCCTCTCTCGAAAACGATCTTCAAGGCTTATGACATCCGCGGCGTCATCGGCAGCACGCTCGACGCGGGCATCGCGCGGCGCATCGGCCAGGCCTTCGGCGCCGCCGCGCTGGCCAAGGGGGAGCGTACCGTGATCATCGGCCGCGACGGCCGCCTGTCCGGCCCGGAACTGGCCAAGGCGCTGGCCGAAGGCCTGCAGGCCGCGGGCGTGGACGTCATCGACCTCGGGATGGTCGCCACGCCGATGGTCTATTTCGCCACCAACGTGTTGAACGCGCGCTCGGGCATCATGGTCACGGGCAGCCACAACCCGCCGGACTACAACGGCTTCAAGATGGTCCTCGCGGGCGAGGCGATCTACGGCGACGCCATCCAGGCGCTGTACCAGGCCATCGAACGCGATGACTTCCAACCGGCGCAAGCACAGGGCGGCTATTCGACCCACGACATCAAGGCCGCCTACGTCGAACGCATCGTCGGCGACGTCAAGATCGCGCGCCCGATCAAGATCGCGGTCGACTGCGGCAACGGCGTGGCCGGCATGGTCGCGGGCGACCTGTTCCGCGCGATGGGGTGCGACGTGATCGAATTGTTCTGCGACGTGGACGGCCACTTCCCGAACCACCACCCGGACCCGGCGCACCCGGAAAACCTGCAGGACCTGATCGAGTGCCTCAAGACGACGGACGCCGAGATCGGCCTCGCGTTCGACGGCGACGGCGACCGCCTGGGCGTCGTCACCAAGGACGGCCAGATCATCTTCCCCGACCGCCAGATGATGCTGTTCTCCAAGGATGTCCTGGCGCGCAACCCGGGCGCCGAGATCCTGTACGACGTGAAATGCACACGCCACCTGGGCCCATGGATCGAGCAGCACGGCGGCCGCCCGCTGATGTGGAAGACGGGCCACTCGCTCGTCAAGGCCAAGCTGAAGGAAACGGGCGCGCCGCTGGGCGGCGAGATGAGTGGCCACATCTTCTGGAAGGACCGCTGGTTCGGCTTCGACGACGGCCTGTACACGGGCGCGCGCCTGCTCGAGATCCTCACGCGCGAGCTTGACCCGTCGGCGCTGCTGAATGCCCTCCCGATCGCATCCAGCACGCCGGAACTGCACCTGCACCTCAAGGAAGGCGAGAACTTCGCGCTGATCGACAAGCTGCGCGCCGAGGCCGAATTCCCCGGCGCCGACCGCATTGTCGACATCGACGGCCTGCGCGTGGAATACCCGGACGGCTTCGGCCTGGCGCGCGGCTCGAACACGACGCCCGTCGTCGTGCTGCGCTTCGAGGGCGAGAATCCGGCCGCGCTGGACCGCATCCAGAAAGAATTCGCTCGCGTGATCCTGGCCGCCAAGCCCGACGCCGAGTTGCCGTTCTGAGAGTGACGCCTTGAACATCCTGCTGGTGCGGGTCTCGTCGCTGGGCGACGTCCTGCACAACTTGCCGATCGTGGCGGACATCCACCGCCACTTTCCGGATGCCCGGGTCGACTGGGTGGTGGAAGAGGGCTACGTCAGCCTCGTGAAGCTCAACCCGCACATGCGCAAGGTGATCCCGTTCGCGCTGCGGCGCTGGCGCAAGGGGCTGGGCAAGGCGTCCGTAAGGGCGGAACTGTCCGGCTTCTTCCGCGATCTGCGCGCCGAGCAATACGACTATGTGTTCGACACCCAGGGCTTGATCAAGACGGGCATCGTCATGGCATGCGCGCGCACGCGCCCGGGCGGGCAGAAGGTCGGCCTGGCCAACGGCACCGAGGACTCGGGCTACGAAGGCATCTCGCGCATCTTCCACAGCCGCAGCATCCCCGTCGACCCGCGCACGCACGCGGTGGCGCGCGGACGCCAGGTCGTGGCCGCGGCGCTCGGCTATGCCGTCGACACGCCGCCCGACTTCGGCCTACCGGCGCCGGAAGGCAGTGCACGTCCCGCCTGGATGCCGTCCGAGGACTACGCCGTGTTCTTTCACGGGACGGCGCGCGACGCGAAAAAATGGCCGGCGGCGCACTGGATCGCGCTCGGCCAGGCGCTCGCGCCCATGACGATCCTGCTGCCGTGGGGTTCGCCGCGCGAGAAGGAAGAGGCCGAACGCCTCGCGCAAGCGCTGCCGCATGCGCGCGTGCTGCCGAAACTGTCGATGATGGACGCGGTGGAACTGGCGCGCCACGCCGCGCTGGCCGTCGGCGTCGATACGGGCCTCACGCACATCGCCGCCGCCTTCGTGCGGCCGACGGTCGAGATCTACGCCGATTCGCCGCGCTGGAAGACCGAGGGCAACTGGTCGCCGCGCATCGTCAACCTGGGCGACACGGACGCGCCGCCGGCGGTGGCCGAGGTCGCGGCGGCCGCGCGGCGCCTGCTGGAGAGCCGCTGATGCGCGTGCTGTATTCGCTGCTGTGGTGGCTGGCGCTGCCGCTCGTGCTGGGCCGCCTGTGGTGGCGCGGCCGGCGCGAACCCGGCTACCGCGCGCATGTCGGCGAGCGCCTCGGCGTCTACGGCCGCAAGCTCGGGAGACGCCCGACCATCATGGTGCACGCCGTCTCCGTCGGCGAGACGCGCGCGGCGGAACCGCTCGTCGAAGCCTTGTTGGCCGCGCGGCCGGATTGCCGCATCCTGCTCACGCACATGACGCCGACGGGGCGGGCGACGGGCAAGGCGCTGTTCGCCAGGCACGGCGACCGGGTCGTCCAGTCGTTCCTGCCCTACGACACCGGCTTCATGGTCGGCCGTTTCCTGCGCCATTTCGAGCCCGCGATCTGCATCCTGATGGAGACCGAAGTGTGGCCGAACCTGATCCACGGCTGCGCCGCGCAGGGCGTGCCCGTGGCGCTCGTGAATGCGCGATTGTCGGAACGTTCGCTGCGCCGCGGCCTCAAGTTCAAGGGACTGATGTCGGATGCGGCCCGCGCGATCACGCTCGTCGCCGCGCAGACGGACGCGGACGCCGGGCGTATCGCGTCGCTGGGCGCGCCGCATGTCGCCGTCACCGGCAGCATCAAGTTCGACGTCGTGCCGCCGCAGGCCGCGCTGGACACGGGCGCCATGCTGCGCGCGCGGTTCGCGCATCGTCCCGTGCTGCTGTGCGCCTCCACGCGCGAAGGGGAAGAGGCGCTCATCCTCGACGCCTACCGGGCCATGGACGAGCGCCCGGCCGGCATGCTGCTCGTGCTGGTGCCCCGTCATCCGCAGCGTTTCGACGAGGTCGCGCGCATGGTCGGGGAACGCGGCCTCGCGCTGGCGCGCAGGTCGGCGCTGCCCGAACGGGTGGACGCCGACGTGCTGCTGGGCGATTCGATGGGCGAGATGTTCGCCTATTACGCGGCCTGCGATTGCGCCTTCATCGGCGGCAGCCTGCTGCCGCTGGGCGGGCAGAACCTGATCGAAGCGTGCGCGCTGGCCAAGCCGGTGCTCGTGGGCGCACACACCTTCAACTTCCTGCAGGCGACCGAGGAAGCCGTCGCCGCCGGCGCCGCGCTGCGCGTGTCCGATGCGCCGGCCTTGCTGCGCGCCGCCGCCGGCCTGCTCGATGATGACGGCCGCCGGACCGCCATGGGCGCCCAGGCCCTGGCTTTCGCCGCCCGCCACCGGGGCGCAACAGTGCGCACTGTTGAACTCTTGCAACAAATTATCGCCTAGCTTTTGCTACCATTCTCTTTACTTAGAAAATGAAAAGGGGATGCACATGTTGTGGTCAAATCGCTCGCGAGCGGCCGGCAACGTGGATGGCGGGGCCGCGCTTCTGGACCAGCCGGACACCGAGGATCTAGGCGCCGACGCGATGCCGGCGGCCACGATCCCGGTCGTGCATCCACCGGCGGAGCGTTACAGCCTGCATTTCTGGGTGCGCTATTCGTTCGCCGAATACGTGCGCTTCATGTGGGAGCACGGCGGCTATTTGATCCGCCGGCGGCACATCCGCTGGCCGATGGCGGTTTATCTGCGCCTGAAAAGCACGCTGGCGGCGGCCGCGAACTTCGTGCTGCTGCGGCGCGGGAAGCGCACCTACGAATTCCAGATCGACCAGCACGGCATCGTGCGCACCAGCGACACGGGCGTGAGCCTGATCGGCTGGGACGACGTGCAGCGCATCCGCATGTATTCGAGCGGCTTCATGATGATCCTCAAGCGCGGCACCTTGCCCATTCCGTTCCGCTGCCTGAACAAGGATGAAGTCAGCGCGATGCGGGGCATCGTCGAGGCGCGCGCGGCGGGCGAGCTCCAGTTCCGCGCCTCGTAAATTTTTGACGTTTGGTGGGCTCGGGGAGTCCACCCTACGGCGATCGCATATCGTAGGGTGGGCACCCCGTGCCCACCATCGCGTCCCGATTACTCGTCAGGGAAGAGGATCGGCATCTCCACCGACCGCTTCTTGAGCGCCGCCTTGGCACCCTCGTAATCCGGAAACACCTCGCCGACGACGGCCCAGAACGCGGGGCTGTGGTTCATCTCGCGCAGGTGCGCCAGTTCGTGCACGACCACGTAATCGAGCAGCGCGAGCGGATAGTGCACCAGCTTCCAGTTCAGGCGGATATTCCCCGCCACCGTGCACGAACCCCAGCGCGTGCCGGCCGACGAAATCGCGCACGAGCGGTACGTCACGCCCACGTGCGGGGCGTACAGGTCGAGGCGTTCGCCGAACAGGCGCCTGGCCTCGTCCTGGAACCACAGCTTCACGCGCTCGCGGATCTGCCAGGTCTCCAGTCCCGGCGTCACGCCCAGGCGCAGCGTGCGCGTGTCGGCATCGTAGACGCAGTGGCTGCGCGCGGCCGGCTCCAGGCGCAGCACGACGTCGTTGCCCAGGTAGGGCAGTTGCGCGCCGTCGACCCATTCCACGGGTGCGCGTTCGGCGCGCTGGGCGCGGCGCTCGCCCCGCTCGAACAGCTTGGTGAGGATCCAGCGCTGCTTGGCGCGGATGGCGCGTTCGATGTCGTCCAGCGGCGCGCGGTTCGGCGACGTCACGAACAGGCCGTCGTCGCACACCATGAAGCCGTGCGAGCGGCGCGCGGAGCGGCGCAGCACGTAGTGCACGGTGTGCGATCCGAGCTGGATGCGCCGCAGCGGCGGATCGTTCGGGCCGATGGGCGGGATGGGTAAGGTGCGGGTCGGCACCGGCGGTGCCTTGAACAGCGGGGCCGGCGGCGTGGGCTTGGCCGCCGGCGCGGGAGGTGGATCGAGCGTCGCGGCGAGTTCCTGGGCAAACAGCTCCAGCTGGCTCGCGTCGGTCTTGGGGGAGGTCATGGTGGGCGGCTTCGATGGTGCTTTGGTCTGCGCGCCCAATTCGTTCAAGTACCTGAATAGGCGTGGGGCGAAATGACGCGCATTTCCGATTCTATCCAATTTTCGACCTCTTGCATCAGGCTGTCGGCAGTGTGGTTTTCCGGCGATATCGGCGTGCCGATCGAAACGGTGATGAGGCCCGGCCGCTTGATGAACGAGTTCTTGGGCCAGCACTCACCTGAATTATGCGCGATCGGCACGACCATGGCACGTGTTTCTATCGCCAGGCGCGTACCGCCGCTTTTGTACTGTCCTTTCTGGCCCACGGGGATGCGCGTCCCTTCGGGGAACATGATGATCGACTGGCCGTCCGCCAGGCGCGCCTTGCCGATCCTGACGACGTGCGCGAACGCGCGCTTGCCCTTGCTGCGGTCGATCGGAATCATGCGCAGCAGCGCCATGCCCCAGCCGAAGAAGGGAATGTACAGGATTTCCTTCTTGAAGACGTAGACGAGCGGCCGCTTCATGTTCGGCAGCATGAAGATGGTCTCCCATGCCGACTGGTGCTTCGACAGCAGGATCACCGGATGGTCCGGCAGGTTCTCGTAACCCTTCACCTGGTAGCGGATGCCGCAGATGACGCGGGCGCACCAGATGATGAAGACGTTCCAGCGCGACGTGACCCAGAAGCGCGTCTTGTACGGGAACGGCGCCGCCAGGAAGCAGACGCAGGCCCAGACGACGGTGGCGACGGTCATGACGATCGTGAAGAGCAGGGAACGCAGGAACAGGGCGGCGGTACGCAAAGGCGTGGTCTCCGTGGCTTGGGTGGCTGTGGTGGTGGCTCGGGTGGTGGTGGTGGCGGTCATGCGCCGGCGGGCGCCGGCGCGGGCGCGGCCTTGAGGAAGGCGTCGACCATGGACGCGAGGTCGGGGAAGACCTGGGTGCCGGGCGGCAGGCCGCCCGTCTCGTAGGTCTTCTCGCCCTTGCCGGTCAGGACCAGGTAGGGCACGCAGCCGCAGATGAAGCCGGCCTGCAGGTCGCGCAGCGAATCGCCGACGGTCGGCACGCCCTTCAGGCTGATCTTGAAGCGCTTGCTGATCTCCTCGAACATCCCGGCCTTGGGCTTGCGGCAGTCGCAGTTGTCGACCGCCGCATGCGGGCAAAAGAAGATCGCGTCGATGTCCGCGCCCACCTGCTGGGCGCTCGCGTGCAGTTTCTGGTGGATCGCGTTCAGGGTCGCGATGTCGAACAGCTCGCGCGCGATGCCCGACTGGTTCGACGCGATGACGACGCGGTAGCCCGCCTGATTCAGGCGCGCGATCGCCTCCAGCGACCCCGGAATCGGGATCCATTCGGCGGGCGACTTGATGAATTCGGGGGAGTCATGGTTGATGACCCCGTCCCGGTCGAGGATGATCAGCTTCATGCTTCGTTCCGCTTATGCCGCGAGCTTCGAGATGTCGGCCACGCGGTTCATCATGCGGTGCAGGATGGACAGCAGGGCCAGGCGGTTGTTGCGCAAGGCGACGTCGTCGGCCATCACCATCACGTCGTTGAAGAACGCGTCGACGTCGTCGCGCAGCTGGGCCAGCGTCTTCAGGGTGCCCGCGAAGTCGCCGCGCTCGAAGGCCGCGTCGACGGCCGGCTGCACGCGCTGCACGCTCGCGTACAGCGCCTTTTCGGCGGCGTCCTGCAGCAGCGCGGGATCGACCGATCCCGCCTGCGCCAGTGCTTCCTCGTTCTTCTTGAGGATGTTCGAGATGCGCTTGTTGGCGGCGGCCAGCGACGCGCTCTCCGGCAGCGCGGCGAACGCCTGCACGGCCTCGAGGCGCTGCACGACGTCGTCCACGCGGTCCGGGTTCTGCGCCAGCACGGCTTCCACTTCGTTCGGCGCGAAGCCGCGGTCGCGCAGCAGGCCGCGCAGGCGGTCCAGCATGAAGGCCGTTACTTCCGCCGTCGGGTCCTTGAACGTCGGCATGGTGGCGAACACGCCGGCGGCATCTTGCAGGAGGTCGGACAGCGCGAGCGGCAGGCGCTTTTCGACCAGCATGCGCATCACGCCCAGCGCGTGGCGGCGCAGCGCGAACGGGTCCTTCTCGCCGGTCGGTTGCAGGCCGATCGACCAGATGCCCACCAGCGTTTCCAGCTTGTCGGCCAGCGCGACGGCGAGGCCGGTGTTCGTCGACGGCAGCGCGTCGCCCGAGAAGCGCGGCTGGTAGTGTTCGGACGCGGCCAGGGCCACTTCCTCGTGCTCGCCGTCGTTGCGGGCGTAGTACGTGCCCATGATGCCCTGCAGTTCCGGGAACTCGCCGACCATGTCGGTCAGCAGGTCGGCCTTCGCGAGCTGCGCGCCGCGTTCGGCCAGCAGCATGTCGTAGCCGAGGCGGCGGGCGATGGCGCCGGCCAGGCGCGTGACGCGCTGCGTGCGTTCGGCCTGCGTGCCCAGCTTGTTGTGGTAGACGACGTTCGCCAGCAGCGGCAGGCGCGATTCCAGCGACTTCTTCTTGTCCTGTTCGAAGAAGAACTTGGCGTCCGACAGGCGCGGACGCACGACGCGCTCGTTGCCATCGATGATGGCGGACGGGTCGTCGGTCGCGAGGTTGGAGACGATCAGGAAGCGCGAGCGCAACTTGCCGTTCGAATCCGTCAGCGCGAAGTACTTCTGGTTCGTCTGCATCGTCAGGATCAGGCATTCCTGCGGCACGGCCAGGAAGGCGTCCTCGAACCGGCATTCGTAGACGACGGGCCATTCGACGAGGGCCGTGACTTCGTCCAGCAGCGCTTCCGGCATCAGGACCTGGTCGGCGCCGGCCTTTGCCAGCAGCTGGCTGCGGATCGATTCCTTGCGCTCGGAGGCCGAGGCGACGACCTTGCCGAACACCTTCAGCAGTTCGTTGTAGACGTCGGCGTGCGGGATGTCGAACGGATGGCCGTTCGACAGGAAGCGGTGGCCGAGCGTGCTGCGGCCGGCCGTCAGGCCCAGCAGCGACAGCGGCACGATGGTGTCGCCGTGCAGCGCCAGCAGCGAGTGCACGGGGCGCACGAACTGCACGGTCGCGCCGTCCGGACGCTGGTAGCTCATCACCTTGGGGATCGGCAGCTTGGCGACGGTCTCTTCCAGCACCGGCTGCAGGCCGTCGGCGAGGACGCTGCCCGGCGCCGTGTACGTGTAGAAGAAGCTTTCGGCCTTGCCGTCCTGGGCGCGTTCCAGGTCGCTGACCTTCAGGTCGGGGAAGCCGAGGGCCGCCAGTTTCTTGGCCAGCGGCGCGGTCGGGTTGCCGTCCTTGTCGAGGGCGACTGACAGCGGCAGCACTTTTTCGCGGATGGTCTTGTCGGCCGACGTGGCGCGCACGTTGGTGATGGAGACGGCCAGGCGGCGCGGGGTGGCGTAGGTGGCGACGACGCTGTCGGCGTTCAGGAAGTCACGGGCTTTCAGGCCGTTCGCGATGCCGGCGGCGAAAGCGGCGCCCAGTTTCGCGAGCGCCTTCGGCGGCAGTTCTTCGGTCTGCAGTTCGACGAGTAGTGTTTGATTCATGGTGTCGTTCTATTCTGTTCTGGGCTCAGGCGGCGGCTTGTTCGGTCTTCGGCAGCATCGGGAAGCCCAGCTTCTCGCGCGAATCGTAGTAGGCCTGGGCGATGAGGCGCGACAAGGTGCGCACGCGGCCGATGTAGGCGGCGCGCTCGGTGACGGAGATCGCGCCGCGCGCATCCAGCAGGTTGAAGCTGTGCGACGCCTTCATGATCTGCTCGTACGCCGGCAGCGTGAGTTCCAGTTCGATCAGGCGCTTGGCTTCGCTCTCGTGGTTATTGAAGGCCTGGAACAGCAGGTCCGTGTTCGAGTGGTCGAAGTTGTAGGTCGACTGCTCGACCTCGTTCTGGTGGAAGACGTCGCCGTACGACAGCGTCTTTTTAATACCGTTCTCTTCCCACTCGGTCCACACGATGTCGTAGATGCTCTCGACGCCCTGCAGATACATGGCCAGGCGCTCGATGCCGTACGTGATCTCGCCCAGGACCGGCTTGCAATCGAGGCCGCCGACCTGCTGGAAGTAGGTGAACTGGGTGACTTCCATGCCGTTCAGCCAGACTTCCCAGCCGAGGCCCCAGGCGCCCAGCGTCGGGCTTTCCCAATCGTCCTCGACGAAGCGCACGTCGTTCTTTTTCAGGTCCAGGCCCAGCGCTTCCAGCGAACCGAGATACAGGTCCAGGATGTTTTCCGGCGCCGGCTTCAGCACGACCTGGTACTGGTAATAGTGCTGCAGGCGGTTCGGGTTCTCGCCATAGCGGCCATCCTTCGGGCGGCGCGACGGCTGCACGTAGGCGGCGCGCCAGGGTTCCGGTCCGATCGCGCGCAGGAAGGTGCCGGTGTGGAAGGTGCCCGCGCCGACTTCCATGTCGTACGGCTGGAGCAGGGCGCAACCCTGCTTGTCCCAGTAGGTTTGCAGAGTCAGGATGATTTGTTGGAATGTGAGCATCTTGTGTAGGCTTCGCGCGCACGGGGCGCGAACACGGTGGGTTTGCTAAAACACCAATTCTAGCGGGTTTTACCAGTTGGCTTGAAGTGAATCGCTCGCTATTTTATCCGGTTGTCTGGCGTCGCCGTCCAGCCAACCAGGCGCCGCCCAGCAGCAGGGCACCCAGCGCGAGGAACAGCAGGTTGCCGAAGCGGATGTACGGCGTGCTGCCGGTCATGCCCTGCACCGTCGCCGCCAGCGTGCCCTGGCGGTAGAACGGGAGCAGGGCGGTGACGTTGCCGCGGCCGTCGATGACGGCGGTGGCGCCGTCGTTCGTCGCGCGCAGCATCGGGCGGCCCGTCTCCAGGGTGCGCATGCGCGAGATCTGCAGGTGCTGCGGGATCGCGACCGATTCGCCGTACCAGGCCAGGTTCGACACGTTCAGCAGCACGGTGGCCGGCTGTGCCTCGGCACGCAGGTTCTTCGCGATCTCTTCGCCGAACACGTCCTCGTAGCAGACGTTGGGCAGCACGCGCTGGTCCTTCACGGCGAACGGCGCCTGCACGTCCGGGCCGCGCGTGAAATCGCTCAGGGGGATCTGCATCAGGTCCGTGAACCAGCGAAAGCCGGTCGGGATGAATTCGCCGAACGGCACGAGGTGCTGCTTGTCGTAGCGGTACGACTGTCCCTGCGGGCCGATGCCGGCCACGCTGTTCGCGTACACCGTCATGCTGTCGGCCAGCGGGATGCCGAACATGAACGCGCTGCCCGTGCGGGCGGCGTAGTCGCGGAACGTCTGCAGATAGCCGGGCGGCAGCTGGTTCGGGAATACCGGGATCGCCGTCTCCGGCGCGGCGATCAGGTCGGCCGGCGCGGCCGTCATCATGTCGCGGTAGCGCACGAGGATCTCGCCCAGGTGCGCGGCGTCGAACTTCTCGTCCTGGCGGATGTTCCCCTGCAGCAGGCGCACGGTGAGCGGCTTGCCGGCCGGTTCGGTCCATGCGACGTGCTTCAGGCCCCAGCCCGCGAGCAGCAATGCGGCGAACAGGCCGACCGCGGGCAGCTTGCCGCGCTGGGTCAGCATCACGATGCAGGCGGAGCACACGGCGGCCAGTATGCCGATGCCGTACACGCCGAGGATCGGGGCGAAGCCGCCAAGCGGCGCCGCCACGTGCGCATAGCCGGATGCGGCCCACGGAAAACCGGTGAACACCCAGCCGCGCATCCATTCCGACACGCCCCAGCAGGCGGGGAAGACGAGCAGCAGGAAGGCGGGAACGGGCAGCGACCAGCGCTTTCTCAGCCATGCGGCCATGCCGGCCGCGCACGCGCCGAACAGGCCCATATAGAGGCCCAGCAGCGCGATGGCGATGGCGGACAGCACGGCCGGCAGGCCACCGAAGCGGTTCAACGCGATGTACAACCAGTGCATGCCCGCCACCGACCAGCCGAAGCCGAACGCCCAGCCGAGGAACACGGCGCGGCGGGTCGAACTGCCCATGCCGACCTGGTAGAACAGGTAGGCGAGCGCCAGGAACTGGATCGGCCACCAGCCGAACGGCTCGAACGAGAACAGGGTCGCAAAGCCGGCCAGCGCGGCGACGAGGAGGCCGGCCATGCTCGGCCGCGTGCCGCGCAGCGCGGGGTCGGGCGCCACGGCGGGCTTGCGGCGGCGCCGCAGGTTCAGGCTGGAGTCGAGCAATGCGGGACCTGCGTCAATCGTGGTCGTCGTCGGCGGCCGGGAGTTTTTCGACCAGCAGGACGTGGATCTGGCGCGCGTCGGCGCGCAGCACTTCGAAGCGCAGGTTGTCGAGGTCGAACACCTCGCCCTTGTGCGGCATGCGGCCCAGGTGGCTGGCGACGAGGCCGCCGATGGTGTCGACGTCGTCCTCGGGCAGGTCGACGCCGATCTCTTCGTTGAACTGCTCGATTTCCGTCAGCGCCTTCACGCGCCAGCGCGGGCCGTGCTGGCCTTCCTTGATGGAGAGGATGTTGTCCTCTTCCTCGTCGAAGTCGTACTCGTCCTCGATGTCGCCGACGATCTGCTCCAGCACGTCCTCGATGGTGATCAGGCCGGCCACGCCGCTGTATTCGTCGACGACGATGGCCATGTGGTTGTGATTCGCGCGGAAATCGCGCAGCAACACGTTCAGGCGCTTCGATTCCGGGATGAAGATCGCCGGACGCAGCATGTCGCGCACGTCGAACGATTCTTCCGCATAGTAGCGCAGCAGGTCCTTGGCCAGCAGGATGCCGACCACCTTGTCGCGCTCGCCCTCGATGGCGGGAAAGCGCGAGTGCGCCGTTTCCAGCACGACCGGCAGCCATTCCTCGATGGGCTTCGTGATGTCGATCACGTCCATCTGCGAGCGCGGGACCATGATGTCGCGCACCGACAGATCGGACACCTGGAACACGCCCTCGATCATGGAGAGAGCGTCGGCGTCGATCAGGTTGCGTTCGTGGGCGTCGTGCAGCACTTCGAGCAGCTCTGCGCGGTTTTCGGGCTCGGGGGAAATCAGTGCAGTCAATCGTTCGAACAGCGACCGGTGGGTTTTAACGTCCGAACGGACGTCAGCAGGGTGCTCGGGCATAGTTGGCGTGAAGCCGTTGTTGCGATGGGCCATAGGATACACCAAAAGCCGCAATGCCTGATTTTTATGCAGCACCGGACCCAGGCAGGCGTGCGACATTGCCCATGGTCTTCGTCCTATAGTTGACAGTACGCTACGGAAAGGAATCCTCATGCCCGCCTTGAACGTCAACGGCACCACCTCCGATTTCGACATCCCCGACGACATGCCCCTGTTGTGGGCCATCCGCGACGTGCTCGGCCTGACCGGCACCAAGTTCGGCTGCGGCGTCGGCCTGTGCGGCGCCTGCACCGTGCACCTGGACGGCCAGGCCATCCGCTCGTGCGTGACGCCCGTGTCGGCCGCGTCCGGCAAGAAGATCACGACCATCGAGGCCATCGGCAACGATCCGGTCGGCGCGAAGGTGCAGGCGGCGTGGCGCAAGATCGACGTCGTCCAGTGCGGCTACTGCCAGTCGGGCCAGATCATGTCCGCCACCGCGCTGCTGCACGCGACCCCGAAGCCGGGCGACGCCGCCATCGACAGCGCCATGGCCGGCAATATCTGCCGCTGTGGGACTTATAACCGCATCCGCAAGGCGATCAAGATCGCGTCGGGGCAGGCATGAAAGGGACCGACGACATGGATCGGATCACGACGGAGCCGGTATCGGACAAGCGCCGCCAACTGCTGAAAACCGGCGCCGCCGGGGGCGGCAGCCTGCTGTTCGGCTTTTCGCTGTTCGGCTGCCAGAAGCAGGGCAAGGCGCCGTCCGGCGACCGCAAGGAACCGCCGTCTGAACAGGCCGTCGGCCAGGCCTCGACCGCCATGACCAACGAGGCGCCGGGATTGGCGCACGACGCCTTCATCCGCATCGACCGCGACAGCCTCGTCACCCTCATCATCCACAAGGTCGAGATGGGGCAGGGCACCTTTACCTCGCTGCCGATGCTGCTGGCCGAGGAACTGGGCGCCGATCTGTCGAAAGTGAAGCTGGAGCAGGCGCCGGCGAACAATTCGCTGTACGCCGACGCGCTGCTGGGCGGCCAGGTGACGGGCGGTTCGACGTCGATCCGCTCCACCTTCAAGCCGCTGCGCGAGGCGGGCGCCAAGGTCCGCACGGTGCTCGTGCAGGCGGCGGCGAAAAACTGGAACGTGGATCCGGGCGACTTGCGGGTCGTGGCCGGGACGATCCGCCACGAGGCGTCGAACCGGTCGGCTCACTTCGGCGACGTCGTGGACGCGGCATCGCAGCTGAAGTTTCCGGCCGACGTCAAGCTCAAGGACGCATCCCAGTTCACGCTGATCGGCAGGCCGGTCAAGCGGCTGGATTCTCCCGCCAAGGTCGACGGGTCCGCGCAGTTCGGCATCGACACGCGCCTGACCAATATGGGCATCGCGGCCGTGATGGCGTCGCCCGTCCTGGGCGGCAAGGTGACGGCCGTCGACGAGCAGAAGGCGCTGGCCGTGAAGGGCGTGCGCCAGGTGCTGCGCATCGAGGGCGCCGTGGCCGTCGTGGCCGACCATTTCTGGGCCGCGAAGCAGGGCCTCGCCGCTGCCGCGCCGCGCTTCGACGACGGCCCCAACGCCAACGTCAGCCTGGCCGGCATCGTCGCGGACATGATGAAGGTGTCGCAGAACACGGGCGCCGTCGCCACCGACAAGGGCGACGCGCTCAAGGCGCTGGACGCCGGTCCGGGCCGGCGCATCGACGTCGTCTACGAGGTGCCGTTCCTCGCGCACGCGACGATGGAACCGATGAACTGCACGGTCGACCTGAAGCCCGACGGCTGCGACATCTGGGTCGGCACCCAGGTGCCGGCGCTGGCGCAGGGCGCGGCCGCGAAGATCACCGGGCTGCCGCTCGAGAAGGTCCGCGTGCACAACCACTATATCGGCGGCGGCTTCGGCCGCCGGCTCGAAGTCGACAACGTGATCCAGGCGGTGGAATTCGCCAAGCAGGCCAAGGGCCCGATCAAGATCATCTGGACCCGCGAGGAAGACATCCAGCACGACATGTACCGGCCCTACTACGTCGACCGCATGTCGGCGCGCATCGACGACAAGGGCATGCCCGTGGCCTGGTTCCACCGCGTGACGGGATCGTCGATCATGGCGCGCTTCGCCCCGGCCATGGTCAAGAACGGCGTCGATCCGGATGCGGTGGAGGCGGCGGCCGACATCCAGTACGCGATTCCCGCCATGCGCGTCGAATACGTGCGCCACGAGCCGCCGGCGATGCCCACCGCGTTCTGGCGCGGCGTCGGCCCGACGCACAATGTGTTCGTCGTCGAGAGCTTCATCGACGAGCTGGCGTATGCGAGCAAGACCGACCCCGTCGCGTTCCGCCGTTCGCTGCTGCAGAAATCGCCGCGCACGCTGGCCGTGCTGAACCTGGCGGCCGAGAAGGCCGGCTGGGGCAAGCCGTTGAAGCCGATTGCGGGGCGCAAGGTCGGGCGCGGCGTCTCGACGCAATTCGCCTTCGGCAGCTACCTGGCGCAGGTGGCGGAAGTGTCGGTGGGGCCAAGCGGCGACGTGCGCGTACACCGCGTCGTGTGCGCGGTGGACTGCGGCCAGAACGTCAACCCGGACACCATCGTCGCGCAGATGGAAGGCGGCATCGTGTTCGGCGCCAGCGCGGCGCTGTGGGACGAGGTGACGGTCGAGAAGGGGCGGGTGCAGCAGACGAATTTTTCCGACTACCGCGTGATGCGCATGCCGGAATCGCCCGCCATCGAGGTCTATATCGTCGACAGCCACGACGATCCGGGCGGGATCGGCGAGCCGGGGACGGCGGGCATCGCGCCGGCGCTGGCGAACGCGGTATTCGCGGCGACGGGCAAGCGGATTCGCAAGTTGCCGATCACGTAGGGTGGGCATTTGAGGCCGGGGGCCTCAAATGAAACGTGCCCACCATGCGCACCCGATACGCGTGCAAAGGTGGGCGGAGGCCGCCCACCCTACGTCCACGACATTGATCCCATCTATTCGTTGTCCGCGTACGGATCCGGATACCCGAGCACTTCCATGATGTCGCGCTCGAGCTGTTCCATCTCTTCCGCTTCCTCGTCGGATTCGTGGTCGAAGCCCTGGGCGTGCAGCACGCCGTGCACGACGAGGTGCGCCGTGTGCTCCTCGACCGTCTTCTTTTGCTCGTCGGCCTCGCGCTGCAGGACGTCCGTGCACAGGACGATGTCGGCCTGCGTCGGTTCGTCGTCGGCGATTTCCGCGCCCTCGTTGTAGGCGAAGGTGAGCACGTTGGTGGCGTAGTCCTTGCCGCGGTACTCGCGATTCAGGGTCTGGCCTTCCTCGGCGTCGACGAAGCGGATCGCCAGCTCGGCCGGGCCGAGGAGGGAGGCCTGCACCCAGCGCTCGACCATCTCGGGCGTGATGGACGCCTCCAGGCGGGTGTCGGGGTACTGGACGTCCAGTTCGAGGTTATGCTTTTTTGCGGACATGGCGGGTGGCTGGTTTATTCAAAGTTCCCGGGAGTGCGCCGAGTTCCTGCATCGACGCGGCCTTCTCGTAGGCGTCGACGATGCGCGCCACCATCGGGTGGCGCACGACGTCCGCGCTGGAGAATTGGGTGAAGGCGATGCCGCGCACGTCCTTCAATACGTGCATGGCGTCGACCAGGCCGCTCCGCTGCGTCTTGTGCAGGTCGACCTGGGTGACGTCGCCCGTGACGACGGCCTTGCTGCCGAAGCCGATCCGGGTCAGGAACATCTTCATCTGTTCGACCGTCGTGTTCTGGGCTTCGTCCAGGATCACGAACGCGTGGTTCAGCGTGCGGCCGCGCATGAACGCGAGCGGCGCGATCTCGATCACCTGCTTCTCGAACAGCTTCTGCGTACGGTCGAAGCCGAGCAGGTCGTACAGCGCGTCGTACAGCGGGCGCAGGTAAGGGTCGACCTTCTGCGCGAAGTCGCCGGGCAGGAAGCCCAGGCGTTCGCCCGCTTCCACGGCGGGACGCGTCAGGATGATGCGCTTGACGGCGTCGCGTTCGAGGGCGTCGACGGCGCAGGCGACGGCCAGGTAGGTCTTGCCGGTGCCGGCCGGGCCGATGCCGAAGCTGATGTCGTGTTCCAGCACGGCCTTCAAATACCGGATCTGGTGCGGCGTGCGTCCGCGCAGGTCGTGGCGGCGTGTCTTGAGCATCGGGCTGACGAGGCCCTCGTCGTCATCTGCCGCATCAGTGCCCTTGTCGGCTTCCTCCGTGACCGACGCGCCGGGTTCCTTCGGCGGCTCGGTGTCCGGTGCCTTGGGTTTCAGGCCGGCGCGCTGTTCGACGAGCGCCAGCTGCACTTCCTCGATCGGCACGACCTTGTCGGCCACGGCATAGAAGCGCTCGAGCAGTTCGACGGCGCGCTCGGCGTTGGTCCCGCTGACGATGAATTTCTCGCCGCGCCGGAAGATGGTTACGTCGAGCGCGGCCGAGATCTGGCGCAGGTTCTCGTCCAGCGGTCCGCAGAGGTGGGCGAGCCGCGTGTTATCGAGCGGCTCGGGAATGAAGTACGAAGGCTGGGTGGGCGTTTTCAACTGGCTTTGGCAATCGTATCAAGGCTGGCGACCAGGTCGCCGCGCAGGGTGTAATCCAGGCTTTCGGTGATGCGCACGTCGACCAGTTGGCCGACGAGCGTCTCGCCCGCAGCGCCCGGGAAGAAGTTGACGACGCGGTTGTTCTCGGTGCGACCCTGGAGTTCGCCCCCGCCTTTCTTGGACGGGCCCTCGACCAGGATGCGCTGCACGGTGCCGACCATGGCGGCGCTGGTCTTGCGGGTGTTGGCGTCGATTTGTGCCTGCAACCGCTGCAGGCGCGCGAGCTTGACCTCGTGCGGGGTGTCGTCCTCCAGGTTGGCGGCCGGCGTGCCCGGGCGCTTGCTGAAGATGAAGGAGAAGCTGTTGTCGAAGCCGACGTCGTCGATGAGCTTCATCATCGCTTCGAAATCGGCGTCCGTCTCGCCCGGGAAGCCGACGATGAAGTCGGACGAGATCGAGATGCTTGGTCGTACCGCCTTGATGCGGCGGATGATCGATTTGTATTCCAGGCCCGTGTAGCCGCGCTTCATCGCCTGCAGGATGCGGTCGGAACCGTGCTGCACCGGCAGGTACAGGTGGTTGACCAGCTGCGGGATCTTCGCGTACGCGTCGATCAGGCGCTGCGTGAATTCCTTCGGGTGGCTCGTGACGAAGCGCAGGCGCTCGATGCCCGGGATCTCGGCCACGTATTCCAGCAGCAGGGCAAAGTCGGCGAATTGCGGCTCACCTTCGCCCGACGCCATCGCGCCGCGGTAGGCGTTCACGTTCTGCCCCAAGAGCGTGATTTCCTTGACGCCCTGCGCGGCCAGGCCGGCGACTTCCGTCAGCACGTCCTCGAAGCGGCGCGAGACTTCCTCGCCGCGCGTGTACGGCACCACGCAGTAGCTGCAATATTTGCTGCAGCCTTCCATGATCGACACATAGGCCACCGGACCTTCGACCTTGGCCGGGGGCAGGTGGTCGAATTTTTCGATTTCCGGGAAGCTGATGTCGACCTGGGCCGCGCCCGTGTGGCGGCGCAGCTGGATCATTTGCGGCAGGCGGTGCAGCGTCTGCGGGCCGAACACCATGTCCACGTGCGGCGCGCGCTTGACGATCGCCTCGCCTTCCTGCGACGCGACGCAACCGCCCACGCCGATGATCAGGTCGGGCTTGGCGCGCTTGAGTTCCTTCAGGCGGCCGAGGTCGGAGAACACTTTTTCCTGTGCTTTTTCGCGCACGGAGCAGGTGTTGAACAGGATCACGTCGGCATCGTCCGGCGTGTCGGTGCGTACGAGCCCATCGGACGCGCCCAGCACGTCCGCCATCTTGTCCGAGTCGTACTCGTTCATTTGGCAACCGAAGGTCTTGATGAATACTTTTTTCTGCATGGAATGCTCTGAGTGCTCTAGTGCTGATGCTTTGACAAGTGGAAGTTCAGTTTACCGTAAATCGGAATAGGCGCCGGAAAAGCGGGTGCGTGCGGCCGTGCGCGCCGGTGCTTCATGCTGCGCGGAATTGAGACTTTCCGTGAGTTAAATTATAAACAGTCGGTTACATTGTTAAATCTTGAATTTTCCTTGCCAGCTGTTATCTTTAAAGTTGCCGATCCGACTCGAATTGGTTTCTCGTTGTGAATCAAGCAGTTCGTGTGGCTCGGCAATTGCAAAATTAGTCCAAAAAAACACTTGCGTGCGCCACAATTTGTCACCATGTGCTGAAATGACTATGTGACAAGCTTTCCAACGGTTAGCTTGATTTCGGCCAATGAATTTCGTGCTCAGGTCGAGTGTGAACGCGGCGTATGAGTTTGATAATTTGTCCGAAAAACAAGTGCATGTGGGAAGCGGGAAGTGCAAAAAACCGCAGCGGCGGCCGTGATCCGGTCGCGGCGCCCGGCCAGGGTTCCGATGCTGCATTGGTTTTTTCGCGTTTTCCGACAAGGGAGCGCACGCGGTCCGGTCACGTCGCCGGCATGTCAGGTGGATGCCTGGTCAGTCGGTAACGCGATCCGGGAACTTATGTTGACGAAACTTAGTCATTCAGTACGGTTCGTAAAAGAACTATTTTAACCATTCACGAGGTCATCATGGCACATCACGCTTTGTCATCACAGGAAAGCTACAACCCCAACCATCTGCTGGACATTCTGCTCGGCAAGATGCAATTGAAGAACGATGCAGCGCTGTCGCGCATGCTGGAAGTCGCTCCTCCGGTGATCAGCAAGATCCGTCACCACCGCCTGCCTGTCGGCGCCTCGCTGCTGATCCGCATGCACGAAGTGACCGGCATGAGCATCCGCGATCTGCGTGACTTGATGGGCGACCGCCGGACCAAATATCGCCTGTCGGATGCCCAAGGCCGCCCGAAGCCCGAGGAAAAAGCCGCACAACAAGCTGCTCAGCAGGCTGCGCAACAGCAACAAGGTCAGCCCCAAGCACAATCGGCCCAACAACCGCAATCGACCGACGCGTCTTCCAAGCCCTCGGGCAACTATGCGCACTGATGCCGAGGGCATGACAGCCGGTCCTGTCATGCCGTCGGCCAGACCCGGCAGCGAAGCAGGTCTTCGCTGCCGTCATCACCGGCGGCCATCCTGGGCTTGAGCGGCCCGTTTCAAGCCATCAGGATGGCCTCCATCTCGCCGAACTGCACTTCCGTTTCGCGGAACAGGTGCAGATAGGCTTCCTCGTTCAGCCCCATCGCATCCCAGGCCACGCTGGAGACGCGCGGCACCAGCTCGTCGTCTTCCCCGGCGAGATCGAGCGCGTGGACGATGCTGTTTGCCACATGCACGATCGCCGCCAGGAATCCAGCGCCGTGGGTTTCCGGCGCATGGTGGTAGGCGATCGCATGGCGCATGGTGTCCGAGAAATTCCAGTGGTCCGCGAGCGCGACCCCGGCGTCGACGTGGTCGATGCCGAGCACGGCCCGCTCGGCGTCCAGCCAATCGCCGCCGTGCTGTCCATGCCAGGCCACGACCTGGTCGTAGGCGTCCGGGTGGCCCGTCACCAGGACGAGCCGGCCGATATCGTGCAGCAGGCCGGCCGTGAAGGCGATGTCCTGGTTGAAACGCATCCGGCGCGCCAGCGCGCGTGCGCAGGCGGCCGTCGCGATCGAATGGCGCCAGAACGCCTTGTCATGAAATCCGGCGCAACGTCCGCTCGGAAAGCAACCCGTGACGGCGGCCGCCGTGATCAGGTTGCGCGTCGTCTGGAAGCCGAGAAAGGTGATCGCCTGCTGGATCGTCGTGACCTTCACCTGCAGGCCGTACGACGACGAATTGGCCAGGCGCAGCGTTTTTGCCGTCAAGGCCTGGTCGTACGACACCTTTTTCGCCAGCACGGAGATGTCGATGTCGTCCTGCTCCACGCTGCTGAGCAATTCCATGACGACGGCGGGCAGCGAAGGCAGGTCTTGCACGCCGGCCGCCAGTTGTTCGGGCGTCAGGCGGTTCATGGCGTCACCTCGCGCTGCAGGCGGTAGTCTTCCACGTAGCGGCGCAGGATGCCGGTGGCCCAGTCGCCGAGGTCGTCCCGGTCTTGCTGACGGAACAAATGATCGAGCCGCGCCTGGATCGCTTCCGGATCCGCCGGCGGCGGGGCCGGGACCGCCTGGAGGATGGGCAGCACCTCGATACCGTGCCGGCCCAGCGACGCAAGCATGGATTCCGTGAGGACGACGCCCTGCGCCAGCAACACATTTCCCTTGTCGTCGCGTACGACGTCGGACAACACCATCCCCGGACGGGTCTCGGCCAGCGGCGTCAGCTGGAAAGGACCGCTCATGCTTACCTCTTTTGTTTTTTGCAATGTATTGATATTACCACCCGGTAAAGTGGGCGTCAGCGGGCGGGAGGCCGGGTGTTGTAAGCCCGTCGCGTGCGCGCCTTCGCGTTTTAATGTTCCCTTAAGTGCGCGGCGCCCCGCACCCGGCCCGGGCACGGTACCATGCCCGAATGACTTATCAACGCTACATCGCCTTACTCAGAGGGGTGAACGTCGGTCGGGCAAAACGCATCGCCATGGCCGACCTCCGCAAACTGATCGCCGACCTCGGCTACGATCATGTGCGTAGCCTGCTCAATAGCGGGAACGTCGTGTTCACCGGCCCTGCCAAGCCGTACGACCGGGTGGCGGCCGAGATCGAGGAAGCGCTCGTGCTCAAGCTCGGTGTCGCCTCGCGCACCCTCGTGCTCGATTGCTCCGAGCTGGACGACATCATCGCGTCCAACCCCTTGCTGGAACAGGCCACGGACCATTCGCGCCTGCTGACCTTCATTCTCGCAAATGCCCATCCGCGCGCAGCCGTCGAAGCCTTGTGCGACCAGGACTGGCATCCCGGTGCGGTGGCGCTGGGCAGGCGGGCCGCCTATGTGTGGTGTCCCGGCGGCATCCTCGACAGCACGGCCGCCGCGGCGCTGGGCAAGCACTTGGGCGACGCGACGACGGCGCGCAACTGGGCGACGCTCAGCAAATTGCATGCGCTGTGCCAGGAATTGCCCGCTTGATTGCCCTTGAAACCGGGCGTTTCGTTCCCACATTAAAAAACGGCGCCTTGCGGCGCCGTGGATGGTCGAATCGTCGAGATGGCGTGCCGTCCGCGTCTTGCGGAACAGTCCGGGATTCGATCGATTCGTCCCCGCCGTCCTTCCTTATTTAAATTTTTCACTACTGTCGCGGCTGGCCCGATAACCGATCAGGATCAGGCCGACCAGCATCATGGCAAACACTTCCGGTTCCGGAAGTTCGGACATCGAAGGGGAAGGCGGCGCCACCACTTCGTTGCGATTTACCGTCGACAGATCGGCCACGCCGTGCGTGCGGACGGCGGCGTGATGATTGTCGAGGTCAATGGCGGCGGCCTGGACGGCGCCGCTCATCAAGAGACTAAGCGTTGCAGCGAGTGCGTATCGTTTCACGGTCATTCCTTATCAAACCAACTGACTGTGGATTACGTCGTCCGCCTTGACGCCGGCAGCGGTGCCATGCGGATGTATCCCAGCATAGCAAAAATGCGCCGTGCATTGCGTCCGTTACGTGCGGTTAAAGCATGATAAATGGATGGCAAAGTTAATCATTTTTACATAAAACAAACGCAATAAATTAAACGATTGGCCATTGATAAAAAGCCAGGCGAGAGCGCTTTTATTGCGATTTATTTATTGGGAGTATGAGATGAGCAATGAAAATAGATGTCACTTTGATCAGCCGTGTTGCGATTCAAAATTTTTTCCGCGCACGGTATACACGTCGCTTTTCTTTGCGAGTATAGTCTCCATATCCCCATTGCCTTCGGGCATCAAAACAATATCAAACGCACACGTTTGAATACCCCGCGGTCCCTGCACCGCCGCCTTTCGCGTCCACTCGGCACCTCGGAAGGCAAGCAACATCCGCAGCATCACGCACCTTCGAACTTTGTAAGAGTACCGATATGCCCAATTTTGCCCGAATTCAAATTGCCTTTAAGAATGTTTATGTCCGGATCTTGACTGCCGTAATGCTCGGCGTGCTGACGGGCTGGGCAATCTACAAGGCAGATATCCCGCAGGATCCGTCGCCCGTCGTCTACTCGCAGAACATTTCGGAGATCACCCAGCTGGCTACCGAGAAGGACCGCCTGGACTACCTGCTGGTCGCGAAGCCGCTGTCCGATTCTCCGCGCTATATCTTCAAGTTCAAGGGCGCGCCGCAACTGCACGTGGTGAAGGTGCCGAGCACGTCGCACCTGTCGCTGGAGCGCGAAGTCCTGCTCAAGAACGCAATCCCGTATTCCATCGCCAAGGACGACTACCTGGCGTCGCACAAGGCCGTCATGCAGGACGAGGGCGAAGGCGTGGGCGCCGACGTCGTCGACTTCCTCAAGCGCCACGCGCTCGACATCACGGTGTTGCTCGTGATCCTGTACGCCATGAAATTCGGCATCCCGGGCATGGGCATGAGCAGCCAGCTCATCACGCCGGACAAGCTCAAGGGCAGCATGGACGACCTGATCGGCATGGATGACATCAAGCAGGAAGTGCTGCACCTGGAAGACATGATCCGCAACCGCGAGTTGTACAAAGAGCACAACATCGACAAGCCGTTCAACGTCATGCTGACGGGCCCGGCCGGTACGGGCAAGACGAAGCTGGTGGGCTACCTGGCCAAGCGCCTCGACATCCCGCTGATCCAGGCGTCCGGTTCGGCGCTGGAATCGGGCTACGTGGGCGGCGGTTCGAAGGCGCTGAATGCCCTGTACCGCAAGGCGTCCAGTAAAGGCCGCTGCATCATCTTCCTGGATGAAGCGCAAAGCCTGTTCATGCCGCGCGGCCGCAGCGAAAAGAAATGGGAAGACGACACGGCGAATACCCTGCTGGGCCTGTTGGACGGCGTCAAGAGCGACAAGGGCGCGGGCGTGATCTGGGTCGTCGCGTCGAACTTCGATGATGCGTCGTCGGAGATGGACGAAGCGATGCTGCGCCGCTTCTCCGTGAAGATCAATTTCCGCCTGCCGAACAAGGCCGAGCGCCGCGAACTCCTGCGCAGCTTCCTGTCGCGCAAGAAGGAAGGTCTCGTGGATTGGAGCGACCTCGACCTGGACCAGGTCGCGGAAATCACCCAGAACCTGAGCCCGGCACTGCTGGAAACGGTGGTCGAGCGCGCATCGATGATCTCGATCCAGGAAAAGACGATCATCAATACCGATCTGCTGTTCCGCGCCTACGAGCGCGCCACGATCGGCTTGACGGACCGCGCCACGACGGCCGAGAAGCACAAGCAGCGCGAACGCATCGCCGTGCACGAACTGGGTCACTTCTTCATGCAGATCGACCCGTACCTGCGCGCCGGCATGAGCTTGGCCGAGGTCAAGGAAAAATCGCATCTGCTGAAGATCAGCACGGAAGCGGTGTCCAAGATCGGTGCGCTGGGTTATGTGCTGCAGTCCGGTGACGACATGTCGCTGCGCACGCTGGAAGAGATGGAGCGCGACGTGATCGGCCTGTACGGCGGCGTGGCGGCGGAAGAATTGTTTTATGGCGCACGCGGCATCTCGGTGGGCAGCCAGAACGACATCGAAAAGATCACGAAGATGCTGAACATGATGGTCGGCCGCCTGTCGATGTATTCGCGCGCCAAGATCGACTACAGCCAGTTGCAGAACGACGCCTCTGCCGAGCATACGCTGCGCCAGGTCGAGGAGAAGTCGGACGAGCTCTATAACTACACGCTGAATTCGATCCGCGACTACAAGGACGTGATCGTGTCGATCAAGGACACGCTGCTGGAGCAATACGTGCTGTCGAAGGACGCCGTGTTCGACCTGCTCGAAGCGCACGAGGAAGCGCTGACGGCCGGCTTGAGCACGCCGCGCCACGCCAGCCTGAAGCTGTGCGCGGAAGAGGCTGCGGTGGCTTGACCGTAACGATTGGTGGTCGACGATGCGGCGGACAGCAATGTCCGCCGTTTTTTATTCCGGCCGCCGCACGGCGCGGATCTTGCCGCTGTTGCCGCCGCCGCAGAAGAAATGGTCCGCGCCGTCGGACTCGAGACCGGAGACGATGAGGCCGGGCGGCATCTCGACGCTCTGCAGCACGTCGCCGGTGTGCGGATCGACGCGGCGCAAATCGCTCTGTTCGTTTTCCCAGGTGGCGTGCCACAGTTCGCCGTTCAACCACGTCACGCCGGTGACGAAGCGCTTCGATTCGATCGTCTTCAGGATCGCCCCGGTCTCCGGATCGAGACGATGGATCTTGCGCGCCCGGTGCTGGCCGATCCACAGCGAGCCTTCGGCCCAGGTGAGGCCGGCGCCGCCGCCTTCCGGCGTCGGGATGGTCGACAGGACCGCGCCCGTGTCCGGGTCGATCTTCTGGATGCGGCTGTCCGCGATCTGGTACAGGTAGCGGCCGTCGAAGGCCGTGCCCGCGTGGGCCTGGACCGCGAGCGAGCGGTCCAGCCGGCCGCTGGCGGGATCGACCGCATTCAAGTGGTCGCCGGAGGCGAACCAGAGGACCAGGCCGTCGAAGGAGACGCCGTGCACGCCGGGCTTGTCGTCGAAGGGTCCGTATTCGCGGACGATGTGGGCAGGTGTCGTTTTCATGTGGCCATTCTATTGAACGCCCAGGGAGGTCGGGAGTAACAAGTTTGTCGCGAAGCCGGGCAGCGGCAGCATCGACCAGCGGCGCGCACGGCCCTGGCCGAACGCCTCGATCTTGCCGGCGGCCGCCAGCGCTTCCAGGGAACGCTGGATGGTGCGCTGGCTGGTGCCCAGCGCCAGCGCGAGCGCGGAGCTGGACCACGTCTCGCCGTCCGCCAGCAGGGCCAGCACGGACGCGTGGTCGTCGTCGACGGGGCGGGCGAGCACGGCGACGTCGTGGCCGTCGCGCGGGATCAACTGGAAGCCGCGCGCCGTGGCGCGTACGGCGGCGACGCCGCGCAGCACAGTGCGCAAACGGCCCATCTCGACGCGCAGGCGGGCGCGGTGCGTCTCGTCGGGATGGCGGATGCGGAAGGCGGCCAGGATCAGCGCGTCGCGCGGCGCGTCCTGCGGCCAGGCCTCGGCCAGGGTGCGCAGCAGTGCGAACAGGACCGGCCGCCGGGCCAGCGGGATCTCCGTGGCGAGGTGGTGCACGGTATGCAGGCAGCCATTGACGACCAGTGCGGTGGAGGTCATCAGCCGCTCGACCTCGTCGAGCAGCACGTCGCGCGGGCCGTCCGGCGTGACGAGTCGCGCCGCCGGGGCGTCGAGCAGGCGCGCCGCCGATTCGATTTCGGCGCCCAGCGCGGCGATGCCGGCGGCGCGCGCGTGGGCATCCGCGCGGACGAGCGCCGCGCGCGCCGCCTGCGCGCGCATGCGGCGCATCGCGATACCGGCCGCGGTCAACTCGTGCGCGGCGCGCAGGGCGCGCGGCATGCCGGCCGGGTCCAGCGCGGCCAGGCGCCGTTCGGCATCGTCGAGGCGGCCCATCAGCAGCAGGCGGCGGACTTCCAGGTAGCGGGCGTGCGCCGCATTGGCGTGGTCGCCGTGCGCGTCCAGCGTGCGGTGCGCGTCGGCGAGCGGCGCCGCGCAGGCGTCGAGGTCGCGCGCGGCCAATGCGATTTCGGCCTCGGCGAGCAGGCAGCGCGCGCGCGCGACGGCGTGCCTGGCACCGAAGGCCCGTGCCGCGCGGCGCACGAGCACGCGCGCGCGCGGCAAGTCGCCCAGCTGCGCCATCGCGATGCCGCGCAATGCCAGCGCGGGCGCGTCGTCACGCAGGGCGACGCGGTCCAGCGCGCCGAGCGGGTCGCCATGCGCCAGCGACAGGGCGGCTGCCGTGATCATCGAGTCCATCGGAATCGCGCCAAACTTGTCACTCCCGTCGTGTGCCGTGCCGTCCCTACTATAGCACCGCACCTTCAACCACCTGAAAGGAAAGACGATGACTACGCATCAGACGGGAACCCGGGACGAATGGCTGGCCGCGCGGCTCGCGCTGTGGGAGGCGGAACGCGAACTCACGCACCGCAGCGACGCGCTGGCGCGCCAGCGGCAGGCCTTGCCCTGGGTCCGCATCGACAAGGACTACCGGTTCGATACCGAGGCCGGCCGCGCGGCGCTGGCCGACCTGTTCCAGGGCCGTTCGCAACTGCTTGTCTACCACTTCATGTTCGGCACCGACTACACGGCGGGCTGTCCGTCCTGCTCGGCGATCGCCGACGGCTTCAACGGCATCGCCACGCACCTGGCCAACCACGACGTGATGCTTACGGCCGTGTCGCGCGCGCCGCAAGCCAGGCTGCGCGCATACAAGGAGCGCATGGGATGGACGTTCCCGTGGGCGACGTCGCACCCGGAACCCGGCGCGGATTTCAATGCCGACTTCAACGTCTGGTTCGACGAGACGCAACAGCGCGAAGGCGGCATCGAATACAACTACCGCCGCGAGCCGCCGATGCAGTCGCCCGCCAGGACGGACTGGACGATGCAGGACAGCGCCAGCCCGGCGCAGCTGCAGGCCGCGGCGACCGGCACCGACCTGGCCACCTATATCCGCGACCGGCCGGGCATGAGCGCATTCGTGCTGGAGGACGGCGTCGTTTATCACACGTATTCGACCTACTCGCGCGGCCTCGATGCGCTGTGGAGCATGTACCAGTGGTTGGACCGCGCACCCCTGGGCCGCAACGAGAACGGCATCTGGTGGCGGCGGCACGACGAGTATCCGGTGCGGTGATGGGCCGCATCCCGATGCCCGGCGGGTGGAGTATGTCGGCGGTCTGGCTGCCGATGTGCGGCCAGTCGTGGTTCGGTGCCGCCGCCGGCTTCGTCGGGATGTGGGCCGCGATGATGGTGCCGATGATGCTGCCGCTTGCCGTGCCGCCGTTGCGGCGCTATCGGGCCGCGCTGGCCGGGACGGGGCGCCGGCGGGCGTCGCTGCTCACGGCGGCGGCCGCGTTGGCCTGGGCCGCGGCCTGGGCGGCGTCCGGCCTGCCTTTGTTCGCGGCCGGCGCGGCCGTCGCGCAAACGCTGCTGGCCATGCCCGCGCTGGCGCGGATCATGCCCGTGATGGCGGCGGCGGCCGGCGTGGCGGGCGCCGTCTGGCATGTCGCAGCGTGGCGCAGGCGGGCTGCGCATCCGCTGCCCGCCGTGACCGGTCCGTCCGCTTGCGCCAAGGCGCTGCTGCTGGGCGCGCGCCTGGGCGGCCATTGCGTCCGGCGCTGCGCGGGTCTCACCGTCGCGCTGCTGGCCGCGGGCTTCATGGAGAGGGGCACGATGGTCTGCGCCGTCGTCGTCGTCGCGCTGGAATCAGTGCGCCTGCGCGAGCGCTAGCCCGTCCAGCACGTGGCGCGCCATGCTGCGCGCCAGTTCGTGCTCGCCCACGAGGACCGTGCCGCCCGTCTCTGCGCGCAGCAGGCGCGCATCTTCCTCGTTGTGCGTGCGCACGACGCAGCGGATGGCGGGATTCAGGGTCTTCGCGGTGTCGACCATGGCGCGCACGTGGAAGGTGTCCGGCGTCGCGATCACGAGCATGGCGGCGCGCGATGTGGGCCTGGATCAGCACGGCCGGTTCGGCCGCATTGCCCGCCACGGCCGGCTGGTCGCGCCGGCGCAGGTGGTCGACGATGTCGCGGTTCTGCTCCGCCACCACATAGTGGACGCCCTGGCTGTCCAGTGCCTGCGCAATGCGCTTGCCCACGCGGCCGTAGCCGACCAGCACGACCTGGCCCGTCAGGCGCTCGTGCGTGACCGTCGTCGGCAGCTCGGCCAGCGGGTCCGGCGAGCGCGCCATGTTGCGGGCGCGTTCGGATGCCGACAGCACCCGATTTTGCAGCGGGCCGACCAGCTTGAACATCAGCGGGTTCACGGCGATCGAGACGATGGCGCCGGCGAGGATCAGGTTCTGGCCCATCTCCGGCAGCAGGCCGAGCGAGATGCCGAGGGCCGCCAGGATGAACGAGAACTCGCCGATCTGCGCGAGGCTCGCGGACACCGTGATCGCCGTATTGACCGGATAGCGCAGCGCCAGCACGAGGAGAAACCCGGCCAGCGATTTGCCGACGAGGATGATGGCGACGACGCCGAGCACTTGCAGCGGGCTCTCGACCAGCACGCGCGGATCGAACAGCATGCCGACGGAGACGAAGAACAGCACGGAGAATGCGTCGCGCAGCGGCAGTGTCTCCTGCGCCGCGCGATGGCTCAGCTCCGACTCGCGCAGCACCATGCCGGCGAAGAAGGCGCCCAGCGCGAACGATACGCCGAACAGGTGCGACGAGCCGTAGGCGATGCCCACCGCCGCCGCGATCACGGCCAGCGTGAACAGTTCGCGCGAGCCGGTCTTCGCCACGCGCCACAGAAACCACGGGAAGAGCTTGCGGCCCACGAGCAGCATGAAGGCGATGAAGGCGCCGACCTGCAGCAGCGTTTTCCCGAGCGACGGCCACAACGAGCCGCCGCCTTCGCCCTTGCCGCCCAGCGGCCCCGCGAGTGCCGGCAGCAGCACGAGCACGAGCACCGTCACGAGGTCTTCCACGACGAGCCAGCCGACGGCGATGCGCCCATTGAGGGAGTCGAGCTGGCCGCGGTCTTCCAGCGCGCGCAGCAGCACCACCGTGCTCGCGACGGACAGCGCGAGGCCGAACACGAGGCCGGCCCCGAGGTCCCAGCCCCACAGATGCGTGAGGCCCATGCCGAGCAGGGTCGCCACCGCGATCTGCAGTACGGCGCCGGGCAGGGCGATGCCTTTCACTTCGAGCAAGTCGTCCAGCGAGAAGTGGAGCCCGACGCCGAACATCAGCAGCATCACCCCGATCTCGGCCAGCTGCGACGCCAGATGCACGTCGGCGACGAAGCCGGGCGTGGCGGGGCCGATGACGACGCCGGCGGCCAGGTAGCCGACCAGGGCCGGCAGGCGCAGGCGCACGGCGAGCATGCCGAACACGAGGCCGAGACCGAGGGCGGCGGCGATGGTGGTGATGAGGCTGATGTCGTGCTGCATCGCGGCTCCTTCGTCTTGAACCAGGGTAGGGTGGGCGATTGATGTCGGGGGCGATTGATGCCGGGGGCATCAATCGAACCAAGCGTGCCCACCTGCGTGTCGCCATGACGCAAGCGTTCGCGAGGGCGGAGGGCCGCCCACCCTACATCGGGCCAGTATAAGCGACACGGCAAATGGCGCGCGGCCGTTACGGCACGGTGGCCAGGTTCAGCAATGCCTTGCGCACCGCCGCCCGCACCGCCAGGAATTGCTCGCGGCGCGATTCGCGGTCCAGGCGGAACAGCATCAGGCCCTCGATCTGCGCCACCATCAGGATCGCCCGCTGCATGTACTCCTCGTCCGAGATGGCCGGATTCAGCCCGCGGATCAGGTTGTAGACGGTCTTGCGTTCGCGCCCCAGCATGCGGTCCATCAGGCTGGAGGCGAAGGCGTTGCGCGAGGCCAGCGCCCAGATCTCGAAGAACAGCGCGTGCGTGACGGGATCGGTGATCTCTTCCAGGAACATGTCGGACGTCGACAGGAACTGGTCCAGGCGCGGGCGGTCGCTCATCTCGGCCGAGATGCGGTCCATCTTGGCCTGGAACTCGTCCATCGTCGTCAGCAGGACGGCTTCCAGCAGCCCTTCGCGGCTGGGGTAATAATGCTGGACGTTCGACAGCGTCATGCCCGCCTCGGCCGCCACCTTGCGCATCGACAGCCCGGCATAACCGTCCGTCGCCAGCAGCCGGCGCGCGGCCTGCAGGATCGCGTGCACGCGCTCCCAGCCTTTTTCGGTCGTGACGGAGGACTTGTTGCGCAGGGTCTGGTCGAGCATTTGTTTCATGCCCTGGATTATCGCACGGCATGCTTTGAAAAACAGGTCGACTGACCTATAATCGCTTGACTAGGTCGGTCGACCTAATCCATGGCAGGGCACAACGCAAGGAGACGACGATGAGCCGCAAAGTGTATGTGACGGGTGTCGGGATGATCCCGTTCGCCAAGCCGGGGGCGAGCGCCCCGTATCACGAGATGGGCGCCCAGGCCGCGCGCGCCGCGCTGGACGATGCCGACATCGCCTGGATTGAGGTCGAACAGGCCTATTGCGGCTACGTGTACGGCGATTCCACCTGCGGCCAGAAAGCGTTGTACGGCGTCGGCATGACCGGGATCCCCATCGTCAACGTCAACAACAACTGCTCCACCGGCTCCACCGCGCTCTATCTCGCGCGCCAGGCCGTGCAGGGCGGAGCGGCCGACTGCGTGCTCGTGCTGGGCTTCGAGCAGATGAGCCCCGGCGCGCTGGCGTCCGTGTTCACGGACCGGCCGGCGCCATTCGACGATTTCGACGCCGTCACCGACCGCCTCGTCGGCAAACCCGAGATCCCGCTGGCGCTGCGCTATTTCGGCGGCGCCGGGCTCGCGCACATGGAAAAATACGGCACGCCGCTGGAGGCGTTCGCGCGCATCCGCGCCAAGGCCAGCCGCCATGCGGTGAACAATCCGCTGGCGCTGTTCCGCAAGGAGGTGAGCAGCCAGGACGTGCTGGACGCGCCCGCGATCTGGCCCGGCGTGATGACCCGGCTGATGGCCTGTCCGCCCACCTGCGGCGCGGCCGCCGCCGTGCTGGTGTCCGAGGCGTTCGCGAAGAAGCACGGCCTGCGTGCCGACGTCCACATCGCCGCGCAGGCGATGACGACGGACCGTCCGAGTACGTTCGACTCGAACGACATGATGCGCCTCGTCGGCTACGACATGAGCCGGGACGCGGCACGCCAGGTCTACGAGCACGCCGGCATCGGGCCGGACGACCTGGACGTCGTCGAACTGCACGACTGCTTCGCGCACAACGAGTTGATCACCTACGAGGCGCTGGGCCTGTGCCCGGAAGGCGGCGCCGACAAGTTCATCCGCGACGGCGACAACACGTATGGCGGCAAGGTCGTCACGAATCCGTCCGGCGGCCTGCTGTCGAAGGGTCACCCGCTCGGCGCGACGGGTCTCGCCCAATGCTTCGAGCTGACGCACCAGCTGCGCGGCAGCGCCGGCGCGCGCCAGGTCGACGGCGCGCGCACGGCGCTGCAGCACAACCTGGGGCTGGGCGGCGCCTGCGTCGTCACGCTCTACCAAGTGTGAGGAGGCGGCCATGACCTCGCCCTGGATGACGCCCGAACTGGACACCTTCCGCGACGCCGTGCGCCGTTTCGTCGCCGCGGAGGTCGTGCCGCACCAGCAGCGCTGGCGCGAACAGCAGCACGTCGACCGCGCGCTGTGGCGCAAGGCCGGAGAGCTCGGCCTGCTGCTCGCCGACGTCCCCGACGATGTTGGCGGCTCGGGCGGCACCTTCGCCCACCAGGCCGTCGTGTTCGAGGAGCTGGCGCTGGCCGGCGACACGGCGTTCGGCCTGCACGTGCACGCGATCGTCGCGCATTACTTGCTGAACCACGGCACGGAAGAGCAGAAGGTCAAATACCTGCCGCGCCTGGCCAGCGGCGAGATGATCGCGGCCATCGCGATGTCCGAGCCGGACGCCGGCTCGGACCTCAAGGGCATCCGCACGACGGCCGCGCGCACGGACCTGGGCTACCGCCTGAACGGTTCCAAGACCTTCATCTCGAACGGCTACCTGGCCGACCTGATCCTCGTCGTCGCCAAGACCGATCCGGCCGCGGGCGCCAAGGGCGTCTCGCTGATGCTGCTGGAGACGGCGAACAACCCGGGCTTCCGCGTCGGCCGCATCCTCGAGAAGATGGGGCAGAAGGGGCAGGACACGTGCGAACTGTTCTTCGACGATGCCATCGTCCCGCTGCAGAACGTGCTGGGAAGCGACGAAGGCCGCGGCTTCGCCCAGCTGATGACGGAGCTGCCGTACGAGCGCACGATCGTCGGCGTGGCGGGCGTCGCCTGCATCGAGCGCGCGCTGGCGCTCACGGTCGCGCACGCGCGCGAGCGCCGCGCGTTCGGCCAGGCCCTCATCGACATGCAGAACACGCGCTTCGTGCTGGCCGAGTGCAAGACCGAGGCGACGGTGGCGCGCGTGTTCATCGACCGCTGCATCGAAGACCTCGTCGCCGGCCGCATGGACACGGTGCGGGCGTCGATGGCCAAGTACTGGATCACGGACTTGCAGTGCAAGATCGTCGACCGCTGCCTGCAACTGTTCGGCGGCTACGGCTACATGCTCGAATACCCCATCACGCAGATGTACCTGGATGCGCGCGTGCAGCGCATCTACGGCGGGGCGAACGAGATCATGAAAGAAATCATCGCCCGGTCGCTGTGATGACCAGCGGACCTTTGAAGGGGCTGCGCGTGATCGAGATGGCCGGCATCGGCCCGTGCCCGTTCGCCGCGATGATGCTGGCCGATATGGGGGCCGAGGTGATCCGGATCGACCGCAAGGCCGATCCGTCCATGCCGAATCCCTACCCGGTGCTGGGCACCAAATACGACGTGATGGCGCGCGGCCGCCGCACGCTGGCGCTCGATCTGAAAGACCCACGTGCGCGCCAGGTGCTGCTCGACCTCGTCGCCAAGGCCGACGCGCTCGTCGAAGGCTTCCGGCCCGGCGTGATGGAGCGCCTCGGCCTCGGCCCCGACGCCTGCTTCGAGCGCAATCCGAAACTGGTGGTCGGCCGCGTCACCGGCTGGGGCCAGAGCGGCCCGCTGGCGCAGGCGGCCGGGCACGACCTGAACTACGTGGCGCTGACCGGCATGTTGCATGCGATGGGCGACGCCGACCGTCCGCCGCCGCCGCCGCTGAACCTCGTCGGCGACTTCGGCGGCGGCGGCATGATGCTGGCGTTCGGCGTCGTGTGCGCCATGCTGGAAGCGCGCACGTCCGGCCGCGGGCAAGTCGTCGACGCGGCGATGACGGACGGCGCGGCGCTGCTGGGCGCGATGATGGCCGGCCTGCGCGCGCAAGGTTCGTGGTCCGCCGCGCGCGGCGCCAACCTGCTCGACGGCGGTGCGCCGTTCTACGCCACGTATGCCTGCGCGGACGGACGGTTCATCGCCGTGGGCGCCATCGAACCGCAGTTCTACGCGCAACTGCTGGCGCTGACGGGGGCGTCGGACCCGGCGTTCGCGCGGCAATGGGACCGGGACGACTGGCCGGCACTGAAGGACAAGTTCGCGGCGCTGTTCGCCACGCGCACGCGCGACGCCTGGTGCGCGCTGCTGGAGGGGACGGACGCATGCTTCGCGCCCGTGCTCGACATGGACGAGGCGCCGCGCCATCCGCACAACGCGGCGCGCGCCACCTTCGTCGACGTCGACGGCGTGACCCAGCCGGCGCCGGCGCCGCGCTTCTCGCGCACGCCGGGCGCGGCCCGGCCGGTGGCGGCGCCGGGGCAGGACGGCGCGGCCATCCTGGCCGACTGGGGCTGGCCGCGGGACGCCATCGCCACGCTGCGGCGCGACAATATCGTCTAGGCTGGGCTACGATGGCGGCATGGACACCATGCCTGTTTCGTCAGCCAAGGAACGCGAACTGCGCCAGTCGAAGCGGCTGGCGCTGGGCTTTTTCGTCGGCGCCGCCGTGCTGTTCGTCGTCGCGCTGCTGCTGTCGGCCCGCTGGCCCGGCGGCTGGTGGATCGGCCTGCTGAAGGCCTTTGCCGAGGCCGCGATGGTCGGCGCGCTGGCCGACTGGTTCGCCGTCGTCGCGCTGTTCCGGCGCGTCCCGATCCCGCTCGTGTCGCGCCACACGGAGATCATCCCCGCCAACAAGGAGCGCATCGCGGACAATCTCGCCGCGTTCGTGCGCGACAAATTCCTCGACACGGATTCCATCGTGCGCCTGATCCAGCGCCACGACCCGGCGCAGAAGGTGGCCGACTGGCTGACGGCGCCGGAAAACACGGAACGCCTGGGCGATACCCTGGTGCGCGTCGCCGGCTTCGCGCTCGACGTCATCGAGGACGCGGCCGTGCAGAACTTCGTGCGGCGCGCCGTGCACGGCATGATCGCCGGCGTCGACCTGTCGCAGACGGCGGGCACGATCCTGGAAAGCCTGACGCGCGACGGCCGCCACCAGCAGATCCTCGATGAGGGCATCGATCAGTTGGCGCACCTGCTCGCGAACCCGCAGACGCAGGATGTCATCGCGCAGGGCATCGTCGACTGGCTGCGCGAAGAATACGCGTTCATGGAAAAGATGCTGCCGTCGGAACTCATCGGCCGCAAGGGGGCGGACGTCGCCGTGCGGCTCGCGGCCGGCATCCTCAAGCGCGTGAGCGACGACCCGGACCACCCGCTGCGCCGCCGCTTCGACGTCTTCACGCACGACTTCATCGAACGGCTCAAGAGCGATCCCGCCTTCATCGAGAAGGGCGAAGACATCAAGCGCTACCTGGTCGGCGACGCCACCGTGAACGGCTACATCGGTTCGTTGTGGGGCGACCTGAAAGGCTGGATCAAGGCCGACCTGCACCAGGCCGATTCACAGTTGCGGCGGCGGATCGTCGCCACCGGCGGCTGGATCGGCCGCACCTTGGCCGAGGACCCGGTGCTGCGCGCCGCGCTGAATGAGAACCTGGAACTGGCCGTGCGCGGCGCGGCGCCCGACTTCGCGGGCTTCCTGACGCGCCACATCGCCGATACGGTGAAGCACTGGGACAGCGGCGAGATGTCGCACCAGGTCGAGATCAACATCGGCAAGGACTTGCAATACATCCGCATCAACGGCACCATCGTGGGGGGCTTGATCGGCGTCGTGCTGTACCTGCTGTCCGCCCTGCCGGGCTGGCTGACGTAACACGGAGGATCGTCATGCATCTATCGAGCGACATGCTGAACGCCGCGCTGGCCGGCACGCCGGAAGAGGCGCGCCTGCCGGGCCGCGACCTGGTCGAGGTGGCGCGCTACCTGATCCCGCTGGAAGCGAGCCTCGTGCAGGGCTGCCTCGCCGCCTCCGGCATCCCGGCCGTGCTGGCCGACGCGCACCTCGTGCAGACGGACCTGCTGCTGGCGCCCGCGCTCGGCGGCGTGCGCATCCTCGTCCCCGAAGACCACCTGCAGCAGGCCCGGGCCGTGCTGGCGGCGTTCGCGCGCGGCGAGTTCGCCCTCGGCGAAGACGCCGACGTCGGCGGCGAGTGAATTATTTCAGCAGCGCCACGATGAACGGCCCCCCCCGGCAGGTCGTGTGCGAGTTGGCTTGCCTGCAAGTACTGCCGATCCGGATAGGTTCCGCCTCGTCCGGCAATGAAAAAGCCGCCGGCTCTCGCGAACCGGCGGCTTTCGAATTGGTGGTGATAGGTGGACTTGAACCACCGACCCTAGCATTATGAATGCTATGCTCTAACCAACTGAGCTATATCACCGGTAAAACCTTGCAACTCTCACTAAAACAAAATGGCTCGGCCTTGTATGCCAAGCCATTTCGCTTGAATTCTGTGGTGGTGATAGGTGGACTTGAACCACCGACCCTAGCATTATGAATGCTATGCTCTAACCAACTGAGCTATATCACCAGAACGGGGTGCATTATGCCGTCCGCCCCCGGGACTGTCAAGGCTACCCGCTCCGGATCGCCGTGTCCAGCGTCACGCCAATCGTGTCACGTCCGCAACGCGGCCAGATGGTCGAGCATGCGCCGCGCCGGGTCCGGCCCGAGGCAATCGATCACGATCCGCTCCGGCATCGAACGCAGCCACGTCAGCTGGCGCTTGGCCAGCTGGCGCGTGGCGACGATGCCCGTCTCGCGCAGCCGGGTGCGGTCGATGCTGCCGTCGAGGTATTCCCACGCCTGGCGGTAGCCCACGCAGCGCATCGAGGGCAGGTTCGGATGCAGGTCGCCGCGCGCGCGCAGGCCCGCGACCTCGGCCACGATGCCCGCGTCGTCGCGCCGGCCCAGCATCTGGTCGAAGCGCAGCGCGATACGGTCGTGCAGCACGGCGCGGTCGCTCGGCTCCAGCGCGAACGGCACGAGGTCGAACGGCAGTTCCGGCTTGTCGCGGCGCGCGAGCAGCGCGGACATCGGCTTGCCCGCCAGTTCGAAAATCTCCAGCGCGCGGTTGATGCGCTGGGCGTCGTTCGGCGCCAGGCGCTCGGCCGTGACCGGGTCGACGCCGCGCAGCTTCGCGTGCATGCCGGGCCAGCCGATGCGCGCCGCTTCCACGTCGATGCGCGCGCGCACGCCGGCGTCGGCCGTGGGCAGGTCGTCCAGGCCGTCGTTCAGGCCCTTGAAATACATCATCGTGCCGCCGACGAGCAGCGGCAGCCGGCCGCGCGCCTGGATCTCGGCCACGAGCCGGATCGCGTCGGCGCGGAACTGGGCGACGGAATAGGCGTCGAGCGGGTCGATGATGTCGATCAGGTGATGCGGCGCGCTCGCCAGCTCCTCGGCGCTGGGCTTGGCGGTGCCGATGTCCATGCCGCGGTAGACGAGGGCGGAATCGACCGAGATGATCTCGACGGGAAGTTCTTGCGCGATGGCGAGCGCCGCCGCCGTCTTGCCGGACGCGGTCGGGCCCATGATGGCCACGGCCAGCGGTTTGCGGTACGAAGTCATGTGGTTCTTACTGGCCGCGCAGGAACAGCTTGTCGAGGGCGGCGATTTCCAATTGGACCCAGGTCGGGCGGCCATGGTTGCACTGGTCCGCGCGTTCCGTCGCTTCCATCTGGCGCAGCAGGGCGTTCATCTCGGGCTGCGTGAGGATGCGGTTCGCGCGCACGGCCGTGTGGCAGGCGAGGGTGCCGAGCAGTTCGTTGCGGCGCTCGATCAGCACGCGCGAGCCGCCGTATTCGCGCACGTCGCGCAGCACGTCGCGCGCGAGCGTCTGCGCGTCGGCGTTCTTCAGCAGCGTGGGCACGGCGCGCACGGCGAGCGTCGTCGGCGACACCGCGGCGATGTCGAAGCCGAGGGCCTTGAGCGTTTCCTGTTCTTCCTGCGCGGTGCCCACTTCGACGGCGTCGGCGAAGAAGGTCACGGGGATCAGCATCTGCTGGACCTGCATCTGCTCGCCGCCGGCCTGGGCGTCGAGCGCGTTCTTCAGTTGCTCGTACAGGATGCGTTCGTGCGCCGCGTGCATGTCGACGAGGACCAGCCCTTTGCGGTTCTGCGCCAGCACGTAGATGCCGTGCAGCTGGGCCAGCGCGAAGCCGAGCGGGAAGTCGTCGTCGGACGCCGGCTTCGTCGTTTCCGGCAGCGGGGCTTCCTCCACGCCGGGCGGCGCCGCCGTTTTCGGTGCGCCCGTGAACAGCGCGCCGTAGCTGTCCGTGCGCTGCGGGACGCCGCCACCCGTCGGTGCATCCCAGCGGCTGCCGGGCGCGAACGGCGACGGCGAGAACGTCGACGAGGCGCGCGCGCCGCCACCGCCTCCGCCGCCCGTGCCGGCGCCGGACGTCCAGGCGGGCGACGCCAGTTGCGATCCGAACGACGTCTGCTCGTGCGGGCGGCGCCAGACTGGCGTGTCGCCCAGCGAGGTGGACGACGGCGTGATGTCGGACGCGCTCACGGGCGCGGGCGCGTTGCCGTGCGCCGTCGCCGACGTCTGGGCCAGCGCGCGCTGCACGGCGTGGAACACGAACTGGTGGACGGCGCGACTGTCGCGGAAGCGCACTTCGATCTTCGACGGGTGCACGTTCACGTCGACCATCGCCGGGTCGAGTTCGAGCGCCAGCACGTACGACGGAAAGCGGTCGCCGTGCAGCACGTCCTCGTACGCGGCCTTGACCGCGTGGACGAGCAGCTTGTCGCGCACGAAGCGGCCGTTGACGTAGAAATACTGGCTGTCGGCGCGCGCCTTCGATGCCGTCGGCAGGCCGACGTAGCCGTGCAGGCGCAGCGGGCCGGCGGTCTCAATGAGATGCAGCCGCGCTTCGGCGAAGTCGCCGCCGAGGATCTGCGCGCTGCGCTTGGCCGCCTCGCTCGTGTTCCAGTGGTCGATCGTGCGGCCGTTGTGCGTCAGGCTGAACGACACGTCCGGCCGCGCCAGCGCGATGCGGCGCACGACCTCGGCGCAGTGGCCGTATTCGGTCTGCTCCGATTTCAGGAATTTGCGGCGTGCCGGCGTGTTGAAATACAGGTCCTGCACGTCGATCGTCGTGCCGAACTGGCCGGACGACGGCGCCACGGTGCCCTGGTGCGAGCCGACGATTTCCCACGCGTGCGGCGCGCCCGGCGTGCGCGACGTGATGCACACGGCCGCGACGGACGCGATCGACGCCAGCGCTTCGCCGCGGAAGCCGAGCGTGTTCACGTTCTCGAGGTCGGTCAGCGACGCGATCTTCGACGTCGCGTGGCGCGCCAGCGCGAGCGGCAACTCCTCGGGCGGGATGCCGCGGCCGTTGTCGGTGATGGCGATGCGCTTGACGCCGCCTTCCTCGAGCCGGATCGTGACCTGCGTGGCGCCCGCGTCGAGCGCGTTTTCCAGCAGCTCCTTCACCACGGCCGACGGCCGCTCGACGACCTCGCCGGCGGCGATCTGCGAGATGAGCTGGTCGGGAAGCTGCTGGATGGGACGGTGGGTGGGGGCCGGGGCGTTCATCCCCCGATTATAGCCCGGCACCCGCGTCACGAAACGAGCGCACATTCGGGGTCAGAGCACAAATTTCGAGAAATTCGGGGTCAGAGCACATTTTTGAGCAATTTCCCGCGATGGCGGATGACGCCGCCCGCCACCGGTTCGTTGGCGATTTGCGCGCTACAACGCCATCGTTGATCGGCGTATTCCCTGTCTGTGCAATTTCCTGAAAAAGTGCTCTGACCCCAAATTTAAGGAAAAAAGTGCTCTGACCCCGAATTTATTGTTCCCGTACGGGAATTGGCGCGGCGCACAGGTCGAGGTGGCCGGCCGCCACCTTGGTCCACGGGCCGCCGCGGTTGCGCTGGGCGTCGAGGACGGCCCGGTAGGTGGCGCCGTCCGTGCGCATGACTTCGAAGTGGCTGCGCTGGTCCGGCGGGACGTCGGCCGCCACTTTGATCGATGCGATCGGCACGTTCATCTCCGGCTTGTCGTAGAAGCCCATCGGCGCCGGGCCGCGCGGCAGGGCGGCTAGTTGCGGCATGCCGGAAATCACGCGGCCGACCACCGTGATGTTGCGGTCGAGGTGGCGGGCCGGGCCGATCACGGCGTACAGCGACGTCCCGCCGCCGCTGTCGGCATCGATGTCGCGGCCCACGCCGACCATGCCGTAGCAATGCGCCAGCCACGTCTCGCCCGTCCTGGGATCGCGTCCGACGGGAAAGCCGTTCGAGTGGCCGACCTCCCGCGCGTAGCCGTCGACATCCGGCTGGCGCGTGAAGTGCGTGTCATTCTTGATGGGCACCGTGAATTCGGCCTTCAGCGTCTTCTGCGCGCCCGTGACGGGCCTGGCCTTGTCGTTGTCCTCGTTCGGGTCGCCCCATTGCACGACCCAGTTGTCCTGCACGCGCACGACGGCCAGGCCGTCGAAATAATGGGCGCGCACGAGAGCCTTGATGTTCCTGACGTGGTTCGGCGCGAAAGTAGGGGCCAGTTCGATGACGACGCGTCCGGACGGTAACTCCATGTACAGCGTGTTGTCCGGTTCGAGGGGGCGCCAGTCGGACGGTTTCGACGCCTTGACGATGTCGGCGACGCTGGGCTTGGGCGGCAATTCGCGAGCAGCGGCGGCACCGGCCGCGAGCAGCGCGCAGGCGGCAACGAGGCTCGTGCGCCGGTGGGTGCAGTAGGGCTTCACGTCGTCTCCTTGGCCGCTTGTGGCGGCCTGGTCATTGTGGGTGTGACGACGATTGTAATATGGGAAATAATGAAAATGAAACCATTTACCAATCGAGAAAAAATCGCCGCCGGCATGACCTGGGACCGATTTCCGAGGGCGGACTGATGGTATGATTCGGCGCTACCGTTTAGGAAAATTATGGATCTGATGCAACTCATCGGCATGATTCTTCATGTCGACAAAACCCTGGGCACACTGCTGGCGCAATACGGGGTTTATGTCTATGCCGTGCTGTTCGCCATCGTATTCTGCGAAACCGGTCTCGTGGTTCTGTTCTTCTTTCCTGGTGACACGCTCCTGTTCATCGCAGGCGCCTTCTGCGCCACCGGCGAGATGAGTTATGCGGTGCTGACGACCTTGTTGATCGTGGCGGCGGTGACGGGCAATACCCTCAACTATTACATCGGCGGGGCGATCGGGCACCGCGTCTTCACGCACGACTACCGCTGGCTGAACAAGGACGCGTTGCGGCGCACCCACGAATTCTTCGAACACCACGGCGGCAAGACTATCATCCTCGCCCGTTTCGTGCCCGTCGTGCGCACGTTCGCGCCGTTCGTCGCGGGCGTCTCGGACATGACCCATGCGCGCTTCCAGATGTACAACGTCACCGGCGCCGCGGCATGGGTCGTCACCCTGGTGACCGGCGGTTACTTCTTCGGCAATATCCCCGTGGTCCGCGACCACCTGACGGTGATCGTGCTGGTCGGTGTCGGGGCAGCCGTCGTGCCGCTGGCGCTGGGCGGCCTGTACAAGGTGGGCCGGCGCATGATGAGCCGTTGAGCGGACGGATTGCCGCATTCGCAGCGCGCCGCAGGACGGCGCGCTGTGCGTTTACGGGTCTTGACGCATGGAATTGTTCCCTAGCCTCAAGTTTACTGTCGGTCACGCCGATAAGGCAGGGGAGAGCAACAGTACTGGATTCCCATGCGTAACCTGATCGCCTTGTTCGTGTGCAGCTGCGTCGCCTTGAGCGCCGGCGCCGCGAACGATCCCGAGGCCGCCGCGGCAGCCAAATTGGCGGCTTCCGTCTCCAGACCGGCATCGGCCATGGTGCCTTTGGCGCCCGCGGCCAAGAAACCCGAGCCGGTCGTCCGGAAGGCCGAACCGGCGGCCGCCCCGGCCGCCGCCCCGGAAGCCAGCGAGGAAGATGCCGAGGTCGCATTGTCGGCCAAGATCGCCCAGCGCCTGGCCGCCCTGCGCGAGCGCCAGCAGGCCCGCGCCGCGGCCGCCGCGCGCGCGCGCAAACTGGCCGAGGCCAAGCGCCGCCAGGAAGAGGCCGCCGCCGCCGCGGCAGCGGCCCGCGCCGCCGCGCCCAAGCACGGCACCGTGTGGTCGTACGAGGGCGAGACGGGCCCGGCCAACTGGTCGAAGATCAATGTCGACTGGGCCAAATGCGGCACCGGCAACCGCCAGTCGCCCATCGACTTGCGCGACGGCATCAAGGTCAATCTGGAGCAGATCAGTTTCGACTATCACCCGTCGTCGTTCAGCGAAGTCAACGACGGCCACACGATCAGGGTGATGGTGGGGAGCGGCAATTTTATTACGGTCGGCAACACGGTCTACGAGCTGCAGGAATTCCATTTCCATCGCCCGTCCGAGGAAAAGATCAACGGCAGGGGCACGGAAATGGTGATCCACCTCGTGCACCGGAGTGTCGAGGGCAAGGTCGCGATCATCGCCGTGCTGCTCGAGCGCGGCCAGCCGCACCGGCTCATGCAGACCATTTGGGATAATTTGCCGCTGGAAAAACATGACGTCGTGTCGCCGTCGATCGTGATCGACCCGTCCGACGCGCTGCCGGAGCGCCGCGACTACTTCACCTACATGGGGTCGCTGACGGAACCGCCGTGCACGGAAGGCGTGCTGTGGATGGTGTTCAAGCAGCCGATGCAGGCGTCGCCGGCGCAGATGGCATTGTTCTCGCGCCTGTATCCGCTCAATGCGCGCCCGGTGCAGCCGACGGCGGGGCGCATGATCAAGGAGTCGAACTGAGCGCTCGTATGGTCAATGCCAGCCGCGGCGGTGGCCCCATCCGCGCCCATGCCCGCGCCCGCCGCGGTATTCGTAATCGTGGTAGCTGAAGTCGAGCGAAACGGGCGGCCCGACATAGGCCGGGCCATAGCCGTAAGGATAGTAGGGGCCGTCGTAGGCCCCGTAAGGCGGCGCGTAGACGGCGCAGCCCGACAAGGCGCCGCCCGCCGCTAGCGCGAGTGCCAGGCGTTTCAGCCGGCCGGTTGTGTTGGTGTCCATCGCGTCACCCCGTGTGCTGTCCTGACTATAGTCTAGGCCGGCCCGGGAAGGTTGCCGTTCTTTTTTGCTACAAATTGAAACGCCGGCAATGCCGGCGTTTTGTCGTCATGCCGCTTGCACCACGGCCCGGTACGTCCCGCGCCAGGTGCCGCCCGGCTCCAGTTGCTGCGGTTCCAGCAGGGCCGGTTCGATGCAGACGAAGCGGCGGTATTCCTCGTCTTCCATGTCGGGCAGCGCCGCCGCGTCGGCCGCGCCCGGATTCCACACGACGGCGTCGTTGAAGCCCGTCTGCTCCAGCGTCACCTTGTCCGCGCCCGTGTCGAACGTGATTGTGCCGCCGATGCGTTCGAACACCTGGTCGAGCTTGTCGGTGATGGCGAGCGTGTCCGTCTGCACGCCGTCGATGCGCACGGCGTCCAGGTCGTCGACGAGGTGGTAGGTGTGGAGCGCGGCCGCGAAGGGAAGCGGTTGTGCGCCCGTGTTGCGCACGTCGAGCGCCATGTCCAGTTGCGCGCCGCGCACCGCTACCCGCAGCACCAGCTCGAAGGCGTACGGCCACGCGGCCGCCACGTCGGGGGCCAGGTCGGCCTGGTTCAGCGCCAGCACGGCGAACGCGGCGCCGTCCGCTTCGCCCTGGTCGACGACGCGCCAGGTCGACACGCGCGCGAAGCCGTGGCGCATGCCGTTGCCGCGTTCGGCGAACTGGGGAAAGATGACGGGGACGCCGCCGCGGATCGCCTTGCGGCCGTCCAGCGCCGACAGGCTGCTGAGGAACAGCCGTTCCTGGCCCGGCGCCTCGGCCGTGGTCACGGCCTTCCACGACACGAGGTGGGCGCCGTACAGAGTGATGGTCGCCTCGGCGCCGTCCGGCGCGCGAAGTTGCAGTGCGGGCAGCTGCCCGAATTGAGTGGTCGTTACGTTCACGAGAATCCTCCTCAGGGGGACGCCCGCGGGCGTCCGTTAAGTCATGCGGCTCTTCGCCAGCGGCGGATTGTACGCGAAGTAGCGTTTGATGCCTTTCGTGATCGCGTCGGCCAGTTCGTTCTGGTAAGCATCGTCCTTGAGCCGCGCTTCTTCCTCCGGGTTCGAGATGAACGCCGTCTCGACGAGGATCGACGGGATGTCCGGCGCCTTGAGCACGGCGAAGCCGGCCTGTTCGACGACACCGCGGTGCAGGCGGTTGATGCCGCCGATCTCCGTCAGCACGGCCTTGCCGAGTTTCATGCTGTCGTTGATCTGGGCCGTCTGCGACAGGTCGATCAGCACGCTCGCGAGCTGCCGGTCGTGGTTGTCGAGATTCACGCCGCCGATCAGGTCGGCCTTGTTCTGGTCGTTCGCGAGCCAGCGCGCCGCGCTCGAGCTGGCGCCTTTTTCCGACAGCACGAAGACGGACGAGCCGCGCGCCGTCCGCTCGACGAACGCGTCGGCGTGGATCGACACGAACAGGTCGGCTTGCACCTTGCGCGCCTTTTCCACGCGCTGGCCGAGGGGGACGAAGAAGTCGGCGTCGCGCGTCAGCATCACGCGCGTGTTCGGCAAGCCTTCCAGCTTGGCCTTCAGGCGCTTCGCCACCGACAGCACGATGTCTTTCTCGTGCACGCCCGTCGCGCCCGTGGCGCCCGGGTCTTCGCCGCCGTGGCCGGGGTCGAGGGCGATGGTCACCATGCGCATCACTTTCTGGCCCGGCGTCACCTTGGTATGGGCGGCGGGCTGCGGCGTCGCCGGCTGCGGCGTCGCCGGCTGCGGTTGCACGGGGGAAGCCGCGGCGCGGGCCGCGTCCGCTTCCAGCCTGGCGATGGCGTCCGGGCCGGCCTGCTCGACGGCCGGCGCGCCCGGTTGCCCGGCCGGGGTCGGGGTGACGGGAGCCGCCTCCGTGGTCCAGTTTTCCTTGGCGATCATGGCGGCCAACGGGTCCACTTCCTTGACCGGGTACAGGTCGAAGATCAGGCGGTGGTGGTAGCCGGCGACGGGCGCCAGCGTAAACACTTGCGGCTTGACCTCTTCCTTCAGGTCGAACACGAGGCGCACGACGTTCGGCCGGTTTTGGCCCACGCGCACCTGCCTGATGTACGGGTCGTTCGATTCGATCTTCGCGACGAGGCTTTTCAGCGTCTCGTTCAGCGCCAGGCCTTCGATGTCGACGACGAGGCGCGGCGGGTCCGGCACCATGAAGTGCGTCGTCTTGAGTTCGCCGTCGTTTTCCAGCGTGACGCGGGTGTAGTCGTCGGCCGGCCATACGCGCACGGCGAGGATCTGGGCGGCGGATGCCGGCAGTGGCGCGATGACGGACAGCAGCAGCGTGCCGCCGGCCTTCAGGATCGTACGTCGCGTCAAGGAGCCGGGAATCAGGGTGTCGGGGGGTAGTGCAGGCGTTCGAGGCATAGCAGGCCCAGGTCGGACAACGCCTGCAATTCTACCTCACGCCCGCGTCCGCTGACCTTAAGCAACACTTTAACGTCGGGCGGCGGCAACACCGGCTCGCCTTTTTCCGGCCATTCCACGATGCAAATGTTGTTTCCGTCGAAATCTTCCCGGAAGCCCGCGTCGAGGAATTCCTCCGGGCTGGACATGCGGTACAGATCGTAGTGGATCACGTTGACGGGCCGGCCGTCCAGGTCGATGCGGTATGGCTCGGACAGCGTATAGGTCGGGCTCTTGACGGCGCCCTTGTGGCCGGCCGCGTGCAGCAGGGCGCGCGTGAGCGCCGTCTTGCCGGCGCCGAGGTCGCCGTGGAGATACATGACGAGGCCCGGGCGCAGCGCGCGCGCGAGGGCGGCGCCCAACGCTTGCGTGGCCGATTCGTCGGGAAGATAGGCATTCACTTGCTGCTGCATCGAATAAAATATGAGGTTTGTAGGTCCGCCATGTCCGCCACCCAGTCGCCCGCCACGCCCGATCTCCCCGCACTCGCCCAGGCCATCAAGGCATGGGGCGCGGAGCTGGGCTTTGCCGACGTGCGCATCGCCGACATCGATCTCGCCGACCAGGAAGCGGGCCTGCGGGCCTGGCTGGACGCGGGCCATCACGGCGACATGGATTATATGGCAAGCCACGGCATGAAGCGCGCCCGCCCGGCCGAGCTGGTGCCGGGCACGGTGCGCGTGATCAGCGCGCGCATGGACTACCTGCCGATGGCGACCCCGGCCGACTGGCGCGCGCGCGAACGCCTGCGCCAGGAAGATCCGCAGGCGGCCGTCGTGTCGATCTATGCGCGCGGCCGCGACTACCACAAGGTGTTGCGCAACCGCCTGCAGCAGCTCGCGGAGCGCATCCGGGCTGCCGTCGGCGAGTACGGCTACCGCGTGTTCACGGATTCCGCGCCCGTGATGGAGCTGCCGCTGGCGCAGAAGGCGGGCCTCGGCTGGCGCGGCAAGCACACCTTGCTGCTGAGCCGCACGGCCGGCTCCACGTTCTTCATCGGCGAGATCCTCGTCGACCTGCCGCTGCCCGTCGACGCGCCCGGTGGCGCCCACTGCGGCCAGTGCAGCGCCTGCATCGACGCATGCCCGACGAGCGCCATCCTCGGCCCGGGCCGGCTGGATGCGCGCCGCTGCATTTCCTACCTGACCATCGAGCTCAAGGGCGCGATCCCGGAAGACTTGCGGCCGCTGATCGGCAACCGCATCTACGGCTGCGACGATTGCCAGCTGGTCTGCCCGTGGAACAAGTTCGCGCAGCGCTCGAGCCTGCCGGATTTCGACGAGCGCAACGGCCTGGGCGCGGCGGGACTGGTGGAGCTGTTCGGCTGGAGCGAGGAGGAATTCAACCGCCGCCTGGAAGGCAGCCCGATCCGCCGCATCGGCCACGAGCGGTGGCTGCGCAACCTGGCCGTGGGCCTGGGCAATGCCGGCGGCGACGCCGATGCCGCCGATGCCATCATCGCCGCCTTGCGCGCCCGCGCGGACCACCCGTCGGCGCTGGTGCGCGAGCACGTCGCGTGGGCGCTGGCGCGCCACGGCGCCGCGGTGTGAGCGTCAGAGTTCGATGCGCTTCATGCGCAGCGCCGACCAGTCGCCGTCGATCGAGATCATGGCGACGCCCGTGATGCCGTTTTCCTTGGCATAGGCATTGATCGAGTCGCGGTTGATGTCGGTGGCCTTGGAGGCGGTCTGCTTCAGGTAGGCGACCCACAGCGAGCCTTTGTCGCCGAGCCGTTCCTTGGCGATGGGGAAGAATTGTTCGAGTTCCTTGCGGTTCATCGCGAACAGCAGCACGACGTCCACCTTGTCCGCGTCGTTCCTGATCAGGTTGGCCGGCATCTGCGACACCATGCCGGGGTGGACGTTCCCGTTCAGGATCAGCATCGATTTCGCGGTCCTCAAGAACATTTTGTCGGCTATCGTCTTCTCGCTCATCTGCGTTCCCTAAAGAATTTTTCGACGTGGTGAGTTCGACCACTCCATGTTCAGGTTGATTTTACAAGCGAACCCCGCGCGGCACAGGACGCGCGGCCAGCCGTGCGCGGGTGTTACTTCAACAACCCGGCCAGCTCGACGGCCGTCTTGACCTGCATCTTGTCGAAAATGTGGGCACGGTGCACTTCGACCGTACGCATGCTGATGCCGAGCTTGTCGGCGACGACCTTGTTCATGTTGCCGGCCAGGATGAGGTCGAGCACCTCCCGTTCGCGCGCCGACAGCGTGGCCAGGCGGGCGCGGATGGCGTCGCTGGACGCGGCCTTGCGCGACGCGGCCAGCGCTTCCTCGACGCGGTCCATCAGCTGGTTGTCGTTGAACGGTTTTTCGAAGAAATCGAAGGCGCCGCGCTTGAGGGAGTCGACGGCCATCGGCACGTCGCCGTGGCCGGTCAGGAAGATCACGGGCAGGCGCGCCAGCAGGCCGCGCGCCACCAGCTGGTCGAACACGGCGATGCCGTTCATGCCCGGCATGCGCACGTCCAGCAGGACGCAGTCGCCATGTGCGGCATCCGCCACGAAGCGGTCGCCCAGGGCGTCGAGAAACGCCTGGCCGCCCGCGTAGCCGCGGGCCGGCAGTCCGCGCGACTGCGCCAGCCATTCGAGGGCGTCGCGGATGACGTCTTCGTCGTCGACGATGTGCAGCATGGTGTCTCCCGGGTGTTCTATTCTTTTGGCCTATTGTAAATCACGGTTCAGGCGACGGGGGCCGTCTGGGCCTGCTGCAGGGTGAACGTGAAGACGGTGCCGCCGCCCGGATTGGCCGCGTGGGTCAAGGTGCCGCCGTGGAATTCGATGGCCGTGCGGCAGATCGACAGGCCCATGCCCATGCCCTCGGCCTTCGTCGAAAAGAACGGCGAGAACAGGCGCTCGGCCACTTCCGGCGCGATGCCGTGGCCGTTGTCGATCACGGACACGGCCACCTCGCCCTGCTCGCCGGTGTGCGCGGTGATGCGCAGGACGCGCCGCTCCGGATCGATGGCCTGCATCGCCTCGATCGCGTTGCGCGTGAGGTTCAGCAGCACCTGTTCGATCAGCACGCGGTCCGCCAGCACGGGCGGCAGGTCGGGCGGGACGTCGACCGAGAGGCTGACGTAGCTCTGGCGCGCCTGCAGTTCGACGAGGGCGCGGATGCCGTCGACGACGTTGGGAATGGCGACGGTTTCGCGGCGCGGCTCGCGCTTCTTGACGAATTCGTGCACGCTGCGGATGATCTGGCCGGCGCGGCGCGCCTGCGTGTTCGCCTGTTCCAGCGCGCGCTTGAGCATGCCGGCATCCACCGGCGCGCCGTCGTCGCCGTCCGCGCGCGCGAGCACGTTCAGCGCGCCCGCCGTGTAGCTCGCAATCGCGGCCAGCGGCTGGTTCAGTTCGTGCGCCAGCATCGACGAGATCTCGCCCATCGTCGCCAGGCGTGCGCTCGTCTCCAGCTTTTCCTGCTGCTGGCGGTTGAGTTCCTCGGCGCGCTTGCGGTCCGTGATGTCGAGGATGGAACTCATCCAGCCGGTGTGGCGGCCGTTGGCGTCGACGAGGGGCGCCTCGAACACGAGCACGGGCACGCGCACGCCGTCCGAGCGCTGGAACACGGTTTCGAATTGCGGCGTGACCTGGCCGGACAGCACCTTGCGGAAGCGGCTTTCGTATTCGGTCATCGCTTCCGGCGCCCAGTAGGGCATCGGCGGCATCTTGCCCAGCAGGTCTTCCGGCGGCAGGCCGACCATGCGGCAGAACGCCGGGTTGACGTAGGTGACGCGGCCTTCGAGGTCGCGCGCGCGCAGGCCCGTGAGCAGCGAATCTTCCATCGCCGTGCGGAAGGCCATCTGCTGGCGCAGCGCGTTTTCCGCCGCGATCGTGCGCGCGATGTGGCGCCACAGCGCGACGAGCGAGATCACGAGGCCCAGCGCCAGTACGATCACGGAACCCACCAGCAGGTTCGGCAGCAGCTTGGGCGCGCCCTTGACGCTGTCGGTGGCGAGCACGATCTGCGATCCCGGCAAGTCGAGCGCGCGCTTGTGCGTGTAGACGCCGCGCCCCGGCCCGCCGGCCGCGCGCTGCGCCACGACGTGGTCGTCGCCGTCGAGCAGGGACAGGGCGTTGTCCTGGGCGAACCACCACGGCACGTTTTCGTCCAGCAAGGTTTGCAAGTTGTACGTGGCGACGAGGCTGCCCATGTATTTGCCGGCGTGGTACAGCGGCAGGTGGAAGTCGATCAGCCCGTGCACGAGGCCACGCGCGCCGTACGGTTCGCTGTAGCGGCCCAGGCGGGTGCTGCGCGCCATCGCGGCCGCGTCGCGCGACGATTGCGTGAGACCTTCGGGCGGCAGCTCCAGCCCGCGGCTCGCCTTGACCTGGCCGTTCGCGTCGTACCAGATGATGCGCTGGAGTTCGTGCCCGTTCTTGAACATCTGCGCCAGGCGCGCCTGCAGGGCGGCCGGCGGCGGCGTGTCGACGGCCAGGTCGGCGCCCAGCGCGGCCAGCGCTTCCTCGCTGCGGGCCAGCTCGAAGCGCAAGGTCTGCTCGACCCACAAGGTGTCGGCGATCAATTGCTCCTGGCGCTCGTTGCTTTCCATCTGGCGCGCCTGCCAGGGCAGCCACAGCAGGACGAGCAGGAACAGCAGCACGAGCAACACCGGCACCAGCCAGCGCCACGGGCCTTCCGGGACGGGCCGGGGCAAGGTAAAGGAAGTTTTCATGTGATAACGTTTCATCTTTTACTACCGGCCGCCTGTCGTGGTTTTCCACGATAGCGGCGCCGTGACGCACGGGGCACACTGGTGGCCGGTATCCGAATATACACCGCAGCATGAGGAAATCTATGCGTATCAAAGCCCTGCTGGCCGCGTTCGCCGTTCTGGCCGGCCTTGGCGCCGGCGGCGTGCGGGCCCAGCCCCCCATCGTCATCAAGTTCAGCCACGTCGTGGCACCCGACACACCGAAGGGCCAGGCGGCCGAACGGTTCCGCGTCCTGGCGGAACAATTGACCCACGGCCGGGTCCGTGTCGAAGTCTATCCGAACAGCCAGTTGTACAAGGACAAGGAAGAGCTGGAAGCCCTGCAACTGGGCGCCGTGCAGATGCTGGCGCCGTCGCTGGCCAAGTTCGCGCCGCTGGGCGTGAAGGAATTCGAGGCCTTCGACCTGCCGTATGTCTTTCCGACCAAGGCGGCGCTGTATGCCGTGACGGAGGGACCGATCGGCAAGAGCCTGTTGCAGAAACTGGAATCCAAGGGCATCACGGGACTGGCCTACTGGGACAACGGATTCAAGGTGATGTCGGCCAACCGGCCGCTGCACACGCCGGCGGATTTCCGCGGCCTCAGGATGCGTATCCAGGGCTCCAAGGTGCTCGAGGCCCAGATGCGCGCGCTCGGCGCGATTCCCGAGGTGCTGGCGTTTTCCGACGTCTATCCGGCCCTGCAGGCCCACATCGTGGACGGCACGGAGAATCCGCCGTCGAACATGTACACGCAAAAGATGCACGATGTGCAGAAGTACGTGACGGTGTCGAACCACGGCTATCTCGGGTACGCCGTCATCGTCAACAAGAAATTCTGGGACGGTCTGCCGCGCGATATCCGCGAAGAACTGGAGCAGGCGATGCGCGAGGCGACGGCCTTCGAAAAAACCATCGCCCAGCGCGACAACGACGCCGCGCTGGAAGCGATCCGCAAGACCGGCAAGACGAAAATCCATACGCTGACGCCGCAGGAACAGGCCGAGTGGCGCCAGGTCCTGCTGCCCGTGCAGAAGCAGGTGGAAGGGCGGATCGGCAAGGATTTGATCGATGCGATCAACCGGACGACGGCGCGGGTGACCGCGCCGATGACGGCCAGGGCCTGGTAACATGACGGCGCGGCTGTTAGTTGCCTTGAATCAATGAAACATCGCGGTAGACTGTTTTATGACATGTCATAGGGGCTTATGACCGAAATATATTTCGTGAATGTATATAAAAAACTACGCTTTTCCTATTCGGTTGCGTTATGATGGGGCACCTTTTGGCACCAACCTGGTGCGATAAAGCGAACCGAATACGATTTGGGAGAGGGAAAAGAAAGCGGTAAGTACAAACTTTACCGAAAAATAGTTAGGAGGAGACACACGTTTTACATGATGCAGCCGGCAATGACCAGGCAGCCGAAAACGTGACCAAATTGGAAACGCACCTACGGGTGCGTTTTTTTTTGCCCGGAGCAAGACTTGCGATCGCGCGGGCCCGGTCTTACACTGCATCGATGAACACACAACAAGGCAGCGAGATTTTCAGCGCCATCATCGCGGCGCCGTTCGGGGCGATGGGCATCCGGACCGAAGACGGACGGCTGCGCGAACTGGTCTACCTGCCGCCGCATTACCAGGAAAAATCGGCGCAGGATGCCGTCGCCGAGCAGGCCGCCCTGCAACTGGCGCGCTATTTCGAGGATGCCGATTTCCGTTTCGACCTGCCGTTGAAAGAGGCCGGCAGCGCGTTCCAGCGCCGCGTCTGGGACACGATCTGCGCGATCCCGCGCGGCAGCGTGCGCACCTACGGCCAGATCGCCAAGCAGCTGGAATCGGCCCCGCGCGCCGTCGGCCAGGCGTGCGGCGCCAACTGGTTCCCGCTCGTGATCCCGTGCCACCGCGTGACGGCGTCCGGGGGCCTGGGCGGTTTTTCCAGCAGCGACGATGAACACGGATTCCAGCTCGGGATCAAGCGTTGGCTGCTGCGCCACGAAGGCGCGCTGGCGCTCGAGATGCCATGGCAGCAGCAGTCAATCTTCCCCTGATCGACGCGTTCTGCGACGCGCTCTGGCTCGAGCACGGCCTCGCGAAGAATTCCCTCGACGCCTACCGGCGCGACTTGCGCCTGTTCGCGCGCTGGCTCGAAGTCAAGCGTCCCGACCGGCCCGACCTGTACGCGGTCCTGCCGCAGGACATCGCCGCGTATTTCGCCGAGCGCCACGAAGACACGAAACCCAGTTCGGCCAACCGCCGCCTGTCCGTCCTGAAGCGTTTTTACCAGCTGGCGCTGCGCGACCGCCGCGTCGCCGCCGACCCGTGCTTGAACATGGCGTCGGCGAAACAGCCGCAGCGCTTCGTGCACACGCTGACGGAAGCCCAGGTCGACGCCCTGCTGGCCGCGCCGGACGTGGCGACCCCGCTCGGCCTGCGCGAGCGCACGATGCTCGAACTGATGTACGCGAGCGGCCTGCGCGTGTCGGAGCTGGTCGCCTTGAAGCTGGTCGAACTGAGCCTGAACGACGGCGTGCTGCGCATCACGGGCAAGGGCAGCAAGACGCGCCTCGTGCCGTTCGGCGAACAGGCGAGATACTGGCTGGAGCGCTACATGAAGGAGGCGCGCGCGATCATCCTCGACGGCCAGGTCGACGACGCCCTGTTCGTGACGGCCCGCGGCGGCCCGATGACGCGCCAGATGTTCTGGGTCGTCATCAAGAAGCATGCGGCGAAGGCGGGCATCACGGCGCCGCTGTCGCCCCACACCCTGCGTCACGCGTTCGCCACGCATTTGCTGAACCACGGCGCCGATCTCCGCGTGGTGCAGTTGTTGCTCGGCCATTCCGACATCTCCACGACCCAGATTTACACGCACGTCGCGCGCGAGCGCCTGAAGCACCTGCACGCGCAACACCACCCGCGTGGTTAATTCTCAAGACGATGCGGGATGACTGGTCCATAATGGACCGGTACGACCTTTCCAACGACAGTCTCGAGGTGAGCATGGCCAAGACGAATTTCCAGTACGAAAAACGACAGCGGGAGTTGGAGAAGAAGCGCAAGGCCGAAGAAAAGGCGCGCAAGAAGCAGGAAGCGAAGTTGCACAAGGGCGAGGGCGGGGAGGACGCGCCTGCGCTGGACGAGGATTCCGGAGAAGAAACGCACCAGGAACATCCTGCCTGATCGCTTGTCGGCGCCCGGCGCCGTTTCATTCGTACCTCAAGCAAGGCCGAACAGCTTCATCGACCGGGTCGCGCTCGCGGGGGCGCATGTCCGTCGTCCTTGGGGCCCTGGCTGGCGACCCGCGGCGCTTCCCATTGCCGGTGAATCTGGGTCAAGACTTCGACAAACTGCCTGACCCTGGCGGAGCGGAACCGCGCGGCCGGGTAGACCACGTGGATGCCGCCGTTCGGCAGTGTCCATTGCGGTAGCAGGTGGACGAGCTTGCCCTGCTCGAGTTCGGTTGCCACGGCATAGTCCGGCAGCACCGACAGGCCGGCGCCCAGGCATACGGCGGCGCGTACCGCCAGCGTCGCGTCCAGGCGGATGGCCGGGTCCACGGTCACCGCCTGGCTCAGGCCCCGAGCGTTTGCGAACGTCCAGTGCTCGGGCGCCTTCAAGACCGAGTTGGCGACGAAAGGCAGGTCCGCGATCTGCTCGGGACCTTGTTTGCGGTCCAGCCGCCGCGCCCATGCCGGTGCGCCGACCAGCAGTTGACGGAAGCTGCCGATCTGCCGCGCCTGCAACTGCGGGTCGGCCAGCCAGCCGGCGCGGATCGCCATCTCCACGCCCCCGCCGTGCAGGTCGAGCGACAGGTCGCTCATGATGACGTCGACCTTGCACCCTGGGTGGAGCTTCGAGAACTCGACGACGGCCGGCACGACCGCCGCAAGCCCGTAGTCGAACGGCGCGGTCAGCCGCAGGACGCCCGTCGGTTCCGTGGACACGTCGGCCAGTTCGTCGAACGCATCGCCGGCTTCGCGCAAGATCAACGCGCAGCGCTGGTAGAACGCCAGCCCGGCATCGGTGGCGGTGACGCGGCGCGTGGTACGCGTCAGCAATTGCGTCTGGAAGTCCCGTTCCAACCGTGCAACCTGCTGGCTCACAACCGCCTTGGTCACGCCAAGGCGGTCGGCCGCCGCGGTGAAGCTGCCGGCCTCGACCACAGCGGCAAAGTAGGCCAATCGCTTCAGGTTCGAGAAGGCATTCGAGCCGGCGGCTGCATGATTGTTCGCTTTTAGCATACAGAAAGTATACCGGAACGTCGTTTGTCTTCTGGCCATTGCGCCCTATTATGCCCCTCATCCTATCCATCCGGGGCTCCCATCCATGACTCGTACGCTGTACTACCTCTTCGATCCGCTGTGCGGCTGGTGCTACGGCGCCGGTTCCGCGTTGACCACGCTCTCGCAGTCCGCCGCGGTCCAGCTCAAGCTTTTACCCAGCGGCTTGTTCCAGGACGCGGGCGCGCGTCCGATGGACGATGCGTTCGCGGCCTACGCGTGGTCCAACGACCAGCGCATCGAGCGCCTGACGGGCCAGCCCTTTTCGCAGAGCTACCGCGAGCAGGTGCTGGGCGACCGCGGGCAGATGTTGGACAGCGGTCCGGCCACCCTGGCCCTGACGGCCGTCTGGCTGACGGCGCCCGGGCGCGAGGTGGACGCGCTGAAGGCGATCCAGCATGCCCGCTACGTCGAAGGGCGCGACATCACGCAGCTGGACGTGCTTCGCCGGGTGCTGGACTCGCTGGACCTGGTCGAGGCTGCGCAACGGCTCCAGGCACCCGACGACGCGCTGCGCGCGGCCGCCCGGTCCCGGATCGACGAGGCGCAAACGATGATGTCGCGGTTCGGTGCGCGCGGCGTCCCGAGCTTTGTCCTCGATTCCGGTGACCACCAGGAATTGCTCCAAGCCAGCACCGTCTACCCCGATCCCCGCGATTTCCTGGATCAACTTGCCGCGCCGTTGCAATGGCATGCGCTGCCCGCCGGCGAACAGGGTTTCTTCCGCGCGCCGGTGCTGCTGTCCGGTGCCACGGAAGCCGTCCTGATCGACGGCGGTTTCTCCCTGCCGGACGGCCGCGCGGCGGTCGAGGCGATCAGGGCCTCGGGCAAGACGCTGACGACCATCTATATCAGCCAGAGCGACCCCGACTATTACTTCAGCCTGGGACCCGTCAAGGCCGCCTTTCCCGCCGCCAAGGTTATCGCGGCATCGGCCACGATCGCGGCGATCAAGGCGAACGTCGAGAAGAAGCTGGCCGTGTGGGGGCCGCAGCTGAAGGAAAACGGCCCGCAGGCGCTGGCGGACATCGTCATGCCCGAAGCCTTCGATGGCGACGCCCTGGACCTGGAAGGCCACCGCATCGAGATCGTCGCCGCGCAGGGGATGGAAAATCGCCGCTACCTCTGGGTGCCGTCGCTGCAGGCCGTATTCGGTGGCGTGCTGGTCTTCGCGGGCCTGCACGTCTGGACGGCCGACACGCCGACGCCGCAGGCACGTGCCGCCTGGGTCGGGAACCTCGAGGCGATCGCCGCCCGCGCGCCGGCCGTCGTGGTCCCGGGCCACATGGCGGTCGATGCGGCGCCGGACGTTTCTGCGGTCAGCCATACCCGCGACTACCTGCTGGCCTTCGAGGAAGAGGTCGCCAAGGCAGCGGACAGCGCGGCGCTGATCGCCGCGATGAAGCAGCGCTATCCGGCGGCCGGCATGGTCCAGGCACTGGAGATCGGTGCCAAGGTGGTCAAGGGTGAAATGAAGTGGGGCTGAACGGGTTTCCCGCCACCTGCAGGCCGCGCTGGCACCGGACGCGCACTGGACGGAGGCGGCCGGATTCCCGTACGCGGGCACCTATGTGGGGCTCGAGCAGATCGGGGCACGTACCGCAAGACCGGCAAGCCCATGACAGCGAGCTTCGCGCACCTGTACCACTTAAAGGATGGCAAGATCGTGCGCATGGAACAGTACGTCGACAGCCATCGGGTGCAACAGGCGCTCGTTCCGGGATGAGCCGCGTCACGCCGCCCGCTCGTTGCCCTCCGCCACCTCTTCCTCGCGCCCGCGCTTGAACCACGCGGCCACCCGCTTGCCCAGGCTGTCGAGATAGGTGTACGCCACCGGCACGACGACCAGCGTGAGCAAGGTCGACGTGATCACGCCGCCGATCACGGCGCGGCCCATCGGCGCCTGCGTTTCGCCGCCTTCGCCCATGCCGATCGCCATCGGCAACATGCCGAAGATCATGGCCAGCGTCGTCATCAGGATCGGGCGCAGGCGCACCTGGCCCGCTTCCATCAGCGCATCGAACTGGTTGCGTCCCGCGCGCTGGCCGTGGTTGGCGAAGTCCACCAGCAGGATCGCGTTCTTCGTCACGAGGCCCATCAGCATCACGATGCCGATCACCGAGAAGATGTTCAGCGTCGTCTTCGTGACGAGCAGCGCGACGAGCACGCCGATCAGCGACAGCGGCAGCGACACCATGATCGCGATCGGCTGCAGGAAGCTGCCGAACTGCGACGCCAGCACGAGGTAGATGAAGATCACGGCGATGCCCAGTGCGACGCCGAAGCCGGCCATCGTTTCGTCCATCTGCTGGGCGTCGCCGGAGACGTCGAAGCGCACGCCGTCCGGCAGGGCGATCGACTTCATCGCCTTGTTCACGTCGCCCATCACGTCGCCGAGCGGACGGCCTTCGAGGCCGGCGTAGATCGCGACGCGGCGCTGCAGGGCCTGGCGCTTGAGCATCTGCGGGCTCGTCGACGGGATGAATTGCACGACCTGGCGCAGCGGCACCATGATCGGGTTGCCGGCCGCATCGAGCTTGCTCGACGCCACCGACAGGTCGGCCAGGTCGGCCACCTTTTCGCGGCCCGATTTCGGCAGCTGCACGTTGACTTCGTAGTTCTGGCCGTCCGGCGCGAGCCAGCGGTTGGTCTGGTCGCCGGCGACGAACGGACGCAGCGCCGTGCCGATCTGCTGCACGGTCAGGCCCAGGTCGGACGCCAGCTCGTGGTTGATCTTCACGATGGTCGCCGGGTTCGCGCCTTCCTGGCTGTACTCGATGTCGGCCACGCCGCGGATCTTGCGCATCTTGTCCATCAGCGTGTGGGCGACGGCGTCCAGCTTGGCCTCGTCGGTGCCGAGGATGGCGATGAAGATGGGGCGCTGGCCGACCGTCAGCGATACGCCGGCGATCTTTTCCAGGCGCGCGCGGATGACCTTCTCCATTTCCTGCTGCGAGCGGCGGTGCGTCTTGTGCACGTCCGTCAGCTTGAGGTTCACCTGCGAATAGTTGCGGCCTTCCCACGAGCCGATGATGGTCGAGACGCTTTCGATTTCCTTGAACTCGGCCAGCGCGGCCTCGGCCTGGCGCAGCTTGGCGTCCGAGTAGTCGAGGCTGGAGCCGATCGGCGTCTTCAGGCGCAGCTGGATGAAGCCGTCGTCGACCTGCGGCACGAATTCGCCGCCGATCTTCGGCACCAGCATCAGGCTGCCCACGAACAGCACGACCGCGAGCAGCAGGGTCGATTTGCGCCAGCCCAGCGCCAGCGCCAGCACCTTCGCGTACACGTGGTGCAGCCACTCGATGCCGTGCTCGATGCGCGCCATCAGGCGGCCCAGCCAGGGCAGGTACTTGAAGCGGTCCTTGACCGGATCGGGCCACACGGACGACAGCATCGGGTCGAGCGTGAAGCTGACGAACAGCGACACCAGCACGGCCACCGCGACCGTGATCCCGAACTGCAGGAAGAAGCGGCCGATGATGCCCTTCATGAACGCGATCGGCACGAACACGGCGACGATGGCGAACGTCGTCGCCATCACGGCGAGGCCGATCTCGCCCGTGCCATCTTCCGCGGCGCGCACGTGGTTCTTGCCCATGCCGAGGTGGCGCACGATGTTTTCGCGCACGACGATGGCGTCGTCGATCAACAGGCCGATGCACAGCGACAGCGCCATCAGGGTGAGGAAGTTCAGCGTGAAGCCGAACCACTTCATCGCGATGAAGCTGGCCAGCACCGAGATCGGCAAGGTGAGGCCCGTGATGATCGTGCTGCGCCACGAGTGCAGGAAGAAGAACACGATCACCATCGTCAGCAGCGCGCCTTCCAGGATGGTGTCCTTGACGTTGTCGACCTGGCCCTGCACGTTCTTCGCCTTGTCGTCCAGGATGCGGAACTGGATGTCCTTCGGCAGGCTGTCCTTCATCGCGTCGATGGCGGCGCGCACGCCGTTGCCCACCTGGACCGTGTTGGCGTCCTGGATCTTCGCGATCTCCAGCGTGATGGCGCGCTCGCCGTTCACGCGCGAGATCGACTGTTCCTCGGCGGCGCCGTCCGAGATGTCGGCCACCTGGCCCAGGTAGATCGGACCGCCCGTGCGGTTGGCGACGACGATGCGCTTGAAGTCGGCCGCCTCCTTCATCTTGCCTTCGATGCGCACGAGGTTCTCGCGCGCGCCGCGGCTGATGCGGCCGGCCGGCAGGTTAGCGTTGGTGGCCGCGATGGCGCTCATCACCTCGTCGATGCCCACGTCCAGGCTCTTGAGCTGGTCCGGGCGGATGTCGACGAGCACCTGGCGGTCCTGCTTGCCGTTGACGCGGATCTGGCCCATGCCGGCCACGGCCTGCAGGCGCTTGACGATCACCTGGTCGGTCAGCATCGACAGGTCGCGCAGGCTGCGCTCGTGCGACGTCAGCGACAGCAGGATCACCGGCTGCGTGTTCTCGCCTTCCTCGCGGTAGACGACCGGTTCCTTCACTTCACGCGGGAAGCCGCCGCGGACGGTGCCGATGCGGTCGCGCAGGTCCTGCACGGCGCGGTTCATGTCGACGGTCAGCTGGAATTCGATGCCGACCCCGGAGCGGCCTTCCCACGACGTGCTGCGGATGGTCTTGATGCCGCCGACCGTGTTGGCCGCTTCCTCGATCGGGCGGGTGACGTCGTTCTCGACCTGCGCGGGCGAGGCGCCCGGATACTGCGTCTCGATGAACACGGCCGGGATCTCGATGTTCGGCATGCTCTCGACGCCGAGGCCGCGGTACGCGAACAGGCCGAGCACCATCAGGCCGACCATCACCATCGTGGCGAAGACGGGATACTTGATGCTGGTGCGGGTGATCCACATGGCTCAGCCTTTCCGCGCGGGGGCCGCGCCTGCGTTCGCGGTGGCCGCATCCGGCAGCTTGACACGGCTGCCCGGCTTGACGTCGTCCAGCGGCACGGCCAGCACCGTCGCGCCGGCGTCCAGGCCGTCGAGCGCTTCGACGAGACCTTCGTCGGGGTTGCGCAGGCCCAGCTTCACGGGCTGCACGACGACCTTGCCGGCGTCGACGCGGTAGACGACGTCGCGGCCGTGATCCTGGCGCACGGCGCCGATCGGCAGCAACGGATGCGCGGCCGACTTCTCGGTGACGATGGTGCCCTTGGCGAACATGCCGGCGCGCAGCAGGCCGTCCGGATTCGCCACGTCCACGTAGACGATCATGGCGCGCGAGCCCGCTTCCGTGGCCGGGTTGATGCGCGCGACCTTGCCCGCGAAGGTCTTGCCGTCGAAGCCGTCGACCTTGAACCGCACGTCCTGGCCGACGCGGATGCGCGGGATGTCGGAGGCGGGGACTTGCGCGTCGAGCGTCAGGTGTTTCAGGTCGACGATCGCGAACACGGGGCTGTCCGGCGCCAGCTTTTCGCCGGCCTGCGCGAGACGCTTGCTGACGACGCCCGACAGCGGCGCGTGGATGGTCGTGTCGGCCAGCGCGATGCGCGCCAGGTCCAGCTGGGCGCGCGCGGCGTCGACGGCGGCCTGCGCCAGGTCGACGGCGTTCGCGGACGTGTCGTACGCGTTCTGCGCGATGAAATTCTGCTTGAGCAGCGAAGCGCTGTTGCTCAGGTTTTTCCGGGCCAGCGCGAGGCGCGCCTGGGCGTCGGCGAGCATGGCCCGCTGCTGGGCGACGCGGGCGCGGGCCTCGGCGGGGTCGAGTTGCGCGATCACCTGGCCGGCCTTGACGTCCATGCCTTCCTGCACGGTGGTGGACAGCACGATGCCCGAGACCTTCGACTTGACGGTGGCTTGCGACAGCGGCATCAGGGAACCCGTGACCGGCAGCGTGACGGCCAGCGGCCGCGCCTCGACGCGGGCGATGTCGCGCGGCGACAGCTCATGCACCGGATCCGCTGCCGCCTTTGCCGGCGCGGCCGCCTGCGCGGGCGGCGCGGCGCGGTGCGTCAGCGCGTAGCCGCCGGCGCCGGCCAGCGCGACGGCGAGCAGCGTCAATGCGACGACCTTGGTGCGCCGGCGCGGCGGGGTGGGCTGTTCGGCGGACAGGGGCAGGGACTCGATCTTCATGATTGTTCTTTATGTGTGGTAAGCGCGAGCGGAAAAGGGGAGCGCAAGTGCTCCGTCCTGCGGGGCAGGATGGAGCTCCCGGCGCATGAAAGCATGGTAGGTTTGACGATGACGAACCGCTATCGGAATGCGACGGGCGGTGCAAAAGGGACGCTGAACTGCGCAAAATCCGGCACGGACGCGCGTGTGGTTGGACGAACGGTTATTGGTGATGCATATGGTGGGCGCGGGGCGCCCACCCTACGTTACATGCGGACCAAATTCAACCGTCGCCGTCCGGCGTCCCGGGTCGCTCGAACAAGCGCAACCGCGCCAGCACCTGCCCGTGATCGGACGCCTCCGGCAACCCGAGGTCGAGATGGTCGTTCAGGTACACGACGTCGACGACTTCGCCCAGCGCGCCCGGCAAGGCGCGATTGAATTCCGCCGACACGAGGATATGGTCGATCGTCGTGTGATACCCATCATGCACATTGGAAAATCCGACGTGGCGCAACAGGTCCTGGCGGCCCTGCAACTGGCAGGCGTCATACAGACGGTCGCCGCTCGGTGCGCCGATGCCCAGCACGATGCCGGTCGTGACCGCGTCGGCCACGTCGTTGAAGTCGCCCAGCACGATGCGGGGGCGGTGGTGCTCGTGCCCGATCCCGGTCAGCAGCACGCGCAACGCGGCCGCCTCCGTGCCGCGCCGGATCAGCGAGCGCAGCGACGCCAGCGCGTACAGCTGCGGATCGTCGCCCGTGTCGCCCGCGCGGTAGTCGGGACGGCGCGACTTGAGGTGCACGACCACCACGTCGGCGACGAGATCCGGTGTCAGCTGGATCGCCGTGTGCAGCGGGGCGCGCGTGAAGCGTTCCGGATCGCGGTTGCCGGGCGGCATCGCGATCCCGGGTGGGAAATAGGGCAGTTGGCGCGGCGCGTCCGCCAGCGGCAGGCGCGAGGCGAGGGCGACGCTGGGCGTGAGCTTTTCGGCGTCCGGATCGGGATCGAAGCCGACGTGCACGGCATCGCGGAAGCGCCGCGTGCGCGACAGCGCCTCGGCCAGCGCGGCCTGGGAGAACACTTCCTGGAAACCGATGACGTCGGCGCCGAGCATGTCGATCTGGTGCGCGGTCCAGGCAATCTTCGCTTCGTATTCCTCGGGGGTGCTCGGTTCCAGGTTGTCGTACAGCTGGGCGCCCGGCGGCGCGAGGTTACACACGTTGAAGGTGGCAAAGCGAATCTCTTGCTGCATAATAAGCAACTCCTCCGTTTGCATTTAGCGTAACACGCATGGCCAAGAAAGAGCATATCTCCGAAACCCCCGCGACACAGTTCCTGCGCAAGCATGGTGTCGTCTTCTCGGAGCACCCGTATGAGTATGAAGAACATGGCGGCACGGCCGTGTCGGCGCGCGAGCTGGGCGTGGCTGAGCACGCCGTCGTCAAGACGCTCGTGATGCAGGACGAGGCGGCGCGTCCGCTGATCGTGCTGATGCATGGCGATTGCAAGGTCTCGACGAAGAACCTGGCGCGCGCCATCCCGTGCAAATCCGTCGAGCCGTGCAAGCCGGACGTCGCCCAGCGCCATTCCGGCTACATGGTGGGCGGGACGTCGCCGTTCGGCGTGCGCAAGGCGATGCCGGTGTATGTCGAGGAGAGCATCCTGCAGCTGGACAAGATCTATATCAATGGCGGACGGCGCGGCTTCCTCGTCGGGATCGCGCCTGCCGTGCTCGTCGACGTGCTGCAAGCCCGGCCCGTGCATTGCGCGTTGGCGGATTGACGGCTTGTCCGACTATCGCCGGGCTCGGCCGATGGTGTATATTCTTGCGCGCCAGATCCCTGGCCGGGATTAAGCCCGTAGGGGTTAAGAAAGACACTCATGTACACAATTCTGTTCACCATCGCAGCCTACCTGATCGGCTCGATTTCCTTCGCCGTCGTGGCGAGCCACCTGTTCGGCCTGGCCGACCCGCGCACCTACGGCTCGAAGAACCCGGGCGCCACCAATGTCCTGCGCTCGGGCAGCAAGAAGGCGGCCATCGCGACGCTCGCCGGCGACTGCGCCAAGGGCTGGCTGGCCGTGTGGCTGGCGAGCCACTTCGGCGAGCGGTTCGGCGTCGAGGACGGCGGCGTGGCCCTGGTGGCCATCGCGGTCTTCCTGGGGCACCTGTGGCCCGTGTTCTTCCGCTTCGTCGGCGGCAAGGGCGTCGCGACGGCGCTGGGTGTGCTGCTGGGCCTGAACGTCTGGCTCGGCCTGGCGACGCTGGTGACGTGGCTCGTCGTCGCCTACGCGTTCCGTTACTCGTCGCTGGCCGCGCTGGTGGCGGCGATCTTCGCACCGTTCTACTACGGCCTCTTGTTCGGTGCCGACGAAAAACTGTTTGCCGTCATCGTGATGAGCCTCTTGCTGCTGTACCGCCACGGCAGCAACATCAGCAATCTCCTGGCCGGCAAGGAATCGCGGATCGGCAGCAAATCGAAGGGCGCCACGACCGCCCCCAAAGCCACCCCCCGCAAAAAATAATTCGGGGTCAGAGCATTTTTTTTCCAAAATTCGGGGTCAGAGCACTTTTTGTGGCAATGACTCCCGAGTACTCTTACCCCATGCGATGACGGGTTGCGCGCCTTGCCGCAGCCGGGTTCACCGCGCGCGACCGGCGATTCCACGTTGGGCGCCACCGCAGCGACATTTCTTCAGAAAGTGCTCTGACCCCGAATTTGGCGGAAAATGTGCTCTGACCCCGAATTTAGAAAGGCGGTGAACAAGTGAGCAAGCAGATGAGAATCGATTTCGTGTCGGATGTGTCGTGCCCGTGGTGCGCGATCGGCCTGAAATCGCTCGAGCAGGCGCTGGACCGGGTGTCCGACGACATTACGGTCGACATGCACTTCCAGCCTTTCGAGCTGAACCCCGGGATGGGGCCCGAGGGCCAGGACATCTCCGAACACATCGCCGAGAAATACGGCGCCACGCCCGCCCAGCAGGAACAATCGCGCGAGATGATCCGCCAGCGCGGCGAGGCCGTCGGCTTCACGTTCGACATGGGCAAACGCGGCCGCATCTACAATACCTTCGACGCGCACCGCCTGCTGCACTGGGCGGAAGGCCAGGGCCGCCAGCAGGCGCTGAAGGAAAAGCTGTTCGAGGCGTATTTCACGCAAGGGGAGAACCCGGGCGCGCACGACGTGCTGCTGCGCATGGCGGGTGAGGCCGGCCTCGACGTCGACGCGGCGCGCCAGGTGCTGGAATCGAATGCGTATGCCGACGAGGTGCGCCAGCTCGAGTATTACTGGCAGCGCGCCGGCATCCGCTCGGTGCCCGCGATCGTGATCAACCAGCGCCACCTGATCTCCGGCGGCCAGCCGCCCGAGGTGTTCGAGCAGGCGCTGCGCCAGATCGCCCAGCAGGACGAGGAACTCGAGCAGGACGAGGAACCGGCCGCATAAGCGCCCGCATGAGCGCCCGGCCGGTTCAGCCCAGGTCCAGCACGATGGGCTGGTGGTCCGAGGCCGACGTCTCGGACTGCACGCCCATGTCGACCACGCGCCCGGCGAGGTCTTCCGTGACGAAGAAATAATCGTAGCAATCGGGCTTTTCGGGCCACTTGAAGCCGTGCAGGCCGGCCGTCGGGGCGCGCGCCATGTCGCCGTGGCGCAGGCGCCACGCATCCAGCAAACCCAGGGTGCCGGCCGGCGCGGGCGCCACCAGGGCCCGGTAGTCGTCCGAGTCCGGTTCGAAATTGAAGTCGCCGCAGTAGATCGCGGTGCCGGGCCGGAAACCGAGCTGGAACGGCGGCTCGAGCGCGGGATCCGGCTGGTAGACGGCGGCGCGGGCGCACGCTTCCTCGTGCAGTTCGCGGATGCGGCGCACCTGCGCGCGGCGCTGCAGCGGCGAATAGTACTCGAGGTGCGTCGTCAGCACGCGCAGCTTGCCGCCGGGCGCTTCCAGCACCGTTTCGATCATCCCGCGCGGCATGCCGGCCGGGTGTTCCGGATCGACGGGCCACGGCAGCATGTGACGTTGCGCCTGGGTGATGCGGAATTTGGACAACAGCATATTGCCGAACTGGCGCGGCAGGTTGTTGCGGTAGATTTCGCTCGGCGCCTGCTCGATCATGTGATACCCGCCGAACGCGCCGGCGAGCTGCTTGAACTGGCTCGCGCTGGCGCTCCCGTCCAGTTCTGGATGGTTGGCCGCCACTTCCTGCAGGCAGATCACGTCGGGATTCAGCTTGCGCAGCACATCGATGATTGCGTGGATGCGGATGCGCCCGTCCCTCCCACAGCCCCAGTGAATATTCCAGCTTACCACGCGCATTCGATACCTCCGTAAAACTCAACTGCCAGAGTTTGCCATTCTTTGGAGAATGGCGGTCACACGGTAGGATCGATGTCAAGCTAACAAGTTCACCGGAACAGTGTCCGGAACGGGCGGCGGGTCAGAACCGGCGCGCGTTGCTGCGCCGGTGTTCCGCCCCTTCTTTTAGCAACTGGTCCGCTTCCGCGGCGTCCTTGGGCGTGAGGGCGTCGCCCGTCTGCTTGACGAGCGCCAGTTGCTGGATCGCGGCCGGATACTCGTGGTCGGCGGCGCGCTCCAGCAGGTCGCGCGCGCGGCGTGGGTCGGCCGGCACGCCGTCGCCGTCCGCATACGCGTTCGACAGCAGGAACATCGCATGCGCGTCGCCCGCCTGCGCGGCCACGCCCAGCCAGTGCGCGGCGGCCGCCTTGTCGACCGGGACGCCGGTCCCGTTCTTGAGCAGCAGCGCGAGCCCCAGCGCGGCCCTGGCGTGGCCCTGCCGAGCGGCCTGGCGATACCACTGCGCGGCGCGCGCGCCGGCGCCGTCGTCCCGGGAACGCTCGCGTTCCAGTTCGCCCAGCTGCCAGGCCGACTCCGCGTCGCCCTGGCGCGCGGCGCGCATGAACAAGGCGCGCGCCTGGTCGTCCCGATGGCGCGTGCGGTACAGCAGGGCGAGTTCACGCTCGGCCACCGGCAGGCCGTCGCCGGCCCAGGCCTGCAGGCGCCGCTCGGCGGCGGCGTCGCCGCGCTGGACCGCGTCCATCGAGACAGCCTCGATCTCGGCCGGCAGCGGCGCGCGTCCGCAGCCGGCGACGAGGATCGACAGCAGCGCGGCGGCCAGCCACGCGCGCATGGTACGGATGATCATGCCGGCTTACTTCGACAGGTCGATCGCGTACTTGGCGAAGCCGCTCGCGTCCAGCCCGCCCTCGGCCGTGACGTTTGCGAGACCCGCCGCCTGCGCCAGCGGCAGGTGACCCGGCGCCGAGCGCAGGATCACGGGGCCGGCGGTCGCCGTCTTCACGAAGGTCCAGCTGCGCGCGCCGCCGTTGGCCGCGAGCGTGACCTTGCCGGTGGCCGCGCCGATCTTCTGCAGGTAGTTGCTGACGACGGCCTGGTTGGCGTCCGGCGACTTGATGATCGTCTTGCTGCCGTCGATGCCGGGGAAGTTGCCGCCGCCGCCCGCGCGGTAGTCGTTGGTGGCGACGATGAAGTCGTCCGTGTCCGCCACCGGCTTGCCCTGGTACGTCAGGTTGACGATGCGGCTGCCGACCGGCTTCGTCACGTCGATCTGGTACTGCAGCGCGTTGCCCTCGGCGTAGAACACGTCGTAGTTGTAGATCGTGCCGTACGACGGGACGAGGTCCTGCTCGCCGGTGGCCGCCGGGTCGATGCGTGCGAACTGCTTCGCGGACGTCTCCAGCCAGGCCTTGAGGTCGGATCCCTTGATCTTCACGGCCTGCAGGTTGTTGTTGCTGTACAGGTAAAGGTCGCCCGGGTTGCGCACCTGTAGGCCGACGGGTGCGGCCGGCGTCGCGCCCGGCGCCACGTCCGTGAAGTCGGAGGGCCCGTTGCGGCCCGCCTTGAACGGCGCGCTGCACGAGATGACCGGGATAGTCTTGTAGCTCGACAGCGCGGCGTCCGTACTGGTGGCGATGGCGTTCTTGACGTAGTCGATCTGCGCCTGGTTCACGAGCTGGATGGCCGACACGTCGCCGGCGAGCGCGAAATACGAGGACATCTCGAAGTCCGTCGCCACGCCCAGCGGCTGCTTCGCGTACGCGATCGTGGCCTGGTGCTCGGCCTGCACGGCGGCCGCGATGGCCGGGTCGGCGGCGACGATGGTCGTGCCGTCCTTGTACTTGAAGCCGCGCGATTCGACGGTCGTCTGCGCCGGCTGCACGACCCATTTCCCGCCCTGGTAGGCGAGCGTCATCTTGATGATGCCGAGGCGCCGGCCCCAGCTTTGCGCCATCACGGTCGGCACGCCGTTGACGAAGCCCTTCACGGCGTCGACCTTGGCCGCTGCCGGGATCGCGGCGAACGACGGATCCAGCGCGGGCGCGCCCGTTTCTTTCCCCTTCGGGAAGATGAGGTGGGCGTGGCCGATCAGGAGCGCGTCGATGCCGGTCGTGCTCAGGTAGTAGCTCTGGTTTTCCATCTTCGGGCTGTACGCGCCCGTGTCGAGGCCACCGTGCGACAGCGCGACGACGAGGTCCGCGCCCTTGCCGCGCATCTCCGGCACGTACTGTTTCGCCGCTTCGACGGCCCCGCCGACGGCGACCTTGCCGGCCAGGTTCTTCTGGTCCCAGTCGAGGATCTGCGGCGGCACGAAGCTCATCACGCCCACGTTGACGGTGACGGGCATCGTCTCGCCGTTCGGCTTCGTCGCCGTGAAGTTGCGCGCCAGGATGCGGTACGGTTCATAGATCGTCTTGCCGGTGGCGACGGCCGTCACGTTCGACAGCACGAGCGGGAAGTTCGGCCCGCCGCAGGTGCCGCTCGGTTTCGACACGCCCGGGATGCCGAAGTCGGTGTTCGTGACCTGGCTGAGGAACGGCAGGCCGTAGTTGAATTCGTGGTTCCCCAGGCCGCCCGCGTCGTACTTCAGCGTGTTCATCGCCTTGTGCACGGCGAGCGTGTCGCTGCACTTCACGGGCGACGTGACGGCCTGCAGGTCGGCCAGCAGGGTGCCCTGGATGACGTCGCCGTCGTCGAACAGCAGGTTGTTCGGCGTCTCGGCGCGCGCCTGCTGGATGAGCGTGGCCGTGCGGTCGAGGCCCAGCGTGGGGTCGGCGGCGAGCGAATAATAGTTGTAGCCGAGGACGTTCGAGTGGATGTCGGTGGTCTCGAGCAGGGCGAGGGTGACGGTCGTGCCTTCGGGGATGACGTTGGCGGGCGTGGATGGCTCGCCGCAGCCGGTCAGGCCGGCGGCGGCCAAGGCCGCGAGAAGTACGTGGTTGCGTTTCAAGATGGATCCCGTTGTGGTGGAAACGGGGCGCACTCTATCTTGATGGGATTACAACGATGTGACACCGGGGCGACCGGCCCCACCGTGACGTCGCCGAAACGCATGCGTTTGGTGGGCACGGGGCGCCCACCCTACGCAATTATGGACGATCCGTTGTTACGCCCGCCCGACGGCATGGTGAATCGTAGATACCGTCTCGCCCGTCAAGCATCACATAGCGTAATTTGGGTCGTATGGCCTGCCTGTGTGTACAACGCCAAAACACAGGTGGGCCAGTTTGCGCATGCAGGCGCCAATAACTGCCATCTTGGTCTTGCCTTTAGCG
>NZ_JADKYX010000019.1 GCF_016093545.1 Massilia rhizosphaerae | reverse complement strand
TCATCTGGCAAACGCCAGCCATCGTCTTGCTTCAGCATGCCCATGATAGTTCTCCTGATCATGGGCTTAGACTCAAAAATGCGTCAGATGTCCCTCTGGATGAGCTCTACTGGGATACGCTCTTAGTCGATCTCGCGCAATATTCTTTTTCTACAAACATGAGGGACGCTCAACATGAGGAAATGCGGCATCGCCGTCACCGTATTCGCTGCTGTCATTGCAATATTAACCCTGCCCGCGCGGGCAGTGAACATTCCCGCTGGCATAGATTGCTCGGAGATTCCGGGTACAAGCGATTATTTGCACGGTCACCGGATTGTGATGTTTGGCGAAGGTCACGGCACCAAGGAGTCACCGGCCACTTTTTTGCGCATCGTGTGTGCAGCCCTCAAACAAGGCGCCAGCGTTGCGGTCGGCCTGGAAATGCCCGTCGACCTGAACGAGCCTCTCGCGACTTATCTGCAATCAAATGGTGACCCCGCCGCCCGTACCGCGCTGTTGCGCACTGATTTTTGGGCGCAAGGCCAAGATGGCAGGGCCAGCGTGGCGATGGCCGATATGATCGACGGTTTGCGTCGCTTGCGTCAGGCCGGCTATCCTCTGGCGGTGTTTGCCATGCAAGGCGCAGGCAGCGAGTGGCACGTTCGCAATGACGAGAAGATGGCAACACGGATACGCGAGGAGTTTAATGCCGGCCCGACTTCGCTCATTTTGACGTTGACCGGTAATGTTCACAGTATGAAAACCAGGCCTGAATGGCTCCCTGCTCAAGTGCCTTCGCCGATACCCTCTTACCTGAAGGACCTTGACCCAGTCACGTCCAACTTGACCTCGACTGGTGGAAGCGCCTGGAACTGCCGGCAGGATTGCGGTCCTCATTCCGAACCCGCTCGCTCCGGCCCTGACCGATTTGTCGTCACCGCATCGGGAATGGGTGACGCCTATACTGGCCAGATTAACATTGGCACAACAACAGCATCGCCGCCCGCCGCAGATGCTGAACGTCTTCATTGACAGTCGACTTCCCAGCGCCGTTGCGTGAGTGCGAGAAAACGGGCGCTACAGTCTCCCCGACCTGGGCAGCAATGTCTCAACGCGACAAAACCAATGCTGCCGGCCTTCAGGTCAGCCCTGAATCTGCTGATCGCGGAGGAATTTGGCAGGGGTGCTCCCATAGCGGCGCTGGAAGGCTTTTGCCAATTGCTGGGGATTCGGGTAGCCGCAGGTGTTGGCGATGATCTTTGCAGACAGCCCTGACGACAAAAGCCCGTGCGCGTGTTGCAGGCGCAAGGTTTCGACGAAACGCGCTGGTGGTTCGCCGAGGCAGGCATTGAACTTTCTTTGGAAATTCCGCGGCGACATCATCGCGCGCGCCGCGAGGGATTCGACGCTTATCGGCTGCGACAGGTGTGCCTTGATCCAGCTGATCAGCTCGGAGAAATCGTTATCCGCTTTTTTGAGAGCGGCAACCACGCCGCTGACCTGAGGCTGATAGCCGGGCCGCCGCGTCTCCAGCACGAGACGCCTTGCGATTTCATTGGCGACGCTCTCGCCGAGGTCGCGAGCGACCATCTGCAGGGTCATATCGATGCCGGCGCTGACGCCGGCGGAAGTCCAGAGTCGTCCATGCTCGATATAGATCGCATCGGCGACGACGCTGATGCTTGGTATGTCGTGGGCCAGGCTGGCGCATGCCGCCCAATGGGCGGTGACACGTGCCCCGGCCAGTACACCGAGCCGGCCCAAAGCAAGGGTTGCCGGCCCACTGCTCGATCCAAAACGCCGGCAGGCAGCGATCGCGCGGAGCGCCCAATTGCGCATGGCGTCTTGTTCAAGGGCGTCCGCTGCATCGCGCTCCCCGCTGCCCGTAAATAACACCGTGTCAACGCTGTCCGGGTCGAGGGTGGAAATCGACTCGGTTGAAATGGTAATTGCCGACATGCTCTTTATCGGCCCACCCTTCGGTGAAAGGATATGGATGTCGTAGACCGGGTCCCCTGCGACGTTGTTCGCCGCGGCAAACACTGCGGCGGAACCGGTTATGTTGAGTATCTGGGCGCCCTCGAAAACCAACAGGGCGATTGTTCTGGGTGACTGCTTGGATCGATTTGCTTGTTCCGGTGACATGGCGCAATTTGACCAGAATTTGTCGTATTTGACTATCGCAAATGAAGGTTAGACTTCAACGCTCAATAATTTCACGAAGCATGATGAAATCCATCGGCATTGCTCTAACCATTCTCGGTACGGCACTTTTCGTTGGCGCACCGGTAGGCGCAGCGGAGAGCTACGTCCTGCAGGAACCATTTGCCGTCTACGGTAATACCTATTACGTCAACCCGGGCGACCCACATGCGACAGTGGACGTTGAGGGAGCCAGCGCCGCGGTCGCGTCCCTCAAGTGTGGCGTACTCGCATCCGCCCAACCGGACCTTAGCGGTTTATGGGAGCGAAAGGCAAAACCGCCAGCGCTCGGCAGCGTCGCCTTTATCGATAACGACGCTTGCCGCAGCTACGCCGGCAGGGCCCGGGCCTGGCTTCCACAAACGCGCGCCGATGATGCCGCTGCTACGAAAACCAACGAGGTTGCACAGTGAAAGGCATGCGCGGCGAAGCGCCAGGGGCGGATCTGTCGGCGATAGCAGACTACATCATGCCTGACATTCCCGAGCAAAAAGCGGACCTTGGCTTTGTGTTCGGCACCCGTCAGGGAGTCGAGGAATTCTGTTTGACGGCACATTCGCTCTGGCAGCGGGAGATGTTCGACAGATTACTGATATCGGGCGGTGCGACGCGTGGACAAAGTGAAACCGAGGCCGAAGTGATCTCCGAGCGGCTGCTTCAGATGGGCGTTCCGCGGGACGTGATGATCCTGGAGAAGTCCGCGACGAATACCGGGGAGAACGTTACGTTCTCGCGCAAGAAGCTTGCCGAGACCATGGCTCTGGAAGACATCAAAAGCGTTCTCGTGATCGGCAAGATTTGTTCGCTACGGCGTTACCTGATGACCCTGGAACGCCATTGGCCTGGCCTTGTCCTGTCTGCCGCACCTGTTAATTTTTTTGGCGTCGGCAAAAAACAATGGCACACGCATCCAGACTTTCGTGCGCGGGTACTTGCCGAATTCGAAAAAATACCCGATTACCTGCGACGCGATTTCTTGCGCGAACTTGCATAACCTTTCGCGGGCCATCGGGGAGCATGGACCCCTGAGCAATGCGAGCATTTACTTTGAAAAGACACAATGAAAACTTTTGTATCGCGATTCCTCACCGGCTTGATCGCGGCTGTCTTGCTTGCGGCTTGCACCAGCGGTCCACATATCGACCGTTCGCTATCTACGCCCGACCAGCGCAGCCGTGTGAAATACCTGGTCCTGCATTACACCGTCACCGACACGCCGCAATCGATACGCATTTTTACCCACCAGGCCGGGGTGGAAGCCAGCATCCATTACCTGCTCAGCAACGATCCGGAGCCCGTCATTTATGGCATCGTGGATGAACGCCGGGCCGCCTACCACGCAGGATCGGACTCGGGATGGAAGCAAGACCGTAACCTGAACAATATTTCTATCGGCATCGAAATCGTGAACGCGGGCTGGGTTGACGGACCCACTGGGAGAACCTGGGCGCCTTTTCCGGAAAAACAGATCGAGACCCTGATTCCGCTCATTAAAGATATCATGTCGCGCCACCACATTGCACCGGAAAACGTTGTTGGACATGCTGACGTAGCGCCACAGCGCAAGCAGGATCCAGGAGCACTTTTCCCGTGGAAGCGTCTGGCGGCCGAAGGTATCGTGCCCTGGCCAGACGAGACCGTCGTCGCGGTGAAGCGCATCGAGTACCAGACTTCCTTGCCAGACATCGCCTGGTTCCAGCGCAAATTGTCTGACATAGGCTATGTCGTGCCACGAGACGGTAAGGTCAGTCAGGAGACGCGCAACGTGTTAATTGCCTTCCAGACCCGCTACCGGCCTTCGAAGATCGACGGCGAACCGGATGCCGAGACTGCTGCGCTGCTCGATAGCCCCATGCGTTTGGTCGTGCCGATGAAGAAAAACTGATCCATGTAGGGCAATCATTGAAATCGTCGTCGCCGCGCCCCGCGCTGCGGTCTGGAATACCACAGCGAGATCGCGTTCGAGCTGGCGGACGCGGACGGCGGCTGGTCGTGGAGCGGTGCGCGACGGAGACGATCTTGCGCCACCTCGACCTCGACTGGCGCGGCACCCAGTACGTGTTGAAGGCGTCCGTCGAACGGTCGAACCCGTTTCTGCCGCACGTGGGACCTATAATTCACCCATGAACGATAATCTGTGGGAACTGTTGCCGGCGCGCCGGCACGTCGGATTGCGCCGGCTGCTGGCGCCGGGCCCGGACGATGCCGCCCTCGACCGCATCCTGCGGGCGGCCGCGCAGGCGCCCGATCACGGCCTGCTGCGCCCGTGGCGCTTCGTGCTGGTGCCCCAGGACAGGCGCGCCGACCTGGGCGCCGCCTTCGAGGAAGCGCTGCTCGGGCGCGATCCCGGCGCCGACGACGCGGCCCGGGCCGCAGCCCGCGGCAAGGCCGGGCACGCGCCTTGCCTGCTGGTGGCCATCCTCGTCGACATGCCCGCCACGCCCATCCCGACGGCGGAAAAGCTGGTCTCCCTCGGCTGCGCCATCCAGAACATGTTGTTGGCCGCGCAAGCGCTGGATTTCGCCAGCGGCCTCGCGAGCGGCGGGGCGCTGGATGCGCCGGCCGTGCGGCGGCTGCTGCGCCTGGAAGGGCACGAACAGGCCGTTTGCTTCATCGGCCTGGGAACGGCCGCCGGCGCGAAACCGCCGCGCCAACGTCCGGCGCCGGAGCAGTTCTTTTCGAGCCTGTGAGTGCATGTTGTCATTCATGTGACATGCCCTCGGTCCTGAATACCGACAAAAAGTGTCTTCGTTACGACACTTCGCACCAAATTAAAGAACATTCCATACGGCAATGTTTTATAGTCTTGGGTGTACAGCTTGATTTCCATTAAGCGTTCGTCAAGTATTTTGGACAACCGCCATGACTGCAGCCAAATCTCAACACCCTGTGCTCTTGAGCCACGGTAGCGCATGCCGGCCGATCCGAGCCGGCGCGGCCGCCGTGCCGCCGTGTCCCGAGGACTATGTCGCGCTGGAGTGGCTCGAGCACGCGCCCGGCTTCGTTGCCTGCCTCGTGGGCCCCGATCTCGTGTTCGCCCATGCGAACGACGCGTACAAGCGCCTGGTCGGGCGCGAGGAACTCATCGGCCTGCCGCTCGAGGCCGCGCTGCCGGAGGTTGCCGACCAGGGCGTGTTGCCGCTGTTGCGGTCGGCGATGGCGACGGGCGAGCGGGTGGTGCAGTGCGCCCGGCCGGTGCGGCTGGTCGGGCCCGACGGCGCGCTGCAGCTGCGCTATGTCGACTTCGTCGCCCAGCCGATCCCGCACAGCGACGGCGTGGGCGGCGGCCTCCTGATCCTGGGCAGCGACGTGACGATGGAAACGGTATCCCAGCGCGATCTGCAGTTCAGCCTGACGCACGACGTGCTCACGGGCTTGCCGAACCATGCGCTGTTGCGCGACCGGCTCGAACGCGCGCTGCGCCGCGCCACGCGGGCCCAGAGTCCGTTGCAGGTGGCGGCCCTGCACCTCGACCTGTTCAAGCGGGTCTACGCGCTGGTCGGCCACGAGGGCGGCGAGCGGATCCTGTGCGAGATCGCCGGCCGCATCGAACGGGCGGCCGGGCCGGACGTGACGGTGGCCCGCGACAGCGGCGACAAATTCCTGTTGCTGATGGAAGGCGAGCAGCAACCGAACGCGGCGGCCCGGATCGCGGATATCGTGAAGGCCGTGGCGGCACCGTTCGAGCATGAGGGACACGCCGTCTACGTGACCTGCTGCGTGGGCGCGGCCGCGTTCCCCCTGAGTGGACAGACGGCGGACGGCCTGCTGCTGGCGGCCGACCGCGCCCTGGCGCGCGCGCAGGAGGCGGGCGCCGGGATGCAGCGCTGGGACGACACGGCGCCCGACGACGCCGGACTGGCCCGCCTTCAGCTGGGTTTCGCGCTGCGCGAGGCGCTGGCCGGCGAGGGCCTGTCCGTGTATTACCAGGCCCGCGTCGACCTCGTCACGGGCGAGATCTGCGCCGTGGAGGCGTCGGTGCGCCTGGACAAGCAAGGCGACGCGGTATCGCCCGCCACGCTGAACGGCGTCGCGGAAGAATGCGGCCTCGCCGCGCAACTGGGCGAATGGGTGCTGCGCGCCGCCGCCGCCCAGGCCGCGCACTGGCGGGCGCAGGGTTTCACGGGGCTGCGCGTGGCCGTCAACCTGTCGGCGCGCCAGTTCGCGATGTGCGACCTGGAGGGCGCCATCGTGCGTGCGCTGGCGGATGCGGGCATGCCGGCGACCTGCCTCGATCTCGGGCTGACCGAGAACCTGGTGGCGGAAGACATCGACCGTGTCGTCGAATCCCTCGTCGCGTTGCGCAATCTCGGCATCCGGCTGTGCCTCGACGATTTCGGCACGGGCGCCTCCAGCCTCGTCAACCTGCAGCGCCTGCCGGTCGACCTGCTCAAGATCGACGGCGCGTTCCTGCAGCGCGTGCCCGACGAGGACGGCGCCGCGGCGATCGTCGACGCGATCGTCACGATGGGGCACAGCCTGGGCATGCGCGTCGTCGCCGACGGCGTCGAGCGCGAGGGCCAGTGCGAATTCCTGGCGCGCCACATGTGCGACGAAGTGCAGGGCGCGTTCGTGTCGAAGCCGCTGCCGTCCGACGCCATGACCGGCCTGCTGCAGACCGGCCCCGGCCTCGCGCCGCGCCTGTTGCGCTTCAACCGCACGCAACCCACCTTGCTGCTGGTGGACGACGAGCCGAGCATCGTGTCGTCGCTCAAGCGCCTGCTGCGGGGCGACGGCTACCGCATCCTGACCGCCAACAGCGGCAGCGCGGGCCTGCAGATCCTCGCCGAGCACACCGTCGACGTGATCGTGTCCGACCAGCGCATGCCGGAGATGACGGGCGTCGAATTCCTGCGCACCGTGCGGCAGCTGTATCCGGACACCGTGCGCATCGTGCTGTCCGGCTTCACCGAGCTGCAGACGGTGACGGATGCCGTGAACGCCGGCGCGATCTACAAATTCCTGACCAAGCCCTGGGACGACGAACAGCTGCGCGTCCACATCCAGGAAGCTGTCGCCTACGGCGCGATGGCCAACGAAAACCGCCTGCTCACGCTGGAAGTGCGCACGGCCAACCAGAAGCTCGCCGCGGTGAACCGCCAGCTCGAGTCGGTGCTGGCGCGCCAGCAGAGCGAGATCGAGCGGGGCGAGATCAGCCTGGACATCGTGCACGAGGCCCTCGACAACGTGCCCGTGCCCGTGCTGGCGAGCGACGACCTGGACATGATCGTGCTGGCCAACCGGGCCGCGTCCGAGCTGTTCGCGGGGCGCGGGCAGGTGCTCGGTTGCGATCTGCGCCAGCTGTTCCCAGGCCTGCCGGACCCGGTGCCCGCCGGCCGGGTGTGCACGTTCGACTACGATGCGGGCGGCAAGCATTTTTCGGCCGAGCTGCGGCCGATGGGGAACGGCAGCCAGTCGCGCGGCTGGCTGATCGCCATCCATGGGGCGGAAACCGATTGACCACATGACAGAGAGCGTCACCCTCATGAAACGTATCCGTGAAGTTCCCAACGACGACATCCGCGCGGGCAACGACAAGACGGCGCAGGACGCGCAGTGCGCCGAGCGCCGCCGCGTGCAGGATCGGATCGCCTGGTTGTGCCGCCACGCGGGCGACGGCCCCGCGAACGGCTTGTTGCGCAGCGTCGTCGAGCAGTACCGGATGGCGGGATTGTCATGACGGCGGTGAACCTGGCGCCGGTGGTCCAGAGCCTGCGCGAGCTGCCGGCCCTGCCGTCCGTCGTCCTCGACCTGATCCATTCGCTCGGCCGCGAGGACGTCGACGTGACGGCGCTGGCGGAAAAGATGTCGCGCGACCAGGCCCTGGCCGCGAAGATCCTGCGCCTGGCGAATTCGTCGTTCTACGGCCTGGCGGGCAAGGTCAAGACCGTCAAGCAGGCGATCGTCGTGCTCGGGTTCGACAGCGCGCGGGCGCTGGCCGTGGCGAGCAACATGATCGGCAGCATCCAGGGCGCCGCCCGGCAGGTCGACGTGGCCGACTTCTGGCGCCATTCGATCGCGACGGCGCTGTGCGCGAAAAACCTCGCGCGCCTGGCCGGCATCGACCAGGAGGCCGCCTTCATCGCCGGCCTGCTGCACGACATCGGCCGGCTCGTGCTCGCGACCCGTTTTCCGGACGATTACGCGCGGGTGCTCCAGGATTGCGAGCGCAACGACACGCCCGTGGGCGTGGCCGAGGTGCGCGTGTTCGGCCTGGACCACCAGCGCGCGGGCGAGATGCTGGCCGAGGCGTGGAAGTTCCCGCCGCTGATCCAGCGCGCGATCGGCCAGCATCATGCGCCGGCCGGCGCCGACCTGGCCGACCTCCCGGGCGTGGTCCACGCGGCCAACGCGATGGTGCATGCGCTGGACCTGGGCGGCGGCCGCCATGGCGCCGTGCCGCGCCTGCTGGACGCGGCCTGGGACAGCCTGGGCCTTACGCCGGACCATCTGTTGGCCGTTTGCCGCGAGACCGAAGGGCAGTTCGAGGAAGCGTGCCGGCTTTTAATGTAGGACCTGATCATGAACGATAACGTCGACAAGGTGGCGCCGACTCGCGAATCGGTCGAGGCGGAACTGCTGCGCCGCAACCAGGAGCTCACGGAGCTGAACGAAAAGCTGTCGCTGGCGCAGGCGCAGCTGTTGCAATCGGAAAAGCTCGCGTCGATCGGACAGCTCGCGGCCGGCGTGGCGCACGAGATCAACAACCCGATCAGTTTCGTGTTTTCCAATTTCGGCACCCTGCAAACCTATGTCGACAGCCTGCTGCGCGTGCTGGTCCGCTACGAGGAGGCCGAGCGCTTCATCGCCGACCCGGACGTGCTGCGCAGCATCGCCGACCTGCGCGAACAGGTGGATCTCGCGTTCCTGCAGGACGACGTGCAGGTCCTGATGGCCGAGTCGCGCGAGGGCATCGAGCGCGTGCGCAGGATCGTCCAGGACCTGAAGGATTTTTCGCGCGTGGACGCGCACCAGGAATGGCAATGGGCCGATCTCCATCAAGGCATCGACTCGACGCTCAATATCGTCAATAATGAAGTCAAGTACAAGGCCGACATCGTCAGGGAATACGGGGACATTCCCGAAGTCGAGTGCCTGCCGTCCCAGATCAACCAGGTCATCATGAATATCGTCGTCAACGGCGCCCAGGCCATCTCCGGTCCGCGCGGGCGCATCACGGTCCGCACCGGCACCCGGGAAGACCACGTGTGGATCGAGATCGCCGACACCGGCTGCGGCATCCCGCCGGCGATCCGCTCGCGCATCTTCGACCCGTTCTTCACGACCAAGCCCGTCGGCACCGGCACGGGCCTCGGTCTCTCGCTGTCGTACGGCATCATCCAGAAGCACCGCGGCAGCATCGCCGTGCAAAGCGAGGAGGGCGCCGGCACCACGTTCCGGATCGAACTGCCCATCCGCCGCGCCGACGCGGACGATGCGCTGGAGACGCTGTCATGAACATGCTCGCCACCGAGCGTTCGGAGACGCCCGCGGGCACGATCCTGTGCGTCGACGACGAACCGAACATCCTGGCGTCGCTGCGGCGCCTGTTCCGCCGGGAAAACTACAAGGTCTTGTGCGCGGGCAGCGCCCAGGCCGGGTGGGCCGTGCTGGAAGACGAGCACGTCGACATCGTCATTTCCGACATGCAAATGCCGGAAGTGAACGGCACGGAATTCCTCGAGCGCGTGCGCCAGCGCTGGCCGCATACGCTGCGCCTGCTGCTGACGGGCCACGCCGACCACGAGGCCACGATCGGCGCCATCAATCGCGGCGAAGTGTACCGCTACATCACCAAGCCGTGGAACGAGGACGCGATGCTGCTCGTCGTGCGCGACGCGCTGGAACGCCAGGCGCTGCAGCGCGAAAAGGCCAGGCTGGAAGAGCTGACCCGGCAGCAGAACGACCAACTGCGCGAACTGAACGCGACGCTCGAGCAGCGCGTGCGCGACCGCACGGCGGAACTCGTGTCGGCCCAGAAATCGCTGCAGGCGTCGCACGAGCGCCTCAAGACGAACTTCCTCACCCTGATCAAGGTGCTGTCGGGCATGGTCGAGACCCGCGCGGGCGCCGTGGCCGGACACGGCCGCCGCGTCGCCGACCTCGGGCGCCGCATCGCCTTGCGCATGGGCCTGTCCGCGCGCGAGGCGCAGGACGTGTTCGTGGCCGGCCTGCTGCACGAGATCGGCAAGACGGGCTTCCCCGACACCCTGATCGGCATTCCGGAGTCCGTGCTGAAAGGGGACAACCTGGGGCTGTACCGCAAATATCCCCACCTCGGCGAGCAATTGCTCATGCCGCTCGAGGAATTGCGCGAAGCGGCGCGCATCATCCGCGACCACCGCGAACGGTTCGACGGCGCCGGCTTCCCGGAAGGCGTGGCCGGTTTCGACATTCCGCTCGGCGCCCGCATCCTGGCCGTGGCGCACGATTTCGAAGGGCTGCAGCACGGCCTGCTCGTACAGCGCCGCACGGATGCCGCGCAGGCGACGGAACTGGTGGCGGAAAGCCGCGGCAAGCGGTACGACCCGGCCGTCGTCGAAGCCTTCTACGACATCCGCACGGGCCGCAGCGTGGCCGAGGAAATCGCCGACGTCGCCATGGGCGTGGCGCAGCTCAAGCCGGGCATGGTGCTCAGCCGCGACCTGCTGTCCGCTGACGGCGCGCTGCTGCTGTCGGCCGACCATACCCTCTCGGACCGGCTGCTGAAGCAGCTCGTCGAATACGAGCGCCGTTCCGGCGGTCAATTGCAACTTTTCGTGAAATCAGGAACCGCCGATGCGCCGCATTCTCATTCTTGACGACGAACCGTCCGTGCTGAGCGCCCTGCGCCGCACGCTGCGTTCGGCGTTTCCGCAGGCTGACGTCGTGATCGAAGCCTTCGACGAGCCGGAAGCGGCCGTGTTGCGCGCCGGCGAGCAGGACTTCGACGTCGTCATCTCCGATTACCGCATGCCCGGCCTCAACGGGGCCGACGTGTTGCAGCTGGTCAAGGGCCTGCAGCCGGACGCGATCCGCATCGTCGTCAGCGCCACGACGGAAATGGTCGACATCCTCGCCGCCGTCAACCGGGCCGAGGTGTTCCGTTACCTGGCCAAGCCGTGGCAGCAGGACGAGCTGATCGCGACGGTCCAGGAAGCGTTCGCGCGCCGGGACGTGCTGCTCGGGGCCAGGCAGGCGAAACCCGCCGTGCCGCCGGCGGCCGGCGACCCCGACGACGTGCTGCGCCAGCTCGAGCAGGACGAGCCGGGCATCACCCGCGTCGATTGGGATGAGCACGGGAACATCCGCCTGTTCTGAGTTTCTATAGAGGAAATATTTCCTAGAGGCATTGGCGTAAGAATGTTTCAAGGGTAAGATTGGTTCTATCAATAATTTTCATGAACGCGGCGGAGACATCTCATGGGTTTCTTTTCTAAATTGGTGGGCTCGGATAGCGGCGCCAAGCAGGCCGCCGCGGCGGCGGCCACGGCCCAGGAGCAGGAACGGCAGGACGAGCGCATCAGCCGTGACATCGACGCCGCCTACTACCACTGGCTGACGGGTTCGTCCGGCTTCGACGCGCCCGCCGAGGTGGAGGCCGCCATCCTCGACCAGGTCCGCGCGCTGACCGCCCGTCCCGGCGACGCGGCCGGTCTGGTGCCGCGCGTGCCGGAAGTGATCCCCAGGCTGCTGCAAAGCCTGGCCGAGGAAGACGTGTCCACGTCGGAACTGTCGCGCCTGGTCGTGCAGGACGTCGTGCTCGTGGCGGAGGTGATCCGCGAAGCGAACAGCGCCTATTACCGCCCGATGACGCAGGTGAAAACCGTCGAGGCCGCGATCATGATGCTGGGGCAGAACGGCCTGCGCATGTTATTGGCCCGCATCGCGTTCCGGCCCGTCATCAAGATGGACGGCGAGGGCTTCTCGAAAAAGGTCGCGCCGCACGTGTGGGGCCAGTCCGAGCGCTGCGCGCTGGCCGCCAGCCTCGTCGCGCCCGGCCTCACCGCCGGCGTGTTCGAAGCCTATCTGGCCGGCCTGATGCAGAACGTCGGCCTGATCGTCGCGTTCCGGCTGGCCGACCGCCTGTGCCAGAACGGCAGCGTGCCGAAGTCGGCCGACTTCGGCATCGAACTGCTGGCCTGCGGCCGCCGCATGTCGGCCGGGATCGCGCGTCACTGGGACTTCCCGCAAGAGGTCACGGAGGCGATCGAACAGGCGGGCGACCCGGACGGCTCCCACCTGGCGCAGGCGCTGGAGCAGGGCGATCGCATCGCCAAGCTGCGCCTGCTGATCGACGCCGCCAAGATCGCCGAGGACGATGCTCTCGTCGTGGACGGCCTGGACAGCTTCCAGCGCCGCTGCCTGGGCAAGCTGACCCACGTGGAAGCTTGAGCCCATCCCAGCGCAAAGCACATCCGCAACCGGCAATGTCAACTTTGCGCAACGTTTTATCGATAACGCCTGTCGTTTAATTTACGACACGGACAGGGGTGGTCGAGACTTGTTCATGTTTCCATTTGCGATGTAAAGCTGGAAACTTCGTGAATTCAATGCATTAAGCGTCCGGGCGCAGCCAAGGGGGGACGACAGAGGGCGCGCACGCACCACGGCCCCGCTGTGACGGCGACGCCAAGGTGGGCTACGATCAGACTCATGTGACAAATGCCAGCGGTCGCCTGGTATCACATGGACAGGAGTGCACCATGATTTCCTCCGCTTTTGCGCCCGAAGCGGCGTTGCCGTCGCGACAACAGGATGTCGCCGCCGTGGACACGGCCGACGCATCCCCGGCAGGTTTGCAGGTCCTCGAATTCCTCTGCGGCGGACAGCGCTTCGCCGTGCCGCTGGCGTCCGTGCGGCGGGCCGTGCTCAGTGCCCGGCCGGTGCCGTTGCCCGGGGCGTCGGACATCGTCCTCGGTGTGCTCGACGTGGGCGGCGAGACGGTGACCGTCCTCGATTTCGCCCGCCGCGCCTGCGGCCGTCCGACGGCCATCACGCCCTCCCAGCAATTCCTCATCGTCGAATCGAACGGTTTCCCGTGCGCGCTCGTCGTCGACAGCATCGTCGGCCCGGGCATCGCGCCGCCCGCCGCCGCCTGGCCGGAGGAGGCGGGCGGGGCCGGATTCGTCGACGGCGCGCTGCACCTGCCCGACGGCTTGTGCCTCGTGGTCGAGCCGGCGCGCTTCCTGTTCGACCATGAACGGGAGCAATTGGCGCAGGCGCAGGCGGGAGTCGCGGGTGACCGCCACTGACCTCGCCGCACTCGCGCCGGACGTGCTGGACCTCGCGGCCCGGCGGGTCGAGGCCGAGACGGGGCTGACCTTCGCCGGCGCCCGGCGCAGGCGCTTCGACGCCGCCCTGGGCAAGATGGCCGACACGCTGGGCCTGCCCGGCGCGGCGGCGTGCGCGTCGTGGCTGCTGGCCGGCCCGTGGGACGCCGCCCGCAGCGCCCTGTGCGCGCGCTTCCTGACCGTCGGCGAAACGTATTTCTTCCGCGAGCCGCGCGCCCTCGACCTCGCGTGCGACGTGGCGCGGGCACACGCGGCGCGCGGCGCGAACCGGCTGCTGCGCATCTGGAGCGCCGGCTGCTGCACGGGCGAGGAACCGTATTCGATCGCGCTGAGCTTGCGCCGCCGCGTGCCCCAGTTGCCGCCCGACGGCGTGACGATCCTCGCCACGGACCTGAACGACGCCTTCCTCGACTTCGCCCGCGCCGGCATCTACCGGCGCTGGTCGTTCCGGCGCGCCGACCCGGCCGATCTCGACGACTTCTTCCGGCCGCTCGGCGACGGCCGCTTCGAGATCGATCCGCGGCTGCGCGCGCAGATCCGCTTCGCCAGCCTGAACCTCGCATCCGCCACGTATCCGTCCGCCGCGACGGGCACCGTGGCCATGGACATCATCTTCTGCCGCAACGTGCTCATGTATTTCGCGCCGGAGCAGGTCGGGCGCGTGATCGCCCGCCTGCGCGACTGCCTCGCGCCCGGCGGCTGGCTCGTGGTCAACGCGAGCGAAGCGTCGCCGCCGCTGTTCGCGGGCTTTACGCCCGTGTACCACGAGGATGCCGTGTTTTTCCGCAAGAGCGCGCCGGCGGACACGGTCGCGGTCCCCCAGGAGGCCACCGCCGTCGCGCCGCCCGCGCCTGCCCCGGCCAAGGCACCCGCGCCGGCTCCGGCACGGGCGGCCGCAGCCGCACTCGCACCGGCCCCCGCGCCGCCGGTGCCGCAGCCCGACGGCGCGATGGCGCGCGTGCACGCCCTGGCGGCCGCGGGCCGGCGCGAGGAAGCGCTGCAATGCCTGCGGCGCGCCGTCGAGGCCGACGTGTTGTCGGCCCCGCTGCAGCAGGACGCCGCGCTGTTCGCGCTCGAACACGGCGACCGTGCGCTGGCGCGCCACTGCGTCCGGCGCCTGCTGTACCTGGAACCCGACAGCGCGCTCGGGCATTACCTGTCCGCCCTGATCGAGGACGCCAGCGGCCGGCGGCCGCGCGCGCGCAGCCTGCTGCGCGAATTCGGCCGGCTCGCGGCCGGCGCCGACGCCGAGCTGCGCAGCGCGCTCAAGCAGTGGATGGAGCGTGCACCATGACGGCCTTCGACTGGGAAGCCTTGTCGCGCCGGCTCGAGGCCGCGGGCGCCGCGCTGGCCGCGCTCGACCGCGCCGATCCGGCCGCCCAGGAACGCCTGCTCGCCGAGCGCGCGGCCGCGCTGGCGGCCCGCGCCGCCGCGCCGGCCGACCGGCTGCCCGACGGCATGGAAGTGCTGGCGTTCCGCTGCGGGGGCGAGCGCTACGCGTTCGACAACGCCTGGGTGACGCGCGTGCTGCCGCTGCTGCCGCTGACGGTGCTACCGGGCGTACCGGCGCACGTGGCCGGCATCGCGATGTGGGAGGGCGAAGTGCTGGCCATCGTCGACCTGCGCGTGCTGCTCGCCCTGCCGCTGTCCGAACTGGCCGAACCCGGCGCGCTGATCGTGCTCGCGGGCGAGGACAACCGATTCGCCGTCCTGGCCGACGCCATCGACGGCACCCGCCGCTTCGCGGCCGCCGACATGGGGCACAGCCTGCCGATGCTGGCCGATCCCGACGCCAGCTACCTGCTGGGCGTCGCCCCGGACCGCACCGCGCTGCTCGACGCGCGGCGCCTGCTTGCCGACACCACGCTCGTCGTGAATGCGGACCACTGATAACGACAGGAGACTTCCATGCGCATCCTTGCCGACCTATCCACCCGCGGGAAACTGATGTTCGGTTTCGGCGTGATCGTCGTGGCGATGGTGCTGACCAGCCTCGCGTCGTGGGAGGGCCTCGCGCGCCAGCGGGCCTTGCAGGAAGAGCTGTACAACGACGACCTGGTGATCGTGTTCAAGATGCTGGAACTGCGCAATGCGATCAACCGCGAGCGGGTGGCCCTGTTGTCGTCGCTGGTCGCCGGCAGCGCCACGCAGGCGACCTTCGACCGCAACCTGACCGCCGAGGAAGCGACGATCCGCGGGCTGCTCGGCGACCTGGCCGCGCACAAACAGGCCGACGCGAGCTTCGCCGCCGATTATGCGCGGGTGGCGGGCGCCTACCAGGAATACAGCGCGGTGCGCGACAACGAGGTGCTCGCGTCGGCCCGGGCGGGCCAGCGCGCGAGCGCCGGCGATGCGGCGACCGGACGGCTGCAGAACAGCTACGAGCGGCTCAGGACCATCGCCGAGGAGATCGGCGCCAAGCAGCTCGCGGAGGCGCGCGCGCGCATGCGCGACGGCACGGCCCTCGTGGAGAGCGCCGGCGCGACGCTGATCCTGGTGAACCTGTTGGCCATCCTGCTGGCATGCGTGAAGACCTACTGGCTCAACCGCGCGATCGCCAGGCCGCTGCGCGAGGCGACGCTCGTCGCCGACCGCATCGCGAAGGGCGACCTGCGCGCCGACGTCGTGGCCGGCACGAGCCGCGACGAGGTCGGGCAACTGCTGCGGGCCCTGGACAGCATGGTGCAGTCGTGGCGCGTGCTGGCCACCGAGACCACGCGCGGCGTCGCCACGCTGACCGGCGCCGCCAGCGAAATCCTGTCCAGCAGCTCGCAGGCGGCGGCCAGCACGGCCGAGACGGCGGCCGCCGTCAGCGAGACGACGGCCACGGTCGAGGAAGTCAAGCAGACGTCGGTGCTGGCGTCGGAAAAGTCGCGCGCCGTGTCCGACGCGGCCCAGCAGGCCGCGCGCACCGCCGCCGACGGCCGCCGCGCGCTGGAAGAGAGCGTGAAGGGCATGGAGTCGATCCAGGAAAAGATGGAGGCGATCGCCAGCACGGTCGTGCGTCTGTCGGAACGCAGCCACGCGATCGGCGAAATCACCGCGACCGTCGCGAGCCTCGCCGAGCAGTCGAACCTGCTGGCCGTGAACGCGGCGATCGAGGCGGCCAAGGCGGGCGAACACGGCAAGGGCTTCGGCGTCGTGGCGCAGGAAGTCAAGAGCCTCGCGGAGCAGTCGCGCCAGGCCACGCGCCAGGTGCGCGAAATCCTCGGCGAGATCCAGAAGGGCGTCGGCGCGGCCGTGATGATCACGGAGCAGGGCGCGAAGACGGTGGCGCAGGGCGTCGAGCAGACGACCCAGGCCGGCCAGGCGATCAGCGCCCTCGCGGACACCATGACGGAGGCGGCGCAGGCGGCCGTGCAGATCGCCGTGTCGAGCCAGCAGCAGCTGGCCGGCATGGACCAGGTGGCGCTGGCGATGGAGAACATCCAGCAGGCCAGCACGGAGAACGCGGCCGGCTCGCGCCAGGCGGAGGCGTCGGCCCGCAACCTGCACGCGCTGGGGCAGTCGCTGCGCCAGACCATGGAACGGTTCCAGCTCTGACGGCCCAAGGTCCGCGATGACCGACGAGCAATTCCAGCAGAAGTTGCGCGGCATCTTCACGGAAGAGGCGCGCGAGCACCTGGCGCAGATCGACGTCGGCCTCGTCGCGCTCGAACAGGCGGGCGAGGCGCAGCGCGGCGCGCTGCTCGAACGTGTGCTGAAGGTGCTGCACACGCTCAAGGGCGCGGCGCGCACCGTCGACGAGCTCGAACTGGAGCGCCTGTGCCACGCGCTGGAAGGCGTGCTGGCCGCGGTGCGCGACACGGGCGTGCACGCGACGGCCGAACAATTCGACCTGCTGCACAAGGCCGCCGCCGGCGCGCGCCAGGTCGTGGACAGCCCGGGACCGCGCAGCCGCAAGGTGGCGGGCATGCTGGCCGCGCAGGCCGACGCCGTCGCGCGCGCGCTGCCCGCGCAGGCGGACGCGGCGCCCGCCGCGCCGGACTTTACGCCGGATGTCGCGCCGGATGTAGGGCCGGACCCTGAGCCGGCCGACTCCGACGGCGTGACCGGCGACGGCGGCGGCGAACGGATCCGCGTCGACCGCCGCTGCATCGATTCGATCCGCGCCCACGCGGAGGCGCTGCTGCCGGTCGAACTCAAGCTGCGCCACCACGTCGACGAGTTGCGCGCGCTGGCGGGGGTGATCGCGGCGCGCCGGCGCGAGGGACCGGCCGAGGGCGCGGACGACGGCGCCCGGATCGAGCTGGCCTGCACCCGGCTGGCCGCGTCGCTCGAACACACGGGCAAGGAGCTGCACGGCGTGCGCGGACGGCTGTTCGACGCCGCGCTGGAAACGGCGCTGGTGCCGTCCGCCGCCGCGCTGAACGAATTGCCGGCGCTCGTGCGCAACCTGGCGCGGGGCCACGGCAAGGAAGTCCGGCTCGACATGCGCGGCGTCGACGTGGACATCGACCGCCGCGTGTTGGGCATCGTGCGCGAAGCGCTGATCCATCTCGTCACCAATGCCGTCGACCATGGCATCGAGACGCCGGCGCAGCGCAGCGCGGCCGGCAAGGATCCCGTCGGACGCATCGCGATCGCGGTGACGCAGCGCGATGCGCGCATGGTGTCGGTGCGGGTCGACGACGACGGCGCGGGCATCGACACGGAGGCCGTCGCGCGCGCGGCCGCCGGCCACGCCGGCCTGACGGACGCCGACGTGGCGCAGATGAGCGAGCAGCAGCGCCTGCAGCTGGCGCTGCGCGCCGGCGTGTCGACCCGCGCCGAGGTCACGCCCGTGTCCGGACGGGGCATGGGCCTGTCCATCGTGGCCGACAAGGTGGAGGCCAGCGGCGGCCAGATCGTGGTCGCCACGACGCCGGGGGCGGGCAGCTCGTTCGAACTGCTGCTGCCGGTGGGCGTGGCGAGCCTGCGCGCGCTCGTCGTGGAAGTGGCCGGCGCGCGCTACGCCGTCCCGCTGGCGGGCCTGGAAGCCGTGCGCAGCGAAACGCAGGCCGACATCCGGACCGTCGAGGGCCGCGAAACCGTGCTGGCCGGCGCGCGCGTGCTGCCGCTCGTGCGCCTGGCCGCGTTGTTCGGCACCGCGCAACCCGGCCAGGAACAAGGGAGCGGCGTGGTGATCGTCGCGCAGGCGGCCGGCCAGGCGTTCGGCATGCTGGTCGACGCCATCGTCGCCGAGCAGGACCTGCTGCCCAAGAGCTTCGGCCCGCTGCTGCGCCGCGTGCGTTGGTTCAGCGGCGCGGCGCAGCTGGGCGACGGCACGCTGGCGCCCGTGCTGGCGCTGGAGGACGTGGCCGCGCGCGGCCTCGCGGGCGGGGCCGCCGCGCCCGAGGCCCCGGCGCCGGCGGCGGGGCCGCGGCGCGTGCTCGTCGTCGAGGATTCGGTCACGTCGCGCCTGCTCCTCAAGCACATCCTGGAAGGGGCCGGGTGCAGCGTCGACACGGCCGTCGACGGCCTGGATGCCCTGTCGCGGCTGCGCGCCGGCCGCTACGACGCGGTCGTCAGCGACGTCGAGATGCCGAACATGGACGGCCTCGCGCTCACCGCCGGCATCCGCGCGAATCCGGCCACGGCGGAGCTGCCGGTGATCCTGGTGACGTCGCTGCAGACGCCGGAACAGCGCGAGGCGGGACTGCGCGCCGGCGCCGACGCCTATTTCACCAAGGGCAGCTTCGACCAGGACCGCCTGCTGGCGACGGTGCGCCGCGTCGCCGGGATGGAGGCGCCATGATCCGGGTCCTCGTGGTGGACGACTCGAATTCGGTGCGCCAGCTGCTCGTGCACATCCTCGGCACGGCGCCGGGCCTGGAGGTCGTGGGCTGCGCCGCCGACGGCGAGGAAGCCCTGCGCCTCGCGCACGAGCTGCAGCCGGACGTGATCACGATGGACCTGCAGATGCCGCGCATGGACGGCTACGAGGCGATCCGCCGCATCATGCGGGCCTGCCCCACGCGCATCGTCGTCGTGTCCGGCTGCGAGGACCGGGCCGAGGTCGACGCGAGCTTCCGCGCGATCGAGGCGGGCGCGCTGGTGCTCGTGCGCCGCCCGTACGGCATCGGCAATCCGGCCCATGCGGAGAGCGCGCGCGACCTCGTGCGCACCGTGAAGGCGATGGCCGAGGTGCGCGTCGTGCGCCGCTGGAGCGATGCGCGGCGCGCGGCCCGTCCGCTGCAGGGGGCGCCGCGGCGCCTGATCGCGGTCGGCGCGTCGACGGGCGGACCGACCGTCCTGCGCGACATCCTGGCCGAGCTGCCGGCCGGCTTTCCGCTGCCGATGGTGATCGTCCAGCACCTCGCGCCCGGCTTCATGGACGGCCTGGCCGCGTGGCTGGCCGACGCCGGCGGCTACCCGGTCGAGGTCCTGCGCGACGGCGCGACGCTGACCGGGGGGCGGGCGTATCTCGTGCCGGAAGGCTGGCAGCCGGCGCTGGGTCCGGGGCTGACGGCCCGGCTGGCGCAGGCGCCGCCGGAGCACGGCATGTGCCCGTCCGTATCGTACCTGTTCCGCGCCATCGATCCCGAACTGCGCGCGGCCACGGCGGCCGTCCTCCTGACCGGCATGGGCAAGGACGGCGCCGCCGAACTGAAGCTGTTGCGCGAGCACGGCGCGCTGACGATCGCGCAGGACCGCGCCAGCGCCGTCGTGTACGGCATGCCGGGCGAAGCCCTGCGGCTCGACGCCGCGATGCTGGTGCTCGAGCCGGCGGAAATCGGCAAGGTGCTGGCGCGCCTGCCATCCGAGCCGTTCCCGTCCACCGTCTTTCCAACGAATGGAGACCTTCCATGACCATGTCTCCCCGCAACGAACACGAGAACGAGATCGAGATCCTGGTGGTGGAGGACAGCGCCACCCAGGCCCGCCAGCTGGCGCAACTCTTGGCCCAGGCGGGCTACGGCGTGCGCATCGCCGCCGACGGGCGCGCGGGCCTGGACGAGGCGCGCCAGCGCCCGCCGACCCTGATCGTCACCGACATCAACATGCCGCGCATGGACGGCTTCGAGATGTGCAAGGCGATCAAGCAGGACGAGCGGCTGCGCGACGTGCCGGTGATCCTGCTCACGTCCCTCTCCAGCCTGTACGACGTGATCAAGGGCCTCGACTGCGGCGCCGACAATTTCATCCGCAAGCCGTTCGAGGCCGACTACCTGCTCGGCCGCATCCGCTTCATCCTCGCCAACCGCGCGCTGCGCTCGAACGAGCGGGTGCAACTGGGGATGAAGATCAGCCTGGGCGGGCAGACCCATTTCATCACGGCCGAGCGCCAGCAGATCTTCGACCTCCTGATCTCGACGTACGAGGAAGCGATCCACATGACGGAGCAGCTGCGCGCCCAGCAGGAGCGCATCGCCCACTCGTACCAGTCGCTCGAAGGCCTGTACCGTGTCGCCGAGGCGATCAATCCCGTGCTGTCGGAGCAGGACGTGGCCGAGCGCGCGCTCGACCGCGTGCTGGACCTGCCGGGCGTGACCGGCGCGACGATCCGGCTCGTGGGCATCGACGGCAGGCCGGCGTTCGCCGTCGCGCGCGACGCCACCGGCGCCGACGTCGAGGCGTGCGACTGCGCCGTGGCGCCGGGGCAGCAGCCGGCCGTGTCGCAGGCCACGTGCCGCGGCCTGCCCAGCCTGCGCGTGCCGCTGACGACCGGCGTGCGCAGCCGCGGCATGATGTGCCTGACGATCGGCGACGGCCCGCTGGCCGACGACGACCGCCAGGTGCTCGAGACGGTCGGCAGCCAGATCGCCGTCGCCATCGAGCGCGCCCACCTGTACGGGAACATGGAGCGGCTGGTGGACGAACGCACGGCGGCGCTGGAGTCGGAGCGCGCGCTGCTGGCCGCCGTCGTCAACCTGTCCGGCGCGCTGGTCTGCGTGTTCGACGGCGAGGGCGATATCCGCCTGTTCAATCCGGCCTGCGAACAAAGCTCGGGCTGGCGCGCGGAGGAGGTGCTGGGCCGCCCGTTCCGCGACCTGTTCCGCCGCGCCGACAACGCGCCCGTGGAATTCAACGCGTCGCCGGCCGGCGAAGTCCCCGTGCAGCAGCGCGGCGAATGGCTTGCCCGCGACGGCAGCGTGCGTTCCGTGATCTGGTCGTCGACGATGCTGCGCCGCACCGACGGCAGCGTGCAATACGTGGTCACGACCGGGATGGACGTGACGGAGCTGCGCCGCGCCGAGGAACGGCTGCGCTACCTGTCCAACTTCGACCGCGAGACCGGCCTGCCGAACGAGTTGCTGCTGCGCGACCGCGTGCGCCAGATGCAGGCGCGGGTCGTCGACGGCAAGCCGCTGCTCGGCTACATGCTGCTGCGGATGACGCGCCTTCAGGTGATCCGGGCCAGCCTCGGGCTGGAGGCCGAACAGGCGCTGCTGCGCCAGGCGGCGTCGCGCCTGTCGGAACTGGGCGACGCCGACCTCACGGTCGCGCGCACCGGCGAGCGCACGTTCGCGCTCGTGGCGCTGCGCGCCAACGAGGCCGAGCTGGCCGCGCTGGCGCGCGACGTGCTGGAACGGATGGACCAGATCTACGCCTACGGGGACGAAGAGGTCCACCTGGACCCGTGCGTCGGCATTGCGCTGTTCCCGAACGACGCCGACGACTACGACGGCCTCACGCAGGATGCCGAGGCCGCGCTGCAGCGCGCGCTGGCCAGCAAGGACGAGCGCTACGCCTTCTACCGTCCGGAATTGAACGACGGCGTGTACGAACGCTTCCGCTTCGAGAACGCGTTGCGGCGCGCGCTCGAACGCGACGAGCTGACCGTCTACTACCAGCCGCAGGCCAGCGTCAAGACGGGGCAGATCATCGGCTTCGAGGCGCTGCTGCGCTGGCAGCACCCGGAGCAGGGCCTGATCCCGCCGGGCCGCTTCATCGCGCTGGCGGAAGAGACGGGCCTGATCCTGGCCATCGGCGAACAGGTGCTGCGGCGCGCGTGCGAGCAATCGTGCGCGTGGCAGCGCGAGGGCCTGCGCGGCGTGCCGGTGTCGGTCAACCTGTCGGCGCGCCAGTTCTCGGAACGGGTCGTGGACACGGTCGGCCGCATCCTGGCCGAGACGGGGCTCGACCCGAAGCTGCTGGAACTGGAGCTGACCGAAAGCGCGTCGATGGAAGATCCGCAGAAGACCGTCGACATCCTGTGCGAGCTGAAGGAGATGGGCGTGCGCCTCGCCATCGACGATTTCGGCACCGGCTACTCGAACCTGAACTACCTGAAGCGCTTTCCGGTCGACCGGCTCAAGCTCGACCAGTCGTTCGTGCGCGACCTGACGTCCGACCCGGACGACCTGGCGATCGCGCGCGCCGTCGTCGCGATGGGGCATGGCCTCAGGCTCGAGGTGATCGCGGAAGGCGTGGAGACGGAAGGGCAGCTGGCGCTGCTGGCGCAGAACGGCTGCGACGAGATCCAGGGCTATCTGTTCGGCCGTCCGGCGACGGCGGAGGACTGCGCGCGCATGCTGCGCGAGGAAAAAACGCTGGCCCTCGACAAGCTGCGGCCGCAGCCCTACCACCGCACGCTGCTGTACGTGGACGACGAAGTGAACCTGCTGGCGGCGATCCGGCGCGCCATGCGCCAGAGCGGCTACCGCGTGCTGGTGGCGTCCAGCGCGCGCGAGGCGTTCGAGATCCTCGCCACGACCGACGTCGGCGTCATCGTCTGCGACCAGCGCATGCGCGGGATGAGCGGCACGGAATTCCTCGCGCGCGTGAAGCAGATGTACCCGGCCGCGGTGCGCATGGTGCTGTCGGGGTACACGGACCTGCAGTCGGTGACGGACGCGGTGAACCGCGGCGCGATCTTCAAGTTCCTGACCAAGCCCTGGATCGACGAGGAGCTGGACGAGGCGGTGCGCGAGGCCTTCGCCGAGTTCGAGGCGAAAACGGGGATCGCGGTGCCCTGACGGCGGGCCAGCTATTGCGCTTTTGGATACCCGCCCGGCCAATTCGTATAGCTGGGTGCCGGAGGGCTGGCCCATACTTGAGGTTTCCGTTTCGATATCCCCGTGACCATGACGCTTCTTCCCCGTTCCCTCTCCACCATCGCGCTCGGCGTCGCCCTGCTGTGCGGCGCCGCCCATGCGGCCGACATGCCGGTCCGCGAACGCCTCTCGTTCGACGCCGGCTGGCGCTTCGCGAAGGGCGATCCCGCCGGCAGCGGCAAGATCGACGACGCCGCGCTCAAGAACCCGGCGACGGCCATCCCGGCCGCGCAACCGGGCTTCGACGACGGGGCGTGGCGCAAGCTCGACCTGCCGCACGACTGGGGTATCGAGGGACCGTTCAACCAGGCGTATCCGGGCGAGACGGGCAAGCTGCCGTGGTGGGGCGTGGGCTGGTACCGCAAGCACTTCACCCTGCCGGCGGCCGACGCGGGCCGGCGCGTCTACCTGGACATCGACGGCGCCATGTCGCACGCCGTCGTCTGGGTCAACGGGCATTATGTTGGGGGCTGGCCGTACGGCTACGCGTCGTGGCGCGTGGACCTGACGCCGTACGCGAAGCCGGGCGGCGACAACGTCGTGGCGATCCGGCTCGACAACCCGCCGGATTCGTCGCGCTGGTATCCGGGCGGCGGCATCTACCGCAACGTCTGGCTCGTCAAGACGGCGCCCGTGCACGTGGCCCAGTACGGCACGTTCGTGACGACGCCGCAGGTGTCGAAGGAGTCCGCGCTGGTCTCGGTGCAGACGACGGTGGAGGCCGACGGCCGCGACGCCCAGGTGCAGGTCGCGACCGAGATCTACCTGCTGGACGCGGCCGGCAAGCGCGGCGCGGCCCCGGTCGCGCACCTGGCGGCGACCGCGCCCCAGAAGGACGTGGCCGACCACGAGGTCCGGCTGACGCAGACCTTGACCGTGCCGAAGCCGCGCCTGTGGAGCATCGCGAGCCCGCAGCGCTACGTCGCCGTCACCACGGTCACCGACAACGGCAACGTGACCGACGTGGTCGAGACCCCGTTCGGCATCCGCACCGCCGTCTTCGATCCGGCGCGCGGCTTCCTGCTGAACGGCCAGCACGTGCCGCTGCAGGGCGTATGCATGCACCACGACCTGGGCGCGCTGGGCACCGCGATCAACGTGCACGCGCTGGAACGCCAACTGCGCCTGCTGCGCGAGATGGGCACCAACGCGATCCGCACGAGCCACAACCCGCCCGCGCCGGAACTGCTGGACCTGGCCGACCGCATGGGCTTCGTCGTGCTGGACGAGGCGTTCGACATGTGGCAGATCCCCAAGAAGCCGAACGACTACCACCTGCTGTTCGACGAATGGCACGAGAAGGACTTGCGCGCGCAGATCCGGCGCGACCGCAGCCACCCGAGCGTGATCGCCTGGAGCATCGGCAACGAGATCCCGGAGCAGGGCAAGCCGGAAGGCTGGAAGCTGGGCGAACACCTGGCCGAGATCGCGCGCAGCGAAGACCGCACGCGCCCCATCACGATGGCGGACAACCACACCGAGTCGGCCTACAACGGCTTCCAGAACCTCGTCGACATCTTCGGCTACAACTACAAGCCGACCTTGTACGGCAAGGTGCACGCGTCCGCGCCCTACCTGCCGCTGTTCGGCAGCGAGACGGCGTCGACGATCAGCTCGCGCGGCGAATACTTCTTCCCCGTCAGCGACGATAAATCGAAAGGCGCCGCCAACTTCCAGGTCAGCAGCTACGACCTGACGGCGCCGCCGTGGGCCACGACGCCCGACGCCGAATTCAAGGGCCAGGACGACTTCCCGTACGTGGCCGGCGAATTCGTCTGGACCGGCTTCGACTACCTGGGCGAGCCGACGCCGTACAACTCGGATTCGTCGAACCTGCTGAACTTCACCGACCCGGCGCAGCAGCAGCGCGCCGCGCAGGAACTGGCGTCGCTGAAGAAGATCGCGGTGCCGTCGCGCAGCTCCTACTTCGGCATCATCGACCTGGCCGGGTTCAAGAAGGACCGCTTCTACCTGTACCAGGCCCGCTGGCGTCCGGAGCTGCCGATGGCGCACCTGCTGCCGCACTGGAACTGGCCGGAGCGCGTGGGCCAGGTGACGCCGGTGCACCTGTACACGTCCGGCGACGAGGCGGAGCTGTTCCTGAACGGCAAATCGCTGGGCCGCAAGAAGCGCGGTCCGCGCGACTACCGCCTGCGCTGGGATAACGTGGTGTACCAGCCGGGCACCTTGCACGCCGTGGTCTACAAGCACGGCAAGCGCTGGGCCGAGGACACCGTCGTCACGACCGGCCAGCCCGCCAAGTTGCTGGTGTCGGCCGACCGCGCCAGGCTCGCGGCCGACGGCCAGGACCTGGCGTTCGTGACGGTGACCGTCGCCGACAAGGACGGCCACGAGGTGCCGCGCTCGCACGACCGCATCAAGTTCGCGCTGTCCGGGCCGGGCGAGATCGTCGCGACGGACAACGGCGACGCGACCAACCTGGAACCGTTCCAGTCGCACGAGCGCAATGCCTACAACGGCCTCGCGCTGGCCATCGTCAAGACCCGCGCCGGGGAGGGCGGCAAGCTGACCCTGACGGCCACCGCCGACGGCCTGGCGCCGGCGACCGTGACCCTCGACAGCCAGACGCGGTAATCCACCCCATCGTGCCGGACGCCCATGCATGCGGCGTCCGCGCACGGGGCCGGCCGCTGTCAAGTGTTGTAATCAGGCGATAGCGACCGAAACTCTGCATATAAGAGTTTCAATAAAGTCCCAATTCTCGGCGTTTCCTCCGGATAATAGAATTACCGATTTACGTCCGAGCCACCGCCATGGAATTTGAAGTTTTCGAATCGTTGACGTCGAGCCCAGCGCCTGCGCCGGCCGCCGCCACGTCGCCGCTGGTCCGGCTGCAATACCTGATCGACAACACGCCGGCCATCATCTACGCCATGGTGCCCAGCGGCGACTTCAAGATGACGTTCGTGAGCAACAACGCGTATAACGTCCTCGGCTATCGCCCCGAAGATATGGTGGCGGACCCGAATTTCTGGTTCGACCACATTCATCCCGAGGACGCGCCGAACATCTTTTCCAGCCTGGCCCAGCTGTTCGTGGAAGGCGAGAAGACGTACGAATACCGGTTCCGCGCCGCGAGCGGCGAATTCCTGTGGATGCACGACCGCCTGCGCCTGATCTGCGACGACCGCGGCACCCCGCTCGAGGTCATCGGCTCGCTGACCGACATCACCGTGCGCAAGCACATGGAACAGGAACAACAGCAGCTCATCGCGCGCCTCTCCGAGGCCCACGACCAGTTGCTGCAATCGGAAAAGATGGCATCGATCGGCCAGCTGGCGGCGGGCGTGGCGCACGAGATCAACAATCCGATCGGCTTCGTCAACTCGAACATGGGGACCTTGCGGCACTACGTCGGCACCCTGCTGTCCGTGGTGGACGCCTACGGCGCGGCGGTGAACGAGGCGGCGCCCGGCTCGGCGCTGGCCGCGCGGATCGAAGCGATCGGCCGCGAGGCGGACCTCGGCTATCTCAAGGAGGACATCGCGGACCTGGTCAGCGAGTCGATGGACGGCCTCAAGCGCGTGAAGGACATCGTCCAGGCCCTGAAGGATTTTTCCCACGTCGGCCTGACGGACTGGCAGTACGCGGACGTGCACGCGGGGCTCGACACCACCTTGAATATCGTCGCCAACGAAATCAAGTACAAGGCGACGGTCGAGAAGCACTACGGCAAGCTCCCCGAAATCAAGTGCCTCGCGTCGCAGCTGAACCAGGTGTTCATGAACCTGCTCGTCAACGCCGCCCAGGCCATCCAGAACCGCGGCGTGATCACGATCGCGACGGGCGCCCAGGACGGCTGGGTGTGGGTGAAGATCAGCGACAACGGCTGCGGCATCGCGCCCGACAACCTCAAGCGCGTGTTCGAACCGTTCTTCACGACGAAGCCGGTGGGCAGCGGGACGGGCCTCGGCCTGTCGCTGTCGTACAGCATCGTCAACAAGCACGGCGGGCGCATCGACGTCGCGTCCAAGCCCGGCGTCGGCACCGTCTTCACGGTCCGCCTGCCCGTCACGCCGCCGGCATCGTCGACGGCGCCGGAGCAGGGCTGACCGTTCATTCCTCGTGCAGGTCGATCGCGCGCTGTTCCTCCGCCGGCTTGTCCAGCCAGCGCCGGTGCAGCGCCCGTTCGACCGGCTTGCCGAACACGAACAGCACGAACACGAGGAACAGGGCGATGGCGGCGATCGGCCACGTGCCCATGCCGCACAGGATGCCGAGGATCGCCGTGATCCAGATCGACGCCGCCGTCGTCAGGCCGCGCACGCGGTCGCTGCCGTTGTCGCGGATGATCACGCCGGAGCCGAGGAAGCCGATGCCCGTGATGAGGCCCTGGATCACGCGGCTGGCGGCGGCCGGGTCCGATTGGCCATTGCCGTCCAGGAAGTCGGCGCAGGCCAGGGTCAGCGCGCAGGCGCCCAGGCTGACGAGTCCCAGGGTGCGGATGCCGGTCGGCTTGCCGTGCAGGTTGCGGTCCAGGCCGATCACGCCGCCGACGAGGACGGACGCGGTCAGGCGCAGCAGGATTTCGAGGTAGCCCATGGCTGGGGGTGCGTGGCGATGTTCATCGCGCCATCGTACCCACCCGGCGCGGAATATGGAACACCCGTGGACGACGATGACGCCACCGTAATGTTCGAAAGCATGTCGTACATATGCGACAAATTGCGACATTGTGATAGAATTTCCATGCGGCAACATGTAAGCTCGTCCCATGCCGCCAATCCGTGGCACGAAGAGGCTCACCATGTCCAACCGAATCCCCCGGTCCCGCGCGCGGGGCTTTACGCTGATCGAGCTGATGGTGGTCGTCGCCATCATCGGCATCCTGTCCGCCATCGCCTTCCCGGCGTACGGCGCGTATATCGTGCGCGGCAACCGCGCGGCGGCCCAGGCCTATCTGCTGTCGCTGGCGCAGGCGCAGACGCAGTATTTCGCCGACGCGCACAGCTATGCCGCCACGACGTCCGCCCTGAACATGCCGGTGCCGGACCAGGTGGCGTCCAACTATTCGATCACCATCGACGTGCCCGACGCCTTGCCGCCGTCGTTCACGGTCACGGCCCGACCGCAGGGGGCGCGCCAGGCGGGCGACAGCGTGCTCACCATCGACAACAGCGGCGCCCGCACGCCGTCCAGCCTATGGTGACCCGGCGCCCGGCCCACGGTTTCACGCTGATCGAGCTCCTGACCGTCGTGGCCATTACCGCGATCCTGGCTGGCATGGCCGCGCCCGCGTTCAAGAGCCTGGTGGCGACGCAGCGCGCGCGCGCCACGACGACGGACCTGTTCGCGGCCCTCCTGCTCGCGCGCAGCGAAGCGATCAAGCGCGACACCCAGGTCACCCTGCAGCCGGTCACGGGCGGCTGGCAGGCCGGCTGGACCATTCCGAACCCGTCCGACACGGGCCACCCCGTCGCCAACCACGGCCCCGTGACGGGCGGCACGATCACGGGCCCGGACTCGGTCGTGTACCTGCCCAACGGCCGGGTGGCCACCGATACGGCGCCGTCGTTCGACATCGCCGTCGACGGCGCGTCCAGCCACCGCTGCGTGCAGGTCGACCTGAGCGGCCGCCCGCGCATGCAGGCGTCGGGGTGCTGACATGAAGCGCCAGCCGCGACCCCATGCCAGCGCGGGCCTCAGCCTCGTCGAGGTCCTCGTGACCGTCGTCATCCTCGCCTTCGGCCTGCTCGGCATCGCCGCGCTGCAGGCCAAGATGCAGGTCGGTTCGATCGAAGCGTACCAGCGGGCCCAGGCCGTCGTGCTGCTGGACGACCTGCGCGCGCGCCTGCTCGGCAACCCGGCCAATGCGGCCGACTACGTGACGACAGCCCCGCTGGGCACGGGCGACAGCCCGGCGGCCGACTGCACGACGCTGACCATCGGCGCCGCGCGCGACCTGTGCGAATGGAGCCACGAACTCCAGGGCGCCGCCGAACAGACGTCGACCGGCACGAACAGCGGCGCGATGAACGGGGCGCGCGGCTGCGTCGAACAAGTGCAGGCGCCCGACACGACCGCCGGCGTCTGCCAGCCCGGCGTCTACCGGATCACCGTCGCGTGGCAGGGCATGCACGAGACCCGGGCGTCGTCGCTTACTTGCGGCGCCAAGCTGTACGGCCCGGATGCCAACCGGCGCGCGATCGCCGTGCAGGTGACGATCGGCCTGCCCAGCTGCAGCTAGGAACCATGATGGCCGCCAAACTTCCGCCCCTCCGCCGCGCCGCCGGCTTTTCGCTGCCCGAACTGCTCGTGTCCGTCACGATGGGCCTGTTCATCGTGCTCGCGATGGTGACGCTGTTCTACCACAACAGCCGCGCCCAGGCCGAGATCGAGCGCGCCAACCAGCAGATCGAAAGCGGCCGCTACGCCGTCGACCTGCTCGCCGGCGACTTGCGCAACGCCGGCTTCTACGGCGAATTCGACCCGACCCAGTTGCCCGACCCGGCCGCCGTGCCCGACCCGTGCGCCGCGACGCTGGCCGCCCTCAAGGCCATGCTGCCGCTGCACGTGCAGGGCTTCGACGTCGGCGACGCGCTGCCGTCCTGCGTGTCCGACGTGCGCACGGGCACCGCGCTGATCGTCGTGCGCCACACGCGCGCCTGCGTCACCGGCGACCCGAACTGCAGCGCCAACGATCCGGCGGGGCCGCTGTTCCAGGCGTCGCTGTGCAATAACGCGAGCGAGCTGGGGTCGGCGAATCCGGCCGACTGGTATGCGCTCGACGTCGACCCGGCCCAGTTGACGCGCCACCAGCGCGACTGCAGCGCGACGGCCGGCAGCGGCACGCCGGCGGTGACGCGCCGCTTCCAGACCCACATCTATTTCGTCGCCAACAACGACAAGCCGGGCGACAAGATCCCCACGCTGAAACGGGCCGAGCTGCGCTACGTGGACGGCGAGCTGACCTTCCAGACGATCGTGCCGCTGGTCGAGGGCGTCGAGAACGTGCAGTTCGAATACGGCATCGACACGACCGGCGACGGCACCGTCGGCCTGTACACGACCGCCCCGGGCAGCGCCAACGGCTGCGCCCTCCCGGCCTGTGCCGCGTCCAACTGGCGCAACGTGGTCGCCGTGCGCCTGCACGTGCTGGCGCGCAGCCCCAGCCCGACGCCGGGCTTCGTCGACACCAAGACGTACCGGCTGGGCACGGGGGCCGACGGCAACGCGCGCACGGCGGGCCCGTTCAAGGACGGCTTCAAGCGCCACGTGTTCCAGACGTTCGTGACCCTGGCGAATCCGGTCGGGAGGAAACAGGAATGACTTATCCACGCCGCCAGCAGGGCATCACGCTGGTGACCGCCCTCATCATGCTGCTCCTGCTCACGATGCTGGCGCTGGCCAGCGTCAACCTGGGCAACTCGAACATGCAGGTGGTGGGCAATATGCAGCGGCGCGACCAGACGCTGTCCGCCGCCCACGCCGTGCTGGAAGAGACGATCAGTTCGCCGAAATTCACGACGACGCCGTCCGCCGCGCTGAGCAATCCGTGCGACGGTCCGAACACGCGCTGCGTCGACACGGACGGCGACGGCAAGACCGACATCAAGGTCGCGCTCAGCCCGGCGCCGAGCTGCGTGAAGGTGCAGGCCATCAAGAATTCCGACCTCGACCTGAAGGATGCCGAAGACGCCGGCTGCGCGGTTGGCGCCGGCCAGAACTTCGGCGTGGCCGGCGCGGCCGACGGCAATTCCGATTGCGACAACAGCGTCTGGGACGTCAGCGCCGTCGCCACCGACACCGCGACGCAGGCCTCCGTCAAGGTCGTCCAGGGCGTCGCCGTGCGCATCGCCAGGGACGACGTCGCCACCAACTGTCCGCAACCCGGAGCAAGCCCATGACCCGTTCCCGTCCCGCCGCCGCCGTCGCGCTGGCGCTGTCCGCGAGCCTTGCCGGCCTGCCGATCCGCGCGGCCGCCGACGACATCGACATCTTCACCGGCGCGTCCGCCGGCAGCGCCGTCAATCCGCGCATCCTGATCGTGCTCGACAACACGTCGAACTGGTCGCGCCACAGCCAGCAATGGCCGGGCGGCCTGCAGCAGGGCCAGTCGGAGGCGCACGCGATCAGCACGCTGCTGCCGACGCTGGACAGCACGGTCAGCATGGGCCTGATGGAATTCGTCACCGGCGGCAATGCCAACGACGACGGCGGCTTCATCCGCTCCGCCATCCGGCCGCTGGACAGCACGGCCAAGGCCAACTTCACGAGCCAGCTGGGCACCATCTACAGCAACGTCACGTCGCCGGACGAGAAGCGCAACTCGAACACGCCGTACGGCGACCTGATGTACGACGTGTACAACTACTTCGCCGGCGCCGATGCCTATTCGCCGAACGCCGTCATCGCCAGCATCGCCGACAGCGGCGGCTACACGACCCCGTACTCCAAGTTCCTGTCGCCGCTGACGGCCGCGAACACGTGCGGCAAGAGCTTCGTCATCTTCATCGGCAATCCGAACGCCAGCGGGCCGTCCAGCGACAGCGCGGCCAACACGGCGGCGCTGAACGCCCTGAACGGCAGCACGATCAGCCAGCTGGGCCTGCCGAACTTCTCGACCCAGAACACGACCACGAGCACGAACGTGGGCGTGACGGGCGCGTGCTACGCCAATCCGGCCGACGCGACGGGGGAAATCGGCGCGTTCTCGACCCAGTGCGACGCCTACACGGAAGGCTGCTCGATCGGTTCCGCGACGGCCAACACCCAGCCCATTGCCTGCCCGGCCGGCAGCCTGTCGTACACCGTGACCCAATCCGTCTACCACCCGGCCACGACGACCCCCGGCCAGCCCGTGCAGGGCACGATCACGACGTCGACCGGCACGACGTCCGGCTATTATGCGTCGGCCGCCGACGTGTCGGACACCGACCACGGCAACCTGAGCTGCCCGTCGACGGCGACGACGAGCAGCGGCAGCACGACGACGACCACGACCTACAGCTGCACCTATTCGATCGGCGCGGCGGTCGGCACGGCGGCGACGACGACGAGCAGCGCCACCGCCAGCGAGGATCCGAACGGGAAGGGCGCGGGCTGCTACACGGGCGTCGGCACGGCGACGGGCAACTGGAATCCGGCGACGACGACCGACTTCGGCGGCCAGTCCTGCCCGGCCAACAGCACCTGCACGTATTCGGGCGCCTTGTCCGACAATGCCGGCGGCTGCAAGGGCTCCGGCTATCGCCAGGTGACCGTGACGCAGGCGGCGACGGCCAAGCGCCAGTACACGGTCACGCAGACCGTGACGCCGACGACCGTCAGCAACGCCACCACGCCGGCGTACACGTCGACGACGAACCTCGGGATGACGTCGCAATGCTATTCGAGCCCGCCGGCGTCGACGTCCGATTACGCGTCGTCGTGCACGGGCGCCAACATCACCTGCACGTACAACAATACGCCGACCAGCACCACGCTGGCATCCTGCCCGGCCGGCACGAGCGCGTACAACGTCGTCGGCACGAACACCGTGCTGACCGACGTCCCGACCGGCACCACGACGCCGGACACCGGCCCGCGCAACGCCGACGAATGGGCGCGCCTGCTGCACGACCGCGGCGTGCCCGTCACCGGGACGACCGTGCGCTCGCCGGTGACGACGTACACGATCGACGTCTACAACGCCCAGCCGAACGCCACCCAGACGGCCCTGTTGATGAGCATGGCGAAGGCCGGCGGCGGCAAGTATTTCGCGGCCAAGAACGAGCAGGCGATCCTCGACGCGCTGCGCCAGATCATCATCGAGATCCAGGCCGTGAACACGACGTTCGCCTCGACCAGCCTGCCGGTCAACGCGACCAACCGCTCGCAGAACGAGAACCAGGTCTTCATCGGCATGTTCCGCCCCGACCCGGACGCGCACCCGCGCTGGTTCGGCAACCTCAAGCGCTACCAGCTGATCAACAGCGGCGCCGATATCGAACTGGGCGACGTGAACGGCAAGATCGCCGTCAACACGCTGACGGGCTTCGTCACGCCGTGCGCGGCCAGTTACTGGACGTCGGACTCGGGCAGCTACTGGAGCGGGCTGGGGATCAATCCCGACCCGGCCGGCGCCTGCGCCTCGGCCGGCGCCAGCCCGTATTCGGACTTGCCGGACGGCCCGCAGGTGGAAAAGGGCGGCGCCGCCGAGATCCTGCGCCAGGGTAACGTCGCCGGCGCGTGGAGCGGGGCCCAAGCCGTCAACCGCAACATGCTGACCCTGGCGGGCGCGAGCCTGGCCACGTTCAACACGACGAACTCGGGCCTGTCCGACCACCTCGTCGACTTCATCCGGGGCGCGGACGTCAACAACGAAAAGGGCACCGGCAGCACGGCGACGACGCGGCCGTCGATCCACGGCGACGTGATCCACTCGCGCCCGCTCCCCGTCAACTACGGCGGCACGACGGGCGTGCGCGTGTTCTACGGCGCCAACGACGGCGCGCTCCATTCCGTCGACGCCGCGAGCGGCGTCGAGAGCTGGTCGTTCGTCGCGCCCGAATTCTTCGGCCGCCTGCAGCGCCTGATGGACAACTCGCCGCTCGTGAGCTATCCGAACCTGACGGCCACGGTGACCCCGACGCCGACACCCAAGGATTATTTCTTCGACGGCTCGATCGGCCTGTACCAGAACGCCAACAACTCCAAGGTCTGGATCTTCCCGACCATGCGCCGCGGCGGCCGCATGCTGTACGCCCTGGACGTCACCAATCCGGACCATCCGGCATTCAAGTGGAAGGCCGGCTGCCCCCACCTGGGCGACGACACCGGCTGCACGGCCGGCATGTCCGGCGTCGGGCAGACGTGGTCGACGCCGAACGTCGCTTTCCTCAAGGGCTATTCGCTGTCGACGCCCGTGCTGGTCGTGGGCGGCGGCTACGATGCCTGCGAAGACGCCGACACGGCGTCGCCCGCGTGCGGCACGGGCAAGGGCGGTTTCGTGTACGTGCTGAACGCTGACACGGGCAGCGTGCTGAACGCGTTCCAGACCGACCGCGCGGTGGCGGCCGACGTGGCCCTCGTCGACGTCGACAACGACGGCTATCCCGACTACGCCTACGCGGCCGACACGGGCGGCAACATCTACCGCATCGACTTCGTGACCAGCTACGCGGGCAAGACGCCCGCCGCGCCGGACGCGTGGACGTCGCGCAAGGTCGCGTACACGGCGGGCGGCGGGCGCAAATTCCTGTTTGCCCCGGCCTTGCTGGCGACCCAGGGCAAGGTCTACGCCGCGCTGGGCAGCGGCGACCGCGAACATCCGCTGCAATCGCAATACCCGTACGACGACGTGTTGAACCGCTTCTACGTCTACGTGGACGACCTGACGGCGCCCACCGGCACGGCGGCCACGAACCTGGACGCGATGACGGACTACAGCACGACGACGGACTGCGCGACGGCGAAGATCCTGCCGAATTCGACCTCGAAGGGCTGGTACATGAACCTGAACCAGTACGGCAAGGGCGAGCAGGTGGTCACGTCCGCGCTGATCGCCAGCGGCATGGTCACGTTCAGCACCAACCGCCCGATCCCGCCCGACGGCGCCAGCTGCTCGACGTCGCTGGGCGAGGCGCGCGGCTACTGGGTCAACCTGCTGAACGCGTCCGGCGCCATCAACGTGCCGGGCCTGTGCGGCGGGACGCGCTCGTCGCTCTTCGTGGGCGGCGGCCTGCCGCCGTCGCCCGTCAAGGCCAGCAGCGTGCCGATCGGCGGCAAGGCGGTGTCGGTCGTGCTGGGCGCCGTGCAGAAGGGCGGCAACGGCGCCGCCGGGGCCAGCGTGGCGATCTCGCCGCAGCGCATCCGGCCGGCGATCGCGTCCAAGCGCAAGCGCGTCTATACCTATACCGCGGGGGATTGAGCGGAAGGCGTCCCGGGGGGCCGGGCGCCGACGGGCGGCGCCGGCGTCAGCCCGTCTTTTCGACCGCCTTGACCATGCATTTCGACAGCTTGTCGAAATGCGCCAGGGCCGCCTGCGTGAGCGTGACCTGCTTGCGCCGCGTGTCTTCGGTGTCGGTCAGCATGATCCAGCCTTTTTCGCGCATCGACGTCAGGCGGTTGTGCACCGTCGCGGGCGCGCCGAGCTCCTTCTTGGCCATCATGTCGCGCACGCACAGGCGCTGGCCGTCCTGCATCGCGCGCGCGACGGTGCCGAGGATGCGTTCTTCCAGCGGGTCGAGGGAGGGGAGCGAGGGCAGCCCGCGCAACGCTTCGGCGAGTTGCAGGAAGCGCAGATAGATGTCGGCGGGCCGGGTCGTTTTGCTCATGCGCAGATTATAATGCGAGTGCCTGCCGAACTCCATCCGTCCATACGCCAACGGTCCCCGCCATGCCGCCCCTCCAACCACCATGCGACGACAGCGGCCGCGCCGCCGCCGCGCGGGCCGCTCTCGCGTGCGCCGGCGTCGTCGGCTCCATGGCATTCTACCTCGGCCTGGCGCGGCTGCAGGACTGGCTCTTTCCCAACGTCGAATTCAGCCGCGGGATCGGCTGGATCTACCTGCCGGCCGGTGCCCGGCTGCTGTGCCCATTGCTGCTGGGCCTCCCCGGCGCCGTCGGGGTGCTGCTGGCGTCGTGGTGGGAGGGCGTCTACCACGTGTATCCGGGCGAACCCCTGCGCGCGCTCGCGGGCGGCATCAGCTCGGCCCTCGCGCCCTACCTCGTGTACCTGTTCGCGCTGCGCGTGCTGGGCATGCAGGCGTCGCTCGCGAACCTGACGTCGCGCCGGCTGCTGCTGCTCGTGCCGCTGTTCGGCGTGGCCAGTCCCCTGATGCACCACCTGTGGTTCTGGCTCCACGACGGCCGCGTCGACCTGGCGCGCGGCTTCGCCGTGATGGCCGCCGGCGACATGCTCGGCGCCCTGGCCGTGCTGTATGCGCTCAAGGCCCTGCTGGCCCTGCTGCCGGCCAAGGGATGACGGCAGGCGATTTCTACGGAGATTTTGCGCGCTTACCATAGCTCGGAAGAGGGTGGCGCACGGTTGAATCGCATATCTGAACGGATGGTCCGGATGATCTAGAATGGGTCGCCAGCGCTGCCTGTCGCAAGCCGCATGGAGGACCGCATGGACCTGCTCGAGGCAATCAACGATCCCGCCGCATTGCGCGCGCTGCCGCGTGCGCAGTTGCCGCCGCTGGCGCGGCAGTTGCGCCGCTTCCTCATCGACACGGTGGCGCGCACGGGCGGCCATCTCGCGTCGAACCTGGGAACGGTGGAACTGACGATCGCGCTGCACTACGTGTTCGACACGCCGCGCGACCGCATCGTGTGGGACGTCGGTCACCAGAGTTATGGCCACAAGGTATTGACCGGACGCCGCGCGCAGATGCACACCTTGCGCCAGGCGGGCGGCCTGTCCGGCTTTCCGCGCCGCTGCGAAAGCGTGCACGACACGTTCGGCACCGCGCACTCGTCGACGGCGCTGTCCGCCGCCCTCGGCATGGCGCTGGCCGCGCAACTGCGGGGCGACGGCCGCCACGCGGTGGCCGTCTGCGGCGACGGCGCGCTGTCCGCAGGAATGGCGTTCGAGGCGCTGAACAACGCGGGCGCCGCCCCCGGCCTGCGCCTGCTCGTCGTCGTCAACGACAACGGCATGTCGATCTCGCCCGCCGTCGGCGCCCTCGACCGCCACCTGGCCGACCTGGTGGCCGGGCGCGTCGCGCCGGGAGCGTCGCTGTTCGAGGCGTTCGGCCTGGGCTATGCGGGGCCTGTCGACGGCCACGATCTCGACGCGCTGATCCCCGCGCTGGACGCGGCGCGGCGCCGCACCGGAGTGCAGGTGCTGCACGTCGTCACGCGCAAGGGCAAAGGCTATGCGCGCGCGGAGGCCGCGCCCACGCAGTATCACGGCACGGGCCGTTTCGACCCGGCCCAGGGCCTGCCCGACGCGCCGCGCGGCCGGCCCGCCTACACGGACGTCTTCGGCGACTGGCTGTGCGACATGGCGGCGCACGACGCGCGCCTCGTCGGCATCACGCCCGCCATGCGCGAAGGCTCCGGGCTCGTGCGCTTCGCCCAGCGCTTCCCCGACCGCTACGTGGACGTGGGCATCGCCGAGCAGCACGCGCTGACGTTCGCGGGAGGACTCGCCGCAGAGGGCATGAAGCCGGTCGTCGCGATCTATTCCACGTTCCTGCAGCGGGCCTACGACCAATTGATCCACGACGTGGCGCTGCAGAACCTGGACGTGACGTTCGCGCTCGACCGCGCCGGCCTCGTCGGCGCGGACGGCGCCACGCACGCGGGCAACTACGACATCGCCTACCTGCGCTGCGTGCCGAACATGGTGTTGATGGCGGCGTCCGACGAGGCCGAGTGCCGGCGCATGCTGACGACGGCCTACCGCCATCCGGGCCCCGCGGCCGTGCGCTATCCGCGCGGGCCCGGACCCGGCGCGGTCCCGGCGCCCGAGCTCGACGCGCTGCCGTTCGGCCGGGGCGAGGTGCGCCGGCGCGGGTCCGGCATCGCCATCCTCGCGTTCGGCACGATGCTGGCGCCCAGCCTGGAAGCGGGCGCGGAACTCGGGGCCACCGTCGCCAACATGCGGTTCGTGAAGCCGCTGGACGCGGAACTCGTGGCGGCGCTGGGGCGCGACCACGCGCGGCTCGTGACGGTGGAAGAGGGCGCCGTGATGGGCGGCGCCGGGGCGGCCGTCGCGGAGACGCTGGCCGCGGCCGGCATCCACCGGCCCCTGCTGATGCTGGGACTGCCCGACCTGTTCATCGAGCATGGCGACCCGGCCGCCCTGCTGGGCGCGGCGGGGCTGGACGCGGCCGGCATCGCGGGCGCCATCCGCCAGCGCTTCCACGCGGCCGACCGCCTGCTCGTCGCCAACGGCAACTGACGCGAGGACCACCATGCCCGACGTCACTCAGCTCCCGGGCGTGGCGGCCCGCGCGCCCGCCAGCTCGTTCGGCATCGCCATGCGCTTCCTGCCGGCCGACCGGCGCGCGGCGATGTTCGCGCTCCACGCGTTCTGCCGCGCCGTCGACGACATCGCCGACGGACCCGCACCGCCCCCGGAGCGCCGCGCCGCGCTGCAGCGGTGGCGGGCCGACGTCGACGCGGCCTACGATGGCGCGTGCCCGCCGCGGCTGCGCGCGCTGGCGCCGCACATCGCGGCCTACGGCCTGGCCCGCGCCGACTTCCGCGCCGTCATCGACGGCATGCTGATGGACGCGCAGGACCGGCCCCTCTGCGCGCCGCCGGCGGACACGCTCGACCTGTACTGCGACCGGGTGGCCGCGGCCGTGGGCCGGCTGTCCGTGCGGGTGTTCGGCCTGCCGCGCGACGACGGGCTGCTGCTCGCCCACCACCTGGGCCGCGCGCTGCAACTGACGAACATTCTGCGCGACGTCGACGAGGACGCCGCTGTCGGCCGCGCCTACGTGCCGCGCGAACTCCTGCTGGCGGCCGGCGTCGAACCCCGTGTGTGCGCGGCGGGCGCGGGCGAGATCGCCGCGCATCCGGCGCTGCCCCGCGCCTGCGTCGACCTGGCCGCCCAGGCGCGGCGGCACTACGCGGCCGCCGATTTCGTCCTGCGCGGCCACGTTGGTGCCGCCGGCCGCGCGCCGCGGCTGATGGGCGCCGTGTACGGGGCGCTGCTGGCCCGGCTGGCGGCGCGCGGCTGGGCCGGTCCGCGCGCCGCCGTCAAGCTGGGACGGCTGGAACGCGCCGGCATCGTGCTGCGGCATCTGTTCCTGTAGCCACGGGAGGTGGAGCATGCGTTACGAGACATTCCGTGCCACGGCCCAGGCCGGCGCCATCGAGGCGGAGCGGACGCGGACGGCGCGCGCCCGCCTGCAGGGCGCCATCGACGGGGCGCTCGCGGCCCTGCTGGCCGACCAGCGTCCGGACGGCCACTGGGTCTACGAACTGGAAGCGGACGTCACCATCCCGGCCGAATACGTGCTGATGGTGCACTATCTGGGCGAAACGCCCGATGCCGCACTGGAACGCAAGATCGCCCGCTACCTGCGCCGCCGCCAGGGCGAGCACGGCGGCTGGCCGCTGTTCCACGGCGGCGCGTTCGATCCGAGCGCCAGCGTGAAGGCGTATTTCGCCCTCAAGATGATCGGCGATCCACCGGACGCCCCGCACATGGCGCGGGCCCGGGACGCGATCCGGGCCCACGGCGGCGCCGAGAAGAGCAATGTCTTCACGCGCATGCTGCTCGCGCTGTTCGGCGAGATGCCGTGGACGGCCGTGCCCGTGATGCCGGTGGAAATCGCGCTGCTGCCCCGCTGGTCGCCGTTCCACCTGGCCAAGGTGTCGTACTGGACGCGCACCGTGCTCACGCCGCTGCTCGTGCTGGGCGCGTTGCGGCCGCGCGCGAAAAATCCGCGCGACATGGGTGTTCGCGAGCTGTTCCTCGCGCCGCCGGAGGGACTGGGCCTCGCGCCGCGCGCGCCGCACCAGGACCGCCTGTGGTTCGGGTTGTTCCGCGCCGTCGAGGCGCAGCTGCGGCTGCTCGCGCCGCGCGTGCCCGCGCGCGTGCGCCGGCGCGCGCTCGAGCAGGCGGCCGCGTTCGTGCGGGCGCGCCTGAACGGCGAACACGGCCTGGGCGGCATCTTCCCAGCCATGGTCAATGCCGTGCAGATGCTCGACGTGCTCGGCGCACCGGAGGCCGGCGTCGCCCGGCGCGCCGTCGACCGCCTGCTCGTCGACCGCGGCGACGAAGCGTATTGCCAGCCCTGCCTGTCGCCCGTGTGGGACACGGCGCTGATGTGCCATGCGCTGCTGGAAACGGGCGTGCCCGCGGCCGTCGACGCGGCGCGCCGCGGCCTCGACTGGCTGCTGCCGCTGCAGATCCTCGACACGCCCGGCGACTGGGCGGCGCGCCGGCCCGGCGTGCGCCCCGGCGGCTGGGCGTTCCAGTACGAAAACGCCTGCTATCCCGACGTCGACGACACGGCCGTCGTGGCGATGGCGATGCACCGCGCGTCGCACCTCGAACCGCAGCCCGTGCCGGACCGGTACGACGCCGCCGTCGCCCGCGCCCGCGAATGGATCGTCGGCATGCAGAGCCGCGGCGGCGGCTGGGGCGCGTTCGAGGCCGACAACACGCACCATTACCTGAACCACATCCCGTTCGCCGACCACGGCGCGCTGCTCGATCCGCCGACGGCGGACGTGTCGGCCCGCTGCCTGTCCATGCTCGCCCAGCTGGAGCCGGGCGCCTGCGCGCGGCGCCGCGCGCCGGCCGCGCGGGCGCTGGGCTGGCTGCTGCGCCGGCAGGAAAGGAACGGCAGCTGGTATGGGCGGTGGGGCGTCAATTATGTCTACGGCACCTGGTGCGCCCTGTGCGCGCTGGCCGCCGCCGGGCTGCCGCCCTCGGCGCCGCCCGTCGCGCGGGCCGCCCGCTGGCTCGCCTACGTCCAGAATCCGGACGGCGGCTGGGGCGAGGGCGGCGACAGCTACCGGCTCGACTACGCCGGCCACGCGTGGGCGCCGTCGACGGCATCGCAGACGGCGTGGGCGCTGCTGGGCCTGATGGCGGCCGGCGCCGTCGACTCTCCGGCCGTCGCGCGCGGCATCGCCTGGCTCGTCGACCGCCAGCGCGCGGACGGCCTGTGGGACGAACCGCAGCACACGGCCACCGGATTTCCCCGCGTGTTCTACCTGCGCTACCACGGCTACGCCCGCTATTTCCCGCTGTGGGCGCTGGCCCGCTACCGCAATCTGCGCGCGGGCGGAAGCGGCCGCGTGGCGTTCGGGATGTGAGCCGTGGACGGCGCGCCGGCCCCGCGCGTGCTGGCCGTGTGCGGGATGCCGTTCGAGGCGGCGATCGCGGCCGGGCCCGGCGTCGCGACCGTGTGCGGGCCGGGGCCGTGGCGGGTCGCGCACCGGCTCCACGCCGTCCTCGCCGACCCGGCCGGGCCGCGCTGGGCCGGCATCATCAGCTTCGGCTGCGCCGGCGGCCTGGACCCGCAGCTTGCCGGCGGCACCTGCGTCGTCGCCATGGGCGTGCTGACGCCGGACGGGCCCGTCGCGGCCGATCCGGACTGGGCCGGCGCGCTGCTGGGCCGCCTGCCGGGTGCGCACGCGGCGGCGCTGGCCGGGGTCGACGCGCCGCTCGCGAGCCCCGCCGCCAAGGCGCGGCTGTGGCGTGCGTCCGGCGCCGTCGCCGCCGACATGGAATCGCATGCGGCCGCGCTGGCGGCGCGGCGCCACGGCCTGCCGTTCGCGGCCTGCCGCGTCGTGCTCGACCCCGCCTGGCGCACCGTGCCCGCCTGTGCGCTGGCCGGCCTGGAGACCGGCGGCGCCGGCGCGCTGTGGCCCGTGCTGCGCGCGCTCGCCGGGGAGCCGGGGCAGATCGCCGCCCTGTGCGCGCTGGCGCGCGACGCGTGGGTGGCGCGGCGGGCGTTGCGGCTTGCCCGCGCCCGGCTCGGCGTGGACTTGGCCCTGTCCATGCCGGCCCTGTGACGAGACGCCGTCATTTGCCCGGACCGGCCTCCTCGTTGCCGTAGTTCGGCAGCGGCGCTTCCTTGCCCTGTTCCAGGAGGGCGCGGCGCCGTCCCAGGTAGGCGTCGCGCACGAACAGGTAGCGGTCGAGGGCGGCCTGCTCCAGCAGATTCGTCGCGTTCAGGTAACGGGCCCGCGTGCTGACGAAGTCGACGCCCCACAAGGTGTTGCGCACGGCGGGCCGCGTCCAGCTGGCCGGGGCGGCGTATTGGTCGACGCCGAAGCCGGCCGCGTCGCGGAACGTGCTGGGGCCGAACAGCGGCAGCACGAGGTACGGACCGGCGGGCACGCCGTAGTGGCCCAGGGTCAGGCCGAAGTCCTGGTCGCGCTTGGCGATGCCGGCCGGCGTCGCGATGTCGAGCACGCCCAGCAGGCCAAGCGTGGAATTGACGGCAACGCGCATCAGGTCGTTCATGCCGTCCATCAGGCGCAGCTGGGCGAAGTCGTTGAGCATCACCGTCACGTCGCCCAGGTTCGAGAAGACATTGTCGACGGCCGTGCGCACAGGATGCGGCACGACCCGGTTGTACCCGCGCGCGACCGGCTGCGCGATGTGGCGGTCGAGCGTGTCGTTCAACTGGAACGTGGCGCGGTTCAGGGGCTCCAGCGGATCGTCCGGATCGCGTTGCGGGCCCGTCGCGCAGCCGCACAGGATCATGAGCGGCAGCGCGGCCAGGGCGCGTCGGCAGGCTTGGCATCGTGGCATGGCGGTCCTCGTTCAGGAAGAGGGGGGCGGCGGGCGGGGCTGGCCCAGCAGCACGGGCTGGAAGAACACGGCGCCGACCAGCGTGCAGGCGAGCGCCAGCACGAGCAGCTTGCCCATGCTGGCCGTGCCGGGATGGTGCGACAGCCACAGGCTGCCGAACGCGGTGCCGGTGGTGGCCGCGCTGAGGACGATGGCTTGCGTGAGCGGATGTTCCAGCCGGGCCGGCTGGCCCGCGCGCCAGGCCATGATGTAATAAATCTTGAAGGCGACGCCGACGCCGAGCAGCAGCGGCAAGGCGATGATGTTGGCGAAATTCAGGTGGATGCCCAGGAGGACGCAGGCCTCGAGCGTGGCGAGGCTCGACACGAGCAGCGGCACCATCGTCAGCAGCACGTCGCCGAAGCGCCGGAACGCGATCCACAGCAGCAGCGCGATCGTCGCGACGGCGAGCAGCGCGGCCTGCACGAAGGCGCGGACGATCAGGTCCGCCGCGTGGCGCACGGAGATCGGGCCGCCGGCAGCCTGAGGCGCGATGCGCAGCACGGCGTCGGCGAAGCGTCCCAGCCGGCCGTCGCCGCCGAGGTCCGTGCCCGCCGGCCGCCGGGGGCTGACGTCGACGAGCGCGCGGCCGTCCGGCGCGATCCAGTCGCGGCGCAGCGCGGCGGGGAGCGCCGCGAGCGTCACGGGTTGCGGCCGCAGCGCCAGGCGCAAGCCGTCCAGCGCGAGCCGCAGCGGACCGGCCAGTGCATGGTCGGCGCGGTCGCGCACGCCTGGCCCGGCGCGCGCCAGCGCGGCCAGGGCCCGCGCGAGCCGCGCCGCGTCGGCCGCGCCCGGTCCCGGATGGTCGAGCGCCGCATCGTGCAGCGACAGCGCGGCCGTGCGCAGGGCCGCCACGCGTTGCGGGTCCGCGGCCGGCGCGGCGGGCGGCCGGTCGAGCAGCGGCAGCAGGCGCGCGGCGGCGGCGCCGATGGCGGCCAGTTTTTCCGGCTGATGGTCGGGCACGAGACTCGCCGCCGTCAGCGCATGCGCCACGTCGGGCAGCCGTTCCAGCCGCGCGGCGAGCGCGGCCGCCTGCGCGAGCGACGGCGCGAGCACCTGCACGTTGTCGAGGCCGATGTCGGTGCCCCGGGCGAGGGACGCCAGGGTCGCCATCGACTCGCTGCCGGGATTTTTAAGGTGCAGCGGATCGAAGTCGAACTCGAGGCGCCACAGCAGGGGGATGCCGCCGATGACGAGCGCCAGGGTGACGGCGAGCACGGCCTTGCGGTGGGCCTGCAGCGCGCGGTCGACACGCGCCAGCCACGGGTAGCCGGGCGCCAGCGCGCCGGCCGGCGGATCGGCGAGGCGGATCAGCGCCGGCAACACCGTCAGGCAGGCGGGCAGGGCGACGCACAGGATGCCGACGCCCGCGATCTGCCCCAGCTCGGCGACGCCGCGGTACGCGGTCGGCAGGAACGCGAGGAAGCCGAACGCGGTGGCCGCCGCCGCGAGCGTGAGCGGCAGCGCGAGCGCGCGGGCCGTCGCCAGCAGCGCCGTGGCGGTGCCGGGCCGGATGCGCCGCAGTTCGCGGAAGCGCATGCCGAACTGGATGCCGAAGTCGATGCCCAGGCCCACGAACAGGATCGCGAACGCGATCGAGATCAGGTTCAGCGCACCCACCATCATGAGGCCCAGCGCGGCCGTCAGCGCGAGCCCGCCCAGCATCGTCGCGCACAGCGCGAGCACGAGCGGCACCGAGCGCAGCGCGCGCCACAGCAGCACGAGCACGATCGCGACGGGGATCGCGCCGACAAGCGGCGACCCTTCCTGCAGCGAAGCGAATTCGTCGTCGGACAGCGGCACCGGCCCCGTCAGCGCGACGTGCGCCCCGTAGCGGTCGGCGAGGCGCAGGTCGGCGGCGGCGGCGCGGATCGCGGCGCTCGACGCGGCGCCCGGCAGCAGGGCGCGGTAGTCGAGCACGGGCCTGACTTCCACGAGGCCGGCTTCGGTGGCGGGCGCCGCCGTGTCGGCCAGGCGTTGCCAGGACAGGGCGGCGGGCCGCCCGGCGAGGGCGGCTTCCACCGTGGCGGCGCTGCGCGCCAGCAGCGGCGCCAGCCGCGCGAGCGTCACCTGGCCCGTCAGCAGCGGCGTGCCCAGCGTGACCGACAGCAGGTTCGCGAGGCCGCGCAGCGACGGGCCGCGCGCGAGGGCGTCGAGCAGCGGGCGCGCGTCGACGAGCCGGGCCGTCAGCGCGTTCACATCCGGCACGTCGAGGTAGAGCAGGCCCGCGCGGCGGAAGAAATCCGACCCGGGGCCGAGGCTGACCGAACGGAACAGGGCGGGCTCGCGCCGCAGCCGGCCGGCCAGCTCGCGCGCGGCCTGCGCCGCGAACTCGGGCGCCGGGGCGCGCACGACGGCGAGCGTCGTGTCGCCCCGGTTCGGGAACGCGGCGGCGATGGCGGCGTCGCGCCGGGCCCACGGCGCATCCGCGTCGATCAACTGCCCGACGTCCGTATTGATGGCGAAATGGCGCGCGACATAAAGGCCGGAGGCAAGCACCAGCAGCGCGAACATCCCGACGACCGCCCACGGATGGCGGCACGACAGATGGACGAGCCTGGCGATCTGGTTGGTCATGGCGGGCACCGGATTCCGTCCATTAGACCGGAGAACGTCCGCCTGCACACTTGGATGGACGCGCCTCGCCCTCTTTCTTGCCGGCGGCGTCTCGCGAAAGGAACAAGGGCGGCGGGAACACTTCGGGCAGGCCGACGGTCATACGCTTGTGCCGAACGGGAATCCCCATGAAACCGACCATTGCCTTGCTGACGCTCGCCCTGTCCATCGCGCCCGCGGCCCATGCCCAGCAGATCGACACGCGCGCGCCGGAACAAATGCTCAAGGGCACCATCGACAAGGTCATGAACGCAATCCGCAACGACCCCGCCGCGCGCGCCGGCGATCCCGAACGCACGTTGCAGATCGTGCGCCGCGACTTCCTGCCGTCCACCGACTTCATGCTGACGACGCAGTACGCCGTCGGCGCCGCGTGGGAGAAGGCGACGCCGGCCCAGCGAGACGCCCTGTACCGCGAATTCCAGACCCTGCTGGCGCGCACTTACGCCATCCAGCTGACGCAGCTCCAGCAGGACGGCACGCAATTCCGCTACGCGCCCGCCGCCCGTCCCGCCGCGAATGCCGACGACGCCGTCGTCAGGACCACCGTGGTCACGGGCGGCGACACGATGCCGATCGACTACCGCATGCGCCGCACGGCCGCCGGCTGGAAGATCTACGACATCAACATGATGGGCGCGTGGATGATCCAGGTGTATCGCCGGCAATTCGCGGCCCGGCTGGCGCTTGACGGTATCGATGGCTTGATCAGATACCTGGCGGCTCATAATCGCGGACCTTGAGGGGGCGGCGCGGACGTCGCAGTTCGACCCAGTGCCACGAGACGAGGGCCGGCACGCCCGTGACGATCTCGCGCATCCGCTTGACGAGCGCCAGCGCCAGCGCCACGTCGCCGCCCACGCCGGCCAGCTGGCCGAACAGCAGCACGGCCGCTTCCTGCACACCCAGGCCGGCGGGCACCATGAAGCCGGCGTGGCGCACGGCCTGGGTCAGCGCCTCGATGGCCAGCGCCGCCCGCACGCCGACCGGGTGGCCGAGCAGGGTCAGCGCAAACCACGTCTCGAACGTGCCCAGCACGTAGGCCAGCAGCGACCACAGCGCCGCCCGCGCGAGCCGGCCGTGCTCGCCGAACAGCCGCTTGACGCCGGCGTCGATGTGCACGCCGTCCAGGTGCAGCGCCATCAGGTTTTGCGACCCGAGCAGCCCCCGCATCCATCGTTCGAGCCGCGCGAACGGTGTCCCGCGCGCCAGCCACCACCCCGCGAGCAGCGGCAGCGGCAGCGACAACGCCAGCGCCGCCGCGACGACGCCCACCTGTCCCGCCTTCCCGGCGAGCCCCAGCATCAGCACGGCGCCCAGCCCGCAGAACACGTAGAGCACGGCGATCGTCATCAGCACTTCGACGACGACGCTGGCCGCCACGGCAGCCGTGTCCGGAATCCGCCGGCACGCGAGCCTCACGCCGACCACTTCGCCGCCGATGCCCGCCACCGGCAGCAGCCGATTGACGGCCTCGCGCACGAACGCGACCCACAGCAGGAACCCCGGCCCGGCCGCGCCGCCGGGATCGAACGGCTCGAGCAGCAGCCGCCACGCGCGCACGTCGAGTGCCTGCGTGACGACGCGGGCCGGCACGACCAGCAGCAACGCCCATCCCGCGCGCCGGAGCGCCTCCACGATGCCCGGCCCGCCCTCGGCGACGATGAGCGCGGCGAACAGCGCGAGGCCGGCGGCGGACGTTGCCCACGCCAGCCGGCCCATTCCGCGGTTGCGGCTCATGGCGGCGCGCGGCCGATGGCGGCGGCGGACGCGCCGGACGCAGCGGGCGCACCGGCGCGCGGGGCGGCGGGCGTTGCGGCGAAGTCGGCAAACCCGCCGAAGCGCCAGCCTTGCGCGCGCAACGCGTCGCACGCGGCCCGCACGCGCGGCGAAACGAGGGCGGCGAATTCGTCCAGGTGCCGGTAGCCTCGCATGGACGGCGCAATCGCCGCACCCGAGTCGAGCGCGGGGTGCAGATAGAGCTCGCCGACGCCCGTTGCCGGCAGGCGGCGCAGCGCGGCCAGCAGGGCCGGTTCGTCGAAGCGGCCCGACTGGCGGATGCCGGCCACGTAATCGTTGTGGGCGATGCCTGCGGCGTCCAGCCGCGCGGCGAGCAGCGCCAGCCACGGACGCAGCCATGGCGGCGCCGGCGGCCCCGTCTCGCGCGGCAGCCGCACGGCGCGCAGGCCGAACGCGCGGCCGATACGGAGGATGAACGACAGGATCGTCGGATGCAAGTGGAAATGCTTGTGCGCGTTGACGTGGTCGAGCGCCAGGCCGCTGGCGGCGAATGCTTCGAACTGCGCGCGGATCTCCAGCGCGAGCTGCCGGCGCACGCGCGGCAGGCAAAAGAAGCGCACGCCGGCGCGCGCCATGCGGTTGCCGAAGTGTCCGCGTTCGTCGACGAGGTCGGGGATCGCCCGCGGCGGCAGCACGGCAGGGCCGTCGGCCAGGACGAGGTGCAGCCCGACGCGCAGTCGCGGCAGCGCGCGTGCGCGCGCGATCGCGTCGCGGGCGGCGGGTGCGCCGACCATCAGGCTGGCGGCCGTCAGGATGCCGTCCGTGTGCGCCCGTTCGACGGCCTCGTTCACGGTCGGGTGCAGGCCGAAGTCGTCGGCGGTCACGACGAGGCCCGGCCCCGGCGCCATGCGCATGCGCGGCGTGCCGGCGTTCATGACTGCGAGGCGCCGTGGGCGCGCAGGAAGTGAAAGAACTCGACCCCTTCGCGCAGGCGGCGCCGGGTCATGTCCCGGCTGCGCAGCATCTCGCTGACGATTTCCCAGATCTTGGATGGGCGGAAGTAAAAGCTCCGGTAAAACTGCTCCACGCCATGGTAGATCTCGTCGCGCGACAGGTGCGGATAGCTGAGGGCGGCCAGCTGCACGCCGCTGCCGTCGACGAGGGGGATCGTCTTGTGCGCCGGAATCCAGTCGTTTTGCAGCGCCTGTTCGTACAGCCGGGTGCCCGGGTACGGCGCGGCCAGCGAGACCTGGATCGTGTGCGGGTTGATTTCCTTCGCGAACGCGATCGACTTCGCAATCGTCTCCCGCGTCTCGCCGGGCAGGCCGAGGATGAAGGTGCCGTGCACCGTGATGCCGAGCGCCCGGCAGTCGGCGGCGAAGCGGCGCGCGATGTCCGTCCGCAAGCCCTTCTTGATGTTCAGGAGGATCTGGTCGTCGCCGGACTCGTAGCCCACCAGCAGCAGCCGCAGTCCATTTTCCTTCATCACCTTGAGCGTCGAGTAAGGCACGTTCGCTTTCGCATTGCACGACCACGTCACGCCCAATTTCCCCAGGCCGCGCGCGATCTCCTCGGCGCGGGGACGGAAATCCGTGAACGTGTCGTCGTCGAACATGATTTCCTTCACTTCGGGCATGTTGTCCTTGATCCAGCGGACCTCGGCCAGCACGTTGTCGGCCGACCGGGTGCGGTAGCGGTGCCCGCCGACGGTCTGCGGCCACAGGCAGAACGTGCAGCGCGAGCGGCAGCCGCGTCCCGTGTACAGCGACACGTAGGGGTAGTTCAGGTAGCCGATGAAATAATTGCGGAGGTTCAGGTCGCGGCGGTAGACGGGAGCGACGAACGGCAGCGCGTCCATGTCCTCAATGATGGCGCGCGGCGGGTTGTGGCGGATCGCACCGTCGGCAGTGCGCCAGCTGACGCCGTCGACGTCCGCCAGCGGCCGGCCCTGGGCGATGTCGCGGCAGGTGAAATCGAATTCCTCGCGCGCGACGAAGTCGATGGCGGGGCCCGCCCGCAGCGAGCCGCCCGGGTCGACCGCGACTTTCGCCCCCACCATGCCGACGCGTATGCCGGGATGCGCATCCTTGAGCAGCCCGGCGAACCGCACGTCGCCGGGAAACGACGGCGTGCTCGTGTGGACGATCACGAGTTCGTAATGCCGCGCGATGTCGAGCGTCTGCGCGACGGTGAGGCCGTCCGCGGGCGCGTCGAGCAGGCGGCTGCCGGGCACGAGGGCGGCCGGCTGGGCCAGCCAGGTCGGATACCAGAACGACCGGATTTCGCGCCGCGCCTGGTAGCGCGAGCCGGCGCCGCCGTCGAAGCCGTCGAACGAGGGCGCCTGCAGGAACAGGGTCTTTTGCATCGGTGTCGACGTCGTCGGTGTGTTCATCGTCGTGGCGTCCATGACCGTTGTCGCAAGGATGGCCGCGCCGCCGCGACGGACCTGTCGGCGACGGATGCGGACCGCGTATCGATGGGCAGGCGGTGCCCGCGCCAGCGCGCCGTCGTGCCGGCGAAGGCGCTCAGCCACTCGGCCAGCAGCAGGCAATCGCGGAGCGGCGCGTACCGGGCGTGCCCGGGCGGCGGCACGCCGGGCGCGGGCTGCCGGAAGTGGAGGCCGAGGCGTGCGGCGCCGCCGGCGACGGCCAGCGTTGCGTTCCACGCAGTGGGCGCCAGTGCGACGCCGAGCGCCAGCATCGGCAAGGTGAACGTGACGAAGGAGCAGGCGTAGCCGAGCGGGTTCAGGGAACGGATCGTCTGCATCCAGCGCCGCTCGCGCGCCCACAGCGCGCGGAGGCTGTCTTCGGTCACGTCGGTGCCGACGCAGACGTCGGACAGGACGGTCCGCAGACCCAGGTTCCGGGTGAGTTCGCCGAGGCGGTAGTCGTCGGCGAGGCGGTTCTTCAGCACCTCGACGCCGCCGACGGCGCGCAGCGTGGACGCGCGGACGGCGATGGTCGCGCCGAATGCGAACGCACAGCTGCCGCCGCTGCTCGCCACCCGCACGGACGGGGCGAACCACGTGTCGACGAAGAGCGCGCCGATGCGGGACCAGACGTTGTCCAGCGGACGTCCATGGTACAGGCACGTGACGATGCCGACGTCGGGCGCGGCCAGCGGCGCCGTCACGCGGGCCAGGTAATCGGGTTCGACGGCGATGTCGCTGTCGGCCAGCACGAGCCAGGGATGGCGCGCGGCATCCATCATGTTGATCAGGTTGCTCACTTTGAGGTTGCTGCCGTGCACGCGCGGATCGACGACGAGGCGTATGTCGACGGCGGGATAGCGGCGTGCGAGCCGCTCGACGACGGCGATGGCCGGGTCGTCCGGCGCGCGGACGCCGAACACGAGCTGGTAGCACGGATGGGTTTGCGTACACAGGCCGGCGAGGTTGTCTTCCAGCCGCGGCTCGGCGCCGCACAGGGGCTTGAGCACGGTGACGGGTGCCCAGGCGGTTTGGCCGCGCGCGCGGTCCGTACTGCCCGCGTGCCCCGGGTGCAGGCCGAGGCGGCCGCGGCACAGCAGGGCGGCCAGCGCGTACAGTGCCGCCAGCAGCGTGAGGGCCGTGCCGGCAATGGCCGCGAAGGATGGAGCAGCCGGCATCACGGTGCCCCCCTGCTCGTCCCGGTCCTGCGGCCGCGGATTTCATCCAGCCGGACGGCCACCTGCTGCCCATGCACGTACTGCGCGGGCCGCTGGTCGCGCAGCGGGATGTCGGGCGCCATCGGTCCGCGCGTCGCCACGCCGCGCAGCGCGACCCTGGCGGCGGCCAGCGGATGGGCGAGGGTGTCGCGGACGGCGCTCGCCTCGTAGCCGCTGTGCACCATGCAGTCGGCGCATTTTTCGTAGCGGCCCGTGCCGTAGGCATCCCAGTCGGTCTCGTCCATCAGTTCGCGGAACGTGCGGGCATAGCCTTCGCCGAGCAGATAGCACGGGCGTTGCCAGCCGAATACGGTACGGGTCGGATTGCCCCAGGGCGTGCAGCGGTAGGTCCGGTTCCCGGCGAGGAAGTCGAGGAACAGGCTGGACTGGCTGAACCCCCAGCGCCGCCCGCCCTGGCCGCGTGCGAATATGTCCCGGAACAATTGCCTCGTCCGACTGCGCGTGAGGAAATGCTGCTGCTCCGGGGCGCGCTCGTAGGCATAGCCCGGCGACACGGTGATGCCGTCCACCTCCATGTCGTTCAATGCGTCGAAGAAGTCGGCCACCCGGTCCGGTTGCGCGTCGTTGAACAGCGTGCAGTTGACGTTGACGCGGAAGCCCGCCGCCTTGGCCCGCTCGATCGCCGCGACGGCGCGTCGGTACACGCCCGCACGACAGACGGAGCGGTCGTGCATGGCTTCGTCGCCGTCGAGGTGGACGGACCACGTGAAGAACGGGCTCGGCCGGTACTCGCCGAGTTTTCTTTCCATCAGCAGGGCGTTCGTGCACAGGTAGACGAATTTGCGGCGGGCGACGATGCCGGCGGCGATCGCGGCCATGTCCTTGTGCAGCAGCGGCTCGCCGCCCGCGATGGACACGACGGGGGCCCCGCATTCGTCGACGGCGTCCAGGCAGTCGTCCACGGACAGGCGCTGGTCGAGGATCTCGCCCGGATAATCGATCTTGCCGCATCCCGCGCACGCCAGGTTGCAGCGGAACAGCGGCTCGAGCATCAGCGCGAGCGGATAGCGGTGCACCCCGGCCAGGTGCTGGCGCAGCACGTAGGCGCCGACGAGGGTTTTCTGCAGGAGCGGGATCGCCATTCTCGTCTCCTCGTCACGGCCCGGCGCCGTGCCGCATGTCCGCGAGGGCGCGCGGCAGCCGGAATTCGATGTGTTCCTCGATGCCGTCCATCGTCGACACGTCGACGGGCCCGAGCGCGCGCAGGGCGTCGATCACGTGCTCGACCATGGCTTCGGGCGCGGAGGCGCCGGCCGTGATCCCGACCACGGCCGCGCCCGCGACCCAGGCGGGATCGAGCTCGCCGCCGTCCGCCAGCAGCCACGTCGGCGTGCCGGTCTCGGCGCCGATCTCGCGCAGGCGGTTCGAGTTCGAGCTGTTCAGGGCGCCGACGACGAGCAGCACGTCGACCCGGCGGCACAGGTCGCGCACGGCGCGCTGGCGATTTTGCGTGGCATAGCAGATGTCGCGCACGTCGGGGCCGACGATGTCCGTGAAGCGCCGCCGCAGCGCCGCGATGACGCCGCGCGTGTCGTCCACGCTGAGCGTCGTCTGGGTGACGTAGGCGACCGGCGTGTCGGCCGGCAGGTCGAGCGCCTCCGCTTCGCGCGCGTCGCGCACGAGCACGACGCGGCCGTCGATCTGCCCCATGGTCCCCTCGACCTCCGGATGGCCGGGATGGCCGATCAGGATCACCGTCCGCCCGCTGGCCGCGTATTGCCGACCCTGGATGTGGACCTTGGCGACGAGCGGGCACGTGGCGTCCAGCACGTGCAGGGCGCGCGCATCCGCGTCGGCCTCGACCGCGCGCGCCACGCCGTGCGCGCTGAAGACGGCCACCGCCTGCCGCGGAACTTCGTCCAGGTCTTCGACGAACACGGCCCCCTTGTCGCGCAGGCCGTTCACGACGGCCTGGTTGTGGACGATTTCGTGACGCACGTAAACAGGCGCGCCGTGCCGCTCGAGCGCGCGCTCGACGATCTCGATGGCTCGGACGACGCCCGCGCAAAATCCGCGCGGCTGGGCAAGGATGACGTGCATGACGGCTCTCTGCGGTGTGTTCGTTCGGTGCAGGTTGGAGTCGGCGCGGGCGCGCAAGTTCGTGCGACCTGTTTGATCTAAATGGTTATGCCGGTCGCATACGACCCCTAGAATGCGACGCAGATGGATGCCGGAGGGGGCAGCGGTGACGGGAAGGGACCTCGTGCTGGTCACGGGCGCGGCCGGGTTCGTCGGCGCCGCGGTGGCGCGCGCCGCGCTGGCGGAGGGCTACGCCGTCCGTGCCCTGGTGCGCGCCGGCAGCCCGCGTCGCAACCTCGTCGGACTGGACGCGGAACTGGCGGAAGGCGACATGCGCGACGCGGCGGCCGTCGGGCGCGCGCTGGCCGGCGCGCGTTTCCTGCTGCATGTCGCGGCGGATTACCGGCTGTGGGCGCGCGATCCCGGCGAGATCGTGCGCAACAACGTCGACGGCACGCAGGCCGTGATGCGTGCCGCGCTGGCGGCCGGGGTCGAGCGCGTCGTCGTCACCAGCAGCGTGGCCACGCTGCGGGTGGGGCCGGCCACCGTGGCGGCCACGGAGGACGCGCCGCTGGCCGAGCACGACGCCATCGGCGCGTACAAGCGCAGCAAGGTGGCGGCCGAGCGGCTGGTCGAGCGCATGGTCGCGCAGGACGGTTTGCCGGCCGTGATCGTCAACCCGTCGACGCCGGTCGGCGCGCGCGACGTGCGGCCGACGCCGACGGGCCGCATCATCGTCGAGGCCGCGCGAGGGCGGATGCCGGCTTTCGTGGAGACGGGGCTGAACGTCGTCGACGTCGAGGACGTGGCGCATGGGCATTTGCTCGCGCTGGCGCACGGGCGGCTGGGCGAGCGCTACATTCTCGGCGGGCAGAACGTCATGCTGCGCGATCTGCTGGGCGGGATCGCGCAGCTCGTCGGGCGTGCGCCGCCGCGGTTGCGGCTGCCGGCGGCGCCGCTCATGCCGCTGGCGCACGCGGCCGAGGCAGTCGCGCGCCTGAGCGGCCGGGAACCGTTCCTGACGGTGGATGGCTTGAAGATGGCGCGCAACCGGATGTTCTTTTCGTCGGCCAAGGCGGAGCGGGAACTTGGCTATCGGCCTGGGCCGTACATGGCCGGCGTGCGGGCAGCGGTCGCGTGGTTCGGGCAGGAAGGGTATCTCGATTGATGGTTGCCGAGGCGGGTGCAGCCGGGCGCACGCGCATACAGCTCGACGAAACGCACCCCTCGGCTCAGCGCTTCCGTCCGAACAGCCCGGCCAGGCGCAGCGCGAGCCTGGCCAGCCGTGGCATCGTCGCCGGGCGCTGCAGCCGTTCGTCGTAGCCGGCGAAGCGGCGGTCGTTTTCGGCAAGGCAGAGCGCGAGCAGGCCGCGGAGTTCGACGCCGCCGTCCGCCACCGATTGCGCGCCGTGCAGTGTGAAATTGTTGTCCTGTGCGTGCGCGCTGCCCGGCGCGTCGACGGCGCGCGCCAGGCCGATGCGTTCCCACGCGAGGAAGCACCAGACGGCGGCGACCCTCGCTTCGAAACGCAGGCGGCGCCACGGCGAAAGACGGGCGCGGTGCCAGGCGGCCCAGTTGGCGAACAGGAGGATGTGGCGGCACTCTTCCTGCATCACGGGTTCGAACGTGTCGACGAGTTCCGGCGGAAACAGGCCGGACTGCCGCGCCAGGGCGAACAGGCCGAATGCGAAAAAGCTGTCGATGCACTCGCTGTAGCCGGTGACGAGATATGCCCATTCACGGTCCCGGGGAAGCGGGGGCGGCGGCTCGGGCGCGAGGTCGATGCCGTACGCCGCGACCAGGCGCGCCAGGACCTCCTTGTGGCGCTGCTCTTCCCACGCGTTCAACGCGAGGGCGGTGCGCATGCCGGGGTCGCGCAGCGTGCCGGCATAGGCCGCCATGCGCAGCCGCGCCTTGCCTTCGGTCCGGACGGCGATGTCCCAGATGGGCAGCGCGACGATGCGCTCGCGTACGGCCGGGACCAGCTCGGGCCAGTCCAGCACGGCGGGGCGATAGGGGTTGAATGTCTCGAGAAACATCCGGCAGGTGGCGTCCGCATGCCTGGCGGAGCCGGGCACGAGCGGACCGCCGGCGGGATCGCGCCAGTGGCGCATGCGCGCGTCAGCGGCGGCCGCTGCCGCCGCCGTTTCCTCCGTCAGCGGGGGAGGCCGGAAGCCGGGCACCAGGCGCGCGACGTCGAACGGATCGGTCCCGTCCACGTCCCAGTCCGGACCGGTTCCGGTCGATCGCAATTTGCGGGTGTCGTCCATCCTTCTCTCGACCGCTGGCGCCGCGGAAGGTTCGCGTCAACGCCCGCCAGGCCGTGTTCGAGGGATTGCGGCGCCTGCCACCCTGCTGGGACAGGTTCCTAATGCGCGGGCTCGGCGGCGCCGTCGAGCATCCCCTGGATCTCTTCCAGCCGCCGCCCGCGCGTATCGATTCCGCTCCTGGCCAGCAGGAACGCCGCGGCCGCCATCGGCGCGGCGATCACGAGCGCCGCCAGCGACACGTTGTCGAATAGTCCGACCACGCCGAAGCCGGCGCCGAGGATGCCGCCCAGCTTGGAGCCGGCCGCGATGACGCCGGAGCCGGTGGCGCGCAGGTGCACGGGGTAGATCTCGGACGCGTACGGGATCAGGGTGGCGATGACGCCGCTGGCCGAGACCAGCAGCGCGACCGTCGCCACGACCATCGCGGCCGTCGAACCGATGTCAAAATAGCCGAGCAGGAAGAAGCCCAGCAGGCTCGCGCACGACAGGCCGATGAAGGTCACGAGCGTCATGATCGTGCTCCAGCGGTGGTACAGCCGGATCACGATGAGCGTGCCGGGCAGCGCGACGAACGCGGACTTCGCCAGCAGGCTCGTTGCCGTGGCGGCGTCCATGCCCATCGCACGCAAATTCGTCGGCAGCCACAGCAGGAAGCCGAAATTGGCCAGGCCCCAGGCGATGCCGGCGACGCCCATGCCGATCGTCAGCGGGGCATAGCCCCCCTGCAGCAAGGCGCGCATGCCGGTGGCGCGCCGGTCGGACTGCGCCGCGGCGGCGCCATCGTCGGCATCGATCTCGCCGGCGAATTTGGCCAGCACGGCGCGCGCTTCGGCATGCAGGCCGTTGGTCGCGAGGAAGCGTGGCGATTCCGGCAACAGGCGGCTGAGCAGGATGATGATGGCGCCCGTCGGCAGGCCCAGCAGCCACAGCACGCGCCAGCCGTAGTGCGGCTCGAGCAGGCTCGCGGCCCAGGCGGCGACCAGGTAGCCGGCCGAGTTGCCGAGCCCGCCCAGCGCGACGAGCAGCCAGCCGCGGTGCGCGGCCGGGATCATCTCGGCCATCAGCGTGAACGTGATGGGCAGCAGGCCGCCGGCCGACGCGCCCATCAGGAAGCACATGGCGAGGTTCCACGCAAACGACGGCATCGCGCCGCAGATCGAGGTGCCGATGAACATCAGCGCGGACAGCAGGATCGTCGCGCGCCGGCCGAAGCGGTCGGCGATGACGCCCCATACGACGGAGCCGACGGTCGTCCCCGTCAGCGCCACGAGGGCCAGCAGGCCGGCCGACTGCTTGGCCAGGCCGTATTCGCGGGTCATGCCCGGCATGACGAAGCCGAGGGTTGCCGGTTTCATCACGTCGATCGTCAGCGCGACCACGAGCACGGCGACGAGATACCAGTGCTGGCGGTTCAGCGGGATGCCGTCCGCGACGTGGAAGTGCAGGCCGCCGCGCGCCGCCGTGGCCTGGCGCAGCTGTGCCATGCGCGGCATCAGGCCGTACGCCGCCAACAGCAGCCCGAGCGGGATCAGCCCCATCCCGACCAGCATCGTGGCGTCCATCTTCATGCCCACCATCCGGTAGCCCATGTGCGACGCGCACACGAACATCGGAATGTGCGCCAGCACCCCGGCCACGATGGCGGCCGTACCGGCCCAGAACGCGAAAGGATGATGGAGGGAGAGGCCGTTCGATTTCATGCTGTCGTCCATAAAGGCGTTGCGGCGCCCCGGCCCGGATCGTCGTCGACAAGCGGGGCGGCGCAGTGTATAACCCGCATAGTATAAGGCTCCCGCGGCATTCCTCGAGCCAATTTTTTCGTGATGACATAGCCGGGCCAGCCGCGCACGACGCCCATCGGCGGCGCGGGTCACGAGCGCGCGGCGGCCCGGATCATGTCGAACGGCGAGAGGGCGCGCACGGCCGAGCGCGAATTCAGGAGGCTGCTGTCGAAGTGGCCGAACCCGTCCTGGACACCTTGCCGGCCCTGCCAGTGGCGCAGGGGCGCGTCGTCGACGTCCGATTGAGCTTCCCGTTCCAGCTGCTTCACGCGGGCCGTCAGCGTGGCGATCGTGCTGTGCAGTTCCGCCAGTTCGCGGTCGCGTTCGCGCAACGCCTCGTCGTGCGCGGCGCGGAGCTGGCGCACGCGTTCGTCGAAGTCGGCGTGCAGGCGGTCGGCCAGTTCGTCGACGAGGGCGTGCAGGGCGCGGCCCGTGTCCTCGCGCCGGATGCCGGGCGCGAGGTCCGCGTCTCCCTCTTCGGTCCGCAGCGCCTTGAGGTATTTGTGGATGGTCGACTTGGATCCGCAATCGCCCAGCGCGTGGCGCACGGCGTCGACGGACGGGTGGCGGCCTTCCGCCAGCAGGCGGTCGCGGGCCTCCTTGACCTGTGATTTCGTAAGTCCGCTGCGTGCCATGTCGTCTCCGTCTTGCTTGCTCCGGTGCCATTGTACTGCCGACCGCCATCCCTGCGGCGTGTCGCTCTGCCAAGTCCCGTCGTCCGTCCCGCATTGCCGGTATCATATGTTGCGCTGTCACGGCGCGACAGTGTGCGCGCAAACGTAAAAAAATCCGCCCGGGCCTCCCGCCCGGCGCATGTCTATGCTCTACAATAGGTGATCGGTCGCGCGGCGAGTCGGCGTTCGTGCCACGTACGCGCAAGCATCAGGAACACGGATCAATGCATCAGTTGCACAACTCGTGGCGTCGCAAGGCGTTGGGGATCGCCTGCCTGGCCCTCATCGCCCCCCTGCACGCATGGGCGGCTCCGGCCGCCGGCGTGTACCTCGAAGACATGACGTCGCCGGAACTGCGCGATCGCATCGCGGCCGGCACCACGACGGCCCTCGTGCCCATCGGCGGCACCGAGCAGAGCGGCCCGCACATTGTCCTCGGCAAGCACAACGTCCGTGCCCGCGTGCTGGCGGGCCGGATCGCGGCCCGGCTCGGCGATGCCGTCGTCGCGCCCGTCGTCGCCTACGTGCCGGAAGGGTCGATTACGCCGCCGGCCGCGCACATGCGGTTCGCGGGCACGATCTCGATCCCCGACGCCGCATTCGAATCCCTGCTCGAATCCACCGCGCTGAGCCTGTGCCGGCACGGCATCCGCGACGTGTTCTTCCTGGGCGACCACGGCGGTTACCAGAAAAACGAGGAACGCGCCGCGGCGCGCGTGAATCGTGGCGGCGCTTGCCGCGCGCATGCGTTGACCGATTATTACGATGCCGCCACGACGGCATTCAATGCGGACCTGAAGGGGCGCGGCTTTGCCGATGCCGAGATCGGCACGCACGCGGGCCTGGCGGACACGGCGTTGTCGCTGGCCGTCGATCCGGCGCTCGTGCGGCCCGCCCAGGTGGCGGCCGCGGCGCATGGCGGCGTGGCCGCGGGCGTGCACGGCGATCCGACCCGCGCGACGGCCGAACTGGGCCGCATCGGCGTGGCGCGCATCGTCGACGCTTCCGTGGCCGCGATCCGCGCCGCTCTCCGAGCCAGGACCGAACCGAATCCGAATCCTTCCCATCGAAAGTAGATAGCCATCGTGTCATCCAAAACTACCGTTGGTGCCGTACTGGCACTGTCCGTCCTGGCCGGCGGCATCGCCGTGTCGCGCATGGTCGAGGCGTCCGGCGCGGCGCAGGTGCAGGCGCCGGTCGCGGCCCCGGCCCCGGCCGCGAGGCCCGCCCCCGTCGTGACCGTCCCGGGCATGCCGCCCGTCTTCGATCCGACCAATGTGTACAGCGAGATCGGCCCGACGCACTTGAGCCCCGTCGTGAAAGGCGACCTGGAGCGCGTGTACGTGCCGAACCTGCGCTCGAACGACGTCAGCGTCATCGATCCGGCGACGATGAAGGTCGTCGACACCTTCAAGGTGGGCCGCAGCCCGCAGCACGTGATCCCGTCGTGGGACCTGCGCACCCTGTGGGTGGCGAACAATGCCGAGCGCCACGGCGACGGCAGCCTCACGCCCATCGATCCGCGCACGGGCAAGCCGGGGCCGAACGTCGCCGTCGACGACCCGTACAATATGTATTTCACGCCGGACGGCAGGTCGGCGATCGTCGTGGCCGAGGCGCGCCACCGCCTCGACTTCCGCGATCCGCACACGATGGCGATGCAGTACGCGATCGAAGTGCCCCAGTGCGGCGGCATCAACCACGCGGACTTTTCGATGGACGGCCGCTACGCGCTGTTCACGTGCGAATTCGACGGCAGCCTCGCGAAGATCGACCTGGTGAGCCGCAAGGTGCTCGGCTACCTCAAGCTGTCGATGCCGTCGACGCGCTTCCGCGAAGGCTCTGATCCCACGGCGCCGGGCGCCAGCGAGATCTGCACGGCCAAGAAGGGCATGCCGCAGGACATCCGCATCTCGCCGGACGGCAAGCGCTACTACGTGGCGGACATGGACGCGGACGGCGTCCACGTCGTCGACGGCGACAACTTCAAGCAGATCGGCTTCATCGCCGCCGGCATCGGCACCCACGGCCTGTATCCCAGCCGCGACGGCAAATACCTGTACATCGCGAGCCGCGGCACGCACCGCATCCATGGCAAGCGCAACGGGCCGGGCAGCGTGGCCGTGCTCGATTTCGCGACCGGCAAGATCGTCGCCAACTGGCCCGTGCCGGGCGGCGGCAGCCCGGACATGGGCAATGTCAGCGCGGACGGCAAGTGGCTGTGGCTGTCGGGCCGCTTCGACGACGTCGTCTACCGCATCGACACGAAGACGGGCGCGATGCAGAAGGTCAAGGTCGGCGGCGAGCCGCACGGCCTGACGGTCTGGCCGCAGCCGGGTCGGTATTCGCTGGGCCACACGGGCAATCTGCGCTGATCCGGCGGGCCCGCGCGCGGGCTGGTAGGGTGGGCACCAAACGCATGGTGGGCGGAGGGCCGCCCACCCTACCGGGATACGCGCTCAGTGCAGCGATTCCGCGGCGCGCATGGAGCGTGTTCGCGGCGCGCCCACCTGCGACGTTTGCGGCGCCGCGGCGTCCAGGTCGGAGCCGGCATCCCACGGCACCGACAGCACGGCGCCCAGCGCGTCCGCGACCTGGCGGCCCAGGACGATGTCGCCGCCCTCGATCTGCGGCAGCGTGCGGTGCAGCGCGCACAGCACGACGGCGTAATCGGCGCGGCGCGGGTGCAGGCAGACGTCGCCCAGGCGCTCGAGCAGCGCCTCCACGCGCCGGAAGTCCGCTTCGACCGCCGCCACGACGGCGGGAAAATCTTGTATGAATACGGCGTCCGGTTGTGTCTGCAGGGCGGCGATGCGGGCGCAAAGGCGTTCGCGCCCGTGGCGCACGGCCGCACAGGTCGTGACCGGATCTGCGTCGGAATGGTGGTGGTGCATGATCTGCCTCAATCTCGTCGATGTGAGGAGCAGTGTCTTTGCCGCGCGCGATTTGTTATTTGATCTACCTCAAACGCAGCGGATTCCGACGGTCAGTGCGCCAATAAAAGGGGCACCGGGGCCCGTTCCAGCAGTTCGCGCGTGACGCCGCCCAGCATCCATTCGCGGTAGCGGCCATGACCGTATGCACCCGTCACCATCAGCCCGGCGCCGCAGTCGCGCGCCAGTCCCGTCAGGGCGGCGCCGACCGTGGCGCGCGTGCGTTCGACGACGACGTCCACGCGCACGCCGTGGCGGGCCAGGTACAGCGCCATGTCGGCGCCGGGCTGCTCGCCGTGGAGGTCCCCGGACGGCTCCGGATTGACGAGCGCCAGCCGCACGCCGTCCGCGCGCACCAGCAGAGGCAAGGCGGCGGCGATGGCGGCGATGGCCTGCATGCTGCCGTCCCATCCGACGACGGCAGTGCCGGGCAGCGGCCGGCCGGCGTAATCCGGCGGCACGACGAGCACGGGACGGGCCCCGTGCAGCGCCAGGTGGTCCGGCAGGGCGCGTGCGCGCAGGGGCTGCACGGGGTCCGCCTCGGCGCCCCGGCTCAGCACCACGAGGTCGGCATAGCGCGATTGCAGCAGCAGCGCGTAGCGGGTCTCGTCCTCGACCAGGCGCGATTCGAACGACGCCACGCCGGCGCGGCGGGCCGCCTCCTCGAACATGTCCAGGCGCGTGCGGGCGGCGCCGCGCAGGATCTCGAAGTCGGGGCCGGCCGTCGTCACGGCCACGGCGCCCGTCAGCAGTGCGTAGTCGAGCCAGCCGATGCCGGTGTCCGCGCTGCCGACGACGTGGGCAGCGTAGGCGTCGGCGAGATGAAAGACGGCGCGCAAGCGGCTGTCCTGCTCGGCCCCGCCGTCCACATGCGTGAGAATGGTCTTGATCATGGAATTCTCCGGTAAATAGATAAAACTGTATTCCCGGGCTGTGCGAATGTCGTTAATTCGTTTGATCGATATCAATTTGAATGAATATATTTACCTGGAAGGTTATTGCTGAAAACATTTGGTGTTCATTGATTTGCTTACCAATGTATTTGGCGAAATGTTTTTGCTTATAAATAAATGCATGAGGGCCTTCATGTAATAATCGCTGGGATTGTCATGTAAGCCATTGAATTCATGGGCAAATATATCCAGCCGGATTGAGCGGCGCTGGATTTTTCAATAAATTTTTCAATACGATAAGATTTTGAATGAAATCGTTGTCGGGGCGCGACTGATTACGAACAAATCACGCACAACGTTGGATTTCTTGTAGGCAATGTCCTACACTTCGGAGGCTCCGATTACCCTCCTGGAATCCACGTGAACCGTATTTATCGCATCGTCTGGAATGCCTCGAAAAACATTTGGCAAGCTGTCTCGGAACTGGGTTCCAAGCGGACCAAGTCGTCGACGGGGCGTTCGCGCCGGCGCCGGCAACTGGCGCTGATGGCGCTGGCGGCGGCGAGCGCGGGCGCACATGCCGCCGATCCGCTGCCGACGGGCGGCCGCGTCACGGCCGGCCAGGCGACATTGCATTACGCCGGCAAGACGCTGACGATCGACCAGGGCAGCAACAAGGCGGCGCTCGACTGGACCGGCTTTTCGATCGGCCAGGGCGCGACCGTGAATTTCGTGCAGCCGTCGGCGGGGGCCGTCGCGCTGAACCGCGTGCTCGGCGCCGATCCGTCGCTGATCCAGGGCGCGCTGAACGCCAACGGCCATGTGTTCCTGCTGAATCCGAACGGCGTGCTGTTCAGCCCGACGGCCCGGGTCGACGTGGGCGGCCTGCTCGCGTCGACCCTGGCGATGACCAATGACGACTTCCTCGCCGGCCGCTACCACCTGCAGGGCACGAGCGCGAACGGCGTCGAGAACCGCGGCGCGATCAAGGCGGCGGCGGGCGGCAACGTCGCGCTGGTCGCGGCGCGCGTCGTGAACTCGGGCGACATCGCGGCCGACCGGGGCAATGCGCTGCTCGGCGCCGGCAGCGACGTCGTCGTCGACTTCGGCGGCCCCGTCAAACTGCAGGTGCGCAAAGGCGCGCTGGACGCGCTCGTGGACAACGGCGGCGCCATCCGCGCGGACGGCGGCACGGTGCTGATGACGGCGAAATCCGCCGGCGAATTGTCCGGTTCCGTGATCAACAATGGCGGCATCGTCCAGGCGCGCACGCTCGCGACGGGCGCGCAGGGCCAGATCCTGCTGCTGGGCGACATGCAGTCCGGCACGGCCAACGTGGGCGGTACGCTGGACGCGAGCGCGCCGTCCGGCGGCAACGGCGGCGCCATCGAGACGTCGGCCGCGCGCGTGAACACGCTGCCCGGTCTCGCGGTGAACGCGGGCAAGGGCGGCGCCTGGCTCGTCGACCCGTACGACTACACGATCGACGCGGCCGGCGCCACGACGATCTCCAACGCCCTGAACCAGGGCACGAGCGTCACGGTGACGACCCAGTCCGCCAACGCGGGTTACGGCACGGTGAGCGCGGGCAGCGGCGACATCACGGTGGCCAGCCCCATCGCCAAGACGGGCGGCGCCGATGCCGGCCTCACGCTGCGCGCGGACCGCAACATTATCGTCAACAGCCCGATCACGTCGACGAGCGGCCGGCTGAACCTGACGCTGTCGTCCGCGAACGCGGCCGGGGCGACGACGGGCGGCGTGGACGTGGGCGCCAACCTGCTGTCGAACGGCGGCACGATTCTGATCGGTGGCGCCAGCGGCAGCGCGTCCGGCGGCATCAATTTCGCGCGCAACGCCGGCACGGCCGCGCCCGCCGTCGCGGTGGAACAGAACGTCAAGGTCCTCTCGAGCGGGGGCAACATCACGATCAACGGCAAGACGAACCTGGGGTCGAACAGCGGCAGCGTGGACGGCACCAAGGGCGGCATCTACATCAAGTCGGGCGCGACGATCCTCGCCGGCAGCGGCAACCTGATGATGACCGGCCAGAGCGAAGGCGGTGTCAAGGAATTCGGCATCGGCTTCGAGGCCAACTCGAACACCCTGACGACCGTCGGCAGCTCGCCCGGCGCCGGCACGGTCTTGATCAACGCCGTCAACACCAGCACCGGCAACAACATCACGAGCGACGACCGCGACGCCGGCGCGATGGGCATGGTCAACTACGGCAGCCGCGCGCAGATCACGTTCCAGGGACCGTCGGTCGCGTCCTGGCTCGTCTACATCAACGGCGCGCCCAAGCCGTCCGCGTACACGCAGGCACCGCAGCTGTCCGGTTGCCTGAACCCGTATCCGAACTGCGGCTACCTCGTCGTCAGCGGCACGAACAACAGTTATCTGTACGCCAGCTACCAGGCCGTGGACATGTCGACGCAGCCGATCTACGTGCTCGGCGCCAGCGGCGGCACCAAGGTCTATGACGGCACCACGGCGGCGACGGGCATGACCTACACGGCGGTCGGCGGCCCCGCCGGCTTCACGGCGGCCAGCCTGACGCCGGCGCCCGTGTTCAACACGAGCAGCAAGAACGTCGGCACGTACGGCACGCTGACGCCGGGCGCGACGAATCCGCGCGACGTCGCGTCGGGCGGCACGACCTATGCCGTCGGTTATTTCTACAACGGGAACTACGCGATCACGCCCAAGTCCCTGGCGCCCAGCGCGGCGGACAAGGTCTACGACGGCACGACCACGGCGGCGGTGGCGATGGGCGGCGCCATCGCCGGCGACAACGTGACGGCCAGCGGCACCGGCAGCTTCGGCTCGAAGGACGTCGGCACGTACGCGGTCAGCATCAGCAACATCTCGCTGGGCGGCAGCGACGCCGGCAACTACACGCTGGCGGGGAACACGGCCAGCGCCACGGCCAGCATCACGCCGCGCACCGTCACCCTGAACGCGAGCAAGACCTACGACGGCTCGGCGAATTTCAGCGGCGTCGCCCTCGGCAACCTCGTCGCCGGCGAAGACCTCGCCGCGAGCGGCATTGCGGCCAACAGCGCCAACGTCGCGGACGCGCGGTACTTCAGCGCGGTCACGCTGGCCGACGGCGCCGTCGGCCGGGCGAGCAACTACCAGCTGCCGGGCCTGGGCGCGGCCGGCGCCGCCAACACGGCGGCCATCACCCCCAAGGCCCTGACGCTGACGGGCCTGGCGGCGGCCGACAAGGTCTACGACGGCACGACGGCCGCCGCGCTGTCGGGCGGCACGCTGTCCGGCCTCGTGGGCGGCGACACGCTCACGTTCTCGGGCCTGACGGGCAGCTTCGCGGACAAGTCGGTCGGCGCCGGCAAGGCCGTGACGCTGTCCGGCGGCGTGCTGGCCGACGGCACCGGCTACGCATCGAACTACACGCTCGCGGCGCCGGCGGGCCTGGCGGCAAGCATCACGCAGAAAGCGCTGACCGTGTCCGGCATCGCCGCCGCCGACAAGACCTACGACGGCACGACCGCCGCGACGGTGTCGACGGCCGGCGCCGCGCTGCAGGGCCTCGTCGCCGGCGACACGGTCACTGTGAGCGCGACGGGCACGTTCGCGGACGCCGATGCCGCAGCCGGCAAGACCGTCACGCTGGCCAGCACGCACGGCGGCGCGGACGCCGGCAACTACGCGTTCACGGACCAGGCGACGGCCAGCGCCGCGATCACGCCCAGGGCGCTGACGCTCACCGGCCTGGGCGCCGCGAACAAGACCTACGACGGCACGACGGCGGCCACCCTCGCGGGCGGCACACTGGCCGGCCTCGTGGGCGGCGAAACGCTGAACGTGACGGGCCTTGCGGGCGTCTTCGCGGACAAGAACGTGGGCATCGGCAAGACCGTGTCCGTGTCCGGCGGGGCGCTGGCCGACGGCACGGGCCGCGCGGCCAACTACAGCCTCGCCGTCCCGGCCACCGTGGCCGGTGCGATCACGCCCAGGACGGTGATCGTGTCCGGCATCACGGCGGCGGACAAGGTCTACGACGGCACCACGGCGGCGCAGCTCGCGGGTACCGGCGCCGCGCTGATCGGCGCCATCGCGGGCGACGACGTCGGCCTGGCGGCGAGCGGCGCGTTCGCGGACAAGAACGCCGGCAACGGCAAGACCGTCGCGCTCAGCACGAGCCTGAACGGCCACGACGCGGCCAATTACCTGCTCGCGGGCCAGAACGCCACGACGGCCAGCATCACGTCGAAGGTCCTGACGGTGTCCGGCATCACGGCCGCCGACAAGACCTACGACGGCACCACGGCGGCGACGGTGTCGGCGGCGAACGTCCGGCTGGCGGGCCTGGTGGCGGGCGATACCGTCACCATCGGCGCAACCGGCACGTTCGCCGGCGCCGACGCGGGCGCCGGCAAGACCGTCGCGCTGGCGAGCATCCACGGCGGCGCCGATGCCGGCAATTACGCCATCACGGACCAGACGGCCGCCACCGCGTCGATCACGCCCAAGGCACTGACCCTGACGGGCCTGGCCGCGGCCGACAAGGTCTACGACGGCACGACGGCGGCCGTGCTGACGGGCGGCACGCTGTCCGGCATGGTCGGCAACGAGACGCTGGACCTGGGCGGCTTGCGCGGCGCGTTCGCCGACAAGAACGCCGGTACCAACAAGGCGGTGACCGTGTCCGGCGCCATCGCCGACGGCACGGGCCGCGCGGCCAACTACACGCTCGCGACGCCGGCGGGCCTGAGTGCGACCATCGCGCCGAAAGCGCTCGCGGTGTCCGGCATCACGGCGGCGGACAAGGTCTACGACGGCACGACGGCGGCCACGGTGTCGACGGGCGGCGCGGTCCTGCAAGGCCTCGCCGCCGGCGACGACGTGCGCGTGGACGCCACCGGCACGTTCGCGGACAAGAACGCGGGCGGCGGCAAGACCGTGACGCTGGCGAACACGTTCGGCGGCGCCGACGCCGGCAACTACACGATCGCGGGACAGGCCACGACGGTTGCCGCCATTACGCCGAAGGCGCTGACGGTGTCGGGCATCACGGCGGCGAACAAGGAATACGACGGCACGACGGCGGCCGCGGTCGACGGCACCGGCGCGCAACTGGCCGGCCTCGTGGGCGGCGACGCCGTGACCGTCGCGGCGAGCGGCGCGTTCGCCGACAAGAACGTGGGCCGCGGCAAGACGGTCGATCTCGTCACCAGCCTGGGTGGCGCGGACGCCGGCAACTACGCGCTCGAGGGCCAGTCCTCGGCCACGGCGGACATTGCGCAAAAGACGGTGACCGTCGCCGGCGCGGCCGTGGCCGACAAGACGGCCGACGGCACGACGGTGGCCACGCTGACGGCGCCGGGCACGGTGGTCGGCGCCATCGCCGGCGACACCGTGGGCGTCAGCGGCGCGGCGGCCAGCGCGCGGTTCGCGCAGGCCACGGCCGGTACCGGCATCGCGGTCGACGTCGACGGGCTGGCGCTGACCGGCGCCGACGCCGCCAACTATGCGTTCGCGGGCCGGACGACGGCGAGCGGCACCATCGTCGCCGCGCCGGCACCGGTCGTCACGCCGACGCCGACCCCGACGCCGACGCCGCCCCCGACGCCGACGCCGGCCCCGGTCGTGACGCCGACCCCGGCGCCAGTCGTGACACCGACGCCGGCCCCGACCCCGACCCCGACGCCCGTCGTGACCCCGAACCCGGCGCCCGTCGTCGTGACGCCGGCCCCGGCCCCGGCCCCGGCAACCGCCTCGGTGGTGGCCGCCACCATCGCGCCGCAGTCGCTGGGCCTCGCGCCCGTGCTGCCGGCGCCCGCCGTCGGCGGCCTGGCCTACCTGGCCGTCCCCGACACCGCGGGCGCGGGCGGCGGCGGGGCGAGTGCGGCAGGTGCGGCGCCGTCTGTGGACGGGCAGGGCGGCGAGGTCGGCGACGGCGCGTCGACGGTCGCCGCGACCAAGCGCCGCCAGTCGTCCAGCCAGGCGCTGGCCGCGGGCCGCGACGTCAAATTCCTGAACGTGCTCGTGGTGTCCGGCGGCATCCGCATGCCGGCGGCCGGCAACAAGGAAGCGGGCGGCACGGAAGCGCCGAACCCGTAACAATACGAATCCTCGGAACCAATACTCACGAGCATGAACCACAACTTGAAACGCTTGCCGCTGGCCCTCCTGGTCGCGGCATCGCTGCCGGCGCTTGCCCAGCAGTTGCCCTTGCAGGAAAACGCGCGGCCGCTGCCGCAACCCCGAACCGGCACCGCGCCCGCCGTGCAGGCGCCGCCGGCCGCCGCGCCCGTCCAGGCGGGCGGGCAGCAGGTGCTGCTGCGCCGCGTCGTCGTCGAAGGCAACACGCTCATCCCGGGCGACGCGTTGCTGGCCGCCCTTGGCCCGGTGGCGGGCAAGTCGTTCGACTTCGCGGGCCTCGCGGCCCTGGCGGCGCGCATCACCGCGTATTACCAGCAGGCCGGCTACCCGTTCGCCCGCGCCTACCTGCCGCAGCAGGACCTGTCGGGCGGCGAACTGCACGTGCAGGTGCTGGAAGGCCGCTACGGCAAGGTCGCCGCGCACGGCGAACCCGCCTTCGTGTCGGGTGCGCAGGGCTTCCTGTCCGCGCTGCCGCACGGCGCCGTCATCGAGAGCGGCAGGCTGGAACGCGTGACCCTGCTGCTGGACGACCAGCCGGGCGTGCGCACCGTGCCGCTCGTGCGGCCGGGCGAGGAAGTGGGCACGGGCGACCTGCTCGTCGAGGTGCGGCGCGACCACCGCTACAAGGGCGAGGCGGGCCTGGACAACTACGGCACCCGCGCGACCGGCCGCACGCGCGCGCACGCGAGCCTGGACGTGGACAGTCCGTTCATGCTGGGCGACCAGATTGCCGCGCAGGCGCTGTACACGGAAGAGGGCATGTGGTTCGGTTCGCTCGCGTACGCGGCGCCGCTGGGCTACAGCGGCTTGCGCGGCCGTGCCAGCTACACGCATTCGTACTACGACCTGGCCGGCAGCTTCGCGGCGCTGGGCGCGCGCGGCACGGCGGACGTGGCGAGCGTCGGCCTGTCCTACCCGATCGTGCGCTCGCAGGTGCGCAACCTGACGCTGTCGGCCAGCGTCGACCACAAGCGCCTGCACGACCGCCAGGACGCCACGGCGACGGAAACGCAGAAGTCCAGCACCGTCGTTCCGGTCACCCTGTCGTTCGACGTGCGCGACCAGTTCCTCCACGCCGGCATCACGTTCGGCGCGCTGAGTTGGACGCGCGGCCGCCTGGGGCTGAACGGCGACACGCAGGCGCTCGACGCGGCCAGCGCGCGCTCGGCCGGCAGCTTCGACCGCTTCAACCTGGACCTGGCGCGCATCCAGTCGCTGAGCGACCGCCTGGACCTGTACGGCCGCGTGTCGGCGCAGTGGACGGGCCACAATCTCGACGCGTCGGAAAAACTGGGCCTGGGCGGCGTGAACGGCGTGCGCGCCTATCCGAACGGCGAGGGCTACGGCGACACGGGATGGGTGGCGCAGACGGAAGTGCGCTACGCCGTCGGACCGGTGCTGCCCTACCTGTTCTACGACGCGGGCCGCGTCACGTTGAACAAGACGCCATGGACGACGCAGGACAACCACCGCGCGCTGGCCGGCGGCGGCATCGGCCTGCGTTACGTGCGCGACGCCTGGAGCGCCGGCGTGACGGTGGCGTGGCGTTCGCACGGCGGGGCCTCGCTGACGGACGACACGGCCCATTCGCCGTCCGTGCTGGTGAACGTGGCATACCGCTTCTGATCGGTCTTTTGATCGGCGTTTTGATCGGCGCTTTGATCGGAGTACGCAACCTTTCAGTCTAGTCTGGACGGGCGGAACGGCAAATTGATTCTATTAATCTCGTACCGCCGCGCGATCTAAAAAATCATCGGCAGAGCATGCTGCACAGGCATATGCTTTAAACGTATATACATATACGGAGACAACGATGAAATTCGGAATCGCGCCTGCCCGCATGAAGGCCCATCTGCATCTGTCGCACGTCCACCGGCCGCACATCCATCTGCCCCACGTCCACCGCGACTGGCACGCGTTCGAACCGGTCCTGCGCGTCGGCCAGATCATCCTGCTGATCGTGCTGGCCCTGCCGTTCGCGCAATTCGTGGCCAAGACCCTCGTGTGGGCGTTCGAATCGTTGTTCGGTTGAATCGATCAGCGGATTGATCCGCGCCGGCGGCGCCGGTGCTTTAGCATGATCCGGATTGCGACTTCCGATCCGGACCCCCATGACCGCGCCTTGTTCCGCCCGCCGCCGTTTCACGCTGTCCCTGCTGTCCCTCCCGCTCTGGCGCCATGCGGCCCATGCCGCGGATGCCGCGTCCGCACGCAAGCGTCTCTCCATTCTCGACTCCGGCGCCGTCGCCGACGGCAGCACCGTCAATACGCGCGCCATCCAGGCCGCCATCGACCGTCTGGCCGGGCAGGGCGGCGGCACGGTAGTCGTGCCGGCGGGCGTGTTCGTCAGCGGCGCGCTGTTCCTCAAGCCGGGCGTCCACCTGCACCTCGACAAGGGCGCCGTCCTGCGCTGTTCGACCGATATGCGGCATTTCCCCGTCCAGCGCACGCGCATCGAGGGCCATATCGAGGCGCGCTTCAATCCGGGCCTGATCAACGCTACGGGCTGCGACGGCCTGTCGATCACGGGCGCGGGCACGCTGGACGGCGCCGGGCGGCCGATCTGGGACCGGTTCTGGCAACTGCGTAACGCGGCGAAGGACAAGGGCGGTTTCCGCAACCTGGACGTCGCGCGCGCCCGCCTGGCCGTCATCGAAGCGTCGCGCGGCGTGACGATAGACGGCATCACGTTCAAGGATTCGCAGTTCTGGAACCTGCACCTGTACCGCTGCCGCGACGTCGTCGTGCGCAACGCCGGCTTCGAGGTGCCGGACGATTACGTGCAGGCGCCCAGCACGGACGGCATCGACATCGACAGCTGCCAGGACGTCCTTGTGGACGGCTGCCGCTTCTCCGTCACCGACGATTGTATCGCGGCCAAGGGCTCGAAGGGGCCGCATGCGCCGGACGACAAGGACAGCCCGCCCGTGGAGCGCATCCGCGTGCGCAACTGCCTGTTCCGGCGCGGTCACGCGATGTTCACGTGCGGGAGCGAGGCGACCGTCGTGCGCGACGTCGTCGTCGAGCATTGCCGAGTCGAGAACGTGGGCGCGGTCGCCCACCTGAAACTGCGGCCGGACACGCCGCAGCGCTACGAGGACATCCATTTCCGCGACCTGGTGCTGGCGTCGGACAAGGGCGAGATCGTGGCGGTGCGGCCGTGGAGCCAGTACTTCGACCTGAAGGGCGAGGCGCCGCCGCATTCGGTCGTGCGCAACGTCACGCTGGAGGGGATCCGCGGACGGTTCGGCGCCTTCGGCACGATCGCGTCGAATCCGGGCCAGACCGACGTCGGCGCCCTCGTGCTGCGCGATATAAATGTGCAACTAACCGACGAGCGGCTGCACGTGAAAGGCGCGGCCATGCCGGTGGTGGAACACGTCGTCGTCAACGGCAAGCCCTGGGCGGCTACCGTCCAGGGCTGAGCGCGGCGCCGTTCAGCGCACGAGGCAGGGGCGCTTGTTGTCGAACTGCCAGTTGGGCACGAGGAATTGCATGGCGACGGCGTCGTCGCGCGCGCCCAGCCCCATGTTCTTGTAGGCCTGGTGCGCCTTTTCCAGCTCCACCTCGTCCAGCTCGATGCCGAGGCCCGGCTTGGGCCGCACGTGCACGAGACCCCCTTCGATCCTGAGCGGCTCCTTCGTCAGGCGCTGGCCGTCCTGCCAGATCCAGTGCGTGTCGATCGCGGTGACCTTGCCCGGCGCCGCCGCCCCGACGTGGGTGAACATGGCGAGCGAGATGTCGAAATGGTTGTTCGAGTGCGAGCCCCACGTCAGGCCGAACATCCGGCACAGCTGGGCCACGCGCACTGAGCCCTGCATCGTCCAGAAGTGCGGGTCGGCCAGCGGGATGTCGACGGACTGCAGCTGGATCGAATGGGCCAGCTGGCGCCAGTCGGTGGCGATCATGTTCGTTGCCGTCGGCAGACCGGTGGTGCGGCGGAATTCGGCCATCACTTCGCGGCCGGAGAAGCCGTTTTCGGCGCCGCACGGGTCTTCCGCGTACGCGAGGATGCCGTGCTTGTCGCGGCAGACGCGGATCGCCTCGTCCAGCGACCAGGCGCCGTTCGGGTCCAGCGTGATGCGCGCGTCCGGAAAGCGCTCGTGCATCGCGACGACCGCCTCCATCTCCGCGTCGGCGGACAGCACGCCGCCCTTCAATTTGAAATCGTTGAAGCCGTAGCGCGCACGCGCGGCCTCGCACAGGCGCAGGACGGCGTCCGTCGTCAACGCCTCTTCGTTACGCAGGCGGAACCAGGCGTCGTCCGCGTCCGTCTCTGCGCGGTAGGCGAGGTTCGTCTTGTTGCGGTCGCCGATATAGAACAGATACCCCAGCATCTCGACGGCATCGCGCTGCATGCCTTCGCCCAGCAGGGCGGCGACGGGGACGCCCATGAACTGGCCCAGCAGGTCGAGCAGCGCGGATTCGACGGCGGTGACGGCGTGGATCGTCGTGCGCAGGTCGAACGTTTGCTGGCCGCGCCCGCCCGCGTCGCGGTCGGCGAACGCCGTGCGCATCGCGTTCAGGACCGTGTTGTACTCGCCCAGCGTCCTGCCGACGACGAGGGGTCTGGCGTCCTCGATGGTCCGGCGGATGGTCTCGCCGCCCGGCACCTCGCCCAGGCCGACGTTGCCGGCGCTGTCCTTGAGGATGACGATGTTGCGGGTGAACCAGGGGCCGTGCGCGCCGGACAGGTTCAGCAGCATGCTGTCCTGGCCGGCGACGGGAACGACGCGCAGGTCGGTGACGACGGGGGCGCTGGAAACGATGGTGGTCATGTGTGCTTTATCGGTTGAAGACGGAATCGCGCCCATGCTACCCGCATCGACCGGACGAAGGGCATGGGCTGGCAAAGCGATCATATGTCTTGATCGATTCAGGAGCAAACCAAATTATGATGGGAAGTATTCATAAATTGAATTCATCCCGCCTGGAACGTCGGCAGGACTTCGTCCAGGAACAGTTGCAGCACCGGGTTGTCGTGATTGCGGCGGTAGGTGCAGACCATTTCGACGGGCTCCGTCGCCATCGTGCGCAGGACGACGCCGTCGAACTTGAGCGTTCCGGCACCTTCCGCGATGAGGGCGGCGCCCACGCCGGCGCGGACCAGCGCCAGCATGGTATGGACTTGCCCCACCTGTTCGACGACGTCCGGCACGACGCCGGCGCGGGCGAAACGTTCGCTGAGCATCTGGTGGAAGGGCCGTGCCTCGTACGGCGAATACATGACGAACGGCCGGCCGTGCAGGTCGGCGAGGGTGGGCGCGGCGGGCCACCGGCCGGCGTCGCGCTCGTGGATGGCCAGCATCAGGGCTTCCGTCGCGATCAGCTGGCTGTCGAGCTCTCCGTTGACGGGGTGGGGCCGCATCAGGCCCAGATCCAGCTCGCCCGCGTTCAGCGCTTCCACCTGCGCCGTGCTGACCAGTTCCTTGAGGTTGAGCGAGATGCCGGGCGCGCGCTCGCGCAGGCGCCGCACGACTTCCGGCAACAGGCTGTAGCCGGACGCCGACGTGAAGCCGATGGCCAGCGTCCCTTGCTCGCCCTTCGCGGCGCGGCGGGCGACGAAGGTCGCTTCCTCCGCGATACGGAGGATGCGCGCCGCTTCCGGAAAAAAGGCCTTGCCGGCCGCCGTCAGCCGCACCGCGCGGCTGTTGCGTTCCAGTAGCTGGGCGCCCACATGGTGTTCCAGCAGGCGGATCTGCCGGCTCAGCGGAGGCTGGGTCATGTTCAGGCGCTCCGCCGCGCGGCTGAAATGCAATTCCTCGGCGACGGCCACGAAGCAGCGGAGCTGGCTGATCTCGAACATAGGTTTTCCTGGAACGATGCGATTGCGACGACCGCGATTATGACCCATGCGCCGGTCAGCGGGCCTCCCGTGGTATCGTCGTGCCGGTCATGGACATGCACAGGAGGGATCATGGAGTTCGACCAGCGCATCGCCATCGTCACCGGCGCGTCCGGCGGCATCGGCCAGGCCATCGTGCGGCGCTTGCTGCAGGGGGGCGCCAGCGTCATGCTGGCCGACTTGCACCAGGACCGGCTCGACGCCGTCCGCGCCGGCCTGGGTCGGGAATTCGATCCGGCGCGCAGCGCCACCGTCGTGTGCGACGTCGCGCGCGAAGACCGGGTGATCGCCGCCGTGGACGCGACGATCAAGCAGTTCGGCGCCCTGGACTTCGTCGTCAACAATGCGGGCACGATGCTGTTCAAGCCCATCGAGCAACAGACGGAGCAGGATTGGCGCGGCATCCTCGACGTCGACCTGCTGGGCGCCTTCTTCTTCACCAAGCAGGCGTTCCTGCGCATGCGCCGCGGCGGGGCCATCGTCAACGTCTCCAGCGTGCACGCCGTCGAGACGGAGCCGCTCGTCGCGCCGTATGCGGCCGCGAAGGCGGCGCTGCTGTCGCTCACGCGCTCCGCGGCGCTGGAGGGCAAGGCGAAGGGCCTGCGTGTCAACGCCGTGCTGCCGGGCGCCGTCGACACGCCCATGTTGTGGGGTAATCCGAACGTGCAGGCCGGCGTCGAAGTCATCGACAAGGCCGACGTGGGCGCCGCCGCCGACATCGCGGCCGCCATCGCCTTCCTGCTCGCGGACGAGGCCCGCTTCGTCGACGGCACGTCGCTGCGCGTGGACGGCGCGCGGCTGGCGCGGTTGTAGGCGTCAGACGGCGTCGCCCGCGCGGCCGCGCCGGTCAACCCTTAATGCCAGCGCACCGGCATGAGCATTTTCGAGCGGAACCAGCGCGCCAGCAGGTTGCCGCACATCCGCACCGGTCCGAGATGGCCCATCACGTGGCGCTGGTACGTGAGGCCGTACATCGCGAGCGCGAACGGGCCCCTGACGTGCAGGTGGCGGTTGCCGATCGCCCGGCGCAGGATGCCGACGGCGCCCGCCCGGCCCAGCGACACGAGCGTGCCGTAGTCGCGGTACTGGAAGCCGGCCAGCCCATCCGGCGCCTTGTGCGTCAGCACCTTCGCCAGGTAGATCGCCTGCTGGCGCGCGGCCTGGGCGCTGGGCGGCGCCATCGCCGTCTTGTCCGGATTGAGCAAGGTGCAGCAATCGCCCATTGCGTGGATGTCCGGGTCCGTCACGCTGCGCAACCTGCCGTCGACGACGACCTGGTCGTTGCGGTTCAGGGCCACGTTCAGTCCCGTGCTGAACGCCGGGCCTTTCACGCCGGCCGCCCACACGGTGATCGCGGCGGGGAACACGCGGCCGTCCGTCGTCGTCAGTTCGTCGTCTCGCACTTCGGCGATCGCCGTGTCGGTGCAGATCTCGATGCCCATCGCGCGCAGCTTGCGCACGGCCAGGCTCGACGCCTCCGCGTCCAGCGACGGCAGCACCTGCGGTCCCCGCTCGACGATCCGGATGTGCACCTGGTGCGGCGATTCCAGGCCCGCGAGGCCGTAGTGGGCGAGCGTGTCGACCGTGTGGCGCAGGTCGGCCGCCAGCTCGATGCCGGTCGGGCCGGCGCCCACGATGACGATGTCGATCAGGGGCGCGCCGGCGTCCGTGCGGGCGTTGCGGCGCCGTCCCGCCTGGGCGCACAGGCCGAGGAAGCGCTGGCGGAAGGTTTCCGCGCCCTTGACGCTGTCGAGCGCCAGGCAGTGTTCACTCGCCCCCGGGATGCCGAAGAAGTTCGTCACGGAGCCGTAGGCCAGCACGAGCCGGTCGTAGTCGATCGTCGTGTGCGCGTCCGGCGCGTCGTCGAAACGGCTGCGGACCGTCAGGGTGCGGCGCGCGCGGTCGACGTGGACGACTTCGCCGCACACGAACGTGAAGTGATTGTCGATGGCCTGGCGCGCGTAGTCGATCATGTGGTCGGCCGGGTCGATGGTGCCGGCGGCGACCGCGTGCAGCAGGGGTTTCCAGAAGTGGGTGGGCGCGCTGTCGACGAGGATCACGCGATCCTTGTGGCTGCTGCCCAAGCGGCGGCCGAGCCGGGTGGCGAGTTCGAGGCCGGCGACGCCGCCTCCGACGATGACGATGGACTGCATGGTGTGCTCCCTTCTTTTTCGAATCGATGCGGCGGAGGCGGGGTCCGCCGGCGCCGCGCTGCATTCGCGCATCCGGCGGAGCAGCGCCCGCGGATGCCGGGAAGACTGCTCAGTGTGTCGCGGTGTGCATGGCCACCTTGCGTACGGACTTGCGCATGACGACCGTCTTCGGCGTCCGTACGCCGATGTGGGCGACGCGGGCGGCGGCGATGGCGCGCGGCGAGGTGGTCACGGCCAGCGCGTCGTCGGCCGGTACGCCCAGCTGGTCCAGCACGACGGAATACGGGGCCTTGTGGCCGCGCGCTTCGAAGTCGGCGCCCGTCAGCACGACGGAAAAGATGTGGTGGGCGGTGTCGCCGAAGCGGCGGCGCAGCTGCTCGCCGGCCTGTTCGTACGGCAGTTCGGAGATCAGGGCGCACGGCAGGCCGTTTTCCAGGGCCTGGTCGAGCAGGCGCTGCGCCTCGGCGGGCGCCTCGGCCGTACGGAATGCGGATAAGTCGAAGATGAACGCTTGTGCCGTCATGATGATCTCCTTTTGTGAGCCGTTGTCGCTGAATTGACTTTACTATACGGTCGAGCGGGATAAAATAAAAATAAATCTTTTTTAAAAACTGATAAGGAATCACTTATGTATCCAGCCAGCTTCAAACAGCTGCACGCGCTGATGCTGGTGGCGCGCCACCAGAGCGTGTCGCGCGCGGCCGAGGCGATGCACGTGACGCAGCCCGCGGTGTCGCTGCACCTGAAACTGCTGGAGGAGGCGGCCGGCGTGCCGCTCACGCGCCGCCAGGGCCGCAACATCCAGATGACGGCGGCGGGGGAACTGTTGGTGGGGTATGCGGAGCGCATCCTCGGCCTGTGGGAAGAGGCGGGCGACGAGATCGCCGCGCTGAAGGGCGTGACGTCCGGCACGCTGCGGATCGGCGCCGTGATGACGGCGGAGCACCTGCTGCCGCCGATGCTCGTGCGCTTCACGACGGGCCGCCCGCACGTGCGCATCAAGCTGCAGGTGGGCTCGCGCCCGGAGGTGATCGGCATGCTGTCGCGCGACGAGATCGACCTCGCCATCATGGGCACGCCGCCGCGCGAATTCCCGACCAGCGCCAGCCGCTTCGCGCGCCACCCGATGGCCTTCTTCGTCGCGCCCGGCCACCCGCTGCTGGAGCAGGAGGCGGTGACGCTGGCCGACATCGGCGCCCACAACCTGCTCGTGCGCGAGCGCGGCTCGGGCACGCGCGCCGCGATCGAGCGCCGCTACGAGGAAGAAGGCGTGGCGCTCGCGATCGGCTCCGAGTTGTCCAGCAACGAGGCGATCAAGCAGATGACGGCGGCGGGCCTGGGCGTCGCGTTCCTGTCCGTGCACGCCTGCACGCTGGAAGTGCGCAACCGGCTGCTGTGCGTGCTGCCGGTGCCGGGCGTCGTCGTGCAGGGCCAGTGGCACGTGATGCACAAGGCGGCGCGCGCGATTCCCACCGTGGCCGCGTCGTTCCACGAATTCATGGTGGAGTACGGGCAGCAGGTCATTTCCGATGAACTGGAGAGCATCGCCTGGAAGTGAGCTTGCCTTGGCGTACGATTCGCATATAATCCATATACGTTCTGTATATGGAGAATATGATGGGCATCGTGAACATCGAAGACGAACTGCACGACCAGATCCGCAAGGCCAGCACCGTGTCGTGCCGCTCGATCAATGCGCAGGCCGCGTTCTGGGTTCGCATCGGCATGCTGTGCGAACTGCATCCCACGCAGAGCTTCAACGAGATCATGGCGCGCGAACTGCGGGCGGCGGGCGTCGTCCCGCAGGCCCTCAAGGTCGCGTCATGACCAAGCGTCCGGAAGAAATCGCGTTGATGGCGGCGGCCGGCAAGCTGCTGGCGGACGTGTTCGGCCATCTCGACCGGCAGAACCTGATCGGCATGTCGACCCTGCAGGTGAACGACCTGGTCGACGACTTCATCGTGAACACGCTGGAGGCGCGCCCGGCCAGCAAGGGCCAGTACGGCTTCGCCTACGCCATGAACACGTCGCGCAACGACGTCGTGTGCCACGGCGTGCCGTCGGCGGCGGAGATCCTGCAAAGCGGGGACATCGTCAACTTCGACATCACCCTGGAAAAGAACGGCTACATCGCCGACTCCAGCAAGACCTATCTCGTCGGGGACGTGGCGCCGGAAGCGAAGCGGCTCGTGCGGGTGACGTACGAGGCGATGTGGAAGGGCATCCGCGCCGTGCGACCCGGCGCGCGGCTGGGCGACGTGGGGCACGCGATCGAACGGCATGCGCGGCGCCACGGGTATGCCGTGGTGCGCGAATACTGCGGCCACGGCATCGGACGCGAGATGCACGAGCCGCCGCAGGTGCTGCACTGGGGCCGGCCCCGTACGGGCCTCGTGCTGCGCGAAGGGATGGTGTTCACCATCGAGCCGATGCTCAACGCGGGCCGCCACGCCGTGCGGACGGAGGACGACGGCTGGACCGTCGTCACGTGCGACGGCGCGCTGTCCGCGCAGTTCGAGCACACCGTCGCCGTCACGCGCGGCGGTGTGCGCGTGCTGACCTTGCGGGCCGGCGAAACGATGCCGGCCTAGCGCGGCCTGACCCGGCCAGGTCAGGCGACGGCGAGGCGGCGCTGGCCCTGGCCCTGGCGCTGGCCTTGGCGCGCCGGCGCGGCGTTTTCGACCTGGAAGATGTTCACGACCGCGCTGAGCTCGACCGCCTGGACCCGCAGCGATTCCGCCGCCGCGGCAGCTTCCTCGACCAGGGACGCGTTCTGCATCGTCATCTCGTCCAGGTGCGAGATCGCGCTGTCCACGCGGCCGATGTCGGCCTGCTGCGACTGCGTCGCGTTGCTGATGTGGTCCATGATCCCGCTCACGCGCTGCACGCCTTCGACCACCTTGCGGATGGTCTCGCCCGCGTGGCCCACGAGCGTGGTGCCGGCGCCGACCTTCGCCACCGAGTCCTCGATCAGGGCCTTGATCTCCTTGGCCGCGGCGGCCGAGCGGTGCGCCAGGTTGCGCACTTCGCCGGCGACGACGGCAAAGCCGCGGCCTTGTTCGCCGGCCCTGGCGGCTTCCACCGCCGCGTTCAAGGCGAGGATGTTGGTCTGGAACGCGATGCCGTCGATGACGGAAATGATGTCGACGATCTTGCGCGACGACTCGTGGATCAGCTGCATCGTGGCGATGACTTCGTCGACGGCGGCGCCGCCTTCCACGGACACGGTCGACGCCGAGGTGGCCAGCGTACTGGCCTGCCGCGCGTAATCCGCGTTCTGGTGAACGGAGTCGACGAGCTGCGTCATCGAATCCTTGACCTGCGCGAGCGTGGCCGCCTGCGTCTCCGTGCGGCTCGACAGGTCGTTGTTGCCGGTCGCGATCTGGGAGGAGGCCGACGCGATCGTCTCCGTCCCCGTGCGCACCCGCGTGACGATGTCCGACAGGCCGTGGCGCATCGCGTTCATCGCATGGATCATGCTCGATGGTCCCGCGCGCGAGACGTCCACCGCGCACGCCAGCTGGCCGCTGGCGATCGCTTGCGCCACGCGTGTGGCGTCGGCCGGCTCGCCGCCCAGCTGGCCGACGAGACTGCGCACGATCACCATCCCGACGACGGCGCACAGGATGGCCGACACGGCGCTCAGGCCGGAAATCCAGTACCGCGCTTCCTTCGCCTGCAGGCTCGCCGCGGCGCTCGTCGCCGCGTTGTCGCGCTGGATGCGCGCGATCAGTTTGCCCATGTCGGCGACGATCTGGCGGCGCAGCGGGCTGCAATCCTCCACGAGGAACCGGCCGAAACCTTCCATGTCGCCGGCCGAGCGGTGGGCGCGGGGCTGGTCCAGCTCTTTTGCCATCTTGACCATGGACACCTTGAGCTGCGCGTATTCCGCGTCGTCGCCCATCACGGCGTCGAGCTGGGCGAGCGCCGCGAGGTACTCGGTCCGGTAGCCGTCGAGGAGAGCGAGTTCGCGGTTCGCCGCCGCGTCGTCCTTGAACACGTAGGCGTTGCGCGCCGCGATGCCCGTCTGGTCGAGCGCTTCGCGCGCCGCGTACAACGGCTCCAGTTCGCTGTTGCGCACGCGATTCTCGGCCTGGAGCGCGCCGTCGATACTGTTGACCCGGGAGACCGAGAGAATGGACACGACGAGCGTGATGGACAGGATGAGGGCGAATGCGACATACAGTTGCGTCGCGATCCTGATGCGATGTAGGAAATTCATCATTTCTCCGGATGATCTTATGGCAGACGAGGTGCTGGGGCCACAGTGTAAACATGTTCGGCGCATTAAAATTTCCAAGTGGCACTTTAAATTTGAGTAAATCGCGTGTTCTGTTGCGTTTATGTTTTGCCACTCGGTAAGTTTTGGCATGCTTCTTCCGGTTCCCACTGTTTCAGCCCTGGAGCGGCGATGCCCTGCGCCGAAACGACACGTTACATATTGATTTGTGGAATTTCACGTTTCCTGATGTTACTATTTAGGTCTACGTAACGGAGGAAGCATGGTTGTGCGCCGGATCCTGTTGGGCCTGCTGCTCGTCTGCCAGGCGGCCGCGGCCCATGCCGGCGATCCGCACGAAGACTTCACCCGCGACCTGGCGGTCGTCCGGGAACAATCCTATGTCACGCCCAGGGAGGCGCTGCGCCGGCTCGATGTGTTGAAGCAGGGCCGCACGGGCGCGGAACTTGGTTACGTGCTGGTCGAAACGAGCCGCGCGTATTATTGGCTGCGTGACAAGGATCGCGCCATCGCGGCCGCCGTCCAGGCCGAACGCATCGGGCGCGATACCCATGACGACGTCCTGCTGGCCGAGGCGATGCTGGGTCATGCCAATCCGCTGTCCAAGTACGTGCACGACCAGCAGGCGGCGCGCCGGCTGATCGACGCCGCCGGCCGGCTGGCGGACGGCACGCACGACGCGTACCTGCGCACGCAGGCGCTGGTCACCCAGGGCCTGCTGGCGGAAGACGACGGCGACACGGCCGGCGCCATCGAGCTCACGACGCAGGCGGTGGCGCTGGCCCGCGAGGGCGACGATCCGGACGCGCTGTCGCTGGCCCTGCGCCAGCAGACGCGCATGCTGGCGAGCGTGGGCAGCGATCGCGAAGCGCTGGCCCTCACCGATGAATTGATCCGGCTCGCGCGCGACCGCAAGATCCCGGCGCAGCTCGCGCACGCGCGCCTGGCGGAATACGCCGTGGCCGCGCGGGCCGGCCAGCCCCGGCGCGCGGAGAAAGCCTTGCAGGCCGCCGTGGACCTGCTCGACAAACTGGACGCGAAGGCGCGGCTGGCCGTGCCGCTGGCGAATCTCGCCGAGATCTACATCCAGTCGCGCCGCTATGGCGAGGCGGAACGGGTGGCGACCCGGGCGCTGCGCATCGCGCGCCAGGTCGGCGACGAGAGCGGCATCCACCTCGCGTCCTTCCGGCTCGGGATCGTCGAAATCTGCCTGCGCAATATCGCGCAGGGCCGGGCCATGGTCGACCAGGCGCTCCTTGCCCTGCAAAGCGACGACCAGTACGTGCGCATGCTGCTGGATTACGCCCACGCGCTGAACCAGGTGGGCGAAGGCGACGGCGCGATGCAGGTGGTCGAGAAGGCGGGATCGGTGTCGCTGGCCGCGTGGCGCAAGGAAAAGCAGCTGTCGTACGAAGCGGTGCAGCGCGCCCGGGCCGACCAGAAGAAGCAGAACGAGCTGGCCGCGCTCCAGCACGAAAGCGCGCTGCGCGCGGCGGCGCTGCACAACGAACGGCGCCTGCGCACGCTGTGGGCGCTGCTCGCCGCGATCACGCTCGGCGCCGTCGTCGTGATCGCCCTGCTGTACGGGCGTGTGGCCAAGGCGAACAAGGCGCTGCAGCAGAAGAACGACCAGCTGTTCACGCAAAGCACGCGCGATTCGCTGACGGGCCTATTCAACCGCCATTACTTCTACGAGCAGGTCGTGCCGCGCCATCACCGCAAGGGCGACGACGCCGACCGCCGCGCCGGCGCGGAAGGCCGCACTAGCGGCGTGTTCCTGCTGATGGACATCGACCGCTTCAAGTCGATCAACGACACGCTGGGGCATGGCGCCGGCGACGTCGTCCTGAAAAACGTGGCCGCGCGGCTGGCCGGCGCGCTGCGCGAGCAGGACGTGTTGATCCGCTGGGGCGGCGAGGAATTCCTGGCCTACCTGCCCGGCATCGGCACGGACGAGGCGCGCCAGGTCTGCGCCCGCGTGCTGGCGGCCGTGGGCGGCACGCCGATCGCCCTCGACGACCGCGAACTCACCGCGACGATTTCCATCGGCTTCTGTCCCAAGGCCCTGAACCCGGGCGCCGTCGATCCGGACTGGCAGCAGCTCGTGCATCTCGCCGACCTGTGCCTGTACGCGGCCAAGACCGGCGGCCGCAACCAGGCCGTCGGCATCCGCGACGCGGCCGTGCTGACGCCGGACGCGATCGCCGCGGCCGACGCGGACCTGCAGCGGGCCGCGGCCGCCGGCAAGGTCGCGCTGTCGAACGTCAAGGGCCCCGGCGCGGCGCCCGACCGCGTGGCCGCCTGACGGCCGTCAACCGACACCGAGCTGCCGTTCCCAATAGCCCGGCGTGTTGTACACCGCCTTCAGGTGATCGATGAAGTGCCGGATCTTCGCGGGCAGGTAGCGCTGCTGCGGGAACACGGCCTGGATCGGGTAATTGCCGACCGCGTAGTCGTCCAGCACCGTCACGAGTTCGCCCCGTTTCAACTCGGCCTGGATCTCCCACGTCGAGCGCCAGCCGATGCCCAACCCTTGCCTGACCCAGTCGAACAGCAGCTCGCCGTCGTTGCAGGCGAGGTCGCCGTCCACGCGCACCGCGAACAGCTTGCCGTCGCGCTGGAACGTCCAGCCGCGCTGCTGGCCGCCCTGCAGGTTGAAGGCGAGGCAGTTGTGGCGGGCGAGATCTTCCGGCGCGCGCGGCACGCCGTTGCGTTCGAAGTACTCGGGCGTGCCGCACACGACGCGCCGGTTCGGGAACAGCGTGATCGCGACATAGTTCGGGTCCGTGACTTCGCCGATGCGGATCGCCATGTCGTAGCCTTCGCGCACCAGGTCGACGACGCTGTCGGTGAAGTTGAACGACATCTTGAGTTCCGTGTGGATCGCACGAAAAGCCGGCGCGTGCGGCGCCACGTGTTTGCGGCCGAACGCGGCCGGCGCGGAGACGACGAGGTGGCCCCGCACCGTGCTGCGGCCCGCGCTGATGCTGTTTTCCGTGATGTCGAAATCGCGCAGCAGCTGGCGGCACGGTTCGATGAATTGTTCGCCCAGCGCCGTCAGCGTGAGACCCCGCGTGGAGCGGTGCATCAGGCGCACGCCGAGGCGCTTCTCGAGCGCGTCCAGGCGCCGGCCCATGACGACGGGCGTCACGCCTTCCGTGAGCGCCGCGCCGGCGAAACTGCCTTTTTCCGTGATGAGGACGAAACTGCGGATTTCCGTGTACCGGTCCATGCTTCCCTTCCATTCAATACTTAAAGTATCGACAGAGCCGATGATAGCAGCAATTCATCTTGCGGTGGGTTATCGATACGATGGGTCGTCAGTCAAAACCAACCCTACCAACGGAGGAGAACATGGCCCGAATGAGAGCGATCGACGCCGCGGCGGAAGTGCTGCGCAAGGAAGGTGTGAGCACGGTGTTCGGCGTGCCCGGCGCCGCGATCAACCCGTTTTACTCGGCAATGAAGAAGAACGGCGGCTTCGAGCACGTGCTCGCCCGCCACGTCGAAGGCGCCTCGCACATGGCCGAGGGCTATACCCGCGCCAAGGCCGGCAACATCGGCGTGTGCATCGGCACGTCCGGCCCGGCCGGCACCGACATGATCACGGGCCTGTATGCCGCCTCCGCCGATTCGATACCTATCCTATGCATCACGGGCCAGGCGCCCCGCGCCCGCCTGTACAAGGAAGACTTCCAGGCCGTCGACATCGAGACCATTGCCAAGCCGGTCACCAAGTGGGCCGTCACGGTGCGCGAGCCGGACCTGGTGCCGCGCGTGTTCCAGCAAGCCTTCCACATCATGCGCTCGGGCCGTCCGGGTCCGGTGCTGATCGACCTGCCGTTCGACGTGCAGGTGGCGGAGATCGAATTCGACATCGACACCTACGAGCCGCTGCCGGTTTACAAGCCCGCCGCGACCCGCGCCCAGGCCGAGAAGGCCCTGGCCATGCTGAACGCGGCCGAGCGCCCGCTGATCGTCTGCGGCGGCGGCGTGATCAACGCGGATGCCGCGGCCCGCCTGCAGGAATTCGCCGAGATCGTCGGCGTGCCCGTGATCCCCACGTTGATGGGCTGGGGCGCGATCCCCGACGACCACCCGCTGATGGCCGGCATGGTCGGCCTGCAGACGTCGCACCGCTACGGCAACGCGACGATGCTGGAATCCGATTTCGTCATCGGCATCGGCAACCGCTGGGCGAACCGCCACACCGGCTCCGTCGACGTGTACAAGAAGGGCCGCAAATTCGTCCACATCGACATCGAGCCCACGCAGATCGGCCGCGTGTTCGGCCCGGACTACGGCATCGTCTCCGACGCCGGCGCCGCGCTGGACCTGCTGATCGACGTGGCCCGCGGCATGCAATCCATCGGCGGCCTGCCGGACCGGAGCGCCTGGGTGGCGCAGTGCCAGGGACGCAAGCGCACCTTGCTGCGCAAGACCCACTTCGAGACCACGCCGATCAAGCCGCAGCGCGTGTACGAGGAAATGAACCGCGCGTTCGGCAAGGACACGACCTACGTCAGCACGATCGGCCTGTCGCAGATCGCGGCCGCACAGTTCCTGCACGTGTACAAGCCGCGCAACTGGATCAACTGCGGTCAGGCGGGCCCGCTGGGCTGGACCGTGCCGGCGGCGCTCGGCGTCGTCGCGTCCGGAGCCAAGACGGACGTCGTCGCGGTCTCGGGCGACTACGACTTCCAGTTCATGATCGAGGAACTGGCCGTCGGCGCGCAGTTCAAGCTGCCTTACCTGCACGTCGTCGTGAACAACGCCTACCTCGGCCTGATCCGCCAGGCCCAGCGCGGCTTCGACATGGATTACTGCGTCCAGCTCTCGTTCGAGAACATCAACGCCCCGCAGCTCGGCGCGTACGGCGTGGACCATGTGGCGATCGCGGAAGGCCTGGGCTGCAAGGCGATCCGGGTGCGCGACGTCGACGACATCCAGCCGGCGTTCGCCGAAGCGAAGGCCCTGATGGCGGCGCACCGCGTGCCGGTGATCGTCGAGATCATCCTGGAACGCGTGACCAACGTCTCGATGGGCACGGAGATCGACGCCGTCAACGAATTCGAAGCGCTGGCCGAGCATCCGGGCGACGCACCGACCGCAATTTGCGCCTGAAGGAGGGAAGAACCATGCCACGATTTGCTGCCAACCTGACGATGCTGTTCAACGAACTGCCGTTCCTCGACCGCTTCGAGGCGGCCCGTGACGCGGGCTTCGCCGGCGTCGAATACCTGTTCCCGTACGGCTTCGAGAAGGAAGCGCTGGCGGAACGCCTGCAGGAATTCGGCCTTACCCAGGTCCTGCACAACCTGCCGGCCGGCGACTGGGACAAGGGCGAGCGCGGCATCGCCGTGCTGCCCGGCCGCGAGGCCGAGTTCCGCGAGGGCGTCGCCCGCGCCATCGACTATGCGCAGGTGCTGGGCTGCCGCCAGGTGAACTGCCTCGTCGGCATCGCCCCGGCGGGCGTCGACGAAGGCACCTTGCGCCGCACCGTCGTCGAGAACCTGCGCTACGCGGCGACGCAACTGAAACAGGCCGGCATCAAGCTGCTGATCGAGCCGATCAACACCTACGACATCACGGGCTTCTACCTGAACACGACGCTGCAGGCCCTGGACCTGATCGAATCGGTGGGCGCGGACAACCTGTTCGTCCAGTACGACGTCTACCACGCCCAGCGCACGGAAGGGGAGCTGGCGCAGACGATCGAGCGCAACCTGGCGCGCATCGCCCACATCCAGGTCGCGGACAACCCGGGCCGCAACGAGCCGGGAACGGGCGAGATCAACTATCCGTTCTTGTTCAAGCACCTGGACCGCATCGGCTACGACGGCTGGATCGGCTGCGAATACAAGCCGGCGTCCGACACCCGCGCGGGCCTGGGCTGGATCGCCGCGCTGACCGCTTAATCAAACATCGAAGGAGACACATCATGGCAAACATCGGATTCATCGGCCTGGGCATCATGGGTGCCCCGATGGCGCAACACCTCATCGAGGACGGCCACACGCTGTTCACGAACACCGTCGGCCCGACCCCGTCGGCCCTCGTCGAGGCGGGCGCGCGCGTGTGCCTGAACGGCGCCGAAGTGGCGGCGCAGGCCGATATCATCTTCATCATGGTCCCGGACACGCCGCAGGTCGACGAGGTCCTGTTCGGCAAGGACGGCGTCGCCTCGAGTCTCTCCGCCGGCAAGATCGTCGTCGACATGAGCTCGATCTCCCCGGTCGCCACCAAGGACTTCGCGCGCCGCATCAACGCTCTGGGCTGCGAATACCTCGACGCGCCGGTGTCGGGCGGCGAAGTGGGCGCGAAGGCCGCGAGCCTGACCATCATGGTCGGCGGCAGCGAGGCGGCGTTCGAGAAGGTCAAGCCGCTGTTCCAGAAAATGGGCAAGAACATCACGCTCGTCGGCGGCAACGGCGACGGCCAGATCACCAAGGTCGCCAACCAGATCATCGTCGCGCTGACCATCGAAGCCGTGGGCGAGGCCCTGCTGCTGGCCGCCAAGGCCGGCGCCGACCCGGCCCGCGTGCGCGAGGCGCTGATGGGCGGTTTCGCGGCGTCGCGCATCCTGGAAGTGCATGGCGAGCGCATGGTCAAGCGCACGTTCGCGCCGGGCTTCCGCATCGACCTGCACCGCAAGGACCTGAACCTGGCGCTGACCACGGGCCGCCAGCTGGGCGTCGCGCTGCCGAACACGGCGACGGCGCAAGAGTTGTTCAACACCTGCGCCGCGCACGGCGGCGGCGGCTGGGACCATTCCGCGATGGTGCGCGCGCTCGAGATCATGGCCAATTTCGAGATCGGTTCGTAGGGTGGGCACCCCGTGCCCACCATGCGTCGCCGGGATACATGCGTTTGGTGGGCACGGGGGTGCCCACCCTACCACGACAATGACGACAAAAAATACGATGAATCCGCGCGAACTGCTGTCCAACATGTTCACCGCCGCCGTCGACGCGGCCCAGCCCGCGCTCTGCATCCCGCGCAACCTGCCGGCGCCGCCGAAGGGCCGCACGGTGGTGATCGGCGCCGGCAAGGCGTCGGCCGCGATGGCCCGGGCGCTGGAGCGCAGCTGGCCCGGTCCGCTGTCGGGCCTCGTCGTCACGCGCTACGGCTATGCGGTGCCGTGCGAGCGCATCGAGATCGTCGAAGCCGCCCACCCGGTGCCCGACGCGGCCGGCCGCGAAGCCGCCCAGCGCATGCTGCGCACGGTGCGCGGCCTGTCGGCGGACGACCTCGTGATCTGCCTGATCTCCGGCGGCGGCTCCGCGCTGCTGCCGCTGCCGGGCGAGGGCGTCACCCTGGAAGACAAGCAGGCGATCAACCGCGCGCTGCTCGCGTCCGGCGCCAGCATCACGGAAATGAATTGCGTGCGCCGCCACCTGTCCTCCATCAAAGGCGGCCGGCTGGCCGCGGCCTGCCACCCGGCGCGCGTGGTCAACCTCCTGATTTCCGACGTCCCGGGCGACAACCCGATGGACATCGCGTCCGGCCCCACCGTGGCCGACCCAACGACGTGCGCGGATGCGCTGGAGGTCGTGCGCCGCTACGGCATCGACCTGCCGGCGGGTGCGCGGCGCCTGCTGGAGTCCGGGGCCGGCGAGACCGTCAAGCCGGGCGCGCGCCGCCTGGAAAACGTGACCACGCACATCGTCGCGTCGCCGCAGATGGCGCTCGAGGCGGCGGCGGACGTCGCGCGCAAGGCCGGGGTCACGCCGCTGATCCTCGGCGACAGCATCGAAGGCGAGGCGCGCGACGTGGCCAAGGTCATGGCCGGCATCGCCCTGCAGGCGCGCCGCCACGGCCAGCCGGTTGCGGGGCCGTGCGTGCTGCTGTCCGGCGGCGAGACGACGGTCACCATTCGCGGCGACGGCCGCGGCGGGCGCAACGTGGAATTCTTGCTGGCGCTGGCCGTCGCGCTGGACGGCGCGCCCGGCATCCATGCGCTGGCGGGGGACACGGACGGCGTCGACGGCGCCGAGGAAATCGCCGGCGCCTTCGTCGCGCCGGATACGCTGGCGCGCGGCTGGGCACACGGCATGCCGCCGCGCGCGAGCCTCGAGAACAATGACGCGCACACGTTCTTTCGCGCGCTGGGCGATTCGCTGGTCACGGGGCCGACGCTGACCAACGTGAACGATTTTCGCGCGATCTACGTCGAGGCGTAGTCAGTCGTAAAGTCAGTCGGGGTCAGAGCGCAAGCGTGAAATTCGCGCTCTGACCCCGAATCAATAGTCAGTCGGGGTCAGAGCGCACCCCCGAAATTCGCGCTCTGACCCCGAGTTAAAAGGATCGACCATGCCACGCCAACGCCGCGCCCGCATCCTGGCCACCCTCGGCCCCTCCAGTTCCACCCCCGATCAGATCCACGCGCTGGCGCTGGCCGGCGCCGATGTCTTCCGCCTCAACTTCAGCCACGGCAGCCACGCCGACCACGCCGCGCGCCACGACGCCATCCGCGGCGTCGAGCGCGACGTCGGCCGCCCCATCGGCATCCTGATGGACCTGCAGGGCCCCAAGCTGCGCGTCGGCCGCATGGCCGGCGGCGGGGCGAAGCTGGAGGCGGGCGGCCGCTTCCGCCTCGACCTCGACCTGAAGGACGGCGACGCGACGCGCGCCGGCATGTCGCATCCGGAGATCTTCGCGGCGCTGCGGCCCGGCACGGACTTGCTGCTGGACGACGGCAAGCTGCGCCTGCGCGTGGACGCCTGCGGCCCCGACTTCGCCGAGACCACCATCATGGCGGGCGGCCTCCTGTCCGACCGCAAGGGCGTCAACGTGCCCGGCGTCGTGCTGCCGATTTCGCCGCTCACGCCCAAGGACCGCGCGGACCTGGCGTTCGGCCTCGAACTGGGCGTGGACTGGGTCGCGCTGTCGTTCGTGCAGCGGCCCGGCGACATCGTCGAGGCGCGACACCTGATCGGCGAGAACGCCTGGATCATGGCGAAGCTGGAAAAGCCGGCCGCCATCGATGCGCTGGAGGACATCGTCGCGCTTGCCGACGGCATCATGGTGGCGCGCGGCGACCTCGGCGTGGAACTCGCGCCGCAGCAGGTGCCCGTGCTGCAGCGCCGGATCGTGCACGCCGCGCGCGCGGCCGGGCGTCCGGTCGTCGTCGCCACGCAGATGCTGGAGTCGATGACGGCCGCGCCGGTGCCCACGCGCGCCGAGGTGTCCGACGTGGCCACCGCGATCTACGAAGGCGCCGATGCCGTCATGCTGTCGGCGGAATCCGCGTCCGGCCAGTACCCGGTGCAGTCGGTGACCGTGATGGACAACGTGATCCGCGAAGTGGAGCAGGACCCGCGCTGGCGCGATGGCCTGGACGCGAGCCACCATCCGGCCGACAAGACCAATGCGGACGCCATCTGCTGCGCGCTGCGCCGCGTGACGAACCTGCTGGCCCCGGCCGCCACGGTCACGTACACGGCCAGCGGCGCGACGTGCCTGCGCGCGAGCCGCGAGCGTCCGACCGCGCCCATCGTCGCGCTGACGCCGCGCACGAGCATCGCGCGCCGCCTGGCGCTCGTGTGGGGCGTGCATCCGGTGCCGTTCGAGGAAGCGCAAGGGTTCGAGCGCATGGTGGCGGACGGCGTCGCGGCCGCGCAGCGCTGCGGCCTGGCCGATGCCGGCGACGACGTCGTGGTGGTGGCCGGCTTCCCGTCCGGCCGTCCGGGCACGACGAACCTGCTGCACGTCGTGCGCGTGGGCGAAGAGCCGGCGCCGTGAGTTTGTGCGCATCTTCGCACGGCCAGGGATGGTAACGTGGTGGTCCCCCACCGACAGGAGATGCCCATGAAGACCCAAGCGGAAAAATCGCAAGCGTTCGTCGAACTGCACCGGCGCGGCAACTGCTTCGTCATCCCGAACCCGTGGGATGCCGGTTCGGCGAAGCTGCTGCAGCACCTGGGCTTTGCGGCGCTCGCGGGCTCCAGTGCCGGCTTCGCATTCTCGAAAGCGAAAACGGATCCGACCATCGCGGTGCGCGACATGCTGCCGCACCTGGCCGAAGTGGCGGCGGCGACGGACCTGCCCTTGAGCGCCGACCTGCAGTCCGGCTTCGGTGCGTCCGCCGACGATGCCGCCCGCACGATCATCGAGGCGGCGGCGACGGGCATCGTGGGCGGGTCCATCGAGGACGCGACCGGGGATCCGCACGATCCGCTGTTCGACATCGGCCTGGCCGCCGACCGCATCCGTGCGGCGGCCGAGGCGGCGCGTGCGCTGGACGTCAAGTTCATGCTCACCGCGCGCGCGGAAAACTTCCTCGTCGGCCGTCCGGATCTCGACGACACCATCCGCCGCCTGCAGGCCTACCAGGAGGCGGGTGCGGACGTGCTGTTCGCGCCGGGCCTGCGCGCGCCGCAAGACATCGCGGCCGTCGTGCGCGCGGTCGACCGGCCCGTCAACGTCATGATGGGCATGGCCGGCATGCGGTTCACGGTGGCCGAGCTGGCGCAGCTCGGCGTCACGCGCGTGAGCGTGGGCGCGTCGCTCGCGCGCGCCGCGTACGGGGCGCTTGTGCGCGGCGCGCGCGAGATCCTGGAGCAGGGCACGTTCGCGTATGCGGACGATGCGCTGTCCGGCGCGGACCTGAACCGGATCTTCGCGCCGGACTGAGTTGTACCGGAACGGAACACCCGGTGATCCGGATTGGCGCAGTCGGGTGCCCGCTGCCTGCCGGTTTGCGTGCGGACGCGTGCTGGAATGGTTCGTGCAGTGATGGTCTTCAGACCGGCGGGACACGCCGGCATCGACAATCACGGAGACAGGGACACCATCCACCATGGCCTATCGCACGCACTTGCGGCGGACCGTATTCGCCGTTGCCGCGGCCTGGCACGGCAGCGCCGCGGCCGACCCGCCGATCGCCGTCGTCGAAGTCGTCGGCACGACGCCGCTGCCGGGCCTGGACGTCGCGCGCGAACGGATTCCGGCCAACGTGCAGACCCTGGACGATGCGGCCGTCAACGGCCCGGACGGCGCCACCTTGCCGGACGCGCTGAACCGGCGCCTGGGCAGCGTGGTCGTCAACGACATCCAGGGCAATCCGTTCCAGCCGGACGTCAGCTACCGTGGCTTCACCGCGTCGCCGCTGCTCGGCACGCCGCAAGGTCTGTCCGTCTACGTGGACGGCGTGCGCATGAACCAGCCGTTCGGCGACGTCGTCAGCTGGGACCTGATCCCGCGCGCCGCCATCGCGTCGCTGGCCTTGATGCCCGGCTCGAATCCGTTGTTCGGATTGAACACGCTGGGCGGCGCGCTGGCCGTGCGCACGAAGGATGGCCGGCACGACCCCGGCACCGTCGTGTCGGCGCGGGCGGGCAGCCATGGCCGCTTCGAGACCGGATTCGAGCACGGCGGACACGATGAACGCGGCCTGCACTGGTACGTCACGGGCACGGCGTTTCGCGACGGCGGCTGGCGCGCCGACTCGCCCACGCGCCTCGGCCAGTTGTTCGGCAAGGCGGGCTGGCACGATGGCGCGACCGACGCCGCAGCCACCATCGCGCTGTCGTCCGGCCGCCTGACGGGCAACGGCCTGCAGGAGCAGCGCCTGCTGGCGCGCGATTACGCGAGCGTCTACACGACGCCGGACGTCACGCACGATCGTGCCGTCATGCTGAATCTCACCGGCAGCCACGCCGTCGCGGACGACGTCCTGCTGGCGGCGAACGCGTACTGGCGCCGCATCCGCGCGTCCACTGTCAACGGCGACTTGAACGACGACGCGCTTTCGGGTGCACCCCATCCCGGCCTGCTCAACCGCACGGCCAGCTTGCAGACGAACGCCGGGGCGGGCGCGCAGGCGGCGTTTTCCGGCCGGCTCGCGGGCCATGCGAACGAGCTGACGGCCGGCGCGGCCATCGACGCGAGCCGCGTGGACTTCCGCCAGGGCGCGCAATTCGGCGACCTCACGCCGGACCGCGGCGTCGTCCCGGTCGACGTGTTCGACGACACGCTGGCGGTCGACCTCACGGGCCGCACGCGCACGTGGAGCGTGTATGCGACGGACACGTTCGGCGTGCGCGATGGCCTGCACATGACGCTGTCCGGACGCTACAACGCGACGACGGTGCACAACCGCGACCACATCACGCCGGGCGGGGGCGGCGGTTCGCTCGATGGCGACGATCGCTACGGCCGCTTCAACCCGGCGGCCGGCGTCACGTGGTCGCCGTCGCGCAGCGTCAATGCCTATGCGGGCTACAACGAGGGCAGCCGCACGCCGACGGCCGTGGAACTGGGTTGCGCCGATCCGGCGCATCCGTGCAAGCTGCCGAATGCGATGGCGGGCGATCCGCCGCTGAGGCAAGTCGTCACGCGCACATGGGAGGCGGGCGTGCGCGGCCTGCTGCACGGCGTCCACTGGAACGCCGGCGTGTTCCGCGCGACGAACGTCGACGACATCCTGTTCGTCGCGGACAGTACGGCGGGCTTCGGCTATTTCCGCAACTTCGGCAGGACGCGGCGCCAGGGCGTGGAGCTGGGCGCCGACGGCCGCGCCGGGACGTGGACGCTGTCGGCGCACTACACGTTCCTGCGCGCGACGTACGAAAGCGGCGAGACGATAGGCGCCGCCGGCAACAGCAGCGCCGACGCCGACGGCCGCATCGCGATCCGGCCCGGCGACCGGCTGCCTTCGATGCCGCGCCACGTGTTCAAGGCGCATGCCGGCTGGCGGATGTCGCCGGCGTGGTCGGCGGAGTTGGGGATGCTCGCGGTGTCCGACGCGACGGCGCGCGGCAACGAGAACGGCCTGCACCGCCCGGACGGCATGGGGTTCCTGGGCAGCGGCAGGACCGCGGGCCACGCCGTGTTCGACCTCGGCACGACGTTCCGGCCGACGCCGCGCCTGCGCCTGTTCGCCCGGGTGGACAATCTGTTCGGCCGCCGTTACGCGACGGCGGCGCAATTGGGCGTGACGGGCTTCACGGCAGCCGGCGCGTTCATGGGACGGGTGCCGGACGATCGTCTCGTGCACTCCACCTTTTTCGCGCCCGGCGCGCCGCGCACGGTCCGCTTCGGACTGCGCGGCACGTTCGAGTAAAGCTTCACACCCACAGGCGGTACATCCAGAACGACTCGTCCTCGACGAAGCGGCGCGCGAATTCGGCCGGCGCGAAGCCCGTGATGCGGCGCACGGCCCGCGTCATGTGGGCCTGGTCGGCAAAGCCTTCGTCCAGCGCCATGGCGGCCCAGTCGACCGGCTGGCCCGCCTCGTGGCGGTCGCGCGCGGCGAAGAACAGGCCTTCGGTGCGTACGATGGCCTGCCACTCGCGCAGCGAGCGGCCGCTGAACGATTTGATGCGGCGCTCGACGTGGCGCGGACTGTGTTCGCGCCGCCATTCGTGCGCCTGCCATGCGAGCCGGTCGACCCAGTACCGGCCGAGCTGGCGCAGCGAGGGCTGGTCCGAATCGCGGCCGCGCAGCGCCTGCCAGCGGCGCGCGAGGTGATGCTCCAGCACGCCCATCAAGTCGGCGTCCGCGCTCGCGCGCAGCGCGTTCCAGAGCGGCGCCCACGTGGCGTCCATGACGTCGGCCGCGGGCACGAAGCGGTCCTGGATCCGTCCGAGATCGAGCCCGAACAAGGCCTGCGCGGCGTCGGCACGGAAGAACGCCATGCAGCCGTGTCCCGTCGTCGGCGCCCAGCTCGTGCAGGGATGCGCCTGCGTGCCGGAGACGACGCACTGGGCGCCGAACGATTGCCATTCCGGCCCATGGGGGCCGTGGCCGATGCAGCCGACGTCGGCGTCGCGAAACCATGACAGGGTGACCAGCGGCGACGATGGGAAGTGCGACAGGCGCTGGGCCGCGTCGAGATCCAGGGCGCGCGTGTCGCGCCCGGCCAGCGCGACGAGCGCACCCTGCAGCGAAGGCGGCGCCAGGCGCAGCCAGTCGGTGGTTCGTCCGGACGGCGCGGCGATGCGCGGCGCGCGCGCAAGGGGATCGGGGCAGGAGAGGGACTGGATCGGCATCATCGCGCAAGTATAGCAACCATGCAACCATGCAACCATGTCTGTCCATGTCGTTTCCGTTCAATACCGCGCCGCACCGCGGATCTAGAATGGATGCCATGAAAACGACCACGCCCCCATCCTGCCCCTTCCACGCCGGCGCGGCGAGCACCGCGGCGGTTTCTCATCCACCCGGCACATGGCCGCCCGGACCGCCGGCCGGCCTGACGGGCTGGCGCTTCCTGCTCCAGATGTCGAGCGACCTGCTCGGCGCCTGGTCCGGCTGGCAGCGCGACTACGGCGACCTGGTGCACCTGCCCATCTGGCCCGAGCACCAGGTCATCGTCTCCGATCCGCAACTGGTGCGCGAGCTGCTCGTCGACCATCACGACGCCCTGATCCGCTGGGAACGCGGCATCGCCGTGTTCGCGCAACTGCACGGGCACAGCACATTGACCTCCGAGGGCGCCGCGTGGCGCACGAAGCGCCAGGCGCTGCAGCCCGCGTTCACGCCCAAGGCCGTCCAGGCCTTCGTGCCCGCGATGGCCGCCGCCGCCGATGCCGCGTTCGCGCAGTGGCCGACGACTGATGCGGCGTGGCCGATCGAGAGCGCGTTCACGTCGCTGGGCATGGACGTGATCATGCGGATGACGTTCTCCAGCGGGATCGCGGCCGACGCGCGCGCGGCCGAGCAGGCCGTGCACGACGTGACCGTCGCGGGGAACGCCGAACTGTATTGGCCCGCCAGCTGGCCGGACTGGATGCCGTGGAAACGCAGGAAGCGCCGGGCGCTCGCCACGCTGAACCGCCTGATCGACGGCCAGATGCAGGCCCGCATGCGGATGGCGCCGTCGGACTGGCCCCAGGACCTGCTCACGCGCCTCCTGGTGCTGCACCGGGAGGATCCGGCGGCGTGGCCGCTCGAGGCCGTGCGCGACGAGTGCATGACGGCGTTCCTGGCCGGCCACGAGACGACGGCCGCGACGCTCACGTGGTGGTCGTGGTGCATGGCGGCGCACCCGGATGCGCAAGCGGCCGCGCGCGCCGAGGTCGACGCCGTGCTGCAGGGCAGGGCGCCCACGGCGGCGGACCTGCCGGCGCTGGACTACCTGGGACGCACCCTGCAGGAGACGCTGCGCCTGTACCCGGCCGTGCCGGCGCTGCTCTCGCGGCGCGCGCTGCGCCCGATCACACTGGGCGGCTGGCAGCTGCCGGCCCGCACGATCTTCGCGATTCCCGTGCACCTGATGCACCACGACGCGCGCTGGTTCCCGGAACCGCAGGCGTTCCGGCCGGAGCGGTTCGCGCACGGCGCGCCGCCGATCCCGCGCGGCGCCTTCATGCCGTTCGGGACCGGACCGCGCGTGTGCCTGGGGCAGCATCTGGCGTTGGCCGAAATGACGCTGCTCGCCGCGATGTTCCTGCAGCGGTACACCGTCGAGGTGCCGGCGGGGATGGCGCCGCCACGGCCCGTCTTCAACATCACCCTGCGGCCGGCCACGCCGCTGGCGTTGCGGCTGACGGCGCGCACGCGATGAATGCGCCGCGCAGGCTGCACCGGGCCGCGGCCGGTGTGCTGGCCGTGTTCCTGGCGGTGCACATCGCGAACCACCTGGCGGCGTTGGGCGGCGTCGAGGCGCATGTGCAGTTCATGGAGCGGGCGCGGCGTGTGTACCGGCAGCCGGTCGTGGAAACCGTGCTGCTGCTCGGCGTCGTGCTGCAGGCGCTGAGCGGCCTGCGCATGGTGTGGACGGGGCGGCACCGGCGGCGGGGCGCGCTCGCCTGGCTGCAGGCGGGATCGGGCGCGTATCTGGCACTGTTCCTGGTCATCCATGTGACGGCCATGCTGGCGGGCCGCGCCATCGGCGGGCTCGATACGAATTTCTATTTCGCGGCGGCAGGGCTGCACGTGTGGCCGTTCGTGCTGTTCTTCGCGCCCTATTATTTTCTCGCCGTCGCCGCGCTGTTCGTCCACGTCGGTTGCGCGCTGCGGCGGGGGCAGGCCCTCGTCGCGTGGATGTCCGGGGCCGGCATCGTCGTCGCGGCGCTGATCGTGGCCGTGCTGATGGGGGCGATGGTTCCGGTCGCGATTCCCGCCACCTATCTGCGGACCTTCGGCGTAGTGGCATCCAGCTGAACCGTGGGGTGGACGGCGCCGCGCCCACCCCGCGACCGCTCAGTCGAGCAGGTCGAACAGCGTGCGCGCGACGACCTTGGTGGCGCGGCGCAGGTCGTCCAGATCGATGTGCTCGTCGGCGCGCTTGGCATTGCTTTCGCCGACGGTGCGCGGGCCGCAGCCGTACAGCACGGCCGGCACGCCCGCTTCGCCGAACAGGCGCGCGTCCGTGTACAGCGGCGTGCCGGCGGCGCCGATCTCCTCGCCAAAGACGTTGGTGGCGTGGCGCGACAGGGCGTCGACGAGGGGCTTGTTGCCGGGCAGCGGCTGCAGCGCGTTGGCCAGCAGCAGGCGCTTGATCTCGACGGTGATGCCCGGGCAGTCGGCCACGGCGTCCTGGATCACCTTGCGGATCGTCGCTTCCACTTCGGCCGGATTCTCTTCCGGGATCATGCGGCGGTCGAGCTTCAGCACGACCTTGCCCGGCACGACGTTCGTGTTGGTGCCGCCCTCGATCAGGCCCACGTTGAGGTACGGGTGGTTGATGCCCTTGACCTGGCTCTTCACCTGTTTGTACTGCGTGTTCTGGTCGTACAGCGCGACGAGGATGCGGGTCGCGGCCTGCAGCGCGTCGACGCCGGTCTCCGGCACGGCGGCGTGGCCCATCTTGCCGTTGACCGTCACTTCCATCTGCAGGCAGCCGTTGTGCGCCGTGACGACCTGGTAGCTGAAGCCCGCCGCGATCAGGAGGTCCGGCTTGACGAGGCCTTGCTGCAGCAGCCAGCCCGGACCCAGTTCGCCGCCGAATTCCTCGTCGTACGTGAAATACAGTTCGATGCCGCCCTTGAGCGGGGCGCCCAGCGCTTCCAGCGCGCGCGTGGCGAACGTGAAGGTGGCGAAATCGCATTTGCTGACGGCGGAGGCGCGGCCGAACAACTGGCCGCCCTCGACTTCGCCGCCGTACGGATCGTGCGTCCAGCCGTCGCCCGGCGGCACCACGTCGCCGTGCGCGTTCATCGCGACGGTGCGGCCCGGACCGTATTTGCGGCGCACGATCAGGTTCGTGATCGTCTCCAGGCCGGCGGCGTGCACGGTCGGCGCCGGCACCGCGTGTTGTTCAGCGTCGAAGCCGAAGGCGCGCAGCAGGTCGGCCGTGCGTTCGGCGTGCGGCGCGTTGTTGCCGGGCGGGGTGTCGGTCGGTACGCGCACGAGCTCCTGCAGGAAGCGCACCTCCTCGTCGAAGTGGGCGTCGATCCAGGCGTCCAGCGCGTCGTAGGGCGTGGTCGCGGTGTTGTCGTTCGTCGTGGTCATGTCAGAGGTCCGTGGCAAGTTGGTCGAGAAGGGCCTGGAAGGCCTGGACGCACAGGTCGGCGTCGTCGTTGGTGATGGATTCGAGCGGGTTGTGGCTGATGCCCGCGTTCAGCCCGCGCAGGAACAGCATGGCCTGCGGCAGGATGTCGTGGAGTTTCATGGCGTCGTGGCCGGCGCCGCTGGGCATGCGGAACACCGGGAGACCCAGCGACTCGACGGCCCGTTCCCAGCGCTGGCGCCAGGCGTCGGCGCAGGGCGCGGCGGCGGCGCGCATCGTTTCTTCGAGCGTGTACTGTAGGCCGCGGCGCGCGCAGATCGCGGCCAGTTCGGCCTGGATGTCGGCGGCCGCGGCGTCGCGCACGGCGTTCGTCGTCGCGCGCACGTCCAGTGAGAAGCGGCAGCGGCCCGGCACGACGTTGATGGAACCGTTGGGCACTTCCAGCATGCCGACGGTGGCGACGAGGTCGGCCACCGCGCCGCCCCGCTTTTCCGCGAACAGCACCAGTTCGGCGGCGGCCGCCGCCGCGTCGCGGCGCATCGTCATGGGCGTCGTGCCGGCGTGGCTGGCGACGCCGACGATCTCGCCCACGAATCGCACGCTGCCGTTGATCGACGACACCACGCCCAGCGGCAGGTCGAGGTCGTTCAGGACCGGACCTTGTTCGATGTGCGTCTCGACGAAGCCGAGATACCTGGCCGGATCGCGTTTCAACGCCGCGATGTCGGCGACGTCCAGGCCGGCGTGCTGGATGGCGTCGCGCATCGTGATGCCGTCCGCGTCCGTCTGGGCGAGCCAGGCCGGATCGAACGCGCCGCACAGCGCGCCCGAGCCGAGGAACACGGCTTTATAACGCTGGCCTTCCTCTTCCGCGAAGCCGACCACTTCGATGCCGTAGGCCAGGCGCTTGCCCTGGCGGTGCAGTTCGCGCACGCATGCCATCGGCACGAGGATGCCCAGGCGGCCGTCGTACTTGCCGCCGTTGCGCACGGTGTCGTAGTGCGATCCGGTCAACAGGCGCCGCGCGGCCGGCTCGGCGCCGTGATAGACGCCGACGACGTTGCCGACGGCGTCGATGGTGACCTCGTCGAAGCCGCAGTCCGCGCGCATCCACTGCGCCAGTTGAAAGGCCGTGGCGCGGTGCGCGTCAGTCAGGTACGTCACGCACAACTCGCCGCGTTCGGCGTAACCCGGTTCGCTGTGGACGGCGAGCTGTTCGTGCCAGTCCCACACGAGGTTGCCGAGGACGGGCTCCTGGCCGAACTTGTCGTCCAGGCGGATCTCGGCGATGCGGTGGATGTTGCGCAGGGCCTCGGCGAATTCGAAGTCCGGCCCGTTCGCGAGGCGTCTCGCGAACGTGGCGATGATCTCGGCCTTTGGAAGGCCCAGGCCGCGCGGGCCGCGCACGGCGAGGATGAACGGGAAGCCGAACTTGGCGTTGTAGTCCGCGTTCAGCCGCTGGATCGTCGCGAATTCCGCCGGCGTGCAATTCGTCAGGCCGGCCTTGTTCTGTTCATTCGTCGATTCCGCCGTCAGCGACTTCGCCACCATCGCCTTGCCCGCCAGTTCCGGGTGGGCGCGGATCAGGCCCAGTCGTTCGTCGCGCGAAGAGTCGCGCACGGCTTCCACGAGGCCGCGCTTGAGTTGCGCCAGGGTCGCGAACGGGCGCTTGGCCCAGGCGCGGCTTGCGATCCACGGCGAGTGTTCGTACACGCCGTCGAGCAGCGCAGTGAACTGCGCCTCGTCGGCGCCGTTGAGTGTCTCCAAGGTCAGCATTTGTCGTCTTACTCCCACGCGAATGCGGTGTCGGGGTTGTAGGGATGCGCGCTCTTCCAGTGGCGCGCGATATCGATGCGGCGCGTGACCCACACGCGGTCGTGCTGTTCGATGTAGTCGAGGAAGCGCTGCAGCGCACGGAAGCGCCCCGGGCGTCCCAGCAGGCGGCAGTGCATGCCGATGCTCATGACCGACGGGCGCTCGCCGCCTTCCTGGTAGTGGACGTCGAATGCGTCGCGCAGGTAGGCGAGGAACGGGTCGCCGTGCGAGAAGCCCTGGGGCAGGGCGAAGCGCATGTCGTTCGCGTCCAGCGTGTAGGGCACGACCAGTTGCGGCGCCTGCGTGCCGTCCGTCTTGCGCACCTTGAGCCAGAACGGCAGGTCGTCGCCGTAGTAGTCGCTGTCGTATTCGAAGCCGCCGTAGTCGGCGACGAGGCGGCGCGTGTTGGGGCTGTCGCGGCCCGTGTACCAGCCCAGCGCCCGTTCGCCCGTCAGGCGTTCGATGGCGTCCATGCCGCGCGCCATGTCGGCGCGTTCCGTCGCTTCGTCGACGTTCTGGTAGCTGATCCAGCGCCAGCCGTGGCAGGCGATCTCGTGCCCCAGTTCCTTGAACGCGGCCGTCACGTCGGGGCTGCGCTCGAGGGCCATGCCGACGCCGAAGATCGTCAGCGGCAGGCCGCGCTTCTCGAATTCGCGCAGGATGCGCCAGACGCCCACGCGCGAGCCGTATTCGTAGATGCTCTCCATTGACAGGTGGCGGGCGGGGAAGGACGCCGGGTTGAACATCTCGGACAGGAATTGCTCGCTGCCGGCGTCGCCGTGCAGCACGCTGTTCTCGCCGCCTTCTTCGTAGTTCAGGACGAATTGCACGGCGACGCGGGCCCGGCCCGGCCAGTCGGCGTACGGTTGCTCGCGGCCGTAGCCGGCGAGGTCGCGTGGATAGGGTGTGGTCATGGTTGCTCGTTCGGGTTCACGGGTGAAGGATGTCGGCCAGGTCGACGCGCTGCGGATCGAGGTGCAGGTTGTGCTGGACGTTGGCCAGGTGTTTCGAGACGAGCCGCACGGCCGCCTTGACGTCGCGCTTCTCGAACGCGTCGACGATGGCCACGTGCTCGTCCAGCGATTCTTCCGCCGACTGCGACGACTGGCGCATCAGCGCGATCAGCGAGGAGCGCGTCAACAGTTCCGACAGCATCTGCACGAGCACCTGGTTGCCGAGCATCTGCGCCAGCACGAGGTGGAAGTCGCCCAGCAGTCGCGTGCGGCCCGGCACCTCGGCGTTGTTGACGGCCGCGCGTTCCAGCTCCAGGTGCTCGCGCAGCTGCCGGATCTGGGCGTCGGTGATCGTCGCGCACAGCTGTTTCGTCACGGCCGTCTCCAGGATCGCGCGCACCTCGAACACGTCGTTCGCTTCCTCGGCCGTGGGCGTGGCGACGAAGGCGCCGCGCGCCGGCTCCAGCACGACGAGGCGGTCGCGCGACAACTGGTTGAACGCCTGGCGCACGACGGTGCGCGACACCTCGAAGATGTCGCCGATCTTCTGCTCCGACAGCTTGGTGCCCGGCATCAGGCGCCGTTCGGCGATCGCGGTGGTGATGGCGTCGACGATGCGCTGCGTGGCGCTGCCGGATGGCGCGGCCGCGGGCGTATCATCGGCTTCGCGGGTCAGGGGGACGATCTTCAGGGGTTGGCGGGCTCGGCTCATGGTGGCCTCAGTGTGGATAAGAACAATAAGTGATTGACATCGTGTTTGAAGTGTATACACTTTTCCAAAAAAAGAAAACACAAAGTGTATGCAATTTTTCTCAACTCCAAGAAAGGAAAACAGATGGGACACCTCAGCACCCACGTGCTCGACACCATGAACGGCTGCCCGGCCGCCGGCATGCGCGTGACTCTGGAAGCGATCGACGCCGGCGGCGCCGCGCGCACGATCAAGACGCTGACCCTTAATAGCGACGGCCGCAACGACGGCGGTCCGCTGCTCAACGCGGAGGCGATGGCCGCCGGCCGCTACCGCCTGACGTTCGCCGTGGCCGCGTACTTCCGCGAGAAGGGCGTCAGCCTGCCGGAACCGGCGTTCCTCGACGTGGTGCCGCTGGAATTCGGCATCGCCGACGCGGCCGGCCACTACCACGTGCCGCTGCTCGTCAGCCCGTGGTCGTATTCGACCTACCGCGGCTCGTAAGCGCGCACCGTTGTTTTTCTCATAAAGTCATACCTTTTTTCGAAAAGATCGTATACAGTTGTCGTGTCGCCGCGGAGCGCACCGGCATCGGGCTTCGGCCCTGGCCCGGTGGTTGCGATGATTTGCCCCTCACAGAGCCCGCTGTGGTGATGGGACAGCCTGGTGCGTCGCCTGCGCCATGCTTCCTTTGTTTTAGAGGCTCTCATGGAATCCTATCTGCTCGACTGGGTGAATCTGCTATTGCGCTGGACCCACGTCATCACCGCGATCGCCTGGATCGGCGCATCGTTCTACTTCGTCTTCCTCGACAACTCGCTGACCAGGCCGACCGCGCCCGACCTGGTGGAGAAGGGCGTCGACGGCGAGCTGTGGGCCGTGCACGGCGGCGGCTTCTACCACCCGCAAAAATATCTCGTGGCGCCGAAATCCATGCCCGAGGGCCTGCACTGGTTCTATTGGGAGAGCTACGCCACGTGGCTGTCCGGCTTCGGCCTGTTCACCGTGCTCTACCTGTTCAATGCCGGCACCTTCATGGTCGACAAGCAGGTGCACGACTGGACGCCGGGCGCCGCCGTCGCCACCGCGCTGGGCTTCCTCGTCGCGTTCTGGCTCGTGTACGACACTATCTGCCGCACGTTCGGCCGCAGGAAGAACGGCGACGCCATCGTCGGTGGCTTCGTGTTCGTGTCCGTCGTGTTCGCCGCCTGGCTCGCGTGCCAGCTGTACGCCGGCCGCGCCGCCTTCCTGCTGGTCGGCGCCATGCTGGCCACGTCGATGAGCGCCAACGTGTTCTTCTGGATCATCCCGGGCCAGCGCAAGGTCGTCGCCCAGCTCAAGGCCGGCCAGCCGGTCGACCCGATCTACGGCTGGCGCGCCAAGCAGCGCAGCGTCCACAACACGTATTTCACCTTGCCGGTGTTGTTCGCGATGCTGTCCAACCACTACGGCTGGCTGTACGCGAGCGACAACAACTGGGTCGTGCTGGTCCTCATGATGCTGACGGGCGCCCTGATCCGCCAGAGCTTCGTCGCCCGCCACAAGGCGCTGGTGCACGGCAAGCGCGTCCCGTGGGAATACGCCGGCTTCGGCGTGGCCGCGCTGCTGGGCCTCGTCGTCTACCTGGTCCCGAAACCCGAGATCGACGCGTCGGCCATCGCCTCGGCCGCGCCGGTGAACGCGGCTGCCGGCGGCGCCACCGCGCAGAACGTCAGCTTCCAGCAAGTGAAGGGCGTCGTCGCCCAGCGCTGCTCGATGTGCCACTCGGCCGTCATGGCCAGCAAGGGCATCTCGTTCGACTCGGCCGAGTCGATCAAGCGCCACGCCCAGCAGATGTACCAGCAGGCCGTCGTGCTCAAGCTGATGCCGCTGAATAACGCCACCCGGATCACGCCGGACGAGCGCAATCTCATCAAGCGCTGGTACGAAGAGGGCGCCCCTGTCAACTGACCCGTTGTACCCTGTCCGCGGCCCGCTCGGGGCCTCCCGGACACGCCCGGGCGCCCGGCCCAAGCAGCCGGCGCGCGGCGGGCGGCATGCTTCTTTTGGTTTCGAACGCAGTACCGCAGTACACGCAGTTCATAAAACATATTAGGAGACTAGCATGACCCAGCCGTCCCGCCACCCGGTGGACGAACGGCTGCCCCTCGCACGCCTCGGCGCGCTCGGGTTGCAGCACGTCCTCGTCATGTACGCCGGCGCCATCGCCGTCCCGCTCATCGTGGGACGCGCGCTCAAACTTCCCCCCGAACAGGTCAGCATGCTGATCTCGGCCGACTTGTTCTGCTGCGGGATCGTCACGTTGATCCAATCCCTCGGCCTGACATCGTGGTTCGGCATCCGCCTGCCCGTGATGATGGGCGTGACCTTCGCGGCCGTCGGCCCCATGGTCGCCATCGCGCACGCCGTCCCCGGCGTCGACGGGGCGCGCGCGATCTTCGGCGCCGGCATCGGCGCCGGTGCCGTCGCGCTGCTCATCGCCCCGCTGATGAGCCGTTTGCTGCGCTTCTTCCCGCCCGTCGTCACGGGCACGATCATCCTGATCATCGGCGTCACCCTGATGCGCGTCGGCGTGGGCTGGGCCATGGGTGGTCCGGACGGCGCGGCGCAAAGCGTCGACACGGTGAAACTGGCCGCGATGGTCGACGCGGCGCGCGCGAGCGCGGCGCAGGCGGCCGCCACGCTGCCGCCGGGCGCCGCGGTCCCCGCGCTGAAGCTGGCCGGCCCCGTGCCGATGACGCCGAACCCGAACTACGGTGCGCTCGACCACCTCGGCATCGCCGCCTTCGTACTGGCCGTCGTGCTGTGCCTCGTCCGGTATTGTCGCGGCTTCCTGGCCAATATCTCGGTCCTGCTGGGCATCGTCGCCGGCTGCGTCGTCACGTTCGCGGCCGGCGAGATGAACTTCGACAAGGTCGGCAAGGCTGCCTGGTTCCAGGTCGTAACGCCGCTGGCGTTCGGCGCGCCGACGTTCGACGTCGTCATGATCGTCACGTTCGCCGTCGTCATGATCGTCGTGATGATCGAGTCGACCGGCATGTTCCTCGCGCTGTCCGAACTGACGGGCAAGGACCTCGACCGCAAGCAGCTGGCGGCCGGCCTGCGCACGGACGGCCTGGGCACGCTGATCGGCGGCTTGCTGAACACCTTCCCGCACACGAGCTTCTCGCAGAACGTGGGCCTCGTGGCCGTCACGGGCGTCAAGAGCCGTTGGGTGTGCGTGGCGGGCGGCTGCATCATGATCGTGCTGGGCATGCTGCCGAAAATGGCGGCGCTCGTGGAGGCCATCCCGCAGTTCGTGCTGGGCGGCGCCGGCCTTGTCATGTTTGGTATGGTTGCCGCAGCGGGCATCCGCATCCTGACCCGTGTCGACTTCCGGAGCAACCGCTTCAACCTGTATATTGTCGCGCTATCGATCGGCTTCGGCCTGATCCCGCTGGTGGCACCGCGCTGGGCCCAGCAGATGGCCCACAGCCTGCATCCGTTGCTGGAGTCGGGCATCGTGCTGACCGCCGTCGCCGCGGTCGCACTGAACCTCTTCTTCAACGGCACCCGCGACATCCCGGCCGAGAGCCATACGGATGCCGGCGCCACCAACAACCACCCAACTATCGTCCAAGGGAGCAAAGCATGAAAAAGACCGTCCTGACCATGGCGCTGTGCGCGTGCGCGGCAACGTCCGTCCAGGCCGCCGAGTGGAGCGACACCTCGATCGGCTACCGCACCGGCAGCCGTTTCCGCGAGCCGTTCAACGGCGCCGACATCCACAAGGACATCCTCGACGTCAACCACGCGAGCGGTTACGCGTACGGCACGAACTTCTTCAACCTCGACGTCCTGCTGTCGAACAAGACCGACCCGTCGGCGCCGGGCGCAAGCGCGGGCGCGCAGGAGTTCTATCTGCTGTACCGCAACACGGTGTCGCTGTCCAAGGTGACCGGCAACCCGTTCGCCTACGGCCCCGTGAGCGACGTCGGCATGACGTTCGGCTTCGACGTCAATACGAAGGACGACGCCGGCTACAACTCGAAGAAGCGCATGCTGGTCGTCGGCCCGACGTTCTCCTTCAAGGCGCCGGGCCTGCTGAACGTGGGCATCTACGGCCTGTGGGAAAGCAATGCCCCGACCAACGAGTTCACCGGCGTCTCCACCCCGCGCTACCGCTACGACACGCACCCGATGCTGGGTGCGGTGTGGGCGTTCCCGGTGGGCGGCTCGGGCTGGTCGTGGGAGGGCTTCGCGAACTGGATCGCCTCCAAGGGCAAGGACGAATTCGGCAACCAGACGGCGCCGGAAACGAACATCGACATGCAACTGCTGTACGACGTCGGCCCGCTGCTGGGCGCCAAGCCCAAGACCTTCCGCGCCGGTTTCGAGTACCAGTACTGGCACAACAAGTTCGGCAACGACAGCAAGCATGTGCCGGGTGCGTCGGCCAGCACGCCGATGGTCAAGGCTGAATACCATTTCTGATTTCTGACTTCTGATTTGCGAGCAGGGCGGGGCGGCACGGCGGTGCCGGCCTGTCGTTACCGGCGGCGCGCTTGCCTTGGGGCGGCGCGCCGTTTTTCGCGTTGCCGTCGCCGGAGGCGGCTGCCATGCCCGCTGAACTTGTTTGGATCGGCTTTTGACGCGTATCTACATTGTAGAATGCTCTTTTCGGACCAATTGTTTGAGGATACAATGTATCTACACTGTAGGAGCGACTATGGAACTTGCGATTCAAAAATGGGGCAACAGCGCAGCCGTTCGGCTGCCGTCAACTTTATTAAGTCAACTTGGTGTCGCACTCGGGGACAAACTGAGTGCTGATATGCGACCGGATGGCCTGGTATTGCGGCCCGCACGCAAAACTTATTCGCTCGCCGACCTGATGGCGCAATGTGACCTGAAGGCGGCGCCTCCCGTAGACGCGGCGAGCTGGGAAGGGGCGAAACCGGTGGGCCAGGAAGTATGGTGAGGCGTACCGCGTTCAATCGTGGGGATATCGTTCGCGTGAACCTCAATCCGACTGTCGGACGCGAGCAGCCAGGCGATTTCCGTCCCGCGCTTGTGCTCTCGCCGGCTGCGTTCAATCTCATGGGTGTGGCGCTGGTTGCTCCGATTACGCAGGGCGGCGATTTCGCTCGCTATGCGGGCTTCGCGGTACCTCTGAGTGGATCGGGCACCGAGACACAAGGCGTGGTGTTGGTGAACATGATTCGTATGATGGACTTGGCCGCCCGCGGCGCCAAGAAAGTGGAAACTGCACCGGATGTCGTGGTCGAAGACGCTCTGGCCCGAATACGGGCGATTCTCGAATAAGCAGAATCCGCAATGTCCGATATTCAGATATTCAAAAGACGAGTGCGCCAACCGTACGGGCTTGCCTGTGTAGCGGTTTGGTCATTGAACTGCCGGTGAAAAATCGGATTGGGACAGTGTACGCAAAACGCGCCGAGCCTTGAAGACCGGCCAACTATGGATGGGAATATGATCCCACCGGTCTGTGCACCTATACATCTTCCTGCATAGCCTCTTCCTCCTTACCGCCCGTTTCTCCCAAAACGTTCGCTTCTGCGCTTTGGTATTCGGATTTCTTGCCGGTTTGAGCCTTATTTTTACGTTTGGCATATACAAATGCACCGATATTCCCGCTTAAATATGATTTCAACATCTCGATCTTCAGATAGGTCCTGGCCTCGTACAACTCATGATCGCTATACAACAAGTCGTTTGCGGATGCAAATGTTACATCTTTTGCAAGTATGCCGATTTTCGCAAAATCCAGTCGTTCTGCATAGATGCTACTGATCCGATTAAAAAGGAAACGAAATGCTGAGTAACATACAGCCAAGATTGAGCCGCATATTGTTAAATAGGGCAGTCGTGTAACAAATACTGTAAGCAGGTCAAGATTAGGTTGCTTGACATATTTTACGGAGAGATCAACTGCACCCATCAAAAGCTGCGTTGTTAGGATAATAATAATAGCTAGCGGCACAATACTAAGTCCGATGAATACCTTACTTTGTTTGGCTCCGTGATCAGAGAACGAGGAAAATTCTTCAGAGAACAAATTGACGTTGCTGCTTAGTTCTCTAAGTCTAGTCTCCTTTTCTGATGTTTCGACAGCTAGTTCTGTTAGGCGTTGCTTGCCTTTTGTGATCTCGCCCTCTATGTTGCGTACCGTCGTTTCGCCTCCACTTATTTGATCAATAAGGCCCTGTTTCTTACTCTCAGAACGGCCGATATCGTCTTTGAGCTTCCTCAGTGTCTCGTTAGACTCAAGGATGGCCTGCTGGCACTCGTTTAGTTGGTCTTGCAGTGTTTCAAGCTCAGCGTTCTTCCGGCTTTCTAGTTCATCAACTGCCGTTTCTCGGTCAATGAGTTCCTGTTGTAGCCTCAACAGTTGATTTCTCTCGCGAGAAAGCTCATCCGCAGCTGATTTTTTTAAGCCGACTATTTTTTCTAATGAATGCGTAAGGACTTCGAAGTCGTCAATATTAAAACCGCAAATCTTGATTCTGTTTATTTCCAAGGTGCGCTTGGAAAATAGCTCGAAAAAGCTCGGCTGAAGGTAAATGGAAATGCCAGACGTAACGCAGCTTACGGGAAATGCGGCTATTGCGGAGAGAGTCTGGTGATTCAGTTTCTTTCGAACGTTGCGGTTATGAATGGCTTCATATACAACTAGTTCGATTTCGGCCCCGGCAATGGGTTTTGAGAATTCAATCTCAACGTTATCCACATAAGCTGGTTCAATGAAGGTGATCTCATGGGGATTGCCGGACTTGATCGAGAATGGCTTAGCATTAGTGCCTAAAGTTCTAGTGATCCCGCCGTTAAGCTTGCTGACGAATTCTGTCGGAAAAACAGATAGATCAGGTACTTCGATCTCGGCTAATTCCTTCAGCGTTTTCTCGGTCGTTTCAAGATTCATGGTAATTTCTGTCCTGGCTAAAGCAATGATATCGTTAAATTCTAAATTTAATTTCTTTTGCTAAAAGTTCGCCTAGCTGATCGCTTTAACCGAAATTTTAAAAACCCGGTGCAACTTACATAAGACTTGGATTGATCAACGAAGAATGCAGGGCAAATTAGGGGGGAGTTATGTTTCCGATTGGGTCGCGCGAAGATCGGCGGCTCAGATGGCGATCTAGCATTTTGAGCGCCACCGTTTTTTTCAGTGTTCGCTGATTATGGAAAACCGAATAACTTTCTTGCCTGTGTCGACTTGCCTTCTACCAGTCTTGCTAATGTAACCAACTGCGTGAAATCAATGCTAAATTCGTCTAAGGTCGCCACTAGAACACCGTTTTGGATAAATACGATTTCTACCTTGTATTTTTCGATCGCAAAATCCCAGTCAGGATCTGGATACTTCTTCTCCACAAGAAGTATTTCGTAAAAATCAGACGCGTCTCGTGAGTAGTCGGTCTTAAAAATTCGATAGACTGCTGAAGGTTGGAAAATTAAACTTGACGCATATTGATTGCCGACAATAGACCAAGACAATTGATTATTCTGGGTTCTTTGTAAAATATCGTCAAAAACAAGTTGTTCGTTACTCATGGCGTTACCTCTGCGTGTAGAGTCCTTAGATTGATGAGTAAACCTTGGAGTACTTTTATGTCTGGAGATGGGGCTTCTGCTTGCTTTTTAGCCTCAACGTACGCTTTGTTAACTCGTGAAGAAAATCTTAAGTCAAACCAGCTATAGCTGGTCTCAAACGCGTGGACCAACACTTTTATCTCGGCAGTAAGCTGCTTTATATTTGCTTTCATTTCCGCTTCTCTCATTGCTGAAACTAGCGAGGCAAGGCGTTGTTGAAAACGCGATGCGATCACTGCGTCACGTACAGACTTTGCCAATAGAAGGGTGGCAACGGTTAAAGGAATGCTAATTAACGAAGCCCAGGATCCCCAATACCCGACTGCCTCTAAATAGGTCATGCTCAATCCTTATAGAAGTGCTTTATGGTAATTCTTTCGAAGTAGTATTGAACCAACGAAGGCATTTATAATAAGTCGCGAAAAAATCGACATGTATGTTCCTCTGGCTTACATATACCAATAGTGGCATATCTAGTGAGTATAAGCAACGTTGTTAGATAGCTAGCATCGGCGAGCGCGCTTAAAGACGGTTTGAGAGCTCACCGGAAACGCTTCCTGTGTAAAAGCGACGAGCCGAGCGCAACGTACATATTCGCTTGACACGTCGAGCCGTTGCTCGTGATCGCGGACCACGCGGCGATAGCGCATCAGCGATTACGAATGTGCGCTCGCCGACTCAGCGCCACGATCGGACTTAGAAGTCGTCCTGGCTCAGCAGGCCACGTACGGCTTCGATGGTAAAATTGAGATTGGTCGCCTTGTCCAGCAAGGTGCGCTGATCATAGGCGGCATCGCCGAACAAATGCTTCACCCATGGCCAGCGATGTGGGCCCTGACGCTGCGGAAGCGAGCCATCTCGTAGCGGTGCGGCGGCAGCGGCGGCAAGGCCGGCGCGTCGATCTCGGCGAAGGTGCTGGCGCGGCGACTTGGCAGTTTCTGGAATGGATTGTCGTTCAGCCTTGCGAGCAAGTCGCATTGCCACATTGACCTCGTGCACGCTGGCGAACTGCTGTTGGCGGAGTCGCGCGTTAATCCAGCGCTCGACGATTTGCTCTGCCGATTCGGCCTTGGCCCTGTCTCGCGGATGGTAAGGACGTGCCGACAGGATCGAGGTGCCGCAATAGTGCGCGAGGTCGAGCACGGTGTCGCCGCCGCGCAACTCGCAGCAGTTGGCGTCCGAGATCATTGCCTTCGGATTGTCGGGGGACAATTAACCGCGTCGCGCCGCCGCAGAAGCTCAGCGCGCGCGTCGTGGGCTCATGCCAGTCGGCCATCGTCCGCCAGTGCGGTGCTCGGCCCGGCATAGTCGATGAACATTTTCTCGCCGGTGCGGTGAACCTGACGCATGGAACGCTTGAACTGCGTGGCGAAGCGCCGGTGGTTGTCGCAGAACTGCGAGGATGCGTAGGTCTGGGCCGTCGGCGTAGTCCGTCTGATGCTCCTCCCGCAGCAGCATCAACGTGATGTCCTTGCGCAGCAGTTCCCGATGCAAGCGCCCGTAGTCGGGCTGTACGAAATCCCGCGCCTTCCGGGAACTGGCCATCAGGCGCCGCTGAAGAGCAGTCTCGTCCATGGTTTGGACTACGGGGCAGTCGAGACCGGCGGCAGCGATCAGGCCCACCTATTTCGTGACAACGCCTTTCGACAGGTCCAGTGCATCGGCAATCTGCTGATGCGACAGTTTGGCGTCGAGCTTGAGTCGTAATACATCCTTGATCCTATGCATTTTAATCCTTGTTGCGGCCACGCTTTACCATTCGAAAAGCTGCGAGCGCACGCGTTTGGTCGCACAATGCGCAACAGCATTATTGCGAAATACGATGCCGTTCCGGCATCGCGACCGCTGATTCCGGAAGATGCCCGAATCGGACACGTTCGCCCGGAATGGGCGGTGACGTTGCGCTGGAATGATTGGCTACGATGCCGGAATCACTGGCCACGTCCGTCTGGAATTCCCATTTTTTAAGCAGGCTTTGTACAACGGAAGGTTGAGCGACTCCGACGACGAGTTACGCCACAAGATCGCACTCGCGGTCAAGCATAATCCAGGTACGGACTTGGCCTTCTCGACCTACGAGTCTGACGGAAGCTCGCCCCAGTAGTTCGCGTATGCTGGTGTGATGCCCGTTGTTTGATGACCCGGAAAACGCGGGCGCCGCAACATGGAGGACATGCGTTTGCAAACCATCGACCATGACGTCATCATCGTCGGCGCCGGCCCCACGGGCCTGATGCTGGCTGCCGAACTGGCCCTGGCCGGCGTCGACGCCGCCATCGTCGAGCGCAAGCCGACGCAGGCGCGTGTGGGCGGCCGGGCGGGCGGTTTGCACGCGCGCACGCTCGAACTGCTCGACCAGCGCGGCATCGTGGACCGCTTCCTCGCCCAGGGCAAGACGCACCCGCGGGTCAGTTTCCACGCGGCCCTCGACATCCGCGATTTCCCGACCCGGCACAATTATCTGCTCGCGCTGCCGCAGGAACGGACCGAACGCCTGCTCGCAGCGTGGGCCGATGAATTGCACGTGCCGGTCTACCGCGACCTGGAGGTGGGCGCCATCGCGTGCTACGCGGACGGCGTCGACGTCGCGACGGCGCAGGGCAAGGCCTTGTGCGCCCGCTGGCTGGTGGGCTGCGACGGCGGGCGCAGCGTGGTGCGCAAGCTGGCGGGCATCGGCTTTCCGGGCTGGGAGGCTTCCACGAGCTGGCTCATCGCCGAAGTCAGGATGACGGAGAAGCCGGTGCTGGGCTTTCGCGAGGATGCCGCCGGTCGCCACGCGATGTCGATGCTGGAGGATGGCGAGACGGTCGGCGTCGTCCTCGCGGGCCGCGCGCCGGATGCGACCGGCGAGCCGTCGCTGGACGAACTCGCGGCCGGTTTGAAGGCGGTCTACGGGACGGACTTCGGCGTCCACTCGCCGGCGTGGTTGTCGCGCTTTTCCGATGCGACGCGCCAGGCGGACGCCTACCGCAAGGGCCGCATCCTGCTGGCCGGCGACGCCGCGCACATCCACCCGCCGCTGGGCGGGCAGGGCCTGAATCTCGGCATCCAGGACGCGGTCAACCTCGGCTGGAAGCTGGCGCAGGTCGTGAAGGGCATGTCGCCCGACGCGCTGCTGGACACCTACCAGGCCGAGCGCCACCCGGCCGCGGAGCGCGTCCTGCGCAACACCATCGCGCAGGGCGTTCTGCGGCGCCCGGACGCGCGCACCGCGGTGCTGGGCGAATTCGTCGCGGAGATGCTGGCGATGGACGAACCGCGCAAGCGCTTCGGTGGCATGATATCGGGCCTCGATATCCGCTATGACCTCGGCTACGACCTCGGCGACGGCCATCCGCTGCTGGGCCGGCGCATGCCCGACCTGGACATCGCGACGGCCGACGGGCCGGCCCGCGTGTTCGCGCTGCTGCACGATGCGCGGCAGGTGCTGCTCAACTTCGAACGGCCGGGTGCCTTCGCCCTCGAGGACGGCGGCGAGCGCATCGCGCTGATCGACGCGACGTTCGACGGCGTGTGCGAGCTGCCCGTCATCGGGGTGGTGCCGTTGCCCGCCGCCGTGTTGATTCGCCCGGACGGCTACGTGGCCTGGGCCGGCGACGCGGACGACGCCGGCCTGCCCACTGCGCTGCAGGCCTGGTGCGGCGTACGGTCACTCGGGATTCGGTAGCGCCTCCATGCCAGTTTGCCCGAAGTCTGCGGCCCTGCACGGGCAGGCCGGATCCAGCCGCACGGGGCGGCATTCCCCGCCGATGCCGTAGCACGCCGTTGCGAAGATCTGGGCCCTGTTGTTGATGTCCTCCGCCGTCACCAATTGCCACCCGGAGGGCACCGCCGTCAGCTGGTTCAGGTCGAGCATCTTGTGGCCAAGGTACAGGAAGGCCGTGCGCGTTTCGTCGGGGCGGCTCGCTTCTCCCACGATCAATCCGCCGTTGTTGATCGCGATCGCGCGGCCGGAGCTGCCGCCGAGCGTGCCGAGGTCGATCATCCTGCCGTGCTGGATCAGGAACGGGTGCTCGGCGTCGCCGGCGTCGTCGGGCGCGATCCGGGACGCGCCGACGATCTGCCAGCGGTCGTTGATGTCCAATGCCTGGCTGCGCTGGCCGCTCGCCAGCGTGCCCAGGTCGTGCGTCTTGCCGTCCTTGAAGAAGATGGCGTGGTATTGCGGATCGCTGGCCGAGCCGCCGCCCGTGCTTGCCCAGCCCACGACGCCGTCCCTGTTGTTGAGTCCCGCGACGAAGCTGAATTCGCCGCCCAGCGTCGGGACGAGTTCGGCGTGGCCGTGGCGGTAGAGGAAGCCGCGCACGGCTTCGTCCGCAAACGGATCGGCGATGCCGGCCACCGCGCCGTGGTTGTTGATGAACTCGGCATCGGACGTGTAGTAGAACGTGGGCAGCGCGGCGTGGACGTCGATCAGTCTGCCGCCGATGATGGCGAAGGCGGTCGCCGAGCCGGTGAGGACCCCGCTCACGTCCGAGCGGTCGTTGATGCCGCGGCCGAAGCTGGGCGGCGCATTGACCGGGTGGATGCCGCCGCGGTCGAAGATCGCGACCCGGCCCTGGTAGGTGCCGACGATGCGGCCGGCGTCGTTCAACGGGTGGAACGGTCCGGCCTCGAATCCGTTCGGCACGAACGTCAGCGTGTAGCGCGGCGCCGCGGCATTGGCCAGCGGCATGGATGCGAGCAGCACGCACGCTGCTGCGCAAAGTAGTTTACGAAAGAACATGCTCGGCTCCTCGGGCTGGATGCGTCATTACCCATATTGCATACGAACGGTGTGTCGGGTGCTGCGCAAAGTCATGCTTGTGTGCCGACAGGGCGGCCGCCGTCGCTTTTTCAAGGGGTGCACGCAAACGGGGCATTCCGGCCCCCGGGCATGGCGTAGCGCGCGGCCGTCGTGCTTCATTTGCGGGCGCGCGTGTGCCGGCAGCGGCGGAAACAGTGCGCCGGCGCACCAGGAGACGGCGCCGGCAAGTGAGAATTCGGCGGTCCGCAGCCGGGCCCGCTTCTTGCATGACTCTCTTCGACGGCGCGTCGCGCCGCATCACTAATCATAAATTTGCCGCGCCAGCGCGGCCCCTAGGGAGAACTATCATGGCATACCTGGTGCCTTCGGAATTCGTCACCAAGATGGTCGACGCGGGCGAATCCAAAATCTATATGTCCACCCGCGACGCGCTGATCCGTGCCTACATGGCCGGCGCCATCCTCGCCTTGTCGGCGGTGTTCGCCGTGAGCTGTTCGGTCGCCACCGGCGTGCCGTTGATCGGCGCGCTGCTGTTCCCCGTGGGCTTCTGCATGCTGTACCTGCTCGGCTTCGACCTGCTGACGGGCGTGTTCGTCCTCACGCCGCTGGCCCTGATCGACAGGCGTCCCGGCGTCACCCTGCCGCGCGTGATCAAGCACTGGGGCATCGTCTTCACCGGTAACTTCCTCGGTGCGCTCACCGTGGCCGTGCTCATGTCGTACATCTTCACGTTCGGCTACCACACGGACGGCGGCGCGCTGGCCAAGACGATCGGCTCGATCGGCGAGAAGCGCACGCTGGGCTATGCGGCCTACGGCTTTTCCGGCATGGTCACGCTGTTCATCCGCGGCATGCTGTGCAACTGGATGGTGTCGACGGGCGTCGTGGGCGCGATGATCTCGACGACCGTCGGCGGCAAGGTCATCGCCATGTGGATGCCCGTGATGCTGTTCTTCGCGATGGCGTTCGAGCACTCGGTGGTCAACATGTTCCTGTTCCCGTTCGGGATCCTGACGGGCGCGCACTTCACGTTCGTCGACTACCTGCTGTGGAACGAGATCCCGACGGTGCTCGGCAACCTCGTCGGCGGCCTCGCGTTCACGGGCCTGACCTTGTATTCGACGCACGTGAAGACGGCGCCGAAGCGCTCGTTCAACTGAGCACGCACGACGCGCGGGCCGGCGCCACATGCCGACACCCTTGACCCTGGCCGTCGGCCAGCACACGGACCGGGGCCGCAAGTCCTCGAACCAGGACTGCCACGGCGCGGCGCTGCCGCGCGATTCGCTGCGCTCGACGAAGGGCGCGGCGCTCGCGCTGGCGGACGGCATCGGCAGCAGTGCCGTGAGCCACGTCGCGAGCGGCACCGCCGTCGCCTCGTTCCTCGAGGATTACTATGCCACGTCCGACGCGTGGTCCGTCAGGACGGCCGGCGAGCGCGTGCTTGCCGCCGTCAACGCGTGGCTGTACGCGCAGACGCGTCAGAGCCAGGACCGCTACGACCAGGACCGCGGCTACGTCTGCACGTTCACGGCGCTCGTCATCAAGTCGAACACGGCGCACGTGTTCCACGTCGGCGACGCGCGCATCTACCGGATCCACCCCGGCGCGCACGGCGCCAGCCTGGAACAGGTGACGACGGACCACCGCATCTGGGTGTCGCCCGAACGCAGCTACCTGAGCCGGGCATTGGGCGTCGACGACAGCGTCGACATCGATTACCGCGCCGTGGCGCTGGAGGCGGGCGACCTGTTCATGCTCGCCACGGACGGCGTGTACGAACACGTGACCGGCGCCGACGTCCACGCCGCGCTGCAGGGCGCGTCCGACCTGGACGAGGCCGCGCGCCGTCTCGTCGCGCGCGCGCTGGACAACGGCAGCACGGACAACCTCACCGTGCAACTGGTGCGCATCGAATCGCTGCAGGCGCGCGAGGCGTCCGAGCTGTTGCGCCAGATGGCCGACCTGCCGCTGCCGCCGCTGCTGGAGCCGCGCGCGGAACTCGACGGCTACCGCATCGTGCGCGAGGTGCACGGCAGCAGCCGCAGCCACGTCTACCTGGCGCTCGACCCGGACAGCGGCGCGCACGTGATCCTCAAGCTGCCGTCCACCGACCTCGCCGGCAACCGCGCCCGCATGGAACGGTTCGTGATGGAGGAGTGGGTCATGGGACGCGTGCGCAGTCCGCACGTTGTGAAGCCCGCCGCGCCCGCGCGCCGGCGCAGCTGCGTCTACGTGGCCAGCGAGTACATCGACGGCATCACGCTGGCCCAATGGCTGCGCGACCATCCGAAGCCAGGCCTGGAGGCGGTGCGGCGCATCGTCGACCAGGTGGCGAAAGGCCTGCGCGCATTCCACCGGCTCGAGATGCTGCACCAGGACCTGCGCCCGGAAAACGTCATGATCGACGCCGACGGCACCGCGCGCATCATCGACTTCGGTTCCGTGAGTGTGGCGGGCGTGGTCGAGATGGCGCCGCATGGCGAGGACTGGACGCTGCAGGGCGCCGCCCTGTATGCGGCGCCCGAGTACTTCCTGGGCGAGCACGGGACCGTGAGCTCGGACGTGTTCGCGCTGGGCGTGCTGACGTACCGGATGCTGACGGGCGAGCTGCCGTACGGCGTCGGGATTCCGGCCGCGAAGGGACGCGCGGCGCAGCGCAAGCTCGCGTACACGTCCGCGCGCGAGCACGATCCGGCCACTCCCCCATGGGTCGATTGCGCGCTGCGCAAGGCCTTGCAGATCGATCCGCGCCGGCGCTACGAAGACGTGTCGGAATTCGTGTACGACCTGCACCATCCGAACCGGGCCTTTCTGAACCAGGCGCGTGCGCCGCTGGTGGAGCGCAATCCGCTGTTGTTCTGGAAGGCGGTGTCGTTCGGGCTCGCGCTGGCGCTGGTGGCGGAGATGGCGTTGCGGCGGTAGAGCCTTTCGGGCTGGAAGCGGCAGTCGCAATTGGCGACTTGAATCGCCGCGAGTATCGTAGACTTTCCTGAGCCATAATGGGACTGCACGGTCGCAACCTCACCAGCAAGGAACGCTGCGCCGCGTAAAATTCCGGGTCGGCCGATCGGCCAGAATTGGGCGGTTGTGGATCGTGATATACGTTGGGGAGAGTTAACGTGAGGGATAGGCATGGAAACCCGGTTGAAATCGGCGACATCGTTCGCGTCGTGGAAATATGCCAAGAGTTCCTCGACGTGTTACCAGAGGATGAACTGGTCCACATCGCGCAGATGCTCAATCACGAGTACCCAATTGACGATTTTCCGGAGCCGGACAAAGCGAGCGTTTCGGTTAGTTGGGAAATCGAGCCGGGGCTGACCGGACACGGTGGTCTTTACATGTTGCCGCACGAGTTTGAGCTCGTGCGCAAAGGTAGCTCTGCAAATGGCTGACGGACTGCAACTGGCCAGAAGCCGCCACCGCTGTCAACCCCGCCATCCGAACCTCACCCACCGAGCCACATGAAGCGCATCCTTCCACTATTGTTCCTGCTGACCGCCTGCGGCCAACCGCTCGCACCGCCGACGCGGGCCACGACACCGACGTCCGCCACGTTCTCGTACCGCGCGGCGGCAACCTCCGGCGCCGCCGTCTACGCGGTCGACCCGGCCGCGTCGCTGATCGCCGTCACGGTGCGCCGCGCCGGCTTGATGGCGCGGCTCGGGCACGACCACGTCGTGGCCAGCCACACGCTGGACGGTTACGCCGCGCCCGGCCTGGGCCGCGCCGACGTGTCGTTCCGTGCCGACCAGTTGACCGTCGACGAGCCGGACCTGCTGCGCGTGGCGGGCATCCCTTCGGAACGCACGCCGGAAGCGATCGCCGGCACGCGCAAGAACATGCTCGGTCCGGTGCTGGCGGCGGAGCGCTACCCGGTGGTGACGCTGCACGCGCAGCGGAAGGATGCGGACCACCTGGACGTCGCCGTGACGCTGCACGGCGTCACGCGGTGGCTGGCGTTGCCGGCCGCCGTGCAGGTCGATGCGGCGCAGATGACCGCGAGCGGCACGGCGCGCCTGAAGCAGACCGATTTCGGCATCGTGCCGTTCTCGGTGGGCGGCGGCCTGCTGGCCGTCGCCGATGACCTGGACATCCGCTACCGCATCGTCGCGCGGCGCTGGACGCCGGCCGCCAAGCCGTAACGGCGCCGCCCCCGGCCCGCGCGCGCGGCCCTATAATGCGGCACCCATCGTCCCATCATCGGCAAGGAGACCCCACGCGTGAACGCAGTAGAAAAAGCCGGCGCCTTCGTCGGCAAGACCTTTTCGGTGTGGGTCCTGCTGTTCGCGGGTCTCGGATTCTTCGCACCGGCGCTGTTCGTCGGCTACAAGGGCTGGATCGCGCCGCTGCTCGGCGTCGTCATGTTCGGCATGGGGCTCACCTTGTCGGCGGAAGATTTTCGCGACGTGCTCCGGCGGCCCCGCGACGTGGCGATCGGCGTCGTCGGGCACTATCTCATCATGCCCGGCATCGCGTACCTGCTCGCCGTTGCGCTGCGCCTGCCGCCCGAGATCGCCGTCGGCGTGATCCTCGTCGGTTGCTGCCCGAGCGGCACCGCGTCCAACGTGATGACGTTCCTGTCGCGGGGCGACGTCGCGCTCGGCGTGTCGATCGGCGCCGTGTCCACCCTGATCGCGCCGTTCGCGACGCCGGCGCTCGTGTCGCTGCTCGCCGGCGCGTGGATGGATATTCATGCGGCGTCACTGTTCAGGGACATCGTGCAGGTCGTGATCCTGCCGATCGCGCTCGGCGTCGTCGCCAAGACGCTGTTCCGCAAGCAGGCGGCGGCCAGCGTGAAGGCGTTGCCGCTCGTGTCGACGGCGGCGATCGTGCTGATCATCGCGATCATCGTCGCGTTGAACCAGGCGAAGCTGCTGACGAACGGACCGTTGATGTTCGCGGCCGTCATCCTGCATAACCTGCTCGGCTTCGCGCTGGGTTATGCGTTCGCCCGGCTGTTCGGCATGGACCTCGCGAAGCGCAAGGCCGTGATGTTCGAGACCGGCATGCAGAATTCCGGCCTCGGCGCCGCACTGGCGGCCGCGCATTTCAGTCCGCTGGCGGCCGTGCCGAGCGCGTTGTTCAGCGTGTGGCACAACCTGTCCGGATCGGCGCTGGCGATGTGGTTCGCCGCCAGGACAACGCCGCCGTCCCGCTAGCCAGCGCGACGCACAGCCACGCGAACCAGTCGCCGTGGCGCGTGTACCAGGTGGGGCCGGTGCCGAGCGGGACGTCGGCCGACGCGACGGCGACGCCCGGCTGGCCGACCTCGGCGCGCGCGAGGACGCGGCCCCGGTCGTCCGACACCGTCGCGAGGCCGTGCGCGGCGACGCGCAGCATGGCGAAGCCGTTCTCCACGCCGCGCATGATCGCCTGGCGCGCGTGCATCCAGCCGTCCAGCGTGAAGTCGTTCGCCGGCACGATCATCAGGCGGATGCCGTTTTCGGCGTCGGCGCGGATCGTGCGCGGGAAGTCCAGGTCCTTGCAGATGGCGGTGGCCATGCCGTCGCCGATCAGGCCCGGCTTGGTGCCCGGCGTGAAGACGGCTTCGCCGGGCAGCAGGAGGTGGCGCTTGTCGTACGCGAACGCCGGCTTGCCGGGCGCGAAGACGACCGCCATGTTCCGTTGCGGCGACCGGTTGAGCGTGCCGGCGACGACGAGCGTCCCGGTCTCCGCGGCCGCCGTCCGCACGGGGGCCAGCGCATCGCTTGCGATATCCGTCTCGGGCGTGACGACGACTTTCGCGCCCTGGCCGGCGGCCGACCGGATCGCCGCCCCATACCGTTCGCCGGCCCCGGCGCGCCCCACGCCTGGCGCGGGCACGATCCCGACGGCGGCGACGCGCAGCGGCGCGCTCTGCGGCGCCGCCAGGCGCGCATAGCCGGCGCCGATGACGGCGACCGCCAGGGCCGCGCCGACCGCCCCCGCCGCGCGCTCGCCCCGCAGCGCCAGCGCCACCGCGTTCGCGCACAGGCACAGGAGGAACGTGACGCCGTAGACGCCCGTCACGGACGCCACCTGGATCGCCGCCGGCCAGTCGGCCTGCGTATAGCCCAGTGCGCCCCAGGCGCCGTGCGGCGACACCCATCCTTCCGCGAATTCGAAGGCGGTCCACAGCACGGGGAAGGCGAAGACGACGGCCGGGCCGGGCAGCACGCTGCGCGCCCGTCGCGCCAGCAGCAGCGCGAGGCCCAGCAGCAGGCCGCTGCCGGCCGCCATCGCGATGCCGTCGACGAGCACGTAGGTGCCGTAGACCTGGAAGATATAGACCGTGCCCATGGCCGCCGTGAACAGCGACGCGGCCAGCACCTGCCCGCGCGGCGCGCCCCGGTAGGCGAGCCACAGCAGGGGCACCGGCGCGATCCAGGCGAGAAGCCAGGCGTTGGCGATGCCGTAGGCGAAGTAATACATCATCCCGCTGAGCAGGGCGCAAGCGAATGCGATCATGGGGTGGGCTCCGGTGAATAGGACAGGATGCAGTGGTCGACCGCCCGCACATAGGCGGCGCGGAATTCGTCTTCCGATACGAAACGGCCGGCGCGGTACATGCCGACGAGGCCCTGGCACAGCGCGGACAGGGCGAGCACGATGTCGCCCGCCGACGGCGCGTGCGGATCGGGCGCGCGCATGCGTTGCGCGTGCTCGCGGGCGAGGCGCACGACGGGCGACCGGCCCTCGGCGAAATCGTGCGGATATTGGCGGGCCTGGCTGGCGCGCAGCAGGAAGGCGGCTTCGTAGCGGCGCGGTTCGGTCAGCGCGAAGTCGAGGAAGGCGGCGCCCAGCGCGCGCAGCCAGGCGGCGGGGTCCGATGCCGCGATCCGGGCGACGCGCGCCTCCCACGCGACGAAGCCGTCCAGCATCAGCGCGTTCAGTAGCGCGTCCTTGTCCGCATAGTGCTTGTAGATCGCCATCGGCGTGATGCCCACGGCGGCGGCGATGCGGCGCATGGAGAGGCCCGCTTCGCCTTCCTCGTCGAACAGTGCGCGCGCGGCCTGGAACAGCCGCGTCTTGGTGGATTCGGTATTCATGGTATACAGCGTATACCACGTGACGAAGCGAGTCAATCCCGGGCGCGCGCCCGGGACATCGTTCAGGACGAAGCGAGGATGGCCTCGATGGCCGCGATCTCGTCGCCGGCCAGCGGCGCCATCTCGACGGCCCGCACGGCATCGAGCACTTGCTGCGGCCTGCTGGCGCCGATCAGCACGGACGCGATGGCCGGCTGGCGCCGCACCCAGGCCAGCGCCAGTTGCGCGAGCGTGCGGCCGCCGGTGCGCGCGACGTCGTTCAGCGCTTCGATGAGGCGCAGGCGTTCGGCCGTGATGTGCTCGGGCTTGAGGAACCCGACCTTGCCTGCCGCGCGCGAATCGGCCGGCAGCGCGCCGCCGAGATAGCGGTCCGTCAGCAGGCCCTGCGCCAGCGGCGAAAAGGCGATGCCGCCGATGCCTTCTCGCTCCAGCACGGGAAACAGGTCCGACTCCGGCTGGCGCACGAGCATGTTGTAGCGCATCTGGTGGATGACGAACGGCGTGCCCAGGCGCCGCAGCTCGGCCGCGGCAGCGGCCGTGCGCTCGCCGTTGTAGTTCGAGATGCCCGCGTACAGCGCGCGGCCGCTACGCACGATCCAGTCCAGCGCCGCCATCGTTTCTTCCAGCGGCGTGTCGGGGTCGGGACGGTGGTGATAGAAGATGTCGACGTAGTCCAGGCCCATGCGGGACAGGCTCTGGTCCAGGCTCGCGACGAGGTATTTGCGGCTGCCCCAGTCGCCGTACGGCCCCGGCCACATCGTGTAGCCGGCCTTGGTGCAGACGACGATCTCGTCGCGGTAGGCTTTCAGGTCCTGCGCCAGGATGCGGCCGAAATTCGTTTCGGCCGATCCGGGCGGCGGGCCGTAGTTGTTGGCGAGGTCGAAGCACGTGATGCCGTGGTCGAACGCCGTACGCACGATGTCGCGCTGGCGCTCGAAGTCGTCGAAGCCGCCGAAGTTGTGCCACAACCCCAACGACACGGCGGACAGCCGCAGGCCGCTCCTGCCGCAATGCGGATAGGGCATGCTGCCATAGCGTGCGGCCGCCGCCTCGTACGTCATGGGGTGACTTTACCGGCGCCGGCGGCCGGCTTGCAGACGTAGATCGTGGCCGGCTTGCCGTCCGGCGAACGGTACTCGCGCTCGACGGCGGCACGGGCTGCCTCGACCAGCGCATGCGGCACGACGGCCACCACGCAGCCGCCGAAGCCGCCGCCCGTCATGCGCACGCCGCCCTGCTGCTTGACAACGCGCTTGACGATGTCGACGAGATTGTCGATCGGGGGCACGGTGATCTCGAAATCGTCGCGCATCGACGCGTGCGACGCGGCCATCAGCTCGCCCAGGCGTTCCAGGTCGCCGGACGCCAGCGCGGCGGCGGCGGCCAGCACGCGGTCGTCTTCCGTCACCACGTGGCGCGCGCGGCGCAGCACGACCGGGTCCAGTTCGGCCGCGCGCGCTTCGAGCGTGGCGAGGTCGAGGTCGCGCAGGGCGGGGATGCCGAAGTGGCGGGCGGCCGCTTCGCACTGTTCGCGCCGCACGTTGTAGGCGCTGTCGACGAGGCCGCGCGTCACGTTGGAGTTGAAGATCATGATGGCGGCGTTGTCCGGCACCGGTACGGGCTTCACCTCCAGCGAGCGGCAGTCGATCAGCAGCGCGTGGCCGGCCACGCCGCAGGCGGAGCTGATCTGGTCCATATTGCCGCACTTGGTGCCGACGAAGTCGTTTTCCGACGCTTGCGCGATCAGGGCGATGTCGATCGGCGACAAGGCTTCGAAGCCGGGCAGGGTGGCGAACAGGCGGCCGACGGCCACCGACAGCGACGCCGACGACGACAGGCCCGCGCCCTGCGGCACGTCGCCCGCGATGGCGAGGTCCATGCCTTGCACGGGCAGGCCGCGCTTCACGAACTGGTCGATCATGCCGCGCACGTAGTTGGCCCACATCGGCTGGGCCACCCGTTCGATGGGGGCGTCCAGGTCGATTTCGTCGAGCGCGTCGCCGTAGTCGGCCGCGATCACGCGCACCTTGCGGTCAGCGCGCGGCTTGGCCGCGATGGCGGTGCGGTAGTCGATGGCGCACGGGAGCACGAGGCCGTCGTTGTAGTCGGTGTGCTCGCCGATCAGGTTGACGCGGCCGGGGGCTTGCACGAACAGCGTGGGCGCGGCGCCGAATGCGGTTTCGAAGGCGGCGGCGGTACGGTCGTTGCGGGAAATGAGGCGGTTATCTTGCATGTCAGGTCGTTTGATTGGATTCGGTGTCGAGGTAGTGCACTTCGGACTGCGCGCGCAGGCGCTCGGCCGCTTGTTCCGGGGTCAGGTCGCGCTGGGCTTCGGCCAGCATCTCGAAGCCGACCATGAACTTGCGCACCGACGCGGAGCGCAGCAGCGGAGGGTAGAAGTGGGCGTGCAGTTGCCAGCCTTCCGCGTCGGCATCGGACACGCCGTACGGCGCGCCATGCCAGCCCATCGAGTACGGGAAGGACGTCTGGAACAGGTTGTCGTAGCGCGTTGTCAGGCGTTTCAGCAGCGCGGCCAGGTCGGCGCGCTGCGCCGGCTGCAGTTCTTCCAGGCGCCGCACGGCAAAGCGGGGCAGGACCAGCGTCTCGAACGGCCACGCGGCCCAGTACGGGACGATGGCGACCCAGTGCTCGGTCTCGACGACGACGCGTTCGCGGGCGGCGATCTCGCGCTCGGCCACGTCCAGCAGCAGGCGGCGGCCCTGTTCGGCGTGATACGCTTGTTGCTGGCGGTCTTCCGCGGCCGGCAGGTTCGGGACATAGCTCGTGGCCCAGATCTGGCCGTGCGGGTGCGGGTTCGAGCAGCCCATCACGGCGCCCTTGTTCTCGAACACCTGGACCCAGCGGTACTTGGCGCCCAGCTCCGCGGCCTGCGCGCACCACGTGTCGATGACGCCTTCGATGGCCGGCAGCGTCAGCTGCGGCAGCGACTTGGCGTGGTCCGGCGAGAAGCAGATCACACGGCTCGTGCCGCGCGCGCTCATCGTCTGGAACAGCGGGTCGGCGCCGGGCGCGGCTTCCGGGGTGTCCGGCATCAGCGCCGCGAAGTCGTTCTCGAACACGTAGGTGCCCGTGTAGTCGGGGTTCTTTTCGCCGTTGACGCGGGTATTGCCCGGGCACAGGTAGCAGGTCGGGTCGTGCGACGGCTTGGCCGAGCGGTCGACGGCTTCCTGCTGCCCCTGCCACGGCCGCTTGGCGCGGTGCGGGGACACGAGGACCCAGTCGCCCATGAGTGGGTTGTAGCGGCGGTGCGGATGGTCGGATGGATTGAACATGGTCTTCTTCTGCGATTCGGATGGACGGAAAGCCGCAGATGGTGCGGCGAGCGGACCGGTGGAAGCAGAGGCTGGCGCCGGTGTTTGGGCCATTCTACCGTCGGCGGCGCCGCGCACGGCTGCCCTGGCGTGCGGACTTTTCCTGAGGAAAGTAGCTTAGCGTGGCGCCGGAAAACGAGTTATGCTCAATGCAAGGCCTCGTATCTTGTTTTCGTATGGTAAAGGCATGTTAAGGCTCAGCGCGGGCGTTGCAGCCGCAGCAACAGCCAGGCGAGGGCGCCCGTCACGAGGGCCGTGAAGCCCAGCACGACCCAGAACCCGTGCGGGTGCCGGGACAGGGGCACGCCGCCCACGTTCATGCCCAGCAGGCCCGCGATCAGGTTGATCGGCAGGGCCATCACCGTCACGATGGTCAGCAGGAACAGGCTGCGGTTATTGTCTTCGTTGACCCGGGCCGCGATCTCTTCCTGCAGCAGCTTGATGCGTTCCTGCAGCGCGGCGAGGTCGGACAGCACGACCGTGAATTCCTCGGTCGCCTGGCGCAGCTCCTGGCGGTCTTCCGGCGCCACCCAGGCGGGCGGCCGCTGCAGCAGGCGGAACAGGGCGGCCGGCTCCGGCGCCAGCAGCCGTTGCAGCCGCACGAGCACGCGGCGCAGCGCGCCCAGGTCTTCGCGCCGGCGCGTGAGGCGCCCGGCCAGCAGTTGATCTTCCGCCGCGTCGACCCGCGCCACGGCGTCGCGCACGATGTTGACGAGGACGTCGGCCTGGTCGCGCAGCAGGTGCACGAGCAGCTCGACGCTTGATCGCAGCGGCGCGCCCTGCAGCACGTCCTGGCGCAGGCGTTCGATGGATTCCAGCGGCTTGCGGCGCGCGGTGATGACGGCGCGCGGCGTCACGTGCACCCACAAGGTCGAGATCTCGGCCGCGTCGACGGAAAAATTGTGGAGGACGTCGTTGACGACCGCGATCAGCGCATCGTCCGCCATCTCGATGCGGGTGGAGCGCGAGCCCTGGTGCAGGGTCTCGTAGAATTCGTCGGGCAGGCCGGCGTGGGCGCGCAGCCAGCGCTCGCTGGCCGCGTTGGACAGATTGAAGTGCAGCCAAACGAACTGGCCGGGGACGGGCGCGCGCAACCAGTCCTCGGCCTGGCGCGCGTCGACGGACGCCGCCTGGGCGCCGTCCCTCAGCAGGAAGCCCCAGACGAGCCCCGAGACGTCGGAGCCGTAGTTGAACACCGGTGTCGCCATCATCCATCCCATGTCCGCAAGAGGTGACGGCATTGTAGAGCAAGCGCCAGGCCGGCGCGCGGCGTCAGGCGGACAGGGTCGTGTCGTAGCGCTTGCCGGCGATGGTCACGTTGGCCAGCTTCAGAGCGCGCACATTGTACGTGTACCACGGATGCGCCGTGTTGACGGGCGTGCCGAAGTCGCAGTCGGTGATCGTCACGTCGCGCACCGGCAGCACGGCGGGTGTCGGGGGCGGGCCGTTGTAGTCGGAAGCGACGGGACCGAGGACGACGAACGCCTGGAAGCACGAGGCCGGCGCGCCGGCCTTCGTCTTCACGTTGCCCACCTTGACGTTCGAGATGTGCACGTTGCGCACCTCCGGCGGGCGCACGCGCACATTGTCCGCGCGCGGCGTGTAGTCGCAGTCGAAGGTGACGACGGCGCCGGCCGCCGTGGCCACCGTCTTCGACGCGATCGGGGAGCCCGGCAGCGACGCGTAGAACGAGGGGCTCGTCTGCACGCCGTTCGGGATGCTCACGTTGCGCACGTAGAAGTTTCGGAGAAAACCGCCGCGGTTCAGGTTCGTCTTCAGGCGGATCGCCGTGTTCAGCGGATTCGTCGCCCAGTTCATGTTCTCGAACACGAGGTCCTGCGCGTACACGTTCTGGATGCCGCCGGCCATCTCGCTGCCCAAGGTCACGGCGCCGTGGCCGCTCTGCATCGTGCACTTCTGGATGACGATGTTCTGCGACGGGCCGTACTGCGTGTCCAGGTTCTTGCCGGCCTTGATGGCGATGCAGTCGTCGCCCGTGTTGAACCGGCAGCCTTCGACGAGCACCGTGTCGCAGCTTTCCGGATCGAAGCCGTCGCTGTTCGGCCCCAGGCTGTTCGCGTGCACCTTGCGGATGGCGAGATTGCGGCAGGCGACCGGATGGTGCTGCCAGAACGGCGTGTGCGTCACCTGGTAGCCTTCCAGCAGCACGTTGGTGCACCCGATCAGCTGGATCATCGGCGGCCGCAGGTAGTGGCCCAGGCCGAACACGCGTTTGGCCAGCGGCACGCCCGCTTCCGACAGCGCGGGCAGGTAGGCGTCGTCCGCGCGCCACTTGTCGCCCTGGCCCTGGATCATGAGGCGCTGCGCCTCCGGCAGGTCGGGCGCAACGGCGGCCAGCGACTTCGGATTCAGGTCGTTGACCTGGTTCTGCGCCAGCTTGCCGGGCACGTAGTTCGGCGACTTGTCCTGGGCGACCGAGTGGATCGTCGCGTTCTTGCCCTTCCACGTCCACCAGCAGTCGAGCCGGCCCGGGAACGGCACGCCGCCCTGGCCGTCGAGGATGGCCGTCCAGTCGTCGCCCGTGAGCGCGATATTGTCCTGATCGCGGGCATAGATCATCGACGAGAAATTCAGGCAGTCGTTGCTCTGCCAGCGCGACACGACCAGCTTGCCGTTCGGCCCGCAATCGACGTCGCCGTATTTCGCGTAGTCGGCGGGGTCGTTGCTGAAGTAGACGTGGGCGCCGGCCGCGAGGTGCACGTTCACGTTCGACAGCAGGACGATGGGCCCGGCGCAGAACCAGTCGCCCCGCGGGATGACGACGCGGCCGCCGCCCTCCGCGTGGCATTTCTCGATGGCGGCCCTGAACGCGGCGTAGCAGTCCTTCGCGCCGGACGCGGGCGTCTGCAAGGTGGCCCGGTCCTCGAACGACACCCATGCCTCGACGGGCACGAGCTTGCACGGCGCGGCGCCGAAGTCGCTGACGAGGTAGTCGGCCTTGCGGAACTTGACGGGGTTGGCGAGGCGCTTCGCGATGCCGTCCGCGGCCTGCCACGGGTCGCCGTCCCGGGCGGCCTTGCGCGCGGCCGCCAGCGCGTGCGCGGGGCCGGACAGCGCGAGGCCGGCGACGGCGGCGGTTTTCAAAAAGCCGCGGCGGGCATCGAAGGGGTCAGTCATGGTGTCTCCGTCACTCGTTGGTGTTGGCGTATTCGCCGAGATAGACGTCGGCCGGGACCGGACGCGGTCCGTCGCCCAGCGCGCCGGCCGGGTCGAACGGCGTGCCGGCCAGGTTGTTCCAGTAATCGTCCGAACTGAATTGCGCCGGACGGTGCGCCAGGGTGCCGTTGCGGTTCCATTCCGACCACGGCGTCGTCTTCTCGAAATACGGCCCGATGCGCGAACGGAGGATCACGGCCTTGCCGACCGTCTCCAGCGTGCGCTTGCGGATCGTCCCGACGGGCGGCGTGTACACGTCGACGTCGCCCAGCCTGCACGTGTAGCCGTCGACCGGAACGAAGCCGTACGGCGTGCAGCGCTCGTTGTGGAACCACTGGCGGGCGAAATAGAACCGGGTGTGGGCCGCGCCGGGTGCGTCGCTCGTGAAGCGGCAGCCGTCGAACACGAAGCCGTATTTCGCGCGGCGGTTCGTGTCCGGCGCCGCCACGTACGAGGCCGAGCGGCCGCCGACGGCGTGGATGTCGCAATCCTTGAAGACGGCGATGGTGTCGCCGAAGATGAAGTCGACGTCGCCCTCGATCCGCGTATCGTGGAAGAAGCTGCGCACCGTCGCGCTGCCGTCCTTCGAGCTCAGGAACAGCGTGTCCTGCATGCCGAGCAGGCGCACGCGCTCGAACTGCACCTTGTCCGCGCCGTCCACGCGCAGCGCGACGGCCTGGTGGTGCACGCGGCTGCCGCCCGTCGTGTCGGGGCAGTGGTCGCCCTGGCATTCCGGGTGCGCCACGGTCTTGTCGCGGTCGTACGCGTTCTCGATGGTGAGGTTGCGGGCCTGGAAGCCGTCCGCGCGCACCCAAACGGTGGCGGACCCCGTCGTCTGCAGTGCCGGCAGGTCCTTCAGCCCGTCGAACATGGCGGCGACCTGCGGCGGCGCGTGCGCGAACTCGGCGGCGTAGCGGTTGCGGTAGGCGGCGCCCGTCGTCGAGGCGTCCAGCGCGGCGCTGATGCGCACGGCCTGCGGATCGGCGCCGGCGCCGTCCAGCGTGATGGGCGGCGCGCCGGGCGGCACGTAGACGAGTTCATGGTACGTCCCGGGCGCGATGCGCATGATCACGCGCCGCGTGCCGCCCGCCGCCACCGCGCGGCCGACCGCGGCCTGCACCGTCGCGAAGCGCGTGACGCCGTCGGCCTTCGCTTGCGCGTCGACCGTGTAGTCGGCCTTCAATTCGTCCTGCGCCGCGAGCGGATCGGCCAGCGGATCCCATGGCTCGACGCGCTCGTGGCCGACCGGGCCCACGTATTTCAGCACCTCGCGGTAGTCGTAGGCACGGGCCTGGTCGGCCGTCAGTTGCGGGCGCGGATCGCGCACGGCCGGCTCGGGGAACGGGGCGAAACGTCCGGCGCAATCGGGCGCCGTGCCGAATGCACCCTGCACACGCGCATGCTCCTGCCGGACGTCGGAGCGCGGCGCGAGCGCCACGTCCTGCAGGGCCAGCACGAGCGGACGCGCGTCGTCGTAGCCTTGCAGCAGGATGCGGCCCGGCGTCGTGCTGTCCACGTGTTCCAGGCGGATGCCGGCGTAGTCGGGCACGAGATTGCCCGGCTGCGCGGGCTGTTCGTAGTGCGTCGTGATCTCGATCGGTTTGCGGACGTCGCGCAGGCAGACGTCGCGGTAGACGATGCCGTCGACGCGGCCGCCGCGCTTGTCGTTGCTCTTGATGCGCAGGCCCGACGTCGTGCCGTCCATCGTGAGGTCGTCGACGAGCACTTGCCGCACGCCGCCGTTGGTCTCGCTGCCGATCGACATGCCGTGGCCGCTGTAGAAGCGGTTGTGCAGGATCGAGATGTGTTCCGCCGCTCCGGCGCCGCCCGCCTTGATGGCGACGTCGTCGTCGCCCGTGCGGATGGTGCTGTGCGCGATCGTCACGTTGCGCGAGGAGATGGGATCGATGCCGTCGGTGTTGCGCGCGTCGTGCGGCGTGTCGATGGTGACGCCCCACGCCGTGAAGCCATCGACCTCGTTCAAGGTCACGTGGAAGTTGGGCGAGTTCTTCAGCGTGATGCGGTACATCGTGACGTCGCGCGCCCCGTCGGCCTGGATCAGGCGCGGCACGTTTTGCCGGGTCTTCACTTTCTGCGCGCGGCGCGCGATCTGCCACCACGTCTCGCTCTTGCCGAGGATGGCCTGGCCGCCCTGGCCGTCGATGGTGCCGCCGCCCATGATGCCGGCGCCGCGCACGTGGTCGAGCGTGATGAACGGCCGGCAGCCGCGGCCCGATGCGTCGTTGGTGCCGCAGGTGCCGGCGCCGCGGTCGAACAGGCGCGGGTCGGTGCTCGCGTACAAGGTGGCGCCCGTGTCGACGAGCAGGGTCACGCCGTCGCGCAGGTGCAGGGGGCCGGACACGAAGTTCCTGCCGTCGTTGCTGGCCGCGAGGACGACGGCGTGGCCGGGCGCGCATTTGTCGATGGCGGCCTGGATGCGGGCCGCGTCGTCGCGGCCGGTGGTGGCCGCTTCCCCGGTCAGCACCGCGCAGGCGGGCGGCACGACGGGTTCGCGGACGGTGCGCGTGTCCTGCGCGTGCGCGTGCACGCAGGCGAGCGCGCACGCCGCCGCGCACGCGTGCAGCGCGGCGCGTCTCAAGGCTTGCCCCCGTCCTTGAACCAGGGGGCCGTCTCGGGCCGCGCGGCCACCAGTTCGCGCTCGACCATGCGCGCGAAGAAGTCGGCGCCCTTGGCGCCCACGTGCGTGCGGTCGAACTTCGACTTGGCGGCGCCGTTCGGCTCGACCTTGTTCGGATCGGCGGGCATGCCATAGCCGGGCGGGCGGGGGACGACGGCCAGCTCGTCGGCACCGTCCTGGCCCATGGCCTGGACGGCGTCGTAGCTGTCGCGGTTCAGGTCCAGCAGCGCGGCGTGTTCCTGCGCGGCCGCGCGGCGCGTGGCGGCGGCCCAGGGCGCGAGATCGTTGGCGAGCCAGGCGCCCTTGAACGTGCGCCGGGTGAGCGGCGTCACGAGCACGGGCACGCCGCCGAGGGCATGCGTCTCCTGCGCATAGCGCGCCATGTTGGCGGGGAATTCGGTGACGAGGTCCGTGGAGCGCCCCGGCTTGCCCGGCTGGTCGTTGTGGCCGAACTGCACGAGGACGTAGGTGGCCTTGAAGCCGGCGCCGTCCTTGAGCATGCGCTCGACTTCGTCCCAGCGCCCTTCGCGCCGGAAGCTGCTGGTGCTGCGGCCGCCGCGCGCGAGGTTCACGCACGTCACGTCCGGGGTGAAGCGGGCGCAGAAGGCGTCGCCGTAGCCGCTCTTCGTGGCCATCGTCGAATCGCCGACGAGGATGACGCGGATGGGGGCCTCGGCGGCCGATGCGTGGGCCGCGACGACGAGCGCCGCCGCCAATGCGATACGTGGGATCAGCATCGTTGTCCTTTTCGTGGGATTGGCGCATCCGGCGAACCGGATGCGCCGATTGCGGACATCAGTCGAAATCGTAGCTGACGCGCAGGTTCCAGGTGCGGCCGATCGGATTGGCGACGCTGCTCAGATAGCCGTTGCCGTAGATCGTGTTGTTGGTGATCGGCGGGGCCTTGTCGAACAGGTTCGTGACGCCGGCCGTGATGCGGACCTGCTTCTGCACGCGGACCGACCCGGTCAGGTTCCACGTCGAGAACGACGGGATGTCGCGGTAGTACTGCGACGTGACGGCCGTGTTGGCGTCGTGGTACGAGCTGTTGAAGTTGTTCGTCAGCTGGGCCGAGTAGTTACCGCTCTGCCACGTGAAGCGCAGGTTGTGCTTCCAGCGGAACGTGATGATCGGGTAGCTGGACGTGGTGCCGTTGCTGGCCCAGCCGAACCGGCCGACGTTCGACATCCACGGGCCGTTCGGCACGAGCTGGTTGTCGAAGCGGGTCAGGTAGGTGCCGTCGATGGCGGCGCCGAACTTGCCGTAGCTGTTGTTCGCGATCTGCCAGTTGGCCGACACGTCCACGCCCGCCGCGATCTGGCCGCCCAGGTTCATGGTCGTGTTGTTGATGTAGGCGAGCGAGCCGTCGGCATTACGCACGAACAGGTTCTTGTAGTCCGCGTAGTTCGTGAAGTACACGTTCTCCGGCAGGTTGGCCAGCATGTCCTTCATGTTGACTTGCCAGTAGTCGAACGATGCGTTGAACGTGCGGGTCGGTTCGAACACGACGCCCAGCGTGCCGCCCTTCGAGCGTTCCGGCTGCAGCGTGTTGTTGGAACCCGTCAGCTTGTTCAGCTTCGCATTGCAGACGTCGGCCGCGACGGCACCCGGGACGGCCGTGCCGGTGCCTGGGATCGTCGGCGTCGGGGACGGGCACAGGACCGGATCGTCCCAGCGGCCGGCCGTCGTCGTGTTGGCGATGGTGGTGCGGTAGCCGTAGCGGTCGAACAGGGTCGGCGCGCGGAAGCCCGTGTTGGCGGAGCCGCGGAACATGATGGTCTTGGTCGGCTGCCAGCGGAAGCTGATCTTCGGCGTGACGGTCGACCCGACGTCGCTGTAGTGGTCGACGCGCAGCGCGCCGTTCAGGTTCAGGGTCTTGGTGACCGGCGCGTCGACCTCGGTGTAGATGCCGGCCACGGTGCGGCGGCTCTCGCCGTGCGCCGGGACGACCTTGGCGTAGGTGATGTCGGCCGCCGGTCCGAGCTTGGTGTCTTCGTTGGTGTCGCGGTGCAGGTCGGCGCCCAGCGCGAACGCGAGGTCGCCGCCGGCCAGGGCCATCAACGACTTGCTGATCGTGCCGTCGACGCCGGAGTACGAGCTGCGCGAGCTGCGGTTCTGCATGCCGTCGGCGGCGATCGACTCGAGGTAGTCGCGGCCGGCCTGGTCCTGCAGGCCGAACGGGTTCAGCGTGCCGTCGGCGAGACCCTTGATCAGGCCGGGGCCCGAGAAGTAGCCGGACTTGAAGTAGCCCTTGCGCAGCGACACGCCGTAGCTCAAGCCGGCCTTGTAGTCCCAGGTGCCGAGGTGGCCGTCGGCGGACAGCAGCAGGCGCTGGTTGATCTGGTTGTCGCGCGTGACGGCGGGGCCGAAGTCGGCCACGGCCCAGCTCACGGTCAGCGGCTGGTTCGTGATGCCGGCGACGGCCGGCACGCCGCCCCTCTTGCCCGGATACCACTGGCTGGTGGCCGGCAGGATCGGCTTGCTGCTGCCGACGGCGACGGCCTGGGTCGGGTTCTTGTAGCCGAAGATCGATTCGTCGCCGCGCGTGTACTCCAGGGTCACGGTGTTGTCGGCGTCGAGCTTCTTGGTCGCCTTGGCGTACATCGTCAGCTGCTTGTTCGGGTGCAGCGCCGTGCCGTAGGTGTCGTCGTCCAGCACGCAGGTGTTCTTGGCGCCCTGGATCGAATACGGACTCAGGCAGCCGCTCGAATAATACGGGTTCGCCGCGCTCTTGTTGGCGGAACTGGTGAAGTTGGCGGGCGTGGCATAGCCGCCGCTGGCGGCGTTGCGCGGACGGCCGATGGCCGCCATCGCCGCGTCGTCCGGGACGAAGCCGGCGCGGTCGGACAGCAGCAGGCGGCTGCGCTGGTGGAAGTCGACGGTGCCGTAGATGTTCCAGCCGTCCTGCTCCAGGTTGCCCTTGCCGAAGGTGGCCTGGATGCGCTGCTCGTCGCCGCCGCCGTGGCGTTGCGGCTGCACGAGCTGCACGGTGACGTTGCCGCCCGTGACTTCGCGCTTGGTGATGAAGTTGACGACGCCGCCGATGGCGTCCGAACCGTAGATCGACGACGCGCCGTCGCGCAGGATCTCGACGCGCTGCAGGGCGCTGATCGGGATGGTGTCGAGGTTGGCGTAGCCGTCGGCGATGGCTTCGTTGGCGAGGCGGCGCCCGTTCAGCAGCACGAGGGTGCGGTTCACGCCCAGGCCGCGCAGGTTGATGTTGGTGCCGGAGCCGGCGTTGGACGGCTGCAGCGACGCCGACTGCGGCAGCGCCATCATCACGTCGGCCAGCGTGGTCATGCCCTGCTTGACCAGTTCGTCGGCCTTGATCGTCGTGACGGGCAGGGCTTCCTCGGTGGCGAGGTGCTTGATGCTGGAGCCGGTGACTTCGACGCGCTGCATCGGCGCGTCCGTCTGCTGGGCCTGCGCCTGCTGGGCGAGACAGAGCACGGCGAGCGCGATCGAGGAGAGAACGAATTGGGGGGAGGCGTGACGGGGCTGGGTGCTGCTGGGGTATTTCATGAAGCTGTCTCCTGTTTTTTATCGATGACGTTTCGGCGCTGCCGGGGAGGCGGCGCCGATGAATGCTTCTTGCAAAACGATGCCTGGCGAGGTCGGACCCGTACGGACATGGCGTCGGGTTCTTGGTAGGGCTATTCTAAATTGGCCGGACCACAATATCAATGTGGTCGGACCGGATTCCGGCGGTAATGTGTTGGAAAAACGACAGGTACGATGACTGATCTCAGTGCTGGCCGGCCGCGAGCGCGACGTGCACCGGGTGCGCGATGCGTTGCGCCTCGGCCGCCACGTACGCTTGCCACGCCGCTTTCGACGTGATGCGGCCCGCGCGGTCCCAGGCGGCGCCGACCCAGTAGTGCAGCGGCTTGCCGGATTCGACCCTGGCCAGTACGAGGTCGTTGAGCGCATCCTCGGCATGGCCGGACGCCGCCGGCACGATGACCGCCGTGCCGAACGCGCCGTTCGTTTTCTGCTCGACCCATTGCAGCAGGGCGTGGTCGGCATCGTCGCGGACCAGGGCCACGCGCGGCGCCTGCTTCTTGTCGGACGGCGTCTTGTTCAGGCCCACGGCCACCGTCAACGCGGACGGACCGGCGAACGTGAACGTGCTGTCGATCCGGTCCAGCTGGTGGCCGGCGTCGACGGTGAAGCGCTTGGTTTCCGTGACCTTGGTGCCGGCGGCGTCCCAGGCGTCGTACGCCAGTTCGAACACGGCGCGGACCGGGCCGTTGGCCAGCACCTTCCAGCGCGCGTAATTCCCGCTCGTGTACAGGCGCGTGCCGTCCCACACGCCGGTGCCGCCGGCCCCGCGCGAGCGGCCGACGTTGTACATGTCCATGCCTTCGCCCTCGTCCTTGTGGTAGTGGTCGTGGCCCTTGTTGTACCAGCGGTCGACGATCGGATAATCGACGCGCTTGAACCAGATATCGAGGCCGCTCGACTCCAGCACTTCCTTTCCACTGCCGGCCGGCGCCGGCGCGGCGAGGGCGGGGCCGTAGGTGCGGTGGCCGATCACGTCGTTTTCCCACGCGAAGTCGTCCAGGCGTTCCGGGACGTAGCGGGCGAAGGCCTTGGGCGCGAACGGCGGCGTGATGGCGTCGCTCTTTTCGACGACGAACGTCGCCGTATGTTCGCCCGGCGCGAAGTCGTGCTGGAACAGCAGTTCGCCGTACGCGATGCCGATGCCGTTCGGGTCCTTCGCTTCCGGCGCGACGTTCGTCACTTGGAAGGGGAGCACGCGGCCGTCCGCGTCCTTGACGACGAGGTGCTGGATCAGCGCCCCAGGCAGCGCGGCGTTGACGTCCTTCCACGGGACGGCGATGGTTTCGGACGGACGCGCCGCGTCGAGGTCGTGGCTCGCGGTGACGACGAGGCGCTCGGCGGCGCCCGCGTGCGCGCGCAGCGCGAGGCCTGCGGCGCAAAACAGGGTCTTGGCTTGCATGGTCTGGGCTTTCATCGTGGCGGGATTCAGGGGTGCTCGCGGTAGCTCGTCGCGCCGCCGTTCTTCGGCACGTAGTGATACGTGCGGACGCGGTACTGGATCTCGAACGCCGGATTCTCCAACAGCCGGATCATCTCGGCGCCGGCCAGCAGCATCGGCCCATAGCCGTGCAGCGCGGCCGTGCTGGTGGGACGGTTGTAGTAATACACCTGGTCGCTCGCGAACGTCGTGCCCACGCACGTGCCCTCGACCTTGCCCTGCGCATCGACGCGTGCGGACAGCGCATTCCATCCCGCCTGCGCGATCGAGCCGTACGTCGTCGGGCTGATCCAGCCTTCGTTGATCGCGTGCGCGAGTACGTACACGAACATGGCGCTCGCCGACGTCTCGAGATAGGAATCGTCGCGGTCGATCATCTGGTGCCACAGGCCGGCGCCGGACTGGCGTTCGGCGATGCCGCGCAAGGTCCGCTGCAGCTGCGCCATGATCCTGGGGTAGCCCGGGTGGTCCTTGGGCAGGACGTCCAGCACGTCGGACATCGCCAGCACCGCCCAGCCGTTCGCGCGCGCCCAGTAGAAGTGCGGGGCGTCCGGGTTGTTCGCGTTCCAGCCGTGCGTGTAGAGATTCGTGCGCGGATCGAACAGGTAGCCCGTCATCTGCAGGACGTTTTTCACGGCATCGTCGAAGTAGGCGCGCTCGCCCGTCATGCGGCCCAGCTCCGCCAGCGCGGGGATCCCCATGTACATATCGTCGGCCCACACCGACATCGCTTGCGGACGCCGGCGGGCAAAGGTGCCGTCGGGCAGGCGGAACTGGCGTTTGGCGACCCAGTCGCCGCACACGCGGATCTGCGCCGACAGGTCCGGACCGATGCCCGCGTGGCGCGCGCGCATCATCGCGGCGCACATGGAACCGGCGTCGTCGAGCGCGCGCGGATCGAGGAAGTGGGCAAAGCTGTTGGCGCGCTCCAGGTGGAAGCGCTGTTCCTGGGCGCGGAAATACGGCAGCCTGTCGGCGAAGAAGCGGAAGTGGCGCTCGGTGAGCGCGGTGTAGCGCTGGTCGCCCGTGACGGCGGCGGCCTCGATCAGGCCCGCGTGCACGACGCCCATCTCGTAGGCCTGCAGGCCGAAGCCGGCGTCGCCCGTCGCGACGACGGCGTCGGCCGCCGGTTCGCGGAAGTCGGTGACGGGCGCGCCGCCGGCCTTGTGCACGACGCGGGTCGGCGTTTCGCTGTCGAGATAGTCGCGGATGCGCTGCAGCGACGCCGCGATCTCCGCCGCGACGGGTTTCTTGTACGGCACCGGATACGTGCCTTCGGCCGGGTCGTTCGGATTCTTGTTGTCGGGATTGCGGTAAGGGCCGTCCGCGTGCGCGGGCGCGGCCAGGCAGGCGCAGGCGCCCAGGATGGCAAGCAATCTGGTTGGCGGTTGCAACGTAGTCTCCAGTCGTTTTTATCGGATGGACAGTCCTCGTGCCAAGCGGCCGGGCTGTTCCTTATCTGGTCGGACCATTCTAGGTTGGTCTGGCCACTTTTGCAAGGTGGACTAGCCGGGGGTGTCGTTCCGTGTGATACTGGATCGACACAATGGAGACGGGTGCGACGATGGCGAGGAGAGGGTGGTGCGCGGTTGCGGCGATGGCGATGGCGATGGCGCTTGCTGCATGCGCGGGGCAGCAGGCCAGGGCGCCGATCCCCGAGAGTTACACGGCCGCGACGACGTATGCCAAGCTGGCGCCAAAATACCCATTCATCCGCATCGCGGGCAGCAGCGTCCCCGCTTCCGTGCGCGCCGTCCCGGACGTCACATACGTACGCCGCGGCGCGCACGACCTCAAGCTCGATCTGTACATGCCCGCGGCTGCGGGCGCGCCGCGGCCGGCCATCGTGTTCGTGCACGGCGGCGGCTGGCGCGCGGGCGTGCGCGCCAACTTCGCGCCGATGGCCATCCGCATGGCCGAACGGGGTTACGTGACCGCCACCATCAGTTATCGCCTGGCGCCGGAAGCCCCGTATCCGGCGGCGATCCACGACGTCAAGGCGGCCGTGCGCTGGGTGCGCGCGCATGCGGCGGATTACGGCGTCGATCCGGACCGCATCGCCGTCGCGGGCGGTTCGGCCGGCGGCCAGATCGCGGCGCTGACGGGCGTGACGAACGGGGAGGCGCGCTTCGATCCGGACGGCGGGCCCGGTGCCGTGCCCTGCACGGTGCAGGCGATCGTGAACATCGACGGCCTGTCCGACTTCACGTCGGCCGAGGCGCGCAAGTACGAAGACGATCCGGCCAAGCACCCGTCGGCGGCGGGCGCGTGGTTCGGCGGCCGCTATGCGGACAAGGCCGCGCTGTGGCGCGACGCGTCGCCGCTGTTCCACGTGGGGCCGGACACGCCGCCGATCCTGTTCATCGTCAGCGCGCAGCGGCGTTTCAGCCTGGGGCGCGACGAGATGGAGGCGAAGCTGCGCGCGCTGGGCGTGACGGGCCGGGTCGTACCGGTGCCCGACACGCCGCACAGCTTCTGGTTGTTCGATCCGTGGCTGGGGCCGACGGTGGACGCCGCCGATGCATTCCTGCGCACCGTCATCCCGCCCCGAACGGGTCCTCCAGGCGCGCGGCCGGCTGCGTGAACCATTCCGGTCCCGTGTCCGTCATGTAGAAATGGTCTTCCAGGCGGATGCCGAATTCGCCCGGTACGACGATCATCGGCTCGTTCGAAAAGCACATGCCCGGTTCGAGGACGCGGCGTTCGCCGCCGACGAGGTAGGGGCCTTCGTGGATGTCGAGACCGATGCCGTGGCCCGTCCGGTGCGGCAGGCCGGGCAGCTTGTAGCCGGGCCCGAAACCGTTGGCTTCGAGCGAGCGGCGGGCCGCCTTGTCCACCTCTTCGCACGGAACGCCCAGGCGGGCCGCGTCGAACGCGGCCCGCTGCGCCGCCCGTTCCGCGTCCCAGACGAAGCGCTGGCGCTCGGACGGTTCGCCGAACACATAGGTGCGGGTGATGTCGGAGATGTAGTTGTGGACCTTGCAGCCCGTGTCGATCAGCACCGTGTCGCCCGGCTTCAAGGTCTGGACGTAGTTGACGCCGTGCGGGTACGACGTCGCCTCGCCGAACAGCACGATGCAGAAATAGGAGCCGCGCGCGCCGACCTTGCGGTGCGCCAGGTGGATGAATTCCTCCACCTCCGCCGTCGTGATGCCCTCGTGCAGAATCGATGCCGCCGCCTTGTGCACGGCCATCGTCATGTCCATCGCCCGCTGGATGAGCGCGATCTCCGCGCCTGACTTGCGCGCGCGGCAATGGGACGTGACGGGGTGCGCGTTTCGCAGGTCGTAGCCCGGCGTCGCGGCGCGGATCGCGTCGACCATCGACAGCGGCGTGCTCTCGTCGATGGCGAGCGTGGCGCCGGCTTTGACGCCGAGCCGCGCCAGCACGCCGGCCAGGCGCGCGGCCGGGTCCTCGTGCTCGTCCCAGCAGGCGACGTCGCCTTCGACGACCATGAACTTGCGGATCGTGCTTTCCTCGAACGCGGGCGCGATGTACACGACGCTGCCGCGCGCCGGCAGCACGGCGCCGACCATGCGTTCGCTGGGGCTCCACATCGTGCCCGTGAAGTAGGTGAGATTGCTGCCCGCGTTCAGATAGAGCGCGGCGATGCCCTGCGCCGCCATCAAGGCCTGGGCGCGTGCGATCCGCGCCCGGTGCTCGTCCAACGCGATGGGCGCGGCGCCGGCCGTCATGTTCGCCAGCGCGTCCAGCGCCGCTTCCTTGTTCTTGCCACCGATAGTCATGGTTCTCCTCGTGTCATTCGATCTGGGACAGCGCCCGCGCGCTCGCGGGCATGATCGGTATCCGGGTGTCCGCCTGCTGCCAGCCGTACAGGAAGGCGCATGCCGGGCCGCACGTCTTGCCCTGGCAGGCGCCCATGCCCACGCGCGTGGCCAGCTTCGCCTCGCGCCAGTCGCGGTGCGGCAGCAGGCTCGCGGCCGGCACGTCTTCGCAGCGGCAGACGATCGTCTCGGGCCGGCACATGGTCTTGAGTGCGGCGTCCGGCGCGAAGGTGCGCGCCAGCAGCGCGGCGAATGCCCGCGACGCGCGCAGCCGCGGCAGGTCGCGCGCGGACGGCGTCAGGCCCAGCGCGCCGAGCGCGGCGATCCTGCCTTCGGCGAGGGCCTTGTCGACGCCGCCGATGCCGGTGCATTCGCCCGCCGCCCACACGTCCGCGCGGCTCGTCTTCTGGGCGCCGTCGACCATGATCGCGCCGTCCGCCGTGGCGCAGCGCAGCGCGCGGGCGAGATCCATGTTCGGCACGAGGCCGAAGCCGGCGCCCAGGAAATCGCACGGGTACGCCACGTTGCCGTCGCGGGTCGCGACGACGACGCGGCGCAGCCTGTCGTCGCCCTGCGCGGCGACGATGCGCGCGCCCGCCAGGTAGGGAATCGTCCGCAGCCGCGCGAACAGCGACGCGGCCTGCCACAGCTTGGTCCGGTGCCGCGCCAGCAGACCGAGGCCGAACGCGGACAAGCGCGGCCACGGCTGGTGCTCGACGATGGCCGCCACGTGCGCGCCCGCGCGGATGGCCGTCGCCGCCGTCGCCAGCAGCAGCGGCCCGGTGCCCGCGACGACGACCGCGCGGCCCTGCACCGGCATGCCGGCCTTGATCAGGGCTTGCAGGCCGCCCGCGCCCGTGACGCCGGGCAGGGTCCAGCCCGGAAACGGCAGGCTCAGTTCGCGCGCGCCGGAACACAGCACGAGGCGCTCGAAGGCGACGGACACGCCCTGTTCGCCCGTCTCCAGCAGCAGCGTGTTGGCGTCGACGCAGCCGATGACCTGGGCGCCAGACATGTGCGTGAAGTCCGGGTGGCCGTGCAGGGTCTTCCACATGCGGGTCGCGCGGCGGTCCGTCCAGCGGTCCGGCCCGCCGCGCCAGATCTGGCCGCCGGGCGCGGGGTGGTCGTCGATCAGGCACACCTTCGCGCCTGCCTCGAGCGCCGTCTGCGCGGCGGCCAGTCCGGCCGGGCCGCTGCCCACGATGTGCAGCAGTTTGCGGCCGTTCATCGGGCGCCTCCCGTCACGACGGCCATGCCGGCGGCGCACGCGGTGCGGCAGGCCAGGCGGTTGGCGCGGCCGTCGATCGTCACGCGGCATTCCTGGCATTGGCCGATGCCGCAGAACGCGAAGCGGCGCTCGCCCGTGACGGACAGCCGCGTGCACAGGGCGCCGGCCGCCACGATGGCCGCGGCCACGTTGCTTCCGGCGGGGACGTCGACCGCGACGCCGTCGACGGTCACGCTGCAAAATGAATCACGATCGGGCATGTGCGAACCTCGCGGGCGAATAGGGACGGGAATCGATGGCGGGAGGACGTTCCTGCATCAGGTCGGCCAGCAATTGCGCGGTGCCGAACGCCGTCGTCACGCCGAGGCCTTCGTGGCCGGCGGCGATCCACACGCGGTCGAGCAGCGGATGGCGTCCGATCAGGGGACGGCCGTCCGGCGTCGCCGGGCGCAGGCCGGTCCAGCTGCGGATGATCGTCATGTCCGCGAGACACGGCAGCAGCGCGATGGCCGCGCGCAGCACGTGGGCGAGCACGCGCGGGTCGACGTCCGTGTCGGCGACGCCGTCCTGGCGGCACGACCCGACGAGCCATTGTCCGGTGATGCGCGGCTGGACGTTCGCGGCGACGGCGAGCGCGTCGCTTCCGGCCTTCGTCTGGCCGTAGCCCATGCTGACCACCTGGTGCGACAGGCGGCGCGGATAGCGGGCCGTGATGGCCAGGTGGCCCTTGCGCGGAAGGACCGGCATGTCGGGCAGCAGCTGCGGCACGGCCGTTCCCGCCGCTACGACGACCGCGCCCGCGTCGATGCGTTCGCCGGACGCCAGCGTGACGGATCCTGGCTCGATGCGCGCGACGGCCGCGCCGAACCGCGTCAGTCCGCCCTGCGCGACGAGGCGCGCGGCCAGGTCGCGCGCGACCGCGGGCGGGTACACGGCGCAGTCGCGCGCGACCCGCACGCCGCCCGCCAGGCCGGCGCGCAGCGCGGGCTCGGTGCGCGCGAGCGCGTCGCCGGACAACGCTTGCGCATCCCAGCCGCGCCGGCCCAGGCGCGCGGCGCGCTCCAGCGCGTGGGCCATCTGCGCCTCGTCTTCCGCCACCCACAGCGTGCCGCAGCGGACGTGTTCCGCCAGGCCGGTGCGCGTGGCCAGGTACTCGTCCCAGCGTCCGAGCGACAGCAGGCACAGGTCGAGTTCATCGTCGGTCTCGTCGAGGGCGACGAGGTGGCCCATGCCGGCCGCCGTGACGCCGGCGCCGGGATGGCGGGCGTCGACGAGCAGCACCTCGTGGCCGCACGCGTGCAGTTCCACCGCGCAGGCGGCGCCGACGATGCCGGCGCCCACGACGATGACGTCCGGCCGTTTCACGCGAAGGCGGGGAGCGCGGGACGGCAGGCGAGGGCGGTCCGGATCGTCCGTTCGACCCGGGCGCGGCGTTCGCCTGCCAGCGGCAGGCGCGGCGCGCGCACGCGCTCGTTCGATCCGGTCACCATCGCTTCGGCCAGCTTGATGTTCTGGACGAGGTAGGTCGACACGTCGAGGTCCAGCATGGGCCGGAACCAGCGGTAGATCGCCAGCGCTTCGTCGTGGCGCCTGGCCTGGACGAGGCGCCAGATGGCCACGGTCTCTTGCGGGAACGCGAGGCCCACGCCGGCCACCCAGCCCGTCGCGCCGACGGCGAGCGCCTCGAACGCGAGATTGTCCACGCCCGTCAGCAGGTCGAAGCGGTCGCCGAAGCGGTTGATGATGTCGATGCTGCGGCGGATGTCGTCCGACGATTCCTTGACGGCGACGAAGCGGGCGTCGTCCGCCAGTTCTTCCATGATCTCGATCGTCACGTCGACGCGGTAGGCGAGGCGGTTCGAGTAGATCATGATCGGCAGGTCGGCGGCCTGCGCGATGGCTTTCAGCGTCGCCACCGTCTCGCGCGGGTCGGTGTGGTAGATCGTGCTGGGCACGACCATCAGGCCGTCGGCGCCGGCCCTGGCGGCCTTCTGCGCGAGCGCGCACGCGTCGCGCGTCGCCGCCTCGGCCACGGTCAGCAGCGCCGGCTTCGCGCCGCTCGCCTGCTTGCACAGCCTGAAGACCTCGATGCGCTCGTCGTGCGACAGCATCGGGCCCTCGCCCAGCGAGCCGCAGGCGATGAGGCCATCCACGCCGGCGTCGATCTGGAGCGCGAAGCAGCGCAGCATCTCGTCATGGTCCAGCGAGCCGTCCTCCTTGAACTTGGTGGTGACGGCGGGAAGAACACCTTTCCACATTCTGTCTCTCTCCTTTGCGCGGGGCGATTGAAAGACTCCATGCTAGGCCGTATCCGGGGCCGGGTCTTGCGTGCAGCGGGCGCACGGGACGCCGAAATCGGCATAATGCGGTGACGCCGTTGCCTCGCGGGCGGAACCGGCTTATAGTCCCGCTCCGGAGGGAACCATGATCGATACCATCGATACCATCGACATCGAAGCCGTCGAGGCGATGTTCGACGCATTGAACGATGTCGCGTTTTTCGTCAAGGACCGCGACGGCCGCTACGTCAGCATCAACCGCACGATGGTGCGGCGGTGCGGAGTTCGGCACAAGAGCGACGTGCTCGGGAAGACGGCGCTGGAACTGTTCCCGCGCGCGCTGGCGGAAACCTATCTGGCCCAGGACAGGATGGTCATCGACCAGGGCAAGCCGATCGACAAGCAGCTGGAGCTGCACATCTATCCCGGCCGCAGCCGCGGGTGGTGCATCACCAAGAAAGAGCCGCTGTTCGGCAAGGACGGCGCCGTCGTCGGCCTGATCGGCACGTCCCAGGATCTCGGCCTGCTCGACGACCTGCATCCCGCCTACCGCCAGATCGCCCGGATCGCCCAGCACATCAGCGAAAACTATCGGGACAACATCTCGCTGAAGGCGCTGGCGGACGACGCGGGCCTGTCGCTGTCGCGCGTGGAGCGGCTGTTCCAGAAGGTGTTCCAGCATTCGCCCCGGCAGCTGCTGCTGCAATGCCGGTTGTCGGCCGCGCGCACGCTCATCGAGCAGGATCCGGCCGCCCGGATCGCGGACATCGCCTACGAATGCGGGTACACGGACCACAGCGCGTTCAGCCGCCAGTTCAAGTCGTACGTGGGCATGAGCCCGACGGAATACGGGCTGCACGTGAAAAACGGCGCGTGACGCTAGCCCCCGGTCGGGATGCCCCGGGCGAAGGGATCGGTGTCGTCGAACAGCAGCGTCGCTTCGGCGCCGACCCAGGCCATGCCGCGGATCGTCGGCACGATCGCGTCGCCGCTGCGCCGGTAGCTGCCTTCGAACACGCTGCCGATGATGCTTTCCTGACGCCAGACGGCGCCTTCCGCCAGCTTGCCGTCCGCCGCGAGGCAGGCCAGTTTCGCGCTGGTGCCCGTGCCGCAGGGCGAGCGGTCGTACGCCTTGCCCGGGCACAGCACGAAGTTGCGGCTGTCCGCCGTCGCCGACGCCGCGAACAGTTCGACGTGGTCGATGACGGCGCCGTCCGTCCCGGTGACGCCCTGTTCGCGCAGCGCCGCCATGATGCTTTCCGCATACGCCGTCAGCGCGAGAATATTGGAGGGCTCGACGTCGAACGGATGGTCCTCGACGAGGAAGAACCAGTTGCCGCCCCACGCGACGTCGCCCCGCACGGTGCCGTGGCCTTCGACCTCGACGCGGACGCCTTTGCGCGCCCGGTGGGCCGCGACGTTCTCGAGGCTCACCGAACCGTCCGGGTGGAGGTCGGCCGTCACGACCCCCACGGGCGTGTCGATGCGGTGTCGTCCGGCCGTGATGCGTCCCATGTAGGCGAGCGACACGACCAGGCCAATGGTGCCGTGCCCGCACATGCCGAGATAGCCGACGTTGTTGAAGAAGATGACGCCCGCGACGCAATCCGCGGCATGCGGTTCGCACAGCAGCGCGCCCACGAGGACGTCCGAGCCGCGCGGTTCGCACACGGTGCCCGTGCGGACGTGGTCGAACCTGTCGCGCATGCGCGCGAGGCGCTCGGACAACGGGCCGTTGCCCAGGTCCGGGCCGCCGTCCACGATGAGCCGCGTGGGCTCGCCGCCCGTGTGGGAATCGATGATCGCAATCTTTTTCATGTCGGAGTCCGGTGGCGTTGACGGTGCAAGACTAACCGGGCCGGCGCCGGCCGGTCTTGTCGATTTCGGCTGCGTGCGGCCGGGAAAACGGCATACCGGCGTTGCCCCGTCCGCTCTGCTAGAATCCGCGGTGGCCGCCGACACCCGTGCATCGGCCGGCCACCGTACGGAACGACGAACCATTGCGTATTTATCGACAGCTGCGCGCCGTTGCGGTCCTGGTCATCCTGTTCGCGGCCCTGGTGCCGGGCGCCCGCGCGCTGGATGGCGATTTCCGCATCGGCGAATTTCATCACGACGTCTGGGGACCGAAGGAAGGCGCCCCGTCCACCATCCTGTCGATCGCGCAGACGCGCGACGGCTGGCTGTGGCTCGGCACGTATCGCGGGCTGTACCGCTTCGACGGCACCGCATTCGAGCGCTTCGTGCCGTTCCCGGGCGAGTCGCTCACTTATAACGCGATCTCCACGCTGGCCGCCGCGCCGAACGGCGACCTGTTGATCGCCTACTTGACGGGCGGTTTTTCCATCCTGCGCAACGGCCACCTGATGCACATGACGTCGGTGCGGGACCAGCCGTTCTCGAACACGTTCACGGTGCTGGGCGACGTCGACGGCACCTATTGGATCGGCGCCGTCGACGGCCTGATGCACCTGGACGGCGGCAGGTGGGAGCGCGTCGGCGCCGCCTGGCATTATCCCGGCACCCGCACCGACAACCTGACGCTCGACCGCTACGGCCGGCTGTTCGTCAGCGACGGCGCCGACGTGCACGTGCTCGACCGGGCCACGCGCACCTTCCGCCGCACCGGCGTGCGCAGCGAGGAAATGAGCGCGGACTTCGTGTTCGATGCCGCTGGCCGGCTGTGGATCGGCACGGACGGCGCGATGACGCCCGTCGACGTAGCCCCGGGCGCGCTCGAGCCGGACCACGCCGTGAACACGCCGCCGGCGATGACGATCCGCAAGTACTTCGACCGCGACGGCAACCTGTGGCTGGCGCCGGACGACAATGCGATCTGCATGGTGCCGCGCGCCAGCCTGCCGGGGTACCGTGCGTTTTCGACCGCACCGCTGCGCTCCAGCCGCAATTGCATCGGCTCGCGCCCGGGCGACCAGCGCGTCGTCGGGATCCTCGAGGACCGCGACGGCAATATCTGGGTCGCGACCAGCAATGGCCTGGAACGGTTCCGGCACAACCGCCTGCGCACGGTCGACTATGCCGGGCCGTCGTACCGCGCCGCGCTCGCGCGCGACGCCGGCGGCACCATCACGGCCGTCGCGGGCCAGCCGCCCCGATATTTTTCCGTCGACGGCCCGGTGCTGCGGCCCGCGCCGGCGCACGGCGACGCATCCCTGGTCCGCCCCGGCGTCGACGACACCGTCGTGCTGGCGACGCCGCGCGGCCTGGTCGTGCGCGCGCGGGGCGGCGAACGCGCGATCCCGTATCCGGTGCCCGCGCCGGCGCCGACGGATCCGGTCCGGCGGTTGTTCCAGGAAAGCGCGGACGCGTTCTGGGTGGGCTGGACCCGGCACGGGCTGTGGCGCTATGCCGGCGGCGCCTGGAGCAAGCCCGCCGACTACGGCACGCCGGTGCTCCGGGCCGGCGACGCGGCGGACGGCCACGGCAATGTGTGGCTCGGGTATGCCAACAACACGGTTGTCAGGGTGGGGCCGGCGGGCGTGCGCAAGTACGGCGCCGCGGACGGCGTGGACGTGCGCGTGGCGACGTTCATCGACGTGCAGCGCGACGTCCTCATTGCCGGCGACGGCGGGCTGCAGGTGCTGGCCGGCGGGCGTTTTCGCGACGTGCGCGCCGCCGACCCGGACGTCCTCACGGGCATCAACGGCCTCGTGATCGCGCCCGGCGGTGACCGCTGGTTCAACACGCACCGGGGCGTCCTGCACGTGCGGGCCGCCGACTGGGACGCGGCGCTGCGCGCGCCCGGCGTCCTGCTGCGCTACGAATTGCTCGACCGGCTGGACGGCTTTCCGAACGGCGCCCAGATCGGCATCGAGGCGACGGCCGCCGGCGCGCCCGACGGCCGCATGTGGTTCGCGGCGAGCAGCGGCATCGCCTACTACGACCCGCGCCACGACCATCCCGCGACCGCGGCGCCGCCGCCCGTCATCCGCGCCGTGATCGCGGGCGGCCGGCGCTTCGGTCCGCAGGAAGCGGTCAGCCTGGCGCCGGGGACGGACCACGTGGGCGTGGAATTCACGGCGCTCAGCTACACGATCCCGGAACGGACCGTGTTCCGCTACCGGCTCGAAGGCCTCGAACGGGATTGGCAAGGGCCGTCGGCCATGCGCTACGCGTCGTATGCGAACCTCAAGCCGGGCAAGTACACGTTCGCGCTGCAGGCGGCGCTGCAGGGTGGCGCCTGGAGCCGCGACACGGCCCGGATCGACGTCGAGATCCGCCCTTATTTCACGCAGACCTGGTGGTTCCTGCTGCTGTGCGGCCTGGGCCTGGCCGGCGCCGCCGTGCTGCTCTACCGCTGGCGCCTGCGCGAAGTGACGGGCCGCCTGCATTTGCTGCTGCGCGAGCGCCAGCGCATCGCGCGCGCCTTGCACGACACGTTCCTGCAAAGCGTCCAGGCCCTCGTCTGGCGTTTCGAGCAGATCATCGACGACCTGCCCGCGCAGCACGAGGACCGGCGCCTGCTGGACCTGACGCTGGCGCAGGCGCACGAGGTGATGACGGAGGGCCGCCACCAGATCATCGACCTGCGCCCCGGCGCGGACGGCAGCGTCGCCCTGGACGCGCGCGTGGCCGCGATGCTCGACTCGTTCCGCCTGCGCTTCGGGAAAACGATCGATCTGGACATCGTCAATCCGGACGGCGCCAGCCTGCTGTGCGTCGTCGCCGACGAGGTGTTCCACATCGTCCACGAAGCGGTGAGCAATGCCTTGTGCCACGGCGGCGGCACCCGGGTCGGGGTCGAGCTGCACTACACGGCCGCGGCGTTCGCCCTGCGCGTGAGCGACGACGGCCGGGGCATCGCGGCGGCGGTGCTGGCCAAGGGCGGCCGCGACGGGCACTGGGGCTTGACCGGCATGCGCGAGCGCGCCCGGATCGTCAAGGGAACGTTGCGGATCGAGAGCGGTGCGGCGGGCACCGTCGTCACGCTGCGCGTGGGCAGGAAGGCGGCGTATGGGAGGCCGCGCCGCTCGTGAACGGCGGCGGGCGCGCCGCGCGCCGGATCAGCCGCGCGAGAACGTGCGCGTGACGCGGTCCAGGTGGGCGCGCATCGCCTGGCGCGCGCCGGCCACGTCGTGCGAGGCGATGGCGGCCAGGATGGCGCGGTGGTCGAGGAGGGTCTGCTGGCGCAGTTCCTCGGTCTGGAAGTGCTCCGTCAGCTTGTGCCACAGGCTGCCGCGCTGGTTCCACAGGTATTCCGTCACGCCGACGAGGGCGCTGTTGCCGGCCGCGCGCGCGATCGCGAGGTGGAAGTTGCGGTCGGCCGATTCGTTTTCCCCCAGGTTGTCCTGGTTCTGCTCCATCTGTTCGACGGCGACGAGGATCGCGTCCACGGCGGCCGGCGTCGCGTTCTTCGCGGCCAGCGCCGCGACTTCGACCTCGATCATGCGGCGCGCCGCCAGCACCTCGAACGGGCCGGGACCGGCCGCCGGCCGCGCCGCTTTCGGTGGCGCCTGTTCGCTGACGTAGACGCCCGACCCGCCGCGCACTTCGACGATCCCGCCCAGTTCGAGCGCGATCAGCGCCTCGCGCAGCGACGTGCGCGACACCCCGAGCTTCGTCGCGAGGTCGCGCTCCGCCGGCAGGCGTTCGCCGGGCTTGATGTTTTCTTCCCGGATCAGCGCTTCGATCCGGCTCGACACCACGCGATACAGTCGCGGTTCGGCCGCAATCGCATCGGTTGGCGCGGGCATTTTTCTCATTGTGTGCAGTCCAGGAAAATGTGGAGGCGATTGCCAAGGTCGCATCTTAGTTTGGTCCGGATAATGTTGCAAGTGGTCGGACCAAAGTGTTCATGTGGGCTGATCGCAAAGCGAACGGGCGGCCCCGGTTGGCCGTCATTGTGCATACACATGTACAATGGAAATATTGCCAAGCCGATCAAGCGCTCGGCACCACCCGACAGCCGATGAACCGAACCATGACGACCGCCTATCCGAGCCTGAGCCATGCCCAGCGCATTCCGCTCGCCGCCGAAATCCATTCGCGTCCCTTCCTCCGGCTGGAAGCGCCCGAAGCCATCACCCATCTCGCCGTGTACCGCGCCAGCGAGTCCGGCTCGCGCAGCACGCACGGCCCCAACCAGCATGCGCTGCTGGCCGCGCTGTGCGCGCATTTCGGCGTGGCCGCGCCGAACGTGACGGCCAATCACTTCTACCACGACTTCGGCCGCTTCCGCCTCAAGTGGGAGTGCCATACGGAGTTCGCCACCTACACGTTCACGGAGAAGATCCCGCACGGGCAGGCGCCGGACGAAGCCTTCGCGCGCATGCCGCTCGCGCACCTGCCGCAGGCGTGGATCGTCGGCCTGCACGGCCGCCTGATGTCCGCCGCCCACGTGCTGCTCGAACGCGGCGCCGCCGATCCGGCCGCGCTGCAGGCGAGCTTCACGGGCAACCACCTGGTCGGCTCGCGCGTCATGCAGGGCGGCGAGGTGTGGACGGATTTCGCGATCCAGTCGGACGGCTTTTCGCGCTTCGTGGTGCGCGACGTCGACATGCGTGCGCAGCAGGCCGGCCGCCTGGCGCAGCGCGTGCTGGAGATCGAGACCTATCGCATGATGGCGCTGCTCGGATTGCCGGCCGCGCGCGCGGTGTCCGCCGCGCTGGACGACATCGAGGCCGAACTGGCCCTGCTGGCCGAGCGCATGGTCGCCGGCGAGGCGGTGGCCGGCGACCAGGACCTGCTGGAGCAGATCACGCGGCTGGCCGCGCGCCTGGAAAAGCTCTCGCTCGACAACGGCTACCGCTTCTCGGCGTCGAAGGCGTATTACCGGCTCGTCAAGGCGCGCATCGAGGAATTGCGCGAGGCCCGGATCGAAGGCGTGCCGACCGTCGAGGAATTCATGGACCGCCGCCTCACGCCCGCGATGAACACGTGCGACGCGACGGCCGCCCGCCAGGACGCGCTGGCGCGCCGCATCGCCAACGTCAACGACCTGCTGCGCACGCGCGTGTCCATCGTCCAGGAAACCCAGAACCGCCAGATCCTGCAGTCGATGGACCGCCGCGCCGCGCAGCAGCTGCGCCTGCAGCAGGCCGTCGAGGGCCTGTCGGTGGCGGCGATCTCGTACTACGTCGTGGGCCTGCTCGGGTATGCCGGCAAGGGCCTGAAAAGCATCGGCGTCCCGCTCAACCCGGACATGTTCACGGGCGTGCTCGTGCCCGTGGTGGCGGGCGTCGTGTGGCTCGGGCTGCGCCGCATGCACAAGCAGATGCACAAGCGCGGGCATTGACCATGCTGCTCGATCCGCACGCGATCCCGGCGTTCGGCGCACTGGCGCTTTCCGTCCTGCTGCTGTGGTGCCCGGCGCCGGCCGTGCGCGGCAACCGCGACTGGGCGTGGCTGGCGGGCCTGCTGCTCGCCTGCGTCCTCGGCAAGGCAGCCGGCGTGCTCGATGCGCGCGGCCTGGCCGCCGTCTTCGTCTATCTCGCGCTGGCGTTCGGCGCCGCCGCCAGCGAACGGGCGTGGCTGCGCATCCCGCTGCTCGTTCTGACGGGCGTCGCCGCCTTGCTGCTGGCGCTGCACAAGGTGCCCGGGTTTCATAATCCGATGCTGGCGGAGCATGTGCAGGTGTCGGCCGGCGCGATCCCGTTCACCTTGTACGCGAACTTCGACAAGGCCGTCGCCGGCATCGTGCTGATGGCCGTGTTCTGCGCGCCGATCCGCGCGCGCGCCGACTGGCTGCCCATGCTGCGCCGCACCGCGCCCGTGCTGGCGGCGACGCTCGTCGTCGTGCTGGGCGCCGGCATGGCGCTCGGCGTCGTGCGGCCCGACGTCAAGTGGACGGCGCTGACGCCCTGGTTCCTCGTCAATAATCTGCTCATCACCTGCGTGACGGAGGAGGCGTTCTTCCGCGGCTTCCTGCTCGGCGGGATGGCGCGCGGCATGGCGGGCCGGCGTTACGGCACGGCCGTCGCGGTGATCGTGTCGACCGTGCTGTTCGGCCTTGCGCACTGGGGCGGCGGCCCCACGCTGGTGATGTTCGCCACCCTGGCGGGCCTCGGCAATGCGTTCGCCTACCTGCGCTCCGGGCGGATCGAGGGCGCGATCCTCACGCACTTCGCGCTGAACGCCGTCCACTTCGTCGCGTTCACCTATCCGGCGCTCGCGCACTGAGATGCAAATCTGTAACACGGTGTGACACGCAACCGTGCGCGCGGGGCGCCGGGACTATGATCGGGCATCATTCTCTGCTCGATAGACGATCATGACCGCACGTACGTTCACCTGGCCGGCCGGTCTCGGCCTGGCGCTGGCCTGCGCCTGCGCACCGGCACGCGCGCAGGACCCGCCCGCGCGCGTGGGCCGCATCGCCTACCTGTCCGGCCCCGTCAGCTTTGCGCCGGAAGGCAGCGCCGACTGGGCCCAGGCGCCGCTCAACCGTCCGCTCGTCGCGGGCGACCGCCTGTGGACCGACGCCGGCGCGCGCGACGAGGCCCAGTTCGGATCCGCCATCGCGCGCATGGACGCCGGCACCTTGCTGACCGTGCTGGCGGCCGACGCGCGCACGACCCAGCTGCAAGTGTCGCAGGGCCGCATCGACCTGCACGTGCGCGGCCTCGCGGACGGCGAGACGGTGGAAGTGGACACGCCGAACCTCGCCTTCGTCGCGCGCCGGCCGGGCGACTACCGCTTGTCCGTCGCGCCGGACGGCAGCACGACGGACGTCACGGTCCTGCGCGGCGCCGGCGACGTCTACGGCGACGGCACGTCGCTCGCCCTCGCGCCGGGCCAGGCTTACCGGTTCGGCGGCCAGGACTTGAACAATTACCTTTTGCTGCAGCCGGCGCCCCCGGACGATTTCGACCGCTGGGCGCTGGGACGCGACCGGCGCTACGAACGCGCCGTCGCGCGCCGCTACGTGCCGGAGGGCGTCGTCGGCGCGGAAGACCTCGACGACTACGGTACCTGGCGCACCATGCCCGACTACGGCACCGTGTGGGTGCCCGACCGCGCGCCGCGCGACTGGGCGCCTTACCACGACGGCCACTGGGCGTGGGTCGACCCATGGGGCTGGACCTGGATCGACGACGCGCCGTACGGCTATGCCGTGTCGCACTACGGACGCTGGGTGCGCACGCCGGATACGTGGGCCTGGGTGCCGGCGCCCGTGCAGGCGCAGCCCGTGTACGCGCCGGCGCTCGTCGCGTTCGTGGGCGCGGTGCTGACCTTCGGCGGACGGTCGGATCCCGGCGTCGGCTGGTTCCCGCTCGCGCCGCACGAGCCGTACCGGCCGCCGTATCACGCGAGCCCGACGTACATCACGAACGTCAACGTGACGAACACGGTCATCCGCCAGACGCACGTCGTCAACATCGTCAACAACGTGACCAACATCCGCTACGCGAACCGCAACGTGCCGGGCGCGATGGTGGCGATGCCCGCGCAGCAGTTTGCCCGGGCCGCGCCGACGCGCCGTGCCGCGCTCCTGCTGCCGCCCGGCGTGGCCCGTGCGGCGCCCGTGCTGGCCGCGCCGCAGGCCAGGGCCCTGCCGCAAAGCCGCGTCGGCACGCCGCCCGCACGCCGCCTGCCGCCCGCGCCCGTCATGCAGCGCGTGGCGGTGACGCGCGCGTTGCCGCCTGCTGCGTTCGTCCATGCGGGCGCGGGCGCGCATGCGCATGGCGTGCCCGCGCCCGCGCGGCCCGGCGCGCGACTGGCCGCCCACGCGCCGGTACCGCCGCTGCGGGTGCTGCGGCCGGCTCTCGGCAAACCCGTGATGCCGCAGCCCGCGCACGGACCCGTGCCCGGTGCGGGGGCCGGCGGGCGCCAGGTCGTCCAGGGCGGACGTCCGGGCATGCCGCCGCCGCCAGCGCATGCCGTCCATGGCGCGCTGCCGCTGGCCGCGCAGCCGCCGGGTGCGATGGCGGAACGGCGCGCGTTGCGGGCGAGCCATCCGGACGGCGCGCCCGTGCCGCGACCGCTCGCCGGGCCGGTGCCGTCGCCGGGCCGGCAACTGGCCGCGCATGGCGGCTCCGCTGCCGGCGCGACGGCCGCAGAGCCGGGCCGTCGGCCGCCTGGTCCGGCTGCGTTGCCGGGCCGGCCTGGGGCGCCGATGACGCCGCATCCGGCCGCGCCGCGCCCGGTGGAAGGTGCCGCCGGCCATGCGCCGCCGCGCGTTGCGGCCGGCGACGCGGGGCGGCATGATGGTCGCGGTCCGGTGCCGCCGCCGGCGGCCGTCGCGCATGAAGCGGCCGTGCGCGCACGGGCGCCGCAGCGGGTGGTCGCACAGGCGTCGCAGGCGCAGCCGCAGCCGCGGGCGGTCGCGCATCCGCCGGCGCCGCAGGCGCATCCGCAATCGGCGCCGCATCCGCAGCCGGCGCGACACGTCCCGCAGCCGGCGCCACATCCGCAGCCGGCCCCGCACGTGCCGCCGCATCCGGCGCCGCCAGCGGAGCACGGCCACAAGCACGGGGAGCAGGGCGGCCATTGAACCGGGTTGGGGCGGCGGGCGCCGGCAGTGTAAGATGAGCCTCCCCGAGTTCACCGCCGCGCCATGCCGACACCCCGCCGCCCAGCCTTCATCCTCGTTCGTCGATACGGAGCGGCCGCATGATGCTGCTGCTCGTCTTCCTGGCCGGCCTGTGGGCCGGCGTGCAGAATGCGCTGGCCGGCGGCGGTTCGTTCGTCACGTTGCCGGCGCTGATCGTCTCCGGCATGACGCCCCTCGCCGCGAACATCACGTCGACCGTCGCGCTGTTCCCGGCGCAGATCACGTCCGGATTCGCCGGGCGCAAGCTGGTGAGCGGCGCGGGCGGGCTGCCGTTCTGGGCGCTGTTCGTGCTGAGCATCGCCGGCGGCGCGGCGGGCGGCCTGCTGTTGCTGCACACGTCGGCCGCCGTGTTCGCGCGGCTCGTGCCGTGGCTCGTGCTGTTCGCGACGGCCGTGTTCACGTGGGGGAGCTTCTTCCGCAAGCCGGGCGCGCAAGGTCACGTGCACCTGGGGCGCGCCGCCACGGGCTGCGCGCAATTCCTGATCGCCGTCTACGGCGGCTATTTCGGCGGCGGCATCGGCATCCTGATGCTGGCCGCGCTGACGATGGCCGGACTCGCCGCGCGCAATGCGGGCGCCACGAAGAATGTGCTGGCGGGCGTGATGAACGCGTCGGCCGTCGTGCTGTTCGTGACGTCGCCGCAGCTGCACTGGCTGCAGTGCGGCGTGCTGGCGGCGGGCGCCATCATCGGCGGGCTGCTGGGCGCGTGGGCACTGCACCGGGTCAACGAGAAGGCGTTGCGGGTGGCGATCGTCTGCATCGGCGTCGCGCTCACGGCGGGTCTGTTCCTGAAGCCGATCTGACGCGTACGTACGTTGTGCGCTGGACACGGCCTCCGGCTTGGTCTACAGTGGAATCATGCGGTCACGCCATGAATGATGCCGCCGGGAAGGTAGGTGCGCCATGCTGGATGTTCTCTACGGGCTCGAACCGGATCTGACTTTGCACGCGGTCGTGCTCGCGGCGGGCTGCGCGACGTTCTTCCTGGTCCTGCTGTGGCGGCGCTGCCCCAACTGCAGCTGGCAGGAGTGGTCCAGCGAGCTCCTGGGCCGCGACGACAAGGACGACGCGCCGGAACAGTAGGTCCGGCGCGTCGGGCCCGGCGCCCGCGGCGTCATGCGGCCGCGACGTCCTTCCCGTCCAGCCATTCGAAGATCGCAGGCCACAGCTTCGCATGCGCGCTGCGCCCCACGAGCACGCCCACGTGCTGCAGGTTGACCCCGACGTCGCCCTCGTAGTGCAGCACCTGCTTGCGCGGGTTCGACGTCGCGTCGTGGAACGGCACCAGCGCCGCCGGCGGGATCAGCTTGCTGCGCGGGTCGACGACGGACAGCAGCGGCGACTTCAGGTCGCGCGGGCCGATCGTGCGGTCGCCGACGGCGAGCTTGCCCTGCATGAAGGCGTCGCTGCGGTACAGCGATTCGACGATCTCCGTGAACAGGCGCCCGGGCAGCGGGAATTCGTCGTGCGTCCAGCGCTCCACGCGCATGTGCGTGACCATCGCTTTCGGGTCCGTCATCGACAGCATGCGGTCGGTCCAGCGCTCCCACTGGAACGCCTGCGGCTCGGCCATCGCGCTCATCATGTTGAGGAAGACGCCGGGCACCTGGCGGAACGTGTCGGCGATGGGGCGGGCGTGCGGCGTCGCGTCGATCAGGCGCGCGAAGCAGCTGGACGCCGGCGTGAAGTGCAGCGGCGATTCGAGCAGGATCGTCGCGCGCACCGCGTCCGGATGCAGGCAGCTGTGGACGGCGGCCAGGATGCCGCCCAGCGAATGGCCGGCCACGACCACGTCGTCCGGCCCGCCGTCGTCCGCGATGGCGCGGCGGCAGGCGGCCAGCAGGTGGTCGCCGTAGTCGTCCAGGCCGAAATGGTCGTGGGTGTCCGGCAGCGCCACCCATTCGGCCAGGTAGACCCGCCAGCCTTGCTCCAGCCAGCGCCGCACGACGCTGATGTCGGGCGCGAGATCCCAGATGTAGGGGCGCTTGATGGGGGCGGGTACGATCAGGACGGCCGGGCCGCCGTTCGCGGCGATGTCGGCCGGGGCGCCGTAGCGCCGCACGTTCAAGCCGGGTTCCGTGTGCAGCACGGTCGACGGCGTCTGCTGCGGACCGTAGCCGGCGCGCTCCAGCATGTCGCCGCGGGCCCTGCGGCTCTTGTCCATGTTCTTGAGGGCTTGCGCGCCGAGCGTGCCCATCGTGTTCCAGTTGCTTGCCTGCATGGCGATCTCGTCCGAGGTCTGAGTTGAGAGACATCGCACTCTACGCCGTTTGCCGGTGCCCTCCAATCGCGCGCGGACGGAATTTCGCCCGCGTTTGCGAAGCATTAAATCGACGGCTGAGGGGCGACGTGGACGATGCCTGCGGGCTATTGTGCACGATTCAAGCAGGCGGCGGCGCGCCGTCCGCCGCCCGCGAGGCGCTCAGGTGGCGCTCACTCGACCCAGCTGTGGCCGTCGCGCGCGAGCAGCGCGAACGACTCGGCCGGACCCCACGAGCCGGCCGCGTACGGATGCGGCTTCTCGTCCAGCTTCTGCCAGCCTTCGATGATCGGGTCGGCCCATTCCCACGCCGCTTCCAGTTCGTCGCGGCGCATGAAGTGGGTGAGACGGCCGCGCACGACGTCGATCAGGAGGCGTTCGTACGCTTCCGCGCGGCGCTGCTGGAACGCGGACTGCAGGTCGAGGTTCAGCGCGACCTGCTGCATCTCCATGCCGCTGCCCGGCTGCTTGGCCATGATCTGCAGCTTGATCGCTTCTTCCGGCTGCAGTTCGATGACGAGGCGGTTGGCGACGGCGCCGGCCGTCTGCGGGAACAGGGGGAACGGCGGGTTCGTGAATTCGACGACGATCTTCGACGAGCGGCGCGCCATGCGCTTGCCGGTGCGCAGGTAGAACGGCACCTTGGACCAGCGCCACGTGTCGATGAAGGCGCGCAGGGCGACGAAGGTTTCCGTCTTGCTGCCGGCCGGGACGTTCTTTTCTTCGAGGTAGCCCGGTACTTCCTGGTTGCCGGACACGCCGCGCACGTACTGGCCGCGGATCGTGTCGCGCGCGATGTCGGCCAGCGACAGGCGGCGCAGCGAGCGCAGCACCTTCAGCTTTTCGTCGCGCACGGCGTCCGGCGACAACGACGTCGGCGGTTCCATCGCGACGATGCACAGCAGTTGCAGCAGGTGGTTCTGGACCATGTCGCGCATCGCGCCGGCGCCGTCGTAGAAGCCGGCGCGGCTGCCCACGCCCACTTCCTCGGCCACGGTGATCTGCACGCTGGCGATGTTCGGCGCGCGCCACAGCGGTTCCAGGATCGAGTTACCGAAGCGCAGCACCATCAGGTTCTGCACGGTTTCCTTGCCCAGGTAGTGGTCGATGCGGTAGATCTGCGATTCGGCGAAGTGGCGGCCGACGTCTTCGTTGATGGCGATCGCGGACGCCAGGTCCGTGCCCAGCGGCTTTTCCAGCACGACGCGGGCGTTGGCGTCGACGAGGTTGCTCGCGGCCAGCTTGTCGCAGATGGTCGTGAACAGCGACGGCGCGGTCGACAGGTAGAACACGCGCTGGGCGCCGGCGCGCGACGCCTGGGCCAGGGCGGAGAAATCGGGCGCGGCCTGCACGTCCAGGCGCACGTACTCGAGCAGTTTGAGGAAGCCGTCCCAGGTCTTGTCGTTGAAGTTGGTCGCGGCGATGAACGAGCGCGAGTTCGCTTCGATGTGGGCGAGATAGGCTTCGCGGTCGAAGTCCTGGCGGCCGGTCGACAGGATGCGCGTCGTGGGCGGCAGGTTGCCGTGCAGGAAAGCCATGTACAGGGCCGGCAGCAGCTTGCGCATCGCAAGGTCGCCCATGCCGCCGAAGATGATCATGTCGAGGGGGAGGCCGTTGTCTTCTGTCGAGTGGGTCTGCATGTTGTTCTGGATCTTGGAGGTTGAATGGGTTGCCCGGTGCGCTTCACGTTCCCGCGTGAAATGCGTTGCCGGGCAGGGCAAAACGGATGCGACCCGCTGCGCACCCGTGTGGCGGGGCGGCATGCGTGTAGCGGACGGGCGCCTGGGCGGTCCGGCTTGTGGCCGGACGGCGGCGCCGCGATGGGGTCCCGGTGATGGCCATGTCAGCTCGTCGTCGATGCACGATCGGTTTTTCGGAACCCGGCGGCGCCGTTTGCTGCCGTGCACGTGTTCCTGGAAAAAAGGATTGTACACCGGGCCGGCGCGCGTGCCGGCAACCGGCTTTTGCGCGCGGCCGGGCCGGTCCGGGCTATATCAAAAACTGATGCCAAATGGCGAATAAATGATGGGCGTGGCATGCGGCGGCGCGTTAGCATGGAGTCTCGTGCGGTGGCGTGGTGGCCATCAGCACGGCCTCGACTTACTTACTCTCGATATCACTTCAGGGCGCCCTCGCGGCGCCCTTTTTTTTCGGGCGGGCCCAGGCCGATCATCCAGCCGGTCCACGCCGGCTCGTCGAATTCCTGCCCCATCGGGAAGCTGTAGGTCGATTCGGTCCAGTAGCGCGCGAACGCCGCGCCGTCCGCTTCGCCGTGCGCGCAGCGGCGCAGCATCGCGCGGATGCCGCCCTCGTCGGTCAGGTCGCAGGCGTGCAGGTGGTGGAACTCGTCGCACGATTGCGAGATAAGGGCAACGCCCGGCTCCAGCGCCGCGCGGATCTCGTCGAGGAAATCGCAGGGCGTGATGTCGGCATCGTCGAAGCGCAGGCCGTCGAAGTCGCCGCCGAACGCGGGCACCGACAACTGGTGGATCACCCCGTCGCGCAACCAGGCCGGGCCGACCCGCGCCGCACGCGCATGCAGCGTGCCCGGCGCGGCGTCGAACGTGAAGCGCACGCCGCCCGGTGCGGCGTGCGGCAGCAGGGCCGCGTCGGCGCCGAATTGCACATCCATGATTATCCTCGTTCTCGGTACGCCATGGATGTAATTAAACTACTTAATTATCGCAATGTAAAGCCCGTGGGCTAGTAACTTTGCTACGCGCTCTCCCGTTCGACGATGGTAAATCCGATGTCGCGCACAACCTCGGGAATGTGCTTGCCCGCGATACGGTCGATGAGGAACTGCGCCGCGATCTGGCCCATCGCGCGGCCGTCCAGATGGACGGTGGTCAGGGCAGGGTAGAGCTCGGCCGCGAATGCGTGGTCGCCGAGGCCGACGACGGCCAGGCGGCCGGGAATGTCGATGCCGAGCTTGTGCGCTTCCGTCAGAACGCCCAGGGCGACCATGTCCGAGCTGCAGAAGACGGCGTCGATGTCGGGATGGGCCGCCAGCAGCGCCCGCAGGCCGGCGCGGCCGCCCGCCGCCGTGCCCGGCGCGGAGATCGTGTGGAAGGGGATGGTGCCGTCCCGGCCCTGCATGTCCAGGCGCACGGCGGCCTGCGCGAATGCGCGGTTGCGGCGCTGGGCGCGTTCGTCCGATGCGCTGATGACGGCCACGCGCCGCCGCCCGCGCTGGTACAGGAACTCGGCCACGGCCTGGCCGATGTCTTCGTGCGAAAAACCGACCAGCATGTCGGCCGGCGTCGGGGTCAGGTCCCACGTCTCGACGAGGGGGATGGCGCTGGCCTGCAGGCGCCGTCGGCCCTGTGCGGAGCGCATGATGCCGGCGAGGACGATGCCGTCCGGACGCCGGCCGATGATCGCTTCCAGCAGCTCGTCCTCGCGCGAATTCTCGTAGCCCGCCTGGCCGAGGATCAGCTGATAGCCGGCGCCGGCGAGGCTCTCCGTCAAGGCCTGGACGGTGTCGATGAACACCGACCCGGCGATGGTCGGCAGGATCGCGGCGACCATGCGGCTCTTCGTCGAGGCGAGGCTGCCGGCCAGCAGGTTCGGCACGTACCCCGTGCGTTCGATCGCGGAGCGCACCTTCTGCACGAGGTCGGGCGACACCTTTTCCGGCGAGTTCAGCACGCGCGACACCGTGATCGGCGCCACGCCCGCGACGCGCGCCACGTCGACGAGCGTCAGCCCGCCTTTCGTGCGGCGCGTCCGCTTGGGCGGTTCGGCCGGCATGTTCATGCGGCCTCCTTGGCGGCGATGGGGTTCTTTATTTTTTGAAAATCGGCCATGTCTTTTATTGCGTTCTCCATTTTGAATTCGGACCGCGTTGCGAAATGAATGGATTGGACTCTACGTGCTCTCATGGACACCGACAAGATATCAACTCGTTCCTACTTTACGGCCAAAGCAGGCTCCGAATCGTTTCGTGAATTATCTCCAGATTTAATTGATTGCGCTACCAAAACGGCATTCGTGATATGCCCGATAACATAATGTGGTTTTATCGACGCAAACGCCGGCTTGCGATATCGATTTATTGGACAGATAGCGCTATCTCCAATAGCCTGAAAACATGCCCTCAGGCAATACATGAAACGTCAGCGAACCGCTGCGATCTGGCCGCAATGGCGCCATCCCGACGCCCATTTCCCCTCTGGCGGCCTCATCTTTTCGTTCGTGTCCCCATGTAGTTGCCTGGGTGCAAACGCCGGATACAAGGTGGCGCTGGGGCGCCGTGTTGCGGTTTTCGGACGAATTGTCGAGCTATCAATTTTCAGCATACTTTTTCGCAAATAAGATATACGTACGATGTTAGCGTACAACAGTGATGTTATGAGGTTTGACAAAAATCACGCAAAATATCTACACTCATGAAAACGATTACAAGACCATAACGACTACACCGCCAACGCAATAACTAAAGCGTGGAGACAACAATGCCAACACCATCCTGCCATTTTCGGCCGCTCCGGCCCGGGTCCGTTTTCACGCCCCGTTCGCAACGCCATTCCTCGCGTTGACAGATTCTCGCGGCCGCCGCCAACGGCCGTTTTCATCCGCAGTCGAAACCAGCTCCGCCAATGAAGCGGAGCGCCATACATAGAGCACAGGAGATTACATGACTCGATTCAAGAGAACCACGATCGCCGTCGCAGCAGGCCAGATCGCGCTGCTTGCCGGCGGTGCCGCACTGGCCCAGACCCAGCCGGACCAGAGCGCCGCCGGCGCCAACGTCGTCGTCGTGACGGGCCAGCGCGCCGCGCTGCAGTCCGCCCAGAAGATCAAGCAGAACGCCGACGAGGTCGTCGATTCGATCGTCGCCGAGGACATCGGCAAGCTGCCGGACCGCTCGGTGACGGAAGTGCTGCAGCGCGTGGTCGGCATCACGATCGACCGCACGATGTCGAAGGGCGACCCGGAGCACTACTCGGTGGAAGGCTCGGGTGTGAACATCCGTGGCCTGTCCTACGTGCGCTCCGAACTGAACGGCCGCGACTCGTTCTCCGCGAACGGCGGCCGCTCGCTGAACTTCGAAGACGTGCCGCCGGAACTGATGGCCGGCGTCGACGTCTACAAGGACCCGTCCGCGGAGCAGATCGAAGGCGCCGTCGGCGGCCTCGTCAACCTGCGCACGGCGTTGCCGTTCGACTTCAAGGGCCGCAAGTTCGCCGCGTCCGTGGACAAGACCTACTCGGAGCTCAAGAAGGGCAAGACCTCGCCGTCCGGCTCGGTCATGTTCTCCAACCGCTGGAAGACGGGTTTCGGCGAAGTGGGCGCCCTGATCGACCTCGCGTATTCGGAAAGCGGCACCCGTACCGACGCGTTCCAGGTCGAGCCGTATTATCCGCGCAGCGACGTCGTGGCCGGCAAGACCGTGTGGGTCCCGAAGGGTTCGCAGTGGCGTACGCTGGAATTCAACCGCAAGCGCCAGGGCGCCTACGGTGCGCTGCAATGGAAGAAGGACGCGACGCTCAACTCCTCGCTGACGTTCTTCAAGTCGCGCTACAAGATGCACTGGGACGAGCAGGCGATCTTCGCCCAGTCCAATGCGTACAACCTCCTGGTGAGCCCCGACGCGACCTTCGATTCGAAGGGCGCGCTGCTGACCGGCACGCTGACCGACCCCGCCGACAAGGGCATCGGCTTCGGCGCCGACACCCGTTCCGCGGACCGCAAGTCCGACACCACCGACATCGCGTGGCACATCAGCTGGCGTCCGAACAGCGACTGGGCGCTCGACACCGACATCCAGCGCATCCGCGCGACGACGACGAGCTTCGACTCGACGGTGGCCACCGGCATCCAGATGCCGTCCGAAACCATCGACCTGCGCGGCGACGTGCCGACCCTGTCGTTCACCGATGCGCAGCGCGCCTACCTGGCCGATCCGGCCAATTACTACTGGGCGTTCACGATGGAACACCAGGACCGCAGCCATGCCGGCGAGTGGGCCATCAGGCAGGATGCGAAGTACACGTTCGACAATCCGGTCCTGCGCGACATCCGCTTCGGCGTGCGCTTCACCGACCGCAATGCGGTGACGGAAAACTCGAACCCGAGCTACAACTGGGCCGCCGTGTCGCAGCCGTGGCAGCAGGGCTGGGACATCAGCGGTCTCGCCTACCTGGGCGATCCGCGCTTCGCGAACGGCATCCAGGTCCACTCGTTCAACAACTTCTTCAACAACAACACGTCGGTGCCGAAGCTGGTGTTCCCGAACGTGGCGCTGACCACGGGCTACCCGGGCACCTACGCCACGCTGCACAGCTATCACGACATCCTGTGCCATGAGCAGAACGGCCCGAACGGCAACTGCGCGGCCTGGAAACCGGCCACCTTCGGCACCGATCCGGCGGGCACGAACGACCAGAGCGAACGCACGGGTGCGGCCTTCACGCAGTTGCGCTTCGGCTTCGACGACCTGAAGTATCCGGTCGACGGCAATGTCGGCCTGCGCTACGTGAAGACGCAGATGACGGCCCACGGTTACACGGTGTTCACGCCGGCCACGACGACGAACCCGGGGGTGCCGGTGTTCACGGCGTTCTCCAAGAAGCAGGACTTCAGCAACGACTACAACAACGTGCTGCCGAGCCTGAACCTGCGCCTGAAGGCGACCGACAAGCTGCAGTTCCGCTTCGCGATGGCCTCCGGCATTTCGCGTCCGGACTTCACCGACCTGCAGGGCTACACGACCTTGTCGCAGAACGTCGACAACACCACCGGCCAGACTACCTACACGGGTACCGGCACCGGCAACCCGAACCTGCGTCCGGTCCGCTCGCACCAGTTCGACCTGACGGGCGAATGGTATTTCGCGCCGAGCGGTTCGGTGACGGTGGCGCTCTTCAACAAGCAGCTGAAGGACGTCATCATCAAGCAGTCGTACGGCTATGACATCGCGGACAATACCGGCAAATCCTACACGTACACCGTGACGGGCCCGGTGAACGGCGCGGACGGTCATGCGCGCGGCGTGGAGCTCGCGTACCAGCAGTACTTCGACATGCTGCCGGGCTGGCTGTCGGGCTTCGGCGTGCAGGCCAACTACACGTACGTGGACAGCAAGACGGACCTGCACCAGCCGGTGCACTCCGTGTACTGCTCGGGCGGCAACACCGCCGACAACTACAACCTGAACCTGAACGGTTGCGACGTCGACGGCAAGACCTTCGGCGACCTGCCGCTGATCGGCCTGTCGCGCCAGTCGTACAACCTGGCGCTCCTGTACGACAAGGGCCCGCTGTCGGCACGCCTCGCCTGGAACTGGCGCTCGAAGAACCTGCAGAACGTGAACGTCAACGGCACGCAGGGTACGGACGGCACCGATACCAATCCGGACAGCCCGACCGTCGGCCAGCACAACGTCGCGTGGGCCTTGCCGACGTGGGCCGACAGCTACGGCCAGCTGGACGCGTCGGTCTTCTACAACTTCACGCCGGACCTGTCCCTGGGCCTGGAAGCGCAGAACCTGACCGACTCCAAGGCGCGCCAGCTGATGCAGCAGGGTGTCGGCTTCAAGGGCCGCGCGTGGTTCGTGTCGGGCCCGCGCTACACGGTCAAGCTCCGCTACAGCTTCTGACGTAAGCCGTAACGTCGCCGCATGACGACATGCCGTCCAGGTTCGCCTGGACGGCATTTTTCTTTGGTGCGCCGTCGGCCGCCCGGGTCAGATGCCGACCAGACCCAGTTCGCGCGCATGCGCGCGCAGGAACGCCACCTGCGCCTGGCGGGTGTCCGGTCCGTCGTAGGACAGCAGCGTCCATTGCTCGGACGCCTGCATATGGCGACCCGGCGCCAGCTTCACGTACGGCGCGTGCACCTCCATCTCCATCAACCCCTGGTCCGGGGCGTCCGGCTGCCAGTCGTTGTACAGCTCGACCTGGCCCTGGTCCGGATGGATGGCAGCGCGCGGCTGGTGCGCGAACTGGATCACGAGGACCTGGCCGCCGTGGAATCCCGCCATCCAGCCGGCGGACGGCTGCAGCAGCATCTTGCCGTTGCGGTGCGGCCGGCCCTTGCCGGCCGGGTAGGCGTCCAGAGAGAACAGGCCGTCGGCCAGGGTCCACGTCAGCGGCACCATGTCCGGCTTGGGCTCGATGGCCTGCTGGCGCACGTCGTCGCGGCGCGCGACGGGCACGTACACGCGGGTGTCCGCATGGGCGCGCGTGTTGAACCAGATGTCCCATGCCACCTGGTTCTTGCGGGTGTTGGCCGCGTCGACGTCCAGCCGCAGGCTGTGCGGCTTGCCCGCCACGAGGCTGTAGCGCTTGACGAGCTGCAGGCCGTTCACGGGGCTGGCCGGGCTGGCGAGCGTGACGGCGTCGGGGTGCGCGTCCTCGATCTTGTAGCGGGCGAGACTCAGCCACGGGTCGGGCGGCCACGATGCGCCGGCGCGCCCGGGGTTCACATCCTGGTGCGACCACCATTCCTTCTGCGGCCCGATCCAGATCTCGTGACCCAGGTAGCCGACGTTGTCCGTGGTGGCGCCGATGGGCGCGCCCGGATCGCCGGCCGCGGTGTCGACCTTGAGGAAGTTGGACCTGCCCGCCAGCGCGAACGACAGCAGGCGGCCGCCGATGGCGTCGGTGACGGTGGCGTGCACGCTGCCGTTGGCGAGCGTGTGGACGGGAATGTCGGCCGCGTGGGCGGCGGCCATGAGGGCGCAGGGCAGGGCCAGCGCGAGGACGGTTTTACGTGGAGTGGGCATAGGCTGTCGGGCTGAATGAAATCGGTTTCAGCTCGACAGCTTAGCAAAGAATCGGCCCGCCGGGGCAACGGATGCGCCCGGCGGGCTGCTTAGCGGACGTGCCTAGCGCACTTCTGCCACCGCCAGCGCCGTCATGTTGACGATGCGGCGCACCGTCGCGCTGGGGCTCAGGATGTGCACGGACTTGGCGGCGCCCAGCAGGATCGGGCCGACCGTCACGCCCTTGCCCGACGTGACCTTCAGCACGTTGAACAGGATGTTGGCCGCATCCAGCGACGGCATCACGAGCAGGTTGGCGCTGCCGGCGAAATCGCCGTCCGGACGATACACGCGGCGGATGTCTTCCGACAGCGCGGCGTCGCCGTGGACTTCGCCCAGCACCGGCAGCTCCGGCGCCGAGTCCGCGAGCAGGGCGCGGGCGTCGCGCATGCGCTGGGCGGACGGGCGCTGCGAGGAACCGAAGATCGAATGCGACACCAGCGCCGCCTTCGGCTCGAGTCCGAAGTGGCGCATCTCCTTCGCGGCGAGCTTCGTGATCGCGGCCAGTTCCTGCGCCGACGGGTTGTCGTTGACGTAGGTGTCGGTGATGAACAGGGTCATCCGGTCGAGCACCAGCGCGTTCATCGCGGCCAGCACGTCCGCGCCCGGCGCGAGGCCGATCTCGTTCTTCACGACCGCGAGGTGGCTGTCGTAGCGGCCCTGCATGCCGCAGATCAGCGAGTCGACCTGGCCCGCGTTCAGCAGGCGCGCGCCCTGCAGGGTGGTGTCGCCTTCCGCTTCGACGAGCGTGTAGTCGATGCCCGCCTTCAGGCGCAGGCCGGACTCCTTGACGGCCTTCTCGACGTCCGCCGCGCGGCCGATCAGCACCGGCTTGGCGATGCCCTCGTCGACGACGGTCTGCACGGCGCGCAGCACGCGCGGCTCGCTGCCGTCCGCGAACGCGACGCGCTTCGGCGCGGCCTTGGCCTTGGCGAACACGGGCTTCATGAAGAAGCCGGTGTGGTAGATCATCTCGCCCAGCTTGTCGCGGTAGGCGTCCATGTCGGCGATCGGACGCGTCGCGACGCCGGACGCTTCCGCGGCCTTGGCGACGGCCGGCGCGATGGCGCCCATCAGGCGCGGGTCGAACGGTTTCGGGATGATGTAGTCGGGGCCGAAGTTCAGGTCCTGGCCGGCATAGGCGGCGGCCACCGCGTCGTTCGCTTCCGCCTCGGCCAGGTCGGCGATCGCGCTCACGCACGCGAGCTTCATCTCGTCCGTGATGCGGGTGGCGCCGCAATCGAGCGCGCCGCGGAAGATGTACGGGAAGCACAGCACGTTGTTGACCTGGTTCGGATAGTCCGAACGGCCGGTCGCGACGATGCAGTCCGGACGGGCGGCCTTCGCCACTTCCGGACGGATCTCAGGCTCCGGGTTCGCGAGGGCGAGGATGACGGGGCGGTCGGCCATCGTCTTGACCATGTCGCCGGTGAGCACGCCCGCCGTCGAGCAGCCGAGGAACACGTCGGCGCCGTTCACGATATCGGCCAGCTTGCGGGCGTCGGTCGCCTGGGCGTACCTGGCCTTGTTGGCTTCCATGTTCGCTTCGCGGCCCTGCCAGATCACGCCCTTCGAGTCGGCCACGTACACGTTCTCGCGCTTGACGCCCAGGCTCACCATCATGTCGAGGCAGGCGATGGCCGCCGCGCCGGCGCCGGACGCCACCAGTTTCACCGAGCCGATGTCCTTGCCGACGACCTTCAAAGCGTTGAGCAGCGCGGCGGACGAGATGATGGCGGTGCCGTGCTGGTCGTCGTGGAAGACGGGGATGTTCATGCGCTCGCGCAGCTTCTTCTCGATGTAGAAGCACTCGGGCGCCTTGATGTCTTCCAGGTTGATGCCGCCGACGGTCGGCTCGAGCATGGCGATGGCCTCGACCAGCTTGTCCGGATCGTTCTCGGCCAGTTCCAGGTCGAACACGTCGACGCCGGCGAATTTCTTGAACAGGCAGCCTTTGCCTTCCATGACGGGCTTGGAAGCCAGCGGGCCGATATTGCCCAGGCCGAGCACCGCGGTGCCGTTCGAGATCACGGCGACGAGGTTGCCGCGCGAGGTGTAGTCGGCGGCGGTGGCGGGATCGGCGGCGATTTCCTCGCAGGCGTAGGCGACGCCGGGCGAATAGGCGAGCGACAGGTCGCGCTGGTTCGACAGGGGTTTCGTGGCGACGACCTCGATCTTGCCGCGCACGGGGCTGCGGTGGTACTCGAGCGCGTCGGCGCGCAACTGGGTGTCTTTAGCCTCGTTCAGGCTGCTTTCGGTACTCATGGTTTCTCCTATGCCGCTTCGAGCGGACGATGTTGTGAATTCTGTGCTGCCGCCACCGCGCGCGGCAGGGACCGTGCGGGCGACGTGGGCCGGGACGCGCGCCGCTGCGGGTCAGCGGCGCCATGCGATGCGCCGCCCGTCGCCCGCGCGGCGTGGTGGCCGGGGCTGTGCGCGCGCTCCTGGCGCAGGCGCGGACGGGGGCGCCGTGGTCGACGGCGATACGCGATCATACGTGATCGCGGCCGAGGTTGCCTACCTCGCCACAAATTGCGGATGTTACGCAGGCCTCGACATGCGGAAGAGCTGGTCCGGCCCGACGTCGAAATAATCGGCCGGCCCGCCGCCGCGCAGGATGTGGCCCGCGTGCGCCGTGTCGTAGACGCCGTCCCGGAGCAGGGCGCGCTCGATGTGCACGCCCACGACTTCGCCCAGCACGAGCCAGCTCGGCGCCGGCTGCCCGTCCGCGCCGTGCAGGCGCACGACCTGGGTGACCTTGCACTCGAACGAGACGGGCGCTTCCCCCACGCGCGGCACGGCGACGAGCCGCGACGGGACGGGCGTGAGGGCGGCCAGCGCGAACTCGTCGACGTCGGGCGGCACGGCCGCGCACGTGGCGTTCATGCGCTCGGCGAGGGCGCGCGTGGCCAGGTTCCAGCAGAACTCTCCCGTTTCCTCGGCATTGCGGACGGTGTCCTTGTACCCGATGCTGGCGAAACCGACGATGGGCGGCGTGTAGTTGAAGGCGTTGAAGAAGCTGTACGGCGCGAGGTTCGGGACGCCGGCCCGGCTCCTGGTCGAGATCCAGCCGATGGGGCGGGGCCCGACGATGGCGTTGAAGGGATCGTGCGGCAGGCCGTGGCCGGCGCGCGGTTCGTAGAAATGGATGCTGTCGTTCATGCCGACACGATACCGCATCGGCCCGGACCGTGTTGCCGCACAGTCAGTTTTCCTGTAATTTGCAACTAACCGACAAGCGTCGGCCGCCGAAAAACGTAGGGTGGGCGCCCCGCGCCCACCAGCACCCACCGGCACTCACCAGCCACAAGCAACGTCCACCACCCCCCGCACCCCCGGCCGCACGAACAGCACCGCACCCGCCAGCGCATCGTCCTCGCGGCCCGCCTGCACGATCGACGTGACAAGCAAGGTATCGAGATCGGGCCCGCCGAAGCAGGGCATCGACGGCTTGGCCACCGGCAGCGCGAGCTCCCGGTCCAGCTTCCCGCTCGGCGCGAACCGGAGCAGGCTGGCACCGTCGTTCCCGGCGACCCAGTAGCAGCCGTCGGCATCCATCGTCGCGCCGTCCGGCCGGCCCGTGTACGCGGCCATGTCCACGAACAGCCGGCGGTTGTACGGCACGCCCGCGTCGACGTCGTAGTCGAACGCCCACACGCGCCGCCGCGTCGGGTGCGAATCGGACAGGTACATCGTGCGCCCGTCCGGCGACCACGCGAGGCCGTTCTGCGTGACGAGGCCCGACACGAGCGGCGCCGACAGCCCGCCGCCGTCGTAGCGGTACAGCCGCCCGATCGGCAGCGCGGCGGCCATGTCCATCCACATCGTGCCGCTCCAGAAGCGGCCCTGGCGGTCGGTGCGGCCGTCGTTGAAGCGCATGCCGGGCGCCAGCTCGGGCGGCGCGCCGAGGCGTTCGGCGCGCACGGTGCCGTCGTCAAGCAGGTCGACGGCGAAGATGCCGCTTACCATGCCGGCGACGAGCCCCCCGCGCGCGCGCGGCGCGATGCACGCGACCATCTCGGCCGCCGTCCAGTGGCGCGTCGCGCCGGTCGCGTAATCCAGCCGCCAGATGCGGCGCGCCGGGATGTCGACCCAGTACCAGGCCTGTTCCTGCGCGTGCCAGACCGGGCTCTCGCCCACGGCGCAGGTGACGCCGGCGACGCGTTCCACGTTGGCGTCAAGCATGCGCCAGCTCCTCCGGCAGGCGGGCCGTGCCCTGGGCCGGCACCAGCAGCTTCATGATGGCCCAGGCCAGCAGGTACGCCAGTGCGCAGAACGCGAACATGATCATGTAGCCCGTCTGGATCTGGCCCTGGGCGCCGTAGTAGTCGAACAGCATGCCGCCGGCCTTCGTGACCAGCACGCCGCCGATGCCGCCCGCCAGGCCGCCGATGCCGACGACGGACGCCACGCAATGGCGGGGGAACAGGTCCGACGTGATCGTCAGCAGATTGCACGACCATGCCTGGTGGGCGGAGGCGCCCACGCCGATCAGCAGGACGGGCACCCAGTAGCCGAGATGGCCCAGCGGCTGCGCCAGCAGCACGACGAGCGGGAAGAAGGCGATCAGGAGCATCGCCTTCATGCGGCTGTCGTAGGGGGCCTCGCCGCGCCGCATGTAGCGCGACGGCAGCGCGCCGCCGCCGATGCTGCCCACCATCGTCATGCTGTACAGGACGGCCAGCGGCAGCACGAGGTCGGACGTCGCCACGCCGTATTTGTCGGTCAGGTATTTCGGCAGCCAGAACAGGAAGAACCACCACACGCCGTCGGTCATGAATTTACCGACGATGAACGCCCAGGTCTGGCGCAGGCCGAGCAGGGTCAGCCAGCCGGGCGCGGGGCCCGTCGCGGCGACCGCGCAGGTCGGCTTGTCGGCGGCGGCGTCGTCGCTGCGGATATAGTCGAGTTCCGCGCGCGACAAGCGGCGCTGGCGCGCCGGTTCGTCGAACAGGAAGACCCAGAACACGACCCACAGGAAGCCGATCCCGCCGATCCAGATGAACGCGGCCTGCCAGCCCCAGATCGCGGCGAGGATCGGCACCGTCAGCGGCGCCAGGATCGCGCCGATGTTGGCGCCGGAATTGAAGATGCCCGTCGCGAACGAGCGCTCCGACTTGGGAAAATACTCGGCCGTCGCGCGGATCGCGGCGGGGAAGTTGCCCGCTTCGCCGATCGCGAGGATGGTGCGCGCGATGACGAAGCCGACGACGGAGGCCGGCACCGCGAGTCCCAGCATGGATTTCAAGCCCGCGCCCAGCTCGATCGAATAGGCGTGGGCGACGGCGCCGGCGGACCAGACGACGATGGCGAGCGTGTACGCGGTCTTGGTGCCGAGGCGGTCGACGATGCGGCCCGCGAACAGCAGGGCGATCGCGTACATGAACTGGAATGCGGCGGCGATGTTGGCGTAGTCCGTGTTCGACCAGCCGAATTCCTTCGACAGCGACGGTGCGAGAAGACTGAGGACCTGGCGGTCCAGGTAGTTGACGGTGGTGGCGAAGAACAGCAGGGCGCAGATCGTCCACCGGAAGTTGCCGCCGGCGTTGGCCGCGGCGGCGCTCGTGCGAGTTTGAGTCATGGTCAGGCCTTCTATCGAGTGTGTGCCGACTGTGCGTGGCCGGTGTCTCCCCCGGCCGGATGTCTACGCGATGATTATTGCGCGCCCTGCAGGCTGCCGTCGACCATGCGCGCCAGGTGCAGCGGATTGTCGTCGCGCAGCTCGGCCGGCAGCAGGTCGGCCGGCACGTCCTGGTAGCACACGGGGCGCAGGAAGCGTTCGATCGCCGTGGCGCCGACGGACGTGGAACGGCTGTCCGACGTGGCCGGGAACGGGCCGCCGTGCACCATCGCGTGCGACACCTCGACGCCGGTCGGGAAGCCGTTGAACAGCACGCGGCCCGCCTTGCGCTCCAGCGTCGGCAGCAGGCCGGCGGCCAGCGCGCGGTCGGCCGGCGTGGCGTGCACGGTGGCCGTCAGCTGGCCTTCCAGGCGGCGCGCGACGGCCAGCATCTCCGCTTCGTCGCGGCATGCGATCACGAGCGATGCCGGTCCGAAGATCTCTTCGTCCAGCGCCGGGGTCGCGAGGTAGGTGGCGGCGTCGCAGGCGTACAGCGCGGCCTGCGCGGCGCAGCCCGTGCCTTCCGCGCCGCCTTGCGCAAGCAGTTTGACGCCATCGATGCCGGAGCGGCGGCCGACCGCGTCGACATAGGCCTGGTGGATGCCGGCCGTGAGCATCGTGCCAGCGCCCTTGGCGCCCAGGGCGTCGGTCGCGGCGGCGGCGAACGCGTCGAGGTCGGGGCCGGCGAGGCCGATGACGAGGCCCGGGTTCGTGCAGAACTGGCCGACGCCCAGCGTGAGCGAATCGACGAAGCCCTGCGCCAGCTTGGCGCCGCCGGCCGCCAGCGCCCCCGGCAGCAGGAACACCGGATTGATGCTGCTCATTTCGGCATACACGGGGATCGGTTCGTGGCGCGCGTTCGCCGTGCGCACGAGCGCGAGGCCGCCCTGGCGCGAGCCGGTGAAGCCCACCGCCTTGATGGCCGGATGCGCGGCCAGCGCCTGGCCGGCCACGCGGCCTTCGCCGATCAGCATCGAGAACACGCCGTCCGGCATGCCGCAATCCTCGGCCGCCTGGAGCACGGCCTTGCCGACCAGTTCCGACGTGCCCAGGTGGGCGCTGTGCGCCTTCACGACGACGGGGCAACCGGCCGCCAGCGCGGACGCGGTGTCGCCGCCGGCAACGGAGAACGCGAGCGGGAAGTTGGAGGCGCCGAACACGGCGACCGGGCCCAGGCCGATCTTGCGCATGCGCAGGTCCGAGCGGGGCGGCGTGCGCTGCGGCAGGGCGGAATCCAGCGTCGCTTCCAGGAAGTGCCCGTCGCGCACGACCTTGGCGAACAGGCGCAGCTGGTTGCACGTGCGTCCCCGTTCGCCTTCCAGGCGCGCCGTCGGCAGGCCCGATTCGGCCGTGGCGCGTTCGATAAGCGCCGGGCCGATGTCCATGATGCGGTCGGCGATGGTTTCCAGGAAGCGGGCGCGCTGCTCGAGCGGGACGCTGCGGTAGGCGTCGAACGCCTGCTCGGCGAGCTCGCACGCGGCCGTGACGTCCTGCTCCGTCGCGAGGCCGAATTCGGGCTCCATCTGCGCACGGGTGGCCGGGTTGAAGGCGCGCACGGTGCCGGCGCCGCCGCGCACGATGCGGCGGCCGATGATCATTTCACCTTGGATGGTCATGGGGTCTTCCTTTGCGTGTCGGTGGTTATTGGGCGCCTTGCGCCTTGATCAGCTTGTCCAGCATCGCGTGCTCTTCTTCCGTCAGGTCCGTCAGCGGCGCGCGCACCGGACCGGCGTCGCGGCCCACGAGGCGGGCGCCGGCCTTGATGATGGACACTGCGTAGCCGGCCTTGCGGTTGCGGATCGCCAGGTACGGCAGGAAGAACTCGTCCAGCAGGCGGTTCGTCGTCGCCTGGTCGTCCCTGGCGACGGCGCGGTAGAAGTCCATCGCCAGCTTCGGCACGAAGTTGAACACGGCCGACGAGTATACCGGCACGCCCAGCGCCTTGTACGCGGCCGCATACACTTCCGCCGTCGGCAGGCCGCCCAGGTAGCTGAAGCGGTCGCCCATGCGGCGCCAGATCGAGACCATCAGTTCGATGTCGCCGATGCCGTCCTTGAAGCCGATCAGGTTGGGGCAGCGGTCCGCCAATTTGGCCAGCGAGTCGGGCGTGAGCCGGCACTGGGCGCGGTTGTACACGACGACGCCGATCTTCACCGATTTGCAGACCTGTTCCACGTGGGCGACGAGGCCGTCCTGGCTCGCTTCGGTCAGGTAGTGCGGCAGCAGCAGCACGCCCTTGGCGCCGAGGCGTTCGGCTTCCTGCGCGAACGCGATGGCGCTGCGGGTCGGGCCGCCGGC
>NZ_JADKYX010000018.1 GCF_016093545.1 Massilia rhizosphaerae | reverse complement strand
CTCATCTGGCAAACGCCAGCCATCGTCTTGCTTCAGCATGCCCATGATAGTTCTCCTGATCATGGGCTTAGACTCAAAAATGCGTCAGATGTCCCTCTGGATGAGCTCTACTGGGATACGCTCTTAGAAGCCTCCCCATGTCCCTTCACGTCGAGTCCCTGTTCACCGCCGCAATGGGCCTTCAGGCGCCGTGGAAAGTCGCCAAGGTCGAGCTCGACACTGCCAACTCCCTTGACGCCCATAAGGCCTCTTGAGCCTTGCTTCGTCGCGAGATCGGTCGCCCCTATTGTCAGAGGCGCCGGGTCGACTGGCCGGACGACGGGGCGAATTGGCTATCGCGCGTTCACTTTGAACCAGTTCAGGTTCCAGTCCTTGCCGATGGACTTGAAGCGGATGGTGTGATTGCCGGCCGTCATGACGAAGGGCGCGCTGGTTCGGGTGACCCAGGTCTGCCAGCCGCCGGTATTGGGCACGGCCATCACGTCAAGGGCCTTCGCGCCGTCCAGCCAGACTTCGAAGCCGGTGCTGCCGTTGGCGCTCGCCAGGCGGTAGTCGATGGTGAAGTTGCCGGCGGTGGCGACGTTGACCTTGAACTCGATGTAGTCGTCGGGATCGAAATAGCCGACGTCCTGTCCGCCACCGGCGTCGGAGCAGGCTTCGAGCTGCACGCCGCTCATGGCGGTGAGGGTTTCGGCCTCGATGAGACCGGGCACCGGCACGTACTTGAACGTAGTGGCGGCCGAGTCGCTGTAGTAGCTCTCGTTTACTGCGGTGACGGCGGAGACCACGTAGAAGTAGGTGGTGCCCGGCACGGCCGTGGTGTCGTTGTAGCTGGCGGTGGCGACCTTGTCGGCAAGCAGCGTGTAGTTGCCCGCGGCGCCGCTGGCACGGTAGACCTTGTAGCCCGTGACCTTGGCGTCGGTGCTGGCCGTCCAGGTCAGCGCATTGCCGCTGGCGCCCTCGACGAGCTTGAGGCCGGTCGGCACCGCCGGCAACTGGAAGACTTCGGGCGCGGTGGTACTCACCAGCCACTGGGCGAGGCCCGAGTGGACTTCGTAGGCCTGGGTGGCATAGCCCTTGAATAGATTCTCGATGGCGACCTCGGAGGCGGTGGTGAAGTCGACCATGCCGGTCGTGTCGACGATGTCTTGACCGGCCACGGGAGCCTTGTCGGCGAGATACATCTCGGCCCAGGTGTTGGCGCTGCCGTTGTCCTTGAACACGCCACTGAGCGTGTAGGTCTTGCCGCCCTGGAGGGTGATGGCCTGGTAGACGCCGCCGTTGATTGCGCCGATGACGCCGTTCGGGCGCGTCATACGCAGCACGCTGCCGTCGCTGCCGGTGGGGGTCTTGCCGGCGCTGGCGTAGTTGAAGTCGAGGTTCAGGTTGCCGCTGATGGCGAGGGTCGTCCAGCCGGTGTCGGAGCCGAAGTTGCCGTTGGTGATGAGCTCGGCGTTGGTGGCTGTGTCGACGATGCTGATCTTGTCGAAAGTGACGTCGGGGTTGCTGTCGCTGTTGGCGCCGCTTTTAATGACGAAGTAGTAGGTCTTTGGGCCGGTGCCGCCAACCTTGAAGGTGGCCGCCTTGACGGCGCAGGCGTTGGCGAAGCTGGAGTCCCAGCCGGCGCAGTCCCACGTGCTTGCCTTCGCGACCAGGCGGGCCCCAGTGTCGAGGTTGTCGTTCTCCGCGTTGGTGACCATGCCCCACGTGCCCTTGCCCGAGCCGCCCCGCGCGCTGACGAGCTTGTAGGCCCACGAGGTGGCCGCCCAGCCGTAGCTGGCATAGGTGTCGTAGCTGGCACGGGCGATCTGGCCGCCCAGGTCCAGGCCGGCGCCCTGCCAGGGCTGGAATTCGCCCACGAACAGAGGAATCTTGAGGTCGCTCACCTGCTTGTTGTAGGCGCACACGCCGGTGGTGCCGGTTTGGCCGCAGCGCAGCCAGTCGCGGTGGATCATGTAGGGCGTGTCGCCGGGGCGGTCGCCAAACAATCCCGGATAGGGGTGGATCTCGAAGGCGACGTTGGTGAAGCCCTTGGCGGTCGGGTTGCCGTAGGCATCGATGCTGCCGTCGGAATAGCTGGGGAACAGCACGATGTGCTTGGTGTCCACCCCGCGGACGGTCTGGTAAAGCTCTTGCACGCGGGTGACCATGTCGGCCGCGGTGGAGCCCCAGGGCTCGTTGAGCAGGTCGTAGGCGGCCACGGCGGGCTCGTCCTTGTACCTGCTGGCAATTTGCTGCCACAGCCAGCGGGTGCGGTCCTGGGCAACCGTATCCGTCCAATACTTGTTCTGACCGGCGCAGCCGGTGGGGTTATATAACGTCTGGCCGCCCACGGCGCCGTGCAGGTCGAGGACGACGTACATGCCGCGCTTCTTGGCCTGGGCAATGGCCCAGTCCAGGTAAGTCCAGGCATCGGCACGCAGGGTCTTGGGGTTCTTCTCGTCTTCGATGACGCTCCACAGGATGGGCAGGCGCACGAGGTTGAGGCCGAAGGCCTTCATCTGATCCCAGTCGCGCTCGGTGATCCAGCTGTCGCGGTAGAGCTTGATGAGGCGCTCCTTCTCCTGGTATCCGAAGCGCTCGGTCAGCTTGGCCTCCAGCGTGCACTGGTCGGTCACGCCGTTGCCGCCCTGGCCCATCATCCAAAACTCCTGCACCAGCCAGTTGCCGAGGTTCGTGCCCTTTAGCAACATCTGCTTGCCGTTGGCATCCACCCACTGGGTGCCGTCGGTTTTCAGCATTGTCTGGGCGTCAGAGGTGGGCGTCGGGGTGGGCGTCGGGGTGGGGGAGCCGGGCGGTGCCGCAGCGGCAACGCTCGAGCCACCACCACCACCGCCACAGCCACTCAGCAAGGCCACTAGAGCGGTTAGCGCAAGTACGCGATGAATGATTGTCGCGGGGCGACTGTTGATTCGCATTGTGATTGTCCTTATCAATTCAGTTAAAAGGTCGCCACCGATTGCGGCGATATTTCATAAGAAAAAATGCGGCCGCGGACGGAACCCGCGAACGCTAGGGGTCTCGTTGGTCTGATTCGACATCAGAAGAACGAGCGAACTGTTGCAGCTTTGGCGGAAGGCCGCGGTAAGCCGGTCGGGCGCGGCTGTTCGATAAAGATCCCGGTCCAGGATGCGGGCTCTTCGCCGACACCGGTCGTGCCAGTCACGTCGGATTCGATCAGGCGGACTCGATGGCTCGCCGGTGCAAGTTTGGACGGTGTGGCCGCTGATAGCTGGCGCCACTGGTCGGGTGCATTCGGTTAATCTGAGTACGCGTTAAATTCCGCGATAGACCACCAGTCGCCTGTGCTTCCGGTTTGCATCACTTTGATGTATTGGGAATTTTGAGTTGGGAAGGTTACAATCTCAGGAGAACTAATTGCAGATCCGGAGGCGACGTTCGTCCAGGATTTCCCGTTTTGGGAAACATAAATGGTATAGCTCTTGGCATAGTCTCCCGTGCTTGGTCCCGAATCCATACTGATTTCGTTGACCGTCTGTACAGAGCCCATATTAACAATGAACGATTGTCCGTTTTTTTGTGCGGCTCCAGAACTCCAGCGAGTGTTGATATTCCCGTCAAGGGTATTTGCGGGCACATCGGTCGAACTTGATGAAGAAGCGGTAGCGACCCAACTCGTTCTCGGTAACGCGTGCTCGGTTGCGAATGGAGCGGAATTGCTTGTTTGGCCATTTACGTTCACTGTTACATTGACTGTGCCAGTAATGCCACTTGGCACTGATACGGTGATGAGTCCATTGGACCAATCGGTGACCGCTGCCGCAACGGAGCCAAAGTAGACTTTCGACGTACCTTGGCTCGCTCCAAAGCCGGATCCGGCCAGTTGTACCGTATCACCGGGTACGGCTTGCGGGAGGTCGACGGCGCCGAGAACAAGTCCTGAGGAGGGGGTGCCAGGCCAAGTAAACGTCACTCCTGCATTTGCAGGCAATGTGTAACTGAACGACTCAGCGCCCCACATGACTTTGAAGGTAAGGCTCGCGCCGCTCGAATTGTACGCAATTAGCACCTTGGAGCCGTCCGGATTTTGCAGTGCTACATTTTCGATGCTGCCGTTGCCGAAAGAGTTGGATCCAATGCGGTATGCGCCTTGCTTCACAAACTTGCTGGCCTGGCCGAGAATGTAGTAATCCAAATTGTAGGTGACGGCGCCGGTATTTTGATTCACTGTCACAACCCCACGACAGGTTGTGCAGCCTCCATTGGTCGGTCCATTATTCGTGTCGAGCGCCAGGTTCCAGAAGTTGACGCCGCGGGCCCAGTTTCTCAGACCGTTAATGATCAGAGTATCGAGTTCACCGTGCATAATCTCCGTGTTGTTCGCTTGCCACGTTCCACCAGAACATTCGGTGATGAACTGATCCTTGTTCGGATATTGGTTATGCAAGTCGGTTTGTGCGGAAACCACTCCGCCATAGCAATGCCATGCTGTTCCCGAAATATAAGGCGAAGCGGTCGAGTCTGCGTATAATGCCTGCGGATAGTTGGGCTGATCCCAGTTGTGGTCATACCCGAGAATCTGCGTATTGACGTTATTCGCCGCTAATGTCGGCCCAAGATAATTGCCGATGAAATATGCCTCGCTCGCTGTTGTAGTAGGGGCGCTGGACGTGGCCGGCAAAATCATCCCGGGATATCCGGATGGCGAAAAAAGAGGTTCATTCTGTACTGCCAGATATTGAATGGGGATGCCGTAGTTCTGGTAGGATTGAATAAACTTCGTGAAATAGTTGGAATACGCTCGATAATAGGATGGGATAAGGGATCCGCCAATCATGCTGCCGCTGGTCTTCATCCAGGCGGGCGGGCTCCAAGGTGTGGCGACAATCTTGATGTTAGGGTTGATACCTAACATTTGCTGCAATTCGGGAATGATGTACGAGGTGTCGTGTGCGATGGAAAAGTTGGCCAGATTCGGGTCTGTTTGACCCGCCGGCATGTCATCGTAAGAATAATTTCCGGATGCTGACAAGTCAGTTGCCCCCATCGGCAATCTCATGAAGCTTAAGCCGATTCCTTGCGTCGTGCTGAACAGATTATTGAACAGGGCGGTTTTTGCCGATGAGGATAAGTACCGATTAATGACATAAGCTGAAGAATCGGAAAGGGCGGCTCCGAATCCTACAATTTGTTGGTATTTTCGGCTTTCGTCTACTGAGATAGTCAAAGGGTTGTACGAATTGCCTGAATCCGGAGAAAAATCGATGTTGGCTTGTTGTGCCAGATACGTGTTGCTCGATGGATTGGTCAACCAAACGTTGACCGTTTCATTTGCAGCGAAGGAAGATGATGATCCCCAAAACATGGCTGCACCCATCATCCAAATAGCTGTAGGGAAACTTGGCGCTTTCTTGTGATTTAATTTCATGAATCGTCTCCAATATTTTTTGATAAGGTCCATTTTTCCGAACGGCACGTCATCGTAAGTAAAGATGGAAACGATGAATCCGACGGTTGCTATGCACCAATGCCGCAATCAGCGACACTAATGTTAGTGTTTTTTCTCAATGCAACATGTGCAGCTCAGAATGCGTGAGGCTAAATACAATATTCGTCTGGCGGTAAATCAAAATTTCAATGATTGGAATGCATTCCAATTTTGTTCGTCAAAAGCATATTTACATCGTGATTCGGTTGTGAATATGAAAATTACAGATCTGGCGCTAGCCTCGACGCGCAGAACATCTGTTGGAGGGGAGCAGCGCGCTGCTCCTTGGACATTTGCTTGCGCGGTGCCCGCGCAGAAGCATCAGTCAGCGCGGCGCCAAAGCCGAACATTTCTTGGAAGTGCAGGTCGGGCTCGATCCGTATCAGCGACTTCGCGCCGATCGAGACATCCGAGGTGGCCCAATCGACGTCGGACGCCCATTCGAGCAACTCAACCCGGTCGTCTGTGGTGATCCATACGCTGATTGGGGCGCATGTCATGGCCACTGTGCGGTGGAACATGGCAGTCACGATATTCATTTAAGCGGCCTTTCCGGCCGATGCGCCAGACATAACGGCGCAATGCCGGCCGATGAAATGGGCGTGGGACGCCGTGACCTCCGCGCATATGTGGATGACCGCCGCGACATCGGCGACGAATCGCCGTATCTCTTCCCGCTCGTACTGACGGGCGGATGGTGGCCCAAGGCCAGCAGGCTTTGACCGTGCATGACTTGCAGCCAGCATACTTCGGCGACCAATTTTCCCCCTCGCGAACGATCCTGCCGCGGCTGAGGAATAACTCGATCTTGGCTAGTGGCGACGCGGGACTGAGCGGCAGCGACAAGGACCGCCTGTGCGAAGGCGATCGCGATGGGCCAGGTTGTCGCGGACATGCTGTCTCCTTGCGTGCAACTTCATCGATCGTATTGTTCTAAATTGGAATCGTTCCCAATATTGTGATCGATTGTAACTACGGGATTTTGTCAAGTCAACTGGAAAACGTTTCCGCTGTTTCGTGCAGCAATTCGTTCGACGACCCGGAGCGGGTCGCGCCCGTGATGTTGTGGATGAGCCGGCAGTCCCCGCACGGATGATGCCTCGGACCAAGATGGCGGTGTCCGGCGCGAGAGCAGAGAGTAAAATTCACATTGCACGCAAGCTTGTGATTCATATTGAAAGGGAATTGAAAATGGCAAAGTTCGATCTGTCGGCCTACGGCCTGAACGAACTCAGGAGACTGGGGTCCGATGTCGAAAATGAAATCACCGTGCGTCACCAGCAGGAGCTGGGAAAGGCGCGCGACCAAATCCTTTCGATGGCGCAGGACTTGGGTCTGTCGGTGGAAGAGCTGCTCGGCACTACCCGGAAGAAAGCAAAGGGTGGTAAGCCAGGCGCGGTTCAGCCGCGTTATCGTAATCCCGCTGACAGCCAGCAAACCTGGACTGGCCGCGGTCGGCAGCCGAAGTGGGTCGGTGAGGCGCTGGCGAACGGCCGCAACCTCGACGACTTCAGGATTCTTTGACGCATGCCCCCGTACCCGGTCGTGCCGTCTCGTCGCCCCGTGTCATATTGCATCCGGGTCGGGATGTGTCCTCCGACCCTTAACGGTACGGCTCTGGCTGCGCCTCTGATGGTCGGAATGTGGCCGCGGCCGCTCCGAGAGTGAAAAATTGACACAAAAAAGGCGCTGCTCACATTTTGCATAAAAAATTGAGAACGATTCCAATTTTCCGCTTACAATGTGCGTTTTGAATGATGCGCGCACTGGGTGCGGCTGAAACGGAGCCTCGACGCGGGCCATGTGGTTCGTTCCATCCTCTTGATGGTCACCGTCGGTTCTTCATGTCGTCATGCCCTTGCGATTGAAACATGGGAGAGCTTCCGGATGGAGACGGCCGTGCTTCACCAGTCAATCGCGTCAGAAAGCAATCGTTGTAGCGGATCGAAAGGATGCACATGAACGCTAATCGCGTGCGCGATGTCGTGATTGTCGGCGGCGGTACGGCCGGTTGGATGACGGCGGCCGCCTTGTCGCGCCTGCTGCCAGAGGGATATCGTCTGCGCCTGATCGAATCCGACGAAATATCGACGATCGGCGTCGGTGAGGCCACCATCCCGAATATTCGCAATTACAATGATGCGCTCGGCATCGATGAGGATGATTTCGTCCGCAACACGCAAGGCACGTTCAAGCTCGGAATCGAATTCGTCGACTGGAAAAATATCGGGGAGTCATATGTTCATGGCTTCGGCAAGATCGGGCGAGATCTCGGTCTACTCAAATTTTATCAATATTGGCTGAAGTTGCATCAGGCTGGCGAGGCGCCCGATCTCGGCGAATTCTCGATCAATACGCTGGCGCCGCGCCATGCCAAGTTCATGCGCGACGTCCAGAGCGTTCCAGACTCGCCGGTGGCGGACATCGGCTACGCTTTCCATTTCGACGCCGGCTTGTATGCCCGATATCTGCGCCGCTTTAGCGAAGCACGCGGCGTTGTCCGTATCGAAGGAAAGATCGTCGATACGCGCCTGCGTGCCGAGGACGGCTTCATTGAAGCTGTCGTCATGGAGAATGGCGAGCAAATCGCCGGGGATTTGTTCGTGGATTGTTCCGGTATGGCGGGACTGTTGATCGAAAAGGCTTTGCACACGGGCTTCGAGGACTGGAGCCAATGGTTGCCGTGCAATCACGCGATTGCCGTGCCCTGCGAGTCGGTCGATCCATTGTTGCCATACACGCGGTCAACCGCGCGTGCGGCTGGTTGGCAATGGCGCATTCCCTTGCAACATCGGATCGGAAACGGCCACGTCTTTTCGAGCGATTTCATGGATCCCGGGACGGCCGAAGAGATTCTGATGCGCAATCTCGACGGCAAGCCGCTCGCCGCGCCGCGCCATATTCGCTTTACCACAGGAAAGCGGAAAAAGGGATGGAATAAGAATTGCGTAGCAATCGGATTGTCGGGCGGTTTTCTCGAGCCGCTCGAGTCTACCAGTATTCACCTGATCCAGACGGCAATCGCTCGCCTGGTCGAATTCTTCCCGGATAAAACGTTCGATAGTTCCGATATCGATGCTTTCAACGCTCAGGTCGATTTTGAATACGAGAACATCCGCGACTTCCTTATCCTGCATTACAAGTTGAATGAGCGGACGGATTCAGCGTTCTGGGCTTATTGCCGCGACATGGCGATTCCGGTAACATTGCGGGACAAGATTGACCTGTTTCAAAGTCACGGCCGAATCGTGCGCGCGAGCGAGGAATTGTTTACCGACGTCAGCTGGGTGCAGGTGATGCATGGCCAAGGGCTCCGGCCGCGCAGCTATCATCCGCTGGTCGATCAGCGCTCGAACGATGAGGTCCGCAAATTCGTCACCGACATTCAGGCAGTCATCCGGAAATGCGTGGATGTCATGCCCACGCATGCGGAATTCATTCGCAACCACTGTGCCGCTCCGGCGGCGAATCCGGCCTGGTATTCCGGATTAGTTAGTTAATTTCGAGGGAATCGTGGCCACGATCAAGGATGTTGCCCGACTCGCGAACGTTGGTGCGGCAACAGCGTCGCGTGTCGTTAGCGGGAAAGGTTCGGTGTCGCCGGCGACGCTCGAACGCGTCAAGAAGGCGATCGAACAATTGGATTATCGTCCGTCGCATGCGGCACGATCACTGCTGTCCGGATCGTCGAAGATGATCGGTGTCTACATTCCGGCGTTGAAGGGGACGTTTTTCGCGCCCATCCTTTCAGCGATCGACATGGTGTTGCGGGAGGTCGGCCTGAACACGGTCGTTGCGTTCGGCTCAGGGGCTGGCGATGGGCGACGCCAGGCAATTGACGGCATCGAATTCCTGTTGGCGCGCGGCTGCGACGGCATCATCGTGATGACCGGTGCGCTCTCCGACGAGGATATCCTGGCGTTCGTCAAGAAAGAGTCGCGCATGGTCGTCATGAATCAACATTTGAACGGCATCCCCGATCAGTGTTTTGCAATTGACCACCGGCACGGGGGCGTACTCGCGGCGCGTGCGTTCCTGGAGCATGGCCATCGTCGGATCGCCATTATCAAAGGCCCGTCGACTTCTCCCGACAACGTCGAGCGCGTCGACGGATTTCTTTCGGAGTTGGCGGCGAATGGCATCGACGTGTCGGGCATATGGATGACTGAGCGCGACTTCGCGATCGAGGGCGGCCTGGATGGGGCGAGGGAGCTGCTGGCGTCCGGATACAAGTTTACCGCGCTTTTTTGTGCCAACGATGAAATGGCGGCCGGCGCGATATCGCATTTCCATGTATCGGGTATCGCGGTGCCGCGCGACGTCTCGGTCGTCGGTTACGACGACACGCCGCTCGCGGAGTTCTTGGCGCCGCCGCTGACGACCGTACATATTCCCTGGCGCGAAGTCGTCATTAGCGCGGTCAACGCGTTGCTCAACCATTGTTATCAGTTGAGGCGGCCGGTCGAACGGCGATTCCCGATCAGCATGACGTATCGCGATTCGCTGGCAAAAGCGCCGGATCTTGGGCCGGCAGAGGCTTAACCGCCGAACTGGCGTGGGTGAATTCTCTAGAAAACGACAGGCAGCATCGCTGGTATTGACATTGAGCAGAATGTGTATCTATACTGCTTACTAAGATTGGAATCGATTCCAATCACATTCGGATCGACCGCTTCGCACAGGCGATCCCAGGTGATATTTCGATTCTTTCGATTTTCGTGACGGTTGGGATGCATCCGGAAACTGAGATGAAAGGGCAGTCTCAGGTTGCATGACGTGAGACCGTCCTATGCATTCGATCAAAAGTGGAATGCATTCCATTTGCCGTCGCCCCCGATGGCAAGGCGGAGAGGGCAACGACGGGACCGATCGCTCCAGCCAGTTGCTTTTCGAATATTTGGCACGCTGCTTTGATAATCGTTATCTCGATGGATCGAAAGCAGTTAATCTCAAAAGAAATTGGAATCGATTCCAATTTCGTGTTGTAAAACGTGAACACGGTGCCGGAATGCAGATGTCCGGTGCCGCAAGCGATTTGCCGACCGGACGAACGGTCGGCCTGAACGCCGCGATTCTGGTCATCTGCCGCAACATTAATATCAATACCGAAGGAGACAGGGTATGCCTACCACTGAGGGCCGTTTGTCCAAACGCGCCGAGATGTATCAAACAAACAAGAAATCCGCTGGGCCCGCTTGCTTTCGCTTGCGGCCGATTGCAGCGGTGTGCGCAGGTCTGCTCGGCGGAACCCTGACCCTGGCCCAAGCCCCAGCGCTGGCGCAACAGGCGGACAATACGAGCTCAGGTCAATCGCAGGGCGCACCGGAGGTGCAGTCCGTGGTCGTGACGGGCATTCGTGCCGGTATCGAAGGCTCGATCAATAAAAAGAAGAACTCTGACTCGATCATTGAAGCGATCACGTCGGAAGACATCGGCAAACTTCCGGATGTCAGTATCGCTGAAGCCATGGCACGTATGCCGGGCCTGGCGGCGCAACAAGTCAACGGCCGTGCACAAGTCATCGCCATTCGCGGCCTCGCTCCGGATTTCGCGGGTACCGTTCTGAACGGTCGCGAGCAGGCATCGGTCGGCACCAATCGCGGCGTGGAATTCGACCAGTATCCCGCCGAGTTGGTGTCGGCAGTCGTCGTCTACAAGACGCCGGACGCGGCCTTGCTTGGACAGGGTTTGTCGGGTACGGTGGATCTGGACACGGTGCGGCCGCTGGCGTTCCGTCAGCGCAATGTCGTTGTGAACGTCCGTGGTGAACATAATTCCCTCGGTGATCAAAATCATGGTTACGGAGGAACGTCGGCGAATGGCAAGCGCTATAGCCTTTCGTATATCGACCAGTTCGCGGACCGGACCATCGGTCTCGCCATCGGTTATGCACACCTGGACGCGCCGGGGCAGCAGCACGAGTACCAGACATGGGGCTGGCAGACGGATAGTAACTGTATCGCGCACCAGACCGATTGGGGCTGCCGTCCCGTTTCCGGTACGAGCCCGGGCGACGCTTATTACCTGTCCGGCTTCCAGACCGAGGCCCTTTCGCGCAACGACAAACGCGATGGTCTCATGGCCTCTCTCGAGTACCGGCCGAACAGCGATCTGCACAGCACCCTGGATCTGTATTACTCGAAGTTCAAGCAAGTCGAGGTCATGCGCGGCTTAATGGGAAGTATCGGCGACGGTTGGGGCGCGCCAAGCAGTACGTTCAGCAATGTCGGCACCACGGACGTCGGTGGCCAGTCGGTCGTCACGTCGGTGACCTCCGGCTTCGTCCCCAACGTGGTCATTCGCAACGACTTCAACCGGCGCGACGATGCGTTGAAATCGGCCGGGTGGAATATCGACAAGAGGGTCGGCGATTGGCATGCGATTGCCGATCTGAGCTACTCGAGCGCCCGCCGCGCCGAATCCATCTACGAAACCTACTCCGGTCCGGCCACTTCGCCGACCTTGTCCCTCGTTACGCCGACAGACCCCGGCTTCCCGACGTTTTCATTCTCGTCTTCCCTGTCGGACCCCGGAATCATCAAGCTGACCGATGCCGCAGGCTGGGGCGGCAAGACGCCCCAACTGGGCAGAAAGCAATTCAATACGCAGAATGACACCATCCGTGCGGTCAGGCTGCATGGAACACGAGAGGTCGATTGGGGCGTCTTCAACAATATCGATGTCGGCGTCAATGTCACGCGCCGCGACAAGACGCGCGATTTCAGCGTGTATTTTGCGCGGATGGCGGACGGCTCGCTGAGCCAGCAAGTGTCGCCGTCTTTGCTGACTACGCCAACTTCGCTCGGCTTCGTCGGCGTTCCGTCGGTCCTGAGCTATGACGTCAACGCCGTCACCGACCAATACTATACCCTGGAGCGCAACCTGAGCCTTGGTCCGGGCGGGGACTATGGCAAGATCTTCGGCGTGCATGAGAAGATTTCTACCGCGTACGTCAAGCTGGACATCGACACTACGGTCGGCAAGATACCGGTGCAAGGCAACGTCGGCGTCCAGGCCGTGCACAGCAAGCAGGATTCCACTGCGTACGCGTTCGATGCCCAGGGACACCCCATCGGCACCATCGATCCAGGCGCGTCGTATAACGACTACTTGCCGAGCCTGAACTTGGCGGCGGACATCGGCGGCAATCGCAAGCTTCGCCTTGGCCTGGCGAAGACCATGGCGCGACCACGCATCGACGACATGAATGCGTCGGCTTCGGTTGGCGTGGACCCGACCTCCCACCAATGGTCCGGTGGGGGCGGCAACCCGAAACTGCAGCCCTGGCGCGCGAAATCGTTTGACCTGTCGCTGGAACAATATATCGGCAAGCGCAGCTATCTAGCCGGCGCATTCTTCTACAAGAAGCTCGACAGCTACATCTACCAATCCACCATTCCGTACGACTTCAGCGGCTTCATCAATCCGACGCCGGCAGTGGTGCCGGCCTCCAATATCGGTCCGTACTCGACGCAGACGAATGGCAAGGGTGGACGTGTGCGCGGCGTCGAATTGAGCGCGACGCTCGATGGCGGGCTGTTGCATCCTGCGTTGTCGGGTTTCGGCGTGATCGCAACGACTTCTTATACCGACAGTTCCATCAAGGTGAGCGGTCCCAATTCGACCGAGGCTTGGCAGACGTTGCCAGGGTTGTCGAAAGTGGTAGCGGGCCTGACCTTGTACTACGAGAACAACGGCTATTCGTTCCGGATCAGCGATCGCTATCGTTCGGACTATCGCGGAGAGTACGCTTACCTGTTCGGATCCACTTCTCTGTACCGGACGCTGGCTCAGAACAAGATCGACCTGCAGGCGAGTTATGAGCTTCAGGGCGGACCAGCCAAGGGCTTGCAGTTCCTGTTCCAGGTGGGGAATGTCACCAATGCGCCTGATCGCAGTATCCAGGACGGCACCGGCTTTAATGGAATTGCGCAGCCGAAGGACTACAACACCTACGGCCGGCAAATCCTCTTGGGCATGAACTACAAGTTCCACTGATAACGCGTACCGCGACCCGTCTGTCCGCAGGCCGTACGGCTTGCGGACAGGGGGCTCTGCTTTGGGGATCGAACAATGTCACTAAAACAACTGCGGCGCGTCGTCATTGTCGGCGGCGGTTCGGCGGGGTGGATGGTTGCGGCCGCGCTGTCCAGACTCTTGCTGCGCGACGATGGGCGCCAACACTGGACGATCGAATTGATCGAATCCGAGGAGATCGGTACCGTCGGTGTCGGCGAGGGAACGATTCCGGCGATCAGGGCATTCAATTCGGCGCTGGGCATCAGCGAAGACGAGTTTGTTCGGGAAACGAAGGGAACGTTCAAGCTCGGTATCGAATTCGTCGGCTGGAATGCACCGGGCAGCCGATATTTTCACGGGTTCAGCGACATCGGACGGCCGATCGATGGGGTGTCATTCCATCAGTACTGGCTGCGCTTGCGCAAGGCCGGACTCGCTCATGATTTCGCGGAATACTCGATCAATTCGGTAGCGGCCCTTCAGGGCCGTTTCATGCGGCCACTGCAGGATATGGCGCACTCGCCCCTCGGCGAGATAGGTCATGCATTTCATTTCGATGCGAACCTGTATGGCCGCTATTTGCGGCGACGCGCCGAGCAGCAGGGCGTCGTGCGGACCGAAGGCCGTATCGGCGAGGTCTTGCGCGATCCGCTCAATGAAAACATCGCGGGACTGCGCCTGACCGATGGCCGGCTGATCGAGGGCGATTTGTTCATCGATTGTTCCGGCATGCGCGCGCTACTGATCGAGCAAACCTGCGCGGCTGGCTTCGAGGATTGGTCGCATTGGTTGCCGTGCGATCGCGCGCTCGCCGTGCCGTCGGAATCGGCCATGCCGCTGTTGCCGTACACGCGCTCGACTGCGCGTTCCGCGGGCTGGCAATGGCGGATACCACTGCAGCACCGCATCGGCAATGGCCACGTGTATTCGAGCGCCTTCATGCAGGACGGCGAAGCGGCCGATGTGCTGCTGCGTACTCTCGACGGCAAGCCGCTGGCCGAGCCGCGATTGATCCGGTTTGCCGCCGGCCGCAGGAAGCGCACCTGGGTCGGCAACTGCGTCGCCATCGGCATGTCGAGCGGCTTCGTCGAGCCGCTGGAATCGACCAGCATTCACCTGGTCCAGTCGGCCATTACGCGGTTGATGGACCTGTTTCCTCATGCGGGCCTCGACGCCGCCGACATCGCCGCGTACAACCGCCAGACGCAGTTCGAACTCGAGCGGATTCGCGACTTCATCATTCTGCATTACAAGCTCACGACGCGCGCCGATTCGCCATTCTGGAACTATTGCCGGCAGATGCCGATTCCCGACACGTTGGCCGAAAAGTTGGAGCTGTTTGCCGCCAATGCGCGGATCTATCGGGCCGACACGGAACTGTTCCGCGAAGCGAGCTGGGTCCAGGTCATGCTTGGACAAGGTCTGGTCCCGAATGGCTATCACCCTGTCTGCGATATCCATCCCCTGCAGCGGCTGCAGGCGTTTGCCGACGATGTCCGCGACGTCGTGCGCCGTTGCGTGGCCACCATGCCGATGCATGAGGATTTCGTCGCCGGCTCTTGCCGGGCACGGGACGAAGATCACTTCACCGTGCCGGCATAGGCAGCGGCCGCCCGGTCTTTCGCCAACCGCCTGGGCGTCGTCCCGTCATTGCGGGCGCCTCCTTGGTCGCCATCCGCGGATGACGCGGCGTGGAACCCATTTACATTCACCATGAAAATACGACATTCAATTCTTGCTTCAATGCTGGCGCTCATCTCCTCCTCCGCAAGCACCGCGTTTGCGGATTCGTCAACCGCCCAACTCGCCGATTGGCCGCGCGTCACGAGTGCAATCGCTACCGACCCGGCACTCGAAGCCCGGGTGGCAGCCATCGTGTCGGGCATGACGCTCGAACAGAAAATCGGCCAGATGACGCAGGCCGAAATCAAGACGGCATCGCCCGACGATGTACGCCGCTACTATCTCGGCTCCGTGCTGAATGGCGGCGGCAGTTGGCCGGGCGGGAACAAGCATGCGACCGCGGCACAGTGGCTGGCCTTGGCCGATCGCTATTACGAGGCTTCGGTGTCCACCGACATGAAAGTCAAGGTGCCCGTCATCTGGGGCATCGATGCGATTCACGGTAACAGCAACGTCTTTGGCGCGACACAGTTCCCGCACAATATCGGCCTCGGGGCGGCCCATGACAGCCGCCTCGTCGGCCGGATCGGCGAGGCGGTCGGCAAGGCGACGCGTGCGACCGGTATCGCCTGGGTCTTTGCGCCGACCCTGGCCGTCGTGCGCGATGTTCGCTGGGGACGAACCTACGAGAGCTTTTCCGAGGACGGCAGGCTGGTGAACGAGTATGCCCGCGCCTACGTGAAAGGATTGCAGGGCACGTTTGCCGCCGACCGTAACGTCATCGCGACCGCAAAACATTTCATCGGCGACGGCGGTACGGACGGCGGCAAGGACCAGGGCGACAACAAATCGACCAGGGCGCAGATGATCAACATCCACGGCCAGGGCTATTACGGCGCATTGGCCGCCGGCGCACAGACCGTCATGGCGTCCTACAACAGCTGGAACGATGTCGCAGCCGGCGTCGACTACGGCAAGATGCACGGCTCGAAGGACATGCTCACCGACGTCCTCAAGACCAAGATCGGCTTCGACGGATTCGTCGTCTCCGACTGGAACGGGATCGGGCAAGTGCCCGGCTGCAGCAACGCCAGTTGCGCCCAGGCGATCAATGCCGGCATCGACATGGTCATGGTGCCGGACGACTGGAAAGCCTTCATCGCCAATACCGCCGACCAGGTCAGGAAAGGCGAGATCCCGATGTCGCGTATCGACGACGCCGTGACGCGCATCGTTCGGGTGAAGTTGCGTGCAGGTTTGTTCGGCAGGAAGCCGTCGGACAACCGTTACGCCGGCAAGCAGGAGTCCTTGCAAGCGCGCGCGTTGGCGCGCGAAGCCGTACGCAAATCGCTCGTCCTGCTGAAGAACGATGGCGCGGCATTGCCCCTTGCACGCGGCCGCCGGGTTCTGGTGGTGGGCAAGAGTGCCGACAGTCTGCCGAACCAGACCGGTGGCTGGACGCTCACGTGGCAGGGAACCGACAACAGGAACAGCGATTTTCCGAACGGCGATACGATCCTTGCCGGCATCGTCGAGGCGGTCGGCAGTTCCAACGTCACCTACAGCGCCGATGCGTCCGGTATCGACCCGTCCCGATTCGACGTCGTGATCGCCGTCATCGGCGAGACGCCTTATGCGGAAGGCGCCGGCGACATCGGCGCGACTGGCACGCTGCGCCACACGAGCCGCTACCCTGGCGATCTCGCGGTCCTGCAGGCGGTTGCTGGCAAGGGTAAACCCGTGGTCACGGTGTTCGTTGCCGGCCGTCCGTTGTACGTCAACGACCTGATGAACCTGTCCGACAGTTTTGTCATGGCATGGCTGCCGGGCACCGAAGGCAAGGGCGTGGCCGATGTCTTGTTCCGCGACGCGAAAGGCAGGATCGCACACGACTTCAACGGCACGTTGTCGTTCACCTGGCCCGGATCGGCATGCCAGGCAAGTATCGATACGGCGCGCAACGGTCATGACACCTTGTTCGCGCGCGGATACGGGCTGAATTACCGCAGCACCAAGACCGTCGGCAAGCTCGACGTCCGCTATCCGGCCGGCGGCTGCGGCACGAGCAATGCCTATCCGATCTTCACCCAGGCCGAACATGCGACCTGGCCGCTGTATGTCGTCAGCGGCGCGCAGCGCGTGGCGCTGGGTTCCGATTTGAACAAGGCCGTCGTGCTGCCGACCATCCGGGTCGATACGGTGCAGGTCAACACGCAGCAGGATGCGAAGCTGGTGACCTGGACGGGTGCCGGGCGCATCGAAGCGAAGCCCTCCACCGCAATGGCGCTTCCCGATTTCGCCACGAAAGATGGCGTGCTCCAGTTCGATACCTCGGTCAAGAAGGCGCCAGCCGGGAAGGTCACGATGGCGCTTGGCTGCGGCGAGAAATGTGGCGGCGAAGTGAACTTGACTGACGTGTTCACGCGCCTCGCAACGCTGCCCAAGGCAACAGTCAAGATTCCGCTCGCCTGCTTCGTCGCGCAAGGCGCCGACCTGACGAAAGTGGACTCGCTGTTCGGCATCTCGACGGATGGGCCGTTTGCGGCCGCGTTCACCAATATCCAGATCGTCGGCGGCGCCGCCAAGGACAAGGACGCGCTGCGTTGCGAGGAGATGCGATGAAAGCCTACGACGATGGCCCGCGTCTCCTGGCGGATGTGGGCGGGACCAACGCGCGCTTCGCTCTCGAGACGGGACCTCGGTCGATCGAGGCCGTCGCAGTGCTTCGTTGCGACGACTTCGAGAATTTGCATGCGGCGATACGTGCCTACCTGACGCAGGTTGCCGATGTCGTCGGCCGGTACGGACCCGTGCGCCACGCCGCCATCGCGATCGCTAACCCGGTCGACGGCGACGTGGTCAATATGGTGAACAGGCACTGGAGTTTCTCGGTCGAGGCCGTGCGTGCGGAAGCGGCATTGGAAACGCTGCTCGTCGAGAACGACTTCGCGGCGCTGGCGATGGCACTGCCGCATCTCGACTCCGGTCAGTACCGGCAGGTGGGCAGCGGGGTCGGCCAGCGCGGACGTCCGCTCGGGCTGATCGGTCCCGGCACGGGGCTCGGCGTGGCCGGGCTGATCCCGATCGGCCCGGGTTGGGTGCCGTTGCCGAGTGAAGCGGGGCACGCGACCTTCGCGCCCGCGGATGACGTCGAGGTCGATCTTCTGCGCGCGTTGTGGAACGAGCGCGGGCATGTCTCCTGCGAGCGCCTGCTTTCCGGTTCGGGGCTCGAGGCGATCCATCGCGTGCTGTCGGGAAGCGACCTTCCCGCACACGAAATTACCCGCGCGGCGCTCGACGGCGACAGCGCCGTGTGTATCGAGGCGGTGATGCGTTTTTGCGCCATCCTCGGCACCGTTGCCGGCAACGTCGCGCTCGCGTTCGGCGCAACCGGAGGCGTGTACATCGGCGGCGGTATTGTCCCGCGCTTCGGCGCGTTGTTCGATCGATCGCCATTTCGTGCACGGTTCGAGGACAAGGGGCGCATGAATTCCTTCGTGGCGCCGATTCCGACCTATCTGATCACCGAGAAGTATCCAGCCTTTCCCGGTATCTCGGCCATGCTCGCCGAGCGTTTGGTCAGCCAGCAATAATCACAGGAGCTCGATATGGGTTTTGCGTCAAATACATCCACCACCGCAACGGTCCCGAACGATGTTGCCGGGACGTCGCACAAGCGCACGGGACCGCTGGTCATCGTCACCATCCTGTTTTTCATGTGGGGGCTCCTGACCTCGCTGAACGACGTCCTGATCCCGCATCTGCGGGCAGTCTATACGCTCAGCTACGTGCAGGCGATGCTCGTGCAGTTCTGCTTCTTCGGCGCGTACTTCATCGTGTCGCTGCCGGCCGGCATGTTGATCCGGAAAATCGGCTATCAAAGCGGCGCCGTCGCGGGTCTCGTGATCGCCGCGGCCGGATGCGCCTTGTTCTATCCTGCCGCCACGCGTGGCTATGCGCTGTTTTTGTTCGCATTCTTCGTGCTTGCGGCCGGCATCACGACCTTGCAGGTCGCCGCGAATCCGTACGTGACGGCGTTGGGCGATCCACGCACGGCTTCGAGCAGGTTGACGCTGACCCAGGCATTCAATTCGCTGGGAACGACCGTCGCGCCGACGCTCGGCGGCATGTTGATCCTGTCCGGCGCGGGCGCTCTGGCTGCCGATCGGATCCATCTGCTGCCCGCGGCGCAGCAGGCGCTGTATCGGGCCAAGGAGGCCGCCACGGTCCAGGGGCCGTACCTGGCGCTCGCCGGCACGCTCCTCCTGCTGGCGATCCTGTTCGCGGCTGCACGCCTGCCCCGGATCGTCCACCACGACGACGCGGAGGCGGCCGGCTTGCGCGCGCTCCTGTCCCATCGCAATCTCGTCCTTGGCGCAATCGGGATCTTTCTCTATGTGGGCGGCGAAGTCAGCATCGGCAGCTTCCTGATTAATTTCCTGGGCGACGACACGGTGGCCGGCCTGACGCCCGCGGCGGCGGCGCACTATGTCAGCTACTACTGGGGTGGCGCCATGGTCGGACGTTTCATCGGATTCGCCGTCATGCGCCGCGTCAGTCCTGGGAAGGCGCTGGCGTTCAACGCCGCGTGCGCGATCGCGTTCATCCTGACGGCAATCTTCAGCCATGGACATGTCGCGATGTGGGCGATCCTCGCCGTCGGCTTGTTCAACTCGATCATGTTCCCGACCATCTTCAGCATGGCCCTGCATCGGCTTGGAAACCTGACCGGTCATGCCTCCGGCGTACTGTGCATGGCGATCGTCGGCGGCGCGCTCGTGCCGTTCGCACAAGGCGTCGCGGCCGATAGCGTCGGCTTGCATTGGTCGTTCCTGGTTCCGGCTGCCTGCTACACGTTCATCCTCTATTTCGGTCTCGCACATGCCGGCATGTACCGGGCGGGGCGGGACTGAAGGATACAAAATCAATACGGAGTATTCATGATTAAAACTATGCGGGCGAGAACTATCGTGCTTTCGCTATTGCTTGCGGTTGGCGTGAACGTGGCGCATGGGGCCGAGTCGGCGGACGTTGGCCGGCGCGTGGAACGACTGCTCAAACAAATGACGCTCGAGGAGAAAGTCGGCCAGCTGACTCAATACTCGGCGGAGTCGAAAGCCACAGGGCCCGTCGCCATCAAGTCCAACGTGCGCGACGGGATACGCAGCGGCCGCGTCGGTTCGGTGTTCAGCGTCATCGGCACGAACAGCACGCGCCAGTACCAGGCACTCGCTTTGCAATCGCGCCTGAAGATACCGCTGCTGTTCGGCATGGACGTGATCCACGGCTACAAGACCACCTTCCCGATCCCTCTCGCCGAGGTCGCCAGCTGGGATCTGGACGCGATCCAGCGCAGCGCCCGCGTCGCCGCCACCGAAGCGGCGGCGGGCGGCATCCACTGGACCTTCGCGCCGATGGTCGACATCGCGCGCGATCCGCGCTGGGGGCGCGTCATGGAAGGAGCCGGCGAAGACACCTATCTCGCGTCGCGGGTCGCCGCCGCGCGTGTGAAAGGATTCCAGGGCAGGCAGCTGGGCGACGTCGACGCCGTCATGGCGTGCGTCAAGCATTTTGCGGCTTACGGTGCGGCGGTCGGCGGGCGTGACTATAACAGCGTCGACATGAGCGAGCGCATGTTGTGGGAAACCTATCTGCCGCCATTCAAGGCGGCGCTCGATGCCGGAGCGTCGACGTTCATGACGTCGTTCAATGACCTGAATGGCGTTCCCGCTACGGGCAACAGCCATCTGCTGCGCGATATCCTGAAGGGTAAGTGGCGATTCACCGGCTTTGTCGTCTCGGACTGGAGGTCCGTCGATGAAATGGTCGACCACGGCTACGCGGCCGACAACAAGGACGCGGCGCGGATCGCTCTGACTGCGGGCGTCGACATGGACATGCAGAGCGGTGCCTACCAGGACAATCTGGTGCAACTGGTGCGCGAGAAAAAGGTCAAGCTGGCCGACGTCGACGACGCAGTGCGTCGCGTCCTGCGCAAGAAGTTCGAACTCGGCCTGTTCGAGGATCCCTATAAATTCAGTGACCCCCAGCGCGAACGTCAGGCGTTGAATAATCCGGAACACCGGAAAGCGGCCCGCGACATCGCGGCAGAAAGCATCGTGCTGCTGAAAAACGACGGCGCCGTGCTGCCTTTGTCCAAGTCGGTCAGGAAGCTGGCCCTCATCGGCCCCATGATCAAGCAGGGCGTGGAAAACCACGGCTTCTGGTCCGTCACGGTGCCTGGCGTCGACTACGCGCATCAGGCAGTGTCGACATGGGACGGCATCGCCGCGAAGGTGGGCAAGGACACGACGCTTCTTTACGCCAAAGGCAGCGACATCGAAGGCGAAGACCGTTCGGGATTCGCGGAGGCGGTCCGGGTCGCGGGCGAGGCCGACGCGGTGGTCATCGGCGTCGGCGAACGCTGGGATGCGAGCGGCGAATCGCGGAGCCGTGCCAATCCGACCCTGCCGGGCGTGCAGGAGGATTTGGTCAAGGCCATCGTCGCGACCGGCAAACCGGTGGTGGTCATGATCAACGCCGGCCGCCCGCTCGTGTTCGACTGGGTGGCCGACCACGCCCCTGCCATCCTGTACACGTGGTGGCTGGGCAGCGAAGCGGGCAACGCGGTGGCCGATGTATTGTTCGGTGACGTGAACCCGAGCGCGAAGCTGCCGATGACCTTCCCGCGCAGCGTGGGCCAGATCCCGATCTACTACAACCATTTCAATACCGGCCGGCCGGCGCCGACGCCCACGACGACGGAATGGGTGTCCGGCTACATCGACCTGGTCAATTTGCCGCGTTTTCCCTTCGGTTTCGGCTTGAGCTATACGACGTTTCGTTACGACGATTTGAAACTGGACCGCGAGACGCTGCGCGGCAACGATAAACTGAAAGTCAGAATGAAGCTTACCAATACGGGCAAGGTCGCCGGCGAGGAGGTCGTTCAGCTATACCTTCGCGATCGCGTTGCTTCCGTCGTGCGGCCGGTGAAGGAACTCAAGGGATTTCAAAAGGTAGCGCTGGCGCCGGGCGAAACGAGGACACTGGAATTCACGATCGACAAGGAAAGCCTCTCCTTCTTCAATTCGGCGTTGCGCTGGGACGCCGAGCCGGGTGAATTCGATCTGATGGTCGGCGCATCGTCGGATGATATCCGTCTGCGATCCCGTTTCCAGTATGGTCGCTAGCAGGATGCCTGGGCGGCTGTTGTTTCCGTAAGGCGATTAGAATTACTCAAGCAATCCTGCTTGACGTAAAATTTCGCGGTATGCCTGCGCTGCGCTGCCCGGACGTTTGCGGCAGCGCGGCGGTTGGCCCAATCCAGTGAAATGAGGTTTGCCATCGCCTTGCCGAAGCGCCTGCTCGTGTTGTCGCTTGTGCTTGCGGCCTGCCTGATGGCGTGCCGGGGGCGCCCCGTATCCGATGTGACGGTGATTCGGTTCTGGACCATGGGCCGCGAGGGCGAGGTCATACAGGACTTCGTCGACGAATTCGAGCGTACTCATAAGGGCATACGGATCGACATCCAGCAACTGCCGTGGGCCTCGGCACACGAAAAGCTGCTGACTGCCTTCGCCGGCGATTCCAGCCCCGATATTTGTCAGCTGGGCAATACCTGGATACCGGAATTCGTCGCCCTCGGCGCATTGGAATCGCTCGACGGTCGGGTCGCCGCATCGAGCGCCATTTCAAAGGGAGATTATTTCCCCGGCATATGGGAATCGAATCGCGTAGACGAGCGTTTGTACGGTATCCCGTGGTATGTCGATACGCGGCTGATCTTCTACCGCAAGGACATCCTGGCTTCGGCGGGGTATGCCGCGCCGCCAAGGGACTGGAACGAGTGGAAGCGAGCCATGGCCGCCATCAAGACCAAGGTCGGCCAGGATAAATTTGCCGTGCTGTTGCCTACGGACGAATTCGAGCCATTGCTTGCACTCGCGCTTCAACAGGATGAACCGCTGTTGCGTGCCAATGGACGTTGGGGTAACTTCCGTAGCGCCAGTTTTCGGCGCGCACTGCAGTTCTACAACGAGGCCTTCCAGCACAATTGGGCGCCACGACTGGCCACTGGCCAGGTTTCCAATGTGTGGAATGAGTTCGGCCGCGGCTATTATTCCTTTTATATTTCCGGTCCATGGAACATCGGCGAATTCAAGCGCCGCCTGCCCCCCGGTCTGCAAGACCGCTGGATGACGGCCGCCTTGCCCGGACCGAACGGCCCCGGGGCGTCTATCGCCGGCGGCGCCAGTTTGGCGATCTTCCGCAGTTCGAGGCACAAGGATATTGCTTGGCAACTCGTCGAATTCCTCTCTCGCGTCGATATACAGCGGCGCCTGTTCCATGCCATCGGCGACCTGCCGCCGCGCCGCAGTGCCTGGGATGATCCGGCGCTCGCTGACGACATCTACGCGCGGGCGTTCCGCGACCAGTTGGAGCGTGTGAAGTCGCCGCCAAAGGTGGCGGAATGGGCGCGTATCGCCATCGAAATGCGCCTCGTGGCCGAGGTCATGGTGCATGGAGGCCTGACCGTGGATGAAGCGGCACGGGAACTCGACGCGCGTGTCGACCGGATCCTGGAAAAGCGGCGCTGGATGCTCGATCACGGACGTGTGCCATGAGAATGGAACGTGCGGCATGGTGCTTCGTTGCGCCGGCCTTGATCGCCATCGCGGTGTTCTTCTTGCTGCCGGCACTGACGGCGTTCGCCATCAGTTTGACGGATTTCGATCTCTATGCGCTCTCCAGCCTCAAGAACCTGCGCTTTATCGGACTGCGCAACTACATCGACCTGCTGCAGACGCCGCTGTTCTGGAAAGCACTCGGCAACACGTTGTATTTCGTGGTCGTCGGCGTGCCTTTGTCGATCGCGACATCGCTTGCCGCAGCCGTGCTGCTGCATTCGAAGGCCGCGCGCTTCACATCGTTCTTTCGCACGGCGTTGTTCGCGCCTGTCGTCACATCGCTCGTTGCGGTCGTGGTGATTTGGCGTTACTTATTCCATGCGCGCTACGGGTATATCAATTATGTTCTCGGCGGACTCGGTGTGCCAAGGTTCGACTGGCTCGGCGATCCGCATTGGGCAATGTTCGCCATTATCGTCTTCAGTGTCTGGAAGAATTTCGGCTACAACATGATCATTTTCATCGCCGGCCTGCAAAGCATTTCCGAGGATCTGTACGCCGCCGCGAAACTCGACGGCGCCGGCAATTGGGCGCGGTTCCGCTACATCACGCTGCCGATGCTCGGCCCGACCATTGTGATGGTGAGTATTCTGACCATGGTCGGCTACTTTCAAGTGTTTGCCGAGCCTTACGTCATGACGGGAGGCGGCCCCATGCAAAGCACGGTGAGCGTGCTGTATTTCATGTACGAGCAGGGCTTCAAGTGGTGGAACATCGGATCCGCGTCGGCGATCGCGTTCATGCTGTTCCTGCTGATGTTTTCGATCACGCTGCTGCAGCTCAAATTCACGCGGTTTGGAGACGAACAATGAAACCAGCCTTCGCCAGGGGTGTCAAAGGCGGGCTGGTAAACGCGCTACTGCTCTGTGCCGCGGCATTGACCCTCTTTCCGCTGGCCTGGATGCTGTCGGTATCCTTCATGGCGCCCGGCGAGGCCAGCACCTTCCCGCCGCCGCTCTTGCCCGCACATCCGACATTGGCGAATTATCGCGAGCTGTTCGATCACCACGACATCGGACTTTACCTGCTCAATAGCATGCTGCTGGCGACTGCGGCGACGCTGATTTCGCTCACTTTCAACGTCGCTGCGGGATATGCATTCGCCAAATTGCGATTCTCCGGGCGCAATCGCATCTTCAAGCTGATGCTCGGAATACTCGTGATTCCGGGGCAGGTCACCATGTTGCCGCTTTTTCTCATGTTGAAGAGCGTCGGCCTGGTCAACACGTATGTCGGCGTGTTGGTTCCTTCGATGGTCAGCATCTTCGGCATTTTTCTCGTGCGCCAGTACGCGCTTGGAATTCCCAACGTCCTGCTGGACGCGGCGCGCATCGATGGTGCCAGCGAATTCCGCATTTTTCGCTCGATCGTCCTTCCCTTGCTGGCGCCGATTCTCGTCACGCTCGCGATCTTCAGCTTTCTCGCCAGCTGGAACGACTTCATGTGGCCATTGATCGTATTGGCCGGGAACGAACATTACACGCTTCCGGTGGCATTGGCATCCCTCGCGCGCGAGCATGGCCATGATAACGAAATGATGATGGCCGGCTCGGTCCTGACCGTCGTTCCGGTGCTGCTCCTGTTTATCGGACTTCAACGTTATTACATCCAAGGGATGTTGGTCGGAAGCGTGAAGGGATAATCGGTGGGGGCGATTGGTATCGGTTCGACAAGGACGACGACCGCTGTGCCTACCGCTTGGTAGCGCCAGTGATGGAGAAGTGCAGGCTCGCGGGCCGTCAGCAGATCCCACTCACGGTACCATGTGGCTAATGGCCCAGAGCGGGACGGCGAGCACTATCGGGGTTACCGATCGCGTAGTGCTTGTTATTGCCAGTCGCGGATCAATGAATTTTGTGTGGTATTCCGGATGGTACTGAGCCGAAAGTGCCGTAAAAATACTAATCAATTCACAGGCTTAGCTCAGCCATTGATCATCGAGTGGGAGTGACGGAAATGGTGTAAGTAGTTGATTTTTATATGAATATTTATCGGCTGTTGATTGTTCGATTCGAATAATCAACGGTTTTTTGTTTTCGTTTTGCAATAGGAATTCATCTTTGGCGCTAACGGCGCCGGGAAGACAACCATCGGAAGAGGGGGCAAACAAGTCCCCGTACGCATGCGAACTGTTCGATCACATGTCGGCGATCTCGGATAATGCAATAGTGGGGTTGGTCATTGTGCTTTCCTTTGGTTGAGTTGAGTCTTCGCAAACCCGAATTTACCTCAAGAATCACAATGGCGGCCCCTTCAAGCTACCTTCTCACACGCCGGTTCCGGCGAACTCTTCACACACCACGCTCTGGGGCACCATCCTTGCGCAATATCGAGAAAGACTCGAAGATGCCGCAACGTACTTGGAAGCAGGCTGCCAACCAATTCGCAATCATGTTCGGCGAACGCTTCGCAAACGCAATTACCTAACTACGAATTCTGGCCCCGCACACAGAATTTCTGACAGGTCCGCTACCGCAGGAGCTCACGATTTCCGGCACTCACAAGCTTTTCGGGCCGCCGCTATTGTTTGCCTACGGAATAGAAGTGCTCGAGTTCGCTGCGCCCGATTACATGCTCCGCGTTCCGAGACGTAGACACCAAATCCGCTACCAGTTTGCTCCGCTTGCTGCGATCCCGGCTCGATCCGACCAGTTTGCCTTGCCAGTCATACACCTCGTTCCACTCGCATTGCTCGCAATTGCCGCCATTGAACATCTCAGCGACGATATAGCGCTCGCCGGACGTCGACCGCGTGCACGAAAGTGCGCCGATTTTTTCTTCGACCACTGCCCGCGTGTCGCCGTCGTGCTTCGATGGGCGAAACTCTCGTTTGCCGATTTCCTCGCCATTCGCGTTGTCCAGGACGGTCAGCGACTGACGGGAGCACACCATCAATTCAGGGCTGTAAAGATTACTGCACGTCGCGTCCAGCACGATCTTCCGGTTGTCACAGTCGAGTTCCGCATGTTTGACATATTCGGTGGTAGTCGGCGCCGGTGCCGGTGCCGGTGCCACTGCGGCAGGTTTCGTCGGAGCGGATGCGGCCAATGATGCGGATGCAGCTGCGCTCTGCTCGGCATGCTTATCGGAACAAGCTGCCAGCATGCAAGCGCACAGGATCGCCGCGAGGCGGCAGGAGATTGTGTGATTCATGGCGTTATTGGATGAGGTAATGGTCTTGCGTCGCCTTCAGCGTGGCGCCGCACGTGGTTTTGTCGCCATCGCGCGCGGTCGGCTTGCCGTCGACGATATATGTGGGGCTGCCGCTGTCGATCGTCGTGTCGCCGTGGATCGGGCAACTGACCTTGTCGCCCACGCGTGCGACGGGCTTGCCGTCGACGATCATATTCTCGCAGCCCTCGAGCACCTTGCCGCCGTGTGAGGTCGTATCGTCGACCCGTATCAGCGGACGGCTCATGGACGTCCGACCAGTTTGATGCAACTCTGGGCCGCGTGCTTTGGTTCTCCGTCAGGCAATCGTGCGATGGCCGCCTCGAACTGCTTGCGCAGGGGAGCGGATTTCTTCATGCCCATAAAGACTGACAGCGGGTCGCCCAGTTCAGGGTCGTAGTACAACGAGCACGATGAGCGTATGTCGATCAGCGCTGCGCAACCCGATACATCGGCAAGTGCCGCCATCTTTGTATCGTCCAGGCGTGTCGCGGCCAATTTATTGACGACTTTGGGATCGTCGACGTGCTTGCCGTCCGGTCCGAGGGCCGCGTCGAAAGCTTTGTTGAGTGCACCAAGTATGTCGACCACCGCCTGGTGCCCGACCTTGGGTCCGGCCACGCTCTTTACCGGGCAGACAAAGGCCGAGGTCGCGTGGGGGAACTCCTGGGAGCACGCGGCGGTGCAAACAGCGAGGCCGAGCGCGGGGAGTACTGATGATAATTTCATGTTATTCCTTGAACCAGATGCCGGAGACTTTGTAGCTGACCGGAATGGATCTACCGACAGGGGACACCATTGTCACCTCGTCGGTGCGGTAGGTGGGATGCTCGGTAAAGTGATCGCTGACGTAGCCCGTCTCGGTCTTGATTTCGATGTGTCCGTAGATTGTCTTGCCGTTGTGCTCCTGCTTTTCCACCGGGTGATAGATGATGATGGATCCGACGGGCGCTGTGTTGAGGTTGGTGCCCGGTGTCGTCTCCAGCAGATTCCGGAACCCTTCCGCGGCAAGAGAAGGGCCGAAATCTTTGGCCGCAATGACGCCCGGATACGTGTGGATCATCTTGGTCGCCAACAACGCGCGCTTGACGTACTTCAGGCATAAATGTTGCGACTTTGGGTGCGCATGCTTCATCGCGTAGGCGATGGCCGCCGCCACGCCCCCCGAGGGCGGCGCCATGACGTTTGCCACAGGGTGCTGGCTGTCCGGATCGCGCCGCTCCTTTACGACAGCTCTTCCGGGCGGTGCGACCGGAGGGGTTGCCGGTTTGTGCGTCGGCGCCGACGCGCGGGACACGCCCGCATTCTTTGGCGGCAGCTTCAGGATCTGGCCGGGAAAGATGACGTAAGGTTTTTCGATTCCGTTCAGTTTGCAGAGTTCCTGGTAGGTCGTCCCATGGTCGCGCGCTATGCGCGACACCGTTTCGCCCGATCCCACCTTGTGCGTGTCGGGAGCGTGTGCCGCCACGGCTGCCTTGGGTTCGTGCAGATGCGTCTTCAACGGCACCCGATCCTTCGGGGCGACGAGCGTCCAGGCGGATTCAAGTTTGTCGATCGCCAGGTCCGCCAGGTACTTGAACGTGCCGTCGACCTTCTTGATGTAGACGGCGATCGGACCGAAATCCGGGTTGGCCATGAACGTCGGCAGCATGCCGTGCTCATTGGTTTTGAGGACGGCCGATTGGTTGTTCTGCGCAAGCTTGATTTCGGCGCCGGCGATGGCCTGTCCGTTCGGGTCCAGGATCGTGAGCACATGGCCGGCGATCAGTGCCTTCTCGTAGATCGCGGCCAGCGGCGCGAATTTGTCGGTGGCCAATTGCGTGCCGCCATATTCACCAAAGGGACCGTCGTGGTGGTACTTGTAGACGAAGTAGTCCGGTTTCTTCTTCTTGAGCGCGATCGCTTCGTTCTCCTTGAAATACCCGATCAATGCCTTGATGCTGGAGTCGATTTCGAAGCGGTTCTGTGAATTCAGGCCGAAAGCTTCTCCCGTATTCTTGACGAACTGACCCAAGCCTGCGGCGGATGTCGTGCCGGCTGCCGCGTCCGGGTTGAAGCCCGATTCAATCTTCGCCATGGCGAGCAGCATCGCCATGCGTCGCACTGTGAAGCCGTCGGCTTTGGCGGCGACGATGATGGCGTCGATGACCTTGCGCTGGACCTCATGCGAGGCATCGCCCCAGATGCGCGAATTGCCTGCCAGACGGCCTGGCCGAGTGTCGATAGGCACCTCATAGGCGGACCAGTCGACGATCTGTTCCTTGCGGTAGCCCTTGCCCTTTTTGGAGTAAAAGACGTTGTAGTCGATCGCCATTATCTATCGGTTCGCTCTTGGTAGAAACCCGTCAGGGGCTCCTGTTTGAGCACCCGCCTGATCTGTTTGTCCCGAAGCGCTTCCAAGGCCGCGGTGAGTGCGGGGCTCTTGCGGCTGCGGTCGCGCGTACTTCCCAGCAGGGCGCCGTCCATCGAATACACGTCGGTCCATTCGCATTGTGGACAATTGCCGCCGTTAAACATCGACGCGACGATGAATTGTTGCTTGTCCTTGGTTTCGATGCAGCTGAGGGCGCCGACCTTTTCTTCGATCGCTGGGTAGTCGTCGCCCTCTTCTATTGGCATGGGCGTGAATACCCGCGTGCCCAGCGTCTTGCCGCCTTCTCCGGAAAAACGCAACGACTGCCGGGTGCAGGCAAGTGTGCGGCCGGCATAGACAAAACAGTCAGCCTGCAATTCGACGCGACGGTCTGCACATTGCAGCGCCGCGTGTTTCGACTGCAGCGGTGCGGCGGCCAGGGCCGGAAGTGATAGAGCGGCAGCGAGCGCGGCCATCAGCAGGTGTTTATTGTTCAGTATCTGGAACATGCTTTTATGTCCTTGTATTGTTGAGCGATTACGCGCCGTCGCTACGGGCTTCGCCACGCATCTCCGACGGCAATTCATCCAGCTCGACCGCGAACGGCTCGGACTGCGACAGCGCCGTCCACGTGTCGGTATCGGTGACTACGACCTCGGCGGCTTCGGATGTTTCCACGTTAGGCGCCGTGACGACTCCTGCGCTTGCGCGCTGCGCCTTGGCGCGCTCGAACAGCCCATGAATGTCGTGCGGGAGCGTGGTACCTGGCGTCCAGCGGCCGCCGAGCGCGGCGAGGAGCCTGGCGCAGGCGTCGTTCACTGCGCCATGCAAGGTGTCGACCGCGCCCGCCTTCGCGATAACTTGCTGGTTCAGGGCACCGCGATCACTCACGAGCTCGAGGACAGCGGCGGCCGGCAGTTTCAGGCGCGTTTCGAGCACCGACATTGCAGTCGATTCCGCGTCGATGCGTCCGTCCGGACGGAACAGGCTGTGAGCCATGTCGATCGGCATCGGCAAGCGATTGGCCAGCAGGCCGACACCCACCGGCACGTCCGCACCGTCGGCAGAGGCCATCGCCGGGCTGTCGACGGCGTGATGATCGTCCTGCGCCACCTGCCACTTGCCGCCGTGCATGTCAATCTCGGCATGGAGTTCTTCCATGTCTTCGGTGAACACACGCTCAGACTTGCCTTCGGCGTCGAGCTTGCCGGTCTTGAGGACGGCACCATCCTTGCCGACAATCCTGTATGCGTAGTGGGCTGCCTTGCCACCCAGTTTGTGCAGACTCTCGGCGAGCACCAGTTGCTGGCTGAATTTACCGATGTTCATCTGGCCCCAGAACGGCGTGCTGTCCGGTGCCGGCACACTGCCGCTGTTGATGACTTTCGCTGCACCCAGCTCGATATTGCCTTTGATTTCGTGGGTTTCCTTCGCACCCTTGATCAGGATGTCGCCGCCTTCCGTCAGGACGATGCTGCCTCCTTTCGTCTTCAGCGTGATATCACCCGTCTTGGCCTCAATTGTGATGCCTTTTTGCGAGACCACTTCCGTCCTGCCGTCCTGGACGTGTACGTGGTAATCGCCATGGCTCACGACAGTCGAATGGCCGCCCCGTTCGACGTGCTGGCGCATGCCTTGCGCCGCGCTGAGCGACAGGATCTTGCCTGCCGTGAGGTCGAGGTGGCCGACAGCGTAGTTACCGAGGTCTTCGCCGGCCGCGTGGACGATGCTGCGTGGCGTGCTGGTCGCGACGCCTTCTGGGCCGGTAATGAATACGACGGGCCTTGCCATGGACCAGCTGTGCTCGTTCAGCGATGCGTGGGAGTCGAGTCCTCGATGGCCATGCTTGTTTTCGCCGCGCGCGTCGCTTGCCATCTCGGCCGCCTTGCTGCGGCTCGCGGCGCTGTCCAGCACGGCGCGCAATGTGTCGGCGCCTTCGGTATTGTCCTGCTGGGTTGCCCCCTCGTCATAGGCGGCCTGTGGCCATGCGGTTACGAGCAGCCCCCTGGCCGCGCGCAGCGCACCCCAGCCGTCTGTACGCAGTTCATAGCCTTCGCCCCGGAAATCTCGTCGGCCCTCCGTACCCGTCACGCGGGTCATATAGCCCAGGCTCAGTTGGCTGTGCTGGTGATCCGACGACAGCACAGCCTGGATTTGGCCGTTCGTGTCGTCCAACAGCAGATGATTGTTGCGGTTGCCAGCGCCGAGCCCGCCTTTAAGCTCACTGCTGCGGATGCCGGCCAGGGCGCTTTGTGATGGCAGTTGCCATGGCGCCATGTTCGTACCGTTATAGACGCGGCCTGTAATGATGGGCAGGTCCGGATTGCCGTCGAGCCATTGCACAATGACTTCGTCGCCGATGCGGGGGAGCGCGATCGCGCCGTAGTTGCCGCCGGCCCAGCTTGATGCAACGCGCGCGAAAGCCGAGCTGCGCTCATCGTGGCTGCCTTCGCGGTCCCAGTGGAACTGGACACGGACTCTGCCGTGCTCGTCCGTATGGATCTCTTTTCCCGGCGGACCGACGACGATGGCCGTCTGTGGCCCGGGCATCTTCGTGTCGACGCTGTTGAACCCGCGACCGGGTCGCCACGGCACACTCTTGCGCGTGCATATCATTGTGTTGCGATAATCGGGGGCGGAGTCCGTCCCCTGCAGACAATTGTTCGCGGCACTGTGCTCGACACTAAGGATCAAGAACTCGGCCTTGCGCGGGTCATGGCCGGGCGCGAATGGATCATACTGGAAGTGATCAACCAGCGTGAACGCGCGCCCAGGCAGAGTAAAGCGGTTGTTACCTTCGGCTTCCTGGAGTTTGCAGTGGGATTCGAGTTCCTCCATTCGCAACTGGCCTTTGGCATTGCCGTCGGCCCAGTGCCGGAAACCATAGGCGCCAGCATATTCAAAGGTTTCGATGTGCAGTACATCGCCCTGGTCGGCGATCGTTGGCACTTCTACGACGGTCGGCAGCGGGTGTTTGAAATCGAAACTGCTCAGCACTGTCCGGCCCGCCACGATCCGGCGCGTGGGACTCCACACGCCGATGCCTTCTTCTTCGATTGAACCGCCGTGCTTCTGGAACCGGATCTCGGCGACGGGACTGTCGATGGGCTGCGCCCGCGTCGAGTCGTCGGCGAGGATCAGTTTATGGCCTGTGGCCGTGTGCTCATACCAGTAATACCAGCCCGCGGCTTCCCAGCGCCGATGCAGATAGTTATGGTCGGTCTCGCCGAATTGGCACGCCATCGTCACCGGTGTGTCGTCGCCAACGAGACGGATATCCCAGTCGGCGTGGGCGCCATACTCGGCGAGTACGATTTGCGTCTGCTCGCGCAGTGTCTTGCCGTGGTACAGGTAAGCATTCTTGCGCAGCTTGAGGTAGGCCAGCCATGGCCTGAGGACCATACTGTAGAACGCATACCCGCCGTCGGTCCTGACAAACTTGAAATCGAACACGTACCCGTTGAAATGGCGCACGCTGCCGTCACCCCGCACAAGCTCGATGGTGACCATGCGGCCAAGCACATCCTTTAGGGCGATGCCAGCGTCGTCGGACAATGCTTCGATGGTGTAAGCAAAATCGCGTGACAGGCTTTCGACGGCGTGCAGTCGGTTCGCAAGTAGAGAGGCTGCTGGACCGTCTTCGTGGGGAAAAGACAGCCGCAGGATGCGATTATGCTGCGGGTTGTGCAAGAGATTTGCTAAGTCAGGGAAGCGCAATCCCATCGGATTTCCAATCTTTAAATATTGCCATAGTTAAATATTGCTATATTTTACAATATTTGTAAAACGCACACTGTGGAGTGCGCGAGGTATGGCGACCGTGTGCGGTTACATCTCGCGCTGGACAGCGACGATATCAGATGAGATGTGTCACAAAATTCACGCATTGTTGCGCGGCGAGCTCGTCAGCAAGGAAGTGGACTCAGCGCGTCGCGGACCGTCCAAATGCGATCGGCGTGCCCGGCCGCGTTCTATTTCTTGCAGAATGGAAGTGATGGTGTGGGACGGGCGCAGGCAAGCGGAGTTCAGTGCGGTTGTTTCGTTCGCGATACCATGAATATAGGGCTCGCGGCAGGGATAGCGGCCAAGGAAGGGGTGAAATCGAGATGATGGCCATTGTTGCCGAGTCATGGATCGGTGACCTTGGCATGGTGTCGTGAATGGTACTGCGCCAGGAGTGTCATTAAAATATTAAGCAATTCATAGACTTGGCTCAGCTATTCATCATCGAGTGGGAGTGAAATCAGGTCCTTCGGGGTCTATCGCCAGCTATCGAAAAAACAATTGTAACGTGTTGATTTATAAGTAAACACGTCACGACATCTATCGGTGGCTATCGCCGGCAAGCGGAACAAGTTGGCGGTAAAGGTGACGGTAGATCCCTAGGGCCGGATTAAGACCCTGCCGTTAACTTAACTATTCGGACCAAACGGTCTTTGACGGTAAAACACTCATAAGGAAAGCTTGTTTCATGCGGCTTTCCGGGCATCAGCAGGTCTCCTGACCCCTGACGGTAAAAGTCGTCACGAACAGGAGGAAAAACCTCGATGTTTACCGATACTGCACTACGCAATCTCAAGCCGAAATCCAAGCCCTACAAGGCTTTTGACCGCGACGGCATGTACGTAACGGTATCGACCACCGGTACCGTTACCTTCCGCTACGATTACCGTCTCAATGGCCGGCGCGAGACGCAGACCATTGGACGGTATGGGCCGTCCGGCATTTCGGCGGCGATGGCCCGTGAAAAGTTGATCGACGCTAAGAAGGCCGTCGCCCAGGGCAAGTCTCCAGCGCACGAGAAGCAGCGCGAAAAGCGCCGCCTGACCGCCGCCAAGACCTTTGGCGAGGTAGCCGACAAGTGGCTGGCGGACGCCCGGATGGCCGACAGTACCAAGGCGATGCGCAAGAGCATCGTAGACCGGGACATCGTTCCGGCCTTCCAGAATCGGCAGCTCAACGAAATCACCGCTGACGACCTACGCGCCCTTTGCAACAAGGTGAAGGCGCGTGGAGTGCCCGCTACTGCCGTACATATCCGCGACATCGTGAAGCAGGTCTATGCTTTCGCCGTCCTGCATGGGGAGAAAGTGGACAACCCAGCCGAAAGCGTGGGCGCAGGCTCGATGGCCACCTTTGTTCCCAAGGATCGCGCCTTGTCGCCGCTGGAGATCCGGCTGATGGCACGGCAGATGGAATCGGTGGCCACCTATCCAACCATCAGGCTGGCGCTGCGCATGATCCTGCTGACGCTGGTGCGCAAGAGCGAGTTGATCCAATCCACGTGGGATGAGGTCGATTTTGAGAACAAATGCCTGGCTCACGAGGACGGCCGTTCCTCACGTTCGATCTACAACAAAGCCGAGTACGCCGAGCAACGGCGCCACATGCTGCAGGAATGGGCCAACATGGTCGATGCCTGGATCGACGGACAGACCCACGTCCCAAAGTTGATGCCAGAGAATGTGGTCGTGCCGATGTTGAGCGCGATAGCCTGAAATTGCGGTCAGGTTGTCACTTGACAACCCGGTCAATCATCACCATACTGGAGACTATTGATGGCCCGTCCCTCACATCCAAAGAAAGAGGTTGAGGAAGCAATCAGGCACGCCGAGAGGCAGGGCTGGCGCGTGGAAGTTGGCGGCAGCCATGTCTGGGGGCGGATTTATTGTCCGTACAACGACGCGGAGTGTCGCTGCGGCGAGTTTTGCATCACCAGCGTGTGGAGCACGCCGAAGAACCCTGGCAACCACGCGCGCGCCTTGCGACGCGTCGTGGATAACTGCACAACGCACCGTAAGCGGCATGAGGCTGACACCGATGCCGAGGAGTAGCACGATGGAATACACCTTCACACTGAAATACCAGCTCGCCGACGATGACCGTGACCCGAATGGGCTGGTCGAGCGCTTGGGCGAGGCTGGCTGCGATGATGCCCTGGTCGGCATCGGGCAGCCGGGGCGGCTCGCGTTGGAATTCACCCGTGAGGCGGATAGTGCTGATGCGGCCGTGCGCAGCGCGCTGGCTGATGTGCGGAGCGCCGTACCGTCGGCCAGACTGATCGAGGTTGCGCCGGATCTCGTCGGCCTGACCGACGTGGCGGAGATGGTTGGCGTGTCACGACAGAACATGCGCAAACTGATGCTGGCCCATCCGAGCAGCTTTCCTGCTCCAGTGCATGAGGGGAGCGCGTCGATCTGGCACTTGGCGGATGTGCTGACCTGGCTGCAGGCCAAGGGCAGCTATTCGCTGGCCAGGAACGTTCTGGATGTGGCGCAGGTGGCTATGCAGGTCAACGTGGTCAAGGAAGGCCAGCGCCTGTCACGCTCGGCGTCCAAGGAGTTGCAACCCTTGGTTGGATGACGTGGGTCGCTGCCCTCAATCCTGGCATCCGCTGGCCGATCGCCTGGCCGAGCTGCTGCGCCAGCTACGGATGGGTACATGATCCCACGAGTCTGGACAGTTAACCAGAAGCTGTATATCTGTTATGCACGGCGCGGTGTCGGCGCAGTTAACCCTGCGTCGACTCGCGGTACGCGCGCGCTATGCTGAGCAGCCATTGCTTGAACGGCTGTAGCGAAGGCGCGTTCTGCTTCGATTCGGGATAGACCAGGTAGTAGCCCTTGTCGTTGAGCAGTGACATCTCGTTGGGGACGATCAATTCTTTGCTTGCCAGCTCGGCCAGGACGAAGAAGCGGGGCACCAGCGCCACCCCGAGTCCGGCACGCGCGGCTTCCACCAGCATGGAAAACAGTTCGTAGCGTTGGCCGCTCATGCAGTCGACATCATGCACCCGCGCCTGGGCCAGCCACTGGCGCCACGCATCGGGGCGGGCCGATTGATGAAGCAGCGGCAGCCGTGCCAGCGCAGACGGCGCCAGGGGCGCCGTCCCGCTCAGCAGTTGCGGACTACAAACCGGCACCATTTCTTCGCCAAACAAATGCTGGGTGACGGCGCCTGGCCATACGGGATTGCCGAAGTGGATGGCCGCGCTGAACGGCGTATCCGTGAAGAGGAACGGTTCGGAGCGGGTCGTGAGGTTGAGCGTGATTTGCCCGTGCTGCGCGTAAAACTGCGGCAAGCGCGGGATCAGCCAGCGTGTCGCGAACGTCGGAATCACCGCGAGCTCGAGGATGCCCTCGGCGCCACGCCGGGTCGCGACCGCGAGGGTGTCGCGTTCGATCCTGTCCAGGTTCTCGCGCACCTGTTTCGCATATGTCTCGCCGACCTCGGTCAGGCTGACACGCCGCCTGACTCGGTTGAACAGGGGCAGTCCGACGTAGTCTTCCAGTGCTGCGATCTGCCGCCCGATCGCGCTGGGCGTCAGCGCCAGTTCGTCCGCACTGCGAGTGAAGCTCTGGTGCCGCGCCGCGGACTCGAACGCGATCAGGGCTTCCATGCTCGGGAGTTTTCTTCTCAACGTTGTTTCCTCAAACGCACAATGTCGCGCATTTTTATCGTTTGTACCACAGGGTCTTTGGATGAATACTGAGTACTGCTGCTAGACAATCTTACGTATTTCGCATTCTTGCATCACGAACCTGCTTTGATGTTTGCGTTGAATCAAAGCGTCGCGCTGCCAGCACGCAGCGCCATCAAAATTTATCAATGGGACATGGAGGAAGACATGCTAGTTGAAGCTGCCGCACCCCGATTCAAGCCCTACACCCGACTCACCATCCAACAGGCGCCGCAATGGGCGGCGATGCCCAGGCATTTGCAGGAAGCCGTGCTGGTGGTGTCGCGGGTCATGCCGTTCCGCACGAACCAGTATGTGATGGATGAACTGATCGATTGGGACAATGTTCCAGACGATCCGATCTATCGCCTGACGTTCCCGCACGAAGACATGCTGGCGCCCGAGGACTATGCGCTGCTGCGCGATCTGGTGCTGGTCAAGCAGGACGAAGTCGCCATCGAACGCGAGGTGCGGCGCCTGCGGCTCGGCATGAATCCGCACCCGGCGGGCCAGATGACGCACAACGTGCCGTCCATCGACGGCATGCCGCTGCGCGGCCTCCAGCACAAGTACAGGGAAACGGTGCTGTTCTTCCCCAGCGCCGGCCAGACCTGCCACGCGTATTGCACGTTCTGCTTCCGCTGGCCGCAGTTCGTCGGCATGGACGACCTCAAGTTCGATGCCAAGGAATCGAACGAACTGGTCAGCTACCTGAAGCTGCACCCCGAAGTGACGGACGTCCTCATCACCGGCGGCGACCCGTTGATCATGAGTAGCCGCGCGCTCGCCGGCTACATCGAACCGCTGCTGGCGCCCGAGCTGGCGCACATCCAGAACATCCGTATCGGGACCAAGTCGGTCTCGTACTGGCCGCATCGCTTCGTCACGGACAAGGATGCCGATGAACTGCTCCAGCTGTTCCGCAAAGTGGTCGACGCCGGCAAGAACCTTTCCGTCATGGGGCATTACAACCACCCGGCCGAACTGCGTCCGGCGATCGCGCAACGCGCCGTCAAGCGGATCGTCGGATCGGGCGCCACCCTGCGCATGCAGGCGCCGCTGATCCGCCACATCAACGAGGACCCGGCCGGATGGGCGGAATTGTGGACCACCGGCGTGCGGCTGGGCGCCATCCCGTACTACATGTTCGTGGAGCGCGATACGGGACCGAGCCACTACTTCCGACTGCCGCTGGCCAAGGCGTACGAGACCTTCCAGGCGGCCTACCAGCGCGTGTCGGGACTGGCGCGCACGGTGCGCGGGCCCTCGATGAGTGCCTTCCCGGGCAAGGTGGCGATCGACGGCATCGTCACCATCGGTGGCGAAAAAGTCTTCGCCCTGCAATTCCTGCAGGCGCGCAATCCGGACTGGGCGCGGCGGCCGTTCTACGCGAAGTTCGATCCCGAAGCCACCTGGCTGGACGACCTGGTGCCGGCCTTCGGCGAGGAGCGGTTCTTCTTCCAGGCCGAGGAAGACCAGCCGCAGCGCGTGATCCCGATCGCCGCGCCGCGGGCGCATGCCCACGCCGCCAGCTCCGTCGATGGCGCAGGGTATGTGGAAACCATGAGCACGGGAACCTGACATGACGCGCTTACTGCATCGGCAAATTCATCACACGTATCCGCGCGCCGTCGGCGGCGAGGGCATCCATCTGATCGACGCGGCGGGCAAACGCTACATCGACGCCAGCGGCGGGGCGGCCGTGTCCTGCCTCGGCCACCAGCATCCGGCGGTGCTGGCCGCGATGCACGCGCAGCTCGACCAACTGGCCTACGCGCATACGAGTTTCTTCACGACGGACGTCGCCGAGGCGCTGGGCGAGGAATTGCTGGCCCAGGCGCCGTCCGGGATGTCGCATGTGTACCTGGTGTCGGGCGGGTCCGAGGCCGTCGAGGCGGCGCTGAAGATGGCGCGGCAGTACTTCGTGGAGCGCGGCGAGCACCGGCGCCGCTACTTCATCTCGCGGCGCCAGAGCTACCACGGCAATACGCTCGGGGCGCTCGGAGTCGGGGGCAACGCCTGGAGGCGCGCCCAGTTCGCGCCCATCCTCGTCGACAATCACTACATCGATCCTTGCTACGAATACCGCTACCGCGACGCTCACGAGACCGCCGAGGCATATGGCCTGCGCGCCGCCGCCGAACTGGAGGCGAAGATCCGCGAACTGGGCGCCGACAACGTCATCGCATTCGTGGCCGAACCCGTCGTTGGCGCCACCCTCGGCGCTGTCCCGCCGGCGCCCGGCTACCTGGCGCGGGTCCGCGACATCTGCACGGAGCACGGCATCTTGCTGATCCTCGACGAAGTCATGTGCGGAATGGGACGCACCGGCACACTGCATGCCTGCGCGCAGGACGGCGTGGCGCCCGACCTGATGACGGTGGCGAAGGGCCTGGGCGGGGGGTATGCGCCGATCGGCGCGACGTTCGTGGCCAAGCATGTCTACGACGCGTTCGCCGAGGGTTCCGGGATGTTCCAGCACGGTCACACGTATGTCGGCCATCCGCTGGCCTGCGCCGCCGCGCTGGCCGTGCAGCGCACGGTCCGGGAGGAGCGCCTGCTCGACAATGTGCAGGCTCGCGGGACGCAGCTGGAGCAGGCCTTGCGCGCGCGTCTCGGCGATCATCCGCATGTCGGAGATATCCGCGGTCGAGGCCTGTTCTGGGGTGTCGAACTGGTGGCGGATCGCGCCTCGAAGCTGCCTTTCGATCCGGGACGGCGCCTCCACGCGGACATCAAGTCGGCGGCCATGGAGCGCGGCCTGATGGTGTATCCGATGGGCGGAACGATCGACGGCCGGGCCGGGGACCACGTACTCCTGGCGCCCCCGTTCATCTGCGACGCCGCCGCCATCGACGCCATCGTCCTGCGGTTGGGAGAGTCGATCGACGCGGCCATCGCCGGGCGGCGCGCGGGCGATCGTTGACCACGACGTCACGTTAATGCAAAGGAACGAAACCATGTCCCGTATTCCCTATACCGCGCCCGGCCCGGAGGCGCCACAGGATCTCGTCGACGCCATCCTCGTCCGCCGCGGCGGCCGTCTGCTGAACCTCGACCGCATGCTGCTGCAAAGCCCGGCTTTCGCCAGAGGCTGGAACGCCTTCCTGGGCGAGGTCAGGACCTCCCTCGATTTGTCGCCCCGGCTGCGCGAACTGGCCATCTGCCTGGTGGCGGTGCTGAACGGCGCCGACTACGAGTTCCACCACCACGCCCCCGAGTTCATGAAGGCCGGCGGCACCGCCCAGCAACTGGCCGCGTTGCGGCGGCTCGAATTCGGTGCCCTGGACCCGGCCCTGTTCGATGCGAGCGAACGAGCCGTCGTCCGGCTGACGTTCGAGATGACGCGCGACGTGCGCACCGCGGACGCCACGTTCGCGGCGGCGGTCGCCGCGCTGGGCAACCACCAGCACGTGGTCGAACTTGTCGGCGTGATCGCCACCTACAACATGGTGTCGCGCTTCCTGCTTGCGCTGCATATCGAGCCTGAAGCCGTGGCGTCCTGATCATCCTTACCTTGAAGAGGCAAAGCAATGACGTACGTGGTCACCGAAAGCTGCATCAATTGTAAGCACGCCGATTGCGTCGAAGTCTGCCCCGCGGAAGCCTTCCACGAAGGCGCGAACTTCCTCGTCATTCATCCCGAAAAATGTATCGACTGCGAGATGTGCGTGAGCGCCTGTCCGGTCGACGCGATTTTTTTCGAAGCGAACGTGCCGCTGGAACAGAAGGAGTTCGTCGCCCTCAACGCCCATTACGCGACTCTCTGGCCCGTCATCCTGCACAAGAAGCCGGCCATGCCGGATGCCGAATACTGGCACGGTCGGTCGGATCGGCGCCAACTGCTCGATCCGGTGCCGGCTTCGGCCTAGTTTCCGGGGCGGCGTGCTTGCCGTGACGGTGACGCGCGCGCTCAGGGGCGATGCACTTAAGAGCCCGCCTCATCCTGGCGGGCTTTTTTACGGGTTAACGCAGGCAACTATTCCATCCAAGTTTTGCAAGGCCGTCAGCCGGCTCCCGGAATGTGTGTATACTCGGAATTTTTCTGATGTGGTCCCATGCCTGCTGATCAACAAGACAGAACATCGACCTTGGCCAGCCGCGCCCAGCGCGTGTCTTCCCGCGACGTGGCAGCGGCTCTGCTTTCCCTGGCTGCTGTGCTCGGAGCCAGTCCCGTGTTGGCGCAAGCAAGCAAACCGTCACCGCCCGCGGCCTCAGCCGCGCCCGTCAAGCTCGACACCGTCACTGCGCGCCGCGGCGACATCCGGCAAACGGTCGACGCGGCCGGCAAGCTTCAACTCCACAAATGGGCCGACGCGTACGCCCAGATTGGCGGACAGGTGAAAGAGGTGTCGGTCGCCATCGGTGACACGGTCCAGGCCGACCAGGCCCTGCTCGAAATCACGCCGATCCAACAACCCGCCAAAGTCGAAAGCAATCGTGCCCAGATGGCCCGACTGCAGGCGGATCTGGCCGACCAGCGCGCGCAACTGGAATTCGCCCAGCTTCAGTTCAAGCGCCAGACCCAGTTGAAAGCGCAAAACGCGACCCGCGAGGAGGCCTTCGAATCGGCGCGGATGAACGCGTCATCGGCAACCGCGCGCGTCGATGCGATCACGGCGCAGATCCACGAACTCGAAGCAACCTTGAAACTCGATGAGGAAGCGCGTCAGAAAACGCTGGTGAGGTCGCCGATTTCCGGCACCGTGGTGTCGATGGCGGCTCGCACGGGACAAATGCTCGCTGCCGCGCAACCTGCCGCGCCGCTGCTCCGGATTGCCGACCTGTCGGAAATGACGGTGGCCGCGCGCGTTGCGGAAAACGATGTGACGCGCTTGCGGCCCGGCATGGCAGCGAGTTTCACGACCCCTGGCTATCCAGGAAAACACTGGTCGGGAAAGCTGCGCCAAGTCATTCCCATCCCGGCCGACGGCACGGGCGAGCAGGGCAAGCAGGCCTTTTATACTGTCCTGTTCGAGGTCAAGAATCCGGATCACGAACTGATGAGCGGCATGAGTGCGCAGGTGCAGTTCGTCGTCGCGCAGGCGCGCGATACATTGCTGCTGCCGGCGAACGGCCTCGGTGCGCAGGACGAGGACGGCCAGTACAACGTCAATGTGCTCGACGCCGGCCAACACGTCGGCGCCCGCAAGGTGAAGGTCGGATTGCGCAATTTGCAGCAGGTGCAGATCCTGTCCGGCTTGGCCGCAGGCGACAAGGTGCTGGTCGGCCCCGTGCCGAATGTGCTTCCGGCGCCGGCTGCACCGGATGCCGGCACGAAGTCCCCCATGGCATCGGGCTCCTGAGGCATGCCGATGACACACCGCGCCTTGACGCCGATATTTTTGGCTTGCTCCGTGCTGACGGGATGTGCCAGCCATGCACCAATCGCCGAGCCGCCGCCCAAGGTCGACTTGCCTGCCGGTTGGACCATCGGCGGAACGCCGAACCATCAGGAGTGGCCGGACAAGAATTGGTGGCGGCGGTTCGGTAGTCCCGAACTGACGCATCTTGTCGATGAAGGCCAGTCCAGCAATCTGGAACTCGCGGGCGCATTGGCACGCGTGAAGCAGGCCGAGGCCGAGGCGCGCATTGCCGGCGTGTCTTTGCTGCCGACCGTAAATTTTTACGGCGACGCCAGCCGCGCCGTGCCGATCGGAAGCGGCAGCGCGAGCACCTCCGCCGGCGGTTCGTTGCAGGTGTCCTACGAAGTCGATTTCTGGGGCAAGAACAAGGCGAGCGTGGCATCCGCGGAAGCGTCGCTCGAGGCGAATCGTTTCGACCGTCAAACCGTGGCATTGACGGTCACCAGCGGCATCGTTTCGACCTATCTGCAGGTGTTGTCGCTGCATGACCGGCTTGCCGTCGCGCGCGAGCACGTTGCGAACGCCGAACATGTCCTGAAGCTGGTCGAGGTACAACAAAGCGCGGGTGCCGCCTCGACGCTCGATCTCGCGCGCCAGCGGTCCGCCGTGGCGCAGCAAAAATCGGAAATACCGGACTTGATGCAGCAGGAGCGCGAAGCGCAGTCGGCGCTGGCAATCCTGCTCGGTAAAACGCCGCAGACATTCTCCGTCGGCCGGTACGGACTGGACACGATTACCTTGCCCGAGGTGTCCCCGGGCTTGCCGTCCGAGCTCCTGTCGCGCCGGCCCGACGTCCGCCGCGCCGAGGCCAACCTGGCTGCCGCCGATGCCAACGTCGCCGTCGCCCGGGCGAACCTGTTCCCCAGCATTAACCTCACCGGGGCGATGGGCGCGCAAAGCAGCGCCTTGCTGTCGCTGCTCAATGCACCGAATCTGCTCGCCAATGTCAGTGCCTCGCTGATGGCGCCGATTTTCGATGGCGGCCGGCTGAAGCGGGAACGCGACCTCGCCATCGCCCGAAAACAGGAACTGGTCCAGGTGTATCGCGCGACCGTGATCGCCGCCCTGTCGGAAGTGGATACGGCGCTGGGCCAGATCCGCAGCCTGGATGAGCAGCGGCGCTTGAAGACAGCCGAACTGGAGCAGGCGCGCCAGGCGTACGACCTGGCGGAAATCCGATACAAGTCGGGCGCCGAGGATTTGATGACGGTTCTCGATACGCAGCGCGCGTTATCGGACGTGCAGAACGATATGGGGACATTGAAACTGAAGCGCCTGCAGGCGACGGTGTCTTTGTACAAGGCACTCGGCGGTGGTTGGAAGGACGATCAACGCCCGGGCAATCCGCCTGCCGCAAAAACTTGATCAGTGGTGGCAGGGGCGCCTGGCCAGGACTGACGTCCCGGTCGATCGCCAGCTCGGCGATCACGCTCCTGAGTCACTGGTTCCCCGGTTCCTTGTCGGCAAGGTTCGCCACGCCTTACTTCAAGTTTCGCACTACGCAGATGAACGGGTTTTCGTTACGTTGCAGGATTTTTCCATCAGCTCCGAGCGGAACCCGCTTGCGACCGACCGTATCGCCTTCATTGCCGCCCACGGTAAGGGCAAAGGCGCCGGAATCGTCCCGGCCCAATGCAACGACCAGGGCAGAATGGCTTTCATAGGCTTCGTGTGTCGCGGCGAAGGCGAAGTCGAGCTTCTGTTTGCCGCGATTATTGTGAATCAGGTCGCCCACCCGAGGTGCGCAGGATTCAATGGGATAACCACGGAACAGTCCCCGCTCGGCCCGGGCATTCGCGATCGCCCAGTAGACAAAGCGCGAGTGAGCGTTTGATGCCTTGAAGTCCGCAGGCGCCGCGCCTCCCATGCGCATAAGCCAGGAAATGAACACCGCTGACCACGCGGTTTCAACCCCCGGAAATATGTAGCCGAGATCTTGCCAATATGTGCGGATCTGCTCCTTGAGCGGGGAATCGCTCTCGACATATTGATGATATTTTAGATACTGCTGGTTTGCGAGATCCACGATCCGGTTCACGAATTCACTCGGCGTTTCGGACGGTGTCGCGTTGTCCTCCGCAAATTTCAGCATGCTGTCGATATTAGCCTGCAGCGTCGAGAAGCCACCATAATCGCCGTCGGCGAACGTGTCTTCGTAAGTCCCGTGCCCGCCGGACGAGAGGGTACAAAGCGGAGTGGCGGCGATTTCCTGCCTGAGATTCGGGGAAGGATAGTCGTGGCCGGCCCAGCCGTGCGATTCGGCCAGCATCGCATAGCGGGCGATTCCCAGCGTTTCCTTGATATGGGCGCAGACCTGACCCGATCCGTATACGCCGATTCGATAACGCGGCGTTCCGCCGGCGGCTGCCGCCAGACCCTCGCGCACGTCTTTGAAATATTGTGCGATCACGCCGTGCGTCTCGTCGGCTGTCGCGTCGTAGTCCACCGCAAAATAAATTGCGCTGTCTTCCGGTTGTCCGAGTTCCACCGCATACCGATGCGCATGCAGACCATCTCGCTCGCCACGTTTGTCCTTGAAATAGTCGGGATTGGTCGGCCCGTCTTCATAGATAGCGACGAGGTTGATCCCCTGGTCCATCAGTGCCTTGGCTTCCGCTGGCGTCAATCTTTTCTGGGGCATGCCGGTGGTCGTGCTGTAGTAGCGGCACACGAACGCGATATTCCCGAGCCGTAGACAGTCTGCGAGTCCAGCGACCGATACGTTTGTTGATATTCCTCGAGACATCACTGCTTCCTTAGTGTAGTGACTGAGCGTTGCATAGAGATAACAGAGTCACCTATAAATTATTACTAACATATTTGCTAATTGACAGTCTGTCATTTGACGACCGATTATTGGTCGACAGTATTGTTCGGAATGAAAATTATTGACCGGCCTCCCGCCTGTCTGCCGCGTATTCCGCAATTTCGGCGCCAGTCTCCGGCACGGCCGCACTTTGAATGATTCCCTGATGGAGTGACCCATGCAGATCAACGAAGTCCTTTCGCTGGTGACGTTTGGTGCAATCGGTGGCATGTTCGGCCAGGGGCTGCGCGTCGTGGTTGGCTTGAAAAAGGCGCAGGAGCAGGCGGTTGCGAATGGATTGTCTTTTCAGGACGACGTGTTCGACAGCCGACGACTCTGGTCGAGCCTGCTGATCGGGGCGATTGCCGGCGGCATCGGCGTCTTCACTCTGAACACGCTCCCGACTTTCAAGGATGGGACCGAGGCGACCAACATGTTCTTTGCCCTCGTCGGAATCGGCTATGCGGGCACCGACTTCATCGAGGGATTCATCAACCGCTATCTTCCTCTCGAGGACAGCTCGGGTAGAAACGCGAACAAGACACCCGAGCCTCCACCCGCCGACCCGCGGGCTCCTGCTGCTGCTGCTCCCGCTGGAAACCAGGCTCCCGCCGCCGCCTTGCTTCAGGCGGGCGCAATCCCGGCGCCGGGGCAGGTCGCCACGCCTGGTGACTGCCGGTTCCCTGCTCGTGCTTCCAGCGTTCTGGCTGGCGATTTCCTCCGGTGGTGCCGCAACGGGAGACGACATCGCGCCGCCGGCCGGGGCGGCTGCTGCAGCGAACACGCCGTTGCCTGATGCCGTCACACCTGCAGGACCGGACGGCAAGCCGGTAGGCGTGCAGGCGGACGTACAGGAAGCCTGACCAGAGGGCGAGGGCCGCTGCCGCCCGGCGCGGCGCGCGAGCCCGCACGCACGACTATCACGAGGAGACACCGTGACATATCCTTCGCGAATCATCGATTTGCACACCCACCTGTTCAATGCTCGCTACGTGCCCCTTGCGAGCGTCATCGCCAACGCGATGAACAAGGATTCGAGTCCGCTGGCCGATCGCGCGGCGGCCCTGCTCGAGGAAATGACAGGATCGAGCTACAAATCGGACGACTTCGTGCCCATGCCGACGGATCCGGACGAGAAGGATGCGTATTTGCTCGACAAGATCTGGGCGATTGCCCACTTCGAGCTTGCCGGGGCCGGCCAGGCACCGGCCCTCCGCGGCGCACCGGACTCGGGCGAGACATCCGACGGAATCGACGCAGGGCGCATCATGCAGTTGATCGTCGACCTTTCGGAGATCGATTACGCCGCAGAGGGCTGGACTGGCGAGGTGCCGCCGCCGCGGCCGGCCGAAGCCGGCTTCCTGGCGCCATCGGGGGCGGATCTCCTGGCCTGGGCCGGCAACGTTTTGCGCATGGCGCTGCATATCGTGGCGAAGCTCATGGAGCCTGGCGCATGGGGCCATGTGGAAAACTACCTGGAGTTCTTCCTGACGATGCTGAAATCCGAACAGGCGTTGCTGGACAAGATCTTCGAAGGTTATGGCAAGGACTTGCCACAACTGCAGGTCGTCCATTTCATGATGGATATGCAGATGGCCTACGCAGGTCAGGAAAGCCCGCGTTATCCCGTTTACCCGAATCAGCTCGACAAGATGAAGGAGCTGGAAGCGACGAACAAGGGCAAGGTCGCCGGCTTCGCCGCGTTCGATCCGCGGCGGGAGAATTGGCTGGAGCGCGCGCAGTATGCCCTGGATAGCGGCTTCGTCGGTTTCAAGTTCTATCCTGCGATGGGATACGCACCGGCGGATGACCCGCATTTCCAACCGACGATTGACGCCTTTTTCGATTTTTGCATCGACCGCGGAGCTCCCGTGTTTGTGCATTGCACGCCCGTCGGTTTCCAGACGCGTGAAAAACTTGGATGGAATGCGCATCCGGCCAGATGGCGGAAAGTACTCGACGATCCGCGGTGGGAGAACTTGCGTCTGTGTTTCGGTCATGCGGGCGGCGGAGACGCAACCAATGGAATGCATCGCTCGTACGGGTGGATGGCCGCAACGGACGAGCAATGGCAGGACTCCGACAATTTTGCAAGGACGGTGGTCGAACTCTGTGTGCAGAAACCGAACGTTTATTGTGAACTCGGATACATCACCGAGCTTTTCGAAGCGGACGCAAAAGCGACTTTCATGAAAAATTTTGCGTCGGCATGTGCGGTGGCGGGGACGTATCCGTTTCTTGACAAAGTGGCCTACGGTACCGACTGGCATATGCCCGACATGGTCAATCACGTCCGGGGGTATCTCGAGTTTTTTGTCCAGTTGATGGAACCGTATGACACAGGTGTGCGTAACGCATTTTTTTGGGGAAATGCATTACGCTTCGCGCCGAAATTGATCGACCACTTCGGGTGAAGCGGCCTTCCACGGCCGGTTAGCGGTTCCTGGGAAATACGCAGTCTTCCGGGCGCCGCAGTATTTCAGCGGCTTGCACGCGGCTGCGTTTGTTCGATAGCCCAGCGCCGATTGACGTCAGGAAGGAGGTCAGCGATGACGAGTCCCGATACGATATGCGCCTCCGAAGCACCGTGTGCATGGAGGTCCCGTGGCGCTTGAGCCGGTCTATTGCCGAGGTGCGTGCGGCGACGCGGTCTCCGTGTTGCAAGGCGCCCTCCAGAAGCAGAAGGTCCCGAGCGAAAGCGGCGGGGCCCCCGAACCTGCATTGACGAACGTCGATGGCAACTTTGGGATCGCAATGCGGCGCGCGGTGCAGCGGGTGCAGCGCGCCAACGGCCTCTTGATGACCGGGGTGGTCGACGCGCCGCGCCTTCGAGGAAGACGTGGTATTCGTGGAGTGCGCGACGCATGTTCCGCGGCGCCCCGGCACGGATCAAGCCACCGCGCGTCTTCGCGGTCATCCCCTTGCTGTCCAGGATGCCGAATAGCCCGCGTGGCCAGACCGCGGGTGACGTCACGCCATTTCTGGTCGTGCTTGACGAGATCTGGTTCCGCGAGTACGGCATCGGAGAACGCCTGGCCGCGCGGCTTGCGACGGTCAAGCCCGAAATCGGCGACAGCCTGAAACCGACCGCGCTGCGCTACGGTCCGCTGCAGGACCACAACCTCGATGCCGGCATCGCGCTGGCGCTGCCAGCCGCCGATGCGCTGCTCGACTGCTTCGGTCCGTTCGGCTTCACACTCGACCGCGGCGACGACCAGGCGCTGGCCAATGCCACCGGCTTCATCGTCTATCCGCCGCCGGGTACGCCCGCGCATTACAATCTGTTCGTCGAGTTCGAGTGCTGGCTCGATCTGCCTTCCGGCGCACGCGACCAGGCCGGCGCACGGCAATGCCCGCACAGCGAGGCGACCGAGGCGCTGCCGGTGTACACGCTGCCCGACAGTGCCGAGTTGTGGCCCGACGCCGGCCGTCCGGACGCGTTGCCGCTGTCGCTGGCACCGCAGGCTGAAGGGAAGTTCAGTTACGACGCGACCAGGTTGAAGCTCTTGCCGTTTTCCGGCGCGCGGTGGACATGTTCCTGCCGGCGCGCGCGCTGTGGCGGGATCAGGGGAGCGCACGCCCTTTGGGTGCCGCGGACGCGGGACTGCGTGCTTGCTCGCACGGGCTGGTGGCGGAATTGTTGTTGAGCGGTCGCTACGATGCCGGCGCCGGCCAAGTGGATCCATTGGCATCCGCAGGGAGCCTGGCGGATCTACTGGACCGCCTTCTTCCTCGCGCAGGCGACGATGATGCGCCCGCGATGTTCCGGCGCTTTTCCGCGATTGGGAAAGTGGGATTCGGCTAGGCGCCAATATGCCGATATCGGAACCCATGCCAGGCCTTTCAACGGGCGTGACGGGTCGAGCACGCGGACGCGCCGAGGAGGGCGGACAGCAGGATCGCGCGGGCGAGGTCGGCAAGCGTCATGACGGGTGGTTCATCCATTCTGCGGTAAATTCCCGGTGTGCGACGGCGTGATCGACCGCGTGATCGGCTACGTCGACACGTGCGACATCCTCGTGCGCCTGTTGAACAACCAGTCGCGCTTCCAGCTGAACGAATCGAGCATCCGCACGGTCCTGATCATTCCCGACACGCTGACCCTGTCCGAACTGCGCGACCGCTTCCGCGCCACCAAGGAGACGTTCGCGGTCGTGATCAACGAATACGCGCTCGTCGTCGGCGTCGTCACGCCGAGCGACATCATGGTCACCGTGATGGGCAAGTGGGGCGCGCCGCTGGCGGCCGACCAGCAGGCCATGCAGCGCGAGGACGGCTCGTGGCTGATCGACGGCCGCATGCCGGTGGCGGACATGAAGCGCTTGCCGAGACGGCGGCCGGCTTCATGATGGACATGCCGCGCAAGGTGCCCAGGCCCACCGACAGCGTCGAATACGACGGGATGCGGTTCGAGGTGCTGGACGTCGACCACTACCGCGTCGACCAGCTGCCGGTGAAGCGGATCGGCACGCGCGCCGCGCCGAGTGCTGCGCCGGCGGATTCGCCGGCTGGTTCCTGAGAGGCGGTCCTGTGCGCGCCGCGGCGCACGACCGGATTGGCCGGGTCGCGGCTCCATTCGCACCAGCCGCCGTCGTACACGGCGATGCGCTCCCAGCCCATCAGCCAGGCGTAGAAGAACGCCAGCGACGCGCGCCAGCCGGTGCCGCAGTAGAACACGACCTGCCGTTCCGGGCGGATGCCCGCCGCCGCCCACATCGCGCGGATGGCCGCCGCCGGCTTCATGCACCCGGCGGCGTCGTGGAACGCGGCCATGCTGTTCACGTCGCCGTCGACGCCGGCGCGGCCCCACAGCGCGCCCGGGATCTCGCCACTGGCGTCGATGTAGCCGTAGCCCGAGGTGCGGCCGACGAATTCGTCCCACGTGCGGATGCTGACCAGGGTGCCCCGGCCGTCGGCCTGCAGGCGCCGCACCCCGTCCATGTCGAACAGCCAGTCGGGCCGCGCGGGCAGCGCGGCGCCGAAGCCTGCCGCCGCCGGGCCGCGCCGCGGCGGCCCCGCTTCCAGCGCCAGCCCGGCCCGTTGCCAGGCCGCGAAGCCGCCGTCGAGCAGGCGCACGTCGGCGACGCCTGCCACCAGCAGCAGGTGCGCGATGCGCGCCGCGGCCAGCACGTTGCGGCCGTACAGGACGACGGTGACGTCGTGGCGGATGCCGTGCGCGGGCAGCAGCCGCGCCAGTTCGGCGTCCGGCACCTTGTTCCACAGCGGCCCGCGCTCGAACCACGCCGTGTCGAGGTAGCCGGCGCGCGGCACGTGGCCGGCCGCGAAGGCCGCGGCGGCGCCGCAGCCGGCCTCGAACAGGCGCCAGGCGCCGGCGGGCGGCGCGGCGACCGGCGCGCCGGCGACGAGGCCCGCGATCCACGCGGGCGTGACGAGGTGGCGCGCGCGGGCGAGGTCGCGGCGCGGGCCTGGGGACGGGATGCGGTTCAAGGACGACGATGGTAAAAAGGGCCGGGCCCGTATGGTACAGGACCCGGCCCCCGGCCGCTGCGGGCGTCGGCGTCGGCCGTGGTCATCATCGCGCGCAGCTGCTGCTGCGTGATGTTATTCATGATCGGATTCGTCGGAAAAAAGGGGGGCGGACGGCCGTCCTTCCGCGCCGCATGCGTTATCGATCCCGGGTGTCCGGGGCCGGCACCCGCACATGATACCTGGCCGCGTTGTCCGCGCTGCGCGTGGTGTCCGGCGGCAGACATGTTGCGGCCCACCGACGGGTCATCTATACTCTCGAAAGTATCTTATATATTAAATACTTGCGCACGTCGGGAAAGCGGAAGTCCGCAATAACTAGGGAAGATTCATGAAATTCAGAAGAGGCCTTCTCGGGGCGGCCGTCATGGCCATCTTGGCCGTCCTGGCCGGATGCAGCACGACCACGGGCCGTACCGCAGAGCCGGCGGCGACGAAAGCGACCGCGTTTCACTGGACAGCGAGCGCGCCGCTGATCGCGCCTCAACCGGAGCCGGACCAGACCATCTATGCGGTAAAAGATCCTTCGATCGTCCACGTGAACGGCAAATTTCATGTTTTCATGACGACCGCCGGGTCGGCTGGCTGGGGGCTCGCGTACACGAGCTTCGACAAGTGGTCGGACGCGGCATCCGCGAAAATCGTCCCGCTGGCCAAATCCCCGATGGGACCGGGTTATCGCGCCGCGCCGCAAGTCTTTTATTTTGCTCCGCAAAAAACCTGGTATCTCGTTTACCAGGGCGGCGATCCACTTTATTCCACCTCGAAAGATATCGGCGATCCCATGTCCTGGAGCGCCCCCAAACCATTCTTTCCGGTCGTCCCGGACATCGTCAAGCCACCGCAAGGCGGGGGCTGGCTGGATTTCTGGGTGATCTGCGACGATAAGAAGTGCTACCTGTTCAATACCGACGACCACGGTCGTCTGTTGCGCTCCGAAACCGATATCGCCCAGTTCCCGAATGGCTTCCACAATACGGTCGCCGTGCTCACCGGAAAAACGGAAGACCTGTTCGAGGCGAGCAATACCTACAAGATTGCCAACACGAATACCTACATCACGCTGGTGGAGGCCATGTCGCCGCAAGGGCGCTATTTCCGGATCTGGAAGAGCAACGGGCTGGATGGAAAATGGGAGCCGTTCTCGTCCGCGCCAATGAATACGTTTGCCGGCCGCGATAACGTCGACGGGCTGTGGTCGGACGGTATTTCTCACGGCGAAATGATTCGGGAGAATGCCGATCAAACGATGACGATCGATCCTTGCCGGCCGCTCGAATACCTCTTCCAGGGCAATAACCCGGCCGTGCATGTGGACGACTACATCAAACTTCCGTATCGCCTGAGCGTCATCACGGCGAAGGGGGACAACCCGGTGAGCGCACTCTGCCGCTAGGATCCCGCCGTAGTTCGTAAACATGCAATATTTCTACAGGAAGACGCTCGTCGCGTTCGTTCTCCCTTTGATCGCGCGTGTTTCCAGGCAAAACCGAGGTAATGGCCGTTGTTGCTGGGTTGTGGGGCAATGCGCCTGGCATGGTATCCTGAATGGTACTGAGCCAGAAATGCTGCAAAAACCCTAGAAAACTTAGCCATTGGCCATCGAGTGGGAGTGATCCCCCGGGTGGTTGATTGACTGCAAAGCCCTGTCTGCACAGGGCTTTGTATTTTGATTAGTTTGGAAATCTCCGATGGAAATTAAGGTCAACTTTCTCGACAAGCTGCGTCTTGAAGCCAAGTTCGATGACTTCACGGTCGTCGCCGATCAGCCTATCCGCTACAAGGGCGATGGCTCGGCGCCCGGCCCGTTCGATTATTTTCTGGCCTCGTCGGCCTTGTGCGCGGCGTACTTCGTGAAGTTGTATTGCAACACCCGCAATATTCCGACCGAAAATATTCGGCTGTCGCAGAATAATATCGTCGACCCCGAAAACCGTTACCAGCAGATTTTCAAGATCCAGGTCGAACTCCCGCCGGACATCTCGGAAAAGGACCGCCAGGGAATCTTGCGCTCGATCGACCGTTGTACCGTCAAAAAAGTGGTGCAGACCGGGCCCGAGTTCGTCATCGAAGAAGTGGCGAACCTGGATGCCGATGCGCAGGCATTGCTGGCGCTGCAGCCTGCCGCCGACGCGGCGACGTATATCCCCGGCAAGGATCTGCCGCTGGAGCACACCATCGCCAATATGTCGGCGCTGCTGGCGGACCTTGGCATCAAGATCGAAATCGCGTCGTGGCGAAATATCGTACCGAACGTGTGGTCGCTGCATATCCGCGATGCGCATTCGCCGATGTGTTTCACCAACGGCAAGGGCGCGACCAAGGAAAGCGCGTTGGCGTCCGCCCTGGGCGAGTATATCGAACGGGTCAGCAACAACCATTTCTATGCCGGCAGCTACTGGGGCGAGGAGATCGCCAACGCGGCCTTCGTCCATTACCCGAACGAGCGCTGGTTCCAGCCGGGTCCCGACGATGCGCTGCCGGATGGGATCCTCGATGCGTACTGCCGCGACATTTACGACCCGGACGGCGAGTTGCGCGGATCGCACCTCTACGACACCAATTCCGGCAATGTGGCGCGCGGTATCTGTTCGCTGCCCTTCGTGCGGCAGTCGGACGGCGAGGTGGTGTATTTCCCGTCCAACCTGATCGAAAATCTCTACGCCAGCAATGGCATGAGCGCCGGGAATACGCTGGCCGAAGCACAGGTGCAATGCCTGTCCGAGATTTTCGAGCGGGCGGTAAAACGCGAGATCCTGGAAGGCGAGATCGCATTGCCGGATGTGCCGCAGGACGTGCTGGCGAAATACCCGGGCATCGTGGCAGGGATTCAGGAACTGGAAGCGCAGGGCTTTCCGGTGCTGGTCAAGGATGCGTCGCTGGGCGGCGCCTATCCGGTCATGTGCGTGACGTTGATGAACCCGCGCACCGGCGGCGTGTTCGCGTCGTTCGGCGCGCACCCGAGCTTCGAGGTGGCGCTGGAACGGAGTCTGACGGAATTGCTGCAGGGGCGCAGTTTCGAAGGCCTGAACGATTTGCCGCAACCGACCTTCGCCAGCGAAGCCGTGACCGAGCCCTATAACTTCGTCGAGCACTTCATCGATTCCAGCGGCGTGGTGTCGTGGCGCTTTTTCAGTGCCGGGGCGGACCACGATTTCGTCGAGTGGGATTTCACCGCGCGAGGCAAGGACGCCAATGCCGAGGAAGCCGCGACCCTGCTCGGGATTCTCGAAGACATGGGCAAGGAGGTGTACATGGCGGTCTACGACGAGTTGGGCGCCACGGCATGCCGTATTCTGGTGCCCGGCTATTCGGAAATCTACCCGGTCGAGGATCTGGTCTGGGACAATACCAACAAGTCGCTACTGTTCCGCGAAGATATCCTGAACCTGCATCGCCTGGACGAAGCCGCCCTGGCCGCGCTGCTGGATCGTCTGGAGAACAACGAGCTGGACGAGTATTCCGACATCGCCACCCTGATCGGCATCGAGTTCGACGAAAACACGGAGTGGGGCCAGTTGACGGTCCTCGAATTGCGGTTGCTGATCAATCTCGCCTTGCAGCGATTCGAAGAGGCGCACGAACTGGTGGGCGCCTTCCTGCAATACAACGACAATACCGTCGAGCGGCGCTTGTTCTATCAGGCGTTGAACGTGGTGCTGCACGTCGTGCTGGACGACGAGCTGGAACTGGACGATTACGTGACCAATTTGCGCCGGATGTACGGCAATCCGCGGATGGACGCGGTGCTGGGTTCGGTCGACGGCAGCGTGCGCTTCCACGGCTTGACGCCGACGAGCATGAAACTGGAAGGGCTCGACCGGCATCATCGCCTGATGGACAGCTACAAGAAACTGCATCAGGCGCGGGCCAGACGCTGACCGCGCCGTGGACCCGGGCGTCGTCATCGACAGGATGGCGTTGCCGTCGAGCTGAGCCGTTCAGGTTCGAGCGAGCGTGGCGACTTCCAGCGGCAGCCAGAGCGTGAACAGGGCGCCAAGCCGCTGAAGGCCGAGATTTCGCTGACCGGCCAGCCGCGCTCCCGGGGCGTGCAGGGCGTGCCTTTCGAGGCAATGGTGGAAGTGAGCCTCATCGGCGTGCCGCTCCAAGGCAGGGACGGGAAGAGCGCGCCTGCCGAAGGGCCGGCCGAGCTGCGCGTGGCGTATATGTCCCTCTTGATCGCCCATGAGAACCGCTTGAAAAACGAAATGTCGTTGATGATGCGGATCCGATCATCAACGACATTTTAGTTGGCTGCCAGCGGCAGTACCGCGCGCCCTCAGCCTTCCATCTGCTCCAATTCCTTGCCGCGCGTTTCATGCACGTAGCGCAGCACGAAGTAGATCGAGATCACCGCGGCCAGGGTGTACAGGCCGTAAGCGCCCGCCAGGCCGATGCCGGTGAGCAGCATTGGGAAGGTCACCGTAATCAGGAAGTTGGACGTCCATTGGGCCGCGCCGGCGACCGCCAGGCCGGAGCCGCGGATCTGGTTGGGGAACATCTCGCCCAGCATGACCCACATCACCGGACCCCAGGAGATGTTGAAGAAGATTACGTAGATGTTCGCCGCGGCCAGGGCCACCACGCCCATCGTGCCGGACAGGGCCAGTTTGCCGTTGGCGTCGAGCGAGGCGCTGGCGAAGGCGATCGCCACCAGGCCGAGCGTCACCGCCATGCCGGCCGAGCCGATCCACAGCAGGGGCTTGCGGCCGATGCGGTCGATCAGGAACACCGTGACGATGCAGGCGCCGATGCTCAGGCCACCGGACAGGACGTTGATCAGCAAGGCATCGCTCTCGGAAAAGCCCACGGCCTGCCACAGCACCGCGCCGTAATAGAACACCACGTTGATGCCGACCAGCTGCTGGAACGTCGCCAGGCCGATGCCGACCCAGACGATCGGGCGCAGCTTGCCGGTGGTCTTGTTGACCAGGTCCGACAGGCGCGGACGGTGGTGGTCTTCCGCCAGCGACACGTCGATCGCGTCGAATTTCGCGCGGGCCACGGCAGCGCCGTACAGGCGTTGCAGCACGGCCAGTGCCTCGTCCTTGCGCTTCTTTGCGACGAGGAAGCGCGGGCTTTCCGGGATCGTCAGCAGCAGCAGCAGGAACAGCACGGACGGAATCGCCATCATCCAGAACATCCAGCGCCATGCTTCTTGTCCCTGCCACAGCACGCCGGTCGAAGCGCCGGCCGCGTGTGCCAGGCCATAATTGCTCAGGAAGGCGCAGAACAGGCCGCTGATGATGGCGATCTGCTGGACCGTCGCCAGCCGGCCCCGGTAGCGGGCCGAGGCCACCTCGGCGATGTAGGCCGGCGACATCACGCTGGCCGCGCCGACCGCGAAGCCGCCCAGCATGCGGGCGGCGACGAAGACGGCCGAGACCGTTGCAAAGCCCGCGCCCAGCGCCGACATCAGGAACATCACGGACGAGATGAGCAGGACCGTACGGCGTCCCCAGAGGTCGCCCAGCCGGCCGGCGGTGAAGGCGCCGAGCGCGCAGCCCAGCAGCATCGAAGCGACTTCGAATCCGAGCTCGGCGGAGGTCGAATGGAAGGCCTGCTTCAGGCCGTCGACGGTGCCGTTGATGACGCCACTGTCAAAGCCGAACAGGAAGCCGCCAATGGTGGCCACGCAGCTGATCAGAATGATGAGGCGGGTGTTTTCCGCCTCCTGGATGGACATTGTGCTCTCGACGGCACTGGTGCTGTTCATAAAAGTCTCCTTGGTTTGTTATTGCATCTGCGCCACGCCCCGACAGCGGTGTGGTCGATTTCCTGCCATGGCTTCTGGCCGGGCGGCACGCCCTCCTGCTGGTGGCGCGCCAGTTTTCCTCGTACACCAGCATGTTACCTCTGCCAGTGTGCGGATCGGTGCTCCCGGGAGCGCGGCAGGCAAGCAGTGGCGGCGACGGGTGCATCGCGATATAGAGCGGCTATAACATCCTGTATCATCAAACAAATAGCGCTAACATCTTTGCTGAGTCTGGCTGATTTCCGTCCGCGTGTCAATGCATTGCGAGGGCGGGTACGACGTTCGCTCGTGACGACCTTCAGGAGTGGGGATGTCATTGACAACGATCTCGAAAAATCACGTTGTTTTGCCTTGTCGTTTCCGTTCAATACCAGGCCTGGTGCGAGGTCCAGAATGCGCAGCACGAAGCCGACATCGCTTTCTTAGGCCAAGCAATTCATCTGATATCACCAGCAGGGATTAAATCATGCGCATACTCATTACGACGGCGGGCAGTCACGGGGATGTCTTGCCGTTCGTCGCTCTCGCGAGCGAATTCATCAAACGTGGGCACGAGGTTGTGTTATACGGAAACCCATTTTTTGCCAGGCTCGTTTCGCAGGCCGGCGCTGCCTTTCGGCCCGTGGGCACGATTCAAGAGTACAACGCTTTTTTCTCGGCTCAGTCGGAGAGCGACCCGGTGAAGGCGATGGCCGCGGTGGCGCGCGAATTTGCACGGCTCACCGAGTCCTATTACGCAGCGATGCAGGCTGACATCCTGCCGGGCCAGACGCTGGCGATTGGCGGCTCACTCATGTTTGCGCATCGGCTGATTGCTGAAACGCATGGCCTTCCTTGTGCGACGGTTCACCTGGCGGCCGCCGCGATACGATCCAATATCCGTCCGGCACGCCTTACCCCCAATTTCGATTGGCTCAGGCTAAAAGCCCCGCTGTCGGTCAAGCGGCTTTCATGGCGGGTCATGGACAAGGCGTTCTACAACCCGCATTTCACGGCACCATTCAATGCGTTGCGCAGCCGACTGGGCTTGTCACCGGTGGAAAACGTCTTTCAGTCGTGGATACATCGAGCAGACTGTGTACTGGGGATGTTCCCGGACTGGTTTTCTAGCCCTCAGCCTGATTGGCCATCGGAACTGGTGCTGACCGGATTTCCGCTCTATGACCACGGTATCCATGAACCGCTCGCCGCATGGATCAGCGAGTTCATTTCAGCAGGGAGTCCGCCTGTCGGCTTCTCCGCCGGCACGGCGACCGCCAATGCCCGGGAATTCTTCGCCCATTCGGTTCGGGCATGTGAACGTGCCGGGATGCGCGGTATTCTTCTGTCCCACTTCCGTGAACAAATACCCGCTCAACTTCCGCCAACCGTGCTTCACGTACCGTATGCCCCTTTCCGAGCGCTGCTGCCGAAACTGGCTGCCTTCGTGCATCACGGGGGCATCGGCACGACCAGCCAAGCGCTGCGGGCAGGCGTTCCTCAATTGATCCGTCCGGTGGCGTACGATCAATTCGACAATGCGCTGGCCGCGACCAATCTCGGTGTCGCTCGCGAAATCCTTCCGTCCGACTACAATGCGAAAACAGCAGCGGCGACGTTGGGCGAGTTGATCTCTGACGCCCGTGTGCACGACCGCTGCAGGGACATTGCGTCCCGCTTTGCCGGGGAGCCCGTGTCGATCGCGTGCGACACGATCTTGCGGCGCTGCGCAGTCGCAAGCCCTCGCTCCGAGAACGTAGAAATACCGACGAGCGGCCAATCCGCGTTGGCGGTGGCGCGGTCGCTCCAACCCGGCGCCGGAGCTTGTCTCTACCGTTGATCGGTTCGAGCGGCCTGATGATGTTCGACGGGGCCGATCGGCCGGCCAATGGATGAAATTACGATTCGCTCGATTCCGCGTTTGGGCGCGCATCTTGACTCTGGAAATAGCCGCGCCACAGGGCGGCGATGGCGCGCTCGAGTTCGGTTCCAAACTGGCGGTCCAGGCCGCGCAACTCCGGTTCCCGCAGCAGGGATTGCAGCGCGGGGGGATAGGCGAGCGCCTGCCACAGCCCAAGCGTGAGTGCATACGTATGCAGCAGCAGCGTCTCGCCGGTGCCAGCGGGCGACAGGCCGGTATGGGCTTCCAGGCGCGCGCCCGCGGTCCCGATGCCGCCAGCCAGGATGCGCTTGAAGCGCCGCATGGGCTCCACGGGTAGATTCTGTTCGAGGATCGCGTTGGTCAGGGCCGCGAGCGGGAGCAGGTCGCCGCTGTCCGCGACGAGCCGGCCGAACCCCGCCGCGAACACGTCGGCGACGCCGGCGCCGCCACGGGGCAGGCCGTCGAGCAGCGGGCCGAGCGCGTGGAATAACTGCGTGAACGCGTCTTCGAGCAGGGCCACGAAGATCTCTTCCTTCGGCCCGCGTTGTTGATCAGCACGTCGATCGCGATGCCCGCCTGGTCCAGCCGGTGGCGCTGCGCCAGCAGATGCGCGAAATCCACGCCGAAGCCGCTCGACGCGCCCGTCACCAGCGCCCATTGCCCCTGCAGGTCTTGCATGTCTTCCTCCGTGTCGAATTTGAATGACCGATGATCATTCGTCAATGCGGATGCGTCGGACCGGCCTCGCGCCGCCGGCCGGGGGCAGGCGTGCGGCCGCGATGGCGGTTCCGCGGTACCATGGGGTGGTCGTGCCCAACCGGGTCATCGCCAGGAGCAGATCATGGGTATGCTCGCTGCCAGGTTCGCAGCCACGTGCGTCGCCGTCTCGCTGTCGGCGATCCCCGGCCTCGCACGGTCGCAGGCGTTCGAGGCGCACGCCGGTCCGTACACGCTCCGGGCCAGCACCGTCGGGTCCGAATCCATCTCGAAGGAAACGGCCGCCATCCACGGCATCGAGCGCTCGCCGTCGCGCGCCATCGTGAACGCGACGCTCATGCGCGACGGGAAAACCGTGCCGGCGCATATGGAAGTCGAGGCGCGCAACCTGGCGGGCATGCGCCGGCCCATCGACATGCGCGAGACCGAGAACAATGGCTATGTCTCGTACACGGGCACCTACGACATCGCGCGCGGGGAGGTGCTCGACTTTACCGTGAAGGCCCGGCCCGCGAGCGGCGCGCCGGCGCTCACGCTGCACTTCCGGGACCGCATGTGGGACGGCAAGCCGAAGTGACGCCGGCCCGTCTGTGCGCGCCGGCACCGTAGCCGGCGGGGAGGAAACATGTTTTTCGACGGATGGGACAGCATCGTTCGCGTCGCCGTGGTCGGCGTGCTCGCGTACGCCGGCCTCGTCGTGATGCTGCGGATGAGCGGCAACCGGACGCTGTCGAAGATGAATGCATTCGACCTCGTCGTCACGGTGGCGTTCGGCTCCACGCTGTCGACGATCCTCGTCAACCGGAACGTCAGCCTGGCGACCGGCCTGGCGGCGATCGCGCTGCTGGTGGCGCTGCAATTCGTGATCACGTGGACGGCCGTGCGCTGGCGCTTCGTCGGCGAGGCGATCAAGACGGCGCCCACGCTGGTCGTGCGGGACGGCCGCTTTCTCGACGACGCGATGACGCGGGTCCGCGTGACGGCCTCGGACGTCCGCAGCGCCGTGCGCAAGCATGGGATCGGCGCGATGGAACAGGTGGCCGCCGTCGTGCTGGAAAGCGATGGCAGCCTCTCGGTGATTTCGGTGCAACAGGTGGGCAGTCAGTCGGCGTGCACGGGCGTACGCGGCGCGGCGGGCTCCCGCTAGGTTGGCAGCCCGTCAGGCGCCGGGCCCGCTCCAGTATGCGGCGTGGCGCGCACGCACCCGCTCGATGTCGTCCGGGAAATCCAGCGCCCGCTCGGTGCGGCGCAACGCCAGGTCCGCGTGGCGCCGCGCGTCCGCGCGCAGCGGCGGATGCTCGCGACCGAGCTCGCCGAGGTGGCGCTGCAGGCGCAGCGCCACTTCCACGATGCCGGCGCCGTCGCGGGCGATGGCGTTGAAGGCATCGTCGAACAGGTCGTCCAGCGCCAGCGCGGCGACGGCCACGCGGTCGCACGTCGGCGGATCGGCCGCTTCCCCGCGCGCCAGGTCGGCGAACAGGCGGTGGAGCGATCCCAGCACGCCGATCGCGGTGCCCGGGTCGTTGATCCCGGGCGAGAGCGCGCGCCCGGCGATTTCCGCCAGCACGACCATGCCGAAGCGGGGATCGTCGTCGAACTGGCGCTGGTTGCCGATCGCGAACGCCTTGGCGAACGCCGCGCGCGCGCACGGCTCGTCGCGGGCATCCGCGCGGTGCAGGTGGCAGAGCGCACGCGCGGGGCTCACGTAGGTGCCGGGCAGCACGGCCACGGTGACGCGCACCGCGTGTTCGGCCGCCAGGCGCTGCAGACGCGCCATGTCGATGTGCTGGACGTAGCCGGTGCGGTCCCCATGCACCGCGACGCCCGCGGCACAAGGCTCGGGCGCCACCCCGCCCAGCCACGGCTGGCGCTGGCGGCGCGCCAGCGCCGCGGAGGTCGCCCGCTCCACCTTGTCGACGATCGCGCCGATGCGGCCCAGCCGGGCGATCCGGTCGACCCAGCGCACGAAGGTCAGGACCACGATCACGAGGACCACCACCGTCAGCACGAACAGCGTGAACCGGCCGGCCCGTCCGTAATAGCCGTTCATCGCGGCGCTGATGCCCACGACACTGAAGATGAAGGCGCCGACGAACGTCGACAGCGCGTTCTGGGACACGTCGTCGGCGACGATCAGCGGAAAGGCCCGCGCCGTGGCCACCTGGCCGGCCGACGCGTAGGCGGACACCATCGAGGCCACCGCGAACGTGGCGACCGCCAGCATGCCCGCCGCGATGATCTTCAGGAGTTCGATGACCGAGGCCTGGGTCACCTCGGGCACGGAGCCGTCGACGACCATGCGGTCGGCCAGATGGGCCAGCAGCACACCGGCGACCGACAGCGCGCACGCGATCAGCGGCTTGATCCACAGTCGTTCGCGCAGGCGGCTGAGCAGGAAGCGGAGTCGTTCTCGCATGGTGCGACGCAGTCGATGAGGCGCGGTGCGCCGGTCCCCGCAGCTTGGCGCGTGGCGCGGCGCCCGTCGGTTCGCTTCCGTACGCTGTGCGACCGATCGCGGCGCGCATCGCGCGCCGGCAATCGTCACGGGCGCGTCGCGAACCCCGCGCGCTCGATGCAGCGGCGGGCCAGCACGAGCGTCGGATCGACGAGGGCCACGCACAGGCCGCCGGCGTCGAACCCGGCCTGCTGCGGCAGGATCAGCGGCAGTTCCGTGCAGCCGAGGATGACGACCGTGGCGCCCCGCCGCGCCAGTTCGCCGATGGCCGCCGCCAGGTCGTCCCGGCAGGCGCCCGTCGTGTGGCCGGCTTTCACGCCGTGCTCGCCGTAGATGGCGCGCATCACGCGCTGCTGCCCGGCGTCGGACGGCACGATCAGGTCGAACGGCGCGCCGCTGGCTGCCGTGTGATACACGCCGCTCGCGATGGTGCCGCTGGTCGCGAGCACCCCCACGCGGCGGCAATCCGGATGCCGCCGCGCGATGTGGGCGACGGTTTCGTCCAGCATGTGCACGACGGGGACGGCGAGCCGCGGCTGGATGCGCGGCAGGTAGGCGTGCGCCGTATTGCAGGGCAGGGCGATCAAGGTGGCGCCGTTCGATTCCAGGCGGCGGCACGCGGCGTACAGCGCCAGCAGCGGGTCCGCGGCGCCGCCGACGAGGTGGGCCGTGCGGTCGGGAATGCACGGGTTGTGGTCGACGACGATCGGGACGTGATCCTGGTCGCGCCGCGCGCGGGTGTGCGCGACGACCTTGCCGAGGAAGTCGACGGTGGCGGCGGGCCCGATGCCGCCGACGACGCCCAGCCGCGCCGCCCGGCCGCCATGCGCGGCGGTGCCGTGCGTGCGCGCGGCGTAATCGATGTACACCTGCAGCGTGTCCACCACCGCGAAGCCGGATTGCCGCAAGGCGCCGGCCGCCAGCGCGAATTCGCCGGCGCCGGCCAGGATCACGTCGGCGCCGCGCGCCACGAGGTCGGCGCAGGCCACGCGCAGCAGCTCGACGGCGCCGGCGCCGAGTCCCCGGCACTGCAGCCCGGCGGCGCCGTACAGCGCGGGCATCACGCATCCGGCCTGGATGGCGGCGCCGGGATACAGGATCGTGAAGCCGTCGGGCGCGAGCGCCGCGTCGAACAGGCCAGCGCGCCGCACGTGGTCACTGGCGAGCACGCCGATGCGCGTGCCGGGACCGTAGCTTTCGTTGCAGTGCGCGCGCAGCGCGTCCATCAGGACGATGAACGGGCGCTCGGTCTCGGCCTGCAGTTCGGGCAGGAAGGTCTGGCTGATGAAGCAGGGCAGCAGGATGGCCGCGGCGCCGCGCCGGCACAGCTGCTGCGCCATGTCGTGCACGTACAGCTTGCGTTGGTCCGGTTCCGCGTGGATGTTTCGGTCGTGCGGCGCCTGTTCGAACAGTACCGTCCGCGCCCGCGCGGGACCGCTGCCGAGCCGCCGCGCCAGGCCGGCCCGCAGGTCCGCGCCCTCGATGCGGCCGAGGCCACCGATGATGCCGAGGGGGCCGGTCGTTGCATGCATTGTCGTTCCTTGTGATTTTGTTTGTAGAATCTCGAGCTTGGGGGGCCGGCGGCGGCGCCGCATGACGATTGCGACTGGCGCCATGCCCGCGCGGACTGGATGATGGAGGACATTGTGGACATCAGGTGGATCGAGGACTTTCTGAGCCTGGCGCAGACGCGCAGCTTTTCGCGCTCGGCGGAAGAGCGCGGGATCACGCAATCGGCGCTCAGCAAGCGGATCCGGGCGCTCGAGCAGTGGGTCGGCGCGGATCTGATCGACCGGCGCGGCTTTCCGATGGGGTTGACGCCGTCCGGCGTGTTGTTCGCGCATGCGGCGCGCGACGGCGTGAAGGCGTTGACGGATGCGCGCGCCGCGCTGCGCAAGGAAACGCGCGGCCGGCGGCTGCTGCGCATCGCGGCGGGACATACGCTGGCGCAGGGATTCGTCCCGCAGTGGCTGCGCGCGGCGGGGGCGCCGGGGGCGAGCATCCAGGCCGCCAACGTGCACGACGCCGTGCTCGCGCTGATGGAAGGCGAGTGCGATCTGCTCGTGTGCTATGACCATCCCGACCTGCCGCTGGTCGTCGACCGCGCGCAGTTCGAACAGGTCGCGGCCGGCACGGAGTCGCTGGTGCCCGTGTCCGTGCCGGCGCGCTCCGGCGCGCCGCTGTTCGCGCTGCCCGCAAGCGCGGACCGTCCGATCCCGCTGCTCGCCTATGGCAAGGATTCGTATTTCGGCCGCGTCGTCGACGTCCTCACGGCCCGCGCGTCGCCGGGCGCCCTCGCGCGCGCCTGCGAATCCGACATGGCCGACGTGCTGAAGGCGCTCGCGCTGACGGGGCAGGGTCTCGCCTGGCTGCCCGCCAGTTCTGTCGGCGCGGAGCTGGCGCAAGGGCGGCTTGTGCATGCGGGCGGCGCCGCGTGGCGCTTCGAGCTGGACATCGTGTTCGTGTTCGCCAGGCCGAATGACCACGTGCGCGCGCTGGTGGCCGCGTCGCATGCGGGCATGCGGCCAGGCTGAACGGCGTCGCATCTCCGGAAAGGCCCGCTTCGGCGAGCCATTTTTGCGATGTATGGCAAGTTATATTGACGAGATCAACTTCGCGCCGCAGGCCGTGAGATCCTGGTCGTATGCGACCCATTTTCCTTGGTGCTTACGCGTACCGCCACCGGGGCATATCGAAAATCTACCCTTACACCGAGGGCAATATGTAGAGTCGCCTTCGACAGCGACCCGCTTGCCGAGCACAGTAAAATCCTGCGCCGCCGAAATGACTTTTCCGCCGTGGGTGGTTTTATCGCCGAGGCGGATGACACCGCGTCCTTGCTGGTCCTTCATGCGTCCCCCGTTCGAAGATGTCACGCCGTGCTGCGCGCCGTATCGCTGTCCTGGTTCGCTGCTATGGTGTCGTCGTCACTGCCCAAAAAGATTCGTCGATAACGCCAATAGCCGGCCATTTCGCATTCCGGCGAATTGAAGCCGGCGAGTGAGTCATGTACGTAACCGTCGAATAGCGCCGCAAAGGAGGGCGGCGTCGGCTTGGCGCGCTGAGCAAGCGCAAACACGTTCCGGGCTTCGGGTTCCAGAACGGAGGTTGTCAGAAAATCTCTTCTTGCGCCTGTATAAAGGACGTCTTTGATGGCTGCGAATGTTCTCTTGCTTAAGCTCATCGCGGCGGATCGCGTCATGGCCGCGGCATCATTAATGAGGCGATTGTTCCACGCAACAAGGACGTCTCTTTCAGATCGTTCCGCCCGCTTGACCTGGTTACTTGTGTCGAAACGGTCGTGTATTTGCCACCGCCAATTGAGATACGGCTGAAGCCACTCGTATATCGGCCTTGGCGCCAGCGTGGCTTGCGAAACGAAATCGGCGAAGGCTTTCTCCAGGGCTGGGTGGATGGAAAACGGATTGTGGTCGGCTGCATTCGGACGAGGTTTTTGCAGCGGAACCCCGGCCGCTACGGCGCAATCGAACATGTGGTTCAGCGGTATCTGAGACAGTTTCATGGAATCGTCGCCTACCGATATACCGAGTTCGCCGGGCCGATAGCCACCCCCGACATCGCTGTGCGCGCCAGGATATGCGTACTGGAGCCATCCCGGTTTCAGTTTGCCTCCAACGCCGATCTCGTCGAGGGGGAAATTTCGCCGAAGTTCATGCATCGCAACCATATGGACGCAGTTCTGAACTGAGCCGGGTATGCGTAGTGCCTCAGCACTCGCCCATGCGCCATGCCCGCCGGTCGAGTTGGTCACCAATGCCGATACGCCGGACCAGAACCCCGCGGATGCGACCGTATCGAAAATCCCGAGAAAACGAAAATGCAAAGGTACACCCGCCAGCCGGCCGCCGACGAGCAGTTCGTCCAGCCAATTGCAGAATACGCGCGCCTCGGCGGCCCCTCTGGAAAAACCGAATACGTCGAGGAAGCACTCGACGACATGAGGCTTGCCTTGCTTGAGTTTTGCTTCCAGATGTCCCGCTTGCTGCGCCAGAAATTCGCGGCGAATGTTGTTGCTGCCCACCTTCGTTTGTAAAAGGCCGCTATGGGCGCCGATTTTGGCGAGGTTTTCGCGATCATCGCTGTCGGGTACATTCAGGCTGTTGCGGCATAATGCAAGAACGACATTGTCGCTTAGTAAATTATTATTAAAGCAACGATAATGCAATATATTAATGACCGATAATATGCCAAAAATTACCCGTCCTTCACAGCCGAATGCGCATCCGGCACCTAATTTGCTGTCCTCGGCTTCTCCAATTTCTTGGAATTTCGTCCCTACACCCGGGACATATACAGCATTGTAGCCGCTAAGCGGATCGTCGTGATAAGCACTGTGCAGCCGTGCGATGTTAGTGTCGGCAAGATGTGGCCGATCGCGATCTTTGTTGTTATTCGTTCCATCAAAAAAGATCCCGATATGAGCCGCTACCTGGCATTTCTTAAAGTCTGGGTCGTGTTCCGGTAAGACACGCATTATTCCGTTCGTCGGAGCCGTTTTTGTCGTCGACAAAATTACGTCTGCGCGTTTCATCGCCAGTCTCCGTATTTTTTTCTGTCACGCGCCGCTTCACGCTCCAATGCGGCGAGTTCTTCTGTCGTGAATAAGGTCTTTATGGCCGATCCAGTGGTCGCCCTCTGCACTGCTTGCGTATCCTCGAATTGAATCGGATGCTCCTTCCCATAAGGTCCGGTATCGCTCACTACAATCCGCACACGGCCTTGAGAAAAAAAATGTACCCAAAAATGAGCAGCTTCAACGTACGCCTCTACCGGCACCTGCGCACGGTATAATCCCGCCACTTCTTCTGTTTCGGGCAGAGCGGGATCGGATGGTCTTATGATGTGACGCACCTCCCACCGAACCTCCGCTTTTAATCCCGGATACCATTTCTTGGGCAGCATGAGGCAACATACGATACTTCCTCCCCCACCGCTCTCGCCGACGGTGCCGCCGCTATACTTGTCGACATAAAAATCGGAGATTCGATAGTCGCTCCCCAAATGTTGGACGCCCGTCAAGGATACAGGAATATGGGTTTCCACCCTGAAGTAGTTTATTTCGAAGTAATGATATAAGAACGTGACGAGTGCAAGCAGCACTCCTGTCAATACGAGTGACATGACAGGATACCAGCGTATGAAATTTGGGATGGGTAGTTTCATGGATTCACGCTGTAAAATAAAAGGTCCACATTTGATTCTTCGTCACTCGTCGTTGTTTGCGAAATCCAGCGTTTTCGCTCATGAATATCACGGGCGACTTCTCGTAATTTATTTCGAAACGCTCCAACCTCGACCATTGCGAGATGGTCTTTAATCTCCTGCCTGCGCAAAATCTCACCTTTAGTCAGGAGCGCAGCCTCGGTGAGGAACAGCAAAAACAGAGGACTTGAATTATCTGCAGCACGCCAGACCTGTCGGGCAGCATGAGCCCATGCATGTTGTTCCGCCGCGTTGCCCGGCAGTGCGGCGCCGTTGCGCATCATGTTCACTTTGGCGATGCAGTGATCAGGTTCACTGGCCTCGTCAAGCGCGGCCAACTGGTCATGGTCAAGGCAAAGCGGTGTCGGAGTGTCTGCAGTCGGTGCAACCGGCGGCAGTTGAGTAACCGCTCCCGATCGGTCATGAATTGCCCAACGTGTGATCGGTCCCCTCATCGTCGCCCACTGCTCGGCCGTCAGCAGCGACGACAGCGGGGCGAGTACCGCGCAATCCGCAAACCTCAACGTGAATTGCTTGCCTTGAGAATCGAGGATAAATATAAAGCGGCGTAGGTGTCGGGCGATCTGTTCAAGTTCCAACTCCGTCTCGACGATCGACGCGTGCAATGCCGGTCTGCGTGCGTTCAGGTAGCGCATGATCCGGTCGAGATCGCCCGCGCGATATGCGGCTTCGACGTCGACCAGGAATGGGCTGACCGCAAGGGCATGGTCGGCGTAGAGGGGGGCCAGCCATGGCGGACGGGCTTGCGAGTCCGCTTCAGTGTACTGTGCCGATACGGCATGCAGCAAACCGTTGTCGACCAGCAGGTACACAAATAAGTTGCGATCGGCGTCGTTCATTTCGCCTCCACCAGTGGACTGTGCGCCCGTGCCGCCATCAGCATGCAAGGGATGCAAATGTCGTGGTGCGGCATTTCGTCAGGGAATTTCACTTCCGGCGCCTGCTTGGCGAAAGTCTGGTGATCCGCAGCGTAGATATGGTTGTTGCCTGTCGTTCTGCCGATGATTCCGTCCGCGCTGACCGTCAATTCGCTGCCACCGCCATAGATGCAAACACCCTTCCTGGCTTTGATATTGATCCAATCCGTCGTACTGATCAGATCCATCACCTTTTTCGCCAGCAGTTCGATGGCGCCGTCCTGCGCTTCGGCCAGTACGTTTCCGCGAGCGGCAATATGCTTCATGCCGCCGTCGTTCGTAAAAACGCTGACGCCTTCCACCGCTCGCATGGACGTTTTGCGGCCGGCGGCGAAATGCATATCCGCAGCCGTAACGAGATCCACATCTTTTTCGGCGCCGACAACAACATTTTCCTTGCTCGCCATGACGATCCCGGCCGGACCGCTGATCGCGACGATAGGGGCGCCACCTGGGCCGCAGCCAACCTCGGCGACATTGGTGCCGCTGTCGAGATGTCGGAGCTTTGCGACGAGTTGTGTCAACAGCGGTCCATTGGCAGGGTCTTTTGCATGGGCTTCCGCGAGTTTCGCGAGCTGGTCGGCAATATTGCGTAATCCTTCGGCAAGGCCGAGCAGTTCGACCCTGTCCAACTGATTGCCTTCGGCTTGATTGCTGGGCTCTGCGGTAATCAATACGCCCTTGCCGCCGCGAATCGCCACGGCCTTGTCGCTCCGCAGCTCCGCACCCTCGCCGCGGGGCTGGCGGCGGGTATCCCGCGGATGAGTTAGCCAGCCCAGGTTCAGTTGCGAAGCGCCGTCGTCGCTCGCGAGCTGGGCGCTGATTTCGCTGGGCGTATCGTCGAAGCGGAGTTGGTTTGCGCGCGAGCCGCGGATTTCCTGACTACGCATACCCGACAAAAAGCGTGTCAATGGCAGGTTGGCGCGTACGCTCAAAGGCGGAGGCAGGGCTTGGCCATTGAAAAGTTGACTGATAATGATGGGTTTGTCCGGGTCGCCGCCGAGAAATGCTACCAACACTTCGGTTCCCACCCTCGGCAGCGTCAAGGCGCCGCAACGAGAATCGCCGCTGCCAGCCCAATTGGTTGCCACTCGCACCCAGGCCGAATCCGTTTCTACCGGTGCCGAGGCGGCGTTTCGTGCGTCCTGCGAGTCTGCGGCGCGCGTGGCCGGGAACCGAATCTTCACACGGCCATATTCATCGCAATGTACGACGTCGTTTGCGTCGCCAACCACGATCGCAGACTGTAACCCGGGGTCACGCAGGTCGGTACGCGGGTCGAACGCAGGCACGATCGGGATTGTGCGCCGTACTGCTTCGAAGCGCATTTGATAGGGAGTTACTTCGTTGGCGGGAGCGGCGAGCGTATTGGAGGCGCCGTACCAGGCGTCGCCCGCGCGCAGACGATGTGCCCGTTCTTCCAGACTTTTCGGCAGGTTGTTTCGCGCCCTGACTTCGACCGACATGATGATGAAATCGCGCTCGGCGTGGGGATGGCAGCCGATTTCCGGGTGACCCTCGATGGTGAAGTATTCGCCCGCACAGAAATCGCGTACGCTTCCTTCGCCGGTGAAGCGCTTCGCATCGAGTTCCTTGCGCTGTACGCGCAGCAAGCCGAGACGATAAAGATCTTCGTTGGTCGCACCGACATGCGGCGATTCGACAAGGAACTCTTGCAATCCGCCCGCGAGCACGTTGCCCGATCGGCCTTGCTCAGCCCTTGATCGTACGTCGATCGACATCCACGGTATGCTGCGCGGCTGCTTGTAGTCCCAACTAAAGAGTCTGGCGCTACCCGCTTGAAACCTGCGAACAGCGCGCCAGCGCGTCACGGAATCGCGCTGCTCGGTGGCGTCGTCGCGGTGATAGCGGACCTTGCCGGCCGCGTTCCGCTTCAATCCTAGTTGATCGTCAAACAGCACCAGGGTATGAGCCGGCGAGAATTCCGGTGCCCGAGTCGCTTTTTGCCACGCACGGTGGCGCCCCGGACGGAAGTGCCAGGCAATTCCGGAGCGCGTCAACAGGCGACGTACGAATGCCGCATCCGATTCGTTGAACTGGATGGTCTGTTCACGCTCGGGATATTTGTCCAGTCTGAAGCCGAACGCGAATTCGTAGTCGAAGACACCAGTCAACGCACCGTTCAGCTGCGACCATTCCTTTAATACGATCTCTACAATCTGCGGCCAACTTAATCTTCTGAAAACGCGCGTGTTGACACGTTGCTCCATGAACGTCATGGCGTCGCGGATGATGAGTTGGTAGCTCGTAATCGTCCCGTCGGAATCGCCTGAAGTTGCCTGTGCAATCAAACCATTGACCCTTCGCAACTGTCCTGTATCCGTGACAAACTCGAGAGTGGCGGGCACACCAATGAATTCCTTCAACGGCAGGCTGTCTGAGGTAGCAATGCAATTGATCTCGTATTCAAACCCACCGCAAACGGACTCCGCGCCTTTGACAAGCTGAGGAAGCAGGATGTCGTCGCTGGTTGTGTTTCGATGGAAAAGCTTCAGCCGGATAAGCCGATTGTGGGAGGTAAGCCACTTGTTCCCCAGCATGAGGTTGCCGAGTTCATCGCGGTTCTGCACAGCGTTCTCCCATAGTCTTCCTGTCGAAACCAGCGTGCATTCTGGCACTTTGCTGCGGACTTAAAATTGAGAACCTGCAAGGTTTATCGGCCAGGCGCAGTTGCCAAGGCTGTTAGCACCCATCTCGGCAACCGATGTACGACGCGTCGGCCGTGTTCGCCGCCCGAAGCGGGGAATCACAAAACTCCCTCACCCGATGGGGGGCTTTTTTTCTTGTCATCCGTGGCAAGATTTCGGCTTGAAATGTGACATCCGATGCGGCCTTGGCAGACCGATCGGGATCCGGCGCTCGCCGGCCGGCAACCCGGCGAGTAAAGACGTCGATACCGCCGCGGCCGTTCGCGCCCGGGCGTAGGCAGGATGTCACGTGACGTTCCTCCGCAGGAAGCACTATTAAATCAGGTGAATCATTGAATCAGGAAATATGCCAGATAGCTATATTGATCAAAAACAAATTTCGTCGCTGTAACTTACGTTAAATATCAAAGTTGTACATTAATTCTCGTTCTGGTTTGACAGAGCGCATAACGCGGCAAACAGGAGATTGTTACATGGGTATTGATGATGTCCATCAGCAGCTCATCGGCAGAATCATGCGGATCAGCGAGCGCGCCAGTTTCAGCCAGGTCAACGAGGAAGTCGACGAGATCAGCCATCTGCTCGGCTTCGACGGCTTTTACTACTACGGCAGGTTCTACACGGGCAGCACCCGCTATATCGAGCAGATCGAGTCCAACTACGGCACCGCGTGGCATGAGCGGTACGACAAACAGCACTATGCGGAGATCGACCCCATCGTCGACCACGCCCAGCACTCGCTCTGTCCGCTGATCTGGAGCGACGACCTGTACAAGACCGAATGCCAGCGCCGGTTCCGGGCCGAGGCACGCATCCATGGCCTGGCGGAGGGGATCACCTTGCCGGTCCACGGCAGGAACGGCGACGTGGCGTTTCTCAGCCTTGCCGTGTCCCGCTCCGACGAAGAAGCGCGGCGCCACGTGCGCGACATGTTGAACTGGGGTTCGCTGCTGGCCACGTTCACGCACGAAGCGATGCGCCGCATCGTCAAGACGCAGCGCATGGCGCCCGCGCCCAGGCTGACGAACCGCGAAGCCGAAGTCCTGAACCTGGTCGCGGGCGGGAAAAGCACGTGGGAGATTTCGCGACTGCTGAACATCTCCGAGCACGGCGTGAGCCATCACGTGCGCAACGTCCTCTTCAAGTTCGATGTCGGGAGCCGCCACCAGGCCGTCGCGAAGGCGGTCGCGTTCGGACTGCTGTAACGACACCGCACCGGCCGGTATCCGCCCCGCGCGCGACCACCTGCATGTTCAAGTACTACATGTTTGCGTAGTTCTGCGGCGGTCCGGGACCGCGCTACATTGGTCGACGCAATAGTCACCGCCGCATATCGATGCGGTGTTTCTTGAGCCTCGGCGCGCATGACGTGCCGAGGCCAGACATCCCGAGGAGCGTCAAATGTTCGAGAGCGAGTGTCGGAATCCCTGGCTGGTTCTGCGTACCAAGAACCGTCATGAAAACGTCGTCGAAAGCGTCCTGCTGGAGAAGCAGGTGCCGACCTATCTGCCGAAGCGCGCCGTCGTGAGCAGTTGCCAGGGCCGCAAACGCAAGGTCGAAGTGCCGCTGTTTCCCGGCTATGTGTTCGTGCGCCCGAGCGCGAGCCAGTACGAAGGCATGCGCTACATCCGCGGGTCGTGCGGGTTCGTGCTGGCCAGCGGCAGGCCGGCCGCGTTGCCCGAGCGGGACCTGGACGCGGTCAAGATGCTGGTGGACAGCGGCGCCGAGTTCACCGTCGATCCCGAACTCGTCGCCGGCACCAGGGTGAGGATCGTGTCCGGCGCCCTGGCGGGCGTGCACGGTGAACTCGTGCGGATCAAGAACCAGCAGATCCTCGTCGTCAACGTCGACGTCGTCGGCAGCAGCGTCCGCGTGGAACTGGACCGCAGCGCGATCGAGGCGCTTTGACTGCGCGTGCGGACGGGGCGTCCCGTCCGCACCGACTACATGTTCGTGTAGTTCTCCGCGCCGCGGGTGCAGGCTACATTTGCCACGCTGTACGCCCAGGCGCGCATTGCCTTGTCCCTTCAGCCGTAACGCACCGCGCCGCGACGTTACGCGGCGGAGCCTGTCCGCCCCAACCATCTTCGAGCATGTTTCCGATTATGACATCCCCGTCCGCGCTGCCGGCCCACCATCGTCTTCTTCTCGCGGCGTCGCTCGGATTGCTGCTGGATGGTTGCGCGGCGCAGGCGCTGGCGCAGGAAGTCGGCGGCCTTGAAGTCGGCGGCCTGGACGTCGGGGGACTGGAAGTCGACCAGGCCGGCGCGGCGGACAGCGCGGGCACGGCGGCCGCGCCCGAGTCCCCGCTGCGCGTGACGCTCGCGCACGAGCTGGCGTACAAGGCGGAACAGCCGGACCGGCTGATCAAGAACCGCACGTCGCTGCGGCTCGAATATTCGCAATTCTTCCTGGATCATTTCGTCGTCCAGTTCAGCGGCAAGACGACCGCATTCCTGGACAAGGACCACCGCCACGATGCGGAAGGACGGGATACCACGGTGTCCCAGGCCTATCTGCAGACGAGCACCGGCCAGACCAGCCTGCGCGTGGGCGTCCAGGCGCTGGCGTGGGGCGAATCGCTGCTGGCGCCGATCACCGACGTGGTCAGCCCGCGCGACAACCGGGAGCTGTTCAACTTCAACCTCGAGGAGCTGAGGATCGGCCAGCCGATGGTCGCCGTCGACCAGTATTCGAAGGTCGGGCGCTGGAGCATGTTCTGGATTCCCAAGCCGTCCTTCAACAAGAATCCCGGCCCGGGGACGGCCTATTCGTTCGACCCGTTCAAGTACCGCGCGCGGATCGAAGGCGATAACGGCGCCGAATACGGCGCGAGCTGGAAAAAAAATTTCGAGAGCTCGGACGTCACGCTGATGGCCGCCAGCCTGGTCGACAACGACTACGGCCTGGCGATGAACGCCGACGGCACCGTGACCCGGGTGAAGGAGCGGTACACGCTCGCCGGCATGTCGTTCAACTACGCGTTCAAGAGCTTCGTCCTGCGGGGCGAAGCGGCGCTGAAGTCGGCGAAGGCCTTCGACAACGGCGCGCTGCAGATCGTCAGGAAGCGCGCGTTCGACAGCTACCTGGGACTGGACTACCGCTACAGCGCGTCGCTGACCGTGGGCGTGGAACTGGTCAACCAGCACATCGCCGGCTGGACGGACGACATCCTGGGATATGCGCGCGACAACCGGTCGCTGTTGCTCAACGTGAGCAAGTCCATGCTGCACGACGACCTGACCGTCAACCTGCTGCATTTCCAGAACGGGCCGTACCGCGCGAGCGTTACGGTGCTCGAGTCCACGTACAAGTGGAACGACCACGTCACGCTGGGATGGAACGCCAGCGTGCCCGATACGAACGACCGCAGGAGCCCCCTGTGGAACGTCCGCGACCAGAAGCAGGTCGGTTTCAAGATCCAGTACCAGTTCTAGCTCATGACACGACAAGGAGAGAAAAATGACCCAGCAAGACATCTTCGGATTGATCGCCCGCCACGCGGGGGAAGTGCTGCCGCGCCTGCAAAGCCACGCGTTCCAGCGCACCGATTCGCTGAAAGAACTCGGCGCCAATTCGGTCGACCGGTCGGAAATCATCATGATGACGCTCGAATCGCTGTCGGTGCGCATCCCGCTGATCGAGATGGCGAAAGCGAAGAACATCGGCGAGCTGGCGGACATCATCCATGCAAAATGCTGATGCCGGCAGGATCGTCGTCAGCGGCCTGGGCGTAACAGCGGCCATCGGACAGGGGCAGGCCGCGTTCACGCGCGCCCTGCTGGAAGGGCGCCACCGCTTCGACGTGTTGCGCCGGCCGGGCCGGCAACTGCCGGACGCGGACTACGGCCCACCCTTCATCGGCGCGGAAATCGACGGCCTGACGATGCCGGAATCGATCGCACCGGGCCTGCTGCGCACGGCGTCGTGGTCGGCGCAGGTGGCCGTCGCGACCCTGCACGAAGCGTGGCACGACGCCGCGCTGGACCGCGTCGCGCCGGAGCGCGTCGGCCTGATCGTCGGCGGTTCCAACGTCCAGCAACGGGACCTGGTGCTCGCCCACGACGCGTACCGCGGACGCGCGGACTTCCTGCGGCCGACCTATGGCCTGTCGTTCATGGACAGCGACTTGTGCGGCCTGTGCACGCAGCAGTTCGGCATCCGCGGCCTGGCGTTCACGGTCGGCGGCGCGTCGGCCAGCGGCCAGGTGGCCGTGATCGAAGCCATCCACGCCGTCGCGTCGGGCAGGGTCGACGCGTGCATCGCGCTCGGGGCGCTGATGGATTTGTCGTACTGGGAATGCCAGGGCCTGCGCGCGCTCGGCGCCATGGGATCGGATCGGCATGCGATCAACCCTGCTGGCGCCTGCCGCCCGTTCGACCGCGATCGCGACGGCTTCATCTTCGGCGAAGCGTGCGGCGCCATCGTGGTCGAGAAGCTGGATACGGCCGTGCGGCGCGAGCGTGCGCCGTATGCGCGGCTGGCCGGATGGGCGATGCGCCTGGACGCCAACCGCAATCCGAATCCGTCCGCAGACGGGGAGATCGCCGCGATCGAGGGCGCCCTTGCCGGCGCCGGCGTCACGCCGCGCGACATCGACTACGTCAACCCGCACGGCACCGGCGCGCCGCTCGGCGACACGACCGAACTCGATGCCCTGCGCCGCTGCGGCTTGCAGCACGCCCGGATCAACACCACCAAGTCCATCGTCGGCCACGGCTTGTCCGCCGCGGGTGCCGTGGAATTGATCGCCGTGATGCTGCAGATGAAAGCGGGCCGGCTGCACCCGACGCGCAACCTCGACACGCCGATCGACCCCGGAATGCGCTGGGTCGGGGCCGAGGTCGTGCCGCACCGGATCGACAACGCCATCAATCTCAGCATGGGGTTCGGCGGGGTCAACACGGCCATCTGCCTGCAACGCCATTCCTGAACCAGACCTTTCGAGGAGTACTCATGAAGATCACCATGTTTCCCGGCCAGGGTTCGCAGTCCAAGGGGATGGGCGCCGACCTGTTCGACCGCTTCCCGCAGCTCACCGCGCAGGCCGACGACATCCTCGGCTATTCGATCAAGACGCTTTGTCTCGACGACCCGCGCGACGAGCTGGGACAGACCCGGTTCACCCAGCCCGCGCTGTACGTCGTCAATGCGCTGTCGTACTACCGCACGCTGGAGGACACCGGCCGCGCGCCGGACGTCGTGGCGGGGCACAGCCTGGGCGAATTCAATGCGCTGCTCGCGGCCGGATGCTTCGATTTCGCGACCGGCCTCAAACTGGTCGGAAAGCGCGGCGAGTTGATGGGGCAGGTGTCCGGCGGCGCCATGGCGGCGGTGATGAACGCGACCAAGGACGAGATCGAAACGAAGCTGCGCGACGCCGGCCTGCACAATGTGTACCTCGCCAACTACAACACGCCGTCGCAGATCGTCATCTCGGGGGCGTACGACGAGATCGCCAAGGCCGAGGAGCTGTTCCAGGAAGGGAAGATGCGCTACTACCCGCTGGCCACGAGCGGCGCGTTCCACTCCGCGTTCATGGCCGACGCGATGGCGCAGTTCCAGGCATTCCTGGCGGACTTCGCATTCGCCGCGCCGGCCATTCCCGTGATCGCCAACGTCACCGCGCGGCCGTACGACGTCGCGGCCATGCAGGGCACGCTGGCGAGCCAGATCGCCAGCACCGTCCGCTGGTCGGAAAGCATGCAGTACCTGATGGCGCTGGCCCTCGCGCAAGGCGAGGAAGCCGAGTTCGAGGAAGTGGGCAACGGCGACGTCCTGACCCGGATGGCTTTCACGATCAAGGGGCAGACGCCGGAAGCCCTGCTGCGCGACATCCTCGCCGCCGAAAACGTGGAAGCGCGCACGGTCGCACCGGCAGCACCGGCCGCACCCGCCGCCTCCGTGCACGACAAGGTCGCCGCATGGAACCGGGCGCACCGCATCGGCAGCCGGGTCAAATCGACGGCCGCCGGCTACGACGCGCTGGAGACGCGCACGGAGGCGATGGTCCTGTTCGGGCATCGGGCGGCCGTGTACATGCAGGGCTATAACGGCTATTTCGACCTGGACGAACTGGTCCCGGCCTGACGCACGACACCGGAGCGATCAACGATGTCCCCCAAGACCGTCTTCATGTTTTCCGGCCAGGGATCGCAGTATTACCAGATGGCCAGGCAGTTGTACGACGCGAACAGCGCGTTTCGCGGCTGGATGACCCGGCTCGACACCCTCGCTTACGACATCTCCGGCCGGCGCGTCGTGGCGGAGATCTATGCGCGGCCGAAGTCGGAGCCGTTCGACCGCCTGGCGTTCACGCATCCGGCGATCTTCATGGTCGAGTATTCGCTTGCGCAATGCCTGATCCGCGACGGCATCGAGCCAGACATCGTGCTCGGCGCCAGCCTCGGTGCGTTCGCCGCCGCGGCCATCGGGGGCTATGTGGCCGTCGAGCATGCCATCGAGGCCGTGCTGAAACAGGCGGAGATCTTCGAGCGCTGCTGCGAGGCGGGCGGCATGATCGCGATCATGGGCGATCCCGCGCTGTACGGCGAGCGCTTCCTGGCCGAGCGCAGCGAACTGGCGGGCGTCAATTTCGGCGGCCATTTCGCCGTGTCGGCCAGGCGCGCCGATCTCGAACCGATCGAAGCCGCCCTGGCGGAACGTGGCATCATGTTCCAGCGGCTGCCGCTCGGCGTCGCGTTCCATTCGCGCTGGATCGACAGCGCGCGCGAACCGTTCGCTACTCTCATGCGCACGCTGCCCACGATGCGGGGCTGCGTGCCGCTGGCCTGCTGCGAACGCGCATCCATGCTGGCCGGACTGGGCGACGGCTATTTCTGGAACGTCGCGCGCCGGCCGATCCGCTTCCTGGACACGCTGCTCATGCTCGAGCGCGGGGGACCGCACCGTTACATCGACGTCGGGCCTTCCGGCACCCTGGCGACCTTCGCGAAATACGGCATGCCGGGCACGTCGACGTCGACCGTGCACCCCATCCTCACGCCCTACGGCCAGGACACGCGGCATCTGAACGCCTTGCTCGCGCCGGCCTGACCCGGTCAAGCGTCCGAGGTCCTTTCCACGACGCCGGCGAACGCCTGGAAGCCGGCGGTCGGGACGACTTCGCGCAGCGTGACGGCCGCCGGTCCGCCCGCCGTCTTTTGCGCGCACAGTGCGAGCAGGTAGTCCGCGCCGGGACGGTATTGCCAGAAGGTCCAGCGTTCGCCATGGTCGTCCAGCGCGGGGTCGACGTCGAGCCGGACCGCGCGCGCATGCGGAAAGTGGAACGTGAACTTGTCGAGCGGGAGCGACAGGCCCATGCCGCGCGCCTTGATGTAAGCCTCCTTGAACGTCCAGTACTCGAGCAGCCGGTCGTGCACGCGCGCGGCCGGCGTGGCCGCGACGTCGGCCGCTTCGCGCGCCGAAAAGAACGCGGCGGCGATGTCCGGCGAGACGCGCCGCGCCGCCACGTTCTCCACGTCGACGCCCAGTTCGCGGTCCCGGCCCACGGCCAGCACGACGAGACCCCGCGTGTGCGACAGGTTGAAGCGCAGGCCCTGCCCATCCGGGTGACGATTGCCGATCGCGGGGCGGCCGTACTCGTTGGCGACGAATACCCAGTCACGCGCATCGACGGCCGCGTAGTGCGACAGCACGCTGCGCACGAGCGCGCGCGTCACCAGATAGCGCTTGCGGTCGTCGGCGAAATGAAAGCGTGCCTGCTGGCGGCGCTCGGCGTCGGACAGCAGCGCGCCCATGTCCGCAAGCGTGCCGGCGTCCTCGATCCCGTCGTAGAACGCCAGCCAGAGGTCGATGTCGTCTGCGCCGATTCGCAGCGCCGGAGAGATTGACATGATGTGTGCGTGCCGTCCGTGCCGGCATTCCTTGTGTGAACGGGAGCATTATGCGTCATCGCGGCGCGCTTGCCGCAAGCAACTACACGTTCGTGTAGTTCTCCATGGCCCGATGCCGCGCTAAAGTGGCGACGCTGCATGAACCACCGCCAGCACTGAGTTTCGAGTCCAGTTTGACGCACCGCCCGGTGACGTCACACGGCGGAGCCTGTCCGCATCACGGCAGCAGGCCTTCCACACCTCCCAGGAAAACCCAAGAATGGACGCGGCTGCGGCCGCCCATCCGTTCCAGCGAGAGCACATCATGATCGATCAGGACCGACTGACCGCGTGCGCGGAAAACCACCTCAAGTCCCTGATAGCCGAAGCGACGGGTGCCGCGGGCGCCGAGTTCGATGCCTTCGCGCCGTTCGGCGAGCTGGGGATCGATTCGTTCCGCGTGCTGAAGATCGTCAAGGCGCTGGAAGCGGATTTCGGCACGCTGCCCAAGACGCTGCTGTTCGAGCACTTCAACATCAACGACCTGGCCCGCTATTTCGTCGAGCACCATGCGGCGACGCTGTCGGGCAAGCTGGCGGGCGAGGGCGCCGGAGCGCCGGCCGCCGCGCCCCGCGCCGTCGCGCGGCCGGCACCTGTCGCGGCCACGCCGGCGCAGCCCGTCCTCCTGCCCGAAGCCGACGCGCATGCCGATCCCGAACTGGGCCCGCTCGTCAAGGACCTGTTCGACCGTTACAAGAACGACGGCTCGGTGTCGCGCGGCACCCGCAACATCGCGCCCAACCTGTTCATCGGCAGCGCGCGCAAGGGCTATTTTCATTATGCGCGCAGCCGCAACATCATCCTCGCCTACGGCTATACCGGACCCGCCGATTATTTCGAGGCCGTGGCGCGGGAGCTGTACGAGCACTGCGACCGCCACGGCCTGCAACTGAACATGCTCGCCGCCGAGGAACTGGCGTCGATCGGCGGCGCGGCGTTTTCGTCCACGCCGTTCGGGGTCCTGCAGCGCGTCGTCGACCTGCCGAACTTCACGCTCGACGGCAATGCGATGCGCCGGCTGCGCTACCAGGTCTCGAAATTCCAGAAGGCGGGCAGCGGCCGCACCGAGGAATTCCGCTGTGGCGCCAGCGCGGAAACGAGCCGGCTCATCGCCGACATGATCGACCGCTGGTGCGCCGGGCGCACGATGGTCAACCCGCTGATCCACATCGTCAAGGACGAGATCCTTACCGGCACGCTGAACCCGGAGCACCGGATCTTCCTCACCTACCTGGACGACGTGCTGCAGAACGTCATCCTGGTCTCGCCGCTGTGCGCGGACCTGAACGGCTACCTGATGGACCTCGAGTTCTATCACAAGGAGATGCCGCTCGGCGGCCTCGAATTCGCGATCGTGAACATCGTGCGCGCGCTGGTCGCGGAAGGCTGCCACGTCCTGAGCCTGGGCGGCACCTACGGCTGCAAGCTGGAGAATTCGGCGAACGCCGATCCGGAGGTCGACAAGATCCTGGACGAACTGCGGATGCAGAACATCTTCAACGACGAAGGCAACCTGCAATTCAAGAACAAGTTCCGCCCCGAGACCCGGACGATCTACCTGTGCCGGCCCGTCGGCAAGTGCGACCCGCACAACGTCATCGACATCATCATGATGATCGCCGATCCGGTGAAGATGCAGACGTCGGACGAGGAACACCAGCGCGCCCATGTGCCCTTGGCGCCGGTGTCGCCGGCCGTCGCGGCGGATGCGCCAACGGACGGCGCGATCGTCGGCATCGAGCACGAAGACCGCTCGTTCGTGCTGGCGCGGCACGGCTTCAACCCGCTCAACCTGCCGCACGCGGCCGTCGAATTCGACCTCAAGACGGATTCGTGGGCGCAGCTGCAGATGCCGGCCATCGACAAGCAGCTGCGGCACCTGAACGCGCAGCTGCACCAGGCGCCGGCCCTCGACCGCACGCTGCGCGAGATGGTCCCGTTCGCGCACGTCGTGCTCACCACGTCCGGCCGCAGCGCGGAGCGCGTGTTCTATCGCGCCTGGCCGAAGAAAGGCCAGGTACCGCAGAACCTGCTGTTCCCGACCACGCTGTTCCACCAGATCGACCAGGGCTTCACGCCGCTGGAACTGCCGGATCCGGCCGTGTTCCACCTCGATGCGCCGGCGGCGTTCAAGGGCGGGCTCGATCTCGACGCGCTGGCGCAATGCCTCGAGCGCGACGCCGCGCAGGTCGCCATGGTGTGCATCGAATTGAGCAATAACGCGGCCGGCGGCAGTCCGGTCGCGCTCGGCCACCTCGTGCAGGTCAGGACGCTGCTCGGCAAATATGCGATTCCCCTCGTCCTCGACGCGACGCGCGTGCTGGAAAACGCGCACTGCATCGTCGCCGACGAGCCGGATTGCGCGGACCGGTCGCTGTGGCAGGTCGTGCGCGAGATCCTGGCCCAGGCGGATGCTGTCGTCGCCAGCCTGCCCAAGGATTTCTGCGTCGACCGCGGCGGGCTGATCGCGACCAACGATGCGGCGCTGTTCGCCAGGCTGCAGGAGGTCGCGCAGGAAGAGGGCTACAGCCTGCCCGCGCTCGAACGCAAGCGCCTGGCGCTGGCGCTGGCCGATCGGGACTTCCTCGAGGCGCAGTCGCGGCGCAGGCGGGACGTCGCACGGCATCTGCGGACGGCGCTGCAGGCGCACGGCGTCCCCGTCGCCCAGCCGGCCGGCACGCACTGCGTGTTGATCGACGTGAAGCGCATCGCCGAATTCCAGGCCTTGCCGCATCCGGCCGCCTCCTTCCTCGCGTGGCTGTACGTGGCGACCGGCATCCGCGCGGCCGGGCACAACGCCGGCATGCAAAAGAACAGCGCCGTCAACGGCCTGGTGCGGCTCGCGATTCCCGTCGGGTTCAAACGCGAGCAGGCGGACGAGATCGCGCAACGTATCGGCGCGGCGTTCGCCGCAAAACGGAATATCCCCGACGTCGATGCGGCAGGCAGCGCCGGCGACATCCACGCGAACTTCAAGCTGAACGGCTATCGGGCGGCCACCAGCGCGCTCGTGACGCCGCCTGCGCTGCCGGTTGCAGTCCGCACGGCCGAACCGCCACCGTCGCAGAAGCAGCCAGCGCCGTCGCGCGACATCGCCATCGTCGGCATGGCCGGCCGCTATCCGAAAGCGGACAATCTCGCCCGGTTGTGGGACAACCTGCTGGGCGGCGCCGATTGCGTCGAAGCGATCCCGGAACAGCGCTTCGCGCAGCGGACCCATAACGCGTTCACCCGGCCCTACCGGGGCGGGTTCATCGCCGACGTCGACTGCTTCGATCCATCCTTCTTCGGCATCTCGGCAAGGGATGCCGACATCATGGATCCGCACGAGCGCCAGTTCCTGGAAGTGGCGTACGAGGCCGTCGAGGATGCCGGCTACTATCCCGAGATCCTGTGCGGCCCGGATGGTACGCGCGACGTCGGCGTGTTCGTCGGCGCCGTGTGGTCGTCCTACCAGATGATCGGGCAGGAAGAAAAGGCGGCGGGCCGCAACGTCAACCCGAGCTCCTTCCAGTGGAGTATCGCCAACCGCGTGTCGTACTGCATGAACCTGTCCGGTCCCAGCCTGACCCTCGACACCGCGTGCGCGGCCAGCCTCACCGCGATCAAGCTGGCGTGCGACGCCATCGTCAGCGGCGAATGCGTCGCCGCCATCGCGGGCGGCGTCAACCTCGACCTCCACCAGAGCAAATTCGACATCAACGCCAGCGGCGGATCGCTGTCGCCGGACGGCGTGTGCCGCTCGTTCGGCAAGGGCGCGAACGGCTATGTGTCGGGCGAAGGCGTCGGCGCGGTCCTCCTGAAGCCGCTGGCGCAGGCCATCGCCGACGGCGACCGGATCCACGGCGTGATCAAGAGCGCCGTCGTGACGCACAGCGGCCGGACCAGCGCCTACACCGTGCCGAACCCGCGCCCGCAGGCGGCCCTCGTCGCCAAGGCGCTCGAGCAGGGCCGGATCGACGCGCGCACGATCGGCTACGTCGAAGGCCATGCGACCGGCACGGACCTCGGCGATTCGATCGAGATGGCGGCGCTGGCCGACGCGTTCGGGCGCCACGGCGCGGGTGGGCAGGCGTGCGCGATCGGCTCGGTCAAGACCAATATCGGCCACCTGGAAGCGGCGTCCGGCATCGCGGGGCTGCACAAGATCCTGCTGCAGATGAAGCACCGCAAGCTGGTGCCGTCGCTGCATTCGGCGGAACTGAACGACAACATCGACTTCGCGAACTCGCCGTTCCACGTCCCGCAGCGGGTGGCCGACTGGCAGCCGAAGGAAGTCGACGGCATCCTGTATCCGCTGCGCGCGGGGATCAGCACCATCGGCATCGGCGGCACCAATGCGCACGCGATCCTGGAAGCGTACGACGCGCCGCCGCGCGCGGCGCACACGCAGGGCGACGTGGTGTTTCCGCTGTCGGCAAGGACCGCGGAGCAGCTCAGGCTCGTCGCGCAGCGCCTGCACGCCTGCCTGGCGCGGGACGACGCGCCGGACGCGCACGACATCGCCTACACGCTGCTGTATGGCCGGAAGAGCTTCGACCACCGGCTGGCGATCGTCGCGGGCTCGACACAGGCGCTGGCCGACAAGCTCGCGGCCTTCCTCGCGGGCGCGGCCGACGACGACGTCATGGCCGGCCACGTGAAGAATGCGAGCGCCGTCACGGGCCTGCTCAACGCGCGCGAGAAGCAGGAGTTCGTCAACCTGCTGGTCCAGGGGCGCGATCCGCGGCGCCTGGCGAAACTGTGGAGCGACGGCGTGATCGCCGACTGGCAGGGCGTGGACATCGGCGTGACGGGCCGGCGCGTGTCGCTGCCGACGTATCCGTTCGCGCGCGAGCGCTACTGGATCGGTGCCCCACGGGCGGCCGAGGTTCCTGCGGCAGCGCCGGTGCAGGCGATCGCGGCCCCGCCGGTGGAGGACTACCACTTCGCGGCGGCCGGCGACGCGCCGGCATCCGGCGGTCGGCGCCTGGAGCTGGACGCCGGTCGGAAGGCGCTGCTGTTCGTGCGCCACGCGTTCGCCGCCCAGCTCGGGGTGCCGGTCGCGCAGGTCGACGCCGAGGCGCACCCGATGGAGACCGGCGTCACGTCGCTGGACATGGCGCAGATGACGCAAGCGTTCAAGCAGCGCTTCGACCCGGCGTTCTCGCCCACCGCCTTTTTCGAGTGCACGACCTTGGCGACCCTGGCCGCGCTGCTGTGCCGCCGATACGCGGCCGTGTTCGACGCGATGACCGTGACGCGGCTGGAAGCGGCGCAGGGCGTGGTACCCGCCACTCAGGCACCGCGCGGCGCGGAGTCGGCAACGTCGACCGTATCGCATGTCGACGACGGCGCGTCCGAGCTGTCGCGCCCCGGCGCCGGCGTCGCGCCGGTCACCGCGGACGCGCCGCGCGTCGTGCTGCTGACCGGCGCCACCGGTTTCCTCGGCATCCACGTGCTGTCCGAGTGGCTGGCCCGCAGCGAGACGGTGCGCGTGGTCTGCCTGGTGCGCGCGCAGGACCGGGACCACGGCCTCGCGCGCCTCCGCCTGCAAGCGGAACAATACGAGCTGCCGCTCGACGAGAGCCGCATCGACGTGCTGTGCGGCGACATCAACCGGCCCGCGCTGGGCCTGGCCCCGGCCGAATGGGACCGCTGCGCGCGGGACGTCGACCAGATCGTCCATGCGTCCGCCCACGTCAACCACATCGAGGGCTACGCGACGTTCCGCGAATCGACGCAGGGCATGAAGGAGATCGTGCGGCTGGCGTTCAGCGCCCGCCTCAAGCTCGTGCAGTTCGTCTCGAGCACCGCGGCCTGCTTCCACAAGGCCGGCGACGAGTTCTCCGTGTTCGAGCAGGAGGCGTTCATCGCGGATGGCGGCGCGGTCTACGGCGGCTACGGCCAGTCGAAATGGGTGCAGGAGACCTTTCTCGCGCGTGCCGCTGCCGACGGCCTGCCGTACGTGATCTACCGTTTCGGCGAGCTGTCCGGTTCGAGCCGCACCGGCATCGGGCAGACGGACGACATGCTGCACCGGCTGCTGCAGATGCGGCTCGCCATCGGCTGCCGCGAAAAGATTTCGAGCGACGTGCTGGACATGGTGCCGGTCGACGTCGCGGCCCGCCTCATCGTCGGCGCCGGCCACGCGCCGGCACTGTGGAACCGCATCGTCCACGCCACCCACCTCAAGCCGTACAGCTTCGCCAACCTGTACCGGCGCGCCCAGGCCAGCGGCCTGCAGTTCGCCCCGGTCACGCGCGAGCAGTACCTGTGCCGCTGCTACGACTTCGTCCGCTACGTCTACTCGGTCAGCCCGGTGCACGGCTTCGTCCTCGAATGCGTGCTGCGCGACGCGGAGGGGTCTGTCCGCAAGCGCAAGATCATGGACGGCTATTTCGCCGTGCTGTTCCCGTTCGCACAGGACAACTTCAAGCACGCGCTGCAGGTCCTCGACGTGGCCCTGCCCGACTGGCCGTCGCTGCTGGACCGCTACTTCAGCTGGTGGAACCGCGACGGCTGCGGCTTCCTGAAGCGCATCTACGACTACCAGAAATGGACCCAGGCGGCAGCGGCCGTGCTGGACATCGATACCGAAACGACAGTGGAGGACGTCAGTGAAGCGTAACAAGGTTCTGGTCACCGGCGGCAACGGCCACGTCGGCAATACCCTCGCCAAGCGCCTGTGCGACCGGGGATACGAGGTCCGCGTCACCGTGCGCAATCCCGAGGAGGCCGCCGGCTTCGGCATCTTCGACGGCTATCCGGTCGACGTCCACCAGGCCGACATCCGCGACGAGGCGGCCGTGCGCCGCGCGATGACGGGCATGGACGGCGTATTCCAGGTCGCCGCGCTGTACCACTACGACGAGCAGGGACATGGCCATGGCATCGTGGCCAACAATACGGAAGGCAGCCAGACCGTGTTGCGGCTCGCGGCCGAACTCGGGGTGGGGCGCGTCGTCATGACGAGCAGCATCGCCGCCGTCGGCTTCGGCGGCAGCCCGCAGCAGCCGCTGACCGAAGAGGACTGGGCCGATCCGGCCGATCCCTATTGCCGCTCGAAGCTGGAGAGCGAGCTGGCGGCGTGGACCTATGCCGAGGAGCGCGGCCTGGACCTCGTCGCGCTGTGCCCCAGCATCATCCTCGGGCCGAACTTCTACAAGCACACGCCGAGCACCGTCAACATCGGCGCGCTGGTCAACAACCAGGTGCCGTTCCGCGTGCCCGTGCAACTCAGCGCGGTGGACGTGCGCGACGTGGCCGACGCCCACATCCTCGCCTACGAAAACGCGGCGGCGCGCGGGCGCTACCTGGTGACGGGCACGCACGTGCCGGACCTGGTCGACTCCGTGGCCGCGCTCGACCCCGACATGCTGGTCCCGCAACGCACGCTCACGCTCGACGAGGCGCGCGCGCTCGCCGACAAGGCCGGCATGCCGGTCGAACTGGTCGGGCAGCCTTACCGCTATTCGGACAGCCGGATCCGGACCGAACTGGGTTGGCAACCGCGGCCGGTCGAGGAAACGCTGCACGACACGATCGCCTGGATCAAGTCCAGGGAACTGTAGACCACGGGGACGGCTTGCCATGGACAATAACGAATTCGACGTCATCATCGTGGGCACGGGCGCCAGCGGCGCCACGCTGGCCCGGGACTTGAGCCGGCGCGGCGTGAAGGTGCTGCTGCTGGAGCGCGGGGCGCAGCGGCCGCTGTCGGAGAAGCTGTCCGCCATCGCCGCCATCGCCCGGGAGTTCCCGGTGGCCGCGGGCATGAAAGCGACGACCGCATACACCGTCGGCGGCGCGACCAGCATCTACTTCGGCGTCTGCAAGCTGCCGACGGCCGAGACCTTCGACAAGCTGGGCATCGACCTCACGCGCGAGCTGGACGAGGCGCGCCGTCGACTACCGATCGCCGAGGTGTCGGACGACTTCCTGCCGCCGCAGTCGCTCGTCGTGCGCGACAGCGCGCGTGCGCTGGGCTATCCGATGAAGACGCATCCGATGCTGATCGACCCGTCGCAGTGCCCGCAGGGGCGTTATGCGTACGAGGCCAAGTGGAAGGCCGCGACGTTCGTCGACGAGGCGGTGGCGGGCGGCGCCATGCTGGCCACCCGGGCCAGGGTGGCCAGGGTCATCGTCGAGGACGGGCGCGCCGTCGGCGTCGAATATTTCCACAAGCAGGGCGGCGGCATGCGCAAGGCCTACGGCAAGAAGATCGTGCTGTGCGCGGGTTCGCCGGCCACGCCGAAGCTGTTGATCGACGCCGGCATCGACGACGTCGGCAGCCGCGGCTTCTTCTGCAAGCCGGCGTTCATGGTGTTCGGCAGCGTGCCGGGCCTGGCGGGCCGCGACGCCTTCCTCGGGATGACGGAGTGCGACCTCGGGAACGGCGTCACCCTGGGCGACGGCGCGATGACGGCGTCGCTGTTCAAGCTCTTCATGCTGTCCAACCTGAAGCCGACCCGCCTGTTCGCGCACGCGAGCACCGTGTCCGTGGCAGTCGCCTTGAACGACACGCTGGGCGGGCGCATCGACGCGAACGGCAATTACAGCAAGCGTCTGTTGCCGGCCGAATTGGACAAGCTGGCGGCGGCCGAAGGGATCGCCCGCAAGATCCTGGAGTACGCGGGCGCCCGCCGCCTGTTCCGTTCCAAGTACGTGGCCGGCACGCCGGGCGGCGTGCTGTGGATCGGCGAACACCTCGACCGCGACCTGCAGACCCGCATCCCGAATCTGTACGTGTGCGACCAGTCGCTGGTGCCCGACGTGACGATCACGCCGCTGGTCCTGCTGGTGTGCCTGGCCGGCCGGCTGGCGAACCATCTGGCGGACGCGCTGCAGCCACGTGTCGCTGCCGCGGTGGCGCCATCCGACACCGTCACGGCCTAAGAACCTGTCCCGGTAGGGTGGGCACCCTGTGCCCACCGTGCGTTACTGCGACGCATACGTTTGGTGGGCACAGGGGTGCCCACCCTACTGGATTCCAGGCCCGGCTAACCAGTACATCAGGAGAACGAAAGCAGATGAAAAAAATATTGCGAAAATTGTTCGGCGCAGTGCGCCGGTGGTTCGTGCCCGGCACGCTGGCGCTGCTGGTACTCGGCGGCGTCGCGCACCTGGCGTGGAAGGCGTCCGGCTCGGGGCAATGGCAGAAGGTCCGCGACGAGGACGGCGTCCAGGTCTACACGCTGAAGGAACCCGGCGCCACCTTGCTCAAGTTCCGCGCCACGACGCGCGTGAAAACGAGCCTGGCGAGTTCCGTGTTCCTGTTCCGCGGCGACGAATCGACGAACGACGACTTCGGCGGCCAGCACTTCCGCATCTTCGACCGCATCGAAAACCCGTCCGTGTACCGCGCCTACTTCAAGGTCGAGCAGCCGATGCCGCCGCCGTTCGGCACCAAGGAACTCGTGTGCCTGCTCAACTACGCGCAGGACCCGAAGACGAAGGAGGTGCTGATCAACGTGCAGGCGGCGCCCAGCAAGATTCCGCCGACACCCGGCACCACGCGCGTCACCCACTTGAACAATATGTTCCGCCTGACGCCGCTGCCTGGCGGCGAGGTGCAGTGGGAAGTGACGGGCGACGTGGACATGGGCCTGTTCTATCCGCTGGCGAATCTCGCGATGCCGGCGTTCATGTTCCAGGGCATCCGCGACCAGCGCAAGCTCGTCTTGAAGGACAAATACCAGAAAGTCAGCCTGGTCTCGGTGCGTGAACTGTAAGCCGCGGCCCATTCGGAAGGGAACGATGAAATGAACGATGCAAGCGTCAAGGAACAGGGGCGATTCCGGCGATTCGCCAGGCGTGGGGGCAAATGGGTGCTCGGCCTGGTCGCCGTGCTGGTCGTGGCCCACGTCGCGTGGGTCGGCTCGGGATCGAGCCGGTGGCGGCTGGTCAGCGACAAGGACGGCATCCGCGTGTGGAGCATGAAGACGCCGGGCTACAGCCTGTTGAAATACAAGGTCGAGATGCACCTGGACGCCAGGCTGTCCGACATCGTGTACTACATGAGCAACCTGAATACCGGCTACGACGTCGGCGCGTCCGACATCCGGCGGCTGGAGCAGGTCACGGCCGATCCGATGTTCTATGCGTACGACACCTACAAGCTGGACCTGAAGCCGTTCGGCAAGCTGGACGTCATGATCGTGAACGAATACGTGCAGGACCCGGTCACGAAGAAGGTCGACATCAACGTCTACGCGGCGCCCAACAAGCGCGCCCCCGATCCGGGCATCCCGCGCGTGGTGCACCTCAGCGACAATTTCACGCTCACGCCGCTGGAGACGGGCGGCGTCGACCTGCAACTGCTGTCCGAAATGGACCTGGGGCTGCCGTACGTCGTGCAGAACCTCGTGATGCCTGGTGTGGCGCATGACGAGTCGGCAAAGATGCGCGCCATGCTCAAGAAGGACAAGTACCGGAACGGCAAGCCGCTGTTCATCACGGAGCTGCACGAACAACGCCAGCTCGCCCGCAACTGACTTCGCAAGGACAGACGCATGAGTGTCTCGATGAACGACGATGACGTGGCGCGCCAGGCCACCGATGACGATGTGCCCCGGCTGGTCGAGCTGGAGACGGCGTGCGCGCCGGCCGGCCGGGCCACGCGCCAGCAGATCCGCGCCCGCCTGAAAAAATACGCGGCCGGCCAGCTCGTCGTCGAACACGACGGCCGGGTGATGGGGGTCCTCTACACCCAGCGCATCGCGGGCACGGACGCGCTGGCGGGCCGCGGCGCGGCCGACGTCCAGCGGCCGCACGATCCCGCGGGGCCGGTGGTGCAACTGCTGGCGCTGCACGTCGACCCGCAGGCGCCGGCCGGTACCGCCGACGCGCTGCTTGCGCGGGTGCTGGACATCTGTTTGCGCGCGCCGGACGTGGAACGTGTCGTCGGCATCGTCCGGGAAGACGACGTCGCGTGGCACGTGGCGCACGGCGCCGTCGTCCTCGACCCGGCGTCCTCCGGCCGGCCGGCGGACGCCGGTCCCGGCGTGCTGGTCGCCTACGCCACCCGCAGCCACCTGTTCGTGCTGTCCGCGGCCAGCGCGGAACGTCTCGACGCCTATGCGGCGAAGGTCGCGCAATGGCTCGCGTCGCCGCCGCCCGGGATCACGCTGGCGGACGCCATCCACACCTGGCAGGCGGCGCGCACGCCGATGAAGGCGCGCCTGGCCATCGTCGTGACCGGGCTGGACGACCTGCGGTACAAGTTGCAGCGCTGGCTCGTGCGCGACGCCGCCGCCGGCACGTGGTCGGGCGTGGCCAGGCTCGCCGCAGGCGAGGCCGCGGCCGCGCAGGCGCGGGTCGCCCAGGCCTCTGCCAACGCGGACTGGGCGCAGCTGGGCGCGTTGTGGGCGTCCGGCTGCGACGTCGATTGGCGCGCCGTGCGCGCCGCGGATACGGCGCCGCCGCGCCGCGTCAGCCTGCCGACCTATCCGTTCGCGCGCGAACGCCACTGGATCGACGAGGCGGCGGAGGAGACTGTCGCGGCTCCGGAAACGAGCGCGCCCGATGCCGCGCCGGCGCCCGTCGACGCGGCCGCGCACCTGTTCGTCAGCCCCGTCTGGGAACCGGCGCCGGCGTCCAGCTGCGGCGACGCCGGACCGGTGCCGCCGCTCGGCGCGCATCACGTGGCGCTGTGCGAGATGGCCGACGTCAACGCCGGGCAGCTCGCGGCGCTGCTGGACGGCGCCCACTGCGCGCACCTGCTGCAGGCGCCGCCGGCGGGAATCGGCGAACGCTATGCCGCCTACGCGCTGGCATGTTTCGAGAAGGTGAAGGCAATCCTCGCCGCGCAGCCGCGCGAACGCGTGCTGCTGCAGCTGCTGGTGTCCAACCAGCCGGAACCCGCGCTGCTGGCTGGCCTGTCCGGCCTGCTCAAGAGCGCGTCCGACGAGAATCCGCATTTCGTCGGCCAGATCGTACTCACCAACGGACGGGCGCCGGCCACGCTCGCCGAGCGGCTGCGCTTCGAGCGCGAACGGCTCGACAACGCGGTGGTCCTGTACGTGCGCGGCGCGCGGCATGTGTTGCGGTGGCGTCCCGCCGCCGGCGCCGCGGCGGATGCGGGTGTCGCGTTCAAGGACGGCGGCGTGTACCTGATCACCGGAGGGCTCGGCGGCCTGGGCGTCCTGTTCGCCCGCGAGATTCTCTCTCTCGCGCGCCGGGCCAGGATCGTCCTGACGGGCCGCGCGGAACTGGCAGGCGCCAAGGCGCAGGCGTTCGAGCGGCTCGCGCAGCAGGCGGCCCGGGACGAGGATGCCGTCGTCGAGTACCGCCGGCTGGATCTCGACGACCATGACCAGGTGGCGCGGCTCGTGGCCGGCATCGTCGAGCGGCATGGACAGCTGGACGGCGTGCTGCACTGCGCCGGCATGGCCAGCGACAGCCTGGTCGTGAACAAGACCTCCGACGAATTCATGCAGGTGCTGGCGCCGAAGGTGCGCGGCACGCTCAACCTGGACGACGCCACGCGCGACGCGGCACTCGATTGGTTCGTGCTGTTCGCGTCGGCCGCAGGGGTGTTCGGCAACGCGGGGCAGGCCGATTACGCCGCGGCCAACGGTTTCCTGGACCAGTTCGCGGTGTACCGCAACCGGCTGGTGGACGGCAAGGAGCGCCGGGGCCACACGCTCGCGCTGGACTGGCCCCTCTGGCAGGACGGCGGCATGGCGATCGCCGCCCCGGTGCTGGCGAGCCTGCACCGCACCACGGGCCTCACGCCGCTGTCGACCGCGACGGGACTGCGCATCTTCCATGCGAGCCTGGCGGCCAGGTGCGGCCAGGCGATGGTGCTGGAAGGCGACGGCGACAGGATCCGGGCGATGGTCGCCAACGCGCCGCTGACGGCACGCGTGCATGCGGCGCGCCGCGCGCAACCGGCGGTGGACGCGGGCCGGCTCAAGGACGCGACGCTGCAGCAGATGCGCCGGCTGTTCGCCGACACGACCAAGCGCGCCGCCGCGAAGATCGATGCCGACGAGGAGCTGGCGGTGTACGGCATCGACTCCATCATCATCGGCAACCTCAATCTCGCGCTGGCCAAGGTGTTCGGCGAGATCCCCAAGACGCTGTTCTTCGAATTCAAGACGCTGGCCGAGGTCGCGGACTATTTCGTGCGCGCGTGCCCGGCCGAATGCGCCGCCTGGACGGGGCTGGACGGGCAGGAGGCCGCACCGGCTATCGAGCCCGCCGCGCCGCAGCCCGCCGCGCCGGCCATCCGCGCGTCCGCGCCCGCCGGCCGCGCGCTCGCGCCCGGCGCCGCCGAGCAGGAGCCGATCGCGATCATCGGCATCAGCGGCATCTACCCGCAGGCGGCGGACCTCGACGCGTTCTGGGCCAACCTGCAGGCGGGACGCGACTGCATCGGCGAGATCCCCGCCGACCGCTGGGCGCTGGACGGCTTCTACGAACCCGACGTGGAGCGTGCGGTCGAGCAGGGCAAGAGTTACAGCAAGTGGGGCGGCTTCATCGAGCAGTTTGCCGACTTCGACCCGCTGTTCTTCAACATCTCGCCGCGCGAGGCCATGAACATGGACCCGCAGGAGCGCCTGTTTCTGCAGGAATGCTGGCGCGCGCTGGAGGACGCGGGCTATACCCGCGCCGACCTGAAACATAAATACGGCCGCCGCGTGGGCGTCTTCGCCGGCATCACCAAGCCGGGCTACAACCTCTATGCGCTGCACGCCCCGCAAGCGGGCGAGCCGTTCCTGCCTTACACGTCGTTCAGCTCCGCCGCCAACCGCATCTCCTACTTCTTCGACATCACCGGGCCGAGCATGCCGGTGGATACCATGTGCTCGTCCTCGCTCGTCGCGATCCACGAAGCCTGCGAGCATATCCGGCGCGGCGACTGCGAGCTGGCGTTCGCCGGCGGCGTGAACCTGTACCTGCATCCGTACACGTACAAGTGGTTGTGCTCGCACCGCATGCTGTCGCGCGACGGCGCCTGCCGCAGCTTCGGCGTCGGCAGCAACGGCTTCGTGCCGGGCGAGGGCGTGGGCACCGTGCTGCTCAAGCCTCTTTCGCGCGCACTCGCGGACCGGGATCACATCCACGGCGTGATCCTGGCCACGCACGTGAACCACGGCGGCAGGACCAACGGCTACACGGTGCCGAGTCCCAAGGCGCAGGCGGACCTGATCCGCGCGGCGATCGACAAGGCCGGCATCAAGGCGGCCGACGTCGGCTACGTCGAGGCGCACGGCACCGGCACGGCGCTGGGCGATCCGATCGAAATCGCGGGTCTGCAGCAGGCGTTCGCGGCGGACGGCGTCGCGCCGGGCGCGTGCCGGATCGGCTCCGCCAAATCGAATATCGGCCACCTGGAAGCCGCCGCCGGCATCGCGGGCCTGACCAAGGTGCTGCTGCAGATGAAGCACCAGCAACTGGCGCCCAGCCTGCACGCGGACGTGCTCAACCCGAACATCGCGTTCGACCGCACCCCGTTCCGCGTCAACACGCGCCTCGCCGCCTGGGACGCGCCGGCGGGCGGCCACCGCGTCGCCGGCATCTCGTCGTTCGGCGCCGCGGGCGCGAACGCGCACGTGCTGGTGCAGGAAGCGCCCGCGACCGGCCCGGCGTGCGATGCGCCGGTCGCCGAACCCGCCGTCGTCGTGCTGTCCGCCCGCAGCGCCGACCAGCTCGGGCAGCGCGCCCGCGACCTGCTGCGCTTCATCCGCGGCGCCGACCGGCCCCTCGACCTGGCCGCGCTGGCCTACACGCTGCAGGTGGGCCGGGAAGCCATGGCGCACCGCCTGTGCATGCTGGCCGGCTCGGTCGGCGAGGTGGCGGACAAGCTCCAGGCCTGGCTCGACGGCGCCACGGACGTCGCAGAGCTGTACCAGGGCCAGGCGGCGGACGGCGACGACGGCCTGCAGTTGTTCGGCGGCGACGAGGACTTCCGCGAGACGCTGGATAAATGGCTCGCGCGCCGCAAGTTCGCGAACCTGGCCGACGTGTGGGCGCGCGGCATCGACGTCGACTGGGACAAGCTGTACGGCCCGATCCACCCGCCGCGCCTCGCGCTGCCCACGTATCCGTTCGAGAAGACCCGGCTGTGGGTCGACGCCGTCGTCGCGACGGGCCATGCGCGCACGGCCGGCGCCGCCGTGCTGCACCCGCTGGTGCACGCGAACGTCTCCGATTTCGCCGGCCAGCGCTACCGGTCGGTCCTCGAAGGCGACGAGGCCTTCCTGCGCGACCACCGGGTGCGCGGCGCGAAGATCCTGCCGGCTGTGGCCTATCTCGAAATGGCGAGAATGGCGATGACGCTGGCGGCGGGCGAACCGGCGCCGGGCACGGTGCTGGAGCTGCGCAACACGGCGTGGCCGGCGCCGCTGGCGGTGGACGGACCGACCGAGGTCGGCATCGCCCTGCATCCGGGGCCGGACGGGCAGGCGGACTTCGAGATCCGCGCCGGCGCGTCCGCGCAGGTGCTGCATTGCCAGGGCCAGGCCGCGTTCGTGCGCGCCACACCCGCTGCACGCCTCGACCTGGACGCGCTCAAGGCCGCGCTGAACGGCGGCCGCGAAGACGGCGCCGCCATCTACGACGACTTCCGCGCCATGGGCGTGGACTTCGGCGCCGCCCACCGCGCGGTCGAAACGGTGTGGCTCGGGCGCGGCGAGCTGCTGGCCAAGCTGGCGCTGCCGGATGCCGTGCGCCACGACGCGGGCCGCTACGGCCTGCATCCGAGCCTGATGGACGGGGCGCTGCAGGCGTCCATGAGCCTGATGGACGATGCGATACGCCTGTCGCGCCAGCCGTTCCTGCCGTTCGCGCTGGACGTGTTGCGCGTGTTCGCGCCGTGCACCGGCGAGATGTATGCGTGGCTGCGGCGCGCGCCCGGCGCGGCGGACGGCGCGGGCCTGGTCAGGTTCGACGTCGACCTGGTCGACCGCGACGGCGCACTCTGCGCGCAGATGCACGGGTTCACGTCGCGCGTCCTGGACGAAGAGGGCGCGCGGCCCGAGCCCGGCGCGCGGGCCCAATTGCACAGCCTCGCGCCGGTCTGGACCCGCGTGACGCCGCCCGCACCGGCCGCACCGGCGCGGGTGCTGCTGGCGGGCGGCGACGATGCCACGCTCGCCTGGCTGCGCGCGGCGTACCCGGATGCGCGCCGGATCGATCTGGCGGAGCAGACCGGCGTCGCGGCGCTCGCCGCCCGGCTGGACGAGCAGCCGTTCGACCACCTCCTGTGGGTCGCCCCCGCGCTCGAACCGGGCGCGGACGGCATCGCGGCGGCGCAGGAGGCTGGCGTGCTCGCCGTGTTCCGGCTCGCCAAGGCCCTGCTCGCGCTGGATTACGCGCACCAAGCGCTGCGCTGGACGCTGGTGGCGCGGGGCACGGAGGCGGTGACGCCGGGCGACGCCGTCGCGCCGGCACACGCGGGCATCGTCGGCCTGGCCGGAAGCCTCGGTAACGAATATCCGGACTGGGAGATCGGCGTGCTCGACGTCGACGACCTCGCCGCGGTTGCGCCCGGCCGCTGCCTGGCCTGGGCCGGCAACGGCCGCGAAGGCGTGCTGGCACTGCGCGGCGGCGAGTGGTTCCGGCGCGACCTGGCGCGCGTCGCCGCGATGCCCGAGCCGGCGGCGCCTTACCGCCAGCGCGGCGTGTACGTGGTGGTCGGCGGCGCGGGCGGCATCGGCCAGGCGTGGAGCCGCTTCATGATCGAGCAGTACGACGCGCGGCTGGTCTGGATCGGCCGCCGTCCGCTCGACGCGGACATCCAGGCGGCCATCGAGACGCTCGGCCGCTGCGGCACCGCGCCGCTCTATATTGCCGCCGACGCCGCGGACCTCGCCGCGCTCGCTGCCGCGCGCGACCGCATCCTGCAGACGTACCCGGCGATCCACGGCATCGTGCATTCGGCCATCGACCTGCAGGACCAGAGTGTCGCGCTGATGGACGAAGCGATGTTCCGCGCGAGCCTGGCGGCCAAGCTGGACGTGAGCGTCAACCTCGACGCCGTCTTCGGCGGCCTGGATCTCGACTGCATGCTGTTCTTCTCGTCGCTCATTTCGTTCACGACCGGCGCCGGGCAATCGAACTACGCGGCCGGCTGCACGTTCAAGGACAGCTTCGCGCGCGCCATCGAAGCGCGGCGTCCTTACCCGGTCAAGGTGATGAACTGGGGCTACTGGGGCAACGTCGGAGTCGTCGCCGACGACTTCCACAACGAACGCATGGCGCGGATGGGGATCGCATCGATCGAGGCCCCTGAGGCGATGGAGGCGCTGCAGCGCTTCGCCGGCTCCGCCTGGCCGCAGATGGCCGTCGTCAAGACGCTGGACCCTGCCGTGATCGATGCCCTCGCGCCGGCGGACACCGTCGCCTGCCATCCCGCGCATGGCCCGGCCCTGCTGCCGCGGGTGGCGGACGCGGTGCGCGCCGCGTGCGCGGCGCGTCCGGCCGCGCAACTGCGGCAGGACCTGCTCGGCGAGCGGACGCGCGCGATGGCCGGGGACATCCTCGCCTCGACGCTCGCGAGCCTCGGCGCGCAAGGGGCGTCCGGGGTGGACGCCCGCTGGCTCGCGGCGAGCGAACGCCATGTGCGCGAGCACGCATGCCGCGTGATGCCGCTGGCCGAAGCGTGGGCGGCATGGGAGGTCGGCAAGCGGGGCTGGCTGGTCAACCCGAACCTGAACGCGCAGATCGCGCTGCTGGAAACCTGCCTGCGCGCGCTGCCGGACATCCTGGCGGGCCGGCGCCGCGCCACCGACGTCATGTTCCCCGATTCGTCGATGGCCCTCGTGGAAGGCGTGTACAAGGGCCATGCGCTGGCCGACCACGCCAACGACGTGCTGGGCGCCGCGCTGTGCGCCGGCATCGAACGCCGCCTGGCGGCCGACCAGGGCGCGCGCATCCGGATCCTGGAGATCGGCGCGGGCACCGGCGGCACGACCGCGCGCATCCTGCCGGCCCTCCAGCGCTTTGCCGGCGCGATCGACGAATACTGCTATACCGACCTGTCGAAGGCGTTCCTGATGCACGCGGAGGAGCACTACCGGCCGCGGCTCGCGAGCCTGCGCACGGCGCTGTTCGACGTGTCGCAGCCGCTGGCGGCGCAGGGCATGGCGCCGGACCGCTACGACTTCGTGCTCGCCACGAACGTGCTGCACGCGACGCGCGACATCCGCGAGACGCTGCGCAACGCGAAGGCGCTGCTGCACCGCCACGGCGTCCTGTTCGTCAACGAAATGTGCGGCTGGTCGCTGTTCAGTCACCTGACCTTCGGCCTGCTGGAAGGCTGGTGGCTGTACGAGGACGAGGCGCTGCGCCTGGCGGGCAGCCCGGGACTGGCGCCGGCAAGCTGGCAAGCGGCGCTGGAGCAGGAAGGGTTCGAGGCCGTGTCGTTCCTCGCGGACGATGTGCACGAACTGGGCCAGCAGGTCATCGCGGCGAGCAGCGACGGGCAGGTGCGGCAGCGCATCGCGGCCTCGCCGGCGCAGGATGCCGGGGCCGTGGCTGCGGCCGTGCCGGCACCGGCGGCGGGCGGCGACGTGCGTCCCGCCGCGTCGCTGCGCGAGCAATGCATCGCCTACCTGCAGGGCGTCGTGGCGTCCACCCTGAAGATGGAGGTCGCACAGGTCGCGCCCGGCCGTCCCCTGACGGATTTCGGTCTGGATTCCATTCTCGTCGTCGGCCTGACCAACCAGTTGCGCAAGGTCTTCCCCGGCGTCGCCAGCACGCTGTTCTTCGAAGTGCGCAACGTGGCGGCCCTGGCCGACCATCTGCTGGAACACAAGCGAGAGCACGTGGAGGCGCTGTTCGGCGCGGCGAGCGCGCGGGCGCCGGCGCCCGCGCAGGCGCCCGTCCGTCCGATCCGCACGGCGCCCGCGGCCGCCGGCGGCATCTTTGATGTGGCGATCATCGGCGTCAGCGGGCGCTATCCGGAGGCGCCCGACCTCGATGCGTTCTGGCGCAACCTCGCGGACGGGCGCAATTGCGTGACCGAGATCCCGTCCGACCGCTGGGACTGGAAAGCCTGGTTCGATCCGGAGAAGGGCAAGCACGGCAAGACCTACACGCGGTGGGGCGGCTTCCTGCGCGACATCGATTGCTTCGATCCGCTGTTCTTCCGGATCTCGCCGAAGGAAGCGAAGCTGATGGACCCGCAGGAGCGGCTGTTCCTGGAGACGTGCTATCACGCGATCGAGGACGCCGGCTACACGCCGGACACGCTGGGCGCGCCGGACCGGATCGGCGTGTTCGCCGGCGTGATGAACGCCCGCTACAACCCGCAGCCGCTGTACTACTCGATCGCGAACCGGGTGTCGTTCGTGCTGAACTTCCAGGGCCCGTCGATGGCGGTCGACACCGCATGCTCGTCGTCGCTGACGGCGATCCACCTGGCGCTCGAGAGCCTGTACAGCGGCCTGTCCGAATGCGCGATCGCCGGCGGCGTGAACCTGATCGTCGATCCGGTCCACTACCTGGAACTGTCGTCCCTCACGATGCTGTCGGAGGGCCGCGAGTGCAAATCGTTCGGCGCCGGCGCCGACGGCTTCGTCGACGCGGAAGGCGTGGGCGCCGTCATCCTCAAGCCGCTCGCCGCGGCGGAACGGGACGGCGACCATATCTACGGCGTCATCAAGGCCAGCGCCGTCAACGCGGGCGGCCGGACCAACGGCTACACGGTGCCCAATCCGGTGGCCCAGGCGGCAGTCGTCGCCAAGGCGCTGGAGCGCGCAAGGGTGGACGCGGCGGACATCGGCTACATCGAGGCGCACGGCACCGGCACGGCGCTGGGCGATCCGATCGAGATCGCCGGCCTCACGCGCGCGTTCGAGCGCTTTACGCGCGAGCGCCAGTTCTGCGCGATCGGCTCGCTCAAGTCGAACATCGGCCACTGCGAATCGGCCGCCGGCATCGCCGCGCTGACCAAGGTGCTGCTGCAGATGAAGCACGGGAAGCTGGTGCCGTCGCTGCATGCGGACGTCGGCAACCCGGAGATCGACTTCGCCGCCACGCCGTTCCGGCTCCAGCGCAGCCTGCAGGACTGGCCGCGCCCGCGCCGCGCCGCCGGCGGCGCGCACGGCGCGCACGGTGAGATGCCGCGCATGGCCGGCATCTCCTCGTTCGGGGCGGGCGGCGCCAACGCGCACCTGGTCGTGCAGGAATACGTCGGCACGGCGCCGCAACGGATGGCGCCCGGTCCCGTCGTCGTGCCGCTTTCCGCCCGCACGGCGGAGCAGCTGGCGCTCAAGGCGCGCAGCCTGCTCGACTTCGTGCGCCGCACCGGCCCCGATCTCGCCGACGTGGCGTACACGCTCCAGGTGGGCCGCGAAGCGCTGGAAGAGCGCATGGCCGTGGTGGCCGCGACGCCCGCGGAGCTGGAGGAGCGCATCCACGCCTGCCTGCGCGGCGACGCGGCGGGCGGCGGTGCGTGGCGCGGCCGGGTCAAGCGCGGGCACGAGGCGGCGGGGCCAGTGGCCGACGCGAGCGCCGCCGGCCTCGCCGAGGCCTGGACCCGCGGCGCCGCGGTGGACTGGCAGCGGCTCCACGAGGGCGGCCGGCCACGCCGCATCAGCCTTCCCGTCTATCCGTTCGCGCGCGAGCGCTACTGGCGCGCGCGGACGGACCTCGCGCAGCCTCGGGCGACGCGCGACGTGCTGCATCCGCTCCTGCACCGCAACGTGTCGGACATCCGCCAGCAGCGCTACCGCTCCGACTTTACCGGCGGCGAGTTCTTCGTGACGCAGCTCGGCGACGCGCGGGTGGTGCCGCCGCTGGCGTACCTCGAGATGGCGCGCGCCGCCGTGGATGACGCGCGCAGGAGCGTGCCCGCGGCGATCCGCGCGCGGCAGGCGCTGGAACTGTCCGGCGTCGCCTGGGCCGAGCCGATGACCATCGAACCCGGCCGCCAGCTCCACGTCGCCCTGTTCGCGCAGGACGACGACCGGCTGGGTGTCGAAATCTACAGCGCTGGCGACGGGTTGGACGAGATCATCCATTGCCAGGGCCAGGCGTGCTTTGCCGCCGTGCCGGCGCCCGCACCGGTCGACCTGGCGCGGCTGTCGGCACGGATGCGCGCCGGGTCCGGCGGCCTGTATCGCGGCGACGGCGAACTGCTGGCCGAGCTGGCCCTGCCCGCCGCGCTTGCGGCCGACCCGGAGGCGGCAAGCGCGGACCTGGTCCTGCATCCGGCCGTGCTGGACGCTGCGCTGCGGGCTGCCGCCGGGCTGCTCGATCCCGGCGTCGAAGCCGTGCTTCCGTGGTCGCTCGAATCGCTGAACGTCCTGGGGACTTGCACCACCGGCATGTTTGCCTGGGTGCGCCGCGCCGGCGCGAGGCTGGACATCGACCTGTGCGACCGGCACGGCACGGTCTGCGTGCAACTGCGCGGCCTTGCCCACGGATGCGAAACGCCGGCACCCGCGCCGGCACCGGCGGCCGCGGCGGACGGCGCCATCGTGCTGGCGGCACCGGCCGCGCCCGGATTCGCGCCGGCGGCGCCGGCCGGGGTCCCGCGGATCTCGCTCTCGATGGACTGATCCGCGGCGTTCCCGCTGCTTCCACCTCAAGCGCGAAGGACAGGTCGATGAAAAACAAAGCTGACTGGCTGCTCCCGGCGGCGCTGCTCGTCCTCAACGCCATTCCGTTCGCGGCCAGCGTGCGGCGGCTGCTGGAACTCGGCATGGGGGCCGCGGTCACGCCGGACAACGCGCGCTTCCTGGCCGCGCCGACGCCGACCGTGCTGCACCTGCTGTGCGCGAGCGCGTTCGGCATCGTGGGCGCGTTCCAGTTCGTGCCGCAGTTTCGGCGGCGCCGGCCCGGCTGGCACCGGGCGGCGGGACGCGTGCTCACGGCGTTCGGCCTCGTGGCCGCGCTGTCCGGCCTGTGGATGACGGTGTTCTTCCCCCGCGTCGCGGGCGACGGCGCGCTGCTCGACGTGTTCCGGCTGGTGTTCGGCTGCGCGATGGCGCTGTGCATGGTCCTGGGGTTCGTGGCGATCCGGCGCCGGGACGTCGCGAACCACCGCGCCTGGATGGCCCGCGGCTACGCGATCGGCATCGGCGCGGGCACCCAGGTCGTCGTGCACATCCCGTGGCTCCTGTTGGGCGGCAAGCCCGGCACGCTCGCCCGCGCGCTGCTGCTGGGCGCCGGCTGGGCGATCAATCTCGCCGTCGCCGAATGGTTCATCCGCCGCCACCGCGCGCCCGTCGCGCGGCGCGCGGCCGTCCCCGAAACACAACGCATCCAATAACGATATCCCGCGTCCACGAAAGAGCACACCGACATGAAACCAGAAGCCGATCCGGCCCGCTTCCATAAACTGTATGGGGAAAAGACATCGCGGCTCGTGTACCGCGGCGACGACTTCCCGGACTATCTCCTGATGACCGCCCTGGTCTGGCTGGTCGCCGCGCTCGCGTTCGGTGCGCGCCATCCGCTGGCCTGGATCACGCTGGGCCTGTGCGCCTGGATGGTCTGGGCGTTCGGGATCCGGCACGGCTGGGAACTGGCCGTGCCGAAGATCGCCAAGCGCCCGCAAGACATGCTGTACATGGTCGCCTACAAGCTGCAGAACATGCGGCTCGCGTGGTTCGTCGCGGCGGCCGCGCTGCTGGTCGAGAACTACGTGATCTGGCGCACGCCCGGCCTGCCGCACCACACGGCGCTGATGCGCCGGATCGCGTTCGGCCTGTTCTACGCGCACCTCGCCGTGCTGACCGTCTACCGCACGGCGATCCTCGTGGCCCACCTGCGCGAGAAGGAACACGTGCGCGCGTTCCTGATGGAGACCAGCTGGCGGGCCGCGCTGACGCGCCAGCCGAGCATCGCCATCGAGATCGTCCACGCCTACTGCACGGGCCTCTTGACGCACATCCTGCTGCTCGCGCCGTGGTACGTGGCGATCACGTATTTCAACTTCTCGCTCGTCCTGCTGCCGCTGACGGTGCCGCTGGGCTTCGCCATCCATGGGCGCTTCCTGAAGGTCGTCAACCTGTGGTTCTACCGCGACCACTGGGTCGCGCATCACTCGGAACTGGAATTCCTGTACCTGCACGGCCCGCACCACGACGCGATCCCCAGCGGCTTGATCGGCGTATCCGGCAACGGCTACCTGGAAGGCGTGCTGCGCCACACGATGGGTGGGCCGGGCATCTTCTACAACCCGCTGACGACGTTCCTGATCCACTGCTTCGACGTCAAGGTCGACATCGACGGCCACCAGTTCATCCCGGGCGTCTACCCGCACGTCCCGACCAGCGTCCAGCTGATCAACCAGCATTCCACGCACCACTTCGGCAAGCTCGAGCCGTATGGCCTCGGGCTGAAGCTGGACCAGCCGGGCGTGCCCGAGGAATTGCTGCGCCGGGCGCGGGTCTTCACGAAGGAGCAGCAGGATTCGGCGGCGCTGGACGAGCGGCTCACCGGGTTCAAGTGGGACAACCCGCGCTACCGGCAATACATCGACCTGTACGAAAAATACCTGGCCCTGAAATCGCGCGAAGCGATCGCCGACCAGCCGGCATCCCTCGAACCGTAGAGGCCCGCCATGACACCGATCGAGCTGTCTCCCGCCGTCCGCGTCCACGATCGCGGCAACGGCGTCGTCGCGATCCGCATCGGCGCCGACGATGCCGCCAACGTCCTCACTGCCGGCCTGGCCGCCGCGCTCGTGGACGCCCTCGGCCAGGCCGCGCGCGCCGACACCGCCAAGGTGCTGGTCCTCGAAGGCGGCGCCAACGTGTTCCTCGACGGCGGCCGGACCCATTTCAACGACGCCGTCGCCGCGGGGCTGTTCGCCGCCATCGCCGCGTGTCCCGTCCCGGTGATCGCCGCCATGGCCGGCGCCGCCGGCGGGCCGGGCTTCCTCGTCGGCGCGCTGTGCGACGTCATGGTCTGCAACCGCGATGCCGCGTACCGCTACACGACGCCGGACGCCGGCCTGTATCCCAGCCCCGCCGAGGACGGCCTGCTGGCCGAGCGCTTCGGCCGGGCGTGCGCGACGGACTTCCTGTACGTCGACACCAGCGCAACGGGCGCGCAGCTGCACGCCAAGGGCTGGACCTGCGCCTTCCTCGCACGGGACGACGTCGAGCCGCACGCGCACGCACTGGCGCGGCAGTTGGCGGACAAGTCGCGCGACAGCCTGGCGCTGCTCAAGCAACACCTGGCGCAGCCGCTGCGCGTGCTGGCGGACGCGCTGGCCGCCGTCCCGGTGCCGGCGCACACGTCCGCTTGCGCGGGCGAGAGCTTCGACTTCCCGGCCCGCCACGTGCGGCTCGACATGCCGGCGGACGGCGTGCTGCGCGTCGCGATCGGCGACGACGGGGACGGCGCGGCCGTGCTGGACGAGCTGGCCGCGCTGTTCGGCCAATTGGATGCCGCCGCCGCGCGCGGATGCACGCCCGTGCGCGCGCTCGTGCTGGACAGCGCCTGCGCCGACTTCCTGCCGGCATCCGGCGCCGGCCTGAAGCTCGACGCCGCGCTGCGGCTGACCGACCTGCTGCGCGCGTCGGCGCTGCCCGTGGTCGCGGTGCCGCGAGCGAACGCCGGCGCCGGCGCGAAGGCGTGGCTGCTCGGCCAGTTTTGCGACGCCGCCGTGTGCGCGCGGGACGGCATCCACGACCTGTCCGGCCTGGCGCAGGATGCCGCGTGGGCCGCGCTGGCCGCGCACGTGTTGTGCGCCCGGTTCGGCGCCCAGGCGGGCCGCGATCTGGTCATGGCGGGCAGCGCGGCTACGGGCGCCGAACTGGCGCGGGACGTGGGCCCGATGCCGCTCGCGGACGGCGACCAGGCCGCCGCGCAGGCGATCGCATTGGCCGCGCGCTGGGCCGCGTGGCCGCCGGGGACCGTGCGGCTGCGGTGCCTGGCGCCTGCGGCCGATGTTCCCGAACCGGCTGCAAGCGCGCCGGCCGTGCCGCGGGCCGGCCCGCTGCCGGCCGGCTCCTCCGTCATCCGCGCCACGGTGGACGAGGACGGCATCGTCGTCGTGCGCATGGAAGACCGCGCCGCGAAAAACCTGTTCTCTCCCGAGTTCGTGCGCGGCATGGACGAGGTGTTCCGCCACATCGGCCAATGCCCGGATTACAAGGCCGTCGTGCTGGTCGGTTACGACCAGTACTTCGCCTGCGGCGGCACCCGCGAGGCCCTGCAGGCGATCCAGCAGGGCAGCGCGCGGTTCACCGACCAGCAGACGTATTTGCTGGCGCTGGCCTGCGAGATCCCGGTCATCGCGGCGCTGCAGGGCCACGGCATCGGCGGCGGCCTGTCGCTGGGCCTGTTCGCGGACTTCGCCGTGCTCGCGGAAGAAAGCAAGTATCTCAATCCGTACATGGGGTACGGCTTCACGCCGGGCGCGGGCGCGACGCTCGTCGTCCCCGACAAGCTGGGACGCGACATCGGCCTCGAAAGCCTGTTCACGGCGCGCGAAAGCTCGGGCAGCGAGTGGAAGGCGCGGGGCCTGCGCCTGCCCGTGCTCCCGCGCGCCGCCGTGTTCGACGCCGCGCTGGCGCTGGCGCGCGGCGTGGCCCGGCATCCGCGCGCGAGCCTCGTCGCGCTCAAGCGCCGCCTGAACCGCTCCATCGTGGAACGCATGGAGCCCAACACCCGGCAAGAGATTGCCATGCACGAGCGGACCTTCGTCGGCCAGGCCGGCGCGCTCCAACAGATCCAAGCGAACTTCAATCCCATGGCTACTTCCACGCATTCCCACGCCGCCCCGTCCACGGGCGACATCGGCGCCACCATCAAGCAACTGCTGGCGCAGGAGCTGCACATGCAGGCCGCGGACATCGATCCGGACACGGCGTTCGTCGACCTCGGCCTCGATTCGATCACCGGCGTCACCTGGATGCGCAAGATTAACGAGACGTACAAGACGGCGATCCAGGCGACCAAGGTCTACAGCCATCCGACGCTGAACCAGCTCGCGGCCTATGTCGCCGACGAAATCGCGCAGGCGGGTGCACCGATGCCGCAGCCGGCGCCGGTCCAGCTGCAGCTGCCGGAACCGCCGGCGCCGCGCCCGTTGCCGCCGCTGCCCGCGCCGGCGCCGCCGCCGCGCGGGGCCCGTCCCAAGCTCGTGTCGTGGCGCGACACCAGGCCCGCGCGCCCCGGCGGCGCCGCGCGCGCGGAACGCGAGCCGGTCGCCGTGATCGGCATGGCCGGCATGTTCCCGCAAGCGAAGAACCTCGACGAATACTGGGACAACATCGCCCACGGCCGCAACTGCGTCGGCGAGATTCCCAAGCACCGCTGGGACATCGACGCCTGCTACCAGGCGGGCGATCCGGCGCCCGGCAAGACCAACTCGCGCTGGATGGGGCATCTCGAGGAATACGATCTGTTCGATCCGCAGTTCTTCGACATCTCGCCCAAGGAGGCGATGAGCATGGACCCGCAGCAGCGTGTCTATCTGCAGACGGCCTGGCATGCGATCGAACACGCGGGCTACGATCCGCGGTCGTTGTCGGGCAGCCGGTGCGGAGTGTTCGTCGGCTGCGGACCGGGCGACTACCACCTGCTGTCGCGCGACCTGCAGACGAGCGCCCTCGGCTTCACCGGCGGCGACACGGCCATCCTCGCCGCGCGCGTGTCCTACTTCCTCAACCTGCAGGGACCGTGCCTGTCGATCGAGACCGCGTGCTCGTCGTCGCTGGTCGCCATCGCCACGGCCTGCGACAGCCTCGTTTCCGGCGCCAGCGATCTCGCACTGGCGGGCGGCGTGGGCGTGATGAGCGGGCCGGAGCTGCACATCAAGATGGCGCAGACCGGCATGATGTCGCCGGACGGCCGGTGCTTCACGTTCGACCAGCGCGCGAACGGCTTCGCGCCGGCGGAAGGCGTCGGGGCCGTACTGCTCAAGCGGCTGTCCGACGCCGAGCGCGACGGGGACCATATCGTGGCCGTGATCCACGGCTGGGGCGTGAACCAGGACGGCAAGACCAACGGCATCACCGCGCCGAACCCGGACGCGCAGACGCGCCTGCAACAGGAGGTCTACGACAAGTTCGGCATCGACCCCGCCGCCATCCAGATGGTCGAGGCGCACGGCACCGGCACCAAGTTGGGGGACCCGATCGAAGTCGACGCGCTGAAGGCGTCCTTCCGCAAATACACGGACAAGACGGACTACTGCGCGCTCGGTTCGGTCAAGAGCAATATCGGCCACTGCTTCACGGCGGCAGGCGTGGCGAGCGTCATCAAGACCGTGCTGGCGCTGCGCCACAAGCAGCTGCCGCCGACGATCAACTACGAACGGATGAACGAGCACATCGACCTGGCGGGCAGCCCGTTCTACGTGAACGACCGCCTGCGCGACTGGGAGACTGGCGGATCGGCGCGGCGCATGGCGGCCGTCAGCGGCTTCGGCTTCGGCGGCACCAACGCGCACCTCGTGATCGGCGACCATGCGGCGCCCGCCGCCCGAAGCGCGCCGTCGTTCCTGGCGGAGAACGGCCGGATCGTCTTTCCGTTGTCCGCGCGGACGGCGGAGCAGCTGCGCGAGCAGGCCGCCAACCTGCTGGACTTTGTCACGCGGCACGGCCGCGCGCTCGATCCCCTCGACGTCGCGTACACGCTGCAGGCCGGCCGGGATGCGATGGACGAGCGGCTCGGCATCCTGGCCGCCTCGCTCGACGAGCTGGCGGCCCGGCTGCGGACGTGGCTCGGCGGCGGCCACGGCGACGGCATCCTGCACGGCCGCGCGAGCGAGGGCAGGGAAGCCACCAGCCTGCTGCGGCGCGACCCCGACATGCGCGAGACCGTCGTCGACCGGCTGGTTGGCCAGCGGCAGCTCACGAAATTGCTCGACCTGTGGATCAAGGGCCTCGATATCGGCTGGCACCGGCTGTACGGCGACGCCAGGCCGCGCCGCATCCCGCTGCCGGGCTATCCGTTCGCGAAAGTCCGCTACTGGATCGACGGCGTCCGTCCCGGACCGGCGTCGACGCCGGCGGTCGTGGCGGCGGCGATCCACCCGCTGCTGCACCGGAACACGTCGAACCTGCGCCAGGTCGCGTTCAGCACCGTGTTGCGCGGCGACGAAGCGTGCGTCGAACGGCTGCCGGACGGCTCGACGGTCCTTTCCGGCTCCGCTTGCCTGGAGATGATCCGTGCGGCCGTCGTGCAGGCCGCGGGGGCCGAACCGTCCGCGGCGATCACCGTCGACGACCTGGCGTGGGGCCGTCCGTTCGTCGCCGGCGGCGGCCGCGAGTTGACGGTCGCGCTGTGCGGGGATGCGGGCGGCGGCGTCGACGTCGAGATCTACAGCCGCGACGAGGCGGCGGAAACCGTCCATTGCCGGGGACGGGCGACGGTCGGCGGCTCTGCCGCGCGGGGCGCGGTGCACGGCGGCTGGCGGGTCGAGCTGCCCAAGCCGGCCGGCGACGGCTACGGAATCGATCCGCGGCTCGTCGAGACGGTCCTGAAGACGTGGATGGACGAGCAGGGCGGCGGACCGGCGGCCCGCGCGTGGCTGTTCGCGGGCGCGCAGCGCGTGCGCATCCTCGGTTCATGCGTTGGCGCGGCCTCGGCGTGCGTCCGTCCGCGCGCCGGGCAGGATGCGCTGTTCGATCTCGAGGTGGGTGACGCGCACGGCAACCTGTGCGTGGAGATCGCGGGCCTGGCGCTGCACGCGCTCGACGTCCAGGCGAGCCGGCCGGCCGCGCCGGCGCCGCAGCCGCAACCGGGGATCACGCAAGCCGGGCTGCTGCAGGACCTCAAGCAGAGCCTTGCCGACGCCCTGTTCATGGACGCCGCGGCCATCCGCGTGGACAAGCCGTTCATCGAACTGGGCCTGGATTCGATCGTCGGCGTGGAATGGGTGAATGCGCTGAACAAGGCCTACGGCATCAAGCTTCCGGCGGCCCGACTGTACGACTACCCGAACCTGGCCGAGCTGGCGGCCTATCTGCACGGCGAGATCGGCGGCGCAGCGCCCGCCGCGCCGGCCGCGGCGCCAGCGCGCGCGGACGGTCCGGCGCTGCCCGCGCTGCAGCAGGCGTTGATCGCCAGCCTGGCCGGCGCGCTGTACATGGACGCGTCCCAGATCCAGGTCGACAAGCCGTTCATCGAGCTGGGCCTGGATTCGATCGTCGGCGTCGAATGGATCAACGACATCAACAAGGCATACGGCATCAAGCTGGCCGCCACCCGGCTGTACGACTATCCGACCATCGCGGCGCTGGCCGCGTTCCTGGCGCCGCAAGTGGCGCCGCAGCCCGGGGCCGTCCCGCTCGCGGATGCGACGTCTGCGACTGCCGTCATCGAACCGGACGCGTTCCCGGTGCTGGCGCGGACGGCGCAAACCGCGCCGCGCGCGCGCGCCCGGCCGAGCGGCAAGATCGCCGTGGTCGGCATGTCGGGCCGCTACCCGCAGGCGAACAATCTCGACCAGTTCTGGCACAACCTCCTGCAGGGCCGGAACGCGGTCACCGAGATCCCGCCGTCGCGCTGGGACGTGGACCGCTACTACGATCCGGACCCGAAACGGGACGACAAGATCTACTGCAAGTGGATGGGCGTCCTCGACGACATCGACTGCTTCGATCCGCTGTTCTTCCGCGTGTCCCCGGCGGAGGCGGAGAACATGGACCCGCAACACCGGCTGTTCCTGGAAGAGGGCTACCGCGCCTTCGAGCACGCCGGCTATTCGGGCAAGGCGCTGAGCAACAGGAAGTGCGGCGTGTACGTGGGCATCATCGGCACCGAGTACGCGGACCTGGTGTCGACGTCGGTGGACATCACCGGCAACAACCCGGCCATCGGCGCGGCGCGCATCGCCTACTTCCTCAACCTGAAGGGGCCGGCGATTTCGATCGACACCGCGTGTTCCGCGTCGCTGGTCGCGATCCACCTGGCGTGCCAGGGCCTGCTGAACCACGAGACCGACATGGCGCTGGCCGGCGGCGTGAGCGTGTGGCTGCGTCCCGAAACGTATATGGGGATGTGCAAGGCGGGCATGCTGTCGCCGGAAGGCCGCTGCAAGACCTTCGACAACTCGGCCGACGGCTTCGTGCCCGGCGAGGGCGTGGGCGCGGTGGTGCTCAAGCGGCTGGAGGACGCCGAGCGCGATCACGACGTCATCTACGGCGTCATCGCGGGATCGGCCATCAACCAGGACGGCAAGACCAACGGCATCACGGCGCCGAGCGTCAACAGCCAGATCGAGCTGGAGCGCGACCTGTACGAGCGCTGCGGCATCGATCCCGCGACCATCGGCTGCGTGGAGGCGCACGGCACCGGCACCCGCCTCGGCGACCCCATCGAGCTGGAGGCGTTGGCCACGGTGTTCAAGGAGAAGACGGCGAAGAAGCGGTTCTGCGCCCTGGGTTCCGTGAAGAGCAATATCGGCCACACGTCGGGCGCGGCGGGCGTCGCCAGCCTGCACAAGGTCCTGCTCTCCATGCGGCACCGCACGCTGGTGCCCACGCTGCACGTGCAGAAGGAGAATGCGCTGTTCGACTTCGCCGATTCGCCGTTCTATGTGTCGAAGCAGGCGCACGCGTGGGAAGCGGATGGCGCCGTGCCGCGCCGCGCGGCGGTCAGCTCGTTCGGATTCAGCGGCACCAATGCCCACCTGGTGGTCGAGGAATACATGCCGCGCCCGCGCGCACCGGCCGCAGGCGGCGTCCACCTCATTCCGCTGTCGGCGCGCACCGGCGAACAACTGCGCCAGCGCGCGCGCGACCTGCGCGATTTCATCCAGGCGGCGGACGGCGCGCAGGCGCCCGACCTTGCCGCGATGGCCGCCACGCTGCTCGCGGGCCGCGACGCGATGGACGAGCGCCTGTGCCTCGTGGCCGGTTCGGTCGACGAGGTGGCGGCGGCGCTCGACGCGTGGCTCGACGGCGGCAAGGACGTGGCGCACGTCTTTCGCGGCAAGGTGGAACGCAGCGCGGACGGCATCGTGCTCATCTCCCAGCGCGACGGCACCGACGCGCTGGTGCGCGATTGCGTGGCGCGCGGCGACCTGGCGCAGGTGGCGCAGCTGTGGGTGCGCGGGCTGGACGTGGAATGGCGCCAGTTGCACGGCGCCGCGCAGCCCGCGCGCATCGCGTTGCCGACGTATCCGTTCGCGAAGAAGCGTTGCTGGGCGCAGCCTGCCTCCGCGCCGCAGCCGGCCGCCGTCCCGGCCGCGATCCCCGCCGCGCTCCCCGCAGACTGCCCGCAACTGCAGCGCAACGGGGCGGCGCCCGGCCAGCCCGGCTACAGCTGCATGATCGACGCCGATGCGGGCTATCTGGTCGAACACACGGGACGGAAAGTCGTGCCCGCCGCGGCCTGCATCGAGATGGTCCGCCGCGCGCTGATGGACTCGGCGTCTGCGCCCGGCGCGCCGCTGCGCCTGGCGAACCTGGCCTGGGGCCGGCCGATGGCGGCGGGCGACAGGCAGGTCGACGTCGCGCTGCTGCGGCAGAGCGACGGCCGGGTGGATTTCGAGATCTACAGCCTGGGGGCGCAGGCGGACGACGAGATCGTCCATTGCCAGGGCCAGGCCCGCTTCGCGTCCGGCGCGGCGGGCACGATCGCGCTCGACGACCTGCGGCGCCGCATGGCTCGGGACGCCGGGGCCGACGGAACGTACCGCGCGGACGGCGACATGCTCGCGCCAGTCGGTCCGCTCGCCGGCGCCGCGGCGCTCGTGAGCGCATTGTTCGGCGCCGCCGCACGGTTCAGCGAAGGCGCGGCGCGCCGTCCGGCGCATCCCGCGCTGCCGTTCGCGCTGGACCTGCTCTGCATCGGACCGGACGCCATCCGCGCCGCGTTCGCGTGGGTGCGCCATGCGGACGGCGCGCCGGCACCGGACGGCGTCATCCGGCTCGACGTCGACCTGTGCGACGCGCAGGGAGCGGTGATCGCCCAGGTGCACGGCCTGGCGTTCGACGCCGTGCGCGCGACGACGGCCGCGCCGCCGCTCGTCGACCTTGCCCCGGCCGCGGCTCCGGCTCCGGCTCCGGCTCCGGCGCTCCCGGCGATCGTGCTCGACGATCCCGCTAGCCACGGCGGCACCGCCCCCGCCGCGCGCACGCCCGTGCAGATCACGCTCCACTGATCCATTCCCCACCGACCCCGAGGAAACTACATGTTCGTGTAGTTCTCCTCGGGCACCGCGCGCGATACAGTTTTCGCGTCGCAGTGCTTCCCATGGCTGCATTCCCGATTTTCCCGAGTGACGCACGCGAACGTGACGTTACGCGGCGGAGCCTGCCCGGCTTCCGACTCCTCTCCCATTTCACACATGACTCCTGACGATCTGCAGCACGGAAACGGTGCGCCGTCCGCCATCGCGCTCGAGCGCCACGCCGACGGGATCCTGTCGATCCGCCTGGCCGGCCGCGACGTGTTCGACGCCGGCCTGGCCGCACAACTGGCGGCGGCGCTCGACACGGCGCGCGACGACCCGGCGGCCAAGGTATTGGTGTTGCGCGCCGACGGCGGCAGCCTGGCGGGCGGCGGACGCGCGGCCGTCGACGACGCACCGGTCCTGGACCTGTTCCGGGCCATCGCCGCCTTTCCGTATCCGCTCGTCGCCGCCGTGCGCGGCGACGCCACGGGCGCGGGATTCCTGCTCGCGGCCCTGTGCGATTTCGTCGTGTGCAGCGCCACCGCCGGCTATGGCTATGCTTGTGCCGATGGCGCCGCGTTCCAGACCGCGGCGGAAGGGCGGCTGCTGGCCGAGCGCTTCGGCCCGGTCCTTGCCGCCTGCCTGCTGCAACGGCGCACCGGCGCGGCGCTGAAGGCGCTGGGCTGGTCCTGCCCCGTGGTGGCGGACGGCGAAGTGGACGGCCACGCGGCCAAGCTGGCCGCGCACCTGGCCGGCAAGACGCCGGCAAGCCTGCGTCTGCTGAAGCGGCACCTGGCGCGTGGCCTGGTGGCGCTGGTGGATGGGCTGGCGCCCGCGCCGGCACATTCGGACGCGGAACCGCAATCGGACGCCGCGATCGCCGCGCCGGGCAAGCATCTCCAGCTCGACACCGGCAACGGCGCGACCCTCGTCATCCGCGTCCGCACGAGGAAAAAATACGACGGCCGCGCGCTCGCCGCCGACCTGGACGCCGTGTTCGCCCAGTTGCGGACGGCGTCGCGCTACCGCGCCGTGGTGATCGCCAGCGACTATCCCGGCTTCCTGCCCGGCGCGGACGCCGATGTCGGCGCCGACGCGGTGGCGGCGCTGCGCGACGTGCTGCTGGCGGCACCCCTGCCGGTCGTCGCCGTGCTGAATGCCGCCGCCGAGGGCAGGGCGTGGCTCGTGGCGCAGTTGTGCGATCGCGTCGTGTACCGGGACGATGGCCGCTACGATGCCGCGAGCCTGCTGCACGGCGGCGACCTGTCCGGGCTCGCCGCCGGCGTGTTCGCGTGGCGCCTGGGCGCGGACGCGGCACGGAACATCCTGCTCCCCGGCGTGGCCTTCGCGGGCGGCGATTTGCGGCAGCACGTGGGACCGCTGGCCGTCGCACCCGCACACGAGATGCCGGCGCGCGCGCTGGCGCTGGCGGGCAACTGGTCGGCATGGCCATGGTCGGCCGTCAGGGCATGGAAGGACGGGACGAACGCGCTGCTGCGCGCGCACGTCGACGCCATCCCGCAGGAGACCGCGGCGTCCGGCGGCGGCGATGCCGTCGCGGTCGAAGGCCCGGTCGCGCTGGCATCCCCCGTCGTCTCCGCCGTTGTCCACGCCGGCGGCATCGTGGAAGTGACGATGCACGACCGCGAGTCGAAGAACATGTTTACCGAGGCGTTCGTGCAGGGGATGGCCGAGGCGTTCGCGCACATCGACGCGAGCGACGCGTACAAGGTCGTCGTGCTGACGGGCTACGACAAGGTGTTCGCGTCCGGCGGCACGAAGGAAGCGCTCGAGGCGATCCAGCAGGGCAAGCTGAAATTCACCGACGACCGCACGTTCCGGCTGGCGCTCGCCTGCAGGGTCCCGGTGATCGCCGCGATGCAGGGACACGCCATCGGCGCCGGCCTGTCGATGGGCCTGTTCGCCGATTTTCCGCTGCTGTGCGAGGAGGGCAAGTACGTCAGCCCATACATGGCGTACGGGTTCACGCCCGGTGTCGGCGCCACACTCGTCCTGCCCGCGCGCATGGGGCACGACCTCGCCCGCGCCAGCCTGTTCACCGCTTGCGAATACGATGGCGCCGAGCTGCGCGACCGGGGCCTGGCGCTGCCCGTCCATCCGCGCAGCCGGGTGCGCGACGCCGCCATGGCGCTGGCCGACATGCTGGCGCGGAACCCGCGCGCGAGCCTGGTCCGCATGAAGGATCACCTGAGCCGGCAGATGCGCGACGCGCTGGACGACACGTGCGAGCGCGAGCTGGCGATGCACGAACACACCTTCGTCGGCCAGGCCGACACCCTGGGCCGCATCCACGTGGCCTTCGGCGCAGGGTCCAAGGTGCCGGCCGGGCCGGCGCAACCGGCGGACAACACGGGCGCGCACGGCGCGGATGCGGTGCGCACGCTCAAGCTGCTGCTGGCGCGCGAACTGCACCTGGAACAGGACGAACTCGACGAACACACCCAGTTCACCGACCTGGGTCTGGACTCCATCACCGGCGTCACGTGGATCCGCAAGGTGAACCAGCACTACGGCCTCGCGCTCGACGCGACCATCGTGTATGCCTTTCCCACGCTGGCCAGGTTCGGCGCACACGTGGCCGAGCAGGTGGCGACGCGCACCACGTCCGCGAGCGCGCCCGATTTCGCGGAGCGCGAGGCGGACAAGCTGGGACGCCGCACCGCCGCCGAGGACAAGCCCGTGACGGTGTCGCTCGCCCCGATCGCGCCGGCGTCCGGTGACGCGGCGGCCGCCGTCGCGACCATCCGGCGCCTGCTGGCACGCGAACTGCACCTGGACGAGGCGGAACTCGACGAACACACGCAGTTGTCCGATCTCGGCCTGGATTCCATCACCGGCGTCACGTGGATCCGCAAGGTCAACGAGCACTTCGGCCTGGCCCTCGACGCGACGATCGTCTACAGTCACCCCACGCTGGCGAAGCTGGGCCGCCACGTGCGCGACGTCGCCGCGGATCGCGCGGCGGCCGGCGGCATGCCGGATTTCGCGGAGCTGGAGACGCGCAAGCTGCGCTCCCTGCGATCCGTGGCCGACGAAGCCGACGAGCCGATCGCGCCCATCGCCGCGCCGGAACAGCCGGCGCCCGTGCGCGAACTCGTCTCCTGGCGCCACCGTGCGCCTGCCGCCGCGGCCGCCCCGGCATCCGCCACACCCGCGCCGCGCGCGGACGGCGCGCCGGAACCGATCGCCGTCATCGGCATGGCCGGCCAGTTCCCGATGGCGCGCAACGTCGACGAATTCTGGCGCAATATTGCGGCGGGCCGCGACTGCATCAGCGAGATTTCGCCGCAGCGCTGGGACGTGGCCACATGGTTTCAGGCGGGCGAACCGGCGGAGGGCAAGACCAACTCGAAGTGGCTCGGCCAACTTGAAGACTTCGACCGGTTCGATCCGCTGTTCTTCAATATCTCGCCGGTCGAAGCCAAGGCGATGGACCCGCAGCAGCGCCTGTTCCTGCAGACGTGCTGGCAGGGCATCGAGCATGCCGGCTACAACCCGAAGGCGCTGGCCGGCAGCCGCTGCGGCGTGTTCGTCGGCGCGGCGGGGAACGACTACGGCCTGCTGTCGCGCAAGAGCCAGTTGAGCGCGCACGGCTTCACGGGCAACGCCAGTTCGATCCTGTCCGCCCGCATCGCCTATTTCCTCGACCTGCAAGGTCCCTGCATCGCCATCGACACCGCGTGTTCGTCCTCGCTGGTGGCGATCGCGACGGCCTGCGACAGCCTCGTGTCCGGCGCCAGCGACCTGGCGCTGGCCGGCGGCGTGTACGTCGGCGCCGGCCCGGCCATGCACATCATGACGGCGCAGTCGGGCATGCTGTCGCACGACGGCAAATGCCATTCCTTCGACCACTGCGCGAACGGCTTCGTGCCGGGCGAAGCGGTCGGCGTCGTGCTGCTCAAGCGCCTTGCCGATGCCCAGCGCGACGGCGACGTGATCCACGCCGTGATCCAGGGCTGGGGCGTCAACCAGGACGGCAGGACCAACGGCATCACGGCGCCCAATCCCCTGTCCCAGGCGCGGCTGATGGAGGACGTCTACCGCCGCCACGGCATCGATCCGGCCGGCATCGGCCTGGTCGAAGCGCACGGCACGGGCACGCCGCTGGGCGATCCGATCGAGGTCGAGGGCCTGAAGCAGGCGTTCCGCGCGCACACGCGCAAGACCGGTTACTGCGCCCTCGGTTCGGTGAAATCGAATATCGGCCACTGCCTGACGGCCGCCGGCGTGACGTCGTTCATCAAGACCGTGCTGGCGTTGCGGCACAAGCAGCTGCCGCCCACGATTCATTTCGAACGTCTCAATCCGCACATCCGGCTCGAGGACAGCCCGTTCCACGTGAACGACAGCCTGCGCGACTGGACCGTCGACGGTGCCGCGCGCCGCCGGGCGGCCGTCAGCTCGTTCGGCTACAGCGGGACCAACGCGCACCTGGTGCTGGCGGAGTATGCGCCGCCTCCCCGCGCGCATGCGGTGCCGGCACCGCCGGTGGCCCTGGTGCCGCTGTCGGCCAAGACCGAGGCGCAGTTGCGGCAGCGTGCGCGCGACCTGCTGGACTTCATCCGCGCCGACGGCGAGGCGTGCGCGTTGGCGGACATCGCCTACACGCTGCAGGTGGGCCGCGAGGCGATGGACGAGCGACTCGGCTTTCTGGCGGCGTCGACGGCGCAACTGGCCGGGCAGCTGCAGGCGTGGCTGGACGGCCGCGAGGACGACGCGCACGCCTGCCGCGGCAGCGTGCGGGACAACAAGGCGGCCCTAGGCCTCATCGGCGACGACGCCGAGCTGAAACAGACCATCGTCGCGAACTGGATCGCCCAGCACAAATTCGCCAAGCTGCTGGCGCTGTGGACCAAGGGCCTGGAACTGGACTGGAACCTGTTTCATCGCGACGCCGCGCCGCGCCGCATCGTCCTGCCCACGTATCCGTTCGCCCGCGAACGCTACTGGATCGACGCGGCCGACGCCGAACAGGCGCTGCTGCACCCGCTCGTCCACCGCAACACGTCGACGTTGAGCCGGCAGCGCTATGCCTCCTTCCTGTCCGCCGCGCTGACGCGGGACGACCTGCAGGACATGGCGCGCGCCGCCGTCGCGCTGGCGGCACCGGCACGGGACGGGCAGGCCGTCGAACTGACCGACGTCGAGTGGGGCGTGCCGTTCGCCCCGACGGGCAGCACGGAGATCGCCATCGAGCTGGTCCCGGGCGCGGCGGACGTCGTCGATTTCGACATCGCGAGTGCAGCGGGCGTGCATTGCCGGGGCCGGGCGCGGTTCGCGGACGTGGCGGCCGCGTCCGAAGCGGCGGACACGCTGTACTTCGAGGAATACTGGCGCGACGAAGCGCCGGCCCCCGGCGCCGTGCACGCCGGCCGTACCGTGATCTTCGGCGACGCCGGTGCGGCCACCGTGCCCGGCGCGACGCTGGTCGTGGACCGGTCGGCAGACATCGAAGCCGCCATCCGCGCGGCGGCAAGCGGACAGCCGGTCGCCGTCGTTTTCGGATGGGCCAAGGGACGCGGGCGGGACGGCGTGCATCTGCTGTTCGACCTGTTCCGCACCGTGAAAGCGTGCGGCGGCCTCGTGTCGGACGTGGTCCTCGTCGGGGAGTACGACCCGGCACGGCGCGACACGGCATGGGATGTCGCGTGGATCGGCTTCGAGCGCTCGCTGAAGCTCGTGCTGCCGGACGTGCAGCTCGCACTGCTGTACACGGACGGGCCGGCGGCGACGCAAGCGCAGATGGAAGACGCGCTGCGCACGGGCGGCGCGACGTGGTATCGGCACGGGCAGCGCAAGGTCCTCGCGTTCCGCCCCGTGCCGGCCGCCGTGCGGCAGCCGCCGCTGCTCAAGCAGGGCGGCGCCTACCTGATCACGGGCGGCTGCGGCGCGCTGGGCATGAAGTTCGCCCATCACCTGGCGCGCGAGTACAACGCGACGCTGGTGCTGCTCGGCCGGCGCGCGCCGTCGCCGGACATCGACGCGCAGCTCGACAGCCTGCGCCGGGCCGGCGCGGCGCACGTGGAATACGCGGCCGTCGACATCGGCGATGCCGCGCAGGTCGAGCGCTGGGCGGGCGCGCTGCGCGTCCCGCTGTCCGGCGTCTTCCACGCCGCGGGCGTCGAGGCCGCGCGGCCGTTCTGCGACAAGGCGCGCGCCGAGATTGATGCCGTGCTGCTGCCCAAGACGACCGGCACCCTGCTGCTGGACGAGGCATTGCGCGGCCAGCCGCTCGACGTCGTATGCTACTTCTCGTCGTCCGCCGCGATCCTGGGCGACTTCGGCGCCTGCGACTACGCGATCGCGAACCGCTTCCTGATGGCGTACGGCGACTGGCGCAGCGCCCAGCCGGGGCTTCCCGGGAAGACGGTCGTCGTCAACTGGCCGTTCTGGGACAAGGAAGCCGGCCAGCAGGGCGGCATGGGCGCCGACGATCCGGCGCAGGTGGCCTTCTACCTCAAGAGCAGCGGCCAGCAGGCGCTGGCGGCGCACGACGGCATCCGCATTTGCGAAGACTTGCTGCACGCCGCGCGCACCCAGACCCTCGTCATGGCGGGCCAGCCGGAACGCATCCGGCAGTTCCTCGACCGCGCGTACGGCGCCGCGGCGCCCCAGCGCCCGCAGCCGGCCGCGCTGCCGACGCCGGCGCCGGCGCCCGTCGCGGGCGGCGGCTCGATCCGCGAGCGCCTGCGCGCCGAGCTGCGGCGGCTGGTGTGCGCCACCGCGGGCATCGCTGCGGACCGCCTCGACGACCGGACCAATCTGGCCGACGTCGGCTTCGATTCGATCAGCCTGGCGGGCTTCGCCAAGCGGCTGTCCGCCCAGTTCGGGCTGGAGGTGACGCCGGCGCTGTTCTTCAACCATGCGACGGTCGAGCAGCTCGCCGATCATTTCGCGCTCGACCACCTGGCGCACTTCGAGGCCCTGTACGGTCGCGCGCCGGCCGCGCCGGCCCCCGCGCCCGCGCCGGTGGCCGCAGTCCGGCCGGCCGCGTCGCACCGGTTCGCGCCGCCGCGGACGGACCCGCGCCAGGAGCCGATCGCGATCGTCGGCATGTCCGGCCGCTTCCCGCAGGCGGACGACGCGGACGCGCTGTGGGACCTGCTGGCCGAGGGCAGGAGCGGCGTGACCGAGGTGCCGGCCGCGCGCTGGGACTGGCGCGACTACTTCACGGCACCCGGCCACGTCGGCAACGTCATCAGCACCAACAAGGGCGGCTTCATCGACGGCGTCGACGCGTTCGACCCGCTGTTCTTCGAGATCTCGCCGGCCGAAGCGGAGGAGATGGACCCGTCGGAGCGGCTGCTGCTGATGGAAGCCTACCGCGCCATCGAGGATGCCCGGACGTCGCCGGGCGCGCTGCGCGGCACCAATGTCGGCGTGTTCGTCGGCATGGAGGAGAGCCAATACGGCCTCCTCACGGACGTGCAGGGCGTGACGACGGCCGGCGCCGCGATGATCTCGTCGCGCCTGTCCTATTTCCTCGACCTGCACGGTCCGGCGATCGCCACCAACACCGCCTGTTCGTCGGGCCTCGTCGCGCTGCACCAGGCGGCGCAGAGCCTGCGCAACGGCGAATGCGACGTCGCGCTGGCGGCGGCCGTCGCGCTTAACCTGTCGCCCAAGGCGTGGATCCGGATGAGCGAGGCGCGCATGCTGTCGCCGCACGGGCAGTGCCGCAGCTTCTCGAAGGATGCGGACGGCATCGGCGTCGGCGACGCGGTGGTGGTCCTGGTGCTCAAGCCGCTGTCGGCCGCCGTCGAGGCCGGCGACCACGTCTACGGCACCATCAAGGCCAGCGGCATCAATTTCGACGGCAAGACGAACGGCGTCACCGCGCCGAACGGCCGCGCCCAGGCCAGCCTGCTTGAGCGGGTGTATGCCGGCGGCGGCATCGACGTGCGCGACGTCTCCCACGTCGTCGCGCACGGCACCGGCACGCGGCTCGGCGACCCGGTCGAGATCAATGCGCTGAACGATGCCTTCCGCAAGCTGGCCAAGGGGCCGCGCGCGGCCAAGTGCGCCATCACCAGCTGCAAGTCGAACGTCGGCCACACGATGGCCGCGTCGGGCCTCGTCAGCGTGGTGGCGCTGTTGAAGGGACTGGAACACGGCCGGATTCCCGCCAGCCTGCATTGCGAGCAGGAGAACGACTACATCGACTGGGCGCACAGCGACTTCTACGTGAACAAGGCGACCAGCGCCTGGCCCGGCGTGGCCGGCAAGCCGCGCCTGGGCGCCGTCAGCGCGTTCGGCCGCAGCGGCACCAATGCGCACGTCGTCATCGAGGAGTACGTGCGGCCGGCGCCGGGGCGACGCGATGGCGGCGGGGAGAACGCGACGGTGATCGTTCCGCTGTCGGCGCGCGGACCTGAGCCGCTGCGGCAGAAGGTGCGCGACCTGCTGGATGCGATCCGTACCCGCGACCTGCGGCTGGACGACGTCGCGTACACGCTCCAGGTGGCGCGCGAACCGATGGAAGAGCGTGCGACGTTCGTGGCCGGCTCGCTCGACGAGCTGGCGCGCTTGCTCGCCGCTTTCCTGGACGGGAACGTGGATGGGACATCCGTGTTCCAGGGCCGGGCGGACCGGGGGAACGAGGGCCTGCAGGTGATCCAGCACGACGAGGACATGCGGGCCGCGATCCTGTCCTGGGTGAGCGGCAACAAGCTGCACAAGCTCGCCGCGCTGTGGGTCCGTGGCCTTGAGCTGGATTGGCGCGCGTTGTACGCGGGCCGCGCGGCGTTGCCGGAGCGCGTCGGCCTGCCGGTCTATCCGTTCGCGCGGGAGCGCTACCGGATCGACGGCGCCGTGCCGTCCGGCGAGCGTCCGCGTCCCGCGGCCGCCGTGGCGCGGCACGGACTCGAGTCGATCGCCGGCATCCTCGACAAGGTCGACCAGGGCGCGCTGGCGGCGGACCAGGCCAGCGCCGTGCTGAAGAAGATCGCCGTCTAGGCCATCCAGAATCAACGATTGAGCGAGAATCCGATGATCGATTTTGTGGAATATGTGGTTGGGGAGTTGGCGGGCAAGCGCTTGTCGAAGGCCGACGCGCTGGCGCTGATTGCCCAGTTTCGCGGCCAGGCCGGCACCGAAGTCCTGCACCCGCTGCTGCACCGGAACACCTCCGACCTGACCCGGCACAGCTACGGCACGACGTTCGACGCCGGCGCGTTCTATCTGCGCGATCACGTCGTCGACGGACGCAAGGTGCTGCCCGGCGTCGCGTATCTCGAAATGGTCCGCGCCGCGGTCGCGGCGGCGCTGCCGGACGAGGAAGGCGCCATCGGCCTCGCCAACGTCGTGTGGGCCCAGCCCATCGTCGTGGACGACGCGGCGCACGTCACGCTCGCGCTGTATCCGGGCGATGGACCGATCGACTACGAAGTCTGCGGCGACGTGGCCGCCGCCGACGGCGCCGCGCAGGCGCCGATCCATTCGCAGGGCCAGGCCGTCGTGCTGGCGCGCGCGGAGGCGCCCATGCTCGACCTCGCGCGCCTGGAAGCGGAGACGGCGGACGGGCAGTTGGACGCGGCGCAGGTCTATGCGGCCTACGGCAGGATGGGGATCGTCTATGGCCCGGCGCACCGCGCCGTGACCGCACTGCGCCGGGGCAGAGAGCAAGTGTTGGCGCGCCTGGCGTTGCCGCACGCGGTCGCGGACACGCTGGACGACTACGTGCTGCATCCCAGCCTGCTGGACGGCGCGGTGCAATCGGCCATCGGCTTCATCGAGGATTTCGAACGGCTGCCGGCGCGTCCGAACCTGCCGTTCGCCGTGGAATCGGTGCGGATCTTCGCGCCGTGCACGCGCGAGATGGTCGCGTGGCTGCGCCTCGCGCCGGGCAGCTCGGCCGGCGACCGGGTGACGAAGCTCGACATCGACCTGTGCGATCCGCAGGGGCAGGTCTGCGTGCAGCTGCACGGCTTCACGTCGCGCACATTGAACGAGGACGCCGGACCGGGCCTGATGTACGCGGCGCCGCAATGGGAAGTGGCCGCGATCGGACAGGGTGGGACACAGGCATGGGCAGCGCGCCACGTCCTCGTGAGCGCGGCGGCCGGCGGTGACATGACGGCGCTGCGGGCCGCCATCGGCGACGCGCGCTGCGTGCGCCTGTCCGGCGACGCGGACGGCGACCCGGCGGCGTACTACCGCGACGCGGCGACCGACTGCTTCCTGCACATCAAGGAACTGCTGGCCGCAAGACCGCAGGGGCGCACGCTCGTGCAGCTCGTCGTTGCGCACACGCCCGCCGACGGGCTGCTCCTGGGCCTGGCGGGCCTGCTCAAGACGGCCGCGCTGGAAAATCCCCTGCTGGCCGCGCAGATCGTCGTGACCAGCGCGGCGGACGACGCGCAAGCGCTGGCGCGCCAGCTCGCGGCGGAGGCCGCGGATGCGCAGTCGGGCGTCGTCCGCTATGTGCGGGATGAACGGCAGGTGCTCGCATGGCGCGAGCTGGACGCGCCCGCCGAGGCGCCCGCCTCCGCATTCAAGGACGGCGGCGTCTACCTCGTCACCGGCGGCCTGGGCGCGCTGGGCCGGCTGTTCGCGCGCGCCATCCTCGAACGGACGCACGGCGCCACGGTCGTTCTCACCGGCCGGGCACCGGCATCCGCGCAGACTGCCGCCGTCCTGGCCACGTTGCCCGCGCAAGGAGGGTATGTCGACTATCGCCAGCTCGACGTCTGCGATGCGGGACAGGTGCGCGCCGTCGTCGCTGCCGTCCTCGCGCAGCACGGCCGGCTCGACGGCATCCTCCACGCCGCGGGCATGACGGACGACGGCTTCATCCTCAACAAGACGGAGGAAGCGTTCGCGCGGGTGCTCGCGCCCAAGGTCGCCGGCACGGTCAACCTGGACGAAGCGACGCGCGACGTCGCGCTCGATTTCCTCGTGCTGTTCTCGGGCGGCGCGGCGGTGACGGGCAACGTCGGGCAGGCCGACTACGCGGCCGCCAACGGCTTCATGGACCGCTATGCCGCCTACCGTAACGCCCTGGTGCTGCAGGGCCGGCGCCGGGGCTGCACGCGTGCCGTCGATTGGCCGCTGTGGGAAGAGGGCGGCATGGGCGCGGACGCCGCGACGCAGGAGCGGCTGAAGCGCGTCGCCGGGCTGGTGCCCATGCGCACCCGCACCGGCCTGTGCGCGTTCGACGCGAGCCTGGCGCTGCCGCACGACCAGGTGCAGGTGGTGGAGGGCGATTTGCGCCTCGTGCGCGCGGCGCTGTTTGCGCAGCCGAGCGCCGTCGAGCCCGAGCCGGAGCCGATCCAGGCCGGGCCCGCGGCCGGCGCCGATCTGCAGGAAAGCACGGAAGCCTTCCTGAAGAAGCGCTTGTCGGCGCTGCTCAAGCTGCCCGCGCACCGGATCGATGCCGCCGCGTCGTTCGAGAAGTACGGCATCAATTCGATCATGACGATGAACCTGACGGCGGAGCTGGAGAAGCTGTTCGGTTCGCTGCCGAAGACGCTGTTCTTCGAATACCAGACGCTGTCCGAGCTGGCCGCGTACGTCGTCCGCCAGCATCGCGTCAGGCTGGAAGCGCTGTTCGGCGCGCCGGCCGCCGCGCCGATGCCGGCGGTGCCGTCGACGCCTGCGCCGGCGCTGCCGGCACGCGTCCGCGCTCCCGTCCGCCGCGCCGCCCTGCGCAGCGCGGCCGGTGACGGCGACGCAATCGCCATCGTCGGCCTGAGCGGACGCTATCCGGGCGCCGAGGACGTCGAACAGTTCTGGCGCAACCTGCGCGACGGAAAGGACAGCATCGTCGAGGTGCCGCCCGAGCGCTGGAACTGGCGCGACTACTTCAGCGAGGACCGCTCCGTCGCCGGCCGCCACTACAGCAAATGGGGCGGCTTCATCGACGGCGTCGACGAGTTCGACGCGCTGTTCTTCAATATTCCGCCCGTCGACGCCGAACGCATCGACCCGCAGGAGCGCCTGTTCCTGCAGCATGCGTGGATGGCGCTGGAGGACGCGGGCTACACGCGCGCCAGCCTGCAGATCCCGCGTGCGCAGGACCAGGCCGGCCAGGTCGGCGTGTACGTCGGCGTGATGTACGGCGAGTACCAGATGTTCGGCGCGGAGAGCAGCCTGCTCGGCGAGCGCATGGTGACGCCGGCCAGCTATGCGAGCATCGCCAACCGCGTGTCCTACTTCCTGAACCTGCACGGGCCGAGCATGGCCGTGGACACCATGTGCTCGTCGTCGCTGACGGCCATCCACCTGGCTTGCCAGGACCTGCGCCTGGGCCGCACCGACGCGGCGATCGCCGGCGGCGTCAACGTGACCATCCATCCGAACAAATACCTGCTGCTGAGCGCCGGCCAGTTCATCGCGAGCGACGGCCGCTGCCAGAGCTTCGGCGTCGGCGGCGATGGCTATATTCCGGCCGAAGGCGTGGGCGCCGTGATCCTGAAGCGGCTGTCGGATGCCCGGCGGGACGGCAATCACATCTACGGCGTGATCCGGGGCGGCGCCCTGAACCACGGCGGCAAGACCCATGGCTATTCGGTCCCGAACCCCCAGGCCCAGGCCAGCGTCATCGCGCGGGCGTTCCAGGAATGCGGCGTCGATCCGCGCCACGTCGGCTATATCGAAGCGCACGGCACCGGCACGAAGCTGGGCGACCCGATCGAGATCGCGGCACTTTCCCAGGTCTTCCGGCGCAGCACGGGGGACAACGGGTTCTGCCTGATCGGTTCCGCCAAGTCGAATATCGGCCACGCCGAATCGGCGGCGGGCATCGCCGGCCTCACCAAGGTGCTGCTGCAGATGCGGCACCGGCAGATCGTGCCGTCGCTGCATTCGGCCGCGCTCAATCCCAACATCGACTTCGACGATTCGCCGTTCGTCGTCAACCAGGCACTGTGCGACTGGGAGGCGCCGCAGGTCGATGGACGGGCGCTGCCGCGCATCGCCGGCATCTCGTCGTTCGGCGCCGGCGGCTCCAATGCCCACCTCGTCGTGCAGGAATACGTGCCGGCCGCGCCGGCGGTGGTGATGGACGGCCGGCCGGCCGCCATCGTGCTGTCCGCGCGCACGCCCGAGCAGCTGACGCAAAAGATGCAGGACCTGCTGGCGTTTGTCCGGCGCGACCCGGCGCGCGTCGACCTGCACGCCGTGGCCCGCACGTTGCAGGCCGGCCGGGAGGCGATGGAGGAACGCTTCGCCCTGGTCGTGGACTCGGTCGGGCAGCTGGAGCAGGATCTGCAGGCCTGCCTGGATGGCGCCGACCAGCCCGACAATTGCTATCGCGGGCAGGCCGCCCAGGGCGTCGACGCGGTGGCGCTGTTCAAGGCCGACGCCGACCTGCAGGCCACGGTCGCCAAGTGGATCGCGGCGCGCAGGCTGCCGCGTCTTCTCGAGCTGTGGACCCGGGGGCTGGAGCTCGACTGGGACCAGTTGTACGGCGACCGCAAGCCGCGTTTCGTGAGCCTGCCCACGTACCCGTTCGCGCGCGAGCGCTGCTGGATCGCGCGGCCGGCCGGCACGCCGGCGGGACAGGGCGCCGTGCTGCACCCGCTGCTGCACCGGAACACGTCCGACTTCACACAGCAGTCCTATCGCACGACCTTGACCGGCGCCGAGTTCTTCCTGGCCGACCACCGCGTGACCATCGCCGGCGCCGCGGGACGGAAAGTGCTGCCGGGCGTCGCCTACCTCGAGATGGCGCGGGCCGCGGTGGCGCAGGCGCTGCGCGCCGGAGACGACGCTCCGGCGCTGGAATTGCGCAATGTCGCGTGGACCCGGCCGCTCGTCGTGGATGGCCACGTGGACGCGGAGATTACGCTGGCGCCGGACGACGGCGGCCAGGTCGATTTCGAAGTCCACACGGCGGCCGGGGACGAAAGCGTCGTGCATTGCCAGGGCCGGGTGGCCGTGGTCGCGCCGGCCGCCGGGCAGCGGATCGACGTCGCACAAGTCAGGCAGTCGATGGGCCGCGGCCGGCTGGACGCGCAGCAGGTCTATGCCGCCTATGCGCGCATGGGCCTCCATTACGGCCCCGCGCATCGCTCCATCGCAGCGATCGCGCTGGGCGACGGGCAGGCGCTGGCCGAATTGCGCCTGCCCGCGTCGATCGAGGCCGATGCGCCGGACTACCTGCTGCATCCGAGCCTGATGGATGGCGCGCTGCAGGCCGCCATCGGTCTGCTGGACTGGCGCGAGGATCCGGCGGGACCGGCGCGCCTGCCGTTCGCGCTCGGCGCGCTGCAGGTGCAGGCGCCCTGCGCGAGCGAGATGCTGGCGTGGGTCCGGTATGCGGAGGGCAGCGGGCCGGCCGACGCCGTCGTCAAGCTCGACATCGATTTGTGCGACGCGGAGGGTCGTATCTGCGTGCGGATGCGGGACCTGTGCGCGCGCGCCCTGGATGCGCAGGCCGCGGACGATGGTGCCGTCAGCCTGGTTGCCGTGCCGGCGTGGGAAACCGCGGCGCCGGCGGCGACGATGGACGAACCGGCGACGCATCATGTCCTCCTGTGCGACATGCAGAACGTCGACGCCGACGCGCTGGCGCACCTGCTGCCCGGCGCCCGGTGCGCAAGGTCGGACGCTCCTGCCGGCAGCTCGCTGGCCGCGCGCTACGCGCACCACGCGCACGCGCTCCTCGCCCAGTTGCGCGCACGCCTGCAGCGCGGGGAGGGCGGCGCCAACCTCCTGCAGGTCGTCGTGCCGGGAGACGACGACGGCCAGGTGCTGGCCGGGCTGGCCGGCATGCTCAGGACCGCGCGCCTGGAAAACCCCGGTTTCATCGGCCAGTTGATCGTTGCCGCCCCGGACACGACGGCCGCCGCGCTGGCGGACCAGCTGCGCCAGGACGGCCGGTCGGGCGATGTGCTCGTCCGGTACGCACAAGGCCAGCGCCAGGCCTTGCGCTGGCGCGAACTGCCGTTCCAGGACGGCGCCGCCGACGTGGTCTTCAAGGACTGCGGCGTGTACCTGATCACCGGCGGGCTCGGTGGCCTCGGCCTGCTGTTCGCGGGCGAGATCCTCAAACAGGCGTCGCGGGCCACGGTGGTCCTGACCGGCCGCGCGCCGCTGGACGCGCATAAACGGGCGGCGCTCGACAGGCTGCCCGCGCGCGCGGGCCGGGTCGAATACCGCCAGCTCGACCTTGCCGATGCCGCGCAGGCCGGGCAACTGGTCGCCGCCATCGTCGGCGAGCACGGGCGGCTGGACGGCATCGTGCACAGCGCGGGCATGACGGCGGACAGCTTCATCCTGAAGAAATCGGATGACGAGCTGGCCGCGGTGCTGGCGCCCAAGGTGACGGGCACGCTGCACCTGGACCAGGCCACGGCGGACGTCGACCTCGACTTCTTCGTGCTGTTTTCATCGGTCAGCAGCGCCCTGGGCAATGTGGGCCAGGCCGATTACGCGGCGGCCAACGGCTTCATGGACCACTTCGCGGCCTGGCGCAACGGCAAGTCTGCGCGCGGACAGCGGCACGGCCGCACCGTGGCGATCAACTGGCCGCTGTGGCAGGAAGGCGGCATGCGGATCGACGCGGCGAGCCGGGAACTGCTGTTCCAGGCGAGCGGCGCGCGCCCGCTGCGCACCGTGACCGGCATCGCCGCATTCCACCGCAGCCTGGCATCGAGCCACGGCCAGGTGCTCGTGCTGGAAGGCGATGTGGCGCGGCTGCGGCGCATGATCGCGGGCGAGACGCGGCGCGCCGTCGTGGCGGCCGCGCCGGCGCCGGCAGCCGTGGTGCCGGCGGCGGGCGCCGACGATGCGCGCCTGCTGGAGCGGACCACGGACCACCTGCGCAAGCAATTCTCGGACGTGCTGAAGGTGCCCGCGCAAAGAATCGACGCGCGCGCGCCGCTGGAGCACTACGGCATCGATTCGGTCGTGGCCATGAAGCTGACCAATGTGCTGGAACAGACCTTCGGCTCCCTGCCCAAGACGCTGTTCTTCGAATACCAGACCATCGCCGGCCTGGCGGGCTATCTCGTCAAGTCGTTCCCGGCCGTGGCGCGCCAGTTGCTCGACCCGGCCAGCGCGCCCGCGGCGCAGCCGGCGGCCCCCGTGGCCGCGCCGGCGCTGCCCGCGCTGCGCCGCACGGGCCGCTTCCCGTCGGCGTCCGCGCCGCGCGAGCGCGCCGTGGCGATCGTCGGCGTGAGCGGCCGCTATCCGATGGCGGAGAACCTGGACCGGTTCTGGGACAACCTGAAGGCCGGCCGCGACTGCATCTCGGAAGTGCCGCCGGAGCGTTGGGACCATGAGCGGTACTACGATCCGGACCGCAGCAAGGCCGGCAAGACCTATGCCAAATGGGGCGGCTTCCTGACCGACGTCGACAAGTTCGACCCTCTGTTCTTCAATATCTCGCCCAGGGAGGCGGAGATCATGGACCCGCAGGAGCGCCTGTTCCTGCAGACGGCCTGGCAGACCATCGAGGACGCCGGCTACAGCCGCGCAAGCCTGGCGGGACGGCGGGTCGGCGTCTACGTGGGCGCCATGTGGGGGCATTACGAGTTGTTCGGGGCGGATGCCGCGTCGGGCGCGATCCCCACGTCGTCGCACGCGTCGATCGCGAACCGGGTGTCCTATTTCTTCGACCTGCGCGGCCCCAGCATGGCGCTCGACACGATGTGCTCGTCGTCGCTGACGGCGATCCACCTGGCGTGCGAGGAGATCCGGCGCGGGAATATCGACGCGGCGCTGGCCGGCGGCGTGAACCTGTCCATCCATCCGCAGAAATACCTGAACCTGAGCCAGGGTAACTTCGCCGCGAGCGACGGCCGTTGCCGCAGCTTCGGCGCGGGCGGGGACGGCTACGTGCCGGGCGAAGGCGTGGGCGCGGTGCTGCTCAAGCCCCTCGAGGATGCGCTGCGCGACGGCGACCAGGTCTATGCCGTCGTCCGCGCCAGTGCACTGAACCACGGCGGCAAGACCAATGGCTACACGGTGCCGAATCCGAATGCGCAGGGTGACCTGATTCACGACGCCATGAAGCGGGCCGGCGTCGAACCGGACACGCTCGGTTACGTGGAAACGCACGGCACCGGCACGGCGCTGGGCGACCCGATCGAGATCGCCGGCCTGCAGCAGGCGTTCGGCGCTTCAAAGGGCCGCAACGGCCGGCTGCCGATCGGCTCCGTCAAGTCGAACATCGGCCACCTCGAAGCGGCGGCCGGCATCGCCGCCGTGACCAAGGCACTGCTGCAACTCAAGCATGGACAGCTGGTGCCGTCGCTGCATGCCGAGCCGCCCAATCCCAACATCGATTTCGAGCACTCGCCGTTCCGCGTGCAGACTTCGCTCGCCGACTGGACGCGCAGCGGAACGAATCCGCGCCGTGTCGCGGTGAGCTCGTTCGGCGCGGGCGGCGCCAACGCGCACCTGATCCTGGAAGAGCATGTCGATACGCGCCCCGTGCGCGCCGGCGCCGATGGCACGCCGCACGTCATCCTGCTGTCGGCGCGCGACGCGGCCGCACTCGATCGTCACGCCGCCGGCATGGCCGCCTTCCTCGAGGATTGCGCGGACCTGCCGTTGGCCGACATCGCGTACACGTCGCAGGCGGGCCGCACGCACATGGCGGCGCGCCTGGCCGTGATCGCGTCCAGCGTCGCCGGCCTGAAGGACAAGCTGGCGCGCTGGATCGCGGCGCGCGAGGCCGACGACGTGTTCCACGCGAACACGCATGACCGGGCCTACGACGCCGGACAACTGATCCAGGGCGAAGCTGGCCAGGCGTTCCTGCGTGGCCTGCTGGCGGGCGGGGACCTGGCGAAAGCGGCCACGCTGTGGACCATGGGCGCCGACATCGACTGGTCGCCGCTTCATGCCGGCGCCGCGCCGCGCAGGGTGAGCCTGCCCGCCTATCCGTTCGCCCGGGAGCGGTACTGGATCCAGGCCGCGGCGCAGCCGGCAGAACCCGCCGCACCGGCCGCCGTCGAAGAACGGCGCAGGTTGTACTACCGCCCGCAGTGGACGGCGACACCGCTGGCCGGCACCAATCCGCCGGCCGGCCCGATGCTGGTCCTCGACGATTCGGACGCCTTCTTCGCCGCGTTGAACGCGCGGGTCGACGGCGGCGGCATCAACCTCGCGCTGCCCGGCGGCGCATTCGCGGAGATCGCGCCGGGCGTGTTCACGCTCGATCCGGCCAGCGAAGCGCAGTTCGGCCAGCTCGTGGCCGTGCTCGAGGCGCGGGGCCAGGTGCCGCGCGTCGTCCTCCATCGTCATGCGCCGGCTGACGCCGCCGCGGCGCTGCGCCTCGGCGTGGGCGCCCTGCAGAACGCATGCAAGGCGCTGATCGGGCGGAAAGCCGGACGGGTGCGTTTCCTGTCGATGTTCGACGGCGGCGACGAAGCGGCCATGCCGTTCGGCGCCGCGCTCGCCGGCTTTTACCTGAGCCTGAACCTCGAACACCCGGGCTACGAAGCGAAGGTCGTGGACATCCGTTCGGCGCCGGCCGGCGTGGACGAGCAAGTCCGTATCGCACTGGCGGAGCTGGGCGCGACCGATAGTGCGATGGCCGAGATCCGTTACGACGGCGCGGGCGTGCGTCATGTACGCTCGTTCGTCGCTCATGACGCCAAGCCGGCCGCGCCCGTGCCGCTCAAGCAGGGCGGCGTGTACCTGGTGACGGGCGGCCTGGGGGGCCTGGGCGGGATCGTCGCCGACTATCTGGCGAAGCAAGTGGGCGCGCGGCTGGTGCTGGTCGGCCGTTCGGTCCCGTCGGCCGCGCAGGCGCGGCGGATCGCGTCCCTCGCGGCCGTGTACCTTCAGGCCGACGTGGCGCGCCTGGCCGACGTCGAGGCCGTGGTGCGCGAGGCGAAGGCGCGCTTCGGCCGCATCGACGGCGTGTTCCACAGCGCCGGCGTCACGCGCGACGCCTTCCTCCTCAAGAAGACGGCCGACGAGTTGACCGCCGTGCTGGCGCCGAAGGTCGACGGCACGCTCAATCTCGAGCGCGCGACCCGCGGCGAGGCGCTCGACCTGTTCGTGCTGTTCGCGTCCGTCGCCGGCGCGTTCGGCAACGTCGGCCAGTGCGACTACGCCTACGCCAACCGCTTCCTCGACGCGTTCGCCGAGCAGCGCGAAGCCTTGCGGCTGGCGGGCCGGCGCAGCGGCAGGACGCTGTCCATCGACTGGCCGTTCTGGGAAGAAGGCGGCATGGCGATCCCCGCCGACGCGCTCGCGTTCTCCGCCGAGCACATGGGGATGGCGCCGCTGCCGACCAGCGAAGGCATCCGCTGCCTCGAGGACCTGCTGGGGGCCGGGCTGGCGCAGGCGGTCGCCCTGTACGGCGTGCCCTCGAAAATCAAGGCGCACATGGCGCGGCGCGCGGCACCGGCCGCCGCGGCCGTACGTACTGGCGGCGCGGCGGCCGATCCGGCGCTGCGCCTGGCGCAGACGCAGGACTACCTCAAGACCCTCGTCGGCGCCGAGATCAAGCTCGCTCCGGAACGGATCGATGCGCGCGAGCGGTTCGACGCGTTCGGCATCGATTCGATCGCCGTCGGTCGCCTGAACGAGGCGCTGGCGCGCGCATTCGGCGCGCTGCCGAAGACGCTGTTCTACGAATACGAGAGCATCGCCGACCTGGCGCGCTATCTGGTGCGCGAGCACGCGGACGCGCTGGCGGCCCTGTTCGGCGCGGATGCCGGCGCCCAGCCGGTGGACGACGCGCCGGCCGCGGAGCCGGTCGCGCCGCCGGTGGCCGCGCGGCCGATGGACGCCGCGGAACCGATCGCCATCATCGGCGTGCACGGCTACTATCCGCAAGCGCGCGACCTGGACGATTATTGGGCGCACCTGCGCGATGGACGCGACGTGGTCGGCGCCGTCCCGGCCGACCGTTGGGACGCGCAGCAGTTCTACGACCCCGATCCGAGCCGCGCCGCGGACGGCAAGATCTACTGCAAATGGGGCGCGTTCCTGGACGGCGTCGACCGGTTCGACGCGCCGTTCTTCAACATCGAGCCCGACGAGGCGCGCGCCATGGACCCGCAGGAGCGGCTGTTCCTGCAATCGGTGTGGTCCGCGCTGGAAGACGCCGGCTACACCCGCGACAGTCTCAAACGCCGCTTCCCGAAAGCGCGCAGCGCCGGCGTCGGCGTGTTCGTGGGCGTGACGACGCAGTCGTACCAGCTGCTGGCGGGCGAAGGCGCGGCGGCGAGCGCGCTGCCGTGGTCGATCGCGAACCGCGTGTCGTACTTCTTCGATTTCCAGGGGCCGAGCATGCCCGTGGACACGGCCTGCTCGTCGTCGTCGGTCGCGATCCACCTGGCGTGCGAAAGCCTGAGGCGCAACGAATGCCAGGTCGCGGTGGCCGGCGGCGTGAACCTTTACCTGCACCCGTCCAAGTACCAGGGACTGTGCCGCAAGCGCATGCTGGCGCGGGAAGGCAAGTGCCGCAGCTATGGCGCCGGCGACGACGGCTTCGTGCCGGGCGAGGGTGTGGGCACGCTAATCCTCAAGCCGCTGGCGCGGGCGATCGAGGACGGCGACACGATCCACGCGGTGATCCGCGCCAGCGCGGTTGACCACAGCGGCCGCTCGAACGGCTACGCCGCGCCGAATCCGAATGCGCAGGCGGCGCTCATCGGCCGCGCGCTGGACGCGGCGGGCATTCCGGCGGAGTCGATCGGCTACGTCGAAGGCCACGGCACCGGCACCCAGCTGGGAGACAGCCTGGAAGTGGCCGCGCTCGCGCAGGCGTTCGGCCAGCGGACGGACAAGCGCCAGTTCTGCGCGCTCGGCTCGGTGAAGGCCAACATCGGCCATGCCGAGTCGGCGGCGGGCGTCGCGGCCGTGACCAAGGTCCTGCTGCAGATGAAGCACCGCCAGCTGGCGCCGTCGCTCCACGCCGACGTCGCGAACCCGAACATCGAGTTCGAGCGTTCGCCGTTCCGCCTGCAGCGGCGGTTGTCCGACTGGACGGCCGCGCCGTCGCATCCGCGCCGCGCGCTCGTCAATTCGTTCGGCGCCGGCGGCGTGAACGCGTGCGTGGTGCTCGAGGAATACGTGCCGGTGCATGCGGCGCGGCCCGTGGCGACCGGCCCCCGGCTCATCGTGCTGTCCGCCAGGACCCCGGCGGGCCTGCGCGACCAGGCGCTGCGGCTGCTCGCCCACATACGCAAGACGCCCACGCTCGACCTGGCGGACGTGGCGCACACCCTGCAGGTCGCCCGCGAACCCATGCCCGAGCGCCTCGCATTCGTGGCGCATGACCTGGCCGACCTGGCCGCGACGCTGGAACGGTGGATGGACGACGAGTCCTGTGCCGGCGTCGCGCGCGGTAGCCTCGATCCGCGCAGCGCCGCCAAGCGGCTCGACGAGCGGATCGCGGCGCGCGACCTGGACGCGCTGGCACGAGCCTGGACCGCCGGATACGCGATCGCCTGGGACGAACTCGATCCGGACGGGACGGCGCGGCGCATCCCGCTGCCGACGTATCCGTTCGCGCAGCAGCGCCACTGGGTGAACGAGACGCCACGGCCCGCCGCGCGCATGCCGGCCCAGTTGCACCCGCTGATTTCCCATAACTCGTCGACACTGCGCGAAGTCGCCTTCACGTCGATGCTGTCGGGCGACGCCTTCTACGCACGCGACCACCAGGTGAACGGACGGCGCGTCTTTCCCGGAGCCGGCCTGATCGAGCTGGCCTGCGCGTCCGGGACCTTGGCGGCCGGCCGGAGCGTGCGCAGGATCCAGAGCATCGTGTTCGTCCAACCGCTCGTCTTCGGCACCGGGCAGCAGCCGGTCCAGGTGTCGTTGCGGCCGGCGGACGACGACGCGGAATACATCGTCACGTCGTACGACGCGGACCGCGAAAAGGTGGTGCATGCCGAGGGCGTGCTCCGGTTCCAGGACGGCACGGACGAACCCCGCGCCGACACCTTCCTGCCGCTCGCGGACCTCATCCGCGCCTCGTCGCGCGTGGTGGACGGCAGCGAGTATTACCGCCGGTTCGCGCAAGCGGGCATCGTCTACGGGCCCGCGTTCCGCACGATGCGGAAGCTGCACATCGGCGCGTCGTTCGCGCTGTCCACGTTGTCGCTTGCGGACGGGCAGGGCGAGGGCGTCGAGGATTTCATCCTCCATCCGAGCCTCGTAGACGGCGCCCTGCAGACCGTGGCCGGCATGGCGGGCGGAGGGGAAGCGTCCGTGCCTTACCTGCCTTTCGCCATCGACGAGATCGAGATCCTGCACCCGCTGTCGCGCACCTGCCACGTCCACGTGGAAGAGGCGGAACCGCGGGCGGCGGGTCGGGCGGACGTCAGGAAATTCAATATCAGGATCGCCAACGAACGGGGCCTGGTGCTGGTCGCCCTGAACAAGTTCTGCGTGCGGGCCTTGCCGCCCGCGCCGAAGAATCCACCGCCATGCCCGGAGCGTGACACGGGTGCCAACTTAGCCTAGAGAATGCCATGAAGAGAATATTGAGCTGGACGTCGCATTACCTCACCGGTATCCCCGACTGGGTCCGGAAACGCAAGGCGCTCGTGTTGTTGATGCTTGCCGTCGCCACCGCCTTCTTCGTCGCCGGGATGTCGAAGCTGCAGTTCGACTTCACGATCGAACGGTGGCTCAAGCAGGACGACGCGGCGTTCGTCGCGTACAACGAGTTCCACGACCAGTTCGGCAGCGACGACGGCGTCGTGATCGTGTACCGCCCGAAGGACGGCAACGTCTTTTCCGCCGCGTCCCTCGCGGCCGTCAAGGGCATTCGCGACGAGCTGCTGAATTACCACGCGAAGGTCAAGGCGGGCGAGGGTTCGGCGCTCGACCACGTCGTCAAGGTCGACACCCTGGTCAACGCCCCGGTGCTGACGGTCAGGCGCGACGCGATGGTGTCGCACTGGCTCGTCGGGGACACGGTTCCGCGCGGCCAACAGGCGCTGGCCGCAATCCGCAAGACCGCCTGGTCTGAACGGGACTTCCCGTTGAAGTATTTTTCGAAGGACGAGAAGTACGGCGCCATCTACATCAAGACCGATTTCGGCGCGATCCCGGTGAACGCGGGCGATGCGACGGCCGCCGGCGGGACCGTCAACATGACGGTGGCCGCGCCGCGGGAAAAAGCGGGCGGCGCGGAGGAACCGCTGCGCTTCAAGCCCACCGACATGGCCGATTACGTGGCCCTGAACGCCGCGCTGAACACGATCCTGGCCAAGCCGGAATATGCGTCGCACCTTGACTTCTACAAGGTCGGCAATACGATCGACTCGGAAAACCAGGTCAAGATGGGCAAGGAAATGGGACTGCTGTACATGGTCGGCATGCTGATCATGCTGGCGACCCTGTTCATGATTTTCCGCTCGTTCGCCGGGGCGTTGTGGCCGGCGGTGATCATCGTCCTATCCACCGTCTGGACGTTCGGCATTGCCGGCTGGCTGGGCCTGTCGATCTCGCCATTCGTGATCCTGACCATCCTCCTGATCCTGACGATCGGCATGGCCGACGTCACCCACATGACGTCCAGCTATCTCTACTTCCGCACGCACGGCCACGAGCCGGCCGCGGCGATCCGCGAGGCGTACGAAAAGGCCGGCCTGGCGTGCTTCCTGACGACGATCACGACGATCGCCGGCATGCTGTCGCTGTTGTCGGGCAGCCTGGTCCCGGTGATTAATTTTTCGCTGATGTCGGCCATCGGCGTGGGCGTCGTGTTCTTCCTCACGATGCACCTGCTGCCGGTGCTGCTCGAGATCTGGTCGCCGGCGCCCGATCCGCGGCGCAACCGGGGCCTGGCCGGATGGATCGCCCGGTTGATGCCGAACTTCGTGCCCGCCCTCCAGCGCGCGCTGGACAAGATCGTGCCGGCGGTGGAACAGCGGCCGTGGACCTTCATCGCGCCGTTCCTGCTGTTGTTCGTCGCATCGGTCTGGGGCGCGCTGCACGTCAAGGTCGACTACAGCGTGTACGACCAGTATTCGAAGCAGTCGAACTTCTACCAGGCCATCAAGCTGCTGGACCAGAAGATGGCGGGTTCGTCGCAAATGTCCCTGTACGTCGACCTGGGCGAGGACAACGGCTTCCAGGACCCGGCCGTGCTGCGCGTCGTCGACGACCTGCAGCACAAGTTCGAACAGGACTACGCCAGGTACGTCGTGAGCACGGGGTCGATCGTCAACGTCGTGAAGGACGCCTACCAGAAGCAGAACGACGGGCGTCCGGACATGTACGTCATCCCGTCGAAGCGCGAGGTGCTGTCGCAGACGCTGTTCACCTTCAACGTGGCGAACCCGGAGGAGCGGGAGAAGCTGGTCAGCGAGACCTACCGCAAGGCGAACATCACGGTGACCCTGCGTGGCTACGGCTCGTCCGAATACACCAGGGTGTTCGAGCGCATGAAGCAGGACATCCATGCGTCGCTCGACTTGATCAAGAAGGATTACCCGAACGCCAAGGTCTCGATCACCGGCCTGTTCGCGATGGGGATGAAGGCGGCCGACTATCTCGTCATGAACGAGCTGCAAAGCTTCGGACTCAGCCTGCTCGTCATCTCCGGCATGCTGCTGGTGATCTTCAATTCGTTCAAGGCCGGCGTGGTGTCGCTGATTCCGAACATCGTGCCGTCGTTCCTCGTGCTGGGCGTGCTCGGCTGGCTGCGCATCCCGCTCGATTTCTACACGATGATGCTGGCGCCGATCGCGGTGGGCATCGCGGTCGACGACACCATCCACTTCGTCTCCGTGTACCGGACCGAGGTCCTGCACGACGGCGACGTCAGGCGGGCGCTGGTCGATACGGTGAAGGAGTGCGGACAGTCGACCGTGTTCGCCTCGATGATCCTCGGCTTCGGGTTCGGCATCATGTCCGTCGCCACCACGCCGGGCCTGGCCAGCCTCGGCAAGCTCGGTTTCCTCGCCATCTTCTCCGGCCTCGTATGCGAATTGTTCCTGACGCCGGCCCTGATCCTCGTGTTCAAGCTGCGGTTCCAGGGAAAACAGGGCGGCCTGGCTGCACAGCTGGCCGCCGCGCACTCAACGTGACATCGAAAGGACCAGCCATGAAGTTTGCAATTGGCGCGCACCTGCGCACCGCCGCGACGGGAGCCATGCTGGCCATGCCGGCCATCTCCTACGCGATGACGGCCACCGACATCATGAAATCGTCGGACGACATGTACCGCAAGGCCTTCACCACCGCCGTCATCAAAGTGAAGCTGTCGACCTGCCGCTACGTGGTCGCGCACGGCGGCATGAACTGCAAGGAGTCGCCGCGCGTGACGGTGCTGGAGGTGGGCGAGAAAAAATGGGGCGCCGACAAAAAGGATTCGCGCGCGATTTCCCTCGTCCTGCAGCCCGTGACCGACAAGGGCATCGGCATGCTCACCTACGAATATGCCGACTCGGACCGGGAGAACGACGTGCTGCTGTACCTGCCGGCGCTGGAAAAAGTGCGGCGGGTGGTGTCGGGCGGCGACGGCAACGAGGACGGCGGCAGCTTCTTCGGCACCGAGTTCTTCGTCGACGACACCCAGCTGAAGAAGGTCGACGACTACACCTACACGCTGATCGGCGACGACGTGCAGGACGGCCGGCCGGTATGGGTCGTCGAGTCGACGCCGACCGAGAAGCGGGCCAGGAAGACGCAGTACGGCAAGTCGCGGCTGTGGGTCGACAAGGAACGCAAGCTGATCCTGCGCGAGGACATCTACAACCGCGCCGGCAAGATGTACCGCCAGCGCCTGAACAAGGACTTCGCCCTGATCGACAACGTGTGGATCGCGCGCCAGCAGACGATGAACAACCTGTCGACAAACCGCATCACGTTGATCCAGAACCTCTCCGCCGCGTACAACAAGGACGTGCCGGACGAGCTGATGTCGGAACGCAGCCTGACCGATTTCACCTTCAAGGAAAAAATCCTGGCCACGCTGCGCAGCCATTACAAGTAAGCCGCAAAGGACGATCATGACGACTACCAGGAATACGGAGCGCGGCGCGGGGGCGGAGGGCGACATCGCGGTGATCGGCATCGATTGCCGCTTTCCCGGCGCCGGCGACGCGGCGCAGTTCTGGGACAACCTCGCGGGCGGCGTGAACAGCATCCGCGAGGTGCCTGCCGGGCGTTTCGACTGGCGCCGCTATTTCGGCGACCCGCGCGAACCGAACAAGACCAACAGCAAGTGGGGCGGCTTCATCGACGACGTCGACAAGTTCGACAACGACTTTTTCCACGTGTCGCCCACCGAAGCGCAGCTCATGGACCCGCAGCAGCGGCTGATGCTGGAACTGTGCTGGGGATGCCTGGAGGATGCCGGCTATCTGCCGGGCAGCCTGGCCGGCAGCGACACCGGGGTCTTCGTCGGCGTGGCGGGGCTGGATTACCGCGAGCTGCTGGAGGCGAAACTGTCGTCCGTGGAAGCGCACCGGTCGACCGGCAACTACCTGTCGCTCGTCGCCAACCGCGTCTCGTATTTCCTCGACCTGCGCGGCCCCAGCGTCCCGTACGACACCGCCTGTTCGAGCGCGCTGTTCGCCCTGCATTACGCGGCGCAGTCGATCAACAGCGGCGAGTCGGGCATGGCGCTCGTCGCGGGCATCAACATCATCCTCACGCCGACCACCTTCATTTCCTTCGCCAAGACCGGCATGCTGTCGCCCACGGGGCAATGCCGCACGTTCGACGCGAGCGCGGACGGCTACGTGCGCGGCGAGGGCGGGGGCGTCATCCTGCTTAAGCGGCTCTCCAAGGCGATCGAGGACGGCGACCATATCTACGGCGTGATCAAGGGCTCCGCCATCAACCACGGCGGGCGCTCGCAGACGCTGACGTCGCCGAACGCGTTCGCGCAATCGCAGGTCATCCAGGACGCGTACAAGCGGGCCGGCATTGCGCCCGACCGCGTCAGCTATATCGAGGCGCACGGCACCGCCACGCCGAAGGGCGATCCGCTCGAAATCACGGGCCTGAAACGGGCGTGGCGCTACCTGGAGCGGCATTTCAAGGTCAAGGCGGGCGAGGCCACGTGCGCCCTCGGCGCGCTCAAGACCAATATCGGCCACCTGGAAACGGCGTCCGGCATCGCGGGGGTCATCAAGGTCCTGCTCGCGTTCCAGCACCGCCGGTTGCCGCCGCTGGTCAACTTCGACCGGCTCAATCCGAACATCGAACTGGGCGGCTCGCCGTTCTACCTCGTGACGGAACTCCAGGACTGGCCCGCGTCCGGGCACGAGGGAGACGAGGCGCTGGTCGCCGGCGTCAGTTCGTTCGGTTTCGGCGGCACCAACGCGCACGTCGTGCTGCAGTCGTACGAACCGGTTCAATAACCCGGCTTTACAGATACCGAGAGACAGGCATGAAAACAGTCAATGCGGAAAAATTCCACCGCTTGTACGGCGTGGAAAAGAAGAGGATCAACTACCAGGACAAGGACTTCGCCGACTACGCGCTGATGGTCGCCGTCTGCGCGGCGCTCATCGGGTTCGCGTACGGGCCGCTGCATCCGATGACCCTCGTCGGCCTGCCGCTGTGCGCGTTCATGCTGGTCACGTTCCCGGCCCGGCACGGCGTGAAGTGGAAGGTGCCGATCGTGCTGCGGCGCCCGCAGGAGATCGTGTATTCGCTCGTGCACAAGGTGCAGAACATCAAGCCGCAGTATTTCATCGCGCTCGCGCTGCTGGTCGCCGAAAACGCGCTCATCGCCGTCACGCCGAACCTGCCGCACCACGTGGCGTGGATGCATACGATGGCGGTGGGGCTGTTCTGGGCGCACTTCATCTTCATCGCGTGCTTCCGCACCGTGATCCTCGCGGCCCACCTGATGAAGAAGGAGCACGTGCGCAACGTGTTGATGGAGTCGGTGTGGAAGTCCAACGTCGAGCGCGAGTCGCGGGTGGTGCCGGAAATCTTCCACGCGTATTGCACCGGGATGCTGACGCATATCGTTTACCTGATCCCGTGGTACCTGGTCATCCGCTACGCGAATTTTTCGCTCGTGTTCATGCCGGCGACGTGCGTCATCGCCTTCGTCCTGCAGAAGTACAGCGTGAAAAACCTGAACGACTGGTTCTATCGCGACCACTGGCTCGGCCACAACTCGGAATTCGACTTCGTCTACCTGCACGGCACGCACCACGACGCGCTGCCGTGCGCCCTGATCGGCGTGGCCGGCAACGGCTACCTGGAGGGCTTCTTCCGCAGCGCGCTGGCGTTTCCGATCCCGTTCTTCAACCCGCTGGCGGCCGCTTTTTTCTACACGGGGGACGTGAAGGTGGACATGGAACTGCACCAGTACATTCCGGGCGTCTATCCGAAGCTGAGCCGGGAATTCCTGTCGGTGATCCAGCATTCGCTCCACCATTACGGCCGGCTGGAGCCGTACGGGTTCGCCATCAACCTGGACCAGCCGATTTCCGCCGAACTGAAAAAGCGCACCAGCGTGCTGCCCGATGAGCTCAAGTATTCGATTCGGCTCGACGAGCAGTTGAACGGCTACGAGTGGGACAGCGCGCGCTTCCGCTGGTTCCTCGACCTCGTGAACAAATACCACGATACCCCGGACGTGCCGCCGCAGGAACAGGCGGGCGAGCTCGATGCGCGGGCCCGGGGTTGAAGCGGCACCGATCGGAGGCGACATGACAATCGACTGGGTAGCGGAGATGTTCGCCGCGCTGCGCGACTGCGGCGAGAACATCGCGATCGTATTCGGGGAAGAGGGGCCGCGCGCGGCGGACGGCAAGCCGCGCTGGTGCGAATTGCCGCACGACCGCTACGACGGCGTCAGCGGCCTGGCGCAGTTGCTGGCCGACGGCGGCGCGCAGGCCGGCCGGCTTCCCGAATGGCGCGGCGATCGCTTCACGTTGTTCACCGGCCTGCGCGGCCTGCTGTCGGTCCTGCATGCGCTGCCGGTCCGGCGGCAGCAGTGGAAGAGCGCTTTCCACTGGACCCGCGCGGTGGCGTTCCTGCCGGCGGAACAGCGCGTGGCGTGGCGGTTTTTCACGCAGGAGGAGACGGCCCGGATCGTCGCCGCGGCGAAGGCGGCCGGCGCGACGGTCAACAGCTACCTGCTGTGCCACCTGGACCGCGCGGTGTCGGCCGAGCTGGTGGCGCCCGGCGCTCCCCGCCGCTGGATGGTGCCCGTGAACCTGCGCGGCGCGGTGACGCGGCCGTCGCCGCAGGCGCCGCACATGTCGTTCTTCGGCGTCGACCTGGAAGGCGACGTGGCGCCGCGCGCGGTCCAGCAGCGCGTCGACCGCCTCAGGCGGCGCCGCTATCACTGGGGCATGTGGATGCTGCTGCACCTGGGTCGCCTGCTGGGCAAGGAAGGCATGCGCAACGACATCCGCAAGCGCGAACGCCAGAAGCATGGCGTGACCGGGATGTTTTCGAACCTGGGCAGCTGGACCGTCGACGGGGCCGGCAGCTGGCTGTTCTGCCCCGCGATCACCCGCGTCTATCCGATCGGCGCCGGCTGCGTGACGATGAACGGCCGGATGGCCCTCGCGCTCCAGTTGCACGAAGCGCTCGGCCGCGACGTGCACTGCACCTGGTCGTTGCTGAACGCATGGAGCGGCGCCTGCTTGCCGCACGCCGCCGCCGACGCGCCCTCAGGTCCCGTCGAAGCACGTCTGCACCTGGTCTCCTGAGTTTTTTTCACCCCAACATAACCACCCATCGAGGCACCAGACATGGTCAAAGCAGGAATCGAAGCAATGAATGTATTTGCCGGCACGGCGTTTCTCGACGTCGAAAAACTGGCCGCGCACCGGGACCTGGACCGCACCAGGTTCGACAACCTGATGATGAAGCAGAAGAGCGTCGCGCTGCCGTACGAGGATCCGATCACGTTCGCGGTCAATGCCGCGAAGCCGATCGTCGACGCCCTCACGCCCGAGGAAAAGAACCGGATCGAGATGCTCGTCACGTGCACGGAATCGGCGTTCGACTTCGGCAAGTCGATGAGCACGTATTGCCACGACCTGCTGGGACTGAACCGCAACTGCCGGCTGTTCGAGGTGAAGAATGCCTGCTTCTCGGGCGTCGCGGGCCTGCAGAACGCGATCAACTTCATCCTGGCCCAGGTGTCGCCGGGCGCCAAGGCGCTGGTGATCGCGACCGATATCTCGCGGTTCATGCTGGAGGAGGGCGGCAGCGCGTTCAAGATGGAGTGGGCGTTCGCGGAGCCGAGCGGCGGCGCGGGCGCGGTCGCGATGCTGGTGAGCGAAACGCCGCACGTGTTCCAGGTCGACGCCGGCGCGAACGGGTCGTACGGCTACGAGGTGATGGACACCTGCCGTCCGTCGACGGATTCGGAAGCGGGCGACTCGGACCTGTCGCTGCTGTCCTACCTGGACTGCGCCGAAAACGCCTTCCTCGAATACCAGAAACGCGTGCGCGGCGCCGATTATGCCGCCACGTTCGGCTACCTGGCCTATCACACGCCGTTCGGCGGCATGGTCAAGGGCGCGCACCGCAACATGATGCGCAAGTTTGCGCGCGGCTTCTCGCCGGCCGACATCGAGGGCGACTTCAAGCGCCGCTTCGGTCCCGGCATCGCGCATTGCCAGCGCGTGGGCAACATCATGGGCGCGACCGCGATGATGGCGCTCGCGAGCACCATCGACAACGGCGATTTCGAGCGCCCGCAGCGGATCGGCGTGTTTTCGTACGGGTCGGGCTGCTGCTCGGAGTTTTTCAGCGGCGTCGTCGGCAAGGAGGGCCAGGAACGGATCCGCCGGATGCGGATCGGGCAGCACCTGGACAACCGCTACGAACTGACGATGGACGAATACGAGGCCCTGCTGCGCGGCAGCCAGGCGGTGCGCTTCGGCACCCGCAACGTCGTGCTGGACACGGATTTCGTCCCCCAGGCCAGGAAGGCACAAGGCAAGCCGGTGCTGTTCCTGAAAGAGATCAAGGAATATCGCAGGATCTACGAATGGATCTCGTGAGCGAAGACGCGTCGTACGACACGCTGGTGGTCAGGTTCGAGGACGACATCTGCTTCGTCCAGATCCACCGGCCCGGCGCCAACAACACGATCGACGATTTGCTGGTGCGCGAGTTCGGCGCGGTGCTGGACCGGTGCGAGGCGCGCGTGAAGATCGTCGTGCTGGAAGGCTCGCCCGAGGTGTTCTGCTTCGGCGCGGATTTCAAGGCCATCCAGCGGCGCGTGGACAGCGGCCAGCCGGGCCAGGTGTTCGACCCTGGCCCCATGTACGACTTGTGGCTGCGGCTGGCGACGGGACCGTACGTCACGATCGCGCACGTGCGCGGCCAGGCCAACGCGGGCGGCATCGGCTTCGTGGCCGCCTGCGACATCGTGCTGTGCGACGAGGGCGCGACGTTCGGCCTGTCGGAGCTGCTGTTCGGCCTGATGCCGGCCTGCGTGCTGCCGTTCCTGGCGCGCCGGATGGGTTTTGCGAAGGCCAATTACATGACCCTGATGACCGAGCCCCTGTCCGCGCGCTGCGCGCACGAGTGGGGCCTGGTCGACGAGGTCGCGACCGACAGCCGCAACCTGCTGCGCAAGAAGCTGCTGCGCCTGCGCCGGCTGTCGAAGCCGGGCATCCAACGCTACAAGCGCTACATGAACGCGCTGGACGATTCGCTGGCGGCGTCCAAGGCGCAAGCGCTGGCGGCCAACGTCGAGGTGTTCGGCGACCCGGACAACCTGCACAAGATCGCCCGCTACATGAAGACCGGGCGGTTTCCCTGGGAAGGAGATTGACCATGCCGGATAGCGCGGTAACGACGCAGGAGATCGAACCGGGCGTCGTGCGGATCACGATGCAGGACCGGGTGAACAAGAACACCTTTTCGCGCGAGCTGGCCGAAGGGCTGATCGACGCGTTCGCCGAGGTGGGTGCGAACGCGCGCTGGCGGGTCGCGATCCTGACCGGCTACGACAGTTATTTCGCCAGCGGCGGCACCAAGGAGGGCTTGCTGTTCCTGTCCGAGGGCAAGGGGCGCTTCTCGGACACGGATTTTTACAGCCTGGCGCTGAATTGCCCCATTCCCGTGATCGCGGCGATGCAGGGACATGGCGTGGGAGGCGGCTTCGTGCTCGGGCTCTTCGCCGATTTTCCGATCCTGAGCCGCGAGAGCGTGTACACGGCCAACTTCATGAAGTATGGCTTCACGCCGGGCATGGGCTCGACCTTCGTGCTGCCCGAGAAGCTGGGGATCGGCCTGGCGGAGGAGATGATGATCACGGCCAGGACCTACCGCGGCGAAGAGCTGCACAGGCGTGGCGTCCCGTTCCCGGTGCTGCCGCGGGCCGAGGTCATGGCGTATGCGCTCGACTTGGCGCGGACCGTCGCGGACAAGCCGCGGGTGTCCCTGGTCACTTTGAAGGATCACCTGGTCGCGCCGCTGCGCGCGGGCCTGGCGCCCGTGATCGACCGGGAACTGGCGATGCACGCGGCGACGTTCGGCCAGCCGGAAGTCAGGGAGCGCATCGAGGCGTTGTTCGGTAATTAAAGGGGGGCATCCAGAGACGAGGGCGGTTTTTTTGTGCGACGTACTGTTCATTCACGAGGTGATCACATGGACACTGGGAATTACTATGTTTTTGGCGTGGGCTCGGGCGCCGACGACCTTCAGTATATCGGCTGGACCGAGAAGTCTCCCGGCCAGGAGCCGCAGCAGATTTATTCCGACCTGGCCGGCAGCGGCCGGGACGACGTCGCGCGCTGGGTCGCGCAGGCGCTCGACAGCGGCGCCATCGACATCTTCGAGATCGAGACGGCACGCTCGGCGGAGGATGCGCGGGAATCCGCGCAATTCTGGGGGGATTATTACCGCTGGCTGGGGCTGGACGTGAAGGCGGTGCTGTCCTGAGCGCGGGCCGGGCGCCCACGGCGGCGCCCGGCGCGGCACACGTCTTCAAAAATGCAGGGCGACGCCAACGGTGAGCGCCTCGATCTTGTAGCCGACGCCGGCGCTGTCCGTGCCCTTGAGCACGCGCACCCACTCGGCGTTGGCCGTCACCGAATCCGTGATGGGAACGTCCACGCCGATCCCGAACGACACGCCATGGTCGGCCGCCGACATGGCGAGGCCGAGCGCCTTGACGCTCGCCGTTTCCTTGCCTTTCGAGTAGCCGAGCAGCACGTACGGCGACGCGGCCGCCAGCGGCAGTTTGCCTTTCGCGTACAGGCCGTAGACGTAGTCGAGCTTGAGGTCGAGGTTCATGCCGTTGAACATCGTGTCGTCGGATTTGACGCCTTGTCCGTAACGGGCCTCGATCGAGACATTCGGCGTCAGGTCGATGCCGCCCTTGACGGCGAGGGCAAGCGGATGGATGGCCGAAGCCTGGTCGCCCTTGTCCGTCATCCGCGAGAAATCCGCGCCGACGTAGAAGTTGTTTGCCGCCTGGGCGGCGGGGGCGGCGGCCAGGACGGCGGTGCCGGCCGCGATGGCGCTGATGATCTGTTTTAACATGAGACTTATTCCTTCGCTGTTGGTGAACAGGCGGAATATAGCCCGCGGGATTTGCCCGGGATACTACACAAGAATGTAGTGATGACGAGACCTCTTCGAGCCCCTGCCCAGGGGCTTTTTTGTCGGCTGTGTTCGCGTTAGTTCTGCGAACTGAAACTGGTTGCAGCGGTCATACGTATCGCCGAGTTAACTCATGGGGAGCGACGATGCGCAGCCTGACGTTCGACGAACTGTTTGCCATGTTGTCGGCGGAACAGTTATCGGCAGCTGACCTGGCCCGGCTGCGGGAATGGATCGCGAGCATCGCGGATCCGACGGAGTGCATCGCGCTGATCGAGACCGCCGCCAGCGGTCGGCCCTGTCCGCGCTGCGGTTGCGGCCACGTCCACCGCTGCGGCCAGGCCAGCGGCTTGCAACGTTTTCGCTGTCTCGGCTGCGGACGCAGCTACAACGCCTTGACGGGCACGCCGCTCGCGCGGCTGCGCAAAAAGGAATGCTGGCTGACGTATCTCCAATGCATTCTGGAATCGCGCACGGTCCGCGAGGCGGCGCGCGTCGTCGGCGTGCACCGCACGACCAGTTTCCGGTGGCGCCATCGCTTCGTGCCCGGCGCGATGCGCGACCGGCCAGCGACGTTGTCGGCCATCGTCGAGGCGGACGAAACGTATCGCCTCGAATCGCAAAAGGGCTCGCGCCGCTTGACGCGCAAGCCGAGGAAGCGCGGCGGCGTGGCGAAACGGCGTGGCATCAATCGAGAACACGATTGCCTGCTCGTCGCGCGCGACCGTGGCGGTCAAACGCTCGACTTTCACACCGGACGAGGGCAAGTGACGACAGAGCAACTACGACATTGCCTCGAGCCGGTGTTACCGGCCGATGTGTTACTCATCAGCGACGGTGCCGTCGCTTATCGACATTTCGCCGCGCAAGCGGGCATCACGCACGAGTGGGTGAACGTGAAGGCTGGCATCCGGGCGCGCGGCGCGATCCACATCCAGAACGTCAACAGCTGGCACAGCCGATTCAAGAGTTGGCTGGTCCGGTTCCGCGGCGTCGCGAGCCGCTACCTGATCAATTACTCGGGATGGCAGCGCATGCTGGATACGCGGCATCTGACGACGCCTGGCCATCTGCTCCGCGCCGCGGTCCAGCTCGGCTAGCCCATTGCAGTCGGACTACTGAAGTAACGCGAACACAGCCTTTTTGTCGCCCTCCCAAAACAACATTTGTGCAAATTCAATTAATTTGTTACAATTCAGGCCTCCCGATCGAGGGCCGAACTTTGCCCTCCGGCGCAGCGCACTCCACACGCTCGCTTCCAATTTCCTGGCAACCGTGCGCGCCACCGGCGCGCTCAGGTTGTGTTCGCCTTGTGCCGGTCTTCCCGGCACACCCACCAGGCCGGCGCAGCAGCGCCGGGCGCATCGCTCTGAAAGGACGAAGACGATGACTCATGCGGTAACACGACTCCGGGCTGCGCGCCCCCAACCCAATAATTTCGTGCTGGCCACCGACTTGGACGGCACCCTGCTTGCCGGCGACGTCGACGCGCGGCGGCGCGTGCGCGAGCTGTTCGCGGCCGCCGAGGCCGCGCGCGCGGGCCAGGGCGGCCCCAAGCTCGTGTTCGTGACGGGACGCGCGCTCGAATCGATCCTGCCGCTGCTGAGCGATTCGACGATCCCCACGCCGGACTACATCATCGCCGACGTCGGCGCCACCGTCGTCAACGGCGACCTGCGCCCGGTCGACGCGATCCAGCAGGACATCGCGGCGCGCTGGCCCGGCTCGCAGGCCGTCATCCGCGCGCTGGCGGGCTTCCCCGGCCTCAAGCGGCAGAGCGTGCCGCAGGAGCGCCGCTGTTCGTTCCTGGTCGGCGAGCACGACGTCACGCCGGCGCTGCGCGCCGCCGTCGACGCGCTCGGATGCGACCTGCTGCTGTCGGCCGGCTGCTATCTCGACGTGCTGCCGCGCGGCGTCGGCAAGGGACCGGCCCTGCTGCGCCTGGCCGAAGCGGCCGGTTTCGATCCGGCGACGATCGTCGTCGCGGGCGACACGCTGAACGACCTGTCGATGTTCGAGACGGGGCTGCGCGGGATCGTCGTCGGCGGCGCCGAGCCGGAACTGGTGGAGCGGGTGCGCAAGCGGCCGCTCGTCCACATCGCGGCCGGCGAGGGTTGCGACGGCATCCTGGAAGGCCTCGCGCACCACGGCGCGATCGCGCGCGACGAGCCCGCGGCGGCGGAGGGCGCGCGCGGCCGGGCGGAACTCGTGATGGTGTACCACCGCCTGCCGTACGACGAGGTGGTGGAGGACGGCGTCCTGCGCCACCGCCGCCCGCGCAGCCCGAACGGCATCATCCCGACCCTGCTGCGCTTCTTCGCCGGCGCGCGCGCCGGTTCCTGGGTCGCGTGGTCGCAGCAGCCCAGCCGCGCGCCCGAAGGCTTCGCGACGCACGTCGACGTCGATCCGGAACGCTACCCGCAGCTGCAGGCCGCGCGCATCGCGCTGACGGCGGACGACGTGGACGTCTTCTACAAGAAGTTTTCGAAGGAAGCTTTCTGGCCCATCATCTTCTCGTTCCCGGACAAGGCCGAGTTCAGGCAGGACCACTGGGAACGCTTCCTGGAGGTCAACCGCCTGTTCGCCGAACGCACCGCGCGCGAGGCGGCCGAGGGCGCGATCGTCTGGGTGCACGACTACAACCTGTGGATGGTGCCGGCGTTCCTGCGGGCGCTGCGGCCCGACCTGCGCATCGCGTTCTTCCACCACACGGCATTCCCGTCCAGCGACGTGTTCAACATCCTGCCGTGGCGCCGCGAGATCATCGGCAGCCTGCTCCAGTGCGACTATGTGGGGTTCCACATCCCGCGCTACGTCGAGAATTTCGTCGACGCGGTGCGCTCGTTCGCGCCGGTCGACCTGTGCGGCAGCACGCCGTGCGCGCCGCAGTTCCTCACCTACGGCTGCGCGCTCGGCGTGGACACGATGACGACGGCCATCGAAGCGGGCGGCCGCCGCGTGAGCCTGGGCGCGCACCCGGTCGGCACGGACGTCGCGCTGATCGAGCGCATCGTGGCCAAGCCCGAGGTCGCCCTGCAGGCGGAGGCGATCCGCGCCTACCTGGGCGGCGCGGCCGGCATCGTGTCGATCGAACGGCTCGACTACGTCAAGGGTACGCTCGAGAAGCTGCAGGCGTTCGAGCGGCTGCTGGAAGCGCATCCCGAGCACATCGGCAAGGTCACGCTGCTGAACATCATCACGCCCGCCGCGCAGGGCATGGAGATCTACGAAAGCCTGCGCGTCGAGGTCGACCGCACGGTGGGCCGCATCAACGGCCGCTTCTCGACGCTGGACTGGGTGCCGGTGCGCTACTTCTACCGCTCGCTGCCGTTCGAGGAAGTCATCGCCCACTACGCGGCGTGCGACATCGCGTGGATCACGCCGCTGCGCGACGGCTTGAACCTGGTGGCGAAGGAATTCATCGCCGCCAAGAAGGCCTGCGGCCGGTCCGGCGTGCTGGTGTTGTCGGAATTTGCCGGCGCGGCCGTCGAGCTGCACGGCGCGCTGCTGACCAACCCGTACGAGGCGCACGCCATGACGCATGCGCTGCACCAGGCGCTGACGATGCGCGAGGACGAGCGCGCCTATCGCACGGCGCGCATGGCGATGATCGTCGCCGAGCACGACGTCGCGCGCTGGGGCGGCGATTTCCTCGCCGCCGTCGAGCGTGCCGGGGCACTGGCCGCGACCGAGGCGAAAGCGGCATGAACGAGGTCGTGCTGAACAACGACCTGACGGCGTGGGCGCTCGCGCTGGCGACCGCCGCCATCGTGTGCGCGCTGCTGCACGTCGCCCGCCGGATCGTCGTCGTGCGCCTGCAGGCGTATGCGCAGGGGACGTCCACCTACCTCGACGACGTCGGCATCCGGGTCCTGTGGGCGACCCATCCGCTGTTCGTCGTGCTGATGGGGATGTACGCCGGCGCGCAATGGCTGGTCCTGCCGGGGAACGGCGCCGCCGTGCTGGCGCGCCTTGCGGTCGCGGCGGCGCTGCTGCAGGTGGCGCGCTGGGGCGACGTCGGCGTGCGCGACTGGCTGCACCACTACCGCGTCCAGCGCAGCGCGCAGGACGTGGCCAGCACCACGTCCACGGCGGCGCTGGGATTCGTCGCGCGCACCGTGCTGTGGCTCGTGATCGTCCTGATGATCCTGGAAAACTTCGGCGTCAACATCACGACGCTGGTCGCCAGCCTCGGCATCGGCGGCATCGCCGTGGCGCTGGCCATCCAGAACATCCTGGGCGACCTGTTCTCGTCGCTGTCGATCGTGCTCGACAAGCCGTTCGTCGTGGGCGACTTCATCACCGTGGACGACATCGCGGGCACCGTGGAATACGTGGGACTCAAGACGACCCGCATCCGCGGCCTGGGCGGCGAGCAGGTGGTGTTCTCGAACAGCGACCTGCTCAAGAGCCGGATCCGCAACTACAAGCGCATGGAGACGCGCCGCGTCGTCTTCACGGTCGGGGTCACCTACGAGATCGGCAAGCGCCAGCTGCTGGCCATTCCGGACATCCTGCGCGAGGCCGTGCAGGCCCAGCCGCAAGCGCAGTTCGACCGGGCGCATTTCAAGAGCTTCGGCGCCTCGTCGCTCGACTTCGAGACCGTCTACATCGTGCAGACGCCGGACTACGCGGTGTACATGGACATCCAGCAGGCGATCAACGTCGCGCTGTTCGACCGGTTCGCGCGCGAAGGCATCTCGTTCGCGTACCCGACCCAGACCGTGTACGTGACGCGGGCGGGCGCGCCGGCCAGGCACGACGGCGGCGTGGAGGAGGCGGCACTGGCATGTAAATGATGTTCGCCGCGGGGGGCGTCGTCGGCGCCATCGGCCGCCCCGGTCGTTGCCGAAGCGGCATGGACGCGCTTGCCGCAACGGCAAGCGGTCGGCGTCCGCGCAACGCATCGGGCCCGCGCACGCAAGAAAAGTTTGGTCAAATATTGCGGGTCGGCGAAAATTGATGCCCGGATTTAACTTTCTGCCGCCACGCCCGCCGATGACCACCAACCCGCCCGACACGCCGCCCGATACCCCGCACCCGCCGCCCTCATTGCGCGCCGCCATCGCTCACCGGTTCAGCCTGAATGACGACAAGGCGGAGGCCGCCGAGATCGATCGGAGCATCCGGGCCGGCGTCGAGTTGCAGGGCGCCACATTGTGGATCCTGATGCTGGCGATCCTGATCGCGTCGATCGGCCTGAACACCAATTCGACCGCCGTGATCATCGGCGCGATGCTGGTATCGCCGCTGATGGGCCCGATCGTCGGCTTCGGCTACGGCATCGGCATCCTCGATTTCGCGCTGATCCGCCGCTCGCTGGTCAACCTGGCCATCGCGGCCGCGATCAGCCTGGCGACGTCCACGCTGTATTTCATGGTGACGCCCCTGGCGGAGGCGCAGTCCGAACTGCTGGCGCGCACGACGCCGTCGCTGTGGGACGTGCTGATCGCCTTGGCCGGCGGCCTGGCCGGCATCATCGGCCTGACGCGGCGCGAGAAATCGAACGTGATCCCCGGCGTGGCCATCGCGACGGCGCTGATGCCGCCGCTGTGCACGGCCGGCTACGGCCTCGCGAACGCCAATTGGTCGGTGTTCGGCGGCGCTTTCTACCTGTTCTCGATCAATTGCGTGTTCATCGCGTTCGCGGCGGTGGTCGTCATCGATTTCCTGCGCCTGCCGCATCGGAAATTCGTCGATCCGGTCAAGGAACGGCGCGTCAAGCGGGCGCTGCTGGCCGTCGTCCTGCTCACGGCGCTGCCGAGCATCTGGCTGGCCGCGCGCCTGGTCGACAACGAAGTCTTCGGCAGCCGCGCGCGCGAGTTCGTGCGCAAGGAATTCAAGGCGGCCACGGTGCACGTGATCGAGACCCGCGTGGCGCCCGGCACGCACGACATCGAGGTCACCCTGATCGGCACGCCGCTGCCGGCGGCGGCGATCAAGGCCATCGAGCAGCGCATGGCGAGCGCCGGGCTGAAGGACGCGCGCCTGTTCGTGCACCAGGGCGAGGTGCCGCAGGTGGAAAGCCAGAAGATCGACGTGGGCAGCCTCAAGGCCGACATCCTGGCCGAGATCGTGCGCAACAACCAGGACGCGCTGCAGGACAAGGACGCCGCGATCCAGGCGCTGCGCCGCCAGCTGGCGGACGAGCAGGCGGCCCGGCAGGCGTGGATGACGCAGGCCGCTACGGTGACGCGCGAATTCGCGGCCCAGTATCCGGAATGCGGCGACATCCTCGTCGGCAAGGCCGCCCCGGACGCGGGCGACGCGGACGCTGCGGCGGCGCCGGTGCCGTTCCTCAGCGCCACCTGCCGGCGCATGCCGCGCAACGACGCGGTCAAGCGCATCGCCGAATGGCTGAAGGTGCGGAGCGGGAATCCGGATGCCAGGCTGATCCTGGTCGCGGGGAAAGGAAAAACCGCCCGTCGGCCTGTGCGGCGGACGGGCGGTTGAACGGCGCCCCGAAGGCCGGACGCCGGCTTTCGGGAGCGTGTTACGACTGCAGGACGGCTCAGGCGCGGCGTGCGCCCCGCGCGCGCAGTGCCGACAGCGCCAGCAGCGCGACCAGCATCAGCGCCGCCGTCGACGGTTCCGGGACCGCGGTCAGGCGGTTGACCTGGGTGGTCGGCGCCGCCACGAGGACTTGGCCGCCGGGGGCTGCATCCGGCTGCAGGAACAGGTCGCCCAGGTCGCCGTCCGCGCCGAGGTAGTGCGTCGTGTCGAACAGCGCCCAGCCGAAGGTCGTGCCGGTATCTCCGGGTGCCATCATGAAGCTGACGTCGAAACTGAACTTGCCGCCGAGCTGGATGGCCTGGAGCAGGTCGCCGCCGCCGCCGGCATTGCCGAACACGAACGGATCGGGCGCGCCGCCGGTGACGGCGCCCGTCAGGTCCGGCGCGCCGTCGAATGCGCCGGTCAGGTGGTCCACGGTAGCGGTCGCGGCGGTGGCGCCGTCCAGTCCCAGGAAGTACAGGTCCAGGAAGGCCGGGCCCGTGCCAAGCGTCGCGGTGTCGATGTCGACGTGATAGCCAAGCGGCGTCGCCGCCGCCTGCCCGCAGGCGCCGACCATGGCGGCCGCCAACGTGACGTTGGCAAGGAAGTGCTTGAAGTTGAGCATGAGGACGTCCTTTACTGAATGCTGAAGAGGGCCGGCGTATAAGCGATGCCGACTTTGTTCGGGTTGGAGAAGGTGGTCGTCAGCGTGACGCTCTGGCCCGGTGCCAGGCTGGCGACGGGCAGCGTCAGGTACGGCACGCCGTCCTTGATGCCGCTCTGGTTGTCCAGCGTGACGCCGGCCGTCAAGCCTTGCAGGCGGAACTGGAGCGGACCCGCCAGGGCCTGGCCGCCCGGATTGGTGATGGTCACCGTGCCCGTGTACTTGTTGGTGAACCGGTTCATCGTCAGGCCCGAGCGCGCGATCGTGACCGAGGACGTCACGTCGACCGGCGCCGCATGCAGCGAGCCGTGCAGGCGCACTTCGTTCATGTTGCCGAACCACGCGTTCGGATCATAGACACGGATATAGCGGTAAGGCACCAGGCTGGCGACCGGCAGGGTTTGCCATTCCATGGTCGACTTCGCGGCCGGCGTGAGCGTGGTCCAATTGGTCCCGTCGTTCGAGCCCTGGAACACGGCGCCGTTGATGCGGCCGTAGTAGCCGTCCTGCCGGCTGATGATCTCGGTGCTGGTCAGGGTGACCTGGTGGCCTTCCTTGAAGTCGAACGCAATCCACGAGCCCGAGCCCGAGCCGCCGGAGCCGTTGCGGAAGTCCGAACCCGTGCCCAGGTTGCCGTCGAACAGGGCATTCACGTTCGTCTGCGTCAGGGCGGCCGTACGGTTCGTCGTCGAATCGATCAGCGTCGCGATGGTCGGCACGTTTTGGATGAGATCACTTTCGTCGACGAGGTTCAGCGCCGTGCCGTCCGTCGTCTCCGTGACTTCATAGCCGGGCTTGCCGTCCTGGCCGACGTAGTCGATGGCGAATTTCACGGGGCCCGGTTGCGTGCCCTGCGGCAGGGTGGCGGTGGCCGTGTAGCTGATGTTGTCCGTGGTGCTGATCGCCGCGGGCAGGCCGTCGATCGTCGCCGACACGTTACTGAGCGCTTCCTTGCCCGTGAAACTCAGCTTCACGGTATTGCCGGGCACGATGCGGTTGCGCAGCGCTTGCAGCGACGTCAGCGACGCAGAGGCGATCCGGTTGGTCGACGTCGCGACGCCATACAGGCGCAGTTCGGTCATGTTGCCGAACCAGGCGTTGGCGTCGGTCATCCGGACGTAACGGTAGGGCGTGGTGTCGGTGATCTTCAGGGTCTGCCAAGTGTCCGTGTTCGCGGCATAGGTCGAGATGTTGGTCCACGTCGTGTTGTCATTGGAACCCTGGGCGACGGTGCCGTTGATACGGCCCGAGTACTTGCCCTGCGGGCCGATGACGTCGACCCGCGACAGGGCCACGGTGCCGCCGCCCCGGAAATCGAACATGACCCAGCCGTTGTTGCCGCTGCCGTTGAGACGGTAATCGGTCGCCGTCGACAGGTTGTTGTCGAACAGGTAGCCAACTACAGTCAGCGCGTTGGCCCCGGTGCGGCCGTTGGAATCGGTGACGGTCGAGATGTCGAGCAGGTTGGCGAGGTAATCCTTCTGGTCCGCGATGAACAGCGTCGAAGAATCGGTCGGGAACAGCACCGGTTCGGCGTCCGTGCCGTCGGCGGTCTTGTAGTTGACGAGGAACTTCACCGGTCCCGGTGCCGTGCTGGCCGTGACGACTGCCGTCGCCGTCCAGTTCAGGTTATCGGTGGTGGTGACGGTCGCGGGCTCGCCCTGGATCGTCGCGGTCACGTTGTTGACCGGTTCGGACGACTGGAACGACACCTTGATCGTATTGCCGGGCACGATACGGTTCTTCAGCGCCTGGTCGGAACCCAGCGAGACGTTGGTCAGCTTGTTGACCGTCTCATAGCGGGTGCCGAAGATCCGGAATTCGCTCATCTCGAGGATGTTGTACGACCACAGCAGGTCGATCATCGAGATCTTGAAGAAGCGATAGCGCTGGGTGCGGAATTCGTCCGCCACGTTCAGCGTCTGCATCTCCTCGACCATGCGCGTCTCGTCGGGCGTGATCCGCGTCCAGTGCTCGTTGTCGTTGGAAGCGAAGACGGTCACGCCGCCGATGCGCTCCGGGAAGCTGCCGGGCGGCTGGAACTGGAACGCGGTCGCCGCCACCTTGAAGCTGGGGCCGAAGTCGATCGTCTGCGTGCGATTGCTCTCTATGGCGGTGCCGAACGGGATGTTGGTGCCGTTATTGTTGTCGATCCCGTTGGCGGCAAAGGTGCTGAAGTTCGTCGCCAGGTTCGACTTGAAGAACAGATTGGGGTAGTTGATGCTGCCGTCCGGGAGCCGCGGGGTCAGTTCCTGCAGGCCGGAGACCGTGTTGCGCAACGTGGCCAGCTTGTCGAAGTAGGTGGCGTCGGTGCTCGACCCGATCGTGTTCTGCATGTCCGCGTAGGCGGCCTGGTACGTGTTCAGCGTCGACGTGACATACAGCGTGTCCGGCTTGAACGGTGCGGTCACGGCACTCACCACCGCCTGCCGGTCCGCGCCCACTGCGACGATGACCCGCTTGGTGGTCACCGTGGTCCCGTCCGAGGCCTCGACGATGAGCGTGTACGTGCCGGCTTGCGTCGGCGTCCACGACAATGCGCCGGTGCTGGTGTCGAACGACGCGCCCTGCGGCAGGTTGTCGATGTTGTAAGTCACCACGTCGCCCGCGGCCGAGTCGGTCGCGGACAGGTCGAGCGTCACCGGGATGGTGGCGCCGGCATAGGTGTACGCGGTCGTGTCGCCGTTGCCGGACTTGAAGACCGGCGGGCTCAGCAGAGTGCTGGACTGGATATTGATGTGGTCGACGTCGACCGTGGTACCGTTGCCGGTGATGGTGAGCGTCAGGAAGTCGGGCATATTGAACGGCACCACCATGTAGCGCCACTGGCCCCGCGTGTTCGGCAAGTAGACCGTCGTGCCGTTGAGGTCCATCGTCGCCTGGCCATCGGTCCGCACGCGCAACCCGATCGACGAGGTGGGCCAGCCGTACGTGTACACGGCATACCGCGTGCCTTCTGGCGTGGCCGTGCTGCGCACGAAGCCGGTCGAGCCTTCGGTCTGGGCGACCGATTCGCCGGCGAGCGGCGTGAACCGGTCTTCCACTTCGCGATACGGATCGACGATGGGGATGCCCAGGTATTTGCTGCCTTCCGCTTCGGCCGCCTTGGGAATCGTCAGCCAGAAGTCGCCGCCGCCGTCGGTGCCGTCCCAGTTGTAGGCCTTGCGCTTGGCGTAGATCGTCGTGTAGTTCGGAAGGAGGTGTTCCACGTCGAGGCCGCGCACGTATTTGTAGTAATAGAAGGCTTCCCAGGTGTTCTGGGAAAGCCGGCCGCGATACGCCCACGACACGCCCGTGTACAGCGCGCGGATGCTGCCGTCGGGATTGACGCTCATGGCGACGGGCACCCACGGGATGTCGTGGCCGACCATGAATTTGGCCCACAGTTCGTGGACGGCCAGCAGGCGGTCGTCGAGGAATTCGTACGGTCCGACGGCGTTCGCCTCGGTCGACGGCGTGCCCGTCACCGGATCCACCTTGGTACCTTGCGCCATCATCAGGCGCGCCAGGATCTCCGAGTTGGTGAGGTCGCCGGCGCCGTGGGCCTGGTCGCGGCCCATCTCCACGTGCTGGATCTGCGGCGTGATGGCTTCACCCGTGGCGTCGTTATGCGTCACCATCCGGAACAACTGCTTGATCGAGCCGGTCCACGCCGGGTCCGGCGCGTCCTTGTTGACCATGAACCACTCGACGGCCTGGTTGTACCCGTCGCGGTCGCCCATGAAGATCGAACCGGACATCTTGGCGATGGTCGTGTACAACTGCTGGTTCATGAACCGGCAATTGCAGTTGTCGAAGGTCTGGATCACCGGCGTGATCAGGTTGGCCGAGAACTTCTGCGTGTCGTCGTCCGTCCACGCGAGCTCGGGCGTCTGCGTGCTCGTGGCGCGCAGGATTTCCGCCGCGGTCACCATCCGCTGCATCGGAATGCCGGTATGGATGTGCGAGTCCGTGTAATACGCGTATTGGGTCGGATCCATCTGCGAGTACAGACGGATGACGTGCATGGCGTTGCTGCGATAGGTGTCGTCGCCGGTCACGAGATACAGGACGGCCTGGGTATAAGCGATACCCGCGTCCACGATGAAGTTGCCTTCCTGACCTTGCGACGTCAGGCCGTAGAAGGCCGGCTTGCTGTTGTCGGTGCCGTTCATGTTGCGGATCCGCGGGGTACGCGAGGCGGAGGCCGAATTCAGCATCATGTTGAAATGCGTGTACCAAGGCTCCTTCTTCGCCAGGATCTCGGCCCGCGCGTTTTCCAGCATTTCCTTCGTGAGCCCGACCCCGGGATGCTTGAAGCCGTTCACGTCGATCGTCTCGGTGATCGTCGGCTGGTACGCGGTCACCATCGTGTCGATCGGATCGGCCAGCGCGACCTGGCCCGGTAACGGTACCAGCGTCGTCGCGATGCCGACCGATATTGCCATGCAGACGATGCGTCTTAACGCATGGTCGAATTTGATTGTTCTCATGTCTGCCCCCCCATTTTTAACCTCGTCGTATTTAGGTTACCGATAACATTCTTGACCGGAGACGGACCGGAAAGGCAGGGCGCGGCAGCGCCGAATGCATACCCGAGCCGGGCTCCAGGGGTTTTTAATATATGAAGTGCGTTTTATTTACTGCCGTATCGAAGGTTTGACGTTCCTGTCCGGCGCCAAATGGCGGTCGCGCCGCCACTTGCACCGAGCAGAATTGTACGTTATCGATACCATACAATTGTAGACCTAATTTCAACAGATGCGTACATATTTTTGTCGCGCCGGCGAATGAAAAAAACCCGAAGGCCGGACTGCGGCCTTCGGGGTTCGCTGACGACGTCGGGACGTCAGGACGTCAGGACGGATCAGGCGCGGCGTGCTCCCCGCGCGCGCAATGCCGACAGCGCCAGCAGCGCGACCAGCATCAGCGCCGCCGTCGACGGTTCCGGGACCGCGGTCAGGCGGTTGACCCGGGTCGTCGGCGCCGCCACGAGGACTTGGCCGCCGGGGGCTGCATCCGGCTGCAGGAACAGGTCGCCAAGGTCGCCGTCCGCGCCGAGGTAGTGCGTCGTGTCGAACAGCGCCCAGCCGAAGGTCGTGCCGGTATCTCCGGGTGCCATCATGAAGCTGACGTCGAAACTGAACTTGCCGCCGAGCTGGATGGCCTGGAGCAGGTCGCCGCCGCCGCCGGCATTGCCGAACACGAACGGATCGGGCGCGCCGCCGGTGACGGCGCCCGTCAGGTCCGGCGCGCCGTCGAATGCGCCGGTCAGGTGGTCCACGGTAGCGGTCGCGGCGGTGGCGCCGTCCAGTCCCAGGAAGTACAGGTCCAGGAAGGCCGGGCCCGTGCCAAGCGTCGCGGTGTCGATGTCGACGTGATAGCCAAGCGGCGTCGCCGCCGCCTGCCCGCAGGCGCCGACCATGGCGGCCGCCAACGTGACGTTGGCAAGGAAGTGCTTGAAGTTGAGCATGAGGACGTCCTTTACTGAATGCTGAAGAGGGCCGGCGTATAAGCGATGCCGACTTTGTTCGGGTTGGAGAAGGTGGTCGTCAGCGTGACGCTCTGGCCCGGTGCCAGGCTGGCGACGGGCAGCGTCAGGTACGGCACGCCGTCCTTGATGCCGCTCTGGTTGTCCAGCGTGACGCCGGCCGTCAAGCCTTGCAGGCGGAACTGGAGCGGACCCGCCAGGGCCTGGCCGCCCGGATTGGTGATGGTTACCGTGCCCGTGTACTTGTTGGTGAACCGGTTCACCGTCAGGCCCGAGCGGGCGATCGTGACCTGCGCCGTCACGTCGACCGGCGCCGCCTGCAGCGAGCCGTGCAGGCGCACCTCGTTCATGTTGCCGTACCACGCGTTCGGGTTGTAGATGCGAATATAGCGATAAGGAGCCTGGCTTGCGACCGGCAGCATCTGCCAGTCGGATGTCGACTTCGCGGCCGGGGTCAGGGTGGTCCAGGTGGCATTGTCGTTCGAGCCCTGGAACACGGTGCCGTTGATGCGGCCGTAGTACCCGTCCTGCCGGGAGATGATTTCGGTGCTGGTCAGGGTGACCTGGTTGCCGTCCTTGAAGTCGAAGACGACCCAGGCGCCCGAGCCCGAGCCGCTGGAGCCGTTACGGAAATCCGAACCCGTGGCCAGGTTCGCGTCGAACAGGGCCTGCACGTTCTGCAGGGTCGTGGCCGCGCTGCGGTTCGTCGTCGAATCGATCAGGGTGGCGATGCCGGGGACGTTCTGGATGACGTCACTCTCCTGGGCGACCATCAGGGACGTCGAATCGGTCGGGAACAGGACGGGTTCGGCGTCTTTTCCGTCCGCGGTTTTGTAGTTGAGGAGCAACTTCACCGGTCCCGGTGTCGTGGTGGACTTGACGACCAGCGTCGCCGTCCAGTTCAGGTTGTCCGTGGTGGTGACGGTCGCCGGTTCGCCCTGGATCGTCGCGGTTACGTCGTTGATCGGCTCGGACGACTGGAACGACAGCTTGATCGTATTGCCGGGTACGACCCGGCCCTTCAGCGCCTGGTCGGAACCCAGCGACACGCTGGTCAGCTTGTTGACCGTTTCATAGCGGGTGCCGAAGATCCTGAATTCGCCCAGCTCGAGGATGTTGTACGACCAGAGCAGATCGATCATCGAGAGCTTGAAGAAGCGATAGCGCTGGCTGCGCAGGTCGTCCCGCACGTTCAGCGTCTGCACGCCCTCGATCCCGAGCGTCTCGTCGGGCGAAAGCCGCGTCCAGTTCTCGTTGTCGTTGGAACCGAAGATGGTCACGCCGCCGACGCGTTCCGGGAAGCTGGTGCGGGGCTGGAGCTGGAACGCGGTCGCCGCCACCTTGAAGCTGGGACCGAAGTCCAGCGTGAACGTGCGATTGTCGTCCGTGGCGATGGTGAACGCGATGAAGCTGTCGGTACTGTTGTCGATACCGTTGGCGGCATAGTCGCCGAAGTTCGTCACCAGTTTCGACTTGAAGAACAGATTGGGGTAGTTCAGGCTGCCGTCCTTCAGCAGCGGGGTCAGTTCCTGCAGTCCGGAGACCGCGGTGCGCAATGCCGCCAGCTTCTGGAAGTAGGTATCGTCGGTGCTCGAGCCTATCGTGTTCTGCATGTCCGCGTACGCGCCGTCGTAAGCCGTCTTCGTCGACGTGACGTACAGCGTGTCCGGTTTGACCGGCGCCGTCACGGCACTCACCACCTCCTGCCGGTCCGCACCCACGACGATGGTGACCCGCTTGGTGGTCACCGTGGTGCCGTCCGAGGCCTCGGCGATGAACGTGTAGGTGCCGGCCTGCGTCGGCTTCCACGAGAACGCGCCGGTGCCGGTGTCGAACGTGGCGCCCTGCGGCAGGTTGTCCATGTTGTAGGTCACCACGTCGCCCGCGGCCGGGTCGGTGGCCGAGAGATCGAGCGTCGTCGCGATGGTGGCGCCCGCGTACGTGTACGCCGTCGTGTCGCTATTGCCGGACTTGAAGACCGGTGGGCTCAGCAAGGTGCTGGACTTGACGTTGATGTGGTCGATGTCGACCGTCGTCCCGGCGCCGGTGATGGTGAGCGGCAGGAAATCGCCCAGGTTCATCGGCACCACGAAGTAACGCCATTGGCCTCGCGTATTCGGCAAGTAGACCGGCGTGCCGTTGACGTCCATCGTCGCCTGGCCATTGGTCCGGATGCGGAAGCCGATGCTCGTGACGGCGGCCCCGTTGTAGCTGTACACGGCAATGCGCGTGCCTTCTGGCGTGGCCGTGCTGCTCACATACCCGGTCGTGCCGTCGTTCTGCGCGACCGAATTGGCGTCGTACGCCGTGAACCGGTCTTCCACTTCGCGATACGGATCGACGATGGGAATGCCCAGGTACTTGCTGCCCTCGGCCTCGGCCGCCTTGGGGATCGCCAGCCAGAAATCGCCGCCGCCGTCGGCGCCGTCCCAGTTGTAGGCCTTGCGCTTGGCGTAGATCGTCGTGTAGTTCGGCGCGACTTTTTCCATGTCGATGCCGCGCACGTATTTGTAGTAATAGAAGGCTTCCCAGGAGTTCTGGGTCAGCCGGCCCCGATACGACCACGACACATTGGTGTACATCGCGCGGATGCTGCCGTCCGGATTGACGCTCATCGCGACGGGCACCCACGGGATGTCGTAGCCGACCATCCATTTGCCGAACAGCTCGTGGACAGCCAGCAGGCGGTCGTCCATGAACTCGTAGGGGCCGACGGCGTCCGCCGCGGTCGACGGCGTGCCCGCCACCGGATCGACCTTGGTGCCTTGCGCCATCATCATGCGCGCCAGGAGCTCCGAGTTGGTGAGGTCGCCGGCGCCGTGCGCCTGGTCGCGGCCCATCTCGACGTGCTGGATCTGCGGCGGAATGGCTTCGCCGGTTGCGTCGTTTCGCGTCACCGTCCGGAACAATTGTTTGATCGATCCGGTCCACGCGGGGTCGGGCGCATCCTTGTTGACCATGAACCATTCGACGGCCTGGTTGTACCCGTCGCGGTCGCCCATGAAGATGGAGCCGGACATCTTGGCGATGGTCGTGTACAGGTGCTGGTTCATGAAGCGGCAGTTGCAGTTGTCGAACGTCTGGATCACCGGGGTGACCAGGTTGGTCGAGAATTTCTGCGTATCGTCATCCGTCCACGCGAGCGCCGGGTCCTGGCTGCTGGTGTAGCGGAGGATTTCCGCCGCGCCCGTCATCCGCTGCAGGGGAATGCCGGTATGGATGTGCGAGTCGGTGTAATACACGTACTTGGACGGATCCATCTGCTCGTACAGGCGGATGATCCGCATGGCGTTGGCGCGATAGACCGAATCGCCCGTCACGTAGTACAGGATCGCCTGCGTGTAGGCGGTCAGGGCGTCCGCGATGAAGATCCCTTCGGCGCCTTGCGAATCCAGGCCGTAGATCCGCGGCAGCGAAGGATCCGTGCCGTTGACGTTCGAGATCCGCGGGGTCTTCGACGCCTTGGCCGACAGCAGCATCATGTTGAAATGGGTATTCCAGGGTTCCTTCTTCGCCAGAACCTCGGCCCGCATGGTCTCCAGGTTGTCCTTGGTGAGCCCGACCCCGGGATGTTTGAAACCGCTTGCGTCGACGGACTCGCTGAGGACCGGCTGGTAGCTGGTCAACAAGGTGTCGATCGAATCCGCGGCCCGCGCGACCTGGGCCGGGAACGGCACCAGCGTGGCCGCGATGCCGATTGAAATTGCCATGCCGGCGAGGCGCCTCATTGCATGGTCGAACCTGAATGCTCTCATGTCTGTCTCCTCATTTTTCGACCTCTTCGTGCGTCTGGGTTAACGATAACAATTCTGGCCGGAGTCGGCTCCAGAGGTATTTAATCTATGAAGTACGTTTGAATCCAAGTCATATCGACAGCGTCCGGCACCGTTTCGTCGGGCGTAAACTGGAATGGGCGCCGGAACTATCTCGTGCTGCGCAGCAACTGCGGACGCCGGTTGCACTGGACAGTATTGTACGTTATCGATATCATACAATTGTAGACTTAATTTATTCTGGCGGACACAATTTTTTAACGAACGAGCGGATGACCGCCGGCACGCGCATCCACTCATCGGCAACCACGGACATGTCGACCATCCACCAACGAACCCGACCGATTCTCTCCCGCCGGTACGCCGCCGCGCTGTCCGCCTTGCTGGCCGTTGCCGCCCTGGCGCTCCCGTGCCGGGCCGGCCCGGACCCGGCCTGGGGACAATGGACGCAGTGGGGCGATCTCGGCAACGGCCGCTACCGCAATCCCGTCCTGCCGGCCGATTACAGCGACCTGGACGTGACCCGCGTCGGCGACGACTACTATGCGATTTCGTCGACGTTCCAGTTTTCCCCCGGGATGGCGGTGCTGCATTCGCGCGACCTGGTCAACTGGCGCACCGTCGGCCACGCGGTGTCCGACCTGACGGCGATTTCGCCGGAGCTGAACTGGGACCGGATGAACCGCTACGGCCGGGGCATCTGGGCCGGCGCGATCCGCCATCACGCCGGCCGGTTCTGGATCTATTTCGGCACGCCGGACGAAGGCTATTTCGTGACCAGCGCAGCGCGGCCGGAAGGTCCGTGGACGCCGTTGCACGCAGTGCTGCGCGCGCCGGGATGGGACGACTGCGCGCCGTTCTGGGACGACGACGGCAAGGGCTATTTGATCGGCACGAACTTCCGCGACGGCTACCGGATCCACCTGTGGGAAATGAGTCCGGACAACCTCGGCCTGGTGCCGGGGACGGACCGGGTGATCTACCAGTCCAAGGGCAGCGAAGCCAACAAGCTGTACAAGTTCAATGGCACCTACTACCACTTTTTCAGCGAAGTGCAGGGCGACCTGCGCGTGATGATGATGCGGCGCGCGCCGTCCATCCGCGGCCCCTGGTCCGGGAAGCGCCAGCTCATGCGGGGCGACGGCGCCGCCATGCAGCCGAACCAGGGCGGCATCGTCCAGGGCCCGGACGGCAACTGGTATTTTTTCACCCATCACGGCAGCGGCGACTGGGCGGGACGGGCCGCGAGCCTGCTGCCCGTCCACTGGATCGACGGCTGGCCGGTGATCGGCCAGCCCGACCGGGACGGCGTCGGCACCATGGTGTGGGAAGGCGCGATGCCGGCCAAGGGGTCTCACCGTCAATTCCCGCAAGGCGGCGACGACTTCGGTGCCAGGACGCTCGCACCGGTGTGGGAATGGAATTACCAGCCGCGCATGGACGAGTGGTCGCTGGCGGCGCGTCCCGGCTATCTGCGCATGCACGCGTTTCCCGGCCTGGACGGCGGCAACCTGCTCAAGGTGGGCAATGTGCTGACCCAGCGGGTCGTCCGCGCGGCCCGGCCTTCGTTGGTCGCGCGCCTCGAACTGGCGGGGATGGCCGACGGCCAGCACGCGGGCCTCGTGCAATTCACGGCGCAGCCCCGGGCCGCCAATCCGGCCGAATCCACGGCGTCGGCGGGGATCGTGATGGTGGACGGCAAGCGCTATCTGGAAGTGTCGCGCGATGGCGCCTACACCCGCCTGCGGACGTGGGCGCACGACGCGGTCTGGCTGCGCGCGGCGTGGGGACTGGACGGCAAGAGCACCCTGGCCGTCAGCGCCGACGGGAAGCGCTTCGAGCCGCTGCTGTCCGATTTTCCGTTGACCTGGGGCGCGTATCGCGGCAGCCGCGTGGGCGTGTTCACGTTCAATCCGGCGGGAGAGCGCGGGTATGTGGATGTCGACCGGGTCGATTATGACGTCGGTAATGGTCCGTGATCGTCGCTGCCACCCTGGGTGAACCGATACACGATGCCGCATCTCCATTGCGTCGGGTTGCCCCAGCGTGATCCGAGGTGTCCTACGGGCTACTTTAGTGGCCAAAACCATACCTGCGTCGACGACCAGTAGCAGTCCTCCTCACACGCCAACATATCGATACCATAGGGCGCCACCATGTCGATGTGACCTTGTCGGTCGGTGCCGCCCCACAGATGAAAGAAGCTGATCACGCCATGTCGTTTGTCGATCGCCTTCCGCGCCTCCGGGCCTCCTTCGTATTTCTCGGGTGAGCCCCAGAGCCGAATCAAGATGTTGGACAAGTTGCGCTGACCCGGCTCGATCATCTTCCCCTTGCATTCTCCGGCTAGCACGCGCATTCGAGCAGGCGATATCGGGATACCGCAGCGCACGAGCGCGAGACTCATGCGGATCGCGCAGGTGTTCGCGTAACGCGGATCATTCGCGTACTCCGGTGGGTAGCCAATCCAACGATACAGATCTTCGGCGTGGACTGAATGACGATCAATGTATTTGCTACGCAAGACGGCATATGGCGGCCTACCCATGGCAGCACGCCTTTGCCGAGCAAGGCCATCTTTCGGCCCATGCTTGCACCGCCAACACACCTGCACTTTGCCGGGCCTGCGCTGGCGTGAGCGTGCGCAGCTTATCCGTCAATGCTGGTTGCAGAAGGTTGGTCCCCGGCTTGGTCGCGCTGTAGCACCATTGCTGATCGGCGGTCGCGTCCATGACGCCCTGCAGGTATGCCACTGCCTCCGCCGACTCCGCCTCGTTGGCAGGCTGTTCGAGCTGGCGCAACAGGCGTGCCCCATTCATCCAGGGGAATGGATGCGTCACTGGAGGACTGGCGTAGGCCGGCAGCGCGAGCGCGAGAAGAATTAGAGCTCGCATCATGCAATCCTATTGGACGCCAAATCCCAACCGCCAGCCGTGTTGCCGCTGGCGCCGCCGCTGATCTTCTGCCGGGTGTACCTCCATTTCACCTTCGAGAACTTTAGGCCGATGCTCTCGCACGCCATATCGATGCCGTCGAACGCCGGGGCAATGTGGGCGATCAGGACGTTTTCCAGCTCAACCTCGAAATATTTCACCGGCTCGCCATTGCCGTCGGCTCGCAGCATCTCCAACTTAGCCTTTGGGATGGTTTTCCCGCACGCGCACGTCTGGGCGAGTATGGGTGACGCTAGGTCGACCAACTTACTGAGGGTGATTTCACTCACTTCGGCTCGTTCCGCCGTGTGTCCGCCACTGGTTGACGCCGTAGCGCTTTTGGGCTGGTGGATGTTCCAACTGATCGATTTGCATTCGATCCAGCCGGGGTGGCGCGAATCGGCCGACTCGCCCTTGATTCCGTCCAGTTGAAGATAATAGTCCGCTGCCATTGATGCCTCCGTGGGTGTGTGAGGTATGGTTGCAAAATTATATTTACGACAACTTGCGTGGTGTCAACCCATACGGTGGAGTGCGCTCAACGCCGGCAGATGTGCTGGGCGGCGTTGGAAGATGTGATCGATATCGCCATTGGCGGTTACAATCGACGCTGACGCCAATTTCCTGTCCGAAACTCCATCCATGAAACGTCGACACTTCCCGACAACCGCCGCATCGGCAAACCCCATGCATAAGCAGTTGCCACGACTGCTGAAGGCCGCATTGGCCGGCCTGTCCGTCGCAACCGCGGCGCACGCCGCCGCTCCAGCGCCCGCAGCCCAAGCCGCCCAAACCATCCAGACCATCCACCTCCGCGGCGACGCCGGCGGCAAGCGCTTCGAAGGCTTCGGCGTCGTCGACGGCGGCGGCGGCACGTCCGTGCTGCTGAAGGACTATCCCGAGCCGCAACGCAGCCAGATCCTCGACTTGATCTACAAGCCGAACGTCGGCGCGTCCGTCAGCGCGCTGTACGTGGAGATTCCGGGCGACGGCAATTCGACCCAGGGCTCCATGCCCAGCCACATGCACACGCGCGGCGACTTGAACTACGACCGCGGCTATACCTGGTGGGTCATGTCCGAAGCGCACAAGCGCAATCCGGGCCTCGTCCTGGACGGCACCATCTGGAGCGCGCCGGGCTGGATCGGCGACCGGGGAGGACTGTTCGCGGGCAGCGGCGACGCCCGCTTCTTTTCGCAGGACACGGCCGATTATTACGTGGCGTGGCTGCGCGGCCTGCGCGACGTCTACGGCCTTCAGATGGATGCGCTCGGCATGCGCAACGAAAAGGGCGTCAGTTACGGCCTCGTCAAGGCCATGCGCAAGACGCTGAACGCCAGCGGCTTCGGCAAGGTCAGGCTGCATGCCTTCGACAACTGGCCGGACGATACCAAGTTCGACTTCGTCAAGGACCTGGATGCCGATCCGGAGCTGGCTGCGGCGATCGACGTGATCAGCGCGCACGTCAACACGGACACGTCGACCGTCCCCGCGAGCGTGCGCGCCACGGCGGACCGGCTGGGCAAGCCGATCTGGAACACGGAGGCGCATGTCTACAAGGCCGGCTACGATGGCCTGATCGGGAACGTGGAGTCGTTCAACGCGAACTACGTGCACAACGGGATGACGCGGTTCGTCAACTGGTACGGCATCGCGGGCCTGTACACGATGGAATCGTATTCCGGCGCGAAGGAAGCGGCGCTGCGCGCCAACTGGCCGTGGAGCGGCCATTACGAGCCGAATCCGAGCCTGTGGGGCTATGCGCACTATGGCCAGTTCACGCGGGTCGGCTGGACGTACATTGACGGCGGCAGCGGCGACCTGCGCGCGGGCGGCACCTTCGTCACCCTGAAATCGCCCGGCAAGGACTATAGCGTCATCATCGAAACCCACAAGGCGGCGGCGTCGCAGCGGGTGCGCTTCGAGATCGGGCGGGGCCTGGCGCGCGGCAGCCTGGCGGTCTGGCGCAGCGACGCGCAGGCGTATTTCACGCGCCAGGCGGACCTCGTGCCCGTCCACGGGGCGGTCGAGCTGACCCTGGAGCCGGACGCCGTGTACTCGATCACCACGACGCGCGGCCAGCGCAAGGGCGCTTTCGCCGACGTGCCGCCGCTGCGGCCGTTCCCGTTCCCGTACCGCGACACGTTCGACACGTACGCGCATCCGCGCCAATGGGGTTACCTGCCGCGCTATTTCGCGGACATCTCCGGCGCGTTCGAACTGGCCGGCTGTCCGGCGCGGCCGGGCCTGTGCCTGCACCAGGCCGTCCCCGTGCCGACGCTGTCCTGGGGGCCGGACTGGAAGCCTTACACGATCATCGGCGACGACGGGTGGACCGATTACGAGGTCAGCGCGGACGTCCATCCGGGGCCCGGCGAGTCGGCCGCCGTGATGGGACGGGTGAACGACGTCGGCACCGGCTACGGCATCATCCCCAAGGGCTATTTCCTGCAACTGGAGGAGGGCGGACGCGTGAGCCTCGTCGTCGTGCGCGGCAAGGCCGACAAGAAGGCGCTCGTCGGCGACGGCGAGCAGCAGGCCCTGATCAAGGCGCAGCACGACGGCGGCGAAGGCGGCGAAAAGGTGCTGGCGACGGGACAGGTCGCCGGCGGCGCCGGTTGGCACACGCTCAAGCTGCGCTTCGCGGGGACGACGATCGTCGGCTTCGTCGACGGCAAGCAGGTCGTGCGGGCCGACGACGCGTTGTACGGGCACGGCATGGCCGGCCTGATGGCGGGCCCGACGGCGCACGGTTTCAGCATGCCGTATTTCGATAACGTCGTGCTCAACCGGGTCGACGCTCCGCTGCCGGAAGCCACGCAGGCGCTGCCGGGGCAGGCGCCGATCTATCCGGACAAGGATTGAGCGGGGCGCGCAGCCAAAAAAATAGCCCGCTCGGTGGCGGGCTGAATCTATTTTCTTGGAGGAGAATAGAGGAGACGGGTTAATGATGCTGCATCGCACAATCGCTGTCCAATGATGAGTGGTGATGACTGCGATTCGCTTCGTGTATTTCTGTCGTCCCAGCCGGCGTGAGCGACGATTTCACATAGTTCACACATATTGTCTTTGTGGAATATTTTGTTGCCACAAACAATTAGCCCGAGCTAGTATTTGCTACTAGTCAACTTTGAGTAATTAGCAATCACTCGCTCGCTCACGCCCTATGAAGATGCTAAGCCGCTTGCCCGTCCTGTGGAAAGTTTTGCTGGCGCCCGCCATTGCCATGTTGTGCATGGCCGCTTGCCTGACTTTTACCGCCGTCGTCTTCAAGCAAAATAACGTCCGTCTCGCCGACGTGCGCGACGTACAGTATCCGGTGCTCGACGCGATGACCGAGAACGTGGGGGCGCTGGACAAGATCATCGACGTGCTGAATTCGGCCGCGTCCGCGGGGGAGCCCGACCAGATCGCTGCCGCCGACACGCTCGCCGCCAAGGTCGCGGACAACTACCGCCGCCTGCGCGCCATCGACACCGGACACGCGGCAGACTTGGACCGGCTCTCGGCCGAGTTCGACGCGTATTTCAAGACGGCGCGCGTCATTTCCGACGCCATGGCCAACCACAGCGGCTTGCCGCCCAAGGACAAGCTGCAGGCCATGGCCGCCGACCTGGCGACCTATCGCAAGGACGTGGCGGGCTTCCGGACCGCGGCCCGCGACCGCTTCGTCGGCACCGTCGGCGCCGCGACCGACCTGTCGAACCGCGCCGTGCTCGGCGGGGCCCTGATCGGCGCGCTGGGCGTGGGCCTCACGCTTGCGTTCGCGGTGCTGGTGGCGCGCACGCTGGTGCGCCAGGTGAACGAGGCCGTGCGGGTCGCCGAGACCGTCGCCGCCGGCGACCTGACGAGCACGATCGTCATCGATGCCCTCGACGAGACCGGCAAGCTGCTGCAGGCGCTCAAGCACATGAACAGCAGCCTCGTGCGGATCGTCAGCGAGGCGCGCAGCGCCACCGACAACATCGCCGCGACGTCGGTCCGCATCGCCGAGGGGAATGGCGACCTGGCGCTGCGCACGGAGCACCAGGCGAATACGCTGATGCAGACGGCGTCGTCGATGGGCGCGCTGACCGGCACGGCCAAGCAGAATGCGGCGAACGCGGCGCAGGCGAACGAACTGGCCGGTTTCGCCGCGGGTGTCGCCACGCAGGGCGGCGCCGTGGTGGGGCAGGTGATCGCGACGATGGAGGCGATCCACGCGTCCTCGCGCGAGATCGCCGACATCGTCGGCGTCATCGAAGGGATCGCTTTCCAGACCAACCTGCTCGCGCTGAACGCCGCCGTGGAGGCGGCGCGCGCCGGCGAGCATGGGCGCGGCTTCGCCGTCGTCGCGAGCGAGGTGCGCAGCCTGGCACAGCGCTCGGCCGCGGCGGCCAAGGAGATCACCGGCCTGATCGGGCGTTCGGTCGCGCAGGTCGAGCTGGGCACGAAGCTGGCCGACCGGACCGGCAGCACGATGGACGAGATCGTGAGCAGCGTGCGGCGCGTCACCGACATCATGGCCGCGATCGCCGCGGCGAGCAGCGCCCAGACCGGCGGTATCGAGCACATCAACGATGCGGTCGCGCAGATGGACCAGGACACCCAGCAGAACGCCGGCCTCGTCGACGAGACCGCCGGTTACGCGGACGCCCTGCGCGAGCAGGCCGCCAGCCTGGCCGCGGTCGTGAGCGTGTTCACGCTGGCGCGCCCGGATGCGTTGCAGCACGTCGAACCGGTTCCGGCCGAGAGGCTGGCCCTGCCGGCTTCGAATGCGGCGGCGGCGCGGCGCCGCGCTTGAGCGGGGCCGCTTCCCTTTCCACTTTTCTCCGCCGCGGCCCGCGTCGCGGCGGCAAGCTCACCCCGGCGCACCGCGCCGGGTTTCTGTCAACACCACCACATCATCATGAAGAGAGTCCTCCCAGCAACGGCAATGGCCGTGGCGGTCGCGGCGTTCGCCGTCGCGCCCGCGCATGCCGAGATCAGCATCATCGTGTCTTCCCATTCCTCACTGGCGCCGCCCGTGACGCAGGTCTGCCAGGCCTTCCTCGGCAAGATCAAGTCACCCACGCCGATCAATTTCACCGAGAAGAATCCCTTGCGCGACGAATTCTTCGCCAAGGCGTGCAAGAAGGATCCGGTCCAGGTCCAGGCCATGTGGGGCAAGCTGATCTTCACCGGCACGGGCACGCCGCCGGCCGAAGTCGACTCGGGCGCCGCGATGCGCAAGGCCGTCGCGGCCGATCCGAACGCCGTCGGCTACATCGACAAGAAGGACGTTGACGCCACCGTCAAAGTCATCGCCACCGCCAACTAACCACGCATGAGCATGAAGAAACTGATGATCGCCGCGCTGTTGTCCAGCGCCGGCATGGCGCACGCCAACGACTTGACCATTTCGGGATTCGCCACCGTCACCGCGGGCAAGGCCTATGGCGGTTCGGACGGGGAATTCATGGGGCAACCGTGCCCCTGCTTCATCGGCAACTACGAACACGGCACCGTCTACCACGGCAACGAATGGAGCCTCGCGCGCGAATCGCTCGTGGGCCTGCAGGCCAAGTACCAGTTCACGAGCCGCCTTTCCGGCACCGTGCAGGCCGTGTCGCGCGCGTCCGAACACGGCAAGCCGGAAGTCGACTGGGCCTATCTGTCCTACGACATCGCGCCCGACACGACGATCCAGGTCGGCCGCCGCCGCCTGCCGATCTATGCGTATTCGGACAGCGTCTACATCGGCTACACGCTGCCGTGGGCGCGGGTGCCGCAGGATATCTATGGCTGGGAAGTCGGGGCCTACAACGGCGTGAACGTGCGCCACTCGCGCAGCTTCGGCGACTGGGCCGTCACCGGCAACGTGTTCGCCGGCCAGGAAACGACGCAGAACAATACCGAGCAGCGCAAGATCTACTACGGCTACCGCGTCGACGACGACTGGAAGCACATCCTCGGCGGCTACCTGGACGTGTCCAGCGAGGTGTTCGGCGCGCGCCTGATCTACATGCAGAACTCGATCGACCTGTCGCAATACCCGCCGGACGACGTGCCGACCTTCAGCAAGGGCACGCGCCAGCGCATCATCGGCCTGTCCGGCAGCATCGACTATGGCAACTGGATGGTGCGCGCGGAAGCCAACCGCTTCATGCGTCCTGCGCTGGACTACAAGTCGTCGAGCTGGACGGCGACGGTCGGCTACCGCATGGGGCAATTCATGCCGCTGGCCGGTTTTTCCTCGTACAAGGAAAAGTTGACGGCGACCTATACGGCCCCGCAGAACGACAACACGCGCTTCGTGGGCATGCGCTGGGATTTCCGCAAGAACATGGATCTGAAATTCCAGTGGGATTCCGTCAAGGATTCCAGTGCCTACGACTTCACCAAGAACGCCAAGATGGTGACCGCCACCTGGGACGTGCTGTTCTGACCCGTGCCGGCGGCGGCCGGCAGTGCGGGAACCGATTCCGTGCGACATCGATCGTGAGCATTCGTTATATTTAATTTAACAATGCTTCGATGGATATCGAGAGGACCATGACGGAATCGAGTCACGCAGTCATGCGGCGCGGGTGCGTCCACGCCGTGCTGCTGGCGCTGGCCGCGAGCGCCGCCCACGCCACGCCGGCGGATGCGGCCGGGCCGGCCGTCGACGATCCGCTGCGCGAGACGGTGCCGGCGCCGGCGGACGACGACCGCCCGTACAAGAGTTACGGCGCGGCCGCGCTGGAAATCGTCGCGTTCCAGGCCGCGTTGAACCGGGTCGACCATGCGTTCGTCCATCCCGACGATTACGGCGTGAGCGTGGGGTCGGTCCGCCGCAACCTGCGCAGCAGCTGGGAGGTCGACCGGGATCCGTTCGAGATCAACCAGCTGGGCCACCCGTACCAGGGTTCCGTGTACTTCGGCCTGGCGCGCAGCAACGGGCTGACGTTCTGGGAATCGCTGGGCGCCGCGTTTGCGGGCAGCGCCGTGTGGGAGATCGGCGGCGAGACGACGCCGCCGTCGCGCAACGACCAGATCACGACCAGCTTCGGCGGCAGCTTCCTGGGCGAATCGTTGTACCGCATGGCGAATCTCGTGCTGGAGCAGGGTTATGGCTTGACGCCGCAATGGCGCGAGGCCGCGGCGGCCGTGGTGTCGCCGCCGCTGGGGTTCAACCGCTACGTCCGCCCCGGCCGTGGCGCCCCGATCTGGCACAGCAACAGTCCGGCCGTCTACGCGCGGCTGCAACTGGGCGTCGGCGGCATCTCGCGCAGCAACGTGGGGCCGTCGCTGGCCGCCCGCCACAACGAGGTCGCGGCCGACTTCGCGCTCGACTACGGCCTGCCCGGCAAGCCCGGCTACACCTATCATCGGCCTTTCGATTACTTCATGTTCCGCATCCGGCTGTCGAACATCCAGGGCATCGAAAGCCTCGCGTCGCGCGGCATGCTGGCCGGCGCACCGTATGCGGCGGGCCGCAACCTGCGCGGCATCGTCGGCTTGTACGGCAGTTACGACTACCTGGCGCCGCAGGTGTTCCGCGTGGCCAGCACCGGACTATCGCTGGGCAGCAATGCGCAGCTGTCGCTGGGCGACGGCATCGCGCTGCTGGGGCATCTGTCGGGCGGGGTCGGCTATACGTCGACGGGCACCGTCCGCGCCAGTACGAGCGGCCAATACAATTACGGCTTCGCGCCGCAGGCGATGGCGACGTTGCGCCTGGTCGGCGGCGACAAGGTCGCGCTGGACCTGACCGCGCGCGAATTCTTCGACGGCAAGCTGACCAGCCCGGAAACGGCCGGCACCGACCGCGTGTTCCGGGGCGACGCCTCGCTGACCTATCGGCTGGCGCCGCACCACGCGGTCACGGTCAAGTACCTCACGTCGCGCCGGACGTTTTCGTTCGCCAACGTGCCGGAGCGGCAGCAGCGGCGCGACACGATCGGCCTCTACTATACTTACCAGCCGGCCAGAGGGTTCGGCGCCGTGGACTGATGAGTGCCTGTGGCGATCTACACGGTTTTAAGGACTATGTCGTTTTCGTGAGGAATGAAAGCACAATAGACGATGAGCTTGTCATTTCACATTGACTACAATGGTGAGTGCGAAGAGGCCTTCAACTTTTACGCAGCGCACCTCGGAGGGAAGATCGGTACCATGCTCAAGGTCGCAGATGCACCGATCCCAGCCTCGGCGATGCGTCCGGGACGCCACATTGTTCATGCAAATATCTGCATCGATGGGGTCGAATTGGCCGGCGCCGATGTCGAAGTGCATCACTACAAAAGACCGGCAGGCTTCTATGTGTTGCTCGGTGTTGATTCGGAAGAAAAAGTCGATTCTTACTTCAGCGCACTACAAACCAATGGGCAGGTGATCCTGGCGCCGCAGCAGACTTTCTGGTCGCCCCGCTATGCCATTGTGATCGATAGATTTGGCGTACCTTGGAAGATCAATCGCGGAACGTGACAAGGTCCGCTTCGGGTCGACAGTTGCCATACACTGAACGGCCGAGAACGGCTACAAACGGACATACGCTGAGAGAACAATAACCTTGTGGCCGGCCTGTACAAGAACACCTACCTGCCCAATAGAGAAACTAGTCGAGCTATCCGTTTCCCCAGATGCACAGTTGGATCAATAACCGAAGGCATCAATTTATGCCATATCCAGCCTCAGCTCAAAACTTGTACGCAAGACCCAGCGAGACCTTTTGCTGGGTTCCGAGTTTTGTGCTGCCGAAGTAGTCGAATCCGAGCCGCGCTGATACGTGTTCCGTCAGCCCGTAGCTACCGCCGAATCCCACCATCGGATGCACGCTGGTGCGTGTATAAGCGCCGAAGCTCTCGTGGTTACCAGCCAACCCGGCTTTACCGTATAAGGAAAAATGTTCGCCCAGCGCCATGCTGCTGGTCGCTGCCGCGTACGTCACGCGTGTACTTAGGCTGCCGTGGAGCGCGCTGCCGGGTGTTGGGTCAGTTCCCGTCCATGTCCCAAAGTGTCCGTAGCCGAGTTCCAGCCCCAGGCTATCGGACCAGTTGTAGCCTCCAGTGAAAATATACGCCGCAGGGCTATTGTCGTTACGGACATGCTCCGCCGTCGGGAAGTCGAAGTATGCTTCACCCGGTGTCGCGCGGGCCATGCCGACAAAATAGTCGCCCGCGAAAGCGTTACAGGATGCCAGCAGTGCGGCAATGACCAAAGTATATTTCACATTGTTTCCCTATGAAGTAATGGACACGCCAGCGTATTGAATGGATGGAAAAGTTTCGCTGTTTGTAACAAATACTTACGTACATACGTTTAAAAAGTGCCGTCGGGGTCAACTGGGCGGCATGTCGGCATGTCGGCATATCGGTCGGCAGAACTTGCAGTGCGATATTCGCAAGTTGGAATCATCTTGATGCCACCATCGAGTTGTACGACTTCCATTGAGAAAGTCGGCAGTGACCTCAACGGCCGCTTTGGGTCGACAGTTGCCGTATGCTGAACGGAGAGAACGGTCAGTAGAGGTGCGTCGACCTTGGCCTTGGCTTGCCTGTGCGTGTAGGTTGCGAAGCGCCGCTCATCGTCGCCGGACCGGGTTCCAGATATTCGATTCGTGCCGGTCCCTGCGCGCATCCTGCTGAGGTACTATCGCAAGCAACTCCATCGGCATGCAGCCTCACTCCGGACCAAGCCAGCACCGACCATGAAACCAACATCCATTGCGCTCTTGATGTCTGCAGTCCTGGTGTTCTCGCAGTCAAGTGCGGTCGGGCCGGACAACCCGGCCCCGAGGGCATCTGCCGCGCCGCATAACGGGCAGCACGATTTCGACTGGGAGATCGGCACCTGGGATACCCACCTGAAACGCTTGCGTGAACCACTCAGCGGCAAGACCGAGTGGGTCGAGTATGCGGGCACGTCGGTCGTCAAGGCAATTATGGGCGGGCGTGCCAACCTCGTCGAGTTAGATGTGCGCGGCAGCTCCGGCCGGATCGCGGGCGTGTCGCTGCGCCTGTACCAGCCCGCGAGCGGCCAGTGGACCCTGCATTTCGCAAACCTGGCGAATGGGATGTTGACCGACCCAATGCAGGGTTCCTTCAAGGATGGCCAAGGCAGCTTCTACGGCAAGGACACGGTGAACGGCCGCGCGGTGCTGGTGCGGTTCCTGATCGTGCCGATGGGTGCCGGCCAGTGGCGCTTTGAGCAGGCATACTCGGCAGATGGCGGGCAGCGTTGGGAAACCAACTGGATCGCCATCGATAGCCGCCGCAAGGCATAGGACGAATTCTTGGTCATCGAACGTCCCAATGGGCCGGATTAGGTTGTTCGCGGCTGTTCGTGATTTTTTTTTCGTTTCGGCAACATGCTATGCTGAGCCAAACTTCATGAGTTTGCGAAGTTCGGTGAGAACGTTGAGGTCATGCCCGACTGAGTACCTTTTTAGAGGCTATCCCAGTAGACCTGCTGAGCGCCAGGCGATGATTCCGCATACCAGATGAAGAAAGGCAAGGTAATTGCTCGCTTTCTTCGGCCAACGGATCAGCAAACCCCGAAACCGGTTCATCCA
>NZ_JADKYX010000017.1 GCF_016093545.1 Massilia rhizosphaerae | reverse complement strand
CACGCTTCCGCCCTCGGAATGGGCCAACGCGCCAAGAGCCTGCTGCTGTTGGGGTGTCCATTTCCTGGGCCGACCGGTATGACGTCCCTCGTACAATCCGGCCAGACTAAGCTTGTTCCAGCGTTGCCGCCACTGCTCGACGCTGTTCAGGTGCACTCCGAATTCGTCTGCCGTTTTCTGCAGCGTCAATCCCTGACTCAACCGCAAAATTCCCTGCGCCCGCATCCGCGTGCGAGCATGCGGGTGGAACACGCCCATCTCACGCAGCGTGCGCCGCTCGTCCTCGGACAGCTCCAAGTGCTTCATCGCCCAACCCCTGCTGCGTGATCAATTCAACTTTGACAGCAAAAATTGGGCGACTACTTAGCAAATGATGTTTGCAGCCATTCTTGCCCAATCAGTTGGCTTTCGACACTGTGCCCGCCACGAGACGGCGCTCGACACTTGTAGCGTCAACGCTTTATGGATTAGCTAGTGTTCGCATCACAGCGGTTGCCGATCTTGGTTGCTGGCGGCCGTCCTCACGCTGATCGACACTAAGATGTCGATCATCTCCAGCGCGAATGGATGCGACATGGTATGGCAAAGCAGCGATCAGTGACTGGCCAGCGGCGTGAACCATGGAGGCCATTTGGAGACCTTACAAGGCGGTTGTAGTCGCATTCATGGGCGACATTAAGTGCGTGAAAACCTTTGCTTCCTGCGCCAGTCTCACCGGCGCCGCTGCGATGCTCACTTCCTTTAAACCCCTGGCTAGGAGGGCGGGCCGCAGTTCCTTCAAGGAATTGTGTGGCACAGCTACCCAAAGCAGGTCTCGAGCCCGAGTTGCCGCGACGTAGCCGATGCGGCCGACCTCAGTCTCGACGCCATCCAGCAGCGCTTGCGCATGTTCCTTGAGCGTCACGTACAAAACAGCGTCCAGGCTTTCTCCCTTAGCCTTGTGCACGGTGTCGACCCGCAGCGCCGTGGCACCGCTCTCAGCCAGGTCATCGACGCTTGCGAGCGGCACGTTCGGCAGCGCCTTCTTGGACAGCTTGCGCCCAATGTTGTCGGTCATCTTCAGGTCGAAATTCGTCTCCACCCGGGCGAGCAGGACCTTGATGCGCGCCAGGAGCAAAGGGTGCCACTGCGTGTCGGCGACCAATGATGAGGAAGGGAGCCCGCTGACCGCGTCACGGGTGAATGCCCATACCTCCTTGCGGAGCTCCCGATCCTGCGGATCGTTGGAGCGCTGCGTGATCTGGCTTACAAGTCCATCGGGCGGGCAGTCCAGCAACGCGACCACGGCAACGGCCACGCGCTGGAAAGCCTTCAGAAAATCCTGCCTCCGGTCACGCAGGACCGCGGCAGCGGCGAGCGTCTTAACGAGGCCTTGGCCGGCCGGTGCACCGTCGCCACGCAACGTCTTCGCCAAACCTATACCTCGGCAGAGAACACCCGAGCGCTTGGCCTCGGCGCCGGCAGCGGACATCGCGCCGTGGAACGAGGCGATGAGTTGCTTGTGCTGGTCGCGCTTATAGCCCATGAAGAAGGCGCCATGCGGCGTGCTGGGTGCGGGCCGTTCCGCTACATCGCCGCGGCCGCACAGGCCGTTAGCCAGATCGACGATGCTGGGTGCCGACCGGAAGTTTCGTTTCAGCGAGTGTTGCTGAACATCAGCGCGCTGGTGATAGTCGGTCAGGAACTTGCCGTCGGCACCCGCGAACTCGTAGATGCCTTGGTTAGGATCGCCGATGAGCGTCACGCATGAGCCGGCACCGATGAGCAACTCCAGAATGGCCTGGTGCACCGATCCAATATCCTGAGCCTCGTCGATCAGAATATGTGGATACCGGCGAGCGACGGCGGCGAGCAATTCGGGCCGCTCCTTCAGAACCCGATATGCCCAGTACCGTCCCAGGTCATGCGTGTACGCGCCGGTCCGACCCAGCTTCGCGATGAGGTTGCGCGCCGTAGACGTGTCCACCAACTCTTCCTGGTCGTTGTAGACATGGAAGAAGACCTCGTCACCGCTCACGAACGCCAGGTGCAGCGAGGTGATTGGCTGGGGAAACGACGACGTCGAGAACTTGAAACCCTCCAGAAAAGCTTCGTTTCCCGTCACCAGAAAGGCCGGGCGCGCGGACATCATGGTTCGATGGCCATGCGGGCGGATGATGTTGGTGGTGATGAAGCCGTCCAATGTGTCGATGTCGACCCGCGATCGTCCGGCACCGGAGGGCAGGCTTATTGCCAGGTCGTTGTAGGCCTTGCGGAAGGTGTCGACGGCGACATTGGAGAACGATAGCAGGGCCACGCGGCCGCGCGCATCGCCGAGATTGCGGCGCATCTGCACCGAGCGGTGCACGGCCGTCTTGGTCTTGCCGCTACCAGCGCACGCGATGACGCACAGCGGCACCATCGGCGCGTCGACAACGGCCTGCTGCTCGGGGGTCAACGCGCTCATGGCGTCGGGGCCGCCGTCAACTGGCAAGCGTGCTTGATGGCGGCCTGGATGTATGTCGGCACCGTGAAAGCAACCTTGTCGTCCGAAATGACTTGCGCCAGAGACTGGGCGAAACTGCCTTTCTGGACGTTGTTCTTCGAGCGTTCAAACATACCGCGGAACAGCGCCTTGGCCTTAGCCGCGTCGCCGACTTCCGCACCGACGGCGACGGCCAACGACTTGGCGATCCTCGGGTGCAGCTCGGTCAGTGCCTTGAGCATGGCCGTGCGATTGGTAGCTTCCAATGCCAGGTCGTACTCGAAGGTCTTGAGGCCGTGGAAGATCTTAACGTATGCGTCCTCACAGCCCTTCATCTTGGCGGTGTTGGCCGAGACGGTGATGGCGTCACCAGGCGCCGGGTACACGGGCTCGGTGTCGTCGTCCTCCTCTTCCTCTTCAGAAGCGCCCACACTTTCGACCGTAGGCGCCGGTAGAGGCATGCTAGCTACGGCCACCTCGACAGGCACAGCCTGGGGTTCGGCTTTGGGCGGTACAGGGTCGGCGTCAGTCAGGACCGCGACAGGGATCTTCAACGACGTGTCCCCGAACAAGGGAAGGAACGAGTCGAAGTTCAACCCCTCGACACTGATGACGCTCACGCCGTGCTGGCGTAGATCGCAGCCGATACGCTTCGCCAGCGCGTTCACCATCATGAGTTCGGCCGCCCCCTCCACGAAGATGACTCGGCGCGCAAAGAAGAGCTCGGCGCGCGTGACATCGAGGTAGCGCTCAAGTTTCTCGCGCTTGCCCTTCTCGAAGACCACGCTGCGCGGGAGGAAGGTCTCTACCGCGGTGCCCGTGTCGACCAGACATACCAGGCTATCCAGGTCGGCGATGCTCGCGAAGTTCGGTGAATGGCTCGTCACGAAAAGCTGAACGGGTTTCTCGCCTTCGACCACCTGTATGGACTGCAGGTACTGGAGCAGCACGGCCTGAAGTTGGGGATGCAGGTGCGCCTCGGGCTCCTCTACGATCAAGCCGCGGTAGCAGGAGTCAGGATTCTTGGTCAGCTCGCTTAGCACGACCGCCATGTAGACCAAGTTGTTAAAGCCCAACCCGTTCTGCTCGATCTCGAACGAATCCACCAGCAGCGACAATCTGGACTTCAAGCTCTTGAAGTCGCTAGCACTCAGGCCGACCTCCAGTAACTGCGCGAGCTGCGGCCCCAGCATCGTTTTGTGCCGGATGTTGATGGCATCATGCGTACTAACAATAGGCAGATGCGACTTCAGCTCGCCGTCGAGTTCTTGCAGGGCTTTGTTGATGCCGTCGATGCCAGCATCGTCGGCCAGCAGTTGCAGCAGGCGTGCAAGCTGGCTGGTGCGACCCGGCTTCAGGCCTTGGGACGCATCCCGGAGCGGCGGCAGGTATACTCCTCGCAGGTTTTCCATCATGTCCGCCGTCAGGCCCACGTCCTCGTTCTCGCCGCACCAGCGTTTGGCGCGCAAGCGGCCGGCCTTGTCGGCGTCGGAGTAGCGGATTTTTATGTGCGCCTCGAGCCCACCGGAAGCGCCGGGCACAAGTGCGGCCAGGAAGTCCGCTTCATCGTCGAGACTGAGCCCGCTGAACACGTACTCGAACACGATGTCGCCTGATGGGGTGCCACCGTTGGGCCGGTGCACATCGTCTTCACAGAGGCGTGGGTAGGGCTCGTCATGACCGGCCAGCAGTGCACGCAGCGCGTCGACCACGGCCGTCTTGCCGACGTTGTTGCCGCCGACCAGGACGTTTAGGCCGGCTTGAAACGACAGTTCCACGTGTTTGAGTTTGCGGAAATTCTTGATGACCAGTTTGGCAAGGTGCACTCGTGTTCTCTCTTGCTTGCGGGTTCGCTGCGAAAGCGGACGGTTGGAATTGCTCAGTGTACGAGCTTGTTGCTCTTAGAGCAAGTTCCGCCCAGTTTCTTGCGCTCACTTCCCGCCCTCTCGGCAGCCAGCGTCGACCAGTTGGAGTGCGACCAAATGCGGCGTGAACCCTTGTATTTTTTACGCTCTGCCTCAATCTCCAGAGTCCCTGAGCCCTCCGAAAGATGACGCACATGCATACCCCTGACCTGACCGACACCGAACGTCTTATCCTGGCCAACCAGTATGAAATTTTGGCCAAACTGGACGCTGATGAAGAAGCCCATTACACGCAGCTTGCGAAAAACCTTCGAGCGGGCCATAAGTGGCTGTACAGCAAAGCGTTCGAGTCGGTTTCGCGGGTGGTCGACGATGACACGCACGACTTTGTATATACGATCCTGCGTATCTATGACGAGCTAAAATCTAGTTTCGAAGAGCTGGATGACAAGACTGGTATCGACGCAGGTTCGGTCTCCTGGCCTGGCTTTGATGGGAACAATGAAGTTGAGCTCTTGAGCCTGACAGGCGCCCTGATCGAAGCCGGCCAGTTCACGTCTGTCCTTGGCAAATCGGCAATAAATTCGCACATACCCACTGCCGATGTCTACCGTCGCATGATCGCGCGCTGGAAAGCGTTAGGGTCGCCGCACTACCCTTATTCAAAAGAACAGATCCAGGACATTTTGGCTGCGCGTCGCCGTTCCTGAATAGGAGGGAAGCAGCTCACATGGCGAAGCACTGCCAAATAAAAAAGCGGCTAGGCCGCTTTTTTAACCATCATAATCATTGACCGCTTGAGCCATCTCCTTGGCGAAAAGGTAGATGCCCCCGCTGTTATTGCTCCATGGACTTTGAACGAAAACGAGTTTCCCAAGGTTGGTCAAATCGAAAGAGGTGGCAAGCTCATCCCAGCGTGTTGAAAGGTCGCGATACGAGCGCGCCGCAAGTTTTCGAACGCCATACCAAAGGTAGAGTTCATTCCAGGAGATATAAGTACACCCTTTGGTTATGATTTCTTCCAGACGGGAAGTCAGCAACTCGTCATGACGCTTGTCCATTTACGATCCTTGTTTTGTTTGATGAGTTTGTTTAAACAACATGAATAGTATAAACAAGAAGTTTTTTTTAAATAAGTGATCTAAATCAACCAAGGTCGATTGTTGTTGACGAGCCTATCGGCACTTCTACTCTTGATAAAAAGCGTTATCGCTAGTCGAGCTCGTAGCGGGGCGTGGCTAGGAGGCTTGAGCCTGGGCGGCAGGTCAAGACGGCGAGCAGGAAAACCTGCGGTTGCAAGCTCCAGGTGTGATGACATAATTTAGACCACCGACTCCCGACGCAGAGTGTCTCAAACGACAAAACCGGCGACTGTTTCGACGACGCACTGGAAGTTCTTAACAATCTCGGGAGGGCAAAAATGGAGTTGGACAAATCGTCTTGAACCGACGGTTATAGTCACCGCTGAAATTCTTTCCGAGACTCAAAAATTTTTCGGCGAGCAAACCATACCATGCCTTGAGTGGCCAACTTCAACCGAAGTCGTCTCTTACGTTTCTAAAATCGCTGCAAGATATGCATTCGCTGGCCCGTGGAGAAGGACACTGCTCGGACCGCATGGTCAGGTCATCGGAATGGAGGAGTTCACAACGCCGTGAGAGAGTTGAACCGTACACGAGTCAGCGCGCTGACCGGGACCAAGCTCATCAATTTGGCGGCAGCCATTGCGCAGCATCTTTCTTAGACCGGAAACCTCATACGAATTTACTCGGATCGACGCCCGTTTGAAGTGGCGCTCGCTAAAGCCGGCGCGTCACAAATCATCACGAACGCCAGGTCCTGAGTAGAAGCCGTTCCCGGACGTTCCGCCAGCGCCGCCGCCCTCAATACAACGCCGCGTCCTGCACCACATCCCAGGCCGCCCCGACGATGGTCGCTTCCACCCGGTTGCGCCCGCCGGCCTTGGCGGCATACATGGCGCGGTCCGCGCACACGAACAGGTTGTCGATCGCGTCCAGCTGCGTCGGCACGATCGTCGCCACGCCCACGGACACGGTGAGCCAGGCCGACGTCGTCGAGCGCGGGTTCGGGATTTCCAGCGCCAGGACGGCGGCGCGGATCATCTCCGCCAGGCGCGCCGCGTTTTCCGCCGGCGTTTCCGCGAACAGCAGCACGAATTCCTCGCCGCCGTAGCGGGCCGCGAGGTCGGTCGGGCGCGCGGCGTGATCCTGCAGCGCCTGCGCGACCTTTTGCAGGCACACGTCGCCGGCGGCGTGGCCCAGCGTGTCGTTGTACAGCTTGAAGTGGTCGACGTCCAGCACCACCAGCGACAGCGGCTGGGCGTTGCGGATCGCGCGCTGCCATTCCTTGTCCAGGAAGGCGTCGAAGTGGCGGCGGTTGGCGATCTTCGTCAGCGGGTCGAGCATCGCGGCCCGCTGCAGCGCGTCCTCGGACTGCTTGTGGTGCGTGATGTCGTGCAGCAGCGCGACGAACAGGCCGTCGGCCGCGTGCATCGGCGTCATCGTCAGGTCCATCGCGCGCAGGCCGCCGTCGCGGTGGCGGATTTTCACCTCGCGCGTGCCGTAGTTCATCGCGTCCAGGGCCTCGCAGCAGCCGGGCTCTTCGCAGCTCAGCAATTCCTTCAGCGACCGCCCGACCAGCTCCTCGGGCGCATACCCCAGGTAGCGGTCGCAGGCCGGGTTGGCGTACTGCACGCGGCCGCAGCCTTCGACGATCAACAGGCCCTGGTCCATGCTGTTGACGATCATGCGCAGGCGGTCGGCCTGTTCCGACTGCGTGTCCGCCGTGCTGCGCAGGCGCAGCTGGGCGCGCACGCGGGCGCACACTTCTTCCAGGCGCAGCGGCTTCGGGATGTAGTCGGCGGCGCCGGTGTCGAAGCCGGCCACGATGTCCTCCGTGTCGCCGCGCGCGCTCATGAAGATCACGGGGATGCGCGTCGTGGCCGGGTGCGCCTTGAGGCGGCGGCACGTCTCCAGGCCGTCGATGCCGGGCATGACGACGTCGAGCAGGATCAGGTCGGGTTTCACGCGCAGGGCGATGTCGAGCGCGCGGTCGCCGGAGGTGGCCACGAACGTTTGATAGCCTTGACGCAGCATCATCGCACGCAGCACGCCGAGGTTGTCGGGGGCGTCGTCGACAATGAGGATAGCGGGCTTGCGCGGGTCGGCAAGCGGCGCGGTCGCTGGGTTGGTCATACGGTGCTTTGCGGGAAGTGCACGGTTAGATTGCGTGCAAAATCATACACCCCGCAGAGTGACCTTGGGCAATAGTTTCTTTTACAAGTGGAAAAATATGTAACTATTACGCAACTGATAATTGTTTGGCTTGTTAAACAATTGTTGATGCCCGGCGGCACGTGCGCGCCGCCGGGTCGCGCGGGGGATTACAGCTGGTCTTTGATCAGCTTGCCGAGGGTGGCGATGCCTTCGCGGATGCGCTCCGGCGGCACCGTCACGAACGACAGGCGCAGCGTGTTCGTTTCCGGCTCGTTGGCGTAGAACGGACCACCCGGGACGAAGGCGACGCGGGCGGCGATCGCCTGGTCGAGCAGTTTCATCGCGTCGATGTGCTTCGGCAGCGTGACCCAGATGAACATGCCGCCTTCCGGACGGGTCCAGGTGACGCCTTCGGGGAACTGCTCGGCCATCGCGTCCAGCATGACCTGGCACTGGTTGGCGTACAGGTTGCGGATGGTCGGGATGTGCTCGTCCAGGAAGCCGTCCTTGATGACTTCGTGCACGACCATCTGCGTCAGCGTGGCCGTGTGCAGGTCGGCGGCCTGCTTGGCCAGCTCGAGGCGGCGCACGAGCGGCAGCGGGGCGACGACGTAGCCCAGGCGGATGCCCGGCGTCAGCACTTTCGAGAACGACCCCATGTAGACCACGCCGTCCGGATTCATCGACAGCATGCGCGGCATCGGCTCGCCCTTGTACGACAGCGCGCCGTAAGGATCGTCCTCGATCAGCGGCAGGCCCAGGCGGGAACAGGTTTCGACCAGCTCGCGGCGGCGCTCGATGGACAGCGAGCGGCCCGTCGGGTTCTGGAAGTTCGGCAGCGAGTACAACAGGCGGGCACCCTTGGCCAGCGGCTCGATCGACGCCGGCACCAGGCCGTGGTCGTCCGTTTCGACCGACCGGAACTCCGGACGGTACACCGAGAAGGCTTGCAGCGCGCCGAGGTAGCTGGGGGTTTCCACCAGCACGCGCGAACCTTCGTCGATCAGGACTTTACCGAGCAGGTCGAGGGCCTGTTGCGAGCCGGACACCATCAGGATCTGCTCCGGCAGGATCCGGCTGCCTTCCGTGGACAGGTAGTTCGCCACCCATTCGCGCAGCGGCGCGTAGCCGTCCGTCGGGCCGTATTGCAGGGCCTGCTTGCCGTTTTCGCTGAGCACCTTGTCGAAGGCGGCCTTCATGCGTTCGACCGGGAACGTGGCGGGCGAGGGCAGGCCGCCGGCGAAGGAAATGATTTCCGGACGCTGGGTGATCTTGAGGATCTCGCGGATCGCCGAGCTTTGCAGCTGCTGGGCACGCTCCGAGAACTGCCACTGGATGGGATTGGGATTTTCGATTTTCATACTGGTCTCACAGGAAGGGCCACGTTGGTGCGTCGGCCATTATAAGGCACGCCGGATAGGCTGCTCTCTCAAGGAGCACACCTGGTGGGCATGCTCCGGTTAATTTACTGCTGAAAATGTCGCTGCCGAACAATAGCTTACGCCACTTCGGCGATCAACTCGATTTCGACACAGGCACCCAGGGGCAGCGACGACACGCCGAACGCCGAGCGCGCGTGCTTGCCGGCGTCGCCGAACACTTCGCCCAGCAGTTCCGAGCAGCCGTTCGTGACGAGGTGCTGTTCCGTGTAGTCCGGCGTCGACGCGACCAGGCTCATCACCTTGACGATGCGCTTCACGCGGTTCAGGTCGCCGCCGACGGCCGCCTGCAGCGTGCCGATCAGGTCGACGGCCACGGCGCGCGCCGCCGCCTTGCCCTGTTCCGTCGTCTTGTCGCGGCCCAGCAGGCCGGCATTCACCGAGCCGTCCGCATTTTTCGAAATGTGGCCGGACAGGAAGACCAGGTTGCCGGTCTGCGCGTACATGACGTAGGCTGCGGCCGGCGTCGCCGGCGCGGCGAGGGTGATGTTCAGTGCTTTGAGTTTGTCGTAGACGGACATGGATACCCCAGGGTTGTGTGAAAAGAAAGCCGCTATTGTACGACTTGCAGGCAGGCGTGCCCATCGCGTTGCGCATACCCATTATCGCCTCACCTGCATGCGCCGGCCCAGCGCCACGGTCGCGATCACGGCCAGCGCGAAGCCGACGTTGGCCGCCGTGAGCGCCTCGCCCAGCAGCATGGCCGCCCCGGCCAGCGACAGGAACGGTTGCAGCAGCTGCACCTGTCCCACGCGGGCCACGCCGCCCAATGCCAGGCCGCGATACCAGAAAAAGAAGCCGATGAACATCGAGAACGCCGTGACGTACCCGAATCCAAGCCAGGTGGCGGCGCCGACGGCGCCCAGGCGGCCGAACTGGTCGTGTTCGAGCGTCGCGAGCAGGACCGCGGCGGGGACGGCCGCCAGCACGAGGGCCCAGCAGATCGTCTCCTGGCCGCCGAGCGTGCGCGCGAGGCGGCCGCCTTCCGCATAGCCCGCCGCCGCGGCACCGACGGCGCCGAACATCAGCAGGTCGGCCGGTTGCAGCGCGCCGCCGCCCTGGCTGAGCGCGAAGGTCACGACGAGGCTCGTTCCCAGCAGCGCGACGCCCCAGAAGCCGCGCGACGGCCGCTCGAAGCCGCGCAGCGCCGCGTACAGCGCGGTGGCGAGCGGCAGCACGCCGCCCAGCACGGCCCCATGCGACGCGGGCACGCTGCGCATCGCGATCGAACTGAGCAAGGGAAACCCCAGCACGCAGCCTAGCGCCACGACGGTCAGCGGCCACAGCGCCGCGCGTCCCGGCAAGGGGACGCGGCGCATGCGTAGCCACGCCGCCGCCAGCACGGCCGCGCCCAGTGCGCGGCCCAGCGTGAGGAACAGCGGATCGAGCTCGCGCACGGCCAGGCGCGTGAACGGTAAGGTCAGGCTGAAGATGGCGACGCCGGCCAGGCCGAGCAGCATGCCGCGCGCCTCGTCGGAAGCGGTGGAGATGGACGCGTTCGGAGCGGTTGGGACGAGCGTGGTGGGACGCATGGGTTCTCCTGTTGTCGTTGCAGCAAATCTTGGCCAGGGTTATGCTAGTCCGGACGAGCAGTACAGTCCCTATACACTTGGCGATATCCTTTTGCACACTGTGATGGCGAAATGACCGATACAATCATGCCGACCCTGCTGTCGCGCGATTCCGGCGAACCGCTGGCCGACCAGATCGTCCGGATGGTGACCGCGCGCATCGACGACAAGCAGCTGCGCGCGGGCGCGCGCATGCCCTCGATCCGCCGCTTCGCCGCGGCCCACGGCGTGTCGCCGTTCACCGTCGTGGCCAGTTACGACCGCCTCGTCGCGCAGGGCTACCTGGAATCGCGCCGCGGCGCCGGCTTCTTCGTGCGCGAGCGCGCGCCGCTGAACACGGCATTGCGCCGTGCCGACGCCAACGCCGATCCCGCGCTGGAATCGCGCGCGCTGGACGTCGTCTGGCTGATCCGCCACATGTTCCGGCAGATGCCGGGGCAGCCGTCGAGCGCGTCCGGCGTCCTGCCGACGGCCTGGCTGGACGGCGCCGGCGTCGCCAATGCGCTGCGCGCCGTCAGCCGCCAGAACAGCACCATGCTGCTCAACTATGCCGGGCCGCAGGGCTATGCGCCCCTGCGCGAACAATTGCAGCGCAAGCTGGCCGAGCTGGAAATCGCGGCCGCGCCCGAGCAATTCGTGACGACGCTCGGCGTGACGCAAGGCCTCGACCTCGTCGCGCGCGAATTCTGCCGGCCCGGCGACACGGTATTCGTCGACGACCCGGCGTGGTTCCTGATGTTCGGCTCGTTCGCCGCGATGGGCTTGAACGTGGTGGGCATCCGGCGCCAGGCCGACGGCCCGGACCTGGCCCAGCTGGACGCGCTGGCGGCCTTGCATCAGCCGCGCCTGTACATCATCAATTCGGTGCTGCACAACCCCAGCTCCACGTCGCTGTCGGCCGCGAAAGCCTTCCAGATCCTGCGCATCGCGGAGCGCCATGACATCACGGTCGTCGAGGACGACATCTATTGCGACCTGCACCCGGGCGGCGTCCAGAGCGCGACCCGGCTGGCCGCGCTGGACCAGTTGCAGCGCGTGATCTACCTGGGCGGCTTTTCGAAGTCGCTGGCGGCGAACCTGCGCGTCGGCTTCATCGCGGCGTCGCGCGAGACGGTGCAGCGCCTGGCCGACCGCAAGATGCTGGCCACCTTGAGCACGAGCGACCTGGGCGAGCGGGTCGTCTACAAGATCCTCTCGGAAGGCGTGTACCGCAAGCACCTGGACCGGATCCGCGCCCGGCTGGACGCCGTCCGGCCGCAGGTATTGCGCCGCATCGAGTCGCTCGGCATGACCCTGGATCCGGCGCCGACGGCCGGCATGTTCGCGTGGGCCAACTGCGGCCGCGACACCAACGCGCTCGCGGCCCGCGCGATGGACGAGGGCCTGCTGCTGGCGCCGGGCAGCCTGTTCTCGCCGGCCCAGCTGCCGTCCACGAAGCTGCGATTGAACGTGGCGGCGCTGGAGGACGCGGGGGCGTGGCGCTTCCTGGAGCGGGAGCTCGGGTAGGGCGCGGGCCGGGCGCCAATGCGTGGGACGGCGTCCGGCGTTTATTTACTTGGAGGTTGCGAAAATCGCCAAGGGCCGAACGATTTTTCGCAGATCCGTGGTTCACGTCCCGGCGCGTGCTAGCATCCGCCGCACATTCACGGAGGGAGGCATCGATGCGTATCTCGAGATTCATGCTCGCGCTGGCGGCATGCCTGGCGCCGTTGGCCGGTCATGCACAAGCCACGCATGCCGTGCCGACCCTGTCCGCCTTGCCCGCGCCGCTCGTGTGGCACAACGCGACGGCCGACTGGTCGGTGGGCGAGGACGGCGCTTTCGCCCTCGCGGCCGGCAAGAAGACCGACTGGTTCGTATGGCCGGGCGAGGGCGATTATCGACCCGACTCGTCGCCGCGCCTCCTGTTCAAAGCGGACCGCGACTTCAGCTTCAGTACCCGGGTCGCCGTGACCCCGCACGCCACCTACGATGCCGGTTGTATCGCCTTGTATGGCACGGCCGCCCGCTGGGCCAAGTTGTGCCTCGAGGCGCAAACCGACGGCCGCCTGGCGATCATCTCCGTGGTCACGCGCGGGGTGTCGGACGACGCGACGTCGTATCCGGTGACCGGCACGTTCACCTGGCTGAAAGTGGCCAAGGATCGCCGCGGGATCTTCTTCTATGGATCGCCGGACGGGCATGCATGGACCATCGTCCGCAAATTCAATCTCGAAGGGCCGGAAGGGCTGAGCACAGGGTTCTCCGTGCAATCGCCGGAAGGCGACGGCGCGCGCGCCGTATTCAGCGACTTCCATTACGCGACGGGGAAAATCGATTTATGGAAGCTTCAGTAGCCTGACGTCCGGGTCATCGGCTGGCGCACGATCGTTTTCCACCGGCCCGGATCGGCACGGCGGATGTCGCTCAGGTAGATTTCGTGGTGCTTGCCCGTGAGGGATCCGCGTGTCTCGATGAAATCGTGCACGCGCTGGATCGTCGGCCCTTCCGCCGTGAACGGCCCGACGTGCAGCGTCTGGGCGCACAAGCCTTCCGCGAACGTGTCGATTCGGAGCTCGTCGACGGCGGCCAGGCCCTTCTTGCGCTTCACCTCGGCCAGCGCGTCGCGCAGCACGGAGTCGTCCACGCACGCCGGCTGGTGGATCATCATCGTCCACCGCCACTTCGTCCTGTCGTTGTTGACGAACGACGCCATGTCGTCCGACCACCACAGGCCTTCGAGCGGCATCACCGCGTAGTCGATGCCCGCCGGCCCCTTCTTGACCATGAACTTGGCCGTATAGGACACGGAGAACAGCGCCTCGACGGCCCGCGCGTAGTGCGGCGACGTGTTGGGATCGCCCGCGCCGTCGATCATCAGGAACCGGAAGGCGGGCACGTCGACCTGCACGACCTCTCGCGCGGACGGTTGATAAAGGTGTTTGAGTTCTTTCTTGAGATCGATTTTCTCCACACATACTCCGTCAAGTCGGGGTCTCATCCAGCAGCTTGCCGGCCCTCCAGCTGCGTGCTCGACCGCGCCCGTTCCAGCAATAGCGCGCGCTCGCGCTCGTTCTGCGTGAGGCCGGCGGCCCGTTCGAACTCGGCCTTCGCTTCCGTATGCCGCCCGAGCTTGGCCAGCAGATCGCCGCGCACGCTGGGCAGCAGGTGGTAGTTGCGCAGCGCGGGCACGTCCAGCAACGCGTCCGCCAGGGCGAGGCCGGCGGCCGGGCCATAGGCCATGCCCAGCGCCACCGCGCGGTTCAGTTCGACGACGGGCGAGGGCATCAGCTGGGCCAGCGCGTCGTACAGGGCGGCGATGCGGGCCCAGTCCGTGTCGTCCTTGGCGACCGCGCGGGCGTGGCAGGCGGCGATGGCGGCCTGCAGCGCATACGGTCCCAGCGCGCCAAGGCGGCCGGCGCGGTCGAGCGCCGCCAGGCCGCGGCCGATCAGCAGCCGGTCCCAGCGGGAACGGTCCTGGTCCATCAGCAGGATCGGCGCGCCGTCCGGCCCCGTGCGGGCGCGCTCGCGCGAGGACTGGATTTCCATCAGCGCGACGAGGCCGTGAACCTCGCCTTCGTCGGGCATCAGCTCCGCCAGCACGCGACCGAGGCGCACCGCCTCGCGGCACAGCGTGGGCCGCAGCCACTCGTTGCCCGCGCTGGCGGAATAGCCTTCGTTGTAGATCAGGTAGATGACTTGCAGCACGGACGCGAGCCGCGGCTTGAGTTCTTCGTCATGCGGCACTTCGAACGGTACGCGCGCTTCCGCCAGCGTGCGCTTGGCGCGCACGATGCGCTGGGCCACCGTCGCTTCCGGCACGAGGAAGGCGCGCGCGATCTCGCCGGTGGCGAGGCCGCCCAGCAGCTTGAGCGCCAGCGCCGCGCGGGCCTCGGCCGACAGCACGGGGTGGCAGCACACGAAGATCAGGCGTAGCACGTCGTCGTCGATCTCCGCGGCCGCCTCCTGCGTGAGCGCGGCCAGCTCGGCCGGATCGCGGAAGCTGTCGCTGTCGCCCAGCACATTGTCCATCTCCCAGCTGAGTTCGCCTTCCTTGCTGGCGTGCATGGCATGATGGCGCAGATGGTCGAGGGCGCGCCGCTTGGCCACCTGCATCAGCCAGGCGCCGGGGCGGTCGGGCACGCCGTCCGCCGGCCAGCGCTCCAGCGCTTCCAGCAGCGCGTCCTGCGCGAGTTCCTCGGCCCGGCCGAGATCGCGCAGCATGCGTGTCAGCGCGCCGACGATGCGCGCCGACTCCATGCGCCAGACGGCTTCGACGACCTTGCCGGTGTCGGCGCCGACCGTCATGGGCGGTCCCACGCCGGCTGCGGCGCCAGCTCGGCGCGCAGGGCGGCGTCGAGCTGTTCGGCGCGCACGCTGGCGTCCTCGCGCAGCCGGGCCGACACGTCGCCCGCGGCCGCACCGGGCGGTGCGATCAGGGCCACGGGCCGGATCTCGACCTCGACCTCGGGCCCCGTCGGGTAGGGCAAGGTGCGCGCCCAGTCGAGGGCCGCGGCGATCGACGGCGCGCGGATCATCCAGAAGCCGGCGATCAATTCCTTCGCTTCCGCGAACGGACCGTCGATGATGCTGGCGCCGCCGTTCGCCACGCGCACGCGGGCGCCGCGCGCGGTGGATTTGAGGCCGTCGCCGGCCAGCAGCGTGCCGGCCGCCGCGTGGACGGCGTTGAACGCGTTCAGCCGGTCGAGCTTTTCTTGCAGCGGAATCGCGTCGCGCTCCGTGCCGGCGTCGGAGCGCAGCAGGATCGCGTAGCACGCGTCGTCGCCGGCCGCGCCGGGCGGAATGCCGGCGCAGCCGCCCGGGCAGCCCGTCTCGCGCAATTCCACCGTCGCGGCGTCGGTGCCGGCGTGGGCCTGCAGCCATGCCAGCGCGGCGGCGCGCGACGGCGCCTCGAACACGGCGAAGCCGGCCGGCAGACGTTCGGCGCGCGGGAACGGCCCCGTCGTCACGGCTTCGCCGCCGGGCCACAGCTTGAGGCGGACCGCATCCGCGTCGGGCGCGAATGCCAGCGCGAGCGCGGGGGCGCCGGGCCCGTCGGCGGCGACCTGGCCGGCCGGCAGGCGGCGCAGCAGGTCGTCCAGGACGGCCCGCGGGTCGGCTGCGGCGGCGCGGTCGCCGTTGTCGGTGCGGATGAGCATGAACTGCATGGCCGTCTCCTTCAGCGCATCGCGAGTTGTTCGCGCATGCGGTCTTCCTGCGCGCGCACTTCGGAGGGCAGGTCGCAGCCGAAGTCGTCGGGGCCGAACAGCTGGCGGATCTCGATCTCGCTCTCCTGTCCCTCGTGCGGATTCGGGCAGCGCTTGAACCACTCGATGGCTTCCTCCTTCGACCTCACTTCGATCATCCAGAAGCCGGCGATGAGTTCCTTCGTTTCCGCGAACGGGCCGTCGATGACGGTGCGCTGGTCGCCGTTGAAGCGGATGCGGGCGCCCTTGCTGCTGGGCTGCAGGCCGTCTGCGGCCAGCAGGATGCCGGCCTTGACGAGTTCCTCGTTGAAGTTGCCCATGTCGACGAACAGTTTTTCGCTCGGCATGACGCCGGCTTCCGTGGCCGCGGTGGCCTTGACGATGACCATGAATTTCATTGCTGGCCTCCCGCGCACGTCTGGTCCATCGATTTCATCATCTCTTCCCGCATCTGCTCGGGCGTCATGTCGCGCTTGTGGGTGGCGATCGACCAGCGGTGGCCGAACGGGTCTTCGAGCTGGCCGTAGCGGTCGCCCCAGAACATGTCGGACACGGGCATCACCTGCTTGGCGCCCGCTTCCACGGCGCGGGCGAAGGCGGCGTCGACGTCCTCCACGTACAAATGGAGGTAGACGGGCGTGTTCTTGAGGGCCAGCGGGCCGACGCAGCCGAAGTCGGGAAAGTCGTCGGCGAGCATGAAGATCGAATCGCCGATGCGCATCTGCGCGTGCATGATCTTGCCGTCGGGGCCCGGCATGCGGCTCGTTTCGACGGCGCCGAACGCCTGCTTGTAGAACGTCAGCGCGTCGGCCGCGCCGCTGCAGACGAGGTGCGGGGTGATCGTGTGGAAGCCTTCGGGAATGGGACGCACTTGTTGGGTCATGATGATCTCCTGTTCAGGTGAATGGTCTGCAGCTTGCGCTGCCATTCGTACGACGATCGGGCTTCCACGTTTTCGACACGCCCGCCCAAAAAAATTTCGATGGATCGACACGGTATGCCGACTTGATCAAAAAGTCGAGAAACTTAGTGTATGTATAAGTTTTTCCTGGAATCAAGATTTGGTGAACGTGCGATCCGGCAAAAAAATCTCTTGAAATCCTTTCCGCTATCCCAATATCGGACCGGTCTGTCCAACCTGATCTAAACGAGGAAATAAGATGGCTGTCGCCGAAAAAGAAACCCTTGGGTTCCAAGCAGAAGTCAAACAGCTGCTACAACTGATGATCCACTCCTTGTACTCCAACAAGGAGATTTTCCTGCGTGAACTGATTTCCAACGCGTCCGACGCGGCCGACAAGCTGCGCTTCGAGGCGATCAATAATGACAGCCTGTACGGCAACGACCATGAGCTGAAGATCAAGGTCCTGTTCGACAAGGCCGCCCGCACGGTCACGATTTCCGACAACGGCATCGGCATGAGCCGCGACGAGGTGATTTCGCACCTGGGCACGATCGCCAAGTCGGGCACGAAGGAATTCTTCAGCAAATTGTCGGGCGACCAGCAGGCCGACGCCGCGCTGATCGGCCAGTTCGGCGTGGGCTTCTATTCGGCCTTCATCGTGGCCGACCGTGTCACCGTCGAAACCCGCCGCGCGGGCGCGGATGCAGTTGACGGCGTCCGTTGGGAATCGGCGGGCGAGGGCGATTACACCGTCGAGCAGATCGAGAAGACCAACCGCGGCACCGACATCACCCTGCACCTGCGCGAAGGCGAGGACGAGCTGCTGTCGTCGTGGAAGCTGAAGTCCATCATCCGCAAGTACTCCGACCACATCTCGCTGCCGATCGTGATGAAGAAGGAAGAGTGGGACGAGGAACAGAAGGAAACCGTCGTCAAGGACGAATTCGAGACCGTCAACCAGGCGTCCGCGCTGTGGGCCCGCAGCAAGTCCGACATCACGCCGGAGCAGTACGAGGAATTCTACAAACACGTCTCGCACGACTTCCAGCCGCCGCTCGCCTACACGCACAACCGCGTCGAAGGCCGCAGCGAATACACCCAGCTGCTGTACGTGCCGAGCCACGCGCCGTTCGACCTGTGGGACCGCAACAAGCGCGGCGGCATCAAGCTGTACGTGAAACGCGTCTTCATCATGGACGACGCCGAGCAGTTGATGCCCGTCTACCTGCGCTTCGTGAAGGGTGTGATCGATTCGAACGACCTGCCGCTGAACGTGTCGCGCGAGATCCTGCAGGAATCGCGCGACGTGCGCGTGATCCGCGAAGGTTCCACCAAGCGCGTGCTGGGCATGCTCGAGGAAATGGCGAACAGCGACGAGCAGGAAGGCAAGGACAAGTACGCGACCTTCTGGAAGGAATTCGGCCAGGTGCTCAAGGAAGGCATCGGCGAAGACGCGACCAACAAGGAGCGCATCGCCAAGCTGCTGCGCTTCGCGTCGACGCACGCGGATACGACGGACCAGGCCGTGTCGTTCGCCGACTACATCGGCCGCATGAAGGACGGCCAGGACAAGATTTACTACGTCACGGCCGACAATTACACCGCGGCCAAGAACAGCCCGCACCTGGAAATCTTCCGCAAGAAGGGCGTCGAAGTGCTGCTGCTGACGGACCGCGTCGACGAGTGGATGCTGTCGTTCCTGAACGACTTCGACGGCAAGGAACTGGTGTCCGTCGCCAAGGGCGGCCTGGACCTGGGCAAGCTCGAGGACGAGGCCGAGAAGAAGGAACACGAAGAGACCGAAACGCAGTACAAGGACCTCGTCGAGAAGATGAAGGGCGCGCTGGCGGACAAGGCCAAGGACGTGCGCGTCACGTTCCGCCTGACCGATTCGCCCGCCTGCCTCGTGGCGGACGAGCACGAGCTGTCCGCGAACCTCGTGCGCATGCTCAAGGCCGCCGGTCAGAACGCGCCGGAATCGAAGCCGATCCTCGAGATCAACCCGAACCACCCGCTCGTCACGCGCCTGAAATACGAGGATGCCGCGGGCCCGCGCTTCGGCGACTGGGCGCACATCCTGTTCGACCAGGCCATGCTGGCCGAGGGCGGCAGCCTGACGGATCCGGCGGCGTTCGTGAAGCGTCTCAACGAGATGCTGCTGGCGACGGCGGCGAAATAAGGATGCGGTAACGCTTCGTCGGAATGAAAAAAGGGCCAGGATAGATTCCGGCCCTTTTTCATTTCGAACGCCGTCTTGCAATCATTGCGCCTTGGGGGCGCCATCACGACCAATGGGATGTCGTGGCGTACGATTCTAATCGACCATCTTTCGATTATCGTTAGCCTGCTGCTGTAGAAGAGCAATGACCGCGTCGAGCCGTCGGCGCGTCGTCCATAGGTCCACCGTATTTGCCACCGAACAAGCAAAGCCTGCAATAAGCAGTACCCTGGCCCACAGCGGTGCCTCGAACCGTTCGACGCTTTGCAGATACAAGCCCAGGCCCACGAACAGCATCGTGACGACAAACGTCGGAACTGCCGAGATTGGGCGGTTGAGCACCGCCATGGCTTGCGCGCTGCGTTTTTCCTTAGCCAGAATTGACTCGATAATTTCGTCGTGTATTGGGTGGGGCATGTTTTGACCAGAAGAGAATGATGCGTATCGCGGTTTCACGCCAGCGTCGCGTTCAACGCAGGACGACGTGGACGGTTTTGGCATGGCGTGGGCCGGTGAACGGCGGCGGTTGGACTTAGTGTACGGTTTTTGTTGCTCGCATCGCAAGCGCAACGTCGTCGGGACGTGCTTGTCCGTTGCGGATGACGAAATTCATGGTGTCGCCGCAGCCGTATCTTCGCCTCGTCCGTGACGTGCGGCGGTCGGGCTTTCGTCCGGGGGCGACCGTCTGCATTTCATGTTTTTATTATCTCGAGAACCCCGATTGTTTTGGAAGTCCGATTTTCTGATCGGCTCTGAAGGTTATTCTATTTTGTCGAGTTCGTCGAAAACAGGATTTTTGGCGAGCAATATCCGATAATGAAACTATCGAATTATTTCATTTTTTTGTATTTGCTCGACTGTCAAAGTGAGACTGGTTTTTATCCGTCAGCGAATCTTTTTTTGTTGCAAGTTTTCCTTTGCAAAATTATTATATTAAACATCGCCGATCAATCTGGTGGTCGAGAGTTGATTTCGGGTTCCGTAATAGCGGCGATATAGCCTATTTGAAAACCGTAAAGGAAATCGTATGTATGAATTGAGTATCGAAGAGGTAACGGCCGTTGCAGGCGGCGAGCTGCCGGGCGAGTGCTCCAGCGCCTCCATGGTGGGTGGTGCAATGGGTGGCGCAATCAGCGGTGCGCTCGGCGGCGCCGCTGGAGGCGTAATCGGCATCATTGGAGGAGCGGTCTTCGGCGGTGCGCTTGGCGCTGCGGGCGCCGCGATGACGTGTGCTGCCGCGATTTATTTCGCGTAAACGTGTCATGATCGACTGCTTGATTTAAATCTCGCAATATTCCAGGACGTTTCGGGCGGCGATAAACCCCACTTATAAATCTCAAGAAGGAAATAATATGCGTGAATTAAACAACGAAGAGGTGTTGGCTATTGCTGGTGCAACCGGCTCCACTACCGATGTGATCAATGGCGCAGCGTCCGGTGCCGCCACCGGTTCCGCGATCGGTGGCGCGCTTGGCGGCCCGGTAGGCTCGGCTCTGGGAAGTATCGCGGGCGCCTTTTACGGTGGTATGAGCGCTTATTTCGCGTGAACGTGACATTGCCGACTGCTTGATGTAAGTTCGGCAAAATCCATGCTTGAGTAGGCCGAGCGGAAGTCCGGCTCGGCCTGCTTCCTCGCTAGCCGCCTGGCTGAACTGGGCCGCAGCTTGCAACAGCAGCGCCGGCGTCGCCAGGTCGCGTTCAAGCCCGCAGGTTCAGCCCCCGCGCCCCTAGCGCCAGCCCGGCATCGAACACTCGCCTCAGCACCCGCTGCAACGCCTCCGTGAGCGGATTCAGCGCCAGCGCCGTGAGGGCGATCGCGGTGCCGATCGCGGCGATCTCGTACGCCGCCCCGCGTTCGATCGGCAGCACCGACTGCCACAGCCCGATCACGATCCCGTGCGACAGGTACAGCGTGAACGTGTGCCCGGCCACGAAGCGGATCGGCCGGGCCAGGCGCAGCAGGACGTCGAACCCGGCCTGGCGCGCGCAGGCGAAGTTCAGCAGCACGAGCACCATGACGGCATAATCGGCCAGCACGCGGTCGGCGCTGCCCATGCGGATGCCGGCGAACGGCCACAGGCCCTGCGCGACGCCGCGCAGATACGGTTCCGGATCGAGCCAGCCCCACAGGCCGACGAGGACGACGGAGAGCAGCCACCCCGCGCGCGCGATGCCCGGGCCGAATGCGAGGCGCGACTGCCAGCGGTACAGCGCGACGCCGGACAGCCACACGGGCAGCAGCAGCCACAGCCGCGGGCCGACGAAGGCGAGCACGGCGCCGGCCGCGAGCCAGCGCCGGCGGCCGGGGAGAAAGTGGAAGACGCCGAACAGCACGTAGTACCAGGCTTCGTAATCGAGCGACCAGTACGGGATCAGCCAGGGCGGACGCTCGACGAAGTGCCACACGTCGCCCAGGAAGGCCAGGTGGAAGGGGACGTACAGCCAGGGGCGGCGCAGTTCGTAGCCGTCTTCGACCGGCAGGCGCAACAGGTCGTGCACGCACGTGGCCAGGATGAACGAGAGCGCGAGCACGGGCAGGACGACGGAAAACAGCCGCGCCGCGCGGGCCGTCACATAGCTCTGCGCCGTGAGGTTCTTGTGTTCCGCGCTGTAGGCGATCACGAAGCCGGACAGCACGAAGAACGCGATCACGGCCTCGCGTCCGAAATCGGGAATGCGGGCGATCTGGGCGTCGTCGAAGATGCGGAAGTAGCCGAAGTGCGCCACCACGACGGCCAGCGCGGCGCAGGCGCGCGCGAGGTCGAGATAGAGGGAAAAGCGCGCGTCGAGCGCGCGGGCCCGGGGCGGGCTCAATGGTGCCGCCCGGGCGGTCAGGGGTTCAGGTCGCGGCAGAACGCTTCGAGCAGCGTCTCGCCCTCGGGCCACGGGCCGTAGCCGCTGCCGCCGTTGACGTGGCCCGCCGGCCCGATCTCCACCAGCTTGCTGCCCCATGCCCGTGCGAAGGCGCGCGCGCGGTCGATGGCCACGTATTCGTCGTTGCTGCTGGCGACGACGAGCGACGGGAACGGCAGCGGCGCGAGCGGGATGGGTTTGAAGCCGTTGGCGTCGATGGGGTAGGACGGCGCCTCGACGTCGCTCGGGGCGACAAGGAAGGCGCCGGCCACCTTCAACGCCGAGCCGGATTGGGCCCACTGCGCCACCAGCATGCACGCGAGACTGTGCGCGACGAGGATCGGCCGCCCCTCGCAGTCGGCGATGGCGGCGTCCAGTTCGGCCACCCATTCGTCCCGGTCCGGATCGTTCCAGTCGCGGTGCGGCACGCGCGTCCAGCACGCGTGTTTTCTTTCCCAATGGGTCTGCCAGTGCTGCGGGCCGGAGTTCCACAGGCCGGCCAGGGTCAGGATGTCGCACTTCATGTCGGCTCCGTTCAGGACGATATGTCGTGCATTGTACGTTGCTTCGACTGTCCGCCTGCGTGTTCGTGGACAAGTGGCGTACCGCTGATGCGGCTCAGTGGTCATGCATGCCGCATCGTTATCCTTGAGCGGAGGTCGGCCGACCGGCACTTCGGCACCATCAACTCAAGGAGAGACCATGTTTCGTCCACGTTCACTCGGGCGCCCGCTCGCGCTGGCGGCCTGCTGCGTCGCCCTGCATGCGCAGGCCGACCCGCGCTATGGCGTCACCGTCGTCGGCTCGGCGGACAGTGCCGGCTATGGCATCAACGCGTCCGGACAGGTGGTCGGTTACCTCACGGCCGGCACCGACCAGCACGCCTTCCTGTACAACAATGTTTCCACGCTGGACCTGGGCACGCTCGGCGGCGACACCAGCATCGCCTGGGGCATCAACGATGCCGGGCAGGTCGTCGGCGGCGCCCAGAACGTCTCCGGCTTCCAGCGGCCGTTCAGCTATGCGGGCGGGACGATGTCCGATCTCGGCACGCTGGGCGGAGCGACCGGCCATGCGGCGGCCATCGACAACGCGGGCCGCATCGTCGGTATTGCGGATACCGGGGCGGCGGGCCCGCGCGCGTTCCTGTACGCGGGCGGGACCATGCAGAACCTGGGCACGCTGCCGTCGTCGGGCGAGTTCTACAGCAATGCCAATGCGATCAACGACAAGGGCGTGATCGCCGGCGGCTCCAGCGCCGGCGAGTTCACGCCGCCGGAACCGCCGTTCCACGCGTTCGTGCGCTGCTGCGACGGCACGCTGACCGACCTCGGCACGCTGGGCGGCCAGTACAGCGAGGCGTTCGGCATCAACGACCTGGGCGAAGTGGCCGGCATCACGTCCACCTCGACGTTCAGGATCGATCATCCGTTCCTGTATTCGCATGGCGTGATGCACGACCTCGGCACGCTGTTACCCGACGACAGCTATGCGGAGGCTTTCGACGTCAACAACCTGAGCCAGGTCGTCGGGCGCTCGTCCGGCACCGTGCCAGGCGGGCTGGGCTTCCTGTACGAGGATGGCGCGATGGTCGCGTTGAACATGCTGATCGACCCAACGTCCGGCTGGACCGTCGTCGATGCGCACGCGATCAACGATGCCCAGCAGATCGCCGGCACGGCCTGCCTGGCCGGCGCCTGCTATGCCGTGCGGCTCGATCCGCTGGCGCCGGTGCCCGAGCCCAATGCCGCGGCGATGCTGGCCGCGGGGCTGGCGCTGGTGGGCGCGGCCATGCGGCGCAGGCGGACCTGACCCGGCGCCGCCGCGCTACAGCGCCGTGCGCAGCGCGAACAGCTCCGGGAACAGCACGACGTCCAGCATCTTGCGCAGATAGCTCACGCCCGCCGTGCCGCCGGTTCCGGTCTTGAAGCCGATGATGCGCTCCACCGTCGACACGTGGCGGAAGCGCCAGAAGCGGAAGGACGTCTCCAGGTCGACCAGCTTCTCGGCCAGCTCGTACAGGGCCCAGTGGTGCTCGGGGTCGCGGTAGACCTCGAGCCACGCGGCCATGACGGAATCGTCGTGGACGGTCGGCCGCGTCGGATCGGCATCCAGGCGGTCCTGCGCGATGGCCAGCCCGGAGCGCGCCAGCAGGCGCACGGCTTCGTCGTAGATCGACGGGGCGTGCAGTTCGCGTTCGAGCAGCGCGTGGTGCTCGGGCGACGTCTGGTGCACGGCGAGCATGGCGGCGTTCTTGTTCCCGAGGATGAATTCCAGTTCGCGGTACTGGAACGACTGGAAGCCGGACGACGACGCGAGGTACGGGCGGATCGCGCTGTATTCCGGCGGCGTCATGGTGGCCAGCACGTCCCAGGCGTGCACCAGCTGGTCCATGATGCGCGCCACCCGCGCCAGCATTTTAAAGGCGGGCGGCAGGTCGTCGGCGCGGATGTGGGTGCGCACGGCCTGCAGTTCGTGCAGCATCAGCTTGATCCACAATTCGCTCGTCTGGTGCTGGATGATGAACAGCATCTCGTTGTGGTTCGGCGACAGCGGATGCTGGGCCGACAGGATCTGGTCCAGGCCCAGGTAGTCGCCGTAGCTCATGCTGCGGCTGAAATCCATCTGCGCGCCGTGCCACGCTTGGTCGTTGTTGTGCTCGTCCATGTCGCCTCCTCAGGTCACGGCGCTCTTGGCGGCGCGGGTGTCGTACGCGCCGGCGTCGAGGATGTCGCGCAGGGTCTCGACGGCGTCCCACACGTCGGCGAAGCGCGTGTACAGCGGCGTGAAGCCGAAGCGCATGATTGCCGGCTCGCGGTAGTCGCCGATGACGCCGCGCGCGATCAGCGCCTGCATCACCGCATAGCCGTGCGGGTGCGTGAAGCTCACCTGGCTCCCGCGCTGCGCATGCGCGCGCGGCGTGACGAGGCCCAGCGGGTGCGCGGCGCAACGGGTTTCCACCAGCGCGATGAACAGGTCGGTGAGCGCGAGCGACTTGGCGCGCAGGGCGGCCATGCTCGTGGCCTCGAAGAGCTCCAGCCCGCATTCGACGAGCGCCAGCGACACGACCGGCTGCGTGCCGCACAGCGCGCGGCCGATGCCCTCCGCGGCTTCGAACCCGTGCGCCATCGCGAACGGCGCCGCGTGGCTCCACCAGCCCGTGAGCGGATGGCGGAACGCGTCCTGGTGGCGCCGCGGCACCCAGATGAAGGCCGGGGCGCCCGGGCCGCCGTTCAGGTATTTATAGGTGCAGCCGACGGCGAAGTCGGCCTCGGCGCCGTTCAGGTCGACCGGGACGGCGCCGGCGGAGTGGGCGAGATCCCACACGGCCAGGGCGCCGCGCGCGTGTGCGCGGGCGGTGAGCGCCGCCATGTCGTGCTGGCGGCCGGTGCGGTAGTTCACGTGCGTGAGCATCAGCACGGCGCAGCCGTCGTCGACGGCGGCGTCGAGCTCCTCGTGCGCGTCGACGAGATGGATCCGGTAGCCGCGGTCCAGCCAGCGCGCGAGACCGTCCGCCATGTAGATATCGGTGGGGAAGTTGCTGCGTTCCGTGACGATGGTCTTGCGGGCCGGGTCGCGCTCGGCCTGGATCGCCAGCGCGGCTGCCAGCGCCTTGAACAGGTTCAGCGACGTCGTGTCCGTGACGACGACTTCACCGGCCCCGGCGCCGATCAGGGGCGCGAGACGGTCGCCCAGCCGGCCGGGTAGCGCGAACCAGCCGGCCGTGTTCCAGCTGCGGATCAGCCCGTGTCCCCATTCCTGGGCGACGACGTCGCGCGCGCGCTCGAGCGCGGCGCGGGGGCGGGCGCCCAGCGAATTGCCGTCCAGGTAGATGACGCCGTCGGGCAGGTCGAAGCGGTCGCGCAGCGGGGCGAGCGGATCGAGCGCGTCCAGCGCGAGGCAGGCGGCGCGCGTGGCGGCGCCGGTGATGTCGTAGGCGGCAGTCTTCATGCGGTCACCTTGGCGGGGCTGGCATCTGGCGGGGTGGCGCCGGGCCAGGCCGGGATCGCAGCCGAGATCGTCGGGCTGATGTCCCAGAGGGTTGGAGCGGGCATGTGGGTTTCCTGAAGGGTAAAGGAGCGGAAAGTGTAGCAAGAGTTGCATCGAACTGCGCCGACCCAAAAAATTTTCAAAAATTTTTCGCCGGAACCCTAAAGTTCTCCAAAAGCCGTCCGATAACCCATCCAGATGTCCGGGATCGGGTCTTGAAAAAAAATTTTGTCGAAACCCTAAAGTTCGCCAAAAACCGTCCGATAACGAGTCAGAAGGGATGCTTGAGGGACAAAAATATTTTTTTGAGAAACCCTAAAGTTCCCGAAACTGTTGACGTAAACCAACACAGTAGTACGTCGCCGGCTTCACCCAAGGGCAGAAAACCGCCCTGGCTTCACATCATCCTACCCCCTGTTTTCATAGGGGCGTCACCGCGATTCGGCAGGGTTTGTCAGACAAACTCCTACGGGTCGTCTTCGTCTTTGCCGGACGAAAAATACAGACACTCTCCAATACACTAAAAGTTTCCTCACAGTCAGAATCTATCTCAACGGCAACACACAACGCCTCACAGATACGATCACACGGAGAGATGGAAATGACTGCGAACGACATGATGGCTGAAATTCGTGATGCGAACCTGAGCTACCTGATGCTGGCACAGCAGATGATCCGCGCAGACAAGGTCACCGCAATTTTCCGTCTCGGCATCTCGGCCGACATCGCCGACCTGATCGAAGGCATGAGCAACGCCCAGATCCTGAAACTCGCCGGCGGCAACATGATGCTGGCCCGCTTCCGCTTCGACGACGCCGCGATCCTCGGCATGCTGACGAGCCACAGCAAGGACCGCGCCCTGGCCCAGTCGCACGCCGCGATCCTGATGGCCGGCCAGCCGGCCGAAGAAATCGCCTGAGCGGAGAACAGCATGACCAAGAAAAGCGTCGTTTCGGAAGCCCAGGAAATCCAGCTGGCCATCGAACTGATCCAGCTCGGTGCCCGCCTCCAGCTGCTGGAAAACGAAGTCTCCCTGTCGCGCGAGCGCCTGATCAAGCTGTACAAGGAACTCAAGGGCGTGTCGCCGCCGAAAGGCATGCTGCCGTTCTCGACCGATTGGTTCCTGACCTGGCAACCGAACATCCACGCTTCGCTGTACATCAACATCTATAAATTCCTGGTCGAATATGCCGGCGCCACGGGCATCCAGGCCGTGATGAAGGCCTATAAACTGTACCTGGAGCAGATGCCGCCGGCGCCCGGCGAAGAGCCGCTGCTGTCGCTGACCCGCGCCTGGACCCTTGTGCGCTTCTTCCAGGGCAATATGCTCGTGCTGGCGCCGTGCGGCAAATGCCAGGGCAAGTACGTCGTCAATGCCCTCGACCTGAACAACGATTATCAGTGCGGCCTGTGCCATATGCCTTCGCGCGCCGGCAAGACCCGCAAGGCCAAGGACGCCGCGCTCGCCGACGCCTGAGCAGTTCCTCCCTCCACGTGATCCTCATTCTCTCCCCGCGGGGCAGGCCATGAATCGGCCTGCCCCGCGTCGCATGTTTGCTCCCCCGTCCGTGCGCGCGCTGCTGGCCCAGGCCGGCGCCTTTCCGCTCACGCTGATGACCGTCTGGCTGCTGGCGCGCAGCGGCGTGCCCATGTCCTGGGAGGGCGTCGCGCTGATCCAGGGCGGCCTGGCCGCGCTCCTGGCCTGGTGGCTCGGGCTCGCCGTCTGGTGGCGCGGCATCGAACTCGTGTTTCCGTCGGGCGTGCTGCTCGCGCGCGGGTTCGACCTGCCGCCCAGCCTCTTTCTCGGATTGTTCCTGCTGTTCCTGCTCGTGTACTGGTCCACGTTCCGCACCCAGGTGCCGTACTACCCGTCCGGGCGGGACGCCTGGGATGCCGTCGCAGGCGCGCTGCCGGACGATCGGCCGCTCGCCATCGTCGACGTGGGCAGCGGCCTGGGCGGTCTCGTGCTCGACCTGGCGCGGCGCCGGCCGGATTGCCGGGTGGACGGCATCGAACTGGCGCCGTTGCCGTGGTGCGTCAGCCGCTTGCGCGCGGCCCTGTCCGGCAGCCGTGTGCGCTTCCTGCGCGGCGACTACGACACGTTGAATTTCGGTCACTATGACGCCGTGTTCGCGTACCTGTCGCCGGCCGCGATGGCCGGGCTGTGGCGCAAGGCGGAGCGCGAAATGCAGCCGGGTACCATCCTGTTAAGTTACGAATTCGATATTCCCGGAAGAATGCCCGACCGTCGCATTGTGACGACTAACAGTAAGAAAATTCTCTATCTTTGGCAATTTTGACGGTTCCCGGGGTGCTGCTACTTGCCCGTAGGCCATTCTCAAGCTAATCTAGTTCCCTACGTAAATATTTCTCTTTGGATTCATCGATTTGGATCCGAACCGGGCCTGCCCGGAATCACGCATCGGGAGTCCCGTGTTTGTCATTGTTGGTTACGTTATAGTCCTCGCTGCCGTGTTCGGCGGCTTCGCGATGAATGGCGGTCATCTGGCGGCGCTATGGCAGCCGCTGGAACTGGTCATGATCGCCGGGGCGGCGCTCGGTGCATTCTTCGTCGGCAACAACCCCAAGGCCGTCAAGGCGACCCTTGCCGCGCTGCCGACGCTGTTCAAGGGATCCAGGTACACCCGCGAGATGTACATGGAGCTGATGTCGTTGATGTTCGACGTGCTGTCGAAGGTGAGGAAGGAAGGCTTGATGTCGATCGAAGGCGACATCGAGGCCCCCGAGCAGAGCCCCGTGTTTTCCAAGTATCCGGCCGTGCTGGCGGACCACCATATTGTCGAATTCATCACCGATTATCTGCGCTTGATGGTTTCGGGCAACATGGACGCGTTCCAGATCGAGAACCTGATGGACAACGAGATCGAGACCCACCATCATGAGGGGGCGGTCCCGGCGCAATGCATCGCCAAGCTGGGCGACGGCATGCCCGCATTCGGTATCGTGGCGGCCGTGATGGGTGTCGTGCATACGATGGAATCCGTGGGCCTGCCGCCGGCCGAGCTGGGCATCCTGATCGCGCACGCGCTGGTCGGCACCTTCCTCGGCATTTTGCTGGCCTACGGCTTCGTCGGCCCGTTGTCCACGCTGCTCGAACAGAAGCTTGAGGAATCGACCAAGATGTTCCAGACCGTGAAAGTGACGCTGCTCGCCAGCCTGAACGGTTATGCGCCCGCGCTGGCCGTCGAATTCGGCCGCAAGGTGCTGTACTCGACCGAACGTCCGACCTTCGCGGAACTCGAGGACCACATCAAGAAGGCCAAGAGCAAGTAAGCATGGTGCGACAGATCCACATCGGCGCGGGAGTGCGGCATGGCTGACGAAGGCCAGCGGCCCATCATCGTCAAGCGCGTCAAGAAGGGCGGCCATGGGCACCATGGCGGCGCCTGGAAGATCGCGTATGCCGACTTCGTGACGGCGATGATGGCGTTCTTCCTGCTCATGTGGCTGCTCGGCTCGACGACGAAGGGCGACATGGAAGGCATCGCAAACTATTTCAAGACGCCGCTGAAGGTCGCCATGCAGGGCGGCACCGGCGCCGGCAGCAGCAATTCGATCCTGCAGGGCGGCGGCAAGGACCTGACGCGCCGCAACGGCCAGGTCAAGAACGGCGACATCGAACGCAACAATCGTTCGCTGGACCTCAAGTCCGCGCGCGCGGCCCTGGAAAAACAGGAGGCGGAACGCCTCGAGCAGCTGCGCCAGCGCATCCAGCAGACGATCGACGCCAATCCGCTGCTGCGCAAGTACAAGAACCAGCTGCTGCTCGACGTGACGAGCGAAGGCCTGCGCATCCAGATCGTCGACGAAAAGAACCGCCCGATGTTCGCGTCCGCGAGCGCCGAGCTGCAACCGTACGCGCGCGACATCCTCGACGTGCTGGGCCTCGTGCTGAACGACGTGCCGAACCGCATCGGCCTGTCGGGGCACACGGATTCGACGCCGTATTCGACGTCCGAGGGCTATACGAACTGGGAATTGTCGGCCGACCGCGCCAACGCGTCGCGCCGCGAACTGGTGCATGGCGGCATGTCCAATGCGAAGATCCTGCGCGTGGTCGGTCTCGGATCGGCCGTCAACCTGGACCGCGAGGACCCGTTCAACCCGATCAATCGCCGCATCAGCATCCTCGTCATGAACAAGCGTACCGAGGACGCCGTGCTGCATGACGGCACGCCGCTGGACGTGCCGGGCGATTCGACGGATGCGGCGGTGAAGGCGGTGGCCGAGGCGACGGGTGGCGGGTTGGCGCCGCAGCCGGCGGCGCCGGCAGGGAAAAAGTAACGGGCGGGATTCTGGAGGAGTTTATGACGACAAGAAAAAAGATTCTCGGGTCACACGTCAAGCGCCTCTTGTCGGGCGTGTCCGACCATGGCCGGCGTCACCTGTCCGAAGTCGAGACCGACCTCGTGCAGACGACGCTGTTGCTGGAGGAAGCCGTCGAGAAGCTGACGAGCAGCTTCATGGCGATCCACCACGTGGTCGACGCGCGCCAGGAGGCGATCAACCGTCTGCTGGCCGGCCAGGCGCCGACCGCCGAGGAAAGCGCCCGTCTGACCGCGATGTCGGGCGAGATCGCCGGCCACGTGAACGCGGCGGTGACGAGCATGCAGTTCCAGGACATGACGAGCCAGCTGCTCGACCGCACGCTGCGCCGCGTGATGGGCCTGCGCGATTTCCTGACCACGCTGTCCGAGCATGGCGACGACATCCTGCCCGAGAGCGACGGCGAGGAGATCGTTGAGCGCCTGGGCAAGGTCAGCATGGCGCTGGCGATCCAGTCGCTGGAGCTGCGCAGCATGTTGCGCAAGTCGGTGGAGCAGAGACATCTTGAAAGCGGTGACGTCGAGTTGTTCTGACGCCGCGAACTTACCCATATCATCGTCCGGACAGACCGGTAGACAGTAAAACAGCAGGAGCAAAAAGATGGCAAAAACTATTCTCGCAGTCGACGATTCCAGTTCCCTGCGCCAGATGGTGGCTTTCAGCCTGAAGGCCGCGGGCTACCAGGTGGTGGAAGCCGTCGACGGACAGGATGGCCTGGAAAAGGCGAAGCAGCAGACCGTCGATCTGGTCCTGACCGACCAGAACATGCCCAAGATGGACGGGCTCACCCTGATCAAATCGCTGCGCGGCCTGCCGGGCTACCAGAAGACGCCGATCCTCATGCTCACGACCGAGTCGTCGGAAGACATGAAGACGAAGGGCCGCGCGGCCGGCGCCAACGGCTGGCTGGTCAAGCCGTTCGACCCGCAGCGCCTGATCGAGGTGGTCAAGAAAGTCATCGGCTGAGCGGCCCCACGGGCCCCGTGCCGTTCGTACCAGACGGATATTTGACATGACCATCGACATCAGCCAGTTTTACAAGGTCTTTTTCGACGAGGCGGAAGAGCTGCTCGCCGAAAAGGAGCGTCTGCTGCTGGCCGTCGATATCGATTCGCCGGACCCGGAAGACCTGAACGCGATCTTCCGCACCGCCCATTCGATCAAGGGCGGGGCATCGACCTTCGGCCTGAACGACATGAGCGAGGTGACGCACGTCCTCGAGTCCTTGCTGGATCGCATCCGCAAGGGCGAGATGGCGTTGACGGCACAGCACGTGGACGCTTTCCTGGCCGCCAAGGACATCCTCAAGATGCAGCTCGACGGCCACCGCAACGGCGCGGACGTCGACCAGGAAGCGGTCGCCAACGTGCGCATGATGCTGCACGAGCTGTCCGAAGGCGTGATCGTACCGACGCACCAGCCGACCGTGCCATCGTTCCTGCATGCCGAACAGAAGCAGCAGGTGAGCGAAGGCGCGCACCGCTACAAGATCGAGCTGCCCGACCTCGCCAAGCGCGACGTCGACGCGCTCGTCGACGAACTCGGCCTCCTGGGCCGCGTGTCCGTCGTGCCGCTCGCGGCGGGACGCACGGCACTGATCATCATGACGCACGAGGGCCTGGACGACATCGTCGCCATCTGCTCGTTCGTGCTCGACCCGAGCGACCTCAAGATCTTCGAGGCGCCCCCGCTCACGCCCGAGCAGCGGGCCCGCGAAGCGGCGGAACGCGCCCGCATCGAGGAAGAGCAGGGCTACGGTTTCTTCGACCCGGCCGATCCGGCCGACGCCGCCCCCTCGGCCGCGTCGGAGGACGAACTGGGCTACGGCTTCTTCCAGCCGATCGAGCAGATCCGCCGCGAAGCCGGCATCGTGCTTGAAGCGCCACCGCCGGCGCCCGCGCGGCCGGAACCGCTCGAGATCACGGAAGTGGCGGCGGAAAAGAAGGCCGCCAAGAAGGCGACCGAAGGCAGCCATGCGCAGGGTTCCGAATCGTCGTCGATCCGCGTGTCGATCGAAAAAGTCGACCAGCTGATCAACCTCGTCGGCGAACTGGTGATCACGCAGGCCATGATCGAGCAGCGCAGCTCCGGCCTCGATCCGATGGTGCACCAGCGCCTGCTGGCGTCCGTGTCGCAGCTGACGCGCAATACGCGCGACCTGCAGGAAGCCGTCATGTCGATCCGCATGATGCCGATGGACTTCGTGTTCTCGCGCTTCCCGCGCATGGTGCGCGACCTGGCCGGCAAGCTGGGTAAAAAGGTCGATTTCATCACGAACGGCGCCGCGACGGAGCTGGACAAGGGCCTGATCGAGCGCATCGTCGACCCGCTCACGCACCTGGTCCGCAACTCGATCGACCACGGCATCGAGCTGCCCGCCGCGCGCGTGGCCGCCGGCAAGTCGGAATCGGGACGCCTGTTCCTGTCGGCCGCGCACCAGGGCGGCAACATCGTGATCGAGGTCGCGGACGACGGCGGCGGCCTGAATCGCGAACGCATCCTGGCGAAGGCCAAGGAGAACGGCCTGCCGGTGTCCGACAACATGAGCGACGCCGACGTCTGGCAGCTGATCTTCGCGCCGGGCTTCTCGACCGCGGAAATCGTCACCGACGTGTCGGGCCGCGGCGTCGGCATGGACGTCGTCAAGCGCAACATCCAGGCGCTGGGCGGCACCATCGACATCCGTTCCGCGCGCGGCTTCGGCACGACGATCCTGATCTCGCTGCCGCTCACCCTGGCGATCCTGGACGGCATGTCGATCCGCAGCGGCGAGGAGATCTACATCCTGCCGCTGGGCTTCGTCGTCGAATCGCTGCAGCCGGCGCGCGCCGACGTCAAGGAGATCCACGGCCAGGGCCGGGTGGTGAAAGTGCGCGGGGAATACCTGCCCCTGATCCCGCTGTACCAGATGTTCAACATCGAACCGCGCATCACCGATCCATGCGAGGGCATCCTCGTGATCCTCGAGGCGGAAGGGCGCAAGGCCGCGCTGTTCGTCGACGAACTGGTCGGCCAGCAGCAGGTCGTCGTGAAGAACCTGGAGGCGAACTACCGCAAGGTGGCCGGCATCTCCGGCGCCACCATCCTCGGCGATGGCGGCGTCGCCCTGATCATGGACGTGGGCGCGCTGTTGCGCTCCTCGCGCCAACTGTCCGACGAATCCGTCGTCTTCTGAATTAACCCCCTACATATGCTCCGATAAGGAACCGACATGTCCACCCAACCGACGAACAAGCCGAACGATGCCCACGACGGCAACGGCAGCGAATACCTGGCCTTCACCCTCGGCTCCGAGGAATACGGCATCGACATCCTCAAGGTGCAGGAGATCCGCGGCTACGAGACCGTGACCCGCATCGCCAACGCTCCCGAGTTCATCAAGGGCGTCATCAACCTGCGCGGCATCATCATCCCCGTGGTCGACATGCGCATCAAGTTCAACCTGGGCACGCCGACGTACGACCAGTTCACCGTCGTGATCATCCTGAACATCGCCGGCCGCATCATGGGCATGGTCGTGGACAGCGTGTCCGACGTGACCACGCTGACGCCGGACCAGGTCAAGCCGGCGCCGGAGATGGGCACCGCGTTCAACTCCGACTACCTGACCGGCCTCGGCACCGTCGACGAGCGCATGCTCATCCTGATCGACATCGACAAGCTGATGTCCTCCAGCGAGATGGGGCTGATGGACCGGATGGCGGCATAAACCAGACAGCGCGGCGCAAGGGAACACCCGGACCGCACGCGGTCCGCAGAACGAATGCAACCCATGGCGATGAACGTGCCGCACAATACGACAAGACAGCCAGACAGGCATGAAGCCGGCGGCAAGGAGTTCGACTTCACGCGCGCCGACTTCGAGCGCGTGCGTGGCCTGATCTACCAGCGCGCCGGCATCTCGCTGGCCGACAGCAAGCAGGAAATGGTCTACAGTCGGCTCGCGCGCCGCCTGCGCGCCAACGGCATCGCCTCGTTCGCGTCCTATCTCGACGCGCTCGAAGCGGGCCGCATGCCGGCCGAGTGGGAGTCGTTCACGAACGCGCTGACGACGAACCTCACGTCGTTCTTCCGCGAAGCCCATCACTTCCCGCTTCTGGCCGAACACGTGCTCAAGGCGCGCACGCGGCACGGCGGGCCGCTCACGATCTGGTGCTCGGCCAGTTCCACCGGCGAAGAACCGTATTCGATCGCGATGACCGTGTGCGAGGCGTTCGACACGCTCACGCCGCCCGTCCAGATCGTCGCCACCGACATCGACACGAACGTGCTGGCCACGGCCAGCGCCGGCGTCTACCCGATCGAGCGCGTCGACAAGATGGACCAGGCGCGCCTGCGCCGCTTTTTCCTGAAAGGGAAGGGGGCCCAGGAAGGCCTGGTGCGGGTGCGGCCCGAATTGCGCCAGCTGATCACGTTCCGGCAACTGAACCTGCTGGCCGACGGCTGGGACGTCAAGGGCCCGTTCGACGTGATCTTCTGCCGCAACGTGATGATCTACTTCGACAAGGCCACGCAGCGCAAGATCCTCGCGCGCTTCGTGCCCTTGATGAAGCCGGACGCGCTGCTGTTCGCCGGGCATTCCGAGAACTTCCTGTACGTCTCCGACGCGCTGCGCCTGCGCGGCAAGACGGTCTACGAATTGAACCACGGCTGACGCCCGTCATACCCGACCATGGATACGAACAGCCATTTCGCCACCAACGTCTATTACGACCGCACGTTCGACTGCGACGCGGCCAAGATCCTGCCCGGCGAGTACTACTACACGGGCAAGGACATGCTGATCGTCACGGTGCTCGGCTCCTGCGTGTCGGCGTGCATCCGCGACCGCGTCAAGGGCCTGGGCGGCATGAACCACTTCATGCTGCCGGACGGCGGCGAGCCGGGCAACCCGGTCTCGGCCTCGATGCGCTACGGGACGTATGCGATGGAAGTCCTGATCAACGACCTGCTCAAGGCCGGCGCGCGGCGCGAAAACCTGGAAGCGAAGGTCTTCGGCGGCGGCGCCGTGCTGCGCGGCTTTTCCGCGATGAACGTGGGAGAGCGCAACGCCGCCTTCGTCATCCAGTTCCTCAAGACGGAACGGATTCCCGTGCTGGCCGAGGACTTGAACGACATTTACCCGCGCAAGGTGTATTTCTTCCCGCGCACCGGCAAGGTGCTCGTCAAGAAGCTGATGCAGACCCATAACGATACGCTGGCGAAGCGTGAGCTCGATTACGCCAGCCGCCTCAAGGTCGCGCCCGTTGGTGGCGACGTCGACCTGTTCTGACAAGAAAGGCAAAGGATGAGCTTGAACCCGAATACAAAGATCAAAGTGGTGATCGTCGACGATTCCGCCCTGATCCGCAGCGTGATGACCGAGATCGTCAACTCGCAGCCCGACATGGAAGTCGTCGGCGTCGCTCCCGATCCGCTCGTCGCGCGCGACCTGATCAAGCGCACGAATCCGGACGTGCTCACGCTGGACGTCGAGATGCCGAAAATGGACGGCCTCGACTTCCTCGAAAAGCTGATGCGCCTGCGGCCGATGCCCGTGCTGATGGTGTCGTCGCTGACGGAGCGCGGCTCGGAAATCACGATGCGCGCGCTGGAACTGGGCGCCGTCGATTTCGTGACGAAGCCCAAGATTTCGATCCAGAGCGGCATGCGCGAATACACGGAGCTGATCGCCGACAAGATCCGCGCCACGGCCCGTGCCCGTATCAAGCCGCGCACGCTGCAGTCGGCCGCGGCCGGCACGACCCAGCTGCCGCAATTGCGCAGCCCGCTGACGTCGTCGGAAAAGCTGATCATCATCGGCGCCTCCACCGGCGGCACGGAAGCCATCCGCGAATTCCTGATGCAGATGCCGTCCGACTGCCCCGGCATCCTGATCGCGCAGCACATGCCGGAAGGTTTCACGAGTTCGTTCGCGCGCCGGCTCGATTCGCTGTGCAAGATCAGCGTCGTCGAGTCCGCCGGCAACGAACGCGTGCTGCCCGGCCACGCCTACATTGCGCCGGGCCACTCGCACTTGCTGTTGACCCGATCCGGCGCCAACTACATGACGAAGATCGAGCAGTCCGAACCCGTCAACCGCCATCGCCCGTCCGTGGACGTGCTGTTCCGTTCGGCCGCGCAGGCGGCCGGCAAGAACGCCGTCGGCGTGATCCTGACGGGCATGGGCAAGGACGGCGCGCAAGGTATGCTGGAGATGAAGAACGCGGGCGCCTACAATTTCGCCCAGGATGAAGCGTCGTGCGTCGTGTTCGGCATGCCGCGCGAAGCGATCGCCATCGGTGCCGCCCACGAGGTGGCGCCGTTGACGGCATTGCCGGGCCTCGTGCTTGGTCATCTGGCAACGCATGGGGGCCGGGCGTTGCGCGTTTGATCCGCGCATGGTGCATTCACTGCGGTTTTATCGCCGTAGAGCAACAAAAATGCTATGCTTTAGCTTGTATTCGTAGTGCCGAACCGAAACCTACCAACAAACAACATGGGGGCACGGGAAACCGTTGCAGAGCAGGTTGACCGCGCCCCAACATCAGAGTTAAGAAACAACGGAGTAATTCATGGCTGATCCTAAGATGCGTTTCCTGGTTGTTGACGATTTTTCGACGATGCGACGCATCGTCAAAAATCTGCTGAAAGAACTGGGTTACGGCAATGTCGACGAGGCGGAAGACGGTGTCCAGGCACTGGCGAAGCTGCGCAGCGAACAGTTCGATTTCGTCGTGTCGGACTGGAACATGCCGAACATGGACGGTCTGACCATGCTGCAGAACATTCGTGCCGATCCCTCGCTGGCCAAGCTGCCGGTGCTGATGGTGACCGCCGAAGCCAAGAAGGAAAACATCATCGCGGCGGCGCAAGCGGGCGCCAACGGCTACGTCGTGAAGCCGTTCACCGCGGCCACGCTGGACGAAAAACTGAACAAGATTTTCGAAAAGATGGAAAAGGCCGCGTAAATGACCGAGTACACTGCCGACTCGACCTCGCCCGACGAGGTCCTGAGCCGGATCGGACATATGACCCGCGCGCTGCACGAAAGCCTGCGCGGGCTCGGCCTGGACAAGTTGATCGAAAAGGCGGCCAGCGACATCCCCGATGCGCGCGACCGCCTCGATTACGTGGTCCGGCTGTCCGAACAATCGGCCAAGCGTGTACTGGACGCGACCGATGCGGCCAATCCGCTGCAGGACGGCATCGACGACCGTGCCGCGGAATTGAGCCGTTCCTGGCAGGCCTTGCTGGCTGCGCCGGGCAATGCCGACGGCGCATGGCGCGAACTGGCCGAGCGTACCGTGGCCAGCCTGGCCGAATCGCGCAGCGCGGCCGTCGCCACCAAAGGACATTTGATGGACATCATGATGGCCCAGGACTTCCAGGACCTGACCGGCCAGGTGATCTCCCGTATCACGGGCATCGCCCAGAACCTGGAAAAACAGCTGGTACAAGTCCTCGTCGATTTCGCCCCGAGCGAGATCAAGCGCGAGCTCGACAATGGCTTGCTGAATGGTCCGCAGATCAATCCCGAAGGCAATAGCGAAGTCGTGGCCGATCAGGGCCAGGTCGACGACTTGCTGGACAGCCTCGGTTTCTGATCCCGCCGCGACGGCCGTTGCCGTCGGCGCCATTCGTTTCACCTTGGGATCGTTACAAACATGCACCAGACTAATTTCATCGTCCGCGAACCCCTGCTCGATCCCAAGCAGCGCGTGATAGGGTATGAACTCTGCTGGCAACAGCGCGATGGCCAGGTCGTCGCCGACGCCGACCTCGAAAGCCTCGTCGCGTTCGTGGCCGAACACATGGTCGACGACGAGCAGGCCTGGCTGCTGCGCGACAAGATGCTGTTCCTGGACGCCGTGCCGGCCATGCTGTCGCTGGACGCGCTCCACGCGCTGCCGCCGGAACGCACCGTGCTGTCGCTGCGCGTGCGCGACCTCGCCAATACCGACACCCGCGCCGCCGTGCAGGCCTTGCGCGCCGGCGGGGTCGGCATCTCGATCCGCGGCGCCGACCTGGCGCTGCTGGGCAAGAATCTGTCGCCGTTCGCTTCCTATGCCGAAGTGCGCTTCACGGGCGCCGACGTGGCGTCCCAGGCGCGCGCGTATGCGCTGGCCAAGCAGTCGGCGCTGCGCCTGGTCGGGCGGCCGGTGGCAACATGGCAGGATTTCGACGCCTGCGCCGCGCTGGGCCTGGACGCCTTCGTCGGCAAGCTGCACCTGACGCCCCGGCCGGGCAACCCCGTCAAGGGCATGAATCCGGCCCAGGCCATCATCCTGCAACTGATGCAGATGGTGCAGAACAACGAGGACGTGCCCAAGATCGAGGCCGTGCTCAAGCGCGATCCGGCATTGATCTACAAGCTGCTGCGCTTCATCAATTCGGCCGGTTTCGGATCGGGGCGCGAGATCCAGTCGCTGCGCCAGGCGATCGCCATGCTGGGCTATGCGCCGCTGTACCGCTGGCTCGTCCTGTTGCTGGCCACCGCCAGCGCGAGCGGCTATTCGCCCGTGCTGATGGAAACGGCCGTCGTGCGCGCGCGCCTGTGCGAACTGCTGGGCCAGACGCACCTGGCCCGCGGCGAGGGCGAACACTTGTTCGTGGCCGGCATGTTCTCGCTGCTGGATCGCCTGCTGGGGCTGCCGATGAAGGACGTGCTGGACACGATCCAGTTGCCGGAACAGGTCGTCCAGGCCCTGCTGGGACGGGAAGGCACGTATGGCCCCTATCTGGCGCTGGCGGAGGCGTGCGAGCTGAATTCGGACCTCGTCGCGTCGCTGGCGGCGGCGGTCGAGATCAGCCCGCACGACGTCAACAAGGCGCACCTGTCGGCGCTGGCGTGGGCGCAGAACGTGGCGGTGTGAACCGCGGCGCGGCCTACCTGCGCTTCTGCATCTTGTCGACGGCCCGTTCCAGCGTCTGACGCATCTGCATCGAGATATTCGAGATGCGGCATCCCACCTGCACCTGCTGGCCCAGCAGGAAGGTGCGGAACGGCCGCAGCAGGCGCACTTCGAGGTCGGCCGACACGACGAGCGATGTGCCCAGTTCCAACAGCACGCCCTCCAGTTTCTTGCCCACGTACAGCTCGAGCGCCTGCTCCGGCGTCGCGCGCAGGCCGACGCCGCCGCGCGAGAAATCGTACAACGGCATCTCGAACACCTTGCCCATCATTGCGAAGCGGGCGCCGTAGTTCATGCCCAACGGCGACTCGAGGCGGGGCTCGGCGCGCCGGTTCAGCACGAAACAGGCCGCCGGCAGCGGGAATTGCAGCAGGTCCGGACGATCGGGAACGGCGGCCGGCGCCGTGTCCAGCTCGAACTGGATCTTGGCATTGGTGCCCAGCGGCGCGACGAATACCGTCGCGTCCCGCAGCGATGCCCCATGTTCGACGAGGTCCAGCGTGAAGACCTGGTTTTCCGGATCGACGCTGTCGATGCGCGCCATGACGGCGTCCTGGCCGCGCGGGTAGACGGTCACGGGCTCGCCGGTGAGGGCGAGCGTCGTCAACGCGTCGCCGATGTCGAACGGGTCGCGCATTTCGTGGGCGCCGGCATTCTGGTGGATCCGGTCGACGGCGTCCGCCGGTTTGGGCGGACCCTTGCGCATGAGCGGCACTGAGAGGTCGGTCAAGACACTACTCCTTCTCTGTACGTGGGCTGGGTAAAAGCCCTTTCCCCGAGTCTAACAAGAAGAGTTGCCAATTCCTACAGCATATTTGCAACAATGGAACTTTTAGAGTCAGATTTCAAGATTATCGATCAGGCGCGTCGACCCCAGCTTGGCCGCGGTCAGGACGACGAGCGGTGCGCCCGCCTCGTATTCTTCGCGGCTCGGCGGCTGCAGGTTCATGCGCTTGCGGATGGACACATAGTCCGGTTGCCAGCCGTGTTCCCGCAGGCGTTCCATCGCGTCACGTTCCAGCACGGCCAGGTCGGCATGGCCCGCACGGGTCTGCTCGGCCACGTACTGCAGGGTCTGGTACAGGAAAGGCGCTTCCGCCCGTTCCGCGCTGCTCAGGTAGCCGTTGCGCGACGACAGGGCCAGGCCATCCTCGGCGCGGAACGTCTCGGCGCCGATGATTTCCGTCGGCAGCGCGAACTGGCGTGCCATATTGCGGACGATCATCAACTGCTGGTAATCCTTCTTGCCGAACACGGCCACGCGCGGCTGCACGCACGAGAACAGCTTCGTCACGACGGTGCACACGCCGTTGAAGAAGCCGGGGCGGAACTCGCCTTCCAGGATATTGCCCAGGTCATCGGGCGGCTGCACGCGGTATTCCTGCGGTTCCGGATACAGGTCTTTCTCGGTCGGCGCGAACAGCACGTAGACGCCTTCCTTTTCCAGCTTGGCGACGTCCGCCTCGAACGTGCGCGGGTATTTGTCGAAGTCCTCGTTCGGGCCGAACTGCAGGCGGTTGACGAAGATCGACGCGACGACCGGGTCGCCGTGGCGGCGCGCCAGGCGCATCAGCGACAGATGGCCCTCGTGCAGATTGCCCATGGTCGGCACGAAGGCGGTGCGCAGTTGTCCGCGCAGCTGGTCGCGCAGTTCGTCGATGGTGGAAATGATTTTCATGGTGTCTGTTGCTGTAAGAGCATTATGCCGGGGAATAGGCGAGACGCACGTAGATGGGGGCGAAAGGCTCGGCCTGGGTAATTTCGATCAAGGTTTCCTTCGCCAGTTCGAGCATGGCGACGAAGTGCACGACGACGACGGGTACGCTGGCGTGTCCGCCGAACAGTTCCGAGAACTCGACGAAACGGGCCGACTGCAAGGTGCGCAGGATGGCCGACATGTGCTCGCGGACGGACAATTCCTCGCGGCCGATGCGGTGATGCTGGGTCAGCTTCGCGCGGCGCAGCACGTCCATCCACGCGCGCTGCAGGTCGTGCGGATCGACTTGCGGCCAGACCGGGCCCAGCGCCTGCTCGATGTGCAGCTGCGGGCGCACGAAGTCGCGGTCCAGCTGGGGCAGGGCGCCCAGCTGCTGGGCCGCGAGCTTGATCTGCTCATAGTCCAGCAGGCGCCGCACCAGTTCCGCGCGCGGGTCCTCGGCGTCCTCGACGAGCGTGTCCGCGCGCTTGGGCAGCAGCATGCGCGACTTGATCTCGATCAGCATCGCCGCCATCAACAAGTATTCCGCCGCCAGTTCCAGGTTGCTCTTGCGGATCTGTTCGACGTATTCCAGGTACTGCAAGGTGACCTGGGCCAACGGAATGTCGAGGATGTTGAAGTTCTGCTTGCGGATCAGGTACAGCAGCAGGTCGAGCGGCCCCTCGAACGCGTCGAGAAACACCTCGAGCGCATCCGGCGGAATGTACAGGTCGGTGGGCAGGTGCAGCAGCGGTTCGCCGTACAGGCGCGCGATGGCACCCTCGGCGTGGACCGCGGCCGCATCGGCATCGGCCGTGGCGCCCCCGCTCGTGTCGGGATCGGCGCGCCCCTCGGGCGTCGCCTGCGCGGGCACCATCGTCGTCGGCCTCGGAATGGATCAGGTGGGGGTGGACCGGATCGCGTCAGACCTTGGTCTGGTACGGGTAGGCCTGCTGGCGCAGCCGCGATTCGTCGATGCGGCGCTGCTCGTCCAGCGAGAGCGGGGCCTTGTCCCACAGCAGGGCGCGGCCGGCCTGCTGGCGCTCTTCCATGCCCGGGGTCTTTTCCTTCAGTTGCTTGATGAACTTGGTGTGCTCGGATTCGTACTGGGTGTGTTTCATGGCTTTTCTAGGCAGGTCGTACAAAACGGCGGTCTCGTTTATCGAGAACCGCCGCATCATAAAAACAAGGAATGATACTGCGAGTCAGCGCTTATTGGTGCAGCGCATTGAGCTGGCGGGCGATGATGTCGTGGTTGAGCCACAGCACCGGGGCGATCTTCTCGGCCGCGCCGTGGAACATCAGCGGGCCGGCGCCTTCCAGCACGAGGGCCGACAGGTGGTCCGTGATCAACGCCTTCTTGTCCGTGTGCAGGCCGGTGATCTCCTCGGAGGTGCCGATCATCAGGTCGGCCAGTTCCGGCGTGTTGTCCATCGGCCAGGCCTCGAAGTTGCGGAACGACGTGCTGGTGGCGGTCTGCAGATAGGCTTCCAGCTTGTCCAGGACGGATTGCAGCGAGATGCCGTCGCCCAGCAGGCTCTGGCAGATGTCCCATTGCTCCTGCGCCCACTTAGTGCTTCCCCCTTCGCCACCTTCCTTCTTGAGGGCGAGCAGCAACGGGAACAAGGACAGTTCCACGCCGACGAAGATGTCGGACGAGTTCGTGCGGATTTCCGGGCAGTTGAACACGGTGGCCGCGACGCCCTGTGCCCAGGCGGCCGTGGCGATCGACTCCAGGCGCATCTTGGCATAGCCCTGCGTGTAGTTCGTGTAGGTCTGCCACACGTATTCGTCGCCGATCAGGATCTCGGTGCCGTGGTAGCCGTAGGCCGTGTAGCGCACCTGGCCGCCTTTCGATTCCACGCGCGCGCGGATGGCGGCCGACGCGTCGATCAGGTGCTTCAGCGTGTTGGCCGTGACTTCGTCGAAGTTCATCAGGATCAGCTTGCCGAGGTCGCTGTCCAGCAGGGCGCGCGAGGACATGAAGCGCTCGCCGCGGCCTTTGTAGATGCGGTTGGCAATGGCCAGGAAGGCCTTGATCTTGGGGATGCCGCCGGCCATCGTGTGCGCGAAGAACACGTTGGCGCCGTCCGGGACCAGTTTGTCGATCTCGGCCATGACGGCCTGGGCGGACGTCGTGAAGCGCTGCACGCCGACGGCGCGGCAGGCTTCGATCTTGGTCCAGTCCAGCTTGTCGTCTTGCCAGCTCTTGAGGGTAAGACCGGACAGCATCTCGGTCGGATTCTGTTCGCCCGGGGGCGCATCCATGTCGAAGCCGGCCATCAGCGGCACATTGATGATGCGGCCGCCGAGCTTCGCTTCCGCTTCGGCATGTTCTTCCGGCGTGAGGGCGCGCAGGGTGCCGTCCTCGTTGCGGCGGCCGACGGTGATGCCGAGGATCGTCATGCCGGCGGCGCGCGCCTCGTCGATCAGTCCGTTCACATAGCCACGGCCGAACAGTTCGCCGAACAGGACGAAGACGTCGCCTTGGCGGAACAGGTTCGCGTGGGGGATGTGCCTCAGGGCTTTGTATTCGGTCATATTTAGTCGCTACTACTCAAAGTTTTATTTTATGGGGTCAGAGCGCGAATTTGTCGTTTGTGCTCTGACCCCATCTGACTTCCGGGGTAGAGCACGAATGTCACGCTCGTGCTCCGACCCCAGCTAATTAAACGAGCGCATTATACTGCCACTGGAATGATGCCATCCCGGCAACGATCATCCGCGCCTTCAGCCCGACTCAGCGGATCCGCATCCCCGGCTGGGCGCCGCTCACCGGCTCCAGCAGGTACAGGCCCGGATTCGCTTTTTCATCTTTCGCGGACGCGCACAGGACCATGCCCTCCGACACGCCGAACTTCATCTTGCGCGGCGCCAGGTTGGCCACGAGCACCGTCAGCTTGCCGATCAATTGCTCAGGCTGGTAGGCCGACTTGATACCCGAGAACACATTACGATAACGGCCTTCGCCCACGTCCAGCGTGAGGCGCAGCAGCTTGCCCGCACCTTCGACGTGCTCACAATTGACGATCTTCGCCACGCGCAGGTCGATCCTGGTGAAGTCGTCGATGGAGATTTCCGGCGCCAATTCCTCGATGTCGGACGCTTGCGTCGCCGGCGCGGCCGCGGTGTCGGCGGCAGGGGCGGCGGGCGCGGCGGCAGCCTCGGCGGGCGCCGGCTTGTCGAACAGGTCCTCGATCATCTTGGCATCCACGCGCTGCATCAGGTGGCTGTAGGCGCCGATGGTGCTGCCCAGCAGCGGGGCGTAGACGCGCTCGCCCTGGGTGTCGTCCCACGAATACGCGTCGTCGCCGAGGAAGTCGCGCACGCGCGCGGCCACGTGCGGCAGCACCGGCGACAGCAGGATCGTCAGCTGGCGGAACAGGATCAGCGCCGCCGTGCACACGTCGTGCAGCTCGGCCGTCTTCGTCTCGTCCTTGGCCAGGATCCACGGCTTGTTCTCGTCGACGTAGCGGTTGGCGACGTCGGCCACTTCCATCACTTCGCGCAGGGCTTTGCCGAATTCGCGCGCTTCGAAGTTGGCGGCGATGTTGGCCTGGCGCTCACCGAGGTTGCCATTGACTTCGCCGTTCAGCGCGCGCGCGATCCAGCCCTTCGCGTCGTCGGACAGCGAAGAAGCCAGCTTGCCGTCGAAACGCTTGGCGATGAAGCCGGCGCAGCGGCTGGCGATGTTCACGTACTTGCCGATCAGGTCGCTGTTCACGCGCGCGACGAAGTCCTCGCCCGTGAAATCCAGGTCCTCGACCCGGGCGTTCAGCTTGAATGCCAGGTAGTAGCGCAGCCATTCCGGGTTCATGCCCAACTCCAGGTAGCGCAGCGGCGAGATGCCGGTGCCGCGCGACTTCGACATCTTTTCGTTGTTCACGGTCAGGTGGCCGTGGACATTGACCTTCAGCTTGTCGATGATCGGGTGGCCCGAGAAATTCAGCATCGCCGGCCAGAACAGGAGGTGGAACGATACGATGTCCTTCCCGATGAAGTGCACCTGCTCGGCCGACGGATCGTTCAGGAAGGCTTCGTAGTCGATGCCCTTCTTTTCGAAGTAATTCTTGAGGCTGGCCAGATAGCCGACCGGCGCGTCCAGCCACACGTAGAAGAATTTACCGGGCGCGTCCGGAATCGGGATGCCGAAATAGGGCGCGTCGCGCGAGATGTCCCAGTCGGCCAGCTTCTCGCCGTTCTCGCCCAGCCATTCGGACACCTTGTTGACCATCTCCGGCTGCAGGCGGCCCGGCGTGTTCAGCCACTCCTTGAGGAATTGGAAGCAGCGCGGGTCGGACAGCTTGAAGAAGTACTGTTCGGACGGCTTCAGGATCGGCGTCGACCCCGTGAACACGGAGTACGGATTGATCAGCTCGGTCGGCTGGTAGGCGGCGCCGCACACTTCGCAGTTGTCGCCGTACTGGTCTTTCGCGTGGCAGACCGGGCACTCGCCCTTGATGTTGCGGTCGGCCAGGAACATGCCTTTGGCCGTGTCGTAGAAGCGGTCCACGGTCTTCGTATAGATCAGGCCGTTGTCGCGCAGGCGGCGGTAGATGCTCTGCGACAGGTCGACGTTTTCCTGCGAATCCGTCGAATGCCAGTTGTCGAAGGCGATGTGGAAGCCGTCCAGGTATTGTGCGCGGCCGGCCGCGATCTTGGCGACGAACGCCTGCGGCGTCACGCCTTCCTTCTCGGCGGCGATCATGATCGGCGTGCCGTGCGTGTCGTCGGCGCCGACGAAGTGCACGACGCGCTGCTCGCCCGCGTCGCGCTGCATTCGCTGGAAGCGGACCCAGATGTCGGCCTGGATGTATTCCATCATGTGGCCGATGTGAAAGGCAGCGTTGGCGTAGGGCAGGGCGGTGGTGACGAACAGCTTGCGTGTCATGGTCGAAGGTCGAGGTTGTCCAGGAAAACAGGCATTTTACCAGCGGATGACCCTGCGCGCGCAGGGGTCTCCGGGCGGATTTGCCGGTCTGGCAACAGTCGACCCCCTGTTTTGCGCTAAACTTGCATATCACATCCGGAGAACCCAATGAGCATCACTGTAGATGACGTCAAGACGGCCCTGGCCGCTGTCGTCGATCCCAATACCAATAAAGATTTCGTATCCTCCAAGGCAGTCAGGAACATCCAGGTCGACGGCGGCAACGTCGCCCTCGACATCGAGCTCGGCTATCCGGCGCGGAGCCTGGAGGCGGGCATCCGCGCTTCGGTCGCGAATGCGGTGCGCGCATTGCCCGGCGTGAGCGACGTCCGGGTCAACGTCACGAGCAAGATCCTGTCGCATGCCGTGCAGCGCGGCCTGAAGGTGATGCCGAACGTGAAGAACATCATCGCCGTCGCATCCGGCAAGGGCGGCGTCGGCAAGTCGACGACGGCCGTGAACCTGGCGCTGGCCCTGGCGGCCGAGGGCGCCAAGGTCGGCCTGCTGGACGCCGACATCTACGGCCCGTCGCAGCCGATGATGCTGGGCGTCGCCGGCCGTCCGCAAAGCCTGGACGGCAAGACGATGGAGCCGCTGGAGAACCATGGCGTGCAGGTGTCGTCGATCGGCTTCCTGATCGACCCGGACGAGCCGATGGTGTGGCGCGGCCCGATGGTCACGCAAGCCCTGCAGCAGCTGCTGGAACAGACCAACTGGAAGGATATCGACTACCTCGTCGTCGACATGCCGCCGGGCACCGGCGACATCCAGCTCACCCTGGCGCAGAAGGTGCCGGTGACGGGCGCCGTGATCGTCACGACGCCGCAGGACATCGCCCTGCTGGACGCGCGCAAGGGCCTCAAGATGTTCGAGAAGGTCGGCATCCCGATCCTCGGCGTCGTGGAAAACATGAGCACCCACATCTGCTCGAACTGCGGCCACGTCGAGGCGATCTTCGGCGCAGGCGGCGGCGAAAAGATGTGCGCCGACTTCAACGTGGAATTCCTCGGCAAGCTGCCGCTGCAGCTGTCGATCCGCGAGCAGACGGATTCCGGCACGCCGACCGTCGTCGCGGAGCCGGACGGTGCCGTCGCCGCGATCTACAAGGACATCGCGCGCAAGGTGGCCGTCAAGGTGGCGGAGCAGGCCAAGGACATGTCGGCGAAGTTTCCGACGATCGTCGTCAAGAACGACTAGCATGGCGTTGACATCCAGTAGGGTGGGCACCCCTGTGCCCACCATGCGTTACTGCGGCGCATGCGTTTGGTGGGCGGGGGCCGCCCACCCTACGACTGAGATGACGTTTGATCAGATGGGGTCAGAGCCCCTGAAAAGAAAATTCGGGCTCTGACCCCATGAGGATTGAGCTTATCCGCGCCCGCCTGCGCGCGCTTGGCGCCCAGCCTTTGCACGAAGACCGTGTCCTGCGCGACTGGGTCCGCGTGATGGCCCACGACCGCGGCCGGCGCCGTCCCGACGATTTTCTCCCCAAGCCGGTCCGGGAAGCGCTGCCGCAGCTGGATGCCGAGCTGGATGCGCTCGCGCGCGTCCTCGGCACGCACCCGGCCGACGACGGCTCGGCCCGTTTGCTGGTCGGCCTCGCCGACGGCCAGACCGTCGAGTCCGTGCTGCTGCCGCGCGACGGCGTGTGCGTGTCGAGCCAGGTCGGCTGCGCGGTCGGCTGCCAGTTCTGCATGACGGGGCAAAGCGGCTTGATCCGCCAGGTGACGAGCGGCGAGATCGTCGCCCAGGTCGTGCTGGCGCGTCGCCTGCGGCCCGTGAAAAAAGTCGTGTTCATGGGCATGGGCGAGCCCGCGCACAATCTGGACAATGTGCTGGAAGCCATCGATCTGCTCGGCATCGAGGGCAATATTGCGCACAAGAACCTCGTGTTCTCGACGGTGGGCGATCCGCGCGTGTTCGAGCGCCTGCCCGCAGGGCGCGTGAAGCCGGCGCTGGCGTTGTCCCTGCACTCGACCAAGCCCGACTTGCGCGCGCGCCTGCTGCCGCGCGCGCCGCGCTTTGCCGCCGCCGAACTGGTCGACGCGGGCGAGCGCTACGCGCGCCTGACCGGCTATCCGATCCAGTACCAGTGGACCTTGCTGGACGGCGTCAACGACGGCCAGGACGAGCTGGATGCCCTCGTGGCCCTGTTGCGCGGCAAGTATGCCGTGCTGAATATGATCCCCTACAACACGAATCCCGGCCTCGCGTTCCGCCGCCCATCGTGGGACAAGGCGCGGGCGATCGCCGCCTGGCTGTTCGAGCGGGGCGTGCTGACCAAGCTGCGCGACTCGGCCGGGCAGGACGTCGACGGCGGCTGCGGCCAGTTGCGGGCGCGCGCGGCCGGCGAGCAGCTGGTCACGTTACGCCGCGCGGCCGCGTAAGGTCAGCGTCTCGACCACTTCCACCGCCGCGCTCGACATATACCAGTCGTTGACGACGAGCTGCAGCCTGTCCACGTGCATCGTCCCGAGCGGCATGTCGCGCAGCGCGGCCAGCGTTGCCGCGAGGGCCGCGGGATCCGTCGGCGGCGCGACGAAGCGCAGCAACGTCGAGTGCGCCGTGACGAGCCGGTAGCGCTGGTCCAGCATCCCGCCCAGGCCGCGCGCACCCAATGCGGCGCGCAGGCGCGCGCGCAGCCCTTCCAGCGCGCCGTCGCGCGGAAAACCGCGGGCCAGCACGGCGCCGCGCGAGATCGTGATGCCGTCGAAGTCGATGGCGAACGGCGGCAGGCCGTCCACCGCGGCGCGCACGGCCGCCGCGTAGTCCGCGCGCCGGGCCAGATGCGGCGCGGGGTCCTCGGTCACGGTGAACAGGGACAGGACCGTCACGTGCAGGTCGGCGCGCGGCTGGCGGTACTGCTGTGGGGCGGTGCCGGCCAGGCGTTCCTGCAGGCGCGCGAAGCCGTCCGCCAGCGCGGGGCCGGGGCGCGCGATCAAGGTCAGGCCGCGGCGCGGATCGAGGCCGCCGGCCAGGTGGCGGTCGCACTCGACGTCGCCTTGCGCAACGTGCGGCCAGGCGCGGTCCCACATGGCGTCGTAGTGGGCGCGCAGGGAAGACAGGGAAAAGTCGCTCATCGACGGGATTATCGCCGGCGCGTCCCGCCTACGCCACCCGTGCGGCGCCGGCGTCCGCCTGGCGCGCGCGTACCTGGTTGCGGCCGCCCCGCTTGGCGTCGTACATGAGCTCGTCCGCGACGGCGATCAGCCCTTGCGGCGTGATCGCCTGGTTCGCGGCGAAGTGGGCGCCGACGACGCCGAAGCTGGCGGTCGTGGCCAGGACCCCGGCGTCGCCATCGATACGCTGGGCGGCGAAGGCGGCGCGGACGCGCTCGGCCAGTTCGACGGCGCCGTCCAGCCGGGTTTCCGGCAGGATGATCAGGAATTCTTCGCCGCCGTAGCGCACCACCGTGTCGACGCCTTCGCGCGTCATCGCCTGCAGCAGTTGCGCGAAGCTGCGCAGCAACGCGTCGCCGGCGTGGTGGCCGTAGGTGTCGTTGATTGCCTTGAAGCCGTCCAGGTCGCACATGATCAGCGACAGGCTGAGGCGGTAGCGGCGGGCGCGGGCGATCTCGCCGTCGAGCAGGGCCGCGTTCAGGTGGCGCCGGTTGTAGCAGCCCGTCAGGGCGTCGCGCACGGACAGGTTCGTCAGCACCTGCTGCGTGCGGTATTGCTCGCGCCACAGGCGCGCGTGGCGGTTGGCGGCGACGGCGCCGAAGGCGTTGGCGAACAGGATCAGTATCGTCATCGACACGAGGTGGCGCGTCGATTCGAGGTGCTGATACCACGCCAGCGCGATGAAGGCGAGGCTGGAGCCGAGCGCGATGGCGACGGCCGTGCGCAGGCGGTTCGGAATGAAGATCAGGATCACGACGGCCATCAGGCCGACGGACGTGCCGTGCAGCAGGGTGTCGGCCGGACGGCGCCACGCGACGACCATATAGGTGAGCATGCCCAGCAAGGTGAAGACGCTCGCGACCCGGTACGCGGTCTTGACGGGCGCCGCCGCGCGCCACGCAAGGCGCAGGCCCGCATACGCCAGGACGGGAACGGCGCACCGCGCCAGCAGCGACGGGAGGGCGCCCGGCAGGCCGAGGGCCAGGATGTCGCTCACGCTGAACATGATGTAGAACAGCGAGCACAGCGTGAGGGCGCGGCGCAGGTCGCGGAGGATCGTCCGCGACTGGGCATGCAGGAAGCCGACTTCCATCGTCGCGCAGACGAATTCCCCGCGCAAACGCGCGATGGCAGCGGTGCTCGGGTCGTTCGGCATGGATAGGGAGGCGCGATGGGGTGGGAATGTCGGGCGAAACTGTAGCGAGAAACCAAATTTCTGTAAAGTAATTTTCAGTCACTCGGGGTAACCATGTTGCGGGCGCGCCCATCCCCCCGCCGGCGGGGCAGGCTGTAAAATAGCCGCTTGACTAACATCCAGGCGTCCAGGTCCCGCCCGACGGGGCCCGCGCCATCGTATTCGACCATGACCGTCCGCACACGTTTCGCTCCCAGCCCGACCGGCTATCTCCACCTCGGCGGCGCCCGCACCGCGCTGTATTCGTGGGCCTATGCCCGCCATTTCGGCGGCACCTTCGTCCTGCGCATCGAAGACACCGACCTGGAGCGTTCGACGCCGGAAGCCGTGCAGGCGATCCTGGAAGGCATGGAATGGCTGGGTTTGCATCACGACGAAGGTCCGTTCTACCAGATGCAGCGCATGGACCGTTACCGCGAAGTGGTCAAGGGCATGCTGGAAGCGGGCACGGCCTATCTGTGCTACTGCTCGCCGGAGGAAGTGGAAGCGATGCGCGAGCGCATGCGCGCCGCCGGCGAAAAGCCGCGTTATGACGGCACCTGGCGTCCGGAACCGGGCAAGACGTTGCCGCCCGTGCCGGCAGGCGTCAAGCCCGTCGTGCGTTTCAAGAATCCGGAGGGCGGCGAAGTCACGTGGAACGACGTCGTCAAGGGACCGATCACGATCGCCAACAAGGAGCTGGACGATCTCGTGATCGCCCGCCCGGACGGCACGCCCACATATAACTTCTGCGTCGCCGTCGACGACTGGGACATGAAGATCACGCACGTGCTGCGCGGCGACGACCACGTCAACAACACGCCCCGCCAGATCAATATCCTGCGCGCGCTGGGCGCCGAGCTGCCGCAATACGGCCACCTGCCGATGATCCTCGGCGCCGACGGCCAGAAACTGTCCAAGCGCCATGGCGCCGTCAGCGTGATGGAATATCCGGAGCAGGGCTATCTGCCGGAAGCGATGCTGAACTACCTCGCGCGCCTGGGCTGGAGCCACGGCGACGACGAGATCTTCTCGATGCAGCAGTTCACCGAGTGGTTCAACCTCGAGCACCTGACGGCATCGGCCGCGCAATTCAATCCGGAAAAGCTGGGCTGGCTGAACAACCACTACATCAAGCAGGCCGACAACGACCGCCTGGCCGGCCTGGCCCGTCCCAAGATGGAGCGCGAGGGCGCGAAGTTCGACGGCGCGCCGCCGCTGGCCGCCGTGCTGGGCCTGATGAAGGAGCGCACCAACACGATCAACGAACTGGCCGACGCCGCCATGCTGTTCTATCGGGAGCCCAAGCCGGACGCGGCGCTGCTGGCCCAGCACCTGACGGACGCCGTGCGCCCGGCCCTGGCCCAGTTCGCCGAGCGCCTGCGCGACGTGGAGTGGAGCAAGAGCGCGTTGTCCGCCATGATGAAGGAGGTGCTGGCCGCGCACTGCCTCAAGATGCCGCAGCTGGCGATGCCGTTGCGCCTGCTGGTCACGGGCCAGTTGCAGACGCCGGCCATCGACGCGGTGCTGGAATTGTTCGGCCGCGACACGGTGGCGGCCCGTGTGAACAAAGGTTTGTGATCCCCTGCGGGTATTTGCGAAATGCAAGTGTGTCCGCTATAATGCTCGCACTTCAGCGCTGCGGGGGTATAGCTCAGCTGGGAGAGCGCTTGCATGGCATGCAAGAGGTCAGCGGTTCGATCCCGCTTACCTCCACCACGTTCTGAAGTACGATGCAGTCCAGGTCCCCATCGTCTAGAGGCCTAGGACATCACCCTTTCACGGTGAGTACCGGGGTTCGAATCCCCGTGGGGACGCCAGATTCGTCAACGACGTTGAAAAACGACGTAAGCAGTAAATGTAGTGTGTTATAGTGCTGTTTTCCCGTAGGGGGTATAGCTCAGCTGGGAGAGCGCTTGCATGGCATGCAAGAGGTCAGCGGTTCGATCCCGCTTACCTCCACCAAGCAGGGAAAACAGAGTAATGCATTGCAGTCCAGGGTCCCCATCGTCTAGAGGCCTAGGACATCACCCTTTCACGGTGAGTACCGGGGTTCGAATCCCCGTGGGGACGCCAAGATTTGATCGTTCGGGCTCCGACCCCGGGAGATTGGAATAGGTTGTGCAAGGAAGCCGCCTTGAGCGGCTTTTGTTTTGGGGGTATAGCTCAGCTGGGAGAGCGCTTGCATGGCATGCAAGAGGTCAGCGGTTCGATCCCGCTTACCTCCACCAAGATCAAGCAGTCACGAAGTTCAGGTCCCCATCGTCTAGAGGCCTAGGACATCACCCTTTCACGGTGAGTACCGGGGTTCGAATCCCCGTGGGGACGCCAGGTTTTGGCAGTGTTTGGTGGTATCATGCCGCGCAGGCATGGCAACAGGAAGTTCCGGGTCCCCATCGTCTAGAGGCCTAGGACATCACCCTTTCACGGTGAGTACCGGGGTTCGAATCCCCGTGGGGACGCCAAGAATACGCGCAGACGCGCGAACACGTAGCAGCACAGTTTTAGGTCCCCATCGTCTAGAGGCCTAGGACATCACCCTTTCACGGTGAGTACCGGGGTTCGAATCCCCGTGGGGACGCCAGTCAAAAGCCGGAGCAGACCAACGCGCATGCGCGGATAGGTGCTCCGGTTTTTCTTTGTGCCGGCCGTTTCGTCGCGGTCTCTTGGCCTGGCGAAATCCGGTACAATGCGCACCGGCCGCTGATCCGGTCCATTCCCCGCCGTCCCGCTTCCTCTTTTCCCGCACGCCATGCAACACGACGCAACCCGCACCCCGACTTCGCTGGCGATCTTTTGCAAGGTGGTCGACAACTTCGGCGACATCGGCATCTGCTGGCGTCTCGCACGGCAATTGCGCCAAGAGCAAGGGATTGCGGTGACCTTGTGGGTCGACGACCTCGCCAGCTTCCGCCGCATCTGGCCGGCCGTCGCCGTCGATGCCGCCGTGCAGGACGTCGACGGCGTGCAGGTCGTCCACTGGCGCGACCAGGAAGGCGCGTTCGTGCCTGCCGACGTGGCCGACGTCGTGATCGAATTCTTCGGCGTCGACATCCCGCCCGGTTACATCGCCGCGATGGCCCAGTGCGAGCCGCGTCCCGTGTGGATCAATTACGAAGGCCTCAGCGCCGAGGCCTGGGTCGAGGGCTGCCACATGCTGCCGTCGATGCATCCGCGCCTCAAGCTGACCAAGCATTTTTTCTTTCCGGGATTTACGCCGAACACCGGCGGCCTGCTGCGCGAGCGCGACCAGCTCCCCGCGCGCGACCGCTTCCAGGCCGACCCGGCGGCACGCGCCGGCTTCCTGGGACGGCTGGGCGTGACCCCCGACGAGATGGCGGCAACGACGGTCAGCCTGTTCTGCTACCCGGATGCCCCGCTGGCCGACCTGTTCGGCGCCTGGCGCGACGGGGCCGGTCCGGTGAGCTGTCTCGTGCCGCAGGGCGTGGCGGGAGAGAAGGTGGGCGCCTTCCTCGGCGCGGATCCGGTGCCGGGCGCCGCCGCCACGCGCGGCCGCCTGACGGTGCGCGTGATTCCGTTCCTGTCACAGGACGACTACGACCGCCTGCTGTGGTCGTGCGACGTGAACTTCGTCCGTGGCGAGGATTCCTGGGTGCGCGCGCAGTGGGCGGGTCGGCCATTCATCTGGCACATTTATCCGCAAGATCAAAACTTGCATCATGTTAAACTCCGCGCGTTCCTGCAAAAATACGCGGCGAACCTGGATGGCCTGATCGATTTTTCCCTGCGCTGGAATGGCGTGGAAGGCGAGAGCCGCGCCGATTGGACGGCACTGTGGACGACCCTGCAAGCCGGATTGCCGGCAATTACCGAGCGCAATGTCGAATGGCAAACGCAGATGTTGGCGAATGGCGACTTGGTGCGCAATCTGCTGGATTTTGCCCGGTCGCTGCGGTAGGCGACGGGCAAGGAACATGGTATCATGCTTGATTACTGCAACTCATTTTTAGGTTAAAACCCTCCTATGAAACCCGCAAAAGAAATCCGTGTCGGCAACATCATCATGGTTGATGGCAAGCCTTTCATCGTGCTGCGCTCCGACGTCAACGGCTCGAGCCGCACGGGCTTCACGTACAAGTGGAAGATGAAGAATCTTCTGACCAACGCTCCGTTGGAAAACGTGTTCCGCGGCGACGACAAGTTCGACGTCGTCGTCCTGGACAAGAAGCCGGTGACCTACTCGTACTTCGCCGACCCGCTGTACGTCTTCATGGATGAAGAGTACAACCAGTACGAAATCGAAGAAGAGAACATGGGCGACGCCGTCAACTACCTGAAAGACGGTATGGAATGCGAAGCCGTGTTCTATGACGGCAAGGCGATCTCGGTCGAACTGCCGATCACCATCGCACGCCAGGTCATTTACACGGAACCGGCCGTCAAGGGCAATACCTCGGGCAACGTTCTGAAGGAAGCCAAGCTCGAGAATGCCATCGAAGCCAAGCAGTTCACCATCCAGGTGCCGCTGTTCGTCAACCAGGACGACGTCATCGAGATCGACACCCGTACCGCCGAGTACAAGAAAGTCGTCCGCAACTAAGCCGACGCGCTCTCCGAAAAAACGCTGCCACGTGCAGCGTTTTTTTTTCGCCCGTGGCCGGCGCGTGCCGGTACTGTCGGAAAATCTGACATCGCATTCGATGCGGCCGGCGCCGTCCCCGCAAACAATTGATTCTTTTGGTAATTTTCCCGAGATAACCACCGTGGCGCGTTTCTTGCTCGTCTTCAAGCTCCAAGACTAACAGGGAAGACATCAATGAAAACCAATATCCTTTTGAGCGGTTTGGCACTGGCTGCGTCGCTGGCCTCGGCAAGTGCGCACGCCACCACGATCACGCTGACCGGCACCGCGCGCGATTTCAATGCCAGCGGCACCACCTTCAACGGTGTGGCGGGGCATCCCGACTTCGAAAGCAAATCCGGCGACGACCGCGGCATGGTGCAGTCCATGCTGGGCGCCGACGGCAAGCCGGTCTACAATACGGCCGACTTCAACCCGACCGTGACGAGCGCCGCCTCGTTCTACCAGTGGTATCACGACGATGCCTCCGTCAACCGGACCGGCAGCATCACGCTGACGCTCGACGAAATTGCGCCGAACCTGTACCAGTACAGCAGCAACGCGTTTTTCCCGATCGACGGCCAACTCCTCGGCCAGTCGATGCTCGGCCATAATTTCGGCTTCACCACCGAGTGGCACACGAACTTCACCTATCAGAGCGCGGCGAACGCCAACTTCACGTTTACCGGCGACGATGACGTGTGGGTGTTCATCAATAACCGGCTGGCCATCGACCTCGGTGGCGTGCACGGCGCGGAATCGGCGAGCGTCGACCTGAATGCGTTCGCCCCCACGGCCGGGCTGGCCGACGGCGGCACGTACAAACTGGACATCTTCCAGGCCGAGCGCCATACCTCGGGCTCGAACTTCACGATGACGACGTCGCTGGAACTGGCGCCCGCACCGGCGGACGTGCCGGAACCCGCATCGCTGGCGCTGGCCGGCCTCGGCCTGGCCGCGTTGACGGCCGCGCGCCGCCGTCGCCGCTGACCGGTTGCCAAGCGCAAAACGCCGGCACAGCTGCCGGCGTTTCTTGCGTCGCCGCGGCACGCGCGCTTGAGACATGCGTACATGTCACATCTGCAAGATTGCTGTTATTCTGAAGCATTCTTGGGGAGGGCACATGGATCGCAGGGATTTCGTTCGACTGGGACTCGCCGCCGGCGCCGCGGCCGGCATGACGACCGCAGTGCATGCCAAGGAACCCGACGCCATTCTGGACGCCGGCGTGCGCGAGCAGCAGGCACTGATGGAAACCGGCAAGCTGACGTCGAAGGCGCTCGTGCAGCGCTACCTGGCGCGCATCGCAGCCGTCGACAAGGCCGGGCCGCGCCTGAACGCCGTCATCGAACTGAACCCTGACGCCCTCACGATTGCCGCCGACCTCGACCATGAACGCGCCGAGGGCAAGGTGCGTGGCCCGCTGCACGGCATTCCCGTCCTGCTGAAAGACAATATCGCGACGGGCGACCGGATGAGCACGAGCGCCGGCTCGCTGGCGCTGGAGGGCGTGCGCGCGGCGCGGGATTCTTTCGTCGCGGCGCGCCTGCGCGCGGCCGGGGCCGTCATCCTCGGCAAGACGAATCTGTCGGAATGGGCGAACATGCGGTCGACGCATTCCGTCAGCGGCTGGAGCGGCCGCGGCGGCCAGACGCGCAATCCGTATGCGCTGGACCGCAACACGAGCGGTTCCAGTTCCGGCTCGGCCGCCGCGATGGCGGCCGCGCTCGCCACGCTCGCCATCGGCACGGAGACGGACGGCTCGATCGTGTCGCCGGCGTCGATCTGCGGCGTCGTCGGCATCAAGCCCACGCTGGGACTCGTCAGCCGCAGCGGCGTCATTCCGATCGCCCATTCGCAGGACACGGCCGGCCCGATGACGCGCTCCGTCGCCGACGCCGCGCTGCTGCTTGCCGCCATCGCGGGATCTGATCCGGACGATGCCGCGACGAACGCCGCGCCGGGCAGGCCGGCCGATTTCGCGGCGGCCTTGCGGGCGGACGGCTTGCGCGGCCGGCGCATCGGCGTGGCGCGTAATTTCTTCGGAAATAACCCGGCCGTCGACGCCGTCATCGGCGCCGAGCTGGCCATCCTCGCGGCGCAAGGCGCGACGCTCGTCGACGTGCAGGTGCCCAATGTCGACAAATACGGCGACAGCGAACTGGAAGTCCTGCTGTCCGAATTCCGGCCCGACCTGGAAGCGTACTTGGCCGCCTACGCGCCGCATGCGGCTATCCGGACGATGGCCGACCTGATCGCGTTCAACGACAAGCACGCCGCACAGGAATTGCGGCACTTCGGCCAGGAGCACCTGATCGCCGCGCAGGCCAAGCCGGGCCTCGATGCCGCGGCCTACCGGACCGCGCTCGCCAACAACCACCGCTACAGCCGCGACGAAGGCATCGACCGGATCCTGCGCGACGAAAAACTCGACGCGCTCGTCGCGCCGACGGGCGGCACGGGCTGGCTGACCGACTACATCAACGGTGACCACGACGGTCCCGGCTTTTCGTCGCCCGCGGCCGTGGCCGGCTACCCGCACGTGACGGTTCCGGCCGGCCAGGTGCACGGCCTGCCCGTCGGCCTGTCGTTCGTCGGCGGCGCGTGGAGCGACGCGGCCCTGGTCGCGATGGCCTATGCGTACGAGCAGGCGAGCCAGCGGCGCCGGCCGCCGACGTATCCCGCGTCGGTCAACGTTCGCCCCTGACCCAGACGAAGGCGCATACGGACGACGCCAACGCGGCGGCGGCGCACACGACCATCGCCGCGTGGAACGGCGCCAGCAGCGCGCGGCCTTGCGCCGTCAGCACGACGCCCAGCAGCGCCGTCGCGATCAGCCCGCCGCCCCGCGCTACCGCGCTGTTGAAGCCGGACGCGATGCCCGTATGGCTGCCGTCGACGGACGACAGCACGGCCGTCGTCAGCGGCGCCGCCACGCACGCCATACCGGCGGCGATGACGAGGATTGCGGGCAGCACGTGCGTCGCATAGCTGCCCGCGCCGATGCGCGTGCCCAGCAGGAAGCCGCCGGCCACGATCAGCGCCCCGATGGACAGCGGCAGGCGCGATCCGTGGCTGCCGGCCAGCTTGCCCATCAGCGGCGAACCGATCGCCAGCACGATGGGAAACGGCAGCAGCGCGGCGCCGGCCTGTTTCGCCGAGTATTGCAGAGCCTGGATCAGCACATAGGGCACGAGCAGCATCAGCGCGCCCAGCGCCCCGTACAGCAGGAAGGTCATCAGGTTCAGGCCGGAAAAGCTGCTCGAGCCAAATAACTTCAGGGGCAGCATCGCCGCGTCGCCGGCGCGCCGTTCGAACCACAGGAAGGCGAGCAGGACGGCGACGCCGGCCGCTATCGCCACGCTCGCCGCCGGCGTCACGCCCTTGTCGGCCGAGGCGGCGGCGAGGCCCCACGTCAGGCAGCCGAGGCCGATGCTGGCCAGCAGGGCGCCGGACGGATCGAGCGCCACCGGCTTGTCGCCGGGCGGCACGTTGACGTAGCGCCAGCCGAGAAGAATCGCCAGCGCCGCGATCGGCAGGTTGATGTAAAAGACGGCGCGCCAGCCGACGGTGTCGATCAACCAGCCGCCGAGCAGCGGCCCGACGGCGCCCGCGGCGGCGCCGGCCGCGGCCCAGATCCCGATCGCCTTGCCGCGCGCCTTGCCGGTGAAGGTGGCGCCGAGGATGGCGAGGCTGTTCGGCAACAGCAGCGCGGCGCCCACGCCTTGCAGCACGCGTCCGCCGACGAGCAGCCACAAGCGCGGCGCCCACGCGCACAGCAGCGACGCCAGGGCGAACGCGGCGATGCCGGCGAGCAGGATGCGGCGCCGGCCGTAGCGGTCGCCGGCGGCCCCGCCCAGCAGCAGCAACGAGCTCAGCGGAAGGAGGTAGCCGCTCACCACCCACGACAGGTCCGCGCCCGCGCCGCCCAGGTCGCGGCCGATGGCGGCCAGGCCGACGTTGACGACGGAGCCGTCGATGAACGCGAGGCTGCTGGCCAGGATCGACGTGGCCAGCACGAGGTTCGGATGGGCGGCGTGGCCGCGCGCCGGCGTGCTGTCCGCCAGCGGGCGGTCGCAGTGGGCGGGCAGGGTGCTCATGGGAAGGCGGCGGGGACGCAGTGGCGTCAGCGCGCCGCGGCCGCCTGCTTGGCCTTGGTGAAGACGGGGCCCCACAGCGGGTGGCCGTGTTCGCCCGGCGCCAGGTCGAACGACGGATCGAGGCGCAGCGCCCGATCGAATGCCTGGCGGCACGGACCCGGCCGCGACGTCACGCAATAGCTGAACGCCAGGTATTTCAACGCCGTCAGGCGCGTGGCGAGCGGGCCGTTGTTGACGTCGCGCGCGGACAGGCGCCGGATCGCGCCGTTGAAGTCGCCGTCGTTGTACAGCCGGATGCCTTCCTGCAGGCCCGCGTTGGGCGCGGGCGTTTCCTCGCGTTCGTGCGGCCTTTCCCTGGGCCGCGGCGGCGCTTCGCGTGGCGGCGGCGCTTCCCGCTCCACCGCCGTCACTGCCTTGGGGTGGTTGGGATTGCGTGCCGGTTTCCTGTCGAACAGGGGAAAGTTGGCGCAACCGCCGAGCAGCGCGGCCGTGACGGCCAGCAGCGCGACGTGGACGAGGGGACGGGCGGGGCGCTGGATATTCATCGGTCTCCGGACGGTCATCGGGGTTCGGCGCGGGGTTCGTTGTTGAAGTCGACGGTGATCACGCCGTCGCCGCTCGCCGTGTCGACCTCGAGCATGCGGTCGTGGAAGTTCGGGTTTGTCACGCGGATCGCGTGGCGGCCCGGCGTCAGCGTGAGGCGCTTGACGGGCGGGCTGACGCCACGGTCGACGCCGTCCACGTACACGACGCCCCACGGCTGGATCTGCAGCTTGTACAGATTGCCGTTCGGCGTCACGACGACGCCCGGCAGGCGGCCGGCCGTTGCCGGGTGGTCTTGCGCGCCGGCGGCAGGCGCGGGCGCGGCCGTTTCCGTGGATGTGCCGGCGGCGGGCAGGGCCGGCTCCGGCGTGGCATAGGCTGCGCTGCTGTCCGTCGTGCCGGCCGCCGCGCCGCCCGTCTGGCCCGAGGACGTGGGCGCCATGTCCTGGCCGGCGCGCGTCCCGTCGCCCTGCTGCGGCAAGGTCAGGACGATGTGGTCGAACGAGCCGGAATCGCGCATCTCGGCGAACATGGCGAGCGCCAGCGCGACGAGGACGGCGCCGCCGCCCGCCGCGACGGCCCACCGTTGCCAGCGGCTGAGGCCGAAGGCCCGGCGCGGCCGTTCGGCGGTCTCCATGAACGGCGGCGGATCCGCGCCGACGTCGACCTCGGCGTGGCGTGGGGCGGCCACCACGGGCCGCGGCTCGACGTCGTGCGGTGGCGGCGTCATGTGCGACGCCACGGCGGCGCCGACGGGCGGGCCGAGCGGGACGATGCCCAGCAGGTCGCGCAACTCCCCGATGCTGTGCGGACGGCGCGCCGGATCGGGATCCATGCAGCGGTCCACCGCCTTGACGAGCGATTCGCTGTAGCCTTCCGCGCGGCCTTCCAGCGGACCGGTGGGGGCGAGTTCGCGCGTGATGGCGTAGTGGACGATGCGTGCCAGCGCATTCAGGTCCTCGGCTTCGTGCGCGTCGGGCGGGCCGACGTCGGAGGGGATCAGCAGCGGCTCGCCGTTGTCGTGGAACACGATCGTGTCGGGCGTGATGGCGCGATGCGGCATGTGCATGGCGTACTGCAGTTCGAGCGACTGCAGGATCTGGCGGAAGATCTTGCGGCACCAGACTTCGTTGACCTGTTCGGGACTGTATTCGACGATGTCCCTGACGGTGCGGCCTTCGAGGTGCTGCTGGTCCGGTCCGATGGAAGTTAGGCTGGTCATTTTGCTAAGGCATGGGCTTGGCAAAATCATGCCAGATTTGCAGGACCCATGCCCCGCGCTCTGCTCAACCGTGCGCGCCTGTTACAAATGTTACATTTGGCGGCGCCGCGCTCAGTCCTCGATGAAACGCATCTTGAAGTTGCGGCCCTTGAAGGCGCCGAAGTCCGGACCCAGCGGATTGCCGCCGTTCAGCCGCGCGAACGCCTGCTGCGCGACGCCGCGGTCGAGCGCGACGTAGCTGACGAATTCGAAGATGTGGATCTTGCCGACCTGTTCCTTCGTCAGGCCCGCGTCGCCCGTCAGCGCGCCGAGCAGGTCGCCGGGGCGCAGCTTGTCCTTCTTGCCGCCGGACACGCACAGCGTGACCATCGGCGCCGGTTCGGCCGGTGCGTCGTCGTCGACCGTGAGCTCGGCGAGGGCATGCCACTCGGCCGTGAAACCCTGCGCCTCCTCGATCAGCCGGACCCAGCGCTTTTCGTTCGGCGCGCACAGCGACAGCGCCAGTCCCGTCGCGCCCGCGCGTCCCGTCCGGCCGACGCGGTGCACGTGCACTTCCGGGTCCTTGGACACGTCGACGTTGATGACGGCTTCCAGCCCGGCGATGTCGATGCCGCGCGCCGCCACGTCGGTCGCGACGAGTACCGCGCAACTGCGGTTGGCAAAGCGCACGAGCGTCTCGTCGCGGTCGCGCTGTTCCATCTCGCCGTACAGCGCCAGCGCCGAAAAGCCGAGCTCGCGCAGGGCGTCGGCCACTTCGCGGCAGCGCGCCTTCGTGTTGCAGAACGCGATCGCGGAGCCGGGGCGGTGGTGCCGCAGCAGCCGGGCCACGGCGTCGATGCGGCCGTCGAAGCCGATCTCGTAGAAGCGCTGCTCGATGCGGGCCGGCGCATGCGCCGTGTCGACCGCGACCTCGAGCGGATCGCGAAGGAAGCGCGCGGTGGCGGCGCGGATGTCGTCCGGATACGTTGCGGAGAACAGCAGGGTCTGGCGGTGCGCGGGGCAGGCGCGCACGATCGCGGCGATCTCGTCGTAGAACCCCATGTCCGTCATGCGGTCGGCCTCGTCCAGCACGAGGGTGCGCAGGCGCGCGAGGTCGAGCGTGCGGCGCTGCAGGTGATCGCGGATGCGGCCCGGCGTGCCGACGACGATGTGCGCGCCGAATTCGAGTGTCGCGATCTGCGGACGCATCGAGATGCCGCCCGTCAGCACGACGACCTTGACGTTGCCGATGCCGCGCGCCAGCCGGCGCAGTTCGTGCGCGACCTGGTCGGCCAGTTCGCGCGTCGGACACATGACGAGTCCTTGCACGGCGAACAGCGTCGGGTTCAGCTTGAGCAGCATGCCGATGCCGAACGCGGCCGTCTTGCCGCTGCCCGTCTTCGCCTGGGCGATCAGGTCGCGGCCTTCGAGCGCGAGCGGCAGCGTGGCGGCCTGCACGGGCGTCATCTGCTTGTAGCCGAGCTGGTCGAGGTTGGCCAGGAAGGGGGCTGCCAGCGGCAGCGAGGAAAAGGCGGTGTCGGACATGTCGTCGGCCGCGCAGCGCGGCGGTTGGTTTGCCGCGACGGGCGGCGTGCCGCTCAGGCCGCTGGCTCCCAGATGGGCAAGCCGGTCAGGTCGAGATTCGGATCGTGTTTCCAGGCCGGCAGACCGGTCGCATCCGTGCCTTCCAGGTCCAGCAGCATCAACTGTTCCTGTTTCTGCCCCGTGCGCCGCGCGCGGGGGCGCTTGGCTGCCGGGACGGCGGATGCATCGGGTGCGACGGCGGCGGAGACAGCGGCGGTATCGCCATGCGGTGCCGGCTCGAAGCCGGGCAGGTCGAAGGTCGCGTTGTCTTTCTTGTCTCTCATGCGCTGCGCTGGCCCAGAAAACAAAAGCCCGGCTGCAAGAGTCGGGCTTGTTGTTACGGTATTTGGTTGCGGGGACAGGATTTGAACCTGTGACCTTCGGGTTATGAGCCCGACGAGCTGCCAGACTGCTCCACCCCGCGTCTGAGAACGCTATTTTAACCGGATCGGCGCCGAAGCGCAAATCGGCTTGACTGTCCTCCCCGCGGCCGGTGCCGGCGCCGCGTTCACGCGGGGCGCAGCCGCCACAGCGACGTCACCTCGGCCATGCGCGCCGCCGCGAGCGGATCGTCGGGATCGCTGGCCTTGGCGTGCGTGGGACGGATGTCGTGACGGCCGGCGACGTCGAGGCCCGCATCGCTTATCCAGCCGAGCAATTGATCGCGCGAACGCAGCCCCAGGTGCTCGGCCAGGTCGGACAGGATGAGCCAACCTTCGCCGCCGTCGCGCAGATGGTCCTTCAAGCCGGCGAGGAAGCCCTTGAGCATGCGGCTGTCCGGATCGTAGATGGCGTATTCGATGGCGGAACTGGGCTTGCCCGGCAGCCAGGGCGGATTGCAGACGACGAGGTCGGCGCGCCCCTCGGGATAGAGATCGGCGCGCACGACTTCGACCTGCCCGCCGAGGCCGAGACGCTCGACGTTCTCACGCGCGCAGCCGAGTGCGCGCTCGTCCATGTCGGAGGCGAGCACGCCCTGCAGGCCGCGGTGCGCGAGCACGGCCGACAGCACCCCGGTGCCGGCGCCGATGTCGAACGCCAGCTTGGCGTTTGTCGACAACGGCGCCTGCGCGACGAGCTCGACGTATTCGCCCCGCACGGGCGAGAACACGCCGTACCAAGGGTGGATGCGTTCGTCCAGGGCCGGGATGAACACGCCCTTGCGCCGCCATTCGTGCGCGCCGATGACGCCCAGCAGTTCGCGCAGCGACGCGACATACGGTTCCGCCGCCGCTCCGTACGCTTCCGTGCAGGCTTCGCGCACGTCGGGCGCGCGGCGCAGCGGGATGGCGTGGCCGGCATCGAACGGGATCAGGAGCATCGCCAGCGTACGCGCGCGCTGCAGCTGCGCGAGGCGGTGGCGGTGGAATTGTTCGGTGAGCGACGCCGCGGCCTTGCCGGCCTTGGCGCGTTTGGCGCGCGGGCCTTTGTGGTCGACGCGGCGCATGAGCGCCTGCAGCAGCTGGCGCGCATTCTGGAAATCGCCGCGCCACAGGAGGGCAGTGCCGTCCAGCGCGAGGCGCCAGGCCGTATCGGCGCTCATCGTGTCGTCGGCCGCCACGACCTTCCTGGGCGCCGGCCAGCCGCTTTCCGAGCGCCAGTGCGCCGAGCGTTCCTCGCCGTGTTCGATCCAGTGGATGCGCGCCGCGCCGTCGGGAGTCGTCATCGCCGTTCCGATCAGTGGTGGTGATGCCAGTGGAGTTCGTTCGACTCGACGTAGGATTTCACGGCATCCGGATTGCCGGTCGCGTGGCGCTTGATCTCGCCGCACTCGCAGATGCCCTGGTAGGGCTGGATGTGCGAGCAGGCGGACACTTTCTGCAGCGTGACCTTGACCGGCTTGGCGCATTTGGCGCACTTGAAGGTCAGGAAGCGGGCGGGTTTGGACATGATGAAAAGGAGGACGGGTCAATGGAAGGCGCGCATTTTAGCATTGCACGGTCACGGCGCTGCTGCCGCCCCCGGCGGGCCGGACGAGCACCTTGGTGGCGATCCGCTCCGTCATCTCCTGCACGTGCGAGATGACGCCCACCTTGCGGCCCAGCGACTGCAGCGCGTCCAGCGCATCCATCGCGACGCCCAGCGTATCGCTGTCCAGGCTGCCGAATCCCTCGTCGATGAACAGCGATTCCACCTTCACGCGGTTCGACGACAGCGACGCCAGGCCCAGCGCGAGCGCCAGCGACACGAGGAACGATTCGCCGCCGGACAGCGAGTTCACCGAGCGCACCTCGCCGCCCATGTCCTGGTCGCGCACCATCAGCGCCAGCGACGGGCCGGCCGAGCTGGCGACACGTTCCAGCCGGTAGCGCCGCGCCAGCTGGGCCAGGTGGGTGTTGGCATAGCCGAGCAGGACGTCGAGCGTGAATTGCTGGGCGTAGTTGCGGAATTTCTTGCCGTCCGCCGAGCCGATCAGCTCCGCCAGCTTGGCCCACCGGTCCTCGATGGCGCGCTGGCGTTCGATCTCGGCCATCATAGCCCGTGCCCGCTCGCGGCGCTGGTCGTCCTCGCGGATGCGCATGGCCAGGCCGGCGGCGGCCTCGTGCGCGGCATCGCGCTCGGCCTGGGCGCGCCCCAGCGCGGCGGCGACGGAATCGACGTCCTGCGCCATTGCTTGCGCGGCGGCGGGCGCGTCGGCGTCCGCTTGTCCACCGTCCGCCTGCGCCTGCGCCGGCACCGCGTCCTCGCGCAGGCGTTCGTGCTGCTCGCGCTGCGTGCGGCGTTCGTCCAGCACGGCCGTCGCCTGGCGCACGGCCGTGTCCAGCTCCTGCAGGGCCGCGCGTTCCTGGGCGATCCACGCGGCGCCGACCTGGAGCAGGGCGGCCAGCTGCTGTTCGTTGGCCACGTTTTCCAGCGCCGGGTCGCTGCCGTCGAAATCGTGGATCCATTGCGCGAGGCGCTCACTGGCGTCGGCCAATTCGCCTTGCAGGTCCGTGATGCGGGCCGCGGCCTGGGCCTGGGCCGCGCGCACCCGCGCTTCCGACTGGGCCGCCTGCAGGCTCGCGGCCTGGCACGCGTTCAGCGCGTCGCGCGCGGCGCTCACGGCGGACGCCAGTAATTGCTCGACGTCGCGCGCGGCACGGCCGTCGAACAGCGTCGCGCGCTCGGCGCGGCGCGCGGCCAGTTCCGCGTCCAGGCGGGCGAATTCGGCGTCCGTCTCGGCCAGGCGTTGGCGCGCGTGCTCCACGCGTTCGGCCAGCGCGGCGTGTTCGGCGTCGAGCGTGCCGATGGCGCCCTGCAGCCGCGCCTGGCGCGCCGCCTGGTCGTTCCATTCGCGGGCTTCCTGCGCGCGCGCCTCGCGCCACGCGGCCGGATCGCGTTGCCAGTGGCCTTGCCAGCCGTCGCCGCATGCCTCGGCCAGCACGGGGTCCAGCTCCGCCAGCAGGTCGGACAGCGCCGCGGCGGCCGCCTCGCGCCGGGCGGCCAGCGCCGCGATCTCGGCGTCCAGCCGGGCCAGCGTGCCCTGGGCCGTGTGGGTCGCGTCGAGCAGGCGCGCGTGTTCGCGGTGCGCCTGGTCCCACGCCTGCTGGGCGGCATCGCGCGCCAGTTCGGCGCGGCGCAGGTCGGCGTCGCGCGACTCCAGGCCGGCGTAGGACGTGCGCAGCGCCGCCAGTTCGGCCGCCAGCCAGCGGCCGCGCGCGTCGCCGCCGCCGTCCTCGCCGGGCGTCTCGGCCGCGAGCGGGTTGTCGGCCCATTCGTCGTCCAGTTGGGCGAGCGCGGCGGCCAGCGCGTCGCGCTCCCGCGCCAGCGCCGCCAGCCGCTCGCCGGCCGCGTCGAGCGCGGCACGGTGGCCGGCTTGTCGGTCGACGTTGGCGCGCTGGTCGGCGCGGCGCGCGGCCAGTTCGGCCGACAGCTCGTCCAGCACGGCGTGGAGCCGGTCGTCCTGGTGGCGGTAAGGATGTTCGGTGCCGCCGCACACGGGGCAGGCGTCGCCGTCGACGAGGGTGGCACGCAGTTGTTCGACGCCGTCGGCGCAGGCCAGCTGGGCCGCCTTGAGCATGCGTTCGGCCTGGGCCACGGCGGCGTCCAGCGCGATGCCGGCCGCGCGCGCGGCGTCGAGACCGTCCTGGGCGCCCGCACGCGCCTCGTTGGCTTGGGTCGTCTGCGCGTCCAGCTCGGCCAGGCGGCCGCGGTTCGTGCGCAGCGCCTGCCAAGTGTGGTCGAGCGAGGCGAGGTGTTCGCGCCGCTTGTCGAGCGCGCGCCGTTCCGTGCGCAGGGCGTCGCCGTCGATGCCGTTCAGCGCGTCGACGGCCTGCCGGCGCGCGGCCTCGCGCACGTCCAGCAGTTCAGTCGACGAGGCCAGCGCATGCGCCGTGCGCTGGGCCATGGCGGCCGCCTGTTCGGCGCCGGCCCTGGCCGCGTCCAGCGCCTCGCGGCCGGACGCATCCTGGCGCGCGGCCTGCTCGGCTTGCGCGAGGCGCTGGTCCCAGCGCGTCCATTGCGTGGCGAGCACCTCGTGAGCCTGGTGCGCGGCGAGCCATGTGCCCGTGTCGTGCAAGGCGCGCCGGCTGGCTTGCAGTTCCGTCGCCTTGGCCTGCAGGGCCGCCTGCGCCTGGCCGGCCTCCGTGCGCACGCCGTCCGCGTTTGCTCTGGCCTTGGCGTGGGCGGGGGCCAGCGTCTCCAGCGTGGCGTCGAGGGCTTTCGCGCGGTCCAGTTGCGGTGCGGCCGCGCGCTGCGCGTCCTCGGCCGCTTCCAGCTTGCGCTCGGCCTCCATCAGTCCGCGCGCGGCCTGCTGCTGGGCGTCGAGGGCGCGCGCCAGGTCGTGTTCGCCGGCGGCCAGTTGCGCCTGCACCTGGCGTTGTTCGCCGGCCAGGCGGTTCAGGTCGGCCACGAGGGCGCGCGCGGGCTGCACGGCATCCAGCGTGGCCAGGCGGCGCCGGCGTTCGGACGCCGCGTCGACGTCGGCGCGGGCCCGCCCCAGCGTGCCGTCCGCCTGGGCTTCGGCCGCGCGCAGGCGGTCCAGTTCCTGGTGCCACCGCAACTGCCGCTCGAGGCCGGCGCGGCGCGCTTCGGCCGCCGTCAGCGCGGCTTGCGCGGCGGCGTGGCCGGTGTCGAGCTCGGTCCGCGCGTCCGGACCCAGCGGCGCCTGGTCCTGCAGGCGCGCCGTCAGGCGGCGCATCGCTTCCTGTTCCAGACGCCAGCGTTCGTAGGCGCGGCGCGAGATGTCGCTGTAGACGGCGCCGCCGGTGAGCGTCTCGAGCAGTTCGCCGCGCTCGTTGTCGTCGGTGCGGAGAAAGGCGGAGAACTCGTTCTGCGCCAGCAGCACGGAACGCGTGAACTGTTCGAACGACAGGCCGATGCGGCGTTCGACCTCGGCCAGCACCTCGGTCTTGGTGCCGCCCAGCGGCTGCAGGCCGGGCAGTTGCTGCAAGCTCATCGTGGACGGCTGCAGCGCGCCTGCGGCGCGGTTGCGCGAGCGGCGCACGCTCCAGCGCGCGCGGTAGCGCTGCTCGTCGTTGCCGACGAAATCCACTTCGGCGAACGCGTCGGCCGTACCGCGCCGCATCAAGGTGCGGCGGTCGGCCACGGACAAGGTCTCGTCGCCCACGTCGGGCAGGTAGTTGCCCACGCGCGGTCCCTTGATGAGCCGCGGCGTCGCGTCGTACAGGGCCAGGCACAAGGCGTCCAGCAGGGTGCTCTTGCCGGCGCCGGTCGGGCCGCTGATCGCGAACAGGCCGGCCGTCGCCAGCGGTTCGCTCTCGAAATCGACTTCGAATTCGCCGGCCAGCGACGCGAGGTTCTTGCCGCCGATGCGCAGGATCTTCATGCTGCCTCCCGGTTCTTGGCCGCGCCTTCCGCGGGCAGCAGCAGTTCGGCGAATGCCGCAAGCTGGTCGTCCGGCGCATCCGTCCCGAAACGCTGTTGCCACAGGCGGCGGAAGATGTCGTCCGGCTGCAGTTGCGCGAGCTGGTCCAGGCTCAGCGCCGGCTCCACCCCGGGCGCCGTCGCGACGCGGCGCGTCGGCTCGATTTTCGCCAGGCGCACGGGCTTGCCTTCCAGCGCGGCCTCGACCTGGGCGCGCAGGCCCGGTTCGGGCGCGTCCAGCAGCACCCGCACTTCCAGATACGGCCAGTCCTCGCGCGGCCGGTCCGGCAGGTCGAGGCCGACCAGTTCCGCAATCGCCTGCTTGACGGGCGCCGGGCTGGCCGGCACGCGCAACAGCTCGACGGCGCGCGGCACGTGCAGCGGTTCGATGGCGGCGGCGCGCGCGCCGTCCAGGTCGATGCGCAGCACCTGGTGCTTGTAGCCGACCTCGGCGAACGACAGGGGGAGGGGACTGCCGCTGTAGCGCAGGCGGTCCTGCCCGCCCACGCACTGCGCCAGGTGCAGGTGACCCAGCGCGGCGTAGGCAATGTCCGGGTCGAACATCGAGGCGTGCAGGGCCTCGGTGCCGCCGATCACGATGCGCCGCTCGGAATCCGGCGACGCGTCGCCGCCGACCATGTGGCAATGGCCCATCGCGACGATCGCCTGGCCGGCCCCGGCGCGGGCGCGGGCCAGTTCGTACGCGTGGCGGTAGAGCAGCCGGATGCCGGCCAGGTAGGCGTCGAACGCGTCCTCGGCGCCGGCGTCGGCGGCCGGCGTCACGCGCGGCACGTCGCCCGGCCGCAGGAACGGGATCGCCACGCACCAGGCTTCGACGTCGCCGTCCTTGCCGGCCAGCGGCACGATGAATCGCTCCAGGTCGATGTTGCCGGCGGCGTCGCGCACGACGTGGCCGACGACGCGGGTGCCGTGCGCTTCCAGCAGCGGCCCCGGCGCTTCGAGCCGGCCCGGCGAATCGTGGTTGCCCGCGATGACGACGATGTCCAGCTGCGGCGCGCGCGCCCGCGCCTGCTGCAGGAAGCGGTACAACTGGCGCTGCGAGGCGGCGGACGGGTTCGAGTTGTCGAACACGTCGCCCGCGATCAGGAGGGCGTCCGCTTCCTCGGCGACGATCGTGTCGAGCAGCCAGTCGAGGAAGCACTGGTGCTCGTGGGTCCGGTCGAAATTGTGCAGTGTCTGGCCGAGGTGCCAGTCCGATGTGTGCAGCAGCCGCATGGTCGTTAGAAAGTCAGCAACAGTGATGAGCCAGGGCGCCAACTATAGCGCAGACGGCGCGATACTGTAAAAAAAACCAGTACTTTTTCGCGTCGACCTGTACAAATGTTGATCGGATGACACTAGAATGTGCGGATGAGCGAACCAATTTTGACGCCCGCTGTCGCCAGAAACCTTCACCTGGCGGCCCAGGGCATGCTGCAGGCCAGGCGCGCCCGCGCCACGAAGGACGATGTGCTGGCCGCGATCCGGCGCATGGGCGTGTTGCAGATCGACACCATCAGCGTCGTCGCGCGCAGCCCCTATCTCGTGCTGTGGAGCCGCCTGGGCGACTACGATCCGGACTGGCTCGACCAGTTGCTGGCCGAAGGGAAGCTGTTCGAGTACTGGGCCCACGAGGCGTGCTTCATCCCGATCGAGGATTACGGCCTGTACCGGCACCGGATGGTCGATCCCGGCTCGCTCGGCTGGAAGTACGCGGGGACGTGGCTGGCGTCGCATCGCGACGAAGTCGAGCGCGTGCTGGCCCACATCCGCGCCAATGGGCCGGCACGCTCGGCCGATTTCGAACGCACGGACGGCAAGGCCGGCGGCTGGTGGGAATGGAAGCCGGAAAAGCGTGCGCTGGAGGTCTTGTTCACGACGGGGCAGCTGATGATCGCCCGGCGCCAGCAGTTTCACCGCGTGTACGACCTGGCCGAGCGCGTGCTGCCGGGCTGGAGCGACGCGAACATGCCGTCGTCCGCGGAGACGCGGCGCCGGTACGTGCTGCGGGCCGTGCGCGCGCTGGGCGTGGCGAAGGCTGCCTGGATCCCGGACTACCACCGCACGAAGCCGCCGCACCTCGATCCGCAGGCGCTGGCCGACGAGGGCCTGCTGCTGCGCGCCCGCGTCGACGGGTGGAAGGAGCCCGTGTACGTCCATCCGGACCACGCCGGGCTGCTCGACCAGGCCGTGCAGGGCGGCCTGCAGCCCACGCTCACCAGCGTGTTGTCGCCGTTCGATCCGATCGTGTGGGACCGCCGCCGGGCGCTCGACCTGTTCGGCTTCGACTACCGCCTGGAATGCTATACGCCGGCCGAGAAGCGGCGCTACGGCTACTTCACCCTGCCGCTGCTGCGCCGCGGCTCGCTCGTCGGCCGCGTCGACGCCAAGGCGCATCGCCGGGCCGGCGTGTTCGAGCTGAAATCGCTCGTGCTGGAGCCGGGCGCGCGCGTCAGCGACCGCTTCGTGCGCGACCTGGCCGCCGCATTGTCCCGCTGCGCGCGCTGGCATGGCTGCCCGCAGGTCGTGCTCACGCATGCGGCGCCGGCCGCCATCGCGGCGCCGCTGGCCGCCGCGCTGGGCCAGACACTGGCGGACGCGGCCTGACGTCCGGCGCCGGATCGGCATTCCGCAAGGGCTGGGGACCGTTTGTGATAGATCAAACAGGTACCCGGCCGGCCTCCTTACACTAGACCTTCCTTCAGGCCGATGACAAACAGAGGGCACGTCGATGCCCGTACGCACCCCAGGCCTGTCAACAACGTTCCCACGGAAACTGCATCGCGCCGCGCCTGCATGCGGACGGTCGATTTGCGACGGAACGGAACTCACTCGTGAGAAAAGGTGGAGACCGAATGCTGACATCGACTTATACCCTCGTCGCCCTGTCCGTCGAACAGACGACCATGCGCGCAGCCCTGCAGTCGCTGCTCGACGAACTGGGCGCGCTGCCGGGCGACTTCAGCACGCTGGCCGCCGGGCGGGCTGCCCAGTTGTGCACCACGCTGCGCCAGGCCTACGACAACTGTCATTGGCGCAAGCTCGACAAATTCCTCGTGCCGGCCCTGCGCCGCAGCACGGCGGCGGCCGACGGCTTGCTGGAGGAACTCGAACGCCTCAGCGGCCAGGCGGGCGCCGCGATGGCCGCGGCCCAAGCCTGCGTCGGCGCGGCCGACCATCCGGTGCCGCGCGACGTGTTCTGCGACGCCGTCGAACGCTGCGTGGCGGCGCTGCGCAGCCGGCTCGAGCGCGAGGAGCACGAGTTGTTCCCGCTGGCGCGCGCCGCGGTCGGCGGCGATGCCTGGTTCGCGATCGCCCACCAGATGCTCGCCCACGATACCTATGCGCAGGAGCGCCGCGGCGATGCGCGCCGCCTGCGCCACACGCTGATCGGGCACGCGGGCCAGACGGTGCACGGGCACGATCCGCTGCAGCCGGAGTTCGGACGACGGCACGCGACATTGACGGTAGCCCACTGACCCACTGATATTCAAAATGGGTATGGACGAACATCGTGCTCGCACGCTCAGGGCTGGCGTTACGGGGCCATCAGGGTTCTTTGCTATGATGGCGATTTTGGAAGTGCGATTTCATCATGTTCGAGTTCCTATTCAAGCGGCCGGGCGACAAGCCTGGCGACAAGCCGGCCGGGCAGGAAGCGCAGGCGGGGGCGCACGCGGAGCTGTCCGCGCCCGCCGCCGCGCACGCGTCCAATCCACAGCGTGCGGCCCAGGCTGAAAAGCTGAGCCGGCTCGGGGATGACGAGGCCGCCGCCGCGGAATTCATCCTCCAATGCGAATTTTCCGAACTGCGGCTGTCCGCCGCCGAGTTCGTGCACAGTCCGGAGCAGCTCGAGCGTGTCCATACCGCGATGCGCAATACGGATCGCCGCGTCGCCAAGTTGATGCAGTCGCGCCTCGATGCGCACCGGCACCGCGAGGCCGAGCATCGGCGCGCCGAGGCTGCCGTCGAGCACGCCGAATCCCTCCTCAAGGACGCCTTGCTGACCCCGAACCACGTGGCCGACCTGGACCGTAAATGGTCCGTGATCGCCGCGCCCGAGCTCGACGCCGCGTTCCAGACGGCCCGCGCTGCCCTGGCCCGCCGCCTGGAAGCGCAGGTGGTCCTGCAGCGCGCCATGATCGACCGCGTGGCCGCGTTGCGCCAGTTGGGGGCGAGCGGGTTGCCGGCCGGCGAACTCGCGCAGCGTCTGGACGCGCTGACGCAGGAACAGGACGAGGCCCTGCGCTCGCCCGAGCATCCGTCGCTGCCGCGCACCCTCGTGGCGGAATTCACGGCCGAGATGCAGAAGCTGCGGGCCGGCTTGCAGGTGCAGGAAGCGGGCCAGGCCGCGCTGGCCGCCCGCGCCGCGTTTCTCGACGCCGAGCAGGCGAAACCCGTTGCCGAACTGAACGCAGAGACATTGCGGCGCGAATGGAAAGCCCTGCCGCATCCGCCCCAGGACGACCAGGCGGCCGAACTGCAGCGCCGCTTCGATGCGCTGCTGGCCTCGCTGCCGCAAGCGGAGCCGCGCAAGCCGAAAGAGGCGCGCGAACCCCGGCCCGAGCGCACCGCCGCCCATGACGGCGGCAAGGCGGCCGGCAAAGACAACAAGGACAACAAGCCGCGCGGCGCGGACCAGCATTTCATCGACACGATGGATGCGATGGAGGCGGCCCTGCAGCAAGGTTCGCTGGGCGCCGCCGCCGAGCACGACAAGATCTTGAAGGAAGCGCGCGAGAAGGGCATGCGCCTGACGTCCGCGCAGTCCGACCGCCTGGCCCATTTGCGGGCCGAGCTCAAGCGCCTGTCCGACTGGGCCCGCTGGGGCGGCAACGTGTCGCGCGAAGAACTCATCAAGACGGTCGAGGCCTTGCCCACGCAAAACCTGGCAATGAGCGAGCTGGCCAAGAAGGTCGGCAGCATGCGCGACCGCTGGAAGGCGCTCGACAGCCTGTCCGGCGCCGCGCCCAAGAGCCTGTGGGAGCGTTTCGATGCCGCCTGCACGGCCGCGTATGCGCCGGCCGCGGCCCACTTCCGCCACCTGGCCGACGAGCGGCATGCGAACGCGGCGCGGGGCCAGGCCCTGGTCGAGGAAGCCCAGACCGAGATCGCGCGGCTGCGCGACGGCAGCGCCGAGTGGAAGCACGTGGCGGGCACGGTGCAGCGGCTGCGCCTCGCGTGGAGCCACCTGGGCGCTATCGACCGCAAGGAAAAGAAACGCCTGGATGCGCTGTTCACGGACGCGCTGAACACGCTGCAGCGGCCGCTCGAAGAGCAGCGCAAGGCCGAAGTGTCCGAGCGCGAGGCGATCATCGAGGAAGCGGCCGCGATCGACCCGCACGACCGCCACGCGATCGACACGATGCGGGCACTGCAGCAGCGCTGGCAGGAGCACGCGCGCGCGCTGCCGCTCGAACGCAAGAGCGAGCAGGCGTTGTGGCAGCGCTTCCGCGCCGTCTGCGACGACGTGTTCCAGCGCCGCAAGGAGACCATGCACGAGGCCGACATCGAGCGTCGCGCCCACGAGGCCGCCAAGGAAGCGATCAGCGCGCGCCTGGAAGCGGCGGCGCCGGGCGTCACTCCGGCCACGGCCGGCAAGCTGCTGCGCGAGGCGCAGGCGGAATGGCAGGCGATCGGGCCCGTGCCGCGCGCCCACGAGGCCCGCGTCGAAAAGCGCTACCACGCGGCCGTGGCGCTCGTGCAGCAGCAGGTTGACCAGGCCCGCCGCGCGGCCGGCGTCGCCCAGGCGGGGATGCTGCGCGACAAGCTGCGCCTCGTGCAGGAACTGGAGCAGGCCGTCGCGTCCGCCGGCACGGCCGACGTCGACTGGGAAGCCCGCTGGACCGCCTTGCCCGCGCTCGACGCCGAGATGGAACGCACCCTGCGCACCCGTTTCGACGCCGCACTGGCCGCGCTGCGCGGCAGTCCCGAAGACAGGACGGCCTACGCGAGTCGGCTGGAAGCCAATCGCGACAGGCTGTTGCACGACCTGCTGCGCCTGGAAATCGGCGCCGGCATCGACAGCGGTCCGGAGTTCGCGCGCGAGCGCCTGAAGCTGCAGGTCGAAGTGCTGCAATCGTCGTTGAAATCCGGCCATGGCGGCCACGGCGGCCGCGGCGCGCAGGACGGCACGGGGGCCCAGTTGCGCGACCTGTGCGCGCTGCCGGCGCTCGTCGACGCGCGCACGGCGTCCCGTATCGAGCAGCTCGCGCTGCGTGTGGCGAAGGAGGGCAAGTGAAGCAAGAGACGACGGACTTACAAGAGACGACGGACATCCGGGTCGAGAGCGCCGACTTCGACCTGAGCGCCGAGATCGCACGCCTGCGCGCGGGCGATGCGCGCGTGGGCGCCGTCGTCAGCTTCGTCGGCACCGTGCGCGACATGAACGACGGCGACGACGTGGCCGAGCTCGAGCTGGAGCATTATCCGGGCATGACGGAGCGCGCGCTGCAGGATATCGTCGCTCAGGCGCGCGCGCGCTGGCCGTTGTACGGCGTCCTCGTCGTCCACCGCATCGGCCCGATGCGGCCGCTGGACCAGATCGTCCTCGTCGCCTGCACGGCCGCCCACCGTGGCGAGGCGTTCGCGGCCTGCGAATTCATCATGGATTACCTCAAGACGGACGCGCCGTTCTGGAAGAAGGAACAGACGCCGAACGGTGCGCGCTGGGTCGACGCGCGTGTGACGGACGACACGGCCCGGGCCAAGTGGGCCACCCGCTGAGCTGGATCGCGGTCGCCGTCGGGGCGGCCCTCGGTGCCTGGCTGCGCTGGGGGCTGACCATCCTGCTCGGCCAGCTTCATGCCCACATCCAGCTGGGCACGCTCGTCGCCAACCTCGTCGGCGGCTACCTGATCGGGCTGGCGCTCGGGTTCTTCGACACGTCGCCGGCATTGTCCCCCGTCTGGCGTTTGTTCATCATCACGGGTTTCCTCGGCGGCTTGACGACGTTTTCCAGTTTTTCCGGCGAAGCGATGGTGCTGCTGCAGCGGGGCCATTACGGTTGGGCGCTGGGGCATTCGGCCGTGCACGTGCTGGGCTCGATCGGCTGCTGTGTCGCGGGATATGCCACCTGGCGTGCCATCGGCTGATACTTTCACGGTGTTCGCTTGCGCGCAAAGTGCTGGCGTTGCAATCTGGCAAAGTTCTAGTTTTCATCGATTGGAGATCGCCATGACCCTGCACACGTCTTCACGCCCGAGCCCCGCCTTCGTCGGCGCATCCTGGACCGCCATGATCGTCGGCATCCTCGCCTATCTCACCGGCCTGTGGAACGCGGAGATGCAGCTCAACGAAAAAGGGTATTACTTCACCATCCTGCTGTATGGCTGCTTTGCCGCCGTGTCGCTGCAAAAGACCTTGCGCGACCGCGCCGAGGGCCTGCCGGTGACGGGGCTGTACGTGGGGCTGTGCTGGACGTCGTTGATCGCGTCCATCTGCCTGCTGACGATCGGCCTGTGGAATGCGTCGCTGATGCCCAGCGAAAAAGGTTTTTATGCGATGTCGTTCGTACTGACCCTGTTCGCCATCGTGGCCGTGCAAAAGAACGTGCGCGACCTGGCCGCGGCGGGCGAGCCGCCGGTGGCGCAGCAAGCCTGATCCGTCACGACTTGCCCGGCTTGGCCTGGCCGATGCGCTGGGCCCGGTAAATGCCCGTGTGGCCGGAAAACAGGTAGGCCAGCACGCACCCGACGGCCGCGTACACGCCCACCTCCGCGCCAAACAATTCCACGGCCATCAACGTCGACGCGATCGGCGTGTTGGCCGCGCCCGCGAACACCGCGACGAAGCCGACGCCCGCCAGCAGGGCAAAAGGCACGTGCAGCAGCGGCGCCAGCGCATTGCCGAGGGTGGCGCCGATGTAGAACAGCGGCGTCACTTCGCCTCCCTTGAAGCCGCTGCCCAGCGACGCAATGGTGAAGACCATCTTGCCGGCGAAGTCCCACGGCGCCAGCGGCGCGGCGAACGCGGCCTGGATGGTCGGGATGCCCAGGCCGATGTAGCGGTCCGCGCCGAACACCAGCGCGGCGGCCGCGACGACGCTGCCGCCCAGCAGCGGACGCAGCGGGCCGTACGGGACGCGCCGCTTCATCCAGCCCGACAGCGCGTGGGTGCAATCCGCGAACAGCTTGCCGACGAGGCCGAACAAGGCGCCGGCGATGGCGACGGCCAGCAGGGGCCACAGGGCCAGCGCCGGCACGGCGGCGATGGCGTAATGGGTGTGGTGGATGCCAAGCACGGCGTTCCACAGCAGGCAGACCTGGTCGCCGGCCACCGCGGCCACGAGGCAGGCGAGCAGGGCGTCGTAGCGCAGCCGCCCGATCGCGAGGACTTCCAGGCCGAAGATGGCGCCCGCCAGCGGCGTGCCGAACACGGAGGCGAAGCCCGCGCTGATGCCCGCCATCAGGACGATGCGCCGGTCTTCGTGGTGCAGCCGGAACACGTGCGTGAGCTGGTCCGCGAGCGCGCCGCCCATCTGCACGGCCGTGCCCTCGCGCCCGACGGAGGCGCCGAACAGATGCGAGACCACCGTGCCGCCCAGCACGAGCGGCGCCATGCGCAACGGAATGACTTTTTTCGGGTCGTGGATCTCGTCGATCAGCAGGTTGTTGCCCGCTTCCACGGCGCTGCCGAAGCGCAGGTACAGCCAGCCGACGGCGCATCCGGCCAGCGGCAGTAGGGCGATCAGCCAGCGGTGGGCGATGCGCGTGGCCGTCGCCCACTCGAGGCCGAACAGGAAGAAGGCGGACGCGGAGCCGGCGAGCAGCCCGACGGCAAGGGCGAGCAGCAGCCACTTCGCCATGTATGGCAGCAGGCGCAGCTGTTCGTGGAAGTGTCTGGATAAAAAGGATGGGCCCATGCTGATTATTTTATCGCAGCAACTTTAAATGACCGACAGCCGCGTGTTCACATCTTGAAAAGTCGTTACGGCATCCCTAACTGTGTGTCAATCCGAAATCCAACCCAACAACCAGGGACCGAGAATATGCGACAAGATAAATTGACGACCAAGCTCCAGGAAGCCCTTGCCGATGCGCAAAGCCTGGCGGTCGGCAACGACAACCAATATATCGAGCCGGTCCACCTGCTGGCCGCGCTGCTGGGCCAGAGCGACGGCAGCGCGCGCTCGCTGCTGCAGCGCGCCGGCGTCAACGTGGGCAGCCTGCAGACGGCGCTGCGCTCGGCCTTCGACCGCCTGCCCAAGGTGTCGGGCACGGGCGGCGACGTGCAGGTGGGGCGCGAGCTCGTCTCGCTGCTGAACCTGGCCGACCGCGAATCGCAAAAGCGCGGCGACCAGTTCCTGTCGAGCGAGATGGTGCTGCTGGCCTTTACGGAAGACAAGTCCGAGGCCGGCCGTCTCGCGCGCGAGAACGGTCTCGCCCGCAAGGCACTGGAATCCGCCATCCAGGCCGTGCGCGGCGGCGAATCCGTGAATTCGCAGGACGCGGAAGGACAGCGCGAAGCCCTCAAGAAATATACGCTCGACCTGACGGAACGTGCCCGCAGCGGCAAGCTCGACCCCGTGATCGGCCGCGACGACGAGATTCGCCGCGCCATCCAGGTCTTGCAGCGCCGCACCAAGAACAACCCCGTGCTGATCGGCGAACCCGGCGTCGGCAAGACCGCCATCGTGGAGGGTCTGGCACAGCGGATCGTCAACGGCGAGGTGCCCGATTCGCTGAAGGGCAAGCGCGTGCTGTCGCTCGATATGGCGGCGCTGCTGGCCGGCGCCAAGTTCCGCGGCGAGTTCGAGGAGCGCCTGAAATCCGTGCTCAAGGAGCTGGCGCACGACGAGGGCATGACGATCGTCTTCATCGACGAGATCCACACGATGGTCGGCGCCGGCAAGGCCGAAGGCGCGATGGACGCGGGCAATATGCTCAAGCCCGCACTGGCGCGCGGCGAACTGCACTGCATCGGCGCGACCACTCTGGACGAGTACCGCAAGTACGTCGAGAAGGACGCCGCGCTGGAGCGCCGCTTCCAGAAGATCCTCGTCGACGAGCCGAGCGTGGAGGCGACCATCGCCATCCTGCGCGGCCTGCAGGAAAAGTACGAGCTGCACCACAAGGTCGAGATCACGGACCCGGCGATCATCGCCGCGGCCGAGCTGTCGCACCGCTACATCACGGACCGCTTCCTGCCGGACAAGGCCATCGACCTGATCGACGAGGCTGCCTCGAAGATCAAGATCGAGATCGACTCCAAGCCGGAAGTCATGGACAAGCTCGACCGCCGCCTGATCCAGCTGAAGATCGAGCGCGAAGCTGTCAAGAAGGAAACGGACGAGGGGTCACAACGCCGTCTCGAGCTGATCAATGAAGAGATCGCCCGCCTGGAGCGCGAGTACGCCGACTACGACGAAATCCTCAAGTCCGAGAAGGCGGCCGTGCAGGGCACGACGCACATCAAGGAAGAGATCGAGCGTATCCGCTTGCAGATGGACGAGGCGAAGCGCCAGAGCAATTGGCAGCAAGTGTCGGAGCTGCAGTACGGCCGGTTGCCCGAGCTGGAGAAGCAGTTGAAGGATGCGGAGGCTTCCGGCCATCACGCGGAAGACGCGGACAAGGAAGAGAATATGCGGCCGCGGCTGCTGCGCACGCAGGTCGGCGCCGAGGAAATCGCGGAAGTCGTGTCGCGCGCGACCGGCATCCCCGTGGCGCGCATGATGCAGGGCGAACGCGACAAGCTGCTGCACATCGAAGAGAAGCTGCATGAGCGCGTCGTGGGCCAGGACGAGGCGATCGAGGCCGTGTCCGATGCGATCCGGCGCTCGCGCGCGGGCCTTTCCGATCCGAACCGCCCGTACGGCTCGTTCATGTTCCTGGGCCCGACCGGCGTCGGCAAGACGGAATTGTGCAAGGCCCTGGCGAACTTCCTGTTCGATACGCAGGACGCGCTGATCCGCATCGACATGAGCGAGTTCATGGAGAAGCATTCCGTGGCCCGCCTGATCGGCGCGCCGCCGGGCTATGTCGGCTACGAGGAGGGCGGTTACCTGACGGAAGCCGTGCGCCGCAAGCCGTACAGCGTGATCCTGCTGGACGAGATCGAGAAGGCGCATCCGGACGTGTTCAACGTCCTGCTGCAGGCGCTCGACGACGGCCGCATGACGGATGGCCAGGGCCGCACGGTGGACTTCAAGAACACCGTGATCGTGATGACGTCGAACCTGGGTTCGCACAAGATCCAGTCGATGGACAGCGACGATCCGGCCGTCGTGAAGCTGGCCGTGATGGCCGAGGTGCGCGGACATTTCCGCCCCGAGTTCATCAACCGCATCGACGAGATCGTCGTGTTCCATGCGCTCGACGAGAAGAACATCGGCGCGATCGCGCAGATCCAGCTGAAGAACCTGGAGCAGCGCCTCGAGAAGATGGAAATGTCGCTCGACATCAGCGAGGAGGCCCTGCAGAAGATCGCGGAAGCGGGCTTCGATCCGGTGTACGGTGCCCGTCCGCTCAAGCGCGCGATCCAGCAGCAGATCGAGAATCCGCTGTCGAAGGAAATCCTGGCCGGCCGCTTCGGCCCGAAGGATACGATCCGGGTCGGCGTGCGCGGCGGCCAGCTGGTGTTCGGCGAGGAACCGGCCGTCGAGCTGGCGAAGTAATCGCCTGTTGGAAACGGAAACGCCCTGCCGGCAAGCGCCGGCAGGGCGTTTTTTTTCGTGTTTGCGCGGCCGTGTGTCAGCCCTTGCGGCGGCGCGCCATCAGGCCGAGCAGGCCGAGGCCGCCGAGCATCATCGCGTACGTCTGCGGTTCGGGCACGGCGGCGACGGGGAGATGCTCGCCCATCAGGCTGCCGACCTTGCGGCCGCCGTCCAGGCCGAGCATGTTCACCTTGAGCTGGGGTGCGACGGGATTCGGGTCGCCTCCGGAAAAGGCGAACTGGAAAACCATATCGTCCGTCAGCGCGATGGGCGCGCCCGAGAGACAGAGGGAGGCGCCGGCATGGCTGCCGCCGGTGCAGCCGTTCGCGCTCAACTCGTTGCTGGACAGCGTCCAGTTCGACGCGCCCTTGGGCGCGGCGGTGAGCGACACGCTGTCGAAGCTGCCGAGGTCCTTGAATTGCAGGGCGCCCAGCGAGGCGGCGCCGGTCCAGCTTCCGGTGGGATCGGCGGCGTCGATCTGCAGGGTCAGCACGTTGCCGGACCAGGACGACGTGAAGTCCACGCCCTGGAATGTCAGTGTGCCGGCCTGGGCCGAGCCGAGTGTGGCGGCGCCCAGCAGCGCGGCCAGCAGGGTAGTGCGGATGAGCAATTTCATGTGTTTCCTTCTCCACGCATCGTTAAGAACCCGACAGCTCGCGTCCTGCGAGACTGCCGGGTACATACGGATGACATCCGTGCCGCAAGCGTAGAGGCGGGGGCGATATGGCTCTGTTAGCCGTCTAACGCATCGTTTGTAACAACGGCTGAGCCGGGCGAATGTGTCGCTCGATTGATGAATGTCGTCATTAATGATTCTCTTCGGCATCGCGGCGCAGCCTCATCAAACAAGGCTGCGGAATTTGCGGCAGCATGGACGACGTGCCTATCGGAAACTTTGTCGTGCATTCCGCATCGTGAAAATCTGTTCGCAGATGTGAAAAGCGCACAAGAGCGCCGAGTCGACGTGTTTTCATTTTAAGAAATTTGTTTTCGTATCATGGAATTAAATTCGTAAGTGGCTGATTTTTATATGCTTAAAAATCGTCATATGTCTTATATAAGAGTATTGGTGCTGCGCACAATCGGCGTTATGATGTTTCTAACGGAATCACTGTCCAACCTCGTCTTTTCTATCAGGAGATCGCCATGGCAACTCGTGAACAGCAAATCGCCGCCCTGCAACAGGATTGGGAGTCGAACGCGCGCTGGAAAGGTATCGTCCGCAACTACACCGCGGAAGATGTCGTGCGGCTGCGCGGTTCCGTGCAGATCGAACATACGTTGGCGCGGCGCGGCGCCGAGAAGCTGTGGGACCTGATCAACAACGAGCCGTACGTGAACGCCCTCGGCGCGCTGACGGGCAACCAGGCCATGCAGCAGGTCAAGGCCGGCCTGAAAGCCATCTACCTGTCGGGCTGGCAAGTCGCCGGCGACGCCAACCTGGCCGGCGAGATGTATCCGGACCAGTCGCTGTATCCCGCCAATTCGGTGCCGATGGTCGTCAAGCGGATCAACAACACGTTCCAGCGCGCCGACCAGATCCAGTGGTCGGAAGGCAAGGACGACATCGATTACTTCGCGCCGATCGTGGCCGATGCCGAAGCGGGCTTCGGCGGCGTGCTGAACGCCTTCGAACTGATGAAGTCCATGATCGAAGCGGGCGCCGCCGGCGTGCACTTCGAGGACCAGCTGGCGTCCGTCAAGAAATGCGGCCACATGGGGGGCAAGGTCCTCGTGCCGACCCGCGAAGCCGTCGAGAAGCTGACCGCGGCCCGCCTGGCGGCCGACGTGATGGGCACGCCGACGATCCTCGTCGCCCGCACGGACGCCGAAGCGGCCGATCTGCTGACGGCCGACGTCGACGCGAACGACCAGCCGTTCTGCACGGGCGAACGCACGGTCGAAGGCTTCTTCCGCGTCAAGCCGGGTGTCGACCAGGCGATCGCGCGCGGGTTGGCGTATGCCCCGTACGCCGATCTCGTGTGGTGCGAGACGGGCAAGCCGGACCTGGAATTCGCCAAGCGCTTCGCCGACGCCATCCACGCGAAATTCCCGGGCAAGATGCTCGCATATAACTGCTCGCCGTCGTTCAACTGGAAGAAAAACCTGGACGATGCGACGATCGCCAAGTTCCAGAAAGAGCTGGGCGCGATGGGCTATAAATTCCAGTTCATCACGCTGGCCGGCTTCCACGCGCTGAACTACAGCATGTTCAACCTGGCGCATGGCTATGCGCGCCGCGGCATGTCGGCCTTCGTCGAGTTGCAGGAAGCGGAATTCTCCGCCGCCGACAAAGGCTTCACGGCCGTCAAGCACCAGCGCGAAGTGGGCACCGGCTATTTCGACGCCGTGACCCAGACCATCCAGCAGCACCAGAGCTCGACGACGGCGCTGCACGGCTCCACCGAAGACGAACAATTCTTCGACCAACAGAAAGTCGCCTGAGCCGAAACGATCCTCCACCCATCCTCGCGATGGTCTGCCGCAGTGGCCACAAGCCGCTGCGGCATTTTTTCGCCTCCCCCAAAATTCGGGGTCAGAGCATTTTTTGCGCCGGATTCGGGGTCAGAGCGAATTTCGGATCAATTTTTGATCGGCAATATACCGTGTCGCTGAACGCGGCGTTGTCCTGCCACTTGGCGAAAAGCCGGCGGATTCGCCTGTAAACTTGCCCCAAAGCTCGTGCACTCAAAAGTGCTCTGACCCCAAAATTTCGCCAAAAAATGCTCTGACCCCGAATTTAGCCGGTTGTTGGGGTGGAGGCGTATCTGGTGGATAATGGCGGTTGGCCCGCAACCGCGATCGCACCGCGGGCGCCGCATCAATCAGATTGGAATCCCTATGTTCAGCTACCGCCACGCCTTTCACGCGGGTAATCACGCCGATGTCCTGAAGCACTTTATTCAGGTTCAGTTGCATAAATACATGAACCAGAAAGACACGGCTTACACGTATATCGACACCCATGCCGGTGCCGGCGTGTACGCGCTCGATAGCGCGCAGGCGGTCAAGAGTGGCGAATACGTCGACGGCATCGCGCGCCTGTGGGACCGCGACGATTTGCCGCCGGCGCTGGCCGATTACGTGAGCCTCGTGCGCTCGCTCAATCCGAGCGGCAAGCTGCGCTGGTATCCCGGTTCGCCGTGGGTGGCCGATGCCGAGGCGCGGCTGGAGGACCGCCTGCGCCTGTTCGAGCTGCATCCGGCCGACATCAAGGTGCTGGCGGAAAACGTCCGCAAGCTCGAAGCGCATCATGCGGAGCAGGGCCAGCGCGCGCGCGGCCGCCGCATCCTCGTCGACCACGCGGACGGCTTCCACGGCCTGAAGGCGTTGCTGCCGCCGCCGTCGCGCCGGGCGCTGGTGCTCGTCGATCCGCCATATGAAGTCAAGCTCGACTACAAGCACGTGCGCGACGCGCTCGAGGAAGCGCTCAAGCGTTTCCCGGCCGGCATGTACGCCGTCTGGTATCCGGTGCTGCAGCGCATGGAATCGCGCCAGTTCCCCGACCGCCTGAAACGCCTGCCGGCCAAGGAGTGGCTGCACGTGACCTTGAGCGTGGCCGGACCGCGCGCCGACGGCAACGGCCTGCACAGCAGCGGCATGTTCATCCTGAACCCGCCGTACACGCTGGAAGCGACGCTGCGCGAAACGATGCCCTACCTCGTGCAGGTACTGGGCCAGGACGCGGGCGCGACGTTCCGGATCGAGAAGGGCACGCAACTCACGGGCGCGGTGGGCGCGCGCGGCGGTGCCGTCGGCACGCCGCGCCAGCCGGTGGGCAATGCGCGCCGCGCGAGTCCGCTGTCCGGCGGCGGCAGCCTGCGCCTGCCGGGCCAGGCGTTCGGCGAAGGCGAGCACGGCGGCCGCGCGGCCAAGGGCAAGCAGGACGGCGCGGCGCCAGGCCCGCGCGACGCCGGTACGGGCGGCAATGCCAAGCCGCGCGGCCCGCGCAGCGAGGCAGCCCTCGCGCCGCGCGGCCCGTTCAAGCGCAACGGCTCGGGCCGTTCCTGACCCCGTATGCATGCATCGTTTCAGGCGAGCACATCTGCGTCTGAAACGATTTGATACGATGTCGAAATGTAAAGACTTCGCGCATGGTGTATAGTCGGACCGGTGTTCCGGCCAGACCGGACCCGGTACGCATGGTGCGTGCCGTGCGTTTCAGGAGTTTTTACATGCATGCGGTAGCAACGGCAGTCGCGTCCACGCCGTCCGACGAATTCTTTTTGGCGCGCCAGCCCATTCTCGGACGCGACCAGAAACTGGTGGCGTTCGAGTTGCTGTTTCGCGCCGCGCCGGAGCACGAGGACGCGCAGCTGACCGATTATGCCGCCGCCACCGCCGCCGTGATTTCCCATGCGTCGCAACTGGGCATGAGCCACGTGGTGGGCGAGCAGGTTGCCTTCGTCAATGTCGACGAGGTCGTGTTGATGAGCGATTTCGTCCGCTTCCTGCCTCCCGATCGGGTGATACTCGAAATCCTGGAAACTGTCCGTCCCACGGCGCGGTTGCTGGCGCGCATCCGGGAATTGAAAGAGCTTGGCTTCAAGTTCGCTCTCGACGATGTTATAGGCCATTCCGAGCAGGTACGCAAGCTTCTGAACCTCGTCGACGTCATCAAGATCGATCTGCAAGGCGTCGGGCGCGGCGAGCTTGCCGAACTCGTGCGCACGCTGCGCGGACCGCACCAGAAGCTGCTGGCGGAGAAGGTCGAGACGGTCGAAGAATTCCAGCTGTGCATGGAACTCGGCTTCGAATATTTCCAGGGTTATTATTTTGCCCGCCCGGCCATCTTGTCCGGCCGCAAGATCACGCCGTCCGAGCTCGTGCTGCTGCGTCTGCTGGACCTGATCCACTCGCACGCCGACAACGACGCGATCGAAGCGGCCGTCAAGCGCGACGCGCTGCTCAGCCTGAACCTGCTGCGCCTGGTGAACGGGCACCTGACGGGCACGGGCGCGCCGCGCGTGGAATCGATCTCGCAGGCGCTTGCCCAGCTCGGCCGCAGCCAGTTGCAGCGTTGGGTGCAGATCCTGCTGTACAGCGGCCCGGAGGGCCACGTCGAACTGAATTCGCCGCTGCTGCAGATGGCGACCACGCGCGGCCGGCTGCTCGAGCTGATGACCTTGACCCTGCGTCCGGGCGACGTCGGCGGTGCCAACGCGGCGTTCACGGTCGGCATCATGTCGCTGATGGATGCGTTGTTCGGCGTGCCGATGCGCGAGATCCTCGGCAAGGTCGACATCTCGCGCGACGTCCGTGCCGCGCTGCTGGAGCGCGCCGGCGATTACGGCGCCATGCTGAGCGTGGCGGAAGCGCTGGAGCACGCCGAGACGGGCTGCGACATGGGGGCCGCGCTGGGCCGGCTGGGCCTGTCCGTCAAGCAGGTGCGCGAGATCGAATTGGCCGCCTTCGGCTGGGTGCGCGAACTCGGTGCCGAGGTGCACTGAGCCCGCGGCCGCGTCACTGCGCCAGGAACAGGAAGACGGTCGGCTTCTTGTGGAAATCCGGCGCACGGCCGGCGGCCAGCTGCGCCTTCCACTTGGCGGCCGCCTGCGTGCGCACGGTTTCCGTCGGCAGCGACAGGTCCGTCGCGACGCAGATCAACGTGCCCGGCTGGCAGGCGCCAACGAGCGCTTCCAGCATCGCGCCGTTGCGATAGGGCGTCTCGATCAGCAACTGCGTCTGCTTGTCGCTGCGCGAGCGCTGCTCCAGCTGCTGGATGCGCTTCGTGCGCTGGGCGGCATCCGTCGGCAGATAACCGTTGAAGGCGAAGCTCTGGCCGTTCAGGCCGCTCGCCATGACGGCCAGCAGCAAGGACGATGGCCCGACCAGCGGACGCACGTTCACGCCGTGCTGGTGCGCCAGCCGGACGAGGTCGGCGCCGGGGTCCGCGACGGCCGGCACGCCCGCTTCCGACACGAGGCCCGCATCGCGTCCTTCGAGCAGCGGCGCCAGCAGCGCGGCCAGCGCCTGCGGCGGCGTGTTGACGTTCAGTTCGGCGATCCGGATGTCCTGCAGGGGACGCGCGAGCGGATGGTCGATGGCGACCAGCTTCAGGAAGGCGCGCGCCGTCTTGGCGTTCTCGGCCACGAAATAGTCGAGCTTGCTGGCGATGTCCTGCACCTGTTCGGGCAGGATGTGGGACAGCGCGTGCGGCGCCGCTTCGGTCGGGCCGAGGGTGTTCGGGATGAGGTAGAGCGTACCGGGCATCGTTGTTATTGTTGGCGATTAAAAAATGGCATGCCGGCGCGGCGCAGCATGCCCGTGAGAGCGATCAGGGGCAGGCCCGTCAAGGCGGTCGGGTCGCTGCTGTCGATGCGTTCGAGCAGGGCGATGCCGAGGCCCTCGTTCTTGGCGCTGCCGGCGCAGTCGTACGGCTGCTCGATGCGCAGATAGGCGTCCAGCTCCGCGTCCGGCAGGTCGCGGAACGTCACGAACACTTGCACGTTCTCGACTTGCGCCGCGGCCGCGGCTTCGTCCGCGGGCAGGCGTCCGTCCCACAGGCACAGGGCCGTATGGAACACGACGCGGCGCCCCCGCATCGTCTGCAGCTGGGCGAGGGCGCGGGCGTGGTCGCCGGGCTTGCCGATCTGGGCGCCGTCCAGTGTCGCGACCTGGTCCGAGCCGATCACGAGCGCGCCCGGGTGCGCGCGGGCGACGGCCGCCGCCTTGTCGCGCGCCAGCCGCAGCGCCGTCGCTTCCGGGCTTTCGCCGGGATGCGGGGTTTCGTCGACGTCCGGCGCGACCGCTTCGAACGGCAGGCGCAGGCGGCTCAGCAGTTCGCGGCGGTAGGCCGAACTGGAGGCGAGAATGAGGCGCGGAAGGGTAGGGCTGGACATCGATTTTTGTAAATAAAACAGGAAGATAGCGCTTTTGCGACGGAGTCTTTGACTGCGCGGGCCGAAGCCTGCTATTATCGCAGGTTTTCCGGGGATGTTTTTCCAAATGAGCGCTTTTGTCATCGACGCCTTTGAATTTTGTCGGAACAACGGCTATCGTGAAGGCGTCACGCCGGTGGCGGACATGCCCCGCTTGGCGGCCGATTGCGCCGATCGCTCCGGCGAGATCGCATGGTCCATCCAGGGCGGCCAGACCCGCCAGGGGTATCCGATGCTGACGCTGTCCGTCTCCGGTACCGTGCAACTGGTCTGCCAGCGCTGCCTGACCCCGTTCGGCTACGAGATCGGTTCCTCGACCGTGCTGGTGCTGGGCAAGGACGACGCGGAAGCGGACGAAATCGAGGAAATCCTCGACGACGAGAGTATCGACGTGATCGTCGGCAGCCATACCTGCGACATCCGCGACCTGCTCGAAGACGAAGCCCTGCTGGCCCTGCCGCAGGCACCGAAACACGAGGTATGCCCCGATACCAAGCTGCTGGACTCGATCAAGTCCGAGAAGGTATCGCCGTTCGCGGCTTTGAAGAACCTCAAATCAGAATAAGAAGTAAACAAAAGAATTGCAGTGAGTGCGGCCTCCGGGTAGCATTCGCAGCGTCAAAACGTGTCAAGCGCGTGCAGCTCGAGTATTGAGTCATCGTTGTAAGGCAGCGTTAAACATGTCGGCAATGACGGTTATTGCCGCTGGGATACTCGATGCGCATGTACTTGCAAGTCGAATGTGTTAGAATTTTAGAACTTATGTTTAGGAGTCATCATGGCAGTTCAACAGAATAAGAAGTCCCCGTCGAAGCGCGGCATGCACCGCTCGCACGATTTCCTGACCGCCCCGAACCTGGCAGTCGAGCCGACCACCGGCGAAACGCACCTGCGTCACCACATCAGCCCGAACGGCTTCTATCGTGGTCGTAAAGTGCTCAAGACCAAGAACGACGAGTAATCGACGTCTTGCTGTTTTGTTCCATGAAAGCGGTGCAACGTATGTCGAATGCGTGGCGCCGCTTTTTCTTTCGCGGTAACTCCGTCATTTACCATCCCGCTGACTCGGACTGCTTTGCACCCCGCCGAGAACACGCCGCCGCCGGCCGACCTTGAGCCCGCGGTTCATCCCGACAAATGACAATCAAAATTTCCATCGACTGCATGGGCGGCGACCACGGCCCCGCCGTGACGATCCCGGCAGCCCTCGCATTCCTCAAGCACGAACCCGACGCCGAGCTGATCCTCGTTGGTCAGGAAGAGCAGCTCCGTGCTGAACTCAAGAAACACCACGCGGGCGACAATCCGCGCCTCGCCGTCCGCCACGCCTCGGAAGTGGTGGCCATGGACGATCCCGTCGAAGTCGCGCTGCGCCGCAAGAAGGATTCGTCGATGCGCGTCGCGATCGAGCTCGTCAAGGACGGCAGCGCCGACGTGTGCGTCTCCGCCGGCAATACGGGCGCGTTGATGGCCATCTCGCGCTATGTCCTGAAAACCATGGCCGATGTGGACCGTCCGGCCATCTGCTCGATCCTGCCGAACCAGAAGGGCGGCCCGACCTATATGCTGGACCTGGGCGCCAACGTGGATTGCGAGCCGCACCACCTGCACCAGTTCGCCATCATGGGCGCCGTGCTGTTCGAGGCGATGGAACACCGCCGCCCGAGCATCGGTCTGCTCAATGTCGGTACGGAAGAGATCAAGGGCAACGAAGTGGTCAAGGCCACCGCACCCCTGCTGCGGGCCGACCACGAACGCGGCGTGCTGAATTTCCACGGCAACGTCGAAGGCAACGACATTTTCAAGGGCACGGTCGACGTCGTCGTGTGCGACGGGTTCGTCGGCAACGTGACCTTGAAGGCCATCGAGGGGCTGTCCCGCTTCGTCAAGTCGGTATTCCTGGAAACGACGATGTCGAAGATCGGTGCACTGTTCGCGCGCAAATCGCTCAAGAAGCTGAACCCCGAAAGTTATAACGGCGCCGGTCTGCTGGGCCTCAAGGGCCTGGTCTTCAAGAGCCACGGCGGCGCCAGTGCCTACGCCTACGAGTGGGCACTTCGGCGCGCTTTTGACGCGGCGAAATATAATGTGCAAGCGCAACTCTCGACCTTGATCGCCGAAATGTTGCCGCAAGCTCCCGATCCGGAAGCGCCAGGCTCAACTATTCAGCAGGGTTAGCAATGACTTACAGCAAAATTATCGGCACCGGCAGCTACCTGCCCGCACAGCGTGTCACGAACGACGACCTCGCGGCCCAGCTGGCCGCCAAGGGCATCGAGACCTCGGACGAGTGGATCGTGACCCGCAGCGGCATCTCCGCGCGCCACTACGCGGCGCCCGACGAAAACGCGTCGGACCTGGCCGTGAACGCGGCGCGCAAGGCGCTCGAGGCGGCCGGCCTCGAGGCCGAACAGATCGACCTGATCATCGTCGCCACGTCGACCCCGGACTTCTTCGGCAGCTTCCCCAGCACCGCCTGCATCGTCCAGAACAAGCTCGGCATGCGCAACAACAGCGCCGCGTTCGACATGGGGGCCGTGTGCTCCGGCTTCGTCTACGCGATGGCGACGGCCGACGCCTTCATCAAGGCCGGCAATGCGAAGAACGTGCTCGTGATCGGCACGGAAGTGTTTTCCCGCATCCTCGATTTCGACGATCGCAGCACCTGCGTGCTGTTCGGCGACGGCGCCGGCGCCGTCGTGCTGACGGCGTCCGCCGAGCCGGGCCTGCTCGCGGTCAAGCTGCATGCGGACGGCAGCCATGGCGACATCCTGTGCGGCCCCGCGAACCCGTCGAACCTGGCCGCGCCCCGGAAATTCCTGTACATGGACGGTCCGGCCGTGTTCAAGCTGGCCGTCTCCGTGCTGGAAAAGGTCGCCAACGAAGCCCTGGCCCACGCGCAGATGCCGGCCGCCGAGATCGACTGGCTGATCCCGCACCAGGCCAACCTGCGCATCATGACGGGCACCGCGAAAAAGCTGGGCATGTCGGCCGAGAAGATGATCGTCACCGTCCACGAACACGGCAACACGTCGGCCGCGTCGATCCCGCTGGCGCTCGACGTCGCCGTGCGCGACGGCCGCATCAAGCCCGGCCACAACGTCATGATGGAAGGCGTGGGCGGCGGCTTCACGTGGGGCGCCGTGCTGGCGCGCATGTGACGCCGGCCTGCGCCGAACAACAAGAAACACAAGAATCAAGGAGTTTAGATGAGCAAATTCGCATTCCTTTTCACGGGCCAGGGCGCGCAAGCCGTCGGCATGCTGAACGGCTTCGCCGGCAACCCGGTCGTCGCAGAGACCGTGCTTGAGGCATCGGACGCGCTGGGCCAGGACCTCGGCAAGCTGATCGCCGAAGGTCCGAAGGAAGAACTGGATCTCACCACCAATACGCAGCCCGTGATGCTGACGGCCGCCGTCGCCGTGTACCGCGCGTGGATCGCCGCGGGCGGCCCGCAACCGGCCGTCGTCGCCGGCCACAGCCTCGGCGAATACTCGGCACTGGTCGCCGCCGGCGTGATCGACTTCAAGGATGCCGTGCCGCTCGTGCGCTTCCGTGCGCAATCGATGCAGGATGCCGTGCCGGTCGGGCAGGGCGGCATGGCCGTGATCCTCGGCCTTGCTGCCGACGACGTGCGCGCCGTGTGCGCCGAGGCCGAGAAAGGAGGAGATGCGGGCGAAGTCGTGGAAGCCGTCAACTTCAACGAGCCGACGCAGATCGTGATCGCGGGCCACACGGCCGCCGTCGAGCGCGCCTGCGACATCGCCAAGGCCAAGGGCGCCAAGCGCGCCATGAAGCTGGCCGTGTCGGCGCCGTTCCACTCGTCGCTGCTCAAACCCGCCTCGGACCGCCTGCGCGACTATATGGCGAACCTGAACTTCGCGGCGCCGCGGATCGACTTGATCAACAACGTGGACGTCGCTATCCTGAACGATCCGGCCGCGATCAAGGACGCGCTGGTGCGCCAGGCCGCCGGTCCGGTGCGCTGGGTCGAGACCATGCAGAAGATGGCGGCGGATGGTGTGACCCAGGTCATCGAATGCGCGCCGAGCAAGACCCTGATCGGCATGGCCAAGCGGATCGACCCCGTGCTGGTGGGCGAAGCCCTGGTCGACCAGGCCGCGCTGGAGCGTGTGCTCGCCGCCGTCCAGGGCTGAGCGCAGCAATATCCCCCGTTAAAGAAGAAGAGGACTCAATGAATCTGCAAAACCAAGTCGCCCTCGTCACCGGCGCCTCGCGCGGCATCGGCAAGGCCATCGCGCTGGAACTGGCCCGCCAGGGCGCCAAGGTCGTCGGCACCGCCACGACGGCGGCCGGCGCGGAAGCCATCGGCGCCTACCTCGCCGAGTTCGGTGGCAAGGGCGTCGTGCTGAACGTCACGGACGCCGCCCAGTGCGCGGCCGTCATCGACGACGTCAGCAAGAACGTGGGCACCATCGGCATCCTCGTCAACAATGCCGGCATCACCCAAGATCAATTGGCGATGCGCATGAAGGACGAGGAGTGGGACAACGTGATCGCCACCAACCTGACGGCCGTCGGCCGCCTGGCGCGCGCCGTGTTGCGCGGCATGATGAAGGCGAAGCAGGGGCGTATCATCAACATCACGTCCGTCGTCGGCGCGGCCGGCAATCCGGGCCAGATGAATTACGCGGCGGCCAAGGCCGGCGTGGCCGGCATGACCCGCGCGCTGGCGCGCGAGATCGGCAGCCGCAACATCACCGTCAATTGCGTCGCGCCGGGCTTCATCGACACCGACATGACGAAGGCGCTGGGCGAAGGCCAGCACGAGGCGCTGCTGACGCAGATCCCGCTGGGCCGCCTGGGCCAGCCGGAAGACATCGCGCACGCCGTCGCCTTCCTGGCGAGCCCGCAGGCCGGCTACATCACGGGCACCGAATTGCACGTCAACGGCGGCATGTATATGAACTGATCGCCGGACGCGCCGGCCCGTCGAAAAGGTGCGGCCGGCGCGTTTTGTAGAGAATTCTCGGCAGTTGGCAGTAGTTTCAGTTGATTTAGCGTCAAACACTGAAAATAGTTTTTCAACGCGCAAACCCTGATAAAATGCGCGCACTTTCCGCAACACATACCTAATGGAGCCATAACATGTCGGATATCGAACAACGCGTTAAAAAAATCGTCGCTGAGCAACTGGGCGTTGCCGAAGCAGACATCAAAATCGATTCCTCGTTCGTTGACGACCTCGGCGCTGATTCGCTGGACACCGTGGAACTGGTGATGGCCCTGGAAGACGAATTCGAAATGGAAATCCCGGACGAGCAGGCCGAGAAGATCACGACCGTTCGCCAGGCAATCGAGTACGCACAGGCACACGTCAAGGCCTAAGCTTTCAGGATTTCAGGAGAAGCGCTTGAGTTCACGCAACCGCCGTGTCGTCGTTACCGGCCTGGGTTGCATCTCTCCGATCGGCAACAGCATTGCCGACGCGTGGGAGGCAGCACTGGCGGGCAAATCGGGCATTGCCAACATCACCAAGTTCGACGCAACGCCATTTTCGACCCGCTTCGCGGGCGAAGTGAAGAACTTTAACGTCGAGGATTACCTGCCGGGCAAGGAAGGCCGCCATATGGATACGTTCATCCATTTCGGCATGGCCGCGGGCATCCAGGCGATACAAGATTCGGGCCTCGTCGTCACCGAGGACAATGCCGACCGCATCGGCGTGCTCGTGGGCTCGGGCATCGGCGGCCTGCCGATGATCGAAGATACGAAGGCGGAGTACGACAGCCGCGGCCCGCGCCGCATTTCGCCGTTCTTCGTCCCGGCGTCGATCATCAACATGATCTCGGGCGACCTGTCGATCAAGTTCGGCCTGCGCGGCCCGAACCTGGCCATCGTCACCGCCTGCACGACCGGCCTGCACTGCATCGGCCAGGCAGCCCGCCTGATCGAATACGGCGACGCCGACGTGATGATCGCCGGCGGCGCGGAATCGACCATGTCGCCGCTGGGCCTGGGCGGTTTCGCCGCGGCCCGCGCGCTGTCGTCGCGCAATGACGATCCGGCCACGGCCTCGCGTCCGTGGGACCGCGACCGCGACGGTTTCGTGCTGGGCGAGGGCGCGGGCGTGATGGTGCTCGAAGAGTACGAACACGCCAAGGCGCGCGGCGCCAAGATCTATGCGGAAGTCGTCGGCTTCGGCATGAGCGCGGACGCCAACCACATCACGGCACCGCTCGAGGACGGCAGCGGCGCGGCGCGCTGCATGGTCGCCGCGATGCAGTATGCGGGCATCAATCCGGACCAGGTGCACTACGTGAACGCGCACGGCACGTCCACCCCGGTGGGCGACGTGGCGGAAGTGAAGGGCATCAAGCGCACCTTCGGCGACCACGCGAAGAAGCTGGTGGTCAACTCCACCAAGTCGATGACGGGTCACCTGCTGGGTGGCGCGGGCGGCCTGGAGTCGGTGTTTACCGTGCTCGCGATCCACAAGCAGGTATCGCCGCCGACGATCAATATCTTCAACCAGGATCCGGAATGCGACCTGGACTTCTGCGCCAATACGGCGCGGGACATGAAGATCGATTACGCAGTGAAAAACTCCTTCGGCTTCGGCGGCACCAACGGCACGCTGGTCTTCGCGAAGATCTGATCGGCCTCGCCGATCTCCGAACTTTCTGACGCCCATTCCTGTCCAAGGAATGGGCGTTTGTCATTTCCGGTCAAGCGACCACAACCAATCACGAAAGCTTTCCATGTCGATCGCGGTTTCCGCGCTCGTCAGGCCGTCGCGCATCCAGCGTGCCGTGTGGGGCGGATGCGGCCTGGCGCAATGCGCAGCGGCGCTGGCCGTCGGGCTGTTGGCGCCAGGACGTTTCCTTTGGCCGCCCTGGGTGGCGCTCGCGCTGGCCGCCGCGGGCATCGCCGTGCTGGGCGCGGCCGCGGCACGTGCAAAGACGCCCCAAATTGATATTTCTGGAACCGGCGACCTACGCGTGACGGTACAACAAGACGTGGACGGCCGGGATGGCGGCGGCGAGCCGGGCGGTCATGCTGGCGGTCATGCGGCCCTGCTGCCGGGCTCGGTGATCTGGCCGATGCTGATGTTGTTGCGGTACGCCGCGCCGGGCACGGGGCCGCGCACCCTGGCGGTGTGGCGCGACAGCGTCGACGCGGCGACGTGGCGCGCGCTGGCCGTCGCGCTGGCGGTGGTCGGCCGGCGGGGAGATGCGGACGAAGGATGCGAAGACACGACGAACTCATTGCAGCGGACCAACTCTTAAGGAAACGTGGAATACCGTTTCCGCATAACAGGGACGCCGCCGCAGCCAACGGGGCATTGCAGTGACGACCGAACGCGAATGTGATCAACTGCTGGTTGAGCGCGTCCAGGCTGGCGATCGCCGGGCGTTCGACCTGCTGGTAGCGAAATACCAGCGTCGCCTGATGCGGCTCGTGTCGCGCCTCGTGCACGATCCGGCCGAGGCGGAAGACGTCGTGCAGGAAACCTTTATCAAGGCGTTCCGCGCCCTGCGCCATTTCCGCGGCGATTCCGCGTTTTATACGTGGTTGTATCGAATAGGGATTAATACAGCAAAGAATTTTCTTGTTACGCAAGGCAGGCGAGCGCCGACCTCGACGGAAGCCGATGCCGAACGTGCGGAAGGATTTGACGACGCGGATAGCTTGCGAGACATTAATACACCGGAATCGGTGTTGGCCAGCAAGCAGATTGCTTATACCGTGAATGCGGCCATGGAAGCCTTGCCGCTGGAATTGCGAACGGCAATTGTACTGCGCGAAATAGAAGGTTTAAGCTACGAGGAAATCTCCGAAGTGATGGCGTGTCCAATCGGTACGGTGCGGAGCCGGATTTTCCGGGCGCGCGAAGTCATCGCCGAGAAATTGCGGCCCTTGCTCGATATCTCGGCGGACAAACGTCGGTAGGTAGCGATGATGGAGACTAATAATCAGCCACCGGCGTGATGGGACGATGATGGACACGAACAAAAAAAACCGCGAACTCATCTCGGCGTTGAGCGACGGCGAGATCCCCGACGCCGACCAGGAACTGGCGCTTGCCGCCCTGGACACGCCGGACGGCCAGCAGGCATGGGCGCTTTTTCACCGGGTCGGCGACGTCCTGCGCGCGGCGCCGGCGCCCGACCTGTCGCCCGGCTTTGCCGAGCGGCTGGCGGCACGCCTCGCGGCCGAACCGCTGCCGGGCAAGCGCGCAGCCGCCGCCGGCGATGCGGCCGGCCCCGCCACCCAGCTCGACCAGACCGTGGCCGGTCCGGGCTGAGCCGCCGCTCCACGGCGCCGCCCCGGTCGCGCGGCCCGCTTGCACGCGCATCGGCCACGCACGCCGGCACGGGCATGCCGCCCCGTTCGCCACGGGCGTGCCAACGCGACAACAATGCACTTTTGTCTTACCATACCAACATCCAAGCACAGACCTTATCGATCCTATGACAAGCAAAACCGGAAGCGCGCTCCTGTCCGCCCTCGTCTTTGCGGGCGCGAGTCTGATGTCCTCCCCGGCGGCCATTGCCGCCGCCCCCGTTGCCGTCCCGGCCGTCACGGGCCTGCCCGACTTCGCGGACCTCGTCGACAAGGTCGGCCCGGCCGTCGTCAACATCCGCACGACCGAACACATCCGCCTCGACCAGGGCGGGCCGGACGAAGAGATGCAGGAATTCCTGCGCCGCTTCTTCGGCGGCCAGATGGCGCCGCGTGGACGCCGCGGCGGGCCGGTGGAGACGCCGCAGGAAGAGCGCGTGCAGCGCGGGGTCGGTTCCGGCTTCGTCATTTCGGACGACGGCTACGTGCTGACCAATGCCCACGTCGTGGAGGGCGCGGACGAGGTCGTCGTGACGCTCACCGACCGCCGCGAATTCAAGGCCAAGGTGCTCGGTTCGGACGCCCGCAGCGACGTGGCCCTGCTCAAGGTCGACGCGCGCAACCTGCCCAGCGTGCGCATCGGCGATTCCAGCAAGATCCGCGTGGGCGAATGGGTGATCGCCATCGGTTCGCCGTTCAACCTGGAGAACACGGTGACCGCCGGCATCATCTCCGCCAAGGCGCGCGACACGGGCGAGTATTTGCCCCTCATCCAGAGCGACGTGGCCGTCAATCCCGGCAACTCGGGCGGTCCCCTGATCAACATGCGCGGCGAAGTCATCGGCATCAACTCGCAGATCGCCACCTTGTCCGGCGCCTACAACGGCATCTCGTTCGCCGTGCCGATCGACGAGGTCATGCGCGTGGCCGACCAGATCCGCAAGACGGGCAAGGTGACGCGCGGGCGCCTGGGCGTGCAGATCAGCGAAGTGACGACGGACGTCGCGGAATCCCTGGGCCTGGGGCGCGCGCACGGCGCCGAGGTCGCGATGGTCGAGCCGGGCGGACCGGCGGACAAGGCCGGCATCAAGGTCGGCGACATCATCCTGAAATACAACGGCAAGGACATCGACCGCAGCTCCGACCTGCCGCGCCTCGTGGGCGCCAGCGCCGTCGGCAGCCGCGCCACGGTCACCGTGTGGCGCCGCGGCAGCCAGCTCGACCTGCCGGTGACCATCGTCGAGTTGCAGGAAGAAAAATCGGCGACGGCGAAAGCGACGCCCAAGAAACCGGCGCCGGACCAGGCCCCGAACGCGCTGGGCCTGCATGTGTCGGATCTCAGCGCCGCGCAGAAGCGCGAACTCAAGACGGAGGCGGGCGTGCTGGTCGAATTCGCCGAGGGCCGCGCGGCGTCGGCCGGCATCCGCCAGGGCGACGTGATCCTGCAGATGAACAATGTCGAGATCACGAGCGCCGCCCAGTTCAACGGGCTCGTCGCCAAGCTCGACAAGAAGAAATCCGTCGCCCTGCTGGTGAAGCGCGACAATGCGTCCCGCTACCTCGTCATCCGGCCGCGCCCATGAACACGACACCGCGCTTCACCTTGCGCTTCACTCTATATTCGCGGTCGTACTGCCACCTGTGCGAAGACATGCTGGTGGCCTTGCAGGCGTTCATGGCGCGCCAGGGGCAGGCGTACACGGTGAACGTGGTCGACGTGGACGCCGATCCGGCCCTCGTCGCCCGCTTCGACGAACTCGTGCCGGTGCTGGTCGCCGACCCGGCCGGCATCGAGCTCTGCCACTACTTCCTCGACGAGGCGGCGCTGCGGCGCCACCTCGGCCTGCAGGCGGCCGCGGCCTAGTGCGGCCTGGTCATGCTCCAAGGACCGAATGCACGCCGACCTGCGATAATCGGCGTCATCGACTCTTGAAAGACGCATATGGTTGACGGCCCCGACGCTACGCTCGATCCCGAGGACTGGAAGGACATCCGTGCCATCGGGCACCGGATGCTGGACGATATGTTCGACCACCTGGAGGGTATCCGCGCGCGGCCCGTCTGGCAGCAGATGCCGGCGGAGGCGCGCGACAGCCTGCGCGCGCCGCTCCCGCGCGCACCGGGCTCCCTGGAGGAGGCCTACCGCACCTTGCAGGACAGTGTGATCCCCTATACCGTCGGCAATCCGCATCCCGGCTTCATGGGCTGGGTGCACGGCGCCGGCACGCCCGTCGGCATGCTGGCCGAGATGATCGCCGGCGGGTTGAACGCCAACGTCGGCGGACGCAACCAGGCGCCCGTCGAGGTCGAACACCAGGTGTCGACGTGGATGGCATCGCTGTTCGGCTTTCCCGCCAACGCGCGCGGCGTGTTCGTCACCGGCACGTCGATCGCCAACTTCATGGGCGTCGTCGTGGCCCGCACGGCCGCGCTCGGGCGCGACGTGCGCGAGCAGGGCCTCGCCGCCCACGCGGGCCTGCGCGCGTACGCGTCGGTGGAGGCCCATGGCTGCATCGCCAAGGCGATGGACATGGCGGGCTTCGGCACCGACGCATTGCGCAGCGTGCGCGTGGACGCCGCCGGCCGCATGGACCTGATCGAGCTCGCCGCGCAGGTCGCGGCGGACCGCGCCAACGGGCTGCGGCCGTTCCTCGTCGTGGCCAGCGCAGGGACGGTGAACACGGGCGCCATCGATCCGCTCGCCGCGCTCGCGGACTTCGCGCGCGAGCACGCCATGTGGCTGCACGTCGACGGCGCCTACGGGGCGCTGGGCATGCTGGCGCCGGACGTCGCGCCGCTGTTGGGCGGCATCGAACGGGCCGATTCCATCGCCTTCGATTTCCACAAATGGGGGCAGGTGCCGTACGACGCCGGCTACTTCATGGCGCGCGACGGCGACCGCATGCTGGACGCGTTCGCGGCGCCGGCGTCCTACCTGCAGCGCGCGGGCCGTGGCCTCGCGGCGGGGACGGCGTGGCCGTGCGACGTGGGGCCAGACCTGTCGCGGGGCTTTCGCGCGCTCAAGACGTGGTTGACGTTCCAGGTCTATGGCGCCGACGCCATCGGCCGCTCGATCTCCGCCACCTGCGCGCTGGCGCGCCGGCTGGCCGAGCGCATCGCGGCCGAGCCGGAACTGGAACTGGCCGCGCCCGTCACCCTGAACGTCGTTTGTTTCCGTTATGTCTGCGACGACGAACGCCGCATCGAGCACATCAACCGCGAGATCGTGCTGACCCTGTACGACGAGGGCCGCGTCGCGCCGTCCGCGACCACGCTCGGCGGCCACTACGCGATCCGCGCCGCCATCGTCAACCATCGCACCGGCCAGGCCGACATCGACGCGCTCGTCGACGCCGTGCTCGCCGCCGGCCGCCGCCTTTCCTGACCTTTACCACCATGATCACGCCCGAACTCGTCGACGCCGCCGCCACACCGTACGCCCCGCTGATCGGCGCGGCGACCTTGATGCGCTGCGCCTTTTATCGCGACGACCTGCGCCCCATCGGCGAAATGTTGTTGGCCCGCGCCCAGGCCAACCCCGACGACGCGAACGCCTGGCTGGACGCCAGTTTCGTGCTGCAACTGCTGGGCCAGCGCGAGGCCGGCCTGGACGTGCAGCACCACGCACTCGCCACCCGCGCGCTGTACGCGCTGCCGGCGCCCGCGCGCACGCCCACGTTGAACCTGCTCGTGCTGATGGGGCCCGGCGACTTCATGGCCAATACGCCGATCGAATTCCTGCTCCAGACGTCGGATATCGCGGCGCAGGTGCAATACCTGACGCTCGACCTGCCGCTGCCGGAACAGGTGCCCGACCATGACGTGCTGTTCGTGGCGATCGCCCAATCCGACGCCAACGCGCCGCTGCTGCGCGACGTGGCGCAGATGCTCGACGGCTGGCCGCGCCCCGTCGTCAATCGTCCGGAACGGATCGGGCACCTGTCGCGCGACGGCGCCCATGCGAAGCTGGCAGGCGCGACGGGCGTGCTGATGCCGCAAACGGTGCGCGTCGCGCGCGCGACGGCGGAGCAACTGGCCGGCGGCGCGCTCGACCTGCAGGCCTTGCTGCCGGGCGCCGCGTTCCCCCTGATCGTGCGGCCGCTGGATTCGCACGCAGGCACGGACCTGCACAAAGTGGACGATGCGGCGGCGCTGCGCGGCTACCTCGCGGCCCAGGCGTCGCGCGAGTTCTACCTGGCGCCGTTCGTCGATTATTCGGGGCCGGACGGCCAGTTCCGCAAATACCGCATCGTGCTCATCGAGGGGAAACCGTTCATCTGCCACCTGGCGATATCAATGCACTGGATGGTGCATTACCTGAACGCGGGCATGGACGACAGCGCGGCCAAGCGGGCGGAAGAGGCGGCCGGCATGGCCGAATTCGATACCGGCTTCGCGCAACGCCACGCCGCGGCGCTGGCGGACATCGACGCGCGCATCGGCTTGCCCTACCTGGGCATCGATTGCGCGGAAACGCGGGATGGCCGTCTGCTCATCTTCGAAGTGGACAACGCGATGGTCGTGCACGCGATGGACGATCCGGGCAAGTATCCGTACAAGGGACCCGTGATGGACAAGGTGTTCCGCGCGTTCGAGGCGATGCTGCACCGGGCCGCGCGGGCGGCGTGATCAAGCGGCCGCGAGCGCGTGCGCATCGTTGGCGACGGCCAGGGCCGCCGCTTCGCCCAGCAGGCTGCGCATGAACGCCCGCTTCGCATTGCTGCGCGGGCTCGCCCAGAAGCTGTCCAGCGTCGCCTGCGGCGCGCCGTCGTAGTCGACGCGGAGCACGTACGGCCGGCCCATCATCTCGTGATGGACGTAGGTCGCAAAGCACTCGGCGAAATCGTCGTAGGGATTCGTCGCGCCGTACAGGCTGGGGAAATCGCTGCCTTCCAGGCCCGAGTACGCGGTCACGATGGCATCGCTGTCGAGCTTGTTGTTGCCGTAGAAATCGACGACGCCGCGCAGCTCGAAATTCGAACCGTCCCACGGCACGAAACGTCCCTGGCCGTTGATGCCCCAGCTCAGGTCGAGGAAGGGGAACGAGGCCGCCGGCACCGGCTCCCACCAGCGTGGCAGGAAGGTGCCGCCCGCCGTCACGACGTGGCCGAATTCGTGCAGCAGCAAGAATTGCAGCGCGTGCGCGCGGGTGTCCTGGTGGGGTTCCGCGATCGTCGCGGCCAGGGAGAAGCCGGGGCCGCCGAACGGCAGGTTTTCCTTCCACGTGGCCCAGGAATTCGCCGTGTGCGTTTCCAGCAGATCCATGTCGAGCAGCACGATGCAGCCGAGGATGCGGCCGTCGACGGCGTCCGCCACGATGTCCGTCACGCCCGACGAGCCCAGGCCGCGGCCCGTGCAGACGCCCAGCAGCAGCGGGCTCACGAGGTCGCGCACGGCGGCCGGCAGGCCGGCCAGCGCGGCGCGCAGGTCCGCCTGCAGTGCGCCGTCCGGCGTGCACGGGGCCGGCACGGCCGCCAGGCCCGTCGCCATGTTCACCTGGTGCACGAGTTCGCGCACTTCGTCCGGCAGGGGCAGGACGCGTTGCTCGATGGGCAGGCCCAGCTGGGCATGCCATGCTTGCGGATCGGACGTGTAGATCATGGTGTCGAGGTCGGGATGGCGGCGTGCCGCCGATGTCCCATTAACGGCGGCCCCATGCTTAACTTGACGGTTGGAAATGAAATTCGCCGTGCCGTTGACAGCCCGACAAGCCCCGCCGCGGGCCCTTGCGTCCGGTGTTTCGCACCGCATCTATCCTGACTGCGGCCCGGAAACCGGGCTTTCTGGCTCGAAATCCGGTAAAATGGGCAGCTTACGGGTGAATCCGCGGTGCCAGGCCGCCGCGTCCCGCCCGATAAGCGCTCGCCCGGGGAACGTCCCGTCCCCCAGACGCGGCGCTTTTTTCGTATTCCGCCGGCGCCGGTTTCCGTGTCCGCCGGCCTGGCCGCGTGCCGCTCTTTTCGGTTTTGAGTTTGTTAATGAAAAACATACGTAACTTTTCCATCATCGCCCACATCGATCACGGCAAATCGACGCTGGCCGACCGCATCATCCAGTTATGCGGCGGCTTGTCGGAACGTGAAATGGACGAGCAGGTGCTCGACTCGATGGACCTGGAGCGCGAGCGCGGCATCACCATCAAGGCCCAGACCGCGGCGCTGCAATACAAGGCACGCAATGGCGAGATCTATAACCTGAACCTGATCGACACCCCGGGCCACGTCGACTTCAGCTATGAAGTGTCGCGCTCGCTGTCCGCCTGCGAAGGCGCGCTGCTCGTCGTCGACGCGTCGCAGGGCGTGGAAGCGCAGACCGTCGCCAACTGCTACACGGCGCTGGACCTGGGCGTGGAAGTGGTGCCGATCCTGAACAAGATCGACCTGCCGCACGCCGACCCGGACCGCGCCAAGCAGGAAATCGAGGACGTGATCGGCCTCGACGCGACCGACGCCACCACGTGCTCGGCCAAGACGGGCCTGGGCGTGGAAGACGTGCTGGAAACGCTGATCGCGAAAGTGCCGCCGCCGGAAGGCGATCCGGACGGTCCGCTGCAGGCGCTGATCGTCGACTCGTGGTACGACAGCTATGTCGGCGTCGTGATGCTCGTGCGCGTGAAGAACGGCACGTTGCGTCCGAAAGACAAGATCCTCCTGATGGCGACGGGCTCCCAGCAACTGGTCGAGCAGGTCGGCGTGTTCACCCCGCGTTCCGTGCAGCTGAACCAGCTGTCGGCGGGCCAGGTGGGCTTCATCATCGCCGGCATCAAGGAGCTGAAGGCCGCCAAGGTGGGCGATACCGTCACCCTGGCGTCGCGCCCGGCACCCGAGCCGTTGCCCGGCTTCAAGGAAGTGCAGCCGCAGGTGTTCGCCGGCCTGTTCCCGGTGGAAGCGAACCAGTACGACGCGCTGCGCGACTCGCTGGAAAAGCTGAAGCTGAACGACGCCGCGCTGCAGTACGAGCCGGAAGTGTCGCAGGCGCTGGGCTTCGGCTTCCGCTGCGGCTTCCTGGGCCTGCTGCACATGGACGTCGTGCAGGAGCGCCTCGAGCGTGAATTCGACCAGGACCTGATCACCACGGCACCGACCGTCGTGTACGAAGTCATGATGCGCGACGGCACGATGATCAAGGTCGACAACCCGTCCAAGATGCCGGAAGTGTCGAAGATCGACGAGGTGCGCGAGCCGATCGTCACCGTCAACCTGTACATGCCGCAGGAATACGTCGGCGCCGTCATCACGCTGTGCACCGGCAAGCGCGGCGTGCAGATGGACATGAGCTACCACGGCCGCCAGGTGAAACTCGTGTACGAGATCCCGATGGCCGAGATCGTGCTGGACTTCTTCGACCGCCTGAAATCCACTTCGCGCGGCTATGCGTCGATGGACTACGAGTTCAAGGAATACCGCGCGTCGGACGTCGTGAAGGTCGACATGCTGATCAACGGCGACAAGGTCGACGCGCTCGCCATCATCGTGCACCGCGCCAATGCCGCCTACCGCGGCCGCCAGGTCGCGGCGAAGATGCGCGAACTGATCCCGCGCCAGATGTTCGACGTGGCGATCCAGGCCGCGATCGGCGCGACGATCATCTCGCGCGAGAACGTCAAGGCGCTGCGCAAGAACGTGCTGGCCAAGTGCTATGGCGGCGACATTTCGCGCAAGAAGAAACTGCTGGAAAAGCAAAAGGCCGGCAAGAAGCGCATGAAGCAGGTGGGCTCGGTGGAGATTCCGCAAGAGGCATTCCTCGCCATCCTGCAAGTGGAAGAAAAATAAGGGAAGACTGACAAGCGATGAACCTGCAACCGATTCTTGGGAACTTTGCATTAATCCTGTTCGTGGCGATGGTGATCACCGGCGTCATCTGGTGCCTGGACGTGTTCGTCCTCGCCAAGCAGCGCCGCGCCAAGGCGGACGCCGCGCTGGCCGAGTACGACGCGCGCCACGCCAAGCTGACGGCCGACGGCATCAAGCTGGACAACGGCAACCGCGCCGTGCTGGAAGCGTCCATCCTGCGCCAGCCGACGTGGGTGGAGTATTCCGGCAGCTTCTTCCCCGTGATCGCTCTCGTGTTCGTGCTGCGATCCTTCCTGTTCGAGCCGTTCAAGATCCCGTCGTCGTCGATGGTGCCGACCCTGCTCGTGGGCGACCTGATCCTCGTGAACAAGTTCGACTACGGCATCCGCCTGCCGGTGATCAACAAGAAGATCATCGCGGTGGGCAATCCGCAGCGGGGCGACGTCATGGTGTTCAGATACCCGAAGGATCCGAGCCAGGACTACATCAAGCGCGTCATCGGCGTGCCGGGTGATAAAATCACCTACGAGAACAAGCGCCTGACCGTCAACGGCAAGCCTGTCGAGTACGTGCCCCTGGACGATTACCTGGACGACGAGCGCCCGGTGTACCACAAGCAGTTCCTGGAAAAGCTGCCGAACGCCCCGCACCGCATCTTGAACATGGACGGTGCGCGCACGCTCAATCTGAGCGCCGTGGAGGATTTCCCGCATCGCGAAAATTGCACCTATACCTACGATAAATTTACCTGTATCGTACCTGAGGGCAATTATTTCATGATGGGCGATAACCGCGACAACAGCGCAGACAGCCGTTACTGGGGCTTCGTGCCGGACCAGAACATCGTCGGCAAGGCTGTGTTTGTTTGGATGAACTTCGGCAACCTGAAGCGCATCGGCGGTATCCATTAAGGTCGGCGCGGAGGGCGAGATGAAAGGTGAGAAGCGGTATCGGATCGGCGCGGAGAGCGGTGTGTCGCTGTCCGGCCTGATCGTGGTGTTGATCGTGCTGGGTGCGCTGGCGCTGGTGGCCATCAAGGTGACGCCGGCCTTCCTCGAATACAAGGCCGTCAAGAGTTCGATCGCCAGGGCGAAGGCGGACGCCGGCACCGGCACCGTGCGCGAGATCCAGCAGGCGTTCGACAAGAATGCCGGCGTCAACGACATCACGGCGGTGTCCGGGCGCGACCTGGTGATTACCCGCGACGGCGGCGATACCGAAATCAGCTTCGCCTACGAGAAGCGGGTTTCGCTGGCGGGGAACGTCAGCCTGCTGTTCGACTTTTCCGGCACCACCGACCCGAGCGGCATCAATGCCGCCAAGGCCGATACGGCCGACAAGTAACACGCCGGGAGGGCGCGCGATGGGATCGGCGCGCGACGCCGGCCCATTAGATTGGTACGACAATGAATCTTCAGTTATTGCAAACTCGCCTAGGCTATACGTTCCGGGACCCCGGCCTGCTGCAGCAGGCGCTGACCCACCGCAGCCACAGCAGTCTGCATAACGAGCGCCTGGAGTTCCTCGGCGACTCGATCCTGAATTGCGTCGTCGCCTCCATCCTCTACGAACGTTTCAACAACCTGCCCGAAGGCGATTTGTCGCGCCTGCGCGCCAATCTCGTCAAGCAGCAGTCGCTGTTCGAGATTGCCCAGACGCTGGAATTGTCGCAATTCCTGCGGCTGGGCGAGGGCGAGTTGAAATCCGGCGGATTCCGCCGGCCGTCCATCCTGGCCGACACGCTGGAAGCCCTGCTGGGCGCCATCTTCCTCGACAGCGGCTTCGAGGCGGCCCGCAATACGATCCGCGCGTTCTACGTCCCGCTGCTCGACTCCGTTGACCCGCGCACGCTCGGCAAGGATGCCAAGACCCTGCTGCAGGAATTCTTGCAGAGCAAAAAAATCTCGCTGCCCACGTATAACGTCGTCGCCACGCACGGCGCCGCGCACAGCCAGGAATTCGAAATCGAATGCCTCGTGCCGAAGCTGGGCATCCAGGTCTACGGCCGCGGCGGCAGCCGCCGTGCCGGCGAACAGGCCGCGGCGCGGCTTGCGCTGGAAACGGCCGAGCAATTGCTGCAGAAGAGCCCGTCCGCGGCGCGCAAGTCCCGGCCCCGTTCCGCCCAACTGAAGCTGGCGGGCATCGCGACGGACCAGAGCGAGCTGACGGTGCAGGCCGAGGAGCCGCAGTCGCAGCAGAAACAACAACCGCCTCACCAGTCAGGAAACACCCCAGTATGAACATCGAGACCGCCACCGGCAATCACGAACAGGACGGCACGCCGGAAGGCTTCCGCTGCGGCTACATCGCCATCGTCGGCCGTCCGAACGTGGGCAAGTCGACCTTGATGAACGTGCTGATCGGTGCCAAGGTGTCGATCACGTCGCGCAAGGCGCAGACGACGCGCCACCGCATCACCGGCATCCAGACCCGCGACGACGCGCAATTCATCTACGTCGACACGCCGGGCTTCCAGACCCGCCACGCGAACGCGCTGAACAAGACCCTGAACAAGACCGTGTCGAACACGCTGACGGCGTCGGACGCGATCCTGTTCCTCGTCGAGGCCGGCACGTTCGGCGCGGCCGACCAGCAAGTGCTGGACCTGCTGCCGAAGAACGTGCCCGTCATCCTCGTCATCAACAAGTCCGACCGCATGAAGGACAAGGCCGAGCTGATGCCGTTCGCGGCCAGGGTGGCGGCCCTGCGCGATTTCACGGCCGTCGTGCCCGTGTCGGCCAAGCACCGCTTCCAGATCGACGCGCTGGAGTCCGAGATCAAGCGCCACCTGCCGGAAAATCCGCCGATCTTCGGCCCGGACGACATCACGGACCGCAGCGAGAAATTCCTCGCGGCCGAGATCGTGCGCGAAAAAGTGTTCCGCCTGCTGGGCGACGAGCTGCCGTACACGAGCACCGTCCTCATCGAGCAATTCCTGCAGGAAGGCAATCTGCGCCGCGTGTTCGCCGCCATCCTCGTCGAGCGCGACACGCACAAGGCCATGATCATCGGTAACAAGGGCGCGCGCCTGAAAGAGATTTCCACGCAATCCCGCCTCGACATGGAGAAATTGTTCGGCGGTCCGGTGTACCTGGAAATCTGGGTCAAGGTGAAATCCGGCTGGGCCGACAACGAGGCGGGCCTGCGCGCTTACGGCTACGAGTGAAGCCGGGGTAAGATAGCCCGCATGCCCAGCCGCGACGACGAACCCATCGACAACGACCAGGACGCGCACGCGCCGCCCGCCGGCGCCAAGCGCCGCGCGCCCGCGCGCGAAGGCCGCGTCACCGGCCAGCCGGGGTTCGTCCTGCACAGCTATCCGTACAAGGAAACGAGCCTCATCGTCGACCTGTTCACGCGCGACCACGGCCGCATCGGCGTCGTCGCGAAGGGCGCGAAGCGGCCGATGTCCAAATTGCGCGGCGTGCTGCAGACGTTCCAGCCGCTGTCCGTGTCGTTTTCCGGCAAGTCCGAACTGCGCACCCTGATCGACGCCGAATGGGTCGGCGGCATGCTGCCGATCGAGAAGACGGCGCTCTTGTGCGGCTTCTATCTCAATGAATTGCTGGTGAAACTGCTGGCGCGCGACGATCCGCATCCCGCGCTGTTCAACCATTACGTCGCTACCTTGAACGAACTGGCGCACGGCGAACCTGCGCCGATCGCCTTGCGAAAATTCGAACGGGCCTTACTTAAGGAAACCGGCGTCGCCGCCGACCTCACGCGCTGCACGACGACGCGCGCACCCGTGCTGCCTGACGGCCTGTACGTCGTCGACCCGGAACGCGGCGCGCGCGCGGCGGCGGCCGTCGAGACGTGGCCGGTGGTGTCCGGCAAGACGCTGGTCGACATGGAGCGCGAAGACTACGCCGACCCGCAGACGAAGGCGCAGAGCAAGCAGCTGATGCGCTTCCTGCTGGCCTATCACCTGGGAGGCGCGCCGCTGAACACGCGCCAGATTTTGATCGACCTGATGCAGCTGTAAAAAAGAATACGAGACTACGACCATGAGCTTCCTGCAACCCGCCGGCCAGGTGATCGACCTGGGCGTGAACATCGACCACATCGCCACCGTCCGCAACGCGCGCGGCACCGCCTATCCCGACCCGCTGCGCGCCGCGCTGGTGGCCGAGCAGGCCGGCGCCGACCTCATCACCCTGCACCTGCGCGAAGACCGCCGCCACATCAAGGACGCCGACGTGCTGGCCATCCGCCCGCAACTGGCCACGCGCATGAACCTGGAAGCGGCCGTCACGCCGGAGATGATCGACTTCGCGTGCAAGGTGAAACCGCAGGACGTGTGCCTCGTGCCCGAGCGGCGCGAAGAGGTGACGACCGAGGGCGGCCTGGATGTGATCCGCTACCAGAAGGAAGTGGAGGCCGCGATCCGGCAGCTGAAAGGCGAGGGCATCCGCGTGTCGCTGTTCATCGATGCGGACGAGCAGCAGATCGCGGCCGCAGCCGCGGTCGGTGCGCCGGTCATCGAACTGCACACGGGCCGCTACGCCGAGGCGTCCACGCCGGAAGAACTGGCGCACGAGCTGGAACGCGTCAAGCGGGGCGTGCGTGCCGGCGTCAAGCACGGCCTGCGCGTGAACGCGGGCCACGGCCTGCATTACACGAACGTGCAGCCGATCGCGGCGATCACCGAGATCCACGAGCTGAACATCGGCCACGCGATCGTCGCGCACGCGCTGTTCGCCGGTTTCGAGAATGCCGTGCGCGAGATGAAGGCGATCATGGTCGCCGCGCGCCTGGGCGTGTCGTACGCCGCGCGCGGGACGGGGCAATGACATGATTTACGGGATCGGCACGGACATCGTCCAGATCTCGCGCGTCGAGGCGGCCCTCAAGCGCAGCGGCGCACGCTTCGCGGAAAAAATCCTCGGTCCCGAGGAACTCGTCAAATACCATGCCCGCCGCGCCAAGAACGACGTGCGCGGGCTGCGCTTCCTGGCCACGCGGTTCTCGGCCAAGGAGGCGTTCTCGAAAGCCATCGGTCTGGGCATGCGCATGCCCATGACGTGGCGCTCGGCCCAGATGCTCAACGCCCCGAGCGGCAGGCCGATCATCGTATGCAGCGGGGCGCTGGAAGAATTCATGCGGACGCACCGGCTCACGGCCCAGGTGACGATCAGCGACGAAGCCGACTACGGCGTCGCGTTCGTCATCGTCACCCAGGACCCGTAGTCGTTGTCGTCCGCTGCCTGGCAGGTGTAGCGGAAGTGACAAATGAAGTGGCAGTACCCCGACGGCGCAAGACGCTGCCGGCCCCGGCGAAAGCGCCGCGCGCCCGTCCGGACGCGTGGCAAGCCATGAAAGAGGAATTGATCGCGACGATGACGAAGGATGCGGAATCCCCCGTGCGCCCCAGCGAGGCGGCGCGCGAACAAGTCCTGGCGACGGTGGCCAGGCTGCCCGACCTGCCGGGCGTGTATCGCTATTTCGACGCCGAGGACAAGGTCTTGTACGTCGGCAAGGCGCGCAACCTCAAGAAGCGCGTGTCGAGCTACTTCCAGAAGACGTTGGCGAGCCCGCGCATCGCGATGATGGTGGCGCAGATCGCGCGCCTGGAAACGACGGTGACGCACAGCGAGGCCGAGGCCCTGATCCTGGAAAACAACCTGATCAAGAGCCTCAAGCCGCGCTACAACATCCTGTTCCGCGACGATAAGTCGTACCCGTACCTGAAGCTGACGGGCGGCGACTTCCCCCGCATGGCCTATTATCGCGGCGCGCTGGACAAGAAGAACCAGTACTTCGGGCCGTTCCCCAGCGCGTGGGCCGTGAAGGAATCCATGCAGCTGCTGCAGAAGGTATTCATGCTGCGCACCTGCGAGGACAGCGTCTTCGCCAATCGCACGCGGCCCTGCCTGCTGCACCAGATCGGCCGTTGCAGCGGCCCGTGCGTCGACCTGGTCTCGCACGAGGACTACCGGCGCGACGTCGACAACGCCGCGAAATTCCTGCGCGGCCGCCAGACCGAGGTGCTGGAAGAACTCGAGAAAAAGATGCTCGCCTACGCCGAGGACCTGAAGTTCGAGCAGGCGGCGAGCGTACGCAACCAGATCCAGGCGCTGTCGCGCGTGCTGCACCAGCAGAGCATGGAGACGACGGGCGACGCCGACGTCGATGTCATCGCCGTCGTCGTGCAGGGCGGGCGCGCGTGCGTCAACCTGGCGATGGTGCGCGGCGGCCGCCACCTGGGCGACCGCGCCTACTTCCCGACCCAGGTCGGCGATGCGATGGATGAATGCCCCATTGAGGTGGAAGTCCTGGCGGCGTTCATGGCGCAGCACTACGGCGACAAGTTCGTGCCGGGCACGATCATCCTGAACATCGAGTTCGACCAGCCCGAGCTGATGATGGCGCTGACGGAGCAGTGCGGCCACCGCATCAACCTCGTGTTCCAGCCGCAGGGCCAGCGCCGCCAGTGGCTGGAACTGGCGCAGAAGGGCGCCGAGATCTCGCTGGCCCGGCTGCTGTCGGAACAGGGCTCGCAGCAATCGCGCACGCGCGCGCTGGCGGAGGTGCTCGGCGTCGACAACGAGGATCTGGAGTCGCTTCGCATCGAATGCTTCGACATCAGCCACACGGCCGGCGAGGCGACGCAGGCGTCGTGCGTCGTGTTCCACCACCACCAGATGCAGAACGGCGAATACCGGCGCTACAACATCGCGGGCATCACGCCGGGCGACGACTACGCCGCCATGCGCCAGGTGCTCACGCGCCGCTACGAAAAAGTGGCGAACGGCGAGGGCGTGATGCCGGACATCGCCCTGATCGACGGCGGCCGCGGGCAGGTCGAGATGGCGCGCCAGGTGTTTACGGAGCTGGGCCTCGACATCGGCAATATCGTCGGCGTGGCGAAAGGGGAGGGTCGCAGGGTCGGCCTGGAGACGCTGATCTTCGCCGACGGCCGGGCGCCGCAGGAACTGGGCAAGGAATCGGCCGCGCTGATGCTGGTGGCGATGATCCGCGACGAGGCGCACCGCTTCGCCATCACGGGCATGCGCGCCAAACGCGCCAAGACGCGCCAGGCGTCGCGCCTGGAAGAGATCGAGGGCATCGGCGCCAAGCGCCGCCAGAAGCTGCTGGCGCGCTTCGGCGGCCTGAAAGGCGTGATCGACGCGAGCGTGGAAGACCTGATGTCGGTGGAAGGCATCTCGAGCACGCTGGCGGAAGAGATCTACCGCCAGCTTCACTAGGCGCGGAACCGGGCCCGGCCCGGTTCTGCCCCAACTGGTTTTAACGGCGAGAGCCATGTAGACTAGCGCGCATGCAACTCAACAAGCCGAGCACCGATCAGCCCCACCCATGCCTTTCAATATCCCGATTCTCCTGACCTGGCTACGCGTCGCACTCATCCCGCTGGTCGTCGGCGTCTACTACCTCCCCGAACACTGGCTGCACCTGGCCGACCGCAACCTGGCCTCCACGCTCGTCTTCATCGTGGCCGCGATCACCGACTGGTTCGACGGTTACCTGGCGCGGCGCTGGAACGAGACGTCGGCCTTCGGCGCCTTCCTCGACCCGGTCGCGGACAAGCTGATGGTGGCCGGCGCGCTGCTCGTGCTCGTGCAACTGGACCGCGTGAACGCCGTCATCGCGTTCATCATCATCGGCCGCGAGATCACGATCTCGGCGCTGCGCGAATGGATGGCCGAGATCGGCGCGCGCAAGTCCGTCGCGGTGAGCTCGCTCGGCAAGATCAAGACGGCCGCCCAGATGGTCGCCATTCCCCTGCTGCTGTTCCACGACCCGCTGTTCGGCGGCGGGCTCGACATCCACCGCTGCGGCGAGATCCTGCTGTGGATCGCGGGCGTGCTGACGGTCTGGTCGATGTTCTATTACCTGCGCCGCGCCTGGCCGCTGATCAAGGAAAAGTCGGGTGCCGTATAAGTTTCTGCCAGGTCATCCTTGACACATAGCTCAGCATCTCTATAATGCCTGCCTGTTGCGAAGACATCGCGGCAAACGAAGCGGGAGTAGCTCAGTTGGTAGAGCGCAACCTTGCCAAGGTTGAGGTCGAGAGTTCGAGACTCTTCTCCCGCTCCAGTGTTTGCAGGTGGTCGTAACGAAAAGGTTGTCTTGGAAAGCAGTAAAAAATCTGAGATAATCGCAAGTTCCAGCGACGCGGGAGTAGCTCAGTTGGTAGAGCGCAACCTTGCCAAGGTTGAGGTCGAGAGTTCGAGACTCTTCTCCCGCTCCACTCATCGCAGATGAGGCTGGGGCAACAAACGTAAGACTCCGTGCGGGAGTAGCTCAGTTGGTAGAGCGCAACCTTGCCAAGGTTGAGGTCGAGAGTTCGAGACTCTTCTCCCGCTCCAGTGTTTTACGGCAGTATAAAAAGTGATGAACTCCATGCGGGAGTAGCTCAGTTGGTAGAGCGCAACCTTGCCAAGGTTGAGGTCGAGAGTTCGAGACTCTTCTCCCGCTCCAGTTGCAAGAGAAGCCAGCCTTCTCGTGTCGCTGCGACAAATAACCGGTCGCGACGGCATCGTCAAAGTCTTCCTCCGGCGAGGTAGCAAAGCGGTTATGCAGCGGCCTGCAAAGCCGTGTAGATGGGTTCGACTCCCATCCTCGCCTCCAGCATACTTGTAGATCAGCGCTTCGGCGGTGGTTTATGTCAGCAGTTGACTCGGCGTACTAGGAAATCTTCCTCTTACCTGAAGAGCAACGGGCGCCAGTTTCGGTTCCGTACTGACTGCCGTCGACGTCCTTCTAAGTGTCAAGCGGCAATTTTGGCCGCATTGATTTCGCGTCGACGGTAAGTTTTGGATCCAGCCGATCGGGAGCAATAATCGAAGGCCATCCAGCAATCCTCCTGGGCGCATTTTAGGCGCGCATCGTCTTGATCCGATTGACCTGGGCCGCGTCGCACGATTGCGACCGCATGTCTCGTCGGCTTCTCGCAGATCGCCAAAACGCGGTTCGCTCCGTAGACGCCACGGCCGGCCGAATTGGAATGCCGGATTGCTTCGATTAGTTCGGCACTTTGCTTTTCATCCTTCGTTGGCATCACTGCCTTGACTCACTTGGACAAACAGCGTGCCGATACCTCCAATCGGCCGCGACCTCTGGAATGGGATGGCCACGCTCGACCACCTGCTTAATTGCTCTTCCTTGAATTTCGGTGTGTAACGCTGGGTACTCATTCATTTCTCCTATGCTCAAATCATGGGCCAGAAATGTATACCGGATTTGGGTAAGTCCGATCACAGGTCAGAAATGTTTACCGGAGCGGGAGAAGTCCATAATTTGCACCTTTTTGTCATCCAATCGGGGTAATTCCGGCCGAATTGCCAAGAAAATTCGGACTCCTCAAATCCCGCGAATTAACTCTTGACGTTGCGGTTTTGTTACATGCTTCCACGTTCCCAAAAAAATATTGCCGAGTGTGACTATTAGATAGTTTTCTTGGCAACAATCTCGACCACAATCGCTCCCGGACATGTCTTCCTTCGACATGATTTGCGCATACGCGCGCGGGTTCGATTCAATTCTATCGGGCGATGGTTATGACAATCAAAGCTGGCACTGCGGGCCTTTCCATATTCGCTTTGATCTTTCTGTTCTTGGTCCGGGCATTCGGCCAAGTCCTGAAGCGATTGGGTATTCCAATTTTGTTTGCGGTGCTGGGCGCTTCCGCCCAGCTGGCATTCGCACAAACCAGCGGCGGTGTCACGTTCTCGAACATATCCGGCCCGCCGGCCACTGCGACGGCCGATTCCAGCGGAACATTTCGAGCCAACATTGGCGGGACGGTTGCCGCCGTGTCTTCAATGGACGAGGTCGTCCTGGTCGAGCTTCACGAGGGCAGCACGGTTCTGGCAAGCACCTCGTACACGCCTGATGTGGACCCGAGAACGGAGGTCGTGACCAATAATCCGCGCACGATCTTCCTTGCGACCAACTTGTCACCAGGTAGCCATTCTCTCTACGTTTATGCCGAAACCTACAACGGCGCCAGCGGCAATTCGTTGACTTATCCGATCACGGTCAATGTGGCGGCGCCGGTCGAGGGCGCCACTTACCTTCAACAATCGGCGATTCCCACATCGATGATCGTCGGACAGAGTTATCCCGTATGGTTGATCTTTAAAAACAGCGGAACCTCCACCTGGTTGGCAGGTGGCACAAATCCATATCGCCTGGGCTCGCAAAGCCCGGAGAATAACTCGAATTTTGGAATCAACCGCGTCGGTGTGGGAAGCGACACCTCCCAAGGTGAGCAGCGTACTTTCTCATTTAACGTGACGCCGACGCAGGCCGGCACGTTTACGTTCCAGTGGCGCATGCTCTCGGAAGGCTACACCTGGTTCGGTGATTATTCGCCGGCTGTGACGGTCACGGTCACGTATCCGCCCCCGGTCCCCACGTTTACGCAGCCCGCATCCAACATCTCCGTGGCGGCCAGTGGCTCATCGGCAACGGTCCAGTTTGCCGGTTCGGCAACGGCGTCCGGCGGCGCGACGATGAGCAAGTTGGAACTGATCGAAGCGGGCACGGCATTCGCGACCGGAACGAGCAGTATCAGCGCAAGCAAGGCGTTGTCCATCGGTAGCCATACCATCCAGTTGAAGGCGACGGACAGCCGCGGCACGACCGCAACCATTACGCGTACGGTCACGGTGACGTCCTCACCGCCGACCGCATCGATCTCGTCGCCCTCGAACGGTGCGAGTTTCAACCTGACCTCGGGAACCACGGTGAGCGTGCCGGTATCCGCATCGGCAACGTCAACGAGCGGCGCCGCGATCAGCAGTCTGCGCCTGTACGCCGACGGTGTCCTTACGCAGACGGTGGCGGCGAGCACGATGAGTACCTCGGTCTCGTTGGCCGAGGGAATGCACACGCTTGCCGTCGAGGCGACGGACAGCTATGGTGCGGTCTCGACGCGCAGTTCGATCAGCGTGACCGTCGTCGGCAATTCGCCGACCGCAGCGATTACGTCGCCGACGAGTGGGACCAAGACGGCCGCCCCGTCGGGAGGAACGGCAGCCGTGTCCGTGGCCGGTACGGCGACCGCTGTCGGCGGCTCCTCGATTACCGCGCTCGATCTGCTCGATAACGGCACCGTCATCAAGTCGGCCGGCGCCACTACAAGCTTTGCCGCATCGGTCAACCTCGCACCTGGTACACATACGCTGACGTTGCGTGCCACGAATTCGGCCGGCAAGCAGGGCGTAAGCCAGGCGGTCACCGTCACCGTCCTGACCGCGACGCCGGGCCTCGGCGCGACGTTCATATCGCAATCGAGCCCGTCGACAATGCGTGCCGGGCAGCCTTACACGATCACCGTCCAGATGCTCAATTCCGGCACTACAACGTGGTCGCCCAGCGGCGCCAATCCGGTCAGGCTCGGTACGCAGAATCCGCAGGACAACCGGAACTGGAACGTAACATCCCGGGCTTACCTGAGCGGCACGGTGACGACTGGCCAGATTGTCGCGTTCACGATTCCCGTCACCGCACCGCCCACGGCGGGTTCATACAACATGCAATGGAAGATGGTCGCTGAATTCCTGAGTTGGTTCGGCGATGCGACGACCAATCAAGTGGTCAGCGTAACGACCGGTGCCGGCCCGTCCGCGACGTTGACTGCCACGCCGACGAACGTGCGGGTCGCGGGAACGCAGACTGTCGCGATCAATTTCACGGCCGGTTCGACGGCATATGCAGGCACGAGCCTGCGCAAGCTCGAGCTGTTCCAGGGAACGTACAGCGCCGATTTTTCCAACATGACACCAGTGGCCTCGACCACGCTGTCGACAACCGCGGCGACGTGGACGCCGTCCGTGACCGTGCCGGCGGGAGCCTATCTGTTCAAGGTGCGCAGCACCGACAGTAATAACGTGGCGACGGATTCGAAACCGGTCGTCGTCAACGTGACCAACAGTGCCTTGTTGGGCACGACGTCCGGCGTGCGGACGAACGCGGCCAGCAACCTGGAATTGTTCGGCTGGGTCTGCCAGCCGGGTAATGCGACGGCATTGAATTACAAAGTTCTTCTCGATGCGCCGAGTCCGGACGCCGGCGGTTTTCCGCTGACGACCGGCACGGCCAATGTCGCGACGGAGCCTGATAACGCATCGGTCCAATCGTCGTGCTCGACGCCCGGTGCGGCGCACCATTTCGTCGTGGATCTGAGCCCGTACCTCGCTCAGTACGCCGGCCGGTCGCTCTATGTCTGGGCGGAGACTGCGGATCACAGCCAGAACGTGTCGCTGCCGTGCCCCGACAACGGCTGCACGATGCCCGGCGCGCTGCGTGTCGCGCTGACGACGCCGCAGAATGGCGACAGGGTCTCGTACCCGAATCCCGTGTTCGTGCGGATGCAGACGAATACCAGCGCCGCCTTCGACGAAATCGGTTTCTATGTCGACGGCAAGTGGGTCGTGGGCCAACCGGATGGGACGGCGGGCGCGTACTCGGCATCGGTGAGCGGCCTGGCTGTCAGCGCGACGCCGTACACCGTGTATGCGAGGGTGCGTCAGGGTAATACGACGGTGCTCAGTGTGCAGAACAGCTTCACGGTGGTTGGAGGTTCGGCGATTTCGTTGACGAGTCCGAGCAACGGCGCTTCTCTGACCCTGGGAACTGCGCAAAGCTTGGCCGCGACTTTCAGCGGTACCGCGCAATCGGTGAAGTTCCTGGCCAATGGCGCCGTCGTCGCAACCGGCACGGCGTCAGGATCGACTTGGATTGCGAGCTGGACGCCGACCGCAGCAGGTTCGGTCTCGCTCACTGCGATTGCATACGATGCTGCTGGAGCTCAATTGGCGCAATCGCCCGCTGTGACGGTCACGGTGAGCAGCACCGGCACCGGCCCTGGAGGAAATCTTTCCCAGATCGTTCTTCCACATACGAGCAATCCAACCGCTGGAACGCTGCCGGGCGAATTGTCGGTGGATGCGCGTGGTAATGCGGTGTATCACTTGGCGCTGGTTGTACCGCCGGGAACAGCGGGGATGCAGCCGCAGCTGAGCCTCGACTACAGTAGCGCCGGAACGAATGGCGTAGTTGGCGTTGGCTGGACGCTGAACGGTCTGTCGAATATCCATCGCTGCGGTAAAACCATCGCTCAGGATGGCGTAAACGGTCGGGTTGCGTTTGCGAAGAGCGACCGCTTGTGCCTGGACGGTCAACGACTCATCCTGGTGTCGGCTGGCAGTGCTCCTGCTGCCGACGCCAGCTATTGGGCAGATGGCGCCGAGTTCCGTACTGAACTGAATAACATGGCGCGCATTACCGCCCAGGGAACGTGGCCGAACCGGACGTTCAAGGTCGAGTACAAGGATGGCCGGATTGCGACGTATGGCACTGGGAGCGCCGCGGTGCAGCCGATCATTGGGACGGTCAACAGCGGTCTGACTGCGCCGCAACCTGCGGCCAAGGACGGCGCCCGTGCGTGGGCTGTGGCCACGATTGTTGATCGCAAAGGAAACTTCATCCAGTTCAGTTACGAGCAGGATCAGACGACCGGCGAGCACCATGTGTCGGCCATCCGGTATGGCGGTTCCGGCCTCGCGTCGCATGCCGCGGTACAGTTCCAGTACGAAGCTCGCGATGATGCATGGACGCGCTACGTCGATGAAACACGCGATGACCTGCGCAAACGGATCAGCCATATCAGAACCTACGTCGGCGCCAACCTCGACGGCACGTTTGCCGGCGCGGACGGCACCGTCGTCGACACGACCAACACCGTCGTCGTACGCGACTACATTCTGAAATACCAGAAGAGCGCGACCAGCGGCCGCAGCCTCTTGTCCAGTGTCCAACTGCAGGGTTCGAATGGGCGGGCAACGGATGTGCTGCCACCGACGTCATTCCGTTGGGGGCAACCAGACCCGGCGAAGACCGTCGGCTTCGAATCGAAGGGCTATTGGGCAAACGCGCCGATCCTGACGACGCACCTGTCCAGCCCATACGCGGCCTTGCATCCGGAATTCTTCAGCTTCATCGACTTCGACCGCGATGGGCGAGGGGATGCGTTGGAAAAGCGCGTTGCGGGACCGGCTGCGCCCGCCGGCGAAACGCCGCCGAACGGTAACAACCCGATTGCCGCGGGAACCCTGCGGAGCCAATATCGGTATTTCCGGAACACCGGTACTGGCTTCCAGGTATTCAATTACCAAATCAGTACCAATGAGCCATTCGCCGTACAGGACGTCGGCGATTTCAATGGTGATGGCTTGCCCGATCTGCTGGTCGCGACGTCGAACGGCGCAAGGATCTGTACGTCGCCGCTCACGAGCCCTGCCGCGTTCGTCGACCCGATCGTATTCAACTGTACGTCGCTGCCTGCCCAGGGCGCCAACCTGACGACCCAGCCGGTGTTCGTGGTCGACGTCGTGGGCGACGGCCGTTCTGCACATTACGGCCATATTTCCGGCGTCACCACCCAAGCCAAACTATGTGTTCAAAATACCTGCGGTAATGTGCCGGCACCATCGTCCGTCGCCAATCCGAAGGCAGACGATGGTTCGAACGACTATGCGCCTCACAATTATTCGAGCCTGGCCATGGCCGTCGACTTTGCGGGTACCGGCAAGCCATATGACGTCGCCTGGTCGAAGTTCCGCTACGTGAAGTACACGTATGACGGCGACAAGCCCCTGTTCAATCCGCAGTTCGAGAACGCAACACCGATCGTCAGCATCAGGTCGTATGTTTTACTGGACGGAACGAATCCGGGGCCGATGGCAAGTTATGCTTATCCTGCTTATCCGGTGCCGCCTGACCCGACTGCAAGCAGTCCAACCGAGTTCCCCAAAGTTTTGCCGCCATATACGTTCGATACATTGCAGGATGGCACAAGCGTCTACAGCGATTTCAATGGCTCGGGTTATAACGACCTGGCATATGGCTTCCTGGAGCTCGTGTACACAAATAATCTGCTGAGCGGATATAGCAAAGCGGACTTCACGGTATGCCTGTCGACTGGGCGGGCGCTCGATTGCCGTGTAAGGAAAAAATACAGCGGCGCCGCATACCGCAAAATTTTGAACTCTGGGAATTTTGTCGGCGACGGCATGCCTTCGCTACTGGTCGGCACGTTGACTTATCCATCGAACGATTCGCCGGCCTTGAGCGGGAATCTCGAAATGTGCCGACTGATGGGCGATGACACGACGGGCGGTACGAACGATGCCAACATCGTTTGCGTGCCATGGCTTGGCGTGCAGGCTCCCACGACCGGGTACGACAAGCTCCTTTATATGGATTTGCTGGGTACGGGCCGCACTCAGCTCGTGCTTTATCACGCCGGCTCCTTCGTGAATGGCGTCTGGACTGAAAACGGGAAGTGGGAAGTCTTCGCGCCCAAGGACGTTGCACACGACGGGGAAGCACTCGATCGCATCGTCGAAGTCGATAATGGTATCGGTGCGGTCGAAACCGTTCGTTACGACGACGGTATTGCAAACAATATCGTTGCTGCATCAACCAACACGGCGCTCGTCTATCCGCAGCAGCCGAATCGTCCGGCTGGCAAGGTCGTTTCTTACCTGAACCAGACTGTCGGTGGAAATACGGTGATGACCAAGAGTTATCAATACAGGAACAGCGCAATTGACGTTGCTGGGCGCGGTTCGTTGGGTTTTGGTCAAGTCGTCGTGACGGATCAGAACAATGGCATTACCACGACGACCTCGTATGCGCAGGCCTGGCCCTTTACCGGGATGGTGTCCCGTGTTGACGTGGCCGCACAGGGGTGCGTGGTGTCGAGTACGGTGAACCAGCTGCAACTTGCGAATATTGCAGCGTCTTCTCCGGGCGCTTCGGTTTTCCCTTACGTCAAAACGAGCACCGTGACACGCAAGGATCTTGGCTCCGATGGCACATGCCGGGCGCTTGGTACCAGTACGACGACGCTGACCTATGGCGACGGCTGGGGTAACCTGACTGCACAGACCAATACCCTCGCAGACGGCGTTCAGACGCTGACAACCCAGATCAACACCGGTTATGAAAATCTGTCCTCGAGCTGGCTGATCGGCCACCCCTTATCGGTTGCCACGACAAAGAGCGACAATACGACGGGGCAAAGCGTCACCAGGACGATAACCTCGACCTATGACCAGAGCACCGGTCTGATGGCGACCCAAAAGACCGAGCCGAATTCGACTCTGCAAGTCAGTACGGTTTACGGTCGCAACAGTTTCGGTTTAGTCGAAACCCAGACCGACACCTGGGTCAATCCGGCTTGCGCGGAGGTCGCCTGGCCGGAGCCTGGCTGCGTGACCAACAAGAGCCGCACCACGACGACCCTCTGGGATGTGAAGGGGCGCTACGTTACTACGTCGAAAGATGCTCTGCTGCATACGACCATATTCGAATTCGATGCGGGTACGGGCGCACGGCTCAGCCAGACCGATCCGAACCAGCTGACGACGACATGGACGATCGACGCGTTCGGCCGAGTCACGGCCGAGACGCGCCCAGACGGTATCCAGGTCCGGACGACCACCAAGCAGTGCAGGGGCGACTGTGCCGGTACCGCTACCGCCGCAACGATTACCGATACGTATCTGGGCAGTACGCGCATCGCTGTGCCTTCGATTGTCTATACCGACAGCGAAGCTCATCCTGTGCTGCTCAAGACCTGGGGTTTCGATGGGCGAGCTATTTTGACTGAACGGACGTATGACAGTCAGGGCCGGCTTGCTTATTCCTATAAGCCGCGTTACGACCAGGGATCGGTTTATATCGAGACCTACCAGCAGTACGATAACTTCGGCAGGGTGGTCAGCGTGTCCTCGCCGGATGAACAAGGGACGCTGCATTCCGCAACGACCTCGTATCTGGGCGTGAACCGGGCACTCAAAAACCTGCTTGGGCAGTCGCGTACTGAAACACGGAATGTGGCAGATCAGCTCGTGAAAGTCGTGGACGCCATCGGTGGGACCACATCGTTCGGGTATGAACCGTTCGGTGGCCTGGCGAAAGCGACCGACCCTGGCGGGAATTCGACTTTGATGGCCTACGACCGCTTGGGGCGCAAGATCGAGTTGCGCGATCCTGATCTCGGCTTTATCCAATACAAAGTCGATCCGATCGGTCTGACTTACGCGCAGATTTCGCCGAACCAGCGCACTGCCAGTAAATTTACGGCCTTCGTCTACGATCTGGACGGCCGTATGACGGCCCGCTATGAGACAGACCTCGAAAGCCACTGGGTTTATGACACCGCGACCAAAGGCGTCGGTCAGCTCGCACAGGCATATACGGGCACGCCTTCGGTACCTGACTATCAGCGCACGCACACGTACGATCTGTATGGGCGCCCGTCTCTGGTAACACAAAAGATCAACGGTGTTACCTACACCGCGCAGATGGGCTATGACAGCGCCGGACGACTGTCTCGCCAGGAGTATCAACGCGGGACGTCCGGCGTAAAAGGTTATGACCTTAAATACAATGGAATGGGTTATCTGGCGGCGGTGTTGCGCGGCAACCTGGAGCTATGGCGTGCAGACAGCCAGGACGCTGCACAGCAGGTATTAAGTGCTACGCTGGGTAACGGCCTGACGCAGACTCGCGATTTCAATCCGTACACCGGACGACTGGCCAACAGCACCTTGAAGCAGGGTATCAATGCCCTCCTGACCGAGGGTTATTCATATGATCTCGTCGGCAGCGTCGGCCATCGTTCGCAGTACTGGAGCGATACCGGGTTCATGGAAGATTTTACCTATGACGACCTGAATCGCCTTAAAACCAGCACGCTGAACGGGCAGCAGCTCGTCTATCAATACGACGGAACCGGCAATATTTCGGCCAAGGGCTCTGCGACTTATACCTACCCTGTTGCGGGCGGCGGCGTACGACCACATGCCGTGCAAACGGTGGGCGGTATCAGCGGCACCTTTGCGTATGACATGAACGGCAACCTGGCCAGCGGTAACGGACGTCGCGTGTGCTGGACCAGTTTTGACATGCCATCGGTCATTACGCAAGGTGGTACCAATGCACAATGTACGGATGGCGCACGAGCGGTCTTTACTTATGGCACGGAACACCAGCGGTTGCGCCAAGTGCGCGGAGATGGCACGATCGTCATTTACGCCGGCGCGCAGGAGGTCGAGTCCAACGCAAGCGGCACGACGGTCAAGACCTACTGGCCGAACGGTATCGGCGTCGAGATCGACAAGCCTGGCTCGACGACGTCGGAACTGCACTGGACGCATGTCGACCGGCTCGGCAGCGTCATCGGTCAGACCGACGCAACCGGAGCATTGGCCGGCGCGGATAAGCTGAGCTATGACCCATGGGGCAAGCGACGCACCGGCGATACGACCAAGATGACGGACGACCGCGGTTTCACCGGCCACGAAATGCTGGATCAACTTGGCCTGGTGCATATGAATGGCCGGGTGTATGACCCTGTGGTCGGCAGGTTCCTGAGCGGCGATCCTCTTGTACAGGATCCGACGAATGGTCAGAGCTACAATCGCTATAGTTATGTTCTGAACAATCCTACGAACTTGACGGATCCGAGTGGGTTTACCGCGTGTTCGGGTAGCGAAGCTCAGGAGAAAAAATGTAGGGACGAGTCGAATACGTCAGCGCGCCGCTTGTCCGGCAGCATCAGGGGTACCGGCGCGGGGGTTGAAATTATATTCAGTTCTGAACCAAATGGCAAAACGACCGACCCTCAGGGCACCCCGACTGTAAATGGCAAAGCAGGTGGGGCACAATATAGCGGCTCGGCAAACAATACTGGAACAAATGGATTTAAGCATTTAGGCGCGTCACTAAAGGATTTCTTAGACGGCGGATACGGTGACTTAGCAGAACAAGCCCGGTCGAATGGCGATTACGGTAAGTCACTAGGGTACGTAGGGTTAGGTACCGGATATGCAGTGATGAATGCTTTCACGCTAGGTGAAGCCGGAGCTGTCGTAAGCTATGTAAAGGGATTAGGAGGTGTCGCGCTAAATAGGGTCGAGGGCTGGGCATTGCAGAGATATACAAACCAGGTTGTCGTGGAATTTGCAGAAGATGCTGCGTACGCGCGGAGTTTTTTGTCGCCCAAGGAACTTGCACGCGGACCACTTGCGCCAAATTTTGGGAAGGCTGTTGAGCGAGCAGTTGCAGAACGAGTAAATAACAGTCCGGTGTTTGGACGTCTTCTCGACTATAGTAGCAAGCCATTTGCTAAGACTCCTGATTTTGTCTCGAAGTACGGACAGGGCGTCTACGACATTACGACAAAAGAGACAACCTGGGGAGCTCAGCACTTTCAGCGAGGCTACTCAGGCACCTTGCGCTTAATCGAATATGAGCGCCCAGCAGGTTTTCAATTTTGATATGGAACGGTTATGGAAACCACATTAATTCGTGGTAAAAAATTCTTTCGACTCGGACGTCGAATGTTTGGAAAATACGACATTTCTGGGATATCCATCCAAGACTGCGTATTTGAAAACTGTAGTTTTGGATACAACAACGTTCCCCTGGCTCAGAAGCGTGATTCTGTTAAGGATATGCAGCTTCTTAACTGCAAAGTCTCGAAGTGTATCCTCGGGCCTGCGGAAATTCGATCTACTCAAGTACATAATCTTTCTGGCGATATGTTAATTTGTTGGGGCACCCTTTTCGATCAAGTCGTGCTTGAAGGGGAAATCCAGCGGCTTATGTTACACGGCATTCCTGAGTCGAGGCCGAGTGCTGCTATTCGATCATCACATGAGAAAAGATCTAAGGAGTTTTATAGTAGGGTCCAATGGGCGTTAGATATTTCTCAAGCCCAATTCGATGATTTTTCAATTCGTAATGGAGCTGTTCCATTAAGCCTGATCCGCCGAGACATAAATTGCCAGTTCATAATCTCAGGTCTTTCTGGTTCAGATTTGCGCGGAGAAATAGCGGCGTTACCTTTGTCCGACTACAGTAAGGCCGTGTTGAGCACTACGATTGATGAGAACGTCAACGAAGTCCTGCTTGTTGCGCCGCAGCTGGACAAGCCACTTTATAATCAAGTATTACGTGATGCCGAGGCTCTAGCAAGAATAGGCGTACTTAGCTAATGGTTTGATTCGGTAAACACTGCACCAAATGGTGGAATCTTCCGACAATTCAACGACGGATATACTGGCGCGAACCGAAGCGTGATGTGGACGGAGACTCCCGCAGAGATGGTCGGGCGTTATTTTAGTAACATTGTAGATTTTGGCATCAATCTCCTGCCTGGTTCTTCGTTCCCTGAAGTCGGAAGGCTTGCAGGAGAAGGTAATTATGGTGCTGCGGCAATGGCTCTAGGAAGCGAATTCCTTGGGCCCTTGGGTAAAGAAGCTCGTGGCATTGGCGCTCTCGGGAGGGAAGCTGAAAAATCCGTTGTTTATTCCGTCGCATTTGAGACTACGATCGAGAAATTAGGAGCAGGCACTAGGGCATCTCATTTCTCAAGTGCTAACAAGGCACTCATTGCGACAATGCAAAGTGACGCCGCATTTGCGAAATCAATAGACGACCTTGGCATTAAAATCGACCGAATGGATAGAAGCCCAGCCGGTTGGAGTTGGCATCATGTTCCGGATCAGCCTGGGGTCATGCAGCTGATTCCTCGAGCGCAGCACCAAGGTGGAGCATGGCAGTCGATATTGCAGCCGGATCAAGTAGGTGGCTTCAGGCTATGGGGCGCTGACTTTTAGGAGATAAAAGTGAAACTTCAAGATGCTCTTGATAACGTCAAATCTTTAAGCGATGACAAAGTTATCTTTGCGCGTAAACCATGGACACTCGAATCCGAGGCAGATGTTGGTTTATTAGATTTTGAATTTCGTGTGCCTGTAGAAGTGACAAACAATGGCTTGGATTATTTCTTGGAGGTGAGCGTTGCTAACGACGTGCTTGAAGTTTTTGGTGATCGTCAGCCGTCAGTAGATGAGCAGAGGGCATTGCTGATGTATTACGCTGAAAATGATGCCTATCCTAAATGGGTCTATCATTCAGAATAACATTGGAATAGTTGATGGGGTGTCTCTTCGGCCGTTGACAATCGAAGAAGAAGACTTGGCCTGGTGCATATGAATGGCCGGGTGTATGACCCTGTGGTCGGCAGGTTCCTGAGCGGTGATCCTCTTGTACAGGATCCGACGAATGGTCAGAGCTACAATCGCTATAGTTGTGTTCTGAACAATCCTACGAACTTGACGGATTTGAGTGGGTTTACCGCGTGTTCGGGTAGCGAAGCTCAGGAGAAAAAATGTAGGGACGAGTCGAATACGTCAGCGCGTCGCTTGTCCGGCAGCATGCGGGGTACCGGCGCGGGCGTCGACGTTATTTTTAGTTCTGAACCAAATGGCAAAACGACAGACCCTCAGGTTGGTGCACTCATCCCGTCAGCTTACCCGTGGCCCGGCTTGGCCGCTGCAGGGGCGGATTTGTGCAACAACGCCCTCCGTGGTACAGACATTTATCGACATCGTTACATTCAGAGAGAATATGTGAGGGCCAGCTCCATATAATTTCATGATCGCAATAATTATCGCCACGGCGGTCTCCGATGTACCTCTCCCTTTTCTGCCGTTTCTACCTCAGGCGCGCCTACGAGGCCTACCCGGTGCAGTTGGTGGGAACAGCCGCATGCCTGGCGATGTTGATCGCCGTTCTGGCGGCATGGGGCGGCATCCAACGGCAAGTCAGTCACTTGGCAGACGAAAAGAAGGCGCTGCTGCATAGAAGGCCGGGAGCACCGCAGTCCGAACGCGCAGACGTTGCCGTGATCGCACTCCCGCAACTGCAAAGTGCGGAGATCGTCAAAAGCTTCAACAACATTGCCGATGACTTGCATGTGCCCCTGGAGGAGGTTGCCTACTCCCTCGACAATGCAGATCGCACGCCATATCTGAAATACCGGATCACGCTCAAGACAAAGGTCGGCTACAGCGAAATCCGCAAGTTCCTCGCTGTCGTGTCGTCGGAGATTCCGAACGCCGCTCTGGACAATATTCGCTGCAGCCGGACCGACGCCGCCGCACCGGTCCTTGGATGCGAACTCGAATTTTGCGCGTTCTTCAGCAAAAAAGATCATGGATAAGCACGCGAAGCTTAGATGGACCGTGCTGTTGTCCGCACTGGCGGCGACGCTGGTCGCCATGTTCTATCCCGTCGATGGGCCGGTTGAATCCCGGATACCGGCAACGGTCCGGCCGGGGCCGAGCCCGGTAATCAAGCTGGTCGCGGCGCCGGCATCGAAAGAGCAATCTCGTCCCGTCTGGATCGCGAGCGACGAAAACCCGTTCGGTCTGCGGGTGTGGGAGACCTCGCCGCCGCCGGTGGTCGAAAGCGCCCGCGTCGTCCAGTCGGCGGAACTGGTGCAAACTGCGCCCGCACAGGAAGCGCCGCCGCCGCTCCCTTACCGCTTCCTTGGACAAATGCAGGACGGCGGCAACCGGATCATTTATCTGGGTCGTGGCGAGGAAGTGTTGCTCGCTCATCAGAACGATGTGCTGGAGGGGAGCTACAAGGTCGTAGCCATCAACGACAGCATGATCGAATTCGAGTCGGTTCAGTCGGGGATTAGGCAGGCGCTGCCGATCCCGGCTCAGTAAGGGCATTCATGACGAACATGTTATATCGTTGGAGCGGGTTGATATTGGCGGCTGGAGCGCTGGGCGGCTGCGCCGCACAAATGCATCACCGGACCGGTATCGAAGCGCTCGGCAAACGCGATTATCCGACGGCCGTCTCCGAACTGGCGCAAGCATCGAAGCTGGCGCCGGACGACCACGAATATCGCCGCGACGCACTGCGTGCCCGCGAAACTTCGACGGATACGCTGATGGCCGAGGCGCAGGACGCGTTGGCGACCGGCGACCGTGCCAAGGCCGCCCAACGTTACGCTACTATCCTGAGCTACGATCCGGCAAATGAGCGCGCATTGGAGGGACAGGAAAAATTGCGCGAGCTGGGACTCGCGGATGCTGACGCCAAGGAGGCGCTCGCCGCGCTGAAGCAGGGCGAGATGGCGCAGGCTGCGGAATTGATTGCGCGTGCCTTGAAGCGTGCTCCCGGCCATGCCGGCGCGCTGGCCGTTCGCCGTGAGCTCGACGCAGTCCAGGCAAAACAGACGATCACGCCGCCGAGCCTGAGCCAGGTGTACAGGAAGCCGATCAATCTCGAGTTTCGCGATACCAGCATCAAGCTCGTGTTCGACGCTTTGTCGCGCACGACGGGCATCAATTTCATCTTCGACCGTGATGTACATCCTGACCAGCGTACGACGGTTTTTCTCAAGCAGACATCGCTGGACGATGCGATCGATGTGATCCTGTCTACCGGCCAGTTGGAAAAGAAGGTTCTCAATTCGAGCAGTGTGCTGATATATCCAAGCACCCCGGAGAAACGGCGCGAATATCAGGATCTTGTAGTGCGCGCTTTTTATCTGTCGAACGTCGAGGCCAAGCAGGCCGCCAACATGCTCAAGACGGTGTTGAAGCTGAAGGATATCTTCGTCGACGACAAATACAATATGCTGGTGCTGCGCGAAAGTCCGGAAGCGATCGGTCTAGCCGAAAAGCTCATCCGCTTGCATGACCTCGACGAACCCGAGGTCATGCTCGAAGTCGAGGTCCTGGAAATCAACCGTTCGCGCCTGCTCAATGCCGGCATCCAATGGAGCAGCCAGTTGACCGTGGCGCCGCTGGGCGGCACCACGTCGACGCCGACGAACGGTACGACGACGGCGACGATGAAGCTGAGCGACCTGAAGGCGTTGACTTCGGATAGCATCGGCATCACGGCGCCCAGCGCGACGATCAATCTGCAGAAAACGGACGGGGACGCGAATCTGTTGGCCAATCCGCGCATCCGCGTGCGTGACCGCGAGAAGGCCAAGATCCTCATCGGCGACAAGGTGCCGGTCGTGACGACAACGAGCACGAACTCGTTCGTCACGGAGAACATCCAGTATCTCGACGTCGGCCTCAAACTGGAAGTGGAGCCGGAAATCCATCTGCGCGACGAAGTCGGATTGAAGCTGTCGCTGGAGGTCAGTTCGCTGGTGTCTGCCGTCAAGACGAATAATGGCTCGCAGGCTTACCAGATCGGCACCCGGAATTTCAGTAGCGCGCTACGGCTGCGCGACGGGGAGACGCAGATTCTGGCGGGCCTGATCAGCGACGAGGATCGCCGTTCCGCCAATCGCATTCCGTTGATCGGCGAATTGCCCGTACTCGGCCGCTTGTTCGGCAGCCAGAACGACTCGCGGCAAAAGAACGAGATCGTGCTCTCGATTACGCCCCACCTGATTCGCAATATCCAGCGTCAGAGTCCGGCCGCGGAATCGTTCTGGTCCGGTACCGAGGCAAGCCTGCGCGATCGACCGCTGCAACTGCGTACCGTCACGACGGAGCGCGGGGCGGAGGCGCAGGGTATGGCGCCCAGTGCCGTGCTGGCCCCGCTTGCGTCGGCGACTGCGGCGAACGCCCCGCAACTGCGATGGGAAGCGCCGTCGACGGCGAAGGTTGGCGAGCCTGTTCAACTGATCCTGGCGATGGACAGCGCCGATGCCTTGCGCGCCGCATCGCTGCAGGTCGCCTACGATCCGGCCGTATTTGAACTGGTCGCGCTGAACGACGCCGGCTATTTTGGCAAGGACAACAAATCGGTCTTCAGTAAGTCCATCGACGGCGCGAGCGGTCGCGCATCTGTCGGTGTGAAAGCGCAGAACGACGCCCCTGCGAAAGGGCCGGGCCGCGTGCTGGCGTTGACCCTGAAGCCTCTGCGGCCGGCCCTGGATGCGTCGGTCTCGGTGATCTCGATGACGCCCGTCGGGGCGCAAAAGGCAATCGGCAGTCCGGCGCTGCCTCTCGCGCACGTGATCACGGTGACCAATTGAAGTGCCATCCTTTGCGCCGCACCGCCGGTTTCAGCCTGATCGAGCTGCTTGCCGCCGCGGCCATTCTCGCGGTGATGGCGACCGTTGCGGTGCCTGTCATCGAAACGACTGTGCGGCGCGACAAGGAGCGGCAACTGCGCCAGGCGCTGCGCGACATTCGCGGCGCCATCGACGCTTACAAGGCGGCGGCCGCGAGCGGACATATCGCGTTGAAGCCCGACGACTCCGGCTATCCGCCGACGCTGTCGGACCTCGTCGTCGGCGTTCAGGACCAGGCCAACAAGAATGGCGCAAGGTTGTATTTTCTGCGGCGGATTCCGCGCGATCCGTTCGTACCGGATTTGTCCGTGGCGCCCGAGGATACGTGGGGCAAGCGCAGCTTCGATTCTCCACCCGAAGCGCCGCGCGAAGGCGTCGACGTATTCGACGTGTATTCGAATTCACCACTCACCGGCTTGAACGGCCAGCCGTACCGGGAGTGGTGACATGCGCCGGCGCGGATTCACGATGATCGAATTGCTGGTGACCCTGGCCATTCTAGGCTTCCTGGTCGCAATGGCGGCGCCCCGCTACTTCGGTAACCTGGACAAGGCAAAGGAAGATGTGTTGCGCGAGGATTTGTACGTGCTGCGCGACGCGATCGACAAGTTTTATGCGGACCGCAACAAGTATCCGGACGCGCTCGACGACCTGGTCACGCAGCATTACCTGCGCAAGGTGCCGGTCGACCCGTTCACGCAGAGCGCGCACAGCTGGGTCGCCATACCGCCGCCGGATCCTTCGATGGGTGCAGTCGCCGACGTGCGCAGCGGCGCCCCGAATACCGGACGTGACGGCACGTGGCTCAAGGATTGGTAGCCGTGCGTCGCGAGCAAGGCTTCAGTTACGTGATCGTCATGTTCCTCGTGGCGGTGCTGTCGATTACGGCAGTGCGGGCACTGGAGAACACGCTGACGCGGGAGCGCCGCGACAAGGAGGCGGAAACGCTGTGGCGGGGCCTGGCCTACCGCGAAGCGATACGGATCTATTACGAGAGCTCGCCGGGGACTGGCAAGAGTTATCCGCAGGAGCTGAAGGATCTGCTGTACGACAGCCGGCTGGTGCGCCCGACGCGGCCTTTGCGCAGGCTCTATACCGATCCAATGTCTGGCGATGCCTGGATTGCCATTCGCAATGAAGAGGGACGGATCATCGGCGTCCAACCGAATTCGAATGCCGTCCCGCTCAAACAGGCGGGTTTTCCGGACGCGCTGGCCGCGTTCACGGGCGCGAAGCATTACAGCGACTGGAAATTCGTTTATCAACCGAGGTAACAACGGCATGGCTTCGTTCATCAACCTTCGCATGCGCCGCACACGACCAGCCGGGTTCACGCTTCTCGAACTGCTCGTGGTCATCGTGATCATTGGTTTGCTCGCCGCGTTCGTCGCACCGAAGTACTTCGGCCAGATCGGAAAATCCAAGGTGCAGATCACCCGGGCCCAGATCGAGTCCTTCGAAAAAGGGCTGGACCAGTATCGCATCGATACGGGGCATTATCCCCCCACCGAGGCCGGCCTGGTCGCGTTGTTCGTCCAGCCGCCCAACGAGGCGAACTGGCAGGGCCCTTATCTGAAAAAGGGCGTTCCCACGGATCCCTGGGGCCATGCGTACGGCTACCGGACGCCTGGCGCGGACGGCCGTGAATATGAAATCGTTTCCTACGGCGCCGACGGCCAGCAGGGCGGCGCCGGCGAAGACGCCGACATCGTCAGCTGGAACTGAACATGCGATTCCACGTCAAGCAGCTCGATGCCTCCATGGCCGTTGTCGACAGCGTGATCGATGCCGCAAACGAAGCGGAAGCGCGCGAACTGATCGCCAACTCGGGTGGTCGCCTCATCGAACTTAAGGCCGTTCATGGCCTCGTGCCGATAGCGAAAACGGGGCGGGATTTCAACCTGGACGTCTTCAACCAGCAGATGCATTCGCTACTCGAAGCCGGCCAGACCGTCGTCGACGCGATCGAAATCCTGGGGCGGAACGACCGCAAGGCCGCGAGCCGGGCTGTGTACGACGTCCTGCTGCGCAGCCTTCGCTCGGGCAAGCAACTGTCCGATGCCATGGAAGGTCTTCCGTCGATCTTTCCGCCGCTGTACATCGCAATGGTCCGGTCGAGCGAAACGACCGGCACCGTACGCGCGTCGATCCGTCGTTACCAGCTGTACCGGCAACAACTGGACACATTGCGCGGCAAGCTAAGGGCGGCAGCAACCTATCCCGCGATTCTTCTCGTGGTCGGCTTCCTCGTCATCTCGTTCCTCATGTTATACGTGCTGCCGCGATTCAGTGCCGTATACGACGACGTCGGAACGATGCGCAACGGCAGCGCGGCATTCGTACAATGGTGGGGCACCTTCGTCCGCAACAACCAGGTCGTCGCATGGGGCGGATTCGCCACGGTGACGCTTGCATTGGTTGTACAGGTATTCCATCCCGTGGTACGCAGCGCCGCGTTTCGCCGGCTTCTGGCGACGCCCTGGGTCGGAGAACGCGTGTGGGTGTTGCAGCTCGGGCGGCTGTATCGCACGCTCGGCATGCTGCTGCACAGCGGCGTCAGCGTGCTGTCGGCGCTACACATGACACGCGCGTCGCTGCCGCAGGTCATGCATGGCCGGATCGACGAAGCGGCACGCCTCATCAGTGAAGGCATGCCGATGTCGGCGTCGTTGCGCGATTGCGGCCTTGGCACCGAGGTCGCCGTGCGCCTGCTGGTGGCCGGCGAATCTTCCGGCAACCTGGCGCAAATGATGAACCATATCGCCGATTTCTACGACCAGGAAACGGCGATGTGGGTCGACACCGCCGGCCGCCTGATCGAACCGGTCCTCATGCTGGGCATCGGCCTGGTTGTCGGCGCCATTGTGTTGATGCTGTACAGCCCGATCTTCGACCTTGCCAATATCGTGTAAAGGGATCCCGTGAGTTTTACCATACAAGACCTTGCGTCGGTCAGCAGCATGCATTCCCTCGAATGGCTCGACGTCCTGTCGCAACGCCAGGCTATGTCACGCGACGCCGCGTTGCGCCACGCTTCCGACCTGCTGGGCTATCAACTCATCGCCGACGACGCGTTCGACGCGCTGATGCCGGACTTCGAGACCGTCGCGTACGCGCAGATGGTCGCGCGCGTCGTCTTTATTGCGCGCGACGAGGGCGGCATGCGCCAGGCCGTCGTCGGCCAGCCCCTGTCGCCCGCGCTGGGAGCGTGGCTTGCTACCCTCGACGTCGCCGACGTCCGGATGGCCGATCCCCAGTTGCTGCTGGCCAGGCTCGAATCGCACGAGGCGTCGTTTAGCGCCGTGGCCGACGCGGTCGGGGAAGAGGTTGCCGGCGTCATCGAACGCAGTTCGGGCGCCGAGCTGACTCTGACGTCCATCCAGGGCGAGGCCAGCCCCGCCGTGAAGCTCATCAACTCGACCGTGTTCGATGCACTGAGGCTCGAGGCGAGCGACATTCACCTGGAATCCCTGCCGCAGGGATTGCTGATCAAGTTCCGCATCGATGGCGTGCTGAACAAGATCGCGATGGTAAACAATCCCGTCCTTGCAGACCAGTGCATCGCGCGAATCAAGGTCTTGGCGGAGCTGGATATCGGCGAGAAGCGCGTGCCGCAGGATGGACGCTTCCGCGTCGCATCGAAAGGCCGCGACATCGACATCCGCGTGTCCATCATGCCGAGCATTCACGGAGAAGACGCGGTGCTGCGCGTGCTCGATAAAAAGGCCCTGATGGACAGTGTGCAGCGCTTGACGCTCGATTCCCTCGGCTTCGACGCGCGAACCATAATGTTGTTGCGTCGGCTGGCCGCGGAACCGTACGGTATGATGCTTGTGACAGGGCCAACGGGGAGCGGAAAAACCACCACGCTGTATGCGGCGCTCACCGAGATCAATCACGGCGAAGACAAGGTCATTACAATCGAGGATCCGGTCGAGTACCAGCTTCCCAGCGTGTTGCAGATTCCCGTGAATGAGCGCAAAGGATTAACGTTTGCTGTAGGCCTGCGTTCGATTCTCCGTCACGATCCGGATAAGATCCTGGTCGGTGAAATCCGCGATCCTGAAACGGCGCAGATCGCGGTTCAATCGGCATTGACCGGCCACATGGTGTTCACGTCCGTGCACGCCAATAACACGTTCGATGTGATTGGACGCTTCATGCATATGGGCGTGGACCCATACAACTTCGTATCGTCGCTGACGGGCGTCGTTGCACAGCGATTGGTGCGTCAGAATTGCGCGTTTTGCGCCGAAGAGGTGGAAGTCGATAGGACGCTTCTAGCAGAGTCGGGAATCGTAGATCCGGCTGGGTACCGGTTCAAAGCCGGACGAGGCTGTGTACAGTGCAGGAATACCGGCTACAAAGGACGTCGTGCGATCGCCGAAGTATTGCGCCTTACTGACGAGATACGGGAAATGATCGTCGCGCGCGCATCGATCCGTTCGCTCAAGGAGCAGGCTCGCAACGAAGGCACGCGGTTTCTCCGCGATGTCGCGCTCGATCTGGTCAAGGACGGCCACACAACGTTACAGGAGGTGAATCGTGTTACGTTTGTGGCCTGAGCATTTGACGGCGGTCGTGTATCCGGACGCGAATGTTCTTTACGGCGCCGGCGGCAGGGAGGTCGCCCGATACGTACCTGTGGCGCGGGCCGCATTCGATGTTACGGAAAATTTAGATCGCCTTCTTGATGCATATCCGCGGCGTGGTCGAGCCCAACTGGACCTTATCGTTTCCGATAGTGCCGCGCGTACAATCCCTTTGATCTGGCAGGATAGTCTCAACAACGGTGAACAATATGAAGCCTATGCTCGTGCCTGTTTCGATCAAGCCGGCTTTAACCTCGACGGGGACTGGGTCGTGCAGGCCGGATATCGTCATTTCCGTAGTGTCGGATTCGGTTATGCGTTGCCTCGCGCGCTTGTCGTGGAGGTAGGGAACCGTCTGCTTGAACGTCGGATGCGCTTCAGGTCGATTGCACCGATTTCCGCTTACGCCTACTGGCGCAATACGGGAAATGTACGGGGCAGTCGGACCGTCCTTATTTTGCGTGAGTGCGGGCGCTTGAGTGCCTTGCTGTTCCATGGGAGGACGTGCGCCGGCGTGCAGGTGCAGCCGATGGGCGCCGGTTTTCCTGATGCCTTGCGACGACTAGCGAACATGCTGGACGCCACGCTTCCCGCAGTGTCACACCTTCGGTTTTGGACGCCGACTGTCGACACCGCCGAGACGGAATTGATCAAGAGCCGATTTCCCACATCAGATTTTGAAGTACTCCCGGGGCTGCGATGGGCGTGAACCTGGATCAGACGATACATTATCTCGGGCCAAAGGCACGGCATGCGGCGCGTTGGTGGTTTTTGTTGGCGGCGTCCGTTGCGGCTGCGCTCTGGGCTGGCGTCGAGCTTTATCGACATTACGAGAACCTGCTCAGGCAAGAGCGCATTCTTGCCTCGCTGCAGCAGGCGACCGCCAGATCTCCCTCGCACAAAACCCGTCTTCCGGATCCTGAGTCACAGCGTAACTGGAACGAACTGCGGCAGGAACTGAGTTTCTCCTGGTACCCGATGTTCGCCGCGTTGGAGCGCACCAGTAAGCCTGATATTGCTCTGCACGAGTTTTTGCCGGACAAGATAGCACGGCGGCTGACCTTGCGTGGTACGTCGCGCGACATAAAGTCATTGGTGGACTATCTGGCTGCCTTGTCGGCCGAGCCGTATTTTTACAATGTTTATCTTTCCCATCAAAAGAAAGGCATGCAGGGCAACGCCGACATCGTGACGTTCGAGATCCGAATGCAACTCCGCGATTGAGCGACCGAGAAACTGCCACGCTGTTTACCGCACACCGTTAATCCTTCGGAACCTGTAGGGCCGCATGGCGGCGAAATGTTGAGGGGCGATGACGGACGACGTGCCCCATGTGGGGTTCGTGTCCACGTTTGCGAGAGCGGACATCCGCAGCGGCCGCAGTAGACGCCGCCCCTCTAGAGATTTCGCGCCCTTACCTGCTTGGAAGCCCTGAACTACACATATTGAGCGCACGACTCCGTGTCATGGCTCGGCTATACGCTCGTCGTGCAGGCTTAACGCTTTCGCTAAAATTCATTACCAAAAATCAATACTCTCATGTAATATTGCGAAAATGCAATTTCTTAATTGCATGAGATGCACATTCATCACTACTTTGGGAGTATTCGTGTCTACTGTCTCGTCGAAAATTTACTTGAGTTCCTTTTCCCCTATCGTGTTCGACCAAGGATCGGAAAATTCTTGCGTCGCTAACGCCATTTGCCAGGCAATCCGTCTCGAATCTCGCGAATACCATCTGGACACTGGTGAACTGGCCCGCAACCAGATTTACTACGATTATCGATTCGCAAACCAACACGCCGATACTGACACTGGCGCGGGTATACCGGAAATGCTGGATGTCGCGAAGAAAGTCGGCATTGCGGCTCAGGCAAATGCAGCGCCATACAACGGCAGCCTGTATCTGCAACCCAGCGCATCGACCGAAGCAAACGCTGCCACCCAGAAAGTCATCGATTATAAGGACTACACGGACTGGTTGATGTACAAGAACGGCGATCATAATCAGCCGCTGGCCAACGGTCCGTCAGGCGTTGGCGGTTACGACGGTGCTCAACAAGATGCCAACGTTAAGGTTCTCATTGAGCAACAGCTAATGCAGGGTAAAGCCGTTATCGTCGACGGCGACATTCCGGAGTGGCTGCACTCCGAGTTCGGGCCTTTGTCCAATCAATTGGGACGCTACGATCAAGACAACAGCACCGTTGGCAGGCATGCGTTTCTCATCGTCGGGAAGGACGATACGCTAAATGACGGCAAGGGTGCCTACATCGTCGAGAATTCGTGGGGTACCAGCTGGGGCGACCGCGGGTACGGTACGCTCCCCTACGATTTCATCGAACAGAGTGTGCATATCGTAGGGATTGCGGTAGTCCAAAATTTCAAGAACGTCGATACCGCGTGGACCCAGGCGCGCAGCGATATCGCAACCCTGTACGTTGGCACGCTGGGCCGCGCTGTCGATCACAGCGGTCTCGAATACTGGGTCGGCCAGGAAAATAGCGGCGTCTCCCTCTCTTCGATTGCAAATGCGCTCGTGACGTCGGGCGAAGCCGCGCAAAAATACGGTTCGCTGTCGAGTACCGCCTATGTCGACCAGATGTACATGAACCTGTTCGGCCGCCACGTGGTCGGAAGCGAAGCGAATGTCTGGGTGAACGAATTGAATAGCGGAGTTACGCGTGGAAACGTAACCCTCGATATCATCCATTCGGCTCAAAACTCGACCGGCACGGATCATGATGCGCTGGTCAATCGCGGCACGGTGAGCGAGACGTATGCAGCCACTTATCAGCTGAATAACTCGGCGGAAGCAGCGACGGCCATCGCCGCTGTCACGTCAAACGCCGATACCGTCCAGGTTGCACTAACCGGCGTGCAACACGATATGGGATGGATGGCCGCAACCGTGACGACGTACAGCTTCACGCCCAGCTTTAGCGCCTGACTGCCGCGCCACCTCGGCGGGCGTGCGGGCCCCTCGTTGCACTCCTGGAACGCTGCAACCGGTCCAGGAGTCACCACTTGAGATGTCGCGTGGGCCGCGACGGCGCCACGAGCCGTAAGAACCTTCTTCGGGCGGCTGCCGCTGCAGTGATTCTTGCTGCCTTCGCCCTCGTTGGCCAGGTGATGGCTCAGCTCGGCCGACAGCATGCGTTCGGCCAGCCTCTTCTTGAGTTGCGCGGCCACGCAGATTCCCCAAGGATCGACTCATCGTCCTTGTTCTCAACCTGCGCAAGCAACTGGTCGATCAACTCGACCGGGAACGGGGACGCGTTTTTTTGTTTCTTGGACTTTTCGCCGTCATTACATCGGTCATGGAACAGTCCTTTCTGGATTATTTCACGACTCCGTTCCACCCGGCAGATCTGACGGGCTCCCGACATCCGCAGCGGCCGCAGCAGACGTCGACCCTCTAGGGAAACGCTGAACAAATGGGGTGTGCGCCCGACCGATGTGACAAACCAGCGTTGGATGTGACGATGGTTGAAATGAGTTATTTTTCACGCGTACGCTGGTCCGCGAGATGCATTTTGGCGTATCGCAGCGCGCATTTCCCGGTTCAGGACGGAGTTCGGGCGTGGGCGCTTCCAAAAGTTCGGCCGGCCAGCACGAGATTGGCGAACGCGAACAAGGTATGCAGCTGTGCGGTGTTCTTCGCCAGCCCGCGGTAACGCGTCTTGCGATGCTTGAACAGGTTCTTCAGCACGTGGAACGGGTGTTCGACCTTGGCGCGTACGCTGGCCTTGGCCTTCTCCAGCTTTTCCCTGGCGCGACCCAGCGGATTCTTCTTCATGGCCTTACGCACGCTGCGTTTCATCGCAATGTGCCAGATGACCGCCTTATCCACGTTCACCGGGCGCTTGTCGGCACCCTGGTAGCCGGCGTCGTCGAACACCATAGTTTCGTCGCCATGAAGAGGATTGTGAGTTTGCGTGACATCGAACACGTTGCCCGCGTGGTCACGAGCGTATGCGTCAGGCCGGACTTGGCATCGACGCCGATATGAGCCTTCATGCCGAAGAACCAGTTCTTTCCCTTCTTCGACTGATGCATTTCCGGATCGCGTTTCTCGTCGCGATTTCTTGGTCGAGGGAGGCGCCGCGATCAGGGGCGCGTCGACGATGGTCCCCTCGCGCATCATCAAGCCTTTACTGACCAGGTGCCCGTTGACTTCATCGAAGATCCTGCGCGTCAGGTTGTGCTTTTCGAGCAGCCGACGGAACTTGAGCAGCATCGTTGCGTCCGGCGCCGACTCGTGCGTCAGGTCGATGCCGACAAAGCCGCGAATGGCCTGACTGTCATAGATCGCATCTTCGATGCCCTCGTCCGACAAGCCGAAGCACTGCTGTGCGATGTACATGCGCAGCATCCGCTCCAGACCGACCGGTGGTCGACCGCGTTCTTCGCCCTTGGGATAGTACGGCAGCAGCGCCGCCGCCAGCGACGGCCACGGCGTCACGGCTTCGATCTCGGCCAGAAAGCGATCGCGTCGCGTCAGTCTCTTCTTGCTTGCGAACTCGGCGTCGGAAAAACTCGTTTGCTTCATCGGGATGATGGAAAGATCAGATGCGTCATTGTGCCAGTTGCGCCTCCTGCCGGGGGGCTCAGCGATTAAATCAGCACTTCCTTAACGCTTTCGCTAAAATTTGTTATCAAAAATCAATACTCTCGTGTAATATTGCGAAAATGCAATTTCTTAATTGCATGAGATGCACATTCATCACTACCTTGGGAGTATTCGTGTCTACCGTCTCGTCGAAAATTTATTTGAGTTCCTTTTCCCCTATGGTGTTCGACCAAGGAACGGAAAATTCTTGCGTCACTAACGCCATTTGCCAGGCAATCCGTCTCGAATCCCGCGAATATCATCTGGACACCGGTGAACTGGCCCGCAACCAGATTTACTACGATTATCGATTTGCATACGAAGACGTCACTAATGACTCTGGCGCGAGTATAACGAAAATGCTGGATGTCGCGAAGAAAGTCGGCATTGCGTCTCAGGCAAATGCGGCGCCATACAACGGCAGTCTGTATCTGCAACCCAGCGCATCGACCGAAGCAAACGCCGCCACCCAGAAAGTCATCGATTATAAGGACTATACGGACTGGATGATGTACAAGAACGGCGATCATAATCAGCCGCTGGCCAACGGTCCGTCAGGCGTTGGCGGTTACGACGGTGCTCAACAAGATGCCAACGTTAAGGTTCTCATTGAGCAACAGCTAATGCAGGGCAAAGCCGTTATCGTCGGCGGCTACATTCCGGACTGGATGGCCGCCGAGGGCGGGTATTTGTCCAGTCAATTGGGAGTCAACGGTTATGACAACAGCACCGTTGGCAGGCATGCATTCGTCATCGTCGGGAAGGACGATACGCTAAATGACGGCAAGGGTGCCTACATTTTCGAGAATTCGTGGGGTGCCGGCTGGGGCGACCACGGATACGGTACGCTCCCCTACGATTTCATCGAACAGGGTGTGCTTGTCAATGAGATTGCGGTAGTCCAAAATTTCAAGAACGTCGATACCGCGTGGACCCAGGCGCGTAGCGATATCGCGACCCTGTACGTTGGCACGCTGGGCCGCGCTGTCGATCACAGCGGTCTTGAATACTGGGTCGGCCAGGAAAATAGCGGCGTCTCCCTCTCTTCGATTGCAAATGCGCTCGTGACGTCGGGCGAAGCCACGCAAAAATACGGTTCGCTGTCGAATACCGCCTATGTCGACCAGATGTACATGAACCTGTTCGGCCGCCATGTGGTCGGAAGCGAAGCGAATGTCTGGGTGAACGAATTGAACAGCGGGGTTACGCACGGAAACGTAACTCTCGATATCATCCATTCGGCTCAAAACTCGACCGGCACCGATCATGATGCGCTGGTCAATCGCGGCACGGTGAGCGAGACGTATGCAGCCACTTATCAGCTGAATAACTCGGCGGAAGCAGCGACGGCCATCGCCGCTGTCACGTCAAACGCCGATACCGTCCAGGTTGCACTAACCGGCGTGCAACACGATATGGGATGGATGGCCGCAAACGTGACGACGTACAGCTTCACGCCCAGCTATAGCGCCTGACTGCCACGCCACCTCGGCGGGCGTGTGGGCCCCTCATTGCACTCCTGGAACGCTGCAACCGGTCCAGGAGTCACCACTTGAGATGTCGCGTGGGCCGCGACGGCGCCTTGCAAGGTGCTCCGTATGACGGGCGGCGCGCAACGTCGGCGGCGACAACGATCACTGTCGACCTCGCGCCGTTCCAGGGCGCCGCCAACGCCGCGTTACCGCCAAGGATGCGACGCGGTGAATGCGGGTTTTAGGCGCGCGCGTCGACCGGCGCCGCCGTAATGCCCATCCGGCACTGAGCTACAGAATGACGCCGATACCGGGCAGACCCACGTAAGCCGTCGGGTCGCCGCTCGCGAGCGGCGGGTAAATTCCGGTCGACCTTCATGCGCGTGGTACAGGGACCGACGGTTTGCTTCGGGGCGGAGACCGGCCTAGATGCGTGGCCTCTGCATCATGGGATCACTCCAGCAAGCCGGGGCCGACTGCACAGTGCGCTTATATTGTTTTGACAGTCACGCTCCAGCGAACTCATTCGATGCAAAGTGTGGCGCTGAGCTAACTCTTTGATTCCTAAAGGCTAAAACGGCTTGCAAGGCCGTGCAGATGGGTTCGGCTCCCATCCTCGCCTCCAGATTCTCCCAGCAGGACAGCGTCTCCGCTTCGTGCCCAACGGCCATGCGATGCGCGAACCGCGGCGTTACTGCGCCATCTGCGCCGCAACCGTTGCCAGGGTGACGTCGCCCATGCGTGCCAGCATGAAGTCTTCTGTCGCCTCGAAAATCGCGCCGAGTTGGGCGACGACCGCGTGCTCCACCGGGCAGGCGGGGTGATCGACCGCCGCTTCCACGGCGAGCGCCCGGGGCGAGCCGAGGGCCTCGTGGACGTCGCGGATCGTGATGGTGCTGATGTCGCGGCACAGCGACCAGCCGCCACCCGCGCCACCGTCCGAACGCACCGATCCGGCTTGCTTGAGTGATGCCATCGTTCGCCTGACGACGACCGCGTTCGTGTCGAGCATCAGCGCGAGCGTGTCGGACGTCGTTCTGCCGTCCCGTTTGCTCATGTGGATCAGCACATGCATCATGCGTGACAGCCTGCCATCGCGCCTCATCGTTCCTCCTGCCCACGGTATTCGACGCCGTAGGCGATCTGGTCGGCTTGCTGGACGCCTTGCCGGTCGAGCGCGTCATCGTCGTCGGCAACGACTGGGGCGCCACGATCGCCTGGCAGATGGCGCTGATGCGTCCGACCTCGTTACAGGCGTCATTGCCTTCGGCGTGCCGATGATGGGTCGTCCGCCGATGCCGCCCACGCGGCTGTTCCCGCGCACGGCCGACGCCGGTCCGCGCCGTCCAGGCGACGGTACGCCCAATCCCTTCGGCATGGTCTCGCGCACGCGCGGCCTCCTGCATGACCTTCCCGATCCGCCTTCCGCGCCTGCCTGGCTGGGCGATTCCGATTTGCAAGCCGTAGCGGCCGCTTTCGGGCGCAGCGGCTTTCGGGGCGGCCTGAATTACTACCGCAACCTGGATCGAAACTGGCAACTCCAGGCCAGCCTGGACGGCATGCGGGTTCACGTTCCAGCGCTGTTCGCGATCCCGGGAATGGATCGCATTATCGCCAGCATGCCCGGACTGGTCACGGACTTGCGCGGATCGGTCACGCTCGACGGCGCCGGCCACTGGATACAGCAAGAGCGGGCCGACGCCGTCAATGAATTGATCCTGATTTTCGCCAATAGTCTGACGCGTCCGAATTTTTTTTGAGCGGCGTGTAACCGACCGCGCCGCCCGCGCGAATTACACATGGTCATCCCCAATGGAGCGATCCGCCATGTGCACCACGCGTCTTTCCACCGCCGTCCCCACCCCGCGCCACGACGATGCCGTCGTTCATCCGGCATGGCTGCGCATCGCCCATTGGCTCAACGCCGCGGCCGTGCTGGTGCTCGTCACCAGCGGCTGGCGCATCTACGACGCGACCGGCTTCCTCGGCTTGACCATTCCGCCCGCCGTGACGCTGGGCGGCTGGCTGGGCGGTGCGCTCGCCTGGCATTTCGCCGCCATGTGGCTGCTCGTCGCGAACGGCCTCTTGTACCTGGCCATCAATTTGACCTCGGGACGCCTGCGCCGCCAGTTCTTCCCGATCCCGCCGCGCCAGGTGCTGCGCGACCTGGGCGCCGCGCTGCGCGGACGGTTGTCGCATGCCGATCCGCGCCATTACAACAGCGTCCAGCGGCTGGCCTACGTATTCGTCATGGCGGACTGCGTCGTGCTGGTCCTGTCGGGGCTCGTGCTGTGGAAGTCGGTGCAGTTCCCGCTGCTGCGCACGCTGGTGGGCGGCTACGAGGGCGCGCGTCGCGTGCACTTCTTCGCCATGGCCGGCCTGTGCGGGTTCATCGCCGTGCACGTGGTCATGGTCGCGCTCGTGCCGCGCACGTTGCTGGCCATGCTGCGCGGCCGCTGATCTTCATCGAGGACACTGACATGCCTTTATTTAAACCCCGCAACATCGTCGTGCCCGAAGACGGCGCCGCCATGCTGGCCGACGCGATCAAGCGCGTCGAGCAGCCGTCGCGCCGCGCATTCCTGCAGCGCAGCCTGACGCTCGGCGGACTCGGTCTCCTGACCGGCTGCACGCCGGACAGCGAGGAAAGCATCGAGCGCGCATTGGCGTCGATGTCGCGCTTCAACGACCGCGCCCAGGCTTTCCTGTTCGATCCGACGCGCCTCGCGCCCACCTATCCGGACAGCATGATCACGCGTCCATTTCCGTTCAATGCCTATTATGGCGAGGACGAGGTGCGCGTGGTCGACGGGGACGCCTGGCGTCTCGAGCTGTCCGGCCTGATCGCCGACCGCAAGCCATGGACGCTGGCCGGGTTGCGCGCCTTGCCGCAGCAATCCCAGGTCACGCGCCATATCTGCGTGGAAGGTTGGAGCGCCATCGGCAAATGGGGCGGCGTGCCGTTCGCGCATTTCCTGCGCCGCGTCGGCGCCGACCTCAGCGCCAAATACGTCGGCTTCAAGTGCGCCGACGATTACTTTACCAGCATCGACATGGCGACCGCGCTGCATCCGCAGACGCTGATGGCGCTGACCTACGACGGCCGGACCTTGCCGCCGCGGTATGGCTATCCGATGAAATTGCGCATGCCGACCAAGCTGGGCTACAAGAACCCGAAGCATATCCAGGCCATCTTCGTGACCAACACGTATCCCGGCGGTTACTGGGAAGACCAGGGTTACAACTGGTTCGGCGGCAGTTGAGCGCCGACCCCTCCTCGCAACACCTCCACCGTTCGATCCATCAGAAAGGAAATATCATGAAAGCATTTGCCGCCACCCTGATCGCCGCCAGCCTCCTGTCGGGCACCGCCTTCGCCCAGGACGCCATGAAGCACGACGCGATGAAGCACGACGCCATGAAGCACGACGCGATGAAGCACGACGCCATGAAGAAGGACGAGATGGCCCACGATACGATCGCCAAGGACGCCATGAAAAAGCTGGCGATGAAAAAAGACGCCATGGGCAAGGACGCCATGAAGAAAAAGGACGCCATGGCCAAGGACGCAATGGGCCATTGACCGGCCGGGCAACGGCCCGGATCGCGGCATGCCTCTCGCGCATGGATGCGCGCCGTGATCTAATACGCATCCGCGCCGCGTTCGTTGCCGGCAGGTCTCAAGGAGTGGCATGAAAACGGATGAATTGGTCGCGATGCTGGCGACGGGCGTCGAGGCGGTCGATCCGCGCGCCGTCGAAAAGCGCTTCGCGCTGGCGCTGGCGTTCGGCCTGTCCGGCGCGGGCGTCCTGATGGTGGCGCTGCTGGGCGTGCGTCCGGATCTCGCCCGGGTGGCGATGACGGGCATGTTCTGGCTCAAGCTGGCGTTTCCGGCGGCGGTGCTCGGCGCGACCTTGTCGGTGACGATGCGCCTCGCACGCCCGGGGCGCGGCGCCGGGCTGGGCTGGCTGGTGTCGGCCCTGGCGCTGGCCGCGCTGTGGCTCGGGGCGGGCGCCGCGCTCGTGGCCGCGCCGCCCGCGCTGCGGCCGCACATGGTGCTGGGCGAGACGTGGCGCGTGTGCACGCTGTGCGTGACGGTGCTGTCCATTCCCGCGTTCTGCGCCGTGTTCTGGGCGTTGCGCGGCCTGGCCCCGACGAAGCCGCGCCAGGCCGGCGCCGCGGCGGGCTTGCTGGCCGGCGCCCAGGGATTGCTCGTGTACTGCCTGCATTGCCCGGAATCGACGCTGCCGTTCTGGGGCGTGTGGTACGTGCTCGGCATGCTGGTGCCGACGGCGCTGGGCGCGGTCCTCGGCAAGGTGCTGCTGCGATGGTAGACGGCCGCGCCCAGGACGCCGGCAGCGTCCGCGCGGACGCGCTCGGCACGCCGATGCAGGATGCCGGAGCACGCTCTCCCGTCGAAGAGCAACTCCAGGCCTGGCTGCTCGCCGGTCTCGATGGCGACGCGCGCGCGTACCGGCGGTTCCTCGAGGAGTTGACCCGGCGCCTGCGCGCCTTCCTGCGCCGGCGCCTGTTCGACATGCAGGACCACGTGGAAGACATCGTGCAGGAAACCCTGCTCGCCGTGCACAATGCCCGCCTGACCTACCGCCGCGACCAGCCGGTGACCGCGTGGATCTACGCGATCGCCCGCTACAAGCTGATGGACTTCCTGCGCGCGCGCATGCGCCACGACGCGCTCAACGATCCGCTGGACGATGCGGCCGACCTGTTCGAGGAGTCGGCCGAGCAGGCCAGCGACGCGCGCCGCGACGTCGCCGCGCTGCTCGAGGACTTGCCGGACCGCCAGCGCCTGCCGATCGAGATGGTCAAGCTGCAGGGGCTCTCGGTGGCCGAGACGGCCAGTCGCACCGGCATGTCGGAATCGGCCGTCAAGGTCGGCGTGCACCGCGGGCTGAAGGCATTGGCTGCCCGTATCCGCGGCGAACGCTGAGGTCCCCGCACCTAGGTATTGCCCGCTATCCGCCGGCGCGCGAACCCGCCGACGACCATCAGCCCGGCGGCCAGCATCGCCATCGGGGCCGGTTCCGGCACCGGCTGCAGCAGCGCGTGGGCCGCGGTGGCGAACTCGAGCGTTCCCATGCGCGCGACCCCGGCCGAGCGCAACGTCACCGACAGGATGTCGGAGGAGGCGAGGTAGCTGGACAGGCCATCGGTTTCGATGATGTGGTCGCCGTTCTCGTCCGTGACGGTCCCGTTCACGGCCACGGTGGCATACGCGTAGTTCGGCGAACTGGCGGGGCTGGCGGTTGCCTTGGCGTCGATGGTGAAGGTGACCTCCGTGTACGGCGCGAGGACGAAGCCGAGGAAGCTGTCGGTGTTGGTATCGCCGGAGCCGTACTCGATGGAGACCAGCGAGCTGGCGCTGGTCGAGGTGGCGTCGCCGGCCAGATACGCGTCTCCGGTGTCGATCCGTACCTGGATGGGGCGTTCGCCAATGCTGCCGTCCTGCACCGATTCGCGCACGGCGCCGTTGGCGTCGCGCAGCAGCGCAAAGCCGTTCACCGATGCGTTGAGGAAGTTGATGCTGGGATCGATGCCGTCGCAGGGATCGAGGTCGACGAGTCGATAGGCGAACGAATCGAACGATGACGACGCACTCAATTGTGCCGAGGCACTAGGCGCAATGCCTAGCATGGCTGCGGAAAGAATCGTCGCGATCGCTGCGTGTCGGGAAGCTTTCATGATCTGCTCCGGTTAAATGGAAGGTGTGACGAGCCGGCCGGCCTCACTCGACTATAAGAAGCGCCGTCATCCTTCCATTTATTCGAACGCAAACGTGCGGATGGCCCGGTTGCGATGTGCCGCCGGGCATGCCGCGCCGGCGATTCGGCATCAGGCGTGCGGGCCGTCGCCGAAGCAGATGCCGAGGTCGCGCGCCGTGCGTACCGTGTCGCCGTCGACCGGCACGCGCCGGGTGCGGCCCGCCACGTCGGACAGCGGCGCGGTGCCGATCTCCGCCCCGTTGTGCCGGCCGCCCAGCGTCACCATCACGCCGGACTCCCCGCGGGCCAGCGCCCGGACCGCCGCCGCGCCGAAACGCGCGGCCATCACGCGGTCGTACGCCGACGGACTGCCGCCGCGCAACAGATGACCCAGCACGACGGTGCGGCACTCCTTGCCGGTCAGCGCCGCCAGCCGGTCCTCGACCCACGCGCCGATGCCGCCCAGGCGCTCGACGTGGCCGGCGCCCGCGGCCTCCCGGACGGCACGTTGCCCGCCGAGCGCAAGCGCGCCCTCCGCGGCCACGACGATCGAGTGGCGCCAGCCGAGCGCGTCGCGCCTGCGGACGGCGTCGGCCACGATGCCGACGTCGAATGGAATCTCCGGCAGCAGGATCGCATGCGCGCCGCCGGCCATGCCCGCGTGCAGCGCGATCCAGCCGGCGTAGCGGCCCATCACCTCGACCACCAGCACGCGGTGCTGGCTGTCGGCCGTGGTGTGCAGGCGGTCGATGCATTCGGTCGCGAAGCCCACCGCCGTGTCGAAGCCGAAGGTCTGCAGCGTGCGATCGAGGTCGTTGTCGATCGTCTTGGGCACGCCGATCACGCGCAGGCCCTTGCGGTGCAGGCACTCGGCGATGGCCATCGAGCCGTCGCCGCCGACCATGACCACGGCGTCGAATCCCCGCGCCCGGCACAGCGCGGCCAGCTCGTCGCTGCGGTCGCGCTCGACCAGGCTGCCGTCGTCCTGCCGCTCCGGATAGCGCAGCGGATTGCCGCGGTTGGTGCTGCCGAGGATGGTGCCGCCGAGATGGCCGATGCCGTGCACGGACTGCACCGACAGGCGCGTCACCGGCTCATCCAGGCATTGTCCGGGGGCGAGCAGGCCGTTGAAGCCGTCGCGGATGCCGTGGCATTCCCAGCCCAGGCGCGTGGCCGACAGGACGACCGCACGGATCACGGCGTTCAGGCCGGGCGCGTCGCCGCCGCCGGTGGCGATGGCGATGCGCTGGACATGCCCGTTCACGCCGCGTCCCCGGGCGCGCGCGGTTCGAGCCCGAGCACGCGCTCGAACTCGACGAGGTTGCGCGCCGCCGCCACCACCGAATCCGGATTCAGGCTGATCGAATCGATCCCTTCCTGCACGAGGTAGCGCGCGATTTCCGGATAGTCCGACGGCGCCTGGCCGCAGATGCCGACGTGGCGTCCGTTGCGCTTGGCGCCCGCGATGGCCTGGCGCAGCATTTCCAGCACGCCGGGATCGCGCTCGTCGAAATCGAAGGCGACGAGGTCGGAGTCGCGGTCCACGCCGAGCACCAGCTGGGTCAGGTCGTTCGAGCCGATCGAGAAGCCATCGAACAGGCAGGCGAACGCGTCCACCTGGATGACGTTGTTGGGAATCTCGCACATGACGTAGACCTCGAGTCCGTCCTTGCCCCGTTCCAGGCCGTGCCGCGCCATCGCGGCGAGCACGTCCTCCGCTTCGCGCAGGCGCCGGCAGAAGGGGATCATCAGGCGCACGTTCGTCAGGCCCATCTCCTCGCGCACCCGCTTCATGGCCCGGCATTCGAGCGCGAAGCCTGCCGCGTAGGCCGGATGCGCGTAACGGGCGGCGCCGCGGAAACCGAGCATCGGGTTGGCTTCGGCCGGTTCGAAAGCCGCGCCGCCGAGCAGGCTGGCGTACTCGTTGGTCTTGAAGTCGGACATGCGCACGATGACGGGCTTCGGCCAGAACGCCGCCGCGATGGTGCCCACGCCTTCGGACAGTTCGCGCACGAAGTAGTCGGCCGGCGCCGGGTAATCGCGGGTCAACCGTTCGATTTCGGCGCGCGCGTCTTCGTCCGCGACCCGGTCCGGATGGACGAGCGCCATCGGATGGATGCGGATATGGTCGGCGACGATGAATTCCATGCGCGCCAGGCCCACCCCGTCGTTCGGAAGGAAGCGGGTACGGAAGGCGGTATCCGGGTTGCCGATGTTGACCATCAGCCGCGTGCGCGGCATGGGCAGCGCCGCGAGATCCGTCTCGATCACGCGGAACGGGACGCGGCCGCCGTACACGTGGCCGGCGTCGCCTTCGGCGCAGGACACGGTCACCTCGTCGCCGGTGCGGATCGCCGCGGTCGCGTTGCCGCAGCCGACCAGCGCCGGCACGCCGATCTCGCGCGCCACGATGGCGGCGTGGCAGGTGCGGCCGCCGCGGTCGGTCACGACGCCGGCGGCCGACTTCATGACGGTGCCCCAGTCCGGCATGGTGGTTTCCGCCACCAGGATCTCGCCGGGCCGGAATTGGCCGAGCTGGCTGGCGTGCGCGATCACCCGCGCCTTGCCGGACGCGATCCTGCTGCCGACCGCGCGGCCCGACGCCAGCAGGGGTCCCTTGCCGTCGAGCCGGTATTCCTCCAGCCGGGTGACGGCGCGGCGCGACGCGACCGTCTCCGGCCGCGCCTGCACGATGTAGAGCAGGCCGTCGACGCCGTCGCGCGCCCACTCGATGTCCATCGGCACCGGATGGCCGGCCTGCGCGCCGTAGTGCTCCTCGATCCGCAGCGCGGCGTCGGCCAGCTCGAGCACGCCGGCGTCGTCGAGGCAGTAGCGCGCGCGCTCGTCCGGGCCGGTCGGCACGTTGCGGGTCGTGCCGCGGTCGCCGGCCGCCGCGTACACCATGCGCACCTCCTTGCCGCCGAGATTGCGCCGCAGGACGGCCCGCTTGCCGCCTCGCAGCGTCGGCTTGAACACGTAGAACTCGTCGGGGTCGACCGTGCCCTGCACGACGTTTTCGCCGAGGCCGTACGCGCCGGTGACGAAGACGACGTCGCGAAAGCCGATCTCGGTGTCGAGCGTGAAGATCACACCCGCAGAGGCGAGGTCGGCGCGGACCATTTTCATCACGCCCACCGACAGGTACACCTTGAAGTGGTCGAAGCCGTTCTCGATGCGGTAGACGATCGCGCGGTCCATGAACAGGCTGGCGAAGCAGCGGCGCACGCTGTCGAGCACGGCGGCCTCGCCGGCGACGTTGAGATAGGTTTCGTGCTGGCCGGCGAAGCTGGCGGTGGGCAGGTCTTCCGCGGTGGCGGAGCTGCGCACGGCCACGGTGAGATCGTCGCCGTATTGCGCGCGCAGCCGGCGCCATGCCTGCACGATGCCGTCTTCGAGTTCCGCGGGCAAGGGCGCGCCCTCGACGATCGCGCGCGCGGCCGCCGCGCGGCGGGCCAGGTCGGCGACGTCGGACGCATCGAGCCCGTCGAGCGCTTCGCGCAGGCGCGCCCATGCGCCGCAGCGGTCCAGGGTGGCCTTGTAGGCGGCCGCGGTGACGGCAAAGCCGTTCGGCACGCGTATCCCCTGGCCGCCCAATGCGCGGACCATTTCGCCGAGGGAGGCGTTCTTGCCGCCCACCGAAGGAATATCGGCGATTCCCAGATCCGCGAACCAGCGGATGAACGTGTCTGGCGCTTCCATGGCCTCGCACTCCTGTGACAGGCATCGGGTGTCGATGATGGTAGCAGAGGCAAGGCCGCCGCGCGCGGGCGCGCGGGCGGGAGTTGCGCCAGCGTTGCTTTACCCCACCAGGATGGAACTTTGCGCGACCGTTGCGGTCCAGCGGACATGCCGGCAACGATCACGGAGGCGTCGATGGGCGGGTCAGCGGTAGCAACGGAAGGAACGCCCGGGCCGCTGCTGTTCGGGCTGGACGGCAGCCGCGAGTTCGCCGCGCAGGTCGCGCAGGCACTCGGCACGGCACCGGCGGCGCACGAGGAGCGGGAATTCGAGGACGGCGAACACAAGGCGCGGCCGCTCGCGAGCGTGCGCGGGCGCGACGTCTACGTGCTGCACTCGCTGTACGGCGACGCCAGCCGCAGCGCCAACGACAAGCTGTGCCGGCTGCTGTTCTTCATCGGCGCCGTCAAGGATGCGGCGGCGGCGCGCGTGACCGCCGTCGTGCCCTACCTGGCGTACGCGCGCAAGGACCGCAAGACCCAGGCGCGCGATCCGGTCACCACGCGCTACGTGGCGGCCCTGTTCGACGCGGTCGGCACCGACGTGGTGGCGACGGTCGACGTGCACAACCTCGCCGCCTTCCAGAACGCGTTCCGCTGCCGCACCGAGCACCTGGAAGCGGCCGACCTGTTCGTCGCCGAGCTGGCCCCGCGGCTGGCGGGGAACGACGTCGTCGTGGTGGCGCCGGACGAGGGCGGGATCAAGCGCGCGGACGCGTTCCGGCGCCGCCTCGCCGCCGCGCTCGGCACCCCGGTCGGCGCCGCCTTCTGCGAAAAATACCGCAGCGGCGGGGTGCTCGGCGGCGGCATGCTGGCCGGCGACGTGGGCGGCTGCCACGCCGTCATCGTCGACGACCTGATCGGCACCGGCGCCACGCTGGCGCGCGCTGGCGGGGCCTGCCGGGCGCACGGCGCGGCGCAGGTGACCGCGGTCGCGACGCACGGCCTGTTCACGGGCGACGCGCCGGCGCTGCTCGCGGCCAGCGCCATCGGCGCGACCCTCGTCGGCGACACCGTCGCGCCGTTCCGGCTCGGCGCGGCGATGGCGCAGGCGCGCGTGCGCGTCGTGGGCTGCGCCGGGATGGTGGCGGCGGCCATCGCGCGCTGGCATGGCGGCGCGGGCGCCGATGTGGGCGACTGAGCGCCGGTGCCGCCATGGACGACAGCGCGTTACTGACCGACCTGTACGAACTGCACATGGCGCAGTCCTACCATGCCCTGGGCATGCACGGCACGGCCGTGTTCGATTTCATCGTGCGCCGGCTGCCCGAGGGCCGCAACTTCCTCGTCGCGGCCGGCCTGGAACAGCTGCTGGACTACCTGGCGGGGCTACGTTTCCGCGAGGACGAGCTGGCCTGGCTGGGCGGCACCGGCAAGTTCACGCCCGGTTTTCTTCGTTTCCTGGGCGCGCTGCGCTTCACGGGCGACGTCGACGCGATGCCGGAAGGGACGGTGTTCTTTCCCGGCGTGCCCGTCCTGCGCGTCACGGCGCCGCTGGTGGAGGCGCAGCTGGTCGAGAGCCGGCTCGTCAACCTGATGCAGTTCCCGATCCTCGTCGCCTCCAAGGCGGTGCGCTGCGTCGCGGCGGCGCGGGGCCGCACGGTGGTCGACTTCGGCATGCGCCGCGCGCACGGGGCCGAGGCGGCGCTGCTGGCCGCGCGCGCCTCGTTCCTGGCCGGGTTCTCCGCCACCGCCACCGTGCTGGCGGGACGGCGCTGGGACATCCCGGTGGCCGGCACCCTCGCGCACGCGTTCATCCAGGCGCACGACAGCGAAGAGGCGGCCTTCGCCGCATTCGCCCGCACCTGTCCGGGCGGCTGCACGCTGCTGGTCGACACCTACGACGTGCCGCGCGCCCTGGAGCGGGCGGTGCGGCTGGCGGCTGCGCTCCACGGCGCGGGGCGGATCGACGCGGTGCGCATCGACAGCGGCGACCTCGGCGCCCAGGCGCGGCTGGCGCGCGCGGTGCTGGACGCGGGCGGATGCGGCGCCACGCGGATCGTCGCCAGCGGCGACCTCGACGAGCACCGGATCGCCGCGCTGCTGGGGCAGGGTGCGCCCATCGACGTGTTCGGCGTCGGCACGCGGGTCAGCACGTCCGCCGACGCGCCGTTCCTCGACTGCGCCTACAAGCTGGCGGAATACGGCGGCACGGGCCGGCGCAAGCGCTCGCCCGGCAAGGAGACGTGGCCGGGCCGCAAGCAGGTCTACCGCTGCCGCGCCGGCGCCGGCACGATCCTGTACGACACGCTCGGGCTGGAAGGCGAAGCACTGCCGGGATCCCCGCTGCTCGTGCCCGCGATGCGCGGCGGACGCCGGCTGGAACCGGCCCCCACGCTGGCGCAGGCGCGCATGGCGCTGCGGGCGGAGCTCGGCACGCTGGCGCCCGCGCTGCGCGGCCTCGCGCCGGCGCCGGCGCCGTCCGTCCGGCCGTCGCCCGGCCTGCTGCGGCTGGCCGCCGACGTGGACCGGACGTTGTCCTGAGCCGCCGGGCGCCGCCATCATGGACGCGTTGGCGCGACAGCAGGCGTTGATCGACGGCGTGGCGCGCTCGCTGCGGGCGGCCGCGGGCCGCATCGAATGCTTCGAGACGCCCATGTCCCGCGTCCTCGTCGCGGGCGGCCATGCCTTCAAGTTCAAGAAGGCCGTGACGCTGCCGTTCGTGGACTGCGCCACGCTCGCCGCGCGCCTCCGCCTGTGCCGGGAAGAGTGGCGCCTGAACCGCCGGCTGGCGCCCGGCCTGTACATCGACGTCGTGCCCGTCGCCGGCGATCCGACGCGTCCGGTCCTCGGCGGGACGGGGCCGCCGCTCGACTACGCCGTGTGGATGCGGGCGTTCGACCAGGGCGCGCTCTGGGGCGAGCGGCTCGCGCGCGGCCGGCTCGACGGCGCCGAGGTCGATCGCCTGGCGGCCGTGCTGGCGCGCTTCCATCGCGACGCCGACTGCGCGCCGGCCGCATCCGCGTGGGGGAGCGCGGCGACGGTGACGGCGACGTTCGCCGCCACGTTGAACGCGCTCGCGGCGGATGCCGCGGACGATGCGGCGGCGCTGGGCGACCTGGCCGTCGTGCGGCGCTGGGCGGCGCGGCGCCGGCCAGCGCTCGGCGCGCTCGCGACGGCCAGGAAGGCGGCCGGCATGGTCAGGGAATGCCACGGCGACCTGCATTGCAACAACATCGTCACGCTCGGCGACGAGGTCAAGGCGTTCGACTGCATCGAATTCGACGCCGCGCTGCGCTGGATCGACGTCATCGACGACGTCGCGTTCGCATACATGGACCTGGCGTGCCGCAGACGCCCCGACCTCGCCGCGCGGCTGCTGAACGCGTACCTGGAACAGACGGGCGACTACGCCGCGCTGGCCCTGCTGCCTCACTATCGCGTGCACCGGGCATTGGTGAGGGCCAGGGTCATGCTGCTGCGCGCCCATCAGCCGGGCTTGCCGGCCGACGTGCGCGAGGCCAGCCGCGCCGAGGGCCGGTCGTACCTGCGCTGCGCGCGCCGCAGCACCCGCGACGTGCCGACGGCCCTGATCGCCATGCACGGCTATTCCGGCAGCGGCAAGACGACCGTCGCCCGCCTGCTCGTCGAAGGGCTCGGCGCCGTCCAGCTGCGTTCCGACGTCGAGCGCAAGCGCTTGCAGCCGGCCGCGGCCCGGGACGCGCTGTACGCCGCCGCCACCACGTGCCGGACGTACGCGCGCCTGTGCGAACTCGCGCGCACGGTGCTCGCCGCCGGCTGGACTGCCGTGGTCGACGCCGCCTGCCTCATGGCGGCCGAACGCGCGCGCCTGTGCGCCGTGGCCGCGGACCTGGGCGTGCCGTTCTTCATCGTCGACGTGCGCGCGCCGCCGGCGACCCTGCGCGCGCGCATCGCGGCCCGGCGCCAGGACGGCCGCGACGCGTCCGATGCCGACGCCGCCGTGCTCGAACGCCAGATCACCAGTGCGGAGCCGCTGACGCGGGCCGAACGCGCGCGTGCCGTCGTCGTCGATACCGGTGCCGGCATCGACTTCAGCCCGGCGCCGCGGCCGCAGTGCGGGTGAACTGGCCGATCTTGTCGCGGTCGCGTTCGCCCTTGATCTCGCGGTCGGCGAGCGCCATGCGGGCGACCAGCGGCTTGCCGCACAGCGCGGCGATCTCGTCGAGCGCGCGGTCGCCGCCCGATCCGCCCATCGTGCAAAAGGCCGCGACCTGGGGCAGGCGAGCCGCGTTCGCGCGGATGAAGCTGCGCATCGGCGAACTGAGCCGGCCCACCCAGACGGGGGCGCCCAGGATGACGAGCTCGTAGTCGCCCGCGTTCCTGGCCATGGGCGCGATGGGCGGCGTCTTGCGCGCGAACGCTTCGTAGCAGCAGCGCAGATAGCCGGGGACGCCGTCGCGCGGCAGCATATCGCGGATGGGCTCGATGTCGCACGCGCATCCGGCCGCGATCCGCTGCGCGACCTCCTGCGTGATCCCCGTGCGCGAGTAATAGACGACGAGACAGGATTTCATGGGACCTCCTTTACGTTCTCGTTGGACGATCCCGCGCACGGGTTGTTCCGTTGCGGGCGCCGCCGAATCGTGGCGCCGCTGGGCAACGCCGGCCCCGAAGGGTATGATGCAACTCGGTAACGTACCGTTGCCGAAGCCGGAAAGCATCGATGAAGCTCAGCCAGAAAATCGGCGCCGCGCTCGCGCTCTGCGCAGCTGCGGCCCTCGTTCCCCGTTCGACGTTCGCCCAGCCCGTCCCCGCCACCATCCACGCCCTGGCCGTCCAGGCCGCGCAGTCCCCGCCAATGTCCGCGCTGCCCTACGACGAGCGCGGCTGGCTCGACCGGTTCTACGCTCCGCGCAAGTACGCGCTCGCCTGGAACGCGTCGACCGCCGCCGCCGCGCTGTGGGTGCTGCGCCGGTCCGCGCTGCAGGGCCTGGATCCGCTCGACTACGGCGTCGACGCGCTGCAGCGCGAATTGGGCGACGGGCGGGCGGACGCCGCCCGGTTCGACGTCGCGCTGACGGCGGCGATGCTGCGCTACCTGGCCGACCTGCGCGTCGGCCGCGTGCGCTCCGAATACCACACCCGCGGGCTTGATGCGCGCCTGCGGCAGTACGATCCGGTCGAGCGCCTGCGCGCCGGGCTCGCCGAAGGCAGGCTGCAGGCGGCGGTGCAGGCGGCCGAGCCGCAATTGCAGCAGTACGGGCGGGTCAAGGCGGCGCTGGCCCATTACCGCGACCTGGCGGCGCAGCCGTGGCCGGCGCTGCCGGTGCCGCGTACCAAGGCCGCGCCCGGCGACGCGTACCCGGCCGCGCAGGCGCTGTTCGCGCGCCTGGTGCTGCTGGGCGACCTGCCGGCCGCCGCGCTTGCGCCGGCCGGGGAGGTCTACGCCGAGCAGATGGAAGAGGGCGTCAAGCACTTCCAGTCCCGCCACGGTCTGCTGGACGACGGCGTGCTGGGCCGCGGCACGATCGCCGCGCTCAACGTGCCGCCCGAGAAGCGCGCGCAGCAACTCGCGCTGACCCTGGAACGCCTGCGCTGGCTGCCGGATTTCGGCCCCGGCCCGCTGATCGTCGTCGACTTGCCGGCCTACCGGCTATGGGCGCTGCACGACGGCAGCACCGGGACGACGCTCGAGATGCGGGTCGTGGTCGGCGCCGCGATCAAGACGGAAACCCCGCTGTTCATCGGCCAGATGCGCTACGTCGAGTTCAACCCGTACTGGAACGTCCCGCGCAGCATTCTCGAACGGGAAATCCTGCCCAAGCTCGAGCGCAACCCCCGCTACCTGGCGCAGAACGACATGGAGACGGTGCCGCCGGGCGCGAGCGCGGCCGACCTGAAGGCGGGCCGGGCGCGCCTGCGCCAGCGTCCGGGGTCGAAGAATTCGCTGGGCCCGATCAAGTTCGCAATGCCGAACCCGATGGACATCTACCTGCACTCGACGCCGGCGCACGAGCTGTTCGCGCGCAGCCGGCGCGACCTGTCGCACGGGTGCATCCGGGTCGAGCATCCGGCCGCGCTGGCCCAGTACGTGCTCGGCGGGCTGCGCGCGTGGAACGCCGACACCATCCAGGAAGCGTTGCAGCCGGGACCGACCCGGCACGTCGACCTGGCCCATCCGATTCCCGTCGTGCTGTTCTACGCCACGGCCATCGTCGACAGCGAGGGCGATCCGCGCTTTTTCGCCGATATCTACGGGCGCGACGCCAAGCTGGAGCGGGAATTGGCGGCACGGCGCGGCCGGGCGCGGGACTGAGTTTCCTAGCGCCCCTCCCGCCGCTCCGCCGCCCCGGCTTCGTCCGCCGCTTGCCGCGGCGCGTGCGCCACCGGCAGATGCCAGTCGAGCTTGATGGCCGCCAGGCGCAGGCCGAAACAGAGGGCCGCGCCCGCGCAGGCGCTCGCGGCGCCGGGCATGCCCAGCGCGTCGCCCGTCACCATCACGGCGGCGCCGGCCAGCGCGGCCACGGCGTAGATGTCGGAACGCAGCACGGCGGGGATCTCGGACAGCAGCACGTCGCGCGCCACGCCGCCGCCCACGCCCGTCAGCATGCCGAGCAGGGCGGCCGCGACGGGGGACAGGCCGAACACGAGGGCTTTCTGGGCGCCGGCCACGCAGAACAGGGCGAGACCCGCCGCGTCGAAGATCAGCACGGGGCTCTTCAGCCGCTTGATGCTCGGATACCAGAAAAAGATCAGCACGCCGGCCAGCAGCGACGCGGCCAGGTAGCGCCAGTCGCGGATGGCGGCCGGGGGCGCCGCGCCGATCAGCACGTCGCGCACGATGCCGCCCGAGTTGGCGGCCACGAACGACAGCACCAGCACGCCGAACAGGTCGAGGCGGCGGCGCACGCCGGCCACGGCGCCGGACAGTGCGAACACGAACGTGCCCAGCAGGTCGAGCGTCAGCACGAGGGTCTTGATGGCGGTACCGACGTCGAGGGAGACGGGTGGGAACATGGTGCGTCCAGGCGAAAGGCGAAGAAAACCCGTCATTATGCCGCGCCCGCGCACTGAAAGGTAATTGAAGGGTTGCGTCGCTATAGTGGGCCCCATTCACCAGGCTGATCGAGCGTATCACCGCATCCCATATCTACGCCGCGGCCCGGTCCAGGAAAGAGGAGCACACATGAACACCACCACGACCACCTACACGCCGGCACGCGACGATGCCAAGCCGGCCGCCACATCCTTTTCCGGCGTGTGCCGGCAGATCGCACGGGCCCGCATCGGCATCGTGCCGCTGCCGGTCTACGTCCTGCTGTTGATCCTGATCGCGGGATTCGTCGCCACCGGCAAGGTGCCGAACGATATCTGCGTGTCGATCGCGATCCTGACCGTCGGCGGCTTTTCGTGCGCCGAGCTGGGCAAGCGCCTGCCGTTCTTCCGCACGATCGGCGCGGCCGCGATCTTCGCCACCTTCATCCCGTCCTACCTGGCGTTCAGCAAGGTGCTGCCGGCGCCGGTGCTGAAGAACGTCGTCGACTTCACGAAATCGACCAATTTCCTGTACCTGTTCATTTCGTCCATCATCGTGGGCAGCATCCTGAGCATGGACCGCACGGTGCTCATCAAGGGCTTCGTCAAGATCTTCGTGCCGCTGGCCGCCGGCTCCGTCGTGGCGGGCGCCGTGGGCACCGCCGTCGGCACCTTGCTGGGCCTCGGTCCGTACCACACGTTCTTCTACCTCGTCGCGCCGATCATGGCCGGCGGCGTCGGCGAAGGCGCGATTCCGCTGTCGATCGGCTATGCCGGGATTCTCGGGCAGGAGCAGGGCCGTGTTTTCGCGGAAGTCCTGCCGCCCGTGATGCTGGGCAGCCTGACGGCGATCCTGTTGTCCGGCATGCTGAATTCGCTCGGCAAGAAACGTCCCCACCTGACCGGCAACGGCCGCCTGCAGCCGACCGAAGACGGCGACCTGCAACCGCAGGCCGACGCCGCGCCGGTCCAGTTCGACGTCGGCAACATCGCGGCGGCGGGAATCACGTCCATCTCGCTGTACATGGTCGGCATGATGTGCTTCCGCCTGTTTCATTTTCCGGCGCCCGTGGCGATGCTGTTCGTGGCCGTGATGTTCAAGCTGTCGCGCCTCGTGTCGCCGCAGCTGCAGCAAAGCTCGTACATCGTCTACAAATTCTTTTCCACCGCGGTCACGTATCCCCTGCTGTTCGCGATCGGCGCGTCGATGACGCCGTGGGACAAGCTCGTCGCCGCGTTCAACGTCGTGAATCTCGTCATCATCGTCGCGACCGTCGCCAGCCTGATCGCCACCGGCTTCTTCGTCGGCCGCAAGATGCAGATGTATCCGATCGAAGCGGCGATCATCAACGCCTGCCACAGCGGCCAGGGCGGCACGGGCGACGTCGCGATCCTCACCGCGGCCGAGCGCATGCAATTGATGCCGTTCGCGCAGATCGCCACGCGCATCGGCGGCGCGATCACGGTGACGCTGACCCTGCTGCTGATGGCGCAGCTGCATTGAACACGCCGCCGAGCCCGCGCGTATGATGGTGCCCATGAACGCATTCCGCATCTTCCTTTCGCTGCTCGGCGGGCTGCTCGGCGCGCTGCTGGTGGCGTTGCCGGCCGGCGCGAAGCAGCCGCCCGAGGGCGAATGCATCGTCCCCTCGAAGCCGGGCGGCGCGATGTTCCTGACCTGCCGACTGGCGCAGAAAGCCCTGCAGGGCAAGCCCGGCGCGCCCGCGCTGAAACTGAGCTATATGCCGGGCGGGATCGGCGCGGTGGCGTGGCACACGATCGTGTCGCAGCGCCGCGGCGAACCGGACACCCTCGTCGCGTTTTCCGGCGGCTCCTTGTTGAACCTGGCGCAAGGCAAGTTCGGCAAGGCCAAACCGGACGACGTGCGCTGGGTCGCCGGGCTCGGCATCGACTACGGCGTCGTCGCCGTGCCCGCGAACTCGCCGTATCGTTCGCTGCGCGACCTGATGGACGCGTTGCGGCGCGACCCGGAAAAGCTCCTGATCGGCATGTCGGGCACCATCGGCAGCCAGGACTGGATGAAGATGGCGCTGCTGGCGCGCCAGGCCGGGCTCGATCCGCATCAGCTGCGCTTCGTCGCGCTGGAAGGCGGCGGCGAGGAATTCGTCGCGATGCAGGCCGGCTACGTGCAGGTGGTGTCGAGCGACGTGTCCGAGACGGGTTTGTACACCGCCTCCGGCAAGGCGCGCGTGCTGGCCGTGCTGTCCGACAAGCGCCTGCCCGGCGCCCTCGCGGCCGTGCCGACGGCGCGCGAGCAGGGCTTCGACGTGGTCTGGCCCGTGATCCGCGGCATCTGGATGGGGCCGGACGTGTCCGACGCGGACTACCGGCGCTGGGTCCAGGCGTTCGACCGGGCCGAGTCCGCGCCCGAATTCGCGCGGTTGCGCGCGCAGATCGGGCTGTATCCGCTGACGCTCACGGGCGACGCGCTGACCCGCTACATCCGCCAGGCCGTCGCCGACTACAAGCGGCAGGCGCGCCAGTTCAATCTGGTGCGCGAGCATTAAAGAGTATTCCAGCAGGCGCGAACGGGTAGGGTGGGCACCCCGTGCCCACCATGCGTTCGCGGACCGGCTTGCGTTTGGTGGGCACAGGGGTGCCCACCCTACTGGGATACGTTCTTGGTCTCCTGCGCCGGCGCGTCCGGGAGCGCGGGCGGTTCGGCCGCCGCGTGCTTGTGCCGGACGCGCTGGGCGGCCACCACGCCGACCCCCAGCAACGCCAGGCTGAGCATCGTGCCGAACGACGGCGCGGACAGCCAGCGCAGCGACTGGTTCGGCTGTTCCAGCGGCTTTTCCTGGGGCGGATCCGATTGCGCCGCGGGGCCGGCGGCGGCGGGCTCGCCCGCGAAACACGGGATCATCGCCTGCACGAACGCGGGCACGTCCTGCGTGCCCCGGCTCGACAATACGTGGGCGTCGCGCACGACGTCCCGGTTCAGCCAAGTGGCGCCCGCGTTGACGACGTCGTCCCGCACGCCGGGCCAGGACGTCAGCGTGCGCCGCGCCGCCAGGCCGGCCGACACCAGGATCAGCGGCGCCTGGGACAGCAGGGCGATCGGCTTGCCCGCCGCGTCGAATTGCCGCACGAACGCGCGCGCCAGCGCGGATTGCCGCAGGATGTCGGGGCTGACGTAGCCGCCGGGGATGAACAGGCCGTCGTAGTCGGACGCCAGCGCGTCGTCGATGGCCTTGTCGACGCGGACGAGGTCGCCGGGCTGGTGCATGTGCATGCCCCGTATCCGCCCGCGCCGCAGCGACACGAGCGCCACCTCGGCGCCGCATCCGGCGAGTGCCGCCAGCGGCGTGTCGAGTTCCGCCTGTTCGAACCCGTCGGCGGCCAGCACCGCGATTTTCTTTCCAGCCAGTTTCTTGATTGCATTCATGATCGCGTATCCGCGCCAGGATCATGAGTCACAGAGCGGTGCAACAGGCCTTTAGTTCCATCCGGCGCGGGCCGTCTTTGAAGCACGTCGACGATTGTCCCGGGCGAGGAGGGCGGCGATCGCGGCATTGCACTGCGCCACTTGCGCCGCATCCTCCTGCAGCGAGCGCAGCCGTCGCTGCAGCGGCGCCCAGCCCGGCCAGGCCGCGATCCAGACCGTGCGCCCGTCCGGCGCCGGCGGCGGGGCTTGCGGCGCCGCGCCGAGGCTGGCGCGCACCTTGGCGAACGCGTCCTCGAGCGCCGCCTCGACCTCCGCGCGCGGCATGGCGTCCGCGTAGCGCTGCAGCAGCAGGCGCAGCGCCGCCATGTGCGCCATCAGCAGGTAGTTCTGCACCGTGAAGCGGTTCAGTTCGGCGGGGGCGCGGCGCTTGTCCTCCGGTTCGTCGAGCATGCGGCCCAGCGCCGCGCTGAGATTCGCGAGGCTGTCCATGAAGCCCTTGCGGCGGATCCGGTAATGGAAATCGTCGACCGCGCGCCCCAGCAGCAGGTCGGCGGCGGCGGCCAGGTATTTGCGGTTGGCGTCGGTCACGGCGCGCACCAGTCGCGGCAGGTTCTGGTATTCCCAGCTCGGCAGGACGTAGCTGAAGAAGGTGGCGATCAAGGTGCCGAGCAGCGTATCGAGCAGCCGCGCCTCGATGGCGCCGGCGCTGTGCGGCATCGTCAATCCGATCAGGAGCAGGGCCTGCACGCTGGCCGCGATCGCCGTGTAGCGGTATTTGATGGAAAGGAAGGTCGGGACGGCCGCCGTGGCGACGAACAGGAAGCCGATCAGGAGGGCCGGCGCATGCACGAAATACAGGATCACGGCCGTGAGCAGGCAGCCGATCAGCGTGCCGACCAGGCGGTCGACGCGGCGCTGGCGCGTCATGGAAAAGCTGGGCTTGAGGATCACGGCGATGGTCAGCGCCGTCCAGTAGCCGTGCGACCGGTAGGGCAGCCATTCGACCGACGACAGGCCCACGCTAATCGCCATCGCCACGCGCAGCGCGAAGCGGAAGGTCGGCGACGTCCAGCGCAGGTTGGACAGCAGGATGCCGATGCTGTAGCGCTGCTGGGTGAGGAACGGGGTCTGGTCGGCGGCGGCGGCCGTCGGCAGCGTGCCGTCCGGCGCCGTGCTGGCGGCGTGCAGCCGCGCGATCATCGCGATCATGGCGCGGATCTTGTTGGAGGTGGCGCGCAGCACGGCCTGCGCGCCTTCGTCCTCGCTGGCGGCCGGGGGCAGGGCGTCCAGCGCCCCGTCGAGGGCGCGCAATTCGGCGCGGTAATCGACGTCGGCGTACGACGGCCGGTTGCGCGTCATGGCGTACGCCATCGATTCGATGTCGCGCGCCGCCTTGCCGATCAGCTTGCCCAGCAGCGGCAGGACGGGACCGTCGGCGAAATGCTGGCGCAGCAAGGCGTAGTCGGTGTGCGTCGACAGCACCAGTTCGTACAGGTCGAACATGGCGTAGTGCACCCGCACGAGGATGGCCTCGTCGGCCCTGGGCTTGCCGCGCAGGACCAGGTCGCGCGACGCCTGCTGGCGCTCGGCCAGCAGGCTTTGCCGGCGCACGAGTCTTTCCATCTGCGCGGGCAAGGGGTTCGCCATGTCGTAGCAGCCGGCCTTGATGCCGGTGTACGCGGCCAGTTCGTACAGCGCCTCGGCCAGCACCTGCTGCTTGAGGCGCCGCCGCAGGATCCATACGACGACCATCGCGTACGCCATGTAGCCGGCCCCGCCGGCGAAGAACAGGGCGCCCTGGCGCAGCGCCTGCAGCGGCGTGGCCGCCGCGTCGCTCGACAGCATCATCACGAACAGCGCGACGAACTGCAGCGGCATCGCTTTCCTGCCGTACACCGTCATCATGCTGGCCACGAACGACACGAGGACGATGACGGCGCGCAGCAGCCATTGCGTCGGCGAGCAGAGACCCACGAGCAGCGCCACCGCCGACGACGTCAGCACCCCGGCCAGCATCTCGTTGAACTTGTGGCGCAGGGGACTGGGCAGGTCCATCATGCTGGTGCACAGCGCGCCGATCGCCACCGCCATCGCGGTCGGCAGGTCGGCAAACCCGTAGGCGAGGAACGTCAGGCCGACGACGCCGGTGGCGATGCGCAGGCCGGTGTAGAAATAATGACTGAAGAAGAGTGTGCGGGGCGCGAGGGCGTAATGCATGGGCTCGATTCGCTCGGCCGGAAATGATGAGCCCATTATAGCGCCGCCGCGGGCGACTTCGCAGCGCGCGTGGCGGCGACCTTACCTGCCGGCCGCCAGGAGCGCATAGCACGCATCGTTGGCGCTCGGGCCGCCCCGCATCCGCACCGGCGGGCTGGCGCGCACGGCCATCGGCTGCGTGTCGGTGAGCAGGGTCATCATTGCCGGTACGTCGAGGCCGTCGAGCGCGGCGTGGAAGCGCCGGATCAGTTCGCGGCACAGCCGGTCGTCCGGCGGCGGGTCGCCCGCGTGCGCGCGCAGGCGCCGGCGCGCCCGCGACAGGTGCTGGCGCGCGCAAGCCGGCGTCGCGCCGAGCGCGGCCGCGATGTCGGCGTGGCCGCATTCGAAGACGTCGTGCAGCATCAGGGCCAGCCGCTCCGACGGCGACAGGCAGGCCAGCAGGCGGGCCAGCGCCTCGCCCAGTTCGGCGCGCCGCAGCAAGCAATCTTCCGGCAGCGCGGGCGCTGGCACCGGCACGTGTTCCGCGGCGGCGTGCGCGGCCAGCGCGTCGCGGGCGCGCCGGCGCAGGCGGTCGATCGACTGGTGCCGGACGACCGTCGTCAGCCATGCCGCCGGCGTCAGCAAGGCGTCCCGTTCCGTGCCATGCCATTTGAGAAAACAGTCCTGCACGACGTCCTCGGCGTCCGCCTCGCTGCCGACGATGCGCAGGCTGATCGCTTTCAGGCGCGGACGCAGGCGTTCGAACAGGGCCGACTCGGTATCGGTGGTGCATGGCATCGCGATTCTCCTCGTTGCGGTGGTGGTGCCGCTTGACGTTTGGCGCCGCCCGGGTGTGACACGCCGGCGATTTATTTTTCCCGCCGTCACACGACGGCGGGCGGCAAGCGTCATGCGGGTCCACCAACCGAAAGGACCATCATGACATTCAAGCAACCCCGGGGCCTCGGCCTCGTCCCGACCGTCATCGAACAGACCGGACGCGGCGAGCGCGCCTTCGACATTTATTCCTGCCTGCTCAAGGAGCGAGTGATCTTCCTCGTCGGCGAGGTGACGGAGCAATCCGCCAACCTGATCGTCGCGCAACTGCTGTTCCTCGAGTCGGACAATCCCGACAAGGACATCTCACTGTACATCAACTCGCCCGGCGGCTCCGTGTACGCGGGCATGGCCGTCTACGACACGATGCAGTTCGTCAAGCCCGACGTATCGACCTTGTGCACGGGCTTCGCCGCCAGCATGGGCTCGTTCCTGCTGGCGGCCGGCGCGCCCGGCAAGCGCTACGCGTTGCCGAACGCCCGCATCATGATCCACCAGCCGCACGGCGGCTCGCAGGGCGTGGCGGCCGACATCGACATCCAGGCGCGCGAGATGCTGTACCAGCGGCACCGCCTGAACACGATCCTGGCCGAGCGCACGGGGCAGACGCTGGCCCAGATCGAGAAGGACACCGACCGCGACCGCTACATGTCGGCCGCCCAGGGCGTGGAATACGGCCTGATCGACCGGGTACTGGACGCGCGCGCGGTCGTTTGACGATACTTTTAACATTTCCTTGATGCAAATCAAATTCGTCAAAGATGATGTGCCAATTGGCGCGTTTTTGCGCAGCGAAAGATGGCCGCAGGACTTGGTATGACCATGTTTGCGGCCATGTCAAGCACGGATGCGGGGTGCGCGTGTGGCAGCGCAACAACTGCAATGTTAAATTCGACAAATTTTTTGTAAATATGAACCGATGTAGAAAACTCTTGGTCATAATTGCTGTTGTTAAAGTTTTCTTTCGGGAAAAAAATGTTAAGCAAGTTCACCGTCAAAGCCAGGCTGATCGCCGTCATCGCCTTCCTGGGCTTCGAATTGATCTGCGGCGCCACCATCGGGTTGTTGAGCCTCGCCCATGCCAATGGCGCCATGCATGACATGTATGCGGACCGCCTGGTGACCCTGGGGCAGCTCGACCAGATCGTGCGCAAGCTGAACCTGAACCAGCTCGCGCTGGCCGAGGCGCTGACGAGCGACGCGGGCCGCCTGTCCAAGTTGATCGAGGAGCTCGACAGCAACCATGCGGAGATCACACGGCAGTGGCAGGCCTTCACGGCGACCGGGCTGACCGGCGAGGGACATGACCTGGCCGAGCGCTTCATCCAGGCCAACGACAAATACACGGCCGAAGCGACGCAGCCGGCGGTGGCCGCATTGCGTGCCGGCGACATGGAGCGCGCCAAGTCGCTCGTGCACGGCGCCATGATCGAGTTGTTCGTGCCGGTGCGCGCCAGCATCAACGCCTTGCTCCAGTTGCAGCTCGACGAGGCCGCCAAGGCCGAAAAGAAGTCGCAAGCGACTTATGAGACGGTGCGCCTGGTCTGCCTCAGCGGCATGGCCTTCGGCCTCGTGCTGGCCGCGATCATCGGCGCCACGCTGGTGCGCGGCATCGTCCGTCCGCTCGAGAAGGCGGTACGCGTCGCCGGCGCGGTGGCGGACGGCGACCTCACGCAGGATATTTCGACCGAGGCGCACGACGAGACGGGCCGCCTGATGCGGGCGCTGGAGCACATGAATGCGGGCCTGGCGGACATCGTCGGACGGGTGCGCGCGGGCACCGGCGCCATCCGCACCTCCTCGGCCGAAATCGCCGCCGGCAACCTCGACCTGTCGGCACGTACGGAGCAGCAGGCCGCCGCGCTCGAGCAAACGGCGTCCTCGATGGAGGAGCTGACCTCCACCGTCAAGCAGAACGCGGACAACGCCCGCCAGGCGAACACGCTGGCGCTGTCGGCGGCGGAAGTCGCCGGCAAGGGCGGCGCCGTCGTGTCCGAGGTCGTGTCGACGATGGGCGCGATCAATGCCTCCGCGGCCCGGATCGCGGACATCATCGGCGTCATCGACGGCATCGCGTTCCAGACCAACATCCTGGCGCTGAATGCCGCGGTCGAAGCGGCGCGCGCCGGCGAGCAGGGCCGCGGCTTCGCCGTCGTGGCCAGCGAAGTGCGCACGCTGGCCCAGCGCAGCGCGGCCGCCGCCAAGGAAATCAAGGCGCTCATCGACGACTCGGTAGAGAAAGTGCAGCACGGTTCGCAACTGGTCGACAAGGCGGGCGCGACGATGGGCGACATCGTCCGGAGCGTCAACCAGGTCACCGCCATCATGGGCGAGATCCTCGTGGCGGGTGAGGAACAGGCGACGGGCATCGAGCAGGTCAGCCGCGCCATCGGCCAGATGGACGAGGCGACCCAGCAGAACGCGGCGCTGGTGGAGCAGGCGTCGGCCGCGGCCCAGGCCATGCGCGAGGAAGCGGACCGGCTGGCGGACGCGGTGGGCGTGTTCCGCCTGCGGCTCCAGGACGCCGGCGCGCGGCCGGCGGCGGCCGCGTCGGGCGCGATGCGCATCGGCGGGCCGGTCCACGCCGGTACCTGACGCCGGCCCCGGCCGCGGCCTATCCAACCCGGCATCCACATTCCAGACGTCGCTCCCGCCGACGTCGCATCCTCGTCCGCACGACAAGACCGGTTCCCCGTCCAGGGGCGCCGGGTGCGGAACGACGTCTCGAAGGCGCCATCCACATGGCGCCGCCGTCGTTATGAAAACCGCCAGGTAGATTAACGATTTATTACAAACGCCGTTACACGGCTGCGTGCGCTCAAACCCGTTCGATATGGTTCGGAGATTCTTGCGTCTCGGCTTGATAAAAATCGGCCGACGCGGGAATCGACGCTTGCGCGGAGACAGGCGTCGACACACTTCAGATGTATAACGACCTTAGGAGGCAATACATGAAGTTGATCGATTCAATGTTCCAGAGAGCGGCGCCGTGGGCGGCGGCCGCGGTCGGCGTGGCCGCCATGGCCACACTGCAGCCGGCGGCTGCCTATACGTGGGGCAATGTCGCCATGGGGGGCGGCGGGTTCGTGTCGGCCATCATTCCCAGCAAGACGGAGGCGGGCGTCGTGTATGCCCGCACCGACGTGGGCGGCGCCTACCGGTGGGACAATGCCAACGGCCGCTGGGTGCCGCTGCTGGACTGGGTGGCGGAAGACCAGGTCGGCTATCTCGGCGTCGAGTCCCTGGCCGTCGATCCGAAGAACGCGGCCAATGTGTATATGTATGTCGGGATCAGTTACTTCAACGGGGGCAAGTCGGCGATCCTGCGCTCGTCCGATTACGGCAGGACCTTTGCCACGACGGACGTCAGCAGCCAGTTCAAGGCGAACGGCAACGGGATGGGCCGCCAGAACGGCGAGCGCCTCGTCGTCGACCCCGGTTCGAGCAACGTGCTGTACGTCGGCACCCGCGCCAACGGGCTGTTCAAGAGCACGAACTACGGCGCGAGCTGGGCGAAGATGACGGCGCTGAACGTGACGACGACGGCCAACAGCAATGGCATCAGCCTCGTCCTGGCCGACCCGTCCAGCGTGTCGGGCGGCGTGGCGCAGCGCCTGTTCGTCGGCGTGTCGCGCTACGGCTGGGCGGGTGCCAACTTCTATCGCAGCGACAACGCGGGCGCGTCGTTCACGGCCGTGTCCGGGAGCCCGTCGGGCCTGATGCCGCAGCGCGCGGCGTTCGACGGCGCCGGCAACGTGTACATCACGTATGCCAACGGTGCCGGCCCGCACCCCGACAGTTCGGGATCGGAGCCCATGAACAACGGGCAGATCTGGAAATACACGATCTCGAACGGCGCCTGGACCAACGTGACGCCGTCCGGCATCACCGCGTCGTTCAGCGGCATCAGCGTGGATCCCGCCAACCCGCAGCGGCTCGTCGCGTCGACCATCAACCAGTACATGGCGCAAGGCAACGGCTGGGGCGACCACGTGTTCATCTCGACGAACGGCGGCGCCAGCTGGACCGACATCATGAACCGCGGCTTCGCCAAGGATAACGGCGGCATCACCTGGGGCTCCACCGCGACGATCCACTGGGCCGGCACGGCCGTCTTCGATCCGTTCAACAACAAGGCGGTATGGCTGACCTCGGGCAACGGGGTGTTCCGGACCACCAACATCGATGCCGTGCCGACCACCTGGACGTTCACCACCAAGGGCCTGGAAGAAACGGTGCCGCTGAACGTCTACAGCATTCCCGGCGGCCCGCTGCTGTCCGTCATCGGCGACTACGACGGCTTCCAGCATTACAACATCGATACCTATACCAACCCGCTCTATTCGCCGGCAATGGGCGGCACGACCACCGGCCTGACCGTGGCCGACAGCAACACGAGCCAGGTCGTGCGCGTGGGCAGCAAGATGTACACGTCCCCCAACGGCGGCGTGAACTGGAACCAGGTCGGCATGAACGGCAGCTTCGGCCAGGTCGCGCTGTCGACCAGCGCCACCGCGCTGCTGCACGCCCCGGCCAATTCCACGACCATGTACCGCTCCACCAACATGGGGGGGAGCTGGTCGGCCGTCGGCGGCATCAGCGTCAATAATGCGCGCCCGATCGCGGACCCGGTCAATGCGAACAAGTTCTACGTGTACGATCCGTCCACCGGCAGTTTCATGATCAGCACGGACGCCGGCGCGTCGTTCTGGAAGTTCAACACGATCGCCGCCTGGGGTAGCGACGGCATCCGCGCGGCGCCCGGCCGCGAAGGCGATATCTGGGTGCCGCTGTACGGCGGCGGCTTGACGCGTACCACGAGCTCGGGCTGGCAGTTCAGCAATCTGCCCAATATCACGTATTGCGGCGCGGTCGGCTTCGGCAAGGCGGCGGCGGGTGCGTCGTATCCGACGGTCTTCATCTGGGGCACGATCGGCGGCGTGACCGGCCTCTACCGTTCCACGGACACGGGCCAGACCTGGACCCGCATCAACGACAATGCGCACCAGTACGGCGGTCCGGGCAATGGGCGGTTCGTCGTCGGCGACATGAACACGTTCGGCGTGGTCTACATGAGCACGGCGGGACGCGGCATCGTCGTCGGCAAGCCGTGATGAACCGCTAGCGGCAGCGCGGCCACCGCGGGCAGCCCCGCGGTGGCCGTTGCGTGCCGGTGCGGTGGGTACCGAACGGCTTTAGACGCCGACCATCGACACGGCCTTCGTGTTCAGGTAGGCCTCCAGCGCTTCCGGACCGCCTTCCGAACCATAGCCCGAATCCTTGATGCCGCCGAACGGCAGCTCGGCGCTCGGCGTGGCCGGCTGGTTAATCCACAGCATGCCCACTTCCACGCGGTTCATCAGCAGGTGCGCGTTCTTGATCGAGCGCGTGAACGCGTAGCCGGCCAGGCCGTACGGCAGGCGGTTCGCTTCCGCGATCGCGTCTTCCAGGCTGTCGAAGCCGCGGATGGCGGCGATGGGGCCGAACGGCTCGTCGTTGAAGACGCTCGCTTCCAGCGGCACGTCGGACAGAATGGTCGGCGCGAAGAAGTTGCCGGCGTCGCCCACGCGCTTGCCGCCCGTCGCGACGACGGCGCCCTTGGCCGCGGCATCCTCGACGACCTTCGTCATCGCGGCCACGCGGCGCGCGTTGGCCAGGGGGCCCAGCGTGGTGCCGTCGACCAGGCCGTCGCCCAGCTTCAGCCCTTCGGCGTGGGCCACGAAGGCGCGCGTGAATTCGTCCTTGACCGCGTTGTGGACGAGGAAGCGGGTCGGCGAGATGCACACCTGGCCCGCGTTGCGGAACTTGGCGGCGCCGGCGGCGCGGACGGCCAGCGCGACGTCGGCATCCTCCGCGACGATCACGGGCGCGTGGCCGCCCAGTTCCATCGTCACGCGCTTCATGTGCGCGCCGGCCAGCGCGGCCAGCTGCTTGCCGACCGGCGTGGAACCGGTGAACGTCACCTTGCGGATGACCGGGTGCGGGATCAGATAGCCCGAGATTTCGGCCGGATCGCCGAACACGAGGCCGACGACACCCGCCGGCACGCCCGCGTCGACGAAGCACTGGAACAGCGCGGCGGGCGAGGCCGGGGTCTCTTCCGGCGCCTTGCACAGGAACGAGCAGCCGGTGGCCAGTGCGGCGGCCAGCTTGCGCACGACCTGGTTGATCGGGAAGTTCCACGGTGTGAACGCGGCGACGGGGCCGACCGGTTCCTTCAGCACGAGCTGCTGCGCCTGCGGGTTACGGGCCGGCACGATGCGGCCGTACACGCGCATGCCTTCGGCGGCGAACCAGTCGATGATCTCGGCGCCGGCCATGGCCTCCATCTTCGCCTCCGCGAGGGGCTTGCCCTGTTCCTGGGTGAGGAGGCGGGCGATGTCGCCGGCGCGCTCGCGCAGCAGGTTCGCGGCGCGGCGCATCGTGGCGGCGCGCTCGGCCGCGGGCACGACACGCCAGGCGTCGAAACCCTTGCGGGCGGCGGCGAGCGCGCGGTCCAGGTCGGCGATGGCCGCATGGGCCACCGTGCCGATCGCCTGGCCGGTGGCCGGATTCACGACCGGGATCGTCTTGCCGCCGGTGGCGTCGACCCATTCGTTGGCGATGAGGAGGCGGGTGTCGGGATAGCTGGAAGTCGTCATGAAGCGTCGTTTCCTGTAGTCAGTAGTGGTTGCATATTCGGTCCGCCGAGAGCGGAAGCCGCTATGATCGCACCGCCGCCGATTGTTTGCTTAACACGGGCCAGGCCGGCGCGTCAGGGCGTCCACACGAGGCGCACGGCGAGCGTGCGTTCGTATTCGCTGCGCGTCGCCGGCGCGCCGAATTCCGCGTGGCGCGGATCGAACAGGTTCCGCCCGATGACGGACAGCGCGAGGCCGGGATTCACGCGCCAGCCCCAGCGCGCGTCGACCGCCGTGTACGCGGGCACGGCGGGCCGGGGCAGCGCGCCCACGTGGCGCAGCATGACGTCGAGTTCCTGCCCGCCGCCCAGGTCGTGCGACGAGCGCACGGACCAGTAATGGGTCGGGTCGCTCGTGAACAGGCCCGTCGTCCCCGTCAGGTCGCGGCTGTCCGGCTCCAGCGACGTACCGATGCGCTGCACGACGCCGCCGCCCTGCAGGCGCCACGTGTCCACCACCTGCCACGTGGCCCAGGCCTCGATGCCGCGCGTCAGGCCGTCCGCGCGGTTCTCGAACACGGAGCCCGTGCCGCGCGGGTTCGGCTCCAGCGTGCGCAGCTTGTCGTAGCGGCTGAAGAACAGCGTCGTCGAATACGACAGCGAGGCCAGCGGCCGGGCGCGGTAGCCCAGCTCGAACACGTTGGCGGTCTCGGAGACGAAGTCGGGGCCGCCCGCCACGCGGTATTGCGGCACGCCGCCCACGACGGCCGGTTGCGTGGGGCTGTAGAAGTCGCGGTCGATGCGCGACGGCGCCCGCACGGCGCGCGACAGCGAACTCCACACGAGCGCCGCCGGGCGCGGGTTCCACGCGAGACGCAGGGTCGGCAGCGTCTCGACGCCCGTGTAATTGTTGTCCTCGAATTTGAGGCCGGCCGTCAGGCGCAGGTCGTCGCGCAGGGCGATCTCGTCCTGCGCGAACAGATTGGCCCAGTGCAGGTCGAGGGTCGCGGGCAGGAAGCCGAACGCGGCGCCGTTTTCCACGCGGTCGTGGCCGAGCCGGTAGCCGCCGCCCCAGACGACGTGGTGGCGGCCGGGCAGGCGCACGGCGTGCTGGAGCTGCAGGTCGAACGTGTCGAGCCGTTCGTGGAAGGCGCGCGGCTGGTCGCGTTCCGTGTGGTCCCAGTACAGCTGGACGGTAGCCGACGAGCCGTCCGCGAACGTGCGGTTCATCCGCCCGAGCAGGTTGGCGCCGCCGACCCGGATGTCGTTCGTGCCCGCCTGGCGCAGCCGGGCGTCGTAGACGTCGCCCTGGACGGTGAGCCCGCGCGCGCTATCGCCCCAGTCGGTGCGGAATCCCGCCTGGTCGCGGTGCCAGCCAGTCGCCACGGTGCCGCCGGCGGCGTTGTGCGTATCGTCGTTCTCGGCATGCTTGGCGTAGACGCGGTAATGGCCGTCGCCCTGCAAGCCGCCGCCGTAGCGCACGGCGCCGTCGCGCGCATCCTTGCCGGCCGTCGCGCTGGCCAGCATGCCCTGGGTCGCGGCGGCGGACTTCGTGATGATGTTGATGACGCCGTTGACGGCGTTCGCGCCCCACAGCGTGGCGCCGGGGCCGCTGATGACTTCGATGCGCTCGACGTCCTCCAGCACCACGTCCTGCACGTCCCAGAACACGCCGGAAAACAGCGGCGAATAGACCGTGCGGCCGTCGACGAGGACGAGCAGCTTGTTCTCGAACGGGCTGGAAAAGCCGCGAGCCGTGACCGCGTAGTTGCGGGCATCCACCCGTGCGACCTGCAGGTTGGGCGCCAGCCGCAGCGCTTCCGGCAGCGACGTCGCGCCGGCGCGGCGGATGTCGCTGCCCGTGATGACGAAGATGGACGCGGCCGCGTCGGACAGCGGCTCCGCCCGCCTGGACACGGACGTCACCGGGATGTTCGCCAGTTCTTCCAGGCTCAGTTCCGCCATGTCCTTCGATTCGAGCGGCACGTCGGCGGCGGCCGGCGCGGCCAGCAGGGCGGCGGCGCATCCGGCCAGGACGCCGCGCGCTGCGGCTGGGGGTAATGTGAAATTGAACATGGTCTGGCGACACCTTTACACGGGTTTGCGAAATTGTATGGCAGAAATCAAAATATTGATATTTGACATGTCGCCTCGCGTGTGAACATAGTGCCCCACCACATTTTGTGCCAGCAATAGTTAATTTTGTAATTGCTGCGGCACGGTGCGGTTCGGACAATTCATCCAAATTATTCAGAGGAGACATTGCAATGAAGATCGCTTCATCGGCGCTGGCGGCCTGCGCCGGCCTGCTGCTGGCCGCGGCGTGCGCCGTGCCGGGCGCCGCCGCGGCGGCGGAGCCCGCAGTCCAGACCCAGGCCCAGGCGCCGGACGCCGCCGCGGCCGCGCGCATCGGCTGGTGGCGCCAGGCCCGTTTCGGCATGTTCATCCACTGGGGCCTGTACGCCATTCCCGGCCGCGGCGAGTGGGTGCAATTTAGCGAACAGATCCCGACCGGTGAATACGCCAAACTGGCCGACCGGTTCAAACCGGCCCATTTCGATCCGGACGGCTGGGCGCAGCTGGCGAAATCCGCCGGCATGAAATACATGGTGTTCACGTCGCGCCACCACGACGGCTTCGCGATGTTCGACGACGGCGCCAATCCCTTCTCGAGCACGAAGACGGCGGCGCACCGCGATTTCGTCGCCGGCTACGTCAAGGCCGCGCGCAAGGCCGGCATGCACGTGGGGCTGTACTACTCGCCGCTGGACTGGCGCTATCCCGGCTTCTTTTTCCCGGACCTGCAGCGGGCCAGCGCCGAAGCGATGCGCGCCCAGTATCACCGCCAGATGCGCGAATTGCTGTCCAACTACGGCAAGATCGACGTGCTGTGGTTCGACGGCGGCGAGACGGACTGGCTGAATTTCGGCGGCGACTGGACCGCCGCGCAATGGCAGAAGCGCCCGGCGGGCAAGCATTATGCCGGCGGCTTCGACTGGCAGCACGACAAGGTGTACGCGATGCTGCGGCGCCTGCAGCCGAACGTCGTCATCAACGGCCGCGCCGACATGAAGGAAGATTTCCACGCGCGCGAAGGCGACGGCGCGCTGGGCGACTACGACGACCAGCATCCGTGGGAACTGTGCACGACCATCGCCGGCGCCTGGGGCTACCAGCCGAACATGGCGCCGAAGCCGCTCAAGCACTACATCCAGCTGCTGGCCAACGTGGCGGGGCGCGACGGCAACCTGTTGCTGAACGTGGGACCGGACCCCGACGGCCGCATCGATCCCGAGCAGGCGCAACGCCTGCGCGAGATCGGCGCGTGGCTGGGCAAGCACGGCGACAGCATCTACGGCACGCGCGGCGGTCCGTTCCTGCCGGGAACCTGGGGCGCGTCCACGCGCAGCGGCAACACGATCTACGTCCACGTGCTGGCCTGGCCGGGCGAGACCCTGACCCTGCCCGCGATTCCGGCCAGGATCGTGAGTGCGTCCGTGCTGGGCGGCGGCGCCGCGCGCGTCGAGCAATCGGCGCAGCGCATCGAGATCAGCGTGCCGCCGGCCGCGCGCGACGACATGGACACGGTGGTCGCCCTGCAGCTGGATTCGCCCGCCGCCGCGCTCGCGCCGGTGCGCTGAACGGTGCATGCCTGTCGGCGAAAATCATTGTCCGCTCCAGCGAATTTCGTCATTGCGCCCGCGGGGTGCGCGTCGTCACAATGACGGTCTTCGCACGATGACGACCGACCTGGAGCAGACATGCCTTCGCCGACGGCGACCCTGACACATTTCGCGGCCCGCGCCGTCATGGCGCTGGCCGTGGCCGCGGGCGTGGTCCATGCGGTGGCCGCCGCCGAGCCCCCCGCCGCGCGGCAGCGGCAGAATTTCAATGCCGGCTGGCGCTTCCACCTGGGCGACGTCGCCGGCGCCGACAATCCCGACTTCGACGACGCCGATTGGCAGGCCGTGGGGCTGCCGCACAGTTTTTCCATGCCGTATTTCCAGGCGCCCGTGGTGTACGTGGGGTATGGCTGGTATCGCAAGGACCTCGTGCTGCCGGCCGTTCCCGCCGGGCGCCGCTGGACGCTGGAATTCGAAGGCGCGTTCCAGACGACCGAGGTGTACGTCAACGGCCGCAAGCTGGCGCGCCACCGGGGCGGCTACACCGGGTTCCCCGTCGACCTGACGCCCGCGCTGCACGCGGGGCGCAACCTCGTCGCCGTCCGCGTCGACAACATGTGGGATCCGACGCTCGCGCCGCGTGCCGGCGAGCATATCTTCAGCGGCGGCATCTACCGCGACGTCTGGCTCGTGGCGACGGACGACGTGCACGTGCCCTGGACCGGCACGGCCGTCACGACACCGGGCCTGAAGGGGCGCAGCGGCGCCGTGCGCGTGGCGACGGAAGTGCGCAACGATGGCCGCCACGCGGTGAAGGTCACCGTCAAGACGCGCATCGCGGACGGCCGCGGCGCCACCGTCGCCGTGCTGCCCGACGCGGCCGTGCAGGTGCCGCCGGGGCGCACGCTCAACGTCGCCCAGCAATCCGCGCGCCTGGCCGGCCTGGACCTGTGGAGCCCCGAGACGCCCACCCTGTATCGGGCCGTCACGACGTTGGACGTGGCGGGGCGCCGGCGCGACCGCTTCGAGACGGAATTCGGTTTCCGCACCATCAAGTGGACGGCCGACAAAGGCTTTTTCCTGAACGGCCGGCACCGCTATTTTCGGGGCGCCAACGTCCACCAGGACCAGGCCGGCTGGGGCGACGCGGTGACGGATGCCGCCATCGACCGCGACGTGCAGCTGATGAAGGACGCGGGCTTCGATTTCATCCGCGGCTCGCACTATCCGCACGATCCCCACTTCGCCGAAGCCACCGACCGGATCGGCATGATGTTCCTGCCGGAGGCGCCGTTCTGGGGCACGGCCGGCATGAAGAGTCCGTGGAGCCGGTCCGCGTATCCGCCCGAGGCCCAGTACCGGACGGCGTTCGAGGAGAGCGTCAAGCAGCAACTGGCGGAACTCATCCGCATCAACCGCAACCATCCGTCGGTCGTCGCCTGGGGCATGGACAACGAGGTGTTCTTCTCGGACCGCGACACCATGCCGCGGGTGCGCCGGCTGCTGGCCGACGAGGTGGCGCTGTCGCACCGCCTCGATCCGACCCGGCCCGCGTCCGTCGACGGCGCGCAGCGGGGCGAGATCGACCACATCGGCGACGTCGCCGGCTACAACGGCGACGGCGCCGTGCTGTTCCCGAACCCCGGCATCGCCAACTTCGTCGCCGAATACGGCTCGACCATCTCCGACCGGCCGGGCGCGTACGACCCGGGCTGGGGCGACATCGAACGCACGCCGGGCGCGCGCGCGGGCGAGCCGGCGACGTGGCGCCAGCCGTGGCGCTCGGGGGAAGTCATCTGGGCCGGCTTCGACCACGGCTCGATCGCGGGCCGGTTCGGCTCGATGGGCCTCGTCGATTACGCGCGGCTGCCGAAGCGCAGCTGGTACTGGTATCGCAACGCCTACCGCGGCATCGCGCCGCCGACGTGGCCGCAGGCGGGGAAGGCGGCCGCGCTGCGCGTGACGTCCAGCAGCCCCGTCATCCGTCACGCCGACGGCACCGACGACGTGCAACTGGTCGTGACCGTCGTCGACACGGCGGGCAAGGCGCTGTCCGACAGCCCGCCCGTGCGCCTGGCGCTGGAAGCGGGGCCGGGCGAACTGCCGACGGGACGCAGCATCGCGTTCGCGCCGGACGGCGACATCCCGATCCACGACGGCCAGGCGGCCATCGCGATGCGCAGCTGGCAGCGCGGCACGACGCGGATCCGCGCGACGTCGCCGGGCCTCGCGGACGGCGTGCTGACGGTGGACACCGTGGATGGCCCGCCGTTCGTCGCCGGCGTGACGCCGCTGGCGCCGGACCGGCCGTACGTGGCGCAGAAGATGGAAGTGGGACCGGAGCAGGCGTTCGGCCTGAAGAACCCGACGCAGGCCAGTTCCAGCGCGCCGGGGCACGCCTCGTCGCTCGCCAACGACGGCGACGCCGGGTCGTGGTGGGCGCCGGCGCCGGAGGACCGCGCGCCGTGGCTCGTCGTCGACCCGGAGCGCATCGTGAACTACCGCCGCCTGGCCGTGCGCTTCGCGCCGGGCGCGCGCTGCGCCGTGAGCGCGGAAACGCAGGACCCCGGCGGGGTGTGGCGGCCGTTGGCCGAGGCACCGGCAACGGCCGGCACGCTCGACGTCGCGGCGCGCGCCGTCACCGGACGGCAGCTGCGCCTGCGGCTTAGCGCTCCCGCGGGCGGATCGTGCGGCATCGCCGAGGTCGGGATCACGGGGACCCCGGCGACTTACTTCTGAGCCTTGATCAGCTTGTCCAGCATCGCGTGCTCTTCTTCCGTCAGGTCGGTGAGCGGCGCGCGCACCGGACCGGCGTCGCGGCCCACGAGGCGGGCGCCGGCCTTGATGATCGATACGGCGTAGCCGGCCTTGCGGTTGCGGATCGCCAGGTAGGGCAGGAAGAATTCGTCCAGCAGGCGGTTCGTCGTCGCATGGTCGTCCTTGGCGACGGCGCGGTAGAAGTCCATCGCCAACTTCGGCACGAAGTTGAACACGGCCGACGAGTACACCGGCACGCCCAGCGCCTTGTACGCGGCCGCATACACTTCCGCCGTCGGCAGGCCGCCCAGGTAGCTGAAGCGGTCGCCCATGCGGCGCCAGATCGAGACCATCAGTTCGATGTCGCCGATGCCGTCCTTGAAGCCGATCAGGTTGGGGCAGCGGTCCGCCAGCTTTGCCAGCGAGTCGGGCGTGAGCCGGCACTGGGCGCGGTTGTACACGACGACGCCGATCTGCACCGATTTGCAGACCTGTTCCACGTGGGCGACGAGGCCGTCCTGGCTCGCTTCGGTCAGGTAGTGCGGCAGCAGCAGGATGCCCTTGGCGCCGAGGCGTTCGGCTTCCTGGGCGAACGCGATGGCGCTCCTGGTCGGGCCGCCGGCGCCGGCCAGGATGGGCACCTTGCCGGCGCAGGTGTCGACGGCGGTCTTGATCACTTGCGAGTATTCGTCGTGCGTCAGCGAGAAGAATTCGCCCGTGCCGCCGGCCGCGAACAGGGCGGTGGCGCCGTACGGGGCGAGCCATTCCAGGCGCTCGGCGTAGGTGCTGGGGCGGAAATTGCCTTCGGCATCGAAGTCGGTGATGGGGAAGGACAGCAGGCCGGACGACATGACCTGTTTGAGTTCTTGCGGATTCATGGGGGCTCCAG
>NZ_JADKYX010000016.1 GCF_016093545.1 Massilia rhizosphaerae | reverse complement strand
CGCTTGGGTTGGTTTCGTTGCTGGACACCCGGCAGCGCTTCCAGTGTGTTGAATGAACCGCCGTATGCGGAACCGCACGTACGGTGGTGTGAGAGGGCGGCGGGGGTAACCCCGCCCCCTACTCGATTGCGCATCCCGGCGTGTAAAAAAATGAAAGCCACCGCGGCTTGCGCCAACGGTGGCTTTCGACCAGGAAGGGTACGGGCTCAGAGGCCGGCGACGGTTTCGCCGTTCTGGCTGTCGCCGTGCGCCGCCACGACGGACGGGGCGTCCGGCTTCGGCTGCGTGCTGACGGTCTTCAGCGTCGTGCTCGGGACCGCGGGCTGGGCCGGCGGGAAATAAATCGGGACGTTCTTGCCGCTGGCGACCTGCTTCAGGCGCTTGTATTCGGTGAGGACCTTGGAGCCGTAGCCGGAGTCGTCATCGGCCGCGCCGGCGCCGACGTAGCTCTTCAGCGCGCCTTCGACGGAGCCCGTGCGGTTCACGTAGTCCTTCAGGATCTGCGCGCCGACACGGATGTTGGTGACCGGATTCAGGGCGGCCTTCGAACCGCCCACTTGCTGGAACTTGTCGCTGTGGACCTTGGACATCACCTGCATCAGGCCCTGCGCGCCCATCGGGCTTTCCGCGAACGGATTCAGGCCCGACTCGATAGCCATCACGGCCAGGATCAGCAGCGGGTCCAGCTTGATCTCGTGTGCCGTGCTGTAGGCCGTCGAGACGAACATGTTGGCGGCGTCGCCGGCCACGCGGTAACGGCGCGCCAGCCAGTCCGTCACGTACTTCTGCTGACGGGTCGAACGGCTCTTGGCCTTGTCGTCCGCGCTGGCGGTCGCGACGGTGTTCGTGTCGCGTGCGGCCACGAGCTGGACCGGCGCATTGGCCGCCACCGGCGCCGGAACGCTCTGGTGCGGGTTCAGGAAATCCGACACCCGTTTCGCAAAATCGGGGCGGCTGTACAGCAGGGCAATCATTGCTACTGCGGAAAGACCGAATACGGTCAAGGTATGTCGTGCGGTGGTCAGAACACCGCGTGCCGCTTTCATCACGGAAGACCACGTGACTGGCTGGCTGGCCATCTGTTGGACGAGCCTTGCGCTCGTGCCGATGAATCGATGGATCATCGTCTCTCCTTTGTCGCGGACAAAGCCACCCCGGCGCAGCGCGTGAGCGCAGCGTTCGAGCGTACTCGTACCGTGCATCAGAAAACCGTCCGTCGCCGCTCGCAGCGGTCGAGGAACGCCGTCATTGCTTGCATCAGCTGGGCAGCGCTGCAGTGGAGGCGCCCAGTGGCTAACAACTGTCTCGGGGTTGGTTGGGCAGACGCCCAGTGAAAACACTCCTAAAATGTCGCTGGGGCCCCGACCCCGTGAAAGAATGAGACCGGCTAGAATCACGTGCTGGACGGGCCCGTCTCAATTTGTACGGCGGATTGTAGAAGCTCGTTTATATCAAGTCAATACTAGCACTTAAGCGTTCTATTACTTTTGGATCTAAAGGACGCCCAGGCGCTCATCAATTCCTTGGCAAATCAACCACTTGCCGGCGATTGTTAGCACTCCTCAAAAGATGTAAAAAAGAATTAAAAATTCAATGAACTACTCTGATTTACGGGATTTTATTGCTAAGTTGCAAGAAATCGGTGACTTCAAGCGCGTATCCGCGCCTATTTCACCGAATCTTGAAATGACGGAGGTGTGCGACCGTACGTTGCGCGCGGGCGGGCCGGCGCTGCTGTTCGACAAGCCGGTGGATGCCAGCGGCACACCGTATCCGATCCCCGTGCTGGCCAACCTGTTCGGGACGCCGCGCCGCGTGGCGCTGGGCATGGGCGCGGACGACGTCGGCGAGTTGCGCCGCATCGGTCACGTGCTGGCGCGTCTCAAGGAACCGGAGCCGCCCAAGGGTTTGCGCGACATCATGGACCTCGGCTCCCTCGTCAAGGCCGTCTGGGACATGGCGCCCAAGGAAATGAAGGGGGCGCCATGCCAGGAGATCGTCTGGGAAGGCCAGGACGTGGATCTCGCCCGTCTGCCGATCCAGCATTGCTGGCCGGGCGACGTCGCGCCGCTGATCACCTGGGGCCTCGTGATCACGAAGGGCCCGAACAAGAAGCGCCAGAACCTGGGCATCTACCGCCAGCAGGTGCTGGGGCCGAACAAGGTCATCATGCGCTGGCTTGCGCACCGCGGCGGCGCGCTCGATTTCCGCGAGCACTGCATCGCCAACCCCGGCCAGCCGTACCCGGTGGCGGTGGCGCTGGGCGCCGACCCGGCCACGATCCTCGGCGCGGTGACGCCCGTGCCCGACACGCTGTCCGAATACCAGTTCGCCGGCCTGCTGCGGGGGCAGCGGACGGTCCTGACGAAGGCCATCGGCAGCGAGCTGCGGGTGCCGGCGTCGGCCGAGATCGTGCTCGAGGGGCATATCTATCCAGATCAGAGCCACCCGTCCGGCTTCGAGCACGCGCTGGAAGGGCCGTATGGCGACCACACGGGCTATTACAATGAGCAGGACTGGTTCCCGGTGTTCACGATCGACCGCATCACGATGCGGCGCGACCCGATCTACCACTCGACCTACACGGGCAAGCCGCCCGACGAGCCGGCCGTCCTCGGCGTCGCGCTGAACGAAGTGTTCGTGCCCCTGCTGCAAAAACAGTTCACCGAGATCACGGATTTCTACCTGCCGCCGGAAGGCTGCAGTTACCGGATGGCCGTCGTGCAGATGAAGAAGCAGTATGCCGGCCACGCCAAGCGCGTGATGTTCGGCGTATGGAGCTTCCTGCGCCAGTTCATGTATACCAAGTTCATCGTCGTCGTGGACGAAGACGTCAACGTGCGCGACTGGAAAGAAGTGATCTGGGCCATCACGACGCGCGTGGATCCGACCCGCGACACGGTCATGGTCGACAATACCCCGATCGACTATCTCGACTTCGCGTCACCCATCAGCGGTCTGGGCAGCAAGATGGGTATCGATGCGACTAATAAATGGCCGGGCGAGACTAATCGGGAGTGGGGGACGCCGATCGTCATGGCACCGGACGTGAAGGCGCGCGTGGACGCCATCTGGGAGCAGTTGGGTTTGTGACTTCCGGCATGGGGGCATGGCGGTTTGCCGGCATGCCCGTTAGCGGTTATAATGCGAGCTGGCGGGCCCCTGCGCATTGTGGCATGGTTTACCTGGTCAGGTCGGGAACGAAGCAGCCAAAGCCGTTCACCGCAAGTGCCGCAGATCAGGCTCGCCTACTTACTTCAACAGCTGCCGCGGCAGCTGTTTTTGTTTGTCGCGGCGCCTTCAATCGTCGATCTCGGCTTCCAGTGGACGCGCCGACCATTCCATCATCGGGTTCTCCTTGAGCAGGCCCTCGTCGAGATTGAGCTTCAGGTGGTTGCGGGCATCGCTGACATAGTGCTTGTCGCCGGCGGCGGTCTTGATGGTCAGTTGGGCCGGCTTGTCGAACTTGAAGATCACCGACTTCATCGTGGGCACGAACAGGCTCAGCATGCCCGCCACCTTGCCGATCGCGGCATTGGTCTGGGGAATGGCGCCCATCACCGTCGCGTAGCGCCACTGCGTCGTCTCCGGCAGCACGGCGCCCAGGTCGAACCCCATGCGCATCTTTTCGCCCTTGGGCAGGCTCGTCCAGATCTGCGCGTCGTCGGCCAGCCACTGCTTGTTGAGCACCATGCGCGCGCGGCCGCCGGCGTCCAGCGGCATGGGCGTCCGGCTGGCGCCGTCCACGACGACGAGACCGGCGTCCAGCGGCGAGATCGCCTTGTTCACGGGCACCAGCTTGGCATACAGGATCACCTTGTCGCGCTCGGCCGGGGGCAGGGCGTCGAACTTGTCCACTTTGACGATGTCGACCAGCTTGCGATACGGGATCCATTCGCGCTCGGCGGCATGGCCCGGCAACGCCGGCAGCAGGAAAGCGAACATCAGCGGTATGCACAGTGATTTTTTCATTTTTCCTAATTGAAATAAAAACACCAGTGTAGGGGAATTCCCGATGAGCGTCTAATGTTGCCGCGCCCACGCCGGTCTACGGTAAAATCCCGGTATGTCCTATCAAGTCCTCGCTCGCAAATACCGTCCCCGGAACTTCGAAACGCTGGTCGGCCAGGAGCACGTCGTCCGTGCGCTGACCCATGCCTTGCGGACCGGACGGCTGCACCACGCCTATCTGTTCACCGGCACGCGCGGGGTGGGCAAGACCACGCTGTCGCGCATCCTGGCCAAGTCGCTCAACTGCGTCGGGCCGGACGGGCAGGGCGGGATCACGGCCGAACCGTGCGGCCAGTGCGAACCGTGCCGCGCCATCGACGCCGGCCGCTTCGTCGACTACGTCGAGATGGACGCGGCGTCGAACCGCGGCGTCGACGAGATGGCCCAGCTGCTGGAGCAGGCGGTCTACGCGCCTTCCAATGCGCGCTTCAAGGTCTATATGATCGACGAGGTGCACATGCTCACGAACCACGCCTTCAACGCGATGCTGAAAACGCTGGAAGAGCCGCCCGAGCACGTGAAATTCATCCTCGCGACGACGGACCCGCAAAAGATTCCGGTGACGGTGCTGTCGCGCTGCCTGCAGTTCAACCTGAAGCAGATGCCGCCCGGTCACATCGTGGGCCACCTGGAAAACATCCTCGGCCAGGAAGGGGTGACGTTCGAGCAGCCCGCGCTGCGCCTGCTCGCCCAGGGCGCGCACGGGTCGATGCGCGACGCGCTGTCGCTGACCGACCAGGCCATCGCCTACGCCGCCGGCGCCGTCACGCTCGACGCCGTGCAGGGCATGCTGGGCGCGCTCGACCAGTCCTATCTGGTGCGCCTGCTCGATGCGCTCGCGAACCAGGACGGCGCCGACCTGATGGCCGTCGCGGACGAAATGGCCAGCCGCAGCCTGTCGTACAACGGCGCCCTGCAGGACCTGGGCACGTTGCTGCACCGGATCGCGCTGGCCCAGACGGTGCCGACGGCGCTCCCGGACGACCTGCCGGAACTGGCCGACATCCAGCGCCTGGCGACGCAATTCGATCCGCAGGAAGTGCAGCTGTATTACCAGATCGCCGTCATCGGCCGCAACGAGATCGGCCTCGCGCCGGACGAGTACGCAGGCTTTACCATGACCTTGCTGCGCATGCTGGCGTTCCGCCCGGGGCAGGGCGGTGCCGAGCAGGCGGCGGCGCCCGCGCCGGCCGCGTTGGCGCGGACGCTGCCGCAGGCGGCACCGGCGCGTCCGGCCGCCGCTGCCCAGCCGGCCGCCGCCGCGCGCCCGTCCGGCCCGGCCGCCGCTGCTCCGCCAGCCGGACCCGCGGCCGCTCCCGCACCCGCGCCGGCCGCATCGCCGGCCGCGCAAGGCGGTGCCGGCCGCGCGATGACGTCCGCCCGCGCGGCCCTCGATGCCGCGCTGGAAGCGGCGCGCGCCGGCTCCCGCATGGGCGGCGCGCCCCGGCGCCCGGCCCCGGCCGCCGAGCCGGCCGCCGCGGCACCTGCCGCGCCCGCGCCCGCTGCGCCCCCGCCATCGGCGCCCGGTGCCGGCGCAGTTGCCGGCTCGGCATCGAGCGCCGCGCGTGCCGCGGCCACGGCGCCATGGGACGCTGCGCCGCAGAACACCAGCGCCGCCGCGGCCCAGCCGCAGCCGGCCATGCAGCACATGTCGGCCCAAGCCCAAGCCCAGGCCCAGGCGCAGGGTAGCGACCAGGCCGTGGCCGACGACGAGCCGCCCGCCTGGGTCACCGAATTTTCCGACGACACGGCCGTCGCGCTGGAGACGCCCGCCGTGGCCGCGCCGGCGGCGCCCGCGCGCGTGGCCGCCCCGTCCGCGCCGCCGTATGCTTACGTCATCACGCCCGTGCCGGCCATCGATTGGGACGGCGACTGGCCCGCGCTGGCGGCGTCGCTGCCGCTGCGCGGCGTGGCCCAGCAGCTGGCCTTCCAGACCGAACTGGTCGAGTGCGCCGCGGACGGCGCCGCCGCGACGTTCCGCCTGCGCGTGCCGGTCGATACGCTGCGCGCCAGCGGCAACAGCGAGAAGCTGTGCGCGGCCCTGCAGGAGCGTTTCCCGGCCGTGCGCGTGAACGTCGAGACCGAGATCGCGCCCACGTGGTACACGGCCAGCGCCGAGGCCAAGGCAAGGCGCGAGCGGCTGCAACGCGAGGCCGAGGCGGTCGTCGACGCCGATCCGTTCGTGCAGGAGATGGCGCGCACGTTCGACGCATTCGTCGTGCCCGGCTCCGTGCGCCCGACCGCGGCCTGATCCGTCCGCCCGCATATAAACGATATAAACGATTTATCCATCCGACTTTTTTGGAGAACGCATCATGATGAAAAACCAGCTCGCAGGCCTGATGAAGCAGGCGCAGGCCATGCAGGACAACATGAAGAAGGCGCAGGAGCAGCTGGCTCAGATCGAGGTCGAAGGCCAGTCCGGCGCGGGCCTGGTGAAGGTCATCATGACCTGCAAGAACGACGTCAAGCGCGTGTCGATCGACCCGTCGCTGCTGGGCGACGACCGCGACATGCTGGAAGACCTGGTCGCCGCCGCGTTCAACGACGCCGTGCGCAAGGCCGAGACGACCGCGCAGGAAAAGATGAGCGGCCTGACCGCCGGCCTGCCGCTGCCCCCGGGCTTCAAGATGCCGTTCTGATGCTCATCTGATGTTCATCGTTACGCTTCACTATATCGCGCCGCTCGAGCGCATCGATGCCTACTTGCCGGCGCACCGTGCCTGGCTGGAGGCGCAGTATGCGCGCGGGCTGATGCTGATGTCGGGGCGCAAGGAGCCGCGCGACGGCGGCATCCTGATCGCCCACGCCGCCAGCCGCGCGGAGCTCGACGCGGCGCTGGAGGGCGATCCGTTCGGGCAGGCCGGCCTCGCGACCTATACCGTCACCGAGTTCATCCCGACCATGACCGCCGAGGCGCTGGCCGCCTGGCGCGGGCAGTAAGTCCGGCAGGAGCCCCATGTCCAAATCGCTCGACTTCCTCACCGAGGCCTTGCGCCGCCTGCCGGGCGTCGGGCCGAAGTCGGCGCAGCGCATGGCCTTCCACCTGCTGCAGCACGACCGCGAAGGCGCCGCGATGCTGTCGCGCGCGCTGTACCAGGCCGTCGACGCGGTGCATCACTGCGCCATGTGCAACACCTTCTCGGAAACCGAGGTCTGCGACCTGTGCGCCGACGAGCAGCGCGACCGGTCGCTGCTGTGCGTCGTCGAGACGCCGGCCGACCAGATGATGATCGAGCAGACCCTGACCTTCAAGGGGCTGTACTTCGTGCTGATGGGCCGGCTGTCGCCGCTGGACGGCATCGGCCCCAAGGACCTGCACCTGGAAAAGCTGGTGGGACGGGCCGCCGACGGCCAGGTCAAGGAAGTCGTGCTGGCCACCAATTTCACCAACGAGGGCGAAGCGACCGCCCATTACATCAGCGAAATGCTGAAGGCGCGCGGACTCAAGGTCAGCCGCCTTGCGCGCGGCGTCCCCGTCGGGGGCGAGCTCGAGTATGTGGACGCCGGCACCATCGCGCGCGCCATGCTCGACAGGCGCAGTGCATAATGGGCCTCCCCGACGGGAGCCCGACCATCGTCGCGCACTGAGCGCCCGGTACGTGCGCGCGGCCGCGATGCAGCGGCCGGACGACCTGCCATCTCATGCGTGACAGGCACCGGTTCCCGGCAGCAGGAGGCGTCCGCTTGACAGTGCGCAAACCCGGCGCACCGGCTCCGCTGCTATCGTGGGGATACTTTGACCGGACCCCAAGCATGCACCTCGTCGACATCACGATGTTTTACGCGGCCGAAGGAGGCGGCGTCAGCACCTATCTGAATGCCAAGGCGCACTGGCTGGCACGGCGCAGCCGCGTCAGGCACACCATCATGAGTTCCAATGTGGAGACGTGCGACCACGCCGTGCCCGCACTCGTCAAGATACCATCGGCCGGCGTGCCCGGCTTCCACGGCTTTCGCATGCCGCTGTCCGTCGAGGGCCCGGCGCGGCTGCTGGAATCCGTCGGTCCGGACGTCGTCGAGGCCGGCGACGCCGGACACTGCGCCTGGGCCGCGCTGCGCATGCGCAAGCGCTACGACATTCCCGCCGTCGCCTTCTATCACTCCGACCTGCCGCGCCTCGTGCAGCCCCGCCTCGGGCGCTGGATCGCGCGCGGCACCTGCCGCTATCTCGCCAACCTGTACCGCCAGTTCGACCTCGTGCTGGCACCCAGCCGCATCATGGTGCAGCAGCTGGACGCGATCGGCGTGCACGGGGCCGTCCACCAGCCGCTCGGCATCGACAGCAGCGTGTTCCGTCCGCAGCGCCGCGACGACACGCTGCGCGACCACCTGGGCCTTGCGCCGGACGCGCGCCTGCTCGTCTATGCCGGCCGCTTCACGCCGGAAAAAAAGCTGCACGTGCTCATCGAAGCGGTGCGCAAGCTGGGCGATCCTTACCACCTGATCCTCGTGGGCGGCGGCGGCGTGCTGCCGTTCTGCGACCGCGTGACGCACGTCCCGTACCGGCGCGACCAGCGCCAGCTCGCCTGCCTGCTGGCCAGTTGCGACGTGCTCGTGCACCCGGGCGATTGCGAAACGTTCGGCCTCATCGTGCTCGAGGCGATGGCGTGCGGCCTGCCCGTCGTCGCCACGAACAGAGGCGGCGTGGCCGAGCTGGTCGACACGGAAACGGGCATCCTGGCCGAGCCGAACGACGTCGCCAGCCTGGCCGGCGCGATCGAAGCCATCTACCAGCGCGACCTGGCGCGCATGGGCCACGCCGCGCGGCGCAAGGCCGTCGAGCGCTACGACTGGAACGAAATCCTGCCGCAGGTGGTCGGCCGCTACGAGGCCCTGGTGGGCGGTTATCCCTATGTGGGACGGGGCGACATCGATGAGGCGATCCATGAACGGGAGGGCATCCGTGTCGCAGATTGAATGGGCTCCCGACGAGCAGATGCTGTGCGTCTCGATCCACGACGTGGCGCCCGCCACGTGGTCCGATTGCCTGCGTCTCGTGGAGGCCGTGCGGGCCGTGGCGGACATCCCGCTGACCTGGCTCGTCGTGCCCCATTATCACTTCCGTCCCGAGCAATCGCTCGCCATGGAAGCGTGCCTGAACGTGGCGCTGGAGCGCGGCGACGAGCTGGCGCTGCACGGCTACAGTCACCTCGACACGGAAGCGGGCGGCGGGGGGGTGCGCGCCCGCTTCCTGCGCAACGTCTACACGCGCCGCGAGGGCGAGTTCGCCGCGCTGACGGAGGCGGAAGCGCGGCGCCGCCTGGAACTCGGCGTCGACTGGTTCGCGGCGCGCGGCTGGACGCCGACCGGTTTCGTGCCGCCCGCCTGGCTGCTGGGCGAGGGCGCATGGCGGGCCTTGCGCGATGCGCCGTTCGCGTACACGACGACGTTCAGCCATTTCCATTGCCTGCCGGCGCGGGAACGCGGCAAGGCCTTTCGGCACCATCACGCACAAGGCTATCGCGGCGGCGACGGCGCGAGCCTCCAGTATGGCGGCGGGATGTTGCAGAGCAGCCAGGGAAACCAGTCGGGGCAAGCCGGCCGGAACCGCCAGTTCGATTCACGCGACTGGACGGGGCCGACCGACCCGGGACCGACCGCCTCCGACGAAGCGCAGGAGGGACGCAGCCGGCGCGGCACGTCCGACCGCGAGGGGGAGTGCGACAAACAGCGCGACAAACAGCGCGACGTGAGCAAGCGAACCGACCCGCAGCGGCCATTCGTCGAAAACACCCGCCGCGGCACGCACGCCATCCTGTCGCCGTCGCTCGTGTATGCGGCGCGCAACTCCAGCGGGCGTATCCTGTCGCGGCGCGTGGCCGATGCCACCGCGGCCATGCTGAAGCGCTCGCCGCTCGTGCGCTTCAGCCTGCATCCGCCCGATGCGCGCTATCCGGAGCTCGTCCGGCACATCCAGCAGGTGCTGGAACGCTTGCTGGAGCGGCGCGAGGCGGTGACGAAAGCGGAGTTCGCAAGCCGGGTGGCCACCCGTCTCACCAGTATGGATCCCACCAGCCGCCCCGCCAGTAACCCGGACCCCAGCCGTAGTAGCCCGGAGGCGGTCCATAGTGCTGCAGATCGTACTTCGTACTCAGATTGAGCACGCAGCTGCGCCAGGCGTCCGACTGGGCGGCATAGCCCAGCCGGACGCAGGCCGGCCCGTAGATCGCCATCATCCGCTCGACGTCGGCCTGCGCCTGTGCCGCGCGCTCCTGCGGCGTCGTGCACGCGGCCAACGCAAGCACGCCGGACATGCCTGCGCGCCGCAGCCAGCAGAACAAACAAGTGCGCACCTGAACCATGGCGCCTCCCGCATCCGACCCGCGCGTCCTGCGCGTCTGTCGCCAGCTTAGAAGACTGGAGCCTCCGACCATCAAGCTCGCTCAATCGCGTGGAGGGAACTACCTTTGAGATGAAATGTCCGCACTCGCCCGGACGTGGAATTTCTGGCAAGATGCATATTTTGCTGAGGGAAGGGCGGCATGGGACAACGTGGATGGTGGAAGTGGGGGCGGCGGATCGCGGTCGGGATCGTCGTGCTGTCGGTACTCGTCGCCGGCGGCGGCTGGATGACCTTGCGCGCCAGCCTGCCCGAACTCGACGGCGCACGCCACTCTCCGCTGCTGTCGGCGCCCGTGACGGTGGAGCGCGACGCGAACGGCGTGCCGTCGATCAGCGGTTCCAGCCGGCTCGACGTCGCCTACGCGACCGGGTTCGTGCACGGCCAGGAGCGTTTCTTCCAGATGGACCTGCTGCGCCGCAGCGCGGCCGGCGAACTGGCCGAGCTGTTCGGACCCAAGGCATTGCCGCTCGACCGCGCGCACCGGCTGCACCGCTTCCGCGCCCGCGCCGACCAGGTCCTGCAGCGCATGACGCCGGCCGAGCGCGCGCTGCTGGACCGCTATGCCGCCGGCGTCAACGACGGCGTGAACGCGCTCCTTGCGCGGCCGTTCGAGTACCTGCTGAGCGGCACGGCGCCGCGGCCGTGGACGCCCGCCGATTCGCTGCTCGCGGTGTGGGCCATGTACTTCGATTTGCAGGGCAACCAGGAGCCGCGCGAGTTGGCGCGGGGCTGGCTGGCGGCGCACCTGGACCCCGCCCAGCTGGCGTTCCTGCTGCCGGAAGCGAGCCGGTGGGATACGCCGCTGGACGCGCCCGCCGTCGCGCTGGCGCCCGCCCCGATCCCGTCCACGGCGCCGGCCTGGTGGGGCCGCAAGGAGGCCGTGCCCGCGCGCCAGGTGGCGGGCATCGCGTTCACGGACGCCGTCGGCAGTAACAACTACGCCATCGCCGGGACGCGCACCGCGAGCGGCGGCGCCATCGTTTCGGACGACATGCACCTGGGCCTGCAACTGCCGAACACGTGGTATCGCCTGGCGCTGCGCTTTCCCGACGCGCACGGGCAGCCGCGCCGCGTCGTCGGCGTGAGCCTGCCGGGGACGCCGCCGGCCGTCATCGTCGGCAGCAACGGCCATGTCGCGTGGGCCTTCACGAACAGTTATGCGGACACGCTGGACCTCGTCCGCCTCGGCACCGACGCGGCGCACCCGGGCCAGGTGCGCCTGCCTTCCGGCTGGGAGACCCCCGTGGCGCACGACGAGGTGCTGCTCGTGAAAGGCGCGCCGGCGCAGTCGATGACGGTGCGCGAGACGAGCCTCGGCCCCATCCGCACGGTCGAGGGGACGATGTATGCGGTGCATTGGGTCGCCCATTCGCCCGACGCGCTGAACCTGAACCACCTGAAGCTGGAGTCGTCGACGAATCTCGCCGAGGCGCTGGCCGCGGCGGCATCCGACGGCATCCCGGCGCAGAACATCGTCCTCGGCGACGACCGCGGCGGCATCGCCTGGACCATCGGCGGCGCGCTGCCGAATCGGATGCAGGGCGATCGTACGCAAGGGGGGCGGGCGGTGTCGTTCCCCCTCGCGTTCGACGGCGCCGTGCCGACGTGGGACGGGTTGCTCGCGGCCGACCAGCATCCGCGCGTCGTGAATCCGGCCGGCGGCCAGCTCGTCACCGCGAACAGCCGCCAGCTGGCCGGCGACGGGGCGCAGGCGATCGGCGACGGCGGCTTCGATCTCGGGGCGCGCGTGAATCAGTTGAGCGGGGACGTGCGCCGGTTGGGGACGAAGGCGACCGTGGCGGACGCGTTCCAGGCGTCGCTCGACGACCGCGCGCCGTTCATCGCGTCCTGGCGCGACCGCGCGCTGGCCGCGCTGGACGCCCGTGCGCTCGACCGGCACCCGCAGCGCGCGGAATTCCGCCGCCTGCTGGAACGCAGCTGGGACGGCCGCGCGAGCACGACGTCCGTCGGCTACCGCCTGGCGCGCGGGTTCATGTGGTCGCTGCACGACTTGTTGTTCGGCGGCCTGGACGCGGAACTGGCGAAGCTCGACCCGAAGGCCAGCATCGTCGTCGCGACGTCGCGCTGGCCGGAGGTCGTCGCGCGCCTGCTGGACGAGCGCCCGGCCGCGTGGCTGCCGTCCGGCTACGCCAGCTGGCAGGACCTGGAACTGGCCGCCGTCGACCGCGCCATCGCCGACCTCACGGAGGACGGCACGCCGCTCGCGCAGGCGACCTGGGGCCGGCGCAACACGGCGGCGATCGCGCATCCGTTCACGATCGCCGTGCCGGCGCTGCGCCGCTGGCTCAGCGTCCCGCCCGACCAGTTGCCGGGCGACGCCAACATGCCGCGCGTGGCCGGCCCGAAGTTCGGGCAGTCGGAACGCCTGACGGTCGTGCCGGGGCGCGAGGAAGAGGGATTGTTCGACATGCCGGGCGGGCAGAGCGGACACCCGCTGTCGCCGTACTTCCTCAAGGGGCACGAGGACTGGGTGCACGCGAAGCCGACGCCGCTGTTGCCGGGACCGCCCGTGCATACGCTCACGTTCAGCCGCTGATGTTCGTCCGCTGACGTTCAGCGCGCGGTGACCGGCACCCACAACTGCTGCAGCATGCCGGTGACCGCGTCCGCCGGCGCCGGCCGGCCGAGGTAGAAGCCCTGCACGAGATCGCAGCCGTATTCTTCGAGCAGCACCAGCTGCTCGCCCGTCTCGACGCCTTCCGCCACCACGACCATCTTCAGTCCGTGCGCCATCGCGATGATGGCGCGCGTGATCGCGGCGTTTTCGGAATCCTGCGGCAGGCCGCTGATGAAGCTGCGGTCGATCTTCAGGGCGCGCACGTCGAAGCGCTTCAGGTAGTTCATCGACGAATACCCGGTGCCGAAATCGTCGATCGACAGGTACACGCCGATGCCGCGCAACTGTTCCAGCGTCGCCAGGGTCGCCTTGGCGTCGTCCATCAGCGTGCCTTCCGTCAGTTCCAGCTCGAGCAGGCGCGGGTCGAGGCCCGTGTCGTGCAGGGCGGACAGCACGATCTGCGACAGGTTCTCGTCCTTGAACTGCTTGGCCGACAGGTTCACCGCCATGCGCACCGGCCGGTGCGTCAGCTTTTGCCAGTGGCGCGCCTGGTTGCATGCCGTGCGCAGCACCCATTCGCCGATCGGCACGATCAGGCCCGTCTCCTCGGCCAGCGGGATGAACTCGTTGGGCGAGACGACGCCGCGCTCCGCATGGCGCCAGCGCACGAGGGCTTCCACGCCGACGATCTCGGACGAGCGCACGTCGAGCTGCGGTTGATACAGCAGGTACAGCTCGTCGTTCTGCAGGGCGCGGCGCAAGCCCACTTCCAGCTTCACGTGGCTCATGATCTGCATCGTCAGCGACGACGAGTACAGCTTGGCGTTGTTCTTGCCGCAGTTCTTCGCGTGGTACATCGCGGTGTCGGCGTACTTGAGCAGCGACGTGCAGTCGTCGCCGTCCTCGGGGAACAGCGAGATGCCGATGCTGGCCGTCACGAAGATCTCGTTGCCCTCGATGAGGAAGGGGCGGCGCATGGCATCCTTCACGCGGTGCGCCACGTTGAGGGCGTGTTCGACCCGTTCCAGGTCGGGAATCAGGATGGTAAATTCGTCGCCGCCCAGGCGCGCCAGGTTCGTGCCGGCGCTCCCGGCCGCGTCCGCGCGCGGCAGGAGGTCGCCGCGCGACAGCAGGTCGTTCGGGCGGATCGTCTCGCGCAGGCGGTCCGACACTTGCCGCAACAACTGGTCGCCCACGTCGTGGCCGAGGGTGTCGTTGATGCGCTTGAAGGCGTCCAGGTCCATGAACAGCACGGCGAACTTGGTGTTGCCGATCTTGGAGCGCTGCAGCTCGCGCTCCAGCATCTCGAGGAAGGCCTGGCGGTTCGGGATGCCGGTCAGGCTGTCGCAATAGGCGAGGTGCCGGATCTGTTCTTCCGCGCGCTTGCGTTCGCTGATGTCGCGCACGAGGCCCAGTACTTCGTTCGGGCCGGTGGCGACGAGACGCGCCTCGAAATGCTGGGCTTCGCCGAAGCGGAGCAATTCGTATTCGACCGAGCGCACCTGCTGCACGTGCAGGGCCATCCCGACCTGTTCGAGCAGGCGCTCGGCGATGTCGCGCGGCAGGACGTCGGTCACGTGGCGGCCGACGATCTGCTCGTCCACGCCGGCGTCGCGCACGCCGCGGCCCGGCCCGTCGCGGCCCGGCTCGTAATCGAGATAGAAGCCGTCGCGCGACATGCGGAAGAACGTGTCGGGGATGGCGGCCAGCACGGCGCGGTTCTGGGCGTCGGCGATGCGCAGGCGGACGATGGCGTCGGACGCGCGCAGCACGTACAGCACGCGGTGGCCGAGGATGGGCCAGTTGATCGGCTTCGACACGAAGTCGGTGGCGCCGGCCTCGTAGGCGTTCGTGACGGCTTCCAGGTCGTCGCCGCCGGTGACCATCACGATGGGGACCGTCGCGCCGTTCGGCAGGTCGCGGATCGCGCGGCAGGCGGCGAAGCCGTCCATCTTCGGCATCTCGACGTCGAGCAGGATCAGGTCGGGCGTGCGCGCGTGCGCGAGGGCCACGGCCTGTGCGCCGTCCTCGGCTTCGATGCCGTCCAGGCCGACGCTGTCCAGCATCTCGAGCATCAGCAGGCGCATCACCGGATCGTCGTCGGCGACCAGCACGACGGCGGGCGACCGGACGCCCTGGCGGGTGGAATGGGCTGGCATGTCAGGTTTCCTTTTCGAGGATGGCGGTGAGCGAATGCCGGACGGCCTGGAACGCCTGCTCCATGTCGGTCAGGATCGCGTCCGCGCCTTCGGTGGTGTCGGCGCGGCCCAGGTGCTCCATCTCCTTGCACAGGGCGGCGAGCGCTTCGGCGCCGACGTTGGCGCTGGCCGATTTGAGCGTGTGCGCGATGCGCCGCACGTTGCCCGTGTCGAGATCGTCGATAGCGGCGCGCAACGTGCGCAGTTGCTGCGGCGTGTCGTCGACGTAGGCCGCGATCACCTTCTGCACGAGGGCGTCGCCGCGCTCGCGCGACAGGGCGCGGATCTTGTCCAGCGCCACGCGGTTGATCACGTCGCGCTGGATCACTTCGACGGATTCGCGCGGCAGCCGCGGCGGCTCGTCGTCGTGGTGCACGGTGGCCGCGAGCGGCAGCGCCATCCAGCGCCCGATCACGGCCGCCAGTTCCTGCTGGCTGAACGGCTTCGACAGGTAATCGTCCATGCCGGCCGCGAGGCAGGCTTCGCGGTCGCCCTGCAGCGCGTTGGCGGTGATGGCGATGATGGGCAGGACGCGGCCGCGGCCCGCCTCGCGTTCCTCGCGCCGGATCGCGGCCGTCGCCGCGAAGCCGTCCATCACGGGCATCTGGCAATCCATCAGCACGGCGTCGTAGGTATTCGCGCGCAAGGCCTGCAGCGCGTCTTCGCCGTTGCGCGCGCAATCGACCTGCAGGTCCAGGCTTTCCAGCATCGCCTTGGCCACTTCGACGTTGACGGGATTGTCCTCGGCCAGCAGCACGCGCCGCGTGCGCGGGCGGCTGGCGTCCAGCTGCAGGGGACGCGGCGGCAGGAAGCGCGGCGCCGGCGCCACCTGGCCGCGCGGCGGCGTCGCCAGGCAGGCGAACAGGTCGGCCGCGCGCGCCGGCTTGATCAACTGGTAGGCGACGCCGGCCTCGCGCCGCTGCACCGGATCGGCCGCCAGCCGTTCGGGACTGAGCAGCACGAGCCGCATGGCGCGCGTGGCGGGGCTGGCCTTGATCTGCGCGGCCAGCAGCAGGCCGCTCGTTTGCGCCAGCTCCATGTCGAGGATCGCGGCGTCGTACGGCCGGCCGGCGCGCGCCGCCTCGTCCAGGCGCTCCAGGGCTTCGTCCGCGCTGTCCGCCGAATCGCATTCGATGCGCCATGTCGCCAGGTGGCGTTCCAGGCCGACGCGGCTCGTCTCGCCTTCGTCGACGATGAGCACGCGCAGGCCGTCGATCGTGTGCTGGTGGTCGCCCGGCGCATCCGGGTCGACGCGGCGCTTGTCGAAGGCGACCGTGAACCAGAACACGGACCCTTGCGTCAGCGCGTTCTCGACGCCGATGGAGCCGCCCATCAGTTCGACGAGCTGCTTGGAGATCGCCAGGCCGAGCCCCGTGCCGCCGTACTTGCGCGTCGTCGAATCGTCGGCCTGCGAGAACGCCTCGAAGATGCGGCTGCGCGCCTCGCGCGAGATGCCGATGCCCGTGTCGTGCACTTCGAAGCGCAGCATCACGGCCTGGTTGTCCTCGCTCGCGATGCGTACCTTGGCGAGGATGCGGCCCTGGTCCGTGAACTTGACCGCGTTGCCGAGCAGGTTGGCCATGATCTGGCGCAGGCGGTTCGGGTCGCCGCAGATCGCCACCGGGATGTCGTTGGCGATGTCGAAGTGGAGCTGGATGTTCTTCGCCTCGGCCTGCGGCGTGTAGACCGTGTGGATGTCGTCCAGCAGGTCCCACAGGTTGAAATTGATGTACTCGACGGTGAGCTTGCCGGCCTCGATCTTGGAAAAGTCGAGGATGTCGTTGATGATCACCAGGAGATGCTCGCCCGATTGCTTGACGAGGCGCGTGTAGTTGCGCTGGGTCTCGGTGAGGTCGGTCCCGAGCAGCATCTCCGTCATGCCCAGCACGCCGTTCATCGGGGTGCGGATCTCGTGGCTCATCGTGGCGAGGAAGGCGCTCTTCGCGCGGCTCGCCGCCTCGGCCGCGTTCTTCGCCTTTTCCAGCTGCTCGGTGCGCACGCTGACCTGGCGTTCCAGTTCGTCGCGGTGGTGCGTGAGCGCGGCGCCGCGGCCTTCGACCTGGGCCAGCATGTTGTTGAAGCTGTCGATCAGCACGCCCAGTTCGTCGCTGCGGTTGTGGGCGATGCGCAGCGTGTAGTTCTGGCTGGCCGAGACTTTCTGGGCCGCGTTGATCAGCTTGCCGATCGGCTCGCCGATGCTGCGCCGCAGCCGGCGCGCCAGCACGAATGCCGTCAGCATCGCGGCGGCCAGCGCGGCGGCCATCACGCCCAGCGCGCGGGCGACGTCCAGCCACATGGGCACGAGGTCGCTCTCGATCATCACGGCGCCGACCGGGGGCAAGGCGTGCCCGTCGGCGTCCTTCGCTGCGCCGAGTGCGCGGTACACGCGCAACAGCGGCAGCCACGGCCGGCTGCCGGCGTAGGCGGCCGCGGCGAGGTCCTCCGGTTCGACGCCGTCCAGCGCTTCGTCCGGTTTGGCGGCGCCGGGGCCGGGCGCATGCCAGGCGGCGAACGGCCGGCCCTTGCGGTCGTACAGCACGGCGGCGCTGACGTGGGGACGGGCTTCCAGCGCCGCCAGCAACTGCGTGGCCAGGCGCCGGTCGTTGAATTGCACGGCGTCGAGGCTGCCCTGCGCGAGCACGGCGGCGAGGGCGTCCAGGTCCTGCCGCTCGGCGCGGCGCTGGCCGGCCACGGTCGCGACGGCGAAGACGACGTAGACGACCAGCAGCGCGCTCGCGGCGGCCTGCAGGCACATCGACGTCAGTTTTCGGTTGAGGCTGGAGCGCTCGAGAGTCAGCATGGGTCGACGGGTCCGGCGGTCGGCGCTGCGAACGAGCCTGTCAGGCAGGCCCACCATGCAAGAAAGCAAATTCTTGCAGGAATTGACTATAGGTGAGGGCTATGACGCGCCGTTTGTGCTGGCGCAAAGCGGCGGGGAAGGAAGGGGCGGGAAATAGGTTTGGTAGGGTGGACGGGAAACCCGTCCACCCTACTCAGCAACAGCCGCCGCGCTTGCCGTTGCCGTAGCGGGCCTGCTGGCGCTCGCGGAAGAACTCCTCGTAGCTCATGATGGGCTGATCCGGATGGGTCTTTTCCATGTGAGCCACATAGGTGTCGTATTCCGGCAGGCCGACCATCAGGCGCATGCTCTGCCCGAGGTAGCGGCCCGCCTGTGCCAGCGCGCCGAACATCACTGCACCTCGGCCATCGGTGCGGCGGGCGCCGGCACGTACGGCGTTTCCTGGGCGCTGGGACGGGCGTCCTTGCGGGCGGCCATCACGGTGCGGATGCCGTACAGCACCACGGCCACGACGACGACCATGAAGAAGCCGCACAAGGTGGCGTCGACGTAGTCGTTGAAGACGACGCGGCTCATCTGGTCGAGCGACTTGGCCGGCGCCAGCACTTGGTCCTGGTCGAGCGCTGCCTGGAATTTATGGGCGTGCGCCACGAAGCCGACCTTGACGTTCGAATCGAAGATCTTGAGCCAGCCGGCCGACAGCGTGCAGATCAGGAGCCAGATGGTCGGCACGATCGACACCCATGCATACTGGCCGCGCTTCATCTTGAACAGCACGACGGTGGCCAGGGTGAGCGCGATACCCGCCAACATCTGGTTGGCGATGCCGAACAGCGGCCACAAGGTATTGATGCCGCCCAGCGGATCGACGACACCCTGGTACAGGAAGTAACCCCAGGCGGCCACGCACAGGCCCGTGGCGATCAGGTTCGCGGGCAGCGAGTCCGTGCGTTTCAGCGACGGGGCGAAGGCGCCCAGCAGGTCCTGCAGCATGAAGCGCCCGGCGCGGGTGCCGGCATCGACGGCGGTGAGGATGAACAGCGCCTCGAACAGGATCGCGAAGTGATACCAGAACGCCATCATCGCCTTGCCGCCGACGACGTTCGACAGGATGTGGGCCATGCCGACGGCCAGCGTCGGGGCGCCGCCGGCGCGCGAGATGATGGAATTCTCGCCCACGTCCTTGGCGATCTGGACGAGCTGGTCCGGCGTGATCACGAAGCCCCAGTTGGAGACGGCGGCGGCGGCCGTTTGCGCGGTGGTGCCGAGCACGGCGGCCGGGCTGTTCATCGCGAAGTAGACGCCCGGGTCGATGGTCGACGCGGCGACGAGGGCCATGATGGCGACGAACGATTCCATCAGCATGCCGCCGTAGCCGATGAAGCGGGCGTGCGATTCGTTCTCGATCATCTTCGGCGTGGTGCCCGACGAGATCAGCGCGTGGAAGCCGGACACGGCGCCGCATGCGATGGTGATGAACAGGAACGGGAACAGCGTACCGGACCAGGCCGGGCCGGTGCCGTCGATGAAGCGGGTGATGGACGGCATCTGCATCATCGGCGCGACGAACACGATGCCCAGCGCGAGTCCGACGATGGTGCCGATCTTGAGGAACGTCGACAGGTAGTCGCGCGGCGCCAGCAGCAGCCACACGGGGATCACGGAGGCCACGAAGCCGTAGCCGATCAGCATCCACGTCAGCTGCTTGCCGGTGAAGTTGAATGCCGCGGCCCAGGTGGCCGAATCGTGCACGTACTGGCCGCCGACGATGGCGCCGATGAGGAGCACGAAGCCGATCAGCGACACCTCGCCGATCCGGCCCACGCGGATGTAGCGCGAGTAGATGCCCATGAACAGCGCGATGGGGATCGTCGCCATCACGGTGAACGCGCCCCACGGCGAGGCGGTCAGTGCCTTCACGACGATCAGCGCCAGCACGGCCAGGATGATCACCATGATCATGAAGGTGCCGAGCAGGGCGATGAGGCCGGGGATCTCGCCCATCTCGGATTTGATCAGGTCGCCGAGCGAGCGGCCGTCGCGGCGCACTGAGATGAACAACACCATGAAATCCTGCACGGCGCCGGCGAACACGACGCCGGCCAGGATCCACAGCATGCCCGGCAGATAGCCCATCTGCGCGGCGAGCACGGGGCCGACCAGCGGGCCGGCGCCGGCGATCGCGGCGAAGTGGTGGCCGAACAGCACGTAGCGGTTGGTCGGCACGTAGTCGAGGCCGTCGTTATACTTGTACGCCGGGGTCTGGCGGCGCGCGTCCAGACCCATCACCTTGTCGGCGATGTACCGGCTGTAGAAGCGGTAGGCGATGAGATAGACACAGACGGCCGCGACGACGACCCAGACCGCATTGATGGATTCGCCGCGCTTGAGGGCGACGTAGGCGAGCGAGACGGCGCCCGCGAGCGACAGCGCAGCCCAGCCGAGCTGGCTTGTAAGACGTTTCATATTGACTCCTCCGTTGGATGCGCTGCCCGACCGGTCGATGCCGGCTTGTACGAGTTGCAGCGTGCCCTCAGTATCTTGCACGGGTCCGTGGCGGACAAGCGCATGATTACGCAGCGCTCTACGTAGTCCTACGTACGGCAATTTCGGCAACCGGCGCCGTCTGATCGGTCGTACAATTTCATGTTACGACTAATTCGCTCGACACGCACGGCATGCAATTACGGCAGAAGGTCATCTTTCTCGCGATCGCCCCCCTGATCGTCGCCCTGTGCGCGATCGCCCTGTTCGTCCGCCAGCAGGCGATCGCGCTGGCGCACGAACAGCACGCGACCATCCAGCAGGCCTACCTGGCCAGCAAGCAGGCGGAGCTCAAGCACTACGTGGACCTGGCCTCGCACTCGATCGCCCACCTGACGGCATCCGGCCGCAGCGACCCGGCCACGCTGGCGGAGGCCAAGCGCGTGCTGCAATCGCTCAGCTTCGGCGACGACGGCTATTTCTTCGTCTACGACATGCACGGGCGTAACCTGATGCACCCGCGCCAGCCCGAGCTGGTCGGACGCGACCTGTGGAACCTGCGCGACCAGTTCGGCACGCCGACCATCCAGAACATCGTGGCCGTCGCCAGGCAGGGCGGGGGACTCGTGCGCTACAACTGGGTCAAGCCGTCGACCAACAAGTCCGGCCCCAAGCTCGGCTACGTCGTCGCGATCCCGCAATGGGGCTGGATCCTGGGCAGCGGCCTGTACCTCGACGACGTGCAGGCCGCGCTCGACCAGGTCGACGCCCAGCAGTCGCGCAACATCGAGACGACGATGTGGTGGATCGCCGGCCTCGCCATCTTCGCCACGCTCGTCATCGGCGGCGCCGGCCTCGCCTTGAACATCAGCGAATCGCGCGTGGCGGACACCAAATTGAAAGCCCTCGCGCAGCGCGTCGTCGATTCGCAGGAACAGGAGCGGGCGCGCCTGTCGCGCGACCTGCACGACGGCATCAGCCAATGGCTCGTGTCGATCAAGCTGCAGATCGAGGCGGGCATCATCCGCCTGGGCGGTACGCCCGACCAGCAACGGCAGGCGCGCGCCAGCTTCGAGCACACGGCGGAAGAGCTCAACAAGGTGCTGGGCGAGGTGCGCCGCATCTCGCACGACCTGCGTCCCGCCTTGCTGGACGACCTCGGCCTCGCGGCCGCGCTCGACCACCTGGCCGAGGAATTCTCGCAGCACAGCGGCACGCCCGTGACATTTGCGGTGACGGGCGACGCCGAGCACCTGCCGCAGACCGTCGGCACGGTGCTGTTCCGCATTGCCCAGGAAGCGCTGACGAACATCGAGCGCCACGCGGGCGCGCGCCACATCGACCTGGCGCTGCACACGGACCGCGGCCGCGTGCTGCTCACCATCGCCGACGACGGCGCCGGCTTCGACGCCGAGGGCGTGGCCACGCACCCGCAGCGGGGCATCGGCCTGCGCAACATGATGGAGAGGCTGGACGCCATCGGCGGCCACCTCGACATCGCATCGTCGGCGGCCGGCACCACCGTGTGCGCGAACGTCGACCTGGAGAACGCATGACGACCGACATCATCCACATCATGCTCGTCGACGACCACCCGCTCGTGCGCGACGGCCTGCGCGCGCGCCTGGAGGCCGTGCCGCATTTCCGCGTGGTGGCCGAGGCGGATTCCGGCGCCGAGGCGCTGGCCCTCGCGGGGCGCGCGCGCATCGACCTCGTCCTGATGGACATCACCATGCGCGACGGCAGCGGCATCGAAGCGACGGCGCGCCTGCACGCGAGCCATCCTGACATTGCCGTGCTGATCCTCTCCATGCACGACAAGCTCGAATACGTCACGCAGGCGATGCAGGCCGGCGCGCGCGGCTACGTGCTCAAGGATGCGCCGGGCAAGGACATCGTGCTCGCCATCGACACCGTCATGGCCGGCGGCATCTACTACAGCGCCGCGCTGGCGCGCCAGCTCGTGCGGCCGGCCGCGCAGGACAACCAGCTCACGTCGCGCGAACAGGAAGTGCTGCGCCACATCGCCAACGGCGAATCGAACAAGCAGATCGCGCGGGCGCTCGACCTGTCCGTGCGCACCGTCGAAACCCACCGCCTGAACATCAAGCGCAAGCTGGGGATCGAGGGGCAGGCCGAGCTGATCAAGTTCGCCGTGCAGCACGGCCGGTTTGGCGCATCCGGGGTGTAAATAAATCTGCAATATCGTATCCCTAAGGAAACAGAAACAGTTGCTTTCCGAAAATGGCTGCTCTACTATTAGCTGGTTACTATCAATGCATAAACGCTAATGGCCAGCGCCCCGTTCCCGGTGGTTGACATACGCTCCGTTGCCAACGCGCAGAACGAGTGGGTCGCTCTTTTGCTTGGCACGCCGGGTGCCGGACTCGACGAAGCCGGCCTGCTCGAGCTGTTCGGCACGCCGGACCTGCTGGCCGCCATCGCGCCGCTCGACTGCATCGTCCTGCTGGACGATACGATCGCCCTCACGCCCCCCGTCCTCGACGTGCTGCCGCCCAACCGCGTGCTGCTGGCCGTGCGCGCCGACGCGCTGGCGGCGGACGGCACGGCGCGCCGCCTGGCGGAGCTGCAGATGGCCGGCTACCGCGTGCTGATCGACGGTCCGCCGCCGGAAGGCGTGGCCGCGCCCGTCGCGCTGCGCACGGTGGCGCGCGACGCCGGCCTGGACCTGCCGCGCGCCGGCGCGCTGCCCGCGCTGTTCGGCCCGCACCTGGCCTATCACGTCGACGACATGGCGCGCTACCGCGCCTGCGAGACCGCCGGCTTTGCCTGGTTCAGCGGCGATTACGGACTGGGCGCCAGCGTGCCGGAAGGCGACGACGGCACGTCGCGCCGCCGCATGCTGACGATGCTCGCGCTGCTCGCGCGCGACGCCGATTCGCGCGAGCTGGAAGCCCAGCTCAAGCAGGACCCGGCCCTGTCCTACCATCTCCTGAAACTGGTGAACTCGGCCGCGTTTTCCGTCGGCACCCAGATCACCAGCTTCGCCCAGGCGATCAGCCGCCTGGGCCGCCGCCAGCTGCAGCGCTGGCTGCAATTGCTGCTGTACGCGCGTCCGCATCCGGACAGCCCGCCGAACCTGATGCTGCCCGCGGCGGCGTTGCGCGGCGCGGCGCTGGAGGCCCTGTGCAAGCGCGACGGCGGCGATCGCGACGAGCAGGATCTCGCGTTCATGACGGGCGTGTTCTCGCTGCTGGACCGCCTGTTCCAGATGCCGATGAAGGAGGTCGTACAGGATTTGAACCTGCCCGAACACGTGGAAGCGGCGCTGCTGTCGCGCGCGGGGCAGCTCGGACAACGATTGCGGCTGGCCGAAGCGGGCCGGCCGGCCCCGGAGACGCTGGAGGAGGCGGGCGTCGACGGGGCCGACTGGTGGCAGAGCCAGTTGCATGCCTATCACTGGGCCATACAGGTAGCTCGCAATGTCTAAGACGCCAGCCGCTGCGCCGATGGATTTCGTGGGCGGCAGCGCTGCCGTCTGCGACGCTGTGTTGAAACTCCGGGGCGATGCCCTGTATGCCGAACTGGGACGCATCGCCGGCGCGTTGCTGGCCAGTCCGCATTGCGCGTTCGTCCCCGAGGGCGTCCTGCACCCGCACATGGTGGAGGGCGCGCTGTTGCAGGAAGTGCGCGCCGACGGCCGGTGCTTCGGCCGCTACGAAGTCGCCGGCCGCGCTTACAGCGTCGACGACTGGCGGACGCTGGAAGGCCTCGCCGGCCTCACCGGCTCGCTGATGCAGGTGCACTCGCTGGCCCAGCGCACCACGCACGCCTTCGCCCAGGTCGAAGCGCAGCTGGCGCACCAGTCGCAGATCCTCGACCAGATCCACGAATCCGTGCTGACGATGGACCGCATGGGCTACATCACCAGCTGGAACAAGGGCGCCGAGCAGCTGTTCGGCTACACGGCGCTGGAAGCCGTCGGCCGCAACATCCTGTTCCTGTACGCCGACGAAGAGCACGATTTCCAGGACGACTTCGCGGAGCAGGGCGGCCGCATGATGGAAGTGCGGCGCCGAAAGAAGTCGGGCGAGGTCTTCTGGGCCAGCCTGTCGCTGTCGCCGCTGTGCGACCTGGAAGACCGCCCGGTCGGCCTGATCGCCTACCTGACCGACATCACCGAACGCAAGCGCGCCGAGGAACGCCTGCATCACCTGGCCTACTACCAGGAGCTGACCGGCCTGCCGAACCGCACGCTGTTCGGCCGCCTCGTCGACCAGGCCTTGATGGTCGCCCAGCGCAACGAGTCGACGGCCTGTGTGCTGTACCTGGACCTGAACCGCTTCAAGCTGATCAACGGCACCTTGGGCCGCCGGGTCGGCGACGACCTGCTGCGCCAGGTGGCCGAACGCCTGCGCAACGCGCTGCGCGACGAAGACGTCGTGGCGCATCTGTCCGGCGACGAATTCGCCGTGGGCCTGTTCGACATCCGCCAGCACTTCGAGGCGACGACGGTCGCGCAAAAGTTGCAGGCCGCGCTGGAAGCGCCGTTCCTCGTGCAGGGCCACGATCTGCGCGTGGGCGCCAGCATCGGCATCGCCGTCTACCCGCAGGACGGCCAGGACGCGGAAACGCTGCTGCGCATGGCCGACATCGCGATGGAGCGCGCCAAGGAGCACGCGGAAAACCCGGACCGCAGCGTCGCCTTCTACCGCCTCGACATGAACGAGGGCATGCAGCAGCGCATGCTGATCGAATCCGGCCTGCGCCACGCGCTGGGCAACGGCGAACTGATTCTGCACTACCAGCCGAAATTCGAGATCGGTTCGACCCGCCTGGTGGGCGCCGAAGCCCTCGTGCGCTGGAAGCATCCGGTGCGGGGCATGGTCCCGCCGATCGAATTCATCCCGCTGGCCGAAAGCACGGGCCTGATCGTGCAGGTGGGCGAGTGGGTGCTGGAACAGGCCTGCGCCCAGGCCGCGATCTGGCAACGGGCCGGCTTGCCGCCGTTCCGCCTGGCCGTGAACGTGTCCGCGCGCGAGTTCACGCCGTCGCTGCCGGGCCGCGTGGCCGAGACCCTGCGCCGCTACCGCCTGGACGCGCACTGGCTCGAACTGGAGATCACGGAAAGCACGCTGATGCACGACATCGAGCACGTGATCGCCATCATGGACCGCATCAGCGCGCTGGGCGTGGCGCTGTCGCTGGACGATTTCGGCACGGGCTATTCGAGCCTGTCGTACCTGAAGCGCTTCCCGATCGACACCCTCAAGATCGACCGCTCGTTCACGACCGGCATCCCGCAGGACCCGAGCGATTGCGCCATCGCGAGCACGATCATCGGCATGGGCCGCAAGCTGGGGCATCGCGTGATCGCGGAAGGCGTGGAGACGCTGGAACAGCTGGAATTCCTGCGCCAGGCCGGGTGCGACGAGGTGCAGGGCTATCTGTACGGGAAGCCGTTTCCGGCGTACGAATTCGAGAAGAGCCTGCGGGAGAACTGGCTGCTGATGGCGAGGGCGGAAGCGGGTGCGCAGGCGTTCGGATCGGTGGTGTGGTCGGTCAAGTAGTCCCGCCCCGTTTGTCCCCGCCCGGTTGCTGCCCGTGGGGCAATGATTTATGTATAATGCCGGTTCCTCAGGAAGCGTGGCCGAGTGGTTGAAGGCAGCAGTCTTGAAAACTGCCGACGGGGGAACCCGTTCGTGAGTTCGAATCTCACCGCTTCCGCCAGGAAATAAAAATGCCGCCCGATGGGCGGCTTTTTTATTTCCTGGCGGAAGCGAGCGAGGCGCCTGCGCGCCTCGCGTGTGAGATTCGAAGGGCATGGCCCTGCAGGGCCATCCCTCCCGAATCGCCCATTTGCTGTCCGCGCAGCGGACAGCGCTGCGCGCCGAGGGCGCGCACTGCAAAGCGCGAACAGCCGAAGGCAGTGGCCCCTGCCGTACCGATGGGAGGCTTTTTTATTTCCTGGCGGGAGCGAGGGAAGCGTCTGCGCGCTTCCCGTGTGAGATTCGAAGGGCTGGGCTTGCAAGCGCAGCCCTTTCCGCATCGCCCATTTGCTGTCCGCTAAGTGTTTGAATCAAAATGTTTTCTTGGCGTGGCTGATGGGGCACGAATCCTCGACAACAGGAATCACAATCCGGTCGTTATCTATTCCGGAGGTCAATCCCGACATTACATCCTGCGACGCCGCCCCCTACGAAACTTGTCCAGTTTTTTCCGTCGAAAGATATCTCAAATTTTTCGTTTTCGGCTCTCAGTGCGATCCCATCAAATTGCATATTTAGTTGCTCAATAATAATTCGGTGTGGCGGCTCCGATTTTATTTTCAAAGCAACTCTTCGCGGACCATTTTTAATAATTATTCTCGGGCCAACACATTCAACATCCCAGTTGTCAGCCCCTGCGGCCCAGACGTTGTCTTTAATCGCTAAAGTTATCTCTCCGGTTTCGTCAGCGAATCGGCCAGAAAGTCGGTATGGCTCTCCGATGTTTTCGGGCGGCCGAATCGATAAAACTGGAAAATCGTTAATCGCTATAAGCGTACAGCAGTCAATGAATTCGTGGCTGGCGACAATGACGGTCATCGATTTTGTGCCAAAGTCGAATGTTTCGCTCGCAAAGCCATCTGACAAGCACTTTGGATGTTTGTTTGCTTCACGAACCGTCTCTACAGATAAGACGCCACGATTACGCTTTTGATTGCATTGCATGCACAGCAATGTTATGCCATTTTCGTCGTGCGTTAGTGCATCTTTAAAATCAGGATCAAAGTGTTCGTAGTCATAAAGTGCCAATCCGCACCTTACGCATCCAAAGCCACATCGCTTTCTTACAATGCGCTTTACCTCTGCTGGGATAGTCCGTCCCAGACCATGCTTGTTTCGTTCGCCCATGATTTTCTGCATGAAATATTTTCATGGCAATATATCATTCTCGTACGAGGCGGGCCAGATCGTTTCGGCAACTATATCCACATAATAACCTACACCAAGGTGGCCCTGGCGTGAAACTGTCGGCCTGCGGATACTGGTTTGTCGTAACCAGCTGATTTTATTGAGTTTGTTAGTGAACTTGAAAACAACCGACGGGGGAGCCCGTTCATCAGTTCAAATCTGACACGGAGGGCGCCTGCGCGCCCTCTATGTGAGATTCGAAGGGCTGCGCTTAAGCCGGATTGAGCGGCGCTCAAACCTCTCCGAATCGCCCGTTTGCTGTCCATGTAGCGGACGGCGCCGCACGCCGAGGGCGCGCACTGCAAAGCGCGACTGGTAGGAAACCACGATCCGTGCCGCGCGCGTGTCCATCGTGTGTTCGAATCAACGAAGGTACGCGTGCTGCCGCGCTGGCGGCGCTCGCCGTGTTGACGCTGGCGCTCACGATCCGAACACTTGGGAGCAATACGCTGTCGGTTCCGAGGCGGCAATGGCGGGATGCAGCCCGTTCGGGGCTCTCATCAAGCCAAAAGGCGGGCAGTGTCATGGCCAATTTCACGTCATCAGGTCCGCCGGCACTGAGCTTGTCGTACGCATCGGCGACGGGCATACGGTGATCCTGCCGGTGACGAGCAATGTCACTTGCACGTTGCTCGCACATCCATCGGATCACGCCCGCCTTCTCGCATCCTCACAATGCAGCTCGTCGCCTTTGAATCCATCTGTTCCCACCACGTGATGGAACCGTCGCCGTAGGAGCAGACGAGCCATTTGCTTTCGCCGGGCTCGAAGCCGTGGTACACGTTCTGGCCGCCCTTCACCTTACGCGGCTCGCCGACCAGCGCCGCCTTGCCATTGATCTCACCCGCATACATGACGGCGCCACGCAGGACTGATTTGGCGACGAATCCCTGTCCCCTGTGCTGATACGGAACTTCGGTCAATGGGGTGTCCTGCCAAGGGTAGAATTTCGGGCACTGGACCACCTGCGCGTGTGCACTTGGCGCGAGGGCCGCCCATAGCAACAATGCACGCTTCATTTCAACACCACGTAGAATTGGTCGGCGTTGTCGCTATCGCGATGTCCAGCGCCCGGCTTGTATGGGTGAAGGCCGTAGGCTCTGATGGGCCTCGCGTGTACGCCGTGTCCGACCCATTGATCCATGACCTCAATCGACGTAGCCCGGCCGCTCGTTACGCCGCGGCTGCCGAACCTGATGAAAAGCGCAGCGTGGAAGCCATGTTTGTTTGGGAACCGTCCGACGCCTTTGTCGTCGAATTCGAAGTTCGCAATTACAGTACCCGGGTTCAGGTAGTGCAGGTCGACCACGCGCGGGCCCGGCCGCCAGGTGCTCGTATGCCCGACATTGGTTAGGCGCTGCACCAGCGCAACACATCCCCCATCGCCAAAGGGCTGATGGCCTTCCAAGGCTTCGACATCGCCGCGATAGATCACTGCTCCCATATGTCCTCCAAGCAAATGAAGGCATCTTCGCAGTGCTGTATTTGATGTAACTTGGTTACGGTCAACAGATCGGCGGCGGCAAATCAAGATCATATAGCTGTTTAGTTTCGTGCGATTATGTTCCGCGTCGTAGCTGGCCTTTGTTTCGTGGAAAGGCTATGCTGGACGACTTGATTGCTGGGTTCAGCAGCCCCGGCATTCGATCCCACCAGGAGCAGCTTGCAGCATGAGTCCACGCATCCACCCGCAAGCCCGAATCACACCGAAGATCCGGCAGATGCTCAAGGACTCAGGTATGTCCGGCCAGCGAAGGTCTTCGCCATCACACGAGCGGCGACTGCGAAATGATCGAGCGGGACGCTTGCGCTCAATCCTCTCCGAACCGCCCATTTGCCGTCCACGCAGTGAACAGCACCGCGCCACGGCCGCGCACTGCACGGTGCGAACGACAATAACCAGCCGCCTCACCCCGACCCTTCCGCCCCAGCCCCATCCTCCCCGCGATTCCCAAGCATATCCTCCACATACCACATCCTGACCATAACCATCGCCGCCGCCGTCAGCGGCGTCGCAAAGATCACGCCAAGAATACCGGCGAGCACGCCAAGCAGCACCTGCATGGTCAACAGCAAAGCCGGCGGCATGTTCAGAATGCGTTTCTGCAGAAACGGCGTCAGGCCATAACTCTCGACCGCCTGGATGGCCGCATACAGCAGCAGCACGTAGAAGACCTTATCCGGACCCGCGACCAGGGCCAGCAGCACGGCGGGAACCACCGAGGCGATCGGGCCGAAATTGGGCACGAACGACAGCAGGGCGGCAATGATGCCGAGGATGATGGCAAGGTCGATATCCAGCAGGTACAAACCGACGGTGGTCAGGATGCCGATGACGGCCATCGCGATCAGCTTGGCGACCAGCCAGCCGTGCAGGGCGGCGCCGGTGCGGGTCAGGACCTCATGGGTGCGGTCGCGGCGCCGCGCGGGTACGAGCAGCAGGGTGCCGCGGATGTACAAGCCCGGGTCGATGGCCAGGAACAGGCCGACGAACAACACGAACGCCACGTTGCCGAGCGCGCCCAGACTGGACGAGAAAAAATTGGCGACGTACTGCGACTGCTTCGTCGCGCCGGGCAGCAGGGCGCGCAGCCGGTCGGCGTTTTCCACGAGGCTCGCGACGCCGTCGAAGCCCATCAGCCGCTGCTTCAATTGCTCGATGGCGCCGGGGAGCCTGTCCGCGAGCTGGGTCGCTTGCGCGCTGACGACGGGGGCCATGGCCCAGATGCCGAGCCCGACGGCCGTCACCAGGAACAGGATCGTCAGCGCCAGCGCATACCGCTCGCCCAGGCCGGTCTTGCGGTGCAACCAGCTTGCGATGCTGTGAAACAGGACGGCCAGCAGGATGCCGCCGAAGACGGCAAGCAAGACCTCGGTGGCGCTGACGACCAGCAGCGCCAGCATCGCGACAGATGCGTACATGCTGGCTCGTATCAACGAGCTGAGGGCAATGGCCTTGCCGTCCAACGGCACCTCCTGCTTGGCTGTCGACATGAACACGACGGCGGCGGCGTGGTCGTGTCGGCAATCATAGACGGCCCGCGCCGGCCGAGGCGCAGCGTTGCTGAATGGAAGATCTCAGGACGGCGAGTCCGGCGGCCCGTGCGCGCCATCGGGATCGTGCCGCGGCAGCAGATCCACTTGGACGACCGAGTCGGGCAGGGGAACGCCGGCGCCGCGCAAGCCGTCGAGGATGGCGACCCGTACCCGTGATGCCGTCAGCACGTAGTCGGAGCGCAGGGAGTCGGTCCAGAACCGGGCTTCCAGCACGAGATGGTCCGGCTCCAGCGACCGCAGGCGCACCGAACTCGGCGGTTCGTCGAGGACGCCTTCGGCCTGTTGCGTTGCTTGGTGGATCGTCTCGAAGGCGAGCGGGAGCGTGACTGAATAGCCCAGATGGACGGCGACCGTGCCGCGCCGTATCGGCGATGCCGTGTTGTTGGTGACGCGGGAGGTGAAGGTTTCGGAATTCGGCACCGAGATCATGCGGCCGTCGTAGGTGCGGATCATGGTCGCGCGCAGCTCGATCCGCTCGACGCTGCCTTCCGTCGGACCGATGACGATCTGGTCGCCGAGCCGGAACGGGCGCAACGTCAGGATCAGCAAGCCGCTGACGAAGTTCGACAGGATGTCCTTGAGCGCGAAACCGAGCGCCAGGCTGGTCAATCCGAGGCCGGTCGCAAGCGCTTCCGGATCGAGTCCGAAGGCGGTCGCCGCCACCAGCATGCCGAGCGCCCACACGGCGTAGTAAGCGATCTGCTTGATCAGGTTTTCGACGGTGAGGTCGGACACGATGCGGCGAAAGATCAGGCGCATGAGCCACCGCACGACAGAGGCGATCAGCCAGAAGACGGCGATCACGAGCGCCGCCGCGATCGCGCGCGGCACCACCACGATCGCCGATTCCAGGATGCTCGCAAACGCGGTCTGGACGCTCGATTGAATGGCGTTGACGAACCTGTCCCAGGTCGACCGTCGCCGCTCCGCCGCCTGCGCCAGCGCCCGTTCGATGACGGATGACCATTGTTCCGACAGTGCGGCAACGGTCATGCCGTGGCCTTCCGCGTCCGTCGGCGTGACGAGGACGACCCGGCGGCCCGCCACGGTGATCTCCTCGCTGCCCGGGGGCGACGCTGCCGGAACCCGGCGCACGAGCAGCGGCGCGGGCAGGCTGTCCAGCGCATTCGTGAGACTTTCCTCGGCGCGTCTTGCCCGCGTCTTGGCGTCTTCGTTGTCCAGCGCGCCCAGGCGGAACAATGCCTGCCCGTCGACCCGGACCGTCGCATACCCTTCCTGGGCCCGTGCCGCGCGCGGGGCGAGCGCGCCCGCGAGGAGCAGGGCCAGCACAACGTAGAGTGAAAGCAGCCGTCCGAAATGATTCAGCATCTGTCGCCGGGTCTCGTTCTCCCGCAGGTCGCGCATGGCGCCATACTAGCAGGACGGTTCCGGCGGCGGCGGACGCAAGCCTTCCTGCGCTTACGACGACGGTTCGGGCGGACCTTCGTCCCGCGCATACTCGACCCGGTTGCGCCCGTTGGTCTTGGCCCGATAAAGCGCAACGTCCGCATCGTGCAGCAGCGACTCCGGCGTCTGCTGCCGCCCAGGCCGCGCGACGGCGACCCCGAAGCTGCTCGTCACGGGAATCGCGGGCCCATCCGGGACCTGGACGGGCGCCGCGGCGATGCTCCGGTGCAGGGCGTCGATACGCGGCTGGCCGCGTTCGGCATCCAGGTTCGGCAACAGCACGATGAATTCCTCGCCGCCGTAACGTCCGACGGCATCGTCGGGCCGCAGGCCGGCTTGCAGGCGCCGCACGACCTCCTTCAGTACGACGTCGCCGGCCAGGTGGCCGTACGTGTCGTTGATGCGCTTGAAGTGGTCCAGGTCGAGCAGGATGACGATGAATGTCTCGCCGGACTTGTCGATGTGCGCGAGTTGCTGGGTGATGCGCTCCGCCATCGCGCCCCGGTTCCACGCCTGGGTCAAGCCGTCTTTCATCGCGCGCAGGCGATGCTCCTCCCGCGACGCCTCCAGCTCGGCCGTGCGGGTGCGCACCAGCTGGTCCAGTTCGCGCTGCCGGCGCAGGACGACGCGCAAGCGCCAGCGAAACGCGGCCCGGGCCGCCGCAACGGCGAGCACGGCGCTCAGCGCGTAGAACCAGGCGCTGCGCCACCAGGGCGGCGTCACCCGGAAAGGCAATGTCAGCAGGTCAGAATCGATTTGCAGCGCGCTGTTTTCCGCGAATGCCTGCAGCACGTAGTCGCCCGGCGGCAGCGCCGAGTAGCGCAGGGCGGGGTTGTCGGTCACCGTCCAATCGTCTTCCAGGCCCTGCAGGCGGTAGCGATAATGCAGTGCGGCCCTGTCGGTGAACGATGGCGAGGCCAGCGTGAAATTCAGCGCGCTGCCGGTCCAGGGCAGAGTCATGCCCGGCACCGGCGGCAGACTCTTCGCGCCGATACCGACGCTTTCCAGGCGCACGGGCAGACGATTCCGGTCGAACAGGTTCGCGGGGTGTTCGATGTGGGACACCCCGTTTGACGTACCCAGCCAGATGGAGGCGTCGCGGCTGTCTTCGTAGATGGCGAACTGGTTCAGGTCATTCCAGACGAGCCCGCTTTCCTGTTCCAGGAAGCGCCAACGCTTGCCGTTCCAGGCCCAGACGCCGGCATCCGTCCCGAGCCACAGCCAGCCGCGGCTGTCGACCAGGATGGATTGGAGCGTGCGCCCGTGCAGGCCCGGCGGCACGTCCGGCACCGGCTTCAGCGCGAGACCGGACGCCTGGCCGGACAAGGCCCCCGTGCGCCAGATGGTGCTGCCATCGCGGTCCGTCAGCCAAAGCTCGTCCGGCTCGCAGGTCATTTCATCGGGCTTGCGCTTGCCCGTCGCGTGCATGGCGACGGCAGTCCATTTGTCGCCGTCGAGGACGGCCAGGCCCGCATCGGACAGGAACCACAACCGGCCGTCCGCGGTACGGCACACGCCGGTAAAGCTGGCGTGCGCCGTACCGATGATGTCTTCCATCTTCCTGTAACGTTCGGGGACGCGTTGGTGCAGCGGATCGGCCAGCAGGTACAGGCCATCGGTCGTCGCCACCCACATCCGTCCCAGCTTGTCGAAGACGATGCGCAGGATCGTGGACAAGCGTGTCACCGTGGCGGTCACGCCCGTCTTCCGGTCGCGCCGCATCAGGTAGGCCGAGAACGTGCCGGCCCAGAGATTGCCGTCCGCATCCTCGGCGAGCGCACTCCACTGTCCGTTCAATTCCTTGCTGTCGACGGCGATCGGCTGGAAACGCCTGCGCGACGGATCGAAGCGGGCGATGCCTCCGCCCGTACCGATCAGCATGCTGCCGTCGCCGCTGCGCAGCATGGACCAGATGTCGCTGCTGGGCAGGCCTTGTTGCCGCGTCCAGTTGCTGAGCAGGCGGTAGCCGCGCCAGTGGGCCAGGCCGCGGCCGGCGAACCCTATCCAGAGATCGCCGTCGCGGTCCACCAGCAGCGCGTTGATGCCGCCATCCGTATCCAGGCCTTCCGCGGGGCCGAACACGGTCCAGGGTGCGCCGGTGCCGCGAAACAGGCCCTCGACGCCGCTTCCCAGCAATCGTCCTTCGCGATCGAGGGCCAGCGGCGTGTAGCTCGGCAGTTGGCGCGACACGGCCAGGTTGCCCGTGCGGTCGACGAAGCGGCTTGCGCCGGGTGCCAGATACGTCAGCTTGTTAATGCTGCGTACCCACAGCTCCCCGCGCGGACCTTCGATCAGTCCGGACCAGTAATCGTTCGGCAGGCCGGCCCGCGCGCCGAACTTCTCCACCTCGTCCCGGCGGATGCGAAACAGCACGTTGCGGTTGCTCTTGCGCGTGGCCAGCCAGATGGTGCCGTCGCGCGTCGCCAGCACGCTGTGCGCGAATGCCAGATCGGGCGTGGCCCGGATCCGGTCGTCGCTGAAGTGCGCCGACGCCGTCCAGCCGCCATGCCGGGCCCGGACATCGTAGAGCTTGTCGTTGCTGATGACCAATAAGGTGCCGTCGGGCAGGAACGAGAGGTTCTTGTCGGTATTGATCGTCGACAGCGCATGGCGTGGATCCAGGCGCACTTCCGTGAAACGGCCGTTTTCCCGCACATACAAGCCGGAATCCGTCCCCGCCCAGATGCGGCCGTCTTTGTCGGAGAGCAGGGCGTTGACCTGTGCCGCCCCGTCGGCGGCAGCGTCAATCTCGACCTGGCGGAATCGATCGCCATCGAATCGGAATAGACCATTCTCGGTGCCGGCCCACAGATACCCGAAACGATCCTGGGCCAGCGCGTTCACCGAAAGATTTTTCAGCCCCTCGGCCTGGCCGTAGTAACGCAGGGGTAATTGCTGGCCGCAGGCCGGGGCGGCAGACAGGATCCAATACAAGAGCCACCAGCAAACCCATCTCCCGCCCAATGTCGTGGGGGCGTGTCGTTTCATAATGCTTGGTAATTCACGAGAAACATGGCCCGATATTGTAAATATAAAGTTTATCAAGAATGTTTTCTGTGTGCAACAAATTCCAATTGCGGTATTTGGCCGCCGGCCGATCAGCCGGGGAACATGGGCCGGAAAATCAGCGTTTCCTGAGGCGCAATCAGGATTGCCCGATATGCCGGCGTCGATATTCGCACCGTTTCGTCTGTTGTCAAAATGAAATACATGCGGTACTCTGCAACATTAATTGTCTGTTTGAAATCGACTTGTTGGAGGACGCATGGCAATGGTGTTTTGCAGGGGCTGCGGTAAGGAGATTCATGAAACGGCCGTTTCATGCCCGCATTGTGGATGCCAACAGGCGGCCGCCGTGGGGAATATCAAGAGCCAGAGCGTGGCGGCAGTGCTGGCGGCATTCGTCGGCGGCATCGGCATTCACCGGTTCTACCTGCGCAGCCCGATCACGGGGATTTTCTACATCCTGTTTTGCTGGACGGGGATTCCGGGCCTGATCGCCCTCGTCGAGACGTTCATATACGCCTTCATGAGCCAGGAAAGCTGGGCCAGGAAATACAATAGCGGCGTGATGAGCGAGCCCGTGCACATCGCGATCCGGGTGCTCGTCCTGTTTTTCCCAGTGGCCTTCGTTGTCGGCGTTCTTGCCGCCATTGCGATCCCCGCGTACCAGAATTATCGGCTCAAGGCCGAAGCGGCGAAGTCCACCGTTTCCATCGAGGTGCCCCGGCACGTCGGCATGGTTGCCGCCCACTCGGCGATCGTCATCCCGGCGGCAAAGCCGGCAAACGCGACCCTCGTTGCCTGAGGATCGCCGGCGACCGCCCTCCGGGTCCGAAGCCCACGTCTTCGCGCCGCCGGGGGCGGTCCGGCACTTGTTGTGCCGCATCAATCCATTCCCTTCGCAAACGTCCCGACTGGCCACCGCACGTCGAGCGCCATCTTGTGCCGCCTCAACGTCTGGCGGAGTTCCCAAGCACAATTGAGCTATCACAAAACGTAACCGCAGATCATGTGTTTGTAAAAAATTGTCGTGTTCAAATTACATTTTTATACATATACTGCCGTGAGCCATTCTGGCTGAGACCGTTAGATATCCCGCAAGACATTTGCGCGCTCTCGCTAACGGTCCGACTCCCACATCCATTGGAGGAATTCATGCGTTTTGCGACTGACCGTGTCCTGCTCCTTGCGGCGTGCGCCGCATCCCTGTTGCCCCTTGCCGCCCACGCGGCGAACGGCAACGCCGCCGCCACGAACGGCGCCGAAGTCACCCCGGCCATCACCCATGACCATTTGCCGAGTCTGCGGGGCGTGATGCCCAAGCCGGACGACTACGACGGCAGCAAACACGAAAGGGAGTGGAAGCAAATCCCCCACATCGACGCGCCGGGCTTCGTGCAGGACGCGGCAACGCAGGGCGCGCACGTGTCGGGCGCCGCGTCGACCATTCCCGGCATGGGGTTCGATGGCGTGGGCAACGGCTTCACGGGCCCGCAGGGCCAGTTTACGGTGAATGCCGCGCCGCCGGACACCACCGGCGCGGTCGGTGCGACGCAATACGTGCAGTGGGTGAATTCCTCGTTCGCGGTGTTCGACAAGAGCACCGGCGCGGCCGTCTACGGTCCGGTGGCGGGCAACACGCTGTGGTCGGGCTTCGGCGGCCCATGCGAGACGCAGAACGACGGCGATCCGATCGTGAAGTACGACCGCATCGCCAACCGCTGGGTCATGATGCAGTTCGCGGTGCCGAGCGGCGGTCCGTACTACCAGTGCGTCGCCGTGTCGCAGACGTCGGATGCGACGGGCGGCTGGTATCGCTACGCCTTCCAGTACACCAATTTCCCGGACTATCCCAAGGCCGGCGTCTGGCCCGACGCGTATTACGTCACGTTCAACATGTTCAACGGCAATAGCTTCGCGGGCGCCCGCCTGTGCGCCTACGACCGCAACAGCATGCTGAGCGGCGCCGCGGCGACGCAACAATGCTTCCAGTTGTCGACCAGCTACGGCGGCGTGCTGCCGGCCGACCTGGACGGCGCCACCTTGCCGCCCGCCGGTTCGCCGAACTATATGTTGAACAAGGGCTCGTCATCGCTGAACTTCTGGAAGATGCACGTGGACTGGACGAACCCGGCCAATTCCACGCTGAGCACGCCGGTCGCGGTGCCGGTCACGGCCTTCAACGCGGCATGCGGCGGCGGCACGTGCATCCCGCAGGCCGGCACGTCGCAGCAGCTCGACTCGCTGGCCGACCGTTTGATGTATCGCCTGGCTTATCGCAATTTCGGCAGCTACGAATCGCTCGTGGTCAATCACTCGGTCGCCGTGGGCACCCGGCGCAAGAGCACCTATGCCGCCGTGCGCTGGTATGAGCTGCGCAACCTGACGGCCGCCACGCCGACCGTGTACCAGCAATCGACGTATGCGCCGGACTCGACGTTCCGCTGGATGGGCAGCATCGCGATGGACAAGATGGGCAATATGGCGCTCGGCTACAGCACGTCGAGCTCGACGCTGCATCCGGGCATCCGCTACGCGACCCGCCTGTCGACCGATGCGCTGAATACGCTGTCGAACGAAACCACCATCCTGCAGGGCAATGGCTCGCAGCTGCAGAACCTGAGCCGCTGGGGCGATTATTCGACGATGGCGCTCGACCCGGTCGACGATTGCACGTTCTGGTTCACCAGCGAGTACCTGCCGGCCAACGGCACCTTCAACTGGAGCACGCGCATCGCGTCGTTCAAGATCGCCGGCTGCCAGTAAGCCGCATCGTCCCGCCGTGTCATGCGGCGGGACGTCTCATCACCCGACTCGAACGTATGCGGTATGCAAGATTTATGTCGGGAAATATTACAGTGTTGCGCAGACTGTCATCGTTGGGCGATCTATCGTATTGATTTCTAGTTAATTTTTAGATGGGTACAAATATTGCTTAAAAGTCAGTCCCATCATAACAAGGAGTCACCCGTGTTCAAAAAACTGTTCGTGCTGGCTGCCGCCTGCGTATTTTCACTGTCCGCCTCCGCGGCTTGGGTGCAATACGATATTTCGAACGTGACTTATGCGGACGATCCGTTCAATGCCTTTTCGGGCTCGTTCGTGCAGGACTCGCATTCGGGGGGCATCGTCTGGTTCAATTTGGCGACCTTGTCGAACCGCTTCATCCCCAACTTCGATTCAACGATCATTGGCGTATCGAATTATGTGCCGGGTCAGCCGACGGGGTTTATTGCCACGTCCAGCAATAATGGCGTCAACGACAGCATGATCGGTCTGTCCTTCATGGCGGGTCCTGCGCCCGGTACGTTCGCGCTGGCTCCCAATTCGTTCGAGACCTATTTGGAGACGTTTTCGTCGAATCCGCCGGTGACGCACCAGATCCTGTCCGGCACCGTGACGGTGGGAACGATCGAGCCCCACCTGCTGGCCTACCTGGAAAATCCGAATTCCGGCCTGACCGTCTTTCTCCCGCCGAATTCTCCAGCCTCGGTGCCGGAACCGGGCAGCCTGGCGCTCATCGGCGCCGGCCTGGCCCTGATCGGCCGCCTGCGCAAGCGCGCCAGGCAGGGGTGAAGGAAAGAGGATGCGATGAGGTCCCCCGCGCAGGCGGGACCTCGCGGGCAGCACATGCTACGATCGAAGGTCGTATCGGAATCCGCGACCATGTCTGAAGTCACGCAATTACTCACGACGATCAAGCGTCAGCTCAAGCTGCAAGGAAAAACGTATCGCGACGTGGCCGCCACGCTGGGCCTGTCGGAGGCGAGCGTCAAGCGCCTGCTGACGTCGGACACGCTCGGCGTCGATCGCCTCATCGAGATCGGCAATATGCTCGGCTTCACCCTGGCCGAGCTCGCGCAGGAAGCGGCGCTGTCCGGCACGCGCTTGCACACCTTGAGCGCGGCGCAGGAAAAGGAACTCGTGTCCGACACCAAGCTGCTGCTCGTCGCCGCCTGCGCGCTGAATCACTGGACGATGGCGGACATCCTCGCCGTCTACCGCCTCACCGAGGCCGAGTGCCTGCAAAAGCTGCTGCACCTCGATCGCCTGCACCTGATCGCGCTGATGCCGGGCAACCGCATCCGCCTGAACGTGGCGCGCGATTTCGACTGGCTGCAAGGCGGCCCCATCCGCCAGTATTTCCGCACGCAGGGCCTGGCCGATTTCCTCGACGGCCGCTTCGACCGCGCCGACGAGACGCTCGCCTTCACGCACGGCATGCTGACGGAAAGCGCGCTCGCGGCCATGCAGGTCGAGCTGCGCCGGCTGCGCGCCCGCTTCGCCGAGTTGCACGAGGAAAGCCTGGCGTCGCCGCTGCCCAAGCGACGCGGCAGCGGCCTGCTGCTGGCGCTGCGAGAATGGGAGCCGGCCGGGTTCACGGCGCTGCGGCGGTGACCGCAACGCGCCGCGCACCGCCGGCCGTCATTTGCCGTGCGCGTCGATCCGGTAATCCCATGCGGCCAGCGTCTGCGCCTTGCCGCCGGGCAGGGTAAAGCGCTGCGCTTCGTTCGACACGTTGACCGTCACCTGCACGGTGTCGCCCCGCAGTGCGCGGCGGAATGCGAACACCTTGTCGTTGCCCGTTTGTAGGACTTGCACGGGGGCGCCGTACTGGCCGTTCCATAGCGCCGGATTCGCGTGCTTGAGCGCAAGCAGTTGCGTGTAGAAGGGCGCGTAGGCGTAGTCCTTCCACTGGATCGGGTCCTTCTCGAAGAACTGGATGCGCTTGTCGAGGCCCGATTCCTGGCCGCCATAAATCAGCGGCATGCCGGGCAAGGTGGCGGCCAGCACGGCCATCGCCTTGAACGCGGGGCCGTACAGTTCGACGTCGCTGCCGGCCCAGGAATTCTCGTCGTGGTTGCTCGTGAAGCGCATGCGGTAGGCGCCCGGCGGGAAGGCTTTCGGCGGGTGTTCGACGAAGTCGGCGAGCGCGCGCGCGTCCGCCTTGCCTTTCGCGATCGCCTTGAACAAGTCCTTGGTGTCCCAGCCATAGGTCATGTCGAAGGCGTGCTCGTGCAGCTCGGGCTTGTCGGCCTCGGCCAGCATGAACACGGGTTTCACGCGGTCGAGCGCGGCGCGGGCCTGGTTCCAGAACGGCGTCGGCACCTTGCCGGCGACGTCGCAGCGGAAGCCGTCGATATCGGCCTCGCGCACCCAGTACAGCATCGCGTCCGTCATGCCTTTCCACAGGCCGGGCTTGCTGTAGTCGAGGCCCGTCACGTCCGTCCAGTACTCGGGCTCGGCGCCATCCGTGTAGGTCACGGGATAGATCTCGCCCTTGGCGTTCTTGAGATACCAGTCGCTGTGCTCCGTCGTCCACGGATTGTCGAACGCCGTGTGGTTCGCGACCCAGTCGATGATCACGTGCATGCCGAGGCCGTGCGCCTGCTTGACGAGGGCCTTCAGGTCGGCGAGCGTGCCGAACTCCGGGTTCACCGCCGTGTAGTCGCGCACGGCGTAATAGCTGCCCAGCGTGCCCTTGCGGTTCTTTTCGCCGATCGGCTGGATCGGCATCAGCCACAGGATGTCGACGCCCATCTTCTTGAGGCGCGGCAGATGCTGCGCGAATGCCCTGATCGTGCCCTCCGGCGTGTATTGCCGGATGTTGACTTCGTAGATATTGGCGTTGCGCGACCAATACACGTGATGCATTGGAGCAACACTTGCCGAATCGGCGGTCGCGGCCGCGGCGGGCAGCGCCGCGCATAGCGCCAGGGAAATTGTAGTCAGGGTAAAGCGCAGCGGTCTCATGGTTTTCGTTATCCAGTAGTTTAGTTACATTTCCTGCCAATGCGATTCTAATTCGGAAATGTTGCGATGACCAGCCGCAAAAAAACGGAACCGTCTTCTTTTCGTGATATACATACGTCAGAATACGCTGACAAGACGTCGGGATAAGATGAGAGTAGATTTGTGAGATATGGGACAGACACGATTGTCCCGGAGCGGTAGGGTTTAGGCGTAAAGAGGACACGCCATGAACAAGGGTTTCGTTGCGTGCGTGGTGTTGGGCGGGTGTGCGTCGCTCGCATGCGCACAGGATTCAGGAAGCGCGGACGCTTCCACCAAGCGTTCGGGGATGGATTACGCCGGCGAAACGCCGGGCGGACATGACATCGCCGTCTTCACGGGGCAGCCGAGCCGCGGCAACGGCGCGGTCTGGCACCCGGCGCCGCATCGCACGTACGGACGCCTCGACGACATCGGCGTCTACCCGGGCACCGGCGGTTTCACGCTCGGTCACCAGTACAACTTCGAATACCTGGCGCGCCCCAACGTCGCCGACCCGTTCCACGCCGGCACGGCCGGCAAGGCCAGCAATCTCGTCACGCAAAGCGGCATGCCCGTCGCGAGCAGCGTGCGCTACTACAACAGCCGGTTCAAGCACCTGAGCACGGGCGCGTCCTGGACCATCGACACGCTCGGCGGCGACCCGATGGCGGATCGCGCCTGGGGCATGACGATCGGCGTCGATTACGGGGCGTTCTCCCTGCGCGCCGCCCACCAGAACCGGCACGTGGCCCAGGTCCATTTGTACGACCTGGCGGGCAACAATATGGAAGCCAAGAATTCTTTGATCGCGGCCAATTTCCGCACGCGGTGGGGCACGGCCTACGCCGCGTATTCCGCCAACCGCGGCTGGGGCAGCTCCCCGCTGTACAACCCCGACAATCCGTACGGCGCCGGCGTGGCCAGCACGTCATCGACGGACAGCCGCGACACCCTGGTCGGCGTCGCCGTCCCGGTGACGCACTCGACGACCTTCCTCGCGTCGTTCATCCACAAGAACGACCGCGACCTGGCCAACCGCGACGCCAACCAGTTCGCGGTCGGCGCCAGCTACGTCGTCTCGCGCAACACCGACTTTTACGCCGCGTTCTCGCGCACCGTCAACACGAACAGCACCGGCATCCTGATCGGCGGCGCCGCGCGCCCGAGCGGCAGCTCGGCCGTGAACGTCGGCATGCGCCACGCGTTCTAGCGCTGCGCCGTCGCGCGCCAAAAGCATGTAGCCTGTCCTCATGATTTTTGCATTATTTCGGAGGCAACATGACTGGCACGAGTACACTTGATCCGGATAACTTTCCGGAAGCACCCGACCGTAACCTGGGCAAGGGCCACGGCGTGGGTTCGCTCGGTCCGAGCGATATTTCGGACACCGGCAGCGACGTCGTCGGCGGTCCCGGCTTCGCCGCCAACCTGGACGAGGACCAGAAGATCGACCTGGACACGGGCACGACGTCCGACAACGAAGCCAGCTACGCCCACGACAGCGCCGGCGCCGACGTGGGCGACCCGGACCTCGAAGGCGACAGCGATTTCGGCGGCACGGGCGAGCGCGCGGCCGCGGGCCGCGACCTCGTCGCCAAGGACGGCAACGACATCGATACGGACCATATCGAAACGATTCCGAACCTGCCGCTGACGGACGAGGATGTCGATTTCCTCGGCAGCGAGCCGCCGCGAGGGCGGGCGCCGGGCAAATAATTCTTTGCCGGCCCCTTCATCCTGAGATGTCTGCCGTAGGGCGGGCACCCCGTGCCCGCCAAACGCACGCATCACGGCGACGCGGGTGGCGCGATCATCGTCACGCGTGCCACACGCGCCGCTCCCACGGCCTGCGCGTCAACGCCCACGCCGCCAGCAGCGCGCCGCCCAGCAGCATGGTCTTGGCCGGCACCGAGCGCATCTCGAACGCCGTGTACGGACTCCGCTCGACGACGCGGTGGTCGCTGTCGTTGCGCTGGCGTAGTTCGTAGGCGGCATCCGGCGTGTGCAGGGCGTCGCGGCGGACGCTCGAGTTCGGCTGGTCCGATTGCTGCCGGCCGAACATGGTGCGCGTCATGAAGCGGTCGACCGCGCGCGGCATCAGGTAACCCGCCATCGACGTCAGCTTCGCGTGGCTGCCCACGTACAGGTCGCGCTCCGGCACCTGGGCCGCGTGCACGATGGCCTGCGCCACCAGTTCCGGCGCGTAGTTCGGCGCGGGCAGGTCGGGCTCGTGCTCCATATAGCTCTTGGCGTGGTTCGGAAACGGCGTCGCGATCGCGGACGGCTTGACCACCGTGAGCGAGATGCCCGCGTCTTCCTTGTGCAGTTCCATGCGCAGCGATTCCGTGAACGCCTTGATCGCGTGCTTGGACGCGGAATACGTGCCCTGCAGCGGCACCGAGCGGTCCGACACTTCGCTGCCGAGGTTGACGATGGCGCCGCCGCCGCGTCCCTTCATCAGCTTGACGGCTTCCAGCGAGCCGTGCACGACGCCCCAGAAATTCGTCTGCATGACCTTGCGCATGTCTTCCAGCGCGACGGCCTCGTTCTTGCCGTACACGCTGATGCCCGCGTTGTTGACCCAGGTGTCGACGCGGCCGAAGCGTTCCATCGCGACCTGGCCGATGTGCGCCACGTCGGCCGGGTTGCCGACGTCCGCCGCGACGGTCGCGACGTCCGCGCCGCGCTGGCGCAGCTCGAGCGCGAGCGTGTCGAGGGCGTCGCCGTCGCGCGCCGCCAGCACCAGGTGGGCGCCGCCGTCGGCCGCCATGCGGGCCGTGGCGAGGCCGATGCCGCTCGTCGCGCCCGTGATCACCATCACTTGTTCATTCAGTTTTTTCAGCTTGATGGACATGATGCCTCCTTGGCTATCCGTGACAGGGGTTCACAGTGCGTGGCGCAGGCGGTGCGCGGACCACGTGCGCGCGGCCGGGCGGCCCGCCAGCTTCCAGGCGGCGAACAGCGCGCCGGCACCCAGCAACGCGCCCATCACCTTGCCCTTGCGCAGCGACAGCGCCGTGTACGGACACGTCTCGATCACGTGCTCGGAGATGCCCTGGCGTTCGCGCAGTTCTTGCTGCGGGTTCGGGGCGTGCAGGGCGTCGCGGCGGTTCGGTGCGGTCGGGATGGCTGTTTGCTGCTGCTTGAACATGGTCGCGCGCATATAGCGGTCGAGCACGGCCGGCATCGCGAAGCTGCCGGCCGACAGCGCCTTGGCCGTGCCGCCGACGAACACGTCGCGCTTGCGGTGCTGGGCCGCGTACAGGATCGCCTTCGCGACGAGGTCCGGCGCGTAGACCGGCGGCGGCAGGGTCGGCTCCTTGTCCAGGTAATTCTTCGCGTGCGCGACGTACATCGTGTCGACGGCGGCCGGCTTGACGAGCGTGACGGCGATCGGCGCCTTCTCCTTGTCCAGCTCGACGCGCAGCGAATCCGTGAACGCCTTCACGGCGTGCTTCGACGCGGCGTAGATGCCTTGCAGGGGCATCGAATGGTCGGACAATTCGCTGCCCAGGTTGATGATGGCGCCGCCGCCGCGCGCTTTCATGTGCTTGACGGCTTCCAGCGAGCCATGCACGACGCCCCAGTAATTGGTGTCGAACAGGCGCTGCATGTCGTCGAGGGACACCTCTTCGTTGCGGCCGAAGATCGAGATGCCGGCGTTGTTGACCCAGGTGTCGATGCGGCCGAAGCGCTCCATTGCCGCGTGGCCGATGCGTTCCACGTCGGCCGGGTTGCCGACGTCGGCGACGACCGTCGCGACCTGCGTGCCGGTGCGGCGCAGCTCGCTCGCCAGCTGGTCGAGCGCGTCGGCGCTGCGTGCCGCGAGGACCAGCTTGGCACATTGCTCGGCGGCCATGCGCGCCGTCGTGAGGCCGATGCCGCTCGTGGCGCCGGTGATGACCATCACCTGCTCATTAATCTTGCGTAATTGCACTGCCATAATGACTCCTTCATCGTGGTGGAGAAGGCCGCCGCGGTGCGCGGCATGCGGATCCGGACGGCGGGTTCAGCGACTGCGTAGCGCATATGATTGCTGAACATGACAATCGTGCTCGCACGGGAGAATTCAAGTCATTTTTTGCAAGACGGGGCGGATGGCGCGGCACCCGCCATTTGGTGCGTATGAGACGGGCCGACAGTCACGGCTGGCGGCGGTCAGCGCCGCCGCCAGCCGTGCGCGATAAGGCCGCGTTCGCTGATAGCATCGCTCACATCGAAGGCGGAAGACAGAGGGTGAAACGGGGATGCTTGCGCGTTCAGTGCGCCTTGGACAGGATCAGCAGCCAGCGGCGCAGCAGCAGCACCTCCACATGGCCCGGCTCGACGCCGGTGTCGCACTCGATGATCGGATTGACCGGGTAGAAGCGCTTGCGGAAGTCGCGCGTCACAAGAACCTCGCGGCGACCAAAGCGCAGCAGAAATGGCGTCGGTGCGTATTCGAGGCCGAAGGAGCTGTTCAGAGTAGTCATGACGATCCCTTTATCGTTTAGGTTGCTAGGTTGCGTTGTCGTGAAGTGTTTGTCTTGCTCGAGTGAGTACAGAATAGCACAACTACTGTACAAATCCACAGTTACTGTACAAAAAAACAGTCATTGCATATTTGTGTGGTTTTTTCGCCAATACGCCCCATCTGGAGCGGCATGTTGACTACCGCTTCCGCGCGCCTGCGCCGCTTCCTCGCCGCCCGCCTGTCGCCCGAAGGGGAGATGGGGCTGCACCTCACCGCCGGCGTCGCGCTGATCCTGCTGGCGGCGTGGCTCTTCGGCGCGATCGCCGAGGACGTCGTGACGGGCGACACGATCACGCTCGTCGACGTCCGCCTGGCCCACTGGTTCCACGCCCGCGCCACGCCCGGGTTCACGCGCGCCATGCTGTTCGTCACGCACTGGAACGGCATCGCGGGCTCGTCCGTCATGAGCGCGCTGCTGGCGCTGTGGTTCCTGCGCCGGCGCGCGCATTACTGGTTGATCGTCTGCCTCACCGCCGTGCCGGGCGGCATGCTGCTGAACGTCGCGCTGAAGCACGTGTTCCGGCGCGCCCGTCCCAGCTTCGACGATCCGCTGATGAACTTGCTCACCTATAGTTTTCCCAGCGGGCACACGGCCGCGGCCACCGTGTTCTACGGGCTGCTCGCGTGCTACCTCGTGCGCCGCGTCCGCGCGTGGCGCGCGCGCGTGACCATCGTGCTGGGGACCGTCGCGATGGTGATGCTGGTGGCGCTGTCGCGCATGTATCTGGGCGTGCATTACCTGTCCGACGTGCTGGCCGCGGCGGCGGAAGGGGCGGCGTGGCTGGCGATCTGCATCACGGCCGTTTCCACCCTGCACCGGCGCCGGCTGGCGCGCGGAGAAACGTCGTGGAGCGAGCGCGCCCGGCGCGCGGACGCCGCAGAGGACTTGCGATGAAACCCGTGACCGTGATCGTCAACGCGGGGGCCGGTACGGGGCACGACGAGGCCGCGTGCGATGCCTTGAGAACGCAACTAACCGACGCAGGCCTCGACGCGGAACTGGTGCGGGCAGACGGCGGCGCGCAGATGATCGCCGCGGCGCGCCGCGCGCTGGAGCAGGGCGCGCGCCTCGTGGCGGCCGGCGGCGGCGACGGCACGATCAATGCCGTGGCGTCGGTGCTGGTCGACAGCGGCGTGCCGTTCGGCGTGCTGCCGCTCGGGACGCTGAATCACTTCGCCAAGGACCTCGGCGTCCCGCTCGACGTCGCCGCGGCCGTGCGCAACCTGGCGACGGGCCGGCCGGTGCGGGTCGACGTGGGCGAGGTCAACGGCCGCATCTTCCTGAACAATTCGAGTCTCGGCCTGTATCCGGACATCGTGCGCGACCGCGAAAAGCAGCAGCGCCGCCTCGGCCGCGGCAAGTGGCTCGCGGCGGCCTGGGCGGCGCTGGCCGCGCTACGCCGCTATCCGTTCCTGTCGATGCGCCTGGACGTGAACGGCGCGCGTCTCGCGCGCCGTACGCCGTTCGTCTTCATCGGCAATAATGCCTACACGATGCAGGGCCTGTCCATCGGCGAACGGGCGCGCCTCGACGAGGGCGTGCTGAGCCTGTACGTGGCCCAGAGTCCGACGCGCCTGGGCCTGCTGCGCTTCGCCGTCGACGCCTTGTTCGGCCGCCTCGGCGAGGAGCGCGACTTCGACGTGCTGACGGCGCCCGGATTCGACATCGACACGCATCGCCGGCGCCTGCTGGTGGCGACGGACGGCGAGGTGACGACGATGCGTCCGCCGCTGCGCTACCGGATGCGGCCTGGCGCACTGACGGTGCTCGTGCCGCCGGGGCAGAATGGTGCCAATCACAGCTGAGGGAAAGGGAAAGCCATGCGTACACTCGTCCACCTGTCCGACCTGCATTTCGGCCGCGTCGATCCGCTGCTGCTCGACCCGCTGCGCGACCTGGTCCACCAGCTCGCGCCCGACGTCGTCGTCGTCTCGGGCGACCTGACCCAGCGCGCCAAGAGCGAGCAGTTCGAAGAGGCGAAGACCTGGCTCGACACCTTGCCCGGCCCGCAGATCATCGTGCCGGGCAACCACGACATCTCGCTGTACAACGTGTTCCGCCGGTTCGTGCTGCCGCTCGACCGCTACAAGCGCTACATCACGGACGATCTCGACCCCGTCTACATCGACGACGAGATCGCCGTGCTCGGGGTGAACACGGCGCGCTCGCTCACGTTCAAGGATGGCCGTGTGAACCGCGAGCAGGTCGAGAAGATCCGCGCGACCCTGTCCGGCCTGGCCCCCGGCGTCACGCGCGTCGTCGTCACGCACCATCCGTTCGACTTGCCCAAGGGCGCGGAAGAGGACGAACTCGTCGACCGCGCGCACATGGCGATGGACGTGTTCGCGGAACTGGGCGTCGACCTGCTGATGGCGGGCCACCTGCACATGAGCCACGCGGGCAATACGCAGGCGCGCTACAAGATCAGCGAATACGCGGCGCTGGTCGTGCAGGCCGGCACGGCGACGTCCACCCGCGGGCGGGGCGAGGTCAATTCGTTCAACGTGCTGCGCATCGAGCCGATCCGCATCGAAGTCGACCGTTACGGCTGGGACAGCGTGCACGACCGGTTCCAGCTGCTCGCCACGGAGAAATTCATGCGCAGCGGGAACATCTGGACCGAGGCGGCGGATGGGATGCTGGCGGCGGGGCTCTGACCGCGCCGCGTCGTCGCGCGCTCAGATCCAGTACTCGCCCAGCCGCGCCACCCACTCCTTGATCCGGTCCGACCATGGCCGGTGCTGCCACCGTTCCAACGTCACTTCTTTCGAGTCGCGCAAATCTTCGTTGAACGCGCTCTCCATCGAGGCGCCGAACGCCGGGTCCATCACGACCACGTTCAGCTCGTAGTTGTGGATGAAGCTGCGCCGGTCGATGTTGGCGGAGCCGATCGTCGACCAGCCGCCGTCGATCACCGCCGTCTTGGCGTGCAGCACGGCGATCTGCAGTTCGAAGATGCGCACGCCGCCGGCCAGCAACTGGTCGTAGAAGGCCTGGCCGGCGTAGCGGATCAGGCTGTGGTCCGACACGCCCGGCAGCACGAGTTTCACGTCCACGCCGCGCCTGGCGGCCGAGGTCAAGGAGTCGACGATCTGCTGGTCCGGCACGAAGTAGGCGCACGTGATGTGGATCGACCTCTTCGCCTCGTTGATCGCGACGACGAGCGCCTTGTAGATGTCGGACGCGCGGTCCGGGTCGGACGCGAGCACGCGGATGATCTTGTCGCCGACGGGCGTGAGCGTCGGGAAATACTCGGCCGGCGGCAGCTCGCCGCCTTCCTGCCGGACCCACAGGTTGATGAACGACCACTGCAGCGGCGCAACGGCCGGGCCTTCGATCTTGACGTGGGTGTCGCGCCAGCCGACCTTGTCGCCGTCGACCTGGTCCGGCTTGTGGCGCGAGCGGAACAGCGAACTGTTCGCATACGTGCTGCTGATGTTGATGCCGCCCGTGAAGGCCACCTTGCCGTCGACGACCATCAGCTTGCGGTGGTTGCGGTTGTTCAGTTCCCAATTGCCGTGCGCCTTGGCCGGGTTCACCGGATTGAAGATCAGCACGCGGATGCCGGCCTGGCGCATGCGATCGAAGAAGGCGGCCGGCGTGCCGATGGCGCCCACGGCGTCGACCATCACGTTCACGGCCACGCCCTGGCGCTGCTTGTCGATCAGCAGGTCGGCGAACTCGTTGCCCACCTTGTCCGAATCGAAGATATAGGTTTCCAGGTTGATGGAACTGGTGGCGACGCGCGCGGCGGCCATCATCTCGCGCATCGTCGCCGGGCCGTCGAACAGCAGCTTGACCTTGTTGCCGGCGATGAGCGGGACGCCCGTCGCCTGTTCCTCCAACGTCGCCAGCGCCTTGAGGTTGCTGCTCGCATTGGCCCAGCGCCGCGCGACGAGGGCGGACGCCTTCTTCGGCGGCAGCGTGCCCTTCGTCGTCTCGATGGTGGGCGTGGCCTTCGCGGGCATCTGCGGATCGACGTCCGGCAGCGATTTGCACGCGACGACGCCGCAGCAGAAGAACAGCGCCAGCATCCAGGCGAACGGCGGAAGGCGCCGTAGGAGGGCGAGCGGCGACTTCATGGGCATCCTCGCGGGTTGACCGGTGCTGCCTGGTCGAGGTCGCGCGGCCCGATGAAGAAATCGAGCGGCGCCGCGCGCAGCCGCCGGCCCAGCGCGTGCAGCAGGCGCAGGCCGTGGTGGAAGCGCACCTTGCGCGCCCGGAGCGCCACCCACAGCGCGAAGCCGAAGCTCACCAGCAAATTGACCATGCCGATCAGGGCGATGCCGAGGAAGGTGACGGCGATCGTCTGCGCGTCGAGCCGCTGGCCGAGTCCCACGTAGCCGATGGCGAAGTGGGCGGCCGAAAAGGTCACGTGGCGCACGTCGAGCGGCAGGCCGAGGAGGAAGCCGGCGGTGGCCGTCGTGCCCATCAGGACGCCGAACACGAAGTTGCCCATCAGCCCGCCCAGGTTGTCCTCGACATAGCGCGCGAAGCGGGCGCGCCGTTCCACGCCCAGCAGGCGGCGCAGCCAGCGCAATTGCTCGACCCGCCGGGCCATCCGCGTGTACAACGCCTTGTTGTCGTAGTAACCGGACACGAGGCCGGACACGAACAGCCACACACCGGCGATGGCCGCGTGCAGCAGGGCGAGCGAGTGCCAGGGATGGCTGTCCGCGATCAGGTGTCCGGCCTTCGCCGGATTCACGAGGTGCTTGCCGAAGATCGCGTGCCACGCGACGGCGAGGCCCCAGGCGGCGGGGAGCACCGTGACGAGATTGCCCAGCACGGCGACGATCTGCGTGCGGAACACCTTGTTCACGAGGGCCGCCATGCTGTCGACGTCGACCTGGCGCCGGCCGCTTCCCCGTCCGCCGCCGCGCTGCGCCGTCTCGTGCAGGGCGGCGGCGATGCGGGCGGCCGTCATCGCGGGCTGCTTGGTGGCGATCGTGAAGTGCAGCACGTGCACGAGCATGAAGCCGGCCGCGTAATTGATGCTGTAGAACAGCGCTTCGATCAGCGGGGCGCGATTCAGGTACGAGATCACGATCTTGACCAGCGCCATGAAGCCGATGACGACGCCGGCCCCGGCCGACGATGCGAACATGCCGCGCAGGTCGGCGCGCCGTTCGGCGATGTAGTGCTCGCCCGTGCGGCTCGCGTTTTCCGTCACGTTGCGGGCCAGCAGGTCGATGTTGTCGCGCACCAGGCCGCGCACCTCGTACTTCGTGTTGTGCGCCTCGGCCAGTTCCTGCGCGAGGTCGACGGCGGCCGCGCGCCGCAGGCTCGTCGGCGGGGCGGCCGGTGGTGTCGCCTCGTTCGCGAGCGCTGCCACGTCCACGGTGGGCGCGGCCGGCAGCTCTCCGCTCGTGTCGACGAGGAACAGGAGCTTGCGCAGGCGGTCGATGCTTTGCGTCAGCGCGACGAGCAGATAGGTCAGCGCGACGCTCGTGCCCGACGCGAGCGCCTTGTTGCGGACTTTCAGGACGACCTCTTCGCACTGGTCGAGCATGACGAGCAGGTGGCGCGCGTCTTCCATCGTGTCGATCTCGCCGGCCGTCAGGCGGCCGTAGTCGTCGAGGTATTTGTTCGCCTCGATGTTCTGCATGAGGAAGGGCGAGTCGACTTCCTCGATCTCCATGTGCGCGTGGATCAGGCGCGGTTCCAGGCCCAGCGCGCAGACGCGGCAGGACAGGGTCCGGACCGCGTCGAGCAGGCCGGCCAGCACGACCTTGCGCGCGCGGGAGGATTCGTCCGTGTCGTCATCGGGCGGTGCCGCGTTGGCGACGACGTCGAACAACGCGAGCCAGTCGGCGTTCGGCACCGCGCGGATCCACTGGTAATCGTCGTCGCGGCACAGGACCTTGTCGAGGGTATCCGACAGGTACCGCTCGTCGAGCGCGGGCGGCAGGAAGCGGTAGGCGATGCGTTTCTTCAGCTCCGTGAAAAAGCCGTCGTTCGACAGGATGCCGACGTCCGAGTACAGGCTCGTGTGGCGGCGCGTCTCCAGCAGCCTGGTCACGTAGCGGCGCAGCGCCGCGGCCCGGTCGGGATGACCCTGCAGGAGCTGCGTCAGCGCGCGCACCTGGGCGATCGCATCGCCGTGATCGCGCGCGCGGCGCGGACGCAGGCGGTCGACCAGGTCGACGATGAGGTCGATGCGGTCGCTGTCAGGATCGAGGCGTTCGAGTATCGAGAGCATGGCAACGTCAGTGTACGCGTGGACACCCCGCGCCACTGTACGCTGACGAACCGAGCGGACGTGGCTGCGTTACACTTGATGCTCGACGTCATCAGTGGGGGAGACTATGTACCTGACTTACTTCAACGGGCAATGGGCTGAAGGAAATACGCCGCTGTTCGGCGCGATGGACCACAGCGTGTGGCTGGGCTCGTCCGTATTCGACGGTGCCCGTGCGCTGCGCGGCCATTTGCCGGACCTGCGCCCGCACCTGGAGCGCGTGATCGCGTCGGCCGAGAAGGTGGGTCTCACGTGTCCGTTGAGCGTGGACGAGATGGAAGCGCTCGTGCGCGAAGGCGTCGCGCGCTTTCCCGCGGATGCCGAGCTGTACGTCCGTCCGCTCGTGTTCGCGTCCGAAGGTTTCCTCATCCCCACGCCGGAAGCGGCAGCCTTCGCGCTGACGCTGTTCGACGCGCCGCTGCCGCCGTTTTCCGGCTTCTCGGCCTGCCTGTCGCCGCTGCGCCGGCCGGAACCGACGATGGCGCCGACGGACGCCAAGGCCTCGGCCCTGTACGCCAACACGGCCCGCGCGCTGCGCGACGCGAAGGCGCACGGCTTCGACAACGCCGTCCTGCTGGACGCGGCCGGCAATGTGGCCGAGTTCGCGACGTCGAACCTGTTCCTCGTGACGGCCGACGGCGAGGTCGTCACGCCGGCACTGAACGGCACCTTCCTGGCCGGCATCACCCGCGCCCGCGTGATCGCGCTGCTGGCCGGGGCAGGCGTGAAGGTCGGCGAGCGCACGGTCAAGCCGGAAGAGCTGGACACGGCCCGCGAAATCTTCAGTACCGGCAACTACGGCAAGGTCACGCCGTGCACCCGCTACGAATCGCGCGAACTGCCCGCCGGCCCGGTGGCGCGCCAGGCCCGCGACCTGTATCTCGCCTACACCGAAACGACCTGACCGCAATTCGGGGTCAGAGCACATTTTTCGCGAAATTCGGGGTCAGAGCAATTTTGCGCGCAAGGTTCGCAGAGTAAGAGTTGCCCGCCAGCGGGCCGCGTTTTCGGCCGCGCGCGTCGATTATTTGGCGCCATCGCCGGCGGCCTAGGCTAGCGGCGTCGCTAGACTTCCCGACGGGACATTGATCCGAAATGTGCTCTGACCCCGAACTTATGCTCTGACCCCGAATTTGCAAAAGACGGGGGCGGCTTGGCATGTCGCTGCGTCGTGCGCTTATTTGGCGGGCGGGGTGGGGATGGGGCGGATGTTGCCGCAGTCGGCCGACAGCCACTTGCCGGTCACGTTCATGTCCACGACCTGGTTGCGACCCTGTTCGTCGCTCCGGAGCTTCATGTGGGCGCGGTAGCTCGTGTCGCTGTCCGCCGTCACCTCGCCTTCGCCGCTCACTTTCGGCTTCGTGCAGGTGAAGGCGATGTGGCCGCGGGTGGGCGATTGCTGGGTGAACGTCTGCTTGCAATCGCCTTGCTGGACCGGGAATTCCTTGCGCTCGGCCATGGCGCGCGTCATGCACAACTTGGTCTGCAGCGCGCCGCCCGCGCCGATGTCGAGCTGCATGCCGTTCTGCTGCATGATCTTCTGCATCTGCTGGCGCTGCTCGGGCGACATGTTCGCCATCTGCTGCTGCATGGCGGACATCGCTAGCGCGACTTGCGGATCGCTGGACGTCATGCTGTTCGACAGCGACCACAGGCCGGGTTTCATGGTCTGGGCGCCGGCCGGGAGCGCCGCGCAGGCGCAGGCGAGCAGGACGAGGCGGGCAACGGTCTTGTTCATCGTGATGGTTTCCTTTTCAAGCAGGGTCGCGGCGGACCGGCAAAGGCGAAAGCGAAGGCGAATCACGATGCCTCGCCGTGCCGCCCCAGCACCTTGCGCTCCAGGTGCATCAGCAGCAGCACGGTCTTGGCGTCGACGATGTCGCCCGTTTCGATCATGGCGAGGGCGTCGTCGAAATCCAGTTCCACGACCTCGATGTCTTCGCCTTCCTCGCGCTTGCCGCCGCCGTCGCCGCAGCGCCGTTCATGATCATACTCCGCGACGAACAAATGGACGCGTTCCGTCGTCGAGGCCGGGCTGACGTACAGTTGCAGCGCGCTCTGCACGCGGTCGACGTCGTAGCCGGTTTCCTCGCGCGCCTCGGCCAGCGCGCGCGTGGCCGGATCGGTGCCGTCCAGCATGCCGGCCGCCGCTTCGAGCAGGAAGCCGTCGTGGCCCGCGAGCCGGGCGCCGACGCGGAACTGGCGGGTCAGCACGACGGAGCGGTGCGCGCGGTTGTACAGCAGCACGGCGGCGCCGTCCGCGTTGTCGTAGACCTCGTGCGATTGAACCTGCAGGTCGCCGTCATGGCGGCGCTGCGCATAGGTGACGTTTTTCAGGGGCAGAAAGTGGTCCGAGAGGATTTCCTCGCGGACGATGCGCACGGTGTCGCTGGACATGGCATCTCCTGTGGTTGGCCTTGTCCGAGGATACACCGTGCGTCGCCCACGCCGGCGCGCGCCCGCGCGCCCGGCTACTCAGCCCTGGCGGGCCGGTTCGCTGACGAAGATCTCGACGCGGCGGTTGCGCGCGCGGCCCGCCGGGTCGTCGTTGGAGGCGATCGGCTCGCGCGCGGCGCGGCCTTCGACCGTGATGCGGGCCGGATTCACGCCGCGCGCCGCCAGGTAGTCGCGCGTGTGGGCGGCGCGGTCCAGCGACAGCGGCTGGTTGATCGCGTCGCCGCCGGTGTTGTCCGTGTGGCCGATGATCGTCACGTTGGTGGCCGGATTCTCGTTCAGCGTCTGGGCGAAGCGGTCGAGGATGGGGCGGAAATTCGGCTTGATGTCGGAGCGGTTGGTGTCGAACGAGACGTCGCTCGGGATCTCGAGCTTGAGGCGGTTGTCGGCCGTCTGCGACACCTGGACGCCCGTGCCGCGCGTGGCCTGTTCCATCGCCTGGCGCTGCTGTTCCATGTGGCGCGACCAGACGTTGCCGGCGACGGCGCCCGCCGCCGCGCCCAGGATCGCGCCGCGCGTGGCCCGGCCGGAACCGCCGCCGCCCGTCGACGCGCCGAGGATTGCGCCCAGGCCCGCGCCGATGCCGGCGCCGGTGGCGGTGCCGCGCTGGGTCTGGTTCATGTCGGCGCAGCCGGTGGCGGCCACGGCGAAGGCGGTGGCGCACAGGGTCGAACGGATCAGGGTTGTTTTCATGGTGGACTCCTTCAAAAAATATCCGTTTCGTAGTCGCACCCGTGGCAGTGGGCACGACCGCGAAACGGATCGGTCAGGTCCGCGGAAGACTGCGGATCGGCACGCCGGTGCGTGCCTCGGTGATGATGCTATATGCCTCGGCCACTGATCAGGCGGACCAGGATCATGATCACGGCGACGACGAGCAGGATATGGATGAACCCGCCGACGGTGTAGGAGGTTACCAGACCGAGCAGCCACAGAATGATGAGTATGACGGCAATTGTGTAGAGCATGATAGTGTCCTCATGGTTGACGGCAATCGGGGCGCCGCGTTTCCAGTATCGAACCAACAAGCCCTGCACTCCGTACGATGCCGTACATTAGCGCGCATCTCTACGGCGCATTACGTCGCGCCTTTTTGTTCCTTGTGCAGGCCCGGGATCCACCCCATGAAGCCGACCAGGCCCAGAAAGCCGATCAGGCACGTCAACAGCCCGCCCGTGATCAGGAAAAACACGTCCTGGGCCGCCATGTCCGCCCCCTGCGGCGCCGCGCCCGCGCTGGCCAGGCCGAAGCCCGTCAGCAGAAGTCCCCAAAGAATGATGCCGATCCATGCCAGGCTGTTCATCTTGCGTCCTTTCGCTTGAGTGTTCTCTGCCGTATGAAGCCGATTCTTATGTGCGCAGGCAAACTGCTCCGTGCGCTGGCGCACATTGCGAAAAAGAAAACTTAGTGAGCGATCGTACAAGGTGCGGCGCGATGCGCGCAGCATGACATTCATGCTTTGCGCATGGGAACGAAGCGCGGCCGCGCCCGTATTCAACATAGCACGCGGCGGCGCAAAACAAAACCGGGGCTGCGGCCCCGGTCTCGTTACAAACGCATTGCGATTCAGGCGGAATGCAGCGCGCCCTTGACGATGCGCACGCGGTCGCCCGTGCGCCACGGCGGCACGCTGTGCTGGTGGAAGGTGCGCAGGCTGCCGTCGTCCAGGCGGACGCGGATCTCGTAGCTGACGTCGGCCTTCATATTGCCCTCGACCTGGTTGCCGACGACGGCGCCGCCCACCGCGCCCGCGACGGTGGCCAGTTGCCGCCCGTGGCCGCCGCCCAGCTGGTTGCCGAGCAGGCCGCCGAGGATGGCGCCGCCGGCCGCGCCCACGCCGCTGCCCTGGGCGCGCGTCTTGATCTGGCGGATCGATTCGATGTTGCCGCAATTGCCGCACCAGTTGCTGTGCGTGTCGTTCGACGCGACCCGGGTCGATTGATGCGACCTGTGCGCCGGCACCGGTTCGGCCGGCGCGTACTGCGGGGCAGGGGCGTAGCCGGACGCGGTGGAGCCCTGGCTGCCGCTGGCGCCGTACGCGGCGCCCGGCGCCGTATACGGCTGGGCAACGCCCGGCGCCGGCTGCGGCTGGCTCGCGAGCGGCGCGGGCGCTGCCGCGTAGCCCGGCTGGCCCGGCTGTTGCAGGCCGGCCGACAGGGCGGCGCGGTCGGCGTCGCTCAAGTGGCCGCGGTTGCCGCCGGTCGACGACGGCAGCCAGCCCATGATGGCCGCCGTGCCGATGGCGCAGAACAGGATCACCGCGATGGCGGCGACGATCAGGAGGGGGTGTTGCCTGGCCCGTGCGGGCGGGTTGGGATGGGTGTCCATGGCTATCCTTTCCGGTGTCTGTGGGGACGCTGCGGGGCCGCAAGCCCCTGAGTCCGGTACGTTTCCATTGTCCCTGGCAACAACACCACGTTCCGTGCGTCACCGTACATACTTGCCCTGGCGTGGCCGTTAGGCTGACCGAAAGTTGTTTGCAAATGTTTCCGGACGGTGTAAATACCGCTGTTTCGTTTTCGAACCTCAGCCACCGTGTGAACCGATGAAGTCCAACCGCGAGGGTCCGATGAATTCAGCCGCTCCACCCCTGGTCGCCGAGCACAACGCCAACCTGCTGCTGGCCGCGCTGCCGCCGCAGGAACTGGCCCGGATGCTGCCGGCGCTCGACCAGGTCAGGGTGGACGTCGGCGCGGTCCTGTGCGAACCCGGCGACACCCTCCGCCACATCTATTTTCCGCACGATTGCCTGATCTCCCTCATGGCCGTGGCCGAAGGCCGCATGACGCTCGAAGTCGGCCTGATCGGGCGCGAAGGCATGCTCGGCGCCACCGTGGCCCTCGGCCATGACACGACCCAGGTGCGTGCCGTCGTCCAGCGTGCCGGCAGCGCGAGCCGCATCGAGGCCGACCGCCTGCGCGCCGAATTCGCCCGCAATCCGGCGCTGCAGCGCGTGCTGTACCGCTATACCGATTCGCTGCTGGCCCAGGCCATCCAGATCGCCGTGTGCAGCCGCTACCACGTGCTGGAAGCGCGGCTGGCGCGCTCGCTGCTCATCACGCGCGACCGCCTGCAATCCGAAAAATTCCACCTGACCCACGAATTCCTCGCCCACGCGCTGGGCGTGCGCCGCGTGGGCGTCACCAAGGCCGCCAGCGCGTTGCAGCAGCAGGGGCTCATCAACTACAGCCGGGGCAATATCGAGATACTCGATCCGGAAGGCCTGGCCGCCGCGGCGTGCACCTGCTACGAGATCGTGCGCGAGGCCGGGGCGGGCGTGGGGGCGCCGGAGCTCGTCTGACGCGCAGGTCGCGGACGCCGAAAAAACGCCCCGGCATGCGGGGCGTCGTTGATGCGAGCCAAGCGCGCTCAGTGCGTCGACTTGACCTGGTTGCCGATCACGCCGCCCACGGCAGCGCCGCCGACCGTGCCGGCCGCGCTGCCGCCCGTCAGCGCGCCGCCGAGCACGGCGCCGGCGCCGGCGCCGATGGCGGTGTTACGGTCTTGCGTCGACATGCCGGCGCAGCCGGAGAGGCCCAGGGCCACGGTTGCCAGCGATGCGGTCACGATGATCTGCTTGATGGTTTTCATGATGATCTCCTTAGGTGGGTTGCTTACTCGAGGCGCCGCTCATGTCAGACCGGTCTCACGCCCCTCACGCTGTGTCGGCGTCGATCTCGTCCGGGAACGCCACCGGCCTTACCATGACTTCAGATTACATGTCGATCGCATAGCGCTCTGTACGACAAATAACACTGTGCCGGCCTCAGCGCTTTGCGCTTTTGCCCGGCGGCGGCGCCACCGGTTTCGCGCCCGCCTGGGCCAGCAGGGCGTTGCACGGGCTGTCCTTGCCGGGGCCGGTGTTGATCAGCGGCAGCAGGGCCGCGGCCGGTGCCGCGATCACGGCCAGCGCGGCCGCCGCGCCGCCTTTCAGCGCCAGCACTTTCTTGTCGAGCGACAGGTCCGGATGCTTGAACGTGCCGCGCACGTAGAACGGCGTGCGCAACGTAAAGATGCGCAGCCCCTTCGTTTCCGGCTTGATGCGCAGGTCCAGCCGCTCGGTCGACATATTGACCCAGCCGTTGATGTCGACGATCGCGTCGTCCGTGTCGAGCACGAAGGTGCGGGTCTGCGCCACGCCGTCCTTCACGCCGAGGTCGGCGGCGAGGCAGTTCAGCTGGACTTGCTTGTCGCCGAACAGCTTCGTGATGATGACGTTGCCGACGTTCAGCCCCGCTTCTTCCAGCAGCAGCTTGCTGACGACGCCCTGGCTGATGAGGCCTTTTACTTCGCCGTTCGAGTTGGCCAGCATGGCGCCGACGGAATCGCCCGTCGCGGTCAGCTTCGCCTCGCCGTAGATCGAGCCGACCGTCGCCTGCATCTTTTCGATCTGCGGGAACAATTCCTTGATATGGATCTCGTGGGCCTTCACGTCGGCCGTGGCCTTGATCGGCTCGTTCGCGTTGCTGCCGTCGAGCTTGATGTTCGAGTTGACGTTGCCGCCGGCCATGGCGAAATCGAGAGGCTGCAGCGTGAGCACGCCGTCGTTCATCACGAGGTGGCTTTGCAGCTTGCTGATCGGCAGGTCCTTGTCCTTGACGATGCGGTCGGCCGTGAAGCGCACGTCGGCGTCCAGCACCTTCCAGCGCTCCGTATGGAATTTCTCGACGGGGAGCGCCTTGCCTTCCGGCTGCACCGCCGCGACGCCGCGCGCCCGCTTGCTGGCGTTGGAGTCGGCGCCGATCAGCGGACCGAGGTCGGCAAAGCGCAGCTGGTGCGAGACGACGTTGCCGGTCAGCTTGTTGCGCGGCTTGCCCGTCGTGAATTCGAGGTGCCCCGCGATGTCGGACTCGCCGACCTTGCCCTTGAATTTGTCGTAGACCCAGCGGCTGTTTCCCTTGCCCAGCTGGCCCGTCAGGTGGCCGTCGGTCGAGAACGCGGGCGTTTCCGGCAGCAGCACGCCCGTGAACGGGTACAGCCGCGCCATCGACGGCGCCGCCAGGGTGAGCTTGAGGTCGATGCCGGCCAGGTGGGCCGGACGCGTGACCGTTCCTTCGACGGCGATGCGCGTATTGGCCGAATGCACGTCGGCCTGGACGGGGAAGGGCTCGTCCTGGTTGCGCAGCGACAGCACGGCGCCCGCCTTGCCGCCGCCGCCCACGGGCGCGCCGTTGTACTCGCCGCGCAAGGTCCAGGCGATGCCATAGGTCGGGTCGTTCGCGATCGTGTCGATGTCGGCCGTGACGTCGGCCTTGGTGACGGCGTCGATGACGCGGATCGTGCCCTTGTTCAGCACGACGCGCTCGAGGTCGAGCGTCCACTTCGATTTCTTTTCCTCGGGCTTGTAGACCCAGTTGTAGTGCGTGGCGTCCGTGCGCAGCAGTTCGGCCTGCGGGCCGTCGAAGCGCAGCACGGGCACGTGGATGGTGTGGGTCAGCAGGCCGAACGGATCGAGCGAGAACGAGAACCGGCGCACGCTCGCCATGTCGCGCTGGGGCAGTCCGGCCGGGTTGCCGACGTGGACGTCGTCCGCGTACAGGTGCGGCCACGGGATGTAGTCGCGCCACGTGCGCTGGCCTTTCGGTATGCTTTTCGACGGCTGTTCCCAATGCACCGCGAGGTTGCCGCGGATGGCGAACGGGCGCTCGATGGCGTCGCTGACCTTGTCGTCGAGCCAGGGCTTGATGCGGTTCCAGTCGAACGTGAGCAGGATGACGATGGCGATGACGGGGATCGCGACCAGCACGCCGACGATGCCGAGCGTGATTTTCATCGGGCGCGGCAGGTGCGCGCCGTGCGTGGGCTGTTGGGCAGTCATGGCCTTCCTCCTAGGTTGAATGCAGGTTATCGTAAAGGTCTGCACGTCAATGTGCGGTGCCGCACCGTGACCCGGCCGTAGAGGGCCCGGGGCGGCGTCTATGTGCGCCAGCGAACCGATCTCGGCGGGCTGGAGGGTTATAACGTTACCAACACTATTCAAAAACAGGAGTCCCAAGATGGATACGAAATCGATGAACCTGCTGATGCGGGTCGGCGCAGCCGCCGCAGTACTTTCGCTGGCCGCGTGCGCCAGCCCGGAGAAGACTCCGGCCACGGCTGCCGTCGCGGTTTCGCACAATGCCGTCGAGAACGCCGTGTCGGCCGGTGCGCCCGAGCTGGCGCCGGCCGAGATCAACGCCGCGCGCGACAAGATGATGCGCGCCAACCAGGCACTGGCCGCGAAGGATTACAAGACGGCGCGCGAGCTCGCGATCCAGGCCCAGGCCGACGCCAAGCTGGCGCAGAGCAAGGCCAATTCGGCCAAGGCCTCGGCCGCGGCCGACGCGCTCAACGAAGACTTGCGCGTGCTGCGCCAGGAAGTGGACCGCGCCAATTCCGACCAGCATTAAAGGGCAGCATCGCCGCCTCATCCGACGATAAGAACCGCGCCACCCACAAGGAGGCGCCAGACCGCAGAAAGGAAGGATCATGACATCGAATTTCCTGAAAGCTATCGTATTCGCCGGCGCCCTCGCGCTGGCCGCGTGCAGCACCGTTCCGACCACGACGCCCACGCTGGATGAGGCGCGGGCCGATTTCGTCGCGGCCAACAACAATCCGCAGGTCGCGACGTACGCGCCGAACGAATTCAAGCAGGCCGGCGACGCGCTCGACCGCGCCAACCAGGCCGCCGCCCAGCGCGAGAGCCTCGACACGATCGACCGCCTCGCCTACGTCGCCAAGCAGCGCATCGCCACCGCGCAGGAAATGGCGAAATCGAAGGCGGCCGAAGCCGAGATCGCCAAGGCGGGCCGCGAGCGCGACCGCGTGCAGCTGGAGGCCCGCACGGCCGAGGCCGACCGCGCCAAGCGCGACGCCGAAGCCGCCCAGGCGCAAGCCGCCGACGCGCAGGCCCAGGCGCAGGATGCGCAGGCCCAGGCCGCCGCGGCACAGCAGCAGGCCGCCCAGCAGGCCGACCGCGCGGCGCACCTGGAAGCGCTGCTCGCCGACCTGCACGCGCAGAAGACGGACCGCGGCATGGTCGTGACGATCGGCGACGTGCTGTTCGCCACCGACCGCGCGGAACTGAACGCGAACGGCATGGCGAACGTGCGCAAGCTGGCCGAGATCATGTTGCAGAACCCCGACCGCACGGTGATGGTCGAAGGATTTACCGACAGCACGGGCTCCGCGGCCCACAACCGGGACCTGTCCGAGCGGCGCGCCGCGTCCGTGGCCCAGGCCCTGGTCAGCCTCGGCGTGCCGCGCGCGCGCGTCGGCATGCGCGGCTATGGCGAAGCCTTCCCGGTCGCACCGAACGACACGGCCGCCAACCGCCAGCTGAACCGCCGCGTGGAGATCGTGCTGTCGAACGCGGGCGCGACGATCCCGCCGCGGGCGGCGCAGCGCTGAAGCTTGAACCCCACTGAAACGAGGACTGATTCATGGAACAGAACGCATCCAACCTGGCGCACGGCTTCGACATCGCGGAGATCCGCCGCGCCGCCGCCAATCTCGAGGACGGCGCCGTGACGGACGGCTACGCGGCCGACCGCGAGGCCGTCGTCGCCATGCTCAACGCGGCGCTCGCGACGGAGCTGCTGTGCGTGCTGCGCTACAAGCGCCACTACTACACGGTCTGCGGGCCGAACACGGGCCACATCAAGGCCGAATTCCTCGAGCACGCGCAGCAGGAGCAGGACCACGCCGACCGCATCGCCGAACGCATCGTGCAGCTGAACGGCTCGCCGAACTTCAACCCGGCCACGCTGACCCAGCGCAGTCACGCGGAGTACGACGACTCGGACGACGTGCAGGCCATGATCCGCGCCGACCTGATCGCCGAGCGCGTGGCGATCGAATCGTACCGCCAGATGATCCAGGCCATCGGCGACAGCGATCCGACGACGAAGATCATGCTGACCGAAATCCTGGCCGTCGAGGAAGAGCACGCCGACGACATGCGCGACCTGCTGGCCTGAACTTTTACCGACCCACCGATAACAAGGAGCACATCATGCTAGATACCATCAGCCGCGCCAACGGCAGCGCATCGTCCGTCAACGGCGCCGCGAAAGACACGTCCGGCGACATGAAGGCACTCGTCCGGGATGCACAGTCGCTGCTGAGCGCGGCCGCTTCCCTCACGGGCAACAAGGCCGACGAACTGCGCGAACGGGGCATGGAACTGCTCGACCAGGCGCTGGGCAGGGCCGGCAAGTACCAGGATCAAGCCATGGTCAAGGGCAAGGAACTGGCGCATTCGGCCGATGTCTATGTGAAGGACAACCCGTGGCGCACCGTGGCCATGGCGGCCGGTGTCGGCCTGCTGCTGGGTGTCATTCTGGGCCGCAAATAATCACGGTCGGGGGCAGCCATGGATAACAACGAAACCGTCGTGCATAGCCCCGGCCTCTTGGGTGGGATCACGGGCCTGGCAAAAAACCTGTTCGGCCTCGTGGTGTCGCGCTTGGAACTCGCCGCGCTCGAGCTGTCGGAAGTGCGCAACCACGTGATCGAACTCGTGGCCATCTTCGCGATGGCCGTGCTGGCCACGTGGTTCGCGCTGGCCTATGGCACCGCCACGATCGTGGCCCTGGCCTGGGAAGAAATGGGATGGAAGATCCTGCTGGTCATGTTCGTCGTGTTCGCCGTGATCACCCTGATCCTCGTGATGAAGGGACTCGCGATGCTCAAGCAGGGCAAGCTGGCGTTCCCGGAAACCATGAAGGAATTGCGTAACGACCGCGACATGCTCATGTGAGCAGAAAGGATCTCGACCATGGACAAGACGATCGAAGAACGCAAGCGGGCGCTGCTGCGCGACGGCGAGTTCTACCGCGCGGGCGTCGCCCACGCGCGCGCCCAGATCCGGCACGGGGCGCGTCCCGAAGTGATGCTGCATTCCGTCATCGACCACGCGACCTGGGCGCTGCGCACCCGGGCCGACGCGCTGCTCAAGCCGACCGGCACGAGCATCTCCGTGATCGCGCCGTATGCCTTGACCGTGCTGGGGTTCATCCGCAAGCGCCGGCTCGGCAAACCGGCACTGGGCATTGCCGTCATCCTGGGCGCGCTCGGTTGGTATTTGCAGCGCAAACGCGCGCAGCAAGTGGCATACTAGGGACAAGGCGTCGGCGCGCGTGTGAATCGCTGCCGATCGATGCACTGGAGCATTTTCGGATGCCTTGGCGCACGCACGAGGGAACCTCGAAAAACCGTAAGCGAGCGGCCGCAGTTGCGGTTGAGAAGCGCAGCTGTACGAGGAGTACAGCGAGCATCGCAGACCGCAAATGCAACGCGCAGCAGGTTTTTCGAGCTTCCAGGAATATGGTGGGGCTTGAGCGGCGTCGCAATCTTCGATTGGACGCCGTCTTTTTTTGTGAGGCGCACCGCATTAGGAGCAAGAAAAAAAGCCGGCGCGGGCCGGCTTTTTTTCGGGCGCGCGCTGCTCAGTAGCGGTACACGCGACCGTCGACGATGCGCACGCGGTTGCCCACCCGCAGGTCGTACACATTGTCCTGGACGATGGTGCGGTATTCGCCATTGTCGAGGCGGACATTGACTGAATACATTTGCTGGGCTTCCCCATTGCGGTTCGCTTCCACGCGGTTGCCGATGGCCGCGCCCGCCACGCCGCCGGCGACGGTGGCCGCGGTACGGCCGCCACCGCTGCCGACCTGGTTGCCCGCCAGTGCGCCGACGAGGCCGCCGACGATCGCGCCGGCGCCGCTCGTGCGGCCTTCGCCGTTGGTCACCTGGATCGATTCGATCGTGCCGTAGCCCGTCGATGCCGTATTGTCGTAGCCGTTGCTGTAGCCGTTGCTGTAGCCGTTGTTGGCGTAGGAAGGCTGGGACGACTGGCTGGCGCAGCCACCGAGGAGCGCACTGGCCGCGACGAGCGCGGCAAGGGTACGAGTAGCTTTCATGACTTATTCTCCTGGCAAAAATGTAGGGCCAGATTACGCAGTCATGTGTAACGGGTCTGTGCGATGACGCACCCACCTCCCCGCCACGCGGCCGGGCGTGCGTGCGCCTTCATCATCTTTTTTCCTGTGTTCGTCAGCGAACAGAAATCGCCGTTACGGCAGAGTAAAACGTCATCTAGGCGTCAAAAGCGTAGCGACAAGGAGAAGAAGAGATGCGAACACCACACGTCATCCTGTTGTTGGGCGCGGCCCTGTTGTGGGCCGCAGGACATGTCCGCGCGGCGACGCCGGAAGCCAAGCTGGCTTACCAGCAGGCGCGCGATGCGGCGGCGGCCCAGTACAAGACGGCGCGCGCCCGCTGCGACGCCATCACGGGCAATCCGAAAGACGTCTGCGTCCTCGAAGCGAAGGCGGCGCGCGTGCGTACCGAGGAGGAAGCGCGGGCGAAGTACGAAGACACATTGAAGGCCTACACGCGGGCGCGCATGCGCATCGCCGACGCCAACTATGACCTCGACAAGGCGCGCTGCGACGGGCTGACGGGCAACGACAAGGACGTGTGCCGGGAACAGGCCAAGGCCCGTCTCGTCGCCGCGCAGGCGGACGCGAAGGCCGACCGGAAAACCATCGAAGCGCGCAACGAGGCGCGCGAGGACAAGGCGGCCGCCGCGTACCGCGTCGCGCTGGAGAAATGCGACGCGTTCGCCGGCAACGCCAAGGACCAATGCGTCTCGGCCGCGAAGACCGAGTTCGGCAAATAGTCCGGCAAGCAGTTCGACCAATAAGCGGGCCATCCGCACTTCGCTCGGCAAGAGCACAACCAGTACCACCACTCACGAGGAGTTCACCATGAACGTCACCAAACGCATCGCCACCGCCATCTTCACCGCCACCGTCGCCTTCACCGTCGTCGGCTGCTCGTCGACCCCGACCAAGGAAAGCACGGGCGAATACATCGACGACGCCGCCATCACCGCGAAGGTCAAGGCCGCGATCTTCAATGAGCCGACCCTCAAGGCGACCGAGATCAATGTCGAGACCTACAAGGGCGACGTGCAGCTGTCGGGCTTCGTGGCCCAGCCGCAGGACGCGGAGAAGGCCGCCGACGTGGCCCGTGGCGTGAAGGGTGTGGCGTCGGTCAAGAACGACATCCGCGTAAAATAAGGCCATCGGGACGGCCTGCGTGAAGGCCGCCCCGACGGTTGTTCGATCGCCGCGCCATGCGGCATCCGCCGGCCGGCAGGCCGTCCGGCGGATGCCCGGGACCGGCTGTTTTCCAGGCAGGTATCATGCAGCTCGCCCAATCCGGCCCCGCGACATCCGAGGCACCTGATCCCATCGTTCCGGTTGCCGCCGCGGCCGCGGAAGGGGACGAGGCCCGTGATGCCGGCCTCGTGAATCCCACCGGCGCGCCGACGGGCGACGAGCTCGGCGCCATCCACGGCGATCTGCGTCTTCCCGTTCACGTCAACGCGCGCGGCGTCACGCTGGGCGTGATCGCGACGGTCGCTTTCATCTTCGGCCTGCAGTGGGCCAAGAATTTCTTCGTGCCGCTCCTGCTCGGCATCTTCATCGCCTACACCCTGAGTCCCGTCGTGCGCTGGCTGGAACGCTGGCACATCAGGCGCGCCATCGGCGCCACGGCCGTCACCGCCCTGATCCTCGTCGGCATGGCGTTGACGGCGCAGCGGGTGCAGGGCGAATTCCTGAACATCGTCGACGAGCTGCCGAAGCTGACCCACAAGGTCACGCGGATCCTCACGGACGGTTCCGACGGGCCGTCGACGATCCAGCAGGTGCAGGCCGCCGCGGCCGAGCTCGAGCAGGCCGCCGCCAATCCGGGCAGCACGAAGCGGGCGCCGCCGCCACGCCGCATCGCGACGCCGGCCGCGCAGACGCCCGGCGGCAGCAATTTCCGCGTCGTGGACTGGCTGCTGGCCGGGTCCGTCGGGCTCGCCAGCTTCATCTCGCAGGCCACGATGGTCGTGTTTCTCGTGTTCTTCCTGCTGCTGGCGGGCGACACGTTCAAGCGCAAGCTCGTCAAGCTGACGGGGCCGTCGCTGACGCAAAAAAAGGTGACGGTGCACATCCTCGAGGACATCAACACGTCCATCCAGAACTATATGTTCATGCTGCTCGTCACGAACGTGCTGCTGGCCCTGCTGATGTGGGCGGCGCTGCGCGCCATCGGCCTGGAAAACGCCGGCGCGTGGGCCATCTTCGCGGGCGTCGCGCACATCATGCCTTACTTCGGGCCGCTCCTCATCACGTCGGCCACGGGCCTCGTCGCCTTCCTGCAATTCGAATCGCTGCGCATGGTGATCCTCGTGGCGGGCGCGTCGCTGGCGATCGCGACCCTCGTCGGCATGGTCGTCACGACCTGGATGACGGGCAAGATCGCAAAGATGAATCCGGCCGCCGTGTTCGTCAGCCTGCTGTTCTGGGGCTGGCTGTGGGGCATGTGGGGCTTGCTGCTCGGCGTGCCCGTCGTCGTCGTGATCAAGGTCGTGGCCGAGCGCGTGGAGGGGATGGAAGTCATCGCCGAATTGCTCGGCGAATGACGGCCGTTCAGTGCACGGGCGACGGCCGTGCCGACGGCTTCGGTGCGCCGGGGACGTCCTGGTCCTTCAGGCTGCCCATCTGCAGCGCGTACTGGCGGGCGAATTCCGCGCCCAGGAAAAAGATCATCGCCGAGTAATACACCCACAGCAGCAGCGCAATCAGCGAGCCGGCCGCGCCGAAGCTGCTCGCCGTGCCGCTGTTGCCGATGTACAGGCCGATCAGGTATTTGCCCAAGGTGAACATGATGGCCGTGCCGAGCGCGCCGATGGTCACGTCATGCCACGACAGTTTCACGCGAGGCAGCAATTTGTAGATCGCGCCGAACATCACGGCGATGACGAGGAAGCTGACGGCCCACGCCACCCAGCCGAGGACGATCGTGGCCGAATGCCACATGCCTCCGAGGTAGTTTTCCAGCACGGACAGCGCGGCCGACACGACGAGCGTGAACATCAGCAGCAGGCCCAGCGTGAGGATCAGCCCGAACGACAGCAGGCGGGTACGCACGGTATCCCACCAGGTGGCGTCCGCCGGTGGCGGGACGTCCCAGATTTCGTCGAGGCTGTCCTTGAGTTCGGCGAACGCGCTCGTCGCGCCGACGAGCAGCAGGCCCGTGGCGATCATCGTCGCCAGCTTGCCGCTTTCCCTGTTGCGGGCGCCGGCCAGGATCGCCTGGATGGTCGCCGCGCCCTGTTTGCCGACGAGCCCGCGCAGCTCGTCCAGCAACTGGCCCTGGGCGGCGTCGGTGCCGTAGAAAAAGCCGGCGATCGCGATCACGAGCACGAGGATGGGCGCCAGCGAAAACAGCGTGTAGAAGGCGAGGGCGGCGCCCTTGCTCGACGCCCGGTGGCTCAGCCATTCGGTCACGGCGCAGCGCATCACATGGACGACCTGGCGGGAGAACGGAATCCAGTTGGGTACTGCCATCGTGTCACCTCCAGAAGGACGAACGCGCCCGTCAAGGCGCGTTCGAGGGCCTACGCCCGGAGCAGCGGGGCGCGAACCCCGCATCGTCCCATTACTGCACGCGACGCTCGATCGTGATCGGCTCCACTTCCACGCGGCGGTTCGGCGCCAGGCACTCGATCAGCTCCTTGCGCTTCTTCTGGTGGCAGTCGGTGACGACCGGGTTCTGTTCGCCCTTGCCGTAGGCTTTCAGGCGGTTGCCGTCGACGCCCTTGCTGATCAGGTAGTCGCGCACGGCGTTGGCGCGGCGTTCCGACAGCTTCTGGTTGTACTTCTTCGAGCCCAGGCGGTCGGTGTAGCCGGTGATGTCCACGTCCGTGATCGACGGATCGGCCTGCAGCGCGGCGGCGATGTCGTCCAGCTTGGGTTGCGGCATCGAGAGGGTGGCCTTGTCGAAGCCGAACAGTTCGCTGGCCGACAGGGTCACCTTCTCGAAGCGGGCCGGCGGCGGCGGCGGCGGAGCGGGCGGAGCCGGCGGCGGGGTCTCGACGACCGGTGCGGGCGCCGGCGCCGGTGCCGGCGGCGGGGCCGGGCGCGGCGGCGGGTTGAAGGCGTAGTTCAGGCTGACGGTCGCGTACTTGGTGTTGGCGCGCGAGAAGCCGAACTTGTCGTCGTCGCGCAGGTGGGCGCGCACGTCGCGCAGGTCGGCCTGCAGCGACCACTGTTCGTTCATGCTGACCTGGAAGCCGATGCCGGCCTGGTAGTACGGCGACCAGCCGGACGCGTTACGGATCGGATTGCTCTCATGGTCGCGTTCGCCGCCGACGCCGACCAGCAGGTACGGACGGAAGGTCTTACGCGACAGCATCAACAGGGCGTCGACGCCGACGAGGGTCTGGCGGTAGTTGTAGCCATTGTCGTCGACACGGGCCTGGGTGGCGCCGAACTGGATATCCCACAACGGATGCACGGCCTTGCCGAACCGTAAGCCGCCGCCCCAGTCCTTCTTCGAGGTCAGGAAATCGTGATCGGGCTTGATGCCGACCACGGTCGGGGCGATATACCACGACGGATTGATGACCTCGGTGGTGTCCTGGGCCAGGGCCGTTCCGGCGGAGCACAGGATGGCGGCGGCCAGAGCGATCTTCTTCGTATTATTCACAGGTGACTCCCATAAGTTGTAAAAGTACTCGAGGGCACGTCGGCAAACCTGCGACGGTTTGTCGCGGTGCCCTTGACATCGCATGTCCTACAGTGATGTTGATGTCAAGCTTACAAGTCGGCCGTTTTTGGGGTCAGTGCGTTAGCGCACCGAACGGCCGGTTGTTGTGGCGATCTTACAACGTAGTCATTTATGCCATGATTGCGGGTTGTTTCAGAATGTTACGAACTGCGCGGTAGTCGCCGCCTACTGCGTTCAACTTCGCCCTTCGTGCGCGGCTATGCCGTTTCATTACAAGTCCGTCATGTCGGAAGTACCCTGGTCAGGATCGATACCGCTTCGATTTCACGCTGTGCGGCCGGTTCCCGTTGAGTCCTTCGGATTTGTCTCTCATCAATACCGATGCAGGTTTCTCTTGCTTTTGAGGATGAATAACTTCCAGAAATTTTTAGAAATGTTGGATGGCGCACAGACCAGCCGTGATGAGGCAGGCAATCTTGTATCCAGTTAAGCGGAACCGGCGTGTTGTCAGGTGGTCATACACGACACACGGCGGTCCGGGCCATACGAGAACACAGTCCTTTTCACGGAGTAGACCAATATGCATGCAGCGACTCACCACAATGCGGTACAAGGCGAACTCAACGCGGTGCACACTTCCAGCAACTCTGCACTGATCGAACGCGTCCCACCGCAACCGACCGAGCGCGCACCGATTTCGCTCGCGCCGATCGAGCGGGTGCGGTCGACGTCGGCCACGCAGCGCCGTATCGAGAACATGCAAAAGCTGATCGGCGAGCTGCAAACCCACGAGATGCTGGCCGATGAAATCGCATGGTTCCTCAAGTTCTCGCCGTCGGGCGCGCGCAAATACATCCGCGACCTGCGCGAAGCCGGCGTGATCGAACTGGCTCGTTACATCGAGGGCACCGCCACCTACCTGGGCAAGGCCGTCTACCGCATTTCGCCGGACCCGGAGCGCGTCAAGGCCTTCCTGGGCGCCATCTGCCAGCCCAAGCGCGAAGGCGCCGCCCCGCGCAAGGAGCGTCCGGGCCTGCGCGAGCAGAGCATGGCCGGCACCGGCCGCCACTTCCACATCCTGGCCGACGACACCCATTACGCGATCCGCGTCAACCGCAGCCCGGTGACCCGCGATCCCCTCGTCGCCGCACTGTTCGGCCCGCCGCCGAGCCAGGTCGCCAAAGAGCGCGTCTGAGCGCGCTGGCGCACCGTTGTCAACCGACGTGGCCGCCCGAGGCGGTCACCGTCGAAGCGCCACCCCGCCGACCGGCCGGGTGGCGCTGTTTTTTTCAGGTCGTCAATTGAAAAGGCGGCAAGCGCGCTCATATGCCGGGTGCGGCACCCCGGCCGCTGACCCAACGAGGAGAATCCATGCTGCCGAGTGCCGACGCCCTGGAAGGAAAACCGGTGCCCAAGGTCACGTTCAAGGCGCGCCCGAACGACCAGTGGCGCGACGTGACGACCGATGAGCTGTTCAAAGGCAAGACCGTCGTCGTATTCGCCTTGCCGGGCGCGTTCACGCCCACCTGTTCCTCGGCACACCTGCCGCGCTACAACGAGCTGGCGCCCGTCTTCCGCGACAACGGCGTCGACGACATCGTCTGCATCGCCGTCAACGACGCCTTCGTCATGCAGTTGTGGCAGGCCGGCCAGGAGGCGGGCAACATCACGATGATCCCGGACGGGAACGGCGACTTCGCGGAGGGCATGGGCTTGCTCGTCGACAAGCGCGACCTCGGCTTCGGCAAGCGCTCGTGGCGCTATTCGATGCTCGTCAAGGATGGCGTCGTCGCCAAGATCTTCATCGAGCCGGACAAGGGGGGCGATCCGTTCGAAGTGTCGGACGCCGACACCATGCTGCGCTACATCAATCCGGACGCGGCGCCGCCCGAACCCGTCGTGATGTTTTCCAAGCCGGGCTGCCCGTTCTGCGCGCGCGCCAAGGCCGTGCTCAAGGCGAATGGGATCGTGTTTACGGACATCCCGCAGGATGCGAAGATCACGACCAGCGTGCTGCGCGCCGTTTCCGGCGCCGCCACGTGGCCGCAGGTCTTCATCGGCGGCAAACTGATCGGTGACGCGGACGCGGTCGCGGCCTATTTCGCGCCGCCGCCGGCCGCCGCACCTGCGCCGCAATAACACAGCCGTCCGGAGTCTGCGATGGAAGCCGTATTCGTCTGCGCCGCGCTGGCGCTCGCCGTGCTGCTCGCCTGGTTCGTCCCGCGCTGGCGCCTGCGCCGCGTGCTGGCGCGACCGTTGACCGCGTCCCAGCTGCGCATCATCGAACGCAACGTCGCGCAATACCGCGGCATGCCGCAAGACCTGCGCGCGCAGTTGCAGCGCCTCGTCAAGCAGTTCCTGCACGAGAAGACCTTCGTCGGCTGCGCGGGACTCGAGGTGACGGAAGAGATGCGCGTGACGATCGCCGCCCAGGCCTGCCTGCTCCTGCTGAACCGGCCCAGCCGCGTGTACCCGGGCCTGCATGCCGTGCTCGTCTATCCCGGCGCCTTCCTCGTGCCGCGCCGCGAACAGGATGCGGCCGGCGTCGTCACGGAAACGCGCCAGGACCTGCTGGGCGAATCGTGGGGCGACGGCCGCGTCGTGCTGTCGTGGGAACACGTGCGCCGCGCGGGCCTCGCGGCCGAAGGCACGCACAACGTCGTGCTGCACGAATTCGCCCACCAGCTCGACAGCGAATCCGGCAGCAACAACGGCGCGCCTTTCCTCGGCAGTCCGGAACGCTACCGCAGCTGGTCGGAGACGCTGGCGCGCGATTTCGCGCTGCTGCGGCGCGATGCGTACTGGGGCCAGCGCGACGTGCTCGACCCTTACGGCGCGACGAACCCGGCCGAGTTCTTCGCGGTGGCCACGGAAAGCTTCTACGAGCAGCCGCACGCGCTGGCGGCGCGCCATCCGGACCTCTATGCGGAGTTCGAGGCGTATTACCGCGTGGATCCGCGCGCCTGGTTTCCCGAGCCGGAACCGGAACCGGAGCACGACGGCGTGGTCTATGGACAGTGGCGCTAGCGGCTCCCCTGCGTGCGCTCGCGTACAGAGAGCGAGCCCAGCGGGATGCATGATGGCAGTACTTTCGACGCAGGAGGTCATCCATGTCCACGATCATTGCAGGGCACTTCCAGCTTCAGGATGACGTCGAGCGGGCGCGCCGCGCCCTGGTCGACGCCGGATTTTCGAGCGAACGCATCAGCGGCTTCTACCTCAGCCAGCCCGGCCAGCATGACCTGACGCCGATCGGCGGCGACAATATCCACTCGCCCGGCGCGAAGGAATCGCCGACGGGCGTGGCCGAGGGTGCCGGCGCCGGCGCGGCCGTGGGCATCGTCGCGGGCGCCATGACGGCACCCGTCACCGGACCGCTGGGCCCCGTCGTCGGCGGCCTGGTCGGCGCCCACGTGGGCTCGCTGTTCAGCTTTTCCAAGATGAAGGACGCGGGCGAGCGCGAACAGGGCGGCCGCGCGCCGCTGGAAAACCGCCCGGCCGGCATGCTCGTCGCCGTCGCCTTCGACGACCCCGGCCTGGAACAGCGCGCCGTCGACCTGCTGCGCGACCTGGGCGCCCACCATATCGAACGGGCCAAGGGCAATATCGTGGATGGCGACTGGGCCGACTTCGATCCCGCATCCATCCCCGACATCATCCACTGACGACTGCGTCCCGCCCGGATATTTACCCGTTTGCGATTCGTCAAGAACGGCTTTGTCCGTCGCCCTAGACTCGGTGTTTCGTGCTGCGCACCCGGCGCGGCAGGTTGATGACAGGACGATGAAACCATGCACGATAACAAAGTAGCCTTGGTGACTGGAGGGATGGGGGGACTGGGCACGGCGATCTGCCGGCGCCTGCAGGCGGAGGGGTTCCGCGTGGCGGCAACCTACTCACCCGGCAATCGCACGCCTGACGCGTGGCTGGCCGCCCAGAGGGACGAAGGATACCGCTTCACGACGTACCGCGTCGACGTCACCGACTACGGCGATTGCGAATGGATGATGCAGAAACTGCTGGCCGAAATGGGCCGGCTCGACGTCCTGGTCAACAACGCCGGCATCACGCGCGACCGCAGCCTGCGCAAGATGGCGCTCGATGACTGGCAGGCCGTCCTGCGTGCCGACCTCGACAGCGTATTCAACATGAGCAAGCAGGCGATCGAACCGATGATGGCGCAGCGCTGGGGCCGCATCATCAATATCTCGTCCGTCAACGGCCAGCAAGGCGCTTTTGGGCAGACCAATTACTCGGCCGCCAAGGCCGGCATGCACGGCTTCACGAAGGCGCTGGCGCTGGAAATGGCGCGCCACGGCGTGACCGTGAACACCGTCTCGCCCGGCTACCTGCGCACGAAGATGGTCGAGGCCGTGCCCAGCGACGTGATGAACGGCAAGATCCTGCCGCAGATCCCCGTAGGCCGCCTGGGCGAACCGGACGAGATCGCAGGCCTCGTCGCCTACCTGGTTTCGGAAGACGCCGGTTTCATGACGGGCGCCAACCTGGCCATCAACGGCGGTCAACACATGTGTTGAGCCGCCCACGCTGGGCGGCACATGTTGCGCGACGGCGCCGCGGCGCCTGGCCGGTCCGGCTGGTTCGGGGGAGCCGGCACCGGTCTTCCGCGGCGGCGCCGGCAGTGCGGGCGGGACGGCCTGTCGTACGGGCCGTCCGCTCTTTTCACGGGCGCCGCTCGGCCCGCGTCTGGCAATCGATGCACAGGCGCGCTTCCGGCCGGGCCAGCAGGCGCGAGGCGCCGATCGCCTGGCCGCATTCCTCGCAGAATCCATAACTCCCGTCTTCCAGTCGCGCCAGGGCCTGGCGCAGCTGGCGCATCTCGGCCGAGTGGTGGTCGGCCGCTTCGCGCGACAGGTCGTTCAGCAGGCGGACGGTGGCGCGGTCCAGCGGCGACGTTTCGACCTCGTCCACGGGCAGGTCGCCCGCGTCCGGATGCGGGGCCTCGACGCGGGACAGGGCCTCGAGGCGGCGTTCGAGCGTCGTCTTGAGGAGCAGAAGCTGCTCGGGCGTGAGAGGTTCCATGGTCAAGTCGAATCCACGGCAGGGGAGGCGCGAGGCAAGGCGCCGGACTCGACGTGCGGATCGACGATCATGGAGCCCCCCTTCGTGCGTGTCATTGGATGCCGTGCGACGGCAATCCAGTGTAGCGCGGAACGGCGGCGGTGCCTACCGCCGCATTCAGGCCGGAGCGGCGGGGGCGTTGTCGATGGCGACGATGTCGAGCTGGGCCTTGAGGCCGTCGACGGCGGCGAGGATCGGCACGACCTGGCCCGTGCTGGCCGCGGCCGCCAGCCCCAGCAGGCGCGCGACGAGCGTGATGCCGTCGCCGATGCGCGTGATGCGCCGGATCTTGTCGGCGGCGTCCGCGGTCAGCTGCATCAGGTGCTGCTGCGGCTGCCCCAACGATTTCACGATGCACGCCGCAGCCTCCGCATACAGGCGGTCGGCGCGCTGGCGCAGCTCCATTTCCGCGCTCAGCAGGGCGCGCGCGGCCGCCTGCTCCGATTCCGGCACGTCCTGGCCCTGGTGGCGGCGGATGTCGCGCATGATGCGCTCGTGGATGCTGTCCGCGCATGCCGACAGTTGGTCGGCCAGCTCCTCGACCTGGTGCGCCGTCGACAGCGCCTCGGCCGGGCTGGAAGGCGGCGTCGTGTCGCCGTTCGGCGGGGAATTCGTGTCGTTTGCCATGATTGCTCCTCGTGCGCTCAATCGGACAGGGCGTCGCGCAGGTTGGTCAGGTCGCGTGCGTAGACGGCCAGCAACTTGCGTATCTCGTCGTCGTGCAGGTTATTGATGTTTTCGCGCAGTTTCTGGTGGCCCAGGGCGACCTTCGTCAAACCCTGGAGGGCCAGGTTGTAGCGTTTGTCGACCAGCTTGTATTCCGTCGACTTGTTGAGATAGTGGACCTTGGCCAGGGTCACGAGCATGCGGTCCGACGACTTGTTGGAAAAGGGGATTTCGACGTCGAAGATGCCGAGCACGGTCTTCTTTTCGTTCTCGTTGGTCTTGGCGTACAGCCGCGTCAGCGCGATCATCGCTTCCAGCAGGACTTGCACGTCGGCATCGCCGTCGCGCACCATCGTCTCGACGCTGCGGTTCTGGTAGCCGGACGCGATCACCCGCGTCAGCAAGCGCGTCAGGCCCGTGTAGGCGGCGATCTCGCGCCGCTGCAGCCCCGACTCCGCATTGGCCTTGAGGCCCGTGCCGAGGTCGTCGATGCGGTCGGACAGGTCGTAGCGCGTATCGCCCGCCAGTACGCTGAGCGTCTGCATGTACAGTACGACGCTCTTCTGGATGCTGACGAAGTCGTCGTAGACGGCACGCCGGCGCGCATCGTTTTCCTTGGCGATGCGGTCGGCGGCGGGCGACAGATACGGTTGTTCGCGCTCGTAGGTGTCGCGGTAGCGGCGCGACAGTTCGCCGTAGCCGCCCAGGCGGGCCGAGGCGTCGGCGAATTGCCGCACTTCGGCCAGGCTCACCTGGCCGGTAGTGGCACAGCCGCCCAGCATGAGGCTGGCGGCGAGAACGAAAACGTGGAGGCAGCGTCGCAGGTCCATGGGTCCTTTCTGGACGGCAAAAGGCCGGCCGGAAAAGCCCCCATTCTTTCAAACCTGGCGGGTTTTGTTATTGCCAATGATCAATTGCGAAGCCCGTCGAGCCAGCCGAGGCCGGCCACGGTGTCGCCCAGCGGGATGTATTCGCAGCCGATCCAGCCGTCGTAGCCGAGTGCGTCCAATGTGCGGAACAGGAAGGGGAAATTGATCTCGCCGGTGCCCGGTTCGTGCCGGCCCGGCACGTCGGCCAGCTGGATGTGGCGGATCAAGGGCAGGCGTTCGCGCAGGGTGTGGGCGAGGTCGCCCTCCATGCGCTGCATATGGTAGATGTCGTATTGCAGGAACAGGTTCGGGACGGCCGCCTCTTCGATGATGGCGGCGGCTTGCGCGCTGCGGGTCAGGAAATAGCCGGGGATGTCGCGGTCGTTGATCGGCTCGATCAGCAGGTCGATGCCGTGCGGGGCCAGCGCGGCGGCGGCGAAGCGCAGGTTGTCGACGAAGGCCGCGTGCGCGCGCTCGTGCGGCACGTTCGGCGGCAGCTTGCCGGCCAGGCAGTGCAGCCGCTTCACGCCCAGGTCGAGGGCGTATTCCAGCGCCAGCCCGACGGTGTCCTGGAATTCGCCGACGCGGCGCGGGTCGCACGCGAGGCCCCGTTCGCCGGCGGCCCAATCGCCCGCCGGAAAATTATGCAGCGCCAGTTCCAGCTGGTGGCGCTGCAGGCGGCCGGCGATCTGGTCCGCGTCGAAGGCGTACGGAAACAGGAATTCGACGCCGTCGAAGCCGGCCGCGCGCGCGGCGCCGAAACGTTCCAGGAAGCCGACCTCGTTGAACATGAGGCTCAGGTTGGCTGCGAAGCGGGGCATGCGGAGATCCTTTGCGGTCGAATCGGCGAATAGCCCGCTATGCTAAACCATCGTGCGGGCCGGCACATCGCGCAGCGCGCGCATCGGCGTAAACAGCCAGGCCAGCAGCGCGGCACCCGCGAGGCACAGGCCGGCGCCGCCGAACAACGCGGACAGCGCCACGCGGCTCGCGATCCAGCCGGCCAGCGCGGCCGCCAGCGGCGCCAGGCCCATGAAGATGAACATGAACAGGCTCATCGTCCGGCCCAGCAGTTCGCGCGGCACGCGCTGCTGGATCCACGTGAACACGGCGATTTGCACGAACCCGCCCAGCACGCCGATGACGACGTTGATCAGCATGCCCTGCCAGCTGGCGGTGATCGTCCCCAGCGGCACGAGCAGCAGGCCGACGATGCCGTCGATCAGCAGCAAGGTCATCCCGAGATTGCCCGCGCGGCGGCGCCCGGCGATGCCGCTTGCGGCCATGCCCAGCAACGCGCCGGCGCCGTGCGCGCCCATCAGGAGACCCAGCGCGGATGCGCCGTGCAACCGGCTGCTGGCGAGCAGCGGCAGCGCGACCTGCATCACGCCGCCGATCACGCAGGCGCACAGGCCCCAGTAGAGGAAGCAGGTGCGCATCAGCGTGTCGCGCCAGACGGCCGCGAGCCCGTCCGCCACGGCGCGCAGCACCGGTTGCCGCGGCGGCGGCGTGAACGGGTGCGACTCGACCTGCGCCAGCGTCCACGCCGACACGGCAAAGCTGACGCAGTCGAACGCGAACGCGAACGCCAGGCCGTGCATGTGCCGCGGACCGCCGCTGCCGTCGCCGGCCAGCGCGAACAACAGACCCGCCAGCAGCGGCCCGGCCAGCATCGTGACCTGGCGCAGCGCCATCATCATGCCGTTCGCGGCCTGCAGGTGCTGCGGCGCGACGGCATGCGGCAGCATCGATGTGCCGGCCGGGATGCCGAACGCCGATGCGAGCGACAGCCCCAGCGCCAGCGCGAGCACGACGCTCAGGTGGGCGTGGCCCGTGTAGACGAGGGCCGCGAGCACGGCCAGCAGCACGGTGTTGACGTGCTTGGTGAGCATCAGGATGCGCTTGGGCGAATGGCGGTCGACGAGCGCGCCGCCGAACAGGATCAGGATGGCGCGCGGGATGCCCATCAGCGCGACGGCCATCCCGAGCAGGACGGGATCGCCCGTCAGCTTGAGCACGAGCCAGGGCAGGGCGATGAGGGTGAACTGGTCGCCCAGGGCCGAGATGGCGCCGCCGCTCATCAGCCAGGTGAAATTACGGTCGCGCAGCAGGGCGGCGCGGGGCGCGGTCCGGGTCGGTGGTCCGTTCATGTTCGGGTCTCCTTGTCGGTGTGCGGGCGTGAGGCGGCCTGGCCTGCACGCCATGGACAACGTCAGCGTCCGATGCCGGCGATGTGGGCGAGCAGGTCCGACGTCGCCTGCAGTTGCGCGCGCGCCGGACCGCCCAGCATGGCGCGGCTGATGTTGTCGACGACGGTCGTCGCGTTCGTCACGAGTTCGCTGCCCGTCGGCGTGATCAGCGCGTAGCCGACGCGGGCATCGCGCGGGTCGCTCTGGCGCGTCACGAGGCCGATCTTTTCCAACGGCAGCAGCGAACGCGTGACGCCGGACGCCGTCAGGCCCAGCTTGTCGGCCAGGTCGACGCGGCGCAGGCGTCCTCCCGGCGCGCGCTGCAGGTTCAGCAGCAGCTGGTAGTCGGCAAAGCTGACGCCGTGGTGGCCGCCCAGGGCGCTGTCGAGGCGGCGCACGAGCGTCGCCCAGGCGCGCGCGAGGCGCAGGCAGAATTCGGTGGTGAGGGTATCAGGGGTATCAGGAGTATCGGAGGTGTCGGTCGGGGTCATGGCGGTTCCAGGTAGTGGACTATTACTTGATTAGTCAAGTATAGGATTCTTTTTAATGATGCGCAAGTACTTGAGTGCGCAAACATCTCGTTCGCCCACAAAAAAGCCGGGAACGCCGTCCCGGCTCGACAATTCGGGGTCAGACCCCAAATTCGCAATCATTCGGGGTCAGAGCGATTATTCGAACATGATCTTTGAAGCATGTTTCTGGCGCCGACTGGCGGGAATCAGCTTCATTACGTCCGAATTGTTGCGCGTCGGACGTTGATCAAGACTGTGCTCTGACCCCGAATTTCGCTTAAAAAGTGCTCTGACCCCGAATTTGGGTCAGCGGTCGCCGCCCGAGCGGGCTGCGGCAGGACGCGGACCGCGACCCTGGCCGCGGCCGCCACCATTGCCGCCATTGCCGCCGTTGCGGTTGCCGGGCTGGCCGGTGCGTGCGCCGCCGCCGTTACCGCCGCCGTTGCCGCCATTGCGCTGGCCCAGCGTCGCAGCAGCTTGCGGGCGCGCGCCCGCGCCATTGCCCGCTGGGCGGTTGCCGCCCGGGCGGCCACGGCCTGGATGGCCCGGCGCGCCGCTGCGCAGCTGGATCGGCTGCGGCTTCGCCGTCGGATCCGGCTCGAAGCCCGGAATCACGTGACGGGGCAGCGTCTGCTTGATCAGCTTTTCGATGTCCTTCAGCATCTGGTGCTCGTCCACGCAGACGAGCGACACGGCTTCGCCCGTGGCGCCGGCGCGGCCCGTGCGGCCGATGCGGTGGACGTAGTCTTCCGGTACGTTCGGCAAGTCGTAGTTGACCACGTGCGGCAGCTGGTCGATGTCGATGCCGCGCGCCGCGATGTCGGTGGCGACGAGCGCCGTCAGGCTGCCGTCCTTGAACTCGGCCAGCGCCTTGGTGCGCGCCGACTGGCTCTTGTTGCCGTGGATGGCCATCGCGCCGATGCCGTCCTTGCCCAGCTGCTCGACGAGCTTGTTCGCGCCGTGCTTGGTGCGCGTGAACACGAGCACCTGTTTCCAGCCGTTCGACTTGATCAGGTGGGCCAGCATCGGGTGTTTCTTGTCGCGGTCGACCGGGTGGATCTTCTGGGCGATGACTTCCACGGTCGAGTTGCGCGGCGCGACCTCGATCATCGCGGGGTTGTCCAGCAGGCGGTCGGCCAGGGCCTTGATCTCGTCCGAGAACGTGGCCGAGAACAGCAGGTTCTGGCGCTTCGGCGGCAGCACGGCCAGCACCTTGCGGATGTCGTGGATGAAGCCCATGTCCAGCATGCGGTCGGCTTCGTCCAGGATCAGGATCTCGATCTTGTCGAGCTTGATCGTGCCCTGGGACACGTGGTCGAGCAGGCGGCCCGGCGTGGCGACGAGGATGTCCACGCCATTGGCCAGCAGCTTGATCTGCGGATGGATGCCGACGCCGCCGAAGATCACGGCCGAGTTCAGGTTCGTGTACTTGGCATAGGTGCGTACGTTTTCCTCGACCTGGGCCGCGAGTTCGCGGGTGGGTGCCAGCACGAGGGCGCGGATGGCGCGCTTTGACGATTTATTGGCAAGTAGCGAGCCCGCCTTGTCGGTCGACAGGCGGTGCAGGATGGGCAGCGTGAAGCCGGCGGTCTTGCCGGTGCCCGTCTGGGCGCCCGCCAGCAGGTCGCCGCCTTGCATCACGGCCGGAATCGCCTTGGCCTGGATCGGGGTCGGTGCGGTGTAGCCCGCTTCAGTGACTGCGCGCACGATGGCGTCGGACAGACCGAGAGAATTGAATGACATAGTTATCTGGTAGGGATCGGGCCGCCGTTCCTGTGTTGCCGTGGAACGCCAGTCCAGCCGATCGGATTACACAACAGGGCGGCCGGTACTGGAGCCGGGCCGCCGAGACGCGAACAGGAAACGTCAACGATCACGCGACATTATAATTAAAAATGTTTCGCTATGGAAATTTTAGCGCGGCCGTGTCGTTTTTGACAGGACCGGTGGAAGCGGGGACGCGGCACCTCGTGGGTGCCGGGGGCAATCTTGGCAGGCCGACAACGCGGCCTGCGGCGGGAAAGCCGCGCGGCCAGCAAGGCCCGCGGCGTTCCCCGGACTTACACGGGGCGTATTCTACGCGAAACGGCGGGTGGCCGCTCAGGCGAACGGTTTCAGCAAGGCGACCATGCCGGCGAAGACCTTGGGGCCGGCGGCGATGATGTCGCCCTTGTTCAGGTATTCGGACTCGCCGCTGAACTCGCCGACGATGCCGCCCGCTTCCGTCACGAGCAGCGAACCGGCGGCGATGTCCCAGATCTTGAGGTTCTTTTCGAAGTAACCGTCGACGCGGCCGGCCGCCACATTCGCCAGTTCCAGCGCGGCCGAGCCGCTCGAGCGCAGGCCGTGGCAGCGCGGGGCGACAACTTCGTACATACGCAGGTATTCGGCCAGGTCGCGCGGTTCCGCGCCGTGGCCGGAGCCGATCAGGGCCTTGTTGATGCGGTCCGGATTGCGCACGCGGATGCGCTTGTCGTTCAGGTAGGCGCCGGCGCCCTTGGTGGCGGTGAACAGGTCGTTGCGGACCGGATCATAGATGACGGCCTGCGTGATCACGCCGCGCTGTTGCAGCGCGATCGAGATGCAGTAGTTGGGGTAGCCGTGCAGGAAGTTGGTGGTGCCGTCGATCGGATCGATGATCCAGACGAATTCGCTCTCGTCGTTCAGGTTCGCGGTGGCGCCGGATTCCTCGCCCAGGATGGCGTGGTCGGGATAGGCTTTCAGCAGCGTTTCGACGATCGCCTGTTCCGAAGCCTGGTCGACGTCGGTGACGAAGTTGTTGTGGCTCTTTTCGCTGACGGTGATGCGGTCGAGGTCGAAGGATGCGCGGTTGATGACGGTCGCGGCGCGGCGGGCGGCCTTGATGGCCGTGTTGAGCATGGGGTGCATAAGCTATCCGTAAAAAATGCTGACGCCCACCGCGCGCGGGCGCCGTGAACGATCTGAGCGAGAAATAATTAAAGAGCAAAGCGGTGCCGAAGCCGTTAAAATCGCGAACTTCTTGTCCGCATTTCAACGCTCGTCACCGCGCGATGGCGTTATTTTAAATGAACCCGACCGAAACTGTCTCTTCTCTTTTCAAACGTCTACGCTTCGTGCTGGTGGAAACGAGCCGCGCCGGCAACGTCGGCTCGGTGGCGCGCGCGATGAAGACGATGGGATTTTCCGACCTCGTGCTCGTCGCCCCGCGCTGCAACGATCCGCTGTACGATCCCGAGGCCGTCGCCTTCGCCAGCGGCGCCGTCGACGTGCTGCAGGGCGCGCGCGTCGTCGACTCGATCGGCGAGGCGCTCGACGGCTGCAATTTCGCGGCGGCCGTGTCGGCGCGGCTGCGCGAGTTCTCGCCGCCCGTGTGGAGCCCGCGCGCATTTTCCGCGCATGCGGCGGAGAAGGAGGACCTGCGTCCCGCGCTCATCCTCGGCAACGAGCGCTTCGGCCTGCCGAACCAGATCGTCGAGCAGTGCAATGTGCTGATCAACATCCCGGCCAATCCGGACTATTCGTCGCTGAACCTGTCCCAGGCCGCGCAGGTGCTCGCGTACGAGTGCCGGGTCGCGGCGCAAGGGGATCATCCTCAACTGAGTCGCACGCAGGAAAGCATCGGCTTCCACGGCGAGGCCGCGAGCGTGGCGCAAATCGAGGGCATGTACGCCCACCTGGAAGAAGCGCTGGTGGCGATCGGCTTCCTGAACGCCGACAACCCGAAAAAGCTGATGCCGCGCCTGAAACGCCTGTTCGCGCGCACGCAACTGGAGACGGAAGAAGTCAACATCCTGCGCGGCATCGCCCGCCAGATGCTGAAAGCCGCCCCGGCCAACGACGCCGACGCCGGCCACGACTAAAAAATTCGGGGTCAGAGCACAAATTCGGGGTCAGAGCACTTTTTTGATCAAGTTCTTTGCCTCATGTTTCGACATCCACGCTCGATGCGCGTGGCCTGAATGCACATGCCGGCACCGCTGAGCGGCACGTGCCGCTTATCCATCGAGACATTGTTCACAAAAGGGCTCTGACCCCGAATTGTCGAATAAATATGCTCTGACCCCGAATTTAAGCTAGATGCGGTGCTCTATTTTGGGGCGGTCGCGGGGTGGGGTGTTTCGCTTACACTTTGAGAAATACTGATAAAAGGGTAGGCATGGAGACAACCCGCAGAACCTTCCTCAAGGCCGGCCTGCTGTCGGCCGCATTGCTGGCCGCGGGCGGCGGCTGGTATCGCGTCACGCATCCGGCGCCGCCGCGCGGTTTCGTGCTCGACGGCGAGGCGCGCGCCGCGCTCGATGCCATCGTCCCCGCGATTCTCTCCGGCGCATTGCCAGACGCCCCGGCGGACAAGGCCCGTGCCGTCGCCGCGACCACCACGCGCGTCGACCAGACCATCCTCGGCCTGCCGCTCGCCGCCCAGCAGGAAGTGCAGGATCTGTTCGGCCTGCTCGCGCTGGCCCCGGCGCGGCGCCTGTTGACGGGCATCGCGCACGGCTGGGCCGACGCGCAGGATGCGGACGTCGCGGCCTTCCTGCAGGACTGGCGGGTGCACCGCCTCGCCTTGCTGCGCACGGCCTACGCGGCGCTGCACGACCTCGTGCTGGGCGCCTGGTACAGCGAGCCCGCGCACTGGGACGCGATCGGGTATCCGGGACCGCCGAAGGAGCTGCTGTGAGCAACGAATCCGTGATTCCCGACCCGATCCGGGCCGGCCTGGCGCGCGGCTGGAAAGTGATCGACGGCGCGCGCGAGACCGCCGACTGCGACCTGTCCGCCGACGTGGTCGTCGTCGGCAGCGGCGCGGGCGGCGGCGTGACGGCGGAGATCCTCGCGCTGTCCGGCCTGTCCGTCATCGTCGTCGAAGAGGGCGCCCTGAAATCGTCGCGCGATTTCCGCATGCGCGAAGCTGACGCCTATCCCGCGCTGTACCAGGAATCGGCCGCGCGCAAGACGCGCGACAAGGCCATCAACATCCTGCAAGGCCGCACGGTCGGGGGCTCGACGACGGTGAACTGGACGTCGAGCTTCCGCACGCCGCCCGCGACGCTCGCGTTCTGGCAGCGCCACTTCGGCCTCGCGACCTACGACGAAGCCACGTTGGCGCCGTGGTTCGCGCTGATGGAGGCGCGGCTGCACGTGTCCGACTGGCCCGGCGCACCGAACGAGAACAACGACGTGCTGCGGCGCGGCGCGGCCAAACTCGGCATCCCGACGGGCCTCATCCGCCGCAACGTCAACGGCTGCTGGAACCTGGGCTATTGCGGCATGGGCTGTCCGACGAACGCGAAGCAGTCGATGCTCGTAACGACGATCCCGTCCGCGCTGGACCACGGCGCCACGCTCGTCACGCGCGCCCGCGCCGAACGCCTCGTGGTCAAGGGCGACAAGGCCGACGGTCTCGAATGCACGCTGCTCGACGCCAACGGCTTGCATGCGACCGGCCGCGTGCTGCGCGTGCGCGCCCGCCACTACGTGCTGGCCGGCGGCGCCATCAACACGCCGGCGCTGCTGCTGCGCTCGAACACGCCCGACCCGAGCGGGCAGCTGGGCAAGCGCACGTTCCTGCATCCGACGCTCGTGTCGGCCGCGCTGTTCCCGCAGCGCGTGGACGGTTACGCGGGCGCGCCGCAGACCGTCTATTCGGACCACTTCATGCACACGCAGCCCATCGACGGCCCGCTCGGCTTCAAGCTGGAAGCGCCGCCGCTGCACCCGGTGCTGCTGGCCACGACCATGCAGGGCTTCGGCCGCGAGCACGCGGAGATGATGCGCCGCTTCCCGCATCTGCAGGGCATGCTGGCGCTGCTGCGCGACGGCTTTCATCCCGAATCGCAGGGCGGCACGGTGGGCTTGAACGGCGAGGGCGCACCCGTGCTCGATTACCCGATCAACGATCCGGTCTGGGACGGCGCCCGCCGCGCGCTGCTGACGATGGCGGAGATCCAGTTCGCGGCCGGCGCCGACGGCGTGCAGGTGGCGCACGAACGGGCGCCGCGCTACGCCAGCTGGCGTGACGCGCAGGCGGGCATCGCCGCGCTGCCGTTCGCGCCGCAGCTGACGCGCGTCGTGTCGGCCCACGTGATGGGCGGCTGCGCGATGGCGGGCGCGGACCACCCCGGCGTGACGGGGCCGGACGGCCGCTACCGGGGTCTCGTAAACGTCTCCGTGCACGACGGCTCGCTGTTCCCGACGTCGATCGGCGCCAATCCCCAGCTGTCGATCTACGGCATCACGGCGCGCCTGGCCAGCGACCTCGCGCAGGCGCTCACGGGACGGCCGGCCGCGCGGCCGCAGGCGTAAACCATGAAGCCGGCCAGCGCCCGCACGCTGCTGCGCCTCGTGCTGGTCGTGCAACTGGCCGCCGCGCTGCTGGTCGCGTGGGCGCTGCTGCGCCGCGGCGTGCCGGCGTGGGCGGCGGTTCTGGCCGGCGCCGGTGCCGTGGCGCTGGTCCGCCTCGTCATCAACATGAACAATTTCGTGATGGCGGCGCGGGCCGCCAGCGCGACGCCGCCCGCGTACCGGATCGGCGCGGCCGCGCGCCTGCGCATGCTGGCCGAGGAGTTCTGCGCCAGCATGCTGGTGACGTCGTGGCACGTGCCGCGCAGCCGCGCGCGCATGACGGTGCATGCGGACGGCGCGCGCGTGCCCGTGCTGCTCGTGCACGGCTACGGTTGTAACAGCGGCTACTGGGCGCACCTGGAGCCGCTGCTGGACCGCGCGCGCATCAGCCATGCCAGCATCGACCTGGAACCGGTCGCCGCCGGCATCGACGATTACGCGCCGCTGATCGAGGCGCGCGCGCGCGAGCTATGCGCGGCGACGGGCGCCGCGCGCATCGCCATCGTCGCGCACAGCATGGGCGGACTGGCCGCGCGCGCGTGGATGCGCGCCTACGGGCACGCACGCGTGGCGCGCCTGATCACGCTCGGCACGCCGCACCACGGCACGGCCCTGGCGCGTTTCGGCCCGGGCGCCAACGCCGCCCAGATGCGCCGCGACAGCCCCTGGCTGCGCGCGCTGGCCGCCAGTGAAACGCCGGACGTGCGCGTGCGGATCGTCTCCCTGTACACGCACCACGACAATATCGTCGCGCCCCAGGATTCGAGCGAACTGCCGGGCGTGCGCAACGTCGCGTTCGGCGGCGTGGGCCACGTGGCGCTGGGCAGCAACCCGCGCGTGCTGGCCGAGGTGTTGCGCGTCTTGCGCGAACTGCAGGCCTGACGGAGCGGCCGCGGTGGCCGCGGCGTCCGGTCGATGATATCCTTGCAGGTGAGTCCACCCATATTTGTTTCCATGCAACAGAAAGCCCCGCGCCGAACCCGCGAACGCATCCTCGAGCTGTCGCTGCGGCTGTTCAACGAATTCGGCGAGCCGAACATCACCACGACCGTGATCGCCGACGAGATGAACATCTCGCCGGGGAACCTGTATTACCACTTCCGCAACAAGGACGACATCGTGAATTCGATCTTCGTCCAGTTCGAGGCGGAGATCGAGCGCATGCTGACCGTGCCGGCCGGCCGCCGCTCGAACATGGAAGACGTGTGGCTGTACCTGCACCTCATGTTCGAGTTGATCTGGAAGTACCGGTTCTTCTATCGTGACCTGAACGACCTCCTGTCGCGCAACCGCAAGCTGGAACTGCATTTCAAGGCGATCCTCGCCCACAAGATCAAGGTCGCGCGCCAGTTGTGCGACGGGCTGCGCAGCGAAGGCTCGCTCGAGGCGAGCGATGCCCAGATCGGCGGCATGGCCACGAACATGGTGGTCGTCGCCACGTACTGGCTGTCGTACGAATACGTGCGCAATCCGCGCAAGTACAGCGAGCAGCAGGCCATCGCCGACGCGCTGGCGCGCGGCTGCTACCAGGTGCTGTCGATGCTCGGCCCCTATCTGCGCGGCGAGACGCTCGCGCTGTTCCAGCGCCTGTCCGACGACGCCCTCGCCAAGCTGCCGCCGGAAACGCGCCAGGATCAACCGTAAGGACCCCATGAAATCCATCGCCGTCTACTGCGGTGCCTCGCTGGGCGCCGATCCCGCGTATGCCGACGCCGCGCGCGACCTGGCGCGCGCCCTCGTCGAACACAACATCGGCCTCGTCTACGGCGGCGGCAAGGTGGGCCTGATGGGCGTGATCGCCGACGAAGTGCTGCGCCTCGGCGGCGACGCGACGGGCGTGATCCCCAAGCACCTCGTCGAGCGCGAAGTCGGCCACGCCGGCCTCACGCGGCTGTTCGTCGTGAAGGACATGCACGAACGGAAGGCGATGATGTCCGACCTGGCCGACGGTTTCATCGCCATGCCGGGCGGGATGGGCACGCTGGAAGAGCTGTTCGAGATGGTCACGTGGGCCCAGCTGGGCATCCACGCCAAGCCGATCGGCCTGTTCAACGTGAACGGTTTCTACGACGGCCTGGCGGCCTTCATCGACCACCTCGTCGCGGCGGGCTTCGTGCGTCCCGCGCACGCCGAACTGATGATGCGCGACGCCGATCCGGACGCGCTGATCCGCCGCCTGCGCGGCGCGGCGCCGGCCGCCTAGCCAGGCAGTCCAGAGACTTTTCTTCAGTTCGTCTCAGCCAATAATGGTGTTCTGATTGACGCCCTGCGCCAGCACGATCAGCGCTTGCGCGACTTCCGGCCGGGAAGCTTTGAGCAACTCCGCGGCATGCATCAGGTTATGTGCTCGGTCGGCGCTGTTGTCTTCCATGGCCCTTCGAACGATGTCGGGTAATCCCGGAGGATCGCCCGGGCGAGGCGGCCCTAACACGATGCTCGGGCCGTCGGTCCGATGGGCATTGATGTCGCAGTTCTTTAGCGCGAGGTAATACGTCGGCTCCCAGACGATTTTCTGGTTCACCAGGTCGATATACAGGATTGCGCTTTTCTTCGTGGAGCCACCGCCTTTGTCGAGGTCGTCGAATTTCTCGCGGATGGTGAGGTCGAGGTGGAGGTAAGTGTTGCCTTCGTCCGGCCCGACCTCGATCTGGACGGGACCCCATGGGCTGAGCTTCGAGGTAATCAGGCGGGCAGTCTCGGTCGTGGGTGGAGTGGTCGGGGACAGCGGTTTTAACTGTGGTACGTCGCGAGTCGCGGCAACATCTATCGTGCCTCCCAAAAACGATACCGGCTGCCCGTTGATCTTGTATTCCACAGATGGCTGCTCGTAGCCCTCGAATATCGAATTGACCGTGACCCGATTGAGGAATGTCCGTTCAACATAACTGTAATAACGGCCACCACCGCATAGCGGGGGGAAATCCACATAAACGCGCTGGCTCGGGCCATCGTGCGGCTCGGGATTATCCAGAGTGTAGTTTGCGGAGAACCGCCGCGTGCCGGAGGTGGGCACGATACACGCGTCGTCGACGACCGACCAATAGGATGAGACTGCGACGCCATTGACGACCCCGGACGCGTCGCACACGTCACCGATCTGCCCCGCGTTTGCCCCTGGCGCGGGCGACGTCTGCTCCCAGCCGTTATGGAACGGATCGGAAATGGACTCTACCAGCTCGTGGCTCATCGTGCGCGTGATGCTGTCCAGGTTGTTCGAATCGGTCAGCACCCACGCCCATTGGAACCGAATATTGTCGTCCAAGAACTCGAATATCTCCTCCTTGGTGTTGGCCCCCGAGAACCTGCCGGTTTGCTGAGTGCTCGGATCGAGAAAGATCAGCACGATCAGCTCGTGGTTGTCGTCGACGTTGTCGATCTTGTCGTCATTGACCAGCGATTCCAGATAGGATCTCAACGCACTGGTGATCACGTTGATCTGGTTTTCCGGCGTTCCAGCGGTAACCGTGTACGGCTGCTTGTCGATCATTTCGTTGCGCACGGTTGCAGTACCCGAATACCCATATTGTTGGAGCCCTTGCAGATATGGGCCGCCTGCTAAGCGGTACAACGCCTTCATGATGTCATTCGACGTTACGGCAGCACCGAGTGGCCAGGCGCTGCCAAGAAAGATCGGTAATATGTCCGGATTTCGAATAACACTTCCCTTTCCATTGAAGCGGGGACTCGTTCCAGTGTTGGGTGCGAACTTCAGAATATCTCCCATCTCATCCTCCCTTGTGCCGACACATCTTTAGCTGATGTGCGAACCATATCGGTGGGGCAAGGTGAATTTTCCGTGTGCTAGTGGGCGCGGTTGGCGGATCCAGGAGCCCAAGGTATAGGGTGCAAATTGCGTAGGGTTGCGATGTATCAAACGTATCATCGTCAGCGTGTTCCGCAAGCCGGCGCGCCGGCACGATCTGCCATCTTTTCTCTTGCGTTGCCATCGGGCAACGGTGTCCCGCGATCCGCGCAGAAAATTGGCTGCCGCGTCGATTTCGTCTTGCGTGCGATTCGTTCCAAGGAGGAAGATAAATTGCGGGCTCCGGATTCGGCGCCCGCCCCGCGATTCGGATAAAAACAATAACATTGCTCATCGACCAACCCTTATCGCGGCTTCGTTCACATTGACTTCCAGCCGAGAACTGGAATGGGGGAGGGCATGACATGAAACTCCAGACAAAAATGTCGATCCTGATCGGCACATCGCTGTTGGCATTGTTGGTTGTCGGGCTGTTCGGCATTCGCAGCATCCTCAACATGACCGACGACATCGACGAGATCGGCGTAACTCGCTTGCCTTCGGTGCTGGGGCTGGAAATCGTCAATGAAGGCCAGACGGCCATCAAGGCGGCCAACTTGACGGCGCTCACCTACGAAACCGGGGCGCAATCGTCATCGAAGTTTTCCGAATTGGAAACCAGCCGCCGGACTATCTGGAGCCGGATCGAGCATGGCTGGAAAATATATGAGCCGCTTCCGCAGACGGATCGCGAAAAGCAGTTGTGGGGCCAGTTTCTCGTCGAATGGAAAGCATGGAAAGACAACGACCAGAAACTCGGCTCCCTGATCGGCGCGCTCGGGAATGCGGCGTCGGATGACGCACGCAAGCCGCTGTTCGACGAATACCACCAGCGCATGGCGGCGGATCTTCCGTTATTCGCGGCTGCCGAGAAAACACTCGGCGAATTGATCACGCTGAATTCGGACGTCGCCAATGACGTCATCGTTACCGCGCGCAGGGAGGCGAAACAGTCGCGGTACATCGTGTCCGGTGTTGTTGCCGCCGCCTTTGCGGTGCTGGTGCTGGTCGGCGTCGCAATGACCCGCAGCATACTGGCCCAGGTGGGCGGCGAGCCGACGGAAGCCGCCTCGATTGCCGACAAGATCGCATCCGGCGACCTGTCCGTGCAGGTCGACCTGCGTCCGGGCGACGATTCGAGCATGATGTCGGCCCTGCACAAGATGCAACTGAGTCTGGCAACCATCGTGGCGGAAGTGCGGCAGGGGACGCGTGCGATTGCGTCCTCGTCGCACGAGATCGCCGCCGGAAACCTGGAATTGTCCGCGCGGACGGAGGCACAGGCCGGCACGCTGGAAGAAACCGCGTCGTCGATGGAGGAACTGACCGCCACCGTCCAGCAGAACGCGGCGAATGCCCGTCAGGTCAGCAGCGTGGCGTCCTCCGCGTCGGGTGTCGCCAGCCGCGGCGGGGACGTGGTGTTCGAGGTGGTCAAGACCATGGGATCGATCAGCGACTCGGCCAGGAAGATAGGCGACATCATCGGCGTCATCGACGGCATCGCGTTCCAGACCAATATCCTCGCGCTGAATGCCGCGGTCGAGGCGGCACGGGCCGGAGAACAGGGACGCGGGTTCGCGGTCGTGGCCGGCGAGGTGCGCAATCTGGCGCACCGCAGCGCGGCCGCGGCGAAGGAAATCAAGTCCCTGATCGGCGATTCGGTTGCGCGGGTCGAGAGCGGCACCCAGCTCGTGGACGAGGCCGGCAAGACGATGCTGGAGGTCGTGGCCAGCGTCAAGCGCGTCGCCGACATCGTGGGCGAGATGACGGTGGCGAACGACGAACAGTCCACGGGCCTGCAGCAAATTACGATCGCCATGGCGCAATTGGATGAAGTCACGCAACAGAACGCCAGCCTGGTCGAAGAAGCGGCAGCGTCCTCGGACGTCCTGCAGCACCAGGCGATGAAGCTCGATGAACTCGTCAGCATGTTCAAGCTGGCGGAGGCCCCTTCGACGGCGCCCCGCATCCGCCAGGCCCCCGCGCAGCTGCGGGCCGTGCAGCGCAGGGAACTGCACGCCTAGGCCTCGATCGACCGGTTGCGTCCTTCCGCCTTGGCCGTGTACAGGGCCTTGTCGGCGCGGTTGACGGCCTCGGCGATGGCCTCGCCGGCGCGCCAGGCGGTCAGGCCGGCCGAGAAGCTGACGCGGTGGTCCAGGCCGTCGCAGGGCGCCAGCGCGGCCACGCGCGCGCGCATGCGCTCGAGCACCATGCGGGCTTCGCCGGATGCCGTATTCGGCAGGAGCAGCAGGAATTCCTCGCCGCCCCAGCGCGCCAGCGTGTCGCCGTCGCGCAGCTCGGCGCGTGTCGCCCGGGCGAAGTCGCGCAGCACGTCGTCGCCCGCGGCATGGCCCAGGCTGTCGTTGATCCGCTTGAAGAAGTCGATGTCGAGCAGGGCGATGCACGCGGCGCTGCCGCACGCCGCGCGGCGGCGCTCTTCCTGCGCCAGCAGCTCGTTCATGTGGCGGCGGTTGGTCAGCGCGGTCAGCTCGTCGATGGTGGCAAGCAGGCGAATCGTGTCGAGCGCCGCCAGCAGTTCGTCCTTTTGGCGCTTCAGCCGCGCGCGCAGCTTGCTCATCTCGCCGGTCAGCAGCGTGACCGCCAGCGAGCCGACCGCGACGAACCCGAAATTCACCGCTTCGGCCGCGGGCGGGAAATGCAGCGGATCGTGCACCGCAAGCCACCCCATGGTGCCGCCCATGACGGCCAGGTTGAAGGCGGTGAGCATCAGGGTCTGGCGCGGGCGCATGGCGAAGATGCAGAACACGACGATCACCGGCAATCCGATCAGCGTCACGCCGCGCATCGGCCCTGCGATCGAGTAGCCCCAGACGTGGCAGCTGATGCTGAAGACGGCCTGCAGCCCCGCCAGCAGGTTCGGCGCGAGCCCGATGCGGGCGCCGACGCGCACCAGCGGGTAGAACACGGCGACGCCCGCGCCGACGTAGATGCAGATGGCGCGGGCCTGGGCCTGTCCCGCGAGCGCCGCCGGGCCGAACATCAGGCCGACGACGGTGGTGTACATGATGGCCGTGCCGGCCCAGTACTGCAGCATGCGATGCAGCTTGCGGTCCGCGCCGAACAGCATGCGCGCAAGCCGGGAGGGGGCGATCACGGCTTACGACGCCAGTTGGGCGACGCCGCGCGGCTGACGCTGCTGCGCCTGCAGGAGTTCCGTGATGCGCTCGGCCGGCACCGGTGGGCTGAACAGATAGCCCTGCATCTCGTCGCAGTCGTGCGCGCGCAGGAAGTCGCGCTGTTCGGCCGTCTCCACGCCTTCCGCGATCACGCGCAGATGCAGACGGTGGCCCAGCGAGATCACGGCCAGCGCGATCGCCTGGTCGTCGGAGCTGGAGGCCAGGTCGCGCACGAACGACTTGTCGATCTTGAGCGTCGAGATCGGGAACGACTTCAACGCGGACAGGCTCGAATAGCCGGTGCCGAAATCGTCGATCGACAGCGTCACGCCCATCTCCTTCAGCGCGCGCATGCGTTCCACGGCCTGGTTCAGGTCGCGCATCAGGAGGCTTTCCGTCACCTCCAGGTCCAGCGCGCTGGGCGGCAGGCCGCTGTCGCCCAGGGCGCCGGCGATGCGTTCGACCAGGCGTTTTTCCTCGAACTGGCGGGCCGACACGTTGACGGACACCGTGAGCGGGTCCAGCCCCGCCGCGCGCCACAACTGCGCCTGGCGGCACGCGGTGCGCACGACCCATTCGCCGAGGCCGACGATGAGGCCCGATTCCTCCGCGAGCCCGATGAAGCGCACCGGCGGCACGACGCCATGCTCCGGATGGCGCCAGCGGATCAGCGCCTCGACGCCGAACATGCGGCCCGTGCGCAGGTCGACCTTGGGCTGGTACAGCAGGTGGAAACGGCCGGCCGGCGTACCGGCGGCCGGCGCCCCGGCGGCCGGCGGCGCGTCCTGCGCGTCGGGGACATCCTCGGCCAGGGTGGCGTCCAGCGCCATGCGCAGGCCTTCCAGCAGCACGAGCTTTTCCTCGACGCTGGCGTTCATCTCGCGCGTGTAGAACTGGAAGTTGTTGCTGCCAAGGTCCTTGGCGCGGTACATCGCGGCGTCCGCGTTCATCATGAGCGTCTTCGGGTCGGCGCCGTCGCGCGGGTAGACGACGACGCCCATGCTGCAGCTGATGCGCACGGACTGGTCGCAGATCTGCACGGGCTCCGTCACGGCCTGGCGGATTTTTTCCAGCACGGGCGTGAGCGCCAGCGGGCACTCGCCGGCGTCCGGCAGCAGGATCACGAATTCGTCGCCGCCCAGGCGGCCCAGCGTGTCGCTCCCGCGCAGGCAGGCCTGCATGCGGCGTCCCACGACCATGAGCAATTCGTCGCCCGCGTTGTGGCCCAGGCCGTCGTTGACGAGCTTGAAGCCGTCCAGGTCGACGAAGGCGAGGGCCAGGTGGCCGCCGTTGCGTTGGGCGTTGCGCACGGCCTGCTCGAGGCGGTCGCGGATCAGGCTGCGGTTCGGCAGGCCCGTCAACTCGTCGTGGTGCGCCATGTGGCGGATGCGGTCCTCGGCCACCTTGCGCTCCGTGATGTCGCGCACCATCGCCACGGCGCCGCCGTCGACGGGCACGATCTGGCGCTGCAGCCAGCGGCCCGCGGTCGGACCGGAGGTCGCCTGCCACTCCGCCTCGACGACGCGCTGTTCGGTGACCACCTGCACGAGGTGCTCGTACATGCCGTTCGCGCGATAGTAGGGCAGCACGTCGCCCAGCAGCTGGCCGCGCAGCGCCTCGTTGGCGATGCCTGTGAACAGCTCCGCGCGGCTGTTGGAGCCCTCGACCAGGAAGTCGGCGATGACGCCGTCCGCGCCGGTCACGGCGCGCAGCAGGAAGAAGGCGTCCGGGCTCGCTTCCGACGCCGCCGCATAGGTTTGCTGGGCCTGGCGCTCGCGCCGGCGCGCCTTGGCCACCTGCCACGACCACGCGCTGATCATCGCCACGACGGCGATCAGCAGCGAGCTGGCGGCCGTCGCGCCCACCAGGTAGGTGCCGTAGTGCTGTTCGTACTGGGCCATCTGTTCGCGCGCCGCCAGGCCGACGGCGACCGTGAGCGGAAAGCCCGTCACGCGGCGCGCGCCGGCGTAGCGCTCGACGCCGTCGGCGCCCAGCGCCAGCGGCGCGCCGGCTTCCTCTTTCAGGCCGTCGAGCGCGAACGGCTGGCCCCAAGACACGGCGTCGCCGATGCGCACGGCGCGCGCGACGCCGTCGCTGCCGACGAGCGCCAGCAGGCCGAGTTCACCCGCGCGCGAATGTTCGTAGGAACTGGTGAAATAGGCGGGATCGGCTTCGACGATGGCCACGCCGGCGAAACGGCCGGCGGCGTCGACGATGCGGCGCGTGAAGTGCAGGTGCGGGTCGGGCCGGATCGCGTCGCCGGACGTCTGGCTGACGAATACCGCGTTGCCGTCGCCGTTCGCCTGCACGGTGAAATAGGGGGCGTGCGACACGTCTGCGGGCGCCATCGCCGGGTTGCTGTCGACGATGCGGCCGTCGCGGTCGGCGATGCAGACCTCGAACACGAGGCCGGGCGGCAGCAGGCCCTGGGCGCGCAGTGCCGGGAGCGCGCCGCGCTCGCCGTTCTGTTCGACCGCGTACTTGATGACCTTGAGCGTCTGGTCGATGGCGTTCAGGTTGCGCGCGACCTGCGCCTCGTACGTGTCGAGCTGCTCGCGCACGGAATCGTGCGCGGCGGCGACGGACGCACGCCGTTCGGTCTCGATGAAGTGGAAGCAAACGGCCCAGATGGCGACCAGCGGCAGCAGGGCGAACAGCGGCAGCGCGATATGCGTGTCGAGCGCGCGCGCGAGCCAGCGCGGACGCTTGCGGGCACCGGATGACGCGGACGCCGGCCGCATCATTGCACCACGAGGACGGCGTGCACGCTGCCGTCGAGCGCGCCCCGTTCGATATAGCCGATCGCTTCCGGATCATTGGCCACCTTGCGCCGCACCGCCGCGCTGTCCGGCAGTTCGGCGGGCGGCTGGCCACGGCCCGTGAACACCAGCTTCGACCAGTGCGCCTTGAGCAGGGCGGGCGTCTTGTTCGTCACGCGCGCGTAGAATTCGTCGCGGATCGGCGCGCCCAGGCGCAGGTCGTACGGCACCGCCTCGGTGCCGTCGGGGAAGCGTACCGACTGGCCGAGGAAGATCGCGGCCACCTGCTCGGCGCGCAGCGCGGTCACCGGGTTGCGCGCCGAGACGATCACGACGAGGTCGGCCGCCCGCGCCGATACGCCGGCGAGGCCGGCCAGCAGCAGGGCGGACCCCACGATGCGGGAATACGTGAGCGTCGCCATGCTAGTACACGAAGTCGAGGGCGACACTGGCCACGTGGCTCGTGCGCTCGGAGGTGAAGCGCGGCGTCGTGTTGATGAAGGTGCCGCGCGAGCCGTCGTGCGGCGTGACGCGGTCGTACTGCACCTTGAGCGCCATGTTCGTGCGCAGGTCCCAGCGCAGGCCGGCCGCCACCGACGTCTGCTGCGGGATCGTCGCGAGCAGGGCGTTCAGCCCGGCGTTCAGCATGACCGCCGTTGGCGCCAGCGTGCCCGGCAAGGCTTGCGGCGGCAGGCCCGGATCGTGCGTCGCCCCCTCGGCCCGCACCCGCGCCCACGTCGCGTACGGCGTGAGCGCTTGCCAGCGCCAGCCCGCGCTGACGTAGACGGAGCGCGTCGCGCCCAGGAAGGAGTGGCCGACCGTGCGTCCCGCCTCGGCCATCACGAACCAGGTGCCGGGATCGTAGTTCACGCCGATATTCGCCAGCATCATGCGCTTGTGGTCCAGCGCATAACGCCGGGTCAGGGCCTGGCCGGCCGGGCCGAACGCGTCGTAGGCCGCGAACAGGTCGGCGCCGATGTTGCTCGAGATCTCGGCGCTGATCGCGTTGGCGCGCACGCTGAGCGCGCCCCAGTCGCTCGTGTTCGAGATGCCGACGCCGCCGCGCCCGTATACGTGCAGGCCGTCGATCAGGGGCACGGCGCTGTGGCCGTAGAAGACCTGCGACGCGTTGCGCACGGGGCCCGCGCTCCAGCGCAGGGTGGCGTCGACGCCGTCGCTGCTGGTCACCGGCAGCAGGTCATAGCCCTCGACGGGCGGCCGCACCCACGGATAGGCATAGCCGACCTTGCGATAGTCCGCCATCAGGAACACGGGCAGCGTGATGCGGCCGGCGCGCAGCGCCAGTTCGGGCGTCGCCTGGTATTTGATGTTGGCCCATTCGACGCGCGGCCGGTAGGTGTTGTCCAGGCCCTGTTCGCTCACGACCTGCAGCACGGCCGACCAGCGCCGCGCGAGCGTGGCGTCGAGCTGGACGCCGAGGCGGGTGTCGACGTCGCTGCTCCAGCGGCGCGTGTGGCCGGTGCCGCTGGCCTTGAAGACGGACGACGTGTAGTCCGCCTCGCGTTCGCTGGCGCGCGCGAAGCCCAGCGTGCCGAAGCCGGAGATGCGCCAGTCGGGCGACCGTGCGGACTCGTCCTGCGCGCGGGCGGTGCCGCCGAAGGCAAGACCGAGCAGGGACAGGAACAGGAAGTAGGCTGGGCGTGGTTGCGGCATGTGTGTCGACGGATGGGCCGGCTGGACCGGCGGGTAGCGCGGCGGGACCAGGACGGCCGTAAATTCACATCGGCCTGCGGGGGTGGGCAGGCACGGGCGCCGGAGGGCGCGGTACTCGACTGTAATCCGTGCTTTCAGGAAAGTCGACTGGTTTTGGCCCCGGCCCGTGTTTGTTCAGCATCCTGTTGCGTTACGGCAACGAGGGAACGCCCCAGATTCGGCCACCACCCAGGTCCAGCTGGGTGAGGTAGAGGCGCACGTCGAATTCGAGCTGGTGATAGTCCGGCTCCATCCAGCAGCACAGTTTATAGAAGGCCTTGTCGTGGTCTTTTTCCTTCAGGTGCGCCAGTTCGTGCACGGCGATCATGCGCAGGAAGGCGGGCGGCGCATCGCGGAACACGGTGCCGATGCGGATCTCGTGCTTGGCCTTCAGGCGGTTGCCCTGCACGCGCGAAATCGCCGTGTGCAGCCCGAGCGCCTGCTGGACGATGCCGATCTTGCTGTCGTAGGCGACCTTTGCGACGGGCTCGGCGTTGCGCAAGTATTCATCTTTCAAATCCTGCACATAGCCGTACAAGGCTTTATCGGTGCGGATGTCGTGCGCGTCGGGATAGCGCCGGCGCAGGTGGTCGGCCAGGCGGCCGTCGGCGATCAGGCGCTCGACCTGGGACAGCACGTGCGCGGGATAGGCGCCCAGGTATTTCAGGTGGGAGACGGTGGACATAAGGGCGGCACTGTAGCACGTCCATGTCCTGGCGTCAGCGATTGGGAACGTCCCCGATTGATGAGGGGGCGGGCGACCGCGCCCGGCACGGCGGCGCGGTCGGCGCTTGCGCGCTTCGAGAAGGGGACCCGTCAGGGCGTGGACCGGATCCCCGGACGTCATGACTCCTTGCCGCCCTGGCGGTTGCCCGCCTGGTTGCCCGCCTGGTTGCCGGATTTTGCGGCTGCGGCGGCGCGGTTGGCGGATTGCCGGCTTTCCCCGCCTTTGCGTCCGATATCGGCCATGTGGGCGCGGTTGCGGCTGACCACTTCCCCGCCTTTCTGGCCCGCCCGGCGCGCTTCCTCCGAATCGAATTCGTGCGCCGTGCCCTTCTGGTGGGCGGCCTGGCCGCCCTTGCTGGCGATTTGACGCTGCTGGTTCTGGTCCATCGCAGCGAAACCGCGTTTGGCCGGCTGGCTTTTCTGCTCGCTGCCGCCGGAGTCGGCAGCGCCCTTGTTGCCGCCATCCTTGCTTGTCGCCATATCGATCTCCTTGTGCCTGAACAATCAAAGCGAGCGTCCATGGATGCGCTCGTGAGATTAGAGAGGCAGGGCGTGAAATGGTTCCGGCGGCATGCGTTGGATTCAATGGATGTCGGCGCCCACCTTGAGCACCAGCTTGCCGAAGTTCTTCCCCTCGAACAGCATCGTCAAGGCCTCGGGGAAACGCTCGAGGCCGTCGACGACGTGTTCGCGGCTCGTGATGGCGCCTGCGCGCAGCCAGGCGCCGAGGCGTTGCACGCCTTCCGGATAGCGCGGCGCGTAATCGAAGACCACCATGCCCTCCATGCGTGCCCGGTTCACGAGCAGCGCCAGGTAGTTTGCCGGTCCGCGCACCGGCGTCGTGTTGTTGTACTGCGAGATGGCGCCGCAGATCACGATGCGCGCCTTGAGGTTGATGCGGGCCAGCACGGCGTCGAGGATGTCGCCGCCCACGTTGTCGAAATAGACGTCCACGCCTTGCGGGCAATGTTCCTTGAGACCTGCCGCGACGTCGCCCGCCTTGTAGTCGATGCACGCGTCGAACCCCAGTTCGTCGACGACGTAGCGGCATTTGTCCGGTCCGCCCGCGATGCCGACGACGCGGCATCCCAGCTGCTTCGCCACCTGGCCCACCGTCGCGCCCACGGCGCCCGCGGCCGCCGACACGACGACCGTTTCCCCGGCTTGCGGCCGGCCGATGTCGGTGAGGCCGAAATACGCCGTCATGCCCGGCATGCCCAGGACGTTCAGCCAGGCCGGCAGCGGGGCGAGGGTGGGATCGATCTTCATGGCCGCGGCCGCCCTGGCGTCGACGGGCCCGGTCCAGTATTCCTGTACGCCGAAGGTGCCGGCGAGATGGTCGCCCACGGCCACGTGCGGCGAATTCGACGCCAGGACGACGCCCACGCCGCCCGCGCGCATCACTTCGCCGATGGCGACGGGCCGGATATAGGATTTGCCCTCGTTCATCCAGCCGCGCATGGCCGGGTCGAGCGACACGTACAGCACGCGCACGCGCACCTCGCCGTCCTGCAGCGGGGCGAGCGGCTCCTCGGTCAATTGCCAGTCGGTGGGCTTGGGTAGGCCGACGGGGCGAGCGGCGAGGCGGAACTGGCGGTTCATGGGGGTAGCCTGGGTCATGCTGGTCTCCTTATCAATCCATGCGACAATGGCCGGGTTCAGTCAACCTCAACCATTCTGAAGTATTTAGCAATGTATCCAGAATATATCCTGACCTTGTCCTGCCTGGATCACCGCGGCATCGTGTTGCGCGTCTCGGGTTTCCTGGCCGAACATGGCTGCAACATCATCGACTCGGCCCAGTATGGCGACGCGGAATCGAAGCTGTTCTTCATGCGCGTGCACTTCGCGCTGGAAGACGACGCGATGTCCGACGAACTGCTGCGCGCGGGCTATGCGTCACTGTGCGCCGACCTGGGCGCGGACGGCGCGCTGCACGACGCCAAGCGCAAACCGCGCGTGCTGATCATGGTGTCGAAGATCGGCCATTGCCTGAACGACCTGCTGTTCCGCTACCGCAGCGGCCTGCTGCCCGTGGAGATTCCGGCCATCGTGTCGAACCACATGGACTTTTATCAGCTCGCGGCCAGTTACAATATCCCGTTCCACCACTTGCCGCTCGAGGCCGGTGCCAGCGAATCGGCCAAGCTCGCCCAGGAGGCGCGCATCATCGATCTGCTCGACACCCACCGCATCGACCTGGTCGTGCTGGCGCGCTACATGCAGATCCTGTCGCCGGGGCTGTGCGAGGCCTTGAAGGGCAGGGCGATCAACATCCACCATTCGTTCCTGCCCAGCTTCAAGGGCGCGCGGCCGTATGCGCAGGCGCACCGGCGCGGCGTCAAGCTGATCGGCGCCACCGCGCACTTCGTCACGGGCGACCTGGACGAGGGCCCGATCATCGAGCAGGACGTCGAGCGCGTCGACCACGCCATGAGCGTGGAGCAGCTGACGGCCATCGGCCGCGACGTCGAGAGCGTCGTGCTGGCCCGCGCGGTCAGGTGGTTCGTGGAACACCGCATCCTGCTGAACGGCGACAAGACTGTCGTGTTCAACTGAACCATAAAACATAGGCAACAACTTAAGCATGGCCCTGAAAGCGACGATTTACAAGGCAGACCTGAGCATTGCGGACATGGACCGCAACTATTACCAGGAGCACGCGCTCACGATCGCGCGGCATCCTTCGGAAACGGACGAGCGGGTGATGATCCGCCTGCTCGCCTTCGCCCTGCACGCCGACCCTCAGCTTACCTACGGCAAGGATTTGTTCGACGTCGAGGAGCCCGCCCTGTGGCTCAAGGATCTTACGGGCGCCATCGACCTCTGGATCGAGGTCGGCCAGCCCGACGAACGCCGCCTCATGAAGGCAGCCGGCCGCGCCGAGCACGTGGTCGTGTACAGCTACAGCGCCACCAGCAACATCTGGTTCAAGGGCCTGGCCAGCAAGCTCGAACGCACGAAGAAAATCTCCATCATCAACATTCCGGCGGAAACGAGCGCCCAGCTCGAGCAGATGGTCCAGCGCTCGATGCAGCTGCAATGCACGATCCAGGACGGCCAGGTGTGGCTGACGGACGGACAGCAGACCGTGCAGGTCGAGCGCGAAGTCCTGCTGGCCGAGCGCTGATCGGCTGGACGATTTGTCCAAGCTCCGTGTGCGCCATGCCGTGCACACGGGGCTATAATCGCGGGATGCTCATTCGTTCGACAAGACGCCTGCGTTGCGTGTGGCTGGCACTGTTTGCCGTGCTGCTGAACGCGCTCGCGCCGGCGGTCTCGCACGCACTGGCCGCGAGCAGGCCGGCGATCCCGGTCGACGTCTGCAGCGTCGACGGCGGCGCACCGTTCGCCGCCGCGGCCGCGCTGCTCATGCAGGACGAGCACGGCGGCGGGGTCCTGAAGGGCGATTGCGGCTACTGCGTCGCCCACGCGGGCAGCCACGGCCTGCCGCCGCCCGTGCACGCGCCCCTGGTGTTCGCGTTCGGCACGGAGCCCCGACCTTTCCTGTTCCACCATGCGCCCCGTCCGCTGGCCGTCTGGCTGGCGGCCGTCCCGCGCGGTCCTCCCGCCTTTGCCTGACCTTCTTTTTTTCCATCATTTTTTGTCAGGTGAAGTCATGTATCGTAAATTCCTCATGCTGGCCGCTGCCAGCCTCGTTTCGACCGCCGCGTTCGCCCAAGTGACCGTGAGCGACCCGTGGATCCGCGCCACCGTGCCGGCCCAGAAGACGGCCGGCGCCTTCATGCAGCTGCGTTCGGCCAAAGCCACGCGCCTCGTCGACGTCCAGACGCCCGTCGCGGGCCGCGCCGAAGTGCACCAGATGGCCATGGACGGCCAGACCATGCGCATGCAGAAAGTCGACGGCATCGACCTGCCGGCCGGCCAGACCGTCAACCTGTCGTCCGGCGGCTACCACGTCATGCTGTTCGACCTGAAGCAACAGCTCAAGGAAGGCGAGCAGGTGCCGCTGACCTTGACCTTCGCCGGGGCCGATAAAAAGCGCGAGAACGTCACCGTGCAGGTGCCGGTCAAGCCGCTGACCTATACCGCCGCGCACTGACGGGAGCGCACCATGAAAGCAATCTGGATCGCCGCCTTGTGCGCGGCGCCGCTGGCGCACGCCCATATCACCGTCGCCCCGGCCAGCGCGCCGGCCGGCGCCTATCAAACGCTCGTGTTCAAGGTCGGCCACGGCTGCGACGGCAGCGCCACCACCGCCATCACCGTGTCCTTGCCCGAGGGCGTGACGGCGAAGCCCATGCCCAAGCCGGGTTGGACACTGGACCTCGTCGAGGGCAAGCTCGCGACGCCGCTGCAAGCGCACGGCAAGACGGTCACGCGCGCCGTGCGCGAGATCACCTGGCGCGGCGGGCCGCTGCCCGACGCCTATTACGACGAATTCACGGTCCAGGCCAAGCTGCCGGACGCACCGGGCCGCTACGCGTTCAAGGTCGGCCAGCAGTGCGAGAAGGGCCGCGTCGACTGGGTCGACGCGGTCCCCGGATCGAAGACGCCCGCGCCCGTGCTGGAGGTCGTGCCCGCCGCGATGCCGCCGCACCATCACTGAGGTGCGCATGCGATTCAAACATCATCGCCTTGCGCTGGCCGCAATGGCGTGCCTGGCTGCGCACGCCCACGCGGACGATACGCCCGCGGCCACCGTGATCGTGACGGGCGGCCGCCCGACCTCGCTGCCCGTGCAGATCCCCACGACGATCGAAGGCATCACGGGCGCCCGGGTCGAGGAACGGATCAACGCGGTCGACAGCGAGGATGCGCTGAAATACCTGCCCAGCCTGAACGTGCGCAAGCGCTACGCGGGCGACTACGACCACGCCGTGCTCGCGAGCCGCGCGTCCGGCACGGGCAACAGCGCGCGCTCGCTCGTGTACGCGGACGGCATCCTCTTGTCCAACCTGCTCGGCAACGGCGCCGCGTACACGCCGCGCTGGGGCCTCGTCGCGCCGGAGGAGATCGAGCGCGTCGACGTGCTGTACGGCCCGTTCGCGGCCGCGTATCCGGGCAACTCGGTCGGCGCCGTCGTCGACTTCCAGACGCGCATACCGACGAAGCGCGAAGCCCACGTCAAGCTGTCCGGCTATGCGCAGGGTTTCCGGTTGTACCGGACCGGCGACCGCTACGGCGGCCGGCAAGGCAGCGCGTCGCTGGGCGACCGCAACGGCGCGTGGTCGTGGTGGATCGATGTATCCCGCCTCGACGGCGACGCGCAGCCGATCGCGTTCGCCAACAAGCTGGTGGCCAGCGGCGTGCCGGACGGCGGCGGTGTCCCGGTGACGGGGGCGGTGGCCGGCCGCAATCCGTCGGGCAAGGACTGGTGGCTGCTCGGCGCCACGAACCGCACGCACACGGTGCAGGACCATGCCAAGTTCAAGCTCGCGTGGGACGTCACGCCCGTGCTGCGCGCCAGCTACACGTTCGGCTGGTGGCGCAACGATGCGGCGCGCGCGTCCGAATCGTACCTGCGCGACGCGGCCGGCAACCCGGTCTACCTGGCGCCGCGCGTGAACATCGGCGGCCGCGCGTACGACATCAAGCCGTCCGACTTCGCGCCCAGCCGCGCCGCGCAGGCGCACGCGATGCAAGGGCTGTCGCTGAAGCGGCACGGCCGCGCCACGTTCGACTGGGAGATCGCCGCCAGCCTGTACGACTACACGCGCGACCTCGTGCGCACGCCGACGGTGCGCGTGCCCGATGCGGACACGAACGGCGCCGGCCAAGTCACGGACATGCACGGCAGCGGCTGGAACACGCTGGCGCTGAAAGGCGTCTGGCGGCCCGATGCCGGCGTGCTGGCGGGCCACACGGTCGAATTCGGGCTGCAGTCGGACCACGCCCGCCTGCGCACCCGCGCGTTCGGGACCGGGACGGACTGGCTGCATGCGGCCGACGGCCGCCAGGTCTCGGTCTTCAACGGCAACACGTGGCTGGCAAGCTTGTACGCGCAGGACGGCTGGCGCATCGCCGACGCCTGGCGTGCGACGCTCGGCGCCCGCTTCGAGCGGTGGCGCGCGTATGGCGGCGCGTTGTCGAACGCGGTGCTGGCGGCGCCGCTGCCGTTCCCCGGCCGCAGCGAGACCGCATGGTCGCCGAAGGCCGCGCTGGCGTGGCGCGCGAGCCGGGACTGGACGTTGAAGGCGTCGGCGGGCCGCGCCGTGCGCGATCCGACGGCGGCCGAGCTGTTCCAGGGCGCCATCGTCGATAACGCCATCGTCCACAGCGATCCGCACCTGAAGGCGGAGACGTCGTGGACGGGCGAGTTGTCGGCCGAGACCTCGGGCGACCGGGGCGTGCTGCGCGCCACGCTGTTCCGCGAAACGACGCGCGACGCATTGTATTCACAGCCGCTGCTCGTTGCCGGCGGCACGACCGTGAACACGGTGCAGAACGTGGGACGCATCCGCACCAACGGGGCCGAGGTGTCGGCGCAGGCGGACGATGTCGGGGTGAGTGGGCTCGGCCTGACGGCCAGCCTGACGTATGCCGCGTCCATCATCACGGACAACGCGGGCTTTCCGGCCAGCGTCGGCAAATGGCAGCCGCGCGTGCCGCGCTGGCGCGCGACCATGCTGGCGACGTGGAAGGCGAACGACCGGTGGACGGCCACGGCGGGCGCCCGCTACAGCGGCCGCCAGTATTCCACGCTGGACAACAGCGACCCGAACGGCAATGCGTACATGGGGGTGTCGGACTATCTCGTGATCGATACGCGGCTGCGCTATCGCTTCGACCGCCGGTGGAGCGCGGCGGTGGGCGTGGACAACCTGGGCGATTGCAAGTACTGGGCGTTTCACCCGTATGCGCAGCGCACCGCGGTGGCCGAGGTGCGCTGGGATCTGTGACGGGGCGCGGATACGCAATGGTGGGCGCGGGGCGCCCACCCTACGATATTGTGAGGGTGGACAATGGGGATGCGCCGTCCCGTTACGATGCCGTAGGGTGGGCACTCCGTGCCCACCGAGCGTTTGCTCAGCGCGGCGCCGCGCCCAGGCGGCGCACATTGCCCGAACCGACCACCGACCGGCTCACCTTTGGATCGCCGTAGTAATTGACGTCGCCGGAGCCGGCCACTGTCAGGCCCAGGCTGTCGCGCACCCATAACGTCACGTTTCCGGAACCCGCCACGGTGACGCTGGCGTTGTCGGTCTTTACGTGGGCCATGTCGACGGTGCCGGAGCCGCCGATCGACACCGACGTGCTGCGCGCCGTGCCGTCCTCGACTTTCAGGTCGCCGCTGCCGCCGAGGGCGACGTTGACGGATTCGCCCTCCATGCGGCGCACCTTGATGGAACCGGAGCCGCCCACGTCGAACTTGACGCGGCCGCCGCGCACGACGTCGGCATCGATATTTCCCGAGCCGCCCAGCACGAGGCGGTCGACGCTGCGCGCCTGCACGACGACTTTCAGGTTGTGCGTGCGCAGGTTCGTGTTGCGCTTGGCGCGGATCTTCAGGGTGCCGTCCTCGACGACCGTCTCGATCAGCGGCAGCACGTTGTCGTCCGCGTCGATGGTGAGGCCTTCGCGGCCGCTGCCGCTCTTGATCTCGACATTGCCCGGCAGGGACATCGCGACGCCGTCGAAATGGGCGACGTCGCGCGCCTGGTGCTGGATCCGGCCGCTGCCCTGGACGGTCTCGCTCTTGCCCCAGCTCCAGTCGCCGGCCGTGGCCTGCGGCGCGGCGGCCGCGCAGGCGAGGGCGCAGGCGGCGATGAGGAGGCGGCGGGTCGTCTTGTCGATCATGATGGTTCTCCCTGTGTGCGTGGATGGTGTCGATGACGTCATCGTAAGCGGGAGACGGCGCGGCCGGTACCGGTTTGCGACGGACCGCACGAAATCCGGGCCGGAATGCATGGCGGCGGATTGAACCGCATGCACGCCGGCGCCGGACCGCGCTTATTCGGGCAGGCCGGCCGGCGCGCCCGTCACCGCGAGCGCCGCCTTGACGGTCTGCGCATGGCCCGGCTGGCCGCCGCCCAGGTAGATCGTGTACGCGCCCGGCACGACCTTGCGCGCGCCGGCCGCGTCCACCTGCGACAGCGCGCGCGCGTCGAGCGCCAGCTTGACGTGGGTGCGCTCGCCGGCCTTCAGGTGCACGCGGCGGAATCCGGCCAAGGTCGGGTTGGCGGTATCGCCCGGCTTGGCCACGTACAGCTGGACGACCTCGTCGCCGTCGCGCTTGCCCGTGTTGGCCACCTCGACGTCGACGTCGACCTGGCTGCCGGCCGCGATCGACGGCGCCGACAGGGTGGGCAGGCCGTAGCGGAACGTGGTGTACGACAGGCCGTGGCCGAACGGATACAGCACCTGGCCCTTGAAATAGCGGTAGGTGCGCCCGGTCATGCTGTAGTCGCCGAACGCGGGCAGCTCGTCCACGCCGCGGTAGAACGTGACGGGCAGGCGGCCGGCCGGGCTGTAGTCGCCCGCGATCAGGCCCGCGACGGCATTGCCGCCTTCGCCGCCGGGATACCAGGCCTCGACGATCGCCGGCACGTGCTTGTCCGCCCAGTTGACGGACAGCGCGCTGCCGTTCATCAGCACGAGCACCGTCGGCTTGCCGGCCGCCACGACCCGCTCCAGCAGGCGTTCCTGCGGCGCCGGCAGGTCGAGGCTCGTGCGGTCGCCGCCCATGAAGCCCGGCACCTGCAGTTTCAGTTCCTCGCCTTCCAGGTTGGCGGACAGGCCCGCGACATAGACGACGAGGTCGGCGCCGCGGGCCAGGTCGACGGCTTCCTGGCCGGCGTCGGCGGGCGTGCTCCACACGAGCTTCTGGTCGCCGCGCGCGCCGCGTTGCACGGCCTCGATCCGGATCGGATACGCGCGGCCCGCCTGCAGGGTCGCCTTGCCGGCCGCGATCGACGGCGAGTCGGCCACGTCCCACGCGTCGACGACGAGCTTGCCGTCGATCCAGATGCGGTAGCCGGCATTGCTCAGGTAGCGCAGGCCGTAGTCGCCCGTGTGCGGCGCTTTCAGGAAGCCGGTCCAGCGGGTGGACGCGTTGTGGCCGCCGTCCTGCCAGGCGGCGCGGGCGTTGGGTTCGAGGGCCTCGTGCGCCGTGCCCGCCAGGTCGGCGCCGTCGAAATGCTCGGCCTTGAGGCCAAGCGTATGGCAGGCGGCGTCGGCGCACAGGCTCGCGTCCGGCACGGGCGGTTCGGCGGGGCCGACGAGGCCCGTGCCCGGCGCGTACAGCACCTTGGCATCCGGGAAGCGGGCGCGGATGCCCGCCAGCACGGTCACCGGATGCGACGGCTGGCCGTTGTAGTTGCCGACCAGCGCATCCTCGCTGTCCGCGTTCGGGCCGATGACGGCGATGGTCTTCGGCGCCTTTTTCAACGGCAGCAGGCCGTCGTTCTTCAGCAGCACCATGGCTTCCTGGGCCGTCTTCAGGGCGACGGCGCGGTGGGCGGGGGTGTCGTTGTCGGTCGGGCGGATGGCCGCGTACGCCTGCGGCGGGGTCGGATCGAGCAGGCCCAGGCGGATGCGGTATTCGAACAGGCGCACGAGGGCACGGTCGATGACGGCTTCCTTGAGTTTGCCGTGGCGTACCGCGGCCGCGATGGGGCCGGCCTCCGTCGTCATCTTGTTGCGGTAGTCGCCGCAGATCAGGTCCATGCCGGCCGTGAACGCGGCGGCCACGGCCTGCTCGGGCGTCTTGGTGTAATGCAGGCTGTCGGCGCGGTAGATGTTGGCGGCGGCGCCGCAGTCCGACACGACGAAGCCCTGGAAACCCCAGTCGCGGCGCAGGTGCCGCTCCAGCAGGTCGTCGTTGGCGCATGCCGGGATGCCGTTGACGGCGTTGTACGCGCACATGACGGAGGCGACCTTGCCTTCCGTGACGGCGGCGCGGAATGCCGGCAGATAGGTGTCCTCGAGGTCGTGCGGCGACGGGTGGATGTCTTCGCGGTGGCGGTTCGATTCCGGCCCGCTGTGCACGGCGAAGTGCTTCGCGGTGGCGATCGTCTTGAACGCGACCGGGTCGTCGCCCTGCAGGCCGCGGATGAAGTTGACGGCGATGCGCGACGTCAGGTACGGGTCTTCGCCGTAGGTTTCCTGGCCGCGGCCCCAGCGCGGATCGCGGAAGATGTTGATGTTCGGCGACCACACGGTGAGGCCGCGATACCAGTCGGTGCCGCCGTCCGGCGCGTGCGTCTGCAGGTACTTGGCGCGGAATTCCGTCGCGATGACGTCGCCCACTTCGTGCATGAGCGCTTCGTCCCACGTGGCCGCCATGCCGACGGCTTGCGGGAACACGGTCGCGTAGCCGGCCCGCGCGACGCCGTGCAGGCCTTCGTTCCACCAGTTGTATTTCGGGATGTTCAGGCGCGGGATCGCGGGCGCGTCATTGCCCAGCTGGGCCGCTTTTTCCTCGAGCGTCATGCGCGCGACGAGGTCCGCCGCGCGCTTTGCCGGCGCCAGGTGCGTGTCGAGCCAGGGCGCCTGCTGGGCCGACGCCGGCGCCGCGACGCACAGGGCGGCCAGTGCCAGCGGGGCCAGTTGGAACGGAAGGTTGCGCATCGTAGTCTCCTGTTATTGGTATGGGAAAATGCTAACACGAAAATGTCATGCGCTAACAATCGTGCGGGCGGCCACGTGCTGTGGCGGCCAAGGCACGCCGGAAGCTTGGTGTCGGAAAAAATAACTTTCCAACTGGAATTTTCGCGGGATGCCGGTTTTATAATGAAAGGATCGCTCATCCGAGCCCGTTTGACATCACCAGGCCGCCGAATGATGGAACACCACCAGTCCTCGCAGATTCCCACCCTGTCGTATATCGAAAACGAAGACCACCCGGTGTTCGGGACCCTGGTCGAGCAGATCCTGCACCTGCTGAATTCGAAGCTGGTGTTTTCCGACATCATCATCCACCAGAACAGTCCGTTGATGCTGCGCCAGCCGAAAGGCCTCGTGGCCGTGACGGATTCGCCGATCACGAAGGAAGAGCTGGAAGAATTCTTCGACGTCATCGAGCCGAACTGGGCCGAGCGCATCACCGACCGCGCGTTCGACCGCTCGATCGACCTGCACACGGCGCGCATCCGCGCCAACTGCTTCAGCTTCCAGGGCAAGAAGCGGCTCGGCTGCGTGATCCGCCGCTTCCCGAAGGAACCGCTGGCGCTGGCCACCCTCGGCCTGCACGCGGACGAGTGCGAATTCGCGACCCTGACGAGCGGCCTCGTGCTGATCATCGGCGACACGTGCCAGGGCAAGTCGACCACGATCGCATCGATGCTGGACGAGATCAACAAGCAGCGCTCGGGCCACATCATCACCATCGAAGACCCCGTCGAGACCCTGATCCCGCAGCGCAAATGCATCATCACGCAGCGCGAGGTGGGCGTGGACGGCGACGTCGAAAGCTATTACCTCGGCGCGCTGGACGCGCTGCGCGAGCGGCCGGACGTGATCGTCATCGGCGAGATCCGCGACGCCCAGACGGCGCAGGAAGCGCTGGCGCTGGCCGAATCCGGCCCGCTCGTGCTGGCGACCCTGCATGCGCGCTCGACGGAACTGGGCCTGCAAAAGATGCTGCGCCTGCTGGGCAATTCGGAAGCGCAGGGCCAGGCCCTCGCGCACGCGCTGCGCGGCGTCCTGTGCCAGGCGCTGCTGCCGTCCAAGCAGGGCAACCGCTACCACCTGGCCACGGAATGCCTGACGATCAGCCCGGCGGTGGCCGCGATGATCGAAGAGGGCGACCTGGGCGCCATCCGCGCGCACATGAACGCGGGACGCGGCCCCGGCTGCCACACGATGAACAGCGTGCTGGAAGCCCTGCTGGCCGCGCACAAGGTCGGCGTCGACGATGCCCGCGCCGCGACGACGGACCGGATCGGGTTTGCCGAGATGGTGTGAGCGGCCGCGCCGCTAGGCTATCGTATTCATCTCGCTTTCGTCTTCCGTGTAGCGCACGGGCGCCAGCCCGTGCCCGGCGATGAGTTCGCGCACGGCCGACGGTTCTTTCCGTTCGATACGTTCGTGCGCGAGCACGCGCTCGAGGATCTCCTCTTCGCTGCTGCGGCCGGGCGTGGCGAATTCCAGCGGCTCCTCGTTGTTGCGATACCAGACTCGATACAGCGGCATGTCGGACTCCTCGTGTTGGGGACGCCAGTATGACAGAGCCGGTCGCGATGCCTCGCCCGTGTGCGGCTGCAAGGAGCGGTGTCGGATTTTTTTACACCGCGCCGCGCGCATACACCGGTAAATACGCTAAGTCATTGATATGTATCTATGTTTCTGCATTGGCACACTCATTGCTATATGGTAATGGACCGCCGTCTGCGACGGCACCCAAACCAAAACCAGGGGGAATGATAATGAATAAATATGCGAAACTCGTGTCGGGCCTGTTGATGTGCGCGTCGGTGACGGCCCAGGCGGCCATCCTCAACGTGTCCGGCCACACGTTCGACGACCGCGGCACCAGCGTCGTCGACCAGTCGGCCCACCTGGAGTGGATGGATTTCAGCGCCACCATGACGCGGTCGACCTGCAGCATGGTCCAGGATGCGGGCGCCGCCGTGCCGGCCGGCTGCACCCAGTTCGACGGCCTCAACCTGATCGACGACGCGGCCGGCTGGCGCCTCGCGACCCGCGCGGAAGCGGCCCAGCTGCTGGGCGACTGGTTCGACGTTCCCGTCGGCCTGACCACCAGCGGTGAAGTCAACTCGGCGCTGTCCCTGCAATTCCTGAACGTGTTTGCAGACGGCGCCAGCTACGTCCGCCCGAACTTCGTACCGGACACGTCGAATCCGGCCCAGGCCGTCGGCTTTTCCGTGGCCAATGGTTCCTACAACATGAATTTTTATAACGGCGGCATCGACTGGGCCAGCTTCGGCAGCGCGATGGTCCGCGACGCCGCGCCCGTGAACGCCGGCACCGTGCCGGAACCGGGTTCGCTGGCGTTGCTCGCCCTGGCATTGCCGGCCCTGCTCATCGCACGCCGCCGCCGCGGTTGATCAATCCAGCGGCACCGCGCGCCACCGGTTGACTTCCGGTGGCGCTACCGCCGGCGCCGCGTTGCCCCAGCTGTTCCTCACATACGTCACGACGGCCGCCACCTGGGCATCGTCCAGTTGCGGACTGTAGGGCGGCATTCCGAACGGACGCGGATTGCCGGCGGTGGCCGGCGGGAAGCCGCCGTTCAGCACGATGCGGATGGCGTTGACGGGGTCGTCCATCGTCAGCGCGCCGTTGCCCGCCAGCGGCGGGTACGCGGGATGGCCGGCGACGCTGGTGCCGCGGCCGTCGGCGCCGTGGCAATCCGCGCAGTGGTGCTCGTACAGCGCGCGGCCGGCCCGCATGACGTCGTCCGGCGCGGCGGCTGCATGGCGCGCGGACGGTGCCGCCGGCAGCGATTTCAGGTAGACCGCCATCGCGCCCGCATCCGCCGCCGTCAGGTATTGCAGGCTTCTTCCGACTACTTCCGCCATCGGCCCGAACACGGCGCCGCGCGGCGCCACGCCCGTGCGCAGCAATTGCACGATGTGCGCCGCATCCCAGTTGCCCAGGCCCGCCTCGGCGTCCGCGTCCAGCGCGGGCGCATACCAGCCGACGATGGGGATGTGGCCGCCGGACAGCCGCGCGCCCGTCGCGCCGAGGCCGTTGCGCGGGCTGTGGCACGCGCCGCAATGGCCCAGGCCTTCGACGAGATAGGCGCCGCGGTTCCAGTCGGCGCTTTTCGCCGGCTGCGGCGCATACACGCCCGGTTTGAAATACAGCAGGCGCCAGCCGGCCAGCACGATCTGGCTGTCGTACGGGAAGCGCAGCGCGTGCGGGCGATTCGGTTGCCGCACCGGCGCGACGCTGCGCAGATAGGCGTACAGCGCGTCGGCATCGGCGCGCGTGATCTTCGTCGTGTTCGGGTACGGGAACGCCGGATACAGCAGGCGGCCGCCGGGCGCGATGCCGTTGTGCAGCGCGTGCCAGAAATCGTCGGCCGTCCAGGCGCCGATGCCCGTCTGCGCGTCCGGCGTGATGTTCGGCGCGTAGACCGTGCCGAACGGCGTGTCGAGCGCGCGTCCGCCCGCGAACGGGCTGCCTGCGCGCGCCGTGTGGCAGGCCATGCAGTCGCCGGCGCGGGCGAGGTAGGCGCCGCGTGCGATGTTGGCGGGCGTCGCCGCCCACGCTTGCGGCGAGCGCGCCGGGATGAATTCGGCGCGCGGCCACGCGATGACGGCGCCGGCGAGCGCGAGCAGGGCGGCGGCAACGGCGGACCCGAGGACGATGCGCTTCATGGCTGCTGCCGCTCGCTGCCGCAGGCGAGCGGCATCGGGTGGACGACGTCCGGCGCGGGACTGGTATCTTCCGGCAGCGGTTCGCTCGCGAGCCAGGCCGAGACGGCGGCCACGTCCGCCAGCGACAGCCGGCCGGCGATGGTGGCCATGCAATCCGGCGCCTGCGCGCGGCGGGTGCCGTTGCGCCAGGCGCCGAGCTGGGCGTTGACGTAGTCGCGCGGCAGGCCCAGCAGGCCGGGGATCGCGGGCAGGGCGCCCGTCAGGCGCTGGCCGTGGCAGGCCATGCACGCGGGCACCTTCGCTGCCGCGTCGCCGCGCGTGACGAGCTGGCGGCCCCGTTCCAGCTGGTCCGCCGGCAGGGTCGTCCGGTCCAGCACGAGCGCGGGCAGGTGCTGGGCCGCAAAATACGTCGCGATCTCGCGCAGGTAGTCGTCGGACAGGTGCTCGACCATGTACGTCATGAGCGGATACTGGCGGCGGCCGGCGCGGAAGTTCTGCAACTGGTTGAAGAGGTAGCCGGCCGGCTTGCCCGCGATGTGCGGGAAGTAGCGCGGACCCGCGGCCGGCGCCGGCGCCGGCGCGGACGGGCTGCCGTGGCAGGACGTGCAGGCGGCGACGCGGCGCTCGAGCGTGTCCGGCACGCCGCGCTCCGGCTGGGCTTGTCCCGGCGCCGCGTGCAGCAGGGCGGCCAGCAGCAGGGCGGGGCGGAGGATGGCGGTGGCCATGGCGTTCAGTGCGCGCCCTGGAAACTGCGCAGGTAGGCCAGCAGCGCGGCCAGGTCGCGGTCGTCGTGGATGCCCCAGAAGCGCATCTTCGTGCCGGGCACCGTCTTGTCCGGATCGCGCAGGAAGGCGGACAGGGTGCGCTCGTCCCACACGATGCCGGACGCCTTCATGGCGTCGGAATACGCGAAATCGGCCGTCGTGCCCGCGCGCCGGCCGAACAGGCCGTTCAGCTGGGGGGCGAAGCCGCCGCGCGCGCTCGGGCCGATCTGGTGGCACGAGGCGCACGGTTTGAACACGATGGCGCGGTCGACGGGGCCTTCATGACGCGAGCAGCCGGCCAGGGCCAGCATGCACGCGAGCACGATGGACCGGCGCATCTTATTGGCGCGGCTTGGGTTGCGCCGCCCGCATCGGTCCGCCGGCGACAGGCTTGGGGGGCAGCGGCGGCGGCGGATTCGCGCGCCAGTGGCGGTAGATGCGCAGGGCGACGTGGGCATCGTCCGCCGCGTACAGGATCTGCTTGTCGGTCAGGCGCGGCAGGGCCCAGTTGGTCGTCGTGATCTTGCGCGATTTTTGCAGGCGCTTGCCGAAGAAGCGCGCGACGGCCGTCTTCGCGCCCAGCGCGTTGCGCTCGCCGCGGCGCAAGGCCGTGGACAGGTCGAGCACGTTGCGCGTCTCGATGCCGAGCTTGGCGCGCAGGCGGCGCAGGTCGTCGCCGAGGCCGAAGCCAACTTTCAGGATCGCGGCCGATTCCAGCACGGCGCGCAGGACGTCGACGCCGGGATCGGCCGCCGCCGCGCTCTCCGCGGGTGCGGGCTTGGCGCCGATCTGGAACAGATAGGCGTGCTGGTCGGTGGCGAGCTGCACGAGGTGCGGCCCCGTCGATTGCTCGCCCTTCTGGAACGTGGGCTTGGATTCGGTGTCGAAGCCGACGGTGTCGGACGCCAGCAGCGCGGCCAGCGCGCCGTCCGCATCCTGGCGCGTGCGCACGAGGCGCACGTCGGCAAGCAGGATGCCTTCGTAAGGGGGGAGGGCGTCGTCGGCCTCGCTCATCCGGCGCGGCCGCTCAGCGCTTCGCGAACTTGGATGCCAGCTGCTGCAGCTTTTCCTGGCGCTTGCGGTCGGCTTCCGCCTGCGCGGCCACTTCGCGCTCGGCCTTCTTGCGCTCGGCTTCCTTCTTGAAGCGCTCCTGCAGGAGTTCCTTGGCGTGCTGGCGGTGGGTGTCCGTCACTTCGGCGCCCGGGTTGCCGTCCAGGTCGTAGCGCACGGTCGCTTTTTCCATCGCGCGCAGGTAGCGCATGGAGCCGGTGTGGATGCCGAGCGCGGCGCGCATGGTCTTGCGGTTCAGGCCGGGCATGCGGGCCAGCACCTGCTTGTCGATGCCGATCGCCAGCGGCAGGCAGTCGCGGAAGGCCTTGAACTGCTGCTGCATCTGCTTGAGCAGGGCGCGCGGGGACGGGGCCGCCGCGCTATCGACGTCGGCGCCCGCGGCCGGCGCCTGCGGCGCGCCGTTGGCGCTCTGGCCGTCGGGAATGGCGTGGGTGGCGTTTTCGGTGGCCTCGGGGAGCTCGGCGACAGGACTCATCGTATTCATTGACTTCATGGTAAGAACGGGAAGCGGAAGGATAGCATGGCCGCGCCGCAAGTGTGCCGCTCGGCCGCGTATTGGCCCATTTTATTGACTGTTCGACCGTTATTTCATGCATATGCTGCGGCGCGCGGCCGAGAAATCGTGTATGATCCGCCCCTTTCCTTGCGTACGGTTTGCGCCGACGCAGCCAGGGTCTGGAAGTTGAAAAAGGAAATATGCGTCTGAGTGATATCCCTTATCGGATATTTCAATTATCGCTAAAGATTTCCTTGGGGCATAATGTTCATGTCTCCTCTATTTCTCCCCTGGAAAATAGATTCAAGCCCGTTGTCTGACGGGCTTTTTTTCGTTCCGACATGCTAAACCGCGATTTCAACCACATTCCGTTCCGCTTGAACCCCTTGAGCGCGCGCGTCGCAGCCCGTCGCGGCTGCCCAGGACGCCCGCCGACGGGCCGCAGCGGCAGGGGTGCTTGATTTCCAGGCTTCCGCCCTAAGGTTAGGCCATCCCCATCATCCGTCCCTCCGGGGTCCGCACAGCGGGCCAGGTGGGTTATTGACTTCGCAGGCGCGCGCCACGCCTCGACTGGAGAAAGTTATATGAAAAACACCGCCAAGACCCTGACACTGACAGCGAAGAAAGCGCCGGCAAAAAGCACGGCCCAGCTGGCAGTGCCGAAGACCGCGACCTCCTATTTCCTCGAAACGGAAGCGGCAGCCAAGGTGACGGTGGTGAAGACCCGTTCGCGCCTCGCGTCGCTGAAGGCCGTCCAGGCCGGGCAGGCGTCCCAGGCGCAGCCGGAACAACTCGACGCCGCCGCGCAGGCGGAAGCCGTCGCGGCGGACGTGCAGTCCGCGCCGGAGCCCGCCGCCGAACCGGTTGTCGCGCCCGTCGCCGCCATGGCAACGGACGAAGCCGACGACGCGACCCCGGCCGCGCCGGCCGCGCCGCCCGTGATCGTCAAGAAGCGCGCGTCGCGCCTGGCCGCGCTGAAGGCCGACGCCGCCACGCCGGCCCAGGAAACCGCCCCGGCCGCGCCCGCGGCAGCGGCCGCGCCGGCCGCCGAGACGGCGCCGGCCGTGCGCGTCGTGCGCGCCCGCACCGCGCGCCGCATCGAGCCGTCGACCGCGACGGCGCCCGCCCAGCCCACCGGCACCGTCAGCACGACGACCGATGCCGCTACGCTGGCCGCGATCGACACGTCCGGCTACCTGCTGCCGCAAGTGAAGGTGCCGGGCCGCCGCGGCCGCAAGCCGAGCGAATTCGTGCCGGAGAACGACGAGATCGCGGCGCTGAACGCCGTCGAGCGCGCCGAACTCAAGGCCGCATCGAAACTGCGCGAGCGTAAGGCCAAGGGCGGCGCCGCCCTGTTCGGCGCCGCGGAAGGTTTCTCGGCCGAGGAACTGGAAAAGCGCCGCCAGCAGCTGAAGAACCTGATCAACATGGGGAAGGAGCGCGGCTACCTGACCCATGCGGAGATCAACGACCACCTGCCGGAAAACATCATCGATCCGGAAGCGATCGAAGGCATCATCGCGACGTTCAACGACATGGGCATCGCCGTCTACGAGCGCGCGCCGGAAGCGGAAATGATGCTGCTGTCGGACGCCGTCGTCACGCCGACCTCCGAGGACGAGGTGGAAGCGGCCGCCGCGACGGCGCTGTCGACCGTCGACTCCGACTTCGGCCGCACGACCGATCCGGTCCGCATGTACATGCGCGAGATGGGCGCCGTGTCGCTGCTGACGCGCGAGGGCGAGATCGCCATCGCCAAGCGCATCGAGGACGGCCTGAAGGACATGGTGCAGGCGATCTCCGCCTGCCCGGTGACGATTTCCGAGATCATCGCGCTGTCGCACAAGATCGCCGCGGACGAACTCAAGATCGATGACGTCGTGGACGGCCTGATCGACCCGAACGAAGGCGGCGCGGCCGCGCCCGTCGCCGGCGCCGCCGACGAGGACGACGAAGACGACGAGGACGACGTCGAGGAAGAAGAGGACGACGGCGGTACCGGCGGCAGCGCCGCCGCCGGCTACTCGGCCGAGCAGCTGGCCGCGCTGAAGAAGGGCGCGCTGGACAAATTCGCCACCATCGAAAAGCAGTTCGACAAGATGGGCCACGCGTTCAAGACGCAGGGCTACGGCTCGCCCGCGTACACGGCGGCGCAGGAAGTGATCTCGTCGGAACTGCTGGGCATCCGCTTCACCGCGAAGGTCGTGGAAAAGCTGTGCGACACGTTGCGCCACCAGATGGACGAAGTGCGCGCCATCGAGCGCGCCGTGCTCGACATCTGCGTGAACCGCTGCGGCATGCCGCGCGCCCACTTCATCAAGGTCTTCCCGGGCAACGAGACGGACCTCGAGTGGGTGCAGCGCGAAGTCGACTGCGCCTACCCGTACAGCGCCGTGTTGAAACGCAATGCGCCGGCGATCCTGGAACTGCAGCAGCGCATGATCGACCTGCAGGCGCGCGTGGCGCTGCCGCTGGCGGACCTGCGCACGATCAACCGCCAGATGGCGGCCGGCGAAAAGCGCGCCCGCACGGCCAAGCGCGAAATGACGGTGGCCAACCTGCGTCTCGTGATCTCGATCGCGAAGAAGTACATCAACCGCGGCCTGCAATTCCTCGACCTGATCCAGGAAGGCAACATCGGCCTGTTGAAGGCCGTCGACAAGTTCGAGTACCGCCGCGGCTATAAATTCTCGACGTACGCGACGTGGTGGATCCGCCAGGCGATCACGCGTTCGATCGCCGACATGGCGCGCACGATCCGCGTGCCGGTGCACATGATCGAGACGATCAACAAGATGAACCGCATCTCGCGCCAGATCATGCAGGAAACGGGCACCGAGCCGGACATGGCGACCCTGGCGACGAAGATGGAGATGCCGGAATCGAAGGTCCGCGAGATCATGAAGATCGCGAAGGAGCCGATCTCGATGGAAACCCCGATGGGCGAGGACGGCGATTCGCAACTGGGCGACTTCATCGAGGACAACGCGACCCTGGCGCCGCTGGACGCCGCGCTGCACGCGTCGATGCGGAACGTGATCAAGGAAGTGCTGGATTCGCTGACCCCGCGCGAAGCGAAGGTCCTGCGCATGCGCTACGGCGTCGAGATGTCGAACGACCACACGCTGGAAGAAGTGGGCAAGCAGTTCGACGTGACCCGCGAGCGCATCCGCCAGATCGAAGCGAAGGCGATGAGCAAGCTGCGCCAGCCGTCGCGCTCGGACAAGCTCAAGACCTTCCTGCAGAACCAGTAAGCAGTTCTTTCCGCGCACCGGTCCGGCCCCGCTCCGCGCGGGACGGGGCCGCATGGCGCGCCCCCGGCCGGGCGGCGCCGGCCACCTTGAACATGGCCAGGGCGTCGGCGATGGCGCCGGCCTGGTCGACCACGCTGGCCGTCGCCGCCGCGGCTTCCTCGACCAGGGCCGCGTTCTGCTGCGTCAGGCCGTCCAGGTGCGCCACCGCGGCATTCACCTGGGCGATGCCGTGCGCCTGCTCGCCCGCCGCGACCGAAATCCCGTCCATCACCTGCTTGACGTCGCCGATGGCGGCCGCGATCTCGCGCACCTGTTCTCCCACCGCCTGGCTCGTCCGGACGCCGGCATCCACGTTGCCGATCGAGGCCTGCACGAGTTGCGCGACGTCCTTGGCGGAGGCGCTGCAACGGCCGGCCAGGTTACGCACCTCGCTCGCGACGACCGCGAAGCCGCGTCCTTGCTCGCCTGCGCGCGCCGCTTCGACGGCCGCGTTGAGGGCCAGGATATTGGTCTGGAACGCGATCGTCTCGATGATGCCGACGATGTCGAGCACCTGGCGCGACGAGGCGGTGACGGCATCCATCGAGGCCAGCATCTGGTCCACGGACGCGCTGCCCCGTTCCGTCGCCTGCGCCGCATGGCCGGACAACGCACCGGCCCGCGTCAGCGCCTGCGAATTGTCGGCGACGCTGCGCGACAATTCCTCCATGCTCGCCGCGGTCTGCTCCAGGCTCGATGCCTGGCTTTCCGTGCGTCCGGACAGGTCCATATTGCCCCGTGCGATTTCGGACGTCGCCAGTTGCATCTGTTCGAAATTGGCGCGGATATCGCCGATGACGCTCTGCAGGTTGATGCCCACCTGGGTCAATGCCGCGAGCAGGGCGCCCACTTCGTCGTCCGCCGCGGCCTCGCGTTGCGCCGTCAGGTCGCCGCCGGCCAACCGCATGCCCAATCGCGTTGCGCGCCGCAGGGGCGCCAGGATGCCGTGCCGCACGGTCAGCCACATCAGGACGGCCACCACGGCGGGCACCGCCGCGAGCAGCATACGCCAGCCGCCGCCGGCGTCCGCCGCCTGGAGCGCCGCTACCGCGAGCAGCGCACCGCACATGAGGGACGTGCGCGCGCCCAGGCCGAACCGCATCCAGCCGTCCAGCCTGCCGCGCCAGCCCGTGCGGGCCGGCTTGCCCCTGGCCAGCCGCAGGCCGCCGTCGGCGCCGCGCAGGCGCGCGTACAGCGCCTCGGCGGCGGCGACTTCCTCCGCCGCCGGCTTGGTGCGGACCGACAGGTAGCCGACCGCTTCGCCTCGTTCGAACATGGGCGTGACGTTCGCCCTGACCCAATAGAAATCGCCATTCTTGCAGCGGTTCTTGACGAGGGCGGTCCAGGGCTCGCCCGCCCGGATCGTGCGCCACAGGTCGGCGAACGCTTCCGATGGCATGTCGGGGTGGCGCACGATGTTCTGCGGCGCGCCGACCAGTTCGTCGAGCGTGAAGCCGCTGATCTCGACGAAATACGGATTCGCGTAGGTGATGCGGCCCTTGAGATCGGTGGTGGAAACGATGGTCTTGCCATCCGCGAGGCGCACTTCGCGATTCGTGACGGGGAGATTGGTACGCATGGTCGCGTTCTTTCGTGGGGGGGCATCGCGCGGTCGGGCAATGCGTGCGAAGCCGCGAAATGCTATACGGCAACAATGCCAATGTACCAAAATAGTGCACGCTCGTGAGAGCATCGTGCTCGATCCGTATTTACCGCGCCACATTGCCGGGCCGCATCATCCGGTTCGATTACAATCCGGACAGGAAGGGCCGGGCATGCGTCGATGGGTAGCCACCCCGGCATACAATCGGCACTCGCTTTTTCGAAGCCCGTCCACGATGCATTTGTACCCATCCATTCCCGCGTCCACCCTTGCCTGCCTGCCTGCTGGCGGGCATCCTGGCGCTGCCGGCCGCCCACGCGGACGACGACATCATCAACCCCGACCGTCCCAACGTCGCCAACTCGAGCCAGGTCGTCGGCAACGGCCGCGTCCAGCTCGAGACTGGCCTGCAGTGGGATCGCCAACGTGACGCCGAAGCCCACGTGCGCACGCTCACGACCCCAACGTTGCTGCGCATCGGCCTGTCCGACGCGCTGGAGCTGCGGGTGGAAACGGCCGGCCGCACGATCGCGCACGTGAGCGATCCGGCCACGGGCGCGCACACGGCGAGCGCGGACTGGGCCGACGGCGCCGCGGGCGTCAAATGGCATCTCGTCGATCAGGATGGGGTGCGGCCGTCCGTCGGCCTGATCGCGGAAGCGGCCCTGCCGACCGGCAGCCGCGCGGTGCGCGGGACGGGGTTGCGGCCGTCCCTGAACGTGCCGGCCGAATGGGACCTCGGCCGCGACTGGTCGCTGGGCGTGATGCCGGGCGTGGGGCGCGACGGCGACGATGCCGGCGCGCATTACCTGTATGGCGTGTTCGCGGCGTCGCTGGGCAAGGCGTACAGCGAGCGGCTGCACGGCTTCGCGGAACTGGCCGCGCCGCGGATCGCGCGGGCGGCGCATGGCGGTTCGCAGACCGTCGTGGACGCGGGCGCGTCGTGGCTCCTGAGCCGGGATTGCCAGCTCGACGCGATGGCCGTGCATGGATTGAACCGGAATACGCCGGGGCTCAGCCTGGCGTTCGGGCTGTCCGTCAGGCGATGATGCCGAACGCGGCAAACGTCATGTCGTCGTGCCGAAATGTGTGAAGCTCGAGATCAGTTTTGCCCCGCAACTGAGACTGTCGCCATCGAAGGCGATTTGCTTCCCGTCGATTGTGTGGTGAGGTGACCCGCTCGTAATCGTGCACCCTGAGTGACCGGGGACGGGGCAACTGCAGGTGTCGCCCACGCAGGCCACTGGAATGCCGTGTACTTTGAAGTTGGAAGCGCTGGCGCTGACCACCTTGCCGCCGTGCGTCGTGGCGTCCCCTAGCCGGATGACGTTCTTCATGACAGCCCCTTTGCGTTGACAAATGCGGAGGGCAACGCTGCAGCGCCCTTGTTACTTTGCGGCCGGAACGGCATAGTTCTCCGGATCGACTGCCATCGATTTGATACTCCGGAATACATCGCCGCGGGATTGTTGCTGGGCCTTGCGCTTTTCCTCGGAGGGGGGCGTGACGAAAATGAAGCTCGCCTCGTGCGGATCGCGCAGGTTGACGGCGAGGCTCGGACCGCCGGCCCGATAACTGCCCATCACGCCGATCGCCATTTCCATGAACAAGGTCGCCGCGCCGGTGTTGCCGAGGCGCCGGTCGATGTTGATGAACTGGTCGAGCTTGCCGCTGTCGATTTCCGGTCCGCCTTGCGCGGCGTACTGGTGCAGCATGCCTTCGAGGGCGACCAGTTGTTCCGTCTGATTGTTCGTCGCGGCGATCACGCGCGCGGGACCTTTCGCACGCTCGGCCTCCGGCAAGGTGCGCAGCGCCTGCTCCAGGCCTTCCATGAGCGCTTTTTGGCGCGCGTCGCGCCGGGGCAGCGGTTTGCCATGTTCGTCGGTCGTCTTCACGAAGACGGGGCGATGGATGAAACCGAGCGAGGCCATGTCGTCGAATTGCTTGAGTTGCAGCTTGCTCCACGGGATCGGGAACCATGGCGTTGGCTTCCAGTCCAGCGGTGGACGATGCTTCGCGTTGAATTCGCGGTCCAGGAAGCTGATCTGGCCGGTGCCGCGGATGTCGGGACGCTTGCTGAATTTGGCGGCGTATTCGAGCCATTCGGCGGCCGTTACCGGCCGACCTTGTGGCAAATTTCGATCGTTTGGCTGGGGGACCGATTTTTGCAAGTCGAGATAACCCAGAAAAAGGCGCCTCGCGACGCCGTCTCGATTAAGCACTTCCATCGGAGTCCGGTAGTCATCGATATCTTCGTAGGCGAAAGGACGGATTGGTTCGACCCGCTCGCGGCGGGCAAGCACGAAGAGCGCCGACGCATCCGGCATTTCGGGGACGTAATAGCCTTCTTTGACGAGTGGTGGCGACCCGGGTGGCCTGGACATGTCCCGGACGTCCATGCCGTCGTCCGAGTTCAACACGACATATGGGACATCCGGGTTGGCGTCAAAGAACTCGAAAACGTCTTCTACGATGCGGTCCGGCCGTTCGGAAAAGCGCGCCGGACCGGCCACGAACAGGCTGGTGGACATGCCGGATGATTCCGCTGACCCGGCGAGACCCATGTCGGGCATGAGCGGATTTCCCGCATACTTACTCATATCGGGAGGTCTTGCGTTGAAGACTGGCGTGCCCCATTCAGTCACGGTGTACCCGGCTCCGTTTTCCAACGTGTCGCCACCACGCCCGCCGCTCTGACCGAGTTTGTCAAACTCTGTCCATGGATATTTTTTGGGGTCATGTTCGCGAAGTGATGCATAAGGGTTGCCTGACTGCAGTGCATCCCACAGTTTGCCCTGTCGGTACTTGTCCAGGGTGACGCCCAGATTGATCACTTCTAATACGTATTCCCGTCGTCCTTGTTCGGTGTGTGTGGCTGCGGCCTGCTCGCGTGCCTTCTCCGCCGCAGCCGATGCCTGTGCCTGTCGCGCGTCGGCTTCGCGGGCTGCTAATACCAAACGCCCGCCAAGTACCAGTCCGATTCCCAGCGCGGTTACCAGAAGCCACCATGGTTTTCTCATTGTTATCTCCGTCGGATCGGTCGCCGCGATTGCGTTGATTGAAATAGTAAAGAACGCCACGCGCGCTAAGTGAAATACCGCATTGGCTAATATGCTTTTTGCTGTCGGATACCGCTTTTGATGGAACGTCCTCATGTGGTCACCCGTCCAGCCTTCCCGACCGTTCCGGTCATCGATTCCACGATAATGCACTGAGGGAGTCCCTCTGGGGGAAGCGGCAGGTCAGCGGGTAATTTCCCGGTTGTGTAATATATTTGATTACCTTCGATTAGCGTTTTCCGCCAAGGGCGCTCGTCCTCCCAGTAGGCCGCAAACTGTTCCAGGAACTTGCTCCACTCGAGGATACCTGGTCGAGATTTTTCCTTATCGGGTGGATCTTTCAACCGCCAATCCGCCACCGCGCACAGGTATTTGTAAAACAACGGATGCGTCGGCGCCTTGCCGCCACCGATCGCCACGTCGTACGCAGTCACTTGGCTGTGATTCTTACGTCCGCCATAAATCGCGCTGTGAAACGAACGCGGCGTGGCCATCTTTTGCCAGCGCAGACGCGCCTCGTTCGGCGTTTCGGTTCGTTCGATCAACAACTTGGGCGGCTTGAGCGGGCGTTCAAAGCCGACTTCCAGGCACACGTACACGGACTTCACCTCGCACCTGTCCTCGACTTTCTTGTCGTGGTTGAGCTTTTCCGTCAGTGTCGCGCACTGCTCGTTCAGCTTTGCCACTCTGGCTGAATACAGATCCGGACGCGGACTCGCCACCGGCTGATAGCGGTGCAGCGCCTCGGTGACGTTGCCCGGATCGGCGATGCATTCCCAGCGGTGGCCGTCGATGCCGTATTTGCTCGTAATGGAAATCGCGGCGTCGATCTGGTCGACGTTTTCGCTGGCGCCGTAGCGGTGCTGTGCGTCCGGAAATGCGCCTTCGCCCATGCTGGCCGGGACGGGTTTCGTCAAGGCTTCGCCGGTGATGCGTCGCAACCCGAACCGCTCACGTTCTTCGGGAGGCAAGCTGTCGGGCGCGTCGCCGGTGCTGGGCAAGTGCTCGCGCAGGCTATGGTTGCTGATCCATGAGTCGCTGACGGCGGTATGGGCCTGGTCGTCTTCGCCGGGAACGCGCAGCGCGAAGTCATGAGGGGCTTGTCCAACCAGAACCGGTTTGCCGCTTCGAAAATCCGGCCGGCGCTTCAGCGTGAAGACACGTTGAAAGAATCCCGGGCCCAGCTCGGAAAGGGGTTTGCGTATGACCGCCGTCGGCACGGAGTGAGGTGGCCGAAAATCGTCGATCGAGGTTATCGTGTCGACTTCGGGAGTTTCACGACGGTGGCCCCGCTGGAAGTCGGGGACGCCCTGCCAACCGATGCCTTCCACGCCCGCGAATGCCACGGTCATGTCTTCCGGAGAAAAATAGAGATAGACCTTGCCGCGGTTATCGCGGTCCCTGGCCGCGTCCCATTTGGGGCCGACCGCGCCGACATGTTTTTTCGTATCCGTCAGTTCCGCTAATGCGGGCGCCTGGTGTTTTTTGCCGTGGACGCCGTTGACGATGTTCGCCAGCGTGGTCAAGCGGGCATGCAAGGTCTGGCCACCGCTGATGTAGCGGTAACGATCTTGGGTGGCCGTCATCAGCGGGTCCGCGCCGGAATATCCGTTGGCGAGCGCCGCGCTCATCGGCAGTTCATCGATCAGGCTGTAAGGAGGATTGCACAGGATGAGCGTGTCGGCCGGCCGCCCGCCGGGCTGATCCTTTTGCATCTGCGGGTCGAGCAGAAAAGCCTGGGCCAGCAGGCTGAGCAGGCAACCCTGGCTGTGTGCGACGATCGAGACCGTTTCGTCTGCGTCGTAGTCGCGAATCATTGAAATGAGGGCGGCGAGCCGGCGCGCCGCCAGGATCATGTAGAGCCGGCCCGGATTTTTCAGGATGGGATGGGTTGCATCGTGCGATGCCCAATCCAGGCTGCCATATGCATCGCCTTTGCCGCGATTCCACATCTCCGGAAGCGAGGTCGTCGCATTGGCGAACGGTCCGCCTTCCTTCGAATAATCCCTGTCCAGCCGATTGCCGTAGCGGTCGATTGCCTGGCCGTGCGGGGTCTTCCTCCAGTCGGTCACGTGCGCGGTCTCTTCCCGGAATCCCCAATAGAACGGAATGACCGGACTATGCGTATCGTCCGTGATCTGGCGCTTGTAGAAAACGGCGTCGGGATCTTCCTCCAGCTTGTCGCGGTCCGCAGTCTGCGGCATGCGATACGTTCCGGGCGTCAGATCGCCGCGCAGGCGCTCCGCCAGCCCTTCGCACAGGCCGGATTCCACGGCGTCGTAACTGACCCCGATGTCATTCACGCCGTGCACGAGGATGATCGAACCTGGCAGATTGTGTCTCACTCCGACGATTTTCTTGTTGCCGTGCCCCGGCAACGTCACGCCTTCTCCGTTGCCGCGACTGAACGGCAGCTTCTTGTAAAGCGAAGCGCTCTTTGCGTCGGTCATGGCTGGCCTTCCTCCTTGAGATCGATGTGTGCAATGTGCATCCGGTCATGCTTCAGGATGATGGTTTTCCCTTGAGCGTCCGTGCTGCCCGCAGCGGCGCCGGCTGCGGAATCGATCTCGTAGGCCAGGCCGGAAGCCGGCACGCCACCGTCGAGATGGGGATAAAGACGCGGCTCGAATTTGAGATCCGTCCCGTCTTTCTTGAATGACGGGAGTTGCGTACTCATTGTTTCAGGGCCCTCCCAAATGAAATCCGGGCCGTGGAATTTGAGTGCCTGCTTGCTCCCCAGGACGGGTGAGCCTTCTCCCAGCTTGAAAAACGAACCGTCTTGTGCGACCAACAGAATCGTCTTGGCGGAGATCGTGATGGCGCCCTCGCTGGCGGTGATTTGCACGTCCTTCGCCGAGTTGATGGCGGTGTCGTCGTGCTGGCTCTGGAGTAACAATTTGCCGTTGTGCGCGATGGCGCTGAGTCCGCCGCCGCGGGCAAAGAGCGATACGCCATTGCCGGCATTGACCGTGAATCGTTGGCCGGCCGTGAGCTGCAGATGGTGCTGGGAGGCCGTGTCGATGTTGCTGGCCGAGTAGCTGACAATGGCCTTGGAGCTGGCGAAGCCGATGCCTGCCGGCGACGTCATTGCGATCACCGGTTCCCTCGGTGCGATGGCTTCGGGGGCGATATTGCTGCCATCGTCCCACTGCTTGAACCGTGCATGTAGTGCTTCCTGTTCCTTGGTGTCCACCGCAAGGCCGTTGTGTTCGGCGGCATAGTTGCCGAGTGAAGTGCACAGTTCGCCGCACTCGCGCAGCAGATCCAGGTACTCGTTACGCGCAAGCTGGGGTCCTTTGCTATCGGTGCCGCCGAGTAGTTTCCAGGCGCTCAGCAGGATGCCGCGCGCAGCGCGCAGCGCAATCGCTTCGTCGGTGCGCAACTCGGCGCCGTCGCCGCGCGCGTTTGTTCCGTTGTGTCCCCGCGCCTCCGTGAGATATCCAAGATTCAGTTCGGTTGCGCCATGATCGCTCGCCAGCTGCGCGCTGATCTGGCCAGGCGTATCGTCCAGCCGAAGCTGATTGCCGCGCCGGCCCCGTACCTCGCGGCTGCGCAGGCCGGACTGGTAGCGGGTACTGGGTAGTCCATCCTCGCGAGCGAACGCTGGTGGTGGCGCGTCGCCGTTGAATAGTTGCCCGATGATGACGGGCTTGTCGGGATCTCCGCCCGCGAAGTCGATGAGCACCTCCGTTCCGATGGGCGGCAGCAGGCGCGTGCCGCACTGCGCAATGGTGCCGGGGCCGCTGCCGGCCCAGTTGGACGCGACGCGCACCCAGGCAGAGTCGCGATCCGAATTGGAACTGCCGGCACCTGCGGCGTGTTCGTGATCCTCGGGGCGCGTAGCAAGGAAGCGGACCTTGACGCGGCCGAGAGAATCGCACCAGATGGCTTCGTTCTCGGGGCCGACCACGATCGCCGTCTGCAATTGCGGGTGCGGCAGGGCCGGGCGCGGCGGCACGATGCGAACGCTTCGGCGAACGCAGGTAAAGCTCGTCTTGTAGCGCGGACCTGATGCGTCACCGTTGGGCTTGGACGCGCTCGCAGCGCCAGGCCAGCCACTTTGCTCGAACAGCCGTTCGACGCGCGCACCGATTTCCACCGGCAGGTTGTTGTCGGCAACGATGTGCTGTGACGTGATGACGAACTGCCGTTCGTTGGCGGGATGCGTGTCGATTTCTGGATGGCCTTGCAGGCTGAACCACTCGCCAACGGCCAGATCGCGCACGCTGCCTTCGCCTTTGAACCATTTTGAGGCGTACTCATGGTGCGCCATCTGCGTATCGTTCAGTTCCAGAAGATCGCGTGGACTATCGCCGAGGTGCGGGGCGGCGACGTGGTAATCGTCGAGCCGGCGGGCCAACCGGTTGCCGTGCATGCCCTGGTCGGCTTGCGATGGTGTTTGGGCCGCCATGAACGCTTTGCCGACCGGCTGCACGTAATCCCAACTGAACAGGGAGGAACTGCCTGGGCGAAGCGTGCGCACTGCGCTCCAGCCTGTGATGGTGTCGCGCTGCTCGGTGGCGTCGTCGCGATGGAAACGGACGCTGCCGGCCGCGTTCTGGTCGAGCCGGTTGGCGTCGTCGAACAGCACCAGCGTGTGGCCGATCGGTTCGCTTTGCCGCCTGTTCCCCGCGCCGCGCCGGCCTGTCGCCAAGCCGGCACGGAAGAACCAGGCGATGCCGCGTCGCTGCATCAGGCGGCGCACGAAGTCGGCATCCGATTCGTTGTGCTGCATGATGAATTCGCGGCGTGGCATGGTACGGTTGGCAAGGCCGGCGTCGATGATCATGTCGAAGGTGGCAGCCAGCCCGGGGATACTTTTTCGCCATTCGTCGACCAGTATCCTGATGATGTCCAGTTCGCTTTTGTCCCGGAAGATTCGCGTGTTGACTTTGTTGCCCATCACCGACAGGGCATCGCGCATGACCAGCCGATAGGTCGCGAGACCGCCGTCGCTTTGGCCGGACGCGGCCTCCGTGACAATGCCGCAAACCCGGCGCAGTTCGCCGCTGTCGGTGACGATTTGCAGCTCGGCCGGCACGCCGATGAAGTTCTTGAGCGGGAGTGTCGCGCTTTCGGACACGCACAACATTCGGAACTCCAGCCCGCCGCATACCGCCTCGTTGCCGATGATTCTCTGCGGCAGCAGCGTCTCGTCGTCGTTTTTGTCCAGGCCATCGAGGCGAAGGCGGAGCGGGCGATGGCGCGCTACAAGCTTGTATTCCGCGAGGCTGAATGCCTTTGCGACGTATGTATTTGCCATCTTCTTCCGCCCTCCAGTCACCTCGCATGGTTCTAGACCACAGCAGTCATCGCTACCGGTCCCGTTCCGGAACCGTGTAATTATTCAAGGACATGCCTATGTGGAATTTGAGCGAACACAACCAGGCCGCCGCCGCAAAGCGTGGCGTGTCCAGTGTTTCGGATGGAGGTCAGGAGCCCGAAGGCGGAGAGTGGAAGCGTATGGCGCGTGCGAACGGCATGCGTGCCCTGGTTGCCAAGGCCCGCATGCGCGCGAAGTGTGACGATCAACCGGTATTGCGCAACCCGGCCGCCACCCCGTTGATCGACAGGTGGATCCCCCGATGCACCCGCTCGTCCACCTTCTCCTCGGCCGACAGCGCGCGATGCCGCTGGATCAGCTCGACCTGCAAGTGATTCAGCGGGTCGAGGTAGGCGAAGCGGTTCTGGATCGACCGCGCCAGCAGCGGATTGTTCACGAGGCGGTCTGCCGTGCCCGTGACGAGCGCCAGGCAATGCAGGGTTTCCGCGTACTCGGCCGAAATGCGCTTGAAGATGCGCTCGCGCAGCTCGGCGTCCGGCACCAGCTCCGCGTAGCGCGAGGCGATGGCGAGGTCGGACTTGGCCAGCACCATGTCCATGTTCGACAGCAGCGTGGCGAAGAACGGCCAGTGCTGCGCCATTTCGCGCAGCAGGGCCAGGCGCTCGTCGCGGTCGCCGTCCGCCAGCCAGCTCGATACCGCGGCGCCGAAGCCGAACCAGCCCGGCAGCAGCAGGCGGCACTGGCCCCACGAGAAGCCCCAGGGGATCGCGCGCAGGTCTTCGATGCGGCGCGTCGACTTGCGCGACGCCGGACGCGAGCCGAGGTTCAGTTCCGCGATTTCCGCGATCGGCGTGGCGGCGAAGAAGTAGTCCGTGAAGCCCGGGGTCTCGTACACGAGGTTGCGGTAGGCCTTGTACGCGCGCTGCGACAGCTCGGCCATCACCGGCTCGAAGCGGGACAGGCGCTCGATCTGTTCGCGGTCGGCGCCGTGCGGCATCAGGCCCGCTTCCAGGGTCGCGGCGACGAGCAGCTCGAGGTTGCGGCGGCCGATTTCCGGATTGCTGAACTTCGACGAGATGATCTCGCCCTGTTCCGTCAGGCGGATCTGGCCGTTCACGGTGCCCGGCGGCTGGGCGAGGATCGCGTCGTAGCTCGGGCCGCCGCCGCGGCCGACCGTGCCGCCGCGGCCGTGGAACAGCCGGAGCTTGACGTTCGCGTCGGCGAACACCTGCACGAGTTTCAGCTCCGCTTGATAGAGTTCCCAGTTCGACGTCAGGAAACCGCCGTCCTTGTTCGAGTCCGAATACCCGAGCATGACTTCCTGCAGCCGGCCCTGGTGCTCGACGACGTCCGCGACGACCGGCAGCGCCATCCACTCGTGCATGATGTCGCCGGCGCGCTGCAGGTCGGGGATGGTCTCGAACAACGGGATCACCATCACGTCGCTCTTCTTTTCGCTGGGGCGGTACAGGCCCGTTTCCTTTTGCAGCAGCAGGACTTCCAGCAGGTCGGACACCGTTTCCGTGTGCGAGATGATGTAGTTGCGGATGGCGCGCGTGCCGTAGCGCTTGCGGATCTCGCGCGCCGTGCGCAGGATCTGCAGCTCGGAATTCGTGACGTCCGAATAGCTTTCGTACGGCGTGTACAACAGGCGCGGCTGCGCCAGTTCGTCCTGCAGCAGCTTGACCTTCGCGTCTTCGTCGAGCGCCGCGTAGTCGGCCTGCACGCCGGCCCGCGCGAACAGCTCGGCCAGCACTTTCTCGTGCACGTCGGAGCTCTGGCGCATGTCGAGCGAGGCGAGGTGGAAGCCGAAGATCCGCGCCGCGCGCACCAGGCCATTCAAGCGGGGCACGGCCAGGATCGCACCGTGGTTTTCGTTCAGCGAATCGACGAGCACCTGCAGCTCGGCGCGGAACTCGGCGCCGTCGCGGTAGGCGTCCGCATGGCCCACTTCCTTGCGCAGGATGTTGGTGGCGCCCAGCTCGCGCGCCGTCGACGCGAGACGCGCGTAGATGCCGATCAGGGCGCGGCGGTACGGCTCGTCGCTGCGGTGCGGCGAATGGTCCGGCGACGCGTCGGCCAGCGCCAGCAGCGCCGGGCTCGCGGACACGAGCAGCGTCGACGGCGACAGTTCCGCGCCCAGCGCGTGCACTTCGTCCAGGTAAAAGTCGAAGATCGTGGTCGAATGGCGCACGAGGGCGCGCTGCATCGTCGCCGCGTTGACGTTCGGGTTGCCGTCGCGGTCGCCGCCGATCCAGCTGCCCATCTGCATATAGGCCGCGTCGTCGAGGCCGTCGGCGCCCGCGCCGTAGTGCGCCGCGATCTCTTCCTCGACGTCGTCGTACACGGCCGGCAGCTCGCGCAGGAAGGTCGTGCGGTAGTACGACAGGGCGTTCTCGATCTCGTCCGCCACCGTCAGTTTTTCGTAGCGCAGCATGCGGGTCTGCCACAACGTGGCGATGCGGGCCTGCAGCAGTTGCAGGTTGCGGGCGCGTTCCTTCGGCGTCAGCGGCAGGTCGCGTTCGGCCAGCAGGCGCGCGATGTCGTGCTCGGCGTCGAGGGTGCTTTTTCTCTGGACTTCGGTCGGGTGCGCCGTCAGCACGGGGGCGATCAGCGCCTCGCGCAGGAACGCGGCGACGGCGTCCTGGCCGACACCGGCGTCCTTCAGGCGGGTGAGGGCGTACGCGACGCTGGACGGCTGCGGCGTCGAGCCGGCCAGCAGGTGGGCGCGGCGGCGGCGGATGTGGTGCTGGTCTTCGGCGATGTTGGCCAGGTGCGAGAAATACGAGAACGCGCGCACGACGGAGTTCGTCTCTTCGCGCGACAGTCCGGCAAGCAGCGTCTTGAGTTCGGTGCCGGCTTGCTCGTCGTCTTCGCGGCGGAAGCGTACGGCGGTCTGGCGGATCGTTTCGACGACGTCGAACACGTCTGCGCCTTCCTGGTCGCGCAGCACGTCGCCGAGGAGGCGGCCGAGCAGGCGGATGTCTTCTTTCAGCGGCGCGTCCTTGTCGACGCTGCCGGGCTGGGGATTGAGTGCGGCGGGATTGTCCATATCGACCACGGGTTGAATTGTTGAGAACAACTAATCGGTAGTGTTTTGATACAGCTGCAGGGCGGCGATAACCATGGCCTGCGGGTGGGCCCATGCTAGAATTTGTGGTCTCAGGTATGGGCCTGACCGGCGCTGCCCGATCCGGGCGCAACGACAGTGAAAGAATCCGTTTTGAACTCTAACGACACGACGCAGCACGTTCCCGCGCAATTGATCATCGCATCGCGCGAAAGCCGGCTGGCCATGTGGCAGGCCACGCATGTGCGCGACCGGCTCGCAGCATTATATCCGCAGTGCCAAATCGATATTCTGGGCATGACGACGCGCGGCGACCAGATTCTCGACAAGACATTGTCCAAGGTGGGCGGCAAGGGCCTGTTCGTGAAGGAACTCGAAGTGGCGATGGCCGACGGCCGCGCCCACCTCGCCGTGCACTCCCTCAAGGACGTGCCGATGGAATTGCCGGAAGGTTTTGAACTGGCGGCAATCCTCGAGCGCGAAGACCCGCGCGACGCCTTCGTCTCCAACGATTTCGACAGCCTGGCCGCGCTGCCGGCCGGCAGCATCGTCGGCACGAGCAGCCTGCGCCGCCAGGCCCTCATCGCCGCGCGTTATCCGCAGCTCGTGATCAAGCCGCTGCGCGGCAACCTCGACACGCGGCTCGGCAAGCTCGACCGTGGCGACTACGCCGCCATCATCCTCGCCGCCGCCGGACTCAAGCGCCTGGGCCTCACGCGCCGCATCCGCGCCTACCTGGAGCCGGACGACAGCCTGCCGGCCGCCGGCCAGGGCGCGATGGCGATCGAGATCCTGTCGGGCAATGGCGCCGGCTTCGACGTGCGCGCGCTGCTGGCCCCGTTGAACCACGTGCACACGGCGCAGGCCGTGATGGCCGAGCGCAAAGTGTCGCAAGTGTTCGGCGGCAGCTGCCAGATCCCGCTGGCCGCGCACGCGACGGTCGACGGCGACACGCTGCACCTGCGGGCGATGGTCGCCACGCCGGACGGCCGCCGCAGCGCCTTCGCCACCGGCAGCGGCCCCGCGGCGCTGCCGGAAGCGGTGGGCGAGCAGGTGGCGCAGAAGCTGGCCGAGCAGGACGCCGCCGGCATCCTGGCCGAATGCAAGGCGACAACCGCCGGCGATGCCTGACACGGTCGTCATCACACGTCCGCGCCAGCAGGCCGAGCCGCTGGCCCGCGCGGTGGCGGCGCTCGGCCGCACGCCGTTGATCCTGCCGTTGCTCGACATCTCCCCGCTGCCCGACGAGACGCAGTTGCGCGCCGCGCTCGCCCGGCTGCGCGACTACGCGCTCGTCGCCTTCGTGTCGCCGAACGCCGTCGACGCCGCGTTCGCCCACATCGATGCCTGGCCGGACGACGTGGCGCTGGCCGTCGTGGGCGAGGGCAGCCGGGCGGCGCTGGCGCGCCACGGCGTCTGCGGCGACCGCTACCGCATCCACGCCCCGCTCGACGCTTCCCACAGCGATTCCGAACACCTGTTGCAGGCGCTCGACACGGCCGCGCTGGCCGGCCGCAAGGTGCTCGTCGTGCGCGGCGAGACGGGCCGCGAACTGTTGCCGGACGCGTTGCGCGCGGCCGGCATCGACGTCGAAACGGTGGCCGCGTACCGCCGCGCCGTGCCGTCCCTGAGCCCGGACCTGGCGGCGTCGCTGCGCGCCTTGCTGGCCGCGCCGAACGACTGGATCGTCACGAGCTCGGAAGCCCTGCGCGGCCTGGCCGGCCTCGTCGAACAGCTTGACGGCGGCGCAAGTGTGGCAAAACTGCAACAGCAGCGCTTGATCGTTCCGCACGCCCGCATCGCGGAAACGGCGGAGGCACTCGGTTTCAAGGCCGTGACCCTCACAGGGTCCGGCGACGAGCGGCTGCTTGCCGCGTTACAATCACGAGCATGAACGAATTGCCCAACAATCCAGAAAAACCAGACATGGGCGGTGCGGTCGTGCCGCCGGAAAGCTATGCCGCGCCGGCATCGGCGGGCGGGCCCGGCGAGCCTCGCGTGCCAGAAGGTTCCGGCCTCGGCGGGATACTGCAAAAGCCGCAGAACGTGGCCATCATCGCGCTGGCCGTCCTGCTGGCCTTGCAAACCTGGTCCACGCATACCCGTTTCAACCGCCTGCGCGAGGACGTCGCGCGCACCTTGCAGAAGGACAATGCCTCGAACGCGGAGACGGCGCAGGCCGTCCGCGACGTGCAGGAGGCCGCCAAGGAATTGCAGGTGAAGGTCGGCGTGCTGGAAAACCGCCAGACCGAAGCGCAGAGCCAGCAGGCCGCGCTGGAGCAGATGTACCAGGACATCTCCAAGAACCGCGACGAGTGGGCGCTGTCGGAAATCGAACAGGTGCTGTCCACCGCGAGCCAGCAGCTGCAGCTGGCCGGCAACGTGCAGGGGGCGCTGATCGCGCTGCAGAACGCGGACCGCTCGCTGTCGCGTGCCGACAAGCCGCAATTCATCACGATCCGCCGCGCCATCGCGCGCGACATCGACAAGCTCAAGGCGCTGCCGTCCGTCGACCAGCCCGGCATGGCGCTGCGCCTGGACAACGTGATTTCGCAGATCGACAGCCTGCCGTTGCTGTCCGACGAAAAGCCGGCCGAGCCGATCGCGCCCACGCGCGCGAATCCGGGCGGCGCCAGGTCCAAAGGCAAGACGGCCGCGGCGCCGGCGGAGCAGAGCCTGGCCCGGCGCGTCGCGGACACCTGGCGCAGCTGGAGCCACGAGATGTGGGACGACATCCGCCAATTGATCCGCGTGCGCACGGTCGAGAATCCGGATGCGCTGATGCTGTCGCCGAGCGAATCGTACTTCGTGCGCGAGAACCTCAAATTGCGCCTGCTGAACGCGCGCCTGGCGCTGCTGTCGCGCAACGAGGGCACGTTCCGCGACGACTTGACCAGCGCACAGCAGATGCTCGAGAAGTACTTCGACACGAAGGCACGCTCGACCCAGGCCGCGCAGGCATTGCTGCGCCAGGTGCAGGCCAACAACGTCACCATCGACGTGCCCGACTTGTCGGAGAGCCTGAACGCCGTGCGCAATTACAAATCGAAGCCGTGAAGCGCGGGGCCTGAACGATGCGTTTATTACTCTGGTTAGTCGCCCTGATGGCCGCGGCCATCGGCATCGCCGTGACCGCGCGCTTCAATCCCGGCAACGTGGTCTTTTTCTATCCGCCGCACCGGATCGACATGTCGCTGAACCTGTTCGTCGTGCTGGCCTGCGCGCTGTTCCTCGTGCTGTACCTGCTGGCGCGGGCCGTGCGCGCCACGCTCGACATGCCGGAACGCGTGGCCGAGTACCGGTTCCGCAAGCGCGAGCGCGAAGCCAACCGCGGCCTGCGCGACGCCTTGAAAGCCCTGTTCGAAGGCCGCTTCGGCCATGCCGAAAAGGCCGCCAAGCGCGCCGCCGACCTGCCCGAGAATGCCGGCCTCGCCGCGCTGATCGCCGCCCGCGCCGCCCACCGCATGCGCGAGCCGGCACGGCGCGACGCCTGGCTGGCCGGGATCGCGCACGACCAGTCGCTCAAGACGGCGCGCCTGATGACGGTCACGGAATTGCTTGTCGACGACCACAAACCGGAGGGCGCGCTGGAAGCCGTCGCGGAACTGAATGCCAGCGGCCAGCGCCACATCCATGCGCTGCAATGGGCCATGAAGGCCAACCAGCAGGCGCGCAACTGGCCCGAGGTGCTGCGCCTCGTGCGCATCCTGGACAAGCGCAACGCGCTGCATCCGGCCTTGTCCGCGCGCTTGCGCGAGATGGCCTACGACGCGCTGCTGTCCGAGGGCGGCCACGACACCGAGTCGATCCGCCGCGTGTGGAACACGGTGCCGGGCAGCGACCGCGTCAAGCCGTACATCGCGGCCCGCGCGGCCGCCGCGTTCAATGCCCGCGGCCTGCACGACGAGGCCCGCGGCATCGTCGAGGACGCCCTGAAGGCCGGCTGGGACGAGCGCGTCGTGCGCGCCTACCGCGAGGCGGCCGGTCCGGAAGGATCGAGCACCTTGCTCGCGCAGATCGAGAATTGCGAGACGTGGCAGCACACCCATCCGAACGATCCGGAACTGGAACTGACGCTGGGTTCCCTGTGCCTGCGCCAGAAACTGTGGGGCAAGGCCCAGCGCTACCTGGAGCAGGCGCTGTCCGACGCCACCGAGCCGCACATGGTGCGCGAGGCCCATTTGAAGCTGGCCCAGCTGCACGAAGCCCTGGGCCAGCGGGAAGAAGCCGACAACCACTACCGCCAGTGCGCGCTCGCGACGGTGCTGTGACGGCGCCGTGTCCGCGGACGCTCATGCGCGGCGCGGCAGCTTGTGGCCGTGGACGACGATGACGGCCATGTGGTCCGGCGTCCCGACGGCGTTTTCGGCCGGAACGGCCGGCCGGACCGTGCCGGCCTGGGCGTCCGGCAGGCGATCGATGACGATCGACCCGGCGCCGACGACGGCGAGCGTGGTGATGAAGATGGCTTCCATGTGTTTCTGGATGTTCATGCTGTTCTCCTCGATGCGGGTGGCGGATGCGTGAGCGGTGGCGCTCACGGCATCGATCCAGCACGTGGCGTGCCAGCCTTCCAGCGGGCGCCGACAGGCTGTTGCGGGCCTGCCGAGTCGGGACCGGCGCAACAGTTTGGCGTGACTGTCGGGTGCGGGCCAACACGGCGGCCCGCCGGCGCGACAGCGCGTCGCGTTGCCTTGCGACCTTGTGCAGCGCACAAGGCGAAGGCGATTCGTTATAATCGTTGTTTTATTGTTTCCCCAGCAACCAAGGACTATCCATGAGCCTGAATAACGTCAACGCCGGCCGCGATGTGCCGAACGACTTCAACGTCGTCATCGAAATCCCGATGAACGCCGATCCGATCAAGTACGAAGTGGACAAGGAATCCGGCGCGATCTTCGTCGACCGCTTCATGGGTACCGCCATGCACTATCCGTGCAACTACGGCTACATCCCGGACACGATCGCCGACGACGGCGACCCGTGCGACGTGCTGGTGATTACCCCGTTCGCGCTGATCCCGGGCGTCGTCGTCCGTTGCCGCGCGCTGGGCGTCCTGAAGATGACCGACGAAGCCGGCGGCGACTCGAAGATCCTGGCCGTGCCCATCGAAAAAATCCTGCCGGTCTATTCGCACCTGCAGAAAGTCGAAGACGTCCAGGAACTGACCCTGCGCCAGATCCAGCACTTCTTCGAGCACTACAAGGACCTGGAAAAAGGCAAGTGGGTCAAGGTCGAAGGCTGGGAAGGCCCGGACGCGGCCAAGGCCGAGATCCTGGCGGGCGTGAAGAACTACGAGTCCAGCGGCAAGTAATTCGCCGACGGCGGCCATCGCGCCGCTCCGCAGACAGCAAGGGCCGTCACCCTCGGGTGAGCGGCCCTTTGTCGTTGGAGATTGCCACCCAGGCGGTCACCACCCGATGTCGCGCAGCAGCGGGAAGGTCAGGTCGCGCGGCGGCGCCACGGCGTGCGTGAGGTCGTCGTTGATCGCCGGTTCCATCAGCTGGTTCGGCTTGGCCTCCGTCGTGTAGTGCGACACGGTCGAGCCCGGCGAGTACGTGGTCGGGGTGTACATCAGGATGCGGCCCGCGCCGTCGGTGCCGGCCAGGCGCGTGGGGTCGAGGCCGAGGCTGGCGACGACGCCCGACTGCGTGCGCGAGCGGCGCTGCAGCGCGGCCTTCAAGGTGACGCCGTCGGCCTGCGTGATGCGCACGGACGGGATCGTGATGGAGGCATCGTTGCCACTCATGCCGGCCACGTCGCCCGGCCGGTTGTCGGCCACGATCATGCCCACCGCCCCGGCCGCCTGCACATTGCGGGCCTTGGTGACGAAGTCGCACGTGCCCCGGTCGACGAGCGCCACGTTGCCGTGCACGGCGAGCGCGTTCAGGGCGTTCAGCGGATCGCAGGCGAGGCCCGTGCCGTCGGCCTGGTCGACGACGGGCATCAACTGGCCGGTGACGGGCGGATTCGATAGCGGCGGGCCGAACGAGGCGTCGCCGACCGCATAGTTGCCCGCGGCCGGGCCGGAGGCGCTGCCGCTGATGGCCAGGTTCGAGACCGGGACCAGCACCCGGGGCACGGCGGCCGTCACGACGGGGCCGTTCCAGGACAGGCCGCGCCACGTCACGGCCGACGCGGCGCGCTCGGCGTCCGTCATTTCCACCCACAGCTTGCCCGTGCGGTTGTTCAGCAGGTAGTAATCCCAGACCGATGGGATGCCCTGGATTTCCGCGCCCGTCTGGTCGTCCGTGAACGTCTGGAAGCCCAGGCCGTGCGCGAACTCGTGCAGCAGCACCGTGACGAGGTCGATTTCGTTGCCGAAATTGTCGTCCAGGCCGAGGTAGAAGCCGGAACCGGGCAGGCAGTCCTGGGCCAGGCCCAGGCGCGAATTGAAGCGGGCCACGATGTGCGGCTCGCCCGGCGTCGAGACGTCCTGGCCGGCCAGCTTGCTCGCCAGGGCGCTCGGATACCACGTCGAAGCGCGCGGCGCGTTCGGGAAGTCGGACCAGATCTCGTCGGCGCCGGCCGACCCGAGCACGGCGCTCGTGGCCGTGCAGGCCAGCGGCACGAACGACGCGCCGATGCGGATCGGGACCGTGCTCGTGAGCGTCGCGCCCCAGATCTCGGCCGCGCGCTGGAACGCGTTCAGGCGTTGCTGGCCGAGCGTCGTGCCGGGATTGCCGCCGACGGGCGCCACCGGCGTCGGGTCGTTGAAACCGACGCCGGGGTCGTTCTGGTTGACGATCACGATGGTGGCGGCGGCCCGGGCCGGCGCGGCGGCGCCGAGGGCGAAAGTGCAGGCGGCGGCCGCGCAGGCGACGGCACCCAGCGCCCGTTGCAGGCGCGAACGATCAGCGGGTTTCATCGGTTCTCTCCCCCTCGTTGTGGCCGAGGACCCGGCCGACGCCCGCCTCGCCATGCACGCATTCGCGCGTCAGCTTGCCGTCGGGGCCGCGCGTGACGACGTCGTAGACCATGTTTTGGTCGCCCAGGCGCACGCCGCGCGCGCCGTCGCGCGGGCCGACCGGGGTGGGCCCGCGCGGGGCGAGGCTCGTGGACGGAGGCGCCTTGGCCCGCAATTCCTTCAGTTCGTCCGGCGTCGGGGCGCGCATCTTGCCGGTCAGCGGGTCGCGCACGACGACCATGCCTTGCTGGCCGGCGGCCTTCGCATGCAGCGTGAAGGCGGCCAGCACGCACAGCGCGGCCAGCGTGGCGATGGTGAGCAGTTTTTCCTTGGACATGGCGTTCTCCCGATCAAAGACGCGACTGGCGGCGCAGCAGGCTGAACATGCCCAGGCCCAGCGCCAGCATCATCCAGCGCGCCGGCTCCGGCACCGCCGTCACGACCGAGACCGTATCGAGGCCCACATAGTTCAGGGTGTCGGCCGGGCCCAGGTAGCGGAATGCGAAGCGGCCGCTGCCGTTGTCCGTGACGGTGGCCGTGAACCGCTGCCAGTCCGTCGGGTAGCCGGCCGCGCCGCCGACCGTCGTCAGCAAGGTCGTGAAGTCGGCCATGTCGGTGCCCGTGCCGGATGCGTAGCGCACTTCCAGCAGGTCGTTGAAGCCCGGCTGTGCGTCGTGCCGGGTGTAGAAGCGCAGCGTCGTCGTGCCGGACAGGTCGAGCACGGGCGTGATCAGCCAGTTGTCGACGGTGCCGCTGCCGTTCGCGGCGCTGAGGAAGTTGACGGCCGCATAGGCGTCCGGCGCGCCGGCCTGGGCCGGGAACAGGGCCTCGTTGCCCTGGAACCAGCCGTTGCCGGCGGGGACGCTGTTGTTGACCTGGGCCCATCCGTCCAGGCCGGCAACGTCGTCGAATCCTTCGTTGAGCACTTCGACCCCGGCCGCACGCGCGCCCGATGCGCCCAGCGCGGCCAGCGACAGGGACGCCGCCACTGCCGCAAGCAAGATTTTTACGGGTTTCATGGAAGCCCTTTCATGGAAGCCAGTAGGATGGTGGACCGCTCGCGCTGGCTGGTCGACGAGGCCATACTGGGCTCATCTTATGAGTCGGATGACCGGGACTTTTGATTTTTAGCTAACGAATGGGCTGGACAAGTCGGAGGTACTGCAGGGCGGGGCCGATGGGCGCATATTGCGGCCGGGCGTGGCGGCAAGTGGTGCGGTGATGCGTGGTGGGCGCGGGGCGCCCACCCTACGGCGGCGCTATCATGGTGCGTGCATCCGGTACGGCAATCGTAGGGTGGGCGGCCTCCGCCCACCGTTGCTTGCCGAATTAACGGCGTGATCGGTGCAGGCGCAGCTTGCCGACAATGCCGATGGGGAAGAAATAGATCGAGAGGATGAACAGCACCCCGAGCCACAGCATCCAGCGGTCGGGATGCAGCGCGGCGGCCAGCAGCGGCACGCCGGACAGCAACTCGGACGCCTGGCCCATCAGCGCTTTCAGGTAGTTCTGGGCGAGGATGAACAAGGTGGCGCCGACGACCGCCCCGTACATCGTGCCCATGCCGCCGATGACGACGACGAGCAGGATGTCCGTCATGAGTTCGAACCCGAGGCTCGTCTTGGGCCCGACGTAGCGCAGCCACAGGGCCATCAGGGCGCCCGCCAGCGCGGCCACGACTGCGCCCAGCACGTTCGCCCAGATGCGGTAGACGACCGTGCGGTAGCCGAGCGCCTCGGCGCGGAATTCGTTCTCGCGGATCGCCTGCAGGACCCTGCCGAACGGCGAATTCACGAGGCGCAGCAGGAACAGGAACAGCACGAGGCAGCCCGCGAACACGATGTAATACGTGATCAGCCTGCCGTCGACGGCCCGCCCGAACACGTCGTGGTCGACGAGCGTGTAGCCGGGCGACAGCAATTCCGGCACGCTGAACGTGAGGCCGTCCTCGCCGCCCGTGAAATCGGACAGTTGCGACGCGAGCACGGAGAACGACGACGCCACGGCCAAGGTGATCATCGCGTAGAAGATGGCGCGCACGCGCAGCGCGAACAGGCCGATGACGAAGGCGAGGACCACCGTCAGCAGCAGCGCGGCGGCGAGCCCCGTGACGATCGCGCTCCACGTCGGCTCGTCCACGCGCGACAGGGCAATGCCGACGCCGTAGGCGCCGATGCCGTAGAACATCGTGTGGGCGAACGAGACGATGCCGGTATAGCCCAGCAGCAGGTCGTACGACGCGACGAGGACGATGTAGACGCAGATCGTGGCCGCCGTGTTCAGCGGGCGCGCGCCGGAAAACAGGAAGGGCGCGAACAGCAGGCCGAGCAGGATGGCGACGAGGATGGCGGTCAATGTGCGGCTGCGCGGGAAGTCGCCGGAAAGCAGTTGGATCAGCATCAGTGGCGTCCTTTCGCGTACAGGCCGGCCGGGCGCCACAGCAGCACGGCGATCATCAGCACGATGTTCGAGACGAGCGCCACCTTGGGCGCGAGAAAACCTGCGTAATTGGCGACGAGGCCGATCAGGAGGGAGCCGATGAAGCAGCCGCCGACGGAACCGAGGCCGCCGATGATGATGACGATGAACGTCAGCACCATGATCTCGCTGCCCATCTGCGCCACCAGCGTTTCCTTGTACAGGCCCCACATGACGCCGCCCAGCCCCGCCAGCGCCGACCCGGCCGCGAACACGCCGACGAACAGGCGGCGGATGCGGTAGCCCAGCGCTTCGACCATCTCGCCGTTCTCGACGCCGGCGCGGATCAGGAGGCCGATCCTGGTGCGGTTCAGGGTGATGAACATTGTGGCGAACACGACGAGGCCGACGGCGACTGCCAGCAGCCGGTATTTCTCGATGGCCGCGTCGCCCAGGAAGGTGGCGCCGCGCAGGGCGGCGGGCAGGGGGAGGGCGATCTGGTCGGCGCCCCAGATCACGTCGATCAACTGCTCGGACACGATCATGCCGCCCATCGTGACCAGGATCTGCTTCAGGTGCTGGCCGTAGACGGGCATGATGACGACCCGTTCGAACGCCCAGCCGAGCACGGCCGTCACGGCCATCGCCAGCAGCACGGCGAGACCCAGCACGCCGAGGTTGGCGGGCAGCGAGTCCGTCTCGAGCCAGCCGCGCATCGGCAGCAGCACATAGGTCGCCGTGAACGCGCCGACGGAGACGAAGGCGCCGTGGCCGAAGTTCAGCACGTTCATCAGGCCGAAGACCAGCGTCAGCCCGCTGGCCATGATGAAGATCATCATGCCCATTGCCAGGCCGGCGACGGTCAGCGTGACCCACGTGGGGACGCTCATGAAGGGCAGCGCCGCCAGCACGACGGCCGGCACGAGCAGCAGCGGGGCGACGTCGCGCCGTGCCGCCGGCAGCGGGGCGTCCGCCTGGGCGATCGGTAAAGTTGCACTCATCGTTGTCTCGTTCATTGGTGAGAGTCGAGCGACAGGCCGAGCAGGCGTTGCTGCAAGGCCTCGTCGTGCGCCAGGTCGTGCATCAGGCCCGCGTGGACGACACGGCCGTCGTCCATGACGCTCACGCTGTCGCCGAGCGTGCGCACGAAGTTGAAATTCTGTTCGACGAGCAGGATGGTCGTGCTCGTGTCCTTGAGGTCGCGAAACGCCGCCATCAGGCTTTGCACGATGGCGGGCGCCAGGCCCTTGGTCGGCTCGTCCACGAGCAGCAGCTTCTTCGGCTCGACGATCGCGCGGGCGATGGCCACCATCTGCTTCTGGCCGCCCGACAGGTTGCCCGCCGGGTAGTTCCAGAATTTCTTCAGGGCGGGGAAGAAGCCGCAGATCCAGTCCACGCGCGCCGCGTCCAGCGGGCCGTTGCGGGCGGCAAGGTACAGGTTCTCGCGCACCGTCAGCTCGGAAAACACGGCCATGCTTTCCGGGACGTAGGCGATGCCGGCGCGGGCGATGTCGGGCGTGCCGAGCTTGGTGATGTCGCGGCCGTCGAACGTGATGCTGCCGCGGCTGGCCTTCCACAGGCCCATGATGGTGCGCAAGGTGGTCGTCTTGCCGGCGCCGTTGCGGCCCAGCAGCACGGCCAGGCCGCCGCGCGGGACGACGAGGTCGACGCCCTGCAGGATGTGGTACTGGCCGATGTGGGTGTGGACGCCGGACAGCGTCAGGATGGCTTCGCTCATGGGTAGTGTCGTTGTCAAGTCCTCATGCGGGTTCGGGGGTGCCAAGATAGGCCTCCTGCACGATCTTCGATTGCATCACCTCGGCCGGCTGGCCGTCCGCCACCAGCGTGCCGTTGTGCAGCACGATGATGCGGTCGGCCAGTTGGCGCACGACGTCCATCTTGTGCTCGACGAGCAGCACGGTCTTGTCGCGTTCGGCCTTGACCTGGCGGATCAGGTCGAGCACGACCGGCACCTCGTCCACGCTCATGCCGGCCGTCGGCTCGTCGAACATCAGGATCGACGGTTCCAGCGCGAGCAGGATCGCCACCTCGAGCTTGCGCTGGTCGCCGTGCGACAAGGTGCCGACCAACGCGCCCCGCCTGGGCGTCAATGCGACGCGTTCGAGATAGTGCTCGGCGCGCTGGATGACTTCCTTGTGGCCGAACCACAGCGACAGCATGCTCATGCCCATGCCGGCGCGGCTCTGCACGGCCAGCCTCACGTTTTCCAGCACGGTCAGGTGCGGGAACAAATTCGTCAGCTGGAACGCGCGCCCGACGCCCAGGCGCGTGCGGCGCGCGGGACCGAGGCGGGTCACGTCCCGGCCGTGCACGGACACGCTGCCGGACGTCGCCGGCAATTGGCCCGACACGAGGTTGAAATACGTCGTCTTGCCGGCGCCGTTCGGGCCCACGATCACGGTCAGCGTGCCCGGGTAGAACTCGGCCGTCACGCCGTCGACGGCCACGTGGCCGCCGAAGCGGACGGTCAGGTCGCGCGTGGCCAGCGCCGGTCGTAGTGTCGTCATGTCAGCGCTTGTTCCGGATGGGCAGCGGCAATTCGCTGGCCGGGATCTCGCGCACCAGTTCCAGCAGGTCCCACTCGTTCTTCTGGTCCTTCTTGATGCGGAAGTGGTACATGGGTTGCAGCGCCTGGTGGTCTTCCTTGCGGAACGTCATCGTACCCTTGGGGGTCTCGAACGACATGCCTTCCATCGCCGCCACCATCTGGTCGCCGTTCCCGGACGGGACCTTGCGCAGCGCCGCGACGACGGCCGACGCCGCCGCCATGCCGCCCGCCGTGAACATGTCGGGCGGGGCCTTGAAGCGCTTCGTGTGTTCGGCCACGAGCCAGTCGTTCATCTTGTTCTTCGGAAAGCCGTAGTAGTAATTGATGGTGCCTTCCGTGCCGGCGTAGCTCTTCCACGTTTTCATCACGGGCAGGATGTTGCCGCCGGGGGCGAGCGAGATGCCGTAGCGTTCCGGCTTCATGTCCGCGATCTTGTTCATCGGGTTCGGCCCGGCCCAGACGATCGCCAGCACGCGCGGCTGCGGCTTGTCCTTCAGCGCGTCGAACAGGCGTTGCGTGGGCGCGGTGAAGTCCGCCGCGGCGGCCGGCGCGTATTCCTCGTGCACGACCTTCGCCTTGCTGCCGGTGGCGGCCAGCGCCTCCTTGCCGGCCTTGATGGCGTCGTGGCCGAACGCATAGTCCTGGGCGAGGAAGGCGATGCTGCCGCTCTTGAGCGTGGACGCCGCGGCCAGCGCGTCCTGCGTCGAGTTGCGCGCGGTGCGGAAGATGTACTTGTTCCACTTGGCGCCCGTGATCTCGTCGGCCACGGCCGGCTCGACGACCAGCACCTTCTTGTATTCCTTCGCCACCGGCAGCATCGCGAGCGCGGCGCCGGACGACGTCGTGCCCACGGCGATGTCGACCTTGTCGTCGCCATAGGCTTCCGCCAGCAGGGTGCGGGAGAGGTCGGGCTTGCCCTGGTCGTCCTTGACGATCACTTTCAGCTTGCGGCCGTTGATTTCCATCTTGCCGCCCGTCAGGTATTCGAGGCCCAGCATGAAGCCGGTTTCCGTTTCCTTGGCATAGGATTCCAGCTGGCCGGTCTTGCCGGCGATGAGGGCCACCTTCAGGTCGGGGGCGGCCAGGGCGGAGCCGGTTGCCGTCAGGGTGAAGGCGGCGAACAGGGCGAAGGGGAGGGGCTTGATCATGCGTTTCATCTTGTCTCCTAGGGATGGTGGGCACGGGGTGCCCACCCTACGTTCTTATCAAGGCACGGCTGCCAGGAAGCGCAGGATCGCGTCCAGCGCGGCGGGTTCCGTCAGCATCGGCGCGTGGCCCACGTTCGGGACTTCGACATAGGTCATTGCGGGCGCCGCGCGCCGCATCCACGCGGCCTGGCGTTCTTCCAGCAGGTCGGACAGCGCCCCGCGCACGAGCATGACCGGGCGTTCGCGCGCGAGCTTGCGGAACGCCATCCGCAGCGACAGCGACGTCGGCCTGAGTTTACCGGTTTGCAGGGCGATGGCAATGTTCGGGTCGTAACGGGGCGCCAGCCGGCCGGCCGGGTCCGGGGCGAACGCGCGGCGCGCCCATTTGTCCCACTCGGCGGCGTCGTTGTCCGGGAAGGCGCAGGCGTTGATGCCGCGCACATAGCCGGCGGCGTCTTCCCACGAGCCCACGCACGCCACCTTGCCCGTGTAGCCGGCGATGCGCGCCAAACCTTTTTCCGAGATCACGGGGCCGATGTCGTTCAGGATGGCGGCCGCGACCAGGTCGATGCGCCGCGCCGCCACCGTCATGGTGATCAGGCCCCCCATCGACGTGCCGATGAAGACGGCGCGCGCGATGCCGAGGTCGGATGCCAGCCGGACGACGTCGCCGGCATAGACGCTCGGGGCGTAGTTGTCGGGATTCGGATCGCGCTGCGATTCGCCCCGTCCGCGCACGTCGAGCGCCAGCACGCGGCGGCCCGTCGCGGCGATGCGCGGGGCGAGCTCGTCGAAGTCGGACGCGTTGCGCGTGAGCCCGTGGATGCAGATCACGGGCAACCGTGCCGGCCCGCCGGCACCCGCATAGTCGCGGGCGTGCAGCGTCAGGCCATCGTCACTGGTGAAGGTGATGTCGGTGTATGTGGACATGTGACCGTTATGATTGTTGACTGGCGCCGGCGACTCCTTGGGGGCGCTCGGCGGAGAGCCCCGGCGGGGACTCTCCTCGCGGTCCGGATGATTGATCAGAACTTCACGTCCAGCGTCGCGCGGACGCTGCGCGGGTCGCCATAGAAGGCGGTGACGGAGTTGTAGAAGCCGGAGAAGTTATAGCCGGCCACCTTGTACCGCTTGTCCGTCAGGTTGCGGCCATGCAAGCCGATCTGGTACTTGCGGTCGGCGCTCGTCCAGACGAGGCCCGCGTCCCACAGGCCGAAACCGCCCTGCGACAGCGCCAGGTTGCCGGGGATGGAGGCATCCAGGCTGGGGACGCCGGTCCGCCGCACGATCTCGGTCTGGTAGACCTTGCTCTTGTAGGCGAGGCTGTTCGACAGGCTCAGGGTGCCCGCGTGTCCCGCCAGCGCCAGCGGCCAGTCGTAGTTCACGGACAGGTTGGCCGCGTTCTTCGGCGTGTTCTGGAACTCCGTGCTGCTCGCGATGTTGACGAGGTTGGCGCCGTTCGCGACATACCACTCCTTGTACTTGGCGTCGATGTGGCTGTACATCGCGGTGACGCTGAGCGCATTGGTCAGGTAGGCGATCATCTCCAGTTCGAGGCCGTCGATCTTCGCCTTGCCGGCATTCGTCAAGGTGCCCGCGAAGCCGTTCACGTTGCCCTGCGCGTCGAAGGTCGGGATCGAGCCGGGAATCTGGACGTTCTTGTAGTCGGTGTAGAAGACGGCGGCATTCGTCTGCAGGCGGCCGCCGTTCATCGACGACTTCAGGCCCAGCTCGATGGTGCTGACTTCTTCCGGCGCGACGCCGCGGCGCTTGGCCAGCGAAGCCGCCGTGTTCGGGCCGCCGGACGCCGTCAGGTCCATGCGCGGATCGAACATGCCGCCCTTGAAGCCTTTGGAGAAGGTGGCGTAGAGATTGTGGTCCGGCGCCATCTTCCAGCCAATGCCGACCTTGGGCGTGAATTTCTTGTCGGTGCGGTCCAGCTGGTCCTTGCCGAGGTCCGTGTTCGGCGGTCCGAACGCGATGGCGGACGGATTGCCCAGCAGTGCCGAGCCTTTCAGGCCGAGATAGGTCTGCTTGAAGATGCGCGCGCGCCGCTGGTCGTCCGTGTAGCGGCCGCCGAGGGTGACGTTGAACGTGTCCGTCAGGCTGTAGCTGGCGTCGGCGAAGGCCGCCCACGTGCGGGTGTCGATGTCGTCGTAGGTCAGCAGCGAGAGGCCGCCGGCCGCGTTGTACAGCACGTCGAACTTGTTGAAGGCATTGGCCTTCATGTAGAACACGCCGGCCACGCCCTGCAGGCGCGAACCCGTGTAGGTCAGCTGGAATTCCTGGCTGGTCTGGTGGTCGCTGTAGATGGCCGGCGCCTCGAACAGCGGCGTCTCCAGCGAATCGAAGTCGATCGGGGCATACGATTCCGACTTGCGGTTGGCGGTGATCGACTTGAACGACAGCGTGGGGTCGATGGTGTAGTCGAACAGCAGCGACGTGCCCTGGTTGATCACCTGCTGCTTGTGGCCGACGACCGTGTACAGGTCGGCCCGCGTGTCGTACAGGCCGGGCAGCGGCTGGATGTTGGCCGGCGCGGGGCCCGGCGTCAGGCGATAGCCCTGGCGCGGCTGCGAGTCGTCGACCGTGCGGTCGTAGGCGAGGCGCACGAACAGGTCGCTGTTCGGCAGCAGTTCCGCGCTGACGCGGCCGGCCCACAGGTCCTTGTTGTAGTTCTGCTGGCCGGTGAGGACGTTGTGGCCGAAGCCGTTGCGGTTGAACGTGGCGAGCGTGCCGCCCACGCGCAGGATGTCCGTGACGGGCGTGCTGGCCTTGACCACGAGGTCGGCCTCGCCGTAGTTGCCGAGCGTGGCCTTGGTATCCAGCATGGGTTTCGGCGCGAGCTTGCGGGTCACGTACTTGACGGCGCCGCCGATCGTGTTGCGGCCGTACAGCGTGCCCTGCGGACCGCGCAGCACCTCGATGCGTTCGAGGTCGTAGATGTCGGTGAGGGCGCCTTGCGGACGCGCCAGGTAGACGTCGTCGAGATAGATGCCGACGCCCTGCTCGTAGCCGGCGACGGGATCCTGCTGGCCGATGCCGCGGATGAACGCGGTCAGCGTGGTGTTGGTGCCGCGCGACGTCTTGAGCGTCGTGTTCGGGACCTTGTCGGTCAGCACCGTGATGTCGGGGATCGCCTGTTTCTCGAGCTCGGCGCCGGACAGCGCGGTCACGGCGCCCGGCACGTCCTGGATCAATTCGGCGCGGCGGCGGGCCGTCACGACGACCTTGCTGATGTCTCCCGTGGGTGGCGCGGCGGTGGCGTTGCCGGCGTCGTCCTGGGCATGGGCGACCCCGAACGTGCTGCCGTACATTGCCATCAATACGGCGATGGACACGGCGGAGCGGGCAGGGCGGTGCAGTTTCGGCTTGCTAACACGCATTGGATGTCTCCTGATTTTGTTTGGTGTTATGCGTTCAGGTACGTTTCGCATGATCGGAGTGTGCCTCGGATGAAGATGGCTGAAAAGACAACGCCGCGCCCACCGGGTGTGCATTTATGCACAGCCCGTTGGAACCGCCCATCGCGGGTGGCTCCAGAGGGCGCGGCACGATGCGACGTCCGGAAAACCGGTTTGCTGTGCATACGCAAGGGCGGTTCCGAAAACGTTGCAGCGGCAATGTGCACTGGTGCACAATATGTCACCTTGATATCAAACAACGGGCTCTCGAATAAGCCGCGCGGTATGGCGATCCCATGCGCGGCGGATCATCGGGACGGAGGAGACAACCATGCACAGCCTGCCGGAGTGGACGGATTTGCGGTTTTTCCTGGAGCTGGCGCGGGCCGGCACCTTGTCCGGGGCGTCGCGCCGCCTCGACGTCGAGCACACGACGGTCGCCCGGCGCATCGACCGCCTCGAGCAGCAGCTCGGCACCACGCTGTTCGACCGCTCGCGCGAAGGCTACGAGCTGACCGAGATGGGCCAGACCCTCCTGCCGCACGCGGAGGCGATGGAAGGCGCGGCGCTGGCCGCCGCCGAGCAGCTGAGCGGGGCCGAGGTGGCGGCGCATGGCGTCGTGCGCCTGGGCGTGCCGGAAGTGTTCGGGGTGCGCGTCGTGGCGCCCCTGCTCGTGAAGCTGTTCGAGGACCACCCGGACCTGTCGATCGACCTGCTGGCCCTGCCGCGCTTCGCCAACCTGGCCAACCGCGAGGCGGACCTGGGCGTCATGCTCGACCCGCCGTCGACGGGGCGCTACATCGTGACGCGCCTCGCGTCGTTCCGCTTCTACCTGTACGCGGCGCCCGGCTACCTCGCGAAGCATCCGCCCGTCCGCACGCACGCCGACCTGGAGCGCCACGACTTCGTCGACTACGTGCAGGACCGCCTGGCGAGCCGCGAGCTGTCGTACCTGAACGAGCTCGGGTTCACGCCGCGGCGCCGCCTGTGCTGCTCGGGCATGGCGGCGCAGATCGAGGCCGCGTCGCTGGGCATGGGCCTCATGATGGCGCCGCCGTACGCGGTGCCGGACGACGGCCGCCTCGTGCCCGTCCTGCCGGGCTTTTACGCGGAGCGCTCGTTCTGGCTCGCGGCGCCCACGGACCTGTACCGCCTGCGCCGCGTGAAAGTCGTCTGGGACCTGCTGCGCGACCTGGCCGACAACAATCCCACGCTGTGGTGGGACAACGGCGACCTGGGGCGGGCGGCATGAACGGCATCGTCATCCGCGATTACGCCGAGGCCGACCGCGCGGCCGTCAACGCCGTCGCGCTGGCCGCTTTCGCGCAATACGCGGGCGATTACGACGATTGGCCCGCGTTCAGCGCGGGTATCGGCAGCATGGCCGATCTGGCGCGCGACGGCGACCTGCTGGTGGCCGAGCGCGGCGGCCGCGTCGCCGGGGCCGTCGTGCACGTGGGGCCGGGACGGCCGCGCAGCAACATCTATCCGGACGACTGGTCGGTGCTGCGCATGCTGGTCGTCGACCCGGCCGCGCGCGGCGGCGGGATCGGCCGGGCGCTGGTCGATGCCGCGCTGGACCGCGCCCGGCGCGCGGCGGCGCCCGCGGTGGGGCTGCACACGAGTCCCATCATGGCCGCGGCGCTGCGCATGTACCTGGCCATCGGCTTCGTGCGCGAGCACGACCTGCCGCCCATCCGCGGCGTGCCGTACGCGCGTTACGTGTTGCCGTTGCCGTTGCCGTTGCCGGGCGCGGCGCGGAATGGATTGCGGTCGTTGAGCTCATCGAGGTAATCGTCGATGCCGCCCGCCTCGCGCTCCAGGAAGCGCTCGACGGCATCCGCGAACGCCGGGTGCGCGAGCCAGTGCGCCGACCAGGTCCGGGTCGGCAGGAAGCCGCGTGCCATCTTGTGCTCGCCCTGCGCGCCGCCCTCGAACACCCGGATCCCCTGCTCGATGCAGAACTCGAGCGGCTGGTAGTACGCCGTCTCGAAGTGCAGGCAGGGCACGTGCTCCAGCGCGCCCCAGTAGCGGCCGTACAACGTGGTCGCGTCGTGCACGACGAGCGAGGCCGCGATCGGCTGGCCGTCCCGTTCCGCGATCACGAGCAGCAGGTTTTCCGGCATCGTCTTGCCGATGCGGCGGAAGAAGTCCAGGTTCAGGTAGGGTTTGGAGAAATGCTCCGCGTAGGTGTTGCGGTAGCAGCGCGCGAAGAAGCGCCAGTCCTCGTCGCGGATGCCGGGACCGCGCACGCGGCGCAGCAGCACGCCCGCGTCGCGTACCTTGCGTCGCTCGGCGCGGATGTTCTTGCGCTTTTTTTGTTCCAGCGTGGCGAGGAAGTCGTCGAACGTCGCGTAGCCCGCGTTCATCCAGTGGAACTGCACGCCGCTGCGCAGCAGGAAGCCGGCGTCGGCTAGTTGCCTCGCCTCGTCGTCGGGCGGGAACAGCACGTGCGTGGACGACACGTCCGTCGCCTTCTGCGTTTTCAGCAGCACGTCGACGAGGGCCGCGCGCGCATGGGCGTCGCGCGCGAGCAGGCGCGCGCCCGCGACGGGCGTGAACGGGATCGCGGACAGGAGTTTCGGGTAATAGTCGAGCCCATGCTCCTGGTAGGCATTGGCCCACGCCCAGTCGAACACGTATTCGCCGTACGAATGGCCCTTCACGTACAGGGGCAGGGCGGCGGCCAGGCGGTCGTCCTTGTCGTACAGCGCGATGTATTGCGGCTGCCAGCCCGTCTCCGGCGTGGCGCTGCCGGATTCGTGCAGGGCGTGCAGGAAGGCGAACGACAGAAACGGGTTCGGCTCCCGCTGCTGGGCGACGAGGGCGTCCCATTCGGCTTGTCCGACCTCGGACAGAGAAGAAACGATATGCGTGCGATAATTCAAGATGACTTCCGTGAGCTGTTGAGACCTATGGATAAGCGATTCTTCAACCTGTATTCCCACGACTTCGCGCGCGTGGCCGTCGCCAGCCCGCGTTGCAAGGTCGCGGACCCGGCCTTCAACGCGCAGGAAACGATCCGCCTCGCGCGCGAGGCTGCCGACGCGGGCGCCGTGCTGGCCGCCTTCCCGGAACTGGGCCTGTCGGCGTACACCTGCGACGACCTGTTCCACCAGCGCGCGCTGCTCGATGCCGTGCTGGACGCGCTGGCCGAAGTGGTCGCCGCGTCCAGCTCGCTGCCGCTGGCGCTCGTCGTCGGCGCGCCGCTGCGCGTCGACCACGTGCTGTTCAACTGTGCCGTCGTCGTCGCGGGTGGCCGCATCCTGGGCGTGGTCCCGAAAAGCTATCTGCCCAATTATGGCGAATTTTACGAAAGTCGGCAGTTCAGCGCGGCGGACAACGCGGCCGTCGACCGAATCTCGCTGCTGGGCCAGGACGTGGCGTTCGGTCCCGAACAGATCTTCGCGCTGGAAAACCAGCCCTTGTTCCGCTTCCACGTCGAGATCTGCGAAGACGTGTGGGTGCCGATCCCGCCGTCCTCGTATGCCGCGCTGGCCGGCGCGACGGTGCTCGTGAACCTGTCGGCGTCGAACGTCGTCGTCGGCAAGAGCGGCTACCGCCACCAGCTCGTGGCGCAGCAGTCGGCGCGCTGCCTCGCCGCCTACCTGTACACGTCGGCGGGCCGCGGCGAATCGACGACGGACATGGCGTGGGACGGCCAGTCGCTGATCTACGAAAAGGGCGACCTGCTGGCCGAGTCCGAGCGCTTCCTGGGCGACTCGCATATCGTCTATGGCGACGTCGACCTGGAACGCCTGTCCGTCGACCGCATGCACACGACGACGTTCGCGCAGTCCGTGCGCCGGCACGCGCACGAGGTCGAAAAATTCCGCACGCAGACGTTTGCCGTGGCGCTGCCGCTCGAGCGCGACCTGCCGCTCACGCGCCTCGTCGAGCGCTTCCCGTACGTGCCGGCCGACGGCCGCCGGCGCGACGCGCGCTGCACGGAGGTCTACAACATCCAGGTGCAGGCGCTCGTGCAGCGGCTGCAGTCGTCCGGGCACCAGAAGGTCGTCATCGGCATTTCCGGCGGCCTCGATTCGACGCACGCGCTGCTCGTCTGCGCCAAGGCGATGGACAAGCTGCACCTGCCGCGCACGAACATCCTCGCGTACACGATGCCCGGCTTCGCGACGAGCGAGCGCACCTTGCGCCAGGCGCGCGAACTGATGCGCGTGGTCGGCTGCACGGCGCACGAGATCGACATCCGGCCCAGCTGCGTCCAGATGCTCAAGGACCTCGGCCATCCGTACGCGGAAGGCGCCGAGCAGTACGACGTCACGTTCGAGAACGTGCAGGCGGGCGAGCGCACCAGTCACCTGTTCCGCCTCGCGAACCACCATCACGCGATCGTGATCGGCACGGGCGACCTGTCCGAGCTGGCGCTGGGCTGGTGCACGTACGGCGTGGGCGACCACATGTCGCACTACAACGTCAACGCGAGCGTGCCGAAGACCTTGATCTCGCACCTCGTGCGCTGGGTCGCGGACACGAAGCAGATCGGAGAAACGGGCTCCGACGTCCTGATCCACGTGCTGGAAACGGAGATCTCGCCCGAACTCGTGCCGGGCAAGACGGGAACGGGCAAGGAAGAGGGCAAGCCGGCGCAGGTGACGGAAGACTTCATCGGCCCGTACGAGCTGCAGGACTTCAACCTGTACTACACGATCCGCTATGGCTTCGGCCCGGCCAAGGTCGCGTTCTTGTCGTGGAGCGCGTGGCACGATCGCGCGGCCGGACCGTGGCCGGAAGGCGGCAGCCCGGCGCGCAACCAGTACGACCTCGCGGCGATCAAGAAGAACCTCGGCATCTTCCTGTGGCGCTTCTTCAAGACGAGCCAGTTCAAGCGCTCGTGCGTGCCGAACGGGCCGAAGGTCGGCAACGGCGGCTCGCTGTCCCCGCGCGGCGACTGGCGCGCGCCGAGCGATTCGGAAGCGGTCGTGTGGATGGACCAGCTGGCGAGGATTCCGGACTGACGGGATGCCGTGCGATAATCGGGCGATAGCTGAAAGGAGATACCCATGAAACAGATTACCTGCGTGATCAAGCCGTTCAAACTGGACGAGGTGCGCGAAGCGCTGGCCGAAGTGAACGTCACCGGCCTGACCGTCACGGAAGTGAAGGGCTTCGGCCGCCAGAAGGGCCACACGGAGCTGTACCGCGGCGCCGAATACGTGGTCGACTTCCTGCCCAAGGTGAAGATCGAAGTGGTGGTCGACGACGCGCTCACCGAGCAGGTCGTGGACGCCATCATCAAGGCCGCGCGCACGGGCAAGATCGGCGACGGCAAGATCTTCGTGCAGGACGTGGAACAGGTGATCCGCATCCGCACGGGCGAAACGGGGCCGGACGCCGTATAAGCGGCTGGGGCGGCGCTAGCGCCCCACGCGGAAATCGAACCGCCAGGCCACCAGCCGGAACACGACGATGAACAGCGCGCTGGACCACAGCGCGAAGTCGTGCGGGAAGCCGTTCATCCCCAGCAGCAGGAACATCCAGTTGCCGAGGAAGGCGCAGATGGCGTAGGGCTTGCCGTCCCTGAACACCATCGGCACTTCGTTGCAGACGATGTCGCGCATCACGCCGCCGAAGATCCCCGTGATCACGCCCATCATCGACGCGATGAACAGCGGCATGTGCGCGTCCAGCGCGGACGACACGCCGGCCACGGAAAACAGCCCCAGGCCGACGGCGTCGGCGACGACGATCAGCCGTTCCGACACGATCTGGCGCAGGGTGCGGATCAGCGGCGTCGCGACGAGAGCCAGCACGAAGATCAGGATCGCGTACTCCTGGTGGATCACCCAGAACAGCGGCCGCTTGTCCAGCAGGATGTCGCGCAGGGTGCCGCCGCCGAACGCGGCGATGAACGCGACCGTGAACACGCCCACCACGTCCATGCGCTTGCGCCTGGCCTCGATGAAGCCCGAGAACGCCCCCACCAGGATCGCGACGATCTCGATGACGGTGATGAGGTGCATGCGGCGGGCTGCGGGAAACGCGCTCAGTCTTCGAGTGCGGGACGCAGCAGGACGATCAGCGCGCCGTTGCCGCCGTCGGTCCGGTTCGCCACGCAGAAGGCGACCACCTCGTTCGTCTGCACGAGCCAGCTGTGGACCATGCCGCGCAGGACCGGTTCGCCGCCGGCCGAGCCATAGCCCACGCCGTGGATGATGCGCACGCAGCGGATGCCGCGTTTATTGGATTTGCGCAGCCAGGCGTCGACGTGGCGCCGCGCGAGGTCGCGCGTGAGGCCGTGCAGGTCCAGCTCGTCCTCGACGGGCCAGTGGCGCTTGCGCAGTTTTTTGACGACGTCGGGGCCGACGCCGGGTGCCGACCAGCTGAGGGAAGGATCTTCGTCGAGCAGGCCGTCCACGTCGAACTGGTCGGACAGCATCGATTCGCGCAGCACGGCCGCCGTTTCTTCTTCAGGCGTGCGCGGACGCGCGGGCAGCGGCTGGCCGCGCGTCTCGAATTCATGCATCGGCCGCCACACGTAGCGGTCCGATTCGGGCATCTTGACGACGTCCGCGACGGCCGAGCGGAATTCGACGGCGTGCTCGCGCGCGATGCGCTCGCGCTTTTCCCGCTCGGCCTTCTCGATGGCGCGCAGCCGTTCTTCTTCCTTGAGCTTGTCGCGCAAGGATTTGAGATCAGCGAAGTCCTTCATCGTCGCCATCGAACCACCCATGTCACTCCAGCGCTTCCAGGTAGCGCTGGGCATCCAGCGCGGCCATGCAGCCCGAACCGGACGACGTGATCGCCTGGCGGTACACGTGGTCCTGCACGTCGCCGGCCGCGAACACGCCCGGGACGTTGGTCGCGGTGGCCATGCCTTCGCTGCCGCCGCGGGTCTTGATGTAGCCGTTGTGCATGTCCACCTGGCCTTCGAAGATGCCCGTGTTCGGCTTGTGGCCGATCGCCACGAACAGGCCGTGCACCTTGATTTCCTTCGTCGCGCCGTCGGCCGTCGATTGCAGCCGCAGGCCCGTCACGCCGCTCTGGTCGCCCTGGACCTCGTCCAGCGTGTGGTTCAGCTCCAGCGCGATCTTGCCCTCGGCGACCTTGCCCATCAGGCGGTCGATCAGGATCGGCTCGGCGCGGAACTTGTCGCGGCGGTGGATCAGCGTGACTTTCGTCGCGATGTTCGACAGGTACAGCGCTTCCTCGACCGCCGTGTTGCCGCCGCCGATGACCGCCACTTCCTGGTTGCGGTAGAAGAAGCCGTCGCAGGTGGCGCAGGCGGACACGCCCTTGCCCATGAACGCCTGTTCGCTGGGCAGGCCGAGGTATTGCGCCGAGGCGCCCGTCGCGATGATCAGCGCGTCGCAGGTGAATTCGTGCGAGTCGCCCAGCAGGCGGATCGGCCGCTCGTTGAGGAACGTCGTGTGGATGTGGTCGAACACGATCTCGGTATTGAAACGCTCGGCGTGCTGCAGCAGGCGCTGCATCAGTTCCGGACCCTGGACGCCCAGCGGGTCGCCCGGCCAGTTCTCGACGTCCGTCGTCGTCATCAATTGACCACCCTGCTCGACACCGGTCACCAGCATCGGACTGAGATTGGCGCGCGCGGCATAGACGGCGGCGCTGTAACCGGCGGGACCGGAACCGAGGATCAGGACTTTGGCATGTTTGCGAGTGGTCATGTTTGAAATTCTTCTATCGGGATGATGCCCGGAAAGTGGGGCCGGGCGGTGCGGGAATCAAGAGGCGTTGAAGCGGGGATTATAGACGATGATGCAAACAAGCATGAATCGTGGGGCCAGGCCGGCAATATATCGCTTAGAATGGGCATCTTTGGGGAATTGTTACCCGGAAGTACCGTTTCACACTGCAATGAGCAAGAATAGTCCATCGACGAGCACGACCTATACTCACAAGCCGAGGCCGCCGCGCCAGCCGCTGCCGAACCGGCTCGTGCGCCTGTTGTCGGAGGCGCGCTGGCTGGCGACGGCCGTCGCGCTGTTGTATTTCGTCCTCATTTTGCTCAGTTACAACAGGGCCGATCCGGGCTTCTCGCACGAGAACGTCGTGCCCCACATCGCCAATCTGGGCGGCCGCGCAGGCGCCTGGCTGGCCGACTTATTATTGTTCATCTTCGGCTTTTCCGCCTGGTGGCTGTGCGTCTGTTTTACGCGCGCCGTGTGGCAGGGGTATCGACGGCTGCACAGTCGGTTCATCGTCCAGGAAGGAGACCTCGAGCCCGAGCACCAGGGCGAGACGCTGATCCGCTGGATCGGCTTCGTGCTGATGTTCGCCGGCAGCGTCGGCCTCGAATACCTGCGCATGTGGTCGTTGAAAGTCGAGCTGCCGCGCGCGCCCGGCGGCGTGCTGGGCCAGGTGATCGGCCATGCCGCCCACAACGCGTTCGGCTTCACCGGCGCGACCCTGCTGTTGCTGCTGTTGTTCGGCCTCGGCTTTTCCTGGTATTTCCAGGTGTCGTGGCTGGCCGTCGCGGAGCGCATCGGCGAAACCGTCGAGACGACGTGGGACTGGTTCCGCCTGCGCTACGAAGACCGCGAAGACCGCCGCTACGGCGAAGTGGCGGCGCACAAGCGCGACGAGGTCGTCGTGCACGAGCGCGCCAAGTACGTGGAAAAACATGGCGGTTCGCCGCTGCGCATCGAGACCCCGCGCGACGACGATTCGGACGAGTCGCAGGACGCCGCGCCACCCGCGCCGGGGTTCCTGGCCAAGATGAAGGCGAAGGTGAAGGCGCGCGGCGAAGCGAAGCTGGCGCGCGCCCGTGCCGAGCCGCATGTCGACGGCGTGGAAGCGCCGCCCGTGCCGGCCGCGCTGGAGCCGTCGTTCGACGAACCCGACGTCGCGCCGCGCCCGCCCGCGAAGCCGGCCGCGCCGCCGCCGTCGCCATCCGCGCCGAACCCGTCGCCGATCAAGATCGAGCCGGCGATGACCAGCGTGCCGCGTTCCGAACGGGCCGAGAAGGAGCGCCAGTCGACCCTGTTCGAAATCCACGGCGACGGCACGCTTCCGCCGCTGGCGCTGCTGGACGACGCGCCGCCCGCGCAGGAATCGGTCGCCGTCGATACCTTGGAATTCACCAGCCGCCTGATCGAGAAGAAGCTGTCCGACTTCGGCGTCGAGGCGAAGGTCGTCGCGGCGTATCCGGGCCCGGTCGTCACCCGCTACGAGATCGAGCCGGCGACGGGCGTGAAGGGCAGCCAGATCGTCAACCTGGCGCGCGACCTGGCGCGCTCGCTGTCGCTGACGTCGATCCGCGTCGTCGAGACCATCCCCGGCAAGAACTACATGGCGCTGGAACTGCCGAACCCGAAGCGCCAGATCGTGCGCCTGACGGAGATCCTCGGCTCGAAGGTCTATGGCGACAGCGCGTCCAGCCTGACGGTCGCGCTGGGCAAGGACATCGCCGGCAAGCCGGTGGTCGCCGACCTCGCCAAGATGCCGCACCTGCTGGTGGCGGGTACGACGGGTTCCGGTAAATCCGTCGGCATCAACGCGACGATCCTGTCGCTGCTCTACAAGGCCGATCCGGCTGACGTGCGCCTGATCCTGATCGACCCGAAGATGCTGGAGATGTCGGTGTACGAAGGCATCCCGCACCTGCTGGCGCCGGTCGTCACGGACATGCGCCAGGCCGGCCACGCGCTGAACTGGGCCGTGAACGAGATGGAGCGGCGCTACAAGCTGATGTCGAAGTTGGGCGTGCGCAACCTGGCCGGCTACAACGGCAAGATCCTTGACGCCGCGAAGCGCGAGGAACACATCCCGAACCCGTTCTCGCTCACGCCGGACGCGCCGGAGCCGCTCGACAAGCTGCCGACGATCGTCATCATCATCGACGAGCTGGCCGACCTCATGATGGTGGTCGGCAAGAAGGTCGAGGAATTGATCGCCCGTATCGCCCAGAAGGCGCGCGCGGCCGGCATCCACTTGATCCTGGCGACGCAGCGTCCGTCCGTGGACGTCATCACGGGCCTGATCAAGGCGAACATCCCGACGCGCATCGCGTTCCAGGTGTCGTCCAAGATCGACTCGCGCACCATCCTCGACCAGATGGGCGCGGAGACGCTGCTGGGCATGGGCGACATGCTGTACATGCCGCCGGGGACGGGCCTGCCGATCCGCGTGCACGGCGCGTTCGTGTCGGACGACGAAGTGCATCGAGTTGTAAAACATCTCCAGTCCACGGGAGAACCGAATTACATTGAGGGCATCCTCGAAGGCGGCGTGGCGGAAGAAGGCGGCGGCGCCGACGGCGCGCCGGCGGGCGAGGGCGGCGGCGAGTCCGACGCCATGTACGACCAGGCCGTGGCGGTGGTGCTCAAGAACCGCCGGGCGTCGATCTCGCTGGTGCAGCGCCACCTGCGCATCGGCTACAACCGCGCCGCGCGCCTGCTCGAGCAGATGGAGCAGAGCGGCATCGTGTCGCCGATGCAGTCGAACGGCAACCGGGACATCCTGGTGCCGGCAACGAACGCGGAGTAATCGGTTCGTCTCCGCATGCGGTAGGGTGGGCACCCCGTGCCCACCATGCGTCAACGCGACGCATGCATTTGGTGGGCACGGGGTGCCCACCCTACAAGGATAACAATGCTGAAAATTTCATTGATTGCATCAACTTTGCTGATCGCCGGCGCGGCCCACGCAACCGCCCTCGACCAATTCAAATCCTTCGTCGCCGGCACCAAGTCCGCCCGCGGCGAATTCACCCAGACGCAGGTCACGAAATCACCCAAGGCCGGCAAGACGTCCAGCGGCACCTTCGTGTTCGCGCGCCCCGGCAAATTCATCTGGACCTACCAGAAGCCGTACGAGCAGCTGCTGCAGGCCGACGGCGAAACGCTGTACCTGTACGACAAGGACCTGAACCAGGTCACCACGCGCAAGCTGGGCGGCGCGCTGGGCAATTCGCCGGCCGCGATCCTGTTCGGCAGCAACGACCTGGAAAAGAATTTCACGCTGTCCGAGGCGGGCACGCACGACGGCCTGGAATGGCTGAACGCGACGCCGAAATCGAAGGACACGACGTTCGAGCAGATCGGCATCGGCCTCAAGGACGGCATCCCGCAGGCGATGGAGCTGAAGGACAGCTTCGGCCGCACCGTGCTGCTGAAATTCACGAGCTTCCAGCGCAATCCGGCGCTCGGGCCGCAGACGTTCAAGTTCGAGGTGCCGAAGGGCGCCGAGGTCGTCAACCAGTAAGCCACTTGCGCTTTTGCCGCGTCGGCCATATATAGGCTAGATGAACAACAATATCGCCTCGCGCGTCACGGGAGCCGCCCGTGGATGACCTTTTCAAGCTTGACCCCGCCGCCCCGCTGGCGGAAAGCCTGCGGCCGAAGACGATCGCCGAGGTGATCGGCCAGAGCCATCTGCTGGGCGAGGGCAAGCCGCTGAACCTCGTGTTCAAGTCGGGCCGCCCGCACTCGATGATCCTGTGGGGCCCGCCCGGCGTCGGCAAGACGACCTTGGCGCGGCTGACCGCCAATGCATTCGACTGCGAATTCATCGCGCTGTCGGCCGTGCTGTCGGGCGTGAAGGACATCCGCGCCGCCGTCGAACAGGCCGAGCATCACCTCGCGAGCGGCCACCACACGATCCTGTTCATCGACGAGATCCACCGGTTCAACAAATCGCAGCAGGACGCGCTGCTGCCGTTCGTGGAATCCGGCCTCGTCACCCTGATCGGCGCGACGACGGAAAACCCGTCGTTCGAAGTGAACTCGGCGCTGCTGTCGCGCTCCCAGGTGTACGTGCTGAAGGCGCTGAACGACGACGAGATGCGCCAGCTGCTCGAGCGCGCGCACCGGCAGGGCGGCCTCGCGCACCTGCAGTTCGACGACATCGCCGTGCAGACCTTGATCGGCTACGCGGACGGCGACGCCCGCCGCTTCCTGAACCTGCTCGAACAGACGAAGACGTCGGCCGATACCTCCAGGACGACGCATGTCACGCGCGAATTCGTCGAGAACGCGCTGACGCTCAACGCGCGCCGCTTCGACAAGGGCGGCGACAACTTCTACGACCAGATCTCGGCGCTGCACAAGTCCGTGCGCGGCTCGCATCCGGACGCCGCCCTGTACTGGCTGTGCCGCATGCTGGACGGCGGCGCCGATCCGAAATACCTGGCGCGCCGCATCGTCCGCATGGCGTGGGAAGACATCGGCATCGCCGACCCGCGCGCCATCCAGCTCGCCAACGACGCGGCCGAGACCTATGAGCGGCTCGGTTCCCCGGAAGGCGAACTCGCGCTGGGCCAGGCCGTCGTCTACCTCGCCATCGCCGCCAAGAGCAATGCGGGCTACAACGCGTTCAACGCCGCGATGGCCTTCGTGCGCAAAGATAAATCGCGCGAAGTGCCCGTCCACCTGCGCAACGCGCCGACCAAGCTGATGAAGGAACTGGGCTACGGCCACGAATACCGCTACGCCCACGACGAGCCGCACGCCTATGCGGCCGGCGAGACCTATCTGCCGGACGGCATGCCCGAGCCGGGCTGGTATCAGCCGGTGCCGCGCGGGATCGAGGCCAAGATCGCGGAAAAGCTGGCGTGGTTGCGCAGCCTGGACGACGATGCGCGCGCCGGCGGCGCCGACGCCTAGCTACAACCCGCGGCGCGGGCCGCCCGGCGCGGCGCCATCGTCGCGGGATGCCCGCCGGCGCAGCACCGTCAACTGGCCGTCCGGCTCCAGCCACGCGCGCCTCACTTGGGCGATGTCGTCGACTTCGTGCTCGTGCAGCATGGCGCGCAATTCCTCGTCGCTGATGAGTTCGCGGCGCAGGGCGGCTTCCTGCTTGACGCCGTCCTTGATGATGCAGATCGGCGGCGCCAGCGCGAAGCGGCGGAACCATGGATAGCGGAAACTCAGCCAGTTGAGCAGATAGCTCCAGCCGATGATGGTGCCGATGAGGACGAAGCCGTCGACGATGGAGAGGTAGTCGCCGGCCATGGCGTTCTGGGCGGCGTCGGCGATGATCACCAGCACGAGCAAGTCCGAGAGGCCAAGCGCGCCGGCGTCGCGCCGCACGACGAAGCGGAACAGGCAGAACAGGAAGATGTACGTCAGCGTGCCGCGCACGACGAGTTCGAGCGGCGGTACGCTGAACGTGAACAAGGCTTCCCAGTCGACATCCATGGCGGTCCTCCCTGGCGTTGGACTGTCGTGCCGGCCCAAAGATCGGCGCGCGAGAATGGCTGACGACTTGGTACAATTGCGGTTTCGATATCCCACCCTGCGACAATCCCGACAATGATAGACATCCAACTCCTCCGCAAAGACATCGACAACGTCGCCGCGCGCCTCGCAAGCCGCAAGTACCAGCTCGACGTCGCCGGATTCAACGCCCTCGAAGCCGAGCGCAAGGCGATCCAGACGCGCACCGAGGAATTGCAGGGCAAGCGCAACTCGCTGTCCAAGCAGATCGGCATGCTGAAAGGCAAGGGCGAAGACACGAGCGCTGTGATGGCCGAAGTGGCCGGCATCGGCGACGAGCTGAAGGCGAACGAGGCTCAGCTGTCCCAGGTCCAGGACCGGCTGGCCCAATTCATGGCCGCGATCCCGAACCTGCCGCATCCGTCCACGCCGGTCGGGCAGGACGAGTCGGGCAACGTCGAAGTGCGCAAGGTGGGCACGCCGCGCGCATTCGATTTCGAAGTGAAGGACCACGTCGACGTCGGTGCCCCGCTGGGCCTGGACTTCGACACCGCGACCAAGCTGACGGGCTCGCGCTTCGCCGTGATGAAGGGCGGCATCGCCCGCCTGCACCGCGCACTGGCGCAATACATGCTGGACACGCACACGGGACTGCATGGCTACACGGAGTGCTACACGCCGTACATGGTGAACGCGGATTCGCTGCGCGGCACGGGCCAGCTGCCGAAATTCGAGGAAGACCTGTTCGCCGTGAAAAAAGGCGGCGCGGAAGGCGAGGGCGAGAACTTCTACCTGATCCCGACGTCGGAAGTGTCGCTGACGAACATGGTGCGCGACGAGATCGTGGCGGCGGAATCGCTGCCGATCAAGATCACCGCGCACACCCCGTGCTTCCGTTCGGAAGCTGGCAGCTATGGCCGCGACACCCGCGGCATGATCCGCCAGCACCAGTTCGACAAGGTCGAGCTCGTGCAGATCGCACACCCGGAACAGTCGTACGACGCGCTGGAAGAGATGGTGGGCCAGGCCGAGACGATCCTGAAGAACCTGGGCCTGCCGTACCGCGTGATGCAACTGTGCACGGGCGATATGGGGTTCTCCGCCGCCAAGACCTACGACCTGGAAGTGTGGCTGCCGGCGCAGAACACGTACCGCGAGATCTCGTCGCTGTCGAACTGCGAAGATTTCCAGGCCCGCCGCATGCAGGCCCGCTTCCGCAACGCCAAGGGCAAGCCGGAACTGCTGCACACCCTGAACGGCTCCGGCCTGGCGGTGGGTCGTACGCTGGTGGCTGTGCTGGAGAACTACCAGCAGGCGGACGGCAGCGTGGTGGTTCCGGACGTGCTGCGTCCGTACATGGGAGGCCTGGAGCGCTTGTCTGCCTGAGTTCGCTTGAGCCAAATAGCCCTTCCGTTTTTGCCCCGGGCCGTCTATAATGCGGCCTTCACGCGAACGACCGCACGCTTACCGTGACAAGGAGAGGTGGCAGAGTGGTCGAATGTACCTGACTCGAAATCAGGCGTACGGGTGACCGTACCGTGGGTTCGAATCCCACCCTCTCCGCCAAAACAACAAGGCCCCGTCGGGGCCTTTTTGTTTTGGCGGAGAGAGCAGGGCGCCTGCGCGCCCTGCGGGGTGGGATTCGAAGGGCTGGGCTTGCAAGCCCAGCCCGCCCGAATCGCCAGTTTGCCGTCCGCAAGGCGGACGGCGCCGCGCGCCGAGGGCGCGCGCTGCAAAGCGTATAGAGACGAAACAGCAGCCCCTGCGCTTTTTCTACGCAGTTCCGATTTGAAGGACCGGCGAAGCTCGGTCCCTTCAAATCGCCCATCTGCTGTCCGCCCCGCGGACAGCCCCGCGCGCCGCGGGCGCGCGCTGCAACGCCTCCCCGACACGCACCCCAGCAGCCCCCCACCGAACTAACACGATCACGAAAAATCCTTCAATTTTTCGCATCCTGATAGCAGTTCCCTCATCCGAGCTATCCACCACGCATCGACCCTTTCTATTCTGTAGTTTTGCTCAAGAACTACAAAGAGGAGATCCATGAAAGCGTTGTCCCTGCTGTGCGCCCCCTTGCTCACGCTATTGCTCGCCGGTTGCGGCGGCGGCGGCGGCGGTTCCGCATCGGCGGCCGCGGCACCGGTCGCCACCACACCTCCGCCCGCGACCACCCCGGCTCCGGCTCCGACCCCGGCCCCGACCCCGACCCCGACCCCGACCCCGACCGCAAGCCCATACCCGAGCTACAACACGAGCCCGCTACCCGCCGACATGACCGGCATGTCGCACAACGCCCAGCAGATCGCGTCTTCGATCCGCATCGGTTTTAACATCGGCAACACGATGGAAGCATCCGGCGGCGAAACAGGGTGGGGCAATCCCCTGATTACGAACGAGCTGATCCAGACCGTCAAGAAGGCCGGCTTCAACGCGATCCGCCTGCCCGTCGCGTGGGACCAGTACGCGGACCAGAAGACGGGCCAGATCAGCGCCGCCTGGCTCAACCGCGTGAAGCAGGTGGTCCAGTACTGCGTCGACAACGACATGTATGTCCTTGTCAACATTCACTGGGACGGCGGCTGGCTGGAAAAGAACGTCACGCCCGACAAGAAGGATGCCGTGAACGCCAAGCAAAAGGCGTACTGGGAACAGATCGCGACGACCTTGCGCGATTTCGACGAACACGTCATGTTCGCCAGCGCCAACGAACCGGCCACGGGCAACGAGCAGAACACGGATACCGCGACGCTGAAGGCGAACGTCGATGTGCTGAAGAGCTATCACCAGACCTTCGTCGACGCCGTGCGCTCGACCGGCGGCAGGAACGCCTACCGAGTGCTGGTCGTGCAGGCCCCGGAGACCAACATCGACCTGATGGTGAAATACATGCCGACGCTGCCTGCCGACAAGGTGGCTGGCCGGATGATGGCCGAGATCCACTTCTACGCGCCGTTCAATTTCGTGCTGATGACCAAGGATGAATCCTGGGGCAAACAGGCCTATTACTGGGGCGCGGGCAACCACTCGACGACGGATACGGACCGCAACCCGACGTGGGGCGAGGAAGACTATGTCGATGCGGAATTCGCCAGCCTGAAGACGGCGTTCATCGATAAGGGCATTCCTGTCCTGCTCGGCGAATTCGCCGCCCAGCGGCGCACGAACCTGACGGGCGACGCCCTGGCGCTGCACCTCAAGTCGCGCAACTATTACCACACCTACGTCGTCAAGACGGCCCGCGCCAACGGCGTGGTGCCATTCTTCTGGGACATCGGGGCACCGGACGATCAGTCGGGCAGCATCTTCGACCGCCGGACGTACCAAGTGCGCGGCCAGGCGACATTGGACGCGTTGATGGCGGGGCTGACGGCGCAATAAGCGGACGCTTGCGGTTCTCTTACCCACCGTCTATAATGCGGCCTTCACGCGAAACGACCGCAGCTTACCGTGACAAGGAGAGGTGGCAGAGTGGTCGAATGTACCTGACTCGAAATCAGGCGTACGGGTGACCGTACCGTGGGTTCGAATCCCACCCTCTCCGCCAAAACAAACAAGGCCCCATCGGGGCCTTTTTTGTTTTGGCGGAGAGGGCAGGGCGCCTGCGCGCCCTGCGGGGGGAGCGCATTTCCCCCCGTCGATGAGGCGTGCGTACACCCCGCCGCTGGCGCATCATTGCCGCTCCCGAGGCAAACCGTGCAAAACCCATGAACCCAGCAATCGATCACCGCTCCCGACACGATGCCGTCATGGCGCCGTTCGCCGCCTCATCAGCCCCTGGGCCGTAAAGGTCCACCTGCGCAACTTCATGGCCAAGCTGAACGTCTCTGCGCGGGCACGCGACGGCGATGGCGCTGAAGAACGGCCGCGTCACGCCCTGAAAGCCGCCGCGCTTATTTGGATTGGACCGGCGCGGCGGGCGCGAATTCGGGATGGGCGAAGGTGAGAGGCTGGTTCACGGTGCCCGTGTACAGCACGAACAGCCTGACCGGCTTGTCGCCCAGCGCGCGGCCGTTGTGCAGCGTCTGCACGACTTCCGGCAGGGTGTCGCCCGCGTGGAGCAGCCGGGTCGCGCCGTTGGCCTGGGTGACTTCCAGCGTGCCTTCCAGTACATAGGCGAACGAGGGCACAGAGTGCTCGTGCCAGCCGGTCTGCCCTCCTGCCGCGATCTCGACGATCAGCGCGGTGACCTCGGCCGGCCCCTTCGGATAGACCAGCGGCTTGCCGTCCCAACTGGTGGAGGTTTTCAGTAAGGGCGTCACTTTGACGGTAGCGGAATTGTCGAGCGCACTGGCCGGATGGCCCCAGGCCAGCATCGTGGCCAAGGCAAGTAGATGAAGTCGCATGGATCGGGGTAAAGGTTGAGGTGTGTTTACTCACCGCATTGCGCGCGCACGCAGGCTTTGCGGTTGCTGGCTCTGCGCGGATCGTCGCCCTGCAAACAACAGATGAGGCTGTTTGCGGGGCGGCCGGCTTACTTCGATATCGACTTGTTGAGCTTCAAGTGCGATTGCGTGAAGAACCAACGCTTAAGTCAGGTGCATCGCAGTCCCAAGCGGAGCCTGTCGGCCCCAAGTGGGAGATCAGGAATAGCTCGCGACGTACTGCGGAGGGGGATTGCTCGGAAGGGCGATTGGCGGTGGCATGCCGGGATCGTAAGGGAGATACGGGAGGCTCGGCGGAGCGATAAGGCCGTCTCCCCCAGACACTTGTTCGATTTCTTCGATTGCGAGTGGTTTCATTGTTTTCTCCAGTAGATATCGTTAGGGTGACTGTTCGGGCACCCGGATTCACTTCCCTCATATGGCGCTACTATAATCGGGAACCATTACTGGCCCAATTCTCCGAATCGGGCCGGTAAATTCTTGCCGCATTCTGCGAACCTGGTCGTCGGTGCCTGCACCCGATGCGCCGCGCTCATGCAGCTTGCTGTTGGGCGCGCTCGTACAGGGCCTGCGTGGACTCGTCCTGCACGACGCGGCCTGCATCGAGTACGATCACGCGGTTGGCGGAGGCGATCGTTTCCGGGCGGTGGGCGATGATGATGCGGGTGACGTTCAGGGCGCGGACGGCGGCATTCACCTCATGCTCCTTGGCGATGTCCAGGTGGCTCGTCGCTTCGTCGAGGAACAGGATGCCTGGCCGCTTGTACAGGGCGCGCGCCAGCAGGATCCTCTGCTTCTGGCCGCCCGACAGCACGGTACCCATGTCGCCGACCAGGGTGTTGAAGCGCATGGGCATCGCATTGATCTCATGCTCGATCGCCGCCAGCCGTGCGCATTCCTCGACCCAGGCCTGGTCTGCTTGCGGGTCGAAGAAACTGATGTTGTCCGCGATCGATCCGGCGAACAGGACGTCATCCTGCAGGACGGTGCCCACCATCCGGCGCAGCGTATCGATGCCGATCTGCTGGAGCTTGACGCCGCCGACCTTCACCTCGCCTTCGGTGGCCGCCAGTATGCCCAGCAAAACGTTCATCAGCGTGCTCTTGCCGCAGCCGGATGCGCCGATGATCGCCACCGACTCGCCGGACGTGATGCGGAAATTGACGCCATCCAGCACATACGGCTCCTGCTCGCCGTAGCGGAAGCGCAGGTTGCTCACCTCGATGGTCGGCTCGAGGTCGGGCTGGTCGAGGAGCGCATGCGCGCCCTCCAGGGATTCGGGTTTCGTGTGCACGATATCGGCCAGGCGCTCGCCCTGCAGTTGCAGCATCTTGACTTCGAAATACTTGTCGATCAGCGACCCGACGCGGCCATCGAACTGGCCCTTGTAGGCATTGAAGGCCATCAGCACGCCAACGCTGAAATCGCCGTCGAGCACCATTTTCGCGCCCAGCCAGATGATCAACAGGTTCTCGATGCCGAACAGCAGGCCGTTCAGCGTCTGGTAAAGCAATTGCAGCTTCTGCGAGCGGAGATCGGCGTTGACCTGGTCCACCAGCAGTGTCAGCCAGTTGGCGCGCCGCTCGTCCTGGCGCTGGAACAGCTTGATTGCCTTGACGCCGCGTACCGTTTCCAGGAAATGGCTCTGCTGCTTGGCCGCGTGGACGATCTGTTCCTCGGTCGCATCGCGCAGCGGCCGATACCATGCCACGCGCGCCAGTCCATACAGCGCCATGGTGCCGGCGGCGATGCAGCCCAGCGTCGGGCTGTAGATGAACATCATTACCAGCGTTACCAGCGACATCAAGCCGTCGAGAATCGCCGCCAGGAACGACGTGGTCAACGTGCGCTGGATCTGGTCGACCGTGCCGAAACGGGAGACGATGTCGCCCAGGTGACGTTTCTCGAAATATTCGACCGGCAGGCGAATCAAATGCGTGAACACGTTGGCGCGCCACTGGACGTTCAGCGTGGTTGCCATGTACATGATGACCCACGAGCGGATGGCGCCGACGCTCTGCTGCATCAGCATCAGCAGGCCGAAACCGAGGACCAGCGTCGCCAAGAGGTCGCGATCGCCCGACACGATGACGTTGTCGATGACCCACTGCATGAAGAATGGACTCACCAGTGCGAATACTTCGAGCGCCAGGGCGAGGATCAGGATCTGGGTAAACGAACGCGTCAGTCCCGTGACATGGCCCATCAGGCCGCGTAATTTGATCGGCTGGCGTTGTTCCAACGGTTTGAATTCGGAACTCGGCCATAATTCGAGCGCAACGCCGGTGAACGATTCGGACAGCGTTTCCATCGATATCTCGCGCACACCGGCGGCGGGATCGTGGATCGTCACGCTGCTGGTCCCGACCTTTTTCAACACCACGAAGTGATTGAAGTTCCAGTGCAGGACGCAGGGCAGCTTCAGCTTGTCCATGTCGTCGCAGTCCAGCTTGAGCGGACGCGATTCCATGTGCAGGCGTCCGGCGATCTTGATCAGATGCGCCAGCGTGGAGCCCTTGAGCGAAATCGCGAACTGCTGGCGCAGGGTCGCAAGGTCGACGCGGTGGCCGTGATAGCCGGCGATCATGCCGAGGCAGGCGAGACCGCATTCGGTTGCCTCGGTTTGCAGGATCGTGGGCAGTCTGGGGCCGAAGCCGAATTGGATATCGCTGAGGAAACGCATATTGGATGTCAGAGTTTGCCGCTGAGGGTGTACAAGGGTTCGAGCACCCATTCGTAAAGCCGGCGCTTTTCCTGCAGGATGTCAGCGTCGAGCAGCATGCCGGCCTGCAGCGCTTGTTGGCGCCCGTACGCCTTGACGGTTTGCGCCGACAGGTCGACAGTAATCCGGTACAGCGGCTCGCCGCCGTTCGCCTGTTGTGGCAGGCCCGTCAATTCGTTGCCGGACAACGCGACCTTGGCGACGTACGTGACCGTGCCCTGAGCCTGTCCGAATTTCTGATAGGGAAAAGCCTGGTAGCGCATCAACACCTTGTCGCCGGGCTTGACGAAACCGATGGCACGGCTCGGGGCGTACAGATACGCCTGCATTTTCGCGCCCGCCGGGACGATACTCAAAAGGGGCTTTCCGCCATCTGCCATCTGCCCGACTTCGGCCGTGACCGCCGTTGCGATACCGCTTTCCGGGGCCGTGATCTCCAGGCGGCGCTTGGCTTCGCTTTCGGTCAGTTCTTGCCCGAGGCTCGTGATGTCGCGCTCGATCTGCGCCAGCACGTTTTGATGGCGCAGCGGCATGGCCGTCAGGTCGTTCTTCTGGCTCGTCAGGTCGCGGCCGACGCTGATGCGGTCACGCTCCAGCGATTGCATGCGCGCACGCTGGTCGAGCAGGTCAGCCTGGCGTTGTTGCAGTTGCTCTTTCGAGATGAAGTGCTGGGCCGCCAGGTCGCGCATGCGCACCACGGCGTCCTCGGCCAGCTTGACGCGCCCGGCCTGGCCTTCGACCTGGCTGTCGATCTTCGCCAGTTCGGATTCCAGGCCGGCAATGCGATTCAGAAGGGCCACGCGTTCTTCCTCGTTGAGCCTGCGCGTCTTGTCCAGCGCTTCCTGCAGCGACGCCCGGCGTGCATTGACCTGCCTGCTGATGGTCGCTTGCACGCTGCCCTGGGTGTCGCTGTACCGTTCGCTCGACAGGACATACAACACGTCGCCGCGCTTGACCGTCTGGCCTTCGACCACGTTTTTCTTCACGACGATGCCGTACTGCGGCACGTAGACCTTCGCCAAGCCGAGATCCGGCACGAGTTGTCCCGAAACGGTTGCCCGTTTGGTGTAGGTGCCGAAAAACAGAAAGATCAGGACCGCTGCAGCCAGACCGCCGGCGAGGGCGCACAAGATCGAAAACGAAACCGGCCGGATCAGGACGATTTCACCGAGCCATTTGACCTGACGGGCATTCAATGCCTCGGTACGATACAACTGTCTTGTGCTCATGGAACTGTCTTCACTGCTTTCTATGTGCTGAGTGCTGCTGGCCGATCCCGGCGGGGGAAATCTCCCGCTTTATGGAGCCATGTGGCCAAGTTGAGTTGAGTAGGTTATCTATTGGAAACTTTTAAGTCAATGTTTTTGTTTTCGTTGGCACGTTCTTTTTGGGGGGGCAACACTAATTTGATAATTCGATATAAATGCAGGTGGTGAATATGTGAAAAATCACGCGTCTCATCGGCCAGTTAGCGATACGGGAGTTCTGGGTGAAATGGGGGGGCGACGTGGCTCTGTGGCCGTTTATCCAGTGTTCTAACGTTGCGGGCTGCCATCTGACATCGGAATCATGAGCAATTTCTTCTTGATCGGCATCGCCGTTGTGCGTTGTGAGACGCCCTCTTCATTCAAACGTAGAACTGCACGCGCTGATTCGAAGCCGCTCGGGCTATAGTGTGGCGCCGGCAATGGTGCCGGTGCGACACCGGCAGCGGAGGCTTGGAAGAGTCTCCGGAAGAATGTCGATGTTCAGTTTTCATCCCTGCGCATGAAATATGCGGTTGGTCGAGGTGCTCCTGTCCGGCACTTCGTGACTGCTTGATCAATCCTTAATAATCGAAAAAAAATCATCTATCCAATTGTATCAATGGCCATATGGAAAATCACTGCGGTCGCGCTGATTGATATATTTGGAGATATTTTAACTGATTAAAAGAGTATCGCAATTGCAATGATGGAAAATTTATTGACTATTGGAATATTTTCTGTAAACATCTGGCCTGAAATTAACGTCAGACGAAAGGGGCATCCGTGCAGTGTGCTCGATGATCCCAGAACGGCTTGGGTCGGTTAATCCAAGAACGGCCCGAATTTTGTATATGACCTCAGTGCCCTTCGGCCCAGGCCGTGTTTTGGCGTGATGCTGTCCCGTCGCATACTTATATATGATGTCGACAGCTTGAGAAATTGAAGAAGTAGGCGGGGACAACTTCGTTGGCGCGGCAGCGCGAGACGCAGTTACGTTGCGAGTGATAGAAGAATATCGTTATGTTGCCGTCTTAACTATTGGGGTGGCAAATATTGATGGGTGATGCGTATTCTGAGGGATGGGGCACTACGATGCTAAGGAACCGCTGATTTATTCGCTCCCAAGAAGTTGATCATCATACAGATCAATTACTTACGACATGCTTGGCCGCGGAAAACCGATTAAATCAGCACTTCCCTAACATTTCTAGAAGCGGATTCACGTGTTTCTATAGGGAATATCGGTACTTCGGCGTGATGCGCTTTTCAAAACATTAGTATTATTGCGAACACCGTAGGCTTATCTTGAAAGATTTCCTGTTGAAGGAAAGTAGTGGCAGTAAACATTATCATTAACCAAACTAAAGAAGGACGAGCAAAAAATGGCATTTCAAGAATTGACCATGGATGAAGTTATGGAAGTCGGCGGCGCTGACATGGCAGGTAATTTTGCCGCTGTTAGCGGAATCCTGTGGACCGGTGCCGAGGTTGCGGCGACGATTCCTGGTGGACAAGCCGTTGGTGCATTCCTTGGACTGGGCGCCGGCATCATGGCTGGTGTGTCAGGCGGGTTTTATCTGTACAGCCAGTACGCTTAATAGCGACGGTACTGGCCGGAGCGAAAACTGATCCGATCAAGGTCGAACCTTTTGCGATCGCATCCCGATCAGTGCAGTAATCGATAGATTGGTAAGGGACTCTTTGGGTTGTCACGCGTCCATTACCCGTTGTATTATCGAAAAAGCAGGCTGATCTGTGATCAGCCTGCTTTTCGGCGTGACGTTGGCAACTTGCATTCGATGTGTTGTCAGTGTAATATCAATTAGTGCAATTTTAGCAAGGTGAGGCGATGAATGACATTGAAAAGCCCCAATCAGTATTGAACATATTTTTGCTCGCTACCACGTTGTTGGGAGTCGTTGCTTCAATATTGGTATTCATTTATCACGGAATTTGGGGCCCTGTTTCGCTCCTGTTTGTTGGAACATCATTAGCACTTGGTGGCTCCATCCGCAAAAAGTTCCGACGTGAAGCAAGAATATTTCTGGTAGTAATTGGGATCGCAAGCGTTATGATTGCAATAGGTACTTTGCGATCATTTCTTTGATTATCCCGTAACCAGTGGTACTGGCAACAGGCGTTTCACATTTCGGCTTCCAAGTAGCGTCTGTGTCATATCTGTCCAATCCTTCCATGTTACTAATTTTTCGATCAGTAAATTCACGTGGCGATATATTGGCATTCAGGCTGCCTGAGGAAATTCCGGACCAAGCCGGGCAGCTTCTGAAGGCCACCTCGAATAACCCATTTTCGAGTGAGCGACGCCGCGTGACGCGTGATTCAGCATCCGGCGTCGCCTCGGCAGCCTGATTTGAAAGCGCCAAGCGCGTCGAGCCTGGCATGTCCGGCAGCCGCAGGCTACCGAACTGCGGTTTTAGAACGGCGCCAGGCCGCGTTCTTTCAAGAAGACGAGGCGCTTGAGGTTGTAGTTGGCAGCCTTCAACTGAAGAACGAACGTGGTACGCACGATTCCCATACAACGCACCAGTTTTTCACCCATCTGGGCCAAGGCGCCGAATACATGCTCGACACGGGCACGCGGCGTGGCAATTGCGCGGTTGCGTCGTTTCTGCGTCTCGGAAATGCCCTTGGTCGCATGGCCGCGCCGCTGAATGTGTACGCGCCAGCCGGCTTGCTTCAACCTGGCTTCGCGTTCAATGCTGGGGTAGCCACGGTCGGCGTAGACGTTCCGGCTGGTGTTGCTCAGGTCGAGCAACTCCTCGAAGACGACGGTATCGGCTAAGGCAGCATGCGTGATGGCGATCTTGCGGATCAGCTTGCAGCGCTTGTCGACGCTCACGTGCAGCTTGTAGCCGAAGTGGTTCTTGCCGTGCTTTTGGGTCCACTTTGCATCGACGTCCTTTTGCGCGCGCTTGTGCGGTTTCCAATTCAAAGGCATCGTGCCTTCCTTGACCGTTTCAGCTTCCTCGCGCTTGTTGCGCTGGACCGGGGCCTGCACCAGCGAGGCGTCGACGATCTGGCCGCAGCGTGCCAGATAGCCCTGCGACAGCAGTTGCTGCTGGACCTGTTCGAATATCTGATTGCCGACGCCGGCCTGCGCCGGGCGATCACGGAACAGCCAGATCGTCTTGGCGTCCGGGATGCTACTGCTTTCAGTCAGGTCCAGGAAACGCAGGAAGCTGCGGCGGTCCAGCAACTATACTCCAGCGCGTCATCGGCCAGGTTGTAGAGCTGTTGCAGCACCAGGATCGTGATCATCAGTACCGTCGGATACGGTGGACGGCCGCCCCTGGCGGGCGAAGGACGCGGCGCCGCGGCATCGATGCGTGCCGCCAGCGCTTCGAAATCCACGTGCTCGGTCAAGCCCACCAACGGATCGCCCAGTTTCGTGCGTCGGTCTTCACGCTCCTGCTCGGCAAACAGACTGATCCGGGGTTTCATCATGACGGCACTCGCTGGCTTGGTTCGATGTCAGGATTTTGCTTAGCCGTACGCGTCTCGGCCGAGGTTTTTCGAGGTGGTCTTTACTAACAATCCAGAAAGTAATGTTAGTTCGTAATACTAGCTTTCTTGAAAGTAGAGTCATGGTCTCGCATAGGAGAAAACGTGACTTTACTCGCTAGAAGGTTAGTATCATGCATGCATGAAATGCAAACGGACTTCCGGCGGACGAAAGCTTGATCACCACTCGCTGCAATTGGCTTTGTTGCATAAATCCGCCCCGGCAGCGGGAAAGGCGGGGCACGGGTAAGCTGACGGCATGAGTGCGCCTGCAAAGCCGAAGTGCCGAACGACCAATTGGAAAGAATACAACGCGGCGCTGAAGACGCGTGGCTCGCTGCTCATCTGGCTGGATAAGGATATGCACTGGCAAGGCTGTGCCAGCGGTGAGCGCGGCCGCAGCCCGACGTACAGCGAGGCGGCAATCCAGTTCTGCCTGACCATCAAGGGCCTGTTCAACCTGCCCTTGCGCCAGGCGATGGGTATGGCGCAAAGCCTTCTCAAACTGTCCGGCCTCGACTGGAAAGTACCCGACTTCAGCACGATCAGCCGGCGCCCCCGAGTTCGACAGTTAAACGCGTAAGTGATTGATTTGTATAGGTTCGACTTTAAGAAATGCCACTACAGCAGGGTCAATTGGGTATTCAGGGTCGGCTTTTTTTGATGGTCAGGGCGGCAAAAATACTGGACTGTTCGTCGCTGATGGTCGAAACGCCGGCGATCGTATCGGCGCCGTTCAAGGTGACGCGGTGATGCTGGATGCGGCGCAAATTGGTCAGCGCCCGCTCCGGCGAGAGTGCGGTGGCGCCGGCATGCAGACGGGAACGCATGATGCGGTACAGAATCAGCGCCATGAAGTAGATTGCGGCATGAGCGCGGATGCGGTCGGGCAAGCGGTGATATACCGGGCCGATCTCGATTTCTGATTTCAGGTCATGGTAAAAAAGCGGGCGCGGGCGCCTCCATCGGAGAGCTTGCGGCCGGGCTTGCGTTTGCCTCCATCCTGATCGTCCAGTTTGGCGCTTCATTCGGCAGCCTTGCGCTCGAGTTCCTGAATGACGGCATCGCGCTTGGCGCCGGCTTCGCGCGCATTGCCGAGATCGTGGGCGATAATCGGGCGCAGTTCATCCACTTGGTTTCACCCAGCACTTCCTGTTCTGCGTTGACGCATTGTTCCGCATGAAAGGGCGCCAGCAGGTCGGCAAAGTCGCCATAGCGCCAGCTCGTGCACGGCGAGAATGAATTCCAGCATGCCGCCGTCAGGTAGCTCCATGGTGCAACAAAGCCGTCCAGCATAACCCAGGATTGCGTTCACCTGGCTTTTGCGCATTTTTGGTAATTCAGCGTTATCACTGGCCAAACTACTCCACCGGTGATTAGCCGACAAAAGCCGTGAGCGTCACGCTGATTTTTTGATGGCGAGAAGCCGGCTCCTTTCAAAAGAAGCCGGCTGCTTTCGGATTAGTGGGTCGAAGCGCTTTTCGCGTCAGCCGAGCCAACCGGATTCAACACCACTTCAACGTAATTCTTCTTGTCCAGGTAGCGTTGCGCGGCGCGCTGCACGTCGGCTACCGAGAGTTTCTCGATCTCATCCGTTATCGTCAGCAGGCGTGCCGGATCGGTGCCGTCCAGCAAGGATGACTGCAAGTGCTCGAGCCAGTAATTGTTTTCATGCTGCCATTGGCGGTAACTCTGGCGCCAGTTGGCCTTGACCTTGTCGAGTTCAGCCTGCGTCGGACCGTGCGCCTTGAGGTCGTCGATTTCGCCGAATACTGCCGCAACCAGCTTTTCTACCTTGTCCGGGCCGGTCGGCATCTGCATGCCGATTTGGTAGTGCTCGTAAGGAATACGCTCGACGGTGCCGCGGGCCTGACCGCCGTAGATCAGCCCATCTTTCTCGCGGAGCACGGAAAACACCCGCAGGTTCATCACCTCGGTCAGCGCACTCATGCGCAGCGACTCGGCCGGCGACCACTTGGCGGGCCCGGAGAACGTCAACGACAGGACGCTCTTCGGCTCGGTTCCCGCCAGCACTTCCTTCTTGATAATGCCCCTCGATTCCCGCAGTCCCACGTCGCGGAAGTTCAGCGGCAGGTCCGGCGTGGGCAGCGTGCCGAGGTAGGCCGCGACCAGCGGCTTGATCGCCGCTACGTCGAAGTCCCCGACCAGGACGAACGTCAGGCCTTTGGCACTGGCGAAGCGCTGGCGGTACAGCGCGATGCTGCGGTCGAGATTGATCTTGGCGACGTCGGCCGGAACGAACGAGCGCGGCTCATATGGATGGCCGCCATAGATTGCGTCGACAATCGCGTCGCCAAAACGCGCCTCGGGCGAGACGGTACGGTTGCGCACCAGTTCCGTCACGCCGTTCCTGATCGCGTTGTACACGTTCTCGTCGCGGCGCACGCCATCGAAGCGTAGCCACAGCATCTGGAACATCGCCTCCAGGTCTTCCCGGCTGCTGCCCGATTGGCCGCCGATCTCGTCCGTGTAGGTGCCGAGGTTGACGCCAGCGGCGGCGTTGCGCCCGGTGAGGATCTTCTGCATGTCGAGCTGGTTGTAGTCGCGCACGCCCATCGCGGTGGCCAGCGAGCTCGCCAGGCGGGCGTTCGGCATGTCCTGGGCGTCGAACTGCGTCTGGCCACCGTAGCGCTTGGCGCCAAGCAACACCTGGTCCTTGCGGAAGTCGCTCGGCTTCAGGATCACCTTGACGCCGTTCGACAGCGTCAGCCGGGTCAGTCCCAGCTTCTTGTCCTGGCTTTCGGCGACGATGGTACCGGGCTTGGCCGGGCGCTCCATCAGGTGCGTCGGCAGTGCTTTTTCTTCTCGTTTCGCGACTTGCGCGTGCTCACCTTTCGTCACCTCGGCCACCAGCTCCTGCTCGGTCGGCGCCGGCCCCGCCTTGGTGCCGCCGATGAATGTCACCAGCTTGCCTGCGTCCGCCGCGAAGGCCTTGCGGGCCGCGGCGTTGACGTCTTCCAGGCTGATCGTCGGCAGCAGCGCCTGGGCCAGGTGGTATTCCGCTTCGACGCCCGGGATGCTTTCATTGGCCAGAAAGTTGCGCTGGTATTCGGCCGCATAAGCGGCCGAGTCGGTCGTATTGCGTTCGTTGTAACCGTGTTCCAACCCGGTCAGGATGTCCTTCCGTGCGCGCTCCAGTTCGGGCATCGTGAAGCCATACTGGCGCACGCGCTGCAGTTCCTGCTGCAGCGCCGCGAGCGCCGGCGCCTGACCGCCCGCGCCGAGCACCGCGCCCAGCGCGAATGCCTTGTAGCGCGCGGTGAGCGGATCGTTGCCGCCGTTCCCGAACATGAATGGCGGATTGGGTTGCTGCGCCAGTTCCGCCAGGCGCAGATCCAGCATGAGCGTGTACAGGTTTTCGATCGTCTTGTCGCGGTAGCTCCCATAGGTGCCGAGATTCGGCTCGAGGCGCGGCGAAAAGGTCAGGCCGACCCTGTTCACGGGCATTTCGGCATCGGTGAACACGAAGGCGTCGGTACCCTTGCGTGCCGGGATGTCCGAATAATTGCGCGGCCGCTCGCCGGCCGGATTCTGCAGTCCCAGGAAGTGCATTTTGATCTGGCGCTCGGCGTCGCCCGGATCGATGTCGCCGACCACGATCACAGCCATCAGATCGGGGCGGTACCAGTCGTGGTAGAAACGGCGTACGGTGTCCGGGCTCGCCGTGCGGATCACGTCTTCCTTGCCGATCGGGATTCGCGACGCGTAGCGCGAATTGTTGTATGCCTTCGGCAGCAGCGCCAGTTGCACGCGCTGCACGACGCCCTTGTGACTGCGCGCTTCCTCGAGGATGATGGCGCGCTCCTTGTCGACGGCTTCGGGACTCAACAATATGCCATGGGCCCAGTCCTCGAGCATCGTGAACGCCGTGTCGACGTTTTCCTTGCGGTCGGTGGGGACGGGCAGCGTATAAACCGTCTCGTCCGGGCCGGTATAGGCGTTGAGGTCGGCACCAACTTTCAGGCCGATCGATTGCAGGTACGAGACCAGATCCTGCTGCTTGAAGTGGGTCGAACCGTTGAACGCCAGGTGTTCGAGCATGTGCGCGAGGCCCTGCTGGTCGTCTTCTTCGAGCACCGAACCCGCTTTCACCACGAGGCGCAGTTCGAGCTTGTGCTCCGGCTTACCGTTGCGCTGGATGTAGTACGTCAAGCCGTTCGGCAGCTTGCCGACCTTGACCTGGGGGCCGACCGGGATGGGTGCGTTCAGGTCGATGGCGCTTGCCGGCGGAATGGTTGTCAGGATAGCGGCCGTGAGCAGTGCAGTGCGGAAGAGACGTGACATTGAAATTTCCAAGTAGAAATAAAATACGATCCGCAGAGGATAACAGGCAAAATGACCAGATAAATACGCACATTGTCACGATGTGGCGAGCCCAGCATTCTTTTACGCACAAGGCGCCAGGCCGAGGGGCCGGCAGGGCACCAAGGGTGGGCGGATAACGAGCGAAAACCGGCGATGTCGGGAAGTTCACTGTGCGCGGAATATTGGTGCGCAAGCCAGCCTCGGTTTGTCTTCTCCCGCGCGGAAGTTTTTCTCAGGCAGTGGTTGTCAGAATGGCATGAATCGAAATCTGCGTTGAGGTCGACTCGTCAGTCGTCAAGTTCGATTTCGCGAAAAACCGTTCCAATGCCTAAGGCCAAGGCATTGCCGCGACAAGCCAACGCCTTGACGATGCGGAAAAAGCATCAACTCTGGATAGGGTAGAGTGCAACCGGAATAGGGTCGCTGCAGACGATGATGCCGATGCACACAGGCTCTACGGTGGTGCCTCCAGACACTTGTTCGATTTGGGCGATTGAGAGTTCTTCCATTATTTTCTCCAATAGATATTGTCACACTGGCTTTTGGGCCGGTTGCCGCAACAAGCCAACGCTACAGTGATGTACAAAACACATCAGACCGACGGGCCTGTCGGGAACGGGTATGGCGAAGGCTACGGGGACGTGCCGATCCAAGGATAGGGTCCCGCCACGGACCTTTGTTTGCATCGGGGATATTTTCTTGGCCTGAGGCGGTTGTTGGTACTACACGACAGGCAGTGACGATAAAAATTTCTTTGTGCGCCATCCTGCACGACAACGAGACCGCGTTTGCAGGATGGCGGTGCGTATCGACCCAGGCTTCTCAGGCATTAAGAACCTATCTCGGTAGGCGCGAACTCGTAGGGTGGGCGGCCCCCGCCCACCAAATGTATGCGCCGCGGTAACGCATGGTGGGCACAGGAGTGCCCACCCTACTAAGAGCGTATCCCAGTAGAGCTCATCCAGAGGGACATCTGACGCATTTTTGAGTCTAAGCCCATGATCAGGAGAACTATCATGGGCATGCTGAAGCAAGACGATGGCTGGCGTTTGCCAGATGAGATTTGGGAGCAGATGGAACCGCTTCTGCCGCCACGCAAACCGCATCCGCTCGGTGGTCACAA
>NZ_JADKYX010000015.1:27169-178582 GCF_016093545.1 Massilia rhizosphaerae | reverse complement strand
TTGTGACCACCGAGCGGATGCGGTTTGCGTGGCGGCAGAAGCGGTTCCATCTGCTCCCAAATCTCATCTGGCAAACGCCAGCCATCGTCTTGCTTCAGCATGCCCATGATAGTTCTCCTGATCATGGACTTAGACTCAAAAATGCGTCAGATGTCCCTCCGGATGAGCTCTACTGGGATACGCTCTAAAAACATCAGCGCAAGGCCACCGTGCAGCTGTCCACGCCATCCTGTCGATCGAAGCGGAAACGCACAGGCAAGAACGTCTCGATCACCCGCGCATTGGTGCGCGCATGCATCGACACCGCGTCCAGCGTGAAGCCGCCGCCGCCCGCCAGCGCAAGCGGGACCATCATCTGGTCGGCCAGGTACTCGGCGAATGCGGCCCGAGACATGAGATAGCGGCGCGCGCGCTGCACCACTTGGCGCTCCACCTGCTCGGACGTGACGGATCTTTCGCCGAACGCCGTGAACACCTCGGTCGCGTGCTCGTGCTCAAGGGTCAGCAACAAGGCATTGCCGGGGCCCTGCTCGGCCGGCAGGCCGCGCACGTGCAGTTGGTCCTCGCTCCAGTTCATCGCCCTGCCGACGCATTCCAGTTCGCGCTGCGCCACCCGCGCCGGCACGCCGGCCACGAACGCCTCGGCGTATGCGGCGCGCCGTTCGCCGCGCGCCAGCCACGTATGCGGCCGCAGTGCCGCGCTGGGCTCGACGCGGGCTTCGACGACACCGCCGCCGGCCGGATAAAAGCCGAAGCGCTCCAGGCGGATGTCGATGTGCGCGCCCATCTCGGCCAGGCGCGGGCACCAGGCGCGCTGCAGGAATTGCGCCGGCGGCGCCATCGGATTGTGCGTCCCGCCGGTGAGCCTCAATACCGACGGCTTGTCCGCTTTCAGCAGCGCCGGCAGCACGGTTTGCAGCACCAGGGTGCAACTGCCGGCCGTGCCGATGGCGAACGCGTAGTCGCCGCCTTTGACCGGGCCCGGTGCGAACGTCAGGTCCTGGCTGCCGAGCGCCGCGCCCGTCGCCTCGCCGCCGCATACCTGCAGCGCGGCCTGCACGGCCACGAGGTGCTGGCGCATCAGGCCCGGCTTGGCGCGGTTGGCGCGGATGTTCCGGATGCGGAACGGCTGGCCCGTGATCATGGCCAGGGTCAGCGCGCTGCGCAGGATCTGGCCGCCGCCTTCGCCGGCGGCGCCATCCAGTTCGATCATGCCTCGTCCTTTCATCCTTTTACGCAGACGATCTGCTTCAACGTGTGCACGACTTCGACCAGGTCGCTCTGCGCCTGCATCACCGCGTCGATGTCCTTGTAGGCCATCGGGATCTCGTCGATGACGGCGGCGTCCTTGCGGCACTCGACGCCTTCGGTCGCGCGCACCTGGTCCTCGACCGAGTAACGGCGCTTGGCTTCCGTGCGGCTCATCGTGCGGCCGGCGCCGTGGCTACAGCTGTGAAAACTCTCCGGATTGCCCTTGCCGCGCACGATGTAGCTCTTGGCGCCCATCGAGCCCGGAATGATACCCAGCTCGCCCTCGCGCGCCGACACGGCGCCCTTGCGCGTCACCAGCACGTCCTTGCCGAAGTGGTGTTCCTTCTGCACGTAGTTGTGGTGGCAGTTCACCGCCTCGACGTGCGTCTCGAACGGCTTCTTGATGACCGTGCGCACGGCCGCGATCAGGTTCTGCATCATCACTTCGCGGTTCATCCTTGCGAATTTCTGGGCCCAACCCACCGCTTCGACGTAGTCGTCGTAATGCTGCGTGCCTTCCTCGAGATAGGCCAGATCCTTGTCGGGCAGGTTGGCAAGATGCGTGCGCATGTCCTGCTTCGCCAGTTCGATGAAGTGGGAGCCGATCGCATTGCCGACACCGCGCGAGCCGGAGTGCAGCATGAACCACACGAAGCCCTGCTCGTCCAGGCAGATCTCGATGAAGTGATTGCCGGTGCCCAGCGTGCCCAGGTGCTTGTAGTTGTTCGTGTTCTTCAGCTTCGGCGTCTTCTGGCAGATGACGTCGAATTCGTCCTTCAGCGCCATCCAGGCCTGGTCGACGGCCTGCGGCGGCGTGTCCCACGATCCCTGGTCGCGCCCCTTGAATCCGCGCGTCTTGGGCGACATCCCGTGCGGCACGGCGCGCTCGATGGCGCTGCGCAGCGGGCCCAGGTTGTCCGGCAGGTCGTTCGCGCTCAAGGTCGTCTTGGCGGCCATCATGCCGCAGCCGATGTCGACGCCGACCGCGGCCGGGATCACCGCGCCCAGCGTGGGAATCACGCTGCCGATCGTCGACCCTTTGCCCAGGTGGACGTCGGGCATGGCCGCCATGTGTCGATAAATGAACGGCATGCGCGCCGTGTTGGCCAGCTGGCGCTTCGCCTCTTCTTCCACCGGGACGCCGCGCGTCCACATCTTGACGGGACGGCCGCCTTCCACGTCCAGCACATCGTAGTGTTCGTCTTTCATCATTGCGCTCTCGTCTTCCGATCATTCGTGCCATCTGCCGACAGAACATGGCGACGAGGCGAGTGAGTCCAAGTGCGCTCGCGTGAATGCCGGGCAATGCGGCGATTTCACGGCCTGTACCGCCAATGCTGCGTCCTGTCGCAATCGACGGGTTCCGTCCAGGGTGTTTGCCTATAGTGCATCCATCGGATCACTATCCACTATCGGAGACACTGACATGAACAAACTGATCAAGAGCGCCGTCCTCGCCACGACCCTGGCCATCGGCGCGCATGCCGCCGTGGCCGACGATCTCGTCCGCGAAAACCGCAATGTGGATGCCGGCGTGTCGAAAGTGCATCTGGGCGGCGTGATCCGCCTGAACCTGCGCCAGGGCGCGACGCCGTCGCTCGTGGTGTCCGGCGACCGCCGCTACGTGGCGAAGGTAACGACGACGCAGCGCGGCGATACGCTCGTCATCGACATGGAAAACAATACCCGTTTCGACGGCAACAGCAAGGGCGAATTGCGCGCCGACCTGACCGTGCCGAATCTGCAGGAATTCGTGTCGCAGGGCGTCGGCTCGAGCGACGTGTCCGGCTTCAGCGGCGACAAGCTGAAGCTCGCGCTGGACGGTGCCGGCGCCGTGCGTTTCACGGGACAATATCGCGACGTCGACGCGCGCCTGGGCGGCGTCGGCAGCCTTACCTTGAATCCCGGCCAGGCCGAACGCATCGAATTGCACCTGGGCGGCGCCGGGCATATCACCGTGGCCGGCCAGACGAAATTGCTGCGCGCACAGCTGGGCGGCGTCGGCGGCCTGGACGCTCAACAATTGCGTGCCGAGACGGTCGACCTGGACATGACCGGCCTCGGCGGCGCCAGCGTGTACGCGAAGACGGCCGCCAACGTCAACCTGAGCGGCATGGGTTCGGCCACCGTCTACGGCAAGCCGGCCACGCGCAATGCGACGACGAACGGCTTCGGGAAAGTCAGCTGGCAGTGAACGTGCCGTGCGGCATCGTCATCAGCGGATGACGGTGTCGTTCTTGACCGCTTTCACGCCTTTCACGCCGCGCGCGATTTCCACGGCCTTTTCGGCGGATTCGCGCGAATCGACGAAGCCGCTCAGTTGTACCGTTCCCTTGAACGTTTCCACGTTGACCTGGGTCGCCTTGACCGTCGGATCGGCGGCGAAGGCGGCTTTTACTTTGCTGGTAATCAAGGAATCGTCGACGTATTCGCCCGTGCCTTCCCGGGTCGGCGTCGGGGCGCAGGCTGCGAGCGAGACCAGCAGCGACGTTGCAAGAATAGACTGAGCAATAGCGGACTGGAAACGAATGAGCTTCATGGCGATTCTCCCGAAAGATCAAGCGTTCATTATTCCGAATTTCGAGACAACCTGTCGCCCGCTACTGTTGTGAAATCGGCACTCGACGGTCAAGGCGCGTCGATCCGGCCCGCGTGCGCCACGAGCGGTCCCGACGGTGGCCGTGCGACGATGCGCTGCAGCGGCAGGTCGTGGCCGATGACGAGGCGCACGTCGGCATGCCCGGCCATGTCGGCTTCGACCGGTTCGCCGCTGCCGACATGCCGGGCCAGGCGTTCCGCCGCCGTCCGGAAGGCCGGCTGGTACTCGACGCGTGTCCGGCGCACGTCGAATCCTTTTTCGTTGGTCAAGCGCACGACTTTGAGCCCGGGATCGCGCAACTGGCGCGACACGAAGCGCGCCAGGCCCCGGCGGCCGTCGCCATTGCTGATCTCGAGCCTGGCGATCGCTTCCGGCGCGGGCGGCTCTGCGGCCGCCATGTCGACCGGCGCACTGTGCGGCGGCGCGGCGCGCGCCGGCACGCGCCGCAGCTCGAGCATGCCGTCGTCCCGGCGGATCACTTCGACGGAGGCCCATTCTTCGTCGTCGGGATGCTCGTGGGTCTTGACCGCCTGCTCGATGGCAGGCAGCCGCGCGCCGCCATTCGCCGTCGCATAGTCGGCGCGGAAATCGTGCTCGCGCAGCGCCTCGGCCTGGCGCAGCATCTGCCGGCCACGCTCTTCCTGGCCCAGCTTGAGCAAGGTCTCGCCGAGGTATTGCCAGGCGCGCTGGCTGAGCGGGTCGAGCAGGCAGGCTTTTTCCAGCGCGACCTGGGCCGCATCCAGATCGCCGCTGAGCAGGTAGGCGTATCCCAGGTTGGCGAACAGGTAGCTGGACGCCGGGCCGGATGCCATGGTGATGTCGCGGGTGAGATCGCGCCAGATCGGGATCGCATGGGCGAAATCGCGGCGCTCGGCGTAGGCGATCGCCAGGCCGTTGCGCGCGTTGACGTGCGTGCCGTCGATGCGCAGCGCGGCCTCGTAGGCGGCGATCGCTTCGTCGTAGCGGCGCGCGAGGTACAGGTTGCGGCCGCGCAGATAGTTGTCGTTCGCCGCCGAAAACGCGGACGGTCCCGCGTCCGGCTGCCAGGGCGGACTGCTGCAGGCAAGCAGCAGCGCACCGCTGCACAACAGCGGCAGGGTATAAAGCCGGATACGCGTGCGCATGACAATCTCCATTGAATCAATTGGAACCGCTCAGTGTCGTACCGAACAGCTTGGTGATCTGGATGCCGGCGGGCCCCAGCAACACCATCAACAGGGTCGGGAAGATGCAGAAGATGAGGGGGAACAAAAGTTTCAGGCCGATCTTGGCGGCCGCCTCTTCCGCCACCATGCGGCGCTTGCTGCGCAGCGTTTCCGAATAGACGCGCAAGGCGTCGCCGATGCTGGTGCCGAAGCGCTCCGACTGGATCAGCATCGCGACCAGCGAATCGATGTCGTCCAGTCCGATGCGCAGCGCAAAATTGCGCAATGCCTTTTCCTTGCTGAAGCCGGCGCGCATCTCCATCAGCACGATCTGCAATTCCTGGCCCAGCGTCACGCTCTTGAAGTGGATCTCGGCGGCGACCTTGACCAGCGCGCGCTCGAGGCTCAGGCCGGCCTCCACGCACACCGTGAGCAGATCGAGCGCGTCCGGAATGTTTTCGAAGATGTCGCGCTTGCGGCGCGTGATGACGCGCTCGAGGATCACGTTCGGCAGATAGTAGCCGCACGTCGCCGCCAGCAGCAGCAGGAACAACGTCCCGATATTCGCGATCGTGGCGGGCACGAACGCCAGCACGATGCCGGCCAGCGCGGGCAGGCCCAGCGCCAGCAGCGTCTTGGAGGCGAAGTACAACGTCGGCGCCGCCGGATTGCGCCAGCCGGCATTCATGAAACGGGTACGCAGCGCCGACTTTTCCCAGCCTTCGTCCGGCACCGACAATTTGGTCAGCGGCTTGACGGCGCGCGCGACACGGTCGACCCAGCCGCTGCGCTCGGCCTGGCCATCTTCCGCGCGGCCCATGAAGCTCGCCAGGCGGGCACGCAGCGCGGCGGGCGCGAACAGCACCGCCGCGAGCCAGGCAAGGCCGCAAACGACCGCGAAGACGATCAACAGGAACAGCAGCTGTGCGCGAGTCATCGATGTCTCCTCAGATACGGATACGGATCACCTTCTTCAGCCAGATCACGCCGATGATGATCATCACCAGCGCGGTCCAGAGCAGCTTGACGCCCATCGGATCGCTCCACAACACCATGACGTAGGTGGGATTCACCAGCAGCAGCATGGCGCCCACGGCGAACGGCAGCAGTCCGAGGATCCAGGCCGACATGCGCCCTTCGGCCGACAACACGCGGACCTGCGCCGCCAGCCGCAGGCGGCCGCGGATGATGTAGCCGATGTTGCTGAGAATCTCGGCCAGGTTGCCGCCCGTCTCGCGCTGGATCAGTATGGCGATGACGAGGTAGCGCAGGTCGGTCAGCGGAATGCGCGCCGCCATGTTGTGCAGCGCTTCGCTCAGCGGCACGCCGTAGTTGATTTCCTCGCGCGCGATGCGGAACTCGCCGCTGAGCGGTTCCGGCAATTCGTTGCCGACGATTTGCAGCACGTTCGAAAACGAATGGCCGGCACGCAGCGCGCGCGCGATGAAGTCGGCCGCATCCGGCAACTGCTCTTCGATGCGCACGAGGCGGCGCGTGCGGGCGCGGCGCACCAGCAGTAGCGGCACGTGGGCGCACAACAGGACGACCCCAACGCGCGCCGGCAGCGGCAGCGGCCACTGCATCACCACGTACACGGCCAGCAAGACGACCCCGCCGGAGCACAGCAGGAATCGTTCGACCGACCAGGCGATCCCGGACTGCACGAGCAACCGGTCGAGGCGATGCGCAAGGCGCCAGCGTTGCAGCAGGCGGTCGGTCAGGTCGTGACGGCCGAAGCGGCGCAGCTTGAGGATCGAGATGCGTTCGGCACCGCGCCCCTGGTTCCCCGACATCAGCTGCAGCCGGCGCGCGATCCGCTGCGCGCTGGCGCCGTGCGTGCTCACCCACCATAGATAGAGGCCCTCGATGGCGAGGATGACGGCGGCGAACAGGAAGACGATGAATCCGTAGAAGAGGATATCCATGCGTGGCTCCGCGGTTTGCTCAGGTAAACACGCGGTCGGGATCGAAGGTGTCCTCCGGCACGGCCGCGCCGAACATGCGCAGGCGGTCGGTGAAGCGCGGCCGCACGCCCGTCGCGCAGAAATGGCCCTGCACCTTGCCGTCGGCGTCGATGCCCGTCTGCTCGAAACGGAAGATCTCCTGCATCGAAATGATCTCGCCTTCCATGCCCGTGATCTCCTGCATGCTGACGACCTTGCGCGTGCCGTCGGCCAGGCGCGACGCCTGCAGGATCACCGTGATCGCGGACGCGATCTGCTGGCGGATCGCGCGCGGCGTCAAGCTCACGCCGGCCATGCCGACCATGTTCTCCATGCGCGCGAGCGCGTCGCGCGGCGTGTTCGCGTGGATCGTCGCGAGCGAACCTTCGTGGCCCGTGTTCATCGCCTGCAGCATGTCCAGCGCTTCCGGTCCGCGCACCTCGCCCAGGATGATGCGGTCCGGGCGCATGCGCAGCGAGTTGCGCACGAGCGCGCGCTGCGTCACCTCGCCCTTGCCTTCGATGTTGGGCGGGCGCGTCTCGAGGCGCACGACGTGCGGCTGGCGCAGCTGGAGCTCGGCCGCGTCCTCGATCGTCACGATGCGCTCGTTGCCGGGAATGAAGCCGGAGATCAGGTTCAGCATCGTCGTCTTGCCGCTGCCGGTCCCGCCCGAGATCAGGATGTTCACCTTGGCGAGGCCGAGGCTTTCGAGCACCTTGATCATCGGCGGCGTGACGCTTTTATAGTCGAGCAGGTTCTGCACCGTGAGCGGCGTCGCACCGAAGCGCCGGATCGACACCAGCGGCCCGTCGACCGCGAGCGGCGGGATGATCGCGTTGACGCGCGAACCGTCCGGCAGGCGCGCGTCGACCATCGGGCTGGACTCGTCCACGCGGCGGCCGACGCGCGAGACGATCTTCTCGATGATCTTCATGAGGTGCGCGTTGTCGTGGAACGACACGTCCGTCAGTTCGAGGCGGCCGCGCCGCTCGACGTACACCTTGTCGAACGTGTTGACCAGGATGTCCGAGACGGTCGGATCGTTCAGCAGCGGTTCGAGCGGGCCGAAACCGAGCATTTCGTGCTGGATGTCGAGCACCAGATGATGGCGCTCCTGCTGGTTCAGCACGATGCGCTCTTCTTCGATGATGCGCTGGACCAGCAACGCCAGCTCGTGCTTGAACTGCTCGCTCGTCAGGCGTTTCAGGCGCTCCAGGTCGATCCGGTCGAGGATCATCTGGTGCATCGTCTTCTTGAGCTCCTGGTAGGCTTGTTGCGCCGCTGCCGGCACTGCCTGGAATTGGCGCTCCTCATCCGTCACGGACAGGCGTTCGCGCAGGGACATGGACGGCTCCTTGAAAAAATCAATCGTCTTCGCCGCGGCCGAACAGGCGGTCGAACAGGCCCTTGGCTTCGGGGATGCGGCGTGCGGTCACCACTTCGACCAGGTCGGCCAGGCTGCGCGCGGCGGCGCTCGTGCGCGCCAGCTGCAGCACCGGAATGCCCTGGTTGACGGAGTCGGTGACGGCGATGTAATCGTTGGGGACGGTGTGCAGCACTTCCGCGCCCAGCGCCGCGTGCAGGTCCTGCAGGCGCAGCTTGCCGCCCTTTTCGTAGCGGTTCACGATCAGGCGGATGTGGTCCGTCACGTAACCGAGCGAGCGGAAGATGTCGAGCAGGCGGCGCGCGTCGCGGATGTCCGGCAGCGCCAGCTGCAGCACCGGGTAGATCGCGTCGGTGCTGTCGAGCGCGCGCAGCGACACCGCGTCGATCTGGCGCCCGACGTCGAGCAGGATGTAGTCGTAGTGCTGGCGCGCGACGCGCAGGATCGTGTCGATGTGCTCGGGCTTGGCCTCGACGGTCTGGCCCGGGTCGTCGGCCGCGGCCAGCACGCCGAAGCCGGGCGCCACGTGCACGAGGCACGATTCGAGGAACGGTCCGTCGATGCGGGCGATCTGCTGGCACACGTCGGACAAGGTCATCGCAGGCTTCTGGTCCGACACGTACAGCGTGGCGTCGCCGAACTGGCGGTGCAGGTCGATCAGCAGCACCTTCTTGTCCGCCAGCGTGGCCAGCGCGTAGCCGAAATTGGTGGAGATGAAGGTCGCGCCGCTGCCGCCCTTGCAGGCGATAAACGCGAGTATCTTCCCGTCGCGCATCGCGGCCACGCCGGCGCTGGCCGCGATGCGGTCGATCGCCTCGTGCAGCGCGCGGTGCACCAGCGGCAGTTGCAGCACTTCGCGCACGCCGGCGCGCATGGCGCGGATCAGAACATCGGGATGGTGATTGTCGGTCAGCAGCATGAAATGCGCGGCCGAGTAGTGGCGGGTCAGGCGCTCCAGCAGGTCGCCGTCGGCGGCATCGGCGTCGCTGATGTCGACGATGATCAGGCTCGGACCATCAGACAGCGGACGCTCGAGCGCATCGCGCAGGCTGGCGCGGCTGGCGGCGACGTTCAACGGCGGTACGCGCGCCGCGCCTTGGGAGGCGATCTCCGCGTAAAGCTGGGTGTCGCGGCTGATCAGCAGGGCTTTCATCGGACTCCTCGGGACGGGTCTCGGTCATCGGGTTGGTGGGAAGAATAGGGTCGGAACGAAGGTGCGGCGGCGCGTCACTTGCTGCCCACCCCGCCGAGGATCAACGGCTTGACGGCGGGTTCGGTCGCCTTGAACGAGTCCTGGTAACGTCCATGGGCGATGACGGCGGCGCCGCCCTCCATGCCGGCGGCGGGATTCGTATTGGCCGCCGCGGCCGGATCGAGCACCTGTGCCGCCAGGTTGGCGCGCACGGAAGTGCCGAAGTGTTCATAGAAGCCCGGGGTCGTGCTGCATCCGCACAGCAGCATGCCCGACAGCGCCGCGCACGCCGTGCGCTTGTATCTGGTGGCCATCGCTCTCTCCTATTTCAGTTCGAAGCCGCCCGCGCTTTGCGCCGGCGGTGCCGCCGGCGCCGGGGCCGACATGGCCGCCGTCGTCACCGGCGGGGGTGGCCCTTCCAGGCGTCCGCCCAGCATCAACCCGGCGCGCGACGGCTCGCCCACCTTGTCGGTGGGGAGCGTGTAGGCATTGCCGGACAATGGCTTGACGAGGTGGGCCGTGATCACGAACACCAGTTCCGTGCGGTCCTGCTGGTAATCGGTGCTGCGGAACAGGGCGCCCAACACGGGGATTTCGCCCAGCACCGGCAAGCCTTTCAGGTTCGCGACGAGGTTGCTCTTGATCAGGCCGCCGATCGCGAAGCTCTGGCCGTCGTACAGCTGGACCGTGGTCGTGGCGCGGCGCGTCGTCACGACCGGCATGATGGCGGTCCCGGAAAAGCCGGTGGCCGACACGCCGATGCCTTCGCGCGACAATTCCGACACCTCGGGCGCGACGCGCAGGTTGATGCGCCCGCCGCCCAGCACCGTCGGCGTGAAGCGCAGGCCGACGCCGAACTCCTTCTCTTCGAGCGTGACCCGGTTGTTGTCCTGCGCCACCGGAATATAAAACTTGCCGCCGACGAGGAACGTGCCTTCCTGGCCGCTGATCGCCATCACGTTCGGCTCGGCCAGCACACGCACCAGTCCATCCTGCTTCTCGGCCGCGCCGGCCACGCTGCGGCCCGAGGAGCCCTTGCTCGCCTGGAACGACGCGTTGGCCGTGCCGCTGATGAAGTTCGACAGCAAGGTGGCACCCCAGCTGCCGGAACCGAAGCGCCAGGTGACGCCGGCCTCCAGGCGATCGAGCAGCGTCTTCGACACTTCGGCGATCTTGACCTCCAGCTGCACCTGCTGGGGCGCGCGGACGGACAGCATGTTGACCACGCGCGTCGTGGCCGCCCCGCCCTGGTTCTGGTTTTCCCGCTGTTTCTGGCTGGCGGCATCTTCCTTGTCGGGCACCATCAAGCCGCGCAGCGGCCGCCGTACATAGGCCGTCGCCAGTTCGACGGCGCGCGCCGCCGCGGTCGCATCGCTCACGGTGCCGGTCAGCACGAGGGTATCGGCGGCGGCCATCACCTTGATGTCGTGCTCGTCCGGCAGGGCCGCGGCCAACGTCGCCTGCACGGCCGACGGGTCCATGGCCACGGTGATGTCGAGCACGCTGCACAGGCCGCTTTTGCCCTGGATGATCATATTGGTCGTACCGACGTCGACGCCCGCGATGTACAACGTGTCGGGCGCCACCATCAGCGCCTGCACGACGAGCGGGTTGCCGACGCTGCGATGCCGGACCGGCTCCGGCAGGCGCATCAGGCTGGATTTGCCGACCTGCAGCGCCAGCTGGGCCGGCCGCGCGGCCTCGCCCTTGCAGTCGGGGCCGGCCTCGGCCCGCGGCGGCGCGGCTTCGGCCGGCTTGTCCGCGGCCTGCGCTTTCGTTTTGGCCGCCGCGGGTCCCGCAACCGCCAGCGCCAGGCCGGCGGCGAACAGGCAGCGAAACATCGGTGATGGCGTCAAGCATCCGTTCATGGCTTTACCCTGGATGAGGTTCAGAAGCACTCCTGCGACACGCGCAGGCCGTTAAGCACGGTGACGCAATCGCGCCGCACCGGGGCCGCCACCTTGACCACCACCGGCGCCGGCCGCACCGCCGGTGCCGGCTTCGGCGCGGGCTTGCGAGGCGCGGGCGGCGGCGCCTCGGGCAGCAAGGTCAGCTTGGTCGCGCCTTCGGTGCTGGCCGACTGCGGGTCGACCTGGTTGCGCAGGGCCAGCGACAGCGTGCCGACGCTGCGCGCCAGGTCGAGCTTTTCGGCCTGCTCCGGCGTGACTTCCAGCGTGACCGCGTTGACGACCTTGGGCTTGGTCTCATCGCGGCTGACTTCCTGGGCGACGGCCAGCACGAGGATCCGTTCCAGCACGATCTTCGAAATGTTCTGCTGGCGGCCGTCGGCACCGGCCGGCGCGTCCTTCTGCGTGCTGACGATGATGTCGACGTAGTTGCCGGGCAGCGCGAAGCCCGCCACGCCGATCACGTCGTTCACGCGCACCGTGATCGCCCGCTTGCCTTCCGAGATCAGCGCCGACAAGCCGCCGAGCGTGCCGGCCGGGGCCAGCTTGGCTTCGCTGACCGGTTCGCCCGCCAGCAGATTCGTCTTGAGGACGCGGCCGCCCAGTTTCTGCGGGTCCGTGAAGGCGCCTTTCGGCATGCTGTCGGCGGGCCAGTCGGCCAGCTTGAACATCTCCGGGGTCAGGCGCTGGCCGAGGCTGATATCGGCGGCGGCGACGACGATGCGGTCGCTGCCGCTGCCCGGCTGCTTCAACAGCCAGCGCGATGCGAACACGACGGCCGCAAATCCGAACAGGATCGCGACGGCCATGACGAGGATGGCACGCTTGTTCTTCATGATTGAGGCTCCGGAGAAGCGATGAACATGCTGCGCCAGGCCTGCTCGACCGCCGCGACGGTGAGACGTGGTTCGGCCCCGGCGAAGCCGGCAAAATCGGCGACCCGGTCGAGCAGTTCGCCGGGATAGCAGGCCAGCAGCGCGCGCCCGGATTGCGGGTGCAGCCGCTCGATCAGGTGGTCGACCGCGGCGTCTTCGAACTCGATGCGGCGCAGCCGGCACTGGCGGCGCAACAGCGCGCGGTAAGCGTGCGGCTCGAGCGGGCCGATGTCGGCCTTGTAGCCGATGCGGCGCAGCGCGGCGTCGTCGAATACGCCGGTCGGGGCCAGGTTGGTCGCGAACACCACGGCGGCATCGAACGGCACGAGCTCCGTCTGGCCACCTTGCAGCGACAGCTGGTCGCATCCGGCATCGAGCGGGCCGATGAAGCGGTTCAGCAGCTCGGCGGCGGCGATGCGCTGGCGGCCGACGTCGTCGAGCACCAGCATCCCGTTGTTCGCCTGCAGGTGCGGCGGCGCGTGGTAGACGCCCTGCTCCGCGTCGAAACGCAGGTCGAGCATGTCGCGTCCCAGTTCGGCGCCGACGTGGACGAGCGGGCGCTGGCACACGGTCCAGCGCGCATCGCAGCTGCGCCGTTCTTCCTGCTGGCGCGCGACCGGCGGCGGCGCCACGTGCACGGCGGGATCGAACAGGCTGATCACCTGGCGCCCGGCCATCAAGGCATACGGCACGGCGATGGGCCCCGGCAGCAGGCGCCCGAGCTTGCGCGCCAGCGTCGTCTTGCCGCCGCCGGACGGCCCGTACAGCAGCAGCGAGCGGCGCGCATACAGTGCCGCGCCCAGCACGTCGCGCGCGGCCGGCGCCAGGCCATCCTCGCCGAGCGCGCCGGCCAGTTGCGCGGCCGTGATGCGCTCGGCGTCCGCATGGCGCAGCGCCTGGCGTTCGACCACGGCGCGATACGAGGCGAGCGTCACGGGCGCCGGACCGAGGTAGCGGCAGCGCGCCAGGGCGTCGACAGCGCCGCGCTGGCCGTGTGCGGTCAACTGGTATTGCATGTCGATGTCGGACTCGCCGCACCAGGCCACTTCCACCTGCTGTTCCGCGATCAGCGGATTGAGGACCTCGCGCAGCACGCTGATCGACAGCCTCAGTTTGCCGGCCAGATGGGTCAACGGTGTCTTGCCGCCGGCCTGGATCGCCTTGAGCACGAGGTCCGTCACGAAGCGCGGTTCGAGACCGGTATCGCGCACGGTCTTGGCCTGGCGCGGCAGGACCGGCGCGATCTCCGGACCGCCCGGCGGCGCCGGCTGCGCGGCCCGCGCCGCCGGCGCGGTATTGCCTGTCGATAGCGTTTCAAACATCGGAACCCCCTTGCCTTGCTTGTTTTCCGAAACAGGTCAGAATGATTCTAACGACCGGACTTTTGGCCACCCTTGAGCTTCGCCAAGAGCGGGCTCATCCATAATGAGTGACTAGAACGACGATCGTGCCTGCCGCAATGGCCAGTCCGTAAGGCATCGAACCGGCACTCTGCGGGAGCGTCGTGTCGGACAATTTCGTGCCCGGCGTAAATAATCCGGACAGCACATGACCGATGTTGACGAGGGCCAGCCGCAAGCGGCTGCGCAGCAGTACGAGGAACAGCGCCATCACGCCGCCGGCGCACCACGTGAACACGGCGATCTGGAACGCTTCGGCCGGTCCGGTGAAGAAGCCGATCACGGCCATCAACTTGACGTCGCCGGCGGCCATGCCGCGCACCAGGTAGAACGGCAGGAAGATGGCCAGGCCCAGCAGCATGCCGCCGAATGCGGACAACAGGGCGGCGCCCGGTTCGGCGGACAATATGTGCAGGAGCAGCGCACCGGCCAGTCCGGCGAGCAGCAGAGGATTCGGGATGCGCCGCGTCGCCAGATCGTTGACGGCGGCGATGCTTACCATGAGCAGCAGCAGCGTATCGCGGTATTGTTCGATTGGCATGACAGCTCCCAAAAAAAACCCCTCCGGGCCTGGGAGCCCGGAGGGTTGCTCCGCTACGTTACGCGACGGCGGCAGTCAGCTTGCCGGAGATGGACGTGAAGACGCTCGACAGGTCTGTGCCCAGCGTTTTCGCCGTGGTAGCGACCGCCACGCCGATCAAGGCAGCGATCAGGCCGTATTCGATGGCCGTCACACCATTCTCGTCAGCAGCGAAGGTTTTGACTGCGGAGATGAAGTTGCTCATGACAAACTCCCATATGGTAGGTTAATAAGAACAGCTACTAGCCGGAGGGTGCTGGTCAAGTCACTTTTCTAGCTGGCTTGCTGCGTTCCGTGCCAGTGAGTTCACTATAAGAGTTGATGCCGCACGGCAAGTTGAGCATCAACAACTTTGCTGTGAGGAACTATTTTTTGTTTGACGGAATCAAATCCTGTTTCGTCGGGCAACACAGCGTTGTTTTGCTTTGAGAAAAGTTCACTCAGGCTAAAAAAATTGCATTTGCATAATTGCTTAGAATGCAAAAACCCTATATCCTGTTTCGCTTGCTCTTTGTGAAACGCCTGATACCTGCGAACGCGACGGCGGCTGTGCCCAGCCTGCAGGTCGGTTGATTACATTGCCGAGAACGACATGGATTCGCTTCTGAAACACATGGTGGACATGACCGGCCACCGCGATCACGCGATGCTGGATCTTTCCGTGATCTCGGCGGTGCAGGAGCTGGCCGGCGCGGCGCAGACGCGCATCCTCACCATCACGACCGTGTCGGGACAGCACTACCTGCGCGCGCGCGCCAGCATCGTGATAGGTAGCGCGGCCCGCCTGGAAGAGCCGCAGGACGGCGTGCTGGGCGAGCCCGTGTCCGCGCTGCCCGAACTGAAACAATGCCTGGCCGAGCGCCAGGCCAGCGCGGAAGCGGTCGCGGCGGACGGCATGCGCGTGCTATGGCTGCCGATCTGGTTCGGCGACAAGGCCACGACCTGCCTGGAAATTCGCGACGACAACGGTTTTTCGCACGATGCCATGTATATGATCAACGGCATCGTCGGCGTCTACCGGAATTTCCAGAACCTGCTCGACTACAGCGAGCGCGATTCCCTCACCGGCCTGCTCAACCGCAAGACCTTCGACGACCAGCTGGCGCGCATGCTGCAGCATGCGCATGAACAGGACCCGCCCCTGCCGGGCCTGCCCGAGCGGCGCCAGCACCACGCCCAGGAAAAGCAGTGGCTGGCCGTCGTCGACGTCGACCACTTCAAGGCCGTCAACGACAAGTTCGGCCACCTGTACGGCGACGAAGTGTTGATCCTGATCGCGAACCTGCTGCAATCCTCGTTCCGCGCCCAGGACCGCGTGTTCCGCTTCGGCGGCGAGGAATTCGTCGTGCTGCTGCGCTCGACCACGCTGGACAATGCGTGGAAGATCATCGAGCGCTTCCGTATCAACGTCGAAAGCCATGACTTCCCGCAGGTGGGACGAGTCACGGTCAGCGTCGGCTTCGTCAGCATCAGCGCCTACGAATCGCCCGTGGTCACGCTGGGCCATGCCGACCAGGCGCTGTACTACGCGAAAAGCAATGGGCGCAACCGCGCCTGCCACTACGACGACCTCGTCGCGCACGGCTTGTTGCAGACCGTCGCCTCCAACGACACCGCCGAATTCTTTTGAACGCTCCCGAACGGATCAGGCCAACTGCATGAAGCGCAGCGGGTCGACCTGCCATTTGTCGGGCGATTCGTGGCGCACGATCTTGTCGCCGCCGCCGAAGCCTACGCCGCGCGCCAGGTCCACCGTCTGCGGCTTGATATAGGTCTGGCTTTTCGTGCTGTAGAACACGTTGACCTTGGGCGTGAGCAGGCTCGTTTCGTGCGGCTCGACGACGACGCCCAGGCGGCCGGATTCCAGCAGGACGAGGGTCCCGACCGGATAGATGCCGACGCAGCGCATGAATTCCTGGGTCAGCGCCGGATTGAAATGAAATTTGCTCCATTCGTACATCTTGCGCAGCGCCTCGGCCGCCGGCATGCCCTTGTGGTAGCAGCGGTCGGCCGTGATGGCGTCGTACACGTCCACGATCGCGGCCATCTGCGCCAGCTCGCTGATGTCCTGTTCGCCCTGGCGGTCCGGATACCCCGTCCCGTCGCGGCGCTCGTGGTGGTGCAGCGTGATGTCGAGCGGGATCGCGCCGATCTCGGGCGTGCGGAGCAGGATGTCGTAGCCGTCCCGGGGGTGCCGGCGGACGATCTCGAATTCCTCGTCGGTCAGGCGTCCCGGCTTGTTCAGGATGGCGTCCGGGACGAGGGCCTTGCCGGTGTCGTGCAGCAGGCCGCCGATGCCCGCCTGGTAGATGGTCTCCGTATCCATCTGGCGCGAACGGCAGAAGGCGACCAGCAGGGTACAGACGCTGACCGAGTGCAGGAACGTGTAGTCGTCCTTGTTCTTGATGACGGACAAGCCCAGCAATGCGGACGCATTGCGCAGGATCGATGCCGTGATGCTTTCGACCACCGGCGACACCTTGTCCATTTCCACCGCCTTGCCCAGGCGCGCATCCTGCATCACGGTCTTGACGAGGCCGGCCGCCTGGCGCCGGATCGCCACGGCACGGTCGAATTCCTCGGCCAGCGTGGTGCGCAGCGGCATCAACGGCTGGGCGGCGATCGCGGCGACCTCGGCCTCCGTCGCGGCCTCGGCTTCGCCCACGGTGGGGGCGTCGTCCACGTCCAGCCCGCGCGCGCAGTCGATCGTCACGCCGCGGATGCCCGCGCCCACGATCTTGCGGATCTCATCCTCGGTCGTGATGACGAAACGGTTGCGGACGAAAGGATGTTCCATCCACCCGCAATCGAGGTCATGAATGAACATTCCAAGGCGCAGCTGGGAAGAATCGACTTTCTTGAGCATGGGCGCATCCGGGAAGGTGTGTGTTAATCTCGCTGCGGTCCGGCGTCCTTCGAGTATAGCAACTTGATGGCCGGAAACTTTCCGGCAGCAAACTTCTGGTTATCTCGTGTAGCCATAATGCTACAGATATTTACAAAATGGAACTTCGCCAGCTGCGCTATTTCGTCGCCATCGTGGACCACGGCTCGCTGTCGCGCGCGGCGCTGGTCCTGCACGTGGCGCAGCCGGCGCTGACCCAGCAACTGCGCCAGCTGGAAGAAGAGCTCGGCGTGCAATTGCTGCACCGCTCGGCCCAGGGTGTGCTCAGCACGGACGCCGGCAAGGTGTTCTACGAACATGCCCTCGCCATCCTCAAGCAGGTCGCGGATGCGCAGGCGGCCGTCGTGCAATCGGCCGAGCGGCCGTCCGGCAGCGTCACGCTCGGCCTGCCGCACAGTATTTCGGACGCCCTCGCGCTGCCGCTGCTGACGGCGATCCGCCGGCGCTATCCGGAAATCACGCTGCAGCTGACCGAGGAAATCACCGGCAGCCTGGCCGAACAATTGCGCGCCGGCCGCATCAACCTGGCCGTGCTGTTCGACGACGGCCAGCTCGGCAGCTTCGTCGCCACCCCGCTCGTCGAGGAAGAGCTGCGCTTCATCTGCCGCGCCGACGCGCCCGCCGCCGCCGGACGCGACAGCCTGACCTTGCGCGACGCCCTGGACACGATCCTGATCCTGCCCGGCCTGCAGCACGGCGTGCGGCCGCGCATCGAAAGCACGGCGCGGGCCGCGGGGCTCGCCACGCACGACATCATCGAAATCAATTCGATCGCCATCCTGAAATCGGCCATCCTGGCCGGCATGGGCGCGACCCTGCTGCCGGTGGCGCCCGTGCAGGCCGAGGTCGAACGCGGCGCCATGCGGGCGCTGGCCATCCACGATCCGGCCATCGCCCGCACCGTCGTGCTTTGCACGTCGCGCAACATCCCGCTCACCAACGCGGCGGCCGCCGTCAGCCGCCTCGTCGTCCAGGTGGCGCATGAGTTGTGCGCCGGCGGGCACTGGATCGGCGCGCGGCCCCTCGAATCGTAGTCCCGGGCCATCATTTTTTCTTATGGCTCCATCCCCATTCCGTATTTCCGTATACGTCAACTTGTCTCTACACTTGATGTAGCAGCCGCCAAAGCGGCACCGGGACCCGATCCGGCCAGCGCCTACCCGGCGCGCCACCGGCACGGGTCCATCTGAAAACACAAAGTTTGGAGACTTCATGCCTGACACCGTCCTGGGCCAGGGCGCATCCGCGTCCGTACCTGCCACGCCCGCCGTTCCCGCTCCCCTCAAAGACGTCAGCCTCGACGACAAGTACACCGCCACGTCCGGCAAGATCTTCCTGTCCGGCATCCAGGCCCTCGTGCGCCTGCCGATGATCCAGAAGCTGCGCGACGAACGGGCCGGCCTCAACACGGCGGGCTTCGTCTCGGGCTACCGCGGTTCGCCCCTGGGCGGCCTGGACGAGAACCTGTGGAAGGCCAAGGGTCACCTGGAAGCGAAGTCCATCCGGTTCGTGCCGGGCGTGAACGAGGACCTTGCCGCGACGGCCGTCTGGGGCACGCAGACCGTCGACCTGATCGGCCCCGCGAAATACGACGGCGTGTTCGCGATGTGGTATGCGAAGGGCCCGGGCGTGGACCGCTGCGGCGACGTCTTCAAGCACATGAACCATGCGGGGACGAGCAAGAACGGCGGCGTGCTGCTCGTCGCGGGCGACGACCACGGCGCGTATTCGTCGACCCTGCCGCACCAGTCCGACCACATCTTCGCCGCCTGCATGATCCCCGTGCTGTACCCGTCGAACGTGCAGGAATACCTGGACCTCGGCGTGCACGGCTGGGCGATGTCGCGCTTTTCCGGCCTGGCCGTCGCGTTCAAGGCGCTGGCCGACACGGTCGAATCCAGCGCTTCCGTCGATGCCGATCCGTTCCGCGTCGACGTCAAGTTGCCGCAGGATTTCGCGATGCCGGAAGGCGGCCTGAATACGCGGCTGTCGTCCATCGCTCTGGGCCAGCAGGCGCGCAATCAGGAAGCCCTGATGCAGGACTATAAGATCTACGCGGCCCTCGCGTATGCGCGCGAGAACCAGCTGAATCGCACGACGATCGACAGCCCGGATGCGAAGCTCGGCATCATCGCGTCCGGCAAATCGTACGTGGACGTGCTGGAAGCATTGGAAGAACTGGGCATCGACGAAGCAATGGCCGCGAAGGTCGGCCTGCGCCTGTTCAAGGTGACGATGATCTGGCCGCTGGAACCGGAAGGCGTGCGCGAATTCGCGCAGGGCCTGGACGAGATCCTCGTCGTGGAAGAGAAGCGCCAGGTCGTCGAATACCAGCTCAAGGAACAGCTCTATAACTGGCGCGACGACGTGCGCCCGCGCGTGATCGGCAAGTTCGACGAAAAAGGAGAGTGGGTCGCGCCGCGCGGCGAATGGCTGCTGCCGCCGAAGGCCGATTTCTCCGTCGCGCAGGTGGCGCGCGTGATCGCCGGCCGCATCACCCGCTTGAATCTCGACGACCGCACCCGCGACCTGATCAAGGCGCGGCTCGCCTTCCTGGAAGCGAAGGATGCGGTGCTGATGAAGGCCGTGACGACGCCGTTCCGTCCCGCGTTCTACTGCTCCGGCTGCCCGCACAACACGTCGACGAAGGTGCCGGAAGGCTCGTTCGCGCTGGCCGGCATCGGCTGCCACGTGATGGCCACGTCGATCTACCCCGAGATGAACAAGCTGACGACGCACATGGGCGGCGAAGGCGCGCCGTGGATCGGCCAGGCCGCGTTCTCCAAGGTGCCGCACGTATTCCAGAACCTGGGCGACGGCACCTATTTCCACTCCGGCTATCTCGCCGTGCGCGCCGCCATCGCGGCCAACGTGAACATCACTTATAAAATCCTGTACAACGATGCCGTCGCGATGACGGGCGGCCAGCCGGTCGACGGCACGACGTCCGTGTCGCTGATCGCGCGCCAGATGGCGGCCGAAGGCGTCAAGCGCATCGCCCTCGTCACGGAAGACCTGTCGCGTTATGAAGACCGCTCGGCGCTGCCGGCCGAAGTGACGCTGTACGACCGCAGCAAGATGGACGACGTGCAGCGCGAACTGCGCGAAATCCCCGGCGTGACCGTGCTGATCTACGACCAGACCTGCGCGGCCGAGAAGCGCCGCCGTCGCAAGAAGGGGGAATTCCCCGACGTCGCGAAGCGCATGGTGATCAACGAAGCCGTGTGCGAAGGCTGCGGCGATTGCGGCGTCCAGTCGAACTGCGTCTCGATCCTGCCGAAGGAAACGGAATTCGGCCGCAAGCGCGCCATCGACCAATCCGCGTGCAACAAGGATTATTCGTGCGCGAAGGGCTTCTGCCCCAGCTTCGCCACCGTCGAAGGCGGCACGCTGAAGAAGAACAAGGCCGGCGCCGGCAAGAACGGCGGCGACGACGGCTGGGGCCCGTTGCCGACGCCCGCGCTGCCTTCGATCGCATCGCCGTACAACATCCTGATCAACGGTATCGGCGGCACAGGTGTCATCACGGTCGGCGCGCTGATGGGCATGGCGGCCCATCTCGAAGGCAAGGGCGCCTCCGTGCTGGACATGACGGGCATGAGCCAGAAGAACGGCTCCGTCACGTCGCACGTGAAGATCGCCGAGACGCCGGAGCGCCTGCGCGCCCAGCGCATCGCCACCGGCGAGGCCGACCTCGTGCTGGGCTGCGACATGCTGACGGTGGGCGCCGCGGACGCCATCTCGAAGATGCGCCCGGGCCGCACGACGGTCGTCGTCAACCTGCACGAGCAGCCGACCGGCACCTTCGCGCAACAGAGAGATTGGGAATTCCCGGCGCAGCAAGTCCGCGCGCTGATCGTGGAAGCCGTCGGTGGCGAGGCCGGCGCCGACTTCCTCGACGCGACGATGCTGGCGACAAAACTGATGGGCGACTCGATCGCCGCCAACCTGTTCATGCTGGGCTATGCGTGGCAGAAGGGTCTCGTGCCGCTGTCGGAAGCGGCGCTGCTGCGCGCCATCGAACTGAATGGCGTGGCCGTCGCCTCGAACCAGCGCAGCTTCCTGTGGGGCCGCCGCGCGGCCGTCAACATCAAGCGCGTCGAGCGCACGGCGCTGCCGGCGCAGCCGGTCGTGATCACGATGCCGCAAAACCTGGAGTCGGTCGTCAAGAAACGCGTCGACTTCCTGACCGGTTACCAGAACGCGGCCTACGCGGCGCAGTACGAGGCGCTCGTCGCGCGCGTGCGCGAGCGCGAGACCGCGCTGGGCCTGGGCACCAAGCTGACGATGGCCGTGGCGAAGTCGTACGCCAAGCTGATGGCGTACAAGGACGAGTACGAGGTCGCGCGCCTGTACACGGACGGCCGCTTCGTCGAACAGCTGCAAAGCCAGTTCGACGGCAAGTTCAGCGTCAAATTCAACCTCGCGCCGCCGCTGTTCGCGAAGAAGGACGCCAAGGGCCATCTCGTGAAAGCCGAATTCGGGTCGTGGATGTGGAGTGCGTTCAAGCTGCTGGCCAAGCTGAAAGGCCTGCGCGGGACGGCGTTCGACGTGTTCGGCTACACGGCCGAGCGCAAGATGGAGCGCGCCCTGGTCACCGAATACCGTGACATGATCGAGGCGCAGCTGGCGGCGCTGGATGCGGCGAACCACGCCGTCGCCGTCGAGCTGGCGGCGCTGCCGGAGCAGATCCGCGGCTTCGGGCACGTCAAGGAGAAGGCCGAGGCCGAGTATCGGGCACGCAAGCAGGAACTGCTTTCCGGCAGCATCAAAAAACGCGCCGCGTGACGCATGGTGGGCACGGGGTGCCCACCCTACCTTTACGTTTGCCGTAGGGTGGGCACCCCGTGCCCACCAAACACCCCATGACACATTCTTGACGTTTACGTTAACGTCATATACCGTACAAAGAACCACAAGTTCGCTTCCGTTTTCCAAGGAACACCATGAACGACATCACGTCCGCCGCCAAGCTCGACCTGCCGGAGCACGCAAAACTGTCCAATAAAGTCCGTTTCGTCACCGCCGCCTCGCTGTTCGACGGCCACGACGCCTCGATCAACATCATGCGCCGCATCCTGCAGGCGAACGGCGCCGAAGTCGTGCACCTGGGCCACAACCGCTCGGTCGACGACGTCGTCACCGCCGCGCTGGCCGAGGACGTGCAGGGCATCGCCATCTCCAGCTACCAGGGCGGCCACGTCGAATATTTCAAATACATGATCGACCTGCTGCGCCAGCGCGGCGGTGCCCACATCAAGGTGTTCGGCGGCGGCGGCGGCGTCATCGTACCGCACGAGATCGAAGAACTGCACGCGTATGGCGTCGCGCGCATCTTCTCGCCGGAAGACGGGCAACGCATGGGTCTCGTCGGCATGATCCGCTCGATGCTGGAAGCGTGCGACGTCGACTTGTCGCCGTATGCGCCGACCACGCTCGAGCCGCTGCAGACGGGACCGATCGAGCAGCGCCACCGCCCGCTCGCGCAACTGATCACGGCGCTGGAAAACGGCAAGGCGTCCGCCGAGCTGCGCAAGCGCATCATGGACACGGCCGAAGGCCTCGAGGTTCCGGTGCTGGGCATCACGGGCACGGGCGGCGCCGGCAAATCGTCGCTGACGGATGAACTCATCCGCCGCATGCGCCTCGACCAGGGCGACCGCCTGAACATCGCCGTGATCTCGATCGACCCGTCGCGCCGCAAATCCGGCGGCGCTTTGCTCGGCGACCGTATCCGCATGAATGCGATCAATCCGTGGACCAAGGATGGTGAAATGCGGGCGCGCGTGTTCATGCGCTCGCTGGCCACGCGCGAAGCCGGATCGGAAATCTCGCAGGAGCTCCCCAGCGTGATCGCCGCGTGCAAGGTGGCGGGCTTCGATCTCGTCATCGTCGAGACGTCGGGCATCGGCCAGGGCGACGCGGCCATCGTGCCGCACGTGGACGTGTCGATGTACGTGATGACGCCGGAATTCGGCGCCGCGTCGCAGCTCGAGAAGATCGACATGCTGGACTTCGCGGACTTCATCGCCATCAACAAGTTCGACCGCAAGGGCGCCCAGGACGCGTTGCGCGACGTGGCCAAGCAGGTCCAGCGCAACAAGGAATCGTGGAGCAAGTCGCCGGACGAGATGCCCGTCTACGGCACGCAGGCGTCGCGCTTCAACGACGACGGCGTGACCGCGCTGTACCTCGGCCTGCTGCCGGCGCTGGCCGAATTTGGCCTGCAAACGGAAACGCCGAAGCTGCCGAAACCGGCCGCCAAATACTCGAGCGGCAAGAACGTGATCGTGCCGCCCGCGCGCACGCGCTACCTGGCCGAAATCGCGGACACGGTGCGCGGCTATCACCGCAACGTGGGCCGGCAAGTAAAACTCGCGCGCGAGCGCCAGCAGTTGACGGAAACGAAGCGCATGCTGGCCGCCGCGAACCGTGACGTGGTCCTGGACGACCTGATCGTGGAGCGCGAGAACGCGATGGAAGGCGAGGCCAAAAAACTGCTCGCGGCCTGGCCGCAGTTGCAGGCCACGTACTCGGGCGACGAACACGTCGTGAAAATCCGCGACAAGGAAATCCGCACGAACCTCACCTACACGACGCTGTCCGGCAACAAGGTGCGCAAGGTCGCCCTGCCCCGCTTCGAAGACCATGGCGAGATCCTGCGCTTCCTGATGCTGGAAAACGTCCCGGGCGCGTTCCCGTACACGGCCGGCGTGTTCCCCTTTAAACGCGAAGGCGAGGATCCGACCCGCATGTTCGCCGGCGAAGGCGACGCGTTCCGCACGAACCGCCGCTTCAAGCTCGTCTCGCAGGGCATGGACGCGAAGCGCCTGTCGACGGCATTCGACTCCGTGACGCTGTACGGCGCCGATCCGGCGCTGCGGCCGGATATCTACGGTAAAGTGGGCAACTCCGGCGTGTCGATCGCGACCCTGGACGACATGAAGGTGCTGTACGACGGTTTTGATTTGTGCAGCCCTGCCACCAGCGTGTCGATGACGATCAACGGCCCGGCGCCGACCATCCTCGCGATGTTCATGAACACCGCGATCGACCAGCAGATGGACAAGTTCGAACGCGACCACGGCCGCAAGCCGAACGCCGACGAAACCGCCAAGATCCGCGCCTGGGTGCTGGCCAACGTGCGCGGCACGGTGCAGGCGGACATCCTCAAGGAAGACCAGGGCCAGAACACCTGCATCTTCTCGACGGAGTTCTCGCTGAAGGTGATGGGCGACATCCAGGAATATTTCGTGCAGAACCAGGTGCGCAATTTCTACTCGGTGTCGATCTCCGGCTACCACATCGCGGAAGCGGGCGCGAATCCGATCTCGCAGCTTGCCTTCACGCTGTCGAACGGTTTCACCTTCGTCGAAGCGTACCTGGCGCGCGGCATGCACATCGACGACTTCGCGCCGAACCTGTCGTTCTTCTTCAGCAACGGCATGGACCCGGAGTACACGGTGCTGGGCCGCGTGGCGCGCCGGATCTGGGCCGTTGCGATGCGCGACAAGTACGGCGCCAACGACCGCTCGCAAAAACTGAAGTACCACATCCAGACGTCGGGCCGCTCGCTGCACGCGCAGGAAATCGACTTCAACGACATCCGCACCACCTTGCAGGCGCTGATCGCGATCTACGACAACTGCAACTCGCTGCACACGAACGCCTACGACGAGGCGATCACGACGCCGACCGACGAATCCGTGCGCCGCGCCCTGGCCATCCAGCTGATCATCAACCGCGAATGGGGCCTGGCCAAGAACGAGAACCCGAACCAGGGCTCGTTCATCCTGGAAGAACTTACGGACCTCGTCGAGGAAGCCGTGCTGCAGGAATTCGAGCGCATCGCCGAGCGCGGCGGCGTGCTCGGTGCGATGGAAACGGGCTACCAGCGCGGCAAGATCCAGGAAGAGTCGATGCTGTACGAGCACCGCAAGCACGATGGCAGCCTGCCCATCATCGGCGTCAACACCTTCCGCAATCCGAAGGGCGCCACGGCGCCGGCGACGATCGAGCTGGCGCGCTCCACGGACGACGAGAAGCAGTCCCAGCTGCGGCGCCTGGACGACTTCCACCAGCGCCACGCGGACGAAGCGCCGGCCGCGCTGGCCGCGCTGCAACAGGCCTCCATCGACAACGACAACGTGTTCGCGCGCCTGATGGATGCCGTGCGCGTCTGTTCCTTGGGCCAGATCACGACGGCGCTGTTCGAGGTCGGCGGACAATATCGTCGCAATATGTGAGCCCCGGTAGAATGGTTCCGGGACGATCACGGAGCCACGCATGCCAATCCAACCGCAACAACTTGCCGCCCTCATGCGCGAAGTCGAACAGGAAGATCCGATCGACTTCGCGGACCTGCCCTTCCCCGAGGACGACCTGCGCGAGCTGGTCGCCAACCACCTGTGCGAGATGGCCGCGTCGATGGAGAACTTCAGCACCGAAGATCGCCTGATGACCCTGCTGGCCGTGTCGGCCAAGCTCGTGCTCGAGAATCTCGTATTGCACGTGCAATTATTACGTCGCCACGGTTTACCGGTCGGCGACAACGTGGAAGCCCTGCTGAGCCGCCTGCGCAAGGGCAGTGACGACCCGGAGAAGTAATATGGTTGTCATATTCTCGAAATATCGCGCGAGAAGGAGGAAACTTCCACCACTTTGATGGGGGGATTTGCAACAAGACGTCGAACTTGTGCGGCTTTATTAGTATTCCTTCAGGTATTATTGTTGAAGAGGAATCCGCACATAAATGCGGTTACGATCATATCCTGAGGAATTCCAGATGCCGCGTCACCCGAACAAGCTCAAACTTACCGCTGCCATCCTGTCCGGCGCTGCCTTAGTAGCCGGTCTGTCCGCCTGTGGTCGCTCCACGCAATCGACCGAACAGTTGCTGGCGGATGCCAAACAGTATCAGCAAAAGGGTGACCTGAAGTCGGCACTGATCCAACTTAAGAATGCCGTCGAAAAAAGCCCGCAAAACGGTGAAGCGCGCATCGAACTGGGCACGCTGGAACTCGGCATGGGCGACTTTCCGTCGGCCGAAAAGGAATTCCGCAAGGCCCGCGCGAGCGGTATCGCGGCCGACCGCGTCCTGCCCCTGCTGGCCAAGGCGATGTCGCAGCAAGGCAAGTTCAAGGAAATCCTCGACGAGATCACGCCCGAGGTCGCCGCCAAGTCGGCATCGCTGCTGACGCTGCGCGGCGACGCCCTGCTGGCGACCGACAAGGCCGACGACGCCAAGCAGGCGTACGACCAGGCGCTGGCACTGAATGCCAATTCGGGCGACGCCCTGCTCGGCCTGGCGCGCTACTCGATCGTCAAGCAGGACAGGGATGCCGCCTCGCGCTATATCGATGAAGCGGTGGCCAAGGATCCCAAGAATCCGGAAGTCTTCATGGCCCACGGCACCATGCTGCGCACGCAGGGCAAGGCCGACGAGGCGATCGCCGCGTTCGACCAGGCACTGGCCCTGAATCCGCACCACCGGACCGCCCATATCGAAAAAGCGTACATCGACATCACGCGCGGCAAGTTCCCCGATGCGAAAGCGGAAATTGCTGCCGCCGAGAAAAATGCGCCGGGCAATCTGCTCGTCACGTACACCCGCGCGCTGTACGAATTCTCGCAAGGCAAATACCAGGCCTCCCTGGACGCCCTGCAGCGCGTGCTGAAAGTTGCGCCCGACCATATGCCCAGCATCCTGCTGACGGGCGCATCCGAGCTGAATCTCGGCTCCCTGGAACAGGCCGACCAGCATCTGCGCAAGTACCTGGAAAGCAATCCGAACGACGTCTACGCCCGCAAGCTGCTGGCCCAGGTCCAGCTCAAGAGCGCCCAGCCGAACGATGCCGCCGCCACCCTGGCACCGGCGCTGAAGAGCGCGGCGGACGACCCGCAGGTCCTGGCCCTGGCTGGCGAAACCTATATGCAGGTGCATGATTTCAACAAAGCCAGCGCCTATCTGGAAAAAGCCACGGCGCTGGCGCCGAAGGCGGCCGGCCTGCGCACGTCGCTCGGCCTGTCCAAGCTGGCCCAGGGCGACCAGGCGGGTGGCCTGTCCCAACTGGAAATGGCCACGGAGCTCGATCCCAAGTCGGCGCACGCCACGATGGCGCTGGTCCAGACGGAAATGAGCCTCAAGCATTACGACAAGGCGCTGGCCGCCGTCGACGCCCTCGAGAAGCAGCAACCCGAGAATCCCCAGGTGCTGACGCTGCGGGGTGCGGTCAATATGGTGAAGGGCGACATTCCCGCCGCCCGCGCCGCGCTGGACAAGGCTGTCGCGCTGCAGCCGACCTTCATCCCGGCCGTGCAGAACCTGGCGCGCCTGGACCTCGTCGAGAAGAAACCCGACGCCGCCAAGCAGCGCTACGAAAAAGTCCTGCAGAAGGAACCGAACAATGCGGACGCGATGCGCGCCCTGGGCGAGCTGGCATTGATGCAGAACCATACCGACGAGGCGACGTCGTGGTTCGAAAAGGCCAGCAATGCGAATCCGAACGCCGTCAACCCCGCGATCACGCTCGGCAGGCACTACCTGCGTACCGGGCAGGTACAGAAAGCCGTGCTCCTGGCGCGCAAATTCCAGACCGCCAATCCGACCAATCCTGAGCTGGTGGAACTGCTGGGCCAGGCCCAGATCGCCAGCAAGGACACGGCCGGCGCGCTGGAAACCTACAGCAAGCTGGTCAACCTCGTGCCGAAATCGGCCGCGCCGCACCTGCGCTTGGCCGGCGTACACATGCTGATGCAGAACAATACTGCTGCGGAAGAGGACCTCAAGCGCGCCATCGACCTGCAGCCCGACCTGATTCCCGCCCGCCTGGCCCAGGTCGAGCTGGCCATGCGCATGGGTCACCCGGACGAAGCGCTGGCGCTGGCCCGCCAGATCCAGAAGGCCAACGACAAGTCGCCCGTCGGCTATGCGACGGAAGGCGACGTGCTGATGGCGCAGAAAAAGCCGGCGCAAGCCCTGCCGGCGTACGACAAGGCGCTGTCGCTCGCCAAGGCGCCGGAAATCCTCGTGAAATCCCTGCAGGCCATGACGCTGGCCGGCAAGGGCAAGGAAGCGCAGGCGCGCGCGGCCCAGTGGCTCAAGGACCATCCGAATGACGTCCTGATCGGCATGTACGTGGCGGAGAACGAGTTGGCCGCCAAGGATTACAAGGCCGCGATCGCGCGCCTGGAAGGCGTCGTCAAGCGCACCCCGAACAACGCGGCGGCGCTGAACAACCTGGCGTATGCGTACCAACAAGAAAAAGATCCGCGCGCCCTGGCAACCGCCGAGCAGGCGTATAAACTGGCCGATAACAGCCCCGGCATCATGGACACGCTGGGCTGGCTGCTGGTGGAACAAGGCAATACGAGCCGCGGGCTGCCGCTGCTGCAGAAGGCCAGCAGCATGGCGCCGAACTCGTCGGAAGTGCGCTACCACCTGGCCGTCGGCCTGAGCAAATCGGGCGACAAGGCGGGCGCGCGCAAGGAGCTCGACAAGCTCCTCGCGACCGATAAATCGTTCGCCCAGGCCGATGCAGCGCGCGCGTTGCTAAAGACTTTGTAAGAAGCTAATATACATTAATAAATAAATAATAATCCATGCCCGGCACGGCCAGGGCATGGGCTACCAGAACTTCCGTTCGCCGCACGCGGACGTTTTCAAACAATTGGGGAATCCTGCGATGACGACTTTCGACGATTTCAAGGATCCAGAGGGTGGTTCGGCCGCATCCCTATCGGACGCTCATGATTTTAGTGATCGCGATAATATGACGCCCTCGCAATATGAGGATGTTATCGTGAACCACGATTCGTATGGAATCCGGCTTACCGATACTGCGGACGGGCGAAATTCGGCAAGTATGCTGATCAACAAGATGTATGCCTGGCGCGGTTATGCCGGCACCCATCAATTCAACGACGACCCGAATCGCATTACTCTCACCGCCACCGACAAGGGTGACGTGGTCGGTACGCTCACAATCGGCATCGACTCGCCGATCGGCCTGATGGCGGACCAGATCTTCAAGGAGGAGCTGGACGTACACCGCAACCTGGGCGCGCGCCTGTGTGAGTTCACGAAGCTCGCGTTCGACCCGTCGGTACGCTCGAAAACGTCGTTGGCCAACCTGTTCCACCTGGCCGTGATCTACGCCCGCGACATCCATCACTGCACGGATATCGTCATCGAAGTGAATCCGCGCCACCGCCGTTTTTACGAACGCATGCTCGGCTTCACCCAGGAGGGCGAACTGAAAATCAACCCGCGCGTCGAGGCACCGGCCTACCTGTTGCGGGTCAATCTGGAATTCGTGACGGAGCAGATCCAGAAATTCGGCGGCACGTTCACCGCCGATAACAACGTTTCCGAACGTTCGTTTTACCCCTATTTCTTCTCGCCGCGCGAAGAACGAGGCATCATCAACCGCCTCCTGCGCATGGACGAACAGCACGCATAAAAAGGGCTGTGCGCAGCAGCGGTCGTCGCTGCGGCCCTTCTATCGATAAAACCGTCTTTCCTCATCAATGACAAATCCGTTTCGCTATGAACAGGCGTTTTCGCGCAATATCGGCTGGGTAACGCCGGCAGAACAGCAGGCCCTGCGCGGCAAGCGCGTCGCCATCGCCGGCGGCGGCGGGGTCGGCGGCGTGCACCTGCTGACCCTGGCGCGCCTGGGCGTGGCGAAGTTTCATATCGCCGACTTCGACACCTTCGACATCGTCAACTTCAATCGCCAGGTCGGCGCCATGATGTCGACGGTCGGCCAGCCGAAGGCCGAGGTCCTGGCGCGCATGGCCAAGGACATCAACCCCGAAATCGACATCGAGATCTTTTCGGAGGGCGTCAACCAGGGCAATCTCGATGCATTCCTGGACGGCGTCAACCTGTACGTCGACGCGCTCGACTTCTTCGCCTTCGACGCGCGCCAGCGGACGTTCGCGGCCTGCGCCCGCCTCGGCATCCCGGCCACGACGGCCGCGCCCCTGGGCATGGGCGCCGCCCTGCTGAATTTCATTCCCGGACAGATGACGTTCGAAGAGTATTTCCAGTGGGGCGACCTGCCCGAACTGGACAAGGCGATCCGCTTCGTCGTCGGCCTCGCGCCGGCCGGCCTGCACCGTCCCTATCTCGTCGTGCCGGATGCCGTCAACTTCGTCGAGCGCCGCGGCCCGTCGACCTTCATGGCCTGCCAGCTGTGCGCCGGCATCGTCGCCACCGAGGCGCTCAAGATCCTGCTCGGACGCGGCAAGGTGCTGGCGGCGCCGCACGGCGTGCAGTTCGACGCCTATCGCAACAAGCTGGCCCATACGTGGCGCCCGGGCGGCAACGGCAATCCGCTGCACCGCCTGATGATCGCCATCGCCAAGCGCCAGATGACACGCCAGCTGGCCGGGAAAGCGGTACAGGCATGAATCTCCCGCAGACGATCCACGACATCCTCGACCTGGCGCGCTGGGCGCCGAGCGGCGACAACACGCAGGTCTGGCGTTTCGAAGTGCTCGGTCCCGACCACGTCGCCGTGCACTTTCACGACACGCGCGAGGATACCGTGTACGACTTCCGCGGCCGCCCGAGCCAGATCTCGCACGGCACCCTGCTGGAAACGATGGCGATCGCCGCCACCGCCCACGGCCTGCGCACCGAGATCACGCGGCGTCCGGACGACCAGGATCACCTGCCCGTATTCGACGTGCGCTTCGTTCCCGATCCGGCCGTGACGCCGAGTCCGCTCATCGCAGCGATCCAGACCCGCAGCGTGCAGCGCCGCGCGATGAGCACGCGCGCCTTGCTGCCGGAGGAAAAACGCGCGCTCGAAGACGCCGTCGGCGACGGCTACGAAGTGCGCTGGATCGAAGGCTTCGGCGGCAAGCTGGCCGCCGCGCGCCTGATGTTCGCGAACGCCAAGCTGCGCCTGACGATGCCGGAAGCCTACGAGGTCCACCGCCGCATCATCCACTGGAACGCGCGCCATAGCCCCGACCGCGTGCCCGACCAGGCGCTGGGCGTCGACGCCGCCACCTTGCGCCTGATGAAATGGGCGATGGTCAGCTGGGGCCGCCTGTCCACGATGAACCACCTGATGGGCACCTGGGCGCCGCGCCTGCAGATGGACCTCGTGCCCGGCCTGCGCTGCGCCGCCCATTTCGTCATCATGGCCGACCGCGCGCCGGAGACGGTCGAGGACCACGTTGCCGCCGGCCGCGCCGTGCAGCGCTTCTGGCTGACGCTGACCCACCTCGGGCTGGCCATGCAGCCCGAGATGACGCCCCTGATCTTTTCCGCCTACGTGCAGCACGATCAACCGTTCTCGACGGTCGAGAAATTGCACGGCGCGGCACGGCAATTGCAGCAGCGCCTGCACAAGCTGATCGGCAGCGGCACCGGCACCGGCAACGTCCATCCGGTCTTCATGGGACGGCTCGGCGCCGGCCCGGCACCCCAGGCCCGTTCGCTGCGCAAGCCGCTCGAAGAACTGATGAAATAAACCGGCAACGCGGGACCACCCGCGCCGCCGGCGTCGTCCGCCCGGCACGTTCCCGCAACCCTTTTACGATCGACGCCCTATGGAACGTATCAAAGTCCTGTTCTTTGCGGAAGCGGTGACCCTGGCCCACGTCGGGCGCCCCATCGCGCTCGCGCAATCCCTCGATCCCGCGCGCTTCGACGTGCACGTCGCCTGTGCGGAAGGCTATGACTTCTGTTTCAACGGCACGCAATTCACCCGCTGGACCATCCACAGCATTCCCAGTCAGCAATTCCTCGACGCGCTCGCGGGCGGCAAGCCCGTGTACAACACGGCGACGCTGACCGGTTATGTCGAAGACGACCTGTGCGTGCTCGACGCCGTGCGCCCCGACATCGTCGTCGGCGACTTCCGGCTGTCGCTCTCGGTCAGCGCGCGCCTGCGCCGGATTCCGTACGTGTCGCTGATGAATGCCTACTGGAGCCCATACGTCGTGCAGCACTACGCCGTGCCGCACATCCCGCTGACGCGCCTGTTGCCGATCCGCATCGCGAATGCGATCTTCCGCATGGCGCGTCCGGTCGCGTTCGCCTCGCACTCCGTGCCGCTGAACCGCGTGCGCCGCAAGTATGGACTGCCGTCGCTGGGCACCGACTTGCGCAAGGTCTATACGGACGCCGACTACAGCATGTACGCCGACGTCCCCGAACTGTTCCCGCCCAAGAGCCTGCCGCAGCAGCATGCCTATATCGGTCCCATCATCTGGGCGCCGCCGCTGGCCGCGCCCGACTGGTGGGATACCCTGCCGCAGGACAAGCCCATCGTCTACGTGACGCTCGGCAGTTCCGGCCAGGGCCGCCTGCTGCCGCTCGTGCTGCAGGCGCTGGCGCCGCTGCCCGTGACCGTCATCGCGGCCACGGCCGGGACCATCGATGTGGCCGGCGCGCCGGCGAACGCGTTCGTCGCCCCCTATCTGCCGGGCGACCTGGCGGCGCAGCGCGCCAGCCTGGTCATCTGCAACGGCGGCAGCCCGACCAGCCAGCAAGCGCTGGCCGCCGGCGTGCCGGTACTGGGCATTGCCGCCAACCTCGACCAGTTCCTGAACATGAGCGGCGTCATCAAGGCCGGCGCCGGGGCCCTGCTGCGGGCCGACCGCTTCCGCGCCAAGAAACTGACACGCCAGGTGCGCACCATGCTCGACGATCCTGCGCTGAAAAACGCGGCGCGGCGCGTGGCCGATGCGTTCGCCAATTACCCGGCACCGCAACGCATGGCCGCCTTCCTGGAGGGCGTACGCGCCTTCCACCGGTTTGCGCCCGCACACATGGCCCACGTGCGCGCGGCGGGCGGCATGCCGGACGACGATGGCACCGTACTTTCCGAAGTGCATTAATTGACTGTCGGAATTTTTTACACCACCCCGTCGCCAAATCGAAAATCTTTATGGCTTTTACGGCAAGCCTTTGATTTCAAACAAAGTTAAGCAAGCTGGCACGCGACTTGCATTACAGTTGGACAAGAACCTGCAACAATGCAGGGCTACTCCCAACAAATTTAAACCAGCAGATTACTTGGAGCCATAATGAAGAATTCGTTCCGCAAACTGATCCCGGTTGCAGCAGCCCTCGGTTTCGCATTCGCCGCTTCGTCGGCACAAGCGTTCACCCTGAAAGATGGCACCAATGTCCTGGCAACGGGCTCGACCACCCTGGACTGGAACACGACCGGTAGCGGTGTTGCGAAAGGCGTCGGCCCGTTCGGCTCGCCGCTGGCCCTCGGCCAAGAGTTCCAATTCCTGTACCAGTCGAACCTGGCCAGCGTCGACGGCGACACGACCGCCCTGTTCAACGGCCTGGACTTCAACGCCAACGGCAGCATCGGCGCCGGCAAGACGTTCGAATTCACGATCGTCGCCAAGATGACCGAAAAAGTCACCAGCCTGACCGGCATGACCGCCGAGTTCGGCCTGGCCGGCGCTCCTGCCGACAACAAAGTCGCGATCTACTACGACACCGCTGCCAACGCCTCGACCACCGGCGGTACCGGTTTCGACGACGGGCAGCTGGTCGCCCTGTTGACCATCGTTCCGGGCAATACCCAGTCGACCTTCACGATCGCCGGCAGCGGCGGCCAGGGTTCGACCAAGCTGAACGCGGGCATCTCCCAAGCTGGCGACTTCATCGACCCGAACTACCTGCAGGGCGTGACGCACCTGCTGTTCGGCGTGAACTTCGAATCGAACCTGAACTACCCGGCTGGCAACTCGGCTACGCTGAACTTCCACAAAGGCGGCAGCGCCCTGTTCCCGGATTACACCGTGGACACCGCGCACGACATCGTCTTCAAGGTCGACGGCTCGAACACCTTCGCCCTGCCGGAACCGGGCACCATGATGCTGCTGGGCATGGGCATGCTGGGTCTGGTCGGCGCACAGCGTCGTCGCCGCGCTCCGAAGGCATAATCGGCTCTTCGAAGCAGCTGCACAAAAAAACCGCGGTCGAGACCGCGGTTTTTTTATTGCCGTTTCACGTGCCTTCGGGCGGCTTGAACATCTTGCCGACTTCGCGGATGACCATCGCATGCGGCGCCAGTCCGGCAAACACGCGCTGCTTGTACGTCCCCTTGGCCGCGTTCACGACGGGCAGGCCGCGCTCCAGCCCCGCCAGCGAGGCGCGCACGACGTCGGCCGGCGCGCCGCGCTCCACCAGGGCGCTCTCGTAGGCCCCGGCCTTGGCGTCGAACTCGGTGGCCGTCGGCCCCGGCACGAGCGTCTGCACGAGGATCCCATGCTCCTTCCATTCGCCGTGCAGCGCCTGGCTGAAGCTCTGCACGAAAGCCTTGCTGGCCGCGTACACCGCCATGTACGGCACCGGCTGGTAGGCCGCCGCCGACGACACGTTGATCACGGCGCTGCCGGGGAACGAGGACAGGTGGTCGAAGAAGCGGCGGCACATCGCCACGAGCGTCGTCGTATTCAGCGTATTGAGCGCATCGTAGACGCCCGCATCGGTCGCCTCGAACCGGCCCCAGCGCCCAGCGCCCGCGTTATTGCACAGCAGGCGCACGCGGATGCCGGCGCCGTCGAGTTCCGCGCGGATGCGCGCCACGGCGCCGGCATCGGCCAGGTCGGCCACGATGGCCCGCGCTTCGACGCCGTACTCGGCGCGCAGCGCCTGGACGACGGCCTGCAGGCGCTCTTCGCGCCGCGCCACGAGCACCAGTTGCATGCCGGCCTGCGCCAGCTGGCGGGCGAATTCCTCGCCGATGCCGGACGATGCGCCGGTCACCAGCGCCCAATGGCCCTTTAAGTCGGAAAGCCGCATCGGCGATCTCCTTGTCAATGGATGATGAGTGGATGGGTCCGCGTCAGGCCTGCGCCAGCAGGTGGTCGGCCACGCGCAGGGCGTTCGCCGCGATCGTCAGGCTCGGGTTGGTGCCGCCGGACGACGGGAAGAACGAACTGTCGACGACGTACAGATTGGCAAGCCCGTGCGCGCGGTTATTGCGGTCGAGCACGCTCTGCGCGGGATCGTCGCCGAACCGGCACGTGCCGCACACGTGGGCGACGCGCTGGTTGTTCTCGGCCTGCTCGATCAGCTTGAAGCGGTAACCGGACAACACCTCGCGCATGCGCGCGCGGAACGCCGCGATGCGCGCGCGGTCGGCGTCGCGCACGCGGTATTCGATGGCGAGACGGGCATGCTGCGCGTCGGCGCGCGCCGGTTCCACGCGGTTGTCGGCATACGGAAAATCCTCGAGCGTGGCGGCGAGCGCCATGCGCCGGTGCACGAGACCGTCGAGCACCGGCGTGACGAACGGCTTGGCCAGCTCGAACAGCGGCGCCGTCCACGGCAGCGGGCCCTGGCGCAAGTCGTCGGCCACGGACGCGGCCAGCGTGGCCGGCGGCGGCAGGCGGCCGAACGACTGCACCGAGCCGAGCTTCTGCCCGTCCAGCACATAAAAATCGTTGAAGGCGAGCTCTTTCTGGCGATTGTCGAACGCGCCCTTGAGCTTGGGCTCGACCAGGTACAGGTCGACGTGGTGGCGCATCAGGTATTTGCCGACGAGGCCGGACCCGTTGGCCAGGCCCTGCGGCCATGCGCCGGAGGCCGAACCGAGCAGGATGCGCGGCGTCTCGAGGGCGCCCGCGGCCAGCACGACGAGCGGCGCGCGCACGGTGAACCGGCTGCCGCCCCGCTCGCACACGACGCCCGTCACGCGGTGCGCGTCCGCTTCCAGCGCCACCACGTCGCAATCGTCGAGCATGCGCGCGCCGTGGTCGCGCACGGCCGGTTGCAGGCAGATGCGGCCGGCGTCGTTCTTGCACGCGCGGCCGCACAGATAACCCTGGCAGCCGCTGCAGCCGTCGACGAATTCGCAGGCCAGCGGCAGGCGGTACGGATGCAGGCCGCGAGCCTCGAAGACACCGAACAGTTCCGCGGAGCCCGGCGTCATCGGCGGCGACGGCAGCAGGTGCTCGCGCTGCCCGTCCGCGCGCAGCGGATCCGCCGTGCCCCGCACGCGGAACAATTGCTCGGCCTTGTCGTAGTACGGCGCCAGCTCGTCGTAGGCGACGGGCCAGCGCGGCGGCAGGTCGGCCCCGGGCGACGCCCGGTAGTGGTCGGCGGCCGCGAAGTCGGATGGAAAAAAGCGCTCCAGCGCCATGCCGTACAGCGCGCTCGAGCCGCCCGCGCCGGAACCGATGAAGGGGACGAAGCGCTGGGTGCGCGGCGTCGAGCGGTCGACGATCTGGTCCGGATAGCGGCCGGCGCGCGCCAGGATGTCCCGGTGCGCCGGCTGCGGGGCTTCCGGCCGCGGAAAATCGTCTTCGGCATAGCGGCCGACCAGGTCCGGACTGGCCGAGCCCTTTTCGAGGAACAGCACGCGGCGGCCCGCGCGCGCCAGCGCGTAGCCGAGCGTGGCGCCGCCCATGCCCGTGCCCACCACGACGGCATCCCAATTCTGGTCGATATCAAACGGTTCCGACATAGTTCCCCCAGCCGCGACTCAGGCCGCCTGCGACTCGTTGTGCTTGGTGATAAACGCTTTATGAAACAGATGCCGCGCCAGCAGCAGCGGCGGCATGCGCAGCCAGTTCCCGCGCACGTACAGCGCAAAGCGCGCCAAGCGGCTGAACGCATCGTCGCAGCTCGCATGCAGCGGCAGCAGCGCGCGCTCGAACAACCGGTCCATCAGCCACAGCAGCGCCGGGTTCGGCCCTTCGGCGGCCACGGCCGCCTGCACGGCGGGCGGGACGACCGTGCCGAGCAGGCGCGGACAATAGCGTAACGCATAGAACAGCGGCCGCCCCAGCTCGAGCTCGCGGGCGCGCGCCGGCAACGCGTCCCAGAATCCGGGTTCGGCGCCGAATTGCCCCAGCAGCCGGTGCAGGTCGACGAGGTCGCGCAAGCCCTTGTCGAATTCGCCGTCGAAGAACAGGTGCACCGCGCTGTGCAGCACCATGTCGGCCGGGGCGAGCGTGGCCAGTCCGGGCTCGCCGGCAATCGGGCGGGCCGCGGCGCGCAGCTTGTCCGGGTCCGGGCGCACGGGGGCCGTCTCCGGCAGGATCGCATGGTGCACGTCGATCGAGTTGCCGCGCCGGGCGTGCTGCATCGGCGGCAGTTCGTGCATCCATTGCCGATAGTAGCGCTGGTCGTAGGCGTCGTGGTGGGTGCTGATCCAGCCGTGCATCATGAGGGCCGCCTCGACTTCCGGCAGGCGCGCCTTGGGCACGAGGATGTCGATGTCGGAAAACAGCCGGCCGCGGCCCGCGTCCAGGCCCGCCATCGCATACGCGGCGCCCTTGAGCAGGATCAGCGGCAATCCCAGGTCCGCCAGCGCACGGCCGATCTGGCGGACTTCGTAGCGCGCCGCCCGGGCATGGCCGGCCGCGCCCACGCGCGTCCACTCGAGGTGGGCGCGGGGCGCGGCCGGGACTAGGTCGAACAAGCCCGCGTCTTCCAGCAGCGCGAGCAACAGCGCATCCAGGTTGGCGGCGTCGGCCTGGCGCAGCAGCAGGTCCCAGCCGGCGGCGTCCAGGCCTGGCACGACACGCGGATCGCGCAGCACCCGCACCAGCAAAGGCAGGCGCTTCATGGCGCCCCCCGTGCGAGGCGCTCGAACAACGCCATCGCGTCCGGCAGGCTGCTGTAGCGGAACGTGTACGCGTCACTGGCGTCGATCAGCGCGCCGAGGGCGGCGAAGCCGCGCGCGCCCAGCACCTGGTAGTTGAAGCTGTTGTCGGCCACCTGCATGAAGGCGCGCGCTTTCGGCAGCGGCTCGAGTGCGATGGCGGCGCCGGCCTCCCAGCGCGGGAAGACGATGCAGGCCGGCCGGGCCGGCTCGCCGGCGCGGACGATGCTCTCGCGCGGCGCCTTGAGGTGGGCGATCGTTCCCTTGGTGGTTTCTTCCACCGGGCGGCTCAGCACGGCGTCCGGCCGGAAGGCGCGGATGATGTCGATGGAGGCGTTCTTGAGGCTGACGGGGCGCGGCAACGGGACGAGGACGCCGTCGTCGAGGTGAACGAGCGTCATCTCGTCCGACAGCAGCCGCCAGCCATGCCCCAGCAGGGCGGCCGTCAGCGTGCTCTTGCCGGAGCCGGGCGGCGCCGGCAGGATGATCGCGCGACCATGTTTTTCCAGCACGGCGGCGTGGATGATCAGGTAGCCGTGGGCGCGGTGCGACACGCACCAGTTCATCGTCCATTCCAGCATCGGATAGGCCTGCCCCAGCGGCAGCGGCTGGAAAGGCGTCGTGCCGTCGTAGGCGAAGTGGACCTGGGAGCGATACCAACGGCGCAGGCCGCCCGAGCGCAGCAGATCGAGGTGGAAGTCGACGAAGCCGCCCGCCGGGTCGACGGGATAATCCGCATACATCAGCGCGAAGCTGTCGATCAGCGGCGGGACGTCGCTGCGGATGCGGTTGGAGAACGGGCCGGTGCGCAACACGAGGCCATCGCCGGACAGGCGCGCCGCGAGTTCGGCGCGGGACAGCGCTCCGACCGTCAGCATGGTTCGATCAAGTCCAGTCCGGCCAGCGCGGACAGCATCTCGTCGATCAGGGAAACGAGGTCGTCGTCGCCGGCATCGAAACGATCGGCCAGGCGATCGGCCAGCGCGGCGGCATCGGCGGGTTCGGCGCGCAGGGCGTGCAAGAGGTCGAGGGCGGCGCCGTCCAGCAGGTGGGTATTGCCCGACAAGTCGTTGTACAACACGGCTTCCCCATCCCATTCCCGGCAGGCCAGCGCCTGGCCAGGCGTCAAACGCCACATGCGTGCCGCCGCCTCTCAGTCGTGAATCGAGCTGAGGTAATTCGCGACCTGGGCATTGTCCCAGTACACGCCGGCGGTCGGGCTGTAGCGGCCCGTCGTCTGCAGCTCGCTCCACATGGTCTGCAGGTCGGTGAGCTCGAGGAAGCTGATGTACTTCGCCTGGATATTGAGGTAGGCCGCCACGAGGTGCATGCCGACGTTGTTCGTGTCGAAGTCCTGGTGGTTCAGCATGTCTTCGAGCTTGGCGCAGAAGTACGAGCCCGGCTTGTAGCAGTCGCCGTTGTCGTAGGAAGCGGCACGGACCGGGCAGGCCGTACCGTTGCCGACCGCGTAGAACACGTTGACGAACATCAGGTCGCGCGACACCGGCCATGCGTGCTGCGACTGCTTCCAATAGCCCGGCGACAAGCCGTTGCAGGCAGGCGCCGCTCCGTTCGCGTAATGGCTGGCGGCCAGGCCGTTCGACAACGAGCCCGAAGGCGACCGGCAGACCATCGACGCCATCGCCGATTTGCTTTCCAGCGTCGCCAGGACGCCGGCTCCCATGCCGATCCGCGCCAGGCGGCGACGGGCAGCGCCGCGTTGAGTCAAGGACGGCGCCGTTTGGATCTTGTCGTTATCTTGATTTTCGGTAGCCACGTGCGTTCCCCAAAATGTTGTCGCGCTCACTGAGGGCGACCAGTACCTGAACAAGCAAGTTTTACGCCAGCGTACTGCCTGGAGGAAAAACCTACATTAAAATCAGGTGCTTATTTTGGTGCCGTACCACCCAGCAACGACTATTGTATGTTGGAACGCCGGGTGGTGTAAAAAATATCGACGGACGTTGTTAGTAGGGAACCTCGAAAAACCGTAGCGAGCGGCCGCAGTTGCGGTTGAGAAGCGCAGCTGTACGAGGAGTACAGCCGGTCCGCCGTAGCGGAGCATCGCAAACCGCAAATGCAACGCGCAGTAGGTTTTTCGAGCTTCCCATTAGAAGAAGCTTTCCGGAATGACCAGGATGTCGCCCGGACGCATCGGTACGTTGGCCGAGATGTCGCCATCCTTGATCAGATCGTCCAGGCGAACGTTGAAGCGTTGCTGCTTGCCGTCCACGGTACGGATCAGGCTGGCGCGATTGCCCGCCGCGAATTCGGTGGTGCCGCCGACGGCGATCATCACGTCCATCAGGCTCATATTGCGGCGGTACGGCAGCGCCTGCGGCTTCGTGGCCTGGCCGATCACGCGGATCTGCTCGTCGTAATTGCCGACGAAGTTCGTGACGACGACGGTGACGACGGGCTGCTGGATGTACTTCGACAATGCTTTTTCGATGTCGCGCGCGAGTGCCGTCGACGTCTTGCCCGCAGCCTGCAGGTCTTCGACGAGCGGCGTCGTGATCTTGCCGTCCGGACGCACCGGCACCGACATCGACACTTCCGGATTACGCCAGACGATGATGTTGACGGCATCGCCGGGTCCGATCAGGTATTGACTGTCGGTTACCTGCGTCTCGATCGGCTGTTGGCCGCGCGTCGCGCAACCGCCCAGCGCCAGCACGCATGCGGCGGCGAGCATCATCGCCGAATGTTTTACCAGGTTCGCCTTGTACTTGCCCACGTCAGATCCCTTTCGGTAAAGCCGTTGTTATTAAGCCGTTAACAGCTGCGTATTGTATAACATAGTGCCGAATGAACAGACTTCGCACAATAGAAATTGTGTTGAATCATCACGCCCGCGCCCATTCCCTGCTTTATTTTCTCCGCAGCAAGTCGCGCACATAATTTGCCGGTATCGCGTACGTAATCCCGCTCGGCGCCGTGATCGCCGTTTCCTTGAGCCCTTTCACGAACACGGCATTGATCACGCCCACGACCTTGCCGGTGGCGGGGTCGTAAACTGGGCTGCCGCTGTTGCCGGGATACGCCGTCCCGTCGAGCTGGAAGATGTTGAAGGGAGACCGTTGCAAGGCCGCAATCTGGCGCGGATCGAGGCTGCGCGCACCGAGCGAAGGCCGGACGATGGGGGTGATGGCGGCCAGCGTGGCGCGGTGTGTGGCGGGGTGCAGGCCCAGCGCCATGGCGAGCGGGAAACCCGTCAACGCCAGGTCCTGCCCTTCCTCGACCGTGTCCGAGTCGCCCAGCTCGAGCGCGGGCAACGGGGTACCGCTGAGGCGCAGGTGGGCCAGGTCGTGTTCGTTGTCGCGCGCCACCAGTTCGGCCGGGCGGAAACGCACGCCTTCGCCGTCCGGCAGCACGATGCCGAGCTGTTCCTTGTTGCCTTCGGACAGCGTGGCCGGAACGACGTGGGCGTTCGTGATGACGTCCAGGCCGTCGCCGACGACGAAACCGGTGCCGACGAAAACGGTCGACGGACTGCGGGTCCGTTCGAACGTGCCGACACCGACGACGGAACGTTTGATGGTCGGAACGATCGCCCTCAGGTCGACCGCCGGCGCCCGGTCCGGCAGCGTGGCGGCCAGGAGCAGCGTGGCCAGCGTGACCGCGGCCCGGCGCCGCTGGAGTTGGAAAGATGGGTTGACGGGAGCACGCTCCCTATTTCGAAGCGGCATCAACCGTGCACCCCCTTTTGCATTTTAGACATTACAATAAAGCGCTTGAACTTGAATAATTGCTGCAACGTAAGTCTACGCGATGCGATCCCTCAACGTATGTTGTTGGCGTTGAAGACGCACAACGGTTTAACGATTTTTTATTAAAACCGTGCTAATAATTCACGGATAGTAAGTAAAAAACCGCATGGTCCTCAGATTGCTTGGTGACATTTGTGTTGCAGATGAGGCACTTCCGAATGAGCTCACCTTATTTTTCTCGCGTGTAATTGCAATTGCTCAGGGTACAAGCGATCATGCGAGGTATTTGATTATTTTTCTGGCCCCCTCCGAACAGGCGGCGGGCCGCTCATGGCGAGACTGACGAGATGGCAGAGATCACAGCCGTACTTCTTAACTTCCTCAAGGCGATTGGCAAATACCGTTGGCATGCCGTCGTCATTACCTGGGTTGTCGCATTGATCGGCTGGGTGGTGGTATTGCGCCTGCCCAATCAATACGAGGCAACGGCGCGCGTCTATGTCGACACGCAGAGCATCCTCAAACCATTGCTGTCGAGCATGACGACGGTGCCGAACCTGGAACAGCAGGTCATGTTCATGCGCCGCACCTTGATCAGCCGTCCGAACGTCGAGAAGCTGATGCGCATGGTCGACCTCGACGTCAAGGCCAAGGACAGCAAGGAACACGACAAGATGGTCGATGATCTGATGTCGCAGATCAAGGTCTCCGGCACGGAGCGCGACGACATCTACACGCTGAGCTATATGTCCGACAATCCCAAGCTGGGCAAGGACATCGTGTCCTCGCTGCTGACCATCTTCGTCGAGGGCAGCTTCAGCGGCAAGAAGCAGGACTCGGAAAAGGCGGTGCAGTTCATCGACGACCAGATCAAGACCTACGAGGAAAAACTGACAGCGGCCGAGAACTCGCTGAAGGAATTCAAGCTCAAGAACCTGGGCATGCTGCCGCGTGAAGGCGGCGGTTCCGGCGACTTCGGCGGCCAGCTGCTGCAGGCGACCGACCAGCTGAGCCAGGCCAAGCTGGAACTGTCCGAGGCGGAACAGGCGCGCAACGCGATCCGCCGCCAGATCGACGGCGACCCGGTCAAGCCGGGCACCGTGACGGTCGACCCGGCCCTCGTCGATCCGGAACTGGAAGCGCGCATCGCGACCGCCCAGAAGAACCTGGACGCGCTGCGCCTGCAGTTCACGGAACAGCATCCGGACGTGATCGCCAACCGCCGCCTGCTCAACCAGTTGCTGGCGCAGAAGGCCGACCTGGCCAAGCACAAGAAGCGCAGCCTCGACCCGGGCGCCAGCTACAGCCCGATGCTGCAGCAGTTGAACGTGGCGCTGTCGCAGGCCGAGGCCCGCGTGGCGTCGATGCGCGCCCGCGTCGCGGAATACGAGAACCGCGTGGCACGCTTGCGCAGCCAGAGCACGATCGCGCCGGAAATCGAAGCCCAGTTCGCCCAACTGAACCGCGACTATGCGGTCAACCGCGAGAACTACCAGAAGCTGGTCGAGCGCCGCGAGTCGGCACGCCTGTCGGGCGACCTGTCCTCCGCGACCGACATGCTGCAGTTCCGCGTGATCGATCCGCCGACGGTGCCGAACCATCCGAGCGGCCCGAACCGCCTGCGCCTGTTCTCGCTGGTGTTCGCCGGCGCCCTCGTCGCCGGCCTGGCCGTCGCGTTCCTGATGAGCCAACTGCGTCCGACCTTCCTGAGCCAGAGCACGCTGCGCGAGGTGACGGGCCTGCCGGTGCTCGGTTCGATCGGCATGAACTGGACGCCGGAACAGACGGTCAAGCGCCGGCGCCGCCTGTTCGCACTCGCGAGCTCCGTGCTGCTGTTGTTCGGCGCCTATGGCATCGGGATGGCTGCAATCCTCGTCCGCCCCACGCTTTGAGATTAAGGAGTCCACCGTGAGCATCATCGAAAAAGCGGCAAGCCGGATCGACCTGCAGCGCAACGCGCCCGCCGTCGCCAAGCCCCCCGAAGCGGACGCCATCGACGCCATCGAGGCGGCGGTCCTGGCGCCCGTGCCGGCAGCGCCCGCGCCGGCAGCGGCAGCGCCGGCGGCCCACGCCGCCGACGCCGACGCGCGTCCGGCGCAGAAATTCTCGACCCGCCGCGTCGACCTGGACCTGAACCGCATGCGCGACCTGGGCATGGTCACAGCCGCCGGCGGCCGTACGCGATTGCTGGAAGACTTCCGCGTCATCAAGCGCCCGCTGCTGCAGCGCGCCTTCGCCGACCGCGCCGAGGGCGAGAAACCGGGCAACCTGATCATGGTGACCAGCTCGCTGCCGGGCGAAGGCAAGACCTATTGCGCGATCAACCTGGCGATGAGCATCGCGATGGAGCTCGACCACACCGTGCTGCTCGTCGACGCCGACGTCGCGCGCCCGTCGGTGCTGCGCTCGCTCGGCCTGCCCGCGCACCGCGGCCTGATGGACATCCTGCTGGACGACAAGCTCGACATGGCCGACGTCATGCTGCGCACGAACGTCGACACGCTGTCGATCCTGCCGGCCGGCACCAGCACGCCGCGCGCGACCGAGCTGCTGGCCAGCTCGGCCATGAGCTCGCTGGTCGACGAGATCGCCAACCGCTATCCGGACCGCGTCGTGATCTTCGATTCGCCGCCGCTGCTGCTGACGAGCGAATCGCGCGTGCTGGCTTCGCACATGGGACAGATCGTGATGGTGGTCGAAGCCCAGACGACGACCCAGCACGCCGTCAAGGAAGCGCTGCGCCAGCTGGAAGGTTATCAGAACGTCAATCTCATCTATAACAAGACCAGGGAGTTCCCCGGCATCGAAGAAACGTATGACTATCACTACGGCTAATTTGGCCGCGCTCCGGCTCACGCCGCTCGCGCTGGCAGCCCTGCTGCTGTCGACCGACTGCCGGGCGGAATGGAAGGTCATCCCCACCCTCCAAGTGCGTGAATCGTATTCCGACAACGTGGGCAACCAGGCCGACGACCAGGCGCGCGGCAGCTTCGTCAGCGAGGCCGCGCCCAACCTGAGCGTCACCGGCATCGGCCCGCGCCTGAAATTCGACGGCAGCGCGGAATGGCGCAAATACGCGTACAGCAACACCGACACGCCGAATGTGCGCAACAGCGACCGTCGCTACCAGGCGACGGCCGAAGCGACGGCCGTCAAGGAATTGCTGTACGTGGACGCCAGCGCCAACGGCTCGCGCCAGGCGGTGTCGGCGTTCGGCCCCGTGCCGAACAATTCGTACACGGCCCGCAACGGCACGAACATCAGCACCTGGAGCATCAGCCCCTACCTGCGCCACCGGTTCGGCTCCACGGCCGCGCTGACGGCCCGCCTGTCGCGCGACTCGGTCGAGGGCGGCAACGGCAGCGGCTTCGGCAACAGCCTCGCCACCACGCGCGCGGTCGACGTGACCAGCGGCCCCGCGTTCCCCGATCTCGGCTGGAACGTGCATTATTCGCACCAGGACATGAATGCCCAGCGCTCGGGCGATACGTCGACCGAGAACAGCCTCGTGGGCCTGCAGTACCGCGCGACCCCGCACCTGAGCCTGACCTCCACCGTCGGCTACGACAAGTACGAATACCGCGCGTTCTCCGAAAGAACGCGCGGCCGCGCCTGGTCGGGCGGCTTCATCTGGCAACCGTCGTCGCGCACCAAGGTCGCGGCATCGTTCGGCCGGCGCTATTACGGCAAGACGGGTTCGTTCGACGGCAGCTACCGCACCCAGCACAGCGTCTGGGCGCTGACCTACAGCGACATCGTCATGACGACCCGCTCGCAGTTCCTGCTGCCGGCCGCCGTCGACACGGCGGCCATGCTGGGTCGCCTGTTCGCGGGAGCGTATCCGGATCCGGTGCTGCGCCAGCAGGCCGTGCAGGCGTACATGGCGCAGACCGGCCTGCCGCCAACGCTCGTCGACAGCATCAACTATCTGAGCAACCGCTACATGCGCAACAAGCGCTTGCAGGGTTCCGTGACGTTCAAGGGTGCGCGCAGCAACCTGCTGCTGTCCGTGTTCAAGGAGCGCACGGCCGCGCTGTCGCTGCAGCAGGAAGACAGCGCGCTGCTGCCCGCGCAGCTGAGTTCCCTGAACGAAGACACGAACCAGCGCGGCGCGAGCGCGAATGCCGACTACCGGCTGTCCACGCGGACCTCGGCCCATGCCAACCTGTACGGCGTGAACGTGCAATCGCTGCGCACCGGCATCACCAACGACATCCGCCAGATGAGCGTGGGCCTGAGCAGCCGCTTCGACGCCAAGACCACCGGAGCACTCGACCTGCGCCACACGAAGGGCCGCATCGGCGTGTTCGACAACCGCGACTACCACGAGAACGCCGTCGTGGCCACGCTTAACGTCCAGTATTGAGCCCGCGGAGGCATACGATGTACGAGTCTTTTTACGGATTATCCGCCAAACCTTTCCAGCTGCGCCCGGACCCGCATTTCTTCTTCGGCAGCAAAGGCCACAAACGCGCCATGGCCTACCTCGAGTACGGCCTGTCGCAGGGCGAGGGCTTCATCGTCATCACCGGTGAAGTCGGCGCGGGCAAGACCACGCTCGTGCGCAACCTGTTCAACCGGCTGCCGTCCGACCAGATCGTCGCCGCCCACATCGTCAACACGCACCTCGACCCGGACGACACGCTGCGCATGGTCGTCTCGGCGTTCGGCCTGCCGTACGAAGGCGCCAGCAAGACGGACCTGCTCACGCGCCTGGAAAAATTCCTGTGCGACGTCGACCACCAGGGCAAGCGCGCCCTGCTCGTGATCGACGAAGCCCAGAACCTGTCCGCGCGCACGGTCGAAGAACTGCGCATGCTGTCGAACTTCCAGACCGACGACAAATCGCTGCTGCAGACCTTCCTGCTCGGTCAGCCCGAATTCCGCGCCACGCTGCACAGCCCCGGCATGCAGCAGCTGCGCCAGCGCGTGATCGCCAGCTACCACCTGGGCCCGATGGACGCGCAGGAAACCCGCGCCTACGTCGAACACCGTCTCGCCACCGTCGGCTGGAAGGGCGACCCGTCGTTCGACGAGGGCGCGCACGCCGCGATCTACGCCTACAGCGGCGGCATCCCGCGCAAGGTCAACACGCTGATGGACCGCGTGCTGCTGATGGGCTTCCTGGAAGAGATGCACGCGTTCGGCGAGCAGGACATCAACACGGTCGTGAAGGACATCAGCGAGGAATTCGACGTCCCCGATCCGGTCGGCACGCCGGCGCCCGACACGCTGCCGGCGCATGCGCTGGATGCCGACGCCGACGCGGACTACAAGACCGGCCTGCGCACCATCGACCAGCGCAGCGGCGAACGCCGCGCCAGCAGTGTCGAAGTGCTCGACGAACGCATGATGCGCCTCGAGAAGTCGATCGTTTCCGTGCTGTCGATCCTGAAGAAGATCGTCGCCACGCCCCACGGGGCGGTAACCCAGCCTATGGACAACCAAGAATGAACATGGTCGAACTCGCCCCGCGACCCTTGCCGGGTCCGGGACAACGTATCCGCAATGCGATGACCTGCGACGTCGAGGATTATTTCCAGGTCTCCGCGTTCGCGCCCTACATCGATCGCGCCAGCTGGCCGAGCCGCGAATGCCGTGTCGAAGCGAACATGGACCGCATCCTCGCGCTGTTCGAGCGCCACGACGTGCGCGCCACCTTCTTCACGCTGGGCTGGATCGCCGAACGCTATCCGCAGGTCGTCAAGCGCATCGTCGCTTGCGGCCACGAACTGGCCAGCCACGGCTACGGCCACCTGCGCGCGTCGGACCAGACGCGCGCAGAATTCGCCAACGACATCCGCTCCGCGAAGGCGCTGCTGGAAGACATCGGCGGCCAGGCCGTGCTGGGCTATCGCGCGCCCAGCTTCTCGATCGGCCGCGGCAACCTGTGGGCGCTCGACGAGCTGCTCGCAGCGGGCTACCGCTACAGCTCCAGCATCTACCCGGTCGTGCACGACCACTACGGCATGCCGGAAGCGCCGCGCTTCGCGTTCTACCCGAACGGCACCGACGGCCTGCTGGAAATCCCGATCACGACCGTGCAAATGATGGGCCGGAACCTGCCGGCCGGCGGCGGCGGCTACTTCCGCCTGCTGCCGTATGCGCTGTCGCGCTGGATGATGGCCAAGGTCAACCGCGAAGACGGCCAGCCCGCCCTGTTCTACTTCCACCCGTGGGAAGTCGACCCCGGCCAGCCGCGCCCCGAAGGCCTCGGCGCCAAGGCGCGCTTCCGCCACTACATCAACATCGACCGGATGGAACGCCGCATCGAATCCCTCGCGCGCGACTTCGCGTGGGATCGCATGGACAACATCTTCCTGAACCGCCCATGAACTCGATCATCGAAGCCGCCGCCGCCAAACGGGCCGCTCCCGTGCTGGCCACCTCTCCCATGACGCTGCACACGCTGCAGCCGCACGAATACGGCCGCTGGGACGCGTTCGTGCGCGCCTGCCCGGACGCCACCTTCTTCCACCTGTCCGGCTGGCAGAAGGTGATCGAAGGCTCGTTCGGCATCAAGACGTGGTTTTATTACGTGCAGCAGGACGGCCAGATCCTCGGCGTGCTGCCGCTCGCGGAGATCAAGAGCCGCCTGTTCGGCCACTCGCTCGGCGCGATGCCGTTCTGCGTGTACGGCGGCCCCGCCGCGACGAACGACGCCGCGCGCGCGATGCTCGACCAGGCCGCGCACGAACTCGCGCAGCAGCTCGGCGTGGGCCACCTGGAATACCGCGGCATGCAGCGCTTCCACCCGGACGACCCGGCGTGGCACACGAAGGAACTGTACGTCACCTTCCGCAAGGAGATCACGGGCGACGACGAGGCCAACCTGAACGCCATCCCGCGCAAGCAGCGCGCGATGGTCCGCAAGGGCATCAAGCTGGGCCTGCGCGGCGAGGTCGATGCGAACGTCGACCGCATGTTCGAGGCGTACGCGCACAGCGTGCACCGCCTGGGCACGCCGGTGTTCCCGAAAAAATACTTCGCCATGCTGCAGGACGTGTTCGGCGACGAGTGCGAAGTGCGCACCATCGTCACGGAAGACAACCGCCTCGTGGCCGCCGTGCTGTCGTTCTTCTGGCGCGACGAAGTCGTGCCCTACTACGGCGGCGGCATGGACATCGCGCGCGAAGTGGCCGGCAACGACTTCATGTACTGGAACCTGATGCAGGCCTCTGCCGCGCGCGGCTGCCGGCTGTTCGACTTCGGCCGCAGCAAGCTGGGCACCGGCGCCTACGACTTCAAGAAGAACTGGGGTTTCACGGCGCAGCACCTGCCGTACGAGTACAAGCTGTACGGCGCGTCCGCGCTGCCGGACAACAATCCGCTGAACCCGAAATACCAGCTGTTCATCAAGATGTGGAAGAAGCTGCCGCTGCCGCTGGCGAATTTCATGGGCCCCTACATCGTCCGCAACCTGGGCTGAACCGATGGAAGACCTGCTGCTGCTGATCCACCGGATCCCGTATCCGCCCAACAAGGGCGACAAGATCCGCTCGTACCACCTGCTCAAGCATCTGGCCCGGCACTACCGCGTGCACCTGGCCACGTTCGTGGACGATCCCGACGACTGGCAGTACGTGCCGCACGTCGAGGCGCTGTGCGCCAGCAGCCGTTTCGCCGGCATGAAGCCCCTGCTGGCGCGCGTGCGCAGCCTGCAGGCGCTGGTGAAGAACCGCTCGCTCTCGCTCGAGTACTACCGCGACGCGTCGCTGGCGCGCTGGGTCGACGAGACGGTGGCAAGACACAAGATCGAGCGCGTGCTCGTGTTCTCGTCGGCGATGGCGCAGTACGCCGACCCGTACCGCTCGGCGCGCCGCGTCGTCGACTTCTGCGACGTCGACTCCGACAAGTGGCGCCAGTACGCCGACCAGAAATCGTGGCCGATGAACTGGCTGTACCGCTACGAGGCGCGCCAGCTGCTCGCGTACGAGCGCCGCGTGGCGCGCGACTACGACGCGTCGCTGTTCGTCTCGGCCCCCGAGGCCGACCTGTTCCGCCAGCTGGCGCCGGAAAGCACGGCCAAGATCGGCCACTTCAACAACGGCGTCGATACCGACTATTTTTCGCCCGACCAGCCGCATGCCAATCCGTACACGGCCGGCGAGCGCGCCCTCGTGTTCACGGGCGCAATGGATTACTGGCCGAACGTGGACGCCGTGCAGTGGTTCGCGGCCGACGTGTTCCCGGCGCTGCGTGAACGCTTCGCCGACGCCAAGTTTTATATCGTCGGTGCGCGCCCGGCGCCGGCCGTGCAGGAATTGGCCAAGCTGCCCGGCGTCGTCGTGACGGGCACCGTGCCGGACGTGCGGCCGTACATCGCGCACGCCGCCGTGTCCGTGGCGCCGCTGCGCATCGCGCGCGGCATCCAGAACAAGGTGCTGGAAGCGATGGCGATGGCGACGCCGGTCGTCGTGTCGCCGCAGGCGCTGGAGGGCATCGACGCCGTTCCTGGCAGCGAACTGGTGCTGGCCGAGGACGCGGCCGGCTTCGTCGACGCCGTGAGCGCGCTGCTGGCCGGCCAGGAAAGCGCCGCGGCCGCGATCGGCGCGGCGGCCCGCGCCAAGGTCCAGCGCCGCTACAGCTGGTCCAGCAACCTGGCCTGCATAGGAGAAAGTCTCGAATGTTCCTGAAACCGCCGCCGGGCGTGATCAACGCCACCGCCGCTCCCATCTCGCGCCAGGCTACCTTCCTGATCGTGCTGGCCCTGCTCGCGCCGTTCCTGCTGTACCTGGGCACGGTGCGCTCGATCGTCTCCGTGTGGAACAGCTCCGAGACCTTCGCGCACGGCTACGTGATCCTGCCGATCAGCCTGTGGCTCGTGTGGCGCCGGCGCGAGAATTTCAGCCTGTATCCGCCCAAGCCCTGGCCTCCCGCGCTGCTGCTGCTCGCCGTCCTCGGCGCCGGCTGGCTGGCGGCGGAACTGGGCGAGGTGCAGGTCGTGTCGCAATACACGTTCGTCGCGATGTTCCCCGTCGCCGCGCTCGCCCTGTTCGGCCCGCGCCTCGCGGGTTCGCTGACATTCCCCCTGCTGTTCCTGCTGTTCGCGGTGCCGTTCGGCGAGATCTTCGTCGCCCCGCTGATCCAGTTCACGGCCGACTTCACGGTGTGGGCCGTGCGCGCCACCGGCATCCCCGTGCTGCGCAGCGGCACCCGCTTCGAACTGCCGACCGGCAGCTGGTCCGTCGTCGAAGCCTGCAGCGGCGTGCGCTACCTGATTTCCTCGATCACGCTGGGCTGCCTGTACGCCTACCTGACGTACCGCTCCGCCATGCGGCGCGCGCTGTTCATCGGCCTGTCGATGATCGTTCCCGTCATCGCCAACGGCCTGCGCGCCTACATGATCGTGATGATCGGCCACCTGTCCGGCATGGAACTGGCGACGGGCGTCGACCACATCATCTACGGCTGGCTGTTCTTCGGCCTCGTCATGTTCGTCATGTTCTGGATCGGCAGCTTCTGGCGCGAGGACATCGCGCCACATCCCGCCGCCGCGCCCGCGGCGGCGGCCGTGCCCGCGTCCGCCGCGCCGGCAACCGGCACGCCGCCCCGCCTGCCCGCGATGGTGGCCGGCGTGCTGCTCGTGTGCGCGTTCTGGCCGGCGCTGGCGCTGGTGGGCGAGCGCGCCAACCACAATCCGGCCCCCGCGCGCCTGGCCGACATCGCCGTGACCGCGCCGCGCACCAGCGATTTCGCGGACTGGAAACCGTTCTACATGACCCCGGACGCGCGCTTCCACCAGGCCTACCAGGTCGGCAACCTGCCCGTCAGCCTGACCGTCCTGTACTACCGCAACCAGAATCCGGAAAAGAACCTGATCAGTTCCGTGAACCGCCTGGCCGGCTACGAAGACAGGTGGCACGAAGTCGACAGCACGGCGCGCAGCGAAACCGTCGCCGGCACGCCGCTCTCGCTGCACGAAGGCATCCTGCGCACGCCGGACGGCGCGCTCATGGTCTGGGCCTTCAAATGGGTCGGCGGGCATTACACGGGCAGCGACGCCGTCGGCAAACTGTGGCAGGCCGCGAACAAGGCGATGCTGCGCGGCGACGACGGCGCGGCCGTGATGCTCGCCGTCCCGTACGACCGCGACAAGGAGCGCGCGCGCGCCGCACTGCACCGCTTCCTGGCCGAACAGGGCCCGGCGCTGGACCAGGCGCTGAAGACGACCCGAACCCACTGACAACGCGACAACAAGAACGGAAACCAAGACCATGCGTGTACTGCACGTCCTCGACCATTCGATCCCGCTGCACAGCGGCTATACCTTCCGCACCCGTTCGATCCTGCGCGAACAGCGCGCGCTCGGCTGGGAAACCTTCCACGTCACCGGCGCCAAGCAGAATTCCGGCGACATGCTGGAAGAAACCGTCGACGGCCTGCACTTCTACCGCACGCCGGAATCGAAGGGCGCGCTGGCGAAGATGCCGGTGCTGAACCAGGTGAACGTGATCGACGGGCTGGCCAAGCGCCTGGCCGAGATCATCCCGCAGGTCAAGCCGGACGTGCTGCATGCGCACTCGCCGTCGCTGAACGCGATCGCCGCGCTGCGCGCCGGCAAGCGCTTCGGCATCCCCGTCGTGTACGAAGTGCGCGCGTTCTGGGAAGACGCCGCCGTCGACCACGGCACCAGCACGGAAAACGGCCTGCGCTACCGCCTCACGCGCGCGCTCGAGACCTATGCGCTGAAGCAGGCCGACGCCGTCACCACCATCTGCGAGGGATTGCGCCGCGATATCGTCGCGCGCGGCGTCGCAGCCGACAAGGTCACCGTGATCCCGAACGCCGTCGACATCGAAAAATTCTCGATGGGCGGCACGCCCGACCTCGCCCTCAAGGAGCAACTGGGCCTGGGCGGCGCGCGCCTGATCGGCTTCATCGGCTCGTTCTATGCCTACGAAGGCCTGGACGTGCTGCTGCGCGCGGTGCCGAAGCTCGTCGCGCGCATGCCGGACCTGCGCGTGCTGCTCGTCGGCGGCGGCCCGCAGGACGCGCAGCTGCGCCAGATGGCGAAGGACCTGAACATCGCCGACAAGGTCGTGTTCACGGGCCGCGTCCCGCACGACCAGGTCAACAAATACTACGACCTGCTCGACGTGCTCGTGTACCCGCGCCTGTCCATGCGACTGACCGACCTCGTCACCCCGCTCAAGCCGCTGGAAGCGATGGCGCAGGGCCGCATCCTGGCCGCGTCCGACGTCGGCGGCCACCTCGAGCTGATCGAGGACGGCAAGACCGGCGTGCTGTTCGGCGCCGACGATCCGGATTCGCTGGCGGACAAGGTCAGCGCCCTGCTGGCCGCGCATGAGACGTGGCCGCGGCTGCGCCAGGCCGGCCGCCACTACGTCGAGACGGAGCGCAACTGGAAGGTCAGCGTCGGCCGCTATCCGGCCATCTACGGCCGCCTGACGCAAAAGGCGCTGGCGGCATGACGATGCATCGCACGGAGCCGCGAGGATGAACGCACCCGCCCCCGCGCTCGCGCCGGCCGGCGTCGACACGCGGCCGCTGGTCGTGCACCTCGTGTATTCGCTCGGCGTGGGCGGCCTGGAGACGCTGCTCGTCGACTGCATCAACCGCATGCCGGCATGGCGCCACGCCGTCGTCTGCCTGACGACCTACACGTCGTTCGCCGACCGCATCGCCCGGCGCGACGTCGAGCTGCACGCGCTGGGCAAGCCGCCCGGCCTGGGCCTCGACACGCACCTGACGTTCTGGCGCCTGATGCGCCGGCTGCGTCCGACCGTGCTGCACACGTACAACCTGGCCGCGCTGGAGTACGCGTTCACGGCCACCATGGCCGGCGTCCCCGTGCGCATCCACGCGGAACACGGCCGCGACGCGAGCGATCCGCACGGCCTGAACCCGAAGCACAACTTCCTGCGCCGCCGCCTTGTACCCTTCGTCGACCGCTTCATTCCCGTGTCCGAAGACCTGAACCGCTGGCTCGGCGACGTCGTGCGCATTCCCGCCGCGAAGACGCTGTTCATCAAGAACGGCGTCGACACGGACAAGTACGCGCCCGGCGGCGCACCCGCCGCGGACGCGCCGTTCCGGGCGGACGACATCGTGATCGGCACCGTCGCCCGCATCCAGGACGTCAAGAACCACCGCGCCCTCGTCGACGCGTTCGCGCAGCTGCGCGCGCAGTTGCCGGATCTGGCGCCGCGCCTGAAACTGGCGATCGTCGGCGACGGCCCGCTGCTGCCGGCCGTGCGCGAGCAGGTCGCGCGCCTCGGCCTCGAAGACGCCGTATGGCTGCCGGGCGCGCGCGCCGACATCGCCGCCGTGCTGCACACGTTCTCGATCTTCGCCCTGCCCTCGCTGGCCGAAGGCACGCCCGTGTCGATGCTGGAAGCGATGGCGTGCGGCCTGCCCGTCGTCGCGTCGCGCGTCGGCGGCATCCCGGAAGTGGTCGACGAAGGCGAACAAGGCATGCTGGTGCCGGTCGGCGACGTCGCCGCGCTCACGGCGGCGCTGGCCCGCTACGCCCGCGATGCCGGCCTGCGCGCCGCGCACGGCGCGGCGGCGCGAACGCGCGTGGAAGACCGTTTCAGCCTGCGCGCCATGGTGGCCGCCTACGGGCTGCTGTACGACGGACTGTGCCGAAACAAGGCACACTGACGCGTTACCGTTTCACCCATCGACAAGCAAGAAAGCCCAACAAATCATGTGCGGAATAGTCGGAATCTTTGACACCCAAGGCAACCGGGAGATCGACCGCGAAGCGCTGCGGCGCATGAACGAGAGCCAGCACCACCGCGGTCCCGACGAAGGCGAGCTGTATCTGGAAAAAGCCCTGGGCATGGGCCACCGCCGCCTGTCCGTGATCGACGTGGCCACCGGCCAGCAGCCGTTCCTGAATGCCGCGCGCGACGCGGCCCTCGTGTTCAACGGCGAGATCTACAACTACCGCGCGTTGCGCGATGAGCTGATCGCGCTGGGCCACGTGTTCCGCACCAAGTCCGACACGGAAGTCGTCATGAACGCGTGGATCGCGTGGGGCGAGGATTGCGTGCGCCGGCTGCGCGGCATGTTCGCGTTCGGCGTGTGGGACCGCAGGAAGCAGACGCTGTTCCTCGCGCGCGACCACGTGGGCGTGAAGCCGATGTTCTATTCGCTGCTGCCCAGCGGCCTGTTCGTGTTCGGCTCGGAACTCAAGTCGATCATGACGTTCCCCGAACTGTCGCGCAAGCTGAACCCGCGCGCCGTCGAGGACTATTTCGCCTACGGCTACGTGCCGGAGCCGAACACGATTTTCCATAACGCTTATAAACTCAGTCCCGGCCACTCGATCCTGCTGAAGGTCGGCGACAAGGCCGTGATGCCGAAACGTTGGTGGGACCTCGCCTTCAACGTCGCGCCGGCGCGGCCCGAAGCCGACGTCGAGGCCGAGCTGATCGAGCGCGTGCGCGAAGCGGTGAAGAGCCAGATGGAATCCGAAGTGCCGCTCGGCGCCTTCCTGTCCGGCGGCGTCGATTCCAGCGCCGTCGTCGCGATGATGGCGGGGGAGCGCGACGGCACCGTCAGCGAAGGCGTGACGACGTGCTCGATCGGCTTCGACGATCCGGAATTCGACGAGACGCAGTTCGCGATGCAGGTGGCGCAGCGCTACCGCACGCACCACCACGCGCAGATCGTCGACAAGGACGACTACGGCCTGATCGACACCCTGGCCCACCTGTACGACGAACCGTTCGCCGACAGTTCCGCGATCCCGACCTACCGCGTATGCCAGCTGGCGCGCCGCCACGTGACGGTGGCGCTGTCGGGCGACGGCGGCGACGAGAATTTTGCAGGCTACCGCCGCTACCGCTTCGCGATGGCCGAGCACAGCGTGCGCTCGAAAGTGCCGGAAGCGATCAGGAAGCCCTTGTTCGGCACCCTGGGCAGCCTCTATCCGAAGGCCGACTGGGCGCCGCGCGTGTTCCGCGCCAAGACGACGTTCGAGTCCATCGCACGCGACCTCGTGGAAGGCTATTTCCACGGCGTGTCGCGCCTGCCTGACCGCCAGCGCGACTTGCTTTTCTCGGACACGTTCCGCAGCGAGCTGCAGGGCTACCGCGCGATCGACGTGATGCGCGCGCATGCGCAAGAGGCGCCGACGGACGACCCGCTGTCGCTGATCCAGTACCTCGATTTCAAGACCTGGCTGCCGGGCGACATCCTGACGAAGGTCGACCGCGCCAGCATGGCCCATTCGCTGGAAGTGCGCGTGCCGCTGCTCGACCACGAGTTCTGCGAATACGCGGCGACGCTGCCGCCGGGCCTGAAGCTGCGCGGCGGCGAAGGCAAGTACATCCTGAAAAAGGCGCTGGAGCCGCATCTGCCGCACGACATCATGTACCGGTCCAAGAAGGGCTTTTCGATTCCGCTCGCGGCCTGGCTGCGCGGCCCGCTGCGCGCGGCCGTGCGCGAGGCCGTGCTGGGCGCGCGCCTGGTCGATACCGGCATCTTCAACCGCCGCTACCTGGAAAAACTGGTGTCCGAGCACCACGCGGGCACGGCCGACCACAGCGTGGCGTTGTGGTCGCTGATGATGTTCGATGCGTTCCTGCGCGTGAGCGCAGGCTCTTAAACGAGCACTTTAAACGAGCACTTCAACCGCCGCCGGGTGCCCGAGAAAGGCGCCCGGGCTGGCCGACGGGCCGTAGGCACCGGACTGGAACACGACGATCAGGTCGCCGACCTGCGCATGCGCCAACTCCATCCGGTCGGCCAGGATGTCGAGCGGGGTGCACAACGGTCCCGTCACGCTGGCCGGACCGCTGTCGACGGGCGTCACGCGGTTGCCCACGGCGACCGGATAGTTCTTGCGGATGACCTGCCCCAGGTTGCCCGACGCGGCCAGGTGGTGATGCATGCCGCCGTCCGTCACGAGGAAGACCTCCCCGCGCGAGACCTTGCGGTCGACGACGCGTGTCACGTAGACGCCGCATTCGCCCACGAGGTAGCGGCCCAGCTCCAGCGCCAATTTCGCCTGCGGCAGCGCCGCCGTCAGCTTCTCCAGCTCGGGCGCCAGCCGCGCCGCGATCGGCGCCACGTCGAGCCGTTCCTCGCCCGGAAAATACGGGATGCCGAAGCCGCCGCCGATGTTCACCTGGCGCACGGGAACCGGCGCCGCCTCGGCCAGGCGCAGCGCGAGCGCGATGCTGCGGGCCTGCGCGTCGACGATGGCGTCCGAGCGCAGGCTCTGCGAACCGGCGAAGATGTGGAAGCCCTGGAAGTCGACGGCGAGTGCGCCCGCCGCGCGCAGCAGGCGTGGCACCTCCTCCGCGTCGATGCCGAACGGCTTGGCGCCGCCGCCCATCTTCATGCCCGACGATTTCAGTTCGAAGTCCGGATTCACGCGCAGCGCGATGCGCGGCGCGATGCCGAGCGCGTCGCCGATGCGCGCCAGCGCGTGCAGCTCCCGTTCCGATTCGACGTTCACGCACACGCCGGCGGCCACCGCCTGCGCCAGCTCGGCGTCCTGCTTGGCCGGACCGGCGAAGCTGATGCGCGCCGGCGCCATGCCGGCATCCAGCGCCGTCTTCAGTTCGCCGCCGGACGCGACGTCCAGGCCGTCGACGAGGCCGGCCATGTGCTGCACGAGCGCCGGCATCGGATTGGCCTTGATCGAGTAATGCAGCAGCACGCCCTGCGGCAGCTGGGCGCGCAGCTCGCGCACGCGCTCCGTGCACAGCGCGCGGTCGACCGCGAAGAACGGCGTGCGGCCCACCCGCCGGGCGAGCCGGGTCAGCGGGATGCCGCCGACCTGCAGGACGTCGTCGACGACGGGAAAGTAAATCTGCGGCGCGTGGCGCGGTTTGTTCATGATGCGTCGTTCGTTTGCAGGGTTTGCCGCAAGAGGTTGCGGTCGATCTTGCCGTTCGGGTTGCGCGGCAGCGGGCCGGCGATCAGGTCGATGTGGGCCGGCACCATGTAGGCGGGCAGGCGCCGCTTGCATTCGGCCAGCAGGGCCGCAGCGTCGATGGCGCCCTCCTCGACCGGCGCCGCGATCACGGCGATGGCCTGTCCCAGTTGCGGATGGTCGATGCCGAACGCGGCCACCTCGGCGACGAGGCCGGTGGCATGCAGCACGGACTCGATCTCGGTGGGGCTGATGCGATAGCCCGACACCTTGATCATGTCGTCGCTGCGGCCGATGAAGTACAGGTAACCGTCGGCGTCGCGGCGCACCGTGTCGCCCGACCACACCGCCAGTTCCGGCACGGGCAGTCCCGGATCCTGGCCGGGCGCGGGACGGAAGCGCTGCGCCGTGCGCGCCGGGTCGTTCCAGTAGCCGAGGGCGACGAGCGCGCCGCGGTGCACGAGTTCTCCCGGCTCGTCGGCGTCGCACGGGGTGCCGTCCGGACGCACGACGAGGATCTCGGCGTTCGGGATCGCGCGGCCGATCGAATCGGGACGGCGCGCCACCTCCTCCGGCGGCAGGTACGTGGAGCGGAACGCTTCCGTAAGGCCGTACATCAGGAAGATGTGCGTGTCCGGCAGGATCTCCCGCAGCGTCTGCACCGTCGGCACCGGCATCGCGCCGCCCGAGTTCGTGATGAAACGCAGCGTGCAATCGGCCGGCCACGCCAGGCGCGCCAGCGCGATCCACAGCGGCGGCACGGCGGCCAGGCCCGTGATGCGTTCACGGGCCACCATCGCCACGATGTCTTTCGGGAACAGGTAGTTCATCAGCACGACGCTGGCGCCGCGCAGGAAGGCCGTCGTCAGTTGCGACAGGCCGTAGTCGAAACTGAGCGGCAGCACGGCGAGCAGGCGGTCGTCGGCGCGCAGGTCCAGGTAGTGGGCGACGCTTTGCGCGCCCGCGACCATGTTCCGGTGCGACAGCACCACGCCTTTCGGCTGGCCCGTGCTGCCCGACGTGTACAGGATCGAGGCGACGTCGGTGTCGATGCGGCGGTGCGGGATGGCGTCCGCGTCCGTGCCGGCCTCCGCCGGCCAGGCCAGCACCGGCAACGCGGCGGATGCGGGCGCCGCGTCGCCGTCGGCCAGCAGGACGGCGCGCAGGTCGGGGCAGCGTGCGAGCACGGGCGCCAGCTGCGCGAGGCGCTCGGCCGTCGTGGCCAGCAGCCGCACGTTGCAGTCGGCAAGGATGTAGGCGACCTGCTCGGGCTTGAGCAGCGGATTGACGGGCACGAAGACGCAGCCGGCCGCCGCGGCACCGAACATCGCGGCGACGTTCTCGATGCGCTTTTCCATGTACACGGCCACGCGCGCGCCGGGTTCCAGCTTTGCACGCAGCAGCAGCGCGGCAACGGCGCGCACCTGCGCGGCCAATTGCGCATAGCTGCAGCGCCTGTCGCCGTACGCGAGGGCGGCGGCGGCGGGCGTGCGTGCCGCGGTCTCGAACAGGGAATCGTGGATCAGGTGGTTCATCAATGCCATGGGTTCTGCCGGCAGGCGTGGTCGGGCAAACGCCAATCTTACCAGTTCGCCCCGCCAAGTCGTAGCGGAAGCGGGCATATGCTTTCGACACGTTCGCAACGAACGACACTGGCAGGACTGCTAGCCATTGTTGACTTGGGGTTGGAAAGATGCTCTCATTCGATTCCAAAAATAAACACCTCATTACGGCCGGCATGACATACGCATGACCCGTCCGTGCGCCCCGCAAGCACGCGCGCATCCATCCAGGATCGACACCATGAACAAACCCCGCGCGAACGAAATCGATTTGCTGCGCTTTCTGGCCGCGATGGCGGTGGTCCTTTTTCACTACACGTTCCGCGGGTATGTCGCGCACAGCTCCAGCATGCCGTATCCGCCGCTGGACGCGGTGACCAAATACGGCAGCTACGGCGTCCAGCTGTTTTTCCTGATCAGCGGCTTCGTCATCCTGATGAGCGCGTCAAGCGGAAGCCTGAAGCATTTCGTCATCTCGCGCATCGTGCGCCTGTATCCGGCATTCTGGGTCTGCTGCACCTTGACGTTCCTGGTGCTGCTCCTGTTCGGCAAGGGCCGGCCCACCGTGATCCAGTACCTCGCCAACATGACGATGCTGAGCGGCTTTCCCGTCGTGCAGAAGTTCCTCCCGGTGTCGCATATGGACGGGTCGTACTGGTCGCTGGTCGTCGAAATGCGTTTCTACGCGCTCGTCGCGGTGGTGCTCCTGCTGCGCCAGATCCATCGCGCGGAGTACTTCCTGGCCGGCTGGCTGGTGACGGTCGCGCTGTTCGAACTGGCGGGGATCGATCACCTGCGCGACGTCCTGATCGTCGACTACGCAGCGTATTTCATCGCGGGCGCCATGTTGTACCGGGTCTGGTCGCACGGGATGTCGTGGCTGCGCATGGGCGTGATCCTGGGCTGCTGGGTGCTGGCGCTGTACGAAAGCTGGATCGGCGTGGCCAAGCTCGAAGCCAACAACCATACCGCCATGGACCGCGGCATCGTCCTGTCCATCGTCACCGCTTGCTTCATCCTGATGTTCCTCGTGGCGACGAAGAAGACCGGCTGGGTCGGCCGCCGCAACTGGATCCTGCTCGGCGCCCTGACCTATCCGCTGTACCTGGTGCATCAGGCCGTCGGCTACGTCGTCTTCAATCACCTGTACCCGGCCGTCGATCCGCATCTGCTGTTGTGGGGTACGGCGGCCATGATGATCGCCGTCGCCCGGGTGATCAACGTGCGCGTCGAGCAGCGTGTCGCGAGGCCGTTCAAGGAGCGCCTGAACCGCTGGTGGGATGGCGCACGCGCGTCCTGCGCGTCCGTGGCTGCGGCCCGGGACCCGCTGGCGTCGGAATCCGACAACCGGCCCGATACCACCGCATGAACCGAAACCGCGTGCCGAGGAACAGCGGCGCGAGCAACGACCGATACCACTTCGTGCGCCGCTCGGTCAGCTCGCCCATGCCGATCACGCCCAGCAGCAGCAGGCCGCAGAACGGCAGCGCCGCGCGCACGCCCAGCCCGTTCCAGATCAGCACCGCCAGCGGCATGTGGAACACGTACATCGAGAACGTGAAGCTGGACAGGTAGCGGATCGCGCTCTCGCAGCGCACCAGCAGGCTCATGCCGAGCGAACCGGCGGCCAGGAAGTTCAGCGCCACGACGAGGCCGAGCAGGAAGTCGCCGACGAACTGGTTCGAGCCGCGCGTGAGGTCCATCGCGTCGGGCCAGATGCCGCGCATGGCGTCGCGGATGCGGGCGCCGACGTCGATCCAGAAGAACGCCAGGCCGGCGACGGCCGTGAGCCCGAAGATCCACAAGGCCGTCCTGCGCTCGAGGACAGGCATCTTGCGGTGCAGGAGCACGCCGAGCAGCCACACGGGCATCAGCAGCAGGATCTTGGGACCGGCGATGACGGCGGCGCCCAGCAGCAGCAGGCGGCTGGGGTGATAGCACCAGATGCCGAACAGGATGTAGTACCAGACCTCGTAGTTCAGCGACCAGAACGGACCGTCGTACGGCAGCGCGACGTTGCACCAGGTCTGCGCGAGGAAGGTCGCGTTCAGGGCCACGTCGAGGGCGTCCGATCCGCGCGAGCCCGCGTACTGCATCGTGTGCACGCCGAATGCGGACAGCAGCATCGTCAGCACGGCCGCGCCCAGCACGACGGGATAGATGCGGGCGGTGCGGTGATGCAGGTAGCCGCGCAATCCCAGTTCGGGCCGGGACGCATGCGAGATGACGTAGCCGGACAGCACGAAGAAGATCACGACGGCCGCGTGTCCGGGCCACGGCAACGGATGCCTGGGGAACGCGAGCGCCCACAGGTGGGACAGCACGACGACGGAGGCGGCGCCGAAGCGGACCAGGTCCAGGTAAACCGACAACCCGTGGGGAATTTCGCGTTTCATGATCGACCAATGCTGATATGGGGAAAACCGAAACTCGTCCGACCGGATCGCAAACATCATCCATGGATAATGGACCGGCATTTGCAAAAATGGCAAAGCCTTCCGATTGATATTGTTAGCTTAATCAATAAAAATGTGCTTTTCTTATGAGAAAAGATGCAGAAAAGTACACTAAATATAAAAAATGCGGCGCCACGTTGAGCTCGCCGCGCATGCGCTGTCCGAACCTCGGTACTTCCTACGGATGCGACGCAAAACCGAAGGCAGGTCCGAAGGGTGGCGCGTGTTATATTTCATGCATGCCGTCAACGAACGCTTCCACACCCGCCCGCCGCGCCATTCCTCCCGTCCCCGTGCTGTCGCTTGCCGCCTTCGCGGGTGCACGCCGGGCCGCGTTGCCGTCGCTGCTGGACGGCGCGGACGTGCGGCTCGTCACGAGCGGACGCATCGCGATCGGCCTCGCCTTGCGCGCGCTCGGCGTGGGCGCGGGCGACGTCGTGCTGGTGCCCGCCTACCACAGCCCGTCGATGGTCCCGCCCGCGCACTGGTGCGGCGCCGACGTCGCGTTCTATCGCGTGCGCTCCGACACCGCGCCCGACCTGGCCGACATCGAAGCGCACGTCGCCAAGGGCAACGTAAAAGCGATCCTGGCCACGCACTTCTTCGGCATCCCGCATGACCTGGCGCCGCTGCGCGCGTTGTGCGACCGCCACGGCATCGGCCTCGTCGAGGATTGCGCGCACGCCTTCTTCGGCGCGCGCGACGGCGTCGCGGTCGGCAGCGTCGGCGACTATGCGATCGGCAGCACGATGAAATTCTTCCCGGTCTACGAAGGCGGTTGCCTGGTGTCGCGCCGCCACCGGCTGGACGTGGTCCTGCACGGCGCCGGCCCCGGCTTCGAAATGAAAGCGGCGCTGAATGCGCTCGAAGCGGCCTTCGCGTATGGCCGCCTGCCCGTGCTGCGGATGCTGCTCGCGCTGCCGCTGCGCCTGAAAAGCGCGCTGTGGCATGCGCTCAAATCGCGCGGCACCCGCGCCGGCGGCGCCGGCGCGTCCGCCGCGCCCGCGCTGGCGCCGTCGTCGTCCGACAGCAGTTTCGAGTTCGATGCGCGCTGGGCCGACAAGCGCTCGTCCTGGTTGTCGCGCACGGTGCTGCGCGCCGTGTCTCCCGCGCGCATCGTCGCGCGGCGCCGGCGCAACTATCTGGAACTGCAGCGCGCGCTGGACGGCGCGCCCGGCTGCCGGCCCCTGTTCGACAGCCTGCCGGACGGGGCGTGCCCGTGGATGTTCCCGCTGCTCGTCGACCGGCCGCAGGACGTGTCCGACGCCTTGCTGCGCGCCGGCGTGCCGATGACGCGTTTCGGCGCGACCTTGTGGCCGGGCGTCGACGCGAGCGTGTGCGCCAACAGCGCGGACCTGGGCCGGCGCCTGATCGCCTTCCCCTGCCACCAGGCCCTCGACGATGCCGAGCGGGCCTGGCTGCACGCGCAAGCGCGGCAGGCGCTGGAAGCCTGCGCGGCGGTGCCCGCATGAATTCCACCGCGATGCACTGGACGGTCGCGCATTGGACCGTTGTACCTGCCCGCGACTTCGCGCGGCACGCCGGGCGCTGGCAACGCCTGCACGCGGCCGGCGCGGCGTCGCCGGTGCTGGCCGCCGACTTCGTGCAGGCGCTGCTCGACGTGTTCGGCACGGGCCGCGAGCTGCTCGCCTGGCACGGCATTGGCGAAGATACGGACGCGATGACGATCGTGGCGCCGAGCCGCTTCGGCACCTGGGACACGTTCCAGCCGGCCCAGGCCCCCGTCGGCTTGTGGCTGCAGCTCGACGCGCGTCCCGCCGACGGCCTGCTCGCGAGCCTGCTGCAGGCGCTGCCCGGTCCCGCGCTGATGGTCGGCCTGACGCAGTGCGACCCGATGCTGATGGCGCGTCCCGCCGCCGGCGTCCCCAGCGGCGCGCGCAGCTTCGATTACATCCAGACGGCCCGCATCACGCTGCAGGGCAGCTTCGACGACTACTGGAATGCGCGCGGCAAGAACCTGCGTAACAACCTGAAAAAACAGCGCAACCGCCTGCGCCAGGACGGCATCGCCACCCGCCTTGAAATCGTGCGCGCGCCCGAACGCATGGCCGGCGCGGTGGCCGATTACGGCAGGCTGGAGACGAGCGGCTGGAAGGCCGGACAAGGCACCGCCGTCGCCGCGGACAACGACCAGGGCCGCTTCTATCGCGCGATGCTGGAAGCCCTGGCACGCCGCGGCGCGGCCAGCGTCTATCGCTACTGGCTCGACGGCCCGGACGGCCCGCGCCTGGCCGCGATGGATCTATGCATCGAAGGCGGCGGCTGCATCGTGATCCTCAAGACGGCCTACGACGAAGCGCTCGGCCCGCAGCTGTCGCCGGCGCTCCTGATGCGCGAGGAAGCGACGCGCGGCCTGTTCGACGAAGGGCGCTTCGAGCGCATCGAATTCTATGGACGGGTGATGGAATGGCACACCCGCTGGACCGACGAGATCCGCACGATGTACCACCTGAACGGCTACCGCTGGCCGTGGCTGGGACGCCTGCACGCGCTGGCGGCGCAGCGCAAGAAAAGAAACAGCAAGATCAACGCTGCGACGCCAGCGCCCGCCGCAGCTGCGACAGGCTCATGAACTCGCCGCCGATCTCGTCGCGGAACCACGCGCAGTAATCGTGCACCGTGGCGATCAGCCGGGCCAAGTCGGCCTCGCTGCGCACATAGGGCGTATGGCCCGGCATCATCGACGGGCTGTGATACGTCAGCGAAAACACCTGGCAGCCGTTGGCGAGCAAGGCATCGGTCAGGCGGCGCATCTCGGCGCCGCTCGCCACTTCCGGGCTCAGACGGACGCGCTCGAGCGCACGCAAGCGCGCCAGCACGCCGCCCAGGCGCGCGCGCCGGGCCCACGGCCGCTGGGCGGCGTCGTACAAACGCGGCCCGAAGCGGCGCAGCCAGCCGCAATACCCCGTCGTCACGGGCAGTTCGAGCAGTTCGCGCGTCCCCACCCGGAACCAGTACGGATGTTCGTCGAACGCGCGGAAATCCGGCCCGCCGTCGGCCGTGAACGCGCTGTACGGGACGACGCTCGCATCGACTTCGTAACCGAGCGACGCGATCGACTCCGCCGTGTGCGGACCGAGGCCGTAGCGGCCCGCCTTGAACGCGAGGGGCTGCTTGTGGAAGGCGTCGGCGATGGTTTCCGTCAGGAGGCGCAGCTTGTCGTATTCGAGCTGGCGCGGCAGGTTGCCGCCGTAGGAGTTGAAGTCCGACAGCGCCTCTTCGTACGGCGGCGAGACCCAGGGATGCAGGTGGGCGCCGATCTCGCAGCGGCCCGCGTCGCGCAGCGTGCGGAGCGTGGCGACGGCGGCCGGCGTCGTCGCCACGGGCCAGTCGACCATGTAGGTGGGGACGATGCCGAATTTGTCGAACACGCGCGCATGCATCAGCGGCTGGCTGGCAATGGACATGGTCCCGATGGCGCTGCGGTTGAACGGCTGATCCCAGGCGAATTCACCCTCGGTGTCGACGATTACGAGCAGGACCGGACGCTGTCCGGGTGCCAGTTGCGCCGGCACTTGCTGAGCTTTTTCTAACATTACATGGGCCGTTAAAAGTCTTGCAATCCTAGCACAATGTGTTTGTCGCCCGGAATCAATCGTGTGGAGACGGCCGATGGCGCGCACGCTTACGCTGCACCGCAACATGCGGATTTAATCGATGAGCTATAATTTTGTGCTAAATATTGCAACTTCTCACCAAAATCGGAGCAACAGGGTGACAACAGCGGACAAGCCAGGAGTCGTGTTTACCATGCGTTATCCCGACGATACGGGTTACGTATGGAATTTCACCGCCGCCGTGCGCGACCGGGCGAGTGCCGATTTGCGCGACCGGGCCAACGTGTACATGGCGTTCCCCAAGCTGACCGGCAATCCCAGCTACCAGCCCCGGAACCTGCAGCCGGTGGAGTTGAATTGCTACGACAATTCTCCGGCCGGCCGCGCCGCGATCGAACAATTCGTGCGCACCCACAACGTCAAGGTGATGGTGTTCATGAGCGCGCTGTCGAACACCGTGTGCCTGGACCTGTTGCGCCGCCTGGGCGTGCGCACGATCAACACGGAAAACGACAGCTTCGATCCGCGCCAGCGCGACGGTGCGGCCAAGAAAATCGCGAAATTCCTCCTCCGGCGCGTGCTGCGCATGCAGCAGCACGACCTGCACCTGGCGAACTCCGTTGCCCAGGAAAATTTTTTGCTGAATTACCAGAAGCTGCCGCGCGACAAGGTCATCCTGATGCGCAATTCAGTCGATTCGGTCAAGTTTCATCCGGGCGACCGCGCCGAGGCCCGCGCCCGGCTGGGCCTGGACCAGGATCGCTTCTGGATCCTGGCCGTCTCGCAGGCGCGGCCGGAAAAACGCGTCGACCGCCTGCTGCAGGTGGTGCGCGACGTCGTCGACGCCCGTCCGGACCAGCGCATCGGCTTCGTCTACGTGGGCGACGGCCCGCCGGCCGTCGAATGGAAACGGCTGGCGACCGAACTGGGCCTGGACGACGTGTGCGTGTTCGCCGGCCGCCAGAACGACTTGGTGCCGTACTACCGCGCCGCCGACGTGCTCGTGCATGCGGCCGAGCGCGAAAGCTTCGGCAATGCGATCGTCGAGGCCATGGCGTGCGGCATCCCCGTCGTGGCCAGCGCCGCGCTGGGGCCGAAAGAAACCATCCTCGACGGCAAGACGGGCGCCGTCATCGGACTGGACGACTTCGCCGGCTTCACGCAGGCCGTGCTGCGCTATGTCGACAGTCCGGACATAGCAAAAATGCATGGAAACAACGCGCGTGCGCACGTCGATACCGCATATAATGTTGTGCGTCAAAGCAAGGAGTTCGCCGCACACATCGAACGTTTTCTATGAACCGTGCTTTGAATTCGAACCGCAGAAAAGGGAGTCCTGAGGAATGTCTTTAGTCGAGAGGGTGGTCCAGCGCGCAAGGCGAGACTATTTCCGATGGCAGTACCAGAAAGTCGCGCGCCGGATCCTGGACACCCGTCCCGTCAAGCGCGGCGAACTGCCCTTCACGCTGCTGTCGATGGTGCACCAGCGCGACGTCCATTCCTACCTGGTCGCGGTGAAGTCGTTCACGCACTTCCTGAATCCGTCGCGCATCGTCGTCGTGTGCGATCCGTCGATCGACGAGAACGACCGCGCCGTGCTGAAACACCACCTGCCGCACGTGGTCCTGCGCGAGGCGAACGAATTCACCCATCCGGACATCCCGCGCGGCGGCACCTGGGAGCGCCTGTTTGCGATCTCCGGCTATGCGCTGGACAGCTACGTCATCCAGCTCGACGCCGACACGCTGACCATGCAGCCGATTCCGGAAGTGCTGCATGCCATCCAGACGGGCGCCGGCTTCGTGCTGGGCGAACTCCCGGACACGCCGATCCGCCCGCTGGACGCCGTGCGCGCCCACGCGCTGCCGAAGGTGAAGCCGGGCGCGCACATCCAGACGCTGTCCGAAGCCGAGATGGCCAACGTCGGCCTGCCGAGCGATGCCCGCTACGTGCGCGGCTGCTCCGGCTTCACGGGTTTTCCGCCGTCGACGACGATGCGCGACGACCTGCTCGACTTCTCGCGCCGCATGACGGCCAAGCTGGGCGACGACTGGAAACGCTGGGGCACGGAACAGGTGACGTCGAACTACCTGGTGGCGAACGCGTTCGCCACGACGTCGCTGCCGTTCCCGAAATACGGCACGCCCGACTGCGCCACGGCGGAGACGGCGTTCTTCCACTTCATCGGGCCGATGCGCTTCATCAACAACAAGTACAAGACGACGTCGCGCCAGGCCATCCACCTGATCTCCAACGCGCCGGCCTGATTTTCCCGGCGCGTTTTTCTCTCCCCCGATTGCCCTGTCATGGCAGATTTGCGTCGTTCGCTGGTCATCAACTTTTTCGCGACCTCGGGCACCAAGGTCCTGCAGTTCATCGTCAGCATCCTGCTGGCGCGGATCCTGAGCCCGAGCGAGATCGGCATCTATTCGATGACCGTCGTGTTCGTGAACTTCGCCCAGGTCTTCCGCGACTTCGGCGTCAGCTATTACCTGCAGCGCGAACCGGACCTCGACAACGAGAAGATCAGCTCCGCCACCGGCGTCGTGTTCACGACGTCGTGGGTGATCGCGGCCGTCCTGTTCGCGGCCAGCGGCTGGCTCGGCACGTGGTTCAAGGAGCCGGGCATCGTGCCGGTGATGCGCGTGCTGGCCACCGGCTTCGTGTTCATCCCGTTCGGCACCGTCACCGGCGCACTGCTGGCCCGTAACTACGAGGCCGAGAAGCAGGCCGTCGTCCACGTCGTCGGCACCGTGTGCTTCTGCGCCGCCACGCTGATCCTCGGCGAGATGGGCTTCGGCGCGATGTCCATGGCGTGGGGTAACCTGATCAACATCGTCGCCTGCGGCATCGCCTACATCCCGCTGCGCCCGAAAGGCATGCCGTGGCTGCCGGGCTTCCGCCACTGGAAGAGCGTCGCGCACTTCGGCGTCGGCTCGCTCGTGACGAACTGCGCGACGACGCTCAACAACTCGATCCCCGACATCCTGCTCGGCAAGCTGGGATCGGCCCGCCACGTGGGCCTGTTGAGCCGCGCGAATTCCACCGTGTCGATCTTCAGCTACGTGGCCGGTTCGACGATGAACTACGGCGCCGTGCCGTACCTCGCCCAGACGTGGCACAAAGGCGAATCGCTGGCGCCGATCCTGGCCCGCTCCACGCTGCTGCTGACCGGCGTCGGCTGGACCGCGCTGGCCCTGACGGCCGTGCTGGGCCAGGACGTCGTCGTCGCGCTGTACGGCGCCAAGTGGATCGAATGCGTGCCGGCGATCCTGCCGCTCGTGCTGGCGGGCGTCGTCACGCTCGCGTTCAACTACATCCCGATGGCGATGACGGCGATCGGCCGTCCCTACCTCAGCGCCTTCCCGGTCGTCGTCACCCTGGCGACCCGCATCCTGTTCGGCGTGATGCTGTTCGACGGCAGCCTGAACGGATTCGCCTGGGCGCTGTTCTTCGCGACCGTCGCCAGCGCCCCCGTCACCTCGATCCAGCAGAGCCGCTATTTCGGCTTCACGACCGCGATGATGGTGCGCGCCCTGCTGCCCAGCGCCATCGTGGCCGCGGGCACCGGCGCCTTCGCGTGGCTGCTGGCGACGTTGCTGCCGGCGACGCTGCCCGCGATGGCGCGGCTGCTCGTGATGCTGCTGCCGCTGGCCGCCGCGTGGTACGTGCTGCTGCGCGCCACCCGCCACGAACTCGTGGGCGAAGTGCACCGCCTGGCCGCACCGTTGAAGGCGCGGCTGGCGCTGTTGCGCCCGAACGTATAATCTTCACGGAACCGAATGACATCATGATGTATCTCGACGAAGTCAAAGCGACCCTGATCGACGTCCTGAGCCTGGGCGACGCCGGCCAGCGCCTGAACGCCGATTCTCCCCTGCTGGGCAGCCTGCCCGAACTCGATTCGATGGCCGTCGTCAGCCTGATCGGCGCGCTCGAAGAGCGCTTCGGCATCGCCATCGACGACGACGACATCAGCGCCAGCACCTTCGAAACCCTCGGCAGCCTGGCCGACTTCGTGGCCGCGAAACGGGCCGAATGACACCGGATCGGGCCGAGGTGGACGCGGAACCGTTCTTCCTCGGCAGCGGCGCGGACCAGCGCTTCTGCCTGTTCCATCGTCCCGCCGGCAAATGCCGCGGCGCGGTCCTGTACGTGCCGCCGTTCGCCGAAGAGCTCAACCGCACCCGCCGCATGGCCGCCCTCGGCGCGCGCCGCCTGGCCGCGCACGGCTACGGCGTGCTGCAGATCGACCTGCTCGGCACCGGCGACAGCGCCGGCGACTTCCTCGACGCCCGCTGGGACCTGTGGCGGCAGGACCTCGACACCGCCGCCGCCTGGCTGCGCGCGCACATCGATGCGCCGCTCACGCTGTGGGGCCTGCGCCTGGGCGCCCTGCTCGCGCTCGACCATGCACGCACGACGACGCACCCGCTGGCGCCCATGCTGCTGTGGCAGCCGGTCGCCAGCGGCTCGGCTTACCTGACCCAGTTCCTGCGCCTGCGCACGGCGCATGCGATGCTGGGCGACGCCGCCGCGCAGAGCGGCACCAAGGCCCTGCGCGCCGCGCTTGCCGGCGGAGAAACGCTGGAAATCGCCGGCTACGACCTGTCCCCCGCACTGGCGCACGCCATCGACGCGCTGCCCGCGCCCGATGCCATGCCGGCGCCCGTCCCGGCGCACTGGTTCGACGTGCTCGGCGCCCCCGGCCAGGCGCCGGGCTTGGGCGCCGCGCGCGTCAAGACGGCGTGGGAGGCGCAGGGCGCGGTGCTCCACGTGCACACGGTGACGGGATCGCCGTTCTGGGCCACGACGGCCGTGTCGACCTGCCCCGCCCTGCTCGACGCCACCGTCGACCTCCTGGAGGAGCGCGCCCATGCCGTATGAAGAACGCGCCCTGTCGTTCCGCTGCGGCGGCGACGCGCTCGTCGGCATCGCCTCCGTGCCGGCGGCGCCGTGCGCGCGCGGCGTGCTGATCGTCGTCGGCGGTCCGCAATACCGCGTCGGCAGCCACCGCCAGTTCGCCCTGCTGGCGCGCCACCTGGCCGCGCACGGCATCGCCGCCATGCGCTTCGATTACCGCGGCATGGGCGACAGCGACGGCGAGGAGCGCGATTTCGAAACGATCCAGGACGACATCCGCGCCGCGCTCGACGCGTTCGTGGACGCGGTGCCGGGCCTCGCCGACGTCGTGCTGTGGGGCCTGTGCGACGGCGCCTCGGCGGCCGCGATGTATGCGCCGGGCGATGCGCGGGTGCGCGGCCTCGTGCTGCTGAACCCATGGGTGCGCACGGACGACGGCGTCGCCCGCACGACCTTGAAACACCACTACCGCGACCGCCTGCGCGACCCGGCGTTCTGGCGCAAGCTGGCGCGCGGCCGGTTCGACTACGCAGGGTCCCTCACGTCGATGCTGAAACTCGTGCGCACCGCGTTCGCGGGCCGCGCCGCGGCGCAGGATGGACCGGCCGCGCTGCCCGAGCGCATGCGCCAGGGCTTGCACGCGTTCGGCGGCCACACGCTCCTCGTGATCGGCGGCGCCGACCTGACGGGCCGCGAATTCTGCGACGTGGCCGGCTCGACGCCGGCCTGGAAACGCCTGCTCGCCGCGCCGCGCGTGTCCTGGCGCCGCATCGAGGACGCCGACCACACGTTTTCGCGCCGCGCGTGGCGCGACCAGGTCGCCGAATGGACCCGCGAATGGGTCGTGTCGTGGTGACGCCTAAGGCGCCGCCAGGCAGGGCGTGAAACGGGCGAACGCGCCGTACACGGCCGGCGTCGCGCGGCGTGCGCCGCACAGGTCCTGCGCAGCCGCCGGCCGCTCCCCTTCGTCGGCCTCGTCGCGCACGGGCGGCCCGTCGCGCCACGCGAAATCGCCGGATGCCGGCGCGCGGAACAGGCTGCGCACCGGATGGCTGCCGGCATAGATCCGCCACAGCGCCGTCGTGCGATTGTCGCCCAGGTGCACGAGGCCGCCGTCGCGGCCGCGGATGATGCCGTCCACGAGATTGCCGTCCACCACCGCGCTGCTCGTCGGATAACGCACGTCGATGCCGGTCGTGTCGAGCAGCGTGTTGTCGAGCACCTTGCTGGCCGCCGCGCCGTTCAAATAGATGCCCGCGTCGGAGCAGCCGACGATCAGGTTGGCGCGCAGCACGCTCCCTTCCTGCTCCGTGATGCAGCGGCCGTCGCGGCAGAATTCCTTCCCCGTGCCGCCGCCGCCCAGCGACAGGCCGACGCGCTGTCCCGGCAGCCCGCGCAGCGTTTGTTCGCACCACACGAGGTTGCGCTCGAATACATTGTTCCGGCCGCCGCCCTTGGCGAACGCGCCGTAACTGACCTCGTTGCCGTCGCGCTTGACGAAGTCGGTGATGACGTTCGCGCGCACGGTCCAGCCGCTGGCGGTGACGAGGTCGATGGGCGTCACCGGCTTCGTCGTCGCGCGCACGTGCGTGGCGGCGAACGTCGTGTGGTCGATCAGGCCATCGTCCGGGTAGCGGCCGTCCAGCCCATTGATCTTGATGTGCGCGTTGAAGTCGCGGATCGTGTTGTTGACGCTCTCGAAGTGATGGCCGGCGCCGACGACGTGGAAGGCGTGTTCGCAGTCGTCGTCGGCCGAGCACACGCCGCGGATGTCGAGGTTCTCGAAGCGCCAGTACGGCGCGCCGACGACGAAGCCTTCGAGCGTTTCGAGTTCGATGTGCACGGTGCCCGGCCGCGCCGCGCGCACGACGATGCGCGCGTCCGCGCGGCCCGCGCGCGCGATGCCGATGCCCTTGCCTTCGAAACGGTAGGTGCCGGGAGCGAGCGTGATGACGTCGCCCGGCGCCGCGGCCGTCAAGGCGGCACGCAGGGCATCGGGCGTGGCGACCTGGATGCCGCCGGCATCCTGCCCCGCGGGCCGCGGCTGCGCGCCCACGTTCAGCGCCAGCCGGCGCGGCGGCGCGGCGGCGGGTCCGCGGTCGAGCGCCCGCAAGGTGGCGCCGACGCGTTGGCCGATGCCGACGATGACCGGGTTGTGGCCGCTGCTGCGCTTTTCGATATAGGGTGCGAGCGTGCGCGGCGCGAGGCCGAGGTGGTCGACGGCGGCCAGCAACGCGCCGCCCGCCACGACGGCGGCGACGCCCGCCGCGAGCAGGCCGCGGCGCGCCAGCCTGCGCACCGTCACGCGCTGGCCTTGATGCCGTGGCGTCCCATCAGGTCGTACAAGGTCGGCCTGCTCACGCCCAGCATCTCGGACGCCTTGACGATGTTCCCGTCGGTGCGCGCCAGCGCGCGCGCGATGGCTTTGTATTCCGCCTCGTCGCGCACCTGGCGCAGGTTCAGCGGCTCTTCCTCGGCGCCCGTGTCGGGCAGGCCCAGGTCGTCGGCGACGATGGTGTTCGCGTCGGCCATGATGACGGCGCGCTTGATGCAGTTCTCCATCTCGCGCACATTGCCCGGCCATTGATAGGCTTCGATCGCGGCCAGCGCGTCCGGCGCGAAGTGCAGCGACGCGCGCGATTCCTGCGCGCAGAACTTGTTCTTGAAGTGATGCGCGAGCAGCGCGGCATCGCCATCTCTCTGGCGCAGCGGCGGGATCGTCACGACGATTTCCGACAGGCGGTAATACAAGTCCTCGCGGAAGCGGCCCTGTGCGCACAGGTCCTTCAGTTTCTGGTGCGTGGCGCACACGATGCGCACGTCGACGGGGATCTCCTCGTGGCCGCCGATGCGCTCGATCACGCGCTCCTGCAGGAAGCGCAGCAGCTTGGCCTGCAGCGCCATCGGCAGGTCGCCCACCTCGTCGAGGAAGAATGTGCCGCCGTGGGCCAGCTCCACCTTGCCCTTGGTCTGCTTGGCGGCGCCCGTGAAGGCGCCCTTTTCGTAGCCGAACAACTCGCTCTCGAGCAGGTTTTCCGGAATCGCCGCGCAGTTGATCGCCATGAAGCGCTCCTTGGCGCGCGGCGACAGCGCGTGGATGGCGCGCGCCAGCACCTCCTTGCCGGTGCCCGATTCGCCCAGCAGCATGACGGAGGCCGACGTCGGCGCCACCTTCTCGATGGTGCGGCAGACCTTCAGCATGCCGGGGTCGCGCGAGATCACGCCGGCCAGCGGCGAATCGGCTTGCGACTGCTGCATTCGGCGGTTTTCCTGCTGCAGGTTGTGCAGGAAGAAGGCGCGCTGGATCACGAGGTTCAGCACTTCCGGGTCGACCGGCTTCTGGTGGAAATCGTAGGCGCCCATGCCGATCGCCTTGACGGCGTTGGCGTGATCCTGGTTGCCCGTCAGGACGATCACGCGCGTGTCCGGCGCCAGCGCCAGAATCTGCTGCAAGGTCGCCAGGCCTTCGGTGGAACCGTCCGGATCGGGCGGCAGGCCCAGGTCCATCGTGCACACGGGCGGCTCGTGGCGGCGTATCTGCGCCAGCGCCGCCTCGCGGTCGCCGGCCACCACGACGTCGTACGCATCCAGGCTCCAGCGCAGCTGCTTCTGCAGGCCCGGATCGTCTTCGATGATCAACAGCTTGGGTTTTGGTTGGGTCATGGTGTCTTCTTTCAGGCGATCGTCGCGGCCGCCGCCACGCGGTGCAGCGGCAGGACGACCTTGAACGTTGTGCCGAGCATGGGCTGGCTGGTCACTTCCAGCGCCCCACCCAGTTCGGTGATGTATTCGCGGCTCTCGAACACGCCGATGCCCATGCCGGCCGACTTGGTCGAGTCGAACGGCTTGAACAGGCGCTCGCGGATGAATTCCTCGGTCATGCCTTCGCCGGTGTCCGCGATCTCGACTTCGACGGCGTCGCCGCGGGCGGCCGCCGGGCCCACGCGGATGATCACGTGGCCGTCGCGCGGCGTCGCTTCGATCGCGTTCTGGATCAGGTGGCCCAGCACGCGCTCGAGGCGCTCGCGGTCGGCCAGCACCAGCAATCCGGCCTGCTCGACGAGCAGCTGCGGATGCGGTTCGAACGCGCTCTTCAAGGCCAGCGCCTGGCGCACGACGGCGTCGACGGCCAGCGGCAGCGGCTTCTCGGCATTCTCGCTGCGCGACAGCTTTTGCAGCAGCAGCTTCATCTTCTGCACGGAGTGGTTCAGGGTCTCCAGCATGTCGCGCTGGAATTCGGGATTGTCCTTGTGCTTCTCCGCGTTCGCGTTCATCAGCGACAGCTGGGCGACGAGGTTCTTGAGGTCGTGCACGACGAACGTCGACATGCGGTTGAACGACTCGAACTGGCGCGCCACCATCAGCGCATTGGCCGCGTCTTCCTGCGCGAGATAGCTGGCGGCCTGGCTGCCGGCGATCTCCAGCAGGTCGATGATTTCCCAGTTCAGCTTCAGAGGACTGCGCGCGCGCTGCAGCACGACGAAGCCGAACAGTTTTTCCTGCAGCATCAGCGGCACGACGAGCCAGCGGCGCGGCGTGTCCAGCAGCCAGTCGGGCAGCGCGAGTCCTTCGTATTTGTCGGGACGCTCGACGTATTCGTCGACGTCGACGACCCACTGCGTGCTTTCCAGGAAGCGGCAGAACGGCGCGTTGGCCGCCTCCGCCACGCGGGTGTCCGGCGCCTGCCAGCTCGCCATCACGGTAAAGCGGCCGCCGGCATCGCGCTGCCACAGCGTGCCGCCGGGGCTTTCGACGAGGGTGGCCAGCGCCTGGATGGCGCGCTCGCCCAGGTGCGGGCCGCGCTCGGACAGCGTGCGCGTGAAGCGCATCCACTCTTCGCGGTAATCGTAGTTATAGCGAAAAAAATGCTTGCTGATCGAGACCTTCAGCCAGGAACGCGCCGTGCCGGAGAACAGGATCACGCCCAGCAGCGAAATGGCGCCGAACAGGAAGCCGGTCTGCATCACCGTGCCCCAGCTGCCGCCGACATAGCGCAGGTAGTAGCCCACCGATCCCATGGCCAGCAGGTAGATCGCGGAACCGAACAGCGCGGCCGAATGGAACACGACGCGGCGCGACACGGCGAACGACGTCGTCCACGACTTGCGGCGCGTGATCGACAGCGCCAGCAGCGGCACGGTCAGCGCGTTGACGAAGCCGCGCGCCGTCCACAGGTCCGGGCTCAGTTTGCGGAACAGCAGCGCGTTGCTGTACATGTAGAAGTCGTAGGCGAACATGCCGCCGATGCCCAGGCACGCGAACTTGATCGCCCAGCGCTCCTCGATGGTCTTGTTGCGGTAGACCTGCTCGACGAGCAGCATCCCGTACACGGACAGCCCGACATAGCCGATCAGCAGCGGCAGGCCGAGCACCGGCAGCAGGTCGCCGTTCCAGTGGGCGGCGCCGACGCCGGCCAGCACCAGCAGGTAGACGCAGCCCGCGGCCAGCAACGACGGGCGCGGCGCGTGGAAGCGGCCGAAGATCAGGCGCGCGGCCGTGCCGTCCGACTCCTCCCGCCAGTGACCGAGCAGCGCCACGAGGAACAGCGACCAGGCGCCGTCGCGCAACACCTCGAGCGCGGCGGTGCCCGTGTTCCACAGGATCTGCCGCGCCGCGTCCAGGCCCAGCGCCGCGGCCCACGCGGCCGTCGCCAGGCAGGCGGCGCTCAGCGTGCCGCGCTGGGCACGGCCGCGCCAGCCCGACAGGACCGACAGGCCCAGCGCCAGGAAGCCGATGGCGGCCAGTGCGTAGCTGGAAGCAGCGATATTGATCACGTTACTGGGCAGGATTCGGTGGACATGCGCGGCCGCCCGCCGGTCCCGCCGGCAGCCGCGGGAGCATCAGCGTCCGCTGCGGAACAGGACGACCTTGAGCGTATCGATCAGGATCAGAACGTCCAGGAACAGGCTGTTGTTCTTCACGTAGTACAGATCGTACTGCAGCTTCTGCAGCGCGTCCTCGGCCGACGACCCGTAGCCGTAGCGCACCTGGGCCCAGCCGGTGATGCCCGGCTTGACGCTGTGGCGCACGTTGTAATACGGGACCACTTCGATCAGCTGGTCGACGAAATACTGGCGCTCGGGGCGCGGGCCCACGAACGACATGTCGCCCTTGAGCACGTTGAGCACCTGCGGCAACTCGTCGATGCGCGTCTTGCGCATGAAATTGCCGACGCGCGTGATGCGCGGATCGTTCTGCTGCGCCCATTGCGGCTTGCCGCCCTTTTCGGCGTCCGTGCGCATGCTGCGGAATTTGTGGACGAAGAACGTGACGCCGTCCTTGCCGACCCGCTCCTGCGAATAGAACACGGGACCGCGGTCTTCCAGCTTGACGGCCAGCGCCGCCAGCAGCATCAGCGGCAAGGTCAGCACCATGATGATCAGGCTGCAGACGATGTCGAAGCTGCGCTTCATGAACGTGCGCACGAAGCTCTGGTCGAAGCCGCCGCCGAACACGAGCCACGACGGCTGCAGCGAATCGACGCGGATCTGGCACGTCTCGCGCTCGAAGAACGTGGCGGCGTCCGTGACCTTGAAGCCCTGCAGCTTGCACTCGAGCAGATCCTTGATGGGGAAGCCGCCGCGGCGGTTCTGCACGGAGACGACGATTTCCTCGACGTTGTACTGGCGCGCCAGCGCGACGAGCGACTCGCCCTCGCGCGATTTCAGGAGGCTGGTCGACGGCACGCACAATTCTTCGGTCGGCGTCGGCACGAAACCGGCGATGTTGTAGCGGTGGTAGCTGGCGCTCTGCAGGGCCAGGTCGCTGCATTCCTTGGCCAGCGGACCGCTGCCCAGGAACAGGATGCGGGTTTCCAGGAAGCGCAGTTCGGACGACTTGAAGAACACCATGCGGGCCAGGAAGATGCCGCCGGCGGCGATGCCGAACACGAGCGCCATGATGCCGCGTCCGAAGTACAGGTCCGGCGCCACGTAGAACACGAGCGTCAGGATCAGGAAGCCCATCAGGAACGACGGCATCAGCTTCATGAAGAACGGATGGCGCAGGCCCTCGTTGAAGTCGAGCTGGTACATCCCCATCGCGCTCATGCTGAAGATGATCGCTGCGGTAAAGGCGATGGCGGACGTGAAGAAGTGGTCGAGATGGCCGATGCTGGGCAGGCCGGCGTTCTGGCCCAATTCCATGAACCGCACCGCCGCGCCGATGTAGACCGCGCCGAGCAGTACCAACACTTCGACGAACAGCAGGACGAATACGATCTTCGACACATAGTGATTAGAAATCCTAAGCACAGTTGCCTCCGGTGTAGCAGTTATTGCTGACTTGCACAAACAACGGTTGACCCGGGATACGCGTACGCGTTCCCGAAAGCTTTTGACTCAAGGAAATAAAATAAGGCCGAGAATAGCCAGGAACTGTCATTGTCATCATTGCATGCGAAACGGCAAGGCTCGGGGACCAAGCGGCCTGCCCTCGGCACGACCTAGTGAATAGTCATGGCATCCGCGACAGGAGTCGCGGATGCCGGCATTACGGCATTACATTACAAACGCCAGACGCAGTAACCCGCCTCGCGGATCTGGTGCGGATCGAACTGGGCCTTCACGTCGACGAAGCAGCCGCCATCGTTCAGCTTGGACTGGAAATCCGTCAGCGAGCGCGCCAGCACTTCCTTGTGCGGCACGGCGACGATGAGCGCGTCGCCCTTCGGCAGGTCGTCCCAGTTCTCCAGCTTGATGCCGTACTCGTGCTGGGCTTCGTCCGCTTCCGCCACGGGATCGTGCACGTGCACTTCCAGACCATAAGACTGTAGCTCGTACACGATGTCGGCGACTTTGGAATTGCGCAGATCGGGGCAATTTTCCTTGAACGTCAAGCCGATGACATTGACTTTCGACCCCTTGACGTGGAAACCGGCCGAGATCATCGACTTGACGGTCTTTTCCGCGACGAACTTGGCCATGCCGTCGTTGATGCGGCGGCCGGCCAGGATCACCTGCGGGTGGTAGCCGATCATCTCGGCCTTGTGCGTCAGGTAATAAGGGTCGACGCCGATGCAGTGGCCGCCCACCAGGCCCGGGCGGAACGGCAGGAAGTTCCATTTCGTGCCGGCGGCCTTCAGCACTTCCAGCGTGTCGATGCCGATCTTGTCGAAGATGATCGCCAGCTCGTTCATCAGGGCGATGTTCAGGTCGCGCTGGGTATTCTCGATGACCTTGGCCGCTTCGGCGACCTTGAGGCTGGACGCGCGGTGCACGCCGGCCTTGACGACGGTCTCGTACATGGAAGCGACGCGATCCAGGGTTTCCGGGTCGTCGCCCGAGACCACTTTCATCACGTTGGTGAGCGTATGTTCCTTGTCGCCCGGGTTGATGCGCTCGGGCGAGAAGCCGACGTGGAAGTCTTCCTTCCATTTCATGCCGGAGAATTTTTCCAGGACGGGGATGCAGACTTCCTCGGTAGCGCCAGGATAGACGGTGGATTCGTAAATCACGATCGCGCCGCGCTTCATGTGCTTGCCGACGGTCTCGCTGGCGCCGATCAGCGGCGCGAAATCGGGCACGTGGGCGATGTCGACGGGGGTCGGCACGCCGATCAGGATGTAATCGGCCTGGGCCAGCGCGGCCGGGTCGGTGGTGACATTCAGGTGGCGTGCCGCACGCAACTGTTCAGTCGAAACCTCACCGGCGGGATCGACGAACTTCTTGTAACTTTCGACCTTTGCCACGGATAAATCGAATCCGATCGTCGGGCCGAGCTTGCCGAATTCGACAGCCAGCGGCAAACCTACATAACCCAATCCAACTACTGCGATGATCTCGTCTGGCTTCATATTGATTCCGTTCCGCATGATTGCTATTACGATAACTTTTGATTAGCACGGAAACGTCTGCATGCTCGACAAGTTGCCGTTGCATTTATGACAACGACGATCTAATCATCAACAGTTGCAGAGCATCGCTCACGCCGCGGTAGTCCAACCAATGTTCACCAATCCTCACCGCCGTGCTGATGAGATAATAACATTTTATCGATTACAAGTTAGCAACAAGACATACCGTGCGCATGAAACGAAGCGCCCCGAGAACAGCAGAATAAGTGGGTGCGGTCAAAAGAGGCAAGCACTACCTTATCAGGATGATCCGGAGTGTTGTAAGCATGGTTATTGAACGCTCGTAACTTGTCGTAATGTTATGCCTTTAGGGTAAAGCGTGACAATTCCACCATCTCATCCGGGCTGGTGCTCGACCGCGAGACCGGGCGCGGCACGCGGCGTTTGGGCGCGGCCGCCGGCATCCAGGTCCAGGAATGCGGCGCGCCCCGTCTTGCTGCGCTCGCGGTTGGCGCGGATTGCCGCCTTGTCGATGCCCGCCAGCAGGCGGATCTTGGCCAGTTGCAGTTTGACTTCCGACGCATTGACGCGCGCCAGCGCATAGCCGAGGTGAGCGCACACGGACACCCATTCGCGGCCGAACGAGAAATTCGCGTTCGGGTTCGAGCTGCGCGCGATGACTTCGCGCCGGAAGGTCTCGCCGGACTCGAAGAATTTGCTGGGCGGGCGCTGCTCGCGATCGTGATAGATGCGCGACGTGGGCAGGACGCCCAGCTTGAGCTTGTGGAATTGCAGGCGCTGCGTGTAATTGTCGTCCTCGCCGTAATGGAAGAACGACGGGCTGAAGCCCCCCACCCGTTCCACGCATTCGCGCGTCATCATCCAGGCGGCGGCGTTCACGAAGCCGACGTCGTACACGTCCTTGACGCGGCCGAGGTAGATGTCCGAATACAGGCCCCGGCACTTGTTCGGCCCGATGTAATTGGAAAAGCCGTAGTCGAGGCCGTCGCCGGCGCCGTTCAGGTGCATCGGGCTGATGACGCCATAGGCCGGATGCCTTTGGCAGGCGTCGACGAGCTTCTCGACGGCGTCCGGATCGATCCAGGCGTCCTGGTTGAGCAGGAAGACATAGTCCGCACCGCGCTGCCAGGCCAGTTCCATGCCGATATTGTTGGCCTTGCCGAAGCCGAGGTTCTTGCCCGTATTGACGATCTCGACCTCGGGATAGTCGGCCGCGATGCGGGCCAGCGTATCGTCCTGCGACCCATTGTCGATCACGATCGTGTGCAGCGGCACGGTCGACTTGCGCAGGCTGGAAAAGCACGGGGTCACCCACTTGGCCCCGTTGTAGGTCACTATGACCACGAAAACCTTGGCGCTCATCGTCGTCCTCAATGAAATGGAAATCGGCGCCGGACGGCGGTCGCGGCACAGTGTCGGATGTTGACACATGTGCAGCAAATCCGAAAGGCAACGGACACTAGCATATGCGCGGGCGTTGCAGCGCACAATTCCCATTCCGAGGGATGCCAGAATTGGCGCCATCTTGACGGCATCAAGTCGGCAATTTCGCTACAACGTTTTACAGTTACTTGTTGACCGCGTTGCCTTAGAGAATCTATGCTTGAGATAAATATATATCTGTTCAATATATTCGCAAAGCATACGCATTTGTACATTGCAATCGCATCCGGCGCATGGGACACCGCCAACCCATTGCAACAAGACACTGAATCGCACGCGGCCAGCCAGTTATAACATCCACAGGGAGTGGCAAATGCTTTCTCGACTTTCCGAAGTCAAGCTCGTCCGTTCACGGACGCGTATCACCCTTTTCGCGTCCTTGTCCGCCATGTTGGCGCTGAGCGGCTGCGCGTCGACGAAGCCGGATCCGCTGACCGCGTCCGAACTCGCCACCGTCAGCGCGGCGGACCGTCAACGCGCCCAGCAGGACGTGGAACCCCTGAGCAATGCGCTCACCCTCCAGGAAGCGATCGCCCGCGCCATCAAGTACAACCTGGGCAGGCGCACGCGGCTCATGGAAGAAGCGCTGGCGCAGGGCCAGCTCGACGTCGGCAACTACGAGATGCTGCCGAAACTGGTGGCATCCGCCGGTTATCGCGACAGGAACAAAGACCTCATCACGCGCAGCACCGACTCCGTCACGGGCCAGCCCTCCCTCGCCCATCCGTACATTTCCAGCGATCGCACGGCCACCACGACCAATCTCGCTTTCACCTGGAGCCTGCTCGATTTCGGGCAAAGCTATTACGCATCCAGGCAGAACGCCGACCGCGTGCTCATCGCCGCGGAACATCGCCGCAAGGCGCTGCATAACCTGATCCAGGACGTCGAAACCGCCTTCTGGCGCGCCGCGAGCGCGCAAAAGCTGCGCGGCGAGGTGAAGACGACCATCGCGGCGGCCGAGGACGCGCTGCGCGATTCGAGAAAATCGGAATCGGAAGGGTTGCGCAGCCCGCTGGACGCGCTGCGCTATCAGCGCCAGGTCCTGGAAAATCTGCGGCTGCTCGAATCCATCGAACAGGAACTGTCGAGCGCGCGGATCGAGCTCGCGTCGCTGATCAATGCGCCGCTCGGCCGCGACATCACCGTGGTCGAACCGGCCGATACCGTCAGCGACGCATGGCAGAACGTCTCCGTCGACAAGATGGAAGAACTGGTCATCGCCAACAACGCCGAACTGCGGGAGTCCTTCTACAATGCGCGTATCGCCCGGATGGAAACCCGCCGCGCGCTGCTCAAGCTCTTCCCCGGCCTGTCGTTCAATTACAGCGTCAACGGCAGCGACGACAGCTATCTGATCCACCAGCACTGGACCGAAGCCGGCGCGCAACTGTCCTTCAATCTGCTCGGCGTGCTGTCCGCGCCCGCGCAGATGCGTCTTGCGGACGCCGGCGTCGCCGTCGCCGACCAGCGGCGCATGATGACGCAGATGATCGTCCTGACGCAGATGCATCTGGCGCACCTGCAATACCACAATGCCCTGAAACAGTTCGAGCGCGCGGACAGCATCTGGAAGGTCGACCGCGACATCGCCACCCAGGTGGCAAACCGCGAAAGTGCGAAAACGCAAAGCAAACTCGACCTGGTCGCCAACGAAACGGCGGCGATCCTGAGCGAGCTGCGCCGCTATCAGGCACTGTCCCAGTTCCAGGCGGCGGCAAGCAGGCTGCAGGCAACGCTGGGACTGGAACCCGCCATCGCCGCCGACCGGAACGTGCCGCTGCCCGAACTGACGCAGACCATCGAGACCGCTTTGCGGCAGTGGAACACCGGCCAGCTGCAGCCCGCGGCGACCGTCAAGTAAGGTCCATCCATCATGCTTCTGCGTCGCTTCACGCCCCTGTCCCTCGTGATGGGGGCTTGCATTCATGTCGCCTGTGCGGCAAATCCGGTCAAGGCGCCGGCGCCGGCCGCCGCTGCGCCGAACGCCGCGGCGAAGGCGAATCCGGGCCTGTTCGACCAGCGGGAGATCCGCGCGCAACTGACGCCGCGGCGCTACACGACGCTTGCCGCCGAGATCGGCGCGCGCATCAACCGGATCACCGTCTCCGAAGGCAACCGGTTCCGCGCCGGCGAAACCCTCGTCATGTTCGACTGCTCCGTGCAGCAGGCGCAACTCGGCAGGGCGAAGGCGACGCTGGTCGCCGCCGAGACGACCAGGAACGCCAACCGCAAGCTCAACGATCTCCATTCGGTCAGCCAGGTCGAACTGGAGCTCTCCGAAGCGGAAGTCGCCAAGGCCAGGGCGGACGTCGCGACCAATGCGGCGATCGTCTCGAAATGCGCGATCGCGGCGCCGTTCGGCGGCCGGGTGGCGGAACAGAAAGCGCGGGAACAGCAGTTTGTCCAGCCGGGCCAGGCGCTGCTGGAGATTCTCGACGATTCGGCGCTGGAACTCGAATTCATCGTGCCGAGCAAATGGCTGGTCCGGCTCAAGCCCAATCAAGGCTTCAGGGTCGCGATCGACGAAACCGGCAAAAGCTACCCGGCCAAGATCCAGCGCATCGGCGCGAGGGTGGATCCGGTGAGCCAGTCGATCAAGATTTCCGCCGTCATCGACGGCAAGTTCAGCGAACTCATCGCCGGCATGAGCGGCACGGTGCTGATGGACCCGCCAAACCGATGACCGCTTTTTGTTTTTTTATTTTTTCATCAGAAGAAAAAGGAGACGCACCATGAAACAGGGCTTCAAACGCAGGTCTTCGGCAATCGTCATGCTGGCGGGCATGCTGGGGGGCATCGGCGCGGCCGGTTCGGCCTATGCATGTTCCAGCGAACCCTATATCGGCAGCGTATGCATCATGGCCTGGCCGAAAAATGCAGGCTTCGGCGGCGGGATGTACGCGTTCGCCAACGGCGCTACCTTGTCGATCAGCAATAACGCGGCATTGTTCTCGGTAATTGGCATCAGCTACGGCGGCAACGGCCAGACGAACTTCCAGTTGCCCGACCTTCAGGGCCGCGTCATAGTCGGCGCGGGCTCCGGCCAGGGCCTGCCGACCTACATCGCCGGCAACAAAGGCGGCACGACGACTGTCTCGCTCACGAATTCCCAGTTGCCGCCGCATACGCACACGCTGGTCACTGGCACGGGTGGCGTCATCGTGAATGTCGGGCCAGGCACGCTTGCCGCGCAGACGACTCTGACCGGGCTGACTGCGACGACGACGATGACGGGTGTGACGGGGTCGATCAACGGTTCGGCATTGACGTTGAACGGCTCGTCCGGCGGCAACTTCGGCACGAATCCCTCCGGCGCCTCCCTGGGCACCTACACGGGTACGCTAAAAATCTATTCCGACGCGGCACCGACCGTCAGCATGAAGGCCGGCGCCATCAGCGGCACCGCAGCGGTGACATTCGGCGGCACCCCGACGACGACCATCAGCGGTAGCCCGACCACGAGCTTGACGGGTACGCAAAGCGTAGCGGTCGGCGGCAACACCGGCATAACCGGCTCCGGCCTGCCGTTCAGCATCATGCCGCCCTACCTGGCCATGACCTACTACATCGCAATCAACGGCTTGTATCCGTCCCAGGACTAAATCTCGATTGCCGTTCCCGCGCCGCGAGGTGCGGGAACACGCACCAAAGGATCCGGTTTCATGAAGTACACCGCCATCGCCCTGCTGTCGCTCGCCTTGCCGCTCAGCGCTTTCGGAGCACGTCCGGAACACGATTGGGACCGCGAACTCAAATCGGCGCAAGCGCTTCTCGCGAAAGGCGATTACGCGGCGGCCTATCCGGGCTTCGAGCGCATCGCCGCGCACAACCCGCTCGCGCAATTCACGCTCGGCTTGTTCAATCAGAACGGTTGGGGACGACCGAAGAACCCGGTCGCGGCGTGTACCTGGTTCGAACAGGCTGCGCAGAAGCAGGTACCCGCTGCCGAACATTACCTTGGCGATTGCCTGGCCGAAGGCATCGGCCGTCCGGCGAACATTCCGCAAGCGCTTGCCTGGTACGACAAGGCGGCGTCGCACGGCCACCTGATTTCGCTGTGCTCCGAAGCGGAGTACTACATCCGCGGCAAAGGTGTCGACAAGGACGTCGAAAAAGGCATTGCGCTGTGCACCGGTGCGGCCCAGGCGAATTCGCCGCCCGCCATGATCAAGCTCGCGCATTACTACCAGGGCGACAAGGACGTGCCGCAAAACCTGGCCGCGGCGCGCTACTGGTACTGGGAAGCCGCGCAACGCAACGTCAATGAAGCACAGCTCCGGCTGGGCACGATGCTCGCCAACGGCGAAGGCGGCGACGTCGACCTCGACGCGGCGCGGCAGTGGCTGGAGACGGCCGCCGCCGATGGTTATGCGCCTGCCTATCTGCCGACCGCCGTGCTCTACGCGAATGCGCCGGTACAGAAGGAAACCGGCGCGCTGGCGCCGGAACATCTCGCGAAAATTTACTTGTGGACCGAAGCCGCGAAAGCGCGCGGCTCGACTCCCGAACTCGTCGCTTCGGCGGAAAAGCTCGAAGCGCAGGTATTGAAGGTCATGCCCGCAAGCTGGCGACCGAAGCTCGACCAGCAGGTTGCGGAACACCTGGCGCAACATCCCAACTGATGGGAACGTCGAAAAACCTGCTGCGCGTTGCGCTGTCGTCCTGCGATGCTCACTGTACTACTCGTACAGTTGCGCTTCTCGAACGACATCGCGGCCGCTCGCGACGGTTTTTCGAGGTCCCCTGATTTTTTTGAAGCAAGCCGCACGGCTCATTCGCATCGCGCGACGACAACACATCGAGGCACAACATGAATGACATTAACCGCTCCATTCATCTGATTCGTCGCATGAGCGCCAAGGACGCGCGTTCGGCATCGTCGCGCCGTCCGTTGCGCCGCGCCTCACGCCTGCTGTCGCTCGAGCAACGGTACATGTTCGATGCCGCCGTCGTCGCAACTGCCGCGGACGCGGCGCATGCGCTTCCGGACCCGCACCTCCATGCACTGCTGGCCGATGTCGCGCCGCCGACGCAAGTGCGCGAAGCGGATGCCAGTCAAAATAGTGGACGGAAAGAAGTCGTCTTCGTCGACACGTCGGTGACCGATTACAAGACGCTGGAAGCGAGCGTCCGCGCCGGCGTGGAAATCCGGGAAATCGACCACGGCGCCAGCGGCCTTGCGCAGATCGCCAAGTGGGCCGAAACGCACACGGGCTACGACGCCATCCACATCCTGAGCCACGGCAGCGAAGCCGCGCTGTACCTGGGCAGCGACGCCATCACCAACGACAGCCTGGCGACGCCGGTCGTGCAAGCCGAACTGGCCGAATTGGGCCATGCGCTCAAGACCGACGGCGACGTGCTGATCTATGGCTGCGACGTGGGCAAGGGCAACGACGGCCAGGCGTGGACCGCCCAGCTTGCCAAGGACACCGGGGCCAACGTCGCCACGTCCACCGACGACACGGGCACGAGCACCTACGGCGGAAACTGGACGCTGGAGCGGCAGCAGGGGCAGATCGACACCGCGTCGCCGTTCGATGCCCATGCGATCCAGTCGTATTCCACGCTGCTGTCGACCTTCGATTTCGAATCGGGCGCCTCGGGCGATGGCACCAAGGTGGCCCAGCAGACCGTCGGCTCCGACACGATCGTGGTCACCGCCACCGACAACAGCATGGCGGTCCAGACCGGCGACAACAACATCTGGACTGGAAGCTACGGGAACGAGAGCGGCATTGTCGTGGCCACGGGCGCCGGCGGTCTCGCCTATGAATCGAAGGTGACCATCACCGTCGCGGGAAGCAAGACGTTCGACCTCAGTGCCTTCACACTCATCGACATTGCCGGCGAAAACCGGAACCTCGTGATCACCACGAACAAGGGAAGCCAGACGTTTGGCCCGGGCTATAGCTCGCTCTCGTGGTCGGTCTCGCTGTCGAACTCGATCTTCGACGGCATCAGCTACGCCCAGCTCACCTCGACGTCCGCCACGCCTTCCCCGGCCAACAATTTTGTATGGGGCATCGACAATATCGTCCTGAACAACATCAGCTCCCCACCCGCCGTCACCGACGCCCACATCGCCATCACCTCTTCCGGCTCCGGCACCGGCGGCACCTACAAGATCGGCGACACGGTCACCGCAACGTGGGACAACACGGCGAGCGGCGACAACAACAGCGGCATCACCGGCGTGACGATGGACTTCAGCCAGTTCGGCGGCGGCTCGGCAGTAACGGCCACCAACTCGAGCGGCATATGGACGGCCACCTACACGATCACGTCCGGCTCGATCGACGCCACCAACAGGAACGTCTCGGTCACCGCCACCAACGGTTCCTCCGCCACCGCGGCCGACACGACCAATTTATCGGTGGACAACCAGGCCCCGACGGTCACGGACGGCAACATCAGCATCAGCGGCGCCAGCGGCACGGGCGGCGCGTTCAAGATCGGCGACACGGTCACGGCAACCTGGAACAATACCGCCGCGGGCGACAACAACGCCGACACCATGTCGGGCGTCACCGTGGACTTCAGCCAGTTCGGCGGCGGCTCCACCGTTGCGGCCACCAATTCGGCCGGCACGTGGACGGCGACCTATACCATCACGGCCGGCGCGATCGACGGCACGAGCAAGAACGTCTCGTTCACGGCAACCGACAATGCGGGCAACACGAAGACCACGGCCGACACGACCAACGCCGTCGTCGACAACGTCGCGCCGACCGTGACCGACGGGAACATCGCCATCGGTGGCGCCAGCGGCACGGGCGGCGCGTTCAAGACCGGCGATACCGTGACGGCGACGTGGAACAATACCCTGGCCGGCGACAACAATACCGACACCATTGCCGGCGTCACGTTCGACTTCAGCCAGTTCGGCGGCGGTTCGGCCGTCGCCGCCACCAACTCGTCGGGCACGTGGACGGCCACGTACACCATCGCGGCAGGCGCCCTCAACGGCGCGACGAACCGCAACGTGTCGGCCCGCGTAACCGACAATGCCGGAAATGCGAAGACGACGGCCGACACCACGAATGCGACGGTCGACAATGTCGCGCCGACGATCACCTTCAGCAACCTGGCACTGTCGAGCGACACCGGCACCAGCGGCAGCGACTTCATTACCAAAACCACGGCCCAGACCATCTCCGCCACGCTGAGCGGCGCGCCGGGCGGCACCGACGTCGTCTACGGCTCGCTCGACGGCGGCACGAGCTGGACCGACATCACCAGCAAGGTGTCGGGCACCACGCTGACCTGGGACGGCGTCACGCTGTCGTCGAGCAACACCCTCAAGTTCAAGGTCACGGATGCGGCCGGCAACGACGGCACCGTCGCCAGCCAGGCCTACACGCTCGACACGACCGCCCCTAGCGCGCCGTCCGCGCCCGACATGACTGCCGGCACCGACACCGGCACGTCGAGCACCGACAACATCACCAGCAACACGACTCCGACCTTTACCGGCACGGCCGAAGCGAACGCCACCGTCACGCTGTACGACACCGACGGCACGACCTCGCTGGGCACGGCCACGGCCGACGGCAGCGGCAACTGGTCGATCACGTCGTCCACCCTGTCGGGCGGCAGCCATACCGTCACCGCGAAGGCCACCGATGCCGCGGGCAACGTCTCGGTGGCCTCGTCCGGCCTGGCGGTGACCATCGACAATACCGCGCCGACCGGGCTTGGCCTGAGCGCGACCACGATCGCCAGCGCGAACGCCACCACCACGTCGACGATCGCCACGCTGTCGGCCACCGACAGCCAGTCCATCAGCTATTCGCTGGCCGTCGGTAACGGCACCAACGATGCCGACAACGGCAGCTTCGCCATCTCCGGCACGTCGCTCAAGGTCGGCGGCTCGTCGCTGGCCGCCGGCACGTACAAGATCTACGTCGCCGCCACCGACGCGGCCGGCAACGTGGCCAACCAGGCGTTCACCCTCAACGTGGTCGACGCGCCCAGCGTCAGCTCGATCGTGCGCGCCGGCGGCGCCTCGTCCACCGTGTCCACCAGCGCCACCACGATCCAGTACACCGTGACATTCGACCAGTCGGTCACCGGCGTGGATGCGACCGACTTCGCGCTCACGTCCACGGGCACGGCGTCCGGCGGCATCGCCAGCGTCACCGGCAGCGGCACCACGTACACGGTGACGGTCGACACCCTGTCCGGCGACGGCATCCTGCGGCTGGACCTGAACGGCAGCGGCACCGGCATCCAGAACGGCAGCAGCGTCGCCATCGCATCCGGCTACACCTCAGGCTCGACTTATACGCTGGACCACACGGCCCCTAGCGCGCCGTCCGCGCCCGACATGACGTCCGGCACCGACACCGGCACGTCGAGCACCGACAACATCACCGGCAACACGACTCCGACCTTTACCGGCACGGCCGAAGCGAACGCCACGGTGACGCTGTACGACACCGACGGCACGACGCTCCTCGGCACGGCCACGGCCACTGGAGGCACTTGGTCGATCACGTCGTCGACCCTGTCGGCCGGCAGCCATGTGCTCACTGCCAAGGCCACCGATAGCGCCGGCAACGTCTCGGCGGCCTCGTCCGGCCTGGCGGTGACCATCGACAATACCGCGCCGACCGGGCTTGGCCTGAGCGCGACCACGATCGCCAGCGCGAACGCCACCACCACGTCGACGATCGCCACGCTGTCGGCCACCGACAGCCAGTCCATCAGCTATTCGCTGGCCGTCGGTAACGGCACCAACGATGCCGACAACGGCAGCTTCGCCATCTCCGGCACGTCGCTCAAGGTCGGCGGCTCGTCGCTGGCCGCCGGCACGTACAAGATCTACGTCGCCGCCACCGACGCGGCCGGCAACGTGGCCAACCAGGCGTTCACCCTCACCGTGGTCGACGCGCCCAGCGTCAGTTCGATCGTGCGCGCCGGCGGCGCCTCGTCCACCGTGTCCACCAGCGCCACCTCGATCCAGTACACCGTGACGTTCGACCAGTCGGTCACCGGCGTGGACGCGACCGACTTCGCGCTCACGGCCACGGGCACGGCGTCCGGCAGCATCGCCAGCGTCACCGGCAGCGGCACCACGTACACGGTGACGGTCGACACCCTTTCGGGCGACGGCGTCCTGCGGCTGGACCTGAACGGCAGCGGCACCGGCATCCAGAACGGCAGCAGCGTCGCCATCACATCCGGCTACGCCTCGGGCTCGACCTACTCGCTCGACCACACGGCCCCTAGCGCGCCGTCCGCGCCCGACATGACGGCCGGCACCGACACCGGCACGTCGAGCACCGACAACATCACCAGCAACACGACTCCGACCTTTACCGGCACGGCCGAAGCGAACGCCACGGTCACGCTGTACGACACCGACGGCACCACCTCGCTGGGCACGGCCACGGCCGACGGCAGCGGCAACTGGTCGATCACGTCGTCGGCCCTGTCGGCCGGCAGCCACACCGTCACCGCGAAAGCCACCGATGCCGCGGGCAACGTCTCGTCCGCGTCGTCCGGCCTGGCCGTCACGATCGATTCGACCGCGCCGGCAGTGTCGTCGGTCGGCGTGCCGGCGGACGGCAGCTACAAGGCCGGCACGACCCTCAGCTTCACGGTCAACACCAGCGAATCGGTGATCGTGGACACCTCCGGCGGCACGCCGCGCCTGGCCTTGACCATCGGCAGCTCCACCGTCTACGCGACGTATGCCTCCGGTTCCGGCAGCAACGCGCTCGTGTTCACGTACACGGTCCAGGCGGGCGACACCGACGCGGACGGCATCGCGGTCGGCGCGCTGCAGGCCAACGGCGGCACGCTGCGCGACACCGCGGGCAACGATGCGGCGCTCACCCTGAACAGCGTCGGCGGCACGGCTTCCGTGTTGGTCGATACCACGAGTCCCGTCGTCGATTCGGTTTCGGTCCCATCGAACGCGACGTATTACACCGCCCAGAATCTGGACTTCACCGTCAACTTCAGCGAAGCGGTGACGATCGATACGACCGGCGGCACGCCGCGCATCGCGCTGACGCTCGACACCGGCGGCACCGTGTACGCGGACTACGTATCCGGATCCGGCACCGGTGCGCTCGTATTCCGCTATACCGTCGGCAACGGCGTGCAGGACAATACGGGCGTGACGGTCGGCGCGCTGAGCGCCAATGGCGGCACGCTCAGGGATGCGGCAGGCAACGATGCCACGCTGACCCTCAACAGCGTCGGCAGCACGGCGGCGGTCAACGTGGACGGCACCCAGCCGCAAGTCCTCGACGTGACCGCCACGACGGCCGACGGCTTCTACAATGGCGGCGACACCATCTCGATCACGGTGACCTTTACCAAGGCGGTCACGGTCGACACGACCGGCGGCACGCCGACGCTCGCCCTCGGCGACGGCGCGACTGCCACTTACGCCGGCGGTTCCGGCAGCACGACGCTCGTCTTCACCTATACGGTCGCCGGCGGAGAAAATTCCGCCGATCTGGATTACGCGTCGACGAGCTCCCTGTCCCTGAACGGCGGCACGATCAAGGACAGCGCCGGGAGTCACCTCGACGCCGCCCTGACCCTGGCCACGCCGGGCGCGAGCGGATCGCTGGGCAGCAACAAGAATATCGTCGTCGACACGACGGCGCCGACGATCACCTTCGGCAACCTGGCACTGTCGAGCGACACCGGCATCAGCGGCACCGACTTCATCACGTCGACCGCCTCCCAGACCATCACCGCCACGCTGAGCGGCGCACCGGCCGGCACCGACGTCGTCTACGGCTCGCTCGACGGCGGCGCCACCTGGACCGACGTCACCAGCAAGGTCGCCGGCACCACGCTGACCTGGAACGGCGTCACGCTGAACTCTGGCACCGGCACCCTCAAGCTCAAAGTGACCGACAACGCCGGCAACGACGGCACCGTCGCCAGCCAGGCCTACACGCTCGACACCACCGCACCGGCGATCACGTTCAGCAACCTGGCACTGTCGAACGACACCGGCACGAGCGGCACCGACTTCATCACGTCGTCCGCGTCCCAGACCGTCACCGCCACGCTCAGCGGCGCACCGGCCGGCACCGACGTCGTCTACGGCTCGCTCGACGGCGGCACGACCTGGACCGACGTCACCAGCAAGGTTTCCGGCACGACCCTGACCTGGAACGGCGTGACGCTGAACTCGGGCACGGGCACCCTCAAACTCAAGGTGACCGACAATGCCGGCAACGACGGCACCGTCGCCAGCCATGCGTACACGCTCGACACCATCGCACCGGCGCTCACCTTCAGCAACCTGGCGCTGTCGAGCGACACCGGCACGAGCAGCACCGACTTCATCACGTCGACCGCGTCCCAGACCATCACCGCCACCTTGAGCGGCGCACCGGCCGGCACCGACGTCGTCTACGGCTCGCTCGACGGCGGCGCCACCTGGACCGACATCACGAGCAAAGTGTCCGGCACCACCCTGACCTGGACCGGCGCGACGCTGAACCCGGGCACCGGCACGCTCCAGCTCAAGGTCACCGACAATGCCGGCAACGACGGCATTGTCGCGAGCCAGGCCTACACGCTCGACGCAACCGCACCGGCGATCACGTTCGGCAACCTGGCGCTGTCGAACGACACCGGCACCAGCCATACCGACTTCATCACGTCGGCCGCCTCCCAGACCGTCACCGCCACGCTCAGCGGCGCGCCGGCGGGCACCGACGTCGTCTACGGCTCGCTCGACGGCGGCGCCACCTGGACCGACATCACGAGCAAGGTCTCCGGGACCACGCTGACCTGGAACGGCGTCACGCTGGCCGGCAGCGGCACCCTCAAGCTCAAGGTCACGGACAACGCCGGCAACGACGGCACCGTCGCCAGCCAGGCCTACACGCTCGACACCGCCGCACCGGCGATCACGTTCGGCAACCTGGCGCTGTCGAACGACACCGGCGCGAGCGCCACCGACTTCGTCACGAACGCCGCGCTGCAAACCGTCACCGCCACCTTGAGCGCGGCACCGGCCGGCACCGACGTCGTCTACGGTTCGACCGACGGCGGCGCCACCTGGACCGACATCACGAGCAAGGTCTCCGGCACGACGCTGAGCTGGGACAACGTCACGCTGTCCGGCGCCAATACATTGAAACTCAAGGTCACGGACAGCGCCGGCAACGACGGCACCGTCGCCAGCCAGGCCTACACGCTCGACGCGACCGCACCGGCGATCGCCTTCAGCAACCTCGCGCTGTCGAGCGACACCGGCACCAGCGGCACCGACTTCATCACGTCGACCGCGTCCCAGACCATCACCGCCACCTTGAGCGGCGCACCGGCCGGCACCGACGTCGTCTACGGCTCGCTCGACGGCGGCGCCACCTGGACCGACATCACCAGCAAGGTCGCCGGCACCACCCTGACCTGGAACGGCGTGACGCTGACCGGCACCGGCACCCTCAAGCTCAAAGTGACCGACAATGCCGGCAACGACGGCGCCATCGCCAGCCAAGCCTACACACTCGACACGACGGCGCCGGCGATCACCTTCGGTAACCTGGCGCTGTCGAACGACACCGGCACCAGCAGCACCGACTTCATCACCTCGTCCGCGTCCCAGACCATCAGCGCCACCTTGAGCGCCGCCCCGGCCGGCACCGACGTCGTCTGGGGCTCGCTCGACGGCGGCGCCACCTGGACCGACGTCACCGGCAAGGTTTCCGGCACCACCCTGACCTGGACCGGCGTGACGCTGAACTCGGGCACCGGCACGCTCCAGCTCAAGATCAGCGACAGCGCCGGCAACGACGGCGCCGTCGCCAGCCATGCGTACACGCTCGACACCACCGCACCGGCGATCACGTTCGGCAACCTGGCGCTGTCGAGCGACACCGGCACCAGCGGCACCGACTTCATCACGTCGTCCGCCGCCCAGACCATCACCGCCACCTTGAGCGGCGCCCCGGCCGGCACCGACGTCGTCTACGGCTCGCTCGACGGCGGCACGACCTGGACCGACATCACGAGCAAGGTGTCCGGCACCACGCTGGCCTGGACCGGCGTCACGCTGAACCCAGGCGCCGGCACGCTCCAGCTCAAGGTCACGGACAATGCAGGCAACGACGGCACCGTCGCCAGCCAGGCCTACACGCTCGACGCCACCGCACCGGCGATCACGTTCGGCAACCTGGCGCTGTCGAGCGACACCGGCACCAGCAGCACCGACTTCATCACGTCGTCCGCCTCGCAGACCATCACCGCTACCTTGAGCGCGGCACCGGCCGGCACCGACATCGTCTGGGGCTCGCTCGACGGCGGCACGACCTGGACCGACGTCACCGGCAAGGTCTCCGGCACCACCCTGACCTGGGCCGGCGTCACGCTGAACCCGGGCACCGGCACGCTCCAGCTCAAGGTCACCGACAATGCCGGCAACGACGGCATTGTCGCGAGCCAGGCCTACACGCTCGACGCGACCGCACCGGCGATCACGTTCGGCAACCTGGCGCTGTCGAACGACACCGGCACCAGCCATACCGACTTCATCACGAACGCCGCGGCGCAAACCATCACCGCCACCTTGAGCGGCGCGCCGGCCGGCACCGACGTCGTCTGGGGTTCGCTCGACGGCGGCGCCACCTGGACCGACGTCACCGGCAAGGTCTCCGGCACCACCTTGACCTGGAGCGGCGTCACGCTGAACACGGGCACCGGCACGCTCCAGCTCAAGGTGACCGACAATGCCGGCAACGACGGCGCCGTCGCGAGCCAGGCCTACACGCTCGACGCAACCGCACCGGCGATCACGTTCGGCAACCTCGCGCTGTCGAACGACACCGGCACCAGCCATACCGACTTCGTCACGAACGCCGCGCTGCAAACCGTCACCGCCACCTTGAGCGCGGCACCGGCCGGCACCGACGTCGTCTACGGTTCGACCGACGGCGGCGCCACGTGGACGGACATCACGAGCAAGGTCTCCGGCACGACGCTGAGCTGGGACAACGTCACCCTCACCGGCGCCAACACATTGCAGTTCAAGGTCACGGACAGCGCCGGCAACGACGGCGCGGTTACCAGCCAGGCCTACACGGTCCGCAGCACCGCGCCGACCCTCAGCCTGGGCAACCTCGCCTTCTCGGACGACACCGGCACCAGCACGTCGGACTTCATCACCAGGACGGCCGTCCAAACCGTCACCGGTACGCTGAGCGCCGCGCCGGCGGGGAACGAGACGGTCTGGGGATCGGTCGACGGCGGCGCCACCTGGACCGACTTGAGCGGCAAGGTTTCCGGCACGGCCCTAAGCTGGGGCAATGTCACGCTCTCCGGCGCCAATACCCTGCAATTCAAGGTCACCGACGACGCGGGCAACCAGAGCGTGATCGGCAGCCAGGCCTACACGATCGACACGACCGCACCGGCCGCTTCGGCAACGTCGGTATCGTTCTCCAACGACACCGGCGCGAGCAATTCCGACCTCGTCACCGACGCGGCCGCGCAAACCATCAGCGGCACCTTGTCGGCGAACCTCGGCGCCGGCGAGACGGTGTCCGTATCGCTCGACAACGGCAAAACCTGGGCGGCAGCGACGGCCGGCGCAGGCAGCAATACCTGGTCGCTTGCCGGTCAGACGCTGGTCGCCAGCAGCACGCTCCAGGTGAAAGTCACCGACGTCGCCGGCAACGACGGCGCGGTCTTTTCGGCGACGTACGTTCTCGACACCACGGCACCGGCGATCACGTTCGGCAACCTGGCCCTGTCGAACGACTCGGGCACGAGCCATTCGGACTTCGTCACCAACATCGCCTCGCAGACCATCAGCGCGACATTGAGCGCGGCCCCCGCGAAAACCGACACGGTGTGGGGATCGCTCGACGGCGGCGCCACCTGGACCAACATCACGGGCAACGTCTCCGGCACGACGCTGTCGTGGAGCGGCGTCACGCTGGCGGGCAGCGGCACGCTGATGCTCAAGGTCACCGATGCCGCGGGCCACGACGGCGCGGCCGCCAGCCACACCTATACCGTCGACACCGCCGCGCCGGCCGCCCCGACCGCCACGGCCCTGGACACCACGAGCACGACACCTGCGCTCACCGGCACGGCGCAGCTGGCGAGCGGCGACGTGCTGACGGTCGCGGTCGGCGGCGCCACCTACAAGGTCACGCCCAGCGGCAACAGCTGGAGCCTCGACCTGACCTCGGCGACGCCGGCCAGCGGTGCGCTGTCGCTCGCCGTCGGCGGTACGTACGACGTCACCGCGACGGTCACCGATGCGGCGGGCAATGCCAGCACCGGCTCGAACGTGCTCCACGTCGTCGCCGTACCGCCGCCCGTGCCTGTGCCCCCGCCGGTCCCCGCACCGGCCCCCGCGCCGGTCGTCGTCAAGGACACGGGCGGCCAGGCCGTCCCCGGCAGCGGAGGTGCGACGCCGGCGCCATCGGTCCCGACCATCACCTTCCTGTCGCCCGCCGCGGAACCGTCTCTCGGCAACACCGCGGGCACGCCCAACATCGGCACGGGCAGCAGCCTCCCGGCCTTTACGAACGTGTCCGTCAACACGGGGCAGACGCTCCCGGCGGTCGGTCTGCTGACGCAAAGCGGCAGCGATCATTTCCCGGTCGTGGTCGTGAGCTCGACGCAGAGCGCGGGAGATGGCTTGATGGTCAATCGCGGGATGTCCGACCAGGCCATTCCATCGTCCGGTACGGCAACCATCAACGTCCCCGCGGACGCATTCGCCCATACGAACCCGAATGCCGTCGTCGAGTTGTCCGCGCAACAGGCCAACGGCCGCCCGCTGCCCAGCTGGGTCGCCTTCGATGCGGCGCACGGCAAGTTCGTCGTGAAGGCGCCGCCGGGAGTCAAGGGCGAACTGACCATCAAGGTCATCGCACGGGACGCGCAAGGACACGAAGCGGTGTCGACCTTCAAGGTTCACGTGGGCGCGAAGCGGCCCGGACAGGCGTCGCTCGACCATGGGGGACGCGCCGGCCTGACCGCGCAAATCCACGAGGCCGCGGTTGCGCATGCCAGGAACGCCGGACCGCTTGAACGCCTTGCGAAACTCGCGCAAGCGGCACGAAGGTCGAACGCATGAACGCGATGGAATCGCCTGTCAAAGCGGATCCGCTGCTCCAGCTCATCGGACTGTCGCGGCAGGCGCGCCTCGCAGGCAGCGTTGAGGAACTGGCCTTCCTGGCCGTCAACGAGAGCCGCCAGCTCTGCGCCTACCGCCAAGGCGCGCTGTGGTTCGCGGACGCCGGGGTCAAGGCGCTGTCCGGCGTGGTCGAGCCGGAAGCCAATGCGCCCTACGCGCAGTGGCTCGATCGGGTATGCCGCTTCCTGCACGGTACGCATACGGCCGCGGCGGCCGTCACGGCAATCGACCTGCCGGCGGCACTGGCGGGCGAATGGACCGAATGGCTGCCGCAGCACGCGCTCTGGCTGCCGTTCGCCGCGCCGGCAGCGGCGGCGGGCGGCTTGCTGCTCGCCGCGGACCATGCGTGGCATGAGGAAGACATCGCGCTGATGGAAGAGTGGACGAGTGCCTGGCATCACGCGTGGGTGGCGCGCATGCCGCGCACGGCATGGTCGTTGCATGGCTTGAAGCAAGCGTTCACAGGGAATCCCGGAGCGCCCTGGTGGAAGCAGCGCCGCGTCGCGGCGGCCGCCGCGGTGCTGGCCGCGCTGTGGTTTCCCGTGCACTTGTCCGTCCTCGCCCCCGCCGAACTCGTCTCGGCGAAGCCCGTGGTGATCCGCGCGCCGGTGGACGGCGTGATCGGCCAATTCGAGGTGCAGCCCAACCAGATGGTCAAGGCCGGGCAACCGTTGTTCAATTTCGATGAAGCGTCGCTCGACGCGCGGCGCGATGTTGCCGCACAGTCCCTGGCGGCTGCGCATGCGGAATACCGTCAGTACGAACAGCAAGCCGTTTCCGACACCAAGTCCAAGGCGCAACTTGCGCTCCTGCTCGGCAAGATCGAGGAGAAACGCACAGAGGCGGATTATCTGAAGGACCAGGTGGAACGCACCCGCGTGACGGCACCCCAGGACGGCATCGTGCTGTTCGACGACCCCAGCGAATGGGTCGGCAAGCCGGTACAGACCGGGGAACGCATCATGCGGATTGCCGCGCCGGGCGACGTCGAAGTGGAAGCCTGGCTGCCGATCGGCGACGCCATCCCGCTGCCGGACGACGCCAAGGTCAGCCTCTATCTGTCCGCCAGCCCGCTCTCGGCGATTTCCGCGCGGGTGCGCTATATCGCTCACGACGCCATGCCACGTCCGGACGGCACGTACGCCTATCGCGTGCGCGCCCGGCTGGACGATTCGACGTCGCAGCGTGTCGGCGCGAAAGGCACGGTCAAGATCAGCGGCGACCGCGTTCCGCTGATCTACTGGATCGTGCGCCGCCCGCTGGCGACGATCCGCCAGACCCTGGGCATCTGACACGGACTATTGGAACGCCGACATCATGCAGTCCCTCGCCCGTTCGACCGCCCCGTCCGCGATGCCCCTGCCTGCCCTGCGCGAAGAGCTGGCCCTGCTGCCCGGCCCGGTGCTGGCGGACGGCCAGCCTAGCCATACGCTGCACGACCCGGTACGCAACCAGTTTTTCCAGATCGACTGGCCCACCTTCGAGGTCTTGAGCCGCTGGCATCTTGGCAACGCCGCCGCGGTCGCTGCCGCCCTCGGCAGCGAAACGACGCTGCAGATGTCGGCCGACGAAGTCATGGAGATTGTCGAATTCCTGAGCGACAACCAATTGCTGCAACCATTGCCCGGTAGCGCGGCCGCGTTCGCGGCAAACCTGCGCAAGCGCCGCGGCACCCTCTGGCAGTGGCTGCTCCACAATTACCTGTTTTTCCGGATACCGCTGCTGAAACCCGACCGCTGGCTGGGCAGCTGGGCGCCCCGGCTGGATTTCTTTTATTCGCGGACGTTCCTGTTCCTGACGCTCGGCGCCTTCGGCTGGGGCGCGGTGGAAGTCTATCGGCAATGGGACCGCTTCGCCGCGACCATCGTCGACACCATGAGCTGGTCGGGCGTGGTCAGCTACGGTGTCACGCTGGCCGCGGTCAAGACGCTGCATGAACTCGGTCATGCCTTCACGGCCAAGCGGCTGGGCTGCAAAGTGCCGACGATGGGTGTGGCCTTCCTCGTCATGTGGCCGGTGGCCTATACGGACACGAACGAAGTGTGGAAACTGACCGAACGGCGCCAGCGCCTGGCTGTCGTCGCCGCCGGGATATTGACGGAATTGACCGTGGCAGCGTGGTCCACGCTGGCGTGGGCGCTGCTTCCGGACGGCACGCCGAAATCCCTCGCGTTCCTGCTGGCGACGACGACATGGGTCGCCAGCGTCGCCATCAATACCAGCCCTTTCATGCGATTCGACGGCTATTTCCTGCTGTCCGACTGGCTCGAGATGCCCAACCTGCATGCGCGCGCGTTCGCGCTCGCGCGCTGGGACATGCGCGAGCGGCTGTTCGGCCTCGGCATACCGGCGCCGGAACATTTCCCGCGTCCGCGCAAAACCGGCCTGATCCTCTTTGCCTATGCGACGTGGATCTATCGTCTGACCGTCTTTCTCGGCATCGCGGCGCTGGTCTATGCCTTTTTCATCAAGGCCGTGGGCATCATGCTGTTTGCAGTGGAAATCGGCTGGTTCGTATTCCTGCCGCTGTACCGGGAACTCAAGATCTGGAAGACCATGTGGCCCGTCCTGCGGCGCCTGCCGCGCGCGCGCGGCAGCATGGCGGTTGCCCTGGCGGCGGCCGCGCTCTTCGCGGTGCCGCTGCCGGCGCGCCTGACGGCCGGCGCCTTGCTGCGCCCCGCCGCGCAACTCGTCATTTACGCACCGCCGCACGCGCAGGTTGTCGCCTTGCCGGTCGCGGAAGGCCAGCATGTGGCGGCAGGCACATTGCTGCTCAAGATGACTTCCCCCGATCTGTCGAGCCGGCGCAACAGCGCCGCGGCACGCGCGGACAGCCTGCGCTGGCTGGCAACGTCGGGCGCGTTCGACAAGGATCTGCAAGCCCAATGGCAAGTCGCCAACGTACAGTTAAGCGCCGCCAAGGCGGAAATGGCGGCTGTCCAGGCGGATGCCGCGCGCTACGCACCGGCAGCGCCTTTTTCCGGCGTGCTGCGCGACCTGTCTCCGGATTTGCGTCCCGGCATCTGGTTGAGCGCACGGGAACCCTTGGCAACACTGATCGCGGATCAAGGGGAACTGGTGATCGCCTACGTCGACGAAGACGATGTCAGACGCATTTCAGCAGGCGATTCGGCAACATTTTACGCGGACAGCCCCGGCGGGCCGGTGATGCCGCTGAAGGTCGTCGGCATCGATTCCGACGCGAGCAGGGTATTGCCGGAGCCCGAGCTTGCCACACTCTTCGGCGGCAGCGTGGTCGCCCGCGAGAAGCATGGCGAGCTGTATCCTGAGCGTCCGGTGTACCGCGTCACCTTGAAACCGACGACGTCGAACGCAACGGCATCCCAGCATACCTGGCGCGGCAAGATCGTCATCTCGGGCCGCTGGATGCCGCCCGGCCTGCGCTATGCGCGCAGTGCCTTGGGACTGTTCAGGCGGGAGGCGGGGTTCTGATTGCGTTAACACGGCCTGCAAACCATCGACTAACTCGTTGATTTCCTGAAGAAGGCATGGCGCGGCTGGCGGGGATCAAACCCACGACCCTTGGCTTCGGAGGACGGTAGCAGAGCTCGGAAAAGTCGCGCGTTTTGCTATAAGTCCTTGAAACAAGGGCAGTCGATCAGCTCACCGACCGCAGCACATCATCAAAGGATCTTGCCACCAGATAACGCGCCGGGTTCTCGCCGGTAGCTAAGCTAGCGAAATGCGCTTTGCCACACTCGATCTTGCCCCACTCCTTGTCGCGTAAATCATCGGCGAACAGGCTGCTCTTGGTCTCCACCACGAAATACAAACGCTGCATGCCGTCTTTCTGCAACAGCACGGCCCAGTCTGGGTTGTAGCTGCCCAGCGGCGTAGGGACCTTGAACCAGTTAGGCAGCTTGGCGTAAAGGACAACGTCCCGGTTGCACTCCAGCGCCTGGGCGAAATCACGCTCGGTGGCGGAATCGTAAACGACATGCTCATGAATGGCCTTGGCCGTGTCCTCCAGCATACTTCTCAAATAGCCTGTCAGCTCCTGTTGCTCGAACAGCTCCTGAGCGTAAAACTGCTGCTCACCCAGCTTCTGGTACTTGATGCCATCCACCAGGGCCAAGCGCTTGCAACGGTTGATTCGCTCGGCCGCCTGCTCGATGAATTGCTGCGGATTGCGGCGGAAGTCTTCCAACCGGCCCGAATTGGTCAAGATCGTGACCAGGCTACGGCGTGTCAGGTGGGTGCGGTCCTGAAGGTCGGTCAACAGGTCGGGCAGCTCGATACCTGCATCCTCCAGCACCACGGTGTATGCACTGTTCTTCTGCTCGGCGGTCTGGACGCCAGCCTTGCCTATGGCGATATCGACTTTTCGCCATTGCAGACGTGCCTTGGGAATGGGCGGCGCGTCACGCAGCGCCTCCGTACAATCCTGAAGCAGCTTGGCGTTATCGAACTGAACCCGGTAGGTCGTCTTGTGCTTGATGCGGTCCCACAAGGCCTTGAATTCATCGCCTAGCGTGATCGCCTTACCGTCCGCGCCCTTGCGCAGTGCCACCGATTGACGCTCGTCCGCGTTCCTGACCTCCAGACGGCCGCTGACCTTGCGCAGCAGCTCCAGCACCTGCGCACGCTGTGCGGAGAACGCGTCGGGCAAGGCAAGCGTACCATCCTTCAAGGCCTGCTTGAGCGAGTCCTGCACCTTCCCCTTGGCGTCGATGTACCCGGTAACCCTCAAGTGCTCCCACAGCTGCTCGGATTGCTCTATCCCGAGGGCCGCCACCTGCCCATCGGCGCTCGTCACCGGGATGCCGGCGAACTGGTGCGGTTCCACGATGCCGAAGCGGATGCCCGTGTCGGCCTCGATTTCCTTCTGCAGGTTCTCCGCAAAGTCCTCGTAGGACTCGGTCGCGATCACGGTGAGCCGGTTGACGTCGAAACCTCGTACTCGCTCCCCGGCCTGGTTCACGCACAGGCGCAGGCCCCGGCCGATGGTCTGGCGACGCTCGCGCTCGGAGCCCATTTCACGCAGGGCGCAGATCTGGAACACGTTGGGATTGTCCCAGCCTTCCTTGAGAGCCGAGTGAGAGAAGATGAACTTCAGCGGCGTGGCGAAGTCCAGTAGCCGCTCTTTCTCCTTCATGATCAGGTTGTAGGCCCGCTCGGCGTTCTCGCGACCTGCGACGTTGTTGTCCGCCGTTTCCGTCCAGCCACCCTTCTTGTCGATGGAAAAGTAGCCGTTATGGACCTCCTCGGCCGCAGTGGTCAGGTCCACTTCGGCGAACAGGCTTTGGAAATTCGGGAGCTTGGCCGCACGGCGGTATTCTTCCTCGAAGATGCGTGCGTAGTCGCCCTTTACAGCCTGCCCCTGGGCATCGATCTTGCGGTAACGTTCCACCGACTCGATGAAGAACAGCGACAGCACCTTGATGCCCTTCGGCCGCAGCAATTTCTCCTTCTCGAGATGCTCGCGGATCGTGCGGCGGATCATTTCACGCTGCACAGCCAACTCGTCCACGGCGCCGTACGCCTGACCGATGACAAGGGCTTCTTCGCCTCCCGGGTAGCGCAGCTCCATGAACTCACCGCCCTTGGCGGTATTGATTTCGCCTACACGGATATCGGCATAGATCGCTCGTTTGGTGACCTGCTGCAAGTCGTCCCCATCGCTGACCGACACCTCCCTCGGCTTCGGTCCCCCGGCCTCCTGAACGTGCAATTCCACCAGCGCGCTGATGCGGCCGCGCTTGTTGGTGACGCCCAGCAGCCGCACGTAGGGCTTGTTGAAGGCGTCCTCCACAGTGGCCGCCGCCACCTCGATCTGCTTGACCAGCTTGCGCTCGTAGGCGTCCACCGCGTCCAGCCGAAATACCATATGGTGTTTATCAGCGTGGGTGGCCGAGTAACGCAGGGTGCACAGCGGATTCATGGCGTCCAGCGCGGTCTTGCCCGCGCCGCTCAGGCCGCCGTCCACGCTCTGGGGCTCGTCGACGATAACGATGGGGGAAGTGGCGCGGATCAGGTCGATGGGCTTCTCGCCGCCAGTCTTCTCGCTGTCCTTGTAGAGGTTGTTGACGTCCTTCTTGTTGATGGCCCCGACCGTGACCACCATCACCTGAATGGCAGAGCTGGTGGCGAAGTTGCGTACTTGCCCCAGTTTGGTGGAGTCGTACAGGAAGAAGTCCACCGGCACGCCCGCATACAGGGCCTTGAAGTGGTCCTCCGTGATCTGCAGCGACTTGTAAACTCCTTCCTTGATGGCGACGGAAGGCACCACGATGACGAATTTGGTGAAGCCATAGCGCTTGTTCAGCTCGAAGATCGTGCGCAGGTAGACATAGGTTTTGCCGGTGCCGGTTTCCATCTCCACCGTGAAGTCGCCGGACGCCAGCGCGCTGGCCGGGGCCAAGCCGTTGCGCAGCTGAACGTCCTGCAGGTTCTTCAGCAGCTGGTCATCCAGCAGGCTGAGACGGTTGCCGACCCCCAGGTCGGTTTCCGCCACGCCCAGGGTGAGTTGCTGTTCGGGCAGGCGCATGGTGACGGTGAACTCGGTACGACAAATCTCCTGGCCGCGGAACAGGTCGCAGACGGATTCGATGGCTTGCTGCTGGTAGTCCAGGTCAGGCTCGAAATGCAGCTTCATGCTCACAGGCTCCGAACGTTCTGAATGCCGTGCTGCTGCAGGATCGCTGCCATGTTCGTCTTGGCGACGTCATCGGCAAAAGCGCTGTCGCGGAACACGCACGTGACTTCGCCGACTGGCGCAAGCTGCCGATGCCACTGGACGATGCCTTCCGCCAGGACTTCCACCTCGTTGGCGGCGATGCTCTCAGTCAGACAGGCCAGCAGCACGCCGGCGCCCACTGCGTGAACGGACTTGCCTGCAATGACTTGCTGCTGGATGGGAACGCACAGGTCGAGGCCGAGTTTGAGTAGGAGTTCGTAGAGCAAGTCTTGCTCGGAACGCCCTGGCAACAAATGTTCCTGATGAGCCAAGAGGTCGGACTCAAGATTTCCGGACCCGGGCCTCCACGCTCGCAAATTGGACAAGTCAAGGCGAAACGCACGGAAGCCTAAATCGAGCGCAGCCTTTGTGTTGGATGCAATAACTCTTGCGGCGCGGCGCAGCCGCTGCTTTGTAATATCCGAGATACTTTTGAATGCGCCGTCTGTAATTGGTTCTTGCAACTGAACCAGAATAAACCTTCGATCCCCCCCATCCTCTTGGTTCGCAAGATAAACTGCGTGACCAGTCGTCCCAGAGCCCGCAAAAAAATCCATTACGATATCACTTTCGTCCTTCGACGTAGCCAATTGAAGCATTCGAAGAATCAATTTCGTCGGCTTCGGCGTATCAAAAGACTCGCTATCCGGAAACAAGGATCGAAGTTCATTCTTGGAGGTCCGATTACTTCCCACATCCTCTTTCTTCCAAAGCGTTCGCGGTGTGAGGTCTGCGACCTCAGTGAGGTACCTTTTGATGCTGGGCCGAGCGTCTTTTTTGGGCCCCCACCAAACGCGACCATCCGCGTCCAACTCTCTCAATCTCTCCTCTGATACACGCCAAAAACGTCCAGGAGGCGGCGCGAAAGTACGACCCGTTGGGCCAACAATTTCATAGTTGCCTTTGGAATAAGGTTTATTTGCAAACGGATCACCGGCGATCCACTCCCCCCTTGGATCGTTATCAGGGTTCGCGTAAATTGAGTTCGCCTCATCCGTGCGAGGCAGTTTGCTAGGAGCCCATTCGGGGCTTCTGGAGTAAACGAGAATGAAATCGTGATCTTCCGAGAATTGCCGTGCCGTATTGCGAGGGGAGTCTGCCTTTTCCCAAATTGCGGTTGCGCAAAAGCATTCGGAGCCGAAAATCTCGTCCATTACGTTTCTAAGGTGCTGCACTTCCTGATCCCCAATAGAAACAAATATTACGCCATCTTCCGTCAGCAAATTTCTTGCGACCTTTAGGCGCGGGTAAATCATATTCAGCCATTCTGTATGAAACCTACCGCCAGATTCAGTATTGCTAGTAATCTTCAGATTCCCATCAACTTGGCCTGTTAATTCCAAATAGTTTTTGACGCTGTCCTGGAAATTGTCGGGGTACACGAAATCCCTGCCCGTGTTGTATGGCGGATCGATGTAGATAAGCTTGACCTTGCCGGCATAGCTCTTCTGCAGCAGCTTCAATACCTCCAGATTGTCGCCCTCGATCATGAGGTTCTGAGTACTGTCCCAATCCACGCTTTCCTCGGGGCAGGGGCGTAACGTCCCGGTGCTGGGCGTCAGCGCCAGTTGACGTGCCCGTCGCTTGCCATGCCAGTTCAGGCCGTATTTCTCATCCGTGTCGGTGACTGTGGCGTCGCCCACCAAAGCCTTGAGTACGTCCACGTTGATTGCGGCGCCCTTGGAGCCTTCCGTGATGAGCTCCGGGAAAAGAGCTTTGAGTCGGGCGATGTTGCTGGCCACCAGGTCGGCGGACTGGGCCGCGGGCGAGGTGACGTCTATTTTCTGCATGGTCATGAGTCGTTGCTATGGTTCAATTCTGTGGCGATCCGGGGATTGTATATCGCTGATCGGGATGATTTTCCATTTCGGGAATGGTGTAGGCCAGCAAGCCCTCCGCTACCATGGGGCTGAGATGATTTCTGACGAGCTTCTTGACGTCTTGGCGGCCGAGTGCGGCAGCCAGTTCGCGCGAACTCAATGGGCGCCACTGGCACAGGGCCAGAAGAAGCCGGCGCACCTCTTTCTGGCGTGGTTTGGTTCCCGCCGCGACGATCTGGTCCCGGATAGCCTCGGGGATGGGCACCAGGGACTGGTGCCCAAAATCGGGAGGGGTGGTGCCCAAATCGGTACTGGGCACCAGTCTTGGCGTACTTTGAACAGCCATCGTTTCGAACACCGGTCCCGGAAGGTAATAGGTACGGCTCCCGCTCCCCTTCATGGTCAGCAACGCAAGGTCGCGCAGCCTACGCAGGTGGGTCGACGCATTCAGCGTGTCGGTGCGGTTGATCATCCGGTAGGCGGCGTTGTCAATGGCGCCGACTTCCCTGGCGAAGACGAGCGCACGCGCCTCCTCGTCGCTCAAGGCCTCGGTCGTCAACCGCCTCAGCCATATGAGGTCGTCCTTGCCCAGGAAATGGTGGAACAGGAAGGTGGCCACGAACTGGTCGGGCCTGCGCGTGGACTCGAAAGTCGGGGGCAGGAGGTCGTGCTGCACCATCAGCTCCCGCATGGCACGGATGCCGCTGCCCTTGGTTTCCGCCACGTTCACCTCGTGGAGCACTGCGGCGATGCGCGGGTTGCGCGTCTCGCTCCCCGGCTCCCCGAGCTGCTCCTCGGCCTTGATCGAGTGCCCGGGATTGCGGACTTCGAGCCGGTTCGCATACCGGATGACCTGGATGGCACCGTGAATGCGATAGCTGCGGTGCATCACCGCGTTGACGATGGCCTCACGGATCACCCGTAGCGGCAAGGTCGGCTCGTCTTCCCGCTCGATGGCGCCTTCCGGCAGGGAGAAGCTCTGAAACAGTTCGTCGCGCACGGCATTGGTCGCCCGCCGGATGGCAGTCAGCAGTGGCGCGCGGATCTCCATGGTGTCGAAACGATGCGACGGATCCTCGACCCACTGTCGACCAGGTACGCGGATATAGTCGATGCGCATCATGGGGAAACACCGCCGCAATGCCTGTGGAGAGCCGAACAGGAGCAGTCCAGCCACCGTTGGCTTCAACTGATCCCCTTGTCTCATAAGGGCACCAAGCGAGCGCAACAGGTCTTGGTCGTTCCAGGCGAGCTCCTCGGCGTTAGGGTTGATCTTGGACCGTTGACGTCGATAGTCGTCGACGGCGCCGGCGTCGATGTCGCTCAGGTCCGTGTCCGCCAGAACGGCCCCATCGAAGGTATCGGTCTGGTGTCCCGCATAGAGCGTTATGAGGTCATCCTCGCTGCCCTCCTGATCCGTCGGCCCGACACGTCTGAAGGCGCCGCGCGGCAAGCCCAGATTGCTGAAATAAATCGGCTTGTCGGTTGGCGCAGCTTCCGGCACATAGACGGCGATCACCGTCTTATCCTGGATGGTCTCGACGGCTATTCGGGGACGCAACGGCCGATTGAACACGCTGGCGCATTGGCTGGCCAGATCCGACTGCAACTTGTCGGGATTACTCACGCCGACGACCTCATAGGCCGTTCCAAACAGGTCATGCGGGTCCCGCACCACGCCCAGCAGCAAATGGCCCCCGCCCAGTCCCGGCTCGTTGGCAAATGCACAGACAGTCTCCATGACGGAACGATCGATCCGGGTGCACCGCTTTGCCTCTATACGGTGAGACTCGTCGATAGACTGCAATTCCTGCAGCAGGTCCTCCGCACTGCGGTTGGCGTCGTTCATGGTCAGAGCTCTTCCTTGACTGCAAGCAGTCTAGCCTGCACCTTTTGCAAGGCCAGGTTGTGTTCCACGCGTTTGGCCATCTGATGTTCCTTGGCAGCCAGCGCCCGCAAACGGGCCGCCTCCTGCTCAAGACGTTGATGCTCCCGCAAAGCGGCCCGGCGCGAAGCGGCCCGGTCCGGGGTCGCGGCAACGACAAAGTGACCGGTCACTCTCGCCGCGTGGGCCGCAATCACCGTGTCGATCCAGCCTTGGTACAACGCCATCAGGTGCTGGGAAGGTTGGCGATCGGTGGCAAGGGCCGCAAGCAACCCCTGCGGTACAGGTTGTTCCTCACCCAGGACCAGGCCGACCACCTCGCCATCCAGCACGATCCTGCCCGTCTCGTTCTGAGCGGCGCGCTTGTGCGCCAGGCTCAGTTCCACCAGGTCCGCGGTCAGGACCAGCAACAGTACCGGATAAGGCACAGCGCGATGAATCAGTTCACCGAGCCGCCGACGCTGAGCAGCCTGGGCATGGCTGGCACGAAGCTCCACAGTGAGTACGGCCAACTCCAGATAATCCCTCACCTCATCCCGCCACGCCGGCACCGCCAGCGTGGCGGGTTTGAGCGCCGCCAGCCAGTGGGCCTCGGCGATGCCCTCGGTCAGCAATCGGCGGTCGGCGGCGGTCGCGCCGCCATGCTCCACCAGCATTTTCTTGGGCACGCGCTGGTCCACCCTGCAACTGGCCGGCAAGGCAAGGGACGCCACGATGGTGTCGTGCAGGATACGCGCGCCGTCGCTCAAGCCGAGCCCACTTGAGCTGACGAGCCGCTCGGCAGGATCACCATGAACGCCAATACCTCGAAATCGTTTGCGCCGGCAAACTCACCCTTCATGGCGTGGGTGCCGCCCGGTGAGAACAGGCTGGCCACGGCACGCTCTTCCGCCTTGCCCACGACCGAGGCGATGGCCGCCGCCAGAAGCTTCTGCGCATGGCGCATGTCCTCACCCTGACGGGTCTGCCGGTCGAACCGGGCGCAAGCGCCGTCATCCGGGAGCTCACGGCCCAACGCCACACGTTTGAGCCTGTCCATGATGCGCTTCGCCTGCGGATAGGGCAGGAGGACGGCACCGTCATCGCCGACATGCACGAGGTAGATCGGTGCCAGCGGATAGTCCGAGGTCTCGCTCTTCGCCGCAGCCGCACCCTCCGCCCGAAGGCAGAAGACGATGCCGGGGGGAATGTCGGGATCAATGGTGGCGGTCACTGCGTAGACGCCCAGCGGCGCCTCCTCGAGCACGCCGGGATGCTCTTTCAGGAACTGCGCCAAGTCGATACGGAAGTCGGTCAAGGTCAGGTCGGTGATGGAAACGCCGCTCGAAAGGTCCTCGATGTCGATGACGGTATCCTGGAGTTTCAGCAGTTGCTTGCGCCGGTACTCCAAATCGTTCATCGGATTGCCCGACTGCTGCTCGATCAGGTTCTCCTCGCCGGTGGCCGACACGTCCAGCAACACCATGCGGCCGCTCACGCGCTGCTCCAAGCCGATGTACTCCTCCAGCTCCATATTGGGCCAGAAGTTGACGAGCTGGACACTCTGATTGGGCGAACCGATGCGGTCCACGCGTCCGAAACGCTGGATGATCCGCACCGGGTTCCAATGGATGTCGTAGTTGATGAGCCAGTCGCAGTCCTGCAGGTTCTGACCTTCGGAAATGCAATCGGTGGCGATCAACAAGTCGATTTCGCCCTCTTCCGCCAGCTCGGCCGGGCGCTCCTTGGAACGGGGAGCGAAGGCGGAGAGAACACTGCTCATGTTCTTGCGCAGGCCCGGCAGCGTGGATTGGATACCGGCCGTGCCGGTCACAAGACCGGATTCGAGCCCCAAGGCCTCCTTGGCCCACGGCGCAAGCTGAGCGTAGAGGTACTGAGCCGTATCGGAAAATGCGGTGAATATGATGACCTTGCGGTTGGGCCGGCCGCCCACATGGTTGATGGGCTCGCGGCATTTGAGCGCGATCACCTCACGCAGCCTGGCCAGCTTGGCATCGCGTGCCGGGTCCACCTGCTGCGCTGCCTTCAGCAGATTGTCCAGTCGATTGCGATCCTCGATGAGATCCTGCTTCCAGCGGTGCAGGTCCACGTCGCTGAGTAGTACCTTGACCTTGCGGCCGACCAGCAATTGCTCGAACGCCGGATCGTCGATGTCGACGTCGGCGATGCCCAGTTCCTCGACTTCCTCCGCCTCCACGGCATGCTCGTCGATGCGGGCCAACGTAGTCTCCACATCCTTGAGCTGCCGCTGGATGGTGAGCGCAAACGAGGAAACGGCACTCTCCATGCGCTTGAGCACGTTGACGCGCAGCAGATGAATCAGGCTCTCTTCACGGTCGGCCTGCCGGAATATGCTTTCGCCGCCGCGGATTTCGGTGCTGTACTTGGCGTCGTAGGCGTCCGCTTTATGCGGCAAGACGTAGCGCATGGGCGCGTAGCAGGCAAGGTTAAGCCGCCTGATCTCGAGGTTGATCTCACGGATCGCCCGAAACTGCCCGGCCGTGTCGACGTCGGCCTTGATGTTGATTGGTGTGCGGCGTTCCGGAAACCGGCCGGTCTCCTCCGTGCCGTAATATCGTTCGATGTGCTTCCTCGAACGGGCGATGGTCAGATGGTCGAGCAGAGTGAAGTAGTCGAATCCCAGCATCTCGACCAAGCGGCCAGGGTTGCGTTCCTCCTCGGGCAGGTCCAGCCAGCGATTGAACTGTACCTGCGCTTTGCGGGTCGTCTGCTCGATGCTGTCGATGCCATGGTTCTGCAGCGCCGTGTCGTCGCCTTCGGTGGCGAAAGCGATCTGATTGCGCAGGTCGGACAAGCGATTGTTAACCGGGGTTGCGGAGAGCATCAACACCCGGGTCTTGACCCCCTCGCGGATGATCTTGCGCATCAGCCGGTGATAGCGGGTCTCGGAACCCTGCTTGGGGGACTTCTTGTTGCGGAAGTTGTGCGACTCGTCGATCACGACCAAGTCGTAGTTGCCCCAATTTACGTGCGCGAGGTCAATGTCACCGGACTGCCCACCGTCGCGCGATAGGTCCGTGTGGTTCAGAACGTCGTAATTGAACCGGTCCGCGGCGAGGATGTTGCGGCGGTCGTTGGCCTTGTAGAGCGTCCAATTGTCACGCAAGCGCTTCGGGGCCAGTACCAGTACACGGTCGTTCCGTAGCTCATGGTACTTGATGATGGCCAGGGCTTCGAAGGTCTTGCCGAGACCCACGCTGTCGGCGATGATGCAGCCGCCGAAGCGGGCCAGCTTGTCGATAGCTCCCACGACGCCATCACGCTGAAACTTGAAGAGCTTCTTCCAGATGACGGTGTTGCGGATGCCGGTGGCCGCTTTGACGATACGGTCCTCGTCCAGCGTCTCGTCACGGTTGCCCAGCAGGTGATGCAGGATCAGGGCATATACCTCGAACGGCGGACGATGCGCCGCCATACCCTTCAGGGCGTCGATCAGGCTCTGGGCGCCGTCGGACTGATGCCGCAGCGCGCTCCACTGCTGGTCGAACCAGCGTGCCAGCGTGCGGGCCTCGTCGGCCGACTCCGAGGCCTGGATGAGGTTCAAAGGGTTACCTGGGGCCAGACCCAGGCCTTCGGAGCTGAGAGCGAAGGACCCCAGCACTACCTGAGCAGGCGCGTCGCCTGCACCCGTCAATACGGCGGCGCCTTGCGGAACTCGGCCATGCGCGCGACGGACCTCTGTCTTCTGCGCCAACCACTGCGCGCACTGGTTCGCCAACCATCGGGCCTGAAGACGGTTCCGCTGGACGCGATCGCCCTCTCCACCAAGAAGCTCCAACTGATCGTCGTCAGCGGGCAGGACGAGTTGGACTTGCTCCAGCCCATCCAACGCTTCGCGAAGTTCGGCGAACGCATGCAGCGAAAACGAAGGCGTGACGCAGCCCAGCCTGCTCCCAGGCACCAAATGCGGCAACAGGAGGTCGATCACGCGGTCTGAGCCGCTGTTTTGCACAAGCCTCATGAACTCTCCCCCAAATGTCCGCCAACTACCTGCGCCCGTTCTTCGGCTCAAACCGGCCCGACGTCGCCTCAGTGTCGACCCAACAGTCAGTATCCAATATCGGTAATGAAATCTTGTGCCTCTAGCTGGAACACGTCACCGGGCAGCACGACGCTCCATCAGACGCACGTCGCCTGGGGCACGCAGTCATTCTAGCAACTGACGGCTTCACTCTTGGTGTTTCCTCGTGAACACTATTCAACCTTGATGACGTGCGGCCTCACGACGTCCAAATCGACGCAAAACGTTACCGCAAGCCCTGTCGGAAGGCAATGTCTCAAAGAAGAGAACGTGCTGTTCAGACTGAACCAAGATGGCGTAAAAGCGCACGAGCACATCACCGCGAACGTGCGTCTAAAAAATATGCTGTGGGTCGATTGCGAGATGTCGGTCTACAGCTCGCGGTTTGGGGAGGTCGCTTTGCTGGCTTTTTCGGCACCCGGCTTGCCGCTCAGGTAGCCCAAATGCCCAGCGATGAGCAAGATATGCTGCTGGCTCTGTACGCCCAGTGCAATTCCGCCTCATCAAGAGGAATGCCAGATTTCTTAAGTGTCTGATTTTATGGCGCGGCTGGCGGGGATCGAACCCACGACCCTTGGCTTCGGAGGCCAATACTCTATCCACTGAGCTACAGCCGCGCTGGTCGAAGTGATGCGAAGGATACAGACTTTCGCGGGCGTCGTCTATGGGGCAGCGGCCATCACCGCCGGAAATTGCGTTTCCATTAAAAGTCTTTGCGTCTATAATCGCCCGGACGCATTGCATTTGGATAATCATCCGTAGGGCAGCAGCAGGTTTTTTTAATTTGTATTAAGGAAATCATGAGCGACGCACACACCGACCCCCAATCCTTCATCCGGACCCCCAAGCAACTCATCATTGTGGTGGCTGGTTTCTTCCTGGTCATCGTTCTCGGCATCATCTTGCTGGTGACCTTTGCCACCAACAAGCCGCTGGGCGGCGCCGGGACCGAAAGCCAGAGCGCGCAGGCCGTCGCCGCGCGCGTGCGCCCGGTGGCCGAGGAAGGGTTTGCGTTCAAGGATGTGAACGCGCCCAAGGTCCTGCAATCGGGCCAGGCCGTGTATAACGCCGTGTGCGTCGCCTGCCACGGCACCGGTGCGGCCGGCGCACCGAAGTTCGGCGACGCCGGTGCCTGGAGCGCCCGCATCGCCCAGGGCTACGACACCCTCGTCCAGCACGCGATACAAGGTATCCGCGCCATGCCGGCCAAGGGCGGCAATCCCGATCTCGACAATATCGAAGTCGCCCGCGCGGTCGCCTATATGGCCAACCAGGCGGGTGCCAAGTTCAAGGAACCGGAAGCGCCGGCCCAGGCCAACGCTGCGGCGCAGCCGACCGCGGCGGCACCTGCAGCGGCCGCGCCGGCACCGGCCCAGCCGGCAGCGACGCCGGGCACGCCGCCCACCGCCGGGGCAATCGCGACCCCGGCCATAGCGGGCAACAACGCGGCCGGCAAGGCCTTGTTCAACGCGACCTGCACGGCGTGCCACGGCGCCGGCATCGCCGGGGCGCCGAAATTCGGCGACAAGGCGGCCTGGGCGCCCCGTATCGCCCAAGGCAAGGACACGCTGTACCAGCATGCCATCAAGGGTTTCCAGGGCGAATTCGGCACGATGCCGCCCAAGGGCGGTTCCTCGGCACCCGATGCCGACGTAAAGGCCGCCGTGGACTACATGGTCGCGGCAGCGAAATAAACCAAAAAAACCGTCCTGCGGGACGGTTTTTTTATGGTAACGAAACAAATAAGGAATTGACGTGTCACCGTTGTACCCCCTCGTCGCGCGCACCCCGGCCCCCTCGCTGGCCGGCCTGTCGATCGCATCCCTGCTGTTGGCCATGACCGGCGCCGCCGGCGCCGCCACCCTGTCGGCGGGTCCGGGCAAGACCTATGTCGCCCCGTGCGCCGCCATCGGCGCCGCCAGGGACGGCGACACGGTCGAGATCGTCGGCGACTGGACGTACAACGGGGACGTCTGCGCCATCGCCCGCAACAACCTGACCATCCGGGGCGTGCAAGGCCGTCCGACCATCGACGCCGCCGGGCACCAGCACGGCGGCAAGGGTACCTGGGTCGTCACCGGCAACAACATCACGGTCGAGAACGTCGAGATGCTGGGCGCAAAGGTCCCGGATGGCAATGGCGCTGCGCTGCGCCTGGAAGGCACGAATTTCACGTTGCGCCAGGCCTTCATCCACGATAACGAGAACGGCATCCTGAGCAATGCCAATAAAAACAGCAACATCGTCATCGAGCATAGTGAATTCGGCCACAACGGCAGCGGCACGGGCCAGACGCACAACGTGTACATTGGCAGCGCCAAGAGCCTGACCTTCCGCTACAACTATTCGCACGACGCCGTCATCGGCCACGACCTCAAGTCGCGTGCGATGGTCAACATGATCGCGTACAACCGCTTCTCGAGCACGCCACCGGGCAAGACCGGCAGCACGGCCAGCGGCAAGCCCTCCTACGAGATCGACCTGCCGAATGGCGGCACGTCCTTCATCGTCGGCAACGTGATCGAACAGCCGGCCATCAACGACAACTCCACCCTCGTCGCCTACGGCGAAGAAGGCGCGACGAATCCCGGCCACGATTTATATGTCATCAACAATACGTTCCTGAACGATTTCACCGGCGGCACGTTCTTGTTCGTCAGCGGCAAGGTGTCGGCGCCGGCCCTGATCCAGAACAATGTGTTCGGCGGCCCCGGTAACGTGACATCGCAAGCCGGCGCCATCCAGAAGGACAACCGCCGCGTGGAAAAGCCGGGATTCATCGACCGTGCCGGCTTTACGTTGCGGCCGCTCGTCAATGACGTGGTCCGGAAAGCGGGCCCCGCATCCGATCCATGGTCGAGCGGCATCGATCCGAAAGGTGCCGCATACAATGACCGCCGGGCGGAGGCTGCCCGACGCTGAACCCAAGGACGCGTCGCGCGGTGCGCCACGCCCCCGCGGTCGCACCGCTGTCCCGCCATACCCCGTCGCGCCGTAGCGCACTCCCTGATTGACGCTTATACGCAACATTTCGCGTCCACGAGCGTTATTCCCGTTGATCTCCATCAAAAAAGCGAAAGAAGTAGTGCATGCATAAACGCTACCGCTTCTTGCCAAACTTCTACTTTTAATTTGTTGCTTTCAAAACCGGAAGTTTCATAGGAAGAATAAAAATTGAGTTGAGGAAACACAAACGACTTCAAACCGAATGAAATGTTCAAAAAGTCATCAAGATGGAATTTTTGCTACGAATAATTGCAGTCAATGCATCGATCCTCTTGCGCCAGGTCTTTTAAATTCAACAACCGCTGTTACATCTCGTTACAAGTCATGCTCTGGAAACCTCGTATCCTCCGTATTGCCCGTGGGAATTACTTCCCGCACAGAAACTTTACGAGGAATCCCATGCACACTCTGCGTCCCCATTCACTCCTGGCTGCCACCGTTCTGATGGCCTTCGCAGGTGTGACCTCCGCTTCCGCAGCCACGCTGTCGGTCGGCCCGGGAAAAACTTACGCCAAACCCTGCGCGGCCATCGCGGTGGCCCAGGACGGCGACGTCATCGAAATCACCGGTAACACCACCTACAGCGGCGACGTCTGCAGCATCAACCGCAACAACCTGACGATCCGCGGCGTCAACGGCCGTCCGAAGATCGATGCGGCCGGCAAGAGCGCCAACGACAAAGGTATCTGGGTCGTCAACGGCAACAACCTCACCGTCGACAACGTCGAAATGTACGGCGCTAAAGTCATGGACGGCAACGGCGCGGCCTTCCGTCTGCAGGGCACCGATTTCACCTTGCGTAACGCGTTCCTGCACGATAACGAGAACGGCATCCTGGCCAATGCCAATACGAACAGCAACATCCTGATCGAGTACAGCGAGTTCGGCCACAACGGCCGCGGCGACGGCCAGACGCACAATCTGTACATCGGCCACGTGAAGAGCCTGACGTTCCGCTACAGCTACACGCACGACGCCAACGTCGGCCACGACCTCAAGTCGCGTGCCGATACGAACATGATCGCGTACAGCCGCTTCTCGAGCACGCCGGCGGGCCAGACCGGCAGCACGGCCAGCGGCCAGCCGTCGTACGAGATCGACCTGCCGAACGCCGGCACGTCCTACATCATCGGCAACGTCATCGAACAGCCGGCGGCCAACCAGAATCCGACCATCGTCGCCTATGGCGAAGAAGGCGCGACCAATATCGGCAGCGACCTGTACGTCGTCAACAACACGTTCCTGAACGACTACGGCGACGGTACGTTCGTGTTCGTCAGCGGCAAGGTGCCGACCCCGGCACTGATCCAGAACAATATCTTCAGCGGCATCGGTACGCTCACCACGCAGGCCAGCGCCATCCAGAAGAGCAACTACCGTTCCGTCGCGCCGGGCTTCGTCGACCGCGCCAACTGGGACCTGCATCCGACCGCCAGCGCGCTCGTGATCAATGCCGCCACGGATCCGGGCAAGTCCGCCTCGGGCGTGTCGCTGCTGCCGGTCGCTCAATATAAAGCGACCGCTTACGGCGAAGCCCGTCCGGTGGCCAATCAGCTCGACATCGGCGCCTATGAAGCGACCGGAGACCTTGCGAATGCGGCCACGGTCACCTGGACGACTTGCGCCGCCGAAGGCGCCACCTGCTCGTTCAGCGGCACCCGTGAAGTCCGCTTCGGCGCCAACGGCATCTATACGTCGAAAATCATCACCAGCGCGACGCCGTGCACGTCCACCGTGTTCGGCGATCCGATCCACGGCGTGGCCAAGACCTGCAGCTACTCGAGCTCGACCGCGACGGCACCCACGGTCACGGCATCGTCGTCGTCGTGGATCGCCTGCGCCGGCGAAGGCGGCACCTGCACGTTCACCGGCACCCGCGTAGTCCGCTACGGCGCCGGCACCTCGTTCGTGACCAAGACCTTCACCGGCTCCGTCGTCTGCTCGAACACCGTGTTCGGCGATCCGGCACACGGCCAGCTCAAGACTTGCAGCTACTCCAGCGACCTGGTCGCGACCTCGAGCACGAGCGGCACGACGGCCACCGCAACGAGCGACGGCTGGACAGGCTGCGCGACCGAAGGCGGCGTCTGCTCGTTCTCGGGCACGCACCTGGTCCGCTACGGCGCCAACGGCTACTACACGAGCAAGACCGTCACCGGCTCGATCGCATGCACGAACACGGCGTTCGGTGGCGATCCGGCTTACCGCCAGGTCAAGTCGTGCAGCTACCAGTAATGGACTGACCGGGGCTCCGCCCCGCTTGCAGAACGCGGCCTCGTGCCGCGTTTTTCTTTTTGCGGCGTCCGAAATACGGCTTAGCTGCCTGCAATTACCGCGAAAACAACGCTTTTTCCGAAAATAGTTTCCATGCCTGAACTTTTTCTGTAAATTCACGGCAGATGTTGAACGCCATCACTCCTTTTTCACAAATAAAATGCGGCGTTCACGCAACATCGGCTTGATTTCGAAAATTATTTTCGAAGTCATTTCGACAATGACCGGGATCTCGGCACTTACCGAACAGATATGCATATTGTCAGTCTGGCTCTGTCGGTAAATTTGCCACCGGAAATTACATTCCATAGGGAAAGTAAGGATCTGGACTGTTTTTTCTTGCCGCCATGGCTAGAAAGACTGACCAGTAAATGTTCTTTAGCTCTACTAAATAACGCTAAAAGGAACATTCATTAGCCTCTTTTCAGGATTGCTCTTTAGTTATTTTCGGTTACACTTCGTTACAAAGCGTCGATCTCAAAACTCGTATTCTGCAACTTTCCAGCAGGAACAACTGCTGACAAGAACTTGCTTACGAGGACATCGACATGCAACAACTGCGTCAAATCGCATCGCGCAACACCCAATTTTCCGCATCGCGTCTGACCGCTACCGTTCTGCTGGCATTCGCAGGTGCGGCGACGGCTTCCGCAGCCACGCTGTCGGTCGGTCCGGGCAAGACCTATGCAAAACCGTGCGCGGCCATCGCTGCCGCCCACGATGGCGACGTCATCGAAATCACCGGTAACACCACCTACAGCGGCGACGTCTGCTACATCAACCGCAACAATCTCACCATCCGCGGCGTCAACGGCCGTCCGAAAATCGACGCTGCGGGCAAGAACGCCGGCGGCAAGGGCACGTGGGTCGTCGACGGCAACAACCTGACGGTCGACAACGTCGAAATGGTTGGCGCGAAGGTGCCCGACGCGAACGGCGCAGCCTTCCGCCTCGAAGCCACCAATTTCACGCTGCGTAACGCGTTCATCCACGATAACCAGAACGGTATCCTGGCCAATGCCAACACGAACAGCGACATCCTGATCGAGTACAGCGAGTTCGGCCACAACGGCGCCGGCGACGGCCAGTCGCACAACCTGTACATCGGCCACGTGAAAAGCCTGACGTTCCGCTACAGCTTCTCGCACGACGCCAACGTCGGCCACAACCTGAAATCGCGCGCGAACACCAATATGATCGCGTACAGCCGCTTCTCGAGCCTGAACCCGGGCGAAACGGGCAGCACCGCCGCCGGCAAGCCGTCGTTCGAGATCGACCTGCCGAACGCCGGCATGTCCTACGTGATCGGCAACGTCATCCAGCAGCCGGCGTCGAATTCGAACTCCACCATGCTGGCCTACGGCGAAGAAGGCGCGACCAACACCGGCAGCAACCTGTACGTCGTCAACAACACGTTCCTGAACGATATGGGCAGCGGCGGTACGTTCCTGTTCGTCAGCGGCAAGGTGCCGACCGCGGCCCTCGCCCAGAACAATATCTTCGGCGGCGTGGGCACGTTCAGCACCCAGTCGACGACCATCGACAAGACCAACTATCGCGCCGCCGCGCCGAGCTTCGTCAACCGCGCCGCGTACGACCTGCATCCGACCGGTTCGCTGATGATCAATACCGCGTCCACGCCGGGCACGTCGGCCGCGGGCGTGTCCCTGACGCCGGTCGCGCAATACAAGTCCGTCGCTTCGGGCGATGCGCGTCCGGTGGTCGGCCTGCTCGACATCGGCGCGTACGAAGCGGCCACGACGGCGACCACGACCACCACGACCACGACGCCGACGTGGACGCTGTGCGCGAAAGAAAACGGCACCTGCTCGTACAGCGGCAAGCGCGAAGTCCGCTACGGCACCAGCACGGTCTACACGTCGAAAGTGCTGACCGGTCCGGTCGCCTGCAACAACGCCACGTTCGGCGATCCGGCGCACGGCTACGTGAAGTCGTGCTGGTACTCGAGCGTGACGCAGTAATCGCCCCGCCCCGGCGCCGTCCGACGGCGCCGACAAAAAAGGCCGCGAATTTCGCGGCCTTTTTTTGTTGACGACCCGGCGCTTACCAGATGATCACGCGGTCCTGCGGCGCCAGGTACATCTTGTCGCCCTGCTTGACCTTGAAGGCGTCGTAGAAGCCCGGCTGGTTGCGCAGCGTGCCGTTGGCGCGGAACTGGCCCGGCGAGTGCGGGTCGACCTTCACCTGGACGATCTGCTGCTGCTCGCGCATCTTCATGCGCCACACCTGCGCCCAGCCCATGTACAGGCGCTGCTCGCCCGTCAGGCCGTCGATCACGGGGGCCTTCTTGCCCTTCAGGGAGATCTTGTAGGCCTTGTAGGCGATGGCGAGACCCGAGTTGTCGGCGATGTTCTCGCCCAGCGTCAGTTCGCCGTTCACGTGGTAGCCCGGGAGCGGCTCGAACTGGTTGTACTGGTTGACCAGCATCTGCGTCTTGGCCTTGAAGTTCTTGTGGTCCTCAGCCGTCCACCAGTCGCGCAGGTTGCCGTCGCCGTCGTACTGGGCGCCCTGGTCGTCGAAGCCGTGGCTGATTTCGTGGCCGATCACGGCGCCGATGCCGCCGTAGTTGACCGCGTCGTCCGCCTTCGCGTCGAAGAACGGCGGCTGCAGGATCGCGGCCGGGAACACGATCTCGTTCATCTCCGGGTTGTAGTACGCGTTGATGGTCTGCGGCGTCATGCCCCACTCTTCGCGGTCGATCGGCTTGCCGAGTTTATTCAGCTCGCGGTTGTACTCGACGTCGCGCGAACGCATCACGTTGCCCACCAGGTCGTCACGCTTGACGACGAGGGCCGAGTAATCCTTCCACTTGTTCGGATAGCCGATCTTCGGCGTGAACTTGGCCAGCTTGGCCTGGGCTTCCTTCTTGGTGGCCGGCGACATCCAATCCAGCTTGTCGATGCTCTGCTTGTAGGCGGCCAGCAGGTTCTTGACCAGCGCTTCCATGCGCGCCTTGCGCTCCGGCGGGAAGTACTGGGCGACGTACAGCTTGCCCAACGCCTCGCCCTGCGAACGCTCGATCGCGCCCACGCCGCGCTTCCAGCGCGGTTCCATCTCCTTCACGCCCGACAGGGTCTTGCCGTAGAAATCGAAGCGTTCGTCGACGAAGGCCTTGTTCAGGTAGTTCGCGTAGGCGTCCACCAGGTGCATCGTCAGGTAGGCCTTCCAGGTGTCCAGCGGGGTCTTGTTGGAGATCTCGGCGAAGCCCTTCAGGTAGGTCGGCTGGCTGACGATCACATAGGTCGTCTTGCCGGCGATGCCGGTGGCCTGCAGGTAGCTGCTCCAGTCGTAGTCCGGGGCGACCTTGGCCATGTCGGCCAGCGCCACCTTGTTGTAGGCCTTGACCGGATCGCGCAGTTCGACCTTGGTCCACTGCACCTTGGCGATCTCCGTCTCGAAGTCGACGATGGCTTTCGCGTCCGCGCCGGCGTTCTTGTCGCCGGCCATGGCCAGGACCTTCTCGACGTGGGTCAGGTACTTGGCTTTCGCGTCGGCCAGCTTGGCGTCGTCCGCCTTCAGGTAATAATCGCGGTCGGGCATGCCCAGGCCGCTCTGGTAGATGTCGGCGACGTACTTGGTCGAGTCCTTGTTGTCCTGGTGGATGCCGAAGTCGTACGGCACGTTCACGCCGATCCTGGCCAGGTGCGCCAGCAGCGCGGGCAGCTCGGACTTGTCCTTCAGCGCGGCGATTTTCGCCAGTTCGCCGTTGAGCGGCGTGATGCCCAGCTGCTCCAGCTTCGCTTCGTCCATGAAGCTGGCGTAGTAATCGCCGATGCGCTGGGCGTCCGTGCCCTTGGCCGGCTTGCCCGCGGCGGATTTCTCGATGATGCCGCGCAGCTGCGGCAGCGTGTCGTCGCGCAGCTTGGCGAACGAGCCCCAGCTCGATTTGTCGGCCGGGATCTCGACCGTCTTCATCCACTTGCCGTTCAGGTAGTCATAAAAATCGTCCTGCGGGCGCACGGACGGATCGATGTATTCGGTGGCGATGCCGGCGGCCAGCGTGTGGCCCTTCTTGATCGCCGTGTTCTTGGCGGCGGCGCCTTCCGCCGCATGGCCGGCGTTGGCAAACAGCGCCAGGGTCAAGGCGCTCAACAGATAGTGCTTCTTCATCTCTTCATCTCCCTCGGGTTGTTATGGGTGGGATGGGTGGGGCCGGCGGTGGTACCGCCGTCCCCGATTATCGCTGATGGCGATGGTTTTTTGTTACCAGATCGTGACGCGCTGCTCCGGCGGCAGGTACATTTTGTCGCCTTCCTTGACGCCGAACACCTCGTAGAAGGCGGCCTGGTTGCGCAGCGTGCCGTTGGCGCGGAACCGTCCCGGCGAGTGCGGGTCGGTCTTGACCTGCACGACCTGCTGGGCCTCGCGCATCTTCGAGCGCCACACCTGGCCGAAGCCCATGAAGAAGCGCTGGTCGCCGGTGAGGCCGTCGATCACGGGTGCTTGCTCGCCCTTCAGCGAGATTTTATAGGCCTTGTAGGCGATGGCCAGGCCGGCGTTGTCGCCGATGTTCTCGCCCAGCGTGAGGGCGCCGTTGACGTGGTAGCCCGGGATCGGTTCGAACGCGTCGTACTGCTTGACCAGCATGTCGGTCTTGGCCTTGAAGCGGGCCCGGTCCTCGGCGGTCCACCAGTTGCGCAGGTTGCCGTCGCCGTCGGACTGGCTGCCTTTGTCGTCGAAGCCGTGGCCGATTTCGTGGCCGATCACGGCGCCGATCGCGCCGTAGTTCACGGCGTCGTCGGCTTGCGCGTCGAAGAACGGCGGCTGCAGGATCGCGGCCGGGAACACGATCTCGTTCATGCGCGAGTTGTAGTAGGCGTTCACCGTCTGCGGCGTCATGCCCCACTCTTCGCGGTCGATCGGCTTGCCCAGCTTGTCGACGTTGCGGTTGTAGGCAAAGATCGCGGCGCGTTCGACATTGCCGACCAGGTCGTCCTGCTTGATCGCCAGGCGCGCATAATCGCGCCACTTGTTCGGGTAGCCGATCTTGGGCGTGAACTTGGCCAGCTTGGCCTGGGCTTCCTTCCTGGTGTCGGGCCCCATCCAGTCGAGGTGGTCGATCGATTCGCGGTAGGCGGCCAGCACGTTCTTGACCAGTTCCTCCATGCGCGCCTTGCGCTCCGGCGGGAAGTACTTGGCCACGTATTCGCGGCCCAGCGCCTCGCCCAGCGCCCCTTCGACGACGGCCACGCCGCGCTTCCAGCGCGGACGGTTGACGTCCACGCCGGTCAGCGTCCTGCCGTAGAAGTCGAAATCTTCGTCGACGAAGGCCTGCGACAGGTAGGGCGCGTACTCGTGCAGCAGCTGCCACTGGAAATAGGCCTTGACGGTTTCAAGGTCGGTGTCCGCGAGGACCTTGTCGAACGCTTGCAGATAGCTCGGCTGGCCGACGATCACGTAGCCGACCTTGTTGCCCACGCCGGCGGCGCCCAGCGCCGTCTTCCAGTCGTAGCCCGGCGTCAGCGCGGTCAACTGGGCCACGTCCATCTTGTTGTAGCTCTTGTTCGGGTCGCGCAGTTCGACCTTCGTCCACTGCGCCTTGGCCAGCGCGGTCTCGAACGCGACGATGGCTTGCGCCTTCGCTTGCGCGTCCTTGTCGCCGGCCAGCGCAAGGATGTTAGCCACGTGCCGCTCGTACTTCGCCCTGGTGGCCGCCATCCTGGCGTCATCGAGCTTCAGGTAGTAGTCGCGGTCCGGCATGCCGAGGCCACCCTGGCGGACGTAGGCGGCGTACTTCGTCGACGCCTTGGCGTCCTGCGCCACGCCGATGCCGTACGGGGTGGCGACGCCGATCCTGGCCAGGTGCGCGATCAGGTCCGGCACGCCCTTCTTGTCCTTCAGCGTGCGGATGCGGGCAAGCTCGCCGGTCAGCGGCTTGTAGCCCAGCGTCTCGAGCCTGTGCTCGTCCATGAAGCTGGCGTACAAGTCGGCGATCTTCTGCGCGTCGGTGCCCGGCTTCTTGTGCGGGTCCTGCCGGACGGCGTCAATGATGCCGAGGAGTTGCGGCTGCGTGTCCTCGCGCAGCTTCATGAAAGTGCCCCAGCTCGACCGGTCCGCGGGAATCTCGGTCGCCTTCAGCCATTTGCCGTTCAGGTAAGCGAAGAAATCGTCCTGCGCGCGCACGTTCGGGTCGATGTATTGCGTGTCGATGCCGGAACGGTCCGTCGTCGCGGCGCCCGCGGATGCGCAGGCGGCCAGCATGGACAGGGTCAGGGTGCTGAGAAGGTTTCGTTTCACGGAAGTCCTTGGTGATGCGGGTAAAAGCGGCTTGTGGCCATCGGCGAATGTAACACGGCCCGGCTTGCCGAATCCGGGCCGGTTGGGCATCTGCGACATCTTGTGTCGCAGCGCGTGAAGAAGTTGGTAACTGAAGAAGGCGGCAGCAGCTGCATTGCTGCCTGGATCAAACCAATTCTAGCGGGGAAGAATGGCCAGGATGCAGGTTTAGGGCGTTTTTTACTTAACGATACATGGTATGCATGCCCGGGCCGTTCAGCCGCCGAAATTGATCGACGCGCCGCCGGGTCCGCCCATGCCGCCCATGCCGCCGCGGCCGTGGCCGCCCATGCGTCTGTTGCCGCGTTCGCCACCACGTTCCCCGCCGCGCTCGCCGCCCGGATGCCCGTCCGGCACCACGCGCATCAATTGTTCGCCGACGAAGGTCGCCACCTGGACCCGCTGCTTGTCGTCGAGCGCGTCGTTCACTTCCAGCCACGCTTCGCGCAATTGCTTGTCCTCGGCGTTCGTCGCCGCGCTTTCCGCCTCGACGGCCCGGTTCAGGTCGCGCAATTCGACGTCCGGTTTGGCCAGCAGCGCCTTGGCCTGTTCCTGCAGCGCCTCGCGGCGGCGCAGGCGCTCGCGCAGGATGGAGCGCGAGCGGCCTTCCATCTGGTTCCACAGCGTCTGCTGGTTGGGCGTGAGGTTCAGGGATTTCTTGACGTCGGCGGACATGAACAGCAAGTCGTCGACCCGCAAGTCCATCAAGGGAACGGCGAACGACGGGGCGGCGCTGCCGATGGCGAACGCGCACAGGAGGACACGGGCAAACCGGGACGGGGTCATCTTCAAGCTCCAGGCATAAAAAAGCCCACGGTGGGGGAACCGTGGGCAAAGACCACTTCAAGAGTGGAGAGAGAGAAAAACTGATGAGAACTATATGCCCCTCTCCCCACCCTGTCCGGGCACTTTACAAATGCTTACGCGCTGTTTGTTGGGGGATACACGGATTTACAGGAACCGGGAGTTTGTATGGACGCATCCCGGACAGCGCAAAAGACAAAGGCTGCCGAAGCAGCCTTTGTCTTTACATGGACAGCGCACCGGATCAGGTATTGAGCTGCTCCGCGTCGCCCAGCTTGTCCTTGTACGAATCGAAGATCTTGACGAGGGCGTCGCGCATCGAGACTTCCGGCTTCCAGCCCAGTTCCGAGACCGTGTTCTCGATCTTCGGCACGCGGTTCTGCACGTCCTGGTAGCCGGTGCCGTAGTAGGCGCCCGAGCTCGTTTCGACCAGTTTCACCCGCTTGGCCGTGTCGCGGTATTCCGGATACTCGGCGGCCAGGTCCAGCATCATGCCGGCCAGTTCGCGGATCGAGTAGTTATTGGTCGGGTTGCCGACGTTGAAGATCTTGCCGGTGGCACGGCCGTCCTTGTTCTCGATGATCTTCATGAGCGCCGAGATGCCGTCGTCGACATAGGTGAACGAACGCTTCTGCTGGCCGCCGTCGACCAGCTGGATCGGTTCGCCGCGCACGATGTGGCCCAGGAACTGGGTCAGCACGCGCGAGGAACCCTCTTTCGGCGTGTGGATCGAATCCAGGCCGGCGCCGATCCAGTTGAACGGACGGAACAGCGTGAAGTTCAGGCCTTCCATGCCGTAGCCCCAGATCACGCGGTCCATCAGCTGCTTGGCGCAGGCGTAGATCCAGCGCGGCTTGTTGATCGGACCGTAGACCAGTTCCGAGTTCTCCGGGTCGAATTCGGCGTCGTGGCTCATGCCGTAGACTTCCGACGTCGACGGGAAGATCAGGTGCTTCTTGTACTTGGCGGCCGAACGGACGATCGGCAGGTTCGCCTCGAAGTCCAGTTCGAAGACGCGCAGCGGCTCCTTCACATAGGTCGACGGCGTCGCGATCGCCACCAGCGGGAGGATCACGTCGCACTTCTTGACGTGGTATTCGACCCACTCCTTGTTGATGGTGATGTCGCCTTCGAAGAAGTGCATGCGCGGCTTAGTTACTGGATTAGCGAGCAGATCCTGGATCCGATCGGAGCTCATGTCCATGCCATACACTTCCCAATCGGTCGTCTCCAGGATGCGTTTGGAGAGATGGTGGCCGATAAAACCATTGACGCCGAGGATGAGGACTTTTTTCATTTCAGGTAGGAAACATTTTCACGTATCGCCCGATTATACCACTGCGCAAATTCACGCAAGCCCGCCTCCAGTGACGTCGTGGGCTTGTAACCCACCCAGGCCTGCAGCTTGCTCGTATCGGCATGCGTGGCCGGCACGTCGCCCGGCTGCATCGGCTGGAAATCCAGCTGCGCCTTGACGTCGAACGCGCCCTCCAGCGTACGGATGAAATCCAGCACCTGCACCGGCGTCTGGTTGCCGATGTTGAAGATGGCGTGCGGCGGCTTTCCTTCCGGCGTGGTCGGCTTGAACAGCAACCGCACGACACCTTCGACGATGTCGTCGATATAGGTGAAGTCGCGGTACAGCTTGCCCTCGGCGAACACGGGGATCGGCTCGCCCGCGAGCATCTTGCGCGCGAAGCTGAAATACGCCATGTCCGGCCGGCCCCACGGTCCGTACACCGTGAAGAAGCGCAGGCCGGTCGTCGGGATGCCGTACAGGTGGCTGTACGAATGGGCCATCAGCTCGTTCGACTTCTTCGTCGCGGCGTACAGCGACACCGGCGCGTCCGTCACGTCGTCCTCGCTGAACGGCGTCTTGGCGTTGGCGCCGTAGACACTGCTGCTGCTGGCATACAGCAGGTGTTCCACCTTGTGGTTGCGGCAGGCTTCCAGCATGTGGCCGAACGCGACGAGGTTCGCCTGCACGTAGGCGGCCGGGTTCTTCAGCGAATAGCGTACGCCGGCCTGGGCGGCCAGGTGCACGACGAGCGCCGGCTTGACACGGTCGAACAGCGCGGCCACCTGCTCGCCGTCGCTCAGCTCGACGGTCTCGCACGGCACGCCGGCCGGCTTCAACAAAGCTTCGACGCGGTGGTGCTTGAGCGCCGGGTCGTAGTAATCGTTGAAATTGTCGCAGCCGACAACGGTGTACCCCATGGCGGTCAGGCGCACCGCCACCGCGCTGCCGATGAAGCCGGCGGCGCCGGTGACGAGGACCGTGCCTTTATTGCTCGCTGCCGTCATTGGGCGGCTTTCCCGGAGCGGCGGCCGATGCCTTCGTAGACGAGGCCGGCGGCGCTGAAGGCTTCCGGATCATAGATGTTGCGGCCGTCGAACACGGCCTTCAGTTTCAGGGTCTCGGCCAGGAACGGCAGGTCCGGCGCGCGGAATTCCTTCCATTCCGTGACCAGCACGAGCACGTCCGCGCCTTCGGCGGCTTCGCGGGCCGACGGGACGATGCGCAGGCGGGTGTTGCACAGCGCTTCGCCGTGTTCTGCCACCAGGACACGTTGCGCTTCCGTGCTGGCGACGGGGTCGTACGCGACCACGTTGGCGCCCGCGTCGAACAGCGACTTGATCAGGATGCGGCTCGGCGCTTCGCGCATGTCGTCCGTGTTCGGCTTGAACGACAGGCCCCACAGGGCGATCGTCTTGCCCTTCAGCTTGTCCGCGCCGCCGAAGAAGCGCACCAGCTTCGTGTACAGCACGTTCTTCTGCGCGTCGTTGACGGTCTCGGTCGCGGTCAGCAGGTGCAGCTGCTGCTTGTGGTCGGACGCCGTCTTGATCAGCGCCTTGACGTCTTTCGGGAAGCAGGAACCGCCATAGCCCATGCCTGCGTACAGGAAGTCCGGGCCGATGCGCGGGTCCATGCCGATGCCCAGGCGCACGGCCTCGATGTCGGCGCCCAGCAGTTCGGACAGGTTCGCCAGCTCGTTCATGAAGCTGATGCGGGTGGCCAGCATGGCGTTCGCCGCGTACTTCGTCAGCTCGGCGCTGCGGATGTCCATCTCGACGAATTTCTCGTGGTTGCGGCTGAACGGCGCGTACAGCTGGCGCATCTGCTTGCCCGCCTCAAAGTCGTCGAAGCCGACCACGATGCGGTCCGGCTTCATGAAGTCGTCGATCGCGGCGCCTTCCTTCAGGAATTCGGGATTGCTGACGACGTGGAACGCCACGTTGACGCCGCGCTTTTCGAGCTCGCCCGCGATCGCGCGCTTGACCTTTTCAGCGGTGCCGACAGGCACGGTCGACTTGTCGACGATCACGGCCGGCTTCGTCAGGCGCTCGCCGATGCTGCGCGCGGCCGACAGGATGTGGGTCAGGTCGGCGCTGCCGTCCTCGTCCGGCGGCGTGCCGACGGCCAGGAAGATGATGTCGGCGTGGCTGACGGCATCGTCGTAGTTCGACGAGAACAGCAGGCGGCCGGCGGCGGCGTTGCGCTGGACGAGGTTGTCCAGGCCCGGTTCATGGATCGGGATGATCCCGTCCTTCAACATCGTGATCTTGCGCGTGTCGACATCCAGGCACAGCACGGTGTTGCCGACGTCGGCGAAGCAAGCGCCAGACACCAGTCCGACGTAACCAGTCCCGATAACTGAAATTTTCATGATTTCTACAGATTGAGGTGTTGGACAATGAGACGCCCGCGCTGCATGCCGGTTCGCCACATGAGGGAATGGGCCGGTGGCCTTACCGCCGGGCTAAAAACTAGACGAATTTATCATAGATTTCTGACGAGCACGCTACACGTTTGCTTTTTTGCTATTAAACTACCGCACGTTTCGCCAGAAATTGCAAACCATTACATAATAGGTGGTAGGCTCTGCCCTCCTTCCGCCCAGCGAAGATCGTCGATGAAGCTCCTTACATTCAGTTCCCTGTTCCCGAACACGGTCAAACCCAGCCACGGCATCTTTGTCGAGACCCGCCTGCGCTACCTGCTCGCCAGCGGACAGGTCGAATCGAAAGTCGTCGCGCCCGTGCCCTGGTTCCCGTCCCAGCACCCGCGCTTCGGCGACTACGCGGCCTTCTCCAAGGTGCCGGCCGCGGAAACCCGCTACGACATCGAGGTCACGCACCCCCGCTACCTCGTCATTCCCAAGGTCGGGATGACGGCGGCACCGTGGCTGATGGCCCAGGCCTGCAAGAAAGAGATCGGCCGCATCATCGACGAAGGCTATGACTTCGACGTCATCGACGCGCACTACTTTTATCCGGACGGCGTCGCCGCAGTGATGCTGGGCAAGTATTTCAACAAGCCCGTCGTGATCACGGCCCGTGGCACCGACATTAACCTGATTCCGCAGTTCGCGCTGCCGAGAAAGCAACTCATGTGGGCGGCAAACAACGCCGCCGGCATGATCACCGTCTGCCAGGCGCTGCGCGAGGAGATGATCGGCCTCGGCATTCCCGGCGAGCGCATCGTCGCGCTGCGCAACGGCGTCGACCTGCAGCGTTTCGTACCCATGGACCGGGCCGCCGCGCGTGCCCGGCTGGGCATGGACGGATTTACGGTCATTTCCGTCGGTGTGCTGGACCCGCGCAAGGCGCACGATCTCACCATCGGCGCGCTGCCGATGTTGCCCGACGTAAAACTGCTGATCGCCGGCATCGGTCCGGAGCGCAAGAAGCTGGAAGCGCTGGCCGCCAGCCTGGGCGTGGCCGATCGCGTGTCTTTCCTCGGCGCCGTCCCCCAGACCGAGCTCAAGCATTACTACAACGCGGCCGACGCGATGATCCTCGCCTCCAGCCGCGAAGGCTGGGCCAATGTCTTGCTGGAATCGATGGCTTGCGGCACGCCGGTCGTCGCGTCCAACGTCTGGGGCACGCCGGAAGTCGTGGCCGCGCCGGAGGCCGGCGTGCTGATGAAGGAGCGCACGGCCAAGGGCATCGCGGAGGCGCTGACGGCACTGCGCCGCAACGACCCGGACCACGCCGCCACCCGCCGCTATGCCGAAGGTTTCAGCTGGGACGACACGACCAATGGCCAATTGACGTTGTTTTCGCGCATCATCAACAGCCGCGGCAGCTTGCCGGCCGGCCGCCGCGCCGTCGCCTGACGGCGTTCTCGCGGTCCGGGTGCCACACCCGGGCTGCGGGACGGTTATACTGGACCGCAGTCTCCATTCGTTCCATCGCCCATGCGCTCCAGCTTCAAGAACGTCGCCCTCATCACGCTCGGTGTGATCCTCGGGGTCGGCGTCACGATGCAATACTCCGCCCTGGCCAACAAGCCGGTGGACGGCATGCCCGTCGACGGCCTGCGCCAGCTGGCCCACGCCTACAACACGATCAAGGCCGACTACGTCGAGCCCGTCGGGGACCGCAAGCTCATCACGCAAGCCATCGCCGGCATGGTGGACGCGCTCGACCCGCACTCGGCCTACCTGGACCGCAAGGCCTACCGCGAGCTGCGCGAGGGCACGGAAGGGAAATTCGTCGGCCTGGGCATCGAGATCAACCAGAGCGAGGAAGGCTATGTCCGCATCGTCACCCCGATCGAGGACGCGCCGGCCGCCCGTGCCGGCATCCAGGCCGGCGACCTGATCACGCACATCGACGGCGCGCTCGTGACGGACATGGACCTGGACGAGGCCATCAAGCGCATGCGCGGCGAGCCGCATACGAAGGTCGTCCTCACCGTGCTGCGCAAGAATGCGCCCGCGCCGCTGACGTTCACGATCGTGCGCGACGAGATCGTACAGAAAAGCGTCAAGGGCAAGATCGTCGCGCCCGGCTACGCCTGGGTGCGCATCTCGCAATTCCAGGAGCCGACCGTCGAGGATCTCGCCAACAAACTGGCCGAGCTGGCGCGCGCGGAGCCGGACCTGAAGGGCCTCGTGCTCGACCTGCGCAACGACCCGGGCGGCCTGCTGCAGGGCGCGATCGGCGTGGCGGCCGCGTTCCTGCCCAGGAATGCCGAGATCGTGTCGACAAACGGCCAGCTGGAAGATTCGAAGGCCCGGTTCTACGGCAACCCCGACTACTACCTGCTCAGCCGCGGCAACGATCCGCTCGACAAGGTGCCGGACCTGTGCAAGACCATTCCGATGGTCGTGCTGGTGAACACGGGTTCCGCGTCGGCGTCCGAAATCGTCGCCGGCGCCCTGCAGGACCACAAACGCGCCCTCATCGTCGGCAGCCAGACGTTCGGCAAGGGTTCCGTGCAGACGATCCGCCCGCTGGCGGGCGACACCGCGGTCAAACTGACGACGGCGCGCTATTACACGCCGAGCGGCCGCTCGATCCAGGCGCGCGGCATCGTGCCCGACATTCCCGTCGACGAGAACGCCGACGGCGACGGCCTGAACGCCCTGCGCATGCGCGAGGCCGACCTGCAGCACCACCTCAAGAACGACACCAGCCGCGCGCCCGAGGACGCGACGAACCACGACGACATCGAAGAACAGATGCGCATCCTGGCACTCGAACGCACCCGCAAGCCGCTCGAATTCGGCAGCGCCGACGATTTTCAATTGACCCAGGCGCTGCATCATCTGCAGGGCTTGCCGGTGCAGTTGTCGAAGCACGCCACGTCGTCGCCCTCGCTCGCGCAGCAAGTGCACGAGAAGATGCGCTGATTCCGCACAAGGCCCGTACTGACGGGCTTCCTGTCGAATAGACCCTCGGTTCCCACCCTCGGTGCGATTGTGTAGAATCGCCTGATTCGGGGAGTGTTGCCTCCCGTTACTGGAAATGAAAGTCAAACATGAAATCTGTCGTCATCAGCGGCACCGGCCTGTTCACGCCACCGAATTCGATCTCCAACGATGAGCTGGTGACGGCCTTCAACCAATACGTCGAACTGTTCAACGCCGAGCACGCGGACCGGATCGCGGCCGGAGAACTCGCCGCGCTGGAACCGTCCAGCAGCGCCTTCATCGAAAAAGCGTCGGGCATCAAGTCGCGCTACGTGATGGAAAAGGCCGGCATCCTCGATCCGGCCCGCATGACGCCGCGCATCAAGGAGCGCGCCGACGACGAACTGTCGCTGCAGGCCGAGATCAGCGTGGCCGCCGCGCGCCAGGCCCTGGCCCGCGCGGGCCGCACGCCGGCCGACATCGACATGGTCCTCGTCGCCGCCAGCAATATGCAGCGCGCCTACCCGGCGATGGCCGTCGAGGTGCAGGACGCGCTCGGCATCGAGGGCTTCGGCTTCGACATGAACGTGGCCTGCTCGTCGGCGACCTTCGCCATCCAGACCGCGGCCGCCGCCGTCCAGACGGGCCAGGCGCGCGCCGTGCTCGTGCTGGATCCGGAAATCACGAGCGCCCACCTGAACTTCCGCGACCGCGACAGCCATTTTATTTTCGGCGACGCGTGCACGGCGATGGTCATCGAGGCGGCCGACACGGCCACGAGCGCGCATCAGTTCGAGATCCTCGAATCGAAACTCAAGACGAAGTTCTCGAACAATATCCGCAACAACTTCGGCTTCATGAACCGCTTCGACGAGGACGGCATCGGCCAGCCCGACAAACTGTTCCGCCAGCAGGGCCGCAAGGTGTTCAAGGAAGTGTGCCCGATGGCGGCCGCGATGATCCGCGACACGGTCGAAGGCGCGGGCCTGCACATCGGGGACATCGCCCGCTTCTGGCTGCACCAGGCCAACCTGAGCATGAACCAGCTGATCGTGCGCACCCTGCTGGGCCGCGACGCCACGCCGGAGGAAGCGCCGGTGATCCTCGACCGCTACGCGAACACGTCGTCGGCCGGTTCGATCATCGCCTTCCACTCCTACCAGGACGATCTGCCCAGCGGCACCAATGGCGTGATCTGCTCGTTCGGCGCGGGGTATTCGATCGGCTGCGTCGTCGTGCGCAAGAAGTAGCGTTACGCGTGGGCGGAGGGCCGCCCACCCTACCCGTAGTTCCAGTCCTACAAAGGTGCGCTCCCTGTTCCTCTGGAAGAGCGGATTCCCCGCGCGCATGATCCTCCTGTCAGCGCATCAGCATGCGCAGCTCACAGGAGGACACCATGTCGAAACAAAAGGGACCGGACACCACGCATTCGCGCGGCATCGCCAAGGAAAAGACCGTCACCGTCGCGGCAGACAGCCAGCAGCCGCGCGCGCCGGGCTGGGTGGCGCCGGGCAGCGCCAACGTCCAGTCGGCGAACATCGAACAGCTGGGTGCCTCCTTGCGCGCCCGCGGGTCGCTGCAGGGTGGCCTCGAGAATCCGAACGTGGGCAGCCAGCGCGGCGGCGCCGGCGCCCAGCAGGCCGGCTGGAGCGCGCGCCAGAGCGCGCAGCGCATGCAGGCGCGCGGTGAGGAAGACCGCCTGAACGCGTCGCGCCAGTCGGGCTACGGCGGCATGGAATCGTCGACCGGATCCCGGCAAAGCGATATCAACGCCCCGCGCCAGGGCGACCAGACGGCGCAGCCGGGGTCGGATTCTCGCAGCAAGAAGAGCAAGAAAAAAAGCACCGGAGCCGGACAGTAAATCGAACGCCGTATCGGCGGCCCGCCTTACAGACGCGCCGCCAGCGCCGCCCCTTCCCGGATCGCCCGCTTCGCATCCAGCTCCGCCGCCAGCGCCGCACCGCCGATCTTGTGGAACGCCGGCCCGCCCCGTTGGTCTTCCGGCGGCATCAGTTCCGCCAGGCTTTCCTGCCCGGCGCAGATCACCACATTGTCCACTTCCAGCAGCTTGGCCTGGCCGCCCACCGTGATGTGCAGCCCCGCGTCGTCGATGCTGTCGTACTGCACGCCCGCCAGCATGACGACGCCGTTGCGGGCGAGCGTCGCGCGGTGCACCCAGCCCGACGTCTTGCCCAGGCCCGCGCCCGGTCGCGTGGTCTTGCGCTGCAGGAGCCAGATGCTGCGCGCCGGCGCCGCGCCTTGCGGTTTCACGAGCCCGCCCGGCGTGGCGACGTCGAAATCGACGCCCCATTCGCCGGCCCAGTCCTGGACCGGTTGCGGCCGCGGTGCAGTAGCGTCGTGGATCAGGTATTCGGCCGTGTCGAAGCCGATGCCGCCGGCGCCGACGATCGCCACCCGGCGGCCGACCGACGCCCGGTCGCGCAGCACGTCCAGGTAGGACAGGACTTTCGGATGGGCGATGCCCTCGATGCGGGGATGGCGCATGACGACGCCCGTCGCCACGATCACGTCGTCGTATCCCGCCGCGACGAGTTGCTCGCGCGTGACGCGCTGGCCCAGGCGCACCTCGACACCCGTCAACTCCAGTTGGCGGCCGAAATAGCGGATGGTCTCCGCGAATTCCTCCTTGCCGGGAACACGCATGGCGACGTTGAACTGGCCGCCGATGCGGTCCGCCGCGTCGAACAAGGTGACGGCATGGCCGCGCTGCGCCGCCACCGTCGCCGCGGACAGGCCCGCCGGTCCGGCGCCGACGACGGCGATGCGCTTGCGCCGCGCGGTGGGCGCGTACACGAGCTCCGTCTCGTGACAGGCGCGCGGGTTCACGAGGCAGCTCGCGCGCTGGTTGGCGAACGTGTGGTCGAGGCAGGCCTGGTTGCAGGCGATGCACGTGTTGATGCGGTCCGCTTGTCCCGCCGCGGCCTTGTTCACCCAATCGGGATCGGCCAGGAACGGCCGCGCCATCGACACGAGGTCCACGCCGCCCGTGGCCAGCAGGCGCTCGGCGTCGGCCGGCATGTTGATGCGGTTCGACGCGACGACCGGGATGTTCACCGCCGCGCGCAGCCGCGCCGCGACGGATGCGAACGCGGCGCGCGGCACCGACGTGACGATGGTGGGGATTCTCGCCTCGTGCCAGCCGTAGCCCGTGTTGAGGATCGTGGCGCCGGCGCCTTCCAGCGCCCGCGCCACCTGCACGATCTCGTCCCACGTGTTGCCGCCGTCGACGAGGTCCAGCACGGAATGGCGCACCATGACGATGAAGTCGCGCCCGACGGCCGCGCGGATGCGGCGCACGATCTCCACCGGCAGGCGCATGCGGTTCTCGATCGATCCGCCCCAGGCGTCGCCGCGGCGGTTCGTGCGCGCGCACAGGAACTGGTTGATCAGGTAGCCCTCGCTGCCCATCACCTCCACGCCGTCGTAGCCGGCTTTCCGGGCGAGGCGCGCGCAGCGGACGTACGATGCGATGGTCGACTCGATGCCGCGCGCCGTCAGCGCGCGCGGGCGGAACGGAGAGATCGGCGACTTGACGTTGGAGGCGGAGACGACGAGCGGCTGGTAGCCGTAGCGGCCCGCGTGCAGGATCTGCAGCAGGATCTTGCCGCCCTCCTCGTGCACGGCGCGCGTGACGCGGCGGTGGTTGAACACGTCGCCGCGGAAGTTCAGCGTGCCGCCGAACGGCAGCAGCCAGCCCTGGCGATTCGGCGCAATGCCGCCCGTGACGATCAGGCCCGCGCCGCCGCGCGCCCGCTCGCGGTAGAACGCGGCCAGTTTGCCGTAGTTCCAGAAGCGGTCTTCGAGGCCCGTGTGCATGGAGCCCATGATCACGCGGTTCTTCAGCGTCGTGAAGCCGAGATCGAGGGGAGACAGCAGGTTCGGATAAGCGGTGGCGGGGAGCGAAGCGGTCATGGGCGCGGCTGGAGTGGCAATCCCGGCATTACACCGGGATTTCCTGGAGCCGGGCTTCTAATCGCTCACGCGGGATAACTCTCCGGCGTGCGCAGTTCGGCGAACTGCTCGATGCTGCCGATGCGCACCGTGACGGGATTCAGGCTCGTATGCGGCGCCAGCGAGCGCCAGGCGAATTTCCACTCCTTTTCGCGGGCGTCGCCCGCCGAGCCGGTGAACGCCTGGCCGAGGCGCGAGCGCACGCCGTATTCGACGGGACCGTCGATGCCGGCCCAGTTGGGCAAGGTGCGCTGGACGGCGCGGTGCAGGCGCTCGCCGAATTCCTCCGTGTTGTGGATGACGAGGCAGCTGTCGGCCGGGCCGAGGACGTCGAACAGGTTGCGGTTCCAGGCGGTGGAGAACGACAGCGTCAGGAAGCCGTTTTCCGGCTGGAGTTTGAACTGGCCGGCGGACAGCGCCAGTTCCAGCTCGGCGCGCAGGCCGTAGCGGTGCAGGGTGGGGGGGCGTTGATAGTCGTGCATGATGGTCTCGATTCGTGAGTCTAGTCTGGCCGCGCCGGAGCGTCGTGACGGTGGATGTGCATGTAGCGGAACGAGACGGATACTTCGCGCAGCAGGAAAAGGAAACTGGCAATCAGGGCGATCATGGCGATCACGAACATGCCGGCGATGTAGCGGTCCAGCGGCAGGTCCGCGGTATCGCCGAGGAACAGGCCGGCGATGATCATGCAGATCAGGAAGCCGCAGCAGGTGCTGGACGTGATCGCATAATTGATCAGCCGCCAACGCTGGTACAGCACGTCGAGCTCCTCGCTGCACTCCGGATCCGGCCCCTTGCGCAGCTCGACCTTGAGGTCGCGGGTACGGTCGATGATGCGCGCCAGGCGGTTCATCAGGACCGTCAGCTTGGTCGCCACGCCCGTGAGCAAAAACACGGGCGCGATCGCCAGCTGGATGACATGGCCGATGTCGTTGGTCTGGATATTCATGCGGGTAGCTTGTCGTTATTGTAAGAAGCTGGGGACAGTGTAGCAGGCGGCGGCCTGGGTCCCGCGCCTGGTTTCAATCGAAGCGGCCGTAGCGTTTGAACTGTTCCGTGGCGGCGACGAGCGCGCGGGCGATGCCCACCTCCAGCGCGCCGTGACCGGCGTCGGGAATCATGCGCAGACGCGACCCGGCCCAGGCCTGGTGCAGGCGGTAGGCCGACAGCGGCGGGCAGATCACGTCGTAGCGGCCCTGCACGATCACGGCCGGCAGGTGGGCGATGCGGCCGACGTCGCGCAGCAGCTGGTCCGGCTCGAGGAAGCCACGGTGCGCCATGTAGTGCGATTCGAGCCGGCCCACGCCCAGGTCGAGCGTGTCGGACATGTGTTCCTCTTCCTGCGGCAGCAGGAACACGCGGCGGCCCTCGAAGCGGCTCCACGCGCGCGCGGCGGGCCAGTACTGCTGCGGATCGTCGCACAGCAGGCGCTTCGCGTATGCCGCCAGCAGGTCGCCGCGCTCGTCAAGCGGGATCGGCGCGATGAAATCGTCGTACAGCTCCGGATAGAACCACTGCACGCCGTACAGAAAAAATTCGATCTCGGCCGGGGTGCAGAGAAAAATCCCGCGCAGGACGAAGCCCAGGCAGCGCTCCGGATGCGCCTGTCCGTAGGCCAGCGCCAAGGTCGAGCCCCACGAGCCGCCGAACACGAGCCAGCGCTCGATGCCGAACATCGCGCGCAGGCGTTCGATGTCCTGGATGAGCAGCTGCGTCGTGTTGTTGCGCCACTCGCCCAGCGGCGTCGACTTGCCGGCGCCGCGCTGGTCGAACAGGATCACGCGGTACGTGGCCGGGTCGAAGAAGCGGCGGTGCTGCGGCGACAGTCCGGCGCCCGGGCCGCCGTGCAGGAACACGACGGGGATGCCGTTCGGGTTGCCCACCTCTTCCCAATAAATCGTGTGCAGGTCGTCCACGGCCAGCATGCCGTGGCGATTCGGGAGGATGGGCGGGAACAGCGACGGCGGGGTGGCGGGCATGGCGGATCGGTCAGCGAAAAAACGACAACCGATTGTAGCCTACCGCCCGGCCGTTCTAGAAGAAAGTGTTGAGCGCGAATTCCACGGCGTAGTCGTCGTCCACGGCCAGCAGCAGCGGCCAGCGGTCGAACGTCGTGCACGGATGCGAGATGCCGCAGCCGACCAGGTCGCCCACCGCGAGCATGTCGCGGATCGGGCCTTCCGGCAGCTGCAGGTAGGCGTGCTGGTCGTTCATCTTGACGATCTCGCAGCCGTCCGGCAGCCCGTGCGCGGCGCCCGGGCCGGGATGGTGGTGCCACAGCGGCAGCGGCAGGCCGGCGTCGTGCGACGCGTCGCGCTTGCCCATCGTGAGGATCGCGAGGCCCGGTTCGGGACGCGACAGCACGACGCTCCAGATCTCCAGCGCCGGCCGCAATCCGTGGTCCGGCGCCGTGCGTTCGCGCGCGTCGAGCGCCGCGATGTGGCGCTGGTACATGCCGTGGTCGCTCGTCAGGTAGCAGCCGCTGCGCAGCACGGGAACGAGCGGCAGCGACAGGCCGTGCAGTTCCTGGAAGCCGCGCGCGACGAGGTCGAAGTAGGACGAGCCGCCGGCCGTCACGAGGATCTCGCGCGCGCCGAACAGGCCTTCGTCGTCGGCCTCGCGCACGAGCGCGCACAGGCGCGCGACGAAGCTGGACACGGCGCGCAGGTCGGCGTCGTGGTCATCCGACACGAGCAAACCTTCATAGCCTTCGAAGCCGGCCAGCACGAGGCCCGGCGCCCGTTCGACGGCGCGCGCCACCGTCAACGCTTCCTCCGGCGTGCGGCAGCCGGCGCGCTTGCCCGACAGGCCCAGCTCGACGAGCACCGACAAGGGCCGCGTGAGCGGATGATTGTCGACTTCCTCGGACAGGCGCGCGACGCCCGCCAGCGAATCGGCCAGCACGACGCATTCGAAGCCAGGATCCTCGTGCAGCAGTTGCAGCACCATGCGCACGTCGCTGCGCGCGACGAGCTGGTTCGCGACGAGCACGCGGCGCACGCCGAAGCGGTGCGCCACCCGCACCTGCACGGCGTTCGCCAGGGTGATGCCCCAGGCGCCGTTGGCCAGCTGGGCGCCGAACAGCTGCGGGCACATCGTCGTCTTGCCGTGCGGCGCGATGCGCACCCCGTGACGCGCGCAGAAGTCGCGCATCCATTCGAGATTATGGCGCAGCGCGGACGTTTTCAATACCGCGACGGGATAGCTCGTATCGCCATGCAGCACGTTCCACCCCTGCACGCCGATGGCGCCCTGGCGCAGCGGCGCCGTCAACGGCAAGCCCTTCACGCCGGGCTGCAGCATCTGTTCTTCCAGGCTGGACAAGGCGAGTGCGCCGTGCGGCAATGCGTTCATGGTGTCCCCTTCTCGGTTGGCGTCGACCGCATGATCGTAGCAGAGTCGTCACGCGTCGAGGCTGCGCAATTCGTCCTCGAGGTCCACGCGCAGCAGGCCCGGCGTCGGCATCACGCCTTTCGAGCCAGGGGTGCGGAAGATGCCGGGCACGAGGCCGTCCTGCTGCAGCTGGGGCAGCAGCTCGCCCAGCAGCTCGTCCAGCGAAAACGCGTGCGGCTCATAGCCTTCCCACTCGAATTCGGCGCACAGCTGGGCGAATGCGCGGTCCGGCCACATCGCGAACACGAGCGTGCCGTCATCCTTCTTCGCCAGCGCCCAGCCGTTACGGTACAGGCCCCACACGACGCCCGTGGCGGCCACCCGCTTGACGAAATATTCATAGCGCTGCGGCGCCGGCAAGCGCACCACGGCCTTCACTTGTTCAGTATCGATCATCGCCCAGTCCCTCGCACGCCCGGCGGCGGCCCTCGCCACGAGCATACGACACATGGCCCCACCGCCGGCGCGCAAGCCAAATTCGGGCCCCAAATTCGGGGTCAGAGCATATTTTTTTCGAAATTCGGGGTCAGAGCACTTTTTCGCGGCGAGCGTGGACGCAACGGTGTTGTGCCAATCGCGCGGCTTTCGCATCGAATCGACGAGGTTACGCTTTCAGACTTTCCCGCTGACCATGTTTCGAAAAAGTGCTCTGACCCCGAATTTTGCGAAAAAAATGCTCTGACCCCGAATTTTGGCAAAAAAAACACCGCCCGGAGGCGGTGTCGATGCGGGGCGGGCGGCCGCGCTTATTGCATGTGCTGGCCGCCGTTGATGGCGATGTTGGCGCCGGTGACGAAGGCTGCCTCGTCCGAAGACAGGTAGGCGACCAGGCCGGCCACTTCTTCCGGCTTGCCCAGGCGACCCATCGGGATCTGCGGCAGGATCTTCGATTCCAGCACTTCGGCCGGGATGTCGGTGACCATCTTGGTGCCGATATAGCCCGGCGAGATGGTGTTCACGGTCACGCCCTTGCGCGCCACTTCCAGCGCCAGGGCCTTCGTGAAGCCGTGGATGCCGGCCTTGGCCGCCGAATAGTTGGTCTGGCCGAACGCACCCTTCTGGCCGTTGACGGACGAGATGTTGATGATGCGGCCCCAGCCGCGCTCGACCATGCCGTCGGCCACGGGCTTCGTCATGTTGAACACGGAATCGAGATTGGTCTTCATGACCGCGTCCCAATTAACCTTGTCCATCTTCTTGAACGTCATATCGCGCGTGATACCGGCGTTGTTGACCAGCACGTCGACCGGGCCGACTTCCTGCACGACCTTGGCCACGCAGGCCTGGGCCGAGTCGTAATCGGACACGTCGCATTCGTAGGCCTTGAAGTCGTGACCTTGTTCGCGCATCGCGGCAAGCCAGCCTTCCGCCTTCTTGCTGCCCGGCGAGTACGTCGTCACGACCTTGTAGCCGAGCGCCGCCAGCTTGATGCAGATTGCTTCACCCAGGCCGCCCATGCCGCCGGTCACTAATGCCACTCTTGCCATCGTCTTCTCCTAGTTTTTCACTTATTTCGAATAGATTTGTCGATTCAGCGCTCGACCGCCAGGGCGACGCCCATGCCGCCGCCGATGCACAGGGCGGCCAGGCCCTTCTTGGCGTCGCGACGGATCATTTCGTGCAGCAGGGTCACCAGCACGCGTGCGCCCGAGGCGCCGATCGGGTGGCCCAGCGCGATCGCGCCGCCGTTGACGTTGATCTTCGACGTATCCCAGCCCATCTGCTTGTTGACGGCGACGGCCTGGGCGGCGAAGGCTTCGTTGATTTCCATCAGGTCGACGTCTTCGTGCTTCCAGCCGGCCTTTTCCAGGCACTGGCGGGCGGCGTCGACGGGACCCATGCCCATGATGGCCGGGTCCAGGCCGGCCGACGAATAGGCCTTGATGCGGGCGATCGGGGTCAGGCCCAGTTCCTTGGCCTTCGAGGCCGACATCATGATCACGGCGGCGGCGCCGTCGTTCAGGCCGGACGCGTTGCCGGCGGTGACGGAGCCCTCTTTATTGAACGCCGGACGCAGGCTCGTCAGGCCTTCCAGGGTGGCGCCGTGCTTCGGATACTCGTCGGTATCGAACACGGTGGTGCCCTTCTTGGAAACGATCTCGACCGGGATGATCTCGTCCTTGAACTTGCCGGCCTTCATGGCCGCTTCCGCCTTCAGCTGCGATTGCAGCGCGAATTCGTCCTGTTCCTGGCGCGAAATCTCGTACTTGCGCGCGACGTTCTCGGCCGTCACGCCCATGTGGTACTGGTTGTAGACGTCCCACAGGCCGTCGACGATCATCGTGTCGGTCAGCTTGGCGTCGCCCATGCGGAAGCCGTCGCGCGAACCGTTCAGCACGTGCGGCGAGGCGCTCATGTTTTCCTGGCCGCCGGCGATCACGATGGAGGCGTCGCCGCACTTGATGGCCTGGGCCGCCAGGTGGGTGGCGCGCAGGCCGGAGCCGCACACCATGTTGAGGGTGAAGGCCGGCACTTTGTCCGGCAGGCCGCTCTTGATCACGGCCTGGCGGGCCGGGTTCTGGCCCACGCCGGCCGTCAGGACCTGGCCCATGATGACTTCGCTGACGGCGGCCGGATCGATGCCCGTCTTCGTCAGCAGGTGCTTGATGACCTGGGCGCCTAGCTCGGCAGCCGGAATTTTTGAGAGCGTGCCGCCGAACTTGCCGATTGCAGTACGGCCGGCGGCCACGATTACGACATCTTCCATATCAATCTCCGGTATCCCGGCCCCAACGGCCGGGGTTCAATGAGTGGACAGCCCTGCTGTCGGCCTTGTTCTGGCCAGGCCTGGAAGAATCCGAAAACCAGCACAACGATTGCAACGGGCCGGTGGCGGATCCGCATGCATGGATCGCATGGGATGCGGCTAACACCGGCGAAGCTCGAAAAACCTGCTGCGCGTTGCATTTGCGGTCTGCGATGCTCGCTGTACTCCTCGTACAGCTGCGCTTCTCAACCGCAACTGCGGCCGCTCGCTTACGGTTTTTCGAGGTTCCCACCGGTGTGCGCGGCAGGTCGACCACGTCGTGCGCTTGATGAATCACAATCTCCGCTCAGGCTTGGACAGAAAGCCAACAATATTAGTGACCTCGCTTAAAGTTTGTTTAAGCAAAATCAATCTTATCAGCTTATTCATCGGAAAAAACAGTCTTTCTATTGATTTTGCTTAATGATGAGCTCTTTTATTGTTCATTTTTTTTGTTCAGGAAACATGGGTTTCCCGCTGTATAAGCCAAGCCAAAACCCTTTTCCGTTGGGCGAAATTTCACAGTAGAATGCACGGGCTAAGCCAACCACATTGATTTATGCCCAAAAGCCCGAGCTCCCTGCCCATCGAAATCAAGATCTCCACGGTCGTGGCCATTTCGACCATCCTGCACTCGGCCGATCCGATCGCGATCGACGCCGCGCTCAAGCAGATGACCGGGGGTGTCTCCGATTTCTTCGAGGATGAATTCGCCGTCATCGACGTCGCCGGCATCGCCGACGACGCCGCGCACATCGATTGGGAGGCGCTCGTCGCGCTGCTCAAGAAGTACCGGCTGAACGCCGTCGCCGTGCGCGGCGCGCCGGCCAAGCTGCACGACGTGATCCGCGCCCACGACCTGTTCCTGGACGACGGTTCCAGCGGCCTCTCGACCGGCGCGGGACGCGAACGCGAACAACCTGCGGCCGCGCCGGCCGAAACGGCGGCCCCGGCGCCGGTCCCCGCGCCGGCACCGGCCCCGGTGCACGCGATGATCGTCGACACGCCGGTGCGCGCCGGCCAGCGCATCTATGCGCGCGGCACCGATCTGATCGTGACCGCCGTCGTGAACAACGGTGCCGAGCTCATCGCCGACGGCAGCATCCACGTGTACGCGCCGCTGCACGGCCGCGCGCTGGCCGGTGCGTCCGGCAATGCGGGCGCGCGCATCTTCGCGCTGCAGTTGCAGCCCGAACTCGTGTCGATCGCGGGGGTTTACCGGACGTTCGACGAAGGTTTCCCCGCAGACGTCGCACGCCAGCCGGCACAAATCCGTTTGGTCGGCGACCGAATCGATATATCATCGCTGGGTTCGGCGACCCGCAGCTAAAGCGCCCCTATATCAGCACTGACCAGATACTTAAAAGGACACAATTTTTTCATGGCAAGAATTATCGTTGTAACGTCCGGCAAGGGCGGTGTGGGCAAGACCACTTCGAGCGCAAGCTTCTCGAGCGGCCTCGCGTTGCGCGGCCACAAGACGGCCGTCATCGACTTCGACGTCGGGCTGCGCAATCTCGACCTGATCATGGGATGCGAGCGCCGCGTCGTGTATGACCTGATCAACGTCATCAACGGCGAAGCGAGCCTGACGCAGGCCCTGATCAAGGACAAGCACTGCGACAACCTGTTCATCCTGCCGGCGTCGCAAACGCGCGACAAGGACGCGCTGACCGAGGAAGGCGTGGAAAACGTGCTGAACGAGCTGGTCAAGATGGACTTCGAGTACATCATCTGCGATTCGCCGGCCGGCATCGAGCACGGCGCCCTGATGGCGCTGACGTTCGCCGACGAGGCGCTGATCGTCACCAACCCGGAAGTGTCGTCCGTGCGCGACTCCGACCGCATCCTCGGCATCCTGCAGGCCAAGTCGCGCCGCGCCCAGAGCGGCGGCGAGCCCGTCAAGGAACACCTGCTGATCACCCGCTACTCGCCGCGCCGCGTGGAAAACGACGAAATGCTGTCGTTCCAGGACGTGCAGGAAATCCTGCGCATCCCGCTGCTCGGCATCATCCCGGAATCGGAAGCCGTGCTGCACGCGTCGAACCAGGGCAATCCGGCGATCCACTTCAAGGACACGGACGTGGCCCAGGCCTACCAGGACGTCGTGTCGCGTTTCCTCGGCGAAGAGATCCCGCTGCGTTTCACCAGTTACGACAAGCCGGGTTTCCTGCAGCGTCTGTTCGGAGCAAAGTGACATGCCTCTGCTCTCATTCCTGTTCCCCAAGAATCAGAAAAGCGCGACAGCGGCCAAGGAAAGGCTGCAGATCATCATCGCCCGCGAACGCAGCGGCCGCGGCGGCCCGGATTTCCTGCCGGCCCTGCACCGCGAGCTGATCGAAGTGATCTCCAAGTACACCAAGGTCAACGCCGAGGACATCAAGATTTCCCTCGACCGCCAGGGCAACCTGGAAGTGCTCGACGTCAACGTCGTCCTGCCGGACGCCTGAATCGTTGTCCGGCCGCGCCGATTCACGCCGGCGCGGCCGCTACCTCGCGCGCCACGCGCGTGCACGCCTCCACGTGCTGATAGCCCATCTGCCTGAATAACGCGAAACCAAGCACCGCCGAGGCGACCTGTCCCGCCAGCGGCACGATCTTCGCCGTCGACTTGGCCGCCAGCTTGGCACCCGATTTCCGCAACAGTTTCAAGACGAGTTCCTTCGTCACGATTTTGCCCACCAACGTACCGCCCAGCGCCGCGACGGCCTGGTAGGCGGCGATGCGCATGTGCGGCTGCAGGCGGTCGATCTGCTCGGGCGACAGGCCGAACGCCCGGTTGATCTCTTCCACCATGACGGCAAAGCTGGACAAGTCCGCGACGACGTCCACGCCCGGCACCGGAATCACGGACACGCCCGCGGAAAAGGCCGCCCGCTTGCGCACGATGCCGCGGCAACGTTCGCGCACCCGTTCGATGTCGTCGCCGGAGACCGGCAGCAGGGCCGGCTCCTCGCTCTTGTCTTTACGCTTCTTGAACATATCCGCTCCCAACCAAAGGATTCAGGACCAGTGTAACCGCGAGTGTGTCGTCGAACTGACACGACTATGACGTAATTACCCAACGAAAATGTGAATTTATCTGAGGCATCGGTAGCTTTGCTTTTTAAAAGTCTGATATATTTAGTGACATTGTAGGAATGTTCCTACATAGACGTCCTACAGTCCCACAATCCGAGACAGCCTGAACATCATGAGAATATCCGTACTGGACAACGACACGACCCAGGCAGAACTCATCTGCCAAGTTCTGAACGGAGCTGGGCACAGCTGTCAAGCGTTCGACAGCGGCAAAGACTTGCTGGGGCAGTTGCGCAAGGACAGCACCGATCTGCTGATCGTCGACTGGCAAGTGACCGACGTGCCCGCAGCGGAACTCCTGCGCCGCGCCAAGGAAAAACTGGCACCGAATACCCCGACAATGTTTCTTGCCGGCAGCGCTGCGGAAGACGACATCGTCGCCGGCGTCACGGCCGGCGCCGACGACTACCTCGTCAAGCCGCTGCGCCGTGGCGAGCTGGTCGCGCGCACGCAAGCCCTGCTGCGCCGCGCCTACCCGTCGCAGAACGGCGCCGAACAGCTGCAGTTCGGTCCCTATGTGTTCGAAACCCGCCCGGGACGCCTGATGATGGACGGCGAGCAGATCGACGTCACCCACAAGGAATTCAACCTGGCGCTGCTGTTTTTCCGCAACCTCGGCCGTCCGCTGTCGCGCGCCTATATTCACGAGTCGATCTGGGTGCGTGAAACGGCCGTGCCGTCGCGCACGATGGACACGCACGTGTCGCGCGTACGGAACAAACTGCGCCTGCGTCCGGAGAACGGATTCCGCCTCGTGCCGGTCTACAGCTACGGCTATCGGCTGGAAAAGCTGGGGGCGTGAAACCCTGCTGCGGTAAGGGTATAATGGGCGCGCTGCCCAATTTTTGATCACCCATGCAACTGCTCGCCGTCGGCCTCAATCACACCACCGCACCGGTCTCGCTGCGCGAGCAACTGGCGTTGGCGCCTGAGCAGCTCGGGGATGCGGTGCGTGCCGCGCGCGGGTGGTTCGCGCGGGTGAATACGCAAATGGGTACGCGGGGCGAGGACGAAGCGGCGCTGCTCTCGACGTGCAACCGCACCGAGATGTACGCCGCCAGCTGCGCCCCCGACCCGATCGACGCCTCCGCGCGCTTCCTCGCCGACTATCACCAGCTGAGTTTCGCCGAGCTGCGCCCGCACCTGTACATGCTGCCGCAGCACGACGCCGTGCGCCACGCGTTCCGCGTCGCCTCCGGCCTCGATTCGATGGTGCTGGGCGAAGCGCAGATCCTCGGCCAGATGAAGGATGCCGTGCGCGTCGCCGACGCGGCGGGCGGCCTGGGCACCTATCTGCACCAGCTGTTCCAGCGCAGCTTCGCCGTGGCCAAGGAAGTGCGCACGACGACCGAGATCGGCGCGCACAGCGTCTCCATGGCCGCCGCCGCCGTGCGCATGTCGGAACGCATTTTCGACCGCGTCAGCGAGCAGAACGTGCTGTTCATCGGCGCCGGCGAGATGATCGAACTGTGCGCCACGCACTTCGCCGCCCACAATCCCAAGTCGATCACGATCGCCAACCGCACGCTGGCGCGCGGCGAGGCGCTGGCCGCGCGCTTCAACGGCAGCGCGATCGGTCTCGCCGACCTGTCCGAACGCCTGCCGCAATTCGACATCGTGATCGCGTCGACCGGATCGACCCTGCCCCTGATCGGCAAGGGCCTCGTCGAACGCGCCATCAAGGCGCGCCGGCACCGGCCGATGTTCATGGTCGACCTGGCCGTCCCGCGCGACATCGAGCCGGAAGTCGGCCGCCTGAACGACGTCTTCCTGTACACGGTGGACGACCTGGCCGAGGTGGTCCGCACCGGCGTCGAAAGCCGCCAGGCGGCCGTCGCCCAGGCCGAGGCCATCATCGAGACGCGCGTGCAATCGTTCATGCACTGGATCGGCGACCGCGCCGTCGTGCCCGTGATCCGCGACCTGCACGAATCGAGCGAATCGATGCGCCTGGCCGAACTGGAACGGGCGCGCAAGCTGCTGGCCAAGGGCGAAGACATCGACACGGTGCTCGACGCCCTGTCGAAAGGCCTCACGGCGAAATTCCTGCACGGCCCGCAACAGGCCCTGCACCGCGCCCAGGGCGACGAGCGCGCCCGCCTCGCGAGCCTCTTGCCCCAGCTGTTCCGCGGCCGCCGTTAGCGGTCTGCTATCCTTCCGGCACCGCGCCGGTACCGCATGCCGCGCCCGCGGCTTGTCCGTTGTCATTTCCTATAAAAACACTATGAAACCATCCATGCTGGCCAAGCTGGACCAACTGGCCAACCGCCTCGTCGAACTGGACGAACTCCTGATGTCCGAAGGCGCCACCGCGAACATGGACAGCTTCCGCAAGCTGAACCGCGAACATGCCGAACTGAGCCCGCTCGTGGCCGTCTATCGCCAGTACCAGACCGCGCAGGGCGACATCGCCGCCGCGCAGGACATGCTGTCCGACCCGGACATGAAGGAATTCGCCCAGGACGAGATCGACGCGGCGAAGGCACGCATGGCGGAACTGGACGTCGAGCTGCAGAAGATGCTGCTGCCGAAAGACGAGAACGACGAGCGCAACATCTTCCTCGAGATCCGCGCCGGCACGGGCGGCGACGAATCCGCGCTGTTCGCGGGCGACCTGCTGCGCATGTACACGCGCTACGCGGAGCGCAACCGCTGGCAGGTGGAGATGGTGTCGGAATCGCCGTCCGACCTGGGCGGCTACCGCGAGGTCATCGTGCGCATCGTCGGCCAGGGCGCGTATTCGAAGCTGAAATTCGAATCGGGCGGCCACCGCGTGCAGCGCGTGCCGGCGACGGAGACCCAGGGCCGCATCCACACCTCCGCCTGCACGGTCGCCGTGATGCCGGAGGCGGACGAGGTCGAGGACGTGCAGATCAACCCAGCCGACCTGCGCATCGACACCTTCCGCGCCTCGGGCGCTGGCGGCCAGCACATCAACAAGACCGATTCCGCCGTGCGCCTGACGCACCTGCCGACCGGCATCGTCGTCGAATGCCAGGACGACCGCAGCCAGCACAAGAACAAGGCGCAGGCGATGAAGGTCCTCGCGGCGCGCATCAAGGACGTGCAGTTGCGCGAGCAGCAGAGCAAGGAAGCGGCCACGCGCAAGAGCCTGATCGGCTCGGGCGACCGCAGCGAGCGCATCCGCACCTACAACTTCCCGCAGGGCCGCCTGACCGACCACCGCATCAACCTGACGCTGTACAAGCTGGACATGATCATGGACGGCGACCTGGCCGAGCTGACCAACGCCCTGTCGGCCGAGCACCAAGCCGAACAGCTCGCAGCGCTAGGCGACTAAAATTCAGGGTCAGAAAATTCAGGGTCAGAGCATAATTTTGCAAAAATTCGGGGTCAGAGCACTTTTTCGAACCATGTCCTGACGACATAAATTCAGCCATACGACGGCTGGCCTTCCGGATATCCGCCGATGTGAGCGCGCCGGTTGGGCGAAAACAGTCTTCAGGCTATTTCTTCAAAATGTGCTCTGACCCCGAATTTATGCTCTGACCCCGAATTAAGATGGTTCTAAGTTGCCAGACTGAAAATACCTAACCGATAACGTCAACCAGGAAACCCATGCCCTCGTCCCGCAATCTCTTGCTCGCCATCGCCGCCGTCAGCATCGCCCTGGTCGGCGCCGCCCTGTATCTGCAGCACGTGAAGGACATGCTGCCCTGCCCGCTGTGCGTGATCCAGCGCTATCTGTTCCTCGGCATCGCTCTGTTCAGCCTGATCGGCGCCTTCGCTGGCAAGATCAAGGCCGGCGCCGGGCTGGCGCTGCTGTGCGCGCTGGGCGGTCTCGGTGTCGTCGGCAAGCATTTGTATGTGCTGGCGCACCCGGGCTTTTCGTGCGGCATCGATCCGATGGAGACGGCGCTCAACAAGATTCCGACCGCGACCCTGCTACCCTGGCTGTTCCGCGCGGACGGCCTGTGCGAAGCGGCCCAGGACACCGTGTTCGGCCTGAACGTGCCGCAGTGGTCCGCCGTCTGGTTTGTGCTCCTCACGCTGGCCCTCGTCTGGGTGCTGGTGCGGCGCGCGCGTTGATGGCCATCGAACCCGGCGCCAGCATCGCGGCGGTGCAGGCGAGCCTGCCCCTCGATCCGCTGGAAAACCGCATCTTGCTGTGCCAGGCGACGGGTCTCACGCGCGTCCAGCTGATCACGCAGGGCGACCGCCCGCTCGCGCCGGACGAGGCGCAGCGCCTCGACGCGCTGGTGGCGCGCCGGCTGCGCGGCGAGCCGATCGCCTACATCGTCGGCAAGCGCGAATTCTTCGGCCTCGATTTCCAGGTCGGCCCCGCCGTGCTGATTCCCCGTCCCGACACGGAACTGATCGTCGAACTGGCGCTCGAACGCCTGCCGCAAGGGCCTTCCCGCCTGCTCGACATGGGCACCGGCAGCGGCGCGATCGCCGTGGCCGTCGCGCACACGCGGCCGGACGCCGACGTCACCGCGCTGGACGTCAGCCCCGACGCGTTGGCCGTCGCCCGGGCGAATGCGGCCGCCAACGGCGCCAGTGTGCGCTTCCTGGAAAGCAGCTGGTTCGACGCGCTCGCCCCCGGCGAGACCTTCGACGTCATCGCCTCGAACCCGCCCTACATCGCGGCCGGCGACGCCCACCTGGCCCAGGGCGACCTGCGCTTCGAGCCGGTGGGCGCGCTGACCGACCATGCCGACGGCCTGTCCGCGCTGCGCATCATCGTCGCGGGCGGTCCGCGCCACCTCGTGCCGGGCGGCTGGCTGCTGCTGGAGCACGGCTACGACCAGGCGGCCGCCGTGCGCGCGCTGCTGGCGGACGCCGGCTTCGCGGACGTGCAAAGCTGGCAGGACCTGGCCGGGATCGAGCGCGTGAGCGGCGGACGATTCGGATAACGGCGTACCCGGCGCAGCCCGGGCGCTCCGTTTGTTACAATTTCGGGTCCACTACCCGGAGCCACAGATGCGTCGACTGTTCGCGACCCTCATCCTGCTGGGACCCCTGGTTGCACTCGCGGCGGACGTCGTCACGCCCGTGCCGGCCGACGCCGCCGAACAGGCGCATGCCCTGTTCGAGCGCGACTGGCAATGGCGCCTCAAGCACCAGCCCGAATTCGCCACGAGCGTGGGCGACCACCGCTACGATGCGCAGTTGTCCGACACCTCGCTCGCGGGTCAAGCGGCCGCCATCGAGCACGCGCGCCGCATGCTCGATCTCGCGCACCTGATCGACCGCGCGCAGCTGGCCGGCCAGGACCGGCTGTCCTGGGACCTGTTCACCGGCGACCAGGAACGGATCCTCGCGCGCGCCGCCTTCGTCGCCTTCGACCCGCAGCCGATCAGCGCCGTAGACGGCCTGCAGATCCGCTTTCCGCAGCTGGTCGCGCAGATGCCCTTCTTTACGGAAGACGACTACCGCAACTACATCGCGCGCCTGAATGCACTGCCGCGCCACGTCGACGGCATCATCGAACAGATGCGCGAAGGGATCCGCACCGGCTGGACGGCGCCGAAAGCCATCATGGCCGGCCTGCCCGCGCAACTGCGCGCCATGCGCGAGCACGTGCAGGACGGCGCCCTGGGCGCGCCGTTCCAGCGCCTGCCCGCGACCATCGACGAAGACACGAGAACGAAACTCGCCGCGGACGGCGCGGCCGCCCTGCGCACGGCGGCGCTCGCGCTGCAAAAGCTGGAAGACTTCGTGCGCACCGAGTACCTGCCGGCCGCGCGCACGACCATCGGCGCGTCGAGCCTGCCCGGCGGCGCGGCGTGGTACGCGGTCCTCGTGAAGACCGCGACGACGTCGGCGCTGACCCCGGCCGAGATCCACATGCTGGGCGTGAACGAAGTGGCGCGCATCCGCGCCGAGATGGAAGCGACGGCGGTCCGCACGGGCTTCAAGGGCAGTTATCCGCAATTCGTCGCGTTCGCGCGCAGCGACCCGCGCCTGTTCCCGACGAGCGCCGACGCGCTGCTGGAACGCTACCGGCGCACCATCGCGCGCATCTACGCGCAGCTGCCGCTGTTGTTCGACACGATTCCGCAGGAAGAGCTCACGGTCAAACCCGTGCAGCAGGAAGGCGCCGACACGCAGGGCGGCGCCTACTACGAAGCGGGCACGCCGACGCGCACGGCGGCCCTCGTCGTCAACACGAGCCGCCTGGATACGCGGCCGCTGTGGGAAGTCGAGACGCTCGCCCTGCACGAGGGCGTGCCCGGTCACCATCTGCAGGTCGCGCGCGAACACGCCATCGACGACCTGCCGGCGTTCCGCCGCCACGCCTGGTATCCGGCGTTCGGTGAGGGCTGGGCGCTGTACGCCGAAGGCCTCGGGCCGACGCTCGGCCTGATGCGCGATCCGTTCTCGCAGTTCGGCCGCCTGGCCGACGAGCAGCTGCGCGCCGCGCGGCTCGTCGTCGACACGGGCATCCACGCGCTGGGCTGGTCGCGCCAGCAGGCCGTCGACTACCTGAACGCGAACACGGCCAATCCGGCGGCCGACAACGAGGTCGAAGTCGACCGCATGATCGCCCGGCCGGGCCAGGCGCTGGCCTATAAAATCGGCCAGTTGCGCATCGTCGCGCTGCTGGCGCGGGCCGAGGCGGCGCTGGGCGCGCGCTTCGACGTGCGCGCCTTTCACGACGCCGTGCTGGAAAACGGCGCCCTGCCGCTGGACGTGCTGGAGCGCCGCATCGACCGCTGGATCGCGGCGCAAAACACGCCGGCCGCGCCCGACGTGCCCGCCGAAACGGCGGAACCGGCCCTGTTCCAGTAACCGGAAAGTCTCGGAAAGTCATCGGAAAGTCATATTTGAAGGTCCCCGGCGCGCTCGGCCGATTTCGGTTACTCTCTTCGTCTCAAAGCAGTATAAGAAAGGAAACCTCGTGTCGAACCAACTGACCCGCCGCCTGGCCCTGCTGGACGACGATGCCCACCGCGGCCTGCTCCTGCAGGGCCTGCGCGGCATCGAGCGCGAGACTTTGCGCATCGACGAACAAGGCCACTTGGCCCGGACCCCGCATCCGGTAAAACTCGGCTCGGCCCTGACCCATCCGCAGATCACGACGGATTACGCGGAAGCGCTCCTCGAATTCATCACGCCGGCCGAGCACGACATCGGACTGGCCCTGCACCGCCTCGACGCGATCCACCGGTTCGCCTATTCCAAGCTGGACGGCGAGCTGCTGTGGAGCCAGTCGATGCCCTGCGACCTGCCGGCCGAGGAAGACATCGAGATCGCCTGGTACGGCAAGTCGAACATCGGCATGCTCAAGCACGTGTACCGCCGCGGCCTGGCCCTGCGCTACGGCAAGGCCATGCAATGCATCGCGGGCATCCACTACAACTACTCGCTGCCGGAAGCGCTGTGGAAGCTGCTGGCGGAACACGAAGGCATCCCGGAAGAACGCCGCAACGCCCTGCGCGACTTCCAGTCCGAAAGCTATATCGCGACCATCCGCAACTTCCGCCGCTACAGCTGGCTCCTGATGTACCTGTTCGGCGCGTCGCCCACGCTGTCGACGGGCTTCCTGCGCGGCCGCCAGCACAATCTCGAGACGCTGTCGGACGACACCTTGTACCTGCCGTACGCGACGAGCCTGCGCATGAGCGACCTGGGTTACCAGAACGACGCGCAGTCCGGCCTGCGCCCGCACGAGAACAGCCTGGAAAGCTACGTGACGTCGCTGATGGACGCCGTCAAGCGCCCGTATCCGCCGTACGCGGACATCGGCACGAAGAAGGACGGCGAGTGGGTCCAGCTGTCGACCAACATCCTGCAGATCGAGAACGAATACTATTCGACGATCCGGCCCAAGCGCGTGATCCGCACCGGCGAGCGCCCGGTGCAGGCGCTGTGCGCGCGCGGCGTGCAGTACATCGAGGTGCGCTGCATGGACGTCGATCCGTTCGAGCCGGTCGGCATCGCGCTCGAGACGGGGCGCTTCCTGGACGCCTTCCTGCTGTTCTGCGCCCTCGAGGAAAGCCCGATGATCAATGCGATGGAGGGCCAGATCCACGCGCGCAACTTCGCGCGCACCGTGAAGGAAGGCCGCCGCCCGGGCCTGACCCTGACGCGCAACGACCACGAGGTCCTGCTCACGGATTGGGCGGATGAACTGCTGGCGCGCATCCGTCCCATCGCCGAGCTGCTGGACCACGAGCACAATTACAAGGGCGCGCACGTGGACGCCCTGGATGCGCAACAGGCCAAGGTGCGAGATCCCGACAAGACGCCGTCCGCGCGCGTGCTGCAGGAAGTGCGCACGCTCGGCTCGTTCGCCAGGTTCGGCCTGCGCCAGAGCGAACTGCACGCCCAGGCGTTCCGCGCGGAGCCGCTGATGCCGGCCGAGACGGCGCTGTTCGACGAGATGGCCCGGGTGTCGCTGGCCGAGCAGGCGCAGATCGAGGCGACGGATACCGGGTCGTTCGACGATTTCGTCGCGGCGTACAACAGTAGTACACTGTGCCGTAACAGCTGACCGGACGCTACACCACGTCGCGGGGAGTCGTGTGCGGCGGGGGCGGGAACGAACCGGGAGCCGGAACCCGGCCCCCGGGAGTAACAGCGGGA
>NZ_JADKYX010000015.1:0-27159 GCF_016093545.1 Massilia rhizosphaerae | reverse complement strand
GGGCCGTAACCGCTCCCCGGACGCAACCCCCCGGCGCGGGTTGTCGTTTCCGGCGGTGCCGCACACGACCGTGTAGCTGAACCGAGGCCGCCTTGCTTACCTTCTTCAACGAACATCATACGCAGCACGCTTCCCGCGTCGACATCGTCGGCGGCGAGCCCGTTCCCGGGTCGGAACGGCCCGAGCGCATCGAGGCCGTGGCGAACGAATTCGCGCGCCGCGGCCTGGGCCGCATCGTCACCCCGCACGGCGTGCCGCTCACGTCGCTGGAACGCACGCACACACCGCGCTACCTGCACTTCCTGCGCAGCGCCTGGAACGCGTGGCTCGCACTCGATCCACGCAATGCGGAACGCGAACCGCTGCCGTCCGCGTGGCCCCTGCAGGGCATGCGCCGCGACGTCGAACCGGACAGTTTTATCGGCCGCCTCGGCCTGTACGCGTTCGACGGCGACACGCCGCTGACGGCCGGCACGTGGACCGCGGCCAAGACGGGCGCCGATTGCGCGATCAATGCCGCGCACGCGCTGCGCCTGGGCGAACACGGCACGTTCGCGCTCACGCGTCCGCCCGGCCACCACGCGGGCGCCGATTACTTCGGCGGCTACTGCTTCCTGAACAATGCGGCGCTGGCGGCCCAGCACCTGCTCGACGACGGCCTGCAGCGCGTGGCCATCCTCGATATCGATTACCACCACGGCAACGGCACGCAAGACATCTTTTATCGGCGCAAGGACGTGCTGTTCGCATCGATCCACGCCGACCCGCGCACCGACTACCCGTTTTATGCCGGACACGCGGACGAGACGGGCGACGGCGCGGGCACGGGCTTCAACCTGAACGTGCCGCTGCCGCGCGGGACGAGCGCCGCGCAGTGGTTCCTCGCGCTGGAGACGGCGTGCATCAAGATCGCCGGCTTCGCGCCGCAGGCGCTCGTCGTGTCGCTCGGCGTCGACGGGTTCAACGGCGACCCGCGTTCGCACTTCGGCCTGGGCAGCGGCGATTTTCTGCGCATCGGCGAACGCATCGGCTTCCTCGGCCTGCCGACGGTCTTCGTGTTCGAAGGCGGCTCGGTCGTGCCGGAACTCGGCATCAACGTGGTCAACGTGCTCGAAGGCTTCGAGACGGCGGCCTGATCTCATTCACGCATCCAGAGAAACGACGATGATCGAATGGCAGTGGAGCGGCTTCGCCGACCTGACAGCGTTGGAACTGTACGAGATGCTGGCGCTGCGCCAGCAAGTCTTCGTGCTCGAGCAGACGTGCCTGTACCCGGACATCGACGGCCTCGATCCGGCCGCGCACCACCTGCTCGGCTGGAAGACCGTCGCCGGCAAACGGGAACTGGTCGCCACCCTGCGCTGCCTGGCGCCGGGCGCGAAGTACGACGAGATGTCGCTGGGCCGCGTCGTCACGAGCCCGTCCGCGCGCGGCACGGGCCTGGGACGCGAGCTGGTCGCACAAGGCATTGCGTGCGCCGAGCGGCTGCATCCCGGCCACGCGATCCGCATCGGCGCGCAAGCCCACCTCGAAGCGTTTTATGCGAGCTTCGGATTCCGCACGGTCTCCGCGCCGTACGACGAGGACGGCATCCTGCACGTCGACATGCTACGGCCGGCCACCGTCATTTGAGCAGGCCGGATTTGGCCGGATCGGGCATGCGGATCGCAACGAGGCAGGCCAGCGCGCACATGACGCTCACGTACCAATAAAAATACGGTTCGTGGCCGGCTTGCTTGAACCACAGGGCCACGTATTCCGCCGAGCCGCCGAAGATCGCGTTGGCCACCGCATACGACAGGCCCACGCCCAGCGCGCGCACCTCCACCGGGAACATCTCCGCCTTGATCAAGCCACCGATCGACGTGTACAGGCTGATGATCGCCAGCGCGCACACGATCAGGGCGCCGGCCGTCAGCGGATTCGAGACGCTGCGCAGCGCCATCATGATCGGCGTGGTGAACACGGCGGCAAGCGCGCCGAAGCAGATCATCGACGTGCGCCGGCCGATGCGGTCGGACAGCGCGCCGAACGCCGGTTGCAGCAGCATGTAGATCAGGAGGCAGACGGTCATGATGCGGCTCGCCGTTTCCGTGCTCATGCCGGCCGTGTTGACGAGGTATTTTTGCATGTACGTCGTGAACGCGTAGAAGATCAGCGAGCCGCCGGCCGTAAAACCCAGCACCGTGACGAACGCGCGCCGGTGGTGCCTGAGCAGCGACGCGACACTGCCCGCGGCCTCGCTCCTGCGCTCGGTGGCGGTGGTCGTCTCGTGCAGGGAGCGACGCAGGTACAGCGACACGAGGGCGGCGCAGGCGCCGACGACGAACGGGATGCGCCAGCCCCACGCCTTCAACTCGTCGTGCGTGAGAAACAGCTGCAGGACGCCCAGCACGAGCAGCGCCGCCAGCTGGCCGCCGATCAGGGTCACGTACTGGAACGAGGCGAAGAAACCCTTGCGGCCCGCCTCGGCCACCTCGCTCATGTACGTGGCGCTGGTGCCGTATTCCCCGCCCACGGACAGGCCCTGGAACAGGCGCGCCACCAGCAGCAGCGCGGGCGCCGCCGTGCCGATGCTGGCATACGTCGGCAGCGCCGCGATCATCAGCGAGCCGCCGCACATCATGAGCACGGAAATCATCATCGCGTTGCGCCGGCCATAGCGGTCGGCGAGGCGGCCGAACAGCCAGCCGCCGATGGGCCGCATGAGAAAGCCGGCCGCGAAGATGCCGGCCGTGTTCAGCAGTTGCGTGGTCGGGTTCCCCTTGGGGAAGAAGGCCGACGAAAAATACAGCGCGCAGAACGAATAAATATAAAAGTCGAACCACTCGACCAGGTTGCCCGACGACGCGCCGACGATGGCGAAGATGCGCTGGCGCGGTGTGAGGTGCTCGATGGCGTACGCGTCCGTCGTGTCCGTCGTGGTCATTGCTGTCTCCGAGAATGCGCCGATTGCCTCCCCGGCACGGCCGCGGACTCAAGATAGCAGCTTCCCGGTTTTGCCGGCGCCGGGGTCAGCGGCGGGGCCGCCTGCCGCGCCACAGCAGCACCGGCACGCCCGCGAGCAACAGCCAGGCCGCCGACGGTTCGGGCACGGGCGTGAGCAGGACCGGCGCGCAATAGCCGAAGTCGTTGCAGCTGTTGGCCACGATCTGGCCGGCGTCGTTGATGCCGACGGCGTCCATCAGCACCTGGATCCCGAGGCCGTCCGTGACGGTGTTCAGGTCGACCATGCTGCCGTCGGCATACACGAACGCGTGCGAAAAACCGAATCCGGGAAGGCTCGAATAACCGACCACCTGGCCGGCCGCATTGACGGCATGGGCATCGCTGTAATCGCCGCCGAAGGAACCGAGGTCGTGCATCACGCCGCCGCTGTACAGGAAGGGGTGCGTGGCCACGTTGCCGGCGGTCAGGCTCGACCCGGCCACCTGGCCCGCATCGTTGATCGCATTGGCCCAGCTGAAGCCGCCGCCGAGCGTGCCGAGGTCCTCCATGGTGCCGTCGTGGTAGAGGAAGGCGTGGGCGCCGTCGTTCGGGAAGCCCGGCCCCGGTTGGGAACCGCCGACGATCATGCCGGCATCGTTGATGTCCCGCGCCCGCGCATCCGTGCCGCCCAGCGTGCCGATGTCGGTCAGGGTGCCGCCGCTGTACAGGAACGCGCGGCTATTGCCCGACGCATCGGTGGACTCGCCCACGACCTGGCCGCCGGCGTTGATACCGTAGGCAATGCTGTCGCCGCCGTACAGCGTGCCGATGCCCTGGATGTCGCCGCCGCGGTAGATGAAGCCGCGCGTAAAGTCGCCGGATTGCGAGGCGCCGATCACTTCGCCGTCGTTGGTGGCGGTCGCGTAGGCGGACGAGCCGCCCAGCGTCGGCAGGAAGGCCACTGCGCCGTCCTTCCAGACGAAAGCGCGGCCCTGGAAATCGGCATTGGTGCCGCTGCCGACGATGCTGCCGTCGTTGCCGATGCCGTAGGCCGTGAAGTTTTCAGGCAGAAAGGTCGCGCTGTACAGCGGATCGGCCAGCACGGCCGGCGCCGCCAGCGCCAGGACGATCCCGAGCACAGGCGCCGGCCGCGCGCGGCGCCGGCGCGCACGCCAGGCCAGCAGCGCCAGCCCGGCGCACAGCAGTGCCCAGCCGCCCGGCTCCGGCACGGCCGGCACGAGGTCCAGGCGCACGTCCGCGCACGTGCCCAGGCGGCAGGCGCGGCCCAGGATCTGGCCGGCGTCGTTGATGTCGGTGGCGTCGATGATCTCCCAGCCGTTCGCGCCCGTCACGAGCGTATTCAGGTCAACCATGTGCCCGTCGAGGTAGATGAACGCATGGTAGCCCCAGCCGACGTCGGTGATGAGGTCCGAGGAGCCGACGACGACGCCGGCATTGTTCAATGCCCGCGCATAGCCCCAGGTGCCGCCCAGCGAGCCGAGGTCGACCAGGTGGCCGTCGCGGTATTCGAAGGGCCGCGACGGCGCGGCGTTGTCCGGGTCGGCGCTCGTCTCCGACCAGCCCACCGCCACGCCGGCGTCGTTGATGTCGTAGGCTTCGCTGCGCAGGCCGCCCAGCGTGCCGAGGTCCAGCATCGTGCCGCCCTGGTAGATGTAGGCGTGGCGGTCCGGGTCGGTGGGGGTTTGCGTGGGAACGAGCGTGGCGGTGCCGGTCACCGCGCCGGACGCGTTGACGGCCGCGGCATAGCTCCAGTCGCCGCCGAACGTGCCGATCAGGTGGAGGCCGCCGCTGTCGTACAGGAAGCCGCGCTGCGCCTCGCCGACGAAGGGTTCGGCGTTGCCGGCGACCATGCCGGCGTCGTTGATGCCCCGCGCGTTCGAATTCGGATACATGTCGGCCGGTAGGCCGGCCCCCACCGGCACCACGGTGCCGCCGATCCAGGCGAACGCACTGCCGGAGTACGGGCTGTACTGCGAGCCCGCGATGTCGCCGCGGTTGTTGATCGCGCTGCCGTAGCTGTCCGGCACGGCGCCGCCCAGGCTCGTGATCGTGCCGCCGGAGAGGATCGCGGCCGCGCCGCCGTACGTGCCGACGATCCGGCCCGCGTCGTTGAGCGCCGCCGGCGCGAATCCGGTCGGCAGGAAATCGACGGTGTACAGCGGATCGGCCCACGCGTGCGCGCTGGCGAGCAAGGACAACAACAAGGCGAACAGGCAACGGCGTATCGACATGGCAGGCTCCGGGTGAGATGCAGGCGTGCCAACGATAAGGGCCGGAACGCCGCGCGGACCTGAGCGAAATCAGGTGTGCGCGCCGGTGTTCAGAACGTGATGACGAAGCGCGCGCCGCGGCTCACCGGGCGCGCGTAGCGCACCGTGCCGCCATTGCCATGGACCAATTGACGCACCATCGCCAGGCCGATGCCGCCGCCCTGTTTCCGGGTCGTAAAGAAGGGCGTGAAGATGTGCGCGACCAGTGCGTCCGGCACGCCGGGGCCGTCGTCGTGCACCTCGATGCGCAGGCGCGCGCCGCGCGCCAGGCGGGCGAGTACGCGCGCGCGGCCGCCCGCGCCGGTGGCCTCGAACGCGTTCTTGAGCAGGTTGATCAGGGCTTGCTCGAGCTGTCCCGGATCGGCCATCAGTTCCAGCGACGCCGGCTCGACCGAGAATTCGATCGCGCCGCCGCGCGCCCGCCAGTCCGGGCCGACCAGGGCATCGAGCCGCGCGAACAGGGCGGCCAGCGGCACCCGTTCCGGCCGTGGCGCCGGCACGTTGGACAGGCTGCGGTAGCTGGCGACGAAAGCGGCCAGGCTGTCGGCGCGGCGGCCGATGGCGTCGAGCGCCGTGCCGAGGTCCGCCGCCACGTCGGCCGGCAGCGCGGGACGCGCTTCCTCGACCAGGTCGCGCGCGGTGCGCGACAGCGAGGCCACCGGCGTCAGCGAATTCATGATCTCGTGCGTCAGCACGTGCACCAGCTGGCGCCAGGCATCCAGGGCCGCGGCTTCCAGTTCGCTCTCGACCGGCATCAGGGCGACGAGGCGCTGGGGGCGGCCGTGCAGGGTCAGCAGCGACACCGTCGCCAGCGCGCGCTCGGTGCCGCGCTCGGTCTCGAACTGCAGCAGCGTGCGGTCGCCGTGCGGCTGGCCGGCCAGCTGGCGGTAGAGGGCGACGGCGGCGCTGGAACGGCCTGGCGCGGCCAGCTTGCGCGCGCTCGCGTTCAGCGGCGTCACGCGGCCGTCCGCGTCGCGGCCATCGATGCCGAACAGCGCGACGGGCGCATGTTCCAGCCGCGCTTCCAGGACCAGGGCATCGTCGACCAGGCTTTGCTGCTCGACGTTCAGCACGGCGCGCGGCTCCGCCGCGGGCGGCCGGCGCACGGCGGCCAGCGCGTGCAGGCTGCGCCACAGGACCAGCGCCGGCGCCAGCGCGCCCAGTCCGCACAGCACGAGGACGCGCGGCGCATCGCCCGCGCGGCCGGCGCCGAACGCCAGCGCCGCCAGGCCGGCCGCCGCCAGCAGCGCCGCGGCCTTCGCGCGGACCTCAGATGCCATGCTTGCCCAGCTTGCGGTACAGGGCCGCGCGGCTGACGCCCAGCATACGCGCGGCCAGGCTGATGTTGCCCTTGGCCTTGTCCAGCGCGGCGGCGATGGTGTCGCGCTCGAGCGCGCCGAGCCGGAAGTCCGCCTCCGGGTCCGCGCGCGCGGGCGCCGGTGCGGGCGCGGCGGGCGCGAGGCCGAAATCGTCATAGCGGTATTCGGCGCCACCGAGGATCACGGCGCGCTCGCAGGCGTGACGCAGCGCGCGCACGTTGCCCGGCCAGTCCCAGGCGCACAAGCGGTCCAGCGCGGCCGGCGCCAGCTCGCGCACGGGCCGCTGGTACTGGCCCTCGTACAGCGACAAGTAGTGGTGCAGCAGCCCGGGAATGTCGTCGCGCCGCGCGCGCAGCGGCGGCACGCGGATCACGATGGTGTTCAGGCGGAACAGCAGGTCCGGGCGGAACACGGCCGGATCGAACAGGCGATCCTCCGCGAGGTTGGTCGCGCTGACGATGCGCACGTCGACCGGCTCCGGGCGGTCGGCGCCGATCGGCGTGACTTCCCTGCGCTCGAGCGCCGTCAGCAGCTTGGCCTGCGCGGGCAGCGGCATGTTGCCGATCTCGTCGAGGAACAGGGTGCCGCCGCGCGCGGCCTGGAAGCGGCCGGCGCGGTCGCTCTTCGCGTCGGTGAACGCGCCCCTGCGATGGCCGAACAACTCGCTCTCGAAGGTCGCCTCCGGCAGCGCGCCCATGTCCACCACAAGGAAGGTGCCGGCGGCGCGGCGCGACGCGTCGTGGATGGCGCGCGCCACCAGCTCCTTGCCAACGCCGTTCTCGCCCAGCACCATCACGTTGGCCTCGGTGGGCGCCACGCCCGCGATCGTGGCCTTCACGTCGCGCATCGGCGCCGATTCGCCCATCAAGGCGGACGCGCCGGGCACGTTTGCGGCCGCGCGCCGCGCCAGCGCGGCATCGACCGCGGCGGCGAGGCGCGCGTTGTCCCACGGCTTGGTGATGAAGTCGACGGCGCCGCGCTTCAATGCTTCGACCGCGAGCGGCACGTCGGCATACGCGGTCAGCGCGATCACGGCCGGCGGCCGCGCCAGCGTGCGCAGGCGGTCGAGCACGGCCAGGCCTTCGGCGCCGTCGACGCGGCCCGGCGTGAAATTCAGGTCGAGCAGCACGACGTCCGGCACGCCGTCCGCCAGCAGCGCGTCCAGGCGCGCCGGGTCGTCGAGCGTGGCGATCGCGCCATGGCGGCGGCGCAGCAGCATTTGCGCGGCGCAGGCGACGTCGCGGTCGTCGTCGAGGATCAGGAGTCGGGCGCTGGAATCGGCCATCGGGCAAGGGTCGGGATGGGTCGGCGTGCCATTCTAGCAGCGCGCGCGGCGTCTTTGGGCACCTGTCCGGAAGCGCACACCGGCACCTGTCCGGATCCGGACAGTCGCGCGGCAAAACCCGCGCCGACGCCGGAAAAACCGCATGGCACGGCGCTTGCAAACCATGCCGGCATGACTCGTATCCCTCCCCAACTCGTCACCGGCGCCGCCATGGACGTGCGCGTGCCGGTCCGGCGCGGCCGGCAGGCCGTACGCGCCGCCGCGCTGCTGGCCGCCGTCGCGCTGGCCGCCTTCGCCGCGTGGCAAGCCATTCCGCACGGGCTGCAGGTGGCGGCGCGCGACGTGCGCATCGCCCGCGTGACGCCGGGCGTGTTCCGCGACGAGATCGTCGTGCGCGCCAGCGCCGAGCCCTTCAGCGCCGTCGTGCTGGACTCGGTCGAATCCGGCCGCGTCGAGGAAGTGGTCGCGCACGACGGCCAGCGCGTGGCGAAGGGCGATCTGCTGTTCCGCCTGTCGAACCCGCAGCGCAACCTGGAACTGCTGGCGCGCCAGACCGAATACGCGCAGCAGATCTCGAACCTCGCCAACCTGCGCGTGGCCCAGCAGGCCAGCCGCACCGACCATCAGCGCCGCCAGGCGGACCTGGAGTACGCGCTGGCGCTGGCCCGCAAGCAGCATGCGAGGAACGCAAGCCTGGCCGCGCGCGGCTTCCTGTCGGCGGCCGCGCTGGAGGATTCCGCCGACCGCCTGGCGCAGCAACGCCGCCTGCTGGACGACGAACGGCGCGCCGCCGCCGCCGAGGAACAAGTGCGCCGGCGCGTGCTGCAGCAGATCGAAGGCGTGATCGCGGGCCTGCAGGCGGGCCTGAAACTGGTGAATGCGACTGTCGACGCCCTCGCCGTGCGCGCCCCGGCGGCCGGCGTGCTGACCGATTTCCGGCTGCTGGTGGGAGAGACCGTGCACCCCGACCAGCGCATCGGCCGCATCGACGATCCGCGCCGTTTCAAGCTGGTCGCGCCCATCGACGAGTTTTATCTCGGCCGGGTCAAGGCCGGCCTTCCGGGCCGGGTGGACCAGGACGGCACAACCTATCCGCTGCGCGTCGCCACGATCTACCCGCAGGTCAAGGACGGCCGCTTCACCGCCGAGATGACCTTCACGGATGGACAGCCGCCCGTGATCAGCCCCGGCCAGGGCCTGGACGCGCGCCTGACGCTGGGCGAGCCGGCCCAGGCCCTGCTGCTGCCCCAGGGCACCTTCGCCAACGACGGCGGCGGGGCCTGGGTGTTCGTGGTGGCGCAGGACGGCCGCCATGCGGTCCGGCGCGCGGTGCGGCTCGGGCGCCGCAACGACACGCAAGTGGAAGTCCTGTCCGGCCTGGCCGCCGGCGAGGCCGTGATCGTGTCCGGCTACACGGCGTTCGGCAAGGCCGAGCGGCTGGAATTGACGAAGTGACCCAACACCCTCCAACATCGACATCAACCAACAGGAAAAACCCATGCTCAGACTATCAGGCGTCAGCAAGATCCACACGGCGGGCGAGGTCCGCACCACGGCCCTCGACCGCATCGACCTTGAGATCGACGCCGGCGAATACGTGGCCATCACGGGGCCGTCCGGCTGCGGCAAGTCCACGCTGCTGTCCGTCCTCGGCCTGCTCGACGTGCCGACCACCGGCGAATACTGGTTCGAGGGGCGCAACGTGGCCGGCTGGAGCGAGGCAAAGCTGAACGCGCTGCGGCGCGGGAAGATCGGCTTCATCTTCCAGAGCTTCAACCTGATCGAGGAATTGAGCGTGTTCGAGAACGTCGAACTCGCGCTCGAATACACGGGCACGCCCGCGGCCGAGCGCCGCCGGCGCGTGCACGCCATGCTCGAACGGCTGGGCGTGGCGCACCGCGCCGGACACCGGCCGTCGCAGCTCTCGGGCGGCCAGCAGCAGCGCGTGGCGATCGCGCGCGCCCTCGTAGCCGGTCCGGCCATGCGGCTGGCGGACGAACCGACCGGCAACCTCGACACGGCCCACGGCGACGAAGTCATGCGCCTGCTGCGCACCATCAACGCCGACGGCACGACCGTCGTGATGGTCACGCACTCGCCCGCGCACGCGGCGCAGGCGTCGCGCACCTTGCGCCTGCTCGACGGCCGCATCGTCGTCGATGCGCTGCAGGCGGCGTGAGGAGGCCACGATGAACCTGCGCGATTTCCGCATCGGCTGGCGCTTCCTCGTCAAGGAGCCGGCCTATTCCATGGTGGTGGTGTTCGGCCTGGCGGTCGGCATCGCCGTGTGCTTCCTGCTGCTCGGCTTCGTGCGCCATTCGTTTTCGTACGACGCGCACGTGCCCGACCGCGAGCGCGTGTTCCAGTTGCAGGAGAAGTGGAACCTGGCCCTGCTCGGCAACGAATGGGGCGCCGGCACCAGCCTGCCCGCGCGCGACGCGGCGCTGGCGAGCGGCCAGCCGGTGCTCGCCACCGCCTTCCTCGACCGCAGCGTCGGCGTGCGCGTGGGCGACCGCGCCCTTGGCCTCCACGTCGCGCTGGTCGACCCAGACTTCGAGAAGATCTTCGCGCCGCGCGTCCTGGCGGGCAACCTGCACGCGGCCCTCACGCGGCCGGAGGCGCTGGCGCTGACGGCGGAGACCGCCCTGAAGCTGTTCGGGCGCGTCGACGCGGTCGGCCGCACGCTGCAGGGCGACCACCGGACCTATGTGGTGGCGGCCGTCGTCGCCACCCCGCCGGCCGCCACCACGATGCCGTTCGAATCCCTGGCCAGCACGAACAGCGCGGTCATGACGGCCGAGGCGCGCGCCTTCATCGCCGATACGTGGGGCCGCACGGGCGGCCGGGTCTACCTCAAGCTGCTGCCAGGGGCCGATCCGGTCCTCGTCCTCGACGCCCTGCGGCGCGGCCTGCGCGCATCCAAGCTCGTGCGCGATTACGTCCAGCAAGTGGCGGCGCTGGGCGGACGCGACCTGATCGATTATCGCCTCCAGCCGATCGCCGACGTGTATCTCGCGCCCGACCTGAACGACCTGTCCGCGCAGCACGGCAACCGCCAGGGCGTGATCGGCCTGGGCGCCGTGGCCGTGCTGGTGCTGCTGCTGGCCGCGACCAACTACGTCAACCTGGCCACCGTGCGCACGCTGGCGCGCCAGCGCGAAATCGCCGTGCGCAAGGTGCTGGGCGCCTCGGCGCAGGCCGTGGCGCGCCAGTTCCTCGCCGAGTCGGTGCTGGTCTGCGCGGTTGCGACGACGCTCGGCCTGCTGCTGGCCTGGCTGCTGTTGCCGGTATTTGCCGACCTGGTACGGCGCAAGCTGGACGGCATGTTCAGTCCCGCCGCGCTGGCGGCGACGCTGGCGCTGGGCCTGCTGCTCGGCCTGGCCGCCGGCGCCTACCCGACCTGGTCGGCGCTGCGCGTACGCGCCACCGCCGCCCTGGCCGGGCGCGGCACCGGAGACACCGTGCGCGGCCTGTGGATCCGGCGCGTGCTGACCACGCTGCAGTTCGGCGTCGCCGTCGGCTTGACCGCCACCACCCTCGCCGTCGCCTGGCAGACGCATTACGCCAGTACGCTCGATCCGGGCTTCGATGCCGCACCGCTGCTGATCTTCGGGGCCGATAACGACCTGCGCGACCCGCGCACGCGCGCCTTGCGCGATGCCGTCGCGCGCCTGCCCGGTGTCGCGGCCGTGGCGGTGTCGCAGGTGCCGTTCAGCGTCTTCCACAACATCACCTCGCTGCGCCGCGCCGGGGGCACGGCCACCGACATCAACATGTACAGCGTGGACCCGAACTTCTTCGACGTCTACGGCATCAAGCCCGTGGCCGGGCGCCTGTTCTCGCCGGCGCTCGACAAGATCGACGCCCACGACCGCGTCGTGCTCAATGCGGCGGCCGCGCGCCAGCTCGGCTTTCCCACGCCGCGCGATGCGGTCGGGCAGACGGTGAGCTTCAGCACGGGTGGCACGCCGAAACAGGTCGTGGGCGTGGCGCCGGACCTGCGCCAGCGTTCGGCGCGCGACGGCCAGCAGCCGAGCGTGTTCTTCCTGAGTGACCGCTTTGGCGGGTTCACGGTGCGCTGCAGCGGCGACATCGATGCCGTCAGGCATGCCATCCTCGCCCTGTGGCCACGCTACTTCCCCAACGAGGGCCTGGACGTCGTGCGCATATCGACGCTCATGTCCGACATGTTCTACGCCGACGACCTGCGCCTGGCCGAGCTGCTGGCGGCATCGAGCGCGATCGCGACCGCGATCGCCGCCTTCGGCATCTACGTGCTGGCCGCGTACAGTGTACGGCGGCGCGAAAAGGAAATCGTGCTGCGCAAGCTGTACGGCGCGGGGAACGCCGCGATCGCGCAACTGGTGGCGCGCGAGTTCGCGGTACTGGTCGGCGCCGGCGCCCTGCTCGGGCTGCCGTTCGCGTGGGTGGCGATCCAGCGCTGGCTGGGCGGGTTCGCGGAGCGTGCGCCGATCGGCGGCTGGACGCTCGTCACCGCCCTGCTGGTGGCGGGGACGGTGGCGCTGGCGGCCACGCTGCGCCACGGCCTGGCGGCGCTGCGCATCCGCCCCGCTGCTGCGCTACGCGAGTGAATCAGCAGGCCGCGCTGCCGCAGACTTTCACCAGCTCGACGTCGAACACGAGGCCCGTGTTGCCGGGAATATGGCCCGGCACACCGTCGGCGCCATAGGCCAGGCTGCTCGGCATCACGATGGTACGCTTGCCGCCGGCTTTCATGCCCTGCACACCCTGGCTGAAGCCGGGGATCGCGGACTCGTTGGTGCCGACGGCGCCGACGACGAACGTGAACGGCTTGCCGGGTTCCGAGGCGCCGAACGTGGCGCCCTTGAAATCGCCGGCGGCGGCGTTGTACAACCAGCCCGTGTAATTGACTTGCACGCGCGCGCCGGCGACGGCTTCGGCGCCGGTGCCGATGGCGACGTCGGTCCTGGTCAGCGCGGCGGGATCGTTGACGACGGCGGGACTGGCGCCCGCATCGCCCCCGCCGCCGCACGCGGTCAGGCTCAGGATGGCGGCGAAGGCGGCGGCCAGCGGGAAGGACAGTTTCATGGGACTCCTACGGAACAGGTTGGGTGAGCGGGTGAAAACCCGAACCTTACCAACCGGTCCCGCAAGCGTCTGTGGAGGATTTGTATGGGTTTGTAAAAGCGTCAGATCTCCACCTGCGTCCCGAGTTCGATCACGCGATTGGTCGGAATCTGGTAGTAGTCCGCGGCCGTGCGGGCGTTGCGCTGCATCGCGACGTACAGGTGTTCGCGCCACGGCGCCATGCCCTGGCCCGGCACCGAGATCACGGTCTGGCGCGCGATGAAGAACGACGTCTCCATCATCTCGAATTCCAGCCCCTTGACGGCGCACAGGCGCAGGATGTCGGGGATGTTGGCCTCGTCCTTGAAGCCATAGGTCACGTTCAGCTGGAAGCAGTTGTGGCCAAGCGGGACGACCTCGACCTGCTCCGACTCCGGCACGTACGGCTCTTCGCGGATGCGCACCGTAAGGAACACGACGCGCTCGTGCAGCACCTTGTTGTGCAGCAGGTTGTGCAGCAGCGCGTGCGGCACGCCGTCGGTTTCGCCGCGCAGGAAGATGGCGGTGCCGGCCACGCGGTCGGGCGGCGCCACGAACAGCGATTGCAGGAAGTCGTCGAGCGGGATCGCGTGCTTTTCCAGGTTCTCGAACACCAGTTCGCGGCCGCGCTTCCACGTCAGCATGGTGGACAGCAGGACCGTGCCGAGCAGCAGCGGGAACCAGCCGCCGTGCAGCAGTTTCAGGGTGCTGGCCGAGAACAGCATGACGTCCATCGTCATGAAGAAGCCGGTGGCGCCGATGCAGAGCCACAGCGGCAGGTGCCAGCGGTAGCGGACCACGAAGAATGTCAGGACCGTCGTGGCGGACATCGTCGCGGTCACCGCGATGCCGTAGGCGCCGGCCAGCTTGTCCGACGAGCCGAAGCCCACCACCGCCAGCAGCACGACCATCAGCTGCAGCCAGTTCACGGCCGGGATGTAGATCTGGCCGATCTCGCTTTCCGACGTGTGCATCACGCGCATGCGCGGCAGCAGGCCCAGCGCGATGGCCTGCCTCGTCATCGAGAACGTGCCGGAGATCGTGGCTTGCGACGCGATCACGGTGGCCATCGTCGACAGCAGCACGAGCGGCAGCACGCTCCAGCTGCCGAGCTGGTGGAAGAACGGATTGTCGAGCGCTTCCGGATGCGTGATCAACAGGCCGCCCTGCCCCAGGTAATTCAGGGCGAGGGCCGGGAACACGACGAGGAACCAGGCGGAGCGGATCGGCTTCTTGCCGAAGTGCCCCATGTCGGCGTACAGCGCCTCGGCGCCCGTGAAGGCCAGCACGACGGCGCCCAGCGCGACGAAGGCGATCATGCGCTCGCGCAGCATGAACTCGAAGGCGTGCAACGGGTTCAGCGCGCGCAGGATCACCGGCGCGTGCGCGATGTTGATGACGCCCATGACGGCCAGCGCGGCGAACCACACGATCATGATCGGCCCGAACCAGCGGCCGATGCCAGCCGTGCCGTGGCGCTGCACGCTGTACAGCGCGACGAGCACGACGATCGTCAGCGGCACGACGTATTGCTTCAGGCCGGGCGTGGCCACTTCGAGACCTTCGATCGCGCCGAGCACGGAGATCGCCGGCGTGATCACGCTGTCGCCGTAGAACATGGTGGCGCCGAACACGCCCAGCACCATCAGCACGTAATGCCAGCGCGACGTGCGCGTGACGGAGTTCAGCGCGAGCGCCATCAGGGCCATGATGCCGCCCTCGCCGCGGTTGTCGGCGCGCAGCACCAGCGTGACGTACTTGAGCGAGACGATCATCGTCAGGCCCCAGAAGATCAGCGACACGATGCCGAGGAGGTTCGGCGTGGAGAGGGTCAGCCCGTGGACGGGATCGAAGATCGTCTTGAGCGTGTACAGCGGGCTGGTGCCGATGTCGCCGTAGACGATACCGACCGCGGCCAGCGTCAGCGCCGCCAGGCTGCTTTTCTTGTGTTGCGACGTCAAGGTTTCACCGTTTTTTTGTTTTGGCGCGTTGCACAATAGAATAATTGATAAGGAAAGACAAGACTTGCCTTTCCGCCGGGATGCTATTTTCTCAAAGTCTGCATCATCGGTGGCGGTCTGAGCGCACGTCAGAATCGGGGGGCGTCCAGCAAGGCCGCGTCCGTTCGGGGATAATGGCCGGTCCGATCACCCGTCCCCACGTGTCCCATGAACACCGGCACCCTGTCTGCCGCCCTCGCCTTCCTGTGCTGGGGCCTGTTTCCGCTGTATTTCCACGCCATCGGCGACGTGCCGCCGCTGCAGATCCTCGCGCACCGCATGGTGTGGTCGCTGCTGTTCCTCGTGATCGTGCTGGCGGTGCGCCGCCAGTGGGCCTGGCTGAACATCGTGCGCAAGCCGCGCGTGTTCGCCAGCTTCGTCGCCTCGGCCATCCTGCTCAGCCTGAACTGGCTCATCTACATCTGGGCCGTGAACAATGGCCACGTCATCGAGGCCAGCCTCGGCTATTTCATCACGCCGCTCGTCAACATCATGTTCGGCTCGGTGCTGCTGAAAGAACGCCTGCGGCGCGCGCAGTGGATGGCGATCGGCGTGGCGGCATTGGGCGTCGCCTGGCTGACGTGGCAGGCCGGCAACGTGCCTTGGATCGCGCTGGCGCTGGCCGTGACGTTCGGCGGCTACGGCCTGTTGCGCAAGACGGCCGCGCTGGGCGCGCTGGAGGGCCTGGCGTTCGAGACGATGATCCTGTTCCCGCTCGCGGCCGCCTACGTCGCCTGGCTCACGGCGCACGGCCAGAACGCCTTCATCAACACGGGCTCGACCACGACGCGCCTGCTGCTCGTCGCGGCCGGGCCGATCACGGCGATCCCGCTGCTGCTGTTCGCGGCGGGCGCGCGCAAGATCCCATTGTCGGTCGTGGGCCTGCTGCAATACCTGGCGCCCACGCTGCAATTCCTGCTGGGTGTCTGGCTGTTCCACGAAGCCTTCACGCCGGACCGCCTCGTCGGCTTCGTGCTGATCTGGCTCGCCCTGGCCCTGTACGCCGCCGAAGGCCTGCTGAACCGCCCCCAACCGATCGCCAAGCAAGCCTGAAAATTCGGGGTCAGAGCACGTTTCGGGCGAAATTCGGGGTCAGAGCACTTTTTTGAACAATTTCTCATCGGTGCGGTTAGACCCGGGACTCCCGCCCTGTCGGCGGCGCCGCGCATGAATGCGGCGGCATGCCGGCTCGCTTTTACTGTCTGAGCAATTTCCCCAAAAAGTGCTCTGACCCCGAATTTGACGAAAAACCTGCTCTGACCCCGAATTTTCAGTATCCTGTCGTCCTCATTCCAAATCGAAGCATTACAACAAATCAATGGCCAACTACGTCTACACCATGAACCGCGTGGGCAAGATCGTCCCACCGAAACGCCAGATCCTGAAGGACATTTCGCTGTCGTTCTTCCCGGGCGCGAAGATCGGCGTGCTGGGCCTGAACGGCTCCGGCAAATCGACCCTGTTGAAGATCATGGCCGGCATCGACACCGACATCCAGGGCGAAGCGCGCCCGATGCCGGGCCTGAACATCGGCTACCTGCCGCAGGAACCGCAGCTCGATCCGGAAAAAACCGTGCGCCAGGAAGTGGAGAGCGGCCTGGGCGAAGCCTTCGAGGCGCAAGCCAAGCTGGAAGCCGTGTACGCCGCGTATGCCGAACCGGACGCCGATTTCGACGCGCTGGCCAAGGAGCAGGAGCGCCTGGAAGCGGTCATCGCCGCGGCCGACGGCGGCAACCTGAACCTGCAGCTGGAGATGGCCGCCGACGCGCTGCGCCTGCCGCCGTGGGATGCGAAGATCGGCGTGCTGTCGGGCGGCGAAAAGCGCCGCGTGGCGCTGTGCAAGCTGCTGCTCAGTAAACCGGACATGCTGCTGCTGGACGAACCCACCAACCACCTGGACGCCGAATCCGTCGAGTGGCTCGAACAATTCCTGCTGCGCTTCCCGGGCACCGTCGTCGGCATCACCCACGACCGCTACTTCCTCGACAACGCCGCCGAATGGATCCTGGAACTGGACCGCGGCCACGGCATCCCCTGGAAGGGCAATTACTCGTCCTGGCTGGAGCAGAAGGAAGCGCGCCTGAAGCAGGAAGAGGCGACGGAATCCGCGCGCCAGAAAGCGCTGGCGAAAGAGCTCGAGTGGGCGCGCCAGAATCCGAAGGCGCGCCAGGCCAAGTCGAAGGCGCGCCTGGCCCGCTTCAACGAACTGTCCGAATACGAATACCAGAAGCGCAACGAGACGCAGGAGATCTTCATCCCCGTCGCGGAACGCCTGGGCAATGAAGTCATCGAGTTCAAGAACGTCTCGAAGGCCTTCGGCGACCGCCTCCTGATCGACAACCTGTCGTTCACCGTGCCGCCGGGCGCGATCGTCGGCATCATCGGCCCGAACGGCGCCGGTAAATCGACGTTGTTCCGGATGATCGCCGGCATCGAGCAGCCGGACAGCGGCGAAGTCGTCATCGGCAAGACGGCGAAGGTCTCGCTGGTCGACCAGTCGCGCGACAGCCTCGCCGCCAACAAGACCGTGTTCGAGGACGTTTCCGGCGGTGCCGACATGCTGTCCGTCGGCCGCTTCGAGATGCCGTCGCGCGCCTATCTGGGCCGCTTCAACTTCAAGGGCGCCGACCAGCAGAAACTCGTCGGCAACCTGTCCGGCGGCGAACGCGGCCGCCTGCACCTGGCCAAGACGCTGCTCAAGGGCGGCAACGTGCTGCTGCTGGACGAACCGTCGAACGACCTGGACGTCGAAACCCTGCGCGCGCTGGAAGACGCGCTGCTGGAATTCGCGGGCAGCGTGATGGTCATCTCGCACGACCGCTGGTTCCTCGACCGCATCGCCACCCACATCCTCGCCTTCGAAGGCGACTCGCAGGTGACCTTCTTCAACGGTAACTACCAGGAGTACGAAGCCGACAAGAAGAAACGCCTCGGCGAGGAAGGCGCCAAGCCGAAGCGCATCCGCTACAAGCCGCTGTCCAGCTGATCTGCGTTATTCCTCCAGATAGCGCTGGGCATCCAGCGCCGCCATGCAACCGGTGGCGGCGCTGGTGATCGCCTGCCGGTAGACGTGGTCCTGCACGTCACCGGCGGCGAACACGCCGGGGACGCTGGTGGCCGTGGCCAGGCCGTTGCGTCCCGCGCGCGTCACGATGTACCCGTTCTCCATCTCGAGTTGCCCCGCGAAGATGGCCGTGTTGGGCTGGTGCCCGATGGCCACGAACACGCCGTGGACCGGCAGCACGCGCATGTCGTCCCCGCTGCGCAGGCGCAGCGCCTGCACGCCCGTCTCGTCGCCCAGCACCTCGTCCAGCTCGTGATTCCAGAGGATGTCCACCTTGCGGTCGTTCACGCGCGCCAGCAGGCGCTCGACGAGGATCGCCTCGGCGCGCAGATGGTCGCGCCGGTGCACCAGCGTCACCTTCGAAGCGATGTTCGACAGGTACAGCGCTTCCTCCACGGCCGTGTTGCCGCCGCCGATCACGGCGACCTCCTTGCCGCGATAAAAAAAGCCGTCGCACGTGGCGCACGCGGAGACGCCGCGCCCCATGAACGCCTGCTCCGACGGCAGTCCGAGATAGCGCGCGGACGCGCCGGTGGCGATGATCAGCGCGTCGCACGTGTAATCGCCCAGGTCGCCGGACAGGCGCAGCGGCCGCTCGTGCAGGTGCGCCGTGTGGATGTGGTCGAACACGATGTCCGTGTCGAAGCGCTTCGCGTGCAGCTCGAAGCGGCGCATCAGGTCCGGCCCTTGCACGCCGTCCGGATCGGCGGGCCAGTTCTCGACGTCGGTCGTCGTCATCAGTTGTCCGCCCTGCGCGACGCCGGTCACGAGCAGGGGATTCAGGTTGGCGCGCGCCGCGTAGACGGCGGCGGAATAGCCTGCCGGGCCGGAGCCCAGGATCAGGACGTTGGCATGTCGGGTCATGGGTTTCACGAGGCGAAGTAACGGGATAGGTGTTGCTCGAATTTTTCGGGCGGCATGAAGCCGATGACGCGGCTTTGCGGCACCTCCCTGCCCTGCTTGAACAGGATGATGCCGGGTGGCCCGAACAGGCCGAATTTCTTCATCAGCGCGCGATCGTCGTCGCTGTTGGCGGTGACGTCGACCTGCAGCAGGCGCACTTGCTTCATCCGCGCTTCCACCTTGGGTTCGGAAAACGTGAAGCGCTCCATCTCCTTGCACGACACGCACCAGTCGGCATAGAAGTCCAGCATCACGGGCGCGGGCGACGACGCCAGCACGCGATCCAGGTCGGCCAGCGTGCGGATGCGTTCGAAGCGCTGTGCGCGGGTCTCCGGCGCCGCGGCGGCGACGGTCGCGCCGCGCAGGTGCGCGAGCGGCTGCAAGACGTCCTGGCCCGCGCTGGCGGCGCCCACCAGCTCGAACAGGCCACCCGTCAGCAACACGAGGCCCAGCGTTTTACCCGCGTAACGGCCCAATCCGGAACCGGCGGCGACCGGTTCGAACACGCGCAGGAACACGGCGCACAGCACCGCGAACGCGCCCCACAGCAGCATCGCCACCGTGACGGGGAACACGGGCGTGACCATCCAGATGGCCACCGCGAGCAGCAGCAGGCCGAACACGCGCTTGACGTGGTTCATCCACGCGCCGGCGCGCGGCAGCAGGCTGCCCGCCGAGACGCCCGTCAGCAGCAACGGCACGCTCATGCCGGCCGCCATCGAGAACAGTGCCCAGCCGCCCGTCCACACGTTGCGCGTCTGGCTGATGTACAGCAGCGCGCCCGCCAGCGGACCGGCCACGCAGGGCCCCACGATCAGCGCCGACAACGCGCCCATCACGAACACGCCGGCGAAACGGCCGCCGCTCATGCGGCCGCTGGTCTGGCTCAGGCGGCTCTGCAGGCCACTCGGCAACTGCAGCTGGTAGACGTCGAACATGGACAGCGCCAGCGCCACGAGCAGCGCGCCGAACGTCAGCAGCACCCACGGCTTCTGCAGGGCGCCGGCCAGCCCCTCGCCGGCCAACCCGGCCGCGACGCCGAGCGACGTGTAGACGAGCGCCATGCCCAGGCTGTAGGCCAGCGCCAGCGTGAACCCTTTACGGCGCGACGCATTGCCTTCGCCGACGATGATCGACGACAGGATCGGCACCATCGGCAGCACGCACGGCGTGAACGACAGCAGCAGGCCGAACGCGAGGAACGCGAGGCCGATGCGCCAGGCGCTGCCCGATTGCAGCGTGCGGCGGGCCAGCGAGCTGTCGTCTTCCTGCGCCGGCGCGGGTGCGGCTTCGGGCGCGGGTGCGGCCTGCTGCACCGGCGCGGCGGCGGCGGGCGCGGGCGGCACGGCGATGGCATCCGGCGCCACGGGCTTCAGCGCGCCCGGCGCCGCCGGGTCTACGGTGAACGCCACCTCGGCGGGCGGATAGCACAACCCGGCATCCGCGCAGCCCTGGTAGCCCACGCGCAGCACGAACGGCGCCTTCGCGTCCCCCTTGACCGGCAGGTCGGCCGCCAGCCGGCCGGCATAGGTTTCCATCTCCTTGTTGAAATTGCTGTCGAACTTGCGCAACCCGTCCGGCAGGACCGGTTGCCCGACCTGCGGCGCCGTGAACACGAGGCGGTCGCGGTACAAGTGGTAGCCCGGCGCGATGGCCCAGGCCAGGTGCACGGTGCCGCCGGCGCGCAGTTCGGCGCTCAGCTTGAACGCCTGTTCGGGCGGGAGAAAATCGTCGGCCGCGGATGCCGTCCGGCCAACCGCGCAGGCCAGCAGGACGAAAGCGGCCATCCATCGAAAGAAGTGCTTCATGATGCGTAATCTCCTGAAATACTGTGGTGGTACGTCTGGCCCGCGCTGTCGATGGCGAAGTACGCGAGCCCGCTGGCGGCCAGGAAGGGCAGCGCGTCCGCTTCCTTGAGCATGGCGATGGTCGACACGCTGCCGGCCAGCGCGGCCAGCGGCGCCAGCACGCTCACCGAGCGCCAATGCGAGACGGGCACGCCCGTGCGCGGATCCAGCACGTGGCAATAGCGCGTGCCGCCGATATCGAAAAACCGTTCATAGTCCCCGCTCGTCGTCAGCGCGCCGTGGCTGACGGCGATGCTGGCGACGGTGCCGTCCCGCTTGCGCGGGTCCTGGATACCGATGGACCAGGGCCGCCCGTCCGGCTGCGGCCCCAGAAAGCGCATGTCGCCGCCGAGGTTCACGTAGCCGTGGCGCACCCCGTGTTGCTGGAGCAGCGCGCAGGCGCGGTCGGCCGCGTATTCCTTGCCGAAGCCGCCGAAGTCGATCTCCATGCCGGCACGCGGCAGGAAGATGCCGCCGTCCTCGCGCTGCACGGCCGGCCAGTCCACCAGCGCCAGCAGCGGCGCCAGTTCGTCCCGCGCCGGCACGCGCGGCTGGCGGAAGTCCCAGGCGTGGCGCAGCACGCCGGACGTGATGTCGAACAGGCCGCCGCTGACGCCGTACAAATGGTCCGCGTAGGCGAGCAACTGCAACGTCTCGTCGTCGCACTCCACCCGATAGCGTCCCGCCGCGGCGTTGATGCGGCTGACGATGCTGTCGGCGCGGTAGCGCGAATACGTCCGCTCGATGCGCCGCACTTCCGCGATCGCGGCTTGCGCCAGTTCTTCCACCGCATGTCCATCCACCGCGGCGAGCCGGATCTCGCACCGGCTGGCCATGGCGTCGAACGGGAAGCGGTAGACCGCGTCTACCATCGGCGCGTCAATCCGACCTGGAAGGTGCGGGCATGCAGCGGCGCCAGGCCCGGACTGCCATCGTGGAACAGGCGCCAGTTGCCGCGCTGTTCGTAGCCCTCGACCTTGACGTCGACGGTCCACAGCTTGCCGATCTCGCGCACGACCTTCAGCCCCACCGTGACGGCGCCGAAGCCGGACAGGCGCTGGTCCGGCGACGACAGGCGGTTCGGGTCCGCGCCGTTCGAAAAGCCGGGCGGGAACGGTGCGCCGACCGTGGCGTCGTACACGGGGTCGTAGTAGAACGACGCCGCGCTCTGCGAATACAGGCGCAGTTCCGGCACGACGCTCCAGCCTCCGCCCAGCGGCTGCACGTACTCTCCGGACAGCGTGTGCGCGCGGATGCGGTACGAATCGCTGTAGTAGCGGTAGGCCAGACGCGTCGTGCCGCCGGTGCTGTCGACGTAGTGGTTCCAGCGCAGCAGCACCGTGTTCTGGCGGCGCGAACGGGGACGGTTATCGAACAATTTATACGGATCGTTGAAATAACCGTCGCCGTTGGTGCGCGTGAGCGTGAGCTGGCCGATGTCGTTGGGCGTCAGCACGCGCGTCACGCCGGCCAGCACGCTTACCGTGCGCTTGTGCTCATCGGCGACGACGTGGTTGACGGGATTGATCGTGTCGCGGCTGCCCGCGAGCCCGAACGCCCACGTCGTGTCGTTGTCGTCGCTGGACAAGGTGCCGTTCAGCGACAGCGCGCGCGACACGTAATCGTGCTCCGTCGAATACGCCGCGCCGGCCGTCACCGTGCCGCGCCGGAAGTAGCGCGTGGCGGCGATATCTCCCGCCTTTCTCTCGTCCTGCATGTGCGACGCGCCGGAGACTGCCGTGTGGTAGCGCGGCGACGCGCCGGAGACGTCATCGGCCGTCAGCGTGCCTTCGATGGACCAGTCGCCGGCCACCGGCGCCGTCACCGCGATCGACGGCGAGTGCGCGCGGATGCGCTCCAGGCCGGCCTGGCGGTCGGCGTAGTCGAGATAGCGCAGGCTGATGGTGCCGTTCTGCGGCGGCTCGTCGGCCAGGGCCTGCACGCCGGGCAGCAGCAGCGCGGCGGCCAGCAGCGAGGCCGCCAGTTCCTGGGGAGGTTGCTTCGAAATCGTCATCGGTCCCCCTCAGTTGCAGCCGCAGCCGCCGCCGCCCACGCCGGCGCCGCCGGACGCGGCTTCGCGGCTCGTGTAGATATGGTCGGCGTAGCGCGTCTCGAGCTTGTCGCCGCCGAAGGTCATCTCCGGCTTGGCCAGATTGCCTTTTTCCCACGGCTGCACGGTGGCGCAGCCGGCTTGCGCCAGCAGCGCCGGCGCGATCAGGAGGGCAAGGAAGCGGGTCTTCATTTCGCACCTCCCAGCGCCTTCTGGATCACGTGCTCGAGCTCCGCGCGGTCGGCCGCCTTGAAGCCCGCGTGCTGGTACAGGACCTTGCCGTCCGGCCCGACCAGCACGCTGCTCGGCATGCCCTTGATGCCGTAGGCGCGCGGCGTGGCGCCGGCCGGATCGAACGCGATCGTGAAGCGCGCCGGCGTCTCGGCGAGGAAGCGGCGCGCGTCGTCGCTCTTCGCGTCGAGGTTCACGCCGACGACCTGCAGCCCGCGCGCGCCGTATTTCGCCTGCATCTCGTTCATCCACGGGAAGGACTGGCGGCACGGACCGCACCACGAGGCCCAGAAGTCCACGTACACGAGCTTGCCCTGGAATTTCGCCAGCTGCACCGTGCCGTCCTTGCCCGGCAAGTCGAATTGCGGCGCCGCGGCGCCCTGGTCGAGCGCCGAGGCGCTCGTCGCCTCCAGCGCCGCGGCCAGGACCACGGCCATGCGCAGCATGCGCGTCGTACGGGCCCCCATCATTTCTCCTCCTTGCGGACGAACTTGCGCCAACCGAGCACGCCGAACGACAGCACGACCAGCAGGGCCAGCACCGGATCGTTGCCGTTCTTGATCGACGAGCAGCCGCCGCCGCCGACGTTCTGCGCCGACTGCGCGGCGGTCTGCACATTGCCCTTGCCGGTCAACGCGACGGTCCAGGCGCCGCCGCCGTCGGCCGTCAGCGCCAGGCTGCCGGCGGCATCGCCCGCGCCGACCGGCGTGAAACGCACGACCAGGTCGCAGCTCGTCCCCGGCTGCAAGGTGAACGGCACGGCCGCGCAGCCGCCGGCGTCGGCCTGCAGCGCGTACGGGCCGGTGAACGTGGCGGCCGTCACCGTGGCCGCGTTGCCGCCCGTGTTGGTCAGCGTGATGTGGTGCGTGGGCGACGTGCCGTTGACGTCGGCGGCGCCGAAGTCGAACGATTGCGGATTCACCGTCAGCATCGGCACGGGCACGGCGACGCCGGTGCCGCTCAGCGCGACGGTGAACTGGTTGCCCGCGTCCGTCATCAGCACGAGGGTGCCGGCGCGCTGGCCGGCGGCCGTCGGCTTGAAGCCGACGTCGATGGTGCAGCTGGCCGACGCGGCGACGGTCGCATTGCCGGCGCAGGTGCCACCCAGCGCGAAGTCGGATGCCTGCGCGCCGTCCAGCACGAGCGACGAGATTTTCAACGCGGCCGTGCCGTCGTTCGACAGCGTGATGGTGTGCGCCGCCGCGCTCTTGCCGACCTGCGTGTCTGCGAAGGCCACCGGGCCCGCTTCGGACAGCGTGGGCTTGGCCGCGGGTGCCGTGGTGCCGGTGCCGCTGACCGTCACCTGCAGCGGCGCCGCGTTGGACGTCACGGCCAGGGTGGCCGCCGCCGCGCCGGCGGTCGTCGGTGCGAAGGCCAGGGTCACGGTGCAGTTGGCGCCGACGGCCAGCGTCGTGCCGCAGGTCTTGTTCGCGATGGTGACGGTGCCCGCGCCCGAAACGGCGATGCCGTTCAAGGTCAGCGCCACGTTGCCCTTGTTGGACAGCGTGACCGTCTGCGTGGCGGCCGGCGCGCCGATCGTCTGCGTGCCGAAGGCCACGGCCGACGGGCTGGCCGAGACGGCCGGCGCGGCCGCGGCCACGGAGCCGGAGAGCGGCACCGACACGGCGCCGTTGGAGGCGTTCGACGCCAGCGACAGGTTGCCGCTGAATGCGCCGTTGGCGGACGCATTCGCCGTCACGGTCACCGTGCAGCTGCCGCCCGCCGCGACCGGCGCCGCGGTGGCGCAGGTGCCGCCCAAGGTGAACACGTTCGCGTTGGCGCCGCCGACGGCGATGCTGGAGAAGGTCAACGTGGCCTGCCCCGTGTTGCTGACGGTGATGCTCTGCGCGGGCGACGCCGCCCCGGCGACGAGCGCACCGAAGTCGATGGCGTTGGCCGACAGCGCGACGGTCGGCTGCGCGACGGCGTTGCCGGTGCCGGAGAGGGCCACGGTGCTGGAGCCGCCCGTCGCGTTGTGCGCGATGACGAGCGACGCGCTGCGGGCGCCGGCGGCGGTGGGTTTGAAGCCGACCTGCACGGTGCAGCTTGCGCCGGCGGCGAGCGACGTGCCGTTGGCGCAGGTGCCGCCGCTGATCGCGTAATCGCCCGCGGCCGCGCCGGAGAGACTCAACGTGCCGACCGTGAGCGCCGCGTTGCCCGTGTTGGACAAGGTGGTGGCGAGCGGCGACGCCGACTGGCCGATGGTGGTGGCCGCGAAGCTCAGCGAGGCCGGATTGACGGCGGCGGCCGGCGCGGCGGTCACGTTCGGGTTACCGATGAAGGCGGCGAGGTCGGCGATTTCCGCGGCCGAAAAGTGGCCGTTGTACAGCGTGCCCATGCCGCCCTTGTTGGCGGTGAAAGCGTTGCTGATCACGTCCGGATTGTTCGCCGCGCTGAGGATGTTGTTGACGTTGGCCGCGGGCGACGCGCCGTGGCATGCCGAGCAAGCGGTACCGCCGCCGACCGGCCCATTCAAATACAGGTTCTTGCCGTTCAATGCGTCGGCCGCGTGCGCGGCCGGGACGAAGGCCAGCACGGCCAGGACGGAATAGAGACTTCGATGCAGCCCGATCATAGTGACTCCCAGATTCGTTCAAAGGGCACAGCCACCAAGGGCCAGTGCATTCATCCCGCAGTGCGCCAGTGCGCACAGGCGCCAGTCGCGGCTGCGCTGGTAGAGCAGCGCCAGCGCCAGTCCCGGCGCCAGCACCAGAGCGACCGCGCGCCAGCCGGAACCGAGGTGCAGCAACGCGAACGCGGCCGCCGACAGCACCGGCGGCACAGGTGCCCCCCGCCGGATCAACCACTCCTGCAAGCCGGCCCGCACCACCCACTCCTCCAGCACGGGCGCCAGCAACAACAGGCGCGCCAGCGCGGCGGCGTCGGGTGCGGCGACCTGGCCGGTACAGACCAGGTGCTGGGACATCAAGGCAATGGTTGGCAAGAACGACACAGTGGATCCGAATGGCTGCCGGTAGCGGTTGCTACTGCGGAATCGTCCGGTTAATACCGTGCGCGGCGGAAAGGTTCAGTCCGATTGAAAAAAAATTCACGGTCGGCGCGTCAACGGCGCCGGTGCGGTGTCAAAACGTCAGGTTTGCCACACCTACCATAGGACGTAATGCGCGGAAATGGATCGTCGTCAAATAAACAACGTGAGTACAATCGATGTGGTTGAGGTTCTTCAATCGTGCGCGTTTACGCCACATCGACACGGCATGGCTGCGCCGCTTGGCAGACTACGTTCATGACAAACTACCGCGACAACCGCGTCCCGGGCGGGACTTTTTTCTTCACTGTGCGTCTGCTGGACCGGGACAGCACCCTGCTGACGGACCATTTTTCGGCGTTCGGCGAAGCGATGCGCCAGGCGCGCATCCGCAAACCGTTCCACGTCGACGCGTGGGTCGTGTTGCCGAACCACGCGCACGCGATCTGGACCCTGCCGCCGGGCGACCACGATTGCGCGTCGCGCTGGCGCGCCGTCAAGATCGCCTTTTCCAAGGCCCTGCACAAGGCCTGCCTGCCGGGCGGCGCGAAAGCCAGGGCGGAGGCCGGCACGGGCGACGGCACCATCTGGGAACGCCATTACCGCGACTACCGGGTGGGCGACGACGAGGAATACGCGAGCCTGATCGACTACGTGCACAGCAACCCGATGCGCCACGGCTTTTGCCAGCAGCCGGCGGAATGGCCGTGGTCGTCGCTGCACCGTTTCGTCGCCGCCGGCTTCACGCCGCCCGCCCTGCCGCTCGCGCCCCCGCCGTGGATGCGGCCGACGGCCCAGTCGCCGCAAATTCGGGGTCAGAGCACTTTTTAATGAAAATTCGGGGTCAGAGCACTTTTTCGTGCAAGGTCTTTAAAGCAAACGAGTTAACGTGCCCCCGGGGGACTGGCCGGCGGCAACGTCGATACAACGGGCGGCCTCGAAGCTTCCCTGCGCGTCGAAACATTGATCGGAAAGTCGCTCTGACCCCGAATTTTCGCTCTGACCCCGAATTTTGGTGATCGAGTAGGGGGCGGGGTTACCCCCGCCGCCCTCTCACACCACCGTACGTGCGGTTCCGCATACGGCGGTTCATTCAACACACTGGAAGCGCTGCCGGGTGTCCAGCAACGAAACCAACCCAAGCGCATCGAAATAACTTTTCGG
>NZ_JADKYX010000014.1 GCF_016093545.1 Massilia rhizosphaerae | reverse complement strand
GGTGAAGGGCTTAATCTACACTCGAAGGTCTATGCCTTAAGGGTGGGCTCAAGCTGCTCTTCACCTCAGTTGATGGTAGCTAACCATCAACTCTATCAAGATACAAGGGTGGGCACCCCGTGCCCACGCGTTACGCCAACACGCCGCGAACGTCACGCGTGGGCGGAAGGCCGCCCACGCTACCGCGATTCGTACGCCGCCAGCCTGCGCTGCTCGTTGGGGCTGAACATGCGATTGCGCAGCGCGGCCAGCGCCGCCTCGTCGCGCACTCCCCGGCGCTGCGCGAGATAGGCGTCGATCCGCCGCTTCCACGCCGCTTCGTCGCGGTCCACGGCGGCCAGGCGCTGCGCCGCGTCGGCGCCGAACGCCTCGGCGCGCAGGCGGAACACGTCGTCGTCGCCGGCGCCGCTCGCGCGCAGCCGCTCCGCTTCTTCCTCCACGTGCACGATCTTCAGCGGCGCCTCGCGCGCGGCGCGCACGTCGGCCGGCAGGCTGGCGTCCAATGCCGCCAGGCGTTCCCGCTTCTGCTGCGCCGTCAACGTGCGGTCTTCGCGGACCTCCATGCGCGCGAGGGCGTCGGCGTTGGCGGCGTCCTCGCGGCCGAAGATGGCGGCGATCTCGCGCTGGCTGAAATAGTGCGCGCGTAGGCTGCTCAGCGCGGCCATGCGCCGCTTCAGCGCGGCGGCGTCCGGACCGGACAACTTGGGATCGGCGCCCAGCGCCGCCAGCGCCTGGCGGTACGCGATGTAGCGCGCCAGCACGCGCTTGGCGGCGGCTGCCGCCGCTGGCTTCAGGGTGCGGTCGAGCTCACGCTCGATCTCGGCGCGCACGGCGTCGGGAGATTTTTCTCCCACCGCGCTCAGGTAATAATCGAACAGCTCGATCAACCGGGCGTCGGCGACGACGCTGTCGTCCTGCGCCACCTGCACGGCGCCGTCCGGACGCGTGCCCCGCAGCGATGGAACGAACGGCTGCGCGGGCGGCGCGACCATGACGGTTTGCGTCACCGGCGCCGGCGCGGGCCGCGCGGCCAGCACCGCCAGCCACAGCGTCCCCGCCGCGCCCAGTGCGACGACGATTCCCGGACTCCCCTTCACAGGCCCATCTCGCTCAGGCGGTTGGCGTGCTGGCGGTACAGCGTGACGGGATTGGTCTCGAACAGGTTGACGAGGCCCGCGACCTGGTTCACTTCATCGAGGTGGTTCATGCCGTAGTCGTCGCGGATCACGCGCCCGAGATGGCTGGAGCAGCTGGCGACGAGGCCATCGTTCTTCTGGCCGAGGAAAGCCAGCGACAGGACGCTGAGCGGGCCGTCGAGCGGGTCGAGGAAGTTGGTGAACGGCTGCGCGCCGCTCCACGAAAAATAGTAGACGCCCCGGGCCTGGTACGCGCCCTCGCCGCACGCGGTGGCGGGCACGCCCTCGGGATAGGCGGCGTTGAATTTGGCGGCGCCGGCCGTCGTCAACGAATCGAGCGCCGCCGTCGACATCTGGGCGCTGCTGTCGCCGGACAGGAACGCGATGGTGCCGGCGACGCCGTTGACGATCGAGCCGACCACGGCTTCCGACAACGTGCCCGGCGCGACCGCGCCGCGGATGACGTCGGCTACCTGCGAACCCTTGTTGACGCCGCCGACGCTCGTCACCGACGCGACCAGCTCCGGCGCCACCGACGCGACATAGCGTGCCGTCGGCCCGCCGTGGCTGTGGCCGATCAGGTTGACTTTCTGGGCGCCGGTCGCGGCCAGCACCTGCTTGACGTAGGTGAGCAGCTGTTCGCCGCGCACCTCGGTGCTGTTGGCGGCGCTCACCTGCGCGACGTAGACCTGGGCGCCGTCGCGGCGCAGGGCGTCGGCGATGCCGAACCAGTAATCGTAGGGACCGATGCTGTCCCAGCCGAGGAAGCCGTGCACCAGCACGATCGGATAGCGGGTCTGGGTATAGCCGGTGGCGGAAGCGGACAGCGGCAGGAACGACAGGGCAAACAAGAGCGCGGTCAGCCATTTGGCGAAGCGTTTCATCGGGTGGTCTCCTTGATGTTGTGCGATTGATACGGCCGAGCCAGAGTACGTTCAAGCGCAACAACCAACAAGGCGTGCACGGCCGCGCAAGGCGTCGTGGCTTGCCGAATCAGGCGAATGTCCCAATAATCCATGCATCGTTTGGGAGAAAACCACATCATGGACATGAAACGCATCAACGCGGGCAAGCTGCGCGCCATCGGTTACGACGCGCGCGAGCGCATCCTGCGCGTGGAATTCGACGACGGCAGCGCGATCGACTACGCGGGCGTCGGCAGCGAGGTGTGGCGGCGCTTTTCGACGTCGGGCGCGGCCTGGAGTTTTTATCGCGACAACATCGAGGAGGAGTTTGCGGGCAAGCGCGGGCGCGCGGCGGTGGACAGCAAGCGGGCGGAATTGGATGCGCTGTTCGGCGGGGCCGAGGCGCCGAAGAAGCCGAATCCGCTCGACGCACTGTTCGAGCAGCCCAAGGACGAATAAAAAAACGCCGCTCCGGTTCCCCGGCGCGGCGTCAACTCTGCTGAGTTCAGTGTAACCGATCAGGCTACCGAACGGTCAGGCAGATTCTTTCAATTGTTCGAGAATCGCCGGGTTTTCCAGGGTCGAGATGTCCTGGGTAATGGTTTCACCTTTGGCCAGGACACGCAGCAGGCGGCGCATGATCTTGCCGGAGCGCGTCTTCGGCAGGTTGTCGCCGAAGCGGATCTCTTTCGGCTTGGCGATCGGACCGATCTCCTTGCCGACCCAGTTGCGCAGCTCGGCGGCCAGTTTCTTGGCGTCGTCGCCGGTCGGACGCGCCTGTTTCAGCACGACGAACGCGCAGATCGCCTCGCCCGTCGTCTCGTCCGGCTTGCCGACGACCGCGGCTTCCGCCACGATCGGGTGCGCCACGAGCGCCGACTCGATCTCCATCGTGCCCATGCGGTGGCCCGACACGTTCAGCACGTCGTCGATGCGGCCCGTGATGGTGAAATAGCCCGTGTCCTTGTTGCGGATGGCGCCGTCGCCCGCCAGGTAGTAGCGGCCGCCCAGCTCTTCCGGATAATAGGCGTTGCGGAAACGGTCCGGATTGTTCCAGATGGTGCGGATCATCGACGGCCACGGACGCTTCACGACGAGGATGCCGCCCTGCCCGTTCGGCACGTCGTGGCCGGCTTCGTCGACGATGGCGGCCATGATGCCCGGCAGCGGCAACGTGCAGGAGCCCGGCACCATCGGCGTCGCGCCCGGCAGCGGCGTGATCATGTGGCCGCCGGTTTCCGTCTGCCAGAAGGTGTCCACGACCGGGCAGCGCTCGCCGCCGATCTGCGTGTAGTACCACATCCACGCTTCCGGGTTGATCGGCTCGCCCACCGTGCCCAGCAGGCGCAGGCTGGACAGGTCGTAGTTCTTCGGATGGACCTTCTCGTCCGTGTTCGACGCCTTGATCAGCGAACGGATCGCCGTCGGCGCCGTGTAGAAGATGCTGACCTTGTGCTTGGCGATGGTCTCCCAGAAGCGGCCCGCGTCGGGATAGGTCGGCACGCCTTCGAACACGATCTGCGTGGCGCCGACCGCGGTCGGGCCGTAGCAGATGTAGGTGTGGCCCGTGACCCAGCCGATATCGGCCGTGCACCAGTAGACGTCGTCCGGCTTGATGTCGAAGGTCCACTTCATCGTCAGCGCGGCCCACAGCAGGTAGCCGCCGGTCGAGTGCTGGACGCCCTTCGGCGTGCCCGTCGAGCCGGACGTGTAGAGGATGAACAGCGGATGCTCGGCGTCGACCCACTCCGGTTCGCACTCACCGCTCTGGCCGTCGACGAGGTCGTGCAGCCACAGGTCGCGGCCCTGCTGGAAGTTGATTGCGCCGCCGGTGCGCTTGTAGACGATGACGTCGCGGATCGTGTCGCAGCCCCCCAGCGCCAGCGCCTCGTCGACGATGGCCTTCAGCGGCAGCGCCTTGCCGCCGCGCAGCTGCTCGTCGGCCGTGATGACGGCGACGGCGCCGGCGTCGATGATGCGCTCCTGCAGCGACTTCGCGGAGAAGCCGCCGAACACGACGGAGTGCGTCGCGCCGATGCGCGCGCAGGCCTGCATGGCGGCCACGCCTTCGATCGACATCGACATGTAGATGATGACGCGGTCGCCCTTCTTGATGCCGCGCGCCTTCAGGCCGTTGGCGAATTTGCACACACGCTCATGCAGTTCGCGGTAGGTGGCGCGGGTGACCTTGCCGTCGTCGGCCTCGAAGATGATCGCCGTCTTGTCGCCGTTGCCGTTCTCGATGTTGCGGTCGAGGCAGTTGTACGACGCGTTCAGCTGGCCGTCCGCGAACCATTTGTAGAACGGCGCATTCGATTCGTCGAGGGTTTGGGTGAAGGGCTTGTGCCAGGCGATGTTTTCGCGCGCGAGGCGGGCCCAGAAGCCTTCGTAGTCGCTGGCGGCTTCGTCGCACAGCTTGCGGTATGCATCCATGCCGGAGATGGCGGCATCGGCTGCGAATTGCACGGGCGGCTGGAACACGCGATGTTCCTGCAAGCCCTGCTGCTGATTGGTCTCGTTCTCGGCCATACTAGTCTCCATAGTCGTATTAGTAATCTTCTGCCGCATACCTTAGGCGCCCACGCTTACTGAGCCCTTACAGGCTTGCCAGGCGCCGTCAGCATCCCGTGGCATTTTACCAACCTTCGACGCGCGACGAAGGGCATGCCGGCAACGCGCGGCGGGTGTAGAATGTTGAGCTGTCTTGATCGCAGCCGCATTGGAAAGCCGCATAGATGCTCGATTCTCAACCTTCGTCCAGCGCAAGAAAACGCAGCGCCCTCGCCAATTTCATGTTCGCCAGCCGCTGGCTGCAGCTGCCGCTTTACCTGGGACTGATCGTCGCGCAATGCGTTTACGTGTTCCATTTCTGGGTCGAACTGAAAGACCTCGTGCTGGCCGCGCTCGGCAACGACGTCGCGCTGCAACACATCTTCCAGGCCGTGGCCGTGCCGGGTGCGCCGCTGCCGGACAAGCTGAACGAAACGACGATCATGCTCGTCGTGCTGGGCCTGATCGACGTCGTCATGATCTCGAACCTCCTCATCATGGTGATCGTCGGCGGCTACGAGACGTTCGTGTCGCGCATGTACCTGGAAGACCATCCGGACCAGCCGGAATGGCTGTCGCACGTGAACGCGTCCGTGCTGAAGACCAAGCTGGCGATGGCCATCATCGGCATCTCGTCGATCCACCTGCTCAAGACGTTCATCAACGCCCAGTCGTACGACGCGAAGACGATCATCGCGCAGACCTCCATCCACGCCGTGTTCCTGCTGTCGGCGATGGCGATCGCCTACACCGACCGGATCATGATGGTCACCCAGCACCAGGCAAACCACTAATACCAAGCATCAAGCACCAAGCAATCCAAGACCCCCACAGCGAGAACCCCCATGACTGTCATCAAACAGGACGACCTGATCGAATCGGTCGCAGCCGCCCTCCAGTACATCAGCTACTACCACCCCGCCGACTACATCCAGCACCTGGCACGCGCCTACGAGGCCGAGCAAAGCCCGGCCGCCAAGGACGCCATCGCGCAGATCCTGACCAACTCGCGCATGTGCGCGGAAGGCAAGCGCCCGATCTGCCAGGATACCGGCATCGTCAACGTGTTCCTCAAGATCGGCATGAACGTGCGCTTCGAAGGTTTCGGCAGCGGCTCGATCACGGACGCCGTCAACGAAGGCGTGCGCCGCGCGTACAACTTCGCCGACAACAAGCTGCGCGCCTCGATCGTCGCCGACCCGCACTTCGAGCGCAAGAACACCAAGGACAACACCCCGGCCGTCGTGCACATGGAACTGGTGCCGGGCGACACCGTCGACGTGATGGTCGCCGCGAAAGGCGGCGGCTCGGAAAACAAGACCAAGTTCGTCATGCTGAACCCGTCCGACTCGCTGGTCGACTGGGTGCTCAAGACCGTCCCGCTGATGGGCGCCGGCTGGTGCCCGCCGGGCATGCTGGGCATCGGCATCGGCGGCTCCGCCGAGAAGGCCATGCTGATGGCCAAGGAGTCGCTGATGGAAGACATCGACATGTATGAACTGAAGCGGCGCGGCCCGCAAAACAAGCTGGAAGAGCTGCGCATCGAGCTGTGCGACAAGATCAATGCATTGGGCATCGGCGCGCAAGGCCTGGGCGGCCTGACGACCGTGCTGGACGTGAAGATCAACATGTACCCGACCCACGCGGCATCGAAACCGGTCGCGATGATCCCGAACTGCGCCGCCACCCGCCACGCGCACTTCGTGCTGGACGGCTCGGGCCCGGCCTACATCGAACCGCCGTCGCTGTCGACCTGGCCGGAAGTCCACTGGACGCCGGACACGCAGAAGTCCAAGAGCGTCAACCTCGACACGCTGACGAAGGAAGAAGTCGCATCGTGGCAGCCGGGCCAGACCCTGCTCCTGAACGGCAAGATGCTGACGGGCCGCGACGCCGCGCACAAGCGCATCCAGGACATGCTGGCGAAAGGCGAGCCGCTGCCGGTCGACTTCACGAACCGCGTGATCTACTACGTCGGCCCGGTCGATCCGGTGCGCGACGAAGTCGTGGGCCCGGCCGGCCCGACGACGGCGACCCGCATGGACAAGTTCACCGACATGATGCTCGAGAAGACGGGCCTGATCGCGATGATCGGCAAGGCCGAACGCGGCCCGGTCGCCATCGAGTCGATCAAGAACCACAAGTCGGCATACCTGATGGCCGTCGGCGGTTCGGCGTACCTCGTGTCGAAGGCGATCAAGTCGGCCAAGGTCGTCGGCTTCGAAGACCTGGGCATGGAAGCGATCTACGAATTCGAGGTCAAGGACATGCCGGTGACCGTGGCCGTCGACTCGACGGGTACGTCGGTGCACGAGACCGGTCCGAAGGAATGGGCCGCCAAGATCGAGTCGCTGAAGCTGATCCCGGCGTAATCCGCGGGGCGGTGCGATCGATGCCACATCGGTCGCACCGCCGTACAATCCTTCCATGTCCTCATCAACGTCCCTGAACGACGCCCCCGTCGGCATCTTCGATTCCGGCCTCGGCGGCCTCTCGATCCTGCGCCACGTGCGCGCGCAACTCCCGCACGAACACCTGGTCTACGTGGCCGACACGGGCTTCGCGCCATACGGCGACAAGCCCGAACACGTGGTCGCCGAACGCTCGCTGGCGGTGGCCCGCTTCCTCGTCGAACGGGGCGCCAAGGCGATCGTCGTGGCGTGCAACACGGCGACCATCTCCGCAGTTCGCCTGATGCGCGACACCTTCCCCGACCTGCCCATCGTCGGCGTGGAACCGGGCCTGAAGCCGGCGGCGGCATTGACGCGCAGCGGCAAGGTCGGCGTGCTGGCCACGGAGCGCACGCTGGCGGGCGCCAAGTTCCTGCAGCTGCGCGACCAGATCACGCAAGCGACGGGCGCGCAATTCCTGCTGCAGCCATGCCGCGGCCTCGTCGACAAGATCGAATTGGGCGACACGGACGGCACGCGCGCGCTGCTGCAGCGCTACGTGACGCCGCTGCTCGACGCGGGCGCCGACACGCTCGTCCTGGGCTGCACGCACTACCCGCTCGTGCAGGCGACGATCGAGGACGTGATCGCATCCGCGGGCGCGCGCGACGTCGCGCTCGTCGACACGGGCGAAGCGGTCGCGCGCCAACTGGTCCGCCTGCTCGACGCGGGCCGGCTACTGCGCCCCGCCACGCCCGGCGTGCCCGCGCGGCTGGACGCGTACACGAGCGCCAGCGCAACGGCCCTGTCGGCCGCGTTCAACAGCCTGATCGGCATCGACCCGCCGGTGCACGAGGCGACGTTCGGCGCGGGGTAGACCTGCCGCACTGCTGGGCAAAACTCGATTTGCCAGAATGCGAATGACCCTATATAATCTCGTTCTGTCTCGGCAACAACGAGGCGTGAAGTAAGACAGTGGTGGCTGTAGCTCAGTTGGTAGAGTCCAGGATTGTGATTCCTGTTGTCGTGGGTTCGAGTCCCATCAGCCACCCCAAGAATTCAAAAAAGCCGCGAGCGCAAGCTACGCGGCTTTTTTTTCGCCACATGCCTCGGTGCTAAGGCTGCACAGGAATCCGAACGCCATTTGCGGGAAGCGCGACATGACGGGCGCCCACGGCGCCCGTCATTGGTCCCGTGCCGCTGACGTAGCGATAGATTGCGAACGGCGCGGCGATCTCAGGACCATGCCGGGAAAAAACCAGGCGCATGTCGGATGGCGTCAGGTCGACGAACACCGGCAGCCCGGGCTCCGCAAATTCCAGTCGTTCGAGCGCACCCTGATGAAAGCGGACGGCAACACCCCTCGGATAACCCGCCCCAAGAAATTCACCGATAACGATTAGAACTTTCTCTTTTTTACCAACGCACCTGACCTTGATCTCCGCGCCGCGCGAGGCGTCATCCTCGTTGCCGAATATCGGATTTGGGCGTCCTTCAGATGCAGCTTTCAAGGAAATTTGCCGCGAGTCTGCGATCAGCTGCTCCGCTATCACCGAAACGACCTCGTTTTGTGCCTGGCCGAGTCGGCACGTCGCCAACGTGGTCTGTGCTGCGGCGACTCCGGAATAAGCAAGCAAAACTAGACCAATGAACTGCTGCGATAACTTCTTCACCGAACCATCTCCCTCAGAATTTCCATGTCTTCCGGTGCATTTGCGAGCTTTTCCGCCGCCGCTTTGATCTTGGTGAAATAGATCCCATTTCTTACCCCACGATAGTCTTTATACGCCTCACTTATCGGATCTGCCGCGCCCTTTGAGCGCTGACGATCGATCAATATCTGGAGATATGACGTACCGGCTTCGATATTTTTCGCTTCATCCAGGAATTCCGAACTGTCATGGTATCGATCAGCCGCACCAAAAACTTCGGCGTCGCTGCGGCGTTCGGCACGAGGCAGCTTCAGATTCTGTAGGCGATACAGTTCTCGAACGGTTCCCCTCAACAATTGCATAAGGCCTCTTGCGGTGCTGGAGTCGGATTGTATGCGGGCATCGAACCGGGATTCCATGTATATCTGGCAGATGATGACGTCTTCCTCGATCTGTGATCGGTTATTTTCCCTGACCAGCGCACGAATTTCGCGGAGTCTCTTTGCGTCGTCGATCTTGGCCTGAGCTGGCGCTTTATCGGACTGCGGAGTCAGTCGCGCGCTCTGGCGGTGTACAACGTGTGCAGCTGTCATAGCTGATCCCAGTTTCGACGAATCGGAGGCGTATCGTCAAACACGACCAATTCAACGATGTGGCTTGCACTCGCGGAGCAAAGTTTCGTGTGACCTTGGTCGTCCGTTGCACCTTCGAGGCTGCTGCCATCCGGCAGGCAAATGGCGTAGCGCCGTCGGCGCAACGGCTTGCCGGTCGCGGAGTCGAGCAGCAAGAAATAGCGATCAAAGCTTTCGCCGGGTCCCGTCGCCTGCCCAGAAGAGGCTCCTTGATCGCGCAAGCTTTCTGAACGGGCATCGTCCGCATACTCGACGGTCGCAGTATGTTGAGATGCAATCAGGGTTGCACCGCAGGCGGTCAGCATACCTTCGAGGGCAGTTCCGATACTGCCAAACACATGGTTTGCAGCACCCTCCGTGATCGGAAAATTGCCTTTGCACTTGGGACACCAGACTTTGTGCCCCAGTCCGGCAATTGGGAGCCCGTACAGGCTGGTATGCTCCCAGCCCTCCAGTACCTTACCGCCGTGGGAAGTCGCGTCCCCTTTTCGGATGATCGCTCGCGCAGACATTTATTCCTCGGGGTCAATTAAGGAAAAACGCCATTACAACGTGCCGTCGACCTGCCGCTCTTACGCCACCGCAAAATCGAAAATGAAAATGAAGCAGCCGACCTTTTCTGCAACAATCGCAGCCGTACGCCACCCCGCCCGCGCATGGTTTAAAATGCATGTCAGAAATGTATGAACGTCAATCATATTTGAGCAAATGAATTATTTGCCGTATACTTGACTGCGGTATATATCTAAAAACGAGCGGCAGGCATTGCGTTGACCTGGCCGCCATGCGGCCCCGCCGCATCGCGGATGCGCCGCAGCATCCACTCTTTCAACGGGTCCAGGCGCCGGCACGGCCGCGCCGCGACCGCCCGCCTCCGCGCGCCGGGACGGACCTGCCATCCCCGCCGGCCGCGCCGAGGCCTCTCTCCAAGGGCCGATCATTTATGACCCCAACACCGCCGCCGCACCGCCATCGCTCCGATAAGGTCCGCCTGCTCGCGAGCGCATTCGCCATCTGCGTGCTGCTCGCACCGTCGTCGCACGCGGCCAGGCGCAAGCCGGCGCCGCCCACGACACCGACCATCGCCGATTTCAGGGAGTTGAGCGGCTCTTACCCCGACGACTGCGCGGCGCCTCCGGATCCGGCGTTGTCGGCGATGGGCGCGCCGACGACGCGCCGCTGCGCCTGGAGCCAGCGCATCGAGATGGTGTACTGGCGCAGCATCCCGACACCGGCGGCCACCTGCCTGCCGCCGGCCGCGATCGCGTGGCAACGCCTCGCGCAGGACATCCACGCGGATGCGCCGCCGTGGAGTAGCGCCTGGTCCGGCCGGACCATGTCCGCGAACGTGGGCAACAGCCAGCAGGTGGCTGCCGTCTGGCGCGACGACGACGGCCAGTGGTCCGCGGCGCTGTGGCGCTGGCAGCCGTCCGAAAAGCCCGCGACGCGCGTCTGGCAGACCGGCCACTGGAACGACGTGATCGAGGCCGCGCATGCCATCGGCGCCGGCAATCCGATGCCCGCGGCAACGCCGCTGTTCGTCGCCTGGAGCGATGCATCGAAGGGCAAGCCGCGCGTGCTCGACGGCGACACGTGGCGCTGGGTATCCGACCGCACTTGCCTGCGCCTGGAGACGGCGAACATCGCGCAGACGCGCGTCCACCTGCCGTATTCGCGCGACGATGCGCGGCTCGAGCAGCGCAGCGGCATGCAGGTGCAGCTCGCGCGCCTGCTCCCGAACGCCGAATGGCTGCAGCCGTTCACGCTGCTCGATCCGGTCAAGCCGGGCGAGCGCACGAGCGCGAAATTCATCGCGGTCTGGCGGGAAGGCCGCAGCGTGAAGGGACAGCTGTGGATTCCGCTGCGCGACGACGCCGGCATCGTGCGCGCCCGCATCGTCAGCGACCTCGCGCCGGCATCCCCGGAACGCCAGAAAGACCTCGCGAAACAACGCGCGGACGTGATCGAACATGAGCTGACGGCGCTGGCCCACGCCTGGGAGGTACGCCATGAATGACGAACTGTCCACGCCCCTCTGGTTGCTGTCGCCGCTGGCCGTGCTGGGCGCCGGCCTGATGGTCGCGCTCGTGATCGGCCTGACGCTGCAGCGCTTCAAGATCCCCAAACTGTATGGCGCCGTGATCGCCGGCCTGCTACTCGGCGCGACCGGCGGCGGCTTCATCGACCGTGCGCTGCTGACCCAGTTCCAGGAACTGCTCAACGGCGCGGCGGCGCTGGTGCTGTTCGAAGTCGGACGCACGATGGACCTCGCGTGGCTGATGCGCAGCGGACGCCAGGGCGCAAGCCTGCTGCTGGCCACGCTGCTGCGCGGCGCGGCCGCCGCCATCACGCTGGGCCTCCTCGGCCTGCCGTGGGGCGCCGCGATCTTCATCGGGTCGATCCTCATCGCCGTCAACCCCGTCATCCACAGTTCGATGGTGGCCGACGAAAACGCCAGCGGCACGAGCACCTTCGCCACGTCGAACATGGTCGGCCTGTCCAACCTCGTCGCCCTGCTGGCGCTCGGGATCACGCTCGCGTGGACCCGCAGCCACGGCCCCGATGCCGACAGCGATTTCACGGTTGAGTTGATGCGCCAGGGCGGCAAGCTCGTGGTGGGCGCGGCCATCGCCGTGCTGTCGTACGGCGTCTACGCGCTCGCCACGCGGCTGTGCAAGGTGCCGGCGACGCTGCGTCCCGGCATGCTGCTGGCCGCGCTGTTGATCGACCTGGGCCTGTGCTCCGTGACGGCGGCCAGCGCCCTGCTCTCGCTGCTGCTGATGGGCGTCCTGCTGCGCAACGCCGAGAAGCGCGACAACGTGTTCCAGGCCCAGTTGAAGACGGCGCAGGACATCGGCTACGTGCTGCTGTTCCTGATGTCCGCCGCGCTCGTCGACCTGCAGCAACTGCTGCACGGCTGGGCCATCCTGGCGGCCGTGACGGTGTTCGCGGTCCGTATCGCGGCGACGCGCCTGGCCCTGTGGCCCGGCACGGCCTGGGACATGCGCAAGCAGCATGCGATGTCCCTGTCGATGTGCTCCCTGGTGAGCTACGGCGGCCTCGTCGTCGACAACACCCTGAATGCCTACACGGGGCTCGATGCGACGTCCACCGCCGTGATGGGCGCGCTGCTGGCCCTGAACGTCCTGCTGGCGCCGGGCCTGACCTGGGTCGGCCTGCACCTGGCGGGCGAAACTTACCGAGGAGGTGCCCAATGAGCGAATTGATGAACGAAGAAGGGCTGAGCAAGCTGAAACAGGATGCGCAGGCGCAGGCCGTTTCGGGCCAGGGTCCCGCGTATCTGCCCGACTTCAAGGCGTCGACGATCGGCACCATGGGCATCGAACTGGAACTGATGGTGCTCGACCGCCTCACGTTCGACCTGTTCCCGGCCGCGCCGGACATCCTGCGCCTGCTCGACAAGCATGACAAGCCGTGGGTCCACACGCCGGAAATCACGACGTCGATGCTGGAAGTGGCGACCGCGATCCTGACCTCGTTCGACGAGGCGGCCGAGCAGCTGGAACACATCCGCACGACGGTGCAGCGCGCCGCGTTCGAGGTGGGCGCGTCGATCTCCGGCGGCGGCGCGCATCCGTTCCAGAAGTGGAACGAACAGCGCATCTATCCGAAGGAGCGCTATTTCGCGTCCGAGCGCAAGTTCGGCTATCTGGCTAAACTGTTTACCGTGTTCGGCATGCACGTGCACATCGGCGCCGGCACGCCGGACGAAGCGATGCGCCTGTGCTCCTGGCTCACGCAGCGCGCGCCGTTGTTCATCGCGCTGTCGGCCAATTCGCCGTGCTGGCAGAGCGAGGTCTCCGGCTTCTGCAGCTCGCGCAGCAATGTCGTGGGCGCGTTCCCGATGAGCGGCATCCTGCCGTACAACATCCGGACCTGGAGCGATTTCCGCGCCCATTTCGACGAGCTGGCCGGCCACGGCATCGTCAACAGCATCAAGGATTTTTACTGGGACGTGCGGCCGAAACCGGAATACGGGACGATCGAACTGCGCGTGCTGGACACGCCGCTCAAGCCCGTCTACGCGGCCGCGCTGGCGTGCTACGCGCGCGAGCTGTGCCTGGAATGGGCCGACCAGCCGGGCCTCTGGCCCACCAGCGCCAGCCGCGAACTGTACATCTGGAACCGCTTCAACGCGGCGCGCGACGGCGTCGAGGCAAGCTGGATCGATCCTGAAACGGGCGTCTCGATGCCGGCCGCGGAAGCGATCCGCGCCGACCTGGAACGGTTGCAGCGCCGGTCGACCGACCCGGGCTTCCCCAAGGCATGCAAGGTGATCGAACACCTCATGAAAAACGGCGGCCAGGCGCGCTGGCTTCGCGCCCACCTCGACGCCGGCGGCGGCATGAACGACCTGGCGCGGATGGCCAGCGAACTGTTCGAGGACGGCGCGCCGCTGGGCTAGTTCGGATGCAAAAAGGGCGTTCCCGCGGGAACGCCCTTTTCGAATCGCCGGGTACCGCCAGGCCGCTGGTCTCGTGCGCAACCGGTAGAGATGCCGGGGACGCATTGCCTCACCTGGAGCGCCGAGCCAGCCGGCCGGCACCCGGGATGATCAGTCCAGCTTCCAGGCGTAGTCGACCTTGGTCCAGGTCTGGGCCGGCGCGCCGCCCTTGGTGCCCGGCTTGAACTTGCAGTTCGACAGGCCTTTCAGCGCGGCCTTGTCCAGGCCCTTGAAACCGCTCGACTTTTCCAGCTTCGAATCGGCCACCGAGCCGTCGGCGTTGACGAGGAACGACACGACGGTCACGCCCTGCTCTTCGTTCATCAGCGACGCCTTCGGATACTCGACCTTGCACTTGGACGGGTCGAACGTTGCCGGCGTATCGCCTGCGTAAGCCGAGCCGGCGACGCCCGAGATCAGCAGAGCCATCAGGCTCGCATAAAATTTCTTATTGGACATTTTTATTACCCCCGAAAAACAAAGTTTTTTTTAATGCCGGTGCGGGCACCGGCCCTGGACGAGCCGTCCTGGCTCAGAATTCTTCCCAGTCGTCGCTGGCGGCGGCCGCCGCGACCTTCTTGGCGGTCGATGCCGGAGCATCTGCCGGGCGTTCTTCCTGGACCGGCGCCTTGGCCTTCGCCGGACGTTGTGCCGAACGTTGCGCCGGACGTTGTCCCGGCTTCTTCAGCTGCGGCTTGGCTTGCGAGACGACGACGGCACGGCCGGGAGCGGCCGGTGCCGGCGTTTCCGCGACCACCGGCTCTTCGCCTTCGGCCAGCTTGAAGATGCTGACGACGCGCTGCAGTTCCGCAGCCTGATCCTGCAGGCTCTGGAACGCGGCGGCGGCTTCTTCGACCAGCGCGGCGTTCTGCTGCGTCATGCCGTCCATTTCGATGATCGACAGATTGACCTGCTCGATACCGGCGCTCTGTTCGGCGCTGGCGCTGGCGATGTCGCTCATGATGTCGGTCACGCGCTTGACGCTCGCGACGACCTCGTCCATCGTCTCGCCGGCTTGGCCGACGAGCTTGCTGCCGCGGCCGATCTTCTCGACGGAGTCGCCGATCAGCTGCTTGATTTCTTTTGCCGCCGCGGCGGAACGCTGGGCCAGGTTGCGCACTTCCGATGCGACGACGGCGAAGCCGCGGCCTTGTTCGCCGGCACGCGCCGCCTCGACGGCCGCGTTCAGCGCCAGGATGTTCGTCTGGAAGGCGATACCGTCGATGACGCCGATGATGTCGGCGATCTTGCTTGCCGAGCTATTGATCTCGCCCATCGTGCCGACGACTTGCGACACCACGTCGCCGCCCTTGCGCGCCACATCCGATGCCGTCGCGGCCAGCTGGTTCGCTTCGCGGGCATTGTCGGCGTTCTGCTTCACGGTCGACGTCAGCTCTTCCATTGCCGACGCGGTCTTTTCCAGCGAGCTGGCCTGCAATTCGGTACGCGACGACAGGTCGGTGTTGCCGGCCGCGATTTCACGCGATGCCGTGGTAATAGTGTGCGTGCCGCGACGCACTTGGCTGACGATGTCGACCAGGCTGTTGCGCATCTGCTTCATTTCGGTCAGCAAGCTGCCGCGATCCGTCGTTTTGGTGTCGATGGCGATCGACAGGTCGCCTTCGGCGATGCTGCCCGCGATCTTGGCGGTATAGCCCGGCTCGCCGCCCAACTGCTTCAGCAGGCCGCGGGTAATGGCGGTGGCGGCCACGATGCCGATCGCGACGGCCAGGCCCAGCAGCACGAGCATGAAGTTGCGGGCGCTGGCGAACGCGGCTTCGGCATCCACCTGGCTTTGCGCATTCTGCTTGTCTTCCAGCTTGCCCAGCTGATCCAGCGCGTCCAGCCATTTCTTCTGGGCGGGACGGATTTCCTTGATCATGACGCGGGTGGCGTCCATCGCGTTATTGGCCAGATAGAGGGCCGACGCCTTGGCGATGGCCGGCATGGCCGTGCTTTCGGCTTCCTTCACCTGGTTCAACAGGTTTTTTTCGTCGGCCGACGACTCTTCCGAGAACTTGGCAGCCAGTTTTTGCTGCAGAGCGTCGTATTTGGCGGTCTGTTCCTTGAAACGGTTCAGTTCCGGCTCCATGTCGGTAGGATCCGTCATCAGGGTCAAGGTGCGCAGCGACGTGACACGCTCGCTCACGTTGTTGCGCATGTCGACCACTAGACGAGTCACCACATTGTTGACGTTGACGACGTGGTCGAGCCGATTCTGGATCTGCGCCATGCGCAGGACACCGATGACAGTGACCATGACCAGCAGCACGAGCACAAGGGCAAAGCCCAACCCCAGCCGCGTGCCGACTTTCATGTTTGCAAGATTCATTCCTTATCTTCCCTGTTTCAAGTTCGGACCTGCCCGGGTGCCTGCCGCCCCGGTACCGTCTCATTTTTGTTACGGAAAGTCCATCTTCCCGGTGGACTTACGTATTTCCGTCAGGATAAATCAAAACGGCGAATTGCAGACAGAAAACATGCACCGCTGTAATTATGTTTCGTCACAACAACAGGATTAGATGTCGTGCAAGGAGAAGAACCACGATTATGGGTGTTCCCTTGCTTTTCAGCAAGGAATATGATGCATAGCATTTTACAAATGCATCACTTTATGTCGCACATTTTGAACAACCGGGGCCGCGTCGAGCGACTTCCGGTAGCAAAACGACAAATCAGGCGGCCAGGCGCAGGCGGCCGGCCGCTTCGAGGAGGAGTTCGGGATCGCCCGCAGCGAGGCGGCGGGAATCGGACAGCAATTGGCGATAGCCACGCGCGCCCGGCAGGCCCGCCATCAGGCCCAGCATGTGGCGCGTGATGCTGTTCAGGCGCAGGCCCAGCGGGCCGTAACGGTCGAGTTCGGCGCGAATATAGGGAATCATCGCTTCCAGCACCTGTTCGCGCGACTTGGGCGGGGTCGCATCGCCATAGAAACGGGCATCCCAACCGGCCATGACGTACGGATTATGATAGGCCTCGCGCCCGATCATGACGCCGTCCACGTGCTGCAGGTGGGTGGCGATCTCGTCGTCGGTCTTGATGCCGCCGTTGATGATGATTTCGAGATCGGGGAATTCGCGTTTCAATCGATACGCGACTTCGTACCGCAGCGGCGGGATCTCGCGGTTTTCCTTGGGCGACAGCCCCTTGAGCACGGCATTGCGCGCGTGCACGATGAAAGTTTGGCAACCCGCGTCGGCGATGGTGCCGATGAAATCGCGGACGAAACCGTATTCCTCGTCGTAGTCGATGCCGATGCGGTGCTTGACGGTGACGTCGATGGCGACGGCGTCGCGCATCGCCTTGACGCAATCGGCAACGAGCTGCGGTTCCTGCATCAGGCAGGCACCGAACGCGCCCTTCTGCACGCGCTCGGACGGGCAGCCGCAATTCAGGTTGATCTCGTCGTAGCCCCACTGCTCGCCCAGCCTGGCGCTCTTCGCGAGGTCGGCCGGATCGCTGCCGCCCAGCTGCAGCGCGACCGGGTGCTCGACGTCGTCATGGCGCAGGTGGCGCTCGACGTCGCCATACACCAGGGCGCCCGTCGTCACCATCTCTGTATACAACCAGGTGTGCTTCGTGATCTGGCGGTGGAACACGCGGCAATGGCGGTCCGTCCAGTCCATCATCGGAGCAATAGACAATCTCCGTCCCTTGTAAATATTTTTTTTCACACTGTTCTCATAGGAGAAAGCCGGATTTTCTTGGTTGAGATCATTCATTTTAGTTCACGATTTTTCACTACATTTGACTGTACCAGTGCCACAAAACTTGCCACAATTTACCCACGAGTTCGCTTGGCCGGGCCATCCGAACGCGACAACTTACAGCATGGAGAACACGTGGCAACAATCCTTCAAATCGGCAGCAAGTGGCAAGCACGCATCCGCAAAAAGGGCTTCCCGTCGACCTCTGCAAACTTCGACACGCAGAGGGAGGCAAAGGCATGGGCAGCCCACACTGAGTCGGCTATGCTCAAGAAGCAACACCAAGACAAGCGAGCGATGAAGGACCTCACCTTAGGGAAACTCGTCGATCAATACTTCGAGAAAGAAAAGCCGACCAAACCCTATGGCGACACGAAGAAGGCCAACCTCAACCGCATCAAGCGCATGCTTGGCGACGTTGTACTCCCCACCCTTACCTATGATCGCCTCAAGTCCTTCGTCAAGGACCGCGAAAAAGGAGGCGCGGGCGGCGTCACTATCGCGATGGACATCGCTGAGATCGCTGCTGTCATCCGTTCTGGTCGCAAAGATCACAAGTACGACTTTGACATGACAGTGTTCTCCGACGTGCGCGAGCACATGGCTGATACCGGTCTTGATCCAAAGTCCCATGAACGCGACCGACGCCCTACTGAGGAAGAGCTCACGACGATCAAGAAGCACTTCGACGCGAAGAAACGCCAAGAGATTCCTATGTCGGCCATCATCGATTTCGCAATCGCCACAACGATGCGTGCGGCTGAGATCACGCGCATCAAGTGGTCCGACGTCGACTTCGAGAAAAAGACTGTCATTATACGAGATCGGAAGCACCCGAAGAAAAAGAAGGGCAACCACCAGAAGGTTCCGCTCTTGGCCGACGCCTGGGCCATCCTGACTGCCCAGCCACGCACTCATGATGAAGTTTTTCCCTATGACCCTAAGTCGATCAGTACCATTTTCCCACGTGCAGTGAACGCTTGTGACATAAAAGACCTACACTTTCACGACCTCCGGCATGAAGGGACTTCTCGGCTTTTTGAGAAGGGCTACGACATCCCGCGAGTCGCGATCTTTACGGGTCATAACGACTGGAAGCAGCTTGCTCGCTACGTTCAGTTGAAGGCTGAGGATCTGCATCCTGATGAGGATGGTATCCTTCCGTGGCTTCGCATGATGATGAAGACGCCCATGCCGGTCGCTGAAGCAGCTTAACTAAGAAAAGCCGCCTCTGTGGGCGGCATTGTTTTACTTGCATGTCAGTTTTACATCCGTTACGTCTTTCTTACTTCCTCGGACCCTAAGCTTACAACTGTTGACCGTGGGCTCAGGCTTCACTTCTTTCCAAGCCTGAAGAGTTCCGTACTCACACACAAGCCATGCTGTGTTCAGGGGCAGCTCGACGTCATAGCCGCCCTTCACCTTCCTTCTCGCGCCTTGTATTTCGGTCTGCTTATCGAAATACGCGCCCGCTCCGGTCAGCTTGGCTCCCTGAGACACTTTAGGGCACTCGACTGTTTGAGCACTAGCGCCGGACGCTAGAAATATACCGATCAGTAGGATCTTCCTCATGGCACCATCACCACATAGTAGTCGTCCGCGTTGTCGCATGGGAGGATACGGAGCCGCTTGGCCTGGTCGACCGGCCACGCGTTCTTGTTCCTCCTCGCGACGGTCTTGCCGTGCCATTGGTCGAGCACCCAGAAATGCGTATAGCCACCACCAGGCCTTCTGTTGCCAAATTCCAAAAAGATGGCGACGTGGTAGCCGTGCATGTTTGGGAACCTTGCCTTGCCATTCTCGAACTTGAAGTTGGCGATCACCGTTCCAGGAGTAATGAACGTTTGATCCATCACCCTCGCACCGGGTTGCCATCGGCTCGTGTGACCGATGCTTGTAACTGCTTGCGGGAAGGCGACGCATTCTTGGTTCCTGCCGGCGAAGTGTCCGAAATATTTCGCGAGCAGTTCTCCAAGGTCGCCCTCGTAGAGGACGGGGCGCATAGGCGCTCACGCCGCGATTTTGTTGGTAGCGGCATCCCAGCCGCCTGAGGTATTGCCGGAAGCTCCGCCAGCGATCTTCTGCTGCGTGTAGCTCCACTTGATCTTCGAGTAGGCCAACGAAACCCGTTCGGTCAACACACCGCCGTCCCCGCTTGATGGGCTTACAGAGGAGATCATCACGTTCTCGATCTCGACAGTGTAATACTTGATGGGCTCACCGTTACCATCCGCACGCATAAACTCAAACTTGGCTTTCGGGATCGTCTTGCCAGTGGCACATGTCTGGCAGAGCAGCGGCGATGACAGGTCAGCCAGCTTCTTGAACGAGATTTCCGAAAGCTCGGCTTTGCCATTCGTGTGTCCCGAAGATGAGATCGACAGTGCGCGCGGCTGGTGAACATGCCAGTCGACGTTGCTGACCTCGATCCATTCTTTATGCTTTGAGTCGGTCGATTCGCCCTTGATGCCGTCGATTTGCAGGTATGCGTCGTTTGCCATTTGAGGCCCCATGTCAATTAAGGACCTCTCATCCTGAACTATAGGCTCGACCATGTATCAAATATGGTCAATCTGGAATCTTGACAGAGCGCAAGTAGTATCAACCAATCACCCGTGGGTCGGGTCCCGTCCCTACGAAGAACCTCATCAGTTGCCGAAGCACTACTGCCTGTGACTCGCCAGTTGCCTCAACAGCAAAATCGAACGCTTTACGCAGATCGTCATCAACGCGGATTGTGACTGCCGACTTGCGCTTCACGACTGGTCGGCTCTTTGATGCGTGGTAACACAGAAACCCCTGAGCGGTTCGTATAAGATGCTCTATACAACCGTGCCTATACACTGAGACAACCTCGGGCTCTTCCCCATCAACTTCTTCAGTCACGCACATACCGAACAGCTGTCCAACCGGCTGGAGAGGGTCATACGAGATCTCGGCATGTAGCCGACGACCAGTCAGTCGATTTGAAAAGGACAAGAAAGTCGTGCCATCAGGGAAGACACGATACGCCATGGCCTTCGTCAGCAAACCGGAATCGACTAAGCGCGGCACTTCCATGGCTGGATGCAGAGTCATAGAACCCATATGAAAGCCCTCAGTGTGTGACGCGCTTATACACCCGTTGGTATAGCTCTTCTTCAATGCCTAAGAATTCTGTGGTGTCGCACTGCTTTACGTACTCTGCAGCTAGAAGCGCCGCGAAGTCAGGATCTGAATAAAACTGATCAAGCAGCCGCCGCTTCTTCCGGCCTGGAATGAAGTGTGCGACGGTCAAAATGTAACTTCCGTCTGTACAGAGATAGACAGTCGCTTTGATCGTGGCTCCTTGCGCGGTGAAGTTTGGAGGCATAATGATTTCCACCTTCTTCTGCTCTTCTTGATAGTCACAGTGATCATGCTTGTCACGTGATTCTTGATCAACAACTAAGTTACGTTCAGCTTCTAAAATCACCTCACCTTCGTCCAGCGCGCGTGGCATAACTATGAAGAAACGGTACGCTGCTTCACCAATGTCAAAAGCATCAGTAACGTAGTCGAAAATCTTAATCCAGCGCTCGCCTTCTGCCTTGACTTCCAGGCAGAATTTCTTATCCGCTGTGATTTTATAGCTGAATTTCTCATCTTCGACGTGGCGCACGTACGACTCGAACGTGCCTAGCAAAACTTCATCCATTAAGCGCTTGCGGTCATACGTATAACGAACATCCTCATCGTAAGTGTAGATATTCTTAGGAGGGAAATTGTCCGTCAACTCCTCAAGCAATTCTTCACGCGGCATAGCATCGCTCCTCACATTACGTATGTTTATTGTAGTTGTCGGACACGCTATCAAAAAGCGAATTTTTTATTTTTTTATTTCTGTGCGTTCCGTATCCAAGGGCGGAGTGAATATCGCAAAGCTCGTGCATCATGCAGCGCGTGATGTTCTACTTGCTTCGTGCGTACATGGTATTCGTACTGCTTGATCTTATTGATGTATGACGCACCCAGCCGTTGAAAACTTACGCCCGTCGGAAAATTATTTTCAAAAATAATTTCAAGCATCATTCGATCGTAATCTGAATCAAAACACAACACGACCGGCTCCCCCTTCTTTATCTCCTCGACCCAGGCCGACAATCGGACCTTGAGTTCTGCGAGCGAGTATTTCTCAGAACTCGAGAGAAGCGGGACCACAGTGTTTCGTACGAAGTCGGTGCATGCTTCTAGACTGTACTCGACTTCTGCATAGAATTCATCACGGTCTAGGGTAACAAGCCCGATGCTGATGAGCTCGGGTTTTTCAAAATTAGTAAATTCCGTATCAATAAATACGTGCTGCACCAAGGTAGCACCTCCTTTATAGATAGCGCACTATCCTTTTTTCTAAAATACAACCTGCGTTACCCATCCATTATCTCAACATGAGCAGATCTTCGCATCAAAATTCAAAAATATCTTCGGCGAATGTTACGTTTTCGAATTTCCCACAAGATTCTCTCTAATATAGATCTAGAGGAACGATTTTTTAAAAAAAACGCAACGGATGTGAACATGAGTTCGTCTAAAGAGTTGGAGGACACAGCATTTTTCTACTACACCATTCAATCGATTCACTATTTAGAAGAGATTCCAATTGCAGAGTTGCGAGAGTTGGATATCGTCATGTTGCAGCGCATTTCAAAAGCGGCAACCTACGATGGACTTATGTTAGTGCTCGCTGTTGATTTCCACGACAAGAATTTGATCGTCGAACGCTACTGCCCTGACAAGCAGTCGAAACCGCTCCTCCCATTTTCCGAATCGCCCGACTCTGCAATTTACATCAGCAATGAAGCTGACCCTTATGAAGTTATCCAGAAACTACAAGAAATTTCCGAGCGATATGACTTACTAAATGCTCCGCAGTTTCAGAAATACGCAGATGATGAGACGGAGAATTGCGGATGGACTGTTCCTATTGACGAATATTTAGAAGAGAACGCGAAGGCAAAGTACAACCACGAAGTCTTTATGCGCAACTATGGCATGCATCAGATCGTCATCCCGGCAGACTACAAAAAACGCGCATGTCAGCTTAAATTAGTTAAAAATACTTAATCTATCGACGATTTCCAGATTATTTCAATGTAATCAAAATCCGGCTTTTTCAATTAGGAGGAAAACCGATTGTCTGTAGCTTATGCCGGAATAAAGTTCGGTTTGTATCAGCCGCAGCTTCAATAACTATCTTCGCCCTCTTCTTTCCTGCGTCCCAGAGTAGGCTTTGGCAGATCAAATAGCTTCCTTTTGGCCTCGTAATCTGGGGTCATCGACAAGGCGCAATCTGAAGCGACACCTTTCGCATCAGTTCCACTTGTCTTAAAGATGTGTGAAAATCCAAAAAAACCGAATGACTCAAGCCTTGCAACTGTTTCGTTGAGCCAGCTGTAGGCAGAGTGAAATTTACGTCTCCAAAGTTCGATCTCTTGTTTCGCTATCTCAAGCGCACGCTTAGCTAGGCGCAAGTCATTTTTAAGTTCAATATTCTCTCTAAAGACACTCACCGCAAGTTGTACATTCCCTCGCGTTAGAGCCAGTATGGTTCGCTCTTTATCTTCCGCAGCAAGTTTCGCAATTTTTAAAATGCGCTGAGCTTCCACTTTAGCTCTCTCTTGTGCGTCTTCTACCAATTGCTTACTTAGAGCCTCAGCCTCTTTCTCTGCTTCCGCCTTTTCTCTAGCAATTTCTTCGTTTGCCAAGCGGCGCCCTTCTATCGCAGCTCGTACCTGCTCGAACGCCTTCTCTTTCAGCTTCTCTGCTTCCAGTCGCTCAGCTTCTGCTTTTTTGATGTCGCGTTGACGCACAGCCTCTGCATGATTTAATTTTCGTTTCTGCTCCCCGAGCCTTGTTAAATTAAAGTGGCGTGCCACGTCATGATGAAATTTGTCTTGATATTCTTTCATCGCCTCAACGAAAGCTTTGCCTGTCTTTGCACCTGAAGAATTACCAGTCTTTTCGATTGCTCCGCGACGTGTTTTACGGCTTTCTCCATATCCTTCGTGCACTTCCCCAAAAGGCTCAGAGAAAGGTTTTCCATCCTCTCCAATACCGAAAAGTGGTATGCAGTAAGCGTGAAAATGTTTATTTTCCTCGTCTACATGCTCGATAACAAGCTTAAGCCGATTGCCATATTTCTCCTTTAACCATTTCAAAGAGGCCTCGCGAAAGGCAGGCCATTCGTCGTCCATTTCTTTTGGCAAAGAAATTACGGTCGATGCCATGACGGGAGAATTTCTTTGGTGCGCCCGTCCTGTGACTGCTTTGCGAGAGTCGGCCCAGGCTTCTGCCAGATCAGCAACCTTTAGCGGGTCTTCTCGAATGTCGTCGCTGCATGCGTACAAGATACCTGGCGGCTTGGGGGCTTTTACATGTGGTATGTGTCCATCTTTGCGTAGTGCCTCATTGAGTAGATCTAAAGCAGACCAGGCTACAGGTGTGATTTCTCTACCACGAACAATTACCTTTTCCTTCTTATCGAGTTGTACGCGAGCAGACCAAATCTTATTTATGAACTGGGCTCTTTGCATGTTTTTAGGTACGTTTTCCACAATTTCCGCCCATGATAATAATAGTTATATTTATGCAACACACTTAAATATATTATCACGCCGGAATTGGCATTTTTTCTGATCTTGGATAGTGGCTATTAGCAGACTAGACACTTCGCTTCGCAAAGTGTCGTCTGCCCCTGCGGGGTGCAATTCAGAACACGTCTATGCCGCCGTCTACACCAAGACCGCACCAGCTATGTCGAGCGAGCGTAAGCCTTGATCTGCAGCTATCCCGGCAAATTTCGCGCCGGCAAATTGATACTTCAGCCGCTCTGCACTGGCAAATAGTTGCACTTCTACAAAACATTTTGATCATTCGCGTACTTCTGTACGCGTTACGATTTACTTTTAAGCAATGTTAGGGTACGATCATAAGATATTCATTCAGAGTTCTTTATGCCACGTATCATCGATTTATTTGCCGGAGCTGGTGGAATTAGCTTAGGAGCAGTTCGAGCGGGCTTTCATCTTAGCGGCGCCGTAGAACTCGACGAGTTTGCAGTCGACACACATTCACGCAACTTTCCAAATTCTACGCACCTTAAACTCGACGTTGCGAAGTTGACGGGTGCTGAATTATTGTCTCTTGTCGGTTTATCAAATGGTGAACTCTCCGGTTTAGTTGGCGGACCGCCTTGTCAAGGTTTTAGCGCTATCGGCAAAAGAGATATAGCTGATCCAAGAAATAATTTGTTTCACCATTTCTTCCGGCTTGTGCATGAAATTCAACCGGCGTTTTTTCTAGCAGAAAATGTTCCTGGAATTCTAGACGAAAAATATGACGAGATCCGAACCAATGCTTTTTCTCAGCTGAATAACTTAGACTACACAATACTGCCGCCAATCAAGGTTCGGGCGTCTGACTACGGTGCTCCGACAACACGAACACGAATTTTTTTCTTTGGATATGACCAAAGGAGATTTCGCGCCGATTTTGATGTCCAAGACTTTGCTCCTACGGCTGATATTCAACCGATAAACGTTGAGACCGCTTTGGAGGGGCTACCGGTTCATATAGATAGTGAGTGGCAATCCGCCGAAGCAGGATGGCGCCCTATTGAAGCACTCCCTGAAGGTTATTACTTTGAACGAATTTTGAATAACGTTCCATCGAATATCGGCCATCAAGAGTCTCTTGAGAGGTTTTTCGGGGATATGGAAGTATCGGGATGTATGGGTACACGTCATACGTCTGATGTAATCGAGAGGTTCACGAGGCTCGGTTGGGGCGAGACCGATAAAATTTCAAGAGCCGTTCGTCTATCGCCAAGCGGTTTTTGTCCTACCCTCAGGGCAGGAACTGCAGCAGACAAAGGAAGCTTTCAAGCGGTTAGGCCAATACATCATCTTAGCCCACGAGTGATCACTCCACGCGAGGCCGCTCGCCTTCAGGGCTTCCCGGATTGGTTTGTGTTTCAGCCAACTAAATGGCACAGTTTCCGACAAATCGGGAATAGTGTCAGCCCGCTAGTTTCGGAATTTATATTTACGAAAATTCGCTCAAAACTAATTTAGTCTCACTAAAAATATGTCAAACACTGTCAAGGCAAATGCTTCTCCAGCAAAAAGATTTTTTGTCGAGATGCTTACAAGAGATATCGAATTGCAGGACTCGATTCTAGATCTATTGGATAATTGCGTCGATGGAGCCATGCGGTCCGTAGATGGAAAGGCTAGAACAAGCAAGCCTTACAAAGGTTGTGTTGCCTGGATAACCTTAGCTAGTGACCACTTTCAGATTTTAGACAACTGCGGCGGTATTCCACTAGACCTAGCGCAGACCTATGCATTTCGTCTTGGTCGACCTGACCCTCAGCGAGACAAGGATTTGCCCACCGTCGGCGTTTATGGTATCGGGATGAAACGTGCAGTGTTTAAAATGGGCCGGAACATTCAAATAAATAGTCGCACTAAAAGCGATGGTTTTATCGTAAATATTCCGCCTACCTGGCTTGACAGCGACAATGACTGGGAACTGCCTCTAGAGCTAGATAACGATGCTTTAGATAAACCTGGGACCTTAATTCGAGTCGAAGAGCTGCGCGATGGCATTCCGCGCTTATTCGGGAACGAGACGGGCTTCGTTGACAAACTCAAAGCCTCGATCTCAGCATATTACTCCTACATTATGGAGAAAGGGTTCCAAGTCTGGATTAACGGAGAAAAATTGGCCCCTATTCACAGCAATCTTATATTCGACGATAAGAATAATGCAGGAATAGCTCCGTTCTTATATCAAGCGAAGATTGGCGAGGTTTCTGTCGAATTGACAGTAGGCCTATATCGCCCACTACCGAAAGATGAAGAAGATGAAGAGGCGTTAGAGGGGCGTCCGAGCTCAGAACATGCGGGATGGACCATAGTATGTAATGACAGGGTTGTTTTATATGCAGATAAGACAAGGGCTACCGGCTGGGGTGAGGCGACCGTTCCCCAGTACCATACACAATTTATTTCCATTGCAGGTACGGTCATATTTAAGTCGAATGACGCATCGAAGCTGCCTCTGACCACTACAAAACGAGGAATTGACGGTAACTCCGAATTATATTTGGCCGTCAAAGAATACATGCGTGAGGGATTAAAGCATTTTACCGATTTCACGAACAAGTGGAAGAAGTCGACTAAAGAGCTTTCGCAACTGAACTCATCGTCACCTACGGTGCGTACTGAGAGCGTCAGTGCTTTGGTGCCACAAGACAAGTGGACTACAGTCAGTCGAGGGGTTGGAGGTAAGCGCTTTAAGCCCAACTTACCATTGCCAAAAGATGATGATCCTAACAAAGTAATAAAGTTCTCTAGGCCAGCAAGTGAAATTGCTGAGGTAGCAGAAATGCTCTTTGATGATCCTGATCGGTCACCAATGGATGTAGGCATGAAGTGCTTTGATGATGCTTTGAGAAGGGCACGGAAATGAGTTTAGGCGGAACAATTCCTTACAACTTGCGACAAAATAAGGCTATTGAACGTGGTCTTTTCGTCGACTTACTGTCCCGAATTGGACGCTACCGCAACATATCAAAGTACACATACATAGGTTTCGGCGGTCCATTCATGGAGGATTTTAAGCTCCTCCATAACGAAATCAAGATTAGCAAGATGATTTCTCTCGAAGTGGACAAAAACGTCCTCGCAAGGCAGGCATTCAATTTGCCGTTAGCATGCATTGAGCTTCGCAACAAAAAAAGCGGGGACTTTTTGGTAAGTCATGCGTTCTCAGGATCAAACATTGTTTGGTTTGACTATGCAATCCCGAAAGATCTCCCAACTCAACTTGCCGAGGTCGAAAGCTTGGTTAGCAAACTTTCGGCTGGAGATATAGTCAAGATTACTCTAAATGCTAATCCCAGTAGCTTAGGAGAGCCTACCAACACCACCGAAGATCTCTTGGATTACCGAGCGAAGATTGCACAACAACGTTTGGCAACGTACGCTCCTTCCAACATCGATGGCGACAGTGTAAAGTCCAATTCTTATCCCACACTGCTTTTGCGCGCCTTAGAAAATTCGATGAAAGCAGGTCTGAGTGGCACGGCAGATTTGATACTCCAACCTCTCACTGCATTCATATATGCCGATGGTCAACAGATGCTTACCGCGACCGCGATCATATTGAAAAAAGGTCATCGAAAAGATTTTATTTTAAAAAGTCGACTTTATGCTTGGGAGTACCAGTGTATAGACTGGAAAAAACCAATTTCGATTAGTATTCCGGATTTATCTTTGAAAGAACGATTGGAAATCGAGTCTTTACTTCCTGGAGCAACCCCAGCAGATATTCAAGCCAAATTGGGTTACTTTATTGGAAATAAGAAAGATGCGTTGGGCTTAATGGAGAATTTTGTAAGATATTATCGACTGTCGCCTTCTTATACTAGGGTGGTTATGTAATAATTTCAATAGACGCACTTAAGGCTGAAGAAAATTTTTTATCTCTTCAGCCAGTAGTTCAGGTTTTTTTAGTTCACATTGCCAAACCACAAGAACTCTCCAACCTTTCTTTTCAAGCTCACCAATAGTTTTGGAATCACGTTCTCGATTACGCCCGATTTTCTGAGACCAAAATTCTACTCGCTGCTTGGGCAATCGAGCATACTTACATCCAGTGTGGCCGTGCCAAAAACACCCATGCACAAAAATTATCTTTTTTCTTCCATGAAAGACTATATCAGGCTTACCTGGAAGATTATCTACGTGCAATCTGTAGCGAAAACCTGACGCATAAATAAGTTTACGTACTGCAATTTCTGGTTTTGTATTTTTCGCTTTAACTTGACTCATCAGCCAACTTCGACGTTCGGGCGACAATCTGTCCATTTATTGACCTCCCTCCTGCCGATTATTATAGCACTCACTACACACGGCACTAGTTCGGTATAACTTGGATAACTAGGAAAAGTTTTCCGGATGGGTGCATTATGAATCCTATTCAAACTGGCAGAAATTATAGCAATTACTTGAAAATCATTTCACGTTAAATTAAAAATTGTTTTGTTTTATTTTTGAGTTAATCAAGTTACCGACTCTGCAATAGCAGCTTTCAGGGCCTCAAATTTTTTAAAATAAAAAAATAGCTGTAATTTCGAAACGCAAAAAGCCGGTCTACCCGGCACGCTAATTCTATATTACAGCTCTGGCTATTTATCTAAAGCTAGGCTAAGGACTACAAGGCTTTCGGACGAACGCAGTTTGCACGGTCACAAATTCCCATTTTTTCAATTTTGTTCGAACGCTTGCCACAATCGACGTGACGGTTTTCCACACACTTCGTGGACGATCCTGTTTATCACTCTTACTTACGACCTTCATACGCTTCTTTTCGACCAAGAGAATTCCAACTGTTTTCTCGATGCGATCGCCATGTCTATTTGTGCTCTGTTCTACCAGACGAGTAAGCGCTAAGCGTTTAGCGTTCTGTTTGCCGTTTCTAGCGGCATCAAGTCCACCTAGTGCTTTCAGGAAAGCAAATGCGTCGCCGCGCTTGCCTGCTCCTTTTCCGATTCGGCCATCGTCAACACCGCCACGTGCCTTTGCCCACAAATCTCGTACTTTCGAGTTTTTTGGGGCACATACCATTTTTCTTAGGTGGTCCCATACGGTGAGACATTTTGCAACGCCGAATAGTTGCCCCCGACTCATTCCCCAAACTGACCTATATGAGTCTACCCTGGCAAGAGATAATCCTTTAGACGACTTATTTTTGTTGTCTTTCACATCGGAATTTATTTCTCCCTTTTTAAAGTTTACAGGCAAGGTCATCATTAAATATTTGGTAGCGTATGATGCTCCTTTACTTATATCAGAATTAATTTTCGAAAACACGACTTGCGCCCTTGCTTTGATTGAGCATACCTCAGGCGAACGAGCCACCAGGTGCTCACGACTTTTATAAATCGATTGTTCATGGATAATTTTTCCATCAGCCGATCGAAGTGCCGTTGCGACCTTTAACCTATGTGGAAAATATTGCATAATCGCCAGCATGATTTTGGCCTCATGTTCTGGGCGATATAATAACCAGACATGGTAATGCGGACATGCGTCACCATGGGGCTCCACGACACGCAATCCGCTCAATCTAATATTTCTTCGATGAAGATCCCGTACAATTGCTTGCCACCGCTTACAAAATGACTGATGCGCTTCCCTTGGCGACTTTCCGTTCCATTTTTTTATTCCGTGGGATGGATTTGGGTGCCACTCCGACTCGAGTGTAATTGTCAACATTGCCGAGTTGAGCTTTGATTCTTCGGCAAGAAGTTCCATGGCTTTGACGAAACTATACAGTTTTGCGAACCGCGCTTTAGGCTCCTGTACAACATCTATAAGCGGAATTTTTTTGTGATCGGGGCGCGGCTCAGGTGCATCATCTGATTTCGCAGGCACTAAATAAGTGTCGCTCATCCACTTTTGCTGTTTCCGAAGCTGAAGCTCTCGCGCATCAATACTTGAATCTGATACGTATTTCTCTAACTTCGTGCCAAGCATACCGAGACGGAGAAAGGCCTGCTCTTTCGCCCTCGCAACCCGCGTGGAAAGCGCTCGCCTCCAAAAGGCTGCGCTACAGCAACGAGAAAATTGGGACGCGAACGTATCGCCTGGAATATCGCACCCCAATAGTCTTTTCGAGGCATTTACTTTCTCGGTATGACTTGAGTATTGGAGTTCCGCTAGTGAAATTGCCAACTGTTTTATTTCAAAGTGGCTCATTTCGATGTAGTCGGCAATGCGACCATCTGATGCCACTACTGACAACAAAGATCGAGAAATTCGTTCGCCGACCTTTTTAAGTTCCTCGTGATCTCTCCGACTAATCTCCGGCGGAATCTCATCCATTGCGGTGTACTTTCCCGCATATAGACGCGATATTATTTCGGATTCAAGGTTTTTCTTGTATCTCTGCAGTAACTCAGCGATACCATCCCGAGTGTTGGACTTTTCAGAGAACGCATTATTTACATTGGTCCCTAAGTCGCCTCGATCCTTTGATTGATTTACAGCGTGATTATATTCGTGACTCATTCTTCAGCCCCAACTGAAGAATTGGAACCAAAAAATTGAAAGCTCAACTGGTGCTGATCAGGCAAGACATGCTGGGCGCCTTTTTTAAACAGCGATCGCTTTGGCAAGCATCCAGCAGTTCGCGGTGTCGAAGGTTCGGGATATTGAGCCGGCGCAAAGTGTGGTAGCGTCAGCTGGATTGGATGCTGACTGAGTCTCGGGCCAATGTTGCTTTTGTTGCCAGGAAATTTATTTGATTGGGCTAACGATTTAGAATTTGTTTCAAAATCATCAATAGATTGATTTGTGTTTAACATATTTACACCCTAAGGTAAGGTGTAGCTACGTTATCAGTTCCCCAATCGAAAATTCGTAGAAATAGCGTTATTTCTCAGTTATTTGAAAAAATCGAGCACAGAAATATTGCTGATATTCAGATTACTATAAGATTCGAAATCTCTTTCAGAAAAAAACGACACTTGTTTCGAATTAGCTGTATCTCGGCTATTGAACGAAATTCAACACTGTTGGAAATTTGCGAAAAACCTTGCAAATTGAATTTTTTTCCCAGACCTCAATGCATTAGATATTTACTTGCCTATAGAATGTGCTCATCCAGACGTTGCTTGAGGAAAACAAATGAATGCACATATATTTTACGGCTTAAAATACGGAAAACTCACTATTACATTAACGGAGGCAGCACCTGAGCTCGGAATGGAAGTGGGAACTGCCCATAACCAAATCAGCGCCGGCACGTTTCCTATCCCGACTAGAAAATTAGGAAAAAATCGCGTAGTTGATGTACGTGATCTTGCTGATTATATTGACCAGCAACGAATGCTTGCTCGTAAGATTTTTGAAAAATAACTTAAACAATTAATTAAAAAGGGGCTTTTGTATGGCACAAGAAGAAAAGGCAACTAAAAACATTATGCATGCGACTTCACATACGGATTCATGCGATTTGGCGCAAGCATTGAAATCCGCAGTGGCAGAATTATATCACTTGGAAAATAATCTGCCGGAGATTCGTGCCAAAGGTGAACTTGCACTCCAGCGTCTACTTCCTGTGGCTTTTTATTCAAGTGGACAATCGTCAGTGGTGGCGCGCTTCCTTTTGAATTTAGATCGCGGTGACCGCTTTCCCTTCGACATGACGGACCTACGCCGACTCGACTGCGATATACATGAGGACTGTCTATTAGTGCTCAAGATGGATCACAACCCTCTGAAAAAGGTCCATCAATACTTTGAGGATGGCAGCACCTTATGGGAATCACTCGCAAAGAAATGGGGTTCTAGAGATGATCTACACACACCTTGACGTCAGCGATTCTACACCAGGGTATCAGTCCCCCAGCAAACATTACTGCCTATCTAACACTCAAAATGAACTCTTCGGTATGTGACATTGTCACGTCTGCAAACGGGTATTTTAGGGCCTTTTCTGTCCGAAGCCGTAAAACCTAGCTTTTTCTAAAAATCCGCTAGCGGAGTTGTGTTGGCACACACATAATAAATATTGAGCAATTAGATGTGAAGTGACCCCGTAACACTTCTTCTAACTGCCCCATCAATAATTATTGGATAAAAAAGTGCATAAAACAAAAGTCGCCATTTCTATCAGCTTAATGCTGGCACTCTTGGGCTGCGGTGGCGGTGGCGGTACTTCGTCGCCTCCGGTTGCCAGCAACCCAACTACACCCGCTGTCCCCACCACTCCAGTCTCGACCGTTCAAACAGCCAGCCTGCAAGCTGCCGCGCCTTCGACCTACACAGCTGGCTCGACCGCTGATATCGCGTTCAAAAAGCTGAATGCGTTCCGCGCTGTCCAGAACCTCGGCCCGGTCAACCAGAACGCCAACGCCGACATCGCCGCCAAGAACCACCAGTTCTATGTGTACACGAACCAGAGCGGTGCCAACGGCCACGTTGAAGTCGCTGGCAATCCGGGCTTCACTGGCGTGGACGTAAAGGCGCGTCTGACCGCCGCTGGCTACCCGGCCACCATCGCTGGCGAAGTGATTGCGTTCAGTCTGGAACAAGGCAACCCGAATGCCACGGCAGTCGATAACCTGATCAACACCGTGTACCACCGCGCCAGCATGATGTACCAAGGTTTCACGGTCGTGGGTTCGGCAGGTGACGACGATACCAACCCACTGTACATCGACTTTGGCGCGACCGAGGCGCAAGTCAACGCGGGTGATTATGTCGGCGTGTACCCGGCCAACGGTCAAACCGGCGTGTTCCTAACGCACAGCATGGAAGCCCCGAACCCGTTCTATCAAGAACTGGAAATGACCCAGGCAAACATGTGCACCAAGACCAGCGCCCCGGTTAGCGTGGCTTCGGAAGCTTCGACTGTCCTGAGCGTGACCACCTTCACTCTCACCGAAGCCGGTCAAACCGCCCCGCTGGATGTGCGCCTGATCACCAGTGCAACCAGCCCCCAGGACACCACTTATCTTGGTCAGAACGTGGCCTTCGTCGTGGGCAAGGCTCCGTTTAAGCCGAACACCACCTACAACGTGCGTTTCGTGGGCAAAGCCACTGGCACCGCCACCGGCGCCACCAACGGCCTAACGATCGACAAGTCGTGGAGCTTCACGACCGGCAGTTACAAGCGCGGTTGCCCGTAACGCTTCCTGTGCAAACACAGATGGCCTTCGGGCCATTTTTTATTTAAAGTTCGTCCCCATTATTGCGTTAATGCAAGCCGTACGTTCATCGTAGCCAGTGTACTTGGTACATTCTGCATTCAGCCTGGCCATCTTTTGAACGTACTCTTCCCTAGTCACGCCGAGCTTCTTAGCCCTACGAATATCGTCCTGCTCTTGCTTAATGTAGTTCCCTTGGTCCAGTCGGTAGCGCGATACCTCTTCACTTGTGAGGATACGCATCTTGTGCGGCTCAACCGAGAACATGTCATCAACCAGTGACGGGGCAACACCCTTTTCTTCCAGATACTTCCGAATCTGGTTTTGCACGCGGATTACAGCAGAGGCCACAGCACCTTCTGGAAGATCTAGGTCCGTGATGAAGGGCCGGTGAATTCCAATCTTTCCTCCGACAGTCTTTGACTCCCCCCCTGCCAGCACAAGCACACAAGAGCTTTTGCAGCTCATCGCCTTGGGAACAATTACACCGATCTCGTGTGCTTCCAGATAGTTCCCGATCTTCATCGCCTCGCTTACACGTCCGCCTGGAGAGCTGATCATCAGAAGATGGCTGGTCTTAGGGCTTGCCTTCTGGAAGGCTGCTGCAATCCTCTCTGCGTCACCTGCTTCGATTGCTCCAGTGAAGAAAACAATCTCGTATCCATGGTCTTCGGGCAAAAGGCTAACAGTATCAGCAGCCATGACGTCGCAAGAAAGGAAAGCCAGCGAAAGAAGGGCAAGTAATTTGCGCATAGAGCCTCATGTTTAGTTGACAACATGATACCTCACGCAAATACCCTGCGGGCAACTTTGGCCAAAATTTGAAGAGCTGACAGTTGTGGCACCGGATGAGCTCAGTGCCACAAATCACTGCCACAAGTCGCTGAGTTTTGATGTTTCTCGGGGCTAGCGACGCTTCACTCTGCCCAGTCCATCATGGGTGCTACGCTCAGTTTTCTCTTGCTGTCTTTCATCAAATCCCTACTTTTCCCTGTTTCCTCCAGCGCTGCGACGATTCCGCAACAGATGACTTCGATACTTGAGGTCGGAGCATCTGGCGGGTGCGGATCCGCCGCAGGGGTCACAAGTCCATAACGGAAACTTTCCGGCGAAGGCGCTGAGTCGCGTGGCGCGACCGATCGAGGCTGAGATGGATGCCCGGCGCTTCGACGGCGCTCGCGGGCTGGCGAATATTACCCTAAAAGAGCCCATCGACTGGTATTTCGATGAGATCAGTGCGGCTCAACCCTTCGGCAAGAACAGGAAATTCGGCCGCAAGAGGCACGCGGCCAGGGCGTCAGGCGTCACGATCTCGATTAGCGATCGCTAACGACATCATGATTACCGGGCAGGACGTGCACCGGCTGGCGCAGCCCTCGATCGGCATTGTCTTGCAGTTGGGCGCGCAAGACGGCATTGGCCTCCTCGCTCAACCAGCTCCGGTTATGTCCCCAGATGCTGGGGCCATCGGTCAACTCGACCGCCTGCCAGGTGGCAGGGTCGATGGTCAGGCCGCCCCAACCGTATTCGATCATGAAGTCCGATGGCGTCCTGACATAGAAGGACGTCATGTGGTCGTTGGAATGCCGACCCAGGGTAACCGCAATGTCCGCCTTGCGCAGTTGCGCCAGGTCGTGGGCATGCCCCACGTCGTCGAACTGCATCAGCTCCAACATCAGGTGATGGAAGCCGCGCCGTCCGTTTTCGATCAAGGCCAGGCTGTGGTGACGCGGGTTGACGTGCAGGAAATAGGCCTTGAACGGGGCCAGCACGTAATCGGATACGCCGAAGCCGAGCAGCTCGGTATAGAAAGGCAGCACGGACGCGATATTTTCGCAGGTCAGCACCACGTGGCCGATGCCGAGCGGGCCGGCGCGGAAGCCGGCGATATTGCGTCCCGGCGCAAACGGACTGTCCGCTTTTTCCGGTCCCCAGTAGAGCTCGACCCGGTTTCCGGCCGGGTCATGCATCCAGATGAGTTCGCGCACCCGGCGCTGCCCGGCCAGCGCGGCGCTGCCGCGCTGGATCCGGACGCCGGCCGCTTCCAGCCGTGCCGCCATCGCTTGCAGGGCCGCGGCGCTTTCCACTTCCCATCCGATCTGCTGGATGACGCCGTCGGCGCCGTCCTCGAACTGGAAGCGCTGGCTCAAGTCGTCCATGCGGAAGGACAGGGTCCGCGCCGACCGGTCGGCAATTTGCAGGCCGAGGAATGCCGTGCCGAAGTCGGCCCACTCGTCCAGGCGGCCGGTACTCACGCCCACGTAACCCAAGGATATGACGCTCATGTGTTTTCCTCCAGGAAGCGGGTGACGATGTCGAGGAATGCCTGCTTCTTCTCGATTTGCACCCAGTGGCCGCAATTGGCGATCGGGTGCAGGGTGGCGTTCGGCAGCTTCGATGCGAGCATTTCCGATACGCTGAACGGAATGACGCGATCGTCGCGGCCGTGCACGAGGGCGACGGGCATGCGGATGGCGCGCAGTTGCGCATCGCTCAGTGCAAGCATGTCGACGCCCTCCTGGCGCGGCGCGGGAAACAGCCGGGCAAAGCGCTCCTGCGCGTCGGCGCGGATGCTGGCGCGGTAGCGCAACTCGACCAGGTCGTCCGTGACGATCGACTGGTCGTAGGCAAAGATGCCGATCAGTTCGCGCATGGCGTCGCGCGACGGCCGGTATCCCCACACCTTGTCCAGTCCTTCGCTGATCGGAAAACGCGTGCCGACCGAGCCCATCAGCACGACTTTCCTGACGCGGTCCGGATACATGCTCGCCAGCCTCAGCGCGATGGCGCCGCCGAAGGAATTGCCGATGACGGAAAATCGCGCGATCCCCAGCGCATCCATCAGGCCGATGGCTTGCGCGACCCAGTTGTCCGGCGACGTCCGGTACCCGGGCGGCGCGTGCGTGTAGCCGAAGCCGGCCATGTCCGGCGCGACCACGCGGTGCGAGGTCGCAAGTTCCGGCAGGACCAGGCGCCAGTTGGCCCACGCCGTCACGCCCGGGCCCGAGCCGTGAATGAGCAGGATGGCGTCGCCCTGCCCGCGGTCGTGATAGTTGATGTCCACCCCGTCGAGGGTGATGCTGTTGCCGATCTCGGGAACGTTCTCGCTCATGTCTGCTTCTCGAATTTTCATGCCGTAATGGTCAGCCGCGCTTCCAGATCAGCCGCGCCGTGCGCGCTTCCGACGTGCCCTCTTCCAGGCGCGCCACCAGCGCCAGCCGGTCCGCCTCGAACGTTTCGATACGGCGCTTCTGGGTGCCGCCCTGCCAGTTGGGAAAGGCGCTCAATTCCACGTGATGGCTGACGGTATCGCCGCCAAACGTATAGGTCCCGGCATAGGCCAGCATGGAGCTGTAGGCCGCCGCCCTTTCTTCCTCCGAGGCGTTCCATTGCCCGCCGATCGTGAAGTTCTGGCGGTCGCCGCGGCACAGCATGCACATCATGCGGCCGTCGGGATCGTATTGGATGAAGCCTTGCACTTGCTGCCCCATCGGGTAGGTGCGGCGGCCGTCGTCGTAGACCTGTTCCCACGCGACGATCTGCCAGCGTCCGGTGATGCCTTGTTCGCTCATCGACTACTCCTGTGAATTCTTGAAAATCTGTTCTTGCCGCGTCATTCCGCCAGAAACGCCAGCACCATGCGGTTGAATTTGTCCGCGTGTTCCCACTGCGCCCAGTGGCCGCAGCGGTTGAAGATGTGCATCTCGGCATTCGGCATGCCCCACAGCAGGCGCAGGCCGATATCGAACGGAACGAAGCGGTCGTCGCGGCCCCAGATGATGAGGGCCGGTGCCTTGACCTCGCCGAGGCGCGGGCCGTAGTCGCTGAACTGCTTCGGATGCGCGGTCACGCTCTTGACCCAGTTGTCGAGGTGATCGCGGCGCGCGAGCATGTTTTCCACGCGCAGCTGCAGGAGATCGTCCGTCAGTGCGCTGGCGTCGAACACGAAGATGTTCATCATGCGCTTGACGTTCTCGAGCGTCGGTTCGCGATAGACGTGGTTGAGCAGCTTGATGCCTTCGGTCGGCATCGGCACGAACTGGCTCGGGCCGCCCGTGCCGCCGCCCATCAGGACGAGCTTGCCGACACGCCCGGGATTGGCGAGCGCGAAGGCCATGCTGCTGTGCCCGCCCATCGAATTGCCGACCAGGTGCGCGCGTTCCACGCCGAGCCGATCCAGCACGAGCTTGACGATGCGGCCGTTGAAGTCCGAGCGCGAGCCGGCCGTGTTGAGGAACGCGTCGCTCTTGCCGAATCCGGGCATGTCGATCAGGAGCACGCGATAGCCGGCGCCGGCGAAAGACTCGACGTTACGGTGGAAGTTCGCCCAGCCGGTCGCGCCCGGGCCCGAACCATGCAGCATCACGACGGCCTGGCTGGACGCCGGGCCGACGTCGTTGTAGTGAACGTTGTACGCCACCTCGCCATCGCGGACTGTGACGAACCGGCTGGACGCGGCTTCGGTATAAGGGGTGCTCATATGCGATTCCTCCGGCCTCAAGCGGCCTTCTGCTTCAACATGTCCAGCGCGACGTCGACGATCATGTCTTCCTGGCCGCCGACCATGCGGCGCTTGCCCAGTTCGACGAGGATGTCGAACGCCGGCAGGCCGTACTTCTGCGCCGCCGCTTCGGAGTGGCGCAGGAAGCTGCTGTAGACGCCGGCATAACCGAGGGCCAGGGTTTCGCGGTCCACGCGCACCGGGCGTTCCTGGAGCGGGCGCACGATATCCTCGGCCGCATCGATCAGCTTCTTGACGTCGCAGCCGTGGTTCAGGCCCATGCGATCGACCGCGGCGATGAAGACTTCCAGCGGTGCATTGCCGGCGCCCGCCCCCATGCCGGCCAGGCTCGCATCAATGCGGTCGCAGCCGTTTTCCAGCGCGACGATGGAATTGGCCACGCCGAGCGACAGGTTGTGGTGCGCGTGCATGCCGGTATGCGTCTCCGGCCGCAGCACGTCCTTGAAGGCCTTGAAGCGGTCGGCGATGTCGTACGGGCTCATCGCGCCACCCGAGTCCACCACGTAGATCGTGGTCGCGCCGTAGCTTTCCATCTTCTTCGCTTCCTGCGCCAGGTTCTGCGGCGTGGTCATATGGCTCATCATCAGGAAGCCGACCGTGTCCATGCCGAGGTGTCGTGCGTATTCGATGTGCTGCTTCGAGACGTCCGCTTCGGTGCAGTGGGTGGCGACGCGCACGATGCGCGCGCCGGCATCGTAGGCGTTCTTGAGGTCGTGGACGGTGCCGATGCCGGGCAACAGCAGGGTCGCCACTTTCGCATGCTTCAGCACGCCGGCGACCGCTTCGATCCATTCCAGGTCGGTGTGCGCGCCGAAACCGTAGTTGAAGCTGGAACCTTGCAGGCCGTCGCCGTGCGCGACTTCGATGGAATCGACCTTCGCGTCGTCCAGTGCCTTGGCGATCCGCACCGCTTGTTCCAGGCTGTACTGGTGGCGGATGGCGTGCATGCCATCGCGCAGGGTGACGTCGGAAACGTAAATCTTTTTTGTCTTGTCGAACATGGTAATCCTCCGCTTAAGCCGCTGCCGCGGAAAGTTGGCGCTCGGCCATGCGCTCCGCCGTCTTCAGGGCCGCGCTGGTCATGATGTCGAGGTTGCCGGCATACGCCGGCAGGTAATGGGCCGCGCCTTCGACTTCGAGGAAGACGGAGACCTTCAGGCCGGGCTGGCTGCCGATGCCGGGCAGGTTGAGGCCGTCCTCGTAGCGGTCGAACTGCACCTCCTGCTTCAGGCGATAGCCGGGCACGTATTCCCGGACGGCGGCGGCCATGTCCTTGACCGATTGGCGGATGGCGTCCTGGTCGGCGTCCAGTTCGGTCATGCAATACACGGTGTCGCGCATGATCAGGGGCGGCTCGGCCGGGTTCAGGATGATGATGGCCTTGCCCTTTTGCGCGCCGCCGACCTGCTCGATGGCCCGGGACGTCGTTTCCGTGAATTCGTCGATGTTGGCGCGCGTGCCGGGGCCGGCGGACTTGCTGGAAATCGAGGCGATGATTTCGCCGTAGTAGACCGTGGCCACGCGCGAGACGGCCGCGACCATCGGGATCGTCGCCTGGCCGCCGCAGGTGACCATGTTCACGTTCGGCGCTTCCAGGTGCGCGGCGCCGTTCACGACGGGGATGCAGTACGGGCCGATGGCGGCCGGCGTCAGGTCCACCATGCGGACGCCGGGCTTCAATGTACGGAGGAAGGCGTCGTTCCTGACGTGCGCCGAGGCGGACGTCGCATCGAAGACGATGTCGATGTCGGCGAAGTTCGGCATGCGGGTCAACCCTTCCACGCCTTCGTGCGTCACCGCGACGCCCATGCGCGACGCACGCGCCAGGCCGTCCGAGTTCGGGTCGATGCCGACCATCGCGCCCATCTCGATATGCTTGCCGTGCCGCAGGATCTTGATCATCAAGTCCGTGCCGATGTTGCCGCTACCAATGATCGCGGCCTTGAGTTTCTTGTTCATCATGATTCCTTATTCCGTAAATACCGCGCTCACGCTGCCCAGTCCGTCGATCTGCGCCGTGAACGTTCCTCGCTGCGTGACGGGCACCATCGGGCCGAGCGCGCCGGTCAGCACCACGTCACCGGCACGCAAGGGCGTGCCCATTTTCACCATCATGTCGGCCAGCCAGACGGCGGCGTTCAGCGGATTGCCGAGGCAGGCGGCGCCGCTGCCGCGCGACAGCACCTCGCCGTCGCGGGACAGCGTCATCGTCGCCGCGACGAGGTCGAGACCGGCCAGCCGCACCGGGCGGCTGCCCAGCACGAACAGCGCGCTCGACGCGTTGTCGGCGACGGTATCGACGAAACGGATGTCCCAGTTGCGGATGCGGCTGTCCACCACTTCGATCGCGGCCAGCGCGTACGCGGTCGCGGAAATGATGTCGGCGAAGGTGTGCTTGTCGTGCGTGAGGTCGCGCTCGAGCACGAGGGCGATTTCCGCTTCGGCCTTGGGCTGGATCAGGCGCGACAGCGGCATCGGCTCACCGTCGCCATACGCCATATTCGCGAAGAGCGCGCCGAAATCGGGTTGATCGACGCCCAGTTGCTGTTGCACCGCGAGCGAGGTCAGGCCGATCTTGCGGCCGACGATGCGCTCCCCTCGTGCGCGCCGTGCATCGACGTTCGCCTGCTGGACGGCGTAGGCCAGCGCCATGTCGTCGAGCGCGATTTCCTCGCGCACCGGCGCCACCGGCAGGCGCGTGCTTTCCGCGTTGCGCAGCCTGCGGGCCAGGCTTTGTGCGAGTTGTTCAGACATCAGTGTTCCTTCTTTGTTTGATTACGCCGCCGCGGCGGGCGCGGCATGCATGGCGCCGAAACCCGCAATCCATTCGGGAATCGGCCGATAAAAATCCAGCGACGCGCGGTACGGCCCGTACGCGGACAGCGCGCCGAACGCCGCGACCCACGTGCGGATCTCATGCGCCGACCTGCCGCCGTCGCGGGTGATGGCTTCGTTGGTCATGCCGTCGACGGCCGGCAGCTCGGACGCCAGGCGTTCCAGGAACGCCCGGTCCCATGCGGGATTCAGCGGCCGCAGGTTGGCGGTGCCGGCCGCGAACGCGCGGGCGGCGGCGATGGTGCGTTCCTGGCGCGCGTTGCGCGCCTCGGGCGTCGGATTGCGTCCGGCGATCAGCCGTTCCGCCACTTCCGCATTGGCGCTGGCCAGTTCCGGCACCGGCGGCTCGTGCGAGATGCCGCCGGAACCGATCACGAGCACGCGTTTCCCGGTGCGCGCCAGGAAGCGCCCGATGGCTTCGCCGAGCAGGCGCGAGCGGCGCAGCGTCGCCAGCGGCGGCGCCACCGAATTGATAAACACCGGAATCACCGGGAATCGGTCCAGTCCACCGGTCAGCACTTCCAGCGCCTGCGCGCAGCCGTGATCGACCTGCATCCGGTACGACAAGGCGACGTCGACATCGGCCGCCAGCACGCTCGCCGCCAGTTCCCTGGCCAACTCGCCCGGCACCGGCAGCGGCCCGGCGAGGCTCTTGTAATCGCCGATCGAGTGCGCGGCCGCGCCGATGCAGAACGGCGGCATCACGTCGTAGAAGAAGCCGTTGTAGTGGTCCGGCGCGAACACGACCACCAGTTCCGGGTCGTAGGCGCGCACGCGTTCGCGCGCGGCGGCCTCCACGCGTTCCACCTCGGCCAGCACGTCCGGCGCCGGATCGAAATAGCCGTGCAGCGGCGTGTGGGAGAGGCATTCAAGACGAATTGGCATAGCGGTGCTTTTATGAATTCTGGGGTTGCCCCGGACGCGCGGTGCGAACCGCGCGCCGCAGGGCTCGCTGTCACGGCAGGCCGGCGTCAGCGTCCGGCCGATTCCAGCCGGGTCAACGACACGTCGCTCGGCTTGGCGTCGAAGTTGGTGCGCCAGGTCGACACGTCGATCAGCGACACCGTCGCGTGGTTGCGCTGGAAATCGATCACGTCGGCGGACACGGTGCGGATGTCGCCGGCCTTGGTGTTGACGTAGGAATGCAGTTCGATGAACTTCCAGAACTCGCCCTTGCGGTTGTACGCCTCCACGTAGTGCACGCGCGGATAGGCGGTCTCCACATACATCACCTTCTTGCTGTACGGGTGCTGCGACGGCGTGGCGACCTCGACCACGTAGACCTCGCGCGGCTCGAACGAATCGTTCAGGTTCCAGTACGGCGCGGAACGATCCAGCGTCGGATATTTCTCGGCCTGGCCGGACGCCTTCGTATTCCAGTTGTCCAGGCGGCTGTTGGCCGGGGCCAGGACCCAGCGCTTGCCCAGCAGCTTGTATCCCGGATACCAGCACGGGCGCGCATTGAAACCGTCGATCTCGTCCTGCAGCTGGTCGGAGGAACCGATCGGATCCATCCATGCGCCGCCCGACAGGCGGCGGGTACGGCGCACGGCGGGCACATAGGCCCACACGTCCGGCACCTTTTTCGAGTCGTACATCATGGTGTAGGTGCCGATGCCCTTGACCTCGGAGGGCGACTTGAAGAACAGCAGCTGGCGCGCGCTTTCGTCGTCGTCACCCAAGGTCGACGCGTTGCCGGTCAGGCGGCCCTTCATCGTGAACCGGGTGAATTCGGCCACCAGTTCGGCGTGGATGCCGCTCTTGCCGTCGATCAGCAGCTGCGTGAAGTTCGGCACGGAGGAAACGTCGCCGAGCAGCGATCCCAGGTGCAGGTTCCAGACGATTTTCTTCGCCGCGTCCGGATCCTTCACGTCGATGTCGGGGAACGGTTCGCCCGCTTTCCAGCCGTCGACCTTGCAGGTGGCTTCGTTGATCCTGGTCTTGCCTTGATTGGCCTTGCTGGCCGCGACCCAGCGCGGGTCGAGCGCCACTTTCTTCGAATGGGCCAGCGTGAGCTTCCAGCCGCTGTTGCGGATGCGCCATTCCATCTTGTCGGTCAGCATGCTGCCGATGGTGTGGCCTTCGAAGGTGCCGTTCTTGACCTGGTCGATGTTGGCGGCGGAAATCACCGTGCCTTCGGCCAGGTCGGCGGCCAGTGCCGGCAGGCAAGCCGCGCCGATCAGCGCGGCCGCGAGGGGGCGGTACAGGGTTGTTGCGTTCATGATTGCTCTCCGGGTGCAATGAGTTAGAACTGATAAGTCAGGCTGGTGTAGACCTGGTCGCGGTGATGCAGGTAGCCGAACAGCGTGGTCCTGTCGCTGGCGGGCACGCCACCGTTGACCGTCTTCGCATAGCCGTTGTCCCAGAAGCCGTCGTACTCGACCTTCCAGCGCAGGTTCTTGCTCAACTGGGTCGTGAGGGAGGGAACGTAGAAGCCGCCGCCATTCGTCACGTCCGAACCCAGCACGAGCTGCGGATGGATGCGGCCGTTGTCGTAGCTCAGGTCGAAGATGGTGGTCACGAGCGTGTTGTGGCGCTTGGCGCGGCCGCCCCAGCCGACGCTGTACAGCAGGTTGTCATTCCGGTCGAACTTCTGGATCCATTTGTCGAACAGCTGAACCGAGAAGAACATCGGCTTTTCCGTGCCCAGCAGGTCCTGCGTGAACGCGAAATTCTTGTCCATGCGAACCATGGCGGCGACGACGTTCTTCGTCTTCCAGCCGTCGAAGCCGGGCGCGATGAACTGGCTCATCGGCGACGACGTCGCGGCAACGACGTTGAACGGCGCGTTCTTGATGAAGGCGACTTCGGTACTGAACACGGCATCGGCCATGTCGGCGTAGCGGCTGGCCGTCGCGCCGAACACGTTCACGATCGGATAGATGATGTCGCCGGCGCTGCCGGCCGTGGTCGTCGCGCCGGTCGGCGTCACGCCCGACGACGCGCCCACGCCCGGGATACCCAGCAGGAAGACGGGCGTGGTCGGCGACGGATTCATGATCGGCGCGTTGTAGAACGTGCGCATCCACGAGACCGAGTAGTTGGTATCGCCCGCCATGCCGCTCCAGCGCACGCCGCCGGTCTTGCGGTCGATGTCGGCCTTCGAGTTATGCCAGGCATAGGGGTCGATGTTCCGGAAGTCGACGCCGGCATAGGGCTGGCTGGACCAGCGGCCGCCGTAGACGTCGATCTCGGTGCCGATATCCCGCTTGCGGTCCCAGCCCGGACGAAGGAAGGCCTCGATGCCGCCGTTCGCTTCGGGAACGTCGACATTGGCCTTGAGGATGATGTTGCCCTTGCGCAGTTCTTCGTTGGCCGGCTCCAGGAAGCTGCGCCAGACATCGTCATAGCCTTGCGCGAGGTCGTTGGCGACGAAGAAGTCGGTCTCGCCCCAGACGATCTGCTGCTTGCCGATGCGGAACTTGACGCGGTCGCTTGCCTTGATGTCGGCATACCATTCGCGCAGGTCGACGTCGTTGTACAGGTCCGTCAGGTTCTTGCCCCGGTAGCTGTTGGCGCCCAGGCTTTGCAGATGCTTCAGGAACGGGGTGTCGATCTCGCGGGCGGCGCGGCCCTTGGCGACGACGGTGACGGCGTCGCTCACCTTGAAGTCCAGGTTCAGGCGCAAGGTCGTACGCGCCATCGAGACCTTGCCCTGGTCGTCGTAGTTGGGCGTGTCCTGCCAGTTCTTGGCATTGACGGACACTTCCTCGCGCAGGTAGCCGTCGAGGTGGAAGCGGTCTTCGCCGCCATTGTCGTCGGCCAGCACCAGCGGGCTGGCGGCCACCATCACTGCGGTGGGGATCAGCGCGCGGCACAGGCGGCGGCGTCGCGTCGGGGTGGTCTTGCGTTGCTTCATTTTGTCTCCCTCGGAAGAAGCATGGAAAAGAATTGGAATCACGTTGTTGTTGTATGCAGCGATCAAGCGGCTTGCGGCAGCGGCACCTTGGCTTCGCCCCCTTGCGCACCGAAGATGAACCTGGGACGGCACACATAGATCAGCGAAGGCATCACGAACAGCGCCGACATGGCCGACACCGAGAGCCAGATGGCCATCAGCAGGCCCATCTCGGCCTGGAAGCGCAGCGACGACACCCACCACAACAGCGTGCTCAGGATCAGCACGCTGGCCGTGACGATGACGCCCATGCCGGCCGAGTGCAGCGCCTGGCTGACGGCGTGCTCGGGCGAGCTGCCGATGGCGATCTCTTCCTTGATGCGGTCGGCGATGTAGAACGCGTAGTCGACGCCGAGGCCGATGCCGAGCGCGGCCACCGGCACGGTATTGATGTTCATGCCGATCCCTTTCCAGACCATGAAGGCGAAGGTCAGCATGTTGGAAATGATGACCGGCACCATGAACAGCATCCCGGCGATCGTCGAGCGATAGACGATGGTGCACAGCACCGCCAGCACCAGCAGCGCCAGCGCGATGGCTTCGATCTGGCTGGAGAGGATGATCTCGTTGATCGCCGCCATCACGCCGACGACGCCGCCCGCCAGTTGCCAATGGCCTTCCTTGAGCGGGTTGGCCGCGATGAATTCCTTGATCCGTGCCACGGCGGTGCGGATGGTTTCGCCGCGGCGGTCGCGGAACATCAGCGTGACCGACGCATTGGCGGACTGCTTGTCGACGAAGCGGTCCATGTCGCCCGGTTCGGAGACCGATTCCAGCATCGCCATCAGGCTGCCGTTGATGGCCGCGTTGTCCGACATTTCGCGGTAATGCGGATTACCTTCGTGCAGCGTCGCGTTGAGCTGGGGGATCACGTCCGCGATCGACAGCGAGCCGCCGATCTCCGGCTGCACTTCCATGAAACGCTGGAAGCGGTCCATCGATTGCAGGACCTCGTTGCTCTTGACCACGCCCGGCCTGTCGTCGTCGCCGATCACCACGAACAGGCGATCGACGCCCTCGAAGCGCGCATTGATGGCCTTGGAATCCTGGTTGTACTTCGCCGTCGGCCACAGGATCGGCGAGCCGGGGTTGGCATCGCCGATCTTCAGGTTCAGCGCATACACGCCGGCGCCGACGACCACCAGCAGGCTCACGCCGAGCACCGCATAGCGTGCGCGGGACAGGGTGATGCCGACGGCGCAGTCCAGCACCTTGCGCAATACCGGCTGCAGGTCGAGCGGATGCGCGTGGCCGCGCGGCTTGCGGATGCAGGACAGCAGCACCGGCGTGAGGATCACGGCGCTGACGGTCAGCGTGGAGACCCAGACCACCGACAGCACCGTGAGCTTTTGCAGCATCGGGATCGGGCTCATGGCCACCACGGCCATGCACGCGGCGTCGGCGATCACGCCCAGCATGCCGGGACGGAACAGGTCGGCCAGCGCGACGCGCGCCGCGGTGCGGGACAGGTCGGCGTCGCCCAGCAGCGGCTGCGCCTCCAGCTCGTCATCGAAGCGATTGACGATCTGTACCGAGTGCGACACGGCACGCGAGGTGATGAGCATCGCCACCACGATCACCAGCGGCTCGAAATTGATGCCGAGGATCTCGCAAATGCCCAGCGCCCAGATCGCCGAGACGAGGCCGGCCAGCAAGGGCAGCACGACGCCGCGCCACGTGCGCAACAGCACGAACAGCATGGCCAGGGTGACGCCCAGCGCGTAGAACACCAGGTGCAGGGTCTCGGGCAGGTAGTGGTTCACCCAACCGAACAGGATCGGTTCGCCCACCACGCGGATCTTCACCGAGCCGTCGTCGACCTTCCTGATCTGCGCATCGATCTCCTTGAAGACCGTGGCGTAATCGACTTTCTGGTCGATGAAATCCACCGTGATCAAGGTCGCCTGCAAATCCTTCGACACGTACGGGCCGTACACCAGCGGATTGCGCAGCACGGCCGACTTCAGCTCGGCCATCTTTTCCGGCGTGGCCGGCACGTCCGGCCACATCAGGGGCGCGCTTTCGATGCCGCTGGTCGAGGCATGCACTTCCTTCAGCTTCTTGGATGCCAGCGACGTGATCTGGAACTGGTTGACCGCGGACACTTCGCGCATGCCCTGGGTCAGGTCGCGCACTTTCTCGAGCACGGACTTGCGGAAGATGTCGCCCTGGTCGACTTCGAGCATGATGGTGACCATGTTCGAGCCGCCGAAGGTGTCCTTGAATTTCTCGTGGGTCTTCACATACTCGTGCTTCGAGGGCAGCATGTCCTCGAACACCGTCCGCACCTGGATGTGCAGGGCGAACCAGCTCAGGATAAGGGTACAGGCCAGCAGCAGGCCGACGACCGGTTTGCGCCGGCGGATGCAGAAATGCGCGATGCGTTCAATCATGGGAGTCTCGAAAAATGGGGCTGGAGGTTCAATGCGGGGCGAGCGGCGTCCATTGCCGGCCATTCCAGCTGCCGACGTCGGCGCCGGCCAGCCAGTAAGCGGCACCTGCCGCCAGGACGCGGGTATGCCAGGACAGGGTGTGCTCGCCCAGCACGCCGGTCTGCCATTGCGTGCCGTCGGCGCCTTGCTTGCCGCTGACCCAGCGGCCCAGCGCGCCGACCGCGAACCATTCGTTCTTGTCGGCGTTCCACAACACGTCCAGCAAGTGGTCATGCGCGGGTACGTCGACACGGGTCCAGGTGCGGCCACCATCGCCGCTGGTCAGCACGACGCCGTCGAGCCCGACGGCGACGCCGTTGGCCGCGTCGCGGAACGCGGTGGCCATCAGCGACCCCTCGACCGGCGCCTGTTCCTTCTCCCAGGTCTTGCCGCCGTCGCCGCTGCGCAGGATCTTGCCGAACTCGCCCACCACCACGTACGCGCCGCCGTCCAGGATGGCGACGTCGTTCCAGGCCACGTCTTCTTCCTCGCGCAGGCGCTCCCAGGTCTTGCCGTAGTCCTGCGAGCGCAGCAGCGCACCCATCTCGCCGACGGCGACCGCCACGCCGTCGGCGCCGGTGCGCACGCGGTTAAGCTTGTTGGCGACTGGCGAGCGCGGCACGTTCGCGGCCCTGGCCCAGTGCTTGCCGCCGTCTGCCGTGAAGAGGATGACGTTGTCGTTGCCCACCGCCACGGCGTGCGTGGCGTCGAACGCGGCGATGTCCTGCAGCGACAGGTCGACCGGCGTCGCCTGGCGCGTGACCGTGCGGTTCGCGCCGATGGCCAGGATCTTGCCGTTGGACGCGGCCGCCAGCAGCGCACCGCCCTCCCCGTGCGTGATGCCGTAGACCCGGTCGCGGCGCTCCAGCGCCGGCGGCGTGACGCTGCCGCCCACGGCCTTGGGTTTGATGAACAAGCCGGCATACAACAGGCCGGCAATGATCGTCCACGGCAGCACCGACACGAGAAGATTACTCAGGCGCAGTTTCTCTTTCGATCGTGTCGGGCTTTCCATGCGAAGACTGGCGCGATTATTCATAAAGCGATCCACAAAGTTGAGATACGAAAATGGCTGCTACAAAACGATTCTCTTGATCCAGGTCATGTGCGGCTATCCCGGCACTGCGGCCTTATCCCTTGCCTGCAATATTCATGACGACTGCAGCGCAAATGGGACAGGCGTGCGCACGCCACGCGCCGACGTGTCGCGGCGCGTCCTCGCACATGACGTGACGGCGCGGTGTCAGGCCGGCGGTATGCGGTCGAGCACGGATTCGATGGCGATGCCGATCGCCAGCAGGCGGCGATCGCTTCCCGCCGGCGCATCCAGCTCCAGCCCGACCGGCACGCCGCTGCGGCGGCCCAGTCCGACCGGCAGCTGGATGCAGGCCAGGCCCGCGCTGGCGCCGGGTTCGGTATTGCGGATCAAGCCTTCGAAGTTTTTCGGCTCGTTGACTTCCGGCCCCGCCGGAGGCGCCACGATGGTGGTCGTGGGGAAAACCAGGGCATCGATCGCCAGGTTGTCGAACAAGGCGCGATAGCGCGCTTTCAGTGCCTGCCTGCCGCCGTTCTCGGCCGCCTCGTACAAGGGCTCGACGTCGACCATGCCTTGGGGCGTCGGCATTTTTCCCGGTAAAACCCACTGCTCGTAGATGGCTTTCACGTCCGGGCTGTTGATGTTCTCGACCAGGGCCTCGATGGAGATCCCCGGCCCCTGCTCGCGCAGATAGGCCTGCAGGCCGACGCGCGCTTCGTGGATGACGACGGGGAAGCCGATGGGCTGGTTCAGATCGAACAAGCCGGCATCCGGGATGTCGACCAGCTTCACGCCGTGTGCGCGCAACCTGGCCAGCGCGGCCTCGGCGCATCCGCGCGTGTCCTCGTCCAGCCGGGTCCAGAACTCGGCGGGCACGCCGAGGCGCAACCGGGCCAGTTCGACAGGTGGCAACGCGTATTCATCGGTCATCAGCGCGTCGAGCAGGGCCACGTCGGCCATGCAGTGCGCCATCGGCCCGACGGTGTCGCGGCTGGTCGAAATGGGAATCGTGCCCAGGCGCGAATAGCGGCCGCTGCTGGGCCGCAGCGATGCGCAGCCGTTCAGGGCGCAGGGAATGCGCATCGAGCCGCCCGTGTCCGTGCCGAGCGCCGCCAGCGCCATGCGCGCGCCGAGCGCCGCCGCACTGCCCGAGGACGAACCACCGGCGATCCGTTCGCTGTCGTAGGCGTTGCGCACGCCCACTCCGCTGCCCGTGTTGAACGAGGGGTTGTAGCCCGTCGCGCCGAACGCGAACTCGTTCATGTTGGTCTTGCCCAGCACGATGGCGCCCGCGTCGCGCAGCTTTTGCAAGGTCGGGGCATCCTGTTCGGGCACGAAATCGGCCAGTGCCGGGGACCCCGCCGTGCACGGCAGGCCGGCGGCGTAGATATTGTCCTTGACCACGATCGGAATGCCGGCCAGCGGCTTGCCCGGCTTGCCGGCCGCGCGCGCCAGGTCGGCCTGGGCGGCCGCCGCCAGCGCGCCGGGTGCGTCGACCGTCACGAAGACGTTCAGATGCTTGCGTTCCTCGATGCGCCGCAGGCAGGCTTCGACGAGGGCCACGCTGGTCAGCGTGCCGGCGCGGAAGGCGGCCATCGCGTCATGGATGGTGAGATCGGTTTTCATGGGCTTGCCTCGTCAATTGCCGAATCCGATACGGAAGGCGTCGTCCTTGAGCGCTTCCGGGCTGGGGAAGGCGGTCTTGCTGTGGGCGATGCCGAGGTCGAGCAGCATTTCGCACATCTTGTACGCGATCACCCCGGGGTTGAGGACCGGCACCGGCAAGTTCGCCGCCAGGAACGCATGCGACTGGTGCATGGTGGTGGAACCGAGCACCAGCACGTCCGCGCCATCTTCTTCGATGGCCAGCCGGGCCTGCTCCAGCAGCTTGCCGAACACGACGTCCTCCTTGCCCTGCAATAAGGCCTCGGTATCCGGGCGCACGTCGATGGCGCGTATCGATGCCAGGCGGGACTCGAGGTTGTATTCCTTGAGCGTCTTGCGGTAGAGCGCGAACCACTGCGGCCACATGGTCAGGACGCTGAACTTGTGACCCAGCGTGCAGGCCAGGTGGAATGCGCTCTGGCCCGGCGCCATAACGGGAATCGACAGGCGCGAGCGCAGACCGTAGAGGCCGGAATCGCTGACGGTATTGATGCAGACCGCGTCGAAGCCCTCTTCCTCGGCCTTCATGCCGGCGGCCAGCACGGCGGCATCCATCAGGGTCGTGTCGTAATAGCTGTCGGCCAGGCTGAGCACGCGGCCGGCGCCCACGAACTCGACGTCGATGTCGTCGCGCACCATGCCCGGCGGCAGCTGGGACGCGAACATGGCCTTGGTTTGTTCATTCATCGGCACGGGGACGATGAGCTTGATGCGTTTCTTTTTCATGGCGTGTCTCCTTGTATTTGTTATGCGGTGCTTACAGGCCCAGTTCGCCGCGCGGGCGCGTCAACGTGTCGACGAGGGCATACATGACTTTCCGGGCGCAGGGGATGAGCTCGGGAACGTAGGTCGCGCCCATGCCGCCCAGGCCTTCGGCGACCGGCAGCGGCGCGCCTTGCGCCGGCCACGGCCAGCCGATGCGCGCCGTCGGCACGCCCCAGCGGCGCAGGGCCGCGCCATCCGTCTGGCCGGCCAGCCAGTCGGGTGTGCCGTGCGGCCGGCCTTCGATGTGTTCCCAGCCACGCTTGCAGGACTGGATGATCCAGTTCTGCGGATCGGTGGTGCCGCCGGGCGTGGAGCCGTACATCTCCCAATCCATGTCCAGTTCCGGACGGCGCGCCTGGAGGTCGGCGACGAAGGCCGCGAACTGCGCTTTCACGTCGGCCGGCGACATGCGCGGATTGACGCGCACGTCGAAGAACAATTCGGTGAGGAAGGATGGAAACGCGGGACGCTCGGGATCGCCGCCGCGCACGCCGGCGATCCAGCCGTGCGGCTTGATCACGCCGGAGGTGTTGTTCTCGGCGTAGTCGAGGATCCATTGTTCCAGCTCGGGAATGACGGTGGCGGTGGCGCCGACCGAACTGCGGAAACCGGGAATGTCATGCGGCACGCCCGCGTAACCCAGCGTGCCGTACACGCGCAGCTTGAACCAGGCCATGCCGGGCTCTTCGTGATAGACCCAGTTCCACGGCTTCATGATGATGGCGAAGTCGGGATACATGCCGCGGTTCAGCAAATGCAGTACGCCGCCGGACATGCCGGCATGCTGGCGCGCCGAGATGTCCACCGGCATGCCGCCATCGGCCATGCCCATCAGCAGGTCGCCGCGCAGCGGCACCTTCGCTTCGATCAGGGCGGTGGCGACTTCGGTCAGCGTGGCGATCATGCCCTTCGGATTCGATGCGCCCAGGCCGAACACCCAGTCGTCGACCTGCTGCGCACGCGGCTGCATGTCGGCCTCGGTGGCCGGCCCCGTCAGCAATTCGCGTTCTGCCGGCGTGCATTCGAGGTGCGTGTCGATCGGCGCGTACAGCATCACCGACGCGCCGCCGCCCGCTCCCTTGTACTGCGCCTTGACGTTGCCGCTGGTCTCGGTCAGCGGCTGGTAGCCGGCCTCGAAGCCGACCTTGCCCAGGTGCGCGACCATGAATTCGCTGGCCGCGCGCGTCGCGCCGGTCGGGCTGTGGATGTCGGTCAGGTCGAACAGCAGTCGTTGCAGGCGCTTGGGATCGATCTTCGCGCAGGCCTGCTCATACCATTGCTTCTGTTCGGCGGAAAACGGGACGGGGGTGGTGGCGGGCAGCATGGTCGGTTCCTCGTGCTCTCAATTGCTCGGTGTGAATTGTTCGCTGTAGATGTTGGCCGGGTCCGCGCCCAGCTCGATCAAGCGTCTGGTCGCGGCGTCGATCATGACCTGCGGACCGCAGAGATAAGCGACGGTGTCGGGCGTCACGTCGCCCGCGCGCAGGGCGCTGACCGGGTTGCCGTGATGCATGCCTTCGAGCGGATCGCGGTCCACGCAGATGCGCGCTTCGAGCGTCGGCAGCCATTGCTTGCGCAACTCGATGTCGTCCAGGCAGAACAGCGCGTCCGGCGTCGCGCAGCCGAAGCTGAGCAGCATCGGCGGCTTGCGCCCGCCCATCTGGCGCAGCGTGTCGATCATCGACAGGATCGGCGCGAGCCCGGTGCCGCCGGCCACGAAGATGTGCGGCGCGCGCTTTTTCTCTTCGCGCAGGAAGAACGAACCGTACGGGCCCGTCAGCTTGAGCACCTGGTCCGGCCCGGCCGCCGTCGACAGGAAGTTGGACATCGCGCCGTCGGGCAGGATCCGGATCAGGAACGTCATCTTCGGCAGGTCGGTGCCCACGCTCGACGGCGAATAGCTGCGCAGCACGCCGAGGCCGGGCACTTCGATCTGCATGAACTGGCCTGGACGGAATGCCATCCACTCGCCTTCGGCCAGTTCCACGGTCAGGCGCACGGCATTGCTGGCGATGTTCTCGATCGAGTCGATGAACGCATGGACTTCGTGTGCGACGCCGGCGCCAGCCTCGCTGGTGTAGCCGACGTCGAAGCTGCAGTCCGAATTGGCTTCGCATACGCACAACAGGCGCGTGCCGGCGGCCACCTCGCTGGCCAGGAGGGTCGAGCTGGCGCCGGCGCGGGTCTGCGCGTCGCCGGACGCCAGCGTGGCCGTGCAGGAGGAGCAGCTGCCCGACTGGCACTGGTACAGCACGGGAATCTCGGCGGCAATGGCGGCGTCGAGGATGAGCTCGCCGGGGGCGACTTCGAAACTGCGGCTGACGCCGTCGGCATAGTTAAGTGTGACGTTACGCATGGTGTTTCTCATTACGGTGAAAGTCAGATTCCGGGCGGATGCTGCTTGTGCCAGTCGCTGACGCGCTGCACGGCCATGCCGGCGCGGCACAAGACGGCTTCCGCGCCTTTTTTTCCGATGAACTGCACGCCCAGCGGCAAGCCCTGCTGCGTGCAGCCGTAAGGCAGGCTCAGGCATGGATGGCCGCTCACGTTGAACGGCGCGGTGAACTGGATCAGGTGCCGGTTCGCCTCGGGATCCTGCGCGAGGTCCGCCAGCTGCTCGTAGGTCGGCGCGGCATACGGCTGCACCGGCGCCAGCACCAGGTCGACCCGATCGAACAAGGCGTCGACTTCGCCGGTGAAGCGCTGCGCGGCCAGCAGGATGCGCTGGTAGTCCAGGCCGCCCAGCTCGCGCCCGCCATCGATCAGGCGGCTCAAGGCCGGGCCGTAGTCGGCGGCACGGCGCGGATACGTCGCTTCGTGCGCGATCGCCGTCTGCACGCCGCAGTGCCGTTCCCAGTTCGTGCTGACGGCACGGGTGTCGGGCATCCGCACGCTGTGCAGGACGCCGCCGCCTTCGCGCACGAACGCCATGATCTGCTGCAGGCCGTGCTGGATGGCGGGATCGACGCCGTCGCTGAGCCACGATTCGTCCACGCCGACGCGCAGGCCCTTGAACGTGTCGTCGACCCGCGGGATTTCCAGGCATGCGCCGGGCAGCGAGGTGGGATCCCTGGGGTCGTGGCCGGCGATGGCGCACAGCAGGTAGAGCACGTCCCTGGCGCTGCGCGCCATCGGGCCGACGTGGTCGAGGCTGGCCGCAAGCTCGAACACGCCGTGCCGGCTCACGCGGCCCCAGGTCGGCTTGAGGCCGGTCAGGCCGTTGGCCGCGCACGGGAAGCGGATCGAGCCGCCCGTGTCGGTACCCAGCGCGCCGTAGCACAAGCCGGCGGCCGTGGCCACGCCGCTGCCGCTGGACGACGCGCCGGCCCAGTGCGCCGCGCCCCAGGGATTGACCGGCGCCGGCAAGTCGGGATGATGGATGGCGAACGCGCCCTCGGTCATGCGCAGCTTGCCGAGGTTCACGGCGCCCGCGGCTTTCAGGCGCGCCACCACGGTCGCGTCTTCCGGCGGCACGAAGTCGCGGTAGATCGTGGTGCCCGCCGTGGTCGGCATGTCGTGCGTCCAGAACAGGTCCTTGACGGCAATCGGCACGCCGTGCAGGGGGCTGCGATACTCGCCCCGCGCGATTTCGGCCTCGGCCTGGCGCGCCTGCGCCAACGCCTGCTCCGCCGCGACATACGCATAGCTGTTGAGTTTGCCGTCGAGCTGCTCGATGCGCGCCAGTTGCGCCTGCGCGACGTCGACCGGCGATATCTTGCCGCCGCGGATCAGCAGCGACAGCTCGGACAGTTCCAGATAGTGCAAATCGTTTTCCATGCTCACTCCATGCCGCGGAAGAATTCAGGCGCCGACGCAGCCCGCACGTGGCTTACTCTTCGTCCGGAATCTTCGGGACCTTGTAGCCGGGACGCATGCCGTCGGCCGTATCCTTGAAGCGCAGGCTGCTCGTCTTCAGCGCGCCGGCCACGCCACGTCCAGGCTTGGCGATGCCGCGGTGCCAGCGCGACGCGAGCTTGCGCCAGGTGATGGGCGACACGTCGGTCGCCACCAGCTGCTCGTCGTCCCAGCCGGTGCCGTCGGCATAAAAGTTCTGCATCGCTTCGCGGGCATACAGGTCGCAGTCGTTGAAGCCGTGCAGCGCCAGCGGCTTGTAGACGCGGTCGAAGCGATACTGGAATTTCTTGCGGTCCGCCTCGGTCGGGCACACGCGCACCAGCACTTCCCAGTATTCGTGCGTGTCGTCGGTGATCGGCACGTACCACTCGTACTGCACCACGTGCTCTTCCGGCCAGTTCTCGACCATCAGCACGCCCGGCAGCACCACCGAGGTGCGGTAGTAGCGGCCCTTGATGCCTTCCACCTTGAGTCCCAGCTTTTCGTTCTCGAGCACGGGCGCCCACTTGTCGGTGAACAGCCACTGCATCAAGCCCTTCGGCCCGTTGTCGTCCTCGACGGTGGCGATGCAATCGTCGCTGGTCGGCAGGATGCCCAGGGGCAGGACCCAGTCCAGCGCGTGGACGATCGTGTTGTCCTTGTGGACCAGGATGTGGGCATTGTCGAAGCCGTTCTCGCAAGCGATGCGCCAGTTGCCGAAGCCGGTGCGGTGCATGCCCAGCGCCACGGCGTTGTCGTCCAGGACGCTCGGCGAGGCGGGCCACAGCGGGTGCGGGAAGCGTTCGCTGTTTTCCGGGAAGCGGAACGGCAGGTCGTCGGACAGCGGCGGCACGTCGGCGTCCGGGAAATCGTCCTCGCGCACGAACACGAAGATCATGCCGGCCACTTCGCGCACCGGGTAAGTCGTGATGCCGGTCGTGCCGATCAGCTTGTCTTCCGGGTTGGCCACGATGGTGGACAGCACGCCGGTATCGAGGTCGAACGTGAAGCCGTGGTACCAGCAGGAGATCGTCTCCTTGTTGAAGCACATCGGCTTTTCCGACAGGCGAACGCCGCGGTGCACGCATTGATCCTTCAGCGCATGGATCTTGCCGTCGACACGGCGCAACACGATGGGGATGCCGCAGATCTGGATGCCTTCGACCTGGTCTTCCGGCAGTTCATGGCTGAACAAGGCCGGGTACCAGTGATTGATGAAGCCCCAGGCCGCATCCTTGTACGGCTGGTACTGGCTCTGGACTTTGCTGCTGTTGGTGCGCTCTTCGCTGATGCCGGTCTTGACGACGCGGCGACGGACAACGGGTTTATCTGCCATGGGAGTCTCCTACTGTATGGGAAAGATGCTTCGTCCTGTGCGAAGCGGTGATGCCATCGTACGTAGCGGCATCGTTGCTGGCGCTCCCGCCGGTGAACCCACTATCCCGTCAATGCAAGAAAACACGTCCATGTGCGGGCGGCGATTTGGGCGGCAAATGAACAAGGGCCGGGCCCCGTTTGCACAGGACCCGGCCCTTCGATTCGATGCGTCGCGCGCCGTGCGCCGTCAGGCCGTCATCCCGCCATCGACCGACAGCACCGCACCGGTCACGTAGGCCGATTTGTCGGACAGCAGGTAGAGCACGGCCTCGGCCACTTCCTGCGGCTGGCCGATGCGGCGCATGGGGATCATGTCGTCGAGCAGGTGGATGTCGCCGCCCGTCGAGCGCATGTAGTTCGGCGTTTGCGTCGCGCCCGGACACACGGCGTTGATGCGGATGTTCCTGGCCGCATACTCTTTCGCGACGGCCTTCGTGAGACCGACCACCGCATGCTTGGCCGCGACATAGTGGGCAATGCCGTCGATGCCGCGCAGGCCGAAGATCGACGCGTTGTTCACGATCGCGCCGCCACCCGCTCGCAACATCGCCTCGACCTGGTACTTCACGCCGTAGTAGACCCCCTTGAAATTGAGGTCGATGACCCATTCCGACTCGTCGACGGACGTGTGATGGATCGGTTTGAAATCGGCGTGGCCGCCCGCATTGTTGAACGCGAAATCGAGACGGCCGAAACGCGACTCGACGAACCGGACGAGCGCCTCCTGGTCGTCGCGGCGCGACGCGTCCATCGCCTGGATCTCGGCCTTGCCGCCCGACCGGACGATCTCGTCGCGCACGGCGGCAAGCTTGTCTTCGGTACGGCCGGCCAGCACCACCGTCGCGCCCTCGGCCGCGAGGGCCAACGCAGCCGCGCGTCCCATGCCGGAGCCGCCGCCCGTCACCAGTCCCACCTTATCCTTCATCCGCATACGCTCCGCCCTGTACGCCGGCACGGATGTCGCGCCGCAGGATCACCGGTGCGCCGCCATGCCTGCGTTTGGTGATCCACGTCGACAGCGCGGAATCCAGGTAAGTGGCGTGCTTCGGGAACCAGTCCGCGAGCGCGGCCGCGAGGCGTCGCACGTCGCGCAAGCCCACCTGCCCGGCCTGCGCGAGCCGGTTCACCTCCAGCACCGTGTCGAGGACCTTCTGGTGTTCGTCGAGATGGCAATCCATGTTCGGATAGCTTGTGCGCACCATAGCCTGCCGCTCGGACTCGAAATGCGACAGCAGGTGGTCCTCGACCGCCTGCAGGCAGCCGAGAGCCGTGACCGCGTTACATGCCGCAAGCGCCTTGACGACCTGCACGAATTCTTCATGCGCGGCGTCCGTCGGGCCGTGGCCGAGCAGCATCGCGTCGTTCCACTCGAGCCGCTCGGCGGCGTTCTCGTCGAATCCGCCCTGGTGCGCATGTGCGTGATGATGTGACATGTGAAGACTCCGCGTCGAACCGTCAGATTGCGGCGCCGATCAGCACGGACAGCATCACCGCCGGCGTTTCGGTCCGGTTGCGCCACGCGTGGCGCGTGCCGTTCTGGATCACGACGTCCCCGGCCTTCAGGTGGCGGACTTCGCCATCGTCGAGCTCGAGCCACAGCTCTCCGGACAGGATCACGTCGTAGTCGACCGTGGCGGTGCGGTGGAAGCCGGAACCGTCGGCATCGAAGGTCTCGGCGAGGCCCGGCAGGAATGCCGCGTATTCCGCGCCGGTCGCGGCACCGTCGAAGCCCGGCGCGGCCATCACGCTGTCGGGCGGGAACTGCACGACGATCACGCGCGTGCCATTTGGTGCGGGCAGCATCGATTGGATGCCGGCGGCCGGGTCGCGCCCGTCGAAGGGCAACGTGGGCCCAAGCTCGGAAGCCCATGCCAGCGTGGTGCGGAAACCGGGCACCGACGCGTAGTCGTGCGTGTTCTCCACCTGGCTGTCGAACACGACCACCGACTTGCCGTTACGTTCGCCCGTTACGATACGTCTTACCATGTCAAACTCCTTGTCCTTGCTGGTTGCGGACCGTGCGCTCACTGCACGATCACCACGTTGACGAAACCGCCCTTGCGCTGCTCGGCGTCGGCGAGCGCCTCGTTGGCCTGCTCCAGCGCATACCGGTGATGGTCGAACACGCTCAAGTCCAGCGTGCCCGCCGCGGCCATGTACGCGAGGTCCTGGCCTTCGCCCACGGTGAACCACAGCGACGTCATCAGGCTGATTTGCGAGCACATGATCTCGTGCAGGTTCAACGGCAGCGGATCGGACATCGCGCCCACTTCGACCAGGCGGCCGCCACGGGCCAGCGTCCGCAGGCAATCGAGCGTGACCTGGTGCGACGCGCCCGGGCCGATCGCGTCGAGCACCGCATCGACGCCGACGCCGTCCGTCTCGCTCCGCACCCACTCGCCGAGATCGCCGGAGCCATACGAAAAGGTGCGGATCCGCCGCGGATCGAGTGCGCGCACTTGCTCGAGCAACTCGGGGTTGCGCGCGACGCAGAAGATCTTGACCGCCCCCATCGCCCGCGCGATCTGCACCGCGCACAGGCCGAGCGTGCCGCTGGCACCGCTGATCAGGACCGTCTTGCCGGCGCCGACACCCGCCTTGCGCAAGCCCGAATAGGCGGTGCCCAGATAGCCGAAGCGGGCGGCCTGCTCGAAGCTGACCGCCTCCGGCAATTTGACGAGGCCGTCGGCCGGCGCGGTCGCATACTGGCCGAAGCCGCCGTACGGATATTGCTTGTAGATTTGCTTCGAATTCGGTCCGAAGCCGAAATAGCCCTGGAAGGTGTAGGCGACGCAGTTGGTCGGCTCGCCGCCGCGGCAGGCATGGCACGATCCGCAGGAGCGGCCCGGATTGACGTACACGCGGTCGCCCGGCGCGATGCCCGTCACGGCCGTACCGACCCTGGCGACGACGCCTGCGATATCGAGACCGAAAATCGCGGGCAAGTCAGGCAAGGTCAGGTAGGAACGTTCGCCATAGTGGCTGATCACGTTGCGCAGGTTCGGCACGACGCCGGACGCCTTGACCTCGACGAGCACATCCGTCGGGCGCAACAGCTCCGGGAGCGGCACCGTATCGAGCTGAAAACGGCCGCTGGCGTCATGCACGCGCATGGCTTTCATCTGCTTCGAAGCGTTCATTCGGTCTCCTTGATCTGGTAGTAGGTTCGGAGTCGATGCTAGGGCACGGCGGGCCGGCCGGCGCTCCCGCCGGCGAAACCACTATCCCGTCAATGCAGAAAAGAACGCGCTGCCGCGCCGGTCGGCGCAGGCCATGGCGGCCGGCGGCGATCGGGAGCGTATCGAAGGTTCGGTGGGATGGCGCCGGAGCGGCGCCTGCGGCATGCACGCGCGGTGCAGCGAAGGTGCTACGGGTAATGCACCGGCGAGCGCCGGCGCATCAAGTACGCGTCAGGAACGCATCAGGAACGCATCAAGGTTTCGGACGGGGTTTCGCCGAAGCGGCGCTTGTAGTCGGTCGTGAAGTGCCCCAGATGACTGAAGCCCCAGCGGAATGCGACGGCGGTCACGGTGCCGCTGGAAGGCTGGGCCTGCTGGAGTTCGTCATGCACGCGGCGCAGGCGGACTTCCTTCAGGTAGTGCATCGGCGAGATATTGCGGAAGCGGCGAAACGCGGAGAACAGCGAGCGCGTGCTGACGCCGGAATATTCCGCCAGGTCACCCACCGAAATCGGCTCATGGGCATGTTCTTCGATGTAATGCTCGATGCGCTTGACGAAGGACGGCGCGATGGACTGCCCTTTGTCTTCGTGCAGTTCCGCGCTGTAGTTGTTCGGCTGGCAGCTCAACAGCGTGCCCACGAACGTCGATTCCAGTTGTTTGCTCAACAGCGGCGACAGCTTGTTCGAGTTCGACAGGACGTCGCACATCCACGCCAGCATCTGGACAAAATTGCGGCCGTCGGGCGTATTCAGCGCCATGCCCGTCTTGAACTCGACGTCCTTCTGCAAAGTGCGGCCGAGATGCTGCTGGCAATGGCGTTTGACGACGTCGTTATCGACCCGGACGATGATTTTCTCGGTATTCGCCATGTGGTGGATGCGCGTGCGCGCATGCGCGTTCAGCACGACGCCCTGCTCGGATTCGAACAAGACCGGCTTGCCGTCGCACTCGATCAGCTCGCGCCCCCTGATCGGCACCTGGATCAGTGCAAACGACTCCATCACATCCGGATCGATGATGGTCTCGCCGCCATAGGTCATGCGCCCCACGCCCAGGCCGCCCGCGCGCCGGTAATTGACGCGCGTATTGAACTGGGGATCTCTGGAATAGATCGTGTTCTTGCAAAAGATGTGCTCACCGACCGAGCGCGCCTCTTCGATATCGGACGTCTGGCACAGGCCATAGGCCGACAGCACGGAATCGGCCGGAGTCACGGAAGGAAAAGTGCAGTGCGCCATAGTCTCTCTCTCGAACGCATAATGAACGACCAATGATGGGATTCGTGTTCCGAGCATGGAATACGGCGTCGTCGCCCGGACTGTTTCCCCACTCGCAGCGCGCATGATGTGAGCAGCGGTTTTTCCTGCTTCTTTATAAGTTTGATCCGCGTCAATGCAACGAAAATACTATCATACGCAGCGTAAAAAATTTTCCTATTTGCAGGGCTGATCGCCGAGCAATGGCGTCGCAATGGCCAGGCGTGGCGCCGGCGCATCAAGCTTGAATACGCTGACGACATCCGCCAGCGTCGCCACCTGGTCCTGCATGGACTGGGCCGCCGCTGCCGCTTCCTCCACGAGCGCCGCGTTCTGCTGCGTGACGTGGTCCATCTGCCCGATGGCCTGGTTGACCTGTTCGATCCCGGCCGTCTGCGCCTGCGCGGCGGCGGTGATCCGGCCCATGATCCCGCCGACGCGCTTGACGCTGTCGACGATCTCTTCCATCGCCGCGCCCGCCCGTTCCGCCAGCTTGCTTCCCGCGTCCACTTTTCCCACCGAATTGTCGATGAGCGCCTTGATTTCCTTGGCCGCGACCGCGCTGCGTTGCGCAAGCGTTCGTACTTCGGCGGCCACCACGGCGAAGCCACGCCCCGCCTCGCCGGCGCGCGCCGCTTCCACCGCCGCGTTCAACGCCAGGATATTGGTCTGGAACGCAATCCCATCGATCACCCCGATGATGTCCACGATCATCCTGGACGAGTCGTGGATCGAACTCATCGTCTCGACGACCTCCAGCACCACCGCCCCACCCTTGACCGCCGTTTCGGAGGCCAACAGCGCCAGGCCGTTTGCCTCGCGCGCGTCGTCGGCGTTGCGCCGGACGGTCGACGTCAATTCTTCCATCGAGGAAGCGGTTTCTTCCAGCGAGCTCGCTTGCTGCTCGGTGCGCGAGGACAAATCGAGATTGCCGGTGGCGATCTGGCTGGAGGCGCTGGCAAGCGCCCCGGTGCCGTTGCGCACTTGAGCCACGATCTTCACCAGGCTATCGTTCATGTTCTTCAACGCCTGCAGGAGCTGCCCGGTTTCTTCCGTGGTCCGGACGTCGATCCGGCTGGTCAGGTCGCCCGCGGCAACCGTATTGGCCAGCGTCAGCGCCTGCTTCAGCGGACGGGTGATCGAGAGCGTGATCCGGATGCCCATGACAGCGGCGAACAGCAACGCCGCAGCGCCCAGGCCGAGCATCATCAGGCGGCTGGTCGCATGGGTCGTCGCGGCACGTTCGCTATACGCGTTCATGCGCTCCACCTCGAATCCGATGATGTCGTTGATCGCGGCCTTGTACGCGGCCAATGCCGGGCCAAACTTCTGGTTCAGGTAAGCCTTCTGCGCGTCCGGCGTATCGGCGGCAAGCAGCGTGAGCAACCGGTCGGTGCAGGCCGCGTATTGCGCATCGGCGTCCAGCGCTTTCCGCAACAGTGCCTTGCCTTTCGGCAGATCGACCGTTCGCTCCAGATAGGCGAGTTTTTCGTGCAAGCCTTTTCGCGATTCCGTGATGTGCGCTTGCTGCTTGTTCCTCTCCCCGCTATCCTCGTTGAGCAGCATATTGCTCAACGCAATCGCGATGTCATTGATATCGCCCATCGCCTGCGTCGCCTGCGCCGCCTTCGGCACGGAGTCCGTGACGATGATCGCAGTCGCGCCATTGACGCGGCCCAGCATGGTGATGCCCAGGGAAATACAGGCCACCAGCAGGAGGCCCATCACGACATTGTTGGCAACAAGGCGCGTGCCGATCTTCAGGTTAGTGATATTCATGCTTCTTTCCGTCCAGTTTGAATACGCTCACCGCCTGCGACAGCTGCATTGCCTGCTCTTCCAGGCTGGAAGCCACTGCGACCGTCTGTTCCACCAGCGCGGCATTCTGCCGAGTGACTTCGCCCATCGTGCCGATGGCCCGGTTGACCTGGTCGATGCCGCTGCTTTGCTCACGGCTGGCGGAAGCGATCTCGTGCATGATGCCGGCCACGCGCCGCACCGACTCCACGATGTCCGTCATGATGTGCTCGGCGTCGCCGACCAGGCGGTTCCCCAGTTCGACCCGCGCAACCGAGTCGTCGATCAGCCCTTTGATTTCCTTGGCCGCGGCGGCGGAGCCCTGCGCCAGGCTCCGCACTTCGGCGGCGACCACGGCAAAGCCACGCCCCTGCTCGCCCGCGCGCGCCGCCTCGACGGCGGCATTCAGCGCCAGGATATTGGTCTGGAACGCGATACGATCGATCAGGCCGATGATGTCGGCGATCTTCTTCGCCGAGGCACTGATACCGCCCATCGTCGCGCCCACCCTCGACACGGCTTGACCACCCTTGACCGCAACGGCCGAGGCGGACTCGACAAGTTCGTTGGCGCGCTGCGCATGGTCCGCATTCAGCTTCGCGCTCGAGGAAAATTCTTCCATGCTGGACGCGGTTTGTTCGAGGCTGGCGGCCTGCGCTTCGGTGCGTGCCGACAGGTCCATATTGCCTGCGGCAATTTCCCTGGTCGCGACGTTCACGGCATCGACATTGGTGCGCACGTCGCCGACGATCGCCAGGAGATTGGCGTTCATTTGTTGCAAGGCCCGCAGCAATTGCCCCATATCGCCACCGCGGTGTGTTTCGAACGTGCTGGTCAGATCGCCGCCGGCAATCGTGCGCGCGGCACGGATCGCGCCGCGCAAGGGGACGACCACGGATTTGTGGAGGAAGTATCCCAGCGACGCTGCGCCCGCCACGCCGAAGGCGGCGGCAGCGGCGAATCCGCGCGCCGTCCCGCCGCTCGACGCCGCGAAACCGAGGATGCCCATGCCGAGATACGAGGCACAGATCGTCAGCAGCCCGAAGGTGATGTGCGCGCTCACCGGCAGGTCGTTCAATGCCGGGATCAAGCCGGCCAGGCCGGTACGCACGATCTGTCCCTCGCGGATCGCGATGCGATCCGGATTGCCGGCAACGATGCTTCGATAAGCCCGCTCCGCCGCCTCGACCTGCGCGCGGCTCGGCCTGGTACGGACCGACATGTAGCCGCTCGCACGGCCGTTTTCCATCACGGGGGTCACGTTGGCCACGACCCAGTAGAAGTCGCCGTTCTTGCGCCGGTTCTTCACCATCCCGGTCCACGGCTGGCCGGCCTTGATGGACTTCCACAAGTCTTCGAACGCTTCGGGCGGCATGTCCGGGTGGCGCACCAGGTTATGCGGCGCGCCGATCAATTCCTCTTTGCTGAATCCGCTGACTTCGATGAAATACGGATTGACGTAGGTGATTTTTCCCTTGAGATCGGTCTTCGACACGATCGGCTTGCCATCCTCCATGTGGTACTGGATATCGGTTACGGGCAGGTTTTTACGCATGCTGTTGGTCGCTTTCTTGAATGACCGCACGCGAACGTCGTTCAGGCAGATCTTCAATCGGGTGTGTGTTCGTTACGTACCGGGTGCCGTGCGTGTCGGCCGGGCCGGGGCGGCCTTCCTGGCGTTCTGGCGATGCAGCTGAACGATGGACAAACGCTCTTCGCAAATGATGGATTTGGCCAGGCGGGGCAATACGCCGTCGAGCGCGTGGACGAATGGCGCCCCGGCATGCGCGTCGACCCATTCGGGCAAGCGGTCGGCCGGCATCGGCCTGGCCACCGTGTAGCCCTGCACCGCATCCACGCCCAGTATCATCATCGCTTCCAGCATCTCCGGATTCTCGATGCCTTCGACGACCACCCATTTGCCCAGCGAATGCCCCAACCGCGTCAATTGATAGGCGAAGCGCAACGCATCCCGGGCGTTGCCGATGTCCCTGGCGCCGTCCGGGGTCTTGACGATGCCGCGGTCAATCTTGATGCCGTCGAACGGCAGCGTGCGCAAGCGCGTCAGTCCGCTATGCCCCGACCCCAAGTCGTCCTGCGCCAACTGCACGCCCAGCGATTTGAACTGCGATAACAGCGTCTGCTGGTTGTCGTACGGGCCCAGGGATTCGTTTTCCAGCATTTCCAGTGTCAACCGTTCGGGGCGGCATGCGTGAACCGCGAGTGCGTGGCGGGTCGCTTCCAGATAACGGCAGTCGTTCATTGCCGACGGCGGCAGGTTCAAGGACACGTCCAATTCGATACCTTGCTCCAGCCAGCGCCGGCGATCCAGCAGCGCGCGATTCAAGCCGCGCACATACAATTCCAGAAAATCGTCCGGCGACAAGGCCGCGAAAAACGTGTCGGGTGCCAGGATCTCGTCGTCGTTCATCAAGCGGGCCAGGGCTTCCACCTTGGTCACGCTGCCGGAACGCAGGTCGAGTATCGGCTGGTAGTGGAACTGCAGGGCATCGGAATGGAGCAATGCCGATATGTGTTGCCGGTCCAGCAGGGAAACGACCGGCGTGTAATTGTCTTCGATCTTGAGCCGTGCGATCGCGCTGCCCAGGATGCTCTGTATCAGGTTGATAAAGGTTTCCTGGAGCTTGCCGATGAATCCGCCGGGGTACACGCTGAACAATAGCAATACGGCGAATGAAATCGGTTGATCGGGGGAGCGCAAGGGAATGGCCGCACACGAGCGCAGGCCGAGCGCCATGGCCTGGATACCGTGCGGGCTTGTTTGTGTCTTGAAATTCAGGACGCGCTCGATCTTGCCGCTACGCCAGGCCCGGCCTGTCGGCCCCTGGCCCGACGGATCGTCGGCATGGACGACGGGAGGCGGATCCAACGCGCTGATGACGTTCGGCGCGACCTTGTTCGATCGGCTCTCGACGTGCTCGAAATGAAAAACGCCCTGCTCGTCCGGGCGTCCGATGGCACAGACGCCGATGTCGTAGTGATTCGCGAGGATGCTGACGGCCTGCTGGATGAGGTCGGTATAGTTTTGCGCACACCAGGCGGCCTTGGTAATTTCCAGCAAAATACTTTGTTGCGAGTCCGCGAGGTCCTGATAGGCCTTGAGCTGGTAGGCCAGGTCTTGCGACAGGCACTGGCTGTAGACGGCCATGGCTTCCAGCGACACGTCGTCCTTGACGAGGCGGTAGATGACCTCCATCAGGATGCTGCGGCTGTTTGCCAGCTCGTCCCGGTCCAATCCGACAATGGCGTGAATGCGCCCGACGTCCAGGGCAATGGCTTCATGTCCGCGGGTATCGTCCGGTTGCAGTCCGGCCAAGCGTTGCAGGTTTTGCGCCTGGTGCGCCTGCAAGTGCAACAACTCGTCCTCGGACAGGATGTCCAGGATACGCCTGGACTTCGGCAGCCGTGACAGCTCCGTATAAAACTGCCTCACGATGTCCCAGGCCTTGTCTTTCATGACCTGTTCCATTTGCCCGATACCGCTTTCTACGCGCCGCATGTCACCCTTCTGGACAAGTGCTGTTTGCCGAGTGACCGGATGAGGGTTCTCCATGGGAAGACTGGAATACCGGTTCATCGAGCAATCCGCAAAGTTGACATGCCAAAAAACGGCCTGTACATACGGATTCTCTCGATCACGATCCTTCGCGGCTATCCCAATCCCGCACGCTTATCCGTTGGCTGCAACATTCGGGCGCGGCCTGTCCTGTCACTGCCGCCGCACCACCACCGTCGCGGGGTGCGCCGCATCGTCCAGCATGAAGCTCACCGTGCGCCTGGCCGGATCGACGCGGCCCGCCAGCGCCTGCCCGCCGGCGCGCACGTCGGCCTTGCCCTGCCAGCCGTGCACGGTGATGGCCAGCCGGCGCCACCACGGGGCGAAGCGGCCCTCGCGCGGGCCGAACTCGATGGCGACGCCGTCCGGCCGCACCGTGCAGCTCACCGCCTGGCGCAGGTAGCCGCCCTTCTCGAAGTCCATCGAATGGCCGTCGTCGAGATACAGCTCGTCGGTGCAGTCGGGGCCCGGGTACACGTCCAGCATCAGCGGGCCGCGCGGCGTGTCGGCCGTGGACTGCACGACGTTCTGGCGCGGCAGGATCGTGCCCGCCCGCACGTACACGGGCAGGTGCGCGAGGCGCACCGTCTCGGTCACGAACGAACCGCCGCCGTGCGCCTCGCCCGTGGCCTGGGTGGCGGACTGGATCACCTGGTCCTGCGCGGCCGGCGCCGGCTGGCCGACCGGCAGTCCCGTCCAGTAATCGAACCAGCCGCCTTCCGGCAGGCAGGTGCGGTAGGACTGGGGCGATTCGGGATGCGGCGGCGGCGACACGAGCAGCGCGCGGCCCAGCGTGAACGTCCACGATTGGTCGCACGACAGGTTCAGCGCCGACGGGTAGTCGTAGAACACGGGCCGCAGGATCGGGTCGCCGGTGCGTGCGTTCTGCTCGGCCAGCGCGTACAGGTAGGGCATCAGCTTGTAGCGCTCCTCCACGTACCTGCGGCGGATCGCCAGGTGCTTGGGGCCGTCGACCCACGGTTCCACGCGCGGCGTGCCCTTGGCCGAGTGGTCGCGGAACAGCGGGTAGAACGCGCCGATCTCGAACCAGCGCGTGAGCAGGTCCGGGGCCGGTCCGCCCGTGAAGCCGCTGACGTCGGCCGCGCCGTACGAAAAGCCGGACAGGCCCAGGTTGATGATCTGCTGGACCGACAACTTCAGGTGGTCCCAGGTGGCGCTGTTGTCGCCGGTCCAGGTGACGGCATAGCGCTGGCCGCCTGCATAGCTGGCGCGCGTCATCACGACGGCGCGCTCGCCCGGCGCCAGCTTGCGCAGCCCGTCGTAGGTGGCGCGCGTGTTCTGCATGCCGTACACGTTGTGGATCTCGCGGTGGTCGGCGGTGCGCGGCGCGAAATCGTCGGAGTCGATGCGGTGGCGCGTGTCCAGCGGCATGGTCTTGGTCGGCGTATTGAAGATGGCCGGCTCGTTCATGTCGTTCCACGACCCGGCCACGCCCCACCGCACCTGCTCCTTGAACAGGCCACCCCACCAGTCGCGCGTGGCCGCCCGCGTGAAGTCGGGGAACACGGACGGGCCGGGCCACACCGGCGCGACATACGTCGTGCCGTCCGCGTTCTTCACGAAATGGTCGCCCTGTGCGCCGCTGGTGTAGGGCGCATAGCCCTGCTCCACCTTGGCCACGTGCAGGTCGGTGATCGTGATCAGCTTGATGCCCTGGCGGCCCAGGTCGCGGATCAGGCCCGGCATGTCGGGGAACGCTTTCTTGTCGACGGTGAACGGCCGGTTGCGGTCCTGCCAGTCGATGTCGAGCCAGACGACGTCGGTGGGCACGCGTTCGGCGCGCAGCCGCGCGACGACGCCGCGCAATTCGTCCGCCGACATATAGCTGTAGCGCGACTGCTGGTAGCCCAGGGCCCAGCGCGGGACCAGCGGCGCCTTGCCCGTCAGGTCGGTGTAGCGGCGCACCACCTCGGCCGTCGACGGGCCGTGGATCAGGTAGTAGTCGATCGGACCGTCCGGCGCGCCGAATGCCAGCACGCCGTCCTCGCGGTGGCCGAAGTCGAACCAGCTGCGGTACGTGTTGTCGAGGAAGACGCCGTAGCTGCCCCCGGCGCCGCCGACGCCGATGAAGAACGGGATCGATTTATAGATCGGGTCGTCGGCCGAGCCGAAGCCGAATGCGTCCGTGTTCCAGTCGACGAAGCTCTTGCCGCGCCGGTCCAGGCCACCGGTCTTGTCGCCGAGGCCGAAATAATGCTCGGCCTGCGGCATCTGCTTGCGCAGCGTGAACGCGTGGCCGTCGACCTTGACGGGATCGATGGCGTCGGCCGAGATGACCTTGCCGGCCAGGTCGCTCACCACGAGCCGGCCGTCGCGCAGGTCGACGCGCAGCGTGCGCGTGGCGAACCCGGTCGGACTCGCCTGCACGTGCACGTGGCGTGCGCGCACGTCGGCCGGCACGGCCCAGCTGGCGTCTTCCGGCAGCGTGCCCGCCGCGCCCATCGTCACGCGCAGGATGTCGTCCGTGAGGGCGCGCACGCGGATGCGCAGGCTGCCCTGGCGCACAATCATGCCGTCGTCCTGGGCGCCGATGGTCGCCGGCTGCGCCTGGGCCGGCGCGGCGGCGAGAACGGACAGCGCCAGCGCGACGGCGGCGATGCCCTGCTTGAGGACGTGGTCCTGCATACTGGTCTCCTGATCGGTCGGTATTCGCGTTTATATCATTTCCTGGCGCGCGGGCTGATCGCGGCAGCGCATCCGGAAGACCGCGTGCAGGAACTCGACGAACACCTTCACCTTGGCGGCGCGCAGGTGCCGCTGCTGGAACAGCACCGCCACGTCGGGGCCCGGCGCCGTCCATTCGGTCAACAGCGGCACCAGGGCGCCGCGTCGGATCCGGTCCTGCACAGAGATCGACAGCACCTGGATGATGCCGCCACCCGCCACCGCTGCCCCGATCAAGCTTTCGACGTGGTCGGAGACGAAGATGCCGCGCGGCGCGAGCGAGGTGACCTGGGCGTCGCGCTGGAAATACCAGGGCCGGACCCGGCGCGACTTCGGGTAGAGGAAATTCAGGCAGTCGAAGTGGTCCAGGTCTTCCGGCGACTGGGGCCGGCCGCGCCGCGCCAGGTAATCCGGCGCCGCGCAGCAGACGTAGCGCGTGCCGGCCAGGGTCTGGGCCACGAGACGGGAGTCGGCCAGGTTCCCGATCCTGACCAGCACGTCGATGCCTTCTTCCACCATGTCGACCAGCCGGTCGTTGGCGCTCATGCGCACCGTGACTTCCGGGTAGTTGCGCAGAAAGCCCGGCAGCGCCGGGGAGACGATCTGCGTGCCGATGATGCCGGGCATGTCGACCCGCAACAGGCCGCTCGGGGCCGCGGTGGAGTGGCGCAGGACGTCTTCCAGCTCGTTCATGTCCGCCAGCAGGCGCATGGCGCTTTCGTAACACTGCCGTCCCTCGTCGGTGACGGACATGCTGCGCGTGGTCCGGTGCAGCAGTTTCACGCGAAAGCGCGCTTCCAGCGCCGCCACCTGGTTCGTCACCGACGTCGTGGATATGCCGAGGCGGTCGGCGGCGCGCCTGAACCCGCCCGCGTCGACGACACTGCAGAAGACTTTCAACGCATCCAGGCGATCCATGCTGTTCATCCCAAGTCGTGTCACGATGGCCGGGCATTGTAGCAGCGGATGTCGATTGTTTCCGAATCCGGAATACTGCATCGCCGACTGCCCGGTTTTTCCGGACGCGCAAGGCCCCTACACTGGGTCACACCGATTGAAAGGAGTGATCATGAATACCGCAACAACCATGCAAGCAGTCGTCCTGCGCGCCTTCGGCGAGCCGATGGTCCTGGCCGAAATCGACCGCCCCGTGGCGGGTCCCGGCCAGGTCCTGGTCCGGATCGCAGCGAGCGGCGTGAACCCGCTGGACACGAAGATCGCGGCGGGCAAGGCCGATCACGCACGCGCCGTCCTCCCCGCGATCCTCGGCATCGACATGGCCGGCGTCGTGGAAGCGGTCGGCGCGGGCGTCGCCGGATTCCGCCCGGGCGATGAGGTCTACGGCATGACCGGCGGGATCGCCGGCGTGCAGGGCTCCCTGGCCCAGTACGCCGCCGTCGACGCCGACCTGCTGGCCCACAAGCCGCGGAACATGTCGATGCGCGCAGCGGCCGCCCTGCCCCTGGTCTTCATCACGGCCTGGGAAGGCCTGGTCGACCGCGCCCAGGTCGGGGCGGGCGCGAAGGTGCTCGTGCACGGCGGCGCCGGCGGCGTCGGCCACATCGCGGTGCAGATCGCGCGGGCGTTCGGCGCCGAGGTCTACGCGACCGGCGAAGCGCGCCAGCGCAGCGCCATCGAAGGCTACGGCGCGACCGCCATCGATTTCAGGGCCAGCAGCGTGGACGACTACGTCGACCGCTACACCGATGGCGAAGGATTCGACATCGTCTACGACACCGTCGGCGGCGCGACCCTGGATGCGTCGTTCCGCGCCGCGCGCCTGTACGGGGGCCACGTGGTCAGCTGCCTGGGATGGGGCACGCATGCGCTGGCCCCGCTGTCCTTCCGGGCGGCGACCTATTCCGGCGTGTTCACCCTGCTGCCGCTCATCCGCGGCAAGGGGCGCGCCGCCCACGGAGCCATCCTGCGCGAAGCCACTCGCCTCGTCGAAGCCGGCAAGATCACGGTGCGCGTCGATCCCACCGAGTACGCCCTGGCCGACGCGAACGCCGCCCATCGCGACCTCGTGGACGGCAAGGCGAGCGGCAAGCTGGTGGTCTCGATCGCCTGACGCGGACGACGCGCGATCCGGTCCGGCGTCGTCCGGCTCAGATCGCGCGAAGCACCCTGTCGAGACGCTCGCGTACCTCCGTGGCCAGCGCCGCGATCTCCGGCTTGTCGACCAGTTGCAGGACCGTCTCGGTGTTCATCACCTCGACGTGCACGGCACCCGCCGGGTCCTGCCGCACGAGCACATTGCAAGGCAGGAGCAACCCGATCGACGGCTCGGCCGCGATCGCCCGTTGCGCCAGCGGCGGGTTGCAGGCGCCGAGGATGCGGTAAGGCGGCATGTCCGCCCCGAGTTTCTTCTTCAGGGTCGCGGCGACGTCGATGTCGCTGAGGACGCCGAAGCCTTCCCGTTGCAGCGCCTCGATGACCAGATTCACCGCCTCGTCGAAGCCGCACCGTACCGTCTTGCCGTAGCCATATCGCTGAGTCATATGTCCTCCTATTTGCTGCCGAGAACGTGTCCGTTCACGGTCATGCCATACATCGAGGTCGGCTCGTCGTGGAATTTCTTGCGGGTTTCCGCCACCGAGCCGGCAAAGCGCGGATCCTGGGGCCGCTCGTGGCTGTCCATGAACATGGCCACGTCCCAGGCTTCCTGGTCGCTGAGGGTGCCGCCCAGGCCGAGCGGCATATTGGCCTTGATGAAGGCCGCGGCGTTCTTGACGTCATGCATGCCGGCACCCCAGTTGAACGACTTCGGTCCCCACAGCGGCGGAAAGGCGGTCTTGCCGCCGCTCGCCTGCCCTTCGCCGTTCGCGCCGTGGCACAGCGCGCAGTGCTGGGCGTAGAGCTTCTGGCCGCGCGCATAGTCGGGCGCCTGCGCGGGCTTCGGCACGCTCGGATAACCGCGTCCCGCCACGGCCTGCCGGACCGGCGCGCCGGTGGCAAGCCAGTAGGCATAGGTCTCGAGTGCGACCAGGACTTCGTCGTCGGCCGCCGGCGCCTTGCCGTTCATGCTGAACTTGAAGCAGCCCTGCAAGCGCTCGGCGAACGTGTTCACGTGCTTGTTCTTGCTGCGGTAGGCCGGATAGGCGACGTAGGCCGCCCACAACGGGCTGGCATTGGCCTTGCGTCCGGCGTCCAGGTGGCAATTGACGCAATTGAGGCTGTTGCCGACGTACTTGCGGGCATTCTCCTGCGTGTTGACGAAGATTTGCTCCCCTCGCCTGACCACTTTGCCGAACTCGTCGTCCGGGATGCTGTCGGCGGCGGGCGGCGTGAACGGGACCGGCTTGGCTTCGGCCTTGGCCTGGGCCGCCGCATCGGCGGCAATCGAGGCGCCGGCCAGCGCGGTCGCCGCCATCAGGGAAAGTACGAACGTTTTCATGGTTTGGCCCCGCCGAAGTAATTGGATACCGCCGTGATGTCGCCGTCCGACAGCTTGCCGGCGACGGCCTTCATCAGGTCCTGCGGACCGCCCGGCCGCGTGCCGTTCTTGAACGCGTGCAGCTGGGCCGCGATATAGGCGCTCGACTGTCCGGCGAGCGCGGGAAAGGCCGCCCCGACGCCGGTGCCGCCCGGTCCATGACATTGCACGCAGGCCGGCAGGTCGTGGTCCCAGCGCCCGCGCAGCGCCAGCCACGCGCCGGTATCGGTCTGTCGCAGCGCCCCGCCTTCCGGCGACGCGGGCGCGGCAACCGGCGCGAGCGCGCCGTAGTAACCCGCGACGGCCTGGCGCTGCGCCGCATCGAGTTGCTTGGCGATCGGCCCCATGATCGGGTTCTGGCGCTTGTCCGCCGCAAAGCTGTCGAGTTGCGCGGCCAGATACTGGGCGGGCAAGCCTGCCAGCCGGGGAAACCCGGCCGCCGCGTTGCCTTCGCCCTGGGTGCCGTGGCACGTCATGCAGGCCAGCGCGCCCGCAGGCGTTCCCTTGGCCGCAATCGCGGCACCGTCGCCCTTCATCTGGGCCAATGCCGGCGTCAAGGGCCCCGACAGTGCCAGCACGGCCATTCCTGTCCACACCGGTGTGAACTTCCTGAAGCGTCGTCGCATGATGTTGTCTCCCCTCTCCCAAGGCGTGTCCAGCCGAGGCTCGGCTTTTCGCCAATTGTATATCGAATTATATATCGTCAAAAGATATAATGTATTCGAGTAGATTCTATGCGACACCGTGCGTGCGGAGAAGATGCTATCGTCGAATGCACCACGCAAGGAGCCGACATGCATGCGGAGCGAGTAGATGGACACATTGCCCGGCCAGCGCCCCGGCCTTGACGACGAGGAGGCGGCACGGCGGCTGCGCCAGGACGGCCCCAACGAACTGCCGGCATCGCGGCCGCGCAGCATGCTGCGCCTGCTGCGGGATATCGTGCTCGAGCCCATGTTCCTGTTGCTGGTGGCCTGCGGCGCCATCTACATGCTGCTCGGGGACCGGCAGGAAGCGTTGATGCTGCTGGGCTTCGTGTTCGTCGTGATGGGCATCACCTTCTTCCAGGAGCGCCGCGCCGAGCGGTCGCTCGACGCATTGCGCGATCTCTCGAGCCCCCGCGCCCTGGTCGTGCGCAACGGCCGGCCGCGCAGGATTCCCGGGCGCGAGCTGGTGCGCGGCGACACGGTCCTCCTGGCCGAAGGCGACCGCGTGCCGGCCGATATCCGGTTGCACGAATCGTCGAACCTGATGGTCGACGAGTCGATGCTGACCGGGGAGTCCGCGCCGGTCGCCAAGCACGCGGCGCCAGGCGACGATGCCGGCGGCAGCGTCTTCTCGGGAACCCTGGTGACGCAAGGCACCGCGCGCGGCGAGGTCGTCGCCACCGGCGAACGCAGCGCCCTGGGCAGGATCGGCAAGTCCCTCGCGAACCTGGGTGGAGAAAGCACGCCCATCCAAACCGAAACGCGGCACATCGTGAAAGTCGTGGCGCTGGCGGGTCTCGCATTGGCGGCGCTGCTGGCGCTCGGCTACGGCTTGCTGCGCGGCGACTGGCTGCATGCCCTGCTGGCCGGCCTGACGCTCGCCATGGCGATCATCCCCGAGGAATTGCCGGTCGTCCTGACGCTGTTCCTCGGACTCGGCGCCTGGCGCCTGTCCCGCGAAAACGTCTTGGCGAGAAACGTCCCGGCCGTCGAACTGCTCGGGGCCACGACGGTCCTCTGCGTCGACAAGACCGGCACCTTGACGACCAATCACATGGTCGTCCGTCAACTCTGGTGCGATGGCGCGCAATACGATGTCGCGGCAACGGCGGACGCCATGTTCCCGGAAGCGTTTCACGGCCTGCTTGAATACGCCGTGCTGGCCAGCCACCGCCGCGCATTCGATCCGATGGAGACGGCCATCGTCGACGCCGGCCAACGGCTGCTGGCCGATTCCGAACACCTGCACGGGGATTGGGCCCTCGTCGACGACTACCCGCTCTCGCGCGACATGCTGGCGATGTCGCGCGTGTGGCAATCGCCCGATACCGCCACGCGCATGATCGCCGCCAAGGGGGCGCCGGAAGCGATCGTCGACTTGTGCCACCTGGACGCCGCGCAGGGCGAGCGGATCGCCGCACAGGTGGCGCGCATGGCCGCCGGCGGCATGCGCGTCATCGGGGTGGCGCGTGCGGTCTTCCCGGCGCGGGATCTGCCGGCGAGCCAGCACGATTTCGATTTCCGGTTCCTCGGCCTCGTCGGCCTGGAAGATCCGGTGCGGCCCGACGTGCCGCATGCCATCGCCGAGTGCCGCGCGGCGGGCATCCGCGTCGTGATGATCACGGGCGACCACCCGAGTACCGCCCTGTCGATCGCCCGCCAGGCCGGCCTGGCGGCGGACGGGAATCCGATGACCGGCCCCGAACTGGCCGCGCTGGACGACGACGCGCTGGCGACGCGGCTGGCGACCACCGACATCTTCTGCCGCGTCCAACCCGAGCACAAGCTGCGGCTGGTGCAGGCGTTCCGGCGCCAGGGCGACATCGTCGCGATGACCGGCGACGGCGTCAACGACGCGCCGGCGCTGAAGGCCGCCCACATCGGCGTGGCGATGGGCGGACGCGGGACCGACGTCGCGCGCGAGGCGGCCGGCCTGGTGCTGCTCAAGGACGATTTCACGTCGCTCGTCACGGCGGTGCGTTACGGCCGGCGCATCTTCGCCAACCTGCGCAAGGCCATCACGTTCGTCGTCGCGGTGCACGTGCCGATCGTCGGGCTGTCGATTCTCCCGGTCCTGCTGGGATGGCCCCTGATACTCATGCCGGCGCATATCCTGTTCCTGCAGCTGATCATCGACCCGAGCTGCTCGCTCGTGTTCGAGGCCGAGGAACCGGAACGGGACACGATGCGCGGCAAGCCGCGCCGCCCCGACGACCGCCTGTTCGACACCGCCGTCCTGGCCAGGGGACTGGCGCAGGGCGCGGGATTGCTGGCCCTGCTGTGCGGCGTCTACGTGTGGAGCAGCCGTGCGGCGCATTCGGCCGACGTCGCGCGCGCCATGACGTTCGCGGTGCTGGTCCTGTCCAACATCGGGCTCATCTACGCGAACCGCCGCTGGGACGCGGCGCCGTGGCGGATGAAGCGCGCGCCCAATCGCTACTTCGACTGGATGGCCATCGCGACGTCGATCCTGCTCGCGGTCGTGCTCGCCATCCCGGAGGTCGCGCGGCTGTTCGCGTTCGCATTGCCGCCGGTCCGGATGCTGGCCGCCGCCGCCGGCGCGTCGCTGCTCGCCGTCGCCTGGTTCGAAGGGGTGAACGCGATCCGCCGTCCGGGCCGGGCCGGCACGCGCTGAGCCTCTTCAGCGCCGCCGCTTGCGCCGCTCCTGCTCGCGCGCTTCGGAAAAGCGCGTCTCCGTCACGCTCGCTTCGCGCCGGCCGAAGGCGTAGTTCGCCTCCAGCCACAACACGTTGATGATGCCCGCCGCCAGCGCCAGGCCCACGCCGAGGATCCAGCTGAAATACCACATGGTGCTCTCCTTTCTCAGTACGACGTATGTTCGTTCTCGCGGATGTAGTCGAGCGTCACCTTGCCCCGCATGATCCGGTAGACCCAGGCGGTGTAGGCGACGATGATGGGCAGGAACAGGAGCACCATCCAGAACATCAATCCCAGCGTGCGCTTGCTCGACACGGCGTCCCAGACGGTGAGGCTGCTGCGCGGATCCAGCGACGACGGCAGGATGAACGGAAACAGCGCGGCGCCGGCCGTCACGATGATGGCCGCCACGGCCAGCGCGCTGGCGCCGAAGGCCAGGCGCGGCCGGCGCAGCCCCATGCACAGCGCCGCCAGCAGGGCGCCGCCGACGCCGGCCGCGGGAAACGCCATCATGGCCGGCCACCGGCCATAGTTGTCCATCCACGCGCCGTCCGCCACCGTCACGGTCTTGGCCAGTGGCGTGAAGGCGCCGTTCGGGTCCGGCATCGCGTCGATGCGCATGCCCGGCAGGTGCGCGACCCAGAAGCCGGCGGCGGCGAACAGCAGCGCGGTGCCGAGCGCGGCGCCGATGCCGATGCGGCGTGACCGCGCGGCGACCTCGCCTTCCGTCTTGACCAGCGCAAAGGCCGCGCCATGCATCAGCAGCATCAGCACCGACACCAGGCCGGCCACGAGGCCGAACGGATTCAGCAACCCGAAGAAGCTGCCGTAGTACGCGACCCGCATCGATTCGTCGTAGCGGAACGGCACGCCCAGCAGCAGGTTGCCGAACGCGACCCCGAAGATCAGCGGCGGCACGAGCCCGCCCGCGAACAGGCCCCAGTCCCACGCCGAGCGCCAGCGCGGATCGGCCACCTTGCCCCGGTAGTCGAACCCCACCGGGCGCAGGAACAGGGAGAACAGCAGCACCATCAGCGCCACGTAGAAGCCGGAGAACGCGGTCGCGTAGACCAGCGGCCAGGCCGCGAACGTGGCGCCACCGGCGGTGATGAACCAGGTCTGGTTGCCTTCCCAGGTGGGGCCGATGGCGTTGATCAGCACGCGCCGCTCGCCGTCGTTGCGCCCGGCGAAGGGCAGCAGCATGCCGACACCGAAGTCGAAGCCGTCGGTGAGCGCGAAGCCGACCAGCAGCACGCCGACGAACGCCCACCAGATGAGCTTGTAGGTTTCGTAATCGAAGATCATGTCGTTCTCCTCAAGTGGGCTGGCCGGCGCCCTGCTCGCGGTGGTAGCGGCCCGTGTGCAGGCTGCTCGGGCCCAGGCGCGCGTACTTGACCATCAACGTCATCTCGACCACCAGCAGGAACGTGTAGAAGCCGACGAAGCCGGCCAGGCTGAAATACAGGTTGCCGGGCGTCAGCGTGGAGGCGGACAGGTGGGTCGGCAGCACGCCGGCAATGGTCCAGGGCTGGCGGCCGTACTCCGCCACCACCCAGCCGAGTTCGGCCGCGATCCACGGCAGCGGGATCGCGAGCGCGGCCAGCCGCAGCAGCCAGCGCTGGGGCGCCAGCCGGCGCCGCACCAGGAAGTAGAACGACGCGCCGAAGATGAACAGGAACAGGAAGCCCAGGCCCACCATGAGGCGGAACGCCCAGAACATCGGCAGCACGTGCGGAATGGTGTCGTCGACGGCGCGCGCGATCTGGGCGGGCGTCGCGTCGACCACCTTGTCGGTGTACTTCTTCAGCAGCAGGCCGTAGCCGAGATCGGCCTTGGTCGCTTCGAACGCCGCCACCGCCGCGGGCGAGCGGTCGCCCGACTTCAGCCGCGCCAGGTCCGCGTAGGCCTGCATGCCGCGCCGGATGCGGACTTCGTGCTCGCGCTTGAGATCGGCGATGCCGACGACCTTGCCGTCCGTCGAGCGGGTGCCGATCAAGCCCAGCACCCAAGGCAGCTTGATCGCGTAGTCGGTGCGCCGGGCCTGCTCGTTCGGGATGCCGAACAGGGTCAGGCTGGCCGGCGCCGGCTGGGTTTCCCACTCCGCTTCGATGGTCGCCAGCTTGACCTTGTTGACCTCGCCGGCCGTATAGCCCGACTCGTCGCCCAGCACGATCACCGACAGCACGGACGCGAGGCCGAACCCGGCCGCCACGGCGAACGAGCGCAGGGCGAACGCGGTATCGCGGGCCCGCAGCAGATACCAGGCCGAGATTCCCAGCACGAACATCGAGGCCGTGACGTAGCCGGCGGCGACCGTGTGCACGAACTTGACCTGGGCCACCGGATTGAAGATCACGTCGGTCATGCTGACCAGTTCCATGCGCATGGTGTCGATGTTGAACGCGGCGCCCACCGGGTTGTTCATCCAGCCGTTGGCGATCAGGATCCACAGCGCCGACATGTTGGAGCCGAGCGCGACCAGGAAGGTCACCAGCAGGTGCTGGCGCCGGCTGAGGCGATCCCAGCCGAAGAAGAACAGGCCGACGAAGGTCGACTCCAGGAAGAACGCGGCCAGGCCCTCGATCGCCAGCGGCGTGCCGAAGATGTCGCCGACGTAGTGCGAGTAGTACGACCAGTTGGTCCCGAACTGGAATTCGAGCGTGATGCCGGTCGCGACGCCCATGGCGAAGTTGATGCCGAACAGCTTGCCCCAGAACCGCGTCATGTCCTTGTAGACCGCGCTGCCCGTCATGACGTAGACGGATTCCATGATCACCAGGATCCAGGACAGGCCCAGCGTGAGCGGGACGAACAGGAAGTGGTACAGCGCCGTGACGGCGAACTGCAGCCGCGACAGCGCGACCACTTCATCGATGACAGACATTGCGCATACCTCCGATTGCTTGCGTTTATCGTGTTGTGAGCAGGTGCCGCGTCACCCGCGCGGGATCCATCCGCATGTGTTTCGCCTCCGGTTCGGCGAAGAACAGGTGCGCCAGCGCGAACAGCAGCGTCACCTTGACCGCCAGCACGATGGCGATTTCCGCCGCCAGCGGCAGACCGGTCGCGCGGTGCAGGCCGCGGCTGCGGCTGCGGAACAGCGTGGTCATCCCACCATCTCCGGCTTCGCCAGCCATTCGCGGCCCCGCAGCATGCCCTGCCAGTACAGCGGCGGCAGGATGCGTTCCTTCAGCAGCCAGGCCAGGCGCGACGGCTTGCGGCCGTCCAGCAGCCATGACGGGAAGCTGGGCGCCAGCTTGCCGCCGTACGTGAACTCGGCCAGCACGATCTTGCCGCGCTCGACGGTCAACGGACAGGAGCCGTAGCCGTCGTAGCGGGCCTCGCGCGCGCCCCGGCCGCGCGCGAACAGCACGTTGTGGGCGACGACCGGCGCCTGCTTGCGCGCGGCGGCCGCGGTCTTCGCGTTGGGCGTGTTGGCGGCGTCGCCCAGCGCGAACACGTTGGGATAGCGTTTGCTGCGCAAGGTGGACTGGTCGACGTCGACCCAGCCCGCCGCGTCGGCCAGCGGGCTGGCGCGGATGAAGTCCGGGGCGACCTGCGGCGGCACCACGTGCAGGAAGTCGAACGGCACCTGCTCGACGCGCTCGCCGTCCGGGGCCGCGACGGCGAACGTGGCGACGCGGCACGCGCCGTCCACCGCCGTCAGGCGGCGGCCGAAATCGAGGCTGATCCCGTAGGCGCGCACATAGTCCATCAGCGCAGGCACGTAGTCGGCGACGCCGAACAGCGCGGTGCCGGCGGTCTCGAAGCGGACGTCCGCCTGGTCGAGCACGCCGCGCCGGCGCCAGGCGTCGCACGACAGGTACATGGCCTTCTGCGGCGCACCCGCGCATTTGATCGGCATCGGCGGTTGGGTGAACAGCGCGGTGCCGCCCCGGAAGCTTTGCACCAGCTCCCAGGTGTAGGGCGCGAGATCGAAGCGGTAGTTCGACGTCACGCCGTTGGCGCCCAGGGTGTCCTCGAGTCCGGCGATGGCGCCCCAGTCCAGCTTGAGGCCCGGGCATACCACCAGTTGCTTGTAGCGCACGCGGCGGCATCCTTCCAGCACCACGGTGTCGCGCTCCGGGTCGAAATGCGACACGGCCGACTTGATCCAGCGTACGCCGCGGGGCACCAGCGCCCCGACTGCGCGGACGGTCTCGCCGGCGTCGAACACGCCGGCGCCGACCAGGGTCCAGCCCGGCTGGTAGTAATGGACGTCGGCCGGATCGATGATCGCGACGTCGAGGTCCGGGTCGCGCGCGCGCAGGCTCGCGGCCACCGCGATCCCCGCCGCGCCCGCGCCGACGATCACGACCTGGTGCACGGCATCGACGAAATCGACCCGGCTGTCCGGCGCCACCATGCGGCGCACCAGCGCGCTCAGGTCATAGCCGCATTCGCCGGCGCGGGCCAGGATCTCGGCCGGCGGCATGCTGCCGCCGCGCGACAGGCCCCACAGGCTGGCGCTGCGCATGCCGGTGCGGCAGTAGGCCAGCACCGGCTTCGGCAACTCGTCCAGCAGGCGGCCGAACTCGCCGGCCTGCGCATCGCTCAATTGCCCCGGGATCACGGGCAGGTAGCGCACCGGGATCCCTTCGGCCTGCGCCGCCAGCTCGACTTCGCGGAAGCTGGGCTGGTCGGCCCCCTCCCCGTCCGGGCGGTTGCAGATGATCGCCTTGTAACCGGCCGCGGCGATCTCCGGCACGTCGGCCGGCGCGATCTGCGGCGCGACGGACAGCGCCGCGCTCAAGTGCTTGATGTTCATGACCCGAGCCTGCAAGTGTCGATGCCGAGCAGGCGGTACAACGGGCACCTCCCCACCAATCCGGTGAGCAGCGGCACGATGCCGATCCAGCCCCAGGGGCCCAGCACGCCGGCCAGGTGCAGACCGATCAATCCGGCGCCGGCACCGATGCGGGCGGCGCGGTCGAGCGTACCTTCATTGCGTTTCATGATGCTCTCCTTGTACGTGGTCAGATGGGTCAGATGGCGTTGAGGGGAATCTTCAGGTAGCGCACGCCGTTGTCCTCCGGCTCCGGCAGGCCGCCGGCCCGCATATTGACCTGCACGGCGGGCAGGATCAGGACCGGCATCGGCAGCGTGGCGTCGCGCGCGTTGCGCATGGCGACGAATTCCTCCGCGCTGATGCCGTCGCGTACGTGGATGTTGTGCGTGCGCTCTTCCTCGACGGTCGTCTCGTAGCGGACCTCGCGCGCGCCCGGCTGGTAGTCGTGGCACATGTACAGGCGCGTGCGGCCCGGCAGGCTGAGCACCTTGTTGATCGAGGCGAACAGCGTGCGCGCGTCGCCGCCGGGGAAATCGCAGCGCGCCGTCCCGTAGTCGGGCATGAACAGGGTGTCGCCGACGAAGGCGGCCAGGTCGTCGCCGTCGCGCACGACATAGGTCAGGCAGGCTGGCGTATGGCCGGGGGTGTGCATCGCCACCGCTTCCAGGGTGCCGATCATGAATTCCTCGCCGTTGCGAAACAGATGGTCGAACTGGCTGCCGTCGTGGGCGAAACCCGGCCCCGCATTGAACAGCTTGCCGAACACGTCCTGCACCTTGCGGATGTGTTCGCCGATCGCGATGCGCCCGCCCAGCCGCTCCTTCAGGTAAGGCGCCGCCGACAAGTGGTCGGCGTGCGCGTGCGTCTCGAGGATCCAGTCGACCTTGGCGTCGAGCGCGTGGACCCGTTCGATCAGGCGGTCGGCGCTGGCGGTCGACGTGCGGCCGGACTTGGGGTCGTAGTCGAGCACGCTGTCGACGAGCGCGCAGTGGCGGCTCGCCTCGTCCATGACGATGTAGCTGATCGTGCTGGTGGCGGGGTCGAACATGCCTTCGACATGTATCTTGCTCATGACAGTCTCCTTCAGGGTTAGTCACTCCCTTCTATACAAATTCCGTGCCATGCCATCATCCGCCGCCAAGCCGTTGAATTTTCAGGAAAATTTCGATGACATCGCGGCTCAGTGAAGGAAGCGGCCGCCTCTGTTGGCAGAATTGGCAGTTTCCGACTGCCACTTGGCAGTCGTGGCAGAACGAGGCAGAATGGGCGCGATGCCCTCCCCCGACAGGTTCCCCATGAACACCCCGCACGACGTCCTCCAGGCTTCGGAAGTGCAAGCCCTGATTTCCTATCTCGACCACGAGGCGGCCCCCACGATCGTCATGAACACGGACTACGAAATACTGGCGGCCAACACGGCCTACCAGCGCCAGTTCGGGGCGGCCGACAAGCCGTATGTCGGGACCAAGTGCTACGCCATGTCGCACCACTACGACCGCCCGTGCGACCAGGCCGGCGAACACTGCCCGATGCGCAACGCGCTCGCCACCCACGCGCCCGACCGCGTGCTGCACATCCATCACACGCCGCGCGGCCCGGAGCACGTCGACGTGGAATTGCGGCCCATCGTCGATGCGGGCCACCGTGTGGTAGGCTTCGTCGAGCGCCTGCAGACGGTGCGCCACGCCTCCGCCCAGCCGAGCGGCAAGGGACTGGTGGGAAGTTCGCCCGCCTTCAACCGCGTGCTCGGCGAGTTGCGGCGGGTGGCGCCCTCGGACCTGCCCGTGCTGTTGCTGGGCGAATCCGGCACCGGCAAGGAGTTGTTCGCGCGCGCCGTGCACGAGGAGAGCGCGCGGGCGCGCGGCCCGTTCGTCGTCGTCGACTGTTCCGGCCTCACGGAAACGCTGTTCGAAAGCGAACTGTTCGGCTACGAGCGCGGCGCGTTTACCGGCGCCAGCCATCGCAAGCCCGGATTGGTGGAGACGGCGCAGGGCGGCACCCTGTTCCTGGACGAGATCGGCGACGTGCCGCTGTCGATGCAGGTCAAGCTGCTGCGCCTGATCGAATCGGGCACGTACCGGCGCGTCGGCGGCGTCGAGACGCTGCAGGCGGACTTCCGGCTGGTCGCGGCCACCCACAAGCCGCTGCGCGAGATGGTCGAGAACAAGGCATTTCGCGAGGATCTGTACTACCGGATCAGCGCCTTCCCGATCCGCCTGCCGCCGCTGCGCGAACGGCGCGAGGACATACCGATGCTGGTGGAGTCGCTGCTCGCACGCAGCGCCAGCGTCACCGGCAAGCGCATGCACCTGTCGAGCGCCGCGCTGGCCACGCTGATGGCGCACGATTGGCCGGGCAATATTCGCGAACTGCGCAACGTTCTCGAACGGGCCCGCCTGTTTGCCGACGACGGCGAAATCCGTCCCGACCATCTGCATCTCGACGTGGCGGCGCCCCCTCCGCCGCCCGCCGAACCGGGCGACGATGCGGGTTTCCGGGACTATGTCAGGCGTTTCAAGGGATCGCGCAAGGAACTCGCCACGGCGCTCGGCATGAGCGAGCGCAGCCTGTACCGGCGGCTGAAGGCGGCCGCCCTGGATTGACGCGGCGGGCCACGGGATTTCGCGCGGGCGCTGATGGATTTCGTTATGGAAGGGCTATCGAAGGGCGAGCACAATCCTTCGTGGTGATTTTTCGAGAGATTCTCGACAGAAATCCCCCCGGCGAGGAGACGCCGGGACACTCCTTCACTTGACGAAAGCGAGATACCTATGAAACTGCTTGCTTCCACGGGCGTGACCGCGGCGCTGCTGGCGGCGTTCGGCATGGCCTGCGTGCCCGCCGCCTCGGCCGCGCCCACCTACACCTGGAGTAACGCGAAAATCGGCGGCACGGGCTATGTCGACGGCTTCCTCGCCCATCCGGGCCAGCAAGGCCTGTTCTATGCGAAGACGGACGTGGGCGGCGCCTACCGCTACGATGCGTCGACCAGCACCTGGATTCCGCTGAACGACTGGCTGCCGCCCAGCCTCGGCTATGCGATGGGGGTCGACTCGATCGCCGTCGATCCCAGCGATGCGCGCAAGTTCTACATGGTGGGCGGCGGCGGCTACGGCAACGGCACCGACAAGGCCATCTTCATGGCCTCGAACGACCAGGGCCGCAGCTTCACCACCTCGACGTTGCAGTTCTCGGCGGGCGGCAACGAGAGCGGCCGCCAGGCCGGCGAGAAACTGCAGGTCGATCCGAACAACGGCAACATCCTGTTCTACGGCACCGGCAATGCGAGCGCCAACGCCGCCACCAACGGCATCTGGAAGAGCGTCGACGGCGGCCAGCACTGGAACCGCCTGCCGAACTTCAACGTGCTGACGAGCGACGGCACGGGCGCCGGCATCGCCTTCATCGCCTTCCGCAAGGAATCCGGCACGTCCGGCAACGCGACACCGACCATCTATGTGGGCGTGAACACCCAGTCGGCCGCCGACAACGGCATCCCGGTCTACAAGAGCACCGACGGCGGCAACTCGTGGTCGCGGCTGTGGGGCGGACCGGCCGCCGGCGCCTTCCCGCAGCGTGGCCAGATCGGTCCCGACGGCTACCTCTACGTCACGTTCGCGCGCGCCGCCAACTACGGCCAGGGCAACAACTACGGCCCCGGCGGCCTGATCGGCGGCGAAGTCTGGAAAATCAACGTCGCGAGCCAGGACCAGTGGGCCGACGTCACGCCGAACGGCCCGGTCTCGCCCAAGTCGTACGGCTTCGCGGGCCTGTCGGTCGATCCGTGGCGGCCGGGTTGGCTGACGGTGAACACCATCGACTGGTACGCCGGCACGGGCGCGCAGGTCGAGACCATGTACCGCTCCACCGACGGCGGCGCGCACTGGACCGACATCCTGCCGAACGCCCACTTCGACACCAGCGCGGAACCGTGGCGCACCGCGAACGGCCCGGTGAACGACTTCGGCAACTGGGGCGGCTCCATCCTCGACCCGTACGACGTCAATCACGCATTCGTCTCGTTCGGCGGCGGCATCTGGGAAACGAAGAACCTCACCGCGGCCGGGACCACCTGGGCCTACGGCGAAAACGGTGTCGCGGAAACGGCCATCCTGGACCTGAAATCGCCGCTTCCCAATGTGTGGAACGCCTACCCCGTCCTGACCGGCGCCGGCGACGTGTGCGGCTTCACCCACACGGACGTGAACGTCTACCCGCAGTCCCCGTTCACGGGACCGAGCTGCAAGGACACCTGGTCGCTCGATTACGCCAAGACCGACTCCAGGCTGGTGGTGCGCGTCGGCACCGACGACTGGCAGCCGGCGGCCAACAAGCATTTCGGCGCCGTGTCGACCAACGGCGGCTACAGCTGGCAGGCATTCGGCAGCAACGGCCCGTCGACGGCGGGCGGCGGCCACGTGGCGATGTCCACCGACACCAGTACCAACCCCGCCACCACGTCGATCATCTGGTCGACGTGGACCGCGCCGACGGTGCGCTCGACCGACATGGGCAATTCGTGGCAGACCATCGGGGTACCGAAGTCGGCGCTGATCGCATCGGACGGTGCCGATCCCACCGTGTTCTACGCCTACGACCGCCCCACGGGCATCCTCTACCTCAGCAACAGCAGGGGCGCCAGCTGGTGGGCGGCCAATTCGAGCAGCAACACGAACGGCATCCCGGCATGGTCCGACAACCTGGTCACGCCGGCCGGCGTGCGCGGCGACGTCTGGCTGGTCAACTGGCAAGGCCTGTACCACAACAACAACTGGGGACAGGGCGCGTGGACCAAGCTGGCGAACGTGACCGCCGCCAAGGCGCTGGGCTTCGGCAAGGCGGCGACCGGGGCGAGCTATCCGGCCATGTATCTGTCGGGGACCGTGGGCGGCGTGCAGGGCATCTTCCGCTCCACCGACACGGGCCAGAACTGGGTCCGGGTCGACGACGCCCAGCACCAGTATGGCGCCGCCACGGTGATCACCGGCGATCCGAAGGAATTCGGCACCCTCTACCTGGGCGGCCGCGGCCTCATCGTCGGCAAGTCGACCAACTGAGACAGGCGTTCCGGCGCGCGGCCCCGGCGATTCTTGCCGGGTGCCGTCGGGATGCCATATACACAACGGGCGAAACCGGGATTCCGCTCCCGCGCACGCCCTCAAAAATTTTTCAAAAAAATTTCCACTCGGCATTTAATGACTCGCGCCAAATGGTCGTCCTGTACTTGTGAGAGCGCGAGATGCGCAACCTCCCAACAGTATCCAAGCCACTAGGAGCCATATCATGCTGAGCCTTCACACCAACGTCGCATCGCTTTCCGCACAGAATTCCCTGAGCCGCACCCAGAACAGCCTGTCGACCTCGATGACCCGCCTGTCGACCGGTTACCGTATCAACTCGGCAATGGACGACGCCGCCGGCCTGCAGATCGCGACCCGCCTGAAAGCCCAGAGCAGCGGCATGGCCGTCGCAATGCGCAACACCCAGAACTCGATCTCGATGCTGCAGACCGCCGACGGCGCGCTGTCCGAAGTCAACAACATCCTGGTCCGCATGAAAGACCTGGCAACCCAGGCCGCCGACGGCTCGTCCTCGACCAACGACCAGACCGCGATGCAGGGCGAGTTCGACCAGCTGAGCAACGAACTGGGCAACATCATGTCCAACACCAGTTTCGGCGGCAGCAAACTTCTGACCAGTGGCAGCGGCAAAATGGCCACCGCCATCACTTTCCAGATCGGCGCCGACTCGACGGAGAAAATGTCCGCCGACTTCACCACCGAGCTGTCCGACGCTCACTCCAACATCGCTTTGGCCGCAACCCAGTACGATGGCGCCACCGGGGCTGCCGCCGCCGGGCCCGGCTCCGAAATCAACGCTACCAACGCCAACGGGACCATCGGCAAGCTGTCGACCGCCATCGATAGCGTCAGTGCCCTGCGTTCGAAGCTGGGCGCGATCTCGAACCGCCTCGACCACGTCTACAACAACCTGTCGAACATCTCGAGCAACACGCAAGCCGCGACCGGCCGCATCATGGACGTCGACTTCGCGACCGAATCGTCGAACATGACGTCGAACCAGATGCTGATGCAAGCCGGCACCGCCATGCTGAAGCAGACCAACAGCATGTCGTCGATGGTCATGTCCCTGCTGCAGTAATCGCAGTCATCGCAGGGCCGCGAGGCCACCTCCCGGGCTGACACGGCCGGGATTCGCAAAAGGCCAGCCGCAAGCTGGCCTTTTCACTTTACACTGCCGAGATCATGGCCAGCCTTTCCTTCTCCGCCCTTCCGCCACCCGTCGTGCCGGCGAGCGCCCCCGGTGCGATGCCGGCGGCGCCGGTCGACGCGGTCGCGGCCGCCGTCCCGGTCGCGCTGCTGCAGGCCGAGCTCGAGGCGCTCCCGTTGCCGCTGCCCGCGGCGCAGGCGGTGCCCGCCCCGTCCGCCGGCGACGGCTTGCCGGACGCCGCGGCGATGCGCCCCGACCAGGTCGTCATGGCCCGCCAGCTCACGTGGCCGAGCCCGGACGGCGGCGCGCTCGCGACCTCCTGGCGCGGCATGGTGCGCAGCTACGGCAGCCAGCTCGTCACGCGCGCGATCCAGGCATCCCAGCAACAGCGCGGGCAAATTCTGCCCGGCGCACTGCTGCAGAGTGGACTGGATGCGCGCGTGCTGCGCCAGGCCGACCTGGCCACCCTGCCGCCCGACGCGTGGCGCTTCACCGTGCACGCGCACGGGCCGCAGGCACAGCACCTGCGCGTGATCGGGGAAGAGGAACAACCATCGAAATCCCAGCGGCGCCGCCGCCGTACCGCGCTGCGCCTGGAACTGATGCTGGCCGACGGCAGCGTCGTCACCGTGCAGGCCGAGCCGCTGGCCGACGGCGTCATGCTGGAACTGTGCACGCCGAATGCGGAAACCCTCGTGCACCTGCGCGCGCTGCAGCCGCAGCTGGAAGACGCCGTGCGCCGCGCCGGCCTGCGGGTGCTCGGCTGGACGTGGCGCGACGCCCTGCCGGAAGGCCGCGTGCACGCGCGCCTGCCGTCGACCGAGGCGGCCGCCGCCCTCAGCCTGCCGGTGTTCCGCGCGATGGCCGAACTGGCGCTTTTGTTGCCTGCCGAACAGCGCGACGGGGCCGGACCGCCATAATGTTCGCGGACCGCATCGGTTTGGTGGACACGAGGTGCCAGCCCTTTAAAGATGGTTGCAGTTTCGTCGCGCGTGCACAAAGCTACCCACCAAGCCTCGAGCACTCTAGCAGCGATTTTTGCGACGTCGCAAGCCCGCTAGGCCCAGCAGCCCTGCGCCGAACAGCAACGCGGAGGCCGGTTCGGGGACCGAGGTAGATGCAGGACTGGCAGTTGGGCCGGGAGCTGGTGCTGCCGATTGAGGGAGCGTCACGGGATCGCCGTTCAAGATCACGGTTCTCGCAATATATGAGTTGAACAACGTAACCGCGTTACCTGAACCGATCCTTAAACTGACTATTGGGTCAGGAATCGGAGTTGGTGGCGATGAGAGATACATGTAATCCGTCAATGAAGTCACAGCCATTCTCTGCATCACACTCTCGTGTAGAGTAACCAGTCTTCCGAGTTCGTCTGTGCCAGTGCCGTAGAGCAGTACCCCGGAAGTAGAAACCCCCTCATACATACTTACATTGTTGGCCACGGCAAACGTATAAGTTATGCCATTCACTGTTGCAGCAACATTAAATGGTCCAGTCGAGTCTTCGCCGGCGTAGCTTCCTGGACTCGAGGAGTAATGAATTGGTCTATCCAAATCGACACTCACGGTTAACGTGTACTTACCTCCTAGCGCTCCATTGCCACCAAAAAGTCCCAAGCTGTCATAACCATTGTTGATATAACCGCTCATACTCAGAGTCATTACCGTCGCGTTCGCAACACCCGCAACCGCAAATGCCAATGTGGCAAAGGCAAATTTCCTCATTTTCAATTCATTCCTCTTTTGCTGTGGAAAATTCTATTTTAAAGATGAAATGACAATATTAATGTTTTGAAATAAAAGATGAATGTAGTCTATTTTTATTTCTATATGCAAATACTAATGAGGCAATTGCAAAACCTCCCGCCGAATTCAGGCCGGCATCATGCAAGCGCACTGTGTGTAAGTGCATTTTCATGATGGCGGCCACATTGAGCGGTCGTTATGGTGGCGGAATCATGGTTTCGGTGATGGCACGGGCGTGACAGCGCCGCGCCGGGGCGGCGCACGGCGATTTGCGGATCACAGCGGGCGGCAAGGTCATCTTCGTAACCGCAACAATTGGTCGACGCTCAAGGCGAGCAGGCCGAACATCAAATGGCACATGACCTTGATATGGCCCCTGACCATGATGGCGCGGGCGCCGAATTCGTCCTTGAGACGGGCGTTGGTCCGCTCTGCGGCGCTGCGTTCGCGGTAGCGCACGGCGTCGGCGGGTTCGAACTCTTCCTTCTCGCCGCCACGCGGATTGTGGTCGATCAGGAGCACATGCCCCAGGTCGCGGCTGTGGGCATGCAGCTCCCTGCTACAGTAGGCGGCGTCCATCAGGTCGTACAGGTTGGTGACATGCTCCTTGCTGAGATACGACAGCGGCACGGCGGCGCGGCTGTCATGCATCGAAGCCGAAGTCAGCACGGCGGCGACGGGGACGCCGCAGTCGGCGGTGTCGACATGCAGTTTGTAGCCGTTCCAGCTGGTCTTGTATCCCTGGGCGTTGCACTTGGTGCCCCGGTCGCACGCGGTGGGCAGTTCGGCCAGCATCCGCGCCAGCGTTTGCACCAGCTGGCGCCGGATCGGCGATCCGGTCGTGGCCTTCACGGCCGCTTGTCGCGCCGGCTTCCTGGCCGGCCGCTCGCGCGCCGGGATGGCCGTGCCGTCGCGGCTGAGGTGGCCAATCAACCGGTCGCCCAGCTGCTCCCGTATCAATGCCTCGTGCGCACGCTCGCCCAGCTTGGCCTCGGCGAATTCGCCAAAGGCGCGGGAAAACGTCGCCGCCGACAGCAGCTTGGAGAACGGCGCGAAGCCACAGATGCGGCGCAGCGCCCGGTCGATCGTCAGCCGCTCGATCAGACCGACCGTGGTGCCGATGTTCAGCACCGCCTTGGCGACAAACGCGTTGGCCAGCCAGGCCCGCGTGTGCGGAGGACGGCCCGTGCCGCACCAGGAATCGGAGACGAATTCCTCGATGCGCGCCCACTCCAGCACGTGCACCACCCGCTCCAGTTTAGGCGTCAGGGAACCAACCTCGGCGCCCAGGCCGGGCAACACCTCGTATTGAATCGCTTTCCAGCGTTGCATGATTTGGGCGGGTCGGGTAGCCTCCATGGCGTGGGTGTCGATGATTGGCGTAGAGAACCATCATCATGCCAGCAATGGCCACCCATCCCGCCTCGTTTTTCCTCGCCACGTCAGGCGAAAACCTCGTTCCCCGCTAGTTTTGCAAGAGCCTCATCCTCTATTGCTTCACGCAATTAAGCACTCCCACGATCGTCGCCCTGCCGCAATTCCGTCCGGGCTATGGGTACGACGAATCCACCTGATTTATGGAAGAAAGCTCCGGAGCGCGACGGACCGCCACCAGCTTTACCAAATTTAGTTTTACGGCAGAGCGCTGATGAGCAACAAGAATTGTGCTGTAGAGTGACCTTTAAAGGGTGAGACCCTATAGCCATCAAATGCCGGATCAGCCGACCGTGCCGATGATCGCCACCTCACGATTCTCCGGAATCTCGTTATACGACAGCACGTTCAGCCCCGGCGCGAACAGGCGCGCGTAGCGGGCCAGCAGCGGGCGGATCTGCGGCAGCACCAGGAGCAGCGGCGGCGTGTGCTGCTGCTTCATCTGCTCGCGCGCCACCGGCATGTTCAGCTGCAGCTGCGACAGCAGTTGCGGATCGATCGGGTAGTTGTCCAGCACGACCTTGCCGCCATTGTTCTGGCGCGCCTGGTTCAGGGAACCGAGCAGCATGTTTTCCAGCTCGCCCGACAGGTTAAACGCGGGCATGTCCTTCTTCTTGCCGTACAGGCCCGACACGATCTGGCGGCGCAGCGAGCAGCGCACTTCGGCCGCGAGCAGGATCGGATCCTTCGTCGTCTCCGAGCTGTCCAGCAGGGTCGTCGCGATGACGACGATGTCCTTCAGCGACACGTTCTCGGCCAGCAGCACGCGGAACACGCGCAGCAGCTGGGTGTGCGTGAGCGCCTTGTCCAGCGCGCCCGCCAGCTTGGGCGACAGCGCCGTCAGGCGTTCCATCAGCGCCGGCACGTCTTCGTGGCGGAACAGCTCCGCCATGTAGTCGCGCGCCACCTTGGACGTGTGCGTGGCGATCGCGCTCGGCACCTCGACGACCTGGTAGCCCTGCCCCAGCGCGTGGGCCTTCTGCTCCGGATCGATCCAGGTGACGGCCATGCCGAACGCCGGCTCGATGCCCGGGATGCCGTCGATCTCGCCGTACACGTTCGGCGACGGGATCGCCATCAGGCATTCCGGCACGACCTCGCCCTCGGCCACGACGGTGCCGTTGATCGCGATCGCGTACTGGTTCGGCCGCAGGGTCAGGTCGTCGCGCACGCCGATCGGAGGCAGCAGGAGACCCATCTGCTCCGAGAGGCTCTGGCGCACGCCCTTGATCCGCTTGGGCAGCACTTCGCCCTGCGCCTTGTCGAGAAGGTGCACGAGCTTGTAGCCGACGGTGATCGAGATCGGCTGCACGACCGGCAGCTGCTGCCAGTCGAGTTCCGGCACGCGGTCGTCGCGCAGCGCCGCTTCGATGGCGGCCACGCTGGATTCGTCCGGCGCCTTCACCTCCTCGCGCGCGAGCCGGAAGCCGACGTAGCCGAGGGCGCCCGCGAACACCATGAAGTAGAACGACGGCATGCCCGGCACCATGGCCAGGATGACCATCACGCCGGCGGCCGAGTACAGCACCGTGGGGTTGGCCAGCAGCTGGCCGCCGACCTGCTGTTCGAAGTCGCCCGAGTCGCTGATGCGGGTGACGAGGATCGCCGCCGCGGCCGACAGCAGCAGCGCCGGCACCTGGGCCACGAGACCGTCGCCGATGGTCAGCAGCGCATACTGGCGGAAGGCGTCGCCGAACGACAGGTCGTGCATCAGCGCGCCGATCGCGACGCCGCCGATCATGTTGATGAGCAGGATGAGGATCGACGCGATCGCATCGCCGCGCACGAACTTCGAGGCGCCGTCCATGGCGCCGTAGAAGTCCGCTTCGGACGCCACTTCCTTGCGGCGCAGCTGTGCCTTTTCCTGGTTGATCAGGCCCGCGTTCAGGTCGGCGTCGATCGCCATCTGCTTGCCGGGCAGCGCGTCCAGCGTGAAGCGTGCGGACACTTCGGAGATCCGTTCGGAACCCTTCGTCACGACGACGAAGTTGATGATCATGAGGATCACGAAGACGACGATACCGACGACGAAGTTGCCGCCGATGACGACGTTGCCGAACGCCTCGATCACGTGGCCGGCCGCCGCCGTGCCCTCGTGGCCGTGCAGCAGCACGACGCGCGTGGACGCCACGTTCAGCGCGAGGCGCAGCAAGGTGGTGCCGAGGATGACGGTCGGGAAGACCGAGAAGTCCAGCGGGCGCCTGGACGACACGGACACCAGGATCACGATCAGCGCCAGCACGATGTTGAACGTGAACAGGATGTCCAGCAGCACCGGCGGCAGCGGGAGCATGATCATCGCCAGAATCGTCAGCAGGAACGCCGGCGTGGCGATCTTCTGGCGGCGCAGCTCGAGCATCAAGCTGTTCAGGAAATTCATGTCGGGGATACCTCACTCAATGCGGCCGGCACGGCCACGTCATTCGGGAAACGCGGGGGCGCCTGGCGCCGCCCCGCACGGAAAGCATTCAATTGCAGCACGTAGTTCAGCACCTGCGACACCGCCTGGTACAGCGCGGCGGGAATCTGCTGCTGCACCTGGCTGGTGTTGTAGATGGCACGCGCCAGCGGCGGCAGCGCGATCGTCTCGATCTGGTGCTTCGCCGCGACCTGGCGGATATACAGGGCCATCTCGTCGATGCCCTTGGCCACCACGAACGGCGCTTCCGCACGCTTGGTGTCGTACTTCAGCGCGACCGCGTAGTGCTCGGGATTCACGATCACCACGTCGGCGGACGGCACCGTCTTGTTCACGTTGCGGCGTGCCATCTGCTGCTGCAGCTGGCGGATGCGCGCACGGATCTCGGGCTTGCCCTCGGTGCTCTTGTATTCTTCCTTCACTTCCTGCTTGCTCATGCGCTGGCCGCGGGCGAACATGAAGACCTGCAGCGGCACGTCGATCAGCGCGAACAGCACGAACACGGCGACCAGCGACATCAGGCCGTCGAACATCATGCCGGCGCCATGCAGCAGCGCGTCGGACAGCGGCATGCGCTGCAGGTCGACCCATGCCGTCAGCGCGGAGCGCACGACGTGCACGAGCACGACCGCCAGCAGCGCCGCCTTGGCCACCGACGTCGCGAACGTCGTCCAGTGCTTGCCTGATGCCAGCTGGCCCAGGTTCTTCACGGGCGAGAAGCGGTCGAACTTCGGCATCAGGTTATTCGTCGAGAACATCAGGCCGCCCGGCACGATGCTCGCCACCACGATCGCGAGCGGCACGCCCAGCAAGGGCAGCACCATCTTCACGAGCAGCACGGCGGCGCCGCTCCACACGACCGACATCGCGTTCTCGACCGCGCCCGCCGCGCCGAGCGGCGCGTACACGAGCCGGAACAGCGACCGGAACGATTCCAGGTAATCGGGCAGCAGGAACACGAACAGCTTCATGCTGGCCAGGATCCCGACCGCGGTGGCCAGGTCCTTGGAGCGGACGACATGGCCCTCCTCGCGCGCCTTCTTCAGCTTCTGGGCCGAAGCCTTTTCTGTCTTGTCGCCGCCGGTCCCGTCAGCCATGGCCCGCCCTCATCTGCTGCTGGAGCATCTCCAGCACCTGGTTGGTCATCTGCACGTAGTGTTCCGGGATGAAGCGCACGACCTGCACGAGCATCATCAGGCCGAACAGCGTCACCAGCGAAAAGCCCAGCGAGAACAGGTTCAGCGACGGCGCCACGCGGTTCAGGAAACCGAAGCCGATCTGCACCACCATCGTCGAAAACACGATCGGCAGCGCCAGCAGGATCGCGGCCGAGAACACCCAGCCCACGTTCAGCGCCACCGTCTGCAGCAGCAGGTTGTCGTAGCCGCCGCCGACCGGCCAGGCCTTGAAGCTCTGGCCCAGCACGCCCGCGAGCACGAGGTGGCCGTCGACCGCGAAGAACACGAGGATCGCGACGATGCCGAGCAGGCCCGAGATCACGTCCGACTGCTGGCCGTTCAACGGGTCGTTCATCTGCGCCATCGAAAAGCCCACCTGGCTCGAGACGAGGAAGCCGAGCATGTTCACGACGGCCATCGTCAGCTGCAGCGCGAGGCCGATCACGCCGCCGATCACGGCCTGCTCGACCATCACGACGACGCCGGCGAGCGAGAACGGGTCGGGCATCACGGCGCCTTTCGTCAGCGGCAGCATCAGGAACGCGAGCACCACGGACAGCAGCGCGCGCACGGGCACCGGCACCAGCGCGTCGCCGATGACGGGCGCCGTCGACAGCAGCGCCATGATGCGGCAGAACGGCCACCACAGCGCGCTGATGATCGGCAGCAGCAGGTGGGAGACTTCGAGCATCAGCCGACCAGGGTCGCGGCGCGCTGGAACACGCTCACGCAATAGTCCATCAGTTTGCCGGTCATCCAGTGACCCGCGAGGATCAGGGCCAGCAGGGTCACGAGAAGACGCGGCAGGAAGCTCAGCGTCTGCTCGTTGATCTGGGTGGCGGCCTGCACGAGGGCGACGATGACGCCGGCCACGAGACCGGGCACCACCAGCACCATCACGAGCAGCATCACCAGCTGCAGGGCTTCGACGACGAAGTCGACGGCGATATCAGGAGTCATACGAGTAGTGTGCAGCCGGCTAGATGCCGTGGATGCTGCCGACGAGGGTATTCACGGTCAGGGTCCAGCCATCGACCAGCACGAACAGCAGCAGCTTGAACGGCAGCGAGATGACGAGGGGCGACAGCATCATCATGCCCATCGCCATCAGCACCGACGACACCACCAGGTCGATGATCAGGAACGGAATGAACAACATGCAGCCGATCTGGAACGCGCTCTTGAGCTCGGACAGCACGAACGCGGCCAGCTTCACGGTGAAGCCGCGCTCCATCGGCTTCATCTCGGCCGGCTCGCCGGCCAGGTGCGCGATCTGGGCCAGCGCCGTCTTGCTCGTCTGGGCCAGCATGAAGCGCGACAGCGGCACCTCGGCGATCTTCAGCGCCTGCTCCAGCGAGATCTTGTCCTTGTCGTACGGGACGAAGGCCTCGTTCCAGACCTGCTCGCCGACCGGGCGCATGACGAGCAGCGTGAGGATCAGCGCCACGCCGGTGACGATCCGGTTGGGCAGGCCCTGCTGCAGGCCCAGGGCCTGGCGCAGCAGCGACAACACGATCACGAAGCGCGTGAAGCTCGTCATCATCATGACCATCACGGGCAGCAGCCCGAGGATGGTCATCAGGACGAGGATCTGCGACTTCACCGTCAGGCCGCTGGAGGAGCCGGGGATCACGCCCGGGAGGACGTCCTGTCCCGCCGGGGCGGCCCACACGCCCGCGCTGGCCAGCAAAAGAACGGCGCCGGCCACGATGACCGGCGCGTGGCGGCGCACGGCGGCGCCGCGGCGTTGCAACGTCATGACGCGATCAGGTCCAGGTTCAGGCCGTCCAGATCGATCACCTTGAGGCCGTACTGCTCGCCCGCGACGACCACTTCGGCGCGTCCGATCGCGGCGCCGTTGACCTTGATGACGAGCGGCTCGCCCGCCATGGCGTCGAGCGGCAGCACGCTGTCCGGGCCGATCGCCATCAGTTCCTGCAGCGAGATGCGGGCCGAACCTACTTCCAGCGTCAGCGTCACCGGGATGCGGCGCATCATCTGCGGCAGGCGCTGGGCCGCTTTCGGGGCGGCCGCCGGTGCGTGCGCGGATTCGTCGGCAACCGGTGCGTCGTCGATGAGGATGTCGCTATCGTCGCTATCGGCGCTCGCGGCGAATTGATCGTTCAGGTTCATGTTGATTACTCGGCGTCTTCAAAAGAGGTTAAACACAGTTTGCCTTTGTGCTCGGCGACGGCGGCGGTGAACAACCGCGCCTCGTCGAGCAGGACGTCGGCCCGGCCCACGTTCACCGGAATCACGTCGCCCACCTTGAGGTCGAACAATGCGCCCAGGGTGATTTCCTTGCTGACCAGACGGCCGTCCAGTTTGACCTGGAGCCTGGTCGCAAGCGGCTCGGCCGGACCGCGCGCGGTGGTCGGGCGGACATTTTCTGGGCGCAGCGTGCCCAGGATCGTGGCCATCAGTTGCTGGTCGGGCGCGATCCAGAACTGGCCGGTATTGTCGTTGTTATCACGTACCCGCACGCACACGGCCCAGTTGCTCTCGCCGGGCATTGCCGAAGCAACCACGGCATTGGCCGGGACGGGCCGCGGCGCGACCTCCATTGCCACACTGACAGCGACGCGTGCATACAACAAATCCACCATCTGTTGCGTCAAGACGACGCTCAGCCGTTCCTCGGTGGCCGTCACGCGCACCGTTTGCGGGTCGCGTTGCGTTGCGCCTGCGCTACGTCCGCCGTAGCGCCGTTCCAACAGTGTCAGTAATAAACCACGCTCGAACGTCACCGCGACGGTGCCCAGGGCGCCCAGCACGGCCATCCAGCGCAGGCCGTGGTCTTGCGGCACACGGCCGAATTCGACGTGTTCGAGGCGCCATCCGGCCCAGTAACGACGGGCGCTACCCTGCATCGCGGCTTCCAGTTCCTCCTGGAGACGCGTCGCAAACTGGGGCAGCAGATGTACCGGACGCCCTAGCAGGGAGGGGTCGAGCACTTGGTGCTGCTGGGCGGTGTCGGGGTTTGCAATCGGCATGGTCAAATTAAAAAAATGATAAGCAGAGATGCTTTCTTTTCATTCCTCTGGGCAACTATTATAACCGGGAAATTGTGTCACGCCATTTGATTTTCCCCTTTGAATTCGCCATTGCCCTACGGTAAGATGCCGTTACTGCGCTGGGGAAAACAAAAAATCACTCTGGGTACCGACGAGACCGCTGATATTCTCCTCGGTTCTGCGGGAGAAACCAAGCCACAGTGTGGCACTGGAAATTTAACAATTTTCTTTTTGCCAACGGCTGTTGTAACAAATGTAACGCCCGCCAGCGAAGGCAACATTTACTAAAAGTCACAACCCACAACCTTAAGCATGGGAGCGATGAACACGATGGGAACTGAACTTGCCGGCCTGATCCGGGCAGACTTGGCAGCCCTCACCAACGATGCCAGCCGCCTCGGCGTCGTGGCGCCGGCGATGGATGGCGGCCACCCCACCCTGGGCGATGGCGGCAACTTTTCCTTCGCGCAGAGCATGAAGAATGCGCTGGTCAGCGTGGACCAGGACCAGCAGGTGGCCAACCAGAAGATGGCTGACGTGGACAGCGGCAAGAGCGACGACCTGGTCGGCGCCATGCTGTCGTCGCAACAGGCCAATCTGTCCTTTTCGATGCTGATGCAGGTCCGTAACAAAGTGATGGGCGCCGTCGACGAGCTGCTCAAGCTGCCGGTCTGACAGGAACAAACCGATCGTGATTGCCACTCTCAAGTCCGCCTTTGGCGGCAAGCGCCTGGCCCTGCCGCCCGCGCTGTCCAAGAACCTGACCCCGATGCTGGTGCTGGCCATCGGCATCACCGCGGCGGTCATGCTGTACATGTGGAACGACCAGGCCAGCTACAAGCCGGTATTCGGCGCCCACGAAAAGGTCGCCGCCAGCGACATGATGAGCGTGCTCGACGCCGAGCACGTGCCCTACCGCATCCACCCGGATTCCGGCCAGGTGATGGTCCCGACCGGCCAGCTGGGCAAGGTGCGCATGCTGCTGGCCGCCAAGGGCGTCACCGCGCAGCTGCCGGCCGGCTTGGAATTGATGGACAAGAACGACCCGCTGGGCGTGTCGCAGTTCGTGCAGGACGTGCGCTTCCGCCGCGGCCTCGAGGGCGAGCTGGCGCAGTCGATCCTGACCCTGGACGCCATCGCCTCGGCGCGCGTGCACCTGGCCATCGCCAAGTCGTCGTCGTTCGTCGCGAGCGACGGCGATAAATCGTCGGCCTCCGTGGTGGTGGCGGTCAAGCCCGGCCACACGCTGTCGAACGAACAGATCGCCGCGATCGTGAATCTCGTCGCGGGCAGCGTCGCGGGCCTGGAACCCGCCCGCGTGTCGCTCGTCGACCAGAACGGTAACTACCTGTCGTCGCGCGTGGACCTGACCGAAGGCTTCGACGGCGCCGCCCAGGGCGACGCCGCCGCCAAGCGCTACCAGGACGACGTGCGCGCCAACGTGGCCGGCCTGCTCGGTCCCGTGCTCGGCAACGACAACTTCAAGGTCAGCGTGACGGCCGACGTCGACAACGACAAGATCGAGGAAACGCAGGAGAAATACGGCGCAGACCCGAAAGTCACCAGCGAAGCGATGCGCGAAGAGATGGAAAAGAGCCGCATGGCGTTGGGCGTGCCGGGCACGCTGTCGAACCGTCCGCCGGTCGCGAGCAATCCGCCGGCCGATCCGAACGCCGCGAACGGTGCCAACGGCGCCGCGGCCGGATCGAACGCCCAGCCCGACGACGGCAGCGCGCGCAAGAATGCGACGACGCGCCAGTACGCCTACGACCGCGCGATCACCCAGATCAAGCGCTCGCGCGGCCGCCTCAAGAAGCTGTCGGTGGCGGTGGTGCTGAACAACGCCAGGGCCGCGTCGCCGAAGACGGGCTGGACCCCGGCCGAGATCGCCAATATCGACAAGATCCTGCGCGGCGGCCTGGGCATCGACGCCACCCGCGGCGACGTGCTGACGGTGTCCTCGCTGTCCTTCCCGGCCCCGGTCGCGGTCGGGCCGTGGTATCAGGAGCGCGACAACATCGTCGACATGGCCGGCTACGCCATGTACGCGATCGGCGCCCTGCTCGGCTGGCTCCTGATCCTGCGTCCGCTGATGCGCATGCTGACCCGGCGCGTCGCCCCGCAGGCGGCGGCCGTCGCCCCGACCCTGGCAACCGTCCAGGCCGGCGCAGGCAACGCCCTGCCGGCCGCGCACAGCGCCGGCGCGTTGCCGGCCCCGGCTGCAAATGCCGCGGCGGGCGCGCTGGCGGCGCCGGAGACGGCTTCGGCGGGCGGCACGCTGCCGGTCCAGGCGCTGCTCGAGGAATACGATTTGCCCCCGGCCGGTTCGGCCGTGGATGTGATGGTCGACCACCTGAAGGTCCTGGCGGGTAAAGAGCCGGAGCGGGTGGCAGAAGTGGTCAAACAATGGGTGCAAAAGAAAAATGGCGGATCTGAACAATAACGACGTGCAGGAAGCGGTGCTGAGCCCGGTCGAACAGGCGGCGATCGTGTTGCTGTCCATCGGCGAAGAACCGGCCGCGGCCGTGCTGCGCTGCCTCGAACGCGAGGAATTGATCGAGCTGACCCAGGTGATGAGCCGGATGAGCGGCATCAAGGTCGACGCCGTGAAGAACTCGATCCAGAAATTCTTCGACGACTACCGCCAGCAAAGCGGCCTGCACGGCGCGTCGCGCAGCTACCTCAAGCGCTCGCTCGACCTGGCGCTGGGCAGCGAGATTGCGAATTCCGTGCTCAACACGATCTACGGCGACGCGATCCGCCCGATGATGGCGCGCCTGCAGTACGCGTCGCCGAAGTGGCTGGCCGACTACATCGCCGCCGAGCACGTGCAGATGCAGGCCGTGTTCCTCGCCTTCCTGCCGCCCGCGCTGGCCGGCCAGATCATCGACGCGCTGCCGGAAGACGGCCGCGAACTGGTGCTGCTGAACCTGGCGCGCCTGGAAGAGATCGACCGCGACCTGCTGTCCGAGCTGGAAGAGCTGGTGCAGCGCTGCCTGTCCGCGCTCGACACCCAGAGCGCCACCGTGGAAGGCGTGCGCCAGGCGGCCGAGATCCTGAACCGCCTGCCGAACAACCGCGCGTCGATGGTCGAGCTGCTGCGCGCGCACGATCCGGACGTGGTCTCGCAGATCGAGATGTCGATGTACGACTTCTTCATCCTGTCGAAACAGACCGAGCAGACCATCACCCGCCTGCTCGACGAGATCCCGCTGGAGCAGTGGGCGATCGCGCTCAAGGGCGCGGAACCCGCGCTGCGCGTGGCCCTGCTCGGCGCGATGCCGAAACGCCAGGCGCAGAGCTTCGAAGACCTCATGAAGCGGTCCGGCCCGGTGCCGATGTCGCGCATCCTGCAGACCCGCCGCGAGATCATGGCGCAGGTCAAGGAGCTCGCCGACAACGGTGAGATCGAAGTCCAGCTGTTTGCCGAGGCGACTGCGGAATGAAGCAGTTCCGGCCTTACCACTTCCCCCCGCTGGCGCAGTTCATCGCCGCCGGCGCGGCCAAGCGTGCCCCGTCGTCGTCGTCCGCCACCCCGGACGACGACTGGCAGAGCGCCGTGGCCGACGGCTATCGCCAGGGTCAGCGCGAAGGCTATGAGGTCGGCCTGGACGAAGGCCGCAACGACGGCTACGACGCCGGCTACACCGAAGGCGTGGAGCGCGGCGTCGCCGAGGGCCGCCAGCAGGCGCTGGCCGAGCTGGAACAGATGGCCAAGCCGGTCGACTCGATGCTGCGCAGCCTGAAGAAGATGAAGACCGAGTTCCGCAATGCCCAGCGCAAGGAAGTCGTGGACTTGGTCGGCAAGATCGCCCGCCAGGTGATCCGCGCCGAACTGGCGCTGCAGCCGGTGCAGATGCTGAACCTCGTCGACGAAGCGCTGGCCGCGATGCCGCCGACGCGCGACGAGGTGGAAGTCTTCATGAATCCGGAAGAACTCAAGCGCATCCAGGAACTGGATCCGAAACGCGCCAAGAAATGGAACCTGATGGCCGACCCCGCCCTGGACCTGGGCGAATGCCGCGTGCGCGCGGGCGACCATGAAGTGGACGCCGGCTGCCAGGGCCGCCTGGCCGCCTGCATGACGCAAGTGCGCGAAAGCCTGGACGCATCCGCCAGGGAGGACGCCGAGTGAGCGCCCTGGCCGACACCCTGCGCACGCTGGAGATCAAGGCGCCGCCGGTCGCGCTGCCCACCGGCCGCCTCGTCGCCGTGCAGGGCCTGCTGCTCGAAAGCGTGGGCTGCCGCCTGCACACGGGCCAGCGCTGCCGCGTCGAGACCGTCGACGGTTCCTGGCTCGACGCCCAGGTCGTGGGCTTCCGCGACAAGGTGACGTACCTGATGCCGTTCAAGCAGGCCGACGGCCTCGTGACCGGCGCCCGCGTGCTGCCGGCCACGGGTCCTTCGAGCATCCAGATCGGCCCGTCGTGGATGGGCCGCATGGTCAACGGCCTCGGCGAACCGATCGACGGCCGCGGCAAGCTGGGCGGCGACGAGACCCTGCCGACGACGCCGCCGAAGGTCAACCCGCTGAAGAAGGCCCCGGTGGAACAGCCGCTGGACGTGGGCGTGCGCGCGATCAATTCGATGCTCACGCTCGGCAAGGGCCAGCGCGTCGGCCTGATGGCCGGTTCCGGCGTCGGCAAGTCGGTGCTGCTCGGTCTGATCACGCGCCAGACCGTGGCCGACGTGATCGTCGTGGGCCTCATCGGCGAACGTAACCGCGAGGTGCGCGAGTTCATCGAAAAATCGCTCGGCCCCGAAGGTCTGAAACGCGCCGTCGTGGTGGTGGCGCCGGCCGACGAATCGCCCCTGATGCGCGTGATGGCGACGGAACTGTGCCACTCGATCGCGGCGCACTTCCGCGACCGCGGCCAGAACGTGCTGCTGCTGTGCGATTCGCTGACCCGCTACGCGATGGCGCTGCGCGAAGTCGCGCTGTCGCTGGGCGAGCCGCCGGCCACGCGCGGTTATCCGCCGTCGGTGTTCTCGAACCTGCCGCACCTGGTCGAATCGGCCGGCAACGGCGAAAACGAGAACGGCAGCATGAGCGCCATCTACACGGTGCTGGCCGAAGGCGACGACCAGCAGGACCCGGTCGTCGACAGCGCCCGCGCGATCCTCGACGGCCACATCGTGCTGTCGCGCGAACTGGCCGAACGCGGGCACTACCCGGCGATCGACGTGGCGCAATCCATCAGCCGCTGCATGGCGCAGGTGGTGGCGCCGGAACACGCGCAGGCCGCGCGCAAGCTGAAGGCGGCGCTGGCCCGGCATGCGCGCGTGCGCGACCTGATCCCGCTCGGCGCCTACCATCCGGGCGCCGATCCGGAGACCGACCGCGCCGTCCAGCTGCATCCGCACATCGAAGCATTCCTGTGCCAGGGCACGCGCGAAGACGCGCCGTTCGCGGCCTGCGTCGACCAATTGAAAGCGATCATGGCATGAGCAAGCGCGAGACGATCACCAGCCTGGACACCCTCGTGCGCGTACGCAGCACCGAGGTCGAGCGCCTGCAGACGGCGCTGGCCAAGAAGGAGGCGACGCGGGTGCGCTACCAGGCCAGCGTGGACCGCCTGACGGCGCTGGCCGAAGGCAGCGGCCCGTCCGGCCAGCCGGCCGGCGCACGGCCGTTGTCGCCGGCGCTGGCCATGAATTGCGGTAACTACAAGCAGGCCGTCTTCGCGTTGGCGGAAACCCATCGCACCGACCTGCAACTGCACGAAGCCGACATGGCCGTCGCGCAGAAGAACCTGGCCCACGCCTGGACAAGGCGCGAGCTGCTGGGCAAAGTGCTGGAGCAGCACGAGGCCGCGTACGCACGCGCGCAGGAACGCACGCAACGCAAACGCGAAGATGAAGTTGCCACGCAGTCGTGGCTGGCAAAAAACGCATAAGCAGGAGAACCGATATGTCGACGAGCGTCATCACCGCCCCCACCTACGACCCGACCAGCACGGCCAAGGCCATGGCCGACCAGTACATCCAGGGCATGCAAACCCAGCTGACCAACCAGACCAGTGCGGCGACCGCCACCGGCAAGGCCCTCTCCACGCTGAGCGCCGCGATCTCGGCCTTCCAGACGTCGCTCGCCGGCCTGTCCGGCCTGGGCCACACGTTGTACGCCCAGAGCGCGACCCTGTCCGACACGGCGGTCGGCACGGCCACCGCCAGCGCGACGGCCGCCGCCGGCGCCTACAGCCTGTTCGTGCAGCAGGTCGCAACCAGCAGCCAGGTCTCGTACGACAGCCTGGCGGACGGCTCGCAGCTCGGCGGCCAGCTGACCGTCAACCTCGCGAACGAAGCCGCGGGCACGAACACGGCCAACTTCACGGTCCAGCTGGACGCCACGGCCGACTCGGACGGCGACGGCAAGCTGAGCGTGCGCGAGATCGCGGCCGCCATCAACAACGCGAGCGGCAACGCGGGCAAGGTGTCGGCCGGCGTCATCACGGTCAGCGGCGCGCCGCGCCTCGTGCTGACGTCGAAGAACACCGGCGTCGCCAACACCGTCTCGGTGGACGGCTCGCAGGCCACCGACGCCGGACTGCAGACGGGTTTCACGTCGCGCACCATCATGACGGCGGCCCAGGATGCCATCCTCTATCTGGGCGACCCGACCAATCCGGCCACCGCGATGATCCAGCAGGCCTCGAACACGTTCACGAACATCGACGGCGTGTCGTTCACCGCGACCCATGCCCAGGCGGCAGGCTCCGCGCCGATCACGCTGACGGTCGGCACCGACACCAGCGGCACGACGGCGAACGTACAGGCCTTCGTCGACGCCTACAACAAACTCAAAAGCGCGGTCGACGGCCTCGTCTCGGCGGGCGACCCGAAGAACAGCGTCGCCGCCGGCGCGTTCGCGCACGATTCGGGCATCGTGGCCCTGCGCGACAACCTCGTCAATCTGCTGCGCCCGTCCGGCACCCTGTCACTGGCCAGCTACGGCATCCTTGCCAACAAGGACGGCACGATCGGCCTGGACGCGACGCGCCTGCAAAGCCAGCTGGCGATCAATCCGAACGGCCTCGACACGCTGATCGGCACCGCCAGCACGTCTGCGCCGACCGGCATCGCGGGCTCCTTGACCACCTACCTGAACAAATGGACCGACCTGACCACCGGCCAGATCCAGCAGCGCACCGAAGCCAACTCGAAGCTGCAATCGGACCTGACCCAGCGCCAGACGGACCTCAACGCGAAATACGACAGCGCCTACCAGCGCTATCTGAAGCAATTCACCGACCTGCAGACCCTGCAGGCTACGATGCAAAACAATTCTTCGCTGTTCACCTCGCTGTTCAGCAACTCTTCCAACTGAGCCAACCGAGAGATTCGAGATGTCTTATTCCGAAGCCTACAGCAGCTATCACGCGACCAGCCTCGATGCGCAGACGTCGCGCGCCTCGCCCATCGAGCTCGTGCTGGTGCTCACCGACGGCTTGCTCGACGAACTGGCGCGCGCGCGCGCACACATCGAAGCCAAGCGCTACGAGCAGCGCGCCACCAGCATCAACAAATGCGTCGACATCATCAACGGCCTCTCCAGCTCGCTCGATTTCGAGACCGGCGGCCAGGTCGTGGCCAACCTCGCCGACCTGTACGACTTCTGCGTCACGCACCTGCATGGCGCCGGCATCAAACAGGATCCGGCGATGGTCGACGAGGTCGTGAAGATCATGACCACCATCCGCCAGGGCTGGGCCGGCGTACAGGCACGCAATGGCTGACGCGATCGACCGGCAGGCGCAGTTGGCACGGCTGGGCGACGCCCTGCAGGATGCCGCCGCGCGCAAGAACTGGGACAAGCTGGGCGAGCAGGCGCGCGCCCTGCTCCCGGCCTTGCGCGCGCTCGCCGCGCACGGTCCGTGGAATGCCCTGGAACACGCCGCGCTGGAACGACTGCGCGCCCAGCACGACGCGGCCGCCCAGGACGTCGGCGCCGCCGCGCGCGCGCTCGAACCGCGTCTGGAAGAGATGCGCGCCAACAAAGACGGCTGGATCGCCTACGCGATGCACAACGAAACCGAACCGGGCGTAAGCCACGAATGACGATCATGCTCAACACCGTAACCCAGTCCGCTCCGGCCCAGTCGGCGCAGTCGGCCCAATCGGCCAAGCCGGCCAACGCGCCGGCCGCCGCCCAGGACACGCAGGCGGCGGCGCCCGCTGCGGCGGCCGCACCGGCCGCCGCTGGCGCTGCCCCGGCGCCGACCCAACCGTTCGCGCGCTGGCTCGGCCAGCAGGCCGACGGCGCCGTCGCGCAGGCGCTGGCGGCCGCCCAGCCCGACGTGCCCGCCACGGACGACGGCACGACCCCGGCGGCGCCAGCGGCCGGCGCCCCGGCCGCCAACGACGGCAAGCCGGCGGACGACGGCAAGACCGCCGCGGCGGCGACCGACACACCCCTGCTGGCCGCGATGGCGATGCCGCTGATGCCGCTGTCGCCGCAACAGGTCACCCAGGCGGTGCAGGCCGCCCAGGGCAATGCGCATGGCGGCGCCGACGACGCCGGCAAGGCCGACAAGGCCGACACGCCGGCCCAGCCGCTCGCCGTGTCCGGCCAGGACGGCCGCCGCGCCGCCGTCGCCCTGCCCCAGGCGGCGCTCATGCAATCGTTGCAGGCACCCCAGGCGGCCCAACCGGATGCGACGGCGGCGAACGTGCGCCTGGCCGTCCAGGCCAATGTCGCGGGCGGCCACGCCGGCGCCACCGGCCAGGATGCCAACGCGGACGGGTCGGTGTCCCAGAATGCGCAACCCGGCGCGAACGTCGCCGCGGCCACGTCCGTGCCGGGCGCCGTGACATTGCCGTCGGCCCAGCCGGCGGCCGACACCGTCAAGCTGGCCGGCCCGCCGACCGCGTGGCGTCAAAGTCTGCAGGAAACGCTGGGCGACCGCCTGAACGTCCACGTCGCCAACAACGTGCAGCAGGCCACGATCAGCATCGAGCCGCCCCAGCTGGGACGCATCGACATCGCGATCCGCCATGCCGCCGGCCAGCTGGAAGTGACCATCTCGGCCACCAACGGCGACGTGCTGCGCCAATTGCAGACCGTCAGCGACAACCTGCGCAACGATCTGGCGCAGCGCCAGTACACCGAGGTCGCGGTGACGGTGACCCCGGCGCCGAAGAACGGCGCGGCGCCGTTCGGCGACCCGCAACAACAGGGCCGCGGCCGCCAGCAGGACCGCGACCAGGACAACGAGCCCGGCCGCGGTCTGGCCGAGGCCGGCAATCCCGCGTCCGTGTTCAAACTCGGCCGCGACTCGTGAGCAATCGATGCATCGATAGCGCCTCCGTGGCGCGAGTACCAACATGAGCAAAATGAAAATGATTATCGCCATCGCCGGCGCCGTGATCGTCAGTGCGGCCGGCGCAGGTGGCGCGGTGTGGTGGTTCATGCCCAAGCCCGCATCCGCCGCGGGCGCGGCCAAGAAGGCGGAACACGAAAGGCCCAGGGACGGCAAGCCGCTCAAGTACGTGACCCTGGACAAGGTCATCGTGATGCTGCGCCGCGGCCCGGACGACACCGACACGCACTACCTGTCGACGGACCTCGTGCTGTCGACGGAAGGGTCGAAGGAAAAGGAAGCGAAGGAAAACCTGCCGCTGCTGCGCAGCCTGGCGGTTCGCACCCTGTCGGCCTACACGATGAAGGAAGCGTCCAGCATGACGGTCGAGCAGTACGCGGACCAGCTGAACAAATCGTTCGACGCCAATTATGAGCACGAACACACGGAAAAGCCGTTCGTGGAAGTCATGATCGGCAAGCTGATCATCGAATAACCATCGGGGACAATGTGGGTTACATGACCGACTACGCCGACAGCTACGCCAGCAGCGAATACTTTGATCCCGCCATCCACGCGGTCATGAGCGCGGCCGAAGAGCAGAAACACCTCGTCGCCTACGCGCCGCTGGTCAAGCGCATCGCACGCCAGCTCACGTCGCAGGTGTCGGGCGCGATGGGACGCGAGGACATGGAGCAGATCGGCCTCATGGGCCTGCTCGAAGCGCTGCGCCGCTACGGCACCCCGGACAATGGTTTCGCCAGCTATGCCTCGCTGCGCGTGCGCGGCGCGATTCTCGACGAACTGCGCCGCCAGGACTGGCGTCCGCGCGCCGTGCGCCAGGACAGCCACAAGATGCGCGACGCCGTGCGCGCCCTCACCCGCAAGCTCGGGCGCGAACCGAACGACAAGGAAGCGGCGGACGCGCTCGGCATCAGCCAGGAAGAGTGGCGCCAGTTCCTGCTGGACGACTGCGCGGAAGAGCTGCTCAGCTTCGACGACATGCTGCAGGAAGCCACCGAGCGCGCCCACAGCACCCCGGGTCCGGAAGATCATTTCATGGTGCGCCGCAGCCTCGAGCAGGCGCTCTCCGCCCTGAACGAACGCGAGCAGCGCGTCATCCAGATGATTTATGAATTCGAGCTCAGCTACAAGGAAATCGCGGCCGTGCTCGACCTGTCCGACGCCCGCGTCTGCCAGCTCAACAAAAGTGCGCTGGCCAAGATGAAGGCGGCGCTGGCCCAGGCCTGAACGACCACAAGAAAGGTAATAACAATCATGCAAATCCTTGGCATTCTCATCGTGCTCGGCGCCGTGTTCGGCGGCTTTACGATGATGGGCGGCACGGTCGGTGCCATCTGGCAGCCCACCGAGCTGATCGTCATCTGCGGCGCCGCCACCGGCGCCCTGGTGCTGGGCAACCCCAAGCACGTGCTGGCCGAACTGTTTTCCCAGGTCAAAAAGGTCGCAAGCAAGCACAAGCACGACTCCGAGTTCCAGCGCCAACTGCTCCTGTTGATGTATGAACTGCTGCAGACGGCCGCCGGCGGCCTCAAGGCCCTCGACGCCCACGTCGAGGCGCCCAAGGACAGCCCGATGTTCCAGCGCTATCCGCTGATCCTGGCCGAGCCCAAGCTGCTGGCTTTCATCGTCGACAACTTCCGTCTGATGGCGATGGGCAAGATCAACGCCCACGAGCTGGAAGGCGTGCTCGAGCAGGAACTCGACGCCATCCACGAAGAGCTGGCCCAGCCCTCGAAGTCGCTGCACAAGATCGCCGAGGCCATGCCGGGCTTCGGCATCCTGGCCGCCGTGCTGGGCATCGTGATGACCATGAACTCCGTCGGCGAAGGCGCGGACACGGCCGAGATCGCGGAACGCGTGGGCGCCGCCATGGTCGGTACCTTCATCGGTATCTTCTTCTGCTACGGCGTGCTCGACCCGATCTCCGGCATGATGAAACAGCTGGTCAATTCCGAAGCGTCGACGATGGAAACCGTGAAGGTCGTGCTGTGCACCCACGTGGCCGGCAAGCCGCCCCTGCTGGCGATCGACGCGGGCCGCCGCCTGATCCAGCTGAACACCAAGCCCAGCTTCGCCCAGCTCGAAGCGTGGATCACCGCGATGGCCGACGGCGAGGATGCCGGCGCCAAGCGCAAGGCTTGACCTGGAGCGATCCGTGCAAGCAACCAAAAAAGGCGCCGACAAGCAGCACGAAGCCACCATCGTCAAACGGGGCGGCGGCAAGCAACACGACGACGAACACAATGGCGCGTGGAAGGTGGCGTTCGCCGACTTCTGCATGGCGCTGATGGCGCTGTTCCTCGTGCTGTGGCTGATCGCCGCGCGCAACGCCGAGCAGGTCAAGAACATCGTGCGCGACAACACGGCCAGCGGCCTGATCGATGGCACGGGCGGCAAGCCCGAAGTCAAGTCGAGCCCGGCAGGCAGCCTGATCGAGCGTTTCCAGCTGCCCAAGAGCAATGGGGGCAGCGAGGGCCCGGCCACCGGCAACCACTCGGACACGCCCATCCGCATGAAATACGAATCGCCGTCCGAACTGGCGGCGCTCGCGCACCAGTTGGAAAAGATGAGCGCGGACGCCGGCCTCGCGTCGAATCTTGCCACCGTGATCACGCCGGACGGTTTGCGCGTGATGCTGCACGATACCGACCGCCAGGGCATGTTCGTGCGCGGCAGCGCGCTACCGACCGAGAGATTCGCGAAACTGTTGCGCGCGATGGCACCGCTGTTCGAAAAAATGGAAAATCAGATGTTGATCGTAGGCCATACTGATTCCGTGCAGTACACTAATGCGGGACCGGCGAGCTATTCCAACTGGAGCCTGTCGGTCAACCGCGCTCTGGCTGCGCGGTCCGAGCTGCTCATCGGCGGCATGCGGGGCGAAAGCATCCTGCAACTGGTCGGCATGGCCGACCGCGCCCCGATCGACCCGGTCCATCCGGATGCTTCGGCCAACCGCCGCATCGAACTGCTGATCCTGACGAGCAGGCAGGCCGCCGCCGTCAAGGCCATGTTCGGGGCGCCGACAGCCACCGACGCCCTGACCGACGACGCGTCCACGTCCAGGACGGACGATACGGAGCTCAAGGCACTGCGCAGCCAGATCGTAAAGAAACCATGACGATTCAATCGAAAACCCGAGGTCCACGCATGAAGATTTCCAGCGCCTCCACGCCTGCCGTCTCGATCGCTCCACAGGTGGGCGGTGCCGCCGCGCCGGCCGCGGCCCCCGCTGCCGGCCCCGCCGGCAGCGACGCCCTCGAATCCGCCGTGCTGCAGCCGGCGCAGAAAGCGCTTGGCGCCCTGCCCGATTTCGACGCCGCCCGCGTGGCCGAGCTGCGCGACGCGCTGGCCAAGGGCGAGCTGCCGTTCGACGCGGGCCGCCTCGCCGGCCTGATCCAGCGCTTCCACGGCAGCGGCAACAAGGTTTGATCCCATGAGCCGCATGACCCGCGACCAGGCCGTCGCGCGCCTGCTGGACGGTGTCCAGGCCGACCTCGGCGCCTGCGGCACCATCCGCGACCTGCTGGAACGCCAGTTCCAGGCCGCCCTGCGCCACCGCGGCGCGGAGCTGGCCCAACTGGCCGAACAGCTCACGCCCGAGCTGGACGCGATGGAACAGCGCCGCCAGCAACGCGTGCACCTCGTGCGCGCCCTGCTGGGCCCGCAAGCGACGATGGACGACCTGTTCGGCAGCCTGCCGGCGCAGCAAAGCGCGCGCGGCCGCACCGACTGGGACGAGCTCGAAGCGCTCGTGCGCGACTGCAAGCAGGCGACGACGCGCAACGGCAACCTGATGGCCGAACAATTTACGATCATGCAACGCCTGCTGCACGGCGGAGACGATACCTATGCGCCACGCTGAATTCACGACCTCGATCCCCGCCCTGACACCGACCCAGGCCACCGCACCCACGGCGCCCATCGACAACGGGAGAGATGCGGGCGGCGCCAAGTTCGGCGGCATCTTCGGCGAGGTACAGGGCGAAGTCGCCGACTTCATCCAGAACGGCGGCGGCGACTTCGTCACCAGCGCCCAGCTCAGCGCGGAAGGCCGCATGTGGGCCGCCCGCAGCCAGAACGCGACGGCCGCCGTCATGGGCGACGGCGCCGACACGTCGCCCGACCAGCAGGCTTTCCTCGCCAGCATCGCCCCGTGGGCGAAGGAAGCGGCCGACAAGCTGGGCGTGGCGCCCGAGCTCGTCTCCGCGCACGCCGCGCTGGAATCCGGCTGGGGCCAGCGTCCGCTGCGCAACGCGGACGGCAGCTCGACCTATAACCTGTTCGGCATCAAGGCGAATGCCGGCTGGCGCGGCAGCGTCGCCGAATCCGCGACGACGGAATACGTGGGCGGCGCCGCGCTCAAGACGAACGCCCGCTTCCGCGCCTATCCGGACCAGGCCAGCGCCTTCCGCGACTATGCGCAAATGCTGATCGACAATCCGCGCTTCCACGGCGCACTCGGCGCCGGGAACAATGCCCAGGCGTTCGCCGCCGGACTGGCCAAGGGCGGCTATGCCACCGACCCGTCCTACGCGGCCAAACTCGCCCGCCTGGCGGGCAAGCTGCAGAACATCAGCGGCTGATTTGTATGTCGATCGGCTCAACCGTGCCCGGCGCGACGACGCGCATGCGCACGACCTGCCCGCTGCCGACGTTGCGCACGCGCACGACGGCGCCTTTCCCGCCCTCGTCCAAGGCTTCTCCGGCCATGCTGACTTCGATGCCTTCGCGCCGCGCGACCATCGTGACGGCATCGCCGCGTTTCACCAGAATCGGGGCGCGGAGCTGTCCGCTGCGCAAAATGTCTCCCGGACGCAACATGCGACGAGACATTTGTCCGACCGCATCGGCCGGATTACTGATCGGATCGGCAATGTTCGAAATATCACGACGCTCGATCGTGACTTGTTCATCCGTCAACGCTTCGTTCGGCGCGACGGGTGCCGCCGCGATTGCCACCATGGCACTCACGCGCGCCCGGACGACGTACTCGTACCGCCATCCGGGCGTGTCCGGACAGCGCGCCACGAAGCGCATCCTCTGGGGAGAACGGGTATCGAGCGGTTCGATGGCCACTTGCTGGCTGCATGGCGGCGCCGGACGCGGCGCCACGACGGCGATGTCGAATTGCGGTTCGGTCAAGCCGGACGCCTCCATTTGTTTTTCCAGTTCGGCACGGGCGGCTTGTTCAATTTGCACCGGAATCGACGACGTTGCCGCTTGCGCGAACGCAGAAAACAGCATAAGTGATGAAGCGGCAAGGGTTGCCTTACAGAAAGCATTCATTAGAGAATAGTGGCTGCGGAAAAATCTGATTCTAACCAATCATTTGACGTTCAACCGACAGGAGTTCCTGACATGACGATTAATTTCAAAGACGCACTGGGTGTGCACGCCGACGCGCTGGAACTGCGCGCCGAGCGCACCAAGGTGTTGGCGGCGAACATTGCGAACGAAAGCACGCCCGGCTACACCGCACGCGACATCGACTTTGGCGCCATGCTGCAGGATCGCATCGACACGGAGAACGGCGAGCTCACCCTCTCCGACGACAAGCCGCTGTACCGCGTGCCCTACCACCCGAGCGCCGACGGCAACACCGTCGAGATCGGCGTCGAGCAAGCGGCATTCGGACAGAACTCGTCCGATTTCAATACCAGCCTCACTTTCATCAACATGCAGTTGCGTGGGCTGGCAAAAGCCATCAACGGTCAATAACAGGTCAACAATGGGCTTCAAGGACATTTCCCAGATCGCCGGTTCGGCGATGGCGGCGCAGTCGGTGCGCCTGAACACGATTGCCAGCAACCTGGCCAACGCCGACGTCGCGGCCGGCTCCGAGGCGGAAGCGTACCGCGCCCGCAAGCCGGTCTTCGCGTCCGTCATGGGCAACGACGCCAGCGCGGGCGTGCGGGTGCTCGACGTGGTCGAGAGCGCCGAGCCGTTGCGCCGCGTGCACGAGCCGGACAACCCCAAGGCCGACGCCGACGGCATGGTCTATTACACCAACGTCAACGAAGTCTCGGAGATGGCCGACATGATGTCCGCCAGCCGCGCCTTCGAAACCAACGTCGAAGTCCTCGGACGCATCAAATCCATGCAGCAGTCGCTGCTCAAGCTGGGAGATTCCTGAACATGGTGACCACCGCCTCCACCACCAACAGCCAGTTCGGCACGACGGCGCAAGCGGCCGTCGACAAGGTGTCGACCCAGGCGCCGACCGACGCCAACAAGGACATGTTCACCAAGCTGCTGGTGGCGCAGATCCAGAACCAGGACCCGCTGTCGCCGCAGGATCCCACGCAGTACGTCAACCAGCTGTCGCAGTTGTCGCAGACGGAAGCGCTGCAGAACCTGTCGCAGACGACGACCGCCAGCGCCAGCGTGCTGCAAAGCCTGCAGACGCTGGCCATGGGCGGCCAGGTCGGCTCCGACGTGACGGTGGCGACGAACACCATCAAGGTCGACGGCAGCAAGGTGCACGGCACCGTGCAGCTGGACGGCCTCTCGGCCGGCACGGACTTGATCCTGACCGGCTCCGACGGCCAGCAGCATACGCTGGCCCTGGGTCCCGGTTCGGGCCCCCAAAGCTTCACGATCGATCCGGACGCCCTTGGCCTGGCGCCCGGCTCGTACACGATCCAGGCCAAGCCATCGGACGGCAGCTCGCCGACGGTCGAAGTGGCGGCACGCCTGAACAGCGTGCGCGTCAACGGCACGCACGTCGTGCTCCAGGTGGCCAACATCGGCGAGGTCGATCCCTCGTCCGTCACGGGTTTCAACGGCAAGACAGGCTCCTGAACGGCGCCCTCCCTCTACCGCAACGTATTCAAGGAATCGACATGAGCTTCGACATCGCACTGTCCGGCATCCAGGCCATCAACGAACAACTCGACACAGTCTCGAACAACATCGCCAACGCGGCGACCTACGGCTTCAAGGCCAGCCGCGCCAACTTCGCGTCGCTCATGGCCGGCACCCAGCCCAACGGCGTGGAAATCGGTTCGGTCACGCAGAACATCGGCCAGAACGGCAGCACCGTGACGACCGGCCGCGCCCTCGACGCGGCCATCGACGGCCGCGGCTTCTTCGTCAGCGTCAACGGCCAGGGCACGACGCAGTACTCGCGCGTCGGCATCTTCTCGACCGACGCGAAAGGCGTCCTGGTCGACAGCAACGGCAACAAGGTGCAAGGCTACGGCGTGTCCGCGAACGGCGCGCTGGGCGTCATGGGCGACGTGACGGTCCCGACCGGCCAGATCCCGGCCGTCGCGACGGCCAACATCGCCTACGTCGGCAACCTGTCGGCCGACTGGACCGTGCCCACCACGAAGTTCGACTCGACCAAGAGCGAATCGTACAACATGGTCAAGCAATCGATCATCTACGACTCGCTGGGTTCCCAGCACACGCTGTCGCAATATTTCGTCAAGGCGGACGACAACACCGTCAACGTGTTCTACGCGATGGATGGCGCCGCGCGCTCGCCCACGTACGCGACCGACGGCACCGTGGCGACGGAGCTGACGGCAGACCACGCCCTGACGTTCGACGCCACGGGCGCACTGACGGGAACGACCACCAGCAATGTCTCGTTTGGCGCGGCGGGCGGCGCGGCCGCGGGCAGCGTCACCATCGACTACAAGGGCACGACGCGCTTCGCCGGCGAAGCCAGCACCACCACCAACCGCAGCGACGGCTATGCGTCGGGCTCGTTCGTCGGCCTGTCGATGTCCCCCGACGGTTCGCTCGTGGCCAAGTACAGCAACGACCAGTCGCAAGTGGTCGGCACGGTCGCCCTCGCCACGTTCGCCAACGAAGGCGCGCTGTCGCCCATCAGCCAGACGAGCTGGACCGCCAACTCGGCGTCCGGCGCCGCCCTGATCGATCCGCCGGGCGTGGGCCTGTCGGGCAAGCTCTCGACCGGCGCGCTGGAAGGCTCGAACGTCGACATCACGTCGGAACTGGTCGGCCTGATGACCTCGCAGCGCAATTACCAGGCCAATTCGAAGGTCCTGACCTCCGAAAGCCAGATGATGCAGGCCTTGATGCAAGCCCTGTAAGCGGCTTGACGACCCATGGATAAACTGATCTTCACCGCAGTCTCCGGCGCCGAGCGCCTGATGCGCGCGCAGCAGGTCCACGCCAACAACCTCGCCAACCTTGACACGGCGGGCTTTCGCGCCAGCATGGAAGTGGCGACCCAGGAGCAGTTGGGCGGTTTCGGCTACGACGACCGCCACATGTCGACCATGCAGGCCGACATGATCTCGACCCGCGCCGGGGCCGTGCGCGAAACCGGCCGCCCGCTCGACGTCGCGATCGGCGGCCAGGGCTACCTCGCCGTGCAGTACGGCGACAACGAGGCCTATACCCGCTCGGGCGAGATCGACATCGGCCCCGACGGCGCCCTGTCCGTGCACGGCCATCCCCTGCTGGGCGAAGGCGGTCCGATCGTCCTGCCGCAGCACACCGCGGTCGAGATCGGCACGGACGGCACGATCTCCGTGCTGACGGAAGGCGCCACGCAGATGCAGGTCGTCGACAAGCTGCGCCTCGTGAACGCCACGGGCGCCGAACTGACGAAGAACGAGGCCGGCCTCATCGTCACCCGCGACGGCGGCAACCTGCCGACCGATCCGGACGTGAAGGTCCGCCCGCGCGCGCTCGAAGGCAGCAATGTCTCGGCCGTCGAGGAAATGGTCGCCACCATGAGCCTGAACCGCAGCTTCGAGGTGCAGATGCGCCTGTTCAAGGCCAGCGACAGCATGAACGAAACGGGCAACAAGCTGATCGCCGGCTGACGCACGTCCATCCCAGAATCAGGAGAAAGAAACCATGAATCCAGCAATGTGGATCAGCAAGACCGGTGTGCAGGCCCAGGATGCGAAACTGCAGGCCATCGCCAACAACCTGGCCAACGTGAACACGGTGGGCTTCAAGCGCGACCGCGTCGTGTTCGAAGACCTGTTCTACCAGGTCGACAAGCAGCCGGGCGCCCAGACGGCGGACAACACCGTCAGCAATGGCGTCCAGCTCGGCAACGGCGTCAACATCGTCGGTACGCAGAAGGTGTTCACCAACGGCAGCATCCAGACCACCGGCCAGTCGCTCGACGTCGCGATCAACGGCAATGGTTTCCTGCAGGTGCGCCGTCCGGACGGCCAGCCGGCCTACACCCGCGCAGGCCAGCTGCAGATCGATTCGAACGGCGTGCTGGTCAACGCCCAGGGCCTGCCCCTGGTGCCGCAGATCACCGTGCCGAACAACGCGACCGCGATCACGATCGGCGAGAACGGCATGGTCAGCGCGACCGTTCCGGGCAACATCGCCCCGACCGAACTCGGCCAGCTCACGCTGACGACCTTCGTCAACCCGGCCGGCCTGCAGGCCCTGGGCGAGAACCTGTTCCAGGAAACGGCCGCCAGCGGCACGCCGAACGAAGGCAAGGCCGGCGACGGCGCCTTCGGCAAGATCAAGCAGGGCGCGCTGGAAGGCTCGAACGTGCAGGTCGTCGAAGAAATGGTCGACATGATCGCCGCGCAGCGCACTTATGAAATGAACACCAAGGTATTGTCGGCCGCCGACAATATGCTGCAATACCTGTCCCAGGCTTCCCGCTGACCATGAAACGTTTCGCCCTCGCCGCCGGGATGGCGGCCAGCCTCGTGCTGACCGGATGCGCTTCGCGCGCCCACCTGAACCGCTCGGTTCCCGAAGACGACGCCCTCGCCCTGCCGAAAGCGCAGCCGGCGCGCGCCGGCGTCGGGGGCGGCGTGTTCAGCGCCGACACCGTCTCGCTGACCTCGGACGCGCGCGCGTTCCGCGTGGGCGACGTCGTCACCGTCCTGCTGCAGGAAACGACCCAGGCCAGCAAGAAGGCCGGGACCAGTTTTTCCAAGGGTTCGTCCGCGTCGGTCACCCCGATCACCGCGTTCGGCAAGACCTTCGGCCGCAGCGGCATCGACCTCTCGGCCGACCGCAGCTTCAACGGCGACGCCACCAGCACCCAGCAGAACGCGCTGTCCGGCGCGATCACCGTGCTCGTCCAGGAAGTGCTGCCGAACGGCCTCTTGCGCGTGGCCGGCGAAAAGACCCTGCAGCTGAACCAGGGCGAGGAATACGTACGCATCAAGGGCTATCTGCGCGCGGCGGACATCGACAACGAGAACCAGGTGTCCTCGCTGCGCGTGGCCAACGCCCGCATCGCCTATTCCGGCCAGGGCACCCTGGCCGACGCCAACAAACCCGGCTGGCTGACCCGGTTCTTCACCGGTCCGGTGATGCCGTTCTGAGGACGACATGACCCGACCCTTACGTATCGTTGCATTGGCCCTGGCCGCGCTGCTGTCCCTGCCCGCGCTGGCCGCTCCCGCCGTACCCAGGACCGCGAGCGTGGTCCCGGTCGGCCCGGACCCGGCCATCCTCGCCCGCATGCAGCCGCTGCGCAATCTCGTCAGCGTCGAAGGCGTGCGCGACAATCCGCTCGTCGGCTACGGCCTCGTCGTCGGCCTGAACGGCAGCGGCGATTCCACGCAGGTGAAGTACTCGAGCCAGTCGGTCGTCAACATGCTCAAGCAGTTCGGCGTCAAGCTGCCGGAAGGCGAAGAGGCGAAGAACAAGAACGTGGCGGCCGTCATGGTGTCGGCCGTGTTCCCGCCCGGCTACCGGCGCGGCCAGGAGATCGACGTGACCGTCTCGTCGCTGGGCGACGCGAAAAGCCTGCGCGGCGGCACGCTGCTCCTGACCCAGCTGCGCGCGGCCGACAACGAAGTCTATGCGCTGGCCCAGGGCAACCTGGTCGTCGGCGGCCTGTCCGCGGCCGGCAAGAGCGGCTCGTCGGTGACGGTGAACACGCCGACCAGCGGCCGCATCCCGAACGGCGCGCAGATCGAGCGCGAGATCCCGACCGATTTCGCCACCGGCCCGGCCGTGCTGCTGCGCCTGCGCCACCCGAATTTCGACACCGCGACCAATGTGGTGAACGCGATCAACCGCCGCTTCGGCCAGGTCGCCACCACGGCCGACGGCACCAGCGTCGAGGTCGTGGCCCCGAAGAATCCGACCGAGCGCGTCGCCTTCGTCGCCAAGCTGGAAAACATGGCGGTGGAAGCAGGCGAGGACGTGCCCCGCGTCGTCTTCAATTCGCGCACCGGCACCGTCGTGATTTCCGAAGGCCTGCGCGTGAAATCCGCCGCCATCACGCACGGCGCGCTCAAGGTCGTGATCTCGGAAAGCTCGGCCGTCAGCCAGCCGGGGCCGTTCTCGAAGGGCCAGACCGCGGTCACGCCGCAATCGAAGGTCTCGGTCGACCAGGGCTCGGGCCAGATGTTCCACTGGCCGGCCGGCGCCCGCCTGCAGACCATCATCGACACGGTCAACAGCCTCGGCGCGTCGCCGGACGACATCATGGCCATCCTGCAGGCGCTCGACCAGGCCGGCGCAATCGAAGGCGAACTCGTGGTGATCTGATGCTAAATAACGTCAACGCACTCAATCCGGACAAGCCGGACCAAGCCGCGGACCACGACAAGGTCGCGCCCGCCGCGGACAAGGCCGACAAAGCCGACAAAGCCTATATTGCCAAAGCGACCAAGGCCGCCGTCGACTTCGAGAGCTTTTTCATTTCGCACATGCTGCACCAGATGCGCGAAACCACGCGCGCCATCGCGCCGGACGACAGCCCCACCAAGGACAAGGTCAACCAGGACATGACCGACATGGTGGACAACATGTTGGCCGGAAATATGGCGCAGCAGCGCGCCTTCGGCGTCGCCGATGCGATTTTGCGCCAGATATTGCCGGCACCGCTTAATAAGTCGTCCTGAACGGTCGCCTGTTCATACTGATCACGCACAAAAGAGACTCGCACCATGAGCATCCTGAACAACGCCCTGTCCGGAGCGGTCGCTTCGCAAGTGGCCCTGTCGGCCAGCAGCCAGAACATCGCCAACCTGCAGACCAAGGGGTACACCCGCCAATCGGCCCTGCTGTCCGCCGTCGCCCCCGCGGCCGGTGCTGCGCAGGCGGGCAACGGCGTGCGCGTGAGCCAGTTGCTGCGCTTTTCCGACGGCTACAAGACCCAGCAGCTGTGGCGCAGCGCGTCCGACCTGGGCGCGCACTCGCAGACCCAGCCCTACCTGACCCAGCTGGAAAAGGTGATGGGCGACGACACGGCCAGCCTGTCGAGCGGCGTCGACGCGTTCTTCGCGTCGCTGAACGCGGTCGCCGGCGTCGATCCGACGTCGACCCCGCTGCGCCAGCAGGTGGTGACGGCGGCCGGCCTGCTGTCCCAGCGCTTCAACAGCCTGAACAACGTTTTCAACGCGCAACTGCAATCCGTGCGCCAGCAGCGCAGCGCGCTGGTGGACGCCGCCAACAGCACGATCGCGTCGATCGCGTCGCTGAACGCCCAGATCGCGAACGCCACCGCCACCGGCAGCAATGCCTCGGCCCTCGTGGACGCGCGCGACCAGGCCATCGACAGCCTGGCGAGCCAGATGGGCGTGGAAGTCAGCGACCAGCCGGACGGCACCCGCAACGTGTCGCTCAAGTCGGGCCAGTCGCTCGTGCTGGGCGGCGTGGCCGGCAAGCTGTCCGTCACCGGCGCCGCCACCCAGACCTTCAGCCTGACGTTTGCCGGCAGCAAGTTCGACCTGGACACGACCAGGGCCGGCGGCCAGCTGGGCGGACTGTCGGCCTATGAACAGGACACGCTGCTGCCGCTGCAGCAAGGCGTGGCCGACATGGCCCAGCAGATCGCCGACAAGGTGAATACCCAGCTCGCGGCCGGCTTCACGATGGACAACACCCCGGGCAAGCCGCTGTTCTCCTACACTGCGGGCGGCACGTCGGACATGCTGCAGGTGGCGGACGGGTTCCAGACCTCGGACCTGGCGTTTTCCGGCGACGGCACGCCCGGCGACACCGGCAACCTGCAACAACTGGTCGACATCAAGAGCCAGACGATCACGCTGACCAAGATCGGCACCGTGATGGTCGGCGACGCCGACACGCAGCTCGTCGGCCGCCTGGCCGTCGACAGCCAGCAGAACAAGGGCGCGCTGACCACCGCGCAGACGATGCGCGACCAGGCCGAAGCGGACTGGCAGTCGACGAGCGGCGTCAACCAGGACGAGGAAGCCGTGCACCTCGTCGAATACCAGAACATGTACCAGGCGAATATGAAGGTGATGTCCGTCGCGAACGCGCTGTTCGACGCCACCTTGCAGATGATGGGTTAAGGGAGAGAAGCATGCGTATCGCCACCAGTCAATACCAGGCGATGATGACTCAATCGCTCCAGATCAACCAGGAGCGCATCACCTATGTGACACAGCAGATGGCCAACGGCAACCGCATCCAGTTGCCGTCGGACGATCCCGTCGACAGCGTGCGCCTGTCGCGCCTGAAACGCGAAGAAGCGACGATCGCGCAATACCGCAGCAATATCGCGGCGGTGCAGGAACGCATGTCGAAGAACGAAGGCTCGCTGCAGAACATGGTCAACGACATGGGTTCGGGCCGCGACCTGCTCGTGTGGGCGTCGAACGGTTCCAACACGCCGCAGGACCTGAACGCCATGGTCACGTCGCTGACCGCGCTGCGCGACAGCCTGATGTACAACGCGAACACGAAGGACCAGGAAGGCCGTTACGTCTTTTCCGGCACCGTGACGGACACCCCGGCCATCACCTGCGATACCGGCGCCCCGCTCGGCGCGCGCTACACTTATACCGGCAACACGAACGACCAGATGGTCATCGTGGGCAACGGCATCACCCAGGTGGGCAACCAGAACGTCAACGGCCTGGAAAAACTGCTGAACCAGCTCGACCTGACGATCGACACGCTGTCGAATCCGGCCGTCGACGCGAACGACCCGGCCGTGCGCGCCACGTTGAAGGACAACCTGGACGGCTTCGACGCCGCGATGGACCTCATCAGCGGCAAGGTCGCCGTGATCGGCGGCCAGCAAAACATTCTCAAGACGATCGACGCCAACCACGAGAACGTCAGCCTGGCGAACCAGACGGCGATTCTCGACATCGGCCAGCTCGATGTCGGCGCCGCCGCAATCGAGCTGAACGGTTACCAGACAGCACTCCAGGCCAGCTACAAGGCCTATAGCAAGATCGGCACCCTGTCCCTGTTCTCGGCGCTCTGACGGCCATGGATACCACACTTCGACCCACGACCGCCGGCGGAACCGGCGGCACGCTCGGCACCCGGCCGAATGCCTCGTCCCGCCTTCTTCCGGCCCGCGCCGCCGACGTCGTCGACGACACGGCGGCGACCAATGCGGCCGCCGCGCCGGCGACCGCGGCCCCGCTGCGCGGCAATGCCGGCCCGGCGAAAATCTCCGGCGGCTTCCAGGACCAGGTGGCGCGCGCCCAGCAGGCGCTCGACTACCTCGACCGCGTGGCCACGCAGCTGGAAGCGCTCAAGGGCGAGCTGACCGCCAAGCTGGCCGGCACCCGCCCCGGTTCGCGCCTGCAGCTCGAGGCGCTGGTGCGCCAGCTGGCCCACACGCTGTCCACGCGCAAGAAGCAGGGCGGCGGCAGCGTCGACCACAATCTGAACTACACGACGAAGCCGGCCGTGCAGCGCTTCCGCATCCGCGGCCTCGACATCGGGAACGTCAGGAAGAGCGCGCCGCAGAGCATCTCGTTCTCGGTCGGCGGCGTCGGCGGTCCGCAAATGGCCGTCAACATCGAACCGGACCAGTCGAACGCGGACATCGCCCGCGCCCTCGACCGCGCCCTCGCCCCGATGGGCGTGCACGCGAGCCTGGACGACAACGGCGAACTCGTGTACTCGACGCCGGAATCGAACTGGTCGTCCGTCAAGGACAGCATCGCCGTCAGCGGCCGCGGCCGCGTGACCACAGACGAAGTGCCGGCGAACCTGGCGCCCGAGCTGTGGAACGTCAGCGCGGACACGGGCAATGCCGACGCGCTGCGCCAGAGCCTGCGCGAAGTGGTGCAGGCCCTGGAACGCGTGCACCGCTCGCAGGCGGCGGCCAGCAACGCCGTGCAGGCCGCCTCCGTCCAGGTCGCGGCGGCCGAAACGCCGCTGCCGGACGTGACGTTCGCGGCCGACGACTTCGGCAAGGCCGCCGCCAGCACGGACTACGAGTCGCTGGTGGCGCTGACGTCGGCGCTGGTCGGCGTCAGCCGCGACCGCGTGCTGGCGCTGCTCGGGCTGCGCTGAACACGCCTTCCGCAACGAACCAAGCCCCGCACCGCGGGGCTTTTTCGTTTCTTGACCAAGCGAGCGGTTCCCGCTCGTATGCATCCGCGCCGGCATCGGTAGCGCCCTTTTGCTGCCACCCCACAACCTTTCCGCGCTTGGAATGTTTCTGTTTTAGGTAAGAACTTATCTGATTTCGATAAGAACGGTCAGGTCGCTAAGCTGGACAGCCTGAGCGAGATGCGACGAGTGGCAGCCGTAACCTCGAATGCTCCACCTAAGCCAGATAAGTAGGCCCTGCCGGGGTCTCGACACCACGCTAAGCGGCTACGCGGTTTGACGCCAAGTCCCAGCCACCTGACGTATTGCCTGCGGCACCACCACCGATTTTCTGCTGTGTGTAAGTCCACTTGACCTTCGAAAATTTCAAGCAGACGTGCTCAACCAACATCGTACCTGCATGCAGCGACGGTTCCACGCCCCCAATTAGCACGTTTTCCAGCTGAATCTCAAAATACTTGATCGGCTTTCCGTCGCCGTCAGCGCGCATGAACTCGAATTTCGCCTTGGGAATGGTCTTACCCATTGCACAGTACTGCATCAAAATTGGCGACGCCAGGTCAACGACCTTTGCGAACACGATATCACGCATTTCCACGCGTTCTGCGGTGTGACCGCCGCCGGTCGACGAGGTCGCGCTACGCGGCTGCAGTATGCCCCACAGCACCTCGGTGCACTCAATCCAGCTCTTGTGAGCGTCGTCAGCCGACTCGCCCTTGACACCGTCAATTTGCAGATAGACATCAATTGCCATCTCAAGACTCCTTTGAAGTTTGGCCGGACTCGGCAGTGCCGGGATTATTCCCGCGATGACGCCAAGGCCGGTTGTGCGCTCTCAAGAAATAACCGTTGAGCCAGAGTTAGAGTGCATTCTTGGCGTAACAAGGAACGGACATGACCAAGAAAGCACATCATCATCACGTGGCCGCCGGGCCATCCGTGAACGAGGGCATGCACATGAGTGCTGAAGCCAGGGCACGGATGCGAAATCGTGAGAAAGCGGTCTACCACTACTATGACGATATGGGACCAGGAAAAGGCAGCTGTACGTGGGGTGTTGGAATACTGGCTCACGCGGGCCCCTGCACCAAGGAAGAGTTGGCTAGTCCGGTGAGCGAAGCCGCTGTGGAGGCAGAGTTTTCGCGCCGAGTTGCTGCTGCCGAAGCTGGAGTTGTCCGTAACGTGCGCAATCAGAAGCTGCCGCAGGACCAGTTCGACGCCCTCGTGAGCCTGACATTCAACGCCGGCACCGGTGGCGCCAGTCACACCTACGCAATGGTCGACCGTGGGGATTACGGCAGCGCTGCTCGCAACATTCGCACGCTGACGTCAACCCATGTCAACGGCAAGAAAGTGAAGGCCCGTGGTCTGGTCGCGCGTCGGGCTGAGGAAAGCGCGCCGTTCGACGCCGCAGCAAGCGCCGCTGCCACCGCCAAAAAGTAAGGAGCCAAAGCATGCATTTTTTGCGAATTGCGCGAATGTGCGCAGCCGCCGGCCTAGTCGTATCTGTCTTGGTTCCAACCACGGCATTCGGCGCTGACACCAAAAACGCTGACATCCTCGGCATATGGACGCTGACGAAGGTGCTCGACTCGGCAGAAATAACGGCAATGGATGACGACGACGCAGACAAACTTGTGGGCAAAACGCTCGAAATTCGCAAAGGAGGCATTGTCTTTGCGGGTGAACCTTGTCAGAACCCTGACCTTAACCGGCGGCGCGAACCTACGGCCAAATACATCCGAGAGGCGTACCACGCTCCGGTCGGGCGCCTAGGATTGCCCGACACAGTCACGGTAGTGCACCTGACATGCACCGAAGCGATCCTGAAATCCAAAGACAAAATAGTCGTTTTTTGGGATGGATTCTTTTTTGATGCTGTCAAGAGCAAAGCTGCGAAGCGCTGACTGACCTCCGTCGACCGCTGCTGTTTCTCAGCAGTACACGCCTTAGCCCGCGCGCGCGGGCTTTTTTATGCCCGCGGATCAGCGCGTGATCGGCTTCACGCTGATCGTCGTCCCGCGCAAATCGATATCGTGGATCTCGACGCTGCCGAACGTCGGCCCGGGATGGCTGCCCACGCGGATGTTGCGGAAGCTGATCTCGCCGATCGTGCTGGGCAGGCGCAGCGTGACCGAGCCGTCGCGACTCACCGTGGCCTGCGAATTGGCCGGGTCGTAGCTGACGTCGCGCACCGTCGTGTCGGCCGACAGCATCAGCGCGAGCGGATTGAATACCGCCGCCAGTTCGCCCAGCACGCGCACGCCGTCGTTCGGCAGCGCGTGCTGCACGGCCGTCTGCAGGCCCTGCTGGCCGCCCTGCGCGGCCAGGGCGGCCAGGCGCAGTTCGGCCTGGCGCGCCTGGTCGCGCAGCGCGTCGTCGTCGCGGCCCTGCGCCGTCACCTCGCCGAGCTCCGCGTCGGACAGCGCGCGCAGGCCGCGCCCGAAGCCGCCCTCCCCTTCGCGTTCGCCGGGCATGCGCGTGGAGACGGCCGCCGCCGGCGCCGCCGCCACGGCCGCATAGGCCTGCAAGGGCCCCAGCAGCGCCGTGGCGAGCGCCGCCGCCATGCGCAGGCTGCGCTGGCGCCGCACGGCGCCGCGCACCTGCGCCTGCGTGATCAGCTTCATGTCGGCCAGGATCTCGCCCAGCCGGCGCCCGCTCTGTGCCTGCGCGCGGATTGCCGCGTCCAGCTGTTGCTGCGAAATCAGCTTCTTTTCGATCAGGATCTGGCCCAGCCGGGACTTGTGGGTACTGCGTGTCATCCAGTCGCTCATCGCCGCCTCCTCACGTGGTGATCAATCACTGCCCGACGGCCGCACGCAGCTTGAGGCCGACGCGGTTCTGCAGGTCCGTCATCTTGGGCTGGATCTGCGCCGCGTTCGCCTTCGCGACGTTCTCGCCGACCGCCTTCTTCAGTTCCGGCACGACGCTCTCGAACTTGGCCAGGACGGGGGATTCGAGGATGCCCGCCAGCTGCTTCAACTCGTCCTCGCTGAACTTCTGCGCGAGCAGCGGGGCCACGCTGGACTGCACGATCGCGTGCGTGCTCGCGCGCAGGGCCGGCGCTTCCTGCTCGACGAACTTCGTCGCCTCCGCCGTGATGTCCTTCATCGTCGCATCCTGCTTGTCGGCCGGGACGCGGCTCTGCACCACCACGCGCGACTGGCGCAGCATGTCGGCCACCGGCGCCTGCAGCATCTGCAGGCCGACGGATTCCAGCCCCATCTTGCCGAGCACGCGCTGCACGAGCGCCTGCTTGGACGCCGGCACGCCGTCCATGCCCTCGGCGTTCGCGCCGCCGGCCAGGCCAAGCCCGATACCGAGGGCCATCGTCATACACATCAATCGGGACATCGTCATCTCCACGTGAAAAGTCGAAACAGGTCAGAACGGCCGCGTGTACGAGAAGCCCGCATACCGCACGATCAGGCTGCCGGACACGTTGGTCGCCGCATAAGGGTTGTAGATCAGGTTGAAGAAATTGTCGCAGTTGAGATTGCAGTCGCTGCGCGCCGGGATGTCGTACGTGCCCTTCATGTAGCTGCCCGTGAGGTTGACTTCCCCGCCGTCGTCGAAGCGGTAGCGCAGGCCCACGCTCCTGAGTTTCGTGTCGGGCAGCGGCGCGAGGAGGCTCATCTTGTCGGCCGGGATGGAGCTCTTGCGCGGCTCGTAGCCCAGGCGCAGCGCCAGCTTCCTGGTCAGGTTGAACTGGGCGCCGAAGCTGTAGTTGACGACGCTGCGAAAGCCCATCTTGAACGTGGCCTGACTCGAATTCGCATAGCCGAACAGGCGCGCCATCTCGAGCAGCTTGACGCTGCGGTCGAACTGGAACGTCAGCTCGTTCCACTGGGACCAGTCGGCATAGCTGACGTCCGCGTTCATCTGCACGTAATCGGTCAGCATCAGCTTCATGCCGGCCTGCACGCGCCACGGGAACGGGATCCTGGCCGTCATGTTCCCCGTCTGGTATTCCGGGATATCCGACGGCATGCCGGTGACGGCGCCGACGATCGGCCCGAGCAGGCTGGAATTCAGGCCGCGCACGAAGCTGCGCAGCATCGGGTCGCTGTGGAAGATGTACGAGCCGGTATAGGTCGTGCGCGTGCCGCCCTGGTACACGAGGCCCAGCGCGAACCACGTCTTCGGCTCCCACAGCACCCCCAGGTTGACGGTGGGGTCGAACGACGCGCGCAGGTCGAAGTCGATGTTGGCCGCGCGCTTGAACGGGTTGACCATCCCCTCCGGGCCGCCGCCGCACAGGCCGAACGTCAAGGTGTCGATCACCGTGCCGTTGCCGTTCGGGCAGACGGCCTTCTGCAGCTGGCCGACGGTGCCGAGCAGCTTGTTGGGCGCGCGGAAGTCGGTGTTGATGGCGAAGGCGGAATACGCGATCGGCACCGAGATGCCGACCTTGAGCGTGTCCGACACCTTGTACGCGGCCGCCGGCGACAGGTACACGAGACGCTGCAGCTGCACCAGGCGGCCGTCGAAGCGGGCCGGGTCGTCCGGGTCCTTGGTACGGTCGATGCTCATCGCCGCCGACAGGTAGGCCATCGTGCCGAAGGTCCAGCGCGAACCGGGCGCGTTGTACGACATGCCGAGGCCCGGCACCAGCACGGCCGGCAGGCGCGCCTTGGGGATACCGTAGAACGGGATCTCGAGCGCCTGGCGCACCGGCCCGCTCGACTTGCCGTTGATCGGATCGTCCTTGAAGCCGCCGATGTCGATGTCGGGCGCCGACACGAAATGGTTCGGGTTGCGGATCGCCGCCATGAACACGGTGTCGATCCTCTGCGAGCCCGTCAGGCGCGCGAGGCCGGCCGGGTTGAAGTGGATCGATTCGATGCCGGGCGGGTCGGCCGTCACCGCATTCCCCATCGCCATCGCGGTGGGACTCGTGACGAGATTGTCGGTGACGCTGGCGCGCGCGCCGGGCGCCAGCGCGACCAGTCCGGCCAGCGCCAGCGCGCGCACGAGGCGGCGCGCGGGCAAGGCGTTCGGTGACGGCGCGGCGGTCATGCGGTCGGCCTCACAGCGACAACGGCAGGCTCATGGTCAGCGACAGGTTCGGCGCCGCCGCCGTGAGGCCGGCGCCGACCGTCACGTTGACGGTGGTCTTGGGCGACATGCGGTAGCCCGCGCCGATCGACAGGATGCCCGCGCTCTGCGTCTGCGTCTGCGCCTGGTTGCCGTTGTCGAACGTGAGCGTGGACCGGGCCTGGATCGATTCCTGGAACGAGAACGACGTCGTGATCTTGTACGACAGCGCGTAGGCGAAGCCGAGGCCGAAGCCGAAGCTGGCGCCCGGCTTCACCTGGCGCAGCGTGGCGCCGTACAGCTGCTGGTTCAGGTGCTTCGCCGTCAGGCTGTACCCCACGTTGAAGGAGCCGAACAGCGCCACCGGATCGACGATGCGCGTCATGTTGGTGCCGATGTTGAAGCTGTTGACGCCGGAACCGGTGGCCACGCCCTTGTTCACGTCGACCTTGTACGGGCTGGTGCCCGTCGCGAGGCGCGCGCCTGCGGTGAACGTGTACGCGGTCTCGTCGCGCTTGACTTCCAGCGGCTGCCAGCGCACCCCGAGGCCCAGGTCGCCGATCGTGTGCGAGACGCCCGAGAAGCCGCCGGAATCGGAGTAGCGGCTGATCATGGGCACGGTGACGTTGGCGGTCAGGTTGTTGAGCACGCCGTAGTCCGCCATGATCGTGTTGGTGATCGTGTGCGAATTCGTGTTCTCGATCGAGAACAGCGTGGCGGTGCCGGACGACAGGTCGGTGTTGATCTTTTCCTGGCCGATGTAGGTGTAGCCCAGCTCGTAGTTCACCTGCACCTTGCCCTGCCGGATCAGCGAGTATTGCTTGTCGACGGCGGTCAGGGTTTCCTTCAGCAAGGTCGCGTTGTCGGCGTCGGTGTCCTTCTTCGCCAGCGCACTCCGCACCGCGTCGGCGGATGGGGCGGGGGAACCGGTCGTGTCCTGGGCCAGCGCCGGCAACTGGGCGAACAGGCCGGCGGCAGCCAGCGCCGGTGCCAGCATCGTGGTGATCTTCATGGTGGTCCTTCGTGGTGGGTCTATTGTTTGCGGATCGAGATCCCGCCGAAACCGTTCAACAGGCGCTCGTTCGCCAGCTGCGTGTCGATGGGGCGTTGCAGGCCGCGGTCGCGGATGCGGTCCATGTCGACCACGCCCAGTTCGTTGTCGGTCAGCGCCAGCTGGAGGGCCGGCGGATGGCCCTTGGGCGGATAGGCGATGAACAGCGTGTTGCGGTCCCACAGCTTGGCGAATTCGTCGACCGAGAACGTGATGTTGCCGGCCGACGGATCGGCCAGGAACACGAGGCCCCCGCGCACGCCGCGCAGCACGACGAAGTGCTTGAAGCCGGCGTAGTCGATCGGCACGATGCCCGGCGAATCGAGGGTGCGCAGGTCCGACATCTCGGCGTGGAAGCCCGCGCTCTGGACGTGGATCGACGCAAGATAGCGCTTCATGTCGAGCAGCGAAAAGCCGCGCCGCTCGATGATCTTGTCCTTTTCGCCGAAGGCCATCATGCCTTCCATCGACTGCTGTTCGGTGACGTCGATGCCCAGGTGGTACTTGAGGATCGTGACGAGCGCCGCCGAGCCGCAGCTGTAGTCGTAGGCCTGGTGGACGATGTGCTTGTACTTGAGCTCGGAGAACGGCTCCATCTCGACGCTCGGAATGCCGGCGGCGGCCACGGACATGGTCGTCGGCAGGTCGAATCGGTCGAGCGGACGGTCCTGCGCCTCGTGCTCGGCGAGCACGCCGGCCCCGCCCACGATGACCGCGAGGATCCCCAGCAGGAATGTGAACATGGTGTCTCCCTGGGGCGCTTCATGCAGCCCCTTGTGGCCCGGCTCCCTACGCATACGTGGCGTGGTGGATGCCTGGATTTCATGCAGTGTCCACGTGGTGTTTTGGCCACGTTTATTGCAGTTTTTCTATATTTTGGATGCAGGCAAGGCCGGGCGATGTTATAAAACGCTATCGTTTTTATAAAAAATCGCTCATTCGGATTGGGGCACCATGCATACGTGGGACAGGATCAGCAATGCATTGGGGGAGCCGGTGGTCAGCGTCGAGATCGGCGGTGTCCCGCTGCGGGCCGAACGCTACATTTTCCAGCTGGGCGGTTGCGAAGTGCCGCCGCTCGATTCCATGGTGCTGGCCTGCCACATGGGAGGCGCGCGCGCCACGGCCGGACGCAGCCCGGGCCGTTCGTTCGACTTCCTGGCCGGCGCCGCGACCGTGTTCCAGCCCGGCTTCGCCAGCCGCTGGTCGTTCTTCGGCGCGATCGACATGGCGATGTTCCACTTCCTCGACCCGAACCACGAGATGGTGCGCCAGCTGCAGCGCCTGCTGGCCGCGCGCGCCAAGTCGCCCACCTTTTCCGACCCGCTCGTGCACGCGGCCGCCCAGCAGCTGCTGGCGGAAGTGGCCCGCAGCAGCACGCCGAACACGGGCTTCGTCGAACGCGCGTCCGCGCTGATGATCGAGCAGGCCTGCCGCGTGCTGGAAGGCAAGACCGGCCGGCACCTGCCGCCGGACGCCCTCCAGCTCGGGCGCCTGCAGGGCGTGCTGGAATGGATCGGGCAGAACCTGTCCAGCGAATTGTCGAACGCGGAACTGGCCGAGCGCGCGGGCGTGTCGGAATCGCACTTCCGCCGCATCTTCCAGGAAGCGATGGGCATGACGCCGCACCGCTATGTGTTGCGTTTACGCCTCGAACGGGTCCATGAATTACTGACCCGCACCAGCTTCTCGATCGCCCGTGTTGCGGCGCAATGCGGATTCAACAGCCAGAGTCACATGACCGCGTGCTTCGCGGCGGCCTACGGCATCACGCCCGCCCGGGCACGCCAGCAGGCGCGCGCCTGAATCCCGTCCGGCCGCGCCGGAACCCATCGGTTTGCGCTGCGTCAAATAAAAAAACTTGCCTGTCGCAAATGAGCGATTTTTGATAAACACGAGGTCATTTTCCGAATCGTTGAGATTTCGCATGCACACATAATAAAAAACAGGCACCCGGGCATGTCACAAAAAGAATCCGGGGTCATCAGACGACGAGCAAGGAGACCCAAGCATGAGACCAGCGCAGGACGCGTCCGCACGTACGCGGTCGCCAGCGTGAAGTACCTGTCCGCCACGGACGTGGTGCAACGCATCAAGGCGTGCCTCGGCGCCGAGGGCATCGACGTCGACGCCCTGTTCGCCAGGGCCGGCCTCGAACGGTTCGAGCACGGCGCGCAGGGACAGCGCGCGGCCGACCTGCTCGCGTTGTCCGACCAGTTCAGCGTGCTGTGGGAAGGCCTCGCGGCCGCCAGCGGCGATGCGTTGATCGGCTTTCGCGTGTTCGCGCCCGATCCGCTCAGCTGGCTCGGCGTGCTCGGCCACCTGATGCTCGCCTCCCCCACCCTGCGCCAGGCGGCGGACAGCCTGACGCGCTACATGCCGCTCGTCTCGCCCGTCGTGCGCGCCACCATCGAGCCGAAGGCGGACCGCGTGCGCGTGGGCCTGAACCTCGTCGGCGGCGCGCGCACCGTGCCGCAGGCGCGCTACGACTTCACCTGGAACCTGCTGCTGGCGACGATGCGCTTCGTGGGCGCGCGGCCCGACCTCAAGCCGGCCCTCGTCGAATACGCCTACCCGGCCCCGGTCGACACGGCGCCGTACGCGCGCTGGTTCGGCTGCCCGGTGCGCTTCGGCGCGCCCGCCAACGCGCTCGAATTCGCCAATGCCGACATCACGGCGCCGATCCCGACCGCGAGCCCGCTCGCGGCCGAAGGCCTGTTCCGGCTGCTCGACGAACGCCTCGCGCAGGCCGAACGCACGAGCGTGGCCGCGCGCGTGCGCGAGCTGCTGCCGGCCATGATCGACCAGGGCGGCGCGCTGCGCGACGCCGTCGCCCGCCGCCTCGCGATCAGCGAACGCACCCTGCAGCGGCGCCTGGCCGACGAGGGCACCGACTTCTCGACCCTCGTCGACGAGGTGCGGCGCACGATCGCCCAGCAATACCTGGGCAGCGACCGCATCAGCGTCAAGAACCTCAGCTACAAGCTGGGCTTCGCCGATCCCAGCGCCTTCCACCGCGCCTGCCTGCGCTGGTTCGGCAAGGCGCCCGGCGAATTCCAGCAGGACCGGTTGAACGCCCATGCGGTCAGTGGGACCACAGGCGCAACTGGCCCTGCATCTGCAATTCACCGTTCAGGGTGACCTGCCCCAGGCTCTGCGTGACGGGCGCGCGCGGGTCGGCCTGCACGCTGAGCGAATCGAAGCCGGTGTCGGTGAACTTCGTCCATGCCGGCAAGGTCAGCGCCAGGTAGTTCGTGCCGTCCGCCGCCGTCTGCGGGCTGATGTTCAGGCCCACCATCTGGATCACGCCGCCCACGTTCTTGAGCACCGTGTACGTCGTCCGTCCGTCGACCACCTGGCCGATGGACAGGCGGCTGTCGCCCGTGGTGCCGTCGCCCGGGCGGTTCAGTTGCAGGCGGATGGCGAAGCTGATGCCGTCGGCGCCGCGCACCTGCGCGAGTTCGTCGTCGTCGAGCGGCTGCGGCCCCGCCCACGCCGCCCGGCACAAGGAGGCAAGGAGCAGGATGGCGAGGAGGCGCAGGCGCATGGTCATTGGTGGAACTTGACGTCGAGGTACTGCAACTGGATGGACCCGATGCGCGAACTGCCCAGGTCCATGTTCGCGCCCGCGTCGCTGCGGAAGCTGATGTTCCCGATCTGCAGCGTGCCGCTCGGCGCCGCCTGGCCGGCGTCGGGCCAGCCGACGCCGATGTGCAGGGTCGCGTTGCCCGCCGCGTCCGTGCGCGCGTTGAAGATGCCGGCCTGGCTCGTCACGTCCGCGATCTGCCACGGCGCCGTCGGCGCGGAACCGTCCGCCGTGGCGGCGCCGATCTTCACGTTCGACAGCACCATCGCTTCGTTGGTCGCGTCGCGTCCGTTCGGCGCCAGGGTCAGGCTGCCCAGCTCGACGTGCGTGGCGAGGCCGAACGCCAGGCCGTCGCCGGCGACCGGCGTCGTCCACTGCAGGCCGCCGCCGTAGTACACGAGGTCCTTGAGGATCACGCTGCCGTTCTTGACGTCGAAACCGCTCGCGTTCACGCCGAAATCGTAGGCGATCTGCCAGACTTCGCGCCCGGCCGCATTCTGCGGGAAGGCGATGTTGATCATGTCGGCGCGGCCGGTGCCGCCCGGGACCACGTCCAGGCGGTAGGGGTCGGCGAACGGCGCGTCCGTGTTGTCGGAGCGCGAGGCGGCCACGTTGCCGATGACTATGCTGTCGCCGCCGGGCGTGGTGTAACGCATTTCGGCGTTGCCGGACATGGCGAAATTCGACAGGTTGAAACTCATGCCGTCGCGGCCCGCGATCCTTGCGAGGGCGCTGTCCGGCAGCGGCTCGAGGGCGCCGGCCAATCCCGGCACGCAGAGCACGAGGACGAGCGCGGCGCGCATCAATGCCCCGTCGCGTTATTGACCGGCACGGTGCCGGTGAGGTTCAGCGCGGTCAGCTTGTCGCGCCAGTTCAGCCAGATGCCGGCCTGGGCTTCCGTCAGTGCGGGCATGCCGGACGCGGCTTGGAATTGCACGGGCGTCTTGAGAATCGAGATCCAGAAATCGCGGCTCGGGCCGTTGGCGTCGCCCGCGGTGACGCCGCCCACGCTGGACAGCGGCGTGCAGCCCGTGCAGGTGCCGTCCCAGCGCTTGCCGCCGCCGGCGTCGTTCATGCTGTCGATGATGCCTGCCGCGCCCGCGTCGATGCGCATCGAGCCGGACAATGTCGCGATCTTCGTGCCGATGTCGCCCGCGATGCCGTCGAAGCCGAGGCGCATGCCGACCATCTCGCGCTGGTTGTCGACGCCCGTGTTTTTATAGACGAATTCGAAATAGGGATTGGTGATCTGCACGAGCCGCTGGGCGGCAGTGGCGTCGGTGCGGCCGAACTGCAGTGCGCTGATGTCGAGGTCGGCGCCCGTCCCGTTGCGCGGCGCGTACGTGTACTCGCCCAGGCGCATATTGGCCAGGTTGGCATTCAGGGTGACGTCCGCATCGAGGGCGATGCGGGTGAAATCGAAACCGTTGTAGCTGGAATTGCTGACCGTGAACAGGCCCTGGCCGCTGACCCTGGACAGTTCGTTGTCGGACATGGGACGCATCTGCGCGGATGCCGTACAAGGCAACAGCGAGAGCGCCAGGAGGGACGCGGTGAGCGTGGTGCGCATGATCGAACCGGAATCGAAGGTCAAAAAAACGGCCCGGGGCAAGCCCGCGGGCCGTCCATCACCCAACCCGTGATGCTTAGTGCGCCCAGATGTAGACGGTGGTGCCTTGCAGCTTGATGTCGTTGGCGGCGAACGAACCGTACGACGCGCTCGAGTTGCCCATCTTGATCGAGTCGACCGACATGCTCAGGTTCTTGTTGGTGTCGACTTGCGGGATGGCGATCTTGACGACGTCGCCAGCCGGCATGAAGGCAGCCAGGCCGGCACCGCCCGTCACGCCCAGCACGCTCGATGCGCCCGATGCTGCGCTGGCGTCGGCCTGGAACGTGGCGTTGTTGATGATGTCGATGGTGGCGGCGATTGCACCGGTGATCGCGATGTTGTTGAAGCTCACCGAACCGCCTGCCGTGTCGGTATCGGTGTAGACGAAGGAACCGATGTTGACATGCAGGTCGGCGGCGATCGACACACCGTCACGGCCCGAGACCTTGGACAGTTCCGTATCGCCGATCGGCGTGAGGGCCGAAGCGTACGAAGCGATCGAGGACAGGGCGGCAACGACGGTCAATTGTTTCAGCAGTTTCATGGTATCTCCAGTGTTTTATTGTGATCGACGGAAATCTTTTCGGGCTTCCCCGCGCGTCCGCTCATTTCCTCTGCGGCTTGTGGCCTGTCGGGACGGCAGCGTCGGGACCGCTTTTTGGCTTAATTGAAAGTCAATTAAGTGGAAACTATGTTATTACTTCCGATACAAACACCACATCGTTTTGTCCTTGCCCAGGAAGCCAAATCGATGGCTTCCTGAGACAGCCGCTTACGGCGATCAGTGCGCCCAGATGTAGACGGTGGTGCCCTGCAGCTTGATGTCGTTGGCGGCGAACGAACCGTACGACGCGCTCGAGTTGCCCATCTTGATCGAGTCGACCGACATGCTCAGGTTCTTGTTGGTGTCGACTTGCGGGATGGCGATCTTGACGACGTCGCCAGCCGGCATGAAGGCAGCCAGGCCGGCACCGCCCGTCACGCCCAGCACGCTCGATGCGCCCGATGCTGCGCTGGCGTCGGCCTGGAACGTGGCGTTGTTGATGATGTCGATCGTGGCGGCGATCGCACCGGTGATCGCGATGTTGTTGAAGCTCACCGAACCGCCCGCGGTGTCGGTATCGGTGTAGACGAACGAGCCGATGTTCACATGCAGGTCGGCGGCGATCGACACACCGTCACGGCCCGAGACCTTGGACAGATCGGCATCGGCGATCGGGGTCAGGGCCGATGCGTACGAAGCGATCGAGGACAGGGCGGCAACGACGGCCAGTTGTTTCAGCAATTTCATGGTGTCTCCAGGATTGTTGTGATGGGTCGGATTCGAACTTAATCGGCTAACAATTAAGTGGAAACAATGCTAATGCTTTCCAACCAATAACAGCAGTCCGGCGGCCATGTCCGCGGAGCCAAATCGATGGCTTGGCGAGCCGGCCTCGGCACCGCCCGGCGCGCGGACATAAAAAAACCCGCTGCGGGCAGCGGGTTTTTGCGGTGCGGCGAAAAGCGCTTATGCGGCTTCGCGGCTGGCCTTCTTGCGCTCGTGTTCTTTCAGGAAACGCTTGCGCAGGCGGATGCTCTTCGGCGTGATCTCGACCAGCTCGTCGTCCTCGATGAACTCGACGGCGTATTCCAGCGACATCTGGATCGGCGGCACCAGGCGCACGGCTTCGTCGGTGCCCGACGCGCGCACGTTGGTCAGCTGCTTGCCCTTGATCGGGTTGACGACCAGGTCGTTGTCGCGCGAGTGGATGCCGATGATCATGCCTTCGTACACCGGGGTGTTGTGCTCGACGAACATGCGGCCGCGGTCCTGCAGCTTCCACAGTGCGTAGGCGACGGCCTGGCCGTCATCCTGCGAGATCAGCACGCCGTTGCGGCGGCCGGCCAGTTCGCCCTTGCCGTTGTCGACCGGAGAGTACGCGTCGAACACGTGGCTCATCAGGCCGGTGCCGCGGGTCAGCGTCATGAAATCGCCCTGGAAACCGATCAGGCCACGGGCCGGGATGCGGTATTCCAGACGGACACGGCCTTTGCCGTCCGATTCCATGTTCTGCAGGTCGCCACGGCGGCGGCCCAGTTCTTCCATCACGCCGCCCTGGTTGACTTCTTCCACGTCGACGGTGAGGTTTTCGTACGGCTCGCACTTGACGCCGTCGATCTCCTTGAACACGACGCGCGGGCGCGACACGGCCAGCTCGAAGCCTTCACGGCGCATGTTTTCCAGCAAGATGGTCAGGTGCAGCTCACCACGGCCCGACACTTCGAACACGGTATCGTCCGAAGTCGGCAGGACGCGCAGCGCCACGTTCGATTTCAGTTCGCGGTCGAGGCGATCGCGCAGCTGGCGGCTGGTGACGAACTTGCCTTCGCGGCCGGCCAGCGGCGAGTTGTTGACCATGAAGTTCATCGTCAGGGTCGGCTCGTCGACGGTCAGCATCGGCAGCGCTTCCGGGGTATCCACTGCGGTCACGGTCACGCCGATGCCGATGTCTTCGATACCGTTGATCAGCACGATGTCGCCGGCGACGGCTTCATCGACCAGCACGCGCTCCAGGCCTTTGAAGTTCAGCACCTGGTTGATGCGGCCCTTGATCGGATTCTTGTCGTCCTGGCCGTTCACGACCAGCACGTCCATGCCGGGCTTGACGCGGCCGCGGTTGACGCGGCCGATGCCGATCTTGCCCACGTACGACGAGTAGTCCAGCGACGTGATCTGCATCTGCAGCGGACCGTCCGGATTGTCGTCACGCACCGGCACGTATTTCAGGATGGCGTCGAACAGCGGCTTCATGTCGCCGCCGCGCACGCTTTCGTCCATGCCGGCGTAGCCGTTCAGGCCCGACGCGTAGACGATCGGGAAGTCCAGCTGCTCGTCGTTGGCGCCCAGCTTGTCGAACAGTTCGAACGTCTGGTTGATCGCCCAGTCGGCGCGCGCGCCCGGACGGTCGATCTTGTTGACGACGACGATGGGCTTCAAGCCCAGGGCCAGCGCCTTGCGCGTCACGAAGCGGGTCTGCGGCATCGGGCCTTCCTGCGCGTCGACGAGCAGCAGGACGGAGTCGACCATCGACAGCACGCGCTCGACCTCGCCGCCGAAGTCGGCGTGGCCCGGGGTGTCGACGATGTTGATGTGGGTGCCTTCGTACTCGACCGCGCAGTTCTTCGACAGAATCGTAATGCCGCGTTCTTTCTCGAGATCGTTCGAGTCCATCACGCGGGTGTCGACGGCCTGGTTTTCGCGGAAGGTGCCGGATTGACGCAGCAGCTGGTCGACCAGGGTGGTCTTGCCGTGGTCAACGTGGGCGATGATTGCGATATTACGAATCGCGCGTTTGGTGTTAGACATATGCGTTTTCAACAGAAAATGTTGCGTGATGGACGGATGAGCTCGAAGCGCCCCATTCCGAGAACCCACTAGTATAGCATGCTTACAGGCCCTGCTGCGGCGCAGCGGAGCAGAAAGCCAGCATAACGGTGAAATATTGAATGCCGATGACGCGGGAACGGGCCCCATGTGTGCACGGGGCCGCCGTTTTCAAGCCTGCGGCCGCGCGATCAGCCGTTCCGGCGCCAGCACGCCGTAGTCCTGCAGGATGGCCGTGCCCAGCAGCTTGTCGTCGTGATACACGCGCACCCTGCCCTGCGCGTCCGGCAACGTGACGGGCTCGCGGTTCAGCGCCAGCCTCTGGCCGTTGAGGAAGCGGGCGGCCAATTCCGGTGTCAGGTCGACGCGCGGGAAGCTCGACAGCAGCGCATCGACCGGCGCCAGCAGCGACAGCGGATTGTCGTGCGCCTGCAACTGTTCCAGGGTGACCATGCCGTCGACCGTCAGCGCGCCGACCCCGATGCGGCGCAGCGCGTTCAGGTGGGCGCCGCAGCCGAGCGCCGCGCCGATGTCCTCGCCCAGCACGCGCACGTACGTGCCCTTGCTGCACGTGACGCGGATGGCGAGCATCGGCGCGTCGTAGGCGAGCATCTCGAGCTTGTGAATCGTCACGGGACGCGCCTCGCGCTCCAGCACGATGCCTTCGCGCGCATATTCGTACAACGCCTTGCCGTCGCGCTTCAGCGCGGAGTACATGGGCGGGATCTGCATGATCGGGCCGCGGAAACGGGCGAGCGCGGCCTCGATTTTCTCCGGCGTCACATCCACCGGACGCGTCTCGACGGTCTCGCCTTCCGTATCGCCCGTCGTCGTCGTGACGCCCAGGTGGACGACGGCGTCGTACGTCTTGTCCGCTTCCAGCAGGTCTTGCGAGAACTTGGTCGCCTCGCCGAAGCACAGCGGCAGCAAGCCGGTGGCGAACGGGTCCAGCGTGCCCGTGTGGCCGGCCTTCTTCGCGTTGACGACACGCTTCGCCTTGATCAGCGCGTCGTTCGACGACAGGCCGACCGGCTTGTCGATGAGGAGCACCCCGTCGACGAGGTCGCGAGGCTTGCGTGGCGGTCGTGCGTTCACTCGGAGTCCGCGTCTTCTTCGACGTCGTCGTCCTTCGCCCGCGTCGCGTTGGCCTGGTCGATCAGCGCCGACAGCGCAAGGCCGCGACTGGTGGACGTGTCGTGAATGAAATGCAGCTGCGGCAGCGTGTGGATGTGCAGGCGCTTGCCGAGCAGGTTGCGCAGGTAGCCGGACGCTTTCGTCAGGCCTTCCAGCGTCTGCTTGATCTCTTCCGGGCTGTCCTTGAGCAAGGTGAAATAGACCTTCGCGTGCGCGTAGTCCGGGGTCAGCTTGACTTCGCTGATGGTGACCATGCCGACGCGCGGATCCTTCAGCTCGAAGGCGATCAGTTCCGACAAGTCCTTCTGGATCTGGTCGGCCACGCGCAGGCCGCGCTGGGGAATGCTTTTGCTGTGTTTTGCCATGTTATTGACTGCTTATGAAAAACTTGGGGCCAGCGGCCCGCGCCACGGCGCAGGCCAGCCAGCCCCAATGCTACTCCTAATGACGGAGAGTCCGATTACAGCGTACGCGCCACTTCCTGAACTTCGAACACTTCCAGGACGTCGCCGACCTGGATGTCGTTGTAGTTCTTCAGCGACAGACCGCACTCCAGACCGGCGCGCACTTCCTTGACGTCGTCCTTGAAGCGCTTGAGCGAGTCGATCTCGCCCGTCCACACGACGATGTTGTTGCGCAGCAGGCGGACCGACGAGGTACGCTTGACGACGCCGTCCGTGACGAGGCAGCCCGCGATCGCGCCGACTTTCGACACGAGGATGACCTGGCGGATTTCCACCTGGCCCGTGACGTGCTCGCGCTTCTCCGGTGCCAGCATGCCCGACAGCGCCGTCTTGATCTCGTCGATCGCATCGTAAATGATGCTGTAGTAACGGATGTCGACGCCGTTCGTCTCGGCCAGCTTGCGCGCCTGGGCGTCGGCACGGGCGTTGAAGCCGATGATGACTGCCTTCGACGCGGTCGCCAGGTTGACGTCCGACTCGGTGATGCCGCCGACGGCCGCGTGCACGACCTGCACGCGCACTTCCGACGTCGACAGCTTCTGCAGCGAGCCGACCAGCGCTTCCTGCGAACCCTGCACGTCCGTCTTGATGATGAGCGGCAGGTTCTTGACTTCGCCCTCGGCCATCTGGTCGAACATGTTTTCCAGCTTCGCCGCCTGCTGTTTCGCCAGCTTCACGTCGCGGAACTTGCCTTGACGGAACAGGGCGATCTCGCGCGCCTTGCGCTCGTCCGCCATGACCATCGCTTCCTCGCCCGCGCTCGGCACTTCCGTCAAGCCCTGGATCTCGACCGGGATCGACGGACCGGCTTCGGTCACGGCCTTGCCGTTCTCGTCCAGCATCGCGCGGACGCGGCCGAACGACGAACCCGCCAGCACGACGTCGCCGCGCTTCAGGGTGCCCGACTGCACGAGGATCGTCGCGACCGGGCCGCGGCCCTTGTCCAGGCGCGCCTCGACGACGAGGCCGCGCGCCGGCGACTCGCTAGGCGCCTTCAGTTCCAGCACTTCGGCCTGCAGCAGCACGTTTTCCAGCAGGTCGTCGATGCCCTGGCCGGTCTTGGCCGACACCGGGACGAACGGCGAATCGCCGCCGTATTCTTCCGGCACGACGCCTTCCGCGACCAGTTCCTGCGTCACGCGGTCGGTGTTGGCGCCCTGCTTGTCGATCTTGTTGATCGCCACGACGAGGGGCACGCCGGCCGCTTTTGCGTGGGCGATCGCTTCCTTCGTCTGCGGCATCACGCCGTCGTCCGCCGCCACCACGAGGATGACGATGTCGGTAGCCTTGGCGCCGCGGGCACGCATCGCCGTGAACGCCTCGTGACCCGGGGTATCCAGGAAGGTGACCATGCCGCGCGGGGTGTCCACGTGGTACGCACCGATGTGCTGGGTGATGCCGCCGGCCTCGCCCGCCGCCACTTTCGCGCGGCGGATGTAGTCCAGCAGCGAGGTCTTGCCGTGGTCGACGTGGCCCATGACGGTCACGACCGGCGCACGCGGCTTCGATTCGAACTCGTGGTGTTCGCCCTGGTCGGCCAGGACCGCTTCCGGGTCGTCGACGGCCGCGGCATGCGCCTTGTGGCCCATCTCTTCGACCACGATCATCGCGGTTTCCTGGTCCAGCACCTGGTTGATGGTGCACATCTGGCCCAGCTTCATCAGCTGCTTGATGACTTCCGATGCCTTGACGGCCATCTTGTGCGCCAGTTCGGCCACGGTGATGGTTTCCGGCACGTGCACGTCGCGCACGATGGCTTCGGTCGGGGCCTGGAAATTCGATTCGCGATCGTCGTGGCCGCCACGACGGCCGCCACGGCCGCCGCCGGCACGCCAGCCGTCACGGCCGGTCGGCGCCGCGTTGCCGCGACCCTTCGTGCCGCCGCTCGGACCGCCGCGCTTCTTGTCGTCGGACCAGGTCGATGCCACATTGGCCGACTTGATCGACTTCTTGTCGCCCGGCTTGGCGCGGGCGCCGTCGGCCGGCTTGGCTTCCGCCGGTTTCGCTGCCGTCGCCGGCTTGTGCAGGGTGCTCGGCTCGGCGGCCTTCGGCTTGGCCGGGGCCGGTTCCGGCGCCTTGATCACGCGGCGCGGCTGGGCCATCATGGCCTTGATCTGGGCCACCTCGTCGGCGACGGCCTTGCGCGCACGCTCGGTGGCGGCGGCGCGTTCGGCCGCTTCCTTGGCGGCTTCCTCGGCACGGCGCTTGGATTCCTCGGCAGCAAGCCGCTTGGCTTCGTCCGCCGCGGCGCGCTTGGCCTCGTCGGCGGCGCCGGCGGTGCCGGCCGATGCCTGGGCGGCTGCCGCCGCCTTGTTCGCGGCCGCTTCGGCGGCTTCCGCCGCTTCACGCTTGGCGCGCTCTTCGGCGTCGCGCTTGGCTTGTTCTTCCGCCGCCTTGGCCTGTGCGGCCTTCTCGGATTCGAGCTTGGCCAGGCGTTCCTGCTTCTCGCGCAGTTCCGCTTCCTGGCGCGCGATCAGCTCGGCCTGGCGGCGTGCGTCTTCCTCGCGACGCGCCTGCTCGGCGGCGTCGACGACCGGCGCCTGCTGGGCAGCCGCTTTCGGCGTGACGAGGTCGTCACGCTGCACGAAGGTGCGCTTCTTGCGCACTTCGACCTGGATCGTGCGCGATTTGCCGCTGGCGTCAGCCTGCTTGATCTCGGAAGTTTCCTTGCGGGTTACCGTGATCTTCTTCTTTTCGCCCTGGTCGGCGGCGCCGTGGGTACGGCGCAGATGGTTCAGCAGCTTATCCTTATCATCCTTGGACAAGGGATCTGACGTCGAACTTTTCTCGACGCCGGCAGAACGCAGCTGCGTCAGCAGCAAATCTGCAGGCATCTTCAGTTCGGTGGCAAATTGGGCTACGTTGTTACTCGCCATTCAGTCCTCTTTTCTATGTGTCGCGAGATGATAAAGAAATTTGCTTGCTTAATAAAGCACGAAGACCGGAAGGCTTGCGCTCCGGTCTGTGCACTTCATTTATGCCTTGGCCGTTTCTACCTGGCTCCAGGCTTTCGCCTGCAGGGCCTTGGCCCGGTCGTCGTACTTGGCGTCGACCAGTTTCATCTCATCGTCGGTCACATCATTAAATTCATTCTTGATCAGTTCACGGGCGCGCTCGGTCGGCAGCGCCAGGATGGCACTGAACTCGTCGTAAGCCAGGCCCGCGAATTGCTCCAGGGTCTTGATGCCGGCCAGACCCAGCTTGCCGGCGGTGGTGCGGTCCATCCCGTCCAGGTTGACCAGCGCCTCGTCCATACCCTCGAGACCTTCTTCGGAAGCGATCGCTTCGGTCACCAGCGCGTCGCGTGCGCGGGTGCGCAGTTCGTTGACGGTGTCCTCGTCGAACGATTCGATCTCCAGCATTTCGGAGATGGGCACGTATGCGACTTCTTCAAGGCTCGAGAAGCCTTCCTCGACCAGGATGCCCGCCACTTCCTCGTCCACATCCAGCTTTTCCATGAACAGCGCGCGCACGGCGGCGGTTTCCTGGGCAGCCTTGTTGGCCGATTCCTCGGCCGTCATGATGTTGATCTTCCAGCCGGTCAGCTCGGACGCCAGGCGTACGTTCTGGCCCGAACGGCCGATCGCGATCGCCAGGTTTTCCTCGTCGACGACGACGTCCATCGCGTGCTTCTCTTCATCCACCATGATCGACGAGACGTTGGCCGGGGCCAGCGCGCCGATCACGAACTGGGCCGGATCTTCCGACCACAGCACGATGTCCACGCGCTCGCCGCCCAGCTCGCCGGTCACGGCCTGCACGCGCGAACCGCGCATGCCGACGCAGGTGCCGATCGGGTCGATGCGCTTGTCCGCGGTAAAGACAGCGATCTTCGCGCGCACGCCCGGATCGCGGGCGGCCGACTTGATCTGCAGGAGACCCTGCTCGATCTCCGGCACTTCGAGTTCGAACAGCTTCATGATGAATTCCGGTGCCGTGCGCGACAGGATCACCTGCGGGCCGCGCATATTGCGGTCCACGCGCAGGATGTAGGCGCGGACGCGGTCGCCGATGCGCAGGTTTTCCTTCGGGATCATCTGGTCGCGCGGCAGGCGCGCCTCGATCTTGCCCGATTCGACGATCGCATCGCCGCGTTCCATGCGCTTGATGGTGCCGGTGACGAGGGCGTCGCCGCGCTCGAGGAAGTCCTGCAGGATCTGCTCGCGCTCGGCGTCGCGCACGCGCTGCAGCACGACCTGCTTGGTGTCCTGGGCGAAGCGGCGGCCGAACTCGACCGACTCGATCGGTTCTTCGATGTATTCGTCCACCTCGATGTCGGGAATCTGCTCCTTTGCTTCGAAGTGCAGGATTTCCTGGTCGGGCAGTTGCAGACCAGCTTCGTCCGGCACGACGTGCCAGCGGCGGAACGTTTCGAATTCGCCAGTGTCGCGGTCGATGGACACGCGAATGTCGACCTCGCCTTCGTAGCGCTTTTTCGTAGCTTGCGCCAGGGCGAACTCGAGCGCCCCGAAGACCACTTCCTTATCGACGTTCTTTTCGCGCGCGAGCGCATCAACCAATAACAAAATTTCGCGACTCATGCTTTGCGACTCCTAAAATCCACCTTTGGCACCAGGCGTGCCTTGTCCAGTTCGGCCAGCGTAAATTCCAGCAACGCCGGTCCGTCCTTGCTTTCAAATTCCAACCCGATCGTTTCGCCCTGCGGGGCATGCAGGATGCCCGTATAGGTCTTGCGGTTCGCGGTGCCGGGCATCGCGACGCGCAGCTTGACCGTGCATTCGCTGCCGGCAAAGCGTTCGAAGTCGGCCAGGGTGCGCACCGGACGATCCAGTCCGGGCGACGACACTTCCAGGCGCTCGTAGTCGACGTTTTCGACCGTCAACACGTGCGACAGCTGGTGGCTCACCGTGGCGCAATCCTCGACCGAGATCGGTCCCTTTTCGTCCGCCACTGCCGCCGGGAAGTCGATAAACACGCGCAGGATGCCTCGCTCGGCCCGCTCGACGTCGACGAGTTCGTAACCCAGTCCGCCGACCGTCGTGGCAATCAAATCAAACAACTGCACAAGTTTCTCCACGGTCCGGTGCCGGACCCTCAAAACGATTCAACAAAAAAAAAATGGGCAACTGCCCATCTTTGTATTCCCAACTGGAGCTTGTTCGCCAAAACAATATTGGGAAGCACTCGGGTTAGGACACGCATTATAACCCGATACAGGGTCGGCCGCAATCGCCGCACTGCAAAATGAACAGCTATGCAACAGTCTACTCTTTTGGTCAACCCGGCGCTGCGGACGGTCCATTTTCGCGCGGCATGACGCTTGTTGCACTGCGTGGTGCGGCTTCAAGGTGGGCACGGGGTGTCCACCCTACGATTTGCCGATGCAGTAGGGTGGGCACCCCGTGCCCACCAAGCACCGCCGGCGTTCGATCAACCGCGGCGGCCGCGCCGCGGCATGCCGTGGTCGGCCACGCGCGGGCCCTGGCTGCGGCGGCTCTGGCCGGTGCCGCCGAAGCCGAACGTCGTCTGCAACGGGTCCGGCTGGCGCGGTCCCTTGTTGTTGCCGCCCCGACCCTGGCCGCCGCGCGCCTGGTTGCCGCGCGCCTGGCCACCGCCGCCGCCCGCGCGCCCGCCCTGGCCGCCCTGGCCGGCGCCGGCACGTCCACCCAGGATGCCGAGGTCTTCGCGGCCGGTGCCGACGCGGACCACGGGCGGGCCGAACGGATCGACGTTGCGGTTGGCGTCCGCGCGATCGATGCGGTTGCCGTTGGAGCGGTGATCGTCCGCCTTGTTGCCGCCGCGATCCTTGCCGCCCTGGCCCTTGGCCTGGCCCTTGCCGGCGCCGTTGCTGTTGCCATTGCTGTTGCCGCCCTTCTTTTCGATGCCGAAGGCGTCGAGGAAGTGGCGCACGTCGTTTTCTTCCAGCTCTTCCCAGCGTCCGCGCTTGAGGCCGGACGGCAGGGTCATGGCGCCGTAGCGGGTGCGGATCAGGCGCGAGACGGTCAGGCCGACGGCCTCGAACATGCGGCGCACCTCGCGGTTGCGGCCTTCGCCGATCACGACGCGATACCAGCGGTTGACGCCTTCGCCGCCGCCGTCCACGATCTTCGTGAACGATGCCTTGCCGTCGTCGAGGTCGACGCCGGCCAGCAGCTTCTGGCGCATGCCCTCTTCCAGCTCGCCCAGCGTGCGCACGGCGTATTCGCGGTCGATGTTGTAGCGCGGGTGCATGAGGCGGTTCGCCAGGTCGCCGGAATTCGTGAACAGCAGCAGGCCCTCGGTGTTGAAGTCGAGGCGGCCCACGGCCAGCCACTTGCCGGTCTTCATGGTCGGCAGGCGGTCGAACACGGACGGACGGCCTTCCGGATCGTCCGCGCTGACGATTTCGCCGGCCGGCTTGTGGTACACCAGCACGCGCGGCGGCTTGTTGGACACGCGCCGCTGCAGCAGCTTGCCGTTGATGCGCACGGCGTCCGTCGGCAGGATGCGCTGGCCGATGTGGGCCGGCTCGCCGTTCACCGACACGCGGCCGGCGATGATCAATTCTTCCATGTCGCGGCGCGATCCCAGGCCGGCTTCGGCCAGCACCTTGTGCAGCTTCGGCGCGTCGTCCTCGGCCGTCAGGTCGCGGCGCGCCTTGGCGGGCTGGGACTGGCCGCGGCCGCCGTCGTTGGCGTCGAACGCGTCCGACGTGACGAACGAGAACACGGCATCGGCATCGTTGCCGTTGCCCTTGCCGCCCTTGGCCGGCTTGGCATTGTGCTTGGCGTTCTTGTTCTTGCCCGGCTGCTGCCTCTGGCCCTGTTGCTGCTGGCCGCCCTGCGGCTGGCCACCTTGCTGCTGGCCACCTTGCTGCTGGCCGTTCTGGCCCTGCGCCTGCTGGCCGCGCTGCTGGCCTTTCCTTTTCTGCTTGCCGCGGCGCTGCTCGTTGCGGCCGCCTTCCGGCGGCGCGGCGTCGGCTGCGGCTGCGTCGGCCGCCGGGGCGGCGGCTTCGGCGTCGGTGCGGGCCGGCTGGCGGGCGTCGCGCTGCTGGCGCTGTTCGCGCATCTGGCGCGGGCCGCGCGGCTTGCGCTGGTTGCCGGCGCCGTCGTCCGGCTGCGCGGCCGCGGCAGGCGCGGACTCGACGGGCGCAGGCGCGGGAGCAGCCGAAGCAGCCGGAGCCGGTTCGGCCGCCGCCGGTGCCGCTTCGGCGACGGCGGGCTTGCGGGTGCGCGGCTTGCGCGGCGCGGGCGCGGCGGCCGGGCTTTCGGCAGCGGGCGCGGCGGTGGCGGGCGCGCCGGCCTCGACCGCCTCGGCCGCCTTCTGGGCCGCGGTCTTGCGCGTGCGCTTCGGTTTCGCCTCGGTGTCCGGCTGCGCGGCCTCGGGCGCGGGCTGTGCCTCCGCCTTCGGCTTGGTGCGACGCTTGGGCTTGGCGGCCGTCTCCAGACCTGCCTCGGCAGGGGTCGTCTCGTTCATGTCAGTTGGATTCATCATTCGTTTCTTGGTTTTTCTGACCTTGCGCGACGATCAATCGTTGGACGCGGGCGCGGGGTCGTGTATCGGGACTTCAACGGGTGAAGTGTCGTCAAATTGTTGCAGGGCCGCTTCGAGCGCTTCCAGGCTGCGCCCGGCGCCGATGTCGGCCACCTGCTGCAACGGCGGCAGCTGGGACAGCGCGGCCAGTCCCAGGTCGTCGAGAAACTGCTTCGTCGTTCCCAGCAGCGCAGGACGCCCGGGCACTTCGCGGTGGCCGACCACGTCGATCCAGCCGCGGTCTTCCAGCATCTTGATCGTCTGCGAATTCACGGCCACGCCGCGGATTTCCTCGATGTCGCCGCGCGTCACCGGCTGGCGATAGGCGATGATCGCCAGCGTTTCCAGCGTCGCGCGCGAATATTTCGGCGGTTTTTCCGGCGCGATCCGGTCCAGGTAAGGCTTCATTTCCGGGCGGCTCTGGAAGCGCCAGCCCGACGCCAGGCTGACGATCTCGATGCCGCGATCCTGCCAATCCTGGCGCAATTCCTCGAGCAGGATCTTGATCGTATCCGACCCGACGCCGGCGCCGAGCGGCTCGCCGTCCTTGCCCACGTCGACGAACAGCTTCTTCATGGCGTGGATCGTCATCGGCTCGCGCGCGCACAGCAAGGCGGTCTCGAGGACCTTCTTGGCCTCATCATTGTTCATCACGATGTCGTCAGCGGAGTGTACAACTCTGGATGCTAAGAACCATCAAACATAACCCGTTCAACGCGACCGGCCGCACGGCCGCCAGGTTGAGACTTCACGCTTTGAAACGGGGTTCCGTAACCCGGCTTGGAATACCGGGCGGGATACCGCGGGGGGCTGTGCCCTGCCACGGGGCGGTCCACCGGCAAGTGGGCCGCAAACGGTTGATTTTCAAGAGAAACGGGGCTGCCGGTACCATCGGGAGACTGGGCTCTGGAGGCGAGGCTCCTGGCGCCGGGTTAAGCGAACGACATCGTTTCTTCCAACTGCCGTTCATTGTACCCGATAAAAGCGCGAAAAGGCATGCCGCGCTGCGCAACGCGGCGGACGGCGTGCTCAGTCGACGCCGCCGTGACGGGAATCACACGCTCAAACGGTCCGCCAGGATCGCGGAGACCCCCACGAAAGCGGGGTACTCGGCCGTGATCACATACGTCGGCACCTGCGTCAGGTAGCCGACGAAACGGCCCTTCCGCTCGAAGCGGGCGCGGAAGCACGAGGCCGCGAAGCGCTCGCCCAGGCGCGGGACGATGCCGCCGCCGATGTAGACGCCGCCCTGGGCACCCAGGGTCACCGCCAGATTGCCCGCGATGGTGCCCAGCATGCCGCAGAACACGTCGATGACCTCGGCGCACAGCGCGCAGCCGCCCGCCAGGCCGCGGCGCGTGATCTCGGGTGCGTCCAGCGCCACTGCGGCCACGCCGCGGTGGTGCGCCAGTGCGCGGTAAATCAGTTCCAGACCGGATCCGGACAGGAAGCGCTCGGCCGACACGTGCTCGAATTCGCGCCAGGCGAATTGCAGGATCGCGACTTCCGTCTCGTTGGCCGGAGAAAACGTCACATGGCCGCCTTCGCTGCGCAGCGCGGTCCAGACCGGCTTTGCGCCGCCGGGGAGGTTCTCGGCCGGCACGAGGCCGGACACACCCAGGCCCGTGCCCGCGCCGAGGAGGGCGATCGGCGTTCCGGCAACCGGAGCACCGGCGCCGACCTGGCATTTTTCGGCATCGCTCAAGTGCGGCAGCGCCATGGCCAGCGCGTAGAAATCGTTGACGACGGCCAGTTCGTCGAACCCGCATTCGCGCCGCAGCGCCTCGATCGAGAATTCCCAGTGGTGATTGGTCATGCGCACGAAATCGCCGACGATGGGATTCGCGATCGCGATCGCCGCATGGCGCACGCCACCGGCAACCGCCACGGCCGGCAGCGCCAGATAGGCGCGCAGGGCGTCGGCGAGGGTCGCGTGGGCGGCGCAGGACAGGACTTCGATCGCCTCGATCCGGCCGGGCCCCGTCTCCAGCGCAAAACGCGCATTGGTGCCGCCGATATCGGCCAACAGGCGCGGGCTCGCGTGGCGCGCGCTGTCCAGGCGCGGTTCGGTGGACGAATCGATGATGGCAACGGGCGAAACGATCATGGCAGGCCTAAGAAACGGATTCCTCAACTTTAAGGATTTCTTGGCTGCAGCGCAAGCATTTATTGTAGTTTAGGTACATCCAACCCCATATCCTGGGGAATCGGCGTAAAACTTGGTGCGGCTATTGAGTAGTCAAGCTACCAACGATGAAATCTGCGGAAACACCGGTCCCGGCGCCGCGCGATCGAAGCGGAGTGGAAACGGGAAGCGGGCCGGACCGCTCAGCCGATCTTCGGCTTGAGCCGGACGTCGGCGCGGCCGGCGGCGCAGTAATCGTTCCAGGCGTCCAGGCCGCCGCGCAGCGGGCGGGCGCGGTGGAAGCCGTTCTCGAGGAAGGTCTTGGCCACCTGGGCCGCGGTGACGTCGTTCGGGCAGGAGCAGTAGATGACGATGTGGCGGTTCTTGTCGAGCGCCGCCATCAGGCGTTCCGGTTCGGCGTCGCCATACACCAGCGCGCCCGGAATGCCCTCTTCCAGCTGGCGCGCGGTGACGCCGCGGGCGTCGACGATCAGCGGGTCGTGCCCCGCTTCCAGCAAGTCCTTGAGCTCGTCCATCGTGATGCGCGGCAAGTCGGTCGCGCCCAGATTGCGCTTGCGCTCGATGTATTTGAACGCCACGAACAAAGCGAGCAGGACGCCGACGACCATCAGCGCGGTGCTGCCGAGGGTCTCGAACCAGGCGATGACGTCGTCCACGCTGCCGTGGAACCAGGCGCCGAGGCCCATGCCGACGCCGCTCCACAGCAGGCCGCCGGCGATGGACAGCCAGACGAAGCGCGGCGTCGTCGTGCCCATGGCGCCGGCCAACGGCGGCGCGATCGTGTTAAAGCCCGGAATGAACTTGGCGACGACGAGGGATTTCGCGCCCCAGCGGCTGAAATTGTCTTCGGTCTGGCTCACGCAGGAATCGGGCGACAGCGAAATCTTGCACAACAGCCGCAGGATGCGCTTGCCGTAATAGCGGCCGGCGCGGAACCAGAAGTAGTCGCTGATCAGGCAAGCCACCACGGACACGACCAGGTACAGGGGCCAGTTCGCACCGCCGTTGACGGCCAGCGCGCCCGCGATGATCAGCACCGGAAACGCCGGAATCGGCAGCCCGATCTGTTCGAGCAGGACGGTGCCGAACACGATCAGGACGCCATAGACGTGTATCAGGTGCGAAAGCTGAGTCATCCCCGTATGGTAGCGGAAAACAGGCCCCGGCGTGGCGAAAGCGGCAACGCAAAATTCGGGGTCAGAAAACTCGGGGTCAGAGCATTTTTATTTCCAAATTCGGGGTCAGAGCACTTTTTTGAACAATTGCATGAAACCAAAAAAGGGCTCGCAAATGGCAATGCCGGCTGGGCGTTGGTCCGAGCGATGCAACCAACCTTCTCTAAAAACCATTGCTCCGAAAAGTGCTCTGACCCCGAATTTGGGCGGAAAAATGCTCTGACCCCGAATTTTCTGACCCTGAATTTTCAGGCGCGGGGGATCGCGGCCAGCAGTTGGCGGGTGTAGGGATGCTGTGGATTGCGATAGAGCTCGTCCGCGTCGGCCAGTTCGACGACGCTGCCGTGGTGCATCACCATCACGCGGTCGGAGATGTATTTCACGACCGACAGATCGTGCGAGATGAAGATGTAGCTCATCTTGTACTCGTCCTGCAGGTCCTGCAGCAGGTTCAGCACCTGGGCCTGCACCGACACGTCGAGCGCCGACACGGATTCGTCGCACACGAGGATCTCCGGCTTCATCGTCAGGCAGCGCGCGATGGCGATGCGCTGGCGCTGGCCGCCGGAGAATTCGTGCGGGTAGCGGTCGAACGCGTGCTCCGGCAGACCGACCCGCGCCAGCAGGTAGCGCGCATGTTCCGTGCGCTCCACATCGTTTGCGCCGATGCGGTGGATGCGCATCGGCTCCAGCAGGATCTGGCCGACGGTGAAGCGCGGGTTCAGCGACGCGTACGGATTCTGGAACACGATCTGGATGCGCCGCTTGTACGGCTGGAAGTCGGCGTCGCTCATCGCCACGAGGTCGCGGCCGTCGAACAGGGCGCTGCCGCCCGTCGCGCGGTGCAGGCGCAGCAAGGTGAGGCCGACCGTGGTCTTGCCCGATCCCGATTCGCCCACGACGCCCAGCGTCTTGCCGCGCGGGAGCGTGAACGAGACGTCCTTCACGGCCTTGAATTCGCGCTTGCCGAACAGGCCTTCGCGCACGTGAAAACTCTTGGCGAGGCCTTGCACGACGAGGATGTTCTCGTCGTCCGGCGCATAGCCGCGCGCGCGCTGCGGCAGCACGTCGTCCGGCTGCGCGCGGCCGCTCAGGTAATCGTCGATCACGGGCAGCCGCACGGGCCGCGCATCCAGCGGCGGACGGCAGTGCAGCAGCGCGCGCGTGTAGGCGTCGCGCGGCGCGCCCAGCACCTGCGCGGCCGCGCCCTCCTCCCGCACCTCGCCGTGGCGCATGACGATCACGCGGTCCGCGATCTCGCCCACGAGGCCCAGGTCGTGCGTGATGAACAGCACGGCCATGCGGCGCCGCTTCTGCAGGGCCGCGATCAGTTCCATGATCTGCTTCTGGATCGTCACGTCCAGCGCCGTCGTCGGCTCGTCCGCGATCAGGAGCTTCGGTTCGCACGCGATGGCCATGGCGATCATCACGCGCTGCTGCTGGCCGCCCGACATCTGGCTCGGATAGGCGTCAATCTTGCGCGCCGGATCGGGAATGCCCACTTCCTCCAGCAGTTCGAGCGTGCGCGCCCGCGCCTGCCGCTTGTCCATGCCGAGGTGCAGGCGCAGCACCTCGCCGATCTGGAAGCCCACCGTGAACACCGGGTTCAGCGACGACATCGGCTCCTGGAAGATCATCGCGATGTCCTTGCCGCACAGGCGGCGCCGCTCGGCAAGCGGCAGGTCGAGCAGCTCGCGGCCCTCGAACCGGATCGACGAACCGGGATGGATGATCGCCGTCTCCGCCGGCAGCAGCCCCATCACGGCGAGCGAGCTGACGGACTTGCCGCTGCCCGATTCGCCGACGAGGGCGACCGTGGCGTCCGGCGGCAGGCCGAACGAGATGCCCTTCACGGCCTCGGACGTGTTCTTTTTATCGGTCTTGAAGGACACGCGCAGGTCGCGCACCTCGAGCAGATTCGCGTCGTTCATTTCAGTTTCGGATCCAGCGCGTCGCGCAGCGCGTCGGCGAACAGCGAGAACGCCGTCACGAGCAGGGCCATGGCGGTGGCGGCGGCCGTCAGCTGCCACCACTTGCCGAGGATGAGTTCATTCTGCGCCTCGTTCAGCATGCTGCCCCACGAGACGACGCCCACCGGCACGCCGAAGCCGAGAAAGGACAGGATCACTTCGGCCTTGATGAAGCCGACGACGAGGATCGACATCTGCACGAGCGCCACGTGCGACACGTTCGGAAAGATATGCACGAACATCTTGCGCCAGCTCGAGGCGCCGATGGCGTCGGCCGCCATCACGTACTCGCGCGCCTTGTGCTTGATGTACTCGGCGCGCATCAGGCGGTACGGCCCCGTCCAGCCGGTGAGGCCGAGGATCAGCACGATCGTCAGCACGCCCCTCGTCTGCAGCACGGCGGCCACGGTGAGGATCATGAGGATCGCCGGAATCGACGTGAACACGCTGTAGAACCAGTTGAACAGGTCGTCGACCAGCCCGCCGTAGAAGCCGGACAGGGCGCCGAACAGCGTGCCCAACGCGACGGCGACGAACGCGGCAACGAGGCCCACGACGATCGACGTCTGCCCGCCCTTGATCGTCTTCTTGATGATGTCGTGGCCCCATTTGTCGGCGCCGAACGGCAAGGTCGTGCGCTTGGCAGCATGCGCGGCGTGCTGTTGTCGGGCCAGCTGCGCCCGCAGGTCCGCGATGTCGTCCGCCAGCGGATCGAAGGCGTTCGGCGGCACGGGGCGTTGCGGCGCCGCCAGCGCGGCCAAGGCCGGGTCGGGACCGACGAAGGTCGGCGGCGCGTAGTTGACGGCGACTTCGTCTTCCCAATCGGCGGCGACGAGTCCCGTCGCGGACAGCACCACGGACAGCAGGAACAGGCACACGACGGCCAGCGACGCCATCGCCACGCGGTCCGCGCGCAGGCGGCGCCACGCCAGGGTCCACGCACCGGGAGAGGTTGCCGGGCGCATCGACTCGCGCCCCGTCATTTGAGCTGCACGCGCGGGTCGACGGCCTGGTACATCAGGTCCGCCAGCAGGTTGAACACCATCGTGGCGGCGGCGACGTAGACCGTAATCGCCTTGATCACGGGGAAGTCGCTGCGCTCGACGGCGAGGATCACTTCGCGCCCGATGCCCGGGATGCCGAAGAAGCGCTCGAGCAGGAACGCGCCGATCAACAGGGCCGGCAGGTTGGCCATGACGTAGGTGATGATGGGGATGGCGGCGTTGCGCAGCACGTGGACCCAGACGATGCGGCGCTCCGGCAGGCCTTTCGCGCGCGCGGTGCGCACGTAATCCTGCCCGACCTCGTCCAGCACGAAGCTGCGGAACAGGCGCAGGGTCGGCGCCAGCGACACGGCCAGGCCGATCAGGATCGGCAAGGTAGCGTAGCGCAACAGGTTTTCCGTAAAGTGCTCGCCCCAGCCCTGCACGGGGAACAGCCCCAGTTTATAGGCAAGGCCGTACTGGAACACGATGATGTAGACAAGGATCGAGATCGACATGCCCACCGTGCACGCCACCATCACGAGCCGGTCCGTCAGCGAGCCGCGCACGAACGCGATGGCGAGGGCCAGCGCGATGCCGATGGACGTTTCCAGCACCGTCAGCGGCACGAGCACCGTCAGCGACGGTCTCAGGCGCGTCTTGATGATGTGCGACACGGGCTCGCCGGTCGCCCAGGCATTGCCGAAGTCGAACGTCAGGATCTGCTTCACGAAGATGCCGAGCTGGACGTACCAGGGCGCGTCGAGTCCCAACTGGGCGCGGATGTTCGCGATGGCGTGGGCGTCGGCCATCTTGCCCGCCAACAGATAGGACGGGTCGCCGCCGACCCAGTTGAACAGCACGAACACCAGCACGACGACGCCGGCCATCGTGGGCAGCATCTGCCACAGGCGCCGCAGGATATAAGCAAACATCGGGATTCCCGGGTGATTCATCGAACGCGTTCGGAACTATAGACCAGATTGCGTCGCCCCGGCCGAGAAAAAATGTCGCACGGCTATAACCAAATCGACGTGTGATGGTGCCGGATTTTCCGGATAGGCCGTTAAGGAAAGACCGATCCTGTAGTAAGCACTTACATTCATGCGTTTTTATGGTGCGTAGCTGCACAAAGTTGGTGCAGAATGTTGTAATTACGCATCAACTAAAGTCCAAATAAAAAACTGAATACAACATTTCCTGCGAAACGATAACCACTAAATTTTGTTGAGCAAAAAATTTTATTTGATATTTACAACATTGCTGCATATATGCATGTTTTCTCGTTGACTTTGTCTTTTAGCAATGATTTCATTGTCTTGTAGCAAATAAAATTCCTTCCCACAAGGAAGGGCTAGATCAATAACAAGGATCTGCGAGCCGGCGCGTAGTCCGCACCGGCCCAGCTCAGAAGGGACTCAAGACAAATGATGTCGGAAAAAGTTTTATCTCGATCGGTGCGCCTGATGTTCGCCGGCGGCATGGCCCTCGGCGCGTCCGTCGTTCACGCACAGGACGGCAACGCGGCCGCGGCACCCGCGCCGATGCAGCGCGTGGAAGTGACGGGTTCGCGCATCCCGTCGCTGAACACGGAGGGCTCCAGCCCCATCACCACCCTGAGCGCGAAGGACATCAAGATCGATGGCGTGCGCAATACCGAAGACCTGCTGAACAACCTGCCCCAGGTGTTCGCGTCCCAGGGTGCCGCCATCTCGAACGGCGCCAGCGGCACGGCGACCGTCGACCTGCGCGGCATGGGCGCCCAGCGTACCCTGGTGCTCGTCAACGGCAAGCGCCTGCCCTCCGGCAGCGTGCTCAGCGTCGCAGCCGACCTGAACCAGATCCCGAGTGAACTGATCCGACGCGTCGACGTGCTGACCGGCGGCGCCGGCGCCGTGTACGGCTCGGGCGCCGTGTCGGGCGTCGTCAACTTCATCCTGAAGGACAACTACGAAGGCGTGGAACTGGAAGCCAACATCTCCGGCGCCAACCACCACCAGCACAACGACGAGATCCAGTCCATCGTCAAGGAGAAGGGTTTCCCGCTGCCGGGCAACCACGCGTTCGACTCGAAGAAGTACGACTTCAGCATCCTGATGGGCTCGAACTTCGCGGACAACAAGGGTAACGCCACATTCTTCGTGTCGCACCACCACGCCGACGCCCTGCTGCAATCGGAGCGCGACTACTCGGCCTGCTCGCTGGGCGCGTCCGATCCGGGCATGGCCTGCTCGGGCTCGGGTACGTCGATCCCGCGCGTCGGCAAGTACACGCCGGATGCGAACGGCAATCCGCGCAAATACGTGTCGGCCACCGATGCCTACAACTTCGGCCCCCTGAACTTCTTCCAGCGCCCGTCGGACGAGTACAACATCAACTCGATGCTGCACTACGACGTCAACGAGAATGCGCGCATCTACAGCGAATTCAGCTTCCACAACTACACGACCGACGCCCAGATCGCGCCGGGCGGCATCTTCTACGGCCAGCAGGCGACGATCGCCTACGAGAACCCGCTGCTGAACTCTGCCTGGCGTACCGCGCTGGGCCTGAACAACCCGGGCGACACGACCACCGTCTCCGTCGGCAAGCGCAACGTCGAAGGCGGCCCGCGCTCGAACAGCATCACCGACTCGTCGTTCCGCGAAGTGCTGGGCGTGAAGGGCATGATCGGCGACTGGTCCTATGACGTGTTCGGCCAGTTCGCGCGCGTCAACCACAGCGACCGCTCGACCGGCTATTTCTCGACCCGCCTGATCGCCAACGCGCTGGACGTCGTCGCCGATCCGACCACGGGCAAGGCCGTGTGCCGCTCCGTCGTCAACGGTTCGGACACGGCGTGCGTGCCGTACAACCTGTACAAGCAGGGCGGCGTCACCCAGGCCGCGCTCGACTACCTGAACGCCACCGGCTCGAACGGCGGCTTCACGCAGCAATCCGTGTTCGGCATGAACTTCGGCACCGACCTGACCCGCTACGGCATCAAGCTGCCGACCGCCGACAGCGGTGCCGGCGTGTCGTTCGGCTACGAGCAGCGCGTCGAGAAGCTGTCGTTCGAGCCCGACTACGAAAACGTGACGGGCGACCTGTCCGGTGCCGGCGGCGCCTCCCCGGCCGTCGCGGGTTCGTACAACGTGAAGGAAGCGTACGGCGAATTCAAGCTGCCGCTGCTGGACAACAAGCCGTTCGCGAAGCACATGGACTTCTCGGGTTCGTACCGCCGTTCGAACTACAGCACCGATGCCAAGACCAACACCTTCGGTCTGGGCCTCGACTGGCAGCCGATCGACCAGCTGCGCGTGCGCGGTTCGGCCCAGCGTGCCGTCCGTGCACCGAACGTCTATGAACTGTACACGCCGCAAGCCGTGGTGCTGGCCGGTCCGACCGACGACCCGTGCGGCGGCGAGCATCCGAAGGCGACGCAAGCCCAGTGCGCCAACACGGGCCTGCCCGCTTCGCTGTACGGCCAGGTGACCGAGAACTCGACCAACCAGTACAACGGCCGTACCGGCGGCAACCCGAACGTCAAGCCGGAAACCGCCAACACGTACACGGTCGGTCTCGTGATCGATCCGATCAAGAACCTGACCATCACGCTGGATGCGTTCAAGCTGAAGATCAAGGACGCGATCCAGGCCGTCAACGCCCAGAGCGTGTTCTCGCAGTGCCTGGCGTCCGGCAATCCGCTGTACTGCAACATGATCCACCGCGACTCGCTGGGCTCGCTGTGGCTGCTGCCGACCGGCTACGTCGAAGCCGGCACCACGAACATCGGTTCGCAGGGCACCTCAGGCCTGGACGTGGGCGCCAGCTACCGCACCCGCCTGCCGAAAGGTTACGGCAACCTGGACTTCACGCTGAACGGCACCTATGTGCACAGCTACACCGTGGAGAACCTGCCGGGCACGGGCAGCTACGATTGCACCGGCCTGTACGGCGCGACCTGCGGCACGCCGACGCCGAAATGGCGTCACAAGCTGCGCACGACCTGGTCGAGCCCGTACAACTTCGACATGTCGCTCACCTGGCGCTACATCGACCGCCTGAAGAACGACATGCTCGATTCGAACCCGCAGCTGAAAGGCGACCTGGACACGCAACGCGACGCGTACCTGGCTTCGCGCAGCTACTTCGACCTGAACGGCGTGTACCGCTTCAACCGCAAGCTGGCCCTGAGCCTGGGCGTCAACAACCTGCTGGACAAGGATCCGCCGATCGCTTCGTCGAGCTCGGTGACGGGCACCTACGGCAACGGCAACACGTTCCCGCAGGTGTACGATTCGTACGGCCGCTTCATCTACGCCAACCTGACCTACCGCTTCTGATCGCCTGATCCGAAGCCGTAAAAAAACCGCCGCCGGCTGCGAAGCCGGCGGCGGTTTTCATTTGGGACGCCAACACGGCGCGAACGTCACGCGTGGGCGGAGGGCCGCCCACCCTACAGTCCGAAGCTCCCTTCGTCCTGCGAAAACGCGTTCATGCCGGCGCTCATCGCCGACACGAGCGCGCGCTCCGGGCCGGTCAGGTGCGGATGCCAGATGTCGAACATCAGGATCGCGCGCGGCGCCTCGCTGTCGTTCCACGCCTCGTGCTCGATGGTGTCGTCGAACACCCAGGCCTTGCCCTCTTCCCACGCGCGCACGTCGTTGCCGACGCGGAAACCGCACCCTGGCGGCACGACGAGCGGCACGTGCGTCACGAGGCGCACGTTGCTGACGCCGCAGTGCGGCGGGATGCGCGTCTTCGGCTTGAGCACGGAAAACATCGCGACGGGCGTGCGGCCCGGCTGGTCCGGCTGCGGCGCGCCGGCCAGCAGCGCCATCGTGCGCGGGCAGCGCTGCGCGTTCGCGTCGTTGACCTTGCCGCCCTCGACGAGGTGGAACGCGCTCCAGCGCAGCGAGTTGTTCAGCTCGGCCCACTGGCGCAGCGGCTGGTCCTCGCCGTACTGCATGTACGGGGTAAAACCTTCGGCGCCGGCCTGCGCGGCGAGGAATTCGGCGCGGATCGCATCCGTCTCCCGCTCGAAGGCGTCGAGCCAGGGGAAATCGGCGCGTTCGAAAAACGTGATGGGCGCGAGGCCCTGGAAGTGGAACAGCGCGGGCTGCGGCTCGTAGCGGCGCTTGCGGCCCAGCATGATGGCCAGCGATTCCGTGAACCGCTGCACGCGCTCCCCGCGCAGCTCACCCAGCAGCGGCGCCATGTAGTCGTCGAGGAAGCGGCCGAAATCGGTGTCGTATTGTTCGCGATAGGCCAGCGCTTCCTGCACGGCCGGGCGCAGCTCGGGCGCCAGTTGCGCGAGCGGCGGCGCCACGGCGGCGACGGCACCGTGCGCGCGCGCGGCCGCGTGGCGCTTGCCCTGGCGCGTGAGCAAGGCGGCGCGCAGGATCAGGGCGACGAGGTCGGTCGGCTCCAGCACGAGCGCGCGCCGGATCGCCTCTTCCTCGCGCGCTTCGTCGCGCTGGGCCATGCAAACGACGGCCAGGTTGATCCACTGCTGCTTGTCGCGGCCGTCGTTTGCGACGAGGCGCTCGAGCAGCGCGCGCGCCTCGGGCAGATTGCCCGCGCGGTAGTACAACTGCGCCATGCCGAGCAGCGCGGCGCCATGCGCCGGCACCTGTCCCAGGATGCGCTGCCACAGCTGCGCCGCCAGGCGTGGATTGGCGCCCTTCAGCGCCGCCTGGGCCGCGCGTTCCCAGGCTACGATTTCACCGTCGACGGAAGCCATGCCACTCCTTCATGTAGGTACCGGGATGTGCCGGACATACGATTCTGGGGTGGCAACTTCCTGTTGGCAAGCACTTATTTTGCCGGCGTTCAAGCGTCGTCGCGCAGGCGACGCGCACGCACGCTGGCGGCGAGGTTTTCCAGCACGGCCACGCTCGTTTCCCAGTCGATGCAGCCGTCCGTGACGGACTGGCCGTACGTCAGCTCCTTGCCCGGCACCAGGTCCTGGCGGCCGCCGACGAGGTGCGACTCGACCATCACGCCGACGATGCGCGTATCGCCCGCCGCGATCTGGGCGCCGATGTCGGCGCACACGGGCACCTGGTTCTGCGGGTTCTTGCTGCTGTTGGCGTGCGACGCGTCGATCATCAGGCGGCTCGCGAGGCCGTTGGCGGCGAGCTGCTTGCAGGCGTCCTCGACGCTGGCCGCGTCATAGTTCGGCGCCTTGCCGCCGCGCAGGATGATGTGGCAGTCCTCGTTGCCCGCGGTCGACACGATCGCCGAGTGGCCCCCCTTCGTCACGGACAGGAAGTGGTGCGGCTGCGACGCCGCCTTGATCGCATCCGCCGCGATCTTGATATTGCCGTCCGTGCCGTTCTTGAAGCCGACGGGGCACGACAGGCCGGACGCCAGCTCGCGGTGCACCTGCGACTCCGTCGTGCGCGCGCCGATCGCGCCCCAGCTGATCAGGTCGGCGATGTACTGCGGGCTGATCACGTCGAGGAATTCGGTGCCGGCTGGCAGGCCCAGCTCGTTGATGTCGCGCAGCAGCTCGCGCGCCATGCGCAGGCCGTCGTTGATGCGGAAGCTGTTGTCCATGTACGGGTCGTTGATCAGGCCCTTCCAGCCGACCGTCGTGCGCGGCTTCTCGAAGTAGACGCGCATGACCACTTCCAGTTCGCCCTTGAAGCGCTCGCGCTGCTCGACGAGGCGGCGCGCGTATTCCATCGCGGCCTTGGGATCGTGGATCGAGCACGGGCCGATCACGACCATCACGCGGTCGTCCTGGCCGTGCAGGATGCGATGCAGCGCCAGGCGCGCCTGCGACGCCGTCTGTTCCGCCTGCGCGGTCACCGGGAATTCGCGGATCAGGTGCGAGGGCGGCGTCAATTCCTTCATTTCGCGGATGCGTAAGTCGTCGGTGCGAGGCATTGCTGTTCTCCGTTCTTGATCTGGTTAAATTCTGGGGCGTAAAAAAAAAGACCGCCAGCTCGGCGGTCTTTTTGGATTCTGTGTCGGACTCTGTTCTGTTACTGCGTGAACCTGCCGCTACTCCACCGCCGTTGGGCTGGAATGGCTAAACCAAAAGTGAAAGGTAAAGAAAACGGCGTGGCGCATGGAGGTTTCCCAAAGTAGTCGGTTGACTATAACAACATTGCGTCGCTATTGGCAAGACTTTATTTGCGCTGTGATCTGTCGGTTACGGTTGCCTATACAGGCGATCGGTTGCGTGAACCAGACATGCCGTGCCGCTGTGCCGGACACGCTTGAGAGATGTCAGTTGCCCCTCCGTGAGAGATGCAAAAGTCGCAACGAGCCCCGGCCGCATGCACACCGGGTCGACCATCCCTCATCGTACATGGAGTCTGGACATGACTGAAACAACAATATCCCGAACGATCCGGCGCCTGTTCGCGGGCGGGGGCGCCATCGGCCTGGCCATCCTGGCACTGCCGGCGCTGGCCCAGGAAGCCGCGCCCAAGCCCGTCCCGCGCGTGGAGATCACCGGCTCGAACATCCGCCGCTCCGAGGCCGAGACGGCGTCCTCCGTCATCACCGTCAACCGCGCCGACATCGAACGTTCCGGCAAGGCCACCGTGGCCGAACTGCTGCAGACCCTGGCCGTCGACAACCAGGGTTCCGTGCCCACCACGTTCGGCAACGGCTTCGCCGCGGGCGCCTCCGGCATCTCGCTGCGCGGCCTGGGCGCGGCGTCCACGCTCGTGCTGCTGAACGGGCGCCGCATGGCGCCGTACGGCCTCGCGGACGACGGACAGAAGCAGTTCGCGGACCTGAACGTGATCCCGACCGACGCCGTCGAGCGCGTCGAGGTGCTGAAGGACGGCGCCTCCGCCATCTACGGTTCGGACGCCATCGCCGGCGTCGTCAACATCATCCTGCGCCGCGACTTCCAGGGCAACACGGTGCGTTTCTCGCGCGGCTTCAGCGGCGATTGGGACGGCAAGCGCACCAATGTCGCCTTCACCAAGGGCGTCGGCAGCCTCGACGCCGACCGCTACAACGTCCTGTTCAGCATCGAGTACAAGAAATTCGACGAGATCTGGTACCGCGACCGCGCCGACCGCGACTGGATCGGCCGCAACGACCTGCGCCCCTGGGGCTATTCGGCCGACCAGGCGCTGGGCGGCACGGGCGCCATCCTGGCCGGCACCGGCACGGCCGGCAACGCGATCAACGGCAACGTGCGCAATCCCGCCGATCCCACCAACTACTACAACCGGGGCAACCTGGCCGGCCCAGGTTTCACGCGCACCTTCCCCGGCGCGGCCTGTTCCAACTTCACCAACCACCCGCAGGGCGACCCCGGCGGCGGTTGCGTGATCGACGCGTCGCAGCTCTACAACCAGATCGAGCCGAAGCAGGAAAACCTCAGCTTCTTCCTGCGCGGCACCTATCAACTGGCCCCGGCCACCCAGCTGTACAGCGAGTTCAACTGGTACACGAGCGAGACGGATTCCTCAACGACGCCGTCCTCGGTCAGCGCCTCCGTCGGCTTCCCGGGCGGTCCCGTCAACAATGCCGTCGTCCAGCTCGGCGCCACCCACCCGGACAACCCATACTTCGGCACGGCCGCGCGCATCCGCTACCTGGCGGCGGACGTCGGCCCGCGCCGGTCGAACATCGGTTCCAACTTCCTCCGCTGGCTCGGCGGCGCCAAGGGCACGCATTTCGGCTGGGACTGGGACTCGTCCCTGCTGTTCTCGCACAACCACGTCAACAACACGCAGAACGGCTACCTGCAGCGCGACGTCGCCTTCGCCCTGCTCGACCCGTCCATCGCCAACATAACGGCGGCAACGCTGCACAGCCCGGCCTATGCGGCGCTGCCGCCGGGCACCGTCTGGCGCATCGCCGAAAACGCGGGCCTGAATTCGCCGGCGCTGTACGCCGCCCTGTCGCCCACCATCGTCAACGCGGCCAATACCAAGGTCGGCCAGATCGACTTCAAGGCCACGCGCGAATACAGCGGCATTCCCTACCTGGCCGGCAACCTGGGGCTGGCCGTCGGCACCGAATTCCGCCACGAGATGACGGAACTGCGGCCCACCACGGGCACGGAGCGCGGCAACATCATCGGCCTGGGCTATTCGGCCTATTCCGGCGCCCGCAACGTGTTCGCCCTGTACGGCGAGGGATTGGCGCCGCTGCCCTTCAACGTCGAGGCGTCGGCCGCGCTGCGCTACGACCACTTCACGGACGTCGGCAGCGCCTATACGCCGAAGTTCGGACTCAAGTGGACGCCGGTGCCCGCCTTCGCCCTGCGCGGCACGTTCGCGCGCGGCTTCCGTGCGCCGAGCCCGGCCGAGAACGGCGTCGGCGGCCTGGCCGCCTACTCGACGGCGGCCGACCCGGTCCGCTGCGCGCTGGGCGTGACGAGCAGCTGCAACCCGGCGTCGATCGCCCTGATCACGTCGCCGAACCCGAATCTGTCGCCGGAACACTCGAAGAGCTACACGCTGGGCATCATCTGGGACCCGCTGCCCCGCACGAGCATCTCGGTCGACTACTGGAAGATCAAGCGCATGGACGAGATCAACCAGGAGCAGGTGGACGCCGCCATCGCCGCCGGCCACGTCGTGCGCGATCCCGGCAGCGTGAGCGCCATCCCGGGCGACCCGGGCCAGATCACGGCCGTGCTCACGCGCTACGTCAACTCCGCGCAGAGCAAGGTGCGCGGGCTCGACGTCGACGCCCGCTACAACCACCGCCTCCCGAACGCGTGGGGCAATGCCACCTTCGACGTCAAGTACACGCACATCTTCGAATGGCTGCGCACGGAACAGGACGGCACCTCGCGCGAATTCGCGGGCACGCACGGCAACTGCGACGTCACCAACTGCGCGGGCACGCCGTCCGACCGCGTCAACATGCGGTTCGGCTGGGACCGCGACAACCTGCGCGTATCGGCCAACGTGAACTACCGCGGCGTGCTGGAGAACCGTTTCTTCCGCGGCGATCCGAGCGGCTGCGCCGTCACCTTCGCCAATGGCGCCGACGCCCCGAGCGGCTGCGAACTGGCATCGTTCACGACGGTCGACCTGGTCGTGCGCTGGAAACCGCAGCAGCGCTGGGAACTGTTCGGTTCGATCCAGAACCTGTTCGACAAGGTCGCGCCGCTCGACCCGCTGACCTATGGCGCGCAGGCCTACAACCCGCTCGACTACGAGGGCGCGCGCGGGCGCTATTTCACGTTGGGGGCGCGCTATTCGTTCTGACGGCCGGCCCGGCGCGATCAGTCGCCGGGGCCTTCGCCGGGCATGGTATCGGCCATGAGGCGCAATTCTTCCGGCGTCAGTTCGTCCGGTTTCTTGCCCTCGAGACCGTCGAAATCTTCCGGCGGCTTCGCGCCGTGCTGCGCCTGCGCGGGCGGCGGCGGCACCGGCTGGGCTGGCTGCGCGCCGGGTTGCTGGGGCTGTGCGGGCGTCGGTCGTGCTTGATCGTTGGCCATGGTCTGCTCCTCCGCTGGGTGGATCCGGTCAAGGACAGTGTGGCACAGGGTGGACTTCGGTGGCGTCCGCGTCGGCGTGCGGCCGGCTCAGGGCTTGGGCGTGCCGGTTGCGAGGCGGTCGAGCCGCAGCCAGCCGCCGGCCTCGCGTCCCGTGCGCGGGTTGCGGTACGTGACGTCGGCATAATCGCCGTAGACGTGGCTCACGGTCAGCACGTCGCCCGGAATCACGAACAGCGACGGGAGCTTGCACTCGTCCAGCGGCGCCGTGTGGAACCAGGCGCGGCCGGTGCCGGTGACGACGCGTGCCGCCTGGGCGGGCTCGACCGGTGTCCAGCGGGACACGGCAGTCGTCTGCGCCGCCTCGCAACGGGTGAGGACGTTGGTGAGTTCCTTCATGCGGTCCTGCATCCACACGAACTCGTGCACGACCGGGTCTGTTTGCGGCTGGGCCGCGCCCGCCTGCGCCAGTTGGACGACCAGCTTGCCGCCCGCGCTGCGCGCGCCGAACCCGACCAGGCAATCGCCGAACGGCTGCGACATCGTCGCGTCGTCTCCGGGTCCGACCTGCAGCACGGTGAAGCGGTGGCGGCATTGCGGATCGGGAAGCTGGGCATCGACGAGCACATAGTCGGCAGCGTCGTGCACGGACAGCTTGACGAGGGCGGCATCGCCGTCGACCTGCCCGAGCGACGCGCCGCGAACACGGATGTCGGTGCGGACGGGACCGGTGCCGTCGCCGGCAATGGCCTGCGTCTCGACCGGGCCGAAGCGGGTGTCGACGCGCGCGCCCTGCGCCTGGCACCAGGCCCTTGTCGGCACGGCGGGCGACAGCGCCAGCAGCGCGGCAGCGGCGCAGATGAACAAACGCCCGCGCGGGGCGGGCGTCGTGGCGGCGAAGGCACAGGCCATCGCTGCGGGTGGCCGTCAGGCCGTGCCGCCGACGGTCACACCGTCGATGCGCAAGGTCGGCTGGCCGACGCCCACCGGCACGCTCTGCCCTTCCTTGCCGCACACGCCCACGCCCGAGTCCAGGCGCATGTCGTTGCCGATCATCGAGATGCGGTTCATCGTGTCCGGACCGTTGCCGATCAGGGTCGCGCCCTTCACCGGATACGTGACCTTGCCGTCTTCGATCATATAGGCTTCGCTGGCCGAGAACACGAACTTGCCGTTGGTGATGTCGACCTGGCCGCCGCCGAAGTTCACCGCGTACAGGCCGTTCTTGACCGAGGCCAGGATCTCGGCCGGGTCCTTGTCGCCGGCCAGCATGTACGTGTTCGTCATGCGCGGCATCGGCAGGTGGGCGAACGATTCGCGGCGCGCGTTGCCCGTGACGGGCATCTTCATCAGGCGCGCGTTCATCGTGTCCTGGATATAGCCCTTCAGGATGCCGTCCTCGATCAAGGTCGTGCACTGGGTCGGGTTGCCCTCGTCGTCCATGTTCAGCGAACCGCGGCGGTCCTGCAGGGTGCCGTCGTCGACGACGGTCACGCCCTTGGCCGCGACGCGCTGGCCGATCATGCCGGCATACGCGGACGAGCCCTTGCGGTTGAAGTCGCCTTCTAGGCCGTGGCCGACCGCTTCGTGCAGCAGCACGCCGGGCCAGCCCGGGCCGAGCACGATGGTCATCGGACCGGCCGGGGCCGGGCGCGCTTCCAGGTTCACGAGCGCGGCCTGCACGGCTTCGCTCGCGTATTTTTCCAGCAACTCGTCGCTGAAATAACCGTAGTCGTAACGGCCGCCGCCGCCCGACGAGCCCATCTCGCGCCGGCCGTTCTGCTCGGCGATGACGGTGACGGACACGCGCACGAGCGGACGGATGTCGGCCGCCAGCACGCCGTCGCTGCGCACGACGAGCACGACGTCGTACTCGCCGGCCAGGCCGGCCATCACCTGCACGACGCGCGGGTCCTTGGCGCGGGCGATCTTTTCGATGCGCTCGAGCAAGGCGACCTTCGCGGTGGCGTCGAGCGAGGCCAGCGGATCGTGCGGCAGGTACAGCGCGCGGCCGCCGCTCGGCTGGACGCCGGCGGCGACTTTCACGCGGCCGGTGCCCGCGCGCGCGATCGTGCGCGTGGCCGCGGCGGCGTCCAGCAGGGCTGCCTGGGAAATTTCGTCGGAGTACGCAAAGGCGGTCTTGTCGCCCGACACGGCGCGCACGCCGACGCCCTGGTCGATCGAGAAGCTGCCGCTCTTGACGATGCCCTCTTCCAGGCTCCAGCCTTCGCTCTTGGTGAACTGGAAGTACAGGTCGGCGTAGTCGACCTTGTGCGTGAACATGGTGCCCAGCGTCGTGATCAGCTTGCCTTCGTCGAGTCCGAACGGCGTCAACAGGACGTCGCGCGCGACGGCGAGGGTGGAGAGATTCGGTTCGAATGGAGTCATTGCGTCGGGTCTTTCAAATAAGGATAGGGCATTGTGCCATACGTCAGAGTTTGCGGTGTTTCAGCGCCGGCAAACTCTCGCGCACCTTCGCGATGTAGTCCGGGTCGATCTCGCCGCTGACGACGCCTTCGCCTTCCGGCAACAGGTCCTTCACGTCGCCCCACGGATCGATGAGCATGCTGTGGCCGAACGTGCGCCGGCCGTTCACGTGCGTGCCGCCCTGCGCCGACGCCAGCACGTAGCACTGGTTTTCGATGGCGCGGGCACGCAGCAGCACTTCCCAGTGCGCCAGGCCCGTCGTGTGCGTGAACGCGGCCGGCACGACGATCAGCGCGCACTCGCCCATCGCGCGGAACAGTTCCGGGAAGCGCAGGTCGTAGCAGATCGCCAGGCCGACCCGGCCGAACGGCGCCTCGAAGCTGCCGACCGTCTCGCCCGGCACGATGGTGCGCGCCTCGTCGTACGACTCGCTGCCCTTGTTGAAGCCGAACAGGTGGATCTTGTCGTAGCGGCCCACGTGCTGCCCGGCCGGGTCGTAGACGAGCGTCGTGTTCAGCACGCGGCCAGCACTGCCCGACACGAGCGGCAAGGTGCCGCCGATCAGCCAGATGCCGTGCTCGCGCGCCTGTCCGGCCAGGAAATCCTGGATGGGGCCGTGGCCCGGTTGTTCCGCGTGGGCGACCTTGTCCGCGTCCGTCATGCCCATGATGGGCCAGTATTCCGGCAAGGTGACCAGGGTCGCGCCACGCGCGGCGGCGTGGGCGATCAGGCGGCGCGCGGTGGCGAGATTCTCGTCCACGTCGGGCGTGGACACCATCTGTACGGCGGCAACGATAGCCTTCATTGGTTTCCCTTCTTCTGCTTGTTGCGGTCCTGCTGGGCCGCCGCCTCGACCGCGGCCGCGACGGCGGGCGAATTGTCCAGCTTCACGATATGCGGCGACTTCCACGGTCCTGTGATCTGCATGTGGTACGTCAGCGCCTTCATCACGGGCGCGCGCAGGAACAGCTGGGCCAGGAAGCTGCCCAGGCCGATCACGGGGTTCACGGCCAGGCCGTACACGAGCGAGCTGGTGCCCAGGTTAAATTCCGGAATCACGACGACGTGCAGGTTCGTCGACTCGTGCGCGATGTCGGCCGTGCCGTCCATCAGCACCGTTGCCGCCACGCCGTGCATCTTGAGGTTGTCCGTGCGCACGACGCCGCGCGTGATCGCCGCATTGGCCGTGATGCCGTCGAAGGCGAGGCCGTCCGAGAACACGTCGTGGAAGTCGAGTTTCAGCATGCGCGGCAGCATCTGCAGGCTCAGCACGCCCAGCAGTTTCGCGGCGCCCGGGTCCTGCTTGAGGAATTGCCCATCCTCGACGTTCATCTGGATCTGGCCCGACAGGCTGGGGATGTCGAGCGAGTACGGCAGCCCGGCCCACGAGATGTCGCCGGACAGCGAACCCTTGCCGTGACGCAGGGTTTCCGGGAAACCCAAGCGGTCCAGCAACCTGCCCGCATCGCTGATGTCGAGGTTGAAATTCAATGCCGTGTTGCTCTTGCCGTCGCGCGTGAGCCAGCGGCCGTTCGCCTTCAACTGGCCGTCCGGGTTCGTCAGCGCCAGCCGCTCGATGCGCCATTCGCGCCCGGCCTGCGCTGCCGCATTGCTGGCCACCAGTTCCAGGCGGCCGAATTCCTTGTTGAACAGCTGGAAGCGGTCGGCCACGATGTCCAGGCCCGGAATGGTGGCGCTGGCGCCCTTGTTCGATTCGAGCAGGTCCTTGACTTCGTTCGCGGACGATTCCGGGATCACGAGCGAGGCCAGGCGGGCCGTCACCTTGCCCATCGGCTGGCCCGTGGACGATTCGTTCCACGTCACGTAGCCGACCACCTGGCGCGAATCGATGCTGGCCTGCCACGTATTGTTCTGGTGCGTGGCGCCGACGACGACATCGTGCAGCGCCCGTTCGCCGATGATGAGGTCGCTGGCGCGCGCCGCGACCGTGTCCGGCATGACGTACTGGGCCATGCCGCCGCCGTTGTCGGCCGCGTTGCCCGATGCCGGCGCGGCGTCGGCCGGTCCGGCGATCTCGCCGGCCGCCGCGAGCCAGCGGTCGACGTTCAGCGACTTCATGTTCACGTTGATCATCATGCCGCTGTCGGGCTCGGGCGCCGGCACGTTGACGCCGATGCCGCCCCGCTTGACAATCCACGGACCGTGCGGCTGGCGTTCGCGGACGTATTTCGCGGCCGCGATATTGCCGAGGGTGATGCGGATGTCGTCGTGGCCGACCTCGTCCGGGCCCTCCGGCTGGCCGGACAGGACGAAGTGCAGCGGCAGCGCGTCCGGCGCGGGCTTGTTCAGCGGCGCCGGCAGTTCCACGCCGAGGCCGGCCAGGTTGGAGTCGAGGACGATCTGGGTCTGGCGGTCGCGCACGGTGACGGTGCCGCCGAAGCGCGCCCCGCCGGAAAGCTTGGCGCCCAGGCGCTGCAGCGCCGGCAGGGAACGGGTCTGGCGCATGCCCTCGGCCGTGGCGCTGCCCGCCATGCGGATCTGGATGGCGCCGTCGCGCTGCGTGCCACCGGACAATTGCAGCGGCCCGCCCAGGAAGCTGGCGCCGACGCCGTTCAGGTTCACGCCGCGCTCGGAAAACTCGATGCGGCCCAGCGCGGCCTCGATGGGCGGCAAGTCGGGGAACAGCACGACGTCGTTGTTCTGCAGCTGCAGCGCGCCCTGGACTTTCGCGTCGTGCAGGCTCGCGAGCGGCAGGTGCAGCTTGAGGCCCAGCTTGGCCGGGCCCGTCGCGCGGGTGTCCTCGGTGAAGCCGCCGATCCAGTCGAGCACGGGGCTGGCCGCCACGTAGCGCAGGAAATCCGGCAAGGGTGCGGCGGCCGCGCCGTCGATGTCGAGCATCATGTCGTGCACGCCCAGCTCGGGGATCACGGCATGGACGTTGGACAGGGCGATGCCCAGCGTGCGCGCCGTGTCGCCGCGGATGTCCATGCGCGCGCGGTCGAACACGATGGAACCGTTGATGTGCTCGGCCAGCGGCCACAGCGGCGCCTTGCCGTCGTCCGCCTTGCGGCCGGGCGCGTACTCGAGCTTGCCGTCCTCGATGCGGCCGCCGACGCGGAACTCGCCGCGCGCTCGCTCGAGGGCATTGTCGGCCCGGAACGGGAAATGGGCCAGGTCCCCGCGCAGGCGCAGGTGCGCATCGTGCAGGGTGCCGCCCTGCAGCGCGCCCGTCAGCCATTCGCGCAACCCTTCGGGCGTTGCCAGCGGCAACCAGCGTCCGATGCTCGCGATCTGAAAATTGTCGACCGTACCCGTGAAGTCGGCGCTGCCCGGCCCTTGCCCGGGCTTCAGCGGCAGCACATGGCGGCCGGACAGGCTCGCCTTCAGGGCACCCTGCGCCAAGTTCATGCTGTCGACTTCGACGAGCAATTGATCGTCCTGGGGAAAGCTCCAGCGCGCGTGCAGGGCGAGCCGGTCGAACGGCATTTCCGGTTCGGCGAACCAGGCCGGCAACGCGAGCACGAGCTTGTCGGAATCGACGTCGACGCTGCCGCCGTGGTCGGTCGCGTCGATGCGGCCCGACAGGTTCTTGAAACCCGGCAGCGCCGGCCATGCGGCCTGGGCCGGGTGGCCATCGGCCGCCGCCTGCCCGGCGCGCGCCGCCAGCGGATTCATGCCGAGGTTCTCGACCTCGCCGCGCACGCGGTAGCCGGTGACGTGCGGGAAGCGGCCCTGCCACTCGACGGCGGCGTCGTTGATGCGGCCGTGGGGCGCCAGTTCCGTCAGCAACTGGCGCTGCGCGGGCGCGATGGGCAATTGCGCGGCCAGCGTGGCCAGCGCGCCCACGTCGAGCTGGCCGGCGCGCACCTGGAAGCGCTCCGGCTGGGTGCGGGAGGCCGGACGCCAGGATTCGGTCAACGTCGCCGGCGGCAGCACGACGCCGTCTTCCGTGACGACGGAGAAATTTTCCAGGCCGATCGTATGGCCCAGCGCGCCGAAAGTCGGCTTGCCGTCCGTCACGTTCGACGCGATCGTCTCGCTGGCCGACAGCCGGCCCGACACGCGCGCCAGCGCGAGCGGCGGCGTATCCGGCCCGAGGCGCGCGCTGACGCCGGCCAGCGCGAGGTCGGCCGTGAAGCCGGCCAGGCGCGCATGGTCGAAATCGAGCCAGGCGCGCACGGAACCGCAGCCCTGCTGCAGGGTGAACGGATAATCGAAGTACTGCTTCCAGGCGGCGAGATCGGTGTTGCGCAGGTCGGCATACACCTCGCCTTTCCAGCGCCGCACGTCGGACGGCCTGGCGCCGAACGCCGGGTGGGAAAAGCGCGCGCGCAGGTCGAGCGGGTCGCCGGCGCCCGGCGGCGGCGCGGCCTTCAGGGCGAAGCGGTGCGTCGTCCAGCGGTTCTGCAGCACGAGGGTCACGTCCGACAGCGCGAGCGTCGGCGCGCCGCGCAACTCGTCCGTCCACGACAGGCGGCCTTCGCGGATGACGATCTCGTGCTGGCGCAGCAGCCAGTCGGCGCCGCCGCCCTCTTCCTTCTTGTTCGGGTCGATGCGCACGCCGGCCACGGCAATGACGCCGTCGCGGCCGCGCCGCACGTCCAGTTCCGGCCGGTTGATTTCCAGCGCCTCGAACCGGGGTTCGGCCGCCACCACCGACCACCACGACAATGTGGCGGACACGGACGGCAGCGCCAGCAGCTGGCGGCCGGCGCGGTCGTGCAGGCGCAGGTCGCCGAGGTACAGGTTCGGATGCAGGCCGCGCCACGACGCGTAGACGCGGGCGATGGTCACCTGGTTGCCGAGCGCGCGGCTGGCGGCCCGTTCGATGTCCGGCTTGTAGATGTCGATGTTCGGCAGGACCGCGTAGCGCAGCACGAGGAACAGCACCGTGAACGCGAAGTAGACGAGCAGGACGGCCTTGATGGTAAAGCCGAGCACGTGATGCGATGCCAGGTTGGCGTAGCGGTAGCATGCGCGCGCGCGGGCCCAGCGCTCCGCCAGCGGGACGTGCGCGTGCTCATGCGCGCGGCCCTGGGGGTGCGCCTGCTCGTGCGCGTCGTGCTCGCGCTGCGCCTGCGGTTCCGGGTTGTGCATCAAAAGGCTCAAAAAAGCTCGCCGTAAATCGTTTAACAATCAATAAGAGGCGCTTGCAACATCCGCGGCGTCTACCTTACCATCAAGCTGACCCAGGGCAGCATGGCGGGCAATTTTACCCCATAGCAAGCGACCCGAAACGCACAACTCGTCTGGAATTCGCCCTATGTTCCAAGCTTCCTCCCCGTCCCTGGCGCAAACGTCGCGCTTTTACCAACGCTGGCTCGCCGCCGACCCGGCCCGTGCCGGACGCGTCGATACCCTGGCCGCATTATCGCTGGCCTCCCTCGATTTCGGCGCAGCGCTGAAGTCCGAGGCCGCCTCCGGCCCGGACGGTTCGGTCCTCCCGACGGCCAGGGCGATGCGCCGCCTGCGCAACCTGCTCGTCTGCGCCATCATCCGGCGCGACCTCGACGGCCTGGCCGACCTCGACGAAGTCGTCACCGCCATGAGCCGCTTCGCCGACTTCGCCGTCCAGACCCACCTGGCCGAGCTCATGGCCGAGATGACGGCGCTGCACGGCGAACCGGTCGGCGCCGAGTCCGGCCGGCCCCAGCAGATGATGGTGCTGGCGATGGGCAAGCACGGCGGCGGCGAGCTGAACGTTTCGTCCGACATCGACCTCATCTTCGTCTACCCCGAGGACGGCGACACCAGGGCCGGCCCCGGCCAGAAATCGCTGTCGAACCACGAATTCTTCGTGCGCCTGGGCCGCAAGCTGATCGCCGCCCTGTCCGAAGTGACCGAAGACGGTTTTACGTTCCGCGTCGACATGGCGCTGCGTCCAAACGGCAAGTCGGGCCCGCTCGTGGCGAGCCTGAACATGGTCGAGGACTACCTGATCGTACAAGGGCGCGAATGGGAACGTTATGCCTGGGTCAAGGCGCGCGCGGTCACCGGCGATCCGGCCGACATCGCGGCCCTGGACGCCATCGTGCGGCCGTTCGTGTTCCGGCGCTACCTCGACTTCGGCGTGATCGACGCGATCCGCACCATGCACGCCCAGATCCGCGCCGAGGTCAACCGCCAGGAACGCCTGCACCCGGAGCGCAACCAGAACGTCAAGCTGGGCCGCGGCGGCATCCGCGAGATCGAATTCCTGGCCCAGGTATTCCAGCTGATCCGCGGCGGCCGCGACGCGGCGCTGCGCGAGCGCTCCACGCGCAAGACGCTGCGCCTGCTGGCCGAACGCGAGCTGCTGGCCGATGACACCGTCGAGCAATTGCTCGAAGCGTATGAATTCCTGCGCAACCTGGAGCACCGCCTGCAATACCTGGAAGACGCCCAGACGCACACGATGCCCGTCTCGCCCGAGGACAAGCAGACCATCGCCCGGATGATGGGCATGGCCGGCGAGGCCGAACTGCTGGCCCGCCTGGACGTTTGGCGCGCCTTCGTCGCCGCCCAGTTCGACGCGATCTTCGCCGACAAGGCGGCCGGCGCCGAACCCGTCGACCCGGATGCCCTGCTCTCCGATCCCGACAACCGCGACGCCATCGCCGACCGGCTCGCGAGCCTCGGATTCGACGATCCGCAAGCGGCCGCCGGCCGCCTCGTCGCCACCTGGCAGGCACCCCGGCTGCAGACCTTGCCGGAAGCGAGCCGCCACCGCCTCGTCGCCCTTGTCAATACGGCGCTGGCGCAGATCCCCGCCGTCGTGGCCGACGCCGGGCTCGGCAGCCATGCGGCCCTGCTCGGCCGCCTGCTCGATTTCTTCGAAGCCATCGCGCGCCGCTCCGCCTACTTGTCGCTGCTGACGGAATATCCGCACACGCTGGAGCGGGTGCTGCGCATGATCAATGCCTCCGGCTGGGCCGCCACCTTCCTCACCCAGCACCCGATCCTGCTGGACGAGCTGCTGGACGACCGCGGCAATGCCGCCGAGGATCTGCCCGCGCTGGCGGCCAGCCTGTCGGCCCAGCTCGACGCGGCGGCCGGCGACACCGAGCGCCAGCTCGACATCCTGCGCGAAGCCCATCACGCCCAGATGTTCCGCCTGCTCGCGCTCGACCTGGCGGGAGAATTATCCGTCGAGCGCCTGGCCGACCACCTGTCGGCGCTGGCCGACCTGATCGTGTGCGAAGTCGTGCGCCGCGCCTGGCGCACCATTCCGTCGCGCCACCGCGACGTGCCGCGCTTCGCCGTCATCGCCTACGGCAAGCTGGGCGGCAAGGAACTGGGCTATGTGTCCGACCTGGACGTGATCTTCCTGTTCGACGACGACGACGACATGGCGCCGTCGAACTACGCCAAGCTGGCCCAGCGCTTCATCACCTGGATGACGACGCATACGCCGGCGGGCATCCTGTTCGACATCGACACGGCGCTGCGGCCGGACGGCGCGTCCGGCATGCTGGTGTCGTCCGTGGCCGCGTTCGAGCGCTACCAGCAATCGTCCGCCTGGATCTGGGAGCACCAGGCCCTCACGCGTGCCCGCTTCTGCGCCGGCGACGCCGCCATCGGCGCGCGCTTCGAGACGATCCGCGAACAAGTGCTGCGCCAGGACCGCTCGGGCCGCGCCGACGAGCTGCGCACCGAAGTGGCCAAGATGCGCCAACGCATGCGCGACGCGCACCCGCCGCGCGACGACCGTTTCGACCTCAAGCACGACGAAGGCGGCATGATCGACATCGAATTCATCGTCCAGTACCTGGTGCTGCGCCATGCCTGCGCGTATCCGCAGCTGACGGCGAACGCCGGCAACATCGCCTTGCTGAAACTGTGCGGCCAGCTGGGGCTCATCGACGCCGGCCTGGCCGACGGCGCGTCCGGCGCCTACCGCGCGATGCGCAAGCTGCAGCACCAGGTGCGCCTGCAAGGCCAGGAAAACGCCCGCGTGGACCGCGGCCTCGTCGCCAGGCATGCGGACGTCGTCGTGCGGCTGTGGCACGACTGCTTCGACGTCTAGACCCGTCCAGACGCGGGGACGTTGTTTTTTGTCAACGTTTCCGTATAAAAATATTTACGTATTGATATTTCTCAACACGTAAACACTCCGATACGGCCAGCGTATCGTTGATGCGCGGCCACGACTGCGCCTTATCGGAGAACCCATGCAACAACCTACCACGATCGCCAAGGCGGTCGCCGTCGCCCTGACGGCGATGGCCGGCTGCGCGCATGCACAAACGGGCGAGTCGATGCAGCGCGTCGAAGTCACGGGCTCGAGGATCCGCCAGGTCGACCTGGAAACGGCGCAACCGATCCAGGTGCTGACCCAGGAACAGGTCCAGAGATCGGGCCTCGTCACCGTCGGCGACATCATCGACAACCTGTCCGCCGCCGGCACGCCGGCGTTCTCGCGGGGCTCGACCCTGACGTCGAACCGCGAACAGGGCGGCCAGCGCGTCAACATGCGCAACCTGGGGGCGAACCGCCTGCTGGTGCTGGTCGACGGCAAACGGTGGACGCAGACCGTCGCCGGCTATACCGACATGTCGACCATCCCGGCGGCGCTGATCGAGCGCATCGACATCCTCAAGGACGGCGCCTCGGCTATCTACGGCTCCGATGCCATCGCCGGCGTCGTCAACGTCATCCTCAAGAAGACCATGCAGGGCGGCCGCGCCAGCGTCTACGCGGGCCGCAACCAGAAAGGCGACGGCAGGAAGAAGGACTATGCGCTGGCCTACGGCGCCGGCGACGACAAGGCCGACCTGATGTTCGGTCTCACGTACACCGAGGACGGCGTCGTCTGGGCCAAGGACCGCGCCGTCACGGCCAGCAATTACGGCCCGAACCACCTGAGCGCCGGCCTCGGCGCCAGCCCGTGGGGCCACATCCGCCAGCTGAGCCCCGGCGGTGTCAACAGGATCCTCGACCACACCGGTTCCTACGCAGGCGACGGCACCGGCGCCAACGCGCGCGACCCGGCCAATTACCATGATTACGCCGGCGCCGACGCCGACACGTACAACCCGTCGCTCCAGATGATGTACCTGGCGCCCACGCGGCTGGCGTCCGTCTTCGCCAAGGGCGGCATCGCGCTGCCGCACGCCATGCGCTTCACGGCCACGGCGATGTTCGCGGACCGCACGTCGTCGCGCCAGAACGCCGGCTACCCGCTGAACTCGTTCACCCAGAGCAAGTATCCGGTCTTCATCGACAAGGACAGCTATTTCAACCCGTACGGCAACCAGGTGGCCGGCGCCGGCCAGGGCCAGGACCTGTTCTTCATCCGCCGCACGGTCGAAGTGCCGCGCGTGACGGACAACGAGAACCGCACGGTGCACGTCGACGCGCGCCTGGAAGGCGACGTCCGCCTGCTCGGCCGGGCCTGGAACTGGACCGTCGGCTACAACCACAGCGCCATCACGGGCTCGGTGCTGTCGACCGGCAACCTGAACCTGCTGAACCTCAAGCAAGCCCTGGGGCCGTCGTTCATGAACGCGGCGGGCACCGTGCAGTGCGGCACCGCCGCCGCGCCGATTCCGGCGAGCCAATGCGTGCCGTTCGACATCCTGGGCGGCCCGTCGGCGTCGACGCCGGACGCACTGGCTTACGTGATGTCGACCGGCCATGCCACGTACGGCTCGACCGTCAACAGCGCCACCGCCGACATCACGGGCGACCTGTTCGACCTGCCGGCCGGCGCCGTCGGCATGGCGGCCGGGCTCGAGCGCCGCGCCGTCAGCGGGTACGACCGGCCGGGCGAGTTCGAGCAGTCGGGCTACTCGACCGACCTGGCCGGCAATGCCACCGTCGGCAAGTACACGGTGCGCGAAGCCTATCTGGAATTCAACGTCCCGCTGCTCAAGAACAAGCCGTTCGCGCAACAGCTGAGCGTCGACATCGCGTCGCGCTACTCCGACTACAGCAACTTCGGCAACACCGCCAACAGCAAGGCCAGCGTGATCTGGAAGCCGGTGCGCGACCTGCTGGTGCGCGGCACCCGGGCCCAGGGCTTTCGCGCCCCCACGCTGAGCGACACGTTCGGCGGCGGCCAGCAAGCCTACGAGTCCTACCTGGACGCCTGCGACAGCATGTACGGCGAAGCGGCGCGCAATCCGGCCGTGGCGGCCCGGTGCGCGGCCGCCGGCGTGCCGGCGGGCTTCCGCCAGCTCAACCAGGCGGGTTCGCCGGTCCCGGCCGGCGGCGGCCAGACCCCGGTCCCGTTCAACGTGGGGGCCGGCAACGACGCGCTGCGGCCGGAAACGGCGACGACGACGACCTTCGGCATCGTGGCGAGCCCGAACTGGCTGAACGGCGCGTCCATCGCGCTCGACTGGTTCGACATCCACGTCAAGAACCGCATCAGCGGCGTGACGGCAACCTACGAGATCGACCAGTGCTACGTGGGCGGCGTGCAGGCGTTCTGCGACAAGATCAAGCGCGACCCGGCCACCGGCATGATCGCCAGCCTGGCGCGCGGTAACGCGAACCTGGGCGAGCTGCAGACCCGGGGCGTCGACCTGGCCCTCGCCTACCGTTTCCCGCGCACGGCGCTGGGCCGGTTCGACATCCGGTCCGAATCGACCTATACCGACATGTTCCGCATCAAGAGCACCGCGACGTCGAACTGGGAAAATGACGCCGGCGAGTTCACGTACAACCCCGTGAAATCGAACGTGGCCCTGGATTGGAGCCTCGGCAACTGGAGCGCCACCCTGGCGTCGCGCTACACCAGCGGCGTCAAGGTGCATTGCTGGAGCGCCGCCAGCAACGAAGAATGCAGCAATCCGACAGGCGCGGCCAGTTGGGGCACCGGCTACACGACGCTGGGCGCGATGGTCTACAGCGACTTATCGGTGGGCTATGTCCTGCCGTGGAAGGCGAAGCTGCTGGCCGGCGCCAACAACGTGTTCGACCGCAAGCCGCGCATCGTCTACGACGCCAACACGTCGTTCCCGAACGGCACGTCGGCGGCGGCGTCCGTCGATCCGCAGATGCCGATCGACCGGCTCTTCTACGTGCGCTACAGCCAGTCGTTCTGATCGCTGCCCGCGTGAAGCAGGCTTCGCTTTTGCGAATTTACAACAAAATGCGAATAAATCGGCACCCTTAAATAGGGTCGTTCATTTTACATTTTGCCATACTAAAAAATACACTCTAGCTATTGCTCGGGGGACAAACACAAGCTGATCGAATCGGTTTTTCGTCAGAAAAATTGTATATAGAACTGAAATTCCGCGTAATTTCCAACTTAAATTCGACGATTTCGATAAACACAACTGTAACTCATCAGGTTTGCCTTTCGAACAAGGCGGACGCGCGCGAGTGACAAGCGCGGATGCACATCGTTACACGTGTTGACATGAAGCTACGCCGAATGATGTTATTGGCACCTTGGAAAAACGTACGCATCGAACACGCGCAACCCACGTCGACCAAAACTTGTCGCTCGCCGACGCCAACGACAGTGCTGCGATCCGGCCTGCCGTTTTATAAACCCTGGGAGTATTAAAAATATGAGAGAGAAGAATTTGTCCCGTTCAATCCGGATGATCTGCCTTGGCGGGGTCGCCCTTGCCGTGCAGGGCGCCTACGCGCAGGACACGCAGCCCGCGCCGATGCAGCGCGTCGAGATCACCGGTTCGCGCATCGCGTCGCCGAACGCGGAGTCGCCGTCGCCGCTGCAGGTGCTGACCTCACGGGATATCGCCGCCTCGGGTGCCAACAACCTCCAGGACCTGCTCCTGCAAAACCCGACCCTGGGCACGCCGACCTACAGCCGCACCAACACGGCATTCCTGACGTCCGGCGCGGGCGTGGCCACCGTCGACCTGCGCAACCTGGGCACCTCGCGCACCCTGGTGCTGGTCAACGGCCGCCGCTTCGTGTCCGGCGTGCCGGGCAGCGCCGCGGTCGACCTGAACGCGATCCCGACCGATTTCATCGAACGCGTCGAACTGCTGACCGGCGGCGCCTCGGCAGCGTACGGCTCGGACGCCGTGGCCGGCGTGGTCAACATCATCACCAAGCGTAATTTCGACGGCCTCACGATCGACGCCCAGGGCGGCGAGAGCTCGAAGGGCGACAGCGAGAAGCGCAAGCTGTCGATCACCTACGGCAGCAGCAACGACAACGGCTTCCTGATGGGCCACATCGGCTTCACGCGCGACGGCCAGGTGTGGTCGCGCAACCGCGAAGCCTCGGCGGTCGACCAGTCGTCGAAGATGGTCGTCGACACCGGGGATCCGGCCGACGCCTTCGTCGCGGTCCGTCCGACCTACTCCAGCTACGCGCCGCAAGGCCGCTTCACCTACAAGGGCGCCAACGGCAAGAGCGGCAGCTACACCTACGACGCGAACGGCAACCCGATCCCGTTCGTCTCCTCGGTGTCAGGCTTCAACCGTTCGTACTACCGTTCGATCGCCGTGCCGGTCGACCGCTTCGTGCTGGCCCTGAACGGCGAGCGCAAACTCGACGAGCACAACAGCGCCTTCGTCGAAGGCACCTATGTCTCGACCCGCTCGGGCAGCGTGATCGAGCCGTTCGCGCTGAGCTCGGCCGACATCTTCAGCAACGCGCAAGTGCCGGCCGGTGCCATGGTCAACGGCACGCTGGTGAAGAACCCGCTGGTGCCGCAATACCTGTACGACCGCATCAGCGACACCGACGGCGACGGCATCCCCGACTACTCGTTCACGCGCCGCATGGCCGAAGTCGGCACCCGCCACAACAGCGTGGACCGCGACACCTTCCGCCTCGCCACCGGCATGAAAGGCGACTTCCACGCCTGGAAGGACTGGAACTACGAGGCCTACGTCGCGTACGGCCAGACCAAGGAAGGCCAGCAGTCGAGCGGCCAGGTCAACGTCCTGAACTTCCGCAACGCACTGAACGCCATCCCCGATGCGAACGGCAAGCCGGTCTGCGCGGACGCCAACGCGGTCGCGCAGGGTTGCGTGCCGATCAATATCTTCGGCTTCAACTCGATCAGCAAGGAAGCGCTGGCCTACGTGAACGCGCCGGGCTCGCTGACGACGCGCACCACGCAGAAGCTGGCGGGCGGCCACATCGACGGCGAAATCTTCGACCTGCCGGCCGGTCCGCTGGGCGTCGCGGCCGGTGTCGAGTTCCGCAAGGAATACTCGGAATCGATCCCCGACGCGCTGACCCAGGCCGGCCTGAACGCCGGCAACGCGACCCCGCCGACCCAGGGCGAATTCAGCGTGCGCGAAGCCTTCGTCGAAGCCCACGTGCCGATCCTGAAGGATCTTCCCTTCATCAAGGAACTGAGCCTGCCGCTCGCCTTCCGCCACGGCGACTACTCGTCGGTGGGCAGCACCAACAGCTGGAACGCCGGCTTCGAATGGACCGTCGTCAACGACGTCAAGCTGCGCGGCACCCGTTCGCTGTCGACCCGTGCGCCGGACATCAACGAGCTGTACCAGGCGCCGAGCCAGGACTTCCCGTCCGGCCTGACCGACCCGTGCGAAGGCGTGACCGCGACGTCGCAGGGCGTGTACGACGCGCGCTGCCGTGCCGATCCGGGCGTGGCCGCGAACATCGACAAGAACGGCCAGTTCACGAACACCCTGGCCGACCAGCAGGGCGTCAGCGGCTACAACCGCGGCAACCCGAACCTGCACGCGGAAAAAGGCCGTTCGACGACCCTCGGCGTCGTCTGGACCCCGCGTTCGATCCCGATGCTGAAGCGTTTCACCTTCACGGCCGACTACTTCAACATCAAGATCGCCGACGCGATCGTGTCGACCCCGCGCCAGTTCGCGCTGACCAGCTGCTACAGCGGCACGAACCCGGCCATGTGCCAGTTCATCACCCGCTGGCCGACCGCGAACGGCGCCAGCAGCGCCGGCGCCCTGCGCTACATCGACACCGCCGTGTCGAACAGCGGCGGCAAGGCCACCTCGGGCATCGACCTGACCGCCGCCTGGAACGACCATGTCGGCCCGGGCACGCTGTCGACCCGCCTCGCCTACACCTATGTGCGCACCGGCTACGACGTGCCGCTGCCGGGTGCCGACCGCGATCCGTTCGCCGGTGAAATCGGGGCGCCCAAGAACAAGGCGAACCTGAACCTGGGCTATCGCTGGAAAGACCTGAACGTCAGCGCCACGTTCGACTACATCGGCCGTTCGTCGCTGGACGACCAGTTCCTGTCGGGCTTCGACCTGCCGCCGCACTCGCTCCAGGTCGGTTCGCGCACCTACACGAGCATGCAGGTGTCGTACCAGCTGATGAAGAGGACCGAGCTGTACTTCGGCCTCGACAACGCGTTCGACGTCAAGGCGCCGCCGATCATCTCCGGCCTGCCGGGCGACGTGACCGGCACCGAGACCGATGCCGGCACCTACGACCCGATCGGCCGCCGCTGGTACGCGGGCGTCCGCTTCAAGCTCTGATCGATCGCCTTCCGGCACGCCCGCGTGCCGGACGCGCCAAGCCGCCCGCCCTTGCGCGGGCGGCTTTTTTTTTTCGGCGCACGCGAGCGCGGCCGCACATTTGCCGCCTTGCTGACGCCGCGGGCCGCTTGGCGGTATCATGCGCCATCGGCCGGCCCGGCAACACGGCGGCGCGGCCCAACGAAAGTGAACATGGCTATCAAACTCAAGACAGACAAAGATATTGCGAAGATGCGCATCTCCGGCCGCCTGGCGGCCGAGGTGCTGGAAATGATCGCCGAACACGTCGTCCCCGGCGTCTCCACCGAGGAACTCGACCGCCGCTGCAACGAATACATCCGCAAGGTGCAGAAGGCCACGCCGGCCAACGTCGGCTACCACGGCTTCCCGAAGACCCTGTGCACGTCCGTGAACAGCGTCGTCTGCCACGGCATCCCCAGCCCCAACGAGGTCCTGAAGGACGGCGACATCGTCAACATCGACGTCACCGTCATCAAGGACGGCTGGCACGGCGACACCAGCCGCATGTACTTCGTCGGCACGCCCAGTCCCGAAGCAAAGAAGCTGGTCGACACGACCTTCGACGCCATGATGGCCGGCATCCGCACCGTGCGCCCGGGCGCGCGCCTGGGCGACGTCGGCCACGCGATCCAGAAGCTGGCGGAGGCGCAAGGCTATTCCGTCGTGCGCGAATACTGCGGCCACGGCATCGGCAAGGTCTACCACGAAGACCCGCAGGTGCTGCACTACGGCCGGCCGGACACGGGCCTCATCATCAAGGAAGGCATGACGTTCACGGTCGAGCCCATGATCAATATGGGCGACGCGGACGTCGAACAGCTGGACGACGGGTGGACCGTCGTCACGCGCGACCGGTCGCTGTCGGCGCAGTGGGAACACATGATCGCGGTGACCAGGAACGGGTTCGAGATCCTCACCCCGTGGCCCAAGACGAAATAACCGGCATGCGAACGTCTGGTGGGTGCCCATCCTACGGCGAAATACGTAGGGTGGGCGGCCTCCGCCCACCATTCGCACACGATATCGCACGACAAAAGAAAAACGCTCCCGAGTGAACTGAACCCCAAAAGTTGGACACCAACTTTTGGGTTTTTTTCATGGCGAAGTACGACGAGCAATTCAAGCTCTCGATAGTCGGGCAGTATCTCGACAAACAAGGTGGCTACAAGACTGTGGCGATGAAGCACGGTTTGTCGCACGGGATGGTACGGCGCTGG
>NZ_JADKYX010000013.1 GCF_016093545.1 Massilia rhizosphaerae | reverse complement strand
ATGTTCTTGGGGGTAGTAGCCATGATGATTAAAACACTCCGAACAGTTTGAGGGCGACCAGCAGGGTCAGCGCGAGGCTGACGACCAGCACCCAGCGCGCGGTGCGCTGCGAGGCGTCCTTGTCGAGCGCCATGTGGTTGTCCATGAACAGGTGGCGGATGCCGGCGCAGAAGTGGTGCAGGTAGCCCCACGACAGGCCCAGCAGGACGACCTTCGTGAACGGATGGCTGACGATGCCCGCGAAGTGCGCGAACGAGATCTCCGAACGGATGCTTTGCTCGAACAGGTAGAGCAGAAACGGCAGGCAGAGGAACAGCACGAAGCCGCTGATACGGTGCAGGATCGATACGATGGCCGACGGCGGCTGCTTGTAATTCATCGTGATGTCCGTAATGCTCACATTACGGATCGGCTGCCTTTTTTGCAGGACTTCGGACATTGGTGCGGATCCTTGATGGGGTTGAGGGAGTGAAACACTCATTATCGCCAAGATCGGCTATACTGTCCAATATATGGATCGTTTTGATTCCATATCTAAAACAAATACCGGCATGGAACTGCGACATCTTCGATATTTCATCGCGGTGGCGGAAGAAGGCAATGTGACCCGTGCGGCGGAGCGGCTCGGCATCGGCCAGCCGCCGTTGAGCCAGCAGATCATGGCGCTCGAGCGCGCCCTCGACGTGCAGCTGTTTCACCGCACGGGCCACGGCGTCGTGCCGACGGAAGCGGGAAAAACGCTGCTGGTCGACGCCAAACGGCTGTTGAACGATGCGCAGGAGGCAGTCCTGAACGCACAGCGGGCGGGACGCGGCGAGACGGGGCACCTGAACCTGGGCCTCACCGCATCCGCGGCTTTTCATCCCATCGTGCGATCCCTGATCCGGGCATACCGCAGCGCCTATCCGGGTGTCGGCCTCACCCTCACCGAAGACACGACGGCGCAACTGCTGGACCTGCTGGACGACGGTCGGCTCGACCTGGCGTTCCTGCGTCCCGGAACGCGTTCGTTCTCCGGCGTCGGCCTGCAGCCGATCGCCAGCGAACAGTTCCGGGCCGTGCTGCCGGTCGCGCATCCGCTGGCGAAACGGCGCCGGATTCCCCTGTCGGCCCTCGCCGGCGAGTCCTTCATCCTCATCCCGCGCATGGACAGCCCCATGCTGCACGACGAAATCCTGTCCGCGTGCCGGCATGCGGGCTTCGACCCGCTGCTGGGCCAGCAGGCGCCGCAATTGTCGTCCGTCGTCAACCTGGTGTCCGCGGAATTCGGCGTGTCGATCGTGCCCGCGTCCGTCGGTCAGATCCAGGCGGAAGGCGTCGTGTACGTGGACATCACCGACGCCAAGGCCGTCACCCAGCTCGCGCTGGCATCGCGCGAGGACGATTCGTCGGCGAAGGTGAGCAATTTCCTGACGTTGGCCAAGCAGGCAAGCATGGTGACCGTGCGACGATCGCCCGCCTGAATTGCCGATGTGATCCGTGATCGATCGACACAGCGGACACAGACCGTCCCCCCCCCTCACTTCGAATAGTGACGGCGGACGGCGCAATGATGATAAAACTAACAAGTTACGATCTGGAAGGAAAATCGGCGGCAAGCCCGGATTCGGAAAGTACAGGCACATTCCATTCATTGCGCGAGGCTCGTGTATGCGTGCGGACAGCAGCAGAACTGGGGCGGAACAGAAGAAACCGGCCGAAAGTGCCGCGACGAACGCTGCGAAATGGCTCGTGCCCTCGGTGACTGCGCTTTTCGTCGCCATCGGCTATGTCATCAGATCAGCCCACATTGCCCTGCTCGGCGCGGATTTCAGCTATGTGACGCCCGAGCATTACACCGGCGATGCCGGCGACTTCCTTTACTCGGTGATAGGCAGCCTCTTCGACTTCATCGCTGCGCTCGGCGCTCCGAAACAACCTGTGTTCGCCGGACTACATCGGGAAGTATGGGCGCTGAGCGCCCTGATTCTCGTCTGTGCGCCGTTGACCGCGTTCGCGCGATCACGTCGCCGCCCGTGGGGAATCACCATTGCCCTGGCGGTCTGCGTGGCTGCCAAACTATGTCTGTTCGACGCGCCGCTTGCCCTCATCGAAAACAAGGCGATTTCTTTCGCGCCTGCTCCTCCAGATACTTCAGCCCAAGACGTGACCGGGTCCACGAAATTTCGAGCAAGCGTGCTCATTCAAGGTCGCAGCGATCAGCTATGGAAGGAAATGCGGTGCAAACGCTTGGATCGTGAAAACCAGGCGCTGGGCGGCGAAGCCGGCATCTCCGAAAGACATGCGAAGCTCCTGAAATCCTGCACGCCCGGAGACCCGGTGCGCGATGAGTTCATCCTCCAGATTATTTCCACTTCCGTAATCATTGCACTGGCGATCATCGGGATAAGAACCGGCGACGCCGCGCTGAACATAGCGAGCGTGCTCGCCTTGCTGTATTGCCTGACTTTGCCGTATGCCTATGGAAAGCTATTGAAGCCGACAACATTTCAATATGGCAAGATCCAATTCGATGACAAGCTGGGGCCCGACGCGACAACGTCACTCGGAAAGGAAGCTTACGCCATCGTCCTGGGGAATGGACCGGGCGGCCTGAGTTTTCTAGTCATGACGACCAACAAGTGCCCTGGAGGGGAACAGCAAGCTGCGAGGATCTGGACCGTCAATTCCGGGAACATCATGGCAGTGAAGGAAATCTACAGGAAGGATGTCATCACATGGAAAATGCTGAACGAATCAGACTGTATCGCCCCCCCGCCGTTATCGCAGGCGCATCAGGACTCGATGTCCGCCGATTCGAAAGCGGCACCCGGGGCCGCCTGGTCTGTCCTGCATGGTTGATACGATTTGTCTGCGTACTTGCCGCAGCAATGCTGCCGTTCAGTAGCGGGACATGCCACGCGGAGAACGCAAACTTTGCACGGGCGTCCCTGCATTACCACGACTACCGCAGCCTCATCCAGGAAAGAAGCGGCCACCAGTTCATCCAGGGCGAGGCGATATCGTTTACCCTGGAGCCGGGCGCCGAGAAGTTTTTCAACAAGCCGTTCTTGATACGTCTCTTCCGTGTCGATGGGGCGGGTCGCGATCCCGAACCGGTTGCATCGTTTCGTCCCTGCCTCGTCTTTCTCTCTGCGCCGTACGTATTCAAAGATGGCGTCCAGGGCGCCGTGGTCAGAATCGGTCTGACCGAAAACATCAGCTGGCTTCATCCTATGCCGAACGGGCAACTCGAGGATGGCCGCTTCCTGCTCGTGTTCGAACCTTTGGCGGATAAGGACGCCGTCCTCCGCCTCGACCAACAGAGCAGCGCCGCCTATTTCGCTGCCGGCATCTATATCGAGGTCACTCGCCAACCCGGAAAGCGCTATCCCAGCGAAGAGACTATGAGAATCGCACAACAGAACGACGCATATCTCCAGACCTTATTCCCGAAGGCGAACAAAAACAGCCGGGAATTTCACTGCTATCGCGGCACGTTCGCGTCGAATGGCCAGTTTAACGAAACACAATTGTTGACTTCATGCGACGCCCCTCCCTCTGACGACAACCTGAACGATGTAACCACTGGCGCCACTCGATTATTCCAGGCCAGCGACGTAAGTACGGGCTCCTGATCGATCCTTCGCTCTACCGCTCGGAATTTTTGCCGACTTGTCCTTGACATGGAACGCCGGGATTATTCATGGCCGATTGAGGGTATGGCGCGAACGGCGTCGAGTGCGACGGCAATCCGGTTCCTGCGGCACTAAGCCGCCGGATTGCGGTCGAACGACTGCACCGCGACAGTTCCGCCGCCGCGGCCCCTCCTATCGAAAGGAAGCCCATGTACAAGACCATCGTCGTCCACGTCGACGGCAGCCAGCAGCAGCCCAGCCGCCTGCGCGCCGCCGCCCGCCTCGCCCGGGAACACGGCGCGCACCTCGTCGGCAGCGCGGCGACGGGCATCTCGTGGCTCGATCTCGCCCTGCTGACGGGCTCCGTGGCCGCGCCGGAACCGACTGCGGACTTCAAGGCCCTGCGCGACGCGGCGGCGCTGCGCCTGCGCGAGTTCACGGAACAGGCGGCCGCGCTCGGCGTCGCGTCGGTGGAGGGGCGCCTCGTCGAGGACGCGGCCGACAACGCCCTGCTGCTGCAATCGCGCTACACCGACCTCGTCGTGCTCAGCCGCGACGCCGACACCGGCGCCAACGTCCCGGCGCGCGCGCGCCGGCTGCCGGAATACGTCGCGCTGCGCGGCCCGCGCCCCGTGCTGGTCATCCCGCCCGACTACGGCGACGCGCCGCTCGCCGGCACCGTCGTGGCCGGCTGGGACGGCAGCACGCAGGCCCTGCGCGCGCTGGTTGCCGCCCTGCCCCTGCTCGAGCGCGCGGACGGCGTCACGCTGGCGCTCATCAATCCGGACCAGCTGTCCGAGCTGCACGGCGAGCAGCCCGGCGCCGACATGGCCCTGTATTTGGCGCGCCACGGGGTGAAGGTCGAGGTCGTCGTCGAACGCACGCATGCGACGGCCGGCGCCGCCCTGATGGCGCTGGGGCGCGATCGCGGGGCCGGCATGGTCGTGACGGGGGCCTACGGCCACAGCCGGTATCGGGAGTGGGTGCTGGGCGGCGTCACCCGCGAGTTGCTGGAGCGGACGCCCTTGCCTCTGCTCATTGCCCACTGAACGCCCCGGACGGCCGCGAGCGAGGGCGGTACGTCATCCCGGCATGACGGCCTGTCGGCGAGGGCGGTGCGCGCAGCAAGCCGGGCCGGACGCCGGACCACGGCCATCGTGAGACTGCTCAACGCGGCCGACCGATCGAAGGCTATCATGCAAATCGGGTAATCCCTCTTCAGAATATTCTCGACAAGGCCTTGCCATGCCAAACTTCATCCCGCTCCCCCGTCTGCGCGCGTTCGTCATGCCGCTGACGCTCCTGGCCGCGACAACGGCATCCGTATCGGCGGCGCCGCCCTCCCCGCCGCCATCGAAGTCAGATTATGCGTTCGTCCATGTGCGCGCCGACCGGTTTTTCAATGCGACGAATTTGTACGCCCGGGGCGGCGAATCGTTCCTCGTCAAGGCGAATCGGCGGGACGTCGCCGACCTGTCGACGCTCAATGGAGGCTATAAAATCTATCCCGACGGAACCATCGCGGTCACACCTCCGCCCGGCTCGGGCGCCTTCGAATTCTTCCGCGATAACGCGACACCCGTCTCCAGCGATCCCGTCGTCGGCTCGCGCAAGTCGATGATACTGTTCGGCCACCTGCCGGGTGCGCCATACGGCGCGCTCGTCGCCGGTTTCTCGACGACGGCGACGCCGACGTCGTTCAGCGACTTCCCATACGGATTCCAGGTGATCAACTTCAAAGGGATCGCGCGGGCGCCTGCGGCGGGTGGTTACCTCTTTCTTGGCGTGAACGACTCGAACAATCCGGGCGGGGACAATGGCGGCGAATTCAGGGCGACCGTCATCCGGATTGCCGACGGCGCCTATGATCCGCTCGCCGTGGACATGGAGTGATCCTCGCCGTCCAGCGCCAGCACCATCTCGACGTTGCCGTCGAGGGCGGGCAGCAATTGGAAACCACAGGCGCGCGCCAGCCGGTGCATCCCCACGTTGTCGGCCAGCGCCACGCCGTGCACGCTGGCCAGGCCGCGCGCGCGGCAGTAGTCCAGCAGGCAAGCCATCAGCAGGCGGCCCAGTCCGCGGCCCTGCAGGTCCGTGCGCACGACGATCGCGAATTCGCCGCCGACCTCGTCCGGATCGATGGCGACGCGGACGACGCCCAGCGTTTCGGCCGCGCCGTCCGGGCCGGGACGCGTGGCGATGAAGGCCATTTCGCGCGCGTAGTCGATCTGCGTGAAGCGCGCCAGCTGGGCCGGCGACAGGTCGCGCATCGTGCCGAACATGCGAAAGTGGATGTCGCGCGCGCTCAGGGCGTGGAAGAAGGCCTCGTGCGCGGGCGCGTCCTCGGGGCGGATGGGCCGCAGCAGCAGCGGGCCGAGCGCGCTGTCGACGCGCCGCTCCAGCGCGTCCGGGTACGGCAGGATCGCGAGGCGCGCGAGCGGGTCCTGCCCGGCCGGCGCCGGATCGAGACGCATCCGGGCGTCCAGCGCCACGACGCCGGCGGCATCCGTCAGCAACGGGTTGATGTCGAGTTCCACCAGCTCGGGCAGGTCGGCCGCCATCTGCCCCACCCGCACCAGCACGTCGTACAGTGCGTCCAGGTCGGCGCGCGGATGGTCGCGAAAACCGGCCAGCAGGCGCGCGGCCCGCGTGCGGCCCACCAGATCGGCCGCCAGCACCCGGTTCAGCGGCGGCAGGCCGATCGCGCGGTCGCCTGTCACCTCGACCGCGACGCCGCCCTGGCCGAACAGGACGACCGGGCCGAACACGGGATCCATACCGATGCCCACGATCAGCTCGTGCGCGCGCGGGCGCCGCGCCATCGCCTGCACCGTGAACCCGGCCAGGCGCGCCTGCGGCCGCGCGGCGCGCACGCGTTCGACCATGGCCTTGGCCGCCTGCGCCAGCGCGGCGTCGTCCGCCAGGTCGAGCACGACGCCGCCGACGTCCGTCTTGTGCGCGATGTCCGGCGACAGGATCTTGAGGGCCACCGGATAGCCGATTTGGCGCGCCGCGGCGAGGGCGGCGTCGACGTCGTCCGCCGTCCGGGTCGGCACGACCGGGATGCCGTAGGCGGCCAGGATCGCCTTGGCATCCGCCTCGCCCACGGCCGTCGTGCCGTCCGCCAGCAGGCCGGCGATGCGCGCGCGCGCCGCCGCGCGGTCCGGCGCGGCCAGCGTGCCGGCCGCCGGCACCTGCATCAGCATCCGCTGGTTGCGCGCGTAGTCGACCAGTTGCAGGAAGCCGCGCACCGCCTCCTCGGGCGTGTCGAACACGGGCACGCCGGCACCCGCGCACAGGCTGCGCGCCTGCGCCACGCTGGCCCCGCCCAGCCAGCAGCACAGCACCGGACGGGCCGCGGCGCGCAGCTGCGGCAGCAGGGCCCGCGCGATGTCGGCGCTCGGCACGATCGCCGTCGGCGCGTGGATCAGCAGAACGGCGTCGGCGCCGGGCTCGTCCAGCAGCGCCTGCAGGGCCAGGCGGTAGCGCTCGACGGGGGCGTCGCCGATGATGTCCACCGGGTTGCCGCGCGACCAGGTGGCCGGCAGGTTGGCGGACAGGTGCGCCAGCGTGTCCGGCCCCAGTTGCGCGAGCGCGCCGCCGCCGGCGATCAGGGCATCGGTCGCCATCACGCCCGGCCCGCCGCCGTTCGTGAGGATCGCCAGCCGCGGCCCGGCGGGCCGGCGCGGTTGGGCCAGGATAGCGACGGCGTCGAACAGCTCGGCCGTCGAATACACGCGCAGCATCCCGGCGCGGCGCAGCGCGGCGTCGTACACGAGGTCGGATCCGGCCAGCGCCCCCGTGTGGCTGAACGCCGCGTGGGCGGCCTCGGCGACGCGGCCCGATTTGACGATCACGGTGGGTTTCGCACGCGCCGCGCCGCGCGCCGCCGACATGAATTTGCGCGCCTGGCGGACGCTCTCGGCATACAGCAGGATGGCGTCGGTCCCCGGGTCGCCGGCCAGGTAGTCGAGCAGGTCGCCGAAGTCGACGTCGCTGCCGTCGCCCAGCGACACGAAGCAGGAAAAGCCGATGTCGCGCGCCCGCGCCCAGTCCAGCACGGACGTCACCAGCGCACCGGACTGGGCGACGAAGGCGAGCCGGCCCGGCAGCGCGGCGACGGGCGCGAAGCTGGCGTTCAGGCTGGAGCCCGGCACCAGCAGGCCGACGCAATTCGGGCCGAGGATGCGCAGCAGGTGCGGCCGGGCCGCCTCCAGCATCGCCTGGCGCAGGGTGCCGCCGCCCGCGGGCGCATCGAGCCCGGCGCTGAGCACGATGGCCGCCTTGCAGCCTTGCTCGCCCAGGGTGGCGACGATGCCGGGCACGGTCGCGGCCGGCGTGCAGATCACGGCCAGCTCCGGCGCGTGCGGCAAGTCGGCGACGTCGCGCCAGGCCGGCAGGCCCGCCAGTTCGCGGTACTTGGGGTTCACGGGCCAGACGGGGCCGCGGAAGCCGGCGCCGACGACGTTGGCCAGCACCGTGGCGCCGACGCTGCCCACGCGGGCCGACGCCCCCACCACGGCCACCGACTGCGGTGCGACGAAGTGATGCAGATTCCGGATGCTCATCGGGCCTCCCGCCGCCATGCGCGACCTCCAGCGTAACGGACCACGCCTGCCGTATTTTGACCGGGATCAGCGCAACCGTCACCAACAAATGCTAGCAATGGATCATGAATATCAAGACCCTACTCGTCCATGTGGACACGAGCCCGGCTGCCCCTGACCGGATCCGGCTGGCGCTCGGACTGGCACAGGCGGCCGATGCCCACCTGGTCGGCAGCGCGCTGACCGGCATCTCCCGCTTCGTCACCCCGGCCATGACGGCCGCCGGCGATACGCGGCTGGCCGAACGCTGCGCGGACCTGCGCCGCGACGCGAGCCTGGCCCTGCAGCGTTTCGATGCGCTCGTGCGCGCGGACGGACTCGCGTCCAGCGAAGCCCGCCTGGTCGACGACGACGTCGACGGCGGCATGGCCGTGCAGGCCCGCTACTGCGACCTCGTCATCGTCGGCCAGAGCGGCGGCGGTGCCGCCGCGCCGGACCAGCGCGACGACTTGCCCGAATATCTGTTGCTCACGTGCGCACGCCCCGTGCTGGTCGTCCCGCGCGCCGGTCACCCGGGGCCACTCGGCGGCCCCGCGCTGGTGGCGTGGGACGGCAGCGTCGAAGCCACGCGCGCCGTGACGGGCGCCCTGCCCCTGCTCCGCGCGGCGGCGGCCACGACGGTGGTCGGCTTCGGCGAGTGCGGCGCATCCTCGAAGGACGGCGACCCGTGCGCGCACCTGGCCGCCTGGCTGGGCCGGCATGGCGTCGCGGCGCGGGCCGGCCATCCTCCGTCCGGCGGCGACGTCGGGGAAGCGCTGCTGTCCACGGCCGCGGACATGGGCGCCGGCTTGCTGGTGATGGGCGGCTATGGCCACGCCCGCTACCGGGAGCTGTTGCTCGGCGGCGTCACGGCGACCGTCTTGCGCGCGATGACGTTGCCGGTGCTGCTCGCCCATTGATGCCGCGCCGGCAGGGCGCAGTCCGAGCGAACGAACTGGCGCGGCGGCTGTCCATCACGACTACGGAGCCAACCATGTTCAAGACCATCCTCGTGCACGTCGACCTGTCGGCCCATGCGCCCGCGCGCATGCGCTGGGCGGCCACGCTGGCGCACATCCACCAGGCCCACCTCGTCGGCGCCGCGATGTTCGGCGTATCGCGGGCGATTTTCCCGCTCGGCTATGCGTCCAGGCCGGGCACGCTGGAAGCCAGCTACTTCGATCCGCTCGCGCAAAACGCCCGGCGGGCGCTGGCACAGTTCGACGAGATCGCCCGGCAGATGCAGGTCGCGCACGAGGCCCGCTTCGTCTGCGACCAGGCCGACGACGGGCTGGCGCAACTGGCGCGCTTCGCCGACCTCGTCGTCGTCAGCCAGGACGATCCCGACGAAGCCCTGCCCGACCTGGCCGTGCACCTGCCCGAATACGTGATCCTGAACAGCGCCCGTCCCGTGCTCGTCGTGCCCCGCACCGACCCGGCGCCGGCCGCCAATCCCGACGTGCTCGTCGCGTGGGACGGCAGCAAGGAAGCGTCGCGCGCCGTGAGCGCCGCCGTGCCGCTGCTGCGTCACGCAGGCACCGTGACGGTGGCCGCGCTGACCGGGCCGGATCTCGCCGCGGCGGAGGTGCAGTCCCAGCAGGCGGACCTGCAGCAATTCCTCGGCCGGCACGGCATCGCGCCGCGCATGCTGGTCCGCGACCCGCAACAGGATGCCGGCCACGCGCTGCTCGACCTCGCGGCGGAACTGGGCTGCGGCGTGCTGGTGATGGGCTGCTACGGGCACGGCAAGATGCGCGAACTGTGCCTGGGCGGCGCGAGCCGCACGGTGCTGGCCGACGCCCGCATTCCGGTATTGCTGGCCCACTGACGTGTCCGTGCCACTGCGCCGGCCGCGCCGGGACTATCCGCCGGCGCCGTCCGCCGCCGGCACCAGCACGGCCGCGCCCGAGATACGGCCCGCACGTAAATCGTCGAGGGCCCGGTTGGCCTCCTGCAACGGATAGCGCACGACGGTTGTCGCCACCTCACCGTGCGCGACCTCGCGAAAGAACGCCTCGCCGTCGGCACGCGTCAGGTTCGCCACCGAGCGCACGCAGCGCTCGCCCCACAGCAATGCATACGGGAACGAAGGAATGTCGCTCATGTGGATGCCGGCGCACACGACGACGCCGCCCCGCGCGGTGGCGGCCAGCGCCCGCGGGACCAGTTCTCCGGCCGGCGCGAACAGGATCGCGGCGTCGAGCGGCACCGGCGGCGCCGCGTCCGATGGACCGGCCCAGGCCGCGCCGAGCGAACGGGCGAACGCCTGCGCATCCGCGTCGCCCGCGCGCGTGAAGGCGAACACCTCGCGGTCCTGGTGCCGCGCCAGCTGGGCGATCAGGTGGGCCGCCGCGCCGAACCCGTACAGCCCGAGCCGGTGGGCGCGCCCGGTCATGCCATACGCCCGGTAGCCGATCAGGCCCGCGCACAGCAGCGGCGCCGCGTGGGCGTCGTCGTAGGCGTCCGGCAGCGCGAAGCAATAGCGCTCGTCCGCCAAGGTGTATTCGGCAAAGCCGCCGTGCCGGTCATAGCCTGTGAACACGGCGCGTTCGCACAGGTTTTCCCGGCCGCCGGCGCAGTACGGACAGGCGCCGCAACTGCCACCCAACCATGGCACGCCGACCCGCTGCCCCGGGCGGAAGCGGTTCGCCAGCGGACCGGCACCGGCCACGAGGCCGACGATTTCGTGGCCGGGCACGAGCGGCGACCGATGCGGCGCGAGTTCACCGTCCACGATGTGCAGGTCGGTGCGGCAGACCGCGCACGCCGTCACCCGCAACAGGATGTCGTGGCCTTCGGGCACGGGAACGGGCAGGCGCGCCTCGCGCAGCGGGCGGCCCGGTGCGTCCAGCACCATCGCGCGCATCGTGTCAGTCGTGCCACCAGTCATGCCGCGCACGTGCGCTCACCTCTCACGCCAGATAATTCTCGTTCGATCGGCCGCGCATCCGCCGGTTCCTCGAGCACGTTTGAAGTGTATCAAAAAGGACGCCGGGCCTGACGCAGATGCTGTCTTCACGCCGAAAGCGCCTGGCCGGGAGTTCCGATGAGCGAGCCACGATCCCGCCGATTCGCAGCGTCCTGCAGCGACCGCTGGACGCGCGCGCGTGCGCAGATCGCGCCATTCGCACCAGCCAAGGAGCGCGCATTCGACGCCCGGATCGACGACGATATCGCGCGGCTGCTGCCCGTCCTCGGGCCGGTGCTCGGGCTGTTCGTGGTCCTGTTCGGCGTCTGGGATGCCTGGATCGATCCGGCACATGCCGGCCTGACGCTGCGCCTGCGCGTGGCGCTCGTGCTGCTGGGCGCACCGGCCTACGTCCCCGGCTGCCTGCGCTGGTCCGTGCCGCGCCGTTGCGCCGCCGTCTACGCGACCCACGTCGGCGCCATGACGATCTGCGCCGCGCTGCTGCGCGACGGGCTGGTGCTGGCGCTGCCCGGCCTGACCGGCGCGCTGTTCGTGCTCGCGCTGGTCGAACCGCGCCCGCGCCGCTGGCTCGTCACGGCGGTGTTTTCCGCGCTGCTGTTCCTGGGCCTGGCCGGCCTCGTGCTGTCCGGCGCGCTGCTCGTCGACGCCGTGTTGCTGTACACGCTGTCGATCCCGCTCGCCGGTGGTGTGGCGCTCGTCACCCTGGCCCTGCGCCGGCGCGCCTTCGCGGCCGAACGGGCATTGCTGGAGGAGACGCGCCACGACAGCCTCACGGGCGCCCTGTCGCGCGGCTACACGACGGATCTGGCGCGGCACGACGTCGCCCTGGCGCAGCGGCACGCCCGCCCGCTGGCCGTGGCCATGCTCGACATCGATCACTTCAAGCAAGTCAACGATACCCATGGCCACGCCGCGGGCGATCTCGTCCTGTGCGCCGTCGTGCGCGCCTGCCGCCGCTGCCTGCGTGCCACCGATTACCTGGGCCGCCTCGGCGGCGAGGAATTCGTCTGCGTGATGCCGGAAGTGGCCGCCGCCGACGCGATGGCGTGCGCCGAGCGCATCCGCAAGGAGGTCGCGGCGTTGCGCGTGCCGACGGAATCGGGAGCGCTGCGCATCACGGTCAGTCTCGGGGTCGCCATGCTCGACCGGGACCACGACCGCTGGGAAACGCTGCTGCGTGCCGCCGACGCCGCGCTGTACCGGGCCAAGACGGCGGGACGCGACCGCATCGTGCTGGCCGCGCCCGACGAAGGCGCCTGCGCGCGCGCCCACCCTCCAGGCTAGCGCCATGCGCGGCCGCCCGCACACCGAGTCGACGCATATCTGAGGCAGATCACAATCCCGGCATCCGCGTGGCGCATCCAGCCCATCCCGCGGTCCCAGGACTGGATGCCATCGAACGCACAGGAGCCGATCCATGAACACTTGCATGAACCTTTTGCGCGCGGCCGCCGCCGGCGCGGCGGTCTGGGGCGTGGGCTGCGCCGCGCTGGCGGCGGACGGCCCGTCCAAGATGACGAACCAATGCCTGACGGTGCTGGCGAACCGGCCCTGGGCGCCCACGGGCATCGTCGTGAACCCCAACCGGTTCGTCTGCGTGGCGGGCAGCGGGCTCTGGTCGCACGGCGCCCAGGGCGTCGAAGCCATCATCCCCTACTACGGCCCGGAAGGCTGGGGCAGGGACACCACCACGCAGTATCCGGACGAGGCATTGCACATCGGCGCGCTGGTGGCCAGGATCGGGGCCAATTTCCCGTTCCTCGTCCGCAACCAGATCTGTTTCATTCCGCGCACCACGGGCGAATTGCTGCTGTCCATGAACGACCAGCCCGGCACCTACGGCAACAACAGCGGCGACCTCCAGGTGCAGGTGGTGACGTGGCCCGTCGCCGCGATGCCGAAGCGTGTCGCGCTGGCTCCGCAAAAGTGTCCGGTGCGGTGACCTGTTCGTAGGCCAGTCCGCATCAATCCGGCTCCGGCCGGCGATGCGTCGGTTGTCGTGAAAACCGGCGCGGCAACATCGACAGCAGGACGCCGTCTTTCAGGACATAGTGGTGAAACAGCGCCGCCACGGCATGCAGGCCCGCCAGCCAGATGATCGCATCGCCCAGCAACCCATGGATCTCGGCGACCGATTCGCCGGTGGCGTGGGAAGGAGCGATCATCGGCGCGATCCGGATGCCCGCCAGCAAGGTCAACGGATGCCCTTCGAGCCAGGCACCGGTGATCGCGGTCAACGGAACCGCGAACAACAACACATAGAGCAATCCTTGCACGCTGCGGGACGCGATGCCCATCCAGCGCGCGACCTCGGGCGGGTCGGGCTGCACGGCGACCAGCCGCCACAACAGCCTGGCCGCCGTCAGGACGAGAACCGTCAATCCCAATGTTTCGTGCAGCTGCCGATCGGCATCGCCGCTGACCGCATACACATGCTGCTCGGGTCCGCCGGGGCCATAGATGAAAGCGATCAGGACCAGGATGGCCGTCACCCAATGGAATGCCTGGCTGACGGCACCGTAACGCGACACTTTCGGGGGCATCGTTCTTCTCCTTTTGCAACCCCGCGTATCGGCGCGTGAATCGCACATGATTTGTTGGTCGATGAAGACAACATTACCCGGCATTGCCGCGTGGGGCAATAATACCCGGCGTTAATTGCCCTGCATGATGTCCATCAAATGATCGCCCCCATTCGATTGCCAGGCACTGGCCTTGCGCGCAGACTTCCTCGAGACAATGGCCCCTGATCACTGGGAGGCCGATCGCGTATGGGGAAGACATTCTCATGAGTACTCGATGGCTTGGGTCGACCGATTCCCTTCCGGACGGCACCTTCATCGTTCTGGCCTTTTCCGTCGGCGGCGGGGCCTTGATGAGCACATGGTTATCCATCGTGCACGCCAGCCTGCGCGGGTGGCTCGTGGCGACGATCCCGTGGGTTTTCCTGGCGCTTCTGTCCGTGCTGCGCAGGGGCTGCGCAACGCCGGCGGGCGGTGACGTCGCTCGGGTACGCGTCAAGCCGCGGTCGCTCATCGCCGACATCGGCTGGGCAACGGTGCCGCTGGCCGCCGGCGGCATCATCGGCGTCCTCGTCGCGGCGGGAAGCACGATGCTGCTCGGCGTGTTCGCCGCCGCCTGCGGTTTCGCCCCTTGGCGCCGCATGCCATTGTGCCGGCAACATCCCGGCTGGGCCGCGCTGTCGATGTGCGGCGGCGGTGCTGTGGCGCTCGCGCTCCGCCGCGCCGACGTACACCCGATGTTCCTGCCGATCGCGGCGTGGATTCTGGGCGTATGCGGCCTCGCCGCATGCGTTGGCACGATGCGGCGGGAAACGCCTTCGAAGCCACCAGGGCGGGTTCCACAATTCCAGGATTGACGAGGGACCGATGTCAGCGAAGCGTAATGAACCAAGGCTGGCGCCGCGCAAACGGCCGGGCACGTTCCGCCAACCCCGGCGGCAGGGCGGCGCATTCGCCATCATGGCCGTGCCCCTGATCCTCCTGATGATCGGGGTATGCAGCCTCGCGCTCGACCTCGGCCAGATCTACAACCGCAAGGCGGACCTGAGCGGGTTGGCCAAGGCGGCGGCCCTGGCGGCCGCGCATGAACTGAACGGGACGTCCGCCGGCATCGCGTCGGCACGGGCCAAGGCAAAGCAAGTGGCGGAGAGTCTCAGGTACCAGTACTTCAATGACGGGATCTCGTTCACCTGGAACGATGCCGCCCTCACCTTCAGCACCGATTCCTCGCGCACGGGCACCTGGGTCGACGGTTCGTCTCCGACGGGCCTGTATTACGCCAAGGTCGACACCTCCGCGCTCGCCTCCACGGCCGGCCAGGTCAACACATTCCTCATCTGGATACTCTCCCCGTCCCAAAGCACGGTGCAGCTGAGCGACGTCGCCGTCGCAGGACGCAAGCAGATCGCCGTCACCCCGATTGCGATATGCGCAATGGACCCGAACCCCGCCGTCGCGCGCACGAATACCAGCGCGCCGGCCACGGAACTCGTCGAGTACGGATTCCGCCGCGGCGTCAGCTACGATCTGATGCAGCTCAACCCGAACGGCACGTCCCCGGTCAGCTATCTCGTCAATCCGGTCATCGCCCCGGGCGTCTACAGCTCGGCATTCGACACCTTGGTCATGGGACCCTTCATGTGCACCGGCGCCATGTGGGTGCCCCGGCTTTCCGGTGGCGCGGTACGCGTGTCGCCATTGCCGTCGTCCTCTCCTCTCGCCGACCTGTACACGCAGCTCAACACGCGCTTCGACGACTTCAGCAGCCAGCAATGCGACCCGTACGGCGCGCCCCCCGACTACAACACCAAGGCTTTCGACTACACGCAGTCCGGCGGCGCGCCGTGGATGTCCCCTGGTACGGGAAGCGCGGCCGCCACGGCCACGACCTCCCGCAACAAGCTCGAAACGATCGCCGACCTCCCCACGCCACCGGCCGGCACGACGGCGGAATCGTACGGCCCGCTGTGGACGTTCGCCAAGGCGGCCAAGTACCCGTCCTACGTGGCCTCGGGGACGCCCGAGCCGGCCAGCGGCTACGCGACGTTTTCCACCAGCGATTGGATCAACCTGTACAAGTCGGGGCCGACCGCATCCGGATATCCGTCGACGCCCCCCTATTTCGCCACGAGCGGCGCCAACTACAAGGCGCCGAGTGCCGCCGACCTGAACATCTCCACGCTGCAACGACGAGTCCTGAACGTGCCGCTGCTGTCTTGTCCCGTCACGGCGGGTGCGAACGTGCCGGCGACCGTCCTCGGGATCGGCAAGTTCTTCATGACCGTGCCGGCAACCGCGACCACCCTGATCGCCGAGTTCGCGGGCGTGCTCCCCGAACAATCGATATCCAGCCAGGTGGAGCTCTACCCATGACCATGTCGTCTGCAAGACCGTTGCCGTCGCCGTCGCCGCGGCCGCGCCAGCGCGGGAATGCGGCGATCGAGGCAGCCCTGATACTGCCGATCTTCGTGCTCTTTCTCACGTTCCCGATCTATTACGCACGCTGCTTCTGGCACTACACCGTGGCCCAGAAAGCCGCGCAGGACGCGGCACATTATCTGTCGCAAGTGTCGGCCGCGGAGATGAGATCGAGACCGCTGGCACAAGCCGCCGGCAACCTCGCGCTGCAAATCGCGCAGACGGAAATAGCGGAATTGGCGCCGGGATCGACAATCGACCCGCCGATCGTCCAATGCGACTACCTCCCGTGCGGCACCCTGATCGGAAAGACGCCCAGCACGGTCCGTGTCTTCATCACGTTCAGCATGCACGACAACATTTTTGGTGTCGTACCGGATAGCCGGTACGGTTTGGTGATCACGGCTGATGCATCCATGCGCTATGTCGGCAACTAATCGGAAATTCAAGGAAACGCGAGGCCCGTCGCGGCGCCGGCCGGCGTACCCTCGCACCGCGCAAGCCGGCATGGCCGCCGTCGAATTCGCGCTCACGGCCATCGTCTTCTTCCTGTTCGTATTCGGCATCCTCGAAGTCGCCCGCGTGATGTACGTCTTCAATACTTTGCAGGAAAGCACCCGGCGCGCGGCGGCCGCGGCGGCCAACGTCTACCCGACCGACACGGTGGCCATCGCCCGGTTGAAGGAAGACGCCGTGTTCCGGACTTCTCCGGGTCAGTTAGTCCTCGGCGCCCCCGTCACCGACAGCCATATCCGCATCGACTACCTGGGATACGACCTGTCCGTGATCCCCTCGAGTGCCCTGCCCACCTGCGCGTCCGACAACCAGCAAATCTGCATGGCCAACCCGCATTCCGCGAGCTGCATCCGTTTCGTCGAAGTCCGCGTCTGCGATCCGAGCGACACGAGCACGTGCGTTGCCGCGCAATCCCAAAGCATGTTCCCGCTGGTGGGTTTGCCGGTAGCACTGCCCACTGCACCGACCATTGTCCCGGTCGAAACCCTGGGGTACAAGCAAGGCGTGCCGCCCTGCTCGCCGGCGTCGGGGCCTTGACGGACCATGACCGGTCAGGCCAATTTCATCGAGCCACCCTCGACCAGCGGCGTCTCCGGTATGGCGCACGACCCCGTCCTTCGATCCACAAACAGGCTGTTGCCGGGCATCCTTTTCGCCTGCTTCTTGGCGTCGCTCGCGGCGGCGGCGATCTGCAAGTGGGAACGGAAGTGGCCCGGCTCGGCCTTCACGATACCCAGCGACACCGTCACCACCGGGTGCAGGACCCTGTTGCCCTGGCGGTCTTCGCACAGATAGCCGCCGCGCTGCAGATCGGCCGCGTCGAAATGGCCGATGATGCCGGCGGCAAAGTCTGCAAGGATGGCGTGGCAGCGCTCTTTCCAGTCCTCGCTCTGGAACAGCACGAGGAAATCGTCGCCGCCGATGTGCCCCACGAAGTCGCGCGCGGGATCGGCGTGCGCCTCGAGGACGCGCCCGGTCAACTGGATGACGTCGTCGCCCTTGCGGTAGCCATAGTAGTCGTTGAAGGGCTTGAAGTGGTCCAGGTCGATGTAGCACGCGGCGAAACGGTTGCCGCTCGCGATCAGCCGATCGATGTGTTCGTTGATGGGAACATTGCCGGGCAAGCCCGTGAGCGGGTTGGCATAGCGCGCCGCGCTGATCTGCAAGGCGGTGATCTCGCGCACCAGGTCGTGTCCGGTGCCCATGCCGAGGTAGCGGCCGCGGTCGGTGATGATGAAGCCATTGAACAGGTGGTGGCGCTCCGCTTCGACGACGGACTTGCTCAGCACTTGCAAGGAGGTGTTCTGGTCGACCGACAACGGCTTCGGATCCATGAACATCGTGCAGGACTTTCGTCCATGCAGTTCGCGGATGTATTGCTTCGCGAACCGGTCGACCAGGGTCCTCCGCGTGATCAGGCCGACCGGCACGTGGTCGTCGACGACGGGAACGACTTCCAGCGCGGGATCGGCGGCGAACACGTCGAAGATATCGCTGTTCGTCATGGCGGGCGTCGCCGGGGCGACGGCGCGCAGCAGCCGCAACGCCGTCGCGGTCCCCTGGACGACGGACCGCTCCTGGGGGAACACGGTCACGCCCGCGAACGTCAGCGACGAGGCGATGGCCGCCGGTACGACCGCACTCGGCAAGGCGACCGGCCGTCCGATGTGGTATCCCTGGCCGCAGCAGATGCCGAGGTCGCGGATCAGCAGCAGTTCCGACGGCGTCTCGATGCCCTCCGCGATGACCGTCGCGCCGAGCGCATGCGCGATGTCCTGGATCGAGCGCAGGATCTGGAATTTGCCCTTGTCCCGATCGATGTCCTGCACGAAGTGCATGTCCACCTTGACGAAGGCGGGACGCAATTCCGACCACAAGCGCAGGCTCGAGAATCCGGTGCCGAGATCGTCGATCGCGACCTGGAACCCCATCCGCCCGTAATGGCCCACGACCGCGCGCAGGCGGTCATAGTCCATGATCGGATCGCCTTCGGTGACTTCGATGACGATACGGTTCGGGCTCAGCCCGCATGACCGGATGTGGTCGAGCTCCGCTTCCGGCTGCATGTCGGCCCCGACCAGGCTGCGCGGACTGACGTTCAGGAACAGCCGACCGGGCAGGTCGAGATTCACGAACGTGTCGACCACGACCTTCCGGCACAGGGCTTCGACCTCATTGCTCAAGCCAAACGTGCGCGCTGCGCCGAGCAAGGCCAGCGGTGCGTGCAGGGGCGTGTCGGCGGGGCCGCGGACCAAGCCCTCGTAGCCCAGGATCGCGCCCTTTTGCAAATGAATGATCGGTTGGAACAGCGCCGTCAGCTCTTGGTTCCTGAGGATGCGCAATAGAAGCTCTTGCATGATGTCCAGTGCCGGCCTCGCCCGAATCGGGCTAAATTCTTCAAGTTAACAGAAATTTCTGACATCTTGATGACATGCATTGATAATTACTTAATTGCAATTGTATAACTGGAAATCTTGATAGCGCGGTACAATTTCTTCGCAGCCAATCAAGCCATGCCGCGCCATTGGGCATGCCGCCCATCGAAAGGAAACCTCCATGCCTGTTTCGAAGTACGGTGTTTTGAAAGGAACGATCACCGGCCATCTGCGCGATGCCGACGATGACCATTACCAGATTCTCGTTTCCGTGGACAGGACCATGTTCAGGATCGCGGTCAACGTCAAGTCGGCGGCACCGCACGCGCCGTCCAATCTATTGTTCGCGACGACGACCAGGATTCCCGACACTTATGCCGCCGAGTTGCAGGCGCTGGAGCCGGGTTATACGCGCCTGCCGTCGAAGCCGGATGGACTGGCGCTGGATTACGTACGCAGCGGCTGGATCAAGCCCGCGACGATGCGCGCGGTGCCTCCCCATGCGCCCGGTGCCGACAATGATTTGAAGGACAAACTCGAGGCGGCCGTCGCGGCGGCGATCCGGCAGGAAGGCAGCGTCGTCTATGCCTTCGGCAGCAGGTGGGGGCCGGAAAAAGGCAAGAAGGATCGCTATTTCCGTTTCTTGCCGGGCAACGGGATCCACGACATCCACATGAATCAAGGCAATGGCGCCGGCTATCGCAAGGACAACGGCGTGTTCCAGGATGGCGGGCTGATCTTCGAATATCCGAGCGGCAAGCGCCAAGCGTTCCTGTTCGCCTTTCAATCGCAAACATTCGCCACCGACGACAAGACGGGTAACGCGCTGGGCGATCGGAAACAAAAGAAGGACAAGGCGGCCAAGCGTCCGGCCGAAACGGACGCACCGCAGGAAGCCTCCTGACCAGGTCATCGAAACAGTAATCGTCCGGTAACCTTCGCGCCTTAAAGTTGATGAACTTTCAATCAACTGGAGGCGAGGACGATGAACAAATTAAAACTTTCGTTGGCCCTTGTAGTGGCGCTGTGCGGGCTGAAGCCCGCGCTGGCGGCGCCCGTGTTGCTGGCGATCGGCACCTTGAACGCGAGCGGTGGCGACCTGTCCGCCGCAACGGCGGGACCGCTGGAGAACGGCGTTGCCGGCAACGTGCTGGGCGGCCTCGGCTCCGGCCTCGCCTGGGCCGGCGGCAATACGTTCGTCGCGACGCCCGACCGGGGTCCGAACGCGACACCCTGGAATGCGGCGCTCGACGACACGACGTCCTACATTCCTCGCTTTCAGACGCTCCAACTCGGCCTGGCGAAGAATACCGGCGGCACGGGCCTCGGCTGGACGCTGACCCCGACGCTGAGCGCGACGACGCTCATGTACAGCGCAACACCGCTCGCATACGCCGCCGGCGCCACGCCTGCGCTCAACAGCAATGGTCATTATTACTTCTCCGGACGCTCGGACAACTTCGATGCGTCCCAGCCGTCGTCCAATCCGAACAACGCGCGCCTCGACCCTGAGGGCGTGCGCGTGTCGATAGACGGCAAATCCATCTTCGTGTCCGACGAATACGGTCCCTATGTCTATCAAATCGACCGGGCGACCGGCCAACGCATCCGCTCGTATGCGCTGCCGGCGAACCTGGCGGCCGCTCAATTGAGCGCGCAAGGCGCTGCGGAGATCAGCGGCAACACCACCGGCCGCAGGGCCAACAAGGGCATGGAAGGCCTGGCGATCACGCCGGACGGCAAGACCCTTGTCGGCATCATGCAGGCGCCGCTGGAACAGGACGCCGCCAAGAACCTGCGCATCGTGACGATCGACCTCGCCAGCGGCGTCACTCACGAATACGCGTACATGCTGACCACCGGCTCCGGCGTCAGCGAGATCGTGGCCTTGAACGACCATCAATTCCTCGTGGACGAGCGTGACGGCAAGGGCCTGGGCGACGGCTCCAACGCCAAGGTCAAGCAAGTCTTCAAGGTCGACCTCGATGGCGCGCAGGACGTCACGGCGCTCAGCGGCGACCTGTCGGCCCAGGCCGTGCCGAAGAGCCTCGTGCTGGACGCGGTGGCGGTCCTGGGCGTCAACGGTATCGCGCCCGCGCAGATTCCAGCCAAGATCGAAGGCATGGCGTTCGGCGCCGACGTGGTCGACGACGGTGTCCTGATGCATACGCTGTACGTCACGAACGACAACGACTTCGTGCGCGCCAGTGCGGGCGATAATCAGTTCTACGTATTCGGTATCAGCGATGCCGACTTGAACAACGTCGGTGCGTCATACTCGGCCCAACAATTCCGGGCGGACGTGCCGGAACCGTCGTCGATCGCGCTGGTGTTCGCGGGCCTGGGCTTACTGGTGGCGCGCGTGCGGCGCCGGGCTTGAGGCATGCGGCCGAGGCTCCCGGCCAAATCGCGCGGAGCGAAAGCGGCACAACAATGCAAAAACCCCGACTCTCAGTGCGAGAACCAGGGTTTAGTTGTTTGCCAACGCTTGGCAAACAGTATTCTGGCGGAGGCGGTGTCTGCCAAGGCCATTTCCAACGGCATTCAATGCTTTCGAAAATTTCCTTTGTGTTTCAAGGCCTTGCAGGCTTCCATTTTCCAAAATATCCTAACAACTTACAACCCCATCTGATGCATTCCGATGGGCTGACTGATGGGCCAAATCTATGCTAACCGACAAACAAGCACGCGCACTCAAGCCAACCGACAAACCCGTATTTGACGGCAAAGTAACAGGACTATTCCTTGCTCCGACCAAGACGGGCTGCAAGTGGACGTTGCGCTTTACCAGTCCCGTAACTGGCAAGCGACGTGATGCGGGCCTGGGCACTTATCCCGAAACCTCAATTGCCGAAGCCCGCGAGAAGGCTACTGCCATGCGCAAGCTTATCGACAACGGCAGCGATCCGATAGATGAGCGGAACCGAGAGCGTGAAGCCAGGGCCATCGCAGCGGCGGAACTAACATTCGAGAAGGCTGCACGACAGGTACACGACGAGCTAAAACCGGGCTGGAAGAACGCGAAGCATGCTGCTCAATGGCTCAGTACCCTTGAAACCTACGCCTTCCCCAAAATCGGTAATCGGAAGCTTGATTCGATCTCGCCTGCCGACTGCGCAGATGTGCTCCGCCCAATCTGGCTGTCAAAAGCCGAGACCGCAAGTCGTACCAGACAGCGTATGCACGCGGTCATGCAATGGGCTTGGGCACACGGCCACATCGGGGCAAATCCAGTTTCAGTCATCGATCACATACTGCCAAAACAATCCGTAAAGCCGGAGCACCAGCCTGCGATGCCTTGGCAGCATGTACCGAAATTCGCGGCGGCGCACCTCGCGAAGCGGGAACCGGGCGACACGACAAGGGCCGCCCTCCTCCTGCTCATTCTCACGGCAACCAGAAGCGGGGAAGTGCGCGGAGCGACCTGGAGCGAATTCGACATGAAAGCGCGCATCTGGAACATTCCGGCCGAGCGCATGAAGGCCAGGGAGCCGCACAGGGTGCCGCTCTCGGACGCCGCTATAGCCCTACTGACGACCATGCAGCAATTCCAACTCCACGACACGCTCGTCTTCCCGTCGCCTCGTGAAAAGGTGCTGAGTGACATGACGCTTACTGCGCTACTGCGCAGGGTAAAGGCCGAAAGCGATACTCCGGGGCGAATCGCCACAGCCCATGGGTTCCGGTCCAGCTTTCGGGATTGGGCCAGCGAACACGGCTACGCTCGGGACTTGGCCGAACGCGCCTTGGCACACGCCGTTGCAAACAAGGTTGAGGCCGCGTACCACAGAACCGACTTGCTGGAGCAACGCCGACCACTGATGGACGCTTGGGCACGGCACGTATATACCGAAGAGATAACTTAAAGATCAACATACTCCGGTACGTTGGTGTCGAATCCTTGCACCGCCTTCACAGCAGCGTACATTCATTCAGCTAAGGTGTCATTAATCGCTCGGCAAACTGAAGTAGGTTCACTTTGTCCTTGCTCGACATGCGGTGGAACATAACGAGCAACCGCGCCTCGTCTTCACTTGCGGCGTAAAAGTAGGCCAGTGGCAGATTTAGCACATTTCCCACCTTTTCCATCAACTCAACGCCAGGGACGCGTGTGCCGCGCTCATAGCGATTCATTCTAGCGCTTGCGCTTTCAACCTCGATACCGGCACGAAGACCAAGCTGTTCCTGCGACAGCCCGCTTTCGAGGCGTGCTTGTTTTAGACGTTCGCCCAGTACAGACATCTTTCTCTTCCCAAACGTAAAGGAAAAGATAGTCCACGGTTCGGCTTGCCTCGATACTACCAAATTGGTAGGATGCAGTATCCAAACTGCAACTTAATTAAAACCCATACAACAATAACCCATAGCCCAAAACTATCGATGAACTCAATAACCGCCTGTCTCGATTCATCCGAGACGCCACCCACCATGCGGCCCCATCAGCAAGTAAAGTCGGATGTCCTATTGTTTATCACGACCAACGTGAAGCTTGCTCGCAAGCGCCTTTTGCGGTTCCGGGCGGCATTCCTCGAAGTCCGGCCCTACAACTGTTTTGCGGTGGTCACCTTCGACGCTGCGGCGACATCACACGTCCAGCAGATCGATCTGGATGGTGTAACCATGGATCACTATATTTTCGGAGTAGATGCGGTCGACACCCTCGGCTACCCCAACAAAGGCGCCGCCCGGCCGTTCAACCTTATTCCGGGTAACAGCGATTTGATCACGCTCATCTTCCGTAAGTTGCAGCCGCAGTTTCGACACTACTGGTTCTTAGAAGACGACGTTGAGTACACGGGCGACCCCGCCTGCCTGTTCGGCGACCTCAATAAGCGACCGGGCGACCTCCTTGCTACGCACCTTGTGCCCGGCTACGACGAGTGGGTCTACGCTTCAATGCGCCGGACGCCGGGTTGCGACCCTGACGACAATTGGCTAATTTTCCTTCCGTTTTACCGCGTCAGCGCAGATGCACTAGACATCATCGATGCGTACTACCACAAGGGCTGGGACGGTCACCACGAAAACACGTGGGCCACAATTCTTATTCACGCCGTCCGCGCCGTAGTCGACATCGGCGGCCAGGGTGACTACGTCGCCGAGGCAGACCGCAACAAGCATTATTTTGGTCATGTCAACGACAGGTTTGACAAGAATGGGTCGTTTGGCACCCTCCATATCCGGCTCTGGCCGGGTCGGAGGAAGAACGTGCTATGGCACCCCGTCAAGCCTTTCGAGGCGTGGGCACGACAGCGCAAAAAGCGTTTCATTTCGCAGTGCCACTGGATTTGGGCCAGCTTCAGAAAAATCTGAACCCTGCTCAATCTTGGTGTCTCTAACAATATCGTTCGATGTACCGCCTACAGATGAGCGAGCAGGGCCAACAAGAGAAATGAAAAAGGTAGCTAATAACCCAAGGGAAATATGGCTACTGGCCGAAAAAAAATGAACGGTCAGCACAGTCATTAATCGCGACAATCCATCCCGCTCATTTCTCTACTCCGTGCGAAAACGAAATTTCCCTTGTGCTTTCCACGGGCACATTTATCAACGAACACACTGCTATAGCGCTTGCCATAGCTATGCCGCGTGTGTGGCTAATGCTAATGAACCACCCGGAAATTTTTCTTTCCAACTCAAGTGCTCCGATTTTCCTGTGAAGCGTCACAGTAGGAGCGCCACTTTGCAGCGTCACCACTTCAACGTCGGTAAATGCTATCCCGTCGCCCCACCCTACTCCCAATGCCTTCATTACTGCCTCTTTGACAGCGAGTCTACCGGCAAGCTTTTCGATTTGTGTTGCGCCGCCTCCCGCGTCCGCCAACTCAGTTTGCGTAAAGTGACGGTTGAGGAAGGCGCGTGCTGGCTCCTTCAACAAGCGAGAAAAATCGTCAAGTTCAACAATATCAACCCCGTGCCCAACGAGGATGCCCTGTAATCCGTTAGGACCGCCATTACTCATGCTACCACCCGACTTTGTGTCTGCTCGCTCGCACGGTTCAAATATGTCAGTGACCTAGCATCCTGATCAACCAATATTCGTCCGCCATTATTTTTGAGAACTTCCCTCCAAACTTCAAAACCGACGAGAATGGCACGTTGCCAGTCCCCCATCGTTCTTTCTCTTACCTCTAAAACTGATGTAATTCCCTTAATCGTGCGTAGCAATTGGTAATCGACAGCGGTCACACCTTGCAGGAACCGGTGTCCTTTTGCATACTCAAAAACCAATGCAGCAATCCCTTCGTCAATTACTTGCGCACGTCCGCCGTCTTGCACCTCATCAACCTGAGGATCACTCTTACGTTTCTTTTTAAGTAACTTCCTAATTACAGGAGACCATCCCAACACTGCAACATATGCCAAATGAAAAACATCGTGAAAACGATAACCATCGGGATCGTCAGCGTTATCAGTCAAATCATCGCCTATCTGTTCGCCATCGATGCTTGCTCGAATCTTAGCTTTACCATTTATCTCAATTTCGGCCAGATCAACGACAAAGCGACGAGGAAGTCTTTCATGGGCCCCAAATTTTTCATCAAATATCAGGCTAGCGGACGAGGCACCTCCCCAGCGTTCATGGGTCTTTCGCAAATTGTCGCGAGCAATGTCCTCTAAGTTGAGGTTGGATTTCTCGGCGACATTTGCGATATACCATAACAAATCACCAAGCTCCTCAGCAATCCGTTCTCGAAATAACAAATGAGAATTTCCATCGCGCAGATGCTTTTTATATTCGCTTAACAACTCCCCTGCCTCACCAGCAAGCCCTAGCAAAGGGACAATCAAGTCGACACGTTCCACAGATGGTCCGTGACTAGGTACTCGGTCAGTCTTCTGCGCAGCTTGCTGATAGGCGTTGAAATCCATCATTTACTCCGAAGTTTTAAAATTGGACGAGATAACTTTCTTGAACTCTCAAAATTTTTACATATACTTTTTGTTGCATTTTCGCTCATAACGGAAATGCGACTATTAATACCCCACTTGGGCGGAAACCAAGGAACCAATGGATCGGCTGTGGGAGTGAATTTTTGCTTGATTCGAGTTCGTCCCGATAATCCCGCTATCTCGGGATGCGCGACACGACAGTATTTATCTACCTCACAGAAGAGATTTTGACAATCAATTAACTGAAGGCGGCGACCAAAAAGAGATTCAAAACTCAAGCCTAGGCGCTCAAACTCTCTTTCCTGATTATCGACCATCAGTCTAATGATTTCTGCTTCATTTAGACCTGCGCCATCAATGAAACATTTCCTGATCCCATCTCGCGCTCCGGGGCCGGGAATAACAAAATCCATTTCCGAAAAATCAGTTATCTCACTATAATTAACATCGGTAATAAATTGATACGCCAAAAAATCACCAATAGTAGGATAATTTCTCAGCAACTCAAATCCAGGCTGCATTCTTTTGAGCTTACTCAATTTCTTTGCCAAACCATCTTTCATCATTAACTCGATCAAACGAAGATGATTTTGATGCTTGGACTTATGCCCAAATGCTGAACCTCCTGGCGGCATTATGTACGCCGCTGAGTAGATTCGATGCTTCTCAGACATCGCCTTACTCAGTATTGCATCATATTTTTCGAAACTATATTCTTTATAAGAAATCTCCCCCAATTCAGACTCAAGCAGCTCCCATGTTTCTATTTTATTAAATATCTTGAATAAAATTAATCGAAAGAATACTTCTTCCGCTTTCACCGAGAGGTCATTTCGATAAATCACATTCCTAATAAGGAATTGGCTTACTCTATCCGCTGCCCGATAGGCGTTAGTAAATTTATGAGCACCGATGATAGGATCATTTGTCCACGGACCACTCCTTTCTTTCAGTCTTCGAAAATATACTGCCTGCCTCTCCGCCGCAAATCGCCAATATGTGTCGAAGGCGGCACTGGTTTTGATAGGAAATAAGTGCCCCCGCCGACTCTCATCTTTTATGTTCAATTTACATCTCACCGTCATTCACAACAATGCATTTACTGACACGTCGCCCTAGGCTGCAATTACTGTAGAGCCATATCCTTCGACGCAGTTTCTACACGCATTAACTAACGGACTTAATTCGCTTGCATTTTTTGAAATTCGTTCAAATTTCGCAACGCCGACGACAACATTCATCCGTATTAATTTCAATTTCATCTCGTGGGCCATAAAGGCGCCAAGTTGAGCTAATCCTAAATAGTTGCCATATGCCTTAACAAATAGTTGTTGAGTTGCGTAAAAGGCATTAATAACAAGCCCCTCGGGTGTCGGCTCAAAGCTAACGTGTTGCAGACATGGAAATTGAAGCTGTGCCGTTGCAATGTGATCTCTTTCTGGATCAAATACACTCGCTTGAAACATCGAGCGACGTACTCCTCCACGGCCGTTATATTGCGACAAAATCCATTCTAGCTGATTGCCCTCACATGGACCTCGGCCATATTTTGTCAATCGCTCGAAGTAGAGACCGCGATTATTACCCTTTCGATTCATAGCCTGATATCTCGGAAAAGCGGAATGATAATACTCAAACAGCTTCTCTCTGTCGCCTTGAGAAATTTTCCACAAGCGCTGCGGGAAAATAGTGAAGGCGACATCGGCCACACTCCGGTAATTCTTGGAAAAGAGCAACTTATCGAGTTCACCTCTAACTACGCTATCTTCTTGAGCGTCGCCATTGTCATCAAAGCCGGTCACGCTGATAATCAGAGGTGAGATTTCTGATCCCGAATGGTCAAGTGCATATAGAGCAGCCTTAGCCCAAGCTCGCGAGAGATTCGATTCGTCCACAAGGACCGGGGCGGTAGTCACCGGATGCTTCTTAGTCATCGTTATCCTCTAAATGTCGATATTTAGCCAATCCAACATATTGCCTCTTCGCAACTCTAACGTACGTAGCCCAGTCGCTACCTGGGACCACTGCTCGCGTAATTCCTGGCTGTACGGTTTTGAATAGACGTCCGCTCGCGACATCGTGGTGCGGCATCAGTATTTTGGTATCCGTGACAACCCCATGAGGAAGCAACAGCCAAGTCCCTTGCTCAGCATCTAAAGTAGGCGAGCTCCAATATCTATCCGCTACTGTCAGGGGCTCCGGAACCGTTTCCTCAAGCAATTCAGTGCGGATCATTTTCGGTGTGATCTTTCCAAGTCGAGCGCGCTGTCCAACATCGATCATCCCGATTCCATAAGCCATATGGTTTACTAACGTAGCCTGCCCTACTCCGAACTGACATGCTATCGAGAAAACGTCCTTCGCAGATGCCGTATTAGGGTCCAGTTTACGGAGCGTGAACGCCTCGCGAAGACCCAAAGTAGGCATCAATAAAAACGCAGCAAAAGCATCTGCCATTATTTCCTCTGGCGGCCGATCGTGATTTTGGGCGTTGTCGTCCCTGAGCTCGTCAATTGACGAACCATGTCCGAAAATGTGATGTCCAAGCTCATGTGCACAGGTGAATGTCCGACGTGCTAACGGACGAAGCGCAGATATATGAATTCGAGGTCTGGGCGCACGGTCATACATGCCTTCCATGTTTATATCGTTAAATCGCACAGATACACCATTGAATTCGCAAAGCCCGTATACGCAGATTGGATTTTTCTGATCCAGCTTAGCCTTGCTCCGTGCAGCGATGGCCGCCTGCATGCCTTTCATTACTAAAGCCTTATTCTGTCCAAAGCGGATCGCGTTCGTTGCTAGCGCATTCATCCCTATACCTCGTCATCACGATCATCTTTGTTTCGCATGGAAGCCAGGAGTCTTAAAAGTCTGTCCAAATCGTCAGGCTTGAGCTTACTAAGTTCCCTTGCAGCCAACTGAAGCCGGGGATCGGTTGTGTCAAGCTGTTCAGCTGTCTCGCCCATTAACCAAGCAACCGTCACATCGTACGTCTCAGCGAAACGAGTCATTTCATCCGCTGAAACACGGCGATTACCGGCCTCGATCTCTGAAATCGTGGGGCGATGCATTCCGAACATTTTGGCAACTTGCCCCTGCGACAGCCCCGCCATTTTTCGCGCCTCACGTAACCGATCTGCTATTAACTGACGCATAGATTCCTGAAGATTCGTCATTTTTTTCCTGCCACAGCGGTTACTGCTGCTTCCTGCGAATTAGCAATTGCGACTACTAAGTCAACGGTTTGGTCGAGTGTAAGCGCAATGCAGCTTTTATCCTGACGAAAAATGTTTACGTCATCAGCAATGGTAATTTCCAGCTTTGCAGCCAGAATCCCAATTGCGACCGGCCAAATTTTGCTGTCGAACTCTGGTAAAGCCTCCACCGGCTTGAGGGTGCCCTCAAGCGGCGGACAGTGAAGCCCACTTGAAAGCTGAATTTCCGTAAGCACTTCAACAAGCTTTTCTCGCACCAGCGCAGCGTTCATGTTTTCCTCCATCGTCATTACCACTAGTAAGAATATCTTACCACCATTCCTGGAAGTTGCAACAACGCATCTGCAAAAAAGTTGCGAACATTGCCACACGGAAACTGTCGCCGCAACTTAGCAGGCTTCAACTAATGACGAGCACAGTGGATGGATGTGCGTACTACTCCTGACGCAAAGTTAGGATACAACTCAAGCGGTCAAATTTGACTTTACGCAATTCTTGAGAAAATGTCCGCGCGACAATCTTCCGGTGCGCACGCTACCGCACGTAAGCGGCATTCGACTTGAGAGAAAAGCAATAAAATCCACCGACGAGAATAGGTTGCGTTTAGCGGCTGAGTTCATGGCAAAAGTGGCCTGCGCGGCAAAGTCGTTACGGTTAGCATGGACTCGAACAGCCACCACATCGCTTGCGTGAGCGATGTAGTTCGTTACGCCGACGGCACGGAGAGCACAATAGTGTCTAGTGTCTAGTGTCGGGCGCGGGCTGTACGTTGGCCCGCAGGGCTCGCCCGGTAGAGATCGTGGGAATGCCGCCGAAATCGGCGACACCGTGACCGGCGGTTTACAAAGTTCCGCGCAGATTCGTGAATTTGCCGACAATGATGGCATACCGGATCTGCTGCAACCGTGCTATGCGGCACCGAAAGGAGACGATGTGTGAAGATCATCGGATGGATTCGTTTGGGGGACAAGGCCGCTTGCGGCGGCAAGGTAGCGGAAGGACTTGATACTTGTACAAGTCATGGAGTGCCGTACACTTACCAAGGCGCGCGCATGGCCTGCCGCAAGAACTGCATGATTGCGGAAGGGTTCTCTCGTTCCACGCTGTCCAATGGCCGATGCCGGGTAATTCACGGCATGTCGACCAGCGGCGGGTGCCCGCTCTACTCGACGCTCAACGATATCGATGGCGTCGGAAATGAAAGCGGCGAGGCCATCGCGGAAAAGCACTTCCTCAATGCAGACGGTCAGTGGGTGTCCGTAAAAGAGCCTGGGCCGAAAGAAGCGCTCTACGACGAACGGCCGCAATTGGTCGCGCCTCCGATTGAAGGCGTGCCCTACTTCATTGAAACATTGGACGGGCGCACGTTCTCGGGCCGGGCCGAGGCCGATGGCCTGCTGGCGCGCATTAATACCTTTGGCGAGGACGAATACACGGTGTACTGGGGCGAGGAAGCGCTTACCAAGATGGAAGGAACGAAGGCATGACCAAAACGCTTGTGCAACATGCCCGCGTGAGGACCAACACCATCAAGGACTCGGTCTGCAAGATCGACGTGCCAGTCGTAAAATTCAGCGACCTGTGGGAGAACTACGTGACCGGCGCCCCGTTCAAGCCCGCGCCGGATGACAAGGCGGACTACAGCAACCAATGCGCCTTGCGCATGAGCGCAACCTTTCACAAGGTCGGCATCAAAATGCTGTCGTTCTCGCAGAAGACTGTGAAACCGATGCCAGGTGCGCAGGCACTAGGCCGTGTCATTATGGACGGCTTCCCCGCCGCCGTTCGGGCCTACGAGCTTGGTGAATGGCTCAAACTGCAACCGTTCTGCGGTCTACCAAAGCAGCCCGAGAACATCACCGGCAAGGATTGGGAATCGAAGATCAATGGACGCACAGGGATCATCATGTTTCATGCTTACTGGGCGCGCGACACGGATTCGACTGGACAAGCAAGCGGAGGTCATATCGATCTATGGAATGGCAAGCGCCTAACAATTGCGAGCGCTGAAGATTTCATTGCCGTGGCTGGGAGATGGATAGGCGTGCAAAGCGCCCACATTCCGGGCACGTCTCTTGGCTACTCGGACTTGCGTAACGCGAAACTCATCCTCTTTTGGGAGGTCAAGTGAAGCGTCTCGGCCTGTCGGGTGTGTTCTTGATCGTTGGATTTCTCACGACGTGGGCTGCTATGTTCGCTGGCAGTCACATGCCACAGTGGTTTGGCATCAATTTGGCACACCATGGTTCCTCGGGTTGTTACGAAATTGGGCCGTGCTCTGTGCCGTGGTGGGCGACCGCCCTTCTCGCGACGTATTTTCTTGGTCCGTCGCTTGTTTTTTCGGTAACTGGATGGATAAGCGCTCGCCCTGGCGTTTCAACGTCTAAGAAAATTGGCAGGCTCCTGGCTCTAATAGTCATCACCTCTCTACTGTATCTCGTGGCCTATGCCATAAAGAGATGACGGAAATTTACCAGCTTGCGACACACCGGACCTGCGAAATCAAGCAGGCATAACCGCCCTCTGCACGGGGCCGCATCCTCATATCAGCCGGATCGGCACAGCGCGCCCATGTCCCAGAATTTTTCAGCCATATATCACCTCAGTGAGCAGCCCTTTCGGGATGCCTGGGTAACGCCGTTTACCCTAAATTTTCATGAGGCCAATATGACTCTTCGCATTTCCTGTCCCCGCTGTAACTCTTCTCGCATTACTACTCGCGACTATGCCCGCAAGGCCGGTAGCGCTGTCGGCACAGTTGCCGGTGCAGCCGGTAGCGCCGCCGCCGCACTCGGTGGTGCTGAAACCGGCGCTGCGCTCGGCATGGTCGCCGGTCCCATCGGTTCAATTTTCGGTGGGTTGGCGGGCGCGCTCATGGGCGCGCTGCTCGGCGGTGCGGCCGGCTGCGCCGCAGGCTCCACGGTTGGCGAACAGATCGATACACATGTGCTCAATAACTATACCTGCCATGAGTGCAACCATACGTTCAGTAGGCCGCGAACATCCTGACGCCCGGTTTCGCGAGCGTTCACCCCTTATCCCTTTTAATGCCTACAGCCCCTTCCGGGGCTGTAGGCATTTTTCTTCAACTCTCGACGCCTCAAGGCGAAACAACCAAACGGGCAACAAGCCCGAAGGCTCCTCTTCGGGCACATTAGGACCCGCTCACAGCGCTCGGCGGGTCTATCAACAGTTCGGCCATCTCGACGCCCAACGCAATCGCAATTTTCTCGATATTTCGCAACGAGATATTGCGCTCTCCGCGCTCGACCGAGCTGATGTAGTTCGGATGCAGCTCCGCGCGCTCGGCAATTTGTTCCTGCGTGAATGCTTTGGATTTTCTAATGCGCCGCATGTTCATGGCAAAGCGCACCTGAACATCCAGCGTTTGAGTTGGGTGGGACATGGCCGCAGTTTTGCGGGTTGCACCTCCCAAATCCACACACTTTGGGTTTGGTTTGCTATATTCATCACGCCAAACCAAACCCAAAGTGTTATTTATTACTATTTTAACAAGAAAGGTGATTCATGCCGCAGTTTTTTACCAACCTCCGAACCGCTACATTGATGACTATCTTCCTCGCAGGATGTGGAAGTTCAGATATCGCCACCGTCAAAAATGCGTCCCTTCCAGACGTTCAAACCCACACATATGAATCAGCATTGTCTGGTCGCGCCTCCTGTGAAAGTGAGGAGTGGCGGACATTCAAGGATGACAGTAATCGCCCAAGCGTTGAATATCGATGCGTCTTAAAAGGCGCACCAGCACTCATGGCATCTATGCGCACACGACGAATCAACGAAACCAACAAGGAGTTTCAAAACTATTACCAAGCTTTTGATCAACGGATAGAGGAAGCAAAACGTTCTCCTGCTGAGGAAGCTGATCGAGCTAAACAAGCACAGCAGAAATTGGCACAAATTGAGGCCGAAGAAACCAAGGCAAACCAGCAATTTGCGCATGAAAACCCTATATCTGCCATGAGACGTGCCGCAATTCGCAATGAAATGGGTTCTCTTGCCAGCGCACGATCAATAGCGGAACGGTCCCAAGCGGCGGCCAGCGACACGGCATCCAATTTGGAACGCAATCTCGCCAGCTTGCGGAGCGAGAAGGAGCGTTATGAAAGAGATGAGAAAAATACTCTTACTGAAATTGAAAGAAGCTTTGGCAATGTCACCAAAGTTACACAAGTTTTCCAATGGGTCGTCAATGACAAGAAGGTTTTCCCAAATTGGGCTGGCATTGAAATTCAAAAGCAAGACGGCGCCACAGTTCGCACAAGTAGGAACTGGACCATGACAATTCGCGATCTCCTGCATCATCGCGGTGACGATCATGTTCATTACGCTTTGGACATACCGGCCGACGTTACCCCCGGACAATTTCAGACCGCAGAAATTGCCGAGAAAACGTCATCGTCCGTCCATGTTCACGAAGCTGAAAACTCAAAAGAGGCGTGCTATGACAACAAGCTGAAAGGCTTCAAGAGTGGAATGGGGGACGATGCGCCTGTGAGCAACGACATGATGCAGGAGTGGCGAAATCAGTGTGGTCTGCCACCGACCTGAGCCCATTACCTGTAGTAAACGCGACTTGATCTGAAATTTTCTGTCAGTTGGGTTAGAGTTTCGAAAGCAATGCAACGGATAAGTTTGGATAGTCAATGGAACACGAGATGTTCTCTGCTCCTGATTTCTGGAGGTGTCAGTATGCCCAGCGATTTGCACTCCCTTCAAAACCCGAACACGGCTAAGCTCCACCTGTATGTCATGCAGAACGCTCACGGCCTAATCAAGATCGGGCGAAGCTCAAACGTTGATCGACGTCGGTTGCAACTTGAACAGCAAGGGCGGTGCAGTATAGAAATCATCCATTTCATTCCCGCATTCGGCCATCATGAAGAACGGCTGCATCTTCTACTTCAACAATACCGACTCAGCGGTGAATGGTTTTCTGGGAGCGATGACGCCCGAAGGGCCATCTCTGCGGCCCTTAACATGACCCTGCATTGGCGGTTTGCGCTGGATGTTGGAGGAGCCGAACGCTGGCTAGAAACTCTGCTGGATGGGGTTGCAGATCGTTATTGGCGGAAGCGTGAACGCGCAGTGGTCTCAAGGCTGAAGGCGGCGGTCACCGGATACGGCCGGTTCGAGCGGTTCAAAGATGCCGGCTGGTATCAACTTGATGCGGACATCGCCGGGGTATATGGAGTAGACGGCGGTGCCACAATGTACGAAGGTCAATTCTACGACGCGGGCGACCGTATCTTTGGGACGTACCGGCCGAGGGCAGGGAAAGTCATCATGGCGCCCGTGAAAGTCGAAATTCCACCATTTACCCGGTCAATGGAAGCCGCTGTGCAACTGTGGTTGCCGACGGACTCTGCAAGCCTCCGAAGGCCCGTCGCGAACGCGCTGGACTGCTGCCTCGCGGCCCTTTGCGATAGATGGTGTATTGCAGAGGAACGGATTAAGCCACGGGATACGCGTTAGGTCCAACAAGCAGTCCAAACAGATCGTTGTTATCACAATCCCGGATGCGTTTGTCGAAGGGGGCGCGTTGAGGCTTGAGCTACCGCCTAACTGACAGTCTCTGTTAGCTCAAGATCAAGCTACTACACATTACCCAACCTGGGAAAGTATGAACTGCCTGCTGCGTGGCATTCATACCTCCCAGCCCTCCCCGGCAGCTATGCTAACGGTCGAAATCTCGCGTGCCAAACAACTTGTCATCCTTTGTTCGCGTTCTCGGAACTTGATTGGCTTTCGTCATGTAATTCTCGATGAATAGCTGAAGTGAGTCCCGTTTCGAATCTCGGTGACGATTAACCTGTCCGATGCCTACTCCCCATCGGTATTCCAGCCGCTCTTTATCGGCGTTACTATTTCTATATGCACCCCATCCTTTCGTAATTATTTCGGACCAATACTCGCCCAATTGTCTAGCAATCATGACATCGGCACGTCTCTTACCGGAATAAAAAACCACAAGGTGCAAGTGTAGTCCACCCGACCATTGACCTTCCTCCAACTTCCAAATAAGACCACAAATTTCGCCTAGCAACGGATGATCGTCAGACTCCATATAGTCAAAAAATCTGTCTCGATGTCGCTGAACCGTTCCTAGCGTAACATCGTCACGATATTCCTGCTTATAGTTAAGTGTAAGAAACAACACCAGATAACGAGATCTCCGATCAAACATGCGCGCTTCGAATTCCAACCCTCTTCTTCTATTTCTTCGGCTTCTTGTTTGCTCCGCTTTACGGCGCCTTACTTCATCGCCATTATTTACGCAATTCACACAATTCTCTTCAACGGAAAACATTACTGACCTCACTGATATTGACATCAACAAATCAGCGTTGTCAGTTTATTTTTATCCTATCAATTATCACCAAGAATAAATTTCTCAACATATATTACATAAGAAGCAAAAACGCAATATCACAAAACAACGAACGATTAAATAAAAATACCGTCGCCGTTCGCAGCCAACGCCAATGGATGTTACTTTTCCGTATGGACTTTTATGTCGCCACAATACGCCTATTCGAACCGCTACCAAGGTGCCCTTTCCCTCGCTGTGTATTGATCAAGCATTTCGCCTATCGCACATGGGTCACCGAGTTCATACGTCCTTTGACGTTGCCTTACTTGCCTTACTTGCCCTGCTTGCCCTGCTTGCCCTGCTTGCCCTGCTTGCCCTGCTTGCCCTGCTTGCCCTGCTTGCCCTGCTTGCCCTGCTTGCCTTACTTGCCTTACTTGCCCTGCTTGCCTTACTTGCCCTGCTTGCCTGGAATGCCCCGCGTGTTCACGATCTCCATTAAACGGCGAATCGACTTCGCGGCCCTCGGGCCATGACCACTGATGCCATCGGTCCCCACTGCCGTCGCGTATCCTTGTCGAAATCACACCCAGTTTTTCATAGGCGCCCCGCAACATCTTCTGCGTAATGCCCTCTTTTTCCGCGAAAGCATAGGCTTTCGTTACAGCAATCGGCCCATCGTCCAGAAGACGAATCAGGAATTCCTGCGCTCGATTAGGCGGGCAGGTTGCCATATCTTCCTTGGCGCCTTCTGCCCATCGGCGTATGTCCTCGGCGGCGCCTGGGCGTACCTCGCTATGCCACTTGAGCCGTGTTGTATCGATCTCGCGGCCATCGATGGCATTCACTCTTGCCGGATGAATCTCGTAGACTAGCCCACCGCCGGGCTTGCCAATATTGGTCTTAGCCCGGATCAAAACCCCCACGGAGGGAGCATCTTCATCCTGCTCAGGAACATTGACGCGCATGGCAATCAATACATGACGCGCAAGGTTGCTGAAAGCTTGGCTGCCAGCAAGGCTTTTGACCAATCCGCCTTTCTTCGCTTCCTTGACGAGGTGAGCGATACCGATAACGGTGATGCGGTATTTGTGCGCGAGATCAACCAACTTAATCAAGTCCTGACGGACTTTCTTGGCATTTGTACCTCCGCCTGAAACGACCTCCATGACCGTGTCGATCACCAGCATTTTGACATCGCCAATCCGCTTGATTTCCTCGACCAGTCGCGGCAGGTCCTTCGTGAAGTCGAAGCGGCGGCGGTTGCTGAACTCCACGACATCACCGACGAAATAAATTTTCCCGTAGTTCGCGTCGGCCGCATCCAGGCGGGGCTTTAGGGTACGCTGCAAATCGTCTTCGCAAGACCAGATCAGGGCGCTGCCGCGCTGGGCCGGTGTCCCATCGGGAAAGACACCACCACGCCTACCGCTATTGCTCAGGGTCGCAGCCCAATCCAGCGCGATCAATGTCTTGCCTGCGCCCCCATCTCCACCCAAGATGACGAGTTCGCCTTCAGGAAGCCAGCCTTTCATGTGCCAATCCGACGCGACGGAATCAACTTCGTCGGCGCGAACAAGTTGCACGCCATCGTCAGGAGACGGGTAATGGATAATCTTGGACATATGCCCCCTCACATGCCGCTGGGCAGCTTGGTTGCCGTGTGCTGACGGCTCTCCAGCCAAGCGTCTACGTCAGATTCAAGCCAGCCGATTGCTCCGCCAGGACCGGGACTTGCGCTAAGGCGAATCGGACGCGGGAACGAAGCGTCGTAATACTTGCTGCGCGGGTTCATCTTGTTGTATAGGCTCGCGACGGACATCGCGAGCTTTTCCTTCATGTGCTTAACGCGCAGAACTTTCTTCAACTGGGAGGCACTTGCACTCATCGATATTCTCCTTTCGTGTGTTTGGAATCGATGAGGCAACTTTATGCGGCATTGGAGGGACGCCACCAGACCAGTTTGGCGGCAAACTGCGGCGGTTTGCCGCCAAACTGTGGACTTTTTTTTACGAAACGTGGTCCATCCGCCCCAAACAGCGTTGGGCGGGCATGACACAGCTACTTGAGAGTTCTGCTGGAGGGAAATAAATTGACTGCATCAGGCATGTCCTTGAGCCAGCCATCAACGGTCCGCCCAAAGCTCTTCGGCTTGATATTCGGTAGACGAGTAACTTTATCGTCCCCCTGGTAGGCTTTACCGGCCTCCCGAGCCTTCTGCTTTTCAACTTTGATTTCTGCTGCTTTAGCGTCCGCAAGCGCTTTCTGCTCGTTGCAGAATTCCATAGTAGCTTTGGCTATGACTTCAGCAGCGTGACTACGAGAGTCCCACTTCATGCCCGGCCGTCGCGCATACCGCAAAGCAAACTCTCGGATGGGTTGCCAAGCGTCGCTGCGTGCTGCCGCACCTGATTTCGCGTTCTCGCTCGCCGCTTGCGCTTCGCCTTCTGCACGTGCCTCAGTTTGAACCTCAGAGATGAGCGCTCCGACGCCCTTGCTCGTATTCGCTACACCACACCAGAACATGGCATCTGCCATGTTTGACCAAGCCAGTTCATTAAAACCGCTTTTAATGTTCGCCCGCGCCCTCACGCAGTACGCGGCCGAGACAAGGATTGGCCCGAACGGCTGTGCGGCCACCCAATCGACGCCTTTCGCCCTGAGTTCCGCCCCGAGGAACTGCATGATGATTCCTATCGGATCAACAACGGATGGGCTGTCATGTTTCGCGACCATGTCCATGACCTCCCTGAGGAAGTCTTTGGTAGTCGAGCCAGGTCTAAGCTCGGCGTGGCAAGTCGCCAAGTTCAAGATGGCTAGGTCACACATTTGCTTTACACCACGTTCGGGGGCCTGCGGCTTCTTCGTCTCTGTCATCGTTCACTTCCAGTCAAGTTATCAAACGCCTGTCGCGCCGAACGCGTACGAACTCGCGCTAGGCTTAACCGAATGATACCGAACAGCGAACGTGCCAGAGATCAACTTTTGCCCGGTGATGGGCTGTGTGATGGGCTGAAAAACAAAAAACCCTGTAAGTCTTTGAACTTACAGGGTTTTCCGCTTTATCTTGGCGGAGGCGGTGGGATTCGAACCCACGATACAGGTTTAAGCCCGTATGCTTCCTTAGCAGGGAAGTGCCTTCGGCCACTCGGCCACGCCTCCAGTCAGCTTCAACGTTTATGCGTCAGCGCTGAGTGCACGCATATTAATGTCCGCACTTCGTTTGGTCAAGGAAGCACGGACATTTTTTTGAAAAAAGTTAAGCTTGCTCCAGGTTAAACGCCTTATGCAGCGCGCGTACGGCGAGCTCCATGTACTTCTCGTCGATCAGGACCGAAATCTTGATTTCCGAGGTCGAGATCATCTGAATGTTGATGCCCTCTTCCGACAGCGTGCGGAACATCTGCGAGGCCACGCCCACGTGGCTGCGCATGCCGACGCCCACGGCCGACACCTTCGAGACCTTGGCGTCGCCCAGGATCTTCGCGGCGCCGATCTCGGCCTGCACGCCTTCCAGCACGCTCATGGCGCGCTGGAAATCGTTGCGCGACACGGTGAACGTGAAGTCGGTCTTACCGTCGACCGACTGGTTCTGTATGATCATGTCGACCTCGATATTGGCCGCCGAGACCGGCCCGAGGATGTGGTAGGCGACGCCCGGCTTGTCGGGCACGCCCAGGACGGTGATTTTGGCTTCATCGCGGTGGAAGGCGATGCCCGAGATGACGGCTTGTTCCATGTTGCTTTCTTCCTCAAACGAAATCAGGGTACCCGAGTTGGCTTCTTCTTCCAGGGGCATCAGGGGGTCGGTCAGCGACGACAGCACGCGCGTCGGCACGCGGTAGTTGCCGGCAAATTCCACGGAGCGGGTCTGCAGGACTTTCGAGCCCAGCGACGCCAGTTCCAGCATTTCCTCGAACGTGATCTTGGACAGGCGGCGCGCGTCGCTCACGACGCGCGGGTCGGTCGTGTAGACGCCGTCGACGTCCGTGTAGATCAGGCATTCGTCGGCCTTCAGCGCGGCCGCGATCGCGACGGCGGAGGTGTCCGAACCGCCGCGGCCCAGCGTGGAGATATTGCCTTCATCATCCACGCCCTGGAAGCCGGTGATGATGACGATCTTGCCGGCGTCCAGGTCGGCGCGCACGCGGCTGTCGTCGATCGACTGGATGCGAGCCTTCGTGAACGCGGAGTCGGTCTTGATGCCGACCTGCCAGCCCGTGTACGACACGGCATCCTTGCCGCGCGCCAGCAGCGCCATGGCCAGCAGGCCCACCGACACCTGTTCGCCGGTCGATGCGATCATGTCCAGTTCACGGGGGTCCGGCTGCGACATAATCTCTTTCGCCAGGCCGATCAGACGGTTGGTTTCACCGGACATTGCCGAGGGGACAACAACGACTCTGTGGCCGGCGTCGTGCCATTTGGCGACGCGGGCCGCGACGTTTTTAATGCGTTCCGTCGAACCCATCGACGTACCGCCGTATTTGTGGACTATTAAGGCCATGACTGAAGGGATTTCCGCTTGTAAAAAATCAAATGAGCCTTTTACTCTACATGCTGCGGCGCGGAATCACAAGCCGTCAGGCCGGGAAATCTATACCGAATAGGAATATGGTAATGCAGAAAGGACATTATCCGGGGATGGCCGGCGTGGCGCTTTCCCAACGCAATGCGACGCGCCCCGGCCCGTCTGCCACGTGTCGGCAATCCATGCCGAGTCCCGCGGCGAACAACAGGTCGAAGCCGGCATTGACGATGGGCAGGCGCCCCCGCTCCCAGGCCCGGATGCCGCTCGCCTGGTAATGCATCTTGAGACTGCGCGTGGGGCGGTTGGGCGCCAGCTTGAGCCGCTCGCCGCCCTTGCGGAAATCGATCTCGAGACATTGCCCCCGCAGCCAGACGGGATCGAACCCGCGTTCCGCCGGATCGAAGTGGAGCACGCCGCCGTAGTCCGGGAAGGCGATGGCCGCCTCGCCGCGCCACACGAACGCCTGGGCGCGCTTGTCGATGATGCCGGCGTCCTCCGGATCGCGCATGCCCGCGAGGTCCGGCAGGCGCGGCACGAGGAACAAATGGTCGCGGTGCCGGCGCACGTGCACATCGGGATGTTGTACGAGCAGTTGCGCGTCGTCGCGCGCCGACAGGATCTGCGCCACCATCTGCGCCAGCCACGCCGTCGACGGCATCGCCAGGCGGCGCACGGCGAACCAGTGGCGCAGCAGGTTGTCGATGCGGTCGCGGCTCAGCACGCGTACGCGCGCCAGGTCGAGGGCATCGCTGGCCAGGCAGGATTGCAGGTCTTGTTCGCCCAGTTCGTCGAGCAGCCGCTGGGCGGAGCGTGCGTGCGCGCCGCTGCGGGCGATGCGTTGCTGGAAGCCGGGAAACGCTGCGGCCAGCGCCGGCATCACCTGGTGGCGCAGCGCATTGCGGGCATAGCGCGGATCGACGTTCGATTCGTCCTCGACCCACGCGATGCCCTCCTCCCGCGCCACTTGCTCCAGGTCGGCGCGCGCCACGCCGAGCAACGGGCGCGCCATCAGCAGGCGCGCGTCGCCCAGCAGGCCGGGCGCGCGGTTCGCCGCATCCATGCCGGACAGGCCGGCCGGGCCGGATCCGCGCAGCAATTGCAACAGCACGGTTTCGGCCTGGTCGTCGAGGTGGTGCGCCGTGAGCAGCACGTCGACGCCGTGGGCCCGGCACATGTCGCCCAGCGCCGCATAGCGCTGCTTGCGGGCTGCGGCTTCGATGCCGCTCTTGCCCTTGGCAACGGAGACGGCGCGCCAGTCGAAAGGGACGCCGAGTTCGCCGGCGGCCGTCGCGCAATGCTCGCGCCAGGCGTCGGCGTTCGGGCTCAGGCCGTGGTGGACGTGGAATGCGTGAGGATGCAGCCCGTACGCGTGCGCGAGGCGCAGCAGCACCATCGAATCGAGGCCGCCACTGAGGGCGACCGCGATGCATGGAGTACTGGAATCGGGGAAATGCTCATCGCGCAAGGCCTGGATGGCCCGCGCGAATGCCGCGGAAACGGTGGTTGTAGCGGCGGACGAACGGCTCACTCTTCGCGCGGCATCGTTTCCTTGAACTTGCCGTAGGCCATCAGCTTCGCGTGACGGGCATCCAGCAGGTCCTTCGTCTTCATGCCCTGGAACTGGCGCAGCGAATCGGCCAGCGCGCGCTTCAGCAACTGCGCCATCTGGGCCGGGTCGCGGTGGGCGCCGCCCAGCGGTTCGTTGACGATCTTGTCGATCAGGCCCATCGCCTTCAGGCGGTGGGCCGTCAGGCCGAGGGCGTCGGCCGCGTCGGCCGCGCGCTCCGACGTCTTCCACAGGATCGACGCGCAGCCTTCCGGCGAGATCACGGAATACGTCGCATACTGCAGCATCAGCACGGCATCGCCGACGGCGATGGCCAGCGCGCCGCCGGAGCCGCCTTCGCCGATGATCGTCGCGATCAGCGGCACTTTCAGCTCGGCCATCACGTACAGGTTGTGGCCGATGGCCTCCGACTGGCCGCGCTCTTCCGCGTCGATGCCGGGGAATGCGCCCGGCGTGTCGACGAAGGTGAAGATCGGCAGGTTGAACTTCTCGGCCAGCTTCATCAGGCGCATGGCCTTGCGATAGCCTTCCGGCTTCGGCATGCCGAAGTTGCGCAGGGCGCGCTCTTTCGTGTCGCGGCCCTTCTGGTGGCCGATTACCATGCACGACTGGCCGTTGAAGCGGGCCAGGCCGCCGATGATCGACTGGTCGTCGGCGAAGGTGCGGTCGCCGTGCAGTTCATGGAAATCCGTGAAGATCGCGTTCACGTAGTCCATCGTGTACGGACGCTGCGGATGACGGGCGATCTGCGAAACCTGCCAGGGCGTCAGCTTGGCATAGATGTCTTTCGTCAGTTGCTGGCTCTTCTTGGCCAAGCGATCGATTTCTTCCGAGATGTCGACGGCGGAATCATCCTGCACGAAGCGCAGCTCTTCGATCTTGGAATCGAGCTCGGCAATCGGCTGCTCGAAACTGAGGAAAGTTGTTTTACTCATTGTACCTCCGGGTGTGTTCGTGGCCGCGGAACATCATCCGCGCGGCGGCAAGGGCGCTATTCTATACCGGAACCGGGTCCAGGCTACGCCACAAATACCACGTGGCAACGGTTCGCCAGGGTTCCCAGTTGGCCGCCACCTCGCGCGCATCGCTGCGCGAGACTGGCTCACCGGAAAAATAATTCTGGCTAATACCTTGGATCAGGCCAGGGTCGTCCAGGGGCAGGACGTTCGGTCTGAGCAGATTAAATATCAAAAACATCTCGGCTGTCCAGCGCGTGATGCCGCGGATGCGGACCAGTTCGGCGATAACGGCTTCGTCGTCCATTTGCGACCATTGATCCGCATGGACGCGCTTCGCCTTGAAGTGATCGGCCAGGTCGAGGATGTATTCCGTCTTGCGCTTCGACAGGCCGCAACCGGACAATTCCGCCCCGACCTTGATCACCTGGGACGGCGTCATCTTCGGGCACAGCACGCGCAGCTTCGCCCACGCGGCCTCGGCGGCCTTGACCGTCACCTGCTGGCCGACGATGGAACGGGCCAGCGTGGTGAACGGATCCGGATGGCCGCGCAGGTGCATGTCGCCGAACTGCGGGATCAGCTTGTTCATGATGCGGTCCCGGCGCATGAGTTCGTCCTTCGCTTCCGCCCAATAGGGTGGAAGCGAAGGCTGAACGTCCGGCGGCGCCGGAACGGCGCCCGCGATGTCCTTGGAAAGTGCCATGCTCGTGATTGCCCGGGCGCGCTGGCGTCAGGCGCGGCGCCAGTTGGTGCTGCCGTCCGGCTTGTCTTCGAGGACGACGCCGCCGGCGGTCAGCTCGGCACGGATCGCATCGGCCTCGGCGAAGTTGCGCGCCTTCTTGGCGGCGGCACGGCGCGCGATCGCGTCGACGATCGCAGCCTCGTCCAGGCCATCCGCGCGCGGGCTGCCGGCCCGCAGGAAGGCCTGCGGGCTGCGTTCCAGCAGGCCCAGCACGCCCGCCAGCGCTTTCAGCTGGCGCGCGGCCGCCACCGATCCGGTCTTGTTCACTTCCGACGCCAGGTCGAACAACTCGGCCACCGCCAGCGGCGTGTTGAAATCGTCGTCCATCGCGGCTCGGAAGCGCTCCGCATGGGCCTCGTTCCAATCGACGGCGACCGGTTCGCCGCCCACGTCCACCTCGGACAGCGCCGTGTACAGGCGCGTCAGCGCGCCCTTGGCGTCGTCGATGTGGGCATCCGAGTAATTCAGCGGGCTGCGGTAGTGCGCGCGCAGGATGAAGAAGCGGATGACTTCGGGATCGTATTGCTTCAGGACGTCGCGGATCGTGAAGAAATTGCCCAGCGACTTGGACATCTTTTCGTTGTCGACGCGGACGAAGCCGTTGTGGATCCAGTAGTTGGCCATCGGCGGACCGAACGCGCCTTCCGACTGGGCGATCTCGTTCTCGTGGTGCGGGAACTGCAGGTCGGCGCCGCCGCCGTGGATGTCGAAGTGTTCGCCCAGCATGGCGCACGACATGGCCGAGCATTCGATGTGCCAGCCCGGACGGCCCTTGCCCCATTTCGAATCCCATTTGGCCTCGATGGGCTCGGATTCCTTGGCGGCTTTCCACAGCACGAAGTCGAGCGGGTCGCGCTTGCCCGTGTTGACGTCCACGCGCTCGCCGGCGCGCAGATCGTCCAGCGACTTGCCGGACAGCTTGCCGTAGCCCGGGAAATTACGCACGGCATAGTTCACGTCGCCGTCTTCGCCCTGGTACGCCAGTTCCTTCGCTTCCAGCTTCTCGATGATGGACAGCATGTGCGGTACATAGTCCGTCGCGCGCGGCGCGACGTCCGGCGGCAGGATGCCCAGCGCGGACGTGTCGTCGTCCATCGCCTTGATGAAGCGCGTCGTGAGCGCCGTCATGGTTTCGCCGTTCTCGACGGCGCGCTTGATGATCTTGTCGTCGATGTCCGTGATGTTGCGGACGTATTTGACGTCGTAGCCCGACGCCTTGAGCCAGCGATAGATGACGTCGAACGCCATCATCATCCGGGCGTGACCGACGTGGCAGTAATCGTAGACCGTCATCCCGCACACGTACATGTTGACCTTGCCGGGCTGGAGGGGAACGAATACCTGCTTGTCACGCGCGAGCGTGTTGTAGATCTTGAGTTGGCTCATCGGATGTCTGCTAGAGGGTTGGAGCATGACGCTCGAAACGCAGCCTTGCGGCGATGCCGGGACGGGGCGGGCGCGTCGGGAGAGTCAGGACAGCGATTCGGGAAACTTGTTCTTTTTGATAGAATCGGCAGTCCGCCGCAAAGTATAGCATTGATAAAATCCCGACTGGCCGCATATGCCTTAGGTTTATTTTTCTGCAAAACCCTTGACAGCACTTTGCTCTATATCCACCGAGAGGAAGCTACGATGCACGTCCTGAAATCGCCTGGCATGCGCCTTGCCGCCCGCTTCGCCGCGGGGTTCGCCGCGCTGACCCTGTCCGCCGCCGCGTTCGCGGCCGACCCGCAAGTCGCATTGAAAACGTCGATGGGCGAGATCGTCCTGGAACTGAACCCGGAAAAAGCGCCCGTCACCGTGGACAATTTTCTCAAGTACGTGAAGTCCGGCTTCTACAAGGGCACGATCTTCCACCGCGTGATCGACGGCTTCATGATCCAGGGCGGCGGCATGGATGCCCAGTTCCACGGACGCCGCACGAACAAACCGATCAAGAACGAGTCCAACAATGGCCTGACGAACGCAAAGTATACCGTCGCCATGGCACGCGAATCGAATCCGGACTCGGCCACTTCGCAATTCTTCATCAACGTGGTCGACAATCCGGGGCTCGACTATCCGAACATGCAGGGCTCGGGCTATACCGTGTTCGGCAAGGTCGTGAAAGGTCAGGACGTCGTCGACAAGATCAAGGGCGTGCTCGTCGACGACATTCATGGCCTCGAGAACGTGCCCGTGACGCCCGTCGTGATCCAGTCCGCGACCATCCTCAAGGGCGATAAACTAGTAAAATAGCGAACTCGCAACTCCGCGCCGGATGCCTGTGCGTGCTTCGCGCAAGGTTTTCCCGGCATGTATAACCAACACAGGACAACCAACATGACCACCGTACTCATGACCACCAACAAGGGCAACATCAAGGTCGAACTGGACGCCGAGAAGGCGCCGAAGACCGTTGCCAACTTCCTGGACTACGTGAACAAGGGTCACTACACGAACACCGTCTTCCACCGCGTGATCAAGGACTTCATGATCCAGGGTGGCGGTTTCGAACCGGGCATGAAGCAGAAGCCGACCGAGCAGACCGTCGAGAACGAAGCGAAGAACGGCCTCAAGAACGACAAGTACACGATCGCGATGGCCCGCACGATGGCACCGCACTCGGCCTCGGCCCAGTTCTTCATCAACACGAAGAACAACGACTTCCTGAACTACCCGGGCCAGGACGGCTGGGGTTATGCCGTGTTCGGCAAGGTCGTCGAAGGCCAGGACGTCGTCGACCAGATCAACGCCGTCAAGACGAGCCGCGCCGGCATGCACTCGGACGTACCGAGTGAAGACGTCGTCATCGAAAACGTCGAAGTCGTCCAATAATCCGACAAGGCAGGCATGACGCGCGGGCGCCCTGCTCCGGCGATTGATCCTGGCAGCACATGACCGCACCCGCGCGCACGCTCGCACTCTTCATTTCCGACCTGCACCTGCAGGCATCGCACCCGCGTACGGCCGAGGCATTCTTCCGCTTCCTGGCCGAGCGCGCGGCACAGGCCGAGCGGCTGTACCTGCTCGGCGACATCTTCGAATACTGGGCCGGCGACGACGACCTCAACGATCCGTTCAACCGCAGCGTCGCCGACGCGCTGCGCCGCGTGAGCGACGGCGGCACGGCCGTCTACTGGCTCGGCGGCAATCGCGACTTCCTCGTCGGCGCCGGCTTTGCCGACGCGGCCGGCCTCACCCTGCTGCCCGAACCGCACGTGGCGACGATCGGCGGATGCAAGGTCGTACTCGTCCACGGCGACGCCCAGTGCACGGACGACGTCAAGTACATGGCCTTCCGCGCGCAGGTGCGCGACCCGGCGTGGCAGCGCCAGTTCCTCGCCATGCCGCTGGCCCAGCGCAAGGCGATCATTGCCGGCCTGCGCGAAGGCAGCCGCGCCGCGCACGGCGAAAAATCGTACGAGATCATGGACGTCACCCCGGCCGCCGTCGCCGCGCTGCATGCGGACAGCGGCATCGACGTCATCATCCACGGTCACACCCACCGGCCCGCCCTGCACGAGGCCGACGGCAAGCGTCGCTACGTGCTGCCCGACTGGGAACTGGACGCCGAGCCCGTTCGCGGCGGTTGGATCGCCATCGACGAGGCCGGACGCATCCTGCGTCATGACCTCGACGGCCGGGTACTGTGACCGTTTGACAGAACGGCCCGGACTACGTTCCGGATCCCGCGCACCACCCTCTCAATCCTGCTAGGTCATCCCCATATTGACCATCGCCGACTTGGTGTTATACTTCACTACATCACCACGACTGTACATCACCAACATGAAACCATCACGACGAAAGGAGGCCGGCGATGACGATCGGCTGGAATGACAACTCTCCGATCTATCGGCAGTTGAAGGACAAGGTGATCGGCATGATGCTCGATGGCGCGTTGAAGGCCGGGGACCCGCTTCCTTCCGTGCGCCAGATCGCCGCCGAATACCAGCTGAATCCGATCACGGTCTCGAAGGCTTACCAGGAACTGGTCGACGACAACTTAGTAGAAAAACGAAGGGGGATCGGTATGTATGTGACGGAAGGCGCGAGCGAGAAATTGCTCGCCAGCGAAAGGGAACGCTTCCTGCGTGAAGAATGGCCGGCGATGCTGGAGCGGATCCGCCGCCTCGGCCTCAATGTCGAGCAATTGCTGCGCGAACCGAACGGAGGCGCGCGATGACCGCCGTGATCGAAGCGAAGGGCCTGACGAAGCGCTACGGCAAGCGCACGGCCGTGGACGGCATCGACTTCACCATCCCTGCCGGCCGCATCGTCGGCCTGATCGGCCCGAACGGTTCGGGCAAGACCACCACGCTCAAGGCGGCGCTGGGCCTGATCCCGTTCGAGGGCCAGTTGTCCGTGCTGGGCCTCGACCCGCGTACCCGGCGCGACGAGCTGATGCAGGACGTCTGTTTCATCGCCGACGTCGCCATCCTGCCGCGCTGGCTGCGCGTGCGCGACGCCATCGACTTCGTGGCCGGCGTGCACCCGCGCTTCGACCGCGAAAAGGCGGAACGCTATCTCGCCAACACGAAGCTGCAGCCGGCAATGAAGGTCAAGGAAATGTCCAAGGGCATGATCGTGCAACTGCATCTTGCCCTCGTGATGGCCATCGACGCCAAGCTGCTCGTGCTGGACGAACCGACGCTGGGCCTGGACATCATCTACCGCAAGCAGTTCTACCAGAACCTGCTGGAAGACTATTTTGACGAGCACAAGACGATCGTCATCACGACGCACCAGGTCGAAGAAGTCGAGCACATCCTGACCGACCTGATGTTCATCCGCGACGGCCGCATCGTGCTGGCCGCGTCGATGGAAGAAATCGGCGAACGCTACATCGAAGTGATGGTCCCGCAGGAAAAACTGAGCGCCGCCAACGCGCTGCAGCCGATCGACCGCCGCACCGTGTTCGGCAAGGCCGTGCTGCTGTTCGACGCCGGCCCCGGCGGCGCCTCGCGCCAGCAATTGGCCGCCCTCGGCGAAACCCGCAATCCCTCCGTCGCCGACCTGTTCGTCGCGACCATGAAAGGAACCTACGCATGAAACCGAACACCAGCGCGAATATGAGCGCGAACACCATGACCTGGCTGCTGCGCCGCGAGTTCTGGGAACACAAGGGCTCGATGTTCTGGGCGCCCGTGGTGGTCGGCGCACTCCTCGTGGTGCTGATGGGCGGCATCCTCGCCTATGTCATCACGGTGCACGGCTATCCGGAAAAGCTGACGATGAATTTCCACCCGGACGGCGTCCCGGTCCATAAGGCGATAATGGCGGCCGGGATGCTCGCCACCGGCGCTTACATGAGCGCGTCGGCACCCCTGTTCGCGATCCTGACCGGGGTCGTATTCTTCTACTGCCTTGGCGCACTGTACGACGAGCGCCGCGACCGCAGCATCCTGTTCTGGAAGTCGCTCCCCGTTTCCGATCCGATGACGGTACTGTCCAAAGCCATCACGGCGATGGTCGTCGCGCCCGTGATCACGATCGCGCTGATCGTCGTCGTCGCACTGGCGCTGATACTCATCGCCTGCGTGGCGCTCGGCACCCACGGCCAGGACATCTCCGCCAAGCTGCTGACATCGCCGGAGCTGTATCTGTCGCCGCTGCGCGCCGCCGCCCTGCTGCCGGTGTACGTCGTGTGGGCGCTGCCCACCGTCGGCTGGCTGCTGCTCGTGTCGAGCTGGGCGAAATCGAAGCCGTTGCTGTGGGCGGTGGGCATCCCCGTCGTGGCGCTCGTCGTCATCAAATGGATCAACGCGGCGCTCGAGAATTTCGCCGGCCAGACGCTGTTGCTGGCGCATTATGCGAACGACGTCGTCGTACGCATCCTCGGCGGCATCGTGCCGGGCATCTGGTTCACGTTCCCCGGCAACGCGCCGAACGCCATGTATCCGACCATGCACCCCATCAACGCCGGTGGCGTGCTCACCATCTCTTACCGCAGCCTCGCCGGCATCGACGCCTGGATCGGCGTGGCGATGGGCATCGCGATGCTGTACGCCGCGATGCGCATGCGCCGCTGGCGCGACGAGGGCTGAAGGCCATGCGCCCCGACGGAACCATGCGCATCGTCCGTATCACCGTCGTGCTGGGCGCGCTGCTGGCATGCGCCCTCCCCGCCGCGCATGCCGGCGAACCCGTGCCGTCGGTCCACGTGGCCGGCATCGCGGACCCGGAGATGCGCTCGTACCGCAGCGTCGCCGCCGGCCTCGACGCCTTCGACGCCCACCGTGAACTGGCACCGCACGCCACGCTGCGCTTCCGCATGCGCCACGCGGACGGCGCCCCGGCGAACGCGGACGACGGCCTGCAACTAAGGCTGGCGAGCGACGACGGCCGCTTCCAGGAAAGCGTGCCGGTCGACGCCGCCGGCCTGCTCACCCTGGCGCGCGACCAGGCGGCCTACGACGCCGACGCCACCTTCATCCTGAACCGGAAGAACGGCAAGTACACCGGGCATCCGGAGGTGCGCACGGCCGGCTTGCCGGACGACGTGCGCCGGCTGGGCGACCTGCGCCTGGAATGCCGGGTGACGATCGCCATCGTCAAGCACGACATGCCGTTCCTGGCGAAAGCGGCCCTTAGCACGCTGATGATGACGTCGGACTGGTGCGGCAAGAAGGATTTCAACTTCGGCGTCCCCGCCGCCCGGCGCGACGCGCGGGCGGTGCTGCGCGACGGCGCGCGGTCGCGCACGCTGGACACGCGCGGCTGGAACGTGATGGTGCCGATCGGCGACCCGGCATGGCCGGACGACGCGCTCGTGCAATTCGGCGACGGCGCGCCCGACGCCGCTACTCGAACTGCTGACGGAACGCCGCGAACTGCGCCTTGAGTTCGTCGACTTCGCTGCGCAGCGCCGTCACTTCCTGCTCGAGCTGGGCCACGCGGGCGCCGGTCGATCCGCCGGACGCGCCGCCGCCCGCAGCGGCGGCCGCGTCCACGCGCGCGACGTCGATCGGACCGCCCAGCAATTGCCCGTAGCGGGATTCCTTGGTGCCGGGCGCGCGCTCGAGCCGCGCGACGAGCGGCGGATATTTGTCGATCAGGAACTGCAGCGCGGACTCCGCCTCGGCCACCGACTTGAATTCGTGCAGGCGGCCCGTGCGGCTGCGGATCTCGCCGGCCGTCTGCAGGCCGCGCAGCATCAGCACGGTCAGCACCGCAAGCTTGTCCTGTTCGAGCGTCCACTTGATGCGCATGCGGTGCTCGTACTTGATGACGCGCGCGCCGGCCTGGGCGATGCCGTTCACGAGCTTGCGCTGCATGAGGCGCTGCAAGGTGTCGTGGACGACGTCTTCCGACAGCTGCATCACGGGATCGCGGCTGGACAGCTGGTTGCAGCCGTTCATCACGGCATTCAGGGACATCGGGTAATTGTCGGGCGTGAGCGCCTCTTTTTCGGCGAGCACGCCCAGCACGCGGATTTCGTTCGGGTCGAGGTCGGAGGCCGGGTCGAAGCTGCCCGGGATGTCGTCTTGCATCGGTGGTCCTTTGTTCGTTCGGCGCCCGCCGATCGCTTCAATCGACGAGCCGGTTCAGTTGCGCCTGGTCGAGTTTATCACTCTCGTCCGGCGTATGGCAGCGGATGCCGGCCGCCTTCATCGTCGCGCACATCCGCTCGATCTGCTCGTCCTGCTGGGCCACGTGGTTGATCAGGTTGCGCAAGGCCTTCGACAGCGGATCGTCGCCGTTCGGCGTGACGCCGTAGGCCGCGAACATCTGGGCGCTGCGCGTCTGGTCTTCCTTGCGCAGGATGTGGGCCGGGTTGCCGACGGCCGTCGCGCCGGCCGGGACCGGCTTGACGACGACGGCGTTCGAGCCGACCTTGGCATATTCGCCCACCGTGAACGCGCCCAGCACCTGCGCGCCGGCGCCGACGATCACACCGCGCTCGAGCGTCGGATGGCGCTTCGTGCCCGCGACGAGCGTCGTGCCGCCCAGGGTGACGCCCTGGTAGATCGTGCAATCGTCGCCGATGACGGCCGTCTCGCCGATCACGACGCCGAAGCCGTGGTCGATGAACACGCGGCGGCCGATCGTCGCGCCCGGGTGGATTTCGATGCCGGTGAGAATGCGTGCGAAGTACGAAATGAAGCGGCCCAGCCAGCGGAGGTTGGCGCGCCAACAGGCGTGCGCCCAGCGGTGCATGACGACGGCATGCAGGCCCGGGTAGCAGGTGAGCACTTCCCATGCGTTACGGGCGGCAGGGTCGCGTTCGATGATGCTTCGGATATCTTCGCGCAGGTTGGAGAACATGGTCGTGATTCGTGCAAGTGACACGGCATGGTAGCCTATCCGCGCCGTACTTGCTTGTGAGGGAATCAATTTTGAAAGACAGGTACGTCAGCGTCCGGCGGGCTCGGGGAGCCCGCCCTACGGCGGAGGTATCGTAGGGTGGGCACCCCGTGCCCACCATCACGCACGCGTTACGCCGACGGGTATTTCGGTTCGCGCGCCAGGCGCTGGCGGCGTGCCTCGTACAGGCAGACGCCCGAGGCCACGGAGACGTTCAGGCTCTCGACCGAGCCGAACATGGGAATGGAAACGAGCATGTCGCAGGTCTCGCGGGTGAGGCGGCGCATGCCCTCGCCTTCCGAACCCATCACGAGCGCCGTCGGGCCCGTGAAATCGCCTTCGTACAGGCCCTTGTCGGCATCATCGGACGTGCCGATCAGCCAGATGCCCCGCTCCTTCAGGTCGCGCATCGTGCGCGCGAGATTCGTCACGGTGATGTAAGGCACGGTCTCGGCGGCGCCGCTGGCCACCTTGGCCGCGGTCGCGTTCAGGCCGACGGAACGGTCTTTCGGAGCGATGACGGCATGCGCGCCGACGCCGTCCGCCACGCGCAGGCAGGCGCCGAGATTGTGCGGGTCGGTGATGCCGTCCAGGATCAGCAGCAGCGGCGGGCCTTCCACGGCGTCCAGCAGCTCGTCCAGGTTGCGCGCCAGCGACAGCTGGCTGGCGAACGCGATCACGCCCTGGTGGCGGCGCGTGCCGACGATCTTGTCGAGGCGCTCGGCGTCGACCGGCATCACCCGCACGCCGGCTGCCTTCGCGTTCGCGATCAGGTCCTGCATGCGGCGGTCCTGGCGACCCGCGTCGACGAAGATCTCTTCCACGCTGGCGGCCTCGTGGCGCAGGCGCGAGGTCACGGCGTGGAAGCCGAAAATCATTTTATTTTTCATGCGTTACTTCTTCTTCCTGGTTTTGGAGGCGTTTCTCGTGGAAGCGCCTTGTTTCGCCGCGGTCTTTTTCGTCGCGGTCGGTTTTGCTGCGGCCGGTTTTGCTGCCGATGATGCACCCCGGGCGCCGCGGCGGCCGCGCGGTGGCGGCACGAACACGACGTCTTCCTCGCTCTCGTCGGTGGCGCCGAACGTGGATGCGGCCGGCTCGGCCGGGGTCGCACGCGCTTCCTGCTGCGACACAGGCACGGCGCCCTTGGCCGCTTTTGCTTTCCTGCGCCGCGGCGGCTTGGATTCCGTGGCTTCCAGCGCGGCGGCGCGGGCACGTTCCAGCGGCGCCGGCACGGGTTCCTGCGCCCTGGACTGCGCCAGCACGAGGTCGATCTTGCGCGATTCCAGGTCGACGCGCGCCACCTGCACCGTCACCCGGCCCGTCAGCTGGTACACCTGGCCCGTGCGCTCGCCGCGCAGCTCGTGGCGCGCCTCGTCGTACTGGAAGTAATCGGTGCCGAGACCCGTCACGTGCACGAGGCCCTCGACGAACAGCTGGTCCAGCTGGACGAAGATGCCGAACGGCGTCACGCCCGAGATCACGCCGGTGAATTCCTCGCCGAGGCGGTCCTTCATGTAGTAGCACTTGAGCCAGTTCTCGACGTCGCGCGACGCCTCGTCGGCGCGCCGTTCGTTGGCCGAGCAATGCACGCCCAGCGCATCCCAGATCGTCAGGTCCTTCGGATCCTTCTGCCTGCCTTCCGCCTTGTCCTTGGCGGCCTGCTTGCGCACCGTCTTCGACACAGTCGTGTTCAACTTGGACAGGTCGATACCGGTCGGCTCGTACTTCTTGCCTTTCAGCACAGCCTTGATGGCGCGGTGCGTCAGCAGGTCGGGGTAGCGGCGGATCGGGCTCGTGAAGTGGGCATACGCCTCGTACGCGAGGCCGAAGTGGCCGACGTTGTCCGGGCTGTAGACGGCTTGCTGCATGGAGCGCAGCAACATCGTCTGCAACAGCGTGGCGTCCGGGCGCTCCTTGATACGCAGCATCAGCTCGGCGTAATCGCGTGCCTGCGGCGTCGTGCCGCCGCCCAGGTTCAGGCCCACCTGTTTCAGGAACGTGCGCAACTGGTTCAGCTTTTCCTCGGTCGGCACGGCGTGGATGCGGAAGGTGCTCGGCTGGTCGTGGCGGATGAGGAAGTCGGCCGCGCACACGTTGGCGGCCAGCATGCATTCCTCGATCAGGCGGTGCGCGTCGTTGCGGGTGCGCGGCAGGATCTTCTCGATCTTGCCCATCGCATTGCAGACGATATAGGTCTCCGTCGTTTCGAAGTCGATCGCGCCACGCTCCTGGCGCGCCTGCAGCAGCGCGCGGAACACCTCGTTCAGGTTCAGCAGGTGCGGCACGATGCCGGGACGGCGGCCCGCTTCCGGACCGTTGGTGTTGCCCAGGATGGCCGCGACCTCGTTGTACGTAAGGCGGGCGGCCGAGTGCATCACGGCCGGGTAGAACTGGTAGGCCTTCACTTCGCCGGCGGTCGTCACGACCATGTCGCACACGAGCGTGAGACGGTCGACGGCCGGGTTCAGCGAGCACAGGCCGTTCGACAGTTTTTCCGGCAGCATCGGGATCACGCGGCGCGGAAAGTACACGGACGTCGAGCGCTCGATCGCATCGCCGTCGAGCGCGTCGTTCGGCTTGACGTAGTGGCTCACGTCGGCGATCGCCACGAGCAGGCGGTAGCCCTTCGTGCGGCCGATCTTGACGGGTTCGCAGTACACGGCGTCGTCGAAGTCGCGCGCATCCTCGCCGTCGATCGTGACGAGCGGCACGTCGCGCAAGTCGACGCGGTCCGCCAGGTCGGCGTCGCGCACTTCGTTCGGCAGCTTGTTCGCCTGCTTGATGGCGCCAGGGGAAAAAATGTGCGGCACACCGAACTTGCGCACGGCGATCTCGATCTCCATGCCCGGATCGTCCAGTTCGCCCAGCACTTCGACGATCTTGCCGGTGGGCTGGCGGAAGCGCGACGGCTGCTCGATGAGCTCCACGCTGACGATCTGGCCTGACTTGGCCTTGCCGGGCGCGCCGGACACGAGGATGTCCTGGCCGATGCGCTTGTCTTCCGGCGCGACGACCCAGACGCCGTTCTCGTTCAGCAGGCGGCCGATCACGTGGGTGTTGGCGCGCTCGGTGACTTCGACGATCGTGCCTTCGGCGCGGCCGCGGCGGTCGGTGCCGACGACCCGCGCCAGCACGCGGTCGCCGTGCAGGACTTTTTGCATTTCCTTGTCGGACAGGAACAGGTCGTCGCCGCCCTCGTCCGGGATGACGAAACCGAAGCCGTCGCGGTGCGCGCTGATGCGGCCGGAAATGAAACTGGAATGGTCCGTGAGCGCATATTCGCCCGCCGGATTGGCGCGCAGTTGGCCGTCACGCTCCATCGCATTCAAGCGGCGCGTCAGCACGCCTTCCGCTTCCGGGTTGACTTGCAGGGCTCGGGCCAGGGCGCCGCTGTCGAGCGGTCCCCGGGCCTGGCGGAACACGCCGAGGATTTCCTCGCGGCTTGGGATGGTATGAGTTGGGTGCTTCAAATTCGTATTCTTATCTTTTCAGTGGTGACGCCGTCCTCTGTCTGACGGCGTGGATATCGTTACATTGACACGCAGGCAGGCGTAGTGTAACGGAGGACGGGTGGATTCGCCTAACTTCGCCCGCGAAGCGTGCAGCGATTGTCCCGCTCGGAGGCCTTTGACATTTGCCGGCCATCCGCTATACTTTCGGTCTCTTCGGAAACGGCCCAGCCGAAAACGAAGGCGCTGCGCAGGCGATGCGCGCCGGGATCGAACGAAAGTTGGTCTAGCGCAAAATGGCAAAGCCTGATATCGTAGCGGAATTCGACGGCGACGTCGAGCAATGCAAGCAAAGCGGTCCAATGCCCACGTGGCGGAATTGGTAGACGCGCATGGTTCAGGTCCATGTGCCGCGAGGTGTGGGGGTTCGAGTCCCTCCGTGGGCACCAGCTGGCGAGCATTGCGCAAGGTTGTTTGATTGCCCACGTGGCGGAATTGGTAGACGCGCATGGTTCAGGTCCATGTGCCGCGAGGTGTGGGGGTTCGAGTCCCTCCGTGGGCACCAAAAGCTACCTTGTTGTCGGATGTGTTGATTGCCCACGTGGCGGAATTGGTAGACGCGCATGGTTCAGGTCCATGTGCCGCGAGGTGTGGGGGTTCGAGTCCCTCCGTGGGCACCAAAAGCTACCCTGTTGTTGGAAGTGTTGATTTGCCCACGTGGCGGAATTGGTAGACGCGCATGGTTCAGGTCCATGTGCCGCGAGGTGTGGGGGTTCGAGTCCCTCCGTGGGCACCAAAAGCTACCCGGCCGTAACGGCCACCGGAATACCGGCGCAAAACGCCGCAATCTTTGCACAAGGATTGCGGCGTTTTGCGCTTCCGGCGTCCGGCTCATCGTTCATCGTTCATCGTCCGTCGGTGACGACTACCGGATCGAGGTGCGCCGCCAGGAACCCGCCGACTCGCCGTTCGTAGTCGGCCGGCGCGTAGGCGTGCAGGTCGACGTGCGCGGCGCCCTCCACCACCCACAAATCCTTGGGTTCCCCGGCCGCGGCGAACAGGCGCCGCGTTTCCGGCAAGGTCGTGTGCAGGTCGGCGCTGCCGGCCGCGATCAGCACCGGCGCGTTCAGCTCCGCGATGCGCGCGATCGGACGCAGCGCATCGGGCCGGATGCCAAGGCGCAGCGGCAACTGCCACAGCAGCAACCCGGACAACGGCCCGCCCACGGGCCCGAGCCGCATGCGCAGGCGGTTCGCGACGGCTTCCTCGATCGTCGGATACATCGATTCCAGCACGACGGCATCGACGGGAGGACAATCGCGGCACAGTACCAGCGACGCCGCGCCCAGCGACACGCCGATCACGCCGACGCGCTGCCCCGGCGCGCGGCGCCGCAGTTCCGCGAGCGCGGCCCGCACCCCATCCGCTTCGCGCAGGCCGAACGTCACGGACGACGCGGTGCTGGCGCCCTGACCCGGCAAGTCGATCAGCAGCACGGCATAACCGTGCCCTTGAAGGAAACGGGCGCGGGCCGCCATGTCGCGGCGGTCGCCATGGATGCCGTGCAGCAGCAGCACGGCGCCCCGGCCGCGTCCCGCCAGGAAGGAGCCGGCCACGCGCTGGTCGGGCGCCGGGCGCAATACCACGTCTTCCGCGCCCAGGCCGGGCAGCGCCACCGGATGCGGCTCGACCGCGATCAGTTTCGATCCGATCGCCCAGACGACGGCCCCGCCCAGCACGACGATGGCGAGCACGATCAGGCAGGCGGACAGCGGCAGGCGGACAAGCATGGCGAATGGCTGGGTGAACTCGTCAGCCATTAGACCGCATTGCCGCCGCGCGGTCCAGCCGCCTGGATCAGTGGGCCGCCAGATCGTCCAGGATGGGGCAGTCGGACCGCGCGTCGCCGTGGCAGGAGCCGGCCAGCGTGGCGAGGGTGCGCTTCATCGCTTCCAGCTCGGCGATCTTGCGGTCCAGCGCATCGATGTGTGCGAGCGCAAGACGGCGCACGTCGGCGCTGGCGCGGTCCTTGTCGCGCCACAGCGCGAGCAGGTCGGCGATCTGATCCAGCGAAAAGCCCAGGGCGCGGCCGCGGTGGATGAATTGCAGCATGCGCACGTCGTCCATGCCGTACAGCCGGTAGCCGGCCTCCGTGCGCCGCGCGGGCGGCAGCAGGCCGATCGCCTCGTAATGACGCACCATCTTGGCCGTCACTCCGGACGCGCGCGCCGCTTCGCCGATGTTGAACCGGATATCCGCCGTCGAATCGTTCATATTGCCTTCCTTGCCGAATGTGGCCAGCATACACCTTCCCACGATGGGAAGCTCAAGCTTGCTTGACTTGGCGCGTGAAGCGGTTAAGCTCGGCAAACCATGAAGAAAACTGTCTTGATCGCACTCAGCCTGGCCCTCGCCGGCCCCATCGTCCTGAACGCGGCGCCCGCGCCCTGGTATCACTGGCGCAGCAAGAGCACGGGCACGCTCGTCTGTTCGCAGACCCCGCTGGGCGACGGCTGGGCCCGCGCCGACGGCCCTTATCGTGACGCCCATTGCGAAAAGCCATTGCCTGCTAAATAATTGAGGAGCAACACCAGGTCGCCGTAGTTTCCTAACCGAGGAGAAATCGATGTTCAACAATCCCGAGCAATTCGCATCCGCCACCAAGACCCTGTTCGACCTGCAAATGCAGACGTTCAATGCCCTGGCCAGCAAAGCCGTGCAGGGCGTCGAGCAGGTCGTGGCGCTGAACCTGGCGACCGCCAAGCAATCGTTGGAGAACACGCTGGAAGCGGGGCGCCAGCTCAGCCAGGCGCAGGATCCGAAGGCGGCGATGGATGCCCTGTCCGCGCACATGCAGCCGGGCATGACGGAAGCGACGGCCTACGGCGACCAGCTCAAGCAGATCATCGGCGACATCAAGAACGAATTCGAGCAGGCCGCCGACACCCACCTGGCCGAAGCGAAGAACACCCTGTCCGCGCTGATCTACGACGTCACCCAGAACGTCAAGCCGGGCCAGGAAAACGCGGTGGAGATCATCAAGGTCGCGATCGAGAACGCGTTCAAGGGCTATGAGCAGGTGACGCAATCGACGCGCGAGGCCATGCACCGCGTCGAGGAACAGGTCGCGCGCGCGACCGAGCAGCTCAGGGCCGCCCAGTCGCAAGCGCAGCCCGCGCCGGGCGCACGGCATTGATCAGGATGGGCGCGGCCCGACGCCCAGCATCTCTTCGATGTGGGCGAACGCCGCGTCGTCCTTGACCACCGCCCGCAACCACACGTGCAGGGGCTGTTCGCCCCACTGCGCGGCCTTGTCGGCCAGGTAGGCGACGGGGCTGTGCGGCTCCGTGCGGCGGAAGTAGTCGGCCACCGCGCGCAGCTGGGCCAGCGCCTGGGCGCGCGATTGCAGCGGCCCGGCCGACGCCGCGGCCTGCGCCGGCGCCGCCACCGCACCGTCGGCCGCAGCGGCCGGCGGCGCCGCTTCCTTCAATGCCGGCTTGATGAACAGGACGAGGCTTTCCAGCGCCGACCGTGCCGCGCTGAAGCTGGGACCGTCGGCACCCGCCACGGCATCGACGCTCCGCTCCAGCCGGTCGATCGCGGCCGCGCAATGCTCGCAGTCGTGCATCAGATTCGTGTAGAACGCCTGCGGCGTGCGCTGGCGCGCGCCCTCCAGCTTCGCCAGCGCGTCCGCGCCCTGCGCGCGCGCGACGTCGAAATCGCGCAGCGCATGGCCGCCCGCGCCCTCGGTGAGCGGGACGTCACGCAGCCATGGCGCGATGCGCGCGGCCAGCCAGGACAGGTTGCCGATGCGGCGCTCGACGCCATCCTCGTCCGGCAGCGGATACAGGCCGTCCCAGTAACGCTCGCACAGCATGGCCGTCAACAACAGGCTGTCGCCGAATTCGCGCAAGCCGGCCGTGCGGACCGTGGCTTCCGCCAGCCAGACGGCCAGTTGCAGATCCTTGCTGCGCTTTTCGATCAGTTGGGCGCACTCGCGCGCGACGAACTTCCAGTCCGCTTCCTTCAGCTCCGTGACCCACGCGCCCTGCTCCAGCGACGGATCGTCGGCCTGGCGCGCGCGCACGATGGCGTCGATCTCGCTGGAAAACGCGAGATCGTCGCCGCAGGGCTTGTCGGCGCTGACGGGCGCCAGCAGCCGTTCCAGGTTCAGCATCGTCGCCTCCTCACGCCGGTTCGACGGCATATTTGATCTTGCCCGCCTTGGTCGCGCCGACCTTCACGCGGCCGATCGCGCCGCCTTCCGCCATGCGCGCCAGCACCGCGTCCGCGATCTCGGGCAGCAGGGTACCGTTCAGGATCGTGTCGACGTTGCGCGCGCCGGAATCGACTTCCGTGCAGCGCGCCAGCACGGCCGCGACCAGCGCGTCGTCGTACTCGAAGCGGGCATTGTGGTTCACGGCCACGCGCTGCTTGATGCGGTCCAACTTCAGCCGGATGATGTTGCCCAGGACCGCGTCGTCGATCGGATAGAACGGCACCACGGTCAGGCGGCCCAGGAACGCGGGCTTGAAATGCTTCATGAGGGTCGGGCGGATCAGTTCCGCCAGCGCGTCCGGCGTCGGCCGTTCGCTCGGCGCCTTGTTCAGGCAGGCCTGCATGATCTGGCTCGACGCCGCGTTCGACGTCAGGATGATGATCGTGTTGCGGAAGTCGATCTGGCGGCCTTCCGCGTCGTCCAGCACGCCCTTGTCGAACACCTGGAAGAACAACTCCAGCACGTCCGCATGCGCCTTCTCGACCTCGTCCAGCAGCACGACGCTGTACGGATTGCGCCGCACGGCTTCGGTCAGCACGCCGCCTTCGCCGTAACCCACATAGCCCGGCGGCGAGCCTTTCAGGCCCGAGACGCTGTGCGCTTCCTGGTACTCGCTCATGTTGATGGTGACGAGCTTGCGCTCGCCGCCGTACAGCAGGTCCGCCAGCGCCAGCGCCGTTTCCGTCTTGCCGACGCCCGACGTGCCCACGAACAGGAACACGCCCTTGGGCTTGTTGGGGTCCTCGAGGTTCGCGCGCGCCGTGCGCACGCGCTGGGCGACGATGCCGCTGGCGTGGCCCTGGCCGAGGATCCGTTCGTCCAGCAGCCCCTGCAGGTTCATCACGGTACGGATCTCGTCCTTCACCATGCGCCCGAGCGGAATCCCGGTCCATGCGGCCACGATGGCGGCCACGGTCTGGGCATCGACCTGCACCGGCACGAGCGGCGTCTCGCCCTGCAGCGCGCGCAGTTCCTCCACCTTGGCGTGCAGCGCCGGACTGTCGCCCTGCCCCGCCTCCAGGCGCGCGCGCATCGCGTGGATCTCGGCGCACAGCGCCTGCTCGGCGTCCCAGCGCGCGCGCAGGCGCTCCTGGTCTTCCAGCGCCTGCGCCCGTTCCGCGCGCAGCGCGGCCAGCGCGGCGGCGTGCATCGCGCCCGCGCTCTCCTCGCGTACGAGGGCCTGGATGCGCGCATCGAGATGTTCCACGCGGCGCGTGCAGTCCTCCAGCACGGCGGGCGTCGCCTTCTGGCCCAGCGCGACCTTCGCGCACGCCGTATCGAGCACGCTGACGGCCTTGTCCGGCAGCTGGCGCCCGCTGATGTAGCGGTGCGACAGGCGCACGGCTTCATTGACCGCCTCGTCATAGATGCGCACGCCGAAGTGGGCCTCCATCAGCGGCGCCATCGCGCGCAGCATCGCGCACGCCGTGTCCTCGCTCGGCTCCTCGACCTTCACGACCTGGAACCGGCGCGCCAGCGCGGCATCCTTCTCGAAGTATTTCTTGTACTCGCTCCACGTGGTGGCGGCCACGGTGCGCAGCTCGCCGCGCGCGAGCGCGGGCTTGAGCAGGTTGGCCGCGTCGTTCTGGCCGGCCGCGCCGCCGGCGCCGATCATCGTGTGGGCCTCGTCGATGAACAGGATGATCGGATGCAGGCTTTTCTTCACCTCGTCGATCACGTTTTTGAGGCGGTTCTCGAACTCGCCCTTGACGCTGGCGCCGGCCTGCAGCAGGCCCAGGTCGAGCACGTGGATCTCGACACCCTTCAGCACGTCCGGCACGTCGCCTTGCGCGATGCGCAGCGCGAGGCCTTCGACGACGGCCGTCTTGCCCACGCCCGCCTCGCCCGTCAGGATCGGGTTGTTCTGGCGCCGCCGCATCAGGATGTCGATGACTTGCCGGATCTCGGCGTCGCGCCCGATCACGGGATCGAGCTTGCCCTCGCGCGCGCGGGCCGTGAGGCAGGTCGTGTACTGGTCGAGCGCGGGCGTCTTGCCCGGCGCCGCCGCCTGCAGTTCGCTGACCGGGTCCGCGGACGGCGCCTGCGCCTCGGCCGCGACGGCCGGCGCTTCGCCGGAGCCGTGCGTCAGCTTGTCGAAATCGTGCTTCAGGCGATCGACCGGAAACGCGGCGAAATGGCGCGACGCGCGCTGGGCCAGTTGCGCGAGGCCGGGCTCCGTCAGCAGCGCGAGCAGCAGGTGGCCGCTGCGGATGCGTTGCGGCTGCGCAGTCGTATTCAGCGATGCGATCAGCCAGGCATGCTCGAACAACACCGGCAGGTGGCGCGAGAACACGGGCGTGCGCGCGCTGCCGGAAGGCAGGCGCTCGACCTCCTTGCGCAGGTCCGATTCGAGGCCGGTCGTGCTGATGCCGGCCTCGCGCGCCACCACCACGAGGTCGCTCCCGGGCTGCTCCAGCAGCGCGAGGAACAGGTGTTCGATGTCGACTTCGTACTGGCCGAACCCGACGCAGATGCCGGCCGCGCGCGTGGCGGCCGTACGCGTGACGTCGTTCAGCTTGGCGATCAGGGTCTTGAGGTTGATATCCATCGTCGATGTCCTTGTCTGTGGTGGTCACGTACGCGCGGCGCGGGCGACCTTGCTGATCGCGTAATGCAGCGAGGAAGGCTGCAGCACGGCGTTGAAATTGACGGCCTCGGCGTCCGGACCGGCGTGCAGCGTCGCCGTGATCACGAAGCTGAGGCGATTGACGCCGCCCTCGTCTTCTTCGAGCGCGGCGCTGACGTTCTTCAGGCGCGGCTCGTGGCGCTCGATCGCCTCCTTGAGACAGGCGCAGATGGCGGCGCGGTCTTCGCTGCTGGACAGGCAGAAGGCGGCGAAGTCGGTCAGACCATAGTTCAGGATGGAGGCGCGCGCCAGCGGATAGGCGTCGAAGGCGGCGGGCGGCATGCCGGCGCGGGCGTTCAGCAGGGCTTCCAGGTCGCGCGCGACGTTGTCCTTGAGCTGTTCGACCCCGAGGCGGCCGGGGTGGGCCCGCTGTCCCATCAGGCAATCGAGCAGGCCGGGAAGATAGGCTGTCATCGCTGCTCCCGTTCAAAGCCGCAGGAAAAAAGACCGCGGCCGAGGGGCCGCGGCAAACGCGGGGAATGCGGGAATGGCGGTCAGACGACCCGGTTGGTGGCGAGGTCCCAGCCGCCCGACGTGTTGCCGCCGGCGCCGCCGCCGATCTTCTGCTGGGTGTACTTCCACTTGACCTTCGAGAATTTCAGGCCGACCGTCTCGTGCAGGAAATCACCTTCGCCGACCTGGGGCTTGACGGAGCCGATCAGGACGTTCTCCAGCTCGATCTCGAAGTACTTGACGCGTTCGCCCTGCCCGTCGGCGCGCATGAATTCGAATTTCGCCTTGGGGATGGTCTTGCCCGACGAGCAGGTCTGCAGCAGCAGCGGCGAGGACAGGTCGGCCAGCTTGGCGATCTCGATCTCCTCGTGCTCGCAGCGCTCGGCGGTGTGGCCGCCGCCGGTCGACGCCGTGGCGGACTTGGGTTGCGTGACGCCCCAGTTGACCGATTTGCACTCGATCCAATCCTTGTGCTTGTCGTCGGCCGATTCGCCCTTGATGCCGTCGATTTGCAGGTACACGTCAATTGCCATGTTCTACTCCAGTTCAGGTTGTTGAAAAAATCAGTTCTTGGTCGATTGCGGCAACTCCGCGACCAGTCGGAGCGAAACGGACAATTCGTCGAGCTGGAAATGGGGGCGCAGGAACGACACCGCGCGGTAGACGCCGGGACGGCCCGGCACCTCGGCCACCTGCACGCTCGCTTCGCGCAGCGGGAATTGCGCCTTCTGCTCCTGGCTCGCGTTGTCGTCGAGGAGCACGTATTGCGTCAGCCACCGGTTCAGGTAATCCTCGACGTTCGACGCCGCGGCGAAGCTGCCGATCTTGTCGCGCATCATGGCCTTCATGTAGTGCGCGATGCGCGACACGGCGAAGATGTATTGCAGCTGCGACGACAACAGCGCGTTCGCATTGGCCGCGTCGTTCGCGTACTTGCGCGCCTTCTGCGCCGACTGCGCGCCGAAGAACGCGGCGTACGACGTGTTCTTGCAATGCACGAGCGAGATGAAGCCGAGGTCCGACAATTCCTTCTCGCGGCGGTCGGTAATCGCGAGCTCCGTCGGGCATTTCAGCGCGATCTCGCCTTCATCCGTCTTGAACGTGTGCGTGGGCAGGTTTTCGACGAGGCCGCCGCCCTCGACGCCGCGGATCGCCGCGCACCAGCCGTAATCCTCGAACGCCTTCGTCAGCTTGGTCGCGAACGCGTACGCCGCGTTACACCACAAGTATTTCTGGTGGTCGGTGCCGTCCACGTCCTCGACGAAATTGAAGCCTTCCGTGGCGGTACCGTCGGCCGGGTTGTACGGCAGGCGGCCCAGGAAGCGCGGCAAGGTGAGGCCGACGTAGCGCGCGTCTTCCGATTCGCGGAACGCCTTCCATTTCGCGTATTCGACCGTGTCGAATACCTTCGCCAGGTCGCGCGGCTTGCCCAGGTCGCCGAAGCTCTCGATGCCGAACAACTCCGGTCCCGCCGACGTGATGAACGGCGCATGGCTGGCCGCCGCCACGTGCGACATCTGCTCGAGAAAATAGATGTCCTCGGGCTGGCGCGTGATCTCGAAGTCGCCGATCAGCGTACCGTAAGGCGCGCCGCCGAAGCTGCCGAATTCCTCTTCGTAGACCTTCTTGAACAAGGTGCTCTGGTCGAATTCCAGCGCCGACTGGAAGTCCTTCACGAGGTCGCGCTTGCTGGCGTTGAGCATGCGCACCTGCAGGCCCGTGCTCGTGGCCGTGTTCTTGACGAGGTAGTGCAGCCCGGTCCAGCTGCGCTCCAGCTTCTGGAACTCGGGCGCGTGCATGATCGCGGACAGCTGGGCCGAGATCATGCGGTCCAGCTCCGCCAGGCGCGCATCGATCGTGGCCGACAGGTTCGTCGACACGACCATCGTGCCCTCCATCACCTGGCTCACGAGTTCGGAGATGATGTCGCGCGCGCGCTCATGTTCGCTGCTCGATTTCGCCACCCGGCTCTGCTCGACGATCTGGTCGAGGAGGGACATGTCCAGTTCACCGGCTGGCGCCGGGGCGGCATTGGCCGTGTCGAGGATCGCGCTCATGCTTCCTCCTTGCCCGGGTTGCCGCCGCCCTTGCGCAGGCTGCCCAGTTTTTCCGTGTTGGTCAGCACGTCGTTCAGCAGGTCTTCCAGCTTGTCGTTGCCGGCCAGCTTGTTGCGCAGGTCGGCCAGCTTGGCGCGCGCGTCCAGCAACCCTTTCAGCGGCGCCACCTGCTGGACGACGGCTTCCGGACGGAAGTCGTCCATCTGCTTGAATTGCAGCTGCACGGCGAATTCGCCGCCTTCCGGCGACAGATGGTTCTGGACGCGGAAGCTCGTCGCCGGCGCCACGCCGCCCAGCACTTCGTCGAAGTTGTCGGCATCGACGTTGACGAATTTGCGGTCCTTGAGCCGCTTCTTCGGCGCGTCCGGATCGTTGCCGAAGTTGCCCAGCACGCCGACGACGAACGGCAATTCCTTGTTCTCGATGGCGTCGCCGATCTCGACGTCGTACGTCATCTGCACGCGCGGCGCGCGCACTTTCTGCAGGCGTTTCTGCACGCTTTCATTCTTGGCCATGTCGTCTCCAGTGGGCAGGGTTATTTGAGCGCGCCGAACGGATCGCTCGATGCGGTGGAACGGGCGGCGGACGCGGCCCTGCGCACCGTTTCGCGCGCATGCGTGGCGGCCGGACGGGTGGTCGGCACGAGGACTTCTTCGTTCAGGCTCGTGCGCAGCAGCTTGGCGAGATCCTGCGCCTCGGTGCGCACATTGCCCGTCAAATTGTTTTTCTTGCTCAGGTCGGCCAGCGCCTTGCTCGTCACGCGCAGGCCGCTCACGGCGACGATGCTGTTGGCCAGCGTGTCGTCCGGGTCGCGCTCCAGGGCTTCCAGCGCGTCGACGATCGCCTCGCCGTAATTCGTGCTGTCGAAGTGCATCTGGGCCATGCGCACCCACGGCGTCTTGTCGGTCGGGAAATTGCCGCCGGCTTTCCTGAGGATCGCGTAGGCCTTGTCGTTCTGGCCCGCCAGCATGGCGGCATCCGCATCCGCCATCGCCGTCGCCATCGTCGGTACCGGCTTGACGACGGCCGCGGCGTGGCTGGCCGCCGGCGTGCCGGTGCTGGCGCAGGCCGACAACAGCGCGACACAGGTGAAGGGCACCGCGGCAAGCGGCATCAGGCGTTCGAATGTCATCTGGCTCTCCCGGTTTGAAATCAGACGCCATTATTCGTGAACGGTTTCCAGGGAGAATTGCGTGTCATCAACGCACCTTTGCCGCCACCTTGCGCCTGATCGAATACGCGGTTGAGCCTGTATTGCGCCCGCTCAGGGCGCATGGCGGGCGATCCCGTTAAATCTTCCTGTCCCCTTAACCAGATGCAAGGAGCGCCGATGAAACGATCATGGATGGGATTGTGCTGCCTGGCCTGGATGCTGGGCGGCTGTGCCGGCGGTCCCGATACGTTGGGCAGTCATGCGCTGGAAGCGATGGGACTGAGCAAGCCGCCTCCCGTTCCGGAATCCCAGCTGCCGCCGCGCAATGTCGTCCTGCACCTGCATGCGGCGACGCGACTGAACGTCGATGCGCGCGGCCAGTCGCTGGCCCTGCTGGTGCGCATCTACAGGCTGCGCCAGCGCGACGCGTTCGAACAGGCGCCATACGCCGCCTTCCTGTCGCCACGGGCCGAGCGCGACGCCCTCGGCAGCGACCTCGTCGACGTCAGGGAGGTGACGCTGGTGCCGGGCCAGCACCTCGACGTCAACGAGACGCTGGCGCGCGACACGCCGTGGCTCGGCGTCGTCGCGTTATTCCATGCACCGGCCGAGCGCGGCTGGCGCGTCGTGTTCCCGGCCGCCGACGCCGAACAGGCCGGCGTCACCATCGGCCTCCTGGCCTGCGCGCTGACGGTCGGCACGGGTGCCGCGCCGGCCGGCGATGACGTCAAGCCTGTGTCTCTTGTCCACTGTCAATAAGCGCCGCAACGTTTCCAGCAAGCTAGAGATTTGTGAAGGGAGGCTCATGAACATACCGTCGAAAGTCATGTGGGGCGAAGGACTGTTCCTGCGTCCCCAGCACTTCCAGCAACAGGACCGCTACCACGAAGCGCGCCTGAACGAAACGGCCAACGCCCTGCATCCGTATTGCTGGGGCGTGCGCAGGCTGGCCATCGATACGGACGCCCTCAAGGCCGACACCTTGCGTGTGACGGAGCTGTCGCTGATCTTCCCGGACGGCGACCTCGTGCGCGCCCCGGACCGGGATCCGCTGCCGCCGCAGGCGCGCCTGGACGAGCTGCCGCCCGAGGTGCAGACGATCACCTTCCACGCCGCCCTGCCCGTGCTGAAACCGCACGGCGACAACTGCGCGGGCCGCGGCGAAACCCGGCCGGACGCCCGCTTCGGCCAGCGCGAACACGATACCCTGGACCTGTTCAGCCAGGCCGCGCCGGCCCCGGTGGCTTATCTGACGCGCACCGTGCGCCTCGTGTCCGAGCTCGAATCGCTGGACGCCTACGACAGCTTCCCGCTCGTGCGCCTGCAGCGCGTGGCGACGGGCGGCTTCGAAGTCGACCAGGCGTTCACGCCGCCCAGCCTGTCGATCGCCGGTGCCCACGGCCTGCACGGCCGCCTCGTGCGGCTGATGGAAAAACTATTGGCCAAGGTGAACGCGCTGTACGGCCATTACCGCGAACCGGGCCGGCACGTCGTCGAACTGCGCGGCGGCGACGTCGCGTCGTTCTGGCTGCTGCACACGGTCAGCACCGGCTATGCCGCGCTGACCCATTACCTGAACCACCGCGAACTGCATCCGGAACGCCTGTTCCAGGAATTGCTGACACTGGCCGGCGGCCTGATGACGTTTTCGCGCACGGCCAGGCTGGAAGACTTGCCGGCCTATGCGCACCAGGACCCGGGCCCGGCCTTCGCCCGCCTGGACGGCATCCTGCGCGAGCTGCTCGATACCGTGATCTCGTCGCGCTACTTCGCCGTCGCGCTGTCGAACGACCGGCCGTCCTACCACCTGGGCGCGCTCGACTCCGGCAAGATCAATGCGCAGACGACACTGTACCTGGGCGTGGCGGCCGACCTGCCGGCGCTGCAGCTCGTCGACATCGTACCGCTGCGCTTCAAGATCGGCGCGCCCGAGGACGTGGACAAGCTGGTGCTGACGGCCATGCCCGGCGTGAAGCTGGCGCATGCGGCCCAGGTGCCCAGCGCGCTGCCCGTGCGGCCGGACATGGTGTATTTCGTGCTCGAGAACCGCGGCGTGCTGTACGACAGCATGCTCAAGGCGCAAGCCATCTCGATCTACGTGCCGAACGGTATCCGTGACCTCAAACTCGAACTGATTGCGATCGCAGCATGAACCATCCCGTCGAACGGCGCGCCGCGCCCACCCAACGCGGCGCCGCCGGCACCGCCCCCGCCTCCCTCGTCGACCTCATGGTCGAGGGATTCTATGCTCTGTTCCTCCTCAAAAACGGCTGCGGACCGCAAGACCAGGCCGGCTTCGCCGACCGCATGACAGGCTTCCTCGGCGAAGTCGACCGCAGCGCCAAGGCGCTCGGCATCGCTGCCGACGACGTGACGGCCGCCAAGTATGCATTCTGCGCGGCCGTCGACGAGATCATCCTCGGCTCCGACTACGCCATCCGCGAGGCCTGGGAAACCCGGCCGCTACAACTGCGCCTGTTCGGCGATCAACTGGCCGGCGAGCACTTTTTCCAGCGGCTGGAAGACTTGCGCGCCAAAGGCAGCGCGCACCTGCAGGCACTCGAGGTCTACCATCTGTGCCTGCTGCTGGGCTTCCAGGGCCGTTTCGCCCTCGACGGCCGGGACAAGCTGAACTACCTGACCGCGCGCCTCGGCGACGAGATCGCACGCATGCGCGGCAAGACCCGCGCTTTTGCCCCGCACGCGGAACGGCCGGACCAGATCGTCCACAAGCTGGGGAGCGATACGTCGCTGTGGCTGTTGTGCGGCGTGTTCGCGCTGGCCGGCCTGGGCGCCTATCTGGGCTACCGCAGCGCGCTCGGCCACGAGACTGACCGGGCGCTGGCCAGCTACAACGATCTGATCAAGCTGCCGCCGCGGTCGGCCAACGTGACGATCACGCTGCCCTGATGCGGCGGCGTCCGGCGCCTGCGCGGTGCCCGTCCGGCACCCGCGGGGTACCCGTCCGGCACCCGCGGGGTACCGGACGCCTACTGCACGACCTTGAATTCGATGCGTCGGTTGCGCGCCCGTCCTTCCGGCGTGCGGTTGTCGGCGACAGGACGGTCGGGGCCTTCGCCGGACACGGCGATCATGTCCGGATTGACGCCGCGCCCGACCACATAGGCCTTGACGGCTTCCGCGCGCGCCTGGCTGAGCGACAGGTTGCCGGCGCGCGAGCCGGCGTTGTCCGTATGGCCGATCACTTGGACCCGCTTGTCCTTGAGGCGCAGCAGCGCCGCGCTCATCTGGTCGAGGATGGCCTTGCCGGAATCCGTCAACGTAGCCTGGCCGGACTCGAATTCGATGATGCGATTGGCCAGCGCCGCATCCAGCATGCCCTGTTCCGACGCCGCCACCCGCAAGCCATTGTTGACCGTGTAGGCAGGGTCGAGGGCCAGCGCAATGTCGTTCGCGACCTGCGTGCGCTGGGCTTCGCTCGCGACGTCGCCGCGCAGGCTGACGTTCGTGCCGTCGACCTGCAACTGTCCGCGACTGATCAGCTTGAGGTTCGGACCGATCAACTTGCCGACGTGCTCGTTCCAGTTCGCCGGCATCGAGACCCGGCCGACCGCGAGCTGGTCCACGATCCGGTCGGCGCCGTACACGGCGCGCAGGCGGGCCAGCAGCGCGGCCTTGCTGGCTTCGTCGCCGACCGTGCCGGAGACGACGATGGGCGCGGCCGCTTCCGCCCGGGCGACGGGCGGCATGCAGGTGGCGGCCGCGACGGCCATGTTCACGATCAGGGTTTTCGGATTCAAGATGCGCCTCCGATAAAGGTTTTCAGGAACAATTCGCGCGCCAGGCGCAGGGGCAGCGCCGGCTGTTCGAGGTAGCTGGCCAGGGTGCGCACCTCGACGTCCAGGCCCAGCTGCTCGTCGATCCAGGCGTTGTCCGCCAGGTGCACCTGCTGGTCGACGGCGACGAGCGGATCGATCAACGCATGGAGCGTGCCGGCCGCCTCGCCGCCGAAGCCGACGACGAGGGCCGGCCGGTCGCGCACGCGGGTGAGGAACAGCACGAGATCGAATCCGCTGCGCCGGATGAATGGCAGCACCAGTCCCAGCCAGAACGCGGCCGCCGCGTGCCGATTGGCGCCGTCGCGCGGCAGCGGCAGCACGAGGCTCTTGTGGAGACTGGCGGGACGGCTGTGCATGACGGGCTGCAGCAGCAGGCCGAGTCCGAGGACCATGCGGTCCAGCGCCAGCTCCAATTGCGCCGTCAATTCACCCACGGTGGCCAGGGCCAGGTAACTGTCCAGGGCGCCATCGTGCTCGCCCTGCACCACCGGCGCCTCCGCAATCGCCTGCAGATAAGCGCTCGGGTCGGCGCTGCCCAGCACGCGCGGCGCCATGCCCTCCAGATAATCCCACAACGGCCCGAAGGCCAGCGGGCAGCCGGCGACGAAGCCGGCCGGATCGGGCACGTCGACGGTGCGCATCATCAGGAACGGGAAGCGCCGCCCCGACCGGTCATGGCTGGCGACGAGGTGGCCGGCCACGGCATGGCGCCGGTCCGGCCCGACGAAGGCGAAGCTGGCCGGCGCCATCGCATCGTAATTCAGCTTCCAGCGGGCATCGGCAGGCAGCCGTGCCATCACCTGGGCGATCCAATCGTCCAGCATGCCGATGACCGGCTGGTCGTCGGCATGCTTGATGAAGTCGCTGTGCGCCGGGATCTTGCCGAAATAACCGATCCGGCTGGCCGCGGGCACGCGTTGCGAGGGCCGGTTCGCGGCGCGGTTCACTGCGACGCTCCCGCCAGCGCCGGGCCGGCAGCGGCCGTCGCGTGGCCGACGACGGTGTCCGGCAAGCGCAGGCCGCGGAAACCCTGGCTGGCCTGCGCATCGCCCGCCGTGGCCTCCGTGCTGCTGATCCGCTTGAGGTTGACGGCCACCGAGACATTGCCGGTGTTCCAGCGCAATTCGAACGTGCCGCCGTCGAGGCGCTTCTTGGCCGCCGCCTCGATCATTTTCTGTAGCCCGAACTGGCCCGGCTCGTTGAACAGTTCGACCGTGCGGCCGTCGAACGTGACGGCGCTGATCTTGGCCCCGCTACTGCCCTGCGGCCCCGGATGCACCATATTGACCCAGGCCGGCGGCGTATTGCGGTAGCGCAGCTGCTGGCCATCGATTTCGATCGTGTATTCGGTGACGCCGGGCGCGGTCAACGGCAGCAGCTGGAACACGGTCTGCGGTCCGCTGCCGGCCGCCACGCCGTTGGCCGACAGTGGCGCCACCCAGCCGGGAAAGCCGCTCACGACCTGCGGGGCCAGCGCAATGCCGACATCGGCCCACGTACGGCTGCTGAGGACGTCACCGCGCCGCACGACCAGCGGTCCCATCGTCGTGCCCACGAATTTCGCGACGGCGCCGTCCGGGCCGAACACCTGGCCGATCTCGGCCGGGGTCGCCTGGATCTGGGCCGAAGGCGCGAACGGATATTTGGCCGCCAGGGTTTTCTGGAACGGCTCGACGACCTGGGCCTGCCACGTCTTGTTGATCTCCGATTCCGACGGCAGCACGATCATGGCGAAGGTCTGCACCAGCGGGCGCACGAGCAGCGGACGCAGCATCTGCTTCTGCGACTCCGTCATGCCCGTCAACATCTGCTCGTCGACATATTTCAGCGCGTCCGCCAGCTCGGAACCATTGCCCTCCAGTGTCTGCTGCATCAGCTGCTTGGCGCCGGGGCCGGGATCGCCCTGGTTCTTGAGCTGGTTCAGGCGGCTGCGCAGTTTCGACAACGCGTCGAGGTAGCCCGTCATCAGCGACGCATCCTTTTCCTTGACGCCGACCAGGCGCGCGACGCCGGCAAATTCGCGTCCGACGGGGCCCGCCGCCAGCACGCCGCCCACGGGCAAGGGCCCCATGGCATCGGCGGCCTGGCGCGCCCCGCTTGGCGCCTGTCGCAGCACGACTTCGCGGAACCATCCCGTGAGACCGCGCTTGAGCTTGACGGTATCCACCCGCGCCTGCGCCGGGTCGTCCCAGGCCGTCTGGTCGTGGACGAACTTGAGCACTTTCGCCAGCGGCGAGCTCAGCGGATCGCCGAGGCGGTTCATCGCCTGCACGCTGGCGTCGAAGCCGTTCAGGTCGGCGATCGTCACGCCTTGGACGAACTTGCTCCATTCGCGCGCGTAATCGGCTTTATACATGTCGACGAGCGCCTTCTGGATCTGTTCCGGACTGCCTTCCAGCGTGAGATCGTCCTTGGCGACGCTCTTGAGGACCCAGTCGCTGCTTTGCAGCTCGTGGGTCGACGCTTCGCGGATCGCGCCCTGGACGAATTTCTCCCACGCTTCACGCGTGTAGGCGCCGCTGATGGCATAGCTGCCCACGACCAGCGCCTGGTCCTGTTCGCCGACGATGCGCGCCACCGTCACGCCGGGGAAGCGGGTCGCGGCGCGCGTGCGGATGTCCGCATACACACGCTCGCGCGCAGGCGTCCCGCGCACGACGCGGCGCAGGTTTTCGCGGGCCGTGTCCAGCAGGCTGAGCTTGGGCGTGATCTGGGGCCAGGCCTGGTCGTCGATATGGGCCAGGACGAAGGTCAGTTGGCGCTCGGCGCTGCGGATCATTTGTTCGCGTGGCATCGCGCCGCGGTTCGCTTCCAGCCAGCCGCGCCAGAAGCGCGTCAGCTGGTCGTTCAGGTGGCCCGGTTCGGCATGCGATTTGTCGGCCAACATCAGGTAAGTCTTGAGCGCATTGTAGGCGTCGCCGACGTTCGTGGCGGAGACGTCCTGGTACGGCTGGCCCGGCTTGGGCGCCGGCGTCGCCCGCACGTTCGGGTCGAGCTGGGCGGCGTTCGCGTTCATGTCGGCCAGCAGGCTCTCCAGCGCGCCCGCCACCGGTTGCACCATGACCTCGCGTACGCCCGCGAAATATTCGTCGCGCAGCTTGCGTTCCAGCGCCGCGCCCTGGTACAGGCCGAACGCCAGCGCCCACGGGCGATCCTTGCGGTATTTCTCGAGCTGCTCGATGCGGTCCTGCAGGATGTCGAGCCCTTCCAGCCGCGCTTGCAGATCGGAGCGGCCGGCTTGCAGCCTCATGACCTTGTCCAGGTCGGCCCTGACGTCGGCGACCAGTTGACGGTTCCCCATGTACGACCAGCTCCAGCCGCCCAGCGCACAGCCGAGCAGGAGCGTGGCCGCGAAGAATGCGCCGATCTTCATGCGCGTGGCGGCCGGGCTGGTGTACCGCTTGACCAGGTCGCGATCGGCGAAGATCACATTGCGGAACAGCTGCAACAGGAAGAACCCGGACTGACCCGGGCCCTGCGCCGGTTCGTCGCCGGCGGCCTTCTCGCCGAGCGGGCGCAGCTGCAAGTCGAACCGTCCCGCCACACGCCGTGCCGACAGGTTCTCGACGCTGCCCTCCTGCAACGCGCTGGTGAAATAAAAGCCGCGGAACACGGGTTTGAATTGCCACGTGTTTTCTTCGAACAGCGTGGCGAGAAAGGCACGCAGCTGGGGCTTGAGTGCGGCGAACTCGAGCGGGAACGTGAAGACGCCGGAACGCGGCGCGGCACTGCGGTTGCCGGCCATGCTGGCGAGGCTCATCTCCTTGAGACCGTCGTGCAGCTCGTCGAAATGCTGGTCGAAGAACGCGAGGACGTCGTGCGGCATGCTGCGCCGGTTGTAGCGCAGGGTCGCGCCCCAGACGCGTTCGCGCTCCGTCCGTTCGCAGTCGTGGAAGAAGTCGGCAAAGCCCGCGATCAGGTCGGCCTTCGTGAACATCACGTAGACCGGCGCGTGGACGCCCAGCCGTTCGGTCAGTTCCTGCACCCGCGTGCGCAGGCTCTTGGCCAGCTCGATCGACGCCTCGGGACTGCCGCCGGCCAGCTCGGCGACACTGACCGCGATCAGGATGCCGTTGATCGGGGCCCGCGGGCGATGCTTGCGCAGGAGATCGAGGAAGCTGAACCATTCGGTACGGTCCCCTTCGAAGACGGAATAACGGCCTGCCGTGTCGAGCAGGATCCCGTCGGTGGTGAAGAACCAGTCGCAGTTGCGGGTGCCGCCGACGCCCTGCACCGCCTTGTTGCCCGGGATGGGGAACGTCAGGCCGGAATGCTTGATCGCGCTGCTCTTGCCCGCCGCCGGGTTCCCGATGATCATGTACCACGGCAACTCGTACAACGCCGCCGCGCCGCGCGTCAGGCCCAGTTTGGACGTCTTGATCGTGTTGATGGCTTCCAGCATGCCCTTGCGCAACACTGCGGCGTCGTTGCGCGCGGCCTGGGCCTTGCCGTCGGCGTCTCCGCCCGTCAGGATCGCGTCGCCCAGCCGGCTGGCCGCGCGCTTGCGCAGCCAGGCCCGGATGAGCCAGGCGAGCCCGCCTGCCCCCAGCAACAGCAGGCCGAGCAGCGCGGCCCAGATGAGGGCCACGTCGATGGATGTCGCGCCCAGCAGCAGGAATGCCGCGAGCACGCCGAAGCCGATCACGGCCAATACACGTCTGTCGGTGAGGAACTGCCAGAGTCGGGCCATCATATTCGTTCGAAAGTTGGTGAATACCATCGGCAATACTGGCACTATTTCCTTATCGAAAATTTGAGGTGAGACAACGCTCCGGGAACCCCGTCCGGGATCAGCGATGCATCACCCCGCGCATCCGCAATTCGGCATGGCCGAAATCCATCATCGTCCAGCGTCCGCCCCAGGTGAGGCCGACCGACTCTGCGACCTCCCCGTAGAGCTGGTAACCACGCATGGCCCACGGGTCCTTTTCCGAGATCACGAGCTTGCCGTCGCGCCAGAATGCGCAATCGGCCGCCAACCCGTACTGATGCCAGCTCTGGAATGCGCGCGCGTTCGACACCTGCGACCCCATGCCCGCCAACATGTCCTGGCGCGCGGGACTGCGGTAACCCTCCAGCAAGGCCATCTCGTAACCGTATTTCTCTTTCATGATCTTAAAAACCAATAACAGGCGCTGACTGAATTCCGGCCGCAACAGCCCCCAGTTGCGGCTGGCGTCGACCAGCATCGGGCGCACCAGTTCCACTTCGCGCGTACTGAACGCGAGCGGCGGCAATGCGGCCGGCGGCACCAGCTGCTCGCCCTTGAGCAGCGCGGCGACCTGCGCGTCGACGACCGGGGCGGACGGCTCGTAGTCGGGCAGCATATCCGGCCGGCGCATCAGCAATGCGACCAGCGTCGGAATCATCACGAGCGGCACGCCGACGGCGAACCAGGCCCAGTGCCGGCGCAACACCTTGCGGCCGTCGTACAACAACCGGCGCGCGCCCGACCGGGACGCCTGCAGCGTGGCGTTGCCGCTACGTTGCCAGCCGCCCACGCGCCACTGGAGGCGCCGCTGCAACAGGCCCAGCACTTGCAGCACCGAGGCACGGCCCCCCGGAAACACGACGAGCCAAATCACGCTGCAGGCCACGCAAAAGTACAAGAATGCGACGAAGATCAGCATCGGCTTCTCCGGTTTGTTTCTAATTGGAACTAGTTTTCCAATCTTAGGAGTAACGCGGTGCGCCCTACAGATGAAAATCAAGCCGGCTCCAGACGTCCCAACCTGATGTCGTCGTCGCGCCGGACGAACGGCGACATCAATATCCTCGCCATGCTGGATGGGCAGGCCCCGGGCCGGCGCATCTTCGCCCGGCCGGCTGTCTTCTGGTACGGCGCCGGCGGCCTCGTGGCCTGCACCCTGCTCGTCGTCCTGGCCTGGCTCGTGCGCGACGGGACGCCGGCGCGCGACATGGAGACCGCCGGCGCGGCCCGGACCACCCTGCGTCCCACCGTTCCGGCCACCGGTACGGCCGCCGCCGCCCACGATGCCGCGCACGACGCCGCGGCCGCCGCCATGCATCCCGGCGACGTCTACGCGGCGCGCGCCGGCACCACGGTCGCGCTGCCGGACACGCATGCGGCGCTGGCCGCCGAAGCGCCCGCATCCGCCCCGATACCGCCGCACCCCGGCGAACCGCGCGATGCGCCGGCCCCGGCAACCGCGCGCGGCGCCGTCATCGTCGATGCGGCGCCGCCGACGCCGGCCGCTTCGCAGGACCCGGCCGCCGCCACGCCACATGCCGCCGCCGGGCCGACGGTCCGCGCGCAAGCGCCCGCCGCCCGTCACACGCCGGTTCGGCCGCAAACGCCGGCGCTGGCGCATGCCGAACCGGCGCCGCGGCAAAGACGGGGCACATCCCGAACGGCGCCGTCATCCGCGACGGTCGATTCGGACGTTGCCCTGATCTCGGCCATCCTGCAGCACACCGGCGCCCACAATGACGCCGCCGATGCCACAGGAAGGCCCGCATGCGCCGACCGATCCTGCAACCCGCGCTTGCCATCCCGACAATAGGAGCGCATGCGCGAGGCGGCGCGCGGCTGGAAAACCACGCCGCACGCCGCCGCGGCGCCAAAACCACTGGGCCAGCGTCGTCGTCGCCGTTATACTGTACAAAAATACAGTTTGTGCGGTATGACGATGATCAGAGTGCTGGAAAACGAGTTTTATTATCTGGACAACTTCCAGCGCGTGCTGGATTGGATCGCCGAGCGCTACGCCGACCTGCTCATCGACGACGAGCGTGCGTTCATCGCCGCCTTTCCCCGGCTGCCGCAGCCGGCGCGCGCCCTGTTCGTGCGGATGGTGATGCGCAAGGGCACGCTGTTTCGCGCAAGCAAGCTCCGCTATGCCGAGATCGGTTGTCCCGTCGCGGCGGCCCACGCGCTGCTGCCCAGCAGCTGGATCGAATCCGATCCCGTGCTCACGCTCGACGAATTGTTCGACCTGCTGGCCAAGCCGGAACTCGCCGCTGCCCTGGGCCTGACGGGCGCGCGCAAGACTGCGCGCAAGGCCGATCAACTGGAAGCGTTGCGGGCCGACACCGCCTATGCCGAACACCGCCCGTTCTCGCAGTGGTATGCCGGCTGCGACGATCTTGCGCTGCGCCTGCTCGTGCAACCCCTGTGCGACCGCCTGCGCCTCATCTTCTTCGGCAACCTCTCCCAGGACTGGACCGAATTCGTCCTGTCCGACCTCGGCCTGTTCCGCTACGAGCGCGTCGAATTCTCGCCGGCGTCGCGCGGCTTCCGGGCCCGCCGGGACATCGACCATTACCTGCAGCTGCACGCCTGCAAGGAGCGCTTTTACGCGGGCGAGCCGGCGCTGGACATCCTGGCCGGCCTGCCCCGCCACGCCTTCGGCAACGACTGGCTCGACAGCCGGCGCGAGCGCCTGCTGTTCCAGATCGGCCAACTGCTGGAAAAGGAAAGAGACTGGGACAACGCGTATGCCGTGTATGCCGACTGCCGCTATCCGGGCGCGCGCGGACGCGCCATCCGCGTGCTGGAAAAGCACGAGAAGTTCGACCAGGCCCACGCCTTGTTCGAGGCGGCACGACAGGCGCCGGAAAGCGAGGCGGAACGCCAGCACCTGCTGCGCCTCGGCCCGCGCCTGGCGCGCAAGCTGGGCCACCCGGCCAGCCCGGTGCGCCGCGCGCCGCCGGCCGCCCGGCTCGACCTGTGCCTGCCGTTGCCGGACGGCGACTGGCGCGTCGAAGGCGTCGTGCTGGACCACCTGTGGCGCGACGACGCGCCCGTCTTCTATGTCGAGAACACGCTGGCCAACACGCTGTTCGGCCTCCTGTGCTGGCGCGCCGTCTTCGCGGCCATTCCGGGCGCGTTCTTCCACCCGTTCCACCGCGGCCCGGCCGACCTGTTCGCGGCCGACTTTTACCAGCGCCGCAAGGACGACTTCGAGGCCTGCCTCGCGCTGCTGGACGACGGCCGCCACCGCGCCGCCATCCTCGCGACGTACGAAGAAAAGGCGGGGCTGCAGTCGCCGTTCGTCGCGTGGGACTGGCTCGATCGCGGCATCATCGAGCTGGCCCTCGACTGCATTCCCGCCGCGCACCTCCAGCTGTGGTTCCGCCGCATCCTGCAGGACGTGAAGGAAAACCGCACGGGCTTCCCCGACCTGATCCAGTTCTGGCCGGACGAAAAGCGCTACGACATGATCGAAGTGAAGGGCCCGGGCGACCGCCTGCAGGACAACCAGCTGCGCTGGATCGACTATTGCGCCACGCACGGCATGCCGGTCACGGTGTGCTATCTGCAGTGGGAGCAGGCGGCGGCATGAGCGGCACGGCGGCCGGTCCGCGCTACGTCGTCGCCGTGCGCGCCCTGTGCGAGTTCACGGCCAAGGAGGGCGACCTCGACCTGCGCTTCACGCCCTCGCCCACGGCGCAGGAAGGCATCGCCGGCCATGCCGTCGTGGCGTCCCGGCGCGGCGAGCGGTATCGCAGCGAAGTGACGCTGGAAGGCGACTGGGGGCCGCTGCACGTGCGCGGACGCGCCGACGGCTACGATCCGGACCGGAACCTGATCGAGGAAGTGAAGACCTACCGCGGCCAGTTCGACCGCATCCCCGACAACCACCGGCGCCTCGCCTGGGCCCAACTGCGCGTCTACGGCCACCTGTTGTGCGAACAGGAAGACCTGGACGACGTCGAGCTTGCGCTCGTCTACTTCGACATCGGGAGCCAGCAGGAGACCGTGCTCTCCGAGACCCGCACGCGCTTTGAGCTCGCCGCGCAGTTCGACGACCAGTGCCGCCGCTTCGTCGCCTGGGCCGAGCAGGAACTCGCGCACCGCACGGCGCGCGACGCGGCCCTGACGGCGCTGCGCTTTCCGCACGCGGACTTCCGCCCCGGCCAGCGCCAGCTGGCGGAAGCCGTCTTCCGCGCCAATGCCGGCAAGCGCAGCCTCCTCGCGCAAGCCCCGACCGGCATCGGCAAGACCGTCGGCACCCTGTTCCCGGTGCTGAAGGCGGCGCCCGCGCAGAATCTCGACAAGATCTTTTTCCTGGCCGCGAAGACGCCCGGACGCCAGCTCGCGCTGGACGCGGCGGCCACCCTCAGGTCAGGCGGCACGGTGCCCCTGCGCGTGCTCGAACTGAGCGCGCGCGACAAGGCCTGCGAGCACCCGGACAAGGCCTGCCACGGCGACGCCTGTCCGCTCGCCCGAGGCTTCTACGACCGCCTGCCGGCCGCGCGCGCGGCCGCCGCCGGAGCGGACATGCTCGACCGCGCCACGCTGCGCGAGATCGGCCTCGCGCACGACGTCTGCCCGTACTACCTGGGCAGCGAGATGGTGCGCTGGAGCGACGTCGTCGTGGGCGACTACAACTACTGGTTCGACGGCGGCGCCATGCTGTACGCGCTGGCGCTGGAGCGAGGCTGGAAGGTCAGCGTGCTGGCCGACGAGGCGCACAATCTCGTGGCCCGGGCGCGCTCCATGTACAGCGCGACGCTGCAGCGGAGCAACCTGCGCGCGGCCCGCGCCGCTGCACCGCCGGAGCTGCACAAGCCGCTCGACAAGGTCAAGCGCGCGTGGACGGAGGTGGGCAAGACAGCCCCGCAGCCCTACCAGGTGCTGGACGGCCTGCCCGACAAATTCCTCGGCGCGCTGCAGGGCGCGGCCAGCGCCGTCACGGAGCACATGGCGGCATTGACCGTGCCGCTCGATCCCGCGCTGCAGGACTTTTATTTCGCCGCGCTGCAGTTCGGCCGGCTGGCCGAATCGTTCGGCGAGCACTCGCTGTTCGACGTCACGCGCGACAACGAGCGCGACACGACGCTGTGCATCCGCAACGTGGTGCCCGCGCCTTTCCTCGCACCGCGCTTTGCCTACGCCCACTCGACGACCCTGTTCTCGGCCACCTTGAGCCCCTGGCATTATTGCGCCGACCTGCTCGGCATGCCCGCGGACACGGCGTGGATCGACGTCGACTCGCCGTTCACCGCGAGCCAGCTCGACGTGCACGTGGCACACGGCATCTCGACGCGCTACCAGGCGCGCGCCGGCTCGCTCGCGCCGATCGCCGCGCTGATGGCGGACCAGTACCACGCGCGGCCCGGCAATTATCTCGCGTTCTTTTCCAGCTTCGAGTACCTGCAGCAGGCGGCGGACCGCTTCGAGCGCGACCATCCCGACATTCCCGTGTGGCGCCAGGCGCGCCGCATGAGCGAGCCGGAACGGGCGGAATTCCTCGCGCGCTTCGCCGTTGGCGGCCGCGGCATCGGCTTCGCGGTGCTGGGCGGCTCGTTCGGCGAAGGCGTCGACCTGCCGGGCGAACGCCTCATCGGCGCCTTCGTCGCGACCCTCGGCCTGCCGCAGGTGAACCCGATCAACGAACAGCTGCGCCGGCGCATGCAGGCGATGTTCGGCGCCGGCTACGACTACACCTACCTCTATCCCGGCATGCAGAAAGTCGTGCAGGCGGCCGGCCGCGTGATCCGCACGGAGCAGGACCGCGGCGTCGTCTGGCTGATCGACGACCGCTTCGCCCGGCCGGAAGTGCGGGCCTTGCTGCCCGCCTGGTGGCACGTCGGCATGGCTGCCTAGCGCATCAAATCGCGCACCTTTTGATAGCCGCTGCGGCTGATGGGAATGCGCGCGCCGGATTTCAAGATGGCGCAATGCCCGTCCTTGCCCGTCGGTTCGATGCGCGCGATGGCGGCCAGGTTGACGATGTAGGACCGATGCACGCGCAGGAAGGCGCGCGGATCCAGCTGGCTTTCCAGTTCGGCCATGCGCTGGTTCTTGAGCCACTGCCGGCCCTCGGCAAAGAAGGCCACGTAATCGTCCTGCGCCTCGACGTAATCGATGCGCGCGACGGGAATCACCTGCACGCGCGCGCCGTCGCGGATCAGCACCCGCTCGAGCGGCTGGTGGCGCGCCTGCGCGTCGCTCACGAGCGCGCGCATCGCGTCCTCACCCTGCGTCGCGGCCCCGTGCGCGGTGAAGCGTTCGCGCGCGTGCGCGAGCGCCCGCGCGAGGCGCTCGCGCGTGAAGGGTTTCAGCAGGTAGTCGAGCGCATGCACGTCGAAGGCGCGCAGCGCGAACTGGTCGTACGCGGTGACGAACACGTAATGCGTCTTCGCGCCGGCCAGTTCGACGACCTCGAAGCCGTCCAGCTTGGGCATCTGGATGTCGAGGAAGGCGAGATCGGGCGCCAGCTCCGCGATCGCCTTCACGGCCTCGAAGCCGTTGGCGCATTCGCCGACGATCTCGACGTCGGCATGCGCCCCCAGATGTTCGCGCAGCACGGCGCGCGCCAGCGGTTCGTCGTCCACGATGATCACGCGCATGCGTCAGGCTCCTTCCACGTCGGTTGCGGTTTGCGGTTCGTTGGCCGTTTCGGCCGGCAGCGCCAGCTCCACGATGAAGCGGCCGTCGCGGCGCGCCCAGTGCGCGCTGGCCTCGTGCCCATGGTCCGCGGCGAGGCGCTGGCGCACGTTGACGAGACCCAGCCCGGTGCCGCGCGCGCCGCCGCCACCGGCGACATCGTCGGGGTCGACGTCGTTCTCCACGCGGATGCGCAGGATCGATCCGGCACGCGCCGCCTCGATGCGCACGAGGCCGGGCCCGATCATCTGGCCGATGCCGTGCTTGATGGCGTTTTCCACGAGCGGCTGCAGCAGCATCGGCGGTAGCAGGCAGGGCGCGGCGGCGGGATCGACGTCGGCCTCGAAGCGCAGCCGGTCGCCGAAGCGCACCTGTTCGATGGCGACGAAATGGCGCACGAGCTGCAGTTCGCGCTCGAGCGTCACCTTGCGGCCGGCGCGCAGGCCCAGCGTGTGGCGGAAGAACTCGGCCAGTTGCACGGTCATGGCGCGCGCGGCCGCCGGGTCGATCGACGTCAGCGCGCTCACCGAGTTCAGGCTGTTGAACAGGAAGTGCGGATCGACCTGGGCGCGCAGCATGCGCAGCTCGGCGTCCTGCGCCATCAGCTTCATCTGCAGGCGCTGCGTGTCGAGCAGGCGCACGCGTTCCGCCTCGATCAGCAGGTAGTTCACGGCGATCATCAGCCCGTACAGGATCGTGCCGAGCCCGAACATCGACGCCAGCACGGGGCCGCTCGCGACCGGCGCATATCCCGCCGGCGCCAGCGCGGCCAGCAGGCTGTCCCACGCGGCGCCGAGCGCGCACCACAGCACGGCCGCGCACGCAGCCGTCACGGCGACGCCGGCCGCGATCGCCGGCGGGCGGCGCCGGTCCAGCGGATACGCCCGGCACACGTAATAGGAGGAAAAGCCCGTGGCGTAGGCGTACACGAGGGCCAGCGGCACGGCGAACACCACACTCGCGCCCCAGGCGGCGCCGCTCGAGGCGAGCATGCCGGCCAGCAGCAGGCCCAGCATCAGCCAGGCCAGCAGGTAGAGCAGCGCCGCGCGCCAGTTGGCGAAGACTCCGTGCACCGGCGGCACTCCTTCAGTTGCGCACTTCCACGCCACCCATGATGGCGTAGCCGGTGATCACGAGGCGCTTGCTGCCGTCGGGCGGCGTGATCGTCTTTTCCGCGAAGCCGCCCATCACAGGCGTGCCGTTCAGGACGACGGTCCAGTCGGGCGGCACCTTGACGGTGATGCCGCCCAGGATCGCGCAGATGTGGATGACGGCCTCCTTGACGATGCCCGCCCCACGCAGGTCGAGCTCGCATCCGCCCAGGATTGCCGTGATCTCGCCGCCGCGGAAATCCGGCGTGGTGATCCGGCGCTCGAAGCCGCCCAGCACCGCGACGATGTCGACGACATTGTCCGGGCTCTCTCCCGCCATGGGGCTCGGGCGCGCGACCCGTCCCGGGCCCAGCGAGCGGTACAGCACGAGGCCGCCCAGCGCGATCAACACGAGCGGCCACAGCGTGCCCCAGCTGATGTAAACATAACCCATGCGGCCGAGGATCATCAGCACGCCGATCCCGATCAGCACGGCCCCCATGTAATTGCCGCTGCGCGCGCCGTTGCCGAACAGCGCGGCGCAGCCGGCCACGATGAAGACGAGCGGCCAGAAGCCGACCGCGTGGCGGAAATCCAGGATGTCCAGGTTATCGAGCAGGAACAGGACGCCGATGCCCACGACGAGCAGGCCCAGCACGACCTGGCTCGCGGCGCGGTTCGTATTATTTTCCATGGCCGTTCCCTCCCTTGGAACCGAAGCGGCGCTCGGCGATCGGACGGATCGCCATCGTGACGCCGCTGATGATGATGAACAGGGGCCAGCTGTTGCCGAACGTGAGGCCCCACAGGCCTTCGAGCACGGCGAACAGCCATAGGCCGATGAAAACAGTCCACAGACCACCGGAAAATTCGCGGGCGCTCGGGTAGCCGATGGTCTGGTTGATGCCCACCACGACCAGCAGCAGCGGCGCGTAATGCCACAGCGCACGGATATCGACCACATCCATCTGGTCCAGCAGGAAGGCCACGCCCAGCCCCACCAGCACCAGGCCCCACAACACCTGGCGCCGCAGATGATAGGAAGCTTCGCTATTCATGTTACCTCCGGGTTGTCGTTGGATCGAATGACGACACGATAACGGAGACAGGGCCGTTCGCGAAAGCGCTTTTCGGTCAACGGCGGCGCGGCGCCGGTGAACGGCGATGCCGTCGGCGAATGCAAGCGGGCCCGCCATGTCGCCATGGCGGGCCCGGAAAAATGCGTGAGGCGGGCGGATCAGGCCATGATCACGCGGCCGCGGCGGCCGGCGGACGCTGGCCCTTCTGCTGGTTGCGGTATTTGGCGCGGGCGGCTTCGATCTTGAGGGCTTCGCGCGCGATGTTCATCTTGCGGATTTCCTGGCGCTCTTTCTTGCCGCGGTGCTGGGCGATGTTCTTGCTGCCGATCTTGGCGGTCATTGGCTTCTCCTGTTCGGTGACGGTAAGACTGCGAATCGTTTCAGGAACGGGAGGCGCCGATCCGGTCGTCCGACGGCATCAACAAGCCCCAGCCCAGCTGGCGCCGGATTTCTTCCGGCGTCGGCGGCGGCCTGGTGTCCTTCGAGCGGCGCTCGAGGTATTCGCGCACGAGATGCTTGGGTGGGTGGCTCGTCGTAGTCGTCGTCGTGGACATGGCAACCTCCGCTTCCGGTGAGGCCGGCGCCTGCGCGGTTCGATGGCCGCAGGTGGCGCCGGCTTGGGAATCTGGTGCCGGTCCTCGAGGCGACCGGCTAACCTGTCGAGGTGGTTGGCCGCCGCGGAATATCGCTTGCGCCTCACTCGACGCCTCCATCGTAGCGAGACCGCGCGGGTGTGGACCGTTAGATGCCGCACACTGTTCGAGCCCTTGAGTTCTAGTCCTACAAACCACCTTCAACTGCGCCTACGCAACGTCGAAAATGCAAGAAAAAAGGGGCTGCGCGCCCCTTTTCTTCGCTGTGCGAACGGCGTCAGAACCGGTACTTCAGGTTCACGTAGAACTGGCGGCCGCTGACATCGAGCTTCTGCTGTTCCTCCTCGCTGTAACGGTAATAGGCGCGCTTCACGTTCGTCAGATTCGTCGCGTCGAACGTGAAAAGAAGGTTGGGCGTGATGTTCCAGCCGGCGTTGAAGGCCAGCGTCGTCACCGGCGCGGCCATCGTGGGCGCGGACGGCATCAGGACGCCGTTGACGCTGTACAGGCCCTGGCTGTTCGCGGTCGGCGCCGGCGCCGTGGAGCTGTTCACGTACTCGCTGCGATAGTTCGCCACCAGCCGCAACGACACCTTGTCGTTCTCGAAATAGCCGCCCAGGTTCGCGGCCCATTCGGACGCACCGACCATCGGCCGGCCGTCGTCGACCTTCGTGCGGGCGCGGCTGATGTTGCTCGTGAAGCCGAATCCCGTCGTGCCGATCGGCTGCTCGTACGACAGCTCCAGGCCCGCGATGTGGGCGCCCTGCTGCTCCGACGTCTGGACCGCGTACGTCTTCATCGCCTGCGCCGCCGCGTCCCACAGGTCGATCGTGGCGCCGCCCTTGGTGCCGGTCTTCGCATAGCCCTGGATGCGCGAGTAGAACAGGTCCACGGCGACGAGCGAACGGCGCGCGAAATACCACGCCCACGAGGCGTCGAGATTGTCCGCCGTGAGCGGTTTGATGTCCGGGTTCGGTCCCGTCACGCGGCAGCCCTGGGCATCGCACGTGGGGTTGCCGAAGCCGGCGCCCAGCAGGTTGTAGTTCTGGCGCCCCACCGTGCGGCTCGCGCCGAAACGCACGATCTGTTCCTTCGTCAGCTCGTAGCGCAGATTCATGCTGGGCAGCCAATTGTCGAAGCGGCGGTCCGTCTTCGTGAAGTAGTAGGTGTTGCCCGTGTTGTTCTTGAAGGGTTCGTTGTCGTAGTACGGCTGCAGGTCGCCCGCGGTGGTGATCGCGCCCGGATAGGCCGCGCACGGAATCGCCGGCTGGCCCGGCGCCGCGCGCAGGCAGACGCCGGCCGGGATCGGCGTCGGGATGTCGGCATTGATGCGGGTCTGCACGAAGCGCAGGCCGACGTTGCCGGACCAGCGCTCGCCTTCCAGGTTGGCCATCACATAGCCCGCGCTCTGGCGCTCGCGCATGTGCAGCTCGGATGCGATGCGGCGCTCGTAGTCGGCGCTCGTCGCCTTCGTCGCGCCGGCAAAATAGTCCATCAGCACGCTTGGCGCGAACGTGTAGCCCGTGTTGTCCCAGCCGGCCGGGCCGTCGAGGCCCGCGCCGAAGTCGGCCGGCCATGGAATCGTGGTGGTGGGCGCGCCGATCGTGATGTCGCGATTGTGATAGGCCGGATAGCGGCGGGCGCTGTCGCGGTGATGGTCGGCGTAGCGCAGACCGCCTTCGACCGACTGCAGCCAGCCCCTGGCAACGCGGTACTCGCCGTCGACCTGGCCGCTCGTCTCGCGGTCCGTCGTCTTGAGGCCGGAGATCGTGCGCACCACGAGCTGGTCCGGCTTGATGCCGGTGCCGTAGTACTGCACGTACGGCGCGTTGTCGACGCCGGCCAGCGCGTACGACACGCCCGTGCCGAAGCGGGCATAGGTCAGGCCTTGGTCGAAGTCCGTCTTGCCGACCCCGCGCGTCGTCGACAGCAGCGTCTTCAACGTCAGGTCCGGATTGACGCGCCACTTGCCGTCCAGGTCGAGGAAGGAGCTGGTGGCGCGCGCGCCCTGCCGATAAAAGCCTTCCGAGTTGCCGATGTATTGCGGCGTCGTCCCGTCCGGGAACAGGATGTCCGCGCTTTTCAGCACGCGCAGCTGGTCGCCGTACATCGTGGTTTCGTCGACGATGACGGGGTTGCGGATCGATGCGAACACCTGCTGGCCGTTCGAGTTCGTGTTCGCCGCGGACGCGCCGGTGGCGCCGTCGGCCAGCGACGCCTTACCGAGCAGCATGCTGTAGATGGCGCCGGCCTTCAGGCGCCCGTAGTTCGGCGCCTTCAGCGTGGACGTGAAGCCGGTCACGGTGAGGTCCAGGTCCCGGTTCGGCTTGAACTCCAGCGAGAACATGCCGCCCTTGCGGTCGCGCACGCCCTCGACGAACTCCGTGCTCATCGAGCCGGGCATGCGCACGCCGTTCAGGTCCGCGGCCTTGTAGCCGCTGCCGGCCAGCGACGCATCCGTGATGCCCTTCATGGTCGACGTGTTGATGACGTCCCAGCCGCTGCTCGTGCCGTAGGCGAGGCGTGACGCGGAATCGCGCCGGATGTAGCGCTTTTCCGCGAAGCCCTGGACGATGAAGCCGAACGTGCCCGCCTCGTTCTTCCAGTTGACGGAGGCGTTCAGGTCCGGCGCCGTCTTGCCGGGCAACGTCGCGTAGCTGGCGCCCACGCTGGCCACGCCCGACAGCCGCTCCTTCTGCGCCAACGGTTTGCGCGTCGTGACGTTGATGGTGCCGGCCAGGCCGCCGTCGACGATGTCCGCCCGCGACGTCTTGTAGACGATGGCCTGGTTCAGCACCGACGACGGCATCAGCGACAGGCTCGTCGACCGGCTGCTCGACGCCTGGTCCGCGATGTACCAGTCGCCACTGCTGACCGTGTGGCCGTTGAAGACGATGAGGGACATGTCCGGATTGGTGCCGCGCATCGCCACCTTTTCCGCCTCGTCGTAATCGGTGCGCACGGCCACGCCGGGCAGGCGCTGCAGGGAGTCGGCCAGGTTCTTGTCCGGCATCTTGCCCACGTCCTCGGCCGTGATCACTTCGACGTTGGCGGTGGCGTCGCGCTTGACGGCCAGCGACTTGGCCATCGACGCGCGGATGCCGGTCACTTCGACCGTCTGCATCGGGACGCTGCCGGCGCCGTCCTGGGCCAGCGCGGGCGCGCCCGTCACGCCCAGCAACGCCATCGACACGGCGGCCGCGAGCGGCTTTTGCTTCAACATATCTCTCTCCTCTCATTCGCATCGTAGGGCCGGTGTGTCCCGGTCGCGCGCTCAGTATTGATGACGAAAAAAGCGTTGGATAATGATTACTGTTGCATAATATATAACTAAAAGGAATGCTCGGCCGTGCGGACCAGGCATTTTGACAGCAACGTCCGGCCGGGTTAGCGTAGCGGTTTATCGCCTGCCCGAGGAATGCCATGCATCGAACCCGCGCGCCGTCCGCGCTTCTGGTCCCCACCCTGATCGCCCTGCTGGGCGCCGGTTGCGCGACGCCGCCCGCGCCCGTCGCGGACGCCGTGCAGGCCGCCGCCGCCGAACCGCTCGCGACGGTCCTCGCGAAGCCGCTGTACCGCATGCATCCCGTCGAGGCGGGCCGCTACATCGCCTGGGTGCACGACGCCGAGCCCGACCTGCGCAAGCGCATCGCCGCCATCGCCCGCAAGAACCTCGGCCAGCCCTACCGGCTGAACCTGCTGGGCGAGTTCCCTTACCAGGTCCATGACGATTTGCCGATGTTCAGCCTGGACCACAGCGATTGCGTCGTATTCGCGGAACACACCTACGCGATGGCCTTGTCGCAATCGTGGGAGGAATTCTTCTGGATGCTGCAGCGCATCCGCTACCGCGACGGCATCATCGGCGTGGCCACGCGCAACCACTACACGGAGATGGACTGGAACGTCGCCAACCGCTGGCTCGTCACGGACATCAGCGCCGACCTGGCCGGCCCCGACGGTCCCACCTACACGATGACGATCGACCGCGCCCGCTTCCTCAAGACGCGCCACCACACGGACGCCAGCATCCCCATCGAGACGAGCACGCAGGCCTACGTGCCGAAAGACCGCGTGGCCGCCATCGCGGGCCAGCTGCGTGAAGGCGACCTCGTCAACGTGATCTCGACGCGCGACGGCCGCTACTGGGCGTCGCACGTGGGGCTGGTCGTGCTGGGCCCCGACGGCGAGCGCCACTTCATCCACTCGTCCGAGCCGCAGGTGCGCGAGGAAACGTTCGATGCGTTCATCGCCCGCGCCGCCGCGCGCGAAGAGCGCAACCGCCAGGCAGGCAAGAACGGCCAGGTGCTGGCCGGCTTCAAGTTCCTGCGCCTGAACGACGACATCGTGGTGCCGCCGATGGCGCCCCAGCCGCGCCCGGGCCGTCCGGCCGGCGCCTGACCCTCCCCCGTCCGGCGCCCGCGACCGCCGGACGGCAAGTTTCCCCCCGGCGGTAATCCGCCATCTCTCCCTTCCCGCCTTTCCGAATTTATTTCGGCAAATAAATTTCCTATTTTATTAAATGGGGAAATTTCTTTAAAACATATTCCCCAATTCAATTTCCTATTTTCATGTTCGTGTCATTTGCGACAAATTCCGTTTAGGCGGTTGAGCATGGTCAAACCCGTAATTCATATACGCCGAGATAATAAACTTACTCAGCAATATTTAATCTAACTGGCGGCACACTCCATCCATCGACAGATCACCTCAGGAACAAAAGCGCACGTTCGATCACCCGTTTGTTTTTACTGACGGATATTCATCTTTGCCAACTCACGCCGCGTTTCAGAATCATGATCAAGCTAAATCAAGCGCTTATCAGTCGATTTTGCTCCAGAATGGTGTCCCTGCATCGCACGACGAAAATCGCGCTGATGGTCACGGCTGATCTGATCGCACTGCCATTCTGTTTTCTGATCGCAATGCTGCTGCGCGGCGGCGATCTGAGACTGGCCTCTCATTTCGGGCCGGCCTCCTATATTCTGGTGGCGGTCGTGACGATCGCCGCATTTTCCGTTTCCGATTTATATCGCGCCGTCATTCGCTTCATCGACCAGCGCTTATTGAGCGTCACCGGCATCGCATTGGCCGTCGCCATTTTATGCGCCTACGCCGTCACGTTTTCGATCAAGGAAGAAAACTTCCCGCGCAGCGCATTGGCCATTTACTGGTTTATCGTCTTTTCCTATGTCATCGCGTCACGCATTGGCGTACGTAATTTTCTGCGCAATCAGCAGGCGGGCCCGCGCAGCGCCACGGAAGTGGTGGCCATCTACGGCGCGGGCGAAGCCGGCGCGCGGCTGGCCCAAGCCATGCGCAACAGCGACGAATACCGCCCGGTCTGCTTCTTCGACGACAAGCACGCGCTGAACGAACGCAACATCGGCGGGCTGCGCGTATTCCATACGGATCGCCTCGTGGAGATCGTGGGCGCGATGGGCGTCCGCGCCATCGTGATCGCCATCCCGTCCGTGTCGCCCGAGCGCCTGCGCGACATCATGCAGCGGCTCGCCCAGGCCGGCATTCCCACCAAGATCCTGAGCCGCCTCGTCGACCTCGCCGACGACAAGGTCACGCCGCGCGACAGCATCCGCGACCTGAAGTTCGAAGACCTGCTCGGCCGACCTCCGGTGCCGCCGCGCGTCGACCTGTTCGCCCGCTGCGTGCGCGGCAAGACGGTACTCGTGACCGGCGCGGGCGGCTCCATCGGCAGCGAGCTGTGTCGCCAGATCGTCACCCTCGGCCCGAACCGCCTGCACCTGCTCGACCACTCCGAGTTTGCGCTGTACACCATCCGCCAGGAGCTGGCCAACCGCGTCCCCGACATCCCCGTGGAAGCCCACCTGGGCTCCGTCTGCAATGCGGACCTCGTGGAACGCATCCTGCGCGCCGGTCCCGTCGACACGATCTACCACGCGGCCGCCTACAAGCACGTGCCCCTCGTCGAAACCAACATCGTCGAAGGCTTGCGCAACAACGTCCTCGGCGCCCAGGTGATCGCCAGCCAGGCGGCCAGGAACGGCGTCGAGACCTGCGTGCTGATCTCGAGCGACAAGGCCGTGCGGCCCACCAACATCATGGGCGCCAGCAAGCGCATCGCGGAGCTGATCTTCCAGGCCGCGGCGGTGCGGCAAGGTGTCGGCGACGGCCCGCGCACCACGTTCTGCATGGTCCGCTTCGGCAACGTGCTCGGGTCGTCGGGCTCCGTGATCCCCCTGTTCCAGCGCCAGATCGCGCGCGGCGGCCCGCTCACGATCACGCATCCCGACGTGTCGCGCTACTTCATGCTGATCCCGGAGGCGGCCCAGCTGGTGATCCAGGCCGGCGCCATGGCCAAGGGCGGCGACGTGTTCGTGCTCGACATGGGCGAACCGGTCCGCATCGTCGACCTCGCGCGCACCCTGATCGCCCTGTCCGGCCTAACCGAAAAGTCGCCGCAGAACCCGGACGGCGAGATCGAGATCCGCTACGTCGGCCTGTTCCCCGGCGAAAAGCTGCACGAGGAATTGCTGACGGACGGCGTCGTTTTCCCCAGCGACCATCCACGCATCATGCGCATGAAGGAAAACGCCTTGAGGCCGGGCGTGCTGGACACCTTCATCACCTGCCTGATGATGGCTTGCGAGACCCATGAGCGTCCCATGATCGAGGCGATGGTCAAGGCCATCGTCACCGAATACAGCCCCAACCGGTCCACGCTCGAACCGGCGACTTCCGCGACCGCGGCCACCGCACCGGCCGCGCCGGCTGCGGCGCCGCTCGCGGCCCCGCAGCCGCGCCTGGGCCTGATCAGGCGATTCGTGCCGTTCCGGATTTGACGACGACCCTTCCACCCACTGTTTGGCGAGGACACACATGCGTGACGAAAGCAAACCGGCCTATCTCGAACAGCTCACCACCCGGCTGCGTGAGCGCACCGCCGTCATCGGCATCATCGGACTGGGCTACGTCGGCCTGCCGCTGACCTTGCGCTATGCCGAAGCCGGTTTCCGCGTGCTCGGCATCGACATCGACGGCGCCAAGGTCGAACGCCTGAACGGTGGCGAAAGCTACATCCACCACATCGCCGCCGCCGACATCGCCCGCGCCCGCGAACGGGGCTTCGAAGCCACCACCGACTTCTCCCGCGCCGGCGAGCCGGACGCCCTGATCATCTGCGTGCCGACGCCCCTCAACGCCTACCGCGAACCCGACCTGTCGTTCGTGCTCGACACGACGGACGCCCTGCTGCCCTTCATGCGGCCCGGCCAGCTGCTGTCGCTGGAAAGCACCACCTATCCCGGCACGACGGACGAGGAACTCAAGCCGCGCCTGGAATCGCGCGGCTTCTCGATCGGGCAGGACGTCTTCCTCGTGTTCTCGCCCGAGCGCGAAGATCCGGGCAACCCCGACTTCCACACGCGTACGATCCCGAAAGTGTGCGGCGGCGTCACGCCGGCCTGCCTGGAAGCGGGCATCGCGCTGTACAGCCCGGCAATCGACCGCGTCGTGCCCGTCAGCTCGACCCGCGCGGCCGAACTGACCAAGCTGCTGGAAAACATCCACCGCGCCGTCAACATCGGCCTCGTGAACGAGATGAAGATCATCGCCGACCGCATGCAGATCGACATCCACGAGGTGATCCGCGCGGCGGCCACGAAGCCCTTCGGCTTCACGCCCTACTACCCGGGCCCGGGCCTGGGCGGCCACTGCATCCCGATCGACCCGTTCTACCTCACCTGGAAGGCGCGCGAATACGGCCTGCACACGCGCTTCATCGAGCTCGCCGGCGAAATCAACAGCGACATGCCGCACTGGGTCATCGGCAAACTCACGGACGCGCTGAACCGGCGCGGCAAGGCCGTGATGGGCAGCCGCGTGCTCGTGCTGGGCATCGCCTACAAGAAGGACGTCGAGGACATGCGCGAATCGCCGTCCGTGGAACTGATGGAGATCCTGCGCGAGAAAGGCGCCGTCGTCGACTATTCCGACCCGCATGTGCCCGTGTTCCCGCGCATGCGCGAACACCATTTCGACCTCAGGAGCGTCGAGCTGACGCCGCAGCGAATCGCGTCCTGCGACGTCGTGCTGATCGCGACGGCGCACAGCGCCTTCGACTACGAACTGGTGCGCCAGTACGCCAGCCTGATCGTCGACACCCGCGGCGTCTACCCGTCGCCGTTGCCGAACCTCGTCAAAGCCTGAGGAGCCCCCCATGCGCCAGTATCCCGCTCCCATCACGGACCGCAAGATCCGCTTCGCGCTGGTCGGCTGCGGACGCATCGCCGCCAACCACTTCGAAGCGCTGAGACAGCACGAGGACCGTGCCCAGCTGGTCGGCGTGTGCGACGTCGACCCGCGCGCCCTCGACCGCGCCGTCGGAGCCACCGGCGCGGCCGCCTACACGAGCCTGGAATCGATGCTGCGCGATTGCGCGGCCGACGCCTTCATCGTCACGACGCCGTCCGGCCTGCATCCCGAGCAGGCGATCCGCATCGCCCAGGCCGGCCGCCACGTGATCACGGAAAAGCCGATGGCCACGCGCTGGGACGACGGCAAGCGCATGGTGGCGGCGGCCGACGCGGCCGGCGTGCGCCTGTTCGTCGTCAAGCAGAACCGCCGCAACGCCACGCTGCAGCTGCTCAAGCGCGCCGTCGACAAGAAGCGCTTCGGCCGCATCTATATGGTGAACCTGAACGTGTTCTGGACGCGCCCGCCCGAGTATTACCGCAGCGCCGGCTGGCGCGGCACGTGGGAATTCGACGGCGGCGCGTTCATGAACCAGGCCAGTCACTACGTCGACCTGATCGACTGGATCATCGGCCCCGTGGAAAGCCTGCAGGCCTACACGGCCACGCTGGCGCGCGACATCGAGGTCGAGGACACGGGCGTGCTCAGCCTGCGCTGGCGCAACGGCGCGCTCGGCTCCATGAACGTCACGATGCTCACCTACCCGCGCAACCTGGAAGGGTCGATCACGGTGCTGGGCGAACACGGGACCGTGCGCATCGGCGGCGTCGCCGTCAACGAGATCCAGCAATGGGAATTCGCCACGCCGGACCCGGACGACGCGCTCGTCACGGACGCCAGCTACCAGACGACGTCCGTGTACGGTTTCGGGCATCCGCTGTACTACGACAACGTGATCCGCGTGCTGCGCGGCGAGGCCGAGCCGGAAACGGACGGCCGCGAAGGCCTCAAGTCGCTGGAAGTGCTCGTCGCCGCGTACATGTCCGCACGCGACGGAAAACGTGTCGCGCTGCCCCTGGAGTACTGACATGAACATCCATGACACCCCGGCCGAACCCCAGGCGATCCATCCCAGCGCCATCGTCGACGCGGGCGCCGTGCTCGGGCCGGGCACGCGCGTGTGGCATTTCACCCACGTCTGCGGCGGCGCCCGCATCGGTGGCGGCTGCTCGCTCGGACAGAACGTCTTCGTCGGCAACGACGTCGTGATCGGGAACGGCGTCAAGATCCAGAACAACGTGTCCGTGTACGACGCCGTCACGCTCGAGGACGACGTGTTCTGCGGTCCCAGCATGGTGTTCACGAACGTCTACAACCCGCGCGCCGGCATCGTTCGCAAGGACCAGTACCGCCGCACCGTCGTGAAGCGGGGCGCCACCATCGGCGCCAACGCGACGATCGTCTGCGGCGTGACGGTCGGCCGCCACGCGTTCGTGGGCGCCGGCGCCGTCGTCAAGCGCGACGTGCCCGACTTCGCCCTGATGGCGGGCGTGCCGGCGCGCCAGATCGGCTGGATCAGCCGCTTCGGCGAACGCCTGGCGCTGCCGCTGTCCGGCAGCGGCGAAGCCACCTGCCCCCACACGGGCGACGTCTACGTGCTGCGCGACGGGATCTGCACCTTGGCCCCGGCGTCCCATCAACCGTGATCACCTCTTCCCGACCGCCATGGAATTCATCGATCTCAAATCCCAGTACCTCGCATCGCGCGACCAGATCAACCGGCGCATCCAGGCCGTGCTCGACCACGGCCAATACATCATGGGGCCGGAAGTCGCCGAGCTCGAGGCACGGCTGGCCGCCTACACGGGCGCGCGCCACTGCGTCACGGTCGCCTCGGGCACGGAGGCACTGCTGATCGCCCTGATGGCGCTCGGCATCAAGCCGGGCGACGAAATCATCACGACACCGTTCACGTTCATCGCCACGGCCGAGACGATCGTGCTGCTGGGCGCCGTTCCCGTGTTCGTGGACGTGGACGGGCGCACCGGCAACCTGGATCCGGCCCTCGTCGAGGCCTGCATCGGGCCGCGCACGCGCGCCATCATGCCCGTCGCGCTGTACGGCCAGCCGGCCGACATGGACGAGATCGACGCCATCGCGGCCCGCCACGGCCTGGCCGTGATCGAGGACGCGGCGCAAAGTTTCGGCGCGGACTATCGCGGCCGCAAGAGCTGCAACCTGTCGACGATCGCCTGCACGAGCTTCTTCCCCAGCAAGCCGCTCGGGTGCTACGGCGACGGGGGTGCGCTGTTCACGAGCGACGACGACCTGGCGCGCGCCATGCGCGAGATCCGCGTGCACGGCCAGAGCCGGCGCTACGTGCACACCCGGATCGGCGTCGGCGGCCGCATGGACACGCTGCAATGCGCCATCGTGCTGGCCAAGCTCGACCTGTTCGACTGGGAGCTCGCACAGCGCCGCCGCGCCGCCGCCACGTATGACGCCCTGTTGGCGGGTCAGGTCGACCTCGTCGCCCGCAACGCCGACCGCACCAGCGCGTTCGCCCAGTACACGGTGCTGGTCGACCGGCGCAACGACGTCCAGCGCGCCCTGCAGGACGCCGGCATCCCGACGGCGGTGCATTATCCGGTGCCGATCCACATGCAGCCGGCGTATGCGCACCTGGGCGGCGGCGCGACGTGCCCCGTGGCGCGCGCCCTGGCGGACCGGGTCATGAGCCTGCCGATGAGTCCCTACCTGCCCGACGAAGACATCCGGCGGGTGTGCGCGGCACTGCTGCAAGCCGTCGGTACGCCGGCCGAACAGGCGGCTGCCGGCGCGCCGGCCCGGCCCTCCTCAACGGCGGCCGTGCCCGTATGAATCTGCCCGGCTTCTGGAGACACGTGGCAACTGTCCTGGGCGGCGCGCTCGGCGCCCAGGCGTTGCCCTTGCTGGCGGCACCGCTGATCACGCGCATGTGCACGCCCAGCGAGATGGGGGCCTTTTCGGTGTGGCTCGGCGTCGTCGCCGTGTCCGCCATCATCGCCACCCTGCGTCTCGAGACCGCCATGATCCTCGATCACGAACCGGAACAGCAGCGGGTCTGCTTTTCCGTCGTGTTCTATTGCGCCAGCACGATCTCCGTGCTCGTCTCGCTGTGCGCGCTGCTGGCCCACGCGCTGGGACTGGCCGCGCTGAGCGGGCAATCGTGGGGCGCGCTGCTGCTCGTCGGCGCCGGCACCTGGCTCACGGCCTACACCCAGACGACACTGGCGTACGCGACGTCGCACAAGGCCTTCGGCAAGGCCGCGCGGGCCAAGGTGTGGGGTGCCGGCACCATTGCACTCACCCAACTGCTCCTGCTGATGCTGGGCGCCGGCGAAGCGGGCCTGCTGATGGGCCAGTTGATCGGGCTCGCGGCCGGCCTCGCCGCGGCCACGCTGTTGCTGCGTCCGCCACGTCCGCGGCTGGCGTTGCGCCTGGATGGCGCCGCGTTTGCGTATCTGCACCGGCACCGGAAATTCTGGCGCTTCTCGCTGCCGTCCAACCTGCTCAACGCCCTCGTGAGCCAGATGCCGCTGTTCCTGATCGGCTGGCGCCACGGCGCCGTGGCGGCCGGCCTGTATGCCCTCACCCAACGCGTGCTGTCGGCACCGGTGTCGCTGCTGGCATCCTCCGTGCTCGAAGTGTTCAAGCGCGAATCCGTGCACGAGTTCCAGACGCTCGGCCATTGCAGCCATGCATACCGCTACACGTTCAAGGCCTTGTTCATGCTGGGCGCGGGGCCGGCCCTCGTGCTGCTGCTGTTCTCGCCCGAGCTGTTCGGCCACGTGTTCGGGGCTTCCTGGCGCCCCGCCGGCGAACTGGCGCAGATCCTCGCGCCCTTGTGCTTCCTGAATTTCATCGCGAGCCCGCTCAGCTATGTGTTCTTTGTCACGGGCAAGCAGCAGGTCGACCTGATCTGGCAGATCGCGCTGTTCTTCACGACATTGGGCACCTTCCTGATGCCGGGATCGCTGCATGACAACGTGCTGTGGTACGCGATCGGCTATTCGGTGCTCTACCTGGTGTATCTGCACATGTCGTGGCAGATCTCGCAGAATCGCCTGGCGGCGGCATGAGGGCCAGCGCATGAAGACGAAGACGACCTACGGCGCCGCCACTTCCGCACGCGAGCAGCTGCTGCTGAACTCTGCGTTCTTCCTGCTGTTCCCCGGCTTCTTCTATTACCACACCCTGCTGGGCACCGGCACGATGGGGGCCTTCCTGGGCGGCTATTTCTCGCCCATGTCGCTCGTCTATATGCTGCCGCTGGCATTGGTCTACTACAGACGCCTGCGCCGGGATCCATGCCGCCTGTCGCCGATCGACATGCACTACGGCCTGTTCAATGCCTACTTCATCGCGGTGATCGTCGTGAACGCGGCCGGCGGGGCCGACCGGGCCATCGTGGCACACCACCTGGGCGGCATCCTGTTCATGGTGAACACGTTCTTCATGTTCGCGCTCATCGACTTCGAACACCGGCAATTCCGCCTGATGGGCCTGGCCAGCCTTGCGGCCATGAGCGCGATCGTGTTCACGTTCTCGATCGACGGCGTGTTCTTCCTGGGCGCGCTCGGCATCGCCAAGGATCCGGACGCCCTCGCCACCTACCAGGGTTTCTCGCGTTCCTACCTGATGACGATCCTGCCCGTCCTCGCCTACACGCGTTCGCTGCCGCTGCGCCTGGTCCTGTATGCCGGCGGCGCAGCCACGCTCTACGTCAACACGGCACGCAGCGAATTCGCGGCGCTGCTGTTCGTGATTCCCATCATCGAATTCTATTACTCGCGCCACAAGCTGGTGTTCATCTGCCTGGCCGTGCTGGCCACGTTGCTGGTCATGGCACACATGGACGAGATCATCGCCGCGCTGCCCGACAACCGCATTCTCGAATTACTGGATCTGTCGCAATCGACGTCCGCCAACAAACGGCATCACCTGGCGCAGTACGCCGAGCACACCATCGCCGCACACCCGCTGCTGGGCGATTACGGCAGTTACACCCTCGGCTATTACTCGCACAACGTGCTCTCGGCCTGGGTCGACCTGGGCCTGTTCGGTTTCGTCTATCTGCTGGCAATCACGGCGCTGCCGGCCGTGCCGATGTTTTTCAAGGAGTATTTTGCCGGCCGGCGCCGCCCGGAGTTCATCCACGCGTTCGCACTGGCCTGCGTCACCCTGCTCCTGCTGATCTCTTCCCACTACTTCACCGACATGCTGATCGGTGCCACGCTCGGCGCTTACGCGCAATACCGGTACGAGAGAAAACATGGCAAATATCGTCCACCTGACATCAGCCCATCCGCGCTACGATACCCGGATTTTCATCAAGCAGTGCCGCAGCCTGAACGAACGGGGACATGACGTGACGCTGGTGGTGGCCGATGGTCTGGGCGACGAAAGCGTGGACGGCGTACGCATCGTCGACGTCGGCCGGCCTGCCGGCCGCGTCGAACGGATGCTGAAGACCACGCGCCGCGTGCTGCGCACGGCGCTGCGGCTCGATGCGGACGTCTACCAGCTGCACGATCCTGAGCTGCTGCCGGCCGGTTTGCGCCTCAAGCGCAACGGCAAGCGGGTGGTCTTCGATTCCCACGAGGACGTGCCGATGCAACTGCTCGCCAAACCCTACCTCGGCAAGATGGCGCGGCTGACGCTCTCGCGCGCGTTCGGCCTCTACGAAAAATATGCATACCGCCACTTCGACGGCCTGATCGCGGCGACGCCATGCATCCGCACACGCCTGGCGCGGCTGCATCCGCACACGGTCGACATCAACAATTATCCGCTGCTGCAGGAATTCGGCGAGGCGGCCGACTGGGACCGCAAGGCTCAGGAAGTCTGCTATGTCGGCAGCATCTCGGCCATCCGCGGCATCCGCGAACTGGTGCGGGCTTGCGAGCTGCTGCATTCGCCGGCGCGCCTGGCGCTCGTCGGCACGTTCTCCGAACCTGCTTTGGCCCGCGAAGTCGCGCGCTCTCCGGGCTGGGCGCGGGTGCAGGCGCACGGCCACCTCGACCGCATCGGCGTGCAGCAGGTCATGCGGCGGTCGATGGCGGGGCTCGTGACGTTGCACCCCGTCGTCAACTACCTCGATGCGCTGCCCGTCAAGATGTTCGAGTACATGGCCGCGGGCCTGCCCGTCATCGCGTCGCGCTTTCCGCTGTGGCAGGACATCGTCGAAGGCAACCAGTGCGGCGTCTGCGTCGATCCCGGTAATCCGGCCGCGATCGCCGCCGCGATCGACCACTTCTGCCGCCATCCGCACATTGCGCGGCGCATGGGCGAAAACGGACGCCGCGCCGTGCACACGCGCTACAACTGGCGCAGCGAGGCCGACAAGCTCGCCGCGTTCTACGACGCCCTGCTACCGGGCTGCGCGGCCGGGTGCCGCGCGGGCCACGGCGACGGCCTGCATGCCGGCTTCCCCTAGGCATTGAAGTCCGCTGCGCTTCCGCCCGTTTTCCACCGACCGTGCACCGCCGAGCCCACGTACCATGACGACCCTGCTGCGCCATTTCGACACGCTGCGCCAGGTCCTCGCTCTCCCCCGAGCGGACCTGTGCTTCGATACCCGGATCGAGCCGGACGACATCCCGGCCACCTATCGCTATTACACGAAACCGCATCCGCGCTACAAGCTCATCGGCCACAAGACGATCGGCGCCGCGCTGGTCGACCTGGCCCGCTATCCCGCCGCGCCGGCCTACTTCGATGCCATCCAGGGCAAGAACAAAGGCGCGTGGCACGCCAAGCGGGCCAGGGCACGCGGCTATGTCTGCACGGAGATCGAACGCAACGACCACGTCGACGCCATCCACGCGATCAACACGTCGCTCGACGTGCGCCAGGGACGGCCGATGGACGGCAAGTACCTGGACAAGGTCACGCGTTACGAGCGCCAGCCCCACTTCGACTATTACGGCGTCCTGAACGACGCGGGCCGGCTCGTCGCCTACGCGAACATCGGACGCTACGGCAATTTCAGCGCGTTCTCGCAATTGATCGGCCTGCGCAACAACGACGGCATCATGCACCTGCTCATCGTCGAGATCATCGCGCGCCTCATCGAGCGCCAACGCGTGCGCTACGTCATGTACGACACGTTCTTCGGTGCGCAGTCCGGGCTGCAGCACTTCAAGCGCATCGTCGGCTTCGAACCCTATCGCGTGAAGTACCGGCTGCAATGAAGACCTTGCTCAACCGTCTCTACTCGGACTACCTGATGCCGTCGCGGCTGTCCGAGTACGATGCCCTCCTCGTCCGGGCCGCCGAGCGCGGCTACCGGCAGATATCCGTGCGCGACTTCCACCGCGCCATCGGCCGGGACACGGCGCCGCCTGCGCGCGTGCTGGTCCACCGCCACGACATCGACAGCGACCTGCGCACGGCGCGCAAGATGTTCGCGCTCGAGACGAAACATGGCGTCCGGGCCAGTTATTACTTCCGCCTCAGTACGCTGGACTACGGCTTCATGCGGGACATCGAGGCGGCCGGCAGCGAAGCCAGCTACCACTACGAGGAAGTCGCGACGTATGCCAAGCGCCACCGCCTGCGCCGCGCCGACGAGGTGCGGGCCCGCTTCCCCGAGATCCGCGAGCAGTTCGTGCGCAACTTCATGCGCATCGGCGAGCACCTGGGCACGCCGATGACGACGGTCGCCAGCCATGGCGACTTCGCCAACCGCCGCCTGAACGTGATCAACCACGAGCTCTTGAGCGACCCGGACCTGCGCCGGCGCTGCGGCATCGAATGCGAAACCTACGATGCCGACCTGCTGCGCCACTTCGACGTCTACATCAGCGACCGGCCGCCCCCCGTGTACTACCACCCGCTGTCGCCGTTCGATGCGCTCGGCCGCCACGAACGCGTCTGCTTCCTCACCCATCCCGTGCAATGGGAAACGAATTGGCTGGAAAGCACCCGCTGCAACGCGGTGCGCCTGGCCGAAGAAGTGGTGTGGCACACATGAATATCCTGCTGATCAACCACTACGCCGGATCGGTACGCCACGGCATGGAATACCGTCCTTACTACCTCGCGCGGGAATGGGTGCGCGCGGGGCACGAGGTCACCATCGTCGCCGCCTCTGCCTCGCATGTGCGCACGCAGGCGCCGACCATGGGCCTGCGCACGCGGATGGAAGAAACCATCGACGGCATCGCCTACGTCTGGCTGGCGACACCGCCGTATCGCGGCAACGGCGCGGCGCGACTGCGCAATATGGCGGCGTTCCTGTGGCGCCTGCACGCGGCGGGCGACCAGCTGGCGCGCACGGTCAAGCCGGACGCCGTGATCGCGTCCAGCACGTATCCGCTCGACATCTGGCCGGCCGCCCGCATCGCGCGCCGCGCCGGCGCCCGCCTGGTGCACGAGGTACACGACCTGTGGCCGCTGTCGCCGATGGAACTGGGCGGCTATTCGCCCCGCCATCCGTTCATCATGCTGCTGCAGGCTGCGGAAGACTTCGCCTGCCGCCGCGCCGACGCCATCGTCTCGATCCTGCCCAAGGTGCGTCCCCACCTCGAAGCGCACGGCATGGCGCCGCACAAGCTGCACCTGGTGCCGAACGGCGTCGATCCGGACGAATGGAAAGGCGCTGCGGTGCCGCTGCCCGGCCGGCTCGACGTCGTCCTCGACGGCTTGCGCCGGCAGGACCGGTTCATCGTCGGCTATGCCGGCACGCACGGCATCGCGAACGCGCTCGGCACGCTGCTCGACGCGGCGCACCGGCTGCGCGGCCGTCCCGTCGCCTTCGTGCTGGTCGGCGGCGGTCCCGACAAGCCCGCGCTGGAGGCACGGGCCGCCGCGCTGGGCCTGGACAACGTCCACTTCTTCGACCCGGTCGCGAAATCCCAGGTGCCCGCCCTGCTGCGGCGCTTCGACGTCGCCTACATCGGCTGGCGCCGCCAGGCGCTGTACCGCTTCGGCATCTCGCCGAACAAGCTGATCGACTACATGATGGCCGGCCGTCCCATCGTCCACGCCGTCGAGGCCGGCAACGACCCCGTCATGGAGGCCGGCTGCGGATTGACGGTCGCACCGGACGATCCGCAAGCCATCGCCGACGCCGTACTCGCCATGCAGGCGCTGGACGCGCCCACGCGCGCCGCGCTCGGCCGGCGCGGGCGCGATCACGCGCTGGCCAACCACACGTATCCCGTCCTCGGTCGACGCTTCCTGACCGCACTCGCTGGAGAACCGCCATGCCTGAAGACCTGACCTCCACCAACGCCCCCGTCACCGCCACGCCTTTCCTGCCGTTCGCCCTGCCCGATATCGACGAGGCGGAAATCGACGCCGTCGTCGCCTGCCTGCGCTCCGGCTGGGTCACGACCGGCCCGGCCACCCGGCAATTCGAGCAGGATTTCGGCGCCTACCTGGGCAGCGGCCTGCAGACGATTTCCGTGAACTCCGCCACGGCGGGCCTGCACCTCGCGCTGGAAAGCCTGGGCATCGGCCCCGGCGACGACGTCATCGTCCCCACGCTCACGTTCACGGCCACGGCCGAGGTCGTGCGCTACCTGGGGGCCCGTCCCGTGTTCGTCGACGTGGAACCGGACCGGATGACGCTGTCCGTCGAGGCCGTCGAAGCGGCGCTCACGCCGCGCACGCGCGCCGTCGTCCCCGTCCACTATGCCGGCCTGGCCTGCGACATGGATGCCCTGCTGGCGCTGGCGCGCCGCCATGGTCTGCGCGTCGTGGAGGACGCCGCGCACGCCTTCCCGACCCGCTACAAGGGCCGGCTGGTCGGCACCCTGGACAGCGACGTCACCGTGTTCAGCTTTTACGCCAACAAGACGATGACGACGGGTGAAGGCGGCATGGTCGTCACGCGCGATCCCGAACTCGCGCGGCGCGTGCGCGTGATGCGCCTGCACGGCATCAGCCAGGACGCCTTCGACCGCTACGTGTCGCACAAGCCGGCCTGGTATTACGAGGTCGTGGCCGCCGGCTTCAAGTACAACCTGACGGACATCGCCTCCGCCATCGGCATCCAGCAACTGCGCAAGATCGACCGCTTCGCCGCGCGCCGGGCCCACCTGGCGCGGCGCTACCACGACGGCCTCGCGGGCCTGCCGTTGCGGCTGCCCGCCCGTCCGGACGGCGCCAGCACGCATGCCTGGCATTTGTACGTGGTCCGCCTGGCGCCGGAGGCGCGGCTCGGGCGCGACGCGCTGATCGCCGAGCTCGCCCGGCGCGGCATCGGCACCAGCGTGCACTTCATTCCGCTGCACCGCCATCCTTACTGGCGCGACACCTACGACCTGTCGCCCGCCCGCTTCCCCGTCGCCGAAGCGTGCTACCAGGGCATGCTCACGCTGCCGCTGTACACGAAGATGAGCGACGCCGACCAGGACCGCGTCATCCGCCACCTGGTCGAGCTGCTGGCATGAGCAAGCGCCTGTTCGACGTGGCGGCGGCAGCGCTCGGCCTGATCCTGCTGGCGCCCGCGCTGCTCGCGATCGCGCTGTGGATCCGGCTCGACTCGCCCGGACCGGCGCTGTTCCGCCAGCGCCGCGTCGGACGCCACGGCCGCCACTTCCACATCTATAAATTCCGCACGATGGCCGACCGCCCCGACGGCGGCCGCCAGCTGACGGTCGGCCAGGACCCGCGCATCACCCGCGCGGGCCGCTTCCTGCGCCGCACGAAACTGGACGAACTGCCCCAGCTGTTGAACGTGCTGGAGGGCACGATGAGCCTCGTCGGCCCGCGGCCGGAAGTGCCGCGCTACGTCGACCGCTATCCGCCTGCGGTACGCCAGACCGTGCTGTCGGTGGCGCCCGGGATCACGGACCTGGCGGCCATCCTGTACAAGGATGAGAACGACATCCTCGGACGCGCGCAGGATCCCGAGCGGACGTACGTCGAGACGATCCTGCCCGTCAAGCTCGAGTATTACCAACGCTATGTGCGCGAGCGGACGTTCTGGCTCGACCTGCGCATCATCTTCCGGACGCTCGCCGCGATCCTGAAGTAGCAAGCCGGTTGCCGCCATGGACTGGTCCAAACTGTTCCACCTGGGCGACTTGTCCCTCACGCTCCCGGCCGGCAGTGCGATCGCCGCGTGGCTGCTGGCGGCCCGCGCCTGGCGCGCCGCCCTCGGCTGGTGTCTCGTGTTCGGGCTCGCGCTGGGCCTCGTCGCGGCGACCAAGGTCGCCTTCCTGGGCTGGGATACGGGCTTGCCGGCGCTGGGCTACAAGGCCGTCAGCGGCCACGCCGCCGGGTTCACGGCCGCCGTCCCCACGCTGTGCTGGCTAGTGACGCAACGCTGCGCGCCGGCGGTGCGTCGCGGTGCCGCCCTGCTGGCGCTCGGTCTCGGTGTCGCCGTGGCCATGGCCCTCGTCCATGCCGGCGAACACACGCCGGCCGAAGCCGTCGCCGGCTGGATCATCGGCACGGCCGCGTTCCTTTGCACCGTCCACCTGGCGGGCGGCGCACCCGCGCCGCCGACGGGCCGTGCCATCGCCTGCGCCGCCCTCGCGTCCGGCGCGACGGCACTGGCCCTGCACGCGGTGTCCGTCGGCTACTGGATGGTCCGGCTCGCGTTGGCCCTCTCCGGCAATTCCTATCCCTACCCCTGGGACAACTGCGGCTAAGGTCCCGGGTCCTTTCATCAGGAGGTTTCCATGTCAACCACGCACCTTCCATCCATCCACTGGCAGCGACAGAGCCAGCTCGACAACACTACCGGTTGCTCCGTGCTGATCTCCCTGATGCGTGGCCTGGCGGCGTTGCAAGTCGCGGCCGCGCACCTGCGCGCCGAAATATTCCCGGGGCTGCATGAGATCGTCCATCCCCCCATCTATTACCAGGCGCTGGCCTTCGCCACCGGCTTCGCGCACCAGGCGGTCGTCATCTTTTTCCTGATCAGCGGCTGGCTGGTCGGCGGCAGCCTGCTCAACAAACTGGGACGCGCAGCCGGGCCGGCGGACGCCGCGGAGGACGATACCTCGCCGTGGCTGCCCTACGCGATCGATCGCCTCACACGGCTGTGGACGGTCCTCATCCCGGCCCTGTGCCTGATGCTGCTCGTCGGTATCCTGACGAACGGCGTCGATCCTTCCCGCGCCGATGTGGCGACCGCCAACGACTACTCGGCCACCACGTTTCTCGGCAACCTGGTGGGTCTGCAAACCGTCGTCGTGGAAAATTTCGGGGGCAACTATGCGCTGTGGAGCCTGGCCAACGAGACCTGGTACTACATCCAGTTTCCCCTGCTGCTGATCATGTTCTTGAGCCGAAGCCGCGTACGCCAGGTTGGTGCCGCGGCCCTGCTCCTGGTGCTGGGCACGTCCCTGCCTTTCTCGATCACCTTGTACTTCACGCTCTGGCTGCTTGGCGCCGCGTTCTCGCGCATCCGCATCGACTGCGGCAATGGCGCGCGCCTGGCCACGATCACGGTCGCGGCCGCCTGTTCGATCTACTTCCGCCTGCGCGGCAGCAATGACGACCTCAACCTGACCTCGTTCGCGCAAGATCTCGTGTACAGCCTGCCCTTGCTCGTCTTCCTGGCGTCGATGCAGACGCCGCTCGCCACGACCTCGTCCTGGATGCACGGCATCACCCGGGTTGCGCACACGCTGTCGGAGTTTTCGTTCACGCTCTACGTCACGCACATTCCCATCATCAAACTGCTGCGGCACGCCGGGCTGCAAACGTTCGGGCGCGATCGCCTTGTACCCCATGCGCCACTGGATTACGCCGTGTATGCCGGCATGCTGGCGATCCTGCTGGCCGCCGCATGGCTGTCGTACCGGCTGTTCGAATCCCATACGTTCCGCGTGCGCCGCGCGGTCAAGAATGCGCTGCAGCCACGCCCCCGGCGCGCGTCGATGGCTTCGTCCTCGATGAAGTGACAGGTGGTCCTCACCCTCCATCCGGCCACGATCACGCCGGCGGTCGACTCACCGTCCGCGCGATCGCCCGTTCGCTGCAACCGCACGCGCGGCCTCGCAGCACGCGCAGCAAGCTGGCGCGGATGTCCCGCGCTCCAGGAACCGTTCGCTTGGAATCGTCCTTGGAATCGTCAATGCGAGGCAGTCGACCGCTTCGTCCGACCTCCACGCCGTAAAGGATGGAGGTCGACGCAACCCTTCCGCTCAACCGGCGGAAAAGCCGATCTGTCCCGCCGCCGTGAACTTGGTATAGGCACCGTAAGCGCCGAGGCGGGGCGCCATGTCGTTGAACAGCACGCCCTGGGGGGAGATCCCGGCGTGGTTCAGGCGCTTGATCGATTCGTTGATCTCGGATTCGTTCGTGCGCCCCGAGCGGGCGACGATGAAGACGGCGCCCGCGTGCCCGCCGATGATCAGTGCATCCGCCACGTCGAGCAACGGCGGCGGATCGAGCAACACCAGGTCGTAGTGGGCCGCGACCCGGTGCAGCAGGCCGCCGAAGTTCAGGTGCAGCAGGAATTCGGAACGGTTCGGCGGCAATTCCCCCGTCGGGATGAAGTCGAGGTTCTCGACGACGTCGTGATGGATCACCTCGTCGATCGACGACTGGCCCAGGATGGCACGCGACAGGCCCCGCTCGCGGCTGATGCCGAAATAGCGGTGGAGCTGGCCGTTGCGCAAATCCGAGTCGATCAGCAGCACGCGCTTGCCGCTGGCCGCCATCACGGCCGCGAAGTTGGCGGACACGAAGGACTTGCCGAGGCCCCGCGTGGGTCCGGCGAACATCACGATATTGTTGCGGAAATGAGGCATGGAAAACAGCAGCGCGGCGCGGAAGCTGCGCAGGCTTTCGATGGCGGGATCCTCGGGAATGATCTGGGCCAGCAGCGGCAGCACGCCGCCGTCGCTCCTCGCCTTGCGCATCAGCTTGTCCTGGTTATTGCTGTGCGGGATGGTCGCATAGACGACGCGCGCACGCAGCAACCGCTCGATGGCTTGCGGATCGTCGATCCCGCCCATCATGGCCTTGCGCGTGAACGCGATCAGGGTGCCGAGGAACAGGCCCGTGACGACGGCCAGCGCCACGATCAGCGGCCGGTTCGGCTTGATCGGCTTTTCCGGCGCGATCGGCGCGTCGACCATCCGCACATTGCTGACCCGTCCGACCGAAATCAGGCGCAATTGCTGGGCGGTGTTCGACAAGGCCGTATAGAGATCGGTATTGACCTTGATGTCGCGCGTCAGGCGCGCTTCATCCTGCTCGAGCACGGGTAAGTCCTTGATGCGGGCGTTGACCTGGTCGATTTCCGTGTCGACTTCCTTGAGCTGGCGGTTGATCGCGGCGACGATGGGATGGTCTTCCGTGAAGCGGGCCAGCAACTCCGTCTTCTTCTGGATCAGGTCCATGCGCCGTGCCCGCGCCGCCGCGGCCTGGGCCAGGCTCATGCGCGCTTCTTCCTGCAGGTCGACCGTGTTGTGGGCGTTACGGAACTGGTTGTAGCGGTCTTCCGCCTGTTCCAGCTGGCGCTTGAGGATGGGCAGTTGCTGATTGAGGAAGGCCAGCGACTTTTCCGCTTCCTCGGTCTTGCGCGCGAGATTCTGCCGCATGTATTCACGGCCGAGTTCGCTCAGCACGGCATACGTGCGACGCGCATTCTCTCCCTGCAGCCTGACTTCGATGATGCCGGACTGCTTGCCCTGCTCGGTGATCACGAGCGCGTTCTGGATCGCCTCGATCATCGCGAAGCGCGACATGCGGCGCAGGCGGAAGCGGCCGCCCGGATTCGCGGACAGGCGGTCGACCTTGAGTTCGATGAGCCCTTCGGGCGTCGGCACGCGGTAGCGCAGCCCGACCTCGCCTTCGAACACGATGCGCTGGCCGCCGCCGGAAAACCGGTAGCGGTCGTGGCCGAGCGCCGTCAGCGTGAACTCGCGTCCCAGCCATGCCTCCGGCACTTCGAACAGCGACACCTCGGCCCGTTCGCTGCCCCAGACGTAGCCGCCGTAACCGAACAGGCCCGGCTTCGACAGCGCGTTGGCGTTCTGGTTGGCGAACCAGAAGCCGGCGATGGGGAAGTACTTGGGCCGCACGTCGATGTACAACTGCAGGTTGTCGACCGCGCGCGAGACGACCATGCGCGAGCGCAGCAACTCCATCTCGGCGATGGCCGCCTTCTTGGTTTCGAACAGCGACGACGCTTCGGAGAGGATGTTCTTCGACGCGTTCGGGCTTTCTTCCTCGACGTGGATCATCAGATTGGCTTCGAACACGGGCTTGGCGACGAGCGCGTACAACACGGCCACCAGGGTGATGAAGGCCGTGATGCCGCCGATCAGCCAGCGGCTGTCGTACAGCGTGTTCAGGTAACCCCTGAGGTCGAATGCGGGTTCCTCGCGCGGCCCGTCGACGGCGCGCGGATCGAACGGCACGCCGATAATCGGCGGGCGGGGCATGACGGGCGACAGGGCGTGCGACTCACCAGTGGTACTCATGGGGTGCTCCGTGGATCGGCATGGGCAGGCATGACGGAATGGGCGTGGACGATGGGGTCAAGGCCGGTTGGCCGCGTTCACCGCCGACGTCAGCGCGCCCGGGAACAGGAGGCTCAGGTTGCGGTTCCAGTTGGCCAACGGCGTCGCCGCCACGTACACGATGTCCTTGGGTTGCAGCTCGAACGCTTCGGCCATCGCCAGCGATCCGGCCACGCGCGCGTCGAGCTGGAACACGCGCGTGCGCTGCGGCGTCTTGCGCACCACGTAGACCTGGCGCGCGTCGCCGCTCAGGGGGCTGATGCCGCCGCTCTCCCCCAGCGCTTCGTTGAGCGTCAGGCGGCCGTCGTGCATGGTCAGCGCCTTGGGCGTGACGACCTCGCCCGACACGAACACCTTGCTTTCGTCGCGCGAGTGCACGCGCACGACGTCGCCCGGCGCGAGCATCACGAGGCCGGGATTGATGTTCTTCTGGACCAGGTCGCGCAGGTTGATCGCGTAATGCGCCTTGCCGCGTTCCAGTTCGATGCGGCTCTGGTCGGCCGTGGGCAGCAGGCCGCCGGCGCGGTTGATGGCTTCGACCAGCGTCATCGGGATGTCGTTGATGGCCTGCAGGCCGGGCGACTTGACCTCGCCGTCGATGTACACACGCTTGCTGCGGTAGGCCTGTACGCGCAGCGTCACGTTCGGGTTCGCGAGATACTTCGCGAGCCGTGACGTCAGCAGTGCGCGCGCCTGCTCTTCCGTCAGCCCTTCGACGCGCAGGAGCCCGGCCAGCGGGAACTGGATGCGGCCCTGGTGGTCGACGACGAAGCCCTGCGGCGCCGCATTCGCGTTCGTGGCCGCGGCCGCGGCCAAGGCGGGATCGGCGTTGGCCGCCGTGACGAGACCGCCCGTCAGCTCGGGGTGGTCCCACACGACGATCGCCAGGATGTCGCCGCTGCCGATCGCGTACGGCGGCGGGTTCGGCACCAGCAGTTGTTCCAGGTCTTCGTTGGCGCGCACCTGATGCCGCTGGCGTTCCGCCGCGATCAGCCGTTCCGTGATCATTTCCGTCGGCGGCGCGGGTTCGTCCGCCCCGGCCTGGTCTTGCGAACGGAAATGGATGGTGGGCGCACAGCCCGCGAGCAGGCCGGCGAACAACCATGGCAGGGCCACGGCCGGGATCCGGACCGCGGCGAATCTTAGAAATTGCGTGATGGAAGCATTCATGTGTTGCCTGTCGAAATGGGCTGCCAACCTCTGGCAATCAGAGTCAGGGTAAGCCGCTCAACCGGCAGGACTTTGGCGCACGTCAAGCACCAGGCATAGGTCAACCGCGGGCGCCGGCGGTCGTCAGCGCATCTCTTCCAGCAGGCGCAGGGCGCCGGCGAAGCGCCACACGCGCCGCAATTCGACCACGTCGTAATTCGCCGCGACGTTCGGCGGAAACACCGAGTAGCGCGCGTTCAGCCGCACGACGCGGCGCACGAATTCGTCGATGTCGGCGCGCCCGCTGGAGCGAAGGATGACCACGTCCTCGACGCTGCCGTCGCTGCGGATCGCCACGCTGACGATAACGTGAAAGACATGATGGTCGGGGCGTGAGTTGCCCTGGCCATCGAAGGCCATCGATGTGAGCGCACGCTGGATCAGACAGGTTGAGGAATCAACCCGAACTTGACCAGTGACTTGATCCAGCGTGGAGCGTTCTTCCTGACCGACAGTTCTTCATAATTGGTGGCGCTATCCCGGTAATACTGGCCACGCTGGAGCATGAAGAAGATGGTGCGTAACAACTTGTGGGCGATGGCGATGATCGATCGTTTGTGACCGCGCCGAATCAGCAATGCTTGAAACTTCGATTTGAACACGCAGGTCGTGCGACTGGCGGAGTGGGCGAATTCGCACAACAGGCGCCGTACGTAAGGGTTGCCTTTACCGACCCGTCCGGATTTTCGCTTCCCCGCCGATTCGTTGTTGCCGGGGCAGACGCCAACCCAGGAGGCAAGGCGATCGGGGCTGCCGAACGCGGTCATGTCGGTGCCGATCTCGACGAGCAGCATCGCTGCGCCGATGACGTCGATACCTGGTAACGTCTGCAATAGCGCCATCGCGTTTCGGTGCTCGACCATCCCGGCTAGCAATTGATGATCGAAGCGGGTGATCCGCGCTTCGATCTCTTCGATGTGTTGCATGAGCTCGCCAAGGACGAAGCGGTGGCTCGACGTCAGGTCGCCTTGCAAAGCGTCGAACAGTTCTTCGCGGCTGGCCTTGAAGCGTTTGCTGGCCAGTTCGAGGATATCGTGCACCGGAGCGCCGGCGATCAGCGCCTTGACCATCTTGCGCGCCGCGGCTCCATGCACATCGCTGACGACCACGCCCAACCGGATGCCGCTGTCGGTCAGCACTTTGTGCAGACGATTCTTTTCCGCCGCGAGTTGCCCGACCAGCTTTTGGCGCTGGCGCGAAATCAGACGCAGCTCACGCAATTGCGCCGGTGGAATGAACGATCCACGCAACAGCCCGGCCCGCGCCAGGGTGGCGAGCCACTGAGCATCGCCGATGTCGGTCTTGCGGCCCGGCACATTCTTGACATGCTTGGCGTTGACAACCAGCGTCTTGATGCCGGTCGCTTCCAACGCGGCGTACGGGCTCTTCCAGTAAATGCCCGTGCTTTCCATAACGACCAGTTCGGCTCGCAGTTGCAGAGCCCATTCGGCCAGGGCCCGGCGATCGCGTTTGAAAGTGCCGAACTGCCGCTGCTCGATCCGGCTTTCCCCGGACTCGTCCTGAACAATCGCACAAGCCGTAATTTGCGCCTGGTGCACGTCTAGGCCAATCACACGTTTGTGGAGCGTCGTCAATTCCATCTCGCCTCCTTCCGCTATAAGTCAAAAGTGGAAGGCGGCGATGCGCAAAGCTGAAGGAGCCTGAAGGCGACAAGTCGCCAACGGCCTGCTTAACGTTCGCTCTCTGAGACGCAATCCGGGGTACGAGTCAGCTGCGCGGGTCACGTTAGGGTCGGGGTACGATCCTCCACGATTACAGCTCGACCTCTATCGCCGACCTTCCACCCTCAACTGTCTTTCATGTCCCGGGGTGGCATCGCGACGCTCAGCAATGAACGTTGGGGTCGATGCGCACGACGCCGGCCGCCAGCTGCCCCTCGCTCAGGACCGCGTTGCGCTCGATCTTCTGGCGCACGCTGTCGATGTACATGCGCAGCGGAATGTCGTGACGCGCGGCCTGCGCGAGCGCGCGCCGCAGCGTGCGTGCGGCGTCCTCGGCCGGGCGCACGGCCTGCGGCACGGATTTCAGGATGTCGATGCCGCGCATCAGCTCGTGCGCACGCGAGCCCAGGTCGCTGCCCAGCGCGGCGCGCCCGACCGTGCCGTTGCCCGGCCCCGCGCCATCGCCCGCGCGTGCCGGCCCCGGCGCAGCCGTCGGCGCCGGCCCGCCGGCCAGGTCCCGTTCGCGGTCGCGGCGCGCCTGCTCTTGCGCGAGCCGGGCGCTCTCCTCGGCCTGACGGCGTGCGGCCTGTTCAGCCTGCTGTGCACGCTCCTGGCGCAAGCGTTCGTCGGCCAGTTGGCGGGCACGCTCCTGTTCCGCCAATTGCTGGCGCGCGTTTTCTGCCGCGCGGCGCTGCTCCTCCATCTGTCGTGTGCGCTCCTGTTCCTGCTGGATGCGCTGCTGCTCCGCCAACTGCTGCGCACGTTCCTGCTCGGCCTGCTGCGCCGCGCGTTGCTGTTCGGCCAAACGCTGTTCTTCCTCCTGGCGGGCGCGCGCCTGCGCTTCGTCGGCCAACGCCGTCTCGAATTGCGCGGACTGCTCGGCGAGGCGCTGCCGCTGCACCTCGGCCTCGGCGCGCAGCCTGGCTTCGGCGTCCTGGCGCAGGCGGGCTTCGTCCGCTTCGCGCCGGCGCTCCTGTTCGCGCTCGCGTTCGTCGGCCAGGCGGGCGCGCTCGGCCCGAGCCTCGGTCCCGGTTGCAGCGTCGTCGTCGACGGCCTTGTCGGGCGTAGGCGCGGGCGCGGGCGGCGGTTCGGTACGCGCCAGCGGGTCCGGTGCGGGATCGGGTGCCACGGCCGGCAGCGGCACGTCGAACGTGTTGTCCCGATGCGCTTCCTGCGCGATCACGCGCGCGTGCAGGCCGTCCGCCACGTGCGTGGCCGGCGGCTTGCGGCGCCGCTTGACGACGCGTCGCGGCGGCGGCGCGGGTACAGGCGTCGGCACGGCCGGCGGTGGCGCAGGCGCGACGGGATCGACGAGTCTGAACCCCTGATGCGGCACCTCAGGCAATGGCAACGGCGCCGGCGTCGGCTGCGCCTGGACAACCGGATGCGCCGCGACGGGTGGCGGCGGCGTCGGCACGGGCACCGGCACCGGCACCGGCGGCGCAAGGGTGACGGTAGGCGCAGGGGCCAGCCGGACGGTGATCGGCCCGGCGGACCCGGGCCGCAGGCCGGGAATGCCGAACTGCAAAGACAGCACGAGTGCGTGCAGCAGCACGGAAACCAGCACACCCATTGCCAGCCGGCGCTCGGATGCGTCCATGGATGAGGCGGCGCGTGCCGCGGTGGCGTTGGGCATGCTGGTCGTGAGCGTCAGGGATACACGGTGAAATGTTGACGAATTGATAGCACAGCTTACACGCGACAGTAAAGGGGGTGCGCACGGTTCGGAACGCTATTTGCAATCCCGGCTACAATAAATTGGACCGATCAGCAAGGAGAGGTTCGCATGTCGCCTGGATTTATTTTCGCTACAGGGATCGAAAACAGCATTCCGACGATCGACAACGGTCGGGTTCGGATGGACGAGATGGAAAAGTGCGGCCATTACAAGCATTGGCGCACGGACTTCGACCTCGTCCAGGAACTCGGCCTGAAGGTCTTGCGCTACGGCCCGCCGCTGCACAAGGCCTGGCTCGGCCCGAAACGCTACGACTGGGAATTCGCGGATCTGTCGCTCAACGATCTGCGCCAGCGCAATATCGCATCGATCGTGGACCTGTGCCACTTCGGCCTGCCCGACTGGCTCGGCAACTTCCAGAACCCGGATTTTCCCGAGTTGTTCGCCGATTATGCCGGCACGTTCGCGCGGCGCTATCCGTGGCTGCAGTTGTACACGCCGATCAACGAGATGTCGATCTGCGCCCTCTTTTCCGCCCTGTACGGCTGGTGGAACGAGCAGATGACGACGGACCGCGCCTACGTCACCGCGACGAAGAATCTCGTCAAGGCGAACATCCTCGCCATGCACGCCATTCTGAAAGTCCGTCCCGACGCCTTGTTCATCCAGAGCGAATCGACGGAATACTTTCACGCCGAAAGTCCATCCGCCATCGGCCCCGCCGAGTTGTACAACGCGCGGCGCTTTCTCTCGCTCGACCTGAATTACGGCCGCCGTGTGGATTCGGAAATGTACGAATACATGATGGACAACGGGATGACGCGCGAGGAATACCATTTCTTCCTGAATAATAATCTGAAGCACCACTGCATCATGGGCAACGATTATTACCAGACCAACGAGCACTACGTGTCGGCGGACGGATTGACGCGCGCGGCCGGTGAAATCTTCGGCTATGCCGTCATCACGCACCAGTACTACAACCGCTACCGGCTGCCCGTGATGCACACGGAAACGAATCTGTGCGAAGGGCCGCGCGGCGACGAGGCTGTGCACTGGCTGCGCAAGGAATGGGCCAACGTCCTGCGCGTGCGCAACAATGGCGTGCCGCTCGTCGGCTTCACGTGGTATTCGCTGACGGACCAGGTCGACTGGGACACGGCCCTGCGCGAGAACAACGGCAATGTCAACTCGCTCGGCTTGTACGACCTCGACCGCAAGATCCGCCCCGTCGGCATCGCCTACAAGGAACTCGTGCGCGCCTGGATGGAAGTGCTGCCCACGCAGAGCGTCTGCCTGCAGGTGCCGATCGTGATGCCGCACGAATTCCAGCGCCACGTGCCGCCGCCCAGCGGCTGGCCGTTCGACGAGAATGCGACCATGGCCCCGCGCACCGAAGAGCGCGAATGAGCCCGGCTACGCCCACCGTCGTCGATACGTTCCCGGCATCCGGCGCGGACGTCGCGGCGGGCGTCAAGCAGCAACTGGAAGCCGACGCGCGGCGGTTCGGCGGCCTGCGTCTGCTCGACGGCCGCTTCATGGTCATCCAGCATGCAATTGGCACGCCGAAGCGCCGAGGCGCAAACGCTTGGTAAGGCACCAAATAGATTGGCCTGCCCAACAGGAATCGAACCTGTGACCCGCAGCTTAGAAGGCTGCTGCTCTATCCAACTGAGCTATGGGCAGTGCAAGGAAGGACCGGACGGCAGGGGCCGGTCTTCACAAATGAAAACGGGCCGTCCGCGACAGCCCGTTTGCAAAACGGTGGTCGGAGTACAAGGATTCGAACCTTGGACCCCCTGCTCCCAAAGCAGGTGCGCTACCGGGCTGCGCTACACTCCGATTGGAACGATCATACCCCGCCGGGCGGTAAGCGTCAATGAAGCCTCCCGCCCCGCACAGGTCACACTTCGAAGCGGGCGGCGATCCGTTTGGCCATCGTTTCGGCCAGTTCGGCGCTCTTCGCTTCCACCATGACGCGTACCAGCGGTTCCGTTCCCGACGGACGGATCAAGACGCGGCCATCGTCGCCCAGTTCGCGTTCGACATGGTCCTTCTCGGTCACGACGGCGGCGTTCTTCGTCCAGTCGGTGCCTGGCTGCACGCGGACATTGATCAGCGTCTGGGGATACAGTTTCAGATCGCTGCAGCAATCGGCCAGCCCACGGTCGGAACGCTTGAGTGCGGTCAGCACCTGCAGCGCCGAGACGATGCCGTCGCCCGTCGTGTGCTTGTCCAGCGCCAGCAGGTGGCCGGAGCCTTCGCCGCCCAGCAGCCAGCCCCGCTCCTGCATCATTTCCAGGACATAACGGTCGCCGACTTTCGCGCGCGCGAAGCCGATGCCCATGTCCTTGAACGCCACTTCGAGCGCCATATTGGTCATCAAGGTGCCGACGGCGCCGGCCACCGGGCCCGTCGCCATGCGCGCCCGCACCATCACGTAGAGGAGCTCGTCGCCGTTGTACAGGCGGCCTTCGGCGTCGCACATGATCAGGCGGTCGGCGTCGCCGTCCAGCGCGATGCCGAGATCGGCCTTGTGTTCGAGAACGGCCGCGGCCATCGCCTTCGGTGCCGTGGCGCCGACGCCGTCGTTGATGTTGAAGCCGTCCGGCTTGGTGCCCAGTTCCACGACCTCGGCACCCAGTTCATGGAACACGTGCGGGGCGATGTTGTACGCGGCGCCGTGGGCGCAGTCCACGACGATCTTGAGGCCGCGCAGGTCGAGTTCGTTCGGGAACGTGCTCTTGCAGAATTCGATGTAACGGCCCTGGGCATCGCGCAGGCGCGTGGCACGGCCCAGTTTTTCCGACGACACGCAGCCCATCGGCTGGTCGATCATCTCCTCGATTTCGAGCTCGACGGCGTCCGGCAGCTTGGTGCCGTGGCCGGAGAAGAACTTGATGCCATTGTCCTGGAAGGGATTGTGCGAGGCCGAGATCACGACGCCGGCCTGCAGGCGCAGCGCGCGCGTCAGGTAGGCGATCGCGGGCGTCGGCATCGGGCCGGCCAGCATCACGTCGACGCCCGCCGCCGAGAAACCCGCTTCCAGCGCCGCTTCCAGCATGTAGCCGGAAATGCGCGTGTCCTTGCCGATCAGGACCGTGGGACGCTCGCTCGTGCCGGCCTTGTCCTTGGCCAGCACCTTGCCGGCCGCGTAGCCCAGGCGCATCACGAAATCAGGGGTGATGGGCGACTTGCCCACCAGGCCGCGTACGCCATCGGTACCGAAATATTTGCGTGCCATTAAATTCTCTTCATCTATTGATTATTCGTAGTGGCCGCTTGCCAAACCTTCAGCGCATCCACCGTCTCTGCCACATCATGGACCCGCACGATCCGGGCGCCCTGCGCTACCGCAGCGAGCGCGCCGGCCAGGCTGCCCGCCAGGCGCTGCTCCACGCTGCGCCCCGTCACGGCGCCAATCATCGATTTGCGCGACAGCCCCGCCAACACCGGCTGGCCTAGTTCACTTTCCATGCGGCTTATGCTTTGGAGCAAAGCATAATTATGCGCGACACTCTTCCCAAAACCAAATCCGGGATCGATCGTGATGCGTTCGCGCGCCACGCCGGCCGCCAGCAGCGCAGCTATCCTCTCGCGCAGGAAGGCGATCACATCGGCCACCACGTCCCCATACGCGGGCTGCACCTGCATGTCCTGGGGCGTGCCCTGCATGTGCATCACGCACAGCGCGCAGTCGCTGTCCTTCACGGCCTCGATGGCGCCCGGCGCCCGGAAACCGTTGATATCGTTGATCATGTCGGCGCCCGCGATGATCGCCTCCCGCATCACGTCCGGCTTGCACGTGTCGATCGACAATGGATAGCCCAGTTCGCGCAACGCATAAAGCGCCGGCATGACCCGGCGCAGTTCTTCGTCGGCGGGCACGCTGGGCGAGCCCGGACGCGTGGATTCGCCGCCGATGTCGATGATGTCGACGCCGTCCTTGATCATCTGTTCGGCCCGCTCCACGGCGAATTCGAGGGCCTGGTAGCGGCCGCCGTCGGAAAAGGAATCCGGGGTCACGTTGAGGATGCCCATGACCAGTGGCCGCTGGGCGAGGTTATAGCCGAAACGGCCGCACTGCAGGTATTGACGCATGACGAAAGACCAACGGGATGAAGAATAAAAAGGCACCCGCTCGGGGTGCCTTTTGGTGCAACGAGGTCGGCGATCAGGCCGGCGCGGTCGCGTTCTGGGCGACGCCGCCGCCGTTGTCGCTCGGCGGCGTGCGCTTGGTCAGCACGACCGACTTGGGCGGACGGGGCTCGCGGCCGGCCATGATGTCGTTGATCTGGTCGGCGTCGATGGTTTCCCACTCGAGCAGCGCCTTCGTCATCACTTCGACCTTGTCGCGGTTTTCTTCCAGCAGGCGGCGCGCCAGCGTGTATTGCGTGTCGAGGATGTTGCGGATCTCGGCATCGACTTTTTGCTGCGTCGCTTCGGAAATGGTCTTCACGGAGCCGCCGAAGAAGCCTTCGTTCGGATCGTCCTCGTAGACCATCACGCCCATGCTTTCGGACATGCCGAAGCGGGTCACCATCGAGCGCGCCAGTTTGGTAGCGCGGGCGAAGTCGTTCGATGCGCCCGTCGACATCTGGCCGACAAAGATTTCCTCGGCGATGCGGCCGCCGAACAGGATCGAGATTTCTTCCAGCATCTTGTCCTTGTAGCCGGACAGGCTGTCGTGTTCCGGCAACTGCCACGTCAGGCCCAGCGCATAGCCGCGCGGCATGATCGTGACCTTGTGCACGGGATCGGCCTTCGGCAACAGCTTGGCGATCACTGCGTGGCCGGACTCGTGGTACGCGGTGTTGCGGCGCTCTTCCTCGCGCATGACCATCGACTTGCGCTCCGGACCCATGAAGATCTTGTCCTTCGCGTCTTCGAAGTCGCTCATCTCGACGAGCCGCTTGCTGCGGCGCGCGGCGAACAGCGCGGCCTCGTTGACGAGATTGGCCAGGTCGGCGCCGGAGAAGCCCGGGGTGCCGCGGGCCAGGATGTCGGCCTTCACGTCGGTGCCGATCGGCACTTTACGCATGTGCACGTTGAGGATCTGTTCGCGGCCGCGGATGTCGGGCAGGCCCACCATGACCTGGCGGTCGAAACGGCCCGGACGCAGCAGCGCCTTGTCCAGCACGTCGGCACGGTTGGTCGCGGCGATCACGATCACGCCCGATGATGCCTCGAAGCCGTCCATCTCGACCAGCAGCTGGTTCAGCGTCTGTTCGCGCTCGTCGTTGCCGCCGCCCATACCGGCGCCGCGGTGGCGGCCGACGGCGTCGATCTCGTCGATGAAGATGATGCACGGCGAGTGTTTTTTCGCGTTCTCGAACATGTCGCGCACGCGCGACGCGCCCACGCCGACGAACATCTCGACGAAGTCCGAACCGGAGATCGAGAAGAACGGCACCTTGGCTTCGCCGGCGATGGCGCGGGCCAGCAGCGTTTTACCGGTACCCGGGGGGCCGACCATCAGCACGCCGCGCGGGATGCGGCCGCCCAGTTTCTGGAACTTGGTCGGATCCTTCAGGAAGTCGACGATCTCGCCCACTTCTTCCTTCGCTTCGTCGCAGCCGGCGACGTCGGCGAACGTGACGGTGTTGTTCGTTTCATCCATCATGCGCGCCTTCGACTTGCCGAACGAGAATGCCCCGCCCTTGCCGCCGCCTTGCATCTGGCGCATGAAGAACACCCAGACCCCGATCAGGAGCAGCATCGGGAACCAGGAAATGAAGACTTGCTGCAGGAACGACGGCTCCTCGGGCGGCTTGACGTCGAAGCGGACGTTGTTGTCGCGCAGGTCGCCGATCAGGCCGCGGTCGAGCATCGTCGCGGTGGTGTGGACCTTGGTGTCGTCGGTGCGGGTCGCGGTGATGCTCGACCCTTCGATCACGACGTCCTTGATGCGTTTCGCCTTGACGTCATCGAGCAGCTCGGAATAAGCAATGGTCTTGCTGCCGCCCGCGACGCTGTGGTTGTCGAACTGCTTGAACAGCATGAACAACAGCAGCGCGACGACCACCCAGATGGCGGATTTGGAAAACATATTATTCACGAAGACTCCTCTGATGCGAACGCATCTTTTCCCATTTTTTCAAAGGCAGATTTTACCGCATTAAGCAGGCGGTGCCACGCACGGCCGCTCTTGGTGCCTTGTACGCCACTATAGCCGGTTTTTATTTCCGCTGCGCAGGCATCATGAACATTCCATCCCGCGCGGAACGCAGATATGGCTGTCCTTTGCTGATGTGCGGTTGCGCTCCTGAAAATCAAGGGCGATCGCGGCGATTTTCGCGGTGTCAGCTCGCCGGATTCTTGAGACCGCGCCCCAGCAGGAAGATTTCCGATGATTTGTCGCGACTGGCCTTGGGCTTGATCTGTTTGACGACCTTGAATTCGGTACGGAACTTCTCCAGGATCTGGGTGAACCCCATGTCCTTGAAGCATTTCACTAACAATGCGCCGGATGGTTTGAGGTGCATTTGAGAGAACTCAATAGCAAGATCAATCAAATCCTCCATGCGCGCCGCATCCGCCGACGGAATGCCGGACAAATTCGGCGCCATATCGGACAGCACGAGGTCGGCCATGCGGCCCTGCAGGACGCCGGACAGCTCGTCGAGCACGTCCTGCTCGCGGAAATCGCCCTGGATGAAATGCATGTCGGCGATCGGCTCCATCGGCAGGATGTCGAGCCCGATCATCGTGCCCTTGATGCCGCCCTCGTCGCCGCCGGCCAGCTTGCGCCGCGTGTACTGGCCCCAGCTGCCGGGGGTGCAGCCGAGGTCGACGATCACCTGGCCCGGCTTGATGAGCTTTTCGCTTTCGTCGATTTCCTTCAGCTTGTAGGCCGCACGGGCCCGGTAGCCCTCTTTCTGTGCCAATTTGACATAGGGATCGTTGATGTGATCGTGGATCCAGTTTTTATTGAATTTGTTCTTGGCCATTCGCGTAAAATACTGCTTTTAATAGGTATCTCAAAATAACATCATGATCAAACTTACACCGGTCGAGCGTGCGGCGCTGCGTGCGGAAGCCCACGGACTCAATCCTGTCGTCATGATCGGCGAAGCCGGTCTGACCGAGGCCGTCCTGAAGGAAATCTCGTCCAGCCTGGATGCGCACGGCCTGATCAAGGTCCGCGTGTTCGGCGACGACCGCGAAGAGCGCGTCGCGATCTACGAACGGATCTCCGCCGAACTGGACGCCGCCCCGGTGCAGCACATCGGCAAGCTGCTCGTTCTGTATCGTCCGAAGAAGGACGCCGTCAAGGAACGTGCGACGAAGACGGGCAAGGGCCTGCGCGAAGTCACCATCGTCAAGCCTAGCCCCAGCGGCACCAAGAAGCCGACCGTGACCAAGGTCTTGCTGAAAGGGAACGAGCGCGTGACCCAGGGCGGCAACATCAAGCGGGCCAAGGCGCGCCAGGCCAGCACCAAGAAGACGGCGTTGAAATAAATCCCTCTTCAAAAAATTAACCGGGGCCGATGCCCCGGTTTTTTTATGCGTCGACGCATGCATGGTGGGCGGAGGCCGCCCACCCTATGTCATTCGTTGCCCCCGACAATGACATACCGTAGGGTGGGCGGCCCTCCGCCCACCAAAACGCCCGCATTATCGGGCTTTCACGACCAGAATCGCGCCCAGGATACTCTCGGCCAGGTACAACGCCTGCGACACCCCGTGCAAGGCCGCGAACGTCCCCCACTGCGGTGATGCCCGCACACCGGCCGGTCCGGCCGCCGCGCGGATCGCCGCCATCGTCGGCTGCAGCCCCAGGTAGACGACCAGGCTGCACGCCAGCATGCCGCCGGCCAGTCCGTACAGCCAGCGCCGGCGCCGCGCGTCGAGATCGGCCGAACGCGCGACGACCAGGACCAGCAGCACGGCCAGCGCGATCGCGAGCCAGGCCGAACGCGTCAGCATCATGCCGACGACGTTGCCGGCCTGGGTGCTGTCGAGGACGGCGAACGCGCTCGGCGCGGCCAGGTAGCTGACCGCCCACACGCTGCCGGCCCACAGGGCCGCGAGCAGCAGGCGCGCGTTGGCGACCATCGCGGCGGACTCAGACGTAGCGGACTTCCAGGATTTCGTATTCGCGCGGACCGGACGGGGCCTGCACTTCGACCACGTCGCCGGCGTATTTGCCGATCAGCGCGCGCGCGATCGGGGACGTGACGGAGACCTTGTTCTCCTTGAGGTCGGCTTCATCGATGCCGACGATCTGGTAGGTGACTTTCTGGCCGTTCTCGAGGTCCTCGAGGTCGACCGTGGAGGCGAACACGACGCGGCCTTCCGCGTCCAGCGTGGACGGGTCGATGATCTGGGCGGTGGACAGCTTCTGTTCCAGCTCGGCGATGCGGCCTTCGACGAAGGCCTGGCGTTCCTTGGCGGCGTCGTATTCGGCGTTTTCGGACAGGTCACCATGCGAACGCGCCTCGGCGATCGCATCGATCACGTTGCGGCGTTCCTTGGTCTTGAGCTGGTGCAGCTCTTCCTTCAACTTCTCGGCGCCGAATTTGGTCAATGGAGTGTTCATGGCTACTCGTTCTCAGTGTTTGCGGACGTACCAAGTGAAAACCACAGAGCCGCACGGCGCGAGCCGCGCGAACTCTGTGGTCTTAGGTACTGCTCAGGTACTGCTTTGCCGCTTAGTTTAAGGTTTTATGCAGGCCTTGTAAATCGTACACCCGCAACTCGTCCAGATGGCGCATGCCCTGCACGGCCGCCTCGGCACCGGCGATGGTCGTGTAGGTGACCACGCGCGACTGCAGCGCCGACGTACGGATCGTACGCGAATCGGCGATGGCGCTGCGCTTCTCTTCCACCGTGTTCACGACCATGGCGATCTCGTGGTTCTTGATCATGTCGACGACGTGCGGACGGCCCTCGATCACCTTGTTGACCGGGGTGACCGGGATGCCGGCCGCGGCGATGACGGCCGCGGTGCCCTTGGTCGCGACGAGCGAGAAGCCCAGGTCGACGAGGTCGCGCGCCACCGTCACGGTGCGCGGCTTGTCCGAGCCCTTCACGGACAGGAACACGCGGCCCGACGTCGGCAAGGTGATGCCGGCGGCCAGCTGCGACTTGACGAAGGCTTCGCCGAACGTCGTACCCACGCCCATCACCTCGCCCGTCGACTTCATCTCGGGGCCGAGGATCGTGTCGACGCCCGGGAACTTCACGAACGGGAACACGGCTTCCTTGACGCTGTAGAACGGCGGCGTGATCTCTTTCGTGATGCCCTGCTGTGCGAGCGTCTGGCCGACCATGCAGCGCGCGGCGATCTTCGCCAGCTGCAGGCCCGTCGCCTTCGACACGAACGGCACGGTGCGCGACGCGCGCGGGTTCACTTCCAGCACGTACACGGTATCGACCGTCTGGCCGTCCACTTCCGACTGCTGGATCGCGAACTGCACGTTCATCAGGCCGACGACGTTCAGCGCCTTCGCCATCAGCGAGGTCTGGCGCTTCAGTTCATCGATCGTGGCTTGCGCCAGCGAGTACGGCGGCAGCGAGCACGCGGAGTCGCCCGAGTGCACGCCGGCCTGTTCGATGTGCTCCATCACGCCGCCGATGAACGTCGTCTCGCCGTCGGAGATGCAGTCGACGTCGACTTCGATCGCGTCGTTCAGGAAGCGGTCCAGCAGCACCGGCGAATCGTTCGACACCTTGACCGCTTCGCGCATGTAGCGCTCGAGGTCGCGCTGCTCGTGGACGATCTCCATCGCGCGGCCGCCCAGCACGTACGACGGGCGCACGACGAGCGGATAGCCGATCTCGGACGCCAGCGCCAGCGCTTCGGCTTCCGTGCGCGCGGTGCGGTTCGGCGGCTGGCGCAGGCCCAGGTCCTGCAGCAGCTTCTGGAAGCGCTCGCGGTCTTCGGCCGCGTCGATCATGTCCGGCGACGTGCCGATGATCGGGACGCCGTTCTTTTCCAGGTCCAGCGCCAGCTTCAGCGGGGTCTGGCCGCCGTACTGGACGATCACGCCTTCCGGCTTTTCCAGGTCGACGATTTCCAGCACGTCTTCCAGGGTCAGCGATTCGAAGTACAGGCGGTCGGACGTGTCGTAGTCGGTCGACACGGTCTCCGGGTTGCAGTTGACCATGATGGTCTCGTAGCCGTCTTCGCGCATCGCGAGGGCCGCGTGCACGCAGCAGTAGTCGAACTCGATGCCCTGGCCGATGCGGTTCGGACCGCCGCCCAGCACCATGATCTTCTTCTTGTCCGTCGGGTTCGACTCGCATTCCTCGTCGTACGTCGAGTACATGTACGCGGTGTTCGTCGCGAATTCGGCGGCGCAGGTGTCGACGCGCTTGTAGACCGGACGGATGCCGAACTCGTGGCGCTTGGCGCGCACGGCTTCCGGCGTCGTCTGCATCAGGAAGGCCAGGCGGCGGTCCGAGAAGCCCTTCTGCTTCAGCTTGTACAAGGTCGGCTTGTCGAGGCTGTCCAGCTTCTGGTGATCCAGCCACAGCTCGATGTCGACGATTTCTTTGATCTGGATGAGGAACCACGGATCGATCTTGGTGAGGTTGTGCACCTCTTCCAGGGTGAAGCCTTGCGCGAATGCGTCGCCCACGTACCAGATGCGCTCCGGACCCGGCTCGCCCAGTTCTTCCTCGATCTTTTCGCGGTCGCGGGTCTTTTCGTTCAGGCCGTCGACGCCCACTTCCAGGCCGCGCAGGGCTTTCTGGAACGATTCCTGGAACGTGCGGCCCATCGCCATCACTTCGCCGACGGACTTCATCTGCGTCGTCAGGTGCTTGTCCGCGGCCGGGAATTTCTCGAACGTGAAGCGCGGGATCTTGGTGACGACGTAGTCGATCGACGGCTCGAACGAGGCCGGGGTCGCGCCGCCGGTGATCTCGTTGCGCAGCTCATCGAGCGTGAAGCCGACGGCCAGTTTCGCCGCGACCTTCGCGATCGGGAAGCCGGTCGCCTTGGAAGCCAGCGCGGACGAACGCGACACGCGCGGGTTCATCTCGATGACGATCATGCGGCCGTCCTTCGGGTTGATCGAGAACTGCACGTTCGAGCCGCCCGTGTCGACGCCGATCTCGCGCAGCACGTTGATCGACGCGTTGCGCATGATCTGGTATTCCTTGTCCGTCAGGGTCTGCGCCGGCGCGACGGTGATCGAGTCGCCGGTGTGCACGCCCATCGGGTCCAGGTTCTCGATCGAGCAGACGATGATGCAGTTGTCCTTCTTGTCGCGGACGACTTCCATCTCGTACTCTTTCCAGCCGAGCAGCGATTCCTCGATCAGGAGTTCCGACGTCGGCGACGCTTCCAGGCCGCGCTTGCAGATCGCTTCGAACTCTTCCTCGTTGTACGCGATGCCGCCGCCCGAGCCGCCCATCGTGAACGACGGACGGATGATGGTCGGGAAGCCCAGTTCGCGCTGCACGGCGCGTGCTTCGTCCATCGAGTGGGCGATGCCGGAACGGGCCGAGCCCAGGCCGATCTTGGTCATCGCTTCCTTGAACTTGAAGCGGTCCTCGGCCTTGTCGATGGCTTCCGGCGTGGCGCCGATCAGCTCGACCTTGTACTTGTCCAGCACGCCGTGGCGGTGCAGGTCCAGCGCGCAGTTCAGCGCGGTCTGGCCGCCCATCGTCGGCAGGATCGCGTCCGGGCGCTCCTTGTCGATGATGCGCTCGACGGCCTTCCACGTGATCGGTTCGATATAGGTGACGTCGGCCGTTTCCGGGTCGGTCATGATGGTCGCCGGGTTCGAGTTGACCAGGATGACCTTGTAGCCTTCTTCGCGCAGCGCCTTGCAGGCCTGGGCGCCGGAGTAGTCGAATTCGACCGCCTGGCCGATGACGATCGGGCCCGCGCCGATGATCAGGATGCTTTTGATGTCAGTACGTTTTGGCATTTATTTCTTCTCGCTTGCGTGGGCTTGCATCTTGCTGATGAAACGGTCGAACAGGTAGGCGACGTCGGTCGGGCCGGGCGACGCTTCCGGGTGGCCCTGGAAGCAGAACGCCGGCTTGTCCGTGCGCTCGAAACCCTGCAGCGAGCCGTCGAACAGCGACACGTGGGTCACGCGGCAATTGGCCGGCAAGGTGGCCGCGTCGACCGCGAAGCCGTGGTTTTGCGAGGTGATCAAGACCTGCTTGGAATCCAGGTCCTGCACCGGGTGGTTGGCGCCGTGGTGGCCGAACTTCATCTTGACGGTCCGCGCGCCCGAGGCCAGCGCCATGATCTGGTGGCCGAGGCAGATGCCGAACGTCGGGATGCCCGACTCGATCACTTTCCTGGTCGCGGCGATCGCGTAGTCGCACGCGGCCGGGTCGCCCGGACCGTTGGCGAGGAAGATGCCGTCCGGGTTCAGCGCGAGGGCTTCTTCCGCGGTGGCTTGCGCCGGCAGCACGGTGATCTTGCAGCCGCGCTCGGCCAGCATGCGCAGGATGTTGCGCTTGACGCCGTAGTCGAAGGCGACCACGTGGAACTTCGGGTTCTCCTGCTTGCCGTAGCCCTGGCCGAGCTTCCATTCGGTCTGGTCGAACACGTACGGTTCCTTGACGGACACGACCTTCGCCAGGTCCATGCCGTTCAGGCCCGGGAACGAGCGCGCCAGCTCCAGCGCCTGTGCTTCCGACGGTTCGTTGCCTTGCGTGCCGGTGAGGATCGCGCCGTTCTGGGCACCTTTTTCGCGCAGGATGCGGGTCAGCTTGCGGGTGTCGATGCCGGCGATGGCCACCACGTTCTCGGCCTTCAGGTAATCCGCCAGCGACTGCGTGGAACGGAAATTCGAAGCCAGCAGCGGCAGGTCACGGATGATCAGGCCGGCGGCGTGCACCTTGGTCGCCTCGACGTCTTCCGGATTGACGCCGTAGTTGCCGATGTGCGGATAGGTCAGCGTCACGATTTGACGCGAATAGCTGGGGTCAGTCAGGATTTCCTGATAACCGGTGATGGCGGTATTGAACACCACCTCGCCGGTCGTGTGACCGGCGGCGCCGATCGAATATCCTTTGAAAATGGTTCCGTCTGCCAGGGCAAGGATGGCTGGAACGGCTGGGCCAGAAAAAAATGGCGGCAAGGGCAACTCCCGATAAAGTCGCCGTAGGCTGCGCCACGTCAGACCGGCCTGAACAGGGTGTGGGCAAGCAATCGCCCGGTGTTGCAGGTCGTTAGATAGAGGTATGGGTGGGTAGTCGCTACGGCAGATAAGTGATGGCTAAACCTCTGAATTATAGCGCGATTTATATCGGCCGGCAATCGCCTTGCCTACCCTTTTCGTCTAAATGCCCTGCGGAAATCGCTCCTCGCGGTCTGGTGGGCACGTTCCATTTGAGGCCCCCGGCCTCAAATGCCCACCAAGCGGGAATGGAAATTACAGGCCCAGCGCCGCGATACCGGCCTTGGCGATCTGCGCATCTTCCGCCGACTTCACGCCCGACACGCCCACGGCGCCCACCACGTAGCCGTCCACGACGATGGGCACGCCGCCTTCCAGCATGCCGTCCAGTTCCGGCGCGCGGGCGAACGACACGCGGCCGTTGTTGATCATGTCTTCGTAGATCTTGGACTCGCGGCGGCCCAGCGCGGCCGTCTTGGCCTTTTCCGGGGCGATGTGGGCCGACACCGGCGCGGCGCCGTCCAGGCGCTGCAGCCACAGCGGGTGGCCGCCGTCGTCGCAGATCGCGATGACGACGTTCCAGCCGTTCGCGACGGCGTGGCTTTCCGCGCCGGCGGCGATCTTCTTGATGTCTTCGAGGGTAAGAACTGGCTTGGTTTGCATCTTGATGTCTTTCTTTCGTGTTGCGTTACAAAAAGGTACGGCGATCAGCGCGCGGCCGCCAACGGGGCCGGCGTGCTTTGTTTGGCCTTGAGCTTGGCCTTGAGTTCCGCCATCACGCCGGCCGCGGCCTGCTCGCCCGCCAGCACCGCCAGGTTGCGGCCGTTGAAGTCGGCGCTGCCCATCGCGCCCAGCGCGGGCGTGATGACGACGTCGGCATTCTTCAGTTCGAGCTGGTTCAGGCGCTGGCCCATGATGGTGAACGTCTGCATCAGGACGTCCACGGAACTGGCCGTGGCTTGCGCTTCCGTCACGCTGGAGATATTGACGGCGATGATGAATTCGGCGCCCATCTCCTTCGCGAAGCGCACGGGCACGGGCGCGACGAGGCCGCCGTCGACATAGCTGCGGCCGTGGATGACGACCGGCTGGAACACGCCGGGCACGGACGACGACGCGCGCACCGCCATGCCCGTGTTCCCGCGCCGGAACAGGATCGGCTGGCCCGTCCTGAGGTCGGTGGCAACGGCGCCGAACGGGATTTTCAGCTTTTCGATCGGCCGGTTGTGCACGGCCTTGTTGACATAGGCCTGCAGCGCCTCCCCTTTCAGCACGCCCGGCGCCTTGCTGAAGAACGGGATCGCCCAGTCGGAGATCGTCGCCTCGTCCATGTCGAGGGCGATCTTCTGCAGTTCGAAGCCGTTGTAGCCGGACGCGTACAGCGCGCCGACGACGGAACCGGCGCTCGTGCCGACGATGATGTCGGGATAAATGCCCTGCGCTTCCAGGGCCTTGATCACCCCGATGTGGGCAAAGCCGCGCGCGGCGCCGCCGCCCAGGGCGAGTCCGATTTTCACGTGACGGAGCGGGATGGGCACGGGTGCGGGCACGGGCGCGGCGGCGACCGGCTCGGCCGGCCGGGTCGGCGCGGAGCCGCAACCGGCCAGCACGGCCGCGGCGCCGAGCGTGGCAAGAAGGGAACGTCGGGAGAGGGGCATCCGGGGGAACAGAAAACGGGACAAAGATGGGATTGTAACCCGATCCGGCCGGTTGCCGGCCACCTTCACGGCGGCGTCGCCCCCGGCGCCGGCGCGGACGAATCCAGGGACGCGAGAATCGCCTCGCGGCACGTTGTCAGGATCTCGTCGGCCAGCGGAGACGCGTCTGGACAGGCACGCGACATGACGACGGCGCCGACCGCGTGCGCCACCAGGTCGAGGATCCGGGCCCGGTTGCCGCCCGTGCCGCCCAATGCGGCCAGCAGGCGCTCGATGCCATCGGCGAACGTCGCACGGACCGCGTCCGGCTGACGTGCCGCATCGCCGCCGAGCGCGGCCATCGTGCAGCCGGTCGCGCGCGCGTCGCGGTGCGCGCGCGAGACATAGTGCCGGGCGAACGTCGCCGCGTCGACACCGGTGGTCTGCGCCACCGTCTGCGCGATGCCGCAGGCCGCCGCTTCCGCCATCAGGTCCGCCTTCGAGCCGAAGTGCTTGTAGAAGCCGCCGTGCGTGAGCCCGGCGGCGTTCATCAGGTCGGCCACGCCGATGCCGTCGTAGCCGCGCTCGCGAAACAGCGCGGAGGCCGTCTCGACGACGCGCGCCCGGTTGGCCTGTACCTGCGCCTTCGTGATTTTCATGTCCGCTCCCGTGCAATCGTGTCCGCCCAGGCTCGCACTATACATTGATGTCATCTGTAATCAAAGCATTGACTTTTTTGATGACGATCATCATCATTATCGCGTCAGCCCACCTTCTCCATCTACCCGCATCGGCACATCATGAAAGCTCTCACCTTCCAGCGCTACGGCAAGTCGCCCGGCATCGGCTTCGCCGACGTACCGCAACCCGTCTTGCAGCCGGACGAACTGCTGGTCGAAGTCCACGCGGTCGGGTTGAACCCCATCGACAACATGATCCCGACGGGCATGTTCAAGCCCATCCTGCGCTTCCGGTTGCCGGCCACGCTGGGCTGCGACGTGGCCGGCGTCGTGGTCGACGTCGGCAGCCGCGTCACGCGCTTCAAGCGCGGCGACGCCATCTTTGCCTGCGTCTTCGACCTCGGCCGGGGCACCCTGGCCGAATTCGTGGCGGTGCCGGAGCATGCGGCCGCACCGAAACCGGCCAACCTGGACTTCGCGCAGGCCGCCTCCATTCCCATGGCCGGGCTCACGTCGTGGCAGGCGTTGAAGGAGCGCGCCGGCGTGCGCGCGGGCCAGAAGGTGTTCGTCCCGGCCGGATCCGGGGGCGTCGGTTCGTTCGCGCTCCAGTTGGCGAAGCATCTCGGCGCGACGGTGGGCACGACGACCAGCACGGCCAACGTGGGCCTGGTGACCGGCCTGGGCGCGGACGAAGTCGTCGACTACACGAAACAGGCGTTCGAGGACGCGCTGCGCGACTACGACGTGGTGCTCGGCACGCTCAGGGGCGACATGCAGGAGAAGGCGGTGGGCATCCTCAGGCCGGGCGGCCGGATCGTGTCCCTCGTGGGCCCGCTCGACGCCGCCTTCGCGCGCGCGCGCGGGCTGAACGTCGTGCTGGCATTCGTGTTCGGGCTGATGAGCCGAAAGATCCGGCGCCGCGCGGCCGGCCGGCGTGTCGACTATTCGTTCCTGTTCGTGCGGCCCGACGGCACCCAGTTGGCGGCCATCGGCGAACTGCTGGCGGCGGGGCGCCTGCGCCCGGTGATCGACTCGGTGTTCCCGTTCGACGACGCGCCCGCGGCGCTGGACTACCTGGCCCGCGGCCGTGCGAAAGGCAAGGTCGTCGTCCAGCTCAGGTGAGCGGGCGCATGCGCGGCGCGCCCGCCGTCAGCCCGGCAGCGACGTGTTCGGCAACGTCGCGGTGAACACGCTGCCCTTGCCCGGCACGGAACGGATCGCCAGCTTGCCGCCGTGGCGCAGCAGCACGTGCTTGACGATAGCCAGGCCGAGGCCCGTGCCCTGCGTCTCGCGCGAGCGGCTCTTGTCGACGCGGTAGAAGCGCTCGGTCAGGCGCGAGATGTGCTGCTCGTCGATGCCGATGCCGTTGTCGGCCACCTCGAAGCGCAGGTCGTTCGGGCCGCGCAGCCAGCGCAGTTCGATCTTGCCGCCTTCCGGCGTGTAGCGCACGGCATTGCTGGCCAGGTTGCCGAACGCGCTGCGCAGTTCTTCCGTGCTGCCCATCACGTCCGGACCGTCGACGGTGAAGTCGATCTCGTGGCGGCCGTTCGACAGTGCGCGCGCATCGGCCGCCACCTGCTCGACGAGTGCCTTGATGTCGACCCGCTCGCGCTTCAGGAGATACTCGTCGGACTCCAGGCGCGACAGGGTCAGCATGTCCCCGATGAGACGCTGCATGCGCTGCGCCTGTTCCGTCATCAGCATCAGGTGCGCCGTGCGCGTCTTCTCGTCCAGACCCGGATCGGCCAGGGCGATCTCGAGGAAGCCGACGATCACCGTCAGCGGCGTGCGCAGCTCGTGCGACGCATTGGCGATGAAGTCGCGGCGCATGGCTTCGATGCGCTCGGTCTCGGTGGCGTCGTGGGACACCAGGATCTGGCGCCGGTTCTCGAACGGGATGATCTGGACGATCAGCTTGCGGTTGCGGATCGACAGCGTGAGCGGTTGTTCGTAGCGGCCGAGGATCAGGTAATCGATGAATTCCGGGTGGCGGATCAGGTTCGTCACGCGCCGGCCCTTGTCGTGTTCCAGGGTAAGGCCCAGGTGGCGCTCGGCCGCCGGGTTGCACCATTCGAGGAACAGGACGTCGTCCATGATCGCCACGCCTTCCGGCAGCAGGTGCATGGCCTGGCGAAAGCGCGCCAGCCATTCCGTCAGCTCCTCGCGGTTGCGTTCGTCGTCGCGCCGCAGGCGGTACAGCCGGGCGAAGACGTCCGTCCAGGCGCCCCACCCGTCCGGCAGCTTGCTGCTCTGCGGATCGTTCAGCCATTCGCCCAGCTTGTGCAGATACGTCAGTTGGGACACGAGCAGGCCGAGGGTGATGAGCAAAGCGAGCGCCAGCCCGGACACGGGACCCAGCAGCCACCAGGCGATGCCGGCGACGGCGAGCATCACGCCCAGGCGCAGCAGCGCCGGGACCCAGAACATGACTCGAGAATTCAAACGGACGACCTTTCTATTTTTCTTTCTCGCTCAGCATGTAGCCGACGCTGCGCACCGTCTTGATCAGCTTTTCCGCTTCCTTGAGGGCCTTGCGCAGCCGGAGGACGTGGACGTCGACCGTGCGCTCCTCGACGGCCGCCGCGTCGCCCCAGACCTTGTCGAGCAGCTGGCTGCGCGAGAACACGCGCTCGCGGTGCGCCATCAGGAATTTCAGCAGGCGGTATTCGGCATTGCCCATCTCGAGCTGGCGGCCGTCCAGGGTGACGGTGCAGCTGGCCGGATCGAGCGTGACGGGACCGGCCGTCAACGGCGCCTCGGCCAGGTGCGGGCTCTTGCGGCGCAGCAGGGCTTTCGAGCGGGCCACCAGCTCGCGCGGCGAGAACGGCTTCGTCACGTAATCGTCGGCACCGGTATTGAGCCCCGCGATCTTGTCCTCTTCCATGCTCTTCGCCGTCAGCATGATGACGGGGATGTCCTGGAAGTCGCGGTCGCCGCGCAGGCGCGACAGCAGGCGCAGGCCGCTCTGGTCGGGCAGCATCCAGTCCAGCAGCAGCAGGTCGGGCCTGCCGTGCACGATCGAATCCCACGCCGACGCCACGTTCGGGGCCGTGCGGATCTCCCAGCCCGTCTCGCGCAGCGAATAGCTCACCAGTTCGACGATCGCCGGTTCATCCTCGACGATCAGGACGCTCGTGTTGGCCGCCATCGATCACCCTTCGCCGCCGGCCGCGGCGGCGCCCGTTGGTTTGCTGTGACGGATGTCGCGTCCCTCGACGACGTAGATCACGTACTCGGCGATGTTCTTGGCGTGGTCGCCGATGCGCTCGATGGCCTTCGCCACCCACAGCACGTCCAGCGCCGACGAGATCGTGCGCGGATCTTCCATCATGAACGTGATCGTGCTGCGCAGGATCGTGCGGAATTCGTGGTCGATCACGTCGTCCTGGGCGATGATCTGCACGGCGGCCTTGCCGTCCAGGCGCGCGAACGCGTCCAGCGCGTCGTGCAGCATGTCGGCCGTGGCGCGCGAGATCGTGCGCACGGTCTCGTAGTGATTGAAGCTGACCATGCCGCGCTCGTGCAGGCTCTTGGCCGTGCGCGCGATCTTGGTCGCCTCGTCGCCGATGCGCTCGAGGTCCGTGATCACCTTGATCGTCGCCATCACCGTGCGCAGGTCGTTGGCCGCCGGCTGGCGGCGCACGATCAGGTGGCTGCAGGCGTCGTCCAGCTGCACTTCGAGCTGGTTGACGGAATGGTCGTCCGCGATGACCTTGTCGGCCTGCTCGGTATTGCCGACGCGGAAGCAGTTCAGCGCCTCGTCGAACTGCGTTTCCACCATGCCGCCCATCAGCAGCACCTTGGAACGGATCGCCTCCAACTCCTGGTCGTACTGCTTGGAAGAGTGCTCGCCTACCATGTGATTGGTTCCTATTGAATATCGTAATTTTAACTTGCCTGGCCCATTGTTAGCTTTTCGGGGGGCCCTACAACCGTAGCGAGCGGCGGCAGGGGTGGCCGAGAAGCGCAGCCGTACATCCGGTACGGCGAGCATCGCAGGCCGGCCCTGCAACGCGCAGTAGGTTGTAGGGCCTCCCCTCGCTCAGCCAAAGCGACCGGTAATGTAGTCTTGCGTTTCTTTGCGCACCGGGTTCAGGAACAGCTGGTCGGTCTCGCCGAATTCCACCAGTTCGCCCAGGTACATATAGGCCGTGTAGTCCGAGCAGCGCGCGGCCTGCTGCATATTGTGCGTGACGATGGCGATCGTGTAGTCGCCCTTCAGCTCGCTGATCAGCTCTTCGATCTTCGACGTCGAGATCGGGTCCAGCGCCGACGTCGGCTCGTCCAGCAACAGCACGTCCGGCTTCACGGCGACGCCGCGCGCGATGCACAGGCGCTGCTGCTGGCCGCCCGACAGCGACAGGCCGCTCTTGTTCAGCTTGTCCTTCACTTCCGTCCACAGCGCGGCTTTCTTGAGCGCCCATTCCACGCGCTCGTCCATCTCGCCCTTGGACAGGTTCTCGTACAGGCGCACGCCGAACGCGATGTTGTCGTAGATCGACATCGGGAACGGCGTCGGCTTCTGGAACACCATGCCGATCTTGGCACGCAGCATGTTCACGTCGACACCAGGCTCCAGGATGTTGCGGCCGCGGTAGAGAATCGAACCCTCGGCGCGCTGGCCCGGGTACAGGTCGTACATGCGGTTCAGGGTGCGCAGCAGCGTCGACTTGCCGCAGCCCGACGGGCCGATGAACGCGGTGACCTGCTTGTCGTGGACGTCCAGGCTGACGTTCTTCAGGCTTTTCGTCTTGCCGTAATAAAAGTCCAGGCCGGAGATCTCGATCGTCTTGGTCTTCGGCTTGGCACCGTTCGCCGTCTGGGCCGGGGTGGACAGGGTCTGGGTCATCATGGTGGCTGGGTTCATCGTCGCTTGGGTCAAGATCAATTACTGCGGGTTCTTTTGGCGGAACAGGGTCCGCGACAGGATATTCAGGAGCAGGACGCTGAAGGTGACCAGCAGGGCGGCCCCCCAGGCCAGGCTGCGCCAGTCTTCGTACGAGCTCATCGCGAACAGATAGATCGCCACCGGCAGGTTGGCCATCGGCTGCTTCATGTCGAGGCTGAAGAACTGGTTGTTCAGCGCGGTGAACAGCAGGGGCGCCGTCTCGCCGGCGATGCGGGCCACGGCCAGCAGTACGCCCGTCACGACGCCGGCGCTCACGGCGCGCAGGCGCACCATCATCGACACCTTCCAGCGCGGTGCGCCCAGCGCGAACGCCGCTTCCAGCAGGCTGTTCGGCACGAGGTGCAGCATGTTGTCCGTCGTGCGGACCACGACCGGGATCGCGATCAGCGACAGCGCGACCGAACCCGCATAGCCCGAGAAATGCTGGAAACGGGCGACGCACAGGGCGTACACGAACAGGCCGATCACGATCGACGGCGCGGACAGCATGATGTCCGTGACGAAGCGGGTGACGGCCGCGAATTTATTGTTCTGGCCGTACTCGGCCAGGTAGATGCCCGCGAGGATGCCGATCGGGGTCGAGACCGCCGTGGACAAGCCCACCATCATGAGGCTGCCGACGATGGCGTTGCGCACCCCGCCAGGGCTGCCGGGTGCGGGCGTGTCCATCGTGAACAGCGTGTGCGACACGGCTCCAAAACCATTGATCAGCAAGGTCGCGAGAATCCACAGCAGGAAGCCGAGACCGGTGGCCATCGCCAGCACGGACAGCGCGATGCCGATGCGGTGTCCGAGCAGGCGGCGGCGGTAGACGGAATTGACGGCGACATCCATTACTTCACCCCTTCTTTGCGGGACATACCCACGAGCATCAACTTGGCGGCCGACAGCACGATGAACGTGATGGCGAACAGGATCAGGCCCAGCGCGAACAGCGAAGAGACGTGCAGCGGCGAACTGGCTTCGGCGAATTCATTGGCCAGGGTGGAGGAAATCGAGTTACCCGGCGAGAACAGCGACAGGGCGATGTCGTTGGCGTTGCCGATGACGAACGTGACGGCCATCGTCTCGCCGAGCGCGCGGCCCAGGCCCAGCATCACGCCGCCGACGACGCCGGCGCGGGTGTAAGGCAGCACGATCTTGCGCACGACTTCCCATTTGGTGCAGCCGAGGCCGTATGCGGATTCCTTCAGGACGGCCGGGACGATTTCGAACACATCGCGCATGACGGAGGCGATGAACGGGATGATCATCACGGCGAGGATCAGGCCGGCGGTCAGCAAGCCCAGGCCCATCGTCGGCCCCTGGAAGAACGGGCCGATGAACGGCAGCACGCCCAGCGTGTGTTTCAGCAGCGGCTGGACATAGTCGCCGAACAGCGGCGCGAACACGAACAGGCCCCACATGCCGTAGATGATCGACGGCACGCCGGCCAGCAGCTCGATGGCCATGCCCATCGGGCGGCGCAGCCAGGTCGGGCAGATCTCCGTCAGGAACAGGGCGATGCCGAAGCTGATCGGGAACGCGACGAGCAAGGCGATGAGCGACGTCACCAGGGTGCCCGTGATGGCGATCAGGGCGCCGAATTTATCGTTGACGGGGTCCCACTCGTTGGTCACCAGGAAGCTCGCGCCGAATTCACGGAACGCGGGCGCCGCGCCGATCGCCAGGGACACGATGATGCCGACCAGGACCACCAGCACGGTGGCGGCGAACAGCAAGGTCACCTTGTGGAAGATGAAGTCCTGGATGCGCTGCACGCGCATGGTATTGCGCAGTGCGACGTTGCGGGCCTCTTCCTGCAACGCGGCCTGGCCGGCCTCGTCGGCGGCGAGTGCGGGATGTGCGTTCATGTTCTCGTCCAATTTATTACCTAAAAGCAAAACGCGTCGCTCCCACCCGCCCGACCGCTCGCCGGGAGGGTGGGAGCGACGCTACCCACGTTTCGGGTTATTGCTCAATTACCAGATTGCCTTGCCCGAAGCATCTTTCAGGTTGTTTTTCCAGGCAGCTTCCACGAGCTTGGCGGTCGCGGCCGGCATCGGCACGTAGTCCAGCTCGGCGGCGGAGGCGGCGCCGTTCTTGAAGGCGTAATCGAAGAACTTCAGGACTTCCTTGCCCTTGGCGGCGTCGGCCTGCTGCTTGTGCACCAGGGCGAAGGTCGCGCCGACGATCGGCCAGGCGGCCTTGCCCGGCTGGTCGGTCAGCACCACGCCGAAGCCCGGGGCCTTGGCCCAGTCGGCGTTGGCGGCCGCGGCCTTGAAGGCGTCGTCGCCCGGCTCCAGGAAGTTGCCGTCGTGGTTCTTCAGCTGGGTGTGCGTCAGCTTGTTCTTCTTCGAGTAAGCCCACTCGACGTAGCCGATCGAACCCTTGATGCGCTGGACGTTGGCGGCGACGCCGTCATTGCCCTTGCCGCCCACGCCGACGGCCCATTTCACGGCCGTGCCGGCGCCGATCTTGGCCTTGAAGTCCGGGTTGGTCTGCGACAGGAAGTTGGTGAACAGGAACGACGTGCCCGAGCCGTCGGCGCGGTGGACGACGGTGATGTCTTCGGCCGGCAGCTTGACGCCCGGGTTCAGCGCGGCGATCGCCTTGTCATTCCACTTGGTGACCTTGCCGAGGTAGATGTCGGCCAGGACCGGGCCGGTCAGCTTCAGCTGGCCCGGGGCCACGCCTTCCAGGTTGACGATGGCCACGACGCCGCCCATGATGGTCGGGAACTGCATGAGGCCGGCCGAGTTCAGCTCTTCCACCGACAGCGGCATGTCCGACGCGCCGAAATCGACGGTCTTGGCCTTGATTTGCTTGATGCCGGCGCCCGAGCCGATCGATTGGTAGTTCAGGCCGTTGCCGCTGGTCTTCTTGTACATTTCCGCCCACTTCGAATAGATCGGGTAAGCGAAAGTCGAACCAGCACCGGTGATGTCGGCGGCCAGGGTCGCGGTGCTCGCGAACGCGGCGGTGGTGCCGATGATGATGGTTGCCAGCAGTTGCTTCATGCGCATATCAAGTCCTTTGGTTAGGTAGGTGACACGAGTGATGCTGCGCAGTGTAGTGAACAAATATGACGCCATTATGACATGGTCAATTCGACCATATGACATCCGGGATGCATAATGTGACAGCCCAAAAAATCATGTCACACGATTGGCGCCGCCCTGTCGCACGGCGGGCTGGACGTTCGAGAGAAAGCGCCTTGTAAATACCCTGCGGTCTGCTAATTTGAAAGTATTGAACGGCATGGAGGATTTATCCTACAAACGCAGAACAATACGGCTGTACAAGGATCGGAGGGAACGCCCAACGGCGTTGATGGTTATGTTATTTATATCTGGAATGCTGACCGGCATCGTGGTCCTCGTCTTGTACGAGGTGATCTTGGAAGGCCTCGGCAGCGCGCAAAAATTGCACGACCGCTATCACGAATAGCATTGGAGGCCGACGACGCCTCATCAAAGAAAAAGCGGCGGGGCCACCGGCACCCGCCGCTTTTCTTGCCGGCCCAGCCGGACGTCAGCGCAGGAAGCGCGACAGTTGGCTCATCGAACTCAAGTCCAGGTTCAGGAACTGGAACCCGGCCTTGAATTCGCCGTTACTGAAAATACAATACATGACCTTGACGCGGGCATGCAGCGGGAACGGATTGCCGTCGACCAGCAAGTCGAAACCCACCTGGCCCGTCTGCCCCGTGTGTAACGGATGCGGCACCGTGACGCTGACGCCGCTGGTGCCGACGTCGGACGTGCGGCCCTGGACGGGCGGCTGCCCTTCCATCGCCAGGATCGCCCTCACCTTCAAGATCTTGCGTGCGGAATTCCTTTGATCTGTAACCACGATACGCTAATGTTGCTTTTGGAAACGAGGTAAGATTATAGGCGCAATGGCAATCCTCGTGTTAGCGATATCTAATTTCTCAGGAATCAATCCAGCTCGCGCAGCTTGCTGAAGGCTTCGTCGATGCGTTCGACGGCCACGATGGTCATGCCCTCGATTTTTTGCTTGGGCGCATTAGCTTTCGGAATCACAGCCACGGAAAAGCCGAGCTTCGCGGCCTCGCGCAGGCGCTCCTGGCCGCGCGGCGCCGGGCGGATCTCGCCGGCCAGGCCCACCTCGCCGAACACGACGAGACCTCGCGGCAGCGCCTTGTTGCGCATCGATGAATTAATGGCAAGCAGCACGGCGAGGTCGGCCGCCGGCTCCGTGATCTTGACGCCGCCCACCGCGTTGATGAACACGTCCTGGTCGAACGCAGCGATGCCGGCGTGGCGATGCAGCACGGCCAGCAGCATCGCGAGGCGGTTCTGTTCCAGGCCGACGGACAGCCGGCGCGCGTTCGGCAAATGGCTCGCGTCGACGAGCGCCTGCACCTCGACGAGCAGCGGCCGCGTGCCCTCCTGCGTCACCATCACGCAGGAACCGGGCACCTGGTTGTCGTGTTGCGACAAGAACAAGGCGGAGGGATTCGACACGCCCTTCAACCCTTTTTCCGTCATCGCGAACACGCCCAGCTCGTTGACGGCGCCGAAGCGGTTCTTGATGGCGCGCACGAGGCGGAAGCTGGACTGCGTATCGCCTTCGAAATACAGCACCGTGTCGACGATGTGCTCCAGCACGCGCGGGCCCGCGAGCGCGCCCTCCTTCGTCACGTGGCCGACGAGGATGATGGTGACGCCGGTCTGCTTGGCCACGCGCGTGAGCTGGGCCGCGCATTCGCGCACCTGCGACACGGAACCGGGCGCCGACGTCAGCGCGTCCGAATACAGCGTCTGGATCGAATCGATGACGGCCACGTCCGGCTTGAGATCGGCAATGGTGCCCAGGATTTTTTCCAGCTGGATCTCGGCCTGCAGCTTGAGGTCCTTCGCCTCGACCTGCAGGCGGCGCGCGCGCAAGGCGATCTGGGCGCCGGATTCCTCGCCGGAGACGTACAGCGTGCTGCGCGCGGTGGCCAGGTTCGCCAGCGCCTGCAGCAGCAGGGTCGACTTGCCGATGCCGGGGTCGCCGCCGATCAGCACGACGCCGCCCGCGACGAGGCCTCCGCCCAGCACGCGGTCGAATTCGTCGATGCCCGTGCCGAAGCGCGGCACGTCGATGGCCTCGATGTCCTTCAGCGACAGCACGGGCGCCGTCTGCGCGAGGCTCTTGTGCATGTGCGGCGTCTGCGACATGCGGTTCAGGCCGGCGGTCTCGACCTGTTCGGACATCGTGTTCCAGGCCTTGCAATCGGCGCACTGGCCGGTCCAGCGGCTGGCGACGGCGCCGCATTCGCCGCAGACGAAACTGGTACGGGGTTTAGCCATGATTCCTTATTTATAAAACGGGATCGCACCCGAGCGGCGCCTCGGCCACGCGCACGCGCGGCGCCAGGGCGCACATCAATTCATAACCGATCGTGCCGGCGGCCTGGGCCACCTCGTCGACGGGCAGGCCGTCGCCCCACAGCGTGACCTTGCTGCCCACGCGCGCGTTCGCGATCGGCGACAGGTCGACGGCCATCATGTCCATCGACACTCGGCCCACGAGCGTCGTGCGGACGCCGTCCACGAGCACGGGCGTGCCGTGCTCGGCGTGGCGCGGGTAGCCGTCCGCATAGCCGCACGCGACGACGCCGACCATCATGGTCCTGTCCGCCTGGAAGCGGCTGCCGTAGCCCACGCTGTCGCCCGGTTCCAGGTGCTGGATGCCGATGATTTCCGATTTCAGGGTCATCGTCGGCAGCAGGCCGTACTCCTTGGCCGACCGGCCGCCAGGCGTGCCGCCGTACAGCATGATGCCCGGCCTGACCCAATCGCTCTGCAGGTCCTGGATCAATGCCGCCGTGTGCAGCACGCCGCCGGAATTCGACAGGCTGCGCGCGCCCGGCAAGCCGTCCGCGCCGCGGCGGAAGCGCCGGACCTGCTCGGCGATCGACAGGCGCGGATGCTCCAATTCGTCCGCATTGGCGAAATGCGTCATCAACGTGATGTTGCGGATGCCCGGGACGGCGCGCAGGCGGGCATGGGCCGCCGCGAACTCTTCCGGGCGGAAGCCGAGGCGGTTCATTCCCGTGTTCATCTTGAGGTGCACGTCGATGGGGCGGTACAGCCGGGTATATTCGAGCATCTTGATCTGCTCGATGCAGTGCACGGCGCTGTCGATGCCGTGCTCGGCCAGCAGCGGGATGTCCGACGTGTCGAAGATTCCCTCTAATAAAAGAATCGGTTTCGTCCAACCCAGCTCGCGCAGGCGCAGCGCGTAGTCCGTTTCGACCAGCGCCAGGCCGTCCGCTTGCGCGAAGCCGCGCATGCCCCGTTCCAGGCCATGTCCATAGGCGTTCGCCTTCACCACGGCCCAGACGTTCGCCTGCGGCGCACAGGCGCGTGCGCGGGCCAGGTTGTGCTGCATGGAGTCGAGGTGGATGGTGGCGTGCAGGGGGCGTGGCATGGCTTGCAGATGGGGACGCTGGGGGCAAACGAAAGGCTTATTTTACCTGCGGCAGTGAAATGCCGTATTGTCGATTTCTTGGGCGAACCGGCCTTTCATGGTATAAAGCAACCCATCCAGTTTTTTGAACCTCTCGAATGAATCGTGGTTTTTATACCATCATGGCGGCGCAGTTCTTCTCGTCGCTGGCGGACAATGCGCTGATATTTGTCGCGATCGGTATGCTAACGGCGATGAAAGCCCCCGCTTCCCTGACTCCGCTGCTGAGGGAGTCATTCGTCCTGTTCTATGTCCTGCTGGCCGCTTTCGTCGGTGCCTTCGCCGATTCGATGCCCAAGGGACGCGTGATGTTCATCGCTAATTTAATCAAAGTTTTCGGCTGCTGCCTGATCTTCTTCGGCGTGCATCCCCTCGTCGCCTGCACCGTCGTCGGCTTCGGCGCCGCCGTCTATTCGCCGGCCAAATACGGCATCCTGACCGAACTTCTGCCGCCGGACAAACTCGTCGCGGCCAACGGCTGGATCGAGGGCCTGACCGTCATGTCCATCATCCTCGGCACCGTCATGGGCGGTGTCCTCCTCAGCGTCCACGGCGGCGCCTGGCTGGCGTCGCTGGGCGTGCCCTATATCGACACCGCGACCAAGGCGGAGCTCGCCGTCCTGATCGGCGTGTACGCGCTGGCGGCCGGTTTCAATCTGCGCATTCCCGACACGGGCGCCCGCTACGAACGCCAGGAACGCAATCCGGCCAAGCTGATCGCCGACTTCGCCGATTGTGCGTCCACGCTGTGGAAGGACAAGCTGGGGCAGATCTCGCTGGCCGTGACGACCTTGTTCTGGGGCGCCGGCGCCACCTTGCAGCTCATCGTGCTGAAGTGGGCCGAGCGCTCGCTGCACATGCCGCTCGACAAGGCCACGAGCCTGATCGGCGTCGTCGCGATCGGCGTCGCCGTCGGCGCGGCGATGGCAGCCAAGATGATCCCGCTGAAGAAGTCGCTGACCGTCATCCCGCTGGGCATCATCATGGGACTCGTCGTGACGGCGATGACCATGGTGTACTCGCTGGCGATCGCCGTGGTCCTGCTGCTGCTGATCGGTTTCCTGTCCGGCTTCTTCGTCGTGCCGATGAACGCCCTGCTGCAGCACCGCGGCCACGTGCTGATGAGCGCCGGCCACTCGATCGCCGTGCAGAACTTCAACGAGAACCTCTCCATCCTCACCATGCTGGCGCTGTACGCCCTCATGATCACGCTGAACCTCGACCTGAACGTCATCATCGTCCTGTTCGGCCTGTCGCTGGCCGGCATCATGTGGCTCATCGGCCGCCGCCACGCAGCGAACCAGCGCGAACACGATTCCCTCGCGCTGATCGGCGAACACAAGCACTAAAATTCGGGGTCAGAGCACAAATTCGGGGTCAGAGCACTTTTTCGGGAAATTGATCGGCGAAGGCTACTACCTCGATGCGGTTCGTCACCGCTATCTGCTCGCGCTCTCACCACATCACACATCCCAGCACACGCCGGCATCGACCGGCAGCAGCCGGCTGGGCGGCATGGGCTTGCGTGCGCGAGCAATGTCTCACGAGCCTTTGTATCAAAAAGTGCTCTGACCCCGAATTTGGCCGGAAATGTGCTCTGACCCCGAATTTAGGTGGCCCGTTCGCGCCAGTCGTTCGGGACGATGAATCCGCGTTCGAATTCGACGATGCCATCGGGCTCTTCGCGCACGAGCGCCACGAGTACGGGTGCGTCCGATGCGAGGAAGTGGTCGTCCAGTTCCGCCCCCAGTTGGGCCTTGTCCAGCATCCACGTGGCCGATTGCGCGCGGAACGGCGGTAGCCATTGCAGGCGCGGCAGGATCAGGAAGCGGTCGCCGGGCAGCGCTTCCAGTTCGTCGAGCGCGCACCAGAAGCCGCGGCAGTGGCCCGCCGTGATCCCTTGCATCGCCTGGTAGGTGCCCCGCGGGTAGAACAGCCAGCCCTTCACGAGCGCACGCGCCGCGACGACGGGCCGCGGCAGCACCTCCTGCGCCGCCGGATGGCCGCCCAGGGCCAGCTGGCGGTCGAACACCTTGCGCATCTTGCGGCCGAGACTGTCCGCCAGGTTGGGACCGACGAACGTGTCGAAGCCCGCCGCCGAATCGCCCCGCAGCAGGTAGAACTTCGTCGCGAACTCGATATGTTCGACGCCGCCCTCGCCCGCATCCAGTAGAAAATCGAACTCGCCGATCGTGTCGTTGCGGCTCGCGCGCACTTGCACGCCGTGCGCGACGAGGCGGCCCTGGTGCGCGAAATAAAAGGCCATCAGCTTTTCCGCGTACAGGCCGAGGCGCGTATGCATCTTGGCGCCGAGCGCCGCGTCGAGCGGCGCCGGATCGGCGTCGAGCCCGGCCAGCCAGCGCTCCGTCTCCGGCGTCACCGGGCCCAGCGTGGCGATGCGGCCTTCCCAGTGCGGGTCGTGGATGTCGAGCAAGTCCGGCGCGTCCAGCAGCCACGCCAGCGCCCGCACCCGCGCGCGCCGCAGATGGCGCCAGCGGCGCTCGAAATAGGCCTGGTAGGTGTCAGCCCGGTCGCGCACGGGCGTTCCTTGCCCGGCACAGATCGGCCCAGGCCAGCGCCTTGTCGGCGCCGCGCCGCAACAGTTCGCCCGGATGCAGCGTGGCCACCAGGTCGACGGTGCCCCCGCCCGCATCGAGCGCGTGGACGGTGCCGCGGCTGCCCGCCAGCGGTTCCGGCAGCGGCCGGCCCAGCAGCGTGTTGGCGGCGATCTGGCCGAGCGTGAGCACGGTGCCGGCGCCCGTCAGCGCCACCTCGCGTTCGAGATAGGGACGGCACGCGGCCGCCTCCTGCGGCGTGGGCGCGCGGTCGCCGCCGCTGCCCGTCGTGGGACGGCACTTGATCAGGTTCGTCACGTAGACGTCGCGCTCGCGCCCCATGCCGACGGCGGCCAGCATATTGTCCAGCAGCTTGCCGGGATCGCCCGCCAGCGGCACGCGCGCCTTCTCGTCGGCCGCCGTCGTGGCGCCGGCCGCGACGACCCAGCGCGCCGTCTTCGCGCCCGTACCCGGCACCGGCGCGCGGCCTTCGCGGCAGGCGCTGCAGCGGCGGCAGGCGGCGATGGCGACGGCCAGCTGGTCCCAATCCATGGCCGCGATTTCTTCCGGCGTGGCGTTACCCGGCAGCGCGGCGTCGTCCCACGCCGAATCGGCGTCGGCCGGCGGCGCCAGCGCGGACACGGATTGCGCGACCGGTTGCAGTGGCGACGGCCCAGGAGCGCGCGGCTGCGACGGCGGTGCGGGCCGCCGTGGCGGCGGCGGCGGCGCGGCCGGTTGCGGCGGCGCCTCGACCGGCGCCAGCGCCGACGCCGACTGCGCCACCGGCTGCAGCGGCGACGGTCCCGGCGCGACGGCCGCCTCCATGCTGGCCGGCTCGGCGGCGGCAGCTTCGCGGACGGGCGCCGGCGCCGTGCGCAACTGCCACAGCGGGCCGAGGCCCATCTCGTTCAGGAAGATGGCGTCGCGTTCACTGACCCCGTTCATAACACATACCTCATCACGATCGCATCCTCGCGCCGGCCTTCGTGCGCGGGGTAATAACCTTTGCGGCGCCCGATCTCGGCATAGCCGTAGCGCCGGTACACCTGCTGCGCGCGCGTGTTCGACGGCCGCACCTCCAGCAGGATCGATTCCATGCGCTGGGCGCGCGCGCGCGCCGCGATGCGGTCCAGCAGATAGCGCCCGACGCCGCGGCCATGCAGCGGCGCCGCGACGGCCACGTCCAGCAGATGCGCTTCGTCGAGCGCGTACATCAGCAGGAAGTAGCCGGCCAGCGCGCCATCGGGCGCGCGCAGCACCCACGCGTCGTAGCCGCTCGCGAGCGAATCCATGAAATTCGCGCGGCTCCACGGATGCGGGAAGACGCTGCATTCGAGGGCGTGCACCTCGTCGACGTCGTCCACCACCATCGGACGCAGTGCCAGGTGCGCGCAATCGTTCATCGCGCGTCCGCCTTGGCCGCGTTGATGGCCTGGCGTTCGGCGCTCGTGTACGCGACCTTGTTGCGCAGGTACAGCGGCTGCGCTTCGTCGGCCGGCACCGCGCGGCCCGCGGCCAGCGCGGCCACGCCCAGCACGGCGAGTTCGCGCGCGTGCGGCAGGATGTCGGCATGCGCGCCCGCGGCGAACGCTTGCGTCGCGAACGCGTCCGGATACGCGGCGAAGCCGTTGCCGCACGCGGCGAGGCCGGGCACGGGTTCCGGCGCGACGGCGGCGGGCAGGCACAACGCCGGCGCGCGCACGGCCTGCCATTCACCGTTCCAGCGGTACTGCGCCCAATAGACTTCGCCCATGCGCGCATCCAGCACGGCGAGCACCTCCGTCGCTCCGGTGCGTGCGCGGCACGCCTCGGCCATCGCTTCCAAGGTGACGAGCGCCAGCACGGGCTTCTGCGCGCCGAATGCGAGGCCTTGCGCGACGCCGCACGCCGTACGCACGCCCGTGAACGAGCCGGGACCGGCGCCGAACGCGATGGCGTCGCAGTCGGCCAGCCGCACGCCGGCTTCCCGCAGCAGCTCCTGCACCATCGGCAGGACGGACTGCGAATGCGTGCGCACGCCGGACGATTCGCGGGTCAATACGGGGGCATCCGCGCCGGCCGCGCTGTTCAACAACGCGCAGGACGCCAGCTCGGACGAGGTTTCGATTGCGAGGATGATAGGCATGGCGTATTGTAACCCGCCGGCCCGGCCGGCCAAAAGCGCGGAACCGTTGTAAAATCCCGCCCATGTCCAGCCTCACCCTCGAGCCCGATACCCGCGACCAGGTCGCCGCCGCCCTGCATGGCGAGGACTGGATCGTCGCCTGCCTGTGCGCCGCCTGGTGCGGCACGTGCACGTCCTACCGTGCCGTGTTCGACGGCCTGGCCGCGCGCCATCCGGACAAGACCTTCGTCTGGATCGACGTGGAAGACGAGGCCGACGTCGTCGGCGACCTCGACGTCGAGAACTTTCCCACCCTGCTCGTGCAGCGCGGCGACGTCGTCGCGTTCTTCGGCACGATGCTGCCGGATGCGGGCGTGGCCGATCGGCTGATCCACGCGCAGGCCGAGCTTAGCGCCGATGAACTGATGCGCCAGGCGCAATCGACGCCGGAGCGGCAGGCGTGGCAGCGCGAATGCAATCTGCGCAAGCTGCTGGCGGACGCCGGCGCGTGATCACGCCAGGCGCAGCGGCAGGCTGCGCAGGCGCTGCCCCGTCAACTTGAACACGGCGTTCGCCACGGCCGGCGCGACGGGCGGCACGGCCGGTTCGCCCATGCCTTCCGGCGCCGCCGCGCTGGGCATGATGATCGTCTCGACGACGGGCGCATCGAGCATCCGCAGCACCGGATAATCGCCGAAATTCGACTGCTGCGGCCGTCCGCCCGCGAACGTGATTTCTCCCGCCAGCGCGGCCGACAGGCCGAACACGACGCTTGACTCGACCTGCTGCGCGACGATGTTCGGATTGACGGCGAGGCCGCAATCGACGGCGCACACGACGCGGTGCACGCGGATGTCCTTGCCCGCCACCGACACTTCCGCCACCTGCGCGACGACCGTGCCGAACGACTGGTGCACGGCGAGGCCGTGCGCGCGCCCGTCCGGCGGGGTGCCGGCGCGCGCGAGCGCGGCGTCCAGCACGGCCAGGTGGCGCGGATGGTCCTTCAGCAGCGCGCGCCGCCACATGGCTGGATCCTGGCCGGCCGCGTGGGCCAGTTCGTCCGCGAAGCTCTCCTTGAAGAACGCGTTGTGCGAGTGCCCCACTGAGCGCCAGAAGCCGATCGGCACGACGCTCTCCACCGCCACGTGCCGGCTGCGCCGGTTGGGGATCGCATACTGCAGGTCGAACTCGCCCTCGGCCGTCGACTTGTCCGGACCGACGCCCGGCAGCCCCAGGTTGCGCGGGTAGTATTGGTGGCCGATGGCGCCGCTGGCGAGCTTGGCGTCCCACGCCAGCACCCGTCCGTCCGCGTCCAGGCGGGCCGTGTAGCGGGCCAATGCGGCCGGGCGGTAGACGTCGTGGCCGACGTCGTCCTCGCGCGTCCAGATCAGTTGCACGGGCCGGCCGCGCGTGCGCATCGCAATGGCCACGGCCTGCGCCACCATGTCGGTCTCCAGGCGCCGGCCGAAGCCGCCGCCCAGCATCGTCACCTCGATGGCGACATCCTCGCGCGCCACGCCGGCGACCCTGGCCGCGACGTCCACCGCGATGCTCGGCACCTGCGTCGGCGCCCACAATTTCACCTTGCCGTCCAGGACCTGCGCCGTGCAGTTCTGCGGTTCCATCGTCGCATGCGCGAGGAAGGGCGCGCGGTACTCGGCGTGCACGGTGCGCGCGCCCGCCGGTGCGGGCGCGTCCTGGCTGCCGGACTCGAAATACGCATGGCCCGATTCCTCGTCGAGCGCCTTCGCGAAGCCCGCGAACACGGACTCGGTCGACAACGTGTCGTGCGGACTCGCGGACCATCGTACGGGCAGCGCCTGCGCCGCCTGTTTCGCCTGCCACCAGCCCTTGGCCACGACCGCGACCCCGGCGCCGGCGCCCGAGAACGCCGGCAGCACGGACGACAAGTCCACGACCGTCACGACGCCGGGCATGGCGGCGACCTTGGTCGCGTCGAAGCCGGCGACGCCGGCGCCCAGCACGGGTGCCATGCGCAGCGCCGCGTACAACAGGCCTTCCGGCCGCACGTCGATGCCGAAACGGGCCTGCCCGTTCACCTTCGACGGCGAGTCGCGCCGGGGCAGCGGCTTGCCGATCAGGCGATACTCGGCCGGCGTCTTGAGGCGCACGTCGGCGGCGTCGATGTCGGCACCCAGCGCGGCCGCGCGCCGCGCCAGCAAGCCGTACGGGGCATGCCGGCCGTCCGGATGCAGCACCATGCCGTCGCGCGTGGTCAGCGTGCGGACGTCGGCGCCCCACTGCTCGGCGGCGGCGCGCAGCAGCATCGCGCGCGCGACGGCGCCCGCCTCGCGCATCGTCGGCCACGCATCCCGCACGCTCGTCGAGCCGCCCGTGAACATGATGCCCAGCTCGCGCGCCACCTTGCCCGCGATCCAGCGCGCCCCCGCGGGCAGACTGCCGCCGTCGTCCGGATGGAACGGCAAGGTGTCGCGCAGCACGGTGAGATTGGCGAAGATCTTGTCGATGGGCGCCTGGACGACGCGCACGGCCTCCAGCGGCGCATCCAGCTCCTCGGCCAGCAGCACGGGCAGCGCCGTGTGCACGCCTTGCCCCATCTCGCTGCGCGGCACGACGACGTCGATGGTGCCGTCGGGCGCGATCGCGACCCAGCCGTTGAGGGCGACGGTGCCGGCGTCGAGCCGGCGCGCGACCGTGGCGCGCAGACGCTGGCGCGGTGGCGCGACACCCCAGCCCACGACGAGCGCAGTCCCGGCGGCGAGGCCGCCCAGCAGGAAACGGCGCCGCGTCGTGCCCGCGCGCACGCTCGGCCCGTCGTCCTTATCCGAACCTGGTGCGCTCGTGTCCCGCATTGTCCTCCCTCCATTCGTCCAGCAATTCGTCCGCCGGCATCGGCCGGCCGTACAGATAACCCTGCGCGCGCCGGCAGCCGTGGCGCAGCAGGAACGCGGCCTGTTCGGCGGTCTCCACGCCTTCCGCGATCACGGCCAGGTCCATGCTCTTGCCCAGCTGGACGATGGCGACGGCGATCGCCTCGTCGTTCTCGCAGTCGTTATCCCCCGCCGCGATGTCCTTGATGAAGCTGCGGTCGATCTTCAAGGTCTGCACCGGCAGCTGCTTGAGGTAGGCGAGCGACGAGTAGCCGGTGCCGAAATCGTCGATCGCCAGTTCCACGCCGAGCGCGTGCAGGTCGTTGATGTACTGCAGCGCGTCGCCCGTGTTCATGATCACGGACTCCGTCACCTCGAGCTGCAGGCGCTGCGGCGCGAGACCGGCGTCGGCCAGCACGCGCGCGACCAGCGGCGCCACGCTGCCGCGGTCGAACTGGCGTCCCGACAGGTTCACCGCCATCTTGGGCACGTACAGCCCGGCCGCTTCCCAGCATACCACCTGGCGGCAGGCCTCTTCCAGCACCCAGGCGCCCAGTTGGCCGATGAAGCCGATGTCCTCCGCGAGCGGGATGAAGCGCACGGGCGGCACGTCGCCCAGTTCCGCGCTGTGCCAGCGCGCGAGCGCCTCGACCCCGGTCAGGCGGCCCGTCTCGATCTCCACCTGCGGCTGGTAATGCAGGCGGAGCTCGCCGCGCTCGATCGCGCGCCGCAGCAAGCCTTCCATGCGCAAGCGCTCGGCGCCGTCGCCGTCCATCGACGGCGCGTACAACTGGTAGCCGTTGCGCCCGCGCGCCTTGGCCTGGTACATCGCGACGTCGGCGTTGCGGATCAACACGTTCATGTCGACGGCGTCCTGCGGAAACAGGCTGATGCCCACGCTGCCGGTGACGAACAATTCGTAGTCCGACACGAGCACGGGGCGCTCGAACAAGCGCATCAGCTTTTCCGCCACCTGGTGCGCGCCGTGGGCGCCGTCGACGTCCTCGAGCAGCACGATGAATTCGTCGCCGCCCAGCCGCGCCAGCGTGTCGCCTTCGCGCAGGCAATCGGCCAGCTGGCCCGCGACCTGCTTCAGGAGTTCGTCTCCGACGTGGTGGCCCAGCGTGTCGTTGACGGTCTTGAAGCGATCGAGGTCGATGAACATCACCGCGAGCTGGCGCTGGCCGCGCACCGCGCGTGCCATCGCGTGCTGCAGGCGGTCGTGGAACAGCAGGCGGTTCGGCAGGCCGGTGAGCGGATCGTGGTGCGCCAGGTGGTCCAGCTTGTCCTGCGATTCCTTCACCTTGGTGATGTCGGAAAACACGCAGACGTAGTGCGTGACGGCGTCGTGGTCGTCGCGCACGGCCGACACGGTCAGCCACTCGACGTAGGCGTCGCCGTTCTTGCGCCGGTTGCGGATCTCGCCGCGCCAGAATCCGGTCTCCGCCAGGTCGGCCCACAGCGCCTCGTAGAGACCGGCGTCGGCGCCCGTCATGCAAGTCAGGTGCGAATAGGTGCCGACGGCTTCGCTCTCCGTATAGCCCGTGATCTGCGTGAAGGCGGGATTCGTGGCGGCGATCCTGCCGTCCACGTCGATCACCATCACGCCGTCGGCGATATGTTCCAGCACGGTGGCCGACAGCCGCAGCTTTTCCTCGGCCTGGCGCCGCTCCGTGATGTCGGCATAGACCCAGATGCTGCCGTCGTCCGGATGGTCGGGATCGAGCGCGCGGCCGCTGACGGCGCACCAGATCAGGCTCCCGTCGCGGCGGCGGAACTGGCGGTCGTCGCCGAAGTCGCCGCCGCGCGCGAGGATCGGGGTGGCCGCGCCGAGGCCCTGTTCGTAGTCCTCGATGGTCGGGAACAGCATGGCGATCGGGTCGCCCACCAGCTCGCCCTCGGCATAGCCGAACAATTCGTCGCAGCGGCGGTTGGTCGACACGACGCGCCGCTCGCGCACGTACATGATGCCGAACATGACGTTGTCCAGCACCGCGCCCTGCTCGGCCAGCAGGGCCTCGATGCGCATCTCGTTGTATTTGCGCTCGCTGATGTCGGAAATGATCCCGTCGATCCAGAACGCGGCGTTGCCGTCGAACCCGGCCGGCTGGCCGCTCTCCAGCACCCAGCGCTCGATGCCGGCGGCGTCGATGATGCGGTACTCGATCTCGTAAGGCCGCGCGGCCTGCACGGCTTCCTTGACGAAGTGCCGCTGCATCTTGCGGTCCTCCGGGCAGATCACGTCGGCCCAGCGGTCCGTGTGCGCGCCGATGAAGCGGCTGGCCGGGTAGCCGGAGATGTCTTCGATGGCGTCGCTGACGAAGTCGATCGGCCCGCCCGGACGGGCACGGAACACGGCGCCCGGCACCTGCGTGACGATGGTGCGGAAGCGCTCCTCGCGCCGGCCGATGTCCTGGAACAGGTCGCCGATCGCGATGCGCATGCGTTCCAGCTGGCCGCCGAGCCGCCCCAGTTCGTCGTTCGTGGGCAGCGCGAGCGGCGTGTCGAACACGCCGCGCGACAGGCGGTCGGAAAAACTCATCAACGTGCCCAGCGGCGCCAGCAGACGCCGGCGCAGCAGCATCAGGATCAACAGCAGCGACACGACCAGCTGGATGGCCAGCACAAACGCGTAGCGCAACTGCTTCGCGCGCAGCGATTGCTGGCTGCGGCTGTCGTCCATCTCGAGGATCACGTGGCCGATCGTCTGGCCGTGCGCCACGACTTCGCGCTCGGCGCGCAGCACGTGGCCGCCGGGTGCGGCGGCGGCACGGCGGTCGATGAAATCGCCCTCGGCCTGGGCGCTCACGTGCACGCGCACGACGGCCGGGTCGCGCATCAGCGAATCGGCGAGCGAGCGCGCCGCGTCCACGTTCATGTTCCACAGCGATTCCTGCATGCCCAGCGCGAGGATGTCGGCGTTGCGCTGCAGGGTGTCCTCCAGATCGCGGCGGGCCGCCTGCCGTTCCTGCACGCCGATCAGGAGGTAGCCGCCGACGACGGCCGGCACCGCGAGGCCGCCGAACACCATCGCCAGCAGCGCGGCGTACAGGGAACGGCCGTACAGCCGGGCAAGACGCGACGGCAGCGCGGACAAGGCGACTCGGGACAGGAAAGCCATGGCGGTGATGACTCGTGCCGCGCCCTGCTCGTGGCCGGCACGACAACTATGTGGTAAATCAATAGTTAGAGTTTTTTTCGATTATGCACGCAATAGTTGCCATGCGTCACAACTTTTTCCGTTCGGCCCCGCTTGATAGCGATAACCGTGACCGGACCGCCACGTCGGCGATTTCAGGGGGCGGCAAGCGGCGCCGATGCAAGCTTGCTATCATCGAACTCTTTTCTCACGAAGGAGATGACGATGACGATTTCTCTGTACGCAGTGTCGGTGCCCGTGTTCCGCCAGATCCTGGGCAGCCTGGCCGCGATCCTGACGAAGGCCGAAGCGCACGTGGACGCGAAAAAGCTCGACCCGAACGCCCTGCTGCAGGCGCGCCTTTTCCCGGACATGTTCCCGCTCGTGCGCCAGGTGCAGCTGGCGACCGATTTCGCCAAGGGCGCGGCGGCGCGCCTGGCGGGCCTTGACGTGCCGCGCTACGAAGACATGGAGACGGATTTCGCCGGCCTGCAGGCACGCCTGGAAAAGACGCTGGCCTTCCTGGACACGGTGGCGCGCGAGGCGGTGGACGCGGGCGGCGACCGCGACGTGACGGTCGGCACGGACGCCAACCAGCGCCAGTTCAAGGGCCAGGTCTATTTACTGCACTACGCCCTGCCCAACTTCTATTTCCATGCCACGACGGCATACGACATCCTGCGCCATAACGGACTCGAAATCGGCAAACGGGACTTCGTCGGCACCTTCTAAAATTCGGGGTCAGAGCACAAATTCGGGCAAATTCGGGGTCAGAGCACTTTTTAATTCGGGCAAATTCGGGGTCAGAGCACTTTTTTGGACAATAGCCAAGATGCAAGCTTTACGCCGCTTGCGCTTGGTCGCGTCATTAACCGGCGCGCACCGGACGCTCAACTCGCCTGAATATGTCTTCTGATCAATAGCCCATTAAAGTGCTCTGACCCCGACTAAATGCTCTGACCCCGAATTTTGGTCAGGTGTTGCGGCGTGGATAGCCTTGCGCGAGGATGCGCTGCCACACCACTTCCTTCTGCTCGGCCGTCATCGACACCCAGTGCGCCACCTCGACGACGGTCCGGCCGCAGCCGCGGCAGACTTCGTCGAACGTCGTGGAGCACACCGCGACGCAAGGCGTGTCCGGTCTCAGCGGTAGGGGCGCCCCCTCCGCGTCAGCGGGCGGGGCCGACATCGAGCTTGTCCCAGCCTTCATGCCCGAGCTGTTCCATGGTGTCGATATTCTTCTCGAAAATCTCGGCCGCATCCGGGATCGCTTCCACGGCGCGGTCGATGCTGTCCTCGCGCAGCAGTTGCAGCGTCGGATAAGGCGCGCGGTTCGTGTAGTTTTCGATGTCGTTCGGGTCCGTGTCCGCGAACTGGTAGTCCGGGTGGAAGCTGGCGATCTGCAAGTCGCCGTCCAGGCTCATGTCTTCGACGGCCGCGTCGGCCACGTCGAGGAATTCGTTGAAATCCAGGAAATCCTGGAGCACGTACGGATGGATCAGCAGGGTCGTGTCGACCTGTTCGGGGTCGGTGTCGGCCAGCAGTTGCAGCTCGTCCATCAAGGTATCGAGCAGCGACTCGGGCGAGCGCGCGTGCGAGACGACGTACCGGACCTGGTCCTTGACCTGCACCGCCTTCGCGAACGGACACAGGTTCAGGCCGATGACGGCGCGGTCGACCCAGCGCCGGGTGGCGGCGACGACGGCGTCATCGTCCACGTTCTCGTTGGCAGTGCTCATGTGATGCTTTCAGAAATTACAAACCGCATGGCGCGGAGACGGCAATTGTACGCGCACTTTGCGTCCTCTCATAGACGGTCCGGCAAGCCGGGCTACCTTGGCAGGCAGGACCGGGCGCAGTGGTATTGCCCGCCGGTCGACGTCACCCACGCAGAAATTTGACAATATCCGCCCGCCGGCGGCGCGGATCCAGGCGCAGAAAAAGCCTGGTACTCCCCCGGGTATATCAAAAAACCCTTGATATGCATCAGTAAAGAATGCGCCGGACCGAACCATACCCCCGCAAAATTTCTCTTAACGCAAGCAGACATTGACAAAAAGAGTAGACAAGATTTTTTGTAACCCCGTCGACATATTTCTTGACTGACCCGGTAACTGGTCCGTACACTTCGCCTTCAATCGTCAGTCCTGCCGTTCCTGGACGCAACACTGGAAAGCTATGAACGAAACGACTCGCTCCACTTACGCCCTGACGATCGCACTCCTGCTGGGACCCGCGATCGCTCACGCCGCCGACAGCGCCCCGAGCCCGATCGCCCAGAGCAGCAACGGCAGCAACGGCAGCAGCGCGGCCGCGATGGCCAAATCGATCATGCCGCAGGCCGCGACGCCGGCCAAGGCCGACGACTACAAGGACCCCGATCTGTGGGGCCGCATCCGCAGCGGCTATGCGATCCCCGACATCGACAATGCGCTCGTCGCCAAGAACATCCAGTGGTATGCCAGCCGCCCGGACTACCTGAGCCGTACCACCGGCCGTGCCTCGCTATACCTGTACCATGTTGTGCAAGAACTGGAAAAGCGCGGCATGCCGACCGAACTGGCCCTGCTGCCCGTCATCGAATCCGCGTTCAACCCGCAAGCGCTGTCGACCGCCAACGCGGCCGGCATCTGGCAGTTCGTGCCGGGCACCGGGCGCGACCTCAACCTGCAGCAGAACATGTTCAAGGACGAGCGCCGCGGCGTGCTCGCTTCCACGGACGCCGCCCTGACCTATCTGCAGAGCCTGTACACGATGTTCGGCGACTGGCAACTGGCCCTGGCCGCTTATAACTGGGGCGCAGGCAATGTGCAGAAGGCGATCCAGAAAAACCGCGCGCTGGGCAAGCCGACCGACTTCGAAAGCCTGGCCGACCTGATGCCGGCGGAAACCCGCAACTACGTGCCGAAGCTGCAGGCCGTCAAGAACATCATCGCCAATCCGGCCCAATACGGCGTCGTGCTGCCGGCGATCGACAACAGCCCGTATTTCGTGGCCGTCGACAAGACGTCCGACATCGACCTGGCCGTGGCCGCCCAGCTGGCCGAGATGTCCATCGACGAATTCAAGGCCCTGAACCCGCAATTCAAGAAGCCCGTGATCACGGGCGAATCGACGAAGATCCTGCTGCCCAAGGAAAACGCCGAGAAGTTCAACCTGAACCTCGCGCAATGGGGTCGCGCGCTGTCGACGTGGACGACGCACAAGATCACGTCGGCCCGCGAAAGCATCGCCTCGCTGGCGGCCAAGTTGGGCACGACGCCGGAAGTGATCCGCCAGGCCAACAACATCCCGCCGCAGATGCGCCTCAAGGCTGGCTCGACCATTCTCGTTCCCAAGACGAGCGCCACGGCCGGCAACGACATCGCCGAGAGCATCGTCGAGAACGCGTCGATGGTGCTGGAGGCCGACCGCGGCGAGTCGCGCCGCAGCGGCCGCAGGCTGACGCGCGCCCAACGCATCAAGGCCAGCGCCGCCCACGCCGTGGCCGAAATCCGGAGCCGCGTGTCGCGCCATGCCCGGCCGGGCGTCAACGCGAACGGCCGCAAGCGCCGCTGATTTCCACGGCCCTCGGCCGGCGCCCGGCGACCGTATCATTTTGACCACGTGACGGGTCAATAGCCCGTCCGTCCGTGCACATCTCGACGCGCGCCGTGCACGCTCTTCAAAAGTACGGTATAGTGTCGGTTGTGCGCTGCAATAAACGCGTCGGCCTTGTCTTTCGCGGCAGTTCACCGACAGCAGTACCGTATCAAAACCGCAGCATCGCAAGCCCAGACATCCACGAAGGATGTCCTTTCATAAAGCCCTCCCGCCCTGCGTGCCGAAACAGGCACCGTCCCGGCGCAAAGCTTTTGTGCCGAAATTTCTTTCGTTTCAGAGTCATTTCGTATCGTTGGCTCGCGTTGCTATTTCGCGTTCCGCTCCGAATAGCGTGACGCTCACTGATCCATACCGAAAGTAAAGTACACATGAGTTTTGAAGCACTAGGCTTACACGCGTCCATCGTCAAAGCAGTTGCCCAGGCCGGCTACGAAAAGCCGACCCCGGTGCAGGAGCAGGCGGTGCCGGCTGCGATCGCCGGCCGCGACCTGCTGGTGTCGTCGCAGACCGGCTCCGGCAAGACGGCGGCTTTCATGCTGCCCGCCCTGAATAAATTCGCCAACATCGAACCGGCTGCGGCCGGCCGTACGCCCGCGCAGGAAGCGCAGGCGGCGCGCGCACGTGGCGAGCGCGTCCGTTTCAAACCGGCCCAGCCGAAGATGCTGGTCCTGACCCCGACCCGCGAACTGGCCCTGCAGGTGACCAACGCCACCGAGCAGTACACCTCGCAGATGCGCCGTATCCGCGCCGTCGCGATCCTGGGCGGCATGCCGTATCCGAAGCAGATGCAGCTGCTGGCCAAGAATCCGGAAATCCTCGTCGCGACCCCGGGCCGCCTGATCGACCACATGGAGTCGGGCAAGATCGACTTCTCGCAGCTCGAGATCCTCGTGCTGGACGAAGCCGACCGCATGCTGGACATGGGTTTCATCGAAGACATCGAGAAGATCGTCGCCGCGACGCCGGACTCGCGCCAGACGATGCTGTTCTCGGCCACGCTGGATGGCGTCGTCGGCAACATGGCGCGCCGCATCACGAAGGACCCGATGGTGATCCAGATCGCCAGCGGCACGAAGCGTCACGAGAACATCACGCAGAAGGTCCACTTCGTCGACGACCTGTCGCACAAGAACCGCCTGCTCGACCACCTGCTGCGTGACGACACGCTGGACCAGGCCGTCGTGTTCACCGCGACCAAGCGCGATGCCGACATGATCGCCGACCGCCTGAACATCGCCGGTTTCGCGGCCGCCGCGCTGCATGGCGACATGCACCAGGGCGCGCGCAACCGCACGCTGGACAGCCTGCGCCGCGGCCAGGTCAAGGTGCTGGTCGCCACCGACGTCGCCGCACGCGGCATCGACGTGCCGAACATCACCCACGTCGTGAACTACGACCTGCCGAAGTTCCCGGAAGACTACGTGCACCGCATCGGCCGCACGGGCCGCGCCGGCCGCAACGGCATCGCGGTCTCGCTCGTGAACCACGCGGAAAGCATGAACGTGCGCCGCATCGAACGCTTCACCAAGCAGACCATCCCGGTCGACGTGGTCGAAGGTTTCGAGCCGAAGCGTGCGGCGGCACCGCGCACGGGCGCGCGTCCGGGCTGGAAGCCGGGCGACGGCCGCGGCGGCAAGCCGGGCCAGCGCAGCTTCCACAAGCCGGCCGGTGAAGGCTACCGCGGCGGCGAGTCCGGCGGCCAGCGCGAGGGCGGCTATCGTGGCGATGCGCCGCGTCGCGAAGGCTTCCGCGCCGACGCACCGCGTCGCGAAGGCGGCTATGAAGGCCAGCGCCGCGAAGGCGGTTATCGCACCGAAGGCGCGCCGCGCCAGGGCGGTTTCGCCGACGGCCAGCGCCGCGAAGGCGGCTTCCGCAGCGAAGGCGCCCCGCGCCGCGAACGCAGCGGCGGCTTCGGCGCGCACCCGCGCTCGGCCGACACGGCCCGCCGCACGTTCGGCGACCGCTGATCGTCCCCAGCCCTGAACAACCCCCGGCGCCGCGAGGCCCGGGGGTTTTGTTTTAAAGGGCGCAGCTGCGGAAGCCCGCGAAGATGTCGTCCCGCTCGGGCGTATAGAAATTGCGGAAGTGCGGCGAACGCAGGCGTGCCGGCGTCGCGAACGATGCGCCGCGCAAGGTCTGGCGCGTGCCGAACCACGGCGCCGAATAATCGCGGTAGCGGTCGGCCTCGAAGCCGGCGAACGGCAGGAAGACCGACGCCGTCCACTCCCACAAGGCGCCCCATGCGAAGCCCGGCCGGTTCGCGTCCGCCGCGTATTCCCACTCGTCTTCCGTCGGCAGGCGGCGGCCGGCCCACGCGCACCAGGCCTGCGCCTCGTACAGGTTCACGTGACGCACGGGTTCCGCGAGGTCCAGCGCCACCGGGCGGCCGAAACGCACCGTGTGCCAGTCCTCGCCTTCGCGCGCCCAGTAGCGCGGGGCCGAACGCTCCTGCGTCATGAGCCAGGCGCGGCCGGCGTCGGTCCAGTAGTGCGCTCGCTCGTAGCCGCCGTCGTGCACGAAGTCGAGGAAGGCGGCCGTGCTGACGAGCGACGCGTCGATGGCGAACGGCGCCACCTTGACGCGCGCGGCATTTTTCTCGTTGTCGAACACGAAGCCGGTCGACTGGTCGCCGCCGCGCACGAAGCTGCCGCCCGCGAACGCGATCTCGCCCGCGCCGCCGGCAACCACCGACTGCGCCCGCGGCGCCAGCGACCCCGTCGGCGCGGGGGCGTCGCGCGACTGCAGCGTCTGCAGGGTATACATGAACGCCTCGCCATGCATGTCCTCGTGCGCCAGCGCCAGGCGATACGGGTACAGCGCCGCGTCGTCGTCGGCCTCGTGCGCGAGGCGGTCGAGGATGCGGTCGAGGACTTCGTGGCAATAGGTCTTGACGGCGCCCGGCGGCGGCAGGTCGAGCGTCCAGCGGGCCGCGTGCGGGACCGTGCCGGAATCGAACCAGTCGTCGCCGCGCGCCAGCAGCGAGTGGCCGCTCGCGGCGCCGGGCCGGCTGTCCAGCGCGCCGCGCAGCACGAACCACTCGGCGAACCAGGCCGTATGACCCAGCTCCCACAACGGCGGATTCACGATGGGCAGGCGCGGCACGCGCGCCGCGTCGTCGTAGCCGGCGATGGCGAGGGCTTCGAACAGCGCGAGCGTATAATGCCGCGCATCCTGCAGCGCGGCGGCCAGTTCCCGGGGTCCCGCGTGGCGGAACGATGCTTGATTGACGGTCATGCATCATTGTACGACCAATTCCGACTCCCGCTCCGACGCCCATTTCGACCCGCATGGCCGCTGCCCACATCCACATCGTCAGCCCCGCATCCGCCCGCGAAAACAACGGCAACTGGCAGACGGCCAGCCGCTGGCGGCGTCACCTCGCGCGCGACTATCGCGTCACGATCGGCCCGGGCTGGCAACCGAATGACGACGTGCCGGACCTGCTGATCGCGCTGCACGCGCGCCGCTCCGCCGCCGCGCTGGCGGCCTTTGCCCACGCCCATCCGGACCGGCCGGCGCTGCTCGTCCTGACCGGCACCGACCTCTACCGCGACATCCACGAAGACGCCGCCGCCCGCGCCTCGCTCGACCGCGCGCGGGCGCTGGTGGTGCTGCAGCCGCGCGGCCTGGACGAACTCCCGGCAGCGGTGCGTTCCAAGGCCCGCGTGATCTACCAATCCGCGCCGCGCCTCGCGCCCGCCCGGCCGCGCCGCAATGCGCCGCTCGACGTCGTCATGATCGGCCACCTGCGCGCCGAAAAGGACCCGCAAACGTTCATGGACGCGGCCAGACTCGTGCGCACGCCCGGCGTGCGCCTGCTGCACATCGGCGCCGCGCTGGACGCGGACCTCGGCCGCCGCGCGCGCGACACCGAGGCCGCCGCCCCGGCCTACCGCTGGCTCGGCGCCCTGCCCCACATGGCGACGCGGCGCCGGCTGCGGCGCTGCCACGCGATGGTCATCGCCTCGCGCATGGAGGGCGGCGCGAACGTGATCATCGAAGCGGTGACGAGCGGCGTGCCCGTGCTGGCGTCGCGCATCCCGGGCAATATCGGCATGCTGGGCGAGGACTATGCCGGCTTCTTTGCGCCCGGCGACGCGCAGGCGCTGGCCAGTCTCATCGAACGGAGCGTGGACGATGCGCGCTTCGTCGACCGCCTGCGCCGCCAGTGCGCGGCCCGCGCCCGCCTCTTCGCGCCGGCGGCCGAACGAGCGCGCCTGCTGGAGTTGGTGGATAATCTTCTTTCCGACGAACGCAAACACCATTGAGCACCGTATGAACACATCCGCCGACCAACCCATCAAACTGACCTCGTTCTCCCACGGCGGCGGCTGCGGCTGCAAGATCGCGCCCGGCGTGCTGTCCGAGATCCTGAAAAAATCGAGCGGCTTTCCCGTGCCGAAAGAGCTCATGGTCGGCATCGAGACCGCGGACGACGCCGCCGTCTACAAGCTGAACGACGAGCAGGCGCTGATCGCGACGACCGACTTCTTCATGCCGATCGTCGACGATCCGTTCGACTTCGGCCGCATCGCCGCCACCAACGCGATCTCGGACGTGTACGCGATGGGCGGCACGCCGATCATGGCGCTGGCCCTCGTCGGCATGCCGATCAACAAGCTGCCGCTGGAGACCATCGGCAAGATCATCCAGGGCGGCGAATCCATCTGCGCGGAAGCGGGCATCCCGATCGCGGGCGGCCACACGATCGATTCGGTGGAGCCCATCTACGGCCTCGTCGTCATGGGCCTCGTGCATCCGTCCAAGGTCAAGCGCAATGCCGACGCGCGCGCGGGCGACGTGCTCGTCCTCGGCAAGCCGCTGGGCGTGGGCGTGCTGTCGGCCGCGCTCAAGAAAGACCAGCTGGATGCGGACGGCTATGCGGCGATGGTCGCGAACACGACGAAGCTGAACAAGCCGGGCAAGGCGCTGTCGGAACTGGCCGGCGTGCACGCGCTGACGGACGTCACGGGCTTCGGCCTGTTGGGCCATCTGCTCGAACTGGCACGCGGCGCGCAGCTGACGGCGCAGCTCGACATGGCGCGGATCCCGCTGCTGCCGGGTGTCGAGGCGCTGGCCCACGCCGGCTACTTCACGGGCGCGTCCGGCCGCAACTGGGATGCGTACGGCCACGACGTGGTGCTCGGCGACGCCATCACGGACACACAGCGCGTGCTGCTGACGGACCCGCAGACGTCCGGCGGCCTGCTCGTGTCGTGCGATCCGGGCAGCGTCGACGAGGTGCTGGCGCTGTTCCGCCGCGAAGGCTTCGGCGACGCGGCCGTCATCGGTTCGATGGAAGCCGGTGCGCCGCGCGTCGTCGTCGGCTGAACGGTGAACTAGACGGTGAACAGGCCGCCGTCGCGGTCCGGATGCGTGGCGTCCGGATCGATGTCCAGCACGATCCCGTCCGCGCCGACGATGCGCGCGGGCAGCAGCTGGATGATGTCGTAGCGCTGCTGTTCCGCGTACTGGCGCGAGCCGGCGAACGCGGTCGATTGCGACAGCCACGACAGGCTCGCCGCGCCGCTTTCAATCAGCGTGCCGCAGCACAGGCCCGAGCCGTACACGCCCACCCGGTACGACGGCTGGCCTTCCGCCGCCACGTACAGCGCGGCGTGCACGCCCGTGAAGTAATTGCCGACCGCACCATCGAGATCGGCCTGCGTGGGATCGTAGTCGACGGCGAAATAGATGACGGAGCCGAACGGCTGGCCAATGACGTCGCGCGCCATCCGGAACGCCGCCGCGCCGTCCGCAAGGCCCTGGGCGCGGGTGAAGAAGCCGGCGCGGGTGCCGCTCGTCTCCCACACGGCGCCGATGGCGAGTCCCGCCTGCGACAGCGCCCGCGCCTCGCCCAGCGACAGGTTCTTGGCCGCGTTGTGGCTGTAGTAGCGTAGCGCGAAATCGTAGCCCTGCGCCTTGAGCGCCTCGGCGTGGCGCGTCAATTCGATCGTCGTATCCAGACCTTTCAGTACGGGCATGGCCGCCTCCGTCGCGCAATGAAGCGCGTACTGTGCCATCTCGCTGCACCGGGAAAATTGATTATTCGCAAAAACCGCTTGTCGAAAAGCGGGCCCGACCGTGGTAACCAAACGACAACACACGAAACGCTTGACACACCGAACAAAATTCACTTAGAGTGGAGAAATGTTCTCCCCTCTGCCTCTGTCGACTTCCCTATCGCTTGCCGGCGCGCTAACGCTGGCAGCCCTGCTACTACGCGCGTAAATCGCCGCTGTCCCGCCCGGCCATTGCCGGATTCGTAGCCCAAGGAAAGTTGTACCGATGTTTGCCACTACCTCATCCACGTTGTCCATTATTTTCGCCGGAGCCTTCCTGCTGTCTGCCGGCGCGCGTGTGGGTTTTCGTTCGCTGCCAACACTACCGATCGGTTGCCGGGCCTAGCGTCCAGTGGCCCGTCCGGCAGCCCCCGCCACAACGATCGAAACGACACATTCACCAGCATTTAGAACTCAGGAGCTAGCGCCATGTTGACCAATCCCGCCGCCAAATACCGCCCCTTCCCCGCCGTCCCGTTGGCCGATCGCCAGTGGCCGAACCGCATCATCGACAAGCCGCCGGTCTGGATGAGCACCGACTTGCGCGACGGCAACCAGGCGCTGATCGAGCCGATGAGCCCGGAAAAGAAACTGCGCTTCTTCGAAAAGCTCGTGCAGATCGGCGTGAAGGAAATCGAGGTGGGCTTCCCGTCGGCGTCGCAGACGGACTTCGACTTCGTGCGCATGCTGGTCGAGGAAAAGCGCATTCCGGACGACGTCACCATCATCGTCCTGACGCAGGCGCGCGATGAGCTGATCCGCCGCACCGTCGCATCTTGCGTGGGCGCCAAGCAGGCCATCGTCCACGTCTACAACTCCGTCGCCCCCGTGTTCCGCCGCGTCGTGTTCGGCATGAACCAGGACGAGATCCTGCAGATCGCCGTCAACGGCACGAAGCTGATCAAGGAACTGGTGGCCCAGCATCCCGAAACGAAATGGGGCCTCGAGTATTCGCCGGAGTCGTTCTCGACGACGGAACTGGATTTTTCCAAGCGCATCGTCGACGCCGTCGTCGACGTGTGGCAGCCGAGCGCCGACAACAAAGTGATCGTCAACCTGCCGTCGACCGTGGAAGCGGCCACGCCGAACGTGTACGCCGACCAGATCGAATGGATGTGCCGCAACCTGAAGCAGCGCGAACATCTCGTCATCAGCGTGCACCCGCACAATGACCGCGGCACGGCCGTCGCCGCCGCCGAGCTGGCCGTGATGGCCGGCGCCGACCGCGTCGAAGGCTGCCTGTTCGGCAACGGCGAACGCACCGGCAACGTCGACCTGGTCACGCTGGCGCTGAACCTCTACACGCAGGGCGTGCACCCGGGCCTGGACTTCTCGGACATCGACAGCGTCCGCCAGCTGGTCGAGGAATGCAACCAGCTCCCCGTGCACCCGCGCCACCCGTACGTCGGCGACCTCGTGTTCACCGCGTTCTCCGGCTCGCACCAGGACGCGATCAAGAAGGGCTTCGCCAAGCAGCAGGCGGACGCGATCTGGGAAGTGCCGTACCTGCCGATCGACCCGGCCGACCTGGGCCGCAGCTACGACGCCGTGATCCGCGTGAACAGCCAGTCCGGCAAGGGCGGCATGGCCTACCTGCTCGAGCAGGAATACGGCCTCGAACTGCCGCGCCGCCTGCAGATCGAGTTCTCGCGCGTCGTGCAGAAGCACGCCGACGCCACCGGCCGCGAAGTGGCGGCGAGCGACATCCACGCCCTGTTCTCGCGCGAATACTTCGAGCAGGGTGACGCGGCCTACCGCTACGTCTCGCACCGCCTCGTCGAGAACAGCGAAGGCGCGGAGCGCGTGCAGATCGACACGACCGTGCAGCACAACCGCGTGACGGAAGCGCGCCACGGCGGCGGCAACGGCCCGATCGACGCCTTCGTCAACGCGCTCGGCCTGGACATCCGCCTGATGGACTACCACGAGCACTCGATCGGTTCGGGCGCCGATGCGCGCGCCGCCTGCTACGTCGAGCTGCGCCTCGCGAACGGCCCGACCTTGTTCGGCGCCGCCGTCGACAGCAATATCGTGACCGCGTCGTTCAAGGCCGTGCTGTCCGCCGTGAACCGCCAGCTGGCCCTCTCCGCGGAACAGGCGCAGCAGCGCGCGGCCTGATCGTCACACGTTACGCGCCGACGGCGCGGCGGGCCCCTGCGGGCCGGCCGCGCCGTCGTTCTTTTCACGGCGCCGTATGCAACGGCCGCGGTTCGGCGCCGTGCCCCTTCTGCCCCACGCGCTCGTATTCCGCGATCACCTGGGCGCCGAACAACAGCAGGCTGGCCGCGATCTCGAGGCTGAACATGACGACGATCGCGGTGCTCATCGAGCCATACACGACGTTCACCTTGGACAGCGTGGTGAAATACCACACGAGCACGTGCCGCGCGATTTCCCACAGCAGCGCCGCCGTCACGCCGCCCACGAGCGCATGCGACAGCGACAGCCGCCCGACCGGCATCACGAGATAGATCGACGTCAGCACGAGGATCTCGCCCGCGAGCCCGAGCAGGTACAGCAGGGCCCCCGACACCCCGTTCAGCGACCACGTGTGGCCGAACAATTCGACGCTCTCGGAGCCGATCACCTGCAAGGTCCCGGCGACGAGCGTCACGATCATCACGCCGAAGCCCAGCGCGATGATGTAGCAGTACGGGAGCACGGCCGACACGAGGAAGTGGCGGCGCCGCACGGCCACGCGGTGCACGAAGATCACGCTCATCGCGTTTTCCAGCACCGTGAACGCGAGTGAGCTGAAGAACAGCATCGTGAAGCCGAGCACCCAGGTGATCAGGTCGCGGTTGTCCAGGAAGTGCGCGACCTCCTCCACCATCGGGCCGGACTGGCCCGGCACGATCAGCTCCAGGTAGCGGCGCAGGGTGAGCAGCAGGTCGACCTGGTCGATGAAGTGCGACAGCACGACGACGACCAGCATCAGGAACGGCACGATCGACAGCAGCGCGTAATACGCCACGGCGCCCGCCAGCAGCAGGCCCTGGTTGGCGCGGAACGCGCGCACGCATTGCAGGACGAAATCGAGCGGATGCGCGAGGATCCACGCGTTCGCGCGCCGGTTCAGCACGCGCAGGCGCAGGCCGCGCGCCGGCTTCATCGCGCCAGCCTGATGCCGGTGAACTGCCAGCGCGCGCCCGCCGGGAAGAAGTTGCGGTACGTGGTCCGCGCATGGCCGTGCGGCGTGGCGCACGACGAGCCGCGCAGCACGTACTGGTTGACCATGAACTTGCCGTTGTATTCGCCGATCGCGCCCGCCGCCGGGACGAAGCCCGGATACGGCGCATAGCTGCTCGCGGTCCACTGCCAGCATTCGCCGAACATCTGCGCGAGGCCCGGGCTGCCGGCCGCGCGCGGGTGCAGGTCGCCGCACGTCAGGGCCGCGTCGCGCGCCGCGAATTCCCACTCGGCCTCCGTCGGCAGCCGCGCGCCGCGCCAGCGCGCGTACGCGTCGGCCTCGTACAGCGAGACGTGCGTGACGGGCCGCGCCGGGTCCAGCGCCTGCAGGCCGTGCAGCGTGAATTCGCGCCGGCGTCCGTCGTCGTCGACCCAGTACAGCGGCGCGGCGATCATGCCGTTGGCGACCAGGTCCCAGCCGTCGGACAGCCACAGCGCCGGATCGCGGTAGCCGCCCGCCTCGACGAATTCGAGGTATTCGCCGTTCGTCACGAGGCGCGACGCGAGCGCGAACGGATTCAGGTACTGGTGGTGGCGCGGGCTTTCGTTGTCGAAGGCGAAGCCCGTGCCGTCGTGGCCGATCTCGGCGAGGCCGCCGTCGAAGTCGATCCACGCGAGCGGCTCGACGGGGCCGGATGCGGGCAATGGCGAATCGATATAGGCCGGATACAGCGGATTCCTCGACAGCAGGTGCTTGACGTCCGTGAGGATCAGTTCCTGGTGCTGCTGCTCGTGCTGCAGGCCCAGCTCCACCAGCGCTGCCAGTTCGCCGTCGCCCGGCGCCGTGGCGAGCAGGCGCAGCACGCGGGCGTCGACGGCGGTGCGGTAGGCCAGCACCTCGGCCAGCGCGGGGCGCGTCAACAGGCCCCGCTGCGCGCGCGGATGCTTCGCGCCGACGCCGTTGTAGTACGAGTTGAACAGCACGCGGAAGGCGGGATCGTGGGGCCGGAAGCCCGGCTCGCGCGATTCCAGGATGAAGGTCTCGAAGAACCACGTCGTGTGCGCGAGATGCCATTTGACGGGACTCGCGTCGGGCATCGACTGCGCCGCGCAATCCTCCGGCGTCAGCGGTTCGGCCAGGTGCAGCGAACGTTGCCGCACGTGTTCGAACGCGGTGGACAGGTGGTGTTCGGAAGCGCCCATGGCCACTCCTTCAGTGCGACAGTGCGCGCGCATAGATCACGGCGAACCACTGCCTGGGATCCGTCCACACGCGCGTGGACGCGAAGCCGGCCTGGCCGAGCAGGCCGACGGCGTCGCTCTGGCGGTATTTATAGCTGTTCTCGGTGTGGATCCATTCGCCGGCCGCGAACCGGCGGCTGCCGCCGCGCCACGTCACCTGCTGCGCCGCCTGCGCTTCCAGGTGCATCTCGACGCGGCCCTCGGCCGGGTTGTAGAAGCCGCGGTGGCGCCACTTGCGGATGTCGAAGTCGGCGTCCAGCAGGCGGTTCACGTGGCGCAGCACGTTGAGGTTGAACGCGGCCGTCACGCCGAGCGCGTCGTCGTAGGCGGCGTCCAGCACGGCGTGGTCCTTGGCGAGGTCGATGCCGATCAACAGGCCGCCGTCGCGCCCGCACTGCGCGTGCACGCGCTGCAGGAAATCGAGCGCTTCATGAGGCGCGAAATTGCCGATCGACGAACCGGGATAGAAGAACAGCTGGCGTTCCGCGCGCACGCGGTCGGGCAGGTCGAGGCGCGCCGAGAAATCGAGCCCCAGCGGCAGCATGTCGATGTGGCGGAAGCGCTGGCGCAGGCGTTCGACGGCGTCGTGCAGGAACTCGGCCGAGATGTCGACGGGGACGTACTGGCGCGGCTGCAGCAGCGGAAACAGGCGCGCCGCCTTGGCGCAATTGCCGGCGCCCAGGTCGATCAGCGTGGCGCCGGTGCCGACCGTGCGCGCGATCTCGGCGCCGTGCAGGTCGAAGATGGCGGCTTCCGTCCGCGTGGGATAGTACTCGGGCAATTCGCAGATCGCCTCGAACAGCTTGGAACCGAGCGGGTCGTACAGGAATTTGGGGGAGATGCAGGCCTGGCGCATGCGCAGGCTGGCGTCCAGTTCGGCGGGTACGTGCAATCCATCGTTTACTGCGGGCACTGCGGGCGACGTGGCATTCAGCATCGGATGTCCTCGGTGGTGCGGCCGCACCGCGCGGCCGGCGAAATGTTGCCGTTCCGGCCATGATACGCGATTCCAGGATTCCGCACGCGCGACCATCTCACCAGTGCCGCACCCGCCACCTGTTGCCCAAATTCGGGGTCAGAGCATTTTTTTCGCCTGATTCGGGGTCAGAGCATATTTTTTCAGCCACTGAAAAATTGCCTGTACGCAGCCTGCCGGGCGTCGCCGATCGACCATCCGCCTCTGGCGCCAGAGAGCTGACTGGACCAGGCGCAATGTCGCCGAAATGTGCTCTGACCCCGAATTTTCAAAAAATTGTGCTCTGACCCCGAATTTGGGGTGCGTGCTAGAGTAGCGGTTTTGTCAATCGGCGTGCCATGCTCGAACTCGTCAACCTCAGCAAGTCCTATGGCGGCCGCACCGTGCTGGCCGCGCTCTCGCATCGCTTCGAGCAGGGGGAGTTCGTCGCGGTCATGGGCGAATCGGGAGTCGGCAAGTCGACCTTGCTGAACCTGGTCGCCGGGCTCGACGCGCCGGACGGCGGCGAGGTCAGGGTCGACGGTACGCCCATGTCGGCGCTCGACGACGATGCCGCCACGCGGCTGCGGCGCACGCGCATGGGGTTCATTTTCCAGGCCTTCCACGTGTTGCCGCACCTGACGTTGGCCCAGAACGTGGCGCTGCCGTTGCTGCTGAACGGCCGCCCCGACCCGGCCCGCGCCGCGCAGATGCTGGACGCCGTCGGCCTGGACGGCCGCGGCGCCGACTTCCCGCGCCAGTTGTCGGGCGGCGAATTGCAGCGGGTGGCCATCGCGCGCGCCCTCGTGCACCGCCCCGCCCTGCTGCTGGCGGACGAGCCGACCGGCAACCTCGACCCCGACACGGCCGACGGCATCCTGCGCCTGCTGCGCGCGGAGATCAAGGCGAGCGGCGCCGGGGCCATCATGGTCACGCACTCCCACGCTGCGGCCGCCATGGCCGACCGCACCCTCGTATTGACGCGCTCCGGTCTGAAATTAACGTAATTTCCTGGAGGGAAGACGCCCGTTATAGTGTTTTAGTCATGAACAGTGCGTCGGATTTGTCAACTCCGTAGTAGCATTCCAACAAACCCACCAGGCATAAGTCAGCAATACGAATACGGTCGGGCAGGATTCCGTGCGGTCGAGACGTCGACCGAGCGGGTCTGCAACTCTCCAAAACAATCGATCTGTCTTGAATATCCACCCCTCAGGAGGAATTCATGAGCGTACGGCAGAAAAAACAAGAGTTGCTCGAGGCGATGCATCGCGCCCGGGCCATGGAGCCGTCGAGTTTTGTCCCGAACAAATTGCTCGACACATTGATCCAGCGGATGCAGCTGAAGAACGACGCGGAACTGTGCCGCGTCCTGGAGGTACAGCCGCCCATCATCAGCAAGATCCGGCACCGCAAGCTGAACGTCGGCGCCACGATCCTGCTGCGGATGCATGAAAAATCGAATATCCCGATCCGCGAACTCAAGGAATTGACGGCGGAAGCGCGCACGCAGCCCCCGTCGCCGACCCATCATTGAACCGGCGCCGGCCTCACTCGCCCGGCGGGCGGCCGGTCTTGAGCTGGGGCAGGCTGCCCAGCACGGCGCGCAGCGACGCCATGTCGAGCTGGCCGAGCAGCGCCACGCCGATGCGCAGCAGCTCGCTCTTCTTGACTTCGAAGCCGGCCTTGAGGCAGGCCTGCTTGACGGCGCCGAGCACCGCGTATTCCTGCTCGGGCATCGTGAAGCTGTCGCGCACGAGGCGCGGGCGCGCGGACGGCGCCGCGGGTGCGAGTGTGGGTGCGGGCTTCGCGCGTGCGGATTTCGCGGGTGCGGCGATGGCGCGGGCCGCGTCCCGGGCCACCTTGGCCGGCGTGGCCGCCTTCGTACGCACCGCCTGCGCCGGCGCGGCCGCCTTCTTCGCCGCGGCCGCTTTCGCGGGCGCCTTTGCCGATGCGGCCTTCTTCGCCGCCGGTTTCACGGTCACCTTCGCAGCCACCTTCGCGGCCACCTTCGCAGCCGTTTTCGCGACCGCCCTGGTCGCCGTCGTCCTCGCCATCGGGACCTCCTTCTTCAAACAAGCCAAACAATATATATCATTTAGCCGGAATGCGGAAGAGCGCGTGCCGGATCAGGTGTCGAGGTCGCGGAATTCCTCGGCGATGGCGGCGAAGCGGCCTTCGATCTCGAAGAACGCGTCGAGCACGTCCGGATCGAAATGCGTGCCGCGCCCCTTGCGCATCACGTCCAGCGCCTGCTGGTGCGTGAACGCGGGCTTGTACACGCGGCGCGAGATCAGCGCGTCGTACACGTCGGCCACGGCCATCAGCCGGGCCGACAGCGGGATCTGCTCGCCCGCCAGCCGGTCCGGGTAGCCCGAGCCGTCCCATTTTTCCTGGTGCGAGTGGGCGATCTCGCGCGCGAACATGAGGAAGCCGTTGGTGCCGCCGATGTGTTTTTCGACGAGCATGATGGTGTCGCGCCCGTACACGGCGTGCAGCTTCATGACCTCGAACTCCTCGCGATCGAGCACGCCCGGCTTCTGCAGGATACGGTCGGGGATGCCCACCTTGCCGATGTCGTGCAGCGGCACGGAGCGGTACAGGAGCTCGATGTTCTCGTCGGTGAGCTCGGCCGCGAAGCGCGGGTGATGCCGCAGGTGCTGCGCCAGCGCGCGCACGTAGTGCTGGGTGCGGCGGATGTGATGGTCGCCTTTCGCCATGGCCGCCGTGTCGCGCCTCTCGGCCAGCGTCCCCATCGCCATGATGATCGCTTCCTGCATCAGCGCCAGCTGCGCCGTGCGGTCGCGCACGAGCTGTTCCAGGTTCTCGTTGTGCGCCTGCAGCTGGCGCCGCGCGTCCAGCAGGGTCAGTTGCGTGGCCACGCGGGCGAACAGGATCGGGGGGCTGATCGGCTTGGCGATGTAGTCGACGGCGCCCAGCGACAGGCCCATCGCTTCGTCCTCGACCTGGCTCTTCGCCGTCAGGAAGATCACGGGGATGTCGGCCGTGACGGGATCGGCTTTCAGCTGGCGGCACGTTTCATAGCCGTCCAGGCCGGGCATCATCACGTCGAGCAGGATCAGGTCCAGGCCGGGCGTGCCGTGCGCGATCTGCAGCGCCAGGGTGCCGTTGTTGGCGACCTTGGTGTTGTAGCGGTCCTTGAGCAGGCGCGACAACAACATGATGTTGTCGGGCGTGTCGTCGACGATCAGGATCGTCGGCTTGTCCTTGTTGCCGGGGTGTCCGGTGGGTGCAGTATTCATCGGGTTTCCGCGGTATCGGGGCGGGTTGCGGCAGCGCTGTCCGGCAACTGCCGGCGCGCCTCTTCGAATTCGTAACGGGACAGGTGCTGCTCCAGGCGCGCCATGCGCTCGCCGTCGAGGATCCCGGCCAGCAGGGCGCGCACCGTCTCGAAATAATCCAGGGCGTCGCCCGAGTACTCGGCCAGCAGCTGGTCGAGCTGGGCGGCGGCTGCGAGCGCGCTGCCGTCCGTGTCGCAAGACGGGGGCGCCGGGGCGGGTTCGGGCGGCGCGGCGGCGGCGCGGGCGAAGTAACGGTCGAGCGATGCCATCGTCGCGTCCACGGCGGCCTCCAGCGCGCGCACGCCGGCCGCGAGGCGCCCGTGGTCGGGCGCGGCCAGCGCCAGCCCCTCTTCCACCGACTGCGCCAGCGTCTGCAGCTCGCGCGCGCCGATGTTGCCGGCCACGCCGCGGAGCAGGTGCGCGCGCGCGGCCGCCTGGCGCAGGCGCCGCGCCTCGTAGTCGGCGCGGATGCGGGCGCCGGCGTCGCGCTGGGTGGCGCGGAAGCGGTCGAGCAACTGCACGTACAGCGGCACGTTGTCCGCCACGTGGCGCAGGCCGTACGCGGAGTCGATGCCGGACAGGTTCGACAATCCCGGCAGCGTGGGCCCGGCCGGGACGCCGCCGCCCGCCGGCAGCGGCGGCGGCACGGCCTGGCCGATCCAGCGCGCCAGCGTGGCGTACAGCTTCTCCGGCTCGACGGGTTTGGTGATGTAGTCCTGCATGCCCTCGCGCAGGCAGCGTTCGCGGATCTCGGCCAGCGCATGCGCCGTCATGGCGACGATCGGCAGCTTGTCGAAGCGCGCGTCCCGGCGCAGTTCGACCGTGGCCGCGTGGCCGTCCAGCTGCGGCATCTCCAGGTCCATCAGCACGAGGTCGTAGGCCTGCGGCCCGCCTTCGTACAGCATGTCCAGCGCCTCGCGGCCGTTGGCGGCGACGGCCACGTCGATGTGCCTGGCCTGCAGCAGCTCCAGCGCGATCTGCTGGTTGACCTGGTTGTCCTCGACGACCAGCACGCGCGCGACGAAGCCGTCCGCCGCGCCGAACTTGCCGCTGCGGCGATGGTGGGCATGGGAAGCGCGCGGCGCGGCGAACAGCGCGACGAGCGTGTCGACGAGCGCCGACTGGCCGATCGGCTTGCACAGGAAGCCGCGGATGCCCGCGGCTTCCGCCTCTTTCTGCACTTCCTCGCGGCCGAACGCCGTCACGAGCACGGTCGACGGCGGCCGGCGCAGCGCGGGATTGCCGGCGATGCGGCGCGCCAGCTCGATGCCGTTCATGCCCGGCATCTGCCAGTCCGTCAGCACGACGCTGTAAGGGTCGCCCGCCGCATCGGCGGCGAGCAAGGCGCTTTCCGCCTCGGCGCCGCTGGCCGCCACGTCGACGCGCAGCGGCAGCGCCTGCAGCGCCTCGCTCATGATCTCGCGCGCCACGTCGCTGTCGTCGACGAGCAGCAGGCGCGCGCCGTCCAGCTCCGGCGGCGCGACGGCCACCCGCTCCGGCTCTCCGGACAGCGGAAACTCGAGGTCGAACCGGAACGTCGACCCTTTGCCCGGGCTGCTCTCGACGACGATGCGCCCGCCCATCAGGCCCACCAGCTGCTGCGAGATCGACAGGCCGAGGCCCGTGCCGCCGTATTCGCGCGTCGTGCTGCCGTTGGCCTGGCTGAACGCGCGGAACAGCTTGCCCTGCTGCTGGTCATTCATGCCGATGCCCGTGTCGCGCACGGCGAAGCGCAGCGTGGCGACGTCGTTGCGGAACCGGTCCGTGCCCGGTTCGTCCAGCCGCATGCACGACAGTTCCAGCTCGCCGGCCGGCGTGAACTTCACCGCGTTGTTGACGAGGTTGATGAGGACCTGGCCCAGGCGCAGCGGGTCGCCCACGAGCATGCGCGGGATCGCGTGCGGCACGTGGAACAGGTATTCGAGGTGCTTGTCGGCCGCCTTCTGGCTCGTCACGCTGGCCACGTTCGCGAGCACGTCGTCCAGGCAGAACGGGATGTGCTCGACGTCCAGCTTGCCCGCCTCGATCTTGGAAAAATCGAGGATGTCGTTGATGATCCCCAGCAGGGACAGCGCGGCGCGGTGGATCTTGCCCACGTAGTCCTGCTGCTTGGGCGACAGTTCCGTGCGCAGCGCGAGATAGGCCATGCCGATGATCGCGCTCATCGGCGTGCGGATCTCGTGGCTCATGTTGGCGAGGAATTCGGACTTGGCGACGTTCGCCGCCTCCGCGCGCACGTTGGCGGCGACGAGCGACTGTTCGCGCTCGCGCCGTTCCGAGATGTCGCGGATGAACGAGCAGAATTCGTAGTCGTCGCTGGCGGCCAGCTGCACGCGCGTGATGGCCAGCTCGATCGGGAATTCGACGCCGTCGCGGCGCAGCGCGTACGTCTCGATGCGGCTGTCCAGCACCCCGCCCACGCCGCTCTTTTCGTAGCGCGCCAGGCCGTTGCGGTGCGCCGCGCGGTGGCGCTCGGGGACGATGCATTCGGAGAGGTCGCGGCCCAGCACTTCCTCGCCCTTCCAGCCGAAGATCTTTTCGGCCTGGGCGTTCCAGCCGACGATGCGGCCCTGGCGGTCCATGCGCACGACGGCGTCCAGCGCCGTGTCGACGATCGCCTGCAGCTTGGCCTGGCTGGCCTGCGCCACGCGGATGGAGTCGACCAGCTCGCGCGTGCGCGCGGCGATCTTTTGTTCGAGGTCTTCGTTCAGGTCGCGCAGCTGCTGCTCGATCACGCTCTTTTCGCGCAGCAGGCCGTTCGTCACCTTCTCGGCGCGGCGCAGGCGGTTCAACGTGTCGCGGAAGCTGCGCACGGCGGACGACAGGCGCCCGATCTGGTCGCGCCGGCCGATGCCGGACAGGTGGATGTCCGTCTCGCCGCGCGCCAGCTTTTCCAGCGCTTCCTGGATGTCGGCGAACGGCTGCGTCATGCGCCGGCCGATCAGCAGGACGCACAAGGTGATGGTCAGCGTCAGGATCAGGTTGCCCAGCACGGTCTGGATGATCTGGCGCCGCAGGTCGGCGTCGATCTGGCGGCGCGAGATCGCCAGGTCGATCGAGCCGACGAGGTAGTCGCGGTTGCCGTCGTGGTACACGACTTTTTGCTGGACGCGTTCGGCGCCCTCCTCGCTCGCGCCGGCGCCGAGCGCCGCGAGCACGGTGCCGTTCGGCGCCAGCACGCGCAAGGTCAGCACTTCCGGCGTGCCGCCGAGGGCGTCGACGACCGACGACACGGCCGCGCTGTTGATGTCGAACAGCGGCCGCGCCAGCGCGTGCGACACGACCATCGCCTGGCGCTCGACCCGTTCCGACAGGCGCGCGCCGGCCTCGCGGCGCAGCGAATGCATCACCCACGTGGTGTACGCGGAGGTCGACAGCGCCACAGCCAGCACGATGCCGGCGCCGAGCCGGAACACGATGTTCTGGCGCCAGCTGTCGACGAGGCCGCGCACCAGGCTCCGCGAGCGCCTGCCGGTGGACGGTGAAGGATTAATGGGCGCCTCCAGGCTGGCCGGCCAGCTCGTGCTCGCGCTTGCGGTAGGCGGGGCTCGTGCGCACCTCTTCGATCGTCTTCCAGATGCGCTCCGCCAACTCCGGATGCCGGGCGACGAACGCGTGCGACAGCACCAGGTAGTACGGCTTTTCGATCAGCGGCACGGGCAGCACTTCGATCTGGCGCGCCAGCGGCGTATGCATGATGCGCACCGCGTCGCCGCCGCCGAGGGCCGCGGCCACGAGGCGGCCGGCCAGCAGCTTCTGCACCAGCTCATCGGCCTTCTGGCTGCCCTCGTCCACGGGCACGTTCTGCGCGCGCAGGAAGTCGCCCACGGAATACCCGAGCTGGAAGCCGATGCGGCCGTCGACGTTGGCGAAGCGCTTGCCGTCCCAGTCGACGCGCGTGCCCTGGCGCCGCACGAGCACGTAGCGGTCGACGTGCATGCGCCGGGCGGGATCGGCCTGGCCCTGGTCGCCGTGGACGCCGGGATACGCGCCCAGCACCAGCCGTTCGCGGCTGAAGCTGACGGCGAACGCGCCGCTGACCTGATTCGCCTTGACCTGGGCGAGGCAGCGCTTCCACGGCATGCTCTGGTAGTCGAACACGACGCCCAGGCGCCGCGCGACTTCGCCCAGCAGCTCGAAATTCAGGCCGCCGTTGTCCAGCGTACGCCACGGCAGCACTTCCTGGCGTTCGAAGCACAGCGGGATGGCAGCCGGGCCGGCCGCGAACGACGGCACGGCGGCGCCGAGGCAGCAGGCGAGCAATCCATAGCGGAGGAAGCGCGGCATGGGACGGTATGGCAACGGCGGCAAGAATGATTAAAAACAGACAACAGTATGCCAGACCTTGCCACCAATGGTCACGCCCCCGATCAAGCCGCGAGGGCTGCGCGGCCGTGGCGCAACTCGGCCAGCACGCCGGCGCGCAGGCCGCTCTCGGGCACCTCCAGCTCGCCGATCTCCAACTCTTCCATGAGGCCCAGCAGGATGGCCAGCGCGGCCGTCACGTCGCGCAGGCGCAGGTGGCCGAGGCCCGCCAGCGGTGCGCCGCCGCCGCCCTGCTCGAGCGCGCGGGCGGCCAGCGTCTCGAGGCGCGACCGGTCGATGGGGCCGCCCAGGCCGTTGTCGGCGAGCAGGCGTCCCAGCGTGTGGATGGTGCCGGACGCGCCGCACACGCGGTCGCGCCGTCCCGCCCCGAAGACGGGCGCCTCGTCGCCCAGCTTGGCGCGCGTGGACGCGATCGCGGCCGCGAACGACACCGCGTCGATGCGCCCGCCGCCGAAGAACGTCAGCGCCAGGCGCGACGTGCCCAGGCCCAGCGACGCCACTTTCTGCACGCGGCGTCCGCTGCCCAGGGCCAGCTGCGTCGAGCCGCCGCCGATGCCCAGCACCAGGGTGCGCACCTCGGTCTCGGCGGCGGCGCCGTCGGCCACGCCGAGATAGGTCAGGACGGCCTCTTCCTCGCCGGACAGCACCTGGACGGGGTGCCCGAGCAATTGCTGGGCCGCCGGCAGGAACAGGTGGCTGTTGCGGGCCATGCGCAGGGTCGACGTGGCGACGACGCGCACGGCGGCCAGGGCGTGGTCGTTCAGCCGGTCACGGATGGCGCGCAGGCAATCGAACGCGGCATGCATCGCTTCCGGGCTCAGGCAGCCCTGCGCGTCCAGCGCGGCGGCGAGGCGCAGCGGCGCGTGAAAACTGTCGAGGGGACGGAGGATACCGTCCTCGACGGTCCCCACCAGGAGGCGGAAGCTGTCCGATCCGAGGACGAGTGCGGCGTGAATGGGAGATGAAGTGCTCATGCAGACTCCGAAGTCGAAAACGGCGCCACGATAGCGGGACTGGATGACGGATCGATGACAGGAGCGTCGTTGATCGTACCATCATAAGCGATGCGCGACGCCCGCGCCATAGCGGACACGGCCGTGCGTGCGCGCGTTGGGCGAAAGATGGGATTCATTCCTCGGCCGGCTCCAGCGCAGACGCCGCCACTTCGACCCGGTTGCGCCCCGCCTTCTTGGCCACGCGCAATGCCTCGTCGGCGCGCGCCAGCAGGGTGACGGTAGAGTCGTCCGGGCGGATCGTCGTGACGCCGAAGCTGGCCGTCAGGGCGATCACCGCGCGCTCCGTCTTGACGCGCTCGCCTTCGATCGCGGCGCGCATGCGCTCGGCGACCATCGCGGCATCGTCGAGGTTCGTGCGCGGCAGCAGGATCGCGAATTCGACGCCGACCAGGCGGCCCAGCAGGTCGCTGTCGCGCAGCTGGCGCTTGCAGGTGCCCGTCAGGTGGGCGATCACGACGTCGCCGGCCGGGTGGCCGTAGCCGTCGTTGATGCGCTTGAACTGGTCGAGGTCGAACACGACGAGGGCCGTCGGCTGGCCCGGCCGGCGCGCCAGCGCCATCCACGGGGCCAGGGCCTGGAAGAAGCCGCGCCGGTTCGGGACGTCCGTGAGCGGGTCGACGATTTCCATGCGCGCCAGCTCGGCCTGTTCGCGCTCGCGGCCCAGCAGCAGCCAGCCGAAGCCGCCCACCAGCGCCAGCAAATACAGCGCGGCGGAGTGGAACTGGCGCAGCATGTCGTTGGTCATCCAGCCCCAGCCGGCCGGTGCCAGCAGCACGAGGGCGCCGCGCGCGCCGACGACGATGGCCAGCAAGGTCGTGGCCAGCGCCAGGAAGCGCTGCAGCAGCGACGCTTGCACCCAGCCGCGCGCCAGCGCCGCCGCGAGCGACAGGTAAAACGCGGAGAGGATCAGCGACGCGGCCAGGGCGCGCAGGCCGATCGGGTCGATCAGCCAGCACAGCAGGAAGCCGGCCAGGGCCAGTCCCAGCGCGGGGAGCGTGATCCGGCGCCAGCGCAGGCGGCCGGCCCGTTCCCACGCCGCGCCCGATTCCCACGCGACGCCGACGAAGACGAATGCATACGCGACCGGCAGCGCGAGCCCTTCCGGCACGACGCCCGCGGCGCCGATCGCCAGCAGCAGCCAGCCGGCGGCCTGGTACAGGCGCGACCAGCTCCAGGTCGGCAGCGCGGGCCGGCGATGGACGGATTGTTCGAAGAAAAACAGGGTGGCGCACAAGGCGAGATTGCCGAGTGCCAGCGCGAGGACCATCGTCGTGGAATCCATCGGCGCCTCAGAATTCGTGCACGACCGCGGTCGTGCCGTCGCCGACCCGGCTGGACCAGGCGCGCGTCCAGACATCCCGCTCGGCATCGGTGGGCGGCTCGTGCCAGAACACGATCAGGGTGCCCTTGTGGTCGTGGATCTGGGTCAGTTTTTCGACGAAGGCCGGGTTGCCCTCCATGTCCGCCAACGCCATCGCATAGCCATAGACGCGGTCCAGGCGCTCGATGCGGTCGGGCTCGGTCTGGCTGTTGGTGGCGGTAATGGTCGGGTGGTCCAGGAACATGAGGTCTCCGCTAAGGCTGCAACGGCCAGCTTATCAGAAACCCATCGTGCGCAACAAGTTACGCCACGGCGAGACTGGGCCGATATCGATTTCATCTATACTGCGGCCATGTCTCCCGACAACGATCCGTCCCGGCCGTCCGCGCCCGCCCCGCCGCTCGTACGTACACGCCGCGGCCGGCGCACGCTGGAATTCGCGCCCGGCGACATCCAGAGCGAGATGCTGGTGGCGCGCCCGGACGCCCTCGTGCTCGCCTACCAGCGCGCGATGATGGGCTTTGTCTTCTTCCGGCCGCGGCCGCGCCGGATCGTGATGGTGGGCCTGGGCGGCGGATCGCTGGCCAAGTTTTGCCACCGTCATTTCCCCGACGCGCATATCACCGTCATCGAAGTGCGCGCGGACGTCATCGCGCTGCGCGACGCCTTCCACGTGCCGCCCGACGGGGCGCGCTTCGCGGTCGTCCATGGCGACGCAGCCGACTGGCTGGCGGCCCACCCGGCCGCGGCCGACGTGCTGCTCGTGGACGGCTTCGACGCCGGCGGCCTGCCCGCGCGCCTGGCCGACGCCCCGTTCTACGCCGATTGCCGCCGCGCGCTGCGGCCCGGCGGCGTGCTCGTGGCCAACGTATTCACGTACGACCCACGCTACCGCGACGTGATGGACGCGCTGGACGCCGTCTTCGACGGGCGGACCTGCTGGTTCGACGAGGTCGCCGGCAATAACCGCATCGTGTATGCCGCGCATGCGCCGGACGCCGCCGCCGCGCGGCGCATGGCGGGATTCCGGCGCCGGCGCGGCCTCGGTCTCGGGTTATTGAATCGGCTTGCCATAAGTTTCATCCTTGCCCGGATCGCATCGCGATCTGTTTTGACGCCGCCACACCTGAGGCCGGTAGTCCGCCGCTTGTGACAATTTGTTTGCGGAAACTAGAGTTTCTGTGACAAACTGACGCCTCACTTCATGCCATTGGCAAGCACCCACTCTACATAGGATCGCTGGATGTCGCGTCGCCGACTGCCGTTTTCGCTTACGCTCGCAGCCACCCTCACGCTGGGAGGCGGCCTGGCCGCCACCGCGGTGTTGACGGTCGCCGTCAGCCGTCTCGAATACGACAACAAGTCGCTGGTGTTCGAACAGGGTGCGGAGGTGCGCGTCGCCGCGCTGCGCCAGGGCATGGACGAGGCCGTCGAAGTGCTGAACGTCACCAACCAGCTGTTCACCACCGTCCAGCCGGTCACACGCGCGCAATTCCACGATTTCACGACGCCGCTGCTGCAGCGCAACCCGTACATCCGCGCCTTCAACTTCCACCGCGTCGTGCAGGGCGGCGAGCGCGCCGCATTCGAAGCCGACCTGCGCCAATTCCAGCCCGGACTCGTGCTACGCGAAATGCACGGCGCCGCGCGGGTGCCCGCGCCGGAACGCGCCCGCTACTACGTCGTCGACTATCTCGAACCGATGCAGGGCAACGAGGCGGCGCTGGGCCTGGACGTCGGCGGCAACCGCCATGTGATGGACGCCCTCGCGCGCGCGCAGGCGAGCGGCCGCGCCGCCATCACGGACGTGCTGCGGATCGCCCAGGAACCGGGCGCGCCGAGCTTCGAAGTGCTGATGCCCGTGTATTCCCAGGGCGGGCACCTGTTGGGCGACACCGCGGCGGTGATTGCCGTCCCGACGCTCGTCAAGGCCGCGCTGGCGCGCGCCGGCCTGCTCGACGACCACAGCATCCAGCTCAGGTTCTACGGCGGCAGCCGCACCGATCCGGCCCACCTCGTCTACGCCAGCCACGACACGGCGCCGTCCGCGCCGCCGTTCGCGCTGATGGCGGCCGGTTACACGGGCCGCGCCGTGAGCACGTTCACCGTCGGCGGCCAGTCCTGGACCGTGGAAGCCATCGCCGCGCCCAGGCCATGGCTGGCCGACCACCTCGGCTCCACGCTGCTGGCGGCCGGCGGCATCCTGTCGATCCTGCTCCTGACCGCCTTCGTGCAAGCCGCCGGCCAGCGCGCGCGCAAGGTGCAGGAACTGGTGCGCGAACGCACGGCCGACCTCAAGCTGACCAACCAGCGCCTGATCGACGACGTCCTCGCGCGCAAGCGTACCGAAAAAGCCCTGCAGGAAAGCGAGCAACGCTTCCGCCAGCTGGTCGCGATGTCGTCCGACTGGTACTGGGAACAGGACGAGGAATTCCGCTTCACGCACGTCACCGGCGACTTCACGGAAAAATCCGGCATCGGCACCGAGCGCGTGCTCGGCCGCCGCCGCTGGGACTACGTGCCCGCGCTGGCGGAGACGGAACTCGGCCGCGACCACATCGCCACGCTGGAAGCCCACGAGCCGTTCCGCAACCTCGAATACCGCGTCGTCGACGACAACGGCGAGGAACGCTGGTTCTGCATCAACGGCCAGCCGATCTTCGACGAGACGGGCACGTTCACGGGCTACCGCGGCACGGGCAGCGACATCACGGCGCGCAAGGTCACCGAGCAGCGCGTGCACCACGTGGCCCAGCACGACGTGCTGACGGGCCTGCCCAACCGCTCGCTGCTGCAGGACCGCCTGGGCCAGGCCGTCGCCTACGCGACCCGCAGCGGCCATCAGGTCTGGGTGATGCTGATCGACCTGGACCGCTTCAAGTTCGTCAACGACAGCATGGGCCACAAGGCCGGCGACGTCCTCCTGATGACCGTCGCGGCCCGCCTGCGCTCGTCGCTGCGCGACACGGACACGGTGGCGCGCCTGTCCGGCGACGAATTCGTCGTGATCCTGTCCGAACATGCCGACCAGCCGCTCGCGCCCGACATCGTGCAGCGCGTGATGGATTCCGTCGCGCAGCCCGTCATGCTGGGCACCAAGGAATTCTTCGTCACCTGCAGCATCGGCGTGGCCGCCTTCCCCAGCGACGGCACGCCGGCCGAGAACCTGATCGAGCACGCGGACATCGCCATGTACCGCGCCAAAAAACTGGGCCGCAACAACTTCCAGTTCTACACGCCGGCGATGAACGAGGAATCGCTGGAGCGCGTGCGCATCGAAAGCGCGCTGCGCAACGCCCTCGACCGCGACGAATTCGTGCTGCACTACCAGCCGCAGGTCGACCTGCAGACGGGCCGCATCGTCGGCATGGAGGCGCTGATCCGCTGGAAGCATCCGGAACTGGGCATGGTGCCGCCTTCGCGCTTCATCGGCATCGCCGAGGAAACGGGGCTGATCGTCCCGATCGGCGCCTGGGTGATGCGCGCGGCCTGCGCCCAGAACAAGGCGTGGCAGGATGCCGGGCTCGGCAAGCTGCGCGTCGCCGTGAACCTGTCGGCGCGCCAGTTCAGTGCGGCCGACCTCGTGCCGGGCATCGAAGCCGTCCTGAACGACACGGGCCTGGAGCCGTCCTGCCTGGAGCTGGAGCTGACGGAAAGCCTGTTCATGAGCGACGTCACGCCGGCCGTGGAATTGCTGCACCGCATGAAGTCGCTGGGCATCAATCTGTCGATCGACGACTTCGGCACGGGTTATTCCAGCTTCTCCTACCTGTCGCGCTTCCCGATCGACGTGCTCAAGATCGACCGCTCGTTCGTCAACGACATCACGCACGACGCCAACGACGCCGCGATCGTCGCCTCGATCATCGCGCTGGCGCACAACCTGCGCCTGTCCGTGATCGCGGAAGGGGTCGAGACGGCGGAACAGCTCGACTACCTGCGCCACCAGGGCTGCGACGAAATGCAGGGATATTATTTCTCCAAGCCACTTCCGGCCCACGAATTCGAGCAATTGCTGCGTCAACGGCGCGGTTTGGCGGCCCCGGAAGACGAGCCGCAGACGGTCGTCGCCTTCGAAAACTAGAATCTGCTTTAAGTTCTGGGCCCAAGTGCAATAATTTGTGCAATTTCCTGTGGCCTAATCGATATCGTTCTCATACAATACTCCGTGATTCTTTAGCAATATCACCTACCGAGTATGATGATGACTGAAATGAATATCGATTCCGCCACGACGACCCTGGCAGAGCGCCGGCCGCGCACCGACATGCGTACGCGCGACCTCGTCAACCAGGCCGTGGCGTCGGTCCCGACGCTCGGCTTGCAGCGCGCCGCCGAATTCCTGGCGGCCATGGGCGTGCCGGCGGAGATTGCGGTGCGGGCGCTCGTCTATCCGAACCGGCGCCGGACGAATTGAGGCTTGGTGGGCACGGGGTGCCCACCCTACGTTAGCGCAGGCTGTGGGGTGGGCGCCTGTGCCCGCCCGATGCATGCGTGACCATTCGTTATTCCTGTGCGGCGATGTCGGCCAACGACTCGCGGCCGCGCGCCGTCAATTCGAACCCGCCTTCCGCGCGCGGGGCGATGTGGGATTTGCGGCTGAGGAATTGAACGACGTCATCGTCGACCGCCGCCGCCGGATCGGTCTCGAGCGCGCGCAGCGCCTGCACGCAGCGGCGCAGGAACAGCAGTTCCGTGCCCTGTGCCGTCAGCGACAGGCCGCCGTCCCTGGCATACTGGATCAATTTCAGGCCCGACAGGCGCTTGGCATTGCGTCCGACGCAGGCATTGACGCGGTCGGTCCTGGCGCCGCGCCGGATGAATTCGAGCGCATCGTACTCGTCGCCCGTCAGTTTCAGATTCTTCATTACCACTTTCCAAGAGAACAAGCCCGCCATGGTAACGGCGGCGGGCCGTCCCGGCAACTGGTCGTTAGCGCAGCGCCCGTACGGCGGCCCAGACGAGCCCGGCTCCCGCCAGCACGCCGAGCGCCACCGCGGCATGCATCTTGTGCGAGCCCAGCAACGGACCGCGGCCCAGCGGAATCCTGTTATACAGCGTGGTGCTCATGCTTCACTCCTCCGATGATCGTTGGCCATGCATCCATTATAAAAAGTTCCCAAAAGACATATGTGCGCCAGCGTACACAAGTGGCCATCCTGCCATCCTATTGCGCGCCGGGGCCCCACACGGGCTGTTAGTATCGCGCCAACACGACAACGCAAACGCAAACGCAAGGGAGCACGCCATGAGAACCAATGTACGGAAACCGGACCCGGGCGCCGAGGCCCCGCCTCACATGCACGAGGCCGACATCGGCAGCGGCGAACGCTCGCCGGCCCAGCACGAAACCGACGCCATGATCCGCGAAATCCCCCCGCAGGGGCACAACAAGGGCGACCAGCCCGCCCACCAGCCCGCCAACAAGCACCCGACGCAAGGCGACAAGCCGGGCAAGGCTTGACCCCGCGCGAACAAAGGATGGGGCGGCACGACGTCCGCCCCATCCGCACATTCTCCAGATCGTTACTGCGCCTTGACGGGCGGTTCCGGCGCGTCCGGCTCCTTCACCGGCGCACGCGACGGGGCCGGCACGTCGTCCGGCTCGGGACTCGGCTGCGGCGGCGGCAGTTCCGGGTCGGGTGTCGTGGGATCGGGCGTCGAGTGGGCGTGCCGGCGCATGCCCTCGTGTTGTTCCGGCAAACTCATCGCTGTTCTCCTGCGGGAAGGCTCAGCGGCCTTCCTTCTGCTTGGCGCCGCCGCCCGCGCCCTTGCCCTTGCCCGCCTTCACGGTCGATTTGTTGTCGCGGCTGCTCTTGTCCTTGACGCCGGCCTGGCGCTTCTGCGCGTCTTCCTCGGACGGATTGCCCGACTGCTTGTTCTGGCTGCCGCTGGATTTCGATTGACTCATGATCATCCTCCGCTGGTTGGATCGCCATTGGCGTTGTGTGCAGCCTAGCATGGAAGACTCGCGCGGGTTTTCAATCGTGCGGCCGTGCGGGCAAGGCTGTATAGTCGGGTTTTGACATCCCGTCGCCACCATGCCGCGCCGCCTGCCCGCCCTCGCCCTCGCCCTCACACTCGCCATGTCCGCCAACCTCCACGCCGCCCCGATGCAATTGGCCGATTACCTGGCCCTGTCCGGCCCGGCGCCCGACGCCACCCTGCGCTACGGCGCCGCCCCGTCGCAGTACGCCGAACTGTTCGTCCCGCCCGGCAAGGGACCGTTTCCCGTGGCCGTGCTCGTGCACGGCGGCTGCTGGACGAAGGAATTCGGCGGCATCGCGCAGCTGCGCAACATGGCGGGGGCGCTGGTGCGGCGCGGCATCGCCGTGTGGAACGTGGAATACCGGCGCGTCGACGAAGCCGGCGGCGGCTATCCGGGCACGTACCACGACATGAACGCCGCCCTCGACCTGCTGGCGCGCACGGCCCGCGACCGTCCGCTGGATCTCGACCGCCTCGTCGCCGTCGGCCACTCGGCCGGCGGCCAGCTCGTGCAATGGCTGGCGGGCCGGTCCCGCATCCCCGCGACCAGCCCCTTGTTCCACGCCGGCGCGCTGCCCGTGCGCCGCGTGGTGAGCCTGGGCGGCCTGGCCGACCTGCGGCGCGAAGCGGCCCTGCTCAAGACCAGTTGCGGACGCGAGGTCGCCGAGCTGGCCGGCACGCCCAGCGCCGCGCGGCCGGACGTCTTCGCCGACACGAACGCGGGCGACCTGATGCCCAACGGCAGCCATACGATCCTCGTCACCGGAGAACTGGACACGATCTCGCCGCCGCGCGTCGCGCACGATTTCGCCGCGCGGGCGCGCGCCGCCGGGGACGCGGCCGACGTCGTCATCCTGCCCGGCGCCAGCCATTACGACGAGGTGGCGGCGACGTCGGCGTCGTGGCCGCTCGTGCTGCGCGCCATCGAGGCCGCGCTCGGGCAGGCACCCCGCTGACGCGCGTTTAGTCGGGGAACACGATCCGTTTCGCGAGCCGCTGGTCGACGACGAGATCTTCCCGCGCCACGGCGACGCAAGGCAGGATGTAGCCCTCGCGCTTTTCGTCGAGCGACAGGCCCGGCCACTCGACGAGATAACGCACGCTCCCCGCCGCGAGGCGGCAGATGCACGTGCGGCACGTGCCGTTGCGGCAGGAGCTGGGCAGGTCGATGCCGGCCCGTTCGGCGGCGTGCAGTACGGTCGTCTCCGCATCGGTCGGGAACGACCAGCCGGAGGGTTGCAGGGTGATGGTCATCGTGGTCGTCGTGGTCATGGCGGCGATTGTACCGCCCTGCCTGGGTTCGTTCCCGCACAGAGCCGGGCCGGGCGCGGCACTAACCTGAAGCCATCGCATCTTCAGGCAGGACATCCATTGAACACGTATCGCCTCCCCCTCACAACGATCGCCATGCTGGCCGGCCTCGCCGGCGCCCCGGCGCTTGCCGCGCAACCGCAAGCGGTGCCGACGCCGCCACCGCCGGCCGGCGCGCCGGCAACGGCATCGGACCGGCTGCTGCGCGCGCAGGTGCTGCTCGACCGCGCCCACTTCTCGCCCGGCGAGATCGATGGCGCCTATGGTTCCAACATGCGGCATGCGCTGGCCGGCTATCAACAGACGCACGGCCTGGACCCGACCGGCAAACTCGACGACGCCACCTGGAACGCGCTGAACGCCGACACGGCGCCGACCTTGGTCACGTACACGCTGCTCGACGCCGACGTCGCGGGCCCGTTCCGTCCCGTGCCGGCCGACATGATGGAAATGGCCAAGCTGCCCACGCTCGGCTACAGCTCGCCGCAAGAAGGGCTGGGCGAAAAATTCCACGCCAGCCCGGCGCTGCTGGAAAAACTCAATCCCGGCAAGGACCTGGGGCGCGCGGGCGAGCAGATCCTCGTGCCGGACGTCGTCGGCACGCCGCCGCTGGCGCCGGCCGCGCGCATCGTCGTGTCGAAGGAGGGACGCACGCTCGAGCTGCAGGACCCCGCCGGGACCGTCCTGGCCCAATACCCCGTGTCGAGCGGCAGCGAACACGATCCGCTGCCGATCGGCACGTGGAAGGTCGATGGCGTGCACCGCAACCCGACCTATCACTACAACCCCAAGCTGTTCTGGGACGCGAAACCGGGAGACAAGCGGACGACGGTCGCGGCGGGCCCCAACAATCCGGTCGGCGTCGTGTGGATCGACCTGTCCAAGCCGCACTACGGCATCCACGGCACGCCGGTGCCGGGCACGATCGGCAAGACCGAATCGCACGGCTGCATCCGCATGACGAACTGGAGCGCGGCCGAAGTGGCCGGGCTGGTGCAGCCGGGGACGGAAGTGGTGCTGGAGGAGTAGAACCCATGCTTTGAGGAGGCGGCGATGAGATGGTTGATGACTTTCCTGCTCGGCGTGCTGGTGGGCGCGGCCGGCTTGTTCGTCTGGCTGCGCCAGATGCCCCATGAACCGGCGGCGCCCGCCGTGGCCGTGAACACGGGCTCCCTGCCCGCCCTGCCGCCGCCGCGCAGCAACCTGGAAGGCAAGCTGCCGCCCGCGCCGGAGGTGCTGCCCGACCTGACCGAACTCGATCTGCCGCTGCACCCGGCCGCCACGGATACCCCGGCGGCCGCGCCCGCCGCGGCGCCGTCCGTCCCGCCCGGCAAGCTGCTGGTGCCGGTGGACGGCATCGCGCCGGCGAAACTCACCGACACGTTCGACCAGCAGCGCGGCAACGAGCGCCACCACGAGGCGCTGGACATCATGGCGCCCAAGGGCACGAAGGTGCTGGCGGCCGCGGACGGCAAGATAGTGAAACTCTTCACGAGCAAGCCGGGCGGCCTGACGATCTACGAATTCGATCCGACCGAAAAATACGCCTACTACTATGCGCACCTGGACCGCTATGCGGACGGCCTGCAGGAAGGCGCACAGGTCAAGCGCGGCGACGTGATCGGCTACGTGGGTACGACGGGCAACGCCGACCCGAACGCGCCGCACCTGCATTTCGCCGTGTTCGAGCTGACGCCCGAGAAGCAGTGGTGGAAGGGGACGCCGGTGGATCCGTATCCGTTGTTGCAGCCCTAGGACCTGGACGGCGAGGGCACATTGATGTCGCCCATCATCAAACGTCTTGACATTTTAGATGATGGACATCATCATAAATTCGTGCGCACCGGTGCCGCAGGAGGACAGGCCGGGCGCGGGACACCCTCAACCCAGGATTGGAATAGCATGAACAAGCAAGCAGGAAAGACCGCCATCGTGACGGGCGCCTCGTCGGGCATCGGCAAGGCCACCGCCGCCGCCCTGGCGCAGGCCGGATTCACCGTGTTCGGCACGAGCCGCCGGGCCGCCGCGGATGGCCCGCCACACGTCACGATGCTGGCGTGCGACGTGACCTCCGACGATTCGGTCAGGGCGCTCGTCGCGGACGTGCTGGCGCGGACGGGCCGAATCGACCTGTTGGTGAACAATGCCGGCCTCGGCCTCTTCGGCGGGGCCGAGGAATCGTCGATCGAGCAAGCCAAGTCCCTGTTCGAGGTGAATTTCTTTGGACTCGTACGGATGACGAACGGCGTCCTGCCGTCGATGCGGAAACACGGCGGCGGACAGATCATCAACATCAGTTCGGTGCTCGGCTTCATCCCGGCGCCCTACTCCACCTTTTACGGCGCGACCAAGCACGCCGTCGAAGGCTACTCGGAATCGCTCGACCACGAGACGCGCGCCTTCAACGTCCGCGTGACGCTGATCGAACCCGCTTTTACCAAGAGCGCCTTCGACCAGGCCGCCCTGAAGCCGGATGCCATGATCGAGGACTATGCCGAGGCCCGCGCCGGCATCGACGAGCAGCTCCGGCGCGCGATGACCATCGGCGACCCGCCGGAAGTCGTCGCGGACACCGTGCTGATGGCCGCGACCGCCGCGCACCCCAAGCGCCGTTACCCGGCCGGGAAGATGGCAAGGCAAACCAGCTTCGCGCGCCGCTTCGCGCCGGCCGGGATGTTCGAAGCGAGCCTGCGCAAGCAGCTCGGCCTGCCGGCCTAGCGCGTCGTCACGGGCCGGCCGCCTCGTCGACGTCCGGTCCCACGTTGATCGCCGCGTAGGCCCGCTGCACGGCGATGACTTCGCGGCTGGACTTGCCGTACAACTCGCCGGCCGCCTCGATCATCTTGGCGCGCGCATCCGCGTAATTGGTGCTCGACGTGAACTTGGTCGTGTTGGCGTTGAACCAGATGCGGTAGGCCTTGTCGATACCGATGCCCGTCATCGCGGCCGGGCGCTTGACGAGGTACTGGCTGTAATAATCGCCCGCCTTGTCCGCGCTCGATCCCTGCGCCAGGAAGTAGAACATGCGGTTGTTCGGGCCGCTGCTGTAGTGCACGTCCAGGCGCTTGATCGATTTGCTCCACGCGTCCGGGCTGTTGCCGTCCTTGCTGGGGCGGTACATCCAGCGCAGCGGCGTGCCGGTCTTGCTGATCTCCTTGCCCATCATCCAGTCGTTGCCCGTGAGCGGGATGCCGTCGCCCCGTCCGCCGCCGCGCGCATAGGCTTCGACGGCCTCGCCGTTGATGTCCGACGACGATTCGTTCAACCCGCCCGATTCGCCGGAATACGTGAGGTTCGACGTCGCGGCGGTGACGCCGTGGCCCATCTCGTGGCCGATCACGTCGATCGAGCCGAGGCTGTAGAAGCTGGAGCCGTCGCCGATGAACATGCAGCGGCACGTGTCGCTGTAATACGCGTTGTCGTACGCCGTGTTGACGTGGGCCGCGATATAGGTCGCCGTGTTGTGGCCGTCCAGCGAGAGCCAGTTGAACACGTTCTTCAAGGTGTCGTACGTATTCATCAAGCCCCACATCGCGTTCACGGCGGCCGTCTGGCCGTTCGCGTTCGTCGTCGAACCGCCGGCCACGTACTGCTTGCCGTCGCCCCACGTGTTGGTGTCGTTGACGTACACGTCGCCCGCGCTCGTGCCGTGGTCCGCGTTCGTGATCGCCATTGCGCCGAACGTGCCGCCCGTGCCGCGCGTGTCGTCGATCATCCGGAATTTTCCGTTGTTCGCGGTCGTGTTGATGGGCACGTCGCCGTTGTACTGGCTGTGGCCGACGCCGACGACCGTCTGCAGCATGCTCCATTGCGCGAGGATGCTGCCGTCGCGCGCGGCGACGACGGTGTCGTGGTAGGCCGGCTTGTCGCGGGCGACCATGCGCGTGTGCACGAGGTAGGCGAGTTCGAAGTGGTCGACGACGTCCTGCACGTCGAGCGCATTGAGCGCCGCTTCCGGCTTGTCGCGCGCCTCGGGCACGCGTTCCGTGCGCAGCGCGGGCCAGACGATCAACTCGGCGCTGGGCGGCGTCTCGTGGCGGGCCGATGGCGCCAGCGGCGCCAGCGACGCCAGCGCCGCATCGATCGCGGCCTTCGACGAGATCGCCGGCACGACGCTGAAATCGGCGCCCGGCCCCGCCGCGTCGGGCTTGGCGAAGTTGGCGCGCTGCTCGGAATCGGACTCGGACACGATCTTGCCGTTCGCATCGAGCACCAGCACGGACTCGAAGCCGAAGATGGGGACGCCCTTGAACGTATGCGCCACGCGCGCGATCTGCGTGCCCTGCGCGCCCGGATGCCGCTTGATGACGGCGTAGCCGAAGCGGGCGTCCTGCCCGCGCGCGGCGCGGCGCGCGTCCAGCTGGGCCAGCAGCGCCGCGTCGACCTGCGGCGACGGGGCGACCGCCGGGCTCATCGTGCCGGGACCCGCCGCACCGGCGGGCATGGCGGCCGTCAGCGACAGGGCGCCGAACGATGCGAGCAACATCTTGCGCTTGTTCATGAGGATTCCTTTCATTGAGCGGGAACACGGGACGGGCACACGGATTCAGTGTGGCCGAGCTCGCTCAAAGGAATTTGCTCAAGCACAAAAAGCCCCATGGGCGCCGACGGCGGCCATGGGGCTTGCTACAAGGTGGCGGCATACGCGCCGCCGGGGCGCGTGCGGCGCGCCGTTGCGCGGGTCAGCGTTCGCGCCGGCGCAGCAACCAGACGGCCGTGCCGACGACGGCGCCCGCGATCACGGCCTTCTTCACGAGGCCGGCCCGGTTATGCTCCCATTCGGCCTTGATGCCCATCTCGGCCAGCACGTTCGGCACCTTGCCGTGCACCAGGTCTTCGCCGACGCCTTCGACGACGTTCACGCGGTCCGCCGCGAGCAGCAGCAGCCAGCGGCGCAAGTCGTTCTCCGCCCATTTATACGCCGCACGCCGGATCATGCCGGACAGGCCTTTCGGCGGCTGCGCGGTGCCGAAGATCGGCGTGATGCCGGGGCGCTCCGTCGACACGAGGATCTCGACGTTTTCCCGCTGCTGCGGCAGCTTGCCCTCGTGCGGGTGGATGAAGCGCGGGGGCGTGCGCTCCATCGGGATTGCCGGACGGTTCTTGCGGTCCAGGTCGGCGCCCCAGCCGTCGATGTGGGCGAGTTCCTCGCGGCCGGGCCGGCGCGGGCCTTGCGCCATATCGCCCTGCAATGGATGGGCGTGCACGTGGCCCGCGTCGTCGTCGTGGTGATGATGGTGTTCCATGACCTCTCCTCAATGCAGTGCGCTGGCGTTCACGGCCTGGACCTCGCGCGCGGACGGCGGGATCAGGACGGTCTTGATGCAGTTGTCGAGCTTGCTCGAGAAGATGTGGTACGCGTCCGCCACCTCTTCCAGCGGCACCCGGTGCGTGATGATCTCCTTCGGGTTCAGCCGCCCTTCGCGGATGTGCTCGATCAGGCGCGGCAGGTGGCGCTTCACGCTGGCCTGGTTCATGCGCATCGTGATGCCCTTGTTGACCGCATTGCCCATCGGCACGGCGTTGAACGTCGGACCGTACACGCCCACGATCGACACATTGCCGCCCTTGCGCACGCAGTTGATACACCAGTGCAGCACGGTCGCGGCGCCGGCCTGCATCTTCATCAGGCGGCCCGTGAGGGTCTGGGCGATGGAGCCTGCCGCGTCGCCGCCCACGCAGTCGATGCACACGTCGGCGCCCATCCAGTCCGTCATCTTCTTGATGTGCTCCGCCATGTCGTTCACTTCGCGGAAGTTCACGACTTCGCACTGGGCGTAGCGCTGGACGAATTCCAGCCGGTACTCGACCTCGTCGACGACGATCACCCTGCCCGCGCCCATCAGCCACGCGGACTTGGCGGCGAAGATGCCGATCGGGCCGGCGCCGAAGACGACGACCGTGTCGCCTTCCTGGATGTCGCCCATCTCGGCGGCCTGGTAGCCCGTGGGGACGGCGTCCGTCAGCAGCACGGCGTCGTCCAGGTGCAGGTCGTCGGGGATGGGCAGCGGGCCGACGTCGGCCATCGGCACGCGCACGTACTCGGCCTGGCCGCCGTCGTAGCCGCCCGCCGTGTGCGAATAGCCGTAGATGCCGCCGACGGCCGTCGCTTCCGGATTCGTGTTGTGGCAATTGCCGAAGAGTTCGCGCTGGCAGAAGAAGCACGACCCGCAGAACAGGTTGAACGGCACCAGCACCCGGTCGCCCGCCTTGAGCGTCTGCACGTCGCGGCCGACGTCCACGACTTCGCCGATGAACTCGTGGCCGAACGTATGGCCCACGCGCGTATCGGGCACCATGCCGTGGTACAGGTGCAGGTCGGACCCGCAGATGCAGGAGCGCAGCACGCGCACGATGGCGTCGCCCGGGTGTTCGATGACGGGATCGGGCTTGTAATCGGCGCGGACGCGATACGGTCCCCGGTAATTCATTGCCAGCATATTTCCTCCTCATTGGTTGCCGGCCCGCCGCAACGGACGAGCGCTTGACAACAAGGTATGTCAAAACGCTAAGGAAGGCGATATGCGCACGGAAATGTACGGGGTTCCGGAACACTTTTTTTGGCGGGTCGTAGGACTTCGTTTTTAAAAGGAAAATTTATTAACTTCAAGCACGGATCTCGAGCACAATATGCCCCAGCCACACGCATCATCCGGTGCGGGCCGCAGCCAAACTGGTCGAACTGTATTCGAACATCGGCGCGCGACACGCTCCCGCGCTCGCCGGCCTTGACCGGCCTTCCTTGAACGTGCAAGTCATCTTCCAGTCGGTAATCTGCAGTGCCGGGAAGGCACGTGAAATCGCCATCTTCTCTGGTCTGCCTCGCGCACGGCGCGGCAATCTTGTGACGCCGTTTTGCCGATGCCCCATGGCTTCCGCGCGCGTGACTTTGCGTCCAAATCCGGCAACTGCCGAACTTCCACCGGTCGCTATTGTGGTGCGACGTTATGGTTTGGGTAAATTGCAGATATTTTGTGACCGCGAATTTCAACAACCATGTAGTAGCGCGCTTATGTCATGGTTTTTTAAAAAAATCACTCATTGTTGCAAAGCATCTTTTTGCCACAGAATTCCTGCCGATTATGTTTCCCGCTGCCCTTTCTGGGTAAAATTGAATTTCACAGGAGGCGACAATTGCCTTCTTGTGGTAACCACAGGAGAAAATGAATGAACCAGTTGAGCAAAGACGAAATTGAATTGATCGCAGGCGGTATGGACTGGCAAGGCGGACGCGAGTCGAGCAACGTCATCGATTGCCGGAATGGCTACTATTGCACGAATTCACTCACCGGCAGCGTGAATTGGGGGCAGACTTCCGTTATGTGGTTCGGCGTCGACATTTTCAGCTAAGTTAATCTGAAATGAGCCAGAGCCGGCGTTCGGATGTGCGCCCGGCTCTTTCTTTATTTTATGGATCAAGGTATGCGTATCGAAATTCGCGGAAAAACCACGATGAATAACAATGATCGATTGCGCGGCGTACCGGCATTCCTGCGGGCGAAAAAACGATTTGATCATCGCCGGCAATTTCTGAAGACGGCGTAGAGCACCGAGAGCAGGTTTTTTCATGCCTTCTTTATCCTGCACAAATTGCTTGCCGACCTGGCGCTTCACCTGTACGCATGCCTGCTCGTCGGGATTGAGGTGCGGCGAACAGGGTGGCAGGCAGAACAGCTTGAGTGCGCCGTCGAGCCTGGCGACGTATTCCTTGTTGGCGCATCGTTTGCAAAGTATGGTGGTCGAGCGTGCGGCCGTCGGATGAGCGGCTTCATTTCATCTCGGCATTATCGCTCGAAACTGAAACCGATCGGAATGTGAACGCAATCCAGTCGCCCTATCCGGTTCAGAGCTGGCGCGCCTCGAACGTATTGCACTGCTCGACGGACCCCGTCTGCAGGCCGCGCGTGAACCAGCGCACGCGCTGGGCCGACGTGCCGTGCGTGAACGAATCCGGCACGACGACGCCGCGCGACTGGCGCTGCAACGCGTCGTCGCCGATGGCGCTGGCCGCGTTCAAGGCCGATTCGACGTCGCCCTGTTCGATGATCTGCTTGGCCTGGTTGGTGTGGTAGGCCCACACGCCGGCGAAGCAGTCGGCCTGCAGTTCGAGCCGCACGGACGCCGCGTTGGCCTGGGCCTCGGACAGGTGCCGGCGCGCGCTGTCGACCTTGGCCGAGATGCCCAGCAGGTTTTGCACGTGGTGCCCGACCTCGTGGGCGATCACGTAGGCCTGCGTGAATTCGCCGCCGACGTGAAAGCGCTGCTGCATCATGCGGAAGAAGTCCAGGTCGAGGTAGACCTTGCGGTCGGCCGGGCAGTAGAACGGACCGACGGCGGCATCGCCCAAACCACAACCACCGGTCGGCGTGCGGCCCGTGTACAGCCTGAGCTTCGGTGGCGTGTAGGTGGCGCCGTTGGCGCGGAAAATCTGCGTCCATGTGTCCTCGGTATAGCCGAGAACCGTCTTCACGAACTGCGTCTCGCGATCGTTCGCCGGGGGATGCGCGGGTGCCTGCTGAACCTGCGCGGGCGCCCCGCCGCCCGTCAACAGGTTCAAGATCGTCGACGGCGACACGCCGAAGAACCACGAACCGATCAGCGCGATGACGATCGTACCGATGCCCACCGTCCCACCACCGATCCCGAATCCCCCGCCACCGCCACCACTGCCGCGTACGTCCTCGACGTTATCGCTCTGCCTGTCGCCTTCCCAACGCATGATGATTCTCCCTGGCGCCGCCGCCGGGGCGCGCTCTCGTTATGGTTCCATACGGACGCCGTCAGTGACCACCGGAGCGCCTGATCTTCACCGCCCCCATGTTTTCGCGCACATCCTTGCGGCGGAACTCGTCGTCCACCGCGAGGCCGACGCGCTGTTCGTCGTGCAGCAGGCGCTCGTGGCGTTCGCGTTCGACCTCACGCTCCAGTCGCTCGTTCAGGGATACGTCCGGCGTCGTTTTCATGGTCGTCCTCTTCCGTGGGCCGCCCGTCCCGCTTCAGCCCGAGTGCATTGTGCATGCGGCGCACGGCCGCCTCTGTTCGAACTTTCACATAATCGGCATGATCCGCATGATGCCATAGCGGCAGGCGGCGCTGCATGACAGCCTGTCCACGTGGTTCCGTGCGCCGGCGTACGGAAGCGCGTACCGGCGTCATGCATGCTCCCCGCATGATCTCGACCGCCACCGCCTTCGCCAACCACGACGCCCTCGCCGCGCTCGGCCGCAGTCTACAGGCCGCGGACTACCGCTTCGTGACCGTCACGCCGGCCACGCACCGCCGCGTGAACGGACGTCCCGCCAACGCCTGGGCGCACGACGCGCGGGGCGTGTTCGGCTGGAACCGGCCTTACCGGACCGGCGTGCTGCCGGACGAGATCGACGGCCCGTTGCGCGCGGCCGGCCTGGCGGCGCCGGTGGACGCGAACGGCAACGACGCCGCCGACGGCGACGCGGCCGGCTGGCGCGCGCGCGTGCGCGCCGCGACGATCGCCGACCACCTGTACTTCCACTCGGCCTGGCCCACGTGCGATGCGGACGCCGTGTTCTTCGGCCCCGACACCTACCGCTACGTTGGCGCGCTCAAACGCACGCTCGGTCCGCACGGCGGCCTGCGCCGGCCCGTGCGGCGCGCCGTCGACATCGGCGCCGGCGCCGGACCGGGCGCCATCGAACTGGCGCTGCGCTGCCCCGACGCGACGGTCTACGCGGCCGACATCAACCCTGCCGCGCTGGCGCTGGTCGAAGTCAACACGAGCCTGAACGGCGCGCACAACGTCGTGCCCTGCCGCAGCGACCTCTTGGCCCGCGTGGACGGCGGCTTCGATCTCGTCATGTCGAATCCGCCCTACATCCTCGATCCGGACGCGCTGACGTACCGCCACGGCGGCGGCGAGCACGGCGCCGAACTGTCGACACGCATCGTTCACGCGGCGCTGGACCGGCTGCATCCGGGCGGCAGCCTGCTGCTGTACACGGGCGTGGCGATGGTCGACGGCGGCGATCCGTTCCTGGCCGCCGTGCGCGCGCGGCTCGACGCCGACACGGACGGCTGGTCGTACGAGGAACTGGATCCGGACATCTTCGGCGGCCAGTTGGACTGCGACGGCTACGAACGCGTGGAACGCATCGCGGCCGTGTGGCTGCAGGCCGTCAAGCGAGGGTGAATCCGGCAAACAGGTGACTCCGCGACGGCGGCTGGTATCGATCTCTTGTCCACCGCATCCACGCACAGGAGACGCAACTTTCATGGGCGTGCGCCGGGAAGAACGGACAGGCAATTCTCCGTTCAGCGTCGCGCATGTCGATATGCCGCCCGATACCTGAAGCGGCCGACCTCAACTTGGCTGCACTCTCGAATCGCCGACAGTCCGCGCCGTGCCGCTGGGAGCCGCGACAGCCCGGCGCTCACGCTGGTGGTCGTCCGTCCCCGTGCCGGTGAGCAGTCTGGTCGATGCTCTACAAATCAAACCGAACAGCATGACGACTGCGTTCATCAACTGTAGAGCGATCACGGCGCCAAGCCGATCCGAGCCAAACCACGTATCAAAGACATACACGAAGCACAGGTTGATTACGATCCATATCGAAACGTAGCCTGTCCTGAATCTTCGAAACGGCACGTTGCCTACCTTCGCTCCAGCGCCTTCCCTTCGGCCATCCGCAGGAGCGGAAGTAAGTCCTTTGGTCCCCCAGCTGCTGTCATGTGCATTGCAAACCGCGTACATCCACATCAGGGGCGTAACGAAATAACCCGTAATGGCTACGATAGGAACACTTGTGAGGAGCGCCCGGGTTTGCCGACGATGTCCCAACAATGACGCCAGGGGCAAGGCCGCCACGATAAAAGCTGTCGTCGGTATCAACTCGCTCGTTCTGCCGAACAGCAAGGCCACGCATAGCGATACGGCGAAGACACTCCCTTGAAGAGCGATGGAAAATCGAAAAAAGGCAAGGCTGCGCGCCGACAGGCTGCCTCGGTAGCAGATGAAGAACTGCACGAGCAATGCGCACATCGCTGCCCAAAACGATGCGCGCAATCCGCCCGACGCCCAGGCGAACCGCGAAACCAGCGAGGAAGCATGGCCGGTCAAGGCTTGCAGGAGCAGAATGGACACGGCCGTCACCAGCCAGTCGTTGACGAGCATGACCGAATGATAGATTCCCGCCGTAGCCGAGCGAATTTTTCGATGCATCGAGACTGTCGGGTTCGCAATAAAACCCGGCAACTTCTTGATGAAGTTGACACGACAGGCCATGTACCCATTGCTCCAGCGCTTCCGCTGCCGCAACAGTTCACCCCAGGAATTGCAGGGGTCGGTGACCGCCATCGCACGGTCGATATGCGAGATCGTCCAGGCGACCTGCGGATCGCTCACGATCTCGCGGCAAAGCACGCGGTCCTCCGCGGCATACAACATCGATTCGTACGGAGTCAGGGCTTCCAGGCCCTTGAAATACACGGCGAGCGGATCCCATCCCTCTTCTTGTGCGCCATCGATCGCGCGGCCGCTGATCGCCTCCCATCGGATGGCACTCAACTGCCCGGGCACAACGCTCAGATAGCCGACCGTATTCTCGGCAGGCCAATCCAGCAGCGTCGAATTTGCAAAAGAAACGTACTGCCAACAATGGAGCAGATCCGCTGGCCCGGAAGGCGGCGGAGGCATGATACTGCTGGCGACCGCCCCCAGACACGGATCCCCCTGAAATGCCGTGGTCATTGCCTGCAGGGCCTGCTCCGTCGGCATCGTGCCAACGTCCATCTGAAAGCAATACGCAGGGTTGAGATGCGGGCAAAAAATCCGATAAAACCACCAGTGCGAATCCAGCTTCCCGTGATTTTCCTGTTTGACGGCAATGAGCAATTGAACCGCGGTGGTCGGGTCACCTGGCCTGTGTGCGCCACGCTCGAATCCCCGTAACCCACGCGTATCGATTTGCGGCCCATCCCGATCCGGAGCGGATTCGCAACCTGCCGCCTCGAACACGGACAAGTCGGACAAATCAAACTGCGTGTGGAGGCAAGCCAGATCCTGAGATCCGCCGCTTGAGAAGAAATCCGGGCCGGCAAAACGGTCCAGAACCGCGCGCGTGGAAGACGAGCATTTTGTAAGGCCATCTACCAGCATACATACGGATACCGCTATACCAGGGCATGTTTCACGCAAAAAACGAATGCTATCTGCAAGCCCGACGAACGAAGCATGCAGCGCTTCGGCAGTCTCGTTATAGACCGTCAGGCACAAAGCAATGCCGCCATTCAATCGAGGAAAATGATCGATAGCGGCCAAAGCCGTTTCACGATTTACCCATTCCTTGAGATCGCATTCTACTGATAACGGACGGTCCGCTACTATTCGCGCGTCGAGCGATAAATTCATTTAGATTTTCGTTTGTGGCCAGTCATTCAGCATCAAGCGGTGGAGCGTACCCCCATTCTTCCCGCGAGTCAAGAAGCGGCATTATTGACACATTAATTTTCTTATAAAATTGAAACAAGAATAAAAAATCCAGCCGTTTACCAACGGCAGTGATTTTTCGTGAAAAATAACACATTTACACCCACTTTTGCGCCACCCCACCTCCCGGACGAACCGGTCGCCGCCGGCGCAAGCGCCGGCGCATCAAAATCTGCGCTTTCCCTATTTAAGCGCCAAGAAATTCGCTTCTAGCGCGCATGCACGACGAATTACCCGGAAACGCACACATTATCGCTTCCGCCAGGGCAGGTGGAAATTTGATAGAAATATTTAAACCGATCCATTTCGGAATATCTCGCACCGAAAAAAAATATGTTTCAATTGAAAAAAAGGGGTTGCCACGAGACCATCAAGGCGCGCTATACTTCGTCGAATCAGCGCGTCACGACCGTCATTTAAACAGACGAAGTCTGATTTTCATGAATTCTGAAAAAATCAATGAACGAACACAAACCAACTCGCGGCGTATATTTTCTGGCCAATAACGTAGTCTTCGAGCAGGTCGTCGCATTCCTGCGGAGCTTCCGAACGCACAATCCGACGATCCCGTTATGCCTCATCCCATACAACGATGCGTTTGACAGGATAGCCGCGCTCCAGGACACCTATTCATTCTCGGTTTTCGACAACACCGATCTGCTGGCTGAATGCGACGCGATCAGCGAAAAATTTCATGGCTTCGTACTCGGCGCCTACAGAAAACTGGTGGCGTGGGAAGGAATTTTCGATTCATTCATCTATATCGACGTCGATACCGTTGTGATCGACTCGATCGATTTCGCTTTCGACGGCCTGAAATATGCCGCATACGTCGCGTCCCATTCAAATCTCGCGAATATCCGGCAGTTCGTATGGAAGGACAGCATTTACGAAACCCACCTCCTGACACGTCCGCAGATCGAGTTCGCGACCAATACCGGCTTTTTCGCGAGCTGGCGTGGGCTGCTGCCGATGAAGCACTGCATCGCGAAAGTCAACGGTGCACTGGAGCTCAAGGACCACATGGAGTTGTCCTGCATGGAACAGCCGTTCCTGAATTATCTCGTCGTCACCTCCGGTTATGCCTGCACCAGCCTGCTTGTACTGCGCGACCGCGGAGTGATGCCCTCCGCCGCACTGGAGTTCTGGGGTGGCTCGCCTGACGCGCGGGTCGAAGGCGGAAAACTGTATCCCCCTTACGACGCGCCGGTTTTTCTCGTGCATTGGGCCGGTTTTACGAGAGGCTGCGAGAACCTCGGAGAAGCACTGCCCTACAAGGAGCTGTGGAACTTTTATCGCCGCTCCGACATTCCGCCCACCGACTTTAATCGCGACGTTCACTCGCCCGTCTAAATTCCCTGAATAATATGGAAAAAATTGTCGTTACCGGCGGCGCTGGGTTTCTCGGCAGCCATTTGTGCGACCGCCTGATCGCCGGCGGCGCGGACGTGCTCTGCGTAGATAACTTCTTCACTGGCAGCAAGGCGAATATCGCGCACCTGATCGGCCACCCCACATTCGAACTGATGCGGCATGACGTCACCTTTCCGCTGTACGTCGAGGTGGATAAGATCTATAACCTGGCTTGTCCCGCGAGCCCGATCCATTACCAGTACGATCCGGTACAGACGACGAAAACCAGCGTGCACGGTGCCATCAATATGCTTGGTCTTGCGAAACGCGTGAAAGCGCGCATCCTGCAGGCGTCGACAAGTGAAGTGTATGGCGACCCGGAAGTGCATCCGCAGCGTGAGGATTATCTCGGCCGCGTCAATCCGATCGGGATTCGATCCTGCTACGACGAGGGTAAACGCTGCGCGGAAACCCTGTTCTTCGACTACCGGCGTCAGCACAACGTCAACATCAAGGTCATCCGTATTTTCAATACTTATGGCCCCCGCATGCATCCCAACGATGGACGCGTGGTCAGCAATTTCATCGTCCAGGCACTCCGGGGCGAGGACATCACGTTATACGGCAATGGCGAGCAGACACGCAGCTTCTGTTATGTCGATGACCTGATCGATGCAATGGTCGCGATGATGGAATCGAACGACAACATCACCGGTCCATTCAATGTTGGAAATCCGCAAGAGGTCTCGATGCTGGAACTCGCGGAGTTGATCCTCACGCTCACCGGATCCACGTCGAAACTGGCGTTTCGTCCCCTTCCTGCGGACGATCCGCAACGGCGCCAGCCCGACATTACCGCGGCCAGGGAGATGCTGGGCTGGAAGCCGAGAGTCCGGCTCGAAGATGGACTCAAAGAGACCATCGCTCACTTCAAACATACCTTGAAGTAAAAGAACGTTCCTGCGCACGCATATGCTCGATATTAACGACTTTAAAGACAATCTGGTTGAATTCGAATGCGTCCGAATCCGCGATGCCCGGACCATCTGGCTCAACGACGAAGCGACCGCCGATCTGGAAAACTTGCTGGACAAAGGCTTGTCGGAAGCAAGTTTCGCACGCAACTTCGCCTATGTGTCAAAAGCCAACCGCTGCTTTGGCGAGGGCGAACTGGATGAAAATGACAGCCGGATCTATTTGGCCGAACGGTACGGCGGGCGTGGCGTAGGGGACAACGGAGGAGGTGGCCGCGCAGGCAACTTCGGAAATTTCCAGGTCAAGGGCAACGGCCCGAATCCGTTGGTGAGCGGCCAGTCCGTATGGCACTCGTACGGCTCGTTGAATATCGTCGATGCCGCCTACGAGGCTATTTATTCGACGGTGCTGGGTCGGATTCTCCCGATGGGTTGCGCCAGGATCTACGGACTCATTCGCACGTCGGATACCGGGGCTTTTCAGCTGTTTGGCTGGGGCACCGAAGAGACCGAACTGACACCGGCCCCCGGGGCGCTCCTTGTGCGCGAGCGCGTGCTGAGGCCGGCTCACTTGATGCACGCGGAGCACTTCACGCCGCCGAAAACGACGTCGCTGAAACGCGAGCCCGCGCGGATCCGCTCGGTGTATCGTCAGCTCAAGGCCAAATTTAACAGCGACAACCACTTTATACAGTTCGCCGGGAGTTTCATTCTTGCGTCGGCAAAACAGTTTGCCTTCGCCCGAGCGGCACGCATCGCGCATGGCGGCCTGACGCCTTCGAACATCTGTCTGGATGGCCGTTGGCTCGACTTGACAGAGGCTCGCTTCCTCAGCGGCGGAAAGAACTTCCGCGGGCAAACGACTTTCTTTGACGAACCCCACGTTGTCATGGAGTCTGTCAGACAGTTGCTTTACGTTTACGGGAAATGCAGCGGCGCTCAGTTCAATATCGAACCTCTTGTGCGCTACTTTGACCGAGTATTCGTAAACTGCTTTGTATATTATTCCCTGTCGGTGCTGGGTCTTCCAGAGACACATCTCGAAAATATTGCCGAGAGTGACGACGGTAAAGCGTTCGCGGCAGCTTACGATGCCGTGGTTCGGAAGAGTAAAGCGCCGCTCGCGGATCTACCCGAACGACATGATCCGGACGATCCGGTCATCGCCTTCATGAGGTTGTCCTACCTCGGTTTGGCGAACAGCGAGAACACGTTGCAAAGGTTCAGCGAACTGCTGCGAACCACACCCGACAAGGCACACGATGTGCTTGTCGCCTTTAAAAACGTGCTACGCTCGGCCGCGTTGCAACGACTCGAGTCGCCAGGTCCCGACAGGGTTCGAAATTGTTACGTTGCCTGCGCCATCAAAGCGCTGCGCTGGGCATATCTTTCGGCCTACTTTTATCGCGGCCGCATCGCGTCGCAGCTCCACACAATGGCGTACGAAAAACGTCTGGACGAAGTTGGGCACTACATCCAGGATTGCGTCGACCAGTCCAAATGGATTTTCGACACCGCCTCTACTGGCCAGATCGTCATCGCGCAAACCGGACATGTTCGAATCGCTTACGACGAGACACTGCATCGCTACAGATTAGTGGGAAATTGCGACTGCACATTCGAGCGCTACGAGGATTGCCTCAGCTTTGTCACCGCAAATTATCCGGATCTGCAGTTGAGCGGGACATTCGACCTGGGCTTCTATCTGCAAGCTCTTGGGGAAGTCCTTACGAGCATCGAAAACATGTCTTGCACCCAAGTATAAGAACGAATCGGCTTTCATCCTCCGGCGACATGAAGCCAGTTCGGCCCACACAAGTAGACAATTGATATGAATCTGTCTCATCCAAATCCACCTGAGTTCTCCGCTGCAATTGAAATGTTGGGCAGTTTGAACATCCCCATCGATCCGCTATTGCTCGGCCGTATCCGTAATGCGGCTTACGCCGGCACGCTGACGATTCTTCGCAACGCCAAGAAAGACCCGGTCGGCTTCGTGTGCTGGGCTGGCGGCAACAAGGACAGCGTGAGAATCGCCGATCGTTTCGGCCTCTTCCCCAGTCATTTCTGGGAATTCAAGGAAGGGAAGATCGCGCTGCTCATGCTGGTGTTTTTCGCGTATCCCTCCAACCAGGAAGCCAGGAAGGCGTTCAAGGATTTTCTGCGCACCCACCGAGCGGTTTACTACGTAAAACGCGAACGAAAGCGTCTGATGCTCAGGACCTCCAGAGGTTTTAAACGGGCTAACGTTACTTAAGGCGATTTCCGATAATCGACATCCGCACGCTCAAGACGGTGTACAGCCACCTCCAAGGTCGATCTATATTCATCGGCAAGAACACCATACCCCGACTTTTCATGTGGCAGCCGGATAGATACGACCGAACAGAGGAACCCGAACAAAGCCTGTCTGGACGCGTGATAATTCACACGAAAACCGAAAATCCTTTCTCACGAATTCGCCGGCCCAATAGTTTTGCGGCACTGCCCCAGACAGCCCGCATAAAACTTCCATTTAAAAAAATCGACATCTGTCTTGACATCAGAAAATCTCTGCCAAATAATATTATTACCATAATACAAATGATGTCAGTTGACAAACGTCTGGCCAGGCAACACGTTTCCCGGCTACATCGGAAACCTTGTTTGAATTGCGGAGGTCCGCATGATGGACGGAAGCGTGAAATTGTGAACTACACGAGGCGTATACAACTGGTTGGGCAACATATATTCAGCCGAGCCCGGGACAGTTAATCGGGACTCGCCTCGTACGACACAACAAGAATTTTGTGACCTGCTTCATCGATTCAGGTCAAAAATATTTCCGGGTTGCGGCAAAGCCGTATAAAGGAAGCCTTCGAGGCGACTGACACTCGCCTTAAAATTTAATTGGAGAAAATAATGAAAGACCTTGAAATCGATCAAATCGAACTGGTATCTGGCGGCGACGTTGTTGACGTGCCCATCGGCTACCCTACCTGGCCTACGGACCCGTATAACCCGTACCCTACTTTCCCTACGTACCCGGGTCCTTTTGGTTGATGCCCTCGCTGTAGCATCATAGCGTCGGCTTTTGGCGACAATGCTCCGGGTTTGAATATCGCGATCGCATCTCGCGAAACTCTACTTAGAGGCTATCCCAGTAGACCTGCTGAGCGCCAGGCGATGATTCCGCATACCAGATGAAGAAAGGCAAGGTAATTGCTCGCTTTCTTCGGCCAACGGATCAGCAAACCCCGAAACCGGTTCATCCAGC
>NZ_JADKYX010000012.1 GCF_016093545.1 Massilia rhizosphaerae | reverse complement strand
CTTTGCCTTCGGCTTCCTTCAGATTCGCGGTCGCCCGCGACACCCTTGCCGTTCGGCTAACTCTTCCCCTTGTCGGGCGAGTAGAGGACTTTCACCTCCAAGTAGGTGCGCCCTGCCGGGCGCACCCAATGAAAAAAGGGCCCGCAGGCCCTTTCACTGGAGACGAACCGGAGACGCTCAGAAGTTGTAGCGCGCACCCACGGTCCAGACGTCGGCCTTGGCGCCGAAGTCCTTGCTCTTGCCGTAGCGTTCGTACTCGGCGTTCAGGGAAACCTGCTGGTTGAGGTTGTACTGCAGACCGACCGCGCCATAGGCACCCGTGTCGGTATTCTTGAGGTTCAGCGCGGCGCTTTCCAGCTTGCGCTCGCTGTGCTGCAGGCCCAGCTTGCCGTACACGGAGAACTGGTCGTTGACCGGCATGTTGTACTTGCCGGCGACATAGTAGCTGGAGCCCTTCGTGCGGCCGCTCGCGTTGGTACCGTTGGCCGTGTAATTGACATCCGCGTTGCGGAAGTCGGTGTAGCCGACTTCGGCGCCCCAGTTCTGGTCGAATTCATAACCACCGAAAACCTTGCCCGAGGCCTTGTAGCCGTCGCTGTCGACATTCGTCAGGCCGCCGACCGACGAATTCTCGTGGTCCGCCGTGGCGACGCCGACGCCGACATAGGCGTGCGGTTGGGTGGTTTGGGCTTGGGCCGCGCCCATGGCGGCAGTACCTGCGATCAGTGCAACGATGAGCTTTTTCATATTGCGGATTCCTTTGCGATGTTTGACTGGTTCGCAATTCCGATGAATCGCGATGTGGTCAAGATAGCACCGCAAAATGGTGAAGTCCTTGCCGAACTCGTAAGACTTGTAATCGAATGTAACTTAATGACCTTAAATTCAGTAATGTTTTAGCGAAACTTGATGCAAGTTAAGGTCAACTTAATTCACGAAACGAAAAGTTAGGTTGAGTCGTGGTCCAACCAGTTTGGCCGTCTTGTTGATCCCGTGCTGCCAGTGCGCCTGCAGGGCGCCGGCCATCAACAGCAGGCAGCCATCCGTCAAATCGAGCTTGACGGTGCGCTTGCTCCGTTTATGACGCAGGATGAAGGTGCGGGTGGCGCCATAGCTGACGGAGGCGATGACGGGTTCTAGCCCCAGTTCCGGCTCGTCGTCGCTGTGCATGCCCATGCTGTCGGCGCCGTCGCGGTAATAATTCAGCAGCACGCTGTTGTAGCGCCGGCCCGTCGCCCGTTCGACCGCCGCCCGCAACTGCGCCAGCAGCGGGGTCAGCGGCAACGGGTGCAGGGTCAGGCCGGAATACGTGTAGCCGGCCTCGCCATACCAGGCCGTCAGGCGCGGCTGCAGATGGCGCTTGCCGTAGACGACGACGGTGTCCGCGCGCCACGGCGTCTCCGCGACGAGGCGCGACAGGATCTCCGCATTGTCGATCGGCATGGGAAGCTGGGGCAGCATGGACAACTCGCCATCCTCGATGGGGATGGTCATCAAGTCCATGCCTGTGGAGAACAAATCCATTCGACAATATTGCTATGATGGCGGAATCTAATCGACCGGGCATTTTCTCATGAACAAACGCCAGTTCCTCGGCACCGCGGCGGTCGCGGGCGCCTTTCCCATCGTTGCCCAGGCGGCGAAAACGGCCGAGCGCGGCCCTGCCCTGCTGACGGTCACCGGAGCCATTGCGCGCAGCAATCGCGGGCCACTCGACCCGGCGCTGGACCAGATGATGCACAAGCACCAGGTCACGTTCACGAAAGCGTGGACCTTCGATTACGCCAGCCTGATTGCCCTGCCGCAACAGACGATCCGCCCGACGCTGGAATACGACGGCAAGCCGCACACGCTGCGCGGCCCGCTGCTCACGGACGTGCTGGCGCATGCCGGTGCCACGCTGGACGGCAAGGGAATCCTGGTATTGCGCGCCGTGGATGGCTACAACGTCGAACTGCCGGTCGCCCAGGCGCGCGCGCGCCGCTTCATCGTCGCGACGCACGTCGACGGCAATCCGATGCCGCTGGGAGGTCTGGGGCCGCTATGGGCCGTGTACGACGCCGACCGGGTGCCCGAGATGGCGGCCCAGCCGCTGGCGCAGCGCTTTACCGCCTGCCCGTGGGCCCTGTATCACGTCGACGTTAAAGTGTGACCCGGATCAGGCGTAGGCTTCGGCCAGGCTCATCACGCGCGGCGTGATCTTGATGCCGACGTTGCCGAACAAGGTGTCGATCGCGGCCAGGTTGGCCGCGCATTCGTCGGATTTCCAGCCATTGAACAGATCGGTGCCGTTCTTCTGGAAGTGCAGGTCCAATACCTTGCCCTTGTCCTTGTGGACATAGGTCTGTTGATAGGTGTTCTCGAATCCGAGCTCGGCCAGGGCGGTCAGCACGGCCTGCGGCGGATTGTCCGGGTCGGTGGCCATGAAAACGCCGAACGTCTTGCCGGGCGGCTTGGCCGCGACGTCGACCTCGTAGATGCCGGGTGCCTTGGTGACACTGGTGCTTTTCAGGAACAGCATACCGTCTTCCTCCATGCAATGGCGGCAATGGGGCCGCCATTCAATAAATTGAAATCAGACACAGCTTATTGCAGTATGGGAACTTTGTCGACCAATGGTTTTCGAGATTTTGCTCTACTGCAACAGCAACCCGGTCGCGCTGCCGGCAACGAGGGCGCCGCACGCGACCATGCCGACGACGAAGCCCAGTTCGCGCTTGCTCGGATCGCGGTAATAGCCTAGCGCATACAGGATCCGCCCGACGCACCACAATAGCCCGCCCGCGGCCGCCCAGCGGTCGCCCAGGAAGTGGCCGCACAACCACAGCGGGACCAGCACGAGCGGCATCTGCTCCAGCGTGTTCGCATGCACGCGCTGCGCGCTCAGGAACGGCAGCGGGCCGTCCATCGACGGCGCCGCGACCTTGTATTTGACCCGCGCCACGCCGGCCACCATCGCCGTCCAGAAATACACGCCGAGTACGGCCAGTGTCGCCCATGCAGTCAATACCATGTCATCTCCCATCGTTAACAAGCTCGTTTGCGCCGCGCCAGGTCCCACGTCGCCGCGGCCAGCGCGTCGTATAAATCGCCCGTCGGGCCGTCCCAGGCCGCGACGGCGCCCTGCTGGCGCGCCACCGTCGCCGCGTCGTCGCGCGCGATCGGCCCGGTAAGCGCCGCTTCCGGCCCCAGTCTCAACACGTTCGCCAGGGTCTCCGTCGCGAGCGGCCGCACCAGTTCGCGCGCCACGTCGGCCGGGATGCCGGCCGCCTGGTAGGCGCGCAGCGCGGCATCCATGACGGTCACGAGATAGTTCGATGCGAAGACGGCGGCCGCGTGGTAGACGGTCTTGGCGGCCGCGTCGATCGGCACGGGCCGCGCGCCGATCGCCTCGAACGCGGGCACCAGCAGCGCCAGCGCGGCGGCGTCGCCCTCGACGCCGCAGAAGGTGCCGTCGAACGCCGCCGCGACCGCCGCCGGATCGGCGAAGCTGCGCACCGGATGCACGCTCGCGACCTGCGCGCCCGCGCGGCGCAGCGCATCCAGTTCGCCGGACGCCTTCGCGCCGCTGCAGTGAAACACGACCGCGTCCTGCATCGGCGTCCCTTGCGCCAGCGCGGCGGCGACCGGTCCGATCGCATCGTCCGCCACGGCCAGCATCCACACGTCGGCCGGCCGCAGCGCCGCGTCGCCGGCGACGGGCGTGCCGGCGCCGATGAACGCGACGGCGTCGCGCGCGCTGTCGATGGTCCGCGTCTTCACATCCTGGACGGCGAACACGCCGCGCGCCGCGAACAGCCGGCCGAGCGTACGGCCCACATGGCCCGCGCCGACGATGTTCAAGGCCGGCGGCATCAGAACCGGGAGCCCGGCTGGCGCAGGAATTCCTCTTCTTCCGGCGTCGACGCGCGCCGGAGGATGGCGTTACGGTGCGGGAAGCGGCCGAAGCGCGCGATCACGCCGCGGTGGCGGTGCGCGTAATCGAGCATCTCGTCGAAGCCCGGGTGTTCGGCCGCCAGCATCCCGAACAATTCGACGGCGCGTTCCTGCATGTACGCGTCTTCGGCGTGCTCGAACGGCAGATAGGCGAAGGCGCGCTGCAGCGGCGCCAGCATGCGGTCGGCGCCGCTGTCGACGAGCGACCGCGCGGCCGCCAGCGCCAGGACATCGCCGGCGAAGGACAGGGGCGTGTTGCGGTGGGCGTTGCGGGTGAACTGGTCGAGCACGAGGATCCGCGCCAGCAGACCTTGCGGCCCTTGCGCATCCCACTCGCGCAGGCCGCCGGCCAGCGCCTGGACTATGGCCGCGCCGAAGCGGTCGCGGATGACGGCGTCGAACGCGTCGTTCTTGACGAACCATTCGCGGCGCGGCTGGCCGGACTCGGGGCTGCCCGGTGCGCCGAACCAGAAATCGAGAACGTCCCGAGGTGTCATGCGTATCCCTTCGTCGTTTGTCAGTTACGCGCGTGCGACAACTGGAAGCCGTCCACGCCTTCGAAACTCGACAGTTCGCTGGCAAGCACCGACAACGGCGCGCCCGGCTTGCCGGCCCGTTCCAGCGCGACGAAATGCCATTCCTGGCAGCCCTTCTCGCTGGCGATGGTGAGCGAGCCGCCGGCGATTTCGTAGCCCCGTTCCAGCGCCGCCTGGCGCAGCGTTTCTTCCTGCGGATAGACGCCGGGCTTGAAGTGCAAGGTGACGGCCACCGCGTGACGCGACGGCAGCAGTCCCACCGCCTTGTTCAGGTAAATCATGATCATCGCGGAGAAGAACGCGAGGCCCATCGCGGCCATGTAGAAGCCGAGGCCGACGAGGATGCCGATCACGGACGACGACCAGATCGATGCCGCCGTCGTCAGGCCGCTGATATTGAAGCCCGAGCGCATGATCACGCCGGCGCCGAGGAAGCCGATGCCCGTCACGACGCCCTGCACGACGCGCGTGGGATCGACCAGCGCCACGGACGACCCGTGCCCGCCGAACCAGTGGCTCGGATAGCCGGCGACGATGGTCAGCGCGCACGATGCCATGCACACGAGGCCATACGTGCGCATGCCGGCCGCGCGGCCGTGGTAGGAGCGCTCGTAGCCGACCATGAGGCCCAGCAGCAGCGCGCCGAACATGTTCAGCAGGATCAGGCCGTTCGTGGCCAGTTCCGCGTGCGACCAGTACGCCTGGAGCAGGTCGGGCAGGGTCAGGCCCAGGTCGTTCGATACGGGCCCGCTCAAGGCTTTTTCCTGACCAGCTGTTTTTCGAATTCGACGTCGTGCTTGCTGACGCGTTTGACTTCCTGCGGACCGAGGCCGTTGACGAACGCGACGAAGTCGTCCAGTTCGAGCGGCGCGCACAGCGGCGGCGCGCCCGGTTTCTCGGACAGGAAGAAATGGCCGTCGCCGGTGCGCGCCATCGAATACGAGGTCACGCCGGTGCGCCTTTTCAGCCGCTCGACGGCGGCGCTGGCGCGGGTGGAACGGGCTCCCGCCATGCTAGATCTCCTTGGTGCGCAGTTCGAGCCAGTCGCGCGCGGCGCCGCTCACGTGCGGCAGCAGGCGCGCGCGCACGCTGCGGTGGTAATCGTTCAGCCATGCCACCTCGTCGCCGCGCATCAGGGACAGGTCGATGCAGCGCGTGTCGATGGGGCACAAGGTCAAGGTCTCGAAGCCGAGGAATTCACTATGAGGATCAGAGGCCTCCTCCCCGACGACCCGCGTCAGCACAAGATTTTCGATACGGATGCCCCACTGGCCGGGCCGGTAGATGCCCGGCTCGTTGGACGTGATCATGCCCGGTTCCAGCGCCGTGTGCGGCTCGGGCGGGGCGGACGGCGAGATCACCTGCGGGCCTTCGTGCACGTTGAGGAAGTAGCCGACGCCGTGGCCCGTGCCGTGGCCGTAGTCGATGCCCGCCGCCCAGATCGGGGCGCGCGCGAGCGCGTCGAGCATCGGCCCTTTCGTCCCGCGCGGGAAGCGCGCCGCGGACAGCGCGATCATCCCTTTCAGCACCAGCGTGAAATCGCGCTTCTGGGCGGCGGACGGCGTGCCGACGGGGACGACGCGCGTGATGTCCGTGGTGCCGCCCAGGTACTGGCCGCCGGAGTCGATCAGGAGCAGGCCGTCGCCTTCGATCACGGCGCAGTGGTCCGGCGCGGCGCGGTAATGCATGATCGCGCCGTTGGCGTTGAAGCCGGCGATGGTGCCGAAGCTCGGGCTGACGAAGCCGGGACGGCGCGCGCGCGCCGCAGTGATCCGTTCGTCGATGTGCACTTCGTTCAGCGGCGCGCGGTTGGCGTTGGCCAGCGTCGCCTCGAGCCACGCGAAGAACTCGCACAGCGCCGCGCCGTCCTGTTCCATCGTGTCGCGCACGTGGTCCATCTCGGCATCGAGCTTGCGCGATTTCGCGAACGTCGTCGGATTGATGGCCTCCACCACGCGTACGTGGCCAGGCACGGCGGCGCGCATGCCGGCCGTGACGCGGCGCGGGTCGATCAAGAGGCTGCTGTCGGCCGGCAGCGCGGCCAGGGCTTGCTGCGCCCGGTCGTACGGCGCGACGCGCACGCCGTCCCGTTCCAGGCGCGCGCGCAGGTTGTCGTCGATCTTGCCGTCGGCGACGAACAGCGTGGCGCCCGTCGCTTCCACGAGCGCGTGGGCGACGAACACGGGATTGAAACTGACGTCGGCGCCGCGCAGGTTGAACAGGTAGGCGATGTCGTCGAGGGTCGAGATGAAATGGCGTTCCGCGCCCAGCTTGGCCATCGCGTTGCGCGTCGCATGCAGCTTGTCGGCGCGATCGAGCACGGCGTACGGCGCCAGGTGTTCGTACACGGGTTCGGGCGGCAGGCCGGGACGGTCGCTCCAGATCTCGTCCAGCAGGTCGAGGTCCGTGCGCAGCTTGACGCCGCGGGCGGCGAGCGCATCGCCCAGGAGGCGCGCGACGGCCAGGCCCAGCACGCGCGCGTCGACGGCGACGGTCTGGCCTTCGTCCATGTGCTCCGCCAGCCAGTCGATGTGCAGCAGGCTGGCGCCGGACGGGATCTTCATCAGCCGGATCTCCGTGCCGGCCAGTTCCTGCTCCGCCTGCGTGTAGTAGCGGCCGTCGGTCCAGACGCCCGCGAAGTCGCGCGTGGCGATGAACGTGCCGACGGAGCCCGTGAAGCCGGAGAGCCATTCGCGGCCTTTCCAGCGGGCGGGCAGGTATTCGGACAGGTGCGGATCGGCGGACGGTACGATGAAGGCGTCGACCTGGTGGCGCGCCATCGCGGCGCGCAGCCGCGCCAGGCGCTCGGCGCGCACGTGGGAGGTGTCGGGTGCTGGCATGATGCTCGAAATCGATGATCGTTGATCAAATGGGTATGATACGCGCTCTGACGCCCGCCGCCGACCCGGCCGTCGGGAAATCGCGCGCGAGCGCAAACTGGCGGATAATCGCACACCCAAGGATGATTCCGAATCCTGCAACCGACTCTGAAATATGATGCAAGACTTTCACTACAACCGCGCCCGCGCCCTGCTGGCCAATGCCGAAGAAATCGTCAGCGCGGACAAGGTCCAGGCGGCCGTACGCAACGTCGCCGAGGTCCTGAACCAGCGTTTCGACAATGACGAGGCGGGCGACTTCCCTCTCGTGCTGGGCGTCATGGGCGGCGCGGTGGTGTTCACCGGCAACCTGCTGCCGCAACTGACCTTCCCGCTCGAATTCGACTACATCCACGTCACCCGCTACGGCGACCTGGACCGCGGCGGCGAAGTCGTGTGGAAAGTCATCCCGCGCCAGGACGTCAAGGGCCGTACGATCATCATCGTCGACGACATCCTCGACGAAGGCGAAACCTTGGCCCACGTGAAACAGCGCCTGCTCGACATGGGGGCGGCCGAAGTGATCCTGGCCGTGTTCGCCGACAAGGAACTGGGCAAAGTGAAACCGGTGCAGGCGGACATCGTCGGCTTGACGGTGCCCAACCAGTTCGTCGTCGGCTTCGGCATGGATGCGCATGGCTACTGGCGCAACCTGCCGGGGTTGTGGGTGATCCGCGACGCGGACAAGGTGCTGGCGGCGTAAGCGCCCGCGATGGCCGTTTCCGGCGCCGCCGGAAACGGCGCCGTCAGGCTTTCAGTCCCAGCCGCTCGCGCGCCGCCAGGTATTGCTGCGTCAACCGCTCCACCATCTCCGCGACGGTCGGCACGTCGTCCATCAGGCCGACGCCCTGGCCGGCACCCCAGATGTCGCGCCACGCCTTCGCGCTGCCGGAACCGAAACTCATCTTGCTCTTGTCCGACACGGGCAGGTTGTCCGGATCCAGCCCCGCCGCCACGATCGATTTCTTCAGGTAGTTGCCGTGCACGCCCGTGAACAGGTTCGTGTAGACGACGTCCGCCGCCGACGATTCCACGATCGCCTCGCGGTAGGCGTCGGTGACGTTCGATTCGCGCGTGGCCAGCCAGCGCGAGCCGACGTAGGCGAAGTCGGCGCCCATCGCCTGCGCGGCGAGGATGGCGTCGCCGGTGGCGATCGAGCCGGACAGCGCGACGGGGCCGTCGAAGAATTTGCGCACTTCGCCCACCAGCGCGAACGGCGACAAGGCGCCCGCGTGGCCGCCGGCGCCGGCCGCCACGAGGATCAGGCCGTCCACGCCCGCCTCCAGCGCCTTTTCGGCGTGGCGAATCGACACCACATCGTGCAGGACGATGCCGCCGTACGCATGCACGGCGTCCAGCATCTCTTTCGGCGGCGCGCGCAGCGACGAGATGATGATGGGCACCTGGTGCTTCACGCACACTTCCACGTCGTGTTCCAGGCGGTCGTTCGACTGATGCACGATCTGGTTGACGGCGATCGGCCCGACTTTCTGGTCCGGATGCGCGTCCTGGTAATCGGCCAGTTCCCGCTGGAGGTCCGTCAGCCACGTGTCGAGCTGCGCGGCCGGGCGCGCGTTCAGCGCGGGAAAGGAACCGACGATGCCCGCCTTGCACTGCGCGGCCACCAGCGCGGGGCCGCTGGCGATGAACATCGGCGACGCGATGACGGGGAGGGACAGGTCTTGCAGGACGGAAGGCAGCGCCATGGGTTTCTCGCGAGAGTTGATCGGACCCGCCGATTATGGCGCAGAAAAGCACGACCGTGCTAGATTCTCGGCTCTAATTCGTCGTGCGTCGGCATCAGTCGAACGGGATCTGGGCTTCGCGCCGGCGGATTTCCTGCCACACGGCGCGCTTATAGGCGTCGTCGGCGCGGCCCCAGGCGACGATCTCGTCGATGGTGCGCAGACAGCCTTCGCAGAGGCCCGTGACGGGCGACATCTTGCACACATTGATGCAGGGAGAAGGGACCGGCGTCTGTCGTTCCGGCGGAAGGCGTGCGTCGCTCATGCGGCGGCCTGTGCACGCCACGGCACTAAAGCGCATTCAGGTATTGTGTTGCGCGACTCGACGCGCAGGCCGGTCTGGAATACAGGACTCATGGTGTGCAGATTAACGCATCCGGACGAATCGCGCTTGACCGGCCGGTCGGCCTGCGTAGACTGGACTCTTCCGTTGTGCGCGTTGCGCGTACCCCATCTGTAAGGTTCGCGCAAGCTTCGCCATCAAGACTGACTCCGTTCGATGCCTCAGCCACGCGCCGGCGGCATTGCCGACACACCCCACAAGGAGTGCCGATGACCCTGAATCACAAGTTCCTGGCGCAAATGCGCGCCGCGACCCGATCCCTGTTGCGCCGCGGTCCCGCCGTTGCCCGCACCGTCATCCGGGAATCCGTCAAGAATGCCACCGCCATGCAGGCCGCGGCCGTCAACGGCGCGGCCGCCGTCGCGCCGCCGGCCTCGAACCAATCGGCCTACGACGCCTTTTCCGACATGCTGGCCGACCTGTCCCGGCTGGGCCTGAACAGCAATCCGTTCAACGTCCCGCCGCTGTCGACGGGCGCGGCCGCCGCCGGCCTGCCGGGCCATTTCATCGACGCCAGCTATACGAACGACGCCGGCACCCGCGACTACAAGCTCTACATTCCCAGCACGTATGCCGGCCGGCCGGCGCCGCTGCTCCTGATGCTGCACGGCTGCGCGCAGAATCCCGACGACTTCGCGCTCGGCACCGGCATGAACACGCTGGCCGAGGAATACGGCTGCCTCGTCGCGTATCCGGCCCAGTCGCACCAGGCCAACGCGTCGCGCTGCTGGAACTGGTTCAGCGCGGCGGACCAGCAGCGCGGCCAGGGCGAACCCGCCATCCTCGCCGGACTCACGCACGACATCATGGCGCGCTACGCGATCGATCCGGCACACGTCTACGTCGCGGGCCTGTCGGCGGGCGGCGCGATGGCGGCCATCCTGGGCACGCTGTATCCGGACATCTACGCGGCCGTCGGCGTCCACTCGGGCCTGCCGTTCGCGGCCGCCCACGACCTGTCCTCGGCGATGGCCGCGATGCAGGGCGATTTCCGCACGCACCACACACCGGGCAAATCCCTGCCGATCATCGTGTTCCACGGCGATCGCGACACGACCGTGCACCCGGCCAACGGCGACGAATTGATCAAGCGAAGGCGGCGCCATCCGGCGGAAGACGTCGTCGTCGAGCCCGGCATGGTGCCGGACGGCCACGCCTATACGCGCACGGTGCACCGCAAGCCGGACGGCAGCATCCACGCGGAACACTGGGTGATCCACGGTTCCGGCCATGCGTGGTCGGGCGGCGATACGCGCGGCAGTTATACGGACGGCAAGGGTCCGAGCGCAAGCCGGGAGATGATGCGATTCTTCCGCACCGCACGCTGACGCCGCATCACGTATCCGACGTGTCCGATGAATCCGGCGCCTTGGCTGCCCGTTGCGCGATATGCTGCGCCAGGCAGGCCGGGCACCAGCATCCGGCCGCGTCGCCGGCGAGCGGCAGCGCGGCCACGGGCGGCAGTTTCGTGCACCAGCACGGTGCGCCGTCGCTGCCGTCGACCATCGCGCAACCGAATTCGGCGCCGCATTGTGAACAAGTGCTCATGCAAAGGTGACATCGTGTATCCAGATGTAATCCACCTTAACGGCGGGTGCCGGAAAATACAACATAGAACTTCTATAATGGCCACTGCCGTAGGCTATTGCCTGTAAAATCTCGCAAATTCTTTTCCGGACCGCCAATGAACGCAACGCTGACCAATCTGACGGGCGACGACCAGAATAACGACCTGACTGCGGTCTCGCCGCAGATCAAGGCGCAGATCCTGGCCGAAGCACTCCCTTACATCCGCAATTTCCACGGCAAGACCATCGTCATCAAATACGGCGGCAATGCGATGACCGACGAGCGCCTGAAACACGGCTTCGCGCGCGACGTCATCCTGCTGAAACTGGTCGGCATGAATCCGGTCGTGGTGCACGGCGGCGGTCCGCAGATCGACAACGCCCTGAAGAAAATCGGCAAGCAAGGCACCTTCGTGCAAGGCATGCGCATCACCGACGAAGAAACCATGGAAGTGGTGGAGTGGGTGCTGGGCGGCGAAGTCCAGCAGGACATCGTCATGCTGATCAACCACTACGGCGGCCAGGCCGTGGGCCTCACCGGCAAGGACGGCGGCCTGATCCGCGCACGCAGGATGGCGATGCCGGACAAGGAAAAGCCGGGCGAATTCCTCGACATCGGCTTCGTCGGCGAAATCGAGGCGATCAATCCGGCCGTCGTGAAAGCGCTGCAGGACGACGCCTTCATTCCGATCATTTCGCCGATCGGTTTCGGCCAGGACGGCCAGGCCTACAACATCAACGCCGACGTCGTCGCCGGCAAGATCGCGGAAATCCTGAAAGCGGAAAAGCTGATCATGATGACCAATATCGCCGGCGTGCAGGACAAGCAAGGCAATCTGGTGACGGACTTGTCGGCACGCGAAATCGACGAGATGTTCGCGGACGGCACGATTTCCGGCGGCATGCTGCCGAAAATCTCGTCGGCCCTGGACGCCGCCAAGTCGGGAGTGAATACCGTGCACATCATCGATGGCCGCATCGAGCACTCATTGTTGCTGGAAGTCTTGACCGAACAGGCTTTTGGCACTATGATCCGCTCGCATTGAATTTTTGTGGCGTCTGCATGGCGCCACGATCATTTGCCCTTGTAGCTCAGTGGTAGAGCACTCCCTTGGTAAGGGAGAGGCCACGTGTTCAATCCACGTCAAGGGCACCAGGTTTTGTCCCCATTCCCGCCTGTTGTGGTATCCCCGATGCCTGACGTAACGGATAAGACAGACTCTTGTCCACGCTACGCGTTTGCTTCGCGCAGCCGGAAATGAGGACACTCGCGGCGCGATGACAAGCGTCACTCAAGCGAGCTAGCAGGAAAAGCTGGAGCGGTAGTTCAGTTGGTTAGAATACCGGCCTGTCACGCCGGGGGTCGCGGGTTCGAGCCCCGTCCGCTCCGCCAGAATTCCAAAAAGGGTCCGATTCATCGGACCCTTTTTTGTTGCCAAATTCTGGGTCAAATTCGGGGTCAGAGCATAAATTCGGGGTCAGAGCACATTCCAGAGCAATTGCTCTTGAGTGCAATCGCCTGCGACATCAGCGCGCGACGCCGGCTTCGTCCCCCGTACGCCCGCCGCGCACTACCACTCGAACTTGCTTTGAAGATCGTGCACAAAAAAGTGCTCTGACCCCGAATCTGCAGAAAAAATGCTCTGACCCCGAATTTCAGTCAATAGATTCGCTCGACACTGACGCCGCTCCGGGCCAGCAGGTCGGGCACGCTCCCCGTCCCCAGCAGATGCATGACGCCGATCGCGGCCACGGTCCGGTCTTCCGAACGCAGCAATTGCAGCAAGTGCGCCGCCAGGCCGACGTTTCTCTCCTTGAGCAGCACCCGGGTCACGAACTGTCCGGAAACGCTCCGGTCGGCCTCGCACTGCGCCGCCATCCGGTCGAGCGCGCCCCGATCCGCCGTGCTCCACGCCCGCACGACTTCCTGCGCTTCCGCGTGCTGGGCGCCGGATTCGATCGTGTCCATCATCTCCTCGAGGAAACGCCAGCGGTCCGGCACCGGCAGACGGTCGAGCAGCGCCAGCTGGCCGCCCAGCGATTCCAGCGCCAGCACCCGGATGTGCCGACCACGCGCCTGACGGGCCAGCCAGGCGTCGCTCGACAAGTCCGACCGGTAACCCTGCCGCGTGTACTCGGCCAATGCCAGCATCGTCGCCAGCAGCACGGGCTTGAAGGTCAGCATGGACGATGCATCGAGGCCGCCCTGCTGCAACAACCTGTCGAGACGCTGCTGTTGCCGCGGCGGCAGGCTGTCGTAGGCCGGGTTGCCGGGCGCCAGCAGGCCGTAGGTGCGCAGCGCGTCCTGCAGGTCGGCGCGCGGCTGGGCGGGGTCGATCTCGAGCGCCAGCGTGGACGACGTCGCCAACGCGCCCATGAGGCGCTCGTCCAGCGGATAAAACTCCGGCAAGCCAACGTGCAACGTACCGAACAGATGCATCACATGACCATCGAGCGTCAGCCGGAACAGGGCGCCGCGATCGGTCGCGTGGGCCGCTGGTGTCGCCAATAGGAACAAGCCCAAGAGCAACTTTGCGAACGTGCGAAAGGGGCGGAAGAAGCGTCGCATACGCATCCTCACTGGTAAGAACTGCCGGTTGACGTCATCCCTGGCCGACTGCCCTCGCCTGTATTTCCATCCGGCATCCAAATTGGGTAATCGTGCTGAATCGATTATTGATCTGCTCAGCAGTTCGACATGCGATCTGGATCAGAGGTCGGAATTCCCTTGCGCCGTCCCGATATAATCGCCACTTCCTCCTTCGTTTTCCTGTCCCGTGCCCAAGCTCCGCTCGCCCGTCTGGCTGTTCGACCTCGACAACACATTGCACGACGCATCGCACGCGATCTTCCCGGCGATCAGCGCCAACATGAACACGTACATCGCGCGCGTGCTCGGCGACGGCGTCACGCCGGCGAGCCAGGACGCCGTCGACGCGGCCCGCGTCGGCTACTGGAAGCGTTATGGCGCGACGTTGCTGGGCATGATCCGCCACCACCGCGTCGACGCGGCGGACTTCCTGCGCCAGACGCACGACATCGGCGCGCTGCACGACCTGGTGCGCTTCGAGCGCGGCCTGGAACGCGCGCTGCGCCGTCTGCCGGGCCGCAAGATCCTGCTGACGAATGCGCCGACCGCGTATTCGACGGGCGTCGTGCGCCACATCGGCCTGCAGCGCCAGTTCGCGCACCACGTCTCGATCGAGGACATGCGCGTGCACGGCCAGCTGCGTCCGAAGCCGTCGAAGCTGATGCTGCGCCGCCTGCTGCGCCGGCACGGCGTGGCGGCGAGCCGCTGCATCCTCGTCGAGGACACGCTCATGAACCTCAAGCGCGCCAAGCAGCTGGGCGTGCGCACGGTATGGGTCACGCAATACCTACGCTACAGCGATCCGATCGGCAAAGCGCCCCTGCCGAAAATGATCAAACGCCCCGGTTACGTCGATGTCAAAGTAAAATCCGTTCTCAAGCTGCCCGCGCATTTGCGCCGGCTGGCACACTGACTCACACGGGGAACCTCGAACAACATGGCAAGCACGAAGCCGGGCCAACGCAAACAGCAGATCCTCCAAGCCCTGGCGGCCATGCTCGAACATCCCAAGGGCGAGAAGATCACGACGGCGGCGCTGGCCGCCCGCCTGTCGGTGTCGGAAGCGGCCCTGTACCGCCATTTCGCCAGCAAGGCCCAGATGTTCGAGGGCCTGATCGAATTCATCGAGGCGACCGTGTTCACCCTGTTCAACCAGGTAGCGGAACGCGAGGACAACGGCGTCGCGCAGGCGCATGCGATGCTGCAGATCCTGCTGACGTTCGCCGCCAACAATCCGGGCATGACGCGCGTGCTGATCGGCGACGCCCTCGTCGGCGAGGACGACCGCCTGCAGCTGCGCATGAACCAGTTCTACGACAAGATCGAGCTGGCGTTCAAGCAGGCGCTGCGCGTGGCCGCCACCCAGGACCACGGACGCGAGGAAGACGTGGCCGCGCGTGCCGCGATGCTCGTCTCGTACGTGACCGGGCGCTGGCACCGCTACGCCAAGAGCGGTTTCAAACAGCACCCCACGGAGAACAGCCCGCTGCAGCTGGCCCTGTTGCTCGCCGCCTGACCGCCGCCATGGACGCCACCGTATTCGCCCTCCTCGACGACGCGAGTGCCGAAGGCCATGCGCAGGCGCGCTCGCGCCTGTACGGCGGTTATGCCGGCATGCTGGCCTGCCAGCGCATCGAAGACTGGCCGCGCCTGCTCGACGGCGTGCAGGACGCCCTCGCGCGCGGCCTGCACGCCGTGCCCGTGCTGACCTATGAACTGGGCGAACAGCTGGCCGGCATCGCGCCCGCGCGCGAGCTCCACGCGCCGCTGGCCCAGGTGCTGCTGTTCGAACGCTACGACATGCTGGATGCGGCGGAGGTCGACGCCTGGCTGGCGGCGCGCGCGGACGAACAGGGCCCCGGCCCGGCCGGCATCGGCTTTGTACGCGCCAACGTCGACGAGGCCACGTTCGCGCATGCGATCGGGCGCATCCGCGATTACATCGCGGCCGGCGACACGTACCAGGTCAATTACACGTATCGCCTGCGCTTCGACGCGTTCGGCCCCGTGTGTGCGCTGTACGCGCGCCTGCGCGCGCGCCAGCCGGTGCCCTACGGTGCCTTGATCGCCCTGCCGGACGGCCGCGCCGTGCTGTCGCTGTCGCCGGAACTGTTCGTGCGCCACGACGCCGGCCGCCTGCTGGCGCGCCCGATGAAAGGGACGGCGCCGGCGGACAACGACGATCTCGTGAACGCCGTGCGCGCCCAGCACCTGGCCGCCGATCCGAAGAACCGCGCCGAGAACCTCATGATCGTCGACCTCCTGCGCAACGACCTGGGACGCATCGCGCGCACCGGCAGCGTGGGCGTGCCGGCGCTGTTCGAAGTGAAGCGCTACAGCAGCGTGCTGCAGATGACGTCGACCGTGCAGGCCCAGCTCGCGCCGGGCACGTCGTTGCAGGACATCTTTGCTGCACTGTATCCCTGCGGCTCGATCACGGGCGCGCCCAAGCGCCGCACGATGGAGATCATCCGCGAACTGGAACCGGCCGCGCGCGGCATCTACACGGGCGCGATCGGCTGGATCGATCCGCCGCCGCCGGGCGCCGGATTCGGCAAACACCACGATGCCGGGTTCGGCGATTTTTGCCTGGCCGTCCCGATCCGCACCTTGACGCTGCAGCCGGAACAGAACGGCGTGCGGCACGGCGAACTGGGTGTCGGCGCGGGCATCGTCTACGACAGCGACGCCGGCGCGGAGTACGCCGAATGCCGGCTCAAGGCGAGCTTCCTCACCGGGCTGACGAACGACTTCGACATCTTCGAAACCATTTACGCGACGCGCGGGGGCGGCTGCCGCCACCTGGAGCGCCACCTCGCGCGCCTGCAAGCGTCCGCGGCGTATTTCGGCCATCCGTTCAATCCGGAGCTCGCGCGCGCCGCCGCGCTCGAAGCCTGCGCCGCGCTGCCCGACGGCCCGCACCGCGTGCGTCTCGCGCTGCGGCCCGATGGCGAAATCGTCGTGCAGACGGGCGCGCTGGCGCCGTTGAGCGAACCGGTGACGGTGCTGCTGTCCGACGCGCCGACCCGCGCGCACGACGTCTTCCTGCGCCACAAGACGAGCGTCCGCAGCCGCTACGATGCGGCCTGGCGCGCGGCGGCAAGCGTGGGCGCCTTCGACACCTTGTTCTTCAACGAGCGCGGCGAACTGACCGAGGGTGGGCGCAGCAATGTGTTCGTGAAGATCGCCGGCCGCTGGTACACGCCGCCGCTGTCGTCCGGCGTGCTGCCGGGCGTGATGCGCGTCGTGCTGCTGGACGATCCGGCCTGGGACGCGATCGAATGTCCCCTCACGCGCGAGAGCCTCGCGCATGCGCAGGAGATCGTCGTCTGCAACGCCTTGCGCGGGGCGTTGCGCGCCGTCGTACTCAAATAAAAAGGGCCGGCGCAAGGCCGGCCAAAACCGGCCTGTTACGGCCGGCACGCTTTTGGAGGAAGCGGGGGTTCGTTACGTCCGTCAGAAACGGTAACCGACGCCGACGCCGAACAGCACCGGGTCGATGCGCACGCGGCTGGCGCGCACGCCGTTGATGTCGACGTCGCTGCGGATCTGCACCTTCTTCACGTCGAGATTGACGGACCACTTGCTGTCGATGCGGAAGTCGACGCCGGCCTGCAGCGCCGCGCCGATGCTGTCGTGCTCGAGGCGCCCGGCGCCGTTCAGGATGTCGACCTTGGAGATCAAGGTGTAGTTGATGCCGGCGCCGACGTAGGGATCGATCTGCGCGCCCGGCAGGAAGTGATATTGCGCCAGCAGGGTCGGCGGCAAGTGCTTGAAGCTGCCGATGCGCTGGCCGTCCAGCGTGACGTCGTGCTTTTGCGGATACGTGAGGACCAGTTCGGCGGCCCAGTTAGGGGTGAGGAAATACGAGATGTCGACTTCCGGGATCCACTTGTCGCTGACGTGCAGGCGGTCGCTTGCGCCGGTGCCGCCGACGGGATCGGATTTGTCGGCCGGATTGATGTATACCGCCCGCACACGCACCACCCATGGCGATTCCTGCGCCAGTGCGGGGACGGCAACCCCGGCCAGGACCAGGGCTGCACACACCAGTTTCAACCTCGACTTTTTCATGGTGAGACCTTTCTTCGCGTTGTTGTTCAGCGAAGACCAGTCTATTGAGCCACCTCAGCAAAATCGTTGACTTGAATCAAAATGACCATGAGGCCATACGGGTTATTACGGCGACCTGTTTTAGATCAAGAACGGACCTGGAGCGCCTGTTCGATCTTGCCGACGAGGGTCGGATCCTCCGGCGTCACCTTGCTCGGGAAGTAGTCGATGACGTTACCGTTCCGGTCGATCAGGTATTTATTGAAGTTCCACTTGGGCTGGTTGCCGGTGGCCTTGATCAATTCCGAATACAGTGGATTGGCCCCCGTTCCCGTCACGACGGTGCTCGTGAACATCGGGAATTTCACGCCGTACGTGTTGTAACACAGGTCGGCGATCTTCTTGGCGTCCGCGTCTTCCTGTTTGAAATCGTTCGACGGGAAGCCCAGCACGACAAGGCCGCGCGGCGCGTACTTCGCGTACAGTTTTTCGAGGCCGTCGTACTGCTTGGTAAAACCGCAGTAGCTGGCCGTGTTCACCACCAGCACGACCTTGCCGGCGTACTGGCATAAATCCTGCGGCGCTTCGTCCTGCAGGCGCTTGAAGGTGTGCTGCAGCACGGCCGGGCAGCTGGCCGGATGGGCGGACGGTTGCGCCGCGGCGGCCGGCGTCTGCGCCAGCGCGGGCGGCGCCGCGGAGAACGTCGCGGCGGCGCCGAGGGTAAGCAGCAAAGCGGTGGTCTTGAGCATGATCGGAAGGGGCGCGGGTTGGTGGATCTTCATTCTATGACAATCCGCGCGGCCCGTCGCTCAGCCCGTTATCTTCACCTTCGACATGTCCGCCTTGGGCGCCGGCCATTCGAGCTTCATGCCCCGCATCGTCTCCAGCAGCAGATGGGCGATGATCAGGTTGCGGTGCGTTTTCGAGTCGGCCGGGACGACGTACCACGGCGCGTGGTCGCAATCGGTCGCGTTGATCATGTCGGCGTAGGCCTGCTGGTAGAGGTCCCATTTGTCGCGCGCGGCCAGGTCGGCCGGGTCGAACTTCCAGTGCTTCTCCGGATCGTCCAGGCGCGCCTGCAGGCGCTCGCGCTGTTCATCCTTGGAGATGTGCAGGAAGACCTTGATGACCGTCGTCCCGGTCTCGGCCAGCATGCGCTCGAAGTCGCGGATCTGGGCGTAGCGGCGCTCGCGCTCCTTGTCGTCCAGCGTGCCCTGGATGCGCGGCACGAGCACGTCCTCGTAATGGCTGCGGTTGAAGATGCCGATTTCGCCCTTGCCCGGCACGCGCGCGTGCACGCGCCAGAGAAAATCGTGGGCCTTTTCCTTGTCGGTCGGCGCGACGAAGCCCGTGGCGTGCAGGCCCATCGGATTGATCTGCGAGAACAGTGCGCGGATCGTCCCGTCCTTGCCGGACGTGTCCATGCCTTGCAGGATCAACAGGAGCTTTTGGTTGCGCGCCGCGTACAGCTTTTCCTGCAGCTTGGCCACTTCGGCCGTCAGCTCGGTAGTGAGCGCCCGCTCGCGTTCCTTGATGTCGCCATTCTTGAGCTTGCCGTTCTCATCGTCGCGCAGCGGGGTATCGCCGGCGTCCTTGTCGCGCAGTTCGAGATTCTTCGGGGCGCGGAAACGTTCGAGCATCGTCTTGCTCATGCGACCTGCTCGCCCAGCTTGCGGTGCTCGATCAGCATGCAGTGGTTCGTCACCACGTCCAGGCCGGCGGCGCGGGCCAGGTCGGCGGCGACCTGGTTCTCGATGCCGAGCTGCATCCACAAGCAGCCGGCGCGCACATCGATGGCGTCCTTGGCGATGGGCGGGATATCTTCGGATTTGCGGAAGCAATCGACGATGTCGATGCGCGTGCCGCCGGGCGCGAGCGCGTCGGCCGCTTCCTGCAGCGTGGCGTACACGGTCTCGCCGAGGATCTCCTGGCCCGCGTAGGCCGGATTGATGGGAATGATGCGGTAGCCCTGCTCCTGCAGGTAGCTGGCAACCTCCAGGCTGGCGCGCTCGGGCTTGTTCGACAGCCCGACCACGGCCACGGTCCGGGCGGCGCGGAGGATTTGTTCGATGGTTCGCATGGCCTGTTACTCGGTTCGTCTCGTCGTTGACGCTAGCTTATCAGGTTTGCAAAATTCGGGGTCAGAGCACAATTTGGCAAAAATTCGGGGTCAGAGCACTTTTTTTATCAATGGTTTGCAAGAAAGCTTATCGCGATATACGCCACGCTCCGTCCGCAAACCGCGTCGATTCCGAGCGTTTTTTTGTGCAAAAGATATTGTTCCCAAAATTGCTCTGACCCCGAATCTCAAGAAAAACATGCTCTGACCCCGAATTTTGGAAATAAAAAAGCAGCCCGGAGGCTGCTTTTCTTTGAGCGCGCGAACGGCCGCGATCAGCGTCCTTTTTGACGCAGCTTGGCGATGGCCGCCAGCTGGGCGATCGCCGCCGCCAGTTCGGCTTGCGCCTTGGCGTAGTCGATCTGCGATTCCTTGTTCTGCATCTGCTCTTCGGCACGGCGCTTGGCTTCCTGGGCTTTCGCTTCGTCCAGGTCGGCACCGCGGATCGCGGTGTCGGCGAGGACCGTCACGCCTTTCGGCTGGACTTCCAGGATGCCGCCGGCGACGAACACGAACTCTTCGTCGCTACGGCCCGGCACTTTGATGCGCACGGCACCCGGGCGGATGCGCGTGATCAAGGGGGTGTGCATCGGGTAGATACCCAGCTCACCTGCTTCACCCGGCAACGCGACGAACTCGGCTTCGCCCGAAAAGATCTGCTCTTCGGCCGAGACGACGTCAACGTGAATGGTATTTGCCATGTGTGTCCTTTGAAGAGGCTAAGCGATCAAGCAGCCAGCTTCTTGGCCTTTTCGATTGCTTCTTCGATGGTACCGACCATGTAGAACGCCTGCTCCGGCAGGTGGTCCAGCTCGCCCGATGCGATCATCTTGAAGCCCTTGATCGTGTCCTTCAGCGAGACGTACTTGCCCGGCGAACCCGTGAAGACTTCGGCGACGTGGAACGGCTGCGACAGGAAACGCTGCATCTTGCGCGCGCGTGCGACGACCAGCTTGTCTTCCGGTGCCAGTTCGTCCATGCCCAGAATCGCGATGATGTCGCGCAGTTCCTTGTAGCGCTGCAGGGTGCCCTGCACGGCGCGCGCGGTCTCGTAGTGTTCCTGGCCGACGACGAGCGGGTCCAGCTGGCGCGAGGTCGAGTCGAGCGGATCGACTGCCGGGTAGATACCCAGCGAAGCGATGTCACGCGACAGCACGACGGTCGAGTCCAGGTGGGCGAAGGTGGTGGCCGGCGACGGGTCGGTCAAGTCGTCCGCAGGGACGTACACGGCCTGGATCGAGGTGATCGAACCGGTCTTGGTCGACGTGATGCGCTCTTGCAGGCGGCCCATTTCTTCGGCCAGCGTCGGCTGGTAGCCCACGGCGGACGGCATACGGCCCAGCAGTGCCGACACTTCGGTACCGGCCAGGGTGTAACGGTAGATGTTATCCACGAAGAACAGAACGTCACGGCCTTCGTCACGGAACGACTCGGCGATCGTCAGGCCGGTCAGCGCGACGCGCAGACGGTTGCCCGGCGGCTCGTTCATCTGGCCGTAGACCATCGCGACTTTCGAGTTGCCCAGGTTGTCCAGGTCGACGACCTTGGAATCGGCCATCTCGTGGTAGAAGTCGTTACCTTCACGGGTACGCTCACCCACGCCGGCGAACACGGACAGACCCGAGTGCGCTTTTGCGATGTTGTTGATCAGTTCCATCATGTTCACGGTCTTGCCGACGCCGGCGCCGCCGAACAGGCCGACCTTACCGCCCTTGGCGAACGGGCAGACCAGGTCGATCACCTTGATGCCGGTTTCCAGCAGGTCTTGCGACGGCGACAGCTCGTCGTACTCCGGTGCGGCGCGGTGGATCGATGCCGTCTTTTCCTGGCTGACCGGACCGCGCTCGTCGATCGGGTTGCCCAGCACGTCCATGATGCGGCCCAGGGTGGCCGGACCGACCGGCACCATGATCGGGTTGCCGGTGTTCTGGATAGCCATGCCGCGACGCAGACCTTCCGAGCTGCCCAGCGCAATGGTACGGACGATGCCGTCACCCAACTGCTGCTGCACTTCCAGGGTCAGTTCGGAGCCTTCCATTTTCAGTGCGTCATAGACCTTCGGCATTGCGTCGCGCGGGAATTCCACGTCGACCACGGCGCCGATACACTGAACGATTTTGCCATCAGCCATTTTCGTTCCTTCAGATATAGTTTTAATTCGTTAAGACCTGTGGGGACAGCAACCGGCGCACGCGCTCGCCCTGTCCCGCGATCAATGAGTGTTCGTCAAGCGCTGATAGCCGCCGCGCCGGAGACGATCTCGGAAAGTTCTTTGGTAATCGCAGCCTGGCGGGTCTTGTTATAGACCAGCTTCAGTTCACCGATGACGCTGCCCGCGTTGTCGCTTGCCGCCTTCATCGCCACCATGCGTGCCGATTGCTCGGACGACAGGTTCTCGGCGACCGCCTGGTAGACCAGCGCCTCGACGTAGCGCACCAGCAGTTCGTCGATGACGGAAGCCGCGTCCGGTTCATAGATGTAATCCCATCCATAACCGGCCTTGTCCGCTTCGAGGGCCTTGGCCGGCAGCGGCAACAGCTGCTCGACGACGGGCTCCTGCTTCATCGTGTTGATGAACCGGGTGTAGCACAGGTAGACGGCGTCCAGCGTGCCGTCCTGGAAAGCGTCCAGCATCACCTTGATCGGGCCGATCAGCTTTTCCAGGTGCGGCGTGTCGCCGATCTGGGTCAGGCTCGACATCACGTTCACGCCGATACGATTGAGGAAACCGAGGCCCTTGTTGCCGATGGCGACCGCTTCGATCCTGTTGCCGGCTTGTTCCAATTCGCGCGTCTTCTGCACCACCTGACGCAGCACGTTGGTGTTCATGCCGCCGCACAGACCCTTGTCGGTCGTGACGACGATGAAGCCGACCGCATTGCGCTTGACGTCCTTGGCCTTGGCCATGAACGGGTGCGTGTACTCCGGATTGGTGGAAGCCAGATTGGCGGTGATGTTGCGAATCTTCTCACTGTAGGGACGGGCGGCACGCATCCGTTCCTGCGCCTTGCGCATCTTGGACGCGGCGACCATTTCCATCGCCTTGGTGATCTTCTTCGTATTCTCTACGCTTTTGATCTTGCCACGTATCTCTTTGCCTACTGCCATGAGTCCTTACTCCTTTGGTTTGAGGGCCGCAGCAAGCTTCCAGCGGCCCTCACCCTGGTCGGCGGGACGGGCGCGCCGCTGGCGGCGTGTCCATCCCGAATCGATCAGAATGCTTTCTTGAATTCGGCAACGGCGGAGGCCAGCTCAGCTTCGCCGTCCTTGTCCAGTTGCTTCGTTTCTTCGATTTTCGACAGGAGGGCAGCGTGCTTGGTCTTCAGGTAGCCGTGCAGGCCGGCTTCGAAAGCCAGCACTTGCTTGACGTCGATGTCGTCGAAGTAGCCCTTGTTGACGGCGAACAGCGACGCGGCCATCAGCGAGATCGGCAGCGGCGAATACTGCGGCTGCTTCAGCAGTTCCGTCACGCGCGCACCGCGGTCCAGCTGCTTGCGGGTCGATTCGTCCAGGTCCGATGCGAACTGCGCGAACGCAGCCAGCTCGCGGTACTGCGCCAGGTCGGTACGGATACCGCCGGACAGGCCCTTGATGACCTTGGTCTGGGCGGCGCCACCGACGCGCGACACCGAGATACCGGCGTTGATCGCGGGACGGATACCGGCGTTGAACAGGGAGGTCTCCAGGAAGATCTGGCCGTCGGTAATCGAGATCACGTTGGTCGGCACGAACGCCGAGACGTCGCCCGCCTGGGTTTCGATGATCGGCAGCGCGGTCAGCGAACCGGTCTTGCCCTTGACGGCGCCGCCGGTGAAGGCTTCGACGTAGTCGGCGTTGACGCGTGCGGCACGCTCCAGCAGACGCGAATGCAGGTAGAACACGTCGCCAGGATATGCTTCACGGCCCGGCGGGCGGCGCAGCAGCAGCGAAATTTGACGATAAGCAACAGCTTGCTTCGACAGGTCATCATAGACGATCAGCGCGTCTTCGCCGCGGTCGCGGAAGTATTCGCCCATCGCGCAGCCCGAGTAGGCCGAGATGTATTGCATGGCGGCCGATTCCGAAGCGGAAGCGGCGACGACGATCGTGTACTCCATCGCGCCGTGCTGTTCCAGCGAACGCACGATGTTCTTGATGGTCGATGCTTTCTGGCCGATCGCAACGTACACGCAGGTCATGTTCTGACCCTTCTGGTTGATGATCGCGTCGACTGCCACGGCCGACTTGCCGGTCTGGCGGTCGCCGATGATCAGCTCGCGCTGGCCACGGCCGATCGGCACCATCGAGTCGATTGCCTTGAGGCCGGTCTGCATCGGCTGCGACACGGATTCACGCGCGATCACGCCCGGTGCGATCTTCTCGACCGGGGCGGTCAGGGTCGTGTTGATCGGACCCTTGCCGTCGATCGGCTGGCCCAGCGCGTTGACGACGCGGCCACGCAGTTCCGGACCGATCGGCACTTCCAGGATGCGGCCGGTGGTCTTGACGATGTCGCCTTCCGAGATTTGCTCGTAGTTACCCAGCACCACGGCGCCGACCGAGTCGCGCTCCAGGTTCATGGCCAGGCCAAAGGTGTTGCCGGGGAATTCCAGCATCTCGCCCTGCATCACGTCCGACAGACCATGGATGCGGCAGATACCGTCGGCGACGGAAATCACCGTGCCTTGATTGCGAACTTCAGCGGAACCCTCGAGACCCTGGATCCGGCTCTTGATCAGTTCGCTGATTTCAGATGGGTTAAGTTGCATGAGTGCTAACTCCTAATAGTTTCTTGATGCGTAGGGCAAGGGCGTCGGGCGCCGGCGTATCGTGCGAATGCCTCAGGCGGTGAGCGCAACATGCATCTGTTGCAGCTTCGCACGCACCGAGGTGTCGAGCACTTCGTCGCCAACGACCACGCGCACACCACCGATCAGCGAAGGATCCACTGTCACCGTTGGGTTCAGCTTGCGGCCAAATTTCTTTTCCAGCGATGCGGCCAGCTGCCCCACCTGCGCCGGAGCGAGGTCGAACGCGCTGAAGATGTGCGCGTCGGCGGCGCCTTCGTGCGCATTCTTCAGTTCGTGGAACTGGGCAGCGATATGGGTCAGCAGGGCGACGCGGCCGTTTTCGGCCAGCATCGAGATAAAGTTCTTCGCTTCAGCGTTCAGCGGCGACTTGACCAGGGACGCAATCGTGTCGGCCAGCTGGGCTTGCGTAACGTTCGGGTTATTGGCGAACGCTTGCACGTCGGCATTGGAACCAATCTGGCCCAATTCCGACACGACGGCCGACCAGGCGTTCATGTCGCCGTTTTGGGCGACACGGAACAGCGCTTCGGCGTAAGGGCGGGCAACGGTTGCGAGCTCAGCCATGATTACAGCTCAGTCGCCAGTTGGTTCAGCAGGTCGGCGTGGGCCGCTGCGTTCACTTCGCGCTTGAGGATCTGCTCGGCACCCGCGACGGCCAGCGTGGCCACCTGGGCACGCAGTTCTTCGCGCGCCTTGCTTACCTGTTGCTCGGCTTCGGCACGGGCCTGGGCGACGATGCGCTCGGCTTCGGCCTGGGCATTGGCCTTGATCTCGTCGGCGACCATCTGGGCGCGCTTTTCGGCGTCGGCGATGCGCTTGGCACCTTCGTCGCGGGCGCTGGCCAGTTCGACCTGCACGCGCTTCTCGGCAGCGGCCATGGCCTGCTTGCCCTGGTCGGCTGCGGCCAGACCTTCAGCGATCTTGGTTGCACGTGCATCCAGCGCACCCATCACCGGCGGCCACACGAATTTCGCGACGACCCACGCCAGGATGAGGAACACAATGGACTGCACAAACATTGTGGCGTTTAAGTTCACAGCTTTTTCCTTCTCAGAATGAAGTACGCCGGGCCGACGCGGTGTGCGTCGCTGGCCCGGCTATTCAAGAGTCCGGGGAATTACCCGCCGAAATTCGGGGCAGCGAATGCGAACATCATCGCGATACCGACACCGATCAGGAATGCGGCGTCGATCAGGCCGGCCAGCAGGAACATCTTGGTCTGCAGGGTGTTCATCAGTTCAGGCTGGCGAGCCGAAGCTTCGATGAACTTACCGCCCATGATGCCGATACCGATACATGCACCGATAGCACCCAAACCAATGATCAGACCGCAAGCCAGTGCAATGAACGCGACGTTAGTCATCAAAAACTCCTTAGATAATCAAAAAAGTAAAAAATAAAATTACTGGATACTGCAAAAACGAGATGCCGCTTAGTGACCCTCATGCGCCTGGCCGAGGTACACCAGCGTCAGCATCATGAAAATGAAAGCTTGCAACAGCACGATCAGGATGTGGAACACTGCCCAGATCGATCCGGCAAAAATGTGCAGGCCCGACAGCAGGACACTCTGGGTCGTGAAGCCAACCCACTGGGCGCCCAGCAGCGCGATCAGCAGGAAGATCAGTTCGCCAGCAAACATGTTGCCGAACAGTCGCATTGCGAGCGAGACAGTTTTTGCAGCGAATTCGATGAGGTTCAGGCCGAAGTTGGCTGGCCACAGGGCCGGATGGGAACCGAACGGCGCATTGAACAGCTCGTGCACGAAACCGCCCACGCCCTTGATCTTGATGTTGTAGTACAGCATGAAGAACAGCACGACCAGCGACATGCCCAGCGTACCGTTCAGGTCGGCGGTCGGGACCACGCGGAAGAACGGCTCATGGCCTTCGGCATTATGGATGCCCAGCGCGCGGAAAATGGTGGCGAACAGGTCGACCGGCAGGAAGTCCATCGAGTTCATCAGGATGACCCAGATGAACACGGCCAGGGCCAGCGGCGCGATGAAGGTGCGGTCGCCATGGACGATGGCTTTGGATTGGTCTTCGACCATCTCGACGACCATTTCGACCATGCCCTGGAAACGGCCCGGCACGCCGCTGGTGACGCGGCGCGCGGCGGCGATCAGGACGATCGAGGCAATAGCAGCAAGCAACACCGACCACAAAATTGTGTCATAGTGGATGACAGAAAAGTCGATCGGTCCGTGCTGGATGTGCGATGCGTTGTGATGCAGGTGGTGTGTGATGTATTCACCAGTGGTGATGACGTGCTCACCCGCTGGTTGTGCTGCTCCCGCCACGTTTTCAGTAGTCATTTACGGTGCCTAAACAATAAGATGATGTAACTTTTGAGCGCCACGATGAAGCCGCCGAGGAGCGCCGGCCAGTTCAGGTCGTGGTACAACCAGACAATCGCCCCTAGGAAAGCGAGTGTCGACGCAATCTTTATAAATTCGCCGATGAAAAACGACATCGGGTTTGCGGCGCCCGGTCGGCGCGCGCTTGCGAACAGGCGCAGCGCGAACAGGCCGTTGGGGACGACACAACACAATCCACCCAGAACCGCGGAAAACATCGCAGCCCCGCCCCACAGCAGTCCGGCGATCAAACCAGCGACTGTTGTTGCTATTAATTGCAGGGAGACTATGCGCAGCATGTTCTTATTTTCGCGCAAGCCGTCGGGAGCTTAGTTACGGCGTGGTAATTACAGAAATCCCGGAGATTATAAGTGCTTGCGCCAGACTGAGTCAAACGATTCTGCCTGCGTAAAGTTGTATGATTTGATAGCAAAAACATGGAGATAGGACCTGGAAATGATGAATTGCCGGCATCGGGCGGCGCGTCCCGCAAGATTGGATGCCTCTATATTCGCCGTCGTAACGAGCATTACACCGGAACGCGCGGCGCACTTAATTGATGCGCAGGCGTGCCCGCGATGGTGCGACGCTGCACCGAAGAGCGTCGCTCCTGTGTCTTAATTACAACAGGCCGTGCACCGGGGGCCTGTGCGCGGCGGGTGTGGCCTAAGCGCGCAGGCGCGCGAGGACGGTGTCGAGGACGTCGAGGTCGGCGAAGTCGATGATCAACTGCCCCTTGCCTTTCGGTCCCATCTTGAACATCACGGGCGTGGCGAGGCGGTCGGACAGTTCTTCCTCGAGACGCACGATGTCGCCCGACTTTTCCTTCTGACGGGGCGCGACCGGCGGTGCGTTCTGCTCTTCCAGCGCGCGCGCCACCATTTTTTCGGTCTCGCGCACGGACAGGCGCTTGGCGATCACCTGGTTCGCCAGGCCGATCTGGCTGGCGGCGTCGACGGCCAGGAGCGCGCGCGCGTGCCCCATGTCGATGTCGCCGGCCATCAGCATCGTCTGCACCGGTTGCGCCAGGTTCACGAGGCGCAGCAGGTTCGACACGGCGCTGCGCGAGCGGCCGACGGCCTGCGCGGCCTGCTCGTGCGTAAAACTGAATTCCGAGATCAGGCGCGCGATGCCCTGCGCTTCTTCCAGCGGATTCAAGTCTTCGCGCTGGATGTTCTCGATGAGCGCCATCGCCGCGGCGTTCTGGTCGTCCACTTCGCGCACGAGGACGGGAATCTCGTCCAGGCCGGCGAGTTGCGCCGCGCGGAAGCGCCGTTCGCCGGCGATGATCTCGTAGCGGGCGCCGGAGGCGGATCCGTCGATCGGACGGACGAGCACGGGCTGCATGATGCCTTGCGACTTGATGGATGCGGCCAGCTCGGACAGCGAGCCGTCGTCCATGCGCGTGCGCGGCTGGTATTTGCCGGCCTGGATCTGCGCGACCGGCAGCAGGGACGGCGCGCCGCTGGGCGCGGCCGGCGGCGCCGAGGCGTCCCCGCCGAGCAGCGCGTCGAGACCGCGGCCGAGACCTTTGAGTTTTTTGGTTGCCATAACTTGTCTATTTCTGGTTACATAGTCTTGATGCGTTCGACCATCTCCGCGCCGAAGGCGATATAAGCCTGTGCGCCTTTCGAGGACGGATCGAACGTGACGCCCGGGATGCCGTACGACGGTGCTTCCGCCAGGCGCACATTGCGCGGGATGATCGTCTTGAACACCTTGTCGCCGAAATGCTGCTCGAGCTGGGCCGAGACCTGTTGCGACAACGTCATGCGCGGATCGAACATCACGCGCAGCAGGCCGATGATGCGCAAATCATGGTTCAGATTCGCGTGCACCTTCTTGATCGTGTTCACGAGGTCGGACAAGCCTTCCAGCGCGTAGTACTCGCACTGCATCGGGATGATCACGCCGTGCGCGGACACGAGGCCGTTCAAGGTCAGCATCGACAGCGCCGGCGGGCAGTCGATCAGGATGAAGTCGTAATCGGCGTCGACCTTGGCCAGCGCCTCCTTGAGGCGGCGCTCGCGGTTTTCCAGCGCGACCATCTCGACTTCGGCGCCGGCCAGTTCGCGGTTGGCCGGCAGCACGTCGAAGCGCCCCGCTTCGCTGCGCAGGCGCGCCGCCGCCACGTCGGCTTCGCCCAGCAGGACCTCATAGATCGACGAGGTGAGCCCCGCCTTGTTGATCCCCGCACCCATGGTGGCATTGCCCTGCGGGTCGAGGTCGACCAGCAGCACGCGCTGGTCCAACTTGGCGAGACCGGCGGACAGATTCACGCTGGTGGTGGTCTTGCCGACCCCGCCCTTCTGGTTTGCTACGCAAAAAATTTTCGCCATGTATGCCTTGTTCAGTCATACCGTTAATACCATTAAAACGATTTATACGGTTTATATGGTAACAACGATATAAACTGGTTATACGGTTTATCTTTTTATCCCCATGCGCCGGCGCATGCGGCGCGATTGCTTCGATTGTTTCACGTGGAACGTTCGATGAATACCAGGTGACGTTCGGCATCCAGCTTTGGCACGTGCAGCGATTCCACCCCGGCCACCTTCCACTCGGCCGGCAGCCGTTCCTGCTCGTCTTTCGGGGCCACCCCTTTCAGGGCGATATAGCGGCCGCCGTCTGCCAGCAAATGACTGGACCAGTTGACGAAATCCGAGAGGTCGGCAAAAGCACGTGACGTGATGACGTCGAATTTGTCGCTCACCTGCAGCTGCTCCACCCGCGCCGTGTACACCGTCACGTTCGTCAGGCTGAGTTGCGCCTTCACCTGCGTCAAAAAGGCCGTCTTTTTGTGCACGGTGTCGATCATCGACACGTTCATGTCCGGACGCACGATCGCCAGCACGATCCCCGGCAATCCCCCGCCCGAACCCACGTCCAGCACATTGCGCGCGCCCGCGAACGCCGGCACGGCGGCCAAAGAATCCAGCAAATGGTGCGTGACCATCTGCATCGGATCGCGCAACGACGTCAGGTTGTACACGGCGTTCCACTTGAACATCATGGCCAGGTAATCCATCAGCTTGTCCTGCTGGGCCGGCGTCACGTCGAGGTGCATCGCGGCGATGCCCTCGCCCAGTACGGCGGACAAGGCGGTACGGTCGAAATTCTTCATGCGGCCGATTCCTCGTTCGGCACATTCGTAAAACCTTTCGCGCCGCGCTTCTTCAGGTGCACGAGCAGCAGAGAAATTGCCGCCGGCGTCACGCCGGAAATACGCGATGCCTGGCCCAGCGTTTCCGGACGCTGCTTGTCGAGCTTCTGGCGCACTTCGATCGACAGGGCCTGGATTTCCAGGTAGTTCAGGTTGTCCGGCAGCTTGAGGTTTTCGTAGTAGTCGTGACGCTCGACCTCGCGCGCCTGGCGATTGATATAGCCCGAATATTTCAGCTGGATCTCGACTTGCTCCTTTACGGCCGAGTCGGTCACGCCCGGGCCGCCCAGCGCCTGGCCGTCGACGCCCTGCAAGGTCACCAGCTTGTCGTACTCGACGCCCGGCCGGCGCAGCAAGTCGGCGAGATTGTATTCGCGCTCGATGGCCTGGCCGATCACCCGCTCGGATTCGGCGGCCGCCAGGATGCGCGGGTTGACCCACGTCGAGCGCAGGCGTTCCAGTTCGACCGCGACGGCTTCCCGCTTGCGCTCGAACGCTTCCCACTGCGCATCGCCGACGACACCCAGCTTGCGGCCGATCTCCGTCAGGCGCATGTCGGCATTGTCTTCACGCAACGACAGACGGTATTCCGCACGGCTCGTGAACATGCGATACGGTTCCGCGACGCCCTGCGTCGTCAGGTCGTCGACGAGCACGCCGAGGTAGGCTTCGGAACGGGACGGCGTCCATGCGTCGCGGCCCTGCGTCTGCAATGCCGCATTGATACCCGCCAGCATGCCCTGCGCCGCGGCTTCTTCGTAACCGGTCGTCCCGTTGATCTGGCCCGCGAAAAACAGACCGCCGATCGCCTTCGTCTCCAGCGACGCCTTCAGGCCGCGCGGGTCGAAATAATCGTATTCGATCGCGTAGCCGGGACGGAGGATGAACGCGTTCTCCAGGCCGCGCATCGAGCGCACCAGCGCCAATTGCACGTCGAACGGCAGGCTCGTCGAGATACCGTTCGGATAAAACTCGTTCGTCGTCAGGCCTTCCGGCTCCAGGAAGATCTGGTGCGATTCCTTCGACGCAAAACGATGGATCTTGTCTTCGATCGACGGGCAGTAGCGCGGGCCGACGCCCTCGATCACGCCCGTGTACATCGGGCTGCGGTCGAGGCCGTTACGGATGATGTCGTGCGTCTGCGCATTCGTATGCGTCACCCAGCACGGCAGCTGCTTCGGGTGCATGGCCGCGTTCCCCATGTACGAGAACACCGGCACCGGATCCAGGTCGCCCGGCTGTTCCGTCATGACGGAAAAATCGATGCTGCGGCCGTCGATGCGCGGCGGCGTCCCCGTCTTCAAACGGCCCTGCGGCAGTTTCAATTCCTTCAGGCGCGACGATAGCGACACGGCCGGCGGATCGCCCGCGCGACCGGCCGAGTAGTTTTGCAGGCCGACGTGGATCTTACCGTCGAGGAAAGTGCCGGCCGTCAGCACGACGGCGCGCGACCGGAAGCGCAAGCCGATCTGCGTGACGGCCCCGACGACGCGGTCGCCTTCGACCATCAAGTCATCGACGGCCTGCTGGAACAACCACAGGTTCGGCTGATTTTCCAGGCGCGAACGGATCGCCTGCTTGTACAGCATGCGGTCGGCCTGGGCACGGGTGGCGCGCACGGCAGGGCCCTTGGAGGAGTTCAGGATGCGGAACTGGATGCCGGCTTCGTCGGTGGCGATCGCCATTGCGCCGCCCATGGCATCGACCTCCTTGACGAGGTGGCCCTTGCCGATGCCGCCGATGGACGGGTTGCAGGACATCGCGCCCAGGGTTTCGATATTGTGAGTGAGCAACAGGGTTTTTTGGCCCATGCGCGCAGACGCGAGCGCCGCTTCGGTGCCGGCATGGCCGCCGCCGACGACGATCACGTCGAATTCTGTCGGAAATAACATGATGGAGTGTGTTGCGAGGAGGATTAAGCAAGGATTATAGATTCTTTTTTCCGTGCGGCTTCTGCGCGACCGCGAAAATGACAGATTTTGTTTCACGTGAAACAGCGGAGGCGAGCTCATGTTAGGCTTTTGCCACGCCATCCACCTATCGCTACCATGCCGAGACCACGCCCATTGACCCTCGCCCTGCTCGTCGCCAGCGCCGCCGCCGGCGCCTATCCGCGCCACGACTTGCCATCCATCTCGTTCAACCACAAGGATTGGGAACTCGCCTGCGACAACACGAGAACCTGCCGCGCGGCCGGGTACCACAAAGAAAACGACGAACCGAACGCCACCATCCTGTTGATGCGCGCCGCCGGCCCGAACCAACCGGTCACGGCCGAATTGCAGCTTGCCGATGACGACCGGCGTCCAGCGCCCGATCAGCTTACGATGACGGTCGACGGCAAAGCGCTGGGCACGGTCGGTATCGATCCGAAGTCCAACATCGGCAAGCTGTCGGATGCACAGGTCAAGGCGTTGCTGCCGGCACTGCTCAAGGACGGCCACATCGCATGGTCGGTAAACGGGACGACGTGGACGATCTCGACGGACGGCGCCAATGCCGTGCTGTTGAAGATGGACGAATTCCAGGGGCGCCTCGGCACGCCCGGTGCGCTGGCGCGCAAAGGTACCAACCCAGAATCAAATGTTTTGCCGCCACTTGCGCCGCCCGAGATCAAGGCGGGCGTCGTCAGCCCGGATACGCAACCGGTCGAGCTGACGACTGCACAGACCCGAGATCTCATGGCCGCGCTCCGCAAGACCGTGAAGGATGGCAGCTGCGGGCTGGTCGACACGAAGCACGTCGACACCGGCACACTCGACGTCAGGCACCTCACTCACGACAAACTGCTCGTCTCGCACCCCTGCTGGACGGCAGCCTACAACACGGGCGACGGCTACTGGGTCGTCGACGCCAAGCCACCCTATTCCGCTGTTCTCGTCACGACGTCCGCCACGGACTACGCGGACGGCGTCATCTCATCGGCGCAAAAAGGCCGCGGCATCGGCGATTGCTTCGGCTCGGCGACTTGGACGTGGGACGGACGCTCATTCGCGCAAACATCGGCGGCGACGACGGGCATGTGCCGCAAGATCGCGGCCGGCGGTGCCTGGAACCTACCGACGCTCGTCACCCACGTACGCAAGGCCCGCTGATTGTTCCACGTGAAACAATCACCAGCCCAGGTGCCGGAACGTGTCGAACGCTGTCTTTACGATCAACAACCCGACGACGACGAGGAACAGCTTGCGCACGAACCCGCTGCCATGCTTGAGCGCGAGTCGCGTCCCAACCAGTGAGCCGGCGATCTGGCACACGGCCATCAACAGGCCGAGCTGCCAGATCAAATGACCGCTGTAGCCGAACCAGATCAGTGCCGAGATATTGCAGGCGACGTTGACGATCTTCGCGGCCGCCGACGCACTGAGGAAATCGAAGCCGAAGAAGCGCACGAACAGGAAGATCAGGAAGCTGCCCGTGCCCGGACCGAAGAAGCCATCATAAAAGCCGATCGCGGCGCCGGCGCCCGTCGCCAATAAACGTTCCTTCATGCCGCTGTGAAGCGGCGCGTGCACGGCGCCCAGGTTCTTCTGCTTGAACGTGTACACGGCCACGGCCAGCAGGATCAACGGCAGCAGGCTGCGCACGAAGTCGCCTGGCACGCGGGTCACGGTCCAGGCCCCGATGAACGACAGCGCGAACGCGGCAACGGCCGCCGGCGCCGCCGTGCTCCATGCGACCGTCACGCGGCGGGAGTATCTGACGGCGGCGACCGCCGTGCCGAACATCGATGCCAGCTTGTTCGTCCCCAGCAGCGTGGCCGGCACTTCCTTCGGAAACACGGCGAAGATCGCCGGAATCTGGATCAATCCTCCCCCACCGACGACAGCATCCACGAGACCGGCAACGAAGGCCGCGACGGCCAGCAGGGCAAAATCGAACATGAGGAATAACGCGTAAAAGCGTTATTGTACGGCAGAGGACGGTCAGGCCCCGTCCATTGCTGCGACGCAGCAAACCGTTACCGGTTCACACGGCCGCCGCCCGCCCCTCTTCCAGGAATTGCAGCAGCAGCCGGTTGACCTCGTCCGCCGCCGTCAATTGCAGCCAGTGGTCGGCGCCGTGGATGCGCTCGAAACGGAATTCGCCGTCGACATAATGGGCCGAGTCGCGCATCTGCTTTTCGCCCAGCGCCGGGTCGCGGTCGCTCCACATGCCCATCACGGGCACCCTCACCTTCCGGTGCCCGTGCGGCAGGGCCAGGTTCAGATTGGCGCGATAGTAATTCAGTGCGGCCGTCAGGCGGCCCGGCGGCGACAGATCCCGCTTCCAGTGGTCGGCCTGGCCGGGCTCGTCGGTGAATTGGCGCATGATGAACCAGTCGGCCGCGCGCAACGTATGCTCCGCCAGGACCGGCAGGATGAAGCCGAGGATGTACGTCATGCGCAAGCGCTGCAGCAGGCCGGCGCGCGCGATGGCATCCGGGTGGCCCGTCGACATCGCCACGAAGCGGCGTACGCGTTCGGGCGCCAGCGCCGCGATCTGCCAGCCGATGATGCCGCCCCAGTCGTGGCCGACGAGGAAGACCTTGTCGATGTGCAGGGCATCCAGCAGGCCGAGCACGTCGCCCCGCAATTTATCCATCGTGTAGTCGAAGATGCCGCCCGGCGCGTCGCTGCGGCCGTAGCCGCGCAGGTCCGGCGCCAGCACGCGGAAACCGGCCGCGGCCAGCGCCGGGACCTGCTTGCGCCACACGAGGTGCGTGTCGGGAAAGCCGTGCAGCAGCAGCACGGCCAGGCCCTGCCCCATCGTCGTCGTGTGGATGCGGATGCCGTTCACGTCCAGCATGAGGGATTCGTCGATCACGTTCGCCTCCTTGAAAACTCGACCGGCACCGCTACGCGGCCTTGCGCGCCGCCGCGATCTCGCCGACGATGCCCCGTCGGAACAGCAGCACGCAGGCAACAAAGATGAAGCCGGTGACGATGCCCACGGATTCCCCGAGTGATGCGAACCATTCTACATGCGTCGTCTCGGCCAGGAAGTTCCCCAGGTCCCCCAGCTTGTTTTCCAGCGCGACGACGAGAAAGGCGCCCAGGATCGGCCCGGCCAGCGTGCCCATGCCGCCGACCAGGGTCATCAGGATGACGAGGCCGGACATCGACCAATGCACGTCCGTCAGCGTCTCGAAGCCGAGCACGACGGTCTTGGTCGCCCCGGCCAGGCCCGCCAGCGCGGCCGACAGCACGAAGGCGACGAGCTTGTAGCGATCGACGTCGTAGCCCAGAGACACCGCGCGCGCCTCGTTTTCCTTGATCGCCTTCAGCACCTGGCCGAACGGCGAGTGCACGGTGCGCACGATCAAAGCGAAGCCGCCCACGCAGATCGCCAGCACGACGAAGTACAAGGTGACATCGTTGCCGAGATCGAGCACGCCCAGGAGCTTGCCGCGCGGGACGCCCTGCAAGCCGTCCTCGCCGTGCGTAAACGGCGCGCGCAGCGCGGCGAAATACACCATCTGCGCGAGCGCCAGCGTGATCATCGCAAAATAAATGCCCTGGCGCCGGATCGCCAACAGCCCCATCACGAGGCCCAGCGCGGCGGACGCGAGCACGCCCAGCGCGAGCGCCGCCTCGAACGGCAAGCCGAGCACGGCCAGCGCGTACCCCGTGACATAGCCGGCGCCGCCGAAGAACGCGGCATGGCCGAACGACAGCAGGCCCGTGTAGCCGATCAAAAGGTTGAAGGCGCAGGCGAACAGGCCGAAGCACAGCAGCTTCATCAGGAACACCGGATAGCCGACGAACGGCGCCGCCAGTGCCAGCACCAGCGCGAGGCCATAGCCGAACTTTCTGTTCATAGTGCTTCCTTATCGTTCTTTGCCGAACAGGCCGGCGGGACGCAGCAGCAGCACGATCACCATCACGACGAACACGACGACTTCCGACGCTTCCGGGTAGTACACGCGCGTGAGGCCCTCGATGACGCCCAAAGCCAGGCCCGTCACGATGGAACCGAGGATGGAGCCCATGCCGCCGATCACGACGACGGCGAACACGACGATGATGAGATTCGACCCCATCAGCGGCGTGACGTTGATGACGGGCGCCGCCAGCACGCCCGCGAAGCCGGCCAGGGCGACGCCGAAGCCATAGGTCAACGTCACCATCAGGGGCACGTTGACGCCGAACGCTTCGACCAGTTTCGGGTTCTCCGTGCCGGCCCGCAAATAGGCGCCCAACCGGGTCTTTTCGATCGTGAACCACGTCGCCAGGCACACGACGAGCGACGCGAACACGACCCAGGCACGGTAGTTCGGCAGGATCATGAAGCCGAGGTCGGTGGCGCCGGACAGCGCGTCCGGCACGTCCAGCGTCTGGCCGGACACGCCGAAAAACGAGCGGAACACGCCTTCCAGCAGCAAGGTGATGCCGAAGGTCAGCAGCAGGCCGTACAGATGATCGAACCGGTACAACCAGCGCAGCATCGTCCTTTCGATCAGGATGCCGAACGCGCCGACGACGAGGGGTGCCAGCACGAGCATCGTCCAGTAGTTCAGGCCGAACGACGTGACGCCGATATAGGCGGCGAACGCGCCCATCATGTACAGCGCGCCGTGCGAAAAATTGATCACGTTGAGCAGGCCGAAGATCACGGCCAGGCCCAGCGACAGCATGGCGTAGAACGAACCGTTGACCAGGCCCAGCAGCAGCTGGCCCATCATCGCCTGCAGGGGGACGCCGAAAATATCCATGGGATCCGTCATCAAGGTTGGACATGGCGGCCGGCGCCAGCCGCCACACGCTTACGTCGAGCTCACTTCCAGGCCGCGCACTTGGTCTCGGCCTTGGTCGTGTACGCCTGGGCGCCCGGAATCGTGGCCACGACCTTGTAGAGGTCCCACGGCCCCTTCGACTCGGCCGGCGTTTTAACCTGCATCAGATACATGTCGTGGACCATGCGGCCGTCCGGACGAAGCTCGCCATTCTTCGTGAACATGTCGTTGATCCTGGTCTTGCGCAGCTGGGCCATGACCTTCTCGCCATCGTCCGTGCCGATCGCCTTGACGGCGTTCAGGTAGGTCATCGCGGCCGAATAATCCGCCGCCTGCAGCATCGACGGCTCCTTCTTCATCTTGGCGAAGTATTTCTTGGCCCATGCGCGCGTGTCGTTGTTCAAGTCCCAGTACCAGCCCGTGGTCAGATACAAGCCCTGGGTCGTCGCCAGGCCGAGGGTGTGGATGTCGTTGATGAACACGAGCAGGCCCGCGATCTTCATCTTGCTCGTCAGGCCGAATTCCTTCGCCGCCTTGACCGAATTGATGAAGTCGCCGCCGGCGTTCGCCAGCCCCAGCACTTGCGCCTTCGATGCCTGCGCCTGCAGCAGGAAGGACGAAAAGTCGGAGGCGCCCAGCGGATGCTTGACGCTGCCCAGCACCTTGCCGCCGTTGGCCTTGATGACGTCGGTCGTGTCCTTTTCCAGCGACTGGCCGAACGCATAGTCGGCCGTAAGGAAATACCACGTCTTGCCGCCGTGCTTGACCATCGTCGCGCCCGTGCCGCGCGCGAGCGCGACCGTGTCATAGGCATAGTGCACGGTGAACGGCGTGCACTGTTCGTTGGTCAGTTGCGCGCTGCCGGAACCGATGGCGATAAAGACTTTTTTCTTTTCCGCCGCGACCTTGGCCATGGCCAGGGCCGCACCCGAATTCGTGCCGCCGATCAGCATGTCGACGCCCTCGCGGTCGAACCACTCCCTCGCCTTGCCGGCGGCGATGTCCGGCTTGTTCTGGTGGTCGGCGACGATGAACTGGATCTTCTTGCCGTTGATCGCGCCGCCCATGTCAGCGATTGCCATGCGCACGGCTTCGGCGCCGCCATTGCCGTCGATGTCGGAATACACGCCGGATAAATCGGTGATGAAGCCGATCTTGATGGTGTCGCCCGAAATCTGGGCCTGGGCCGACGCGGACAAACCGGCGGTCAAGGTGGCAGCCGTAAAGGCAAGCGCGGTGCGTGTCGTGCGTTTCATGTGGTCTCCGTTGTCGATGATCAAACACCCAGCAGCTCGGTCAACGCCGGCATGCTGGCCTGCAGTTCCGCGGCCGCGATCGTCTCGACGATGCGGCCGTGTTCCATGACATAAAACCGGTCCGCCAGCGGCGCCGCGAACCGGAAGTTCTGTTCCACCATGACGATCGTGTAGCCCTTCGCCTTGAGCGTCGTGATCATCTGCGCCAGCGCCTGCACGATCACGGGCGCCAGCCCTTCCGAGATCTCGTCCAGCAGCAGCAGGCGCGCGCCCGTGCGCAGGATGCGGGCCACCGCCAGCATCTGCTGTTCGCCGCCGGACAGGCGCGTGCCCTGGCTGCGGCGGCGTTCGTACAGGTTCGGGAACATCGCGTAGATCTCGTCGACGGACATGCCGGCATCGCGGCCGGCCAGGCGCGGCGGCAGCATGAGGTTTTCCTCCGTCGACAGCGAAGCGAAAATGCCCCGCTCTTCCGGGCAATAGCCGATGCCGAGGTGGGCGATGCGGTGCGTGGGCAGGTTGATCGCCTCGACGCCATTGATGCGGATGGAACCGGTGCGCGCGCCCGTCAGGCCCATGATGGCGCGCAAGGTGGTCGTGCGGCCGGCGCCGTTGCGGCCCAGCAGGGTCACCACCTCGCCCGGCTGCACGGCCAGGCTGACGCCGTGCAGGATGTGCGATTCGCCGTACCACGCTTGCAGGTTGTCGATCTCCAGTGCCGGCGTCATCCGTGCGCCCCCGCCAGGTGGCCGTCGGCGCTGCCCATATACGCTTCGACGACTTGCGGATTGCGCGACACGTCGCCATAGGTGCCTTCCGCCAGCACGGCGCCCCGCTGCAGCACGGAAATACGGTCGCAGATGCCGGACACGACGTTCATATTGTGTTCCACCATCAGGATCGTGCGGCCGGCCGCCACTTTCTTGATCAGTGCCGTCACGCGGTGCACGTCTTCGTGGCCCATGCCCTGCGTCGGTTCGTCCAGCAGCATGAGTTCCGGCTCCATGGCGAGCGTCGTCGCGATCTCGAGCGCGCGTTTGCGGCCGTACGGCAGGTCGGCCGTGACGCTGCCGGCAAACTCTTCCAGGTCGACTTCGGCCAGCAGTTGCATGGCGCGATCGTTGAGTTGGCTCAAGGAGCCCTCGCTGCGCCAAAAATAAAAACTGGTACCGAGCGCGCGCTGCAGGCCGATGCGCACGTTTTCCAGCACCGTCATGTGCGGGAAGACGGCCGAGATCTGGAACGAGCGGATGATGCCGCGGCGCGCGATCTGCGCCGGTTTGAGCCCGGTGATGTCCGCGCCGTTGAAGAGGATGCGGCCGCCGGACGGGGACAGGAATTTGGTCAGCAGATTGAAACACGTCGTCTTGCCGGCGCCATTGGGCCCGATCAGCGCGTGGATGTGGCCCCGCTGCACCTGCAGATTCACTTGGTTGACGGCCGTAAAACCCTTGAATTCCTTCGTCAGATCACGTGTTTCCAGAATGACGTCCGACATTGCGTCTCCTCGCTGTCGTGATGCAAGCTTTACAAATCATACACACTTTTGGAACTCGTCAAGATACAGCACACGGCTGATGTGTCGCCCTGCGTTAGGTCATGACGGCGCGCAAACCCGTTGTGCAAATTTGCCCAGCTCATCCCATTCGCGGACGATCAGCTGCGCGGTCTTTTCCGCGATCATCAGGGTGGGCGAGTTGGTGTTGCCGGACGTGATCGTCGGCATGATGGACGCGTCGACCACGCGCAGTCCGCTGACGCCCTTGACCCGCAACCGGCTGTCGACGACGGCGAACGGATCGTCCATTTTTCCCATCCGGCACGTGCCGACGGGGTGGAAGATCGTCGTGCCGATAAGGCTGGCCGCCTCCGCCAGCTCGTCTTCCGTGCGGTAATGCGGACCCGGCTTGAATTCTTCCGGGCGGTAGGCCGCCATGGCCGGTGCGGCCACGATGCGGCGCGTGAGCGCCAGCGCGTCGGCCGCCACCTTGCGGTCTTCCGGCGTGCTGAGATAGTTCGGGACGATTTTCGGCGGCGCATAGCTGTCGTTGGCCGCGAGCCGGACGTGGCCGCGCGCCGTCGGCCGCAAGTTGCAGACGCTGGCCGTGAACGCGGGAAAGCCGTGCAGCGGATCGCCGAACTTGTCCAGGGACAGCGGCTGCACGTGGTATTCCAGGTTCGGCGTCGGCTGGCCGGGATCGGACCGGGCAAACGCGCCCAGCTGCGACGGCGCCATCGACATCGGCCCGCTCTGGAACAGCAGATATTGCATGCCGATCTTGATCTTGCCGTACCAGGACGCGGCACTCGTGTTGAGCGAATGGGCGCCCGTGATGCGGTAGACCATGCGCAGTTGCAAGTGATCCTGCAAATTCTCGCCGACGCCAGGCGCATCGACGACGGGTTCGATACCGTGCCGGTGCAGCAAGCCGGCCGGCCCGATGCCGGACAATTGCAGGATGTGGGGCGAGCCGATCGCGCCGGCGGCCAGCAGGGTTTCGCGCCGTGCCGTGGCCGTGAATGCGCGGCCGCCGCGGGTGAATCGCACGCCGCGGCAGGCAACGCCCTGCGCCGTCTGCTCGAGGACAAGCTTTTCCACATGGCAGTCCGTCATGATCGTCAGGTTGGCCCGCGTCGCAGCCGGCTTCAGAAACGCTTTCGCCGTGTTGAGCCGGATGCCGCGCCGCTGGTTGACGTCGAAATAGGCACAGCCGGCGTTGTCTCCGCCATTGAAATCGTCGACTTTCGGGATGCCCGTCTCGGCGGCCGCCTCGCGAAAGGCGTCGAGGATTTCCCACGACAAGCGCTGGCGCTCGACTCGCCATTCGCCGCCGCTGCCGTGGATGGCGCTGGCGCCGCCATGGTGGTCTTCGCTTGCCTTAAAAATGGGCAAAACACGATCCCAGCGCCAGGACAGATCGCCCGCGATGTCGGCCCAGCGGTCGTAATCCGCCGCCTGGCCGCGCATATAGATCATGCCGTTGATCGACGAGCTGCCGCCCAGCACCTTACCGCGCGGGTAGATCAGGGAGCGGCCCGCGAGGCCGGGATCCGCTTCCGTCCTGAACAACCAGTCGGTGCGCGGGTTGCCGATGCAATACAGGTAGCCGACGGGGATGTGGATCCACAGGTAATCGTCCCTGCCGCCGGCCTCGATCAGCAGGACGCGCACGTCGGGCTTGCGGCTCAGCCGGTTGGCCAGCACGCAACCGGCGGTACCTGCCCCCACGATGATGACATCGAATACTCCGGCGGATTCCATGGATCCTCACGCGTGATTCGGTTGAGCAAGCTTACCAGATCATCAAGCTCACAAGCGGTCCTCCGGCTGTGGATAAGCGTATGAATATCCACAGGTACGAAATGTGGGGAAGACAGCGTTTTCGCACAGCCGCGTTTTTTATCCAGTTTTGCCACAAGGCACATACAAGACCAGCCCACTGCCTTATGCGAACCGTAAACGTTTGATGTTGTGGAAAAAACCCGGCTTATCCACAGAAGAGTGCCACCGTTAACTACTACCATTATTCTGTATACATGCTTTTGGGTGTAAACCTGACGACCCGTTGCGAACGCAAAAAAAAATGTTCGGCTCCGGCCACGGTGCGCTGCGACGATCTCTTCCTGCAAGCAAAAAAAAAATCGACCGACTCCGGACGCGTTCCCCGCTACAAGCTCTGCGCGACGTCGACCAGGCCGGCTTCCGGCAACTCAAAACACCGATTTCCGGCCCTTTTGTGGATAAGCTGCTGAATATCCACAGGATCGAATGTGCGGAACTGCCGAACAATGCGACGGCAAATTTCTTGTCCAGTTTCGGTCCCGTCCAGAAGCAAGGTTTGTTCAAGCGCTTCCGGCGCACGTAAACCCTTGAGCTTGTGGAAAAAATCGGGTTTATCCACAGATCGGACAGCGTTTACTATCATCACTATCCTTTCTTTCTATCCAAGTTAACTAAAGAAGGAAAACCGTCGCGGCTTCGAACGAACGCTTCCAGCCGCACGACTGGCGGCAAGGCCGACATGACGCGAACACCGTTTTGTCTACAGAAAGAACGCGATGCACCTGTCGCATCCACAAGAGACAGCGCGTCCTGCATGCATGCAAGAACGGCAAATCAACCCTCCGCATCCACTGCAAACCGGTTCGACTGTGGAAAAGGTCCTGCATATCCACAGGACCGGATGTGCAGAACGGCCGTTTTTTCTGCTCGCCAGCTTTTTGTCCAACAACGGTCCAGCATCGATACAATGCTTGTCCAGCCGGTCCGCGATCGCGTAAACCGTTGACGCTGTAGATAAATTCCTTCTTATCCACAGACAGAAGCGCGTTTACTATCACTACCATTTTTTATATACATCTTTGTTTTATTAAGACAAAAACAGCGGGAACAGCGTGCGCAAGTCGCCAGAACCGGGCAAAACCGACCAAAACCGGCCCGTCAACCCATCCAGAACAAGGCTGAAACATGCGATTAGGGATCATCAGCGCGTTGCACGAAGAACAGCAGGGGCTCGTGGAGGCCATGGAAGGGCCCTACAAGCTCATGCATGGCATGCGCGAGTACTTTCTCGGACGACTGTGGGAAATCGACGCTGTGTGCGTTTTATCGCGAATTGGCAAGGTTGCCGCGGCACTGACGACCGCAACGCTAGTGGAGAAGTTCGGTGTTACCCACATCCTGTTCACGGGCGTGGCCGGTGCCGGCGATCCTTCCATCCGTGTCGGCGACATCGTCGTGGCCGAATCGCTCGTCCAGCACGACATGGATGCAAGTCCCTTGTTTCCCCGTTATGAGGTGCCGTTGACGGGATTGACGCACTTCCCGTCCGATCACCACGTCGCGTTGCAACTGGCGGACGCAGCCCGTCGCTTCCTGGAAGACGACTTCGCCCTCGCCGTCGATCCCGCGGAACGGGCCGTATTCGCGCTCAGCGGGCCGCGGCTGCATCGAGGCCTCATCGCCAGCGCCGACCAGTTCGTGAGCGACATGGACCGTCTGAACGCGTTGAATGAGGCCTTGCCGGGATTACTGGCGGTGGAGATGGAAGGCGCCGCGGTGGCGCAAGCCTGTTTCGAGCTGGGCATCCCATTCGGCGTGATCCGGACGATTTCCGACAACGCCAATGAACACGCGGCCACGGATTTCATGCGTTTCGTGAAATCCGTGGCCGCGCGGTATGCGTTTCACATCGTCAGGCAGTTCTGCCTGGGCTGGCGCAACGCGGACGCGGGTCAGGCCAGCAGCGTGTCGGCCGGCACGTAGTCGTAGCCCAGGTCCTTCGCGACGGCGGCATACGTCACCTTGCCCTCGCAGACGTTCAGGCCGTTCTTGAGGTGAACGTCGTCGCGCAGGGCCTGCCGCCACCCCTTGTTCGCCAAGGCCACGGCGTGGCCTATCGTCGCGTTGTTCAACGCGAACGTCGACGTGCGCGCCACCGCGCCCGGCATATTGGCCACGCAGTAATGCACGACGCCGTCGACGACGAAGGTCGGATCCGCGTGCGTCGTCGGATGCGACGTTTCGAAGCAACCGCCCTGGTCGATCGCCACGTCGACGACGACGGCCCCTTTTTTCATCCGCGCCACCATGTCGCGCGTGACGAGCTTCGGCGCCGCGGCACCGGGCACGAGCACGCCGCCGATGACGAGGTCGGCCGACAGCACGGCTTCCTCGATCGCGTGCGCGTTCGAATACAGGGTCGTGATCCGGTTGCCGTAGACGAGATCCAGCTGGCGCAGGCGGTCGACGTTTTTATCGAGAACGGTGACGCGCGCGCCGATGCCGACGGCCATCTGCAACGCATTGGTCCCCACCACGCCGGCGCCGACGATGACGATATGCCCCGCGGCGACTCCCGGCACGCCGCCCAGCAGGATGCCGGCGCCGCCCTTCGATTTTTCCAGGTGGCTGGCGCCGGCCTGGATCGACATCCGCCCCGCCACCTCGCTCATCGGCGCCAGCAGCGGCAAGCCGCCGCCCGGGCCTGTGATGGTTTCGTATGCGATGCACACGGCGCCCGATTTGACGAGGGCCGCCGTCTGCGCCGGATCCGGTGCGAGGTGCAGATACGTGTACAGGATCTGTCCCGGACGCAGCATCGCGCACTCCTGCGGCTGCGGTTCCTTGACCTTCACGATCATGTCGGCCTGCGCAAAGATCTCTTGCGCGGACGCCACGATCGTCGCGCCGGCGGCCGTGTACTGCTCGTCCGTCAACCCGATGCCGGCACCCGCGCCGGCCTGCACGATCACACGATGGCCGCGCGCGGCCAGTTCGTGCACGCTGGGGGGCGTGAGGCCCACCCGGAATTCGTTGTTTTTGATTTCTTTTGGTACGCCTACTAACATGTCTTCCTCCAAGTTAAGCAGCTGAACTTCCAAGAACTTCCAAAACAAAACGCCGCGGAAGAGGCCCAGCCTACTCCGCGGCGTTCGCGTCCATGTAGACCTGGCTTACTGGCCCAGCGTCATCAGGCTTGCGTTACCGCCAGCCGCGGTCGTGTTGATGCACAGGGCGCGTTCCGCCACCAGTCGCCACAGGGCGATCGCATCGCCTTCGCGGGTGTCGACGATGCCGACGATGGCACCCGGACGGGCCGCCAGCTTTTGCCGCAAATCCCCTTCCATATCTTGCTCGACGAGGGCCAGGGCGAAGTCGCTGCCGCCCAGGTCCTGCGCGCCGATCCAGCGCACGCGCTCCTCGACGGCGGCGGGGAGCGAGACGTTCTCCGCCATCAGCACGAGCGCGCGGTTGTCCGTCGCGAGCGCCGCCGCCAGCTGGTTCAGCAGGCTGGCCATGCCGGTCGGCGCGCACAGGACGGTGCCGCGCGGGACGAAATCGAGCTGGTTGCGCTCGCCCGTCGGACCGGGCAGCTCGATGCGTTCGCCGTCCAGCGTCGTTTCCATATAGCGCTCCGCCAGCGGGGCGATGCCGCCGTGGCCGTTGGCCTGGGCCCAGGCAAGCAGCCCGTCCAGCGCCTCATTGCCGCGGCGCGCGTGGTGCAGCAGCGGCGCCGCGTCCTTTTGCAGGCGCTTCAGGTACAGCGGGCCGCCGGCCTTGGGCCCGGTGCCGGATTTCCCTTCCCCGCCGAACGGCTGCACGCCGACGACGGCGCCGACGATGTTGCGGTTCACGTAGATGTTGCCGACGTGGGCGCGCGTCGTGATGAACGCGATCGTCTCGTCGATGCGCGAATGCACACCCAGCGTGAGACCGTAGCCGGTGGCGTTGATCGTGTCGACGACTTGCGCCAGGTCGGTGCGACGCCAGCGCACGACGTGCAGCACGGGGCCGAAGACTTCGCGCTTCAATTCGCTCATCGAGCCGATCTCGAGCACGGTCGGCGGCACGAACGTGCCCTGCGCCTGTAACGCTTCCGGCAGGTCCAGCGAGAAATGCTGTTTCGCCTTCGCCTTCATGCGCTCGATGTGGCCGAGCAGGTTTTGCTGGGCTTCCTCGTCGATGACGGGGCCGATGTCGGTGGCAAGGCGGTCCGGCACGCCCACGCGCAATTCTTGCATGGCGCCCTTGAGCATCTTGATCGTCTTGTCCGCGATATCTTCCTGCAGGAACAGCACGCGCAGCGCGGAGCAGCGCTGGCCGGCGCTGTCGAATGCCGAGGTCAGGACATCCTGCACGACTTGTTCCGGCAGCGCGGACGAATCGACGATGAGCGCGTTCTGGCCGCCCGTCTCGGCGATCAGCGGAATATCGCAGCCTTCGCTGGCGGCGCGCGCGGCCAATGTGCGATTGATCAATTGTGCGACTTCTGTCGACCCCGTAAAGATGACGGCTTTTACGCGCGCATCGCCCGTGAGCGCGGCGCCGACGGTTTCGCCACGGCCCGGCAGCAGCTGCAGCGCGCCCTTCGGCACGCCGGCTTCGTGGAACAATTGCACGGCGCGGTGGGCGATCAGCGGCGTCTGCTCGGCCGGCTTCGCCAGCACGACATTGCCGGCGGCCAGCGCGGCCGCGACCTGGCCCGTAAAAATGGCCAGCGGGAAGTTCCAAGGGCTGATGCACGCGACCGCGCCCAGCGCACTGGCTTGCTGCGCGTTGCGGATCTCGGCCGCGTAATAGCGCAGGAAATCGACGGCTTCGCGCACTTCCGCGATCGCGTTCGGCAGCGATTTGCCCGCCTCGCGCACGGCCAAGGCCATCAGTTCGCCGCGGTGTTGCTCGAACAGGTCGCCGACGCGGGCGATGACGTCCGCGCGGGCCCCGTTGCCGGCGCCCTCCCAGCCCGGCGCGGCGGCGACGGCCGCGTGCAGGGCGGTGTCGACATCGGCGGTCGTCGCTTCCGTCACCTGGCCGACGACGTCCGCCGACTGCGCCGGATTGACGATGTTCAGCGCGCCGGCCGCTTCCACCGGACCGTCGACGAGCGGCGTGGCGTGATAGTGACGCGGCGTGCCGAGTTCGGCGGCGAGCGCCGTCAACACGTTGTCGTTCGCCAGGTCGAGGCCGGTGGAATTCTTGCGGCCGTCCGGGAACAGATCCAGCGGCAGCGGAATGCGCGGATGCGGCAGACACTTGGCCGCGCGCGCGGCCTCGAACGGATCGGCCAGCAAGGTGTCGATGGGGACGTTCTCGTCGACGATCTGGTTCACGAACGACGAGTTGGCGCCGTTTTCCAGCAGGCGGCGCACGAGGTAGGCGAGCAAGGTCTCGTGCGAGCCGACCGGCGCATAGATGCGGCAGGCCTTGTCGAGGTTGTCCTTGCCGACGACCTGGTCGTACAGCGTTTCTCCCATGCCGTGCAGGCACTGGAATTCGTAGTTGGACACGTTATCCGCCTTCGCCCACGTGTAGATCACGGACAGCGAGTGGGCGTTGTGCGTGGCGAACTGGGCGTAGATGACGTCCGTGGCGGCGAGCAGCTTGCGCGCGCACGTGAGGTAGGACACGTCGGTGTACACCTTGCGCGTATAGACCGGATAGTCCGGCAGGCCGTCGACCTGGGCGCGCTTGATCTCCGCATCCCAGTAGGCGCCCTTGACGAGGCGCACCATGAATTTGCGGCCGCTGCGGCGTGCGAGGTCGACGACGAAGTCGATCACGAACGGGCAGCGCTTCTGGTAGGCCTGCACGACGAGGCCGATGCCGTCGAAGCCGGCCAGCGCCGGATCGAACGCGAGCGCTTCCAGCATGTCCAGCGAGATTTCCAGGCGATCCGCTTCCTCGGCGTCGATATTGATGCCGATGTCGTACCGCTTCGCGAGCAGGATCAGGTTGCGCACGCGCGGCAGCAGCTCGCCCATCACGCGGGCATACTGCGCGCGGCTGTAGCGAGGATGCAGGGCGGACAGCTTGATCGAGATGCCCGGACCGTCCTTGATGCCGCGGCCATTGGACGCCTTGCCGATCGCATGGATGGCCGCTTCGTACGACGCATAGTAATTGTCGGCGTCGGACTCCGTCAGCGCGGCTTCGCCCAGCATGTCGTAGGAATAGCGGTAGCCGCGGGTTTCGTTGTCCCGGCTGTTCTTCAGCGCTTCGTGGATGGTCTGGCCCGTGACGAACTGGTTGCCGAGCATGCGCATGGCCAGGTCGACGCCCTTGCGGATCAGCGGCTCGCCGCCCTTCGCGATCATGCGGGCGAGCGCGGCGCCGAGGCCCGTCTCGCTGCTGGGCGACACGAGCTTGCCGGTGATGAGCAGGCCCCAGGTGGCCGCGTTCACGAACAGCGACGGCGATTCGCCCAGGTGTTTTTTCCAGTCGCCCTTGCTGATCTTGTCGGCGATCAGGCGGTCGGCCGTTTCCGTGTCGGGAACGCGCAGCAGCGCTTCCGCCAGGCACATCAGTGCGACGCCTTCTTCCGACGACAGCGAGAATTCGTGCATCAGCGCATCGACGCCCGACGAGCGCGTGCGTTTTTCGCGCACGGCCGACACGAGGCGGTGCGCCAGCAGATAGGCGTCGGCGTTGGCGCAGGCGCCTTGGGCCAGCAGCCATTCCACGGCGCCGGTCTCGGCGCGGCGGTAGGCGGCGGTGATCGCGGCGCGCAGCGGCGTCTGTTCGCGGCGCGTCTCGGCCTGCAGGGCGTCGAAGGGGACGTAGGTGGAAGCCGGGAAGGCGGCAATGTTCATGGACGCTCAGAAAAAAGTGAAAGGGCGACCGCCAGCAAAACGCGCCGCACCGTAGCCACGGCCGGCGCGTCGTTCGAGTGCGGATCAATGATTCGATTGTAGAAGGAAATCTTCTGGATTAATTCTGTTTTTAGAGAAGACTAGCAATAGATAGTTTTTGGTGAGAGAATTTCACCAAATAATATTTATAGTGGAGAGAGAACAAGATGCTGGACAAGATCAGCAAGAAAATCCTGGCCGAACTGCAGAGCGACGGGCGTATCAGCAACGTCGAACTGGCCGCCCGGGTCAACCTGTCGCCCGCCGCCTGCCTCGAGCGGGTGCGCAAGTTGCACGAGTCCGGTTACATCATGGGCTATACCGCCCAGTTGAACCCGCAGCTGCTGGATGTGTCGCTGCTCGTGTTCATCGAAGTGGTGCTGGACCGCACGACCCCGGAAGTCTTCGATGCCTTCAAGCAGAGCGTCCAGCTGATCCCGGAAGTGCTCGAGTGCCACATGGTGGCCGGCGGCTTCGATTACCTCGTCAAGGCGCGCGTCAAGGATATGGCAGCTTACCGCGAATTCCTCGGCAAGACACTACTGCAGAAAGGTGTGCGCGAAACGCACACGTATGCCGTGATGGAAGAGGTCAAGAACACGACCAAACTGCCCATCAAATAAGCACATCGCCCCGGCCAGGCGGGGCGATGCGTCATCAGGCAATTCTTTCCATCTTTTCCGACGCTTCCGACCGCTGCGGCACCATTTTTTGCGCCGTGGCGGACAGGTTTTCCAGGTTCTTGCGCAACCAGCGGTGCGCCGGGCTGCGGCCGTCGCGTTCGTGCCACAGCATGTCCAGGTGGACGGCCGGCAGCTGGAACGGCAACTCGCGCCAAGTCAGTTGTTCGGCGGCGCCCGTCGACGCGATCAGGTGCTTGGGCAGCACTGTCACGAGGTCGGAATTCGCGACGACGCGGCCCGCCGTGAAGAATTGGTTCACGGTCAGCAGGATGCGCCGTTCGCGGCCGATCTGCGCCAGCGCTTCGTCGACGAGACCGTGGGCGCGGCCGGAAAAGCTCACGAGCAGGTGGTTCGACTTGCAATAATCGTCCAGGTCGAGCTTGCCCTGGGCGAGCGGGTGATTCTTGCGCATCACGACCACGTATTCGCCGGAATATAGGCGCTCGTGGCGGATCGGCGAGCCCGTTTCGTACGACAACTGGGCCGCGACGCCGGGGAAGAAGCCGACGGCCAGGTCGATGTCGCCGCGCAGCAGCATGGGGCGCGGTTCGCGTGTGGTCAGCGGCACCATGCGGATATTGACGCACGGCGCCTCTTTTTCGATCGACCGCACGAGCGACGGCAGCCACAGCGCGGCGGTGGCGTCGGCCATCGCCATGCGGAACGTCGCCTGGGCCTTCGACACGTCGAAGGTTTCCGGCATCACGGCCGCTTCCAGCGCGGCCAGGGCCTGGCGCACGGCCGGCCACAGCGCTTCCGCGCGCGGCGTCGGCTTGACGCCGTACGCCGTGCGGATCAGCAACTCGTCGCCGAGGCTTTCGCGCAAGCGTTTGATGGCGTTGGAGACGGCCGGCTGCGTCATCGCGAGGTGGCCGGCGGCGCGCGTGAGGTTTTGCTCGGTCATGACGGCGTCGAAGACGCGGAGCAGGTTCAGATCAAGCGTGAGGAAGCTCATGGGACTCCGTTCAGGACTGGCAATAAAAATGGTTCATGGGTATGCCAAGTGTACTCGATTTCCATTCACGATCAATATAATAGCTATTACAAAGTGTAATTAGATTTATATGTTGCGTTGCACTATAGTGACATCGAACGAATAGATCAGATTGCCACTCCGAGGCTTGCCATGTCCTTCTCAGCTACCCTTTTCCAGACGCCGGTGATGGCCCTGCCTTTCACCCACGTGCTGTTCGTCATGGTCCAGCTGACCCTGCTGGGCGGCCTCGTGATGTTCTTCCGCCCCCTCCTGATCGGCATCGCCCGTGCGCTGGTGCTGGTCGTGCGCCCGCGCCCCACGAAGGATGAGCTGGCCGCGCGCCGCAAGCAGCGCGCGCAGGCCGCTGCCGTCGTGGGATCGCACTGATCCATACGGTTTAGTTTACACAGCTTCATTCTCGAAAGCGGCGTCCGGATGACCGGGCGCCGCTTTTTTTTCGGCCCTGCTTCCGGCGCATCCGGCCCCGAAACGTAATCCAGTCTCACCCGTCGCGGGTAACTCGCGGTCGCTCTGCTTGTCACGTCGTTTTTTGCCGGTTCGATTTAACAATTAGTCGATACGATACATCCATCTCAAAAGATCGATGATAGGTAAATGGATGAGTTGTCGTCATGTTGAGAGCGTATCGTTCTATGTTGATGGCATATCGCGGAAGTTGCCGAACTCGTGGAAATTTCAAAAAATGTTTGAAAAATATTGTTCAAATCGAAGAAATTGATGAAAATGTACGGATTTTAATCAACGTTATACGTAAAATATACGAAGTTCACGAATGGTTTCGAGACATGAATGAGTTATCGTAATCATCGATCATGTCGAACGGATGCGCCGCCAGAGGCGTCCGCGCGCCGGCAGGCCTCCCCCTTCATCCAGAAAACCGAACGGTACGCAGTAAAAATTACGGAGCGAAAAAAAACGCGGCCGCCGGTTGCCCGGGGCCGCGTTGCGCGGGGTCATGAGGCTTACTTGGCTTCGCCCAGCAGCGCCGGCTTGAGCGAGCGGTCGACCGGCTTGTCGCCCAGCCAGATGCGCAGGATCGCGTTGTAGAAATTGATGTCGGGGATAGGGCCGCCCAGCTTCTGGCCGTTCAGCTCGGCTTGCGTGCCCGTGCCCGGGATCCAGTCCAGGTGCAGCACGTCACCCTTCTTGAGGCCGTCGACGGAGGCGAACAATTCTCCCATCTTGCTGATTTGGGACACGATCCGCTGCTTTTCCGCCCTGTCGATGTTTTCGTTCAAGCCATCCATGAACGCCCTGCCGAAATCCTCCGACGAAATGTCGCGCGCCATTTGCAGGGTCACGCGGCGCGGGCCCTCTTCCTTGAGGATCTCGGCCGTGTTGTTCTTCTTTTCCGGCAGGTACAGGCCGGCCGCATAGACCTTGATGATGAACTTGGTGCGCATGCCCGCGCCGTTCAACTTCAAATCCTTGCCGGCGACCTTGGTCACGTCGTCGAATTTGTAGCCGCTGACGTCGACGACGGCGGCAACCGCCGGCAGGCTGGCGGCCAGCGTGAGGATGGCGCCGGCGAGCAGGCCCTTGATGGCGAATCGGGTGGTAGTCATGGTTGTCTCCTTGATGGAAGCGCTGTCGTTGTAAAAATCGAAGGCCGCGGTTCAGGCCGCGGCCAGTGCCTGGGTAGTTCGGGTCCGGCGCGGCGCCGCCGGCGTGTCGGTGCCGCCATTTTGCAGCTTGAACACGCTGACGGCGCGCGCCAGGTGCTGCGCCTGTTCCTGCATCGACGCGGCCGCCGCCGCCGCCTGCTCGACGAGCGCGGCATTCTGCTGCGTCGTCTCGTCCATCGCGACGATGGTCTGGCTGACCTGGGCGATGCCGGCGCTTTGCTCGACGCTGGCGGCCGTAATCTCTCCCATGATGTCGGTGACGCGGCGCACGCTTTCGACGACCTCCGCCATCGTCACGCCAGCTTGTTCGACGAGCGTGCTGCCCTCTTTGACTTTATCCACCGAATCGCCGATCAGCAGCTTGATCTCCTTGGCGGCGGCGGCGGAACGTTGCGCCAGGCTGCGCACTTCGGAGGCGACGACGGCGAAACCGCGCCCCTGCTCGCCCGCGCGCGCGGCCTCGACCGCCGCATTCAGCGCGAGGATATTCGTCTGGAAGGCGATACCGTCGATCACGCCGATGATGTCGACGATTTTTTTCGACGACGCCGTGATCGACCCCATCGTCTCGACCACGTGCGAGACGACGGACCCGCCGCGCGCCGCCACTTCGGACGCCTGGGCCGCCAGCATATTGGCCTGGCGCGCATTGTCCGCGTTCTGCTGCACGGTGCCGGTCAGCGCGCGCATCGAACTCGACGTCTGGGCCAGGGACATGGCCTGGGATTCCGTGCGCGTCGACAGGTCCTGGTTGCCGCTGGCAATTTCTCCGGACGCGCAGGACATCGATTCGGTACTCGTGCGCACTTCGCCGACGATGCGGATCAAGCTGGCGTTCATGTGGCGCAGCGCTTCCATCATCTGGCCCGCCTCGTCGCGGCTGTCGACCGCGATGTCGCTCGTGAGATCGCCGTCGGCGACGCGGCGCGCGATGTCCACCACCTGCCCCAGCGGTCGGGTGATGCTGCGCGTGGCCAGCCAGGCGACGCCCAGCGACAGCGCCGCCGCGATCGCCGTCAGCGCCAGGATCAGCATTTGCGTGCGCTCTGTGACGGCGGCCGTATTGGCGCCGGCCTGGTGCATCGCGGCGTTTTGCCAGGCGACGAATTTGTCCAGCTGTTCGAAGTAACGCGTCTGCTGCGGGCGCAGCGAGAACATGAACTTGACCATTGCCTCGTCCTTCTTGTCGTCGTCGACGAGCTTGATGAAGGCTGTTTGCGCCGGCAGGAATTTGTTCTGGATGGCGGCCAGCGCCTTCAGGATCGCGGCGGCCTCGGCATCGTTCGTGCTCTGCGCCAGCTTTGCAACCTCGGCGGTGGCGCCGGCGCTGCGCGCTTCCGTGGTCGCCAATTCCTTCTTGATCTGGTCCGGATCGGTCATGATGAGTACGTTGAGCATGCTGCGCGTGGCTTCGCTCACGTCTTCCTTGATGCGGTTGGCCGCCACCGTGTTGGCGTAGCGCACGTTGACCAGGGTGTCCATTTCCTTGTTCAGGCCGGCGATCCTGATATACGAAAGCCCTGCCAGCAGCACCAACAGGGCAATCACGACACCGAACCCGATGGCCAGACGCTGGCCGATACTCATATTTCTAATCATTATTTTGAGTCTCTCGTCCGAAAAAAAGAATGGGCGTGCTAATTTTCCAAATTAAATATAGCACCGATCAATTTGACAAAATTAGAGACTCATAACTATTTCATTGCTGCAATAGCACAATCCCGGAACCCTCTTCCCCGGCCTTCCGAGTGAGAATGCGGGTTTGCTGCGCACCAGGGCAGTGCGGGAGAGTGTTGTGTTTTTGGAACACATGCGTGGCGGATGCGGGGCCGCCAAAAAGAAAAGCCGGCGCAAGGCCGGCTCGTGCGTTCAGGCCGCCTTGGCCTTGTCCGCGGTCAGGCGTTCGTATTTCGCCTGGAGTTCTTCGCGCGTTTCGCGCCATTCGGGATTGAACGGGATGCACGCGACGGGGCATACCTGCTGGCATTGCGGCTCGTCGAAGTGGCCGACGCATTCCGTGCATTTGTGCGGATCGATCTGGTAGAACTCCGCGCCCATGCTGATCGCTTCGTTCGGGCACTCGGGCTCGCACACGTCGCAATTGATGCAGTCGTCGGTAATCAGTAATGCCATGACAGAATCAACCTTACGCTTTCGGGGCGGCGGCCAGCTCGGCGATTTTCTTTTGCAGCCAGCGGTCGACCGAGGGGAACACGAATTTCGACACGTCGCCGCCCAGCATCGCGATCTCGCGCACGATGGTGCCGGAGATGAATTGGTACTGATCGGACGGCGTCAGGAACAGGGTTTCGACGTCGGGCAGCAGATAGCGGTTCATGCCCGCCATCTGGAACTCGTATTCGAAATCGGACACGGCGCGCAGGCCGCGCACGATCACCCGTGCGTCGTGCTGGCGGACGAAATCCTTCAACAGCCCGGAAAAGCTTTCGACCTTCACGTTCGGATAATGGCCCAGCACTTCGTTGGCGATTTCCAGGCGCTCGGCGAGCGAGAAGAAGGGACGCTTGTTCTTGCTGTCGGCAACCCCGACCACCAGGGTGTCGAACAGTCCCGATGCGCGACGCACCAAATCCTCGTGGCCGCGGGTGAGCGGATCGAACGTACCTGGATAAACGGCTACAACCATTGCGGCTCCCTGGAGAATGCACCTGAATAGACGCGCATTATGCCTGAAATTTCGGCAGCCGCCCCGAGGTGGTCCTCCATTTGCTTATTTTTTAAGCAGTTTTGCGGGGGGAAGCGGTGTTTTAATGCAACTTCAACAGGTGGTAGTGGACCATGCCGGCCTTGTCGGCGCGCACCAGTTGCCAGGGCTGCAGCCATGCCGGCACGTCGTCGCCGACGTCGGCATCGGCATCGGCCGCATCGTCCGTCGTCGCGAACGGCAGGCGCTCGCCCGACTCCGCATACACGAGGCCGCCTTCGTTCAGCAGCTGCGCGCAGAGCGGCAGGGCCTGGACGAGGAAATCTTGCTGGTAGGGCGGATCGAGGAAGATCACGTCGAAGCGCTGGCCGCGCTGGACGAAGTCGCGCGCCGCGGCGAGGGCGTCGGCGCGCAGGATGCGGACGTTGTCCGCCTTGAGCTTGTCCTTGATCAGTTCGAGCTGGCGCACGACGGGGCCGACGGCGTCGATCATCGTGACGGCGCGCGCGCCGCGGCTTGCCGCCTCGAAACCGAGGGCGCCGCTGCCGGCGAACAGGTCGAGGCAGTCGGCACGGTCCCAGTCGCCCGCCATCTGGTGGTTGATCCAGTTGAAGACGGTCTCACGGACACGGTCGGGCGTGGGACGCAGGCCGAGGGCGTCGAGGACGGGAAGCGGGGTGCGTTTCCAGGTGCCGCCGATGATGCGGACTTGTTGCGGCGGGCCCGGACGGCGGGCGTGGGAGGGGGCGGACTTCTTTTTTTGCATGGGCGGGAATATAGCATGCAGCCGTCCGTCCTACCGCTCGGTCGCAAGGGTATTGAAATCGTCGATCCACCCCTGCATGCGTTTCTGCGCATGGGCTCTCTGATCCGGCGTCGTGATGCGGATCGCCGTCAGGATGAATGTCGACGTGCTGTCGATATAGGCGTCGAAGAAGGCCTTGCGGTCCGGCGCGTCCATGCGGTCGAAGAAGTCGCGCAGGAGGCTGTGGATCGCCGCCATCGTCTGTTCCTTGTTCAACTTGTCCCGGTGGATGCGCTGCAGCAGCGCGACGATTTTCTTCTGGCGCATCACGCGTTCCTGCAGCCAGATCTCGTTGTCGAGCGGGCGCGCGTCGGACGCCTTGCGCAGGGCCGTTTCCTGGTCGCGGCTGAAACTGCCGAACCACAGTTCCAGCTGCTGCATCGCCTTTTTATAACGGGCTTCGTGCTGGTCGTCGAGACTGCCGCTCATGAATTTCCTGCGGAAGTCCGCATTGTTCTTGGCGAATTTTTTTTCCATCTGGGCGATCTGGTCCGGCTTGATCGACATCGCCAGGTCGGCCAGTTGCGGTAACGCCTTGAAGGCCAGCAGCTCCGTCCTCGCCTTGATGTCGCGGTAGTCGGACAGCAGTTCGTCCTGGGTCACGTTGCCGTCGCCGAGCTGGCGCTGCATCTTGGCCATCAGGCCCGCGTAATCGCGCAGCTGCGTCGTGCGGTGCCACTGGAACAGGTTGTCGATGTCTTTCTTGACCCAGTCGGATTGGTCGCTGTCGAGATCGAGATAAGCGTTGAGCCACCAGTACAGCAGCGTGTCGCCGTGGTTGTAGGTGAAGCGGACCGCGCTGCAGGCGCTCAGCAGTGCGATGAGGGCAATCACGAGCATCAGACGTGCCCGCTGGAACCCGTTATGGGGCGTGTTAAACTTTTTCATCTTTTTTAACTCGTTTGAGAACGGCTTATGAACGTAGTCATCCTCGCCGCCGGCATGGGAAAGCGCATGCAATCCGCACTGCCGAAGGTCTTGCATCCTTTGGCAGGCAAGCCGCTATTGCAGCATGTTATCAGTACGGCACGCAGCCTGAACCCGAGTAAATTATGCGTGATTTATGGGCACGGCGGCGCAGCGGTGCCGAGTGCGGTTCAGGCCTGGTCGGCGGAGGGCGGCGTCGCGCTCGATACCGCCCTGCAGGAACCGCAGCTGGGCACCGGTCACGCCGTGATGCAGGCCCTGCCGCAAATCGACGAGAACGCCCCGACGCTCGTCCTGTACGGCGACGTGCCGCTGACGACGGTCGCTTCGCTGCGCCGCCTGGTCGAGGCCGCCGGCGACGACAAGCTGGCCATCCTGACCGTCGAGCAGGACAATCCCTTCGGCCTGGGCCGCATTGTCCGCGAAAACGGCCAGATCGTGCGCATCGTGGAAGAAAAGGATGCCAACGAGTTCGAACGGGCCATCAAGGAAATCAACAGCGGCATCATGGTGATCCCGACCCGCTTCCTGACGGGCTGGCTCGGCGGGCTGAAGAACAATAATGCCCAGGGCGAGTACTACCTGACCGACATCGTGGCCCAGGCCGTGGCGGCGGGCGTGCCCGTCGTGTCGGCGCAGCCGTCGGCCGAATGGGAAGTGGCGGGCGTGAACAGCAAGGTGCAGTTGGCCGAGCTCGAGCGCCGTCACCAGCTGAACATCGCCATCGCCCTGCTCGAAAAGGGCGTGACGCTGATGGATCCGGCGCGCATCGACGTGCGCGGCGAACTCGTCTGCGGACGCGACGTCACCATCGACGTCGGCTGCGTGTTCGAAGGCCGCGTGGAACTGGGCGACGGCGTGACGGTCGGCGCCAACAGCGTGCTCGTGAACGCGACCGTCGCGGCGGGCGCACAGATCAAGCCGTTCTGCCACCTGGAAGGCGCCGTCGTGGGCGAAAAATCGGTGATCGGCCCGTACGCGCGCCTGCGCCCGGGCACCGAGCTGGGCGAGGACGTCCACGTGGGCAACTTCGTCGAGATCAAGAACAGCAAGGTCGCCGCGCACAGCAAGGCGAACCACCTGGCCTATGTGGGCGATGCCGACGTCGGTTCGCGCGTCAACATCGGCGCCGGCACGATCACGTGCAATTACGACGGCGCCAATAAATTTCGCACGGTCATCGAGGACGAGGCATTCATCGGCAGCGACAGCCAACTGGTGGCCCCGGTCACGGTCGGCAAGGGCGCGACGATCGGCGCCGGCACCACGCTGACCAAGGATGCCCCGGCCGGCAAGCTGACGATTTCGCGTCCCAAGCAACTGACCATCGAAGGTTGGAAGCGCCCGGTCAAGGTCAAGAAGTAAGACCTGTCCACGCGCTTTCCACCGCATGTTCACAGGCAGTCCACGGCAAACCCACAGGGTAATCACAGCCTGATCCACTGCCTGTGCACAGGGATGTCAACCGTCTATCCACAAGATCGTCCACAAAGTCATCCACAGGTTCGCCGCGTGCTTTACACGCGCCTGATCGTTTCAGAAACGCGGTGAAATCCGCTTGTGGCGGGAGATGAGGCCGTGTTTCGTCCCATGCACCTCGAATGAGTGCACAGAGTTATCCACAGGCTGTCAGATCGCGATACGGGTTTCGAACTTGCTGCGGAACGTCGAAAAATACGCTTTCACGTTGCGCACATTGCTGTGCGTGGTGAACAGGCGGTGCGCCAGGGCGTGATAGGCCGGCATGTCGGCCACTTGCACGATGAGCACGAAATCCGGCCCGGGCGACACCCGGTAGCACTGCAGCACGGCCGCCTCGTCGGCCACCACGCGTTCGAATTCCGCCATGCGGTCGGCCGCCTGCACGTCCAGCGTGATCTCGACGATGGCGGACAGGCGCGCCCCCACCTTGTCCGGCGCCACGATCGCGACTTGCCGCTCGATAACACCATTTTCCGTGAGCTGCTTGACGCGGCGCAGGCAAGTCGGCGGCGACACGTGTACCAATTCCGCCAACTCCGCATTGGTCTGCGCAGCGTCAACCTGCAGGATATTCAGGATGCGACGATCCACATCGTCCAGGATTGGGGCGTCTGATGGCATATTAGTAAAATATTTCGAGAAAAATGAAAGGATATTTCATCTAGAAAGCTCTGTGAAATAATCTATCAAAATTAAATGCACTTAGAAAGCTTATTTCATGTGGTCTGCTCTACAGTGCCTGCATCAACCAATTTCGGAGGTTTCCCATGTGTGGCATCGTCGGAGCAGTCGCCCAGCGCAACATCACCCCTGTTCTCATCGAAGGACTGAAGCGCCTTGAATACCGCGGCTACGACTCCTGCGGCGTGGCGCTGCACGTGGATGGCCGCCTGCAGCGTTCGCGCAGCACGTCGCGCGTGGCCGACCTGGAAACCCAGATCCAGGAAACCCATCTGCAAGGTTTTACGGGCATCGCCCACACCCGCTGGGCGACGCACGGCGCACCGGCCACCAAGAACGCCCACCCGCACTTCTCGCCGAACAGCGACGACGCGCGCATCGCCCTCGTCCACAACGGCATCATCGAAAACCACGATGAGCTGCGCGCCGAACTGACCGGCCTGGGCTATGTGTTCCAGAGCCAGACCGACACGGAAGTCATCGCCCACCTGATCGACCACATGTACAACGGCGACCTGTTCGACACCGTGCAGCAGGCCGTCAAGCGCCTGCACGGCGCGTACGCGATCGCCGTGTTCTGCCGCGAAGAGCCGCATCGCGTCGTGGCCGCGCGCCAGGGCTCGCCGCTGATCGTCGGCCTGGGCAAGGGCGAGAATTTCGTCGCCTCCGACGCGATGGCGCTGGCCGGCACGACCGACCAGATCATCTACCTGGAAGAAGGCGACGTGGTCGACCTGCAACTGGCCCGCTACTGGATCGTCGACGCGGAAGGCCGCCCGGCCGAGCGCGAGGTCAAGACCGTGCACGCGCACACGGGCGCGGCCGAGCTCGGCCCGTACCGCCACTACATGCAGAAGGAAATCTTCGAGCAGCCGCGCGTCGTCGGCGACACCTTGGAAGGCGTGACGGGCATCATGCCGGAACTGTTCGGCGACCAGGCGTTCCGCGTGTTCAAGGAAATCGACCGCGTGCTGATCCTGGCCTGCGGCACCAGCTATTACGCGGGCCTCACGGCGAAATACTGGATCGAGTCGGTGGCCAAGGTGCCGGTGAACGTCGAAATCGCCAGCGAATACCGCTACCGCGACAGCGTCCCGCACCCGAGCACCCTCGTCGTGACGATCTCGCAGTCGGGCGAAACGGCCGACACGCTGGCCGCGCTGAAGCACGCGCGCAGCCTCGGCATGACGAACACACTGACGATCTGCAACGTCTCCACCAGCGCCATGGTCCGCGAGTGCAAGCTGGCCTACATCACCCGCGCCGGCGTCGAAGTGGGCGTCGCGTCGACGAAGGCCTTCACCACGCAGCTGGCCGCGCTGTTCCTGCTGACCCTGACGCTGGCCCAGGTCAACGGCCGCCTGAGCGACGAGCAGGAAGCGAACTACCTGAAACAGATGCGCCACCTGCCGGTCGCGCTGTCGTCCGTGCTGGCGCTGGAGCCGCAGGTGATCGCGTGGGCCGACGAATTCGCCCGCAAGGAAAACGCCCTGTTCCTGGGCCGCGGCATCCACTACCCGATCGCCCTGGAAGGCGCGCTGAAGCTGAAGGAAATCTCGTACATCCACGCCGAAGCCTACCCGGCCGGGGAACTCAAGCACGGCCCGCTGGCGCTGGTGACGGAAGAGATGCCGGTGGTGACGATCGCCCCGAACGACGCCCTGCTGGAAAAGCTGAAGTCGAACATGCAGGAAGTGCGCGCCCGCGGCGGCCAACTGTACGTGTTCGCCGACGTCGACACCCAGATCACGTCGAGCGAAGGCCTGCACGTGATCCGCCTGCCGGAACACTACGGCCTGCTGTCGCCGATCCTGCACGTGGCGGCGCTGCAGTTGCTGGCGTATCACACGGCGCTGGCGCGCGGGACGGATGTGGATAAGCCGAGGAATTTGGCGAAGTCGGTGACGGTTGAATAACTGCGCGCTGGAACATTGTGTCGGTGTAGGCGGGAAATAGAAGCGTGCGTTTTTTGCTACGTAAAAGCGTCCGTTTCGGGGGGCAGACCTCCCCCGAAACCCGCGTCATGCTTGGTCAGAAACGCTTTTATTTACCGCGACATTAGGACGCGCCAGACTGCAGCCTGGAGCAATACCTCCGACTGTTTTCGCTTAGGCAAGACGGCTTCGTGGCGTCGCATCCTGGCGCAAATATCGTGTTTTCGAGCTGGCAAGCACTTCGCATCTGACGAGTGCATCCCCACCTCAACCCTTCGCCGACTCGCGATGGCCCGTTCCGCCCGGATTTTACCTCGCGGCAGTATCCGTCAAACAATCCGTGAGATTGCTTGGCAGCAGCTGAGACTGACTATCGAGTCTTCTCGGGCGTTCACCATTCCGCAGTGCTTTTCGAATCATCTAGGGTGGCTCGCTCTCCAATTCGGACCTGAAGTCCGACGACTGCACAGTAAACGAGCAACTGTTTGAAGCTCAGTTCATCTGCATGCTTTTCTAGATAAGAGATGCGGTTTTGACTCAAGTTGAGGCGCGACCCAACTTGGGCTTATGTGAGCTTGCGACCCTTGCGCGCTGAAACCAGCAACTGCCCCAAATGAGCCGCAGTGAGAACCGTAACCGATGGCGGAGTAGAAGACATCAGAGGATCCGTTATGCAGATATTCTGATTTTGCTGAATAACGGATAAAGCTGAAACAGCTGATATACGGCTTTTGGGCTCGTTCGTATTTGATTTCGGCTTCTACTTTCGTTCTTCCAGATGACTGCATTGATGTAAAGTTCCAAAAGTTACCGGCGGTCACGCAATGAAGAAGAACCCGACTAAGCAGCCCCATGATGACTGACTACCTCGACCTTGAACGACGTTTTGGACTCTTGACCAAGTATTCGGTCGAGGAACTTCTGGCCCTGAATATCATGGGCCGCAAACATCTAGGCTGGGAGCAACTTCTCACCGGACGCTTTTCCCTTGTCACAGCTCGTGCAAACTTCGGCAAAACAATGGAACTGCGAGCTTGCGCGCAGCGTCTTCGTGACGAAGGGAAGCATGCTGTGTTCGTTGCCCTTCACCGGCTTCTCGAAGAGCCCGAATTTCAAATCGCTCTTGAAGCGACCGAGGCTAAAGCGTTCGGAGAATGGGAGGCTGCGGCCACCGAGCGACTGCACCTGTTCGTTGATTCGCTGGACGAGGCGGCACTTGGTCGGGAGGCGGGGCTTCAATCTGCACTTCGTAGGGTGTCCAGGGCAGTTGGACGTGCTGGCGCAGATGTCAGTTGGATTCTCTCGTCGCGCCCCGCCACTCTCACGCCGTCTGTTCTTGAGGTTATTCAAGCAGAGCTTTGTACAACGCTCTATGTGGGCGACGCGAAGGACGAGTCGCCCGACGACACGTTAGAAGAAGTGAATGCCACTGATGTGCCAAGCGCGGGATTCTCCGCGTTCGAGGCCGGCAGCACCGTCAAAGCGATGGCCGTCCCGAAGGAGCACTTGAAGGTCTTCAGGTTGCTTCCTCTGTCAAGCAAGGCCGCCAGGCTGTACCTCGAGAGTCGCCATGATGTCGCTGACGGCAGGGCATTGCTGGATGCAGCGCGACATTTCGGCCTAAATGACCTCGCGGATGGCCCGGGAAGTCTCGACGTATTGTCTTACGTCGACCCATTGTCCAATCCGCCTAGCGACCTAAGCTCCGTCTTTGAGCGGATGGTTGCTGGTGTTCAGGCTCAGCAGCGCTCTGACCACCGCGAGTCGCTGGTTGGACGCCCCTCCCCGGAGAGCTTGGACGAGGCTGTGGCGAAGCTCGCGGCAGCTTCTGCAGTTTGTCAGTTGCCAAACATGGAGTTGGCCGCGGGTGCTCTCAAGGTGCGGGATGGCGTATTGTCGTGCCGGCCGCTCGTAGGCTCCTTGCTTTCTGAGAGTTCATTGACGTATCTGCTTGGCTCGAGGCTGTTCATCGACTCAGGACAGCATCAGGTCAAGCTGTATCCTGAGCAACTTCTCCCCTACCTAGCCGCGAAGCGTCTCTCATCACTGGTTCACTCTCCCGAAGACGCGCGCAGACTTATTGCTGCGCTGTCTTGGCGAGCGGCGACGGGTGAGTGTGGAGTACATAGGGCTTACCTGAGTGTCGCCGGCTGGCTGGCCACATTCAACGTCCACTGCAGGTTGGAGTTATTGGAAGTTGAACCGCAGGCCGTTGCATTCTTTGGTGACCTGCGGAGTACGCAGGTTCCGTTGGCTGATGCGAGTGCAGCGTTGAAGCGTAGCTTGGTGCGGCTAAGCACTCTCGGCGACACGCTCGGACGGAACCAGTTCACCCTGACGGCGGAGAACTACTGGCAAGCCGCGAAGCCCGGAATTGAACCTACGCTTCTGGAGACCTACAGCAGCGTTGGCTCCGACTGGCACGCGCGCACCGCACTTCTCGATATTGCTACCCACGCTCGTCTCGACGTCTTGCGCGACAAGGTTCTGTCCGAACATGGCAACGATTATACGAAGCTGCTAGGGAATTCAGCTGAGCTCGTGTATTTGATGTCGCTCGAACGAGATGACGATGCTCAGGCACTCGCTGATGCAGCGAAGGTGAGTCCGCGTCTTGAAGAACGGACGCTTCGCCTTCTTCTTAGCGAGCTCGCGTGGAAAAAATTTGATGCTACGACGATTGCTGAACTGACAAGCAAGCAGTACATGCGCAAGGGCGGCGGTTTCAACCTCAGTTGGACTCTTAAGCACGACGTCGCAGACTCTGCAAGCCCTGAGCAACTCGCGGCGCTGACCGAGGAGTTGTTGTTCTATATGGTGAAGCACTATGAAGTGAAGCGTGACGAGCACAGCGAGCGGTATGATAATTTCGCGGAGGTTGTTCAAGAGTTAATTGCGCTCGTTGTTCAAGCCGAGAACCTCCCTGTCGAACGCAGAACCCAGCTGTGCCTGACGTATTACGAGGCGCACGGCAGGCTCCACTTCGGACGTTTCGACCAGCCTGAGCTCCATGCCGCGTTGAAGCTGTCCGACTCTGTTCGCCAGAACCTACTTCGAAGGGTTATCGCTCAAAGTGACCGAACTTCTGACGGAATCTGGAGGACATTTGTCTCCTACGGGCTGTACTGGCCTTGGGAAGACCGCGATGTTGAAGCGCTTGCCGAGCCTGGGTTCACCGAACTGGTGACCACGCTCAAGGAAAACGCTGCTGCGCAAAAGCCGGCTGCTCGCCCTCAGAAAGCGAAGCGAGACAAGCTGGAACTGGACGAACATTCAAAGGTCGCACTGTTGACTCAAGTTGATAGCGTGAAAGACGGTTCGAACACGAATGCACTTGCCGGGATTGCCCGATGGCTTAGCCAGACAACTAACAACTCGCGCTACGGCGAGTGCGACTTCTCGGCGTTCGAGACGGCGGCGGGTCCTGTACTTGCGAGCGCTGCGCGCGCCGGACTTAGCGCCATCTGGCGTAAGCGCGCGCCCGAATTTAATGAGGCCGAGCGTAACACCACGTACTACGTCACAGTCGCAGGCCTCCAGGGACTTCATCTCGACCTCGGGGACGGAGCCAAGCTTCCGGCGCTGTCCGACGCCGAGGTTAAGCAAGCCCTCTTCTACGGTCGATTTGAACTAAACGGCTACCCTAAGTGGTTCTGGCCGGTCGTGCGTGCGCATGAGGCGGTAGCGCTAGAGGAATTCCGCGAAGTCTTGGCTGCAGCAGATGCCGGCGCGGTTTCGGCCGACAAGGCGGCCACACTGATTCGACACCTCCCTGACGCGCCTTTAGCCGTTCAGTACGGTCTAGGCGGCGCGGCGTGGACGTTCGCGACAGGCTCTGCCAGCGTCGATTCCTATGCCCTTGAAGGTGCCCTGACCTGTGCAGTGGGCGACGGCGGGAGTGTCGACAAAAACACTTTCGAGGGCGAAGCTTGGTCGCGCATATGCGCCGCGTTCCAAGCCCCCCTGCCTACCTTGGCGGCGCTTACCCTGCCGGAGAATGCCGACCAACAGGCCCGCATCCATGAGATGACGCGCCTACGCTCAAACGCGGTTGTATGGGGCCTGTTCTGGCTGTTGCACTACCCATCTGCCTTCAGCGCGCGGTGGGAACGCTGGCGTACATCCGAACAGCGCGCAGCGGAGGAGTTCATGTTCGACTTGGCCGCTTACATCGGCGAGGACCGACAAAGCCGCTTGAGAGCTGCAGCGGAGAGGGGCATGGAAGGACTGAAGGTACTCTCAGCCCTCTATCAGTGGGTAGTGTCCGTCGTTCGCGAATCCGAGGACCTTGCTCACGAAGATGGGGTGGCGTATCACGTCGGCGCTCGAGACAACGCTCAGCGTCTTCGCGACTCACTTCTACCCGCGATTTCGAGTGTCAAGTCTCAAGCAGCCTATGAGGTGCTGGATGAACTTCGAAGGAAGGCCACTGGCCCACATGCGAAGTACATCCAACGCTTGCAATTTCAGATGCGTGAGGAGGAAGGGTATGTTGCTCCAGTCGCGCAACAGAACTACGCCAAGTTCGAGCGCGATTTCTCGCCTCCGATGACTAGCTATGCGCAATTCGCTCAAGCTGTGCACAACGACCTGCTTACGGTGAAACGTGACATCGAGCATGGCGAGTTCAGCCTCCGGAGATTCTTCAACCAGGTGGTCATGGAGCACATCAAAACCGATACTGAAGGCCTGGCCCTCGAGGAAGACTTTCAAGCACTGCTCGGAAGTGAGCTAAACCATGCTAGCAGCGGCCGTTATGGCGTGACGCTCGAGCCAATCCTTCCGGCGGCAACCCGGCGCGATGTACTGTGTCAGGTCGGTGAGATTCGGGCCACAGTTGAACTCAAGATGTCCGAGCGTTGGACGGTGGCCGACTACCTTGTGGCCTTGTCGGAGCAGCTGACGGGACAGTACATGCAAGCCTCGGACTCGAAGATTGGCTTTTTCGTCGTTGTGCTCCAGCGTCAGCGGAAGTGGAACAACCCGACGGGCGGAGAAGTTGACTTTGCAGGACTAATTCGCCTCCTCGAAGCGAAGGCCTTGGAGCTGCAAGCCGCGGACCCAGCGCTCTTCTTGCGTATCGTCGGCATCAACGCCGCGCCCCAAGTCGATTTCCGAGAGTCGATGGTAGCAACGAAGGCCGCCATCAATGGGCCGGCCAAGTATGCAGATGAGTTCGGCAACACTTGGTCCGGGAAAGGTCGTCGACCAAAGTGGCTGAGCGATGCTCTTGTCACGGGGAAGACACTTGCAGACTTTGACGTTGGTCAGCCTACAGCTTGAACCGCATTTTGCTTTTCGCATGGCACAGTACGTGATTGGTATCGCTGGTTACGGCTGCGGTCGAAGCCTTTCCGCGTGGTATCAACAAGTATCATCAATCCTGAGAAGTTTCAAATCCGCTGATACTTCTTGATACCACGACCAGTATTGCTCACACGTGGTCGTCATCCTACTCGTACGCAAACTGTTCCTTCGTGCCGTTCTATCCATTGTTGTCCCGACACAATACAGGACGCGGGGAAAAAATGCAGCTTGCGGGATTGCTGGCTTGGCGTGTTCGGGAGCTGGCTCGTCATGTCTCTTCTTACGCCTGCGTCCATTGGCAAGCAGGGTTCGAGATTGTAGCGGCCCGGCGGAGTATTCGTGAAGTACGCTCCAGTTTCAGACGGTGGCCGTTGGGCGAGGGAGCCACGACTTCGAATGTCTCATACGATCCGGTCATTGTAAGTATCACTTGACAGTACTCCACTTCATCACTAACATGAAATTTCAGGTATCGGAAGTTTGGGCGTATCCCGCTACAACTTCAGAGTTGGGTTGTGTTTGCAGATCGACAGGAGTGTTCCATGGATCTTTCGGAAGAAAATATTGCGCCTAGCGAGCGTGGTGGTCAGCTTATAAAGTGGCGCCGATCGCTTGAGTGGAGCGTCGGCGATACCGCAAAACTACTGGACGTGACCGAGCGCACGATTGCACTGTGGGAGAGTAACCGTCAAGCTATGCCGGATGTACGTTGGCGTTTGTTGATGCACGAGGTGCGTGCAGAGATAGCGCGCATTGAAAGCGACAAGAGTAGCCGCGAGCTGGTTGTCATCGTCAGCGAAGACCAGGCGCCGTTGGATGTCGTTTCCAGTGAAAACTACGCTGGTTATGTTATATCAGACGACGGGCGCATGGGCTTAGTAGCGTCATACAGTGTAAATCGTCAGACCCATGCGCCGGCGGTGCACCGCCAGCGTTTCCCGGTTGGCCCGAATAAGCACGCAGTGACGGCATTTGAGCGCTGGGAAGAATCTGCCAAAGCCAGAGCTATGAATACCTCTGCATTTCAAATGGAGCGCTGGCTGATGCGTCGCGTGTTGGCTGGAGAGCTAGCAAATCCAAAGCTAACGATGCTGAAGGAGGCAATAAATATAGCTAAGGCTAAGCTCGACGAAGCAAGTGACGCTTCCGAGGACGTGCGGCGCAATTTAATTCGCGATCTGGACGTGGCGATAGCGAATTTAATGGAAGCCATCGCCAAGAAGACTAAAGCCGCTGAATGATCGCCGATGAATACATTTTTAGTTCGTTATTTTGAAGAAGTTGCGGATCCAACTACGGGTACCGTTCATCAAAATCAGCTAGGACAAGCAAGTTACGATGGCATTGTAGAGTTACTATTGCCGCACAAGAGTCGATACGATCACCTGTACCTGACGATCCAGTTTTTAGGCAATCAGACTCAGCGTTGGCGTGTAGAGTCAGTTTCTATATCCTCTGGTTCGGCAAATACGCCTGCAGTGTGTAACATCAACCTCAAGAAGCGTAACGGGCCTGTTGAGACTTATTTAAATACTACGCTATCGGGAGGGGAAAAAATCGGGTCTTTGCTGCAGTTTGGTACGATGGTTGAAGTTGACTACGGATTCATACCGGCAATAGCTAAACACGATAGCAATTCACTTCTCAGTAATACGAACACTGATGCACTACTCAGTGGCGAATTACACAAACGTCGTCTAGCTTTGGTTGTGCGAGCCAGTAAGGAGACTGTGCAGGTCGTTCCGGTTACTTCGGATGCGCCCGATCCGGGGGATAAAATGTGCTTTGAGATCGATCCGAATAGTTTAAAAAACCTAAGTAGGTACTCAACCTCAGGAAAGCGTAGTTGGGCTCTCTGTGGCATGGTTGACTCTGTGTCACCATCCCGGATCCTGCCTCCTGAAACGTTTAGCCCGAAAGGCGGCACCGGCCGACTTGCTACATACCGAGAAAGATTGCCAAAGCAAGAGAGGGTTTTTATGCGCGGTTCGCTTGCTCATCTTGCTGGAATTACAAATTTTGAAGAGCTTCGTGACGCGTATAAGGAGCTGAAAGAAGTACAACTGCGAGAAAAAAGGAAACAAAAGGCACCTCCAGTTGTGGAGACAGAACAAGAAATCGCGAGAAGGACCGCTCTACATGAGGTAGCGTCTCATCTGGCAAAAACTGCACAGATTGATCTTGAGCAACTTGTGCAGGAGCAAATGAAATTCAACGAGGACATGGCCGCTGAGCTTGCTGAACAGCCTGCTCAGTAAAGAGACGGTTGCTTAAATTTGAGTAAGGGTATAGAATGGATTCTGGTGAGGATGTGCTGGAGCAGTACCGGCCCCTCGCGACGCTGATGCGGTCTATACGGCTTCACAGCTTTACTGTAGATACAAAAGTTTTGAAAAAACCGCCTTGTGGCGGTTTTTTTTTTGTGGGTGCGCCCGGCAGGGCGCACCTACTTGGAGGTGAAAGTCCTCTACTCGCCCGACAAGGGGAAGAGTTAGCTGAACGGCAAGGGTGTCGCGGGCGACTGCGAATCTGAAGGAAGCCGAAGGCAAAACGCTGGTCTGACGAACAGGAAGCGGATATGAGGCGGCGCAGCCGGGTGAGGTGTCCATTATCGCCAAAGCCCAATACTTGTCCGGAAGGCTGCGACGTAGATCCGACAGGCATAAGCGGGAAGGTAGGTGCGCAATACCCGGGGAGATCTAAAGTGGACCCGTCAGTCAAGACACTCAGCCAGCGAGTTTAAGCGGTGTCCATTGCCACTCCAGCAGCTGCCCGGCGCTGCCCCGTACTGTCGTCTTCTTCCCGTTCCGGGGCCGCGCTGTCGAACCTGTCGATGATCAGCGCACCGCCTCCGACGCCGGCCCGGTAGACATGGTCCGGCGTCTCGTAGCCCAACGTCTGATGCGGCCTCACGGCGTTGTAGAACGCGAAGTACTGCGCCAGACCGACCGTCAGCTCGGCCATGTTGGCGTAGCCCTTCAGGTACACGTCCTCGTACTTCACGTTGCGCCACAAACGCTCGACGAAGATGTTGTCCAGTGCCCGACCGCGCCCGTCCATGCTGATCGCCACGCCTTCGCGTTTGAGCACGCCGGTGAACGCGTCGCTGGTGAACCCTGGTCGCTGTTGAAACCTCCGGCCCGCCGTGGTGACGCAAGGCGTCTTCCAGGCAGTCCACGCAGAACGACGCGTCCATGCTGTTGCTGACGCGCCAGGCCAGCACGCGGCGCGAATACCGGTGCTGTCGAATATCCTGCTGACCGATCTCGACCGTGAATTGGAGCACAGGAGGCACAAGTTCTGTCGTTACGCCGACGACTGCAACATCTATGTCGGGAGCGAAAAGGCGGGATGGCGTGCGATGGCAACGACCACTGACTATCTGGAGCGAAAGCTCAAGCTGCGAGTGAATCGAGAGAAAAGTGCCGTCGCACGGCCTTGGCACAGGAAGTTCCTTGGCTACAGTTTTACGTGGCACAAGCTGGTACGCCTAAAGATCGCGGAGAGCAGTATCGAGCGACTCAAGGGCAGGGTACGGGAAATCGTCGTCGGGAATGCCTCGCGCAACCTCGGAGCTACGATCAACGAACTGAACCCGGCGCTACGTGGCTGGACGTCGTACTTCCGTTTGACCGAGGTAAAAGGTGTACTGCAAGACTTGGATGGGTGGATACGTCGCAAGCTGCGGTGTTTGTTATGGCGTCAATGGAAGCATCCAGCGGCCCGGAACCGACGCTTGCAGGAACGAGGGCTGGACGCGCATCGGGCGTGGAAATCGGCAAGTAATGGACGAGGCCCATGGTGGAACGCCGGCGCACGCCACATGCTTGATGCGTATCCGAAGCGCTTCTTCGACGTCCTGGGTTTGGTCTCGCTGTCGGACACCCAACAGCGCTTCCAGTGTGTTTGATGAAACGCCGTATGCGGAACCGCACGTACGGTGGTGTGAGAGGGCGGCGGGGGTAACTCCGTCCCCTACTCGATTGCGTTCAGCATGGGCGTCCCATCCCTACTGTGCAAGTTCTACCGCGAGCTAACCAGTGTAAGCGTTGTCCTGCGTCGTCTTGAGCTCTTGAGCTTAAGCAGGAAGCGAGATGATGCTTGCCACCCCACTGGGAAGCTGCGTTCAGCCAGCCTGGCCGTTCCGAGCAGCCCATACATTGCGGCAGCGCATTCGCTACCGTCGTCAGCATCGGCAAAAGGAAGTTACGTCGGCCTAGCGAGACACCACAGTGCGCTCGGCGGCCGAGCTGTAGATTCGATGCGGCCATTGTCGGCACTGGACGATGTGTGTTAAGCGGGAATTCGGCAATGACTTCGATCAGCGGGTACACATCAGCACCCGCGCTTGGTTGCTTTGCTGTTCGCTAACGTTGATGGCGCCATCAACGGCGCTTGGGCCTTTTATGGGCTCATCTTGCTGGGGCAACTTAGCGGGTAACGGCGAATGGTCCCCCTCCATCGCGTAGCTGGGCCCCTGCTGGGGGAGGGTTGTGTCAAACTTTATTATTGCAGGAATTCGACGGCAAATGCTTGAAGAGGTTCTTGTGTCAAACTTTATTTGCGTTCGAACTTGTATCCGCACCCGCTAACCCATTGATTTTGTTAGAGAGGCTCTGTCAAACTTTATTATCCCGCCACACAGCTGTGGACGGACAATAAAGTCGGGCACAAAACAATAAAGTTAGACAAAAAGGTGCGGTGAAGCGATGATTTTTCTAACGTCAGCTATCGGTTGCGCAATCCAATAAGGAGTCTTCCTTGGAAATCCAGTTTAGAAGATCTTCATCCAGTAGGCCGACGTTCCAAAGGTTAGGTATCGTTTTTCTCTACTACGCTTTCACATTGCCAGGGATATTCGTCATGAGCGCCGGGATGGGGACTGACCAAGTTCCGGTTTTTATGAAATGCATGTGGGTTGTGGCTTGGGTGGCCCATATCGTCATGAGCGTCCAATGGATACGCAATGTCCGACTGTCAAAATTATGGCCAGCAATAGGTATTGCCAGCGGATTGGGCAGTTTCCTTATACTCATAGTCCTGCCGATTGCCATGTTTATCCAGCTTTTGCTTGTACTACCGTGCGTTTTACTTTCATTCTGGCTTATAAAATTCCATTGGGCGAAGCCTCTTTAGAAATGCAGGGTCAATAGCGGATGGACATGTGGTCTTGGCGACGGCCTACAGGCTGTGTCAAACTTTATTGTTGCAAATCGAGGATCTGAGACGCTTCGAAGGGCGGTTGTGTCGAACATTATTTCAATGCTCGGCATATCGGAGTCGGTACGCCAGAGGTGCGCTTGTGTCAAACTTTTTTGTTCGTCCACAGCAGCAGTTGTGAAGCAGAACACCAGCTCAGGGCTGGTGTTTTTGTTTTCGATCGGCCACGCCGCAATCAGCCGGAGGGACGAAAGCTTGCTCGCTTGATTCTCCGCATGACCTTGACAACCCGCCCTGCAAGCGCCGGCAGAAAACCATTGCGATGCTCATATTCCAGAAGCGTCAGTTTTTGCCGTTCGACGACATCGCCCAGCGCATTCCTGAGCACGCGATTGAGATACCGGAAATACGCCATGCGCGACCGGTAGATGTCCAGATTGGCCATATCGCGCGCGACGCCCAGCAGCTTGAATTTGTACGGGTTCCGTCCCCAGCTCAGATGTGCTTCCTTGGCGCCGCGCTGGATGGTTTCCCTCATGGCGAGATAGCAGCACAACATGCCCAGGCTGTATTTCGCGAAACGCGTATCGTAGCCATTCACGTGCGCGAAATAATGGTCGTCAAGACAAAAGCTCAAGCTGCCGCCGCATACCTTGCCGTCGAGCAGGGCGACGATGAGCAATCCGTTGGTCTTCGCGCGTTCCATGATCCACGCCGTTTCTTCCGGCGTGATGCCGAACTTGACGCGTTTTTCATCCATGTTGGCCTTCTTCAGGTCGATGAGGCCCGAGACATGGTTTTCCGGGATCGCGCCGTTCTCATAGGTCTCGAAGGAAAAGCCTGGGAAGTCGGCGCCAATCGCCTTCATCTGGTGCTTGATGTTGTAGCGTGTCTTGGCGCTCAGGCTGGAAAAATAGGCGTCCGGGGTGGTGGGCAAACTCACCACGATATCCTCGGCATGCCCGTATTGCTGCCGGGGGAAAGACAGCGTCCCGACGTCCTTGCCGATCTTGGAAAACGATATGCGTGCGACGGACGGAAAGCGGCTGAAAACGTACCGTGCGAACCTTTCGATTTCTGCCGGTGCCACCTGCATCATTTCGTTGAAGACCTCGATACTGCGGTCTTCGCGCTGGAACAGGAAAATTGCCAGGGGATGTTCTCCCCGGCGCGCCAAATAGGCATAGGCATTCCGCGCCCTGCGCGCGACGGCGTAGTGGCAGAGCGAGGAATTCATGTGGCGATACAACCGGACCAGCTCCGCTTCAAGAGACGCCGGCACGGTGTCGTGGCATGAAATGGAAACCTCATGCTCCAGTGCGGCGCGGTCCGGCGGCTGCAGTCCCATCGGGCGGTTCGCTTCGTTGATCGCAGACTCGTTCGACATGAAACTGATCCTCGAGAGTGACGATGCAGGCGACTTTTCCACGGAGACTGCCGGGCTACGAGTCCTCGTCCTCGGTCGACGTTTCCAGCCGCACTTCGCCAACGCCGATGACGCCGCCTTTGGGACTCTGGTCGCCGTTGACCCGCACGAACGACACTGACATCATGCCGGCCTCCGACGCCACGTCGGCGAAGACGGCGCGTCCGATCGGGTAGCGCAACTGGACAGGGCCGCCATGGCGCGCCGCGCCGCTGATCTTGAACGGGCCCAGCGTGCCGACGAGGACGGCTCTCGACTTGCTTGCGGCATCGTCCGCGACAGGGATGTTCAGGTACACCTGGTAGTAATATCCTCCCGCCTTTCCGGCCTCGGTGACTTCGACGTCGTCAAGGACGAGGTCGACGGAACGGTAGCGTTTCGAGCTGCCGGGCAGGGCGGCGGCGCTTCCGGTCGCGATCCGCGCCAGGGCGTGCGTATGTTCCGAGCTCACCGGCAACTGGACGCTGATCGACCTGTCGTCCAGGCCGACGTCGAGCGCGCCGCCCAGGGCGAACGTCTGTTCGCTCGTCTGGCGCGACGGCGACAGGCGGAATGAGCCGATGGGCGGGCGGGCGCGCTGGAGGTCGTCCGGCGTCGCCTGCACGCGGTGCAGGGTGGCAGGCGCCAATTGCGCCAATGGCAGCCTGCTCGGGAATGCCTCGTTCTGGTAGCTGTATGCCAGTGTCGTGCGCGTGCCGTAGGTGGACGATCTCGGCATTTTAAGCGAGCTCGTGTACGTGTGCCAGCCGGACCAATATGGTTGCGTCAGGGCCGGCATCTTCCGCCCGGCGCCGGCATTCACCCAGGCGACCCACAGTCGGTCGACGTTCGCATGGTGCAACCAGAAAATCGGGTCGGTCGGCGACTGCATGTCGGCCATCCAGTTGCCGATGATGTCATGCACCGGGTTATGCGGCATCTCTTCGAAACTCGGCTCGAATGCGTTGGATGTACCCCTGGGAAAATGAATGAGCGTCGAAGAAAATGGCGCCATCGTCAAGGCTTGCCGGACGTCGGTATTCACGCGCTCCACGTAAAGAGGATTGCCGCCGTTAGGATTCGTGAACTCGGCCGGTATGGTCGGGTGCGTGTAATAATCCCAATATGGCAGGACGAGATTCGCATCGCCCGACACCGCGCGTAATTGGCGCTCAAAATAATACAAATATCCGCGATGCCAGGCGAAAAAATAAGGCACCATGTGCGGGCATTGTCTCAGATGAATATTCGTCCAATAATTCCAGCTTTTCGGATCGTTGGCATTCGTATTGGCCTTCATTAATTTGACGGCTCTGATCAATGCGTCATAATGCGACGTCGTCTTGAACGACTGCCATTCCGGACGCACCATCAAGGCGGTTCGGCCAAAAACTGTCGGTGCGATCGACGATGCCCCCAGTAACATCACCGATCGTTGCATGAAGTTTCTTCTGCTCAGGACACCATTTGTCATCATAAGCTCCTTGGAAACGCTTGTGCATTTTCAATAGCTGCGCCCTTTGGGTAACGCACCCGCTGGCGCATACCCGAAATGCATAGACAAACGTTATTCCTCGAAACTTGAATGAAGTTTGATAATTCTTATCGCTGAGCTGGATTATTTTTGAATGCAACAGGCTCTGTTGCAAAAATCCTCCGTCAGCGGCTAGTGAGCGGTGGCAGATAAACTAATCGTATGAGCGTGCTACCAAACTGAACGACAATGCCGGCATTCAAATACGTATCGCTGACACTGACGCCAGTGCCATTCAGTGACAATCTGATATTATCCATTTGCAAGAAAACGGTATACTGGCGTGCCGATACTGGAAATGCCGCGCAGGCAATCCAGTTGCGGGCCTCCCTGGCTCGCCCACGTGCCGACCAATTACGAGATTTTCATGACCACCACCCCTTCCGATAACGCCGCACACGCTGACACGAGCGCCATTCCCCGCCAGATGATTATTTTCGGTCCCCCCGGAACCGGTAAATCCTACAAAATCCACGGTCGACAAAACGGTGCTTATGCGGATGGCAGCTATGCCGCGGCGCTGAACATCGATTCCAGCGAGCAGATCGTAAATGCCGTGTTCCATCCGGAATATACTTACGGCGACTTTATGGGGCGCCTGTTGCCGGCCAGCGCCGAGGACGGCAAAGTGCGTTATGCCTACCGTTCGGGACATTTTCTGATCGCGCTGGCCGAGGCATACAGGCGCTGGCCGGATGGCGGGAATGTGTTGCTCGTGATCGACGAACTCAATCGCGGCAACGCGGCGGCGATCTTCGGCAGCGTGTTCAACCTGCTGGATCGTGACGATGACGGCTGGTCGTCCTATCCCATCAGCCTTTCCGTCATGGAGTACGAGGCTTTTCTCCAGCAACTGCTCCCCGGCGCCGAAAAATTCGACATCGCCGGTGCGCAGGTCAGGATGCCTAACCACAAATTCGTTGAAATCGGTTCTCAATTGGAGTCGATCAAGGACAAGATCGTCGAGGCCGATGGCGCCAAGGAGCGGCTGACCTTCAAGGTCCAACTGCCGCCGAATCTCTACTTCCTGGCCACCATCAATACCTCCGACGAATCGATTTACTACATGGACTCCGCGTTCAAGCGGCGATGGGATTGGGAGTATATGACCGAAGATGGCGCGATCCTGGAAATCGCCACCCCGCCGCAACTGGAATGGAAGGATTTCCGGACCAAGGTCAACCAGTTCATCAAGAAGAAAGGAACGGCAATTCGACGTCTTGACGACAAGTTGCTCGGCCCCCGCTTCATCAAGGGCACCGATCGGGATGCGAACAAGACCATGCTCGGACGGGACCTCGCGAAAGTCATGTTCCACTTGTGGGACAGCGTGTTCGCCAGGGATAAAACGCCCCTGGAAGCGGAATTGAAGAATGAGAAGTTGCACACGTTCGGCGATTTCGCGAACAAGGCGGGGGACTTCGTCGCCGCCATGCAGAAGCCGTAAGCGATGGACTATAGTCGCGTCGTCTTCGAAAACGCGGGTGAGGCGTCGTCCACCTCGCATCCGTCTTGGGCATTTGTCGGCATGTATGCGCGCGGCAAGGATTTGGTATTCCGTCTGCCGATCGGCTATCCGCGGCCTGGTGGTAATCAGCCGTATGCCGCCGCCCGCGATTTGCACATCGCCTTCTTTAAACTGTTTCGACGATTCCGGTCGGTCGCACGGCGCAACCAGGAGCGGCAAAAAGAGGACGCTGCCGCGCATGAGGACGCCGGTGCGGCCTTGCAAGCGGGTCGCGAATGGATCGTTCGCCATGAGGAAGGCGACGTCTACTATTACCGCCATTTCGATGCCTTCGACAGTCTGCTGGACGCATTTGACGAACTGACGATTCTCGGCCTGGAGCGGCGGCTGCGCTTCACCGACAGACCGGCTTCCGATTTGCGGTATTTCGAGCGGACGGATGCCGGGCGCATCTACCAGGACGACGACACGTTTTTCGACGACGCGGCGTTTCATCCGGCGACCACGCTGACCGTACTGCCCTCCGATCTGGTTGGCCTGTATTGCTTCCTGTTGCGCGATCTGCGCGAACATGTCTGGGCCGAGCGTGATCCGGATCCCTTGCGGGACGACATTCGCGTCCTCGCCGAGAATTTCGAATCCAAGCACCTTTGGCCTTCGGCCAGCTGCTGGGAGGCCGACGAATGGCAACGGACCCGCGATACGCTCAGGGATAAACTCGACGTCATCGACCGGGTGACGGCGCTCAAGGATGAGGATTACCACCGGCTCTACGACGCAGTGGTGCGGTTCTTGTATCCGCCCGCGGACACGCCGCACGGCAACGGCATTCTCTGGGGGCTCGACGGCTTCTGGCCCGTATGGGAGTGGATGGTCCTGACCCGGCTGGCGACCGCGGAGCAGTTCAGGAACCGTCTTTGCTGGATCGAGAACGGCAACCTCGCTCCCGACACGATCGACCGGCTCCAGCACGACGGCTTCCAGCCTCCCCTGGAAGACGAACAGGTGCTGTGTAAAAACGGTGGGGACTGGCATACCTTCCTGACGAATGGCAAGAAGCTGGGGCACCCCTATCCCGACGCCATCCTGTCACCGGCGGAGTTCAAACGCGAGTACGAACCCGAGCAAGGGTGGCACCGGGTCGAGAAGCTCCACCTGAGCGAAGGCCCGGTCGTCATGACGCTTTCCGGCACGCATGAGTACCTTGCTACGACCGGTACACCAACCCAGGCGCAAATCCGGTCATCCGTGTCGTCGCCTGGCGGCGAGAAGGAGGTAGCCCAACCTGTTCTGGCGCTGACCGGCGTCCAACGACCCGATCCGGACCGTCCCGAAGTCATCGCCATGCTGTGCCGCCTCGGGACGTGGAGCCCGGGGCCGAGCGCTTTTTGGCAATGTGCGCCATTCAAATCGTATCGAGAGGCGACGCGCAAGCACATGGGCGGCGTTCTGCTGGTCGATGCCAAATACAAGAAGGCGGAGGACCCAGGCGCGAACTGGGCGGTGGACCACCGAAAACAAGCGGCCTACGAAGACGCCTTGACCCTTTCCTGTCCCGATACGCCGGCGGCCTACAGCATTTATATTTGCCCAGGCCGGCCCGTTACGCAGGATTTGCTGGCGACGCTCGTTGCGCGGGAGTCAGCGCTCAGAGCGCAATTCGACCAGGAGTTCGACATCGAATGGAACAAACTCCCAGAAATTACTTTCCATGACATTGTCTTCAAGGATGGACGAGAGTGCTTGCAGGTGCTTGGTCAAACCATCGGTGTGCCCTGGGGCAAGGGCCAGGAGATTCGAGCGCGGGATGAGCTACTGGGCAAAATTTTCCCTCCCGATAAAGGCCTGATGGCGGACATCGATAAAGGCCGCTTGGCCTGCTCCCTCCTCGGGGTCGACCGTTTCCCCGGCAACGACCAGTTCTTCTTCAAGAATTGGCCCATCCGCGACTTGGTGGACGACATGGTGAACGCCGGCTAAGGCGATTGCCCGCACGACCAAGATCGAGGCGCGACTTGCCGTTAAGTCGCGCCTCGTCCGCATCTTTTCCCGATGAGCTCAGGTAGTTGCTAATCGGATACATATCGCTGTCGTCACGATATCTATTTGTTGCCACGTACTTATCTCTAAATTAGAATAGTTCTCATTTAGATTTACATTATCATTCACACATGCGCCGCCTTGCCTCCCGCCGCTCCACCCTGCTCCTGGCCATCCTGCTTTCGGGCGCCCTCTCGGCATGCGGGGGCGGTGGCGACGGCAGTCCCGCGCCGGCCACGTCGGCGGCCGCGGCCGTGACGTCGTTCAGCCCCGGCGCCGTCCTGGGCGAAAAGATTTTCAACGATGTGTCGCTCTCGGCCTCCGGCCGCCAGTCGTGCGCCACCTGCCACAATCCGGACAATGCACACGGCCCCACGAACGACCTGGCCGTGCAGCTCGGTGGTCCGAACGGCGACGTGCCGGGCTTCCGCGCATCGCCGTCGCTGCGCTACATGCAGCAGACGCCGGCGTTTCACTTCGAGGCGGACGGCACGCCCGTCGGCGGCTTCGACCGCGACGGCCGCGCCCAGACGCTGCAGGAGCAGGCGGAACGCCCGTTCGTGGCCCCGCACGAGATGGCCAACGCCAGCAAGGCGGACGTCGTCGCGCGGCTGCAGCGTGCGGCGTACGCGGCGCAATTCCGCGCCACGTTCGGCGACCATATTTTCGACAATGTCGACCAGGCGTTCAGCCGCGTCCAGTTTGCGCTTCAACAGTTCGAAAACGAGGATCCGCGCTTCCACCCGTTCGATTCGAAGTACGACCTGTTCCTGGCCGGCAAAGCGGCCTTGTCCGATGCGGAGCTGCGCGGCCTGGCGCTGTTCAACGATCCGAACAAAGGCAATTGCGCGGCCTGCCACACGAGCGCCCGCGGCGCGGACGGCGGCGCGCCCTTGTTTACCGACTTCAGCTACGACAACCTGGGCGTGCCGCGCAACATGCGCATCCCGGCCACGCGCGATCCGGCCTACTTCGACCTGGGCCTGTGCGGTCCCGATCGCACCGACCTGACCGCGCGCATGGACCTGTGCGGCGCCTTCAAGGTGCCGACACTGCGCAACGTCGCCACGCGCAAGGTGTTCTTCCATAACGGTGCGTTCACGAATTTGACCGATGTCGTTCGCTTCTACGTGACGCGTGATACGAATCCGGAGCGCTGGTATCCGGTGAACGCCGATGGCACCGTGGACAAATTCAACGACCTGCCCCCGGCGCTGCGCGGGAACGTGAACACGACGGAAGTGCCTTACAACCGCCGTCCGGGCATGGCGCCGGCCTTGAACGAAGCCGAAATCGCCGACCTGGTCCAGTTCCTCGGCACGCTCACCGACGGTTATCAACCTTAAAATCAACCAAGGACATTCATGAAACAACGTGTCATCAGCGCGGCACTGGCCGCCGCATTCCTTGCCGCTCCGGTTGCGGCCCTTGCCCAGGAGACCGACCTGGCGAAACGCGTCGAGCAGCTCGCCGCGGAACTCGAGCAAGTGAAGGCCGAACTCGCGGCGCAGCGCGCGCAGGCCGCGGCAGCGGTCGCGTCGAACGCGCCGGCCCAGCCGGCCGCCGCCGCGCCGGCACCCGCGGCGATTGCCGCCACGACGCCGGACACGGTCTTCTCCGGCTACGGCGAAGTGAACTACAACCACCCCGTACGCAACGCCAGCGGCGCGCAGACGGATTTGCGCCGCGCCGTGATCGGCGTCCAGCACCGCTTCGACGAAAAGACGAAAGTGGTCGCGGAATTCGAGTGGGAGCATGCGATCGCGTCCGCCTCGGACAGCGGCGAGTCGGCCGTCGAGCAGATGTACGTCGAGCGCGAGTTCAATAACGGCCTGCGCGGCAAGGCGGGCCTGTTCCTGATGCCGGTCGGCCTGCTGAACCAGAACCACGAGCCGACAGCCTACTATGGCGTCGAGCGCAACTTCGTCGAAACGGCGATCATCCCGACCACCTGGCGCGAAGCCGGCGTCGGCCTGTCGGGCGAATTCGGCGAGGGCTTCGCGTGGGATGCGGGCCTCACCACCGGCTTCGACCTGACCAAGTGGGATGCCGCCTCCGGCGAGGGCCGCGAATCGCCGCTGGGCGCCATCCACCAGGAAGGGCAGCTGGCGAAGTCGCGCGACCTGCAGCTGCACGGCGCGCTCAACTGGCGCGGCTATCCGGGCCTGCTCGTCGGCGGCTCGGTCTTCACCGGCAAGGCGGGCCATGCGACGACCGATTTCTCCGCCAACGACGCGCGCGTGACCTTGGCCGAATTGCACACCCGTTACACACCGGGCGCGTGGGACTTGTCGGCGCTGTGGGCCTACGGCCGCATCTCGAACACGGAAGCGCTCAACGCGACCTTCGTCGGCAATCCGACGCCCGTCCCCAGCAGCTTCGCCGGCTGGTATCTGCAGGCCGCATATAAACTCTGGCAGAATGCCGATTTCTCGCTCAGCCCGTTCGCCCGTTTCGAAAGCTTCGACACGGCCCGCACGTATGCCCAACTGCCCGCCGGTCTGGGCGTGCCGTCCGCGCCGTACGAGCGCGTGGCGACCGTCGGCGCCAACCTGATGGTCGCGCAGGGCGTCGTGCTCAAGGCGGATTACCAGAAATTCCGTCAAGACAAGTCGCTCGACCGGGTGAACCTGGGCGTCGGCTTCTCCTATTGATCGTATCCCCGGAGGCATCGTCATGCGCTATGTTCCCTTGATCGTCCTCGGCGCCAGCGCCGTTGCCGCGCCCGCGTTCGCGACGCAATACCTCAGCCCGGAACAGGCGCAAAAGCTGATGTTCCCGGACGCCGACGCGTTCCATTCCCGGCCGCTGTCGCTGGACCTGGCGCAGATGCGCCAGGTGGAGCAGATCGCGGGGCTGCCGACGCGTTCGGTGCAATGGCGTGTCGTGGCCGCCTACAAGGGCGAGAAACTGCTCGGCTACATGGTGCAGGACGACGTGATCGGCAAATTCGAGTTGATCTCGTATGCCGTCGGCGTCAATCCGGACGCCAGCGTGCGCCAGGTCGAAATCCTGGCGTACCGCGAAAGCCACGGCAGCGAGATTCGCCTGCCCGCATGGCGCAGGCAGTTCGTCGGCAAGAGCGCCAGGAGCGGCGATTTGCGCATCGGCGGCGGCATCAACAACATCAGCGGCGCCACCCTGTCCTGCACGCATGTCACGGACGGCGTGCGCCGCATCGCCGCCGTGGCCCAGGTCGCGCTGGCCAGATGATCCGCCGCGCGCAGCCCTGGCTCGGCACCCTCGTCGACATCACGGTAGAGGGCACGTCCAGCCAGGACGTGGTCTCGGCTGCCTTTGCCGAGATCGCGCGCCTGCACCGGTTGATGAGTTTTCATGATGGGGCCAGCGACATCGCGCGCTTCAACCGTGCGGCGCCGGGCGACGTGGTCCGGGTGGACGCGGCCACGTGGGACGTCCTGCGGCTGGCCGGAGAAATCGCGGACCTGTCCGGCGGCGCGTTCGACATCGCGTGCGCGCCCTGGCTGGTCGACCGGCACATCCTGCCGTCGCCCGCACCGGAGCAGGCCGAGCCCGCCGCGCGGACGTCGGCCGGCGTGTTCGCGCTGGAGGACGACGGCTGCGTACGCAAATGCGGCGCGGGGTGGATCGACGTCGGCGGCATCGCCAAGGGGTATATCGTGGATGCGGCCGTCGCCGTGCTGGAGGCGGCGGGCGTGCCGGGCGGTTGCGTGAACGCCGGCGGCGACCTGCGCGCCTTCGGGTCGATGGAGGTGCCGGTCGCGGTGCGCGCGCCCGGTGCGCCCGGGCGGGCCGCGCATCATATAATGCTGTGTGGCGCGGCCCTCGCGACGTCGGGGAGTTATTTCTCGGCGCGTGCGCATCGCGGCGGCGTCGTCAGCGCCCTGCTCGACGCGCGCGACGGCCAGCCGCTGGTTTCGAACGCCAGCGCGTCCGTGCGCGCGGGCCGCTGCGCCGTGGCGGATGCGTTGACCAAGGTCGTCCTGGCGACCGGCGACTGCACCCACCCGGCACTGGCCGCGCTCGATGCCACCGCTTTCCTGATCCGAGACCCATGACCCGCATGCCCAGCCCGACCACCGGCCGTCTTCTTTCCTTCAAGCTCGAACGCTGGCACCGCCGCAGCATCTACGCGACCGGTATCCTGCTGCTCGTGTCGGGTGCCGCGTGGCTGGTGTTGCGCTACTTCCTGCGCCCCGTGACCGAGTTCGGCGAATCGGTCAATCCGCTCGAACCCTGGGCCATGAAATTGCATGGCGCGGCGGCGATGGCCTCGCTGTTCTTCGTCGGCAGCCTGCTGCACCTGCACGTGCGCCGGGCGCTGCGGGCCGGCCGCAACGCGCTCACCGGGTGGGCGATGATCGTGACCCTGTCCTTCCTGACGCTCACCGGCTACGGCCTGTACTACGTGGCCGGCGAAAGCGACCGTCCGGTCTGGTCGCTGCTGCACTGGAGCGTCGGCTTCGTGGTGGCCGTGCTGTTCGTCCTGCACGTGATCGTCGGGCGGCGCAGCGTGCGCGGTTGACCGTCATCGTAAAACGAGGCGGGGCGCGGCATGCCTGTCAGGCCATGCCGCGCCCCGCGGGTGCTTCAGATCAGAACGTGTAGGTCGCCTGCATCCGGAAGCTGCGGCCCGGATCGAACCAGGAGCTGCCCATGTTGCCGGGCGCCTGCTGGGTCGTCTGCCTCGTCACGGTACGGGTCAGGTTGCTGATATTGAAGCTGCCCGAGAAGTGGTCGCTGAAGCGGTAGCTGATACCCGCATCCCACTGGCCCACGGCTTCCTGCCAAATCGGTGGCGCAAAGCCCACGTCATGCGGCTCGACCTTGACGTCCGGCTGCGCCGAATCGGGGGCGTACAAGCGCGACGGGTCGGCGCTGGTGCCGTTGGTGCTGTTGGCGGCATAGATGCCCGTCGCCAGCAGCATGCGGTCACGCCAGCTGTAAGCCAGGCGCGCCGACACCGGACCGTGGTCGTACATGAACGCCAGGTTGAATGCGCGCTTCGACATGTACGGCACCGGCAAATCCTTGTACGGTAAGCCATTGGTGTCGCAACCGAACAGCAAAAGGGTACCCGACAGGGCGCCGGCCGGGCAATAATCCCCCTTGAACGGGTGATACAGTTGCTGCTTGCCGTCGATGTAGGTGAAGTTCGAGGAAACGCCGAATCCTTTCGCCCAGTCAGGCAGATCGTCGCTAATGACAGGCAGGTGATCGAGGTAAGTCATACCGGCCACTTCGATACCTCGCACCCGGGCCTTGGCTGCGTTGGCCGGCCCGGTGATCATGAAGTCCATATCCTGGCCGGCAAGGTCCTTGTACGTCCTGGTATAGGTTTCCTTCATGATGATGTCCTTGACCTGCTTGTAGAACACCGCGGCGGTCAGGGATTGTCCAGGATGCGGATACCATTCCAGCGACACGTCGAAGTTGTTCGACTTGAGCGGCTTCAGCTTCACGTTGCCGTCGTTATTGCCGGTGTAGGTGATCGTCTTGATCATCTTCGGATCGTTGGGGTCGCTTATCACGTTCTGCGACAGGGTGATGTACTCCTGCATCTGATCGAAGCCGGGACGGGAAATGCCTTTGGACAGCGCCAACCGCGCCTGCAGATTGTTCGTCAGGCTCGCCTTCAGGTTCAGGCTGGGGAGCACGTCGATGTAATTGGCCTTCAGATCGAGCGGTTCGTTGACCTCTCCGAACCGGGGAACGGTCGGATTGGTGTTCACACTATAACTGGGCTTGAACACCGTGTAGCCATGGGCCGTCGTGCTGGTCCTGACCACGCGTACGCCCACATTGCCTTCCACCGGATATTTCCAGTTGTCGAAGCCGAAGCGCAAAGTGCCGTGCACGGCCTGGCTCCCTTCGCTGTGCCTGCTGACGTGCTGCGGGTCGTTGTCGTAGCCATCTGGCTTCCAGTCGCTGCCGGCGGTCGAACAATCATTGGTACCGCCCTTGATTGCATTGTCGTCCATGCAATTATATTTCAGTGCGGTCAACAGATTCCGGTACGCGCCCGGCTTATCGTGGACCATCGCCGAAGTGGGGACGATGAACGTTGGCGGCGCAGTCATCCTGCCGTTGAAGAAGTCGGGGAACGCGTAGGGTTCGACGGTGCCCAGGGCCGCATATTTTGGATCGCTCAGATAGCCGAAGTTACTGCGCTGCCAGCCCAAATCGGCGACGTTCGGCAACTGCCCCGCCACGTCGGTCGGACGCACGCCCCACGACTCGGCGTAGGATTTCCAACCCGTCCCGGCATTCTTGTCTTTACGCGTAGAACGGTTCGTCACGCGTACGCCAAAACGGAAATCGCGCAGCACCGGATCATCGAAGGTGTATTTGCCATCCGCTTTCCATGCATACAGATCCGCCTTGGCCTTGTTGACATCAGGCTGAGAAATACCCCAGTAATAGTTGCCCGGATCGGCCAGGAAAGCGCGGGCCTTGTCGTCGAAAGTGAACGACGGACGCGAGCCGGTCTCGTCGACGCTCATGCTCGGCACGAAGGTGCCGAGGTTGATCATGCCGTAATCACCGGAGTTGGTGGCATGAACCCATTGCAGATCGTTCTGGAACGTCCAGCTCTCATTGATCCGCCACTTGAAGTTCCAGGCCACCTCGCGCGTGCGTCCACGGATTTCGCTGTAATTCCGCGTGATGTTCGTACCGATGCCGCCGGCCGCGAACTCGTTGGCGCCCTGGCCGCCGATCGGGTGGCTCATTGTGCCCGATTGGAAGACGCCGTTGTCGTCGAACTTTGCGTCGGTGAACATGAGCTTGTAGGGATCTTCGGAGTCGCCGTAATTCGAGCCGGCGGAGATGCCGATACTGTTTTGTTCGCTCACTTGATGGAAAGAGGAATCGAAGTACGTCAGCGACGATTCCATGGTGCGGTTTTTCCACTGCAATGCCCCATAGATGCCCGTACGCTGGTCGTCACCGGTGGTGGTACCGTAGTTGACGCCGGCCGGCACCCACGCCGTCTTGCCCGCGATGAGATCGCTCCTTGGGTAATAGACGGATTGGCCGATCGAATCGAAGCGGTTCTTGTTTTTGTTGACGGACAGATCCACCAGCGCGCCGAATTCGCCCATGGACGTTTTCCAGCGGTTGGAATACAAGCCGGAGAAGCCCGGTGATTTCTTCTTGCCCAGCTCGGCATAATTGCCCGTGGCGGTCAGCGCGCCATATTGTCCCTTGGCATCGAACGGCAGCCGGGTGCGCAAGTCGACCTGGCCGCTGACGCCGCCTTCGATCAGTTCGGCGGAGGGGTTCTTGTACACGTCCACGCCCGCCATCAATTCCGGCGGCACGTCACCCCAGCTCAGTTCACGTCCAGGCCAGCCGGCCGAGAAGGTTTCACGTCCGTTCAGCGTGGAAGAACCCCAGGAAAGGCCGCGCACCTGGATGCCCGAGCCTTCGACGTTGAATTCCAGGCCGGTCGCGGCCAGGCTGGCGCCCTGGCGCGAGCGGTTACGGTCCATCGTGACCCCGACCACCCGCTGCAGCACTTCGGTAATCGACTTGTCGGGCAGCTTGCCGGCCTCGTCGGCCACGACCGAGTCAACGATCAAGTCGGAATTCCGCTTGATGGCAGTGGCGGTCTCCAACTGCTTGCGCTGGCCGGTCACCACGACGGTCTGGGTCTTGCCGTCCTTGGCGTCTTGTTCCTTCGTCGACGTGTCCGTCTGCGCGTGCGCGGCGTTGCCGCACAACAGCGCGACCTGCGCCGCGGCGAATGCCAGCGCGGTCATCTTGATCGGCTTCCTCACGATCTTCGTCTCAACTCTTGTCATTATTTGTGTCCTCTTGTGTATGCCTTGATTGCCACCGTGTCATGCGGTGGCCTTGAATATCAGTCGGTTGTCACTGGAAGTAGATCGGGCCGGTCAGGGTGTACTGGCTCACGTATTTCCCGGATGCGTCGGCCTTCTCCCCGTTCGGCTGCACTGCGGAGAATTTGATCTCGACGACCGGGAAGGTCTGCAGCTCGTCCCAAACGTCCAGGCCGCTCAGGTCGCACGTGTCGCTGATCGTGAACTGATCCTTGAGGCCGACGCTGTAGTCCGTGGCGGCAGCGGCGGTGGGCTGGACCGTGGCTTTCAAGGTCACGTTGCACACATTGCCTTGCCCGTCCACTTTGTTGGGGTTGAAGTGGGCGAGGAACAGTTCGACGTTGAACTTGTTGTTGCTCGAGCCGAACCATTCGGGATTTTGCGCGAGATTGAAATGCAATGCGCCCTGGATGTCGATCTGCACGCCTTTGGGTATGGCGCTGGGCTTGCTGAAAGACGCGGCTTTCACGCCGCCCCTGTACCAGCCGTTGGGCGAATAGAGATCGGTGTCGTCGAGGCCGGTTCCGAACAGCGTGAACAACGCCGAGTTATAGTCCCAGTCCCCAGGTTTCGGAGGCGCTCCCCAGCTCGCGGTAAACGTGTAGCTGTTGCCGTCGCTGGACGCTTTCGTATCGCAGTCCTGGCACCACCATTGGTTGCCCGGATGACCGATGAGGCCTTCGTTGGTAGTGCCGCCATCCTTGTAGCCGGTCACGAAATTCAGCGCGGCCACCTTTTCGGTGCCGATCGGGATGTGCCTGTCCACCGTCGCCGCCGCATAGTAGTCATTGCCGGCCTGCTCGGCGGTGATGGTGCACATCCCGTTGGCGAGCTTGGTCATCGTGCTGCCGCTGACCGAGCACACGTCAGGCGTCTTGCTCGTGAAGGTGACCGGCAGGCCCGTGTTGAAGCTGGCGGACAGTTGCACCGGCGTCGAATCGAGCGGTTGCCAACCCGGGTTCGGGAACTTGGTGACGAGCTGCGGGTTTTTCGGAATGACGAACAGCTGGCGCTTCGAGACCGGCGCATAGCCGCCGGTACCGGCCTGGGTGGCCGTCACCGAGCATTCGCCCGCTTTCAGCAGCGACAGCTGATCCCCGCTGACGCTGCACGTGTCCGGCGTGTTCGAGGCGTAGGTCACGGGTCCGCCGGAACTCGCCGTCGCTTTCAGCGTGGCGGTCGCGGTACTGCCCGGCAAGCCGATGATCGCCTGGCCCGAGAACGGGAGCGAGAAATCTATTGTCTGCTCCACGCCGCCGTCGCTGGCGCTGCCGCCGCCGCCGCCGCCGCAGCCGCCGAGCAGGGCGGCGCAGCCAAGCATAATTGCTGTTATCTGGAACTTCATCGCGGGTCTCCTCATGGTGGTGTTCCTTTCTGTTTTCTGTTGTGTTAACTCGTTGTTCATCAATCCCGCAAAACGCGCGCCAAAGGGCAACGGGGGGCCGGCGCGACGTGCGGGAACGCACGCGCCAGGGCGGATGCCGATAAAGGGATGTACTCGACTGGTAGCGGGATACGGATACCTGGCGTGCAAATCCAGGCGCCGGCAGAAAGGGATCGTCATCACGATCCCTGCACACTGCGGCGCTATAGTATTTTATATATAACAGACATTTTTATGGTTTATGATGCCATTTCGGCGGTGGGAGCCGCAAGTGCAAAAACGTGCAAATGGGGAAATGAAATTTACTAAGTGTTACGTTAATTTCTGCCGCTACCGAGGAGGAACTGCAACACGGGAAGGGCGCGGCAGCGCTGTGTGATGACTTGTTGTATTTCTGTAACATCGCGCCGGGCGTCACACCGGTCGCGCGGTGAACCTTCACCCCGCCGCACGCTCTAACACGGGCACCGGACCATACCCGGCGGCAGGAGCGACACCATGACAGGCATCGTGCGCATCGACGACGAGGTGATCACGACGGACGACTTCATCCGCACGCTCAAGCTGGGCGGGCAGTTCGAGGGGCTCGTCGAGCAGATGGTGCGCGACCGGCTCACGGCGCGCGCCGCCCGGCAGGCGGGCCTCGTGCTCGCACCCGAACAGATCCAGGAACGCGCCGACGAATTCCGCCGCGCGCTGGGCCTGCATCGCGCGGCCGACACCAATCACTACCTCGACGCGCTCGGCGTCTCCCTCGACGAATTCGAGGCCTACATTACGGACAGCCTGTACCAGGACAAGATGCTGGAACAGGTCTGCAGCGCGGCGGCCGTCACGCAGTATTTCAAGCTGAATTCGCCGCGCTTCGACAGCGTGGAGGTCAGCCATGTCGTGCTCGATTCCGAGGGCGCGGCGCGCGAGATGATGTCCGTGCTGCAGGAGGAACCGGAGCTGTTCGGCGAGATGGCGCGCGAGCATTCGATCGACGAGGGCACGCGCCAGCAGGGCGGCGTCATCGGCAAGGTCTTGCGCGGCTCGCTCAAGGGCGACGTCGAGGCGCGGGTCTTCAATGCGCGGCCGGGAGAACTGCTCGGGCCGTTTCCAGCGCCCGACGGCGCGTGCTACGAAATCTTTTGCGTCAACGCGAAACACCCGGCCACGCTCGATGCCGACACGGCCGCCGAGGTGCGGCGCCTGCTGCGCGAAGAGTGGCTGATGGCGCGCGCGCAGGAGCACGTAATCGAAGCGTGTCCGGCGCGCTGAGCCCGCCCAGGCATCATGGAGACGTCGTCCGCCGTGCAGTCGCCCGCCGACTTCCTGTCGTCGGTCGAGATCCTGTCCCCGCTCGGGCGCGACGAACTGGAACGGCTGGCCGAAGCGGTGCAGGTGCGCCATTACGCGTTCGGCGACACCATCTGCAAGACGGGCGACCCGGCCGAGGGCCTGTACGTCGTGAAATCCGGTTCCGTGCGCGTGTTCTCCGACGAGCACGGCAAGGAGCTCAGCATCGGCGTGCGTAAAACCGGCGAGACGTTCGGCGACATCGCCATGTTGCGCGACGCGCACCACGAATTGTCGGCGCGCGCGTCGCTCAAGACGGAGCTGTGGCTTATCCCGCGCGCGGCCATCGAGCCGGTGCTGGCGCACAATCCGCAGGCGCTGGATTTCGTCACGAGCTATGTCGCGATCGGTTCCGCCGGCGGCCTCGTGGCGCGCCTGTTCGATTTGCGGGGCAAGGTCGGCAAGGAGGAACTGGAAGAGGTCGTGCGCAGCGTGGGCGCCAAGCGCGTCCCGGCCGGCAAGGAAATCCTCAAGCAGAACGCGCGCGACGACCACCGTTTATACGTGCTGCGCCAGGGCCAGGTCAAACTGGTCTATCACGACGGCGCAGAAGAATTCACGCTGGCCACGTTGCAGGCGGGCGACACGTTCGGCGAAAAGGCGTGCCTGATGCGGCAGGAGCAGATGGTGTCGGCCGTGGCCGTCACGCCCGCCACCTTGCTCGTCATTCCCGAGAAGACGGCGCACACGATCCTCGAGCGCAACGCCGGCCTGCGCGAGGTGCTGGAAGACCGTATCCGTTTCGTCGAGCGCGAGCTCGAGCGGCAAAAAAAGCTGGCCGAACGCCGCAAGCGCCCGCTTCGGCTCGACCTCGAATCGCAGCCCGGGGCCGGCGAGCGCGTGATCCGCCGCTTCGCCCTCGTCGAACAGGCCGAGGAGATGGATTGCGGCGCGGCCTGCCTCGCCATGCTGTGCCGCCATCACGGCTTGCAGGTCACGCTCGGCAAGCTGCGCGAGCTGGCCAACGTCACCACGCAGGGCGCCACCCTGGACAGCCTCGCGCGCGCGGGCGAGACGCTCGGCTTTTCCAGCCGCGGCGTGCAGTGCACGTTCGATGCCTTGCAGGGCTTCGACCTGCCCTTCATCGTGCACTGGGAGGGCTACCACTACGTGATCGTGTACGGCATCTCGCCGCGCCAGGTGTGGATGGCGGATCCGGCGGTGGGTTTCCGCAAGCTGTCCGTCGAGGAGTTCGAGCGCGGCTGGAGCGGTACGTGCCTCGTCTTCACGCCCGGCCAGGACATGGCGGCGCAAGCCGCCCTTCGCTCGCCGTGGCTGCGCTTCGTCGGCTATCTGCGGCCGTACCGGACCATTCTGCTGCACCTGTTCCTCGCCACGTTCGTCATCCAGATGCTCGGCATCGTGCCGCCGTTGATCATCCAGAACATCCTCGACGGCGTCGTCGTGCACCAGAACGTCAGCCTGCTGCACGTCCTGATCGCCGGGCTCGTCATCGCGAGCGTGTTTTCCCAGCTGATGGCGACCGTGCGCGCCTACCTCGCCAACTACATGGTGCGCAACCTCGATTTCTCGATGATGGCGGGGTTCTTCAAGCACACGATGTCGCTGCCGTTCTCGTTCTTCGCCAAGAGAAAAACGGGAGATATCGTCGCGCGCTTCCAGGAAAACCAGACGATCCGCGCCTTCCTCACCGAGTCCACCGTCACGACGATGCTGAACTTGCTGATGGTGTTCATCTATTTCACGATCCTGTTCGTCTACAACGTCAAGCTGACGTTGCTGTTGATCGCGTTCGTCGTCCCGATCATGGCGCTGACGATCCTGACGACGCCGCACATCAAGCAGTACGCGCGCGACGTGTTCAACGCGTCGACCGACGCGCACGCCTTCCTGATGGAGGCGCTGGGCGGCGTGGAAACGATCAAGGGCATGGGCAGCGAGCGCCCCGTGCGCCTGAAATGGGAAAAGAAATACGTCAAGGCGCTCGACACGCAATATCGCGCGCAGAAGTTCAACATCCTCGTGGGCCTGGCAAGCCAGCTGCTCAACGCCGCCACGACGATCGCCATCCTGTGGGCCGGCGCCAGCCTCGTGCTCGATCACGAACTGACGATCGGCCAGCTGATCGCCTTCAACGCCCTGATGGGCAGCGTGCTGGCGCCGTTGATGGGGCTCGTCGCCCTGTGGAGCCGGCTGGCCGATGCCGGCGTGGCGATGGAGCGCCTCGGCGACGTGCTCGACATCGAGCCGGAACAAAAGCCCAGCGAGGCCGCCAGCCGCGTCGTGCTGCCCGACCTGCGCGGCGACGTGAAGCTCGAGAACGTCTATTTCCGCTACGGCGGCAACGACACGGCCTATGTGCTGGAAAACATCAGCATCGACATCCGGCGCGGAGAATTGGTCGCCATCGTCGGCCGCAGCGGCTCGGGCAAGACGACGCTGGCGAAACTGCTGGTCGGCTTTTATGCGCCCACGGACGGCAAGATCCTCGTCGACGGCTACGACATGACGGCGATCGACAAGGATTATTATCGGGCCCAGGTCGGCTACGTCATGCAAAGCAACCTGCTGTTTTCCGGCACCATCGCCGAGAACATCGCCAGCGGCGACGAAAGCCCGGACCGGCGCCGCATCGAGCAGGTCGCGAAGATGGCGGATGCGCATGCCTTCATCAGCAAGATGCCGCTCGGGTACGAGCAGGTCGTCGGCGAACGCGGCGTCGGGCTGTCCGGCGGCCAGGTGCAACGCCTGTGCATCGCCCGCGCGCTGTATCAGGACCCGCGCCTGCTCGTGTTCGACGAAGCGACGTCGGCGCTCGACACGCAATCCGAAAGCAATATCATCGCCAACATGCACGACATCCTCGCCGGGCGCACGGCCGTGATCATCGCGCACCGGCTCAGTACGATCATGCGGGCTGACAAGATCGTCGTGCTGTACGAGGGCGGCATCGTCGAGCAGGGCCGGCACGAGGAATTGCTGGCCGGGCGCGGCATGTATTACGAGCTTGTGCAAAAGCAGCTGGCGGCGGCATGAAGTTGTTCAACCAGGACCTGCCGCGCGGGTCGTCGATGTCGTACGCCGGCCTGCTGGAGCGGCTGGAAATCCTGCGCTCCACCCTGCGCTGGGCCCACAGCCTGGATCGGCCCGACATCGAAAAGCTGCTGCGCCAGGCCAATGCCGTGCGCGACGAGGTGATGCAGCTGTCGCACAAGGAGCGTTTCATCCAGGCGCTCGGCAGCGAGGCGGCACCGCGCCCCGAACCGGCGCCCGGCGAGCGGCGCGCGGCGCTGCTGGCGCGCAGCTTCGTGTTCGAAGGCACGTTCGGCGACAACCCGCGCCTGCTGGACGCGCTCGAGATCGCGGAAAAGGCGGCGCCGACCGATCTGCCCGTGCTGGTCGACGGCGAAAGCGGCACGGGCAAGGAATTGATGGCCAAGGTCATCCACGCGAACGGCGCGCGAGCCGACAAGCCGTATATCTCCGTCAACTGCGGCGCGATCCCGGAAAGCCTGATCGAATCGGAACTGTTCGGCCACAAGCGCGGCGCGTTCACCGGCGCGGCGACGGACCGCAAGGGCAAGTTCGAGAGCGCGCACAAGGGCACGATTTTCCTGGACGAGATCGGAGAATTGCCGCTGCAGGGACAAGTCAAACTGCTGCGCGTGCTGCAGTCGCACGAGATCCAGCGCGTCGGCTCGGACGAGACGATCGCCGTCGACGCCCGCATCGTCGCGGCCACGAACAAGAATTTGCGCCAGCTGATCGAACTGGGCCAGTTTCGCGAAGACCTGTTTTATCGCCTCAGCGTGATCCACGTGACCCTGCCGCCGCTACGCGACCGCAAGGACGAAATCCCGCTGCTGCTGGCATATTATGGCGACGAAGCGGCCGAAGCGTTGAAGCGGCGCCCGGTCGGGATGACGCCGCGCCTGCGTGCCTTCCTGCTCGACTACGCCTACCCCGGCAATATCCGCGAATTGCGCAACCTGATGTACCGGCTGGCCTGCCTGGCCGGGGACACGGCGGACTTGCCACATTTGCCGGAAGACCTGCGTCCGGCAGCCGCGCAAGCGCAGGATGCGCCCGCCGCATCGTCGCTTCCGCCGCCACCGCCGGCCTCGCTGGCCGAAGCCAAGCGGGCCGCCAGCGACGAGGCCGAGCGTGCCTGCCTGGAGCGCGGCCTCAAGGACGTCGGCGGCACGGTCGCGGAACTGGCGCGGCGTTGGGACATGAACCGGTCCCACTTGCAGATCCTGCTCAAGAAGCATGGCCTGCATTCGAAGGATTTCAGGCGGCACTAAAGTACGTCTATCAAAACGCCAACTTGCCAGCAGAGCAATACTGGCCATAACCCTGGGCATTGCAACGGCCGGGTTCGGCACAAAGCGGACACAGACCATACAAGGTTCGACCCTGCGTTACTCCTCAGTTTGCGTTGGTAGACGTGCCCAAGCCAAGCTGTCTGGAGCAATCAAATGCTTATCTGCCCGCGTGGTCGTTGCCACCGTGCGCGGCGATGAACATGGCGACGGCCGACCGGCAATAGGATTCGATTTCGTTGTCGTCCTCTGCTCTCGCCTCATCGAAACGTGCGATAACCAGAAGATCGGATCCTTTGAAAAGTGCGGCAAACAAGCGGGCGGACAGGAGAGGATCGGGCACGTTCAGAACCGCCTTTGCGTGCAACTGACGCAATAGGGCCTCGATTTGGGCGATGACATGAGCGGGCCCGGCTTCGTAATGGAGCTTGCTTAACGACTTTTGATTCGTCTTGTCGGCCATGACCATGGCTTCGACACTGCGGACGTCTGATCTCAACAGTGTGCGAAGCAGTAATGATCCGACCGCCATCAGTTGATCTTCGACCGAACCGTCGACGCCTTCAAGAAGAGACTGAGGTGCAAACAACTGTTGGCAGCCGGCCGCGATAGCCGCGCTGAACAGTGCCTCCTTGCTCTCGAAATGCCGATAGATGCTCAGTTTGGATATCTTCGCTCGCTGGGCGACCTTGTCCAATGTCGTCGCTTGAAAACCCAATTCCACAAAGAGTTCGGACGCAGCGTCGACGATGGTTCGGCCAAGCGCCTCGTTGGCGGGGCGGCCCCGCCGGGTCTGACTGTTTTTTTTGGTCACGACAATTATAGTCCTTGACAGTATCTAAATTCTTTAATTACGATACCACGTAGTTTAAAAAATACGCAAGCCGAAGATAGGACCGTCTCGAGCGCCTATCGCTGGACGATATTCCGTGCCAGCCCCGGCCCGATTTCCTACATTCACAACACGGAGCCCATCGCCATGGATGACGTCATTATCATCGGCGGCAGCTTTGCCGGCCTCGCCGCCGCCCTGCAGCTCGGTCGTGCCCGCCGCAAGGTCGTCGTTCTCGATACCGGCCGGCCGCGTAACCGCTTTGCCGGCCATTCGCACGGTCTGCTCGGCCATGATCACAAGCCGCCGCTGGACATCCTGGCCGAGGCGCGGCAGCAACTGGCGCGCTACCCAACGATCAGGCTGGTCACTGCCCGGGCCGAGAGCGTGTCTGGCGCAATCGACGATTTCTGCGTCGTCACTGACGATAACGAATCCCTAAGGGCACGTCGCCTGATCCTGAGCTATGGCGTCGCCGACCAGATGCCAAATGTTCCGGGCTTTGCCGAAAGCTGGGGCACGTCCATCGTGCCCTGCCCCTATTGCGACGGCTTTGAAGTCGCCGGCCAGCATTGGGGCGTCGTCTGGGCCGGCCCGCAGTCCCACCAGTCCGTCAGGCTGTTCCGCGATTGGACCGACAAGTTGACGGTCTTCGCCGACGGTCATGACATCGCGCCCGATATCCAGGCCGATCTGGCGCGCCGCAACATACCTGTCGTCGATGGCCGGATCGTCGAGATCGCCCATCAAAAGGGCCATATCACCACCGTCAATCTCGATACCGGCCGCAATATCGCGGTCGACATCCTGTTCGCCCAGCCGCGCAATAAGCCGTCCGCGAGCCTGCATGAACCACTGGGCCTCGCCACGGTGGATACGCCCGTCGGCATCGTCCTCAAGGTCGATGAGCGCCGCCAAACCAGCATGCCAGGCATCTACGCCGCTGGCGATCTCGCCACGCCCTTCTTGCCCTCGGTCACCCAGGCATCGGCGCAGGGCGCGATGGCGGGCATCTTCGCCCAGCAATCGATGCTGGTCTGAGAGCAGGGATTCCCTTTCCGGTTGCGATCAGGTCGCCGACTGGAATGGTCGAAGCGGGGAGCGCTGGGTCGCTAACCAGGCCCGGCTCGACGCCATGGTGGCGGTGTTCGGCCAGGCCGCGATCGAAGCCGTCGCGCCGGCGGCTGGCGAGCGCATACTGGATGTCGGCTGCGGCGCGGGCGCATCGAGTCTGGCTTTGACCGCCCGCGTCGGCGCAGGGGGGCAAGTGCTTGGCGTGGACATATCCGAACCGCTGATCGGCCGGGCACGCGCGCTTGCACCACAGGATATGCCGGTCCGGTTCCAGGTAGCCGACGCCAGCAGCGTCGAGCTGCCCGAAGGCGCATTCGACATCCTGTTTTCCCGTTTTGGGGTGATGTTCTTCGATAATCCAACAGGGGCGTTTGCCCATCTGCGACGCGCGCTCCGGCCGGGCGGGCGGGTCGTTTTCGTCTGCTGGCGCGACGTGGCCGAGAACGATTGGGTGCGCTTACCGATGGACGCGATCAAGGCCATCGTGCCGCCGACCGCGTCGCCCGGTCCCGAAACGCCCGGCCCATTTTCGTTCGCCGACCCGGGACGTGTGGCGCGCATCCTGACGGCAGCCGGTTTCACCCATATCGCTATCGCGCCCTTCGATGCTTCCGTCCCGTTCGGCGAAGGCGGGACGCGGGACGCTGCGCTCGACGACGCGGTCAAGATGGCGCTCGAGGTCGGCCCGCTGTCGCGTGCGCTCGCTGACCAGCCCGATGGCATCCGCGTCCGCGCTTCGGCCGCGGTCCGTGCCGTCTTCGCGGACCTCCCCGGCGAGCGGTCGGTGATGATCGGCGGCGCGGCGTGGATCGTCATGGCACGTAATCCGGGAAGCTGACGGGGATTGAAAGGAGGCTTACCCAGTCCTGCTTACCGCAAGTGAATGACTGCGTTGGGTCGTTTTCAGCCGTAGCAGTCATGGTCCTGGCGTTAACATGGACGGCCTGTTCTTAGCCGGACCGATGCCATGGCCAAAGCACTCATTTCCAACGAACTCTGGTCTCTTATTGCAACTCATCTCCCGGTGCACCAGCCGAGTCCGCAAGGTGGTCAACCACGGATCGGTGACATCAGGCCTTTCTCTCGCTAGCCTGCTCGCTCATCTGCTGGCGGTACGTCGACCGGTATTGTTACAGATACAAGCCTTTACAAGGACGGATTGAGGACGGTCCGATCGGCCTCGACGTCATCCGCGCGCACGACGATGACGGAGATATTATCTCGCCCGCCGCCGGCCAGCGCGAGCCGGATGAGCATATCGGCCGCCTGGTCGCAGTCGCCGCTCGTCAGCGCGCCGAACATGGCGTCCAGGCTGACCGCATTGCTCAGGCCATCGCTGCAGAGCAGGAACACGTCGCCGTCGCTGACCTGCACCTGCACTTCGTCCAGCTCCAGCGTCGCGGCCGCGCCGAGTGCGCGCGTGATCATGGCGGCGCCCGGATAGGTGGAGGCGTCCGCGGCGGACAGGTGGCTTTTCGCTTGCAATTCCTCGAACTGGTTGTGGTCGCGCGTGAGCTGGTGCAGGCTGCCGCCGCGGCACAGGTAGATGCGGCTGTCGCCCGCCCAGATGCACACGCCGGTGCGGCCGGATGCCAGCAGCAGCACGAGCGTCGTGCCGATCACGGGGACGTTGCGGGCGGCCGCCTCAAGCACCAGCGCGTCGTTCACCTCGAGCAGGCGCGCGCGCGCGGCGGCGACGGCTTGCTGCAGGGACGAATCGGCGGGGAGCGCGTCCAGCGCATCCACCGTCATGCGGCTCGCGATCTCTCCGTAGGCATGGCCGCCCATGCCGTCGGCGACGGCCCACATGCGGCGGGCCGGCCGGTCGAGCACGGCATCCTCGTTATTGCTGCGCACCAGCCCCACGTCGCTGCGCGCCGCCGAGGTCCAGCGAAGTTGAAGCGCCTCGCCCATCAGACGTGTCCGTTGTTGGTGCTCCGCTCATCCACGCCGACGGTCACGACCGCGTTCGGCGCCGTGTTGCTCACGCTGACCGTCTGGAACTGGTTGATCATCTGGTCCGCGTAATTATTGATCTGGTAAAAATTGATGACCGGGGCAGTGCGCAACGATTCGGGCACGTAAGGCTGGATCCAGCCGAAGCACCACGCCGCACCGTCGCCGCCGCGGATGCGCGCCAGCGCGCGAGCGTCGAGCGTGCGTTCGCAGCGGAGGTCGCCGATCGTGATGTGCGCCATGTGCATCTCCTCATTCTTCTCATTCAACAGACATCTCGGCTGCCGGTTTGGTTCCCTTGGCGGAGGCCGGGGTGCGGCCTCCGCCGTTGGCTTGCTTACTACGCGTGCCCGGCCGCCGCGATATTGTTCTGGCCGAACTGGCTCGTGTTGTTGTTCACGGTCACGCCGTCGATGAAGGCCGATCCGTTCGCGGTCGCGTTGACGACGTTCTGCAACTGGGTCAGGCTCTGCGTCGCGTCCACCGACGAGCGGAACGTCGGCGATGGCGGCAACGGATTCCACGACGTCTGGGTCATGCCATGGCCGCCGCGGACGGCGCGCATGGCGTGGTGGTCGAGTTCGGACGTCACGGTCAGGTCTCGGATGATCAGGGTTTTCATGATGATGCTCCTTGAAGTCAAATGTTCAAATGTTTTACAGGGGGATGGCGGCGTTGTTGGCGGCCCATTGCAGCGGGCTCAACGTGACGTCGGGGGCGGTGAAGCCGGACCCGATCACGCCGTTGTTGTTCAGGACGTTGACCTTGATGTCCTGCACCTGGCCGATGCGCTGGTCGAGGTTCAGGTTCACGTTCACGTTCGGCCCGAATGCCTGGCCGCCCCGGATCGCGGACATGGCATGCGTGTCCAGCGCGCGCGTGCGGGCGAGGTCTTGGATGACGATCGACGACATGGTGTTCTCCTTCGTTCCGTGTTCCGGTTCAGATGACCAGCAGGTTGTTCTGGCCGAACTGCGACGTGTTGTTGTTCGCGGTGACGCCGCTGACGAACGCGGAACCGTTGGCCGTGTCGTTGAGGACGTTCTGGACCTGGGCCAGGTTCTGCGTCGCATTGACGGTCGTCGCGTAGGACGGCATCGGGAACAGCGAGTACGACGGGCTGCTCGTGCTGTAGCTGTCCATTTTCTGGCTGCTGGCGTTGTGGCCGCCGCGCACATGTGCCATTTGCTTGTGATCCAGTTCGCAGCTCACGGCCAGGTCTTTGATGTTCAGGGTGTTCATGTCGATTCTCCTTGCGTCGGTGATTTGGGTTGAAAGAGCGTTTGATTTGCGCTCACCAGGGTATGAGCAGAATGCGTGCCAGGCCCGAAAGCCCCGTAAAACCGGGCTTTCTTGTGGATCGGGGAAGAAAGTGGCGGGTGCGGACCAACAGCGGCATAAAAACTGTTGGATCGTGCCGAACGCTGGATTTGGCGATGCATACAAAAAGCCCGGCTGGCGGGCCGGGCTGCGTCGATATCGAACTAAACGGTTTATAGCGTTTATTTGCCTGGCTTGGGCGGCGTCGCGCCCGTGCGGAAGTCGACGATGCTGTGGGGCCGTGCCGGCGCCGTCCCTGCTGGGCGCAGCGCGCCGGCGTGGGAGCGGGCGCGCGCACCGCCCGAGATCGCCTGCATGGCCTTGCGGTCCAGGTCCGTGTTCTCGGTCAAATCCTTGATGGTGATGGTGGCCATGATGTCCTCCTGAAAAATGGGTAAAAGCCCGGCCATCGCGAGATGGCCGGGCCGGCGGGGATTGCGGTGCTTAGTGGCCGATCAGGGCGTTGTTCTGGCCGAACTGGCTCGTGTTGTTGTTCGCGGTGACGCCGTTGATGAATGCCGAACCGTTGGCCGTCGCGTTGGTCACGTTCTGCAGTTGCTGCAGGTTCTGGTTGACGTCGACGGTCGACGTGTAGCTCGGGCTGGAGTACGGCATCGGATACAGCGAATACGACGGCTGCATCTTGCCGTAGCCGCCACGCACGCGCGCCATCGCGCCGCGGTCCAGGTCGCAGGTCAGGGCCAGGTCTTTGATCGTCAGGGTTTTCATGGTCATGCTCCTTAACTAAATGATTGGGTTGGTTGGTGAGCCGGTTTCGTCGCGCTCACCCAAGTCTTTGCGAGAAGCGTGCCAGCCCCTTTTCGGCCTGTTTTGCGCCATCGACAGGGGTTTTTCAGGCGCATCCGGTGGGAACAACCCAACACCTGCCGACAGCTTGTTTGGCCGGGAACAACACACCGCCTGTGCGGTGAATTTGCACACCGCCCCAGTGTCTGAGGAATAGACATGGACAACCTCGCCGACACCCTTCGCCAGTTCCAGAGCGGCGCCCTCGGACAAGCCGAGATGCTGGCGCGCGTCGACCGCCTGCTGGCCAATACGCCCGAGACCGTATCGAACCTGCTGAAGACGCTCAACGACGCCCACCGCCGCGCGCCGCTGCCGGCCGAGGTCTACGGCGAGGTCGAGCGCCGCATCGCCCAGGCGATCGAGGCGCGCCAGAGACAGCGCGTCGGCGACGAGGAAACCTATGTCCAGACCAAGCCCCTGCAACCGCCCACGCAGCCGGCCGGCATCGCGGGCGCCCCGCCCGGTGCGCCGGTCGAGCGCATGAAGGGCGTGGGCGACACGCTCAACGGCCGCTTCGTGCTCGAGGAGTGCGTCGGCTTCGGCGGCATGGGCACCGTCTACAAGGCCCTTGATCTGCGCAAGCTGGAGGCGTCGGATCGCCATCCGTACATCGCGATCAAGGTGCTGAACGTGCAGTTCCAGGGGCACCCCAAGTCGCTGATCGCCCTGCAACGGGAGGCGCGCAAGGCGCAGACGCTGGCCCATCCGAACATCGTCGCCGTGTACGACTTCGACCGCGACGGGGCGATGGTCTACATCACGATGGAATACCTGCCCGGCAAATCGCTCAGCCAGTTGCTGCGCGCGCCCGATTTCCGCGTGCCGCCGTTCGACGACGCGATGAAGATCGTGAGCGGCATGGGCCGTGCGCTCGCGTATGCGCACGAGCGCGGCTTCGTTCACTGCGACTTCAAGCCGGCCAATGTGATTCTCACGGAGTCGGGCGGCGTCAAGGTCATCGACTTCGGCATCGCGCGCGTGTTCCAGAAAGCGGAAGAAGATTCGGACGTGACCGTCTTCGATCCCGGCAGCCTGGGCGCGTTGACGCCCGCGTATGCGAGCCCGGAGATGCTGGAAAACCGCGAGCCCGATCCCCGCGACGACATCTATGCGCTCGGCTGCATCACGTACGAATTGCTGACGGGCCGCCATCCGTTCAACCGCATGTCCGCGCTGCAGGCGCGCGAGGCCGGCCTGCGTCCGCAGCGTCCGCCCGGCCTCGGCCACCGGCAATGGCGCGCGCTGCGCAATGCGCTCGCGTTGCGGCGCGAGGCGCGCACGCCCACCGTCAACGGTTTCCTCAAGGAGATCGGCGCACGGGAGCCGCGGCGCCGGCGTCAGGCATTGATCAGTACCGGGGCCGTGCTGGCCGCCGCCGCCGCGGCCCTGGTCGTGTTCGTCGCGCTGCGCCTGCTGCTGCCCCGGCACGGCGGCGGGCAGGTCGCGCAGGCGCCGTCTCCGGCCGTCGTCAAGAGTCCGCCTGCTCCCGCGCCCGGGCCCACGCTGGCGGCCGTTTCCGCCGTCCTGGCCGGCGTGCCGTGTTCGGCCCTCGTCCCGGCCGTCGACGGGCATGCGGTGCGCGTGCAAGGCTATCTCGCGCGCAGCGTGGGGCCTGCGCGCCTGAAACAGAAGGTGGCGGCGCTGCCGGGCGTGGGCCGCGTCGACCTGGCGCTGCAGGAGATCGGCGACGACAAGTGCGCGCTGATGGGTGTCCTCGGCCCCTACTGGGTCGCTGGCCGCATGGCGCACCGCGGCGGGTCGCTGCGCCTGAATGGAGGCAGCGGCAAGGGCGGCGACCTGACGGCGGGCGACACGCTGATGGTGGACGTCGTCACGCCGGACTTCCAGTCGTATGTGACGGTCGATTATTTCGTCCTCGACGGGCACGTCGTCCACCTGCTGCCCAACGCGTCCGCGCGCGAAAACCTGGCGCCGCCGCGCTACACGGCCACCGTCGGCAGCCTCGGCAACTGGGTGATCGGCCCGCCGTTCGGCACCGAGATGCTCGTGCTGGTGGCCACGCCGGTCCCGCTGTTCGACACCATGCGGCCGGATGCGGAAGGCGGGCCGGCCTACCTGCGCGCGCTGGACGAGCGCCTGGCGCGGATCGCCAAGGCGCACGGCGCCGGCGCGGTCGCCGTGGATTTTTTGCAGATCACGACGCATGCCGGACGTTAGCGAGTGCATGCCGCGGTTCACTCGAGCGAACGCGCGACCCGGAACCCGTTCTGGGACTGGCGCACGCTGGCGTCGTACTTGAAACGCGTCGTGGACAGCATATAGCTGCCGTTCTCGCGCCACGAGCCGCCGCGGATCACGCGCGCCTGGCAGGTGCCGCCGACCCAGGCGCTGCCGTCGTCCGGCGCGCCCTTGTACGTGCTGTGCCAGCAGTCCTGCACCCATTCCCACACGCTGCCGTTCATGTCGTTCAGGCCGAACGGGTTGGCGGTAAAGCTGCCGACGGGCGGCGGATGCTCGGCGTTCCACGGTTCGCCGCAGCCTTCGCAGCTGGAATTGCCGCCTTTCATTTGATCGCCCCACCAGTAGCGGGTGGCGGTGCCGCCGCGTGCCGCGTATTCCCACTCGGCCTCGGTCGGCAGCCGGTACGGCTTGCCGCTCACCGTGCTCAGCCATTTGAGGTAGAGCTGGGCCTCGTCCCAGCTGACGTCGCGCATCGGCAGATTGTCCGGCACATTGCCCAGCGACGGCATGGCCGGGCACACGCTGGCCCGGACGCACTGGCGCCACTGGCCCACCGTGACTTCGTACTTGCCGATCGCGAATGGCGTGTGCAACGCGACCTTGTGCGCGGGGCGCTCTGACGGGTCGCTGTCGTTGCTGCCCATCGTGAACGGCCGCGGCGACAGCGCGACCATCACCGGACAGGCATCGCAATCCTTGATCGTGGCCACGGAGCCGGCCGGACCCGGTGCGGGCGCGGCCGCGGGCGCGGGCGGCGGGCGTGCCTTCTCGGTCGGCTTGGCCGGCACTTTGTCCTGCCGCGGTGGCGGGGCGGTCTTTGCCTGCTCCGGCTTGGCCGGTGCCGGTGCCGGTGCCGGTGCCGGTGCAGGCTGCTGCGGCGGCGCCTGGGCTTGCGGCGCCGCCTTCAGTTGCTGGAGGCGCGCCCGCGCCAAGGCGGCGAAGCGTCCCTTGGGATAGGCCTGCAGGTAAGCCTCGTAGTCGCTGGCCTGCTTGCTGTCCTTGATGGAGTTCCAGAACGCCAGCTCGAACTGTTCGGCGCTGTTCTTGGGCAGCACGCCGGCCGGCGCGACGGCCGTCCCGACCGATGCCGTCAGCCCCACGAGTATGCACAGGATCAAGAGCCTCATCCACACGGGGCGCCTCCGCAAGTGTCAGGAAACCGCTTAGACCACGGACGGCCGCGATTGTGCCGGCCACACGTTTGTGCGACCACAGATGCCGCGCACTCCGATTGACGGATGCTGCCGGAACAGCGGCCGGTCCGCCGGGAGAGATTGATGCGCAAAACAATGGTCTTGATCGCGACTGCGGCCATCCTGCAAGCCGTGCCGGTGTGCGCGCGCACGCCGTCGCCCGAGAACGCGCAGGTGTACTTCATCTGGCCCAGCGACGGCATGGTCGTTCATGGCGCCTTCTGGGTCCGCATGGGCTTGCGCAACATGGGGGTGGCGCCCAAGGGCACGGACCTGGCGAAGACGGGCCATCACCACCTGTTGATCGACACCGACCTGCCCAAGAACATGGACGAACCGGTACCGAACGACCGCAACCACCTGCACTTCGGCGCCGGCGAAACGGAGGCGCGCGTCGAATTGCCGCCCGGGCCCCATACGCTGCAATTGCTGCTGGCCGACAAGGATCACATCCCGCACGACCCGCCCGTCTATTCGAAGAAGATCACGGTCACGGTCAAGTGAGCCGGCACCGCCAACAGGACAACAGGAGCCTCCGATGCGTACGTCATCCGCCGCCGTCTTCGTTGTTGCCGCCCTGGCCGGCGCCCCGGCGTTCGCCGCCGAGCCGACGCCGGCGCCGCCCAATGCCTACGTTTACATCGGCTGGCCCAACGACGGCCAGGTGGTGGCGGCGAACAAGCCGATCCGCGTCTGGTTCGGCCTGCGCAACATGGGGGTGGCGCCGAAAGGCGTCAAATTCCCGAACACGGGGCACCACCACCTGCTGATCGACACGGATCCGCCCGGGCCGGGCGTCGAGATCCCGAACGACCGCAACCACCTGCATTTCGGCGCCGGCGAGACGGAGACGACGATCGAACTCCCGCCCGGCAAGCACACCCTGCAGCTCGTCATGGGCGACGACCGGCACATCACCTTCGACCCTTCCGTCCAATCGAAAAAAATCACGATCATCGCCAAATGAGCGCTCGAACGCGCGCGGCCGCGAACTGTAGCGCGGGGCCGCTGTCTTACGAATCTTACGAACCTGGTCGACCTGGTCGACGTGGTCGATGTGATCGCTTTCGAGGATGGCATGGCGATGGAACGGGCACCGGACATATCCGCCGCACCCGGGCCGGCCCAGGCGGGCGGCGGGGTGAGCGCCTATCTCGAGCTGCTGGGCAGCCGGGAGGTCAGGCCGCAGCTGTTCCCGCTGCACGACGAGGTCGTGATCGGCCGCGACCGCCAGGATGCGCTCGCGTCCGACCAGTTCGTGTGCATCCCGTTGCACACGATCAGCCGCCGCCATGCGCGCCTGCGGCGCCGCGGCGAGGCCTGGTCCGTCGAAGACCTGCACTCGTCGAACGGCACGTTCGTCAACGCCGAGCGCCTGCAGCCCGGCTCGTGGCGCGTCCTGGGCGACGGTGACGAACTGGTGCTCGCGTCCACGCCGCTCGTGTTCCGTTCGCTGGTCGCCCCGAGCGCTGCAAGTAGCCCGACGGTGATCCGCAAATCCGTCGACGCCACCCGGTACGCGGCCACGGCGGACCCGCGCGACGCCACCCGCGGCGAGCTGGAAAAGTCGGTGTCGAAACTGCATGCGATGGCCCAGGTCAGCATCGCGCTGGGCGCCGTCACCGACCGCGCGACGCTGACCGAAAAAATCATGAACTTCATCTTCGACCTGTTCCCGCTGGCCGAGCGCGCCTTCATCCTGCTGCGCCAGAACGAACGCGATCCGCCCGTGCCGGTGGCGGCGCGGCACCGCAACGGCATGGTCGAGGACCCGGGACAGGCGCGGCTGTCGCACACGATCGTCGACGAGGTGCTGGGCAACAAGCGCGCCATCCTGTCGGCCGACACGCTGGCCGATCGGCACTTCGCGGCGCAGGATTCGATCGTCGCCCAGGCCATCCGAAGCGTCATGTGCGCGCCGCTGATCGTCGGCGATGAAGTCCTGGGGCTGATCCAGGTCGATAGCTCGTCCGACCCGCGCGCCTTCCACGAGGCCGACCTCGAACTGCTGACGGGCGTGTGCGCGGAAACGGCCGTCGCGCTCAAGAATTTCCAGCTGTATTCCGACATCGAGCGCCTGCTCGACGGCTTCGTGCGCGCCTCCGTGCAGGCGATCGAGGAGCGCGACCCCGTCACGGCCGGCCACTCGTTCCGCGTGGCGAGCTATGCCGAGCGCCTGGCCACGGCGCTCGACCGCGCCCAGGACCCGCAACTGCGCCGCATCGCTTTCACGCGCGAGCAATTGCGCGAGATCCGCTACGCGGCGCTGCTGCACGATTTCGGCAAGGTCGGCGTGCGCGAGCACGTGCTGCGCAAGGAAAAAAAGCTGCACCATGCCGACATGCGCCTGCTGGAACAGCGTTTTCTGTACGCGCGCGCCTGCCTGGAGCGCCAGGCCTACCACACGCTGGCGCAGCGCCACATCGACGAAGGCTGGAGCGCGGCCACGTTCCAGGCCGAACGGGACAGCGCGGACGCGCGCCTGGCGGAGGAAGCGGCCCGGCTCGACGGCTTCCTCGCCACGATCCGCAGCGCCAACGAGCCCGCGATCTCGCGCACCAGCGCCCTGCCCGACCTGCGCGACATCGTCCACTACGGCTGCCACGACCCGGACGGCCAGCCCCTGAATCTGCTCGAGGAGCACGAGGTCGCGGCGCTGAGCCTGTCGAAAGGATGTTTGACGGCGGAGGAGCGGCGCCAGATCGAGGAACACGTGGTCGATTCGTATTCCTTCCTCGTCCTGATCCCGTGGACGCGCGACCTGGCCGGCGTGCCCGCGATCGCGCACGGCCACCACGAAAAGCTCGATGGATCGGGCTATCCGTCCGGTTTGCGCGGGCCGCAGATCAGCATCCAGACGCGCATCCTGACGATCTGCGACATCTATGACGCCCTCACGGCCGGCGACCGGCCGTACAAGAAGGCCGTGCCGGTGGAACAGGCGCTGGACCTGATGCACGAGGAGTGCGACGCCGGGCATATCGATGCGCGGCTGTTCCAGGTGTTCGTCGACGCCCGCGCGTGGATGGGGGGATGATGGCGGCCCGTCTTCTCGGCTTGATCACCGCCCTGCTGCTCGCCGCCTGCGCTGACGTCAGCATGCGCCCGTACGCGCAGCCGTCCGTGCCGGCCAAGACGGCGTGGGCGAACTCGGCCACGCTGCCGTTGTCCAAGACGGAGCTGATCGTCCCCGACTGGTGGCACGAATTTCGCGACCCTACCCTCGACCAGCTCGTGAACCGCGCCCTCGCCGGCAATTTCGACTTGGCCGTGCTCGCCGCGCGTATCGGCGTGGCCAATACCCAGATCGGAGAGGCGCGGGCCGGCGCGCTGCCGACCCTCGACGCGGGCGCGGGCGCGAGCTTCGAAAAAGTCACCGGGCAACCGTTCACCAAGCAATTCAATCTCGCCACGCAGACCAACTGGGACATCGACATCTGGGGCAAGGTCGAAAAGGGCGTGCAGGCGCAGAAGGCCGAATTCGCGGCCACGGAGGCCGACTGGCGCGCCGGCTATCTGAAACTCGTGTCGGACGTGTCGACGACATATTTCGAGATCCTGCAGTTCGACGAGCAGATCGAGCAGCAGCGGCAGACGCTGGCCAGGAACCGCGACATCCTGGCGACCTACCAGGCGATGGCGCAGAACGGGCTCATCCCGCAGACGCGCGTGCTGCAGCAATCGGCCGAGGTCAACCGCCTGTCCACGGACCTGATCGAATTGCAGCGCCTGCGCGCGCTGGCCGGCAATGCGCTGGCCACCTTGATCGGCGTGCCGGCCGGCGATTTCCAGCTGCCGGCCGGCCGCCTGCAGGAGCGGGTGAGCGTGCCGGAAGTGCCGGCCGGCCTGCCGTCGCAACTGCTCAAGCGCCGGCCCGACGTCGTGGCGGCCGAGTACCGCGTGCTGGAAGCGTACGACCTGACCGGGCAGGCCAAGCTGGCGCAACTGCCGTCGATCAGCCTGACGGGGCGGGGCGGCACGTCCAGCTTCGCGCTGTCGTCGCTGCTGAAATCGTTCACGTTCGGGCTGCTGCCCAGCATTAATTTCCCCATTTTGGATCCGGGCGTGAAGGCGCACGTGAAAACGTCCGAGGCGCAAACGAAGGTGGCCGAGCAGTCTTACCGCCAGACCGTCATGGCCGCGTTCGAGGACGTGGAAAACGCGCTGGTGAACCTGGAGGCGCACAAGAAGCAGCGCGCCGAGCTGCAGCAGCAGGTCGACCAGCTGCGCCTGGTGGCAGAGACCACGGATGCGCAGCGCAAGGAAGGCGTGGCGTCGCAGCTGGAAGTGTTCGAGACGGAGCGTTCGCTGCTGGGCGCGCAACTGGCGCTGCTCGCCAACCGCCAGCAGATCCTGTCCGACACGGTGACCTTGTACAAGGCGCTGGGCGGCGGCTGGCCGCCGGTGGAGGTGGCCGCCGATGGCCCCTGACGACGCCCTGGTGAGCAAGATGCAGGCGCCGCCCTCGCCACGCGTCGGGATCGTGCTCGAACCGCTGAACCATCCCGAGCTCGGGCCGGTCGCCATCGACGACGGCCTGTTCGCCATCGGCCGCACCGAGCCGCCGTTCGCCGGCTATCCGCCCGACGTCGTCGCCGACCTGTCGCGCCGCCACGCGCGCATCTTCGTCGAGGGCGGCGACGCCTACCTGGCGGACCTGGGCAGCAAGAACGGCACCACCGTCAACGGCGTGGCGGTGCGGCAAACGATCGTGCGGCTGCACGACGGCGACGAGGTCGGCCTGGCCCGCGTGCTGGCCTATCGCGTGCGCCTGCAGCCGGCGCCGCCCGCGTCCGCGCCGGCCGCGCGGCTCGCCAGCCTCGTGCTCGAACCGGAGCGGCCGGAACTCGGGCTGGAACCCATCGTCGTCACGAGTTTCCCCTTCCTGATCAGCAAGGTCGACGATGCGTTCTCCCGCTACAAGGACAAGGAACCGCACCAGGTGGGTTATCTGTCGCGCCGCCATGCCCACCTGTTCCTCAAGGGCGGTGTGCCGTACGTGGAAGACCTGGGCAGCACCAACGGCACGTTCATCGGCGCGATCCGGCTCGACGAACATGCGCATGCGCTCGAGGAGGGCGACGTGCTCGCGTTCGGCGGCCACCACTTCGTCTATCGCGTGCGCCTGCAATGGGAGCCGGCCGGGCCCGAGCCGACCGTCACCCGGGTCTCGTTCCCGACCGCGGGTGCCGTCGCCGCGGCCGACGCCGACCATACGACGTTCGTCGCCTCCGCCGGTTCCTTCCTCGACATCTTTTGCGCCGACGACCACGCGGCCGCCCAGGAAGACGAGGTGAATCCCGCCGCGGCGGCGCACCCCGCCGGCGCCGAGCCGCCGGCGGACGCGCGCGGCAAGGCGGCGCGGATGGCGGCGGCCCTGCTGGAAGCGCTGGGCGCCGCCGGCGACGCCGACCAGGCGCGCTTGCGCCGCTGGCTGGCCGTGCCGGCGGCGCTCGTGGTGGCGGCCGTGCTGTTGTTTCATGTGTCCGGCGCGCCGGAGCGGGCGTTGCAGGGCCTGGTCGACAGCGGCGACTTTACCGGCGCCGCCCGGCTGGCCGACGACCGCCTCGCGCGCGACCCGGACAATGCCGACGTCAAGTCGCTGGGCACGGAAGCGTTGATGAAAGCCGAACTGCCGCAATGGATGGCCGACGTCAAGGCGCGCCGCTTCGACCGCGCGGCGCAGGCCGTGGCGCGCATGCGTCACCTCAGCCGCAACAATGCCGACGCGCAGCCGCTCGTGGCGGAAATCGCCTGGGTCGGCGGCGTCGAGCAATTCGCCCACGCGCGCGGCGGCGCCGATGCGCCCGTGCGCAATCCGGCCGACGGGGCGCGCGTGCGGCGGATCGTGCGGCAATGGCAGGACGATCAAGCGGCGCACCAGCGCGCGTTCGCGACCATCTCGGCCTATGTGCCGGCGTTCCGCGACACGTATGCGCAAGCGGCCAGCGACCTGCGCAAGCTGGCGCTGGCGGGAGGCGGCAATGGCAACGACGCATAAACCCGTGCGGCCGCTGATCGGCGCACTGGAGGACCACAGCGACGAGGGCATCGGCATCCTGACGGCCGCCCCCGCGCGCTTCACGCACCTGGCCATCTACGTGATGGTGGCGCTGGTGCTCGTGGGCCTGGCGTGGTCGTTCTTCGGCCGCGCCGACGTGCTCGTCATGGCGCCGGGCACGCTCGTGCCGGCGTCCGAAGTGCGGCGCCTGTACGCGCCGATCGACGGCGAACTGGCGAACATCTACATCGCCGAGGGCCAGCCGGTGCTCAAGGGCGACGTGGTGGCGCGGCTGTACGCGCGCGGCGCCATCGAGGCCGCGCGCAACGCGCTCGAGGCGCGCCTCAAGCTGGAGGATGCCGAGCGCGAATGGAAGGAGTTCCCGCAAAAGAAGGCGCTGCTCGACCAGCGCGTGGCCGCGCTCAAGGATGCGATGGACACGGAGGAACGCCAGCACGCGCGCCGCCTGGCCGAAGGCACGAGCCGCCTCGCCGCGGGGCAGCGCGCGCAGTCGCAGGAAGCGCGGACGAACCTCGCGGACGCGCGCCGCGCCCGCGATGCGGCGCGCGACGAGGCGGCCAAGTACGAGCGCCTGTTCGCGCTGCCCGGCGGCGGCGGGGTCTCGCAATTGCAGGTCGAGGGCAAGAAGAATGCGCTGCAGGCGGCCGAGAACGCGGTGCGCGTGGCCGAATCGCGCGTGAACGAACTCGCCGCGCGCCAGGGCCAGGAAACCACCGAGGCCCAGTCGCAGCTGGAAACGAGCGGCCAGCAACTGGCCAGCCTGCGTCTGCAATACGAAGCCGCGACGCGCGAGGCGACCAACGTCGAGGAAAAGTTGAGATTGCAGGTGCAGACGGCGCGATTGGTGGCGGACGCCGCGTCGCGCATCCAGTTCGAGAACATCGACAAGGATAACTTCCTGCGCATCCTCGCGCCCGTGGACGGCGTGATCACCGAGGTGACGTCGACCCAGCCCGGCGACAAGATCCAGGCCAACACGCCGCTGGGCGGCATCGTGCCCAAGAACACGCGGCCCATCGTCAAGATCGAGATCGCCGAGCAGGATCGCGCCTTCCTGCGCGAGGGCTTGCCGGTGCAACTCAAGTTCAATGCCTTTCCCTACCAGCGCTACGGCATCCTGCACGGCACCCTGCAGACCATCGCGCCGGCGACCCGCGCCTCGCCGCAGACGCGATTACCCGTCTACGAAGGCCGCGTCGCCCTCGACCGCGACCACTACACGGTGGGCGACACGTCGTACCCGCTGCGCTACGGCATGACGGCAAGCGCGGAAATCGTCGTGCGCAAGCGCCGCCTGATCGACCTCGCCTTCGATCCGTTCCGCCAGATCGGCGGGTGACCGCTACTGCGGGAGACCGTTATAGCCCTCGGAGGCCGCCTTCAGCTGCAGGAAGACGACCTCCGCCGGCAAGGTCTCTCCCGCCCGCAGCTTCGTGCGCGGATCGTCCATGACGGGCGTCAGCATGAGCTTGCCTTCGACCCGGTTGGCGACGAAATATGCCTTCATCGCGGGCACGTGCACGACGAAATCGCCGGCGCCGTGGCGATAGCGGCTGACGAGCCGCGCCACGGCCGCATTGCCCAGTTCGGACGCGCGCCAGCCCTGGCGCGATCCGAGCACGAAGATCGACGTGGCCACGCGGTCGCCGACCATGACCGGGAACAGGTTGCGCCGGATATCGACGAGCAGCGTTTCCGGATTCGTCTGCCCGGTAAAGGCGCGCAGGGCGTCGAGCCGGACCCGGTACACCTGCAGCGGTTCGCCGAGCGTGGCCTGGCGCACTTCGTCGACCGAATTGAAACCCAGCGCCGCATAGTTGCCGGCATTGACGACCTGCCTGAGCGTGGCCAGCCCGTGCTGGGCGGCGGTCGTTTCGTTGTTGCTGGGGCGGGGTTGGCTCATTTGGCATCCGCCCAGCAAGCAGGCCATTAAAACGATCGACGCGAAAGGAAGTGTGCGCATGTTAGTCACCTTTGTACGTGATGTTGTAATAGTCGTTCCAGTGGGTATGGTCACCGGCTTTGCTGACGTAGTCGGCATACGTCATGAGGGTTTCGGTGCCGCCGACCAGCGTATCCAGATTCGTATAAGGTTCGGGATCGTTGACGTCCACCCATTGGACGCCATTCACGGTGAAATAACCTTTTACGACCATCATGTGACCGCCGCCGCCGGGCCAATGCCAACTGAAGGCGACCGGTTTCTTTCTGCAATAAATCTGCGATTTGAGCTGGCTGAACGTGAGGGCGGTGTCGGAAGTCTGATCGGCCGAAAAATTGTATTTCTCGTATTCCGGCCAACCGCCGTTATTGCAGCTGCCGCCATTATTGACGCAGCACGTCGTGAGGCCGAAGCGATTATTGGCCTGCACGCATTGGGCCACATCGCGGCCCAGGAAACGCATGGTCATCTGGCCACTTGCTGCCCAGCACCAATTCGATGCTTGCTGCGGCAATTTCGGGACGTCGATCGTGGCCACCAGCGGTGGATTGCAACAAGCGGATAAAGTTCCTAATGCAAAAAGTCCGCAGAGAATATGTGCGCTTTTCATTGCAGTGACCTCCAGCAAATCAGCAATTAATATCGGGAATTATTCAGCGCGACGGCGGCGTAAATAAACCCTCCAGCTAAAGGTATATGCAGAACGATGGCGAACCCAACCTTATTCCCGTGATCTATTGAGGTTGCTCATTTAGCCGAATTTAATTTCAATTGCTTAATATTTCTGATCGAGAAAACCGGTGCAAGCGCACATGCGGTATCATCGCGTCCATGCGTCGCCTGATCCTCATCATCCTGCTGCTGGTCTATCCATTCCAGGTCGCCCTGGCCGTGGCGGACAAATGCTGCGCGATGACGCCGGATGGCGTGACCCACCACAGCGTCGCGGCCGGCGCGGCGCATGCCGAACCCGTGTTCGTGGCCGACGACGACGGCGCCTCCGCTGCCGATCCGCATTGCGCGGCCTGCACGTTTGCGCACACGGCCTGCCTGCCGGCACCATTCGTCGTCGTCCCGGTCGTTCGCCGGCATGCGGTCAACGCCGCGTTTTTCCCGCCGTTTCTCACCGCCCCGCCCGCCGGCCGTCCCGAACGGCCGAAATGGTCCGCCGCCGCCTGACCCGCGCGCGGCTTATCCTTCGCAGGCTTGATGCCTTGCAATCTCCGCGCGCCTGAATCGACCATTTTCAGGAGCACGCATGAACACATCCAGACATCTGGCGGTGTTGGTCGTCGCGTCCGCATTGGCTTGGCGCTGCGGCGCCGAGCCCGTGCGCGCCGCAGCGCCGGACACCGCATCCATCGACTTATCCACAGCAATCCAGCTCGCCCTGGACCAGCCCGCCGCACGCGCGGCCCGGCACGAAGCCCAGGCGAGCGAAGCACTGGTCGACCAGGCCGACCGCCTGCCGAATCCCGCGCTGTCGTATCTGCGCGAAGGCCAGCAGGCGGGCACGCGCACGACCACCGTGCAGATCGACCAGCCGATTGAGCTGGGCCATAAACGCCGGGCCCGCGTCGCCCTCGCGCAGGAAGCGGCCGGCCTCGCGCGGATCGACGCGCAGGTGCGGCGCCAGGCCATCCGGGCCGACGCCATCGCCGCCTATCACGACGTCCTCGTCGCCGGACACCGCCTGGCGCTCGCGCAGGCATTGACGGATCTGGCGCGCAGGACCGTCGACGTGGCCGCCAAGCGCGTGGCGGCCGGCAAGGTCTCCCCCATCGACGAGACGCGGGCCCGCCTCGCGGCCGTCGACGCCGCGACCGCATCCGCCCAGGCGACGGCCGCGCTGGCCATCGCGAGAAGCCGGCTGGGCGCGCTGATCGGCCGGCCATCATCGGCCATCGTGCTCGCGGACGAGAGCGAGGCCTTGCCGGATGCAGGCCCCCTCGCCGCCTTGCTGGCCCGGGCCGGCGAATCGGCCGCCGTCCGGCGCGCGCACGGCCAGCTCGCGGCCCGGCGGGCCCAGGCTGACGTCGAGCGGGCGGCGCGCGTGCCCGACGTCACCTTGTCGGTCGGCACGAAACGGGATGACCAGGTCGGCCGGCGCCAGGCCGTCGTCGGTTTATCGATGCCGCTGCCTCTGTTCAACCGCAACGAGGACGCCTTGCGCGCGGCCTTGCGCCGCGTCGACGCGGCCGGCGATGAGTTGGCCGCCGCCGAGGCCGACACGGCCGCGGCATTGACGGCCGCCCACACTCGCTACGAGTCGGCCAGGCACGAAGCCCGGCTGCTGTGCGACGAGGTCGTACCGAACGCCAGGAACGCCTATGAGCAGACCTTGAAGGGTTTTGAATACGGAAAATTTTCTTTCCTGGATGTGCTCGATGCCCAGCGCACTTGGTTCCAGGCGCAGTCGCGCCGGTGGGACAGCCTGGAGGGCGCATGGCGCGCCTATGCCGACATCGAACGCCTCGCCGGACAACATTGAAGAGATCACCATGACGAAGAAACAGACACTGGCGATCGCGCTGCTGTGCGCGCTCGCCCTCCTCCTGGCCGGCTCGATGCTGTGGCGCGCGCCGGAATCTCCCAAGCAAACGGATGCGCACGGCCACGATCGCGCGGCGGCCGACGAAACGGCGCAAGGCGGCGCCGGCGCGCGCGGCATCGCGATGACGGCTGCGCAAATCCAGGCCAACGGCATCGCGCTCGACACGGCCGGCCCGGCCACCCTGCGGCAGCGGCTGCACCTGCCCGCGCAAGTGAAAGTCGATGCGGAACGCACCGTTGCGCTGGCCGCGCCTGCGCAAGGCATCGTGCAGGCCGTGCTCGTCTCGCCCGGGAGCGTCGTGCGCAAAGGGCAGGCGCTCGTGACGATCCAGAGTCCGGCCGTAGCAAGCTGGCGTGCCGAGGCCGCGCGTGCGCACCGGCGCCTCGCGCTGGCGCGTACGACCTATCGACGCGAAAAAACGTTGTGGGACGAGCGCATCTCCGCGCGCCAGGACTATGAGGCGGCCGCCACGGCCGTGCAGGAAGCGGAGATCGCCGCGCAGGCCGCGGCGCAACACCTGGCCGCCCTCGGCATCGAGCCCGGGCGCGCCGTGTCGGGCAGCGTGACGGTGCGCGCGCCGATCGCCGGCGTCGTCGTCGAGAAGCCGGCCGTCGCTGGCCAGGCCGTCGACGACATGAAACCCCTGGTGACGATCGCCGATCTGTCGCACGTGTGGGTCGAGGCGGCCGTGCCCGCCGACAGCCTGGGCCAGGTCGGCGCGGGCATGGCCGCGAAGATCAGCGTGGGCACGCAGCCGGACGAGATCGACGGCACCGTGGCCTTCCTCGGCCCCGTCCTCGGCGAGACGACGCGCATGGCGACCGCGCGCATTGTCCTGCCGAATCGCGACGCACGCCTGCGGCCCGGAATGCTGGCGAGCGTCGATTTGCTGGGACCGCAGGAGCGCGCACCCGTGACGGTGGCGAGCGACGCCATCCAGACCATCCACGAGCATAGTGTCGTGTTCGTCCGCACGGCCGCCGGCTTCCAGGCGCGCGACGTCGTGCCCGGCGCCTCGGACGGCAAGCGGACGGCGATCGTGCGGGGGCTGGAGTCCGGCGCGGTGGTCGCGGCCGGCGGCAGCTTCCTGCTCAAGGCCGACCTCGGCAAGAGCGAAGCCGGACACGACGATTGACGAGGCCGCCATGTTCCAGAAACTCATCGCATGCGCCATCGCGCGCCGCTGGCTCGTGGTGCTCGCCGTCCTCGCCCTGGCGGGATTGGGCATTTATAACTACCAGCGCCTGCCGATCGACGCCGTGCCCGACATCACCAACGTGCAGGTGCAGATCAACACGGCGGCACACGGCTATTCTCCGCTGGAAGTCGAGCAGCGCATCACCTTCCCGATCGAGACGGCGATGAACGGCCTGCCGCGGCTCGAGCAGACCCGTTCGTTGTCGCGGTACGGCCTGTCGCAGGTCACCGTCGTCTTCCAGGAAGGGACCGACATTTATTTTGCGCGCCAGCTCGTGAACGAGCGATTGCAGCAGGCGAAGAGCCGGTTGCCCGGCCAGGCCGAGCCGACGCTGGGCCCGATCGCGACGGGCCTCGGCGAAATTTTCTACTGGACCGTCGAAGCCCGCGCCGATGCCGTCAAGCCGGACGGTACGCCCTATTCGCCGGCCGACCTGCGCGAGATCCAGGACTGGATCGTGGCGCCGCAGCTGCGCGGCGTGGCGGGCGTGACGGAAGTGAACACGATCGGCGGCTATCTGAAGGAATACCAGGTCGCGCCGGACATGGCGAAGCTGACCGCGCACGGTCTGTCGCTGGCGACCCTGACGGATGCCATCGCCCGCAACAACGTCAACGCGGGCGCCGGCTACATCGAGCGGGGAGGAGAACAGTTCGTCGTGCGCACGCCGGGGCAGCTGACATCGCTGGAAGAGATCCGCAACATCGTGCTCGACGTCGTCGACGGCGCCCCCGTGCGTGTGCGCGACGTGGCCGACGTCGAACCGGGCCGCGAACTGCGCACGGGCGCCGCCACGGAGAACGGCAGGGAGGTCGTGCTGGGCGCCGTCTTCATGCTCATCGGCCAGAACAGCCGGGCCGTGGCGGACAGCGCGCGCCGCAAGCTGGACGAAGTCAACCGCTCGCTGCCGCCCGGCGTGCAGGCGTTGCCCGTGTACGACCGTTCCGTGCTCGTGAACAAGGCAATCGGGACCGTGCGCAAGAACCTCGTCGAAGGGGCGCTGCTCGTCGTTGCAATTTTATTCGTGTTCCTCGGGAACCTGCGCGCGGCGCTCGTCACCGCACTGGTGATCCCGCTCACGATGCTGCTCGTGTTCACCGGCATGGTGGAAACCGGCGTCAGCGCCAACCTGATGAGCCTGGGGGCGCTCGACTTCGGCATCATCGTCGACGGCGCCGTCGTCATCGTCGAGAACTGCATCCGCCGGCTCGGTCTCGCCCAGGCCGCGGCGGGCCGCCCGTTGACGCCCGCGGAACGCCGCGTCGAAGTGGCGCTCGCGGCGGCGGAGGCGAGACGGCCGCTGCTGTTCGGCCAGCTGATCATCATGACCGTGTACTTGCCCATCCTCGCGCTGTCCGGCATCGAAGGCAAGATGTTCCATCCGATGGCGATCACGGTCGTGATGGCGCTGGCCGGCGCGATGGTGCTGTCCGTGACGTTCGTGCCGGCGGCCGTCGCGCTGTTCGTCAGCAACGTGGCCGAACACGACAACCGCCTGATGCACAAGGCGCGCGACCTGTACCGGCCGCTGCTCGATCGGGTGCTGCGCAACCGCCCGGTGGCGTTGACGTTCGCGGTCTTGAGCGTGCTGCTCACGGGCCTGCTGGCCACGCGCCTGGGCACCGAGTTCGCGCCGAACCTGAACGAAGGCGATCTGGCCGTGATGACGGTGCGGATCCCCGGCACGAGCCTGCAGCAATCGGTGGCGATGCAGCAGAAGCTGGAAAGTGCCCTGCTGCGCGAATTTCCCGAGATCGAGCGAGCGTTCGCGCGCATCGGCACGGCCGAGGTGGCGACGGATCCGATGCCGCCCAACGTCGCCGACAGTTATCTGATCCTGAGGCCGGAACGGGAATGGCCCAAGCCGCGCCGCTCGCATGCGCAACTCGTGGCCGCGATCACGGAGGCCGCGCACCGCATCCCCGGCAACAACTACGAGTTCTCGCAACCGATCCAGCTGCGCTTCAACGAGCTGATCTCGGGCGTGCGCAGCGACGTGGCCGTCAAGGTGTTCGGCGACGATACGGCCACGATGCTCGCGACGGCCCAGCGCATCGCCCAGGTCCTGGGCCGCTTGCCGGGTGCGGCCGACGTCAAGATCGAGCAGACGGAAGGCCTGCCCGCGCTGACGCTGGCCGTCGACCGCGTCAAGGCTGCGCGCTACGGCTTGAACGTGGCCGACGTGCAGGAAGCGTTCGGAACGCTCGTCGGCGGCCGCGACGTAGGCACCCTGTTCGAGGGCGACCGCCGCTTCGCCATCACCGTGCGTCTGGCGGAAGGGGCACGCAACGACATCGAGACCTTGCGCCGCCTGCCGATCTCCCTGCCCGCGCGGGACGGGCGCGCGGCCAGCATCCCGCTGTCCGAGATCGCCACGCTGGCGTTCGTCCCGGAGGCGAACCAGATCAGCCGCGAAAACGGCAAGCGCCGCATCGTCGTCACGGCTAATGTGCGCGGGCGCGACCTGGGGTCGTTCGTCGCGGATGTGCAGTCCGGCCTGCGCCAGGTGACATTGCCGGCCGGCGTATGGCTCAGCCTGGGCGGGCAGTTCGAGAACCTGCAGGCGGCGGCCGGGCGCCTGGCCGTCGTCGTCCCCGCCGCGCTGGCGCTCGTGTTCGCGCTGTTGTACCTGATGTTCGGCAGCGTGAAGGACGGGCTGCTCGTGTTCAGCGGGATTCCGTTCGCCATGAGCGGCGGCGTGCTGGCGCTGTGGCTGCGCGGGATGCCGCTGTCGATGTCGGCGGCGGTCGGGTTCATCGCGCTGTCCGGCGTCGCGGTCTTGAACGGGCTCGTCATGCTGGCCTTCGTGCGCTCGTTGCGCGATGCCGGCAGCACGCCCGAGGACGCCATCCGCGAGGGGGCGCAGGCGCGTCTGCGCGCCGTGTTGATGACGGCGCTCGTCGCTTCCCTCGGCTTCTTGCCGATGGCGCTGGCGACGAGTACCGGCGCCGAGGTGCAGCGGCCGCTGGCGACGGTCGTCATCGGCGGCATTCTGTCGTCGACGGCGCTCACCTTGCTGATCCTGCCGGCGTTGTACACGTGGGCGCACCGAAGTTCCCGCGATCGGAGACATCGTTGACCGGCCTGGTGAGCACGTCGACGCGGCGTCCGGAACGGCCGCGTCTATGGCAGACTTGGAGCTCGCCAACCGACACGGATACCGCAATGGACATCGGACGGATCGAAGCCCTGGCCGTGCGCGCAAGTCTCGCCGCGCCGCCCGCGCGCGTGGACGGCGTGCGCGCCATCGCCGGCCTGGGGCTGGACGGCGACGTGCACGCCGACCCGCTGTCGCCGCGCCAGCTGCTGCTGGCCGGCACGGACGCCTACGACGCGTTCGCGCTGCCGCCGCATGCGCTGCGCGAGAATCTGCTGGTCGATCTCGACACGGCGCGACTCGCCTCCGGCACCGTGCTGCAGGTCGGAGAACAAGTCCTGCTGCGCCTGATGTTCCAGTGCGAAGCCTGCGGGCACCTGGACGTCCACCGGCCGGGCTTGTCGACACGCATCGGCACGCGGCGCGGCATGCTGGCGCGCGTGCTGCGCGGCGGGACCATCCTGCCGGGCGACCGTGTCCGGGCCGCGGGGCCGCCGTTGCCGGCCTGGTCCGACGACTGGCGCGAGCGCATCGTGCACGTGCTCGACGCCTTGCCGCCCAGGAGCGTGATCACGTATAAACGGCTGGCCCAGCTGGCGGGCGTCGCGTCGAGTTATTGCCGCGCCTTCCCCGGCATCATCGCCCGGCTCGGGCCGTTCTATGCGGGCCGCGCGGTGCCGACGCAATTGGACATTGCCCTGCCGCGCTGGGATGGCCGCGAATTGTTTGAACATGCGGCGGCCGATGCAGCGACCGAGCGGGAGGTGTGCCAATAGCGGACCACGCGGCCGGTCATGCCATCAAGGCGCAGGCAGCACGGCCGAGGCCCGCGTCAGAGCGGATGCACGTCGTAGCGGACGTCACTCCGGTCGTCCGCCTGCGGCCCGGCGACGAGGTAGGCATCCCAACCGAGGCGTCCGCTGGGCGCGGGGCCGAGGACCGTGCTGCGGACCTCCGGCCCACGCAGGACCAGCTCGATTTCGTAGTCGAGCGTGACGCCGGCCATGAGGCCCAGCAGGCTCTTGAGCGCGCGCGCCGCCAGGCCGCCGGGCAGGAACGAGGTGAAACCGGCGTGGTCCAGCGGGCCGATGACGACGCGCATCCGCAGGTCGCGTTGCCACACGCGCACGCCGGCCATCGCGCTCGCCCCCAGCACGGCGGTGGGGCGGCCGAGCACCGTCTGCTGGCCGGGCGGCACGTCGTACCAGGCGCCGACGAATTGCTCGACGCGCACGGGCTGGCCGAAATACTCGGACAGCACGCGCCCCATCTGCACGGCCGAGAGCGGGCGCTGGCGCAGCGCGCCGGCGTAGTAGCCGATCGACTCGTCCAGCAGGGCGCCGTCGCGGTCGTGCGACAGGCGGCCGCGCAAGGCGTCGTGGCCGAGCCCGGCCAGCGCCAGCAGCAGGGGCAGGAAGGCGTCGTGGCCGTCGAGCTGGTATTTGAACGGAAGCCGGTACTTGCGCCAGGCTCCATAGAACAGGGCCAGGGAGCGGTTCGAGAACGTGTCGAGCAGGGCGCGCGGACCGTCGTCGGCGTGGCGCTGTTGGTGCTCGGCGATGCGTTCCGTGTAATGGACAGGCAGCACGCCGTGGCCGCTCAGCAGACCCATGAACGAGGGCGTGACGCGGATGGTGCTGAGTGTGGCGTCTTTCAGGGCCGCGCCCAGCGCGTGCGCGTTGCGGTCGATGTCGCGCGGCTCGGGCTGGATGGCTTCCAGCTGGCTGGCCGGGAAACCCAGCGACGTCGAGTTCTGGAAGCGCAGGTAGTGGGCGACGACGTCGTGCTGCGGCCGGCCGTGGCGCTTGAGCCACAGCTCGAGCATGCGCACGGCCTGGAAATAGTTGAAGCGATAGGGTTCCTTGAACAGGCGCTCGATTACAGCAGGCTCGAATCGCCGCTTCGCGGTCGGCATGTCAATAATTTATCTCCGGTTTTATGGGACACGACCACCAGTTGCGTGAAGCTGTTGGCATGCACGTACAGGGCGAGGAAGCGCTCGACGATGTGGGCGAACGCGTAGATGCCGCTGCCGACGAACGCCTCTTCGTCGATGACCAGGCGCACCTCCACGCCCCGCACGAGGCAGGTGAATGGATTGCCCGCCATCCAGGCGCTGGCGGTGCGTTGTTCGATGTCGACGATGCCGCCGATCTGGCGTTGCGACGACGGCGAACGGGGCAGGTCGTACAGGGCGAGCATTTCGCGGAACGCGTCGACGCCGCCGTGCGCCAGCGATAAATGGTTCAGCGTCAGATGCGAGATCAGGCGCCAATGCGCGCCGCGCCCGCTTTCGAAGCGGTACGTGACGGTGGGCTTGCGCAGGAAGCTGATCGAGCGCATCTTCGCGCCGCCTTCCAGGAACAAATCGCCTTCCGGATGGCCATACGGGAGTGTGGCCGGCAGGTCGCGGTTGCTGCAGGTGAGCGCGAGGTTCAGCGTCTGGGTTTCGACGGCCGCGGGGTCGAAATCGATGTCGACGATGGCGATCTGCGTTTCGAAGCCGGGGCTTTTCTCGGCCAGCGTCTCGTCGCGCCGCAGCACCCAGTAATGGCCGTTCTGTTCGGGCGTCTGGGCATGCTTGAGCGAATAGAACGGGTGGAACTGGACGATGGTTTCGCCTTGCGGCGTCTCGCGCACGAGGTTGACGGCGTCGATCGATTGCACTTCGTAGGCAAAGGCGCGGCGCGCGTCGGCCAGCACGGGATAGTGGGCGCCGGCATGCGTCAGGCGGATCGGCTCACCCCGCTGGCGGAACAGATTGATGACAGGGGTGCAGCCGAGCAGCAGGTTGTTGGCCGACAGCGTGCCGAGTAGTCTCGCCGTGTTCGAATCGGCGCGCAGCCCGGCCAGCGCCAGGTGCAAGGTGACCGTCGTCGTATTCTCGGCCAGCGCAGTCGGCAGCGCGGCCATGAGCGCGGCCAGGTCGATGTCGAAGAAGTTGAATTTGTCGGGGAAACAAAAATACTCGGTCAGCAGCCGGTAAGCGGCATGCGAGCGGGCCGGGAAATCGATCAGGGCGTCTTCGTCGTCGAAGCCGGCGGGGTGGATCGGGACCGCGGCCACCGGGAACCAGCGGCCGCGATCGACCTCGACGTATGCGGCCGCGGCGCGCATGAACAAGGTGTCGCGCAGCGCCGCGCAGAACGACGGCTCGCCGTCGATGAACACGCGCAGCCGCGGCATGGCCAGCTGGCCGAGGTGCAACTGGCCGGCCGTGACGGACAGCGTCAGGCGCAGGCCGGAGCCCGCGCCTTCCGGCAGGCGCACGGCGTCCGGATGGTCGATGATGGCGGAGAACGCGGCATTGCCGAGCGCGAGCGGCGCCACGGTGACGGGATAGACGGTGCGGAACGTGCACGCCGCGCCGCGCACGGGACGCGTGTTGAGCACGGTGCCGCGCGGGATGATGCTGACACCCGTCGGTTTGTCGGCGGGGTCGGCGATGTCCACGCGCGCGATCGAACAGGAGGGAAATGGCCGCAGGTAATGAGGGTACAGCACGTCGAACAGGGCTTCCGTGAATTCCGGATAATCGTCGTCGAGCCGCTTGGCGATGCGCGCGTTCAGCAGCGCGAACGATTCGATCATGCGTTCGGTATGCGGGTCTTCGCACACCTCGCCGCCGATGAGCAGGCGGCCGGCGATCTTGGGATAGCGCTCGGCGAACTCGCGCAAGTGGCGGCGCAGGTAACCGAGTTCCCTCTCGTAATACGGTAGCAATTGTTCCAAGCTCAGCCTCCCGCGGACGCGGCCATCGAGCCCCTGCCCGCCTTGCTGATGCTGTACTGCAGGGTCGACGGCTGCAGCAGCGCGTCGAAATTGACGGGTTCTTCCGACGTGCTGACGACGAGCAGCGCCGTGATCGAAAACTTCAGACGGTTCACCGCCTGATCGTCGCGCACTTCGAGCATCGCCTTGACCTTGCGCAGGCGCGGCTCATGGCGGGCGATCGTCTGTTCGAGGCAGGCGCAGATGTAGGCGCGGTCGCTCGGGCTCGACAACGAGCGGTCGGCGAAATCCGTCAGGCCATAGGTCACGAGCGAGTTGCTGCATTCCGGAAAACCCTGCAGCGTATTGTCCGGAATCACGGCGCGCGTGTTGAGTAGCGCTTCCAGGTCGCGCGCGACGGCATCCTTGAACTCCTCGACCGTCATGCGCGATACGGCGACGTTGCCGGCGCCGCGCACGGCCGTGCCCAGCAGGCGGTCGAAAAAACCAGGCGTGAATCCCTCCATCGGACGTCCTCCATGGCGCCAGCCAAGCCGGCATCTTCACACAGTCGGGGCCGAAAAAATAGTTCAGTTGGGAATGACCCACGGTTACTTTGAGCGGTAGCAAAACCGCAGGTTGTTGCAGAAAAAAAACCGTCACAAGGGACTAAGGTTGTCGACTTGGGACAAGCAACATGAAGGGGGCGTGGATGACGAGCACGACGATCGGCAATATGGCCAGCAAGGTATTGTGGGGCGAAGGCCTGCTCCTGCGTCCGCAGCATTTCCAGCGCCAGGACCAGTACCATGAGCACCGGCTGTACAAGAGCATCCGGGCCGTCAACCCGTATGCGTGGGGTGTGGAAGCGCTGCAGATCGAGCGCGAGGCGCTCGCCAGCAATGTCTTGCGCGTCCTCACGCTCGCGCTGCGCTTTCAGGACGGCGAATGGGTCGACGCCCCCGGCGCCGACGAACTGCCCGACACGGTCGACCTCAGCCAGCTGACGCAGCAGACCGTCACCTACTACGCCGCCCTGCCCGGCCTGAAACCCTTCAGCGGCAATTTCGCCCCGCCGGGCCAGCCGACGAAGGCCGTCCGCTTCGTGCAAGCCAACGAGGAAACGCCCGATCTCTACACCCAGGCGGCGCCGGCGTCCGTGTCCTATCTCAGGAAAACCGTGCGTCTCGTGCCGGAATTCGAGCCGCGCGACGCCTATCTCAGCTTTCCCTTGCTGCGGCTGCGCCGCGCGCCGTCCGGCCAGTTCGAGCTGGACCCGGGTTTCGTGCCGCCCAGCCTGTCGGTGGGCGCGGCGCCGACTCTGTTCCAGCAGGTGCGCCGCCTGCTCGACGCGCTGCAGGCCAAGGTGAGCGCGCTGTACGGCCACCACCGCGAGCCGAGCCGCAACGTGATCGAATTTCGGTCCGGCGACATGTCGTCGTTCTGGCTGCTGCACACGGCCAGTTCCGCCTGCGCCTCGCTGTCGCACTACCTGCACCATCCCGAGCTGCACCCGGAACGCCTGCACGAACAATTGCTGGGCGTGGCCGGCGCGCTGATGACGTTTTCCCGCAGCTGGACGCTGTCCGACCTGCCGGTGTACCAACACGCCGAACCCGGCCCCGGCTTCGACAAGATGTTCCAGATCATCCGCGACTTGCTCGACACGGTGATCTCGTCGAAGTACTTCGCCATCGTCCTGAACGAAGTGCGGCCGTCCTACCACCACGGCATGCTCGACTCCGGCAAGATCGACGACAAGACCACCTTTTATATCGCCGTGTCGGCCGATATCCCGACCCTGGAACTGGTCGACACCGTGCCGCTGCGCTTTAAAGTCGGCGCGCCGGACGACGTCGAGAAATGCGTGCTGTCCGCCCTGCCCGGCGTGCGCCTGCAATACGCGCCGCAACTGCCCGCCGCCGTGCCGGTGCGTCCCGACACGTGCTATTTCATCCTCGAGGCCAAGGGGCAGATGGTCGAACGCATGCTGCAAGCGCAATCGATGGCGATCTACGTGCCGTCGGGGATGACGGGCCTGAAGCTCGAACTGCTGGCCGTTGCCGCCTGAATCTGCCTGGCGCAACCATCGACAACCTTCGCTTTTCTTATGACCATGTCAGCACCTCTCACAGCGCAACCGCTCGCCGCCTCCAATACACTGCCCGGCCGGATCAGGCAGGGCCTGATCGCCGCCGGTGTCTGCGTCGCCTGCTGGGGCGGCACGCTCGTCTGGTGGCGCGTGAGCGCGCGCGTGCCCGCTCCGCGCGAATGGATGACGTTGCTGTTCGGCCTGCCGTCGGCCCTGCTGCTGGCGGGTGTTGCCGGCCGCGCCTGGATCGCGCGGCGCGCCGCCGCCCCGGCTGCGGCGACACCCGCCGTGTCCGCGCGCCCATCCGGCGCGGCCGCGCAACCGGTGCGGGCGCAACACCTCGCGATCCTCGCCACGGCCCTGCGCTCGCCGCATGGCGACTCGGCCGAGGAGCTGGCCGCCGTCATCGCGGACAACAAGGCGCGTCCGGACCTCGACGATGAACTCGTCGACGGCGACGGCGGCCCCGTGATGTGCGCCCGCTGCCCGGACGCCCGCGACGACGCGCTGCGCGAAGACGTGGCGGACTGGCTCGCCGCGCATGGCATCGCCGATCCGTTGTTCGGCGACGAGCAATGGCGCGCGTTGACCCTGGCGACTGCCGTCGCGTCCGAGCTGGCGGGCCGCGCGGCGATCGAGTGGATCGTGCGCGACGAAGCCGCGCCCACGCTCCTGGTCTTGCCGCTGCTGCCCGCCGATTGGTCGGCCGCGCAGCGCGACGCGGCCGCCGCGTGGTTGCGGCAGACGGCGGCGCAAGCGGGATGGCAGGGCGAGATCGGCCAGGCGGCCGTCGATGCCGATCCGGCCGCCGGCATCGCGCGGCTGGCCGATGTCGCCGCGGCCGGCGACGGGTCCAGCGTCACGCTGGTGGTGGCGTGCGCGTCGCACGTGGGCGCCGACACCGTCGCGCGCTGGGCGCTCGACCGGACCTTGTTCACTGCCACGCAGCCGCAGGGCATGATGCCGGGCGAAGGCGCCGCCGGCCTGTTGTTGGTCAAGTCAACCGACGGTAGCGCCGGCGCGCTGCTGGCGCCCATCGTGGAGGACGCGCCGATCGATGCGCGCAGGCGCGACGGCGCGCGGGTGCTCAAGGAGCTGGCCGAGCGCGCGCTCGCACGCGCGGACGTCGCCGCCGCCGGCGTGGCCATGCTCGTCGCCGACACCGGGCACCGTTCGCGCTACGTGCTGGAATTGATGGAGTACGCATCCGGCGGGCTGCGGCAGCAGGGCGCCGGCGTGGACGTCGTGCGCGTGGGCGCGGCGGGCGGCTACAGCGGCATCGTCTCGTTCGTGACGGCGCTCGCGCTGGCGTCCCATTACGCGGTCACGCGCCAGGCGCCCATCCTGTGCATCGCCAACGAGGTGCCCGGCCGTCGTCTCGCCGCGCTCGTGCGGCCGGCCGTTTGATCCCTCAACGCCCGTCCTGGGCCGCCGCGCGCCACGTCTGCGTGCGGCCCAGCGCGTGGCTGGTGATCTCTCCCTTCCTGGCCAGCTGGCCGCCGATGCCGAAGTTCAGCAGGCAGACGTCGTCGTCTTCCGTTTCTCGTCCCTGGAAGCGCCGCGCCCACGGATCGCGGGTTGCCGCTTCCGGTTCTTCGCGGCGCGCCGGTGTGGACGACCGCGCCGCGGGCCGCGCAGGAGTGGAATCGTCGAGCACGGCCGCGCGCTGGCCGCTGGCGCTGCAGGAGACGAGCGCGCAGACATCCACGCGTTGCGCCGCCGCGGGCAGCGGCGCGAGGAGCGTGGCGATGGCGAGCGGGAGAACCGTGCGGAGAATAGTCATGGCGTGCGTCCGGTCGATGACGATGCGCTCACTGTAGCCGCTCGCGCGCACGGGACGATGTCCGATTGTGTCCGCCGCGCGTCTCGACATACGCGCTTGCAAATCTCCCGCGCGGCGGCTAGTTCATGCGCGGCGCGATCACGAGTTCCGGCTGCGGCCGCGGCGCGTGGGCCGACAGTTCCGCCGGCGCCACCTGCTGCGGCAGCGTCACGATGCGTTCCCACAGCGCGAAGCCCGCGGTGCGGTTCGTCTTGCTGAGCTGGTAGGCCGGCAAGGCATCGACGCCGTGCGCCATCCACAGCGCTTCGTACGACGGCACCAGGTGCGCGTCGTGCCACGCTTCGGCCAGGGGCGCGAACGTCTCCTGCAGGACGGCGGCCGTGCTGCGCATGCGTACCCAGCGGTGGTTCAGCCAGCCGTTGTCCTTTGCGACGGGATCCAGGAAACGTTCGATGACCTGGCGCGCCGCCTCGTCGCCGCTGCGGCTCATCACGTCGATGGCGGCGCGCGTCATGTTCAGGTTCAGGCCCCCTTCCCGCTTCGTGTGGCGGATCTGCACGACGCGGTCGCGGTAGCCCGGCGTGCGTTTCAGCGCTTCGTCGCGCCAGGTGCGGATCGTGCGCAGCAGGGCGCTCGTGAAGCGCGGCAGCGAGGGCCGCCCGTCGCCCTCGTCGACCGGCATGTACGCCGCCGTCACGCCGGTGTTGTTGTTCGACGGGAGCGATACGCGCGCGGCGAACGGATCGCTCTCTTCCAGGTCGCCCTGCAAGGTGACGCCGAAGGTCGGGCGGGTCGGCAGGATGTCGTCGAAAAAATGGATCGGGAAATTGCTGGTCAAGCCGCCGTCCGAGAACCACACGCGCAGCAGGTCGACGCCGTCCGCATGCACGGGCAGCGCGCGCAGGCGGAACAGCGGCACGGCTTGCAGCAGCACGGGAAAACTGAGGCTCATGCGCGCCGCGACGACGAGCGGCAGGTCGTCCGGATCCGGCATGAAGTAATAATCCTCGCCGGCGGCGTTCATGCGTGCCAACAGCGCCACCGTGCGCGCGCCGTGGCGCGTGTGGCGCGAACGCGCCTTCATCCAGTCGACGATCGCGGGCGGGAACAGCGCGGACAGTTCGGACGCGCGGAACACGAGGTCGGCGCTCGAATGCGGCAGGCGGTGCGCGCGCAGCTCGGACAGGCCCGTCGTCATCAGCGCCAGCTCGATCGGGGGCTCGGACGTGCGCAGCTGGCCGAACGTCAGCGGCGCATCCGGCGGCAGGCCGGCGATGTCCTGCACGAGCGCGTGCAGCCATTCCGTCAGCGCGGGCGGATTGTCCGCATCCGTGCGCAGGCCGGAGCAGATGCCGCAGCGGTTGGCGCGCAGCCCGCGCCAGGCCGTCAGCGTGGCCTGCAGCAGCGCCCCGCCCAGCGCGCCCACGAACATGCACAGCCCGAACCACAAGGCGCTGGCGATGCCGACCAGGGGCACGCGCGCCCAGTGCCCGCTCAGCAGGCTGCTGCTGATCAGGAAGCCCAGCAGCCACATGCCCGCGCCGAGCATGGCGCCCAGCGGAAAATGCCGCACCATGGCGACGGACAGATAGCCGGCCGCCTTCGTCTTGCTCGTCTCGTTGAGGGCCGCCGCGATCACGCGGAAATGCGGCCGCAGCGCGGCGCAGGGCTGGAACAGCGAGAACAGCCGGGTGCGGCCGTCGACGCTTTCCTGCAACTGCCCCGGCAGCCGGGCAAGCTGGTGAAAGCCGTCGTCGACGCCTTGCCCGTCCTTGCGCACGCGGTTGCGCTTGAACTGGGCCGCGGCGGCGGCGATCGCCGCCACCGCACCGACGCTGGTGCCGCCGATCGAGCGCAGGGTAAAACGCTCGGCCAGCCGTGCCACGAACGCGGGGTAGACCACGCCGGAGGTCACCCCGCCTTCCATCACGATATCGCATTCCTTGGGCAAAAAGTCGCTCATTACCGTCCGTCTGTCGTCATCACAGCCGGATTATGCGGGTCTTTGGCCCCGGAATGTGCGCGATTTACTCAGATGGAACGCGCACGGCGGCACGCCATCCGCGCGTGCCCTACTGCGTGTCCGGCGTGTCGTCGTGCTCGTCGCCGGGCGCCACGTCGATCCGGCCATACAGCCCGTGGTTTTCGTCGTTCGGGCCGGCGGCGAAGAACAGGGTGTCGATCGGTTGATCATTGACGCCGTTGCCGAACGCGATGCCCCATAAGCCATCGATGTGGATCGCCTTGCCGCGCGGCGCCTTCAGGCGGCCCAGCCATGTGCCGGTGGCGGGGTCGTAGGCGTTGATCAGGCCGTCGCCGAAGTTTCCGATCAGCAGGCGGTTGCCGAAGCGGCCGAAACTGGCGGGGGCCAGCGCGACGCCCCAGGGCGCATTGAGCGCGCCGCCGGTGACGAGGCGGCGCAGCAGGTGGCCGTCCGGGTCGAACACGTCGACGAAGCCCAGGCCCCGGCCCGGCACGTCATCCATGCGTTCCGCATCCTGCTTGGCATAGGTGACGTAAAGATCGCCGCCCACGTTCTGGATGCCGAACGGTGCAAAGCCGGCCGGCAGCTGGGGATCGTGGAAATGGCCGGACAAATAGACGGGCTTGAAATTGCTGTCGTACACATCGATCTTGCCGTTGTGGAAGTCGGTGGCGTACAGCAGCGTGCCGCGGCCGTTGCCGCTGAGGGCGATGCCCTTGTAGACGGCATTGCGCGCGCCGTTGTCGACCACGCGGATGGCGTGCGTCGCATCGACGTTGGGCGCCCAGCCGGCGATGCCGCCGTCCTCGCTCGCGAACAGGAAGCGGCTGGGACCGGACGCGGCACCCTTGGCGACGACGAAGCCGGATCCGCCGTAGAACGCGGTGCCCGTGGGGCTGCCGGTGGCGCCTGCCGCACCGGGGACGGTGACGACGAGGCGCTGCGGATTGCCGTTGCCGTTGTACAGGGTCGCGAGGCCCGTGTGGTTGTCGGCGACCCAGGCCACGCCGTACGGATTGAATGCCAGGCCCCAGGCATTCACGAGGTTGGGATCGCGTTGCTCCGCCGGCACGGCGGCGCTGTCCGATACCAGGTTGCGTTGATGGTAGAAGTCGCCCGCCCATGCCGGGGATACCGCCGTCAAGGTCAGGAAACCCGCGACACAGGCCAGGAATTTACAGAACTTTTCCATTTTCCATTCTCCGGTAAACGTTCGAAGGCAGCGCGCTGTCTGCCGATCTTGCGCGGAAGAGAATGCGATGGATTTGACCCATCCTAAATGTACCCGGGATGCATGGCGGACGAGCCTGCACTTGTAATGTTCCTACCTTACGCCGGCACGCCGACGATCACGCTGGACGCCTTGAACATGGCCGTGGCCGTCTTCCCCTCGGCCAGCTCGAGCGCCCGCGCGCTCTCGTTGGTGATGATGGCGGCGATGGTGCCGCCGCCCGCCAGGTCGAGGACGACCTCGGTGTTCACGGCCCCCGGCGTCAGGCGCGCGACCGTTCCCTCGAGGCGATTGCGGGCCGAGAAGCGGGCGCCGTCCGCTGCCGTCATGAGGATGATGGACGAGGCCTTGATCAGGACGAACGCCTGGGCGCCCGGCGCGAGCCCGAGGCTGTCCGTGCTCTCGCGCGTGACGATGGCGACGATCTTGTGGCCGCCGGCAATGTCGATGTCGACTTCGTCGTTGACGGCGCCGGGCTGGACGCGGGACACCGTGCCGAAGAATTGGTTGCGTGCGCTGGTTTTCATGTTCAGTCTGCCGATCAGGGTGAGGTCGGCGGACAGATTGCCGGCCTGCTCGTTGAGTTGCGCCACGAATTGCCGGTGGAGTTGTTCGATCGCGCGAAAGTTCCTGATCAATTGCGCGCCGCGCGCCGTCAGGCGCGTGCCGCCGCCGCCCTTGCCGCCGGTGACGCGTTCCACCAGCGTTTCGCCGGCCAGGTTGTTCATCGCGTCGATCGCGTCCCACGCCCCCTTGTAGCTGATGCCGAGGGCTTTCGCGGCCTGGCTGATCGATCCCGTGCTCGCAATCGCGGCCAGCAGCTCGACCCGCCCCGGGCCGCCGAATTTTTCATCGCCGACCGTCATCCAGACGGATCCCTGCAGCCCGAAGCTTGCGTTTTCTTCTATCACTGTTTCTCCTGTTCGATCCGTTATATACTCTACTACATAACGATATGGACAGGAGTCGACCATGAAGCATCTTGCCGGCCTGTTGGCGCTGGTGGCATGGGGCAGCGCCCAGGCCGACGACGTGCAGGTGGCGGTGGCCGCCAACTTCGCGGCGCCCATGCAAAAGATCGCGGCGGCGTTCGAAAAGGACACGGGCCACAAGGCCGTGCTGGCCTTCGGCGCCACCGGCAAGTTCTACGCCCAGGTCGTCAACGGCGCGCCATTCGAGGTGCTGCTGGCGGCCGACGACAAGACGCCGGCGAAGCTGGAGGCCGAACACCGCACCGTGCCCGGCACCCGTTTTACGTATGCGACCGGCAAGCTGGTGTTGTGGTCCGCGCAGGCAGGCTACGTCGACGGCCAGGGCCACATCCTGGCGACGAGAGACTTTGCCCACCTGGCGATCGCCAATCCCAAGACGGCCCCGTACGGCGCGGCCGCCGTCGAGACCTTGACCCGGCTGCACCTGGTCGGCCGCCTGCGGGACAAGCTCGTCCAGGGCGAGAACATCGCCCAGACCTACCAGTTCGTCAGCACGGGCAATGCGCCGCTGGGCTTCGTCGCGCTGTCGCAGGTGGTCCGCGACGGCAAGTTCACGTCGGGCTCGGGCTGGATCGTGCCGGATACGCTGCATGGCCCGATCCGCCAGGACGTCGTCATCCTCGCCAAGGGCGGCGCCAATCCGGCCGCCAGGGCGCTGGCGGACTACCTCAAGTCGGACAAGGCCAGGGACATCATCCGCTCGTACGGCTACGCGCTGTGACGTTGGACGCCGCCGACCCTGGGGGCTGTCGCCGCCCTGCCCCTCGTGCTGCCCCCACCGTGATCAGCCGACATGGACAAGCTAAGTCATTGTTTTTTCGAGATGACGAAAAACCGGATCTTATCCCACCTTACGACTCATGGATGCAAGTGACTTCGGTGCCATCTGGCTGACCCTCAAACTCGCCAGTCTTGTCACAGTGATACTTCTGCTTGTCGGCACCCCCATCGCTTGGTGGTTGGCCAGGACACGCTCGAGATTGAAAGGCGTCTTCGGGGCCATCGTTGCGCTTCCACTTGTGCTCCCTCCAACCGTACTGGGGTTCTACCTTCTCCTGTTGCTGGGCCCAAATGGACCGGCAGGCAAACTTACTGACGCGTTGGGTCTAGGATACTTGCCGTTCACCTTTCCTGGGCTGGTCATTGCCTCTGTCTTCTACTCGATTCCGTTCATGGTGCAACCGTTACGGACCGCTTTCGAAGGTATCGGTGACCGTCCTCTCGAGGTCGCTGCGACCCTTCGAACCGGCCCTTGGACAACCTTCTGGTCGGTCGTCGTACCGCTCGCCAAGCCGGGATTTCTCACCGGCGCCATCCTCGCCTTCGCTCATACCGTTGGGGAATTTGGAGTTGTACTAATGATTGGCGGTAATATCCCCGACAAGACCCGGGTGGTTTCAGTCCAGATTTACGACCATGTGGACGCGTTGGAATACGCACAAGCTCACTGGTTGGCCGGATGCATGTTGCTCTTCAGTTTTCTCATTCTGCTGACCCTTTATACCTTTACGCCTCAAACAGTCAAAGGACGCGAAGCATGAGTCAGATTCGCGCAACCTTTTGTATCGACCGCGCTAAGTTTCATCTCAACGTAGACCTCACATTACCCAGTCGAGGCGTCACCGCATTGTTCGGTCACTCAGGGTCAGGCAAGACTACGGTTCTTAGAGCGATGGCGGGTCTCGAGCGCGCTCCTGGCGGCTATTTTGCGCTTGGAGATACTGTATGGCAGGACGATGCCGGAGGCATCTTCGTGCCAACCCACCAACGCTCTCTAGGCTATGTATTTCAGGAATCAAGCCTGTTCGAGCACCTGACAGTCGAAGGCAATCTCCTCTTCGGGTACAAACGTGTTCCCGCGTCTGCGCGCAAGTTCAAACCGGATGATATAAGCGAACTGTTGGGTATCAGTGGCCTGTTGAACCGTCGGCCGGCAGGTCTTTCAGGTGGTGAACGCCAACGTGTGGCGATTGCCCGGGCCCTCTTGACGGCGCCACAACTGCTGCTCATGGACGAGCCACTGGCGGCGCTCGACATTAAGCGCAAGCAGGAAATCCTGCCATACCTGGAGCGGCTGCGCGATGAGCTTTCGATTCCCATCATCTATGTCAGCCACTCCCCGGACGAAGTGGCCCGCCTGGCCGACCATCTTGTGCTCCTTGATGCGGGTCGGGCCGTAGCCAGCGGACCGCTGACCGAAACGCTTGCACGCGCTGACCTGCCGCACGCGTTTGCTGACGATGCCGGTGTCGTCATCGAGACGACGATTGCTGCACACGAAGCAGATGACCTGACGAGACTCGAATTTGCCGGCGGCGTGATTTACGTTGCCGGACGTCCGGAGCCGGTCGGCCATCGGCTACGTTGTCGAATCCATGCTCGTGATGTCAGCCTTGCGCTCGCGGAGCCCCAGGCAACCAGCATTCTCAACCTCTTCCGGGGTACCGTCACAGCCATTGTCCCGACCGATCGTACAGCTCAGGTATTGGTGCAGCTTCGCCTTGGTACGACGCCGCTTCTTGCCCGCATCACCGAACGCTCCCGCAAAGCGCTCGACATTCGGATAGGTCATCAAGTCTGGGCTCAAGTAAAAGCAGTGGCCTTGCTTATTTGATTTCGCGGCTGTCAGGAAATCCCGGCATCCCACTTTCTGTTGGGAGGAGGTGTCGGCGCACCTTGCTCTCAACTACGCGACGGTCGAATTATCCTGTATTCGGATATAATTTGTTTATCCGATCTTCAGATATATTGACTTTATCCGAATTCCAGCTAAAATGTTTTTATCTGAATTACGGGTATTTCAAAGATGCCTTTCGCACCCACTGCTCATCTTCTCGTCACCGCGCCACAGCTCGGTCAGCTGCTCGTATCGACCCGCAAGCGGCACAAGTTAACGCAAGCCGCAGTGGGGAGCCGCGTCGGCTTGAGCCAGAATCGTATCTCTCATTTGGAGAAACACCCCGACGAAATCAGCATCAGGCAGCTGCTCAGCTGGTGTTCGGCACTCGAGCTGGAGCTGCGCCTGGGCGTGAAGGATACTTCTGCGGACAGCAGCTCGGCGGAGTGGTAATCGTGGGTCGTCGTTCGCACAGCCAGACTCTCCATCTCTGGGCCAACGGGGATTACGTCGGCCGTTGGACGGTCAAGGCGAGCGGAGACTCGGAGTTGGTGTACGACGACGCCTGGTGCGGCTCAAAACTCGGACGCCCGATTTCGCTGTCGTTACCGTTTAATATTCATAACGAGCCGCTCAAAGGCGTCAATGTCTCGAACTATTTCACGGGCTTACTGCCGGACAGCGACGTCATTCTCAAACGTGTCGCGGCTCGGTTTAAGACAGGTTCTCTTGAACCATTCGACCTTCTGAAGGCCATTGGTCGGGATTGCGTCGGCGCCTTGCAGCTCCTGCCGGAAGGCGTTGAACCCGAAGGACATGCACAGGTCGACGGCATCGCTGTCGATGAGGAGGCGATCGAGCGGCACCTGCTTGAAGTCGTCAACTCGGAACGGCACGGTGCTCCGGAAGACCCCGACGACGACTTCCGAATTTCGCTGGCCGGCGCGCAAGAGAAAGACGCCTTTCTGTGGTGGGATGGCCAGTGGATGAAGCCGCGTGGCGCTACGCCGACAACGCACATCTTCAAGCTCCCAATCGGACTGGCAGGCGGAAAAAGGGCCGACTTCACCACCTCGGTCGATAACGAGTGGCTTTGCCTACGTCTATTCAAGGAATACGGACTACCCACGGCGAATGCCGAAATTGCGACATTTGGTTCCCAACGAGTGCTCGTCGTCGAACGTTTCGACCGGGTGCGATCGAAAAACGGTAACCGGCTATTGCGGCTCGTTCAGGAGGACTTTTGTCAGGCAACTGGAACCTCGCCATTACTGAAATATGAAAGTGACGGCGGGCCTGGCTTGAAGGCGATGTTCACCCTGTTGCAGCAATCGCAGCAGACCGAAGCCGACATGCATACGCTCATGGCCTCGCAACTGCTCTTCTGGATGCTGCGCGCTCCTGATGGCCACGCCAAAAACTTCAGCATTCAACTACTCGCCGGCACGGGGCGTTTCAAGCTGACACCCATCTATGATGTCATGTCCGCCTATCCTGTCATCGGCAACGGGCCGAACCAATGGGCGGAACGTAAGCTCAAAATGGCGATGGCGCTACTGGGAAACAACCGGCACTATCTGGCGCACGGCATCCAGCGTCGACACTTCAACAGCACGGCGAAGGAGGTCGGCTACGGCGCGAATGCTGAGCCGCTACTGCTCGATTTCATTGCCCGCACGCCCGCCGTGGTGGAAAAGGTCCGCGGCTCGCTGCCTGCTGGATTCTCGGAAAAAGTCGCAGACAAGATTCTAGGCGGCCTTCTCGCTGCAGCGCGCAAGCTGGAAGCCATGCCCGCAGCCTGACCCCGAATTTTCAGCGCAGCCGGCGCATCGATGAGATGCGGTTGTTCATGCGGTCGAGGAAGTCGTAGCGGCCCGGGCCCAGGACGATGCACTCGCCGCGGAAGTCGGCGTGTTCGCAGAATTCCCAGCGGCCTTCGCGGATGACGATCGAGGTGGCGCGGTCGTTGAAGCCGACGTCGTTCAGCGAGCGCACGTCCTGCGACAGTTCCACTTGCTGGCCTTCGAAGCGCGGGCCCGCGAACATCAGGACGTCCGGGCCGCCGCGGTCGCCGCCGCGCCAACCGTCGCGATCATGATCCCGGTCGTCGTCCCGGTCATGGTCGCGGTCGCGCCAGCGCCCATGGCCGCCGCCGCCGATCTGGCGGACCGACGAGACGGCATCGTTAAAACCCGGCAGCTGGCGATATTCGCCCGGACCGAACTCCGCGCAGCGACCGCCGAAGTTGGCGTGCTCGCACAGCAACCACCTGCCGGACGTGACGACGACGCTCGACGCGCGGTCGTTGAAGCCGAAGTCGCGCAGGTTCGGCGCGTCGCGGTCGATGGTGACGCGCTGCCCGTTGAAATCGCTGTCCGCGAACAGCGTGACTTCGCCGGCGAAGGCGACATGGGTGAGAGTGGCCAGCACGGCGGCGGCGGCAAGCAGGCGTTTCATGGTATCTCCGTGGGTCATCGTGCGCCTTTCCCGGCGCCTATGATATTAACGCGGGCTTGCCGTGGGTGGCTGACACTTTCCTGTAACAAAGTTTTACGTGGCCGCGCCTTCATTCCGGGAGATTTCCCACGCCCGTCACCCGATCCGTGCCCGTCGCCGTCGTTCAGGATCGCGGCAGCAGCACGGAACGCGCGCCCTTGACGAGCGCCGCGCCGAGGCGTTCCAGGCGCGGCGGCTGGATGCGCCAGGCGTGCCAGTACAGCGCCACGTCGACGCACCGGTCCGGCGTCAGGTCGACGAGGGCGCCGGCCGCCAGCATGTCCGCGCACTGTTCCAGCGGCAGCAGGCCGTAGCCGAGGCCCAGGCGGATCGCCTGCACGTACGGATCGCTGGACGGCACGTAGTGAAACGGATACGCCCCTTCCGGCAGACCGAAGTGCTGCAGCAGGAACGCGGTCTGCAACCGGTCGTTGCGGTCGAAGACCATCACTGGCGCGCGCCGCGCGGTCTCGCGCGTGATCCCGCCGGGGAACCAGCGCGCGGCGAATTGTGGGGCGGCCACCATGCGGTAGCGCATCACGCCCAGCGGGCTGACCGTGCAGCCGCGCATCGGCTCCGTCTCTCCCGACACGCAGGCAAGGGCGAGCCCCTGTTCCAGCAGCGCGAACGTGTGTTGCTGGTCGCCCGTGACGAATTCCACGAGCAGGCCTTCCTCGATCAGCACGGGCGCCAGCACGGGCAGCAGCCATGTGGCGAGGGTGTCGTTGTTGACGGCCAGCGCCACGCGCACGGGGCCGGGATCGCTTTGCTGCTCCGCGAAGAACTCGTCTTCCAGCAGCGCGCGGCGGCGCAGGAATTGCAGCAGCCGCATGCCGGGCGCCGTCGGCCGGCAGGGACGGGCGCGCACGAGCAGCGGCGTGCCCAGGTCGTGCTCCAGCGCGGCGATGCGCTGGGAGATGGCGGACGGCGTCACGTTCAGCAGGACGGCGGCCTGCTCCAGGCTGCCGCTGTCGACGGCGGCGACGAACGCCTCGCTGCGGCGCGGATCGATGGTCATTAATTAGCCAAATTTAATTAACTTTAGAAGTCATTAATATAATTGATGAAGCGCCGTCCGGCAGGCATGCTGCTCCGCAATTACGCAATAACAACAGGAGCCGTCCATGTTTTCGCAACCCGTTTTTTTGCAAGGCCTCGGCATGGGTGCCAGCCTGATCATGCCGATCGGCGCCCAGAATGCCCACGTGATCCGCACCGGCGTCGCAGGCCGTCACGTCGTCCTGACGGTCGCTTGCTGCATCCTCATTGACGTCGTCCTCATCGCGCTGGGCATGTCCGGCTTCGGCGCGTTGATCGAACATTCGCCCGCGCTGCTGCTGGCGGCCCGCTGGGGCGGCGCCGCCTTTCTGCTGTGGTACGGCGTGCGCTGCCTGTCAAGCTGCTGGCGCGGGGCGGCGGCGCCGGACGCGGGCGCCGGCCAGGCCGCCATCACCGCGGCGCGCGCGCTGGGCATCGTGCTGGCGATGTCGCTGCTGAATCCGCACGTCTACCTGGACACGGTCGTGCTCCTGGGTGCGGTCGGCAGCAGCCTCGCGGCCGGCCACCGGGTGTCGTTCGCGGCCGGTGCGATGACGGCGTCGCTCTTGTGGTTTTCCGCGCTGGGACTGGGCGCGCGCCGCTGCGCGTTCGTGCTGGCGCGGCCTGCCGTCTGGCGCGCCGTGGAAGCTTTTACAGGGGCAACGATGCTCGTGCTGGCGGCGCTGCTGCTGTTCGAGCGCTAGGCCGCGAGGGCCTTGCCGTGTTCGACCGACATCTGCGCCGGCAGCGGCACGCCGTTTTTCACGGCGGTCAGCTCGGCGAGGATGGAGACGGCGATCTCGTACGGCGTCTTGCTGCCGATGTACAGGCCGATGGGGCCGTGCAGCTTCGCGATGTGCGCCTCGCTGAGGTCGAATTCGCGCAGGCGCTCGCGCCGCCGCGCGTTGTTGGCGCGCGAGCCGATGGCGCCGACGTAGAAGGCGTCCGTCCTGAGCGCTTCCATCAGCGCGAGGTCGTCCAGCTTGGGGTCGTGGGTGAGGGCGATGACGGCGCTGCGGCTGTCCAGCTTCATGTCCAGCACGACGTCGTCCGGCATCGCGTGCACGACGTCCACGCCGGTCAGGCTCCAGCTGGCGCGGTATTCTTCTCTCGGGTCGCACACGGTCACCTGGTATTCGAGGCCGACGGCGATCTGCGCCAGGAATTGCGACAGCTGGCCGGCGCCGATGATCAGCATGCGCAGGCGCGGGCCGTGGATCGTGACGAGCGTGGCGCCGTCCATGCGCAGCTGCTCGTCGGCCTTGCCCGGCGCCAGTTCGACCGCGCCGGAGGCGAGATCCAGCGTGCGCCGCGTCAGCACGCGGCGCTGGGCGAGGGCCAGCAATTCGTCCATGCGGCTGTGCGGGCCGAGCGGCTCGACGACGAGCTGGATCGTGCCGCCGCAGGGCAGGCCGAAGCGGTGCGCCTCGTCGGCCGAGATGCCGTAGGTGACGACTTCCGGCGCCGTGCGCACGATGCCGCGTTCGCGCACGGCGGCGATCAGGTCGTCCTCGATGCAGCCGCCGGAGACCGAGCCGACGACGACGCCGTCCGCGCGGATCGCCATCGTGGCGCCTTCCGGCCGCGGGCTCGATCCCCACGTCCGCACGACCGTCACGTACTCGCAGCGCCAGCCGGCGCGCAGCCACTGGTCGCAGGCGTGCAGCACTTCGAGGTCGATACTGTCCATTGCCTTTCCTTCCGTTGCCAAACGATAACCCGCAAGCCCGCGGGCGGGCAGCGTGCATCCTAACGCAAAAACGCCGGAGCGGTCCGTCAATACGGCAAGCGGAAACGGTTTATATCGTTTAAGTCTCCGGCGGCGCTATACTCGTCGGACTGCGACCAGAGTTGGAGACCACCATGAAACCAGACTTGCTGTCCATGCTGCGCATCGACCTGCCCGTCATCCAGGCGCCGATGGCCGGCGTCTCGACGGCGGCGCTGGCCGCGGCCGTGTCCGGCGCGGGCGCGCTCGGCTCGATCTCGGTCGGCGCCGGCAACGCCGAGCAGGGCCGCGCCGCCATCGCCGACGTGCGCCGCCTGACCGACCGGCCGTTCAACGTCAACGTGTTCTGCCACCGACCCGCGCAGGCCGACGCCGCGCGCGAGGCGGCCTGGCTCGATTATTTGTCGCCGCATTTCGCCGCCAACGGCGCCCGGCCGCCGGCCGCCCTGCACGAGATCTATCGCAGCTTCGTGGACGACGATCCCATGCTGGCCGTGCTGCTGGAGGCGCGGCCGGCCGTCGTCAGCTTTCACTTCGGCCTGCCGGACGCGCGCCGCATCGAGGCATTGAAGGATGCCGGCATCGTGCTGCTGGCCAGCGCGACGTCCGTGGCGGAAGCGCGCCAGGTGGAGGCGGCCGGCATCGACGCCGTCGTCGCGCAGGGCTACGAGGCCGGCGGCCACCGCGGGCTGTTCGATCCCGAGCGCGGCGATCCGGCCATCGGCACGTTCGCGCTGACGGAACTGGTGGCCGGCGCCGTCCGCATTCCGGTGATCGCGGCCGGCGGCGTCATGAACGGCAACGGCATCGCGGCCGCGCTGCGCCTGGGCGCGAGCGCCGTCCAGATGGGCACCGGGTTCATCCTGTGCCCGGAATCGTCGGCGACGCCGCACCACCGCGCGCTGATGCAGGCGGGGGAGGGCGTGATCTCGGCCGTGACGGACGTCGTGTCCGGGCGTCCCGCCCGCGGCCTCGTGAACCGCCTGTTCAGCGAGATCGGCGCGCCCGGCCATCCGCCGCTGCCCGATTATCCGATCGCCTACGATGCCGTGAAGGCGCTGAACGCGGCGGCGACCAAAGCCGGCAACCACGATTTCACGGTCAACTGGGCCGGCCAGGGTTTTCCGCTGGCGCGCGCGCTGCCGGCGGCGGAGCTGGTGCGTGTGCTGGGCGAGGAGCTGGCGCGGGCGCGCTGAACGTGATTTACGCGTCCGCGTACGCCGTTTCGATCTCTTCCTTGCGCGGCGCCTGGGCGATATGCACGATGAGCACCGCGTCGAGGGGGAGCACGGGATGCGCGGCGCGGTGTTTGGCGAACCAGAACACTTCCTCGATGTCCTCGTCGGCGGGATCGTGCGCGGCGCTCAAGACCCGGTTCTCGTCGGGTACGTCCTCGTAGTCGACGGCTTCCAGCGCCGCGTCGTCGACCGCGTCAAGCCAGGCCTCGGCATCCTTGCCCCAGGCCTGCACATAGCGCGCGCCGGACGCGACGAGCCAGCGCGCCACGTCCCACAACCACATTTCCGCGACCTCGTCCTCGGCCAGCACGATGGCGAGGAACGGTGGGCGGCTGCCCAGGTCGGGGAGGTCGGCGTCGGGCGGCAGGTGCAGATAGGTGATGGTCGTTCTTTGCATGGCGCCAGCTTACCACCGGTTGTGTCAACCGCGCGGGCCCGGCTGCGTTACCATCCTGCATAACTATCGTGCACCGTGGAGTCCCATGAAAATCCTTGCTTCCCTCGCGCTCGTCGCCGCAGCGTCCGTCGGCGCCGCCCACGCCGCCATCCCCTTGTACGGTTTCTTCGTCAAGAACACCTATCCGCACGATCCGCAGGCGTTCACGCAAGGCCTGTTCTTCAAGGACGGCCAGCTGTACGAAACCACGGGCCAGAAAGGGCGCTCGTCGCTGCGCAAGGTCGACCTCAAGACGGGCAAGGTCCTGCAAAAGAAAGACCTGGCGGACGAGTACTTCGGCGAAGGTTCCACGGCCGTCGGCGACACCATCGTCAACCTGACGTGGCAGTCGAACGTCGGCTTTCTGTTCGACGCGAAGACCTTTGCCCTGAAGGGCCGCTTCAACTACAAGGGCGAAGGCTGGGGCCTGGCCAGCGACGCGCACCACGTCTACATGAGCGACGGCTCGGCCGAGATCCGCGTCCTCGACCCGAAGACGCTGGACGAGCAGCGCCGCATCCACGTGACGGCCGACGGCAAGCCGCTCATCCGGCTCAACGAACTGGAGATCGTCGACGGCCAGATCTTCGCCAACGTCTGGGGCACGGACGTCATCGCGCGCATCGATCCGCAGACCGGCAACGTCGTCGGCTGGATCGATTGCACGGGCCTGCTGCCGCCGGACCAGCGCGGGACGACGGATCCGGACGCGGTCCTGAACGGCATCGCGTACGAACCGAAGCACCATCGCCTGTACGTGACGGGCAAGCTGTGGCCGAAGCTGTTCGAGATCGAGCTGATCCCCATCCAGCGGCCTTGAAGCGTCACGTCACCGCGATCACGACCTTGCCGAAATGCGACCCGGACGCCATGTGCCGGTACGCCTCGCGCGCCTGGTCGAACGTGAACACGCGGTCGACGACCGGCTGCAGCCCGGTCGCGTCGGCAAAGCGCACCACCTTTTCCAGCATCGCGCGGCTGCCGACGAAGATGCCGACGAGCCGCTTGGCGCCGGCCAGCAGGGTCGCCGGGTTGACCTCGCCCCCGAAGCCGCTGACGCCGCCGATGACCGCGATGGTGCCGCCCATCGCGGCGGACGCGATCGAGCGGTTCACGGTCTCCTGGCCGCCCACTTCCAGCACCACGTCCGCGCCCGCGCCGTTCGTCACGCGCAGCACCTCTTCCTGCCATTCCGGCGTCGTGCGGTAGTTGATGACGTGGCGCGCGCCGAGCTCCCTGGCGCGCTGCAGCTTGGCGTCGCTGGACGAGGTGACGATCGCGTTCAGCCCCGCCGCGTGCGCGAGCTGCAGGCCGAGGATGCTGACGCCGCCCGTCCCCAGCAGCAGCACCGTGTCGCCCGGCTTGACGCCGTTGCTGGACTCGAAGATGGCATTCCACGCCGTCACGCCGGCGCAGGGCAGCGTGGCCGCGTCGACGAAGCTCATCTTCGCCGGAATTTTCACCAGGGCCTCCTGGTCCAGCACGACTTCTTCCGCCAGCATGCCGTCGACGTCGCCGCCCAGCGAATGGCGGATCTTGTCGGGACCGGTCGGGCCGTCGTGCCAGTACGGGAAGAACGAGGCCGTGACGCGGTCGCCGATCTGCACGCGCGTGACGCCGGGGCCGGTCGCGACGACTTCGCCGGCGCCGTCCGAGCAGGGGATGATGGGGTCGTCGACGGTGACGAGGTAGTTGCCGCCGGCGACCATCAGGTCGCGGTAGTTCAGCGAGACGGCATGCACGCGGATGCGCACTTCGCCGTTGCCCAGCTCACGGTGAGGAAAATCCACGCATTGCAGCCCGTCGATGCCATCGCCGGGTAAGATCTGGTAAGCCCGCATCGCTGTCCTCCATCGGTTGAACGGCCGCCCACGAAGGGCGGGACGTTATTGTCGCCGCAACCTGCGATGAGGCGGCGCACCCATGAAAAACCGCCGCAGGCTTACTTGGCCGCGATTTTGCCCTGCTGCGCCGGAATGAATTCCTCCAGCACCGCCTGTTTCATCAGCGCGGGCGGCAGGATGCCTTGGGCGATGATGAAGTCGTTGAAGGCTTTCAGGTTGAAGCGGTCGCCCAGCGCGATCTCGGCCAGCGTCTTCAGCGCGCGCAGCTTCACGTAGCCGTAGTAGTACGCGGTCGCCTGGCCCGGCATGCGGTACGAATAGCGGTCGACTTCCGATTGCGCGAACGGTTCGGACAGCATCACCTCCTTCATCAGGAATTGCTTGCCCTGTTCCGGCGTCATGCGTCCCAGGTTGATCAGCGGGTCGAGCATGGCGCGGGCCATGCGCAGCAGGCGCAATTGCAGCGCCACGAGCTGGCCTTCCGGCGGCATGTAGGGCAGGATCGTCGCCTCCGAATACAGGCCCCAGCCCTCGACGTTGGTGCTGTTGAAGGCGAAGCGGGCGCGCGCCACCGACATGCCTTGCTCCACCATCGACGCGAACTGCAGCTCGTGGCCCGGACGCGCCTCGTGCGCGGTCACGCCCCAGGACGCGGCGGCGAAGTCGAAGTCGTTCATTTTCTCCTTCGACTTCGCGTTCGGGTTCCCCAGCGGGATCACGAATTCGCCGTATTCTCCCGTGTTGCCGATCAGGCGCGGCGGGTTCATGAACGGCGCCGGCGTCTGCGCCGATTCGGCCGGCGTGGCCGTGCGGATGTTGGCTTCGCGCGCCGGCAAGGTCACGAGGTCGTGCGCGCGGATGATGCCTTCGATATCCTTCAGGCGCTCGCGGTAGTAGGGCAGCAGCTGGTCGGGCGCGATCGACGTCTTTTTCAGTTCGCGGATCACGTCGTGGTAGTCGGACGACGGCAGGTGGTTGCGCGCGGCGATGGTATTGGCCACGACCTGCATCTCGTCGCGCACTTCCTGGAAGTCGAAGCCGGCGCGCTCGATCATCTGCTCGGGCGCGATGTCGACGCCGACGTTGGCCAGGCGGTTCACGTAGATCGCTTCCGGCAGGCGCACTTCCTTGCGCGTGCGCGGCAGGATGCGGGTGCGGACCCAGTCGTCGTAGTCCTTGACCTGGGCCTTGAGCGCGGCGAAGTCGCTTTCCCAGCCGGTGACGTGGGCCTTCTTGAATAAGTCCGCGATGCCGTTCATGTAGGTCGCGTTGTTGTTCAGGCCTTCCTCGACTTCGCGCACGTACGGGCCGATCAGCGATTTGTCGGCGAGCCGTTCCTCGCCGCGGGCGCGCACGAGCGTCGCGATCGGCGTGTAGCCCGCTTCCCGGCCGGCGTAGCGCTTCAGGCGCACCAGGGCCAGCTTCTGGCGCGCCGGCTTGTTACGCGGGTCGAGCAGGGCGCGCAGGCCGCCGTACACCAGTTCGCCGACGTTGGTGTAATCGAGCAGGTAGCGGTGCTCGAGCTTCATGGTGGCGATGGCTTTTTCGCGCGAGTCGATCAGGATGTCGAGATCCTGGCGCACCTTCACGTCCTTTTCTTGCGCGCGTTCGCGGCGCAGATCGGCCAGGCGTTTTTCCGTGTCGGCCAGCGCGCGCTCGTAGACGTGCGGCTTGAAGTCGGCGACCTGGGTGTCGAAGCTTTCGTCGCCCAGCTCCGTGGATTCCTCCGGCTGGTATTTACCGGTGTCCTGCAATACCGGCCGGGTGTAGGCGTCGCTGCGCGCGACCCAGGCGGGTGCGGCGCAGACGGCGCCGGATGCGAACAGGAGGGCGAGACCGAGACGAATCATCATGCAGCCTTTGTAGATAGTGCCGCTGGGCGGCGAAGAAATAATTCTAAATCGGCTTGGCCACCATGAACCAGAAGATGAAGACGAACGCGATGAACGCGGGCACGCCGAGCGCCACCCAAGTGCGGAAATAGGTCCAGTAGCGCGGCGGCAGCGGCGTGCCGTCGCGCGCGGCGCTCGCCGCCAGGTCGCGCAGGCGCATCTGCAGCCACACGACGGGCAGCCAGCAGGCGCCCGCCATCACGTACAGCGTCACCGACCACATGATCCAGCGGCTGTGCAGCGGATAGCCGGCCAGGTGCGCCATGTAGAAACCCGTGGCGGGCTGGATGACGGCCGTCGTCGCCGTGAACAGCCAGTCCGCGATCACGACGTATCTGCTGACGACGGCGATCGCGCGCACGTCGCGGCTCACGTTCGCGAACAACATGTACCAGGCCGACCCGAGGCCCGTGCCGAACAGGAAGGTCGACGACAGGATGTGCAGCCATTTCACGACAAGGTAATCCATCAAGCTTCCTCTTTTTCGAGTTCGTACAACAGCCAGATCGCGGCCAGCATCGGCACGTTCTTCGTCAACGGGCCGTACGGGTGGACCAGGAATTCGGGCAGCCGCCACGCGATCACGATCGTATAAAAGCCGATCAGCGCGAACTGCAAGCGCCACAGCCAGCGGCGCCGGCGCAGGAACAGCGTGCAAACTCCCATCACAAGGTCGAACAGCGCCGCGCCGTACAGCATCAACGGCCGCAGGTGCGGCGGGATGCCGGTGCGCGCGAGCAGGTCGTAGCTGGCCCCAAGCGGGTACACGAACGCCGAGACGATGGCGGTGGCGATCCACACGAAGGCGATGGCCAGCCGCAGCACGGGCAGCAGCCAGTCCAGTTTCGCGCGCGCCCGTTCGGCGTCCGGATCGACGACGAACGAGGCGATGGGGCGGGGCGGGCGTCCCAGCAGGCGCATCGTGGGGCCGGGATCGGCCGTGCTACCCCGGTCGAGCATGCGCAGCGCGTCCGGATCGAGCAGGGCGCCGGGCAGCCAGGCGCCTACGCGCGCGAGCAGGCGCGCGACGCTTCCCGGCAGCGGCAGCACGCGCAGCCGGTTCATCCCCAGCGCGCGGCGCAGGGCGGCGAGGTAGTCGACGAAGGGCAGCGCCTGCGGGCCGACGAGGGCGATGCGGCGCACGGTCCCGCCATCGGCCTTGTCCGCATGCAGCCGCTGGCGCAGCAGGGTCGCGATGGCGGCGACGACGTCGTCGACATGGATCGGCTGCACCAGCTGCGGCGAATCGCCCAGGCGCGCCACGAACGGCAGCGACGCCATCGCCTTGAACACGCGCGCGCTGGCGCCGCCCGTGCCGTACACGAGCGACGGCTGCACGATGACGGCGCGGACCGGCAGCGTGGCGAGATAGTCGTCGGCGGCCTTCTTCGACAGGTGGTACGCGGTGTCGGCCTGCGCGTCGGCGCCCAGCGCGGACAGTTGCACGACCATATGCACGTCGTCCGATTCCGCGCAGGCGGCGAACAGGGCGCGTGGCGTGCGGGTGTGCAGGTTCGCGAACGTCTGGGTGCCGCGTTCGCGGAAGATGCCGACGGTATTGATCACGGCTTCCACGCCGGTAAGGCGCGCCAGCCAGACGGATTTGTCGGTATCGTGGGCGAAGTCGGCGTGGATCGCGGTCAGGCGCGGGTGATCCGGCAGCGCGCCGCGCCGCTGCGGATGCCGCACCGCGCACACGACGTCGTGGCCTTCCGCCAGCAGCGCGTGCAGCAGGTGTTGCCCAATGAATCCGCTTGCTCCCGTGAGCAGGATCCGCATGTCTTTCCTTTCTCCGAACGGCACACATTCCAGAGGATCTCATGGAATCATGGAACACGGCATTCAGGCGCGGCCTTGTCGGCGGCGCGACGTCCAGCCTGCTGTCGACCGCGGCGCTGGCCCTGCTCGGCCGCCGCGAGACCGGCAGCGCGTACGCGTCCACCAACGCGGTCAGCCACTGGATCTACGGCGACGAAGCGTTGCGCGAATTCGCGCCGAGCGTGCGCCACACGGTGCCCGGCTACCTGATCCATCACGGCAGCGCGATGTTCTGGTCGGTGCTGTTCGAGCGCCTGTGCGGCCGCCTGCTCGACCGCAAGGAACCCGCGCTGACGCTCGGCGTGGCGACCGCCGCATCGGCCGTCGCCTGCTTCGCCGACTACGAACTTACGCCCAAGCGCTTCCAGCCCGGCTTCGAGGTCCATTTGTCGCGGCCGTCGCTGGCCGTCGTCTACGGCGCCTTCGGGATCGGCCTGGCGCTCGGCGCCATGGCGTGCCGCCGTGCCGTCAGGGATGGGGAGGGTGCGGCGCGTTGATCGCCAGCTGCGCGGCGAACGCGCGCTGGTACGCGGGCCGCGCCTCGCCGCGGGCCACGTAGGCGGCCAGCACCGGGAACTCGTCCAGGATGCCGGATGGCCGCAGCCGCAGCAGCACCGACACCATCATGAGGTCGCCCGCGCTGAACGCGCCGTCGAGCCAGTCGGCATCGCCCAGGTGCGCCGCCAGCTGCGTCATGCGGTCGCGCACGCGGTCCTCGACGAGCGGGATACGCTCCTTGCTCCAGGGCTTGTCGCCTTCGAAGATCCGGGCCGTGACGAGTTCCAGGATCGGCGGCTCCACCGTGTTGACTGCGGCAAACATCCACGCGACGGCGCGGGCCCGGGCGTGCTCGTCGTCCGGCAGCAAGCCCTGGTAGTGCTGGGCGATGTAGAGGACGATCGCGCCCGTCTCGAACAGGACGAGGCCATCGTCTTCATAGGTCGGAATCTGGCCGAACGGATGCAGCGCCAGGTGCGCCGGCTCCTTCATCGCGCGGAACGACACGAGGCGCACGTCATACGGCAGCCCCGCTTCTTCCAGCGCCCAGCGCACGCGCGTGTCGCGCGCGAGGCCTTTGCCGCCGTCGGGCGAGCGTTCGAAGGCGGTGATCGTGATGGTCATGTTTGTCTAGCCAGAAGAGTGGCGACGTATCGCATTGAGCCAAAGGATATTTTTACCTCGATATTAGCACTGGCGGCCTGGTTGCGCAGCTCGCTACTAGTGCTAGCCGGAACTTGATCGACATCATATTTCACCATGCTCCTGTCCGTAACATCGACTAATGCTCGCCTGGTTTGCCAGCGGTGTGACGCGCGAATTGTTGCAGTGAGTTTTCCAGACAGGAGGTTGGATTGGACCTCAGGGTTTTGGCGGAGACTTTCGATGCCTGGTCCGGGACGGGCAGGCCCATCCGTTTGCGGCTCTCGTACGGGAAGCGTGGGTTCGATAACGCGTTGATGATCAAACGCGTCACGGGCACCGAAACAATGTGCGGTGGCCTGGATTATCGGCTTCTCTGCGTTTCGACGGACGCCGATCTTCAATTGAAGGAATTGATCGCTTTACCGGCCGAAATCCAGTTCGTGACGGATGGCGGCGATTTACATGCCGTCTGCGGGATCGTCGCACAAGCGGCCGCCGGGCAGAGCGATGGCGGGCTCGCCACGTACGAGCTGGTCATGCGCGATGCGCTTGCATTGATGGGGCACCGGACCAATACCCGCGTCTTCCGCAACATGAATGAACTGGAAATCACCGAAGTCATTCTGAATGAATGGCGCCAGATGAATCCGGTGCTTGCCACGGCCTTCGACGTGGACTGGTCGCATGTTTCCGGGGATTACCCGAAACGGGAATTCACGATGCAGCACAACGAGTCCGATGCCGACTTTCTGCGCCGGCTATGGAAGCGGCGCGGCATCGCGTGGTTCATGCGCGCCGGCCAACCTAGCTTGCCGCGGGACAAGGACGTTTCTTCCCATTTTCTGGTGTTGTGCGACGACGCCTATACGCTGCCGCAAAACGCCGCCGGTACAGTGCGCTATCACCGGGACGATGGGACTGAAGAGCGGGACACCATTACCGCCTGGAGTCCGGTACGAAAGCTCAAGCCGGGCAAGGCGACGCGTCACAGCTGGGATTACATGCAGGGCCGCCCAATGACCAGCTATGCGTCGTCGTGTATCGACCAGGGTAGAACGGGTAATCGATTCGCAGCCAGTCTCGACGATTATCTTGTCGACGTGCCGCATGCGGGCGATAGCGCCGCCGATTACCTGAAACTCGGCGACTTGCGGATGAAGCGCCATGAATACGAATCCAAGTGCTTTTACGGAGAAGGTAGTGTGCGCACTTTGTGTGTCGGCCAATGGATTGCTCTCAGCGGCCATTACGAGATCGACACGCATCCCGCAAAAGACCGGCAATTCGTTATCACGGGCCTGGAAGTCGACGCGGAGAACAATCTTCCGAAAACGATCGACGACCGGGTTGCGCGCTTGTTTGCACTTAATCGTTGGGGCGCCAGCCCGTCCAATAACGTACTGCGGCAGGCCAGCGACGAGCGCGGTACGCGTTATACCAATCGTTTTTCTTGCGTGCGGCGCGACATCCCGATCGTTCCGGATTTCGATCCACGCACCGATTTGCCGAGACCGCAGTTGCAGAGCGCGATCGTGGTCGGGCCGCCAGGCGAAGAAATATATTGCGACGAATACGGACGGGTCAAGGTGCGCTTCCCGGGCACCCGCGAAGAAGATCATGCCCATGCGCATGGCGCCGGTGCCAGCAAAAGCGACCGGGATTCCGCCTGGGTACGTGTCGCCAGCACGTGGGCAAGCAATCGGTACGGCACGATTACGCTGCCCCGTGTGGGCGATGAGGTGATCGTTGGTTTCCTCGGCGGCGATCCGGACAAGCCAATCATCGTGGCGCAAGTCTATGGTGGCGGGGCGCCGCCTTCGTTCAGCCGCATCGGAGCGCTGCCTGGGAATAAGTACCTGGCCGGGATTAAAAGCAAGGAAGTGCAGGGAACGCGCTACAACCAGCTACGGCTGGATGACACGCCGGGGCAGATCAATGCCCAGTTATCGTCCCAGCACGGCTATACCGAATTGAATCTGGGCTGGCTTACCCATCCCCGCAGCGAAGGAAAAGGGGAGGCACGCGGAGAAGGTGCGGAACTGCGCAGCGACCATGCTGTCGCGATACGAGGTGCAGCAGGAGTTCTCATCAGCGCGGCCGCGCGTCCGCAGGCGAGCGGCAAACAATTGGACCGTGGCGAATTGATTGGCCTCGTCGAGGCACTGCAAGGCGTGCTGCAACACCTCGCTGAATTATCGTCGACGCATCATGCCGACGGCACCGACGGCACTCAGCTCAAGCAACTGATTGAATACCTGAACCAATGGGAGGCCGGCAGCAATACCGAAAACGGCAGCGCGGGCGCAGGTGCCCAACCCGTGGTCGCGCTGTCCGCGCCCTCAGGCTTGGCACTGACGAGCCAGGACAACGTTGCGATAGGCGCACAAACGCATGTCGATGTGCTGAGTCTCGGCAACACACAGCTTTCGGTCGGCAGAAAATTACTGGCCCGTGTATCGGAGAGTATCAGCCTGTTCGCCCATCGACTCGGCATCAAGCTCATCGCCGCGAGCGGCAAGGTCGAATTGCAGACCCACGGCGACGACATCGAACTCACTTCCTCAAAACGCCTTGTGCTGACCGCTGCCGAGGAAATCGTGCTGCAGGCGCCCAAGGTACGTGTCGTCTCGCAGGGCGCGCAAGTGGATATCGGTGGCGGCGTCATCACGCAGCAGAGCAGCGGCGAGCACACGATCAAGTCGTCGACATTCGCGCATGTCCGCCCGGGCGGCGGCAGTCCCACAGGTGTCGTGTCGCCTGCCAGCGAGGCGGCACATGACCAGCAAACGGTTCTGCGCTGGGTAGGCACCGACGAACCGATGAAGAACCAGCGTTACCGGATCACGACGGAAGACGGGCGCACGATCGAAGGGCGGACCGATGCGAGCGGGTTGACCGAGCGCTTTGGCAGTGCCATTCCCTTCGGACGCTATACCGTTGAAGCACTCGACGACTGACAGGTGGATCGATACGATGACGAAAGCAGAACACCCGCTGCCCGCGCAACATCATAAGCATGCCGCACGCAAGGCCGAAGGCTTTGCGACACCGAAGCAGGACAAAAAGCCTCAGTGCGCCAGATTTCTCCCCAAAAAAGTATTGCCGATTATTTTTCTGCCCGGGATCATGGGATCGAATCTGCGCATGAGCGATCAGCGGCAAAAAGAACTGAATAGGAAAGACAATATCGCGTGGCGGCCGGACGTTCTGGGCCCGTCGAATATCGCTGGTGCCGCCACTGAAAAGCCGCGAGAGCGCCAACTGCGCCTGGATCCTCTGCAAACGACGGTCGATATCTACGATCCCTCCGGACCTTCCGATGTCAGCGGCGATGGTCGACATGGCAATGTCCAACTCGCCAAAACCTTCGATTCGCCGTTGCTGACCGATGATCCGCCTACCGCGAAGAACAGGCGCACCGCCGTGCAAAAGGCGCGGGCGCGCGGCTGGGGAGAGGTTTTTTTCAAGAGCTATGGAGAATTGCTGCAGCATCTCGAATCTCGCTTCAACAATACTTTCTCCGACGGCAAACTACGTCATGAGTGGAGGGATGTCGTCGGCGTCGATCCCAAGACCTGGCTTGCCGATCCGAGCCTGCCACAGCAGGCGTTGACCGAGGATGAGCTCAAGAAAGTCGTCACCGGTTGTTGGTTTGCCGTTTACGCGTTTGGCTATAACTGGCTGCAGTCCAATGGCGACAGCGCCAGGCTGATCGCCGCCCGCATCAACCGGGTCATCGACGAGTTCAAGCACTCCGGCTACGAATGCAACCAAGTGATCGTCGTGACCCACTCCATGGGCGGGCTTGTGGGGCGGGCGCTGGTACATCCGGATTACGGCAACTTGCGGGACAAAGTCCTGGGCATCGTGCATGGTGTGATGCCCGCGATCGGCGCCCCGGCCGCCTACAAGCGCATGCGTGCGGGCTTCGAAGACCCAGGCATCATGTCGGCCCCGGAGGAAAGCCTTGCGGCCAAAGTGGCAGGGAACCATGGCGACGAGGTTACGGCGGTATTGGCGAATGCGCGCGGCGGATTGGAACTATTGCCGAGCGAGTCTTACGGCAATGGTTGGTTGCGCGTGACACACAACGGCCACGATCTGGATGTATGGCCCAAGCAGGGCAACCCGTACAGTGAAATTTATAAGATAAAGGGTAAGTGGTATTCGCTATTTAGGGAGGACTGGATCAATCCGTCCGGTCTGGAAGCGGGCCACGGAGGAGGTACATTTAAGCGGACATGCAATTATCTCGATAAGACGCAGATTTTCCACCAGAAGATCGTAAACACATTTCATCCCAATAGTTACGCGCATTATGGTGCAGACTCGGCGCGGCGGAGCTTTGGCGAAGTCATATGGGAAATCGACAAGAATTGCGCCAATCTCGCTGGCTGGCAAAGCTGGCCTATTCTGAGCGACACCAAGCAAGGCAGAGTTGAACTCGTCCGTTACGATCCTGATGGCAACAATATCGGGGCGCTGCCCTTCGACGATGAGACGCCGACATCAATATACGCGACCATTCTTCCACCTTCGGCGCCGGGCGACCAAACCGTGCCCGCCAAGTCGGGCGATCATCAGTTGAGAAGTGGCGTCTTCAAGGGGATTTTTCGTCAGACCGGTTACGAACATCAATCCAGTTATAAAGACCCGCGTGCCATCGCGTCGACGTTGTACAGCATCGTGCGCATTGCCCAGAGCGCAGCGTGGACATGTTAAGGAGAGGCCTCATATGAATACGTTCCAGCGCATCCGTTCGTTTTTTCTTTGTGCAGCCATGTTGGCGCTGACCGCTTGTGACCCGAATCCAAGAGAATGGAGGACGCCGAATATGACCAAACTTACGCCGCGCCTGCAAGCCATGTTCGAGAAAACCAAAACTGTCTGCTTCGGGCGATTCCTGGTCGACGTGCCGGCGTCGGCGACGGTAGCATGGGGCGACGTCAGTGTTCCTCTTGGCGTCGACGTTTATCCCGATGGAGTGGATGAGGTTAAAGAACTCGAGCAAAAATTCATCAATAAGCTAAAAAGTGAAAAGAATATTAATAAAAACTATGTGCCGTTGCTCCTGGCTATCGACGAAATGAGTCAGCCGGAAGGAAAAATAGTTACCGGGTATGAGGATTTTGAGTCCCTCGATGACCTCAAGATCAATGGGTACTTTAGAATGAACAAGGATGGCGTCGTCATCGATTCGCGTCCTATGCGGGACGAAAAAGACAAAACTATCGCGGAGATAAAAAGCATCGCCCGCCGCCTGCGCCGTCTGCCCGAAAACGAAATCCCTACCGAGCCCGGCAACTGCATCGAATACGCCTTCCTGCCGGATGACCCGGCCGCCGACAAGGCGCACCTGGGCGAACTGATCCGCGTCGGTTTCCGCCTGAAAGAATTCCCGGACACGCACTTGTCGATTTTCGTCGGACCGTCGAATCCGCATTATGACGAAAGCGACTCACTGAAATGGCAACTCGAGCGGCTCGAGAAAAGACTGAAAGCCGAAGACCCCAATCATCCACGATTGAAGACCAGATACCTGCGCAGGGGCGACCGCCAGATCCATGACTTTGTGGGCGGCTTCGAGGCGTTGTCGCACACGCCGGACCAGCCGGAAGCTCACCCGATCCATGACTTCGGCATGGATTTCAAGGGTGTGCCGTCGGACCCCTACAAACCGTATCTGGACATACGGATGCAGACCGGCGTCGACGACAACGTTGCCGGCGCGACCAAGGCCAGCCTGACCGATGAAGAAGCCGTCGCGGTCTGGGACCGGATCACGAGTACGATCCGCGTGCGCCCGACGAGCACCGGGCCGGCAAAGGCCGCCGATGCCGGGCCGCGCCGTCCCTTGGGCGAGCTTGCCGCAACCGGGCGCACCTGCCCGCAAACCGGCTGGTGGGCATCCGACGACGCACCGGACAAGAACGGCGGCGGGAGCCAGCACGTCAAGGCCGGCGACATCATGCCCCATGCAATCACGTTGGGCAAACCGTCCTTATGGCAAAAGCTCAAGGGTGAAGTTCCTTCCTACCGTACGGCGACCGTATGGAAACTGGTCGGCTACGACGATCCGCCCCCGCACGCCGACGTGGCGACACGAACGTCCGCAACCGACGCGGCAGGCGAGCGCAGCGAAGACACCCCGCCGCCCCACAAAGGCTGAATCATGCGCAATGTCATTCGTCTCGGCGACGGCACGAGCCATGGCGGCAAGGTCGAAAGCGTCAGCGCGACGCATTTCACGGTCGACGGCATTGCGGTCGCCCGGGTCGGCGATCCATGCAGTTGCCCCATCAAGGGCCATGAACACTGCACGATCGCCGAGGGCGATCCGCATCATCTCATCGATGGAATCGCGGTTGCCTACGAAGGGCACAAGACCACTTGCGGTGCCGAGTTGATCGCCACGACAGGAAGCTTTGCCGGGCAATAGCTCGGTTCTTAAAAAAGAAGTCCCTGCTCAGGGGCTTCTTCATTCTTCACAATACGCCGCAGTTCAGCCGAACTTAATCAAAAGCTGTACGTCGCCCGCGCATACACGTAGCGGCCGTTGTTGCCGAACGGCGTGTAGTTCGAGAACGGCGTGTTGCTCGTCGTGTTCAGCGCCGGCGGCAAGGTTTCCGAGTACTTGTCGAACAGGTTGTCCGCGCCCAGCGCCAGGCTCATCTGGCGGGACAGGGCGTAGCGGGCTTCCAGGTCGACGATCGTCTTCGCCTTCAGCGTGTAATCGAAGGCGGCCGTCGTGCCCGGCGACAGGACGTCGCCGTAGCGCGTGGCGCGGGCCGTCACGCCCCACTGGTTCAGCTTCCAGTTGACGCTCGCCGTGATTTTGTTCTTCGGCTGGCCCTTCTCCAGCGTCAGCACGTTCACGCGGTCGAACAGCACGGGCGCCGGATTCAGCGCGGCCAGCTGGGCGGTGGTCGGGACCTTGGTCACGTCCGTGCGGTTGAAGTTGCCGGCCAGCGTGAAGTCGAAGTGGCCGGCGGCACCCGCCTTCCACGGCATGCTGGCCACGATATCGACACCCTTGGTCTTCGTGTCGACGCCGTTGATGAAGAAGCGGCCGCCGCCGATGCCCGTGAAGCCCTGCGACACGATGTAATTGCGCACGGCGGTCGACGTCAGGTTTTCCGACAGCACGATACGGTCGCGCATGTTGATGCGGTACGCGTCCACCGTCAGGCTGACGGGGGCGAGGCGCACCACGGCGCCCAGCGAGAAGTTGGTCGACTTCTCCGCCTTCAGCGGCTTGGCGCCCAGCGCCACGGCGACCGGGTCGTTCGGGGTGAACGTCGTGATCTCGTACGGGATGCCGTTGATGAAGTTGGTCGACGTCGACGTGAATTTCTGCTGCTGCAGCGACGGCGCGCGGAAGCCGTTCTGCACGGAGCCGCGCAGGGCGAAGTTCTTCGTGAAATCGAAGCGGCCGGCCAGCTTGCCCGACAGGTTGCTGCCGAAGTCGTTGTAGTGTTCTTCGCGCAGGGCGGCGGATGCCAGCAGCTTGTCGGTGATGTTGGCCTCGACGTCGACGAACGCGCCGATCGCGACGCGCGACGTATGCCCCGCGTCGGTGGGACGGAAGCCCGGGAACACCTGGGCGCCCGAGGCGGCCGGGGTACCGTTCGACAGGATCACGCCGCCGTTGCGCCAGGAATCCGGCTCGCCCGCGTGCAACTCGTAGCCCTCGCGGCGCGCCTCGGTGCCGACCGCCACGTTCAGCGGCGACGCCAGGCCGGCCACGTCGTACTTGCGCACGCCGGTCAGGTTGTACACGAGCTGGTTGTACGAGAAGCCGCCGGAATCGAAGTTCGTTTTGCTGGTCGGGCCGATCGACGCGTTCAGCGTGTTCTGGATGTCGTAGTTCATGCCGTTCTGGCCGTACACGAGCGACGTGTCCAGGTCCCAGTCGCCGATGCTCCAGCTCACGCCGGCGGCCGCGCTGAAGTCTTCGACGGTCGGGGCGATGATCGGCAGGAAGCCGTCCGGGTAGATCGACTGCACGTTGCGCGCGTCCAGCGACCTGCGGAAGTAGCCGGCCGAGCGCGCGTCGCGCAGCTGGTAGCTGCTCCAGCCGTAGAATTTCACTTCCGGGGTCAGGTTGTCGCCGAAGTTGACGAACACGGTCTTCTGCTGCATCTCCGGATCGCCGTACCACGCGTCGAAGCGGTTGATGGTCATTTCGCGCGGATCGTAGGCGCCGTTCACTTTCGGGTACTGCTGGCGCATGTCGTAGCCGCTGCGCTCCGTGTGTTCCTGGTTCTTGTATTCGGCCGCGAGGGTGATGTAGCCCGAGTCGCCCAGCGGCAGGCCTTTCCAGGCGCTGACGGTGGTCGTCTGGCCGTCCGTGCGCTTGCGCGAGTTCGGGCCGCTCCAGGTGGCGCCGGCCGGCGCGTCGTCGTTCCACAGGTCGTATTCGGTGACGTGGGCGCCGTAGGTGATCGTGCCTTCGCCGCCGCTGCGGTCGGTGCGCAGGCGGACGTTGACGACGCCCGAGATCGCGTCCGAGCCGTATTGCGCGGCCGCGCCGTCGCGCAGCACCTCGATGTTCTTCACGATCGCCGACGGGATCGTGTTCAGGTCGACGGCGGCCGAGCCGCGGCCGATCGAGCCGTTCAGGTTCACCAGCGACGACGCGTGGCGGCGCTTGGAGTTCACCAGCACGAGGCTCTGGTCCGGCGCCATGCCGCGCAGGGTGGCCGGGCGGATCGTGTCCGTGCCGTCCGTCAGCGCGGGACGCGGGAAGTTCAGCGACGGCAGCGCCACCGACAAGGCCTGGTTCAGCTCCGTCGAACCCGTGGACTTCAGCGTGTCCGCCGAGATGATGTCGACGGGCGACGCGGTGTCGAGCGCCGTGCGGTTTGCCACGCGGGTGCCGGTCACGACGACGGTGGCGGTGGCGCCGTCGGGACCGGTGTCCTGCGCCTGGGCCAGGAGGGGGGCGCCGGCGAACAGCGCGGCGATGGAAAGGGCGAGTACGGTTTTTTCTGGCGCGAATCGTTGTTGCATTCTCTTCATCCTTATTCTCGGTCTATGGACTGCGGGGGCGGCAGTTTGAGAGACACATCACCTGTCGAACTCGTCTTGATAGTGGGGGGTGCTTGTTATCGTTGTCAATTCAATCAGGGTGCATAGATGTATGGATGCAACAGTTGACCATGCGTGGTGCTTCGACGCACCACGGCCGCGCGCTCAATGCGCTTTGCCGCGCAGTTTTTGCACCAGCGTCACCGCCACCAGCACGACCGCGCCCACGACGACGCCGGCCACGGCATCGACCACGCTCGGCGCGACGGCCGCCAGCAACCGGCCGACGGTGGGCACCCCGGCCACCATGGCTGCGGCGCCGTCGGCCAGGTGGTGCAGCGGTGCGAACGCGTGGCCGATGATGCCGCCGCCGACCATGAACATGGCCACCGTGCCGATCACGGACAGCGACTTCATCAGGCGCGGCGCGGCCGCCAGCAGCAGATTGCCGACGGCGCGCGCGGCGCTGCCGGAACGGCGGCTCAGGTACAGCCCGAGGTCGTCGATCTTGACGATGCCCGCCACCACGCCGTAGACGCCGATCGTCATCGCCACCGCTACTGCGGCGAGGGCCGCCACCTGCGCGCCGAACGCCGCGCCCTTTTCGGTGACGACGCCCAGCGCGATCACGATGATTTCCGCCGACAAAATAAAATCGGTGCGGATCGCACCCTTGATCTTGTCCTGCTCGACCGTGCGCATGTCGGCGTTTTCCGCCAGAGCCGTCGCCAACTCCTCTTGATGCGCGGCATCCTCGGCGGCGCCGTGCAGGAGTCGATGGGCCACTTTCTCGAAGCCTTCGAAGCACAGGTAGGCGCCGCCCAGCATGAGCAGGGGCGTGATCGCCTGCGGCAGGAAGGCGGAGATGGCGAGCGCGGCCGGCACGAGGATCGCCTTGTTGCGCAGCGAGCCCAGCGCCACCGCCCACACGACGGGCAGTTCGCGGTCGGCGTTCACGCCCGTCACCTGCTGGGCATTGAGGGCGAGATCGTCGCCCAGCACGCCGGCCGTCTTCTTGGCCGCCACCTTGCTCATCAGGGCGACATCGTCGAGCACGCTGGCGATGTCGTCGATGAGTGCCAATAAACTTCCTGCCGCCATGGACCGCTCCTCGATATCAAGTTGACCACATCTTAACCGAGCGGACGATGTGTCCGGGTTCACAGTTCAGGCGCGTTTTCTGCGTTTCAAACCCGTAAATCTGCATCTCGTCGCTTTCCGGTGCTGCCGGCGCGAAGCGATACGTATAGTGACAATATTGGCTGCGGTGCAGCAGCCTTTCCGACCTGAAGGAGATGCCCATGAACCAGAACCTCGATCTGCCGACCGTTCCGCGCCGCCGTGCCCGTCCTCCGAAGCGCAAGACCCGCATCACCATCTACCTCGACGACGAGGTCCTGGACGAATTCCGCTCGCGCGCGGAGCGCACCGGCACCGGTTACCAGACGCTGATCAATGCCGCGCTGCGCCTGCGCCTGGCCAGCGGCGACGCGAATCCGGCCGCCGCCTAATCGGAAAAATCGCATAAACCCCGCCAATACAGGGTTTATGAGGTGTAAGAAGATTACACAGAGCAATTAATTATGCTAATCTTCCGGCTCTTTCAACCCGGAGGATTTATGAAAAAAGGCGAACTGATCGCTGAATTTGCGAAGCGTACCGAGATGTCGGGCGCCGCTGCGAACGACGCAGTGAACACCATCATCGACATCATCACCGAGCGTCTGAAAAAAGGCGACACGGTGGGTATCACCGGCTTCGGCACGTTCTCGGTCACCAAGCGCGCTGCCCGCAAGGGTCGCAACCCGGCAACCGGCGAAGTCATCAAGATCGCAGCATCGAAGACTCCGCGCTTCGCTGCCGGTGCGACCCTGAAGGCCGCCGTCAACCCGAAGAAGAAGTAAGCAGTACCCCGCGGCTGGCCGCGGCCGTCCGGCAATCGCCGGCGCCGTGCGCCATGCCCGCGTCCTTTCTCATCCCCTCCCGCCTGTTCCGATTCCCTCATGAGTTTCGCCACCTGGATCGCCTTCGTCGTCGCGGGCACCCTGATCGCCATTTCGCCCGGCTCCGGCGCCATCCTGTCGATGTCGCACGGCCTCGCCTACGGCCTCAGGAAGGCCAGCGCCACCGTGCTGGGCCTGCAGCTGGGCCTCGTGCTCGTGCTGGTGATCGCCGGCGCCGGCGTCGGCTCGCTGCTGATCGCGTCGGAGGTTGCATTCACCGTCGTCAAGGTCGTCGGCGCGTTGTACCTGATCTGGCTCGGCGTCGGCCAGTGGCGTTCGAAAGCCGTGGCGAGCGGGGTGCCGATGACGGGACTGGCCGCGCATCCGACGTTCGGCCGCCGCGTGTTGACCGGTTTTCTCACCAATGCGACGAACCCGAAAGGGATCATTTTCATGGTCGCCGTGCTGCCGCAGTTCATCTCGCAGGACGCGCCCGTGCTGCCGCAGCTGGCGATCCTGGGCGCGACGATGGTCACCATCGACACCACCGTGATGCACGGCTACGCCCTGCTGGCGTCGTCCATGCAGCGCTGGTTCCGCGATCCGCGCGCCGTCCGGACGCAGAACCGCTTCTTTGGCGGCGTGCTCGTCGTCGTCGGCGCGCTGCTGTTCTTCGTCAAGCCGGCCCACAGTTGATTTCGCCGATACATTTCGCAACCATTTGTAATTCGCCTCGCCGTTTCGCACGCACGTGCGTTGTAATGCAGTAGACGCAAATCGATTATAAGAACAGCCTATCCCCTGGAGACATCATGCCGAACCGCGTTGCGAAAACAGCCGTCCTCCTTGCCTTTTCCACACTGACGGCGCTGGCCGTGGCGGCCGATCCGCCGGCGCGCGTGGGCCGCGTGGCCTTGACCCAGGGCCAGGTCACGATCGGCAGCGACGTCGGCGCCGAGATGATGGCGGCCCAGGTCAACTGGCCCGTCACGTCCGGCAACACGATCACGACGACGGCCGGCAGCCGCACGGAAGTGCGCATCGGCTCCACGTCGATCCGCCTGGACGGCGATTCCTCGCTGGAAGTGCTGCAACTGGACGACGACGCGCTGCGCCTGCGCCTGGACTACGGCAGCGCCAGCGTGCGGGTGATCAATCCGGACGTGCTGTCCGGCTTCGAACTCGAGACCCCGCAGGCGCGCGTGCGCCTGCAGCAGCCGGGCCGCGTGCGCGTGGACGCCGAGCGCGTGCGCGACACCACGGCCGTCAGCGTGTTCGACGGCGTGGCGCTCGTCGAGGACGCCGATACCCAGCTGACGCTGCGCGCCGGCCGGCGTGCGGAAGTGGCCGACGACGACGTGCGCACGCTCGCCGCCGTGCGCGACGACTTCGACGAGTGGTCTCTCAGGCGCGACCGCTACGAGGACAACGCCGCGTCCGCCCGCTACGTGACTTCCGAGATGACGGGCTACGAAGACCTCGACCGTTACGGCAGCTGGCGCGAGGACCCGGAATACGGCCCGCTGTGGATCCCGACCGTCGCGTCGACCTGGGTACCGTACCGCGACGGCAGCTGGACCTGGGTCGATCCGTGGGGCTGGACCTGGGTCGACAATTCGCCGTGGGGCTATGCGCCGTTCCACTACGGCCGCTGGGTGCACGTGCACAACCGCTGGGCGTGGGCGCCGGGCCGCCACCACGACCATCTCGTGTGGGCGCCGGCGCTCGTCGGCTGGATCGGCGGCGACGGCTGGAACGTCGTGTTCCGCGACCGCCATCATCCGCGGCCCGCGGCCGGCTGGTATCCGCTGACGCCGCACGACCGCTACGTCCCGACCTGGCACGCGCCGGACAACCACCTGCGCTGGCTGAACGAACACGTGCGCGACAATCCGCACCGCCCCCACAACTACCGTCCGCAGGGCCTCACCGTCGTGCCGGAGGACCGCTTCGACCGGTCGGGCCGGGTGAACGTCCCGCGCACGCCGATCACGACCGCGCCGCCGGTCCTCGTGCGCAACGTCCCGGCCGGTGCGCCGCCGGCCGCGCCGCCGCGGCCGAATGGTCCGAACCGCGGCCCCGTCGGCATCGTCCACATGGACGGCCGCCACGCCGACCCGGGCCGCGAGCGCCGCATCGAAACGGACCGCGGCGAGCCCCACATCATCGTGGACCGGCGTCCGGCCGGACAGGTGCTGACGGCGCCGCCCGTCGCCCCGGTGACGGGCCTCGTGCCGCAACCGGCGCCGGCGCGCGGTCTGCCGGTGACGAGTCCCACGCCGCACCTGCCGTCCCAGCCCCTGAGCACCGTGACGAGCCCGGCGCCGCACCAATCGCCGCAGCCGCTGTCGACGGTCAGCCCGACGATCCCGCCGCCGCAGACGGTGCCGCCGGCGGACGTGCCCGGCGGCTGGCGCCGCGACCGGATGGACCGTGACGAGCGGCGCGACGAACGGCGCGACGAACGCCGCGAACAACTGGAAGCATGGCGCCGCAACCGGATGCCGCCGGCCCAGCCGCAGCCGCAGCCGGCAATGGCGGCGCCGGTGATGCCGGCACCGCAGCCGATCCAGCGTGTCGAACGTCCGCAGCCGCGGCTCGAACGGCCGGAGCCCCGGATCGAGCGCCCGGCGCCGCCGCCCGTGCAGATGGCAGCGCGTCCGGCACCGGCACCGGCGCCCATGCAGATGGCGCCGCGTCCGGCACCCGCCGCCGCACCGGCTCCCGCACCGGCACCGGCACCGGCGCCCGCGCCGGCCAGGGCGGAGCAGCACCACCAGCGCGTCGACGTGCGCGAAAAGGGCCAGAAGGAGCGCTGATCCGGGCGGAATCGGACCGGTTTGGCTACAATGCTGTTTTAGAAAAGGAGTGGCCATGGACCCGAAAGATTCCCTCATCGAATACCCGAGCGATTTCCCGATCAAGGTCATGGGCCCGACGCACGACGATTTCGCCACGACGATCGTCGAAGTGGTCACCATCCACGATCCGACTTTCCATGCCGGCAAGATGGAAGTGCGGCCGTCGTCCCAGGGCGCCTACACGGGCCTGACCGTGATCGTGCGCGCCACCAGCCGCGAAATGCTCGACAACCTGTACCGCGAACTGTCGTCGCATCCGATGGTGAAGATCGTTTTGTAAACCCAGGTTCAGGACGTCGGCGATCAGGCTGGCTTATAATGACGGGGATTCCCTTCAAAGATCCTACCCATGCAAGCGAACCGCCCGGTCATCCGTGAGCTTGGCCGCGCCGACTACGAACCCGTTTTTGCCGCGATGCACGCCTTCACGGATGCGCGCACGCCCGACACGCCCGACGAATTGTGGATCGTCGAGCATCCGCCCGTGTTCACGCTCGGGCTGGGCGCCGACCGCGGCCACCTCTTGACCGCGCTGGAGCACGACGTCCCCGTCGTGCAGACCGACCGCGGCGGCGAAGTCACGTACCACGGCCCCGGCCAGGTCGTGATCTACCTGCTGATGGACCTGCGCCGCAACAAGCCGGGCGGCAAACTGTATGCCCGGCAGTTCGTCCACAAGATCGAGCAGGCCGTGATCGACGTGCTGGCGGCGTATAATCTGGCGGGCGAACGCGTCGACGGCGCGCCCGGCATCTATATCGCCGGCGGACCGCGCAAGGGCGCCAAGATCGCCGCGCTGGGCCTGAAAGTGCGCGGCAACGGCTGCACCTACCACGGCGTGTCGCTGAACGTGGCGATGGATCTGTCCCCGTTCACCTGGATCAATCCATGCGGTTATTCCGGCCTCGCCACGGTGGACATGAAGACGATGGGCGTCGACGCGCCGCTGGCCGACGTGCAGCAGGCCCTTGCCGCCGCGCTGATCGAACACCTGTCCACGGCACCTTCTTCAAACGCAGCGGTCGCGCAGGCCGCAACGATCAACTGACAGCCCGACCCGGGCGATTACGCACATGACTTCCGAAATCGACAACGGCACCGCAGCAGCAGCTACCTACAACGCCAGCGAAAAGCAGAAAGGCGCAAGCAAGACGTCGCGCATCCCGATCAAGATCGTGCCGCTCGAGCAGCACGAGCGCCTGAAAAAGCCGGACTGGATCCGCGTGAAGGCCGCGAGCCCGTCGTCGCGCTTCTACGAGATCAAGGACATCCTGCGCGCCAACAACCTCGTCACCGTGTGCGAGGAAGCCAGCTGCCCGAACATCGGCGAATGCTTCGGCAAGGGCACCGCGACCTTCATGATCATGGGCGACAAGTGCACGCGCCGCTGCCCGTTCTGCGACGTCGGCCACGGCCGCCCGGACCCGCTCGACGTCAACGAGCCGGCCAATCTCGCCAAGACCATCGCCGACCTGCGCCTGTCCTACGTCGTGATCACCTCCGTCGACCGCGACGACCTGCGCGACGGCGGTGCCGGCCACTTCGTCGAGTGCATCCAGAAGACGCGTGAGCTGTCGCCGAACACGAAGATCGAAGTGCTCGTGCCGGACTTCCGCGGCCGCCTCGACAAGGCGCTGGCGATCTTCGCCGACGGCCTGCCGGACGTGATGAACCACAACCTGGAAACCGTGCCGCGCCTGTACAAGGAAGCGCGCCCGGGCGCCGACTACCAGCACTCGCTGGTGCTGCTGCGCGACTTCAAGGCCAAGTACCCGAACGCCGTCACGAAGTCCGGCCTGATGGTGGGCCTGGGCGAGACCGACGAGGAAATCCTGGAAGTGATGCGCGACATGCGCGCGCACGACATCGACATGCTGACCATCGGCCAGTACCTGGCCCCGTCGAACTCGCACCTGCCGGTGCGCCGCTACGTGCACCCCGACACGTTTAAAATGTTCGAAGAGAAGGCGTACGAGATGGGCTTCGTGCACGCGGCCGTCGGTGCGATGGTGCGTTCGTCGTATCACGCCGACCAGCAGGCGCACGAGGCGGGCGTGGCCGCGTAATTTTCGGTAACGCGAACAAATGGTGGGCGGCCCTCCGCCCACCTTCACGCCCGCGCTATATTGGCAACATGAGCGAACACCACCCCCGTCTCACCCCCTCCTCCGACGACACCCAGGACGACGACGCTTTCCTCGAACGGGACCTGAACCTGGCTGCGCGCGGCGTCGCGTTGGTCCGCATGGAAGGCCGCGTGTTCCTGCGCTTCGCCGGCGCCGTGCGCGTGGACGGCCTGCACGTCGAATACCGCCTCGTACCGGCGCGCGGCGTGCTGGCCAAGCCGAGCAAATGGCGCAAGATGGACGCCACCGCCCGCCGCGCGCTCGTCGAGGAGCGGGCCACGCGCGACGCCGTCGACGACCTGAACCAGGCCGTCGAGGAATTCGTGCGCGAGATCGCCGGCCAGGCCGACGAATTCGGCGTCGACCCCATGCTGTTCCTGCACGTGCTGGAAGACCTGGAGACGTCCGAGCCGGCCGAATTCGTGTTCGACCGCATCCGCCAGCGCCTGCTGCACGCCATCGAGCGCGAGCAGGAAGAACGCCACGCCGCCCGCACCAAGGAAAGCATCAACCTGGCCGAGTATCCGGCGTCATTCGACGTGGCCAGCCGGATGACGCGCCGCTTCATCGCCCTGCTGGGCCCGACCAATTCCGGCAAGACGCACCGCGCGATGGAACACCTGGCCCAGGCCGACAGCGGCGTCTACCTCGCGCCGCTGCGCCTGCTGGCGCTGGAAAACTACGAGCGCCTGCAAGGGTGCGTCCGCGCCGATGGCGAGCCGGTGAAAGTCAGCCTGGTCACGGGAGAAGAACGCCGCCTGGCCGAAGGCGCCACGCACGTCGCGAGCACCGTCGAGATGCTCGACACCAGGACGCCCGTGCAAGTGGCCGTCATCGACGAAATCCAGATGCTGGCCGACCGCGACCGCGGCGCCGCCTGGACGGCCGCCGTGTGCGGCGCGCCGGCGTCGACCGTGTACCTCGTCGGCGCACCGGAAGCGCGGCGCGCGATCGAGGCGTTGGCCGAGCGCCTGGAGTGTCCGCTCGAAGTGCACGTACTGAAACGCAAGGCGCCGCTGTCGATGGAGACGAGCGCCGTGCGCAAGCTGAAGAACCTGAAGCGGGGCGACGCCGTCATCGCCTTTTCGCGGCGCGACGTGCTGATGTGGCGCGACATGATCACGGAGATGGGGCTGTCGGTGGCCACCGTCTACGGCAATCTGTCCCCGGAAGTGCGGCGCGCCCAGGCGGAGCGGTTCCGGGAGGGACAGGCCGACATCGTCGTCGGCACGGACGCCCTCGCGATGGGGCTGAACATGCCGATCCAGCGCATCGTCATGACGACGGCCGTCAAGTACAACGGTGTCGAGGAAGAAGAAATCTCGGCCGCGCTCGCCAAGCAGATCGCCGGCCGCGCCGGCCGCTACGGCGTGCACGAGGAAGGCTTCGTCGCCGGCTACGACGACGACACGCACGACATCATGCGCTCCCTGATGAAGGAAAAGATCCCGCCCGTGCCGGCCAGCGGTTTTGCGGTGGCCCCGTCGCTGGAGCAATTGCACCGCATCTCGGCGGTGACGGGAGAGACGTCGCTGGTGAAGCTGCTGAAACGGTTCGTGCACAACATCGACGTGCCGGACGGCTTTTTTTATCCGCGCATCACGGAGGAGCAGAACGGGCGCGCGGAATGGCTCGATACGCTGGACTTGAGCGTGGCGGAAAAATTCACGCTGTCGCTAGTCCCGATCTCGACCAAGGTGCCCACGTTGGAAAGCGCGTGGTCGCATTGGGCGCAGTCGCTGGCGAAGCGAAAGATCTGCAAGCTCCAACCCCATCCGCAGGAATTGTTCTGGCAAAACTTGCAGGAAGTCGAGGACACGTGCCGCATGTATTCGGCGTATGCCTGGCTCGGCTATCGCATGCCGGAATTCTTCCCCAGCATCGAGGAAGCGCAGGCGCTGGCGCGCGAAGCGTCGGAGCGCGTCGACGCGCTGCTGCAGCAGCAGAACGCGGCCACGCGCAAGCGGCAGGCGAAACGGGGACGCTGGTAAGTCTTTACGTTTTGAGACGGGCCCGGCCGACGGCTTCCAGCCACTCGTCCCACAGGGCCGGGTCGCTCGTCCGGCCGTCCGCGCCCAGCCGGTAGCCGGCCAGCAGGTCGGCCAGGTCGCTGGACTCCGTCAAGTCGACTTCGCGTTCGAGGAAGGCCAGCATGGCCCGGTAGGCTTGTTCGACCGTCAATGTGTCCGTTGCGTTCATGATCGCCTCCGTGTCGATGACGCCAGCTTACGCCAACCTCGTCACGGCAGACAGTGCGCGGCGACGCCGGACCCGCGCGGGCCCGCGGAGGCGACGTCGGCCGGCGGATAATCATTGCTCAGCGCCAAGGTCCGGCCGCCTTCGTAGCTCAGGTTTAACGAAGTGCCGGCATAATCGGGCAGCGCACGCGGCACGTAGATGGCGAAACGGTAATCCAGGTGCGCGTAATAGCCGTGGCGGAAGAACTGGCTGGACGGGCCGCGCTGGATTTCGGCCGCGATCGCGTCGGCGACGGTCCGCGTGTCGAAGCGGCTGTTGACGTCGGCCGTATCGTCCAGCCTCAGCGTGTACGGCCGCAGCGGCCCGTAGCTGCGGCCGCCGTACTGGACGCGCATGCGGTCGACGTCGTAGTAAAAGCTCGGAATGTCGGCGCCCGTGACGTCCAGGCCGCACAGCACGAATATGGCCCAGAAGCCGTGCGAATCCAGCGGCAGCACGGCATTGATGACGTCGTGGTTCGGTAGCGCGACGGGGTTCGTGAAATCGATCCGGTGGGCGTTGGCAACATGCTGGTAGTGCAACACCACGGTGTCGCGCAGGCCGGTATCGACACTGCTGCAGCCCGAGGCCGTCAACAGGCCCGCTGCGAGGGCGTATTTGACATGCTTGCGCATCGCATCCTCCTTTGCCGGCGTCAAGCTTGGGCCGAAGCGGACGTCAACGTTTGCGGGAGGTCAGGGGTGCGCGCGGACCGATTACGACTTCAGGGATTTCTGCAGCAGCGCGTGCAGCGATGCAAAATCCGGCTCGCCCAGATAACGCTTGAGGATCTTGCCATCCTTGCCGATGACAAAGGTGGTCGGCGTCATGTTGACGTCGCCGAACTGCTTGGCGAGGTCGCCGCCGGAATCGAGGGCCACCTTGAACGGCAGCTTGCGCGTTTCGGTGTAGTTCAGGACATAGTTCGGCGGATCGTAGCTCATCGCCACGGCGACGAATTCCAGGCCGTCCTTCTTGAACCGGTTGTACGTGTCGACCATCTGCGGCATTTCCTTCACGCAGGTGGCGCAGGACGTGGCCCAGAAATTGACCATCACGACCTTGCCGCGCAAGTCGTGCGTGTTGATCTTCTGGCCGGCGATGGTGATGAACGTGACGTCGGGCGCCTGCTGTTGCTGGCTGAACGTGGCGAAACCGATGCCGGCGATCGCCAGCACGGCCGCGGCGGCGACGGCCGGCTTGACCCAGGCGCGTGTTGAAGTGGTCATGGTGTCTTCATCCTGCGATGCCGATCTGGCGACCTTGCGATTATAAGCCCGTGCGTTACGACGCGCTGCGGGGCTCGGGTTGCTGTTGCAGCGGCGGCTGCATCGAGCGCAGGTCTTCCTCGCTGATGTACTCGAACATTTTCACCACGCGCATGACGCCCGATACGCCCTGGGCCACGTCGGCGGCGATATTGCCTTCGCGCTGGGTCACGAGGCCCAGCAGGTAGACGGTGCCGCGTTCCGTGACGACCTTGAACGACGTGGCCGAGACGGTTTTCTTGTCGGCCAGGCTGAGTTTGACCTTGCTGGTGATCAGCGCATCGCTGGCGCGCGACGTGTAGCTCGACGGGCCGGCGATCGCCAGTTCGTTCATGACGCCTTCGACGCCGGTGATGCCGCGCACTTCGTCCTCGACCGCGCGTTTCATCGCCTCGTCGCGCACTTCGCCGGTCAGCAGCACCTTGCGGTTGTAGCTGTTGACGTTGACGTGGCCGGCGTCGCCGACGATGTCGCCCAGATGCGTCGCGGCTTTCAGGTCGATGCCCTTGTCCTCGGTCTGGGCACCCAGCGTGCGGCGGTCGGCCGTGGCGACGGCGCCGCCGACGGCACCGGCCGCCACGACGGCCACGCACCCTTGCAGGGAAGACAGCAGGGCCACGCACAGCACGGCCTTCGACAGGGGACGCAGCATGGCGCCGGCGTTAAATTGCATCTTCTTCTCCGAACAGGGCGACGTCCAGGCCGTCGCAGATACTGTGGATCGCGACCAGATGCACTTCCTGGATGCGGGCGGTGCGGGAATGCGGCACGTTGATGTGGACGTCGGCGTCGGTCAGCATCTGCCCCAACTTGCCGCCATCCTTGCCCGTCAGGGCGACGATGCGCATCTCGCGTTCCAGCGCGGCTTCGACGGCGGCCAGCACGTTGGCCGAATTGCCGGACGTCGAAATCGCCAGCAGGATGTCGCCGGCCTGGCCGAACGCTTGCACCTGCTTGCTGAAAATTTCGTTGAAACTGTAATCGTTGCCGACGGCCGTGATGATCGACGTGTCGGTGGTCAGCGCGATGGCCGGCAGCGGAAAGCGCTCGCGCTCGAAGCGGCCGACCAGTTCGGCGGCGAAGTGTTGCGCGTCGCCGGCCGATCCGCCGTTGCCGCAGGCAAGAATCTTGTTGCCGTTGGAAAGCGCATTGAACATCAGCTCAATCGCTTGAGAAATCGGTTGTGCGAGGAGAGTCGCCGACTTCATCTTGAGTTCGGCGCTTTCCTGGAAGTGGGCGAGGATGCGTTGAGTATTCATGGTCGAAGATTATAGTGCAGTGGCAATGCCCGGCGATCAAGCCCAGCAAAAAATGCTTACACTTCAATGGCGTTCCTTAACCAATCGACATGAGAGCCGTCGATGGCGATCACGTCGATCCGGCAAGGGGGCAGGCGGTCGAACCGCTGTAAATAGAACTGGGCGGCGCGGATGACGCGGCGGATTTTCGCCGGGCCGATGCTCGCCGCGGCGCTGACCTGGGCGCCCGCCGCGCGCTGGCGCACCTCGACGAACACGAGCGCGGCGCCGTCGCGCAGGATCAGGTCGATTTCCCCGAGCTTGCAGCGGAAATTCGCTTCGATCAGAACGAGACCGTGGCGTTCAAGATACGCCAGCGCCACATCTTCCCATTGCTTCCCCTGTTCCTGCTTGCGCGACAGGCGCGTTGGCCACATGTCAGCGTTCCCTGTCCACGGGCTCGAACGCGCCGGCGTGGACGACGACGGCCGCCTCGCGCCGCTGCAATCGCAAGCGGCCGCCGGGGCCGGGGCTCACGTCGAGCCGGCCCGTGACGCCGTCGATGCCGAACGGCGCGCCGTCCCGCAGCGCCAGCTCGCGCGCCACGCGGAAGGCGTCGATGCCGAGCGCGTACAGACGGTCCATGTCGAGCGGCTGGTCCGTGTCCAGCGGCCGCGGGTAGACCATCACGGCCGGATGATCGGGCCGCACGATCCACGGCAGGTCGAGGAGGCGCACGCCGTCGAAGTCCGGGGCGCCCGGTTCTGCCGTGCGGCCCGGGTTCGCCGTGCCGCCGCCGTAGCAGGGGATCGCGGCCCCGGCCACGGCGCGCACGGGACGCAGCGCGGCGCTGTCGAGCGCGGCGAACAGCAGGTCGGGCGGGTCGATCTCCAGCCTCTGCTTCAGTTCCCCCATCGCGGCCTTGCCGGCGGCGCCGGACGGCACGGGGAAGCGCTGGTCCGTGTGCCCCAGTTCGGTCCAGCGCGCCTCGAACGCGCCGGCCGCGCGCTGGGCCCAGGCCGCGCCGCCCGTCAGGATCAGCGCGCGGCCATGCGGATGCTCGCGCGCGGCCCATTCGGCCACCTGGCGCGCCTCGTCCTCGATCGACAGGCCGGCCACGAGCATCCCGCGCGGCACCGCCGCCCGGTCTTCCGGCATGCTCAGCGCGACGGTGGGCCGCGTGACGGCGTCGCTGTCGGCCAGCGCGGCGACGGCGGAGCGCGCCAGCGGCCCGACGATGACGTCGCTCGCCACCGCCGCGCGCGCGTAGGCATCGAGCACGTCGCGCGGCGCATCGCCCGTCGCGACGACGTCGGCCTTGAAGCCGGTGCCGTCCCGTGCCATGCCCGCCATGAAGCCGGCGCGCACGGCCTCGGCGGCCGGCGCGAGGGTGCTCGAACGCAGCGGCAGCAGCAGCGCGATACGGATGGGCGGGCTCGACGGCGGCGGCGGCGGGGCCGGCTCGTTCGTCGGCGGCTTCGCGCGCCGCGGCTGGATGGCAGGATCCAGCATGGCGAGGGCGACGGGCGCGTGCGCACTTGTGTTTGTGTCCATGGACGCGCACAATCGCTGCGGCCCGGCGCACGGCATGCCGGCAAGAGCCTGGCCGCCCGCGCCCAGCGCAAGCAGCACAAGGCAGAGCGCCTCGAGAATGTTCATCCGCATCCGATCCCCAACATGACAGAAACCCAGTCCAGCCAGATCGCCCAACTGCCCGTCATGGGCGAGGCCGCCCAGCAGTCCTATCCTAGCGCAACGCTTTACGTGGTGGCCACACCCATCGGCAACGTCACCGACATTACGCTGCGCGCCCTGCACGTGCTGCAGCTGGCCGACGTCGTCGCCTGCGAGGACACGCGCAAGACGGGTGCCCTGCTGACGCGCTTCGGCCTCAATAAACACATGATCGCCGCGCACCAGCACAACGAGCGCGAGGTGGCCGAGAAACTCGTCACGCGCCTGCGCGCGGGCGAGCGCGTGGCGCTTGTGTCGGATGCGGGCACGCCGGCCGTGTCCGACCCGGGCGCGCGCATCGTCGACGCCGTGCGCGCTGCCGGCCTGCACGTCGTGCCCGTGCCCGGCGCCTCGGCGGCCATCGCGGCGCTGTCGGCGAGTGGCCTCGTGCACGACCGCTTCTATTTTGTCGGCTTCCTGCCCGCGAAGGCGAAGCAGCGCGAAGCGGAACTGGCCGCGCTCAAGTCCGTGCCGGCGACGCTCGTGTTTTATGAGGCACCGCATCGCATCACGGACTGTGTGGAATCTCTCGCGGCCGCGTTCGAGCCGGCGCGCCAGGTCGTGTTCGCGCGCGAACTCACCAAGTTGTTCGAGGAAATCCACCGCTGCCCGCTCGCCGAGGCCCTCGCCTGGGTCAAGGCTGACGCCAACCGCGAACGGGGCGAGTTCGTCGTGCTGGTCGAGGGCGCGCGCGCGGACGACGACCAGGGCGACGTCGAGGCGGAGCGCGTGCTGCGCATCCTGCTGGAAGACTGTTCGGTGAAGCAGGCGGCCGCGCTGGCGGCGCAGATCACGGGGAAGAAGAAGAACGCCTTGTACGAGCGGGCGTTGCAGATCAAGGGCGACGAGTAGGCGAACTTACCACTTGCACCCGCTGTCCTTCTTGTCCATCGCCAGGAAGATCGGCGCCAGCAAGCCGCCCGGCACGCCGTCCTTGCAATCGGGCCGCTTGGCCGACTTGATCGCCCGTTCGAACTTGTTTTCCGTTTGCAGCGGCGGCTTGGGCAGGCGTTCGAGCGCCGTGCCCACCTTGTCCGGATCGGGTTCGTTGGCCAGCTTCGTCGCCATGCCGCGCGCCAGGCTGCGGGCGGCGTCGACGTCGAAGTGCCGCGTCGGCGCGGGCGCGGCGGGCGGCGCGGGCGTTTCCGGCGCCGGTTTGACGGCAAAGGTTTCCTCGGTCGACTGGCGTCGTTCCGGGGCCACGGCGATCACCGGCCGGGTTTTATTACGGGCGGGACGCCGCGCACGGGGCACGGGCGGCGCCTGGGCCGGTTCGATTGTCGCAGGCGGCGGCGCGGCCCGCAGGCGGATCGTGAGCCGTTCCTGCGGCGCGGCGGGCAAGGTCGTGACGGGCTGGCGGTAGAGCGCGAGCAGCAGCGCATGGGCGGCCAGCGACAGCGCGATGCCGGCCGCGATGCGGTTGACCTGCTTGCGGTCGGGAAGCGCGACCCCGGTGCCGCGATGGTCGAAAGAGTCGATTGCAAACGTCACGTCTTCACCTTGGTCAGCGATAAAACCACGGATGCCGGCGGTTTCCTTGACCGGGATGGCGCCCGGACGGTATGATGGCTGTCTTCGGAGTGTAGCGCAGCCCGGTAGCGCATCTGGTTTGGGACCAGAGGGTCCAAGGTTCGAATCCTTGTACTCCGACCAGTATAGCAAGAGGCCGGCGAGAGATCGCCGGCCTTTTTCAATTCCGCGTTACATCGCCCGCTTTGCCAGCAACGCATTGCCCGCCCGGCTCACGCCTTTGCGTCCCAGCTGCTGCGCAATGAATTGTCCCGCATCCACGACCACGTCGAGATCGATGCCAGTCTTGATCCCGAGCCCATTCAGCATGTAGACCACGTCTTCCGTCGCCACGTTGCCCGTCGCGCCCTTCGCATACGGGCAGCCGCCCAGGCCCGACACGGACGAGTGGAAGATCGCGACGCCCAGTTCCAGGCTGGCGTAGATGTTGGCGAGTGCCTGGCCGTAGGTGTCGTGGAAGTGGCCGGAGATGCGCTCCAGCGAGAACGCGCGCGCCGCCGTTTCCATCACGGCCTGCGTCTTGCGCGGGGTCGAGACGCCGATCGTGTCGGCGATGTCGATCTCGTCGCAGCCCAGGTCGCGCATGCGGGCGACGACGTCGGCGACGGCATCCAGCGGCACCTCGCCCTGGTACGGACAGCCGAACGCGCAGCTGATGCTGCCGCGCAGGCGCAGGCCGTGGTCCTGCGCGGCCCTCGCCACGGATTCGAAGCGGGCGATGGATTCCGCGATCGAGCAGTTGATGTTCCGCTGCGAGAACGCTTCCGACGCCGAGCCGAAGATCACGACTTCGTCGGCCCGTGCCGCCAGCGCCGCCTCGAAGCCCTGCATGTTCGGCGTCAGCGCGGAATACAGCGTGCCGGGACGGCGGGCGATGCCGGCCATGACCTCGGCGCTCGTCGCCATCTGCGGCACCCACTTGGGCGAGACGAACGACGCCGCCTCGATATTGGCGAAGCCGGCGCGCGACAGGCGGTCGACCAGTTCGATCTTGACGCTTGCTGCCACCGCTTCCTGTTCGTTCTGCAGCCCGTCGCGCGGGCCCACTTCGACAATTTTGACTTGTTTCGGCAGTTGCATGTGCATGTTGGTTTCCTAGTAGCCGCGGGCGCGGTCGACGATGTCGTCGATGGCCTCGCCCCGTTCCAGCTTGCCGATCTTGGCGGCGATCTGGCGCACCGCCTCGTCGCGCAAGGTGAGGGCCGAGATGTGCGGCGTGATGGTGATGCGCGGCTCGTTCCAGAACGGATGCGGGGCCGGCAACGGTTCGTTGCGGAATACGTCCAGCGTGGCGCCCGCGATGTGGCCGGAGCGGATCAGCGCCATCAGGTCCGGCTCCGCCACCAGCGCGCCGCGCGCCACGTTGATCAGGTAGGCGCCCTGGGGCAACTGCGACAGGCGCGCGCGGTCGAGCAGGTTCGTCGTTTCCGGCGTGAGCGGCAGCATGCAGACGAGGACCTGGGTGCCGGACAGGAAGTCGTCGAACGCCTCCATGCCGGCGAAGCACGCGACACCGGGCAGGTCCGGGACCGTGCGGCTCCAGCCGCGCACGGGAAACCCGAGCTGGCGCAGCGCGCGCAACACGGGCAATCCGAGCTTGCCGAGGCCCAGCACGCCGACCGTGAAGTCGGCCTTGCGCCGGCGCGTTTCCAGCGGGTTCCAGATGCCCTGGCGCGCCTGCTGCTCATAGTCGTCGAAGCGGCGGAAGTAGCGCAGGGTCGCGTACACCACGTATTCCGCCATCTGCTCGGCCATGCCCGCGTCGCCCAGGCGGACGATGGGAACCGGCGGCAGCGCGTCGCCGAATTTCAGCAGCGCGTCCACGCCGGCGCCCATCAGGAAGATCGCCTTCACGTGGGCGAGCTGGTCGAGCAGGCGGGGCGTCGGCGCCCACACCACGGCGTAATCGCAAGGCGCCATTGACGCCAGCGACATGTTGTCGTGCCACACGACCATCTCCGCGCGCGGCAATGCATCGGAAAAATCACGGACCCACGGCTCGATGACGCCGTCGCCCCGGTACAGCAGTATCCGCATGTCTTGTCTCCTAATTTTTATGGATTGCGTTTGCTGTCTCGTTGGTTGTTTGATGCCGCGGGTGTCGGTGAAACATGGTGGGCGGAGGGCCGCCCACTCTACGCTCACCTACGCCGCGGCTTTGAATGCCAATAACGGTGCGCCGTCCGCGACCTGGTCGCCGACCTGGTACAGCACTTCCTCGACCAGGCCGTCGCTCGGCGCGGCAATCGTGTGTTCCATTTTCATCGCTTCCATGATCACGAGCGGCTCGCCTTTCTTGACGTGTTGCCCGCCGGACGCGATCACCGCCACCACCTTGCCCGGCATCGGCGCCGTCAGGCGGCCGTCCGCCGTTTCGTGTTCGCCCGCATGCGCGAGCGGATCGTTCCATTCCAGCACGTGGTGCAGCCCGCCCGTGAAGACGTGCAGCGTGTCGCCGGCGCGCCGCACCGTGCCCTGGATCGCCTGGCCGTCCAGGCGGATCGCGTAGCGGCCGTCGTGCCGCGACACGAGCGCCAGCGGGTGCGCCTTGCCGGCCGCTTCGAGCGTCCAACCATGTGAATGATAGGCCATGTCGATTGCATAGACCTTGCCCTGTGTCGTGGCCGCGTACTCGTCGCCGAACGCCAGGCGGCGGCGGTACGTCCCGTTCATGCGCCAGCCGTGTGTGCTGCGCCAAGGGTCGGCGGCGTTGCCGGCCGGATGTGCGCCCGCCGACGTTTCTGCACCGACGAGGGCGACGGCCGCCAGCGCCAGCGCGGCCAGCGGCGCCGGGCCGGCCGGCGGGAACAACGTGGTGGCGTTGCGTTCGATCAGGCCCGTGTCCAGGTCCGCGTGCGCAAAGGCATCGCCCTCGACGAGGCGTTTCAGGAACGCGATATTGGTCGCGAGACCGACGATGTGGAATTCGGACAGCGCCTGCGCCATGCGCGCCAGCGCTTGCTCCCGGTCCGCGCCCCATACGATCAACTTGGCGATCATCGGGTCGTAGAACGGCGAAATCGCATCGCCCGCGCGCACGCCGGAATCGATGCGCACGCCGGCGGGATCGCCGCCGCCGTGGCTGCCCAGTTCGAACGCGACGTGGGCCGGCGTGTCCATGCACTGCAGCGTCCCGATCGACGGCAGGAAACCCTTTTCCGGATTCTCCGCATACACGCGCGCCTCGATGGCGTGGCCGTGGATCGCCAGCTCATGCTGTTGCTTCGGCAACGGCTGGCCGGCCGCCACGCGCAACTGCCATTCGACGAGGTCCGTGCCCGTGATGATCTCGGTGACGGGGTGCTCGACCTGCAGGCGCGTATTCATCTCCATGAAGTAGAACGTGCCGTCCTGGTTGGCGATGAATTCGACGGTGCCGGCGCCGACATAGCCCACCGCGCGCGCGGCGGCGACGGCCGCCTCGCCCATCGCGGCGCGGCGGTCCAAAGGCATGCCGGGCGCCGGCGCCTCTTCCAGCACTTTCTGGTGCCGGCGCTGCACGGAGCAATCGCGTTCGTGCAGGTAGACGCAGTTGCCGTGCGTGTCCGCGAACACCTGGATCTCGATGTGGCGCGGGCGCGTGAGGTATTTTTCGACGAGCACCTTGTCGTCGCCGAACGAGGAGATGGCTTCGCGCTTGCACGACGCGAGCGCGGCCTGGAAATCCTCGGACCGTTCCACCACGCGCATGCCCTTGCCGCCGCCGCCGGCGCTGGCTTTCAGCAGCACCGGATAGCCGATGCGGTTCGCTTCCGCCTGCAGCAGTTCCGGGTCCTGCGCGTCGCCGTGATAGCCCGGCACGAGCGGTACGCCGGCGCCTTCCATCAACTGCTTCGCCGCGGACTTCGATCCCATCGCGCGCATCGAGGAGCCCGGCGGGCCGATGAACACGAGGCCGGCGGCCGCGCAGGCTTCCGCGAATTCGGCATTCTCGGACAGGAAGCCGTAGCCCGGGTGGATCGCCTGCGCGCCGGTGGCGAGGGCCGCGGCGATGATCTTGTCGCCGCGCAGATAGCTGTCCTTGGCGGCGGCGGGGCCGAGCAGGATCGCTTCATCGCAGACCGCCACATGCTTGGCGCCGGCGTCGGCTTCCGAATAGACGGCAACGGTCTTGACGCCCAGGCGGCACGCGGTGGCGGCGACCCGGCAGGCGATTTCGCCACGGTTGGCGATGAGGATCTTGGTGAACATGGTGTCTCGTCTGTTTTATGTGTTGTGGGATCGGCTTGTGGCCTGATGAATCGATAAAACTTGGCTCGTGGCCTGACAGCGTTTGCGTAGGGTGGGCACCCCGTGCCCACCAGACGTATGCGGTACGGTAACGCATGGTGGGCACGTTTCATTCGAGGCCCCCGGCCTCGAATGCCCACCCTACGGTTCTTAACAGCCGCAGCTTTCCTTTTGCACCGATTCCAGCGTCGCCGAGCGCGTCTTGAGGCCCAGCTTTTCCAACAGCTTGCGGTCGTCGTCCGCTTCCGGATTGTCGGTGGTGAGCAGCTTGTCGCCGTAGAAGATGGAATTGGCGCCGGCCATGAAGCACATCGCCTGCACGGCTTCGCCCAGCTCGCGCCGGCCGGCCGACAGGCGCACGCGCGCCTTCGGCATCGTGATGCGGGCGACGGCGATCGTGCGCACGAATTCGATCGGGTCCAGCGGCGGCAGGCCGTGCAGCGGCGTGCCTTCGACCTGCACGAGGTGGTTGATGGGCACCGATTCCGGATACGGGTTCATGTTCGCCAGCTGGGCGATCAGGCCGGCGCGCTGCGCCCGCGTTTCGCCCATGCCGACGATGCCGCCGCAGCAGATCTTCAGGCCGGCCGTGCGCACGCGGCCCAGCGTGTCCAGGCGGTCGCGGTATTCGCGCGTGGAGATCACGTCGCCGTAGAAGTCCGGCGCGGTGTCGATGTTGTGGTTGTAGTAGTCCAGGCCGGCCTGCTTCAGTTGCTCGGCCTGGCCTTCTTCCAGCATGCCGAGGGTGGCGCAGGTTTCCATGCCCAGCGCCTTCACGCCGCGCACCATGGCTTCCACTTTTTCCATGTCGCGCTCTTTCGGGCTGCGCCACGCGGCGCCCATGCAGAAGCGGGTCGCGCCCTTGGCCTTCGCTTCGCGCGCGGCGTCCAGCACCGTGTCGAGGTCGAGGATCTTCTTCGCCTCGACGCCGGTGTCGTAGCGCGCGGCCTGCGGGCAGTAGCCGCAGTCTTCCTCGCAGCCGCCGGTCTTGATCGACAGCAGGGTCGCGAGTTCGACGTCGCCGTCGGGGAATTCGGCGCGGTGCGCCTGTTGGGCGCGGAACATCAGCTCCGGCAGCGGCAGCTCGAACAGCGCGAGCACGTCGGCCAGCGGCCAGGTGGCGTCCTTCGGCAGGGAGGCCGGCGTGGCCGGCGGGTGGAGGGTGACGACTTGGGTCATTGCGGATTCCTTGTTTTGGTTAGGCGCGCTTGGCCGGCCATCCCGGCAGGTTCGCGAGCTCGATATGGGCGGCAGCGGCAGCCGCCGAAGGTTCGGTCAGACGGGGCACGCGGCCGAGCAGCGGCGCGGGCAGGCGGCGTGCGAGCTCCGCGACGTTTTCGTCGGCGAAGCGCATGTCCGGATCGACCTGGTTGGCGACCCAGCCCGCGAGCACGAGGCCACGCGCGACGATCGCCTCCGCCGTCAGCAGCGCGTGGTTGATGCAGCCCAGGCGCATGCCGACGACGAGGACGACGGGCAGCCCCAATTGTACGGCCAGATCGGCGCTGTCGAAATCCGGCGAGAACGGCACCCAGAAGCCGCCCACGCCTTCGACGACGGTCGCGTCGGACGCGCCCAGGATCTCGGCATACGCGGTGATGATGGGCACGGGTTCGATGGTCACGCCTTCCAGGCTGGCCGCGATGTGCGGCGCACACGGTTCGCGCAGCATGTACGGTGTGGTGATCCGCTGCGGCAGCAGCACGTTGCCGGCCGCGCGCAGCATGGCGGCGTCGTCGTTGTGCAGCATGCCGTCGCGCTCCTCGGCGCCGGCCGCGATGGGCTTCATGCCGCATGCGCGCACGCCCTGCTGCACCAGCTTGTGCAGGATGGCGCTGGAGATCAGTGTCTTGCCGATCTCCGTGTCCGTGCCCGTCACGAAGCAGGCGAAGCGGGTCGGCACGCCTTCCGCCGCGAGCGGCGCGGGGACCGTGAGGGGCGCCGGCGCCGCGGCGGCGGCCGGGATGGCGGTGCCGATGGATGCGCCGCCCGGTTGTTCGGGATCGTTGAGGGTCATGCCCGCGTCCTTTCCAGCTGGTTGAGCGCAGCCGTCAGCTGCGCGACGTCTTGTTCGGTATGCGCGGCGGACAAGGTCACGCGCAGGCGCGCCGTCCCCGCCGGCACGGTCGGCGGACGGATCGCCGGCACCCACAGGCCCTGTTCGTGCAGGCGGGATGCCGCCGCCATCGCTTCGTCGTTGGCGCCGATGACGATGGGCTGGATCGCCGTCGTCGACGCCGGGCGTTGCCAGCGTTCGAGCCGCAGGCCGTCGTCCAGCTGCGCGATCAGCGCGCGCAGGTGCGCGCGGCGTGCGCGGCCCTCGTCGCTGTCGATGATGTCGACGCTGGCGAGCAGCGCATGCGCGAGCGCCGGTGCGGCGGCCGTCGTGTAGATGTAGGGCCGCGCGCGCTGGATCATCAGCTCGATCACGTCCTCGTGCGCCGCGATGAACGCGCCGCCCACGCCGGCCGCCTTGCCGAGGGTGCCGATGTAGACGAGGTGCGGGGACCGCAGGTCGAAATGCTCGAGGGCGCCCCGTCCGCGCTCGCCCAGCACGCCGAAGCCGTGGGCGTCGTCCACGACGAGCCAGGCGCCGTGGCGTTCGCACAGGTCCAGCAGGGCGGGCAGGGGCGCCAGGTCGCCGTCCATGCTGAACACGCTGTCCGTGGCGACGATCTTCACGGGTGCGGCGCTCGCGGCGAGTGCGGCGTCCAGCGCGGCCACGTCCCCGTGCGGGTACACGGTCACGCCCGCGCGCGCGAGGCGGGCGCCGTCGATCAGCGAGGCGTGGTTCAGCGCTTCCGAAAAAATCATCGCGTCGGACGTAGCGCCGAGCCCCGTCAGCGCGGCGAGGTTCGCCATATAGCCCGTGCAGAAGTACAGCGCCCGCGCGGATTCAAGGTGGGGCGCCTCGAACGCGGCCAGGCGCTCTTCCAGCTGCGCGTGGGCGCGGCCGTGTCCCGACACGAGGTGCGACGCGCCGCTGCCGGCGCCGTACAGCGCCGCGCCCTCGCGCAGCGCTGCCACGACGCGCGGATGTGCCGCGAGGCCCAGGTAGTCGTTGCTGCAGAACGCGAGCAGCTCGCGGCCGTCGACGACCTGGCGCGGCGCGCAGGGCGTGTCCGCCGTGCGCCGGCGGCGGGTCAGGCTGCGGCTTTCCAGTTCGTCCAGTTGGGCGCGGACGTTATCGATCAGGTTCATCGTCATTCCGCGATCACCGTTTCGAACACCTTGCGCGTGCGCGCGGCCAGGCCCGCGATGTCTTCCTCGTCCAGCACGTATGGCGGCATCAGGTAGACCGTGCGGCCGATGGGGCGCAGCAGCAGCTCGTTTTCCACCGCGCTCGTGAAGAAGCGGCGCGCGAACGTCGAGGCGCGCTGCGCATCCGGCTCCACCGCGTCGAACGCGAGGATCATGCCGCGCTGGCGGAAGTGCGTCACGCGCTTGTGGTCCAGCAGCGGGGCCAGTTCCGTCATCAGGCGCGTGGCCGTCGCGCGGTTCCTGGTCAGGACGTCGTCGTCCTGGAAGATCTGCAAGGTGGCCAGCGCGGCGCGGCAGGCCAGCGCGTTGCCCGTGTACGAGTGCGAGTGCAGGAAGCCGCGCGTGATGTCTTCGCTGTAGAACGCCTCGTAGACCTTGTCGGTGGTGAGCACGAGCGACAGCGGCAGGTAGCCGCCGCTGATGCCTTTCGAGAGGCACATGAAGTCCGGCCAGATCGCCGCCTGTTCGCACGCGAAAAAGGTGCCGGTGCGGCCGCAGCCGACCGCGATCTCGTCGGCGATCAGGTGCACGTGATACTTGTCGCACAGCTCGCGCAGGCGCTGCAGGTACAGCGGGTCGTGCATCGCCATGCCCGTCGCGCACTGCACGAGTGGTTCGACGATGATGGCCGCGATCTTGTCGCCCCGCTCGGCGAACAGGGCTTCCACGTCCCTGGCGGCGCGCAGCGCGACGTCCTGCGCGGACTCGCCGTCGGCGGCGTTGCGCGCATCCGGCGACGCGACGGTGCGGGCGGCGCGCAGCAGCGGGCCGTAGGCGTCCTTGAACAGCGCGACGTCCGTGACGCCCAGCGCGCCGACGGTCTCGCCGTGGTAGGAACCTTGCAGGCAGACGAATTCCTGCTTGTCCGCATGGCCCGCGTTGCGCCAATAATGAAAACTCATCTTCAGCGCGATTTCGACGGCCGACGCGCCGTCCGACGCATAGAACGCGTGGCCCAGTGCGTGACCCGTCAGGGCGGCCAGCCGCTCGGACAATTCGATCACCGGCTCGTGCGTGAAGCCCGCGAGCATCGCGTGTTCGAGCTTGTCCAGCTGATCCTTCAAGGCCGCGTTGATGCGCGGGTTGGCGTGGCCGAACAGATTCACCCACCACGAACTGATGCCGTCCAGGTAGCGCCGGCCTTCATGGTCGTACAACCACGGCCCCTTGGCGTGGCTGACGGCGATCAGCGGCACCTCTTCGTGGTGCTGCATTTGCGTGCATGGATGCCAGACGCTGCGCAGGCTGCGCGCGATCCAGTCGTTGGAGGTGGTCTGCTTCAACATTCAAATCCTGTCGGTGATGCTAATCCAGCCATGACGGCCGGCGTTTTTCAAGAAAGGACGCGACGCCTTCGCGGCCTTCGAGCGAGGCGCGGATGCCGGCGATGCGCGCCGCCGTGTCGTCCAGCAGCGCTTGCGTCACGGGCGCGCCGGCGACTTCGCGCACGAGCCGTTTCGCTTCGCGCACCGCGTTCGGGCTGTTGTTCGCGAGGGCCTGCACGATGCCGGCGACCTTCGTGTCGAGGTCCGCGGCCGCCACGATCTCGTGCACGAAGCCGATGCGGTGGGCTTCGCGCGCATCGAAACGCTCGGCCGTGAGGAAGTAGCGGCGCGCGGCCTGTTCGCCCATCGCCTTGATCACGTACGGCGAGATCGTCGCCGGGATCAGGCCCAGCTTGACTTCCGACAGGCAGAAGTTCGCCGTGTCGACGGCAATGGCGATGTCGCACGCGGCCACGAGGCCCATGCCGCCCGCGTAGCAATCGCCCTGCACCTTCGCCACGACGGGTTTCGGGCACAGGTAAATCGTGCGCAACATGTCGGCGAGGCGCATGGCGTCGGCGCGGTTTTCGCTGTCCGAATACCCCGCCATCTTCTTCATCCAGTTCAGGTCCGCGCCGGCGCAGAACGCGGGGCCGGCCGCGGCGAGCACGATGGCGCGCACCAGTTCCTTGCGCCCCAGTTCGTCGAAGGCGAGGGCCAGTTCGGCGATGCTTTGTTCGTTGAACGCGTTGCGCAGCTCCGGGCGGTTGAGCGTGACGTGGCCGATTTGATCGGTGATCGCGACGGTGAGGGTCTGGTAGTCCATGTCTCGTCTCCTCACATGCGGAACACGCCGAACTTCGTGTCCTCGATCGGCGCGTTCAGCGCGGCCGAGAGACCCAGGCCCAGCACCATGCGCGTATCGGCCGGATCGATCACGCCATCGTCCCACAGGCGCGCGGTGGCGTAGTAGGGGTGGCCCTGGTGTTCGTACTGTTCCTTGATCGGCTGCTTGAACGCGGCTTCCTCGTCCGCGCTCCACTGGCCGCCTTTCGCTTCGATGCCGTCGCGCTTGACGGTGGCGAGGACCGATGCCGCCTGGTCGCCGCCCATCACGGAGATGCGCGCGTTCGGCCACATCCACAGGAAGCGCGGAGAGAATGCTCGGCCGCACATGCCGTAGTTGCCGGCGCCGAACGAGCCGCCGATGATCACGGTGAACTTGGGAACGGACGCCGTCGCGACCGCCGTCACCATCTTGGCGCCGTTGCGGGCGATGCCCTCGTTCTCGTACTTGCGGCCGACCATGAAGCCCGTGATGTTCTGTAAAAAGACGAGCGGGATCTTGCGCTGGCAGCACAGTTCGATGAAGTGCGTGCCCTTCAACGCGGATTCCGAGAACAGGATGCCGTTGTTGGCGATGATCCCGACCTTCATGCCGAAGATGTGGGCGAAGCCGCACACGAGCGTCGTGCCGTAGCGGGCCTTGAATTCGTCGAAGCAGCTGGAGTCGACGATGCGGGCGATGACTTCGCGCACGTCGAACGGTTTCCTCGTATCGACCGGGATGATCCCGTACAGTTCTTCGGCCGCGTATTTCGGTGGTTGTGCCTCGATCGGCGCGCCCTGCTGGGGCTTGGTGCGGTTCAGGTTCGAGACGATGGTGCGCGCGAGCGCCAGCGCGTGCGTGTCGTTCTGCGCCAGGTGGTCGGCGACGCCGGAGAGCCGCGTGTGCACGTCGCCGCCGCCCAGGTCCTCGGCCGTGACGACTTCGCCCGTCGCCGCTTTGACCAATGGCGGACCGCCCAGGAAGATCGTGCCCTGCTCCTTGACGATGATGGATTCGTCGCTCATCGCCGGCACGTAGGCGCCGCCCGCCGTGCACGACCCCATCACGACGGCGATCTGCGGAATGCCTTTGCTCGAGAGGTTGGCCTGGTTATAGAAGATGCGGCCGAAGTGGTCGCGGTCGGGGAACACGTCGTCCTGGTTCGGCAGGTTGGCGCCGCCCGAGTCGACGAGGTAGATGCAGGGCAGGTTGTTCTGCTCGGCGATCTCCTGCGCGCGCAGGTGCTTCTTGACCGTCATCGGGTAGTACGTGCCGCCCTTGACGGTGGCGTCGTTACAGACGATCACGCATTCCTGGCCCGCCACGCGGCCGATGCCCGTGATGATGCCGGCGGACGGCGCCGCACCGACTCCATCGTCACCCTTGTACATCGCCCACGCGGCCATCTGGGAGAACTCGAGGAACGGGGTGCCCGGATCGAGCAGCTGCTGCACGCGCTCGCGCGGCAACAGCTTGCCGCGCGCGACGTGCTTGGCACATGCGGCCTCGCCGCCGCCCTTGGCGATCTGCGCCACCTTGGCGCGCAAGTCGTCGACGAGGGTTTGCATGGCGGCGGCGTTGGCTTTGAAGTCTTCGCTGCGCGGGTTGAGTTTCGTGTCGATCTGGGGCATCGGATCCTGTCTCCTGCTGGTCGCGGCTCGTGGCGCGGTTTTATTCAGGGAAACTGCCGTCCACATAGAACCATCGCATCTTGCCGCCCACGGCGGGATCCGGCTCGCGCACGAACCGGCTGACTTCATGCAACCGGTGCGCGCGGCCGTGAACCCGGAAGCGGGCGACGAATTCGACGGTGTCCTCGTTAGGATTGTCCGGCAGGTCTGCTTTACGTTGACGTAAACGTAAAGCAGATTTTATCTCAAGTCCGAGCCACTGAACTTTTTGATTCGGGTCGATGATGGGTTCGGGCGGCAGCGTGCTGGGATGCCAGGTGGCACGCAGGTAAGCCTCGTCCCGCATCACGAACGCGGTGTAGCGGGATCGCATCAGCGCTTCGGCCGTCGGCGGCAGTTCCGCGCCGGCGATGAAGGGGCCGCAGCAGCGCATGATCGACGGACCACCGCAAGGACAGGGGAGAGGCTTCGCAGGAGTAGACATGGCGGCAATTATCCGCCATTTCCTGCATCAGGGTGAGCGGGGCATGATGCAGGATAAGAGAAGATGGATGGGCGTTAATGCATCTGTGCAGATCTTTTGCCGAAAATAAATGAACTGCCCATTAAATGGGCGGAGAAATATTTTGGTTGCGCCGAAAAGTGATGCAAGAATGGCACAAACCGGCTGTCAGACTCTCTGAACGCTGAAGGAGGCGCCATGTCCGCAATCCGCAAGCTATTTTTTGCCGCCGCGCTCATGAACGTCGTGGCCACGGCCGTTGCGGCCGAGGTCACGGTCGACAAAGACCCGCCCGAGCACGCGCAGCCGCACTTTTTCGAGCGCGTGCAGGCGGGCGACCTGGCCGGCGCCATCGCGCGGCGCGGCGAACCGGTCGACGTCAAGCCGGGCCAGTACCACTTGCGCGTCCCTTGCGACAGCATGAAGGCGGGTAGCTTCGTCGACATCACCGTCACCATCGACGATCACAGCAAGACCCGGCTGCGGCTGGAGGAGTGTGGGGTGAAGGTCGAGAGCCGCTAGGGCGGAGAGGGCCGAGGTTGTGCCGCGCCTATCATTTACCGTTGGTGAAGCGGCACCATGCCGGTTTGAGCGTCGCGGCATTCTTGCACGCGTCGACCGCGACGATTCCGCCGCCGGGGCTGCTCGATAGTCCGGCAGTCGACGTTGCCTTGCCTGGGTTGCCTCCCTTGGCCGCAGGTCGGGCCGGGGTAAAGGCACCGCTGGCCACGGCCAGGCCGTTCCGAAAGGTCGCCTCCAGGCGGCCCTCTCGCGTCGTCAGCGTACCTTGACCGTTCGGGGTGGCGTTGACGACGTCACCGTCGTATGACTTCATCTTGCCTGGCGAAAAGGTCATGTTTCCTCTGCCGGACGCATAGCCGTTGGCGAAGTCGCCGTCATACAGGTCGCCGCGCTCGCTCCTCAGCGTGCCGTGGCCCGATGGCAGACCGTCCTTGAATTCTCCTGCGTAGGAGGAGCCGTCCGGACGCAGCCAGGTGCCTCTGCCTTCCGGCTTCCCATCGCGCACCGGTCCGGTATAGATGTCGCCGCTCTTGAAACTCAGGCCTGTCGCGGTCGGGGTTGCTTCTGTCAGGTCCTGGAGGAGTTCGAGGTTTTCCAGCAGTAGGACGTCGAACGGTCGTTGCCCTTGGGTATTGAATGCGACGGCGCTGCGGATACTCAAGAGTGCCGGCCATAATCGCTTCTTGCGCAGATAAAGGTCGGCCAGGGCGCGGAATAATTCGGGGCGTCGCTCGTAGATGACCGCCGTATCGACGGCGGCGATGCCCTCGTCGACCGGATCCAGTTCCGGCACGGCGGCGTAGAGGTAGCCAAGGCCGGTGTAGGCGCGCGGGTTGAACGCGCTGGCGGCGATCGATTTGCGATACAGCCCGCGTGCCTGGTCGACGCCCGCTTCCCATCCCTTGCCGCCTTTGGCACGGTATCGGATGGTGCCGTTCGCAAGGATGTCGGCGTGTAGCGCCAGCAGGCGTGGATTGTCGGGGGAACGGCGTTCCAGTTCCTCGACTTTCGCCAGGGCATCGCGCACGGTCATGTGCCCAAGCTGAAGCTCGAGGTCGAGTGCCTGCGCGTCCGGGTCGTTCGGGTTGGCGGCGAGATTGGTCGCGATCAACTCCTTGGTCGCCGCGCTGCCCGACGGGATGAAACGCGGAACGACGTCGGCGAGCACGGCAAGGGCCGCCGCGCGGTCGATCGACGTCACCTTCACCGCGAATGTGGGGAGGTTCAGGCCATCCGGCCCGATGTCGAATCCCCGCCGGACTATCTTTTTCTCCACGTAGTCGCGCAATGCCGCGTCAAGCTGAAAAAAGGTCTGCTTGAACGCGATCAGTACGGCTTGTTCCTGCGACAAGCCCATATTGTACAGACGCAGGTAACGTGCCAATTGCCGGCGCAGTTCGGGTGTGGAATTGAAATAGTGGATGGCAAAGCGTGCCCGGCTGTAAAAACGCGCATTTTCCCGTTTGTCGAAATCGGAAATGCCCTGATTCAGCTTGGTGCGGCTGAACAGGAAGCGCGTGTCGAAGTCGATATGACCGTACTTGTCGAACAGGTTCAACTCCCGCCCGTAGCCCCGGCTATGGTCGCCGAACCACACCTTGCCATCTTCGATTTTCATCGACGACCAGTATTCCGACATGCCTTCGTTATACCAAAGGGGATACGCGGTCGATTCCGGGCAATACATCAATAAAAAATGGTGGTATTCGTGCAGGAAGACGGCGCGTGAATTGTCGATCCGGTCGCTCAGCCACCAGGAATCCGAAACTTTGGCGATTGCCGCATATCCCTTGCGCGACAGTTGGAACTCGCCCTCGAACTCCTTGGGTATCTGCAGCGCATCGGCATCGTCCTGTCCCACCGCCACGATGGTCAACGGCGGCCCCTCCAGCGATGTCGCGCCACGCAGACGGTTCGATATATAGCGCAGGTTTTCGAGATCGATGACCATTTGCCGGGCCACTTTTTCCGGCTGCTCCGTTACAACCCGAAAATTCGTACTACTTGCCTCGATCCATTGCTCCTTGCTGACCTCGTCGATGGTCGGCGCGGCACGGGAGGATGTGGGATCGGCCAACACGAACAATACGGCGGCCAGCGAGACGAGTCTGCGGAGCGGCATTTTATTACCATGAGGGAATATATATATATTTACATACTAACATTCCTGTGTTGCCTTGCGGACACTTTTTTTGGATAAAACCGACGCTCCTGGGCCAGCGTCAATCCATCCAACCCGAACGGCGGCACCTTCCCCCGCATCAGGTCGGCCAGCAGGCTCGCCGTGCCGCACGCAAACGTGAAGCCCAGCGGCCCGTGCCCCACGTTCAGCCACAGGTTGGAATACGGCGTGGCCCCGATGATGGGGGCGCTGTTCGGCGTCGCCGGGCGCAGGCCGGCCCAGGGGGTGATGCGCGTGTAGTCGGCCGCGCGCGGCATCGTTTCCTTGACCTGGCGCGTGAGGCTGTCCAGGCGCGCCGGATTCAGGCTCAGGTCTTCGCCGACCATGTCGACCATCGCCGCCACCCGCAGCTTGTCGCCGATGCGCGCGTACAGCACCTTCCGTTCGAAGTCGGTGACGCTGATCTCGGGCGCCACGTCGTCCTGGCGGATGGGCGCCGTCAGGCTGTAGCCTTTCAGCGGGTAGATCGGCAGGGAAATCCCGGCCGACTCCCCGAGCGCGCGGCTCTGCATGCCGGCGGCCAGCACGTACGCGTCGGCCGACAGCAACCCGGCCGACGTTTCCACGCCGGCGATCCTGCCCCCGCCGGTGACGAAGCGCCGCGCCTCGCCGTGTATGAACCCGTCGAAGCGCGGATGGGCGCCGAGGCGGTCGGCCAGCGCCACGCAGAAGGCGTAGCAGTCCGCGACGGCTTCGCCGCCGTTGTAGATGCCGCCGGCGAGCTTGTTTTCCATCGCGGCCAGCGCCGGTTCACGCGCGACGCATTCGGATGCATCCCATGCCTCGCCCGCGTCCGGCTTCGCGGCGGCCGTGTCGAACGCGGCGCGTGTGCGGTAGACGACGAGCTTGCCCGCGTCGCGCCATTGGAACGATTCCAGCGGCACGACGGGCGCCAGCGCGGCCATCGCGCGGCGCGACAGCTCGCCCAGCTCCAGCAATTTAGCCGTCGTCCTGCGGTTCACGTCGGCGCGGCAATTGGCGAGGAAGGCGGCCAGCCAGCGCCATTGGTGCCGATCGAACTGCGGCCGGAAGCGCAACGGGCCATGTTCCTGGAATAACCATTTCAAGGCCTTCAGCGGCACGCCCGCATCCGCCAGCGGCGACACGTAGCGGTAGCTCAATTGCCCGCCGTTGCTGTAGCTCGTCCCCATACCGACGCCCGGCGCGCGCTCCACCAGCGTGACGCGGTAGCCGCCCTCAACCAGCCACCAGGCCGAGGTCAGGCCCACCACGCCGCCGCCGATGACGATTACTTGTTGCATCCGTGCACGCTTTTGATCTTGGACATGCGAAGAAGCTTAGGGGCTGGCCTTGCGCTCGGCTAATGAATGTAGAGCGGCAGGGCATAACCGCCAGTCATGTTATGACACCTTGGTACAGCGCCGTCAGGATGCGCTCCTGGAAGCGCGCCAGCGCTGAATATCTGCCCTTGTTGGCGGGCGAGAAAGGATCGGTCGAGGTGCCGCCCACCAGCGCGATCATGCCATTGCGGCGTGCCCGATCGAAGACGAACACGGACATCAGCCCGTACGCATCGCCCAGGTGCCCGACGGCCGGGAAGCCGCCGCCGTCGACGAGGCGCGTGCCGGGCGCGTCCGGGAATTGCTCGTTGCCGAGGCCCCAGCACCGGAACAGGCCGTCCGACGTGTCGCCGTTGCGGCCGTCATACGTCCATTGGCGGCTGAACATCAGGTCCAGCGTCGCCGGTTTCAACAGGCGCGGACCGCTCCCCATCAGCATGCGCATCACGACCCCCATGTCGCGCGCGCCGATGCGCAGGCCGCCCGTCGGGCTGAACGGCGTCGCGTTCGTGCCGATCACGTAATGCTCGATGGCGGCCGGCGGCTTGACGCTGTAGTCGTCGGCCTGGGCGATCCACGGGCCGTGCGGATCCCACACCTCGGTGTCGACCGTGCGCTTGCGGTACAGCGTGGCCAGGTTGGCCAGTGCCGCGGGCGGCAGTTCGGCCGGGAGGTAGCCGGCCTGCAGGCCCAGCGGATCGATCAGCAGGCGCCGCATCAGGCGGTCGAAGCGTTCGCCGGCGATGTTCTCCATCGCGGTGCCGATCACGCCCCAGCCGAGATTGCAGTAGGTGAAGTAGGCGCCCGGACCCGCGTTCGTCGCGTACATCCGGTCGTCGCCGGGCACGAGCACGTCCTTCAACGCGACCTCTGCCCCCCAGGAATAACCGCCCTCGTCGCGCAGCGAGGACGTGTGCGTGAGCAGGTGGCGCAGCGTGATTGCCTGGGCCGGGAAATGCGGATTGCGCAGCGTAAAGCCGAGATAGCGGGACACGTCGCCATCGAGGTCGACCTTGCCGTCCTCGTACAGGCACAGCAGGCCGAGCGTCGTCATCATCTTCGAGATCGACGCGATGCGGAACAGCGTGTCCGGGCCCACCGGCTTGTCCGGCAAGCCGTCGTGGCCGATGAAGCGCCGGCCGAACTGGGCTTCGTAGCGAACCTCGCCGGCGCGGATCGCGAGCACCGAGAGGCTCGCCAGTTCGCAGGCCGGATCGATGGCGATGGCGGCCAGCGCCGCGTCCAGCACCGCGGCGCGCCGGTGCGGCGGCGCCGCCAGCAGCGGTCCGGCGGCTCCCAGCAAGGCCACGCCCAGCAAATGGCGTCGGCTTCGATTCATCGTCATCCTCCCGTAACGGTATCCGGGCCAGAATACGGGCTCGTCCCGCGCCGGGCAAATACATGGACGTGAATGCCGCATAACTTTTCGGAATGACAACGGCCGATCCTTTCATGACAGGCCCGGCGGCATTGGTATTACACTGGTCATGTCCTCATCCCGATCCGCACACACACAACCGCGATGCTGAACACCGAAACCCCCGCGCCGCAACACGCGTCCCTCGATCAATACCCGACAGCCGAGCTGGTCAATGTGCTCGTCGACGACCAGTTCAGGGCCGTCGACGCCGTGCGCGCCGCCGCGCCGCGCATCGCCGCGGCCGTCACGGCCGCGCTGCCGAGGATGGAGAAGGGTGGACGCCTCGTGTATGTGGGGGCGGGGACGTCGGGCCGGCTGGGCGTGCTGGACAGCGTCGAGCTGTACCCGACCTTTTCCTGGCCGCACGAGCGCGCCGTGGCGCTGCTGGCGGGCGGGACGGAGGCGATGTTCGTTGCCGTCGAGGGGGCGGAGGACGACGTGGACCAGGGCGCGGCCGACGTCCGCCAAGCGAACGTGGGGCCGGACGACGTCGTGCTGGCCATCGCCGCGTCCGGCGCGACGCCGTACGTGCTGGGCGCCCTGCGCGCCGCGCGCGCGGCCGGGGCGCTGACGATCGGCTTCGCGAACAATCCGGGCGCACCCGTCGCCGACGAGGCCGAGATCGGCATCACGCTGGACACGGGCCCGGAAGCCATCTCCGGCAGCACGAGGCTCAAGGCGGGCACGTCGCAAAAGATCGCGTTGAACACGTTTTCCAGCGCACTGATGGTGCGCTTGAACAAGGTTTATGGCAACCTGATGGTAGACTTGAAGGCGACCAACGCCAAGCTGGTTCGCCGCGCCATCCGGTTGACGTCGTTCGCGACGGGCGCCGGCGACGAGGCGGCCGAGGCGGTGCTGGCGCAGTGCGACTTCCACGTCAAGGTCGCGATCGTGGCCTTGTCCAAGAACATCCCTGTCGAGCAGGCGCGCGCCCTGCTGGAGAGCGCGCGCGGCAGCGTGCGCGCCGCCCTGGCCGGCTGACGCGGCGCGGGCCCTTCAGCACCGCCCGCCGGCCCGACGACGAAAGAACATGCAGACTACGCAATCCAAGAACCCGTGGCTGTGGGTGCCCTCGCTGTACTTCGGCCAGGCCATTCCCTACATCGTCGCCAACAGCCTGTCCGTCATCATGTACAAGGACATGGGGCTGTCCAACACCGATATCGCGTTTTATACGAGCCTGCTGTACCTGCCCTGGGTGATCAAGCCGCTGTGGTCGCCGGTCGTGGACATGTTCGGCACCAAGCGCGGCTGGACCGTCTCGCTGCAACTGGTGCTGGCCGCCGCGCTCGGCGCCGCCGGCGCGACCCTGCACCTGCCGTCGTTCTTCATGATCAGCCTGGGCGTCATGTGGATCATGGCGTTCGCGTCCGCCACGCACGACATTTCCGCCGACGGCTTTTACATGCTGGGCCTGCGCCAGCAACAGCAGGCCGCGTTCGTCGGCGTGCGCTCGACGTTCTACCGGCTCGCGACCCTGGCCGCGCAGGGGCCGCTCGTGATCCTGGCCGGCTATCTGTCCCACTCGCTCGGTGACGTGCACCAGGCCTGGGCCATCGTGTTCTTCGTGCTGTGCGGCCTGTTCTTCGCCCTGTGCGCGTGGCACCAGGCCGTGTTGCCGCGTCCCGACGCCGACCACAAGGCCGCCGAGGGCACCAATCCGCTCGCCAACTTTTTCGCCACGTTCGCCAGCTTCTTCCGCAAGCGCGACATCTGGCTGATCCTCGGCTTCATCCTCACGTTCCGCCTGGGCGAGGCGCAGCTGTTGAAGCTGGTCGCGCCGTTCCTGAAGGACCCCGTCGGCGCGGGCGGCCTGGGCCTGACGACCGAGCAATACGGCACCGCGTACGGCACCATCGGCATCATCGCCCTGACCATCGGCGGCCTGTTCGGCGGCTGGCTGATTTCGCGGCTGGGCCTGAAACGCTGCCTGTGGCTGATGGTGGCCGGCGTGCACTTGCCGGACCTCGTGTTCGTCTACCTGTCGTCCGTGCAGCCGCAGCACTTCGGCGTCATCAGCGGCTTCCTCGCCATCGAGCAGTTCGGCTACGGCTTCGGCTTTACGGCCTTGATGATGTACATGATCATGGTCTCGGAAGGTCCGTACAAGACGGCGCATTACGCGATCTGCACGGGCCTGATGGCGCTCGGGATGATGGTGCCGGGCATGTGGAGCGGCAAGCTGCAGGAGCTGATCGGTTATCAGCATTTCTTCGTCTGGACCTGCCTGGCGACGATCCCCGCATTCGCGATGGCGGCATTGGTCAAGGTCGATCCGGAGTTCGGGAAGAAGTGAACGATCGACGCCTCGTGTCGCTCGACGCCTTCCGCGGCTTCACGATCGCCGCGATGGTGCTGGTGAATAATCCGGGCGATTGGGGCCATCTGTACGCGCCGCTGGAACACGCCAAGTGGAATGGCTGGACCTTTACCGATTGCATCTTTCCATTCTTCCTGTTCATCGGCGGCGTGGCGATGGCGTTGTCGCTGGGACGCCTGGCCGCGGCCGGTGCCGACAAGCCGCGGCTCCTCGCCAAGCTGGCGAAGCGGGCGATGCTGATCTTCCTGATCGGCTTCCTGCTCAACTTCATGCCGTATTTCAATATCGAAAAAGTGCGCATCCCCGGCGTGCTGCAGCGGATCGCGCTGTGCACCCTGCTGGCCGCGCCCATCGTCGTCTATTGCGGCTGGCGCATGCAACTGGCCGTCATCGCGGGCCTGCTCGCGTTGTACAGCGTATTGATGCTGTACGTGCCCGTGCCGGGCATCGGCGCGGGCGTGCTGGCGCCGGGGCAGGACTTCGGCGCGTGGGTCGACCGCACGCTGCTCGGGCGTCACTTGTGGGTGCAAACGAAGACGTGGGATCCGGAAGGCCTCGTGTCGACCTTGCCCGCGCTGTGCAGCCAGTTGTTCGGCGTGCTGGCCGGGCGCTGGCTCGCCTCGAGCGTGGACCGCGGCCGGCAGGTCGCGGGATTGATCGGCGCCGGCGTCGCGTGCGTCGCGATCGGCATGTTTCTCGATATCATCCTCATGCCGATCAATAAAAGCCTGTGGACGCCGTCGTACTGCTTCCTGATGACGGGCCTGGCCTGTCTCGCGTTTGCCGCGTTTTATTGGCCGCTGGACGTCAGCCCGTCCCCGCGCGTACGTACGGTTGCGGCGCGGTGGACACGTCCGTTCGTCATCTACGGCATGAACGCACTGTTCGTCTTTGCGTTTTCCGGATTTATCGCGAAAATGCTGGGCTATGTAAAATTCGCGCAGCCGGACGGCAGCCTGCGCACGCTGGGCCGGACGTTGTACGCGCCGATCGCCGCGTTGCCGATCGGCGCCGTCAATACGTCGCTGCTGCATGCCGTGTTGTTCGATGCGTGCATGTTCCTCGTCGCGTGGGGCATGTGGCGCAAACGGTGGTTCGTCAAAGTCTAGGAGTTGGTGTTGCAACCTGATCAGAAACGACGCGCATTCGCGTTCGCGGGAGTCGCCGGTGCGCTGGCGGCGGGGGGCCTCTTGTCGGGCTGCGCTACGACGCCGCCCGTGGCGGCCGACGTGCCCGCCGGCGACGCGCCGCCGCCCGCCCCGCGCGAATTCCGCGCCGCCTGGGTGTCGACCGTCGCCAACATCGACTGGCCGAGCCGGCCGAACCTCCCCGCCGCCAGGCAGCAGGCCGAAGCCCTCGCCATCCTCGACCGCGCCAAGGCGCTGAACCTGAACGCCATCGTGCTGCAGGTGCGGCCGTCCGCCGACGCCATCTACCCGTCGAAGCTGGAACCGTGGTCGGAGTACCTGACGGGCCTGCAGGGCCAGCCGCCGCAGCCGTGGTACGACCCGCTGAAATTCTGGGTCACGCAGGCGCACGCGCGCGGGCTCGAGCTGCACGCCTGGTTCAATCCCTATCGCGCCCGCCAGAACGGCGCCCGCTCGCCGGCGGCGCCCAATCACATCACGCGCACGAACCCGGCGGTCGTCAAGGCCTACGGCAAATACCTGTGGATGGATCCGGGCGAGGAGTCCGCCGTCAGGCAGACGCTGGACGTCGTGCTGGACGTCGTGCGCCGCTACGACATCGACGGCGTCCACATCGACGATTATTTCTATCCCTATCCGATCGAGGCGCCCGCGGCGACGGGCGCGGAAGGCGCCGCGCTGGAAGGCCGCAGCGCCAGGGCCGAGCTGGATTTCCCGGACGAGCCGTCGTGGCAGCGCTACGTGTCCGGCGGCGGGCGGCTCGACCGCGCGTCGTGGCGGCGCCAGAACGTCAACCGCCTGATCGAGGCGCTGTACGCCGGCATCCACCGCGAAAAGAGCTGGGTGCGCTTCGGCATCAGCCCGTTCGGCCTGGGCCGCCCGGACCGCCGTCCGCCCGGCATCGTCGGCTTTTCGCAGTACGACAAGCTGTATGCGGACGCGGAAACGTGGCTGCAGAACGGCTGGCTCGATTATTTTTCGCCGCAGCTGTACTGGGGCATCCGCCAGCCGGGCCAGGCCTACGACGTGCTGCTCGACTACTGGCTGACCCAGAACGAGAAAGGCCGCCACGTGTGGCCGGGCCTGTTCACGAGCCGCATCGGCGCGCCCACCCGCGACTATGCGCCGCAGGAAATCCTCGACCAGATCGCGCACACGCGGTCCCGTCCGAACGCGGGCGGCCACCTCCACTTCAGCATGGCGCCGCTGATGGAAAACCGCAAGGGCATCAGCGACCGGCTGCGGGCCGTGTCCTACCCCGGCCCCGCGCTCGTGCCCGCCACGCCGTGGCTCGGCAACGACGCGCCCGGCGCGCCGTCCGTCGCCGCCGTGCGCAAGGGACCGTCCGTCTACCTGAAGCTGGTGCCCGGCAAGGCCAACGCGACATATGCGATCTGGTCGCGCTTCGGCAACCAGTGGCGCTTCGCCGTCGCGCCCGCGTCGCGCGTGGACTGGGCCGTGCCCGACGACGCCAGCCTGGGCGCGGCCGATGTCGTCGTCGTCAGCGCCGTGGACCGCCTGGGCAACGAAAGCGCCCGTGTCGAGGCGTGGCGCAAGGCATAACCTTGGGTCATGCATTGCACGACAGCATTCATTCGCTCGGTGCCGGTTTGAAGGCGTACACTGGCGGATGATCATGATCGATTCGCAACCCGAACCTATACCGCCGAGCCCGAGGCCGGATGGCGGCCTCGGACTCGGCATCGACGCCGGCGGCACCGAGACGCGCTGGGCCTTCGCCGCGCCCGGCGGCGCCATCGTCGCCGAAGGCCGCGTCGCGGGCCTGTCCGCCCTGCAGATGGGTACGCCGCAAGGCCGCGATGCGGTCCGCGCCACCTTCGCGCAACTGGCCACCGACGCCCTCGTGCACGGCGTGCCGGGCCGGGTGCGGGCCGGCCTGACGGGCTTCGGCGGCGACAGCGAGCTCTTGCAGCGCTGGCTCGCGGAAGAACTGCATCTCGACCCGCAGGCCATCCGCTTCTGCAGCGACATGGAGATCGCCTACCGCGCCAGCTTTGCGCCGGGCGCGGGCTATCTCGTGTACGCGGGCACCGGCTCCATCGGCGCCTTCGTCGACGCCGACGGCCAGTTCCACCGCGCGGGCGGGCGCGGCGTCGTGCTGGACGACGGCGGCGGCGGCTTCTGGATCGCGCGGGAGGCCCTGCGCCACATCTGGCGCCGCGAGGACGAGCGGCCCGGCAGCTGGGAAGCGTCGGCGCTGGCGCGCGCCGTGTTCGACTACGTCGGCGGCGCCGACTGGGCATACTCGCGCCAGTTCATCTACGGCCAGGAACGGGGCGCCGTCGGCAAGCTGGCGCTCGCGGTGGCGAGGGCGGCGGACCGCGATCCCGTCGCAGCAAGCATCCTGCGCGCGGCCGGCCGCGAACTCGCGCGCCTGGCGCTGGCGCTGACGGGACGCTTCGGGCCGCGGCCCGTGGCCGTCTCGGGGCGGGCGGCGGAGCTGCATCCGCTCATCGTCGACACGATGCGCGCCAGCTTGCCCGGCGTCGACCTGACCCAGGCCCCCGGCCAGGCCCATCACGCGGCGGCGCGCATGGCGCTCGCTTCCGATTCAACCCATTTCACGATACCGACATGAAGATCCTCGTCGCGACCCTGCTCCTCGCCCTGCTGGCCGGCTGCGCCACGCCGCCGACCGGCCCGCAATACGACCACACGTACACGGCCCGCGGCCAGAGCAGCCGCGTGCGCTTCCTCGTGCTGCACTACACCGTCAGCAACCGCGCGGACTCGATCCGGATCCTGACCCAGCAGGAAGTCAGCGCCCACTACCTCGTCACGGACGATCCCGTCCCCGTCATCTACAACCTCGTCGACGAGAAGAACGCGGCCTGGCACGCGGGCAATTCGAGCTGGAAGAATTTCACGCAGCTGAACAACAGCTCGATCGGCATCGAGATCGTCAACCCGGGCTGGAAGGACACGCCGAACGGCCGCGTCTACGCGCCGTTCCCGCAGTCGCAGATCGACGCGCTGATCCCGCTCGTGCGCGACATCGTCACGCGCCACCACATCGCGCCGGAAAACGTGCTGGGCCACGCCGACATCGCCCCGCTGCGCAAGCAGGACCCGGGCCCGATGTTCCCGTGGCGCCAGCTGGCCGCCGCCGGCCTCGTCGCGTGGCCGGACGCGAACCGCGTGGCCATGCTCGAGCCGATCTTCCAGGTTCAGCTGCCGGACATCGCGTGGTTCCAGAAAAAGCTGGCGACGTGGGGCTACGGCCTGGTCCAGTCCGGTAACCTGGACGAGCAGACGCGCACCGTGCTGTCCGTCTTCCAGATGAAATACCGTCCGGCCAACATCGACGGCATGCCGGACGTCGAAACGGCCGCCTTGCTGGAAGCGCTGACGAACCCGACGGGCCCGCTGCCGGCGCCGCTGCCGGCGCCCGTGACGACGTCGCCCGTCATCACCCCGGACGTCACGCCGGTGCCGCCCGCGTCGGAGGTGCCGCCGCAACCGGCCGTGCCACCGCAGCCGGCCGTGCCGCCGCAGCCGCCCGTGCAGTCCGTGCCGCCTGTGCCGTCCGCGCCGCCGGTCCTGCCGGCCCCGCCGGTGCCGCCGGCGTCGGATGCCGTTCCTGCAACACCGCCGATGCCCGTCCAGCAGTGATGCCGCACCGGGCCGTCCGTTTTCCGATATCCTCGACAGGTCCGCGCTCATGAGGCGCGGAAACTATTTACACGCCGGGGATTGAACGATGCGTTTGCGTCATATCGAAGTGTTCCACGCCATCATGCAGGTCGGCACCATCAGCGGCGCCGCCCAGGTCCTGCACATCTCGCAGCCGGCCGTGACGAAAGTCCTGCAGCACGCCGAACTGCAGCTGGGGATGCCGCTGTTCGAGCGCGTGCGCGGCAAACTCTATCCCAAGCCGGAAGCGCACCGCCTGTTCGCCGAGACCGAAAAGCTGAACCGCGACCTGCAAGGCATCCGCCGCCTGGCCGCCAGCCTCAAGAACCGCGCCGAAGAAACCGTGCGGCTGATCTCCACGCCCACGATCGCCATCTCCGTCCTGCCCGCCGCGCTGACCGTCTGGCGCCGCGATTTCGCCCAGACCCGCTGCGAGCTGGCCACGTTCCACACGAGCGAGATCGTGAACGCGCTGCGCCTGGGCGAGGCCGATCTCGCCTTGTCGCTGCAGGACCCGCGCCACCCCGGCATCGAAGCGGAGCCGATCGCCCAGGGCGCGCTCACGGTGATGGCGCCGGCCGGCACGTGGACCGAGGCGGAGTGTGCGCAACCGATCACGCCGGCCGGCCTCAGCGGAGAATTGATCGGCCTGGCCGACCGCGATCCGCTCGGCGAAATGGTCGTGGCCGCGTGCGAGGCGCAGGACGTGCACCCGGTCTTCCACACGGTCGTGCAGACTTACCAGATCGCCAGGTCGCTCGTCGAGGCGGGGGCCGGCACGGCGGTGCTCGACCCGTTCACGGCCGCGTCCGCCGCGCCGGGCAAGGTGCAGTGCCGCCCGTGGGCGCCCGCGATCCCCGTCCAGCTGTACCTGCTGACGGCCAGCCACGCGCCGCTGTCGCACGGCGCGCGCGAACTGGCCAACTGCATCGGCGCCACCGCGCGCCATCTCCTGGAAAAAGGATGTTCATGACGACCATCGCCAGCGAAGACATCGCCGGCCACCCCGAATTCCGCCACCTGTCGACCATCGCCGGCATCGCCGTCGACCTGCGCTACGCGACCCCGAACAATTTCGTCGGCCGCGATCTGTATTCGCCCTACGACTGCGCCTGGTTGCACCGCGACGCGGCCGCGGCGCTGGAGCGCGCCGTCGCGTGGCTGAAAGACCGGCGCCCCGGCTGCACGCCGCTCGTGCTGGACGCCCTGCGCCCGCAGCGCGTGCAGCAGCAGCTGTGGGACGCGCTGGCCGGGACGAACCTGCAGATGTACCTCGCGAATCCGCAGCGCGGCTCGATCCACTCGTTCGGGATGGCGCTCGACATCACGATCCTCGACGAAGCGGGCCGCGAACTCGACATGGGGACGGGCTTCGACGACATGACGGAGCTGTCGCATCCCGCGCTGGAAGAGCGCTTCCTCGCCGGCGGCGAGTTAACGGCGGACCAGGTCGCCAACCGCCGGCTGCTGCGCGACGCCATGTTCCAAGCAGGCTTTGTCGGCATCAACACGGAGTGGTGGCACTTCGATTGCGGCGACCGCAACCTCGTGCGCCAGACTTTCCGCCGCGTGCTCTGAGCCCGTCGCACGGCGCTGTCGCGCCACGCTGACGGCCCCCGTGCACGCTTGAGCAAGCTCATTCTCCTGCCTTCGCCTGTCGGGACAATCGGTCCACTGACCCACGCCCAAGCGAAGGAGATTCCAGATGAAGAGCTCGTTGTTGTCCCCGTGGTTGCCCTGTCTTGCCCTGTTCGCGATGCTGGCCGGCTGCAGCACCGACGCCGGCAGCCGGTTCGCTTCGCACGACACCACGGTCGAGTACTACCGCGTATTCGACATCAAGACCGACGCCGCGCCGCAGGCCGTCGCGCGCGCCGCCACCGACGGCATCGACCGCAACGTGAAGGATGCCGTCGTCGCGACGCCGGCCGGCGTCGAGGCCACCGAGCTGCCGGGCCACTTCAAGATGGCCGATCCCGCGAGCGCTGCGCCGGGCACCGCCGTCGACAAGAGCCCGACCTGCGAAGGCGCCGCCTGGACCGCCAAGGCCGCCCCGCACGTGCGCGGCAGCGACAACATGAACATGGTCGCCTGCCTGTTCCCGTACAAGAGCGGCTACCACCTCGACATGTACGCCGTCTTCACGAAGCCGGACGGCGGCTGGCTCTCGTGGCCGCGCCGCGTGGGCGGCATGATGTTCGGCACGCCGGAAAAATTCACGGAGAACACGATGCTGGACATCGTGCGTTCGATCCGCGCGCAGACCCGGGCCCAGGTCGCGCTCGTGGAAGCGAAGCCGAACCTGCAGGGCACGCCGTGGCTGGAGGGCGATGTGCCGCTCGCGACGGCGCAAACGGGAACGCCGAGCAAGCCGTGACGTTACGGCGTGGCGGGCACGGCCGACGGCGTGCCGTCCAGCCGCGCCACCCAGTTGACGAGGGCATCGAGCACGGCCCGGCCGCGTCCGTTGCCGGCCTGGTCATTGTTGACGAAGGCGACGAGCACGCATTGCCTGCCGTCCGCGTCCCGCACATAGCCGGCCAGTGCGACGACGTTGGAAAGCGAGCCCGTCTTCAGGCGCGCGCGGCCCGCGGCCGGGCCGTCTTGCAGGCGGTGGCGCATGGTGCCGTCCACGCCGGCGATCGGGATGCTGGCCAGGAATTCCGGCGCCCAGTCGCTGCGCAGGCCGGCCTGCAGCACGCCCGCCAGCTGGATCGGCGTGATGCGCTCGCTGCGCGACAGGCCCGCGCCGTTTTCCAGCACGAGGCCCGTGTCGTCGATGCCGTGCGCGTGCATCCAGGTGCGCACGACGGCCTCGCTGCGCGCGAGCGTCGTGGCTGACGTGGCTGACGTGGCTGACGTGGGGCCGGCCGGTTGCGGACGGCTGCCCAGCTGCGGGTCCGGTTCGAGCGCACCCATGCTCAGGAAGAGCAGGCGCGCCAATGTGTTGTCGGAGGGCTTGTTGGTGTCGCGGATGATTTCCGGCAGCGCGCGCGAGACGTGCGCGGCCAGCAGGCGCGCATCCGGCGGCGTGGCGCCTTCGACGGCCGTGCCGGCGAGGGTGCCGCCCAGCGTCTTCCAGATGTGGCGCACGAGGCGGGCGACGTATTCCTGGCGGTCGATCACGTTGATCGAGTTGCTGGCCACGCAGTTGCGCGGAAAGGTCCCGTGCAGCACGACCTTGATGCGGCCGCCCGGGCGCGGCACGGCTTCCGGCGTCTTCCAGCCGCGTTCCCAGGCCCAGCAGTCGGCGTCGACGAGCTGCATGTCCGCTTCGACCGTGACGCCGTCGAGCTCGGGCAGCATCGCCACGCGCACGCGCGTGGCCGGGCGGCCGTCGGCGCGGGGCGTCGAACGCAGGTCCAGTTGCAGCATGTTGCGGTTGACGAAGACGGCGTCCGGGGCGACGTTGTAATACGCCTCCGGGTATTCGTCGAACGGCGGCACGCCGATGTCCAGGCGGGCCGGATTGAACAGCTGGCGGTCGACGACGAGGTTGCCCTTGACGGTGCGGATGCCCTGGTAGCGCAGGCTGCGCAGCATGTCCGTCAACGTGTCGGTGGACAGGTCGGCGTCGGCGCCGCCGCGCAGCACGAGGTCGCCGTTCAGCACGCCGCCTTTCAGCTCGCCCGTCGTGCGCAGCTCCGTGCGGCCGCGGAACGCGGGGCCCAGCTGCTCGAGGCCGACCAGGGTCGTGACGAGTTTCATGGTCGACGCCGGCTGCATGGGACGGTCGGCCAGGTGGGCCAGCACCGTCTTGTCGCCACGCAGGACGAGCACGCTCACGTCGTCCTCGGGGATCGCGGCCGTGCGCAAGGCATCCAGCACCGGGAGCGGCAGCGGCGCCGTCATCGATGACGGCGGCGCCGGCTGCAACTGGGCCGCGGCCGGATTGCAGATGCACAGCAGCGCGGCGGAGATCAAAGAAAGCGCGTGACGACGAAGCATGCCTGTCCCTGTCAAAACGTTAGCCGAAGAACACGTAGGCCACGGCGATGGCCGCGACGATGCCGGCCACGTCGGCGATCAGCCCGCACGGAATCGCGTAGCGGGTCTTGCGCACGCCGACGGAGCCGAAGTACAGCGCGACGATGTAGAACGTGGTGTCGGCCGAGCCCTGGAACACGCAGGCCAGCCGGCCGACGAAGGAATCCACGCCATACGTCTTCATGGCGTCGATCATCAGCGCGCGCGAACCGCTGCCGGACAGCGGCTTCATCAGCGCGGTGGGCAGGGCGGGCGTGAATGCGGTATCCAGGCCCGCCAGCCGGATGAGCCATTCGAGGCCTTGCACGATGTAGCCGAGCACGCCGGCATTGCGGATCACGGAGATGGCGACGAGCATGCCGACGAGGTAGGGGATGATCGTGAGCGACGTCTGGATGCCGCCCTTGGCGCCTTCGATGAATGCCTCGTACACGTTGACGCGCTTGATCAGCGCGGCGACGATGAACGCGACGATGATGACGAACAGGATCAGGTTGCTCGCGACCTTGGAGACGGTCTCGATCTCCGGCTTCGTGAGGTAGTGGGTGAAGTACCAGATCAGCGCCGCGATCGCGGCCGTCATTCCGCCCAGCCAGCCCAGCACGACGCCGTTCAGCAGGTTGATGCGCTGGCGGATCGACACGGCCACGATGCCGGCGACGGTGGCGACATAGGTCGCGATCATGCAGGGGATGAAGATGTCGGACGGGTCTTTCGCGCCGAGGATGGCGCGCTGGGCCATGATCGCGAGCGGGATCAGCGTGAGGCCCGACGTGTGCAGCACGAGGAACATGATCTGCGCGTTGCTGGCCGTGTCCTTGTCCGGATTCAGCGATTGCAGGCTTTCCATCGCCTTCAGGCCGAACGGCGTCGCGGCATTGTCCAGGCCCAGCAGATTGGCGGAAAAATTCATCACCATATGGCCGGTGGCGGGGTGGTCTTTCGGCACGTCCGGGAAGATGCGCGAAAAGAACGGCGAGATGAGTTTTGCCAGCCAGCCGACGGCGCCCGCCTTTTCGCCGATGTTCATGATGCCCAGCCATAAGGTCATCACGCCGGCCAGGGGCAGGGCGATGTCCATCACGCCCATCTTGGCGGCGTCGAAGGTGCCGTCGATGATGCGCTTGAAAATTTCTGTATCCCCGAGAAAGATCCATTGGGCCAAAGCCGCAATGAAGCCGACGAGGAAGAAGCCGGTCCAGATGTAATTTAACGCCATGATGTCGTGGGTTGGCAGGCCGCGCCGCGCAGGCTTGCCCGAGCTCGATTGTGCAGCGGAGAGTATAGGCGCTGAGCAAGCTGCGCTGATGAAAGAATGGGCTGGGGATATGTAAAAAAGTTATGCGCCGCAGTGAATCGTAGCGTTCTGTCATCGCATCGGCGCTGTTGCCGCTGTTGCCGCTGTTGCGTACTGTGCGAGCGTATTGCCTGCGTCCGACGCCTGAGCCTATGATACGCAACGCTCCCAGGACCCCCGCCATGCCGACACGCCGTACCCTCCTCGCTTCCCTGCTGCTCACCGCTTTCGCTCCACTCGCCGCCGCGCAAGGGCCGGCGCACAACGCCCCCAAGGTCCTCCACATGTTCCTGTCGACGAGCGAAACGGGACTCGACCCGGCCGTCGCGTCCGACATCGCGACCTTGTCCCTGCTGGAAAACCTGTTCGATCCGCTGCTGCGCTACGACTATCTCGCGCGTCCCGTCAAACTGCAGGGCAATGGCGCGAAGGATCTGCCGGAGATCTCCGCCGACGGCCTCACGTACACCTTCCACATCCGCCCCGGCATGCATTTCACGCCCGACCCGGCGTTCAAGGGACCGCCGCGCGAGGTGACGGCCGCCGACTACGTCTACAGCATCCAGCGCCTGTACGATCCGGCGCTGAAATCGCCGTGGTCCTATCTGTTCCAGGGCAAACTGCTGGGCGACGCGGCGTGGACAGACAAATTCAGCTACGCGACCGGCATCCCCGGCCTGCAGGCCGTCGACCGCTACACGCTGCGCATCCGCCTCGTCGAACCGGACAACGACTTCCTGTTCTACCTCGCCATGCCGGCCACGGGCGTCGTCGCGCGCGAGGTGATCGAGGCGTATCCGGGCCAGGCCGGCAACCACCCCGTCGGCACGGGCCCGTTCATGCTGGGGGACTGGAAGCGCAGCGACCGCATCGTCCTCGTCGCCAATCCGGCCTCGACGGCCGTGTTCCACTCCAGCGTCACGGCGGACACGGCCACCGATCCGGCCGACCGCGCCATCGCGCGCGCGCTCGAAGGGCAGAAGCTGCCGCGCGTGGACCGGGTCGAAGTCAAGATCGCGGAGGAATTCCAGGGCCGCATGCTGGGTTTCCTGAACGGCGAATACGATTACCTGGAGCAGGTGCCGGAGTCGATGACGGATATGGTGATCAAGCACGGCAAGCTGAAACCGGCGCTGGCCGCGCGCGGCATGCAGCTGTATCGCTTTCCCGTGCTGCAGACGTACTACATGTGGATGAACATGGAAGACCCGGTGCTGGGCGGGTATTCGAAGGAGAAAGTGGCGCTGCGCCGCGCCATCTCGCTCAGCTACAACAGCGCCGAGGACATCGCCCTGCTGAAACAGGGTTTCGCGATCAAGGCCGAGTCGCCGCTGGCGCCGGGCGTGCTCGGCTATGACCCGAACTATCGCAGCCCCGTCCCCTACGACCCCGCGCTGGCGAACGCCTTGCTGGACCGCTACGGCTACGACAAGCGCGACCCCGACGGGTTCAGACGCATGCCCAGGCCGGGCGGCGGCACGGTGCCGCTCACCCTGCAGATGAGCAGCGAAGCGACGATCGGCGGGCGCCTGCGCGACGAATTGTGGCGCAAATGCCTGAATGCCGTCGGCCTGCGCGTCGTGTTCAAGTCCGACAAGAAAACCGAGATCATCAAGGCGTCGCGCCTCGGCAAGGTGCAGATGTTCGAGAGTAACTGGGTCGCCGACTTCCCCGACGGCGACAATTTTTACCAGTTGCTGTACGGTCCGAACGCGGGCCGCGCCAACTATGCGCGCTTCAACCTGCCGGCCTATAACGAACGGTACGAGCGGGCCCATCAACTCAAGGACGGCCCGGCACGCCAACAGCTGTATTTCGAGATGAACCAGCTGATCCACGCCTACAACCCGTGGGTGCCGCTGACGAATGTGTTGTCGGCCGATATACGACAACCGTGGCTCAAAAACTACAAACGGCACCCCGTCGAGTTCACGCAATGGCGTTATCTCGACGTAGATGTTGCGGAAAGAGCACGTGCGGCTCGAGGGAAATGAGCGTTTTTGCTAGATTAACTTAGTGAAACATTCCCTGAAGTTATAGTCAGCTCCGGAATTTTCATTGGCTGGGCGCGCGCCAGTGCGCTTACCTTTGAAAGACTACATATCGTAATGCCAAGACATTACGCCACCATGCCATCGAGCCGGCCATCGCCACCGCGCACAAGGAGAGCCACGTGAGAGTCAAAAAGCTAGCGTTCATGATTGCCCTGATCGGCGCCGCCGCACCGGCTGTCGCGCAGGAAGCGCAAACGGATAAACCGATCGCACGCGTCGAAATCACGGGTTCCAGCATCAAACGCATCGCCACCGAAGGCGCCCTGCCGGTGCAGACGATCACGCCGGACCAGCTGGACAAGCAGGGCATCACGAACGCCGAACAGCTGATGCGCCTGATCTCGGCGAACGGCACGGGTGCCGACAATATGACTTCAGGTAATAACGTGTTCGGCGCGGATGCCGACCGCGTCAGCGGCGGCGGCTCGTTCGCGTCGCTGCGCGGCCTGGGCCCGACCGGCACCCTCGTCTTGATCAACGGCCGCCGCATTGCCGGCTACGGCCTGTCCGGCAAGGCGGTCGACCTGAACACGATCCCGCTGGCGGCCGTCGCCCGCGTCGAGGTGCTGAAGGACGGCGCGTCCGCGATCTACGGCACGGACGCCGTCGGCGGCGTGATCAACTTCATCCTCAAGACCGACTTCCAGGGCCTGCAGGCGAATGCCACCGGCAACTGGACCGAGCACGGCGGCGGCGCCACCCGCCGCCTGCAGGTCGTCGCCGGCCGCGGCAATCTCGATACGGACCGCTACAACGTGATGGTGGCCGTCGGCTACGACAGGAACAACGAACTGGATTCGCACCAGCGATCCTTCGCCAACGGCTACCAGCCGGCGCGCGGCCTGTCGCCGGACACGACCGGCGCCCCCGTCGCCAACCAGCTGGCGGGTGCCGGCACCGCGCTGGGCTCGAATTTCCAGATGCCGGGCGATCCGAACAAATACCTGCAGGCCGGTCTGTTGAGCCTGCAAGGCAAGTGCGACAGCGTGCCGGGCATGATGCAGTACGCGACGGCGCTGTGGAAGGACGTGACGTCGCCGCTGCGCTCGACGTATTCCTGCGCCTACGACTACGGCGCCGACTACGTGATGCAGCTGCCGACGGAACGCACGAACGGCGTCGCCCGCGCGACGTTCCAGATCAATCCGGACCACCGCGTGTTCGCCGAGGCCGTCGCCGCGCACACGAATTCGCTGGCGATCCTGACGCCGGTGCAGATCTCGACGTCGCTCGCCAAGGGCAACGCGTATCCGGTGGGCGAGCCGTACTACCAGGACCTGTCGCCGTACATCGCCACGTTCGACAAGACGAAACCGATCATCTACAAATGGCGCGCCTGGCCGCTGGGTAACCGCACGCAGAACTACACGACCGACACCGTGCGCGTGATGACGGGGCTTGACGGCACCATCGCCGGAAAATGGGACTACAAGATCGACCTGTCGCATAGCGAGAGCCACACGAAGACGAATCTCGTCGACGGCTATGCCTACACGGACGCGCTGTACAAGGTGCTGGGCAGCGGCGTCGTGAACCCGTGGGCCGCGCCGTCGCAAGGCCAGAGCGCGGAAGCGATGCAGGCGCTGGCGGCGACCAAGTTCTATGGCCGCCTGCAGCACGGCAAGACCACGCTGACGCAGTTCAACGCATCGATCTCGGGCGAACTCTGGCAGCTGCCGGCCGGCCCGCTGCAGGGCGCGATCGGCACCGACCTGCGCCGCGAGGGCTACGGCTTCGCGCAGGACGTCGACGCGACGAAGATCCTGCTGGCGCCGGGCAATGCGAACCAGGACACGGTCAACCGCAACATCAAGGCGATCTACACCGAGCTCGTGGTCCCGGTCATGAAGAACCTGGAACTGCAGCTCGCGCTGCGCCGCGACGACTACAGCGTGATCGGCGCGACGACGAATCCGAAGATCGCGTTCAGCTATCGTCCCATGAGCTGGCTGATGCTGCGCGGCTCGGCGAACAAGGGCTTCCTGGCGCCGAGCTTCGCCCAGCTGTATTCGGGCCGCCTGGACGAGGAACTGCCCAATGGCGTGACCGATCCGGTCGGCTGCGCGACCCACCCGGGCGACCCGCGCTTCTGCGCGATCGAGCGCCTGCGCTACTTCGGCGGCGGCAATCCGAACCTGCGTCCGGAGACCTCGAAGCAGGGCACCCTGGGCTTCATCGTCGAGCCGAACGCCAACTTCTCGGCCTCGGTCGACTACTGGGCCATCAACGTCAAGGACCGCATCCTGAACCGTACCCCGCAGGTCGTGCTGGCCAACGAGGCGGCGCTGCCCCAGTACATCCACCGCAACGCCGACGGCGTCATCGAGTACGTCGACGCCGGCTGGATCAACGCGGCCGGCCTCAAGACGCGCGGCGCCGACGTCGGCCTGCGCGGCCGCGGCAAGCTGCCGGACGGCTGGCGCTGGAACGCGACCCTGGACGGCACCTGGACCCAGAGCTACAAGTTCGCCGAGTTCGAAGGCCAGCCGTACGTCGAATACGTCGGCAATTTCTATACGCGCGACCTGTACCTGCGCTGGAAGCACAGCGCCACGTTCAGCGTGAGCAAGGGCCCGTGGAGCTTCCTGCTCAGTAACCTGTACCGCGACGGCTACGCGGACGAGCTGCCGAACGGCGGCAAGGGCACGCCGCCGGCCGGCTTCAATCCGCGCGTGGCCAGCTACACGACGTGGGGCCTGTCGACGACGTACACGGGCCTCAAGAACGCGACGCTCACCGTCGGCATCCAGAACCTGTTCGACCGCGAGCCGCCGTTCACCGCGCACAACGTGGACGAAGTCGTGGGCGCCGGCTGGGATCCGCGCGTGGCCGATCCGCGCGGCCGCTCGCTGAGCTTCGACGTCAAGTACCGCTTCTTCTGACCCGCGTCTTCTGACCTCTTCATCCGGATTGCCAGTATCCATGGCGTACCGGCGGCCCGCGACCCTGGAAGCCAAAAGCTTCCGCGGCGCGGGCCGTTTTACTTGAACCCACCCATGAACGGCAGGCGCAGATTCAACCGGATGATGGCGGCGGCGCTGCTGCTGCGCTTTGCATCCCTGCCTGCGCCCGCGCGGGCCGCATCCACCATGACACCATTGATCAAACCACCGCGCCTCGCGCGCGGCGACGTCGTCGGCCTCGTCGCGCCGGGCGGCTACACGAACGACGCCGCCATCCAGAAAGCCGTGCAGCACATCGAGTCGCTGGGCTTCCGCGTCAAGGAGGGCACGTACCTGCGCGAGGTCTGGGGCAATTACGGCGGCACGGTCGCCGCCCGCATCGCCGACCTGCACGCGATGTTCCGCGACCTTGAAGTAAAAGCCATCTGGGCGATCCGCGGCGGCTCCGGCTGCATTTCCCTGCTGCGGCACCTGGACTACCGCCTGATCCGCACACACCCCAAAATCCTGCTGGGTTATTCGGACATCACGGCGCTGCACCTCGCCATCCACCGCCACGCGGGCCTCGTGACGTTCCACGGCCCGGTCGCATCCAGCACGCCATCCGACTATGCGACCGAGCACCTGCTGGCCGTGCTGACGGAACCGCGCGCGTCGTACACGATCCCGATGTCGGCGGAGAACGACCGCCGCGCGCTGGACGAGCCGTGGTACGCGACGCGCACCGTGCATGGCGGCGTCGCCGAGGGCCCGCTCATCGGCGGCAACCTGTCGCTCGTGAGCGCGCTGGCCGGCACGCCGTATGCGGCCGATTTCACGGGCGGCCTGCTGTTCCTCGAAGAGGTGAACGAGGAGCCGTACCGCATCGACCGCTGGATGACGCAGCTCGACCTGGCCGTCGCTTTTGATAAAGCGGCCGGGGTCATGATCGGCATCTGCGAGAACTGCGGACCGCAGGGCGACGGGCCGTCGCTGACCTTGGACGAGACGTTCGACGTGCACCTGCAGCGGCTGCGCGTGCCGGCCGTGACGGGGTATTCGTTCGGCCATATCCGCAACCAGTTCACGATTCCCGTCGGGATCCGGGGCCGGCTGGATACGGAGGCGCGGACGGTGACGTTGCTGGAGGCGGGCGTCAGCTGACGGCTACCAGTGCCACGCTTCCTGCAGCTTCTCCTTCAGATAGTCCACGAACATCCGCACCCGCGGCGCCAGGTTTCTCTGGTGCGGATACACCGCGTGCAGCGGCGCCGCCGCCATCGCGTGGTTCGGCAGCACGCGCCGCAAGCGGCCCGCCGCGAGGTCGTCGCCCACGTCCCAGATCGATTTCAGGGCGATGCCGCTGCCGGCCAGCGCCAGTTGCTGCGCGGCGCCGCCGTCGTTCGTGAGGAAGGCGGCGTCCGCGCGCACCGGTGCCGTTTCGTCGCCGTCGAACTTCCAGTCGGTGCGGCGCATCTCTCCGATCACGATGCAGCGGTGGCCCGCCAGTTCCGCCGGCGTGCGCGGCTCGCCGTGGCGCCGCAAATAGGCGGGCGACGCGCACAGCACGCGGTAGTTCGGCGCCAGCGCGCGCGCGACGAGCGAGGAATCGGCCAGCGCGCCGTAGCGGATCGCGAGGTCGTGGCCGCTGTCCAGCAGCTCGACGACTGCGTCCGACAGCGCCAGCTCGATCGTCACCTGCGGGTGCCGTTCCTGGAACGCGGCGGCGAGCGGCGCCAGCCAGCGCCGTCCGAATTCGCCCGGCGCCGTGATGCGCAGCAGGCCGTGCACGCCGTCGCGGCGCTGCGCGAGCAGGGCCTCGGCCTGCTCGACTTCGTCCAGGATGCGCAGCACGCGCGCGTGGAACAGCCGGCCTTCTTCCGTCAGGGTCTGGCGCCGCGTCGTGCGCTGCAGCAGGCGCGTGCCCAGGCCGGCCTCCAGCAGAGATAAACGCTTGCTGACGACGGACACGGGCACGTCCAGCTCGCGCGCGGCGGCGGACAGGCTGCCGGCGGCGACGATCCGGGCAAACGTGACGAGGGCGGGGAAGTGGTTGGCGAGCGTGTCCATCTTGCGCTTTTCGGAAACAATGATTTCGTATTCTGCCGCTATTTTTCGGCCAGCGTGAAATCTATGATGCGCCCATCGATCAACGATGGAGTCCGACCATGACACTTCACCACCTCCTCGCCGCCGCGGCCATGCTCGCGTCGCTGCCGGCCTTCGCGGACGAACAACTCGTCAGCGCCCAGCAAGTCATCGCCGACGCGTCGCTGTCGCCGGCGCAGCGGGAGTCTGAAATGCTGGCGGCGCGCCGTTACGCCACGTTCTGGCACACGGGCGATGCGCGCTTCGCCCACGCCGCACTGTCTCCCGATTTCACCGACCGCACCCTGCCGCCGGGCCGCGCGCAAGGCGTGGCGGGGCCGCTCGCGGCGTCGGCCTTCGTGCGCACGGCGATCCCGGACCTGCAGGCCGACCTGCGCCAGATGATCGTCGCGGGCGACCGCGTCACCGTGCACTACCGCTTCCACGGCCATTTCACGGGACGGTGGGCCGGCAGGCAGGGACAGGGACAAGCCGTCGATTTCATCGCCACCGACATCTACCGCATCGCGGATGGGAAGATCGCCGACAACTGGCACATCGAGGACAACCTGACACTGATGCGGCAACTGGGCCTCGCCGCGCGCTGAAGGGCGGGACGTCACTGGCGTCGGGGCTTTCGGATATCATCTGCCCATGACTGCCTCCGAACGGCTCCTCGCCTGCAACTGCTTCGCCTCCCGCAAGGCGGCGCGCCTGATCACGAAGATGTACGAGGACCACCTGTCGCGCGTGGGCCTGACGAGCACGCAGTTTTCGATCCTGGTCTACGTCGACGAGGTCGACGCGGCATCGATGAAGGATCTCGCCGTCACGCTGGCGATGGAGCGCACCAGCGTGATCCGCGCGCTGCAGCCGTTGGCGCGCGACGGTCTCGTGGCCATCGGCCCGCACGAGGACGACGCGCGCCGCAACGTTGTGCGCCTCACCGACGCGGGCCGCGCGCGGCTGGCGCAGGCCCTGCCCGTGTGGCAGCAGGCGCAGGCCGAGTTCGAAAGCCGGTTCGGCGCGGCGCTGGCCGGCCAACTCCGCGGCGTGGTTTGACGGCGTCAGCGCGCCTCGAACACGAGGCACGTGGTCGTCGCATGCGCGTACAGGCGTCCCTGCGCATCGACGATCTTTCCTTCGGCCGTGGCGAGCTGGCGCCCGCAATGGAGCACCGTCCCGATCGCCCGCAGCGGCCCGCCGTCCAGCCGCGCGCCGCGCACGAGGTTCACGCTCAGCTCCGCCGTCGTGTACCCATAGCCGGGTTCCAGCATCGTCTGCACGGCGCAGCCCACGGCCGAGTCGAGCAGCGTCGCGTACCAGCCGCCGTGCACGGTGCCCATCGGATTCAGGTGCTGCGCCTGCGGCGTGCCCTGGAACGTGGCCGTGCCCTGGTCCACCTCGACGAGGAAGAAGTCGAGCGTCTCGGCGATGGGCGCGTACGGAAAGCGGCCGTCGAGCAGCGCCTGCATGATCGCCAGTCCCGTCATCCCGCGTGCTTCCTGCGCCGGCACGATGCCTGGACGTCCGCCGCCCTGCGTCACGCGCGCGCGCACCGCGCGCAGCTGCGCGTCCCATTGTTCCGCCACCGTCTGCTGCGTGTCCATGCAATCTCCTTCGTCCGTTATTGAGTGTATATGCAGGTTTCGATGCCGATTATGCACAGATTCCGGCGCACGGGGGGTTATACTCGCTAGAGGGCGGGCACTAACGCCGGCCCGGCACCGGACACACCGACCATGACTTCGCGCCCGCAACCGAACGACCCGCTGTGCAACTGCCTGGCCCTGCGCCAGGCGTCGCGCTACATCACCGGCGTGTACGACCAGGTCCTGAGCGAGGCCGGCCTGCGCGTCACGCAGTTTTCGATCCTGTATAAACTGCTGGGATTGGGGCCGATGACGGTCAACCAGATGTCCGCCGAACTGGTCATGGACCGCACGACCCTCACCCGCAACCTCAAGCCGCTTGAACGCGATGCCCTGGTGACGACCGGTCCCAGCGAGCATGACAAGCGCGAGCGCGTCATCGTCCTCACCCCGGCCGGCAAGGCGAAGGTGAAAGCCGTGCTGCCGCTGTGGCGCCGCGCCCAGCAGACGTTCGAGCGGAACTTCGGCAGCGAACGCGCACTCGAATTGCGGATGCTGCTGCGCGCCGTCGTCGAGACCGGCATCCACGACATCGGCAGCGAGCAGTCCTGATTTTTTAACCGGCCGCGTCGACGCGCGTCATGCGGTTTTCAAGATACGTGTATATACTCCTATCTATCCCAGTAGGATGGGCACCCCGTGCCCACCATGCGTTACGGCGACGCATACGTTTGGTGGGCGGGGGCCGTGTATGGCACAGAGACATGGGTGACACATGTCTAGAGACATAGGTGACACATGTCTAGTCATTTTACAGCTCGATTCGTAGATCGATTTCGCTAATTTTCCGGTTACAGAAGATGACGTGGAAGATC
>NZ_JADKYX010000011.1 GCF_016093545.1 Massilia rhizosphaerae | reverse complement strand
GCCTCGATGCGCAGCGCGAGCAGGCTCTGGCCGAGGTCGTCGTGGATCTCGCGCGCGATGCGCTTGCGTTCCATTTCCTTGATCTGGTAGGCGTGGTCGGCCAGGCGCCTGAGCTTCTGGTGCGACAACTGCAGCTTGGTCTGGCTTTCGCGCAGTTCGCTCGTCATTTCCTGCGCGAGCGCGAGGGCGGCGCGGCGCGACGAGGTCAGCGTGTGCAGCAGGGCGTACAACAGGATGGAGCCGAGAAAGCCGAAGGCCATCATCAGCTTCGGGTAATAGTCGTCGAATTCGGTGTACAGGGAGGCCTTGGGGGCGCTGAAGGTCGTCTTCCACGGCCGCCCGTTGAAATCCAGCGGCAGGGTCGTCGAGAAGACATCGTCGCCGGTGTCGAGCAGCGGCGTAGGCTCGGCCGGGGTGCCCAGACTGTCGAACAGCGCGAGCGGTTTGCCAAGGGTGGCCTGGCCATGCGCGTCGATGCCCGGACCGACGTCGTATAGCGTCATGCGCAGACCGTGGACCGGGACCTCGTCCATTACGCCATGCAGCAACTTGCGGATACTGAATGCGATGCCAAGGGAACCCGTGTAGGCGGCGCGCCGCTCGTCGACCGTGCCCAGCGGCAGGCCTTTGTGGTAGACCGGCATGCGCATACCCATATAGATATTGTTCGGACGCGACAACATGGGAATCGGCGTACCCGTCGAAAAAATCATGCCGCTATCGCGCTCGTCGATCAGTTTGGTCCCGAAATAACGGTTGGCCATCAGATCGATGCCATAGTATTGCGCTCCCGGCGGCGCGGGTTCGACGAAGGCCACGACAAGGTAGGACGGCCGGATTCCCGGCGGCGCGATGTCCAGCTCGACCGGCTTGTCGAAGATGCGGGCCACGCTCGCGCTCAATTCGTCGACGAAGGCCTGGCGCTGCTCTCGAGGGACCTGGACTGCGTAATTGATGTAGTCGACCGCAGGGAAATTGTTGACCAGATCCAGTCCAAGCACGAATTCGTGGAAATTCTGATGCGTCAGTACGTCCGAACTCTGGATCATGCTGCCTGTGGCGCGCAGCAGGTCCGTATAGGATTTCACCCGAACGTTGATCACGCTTTGCGCGTGTTTGGCATGACTGATGAAGCGGGCCTCGGCATCGCTCTCGATCGAACGTGCCGTGAACATGTACAACAGGCTGCCGACCAGAGAAGACAGCAGTGCGCCAGCCCAGAACGAGAACCGGGTGACAGAAAAGGTGTCTCTCAGCGTCGTCGCCATGAAAATCCGTTTCCCCAAGGAAGTGCTCCGGCGCCGCCGGATGTGCAATGTTAATTTGTCACAACACTTGTGTCGAGTGCCGCGTGGAATTGGCGGCTTGGAAATGGACGAGGCAAACGAAAAGCCCGCTCCGGAAGCCGAAGCGGGCACTCGACAGCATTGGTAACGGGGCGAAAGGCCGATATTCTGGCCGGAGGTTCTCAGGCGTCCAGCGCGGTCAGCGCATCTGCGCCCCGGCTTGCCTCGGTGCGGGGGCTGGCGCAGTAAGCCGTTTCGGTACGCGGGCTGGCGCAGTAAGCGGTGGCGGCCACGGCGCCTTCGCCAAGGCGGGCCTGCGCCGCGATGCGCGGGCTGGCGCAATAGGCCGTTTCGGTGCGCGGGCTGGCACAGTAGGCGGTGGCGGCCACGGCGCCTTCGCCAAGGCGGGCCTGCGCCGCGATGCGTGGGCTGGCGCAATAGGCCATTTCGGTGCGCGGGCTGGCGCAGTAACCGGTGTCCGCGGCCTCGGCGATGGCACCCGGATAGGCTTCACCGAACGTCGCTTCATAGAGCGTGCGCATGCGCTCGCCGCTGTCGAGGCGGAATTGATCGTCCTCTTCGCCATGCATGCCGACGTAAGGATAGTGGTGCAGGAAGTAGCCGAACACCTGCTCGCAGTCGGCGGCGTATTTCATCGTGTCGAGGATGTGGTAGTGCCAGAACGTGTCGACGTCGACCAGCGGCGCGGTGTCCTCGTTCGGATGCATCTTCATCAGGCACAGGAAGCGGCGGTATTCCTTTTCCACGGCATTGGCCTTTTCCAGGCTCCAGCCCTGGCCGGACGCGTGCATCAGTTTCATCTTGATCGGTTCCAGGTCGAGTTGCATCACGGCGGTAAACAGGTCGTTGGTGTACATGGTCATCCTCATAATAATTGGTTAAGTACTACTATCCCTAGTTTATGGTGTATGCGGTGAATTTGCTGCTTCTGAACAACATTTCCATTAAGCATGTGATGACGTCTGGCAATACAATGGTAGATTTGCGGACGTGTCTTACACGTGCTCAATGTAGATGAGGCAATTCACCTAGTTATTGATATTTGTCAAACAAACAACATATATTGCTCTGGGGACTGTTCGAGTTTGCAGAAATGGAGTAAGCCATCCAGGAAGCGCACCCGGCGGCCGTGGCGGAATAGCGAAGAGAACTGCGTCAGATGACGGCCGAACCCGAGCCATGTTCCTGCTGCTGGGAGTGGACGGGCTCGGGCATGCCGACGACGGGCGCCGACACCATCACGGTGGTGCCGCCGTCCGGCTCGCTGAACACGGCGCAGGTGCCGCCGAGGATGACGATGCGCTCCTCGATGCCGACCAGGCCGAACGAACCGTATTTGTTGCGCCCGCCAGGCGGCAGGCCGCAACCGTTGTCGCGCACCGTCAGCGTCAGCCAGCCGCCGTGCTGGCGCACTTCCACCTTCACCCGCGTCGCGTTGGCGTGCCGGACGATGTTCGTGAGCGACTCCTGCAGGATGCGGAAGAACGCCGTCGCGCAGTGGTCCGGCAGGGCGATCTCGCCGTGGTCGTCCTGGATCTCGCACTGGATGCCGGTGCGTCGCTGGAACTGGTTGAGCTGCCACTCGACGGCGGCCGACAGGCCCAGGTCGAGCACGGTCGGACGCAGGTCGTTGATGATCTGGCGCACGCTCTTGATCGTCGTGTCGATCTGCTGCAAGGTGGCGCGGGCGCGCTTGTGCAGATGGCTGTGCGTGCCCCGCGTGCGCCCGGCCAGCAGTTCGGCCTCGATGCGCAGCGCGAGCAGGCTCTGGCCGAGGTCGTCGTGGATCTCGCGCGCGATGCGCTTGCGTTCCATTTCCTTGATCTGGTAGGCGTGGTCGGCCAGGCGCCTGAGCTTCTGGTGCGACAGCTGCAGCTTGGTCTGGCTATCGCGCAGCTCGCTCGTCATTTCCTGCGCGAGCGCGAGGGCGGCGCGGCGCGACGAGGTCAGCGTGTGCAGCAGGGCGTACAACAGGACGGAGCCGAGAAAGCCGAAGGCCATCATCAGCTTCGGGTAATAGTCGTCGAATTCGGTGTACAGGGAGGCCTTGGGGGCGCTGAAGGTCGTCTTCCAGGTACGGCCATTGAAATCCAGCGGCAGGGTCGCGGAAAACATGTTGTCGCCGGCGTCGAGCGGCGGCGTCGGATCCCTGGCGGTGCCATGGCTGTCGAACAGGGTGCGCGGCAGTCCTGCCGTTTCGCGGCCATGGACGTCGAGGCCGGGACCGATGTCGAACAGCGTCATGCGCAGCCCCTTGATCGGAATCTCGTCCATGACGCCGTGCAGGAGTTTCGGAACGCCGAAGGCGATGCCAAGCGAGCCGACGTAGGCCGCGCGGCGCTGCTCCACCGTATCCACCGGAGCGCCGAAATAGTAGATCGGCATGCGCATGCCCAGGTGGATGTCGTTGGGCCCGGACAGCGCGAGGATGGGCGTACCGGACGCATAGAGCGTCGCATGGTCGCGGGATTCGGCCAGTTGTTTGTTGAAATAACGGTTGGCCATCAGATCGATGCAGTAATGGCTTGGGTTGGACTGATCCGGTTCGATATAGCTGACAACCAGATAGGATGCGCGCCGGCCCGGCGGCGAAATGTCCAGGGGCGTCGTGGAATGGATGTGACGCTGCATGTCTTCACGCAGATCGTCGAGAAAGTCCTGGCGCTGCTCGTCGGTGACATAGAGCGCAAAATTGATCGAGTCGACCGCCGGGAAGTTGTTGGCCAGATCGAGACCCTGCACGTATTCGTGCAGTTTGCGGTGGCTCAGGATATCCGTGCTGTGAATCAGACTCCCGGTCGCGCGCAGCAGATCGGTGTACGATTTGATGCGCACACCGATGACGCTTTGCGCGTATTTCGCATGATTGATGAAGCGTTCATGAGCATTGTTCTCGATCGAACGCTGGGTCAGTACGTACAGTACGCTGCCAACCGCCGCCGACAGCAATGCGCCGGTCCAGAACGAGAACCGGTTGACCGAAAATGCGCCTCTCAGAACCTCCCGCATTGTCTTCCTTGGAGCATGATTCTGGCTCTTGCCGGTGATTTGCTATTTAGATATTGCAACTTACCCGCACCGAATGTGACGCGAACCTAGTAGTTCGAAGAGTTGTTGATAGCTGGGGAATCGCTAAGGACAAAAAAAGCCCGCACCGGAATCGGCGCGGGCAAGGTCGCATGCCCGGGAAGCGCGTACGAGGAACGCCCTTCCCGCGTCGCGTTCGTCAGACGTTCTGTACTGCCGGTGCGGCTTCCGGTGCCCACGGTCCGGCGCAGTAAGCGGTCTCGGCGCCGACGGCCTTGCGTGCGTCCCGTTTGTCCCACGGGCCGGCGCAGTAGGCCGTCGCGGCGCCGGCGGCGCGTGCTTCGTGCTTGTCCCACGGACCCGCGCAGTAGGCGGTTTCGGCTCTGGCGGCGCCGCGTGCACCCTGTTTGTCCCACGGGCCGGCGCAATAGGCCGTGGCGGCGCCGGCCGTGCCGTGTGCATGGGGCTTGTCCCAGGGACCCGCACAGTAGGCGGTATCGGTCGGGCCGGCGGCGGACGTACCCTGCTTGTCCCACGGACCGGCACAGTAAGCGGCGGACATCCTGATGGGAGCGGCGGCGGTAACCGACCGGTCCCAGGGACCGGCGCAATAGGCCGTGCCGGACGATTCCGCCTGCACCGGTTCCGTCGCCGGATAAGCCTCGCCGAACGTGGCTTCGTACAGGTTGTGCATGCGTTCGCCGCTTTCGATGCGGAACTGCGCGTCATCCTCGCCCCGCATGCCGACATAGGGATAGTGATGGACGAAGTAGCCGAATGCCTGGTCGCAGTCGACGGCGTACTTCATCGTGTCGAGGATGTGGTAGTGCCAGAACGTGTCGACGTCGACCAGCGGTGCGATGGGCTCGTCCGGATACATTTTCATCAGGCACAGGAAACGGCGATATTCCTTTTCCACGGCATTGGCCTTTTCCAGGCTCCAGCCCTCACCGGATTCCACGTGCATCAACTTCATCTTGATCGGTGCCAGGTCGAGTTGCATTACGGCGTCAAACAGGTCGTTGGTGTTCATGTTGGTCATCCTCATTCGTTGTTGAAGATATCGTTGTGACTGCTTCCCTAGTGTGGTTGTATCGGCGTGTCGGGCCGGAGACGGACAGTAATCCCTCGAGGTTCGTGATGACGTCGGCTAATGAGTCGATCGTTTCGTTAATGCGCCTTACACGTAATCAATGTAGTTGAGGCAATTTGCAGAGATATTGATATTTGTCAAAAAAACAACATTTGTTAACCGGGCAGCTACACCGTTTCTTTTTTATGAAGTAGTCATACGCGTGGAGAATGGACGTGACGACGCGTCGCCCGCCGGGGCGGCGTCGGTCATTGCGTCGTGGATGGGATTAGATGACGGCCGAACCCGGGCTATGTTCCGGCTGCTGGGCGTGGGCCGGCTCGGGCGTGCCGACGACGGGCGCCGACACCGTCACGGTGGTGCCGCCGTCCGGATCGCTGAACACGGCGCAGGTGCCGCCGAGGATGACGATGCGCTCCTCGATGCCGACCAGGCCGAACGAACCGTTCTTGTTGCGCCCGCCCGGCGGCAGGCCGCAACCGTTGTCGCGCACCGTCAGCGTCAGCCAGCCGCCGTTCAGCCGTAACTCCACCTTCACCCGCGTCGCGTTGGCGTGCCGGACGATGTTCGTGAGCGACTCCTGCAGGATGCGGAAGAACGCCGTCGCGCAGTGGTCCGGCAGGGCGATCTCGCCGTGGTCGTCCTGGATCTCGCACTGGATGCCGGTGCGCCGCTGGAACTGGTTGAGCTGCCACTCGACGGCGGCCGACAGGCCCAGGTCGAGCACGGTCGGACGCAGGTCGTTGATGATCTGGCGCACGCTCTTGATCGTCGTGTCGATCTGCTGCAAGGTGGCGCGGGCGCGCTTGTTCAGATGGCTGTGCGTACCTCTCGTGCGCCCGGCCAGCAGTTCGGCTTCGATGCGCAACGCGAGCAGGCTCTGGCCGAGGTCGTCGTGGATCTCGCGCGCGATGCGCTTGCGTTCCATTTCCTTGATCTGGTAGGCGTGGTCGGCCAGGCGCCTGAGCTTCTGGTGCGACAGCTGCAGCTTGGATTGGCTCTCGCGCAGCTCGCTCGTCATTTCCTTCGCCAGCGCGAGGGCGGCGCGGCGCGACGACGTCAGGATGTGCAACAGCGCGTACAACAGGACGGAGCCGAGGAAGCCGAAGGCCATCATCAGCTTCGGGTAATAGAAATCGAACGTCGTGTACAGCGCCGTCTTGGGGACGCTGTACCTCGTCTCCCACGGCCGCCCGTTGAAATCGAGCGGCAGGGTGACCGAAAAGACGTCGTCGCCGCGTGCGAGGGGCGGCGTCGGGATGTCGGCGTTGCCGTGACTGTCGAACAGCTCCTTGGGCCACGTTGCCGTGTCATGGCCGATCACCTCGCGCGGGCCGACGTCGAACAGGGCCATGCGTACGCCGGGAACCGGCATTTCTTCCATCACGCCGTTCAGCAGCTTGGGGAGGCTGAACGCGATCCCGAGCGAGCCGAGATAGGCCGCGCGCCGTTGTTCGATTCCGGTCAGCAGGGTCCCGTGCCGGTACACCGGCAGGCGCATGCCCAGGTGGTTGTCGTTGGGCGTCGACACCGCCGCGATCGGCCGGCCGGAGGCGCGCAGAATGCCGTCGTCGCGCGACTGGACGAGCTGCTCGCGGAAATACGGATTGCTCATCAGGTCGAGACCGTACAGCCGCGTGTTCGTCGCGTCCGGCTCGATATAGGTGACGATGAGGTAGGAGGAACGGATGCCGGGCGGCGTGATGGCCAGGCGGGCTCCCGGCCCGAGGAAGGTCTGCAATTCCCGTTCGAGTCCCTGCTCGAACTGCGGACGTTCGTCGCCGGGCACCCAGGCGGCGAAGTTCAGCGTATCGACGGCCGGATAATTCTTGGCCAGGTTGAGGCCCTGCACGTAGGCGTGGAACTGGCGGTGGCTGTGCGTGTCCCCGCTCTGCAGCACGCTCGCCGCGCCGCGCAACAGGTCGGTATACGACTTGATGCGCATATTGATCACGGCCTGCGCGTATTTCGCACTCCGGACGAAGCGTTCCTGGACATCGCTTTCGATCGAACGCGAGGTGATGGCGTACAGCACGCTGCCGACCAGCGTGGATAGCATGACGCCGGTCCAGAACGAGAACCGGGTGACGGAAAATGCGTCTCTCAGCGTCGTCGACATGAAGGTCCGCGGGCGGCATGATATTGTTAATTTATTGCAACTTACTTGGCTTGGATGGCGCGCGAACCTAGCAGATCAGGGAGTTGTCGGAGCAGGGCGACGATGGGTTCCGAGGGGGCAAGAAAAAAGCCCGATTCGTCGATGAACCGGGCTTTGCGCTAGATCAAACGTACGGGCTACTTGCCCCAGCTGTCCTTGAGCGTCGTGACGCGGTTGAACACGGGTTTGCCCGGGACGGAGTCCACGCGGTCGGCGACGAAATAACCGTGGCGCTCGAACTGGAAACGCTGGTCCGGCGCGGCCTGGGCCAGGCCCGGTTCCAGATAGGCGGTGACGACTTCCAGCGCGTTCGGATTGAGCACGCTCATGAAATCCTTGCCGCCGCCGTCCGGCTGCGGGTCGAGGAACAGGCGGTCGTACAGGCGCACCTCGGCTTCCAGCGCGTGGCCGGCGCTGACCCAGGTGATATTGCCCTTGACCTTGTAGGTGTCCGCGCCCGGCGTGCCCGATTTCGAGTCCGGGAAATAGTTCACGTGCACGGCCACGACATTGCCGTCGGCGTCCTTGTCGAAACCGGTGCACTCGGCCACGAAGCCGTATTTCAGGCGCACGCGCGAGCCCGGCTTGTCGTCGCTCGGCGGATAGAAGCGGTGGTAGCCCTTGCTCGGGACTTCCATGAAGTCTTCCTGCTCGATCCACAGTTCGCGCGAGAACGGGAACGTGCGGGTGCCCCATTCCGGATGGTGCGGGTGGACGGGCGCGCTGCACTCGACCGTCTCGCCTTCCGGGAAGTTGTCGACGATGAGTTTCAGCGGACGGAGCACGGCCACGGCGCGGGACGCCTTCGGGTCGAGGTCGTCGCGCAGGGCGCCTTCCAGGGTGCTCATGTCGATCCAGCCGTCGGCCTTCGAGACGCCGATGCGCTCGCAGAACAGCTGGATGGATTCCGGCGTGTAGCCGCGCCGGCGCAGGCCGACGATGGTGGGCATGCGCGGATCGTCCCAGCCCGTGACGACGCCGTCGATGACCAGCTGGCGCAGCTTGCGCTTCGAGGTGACGACGTAGGTCAGGTTCAGGCGCGCGAACTCGTACTGGCGCGGCACCGGACGTTCGAAGAAGCCGCCGTCGGCCAGCGTGTCGACCAGCCAGTCGTAGAACGGGCGGTGGTCCTGGAATTCCAGCGTGCACAGCGAGTGCGTGATGCTTTCCAGCGCGTCCGAGATCGGGTGCGTGAAGTCGTACATCGGGTAGATGCACCATTTGTCGCCCGTGCGGTGGTGATGCGCATGGCGGATGCGGTACAGGGCCGGATCGCGGTTCGTCATGATGGGCGAGGCCATCGCGTCGTCGCTCATCCTGGCGCGCAGCACGTGTTCGCCATCCTTGTACTTGCCGGCCTTCATGTCGCGGAAGATCTGCAGCGATTCTTCCACGGGGCGGTCGCGGAACGGCGAGTTCGTGCCCGGCGTGCCGAAGTTGCCGCGATTTTTGGACATGTCTTCCGCGCTCTGGCTGTCGACGTAGGCCTTGCCGTTCTGGATCAGGTACTCGGCCATCGCGTACAGCTGGTCGAAGTAGTCGCTGGCGTAGTGCAGGTACTCCTGGCCGCCTTGCTCCCACGTGAAGCCCAGCCACTTGACGCTGTCCATGATCGTGTCGACGTATTCCTGGTCTTCCTTTTCCGGATTGGTGTCGTCGAAACGGAGGTGGCAGCGGCCCTGGTAGTCGCGCGCCAGGCCGAAGTTCAGGCAGATCGATTTCGCATGTCCCACGTGCAGGTAGCCGTTCGGCTCCGGCGGGAAGCGCGTGATCACGGACGGCATGCCGGCACGCGTGTGGGTGCCCGCGGCGAGGTCGGATTCGACGATCGCGCGGACAAAATTCGGCGACGGGGTGGCCGCCGCGGCGTTCTTGTCGTTACTCATGAAACCTGTTTTTAAGGGGTAAGATGCCCGGCATTTTACCGTACAAGACGGCATCCGGGCCGCTATGTGGTCAAGCGCACGGTTCGGCACGGCGGGCGTCTCCATACTTGGCAGATCGGCCGGCCCGGGGCGGCCTGTCAAGTTGGCGCTTTCTATAGGATAATCTCGGTTTAATGTTTTTTCGGACACAGCCGGAGAGTTCCACGTGGAAAATTTATACGCGATCCTCGGCGTCGCGCCGAATGCCGGCGACGACGAGATCAAGAAGGTCTACCGTTCGCTCGCCATGCGCTATCACCCGGACCGCAACCAGGCGCCGGGCGCGGAAGCGCGCTTCAAGGCCGTCACCAAGGCATACGAGGTCCTGTCCGACCCGGCCCGGCGCGCGGAATACGACCAGAGCGTCAACCACCGCATCGTGCTCGACGCGGAAAGCGAGGCGTTCGAGCTGTGGCGTTCCGTGTTCGCCCTCAACGGCGTGAACTTGTCCGCCTGAACACGCATCCAACAGAATACGAGTCAATCATGAAAAAAGTACATCCGGAGTTCGCCTTCCAGTCGCGCGAGCTGGAAGGCCAGATCGAAGGCACCCTGGGTGACCCGCCCAATCGCAAGAACTACGACATGATGGTGCAGGCCCTCGTGTCCGAATACGCGGGCGGCGACGGCCTCGACGACGTCAACCTGATGGCGTTCGCGCTCGTCGACCGCATCCGCTTCACGGACCCGAAAGGCCTCATCCGCGAAGCCTCCGACTACGAAGGCGGCAACCCGGACAAAGTGTTCGCGATGGCCAACTGCGACGGCGACGACGAAGGCCGCGCGATGTATGCGGCCATCTGCGAAAACCATCCGGAACTGGCGCGCCAGGCCATCGTGACGGCCTTCCTGTACAAGAACCAGGCCCGCTGGGAAGACGACGACCAGTCGCTCGACCAGCTGGCACGGAACGACGAAGGCGACGACGAGGAACTCGACGAAACGTCGGCAGGCGACGATTTCGCCCAACTGTTCGACCAGGACGGAGGTGACCGCGAATGAGCGACGACAACAAATCCAACTTGCCGGCCTTGACCAAGCAGGTCGGCGACCTCGTGCTGGCAGGCTCGCTGCAGCACGCCGAGGAAGCGCTGTCCCACGCGGCCGACGAGCACGGCGACTACGCGGTGGCCGAAGTGCTGTCCACGTTGCCGCCGCAGGTCACGGCGCTGCACCTGGCCGGCTTCGACGGCGCCAAGACGTCGGTCGCCACGTTGCTCGTGCCGCCCAAGGCCTGGGCCGAGAGCCTCGCGTACCTGGCTGCCACGTGGCCGGACGACATGATCGAGGACGATCCCGAGCGCATCGCCGAAAACCTGTTCAACCACATCCACGGCATCGTCTACGCGACGGATGACGACGAGCGCCGCCAGGAACTGCTGGCCGAGGCCTCGGCCACGGACTACGGCGCGACCGCGTTCGCCATCGTGTGGTCGCTGGCGCCGCGCGAAATCCTCGAAGTGGCCGGCGAGATCAACAACCGCGGTCCGCACATCAACGTGCACACGACGTCCGACAGCGACATCGTGCCGCTCGCCGTCGACCTGGCCAAGGCCAGCGAGGACGGCTGGCAGCGCTCGCTGCTGGAGCTGTTCCCGGAATACCGCAACACGGCCGACCTCGCGGACGTCGAGTTGCCGGACGATCCGGACGAGGAGACGGAATTCCAGCAGCGCGGCACGCGCGAACTGCTGTACCGCCTGCGCAAGCAGGTGCCGTCCGTCCGCAGCCTGCAACGCCGCAGCGGCCGCCGCAGCATCGGCACGGACATCTTCTCGTGACGGGGACGAGCGCATCGATGCTGCCTGCGATCGTCATCGAAAAACTGCCCCGGCTGATCCGCGCGATCCGGCTGATCCCGCAACATGCGAATGGCGACGAAGCGGCCGGCCTGGCCGACGAGCTGGCCGGCATCACGGCGATGGTGGCCGAGAAGTTCACCAACGACCGCACGGCCGAAGGCATCCAGCGCGCGCAGCTTCTCACTGTCGGCGGCGTGTCGCTGGGCCTCGAACATCTGGTGGAGACCGAGGACGAACAGGGCGACCTGGACGCGCTGGACGTGCTGCTGGGCGAGGGCGCGGAATACGTGTTCCAGCAAGGCTTCCGGCTGATCCGCGAACTGGCGGCGCTGCCGGAAGACACGCTGCTCGGCGAGTACGACAACGACCCCGTGTACTCGGCGCGCCGGCTGAAGGAGCTGTTCGTCGACATCTGCACGGCCGACCCGGGCGAGACGTGGTCCGGCTACGAGCGCTACCTCGGGCAGCTGAAGCAGCGCCACGAGGTGCAGGCCGTCGTGCGCGCCGCGCAGTGGCTGCGCCGGCATCACTGGGAAGGTCCCGTCAAGGATCCGGACCTGAACGCGGAAGGCGTCATCGCGCTCGCGATCGTCTTCGGCGTCGAGGGCGGCGGGCGCATCGTCGCGCGCACGGGGCAGAAGGAATTCGAGCGCTTCGTGCAGACCGTCCGTAAAGGCAAGCCGGACTTCGACGCGGGCTGGGCCGCGCTGCTCGAGCACGTCCCGGCGCCGCACCGGGGCGTCATCGCGGAGCGCATCGACAGTTACCGCAACAGCATCCTGCTGCAGAATATCGCGGGCAAGGTGCCCATGACGCAGCTGTTCGTGGAGCTCGAGAATTACGCGGGTTCCGAGATCGACGCCGAGTATCCGTAATCATCAAATCCGGTAATTCCGTGGTGAGCAGCTCAGCTCGTCAATACGGTTCGTGCGCCCCCCGATTCCCAACCGGACTACCATGACGCTCCAGCCCCGCATCCATCCCCGGATGCGGACACGAGCCATCAATGCAAGGAGTTACGTCATGTTGCAAGCAAACGAAATCCAGCAGCGATTCACTCATATTCAGCAATCCATCCAAGAGGCCGAACAGGCTTGCAAGCAGGCGGGCGACGCACCGGACGAGATCCGCGACTGCATCGAAAAACTGTCGCGCGAAGCCAGGCAGGCGCAGAGCGTGATGCAATCGAACGACCAGCAGCGCATCCAGCAATGCGTGGACAACCTGGAAGACATGGGCGACGAAGCCAAGCGCATCAGCCGCTCGCTGCCGACCATGCCCGCTCACCTGGAAGCCGCGGTCACCCGCGTGCACGCCGAACTGTCGGACCTGAAGCACAAGCTGCACTGACCGGTCGACACCGCCACGGCGCGCGCCGTGGCGCTCAGGGTTCCAGCGTCAGCGCGAGACGGTAGGGATAGACCATCTCGCAGGGCTGTCCGGCGCAGACGGCCGGTTTGTACTGGACCAGGCCGGCCATCGTCGCGACGATCTTGCGTGCCTCCGGATCGTTCAGCCCGATCGCCTTGACGCTGCGCACCTTGCCGTCCGCGCCCACCAGCACGTAGATGGTGACGTCGCCTTCCGCGAGCGTCTTGCTGACGACGCGCTGCATCGCCCTGAGGAATTCGGCGGGGCCCTTGGCCGGATAGGGCGGCTCGTCGCCCGGCGCGAGCGCCGGATACCAACTGGCGACGGTCGCCTGCTCCTGCGCCGTCAATTCCTTGAACCCCCGCTCGGGCGGCACCGGGACGCCGCGCGCCGCGTCGCGACGGATCGTCGTGCCGATCGCCGCGATATCCTGCTTGACCGTGTAGGTCCCGTCGGGGGCCGCGACGAGCGCGCGGTTCGAATCGCGCCCATCCTGCACGGCGACCTCGCGTCCCGCGGTGCCCGCATAGACGATCTTGCCCGGACCGCTCGGCTCGCCGTTCTTCCAGCCGCCTTCGTAGCGGCCGCCGAGTGCGAAGGCCATCGTGCCCGTGCCGTCGCGCTTGCCCTTCTTGAACTCGCCCTTGTAGTCGTCGCCGTTCACGTACAAGACTTCGGCCATGCCCGTGAGCTCGCCCATCCGGACTTCGCCCTCGTACTGGTCGCCGTTCGGCTCGCGGAAATAGCCGTGCCCGTCCGGCACGCCGTCCTTGAGCGTGCCCGTGTAAAGTTCTCCGTTCGGGTAGTGCAGGGTGGCGTCGCCGCGCACCCGGCCGGCGCCGACATCCGCCTCCAGCTTGTAGCGCTTGCCGGCGGCATCGGTCCATTCCAGCACGCCCTTGCCGTCGGCGTAGCCGTCACGGCAACCGCCTTTCCAGGCCGGCGCCTGCGCGGGCGGCGGCGTCACGGGGGCCAGGCGGCAGTCCGCCGCGCCGATCCACTTGGGCGCCTCCTGCGCCATGGCGGGCGCGCAACCGAGTACGAGCAGGAAGGGAATGCAGGCAGATTTCATGGACGCCATGATCCATGTCCGCCCTTGAATTGTCAACTCAGCGATTGGTCCGGTTTACACAACGCCGCCCGCGCGCAGGGCGGCGATCTCCTCGTCGGACTTGCCCAGCACGTCGCGCAGCACCTCGGTCGTGTGCTCGCCCAGCAGCGGCGGCGCCAGGCCGCTCGTCGCCGGCGTGGCGGACATTCGCATCGGATTGCGTACCAGCTTGACGGCGCCGGCCGTCGGATGCGGCAGCGCGATCTCCATGCCGCGCGCGCGCACCTGCTCGTCGGCGAACACCTCGTCCAGGTCGTTGATCGGGCCGCACGGCACGCCCACGGCTTCCAGCTGCGCGATCCAGGCCGCGCGGGTGCGCGTCCGCACCATGTCGGCCAGCAGCGGCACGAGCACGTCGCGGTGCTGCACGCGCAACGGGTTGGTGGCGAAGCGCGGGTCGCGCGCCAGATCCGGCCGGTCTCCGGCTTCGACGAATTTCTGGTACTGGCCATCGTTGCCGGCGGCGACGATGATGTGGCCGTCGCTGCACGCGAACGTCTGGTACGGCACGATGTTGGCGTGCGCGTTGCCCCAGCGCTTCGGCCGTTTGCCGCTGTTCAGGTAATTGCTGCCGACGTTCGCGAGCATCGCGACCTGCGTGTCCAGGAGCGCCATGTCGATGTGCTGGCCTTCGCCCGTGCGGTCGCGGTGCGTGAGGGCCGCGAGCACGGCGACGGTCGCGTACATCCCCGTCATCAGGTCCGTCAGCGCGACGCCGACTTTTTGCGGACCGCCGCCAGGCAGGTCGTCGCGTTCGCCCGTCACGGACATCAGTCCGCCCATGCCCTGGATCAGGAAGTCGTAGCCGGCGCGGTGCGCGTACGGGCCGTCCTGGCCGAAGCCCGTGATGGAGCAGACCACGAGGTCGGGCTTGATCGCCTTCAGCGATTCGTAATCGAGGCCGTAGCGCTTCAGGTGGCCGACCTTGAAGTTCTCCAGCACGACGTCGCAATGGCGCACCAGTTCGCGCAGCAGCGCCTGGCCCTGTTGCGTCGCGATGTCGACGGTGAGCGAACGCTTGCCGCGGTTCGCCGACAGGTAATAGGCCGCCTCGGTGGTCGGTTGGCCGGCGGCGTCGGGCGCATACGGCGGGCCCCAGGCGCGCGTGTCGTCGCCGGCGCCGGGGCGCTCGATCTTGATCACGTCGGCCCCGAGGTCGGCCAGGTTCTGCGAGCACCACGGCCCGGCCAGCACGCGCGACAGGTCGAGCACGCGGATGTGGCCCAGCGCCCCTTGCAGTCGTTGTTCCGGACCGTTGTGCGGTCCGTTCGGAATGGATGCCATTCTGTCTCCGGGATGAGTTGTTCTCGGCGCGGATTATACGTCGCGCGGGGTCTCGTCCAGCGCGGCCACGAACTGGTCGCGTTCGCGGTCGACGATGTCGTCGACGACGCGTTCGTCCAGCCCCATCCCTTCGAGCACGAAGGCCGACAACTGCAGGCTCGCCTCCAGCGTTTCCGGCACGACGACGTTGGCGCCGGCCTGCTTGAGGGCGCGCGCATGCTTTTCGTCGCGCGAGCGCGCGTACACGCGCACGTGCGGGAACTCGCGCCGGATGCCGCGCACGGCCTGCAGCGCCGATGCCGGGTGGTCCATCGTCAGCACGATCGCGGGCGCGTCGTGCGCGTGCACGCGGCGCAGCAGTTCCGGCCGCGCCGCGTTGCCGAAGTAGACGGGCGCGCCGGCCGCGTGCAGCCGCGAGACCATCTTCGCGTCGTTCTCGAAGGCGATGTACGGGATGCCCTGCGCCGCGAGCAGCTTGGCCAGCTGCTGTCCCACGCGTCCGAAGCCGGCGATGATCACGCGGCCGCGCGCTCGTTCCAGTTCGTTGTCGACGTTGCGGGTTTCTTCGGCGCGCGCGCGTTCGGCCCAGCGCTCGCCGAGCGTGTGCCCGATCCGCGCCAGCAGCGGCGTGACGAACAGCGACAGGCCGACGGCCAGCATCACGCGCGCGCCGAGCGCGCCGTCCAGCAGCCTGGCCGCGATCGCGTAGCCGATCACGATGAACGCGAATTCGCCGCCCTGGCCCAGCAGCAGGCCGCCTTCGAGCGCGCGGCCCCACGGCAGGCCGGACAGGCGCAGCAGGGGCGCGATGACGGCGCCCTTGAGCAGCACGAGTCCGCACACGGCGCCCGCGAGCCACAGCGGCGCGTGCAGGATCTGCAGCGCGTCCATGCCCATGCCGACCGTCATGAAGAAGAGGCCCATGAGCAGGCCCTTGAACGGTTCGACCATCAGTTCGACCTCGTGCTTGAATTCCGTCTCGGCCAGCAGCACGCCGGCGATCAGCGCGCCCAGCGCCATCGACAGTCCGGCCAGGTGCGACAGCGCGGCGATGCCGAACGTCGACAGCAAAATCAGCGCCATGAACACGTCCGGCTGGCGGTGGCCCGCGAACGCGCGGAACAGCGGATGCACGACCTTGCCGCCGACCAGGTAGATCAACGCGATGGCGCCGGCCGCCTTGGCCATCGCGAGCAGGGCGACGAGGGCCACGTTCGTGTGCGCGTCCCCGTTTTCGCCGAGCGCGCCGATGAGGATCAGGATCGGCACGACGGCGAGATCCTGCAGCATCAGCACGGCGAACGCGGCCTGGCCGACGGGACTCGCGGTGCGCTGGCTCTCGGCCAGCAGCTGCATCACGACGGCCGTCGACGACAGCGACAGCACGAGGCCCAGCACGAGCGCCGCATCGAGCCGCGGGACGAGCAGGAAATAGGCCGCCCCGCCGATCAACGCGGTGCACAGCACGACCTGCGCGCTGCCCGTGCCGAACACCCAGCGCCGCATGGCCCACAGGCGCGCGGCGGACAGCTCCAGGCCGATCATGAACATCAGGAACAGCACGCCCAGCTCCGCCAGCATGGCGACGTTGTCGTTGTTCGGGAAGGTGAACAGGCCGAGCGGCGCGAAGTCCTGCGCCATGCGCCCGAGGCCGAACGGGCCGAGGAGGGCGCCGACGGCGAGGAAGCCCAGCACCTGGTTGATGCGCAGGCGCTGCAGCAGCGGGATCAGGATGCCGGCAAGGGCGAGGAACAGCAGGATTTCGCGCAGGAAGGGGAAGGCGTGTTGCTCTTGCACGGGATGGGGGCCTTTGGCATGCATAAGGTGGGCTCGGGGAGCCCACCCTACGGCAATCGGTTAGTCATAGCCGCCAATTGTAGCCGTAGGGTGGGCACCCCGTGCCCACCGTGCGGTCCATCACGCCTGCCGGCTCTCCGCCATCAGGATCACTTCCTCCATCTCCCGGTCGATCTCGTTGCGCAGCTCGAGGTAGCGCGTGAGCGCATGATCCAGCGCCGGCAGCAGAATCCCTCGCTCGCTGTGCAGCCCGGTGTAGCGGGGCCGCGGCGCCGCGTAGCCGCACGACTCGGTCGACACGGCTTCCAGCCGGCTCGCGTCCACGCCCGCGCGCGTGGCCGCCAGCTCGGCCAGCTCGACCCACGACAGCGTGCCGACGTTGGCCAGGTGCCAGACGCCCGACTCGCCGTCGATGGCGAGATCGAGGCAGGCGTGCACGAGGTCCGGCACATAGGTCGGCGACACCGCCATGTCGTGCGCGGCGCGGAACGGTTCGCCCCGTTCCAGCGCCTGCAAGGCCAGGGTGACGAAGTTGTACTTGTCCCACGGCCCGAAGAAGGCGCTCGTGCGCACGACGAGGGCGCCCGGGTGCTTGTCCTGCACGCGCAGTTCGGCCTCGGCCTTGCTGCGGCCGTAGACGTTGAGCGGGGCGACCGTATCGCTTTCGATGTAGGGGCGGTCGAGGGCGCCGTCGAACACGAGGTCGCTGGAGAACGTCGTCAGGTGCACGCCGTGGCGCGCGCAGGCGGCGGCCAGGATCGCGGGGCCGATCGCGTTCTCGCGGAAGCACCGTTCGGCATCGCGCTCGGCGTCGTCCACGCGCACGTAGCCGGCCGTGTTGACGACGGCCCAGGGATGGTATTTGTCGAGCGCGCGTTCGACGGACGCCGGGTCGGTGATGTCCATGTCCTGGCGCGACAGCAGGCGATAGGCGAGGTTGCGCTTGCGGCAGAGGCGGGCGAAGGCGCGGCCCAGGGTGCCCGTCGCGCCCGTGATCAGGATCGTCCTGGCGTCCTTGCCGACGAGCGTGTGGCCGTCCGCCGTGATCGAGGTGAGGGCGGCCGGCGTCGCCACGGGCTGGCACAGCCAGCGGCCCGGGCGGCGCCACCAGCCTTGGCCGCGCAGCACCGGGTGCGACAGCGGCTTGCCGGCCGACAGCTCGCGCATCATGCGCGCCACGGCCGTCGCGCGCGGTTCGGGCGCGCGCACGTCGAACGGGCCCGGCTCGTAATAGCCGTTGTTGCACGTGACGAGGCTGTTCCAGTCGAACGAGCCGAGCAGCGACCACACCGTCACCGCGCGCAGGTCGACGCCGCTCTCGCGCACTTCCTTGCCCGCTTCCCAGATCTCCAGCAGCCAGCGCAATTGATCTTCACGGTTGGCGTCGATGTGGGCCTCGGTGACGGCCAGCGGGAGGTGGTAGCGGTCCCAGATTTCATGCAGCAGCGGGGCGATGCCGGCCGTCGGCGTCGCGAGCGCGCGCGACGCCTCGATGTCGGCGCACGGGATGCCGTCGGCCGTGCCGCGGTGGTGAGCCGGGTAGCGGTCGGGACGGTGATCCAGCCAGCGCTCGCTCGTGACGTAGTAATTGACGCCGATGACGTCCGGCGGGCACGGATTGTCGCGGAACCACAGGAATTCTCCGGCCGGGATGCCCGTCTTCGTCAGGTAGGACCACAGTGCATGTTCGGGGCCGACCATGCCGCACAGCAGATCCCAGGCGAGCCAGCGGCGCTCGTTGTAGAACTCGGCCACCTTGGCCAGCTCCGGCGTGCTGTAGGTCTTGCCGAGGTCATCCGTCTGCACGAGCTTCGCATGCGGATTGACGGCGCGGATCGCGCGCATCGAGAGGACGACGGCGCGGCATTGGTTCAGGAGCGCCCGCACGAACGTGCGGTCGTCGCGGCCGTGCGGATACCACACGCCGTACAGGCCGGCGAAGCGTGCCGTCGTGCACGGTTCGTTGACGGGCGTGTAGTACTCGAGCCATGGATAGCGCGCGGCGACGGCACCGGCGTATTCCGCCAGCTGCTCCGCGAATGCGGGATCGATGAGGCTCGTGTGGCGCGGGCCGCTGCCGTGGTGGATCAGGCCGGCGATCGGCGTGATGCCGTGGGCGCGCAGGGCGGACAGGCGCGCGTCGGACCAGCTCCAGTCGGCGGCGTGGAGACCGTCGGGGGCCGTGCGTTCCCACAGCACGGGATAGCGGATGGCGCGGATGCCGAGGGAGGCGAAACGGTCGATGTCGTCGGCCCGGGTGGCGTGGCCGTTACGGTCGAGCTGGTGGAAGTAGTCGTCGCGGACGCGGTTGACGGTGCATTCGAGGCCGCCCCACAGTTCGAGGGGACGGGCGTGGCTGTTCGTGCTCTTCGTTGGTTTCATGACTCACCCAAATGTTAGTTTTATTGCAACAAAAAATCCAGCATGGTCCCGAGCTGGCAAAAAAGTCGGGGAAGCGTTTTGGCTTTCGAGCGGTGGCGGTTGACAGCGGCACGTCAACCTGCAACCATGCCATCCATGAATTTTTCGTATCCACATCCTGTTCTCACCTGGTGGCGCCGCTGACTGCGCGCGGCCAGTGAATTGGATAGGTATTCCGAACGCCGCCTCGATTCCAAGGTGGCGTTTTTGTTGGCGCGGCAGGATCGAGGCAAGGGCAGATAAACACCCAAGGAAAACTCGATGAGTCTGCAAACCCCCACCGCTACCACGCCCATCATCCTGACTGGCGACCGCCCCACCGGGCCGCTGCACCTCGGTCACTTCGTCGGCAGCCTGCGCAATCGCGTCACTTACCAGGACCAATATCGCCAGTTCATCATGCTCGCGGACGCCCAGGCGCTCACGGACAATATGGATGATATCGGTAAGGTACACCGGAACGTGATCGAAGTGGCGCTCGATTACCTTGCCGTGGGGATCGACCCGGTTAAATCGACGATCCTGATCCAGTCGCAGATCCCGGAACTGGCCGAGCTGACGTTCTATTACCTGAACCTCGTGACCGTCGCGCGCCTCGAGCGCAATCCGACCGTCAAGCAGGAAATCATCATGCGCGGCTTCGAGCGCGACATCCCGGCCGGCTTCCTCACGTACCCCGCGAGCCAGGCCGCCGACATCAGCGCGTTCAAGGCGACGATCGTGCCGGTGGGCGAGGACCAGATCCCGATGATCGAGCAGTGCAACGAGATCGTGCGCAAGTTCAACCGCAACGCCGGCCGCGACATCCTCGTCGAGTGCAAGGCGATCGTGCCGGAAGTGGGCCGCCTGCCGGGCATCGACGGCAAGGCGAAGATGAGCAAGTCGCTCGGCAACACCATCAACCTGGGCGCGTCCGTCGACGAGATCCGCGCCGCCGTCAAGATGGTCTACACCGACCCGCTGCACCTGAAGGTATCCGACCCCGGCCACCTGGAAGGCAACGTCGCGTTCCTCTACCTCGACGCGTTCGACACCGACAAGGAGGGCCTCGCCGAGATGAAGGCGCATTACGTGCGCGGCGGCCTGGGCGATTCCATCGTCAAGAAGCGCCTGGAAGGCATCCTGCAGGACCTGCTGGCCCCGATCCGCGCCCGCCGCGAGGAGCTGGCCAAGGACAAGGGCCAGGTCATGCAGATCCTCAAGGAAGGCACGATGAAGGCGCGCGAGGTGGCGGCGCGCACGACGGACGAAGTGCGCAAGGCGTTGGGCTTGTCCTACTTCTAACCCGCGTCGGGTAGCGATAAACGCCACGTGAGGTAGCGCAAGGTGATCGCCTTGCGCTTTCTTGTGGCCTGCTCCATTTATTGATGGCAAGCTGCGGCTTCCGCCATCGATGGAGAGCCGCAATGAGAAAAGGATTGCGTTGGACCGAACAATGGATGCGCCGGGCCTTGTGGCTCGTCGCCTTCGTATTCGCCGGATTCCTGATCGGCCTGGGCAACCAGGTCGTCGACAACGTGATGTATCTCGAGCCGGTGCCCGACGCCGAGCATTTCCTCGATCCCGCCAAGGCGGGGCCGCTGAAGGCCGCGAGCGAGCAGGCGCAGCAGGCGCGCGAGGAGGCCGGCGCGGCGCTCGAGCAGGCCCGGCAGAAACACCGCGTGGCCCAATCGAACACGCGGAGCGCGCGCGACGCCTTCAACGACTGGATCGCGACTCGCCACGCGACGGCGCGGCCGGACCAGGACGCGGAACTGATCGCGCGCAACCGCGATCTCGACAAGCTCGGCGCCGCCGAGCGCGCGGCGCTGGCGGCGGTCCAGGTGCAGGAGCAGGCGGCGCTCGACGCCAGGCAAGCCGAGCAGAAGGCGGATGCGGCCTACGAGGCCCTGCTGCAACCGGCGCGCGAGGCCCGGTACGCGACCGAGCGGCAGGCCGAGCGCAAGGTCTTCCTGATGCGCCTCGGGGTCACGCTGCCGCTGCTGCTGGTGGCCGGCGCATTGTTCAGATACAAGCGCAACGGCACGTACTGGCCGTTCACCTGGGGCTTCATTTTCTTTGCGCTGTTCGCGTTCTTCGTCGAGCTGGTGCCGTATTTGCCCAGCTACGGCGGCTATGTGCGCTACGGCGTGGGCATCGTCGTGACGGTCGTCGTCGGCCGCTACGCGATCCGCTGGCTGCACGCGTGGCTGGCGCGCCAGAAGGAAGCGGAGGCGCTGCCCGACGCGCAGCGGCGCACGACGATGCGCTACGACGTGGCGATGGCGCGCATCGCCAAGAGCGTGTGCCCGTCGTGCGAGCGCGCCACGGACTTCAAGGATGGGCACCTGGCCCATTGCCCCCATTGCGGCATCGGCCTGTTCGACCGCTGCCCGGCGTGCAGCACGCGCAAGAACGCGTTCACGCGCTATTGCTTTTCGTGCGGCACGCCCGCGAACCTCAGTCTGGCGGATTAGTCCTTGAGATCGGCCGGCACCTTGCCGCCGTTCTCGGCCAGCTTGCGCATGACCTGCTTGTGCAGCCAGATGTTCATGCTGGCCGAGTCGTTGGTATCGCCCGTGTAGTGCAGCTCGGCGGCCAGTTCCTTGCGGGCCTGCAGGCTGGAATCCAGGCCGAGCAGCTTGAGCAGGTCGACGATCGACGTGCGCCAGTTCAGTTGTTGACCGGACTGTTGCTGCATATTGTTCAAGACGGCTTCCACGTCGACCTGCTGCATCGGTGCCGCCTGCGGCTGTTGCGCGGACTGCGGCGCCGTTTGCGGGGCCGGCTGCTGCGCCGGTGGCTGCGTCGGCTGCGGGGCGCGTTGCTGGGAGCCCGGGGCGGCCTGGCCGCCGGATTGCGCGGCGGGGTGCGAGGACGGGAAGATCTTGTGGAAGATATTGCTCAGGATGCCCATGTCGAATCCTTGTCGGTGATGGATGGATGCTGGATGCGTTTAGTGGCGCTGCATGCCCTGCGCCATGTGGCCGAGGGCGATCGCCAGCGCGGCGCCGCCGATGGCCTTGACCAGGGTCGGGTGTTCGGCATAGAAGTCGCCCATGCGATCGACGATGCCAGGGTTCTGCTGTTCCGCCTTGGCGGCCAGTTCCTGCACCTGGTCCGGCGACACCCGGTTCGCCTGTTCCGGCGTCACGCGGGCCTGGTCGGCGCCCATCAGGTTGCCGAGCGCGCCGCCGGCGACGGACGAGAGCACGGACGGCCCCACGTTGGCCAGCAGATGGTTCAGCATGCCGGCGCGCTGGTCGGGATTGCTGTTGCTAAACAACTGGCTGACCATGTGCGAAAACGGCGGCGTCTGCTCCGAGCGCAGCGCCTGGGTCACGCCCTGCGCGACGGTGGCGCGCGGCACGCTCTGGGCCACGTGGTCGAAATCGCTCTCGGCCTGCGCCGGGTTGACGTTCGGATTGGCACCGCCCAGGTATTGCTGCAACAGATTGCCCAAATCAAAGCTCATGATGGTCTCCCGTGTTGACACGTCGAAGGAGGCAAGGGTAGGCGTTCGTGCGCAATCCCTCCGTACGTTCGCGAACGGACGGAGGGCATCTATAATCGTCTTGCTCGTAAAAAATACCAAGGCGACACATGACGTATCTGCCCCTGCTGCTGTTCCTGGCCCTGTATGCGTATGCCGCGCTGGCCCTCGGCCTGCCGTCCGCGGTGGGGCTGGCGTACCTGCTCGCCAGCGTCGCCTGCTTTGCGCTGTACGCGCGCGACAAGGCGGCGGCGCGGCGCGGCGACCGGCGCACGCCCGAGCGCGACTTGCTGTTGCTGGGCCTCGCCGGCGGCTGGCCCGGCGCCCTGCTGGCGCAACGATGGCTGCGCCACAAGACCGTCAAGCTGCCGTTCCGGCACCTGTTCTGGCTGACCGTCGGCGTCAACCTGGCCGGGTTCTGCGCGCTGGCGCGGACGCTGGCTTGAACATCTTACGAGGAGCAATCATGTGGCCGTATCCGAGAATCCTGGCACACCGCGGCGGCGGCACGCTTGCGCCGGAAAACACGCTGGCCGGCCTGCGGCGCGGCATGGCGGCGGGCTTTCGCGCCATCGAATTCGACGTCATGCTGGCCCGGGACGGCGTCCCCGTCGTGCTGCACGACCCGGACCTGGGCCGCACCGTGGCCGGGACGGGATCGGTGGCGGACATCGACGCGCGCGACCTCGCCGCGCGCGACGCGGGCGCGTGGTTCGGGCCGGACTACGCGGGCGAGCCGGTGCCGCTGTTCGTCGAGTTCGCGCAATTCTGCAAGGCGCACGGCGTGTGGATGAATATCGAGATCAAGCCGGTGCCCGGCCATGACGCGCAGACCGGCGCCGTCGTCGCGCGCCTGGCCGCCGCCCTGTTTGCCGACGAGCTCGCCGCAGGCAGGGTCGAGCGGGCGCCCTTGCTGTCCTCGTTCAGCGCGGCCGCGCTGGACGCGGCCCGGCACGCCGCGCCGGAGGTGCCGCGCGCCTGGCTGACGCCGTCGCTCCCGCCCGACTGGGAACGGCGCGCGCGGGCGCTGGACGTCGTCGCCATCCATACCGACCACAAACGGTTGACGGCGGCCCGGGCCGCCGCGGTGAAGGCGGCCGGCTTCGGCCTGTTCTGCTACACCGTCAACGCGCCGGACCGGGCGCGCACGCTGTTCGCCTGGGGCGTGGACGGGTTGTGCACGGACCGGATCGACCTCATCGGTCCCGCTTTCGCTTGATCTACAAATATTCCCTAAAGAAATGTAGTGTGTTGTCGTTAATGACATTCGGTTACCGGTTACGGTCCTTATGTCACTTTCGATCAACAATCAATCACTGTCCCTGTTTGCCCAGCGCAAGCTCGCGGAGCACACGAACGAGGCGAACAGCCTGATCGCGCGCCTGAGCTCGGGGGCGCGCATCGGCGGCGCCACCGACGATCCCGCCGGCCAGGCGCTGGCGGCGCGGATGTCGTCGCAGCTGACCGGGATGAGCGAGGCCATGCGCGGCCTCAACGACACCACGTCGATGCTCCAGGTGGCGGACACCACCTTGGCGACCATCACCGACCGGCTGCAGCGCCTGCGCGAACTGGCCGTGGCGTCCGGCAACGGGTCGTACACGGACCGCGACCGCAGCACCCTGCAGACGGAAGCGGACCAGATCCTCACCCAGATCACCCAGACGGGCAACGGCGCCTCGTTCAATGGCCAGACGATCTTTTTCCAGGCGACCGCGAACGGCAGCGAGGACAAGCAGAAGCGCGCCGTGCTGGACAGCCTCCGGGCCGGCTGGCTGAGTTCCGCCGAAGACATGGTCCAGCAATACTACGGCCTGCAGGCGGACGGCGTCACTCTGAAGATCAACCTCGACACGACGGACGGGAAGGGCGGCGTGCTCGCCTCGGTGTCGGGCTCGACGGCGGCGGACAGCGACGTCACCCTGAATATCGACATGGCGGATTTCAGCAACATCACCACGCCGGACGGCGGCACGGGTCCGCTGTACGACGACCGCGTCATTGCGCACGAGATGGTGCACGCGATCATGCTGCGCTCGACCAGCTTCAATTTTCCGCAATGGTTCACGGAAGGCACCGCCGAGCTGATCCAAGGCGCGGACGAGCGCGTGGCCGGCGCGCTGGCCGGCGGCCAGACGGCAAACGACATCGTCGGGACGATCGCGGGCGGCGGTTTCACGTACGAAGGCGGTTACGTCGCGTCGCGCTACCTGCACCAGCAATTGAAAAGCATGGGCGTCGACGGCGGCATGAAGGGCCTGATGACGTATCTGAGCGCGCACCGCACGGCCGACCTGGACACTGCCCTGAAGGCCGTCACGGGCGGGCAATACCAGGACACGGCGGCGTTCATGGCGGACTTCGCGGCCAATGGCGCCAGCTTCATCACGAACACGATGAACCTGACGGATGCCGACACGGGCGCCATCGGCGGCCTGGACGCGGACGGCGGGCCGTCGCGCGACGCCCAGGGCGTCGTCGCCGAATCCGGCGCCGGCACGCCGGACCGGCCGCTGCGCAACTTCAAGGTCGAGTATCCCGACATCGGCACGTCCGCCCCGTCCATGCGCCACGTGCAGGTCCAGGCCGGCGCCGATGCCGGCGACCTGATCGACATGCAGTTCTCGGCCGTGAACGCGAGCGCGCTGGGCCTGGCCGACCTGGACATGCACAACACGGCGGTGGCGCTGCTGCGGATCGACGACGCGCTCGCGTCGGTGAGCGAGCAGCGCACGCTGGTGGGCGCCTACAGCAACCGCATGGACGTCGTGACCAGCAATAACCAGACGTCGTCGATGAACCTGGAAGCGGCGCGCGGGCGCATCCAGGACGTCGATTATGCGGGCACCGCGGTCCGGCTGACGCGCACGCAGATCCTGCAGCAGGCGGCGTCGGCGATTCTCTCGCAGGCCAATGGGGAGCCGCGGGCGGTGCTGGCCTTGCTGCGTTGATTTGCATTTGGTGGGCTCGGGGAGCCCACCCTACGGCCTGCGTCAAACACGGGTGTCCACCCCACGGCCGTGTACTGGTAGGGTGGGCACGCCGTGCCCACCACGCATACCCGTGCCCGTTCCGGTTGTCGATCCTGCAACAGCCAATCTCGCAGATACGATTGACGGTCAACAGCTACGCTATAATCGATTTTCTTTATATAGCAAGCTGCATAAATCCGCCCCTACGACATGAAATCCACCGAAATACGCGAAAAGTTTCTCAAGTTCTTTGAGTCCAAAGGCCACACGATCGTCCGCTCCAGCCCGCTCGTGCCGGGCAACGACCCGACGATGTTGTTGACCAACAGCGGCATGGTGCAGTTCAAGGACGTGTTCCTGGGCCTGGATACGCGCCCGTACAAGCGCGCCACCACCGTGCAGCGCTGCGTGCGCGCCGGCGGCAAGCACAACGACCTGGAAAACGTCGGCTACACCGCGCGCCACCACACGTTCTTCGAAATGCTGGGCAACTTCAGCTTCGGCGACTATTTCAAGCGCGACGCCATCCACTTTGCCTGGGAACTGCTGACCAAGGTCTACAACCTGCCGGCGGACAAGCTGACCATCACCGTCTACTTCGAAGACGACGAGGCGTACGGCATCTGGGCCAACGAGATCGGCGTGCCGGCGGAGCGCATCATCCGCATCGGCGACAACAAGGGCGCGCGTTACGCATCGGACAACTTCTGGCAGATGGCCGACACCGGCCCGTGCGGCCCGTGTACGGAAATCTTCTACGACCACGGCCCCGAGATCTGGGGCGGCCCCCCGGGCTCGGCCGAGGAAGACGGCGACCGCTTCATCGAGATCTGGAACCTCGTGTTCATGCAGTTCAACCGCGACGAAGCCGGCGTCCTGACCCCGCTGCCGAAGCCGTCGATCGACACCGGCATGGGCCTGGAGCGCCTGGCCGCCGTGCTGCAGCACGTGCACTCGAACTACGAGATCGACCTGTTCCAGAACCTGATCCGCGCCGCCGCCCGCGAAACGGGCGCGACGGACCTGGCGAACAACTCGCTGAAAGTGATCGCCGACCACATCCGCGCGTCCAGCTTCATGATCGTCGACGGCATCATCCCGAGCAGCGAAGGTCACGGCTACGTCCTGCGCCGCATCATCCGCCGCGCGCTGCGCCATGGCCACAAGCTGGGCCAGACGAAGCCGTTCTTCTACAAGCTCGTGGCAGACCTGGACATCGAGATGGGCGCCGCATACCCGGAACTGCACGAAGCGAAAGAGCGCGTGATGCAGGTGCTGAAGGCCGAGGAAGAGCGCTTCGGCGAGACCCTCGAGCACGGCATGAAGATTCTCGAGGCGCAGCTGGCCAAGGATCCGCACAACCTGGACGGCGCCACCGCCTTCACGTTGTACGACACCTACGGCTTCCCGCTGGACCTGACGGCCGATATCTGCCGCGAGCGCGGCATCAAGCTGGACGAGGAAGGTTTTACTGCCGCCATGGAGCAGCAGAAGAAAACCGCCCGCGCCGCCGGCAAGTTCAAGATGGCCGCCAACGTCGAGTACTCGGGCGAGAAGACCAGGTTCGTCGGCTACGAATCGCTGGCGCACAACAGCCGCGTCGTCGCGCTGTACACGGCCGGCGCGCCGGTGCACGAGTTGAAAGCGGGCCAGGACGGCATCGTCGTGCTGGACACGACGCCGTTCTACGCCGAATCCGGCGGCCAGGTGGGCGACAAGGGCCTGCTGAAATCGCCGGGCGGCGTGTTCGAGGTGGAAGACACGCTGAAGATCCAGGCGGAAGTGTTCGGCCACCACGGCGTGCTGCAGTCGGGCTCGCTGAAAGTCGGCGACATGGTCGACGCGCAAGTCGATGAAGTGAAGCGCGCCCGCACCATCCGCAACCACTCGGCGACGCACCTGATGCACAAGGCGCTGCGCGAAGTGCTGGGCGGCCACGTGCAGCAGAAGGGTTCGCTGGTCGACCCGGACAAGACCCGCTTCGACTTCAGCCACAACGCGCCCTTGAGCGCCGAGGAAATCGCCCGGGTCGAGCAGATCGTCAATGCCGAGATCCTGCAGAACCACGCGACGAAGGCCCAGCACATGTCGATGGACGATGCGATCAAGCATGGCGCCATGGCCCTGTTCGGCGAGAAATACGGCGACACCGTGCGCGTGCTCGACATCGGCTCGTCGAAAGAGCTGTGCGGCGGCGTGCACGTGACGCGCACGGGCGACATCGGCCTGTTCAAGATCGTGTCCGAATCGGGCGTGGCCGCCGGCATCCGCCGCGTGGAAGCCGTGACGGGCGAGGGCGCCCTGGCGCTGGTGCAATCGATCAACCGCAAGCTGAACGAAGCGGCCGGCGTCCTCAAGACGAGCCCGGACGAGCTGCCGGCCCGCATCGGCCAGGTGCAGGACCAGGTCAAGTCGCTGGAGAAGGAAATCGCCGCGCTCAAGTCGAAGCTGGCTGCCGGCCAGGGCGACGAGCTGGTGACCAAGGCCATCGACGTGAACGGCATCAAGGTGCTGGCCGCCACGATGGAAGGCGCCGACGTCGCCGGCCTGCGCGAGACGATGGACAAGCTGAAGGACAAGCTCAAGACGGCCGCCATCGTGCTGGCTTCCGTCGTCGACGGCAAGGTCAGCCTGATCGCCGGCGTGACGCCGGACGCCACGGGCAAGGTCAAGGCGGGCGATCTCGTCAACTTCGTCGCCAAGCAGGTGGGCGGCAAGGGCGGCGGCCGTCCGGACATGGCCCAGGCCGGCGGTACGGATCCCGCTGCGCTGCCGCAGGCGCTGGCTGGCGTCGCGGGCTGGGTCGGCGAGCGCGTTTCCGCGTAACCGTTGTAACCGCCGCCATGATGGCGGCGGGTAGGGTGGACGGCTTTGCCGTCCATGCGTTCAACATGGGTCAACGTTGAGCCAAATCAAATCATGAGCTGGTTGAACGCGTGGCGTCATTGAGTCCGAGGACTCGATGACAATCCACCCACCCACATCCCTCCGTTTCGGTCATTCGCACCGAAACTCTATCTGCCTGTCAAGTAATTGCCGTTGTTACAACGCAACACGGATACCAAATTTTGGTGCGGCGCGTCATAATGGGCTAATTGGAGTACTATCGGGTCCATGCCCCTACCAACTAGCAGGCAATCGATGAGCGAAACCATAATCGACACCGGCACCATCGAGGTCCAGAAGGACCTGGATGCGCGTGGCTTGAACTGCCCGCTGCCGATCCTCAAGGCCAAGAAGGCACTCGCGGAACTGGCCAGCGGCGAGGTGCTGCGCATCGTCGCCACCGATACCGGTTCGGTACGCGACTTCCAGGCGTTCGCCAAGCAGACGGGCAATGCCCTGCTGGCGCATACCAGCGTCAACGGCGAATTCACGTTCTGGCTGCGCCGTAAGTAAGCACTGACTCTACGTCGAAGCGCCCGGCCCGCCGGGCAAGGCTATTCCACCAACGGCGACCCTGCCGGCTACTTTCCGAGCATCCGAACACGCACGAACCGACCGCGATTAGGGCTTTTACTCTAACCAAAAAACGCACGATCGTGCTTTAATTCTGACCTAAACGTCATTTGCTTTTATAATTCGGATCATTTTTAGTCTTTATTCCATTTTCCAAAGGCACACTATGAAAGTCCTGGTACCCGTCAAACGCGTGGTCGACTACAACGTCAAGGTCCGCGTCAAGTCCGACGGCAGTGGCGTCGATATCGCCAACGTCAAAATGTCGATGAACCCGTTCGACGAGATCGCGGTGGAAGAAGCCACGCGCCTGAAGGAAGCGGGCAAGGTCACCGAGATCGTTGCGGTGACCTGCGGCGTGGCCCAGGCCCAGGAAACCCTGCGTACCGCGATGGCGATCGGCGCCGACCGCGGCGTGCTGGTCGAGACCGGAGCCGAGATCGAGCCGCTGGGCGTGGCCAAGGTGCTGAAGGCCCTGGCCGTCGAAGAGCAGCCGCAACTGATCATCCTGGGCAAGCAGGCCATCGACGACGATTCGAACCAGACCGGCCAGATGCTGGCCGCGCTGCTGGGCTGGCCGCAAGCGACGTTCGCCTCGAAAGTCGTGCTGGAAGACGGCAAGGTCACCGTGACCCGCGAAGTGGACGGCGGCCTGGAAACCGTGCAGCTGACGCTGCCGGCCATCGTCACCACCGACCTGCGCCTGAACGAGCCTCGCTACGTCACGCTGCCGAACATCATGAAGGCCAAGAAAAAGCCGCTCACGACCGTCAAGCCGGAAGACCTGGGCGTCGACGTCACGCCGCGCCTGAAGACCGTCAAGGTCGCCGAGCCCGCGAAGCGTTCGGCCGGCGTCAAGGTGCCCGACGTGGCGACCCTGGTTGCGAAGCTGCGCACCGAAGCCAAAGTCATCTGAATATAAAGGAACATCATGGTCGCACTCGTCATTGCTGAACACGACAACGCCCACCTGAAGGCTGTCACCCTGAACACCGTCACCGCGGCCGCGCAATGCGGCGGCGACGTACACGTCCTCGTCGCCGGCAGCGGTTGCGGTGCCGTCGCCGAGCAAGCCGCGAAAGTCGCGGGCGTCGCGAAAGTGCTGGTCGCCGACGCGCCGCAATTCGCCGACGGCCTCGCCGAGAACGTCGCCGAGCAGATCCTGGCCGTCGCCGGTAGCTACTCGCACATCCTGGCCCCGGCCTCCGCCTTCGGCAAGAACGTGCTGCCGCGCGTGGCCGCCAAGCTGGACGTGGCCCAGATCTCGGAAATCACCAAGGTCGACTCGCCCGACACGTTCGAGCGTCCGATCTACGCCGGCAACGCCATCGCCACCGTGCAGTCGACGGACAAGGTGAAGGTCATCACCGTGCGCGGCACCGGCTTCGACGCCGCCGCGCTTGACGGCGGTTCGGCCGCCGTCGAGAGCATCGCCGCCGTCGCGGATTCGGGCAAGTCGGCCTTCGTCGGCCGCGAAGTGGCCAAGTCGGACCGTCCGGAACTGACCGGCGCCAAGGTCGTCGTCTCCGGCGGCCGCGGCATGGGCTCGGGCGAGAACTTCAAGATCCTGGAACCGCTGGCCGACAAGCTGGGCGCCGCCATGGGCGCGTCGCGCGCCGCCGTGGACGCCGGCTACGTGCCGAACGACTGGCAGGTCGGCCAGACCGGCAAGATCGTCGCGCCGCAGCTGTACATCGCCGTCGGCATCTCGGGCGCGATCCAGCACCTGGCCGGCATGAAGGATTCCAAGACCATCGTCGCCATCAACAAGGATCCGGAAGCGCCGATCTTCTCGGTGGCCGACTACGGCATCGTCGGCGACCTGTTCGAGGTCGTGCCGGCCCTGGTCAAGGAACTGGGCTAATCCACGTCGATCCCGGAAGGCGGGAACCCACCCGCCTTTTTTGCGGCCGACGATTGACGTTTACGTAAAGAGAAACTAGGAGACCGCGGTGACCTACAACGCCCCCCTGAAAGACATGCTGTTCGTGATCAACGAACTGGCCAACCTGTCCGAGATCAACCAACTGCCCGGCTGCGAAGACGCGACGCCCGACACCGTCGAAGCCGTGCTGGAAGAAAACGCGAAATTCTGCGGCGAGGTCGTCGCCCCGCTGAACCACCCGGGCGACAAGGAACCGAGCTTCTGGCATGACGGCCAGGTCACGACGTCGAAAGGTTTCAAGGAAGCGTTCCGCAGCTTCGCGGACGCCGGCTGGCAAGGCGTGCAGCATCCGGCCGAATTCGGCGGCCAGGGCCTGCCCAAGCTCGTCGCCACGCCGTGCATCGAGATGCTCAACAGCGCGAACATCGCGTTCGCGCTCGTCGGCCTCTTGACGGACGGCGCCATCGAAGCGCTCTTGACCGCCGGCAGCGACGCGCAGAAGACGCGCTTCATCGAGCCGCTGATCAGCGGCAAATGGACCGGCACGATGAACCTGACGGAGCCGCAGGCCGGTTCCGACCTCGCCGCCGTGCGCACCCGCGCCGTGCCGCAGGGCGACGGCACATACAAGGTCTTCGGCACCAAGATCTTCATCACGTACGGCGAGCACGACATGGCGGAGAACATCATCCACCTGGTGCTGGCGCGCACGCCGGACGCGCCCCCGGGCGTGAAGGGGATCTCGCTGTTCATCGTGCCGAAATTCTTCGTGAACGACGACGGCTCGCTGGGCGAGCGCAACGACGTGCACTGCGTGTCGATCGAGCACAAGCTGGGGATCAAGGCGAGTCCGACCGCCGTGCTGCAGTTCGGCGACCATGGCGGTGCCATCGGCACGCTCGTCGGCGAAGAGAACCGCGGCCTCGAATACATGTTCATCATGATGAACGCGGCCCGCTTCGGCGTGGGCATGCAGGGCGTCGGCCTGGCCGAACGCGCGTACCAGCAGGCCGTCGCGTTCGCGCAGGAGCGCGTGCAGTCGCGCGCCGTCGAAGGGTCCGCCGGTCCCGTCGCCATCATCAATCACCCGGACGTGCGCCGCATGCTGATGTCGATGCGCGCCCAGACGGAAGGCGCGCGCGCGCTCGCCTACGTCGGCGCCGGCCTGTCGGACCTGGCCCACAGCCATCCGGATGAAGCGACGCGCAAGGCCAACCTGGCGCTCTACGAATACCTCGTGCCGGTGATCAAGGGCTGGTCGACGGAGATGAGCGAGAACGTCGCGCGCGACGGCGTGCAGGTGCATGGCGGCATGGGCTTCATCGAGGAGACGGGCGCCGCCCAGCACTACCGCGACGCCAAGATCCTGACGATCTACGAAGGCACGACGGCCATCCAGGCCAACGACCTCGTCGGCCGCAAGACCGTGCGCGACGGCGGCGCCGTGGCGAAATCCGTCCTGGCCCAGGTGCGCGCGACCGAGGCGCAGCTGGCCGAGTCGCCGGATGCGGACCTGGCCGCGATCCGCATGCAGTTGGCGGCCGGCAGCGCGGCGCTGGAAGCCGTCGTCGACTACGTCGTGGCGAACGCGAAGTCCGACGTGCGCGCCGTGTTCGCGGGCAGCGTCCTGTATCTGAAACTGGCCGGCATCGTGCTGGGCGGCTGGCAGATGGCGCGCGCGGCCCTGGTCGCGCGCCAGAAGCTGGATGGCGGCACCGGCGACGCGGCGTTCTACCGCGCCAAGATCGGCACCGCGCGCTTCTTCGCCGATCATATCCTGGCGCAGGCGGATGGCCTGCGCCATGCGATCGTGGAGGGCAGCGCGGGCGTGCTGGCGCTGGATGTCGAGCAGTTCTGAGCGCGTCATGGCATAATTGCAAAGCGGCCTGCGTGCCGCTTTTTTTTCGTGCTGCAGCAGGCGATTTGTTGTGCGGTGCCGACCTGCGTCATGTGTTTGATGTCCGTCATGCGTAATGGGTAGGAGACGCTCCTAGAATCGATTCGTCGCATCCATCATCCAAGGAGCGCCCATGTTTTCCACGAAGGCTAGTCTGGTATTGCCGATCGCCGCGGCATGCGCCGTAATGAGTGCGCTGGTCGCCTGCGGCGGCGGCGGCGATTCCGCCCCCACGGTGGCCGCGAACGATCCGCCGGCGGCACCGAGCCCCACGCCGGCGCCGACGCCGGCACCGACGCCGGCACCGGCCCCCGACCCGGCGCCGCCTCCGCCCACCGATCCCGCGCCGCCGCCGGACATCGTGCTGGCGCCCACCTATACCGAGATTTCGGCCACCGTGACCTTCAGCCGGCCGCATTGGCCCGCCTGGAGCCATTCGGGAACGGCCATCGTCGACGGCGTCGGCTGCGCCAAGAACGAGAACTACCACGTCCACGCGCTGCTGTCGGTGTACCAGGACGGCGTGCGGCTCGCGTTGCCGGATTCGATCGGCCGCGGCAGCGGATGCGCGTACGAGATGCACACGCACGACGGTTCAGGCGTCATGCACATCGAAACGGACGTGCCGAAGGTCTTCACGCTGGGCCAGTTCTTCGCCCTGTGGGGGCAGCCTTTGAGCACCGCGTCCGTGGCCGGGCTGCCGGGCAAGCCGGCGTTCTACGTGGTCGACAAGGAAAAGGTCACGCGCTACACGGCCGACCCGTCCGCCATCACGCTGGACGCGCACCGCGAGATCGTCATCGTGACGGGCACGCCGCCCACGCAGGTGCCCCGGTATAACTGGAACACGAGCGGCTTGTGATGCCGGTGCGGCGCGCGGTCAGCCGTAGGCGCCGCCCGTATAGATCAGGTCGAACAGGCGCGAGATCGTGGCGATGAGGGTCGTCGTGCCCACCAGCATCGTGAGCACGACGAGCAGGATCACGAGCCAGTGCGATTGCGAGCGGCGGCCGGAGCCCGCGTTGTAGCGGGCGTCCCATTTCTCGTCCGGCATCAGGCCGAAGACCAGCGCTGCGACGAAGCCGGCCAGCCAGGACACGATGAGCGGCAGCAGGACGTAGAACGGATTGGGGGCATGCCCGAGTCCGTACACGAGGCCGGCCGCGGGAACGCTGCAGACGTGCAGCAGGCCGAGGCGGTCGGTGCTGCCCTTGAGATAGAAACGGTGTGCGCCGAGTCCGCCGAGCAAGAGGGCGAGGGCGGTGGCGAAGGTCTTGTTCTTGTGTTGCGGCATCGAATAAATGTTAAAAGGAAAGCCAACAGTATGGTCTAAAAGTGGGCTTCGGAGTGGCGGAGTGTCGTGAAATCGGCGATAATCTTGGATTCGGCTGGGACCGCATCCCAGCGTTCTTGGTTTTTATATAAACACGCTTGCTGACGGACGGTGTGACGCGCTATAATCGTCGGCTTTCTTCGTCCAGCTCACTTTTGGAAATATTATGGTCGTTATTCGTTTAGCTCGTGGTGGTGCCAAGAAGCGCCCGTTCTACAACATCGTTGCAACCGACTCGCGCAATCGCCGCGACGGCCGTTTCATTGAGCGCATCGGCTACTACAACCCGATGGCTTCGGGCAAGGAAGTCGGCCTGAACATCACCGCTGACCGTCTGTCGTACTGGCAAGGCGTGGGTGCACAACTGTCGCCGACGGTTGCTCGCCTGATCTCGTCGCAAAAGGCTGCTGCCTGATTCAAGGTTGTACGGTTTGACCGATTCGGCAGCACAAGTGGCCCCCGACGACCTGATCCAGGTCGGCTATATCACCGGCGCCTACGGGTTGCGCGGTGGTGTGCGCGTCACGCCGCATTCTCTGGATGCGGACGCGTTGCTGAACGTCAAAACCTGGTGGCTCGACAAGCCGTCGCTGCATGCCGTCGACGTGCGGAATGCGAAGTACCACAGCGGCGACGTGACGGCCACATTGGTCGACGTGACCGACCGCGACATGGCCGAGGCGCTCAAGGGCACCACGGTGCAGGTGTCGCGTGCGGACTTTCCGGAACTTCCGGACGACGAGTATTACTGGACCGACCTGATCGGCTTGGATACGGTCAACCTGCAGGGCGAAGCGCTCGGCAAGGTCACCGACATGATGCACAATGGCGCGCAGTCCATCCTGCGGATCGCGCCCGTGCCCGATCCGAACGCCGCTCCCGACGCGAAAGCGCCGGAGCGGCTGGTGCCGTTCGTGGACCAGTACGTCAAGACGGTCGACCTGCAAGCCGGACTGATTACCCTGGACTGGGGTCTGGATTATTGATCCCATCCGCCTGAAGCGAGGTCTCGATGCAGTTTGACGTCGTGAGCTTGTTTCCCGAAATGTTTGCCGCATTGACGCAGTCGGGCGTGACCCGGCGCGCGCACGAGCAGGGCTTGTGGAACCTGGCGATCTGGAATCCGCGCGATTTCACGCTGGACCGCCACCGCACCGTGGACGATCGCCCGTACGGCGGCGGTCCCGGCATGGTGATGCTGGCCAAGCCGCTCGAAGCGACGATCAACGCGGCGAAGCAGCGCCAGGTCGACATGGGGCTTCCCGCACCGCGGGTCGTGTTCATGTCGCCGCAAGGCAAACCGCTGACGCATGAACGTGTGATGGGCTTGAAGGATGAGCCCGGTCTCGTCGTGCTGTGCGGCCGCTACGAGGCGGTCGACCAGCGCCTGCTGGACCGCGTGGTCGACGAGGAAATTTCACTCGGCGATTTCGTGTTGTCCGGCGGCGAGTTGCCGGCGATGGCGCTGATGGATGCCGTGGTGCGGCAACTGCCCGGCGTGCTGGGCGATGACGCGTCGGCGGTCGAAGACAGTTTCGTCAACGGCCTGCTGGATTCGCCGCATTACACGCGTCCGGAAGTGTACGAAGGCGTGGCCGTGCCGCCCGTGCTGATGGGTGGCAACCACGCGGAAATCATGAAGTGGCGCCGCCGGCGTATGCTGGAGGCGACCGCGAAGAAACGGCCGGATCTGCTGGACAAGGCGCGTGGCGCCGGTCTGCTGACGAAGGCCGACGAGCAGTTTCTCGCAACCTTGGAAAAGGCGGCGGAATAAAGGCGGGCCCCGATATCGGGACACGCATGGTCAACCCCATCCTCTACCGGGCAACGAACGCGCCGGCAAGATGGTATAAGGAGTCTACAAATGGATCTGATCCAGCAACTCGAGCAAGAAGAGATTGCGCGCCTCGGCCGCAACATCCCTGATTTCGCACCGGGCGACACCGTGGTCGTCAGCGTCAACGTCGTCGAAGGCAACCGCAAGCGCGCCCAGGCATACGAAGGCGTCGTCATCTCGCGTCGCAACCGCGGCCTGAACTCGAACTTCATCGTTCGCAAGATCTCGTCGGGCGAAGGCGTGGAGCGTACGTTCCAGCTGTACTCGCCGCTGATCGCTTCGATCGAAGTGAAGCGTCGTGGTGACGTGCGTCGTGCGAAGCTGTACTACCTGCGCGAGCGTTCGGGCAAATCGGCACGTATCAAAGAGAAACTGCCGAACCGCAAAGCTGCTACCACTGCTGCGCAGTAATAGCGATTGTGGTAGGAAAAAGGCATCCATTTGGATGCCTTTTTCTTTTGGAGAAAGCCTTGGCAACATTGCACATCGATCCGAAGCGCCTGCCCGTCGACGCGATCGCCGGCGAGGCCGCCTTGCCGGAAGAGCGCCTGGACGCCGCCTGGCTGCGCCGGCGCCTCGCCCATCCGCCGCTGTGGGAGCCGGAACTGCCCGAGGACATGCGCCTGCGCTTCCCCGTGCTGCGGCGCGCGGCCGTCCTGATCCCCATCGTGCGCCGGTCCGAAGGCTTGACCGTGCTGTTGACCCAGCGCACCGAACACCTGACGAACCATGCGGGCCAGGTCAGCTTTCCCGGCGGCCGCGCCGAAGAAGACGATTCCTCCCCCATCGAAACGGCCCTGCGCGAAACGCAGGAAGAGATCGGCCTCATGCGCCGCCACGTGGAAATCGTCGGCGTGTTGCCCGACCACGTCACGGCGTCGGCCTACGTCGTCACGCCCGTGGTGGGCCTCGTCACGCCGCCGTTCGACCTCACGGCCGAGTCGAACGAAGTGGCCGCCATTTTCGAAGTGCCCTTGCGATTCCTGATGGATGGCATGAACCATCAGCGCATGTCGTTCGAACTGCCCGACGGCGGCGGCCGGCGCAGTTTTTATGCGATGCCTTACGAACGCTTCTTCATCTGGGGTGCCACGGCGGGTATGTTACGTAATCTGTTTCATTTGTTACGCGCCTGAAGGGGCATGGACTCCGGTCTGTGTCTGCGCTATCGTAGCGAGCAATGAAGTAAGGCAACAACGACAAAGGACCGTGCATGACATTCTTTTCCATTCTGTGCGCGCTGCTCATCGAACAGCTGAAGCCGCTGCGCGCAGATAACCAGATCTACGCCGAGATCAAGCGTTTCGCCATGCGTGTGGAGGCCTGGTTCAATGCCGGCCAAGCAAGTCATGGGCGGCTGGGCTGGTTCCTGATGATGGCGGTCCTGATGTTGCCGACGGCCATCATCTACGGCGTCCTCGTGTACTACCGCCTCGTGTTTGCCGCGTTCGCCTGGAACGTGCTGATCGTCTATCTCACGCTCGGTTTCCGCCATTACAGCCATTACTTCACATCGATCCAGTTCGCCCTGAACGCCGGCGACGAGGCCACGGCGCGCACGCTGCTCGCCGAATGGACGAAGATGGACACGGTCGGCATGGATGGGACCGAGATCGCCCGCATCGCCGTCGAAAAATCCCTGATCACGACGCACCGCAACGTGTTCGGCGTGTTCTTCTGGTTCCTGATGCCGCTCGGTCCGGCTTGCGCCGTCATGTACCGCGTGTCCGAATACCTCGCGCGCGCATGGAACGAGCCGGACCACATGCGCAACGAGGCGTTCGGCGAATTCGCCGCGCGCGCGTTCTACTGGATCGACTGGATCCCCGTGCGCCTGACTGCGATCGCGTTCGCCGTCGTCGGCAATTTCGAGGACTCGATTTATGCGTGGCGTAATTTCGCCGGCCGGTGGACGGACGAATCGAAAGGGATCATCCTGGCCGCCGGCGGCGGCGCCATGGGCGTGCGCCTCGGCTCGCCGGCCGAGAACGCGCCGCGCATCCTGCCGGCCGACGCCGCGACCGTCGACCTGTCCGCCAGCGAGGACGACGTCCTGCCCGGCGACGAGCCGAGCGTGCGCGCACTGCAAAGCACGGTCGGCCTGGTCTGGCGTGCGCTGTTATTATGGATGCTGCTCCTGCTGCTGCTCTCCGGCGCGGTCCTGCTCGGCTGAACCCGACGGAAGCAGAAGATTCGAGACGCGCGTCGTGCCGGTTCGCGCCGGCCGGCACGCGGGGCTCGTCCGCAGGTCTTCTATAAGATATAATAGTCGGGTTGTTCTCATCCACGCCTTTGTTTCATAAGCCGCACTATGGCCGACTCACCGCAAACCGGGAAAGGCGCCGACGAATTCTTCATTCTCGGCGTGACAAGTAAGGGCAGACAATTCCGCCCGAGTGACTGGGCCGAACGTCTCTGCGGCGTCATGTCGTGCTTCCGGCCGGCGGGCAGCGGCGGCCCGAATGCCCACCTCAAGTTCTCGCCCTATGTGCACCCGACGGTCGTGAACGGCGTCAAGGCGGTCGTCGTGAACAATGCCCTCAAGAGCATCGAACCGCTCGCCTACCACTTCGTGTGCAATTTCGCCAAAGATAACGACCTGCAAGTCGTCGAGGCGTGCTTCGTCCCACCGGCGGAAGAGAAGAAGACCTGACCGTTTTCCAAACACCGGACGTGTCGACGGTAATGCTGGCATACCAGCGGCCGGCAACGCGCGCGACCGCAGTCGAGACGATCTTGTCCGCGCGCGCCATGCATCGCGCACCGGCCGCGCCGGTTCAGCGGGTTCACTGATCGTTCTTCGGCACCTTACTTCGCAGCGGGCGCCAGGCTGTTCAAAAAAAGAATGTTCAATGGCGGATGCCAAGCCGACCGCACGGCTGTGCGCCTGTCCGAGAACACTCCTTTGAAAACAAACGCATTCACTGCGCCACCGATCGGCGACCGCCCGGTTGCCGATACCGCGTCCCGGACGCCGGCCGAGACCAGCCGCTGGCCCGCCCGCACGCTGGAATCGATCTCGCCGGTATTGGGCGGGCGCCCCGGAACGCGCCCGCCGACCACGGCCGTCCGCGCACCGGTGCGGCGGCTCGAACAGTTCAGTGCCCGGCACGCGCCGTTTGCCGCGCCCGGCGCGACGGCGGACGGGGCCGATACCCCTCCATTGCCGGCAGGCGCGCCCGCGCGCCCGACGGCGTTCGGCAAATTGGCGTCGGGGCCGAAAATCGATTGCATGTCGAACATGTTGACGTCGATTGTTTGCCTGGACGACCAGCAGGTCTCGCACATCACCGAGGCGCTTGGACTGGGGCCCGCCGCACCGGGCCGCGCGCGACAAGCGCAGTTGAGTGCCGTGGGCCGCCTGCTGCGCGCGCCGCTGTACCACCTGCCGCCAGAGCCGGACAGCGCCGCGATCGAACGGATGCCTTTCGGACGGGGCGTGCCGCCGGACGTATTGGCCGGACTGGTGCGGGCGGCAAGGGAGGTCAATTGTTTTGTCAGCGAACGCCAGGTCACCGGCCGCGACGGGAAGACGGTGAACCTGCTGCAGGTGCACCTAAAAAACGAGTTCGATGCATTTGGCGCGCCGCTCGCCTCCGAGCCGGATTCGGCCGACCACCATGCCGTGCGGCAGCTTGCGATGCGCTTTGCCGAAGCGCTGCTCCCATCGATACGTACCGATGACAGGCAGTATCGGATCGAGTATGTGGCGTGTCAACGCGCGCAGGGCGGCAGCGCCGACGTGTTCACGGCTCATCTTCACGAACAAATGCAGATGGCGCAACGGCCCGCGAGTATCAAATTGACTCACGAGCACACCATCGCGGCCACACTGCGTACGTCGCACCTGCTCGCCCTCCTGCCCGCGGGCGACAGGGAAAAGCTGGTGCGTGCCGCCCACGTCGCGCACATGGTATGGGATGAGGAGATCGTGTGGGACTCGCGTGGCAATCCGCGGACCGAGGTCCGCGTGATGTTCGACGGCATGCAGAACATGCGGGACGTCAAGCAGGCCTTCAGCAGCATCGGCCAGTCGGTGGGCGCGGTGTTCAAGGCGAACCACGAGGCGGCCGTGCTGGTCGCGCAAGCGATCGAGGACGCCCACGCCAAGGGGCGCAACGTGAAGTTCCAGTACATCGCCGGAGGGTCGATGGGCGGCGCGAGCGCGCAACTGTTTGCCGCGGCGATCGAGAGTCGCGTGAAACTGCATGATCCCGCGCCGCTCGTGCTGTTCGATCCGCAATTGCCGAATCGGACCCAGGCGCGTCACGCCATCAAGGGCGGAAAGCTCGGCTACGACTATGCGAGGCCGCGCGGCATCGCCGTTACGCTCGACTATGCGGAGCGGCCCCGCAAGAGCCTGATGGAGCGCATGAAAGGGCTGGGCTTCAAGTCGCCCGGCCTGGTGTGGCTCAAGCTGGGGCTGGGCGCCCATGACCGGACCAAGCGCCTGCCCCGCGGCGAGACGGAACAGCGGCCTCCGGTGACGTCCGGCCCGCCGGGGGTGGGCTATCATTCCGATTACGACCTGTACAAGGTGGTACTCAACCGTTTCACCGGGGGCTGAGCGGTTGCGCCGCTGGTTCGGCTTCAAGTCGCCTCGAACGCGGGATTGCATTGTCACTGGCCTGTGCCTATGCTTCATTGGTAGCACCAGCGCCGAATGATGGAGGTGGCCATGGAAGTCGGAAAACTCTGTACGGTCGACACCGTCTACTGCGCGCGCGACGAGAGCGTGCAGGGTGCGGCTTTTCTCATGCGCAAACATCACGTGGGCGACATCGTCGTCGTCGACGCGGCGGACACCGTGCCCGTTCCCGCCGGCATCGTCACCGACCGCGACATTGTCGTATCCGTCGTCGCCCTCGGCCTCGATCCGACCGGATTGCAGGTGGGCGACATCATGACGGACGACTTGCTCACGGCCGACGAGCACGACGACGTCACCGTCACCATCGAACGCATGCGCCTGCGCGGCATCCGCCGGGTGCCCGTCGTGGGCGACGGCGGGCGGCTCGTCGGCATCGTCAGCGCGGACGATCTGCTCGGCTTCCTGGCCGAGGAAATGGAAGACCTGGCGCGCATCAGCCCCTACCAGCAACAGCACGAACGGCGCGTGCGTCAGTGAGGTAAGCCTGGCCTAAGTTCCCGTCTGTTACCATGTCCCACGGACAATGGTTCTGACAGACGGAGACTTATGAGCTTGACGTTTTTCCAGCGCGGCCTGGCCGCCTTTGCCGTCGTTGGCGGCCTTTCCTTCATCGCGCAAGGCGCCTGGGCATTCGACCTGCCCAAGGGCGTCGTGCAGGGCCCGGCGGTCGAGGGCATCACGGAATACCGCCTGCCGAACGGCCTGAAAGTCCTGCTGTTCCCCGATTCCTCGCGGCCCACCATCACCGTCAACGTGACGTACCTCGTCGGCTCGCGCCACGAGAACTATGGCGAGACGGGCATGGCCCACCTGCTGGAGCACATGATGTTCAAGGGCAGCCCCAAGCACCCGGACATCACGCGCCAGTTCCAGGACCGCGGCATGCAGTTCAACGGCACGACGTCGCTCGACCGCACCAATTACTACGAGGTGTTCCAGGCGTCCGATGACAACCTGAACTGGGCGCTGGGCATGGAAGCGGACCGCATGACGCATTCCAACATCGCCAAGAAGGATCTCGATTCCGAGATGACGGTCGTGCGCAACGAGTACGAGAACGGCGAGAATTCGCCGGGCGCCGTGTTGATGAAGCGCATGCAGAGCGTGGCCTACGATTGGCATGCGTATGGCCGTGCGACGATCGGCAACAAGAGCGACATCGAGAACGTCAAGATCGCGAACCTGCAGAATTTTTATCACACGTATTACCAGCCGGATAATGCCGTGCTGCTCGTGGCGGGCAAGTTCGATCCCGCCAAGACCTTGCTGTCGATTAACCGCTTGTTCGGCGCCATTCCGAAGCCCAAGCGTACGCTGCCGGAATTCTGGACCGTCGAACCCACGCAGGACGGCGACCGCACGTTCACCGTGCGGCGCCAGGGCGACGTGCAGATCGTCGCGCTCGGCTACAAGGTGCCGTCCGGCCTGCACGACGACAGCGACGCGCTGAGCTTCGCCTCGTCCATCCTCGGCGATTCGCCGACGGGCCGCTTGCATAAACTCCTGGTGGAGACGGGCAAGGCGAGCCAGGTGTTTGCCTACGGCCAGACGGGGTATGCGCCCGGGCTGCAGTACTTCGGCGCCGTCGTCAAGAAGGACGCGCCGCTCGAACCCGTGCGCGCCGCGCTCACCCAGGCGGTGGAAGACTTCGCCAAGAACCCGCCGACGCCGGAGGAAATGGAACGCACGAAACGCAGCTTCCTGAACGAATTCGAGCGCAGCCTGAACGATCCGCAGCGGGTGGGCGTGGCGCTGTCCGACGTCATCGCGCTGGGCGACTGGCGCCTGTTCTTCGTCGGCCGCGACCGCGTCGGCAAGATCACGTCGGCCCAGGTGGCCGCGGCGGCGGGCCGCTATTTCAAGCGCGACAACCGCGTCACCGGCGAATTCATCCCGGACGACCACCCGCAGCGCGCCGTGATCCCGCCGGCGCCCAGCGTGCAAACCCTGCTCAAGGATTTCAAGCCGCAGGCGTCCACGTTGAGCGCGGAGGATTTCGACCCGAGCCAGGCCAACATCCTGAAGCGCACGACCGTGACGACGGCCGGCGGCGTGAAACTGGCCCTGCTGCCCAAGAAGAACCGCGGCCAGACCGTCACCGTCGACCTGCGCCAGCACATCGGCGACGAACAGAACCTGTTCGGGAAAGGCGCGTTGCCCGGCCTGACGTCGGCGATGCTGATGCGCGGCACGACGAAATACGACCGCGTGCAACTGGCCGACGCCTTCGACAAGCTCAAGATTTCCGGCAGCCTCACGCATTTCCAGACGACGCGCGAAAACCTGCCGGAAGCGCTGAAGCTCGTGGCCCACGTGCTGCGCGAGGCCAGCTTCCCGGCCAACGAATTCGAGCAGTTGCGCCAGCAATCCATCGTCGGCCTGGAGGCGAGCCGCAGCGAACCGACGAGCATCGCGTCGCGCGCGTTGAATGAGCATTTTGATATCTATCCCAAGGGTGATATCCGTCACGAAACGACGCTCGAGGAAGATATTGCCGACATTAAGAGCGCCACCCTGGACCAGGTCAAGGCCTTCCACCGCGATTACTACGGCACGGTGCCGGCGGAGATGGCCATCGTCGGCGATTTCGACGCCCAGGCGATCGCGCCGCTCGTCGACCAATTGTTCGGCCATTGGAAAGCGCCGATGCACGTGGCGCCCGTGCTGCGCAAGAATGGCGACATCGCGCCCATCCACGAATTCCTCAACACGCCCGACAAGGCCAACGGCTTTTACACCGCACGCGTCAACGTCGACCTGAACGTCGACGATCCGGACTATCCGGCCCTCATGCTGGCCGATTACATCTTCGGCGGCGGCGGCCTGCGGTCGCGCCTGATGGATCGGATCCGCCAGCACGACGGCCTGTCGTATGGCGTCGGCTCGAACCTCGTGGCCGGCGATCTCGACCGTGCCGGCATGTTCGCGATCAACGCCATCGCCGCGCCGCAGAACCTGGCCAAGGTCGACGCGGCCGTGCGCGAAGAACTCGTGCGCGCGCTCAAGGATGGCTTTACGGCGGCGGAACTCGCCGGTGCCAAGTCGGGTCTGATGCAAGAGCGCGTCCAGAATCGGTCCGACGACGGCGCGCTGGCGACCGGCTGGACGTCGTATCTGTACCGGGGACGCACGTTCGCATGGTCGGCCGAGTTCGAAAAGCGCCTGATGGCCGTCACGTTGCCGCAGCTGAACGCGGCATTCCGCAAGGCGATCGACCCTGCAAAGATGTCCGTGGTCATGGCAGGCGACAAGGCGAAAGCGAAACCTGCACCCTGAATGCAACACTCGGCCGTTCATCGTCCGGCCGAAGTGTCGAGAAACTTGGTCAATGCCCGGATGGGCGCTATCATGTTGCCTTAGCGCAGTATTGCTTGTGAGAAGCAAAGATTGCGTCAAGCTATTGAAAAGGAAGCATGATGAAAGGCATGACCAAGCAGACACCGAGCGGCATTTCGTATGCAGGCAAGGTTGTGCTGGTAACCGGAGGCGCCAGCGGCATCGGCCGTGCGACCGCGCTGGCATTCGGGCGCGCGGGCGCCTGCGTCGTCATTGCCGACACGTCGGTCGACGGTGGCCACATGACCGCAGCCTTGATCGTCGAAGCGGGCGGCAAGGCGCTGTTCGTTAAAGCAAATGTAATGGCCGCGGCGGACGTCGACGCGCTGGTCGACAAGGCGGTAGGCCATTACGGCCGCATCGATTGCGCCGTCAACGGCGCCGCCATCGAGGAAGAATTCCTGCCGCTGGCCGAGGGCGAGGACGACCAGTTCGACCGCATCATGGGCGTCAACGTCAAGGGCGTCTGGCTGTGCATGAAGAGCCAGCTGCGCCAGATGCTCAAGCAGGAGGGCGGCGGCGTGATCGTCAACATCGCGGACGCGGGCGGCCTCGTGGCGGCGCCCAACCGCGCCATCTACTCGGCGTCCAAGCACGCCGTCGTCGGCCTGACGAAGAGCGCGGCCGTGGAATACGCCAAGGACGGCATCCGCATCAACAGCATCTGCCCGGGCGCCGTCAAGACGCCGATGCTGGCCCGCATGCTCGACCGCGAGCCGGGACGCGACAAGAAGCTGAAATCGGCACATCCGATGGGGCGTATCGCCGATGCGTCCGAGGTCGCCAACGCGGCGTTGTGGCTGTGCTCGGAGCAGGCGTCGTTCGTCACCGGTCACCAGTTGGCCATCGATGGCGGGTTGACTGCCATTTGATGCGCCGACCCTACGGGGTTACCGTTTCTTGCGCGCGGCGCGTTGCTGCCTTGCCTGGGTGTCGACGCGCGCCTGCCGCGCCTTGTACAACGCCACGGCGTCCTCGCGGGCGCGCGTGAGCGTGCGCATGGCCGGATGGTCGTCGTGCGGCGAAAAATACTCGGCGGCTTGCGCGTCGACGACGAGCTTGATGGCGGTGGCGTCGTCGAGGTCGTACAGCTCCGTCAGCAGGGTCGTGACTTCGTCCAGGTAGGCTTCGTAGGTCAGGTTGGTCATGGCATTGTCGTTGTTGATTGGATCAGCCGGCGCTCAGCTCGGCCACGAAGTCGTACATGTCGCCGCGGAAGTAGGAGCGGCAGAATTCCACCGCCTGTCCGTCCGGCAGAAAGCCCAGCCGTTCCACGCACAGCCCGGCATCGCCTTCCTTCGATTGCAGCAGCTTGGCCTGCTCGGCGTTCAGCAGCAGCGCGGACAGGCGCTGCAGGGCGCGCACGGGGCGCTTGCCGTTCGCTTCCAGCGCCTCGTACATCGACACGTCCACCGCGTCCAGCGAGGGCAGGGCGGAGGCGGCGATCGTCGCGTATTCCAGGCACATCGGCATGTCGTCGGCGTAGCGGATGCGGTTGAAGCGGTAGACGGCGGCGCCCGGCGACAACCCCAGCCGCAGCGCCTCGTCCGGCGTCACCAATCCTTCCGAACGCTTGAGCCAGACGCTGCGCGGCGTGCGGCCGCGCGAGCGCATGTCTTCCGAGAACGACGTCAGCTTGGCGAAATTCTTTTCGAAGCGCGTGTTGATGAAATTGCCCGATCCCGCGCGGCGCACGAGCAGGCCTTCCTCGACGAGGCCGTCGATGGCCTTGCGCACGGTGATGCGCGAGATGTCCAGTTCGGCCGCCAGCTGGCGCTCGGCCGGCAGCGCTTCCGCCGGCCCGTAGACGCCGCGGTCGATCGCGTCGCGCAGGGCCCGCTGCAATTGCTGGTACAGCGGCAGGTTGCTGGTGGCGGAGATCTGGTGCATCAACTGCGCGAGGTGGGACATTGCGGCGGGCGTCGGAATGATGGAAGCCCGGATAATACCAAAAAAAGACCGCTTGCCGGCCGCGCTATTTCGGTCTGGGATTGGCCAGCGTCCGGTCCGGCCGCAGCAGTTTGCCGGAACGCACGGCCGCGACGGCCGCGGACACGGACCGCGCCACGTTGCGCACCTCGTCCTGGAAGGCCGCGTCCCGGTCCAGCGCCGCGTGGCTGTCCGCATACGACTCGTAATAACCGACGTAGCGGTCGAGCAGGGCCGTGGGGCCCGCGTCGATCAGGCCCATCCAGTCGAGCCAGTCGGCCAGCGAACGCCGCGTCGCCTCGATGCCGGCCACGTCGCCATGCACGACGAGGCCATAGACCCGGCCGGCCAGGTGTTTGGGGTACGGCCAGTCCCGCTCCAGCGCTTTCGCTTCGTCCGCCTTCTTGCCGTGCGTGGAGGTGGGGTCGGGATTGCCGCCGTCCGCGCACACGAGCCGGTCGATCATGAGTTTCAGCACGGCCGGCGCCTGATACCAGTAGATGGGCGTCAGGATGATGATCCCGTGCGCCCGCACCCAGCGCTCGTAGATCTCGTTCATCCAGTCGTTTTCCTGGTTCAGGGAATGGTTCGGATAGCAGCTGCACGGCCAGTGGCACAGCGGCATCGCCGTCGACACGCAGCCTTTGCACGGGTGGATGTGGCGGTCGTAATCGGAGGTGACGCGCGACAGGTCGAGCAAGTCCGTCTCCACCCCGTCGGCCGCGAGGACCTCTTCGCACAGCTTGGCGAGGCGCCACGTCTTCGAGACCTCGCCCGGGCAACTGCCGTCGTTGCGGGCCGCGCCATTGATCAGCAGGACGCGGCTCGGCGTCGCCGGGTCCTTCTGGCGAGCCTCGGCGGCCAGCAGGCGGTCGCGTGTCGCTTTCCATTCGACGGACAGGTCGTAATCGGGATCGGCAAAGCCGGGGCCCGCCTTGACGGTGACGGGCGCCTTGCGCGCACCGGCGTAGGCCTGCCACGCGACCTCCTCGACGGCCGCCAGCTCCGTCGCCACGGCCTGGTAGGCGGGATCGTAAAAGTCGCGCGAAAAGACGAGGTGAAACTCATCGCGGTTCAGCTTCGCGGGCGCCTGGCCCTTGCGTACGGTACTCATCGCCGGCCTTCCTGAAAGAGTTGCGGCGATTATCGGCCGCAAGGCACGGCTCGGCCCGTACGCCAACTCACACACACCAAAAAATTCGGGGTCAGAGCACGCTTTCCGGCAAATTCGGGGTCAGAGCACTTTTTGGAGCATGTGTCTGCGGGCAAGTTAGCGCAACGGCCAGGCGGTGCGCGACGCGTGGCACGACGTCGCGCCGGGGCTGTACCCGCACAGATGGCGAGATAATGTGCGCCATGACATTGACTCGAAATGTGCTCTGACCCCGAATTCGGCGCGAAATATGCTCTGACCCCGAATTTTCAGGCGAAAAAAACGGCGCGAACCGGGGTGCGCGCCGTCTTGCTCGCGGGAGGTCCCGCGGGAATTACTTGGCTGCCATCGCGCCGGTCGGGTGGTTCAGCAGCAGGATCCAGTACTTGGCCGTGTCCGACAGTCCGCCGCCGGCCTTCACTTGCCGGAAGGTCTCGATGGCTTTGTCCTTCTGGCCGGCCTTGGCGTAGGCCATGCCCAGGCGCAGCTTGGCTTCGTCCGGCGACTTCAGGCCGCCCTTGGCGATACCCTGCTGGATGAAGCCGATGCCCTTGTCGTACTGGTCCATCGTCACATAGGCCCAGCCCAGGTTGACGAGACCCGTGCCGGCTTTCAGCTTGCTGGCCGACGCTTCGCTGGCGGCGATGGTCTTGGCGTCGTTGGCCGCTTCCTTGGTGGCGCGGTCGCGCAGCTGGCGATCCTTGGCGGCGCCGCTGCCGGTGCCCAGCACGCCTGCGGCGAAGCCGGCGTCGACGACCTTCTTGGCTTCGCTCGGGAAGCCGTCCTTCAGGGCCAGCTCGGCCAGTTCCGTGTAGGAGTCCGACGACATCTGCTTGACGGCCGCGAATTCCAGGCGCAGCACGTCGGGGATGCTGGTGTCCTGGAAGCCCGGCTTGCGCACGATGCCGCGGCTGATCAGGTCGGTCCAGAAATCGTCGTTCGGATAATAGGCGGTCAGTTTTTCCAGGCCGCGCAGATAGGCGGCGTCATCCTTGACCTTGTTCGCGGCCGACGCGTACAGGCGCAGGTCTTCCTGCGACGGCGTCTTGCCCGCCTGTTCCGTGGCCGCCAGCACCGGCTCCTGGGCCTTCAGTGCCGACGCGTAGTCGCCGCTCAGGTAGTAGGCGCGGATCAGCGCCGAGTTGACCTGGTCCGACGCCTTGCCGCTGGCCTGGACCTGCTTGTACAGCTCGATCGCCTTCGGATAGTTCTTGGCGTTGTAGTAGTACGTGGCCAGTGCCTGCTGGAAGTTCGGCTTGTCCGCTTCCGGCAGCTTGCCCGACGCGAGGATCGCTTCCAGGGCGTCCATCGCCATCTTGTCGTTGCCCGTGGACGTGCCCAGCGACAACTTCATGCGGTTCAGCACATAGCTTTCGTACGGGGTCTGGTTCGCGACCGCTTCCGCTTGCGTGATGCGGTTCTGCACTTCCGTGTAGTTCTTCGCGTCCATCAGCGGCTTGATCTGGGCCGGGTCGAGCAGCTTGTACAGTTCCGGGCGGACCGAGTCCGGCTTCGGCTGGGCCGCAGGCGCATTCTTGTCCTGGGCCGACGCGTTGTGCATCAGGACCGGCGCGGCGTTCAAGCCGAGGGCGGCCAGCATCAGGGCAAGGCGTGCAATACGGAATTGGGACATTGAAAAATCCTCTCTTAATGACGATAAAGTTGCGCCGATCAGTGGCTCGAATACATACGCCGACGGTGCCGGGTGCCGCTCTCGGACAAAGCGTGCATTGTCCCACAAACTGTTGACGGGCGTGACAATTGTGCCCCAGCCGTGCAAGAGCAGGCTGGCCCGTTACAATGGGTTACCTCGTGCCGTCAAAAGCCGGGCACCGGGCAGCGGCCCTCGGCGTCGATCTCGCCGGCCAGCCAGGCCCGCACGGCGTCCAGCGCGGGCGGCGCGAAGCCATACGTCATCAGGGCCGGCGCCGCGAAGTCGAGGGCCTGGTACGGGTTCCACAGCGCCAGGTGCAGGTCCGGCGTCCACGTGGCGCGGGCGTGCGGACCGTAGCGCCGGCGCGAGGTCGACGCCAGGATCGTGAAGCGGCCGTCGGCCGGCAGGGCGGACCAGTCGAAGCGTTCCGCGTCCGCGAACGTGACGAGGTCGACGTCGAACAACCGCCCCAGCATCGCCGCGACGGCGCCGGCGGGCACGCCCGCTTCCGACACGCCGTCGCTGACGACGTCCTGGCGCGCCACGAGCCGCACCTTGGCCCGTGGTGCGGGACGATGCGGATTGCCGCGCGCCGTGAGCGCCCGCCGCCACGCCTGCGCCATCAGCGCGCGGTCCGCATCCTCCGTCGTGTACGGCACGCTGCCTGCCGGATGCGCGCATGCGAGGCGGTCGAGACGGGCCAGGCGCGCGTGCACGTCGGCAAGCGGCAGGCGGCCGTCGGCGATGGCGGCCGCGATGGCGGCTATGGTCTCCTGCTGGTCGGCGCGGCTGCCGATGGCCATCACCATGTCGGCGCCGGCCAGCAGCGCGTTCACGGCGGCCTCGCCGGCGGCGTAGCGGTGCGCGATCGCGTGCATGTCCATGCCGTCCGTGATGATCACGCCTTCGTAACCCCATTGCGTGCGCAGCAGATCGGTGAGGATCGCGCGCGACATCGTCGCCGGATTGTCCGCGTCGAGGGACGGGTAGACGATGTGTGCCGTCATCACGGCCGGCGCGTGCGGTGCGGCCGCGCGGAACGGCGCGAATTCGAAGCGCGCCAGTTCGGACAAGGGCTTGTCGACCGTGGGCAGGTCGCGGTGCGAGTCGACGTGCGTGTCGCCGTGGCCGGGGAAGTGCTTCACGCAGCAGGCCACGCCTTCGCTTTCGCTGCCCGCCATCCACGCGAGTGCGAGCGCCGTCGCCTGCTGAGGATCGGCCCCGAACGAGCGCTCGGCGATGACGGGATTTTGCGGATTGTTGTTCAGGTCCAGCACCGGCGCGAAGTTCCAGTTGAAGCCCATGGCGCGGATCGCGCGCGCCACGGCCGCGCCCACGTCGCGCGCGAGGTCCGCATCGCCGGCCGCGCCCAGCGCCATCGCGGACGGCGGCGGCGGCACCCACAGCGCGCGCACGACGGCGCCGCCTTCCTGGTCGAGCGCGATCAGCGCGTCGGCGCCCATCGCATCGCGCAAAGCGCCCGTAAAGCGCGTCAGCTGCGCGGCGTCCGTCATGTTCTGGCGGAACAGGCACACGCCGCGGATGCGGTGCGCGCGGATGAATGCGGTCGTGTCGGCGTCGAGCTCGGTGCCGGACAGCCGGATCATGATCAGGCGGCCGGCCAGTTGGCGCAAATCGTTCGTGTGCATCAGGGCGGCTCAGTGTGTTTTAGTGACTTTGTTCAGGTGGCGCGGCTTGTCCGGATCGAGCCCGCGCGCTTGCGCCAGGTGCGCGGCCATCACGTAGAACGCTTCGATGGCGACGATGGGGTCGAGGTCCGGGCAGTCCGACACGGGCAGGTCGAGGTCGCGCGACGGCACGTCCGCGGGCGCCGCGAGCAGCACGCGCGCGCCGCGGCCGCGCATCTCGTCGGCCAGCGCGACGAGGCCTGCCTGCGCCGGGCCGCGCGTGGCGAAGATCAGCAGGGGATAGCCCTCGTCGATCAGCGCCATCGGGCCGTGCTTGATCTCGGCGCCGGAAAAGGCCTCGGCCTGCAGCGCGGACGTCTCCTTGAATTTCAGGGCCGCCTCCAGCGCGATGGGGAAGCTGATGCCGCGGCCCACGACCATGATGTTGCGCGCCGGAGCCAGCACGTCCAGCGCGGCCGACCAGTCGGTCCGCGCCGCCCGGCGCAGCGCGTCCGGCAGCGCGGCGAGGCCCGCTTTCAGTTCGTCGTCCTGCTGCCACTCGGCCACGAGGCGCGCGCCGGCCGTCAGGCTGGCGATGAAGCTCTTCGTCGCGGCCACGCTCCGTTCCTGCCCGGCGCGCAGCGGCAGCGCCCATTGCGCCGCATGGGCGAGCGGCGAATCGATGTCGTTCACGAGGGCCACCGTCGTCGCGCCGCCGGCGCGGAAGTAGCGGATCGGTTCGACGACGTCCGGGCTCTGGCCCGATTGCGAGATCGAGACGGCAAGCGTGCCGGCCGCCTGCAGCGGCGCCTTGTACAAGGTGAGGAGCGACATCGGCAGCGACGTCACGAGGCGCCCCATGCGCGCCATGATCAGGTAGGCCAGGTAGCCGGACGCGTGGTCCGAACTGCCGCGCGCCACCGTCACCGCGTTCTGGAAGGAGGCGCTGCGCAGGTGATGGCCCAGCGCGGCGTAGCGCTCGGCGTCGTTCGACAACTGCTGGGCGACGCAGTCGGCCGCGGACACGGCTTCTTCAAGCATCAGCGAGGTCACACGCTTCTCCTTCGATATAAACGGTTTTCAGGTTCAGGTCGCGGTCGAGGACGACCAGGTCGGCGAAGCAGCCCGGCGCGATGCGGCCGCGGCGCGTCTCGCCCAGGTAGTCGGCGGCGTTGGTCGACACGCGGCGGGCGGCGTCCGCGAGATCGAGGCCGATCGACACCAGGTTGCGCAGCGCCTGGTCCATCGTCAGCGTGCTGCCGGCCAGGGTGCCGTCCGCGAGGCGCACGCCGCCCATGCATTTGTGGACGACCTGGCGGCCCAGCATGTACTCGCCGTCCGGCATGCCGGCGGCGGCCGTGGAATCCGTCACGCAGTACAGGTTCGGGATGCAGCGCAGCGCGGTGCGGATCGCGCCCGGATGCACGTGCAGCAGGTCCGGGATGATCTCGGCGTACTGCGCATGCGCGAGCGCCGCGCCCACCATGCCGGGATCGCGGTGGTGCAGGCCCGGCATCGCGTTGAACAGGTGCGTGAAGCCGGCCGCGCCGTGTTCCAGCGCGCGCACGCCGTCGTCGTAGTTGCCGCTCGTGTGGCCGATCTGCACGCGGATGCCGGCGTCCGCCATCCGGCGCACGAGCGCCAGGTGGCCGTCGATCTCGGGCGCGACGGTGATCAGGCGCAGCGGCGCCTGCGCATTGAGGCGCTCGACTTCTTCCATCGTCGCCGCGCGCGCGAACGGCGGCTGCGCGCCCAGCTTGCCCGAATTGATGTACGGGCCCTCCAGGTGCACGCCGAGGATGCGCGCCTCGCCTTTGCCGCGCTGCTCGCAGGCGCTGCCGACGGCGGCGAGCGCGCGGTCGATGTCGGCGAGCGGCGCCGTCATCGTCGTGGCCAGCAGGCTCGTGGTGCCGTGCCGCGCGTGCAGGCGGGCGATCACGTGCGGGGCGTCGCCGCCTTCCATCACGTCGCGTCCCGCGCCGCCGTGCACGTGCAGGTCGATGAAGCCGGGCAGGATGTAGTCGTCGCCGTTGGCGGACGGATCGGCCGTCTCGCCTTCGATGGCGGCGATCGTCGCGGCGCCGGCGTCGACGCGGATGCGGCCGCGGATCCAGCCGTCCGGGGTCAGGATATTGCCTTGCATGGGGAGTCCTTTCATGCCGCTGCCAGGTGCAGCTCGATCATGCGCAGCGCGCCGCGCGCGGAATCGCCTTCGGGCGCGCGGGCGCGGTCCGCGAGCGCGCCCGGGAGCCAGTCGCGCAGCGCGGCGCCGAGGCCGCCGCACAGGGCGAGCGGGAGGTGGCCGTCCGGGTCGAGCGCGCGGGCGATCGCGGCCGCTTCCTCGCCGGCCTTCGCCAGGATGGCGCGCGCGGCCGGGTCGTCCGCGTGCTGCAGGACGAGCGGCGCCAGCGACGCGTACGTCGTTTGCGTGGCCTGGCCGAGCCAGACCTGGATGGCGGCGCGGTTGCCGCCGCAGGCGTCGATGACGGCGGCGGCGAAGCCGCTCCCCGGCCGGCGCCCGTCCAGCACCTGTTCGATGTGGTTGATGGCGGCGAGGCCGATCCAGCCGCCGCTCGCTTCGTCGCCGGCGGGGAAGCCCCAGCCGCCGACCTCGCGCCGGGTGCCGTCGGGCAGCAGCACTTCGCCCACGCTGCCCGTGCCGATGGCGACGATGGCGCCGGGCCGGCCGCCGTGCGCGCCCATCAAGGTCGTGAACGCGTCCGTTTCGAGGCGCAGCGCGGCGTAGCCGGGATCCGCGTCCATGAATTCTTGCGCCCACTGGCGGTTGTGCACGCCGGCGAGGCCGAGGCCGATGGCCATGCTCGCAAGAGGTGGTTGCGCGATGCCGGCGGCGGCGAAGCCCTGGGCGACGGCGTCCTGGACGGCCGTCCAGGCGCGGGCGATGCCGAGGCCCAGGCCGGATGGGCCGCTGGCGCCCTGCGCCAGTTCGGTGGCGCCGCCGGGCGCGCACCGTGCGATGCGCACGCGGGTGCCGGTGCCGCCGCCGTCGACGCCGATGAGATAGTCGATCATGGTGAATGCTGTGCCGGAAAGGTCAGGGCACTATAGGCAGCACGGATAGGCTTGTCAACAGGTATTTAAGTGGTATTGTCGCGTCGCCCGGAGGCCGGCGGATTGGTCTCGTTCTCTCTGCCGGAGAGTGCCGTGATCTGCGTAAAATTGGTATTGGATGCGGTATTGTCGCCATCGTCCCCGCGCAGCCATTCGAACAGGATCGCCATCATGAACGGCCCGACGAACAGGCCGATGACGCCGAGCGTCGACACGCCGCCGAGGAGGCCGAACAGCACGGCGAGGAACGGCAGGTTGACGCGCCGGCCGATGAGTTTCGGGCGGATGAATTTGTCGACCATGAACAGCTCGAACGCGCCCCAGCAGAACAGGCCGAGCGCCGCGCCGGAATGGCCCTGGCCCAGCAGCAGCAGCGAGACGAGCGTGAACGACAGCGGCGCGCCGCCGGGCACGAGAGCGAGGTAGCCCGTGAACACGGCCAGCAGCGCCGGCGCCGGCGCGCCCGCGATGGCGTAGGCGACGCCGAGCACGCAGCCTTCGAGGATGGCGACGGATACGAGTCCCAGCGCCGTGCCGCGCACGGACAGCGGGAACACGCGGCGCAGCATCGGATATTGGCGCGGCAGCAGGCGCCGGCCCGCGTTGTCGACGTGGCGGATGGCGGCGGGGCCGTGCAGGTAGAGCACGAACAGCGTGAGCAGGGCGAGGAACAGGTAGAGGGCGTTGGCGAGGACCGCCCCGCCCCACAGGCGCGCGGCGCCCGTCAGGTGCGGGGCGAAGTCGCCGGCCGCGTTGCCGACCAGGCGATTCAGGCCGCCGGGCTGCGCGAGGTGTTCGTTCCACCATTCGATCGCATGTTCGGCCACGAGCGGCAGCTGCGCGAGCCACGCGGGGGCGGGCAGGCCCGTCTCGTTCGCGCGCGCGAGCAGGCGCTGGACGCCGGCCAGTTCGCCGCTGAGGGTGTTCACGAGCACCAGCGACGGCGCCACGAAACCGAGGATCAGGAGGCCGACGAGGATTGCCGCGCTGGCGGCCGGCGGCCAGCCGCGCGCCTGCAGGCGCACGTGCCCGGGCCAGGTGATGACGGCGAGCAGGCCGGCCCAGGCCAGCGCGCCGAGGAAGTGCTGCAGCAGGACGGCCAGCGCCAGCGCGAACAGCGCCGGCGCCGCGAAGCGGAGTGTGCGCCGGTCCGTCATGCGCGCTGCAAGGCCGCGATGCGGTCCTCGCACGAGGGATGGCTGCTGAACAGGGCCAGCACGCCGCCGCCCGCGATGCCCGATGCGGCCAGGCTCTTGGGCAGGTCGGCATGGCCGATGCCGCCCAGGCGCCGGAGCGCGGCGATCATCGGACGGGGCGTGCCCATGATCTGCGCGGCGCCGCGGTCGGCCCGGTATTCGCGCTTGCGCGAGAACCAGGCGACGATGACGCTCGCGACGAGGCCGAACAGCAGGTCGCACACGACCGAGGTGATCGTGAACGCGATGCCGGGGCCGCGTTCCTCGCCGTCGCGGCGCAGGAACTGGTCGACGGCATACGCGACGACGCGCGCCAGGAAGATCACGAACGTGTTCACCACGCCCTGGATCAGCGTGAGCGTCACCATGTCGCCGTTCGCCACGTGCGCCACTTCGTGCGCCAGCACGGCTTCCACTTCATCGTGCGTCATCGACTGCAGCAGTCCCGTCGACACGGCGACGAGCGAAGCGTTCTTCGTCGCGCCCGTCGCGAACGCGTTCGGCGCGCCTTCGTAGACGGCCACTTCCGGCATCGGGATGCCGGCCTTGCGGGCCTGGTTCGCGACCGTGTCGAGCAGCCAGCGCTCGGTGGGGTTGGCCGGCTGTTCGATCACGCGCGCGCCGGTCGTCCATTTGGCGATCGGCTTCGATAGCCACAGCGATATGAAAGCGCCGCCGAAGCCCAGCAGGCCGGCGAAGACGAGCAGGGCGGACAGATTCAGGCCCTTGGCCGTCAGGTACCGGTCGACCCCGAGCAGGCTCGCCGTGACGCCCAGCACGAGCATGATGGCGAGGTTGGTGGCGAGGAAAAGCAGGATTCGTTTCATGGTCGTATCTCTCATCGATAACAAGAATCGCGGCCGGACCGGCCGTTGTCAAGGCGAAGGATAGGGCAATGACGAATCTTGAAAAAGCGAAGTATCTGAGAGGATTTCTTCGAAAAAATATGATTCTACAGGTTCCGCGCGCGCGCCGTCAGCGCGCGGCCCGGACGAGCGGCAATTCGATCCAGCTGCTGTGGTAGATGCGCTGCGTGGCCTTTTTGTAGTCCTCCGGCTGGGCGAAGAAGATGTTGGGCACGAAGGTCTGCGGATTGCGGTCGTACAGCGGGAACCAGCTCGACTGCACCTGCACCATGATGCGGTGGCCGGGCAGGAACACGTGGTTCGCGGTCGGCAGGCCGAAGCGGTAGTCAAGCGGCTTGTTCGGCGCCAGCGGCTTCGGCGTGGCCAGGCTCGTGCGGTAGCGGCCGCGCAAGATGTCGCCCGCGATCATCAGCTGGTAGCCGCCCATGGCCGGTTGCGATCCCACCTGGTCCGGGTACACGTCGATCAGCTTGACGACCCAGTCGGCGTCCGTGCCGCTCGTCGAGGCGACGAGGTGGGCGACGGGCTCGCCGCTGATCTTCACCGGCGCCGTCAGCACGTCGGACGTGAAGGTCGCCACGTCCGTGCGGCCGGACGCCTCGCGCTGGTCGTCGACGAGCCAGCGCGGCCACGTCTGGCCTTTCGTCTCGTCGTAGCCGTACGGCGGGATCGGGCGCTGGCGGAACGGCACGGGTTTCGCGGGATCGGACACGTATTCGTCATACCCTTTCGCGTCGGCCGCGCCGCCCAGCACCGCCTTCCGGCCGGCGGCCAGGCGCAGCACCGCGGGTTCGATGGCGCACCCGGCGTTGCAGCCGCTGGGCCACGCGGCCAGGTTGCGCCATGTGTTCGTGCCCGTCTCGAACGCGGTCACGGTGGGGATGGCGGGCACGGATGCGTCGCCCTTCAGGTAGCGCGCGAGGAACGGTTTCAGCACCTGCTGGCGCCAGTACAGCGCGGTGTCGCTGCCGAACTTCAGGGACCCGAGCGTGCTGCCGTCGCCGATGGCGCCGCCGTGCGACCACGGGCCCAGCGACAGGAACACCAGGCCGTGCGCGTCGTGCGGCTTGATCGCCTTCCACACGGCGATGGCGCCGTAGATGTCTTCCGCGTCCCACAGGCTGTGCACGAGCAGGGTCGGCACCGTGACGTCCTGGCGCGCGAGGATCTTGTCCACCGCCTGCAGGCGCCAGAAGTCGTCGTAGGCCGGGTGCGCGACGACCTTGTTCCAGAAGCCGCTCTGTTCCAGGCCCCGTTCGCGGCCCAGCGCGCCCGCCGAACCGGCCCGCATGTACATGTCGTAGTCGTCGTAGTTCGTGACGGGCCACTTGGCCGTGTTGGCGCGCGTGACGACCTGTTCGAGGATGTACGACATATTGATCTGCCGGAAGGCGCCGTTGTGGAACCAGTCGTCGCCGGTCCAGCCGTCCACCATCGGGTTCATCGGCACGGCGACCTTCAGCGCCGGATGCGGATTCACGAGCGCCATCAGCGGCAGGAAGCCGTCGTAGGAAATGCCGATGATGCCCACGCGGCCGTTCGTCTCCGGCACGTTCTTCGTCAGCCATTCGATCGTGTCCCAGGTGTCGGTCGAGTGGTCGACGGGCGTCGGGTTCAGCGGACCGTGCAGCGGGCGGTTCATCACGTAGTCGCCTTCCGAGCCGTACTTGCCGCGCACGTCCTGCACGACGCGGATATAGCCTTCCCCGGCGATGACGTCGGCCGCGTTGTCGTAGCCCGTCAGGATCGTCTCCAGGTCGGAACTGTCGGCGTGGTTCACGAGGCTGGCCGCGTCGTAGGGCGTGCGCGTGAGGAGGATCGGGGCGTCGTGCGCGCCCTTCGGCACGATGATGATGGTGTTGAGCTTCGTGCCGTCGCGCATCGGGATCATCACCGTGCGCTTGACGTAGTTGAAGCCGGCGTTGGGCGGCGTGTATTCGGCCGGGGTCTCGGAGGGCAGGGCGGGATACGTCGGCGCCGGCTGCGCGAGCGCGAGACCGGCGCAGGCCAGTGCCCCGCAAAGCGACGCGAGGCGCGCGGAAAATGACGTCATGGTGATCCTTGGCGTGTCGTGGGCGGCGCCGCTACCTTAGCACAAGGACCCCGTGTTCAGCCGTGGGCGGTGCGCGCCGCGGGACGCGGATCGGCAAGCGGGACTTCGCGCAGCGCGGCCTCGAACAGCACCACGCGGCGCGCGCGCGGCAGCCCTTCCCACCACGCGAGCGGGAACGTCAGGTGCCGGTCGGCCATGCGCACGAAGGCGTCGAAGCCGGGCTGCGTCTCGGCCAGTACGACGGCGTCCTCGAGATGCGCGGCGCGCACTTCGATGCGCAGGCCGCCGTCGTCCGCATGGGCCAGCACGCGGCTCACGTCGTCCCACGGCACGACCGTGTCCGAGGCGGAAAAGCCGTCCGCGTCCACGCGGATGGCGGGAGCGAGTGCCGGCGCGAAGCGGCGTTTCAGGCGGGCGAACACGGACGGCATGATGCGGCTCCCGTGTCAGCGCGACATGTGCGAACCGCGGCGGTCCACGAACAGCAGCTGGCCGCGGCCCGCGGTCTGCGCGTCCGCGCGGCCTGGTCCGGCGACGTGCACGGACGCGGTGCCGGGACCGTGCACGACGATGTCCGCGTGGCCCGCCGTCAGGCCGCGGCCATCGAGGCTGCCCGATCCCGCGAGCTGCGCGTCGACCTGCGCCACGTTGCCGTCGATGCGGACGTCGCCCGGACCGTTCATGCGCAGCCGCGCCGACACGGCCTGCAGGCCGTGCACGGTCAGCTCGCCCGAGCCGTCCACTTCGCCGTCGAATGTGCGCAGCGTGCCCGCGATGCAGGCATTGCCCGGCCCGCGCTGCACGGAGCGCGCGCCGCCGTCGACCTTGAGGCCGCAGCCTTCGAAGTCGCCCGAGCCCGACATCTCCAGGTCCAGCTCGCGGCTGGTGCCGGACAGCTTGACGTCCCCCGGACCGCGCATGCGCGCCGTCACCTTGGCCGTGCGCAGGCCGTCCGCCACCAGGTCGCCGGAGCCGCCCTGCTGCACGGCCAGGGCATTGCCGACGTCGGCCAGTTGGACGTCGCCCGGGCCGTTCAACGCGAGATCGACGTCGGCCGCTTTCAGGCGACGCAGGTCCAGGTCGCCGCTGCCGCTGCTCGTGACGGTCAGCTGGCGCACGGCGCCGCCCGCATGGATGTCGCCGGGGCCGTTGCCGGCCAGCGTGAAGCGGTCGCCGTCGATGTGGTCGATGTCGACGTCGCCGCTGCCGGCCACCGTCAGGCGCTTGAGGGCGCCGGCACCGATGCGCACGGTGACCGTCTCGCGGCGCTTGCCGAAATTGAAGAAGAAGCCATGCCGAGGCACGGGACGCACGACGAGCGTGTCGCCCTGCACGACGGTCTCGACCTCGGCGAGCTGCTTGCGTTCGCCCGTCAATTCGAGCGCCGGCTTGGCCTGCGCGTCGATGACGACGTGGTAGGGGCCCGCCAGCTCGATCGCGGAAAATGCCGTGACGGGACGCTGTTCGGTGGCGGCGCCGGCGGGCGCATCCTGCGGCCGGGCGGACGAGGCGGACATCGTGGCGATGGCGCCGGCCGCGAGCGCGGCGGCGAGGACGGTGAGTTTCCTGGTGTCGTTCATGGTGGTGTCGTGGTCGTGCGGCGGCGTCGGGAGTCTGGACGATACGACAAGCCAGCGCCCGGCGCAGCCGCCTTTCGACGAATGCGCGAAAACGGGGGACAGGCCGCGCAAAACCGGGGATGGACGGCCGCGGAAAACCATGACAGTTTGTCCACGAAGGCGCCCGCGAATGTGGCTCGAGCGCAACGACGGTGCCCGCCGGCCCTGACGAGCACCCCATCCCGACGCACGGCTGCGACCCGGCCGTGGTAGGAACGGAGGCCGAATGTCATAATGGGTGCACGTCAAGGAGATCATGGTGATTCGCTACATGGGGACCCGCAAGAATGCGGAAGGTGCCTCCGTTTATGTATTCATCGTCAACGGCCTGGAAAAGGAAGTGCGCGAGCACGCGCTCAAGCAGCATCCGGGCTGTTACGAAGCGCTGCCGGCCTCGGTGAAGGCGAAGATCGCCGCCAACCGCGCCTGGCTGTCCAAGCTGTGACCGCGTTGCGCCGCTGGGCGATGCTGCTGGCGGTCGTGTTCGCGGGGACGGCGCACGGACAGACGCAGGACAAGCAGCCGTCCACGTTCGCCCCCGTCATCGGCGCGGCGCTGCTGTGTCACGACCATCTCGACAACGCGTATTTCTATTCCTGGCTCCAGACCCATTTCGGCCCCGCCTACAAGCACGAAGGCGGCGCGTACTGGTTCCGCACGGGCGAGACGACCCTGTGGGGCGCGCCCGTGACGGAAGTCATGGTCAGCGACGACACGAGCGAATGGGTGTTCGTGGGCGCCGTCGCGGAAGTGCCGCCGGACGAACTGGAACAGGACATCCGCAAGGCGGCCGGCGTGCGCCACCTGGCGGCCGACACGTCGCCTTACCCTTTGCGCGTATCCATCCCCGGCAGCACGATCGCTTACTACAATGCCAAAAGCAAAATATACTGCGCGAAGTTCAAACCGCTGCCGCCGCGCCGGTAAGCCTTGGGTATGTACACAAATTACTTTCATCTGAAGCAGGCGCCGTTCTCGATCGCGCCCGACCCGCGTTACCTGTTCATGAGCGAACGCCACCGCGAGGCGCTCGCGCACCTGCTGTACGGGATAGGCAGCGGCGGCGGCTTCGTGCTGCTCACCGGCGAGATCGGCGCCGGCAAGACGACCGTGTGCCGCTGCTTCATCGAGCAGGTGCCGGACGACTGCCGCCTGGCCTATATCTTCAATCCCAAGCTGACGGTCGAAGAGCTGCTGCAGACGATCTGCGACGAATTCCGCATCGACGTCCCGTCCGGGGCTGGCGCGAAAGCCGGGGTGAAGTCCTTCATCGATGCGATCAACGCCTATCTGCTCGAAAGCCATGCGCGCAGCCATAACAACGTGCTGGTGATCGACGAGGCGCAGAACCTGTCGGCCCAGGTGCTGGAGCAGTTGCGGCTGCTGACGAACCTCGAGACGAGCGAGCGCAAGCTGCTGCAGATCATCCTCATCGGCCAGCCGGAACTGCGCACGATGCTCGCACGGCCGGAGCTGGAGCAGCTGGCCCAGCGCGTGATCGCCCGCTACCACCTGGGACCCTTGTCCGCCGCGGAGACGGGCGCATACGTGGCGCACCGGCTGGCCGTCGCGGGCGAGCAGGGCGCGGCGCCGGTGCCGGCCGCGCTGGCGCCGCTGATCCACCGCCTGACGGACGGCGTGCCGCGCCGGATCAACCTGTTGTGCGACCGCGCGCTGCTCGGCGCCTACGTCGAGAACAGCCGCGAAGTGACGCCCAAGATCCTGCGCCGCGCGGCCCGCGAGGTCTTCGTCGGCGACGGGTCCGCAGCAGCCGCGGCGCCGCGCGTGGCGCGGCGCTGGCCGCTCGTGGCCGGCAGCGTGCTGGCTTGTGCCGCCATCAGCGCGGCCGCCTGGCAGGCCGTGCCGCACACGCCGGCGCCCCTGCCCGTGAAGGCGCGGGCGGCCGCGCCGGCGCATGCGGCCGCCGCGACGGCCAAACCGCTGGCGCTGTCCACGCAGAACGACGCGCTGCGCGAACTGGGCGCGCTGTGGGGCCGGCAACTGCCCGCCACCGCGCCGTGCGACGGCGCGCCGCGCCTCGGCCTGCGCTGCTACCAGGGCCGCGGCGGCCTGTACGAACTGCGCCTGCTCGACCGGCCGGCCATCGTCGCGCTGCACGACGGCGCCAGGGTCGGCTACGCCGTGCTGACCGGCCTGGACGACGACAGCGCCACGCTCACCATCGACGGCCGGCGCCACACCGTGAATCTCGCGCTGCTGGCGACCCGCATCGACGGCGAATACACGACGTTGTGGAAGGTGCCGCGCGGTTTCCGCGACCAGGTCGGGCCCGGCGACAGCGGACCGGACGTCGACTGGATCGCCGCCCGCCTGGCGGAGCTGGGCGGCAAGCACGCGGCGCCGCCGCGCGGCCAGGTCCTGGACGAACCGACGCGCCGCCTGCTGCGCGCCTTCCAGCTGAAGCAGAACCTCAAGGCGGACGGCCTGGCCGGTCCGCGCACCTATATGCGCCTGAACCAGCTCGCCGGCGTCGACGAGCCGCACCTGCTGGCGGCCACGGGAAAGTGATATGTCCTACATCCTCGAAGCGTTGAAGAAGGCCCAGGCCGAACGCCAGCTCGGCAGCGCGCCGACGATCCACGCGCCGCAGGCCGTGCCCACGGCGCCGGCCGGGATGGCGGCGAACCGCAGGCCGCTGCTCGTCGGCCTCGGCGCCGGCGCCGCCGTCGTGGCGGCGGGCGCGCTGTTCATGTGGCGCCAGGCGCCCGTGCCTGTGCCCGCGCCGGCGCCGGAGCAGCCCGCGCCGCAAACGCTGGCCATTACCGCGCCGCCCGCGCCGCCGCCCGCGCCCGAGCGCGCGCCCGAACCCGTGCACGCGCGCGTGGCCGCCCGTCAGGCGCCGCCCCGGCCGGTTCCGGCGGCACCGGCCGCTCCGGCGCCGGCCGCATCCGCGCCGGCCGCACCCGCGCCGGTCACCGCCAAATCGGCGCCGGAGGACAGCCTGCCTTTCCTGCAACAGTTGCCGGAGGCCCGCCGGCGCGACATCCCGCACGTGACGTTCGGCGGCTATATGTATTCGTCGAATCCATCCGACCGCCTGCTGATCGTCGACAAGGCCCTGCGCCACGAAGGCGAGGAGGTGGCGCCCGGCCTCGTGCTGGAAAAGCTGCTGCCCAAGGCCGCCGTCATGAATTACCGCGGGACCCGCTTCCGTGTCCCGTATTGATCCCGCCCGCGGCCCCGTGATGGGCGTCGTCGGCTGGTCCGGCTGCGGCAAGACGACGCTGCTGGAATACGTCGTGGGCCGGCTGGCGGCGTCCGGGCTGCGCGTCAACGTCGTCAAGCACAGCCACCACGACGTGCTGCTGGAGCCGCCGCACAAGGACAGCGCCCGCATGCGCGCGGCCGGCGCGGCCGAGGTGATGATCGCGTCGCCGTACCGCGTGGCCATCATGCGCGAACTGCGCGGGGCGGCCGAACCGTCGCTGGCCGACCATCTGGCGCGCCTGGCCCCGGCCGACCTGACGCTGGTGGAAGGCTATAAATGGGAAGCCTTGCCCAAGCTGGAGGTGTACCGGCCGGAAGTGGGCAAGCCGCCGCTGTTCCCGGGCGATCCCCACGTCGTGGCCGTCGCGTCCAGCATGGCGCGGCCGGACGGGCTGGCGCCGCACGTGGCATGGATCGATTTGCTCGACCCCGATGCCGTGCTGACCTGGATCAGAAATTTTAATCGCCTGCCGGCCTAAAGTCCGGCCGCGTTCTGCCGTTAAAGGAGATGACCGGCCGTGCGGGCGAACCCCGCGCGCCGGCCGGCCCGTCGACCTGTCGACCCGTGGACCCATCACCAGGAGCGCATCATGGACGCCTTAGGTATCGCCAAGCTTGCCACCAGCATCGCCGACACCGGCACCCGCCAGGACGTCGCCGTCGCCGTGCTGAAGAAGTCGCAGGACATCCAGGCCGCGCAAGCCACCCAGATGCTGGAAGCCGTGCAGGCGGCCGCGCCGTCGCCGAACCTGCCGTCGCACCTGGGCAACCACATCAACACGACGGCCTGAATCCGCGCCCGCGTCAACGGAATTGCCGCGCCCCGCGTTATCCGCCCAGTACCTGGCGCGACGGGGGCGGCCACACAAACCATTCCGCTCAGCCGCCACCAACGGGCTGCGCAGCCGGCACCGGCGTCCGCGCAGCAGACAACGGCCGCCCCCGCCCGCGTACTTTCCCCTCATGACACGCTTCCCGCGATAAAATGCTTGCCGCGGTGCAGGTACGCACCGGTATTTGGAGATCCCCGATGAACAAACGACAAGCCCTCATCGCCGCCGCGCTCGCGAGCGTCTGCGCCGCCCAGGCGACGGCCGCCGGCCAGGCGGATGCCCAGGCCGACAACCAGGAAAAATGCTACGGCATCGCCAAGGCCGGCCAGAACGACTGCGGCTCGGCCGCCCACGGCTGCGCCGGCCTGGCCGCGGCCGACAAGGATCCGGGCGAGTGGAAATACGTCCCCAAGGGCACCTGCGAAAAAGCGGGCGGCAAGCTCGTTCCGCCCAAGCAGGACAAGTAAGCGCCATCGATAAGCGCCATCGATAAGCGCCATCATGGCCGCCGCTGACCGGCCCGCGCACGGCGCCGGCATCGGCCTGCGGGCGCCCCATTACCGCGCATTCCTCGACCGCAAGCCCGGCGTCGGCTGGGTCGAGGTCCACACGGAAAACTTTCTTGTGCGCGCGGGCTGGGACTGGCACGTGTTGCGCGCGGTCAGGTGCGACTATCCCGTCAGCCTGCACGGCGTCGGCCTCGGCCTCGGTTCCGTGCATGGTTTTTCCGACGGGCACCTCGACCGCGTCGCCGCGCTCGTGCGGGCGATCGAGCCGGCCCTCGTGTCCGAACACCTCAGCTGGGGCGCGCTGCGCGACCGCCAGCTGAACGATTTGCTGCCCGTCCAGCTTGACCAGGCGGCACTCGGCCTCGTCGCCGCGCGCGTCCAGCGCGTGCAGGAGCGGCTCGGGCGCGCCATCCTCGTCGAAAACGTCTCCACCTATGTGCGCTTCGCGGGCGACGCGATGAGCGAAGCCGAATTCCTCGCCGAACTCGCGCGCCGCACCGGCTGCGGCGTGCTGCTGGACGTGAACAACCTGTACGTCAACGCGCACAACCACGGCGAGGATCCGCATGCGGCCATCGCCGCGCTGCCGCCGGGCGCCGTGGGCGAGATCCACCTGGGCGGCCACCTCGTCACCGACGACTGCCTCATCGACCATCACGGCGCTGCCGTCGCGCCGCCCGTGTGGGATCTGTATCGCGCGGCGCTGGCGCGTTTCGGCGCCGTGCCCACGCTCGTCGAGTGGGATACGGACCTGCCCGCGCTCGACGTGCTGCTGGACGAGGCGGCGCGGGCCGACCGCATCGCGGCCGAAGCGAGGCCGGCCGTGTTCCTTCCCGCAGTCGCCGCGCCCATCGATCGGGCACCGGCGCCGGGCCTGGACGCCGTCCAGCAAGCGTTCGGCGCCGCGCTGTTCGAGCGCACGCGCGACGCCGCGCTGGCGCCGCTGCTGAAGGGCGATCCGCGCAGGTTCGGCATCTATCGCGGCAACCTGGCGGCGCACTGGAGCCGCGCCTTGTCGTCCGCGTATCCCGTGCTGCGCCGGCTCGTGGGCGACGATTTCTTCGACGCGCTGGCCGGCGTCTATGGCCGCGCGCATCCGGCGCTCGACCCGGACCTGAACCGCTTCGGCGCCGCGCTGCCGGCGTTCCTCGCCGGCTTCGCGCCGGCCGCCGGCCATCCGTACCTGCCCGACGTCGCGCGCCTCGAATGGGCCGTGCACGAGGCGTGGTTCGCGCCGGATGCGGACGGTCCGCCTGCGACCCTGGCCGGCCTCGCGCCGGACGCGTTCGAGACGGCGCGCGCCGTGCTGCATCCGGCGCTGCGGCTGCATGCGTCGCCCTGGGCCACGGCGGCGCTGTGGCATGCGCACCAGGACGGCGGCCCGGACTTTCCCGACGCGCTGCGGGCCGCTACGCACGCGCTCGTGCTGCGTCCCCGTTTCGACGTGCGAGTCGATGCCGTCGGCGCGGCGGACTATGCGGCGCTGGCGTGCCTGGCGCGCGGCGGCACGTTCGGCGCCGCGCTCGACGCGGCCTTCGATGTGGACGGGGATTTCGACGTGGCCGCGCACCTGCGGCGCTGGCTCGAGGGCCGCATCGTGACGGCGATCGTAACGGAAACGGAGCGTGAAGGAGGCGGGTGAGGCGGAAGGGCGGGAACGCGGCGCCGGAGGAGGTGGCGCCGCGCTGTCAGTGGTAGAAGGCGCGCAGGATGCGTGCTTCCCCGGTCGTGTCGTGGTGCAGTTCGTTCGCCGCACGCGTCGCTTCCATCATCCGGTTCAGCTGTTCCTCCTCGAAGCGGGCCAGTTCCTCGTTGGCAGCGTTGAGCGCCACCGCCAGCTTGGCGCGGGCGTTCTGGTACACGACACCGGTGTAGTGATCGGTATTCTTGAGCAATTCTTCCGCGTTTTCGATGACGAGACGCAGGTCGCCGATCAAGCGCTGCTGCGTCATGGAGCTTGGTTCTGGGGTTTCCATCGTCCTCACCTTTAGCCGAATGTTACGACTTCAATATAGAGAAGGAGGACTGCCCAAGTTTGTCAGCGCGCAAACGTCAACCCCTACCGTCGGGGACGGCTCGCCCCGTGCGACTCCGGGGCGCGCGCGATGCGCCTCAGCGCACGTCGATGCGGATATCCCCCAGCGTCACCACCTGGCCAGCACGGATCTTGGCCGTCTTGCGCAGTTCCTTCTTGCCATCGACCGACACGTCGCCGCTCGCCACCACGTGCTTGCCGGCGCCGCCGCTGTCCACCACGCCGACCAGCTTGAGCAGCTGGTTCAGCTCGATGAACTCCGATGTCAGTTCAAAAGTTGTCGTTTGCATTCTATCCTCGGTTAAAAAACGGTGTCGTACTGTTGTGTTCGTTTAGACAACACCGTGACGGTGCTGCGCTCAGTCCGGATGCGGCCGCGTCATCTCGATCGGCACGATCCACTGGTCGAACTGCGCCGCGTCGACGAAACCCGACTGCAGCGCCGCCTGGCGCAAGGTCAGGCCGTCGTGCTGGGCCGTCTTGGCGATCTGCGCGGCGCGATCATACCCGATGTGCGGCGCCAGCGCGGTCACCAGCATCAGCGACTGCTCCATCAGCTCGCCGATGCGCTTGCGGTTCGGTTCGATGCCTCTGGCGCAATGCTCGTCGAATGAACGCATGCCGTCGGCCAGCAGGCGCGCGCTCTGCAGGAAGTTGTGGGCGATCATCGGCTTGAACACGTTCAGCTCGAAGTTGCCCTGCGAACCACCCACCGTGATCGCGACGTCGTTGCCGAACACCTGGCAGCACAGCATCGTCAGCGCCTCGCACTGCGTCGGGTTCACCTTGCCCGGCATGATCGAGCTGCCCGGCTCGTTTTCCGGTATGGTGATCTCGCCCAGGCCGGAACGGGGGCCGGACGCCATCCAGCGCACGTCGTTGGCGATCTTCATGAGGGCCGTGGCCAGCGTCTTGAAGGCGCCGTGCGCCAGCACCATCGCGTCGTGGCCGGCCAGCGCCATGAATTTGTTCGGCGCCGACTTGAATTGCAGGCCGGTGCGCGACCCGATCTCGGCCGCGATGCGGTTGGCGAATTCCGGATGCGCGTTCAGGCCCGTGCCCACCGCCGTGCCGCCGGCGGCCAGCAGCAGCAGGCCGGGGAGGGTGTTCTTGAGCGCGTGTTCGGCGAATTCGAGCTGCGCCACGTAGCCGGAAAACTCCTGGCCGAGCGTGAGCGGCGTCGCATCCTGCAGGTGGGTGCGGCCGATCTTGACGATGTCGGCGAAGTCGCGCGCCTTCACCTCCAGCGTGCCGCGCAGCTTCGCGAGCGCCGGCACGACGTCCTTGGCGACGGCCTGCGCGGCCGCCACGTGCATCGCGGTGGGGAACATGTCGTTCGACGACTGCCCCATGTTGACGTGGTCGTTCGGGTGCAGCAGCCGCGCCTCGCCGCGCTCGCCGCCGAGCAATTCCGACGCGCGGTTGGCCAGCACCTCGTTCATGTTCATATTGCTCTGGGTGCCGGAACCCGTCTGCCAGACGGACAGCGGGAATTCGGACGGATGGCGGCCCTCCAGCACTTCGTCGGCGGCGCGGATGATGGCGTCGGCCTTGTCCTGCGGCAGCTTGCCGAGCGAGCGGTTGACGGCGGCGGCCGCGCGCTTCACCTGCGCCAGCGCGGCGACCAGTTCGGACGGCATCTTTTCGCTGGAAATGTGGAAGTGATGCAGCGAGCGCTGGGTCTGCGCGCCCCACAGATGGTCGTTCGGCACGTCGATCGGGCCGAAGCTGTCCTTTTCAATCCGGTTTTCCATGGAAGCGTCCTGTTGGTTTGACAATGGAATTAAAGAGTGTACCGCAACGGCCGTTAACGATGCAGAAGCCCCCATTTATCCTCGTCATGGCCCGCCGTCCCCGCCTTTTCCTCTTCAGCCTCGCATTCGCCGCGCTCGGTTTTGCCCATGGCGCCGAGCTGGGCGATCCGCGCGTGGTGTCCCACATCGGGCAGCCGCTCGTGGCCGACATCGAATTGACGATGCTCGACGACGCCGCCACCCCGGTGCAGGTGCGCGTGGCCAGCCCGGAGGTCTACAACGGCGCCGGCATCGCCGTGCCGCCCGTGTTGTCGACGCTGCATTTGTCCGTGATGCGGCGCGACGGCCGCCAGTTCCTGCACGTGACGTCGCCGCGCGCCGTCGATGCCGACCACGTGCACCTGTACCTGGAACTCGTCGACAAGGGCCAGCGCGCCGTGCGCCTGGCCACGCTGTGGCTGACGCCCGATCCGAATCCGGCGCCGGCGCCCGCGCCCGCGCGCGAGCCCGGTCCCGTCGTCGTTCCCTCGGCCGGGTCCGTGCCGGCCCGCGTCCCTGTGCCCGCGTCCGTGACCGACGCGGCGCTGCTGGCCCAGGTGGAACGGGCGCGGGCCGCGGCGCCGCCGCTGCCCGTGCACATGCACGCGCGCGTGCCGGTACGGCGGCCGCGTCCGGCGCCCGTCGCCAAGGCGCCGGCGCTGCCGGTGGCGCACCCGGACGTCCATCCGCGGGCCTGCGCGATCCCGGCCGGCGAGGCCCAGGCTTGCGCGGTGCTCGGCGCGAAGAACGACGAATTGCGCGCCCGGCTCGGCCAGGTCGAGGACCGGATGAAGAAGCTGCAGGTGTCGCTGGGCGCCCCCGTTGCCGCCCAGCCGCCCGTAGCACCGGACGCGGCCGCGCCGGCCGCCGCCGCTGCCATCGCCGTGCCGCCGCCGAAGCCCGTCAAGCCGGCCGGCCCGCGTCCGATCCACTCGATCAAGCCGCTCCTGCCGCACAAGCCGCCGCCACCGCCGGACGACGGCTTGCCGTGGGGCTGGATCGGCGCCGCCATCGGCGTGCTGGCGCTGGGCGGCGCGGGAGCGGCCGTCGTCGTGCGCCGGCGCAGGGCGGGCGGCGCGGCCGCCGAGACGTCCGACGCAACGGCGCCCGACGCAGCGGCGCCCGCATTGTTCGACAAGCTCAAGGCGCGCTTCGCGTCGCGCACCCGGGCGCCGCGGGACGAGGGCGCCGAGCCGACGATCGACTAGTGCCGGGCCCGTGTTCAAAATCTTGGCACGGTCGTCTACACAAGTCCGTTTTTTGCGTTATACTGCGTTTCGATGATGTTTTGATCACGGATCAAGAGATCACAAAACGGCTCAGGGTCCGCCGCAGCCACCACCGATTGTGTGGCGCGGGGTTGGGCGGTCGCTGATGAAGCGCCTGAACCCGGAAGCGGTTCGCCTGCCGACAGTGGCAGGTGGACGCCGGAGGCAACCGGCAAGAGGCGACGCCAGGGGATGCCTGGTGCTCGCTCTCCCCAATTCTGGAACCCGCGCAGCCGACCGACGTCGCTGCGCGGGTTTTTTTATTCGGAAAGCAAAAATTAAAACGCCCCTGGGACGGCAAGTCCAAGGGGCGGGTAATTTCGCTTTGGGAAGATCAGTGGGCGGGGCTCAGGGCGCGGTCCAGTTGGCCCATCCAGGGTTCGGTGATGTCGCGCACGGCGCGGTCGTTTGCCATGATCTGCTTGAGCAGGTCGATCTTGCGCTTGCGCTCCACGCCGGCCAGCGGGGGCACGCCGCTTTTCGCCGCGCTGGCCTGCAGGGCGCACTGCGTTTCCAGGCGGGCGAGGCCGTCCCAATCCCCTTCGCGCGCGGCCACGGTCATGCGGCTGCTCAGGGCGGCGATGTTTTCATACATTGCGAGGACTTCGTTGGACGTCATGACTGCGCTCCACCATTGCGGCAAACACCGGCCGGATTACCGGTTGTCTGCCTTTTACGGCAGCGTTTTGGAGAACTTTAGGGTTCTCGAAAGATTTTTTTGAAATTTTTTTTGGCATGCCGCGTTATAGTGCTCGCGGCGCGCGCCGGATCGCCAGCGCGCGGCAACGAGATCAATGAACTCTAGAAAAAGGGACAACATGACTATTAGCTGGACGCCGATCAAGACCGCCATCACGCTGATGATGTGCGGCGCCGCGCTCGTTACCACGGGCGCGGGTGCATCCGGGCAGACCCCGCCCGCGGCCGCCACGGCCGGGACAACCGCCGGGACCGCCCAAGCCGCCCTGCGGCCGGGCGACGATTTCTTTGCCTGGGTCAACAAGGACTGGCTTGCCAAAACCACCATCCCCGAGGACCGCAGCCGCTGGGGCGCGATGGACAATCTGGCGGAAGACACCAACCAGCGCATCGTCAAGCTGATCGACGGCGTGAGCGAGGACAAGAAGGCCGCACCGGACGCCCGCAAGGTCGCCGACTACTTCAACGCCTACATGGACGAAGCCGCGATCGAGGCGCGCGGCGCGGCCCCTTTGACGCCGGAGTTGGCGCAGATCGCCGCCATCAAGGACAAGGCCGACCTGGTGCGCGCGCTGGGCGCGTCGATCCGGGCGGACGTCGACCCGCTGAACAATACCCACTTTGCCACCGAGCACATCTTCGGCGTGTGGGTGGCGCCCGGCCTGCACGACCCGGCGCACAACTGGCCTTATCTGCTGCAGGGCGGCCTGGGCATGCCGGACCGCGCGTATTATCTGGAAAACAACGAACGCATGGCTGGCCTGCGCACGCAGTACCAGAAGCACATCGCCGCGATGCTGAAACTCGCCGGCTACGCCGCCACGGATGCGGACGCCGACGCGCGCGCCGCGAAGATCTTCGCGCTCGAAGTCGACATCGCCAACACCCACGGCACCCGCGCCGATTCGGCCGACGTGCTGAAAGCCGACAATACGTGGACGCGCAAGGATTTCGCCGCCAACGCGCCCGGCATCGACTGGGACGCGTTCTTCAAGGCCGCGCATCTGGGCGACCAGGACAAGTTCACCGTCTGGCACCCGTCCGCCGTGAAGGGCGAGGCGGCCCTCGTCGCCAAGGCCGACCTGGCCACGTGGAAGGATTATCTTGCCTTCCACGCCATCAACCACATGGCGAACGTGCTGCCGAAGGCCTTCGTCGACCAGCATTTCGCGTTCTACGGCAAGGCGCTGTCCGGCACGCCGCAGCTGCCCGCACGGTGGAAGCGGGCGCTGGGCGCCACGAACGGTGCAATGGACGAGGCCGTCGGCAAGCTCTATGTCGCCAAGTACTTCCCGGCCGAGAACAAGGCGCAGCTGCAGCGGATGGTCGCCAACATCGTGGCGGCGTTCGGCAAGCGCATCGACAAGCTCGACTGGATGGCGCCGGCCACCCGCGCCCAGGCCAAGGAAAAGCTCAAGACCTTGTACGTGGGCGTCGGCTATCCGGACAAGTGGAAATCGTACGCCGGCCTGAAAGTCGAGCCGAAGGATGCGTTCGGCAATGCGCTGCGCGCCGAGGCCTTCCACACGGACCAGGAACTGGCGAAGCTGCACGCGAAGCCGGACCGCACGGCATGGTCGATGCCGCCGCAGCTCGTGAATGCCGTCAACCTGCCGCTGCAGAACGCGCTGAACTTCCCGGCCGCGATCCTGCAACCGCCGTTCTTCGATCCGAAGGCGCCGGATGCGGTCAACTACGGCGCGATCGGCGCCATCATCGGCCACGAGATCAGCCACAGCTTCGACGACCAGGGCTCCCAGTTCGATGCCCAGGGCCGCCTGCGCGATTGGTGGACGAAGCAGGACATGGAGCATTTCAAGGCCGCGTCGCACAAGCTCGTCGAGCAGTACAACGCGTATAAACCGTACCCGGACCTCGCCGTGAACGGCCAGTTGACCTTGTCCGAAAACCTGGCCGACCTGGCCGGCCTGGAAGCGTCGTACGATGCCTACCACGCCGCCGCCGGCAAGAATGCGACGGCAGAGACCGACCGCCAGTTCTTCATCGGCTATGCGCAGAGCTGGCGCACCAAGTCGCGCGAGGCGGCCGAGCGGCGCGGCATCCTGACGGACGGCCACGCCCCGCCGCGCTACCGCACGGCCACCGTGCGCAACCTGGACGCGTGGTACAAGGCGTTCGACGTGCAGCCGGGCCAGGCGCTGTACCTGCCGCCGGACCAGCGCGTGCGCGTCTGGTAAGCGCATGCTGACGGGACGAGTCATGTCCCGTGGGTAAGCTGCGCCGGCCCGAAAGATGCCCGGACTAGAATGGGCCGGGTATCTTTCATCGTGCTTATTGCTCATGAAGCAGCTTATTAAACAGCAATATCTCGACGTCAATCGGCGCATCGTTCACCCTCCACACTTCCTTCCCGACATGATCGATGACGACGATTACGCAGACATCACCCGTCGCACGCTGCACCATTACGACGACAATGCGCGCCGGTTCTTTGCCGGCACGATAGACCACGACGTCAGCCAGAACATCGACGCCTTGCTGGCGGCGATCGAGGCGCCGGCTCCGTACACGATCCTCGACTTCGGCTGCGGGCCCGGGCGCGACCTGAAGACGTTCGCGGCGCTGGGCCACCGCGCGATCGGGCTGGACGGCAGCGCGCAATTCGTCGAGATGGCGCACGCGTTCAGCGGCTGCGACGTGTGGCACCAGAACTTCATCGACCTGCACTTGCCGGACGCGACGTTCGACGGCGTGTTCGCGAACGCGTCGCTGTTCCACGTGCCGCGCGATCTGTTGCCGAAAGTGCTCGGCGAGCTGTACGCGACCCTGAAACCGGGCGGCGTGCTGTTCAGCTCGAATCCGCGCGGCCATAACGAAGAAGGGTGGAACGGCCCGCGCTACGGCTGCTTCCACGACTATCCGGCGTGGGAGCGTTACGTCGTCGCGGCCGGTTTTATGCCGCTGCGCCACTATTACCGGCCGGAAGGATTGCCGCGCGAACAGCAGCCCTGGCTGGCCAGTGTGTGGCGCAAGCCGAGTGGATCGTTTGTTAGTTTGCGTACAGAATGAAGATCCGCATCCACCTATCCTGATTGCATCCCGCTTGCATCGGTAAGCGGTCACAAACTCGAAGGAGGATTCCGACATGAACGACGACCAAATCAAAGGCAAGGCCAAGGACATCGGCGGCAAGGTTCAGGAGGAAGTCGGCAAGGCTGTCGGCAGCAGCGAACAGCAGGCCAAGGGCTTGGGCAAGCAGGTCGAAGGCAAGGTGCAGGAAAAGGCCGGCGACCTGCGTGACGCCATCGACAAGGGCAATCGCTGATCCAGCGATTCGCACTTGAAAAAACGGCCGCATCGCGCGGCCGTTTTTGTTTGCAAGACGTCGTTCAATTCGGCACGGTTCCGCCGAGATGCTTCTTGAAGAACGCCTCGATCAAGCCGTACACGTGCCGTTGTTGCGCGCGCGACGAAAGGCCGTGCTTGGCACCCGGATACGTCATCAGCTCGAACTGCACGTCGCGGTTGACGAGCGCGTCGATGAGGCGCGTCGTGTTGGTGAACAGCACGTTGTCGTCGGCCATGCCGTGCACCAGCAGCAGCGGCGATTTCAGGCCGTCCAGGTGTGCGAACACCCCGCTGCGCTCGTACGCGGCCGGATCCGACTGCGGCGTCGCGCCCACGAATTGCTCCGTGTAGTGGGTGTCGTACAGCGACCAGTCCGTCACCGGCGCCACCGCCACGCCCATCGCGATCTTGTCCGAGCCAGCCTCCAGCAGGCGCAAGGTCATGAAGCCGCCATAGCTCCAGCCGAACACGCCCACGCGCTTGGGATCGACGAAGCTTTGCTTGGCGAGCCAGTCGATGCCCGTCAGCTGGTCCTCGACTTCGTGCGCGCCGAGGTTGCCGTAGATGACGTCGGTGAACGCGCGCTCGCGGCGCGACGAACCGCGGTTGTCCAGCACGAACACGACGAAGCCCTGCTGCGCCATGTACTGGTTGAACAGGCTGCCCCACTGGCGCGTGACGCGCTGCGAATGCGGCCCGCCGTACGTGAACAGGAAGACCGGATAGCGCTTGGCGGGATCGAAGCCGGCCGGCTTGATCATCGAGTAGTACAGCGTCTGGCCATCGTGCGCCTGGATGGTGCCGAATTCCGTCGGCAGATGATTCGGCACGTATTTCGCGTACGGGTGCGTCGCGTTCAACTCGTTATGGTCGAGCCACTCGACCATGGCGCCGTCGGCGCGATGGATCGATATTTGCGGCGGAGTGTCCGGGTCGGAGAACGTGTCGACGAAAATCTTGCCGTTGTGGGCGAACACGTCCTCGTGCCAGCCGTCCTGCTTGGTCAGGCGCATCGGCTTGCCCGCATTGCTGCCGTCCAGGTTCAGCACATAGACCTGCTTGTCGATGACGGCGTCCTTGTTCGATGCGATATAGACCTTGCCGGCCTGCTCGTCGACGGCGAGGATGTTGTCGACGCCCCATTCGCCGCTCGAAATCGGATGCAGCAGCTTGCCGGACATATCGTACAGGTACAAGTGCTTGCGTCCCGTGCGCTCGGACGCCCAGATGAATGCCTTGCGGCGGCCGAGGAAGCGCAGGTCGTCGTGGAGGCTGACCCAGGTCTTCGACGTCTCGGTCAGCAGCGGATGCTCGGCCAGGGTCGCGGCGTCGACGGCGACGAGGTCCAGGCGTTTCTGGTCGCGCGACTGGCGCTGGTACACGAGGGTCTTGCCGTCTGCGCTCCAGTCGGCGCGCACGAGGTAGATGTCCTTGTCCGGGCCGAGGTCGACCGTCTTCTGCGCGCCCGTCGCCGGGTCCACGATCATCAGGTCGATCAGCACGTTGTTCGCGCCCGCGGCCGGGTAGCGCTGGTCGATGACTTCCGTGCGGTCGGCGAAGATCTCGAAGCGGCGCGCGACGGGCACCTGCGCCTCGTCGTAGTGGCGGTAGGCGATGGCGGAATCGTCCGGCGCCCAGTAATACCCGGTGTGCTGGTCCATCTCTTCCTGCGCGACGAATTCCGCTTCGCCATTGTGCACGGTGCCTTTACCGTCCATCGTCAGCTGGCGCTCCCGGCCCGTCGCCAGGTCGATGACGAACAGGTTCTGGTCGCGCACGTACGACACGTAGTGGCCTTTCGGCGAGATCTTCGGATCGAGCACGTTGCCCGATGCAACCTTGCGCGCGGCGTCCGGCCGGTTCACGTCGACGAGGTACAGGTCGCCCGCGATCGGGACCAGCAGCCGCTTGCCGTCGGGCGACCAGCTGTAGCTCAGGATCCCGGACAGGCTGGCCGTGCGGGCGCGCTCGCGCCGGGCCTTCTCTTCCAGCGACAGGTGCTCGTTCGGGACCAATTGCTTGGAGTCGACCAGGCGGCGCATGGTCTTGTCCTTCATATTGAACTCCCACAGGTCCAGCTGGAACTGGTTGTCGGTGCGTCCGCGCAGGAAGGTCACGTGCTCGCCGTCGGGCGAAACGCTCAGGCTGCGGACGCCAGGACCGGACAACGCCGGGTCGGCGTGGATGCGGTCCAGCGTCAGCCGTTCCGCCGATGCGGGAACGGCCGACAATGCGGCTAAAAGGCAGAGAAGATGGCGCATGGGCTCTTGGGTAAAGAATAGAAATTAATGAGGTGCAACGGCGGAACGATACCAGAGTCATTGCCGGCACGCTGCAAATACAGCCGCAGGATGATGGATGAACTGTAATGTTTGCTTACGCTGCGATGCACTATGATCGTTTCGTCGGCCCCCAATGCCGACAAATAGGATGAAACTCTCTCCTAGGGTTACGCCGATGGATTCCCCGTCCATCGGCTTTTTTTTCGCCCAAAATTCGGGGTCAGAGCGCAAATTCGGGGTCAGAGCGAATTTCCGATCAATGTCAGGTGCGTAACAACACCCGACATCATCCTGCGTCCGCAGCGCAACATCGTGTCAGGCAGAGGTGTGCCGCCGAGGGCTACCGCACGAAATTGCTTCAAAGATCGTGCACGAAAAAGTGCTCTGACCCCGAATTCAGCGAAAAAGTGCTCTGACCCCGAATTCAGGGGTGGCGGATGCGCAGCTTGGACAGCTGGTTGAGCGTCCACGCGAGCAGCACGGCGGCCACGGTCAGGCCCAGCACGAGGCCGATCCAGAAGCCGGTGGCGGCCATCGGCTTGCCCGGCGACCACGGGAACCAGTCCGGCGCCAGGCCGAGGATCCAGCCGACCGGCAGGGCGACGCCCCAGAATGCGATCATCTGGATCACCATCGGCGAGCGCGTCACCTTGTAGCCGCGGATGGCGGACGCGGCCGCGACCTGCGTGGCATCGGACAACTGGAACAGGGCGGCGAACAACAACAGCATCACGCACGTGGCCTGCACGGCCGTGTCCGACGTGTACATCGCCGCGATCTGCCAGCGGAACAGGGCGATGCAGATGGCCGACAGCAGGCCGAACGCGATGCACATGCCCGTGCCGACCCAGGCCACGAAGCGCGCGCGCACCGGATGGCCTTCGCCCATCGCCTGGCCCACGCGGGTCAACGCGCCGATGCCGAAGCTCAGCGGCACCATGAACACGAGCGACACGAAATTCAGCGCGATCTGGTGCGCCGAGACCTCGATGACGCCGAAGCGCGCCACGAGCAGGCTGATGATGCCGAAGGCGCTGACTTCCGCAAAATACGTGACGCCGATCGGCAGGCCCAGGCGCAGCATGCTGCCGATTTCTTTCCAGTTCGGACCTTCCCAGCGCGTGAACGGGTAGGTCAGGCGGTATGCGTCGGACACCTTGATCCACAGGAGCATGGCGCCCAGCATCAGCCACATGCCGGTGGCCGTCGACACGGCGCAGCCGAGCGCGCCCAGCCTGGGCAGGCCGAATTCGCCGAAGATGAACAGCCAGTTCATGACGATGTTGTAGAGCAGGCCGCCGATGGCGATGACCATGATGGGCTTGGTCTGGTTGATGCTCGTCGTATAGCCGTACAGCGCGCGGTAGCAGGCGAACGCGGGCATGCCGAAGCTGATGATGTGCAGGAATGCCGACGCGCGCCCGGCCACGGCCGCGTCGAGGCCGATGTGGTCGAACACGAGCGTGCACAGGTTCGCGGCCAGGCAGCCCGCGACGCCGACGCCGGCACCCATCCACAGCGATTCGCGCACCGAGTGCGAGATGCGGTCGTAGCGGGCGGCGCCCATCTCGTGCGACACGACCGAGTTCACGGCCATCATGATGCCCATGACGGTCACGAGGATGATCGACCACACGGACGTGCCCAGCGACACGGCGGCCAGTTCCGCCGCGCTGACGTGGCCCGTCATGGCGACGTCGGCCACGCCCATGCCGACGGTCGCGAGCTGGCCCACGAGCATGGGCCACGACAGGCGCCACAGCGTGGCGATCTCGGTGCGGACGGGATGCGCCGCGCGGGCGCCGGTGCTGGGCAGGTTGGTCGTCATGATCGGCTTGCTGGGGAAACCGATCATTTTACTGAGGAATTGCCAAGCCGGTGTGACCGCCGCGCGCCGCGCGCGGGGCGTGTTTCAGCGCTGCGCCAGCGTCGTCCCCGGCACCGATTTCAGATACATGTACAGCGCCCGCAGGTCCGTGTCGTCCATCTGCCGGAACGACCCGAACGGCATCGCGGCACTGATCGCGCTGCCGTCCGGCCGGTGGCCCGTGCGCAGCATGGTCATGAACGATTCCGGCGTCGGATAGCGGTTCATCGCGCTGCCCTTGCCGGGCGCCAGCCGGGCGGCGGGCGGCCACGACGGCGCCGCGCCGGGGACGCGGCCGCCGGCCAGGTCCGCGCCGTGGCAGCCGGTGCAGGCGGCGGCGACATAGGCGCCGTACGCCGGCGTGACGGCGGCGGGCACGGCCTGCGGCGGGACGAACGCGTGGTCGATCTTTTCGGAGGCGTCCTTGATGACGCCGAACGCATACAACGCCTTGACGGGCACGGGCACGTCGATGACGGCCTTCACGCCGGACACGGGCCGCATCTGCTCCAGGTAGGCGACGAGCGCCGCCATGTCTTCGTCGCTGAGGCGGCTGTAGTCGTCGCTGGGCATGATCATGACGGGATTGCCGTTCGGCTTGACGCCGTGGCGCACGGTGCGGACCCAGTCGACGACGCGGTAGTGCGCGGTGGTGCCGTTGGGGCCGGCCGTGATGTTGGGCGCGACGACGAGCATGCCGCCGTCGCGCACGATGGTCTTGCCGGCGCCGTCCGCACCGTGGCACTCCGCGCAGCCGCGCGTGTTGTACAGGTAGCGCCCGTGGTCGACGCGCGCGACGTCCGGCACGATGTCCAGCGGACGCACGACGAGCGCGATGCTGCGCGCCATCTTGCGTTCCCCCAGCACATTGCCGACGCCTGCCGTGGCCGCGCCCAGCAGGGCGAGCGCCGCCAATGCGATGCTCGTGCGCTTGACCCACTTGCTCACCATGATTTCCCCCTTGTTGGACGAACGGCAACACGAGGAATCTAGCACTGCCGTTCATGGCCGGATACTGGTTGAAATGCTAAACACGGCCAGGGCGGCGCGATGCGTCATGCGTCAAGCGCGCGTCATCGATTGCTTCGTCCGTGAAGTTGGTGAGCCACTGCAGTTGCATTTCAAGCCCCTGACGTTCTGCAGCGCGTTCTGGACGGCGGATTGCGTGCCGCCGGCGAAATTGTCCCTCTCGCCGTCGACGGCCCGCAGGCGGTCGCTGGGCAGCGTGCGGTTGTCGTTCGACACGCAGGACGACAGGTCATACGTCGCCCATGCCATAGGCCGCCTGCACGCGCGCATCATAGTTCTTCGCGAGCAGCGCGAGGATCGACCCCAGGCTGAAGCCGCCGACCACGATGCCCTTGCTGCAATCGGCCTTCGCCCGCGCACACAGCTGCGACACGGCGCTCAGCGCGCTGTTCGGATCGAACATGCAGCTCGACTTGGCGCTCAGCACGGAGCAGGTGCCGAACTGCGATTCGGCATAGTTGACGGTCGCCGCGACATTACCCTTGCTCGCCATATCGTTCGCGGCCGCCATGGCCGCCGCATTGTTGTAGGTCTCGCTGGTGCCCACGATGTAGATGAATACGGGACAGGGGCCGGTCCCGGACGGTTCCACGCCCGCGATGCTGTAGCTCATCGAACACGAGCCGCCCAAGGTGGAGGCGCCGTTGTAGCTGCCGGCGAAGCTCGCCGTCTGGGCGGCGGCGCCGGCTGCGGCCGTGATGGACAATATGCTTGCTGCGATCAGGGATCGGTAGCGCTTGTTTGGCACGGCTAGTCTCCATTCGATGAGTGATGAGTGATCTCCGATGCTAGGCCGCGCAGATGCATGCATCAAACGGCACGACATGGCGTCAGGAGACAAGTCCGTGCTTTCCGGAGCCCGGTCCTGTGACCTCGTCAAATGTTGTTACTGGTCAAATTTTCAACTCGGAAGAGATGCAAGATCAGTGCTTTGAACTTGCTGACATCGGAGGGGCCATGGCCATCGACGTTTACCTGCAAATCGACGGTATCAAGGGCGAGTCTGCAGACTCCACACATCAAGGATGGATCGAGCTTTCATCTGTGAACATGGGCGTTGCCCAGCCAAAGAGCGCGACTGCGTCAACAAGCGGAGGCCATACAGCTGAGCGGTGCGAACACCGAACCCTTTCGATCAGCAAGCTGGCTGATCTGTCATCGCCCACTCTCATGCAACACTGTTCCATGGGCAAGACAATTCCAAAAGCGAAGCTGGAGTTTATGCGGGCGGACGGCGACGGAAAGCCGGTCAAGTATTACGAGGTCGAGTTGGAAAACGTGATGATCGCCAGCATGGATCAGACGGTTCACGAGGGGAGCGTTTTGCACGACAAAATTGGTCTACGCTTCTCGAAGGTGAAGTGGAAGTACACGCAGCAAAAGATTAGTGGCGGTGCCGGCGGAAGCACGGTCGGCGGATGGGATCTTGCCTGCAACAAAGTCGCATAAGGAGTTGCCATGCCTGACGGAATTCCGATCCAGCCGAAGGATTCGCGCGGATATTTCATGCTGCCGCAAGCGCCTGAAGACGCAGGTTATTACGTCTACGGCACGCCATTGCACGGCGCGGGACAATACGGCCATCCAGTGCTGCTATCGGTGCTGTTCTGGGTGGAACGTGAATGGCAGGCCATCGACAACCGTAAATTTGGAATTGGTAACATCAGCCAGGCAGGCGGCCCGGTGTACCCTAAACATCACAGCCACATGAACGGTTTACAGGTCGACATACGGGCGCTTCGATTCGATGGTCAACAGGTTCGTGTCAGTCGATTCGAGCATGATCAGTATGACCACGCTGCCACGGCAAAGCTCATCGCAATTTTCCTGTCGCATCCGTCGGTGAGACAGGTACTGTTCAACGACCCGGATATTCATGGGGTAAGGCCATGGGAGGGGCACGACGACCACTTTCATGTTGACATTAGGGTGTCCGTTAAATGAAGCAAAAGATCTTACTTATCGCCGTCGCAATGGTACTGTCTGCCGCAAGTCGTGCGCAGGAAAAGCCTGTTTACCCGGCGCCGTCGAAGCCGCTTAAAGCCGAATATACGATCTACTCCGGTGGTCTGGGCGACGAGCAGGCGCCGACCAAAGATGAGCGCAAGCTATCTATAGAAATCAGTGGTCAAGGTGCAAAAGAGATTTTCGATTCATTGTACCCGGATGCAAAGGTCACATGTAGTGCGGAACCGGGAGAACGACTGCGCCGGAAGGGACATGTTTGGTGTTCCTTCTCGCCCTCTGATGGATATAGGTGCTTTATTGGGTTTAATCTGCGCACAGGGGAGAGCATTGCTGGCGGTAGCTGTTAGCCCCCGATTAATCGCGCTGTTAAAATCGCCCTTTCGAGAGCTCTTTTCGCGACGCGAGCTGTATAAATCGGGGTCAGTCAGAAATTCTGTGTGCGGGGCCAGAATTCGTAGTTAAAGTAATTACGCAAAATTTATCGTGAATTCAGCCCCGAAACCTTTCATCAGTGACTGAATTTCGTTAAGATCTGCTCCGTTCACTCAACGAAGCGGCGCCAGAAGTACTTAGCATGCGTCCACATGATCTCAATGCGATTGAGCTCCGGGCTGTACGGCGGCAGGTAGGACAAATGCAACCCTTGCTTGGCCCATCAGCGTCGGCATTTTTCCATTTCTTGCCCCTTGTGGATCGCGGTATTGTCGAGCAGCACGATGCGCGGTACCGAGTGCGGTAAGTCCACTATCTGACCAAAAAAGCGATCAAATCTTCGCGCCTGGTTGGCAACTGCTGGGTAGTCCAGATCAACTGCCCGTCGTGGCGTAACGCTCCCAATACCTTGACCCGCTGATGGTGCGCCAATGGCTCGACTGAACGGGTCTGACCAATCCGGACCCAGCCAGACTGCACCGGCGGGTTTGGGCTAAAACCCGATTCGTCAAATTACAGCAGTTCGCACCGGTATTCATGATCGAGTTGGTTCAGCTTCCCCATCAACTTGCAGGCGTGGTCGAACGCCTCTTGGTTCCGATTTATTTAAACTGTGGCGGTAGCACTTGCATACTTCAGCGAATACCTGGGATTTATTGAAATCTGTACAGTCGAAGCCGAAGCGCTGATCGAAGTCGCAACCGCAACACGACGGAAGCTGCCGCGAAGTGTTTGATTCGCTGCAGCGTTGCGGTCTGCACAATCCATGCGGATGCAGCGAGCTTTACTCCTTCTGCCACAATAGGACTCAAGAGCAAGCATACGTTCATTCTTCAACTGTTCCAATTTTTACCTTTTCGGCTTGCTGTGGTAAGGTTTAATATCTCTTTATTTGACCTAGCTAAGCCAACATGACCAACGACATGTCCACTTTCGAACGTCCGGGTATAGCTTTTGAGAAGCTGGTCGCGGCCATGCAGGCTCAGATCGATCCGACTTCTACCGTTACACACAACGAAGTGATTATCGACCGACTTGGACATCATCGGCAATTTGATGTGGTCATACGAGGACGGTTCGCAGGTCAGCCTATGCTTGGTGTAATTGAGTGTAAAGATTTAAAGCGGAAAGTGGGTAATCCCGAGGTTGATGCTTTTGTTACGAAAGCACGGGATGTAAACGCGAACTTCAAGGTTTTGATGTCTCGTTCTGGGTTTGCAAAGCCAGCATTAGAAAAATGCGCAGATTATGGTATTCAGGCTTTATCTCTTTTAGAGCGCGATGTAGCAAACAAGCAGTTTTTGATCTGTACGCGTTGGACTGCTGACGTAAGGCGGTGGGGAGGACTTAACGTATGGTTGAATTTTTGTGATGATGTAGCGCCAGTAACGAACCTTATTGTTGAGGAATTAAAAATACGTGGCAAGAGAGTTTTGGACAGTATTACGAACTTTCTATTGAAGCACGAAGACGTAATGAGCGGCGAAACTGAAATCGTTCAAATGATTTCCAAGTTTGAAAGGCCGCAGCTTATAGAAATCAAGCCGGGCCTTCAGCGACTGTGTGAAAGTATCGTCTTTCGAGCAGAAAGGGTGACTAGACAACTAGAATACCGAGTTGAAATAAAGGCGGACGGATTTTTTGATTGGAATAGTCGCGAAGTTACTGTCCCGCCTAATAAAGTCATTGCAACTGAGCACGTGCCAACTGATTTTTCGTTGTGGGAGCCCAGATCGGATGGTACTTGGAAGACAGCAAATTTTATTGAAATGCATCTCGAGATTTCCGAGCGCTGGTTTGAGTTTGTAGAAGACGCGATTGACCTAGATGCATTGTAATGGCGTTGCTTGCGTTGCAAAAATGTACTGTTAAATTATTTGAAGCCAGTCGGTGATCCCCAATTAATAGATACACGATCAGAAGTTATCTGTTGAACTGATAGCTACGTATGGAGATCCAATGACTTGAGATCAAACCGACAAGACTGTCGCGAAGGCCATTGAGGCACGCAAGATCATTCAGGAACTGCGTGACGCTGGCCTGATCAAAGATAGCTATTACCCACTATTCACTTAAGCTTGAACGCAATCGCAAAGAAGCTTAAGAGAACACCGTCAGAGTAGCCAGGCCAGAACAATAGATGATATCTTAGTTTTGCGCATTTCAATTACATCTTCAAATAGTCTCAAGAGTGGCTTCTGCGTGAATTCAACTGTGTCGGTTCGTTGTTGGTACATCAAACGCGAGAACAGTTAAAAGCATTTCGCGGTTGCGGTCATCCCGATTTGCGAAAACATACCTAAATGATGTTTCCGATGAGCCTGGGGCATCTTTTTTGTAGTTCGGATGCGCACGTACGACTCCAGGAATAGAGGCAAGAACTTTAGAAAAGTCGCGATTGCGATTGAAAATGACAACGGCGGTTTTTGTATCGCGCCAAGAGCTGTATCCCAACAACTGATCAATTGTCTCCATGAGCTTTTTAGGTCCAGACCAAAACTTGCATTCAGCTATAAAGATGTTCTTTCCTTCAGAGCGAATGAGAATGTCAGTTTTTCCTTCATAGTTAAAGGTCTCTCCGGTCGCTTGGCCTTGATAATGGCCATTCAACTGCACTAAGAAATGTGATCGTAACGCTTCTTCGTCAACGGCTAGAAAGGCTGAAGGGCTGAGTTCCATCACTTGGGTCATGTTCTGCATAACTCCTAGGATGTGCTCATAGTCTACGTTAGTCAGCGTAGGCTCAGGTTTGTAAGGTGCAGAGCTTGCCTGTGGCATCACTGGAGTGATCTTTCGCCTTACCTCTGGCGTGACATACGTCTTGGCCGCTCCATCACGTTCCTTCATTTTGAAGCCCAAAGATGAGACCACATTTCGATCAGCGAGTAGCTTGATACGCCTTCTTTCAATAGCCTGGCGAGCTTCTCCAAAGAGCTTGCTGTTCAGTCCGCTGATATCATTCCTAAGTGTAGATAAATAGCCTTGAATCGAAACGATGGTGGTGTCGATTTGGGCCTTTACCGCTTCGGCTTGCAAGCTTGCGCCTACTATCTTGAAGACAATATTTGATCCATAAACTTTTGCGCGTGGTGGATTAAGTGAGTAGTGCGTCGGTTGTATTTTGAATGCGTCTGCCTCACCACTAAACGGAATTTCCACTTCTATTTCTGTTCCCGTTACAAAATGTGGGCCACCGTGGTCGCTGAAAAATCTCGTTCGGTCATGGCTAACGTCAACGCGTGCTTCACGCTGATCAACCACCAAGTTTTCGACATCAATTTGCGGTGGAGCGATCGAAAACTTCTCGGTAAAATACTGGGCAAGATCATCAACTGATGTGTTTAGAAGCCTGTCTCCATTAAGACGCTCAATTTCATTCGCCATTTGTTGGCGCTGATTCCGGTCAACCGAAAACCAATCCATTTCGCAGAACAAATAGTCTTCCCTAGCCAATGTTAACTCCAACGAGTTATGTAGATAAGTTCTTATGCTGCCACAGTGTTGAAGTGTAGGCAATGATTATTGCCGCTCTTCTTAAGGACACCTCGAAAAACCGTCGCTAGCGGCCGCACTGCCGTTCGAGAAGCGCAGCTGTACGAGTAGTACAGCCGGTCCGCCGTAGCGGAGCAACGCGGGACGGCAGTAATAACGCCGTCAAGATCACGATGACGGTCCCGCTACCTTGTGGCGAGCTGGTGTCAAACGCTGCTGACACGACGATTCATGACGTCCTGTCACGTGTTGCAGGTTCGCGGAGCTAGCTATCTCGGCTTTCCATCGATCGATGATGTGCTGGAAGGGAACCGTTACCCTAAGCCTCAGCTAAATTAATGCTTAGCTTGCGTTAAGCTTTCCCTGATGTGGGCCAGGGGCGCAGCTTTCTCGCCACCAAGCGTCTGGTAAGTAGTAATTGAAAAGCAAGCACCCCGCCTCAACATACGGGTCAATCACCATCCAACCCGACCGGGAGCTACGCTCGTGGAATACAAGGACTATTACCAGACCCTTGGTGTCGAGAAATCGGCGACCCAGGACGAGATCAAGAAGGCTTACCGCAAGCTGGTGCGGCAGTACCACCCCGACGTCAGCAAGCACAAGGACGCGGACGCGAAGACCAAGGAAATCAACGAGGCCTACGACGTGCTGGGCGACGCGGAAAAGCGCGCCGCTTACGACGAGCTGGGCCGCGGCCATCGTCCCGGCGAGGGCTTCCAGCCGCCGCCGGACTGGGGCACGCAATTCGATTTCGGCGGCGCCGGCGCGGACGATTTCTTCAACGACCTGTTCGCCCACGTGGGCCGGCGCTCGCGCGGGGGCGCGGGTGCGGGCCCACGCGGGCAGGCGGGCGGCGGCGGATTCCAGATGCCCGGCGAGGACATCCATGCCGCCATCGCCATCGACCTGCGCGACGCCTATCAGGGCGCCACGCGGACGATCAGCCTGCGCATCCCGCAGCACGACGCGCAGGGCCACGTGACGATGCAGGACAAGACGCTGTCCGTGAACATCCCGAAAGGCGTCACGCCGGGCCAGCAGCTGCGCATGCGCGGGCAGGGGCATCCGGGCTTTGGCGGCGGGCCGGCCGGCGACCTGTACCTGGAAATCCAGTTGAACCCCGATGCGCGTTACCGCGTCGAAGGAACGCACGTCTACCAGGATGTGCCGGTGGCGCCGTGGGAAGCGGCGCTCGGTGCCAGCATCTCGGTGGCCACGCCGTCCGGCACGGTCGAGGTGACGGTGCCGGCCGGGTCGCAGAGCGGACGCAAGCTGCGCCTGAAAGGACGCGGCATTCCGGCCAAGACGCCGGGCGATTTGTACCTGATGCTGAACGTCGTGTTGCCGCCCGCCACCAGCGACCGCGCGCGCGAGCTGTACGAGGCGATGGCGCGCGACCTTGCCTTCAACCCACGCGAACGCATAGGAGCTTGAACGATGCATGACGATATTCTCACCGGCGTGTTGCTGGAGGACGCGGCGCTGACGCTCGACGAACTGGCGCGCGCCTGCAACGTGGAGCCGGACTGGGTCGTGCGCCACGTCCATGCGGGCGTGCTGGGCAGCGAGCTCAGCGTGCAGGTGACGACCTGGCGTTTCCGCAGCGGCGACCTGGCGCGCGCCCGCCACCTGCTGCGCGTCGAACGCGATTTCGACGCCAACGAGGACCTCGCCGCGCTCGTGGTCGACATGGCCGACGAGATCCGCCGCCTGCGCGCGCGCATGCGCGTGCTGGGCATCGGCTAAGCTGCCGAGCTCGGGAGGGAACACGGGAGATTTTCGTCCCGTGCTATCTTCCCGCTATGCTCAAACTACCGACCAACGCCAACGCGCCGTTCTGTCCGTCGGAAGTCTCCGGCACCGTCAATGTGCCGGAGAACGATCCGCTATGGAAAAAGATCGTGCGCTATGCGGGCCCTGGCTTGCTGGTGTCGGTCGGTTACATGGATCCGGGCAATTGGGCCACCGCCATCCAGGGCGGCTCCCAGTTCGGCTACGACCTGTTGTTCGTCGTCGTGCTGTCCAGCCTGGCGGCCATCGTGCTGCAATGCCTGAGCATGCGGCTTGGCATCGTCACCGGGAAGGATCTGGCGGTACATTGCCGCGAGCAATATTCTCCGGTCCATGCGAAAGGCTTGTGGGCGTTCGCCGAGCTGTCGATCATCGCCTGCGACCTGGCCGAAGTGCTCGGCTGCGCGCTTGCGTTCAAGCTGCTGCTGGGCGTGTCGCTGCCCGTCGGCGTGGCGCTGACGGCGTTCGATACCATCATCGTCCTGGGCCTCAAGGGCAAAGGGTTCAGGCAGCTGGAAGCCATCGTGCTGGGCCTCATCGTGACCATCGCCGTCTGCCTGTTCGCCGAGCTGTTTCTTGTCGATCCGGACCCGCGCGCCGTCGTGGCGGGCCTCGTGCCGTCGCTGGAAAAGCTGGGGCAGCGCGATGCCCTGTATCTCGCCATCGGCATCCTCGGCGCGACCGTCATGCCGCACAACCTGTACCTGCATTCGTCCGTCGTGCAGACGCGCGTCATGCGCCACGACCTCAACGAGGATGGCGGCCGGCTTGCCGAGGCGATCAAGCTGTCGCGCATCGACACCATCGTGTCGCTGTTTCTCGCGCTGTTCATCAACGGCGCGATCCTCGTGCTGGCCGGCGCCGCGTTCTACAAGCCGGGCGGCGGCAACGTGATGGACATCGACCAGGCCTATTACCTGCTGGCCCCCGTCGCGGGCACGGCCGCGGCCGCCATCCTGTTCGGCCTGGCGCTGCTGGCGTCCGGCCAGAGTTCCACGTTCACGGGCACCATCGCCGGCCAGGTCATCATGGAAGGCTTCTTGAAACTCAGGATTCCGTGCTGGCAGCGCCGCCTGATCACGCGCGCGCTGGCGCTGGGCCCGGCCATGGTCGGCGTGCTGACGCTGGGGGACCACGCGATCGGCAAGATGCTCGTCGGCAGCCAGGTCGTGCTGAGCCTGCAGTTGCCGTTCGCCATGTATCCGCTGATCCGCCTGACGGGACGGCGCGATCTGATGGCGCAGTTCGTCAACGCGTGGTGGACGTCCGCGCTGTCGTGGTTCCTGTTCGTCGTCATCTCCGGCGCCAACCTGTGGATGGTGTGGCAGGCGCTGTCCGGCTGACCCGGCCATGTCTTGCGCGCGCCGTTCCGGATCGGGCAAATCTACAATCGCTTCCTGCCTAGCCATTTTCGAACGCTGACATGGAGGTTACATGCAAAAAGGAACGAACCAGGCCCTGCAGGGCAAACGGGTGGCCATCCTCATGACCGATGGCGTGGAGCAAGTCGAATACACGGGCCCGCGCGGCTTTCTCGAGCAGCAGGGCGCCCAGGTGACGCTCGTTTCCCCCAAGCCCACGGGCGACGAGATCCAGGGCTTCAATCACCTGACCCCGGCCGACAAGTTCAAGGTCGAACTCGACGTGCGCGACGCCCGCCCGGGCGACTTCGACGCACTCGTGCTGCCGGGCGGCGTCGCCAATCCGGACCAGTTGCGCCTGTCGATGGAGGCGATCACCTTCATCCGCGAATTCGGCCGCGAGGACAAGCCCATCGCCGCCATCTGCCACGGCCCGTGGACGCTCATCGACGCCGACCTCGTCACCGGCAAGCACGTCACCAGCTGGCCCACCTTGCAGCTCGACCTGCAGAATGCCGGGGCCGAATGGACCGATGAGCCGGTCGTCGTCGACGGCAAGCTCGTCACGAGCCGCAAGCCGGACGACATCCCGGCCTTCAACCAGGCGCTGCTGAGTGAACTGCAGACGGCCGGACAGACGAAGCACTGACGCGTTTTGACGTGAACCAAACGCCGGCCGCATGCGCGCCGGCGTTTTTTTGCGCGCTCGCGGCGTGCGACGCCTCCGGCATCCCCTGCCTAGAATGGTTGATCGTCCCGATAGATTCGACCAAAAGGAGTTTATATGGAACAAGTTGCCAGCAAGCCCTTGCAAGGCAAGCGCGTCGCCATGCTGATGACGGATGGCGTGGAACAGATCGAATACACGAGCCCGCGTTCCTTCCTGGAAGAGCAGGGCGCGACCGTCGTCCTGCTGGCGCCCAAGGCCGCCGGCGACGAAGTGCAGGGCTTTCATCACATGCAGCCGGCCGACCGCTTCCGGGTCGAGATGAACGTCGGCGACGCCAGGCCGGCCGATTTCGACGGCCTCGTGCTGCCGGGTGGCGTCGCCAATCCGGATCAGCTGCGCATGAGCAGGGAGGCGATCGATTTCATCCGCGATTTCGATGCCGAGGACAAGATGGTCGCGGCAATTTGCCATGGTCCCTGGACATTGATCGATGCGGGCATCGCCACCGGGAAGCACGTGACCAGCTGGCCCAGCCTCAAGCGCGACCTGACGAATGCGGGCGCCGAATGGACCGACGAGCCCGTCGTGCTGGACGCGCGCCTCCTCACGAGCCGCAAGCCCGACGACCTGCCCATGTTTAACGACATGATGCTGAAGGAATTGCTCGTGGCACCGGGGACGGATCCGGGGCCGACATCCTAGTTTGTCCATTATGCTGGATATTTAATCCAAAATAGTTGACGGAAAATCTTTCATACTGGAGAATGCCTCCATTATGAAAGATGATGCTTCCGTCAACGGGCGTATCGCCCAACAAGTGCGGCTGCTGCGCGGCGAGCGCGGCCTGTCGCTGGATGCGCTGTCGAACCAGTGCGGCGTCAGCCGGTCGATGCTGTCGCTGATCGAGCGCGGCGAGACGAGCCCGACGGCCGTGGTGCTCGACAAGCTGGCGGCCGGCCTCGGCGTGCCGCTCGCGTCGCTGTTCGACGATCCGGCCCGCAAGACCGAGCCCGTCGCGCGCCTGGCCGACCAGGTCACGTGGCAGGACCCGCACTCCGGCTATCTGCGCCGCAATGTCTCGCCGGAAGGCTTCCAGTCGCCGACGCGCATCGTCGAAGTGACGTTTCCGCCGCGTACGCGCGTGACGTACGAGGCCGGCGCCCGCACGCCCGCCGTGCTGCAACAGATCTGGATGCTCGAAGGCCGGATGCAGATCGCCTATGGCGCGGAATCCTGGCTGCTCGACACGGGCGACTGCCTCGCCATCCCGCTCGACGCACCGAATTCCTTCCACAACCCCGGGGACGTGCCGGCGCGCTATGCCGTCGTCCTTACCACGCTTGCCAGGAGCTGATCATGACTTGCCGCGTTCGCCGTCTTTCGAGCCTGACCGATCCGGACATCGAAGGGCTGGCCGCAGTGTTGTTCGACTGTGTCGAGGGTGGGGCGTCGGTCGGGTTCATGCAGCCGTTCACGCTGGGCCAGGCGCTTGCCTGGTGGCGCGGGCTTGCTGCAGACGTCGAGGCCGGCAAGCGTTTATTGTTGGTTGCCGAGGATGAGCACGGCATCGTCGGCACCGTGCACCTTGTGCTGGCGATGCCGGACAACCAGCCGCATCGGGCCGACCTGTGCAAGATGCTCGTGATGCGGCGGGCGCGCAAGCAGGGCGTCGGCGCGGCCTTGATGGATGCGGCGGAGCGGGAGGCGCGTGTGGCGGGCAAGACGTTGCTGGTGCTGGATACGTCCAGTCCGGATGCGGAGCGCTTGTATGCGCGCATGGGGTGGGCTCAGTTGGGTGTCGTGCCTGGTTTTGCGTTGTGGCCCGAGGGCGGACTGTGTAATACGACGTATTTTTATCGACAACTCACCTGAGTCCTTGTTCGTCTTCCTGTTCCTGTTTGAGACATGTCATGCCAGTCCCGCTGGCCGCAGCGTAGTTTTACGTTGATCACATCGGGGAGCCTTGGTTTGCTATAGGCAACGTTCATTCAGGAACGGGGGCAATGATGAAGCGGCGGATATGGTGGTCCATTCCGGTCGTGTCGGTCGTGGCGTTGGCGGCATTGCATGCCGCTTCGCAAACCGATGAATCCAGAACGTCCGGCGAGACCGGGGAAAGCCGGGCGCTGACCCCGATCGACCGCAAGATCGCGGACGACGCCAGGCATGCCGTCGCCCAGGGGCGACGAACTTTCCGCTTCGATACCTTTGGGGACGAGGCCTTCTGGGGCGACACGATCAAGCTGCACCAGGCAGTCGAGGGAGCGCGTTTCGGCGGCGTCGGCCCGGGCGTGAGTCCGAAAGCCGCCCTGGCGATCGGGCTGAAGGTCGATGTCGACGCGCTGCCGCCGGCGGTGGTCGATCGTCTGAAATCCGGCAAGATCGACCTGAACGATCCCGCCAACACGCTCGCCTTGCTCAAGGCAAATGCCGTCGTCGGCGTGACCGGTCGGTTCGATGCGAACGGCCGCTTACGGACCATGGGGGTGCAGTGCGCGCTGTGCCATTCGACGGTCGATGATTCTTTGGCACGCGGGATCGGCCACCGGCTCGACGGCTGGGCCAATCGTGATCTCAACGTCGGGGCGATCGTGAATCTGGCGCCCGATCTCAGTGCCGTCGCGAAGATCGTGGGCAAGACCGAAGGCGATGTGAGGAACGTGTTCGCTGCCTGGGGGCCGGGAAAATTTGACGCCGAATTCCTGCTCGACGGGAAAGGTTTTCGTCCAGACGGCAAATCAGCGGCGATCTTGATCCCGCCGGCCTTCGGCCTGGCGGGCGTCAACCTGCACACATGGACGGGCTGGGGATCGGTCACCCACTGGAATGCGTTTGTCGCCAACCTGGAAATGCACGGCAAAGGGACCTTCTACGATCCGCGGCTGAATGACCCGGCCCAGTTTCCTGTCGCCGCACGCAACAACTTCGGCAACATTCGCAGCGACCCCGATCTGATCAGCGCGAAGCTCCCGGCTCTGCACTTCTACCAGCTCGCCATCGTCGCACCGGCGCCGCCGCCCGGCAGCTTCGACGGCAAAGCGGCGTCGGTCGGCAGGCGCATTTTCGAAGGCAAGGCACGATGCGCCAGCTGCCACGTTGCGCCGATGTTCACGGAACCAGGCTGGAATATGCATACGGCGCAAGAGATTGGCATCGACGAGTTTCAGGCCAATCGGGCGCCGGACAAGCGGTATCGGACCGCGCCGCTGAAAGGTCTGTGGACGCACACCAAGGGCGGCTTTTATCACGACGGGCGCTTCTCGACGCTGCTCGACGTGGTGAACCATTACGACGCCCACTTCAGCCTGGGGTTGTCGGCGCAAGAGAAGGCGGATCTCGTGGAGTATTTGACATCGATTTGAACATTAAGGGCCAAAAGCAAAGCCCGGCTCGCTTGCGCGAGACGGGCTTTGTTTTTTTTGGAGGTCCACTAACAGATCAATGATGCCGTTATAATGCCCTACACTTAACAAGAAGAAATTACACTACCTCGTTTTTCATGAAGAGCCTGTTTGTTCCTCTTGCTGCTTCACTCTTGCTGTCGGCGTGCGCAGCTACCGCTCCTGGCCAACTGAAGGATTCCGACTTCGTTTCTCGCACGGTCAGCATATCATTACCTGTAACAACTGCTGTGAGTTCGTTCTACGAGGGCTTACGCTATTGCGGCACTGAAAGCGGAGGGCCTGTCTTTGTCACGGCATACCATGGCATTCCTGAGTGCAGCCCTGTACGCCCCGACGGGTCTGTTACGTGCGACCTTTACCAGCCGAGCCCTTATGGTGGACGGTCGAGCTCCGTATTAGGACGTGCTGACTTTGCGCCCACACCGGACGGTACTGCACTTACCCTACGGATTCACACTTATGTCGCATCGAAGGCGCAGCAGCCTTCCTTCGATGCTTGGGAAAAGATGGCGCGCGGCAAGGTAAAAGAGGCCTGCTCGAAATAGGCAGGGCACAGTACTCGCAGACGGCGGTGTGCCGGAAGGGGCGGAACCGCTTGTATGGCTCTATGCGATGCCCGACGGCTGCTGGCACTGCCATGCGGAAGTAGAGGATTCTGTACCTGTTGCGATGTAGCGATGATGTGACTTTGATAGCCATAGATGGTCTGTCTTGGGACATTCATTAGGGCCACCAAGCCAAGATCGAACATGCAAAAAATAGAAAAACCGCTGACGAATCAGCCGCCTATCGGAATACTGGTGGAGGACGAGGGAATCGAGCCCTCGTTCAAGTCACCAGCTAAGTCATTGATCCGCCCCGGTTTTACACCTGATCTGGCTTGATCTTGGTATCCCGTTCGGGACACCAAACCGGGCATTCTACCATCGTCACAATCCGGGTTCCGGTACTGTGCAGGGGGCTTCATGGCTTATTTTTCATAGGCTTAATGAACTCGGACAAGCCCAAAAGTGCCTTCGTAGCATTTAGAAATTTTTTGCAAAGTTCTTCGGTCGCAACGTTATAATCAGCCATATGCATTACCTGATTCCGAGTGGTAAACAGCGCCTTGAGATCTTTTTTAATATTATCAAGTTTATTTAAGCCTATCTCATTTAATGATTCAGGGAATATTTTTTCACTAAATTCAGAGATTCCAACTCGTTCAATCTTATCTATCAGATATGAATTTAGCGTTTCCGGTAGGCGTGACATTACGATGCGCCGGATATATAGTTCGGTGGCCACTGCCATGTCGATCAGTGATCTGCGATATTCGCCTCGATCGAGATACTCTTCTGCCTCATGAAGAATAGTGATGTATGGTTCAGCCTTCGCCCCTTTCCGGAGTCTTAAGGCTGACTTCCGCCAGTTTTCGATACTAAATGGTTTTGATCCGGGAACTTTAATAACTGTGGTGCCAATCCAAATCTTGCGATTGCTCGCGACGTCGTGCAAATAAGTTGACCACCCCGAATTATTCTCCGTCACTTCGTAGCGTCCGATCGAATAATTATCGCTCGTCCATCGCAATACGGAAAGCCAATATTCGAACGCCTGCGCCGCAAGAACTTGATGATTCACGCAATAAGAATTTAGTTGTTCCTGAACATCGGGGGTAACCAGTTCGTAAGCATTGCAGTGTTGTGTTAAGACCGCAGGGTTAAGAGTCGCAACTGCACCTAGATTGACTTCTACATCCACTTTGTGGACGTGGTAGTACAGTGGAACTTCGATCCCTTCGATTACTCTATAGGCACTCCGTGACGCTATTTGATCAAACCTGCTTGGTCGATCGACCTGGCTCTTCTTAGGAAGGCGGATTGTAACGGTAGCATTTGCAAACTGGAATTTATGGAATTTTCCTATGAGTTCTGGCTCAATCTCGAAATTGCGAGTTATAAAGCGGTTCCATGACCTAAGCTGAAGCTCTTTTTCGGATGTGTTCATTGTGACTGGTGAACTTTTAATGAATCGCCACGAGTTTGCTAGACACTCGACAGCTGCTGAAAATACTGCTTTTCGTACTCGACCGGCGACAAGTCATCGCTGAAGCTGTGCCGCCGCTTTGGATTGTAGAACATCTCGATATAGTCGAAGACGTCCTGCTTTGCCTCTTCACGAGTACCATACGTTTTACGACGAATCCGTTCCCGCTTGAGCAGTTGGAAGAAGCTCTCGGCAACGGTGTTATCGTTCCAGGAAGTCGCGCCAATCGTAGCTGCTGAATTGACTGCCCTGGTCGGAATGCACCATCACCGTATTCTTGGGTTGTCGACGCCAGACAGCCATTAAAAGTGCGCTCATCGCGAGCTCGCGATCAATACGCGAACTCATCGACCAGCCGACCGCCTGGCGCGAGAACAGGTCAAGTACCACGGCAAGATAGAGCCAGCCTTCGTACGTGCGGATATACGTAATGTCCGTCACCCAAACCCGATTGGGCTCCTGCACGTCGAACTGGCGCTGCAAATGATTTGGCGCCACCAGCGAAGGTGCGCCGCCGCGTTTGTACTTGCGCTTGGCGTAGCCGGTCTGCGAGCGGAGTCCGGCCGACCGCATCAGGCTGTGGACGCGATTGATACCGCATTGTTCACCCAGCTCGCGCAAGTCATCGCTGACCTTGCGGTAACCGTACACGCTGCCGCTTTCCAGCCACGACTCCTTGATGGGAACCAGCAGCCGCTTGTCTTCTTTAGCGCGGCGGCTTTCGGGGTTCAGGCGCCAGGCATAAAAACCGCTGGGATGCACGCCGAGCACCTTGCACAGCCGCGGCACTGGGAATTGGTCCTGGAGCTCAGCAATGAAGGTGTACCTTACCCGGACGTCTTGGCAAAGTACACCGCGGCCTTTTTCAAGATGTCGCGCTCCTCCGTGACGCGCTTCAACTCGGCCTTCAGGCGCCGCTATTCCTCTGCCTGAGAATCCACCGTCTTGCGCTGCTCATCGGGCACACCGTAGCGCTTTACCCAGGTGTAAAGGCTGTGCATGCTCACCCAAGACGCTCCGCCACCTCGCTCGCCGGATGACCGCGCTCCGCCACCTGCTTGACCGCCGCGATCTTGAATTCCTCTGCGTACCGCTTTCCACTCATATCTTCTCCTTGACCCAGAATTATGGCTCAGGAGCGTCTACGATACTGGTGGCGATTCAAGGCGTAAGGCCCGCTCATCAAAAACCTGGTTCGCCGGTGAACTCGTGGTGCCTGACCTCAAGTATTCGCTTAGAGTACGAAACTCCGAGGATCTCAATGACTTCAACATTTTCGGTTCGAAGGCGGAGAGTTGCCACCGACGGGATATCAGTATCAAAGGTCGATGTGACTGAACTTAGCCAATGATTATCGGACGTGTTGTTCCGAACCTCGTCTATATCTTCCGCAGGCAGCTGGACGGAGACGGCATATGATTCCTCTCCATCATCGTCAGGTGGAAGGTGGTAGCTCGCGAACTTGGTGCCAGGCGGATACTTCGGTAGCTCAACGAAACTTGCGTGATTGAAAAGGGTAATGTTTTTCCCGTTGCCTCCTCGCTGAGATGATTTGAAAATGATGCCATCGAGTTGCGGCTTGATAGAGCCGGCGAGGTACTCACAAACCGCTTGCGAAAGCAAATAGTCAAAATCTTCTCCTCCGGGAATTACTGGCATTGAAAACCGGCGAGACAGTAAAGCTAAAAAAGAGCATTTTTCGAGGTCGGCGCTGTAGCCTGGGTTGAAAAGACTTTTCGTTACGTACAACTTCCCTAACGCATCAAGGTCAAGTAGCTTCACGGCACGTACTAACTCGAACTGGCCTATGACAACTGAACTACCTACTGGTGCCCGTACCTCAGCCAAGCATGTGTCGCGGTCGCAAGCGCCGTAGAATACCGATATCCCAGCTGCATTCATTCGTCCAGCGCGAACTTTACGTCCAGTCGGAGCGCCTAAGGTAGCAGGCAAGCCGGACAGGATTTCTTTCACAGACTCGCGATTGACTGAAACTCGCGCTCGATAGATTTCTCGTGCAATCTTCGAGCCAGGTTCGACAATTCTAATTGCCTTTCCATTGCGGCCGTCTTTTATATGAATGTCCGAGAATAGACTATCTAAGAAACTCCTGAGGCCCGTGTTAAAAAAGCGCGCGGAATGGTGGAGTCCATATGTTAGACTTTCCCACGTTTTTTCCGACTCTTCTTCATCTCGGCCTACGCTCTCATAACGCGCTTCGGAGTTAAAGGGCGCCTCAGCTCCCGGATTGCGCCGCTCGTCGACTTGGTTGGCTGAATCTAGGGCGTTAATAACATCTTCTGCAATCTCGTACGAGACGTTGACAATATCTGCAACTATATCAATAGGTGCCTCTCCTTCTCGTTCCCAGTCATAGTCATTCTCGTCATCCGCAAGCAACATAGATTCATACGCGTTAGGCTCATTCGGCGTTAGAGAGTAGCTATGATCGAAGACGGTGGATACGTGATCTGCAATGTATTCGATTGGGAAAACACTAGTGTCTTCCTCTCCACAATAAGAGCATTCCTTACCTTTCTCGCCGAAGAGCCTAGTTTGCTCTGAAAGATAGCTCTCACCGATACATTCGAAACAGATAAGTTTATTAGGCAAGGTCGTTGTCCTAGTTATTTTGTTTTAGATGATTTTTCAAATAGACTTTGTCTATTTTATGAAGACATAGTCTGCCTGCAGAAGAGTGACGCGAAAATGTCAATGCCGCCAAGTTCCTGAGAGTGGATGGTTTAGCATAGTATGCGGTCAGTTTCAGGCTGCAAGCAAGTAGTTCGCGCCTGTTTATCCGGTCGCCCCGACTTTGCCGATCTTCACATCTTCGAACTTGGGGATGATCCGCCAAACGTCTTGTGGCGGCTGGAACTCATCGACGATCTGCTTGCACCTCACGAGGTCTTTCACGTTCCAGTAGATGTTTGACGCAATCGTCCGTCCCTCATGCCGACGATTTGCGCGATGGACAGTTCCGGCACCCCGTCGTTGAGCAATGATGATATGAACGTGTGTCGGAACGAGTGGAAAGCCTTTGTATGGGTTTCCATGATGCCGCACCGCTTTCCAAATTGTCCGAACCAATCTGACGGCTTCTTGGCGTCGCCATCTTTTTCATAAAATTTCAGCATCGGGAGGAGACGCTGTTGGCCCTGATCACGCAGGCGCTCGACGTAGCGTATGAGGCCGACCTCGATCAGTTTTTCGTGAACCGGGACCTGGCGGCAGACGTTATTGTTCTTGACCCGCTGAAAATCTTCTTCGTCCCTAATGTTGATGTAACGGACGCCGTCAGTGACCTCAAAGTCGGACAGGTGGCGCTGGCAAAGCTCATTCGGCCGTGCGCCGGCAAACAGCCCCATTATTGGGAGCCAATACGCGTACGTGCTTTTGTGTTTGCGTTGAGCGTGTTCAGCCGCCCCGAAGATCTTTGTCAGTTCCTCGACCGTGAACGGTTCGCGCTTCTTCGTCTTGCTATCGTCCAAGCCGCGCCCACTAAACGGGTTGTACCGCAGGGCGTACTTTCGCTTCGAGATCGCAAATTTGAACAGACCGCTGATCCGCTCGACGTACCTGTTGAACGTCTCGGTACTGATCGGCGGCGGGTTTAGCTCGATGATTTCTGCGGTGGTTTTGCCCCTGTACGCAGACATCTTGTTCATATTCGCGGGCAGCTTCTTGAGCGTTTCGATGAAGGTTAACGCCTGCTGTTCGTCGATGTCATCAAGTGGAGGGTCGCCAACGATATCAATGAATATCTTGTATATCGCTATGTTCTCGCTGTGCGTGGCGGGCGTCCATTTATTTCCTGCGTGCCGATCGCGCTCATAGTCCCTGCCCAGTTGCGAGAACAGAGGGGAGGGCTTCTTCGGCGGCCGAACTGCAGCCTTCGTGACGATCGTGAATGTTTCCTGATGTCGCCGGTGGTCGGCGTGTTGGGTGTCCTGCAGACCGTCAACCGTCTGTTCAAGCTCATCAATGCGTGCGCGCAGTACAGGTCTTTGCGTGCCCTGGCGAGCACGTCATCCAGAGTAATTAGCGGGGCTGTAGGCGTTTCTTTCTGGTCGGACATGAGTTGTGGCCTAATTTCTGTGAACGCTCGTTTGAGAGCGATTAAGAGCGTTTGCGCCGCGGCCGTAGCCTCCTTGATGCTGGCGGTACGCAGGCTGCGGTAGATTTCTTTGGAGGCGAAGCGGTGCCGGAGGTCTGGGGTACTGCCATGCGGAAGTAGAGGATTCCGAACTTGTTTCGATGTAGCGATGATGCGACTCTGATGGCAATGTCTGACCTGTCTTGGGGCGCTCGGTTGGGGCACCAAGCCAGATCGCACGTGCTGAAAAAGGAAAAGCCGCTGACGAATCAGCGGCTTATCGGAATACTGGTGGAGGCGGAGGGAATCGAACCCTCGTCCGCAAGCACTCTACAGACAGTTCTACATACTTAGCACTGTCTTTTAATTTAACCTGGCTGACGGGGACGTGCACCCTGCAACCAAGCGAGTTACCTTAAATTTCGGAAGCAACCAAGTAACCCGGTTGAGTCCTAGCCTCTGTAAATGACTCTACTTGCCTTGCGGCACACCCCAGAGGCGAGGTGGTGTAGAGCTAGCAGCGATTAGGCTGCGAGTGCGTACGAGTTATCGTTTGCAGTTATTGATTTCTGGATGTATTTACGAGGTAACCAGTCCTCGGTATGCCCTGTTCTGCTTTGCAACCCACGTCGAAACCAGGTCGCCCCCAGAAAGAGAACGCTCATTGTACCGCAATCGGCCGGTGAGCGGAGAGCCCTTGACGCGCCCTCACACCCGATATGGGTGCGAGGTGCGGAGAATCAAGGTCTGGCGTGTTTAACGGCCCTGGTTCTGGTTGGCGATCTGGTTGCCCAGCATGCCGCCGCCGATGATGCCGGCGACAGTCGCGAGTTTGCGGCCGTTGCCGCTGCCGACCTGGTTGCCCAGCAGGCCGCCGACGACGGCGCCGGTGCCGATGGCGACGTAGTTCGGCTGCGGTGCCGGACGCGGTGCCGGTTCACGATAGGCCGGCGCATCGTTCTGCGCGTAGCTCGTGTGGTGCACCGTGTGATGCGGAGCAGGTTTCGCAGGCACTTCGCGGATCACGGTTTCCTTGATCACGGTCGGTGCCGGTTGGGCACTCGCAACGACCGGCTGCGCGAAGGCGCCTTGCACCGGCTGGGCACCTTGCGGCGTTTCGGCTGCCATCGGCAATGCGCTTGCCGGTGCGCCGGTCTGGGCCGTGTTGGCGCCTGCGTCGGGGGCGCTGTGCGAGCTCGGCAGGAGGCCGGTGATCGCGGCCGCGCCGGCCAGGCTGACGACGATGACGGACACTGCGGCAGCAGCCATCAGCGGGTGGATGCGGGAGGTGGCGGTCTTGAGCGTTTCCATTTTGTCTGCTCCTGAGGAGTTGTTGTCGTGTGGTTGTAGATTACTCGGGGGCATTGTGGAGAGATAGACGATTCACTGTATCAATCGTAAAGATATGTAAGTGCCGAGTTCCAGTGGTCCAACGAAGACGACGGCTCTGGATCGAAGTTTGCAACTAACCGACGACGTAGCTCGGAACAAGAAGCGCAGCCGCCAGCATCGATGACGGGGCGCGACGTAGAAGAGAAGAGGGGAGGCAGCGCGCCGCCGCCCGACGTGGCAGGCGGGACGCGGCACGTAGACAGGCGAATCAGGCCGCCGCTTTCGCAGCCCCGGCCGGGTCCGCCAGATCGCGCAACACCTGCAGCAGGTGGCGCGGCGTGTCGAGCTGGACATCGGCGCCCCAGGTCGTCGGATCGATGGCGCCGCAATAGCCCCAATTGCACGCGACGGTGACCATGCCTGCCGCGCGGCCCGCTTCGATGTCGCGCAAATCGTCCCCCACGTACCAGCAGTGCGCGGGATCGATGTCCAGGCGGCGGGCCGCTTCCAGCAGCGGGGCCGGGTGCGGCTTCGCGTGCGGCGTCGTATCGCCCGAGACCACGCAGTCCGCGTGCGCCAGGCCGATCAGCGGCACGAGCGGATCGGTGAAGCGTGCCGGTTTGTTGGTGACGATGCCCCAGGCCATGCCGGCCGCTTTGAGGCCGTCCAGCAGGTCGGGAATGCCGTCGAACAGCGTGCTGTGCACGGCCATCGCCGACTGGTAGCGCTCGAACCATTCCACGCGCAGGGCTTCGTAGCCCTCGTCGCCCGGTGCGAGGCCGAAGGCGGCGCCGATCATGCCGCGCGCGCCGGCCGAGGCGGTCGGGCGCAGCAGGGCGTACGGCGTCGGTTCCAGGCCGCGCTCGGTGCGCATCCGGTTGACGGCGGCCGCGAGGTCGGGCGCGGTGTCGGCCAGCGTGCCGTCGAGGTCGAACAGGACGGCGCGCGGCGCGGGCAGGGCGGAAGAAAAGGTCATGAGTCGGTATTTAAAGCGCTTTATTACATCGGTTTACTGCAGGCGACCATGTAGTTGACACCGGTGTCCTGGTTCAGCGAGTAGATCTTGGTCAACGGGTTGTACGTGAGGCCCTTCAGCCCGTCGACGATGAGGCCGGCGTCGCGCACGAAATTCGACAGTTCGGCCGGCGTGATGAATTTGGCATAGTCGTGGGTGCCGCGCGGCAGCATGCGCAGCACGTATTCGGCGCCGACGACGGCGAACAGATACGATTTGACGTTGCGGTTCAGGGTCGAGAAGAACACGCGGCCGCCCGGTTTCACGAGCGTCGCGGCGGCGCGCACGATGGCGGCCGGGTCGGGGACGTGCTCCAGCATCTCCATGCAGGTCACGACGTCGAATTGGCCGGGCTCTTCCGCGGCCATGTCCTCGGCCGCGATCAATTTGTAACGCACTTCCACGCCCGATTCCAGGCTGTGCAGGTCGGCCACCTTGAGGGCTTTCTTGGACAGGTCGATGCCCGTGACCTTGGCGCCCTTGCGCGCCATCGATTCGGCCAGGATGCCGCCGCCGCAGCCGATGTCGATGACGTTCTTGCCGGCCAGCGGCACGCGCGCGTTGATCCATTCCAGGCGCAACGGGTTGATGTCGTGCAGCGGACGGAATTCGGACGTCGGGTCCCACCAGCGGTGGGCCAGTTCACTGAACTTCTGGATCTCTAAGGGATCGGCGTTGGTCATCGTAGTCATAGGACGGAATGATAGCGGAAATGGGTAGCCGGCACGGATGGGGTCGCGAAAAAAAACACATGCCGGTGAGACATAAAAAAACCCCGCCGAAGCGGGGTTGTCCAGGCGTCAAGCAGAATTAAGAATTACTGCTGCTGGCTGCTGCGGGTACCGACGACTTCGATTTCCACGCGGCGGTTCTTCGCACGGCCGGCGGCGGTCTTGTTGTCGGCGACCGGCTGTTTCTCGCCCTTGCCTTCGGTGTAGACGCGTTTTGCATCGACGCCCTTGCTCTGCAGATAAGCCTTGACGGCGTCGGCGCGGCGCACGGACAGCTTCTGGTTGTAGGCATCGGTGCCCACCGAGTCGGTGTGGCCGACGGCGATGATGACTTCCAGGTTGATGTCTTTCAGCTTCGTGACGAGGTCGTCCAGCGATGCCTTGCCGGCCGGCTTCAGCACGGCTTTGTCGAAGTCGAAGAAGGCGTCAGCCGAGTAGCTCACTTTTTCCGAGGTCGGGACCGGAGCCGGTGCTGGGGCCGGAGCCGGGGCGGCAGGTGCCGGAGCGGCGACCGGCGGAGGCGGCGGTGCGACGCACTTGCCGTTTTCCAGGTGTTCCGGCGGCACGCACAGCGGCGCGTCGCAGCCCGGGACCGCGTCGGCCGGGGTCCAGTAGCCGGTGCGCCAGCACAGGCCGAACGGATCGCGGGCGATGACACCACGGGCATCCTGCACGTAAGCGCTGTACGGCGTGCGAGCGTGAATATCGGTGGTCAGCGGCGCATACGGAGGTGCGCTTTGCGCGGATGCGCTGCCCGCCATCGCGGCCGTGGCAGCGAATACGAGGGTTGCCAATTTATTCATATTTTTTCTTCCTTTCGGTAAAATCTTCTAGCAGCGAAACTGCTCAGGGGCAATAAGACGTGAGTATAAGATTAACACTCGAGACAACATGTCAGTTCCGCATTGTGAAACAAGCAATTAACGTCTCGGCCATTTTGCCACATACGCCACATCCGCACGAACCGTGGTCGACCAATTGCCTTGCATGCTATTTGTCGCGTTGTTTCTGCGCAACAAGGTGTCGACAAGCGTATCGAAGCTTGACGAACGTTTATGACAGGAATGTGTCAATGCGCTAATTGTGCCAGTTTGCTATCGCCTTCGCTGGCGGCCGAAATGCGTTGCTGGCAGGTCGGCCGTGGTAAAATCATGGGCTTGGAATTCAACAGATCAGCCTGAAGGCGCCGACCCGCACAATGGATCAATTCGCAAAAGAAACAGTTCCAATTTCCCTGGAAGAAGAGATGCGCAAGAGCTACCTCGATTACGCGATGAGCGTGATCGTGGGCCGTGCTCTGCCGGATGTGCGCGACGGCTTGAAACCCGTGCACCGCCGCGTGCTGTACGCGATGCACGAAATGAACAACGTCTGGAACCGGCCTTACCTGAAGTGCGCGCGCGTGGTCGGCGACACGATGGGTAAGTACCACCCGCACGGCGACGCGTCGATCTACGACACGCTGGTCCGCATGGCCCAGGACTTCTCGCTGCGCTACACGCTCGTGGACGGGCAGGGCAACTTCGGTTCCATCGACGGCGACTCCGCCGCGGCGATGCGTTACACCGAGTGCCGCCTGGACAAGATATCGAACGAACTGCTGGCCGACATCGACAAGGACACCGTCGACTTCCAGCCCAACTACGACGGCAAGGAAAAAGAGCCGACCGTCCTGCCGACGAAGATCCCGAACCTGCTGATCAACGGCTCGTCCGGCATCGCGGTCGGCATGGCGACGAACATCCCGCCGCACAACCTGTCCGAAGTGATCAACGGCGCAATGCACGTGCTGAGGAATCCGGATTGCACGATCGACGAACTGATTGAGCTGATCCCGGCGCCGGACTTCCCGACGGCCGGCATCATCTATGGCGTCTCGGGCGTGCGCGACGGCTATCGCACGGGCCGCGGCCGCGTCGTCATGCGCGCCAAGACCCACTTCGAGGAATACGGCAAGGACGGCGGCCGCATCGCGATCATCGTCGACGAGCTGCCGTACCAGGTCAACAAGAAATCGCTGCTGGAGCGCATCGCCGAAAACGTGCGCGACAAGAAGCTGGAAGGCATTTCCGACATCCGCGACGAGTCCGACAAATCGGGCATGCGCGTCGTCATCGAACTGAAGCGCGGCGAAGTGCCGGAAGTCGTGCTGAACAACCTGTACAAGCAGACCCAGCTGCAGGACACGTTCGGCATGAACATGGTGGCCCTCGTCAACGGCCAGCCCAAGCTGCTGAACCTCAAGCAGATGCTGGAGTGCTTCCTGTCGCACCGCCGCGAAGTGGTCACGCGCCGCACCGTGTTCGAACTGCGCAAGGCGCGCGAACGCGGCCACATGCTGGAAGGTCTCGCGGTCGCGCTGGCGAACATCGACGACTTCATCGCGATCATCAAGGCCGCGCCGACGCCGCCGGTCGCGAAGACGGAACTGATGGCGCGCGCGTGGGATTCGTCCCTCGTGCGCGAAATGCTGATGCGCACGGAGACGGGCGCCGCCGGCGGCATCGAGGCGTTCCGTCCCGAGCACCTGCCGAAGCACTACGGCATGCAGCAGGACGGCCTGTACAAGCTGTCGGACGAGCAGGCCCAGGAAATCCTGCAGATGCGCTTGCAGCGTCTGACCGGCCTGGAGCAGGACAAGATCGTCAACGAGTACAAGGACGTGATGCTGCACATCGCCGACCTGCTCGACATCCTGGCCCGCCCGGAGCGCGTCACGAGCATCATCGTCGACGAGATGGCGCAGATCAAATCCGACTACGCGGAAAACGGCAAGGACACGCGCCGCTCCGCCATCGAGCACAACGCCTCCGACCTGGAGACGGAAGACCTGATCACGCCGCAGGACATGGTCGTGACCTTGTCGCACACGGGCTACATGAAATCGCAGCCGATTTCCGAATACCGCGCGCAGAAGCGCGGCGGCCGCGGCAAGCAGGCGATGGCGACGAAGGACGAGGACTGGATCGACCAGCTGTTCATCGCCAACACGCACGACTACATGCTGTGCTTCAGCAACCGCGGCCGGATGTACTGGCTGAAGGTGTGGGAAGTGCCGCAAGGTTCGCGCAACTCGCGCGGCAAGCCGATCGTCAACATGTTCCCGCTGCAGGACGGCGAGAAGATCACCGTGATCCTGCCGCTGTCGGGCGAGAACTCGACGTTCCCGGAAGATCACTACGTCTTCATGTCGACGAGCCTCGGCACGGTCAAGAAGACGCCGTTGCGCGATTTTTCGAATCCGCGCAAGGCCGGCATCATCGCCGTCGACCTGGACGAGGGCGACTTCCTGATCGGCGCCGCCCTCACGGACGGCAAGCACGACGTGATGCTGTTCTCCGACGCCGGCAAGGCCGTGCGCTTCGACGAGAACGACGTGCGCCCGATGGGCCGCACCGCGCGCGGCGTGCGCGGCATGAACCTGGAAGAGGGCCAGAACGTGATCGCGCTGCTGGTCGCCGAGAACGAGCAGCAGTCCGTGCTGACCGCGACGGAAAACGGCTTCGGCAAGCGCACCCCGATCACGGAATACACGCGCCACGGCCGCGGCACGAAGGGCATGATCGCGATCCAGACGTCCGAGCGCAACGGCAAGGTCGTCGCCGCGACGCTGGTCGACGAGACGGACGAGATCATGCTGATCACGACCGGCGGCGTGCTGATCCGCACCCGCGTGGCCGAGATCCGCGAGATGGGCCGCGCCACCCAGGGCGTCACGCTGATCGCTGTGGAAGACGGCACCAGGCTGTCCGGCCTGCAGCGCGTCGTCGAGACCGATCTCGAGGAAACCGAGCTGGAGCCGGCACCGGAATAAGCCGGGTTCCCTCCGCCGAAAAGCCGCCGCGCGCCAGCACCGGCGGCTTTTTTATTCCCGCAATTCGGGGTCGGAGCACTTTTTCGGGCGGTGGTCTTTCCGCAATGTGGCACCGGGCCGCGAAATGGCAGTGGTAGAGGATTTTTTGCAAGTTTCGTGCGAAAATCGAGGAACCCGCATTGTCATGACGGGAACGCACGCCGCCGCACCCGCACTCATTCAAGGATATTCGTGAATCAATCTCTCGCCGCCACCCAGGTTTATAACTTCTCCGCCGGCCCGGCCGTCCTGCCGAAGGAAGTCCTGCGCCAGGCCGCCGACGAGATGCTGGACTGGCACGGCAGCGGCATGTCCGTGATGGAGATGAGCCACCGCGGCCCCGAATTCATCTCGATCGCGCAGCAGGCCGAAGCCGACCTGCGCGAACTGCTGGGCGTGCCGGCCAACTACAAGGTCCTGTTCATGCAGGGCGGCGGCCTCGGCCAGAACGCCATCATTCCGCTGAACATGGTGGGCCGCAAACCCCAGCCGGCCACGATCGACTTCGTCCACACCGGTTCGTGGTCGGGCAAGTCGCTCAAGGAAGCGCGGCGCTATGCGAACGTGAACGTTGCCGCATCCGGCGAGGCGAGCCGCTTCACCACCGTGCCGCCGCAGGAAACGTGGAAGCTGAGCGCCGACGCCGCCTACCTGCACGTGTGCACCAACGAGACCATCGACGGCGTCGAGATCGGCTACGTGCCCACCGTGCAGGGCGACACGCCGCTCGTCGTCGACATGTCGTCGCACATCCTGTCGCGCACCATCGACGTGTCGAAATACGGCGTGATCTTCGCCGGCGCGCAAAAGAACATCGGCCCGGCGGGCCTGACGATCACCATCGTGCGCGACGACCTGCTCGACTACGCGCTGCCGATCTGCCCCGGCGTGTTCAACTGGCGCGCCGTGGCCGACGCCGACTCGATGCTGAACACGCCGCCGACGTATGCGATCTATATCGCGGGCCTCGTGTTCGCGCACCTGAAAAAACTGGGCGGCGTGGCCGAGATGGAACGCTGCAACATCGAAAAAGCGCGCCTGCTGTACGCGGCGCTGGACGCCGACGATTTTTACCAGAATCGTGTGGCGCCCGAATATCGCTCGCGCATGAACGTACCGTTCTACCTGCGCGATGAGTCGTTGAACGAACAATTCCTGGCCGGCGCCAAAGCGCGCGGCCTGCTGCAACTGAAGGGCCACAAGTCCGTCGGCGGTATGCGGGCATCGATCTACAACGCGATGCCGATCGAGGGCGTGCAAGCCCTGGTCGATTATTTGAACGAGTTCGCGGGGCGCTGATGCGCACCCGGTTGTGCCCTTGACCGGACCGTAGGGTGGGCGCTCCGCGCCCACCATGCTGCCGAGCAAAGGTGGGCACGGGGTGCCCACCCTACGGCAGCCATTCCGTTTTTTCGGGCCGTGAACCGCACCCAATGAGCAGACAATGACAGACAAACTGAAACCCCTGCGCGAACAGATCGATGCGATCGACGCGCAAATCCTCGAACTCCTTTCGCGCCGCGGCAAGGTCGCGCAGGAAGTCGGCCACGTCAAGGCCGAGACGAACGCCCCCGTGTTCCGCCCCGAGCGCGAAGCGCAGGTGCTGCGCAGCGTGGCCGAGCGCAATCCCGGTCCGCTGAAGAACCAGGACGTGCAGACCATCTTCCGCGAGATCATGTCGTCCTGCCGCGCGCTGGAAAAACGCGTGACGGTCGCCTACCTCGGCCCGACCGGCACGTTCACCCAGGAGGCCGCGTTCCAGCATTTCGGCAGCGCCGTCGAAGGCCTGCCCTGCGTGTCGATCGATGAAGTGTTCCGCGCCACCGAGGCCGGCACGGCTGACTACGGCGTTGTCCCCGTCGAGAATTCGTCCGAGGGCGCCATCAACCGCACGCTCGACCTGATGCTCGCGACGACGACCATCATCAGCGGCGAAGTGTCGATCCCCGTGCACCACAGCCTCATGACGAAGACGGGCACGATGGAAGGCGTGAAGGTCGTGTGCGCCCATTCGCAGGCGCTGGCCCAGTGCCAGGTGTGGCTCAACCTGCACCATCCGGGCATCGAACGGCGCGCCGTCGCGTCGAACGCGGAAGCCGCGGTGCTGGCGAGCCAGGACCCGACCGTCGCCGCGATCGCCAGCGAGATGGCCGGCGAACAGTACAAGCTGGGCGTGGTGCAGGCGCACATCCAGGACGATCCGCACAACCGCACCCGTTTCCTGATCATCGGCAGCCAGGCCACGGGCCCGTCCGGCAAGGATCGCACGTCGATCGTGCTGGCGGTGCCGAACAAGGCCGGCGCCGTCTACAGCCTGCTCGCGCCGCTCGCGAAGCACGGCGTGTCGATGACGCGCTTCGAGTCGCGTCCCGCGCGCATCGGCACGTGGGAGTACTACTTCTATGTCGACGTCGAGGGCCACATCGCCGATGCCGCCGTCGGCCGCGCGCTCGAAGAACTCAAGGACAACGCCGCCTTCTTCAAGGTATTGGGATCGTATCCCGTCGGCCTCTGAACCATCCTCACCAAAGCCAAGAGAATCCCATGTCGCAATTCGGTCCAGACTACGTCCGTGCCATCGCCCCCTACCAGGCCGGCAAACCCATTTCCGAAGTCGCCCGCGAGTTCGGCCTCGATGAAGCCAATATCGTCAAGCTGGCCTCCAACGAAAACCCGTTCGGCGTGCCGGAATCGGCCAAGGCCGCGATGGCCGCCGCGGCCGCGGAACTCGGCCGCTACCCGGACGCCAACGGCTTCGAGCTGAAGGCCGCGCTGGCCAAGCGCTACGACGTGCCGGCCGACTGGATCACGCTCGGCAACGGCTCCAACGATATCCTGGAAATCGCCGCGCACGCGTTCGTGCAGAAGGACCAGGCCGTCGTCTACGCGCAGTACTCGTTCGCCGTGTACGCGCTGGCCACGCAGGGCGTCGGCGCGCGCGGCATCGTCGTTTCGGCCAAGAATCATGGCCACGACCTCGATGCGATGGCGGCCGCGATCGATGCCGACACGCGCCTCGTCTACATCGCCAACCCGAACAATCCGACCGGCACGTTCATCCCGGCTGCCGAAATCGAAGCGTTCCTGGCCAAGGTGCCGGCGTCCGTCGTTGTCGTGCTGGACGAGGCCTACAACGAATACCTGGAACCGAAGGACCAGTTCGAATCGACGCAGTGGGTCCGTAAATACCCGAACCTGATCGTCTCGCGCACGTTCTCCAAAGCGTATGGCCTGGCGGGCCTGCGCGTCGGTTTCGCCATCGCCCAGCCGGCCGTGACGGACCTGATGAACCGTATCCGCCAACCGTTCAACGTGAACTCGCTCGCGCAGGCCGCCGCCATCGCGGCGCTGAACGACAAGGCCTTCCTGCAGAAGGGTTTCGAGAACAACCGCGCCGGCTACAAGCAGCTGACGGCGGCGTTCGAAGAACTGGGCCTGGAATACGTCCCGTCGTACGGCAACTTCGTGCTCGTGAAAGTGGGCGACGACGACGGCGCCGGCGCGCGCGTGAACCTGGCGCTGCTGAAGCAGGGCGTGATCGTGCGCCCGGTCGGCGCGTACGGCTTGCCGCAATGGCTGCGCATTTCGATCGGCCTGCCGGAAGAGAATGCCCGCTTCGTCGAAGCGCTCAAGCGCGCGCTCGCCTGATGTTTACGAAAGTCGTCATCGTCGGCGTCGGCCTGATCGGCGGCTCGTTCGCGCTGGGGCTGAAGGCGGCCGGTGCCGTGGATCGCGTCGTGGGCCTCGGGCGGTCCGCGCAGGCGCTGGCGCGCGCGCGTGAGCTCGGGATCATCGACGAGGCGGCCGCCTCGCCGCAGGAGGCGCTGCGCGGCGCGGACCTCGTGCTGCTGGCGGCCCCGGTCGCGCAGACCGGCCCCATTCTCGCGTCGCTCCTGCCGTACCTGGAGCCGCAGACGATCGTCACGGACGCGGGCAGCACCAAGTCCGACGTCGTGGCGGCCGCGCGCGCGGCGCTGGGCGACCGCGTCAAGCAGTTCGTGCCGGGCCACCCGATCGCCGGGCGCGAATCGAACGGCCCGGACGCGGCGATCCCCGACCTGTACCGCGGCAAGAAAACCGTGCTGGCGCCGCTGCCGGAAAACGCGCCGGACGCCATCGACAAAGTGGCGGCCGCGTGGCGCACGTGCGGCGCCGTCATCCACATGCTCACGCCGCAGGAACACGACAAGGTGTTCGCGGCCGTCAGCCACCTGCCGCACCTGCTCGCGTACGCGCTCGTCGACGACATCGCCGCCAAGCCGCACGCGGATTTGCTGTTCCAGTACGCCGCCAGCGGCTTCCGCGATTTCACCCGCATCGCGGGCTCGTCGCCGGAAATGTGGCGCGACATCAGCCTCGCGAACCGCGACGCGCTGCTCGGCGAACTCGATGCGTATCTGGCCCAATTGACTCACCTTCGCGCGCGGCTCGCCGCCGGCGACGGGGCCGCGCTGGAGGCGACCTACGCCAACGCCCAGCGCGCCCGCCGTGCGTGGATCGAAGCGATCGAAACCGCGGAAAAGCCGCCGGCCCCCGATCAGGAATCTGGAAAATGACACAAGCTAAAATCTATCCCCAGCACATCGACCTCGAACCCGTGATGCGCGTGCAGGGCACCGTACGCCTGCCGGGGTCGAAGAGTATCTCCAACCGCACCTTGCTGCTGGCCGCGCTGTCCGAAGGCACGACGACCATCCACGACCTGCTCGCATCGGACGACACGTCCGTCATGCTGGACGCCCTGCGCAAGCTGGGCATCCAGTGGGAGCAGATCGACGACCGCACGCACGTCGTGCACGGCGCCGCCGGCAAGCTGCCCGTCGGCCAGGCCGACCTGTTCATGGGGAATGCGGGCACCGCGATCCGTCCGCTGACGGCGGCGCTGGCCGTGATCGGCGGCGACTACACGCTGCACGGCGTCGAGCGCATGCACGAGCGTCCGATCGGCGACCTGGTCGACGCGCTGAACGCCGTCGGCGCCAGCATCGAATACACGGGCAATCCGGGCTATCCGCCGCTGCACATCCGCAAGGGGCACGTGCAGCCGGACCGCATCGCCGTGCGCGGCAACGTGTCGAGCCAGTTCCTCACCGCGCTGCTGATGGCCGCGCCGTTGATGGCGCAGACGCAGCCGGTGACGATCGAGGTCGTGGGCGAGCTGATTTCCAAGCCGTACATCGAGATCACCCTGAACCTGATGCGCCGCTTCGGCGTGACGGTCGGCCAGGACGGCTGGGCGTCGTTCACCGTGCAGCCGGGCCAGACGTACCGCAGCCCGGGCAGCATCCACGTCGAGGGCGATGCGTCGTCGGCGTCGTACTTCCTGGCCGCGGGCGCCATCGCCGGCGGTCCGGTGCGCGTGGAAGGCGTGGGCAAGGAGTCGATCCAGGGCGACGTGCGCTTCGCCGATGCGCTCGAGTTGATGGGCGCCACGATCACCAAGGGCGACAACTGGATCGAGGCCAAGTCGAACGGCGTGTTGAAAGCCATCGACGCGGACTTCAACCACATCCCGGACGCCGCGATGACGATCGCCGTCGCCGCGCTGTACGCGGACGGCACGAGCACCCTGCGCAACATCGCCAGCTGGCGCGTGAAGGAAACGGACCGCCTGGCCGCGATGGCGACGGAGCTGCGCAAGGTCGGCGCGACGGTGGAAGAGGGCCCGGACTATATCCGCGTGACGCCGCCGGAGACGCTGTCGCCGGCCACCATCGACACCTACGACGATCACCGGATGGCGATGTGCTTCTCGCTCGCCTCGCTCGATGGCGCGGCGCGGCGCGGGAACGCCATGCGCATCAACGATCCGAAGTGCGTAGCCAAGACGTTCCCGGATTATTTCGAAACGTTTTCCGGAATCGCCCAGGACACTTTATCCTGACGGGGTAATCCTGACATCACACACCTACATGCCGAACACGAATATTCCCGTCATTACGATTGACGGCCCGACCGCCTCGGGCAAGGGCACGGTGGCCCAAAAGGTCGCCGACCGCCTGGGCTTCCACCTGCTGGATTCCGGCGCGCTGTACCGCCTCACCGCGCTGTCCGCGCTGCGCCGCGGGACCGACATGCGCGACGAGCACGCGCTGGCCAAGGTGGCCGAACACCTGAACGTCCGCTTCAACGGCGGCCACATCTATCTCGGGACGGAAGAGGTGGGCAACGCCATCCGCGCCGAGGATGTCGGCAATACCGCATCGAAGATCGCCGCGCTGCCGGCCGTGCGCCAGGCGTTGTACGGCTTGCAACTGAGCTTTCGCGAGACGCCCGGCCTGGTGGCCGATGGCCGCGATATGGGCACCGTGATCTTTCCCGGCGCACAGCTGAAAGTGTTCTTGACAGCAAGCGTTGAGGCACGTGCGCAACGTCGGTATAAGCAATTGATTGACAAAGGATTTTCTGCTAATATGGACGATCTGCTGGCGGATTTGCAGGCCCGCGACGCGCGCGACACCCAGCGCGCCGTGGCGCCGCTGGTGCCGGCAGAGGGGGCGCACATCCTCGACACGTCGCAGATGACGGCCGACAAAGCCGTCGAACAGGTGCTGGCCTGGTACGCGCACTCCTGAACAAGAATTTCTCCCCGACGTCGTGGGGACTGTGTTGGCGCCGTGCGAGCGGCGTTTTTTGGTGCCCGGGGCGTGTTGCCGCGGGTGTGGTTCAACTTGACCCAGTTCAGATCGCATATGGCCGGTCTGCTGGCTAACATCTCAAAACTTATGGCTACTGCAGCAAATCAAGATACCGGTATGGAAAGCTTCGCAGCACTCTTCGAAGAGTCGCTGGCCCGTCAAGACATGCGTTCGGGCGAAGTCATCTCCGCCGAAGTCGTGCGCCTGGATCACAACTTCGTGATCGTCAACGCCGGCCTGAAGTCGGAAGCTTTCATCCCCATCGAAGAATTCAAGAATGACCAGGGCGAACTGGAAGTCAACGTGGGTGACTTCGTTTCCGTGGCCATCGAATCGCTGGAAAACGGTTTCGGCGATACCATCCTGTCGCGCGACAAGGCCAAGCGCCTGGCATCGTGGCTGGCTCTGGAAAAAGCAATGGAATCGGGCGAGATCGTCACCGGTACCGTGAACGGCAAAGTGAAGGGCGGCCTGACCGTCCTGACCAACGGCATCCGCGCATTCCTGCCGGGTTCGCTGGTCGACACCCGTCCGGTCAAGGACACGACCCCGTTCGAAGGCAAGACCCTGGAATTCAAGGTCATCAAGCTGGACCGCAAGCGTAACAACGTCGTGCTGTCGCGTCGCGCCGTCATCGAAGCATCGATGGGCGAAGAGCGTGCGAAGCTGATGGAAACGCTGAAGGAAGGCACCGTCGTCACCGGCGTCGTCAAGAACATCACCGACTACGGTGCGTTCGTCGACCTGGGCGGCATCGACGGCCTGCTGCACATCACCGACCTGGCATGGCGTCGTGTGCGTCACCCGTCGGAAGTGCTGTCGGTTGGCCAAGAGATCACCGCCAAGGTCCTCAAGTACGATCAGGAAAAGAACCGCGTCTCGCTGGGCGTCAAGCAACTGGGCGACGATCCGTGGACCGGCCTGTCGCGTCGCTACCCGCAAGGCACCCGCCTGTTCGGCAAGGTCACGAACCTGACCGACTACGGTGCGTTCGTGGAAGTCGAGCAGGGCATCGAAGGCCTGGTGCACGTGTCCGAGATGGACTGGACCAACAAGAACGTGGCTCCGAACAAGGTTGTCCAGCTGGGCGACGAAGTCGAAGTCATGGTCCTGGAAATCGACGAAGAGCGTCGTCGTATCTCGCTGGGCATGAAGCAGTGCAAGGCGAATCCGTGGGACGACTTCGGCATGACCCACAAGAAGGGCGACAAGGTCAAGGGCCTGATCAAGTCGATCACCGACTTCGGCGTGTTCATCGGCCTGCCGGGCAACATCGACGGCCTGGTGCACCTGTCCGACCTGTCGTGGACGGAAGCCGGCGAAGAAGCCGTGCGCAAGTTCAAGAAGGGCGACGAACTGGAAGCCGTCGTGCTGGCGATCGACGTCGAGCGCGAGCGTGTCTCGCTGGGCGTCAAGCAGCTGGAAGGCGACCCGTTCAACAACTTCGCTTCGCTGAACGACAAGGGCACCCTGGTCACCGGCACCGTGAAGTCGGTCGAGCCGAAAGGCGCCGTGATCCAGCTGAACGACGAAGTCGAAGGCTACCTGCGCGCTTCGGAAATCTCGCGCGACCGCGTGGAAGATGCCGGCACCCACCTGAAAGTGGGCGACAAGGTCGAGGCCCTGGTCATCAACATCGACCGCAAGGCACGCAGCATCCAGCTGTCGATCAAGGCCAAGGACAACGCCGACACCCAGGAAGCCATGCAGAAGCTGGCTTCGGACAACAGCGCAGCAACCGGCACCACGTCGCTGGGCGCGTTGCTGAAGGCCAAGTTCGATAATAAGAACTGAGTAAAGGCTAATCCTTTTCGGAAGCTAAGCAGATGACCAAGTCCGAGCTGATCAACCGCCTGGCCGAGCGTTATTCTCAGCTGGTGGCAAAAGACGCCGAGTTTGCCGTCAAGACCATCCTCGATGCGATGACCGGCGCGCTCGCGAGCGGCCAGCGCATCGAGATCCGCGGTTTCGGCAGCTTTGCCCTGAACAGCCGGCCGCCCCGCATCGGCCGCAACCCGAAGTCCGGCGACAAGGTGATGGTGCCCGAAAAACGGGTGCCCCACTTCAAACCGGGCAAGCAGTTGCGCGAACGGGTCGACGCGATGGTGGGGCAACCGATCATCGAAGACTGATTCGTCTGCGACAGACTCACGAAACGGCGTCCGCAAGGACGCCGTTTTTTTTCGTAAATTCGAAATTCGGGGTCAGAGCATAAATTCGGGGTCAAAGCATAAATTCGGGGTCAGAGCATAAATTCGGGGTCAAAGCAAATTTCGGATCAATTGGCCGGGCGCAGCAACAACCCGGTTTCATGCGATGTTGACCGTTCGACGCGGGCCGGTCCGCATCGGCCAGTGCGAAAACTTGCTTTAAAGCTCATGCGCGAAAAAGTGCTCTGACCCCGAATTCACGACCTAATGTGCTCTGACCCCGAATTTTGAAGATGTAACGGGGCGTTGCTTGGCTGATGCCGGTCGGGCAACCCACGTATAATCACGCCGCATGGGCACAACGGCCGGGGTGGCCGTCCTAGGAATATCGTTTCAAATATGCGACACTGCGCCTTTGCCGTCTTACCACTCGGGACCTGCTGATGAAACTCGTCTCCACCATCGTCGGATGTCTGCTGTTCGTCCTGTTCTTCAGCTTCGCCCTGAAGAACACGCACCAGGTCGACCTGCATTTCTTCCTGAACTACGAGGTGCGGGGGCCGCTGGTGTTGATGCTGCTGGCGTTTTTCGTCGCCGGCGCCTTCCTCGGCATCCTGGCCGTGACGCCGACCGTGTTCCGGCACCGGCGCGAAAGCTCGCAGCACAAGCACACGATCCAGGCCCTGCAAAGCGCGGCCGGCACCGCCGCCAGCGCGCCGCCGCCGGATGGCGTCACGCCGCGCGGCTGACGGCGCCCGGCTGACGTAGCCCGGCTGAACGTAATACAAGATCATCAATAAGAACAACATATGGAATTTGAAATCTGGTGGCTGCTCGGCATCCCCGTCTTTTTTGCCCTCGGGTGGATCGCCGCCCGCGTCGACATCAAGCAACTCGTCTCCGAATCGCGCAGCCTCCCGCGCGGCTATTTCAAGGGACTGAATTTCCTCCTCAACGAGCAGCCGGACAAGGCCATCGACGCGTTCATCGAGATCGTCAAGCTCGACCCGGAAACGGCCGACATGCATTTCGCGCTCGGTAACCTGTTCCGCCGCCGCGGCGAGACGGAGCGCGCCATCCGCGTCCACCAGAACCTGCTGTCGCGTCCCGACCTGCCGATCGAGCAGCAAGTGCACGCGCAATACGAATTGGGCATGGACTACCTGAAGGCGGGCCTGTTGGACCGCGCCGAGGAAACCTTCAACCTGCTCGTCGACACGCAGTACGGCGTGCAGGCGCGCCGCGCGCTGCTGGAGATCTTCCAGCGCGAAAAGGAGTGGCGCCGCGCGATCGCCGCCGCCGAAGGCCTGATGGAGTCCGGCGCCGGCGCGTACCACAAGGAGATCGCCCAGTTCTATTGCGAACTGGCGCAGGACGCCCTCGTGCACATGCAGTCGGACGAAGCGAAGGCGCTGCTGGACAAGGCCCTGCAGACCGACCGCAAGAGCGTGCGCGCGACGATGCTGTACGGCGACGCGCTCGTGGCCGAGGGCGATATCGAAGGCGCGCTCAAGACCTGGCGCCGCGTCGAGCAGCAGAGCGTCCCGCACGCGGCACTCGTCGCCACGCGGCTGATGGACGGCTACCGCAAGGTCGGCCGCCCACAGGAAGGGGTGAACCTGCTGCGCTCCTATCTCGAAGAAGCGTCGTCGATTGATCTGATCGAGGTGGTCTTCAAGGCCGTCATTGAACTCAACGGCGTGGAGGCTGCCAAACAGCTGGTGGTGGAAGAGCTGCGCCGCAATCCCACGCTGCTCGGTCTCGACAAACTGCTGGAAGCGCGCCTGATGGACGCGCCCGCGAACGTCTGGGAAGAGCTGTCGATGGTGAAGAACCTGGTGCACGGATACACGCAAAAGCTCGCGCGTTACCAGTGCAGCCATTGTGGTTTCAAGGCGCGCCAGTATTACTGGCAATGCCCGGGGTGCAGCAAGTGGGAGACTTATCCGCCGCGCCGCACCGAAGAACTGAACGTGATGAACTAAGCTAAAGCGAACCATGAAGATTACGATTATCGGCACCGGCTACGTCGGCCTCGTGACCGGCGCCTGCCTGGCGGAACTCGGCAACGACGTCTTTTGCCTCGACGTCGACCAACGCAAGATCGACCTGCTGAACAACGGCGGCATTCCCATCCACGAGCCGGGCCTGGAAGAAGTCGTCGCGCGCAACCGCGCGGCCGGCCGCCTGCAGTTCTCGACCGACGTCGCCGCCAGCGTCGCGCATGGCCAGCTGCAGTTCATCGCCGTCGGCACCCCGCCGGACGAAGACGGTTCCGCCGACCTGCAGTACGTGCTGGCCGCCGCCCGCAACATCGGCCGCCACATGGACGGCTACAAGGTCATCGTCGACAAGTCCACGGTGCCCGTCGGCACGGCCGACCGCGTCGCCGCGGCCTTGCGCGAGGAACTGCGCGCGCGCGGCGAGGAAAGCATGGAATTCGCCGTCGTGTCGAACCCGGAATTCCTGAAGGAAGGCGCCGCCGTCGAGGACTTCATGCGTCCGGATCGCATCGTCATCGGCCACGACGACAGCCCCGCGGGCCAGCGCGCGCGCGACCTCATGAAGCTCCTGTACGCGCCGTTCAACCGCAACCACGAGCGCGTCTACTGGATGGACGTGCGCTCGGCCGAGTTCACGAAGTACGCGGCGAACGCGATGCTGGCGACCCGCATCTCGTTCATGAACGAACTGGCGAACCTGGCCGACCAGGTGGGCGCCGACATCGAAGCCGTCCGCCACGGCATCGGCTCCGACCCGCGCATCGGCCACAGCTTCCTGTACGCCGGCGCCGGCTACGGCGGCTCGTGCTTCCCGAAAGATGTGCAGGCGCTGGAGCGCACCGCGCGCCAGTACGACCAGGAACTCCTCATCCTGCGCGCCGTGGAAGCCGTCAACGACCGCCAGAAGCAGGTGCTGGGCCGCAAGGTCGTGCAGCGCTTCGGCGCGGACCTGACGGGCATGAAATTCGCCGTCTGGGGCCTCGCGTTCAAGCCGAACACGGACGACATGCGCGAAGCGCCGTCGCGCGTGCTGATCCAGGAACTGATCGAGCGGGGTGCCACCGTGGCCGTGCACGATCCCGTCGCGATGGACGAGGCGAAGCGCGTGCTCGCGCTGGACCTGGGCGAAGCCCAACTGGCCCGCGTCGACTTCAAGACCGCGCCGATGGACACGCTGACCGGCGCCGAAGCGCTGGTGATCGTTACCGAATGGAAGGCGTTCCGCAGCCCCGACTTCGAACAGATCAAGGCGCGCCTGAAGCAGCCCGTGATCATCGACGGCCGCAACCTGTTCGAGCCGCCGCTGATGACGGGCCTGGGCATCGAATACCACGGCATCGGCCGCTCCGTCCTGACAGGCAAGTGAGGCGCGCATGACCGGTACGATTCCCAGCCGCCTGCTGCCGACCGACAGCTACCGCCAGGCCGAGGCGCCGCAACTGGAAGCCGTGCGCCTGCTCGTCGTGGGCGACGTCATGCTCGACCGCTACTGGTTCGGCGACGTCTCGCGCATTTCGCCGGAAGCGCCGGTGCCCGTCGTGCGCATCGAGCGCCGCGAGGAGCGCCTGGGCGGCGCCGCCAACGTCGCGCGCAACGCGGCGGCCCTGGGCACGCATTGCGGCCTGCTGGGCGTCGTCGGCGCCGACGAGGCGGGCGACCACGTCGAACGCATCCTGCGCGAATCGAGCATCCACAGCTACCTGAAGCGCGACGCGGCGATCTCCACGATCATCAAGCTGCGCGTGATCGGCCGCCAGCAGCAAATGGTGCGCATCGACTTCGAGGACGCGCCGACGGAAACGGTCCTGCGCGACAAGCTCACGCAATACAAGGCGCTGCTGCCGGACTACGACGTGATCGTCCTGTCCGACTACAACAAGGGCAGCCTGGTCGACGTGGCGGAAATGATCCGCGCCGCGCGCGCGGCCGGCAAGACCGTCATGGTCGACCCGAAGGGCGACGATTTCACGCCGTACGCGGGCGCCACGATGCTCACGCCGAACAAGTCGGAACTCAAGCGCATCGTCGGCAGCTGGAAGACGGAAGAGCAGTTGACGGAAAAGGCCCAGAAGCTGCGCGCGGACCTGGGCCTGGAAGCGCTGCTGCTGACGCGCTCGGAAGAGGGCATGAGCCTGTACACGGCGGACGAGGTCCTGCACGTCCACGCGGACGCGCGCGAAGTGTTCGACGTTTCCGGCGCCGGCGACACCGTCATCGCGACGATGGCCGCCATGCTGGGGGCCGGCGTCTCGCTGCCGGAAGCGCTGGCGACGGCGAACCGGGCGGGCGGCATCGTCGTCGGCAAGCTGGGCACGGCGACCGTCACCCGCGACGAATTGTTCGCGCAGCGGCGCAAGGATGACGGCCACGCGTGATTGAGACGACGCAAATCGCGCCGTCAACCCATCTCGACCGCTATCCGTTATGGCTACAGGCGGCCACTTCCGGCCGCTATCCAAGCCAATGAACATGGAGAAAACGAGATGATCAAGAAGCTGATGCTTGCAGTCGCCACGCTGGTGGCGTCGATGGGCTTTGCGTTCGCCCAGGTGGACGTCAACAAGGCCGACGCCGCCGCGCTGGATTCGGTCAAGGGCGTTGGCCCGGCCATGTCGAAGGCAATCATCGACGCGCGTACCAAGGCGGGTCCGTTCAAGGACTGGAGCGACTTCCAGAAGCGCGTGAAAGGCGTCGCCGACAAGCGCGCCGCCCAGCTGTCGAAGGCCGGCCTGCAGGTCAACGGGCAGTCGAAGGACGGCGCGCCGATGGCCGCCGCGCCGACCGGGAAGGCCGAGAAAATGGCCAAGCCGGCGAAGGCCAGCGCCAAGCCGGACGCCAAGCACGACGCCGCCAAATCGGCCACCTGATGACCTGATGGCCTGACGGACCGTGCGCCACCCCGAACCCCGCCGCAAGCGGGGTTTTTGTTTGGTGGGACGGTCGATTCGCGGCCGGCCTGACCCCGCCCGCACGCGGTGCGCCAACTCGGATTAGAATGGCACTTTCGCGTTCGCAAAGAGTAGGCAATGGCATACAAGACCATCGAAGACACGATCGGCAATACACCGCTGGTGCAGCTGGTGCGCATCCCCGGGCCGGAAGCGGCGGCCCGCAACAACATCATCCTCGGCAAGCTCGAAGGCAACAACCCGGCGGGTTCCGTGAAGGACCGGGCGGCGATGTCGATGCTGCGCGGGGCCGAGGCGCGCGGCCAGATCAAGCCCGGCGACACGCTGATCGAGGCGACGAGCGGCAACACGGGCATCGCGCTGTCGATGGCGGCCGCGATCCGCGGCTACAAGATGGTGCTGGTCATGCCGGACAACCTGTCGGTCGAGCGCCGCCAGAGCATGGCCGCGTACGGCGCCCGGATCATCCTGACGCCGAAGACGGGCGGCATGGAATACGCGCGCGACCTGGCCGAGCAGATGCAGCGGGACGGCCAGGGCATCATCCTCGACCAGTTCGGCAACCAGGACAATCCGCGCGCCCACTACGAGACCACGGGCCCGGAAATCTGGCGCGATACGGACGGCCGCGTCACCCACTTCGTGAGTGCGATGGGCACCACGGGCACGATCATGGGCGTGTCGCGCTATCTCAAGGAACAGAACGAAGGCGTCCGCATCATCGGCGCCCAGCCGGAAGACGGCTCGTCGATTCCGGGCATCCGCAAATGGCCGGAAGCGTACATGCCGAAGATCTTCGACAAGGCGCGCATCGACCAGGTCGAGAGCGTGTCGCAGGCGGCGGCCGAACAGATGGCGCGCCGGCTGGCGGCCGAAGAGGGTATTTTCTGCGGTATTTCCGCGGCCGGCGCCTGCGAAATCGCCTTGCGCATTTCGCAGACGGTCGAGAATGCGACGATCGTGTTCATCGTCTGCGACCGCGGTGATCGTTATTTGTCGACGGGTGTGTTTCCCGCCTGATTTCATTTCTTATATTGCCCGGCGCGGGGTTTCGGCGCTGGGTCTCCCATCCCGCGAATGACGCGGAGGGCATCCCTGTCCCGGCTGTCCGATGTCTCGGCAGGCCGGCTATTGGACGGTGCGGCGGCGTCCTTGGCCGCCGTCCGGTCCGGTGCATCGCATCATTGCTCGGCGCCCGTGCCTGCGTCCTTGTCCTTCGGCTTGAACTGCTTGTCGCTGATGCGGAACTTGGCGCGGCGGTCGCCCATCAGGTAGCGCAGGTCGCGGATCGACAGGTCCGAGACTTCGTGCATGCGGATCAGCAGCGAAGCGCCGACGGGCAGGCGATGGTGGCGGATTTTCGAGATCACCGGCGGCGCGACTTCCAGGGCGCGCGACAGCGCTGCGTCGTTTTTCAGGCGCAGGTTCTCGATCAGCGTGTCGAGCAGGCGATTGGGGTTGTATTGCAGCAGTTCGTCGTTTTCCGAATCGCTGTTCATATCGATACCGACTTGGTTCGTCATGATGTCACTATTCCTATGAGGGGTTTGTCAGAGCTCGCGGCAAACTTCCAGGTCCTTAAGGATATGAAAGTTTCTACTAAATTATACAACTAATTTCTAATTTAGTACTCAAGAGCAATAAAGATCAGTGGCTGTCATTGAGTTCGTTGTCCCATCGCAACAATAGCCGCAATGCAATTCTCTCACAAACTCACCAAGAACATAATTGTTTTTTACTTAAAATTAAGTGTAAAGCAATTAACGATGCGCCGCCGCACGCTTCGGAATTGAGTGGTGGAATGACAACTTGAGAGGGGGTATCGGTGAATACCGCAGTTTCCTAGGAGAACTGTCTGGTGGAAACTGCGGTACTCCGGGGGAGTATGATGTTGTCACGACTGCATGAACTCAGCAGTATTTATGACAATGGTGTTACAAATTGATACAAAGTCGTTGGTTCAAAGCACCTAAATGCCCCTTGCCAGACGTACCGCCCGGCCCAGTTCCACCACCGACATGGCATAGAAATAACTGCGATTGTATTTGGTAATAGCAAAAAAATTAGCATTTGCGACCCAATACTCCGTCGGGTCCCCGCCGTTCTGCAAATCGACGAGGCCGTACAGCCGGCCATCCGGCAGCGCGCTGTGGGTCGCGACGCCGGCGCCGTCCAGCTGCGCCGGCTCGTAGCGGGCTTCCAGGCCGCCCAGCAGCGGCTGCCAGGCGAGGCTGGGGGCGACGTCGGCCGGGAAGACGGCAGGGCCCGTGTTCGTGCGATCCCAGCCGTGCTGGACGAGGAAGTTCGCCACGCTGCCGATCGCATCCGCCGCCGAGCCGCGGAGGTCGACGATGCCGTCGCCGTCGAAGTCCACGCCATACTTGAGAATATTGCCCGGCATGAATTGCGGCATGCCGACGGCGCCCGCGAACGAGCCCAGCAGTGAGAACGGGTCGATGTTTTCCTTGCGTGCCAGCAGCAGCGTGTTTTCCAGTTCGCTGCGGAAGAATGCCATGCGGTCCGCGCGGTTGGGCGTTTCCGGGTAGGCGAAGGCGAGCGTCGTCAGCACGTCGACGACGCGGAAGCGCCCCGTGTCGCGTCCATAAATCGTTTCCACGCCGAGGATGCCGACGATGATCTCGGCCGGCACGCCATACGTCGCCTCCGCGCGCGCGAGGGCGTCCGCGTTCTCGTTCCAGAAGCGCAGGCCGGCATTGATGCGGATCGGCTCGATGAAGCGGTCGCTGTAGGCGCGCCAGTTCTTGGGCTTGCCCGGCGGGGCCGGTTTCACGAGCTGGACGGCGGAATCGACGAAGCGCGCGCGCTGGATCACGGCGTCGATCTGCGCGCGGTCGAAACCGTCGCGGGTGACCATATCGTCTTCGAAATCGCGCACGGCTTGCCACTCGTCGAAATTGACGGCTTCGCCGTCGTAGTCGATGGCGGGGCGGACGCGGGCGGCGACTTTCGCGGCCTTGACCTTCTTGCCGGTTTTTTTCGCGGCCTTGGCGGCGGCATGGGAATGGTGCAGCGAGGATGCGGCGGCCGCATCGGCCGCTCCCCCGGCGCCGACGGCCAGGGCAAGCAGCAATGGAACGAAGGATTTCATCGAACTCGGGACAGCAAATCTCTCAGGGTGGCAATGAGGCCGGTGCCCGGACTCTGCGGTCCGTAGCGGTAAGCACTGTAGCGGCGCAGGAATTCCGTCGCGGCCGCGCGTGTGTCGCGGGCCAGGCCGGCGGCGACGTCCTGGGCGGCGATCCGGCCGGCGTACGCGGTCGGCCCTTCGTCCGGCGCACGCGGCAGGCCGAGCTGGCCGAGGCGCTGGCACAGGACCGAGTATAGCGCATCGATGGGGTCCACTTTCCGCCGCTGTGAGAATTTTCTAACCAGGAACAACACGAGACAGAGCATGCCGATCAGCGCCAGGCTTTGCCAATGGGACAATCCTTCTTGCAAACGTTGCATGAGTCGCTGCTGGCGTTGCGGCGTGTAATTCAGCACCCACTGGTTCCAGCCGTTGTTGACGGCGCCGATCGCATAACGGATGCGGCCCAGCAGCGAATTCGGATCGGGCTGCAGCAGCCGGCCCAGGCCTTCGAGCCCGAACGGCGCCGGCGCCGGCAGGGCGCGCGCCAGGCCGTGCTGGACTCTTTCCGGCGCCACGGCGGCCGTCGGGTCGACGCGCACCCAGCCACGGTGCGGCAGCCAGACCTCGGCCCACGCGTGCGCGTCGGACTGGCGCACGGTGAGATAGCCGTCGAGGGGATTCAGGTCGCCGCCCTGGTAGCCCGTGACGACGCGCGCCGGCACGCCGGCCGCGCGCATCAGGAACACGAAGGCGCCCGCGTAGTGCTCGCAAAAGCCGGCGCGGGTGCCGTACAGGAAGTCGTCGACGGCATCCTTCCCCGGCAGCAGCGGCGGCTGCAGCGTGTAGACGAAGCCGCCCTGCGCGAACTCGCGCAGCACGGCCGCCACGCGCCGCGCCGGATCGGGTTCGCTTGCGAGCGCCTGGCCTTCGGCACGCGCCTGCGGATCGACGCCGTAGGGCAGCATCAGCCACCGGCCGTCGACGGGCGTGGCCTCCGGCTGCAGGTTGTAGTGCACGTACGAGACGAGGTCGTAGCGTACGCGTTCCGTGATCGGGGCCAGCGTCCGGAATTCGAGCTCGCCGGACAGCGTCACGTCCTGGCCCGGCACGACGGGCAGCGCGCGCGGCATCTCGAGGGCGAACAGCCAGCGCGTGTTCGACGCCTCCAGCGTGACATGGTAGCCCACCGGCGTGCCGCCCACGGCCAGCGCCAGCGGCTGCGGACGCGCGTGGCGCGCCGGCCGCACGCGGGTCCATACGCGGCCGTCGTAGCTGCCCAGCACGGGGCCGCGCCAGTACAGCTGCGGCTGCGGCGGCGGCGCGCCATCGAATTTCACGCGGAATGCGACGTCTTCCGACTGCGCCAGGTTCGACATCTGGCCGGGCGCCATCGTGTCCGACAGGCCCGTGTGGGCGCCGTGGGCATCGTCCGGCATCCCCCACAGCGGGCCTTCGATGCGCGGGAACAGCACGAACGCCGCGCCCGCCAGCGGCAGCGCCAGACCGAGCACCTTCGCGCCCATCCACACGCGCGTGCGCAGCGGCGGCACAGCCCCCGTCAGCTGGAACGACAGCTGCGTCGCGAGCAGGGCCACGAGCGACGCCAGCATCAGCAGCGCCGTCGGCATCGTCTGCGAATAAAAGAAATTGGTGAGGACGAGGAAGTAGCAGAGGAAGATGACGACGAACAGGTCGCGCCGCGCATGCATTTCCAGCATCTTGAAGGCGACGAGCAGGACGAGCATGGCGACGCCCGCGTCGCGTCCCAGCAAGGTGTGATAGCTGTGCAGCACGCCGAACATCGCCGCCGCCGCGATCGGCACGAGGACGAGGTTCGGCGGCATGCGCCGGCCCATGAGCGTGACGCCCGCGCGCCACGCGAGCGTCGCGCCGCACAGCAGGCTCACCCACAGGGGCAGGTGGGCCGCGTGCGGGCCCAGCACGAGCAGGCTGCTGGCGATCAGAAGCAGGGTGTCCTGCTTGTCGCGTGACAGCGGAGCTTTGAAGCGCGGCGCTCTCACGCGGCCTCTCCCGGCACGCCGTACAGCGCCAGCGCGCGCAGGCAGGCCGCCTGGTGCGCGGCGCCGAGGGCGGCATCGTAGCGCACGCGGCCGAGGCGGAACGCGTAGGGCAGGGCGCGCTGCTCCGCTTCCAGCACCCAGCGGGTCATGCGCGCGAGGCGCAGTTCTTCGTCGAGCCGGGGCGGCAGCGCGTCGAAGTCGAGCACGAGCTCGTCGACCGTGCCGCCTTCGAAATGCTTGGTGACGAGTTGGCCGCCCAGTTCCGGGTCGAGGCGGGCGATCTGGCGCCATGCGAGGTGGCGCAGCGGGTCGCCGGGCTGGTAACTGCGCACGCCCGCGAAATCGTCGCTGCCCGTGCTGCCCGCGCCGTCGGGGCTGGGGCGGCCCAGCATCGGCAGCGGCGGCGCGTCCTGTTCGGGAAACGGATAGACGAGGGCACGGCTGTCCGGCTGCCACCAGCTCCACGCGCGGAACAGGCCGAGCGGGAAGCGGGTGGACAGGCGCACGCGCGGCGGGCGCATCCACCCGCGCGTGCGCGTCGGCGCGCGCAGCACGAGTGTCGTGCTGCCGCCGGCCGTCACGTCGATGGCCTGGCGCGGCTCGGGCACGTGCTCGAAATCGATCCAGACGGCGTAGCGGGCCAGGCGCGTGGAATTCTCGACGCGCAGCTCGAACGGCGCGTCCTCGCCCGCGAACACGTCGGGCGCGCGGCCCGGGCTGAGCACGAGGCCGGCCAGGTTGCGCGTCGTCTGCACCATGTCGACGATGGCGCACGCGCCGGCGACGAACGTCAGGCCGAAGCCGAGGCCGAGGTTGTAGTTGATGGAACCGACCAGCAGCACGAGCAGCAGCCCGCAAAAGCCAAGGCCGGCGCGCGTGGGCAGGATGTACACGCGCCGCTGGCTCAGCAGCACGCTGCCTCCGTCGCGCGCCGTCGTCCGCGCCCGCCACGTGGCGCGCTTGCGATCGAGCCAGCGCTGCGGCCAGCCGCGTGCCTGCGCCATTGTGCCTGCGGCGTCCGGCATGTCAGAGGGGGACCGACTTCTGCAGCTGCAGCACGAGGTCGCGGCTGGCCATCGCCACGCCCTGCGCGGACCGCAGCGGCCGCAGGCGGTGCGCGCACACGGGCACGAGCAGCGCCTGCACGTCTTCCGGGATCACGTGGTCGCGGCCTTCCAGCGCGGCCCACGCGCGCGCCGCCTGCAGCAGGGCCAGCGTGGCCCGCGGCGACAGTCCCTCCGCGAACAGCTTGCCGGAGCGCGACGCCTGCGCGAGCGCCTGCAGGTAGTCGACGAGTTTGTCCGAGGCGTGGATGGCCCGCAGCGAGCGCTGGGCATCCATCAACTCCTCCGGACGCATCACGGGGACGATCGTCTTCAGCATCGCGCGCCGGTCCTCGCCCATCAGCAGGGCGCGTTCGGCGGCGGCGTCCGGATAGCCGAGCGACAAGCACATCAGGAAGCGGTCGAGCTGGGATTCCGGCAGGGGGAACGTGCCGACCTGGTGCGCGGGATTCTGCGTCGCGATCACGAAGAACGGTTCCGGCAGCGCGCGGGTGACGCCGTCGGCCGTGACTTGCCGCTCTTCCATCGCCTCCAGCAGGCCCGATTGCGTTTTCGGCGTGGCGCGGTTGATCTCGTCCGCGAGCAGCACCTGCGTGAAGATGGGGCCCGGGTGGAACACGAAACCGTTCTTTTCGCGCTCGTAGACGGAGATGCCGGCGACGTCGGCCGGCAGCAGGTCGCTGGTGAACTGGACGCGGTTGAACTTGAGGCCCAGCGACAGCGCGAGCGCGTGGGCGAGCGTGGTCTTGCCGACGCCGGGCACGTCGTCGATGAGCAGGTGGCCGCCGGCCAGCAGGCAGGTCAGCGCGAGGCGGACCTGCTGGTCCTTGCCGACCACGATCTGGCTGACCTGGCGTGCGCTCGCGTGCAATTTGTTGAACATGGGTGGCTTCCGGTCGTCGTTCAGGGGCGGCGGGTGGCGCGGGCGTGGTAGATTAGCGCTGTTAGCAATCTTGATATGCCTGCGTCAACATGCCTTCCACCGATTCTATGCGAGAACGGGCGGGCACGCGCTACGGATGAGCATCACGCGACACGAATCATGAGCACAGCCATTTACAGCCACCCGGACTGTTCCCTGCACGAGATGGGCAGCTGGCATCCCGAAGCCCCCGCGCGCCTGCGCGCCATCGAGGACCAGATGATTCTCGCGCGCCTGGACGGCCTCGTCGAGCACGTGAGCGCGCCGCTGGCCGACGAGGCCGACATCCTGCGCAACCACACGCGAGGCGCCCTCGACCTCGTGCGCGACAACCTGCCGGCCGCGGCCGGCGACTACTATCCGCTCGACGGCGACACGCTGCTGTGCAAGGACAGCTACCGCGCCGCCCTGCGCGCCGCCGGCGCCGCCGTGGCCGCGACGGACGCCGTCATCGCCGGCACCGTCGACAACGCCTTCTGCGCCATCCGCCCGCCGGGCCACCACGCGCTGCCGACCACGCCGATGGGCTTCTGCCTGTTCAACAACGTCGCCATCGCCGCGCGCCGCGCGCTCGACGTGCATGGATTGGAACGCGTCGCCATCATCGACTTCGACGTCCACCACGGCAACGGCACGGCGGAGTCGTTCCGCGACGATCCGCGCGTGCTGATGGCCAGCTTCTTCCAGCATCCGTTCTACCCGTACACGGAACCGGAACCGATCACCGCGACGACCGTCAACGTGCCGGTCCCGGCGTACAGCGGGGGCGACGTCGTGCGCAAGCTCGTCGCCGAGCAATGGCTGCCCGCGCTGCACGCGTTCCGCCCGCAGATGCTCTTCATCTCGGCCGGCTTCGACGCCCACAAGGAAGACGACATGGGGAACATGGCGCTCGTCGAGGCGGACTACGCGTGGATCACGCACCAGGTCGCCGACATCGCGCGGCGCTATGCGGGCGGCCGCATCGTCAGCTGCCTCGAAGGCGGCTATGCGCTGTCGGCGCTGGGGCGCAGTGTCGTGGCCCACATCAAGGCGCTCGCGGAACTCGACTGATCGCGCGAACTCGCGCAACGCGGCCGTATCTAATCTCCACGATATGGATGAGTGGAGGGATGATGAGAACGCTGCGTTTGTTCCTGGGCCTGTGCCTGCTGGCGTTTGCCGGCCTCGCCTCGGCGACCAATTACACCTTGTGGATCAACGGCCGCACGGGCGGTGGCGCGGTCGGCAACTACGCCGATTTTTCCTACTGGGGCCCGGCCACGATGGACGCGGGCGTCAACAAAAAGGCCGTCAACTGGGACGGCCGCAGCAGCATCGCGTCCCAGAGCGGCCGCATCCGCGACGCGCTCGACTGCTTCTGCACGGGGGCCAACTGGTGCTACATCGCAACGCACAGCGCGGGCGACCTCATCATCGGCTACACCTTGGCCAACTACGGCGGCTCGACGCGCCTGAAGAAAAACGCGGCGCCGGACGCGGCCGGCGTCTGCGGCAACAAGGACGGGACGGGGCAGACAGGCTGGAACATCAAGTGGATCGCGTCGGCGGCCGGTTCGGGCGGCGGTTCCGAACTGGCGGGCATCGGCTCCTGGGTCACGTCGGAACCCCTCGTGCAGGATCTGCGCGTCGCCACCGCGCGCGCGATGTACAACCACAACGCCACGCGCGGCATCTGGTTCTGGATGTACGCCGGCGCCGACGGCGGCCTGACGTCGGTCCTGCTGCCGGGCCAGGACGACGGCGTCGAGGCCTATCACAGCGCGGGCGCCGTGTCGGGCTCGTCGGGCGGGTCGTATTGCAATCCGCACGACTGGTTCTGCCACCAACTGACCCTGGGACCGGGGCCGAACGGCGGCGGCCGCGCCAAGTGGGCGAACCACTGGGTCGCGTTCCGCGACGACGGCGAAAACTACCATCACTACACGGACGGGCATTGGGGCGGCATCGTCGCCGTCATGCGCGCCGCCGTCGCCGCGAACGCCCGCTGACGGATGGCTTCATCCGGATCGGATAAGTGTGGAATCACGAGCCATCCATCTGGCTCGCACGGCAATTGACAGCCATGGGAACCCTCTCTACAGTCGACTCGGCCGTAAGCCACGGCGACACCATCCAACGACGAGAATGGAGGAGAGGAGATGACACTGATGCGCTGGCTGATTGCGCTGTGCCTGCTCGGAATCACGGGGCTGGCATCGGCGACGAACTACACGCTGTGGATCAACGGCCGCACGGGCGGCGGCACGATCGGCGACTACAACAGCTTCACGTACTGGGGCCCGTCCTCCACGGCGGCGGGCGTCAACAAGAAGGCCGTCAACTGGGACGGCTACAACAGCATTTCATCGCAGAGTTACCACATCCGCGACGCCCTCGATTGCTTCTGCACCGGCAGCAACTGGTGCTATATCGCGACCCACAGCGCGGGCGACCTGATGCTGGGCTATACGCTCGCCAACTATGGTGGCTCGACGCGCATGAAGAAGAACGCGGCGCCGAACTCGTCGGGCGTATGCGGCAACAGCGACGGCTCGTCGCAGACCGGCTGGAACATCAAATGGGTGCGTACCGCATCCGGCGCCGCCGGCGGCTCCGAGCTGGCCGACTACGGCTCGTGGGCCGTCTCCGACCCGCTGACGCAAGACCTCAAGACGACGACGGCGCGCGCCATGTACAACCATAACGACACGCGCGGCATCTGGTTCTACATGTACGCGGGCGCCAAGGGCACGCTCTATTCCGGCATCCTGCCGGGCCAGGACGACGAGGCCGTCGCCTACCACAGCTCGGGCGGCGTGTCCGGCAGTTCCGGCGGCTCGTACTGCAACCCCAGCGACTGGTTCTGCAACGACCTGACGCTCGGCACGGCCGCCAACGAGGGCGGCAGGGCGAAGTGGAGCTATCATTCCGTCTCCTTCCGCGACGACGGCGAAGCCTACAACCATTACACGAACGGTAATTGGCAGGGCATCGTGTCCGTCGTCCGCAGTGCAATGGTGAACAGTGCCCTCTAGCCGACACGGTAACGACAAGCCGCCGCGCCACCCGTCCGGGCCGCCGCGGCCGCGCCTGCGCCGGTTGGTGCTGGCGTCGGCCGCCGTCGTGGTCCTGGTCGTGCTCGCGTGGAGCGCCATGGACCACGACGGCGCAGCACCGGTCGCCGCGGCCGCGCGGGCGCCGGCGCCGCGCGGGCCGCAGTTTTTCGGCCAGGTCCAGGCCGAGGGCCTGCCGCTGCCGGACGACCGCGCGAGCCGGCGCCGCCAGCTGGTCGAGAATGTGCAACTGGCCGACCACACCTATTGCAGCTATCGCGCATCCACCCAGTATCCGGCCGGCTCGCGCCCGATGACGGACAATCCCGACCAGAACCGCCCGAACGATCCCGTCGCCTCGATGAACCCGATGCGCCTGGACGGCGGCGGCAGCGAGGGCCGCGTGCAACTGCAGACGTCGCAGTCGCGGGTGTACATGGCGTCCGGAGAGGCGGTGGCGTTTTCGCTGCGCGCCGTCGACGCGGAGGGCAAGACGCTGCCGCTCGTGATCACGCGCGCGCTGGCGCAAGGCATCACGTATCGCGGCGCGCGCCAGACGCCGCAAGTGAGCATCCCGTTCGTCGACGATGGCACGGGCGCCGATCCGGTGCCCAACGACGGCGCCTTCGCCGGCGTGCTGGCGCCCGCGCAGACGGGTCTCGCCTCGTTCAACGGCACCATCCGCACCGAAGTCCGCTACAACGTGGGCGGCAAGAGCGGCGTCGTCCAGTTCGACGTCATCTATACGCCCGAGCTGCCGGCCGTGTGGGCGGGCGCGCCGCGCGAAGCCGTCGAGGAGGGCTCGCTCGTATTCCACCTGCCGCTCGAGGTGCGCATGCCGGGCCGCTACATCATCAACGGCCGCGTCGACGACGCCCGCGGCCATCCCGTCGCGCTGCTGACCTTCAACGACGTGCTGGGGCCCGGCCCCAACGACGTCAGGCTGACCGTGTTCGGCAAGCTGCTGCGCGACCAGTCGCCGCCGCTGCCCCTCACGCTGCGCGACGTCGACGGCTATTTGCTCAAAGAAAACACCGACCCCGACCGGGCGCTGGTGCCGCGCCTGCAGGGCAAGGTCCTGACGGCCGCGGCGCACTCGCCGAAAAGTTTTTCGGATGCCGAATGGCAGAGCGAGGAACGGTCGCGCTACCTGACCGAATTCGGCAAGGACCTCAGGGAAGCGCGCGCCCGCCTGGCCGCGTTCGACCCGACGTCGCCGCCGCCGCCGAGCGAATGCATGCCGGCAACGCGATAGACGGCGCCGTCAATATCTTGCGACTAGCGTAAAATAGAGGGTTGCACGCAAAATATTGAAGGTTAAGCATGTCGATTCAATGGTTCCCGGGCCACATGGCCGCCGCCCGCAAGCAGGCTGCGGAACAGATGGAAAACACCGATGTGGTTATCGAGGTCCTGGACGCCCGCCTGCCGCAGGCGAGCAGCAACCCGATGGTCGAGGAGTTGCGCAAGTTCCGCAACCGTCCCTGCCTCAAGGTGCTGAACAAGACCGACCTCGCGGACCCGGCCGCCACGGCCGCATGGGCCGCCTGGTATGACGCCCAGGACGGCGTCACGGCCTACCCGATGACGACCAAGAAGCCGTCCGACGTCGCCAGGATCCCGGACCTGTGCAAGGCGCTGGCGCCGCACCGCGGCGTGCCGACGAAGCCGCTGCGCATCATGATCATGGGCATCCCGAACGTGGGCAAGTCCACGTTGATGAACGCGCTGCTCAAGAAGCGCGTGGCCAAGGTGGGCGACGAGCCGGCCGTCACGAAGTCCCAGCAAAAGCTTTACCTGGACAAGTTCACGGTGCTGGTCGACACTCCCGGCATGCTGTGGCCCAAGATCGAGATGGAAAGCGACGGCCTGATGCTGGCGGCCAGCCACGCGATCGGCACGAACGCCGTGATCGAGGAAGAAGTCGCGGAATTCCTCGGCGGCCTGCTGCTGCAGCGCTACCCGCAGTTGCTGACGGAGCGCTACGGCGTCAAGACGGACGGCCTGGACGGCTTCGGCGTCATCGAGGGCGTCGCCCAGCGCCGCGCGTTCCGCGTGCGCGGTGGCGACTACGACTACGAAAAGGCGGCGCACGTGCTGCTGCAGGACTACCGCCAGGGCGCGCTGGGCCGCATCAGCCTGGAAACCCCGCAGACCCGCGCCGAGGCCCTGGAGCGCCACCGCATCGAGATGGAAGAGAAGGCGCGCATCGCGGCCGAGAAGGCGGCGCGCAAGGCGGAAGAGGCGGCGCGCGGGAAGCGCGGTACCTGAGGCGGCACCTGAGGCGGCACCTGAGGCGGCACCTGATCCGCGGCGGTTTGATCAAAGGTCACCGTTCAGATTCGTCACGGCGCCTGTCTACTTCGCAGGTTCGAAGTACGGCTTGAACGCCTCCTGCAGTTCCGGCGAAAGCCGATTGAAGTCGATGCGCTGGGCCTTGATTTCGGCGCGCAGCCGATCGGGGCCGCCGAACGCTTTTACGGTCCTGGCTGCAAAATCGACCGCAAGCGCTTTCAGCATGGGAATCGGTACGTTGCCGTCGTTGTCGGCGTTCGGGTCGCGTACGTCGAAAGTCTCCTCCGCATCGTCGCCACCGCATTTGGTGCCTGTGACGGTATAGACGGCGCCGTTATCCCAATATTCATAAAGTTTCTGGTCGGGATCCTTGTTCAGCCGTTTGGAATAGCCTGTCAGGACGTAATACGTGCTCGCGGCGTCCTTTGCACGCCCAAGGATCCACACGCTGCTTGTGGCGAATTCATCCTCAAGCTGGCCGCACTTTACCCGTATGTCCTCGGGGAACGGTTCGAGGTTGATCCCTTCGAGCGGCAAGCGCAGACCCAGAACGGGAACCGTCAGAAAACGCGGCGGCTTGTTGCTCACCGCAGCTCCTGCTGTTGTACTGATTGCGAACAGGGCGATAGCAGCGATTCTACTAATAGCGGTAAACGGCATATTTTGCCCTCGGTTTTTGATTGCGGTAATCGGGGCCTGCCCAAAAATCACGCTGGTAGAAATCCGATATCCAGTATTTACCGTCATATCCGGCAACATGGCCCGCTTGTTTGCCGCCTTTGTGGGGCTGCATGACCATCACATCGCCGCGGATGAACGGGAAGTGGTCAGGATCATTCACCGTGATTTCGTGAAAGCCGAGCCGTTCCAATGTCAATCCATATTCCTTTCCATAATGCGGCGGCTTGAATTCGTTGAAATGCGCGCCGCCGGCTTGCAGGGCTTTCCTGACATATTCGCCGCATTTCCCTTTTCCGTGGCCGCCCCTGAACGCTTGCTTACCCAGATACGCCACGAATTTGTCGATGTCGACCGCCATGGCAACCTCACGCGACCTTGTTCATCGCCAGGTCCCAGCCGCCCGCCGTGTTGCCCCCGCCGCCCCCACCGATCTTCTGCTGGGTGTATTTCCACTTGATCTTCGAATACTTCAGGTTGACGTTCTCGGTGAGGAAGGACTGGTCCCCACCCATATGCGGCTTGACCATGCCGATGAGGACGTTCTCCAGTTCGACTTCGAAATACTTCACCCGCTCGCCATTGCCATCCGCACGGAAAAACTCGAGCCTGGCTTTGGGGATCGTCTTACCCATCGCGCAAGTCTGGGCAAGGATCGGGCTGGACAGGTCGGCCAGCTTGGAAAATGAAATATCCGACATCTCGACCCGCTCGGCGGTATGGCCGCCGGCGGTCGACGCCGTGGCGCTGCGCGGCTGGTGGATACCCCAGTGCACGCCGGTCAACTCGATCCAGTCTTTATGTTTGTCGTCCTGGGATTCACCCTTGATGCCGTCGATCTGAAGGTACACGTCGATTGCCATTTTGCTCTCTCCAAGATCCTGTTGAACTCAAGAGAGCATTGTCATGCCGGACAAATCTGAAGAGCTTGGTCACCGTCAATCCGCGGCCGCCGCACCGAACCTGAAACTCGACACCGTCAACGCCCCGAAAAAATTCTCCTCGTGGTAGACGCACGCGGCCGGCTCCTGCTCGGCCGCGCCGAGCGCCACCCACAGCGGCACGAGGTGATCCTCTCTCGGATGCGCCATGCGCGCGTACGGCGCCTCGCTCCAATGCATCAGGGCCTGTTCGCGGTCGGCCGGCGCCAGTTCGAGCAGCACGTGCTGCAGCCACGTGTCGAACGCGTTCGATGCCAGCGCGCCGCCGGGGCCGAACTGGCGCAGGTTGTGGAACGACAGGCCGCTGCCGAGGATCAGCACACCCTCGTCGCGCAGCGGCGCCAGCGCGCGGCCGGCGGCCAGGTGGGCGGCGGGGTCGTAATCGCGGCGGATCGACAGCTGCACGACCGGGACGTCGGCCTCGGGATAGATCGGCGCCAGCATCGAGAACGTGCCGTGGTCGAGGCCCCGTTCGGGGTCGAGCCGTGCGGGTTGGCCGGCGTCGTTCAGCAGTTGCGCGACGCGCACCGCCAGCCGCGCCTCGCCCGGCGCCGGATAGCGGATTTGATAGGTGTGCGGCGGGAAGCCGCCGTAGTCGTAGATCATGCCCGGGGCCGCGCTCGACGATACGCTGAAGCCTTCGGTCTCCCAGTGGCTCGTCACGACGAGCACGGCTTGTGGACGTACGCCGATCTGGCGCCTGACGTCGACGAGCGACGCTTCCAGCTCGGCATAGGCGGCGCCGTACTGGTCCTTCATCCACGGCCACGGGCCGCCTCCGTGCGAGACGAAATAAGTGGGCAGGCGGGTCGGCATGGCGGCTCCTTCGGACGGTTCGGAATGGAACGTGCATGGTAGCCGATCCGCGCCGGCCGCGTGGGAGCGGGTCAGCGCACGAGCGCCGCCAGTGCGAACAAGCGCGCGCCGCGCATCCACCCGAGCACGAGCACGACGAGCTGGGCCAGCGCGACGGCGGCAATCGTGCCGGCCGGCCCGAGCGCCGGCACGCGCGTGCGCGCGAACGCGAGCAGGGCGGCCAGCGCGAGCCCGATGGCCGTGACCGCGAGATACGCGCCCAGCAGCGCCAGCGGCCGCCGCATCAGGAGGTCGCAGCCGTGCAGCCACGCCGCGACGGCGGACGTGCGGCGGCGGTCGGCGGCCAGCACGGCGCGGCCGACGTCGACCGTCGCGTGGGCCAGCAGGAGCAGCACGGTCGTGGCCAGCAGCGCCAGGTGCGCGGCGCGCTCGGCGTCGGCCTGCAGCAGCGCCGTCTCGGCCGCCTCGCCCGCCAGCCGGTACGCGCCCGCGCCCAGCACCACGGCGCCGCCCAGCGGGACGGCGGCCCACACGAGCATGCGCGCGAGCCGCGGATACGCCTGCGCGCCGACGGCCAGCAGGGCGCCCATGCCGAGGGGCTGCGGTGCGCGCGCGGCGGCGACGGCCATGCCGGACAACAGCGGCGACAGCAGCAACGTCAGCGCCGTCGCGACGAGGCCGCCCGCGCTCAGCGCAGATGCATCGTGCTCGCGCGCGGCGCCCACGAGGTCGGCGAACGCGATCATGTCGAGGCGCTCGGCGAGGCGGGCCGCGTACACGGAATGATCGAGGCCGGCGGACAGCAGCCGCCACACCGGCAGCGCGGCGACGACGGTCGGCAGCAGCAGGAGCAGCGCCCACCACAGCAGCAGCCACCATTGCAGCGCCCCCCGCGCCGCATGCAGCGCCGCGCCCACGCCGCCGGGGCGGGACGCGCCCGCGTCGTGCGTGGATGGGGCAGGAGAGATCAGGGTCGGTTCGGTCGTCATAAGGTCGCGATCAGGGACAGCAGGTATTCGACGACGGCCGCGAACTCCAGGCCCCAGCGGCGCGACGCGCGCGCATCCGGTTCGAGCGTGCGGCTGTCATCGAGCTTGCTGACGTCGAGGTAGTGCAGGCGCTGAGGATCCAGTTCGGCCGACACGGCCCGTGCGGGCTTCGTCCACACGAACTTGTGCCAGCGTTCGTCGGCGTCCCAATGCGCGGTCGCGCTGCTGCCGTCGGCGAATTTTACGAGGAGCGTCTGCGGGACCGGCGCGCCCAGGCGGCGGACCGTCACCTCGGTGCGGTACGGGTAGGGGCCGACGCCGTCCGGTGCGTGCGGATGCGTCCTGCGCCATTGCGCGCGGGCGTCGTCGATGCGCTTGCCGACGTCGGCCCGCCTGTCGTGCAGGCCGGGGAGGGGCAGTTGTTCGGTGCTGGTCAGATCCGCGATGCGGTCGTCGATGGGCTCGGCCGCGTAGACCTGGCGCGCGAAGACGTCGTCGATGACGGCGCGCTGGCCCGTCACGTCGGCCAGCGTTTCGCGCAGGTCGGCGATGCTCGGGTGGCGGAACTTCCAGCGCCGGTAGTATTCCTTGAACGCGCGCTCCATCGGCGCGCGGCCGATGCGCGCTTCCAGGTCGCGCATCAAGGTCGCGGTGCGCGTGTAGACGGGGCCGATGTCCTGCAGGCGGTGCCACGCATTGGCGCCGGGCGGGTCGGCCGGGTCGATGCGCGGCGTGGCCGTGCGCTCGGCGTCGAACGTGGGGTAGCCGGGCGCGAAGCCGAGCCGGCGCAGCAGCGGCGTCGAGATGAACGCCAGCCGGCCCTCGTCGCGCATCATGCGGTTGTCCCAATATTCGTCGAGGCCCTCGTCCAGCATCGGTTCCTCGAATTCGTTCGATGCGAGCATGCCGTAGAAATAGCCGTGGCCGAATTCGTGGATCGTGACGAAGTCCAGCGCGAACTGGCTCGTCGTGCGCGGTTCGACGGTTGCATAGGCATCGATCGTGAAGAACGTCGGGTATTCCATGCCGCCCGCTTCCGCCGCGTTGTAGGGCGGGATCACGATGGTGACCGTCTTGTACGGGTAGGGTCCCAGCGTGTTCGAAAAATAGGTCAGCGCCGCCTTCGCCGCCTTCAGCGCGGGCGCCGCGCTGGCGGCGAATTCGGGCGGGTACAGCACGGTCACCGTCACGGGCGGGCTGCCCGGGCCGGACCAGGTGCCGACGAGCGGCCGCGCGGTTTGGCTGTCGGCCGTCCAGGCGAAGTCGTGGACGTCGTCCTGCGCGAAGTGCCAGGTGCGCATGCCGTCCTTGTCGGCGGGGGCGCCCTGCGGCTCACCCGTCGCGCCCACGGTGTAGCCGCGCGGGACGGTGAGCTTGACGTCGTAGCTGCCGAAGTCCGCATAGAACTCGGAATTCATGTGGAACTCGTGCACGTTCCAGCGCGGCGCCAGCGCTCCGCGCTCGCCCGGCAGTTCGAGCACGCCGATCTTGGGGAACCACTGGGCGACGAGGTGGAACGTGCCGAAATATCCGGTGCGCGCGACGACTCGCGGCAGCTGCGTGACGAAGTCGATGTCGAGCGTGGTCGATGCGCCCGGCGCCACGGCCTGCGGCAGGTCGAAGCGCACGACCGTGTGGTCCGTCGCCGGGCCGTCGTCGGGATGGACGAAGGTCCACGGCACGGTCGCCCCGGCTTGCGCGACGCGGCGCAGGTCGATGTGGCCCCATGCGTCCTTGATGTCGGTGCCGGCGCGCGGCGAGCCGTCGCGCGCGCGCCGCTCCGTGAAGAACGTGCTGCCCGCGCTCTCGAACGCGTTCATGTACAGGTGCAGGTAGACGCTCCGGACGGCGACCTTGCTGCGGTTGCGCCACGTGAGGCGTTCGCGGCCGGCGACCGTGTGCTTGTGCGGATCGAGCGTCGCCGCGATGTCGTAGCGGACGACGCGGTCCGACAAGGTCGGCTCGCGGCCCGTGCGCTGGCCGCCCCAGGCATCCGGGCTGCTGGGCACGCGCACGGCGGCGGCATCGGGCGCGGCGAGGGCGATGCCGTCGGACGCCGGCGCGGCGCGCACCGTCCCCGCCAGCAGCAGGGCGACGGCCATGACAGTGAAATGCGGATGCATGCGGGACCTTGATCTGGTTCGTGCGTTCACTATATTTGGCGCGGCACCGCCTTGGCAAGGTTATAATCCCGGGGTTTGGTGCCCGCATGCGCGTCTGCGCATGCAGTTAAACGGGAAACACGAAGCGGCGCCGCCTCCGGCGGTACGCCAACGTGTGCTGCCCCCGCAACGGTAAACAAGCGTCGCCGCATCGGCGACAGGCCGCCCCGACAACCACTGTGCTCGCATAGGAAGGTGGGACGGTCCGTCTTGGAGCCCGGAGACCGGCCAGACAGGGGAAGCCGGCGTCGCGCCGCGCTTTTTATGTACGCCGGCGTGCGGGGACGCTTGCCGGCCAACTCTACGATTGAACATCCAATGTATTCTGCCGCCTCCACCCGCGGCGCGCCGGCCGTCAAGCCGATCGCGCTGGCCTGCGCCGTATCCCTGTCCCTGTTCGCCGGCGCCGCGTGCGCCCAGGACGACATCCCGTCCACCGTCGTCATCACCGGTTCCCGTTTCCCCAGCGTGGCGAGCCTGCGCCCGATCGGCGCCACCGTCATCACCCAGGACGACATCCGCCGGGCGGGCGTCAACGACGTGAACGGCGCGATCCGCAAGATCGGCGGCGTGTTCGGCCGCCAGAGCCTGGACTCGTCGCCCGACTTCGCGCTCGACCTGCGCGGCTTCGGCACCAACAGCGCGCAGAACATGGTGATCATGGTCGACGGCGTGCGCCTGAACGAGAACGAGCTGGCGAATACCGTGCTGTCGACGATCCCGATTGACACCGTCGAGCGCATCGAGATCACCCGCGGCGGCGCCAGCGTGCTGTATGGCGAAGGCGCGACCGGCGGCGTCATCCAGATCACCACGCGCCGCGCGGTCGCGGGCGGCACGCACGGTTCCGTGTTTGCGGAAGGCGGTTCGTTCCACGAGCACGACGTGCGCGCGTCGCTGTCGCAGACGGCGGGCAGCGTGAGCGCCGACATCGCCGTGGCGCGCCAGGGCAGCCAGAACTATCGCCGCAACAGCGGCTTCGACCAGACGACCGCGTCCCTTAATCTGCAGACGCGCTTCACGGGCGGCCGTGCAGGCATCCACCTCGAGAGCGCGCGCCAGGAGACGCGCCTGCCCGGCGCGGTGACGCTGGCGCAGTTCGAGGCCGACCCGCGCGTGGCCTCGACGCCGAACGACTTCGGTTCGCTGAACACGGACCGCGCGAACGCCTTCGCCGAATACCGCCTGGGCGCCGTCGACCTGGCCGCGGACCTGTCGCATCGCGAACGCAATCTGCGCTCGAATTATCTGTCCTTCGGCTCGACCAATGCGTACGACGGCCGCCAGGACCAGTTCTCGCCGCGCGCGCGCTGGCTCGCCAACGTGGGCGGCATGCTCAACGAACTGGTGGGCGGCCTGGACGTCACGCGCTGGAAGCGCAAGACGACGGCGCCGTACTCGAACGCCGACGCGAGCCAGTCGTCGCAAGCCGTGTACGTGCGCGACGAGTTGCGCTTCGATCCGGCGCACGACGGCCGCATCGCCCTCGGTGCGCGTCACGAGAACTTCGACAAGGAGGTCGTGGATGTCCTGGGCGGCGTCGCGCCGGAAGACCGCTCGCAGTCGCAGAACGCGTGGGAAGCGCAGGCCAGCTACCGCGTCCATCCGCTCGTCGAGGTGTATGCCAAGACGGGGCAAAGCTACCGCGTGGCGAATGTCGACGAGAACGGCTACCGTTCCAGCGTCGACATCCTGAAGGCGCAGACGTCGCACGACCTGGAATTCGGCACGACCTTGCGGCACGCGCCGGGCGACGACAGCCGCACGCTGACGGCGCGCCTGTTCCGTCACCGCTTGCACAACGAGATATTCTTCGACCCGACCGCGAACGGCGGCTGGGGCGCGAACACGAACCTGGACCCGACGGAGCGCAAGGGCTTCGAGATCGACGCCGAGGCGCTGCTGGCCGCCGGCTGGCGCGCATCCGCGCACGCGCAGCACGTGCTGGCCCGCTTCACGGACGGCCCGAACGGCGGCCGCGAACTGGTGCTGGTGCCGAAGAACGTCGTGACCGCGCGCCTGGCCTGGGTGCCGGGCAACGGCCAATCGGCCGACGTGGGCGCGCAATGGGTCGACAGCCAGCGCTACGGCAGCGATTTCAGCAACGGCTGCGCCGCGCGCATCCCGTCGTACACGACGCTCGACGCGCGCTACGCCATCAAGCTGGGCCCGTGGGAAGTCGCCGCGACGGGCCTGAACCTGGCGGACCGCCGCTACTTCAGCAACGCGTTCGGCTGCAAGTCCGGCATCTACCCGAGCGACGGGCGCCAGCTGAAACTGTCGGCCCGCTACGACTTCTAAAAATTCGGGGTCAGAGCATTTTTTGTCGTGAATTCGGGGTCAGAGCGATTTTCGGCTCGTGCGGACTGGTCGCGTTTTATGCGCCAGCCCGGACTGCATTCCTCAGGTCCGGCATCGGCGGCTGCGGCAAATGCGGCTTTCATTGCTTGCAGGTCTGTGCCCGGAAATGTGCTCTGACCCCGAAGTCATGCTCTGACCCCGAATTTCGGTGTTGGTTACGATGGTAACCAAATGCAATAAATAAGGGAGGGCCAAGGCCGGGGGGAGAAAAAGTGGTAATCTCGCGGACGTTCGCTTAACCAATCTAGAAGGAAGACTATGCGTTCCCTGCGTTTCGCCCTGCTCGCTACCGTGCTCGCCGCGAGCACCGCTTTCGCTTCGCCGACCGATCCCAAGAACGGCGTCGAATACGTGACGCTCGCCCAGCCGCAGCCGGTGCAGACGACGGGCAAGAAGGTCGAGGTGATCGAGTTCTTCATGTACCACTGCCCGCACTGCAACGCGTTCGAACCGCAGCTCGAGCAGTGGGTCAAGAAGCAGGGCGGCAATATCCAGTTCAAGCGCATCCACCTGCCGTTCTCCGGCCCCAACGATCCGGAAGCGCACCTGTACCTGACGCTGGAAGCGATGGGCAAGGCCGAGGAATTCCAGCCCAAGGTGTTCAAGGCCTGGCACGTCGACCACCTGCGTTTGAATACGGACGCCGCGATCCTCGACTGGGTGGCCAAGAACGGCATCGACCGCAACAAGTTCCAGAACGTGTGGAGTTCGTTCGGCGTGATCACCAAGCTGCACCGCCTGCCGCAGATCGCGGCCGACTACAAGGTCGACGGCGTGCCGACCATCATCGTCGACGGCAAGTACCAGACGGCGCCTTCGATCGTCTACAATTCGATCAAGAGCAGCAGCGAGCCGGTCCTGTTCCAGGCCACGCTGCAGGTGATGGACGCGCTGGTCGCGAAGGCGGCCAAGTCGAAATAAGCAAGGTAGAGAATCAGCGCAATGAGTGATGTCGAAGGCAAGATCCTGAAGATTTATGACAAGTCCGCGCCGGACGAGGAGCACCTGTTCGACTCGAGCAACTGGAACCACGTGGCCTGGTGCCTCGTGGTCGTGCTCGCGGGCCTCGTCTTCTGGCTCGCCATTGCGCTGGTCAATGCGGAAAACCAGCGCAACGCGCTGATGACCAAACAGTGCGAAGATCCCGTCTTCAAGGGCGAGATCGACCGCCAATGCCTGTTGACCGTGCATTCGCGCGAGCACTGGTGGCAGCACCTGTGGTACGGGATGCGCCACGTGAAGCCGGAAGCCCCGGAGCCGGTCGCACCCCGCCGCTAGACCGGCATCAGGACGCTCAGGACGGCAACACGCCGTCCGGCATGCTGATCACGAAGCGCGCGCCGCCCAGCGCCGACTGTTCGACCCTCAGCTGGCCGCCGTGCAGCGCAATCGCCTTGTGCGCGATCGACAGGCCGAGGCCGAAGCCGCCGGTGGCGCGGTCGCGGCTGCGGTCGAGGCGGTAGAACGGCTCGAAGATGCGTTCCCGTTCCTCCTCGGGGATGCCGGGGCCGTCGTCCTCGATGGCGATCTCGATGCGCGCATCCTCGCGGCGCACGCGCAGCGCCACCTCGTGCGCCGCGTATTTCTGTGCGTTCCGGAGCAGGTTGCCGATGGCGCGGCCCAGCAGGCGCCGGTCGCCGTCGACGCTGCCCAGCCGCTCGCCCAGCTCCACGTGCAGGCGCTGCGGACGCGGATGCAGGCCGTCCGTGCATTCGCGCAGCAAGGGTTCCAGTTCGAACAGCGCGCGCTGCGGCCCCTGGGCATTGTCCAGCTTGCTCATCGACAGCAGCTCGTTGACGAGTTCATTCAACTCGGCCACATCGCCTTCCATCGCCGCGATGCGCTTGGCGAGCGCGGGATCGGGCGCGCGCGCATGCAGCAGTTCCAGCGCGAATTCCAGCCGCGCGATTGGCGTGCGCAATTCGTGCGAGACGGAATGCAGCAGGTTCTTCTGGGCCTCCAGCAGGCCCTGGATGCGCTCGGCCATCGCATTGATGCGTGCGGCCAGCGGATAGACGGCGTCGGCCGGCTTCAGGTGCGCCCGTGCCGACAACTGTCCGGCCCCGAATTCGTCCGCCACGCGCGACAGCGTCTGCAACGCCTGCCAGTGCGACCGCGACCATAGCGCGATGGGCACGAGCAGCGCCAGCGCCACGACGACGTAGCGCACCACTTCCATCGCGAGGGCCTGGCCGAGGTCGATCGGCAGGTTGTCGGCCCGGATGACGTCCTCGTCGCTGCCGATGTAGCGCTCGCCCTTGAGGTCGACGCGCCGGAAGAACGCCTTGTGCTGCGGATCCAGCACGATCTCGCCCCGCTCCAGCGCCGCGTGCTGGCGGTCGGGCAGGGCGGCGCGCGCCTGGTCCAGCGGGATCAGGTCGAAATGGACTTCGGACACTTCGCGCACCTTGTTCAGGCGCGCCAGCCACTCGTCGGCCGGGGCGCGGTCGACGTATTGTTCGAGCAGGAAGATCTGGGCCGACGCCTGGCGCCGCGCGATATCGTCGAGCGGATCGCCGAACAGGCGGGCGAAGACGAAATAGATCACGAACGTCGCGGCCGTGATCGACAACATCACGAGTACGAAGAAGCGGAAGAACAGGCGATTCACGCCATCATCCTCCGCGCGTGGCAGCTGTCCGGGGCGGTTTTTGTCTTGCACATATCGAAATTGTATAGGAGCAATGGTCTGTAAAACCATTATTTACAAATTGCAGACAAATGCCCGACAGTCCGCGGATGAAGTTCTCCGGGCGCACCGGTACGATTCCAATCACCGGTTTTCCGTTTGGCCCGCATGGTGCGCGAGATCAGGCGGGCCTTTTTTTGTTTGGGATGCGTGCCGGGCACACGGCGCCATCATAATTCTGGAGAGAGGAAGAATGCGTATATTGGGACGCGTGATGCCGCTGCTGGCCGCCCTTGCGGCCGGGGCGGTCTTGTCCGCCTGCGGCGGGGGAAGCACGATGCACGACCAGCAAGCCACCCCGGGGATCGCCGTCGGCGAGCCGAACCCGTCCGGCCTGGCGACGGCGCCTTTCATCGAGATGGCGCGCACGTCGGGCTGCAGCGAAACGAAGAATCGCCTGTTCGTCATCGACGGCAAGCAAGTGTTCTGGGACCATGCCGGCCGCTGCGCCGACGCGTCCTTCGAGCAAGTGCTGTTCGGCAGCAAGCCGGAGACCCGGCTGTGCTCGTACGCCGACTCGATCGCGGGACCGAAAACGATGTGCCAGGACGAGAGTGCCCGCGCGCTGTTCGACACCATCGTCAAGAATGCCGACCGGCCCGACCTGGGCCTGGGGGGCGACCACAAGGTCGAGCAACTCGCCTTCCTGCCGCCGGCCGGCACGACCGTCGCGTACGAAACGGTGGCGCGCGACGACCTGTCGGGCGTGACGGTGCGCGAGAACGCCGTCGTCCGCGACCAGGCCGCATGGGACACGCTGTGGCGCCGCCACGCGGCCGTCCGCACCCCGGCGCCCGCGCAGCCGAAAGTCGATTTCACGCGCAAGATGCTCGTCGCCGTGTTCGCGGGCGAGGTCCCCGACAGCTGCCACGGCATCGCCGTCGCCCGCGTGGCGGCCGGCGCCAGCAAGCTGAACGTCGAGGTCGCCGAGCGCGACACGTCGGCGCAGGGACCCTGCCTGTCCGTCGTGACCCATCCGATGCAGGTCGTGGCCGTCGACCGCACGGATGCGGACGTCGACGTCGCCACGGCGGCCGCCGCGGACGTCCCGTTCCGGACGGCGGACGCGACGAGCATGTCGGCCATCCACGAGGCGCGCACGGTCGTCGTCAAGGATGCGGCCGCGTGGGCCCGCCTGTGGAAAGAACACGCGCCGGATCGCGCGTTGCCGGCCGTCGACTTCGCGACGGACATGGTCGTCGGCGTGTTCATGGGGAGCGGCGCCAACAGCTGCTACACGACGTCCATCGACGGCGTCGCGCGCACCGCAGACAAGCTCATCGTGCACGAACTGCGGACCGTGCCCGGACCGGACATCGTCTGCGCGATGCACGTGACGACGCCCGCCCACCTCGTCGCGATCCCGCGCAGCGACCTGCCGGTGGAATTCGCGGCGGAAGTGGCGACCAGGCAGGCGACACGGTAGAAAGGATATGGGAGGACGGAAGACAAAGCCGTAGAATGTTGTCTTCCCGAATCTTCCACCCCTGAACATGAACAAGCTTCTCTTCCTCTCGCTCTGCGCGGCCTGCGGCACGACGTGGGCCCAGACGCCGGCGACCAACCCCATGCCCGATGGTAGCCGCGACATGTACGTCGGCCTGGGTGTGCAGTCGGCGCCGCGCTGGGAGGGGGCGGGAAGCCGCAAGGGTTCGGCGTTGCCGGTGCTCCAGGTGCAATGGAGCAACGGCGTGTTTATTTCCGGCATGAGCGCAGGCATGCATCTGTCGGACGATCCGACGTTCGAATACGGCCCGCTGCTGGCCGTGCAGCCGGGGCGCGACCGGACGGGAACCGGACAATCCGCCGACGGCGTGGGCAGCGTGGGCTCGACCCTGATCGGCCCGGTCCCCGAACCGCTCGTGAGGCACGACCTGCGCGGCACCGACCTGGACGGCATGGACAAGATCGGCGCGCGCCTCTCGGGCGGCGTGTTCGCGAATTATTACCTGACGCCGCAATGGCGCGTGACGAGCAGCGTGCTGTACGGCGCCGGCAACGACCACGACGGCGCCCGCCTGGACCTGGGCGTGCAACGCCTCGCCCTCGACCTGGGCGCGCGGCACCACGTGTCGCTGTCGGGCGGCGTCACGGTCGTGAACCGCAACTACAACCGCACGTATTTCGGCGTCACGCTGGCGGAGGTGTCGTGCAGCCGGTTTTCGTATTACCAGCCCGGCGGCGGCCTGGAGGATGCGCACGTCGGCGTGCGCTGGAACTGGACCTGGTCGCCCTCGTGGATGCTGACGTCCGACCTGCAGGCCCGGCGCCTGCTGGGCAGCGCCGCACACAGCCCGATCGTCGAGCGGCCCACCAACTTGACGGTCTCGACCGCCATCGCCTACCGGTTCTGACGATGCGCGCATCCCGCCCACTCATCGCCGTCTTCGCCACGCTGCTCGGGGCCGCGCCGGCCGTCGCGCACGCGCAGGCGGGCGAATGGGTGAGCTACCGGGACGCGTACCGGGCCATGGTCCAGTTCGAGAAATACGGCGGGCCGAAGAACCTGCTGCAGAGCCACCTGCAGGTGCAGTCGCGCGACCATGCGGGCCTGGGCGAGGGCGCCCAGCTCACGTTGACGGGCAAGACGACCCAGCTGAACCTGCCGCTGGACGCCCTCGGCCGCACCGTGTTCCCGCTGCAGAAGGCGGCCTATGACGAGAACGCGGTCCTCATGCTGAACCGCAAGGGCATGCCGTTCGTGCTGCGCCCGCAAGTGACCATTGCGCCGCGCGCCGACGGCGAATACGACGCCGCGACCTTGCGCACGGCCTGCGCCCAGGCGCTCGGCTTCGTGCGCTATGTCGACGCGTCGCAGCGCGCGCGCCAGTGCGCGGGCGTGCGCTTCGTGTTCCCGAAAAAGGACTCGGCCGGCGCCCGCCTGCGCCGCGCGGACGGCGGCGAGCAGGCGCTGCCGTTGACGTCCGGCGCCGCCTTCGCGGGCGACCCCGACGAAGGCTTCCCCATCGTGACCTGGCGCTTCGGCACGAGCCCGGAACGGGCCCGGGTCGTCACCTACGACGCGCCGCTGGCGATCGTGCCCATCTTCGAATAAGCCCATGCAGGACAACAAGACCCTCCTCGTCACGGGCGCCAGCCGCGGCATCGGCGCCGCCTGCGCGTTGCTGGCCGCGCGGCGCGGCTACACGGTCTGCGTGAATTACCGCGACAACGCGGACGCGGCCGCCGGCGTCGTGCGCGCCATCGAGGCCGCCGGCGGCCGCGCCTTCGCCGTCGCGGCCGACGTGGCGGACGAGGCGGCCGTCCTGCGCCTGTTCGCGGCGATCGACGCGCGCCGCGGCCGGCTCGACGCCCTCGTCAACAATGCCGGCATCCTCGCGCGCCAGACGCGCGTGGAAGACATGGACGCCGCCCGCATCGAGCGCATCCTCGCGACCAACGTCACGGGCAGCTTCCTGTGCGCGCGCGAAGCCGTGCGGCGCATGTCGACCCGGCGGGGCGGGCGCGGCGGCGCCATCGTGAACGTGTCGTCGCGCGCCGCCGTGCTCGGGTCGGCCAACGAATACGTGGACTATGCGGCGTCGAAGGCCGCGGTGGATGCGCTGACGATCGGCCTGGCCAAGGAAGTGGCGGGCGAGGGCATCCGCGTGAACGGCGTGCGGCCGGGCCTGATCGACACGGACATGCACGCCAGCGGCGGCGAGCCGGGCCGCATCCGGCGCCTGCAGGCGTCCGTGCCGATGGCGCGCGGCGGCACGGCGGAGGAAGTCGCGGCCGCCGTGCTGTGGCTGCTGTCCGACGAGGCGTCGTATGCGACGGGCACGTTCATCGACGTGTCCGGCGGACGCTGAACGTCAATTCCAGGCCGACGGCGAGAACAGATAACCTTCACCCCACACGGTCTTGATCTTTTCCGACAGGTTGTCGTCGAACTTGCGGCGCAGCTTGGAGATGCAGTTGTCGATGCTGCGGTCGAGGCCGTCGAATTCGATGCCGCGCATTTTCTTGAGCAGCTCGTCGCGCGACAGCACGCGCCCGGCCGCCTCGGCCAGCACGAGCAGCAGCTTGTATTCGGTATTGCTGAGGATGCACGGCTGGCCGCGCCACGTCACGCTGCGGTCGCTCGTCATGATGCGCAGCGCGCCGAACTCGAGCACGCGGGAATCGGTCGCCGTCTTCGTCTGCGTGCGGCGCAGCAGGGCGCGCAGGCGCGCCAGCAGCACGCGCGGCTGCACGGGCTTGTTGACGAAGTCGTCCGCGCCTTGCTCCAGGCCCGACACCTCGTCGTAGGTGTCTTCGCGCGCCGTGAGGATCAGGATCGGCACGTCGGACACGTCGCGGATCTGGCGGCACACGACCATGCCGTCCATGCCGGGCAGCATGAGGTCGAGCACGACGATGTCCGGCGCGGCCGTCTTGAAGTGGTCCAGCGCGGCGTCGCCCCGCGTCACGAGGTCGACCGCGAATTCATAGCTGGACAGGTATTCCGTCACCAGTTCCGCGAGGCGCGGATCGTCTTCCACCAACAGTACGCGATACATGATGTTCTCCTTGACCCGGCATTTTATAAGACCGGGAAACATTCGCGCATGTTCGATGGGTAAGCATGACAAATTCGTACAGTTTCGCGACAAATCTCGCTCGGTAGAAATCGCAATGATGCCTGGTGGAAAATATTGAGCCTAGGTAACAAAATTCTGATAATATTGCCAACGTTCAATAAACTTTCACTACGGTTTGCGTCGCTTATCGCGGCAGGCCGACGTCAGGGCGGGCATGAGCGCAAATATCGAAATTCAGGGCAAATACGGCTTTCAATTCGTCAAGGGAGCGGACGGTACGATCACCGGGGTCACACTGACGGCCGACGAGGTCAAGAATGTCGGCGACGCCATGTCCGGCACGGTCAGGCTGGAACTCTGGCTGACCGCGGCGCCGTGGAATCCGGACGCGGCGAATACCGGGTATGAGGTCGCGGTCGACCGCTTCAGCAACGCCTCAAGCGGCAGGCTCGACCCGAATCATTATTTCCAGGATATTTCCGCGACCGTCCCCCTGAAAAGCCTGCCGCCGCCGGGCACCTATTTCGTAACCCTCGTCGCCGCCGAATACACCGGGAAGACGCCTGGCACGGACGACGGCTACGTCACCGACAATTCGTACGTCTTTCAGAAGCTGATGACCGTGGGCGCCGACGGAAGCATCGTCACGAGCGACATCACGATGCCGAGCCTGACCGTTGCCTCGCAAACCATTGTCGAAGGCAACGCCGGCACGCGGGACATGACGTTTACGGTCGTGATGTCGCACGCCGTTCCGTATACCGTTTCGGTGCAGGTCGCCACGAACGGCGAAACGGCGGTGCCCGGCGTCGATTACCAGCCGCAGGACGAAACGCTGACCTTCTTGCCCGGTACGACGACGGCGACCTTTACCGTTCCGGTGATCGGTAACAAGAATTTCGAACCGAGCCGGGCGTTCGGGATTCAGCTCAGCCACGCGCTGGGCGCCACGGTCCCGCGGCCCACCTTGGTCCCCGTGGGTACGAACGGCGATTCGGGTACGGTCAGCGCCTGGGGCATGATCCTCGACGACGACATGCCCGCCGGCGCCAATCTGCCGACCGATGAATTGTTCAAGGGCCAGTGGTATCTGTTCACGACCCAGGCCCTGTCCGCGTGGGGCCATGCGACCGGAAAAGGCGTGAAGATCGCCGTGTTCGACCAGGGCATCGACGCGTCCAATCCGGACCTGACGGCGAACGACGCCGCCGGCCTGGGCCGGGTCGCCTTGTCGATGCAGGCGGGCGGGACGCCGGTCCGGGCGAGCGACAACCACGGCACCGAGGTTGCCGGCGTGATCGGCGCCGCCAGGGACGGCAAGGGCATCGTCGGCGTCGCCTACGATGCGCAGCTCGTGTCGCTGTACACGTCGGACACGATTTCGTCCCAGTACATGACGGAGATCGTCAACGCCTTCCATTACGCGGCGGGCATGGACGTGCTGAACAACTCCTGGGGCTTCGGCAACCTGCTGCAAGCCGATACGAACTGGGCCTTCTACGACAATGCGAACGATGCCCAGTTCGCGCCCGTCTTCGCCGCGCTGCGCGACCTGGCCGCGACCGGACGCGACGGCCTGGGCACGGTCGTCGTGCAGTCGGCAGGCAACAGCTACGACTACGGCGACGACACGAACCTGCACAATTTCCAGAACAGCAGGTACATCATCACGGTGGGCGCCGTCGACTACAGCGGCGCGTCGTCCTACTTCAGCACGACGGGCGCGTCGATCCTCGTGGCCGCGCCGGGCGGGGCCGGCGACGGCGACTTCGCCAGCATCATGACCACCGACCGCGCCGGCACCGCCGGGGTCAGCCCCAGCAATTACGCCTTCGTCGACGGCACGTCGTTTTCCGCGCCCATCGTCAGCGGCATCGTCGCGCTCATGCTCGAAGTCAATCCGCACCTGGGCTACCGCGACGTCCAGCAGATCCTCGCCTACACCGCGCACCAGGTCGGATCCCCGTCCGGCTGGGCGACCAACGGCGCCCATGACTGGAACGGCGGCGGCCTGCAATACGACGACGCCGTGCAGGCGACCGGCTTCGGCGAGGTCGATGCCCTCGGGGCCGTGCGCCTTGCCGCGACGTGGGAAGGCACGCCGCGCACGTCCGCCAATGTCGTGGACGTGGTCGCGTCGAAGACCGTCAACGAGGCGATTCCCGACAATACCGGCAAGTTCGAGTACAGTTCGATCGACATCGACAGCAACGTCGTCGTCGAGCGCGTCGACGTCACGGTCAACATCACGCATCCCGTCATCGGCGACCTGGAAATCGCCCTGACTTCGCCGAACGGCACGATCAGCTACCTGATGTACCGCCCGTCGCAGGGCGCGCTCAGCGCCGTCGGTTCGACTCAGCACGACATCCACTTCACGTTCGACACGGTGCTCGACTGGGGCGAGAGCGCGCACGGCCGCTGGCAGCTGGCCGTGATCGACCTTGCGACCGGCAACACCGGGACGCTGGATGACTGGAGCATCGACATTATCGGCCACCAGCCGACGCCGGACCACACCTTCATCTACACGGCGCAGTACGCGCAGATGGTCGCCGCCGACCCGTCGCGCGGCATCCTGAGCGACCCGGACGGTGGCATCGACACCATCAACGCCAGTGCGCTCGGCAGCGACGACCGCATCGATCTCTCCGGCGCGGCGCCGTCCGTGATCGGCGGCGCGAACCTGACGATCGCGCCGGGGACGACGATCCTGAACGCCTACGGCGGCGACGGCAACGACGTGCTGACCGCGAACGCGAAGGGCAGCGTCCTGCACGGGATGGCCGGCAACGACACCTTGACCGGCGGCCCCGGCAACGACACGCTCGACGGTGGCGCGGGCAACGACACGCTCGACGGCGGCGCGGGCGCCAACACGGCGCTCTACCACGGGGCCGCGGCGAACTACACGGTCACGAAGACCGCCACCGGTTTCACGGTCGCGGACAAGACGGGCGCCGAGGGCACCGACCTGCTGAAGAACGTGCAGCGCCTGCAGTTCGCCGACAAGGCCATCGCGTTCGACGTCGACGGCCACGGCGGCCAGGCCTTCCGTCTCTTCCAGGCCGCGTTCGACCGCGCGCCCGACAAGGGCGGCGAAGGGTATTGGATGGGGGTGCTGGACCACGGCGCGGCGCTGCGCGACGTGGCCAACGGCTTCGTCCAGTCCGCCGAATTCAAGGACCTGTACGGCGACAATCCGACCAATGCCGACATCGTGGACAAGTTCTACGCCAACGTCCTGCACCGGGCGCCGGACCAGGAGGGCGCGGATTACTGGACCAAGCTGCTCGACCAGCACGTGCTGACCACGGCCGACGTGCTCGTGAGTTTCAGCGAGAGCCCGGAAAACCAGGCGGCGCTCGTGGGCGTGATGCACAACGGTTTCGAGTACACGCCGTACGGCTGACCGGATCAGGCGCCGTGCGGCAGGCCCAGGTTCTGGTTCGACGGCACGGCCACGTCGATCAGCCGCGGTTTGGGCAGGTTCAGCTCGCCCATCAGCTTGACGAAATCTTCGCGGGAGCGCTGCGCCAGGCGGCTGTTGTGGCGCTTTTCCCAGCCGATCGTCGACACCGACTGGCCCTTGTAATCGTGGCCGGGCCACATCAGGGTGGCGTCGGGCAGGGCGAACAGTTTACTGGTCACGCTGTCGTACAACGCGTCGGCGCTGCCGCTCTGGAAATCGGTGCGGCCGCAGCCGTCGATCAGCAGCGTGTCGCCGGTGAACACGTTGCCGCGCCAGACATAGCTCATGCTGCCCGCCGTGTGGCCCGGCGTATGCAGGACCGCGATCGTTTCCCCGTCGCCGAACGCGAGGACGTCGCCGTCGGCGAGCTGCACCTCGGCCGGCGCGATGCCGCAGCCGCTCGGCACCGCCGCCTGCGCGCCCGTCAGCTCGCGCAGCTTGCCCGCCGACGTGACGTGGTCGGCGTGGGCGTGCGTCTCGAGCACGTAGGCCAGTTTCAGCCCGAGCCGCTCGAGGTGGCGCAGGTCGCGTTCGAGGTTCCGGTCGACGGGATCGATGATGACCGCGTCGCGACTGCCGGGTGCGCTCAGGATATAGGTGAAGGTCGACGATTCGGCGTCGAACAATTGAATGGGGTGAATGTTCATCTCCGGCTCCTGGGACGAAAGCAGTGCTTAGACAAGGGCCTTGGCGATCATGCCGAGGGCCACCACGACGGATACCGAGGCAAACGCCCGGTTCAGATGGGCGCTGGACAGGCGGTTCGACAGCGTCCGCCCGCCGAGCATGCCCGCCAGCGCGCCGGCCGAAAAGGGCAGGGCGATGCCCCAGGCGAGCGTGCCGCTCGCGGCGCTCGCCACGACGCCGGACGCCGAGATCAGCGCGATCACGGCCAGCGACGTGGCCACCGCGGACTGCATCGCCAGGTCCGTGTAGCGCCGCAGCGCGGGGACCATCACGAAGCCGCCGCCGACGCCCAGCAGGCCGGACAGCAGGCCCGCGATGGAGCCGGACAGCGTGAGCGCCCGGGCGCAGGGGCGCGTCCAGATGAAGCGGCCGGTGTCGGCGCCGCGCACGCAGACGGGGGGCCGCGGACCGGCCTCCGGCGCGCAGGCCTGGGCGCCGCGCGCCTTGCGGAACGTGTTGAAGGCCACGTACAGCAGGGTCGCGGCGAACAGCACGCTGAGCCAGCGGTTGTCGATCCGGTGGGCCAGCCACAGCCCGGCCGGGGAAAACAGCATCCCGGTCACGGCGACGAGGAGGGCGGCGCGGTAGCGCACGACGCCGATGCGCAATCCGAGGAAGGCGCCGAGGGCTGCCGCCATGCCGACCGCCATCAGGCCGATCGGCCCGGCCTGGGCGACGCCGATATGGGTGCCGAACATGAGCAGCGGTACCGCGAGGATGCCGCCGCCGGCCCCCGTGAGCGCGAGGATCAGGCCGACGGCGAGGCCGAGTGCGAGCGATGTCAACATGACGCTTCTCCGTTCAGGCCGGCCGCCGCACCGCGGCGCGGGCGCGTTCCAGCACTTCGAAGACGACCATCCCGGCCAGCATGGCGCCGGTGAAGACAATGGCCTTGCCGCCGCCGGTCGCGAGGGAGGCGAGGGCGGGGCCGGGGCAGAATCCGGCCAGTCCCCAGCCGGCGCCGAACGCCAGGCTGCCCAGCACCAGGCGCCGGTCGATGCGGGTGGCGGTGGGCAGGCACATGGCGTCGCCCAGCAGCGAGCGTTTGCGCTTGCCGGCGGCACGGAAGGCGAACAGGCCGACCAGGATCGCGCCGCCCATGACGAAGGCCAGCGAGGGGTCCCAATTGCCCGCCAGGTCGAGGAAGCCCTGCACCTTGGCGGGATTCGTCATCCCGGAGACGATGAGGCCGATGCCGAAGACCAGGCCGACGATGGCTGCCATGACGATGTGCATTGCGTTCTCCTCAAACGATGATGTGCCGCAGCACGAATACGGTGACGAAGCCGGCCAGCATGAACGCGGCCGTGGCGGCCAGGGAGCGCGGCGACAGGCGCGACAGTCCGCAGACGCCGTGGCCGCTGGTGCATCCCGAGCCGTACCGGGTGCCGAGCCCCACCAGCAGGCCCGCCGCGACGAGCGTCCTTGCGCCGGCGTCGATGCGCACGCCGGGCAACGGCGCGAACAGCGCGTAGGCGAGCGGGGCCGCGACCAGGCCGGCCAGGAACGCGGCGCGCCAGGCCACGTCGCCGCGCGCTGGCCGCAGCAATCCGCCGAGGATGCCGCTGATGCCGGCGATCCGGCCGTTGAACAGCACGAAGGCGGCGGCGGAAAGCCCGATCAGCAGGCCGCCCACGAGCGACGCCCAAGGGGTGAAGTGAGCCCAATCAATTGCCATCGTTTTCTCCCGGTTGCTTGACGCAATAGAGTTGATACAGGACCTGCATCACCGCCGTGGCTTCCTTGCTGGCCAGGCTGTAATAGATCTGCTTGCCTTCGCGCCGCGTGCTCACCAGTTTTTCTTCGCGCAGCACCCCCAGTTGCTGGGACAGCGTGGGTTGCTGGATGCCCAGCGTCGACTCGAGCTCGCTCACGCAGAACTCGCCTTGCGTCAGCTGGCACAGCAACAGCAGGCGGTCGGCGTTGCCGAGCGTCTTCAGCAGCGAGCAGGCGCGGGCGGCCGCCGCCTGCATCTCCTGTAAATCGAACTTGTCTTGATCGTGCGCCACCGCGTGGCCTCCCTGGAATAAAATCTACTCGAACACATTATATGTTTTGACGATCTATATTTCAATAGATTGTTTGCGCGGCGCGGCGCGCCGGCCTTCGCCGCCGGCGGGGGTGAACCATTCCGGCGTTTCGCAATCTACTTTTCATTGACAGAACAATAGCGAGGCCATCATGAAAAAACATTTCACGGCAGTGTCGCTCGCGGCGCTCCTCTTGTCGTCACTGTGGTGGCAAGCCCCGGCATCCGCCCGTCAAAGTTCCGCACCGGAGCGGAAAGGCGCGGCGTCCGCGAGGGGCTGGAATCACGGCGCCATGATGGGCGGCTGGGGCATGGGAGGCTGGGGCATGGGCGGCTGGGGGCCGGGCATGATGGGCGGGGGATACGGCAACCTCGACCTGACGAAGGCACAGAGCGACAAGATCTACGCCATCCACCGGAATCTGCGGGAAAAACAGTTTGCGCTGATGGACCGGATGCACGACACCATGCAGTCCGCGGCGTTCTACCGCGACGGAAAATTCGATGAGCAGGCGGCCCGCAACGCCTACGCGGCGGCCGAAAAAGTCCACCGCCAGATGTTCGAGAACATGCTCGACGCACAGAAACAGGTCGACGGCGTACTGACGCCGCAGCAGCGGCAACAGCTCAGCCAGGCGAGCAGGTGAGCGAGCAAGTGAGTAAACGGCCACAGCCCGCCGAGGCGGGCTGTGCGTGCATGATCGGGCCGCTGCGGACCCGATCAGGCCGAAACGGCGAACCGCGGATTACGCGAAGTTCTTGTTCACGAAGTCCCAGTTGACGACGTTCCACCATGCCTCGACGAATTTCGGACGGGCATTGCGGTAGTCGATGTAGTAGGCGTGTTCCCACACGTCGCAGGTCAGCAGCGGCTTGTTCTCGGTGGTCAGCGGAGTGGCGGCGTTCGACGTGTTGACGATGTCGACGGTGCCGTCCGTCTTCTTGACCAGCCAGGTCCAGCCCGAACCGAAGTTGCCGACGGCCGATTTCTGGAACTCTTCCTTGAACTTGTCGAACGAGCCCCACTTGGCGTTGATCGCATCCGCGACCGCGCCGCTCGGCGCGCCGCCGCCGTTCGGGGTCATGCAGTTCCAGAAGAAGGTGTGGTTCCACACCTGGGCCGAGTTATTGAAAACGCCGCCCTGCGATTTCTTGATGATGTCTTCCAGCGACAGGTTTTCGAACTCGGTGCCCTTGATCAGGTTGTTCAGGTTCGTGACGTAGGCCTGATGGTGCTTGCCGTAGTGGTATTCCAGCGTCTCGGCCGAGATGTGCGGCTGCAGGGCATCCTTCGCGTACGGCAGTGGGGGCAGGGTATGTTCCATGTCTTGTTCCTTGGTAAGTTGACGGGAGACTATTTCAAAAAGTCTCTGCGGTACATCAATTCGGGCGCTTATTCTAAACCGGATGCGTAAACGTTGCAGATATGGCTTTGCGAAATCATCATGTTGTCATTCCAGTAAATCCTGCACGCCGGCCACGCTGACTTCCGCGCTGCCTTCCGCCAGCCGGATGCGCAATACGTCGCGCGGCTTGATCTGCCCCGGCGCGTGCAAAATCTTTCCCTTCGCGTTGCTGACGATCGCATAGCCGCGCTCCAGCGTGCGCTGCGGGTTCAGCAGTTCGAGCTGCGCGGCCAAGGCGTTCAGCGCTTCGCGCCGCGCGCGCAATTGGCTGACTACGCTCGCCGTCAGGTGGCGCCGGTCGGATTCCAGCCGCGTGCGCAGTCCGCTCCAGTCCGGCCGATGGCGGGCCCACCGTTGCTGCAATTGCGCCAGCAGCACGCCGTGGCGGTTCACCGGCAGCCGCACCGCATGCGTGAGACTGCTGGCCATGCCGAGAAGTTTCAGGCGCTGATGGGCGATCTGGCTGGATGGGCTGAGCAGGCGGCGCGACAGGCTGTCCAGGCCCTGGCTGGCGTCGGACAGGACGCGGCCCATTGCCCGGCGCAGTTCGCCGGCGTCCGCCTGCAGCGACGCCAGCCAGTCGGCACGCGCCGTCGCGGCCAGCTCGGCGGCGGCCGTCGGCGTGGCGGCGCGCAGGTCGGCGGCGAAGTCGGCGATGGTGAAGTCCGTCTCGTGACCGACGCCCGAGATCACGGGCATGCTGCACGCGGCGATCGCGCGCGCGACGGCTTCCTCGTTGAAGCTCCACAAATCCTCGATCGAGCCGCCGCCGCGACAGACGACCAGCACGTCCACTTCGCGCCGGTGCGAGGCGACGGCAATGGCTTCGGCGATCTTTTGCGCAGCCAGCTGGCCTTGCACGGGCGCCGGGTACAGCACGACGCGCACGTGCGGCACGCGCCGCTTGAGCGCGGTCAACACGTCGCGCAGCGCGGCCGCCTGCGGGCTGGTGACGATGCCGACCGTGCGCGCGAACAGGGGCAGCGGCCGCTTGCGGGCTTCGTCGAACAGGCCTTCGGCGCCCAGCTTCTCCTTGAGGCGCATGAAGGCTTCGTACAGCGCGCCCACGCCGGCCCGGCGGATCGCCTCGACGTTGATCTGGTAATCGCCCCGCGCGCCGTATAGCGTGACGAGGGCGCGCACCTCGACCTTGTCGCCCTCGCGCGGCGTGAAGCCGGCGTACTGGGCGCGGCCGCGGAACATGACGGCCCGCACCTGGGCCGCGTCGTCCTTCAGCGTGAAATACCAGTGCCCGGACGCGGCCCGCGTGAAATTCGAAATCTCGCCGCCGATCCAGACGAGGGGAAACGTGCGTTCCAACAGGCGCGCGACCTGCTGGTTGAGGGCCGTGACGGTCAGTACGGGCGGGGCGGCATAGGCCGGATCGGCGTCTTCGGTAGGGAACATAGGGATAAGCTGGGTTGAACTGTCCACAAAAACATGGTTATGCGCAGTCACTGGCGCATCTGCAGTAAAACGACAAATAGTTTTTGTAAACGCCTGATTTTTAACGTAAAACCTTGCTGCCTGATTTCGATGCAGCAAGCAAATTGTCTTATGGATCAATGGCTTGAGTACATCTTCGAGTACTTGGCCACAATCTTATCCACAGAATGTGTGCGAAAGTGGCCAACCCGGCACTGCCTCCGAATTCAGCGTGCATATATTTTTCTTGAGCAATCAAACACTTAGGCCGCTGTTCCGGCCCTTGCACACATCGTTTTCCACAGTTTATGTGAACAGTTGAATGTCCAGCCCAGGTGAGCGGCCGCCCGGGGCACGTGAAGCGTCCTGCTTAAAAAATCTGCACGGCAAGAATTCCGTTTAAATTCAAACACTTTGTGTCGGAACAAAGGCCTTGCTCACAATCTTTTCCACAAAATTTGTGAAGAAGACCGGCATGGCCCGAACCGGCGCCCGATGCCTTTTCGGAGGACGCGACTATAACCCAGCCGCCGTGCGGTCGGGAATACGTCGTCGCTCCCGGGCGGCGCTGGGCACGGGACGGACCTGCTCAAAAATTGGGCTTGAAGATGAATCCTGAGTGAAATCAAACAGTTGGGATGCGAACGATGCGCTTGCACACAATCTTTTCCACAGTTTGTGTGAAAAGTCCCGCTCTGCGGAATGTCGGGGCGGGACAAGCCCGGGTGCTCAAAAAATGGGCGGGTCAACCTTTTCCTTGCAAATCAACCGCTTAGGGTAAGGTTTGTGCGTTTGCGCACAATTTTGTCCACAAAAAATGTGCAGAAGGGCAGGGGCGGCCGGCGGTGTAGTCGCGCGCAATCCTGCCTATTTTTTGGACTCGAAAATTTCCGTGAGTAAAATCAAATACTTACCGTTTGGAAAGCTGATTTCTCACAAATTTATCCACAGAAATTGTGGGCAACTACAGCGCCAGCCCGTCCTCGCTCATCGCGAGGTTTCCGGTCGGGGACGTTGCCCGTGCCGTGCCTTGCCGTGCCGCGTTTTTATGCACGGAAAAATATCCCTTAAGAATCAAGGCACTTAGCGCCTCCGGTCCGCCTTGCGCACAATTTTATCCACAGAATGTGTGCAAAAATTGCTCTTCTGACATATTCATCACTCGATGGTTGATAGACTAGAATCAATGTTCTTTTATCAAGTCCTCGTGTCATGTGCAGGATAATCGCCCACGACGGCCGAAATCCTCGACGTTGAGTCGCGCATCGCGGCTGCAAACCACAGATGGGAGATCATGCATGAAGATCATCGGATGGATTCGTGAGGGTGACCAAACAGCTTGTGGTGGTACGGTGGCCGAGGGCGACCAGACATGTATTGGCCGGGGACGGGCTTATGCCTTTCAAGGCGCGCGCATCTCGTGTCGCAAGGGTTGTGTGATAGCTGAGGGATTCATGCGCTCGATGCTGGCCAACGGCCGTCCGCGGGTGATTCACGGCATGAAGTCAAGCAGTGGATGCCCGTGTTATTCCACCCTTAATGACATTGATGGCGTCGGCAATGAGAGTGGCGCAGAGATCGCGGAAAAGCATCTTCTTACTGCCGATGGAGAGTGGGCACCGGTCAAGTCACCCGAGCCATCGCGGGATACGTACGACGAAAGGGCGCAACTTGTCTCGCCGCCCATTCACGGCGTTCCCTACTACGTCGAGACATTGGACGGGCGCACGTTCTCAGGGCGTACCGAAACTGATGGATTGTTGCCGCGTATTGATACCGGCGGCGAAGATGAATACGTCGTTTATTGGGGAGACGAAGCTCTTGCGAGGATGGGAGGGATGGCAGCATGACCAAAACGCTTGTACAACACGCCAAGGTGAGAACAAACACGGTCAAGGACTCGGTGTGCAAGATTGACGTTCCTGCGGTGCAATTTTCCGATCTTTGGGAAAACTACGTGACCGGCGACCCTTACCGTGATCCAAAGTCAGGCAAGATTCCATTTGGTTTTGAAAATCAATGTGCCATCCGAGTCAGCTTGACACTGCATAAAGTCGGCGTTGCAATGAAGTCGTACCGTGGACCCGATCGAATGTTGATAGAGGGCAAGCCTGTTGCTGTTCGTGCGCAAGAGTTGGCGAAGTGGCTGGCCTTGCAGCCGTTTTGTGGTCTGCCAACCCAACCGGAGGAAGTGACGGGGGAAAATTGGAAGGGCTTGCTCGCTGGGCGAACTGGAATTGTTTTTTTTCATGGATACTGGCACCGGCCAGGTGAGGCCACAAGCCGTCTCAGTGGCGACCATATCGACTTATGGAACAAGAACACTCTCACGCCTTCAGTCGAGTCCTTCTTGCGGTTCAGGCTGGGAATTAACCATGTGCCGAACATCTTTGACCGGCTTCGAGGTGGGCAAGACAACTTTTACTCCGATCTGGGTAAATCCCGTCAAATCCTGTTCTGGGAGGTTAAGTGAAGCGTTTGGCTGCGGGTTTTTCCGGAATCGTCTTCGGGCTGATGCTTTCGTGGCTTTGTCTTTACGTGTTTAGCCGTTTGAACTGGCCGATTCCCAGTCATGTGCCGACCAACGATTGTTCCGACCTGGAGCACTGCCCTACGAGCCTGGCGACGTACGTGCAACTCTCTGCGACCCTATTTGGCCCCGCGCTTCTGTTCGGGCTACTGAACGCGGTGGGATGGAAACGCCTGTCGCTGCGCGAGTGGGCTGTGCTTTCCGGCGTCGCAGTCGTTTCCACCATCGCGTTCTACCTAGCCGGCTACCTGCTCTGAAAACGAATGGGGCGTGCATCGCCACAGAGGCTGCCCCGAGGTGCCGTGCCGCGTTTTTATGCACGGAAAAATATCCCTTAAGAATCAAGGCACTTAGCGCCTCCGGTCCGCCTTGCGCACAATTTTATCCACAGAATGTGTGCAGAACTCTACTTGCCGCAAACGGGGCAACACGTTACATTGCGCAACTAGCTTGTCACGTCGTTTTTACTCATTCGGGAGTCCCATTTGCTCGCCATTCTCCAAGCCGCCGGCTGGCCCATCTGGCTGTTGCTGATCGCCTCGATCATTGCCCTGGCCTTGATCATCGAGCGTCTGATCTATTTGCGCCGCGAAAAAATCCTGCCGCGCCAGCTGCTCGATGAAGTGATCCAGGTCTATCGCAGCGGTAAAGTCACGCCGGACATCATCGACAAGCTGCAGACGAATTCTCCCCTCGGCACCGTGCTGGCGGCCGCGCTGCGCAACGTCGACGCGCCGCGCGACGTGATGAAGGAATCGATCGAGGAAGCCGGCCGGGGCGTGGCCCACGTGCTCGAGCGCTTCCTGACGACGCTCGGCACCATCGCCTCGCTGGCCCCGCTGATGGGACTGTTCGGCACGGTCGTGGGCATGATCGAGATCTTCGGCGCCCAGAACGCCAGCGGCACGAACCCGGCCCAGCTGGCACACGGCATTTCCGTGGCGCTGTACAACACGGGCTTCGGCCTGGCGATCGCCATGCCGGCCCTCGTGTTCTACCGCCATTTCCGCGCACTGGTCGACAGCTTCATCATGGACATGGAGCTGCAGGCCGTGAAATTCGTCGACGTCGTCCACGGTGCCCGCAAATGATGGACTTCCGCCGCGGCCGCAAACGCGAGGATCCGGAGATCAACCTGATCCCGTTCATCGACGTGCTGCTGGTCGTGTTGATCTTCCTCATGGTGACGACCACGTACAGCAAGTTCACCGAACTACAGATCACGCTGCCGACGGCCGATGCCGAGAAAGCCGTCGACAGGCCGTTCGAGATCAACGTCACGGTCGACGCCAAGGGTAACTACACGGTGAACAATGTGCCTGTCGCATTCCACGGCGTGGCCAGCCTCGCCGACGACCTCAGGCGCGCGGCCAGCATCGGACCGGACGGCCAGCCGCTGGCCACGCCCGTGAAAGATCCGGTCATCATCGTCAACGCCGACCAGTTTGCGATGCACCAGATGGTGATCAACGTGCTGGAAGCGGCGCGCATGGCCGGCTACGACAAGCTGACGTTCGCGGCGCAGACGGGCGGCCAGAAGTAAAACCTGTGCGTCGCCCGCGCGCAGGCGGGGGCGACTTTTCCATGGCATCCTCCCTCGAATCCCTACTGACCCGCGCCTGGCTCCGGCGCGGGCCGCTGGCCGTGGCCCTGTGGCCGCTGTCCCTGCTGTTCCGCCTGCTGGCCGCGCTGCGCGTGGCCCTGTTCCGCGCCGGCGTGCTGACATCGGAACGGCTGCCCGTGCCCGTCATCGTCGTCGGCAATATTTTCATCGGCGGGACCGGCAAGACGCCGTTGACGATCTGGCTGGCGCAGCACCTGCGCGCGGCCGGCATGCGCCCGGGCGTGATCTCGCGCGGCCACGGCGGGGCGGAACAGGCCCCGCGCGAAGTGCTGCCCGCGGCGCGCGCGCAGGACGTCGGCGACGAGCCCCTGCTGATCGCGGGCCGGGCCGCTTGCCCCGTCGTCGTCGGCCGCCGGCGCGCCGAGGCGGGGCGGTATCTGCTGGCGCGGCATCCCGACGTCGACGTGCTGATCGCCGACGACGGCCTGCAGCACTACGCCCTGGCGCGCGACGTCGAAGTCGTCCTGTTCGACGGGCGCGGCACCGGCAACGGCTGGACCTTGCCGGCCGGCCCGCTGCGCGAGGCGCCGTCGCGCCGGCGCGATTTCACCGTCGTCAACGCGCCCGAGGTCACGCCGGCGCTGGCCGCGGCGGTGGGCGGGCGGCCGTGGCAGATGCGGCTCGCGGGCGACCACGCCGAGCGCCTGATGGACGCGACGGCGCGCGTGCCGCTGTCGGACTTGCGCGGCAAGCGCGTGCTGGCGGCGGCCGGCATCGGCAATCCGGGCCGCTTCTTCGCGATGCTGCGGGCCGCCGGCCTCACGGTCGCCGAGCTGCCGCTGCCCGACCACCACGACTTCCTGGACGACCCGTTCCGGGGCGTCGACGCGGACGTCATCCTGGTGACGGAGAAGGATGCAGTAAAATGTCGGCAACTTGAAACAATCAGCAACGACCCGCGCGTGTGGGTCGTGCCGGTCGGCGCGCAGATCGATGCCGCGCTGGCTGCCCAAATCGTGGAGAAATGTCGTGGACGCCCGACTGCTTGATATCCTGGTCTGCCCCCTGTGCAAGGGACCGCTCGAATATGACAAGAAAGCGCAGGAATTGATCTGCCGCCCGGACCGCCTCGCGTATCCGATCCGCGACGGCATCCCGATCATGTGGGCCGAAGAAGCCCGCAAGGTCGAGCCGGTCTTGTGACGGGTTGGCGATTCCCGTGAGCTTCGTCGTCATCATCCCGGCCCGCCTGGCCTCGACCCGCCTGCCGAACAAGCCGCTCGCGGACCTGGGCGGCAAGCCGATGGTCGTGCGCGTGGCGGAGCGCGCGCAGCAATCGGGCGCGGCGCGCATCATCGTCGCCACCGACCACGCCGACATCGCGGCCGCCTGCGCGGCGCACGGCGTGGAGGCCTGCATGACGCGCGCCGACCATCCATCCGGCACCGACCGCATCGCGGAAGTGGCGCACGCGCTGGGCCTCGCGCCGGATGCCGTCGTCGTCAACCTGCAGGGCGACGAACCGCTGATCGACCCCGCGCTGCTGGCCGCCTGCGCCGCCCGCATCGCCCCCGACGTGCCGATGGCCACGTGCGCCCATCCGCTCTCGAGCGTGGACGATGCCTTCAATCCGAACGTCGTGAAAGTCGTGCTGGACAAGCTCGGGCGCGCGCTGTACTTCTCGCGCGCCACGATCCCGTGGCACCGCGACGGCTTCGCCGCCAGCCGCGAGCAACTGCCGGCCGGCTACGTGCCGCTGCGCCACATCGGCCTGTACGCGTACAGCAATGCTTTCCTGCAGCGCTATCCGCGCTTGGCGCCGTCGCCGCTGGAATCCATCGAAGCGCTGGAACAACTGCGCGTGCTGTGGCACGGCGTGCCCATCGCCGTGCACGTGACGGCCGAGGCGCCCCATGCGGGCGTCGACACGCCGGCCGACCTGGAGCGGGTGCGGCTTTTCTACATGTCTTGATCCTTTTGGAAACTACTCTTCAGTCTGCTTGCGCCAGGTCAAACGGCTGAGAGATCGCCGGCCTTCAGTGGCGTGGAATGCTGCTTTTGTGGTAAGTTTCGTATCAGTAGCTAGATATGCATCATGCAGTTATCTGTTCTCAACGATAACTGCACAAAAAAATTATTAGATACCTTTAGGAATCCTTCATGCGTCTCATTCTGTTAGGAGCCCCCGGCGCCGGTAAAGGCACCCAGGCAAACTTCATCAAAGAAAAATACAACATCCCCCAGATTTCCACCGGCGACATGCTGCGTGCGGCCATCAAGGCCGGCACCGAGCTGGGCCTGGCTGCGAAAAAAGTGATGGATGCTGGCCAGCTGGTGTCTGACGACATCATCATCGGCCTGGTGAAGGAGCGCCTGAAGGAAGCGGATTGCGCCAACGGCTACCTGTTCGACGGCTTCCCGCGCACCATCGCGCAGGCCGACGCCATGAAGGACAGCGGCGTGAGGATCGACTACGTGCTGGAAATCGACGTGCCCGACGAGCTGATCGTCGAACGCATGAGCGGCCGCCGCAGCCACCCGGCTTCCGGCCGCGTGTACCACGTCAAGTTCAACCCGCCGAAAGTCGAAGGCAAGGACGACGTCACGGGCGAGGCGCTGGTCCAGCGCGACGACGACACGGAAGAAACGGTCAAGAAGCGCCTGTCCGTGTACCACAACCAGACCGAAGTCCTGCTCGGCTACTACAACAAGTGGGCGGAATCGGGCCTGCCGGGTGCGCCCAAGTACCGCAAGATCTCGGGCGTCGGCCCGGTCGAGGAAGTACGGGACGCCGCTTTCGCGGCACTCGCAGGCTGAACATTCCAGGGCGGCGCGAGCCGCTCTTTTTGGCTCCGGATGACTAATGCCATCCGTCCAGGTTTTTAGATCAAAGTTTTGTCGCACCTTGTGCGGCGAATGCAGCAAGGCAGGCCGCTCCAGCGGACATCGCGTGACGGCCTTCGACTGTGGTGGTTTGATCGAAGAACGAGGGGGACGACATGGCATCCGCGCAGCTCATCTTCGCCGTCGCGTGCGGCGTCATCGCGGTATTCTACGGCTTGTGGTCACGACGATGGGTCCTGAGCCAGGATCCCGGCAACGGCCGCATGCAGGAAATCTCGCTGGCCATCCAGCAGGGGGCGTCGGCCTACCTGGCGCGCCAGTACCGCACCATCGCGATCGTCGGCGTCATCCTGCTGATCGCCATCTTCCTGCTGCTCGGTCCCGCCACAGCGGGCGGCTTTTTGGCCGGCGCGCTGCTGTCCGGGGCGTGCGGCTTCATCGGCATGAACGTGTCGGTGCGGGCCAACGTGCGCACGGCGCAGGCGGCGGCCAAGGGGCTCGACGAGGCGCTGCACGTCGCCTTCCGCGGCGGCGCGATCACCGGGATGCTCGTCGTCGGCCTGGGCCTCCTGGGCGTGGCGCTGTTCTACTGGTTCCTCATCCTCCGCGCGGACGCCGCGCTGTCGCCCCATGACGTCATCCAGCCGCTCGTGGGACTGGCGTTCGGCGCGTCGCTGATCTCGATCTTCGCGCGCCTGGGCGGCGGCATCTTCACGAAGGGCGCGGACGTCGGCGCCGACCTCGTCGGCAAGGTCGAGGCCGGCATTCCCGAGGACGATCCGCGCAATCCCGCCGTCATCGCCGACAACGTGGGCGACAACGTCGGCGATTGCGCCGGCATGGCGGCCGACCTGTTCGAGACCTACGTCGTCACGCTCGTCGCGACGATGCTCCTCGGCGCGCTGATGTTGCCCGGCATGGGCGGCACCGGCACGGCGTATCCGCTGCTGCTGGGCGGCGTGTCCATCATCGCGTCCATCGTCGGCTGCTCGCTCGTGAAGAACCATCCGGGGCACAAGATCATGTATGCCTTGTACACGGGCCTGTGGTGGTCGGCGGCGCTGTCGCTGATCGGGTTCGCCGTCGTCACGTGGCTCGTGTGGCCCGACCCGGCCATGCGCTGGCGCATGCTGGGCTGCGCCACGGTCGGCATCGCGCTCACGGGCCTGATGGTCTACATCACCGAGTACTACACGGCCACGGAATTCGGCCCCGTGCGCCACATCGCCGAAGCGTCGACGACGGGCCACGGCACCAACATCATCGCGGGGCTCGGCGTGTCCATGAAGTCGACGGCGTATCCGGTGCTCGTCGTGTGCGCGGCGATCCTCGTCGCGTTCCAGCTGGGCGGCCTGTACGGCATCGCCATCGCGGCCACCGCGATGCTGTCGATGGCCGGCATCATCGTCGCGCTGGACGCGTACGGGCCGATCACCGACAACGCCGGCGGCATCGCCGAGATGAGCGGCATGCCCGACCAGGTGCGCGCCGTCACCGATCCGCTGGACGCCGTCGGCAACACGACGAAGGCCGTCACCAAGGGCTATGCGATCGGCTCGGCGGGCCTGGCCGCCCTCGTGCTGTTCGCCGACTACACGCACGCGCTGGAAGCGCACGGCACGCGCATGGCGTTCGACCTGTCGAACCCGATGGTGATCGTGGGCCTGTTCATCGGCGGCCTCGTGCCCTATCTGTTCGGGGCGCTGGCGATGGAAGCGGTGGGGCGGGCGGCGGGCGCCGTCGTGATCGAGGTGCGGCGCCAGTTCCGCGACATCGTCGGCATCATGGCGGGCACCGGCAAGCCGGAATACGACAAGGCCGTCGACATGCTCACCGCGTCCGCCATCCGCGAGATGGTGCTGCCGTCGCTGTTGCCCGTGATCGTGCCGATCCTCGTCGGCATGCTGCTGGGGCCCGCGGCGCTGGGCGGCATGCTGATGGGGACGATCGTGACCGGACTCTTCGTCGCGATCTCGATGACGACGGGCGGCGGCGCGTGGGACAACGCCAAGAAGTACATCGAGGACAACCACTACGGCGGCAAGGGCTCCGAGGCGCACAAGGCGGCCGTCACGGGCGACACGGTGGGCGATCCGTACAAGGACACGGCGGGGCCGGCCGTGAATCCGCTCATCAAGATCATCAACATCGTGGCGCTGCTGCTCGTGCCGCTGCTGCCGGCGGGCGGCTGGCTGGCCGTGTCGGCACCGCAGGCGCTGTATGCGAAGCCGGCCGCGACGGCGCATGCGGCCGGCGTGCAGGCTCAGCCGCCGAGCGCCTCGTTGAAGGCGCTCGCCAGCGACGCCCGGTCCGAATCGCCGCGGTAGCGCACGCCGTTGATATAGAGGGTCGGGGTGCCGGTGGCGCCGTCGTGGTGGGCGCGTGCGGCATCCGCCTGCACGCGCGGGCGGTGGCGGCGTTCCAGGATCTCGGCGCGGAAGCGTTCGATGTCGAGTTCCAGGCTCTCCGCCAGCACGGCGAGGTCCTGCTTGTCGACGACCTGGCGCTGCCGTTCGAACAGCACGTCGTGCATCTCCCAGAACCGGTCCTGGCTGGCGGCGGCTTCGGCCGCTTCGGCCGCCAGTTCGGCCAGCGGGTGCAGGTGGGACAGCGGCAGGTGGCGGTAGACCAGGCGGATGCCGCCGAAGCGGCCGTCCAGGTCGCGCAGCGCGAGATGGGCGCGCGCGCTGTACGGGCACTGGAAGTCCGCGTATTCGATCACCGTCAGCGCGGCGTCCGCCGGGCCGCGCACGTGGTCGCCATTCCCGATCTCGTCAACTCGTGTCATCGCTATCCCCCTTTGGGCGCCATGATGCCATGGCGTGCGCAAACGTGTAGTAAATTTTCACCCGGCAAGAAGATAGGTGTAAAAACAAAACAGATGGCGACGTGATCGCCTCCGTTGCGGTACAGTAGCGGCATTAGTGGATTTGTTTATTGAACAAGCCGCGCCAAGTTACTAACCAAATGGAGAAAACCATGACGAGCTATCTCGGAAGAATGGGCGACCCCGACGCCCGTGGCCCCGATCCCACCGACGCCGTCCGCGAGGACGGCCAGCAGCATACGGACGGCGCCGACCGTGCCGAGCTGCGACGCGCCCTGCTGGTTTACGGCGTGGCCGGCGCGCTCGGCGCCGAGCACGCACGGGGCGCCGTGAGCGAGCCCCGCGGCTGACGACATCGAAGCGGCCACACGAACGGGACCTGCGGGTCCCGTTTTTCATTCAAAAGACGCACATGCGGTCCGCTTCCTCGCGCAGCCAGGGCCGGAAGTCCGGATGCGCGATGGCTATCAGCGCCTGCGCGCGCTGCTTGGCCGACTTGCCGCGCAACTGGGCGATCCCCCACTCCGTGACGACGTAGTTGACGTCGTTCTTGCTGGTCGTCGCGTGCGTGCCGGGAGCCAAGGTCGGCACGATGCGCGAGACGGTGCCGTCCTTCGCCGTCGAAGGCAGCACGATGAACGACTTGCCGCCGCGCGAGCGGTTTGCGGCGCGCACGAAATCCACCTGGCCGCCCGTGCCGGAATAGGGCAGGTGCCCGATGCTTTCGCTGCCGCATTGGCCGAGCAGGTCGACCTGCAGGCTGGCGTTGATCGAGATGAGTTTGTCGTTCTGGCCGGCGATATACGGATCGTTCGTGAAATTCGACGGGTGCATTTCCAACATCGGGTTGTGGTGCATGAAGTCGTACAGCCGGCGCGAGCCGAGCGCGAACGTCGCCACCATCTTGCCCGGCATGAGCGTCTTCCTGCGGTTGGTGACGGCGCCGGCCTCCACGAGTTTCAGGATGCCGTCGCCGATCATTTCCGTGTGGATGCCGAGGTCGCGCTTTTCCGTCAGTTGCATGACGACGGCGTCCGGGATGCCGCCGTAGCCGATCTGCAGGGTGGAGCCGTCCTCGATGTGCTCGGCGACGAGACGGCCGATCGCCTCCTGCACGGGGCCGATGCGCGGCAGGCCCACTTCCAGGATGGGGTCGTCGCTTTCGACCAGTGCCGTGACCTGGGAAATGTGCACGTGGCATTGGCCGTGCGTGAACGGGACATGCGGATTCACTTCCAGCACGACGGCGCGCGCCTTCGCCACGGCCGCCATCGTGTAGTCGGTGCCGAGGCTGAGGGCGAAGTGGCCGGAGGCGCTCATCGGCGAGGCCATCGCGAACACGACGTCGGCGGGCATCAGGCCCCGTTCGATCAGCGATGGGATTTCGGAAAAATAGTTCGGGATGAAGTCGCACCAGCCGCCCTGGCCGCCCGCGCGCGACGCGCCGCCGAAGAATAGCGCGGCGTGCCGCACATGCGCCTGGCATTCCTGGGCGAAATAGTCGTATTTGCGCATGGCGAGGATCTGCGCCACCTGGACGTCATTGAAGCTGCGGCATGCCTCCGACAGCGCCTGCAGCAAGGTGGGCGGTTCGCCGACGCCGGTCGGCACGACGATCGTGTCGCCGTCGCGCACGTGGTTGAGGGCATCGAAGGCACTGCCGCGCTTGGCGCGATATAGCTCCTGCATGGTCTGCATGGTGGGTCGTCTCCTGTGTCGTTATTGTCTAAAACATGCTCGGTGGCAGCTTAGCAGCGTGGCGCAGCAAGCTGACGCGCACCTGACGCGTGCGCGATGCACGCCGGCGTGCCGAAGGTCGATAATGGAACGACAAGGAGTGACATCATGAAACGACAACGACACTTGAGCAGGGCCGCGCTGGCCGCCTGCATCATGCTCGCCGGCGCGTGCATGGCCCAGACCGCGCAGACGCGCCCGCCGCCCGCCGCCACGCTGAGTTATGGGCCGGTGCTGCATCCGCGCGGGCAGCAGGGCATCGATGCGGTCCGCAAGGACCCGGCCGAGGTGCGCGACGAGGCCGATACATTGGCCCGCCAGAGCGCGCCACGACAGCCCAGTCGGCCAGAAACGCAACTAACCGACGAGCAGCGTGCCAGGCAGCTGCAGGAACAGCGCCGCCGCGCCGCGCGCCGGCACCAGGCGTGGCAGGGCGAGGGGCCGATGGCGCCGCGTCCGCTGCGTGCCGGCGAGGCGCCGCCCGCGACGGCCACCGTGCCGATCCCGCCGCCGCTGCCGGCGCCGCAGCCGACGGTGCCCAGCACCACCATCCTCCGCGCCTGCCAGGGCATCGTTTGCACGGACGCGGCCGGCAACACGTTCAACGGCAGCGGCAATGCGGGCGTCAGCAGTACCGGCCGTGTGTGCACCCGGAACGGCGCCACCGTGCAGTGTTTTTGATGTGTACATGGTGCTCACGTCCAAATCCAGCTAGAATCCGTTGATTGACGTTTACGTAAACGGCAAGACAATATCCAACAGACTGAACAGACTAGCGAAGGGGAGACAGATGCAAATCCAGAATCATGTGTTCATCGTGACGGGCGGCGCCTCGGGCCTGGGCGCGGCCACGGCGCGCACCATCGTGGAAGCGGGCGGCAAGGTCGTGCTGGCCGACGTGCAGCAGGAAGCCGGCGCGGCGCTGGCCGCCGAACTGGGCGCCGCCGCCCGTTTCGTGAAGTGCGACGTGACGTCGGAAGCGGACGGCCAGGCCGTCGTGGCGGCGGCGTGCGCACTGGGCAGCCTGCGCGGCCTCGTCAACTGCGCCGGCGTCGCTCCGGCCATCAAGACGGTCGGCAAGGACGGTCCGCATCCGCTGGACGCCTTCCAGCGCGCCGTCAACATCAACCTCGTCGGCACCTTCAACATGTGCCGCCTCGCCGCAGATGCGATGGGCAAGGAAGACGCGCTGGAGCACGGCGAGCGCGGCGTCATCGTCAACACGGCGTCCGTCGCCGCGTTCGACGGCCAGATCGGCCAGGCCGCGTACGGCGCGTCGAAGGCGGGCGTGGCCGGCATGACCTTGCCGATGGCGCGCGACCTGGCGCGCAGCGGCATCCGCGTGATGACGATCGCGCCGGGCATCTTCGAGACGCCGATGTTGATGGGCATGCCGCAGGAAGTGCGCGATTCGCTGGGCAAGATGGTGCCGTTCCCGCCGCGCCTCGGCATGCCGAGCGAGTACGCGCACCTGGCCAGGACCATCATCGAAAACGTCATGCTGAACGGCGAGACGATCCGCCTGGACGGCGCGATCCGCATGCAGCCGAAGTAAGCAATCGAAGTACGTAACTTAAGCGGTCGAGCAATTTCGGGTACGATGCTCCAAGGTATTGAACTGGAGATCGCATGAAATCGAAGTTGCTCGCTCTTGCCCTGGGTGGCGCGTTTGCCGCCACCCTGAATCCCGTCGCCGCGTTCGCCCAGGACGCGTCCTCCCTGCAGCAGGCCCCGGAGGCCGCCAGCGGCTACACGGAAAAGGCCGGCTGGACCGCCCGCAAATACATGGTCGCGGCCGCCAATCCGCTGGCCGTCGAGGCGGGTTACGAGATGCTCAAGCAGGGCGGCACGGCGATCGACGCGGGCATCGCCACGCAACTGGTGCTCACGCTCGTGGAGCCGCAATCGTCCGGCATCGGCGGCGGCGCGTTCCTGATGTATTACGACGGCAAGAAGGTGCAGGCGTACGACGGCCGCGAGACCGCGCCGTCGAAGGCGGACGAGCACCTGTTCCAGCACCCGGACGGCACGCCGATGTCGCGCCGCGAAGGCATCGTGGGCGGCCGCTCGACGGGCGCGCCGGGCGTGTTGCGCATGCTCGCGCTGGCGCACCGGCAGCACGGCAAGCTGCCGTGGAAGACCCTGTTCCAGCCGGCGCTGCGCCTGTGCGAGCAGGGCTTCGCCGTCAGCCCGCGCTTGCACGGCCTGCTCGCCGAGGATGCGTATATCCGCAAGGACCCGACGGCGCGCGCGTATTTCTATGGGCCTGACGGCAAGCCGTGGCCCGTCGGCCACATCCTCAAGAATCCGGCGCTGGCGCGCACCCTGCATGAAATCGCGGACGGCGGCGCCGAGGTGTTTTATACGGGCCACATCGCGCGCGACATCGAGGCGAAGGTCAAGAGCCATCCCACCAATCCGGGCCTGCTGTCGGCCGCCGACATCGCCGCCTACCAGCCCAAGCTGCGCGAGCCGGTCTGCAGCGACTACCGCGCCTACACCGTGTGCGGCATGCCGCCGCCGTCGTCGGGTGGCATCGCCGTCGCCCAGATGCTCGGCATGTTCGAGACGCGCAACATGGCGGCGCTGGCGCCGACCAATGACATTCCCGGCACGGACGCCGTCCACCTGTTCACGGAAGTGGGCCGCCTCGCGTACGCGGACCGCGACCGCTACGCCGCCGACACCGACTTCGTCCCGCTGCCCGGCCGCGGCATCCCCGCGCTGCTGGACAAGACGTACCTGAAGCAGCGCGCCAGCCTGATCGGGCCGCGCTCGATGGGCAAGGCCCAGGCCGGCCACCCGCCGGGCGTCGAGTCGGCGTGGAACTGGGGCATGGACAATTCGATCGAGGCGCATTCGACGTCGCACATCGTCGCCGTCGACGCGTACGGCGCCGGCCTGTCGATGACGACGAGCGTCGAGGACGCGTTCGGTTCGCGCCAGATGGTCGACGGCTTCATCCTCAACAACCAGCTCACCGACTTCTCGTTCGATTCGCGCGACGCCAACGGCCCCATCGCCAACCGGGTCGAAGCGGGCAAGCGTCCGCGCAGCGCGATGAGCCCGACGATCGTGTTCGACAAGAAGACCGGCAAATTCGTGGAAGCCGTCGGTTCGCCGGGCGGCCCGCTGATCATCAACTACGTGGCGAAGGTGCTGGTCGGCACGCTCGACTGGGGACTCGACATGCAGCAGGCCATCTCCCTGCCCAATTTCGGCAGCCGCAACGGCCCGACGGAGCTGGAGGCGGGGCGTTTCCCGCTGTCCGAGATCCGGGCGCTGGAGGCGCGCGGTCACAAGGTGCGCGTGTTCCCGCAGACGTCCGGCCTGCAGGGCATCGCGCGGATGGACATCCACGGCGTCCCGCTGTGGTTCGGCGGCGCCGACCCGCGCCGCGAAGGCATCGCCAAAGGCGAGTAGGGTGGGCTCCCCGCGTCCACCAAACGTTTGCGGACCGCAGGCAAATGGTGGGCACGTCATCGATGCCACCGGCATCGATGACCCCACCCTACTGTTTGTAGAGGCCCATAAACAACGAAGTGTTTGTTGAAGAGCTATTTATTCACCGCAAGACGAGCAGAGTTTGTTAATCTTGCCGTGTGGACATTGAACGTAAAACGGGGTTAGTCCTCAGCGGAGGCGGCGCGCGCGCGGCTTACCAGGCTGGGGTGTTGCAGGCAATCTCCCGCATCCTGGGGGAGGCGGGCTGGCCCGCTGCGCGCAATCCGTTCGGCATCATCTGCGGCACGTCGGCCGGCGCCCTGAACGCGACGGCGCTGGCCTGCCGCGCGGACGACTTCGGCGATGCCGTCGACCACCTCGTGGACGTGTGGGCGGGCATCGACGTCACGCAGGTCTACCGCGCCGATTCGCTCGGCGTGCTGCGCTCGGGCGCGCGCTGGCTGTCGCTGCTGTCGTTCGGCTGGATGCTGCGCCAATGGCATGCGTCGCCCCCGACGTCGCTGCTCGACAACACGCCGCTCGTCGGCCTGCTGCACCGGATGCTCGACCTGCCGCGCCTGGACGCGGCGCTGGCCAACGGCTGCCTGGACGCGCTGGCCGTCACCGCGTCGTCGTACAGCGGCGGCCAGCACGTGACGTTCTACCAGAGCGAACGCGAGATCGCGCCGTGGAAGCGGCACCAGCGCGTCGCGCTGCAGGGACAGATCTGCGTCGACCACCTGCTGGCGTCGAGCGCGCTGCCGTTCATCTTCCCGGCCGTGCCGTTGTACGTGGACGGCCACCTGGAATTCTGCGGCGACGGCTCGATGCGCCAGCTGGCGCCGATCGCGCCCGCGATCCACCTGGGCGCGTGCCGCGTGCTCGTGGTGGGAGCGGGCCGCATGAACGAAACGGTGAACCACCTGCCGGCGCGCGTGCGTTATCCGAGCCTGGCGCAGATCGCCGGCCACGCGCTGTCGTCGATCTTCCTGGACAGCCTCGCGATGGACATCGAGCGCCTGCAGCGCGTCAACGCGACGCTCGCCATGGTGCCGGAAGAGGCGCTGGACAAGACGCCGCTGCGCCGCATCGAACTGCTTGCGATCGTGCCGTCGGAACGCCTGGACGACATCGCGGCGCGCCACGCGGGCAACCTGCCGGGGCCCGTGCGGACCCTGCTCGGCGGGATCGGCGCCATCGAGGCGCGCGGCGCCGCGCTCGCGTCCTACCTGCTGTTCGAAGGCGGCTACACGCGCGAACTGATGGCATTGGGCGAGCGCGACACCTATGCCCGGCGCCACGACGTACTGGAGTTTTTCGAAGCATGACACGCCGGCCGATCACCTTGTCCGCCCTGTTCGCCCTGTTTGCGCCGCTGGTGCTTGCGTGGTCGCTGCTGTGGTCCGGGAGCGCCCACGCGGCGCCGGCGCCGACGCTGCGCTTCGAACACCTGTCGGTGGACGACGGCCTGGCGCAGGAATCCGTGCTGTCCATCGTCCAGGACCCGGACGGCTTCATGTGGTTCGGCACGCAGTCCGGCCTGTCGCGCTACGACGGCTACCGCTTCACGAATTTCCGCAACGTCGTGGGCGACCCCAAGACGCTCGCCAACAACTGGGTGCGCGTGCTGTGCATCGACCGCAAGGGCCGGTTGTGGATCGGCACGGACGGCGGCCTCGATCGCTACGAGCCCACCACCGGCACGTTCAGCCACTTCCTGCCGGACGAACCGGCCAAGCGGGGCAACGGCAACCGCCACATCCGCGCGATCCTGGACGACGGCAAGGACGGCCTGTGGCTGGCGACGGCCGACGGCCTGCAGCATTTCGACATCGCCAGCGGCCGCTTCGACACCTGGCACCACGTGCCGGGCGTGCCGGACAGCCTCGCCTCGGACAAGCTGACGGCGCTCGCCCGCGCGCGCGACGGCCGCCTGTGGATCGGCACCTCGGCGGGACTGGACAGCCTCGATCCGGAGCGGATGCATTTCCGCCACCACCCGTCGCCGCGCGGCGGCAAGTACGACTTCGTGCAGGCGCTGCTGGTCGACGCCGGCCAGGGCCTGTGGGTCGGCAGCATGGGCGGCCTGGAACGCCTGCCGCTGGGCCAGAAGGGCGACGTGCGCACGTTCGGCCGCGACGACGGCATGCCCCCCGGCGAGATCAGCGTGCTGTACGAGGATGCCGAGCGCCAGGTCTGGGTCGGCTCGCACGACCGCGGCCTGTACCGCTGGCTGCCCGCGGTGGGCAAGTTCGAGCGCCATCCGCACCGCATCACCGACAACTACAGCCTGGGCGACAACCAGGTCACGGCGCTGTACGGCGACCGCGTGGGCACGTTCTGGGTGGGCACGTGGTACGGCGGCGTCTCGCGCGCGGACATGGGCAGCGGCGGCTTCGCGCGCATCGTGCGCGGCGACGACACGCCGCTCGCGCTCGAGGACAACAAGGTGCGCGGCATCGCCTGCGACGGCGCCGGCAAGCTGTGGCTCGCGACGAACGGCGGCCTGCACCTGTTCGACCCGATGACGGGCGCCGACCAGGCGTGGCGCCTGGCCCCCGTCGAGGCCGGGATTTCCGGCGACGCGATGGCGACGTCGGTGGCGGTCGGTCCCGACGGCATCGTGTGGGTCGGCACGCGCAACGGCCTGGCGCGCTTCGACCCGAAGACGGGGAAGTTGACGCGGCGCGTGCTGTCCGCGGACGACGTCGACGCCAACTTCGTGCGCAACGTGCACGTCACGCGCGACGGCACGGTGTGGGCCGCGACCCGCGGCGGCCTGTACCGCATCACGCCCGACGGCAAGCAGAGGACCTACCAGCACGATCCGGCCGCGGGCGCGAGCCTGGCCGACAACATCGTGCGCCCGATGCTGGAAGACCGCGAAGGCCGCTTCTGGGTCGGCACGTTCGACGGCCTCGACCTGCTCGACCGCGCGACCGGCAACTTCCGCCACTTCCGCCACGATCCGGACGATCCCACCAGCCTGTCCCACGACGAGGTGCACTACCTGCTGGAAGACCGCAAGGGCAACCTGTGGGTCGGCACGGCCGTGGGCCTGAACCGCATGGTGATCGGCGCCGACGGCACCCCGCGCTTCCAGCGCTACACGAGGCGCGACGGCATGGCGGACGACGTCGTGGCCGCGATGCAGGAAGACCTCGACGGCTTCATCTGGGTCTCGAGTTCCAGCGGCCTGCACCGGCTCGACCCGGCCAGCGGCGCCTGGCGCAACTACAACGCGACCGACGGCACGATCGAAGGCGCGTATTTCGACGCGTCCGCGCTGCGCGTGGCCGACGGCACGCTCTACTTCGGCGGCAACAACGGCATCACGGCGTTCAATCCGCGCGCGCTGCACGACAACCTGATCGCGCCGCGCGCCGTCATCACGGGCCTGCAGATCTTCGGCCTGCCCTGGCAGGACGTCCATCCGGGCATGCTGCCGGGGCCCATCGAGCGCCTGTCCGGCATCACGCTCACGCCGCAGGATTCGGTGTTCTCGCTGGAGTTCTCGGCGCTGCACTTCGCCGCGCCCAGCCGCAACCGCTTCGCCTACCGCCTCGTGGGCTTCGACCAGGACTGGATCGGCGTCGACGCCAGCAAGCGCTTCGCCACCTACACGAACCTCGATCCGGGCAACTACACGTTCCAGGTGCGCGCGGCGAACAAGGACGGCGTCTGGAGCGACGCCGCCGCCACGCTGGAAGTGACGGTGTTGCCGCCGTACTGGAAGACGTGGTGGTTCCGCACCTTGTGCGCGCTGGTCGTGATCGGCTGCGGCTACGGCGCCTACCGCATCCGCGTGGACGTCCTGCGGCGCCAGAAGGCCATGCTGGAGCAGCAGGTGAGTGCGCGCACGGAGCGGATCGAACAGCAGAACCGCCTGCTCGAACGCCAGACGGAGGAATTGCGCGAGCAGGAACGCCAGGTGCGGCGCCGCACGAACGAACTGGCGCTCGCCAACAACGCCCTGCACGAAAACGAGGAGCGCCTGTACCAGGCCAAGCAGCGCGCGGAAGACGCCACGCGCCAGAAATCCGAATTCCTGGCCAATATGAGCCACGAGATGCGCACGCCGCTGGCCGGCGTGATCGGCATGCTCGGCTTCGCGCTGCGCGACTCGGCCCTGCGCGAAGCGACGCGCGAGCAGATCCTGCGCGGCCAGGCCAATGCGCAGTCGCTGCTGGCGATCATCAACGACCTGCTCGATTTTTCCAAGATCGAGGCGGGCAAGCTGACCATCGAGAACATCGACTTCGTCCTCGACGAGAACATCGGCCACGTGGTCACCTTGTTCGAGGAACAGGCGGGCGCGCACAGCGTGGGCTTCGCCGTGCATCTCGGCCCTGACCTGCCGCGCTTCGTCGTGGGCGACCCGACGCGCCTGCGCCAGGTGCTCGTGAACCTCGTCGGCAACGCGTTCAAGTTCACCGACAGCGGGTCCGTCATCGTGCGCGTCGAGCGCCGTCCCGAGGACCAGTACGACCGCGCGCGCCGCAACATGATCCGCTTCTCGGTGGAAGACACGGGCATCGGCATCGCGCCGGAAGCCTTGCCGCGCCTGTTCCAGAAATTCGAGCAGGCCGACGCGACGACGACGCGCCGCTACGGCGGCACCGGCCTGGGCCTGGCGATCTGCCGCCAGCTCGTCGAGCTGATGGGCGGCACGATCGGCGTGGCGAGCACGCCGGGCGTCGGTTCCACGTTCAGCTTCGTGCTGCCGCTGGCGGACGGGGTGGCGCCGCCGGTCGTCGTCGACCGCCCGCGCGCGCCGCACACGCACCGCCTGCGCGTGCTGTGCGCGGAAGACTACCCGACCAACCAGATCATCGTGCGCATGATGCTGGAAGAACTGGGCCACCAGGTCGACGTCGTCGAGAACGGCGCGCTGGCCGTCGCCGCCTGCGCGCGCACGCGCTACGACCTGATCCTGATGGACGGCCGCATGCCCGAGATGGACGGCGCGTCTGCCACGCGCCTGATCCGCGCCGGCGGCCCGCTGGAGGCGCCCGTGCTCGACCAGCACCTGATGATCGTCGCGCTCACGGCCAACGTCAGCGACGAAGACCGCACGCGCTACCTGGCCTGCGGCATGGATGCCTTCATCACCAAGCCGATCGACGACGCCCAGCTGCACTTCCACCTCACGCGCGCCATCGAGCGCCAGCTGCAGCGCGGCATCGAACTCACGCCGATGCCGGAGCCGGCCGCGCGCCCGCCGTCGACGGCCGAGCTGGACGCCATGTTCGACGTGCAGACCGACCCCGCGCCGCTGGCCGCGGCGGCGCACAACGCGGGCCGGCGCACGGGCGATTTCCGAGACCGGCTGCGCGGCGCCTTCCTGGCCGACCTGCCGCGCCGCCGCGTCGAACTCGATACCGCGCTGGCGCAGGGCGACCACGACACGGCCGGGCGCGTCCTGCACGGCCTGAAGGGCAGCGCCGGCTACCTGGGCGAGACGCGTTTGCGCGAGCTGTGCGCGGAACTCGAGGGACTGGCCGACGCCGGCCAGCTCGACGCCGTGCGCGCCGCCCTGCCGCGCCTGCTGGATCTGCTGGCCCGCTTCGAAGCCGAAACAGCCTGAATCGTGCGCGCCCCGGATATCTGTATAATTTCCATTTAACAATTGCGACACGTGGGGCAGGGATGAAGGTATTGATAGTCGACGATGACGTGGTGTCGCGCATGATGCTGATGCACATGATCGACAGCACGGCCAGCGGCGTATTCGATGTGCTGGAAGCGGAAGACGGGCAGGACGCCTGGAACCAGCTGGACGGCGGCGCCGAGCCCGCGCTCGTGTTCTGCGACCTGCGCATGCCGCGCGTGTCCGGCATGGAGCTGCTGGCCCGGGTGAAGGCCGACGCCCGCTTTGCCGGCCTGCCGTTCGTCCTCGTCTCGTCCGCGGCCGACGGCGCGACGATGGAACAGGCGCTGGGCCTGGGCGCGGCCGGCTACATCGTCAAGCCGTTCGACGGCGCGCGCGTCGCCGCCCACTTGGCGCCGTTGACGCGCACGCCGGACGAGCAGCCGGCGGCCACCTTGCGCCGCCTCGGCATCGACGCCACGCGCCTGCTGCTGTATCTCGGCGGCCTGCAGCGCCAGCTGGTCAGCGCCGGCACCGACCTGGCCGCGCTGCTGGCGGCCCGCCAGGTCGACGCCGCGCGCGCCCAGCTCGCGCGCCTGTGCGAGGGCTGCCGCACGCTCGGCCTGCACGGCGCCGCGGCGGGGTTCGAAGCCTTGCGCTCGGCGCCGGACGACGCCGGACTCGCGCGCGAACTGGAGGCCGCGCACCGGGCCGTCATGCGCCAGACGGACGCCACCCGGCAGCTCGCGACGTAAATTTCCTGCCGGAAAACGCGTAGAATTGTCATGAAAATGTTGTAAATCCACCCTCCGCACGGCTGCGGATTCCGGCATACTGCTCTTTTGCCGTGGCCGGCATGCACCCACTCCCAGGCAGAACGGCAACTTCTCGGGACGTCTTTTTTGCCCCGAACGGGCCGCGCCAAGCGCGCGCCGCCCGTCATGAGCTTGTCATTAAAATGGTCGGTTTTAGGACGCCTCGACAAACCGTCGCGAGCGGCCGCAGGTTTGGCTGAGAAGCACAGCTGTACGAAAGTACAGCGAGCATCGCAGGCCGAACCTGCAACGCGCAGCAGGTTTTTCGACGTGTCCTTTTGCACGGCAGCACAGACTGTCGGTACGGATCTTTGACCAGGGATTGCATGAGCGAGGACTATGAAGACCACGGTTTCCCCCAGCCTGACTTTCCTTACCGGCGGCGGCCAGATGGCCGCGCGGATCGCCGGCCACGACTGGCGCGCGACGAAGCTCGGCCCCATCGCGGACTGGCCGGCCGCCCTGCGCACGGCCCTGGGCCTGGCGCTGAATTCCCGGTTCCCCACGTTGCTGTGCTGGGGCGCCGACCTGATCAGTTTTCCTAACGACGCGTACACGCCATTGCTCGGCGACAAGCCCGCGCTGGGCCTGCCGCTGGGCGCCGTCTGGTCCGAAGTGTGGGACACCATCGGACCGATCGCCATGAAAGCCTATGCCGGCGAGGCCACCTGGCACGAGGACATGCCCGTGCTGATGGAGCGCCACGGCTATCCGGAGCAGAGCTGGTTCACGTTCTCGTACAGCCCCGTGCGCGACGACGACGGCACCGTCGGCGGCATCCTGTGCACGGTGGTCGAGACGACGGGCAAGGTGCGCGCACTGTCGGCACTGCGCCAGAAGGAAGAGACGCCGCGCCGCCTGAACGAGGCATTGACGCACCAGGTCGCGTCGCACGCGAGCGACCGCGAACGCCTGTGGCGCATCTCGCCCGACGTGATGTGCGCGGCGTCGCTGGCCACAGGGCGCTTCCTCACCGTGAACCCGGCGTTCAGCGCGAGCTTCGGCTGGAGCGTGGAAGAGGCGACCACGCGCCCGTTCATCGACATGGTGTATCCGGAAGACCGCGACGACGTGCTGGACAAGATGCAACTGCTGGCCGGCGGCACGCCGCTCGTCGGCTACGAAATGCGGATCCAGCACAAGGACGGCTCGTACCGCTGGGTGTCGTGGACGATCTCCCCGGAAGACGAGCTGCTGTACGGCGTCGCGCGCGACATCACGGCGGAAAAGCACCAGGCCGACGCGCTGCGCCAGGCCGAGGAAGCGCTGCGCCAGTCGCAGAAGATGGAAGCGGTGGGCCAGCTGACGGGCGGCCTCGCGCACGATTTCAACAATATGCTGGCCGGCGTGACGGGCCACCTGGAACTGATGAAGCTGCGCCTGCGCATGGGCCAGACGGGCGATCTGCTGACGCGCATCGACGCCGCCCTCGGCGTGACGCAGCGCGCGGCCGCGCTCACGCACCGCCTGCTGGCATTCTCGCGCCGCCAGGCGCTCGACCCGAAGCCGACCAGCGTCAACGCGCTCGTGATGTCGATGACGGACTTGATCGAGCGCGCGGCCGGCCCGTCCATCGCCGTGCGCACGCGTCTCGCGGCGGCGCTGTGGACGACCTTGTGCGATCCGAACCAGCTCGAATCCGCCCTGCTGAATCTCGCGAACAATGCGCGCGACGCCATGCCGGAAGGCGGCCTGCTCGTCATCGAGACGGAAAACGTGACCTTGAGCGCGGCCCAGGCGCGCCGCCACGGCGACCTGCGTCCCGGCGAATACGTGCAGGTGAGCGTGCGCGACAACGGGGCCGGCATGGCGCCCGACGTGGTGGCGCGCGCATTCGACCCGTTCTTCACGACCAAGCCGATGGGGCAGGGCACGGGCCTGGGCCTGTCGATGGTGTACGGCTTCGCGCACCAGTCGGGCGGCAACGTGCGCATCGAATCGCGCGCGGGCCAGGGCACGGAGGTGCGCCTGCTGCTGCCGCGCCATCTCGTGGAGACCGCGCCGGCGGAGCCCGCCGACGCCGAACCGCCGCTGGAAGCGGGCAGCCGCAAGGGCGTCGTGATGGTCGTCGACGACGAATCCGACATCCGCGCCGTGATGAGCGAGGTGCTGGAACTGCAGGGCTACACAGTGCTCGCCGCCTGCGACGCCCCGCAGGCGCTGCGCCTGCTGCACGACGCGCGGCCGGACATGCTCGTGACGGACGTGGGCTTGCCGAACGGCATGAACGGCCGCCAGCTGGCCGACCACGTGCGCGTGCAATGGCCGCAACTGCCCGTGCTGATGGTGACGGGCTATGCGGAAAGCACCGTGATGAAGAACGAGAAGCTTCCCGCCCAGATGGAAATCCTCACCAAGCCGTTCGCCATGAATGCGCTCGTGGACAAGGTCGGCGGCATGCTGACCCAGGGCATCGCCGCCGAGCAGGGGACCGAGACCGCCTGACGCTCCCGCGCGTGCCCACCATGCGCCCGTCAGCCATCAAGCGGCCAGGTCCGTCCTGTCGCCCGCCGTCTCCGGCGTGACGAGCTCGCCGAAGTGCACGGTCCGCGTGGCGATGTCGTGATAGGCGCCGACGAGGCCCATTTCGCCGCGCGCGATGCGCTCGCGCAGGAAGGCGCTGCCGGCCATGATCTCGTGCAGCGAGTTTTCGATGTTGCGGCGGGTAACCTGCTCCAGCAGCGCCTGCCCCTCGGGCGCGTGGTGGGCGCCGCACTGGCAATCGTCGATCGCCTTGCGGATCTTGCCCGTGATCGCGCCCACGCTGTGGGCCCCTTCGTTCTGCAGCGCGAGGCCGATCGCGCCGCAGCTCGAGTGCCCCTTCACGACGATCAGCTTGGCGCCCAGCTTGTGGGCGATTTCCAGGCTGCCGATGATCTCGCGGCTGATCACATTGCCCGCGATGCGCACCGTCAGCAGGTCGCCCAGGCCGGCGTCGAAGATGATTTCCGGTGATGTGCGCGAATCGATGCAGTTGACGACGACGGCCATCGGATGCTGTCCCGCCGCCGTCGCCTCGACCTGGTGCAGATAATATTTGTTCGTCGTGCGGCCCGTGCGGAAGCGTTCGTTGCCGTCGCGCAGCAGGTGCAGCACGTCTTCCGGACGGAGTTTTTTCTGCGTGTCCTTGTCGAGCGCCGGCATGAACTGGATCGGATCCTGCAGCCGGTATTCGTCGCGCAGGCCGATGACGTTCAGGCGCACGTTGCGCTCCGCCGCCACGACGCGGTAGTCGTCGATGATTTCCAGCACGTCGTTGTCGATGTAATGCGTGTTGGCCGCGTCGATCAGCACGTTCGCGTTCTCGGGGATGTCCCACAGCGCGGTCTTGATCGTCGCCTTGTTCAGGAACGACACCTGGTTCGGCAATTCCATCTTGATGATTTCGCCTATGTGCAGGCGATACTGCTCCATCGAAAACGGATTGCGGAAGTTGCTGCGCATCAGGTAGAACAGGCTGGCCGCGAGGCCGATCAGCACGCCCGTCAACAAGTCCGTCAGCACGATGGCGCTCACGGTGACGGCGAACGGCACGAACTGCGACCACCCCTTCTTGTACATGTCGCGGAACAGCGAGACCTTGGCCAGCTTGTAGCCCGTCACGATGAGGATGGCGGCCAGCGCCGCCAGCGGGATCAGGTTCAGCGCGGGCGCCAGCACGAGCACGCTGGCGAGCAGCAGCAGGCCGTGGAAGATGCTGGACGCCTTGGTGCGGTTGTCGTTCTGGACGTTGACGGAACTGCGCACGATGACGGACGTCAGCGGCAGCCCGCCCAGCAGGCCGGCGCAGATATTGCCGACGCCCTGCGCGACGAGTTCCCGGTTCGGCGGCGTCTCGCGCTTGTGCGGATCGAGCTTGTCCACCGCTTCGACGTTCAGCAGCGTTTCCAGCGACGCGACGATGGCGATCGTGACGCCGACGATCCACACGTCGCGGTTCGCGAAATGGGCGAGGTCGGGGAATTTCAGGTAATTCTGGAGATTGCCGACGTCGACCGGCGGAATATCGACGAGGTGCGCCTGCGCGATGCTCAGCGCGGGAAAGAACCGGTTGAAGGTCAGGTGCAGCAAAACACCCAGCGCGACGACGAACAGCGGGGCGGGGAGCAGTTTCACGTTTTTCAGCGGGGTCTTGTCCCAATATACCAGGATCAGCATCGACACGAGGGCGATGATCAATGCGCCCGGTGTAATGGAATTCACGGCGTGCAGAATGGCCGAAAAGGTGTTTTCCCCGTTCGCCTGGATAAACGACGTTTCGTCGGCACGACTGGCGTCATAACCGATCGCATGGGGAATCTGTTTCAGGATCAGCAGAATGCCGATCGCCGCCAGCAATCCCTTGATGACATTCGAGGGAATGTAATTGGCGATGAAACCGGCGCGGGCGATGCCCATGATGATTTGCAGGATGCCGGCAATGAATATCGACGCGAGCAGGATTTCGAATGCGCCGAGTTTCGTGATCGCGGCCAGCACGACGGCCGCCAGCCCGGCGGCGGGGCCGCTGACGCTCGTGTGGGAACCGCTGGCGATACCGACGACGATGCCGCCGATAATGCCGGAAATAATACCGGAAAATAAAGGTGCGCCGGAAGCGAGCGCAATACCGAGGCACAAGGGCAAAGCAACGAGGAAAACAACTATGCCGGCCGGCAAATCGTACTTGAGGGTATTCGTGGACATGGGAATCTCGCGGAAGAACGATGGTTGTCAGTCAGGATGCGCGATGCTTCGCGAATTGGCGAATCAATGGCGCAGGCGGGATATCGGGTGTTGAATCGGTGCGAATGCACCATTTTGATGCGGTGTGTGAACCCCAATGGTTAAATAGAGGAATGGGAAATATAACATGCAGTTTGCAATTGCGTCCAGTATGTCAAACGGGACGTTACAATTCTTGGCCCAATGACGTTTTCGGTAAAATTTGACGTGGCCGCCGCAGCAGCGGGCTGTGGCGACGGCCATGGCAAACAGGCGGTATCGTCGGGGCTGGGGGCGAGGACATCGAGATCGGGAGCTGGCAATAAGTATTGGCACGGACTGCAAGCGCAGTGGGAAGTAAGCCACTTCAACTTGGACGGCACGGCGCATCGATTTCGAGGTGGGCTGCAAGGCCGACTCCTTGGACAGCCCCGTCTGTGGAGCGAAAGCGCAAGGCATCCACAGTCGCGTTCGTCGCAACTGGCGCCACCTCGATTTCTTCCAGAATGGAGCGTGGGCGCATGCCGTGGTGCCGCGTGTGAAATGCCGTTCCTGCGGCAAGACGACACGGGTGTCGGTGCCGTGGGCGCGGCCGGGCAGCCATTTCACGCTGCTATTTGAGGCGCTGGCGATCTCGGCGTGCCAGACGATGGCAGTGGCCGAAGCGGCACGGCTGCTGCATTTTTAGGCAAGAATGAGGATGTTGCAATTCTTATCTAAGGCATTCGATGATGGAATAAACGATATGTGGCGCGTGTGGAGCAATCTGCAACGCAAGGAAGACGAGTTGAAATGGGGTGGCTACCATTCCGGCGCTGGTCAGCAATACGACATCATGGGGCGGCGGGCCAGCTCATCCTCGCATTTCGGCGGCGACTGTGGGCGCGAACAGATGGGGCGGGTGAACCGGCTGCGCAAGGCGCTGGACGATTCGGGTCCAATGGCGCAGCGCATGGTGGTCGACCGACTTTCCGGTATCAACCTGTCGACAATCTGGCACATCCTTGTGTCGGCCTGCCAGGACGTGGCCCTGTACTACGGCGGCTCCGTGGCGGCTGGCGGGATTGTTGGCGGGGTCGGCGGGGTGTTCTTCGGCGGCGTCGGCGCGTTTCCAGGCGCGGCGGCCGGAGCCGCGGCCGGAAGCTATGTGGGCGGGGTGGTGCTGGCGATGGTGGGTTTTGAAGTCCTTGGTCGAGGAGGTGGCCGATGCGATTCCAGAGTCGCTGGGCTACTACCACAAAGGTTTCGTTGAAGCGTGGGGGCCGTTGCGCCAGGACCCGCAGCATGGCCTCAGCGTCGGTTCGAGGGGCGATCCATCAGCGGCCGCTTTCGATTTTGCGCAAGGTCACGTCATCTTGATCACGGCCATTCTGGCGGCGCTGGTGGCTTAGCTCACCAAGGGAAAGGGCGACAAGGCCACGCTGCTGAACGAAATTGGCCGAAGCCCACGTCTTGGGCCAAGGGTGGCAAGGTGGGTTGAGGAAAACGAAGCAAGGCTACGCCAGCATCCAGCACTTCAATCGCGTCGACGTGGTGGGGTAGGCGCTGAACCGCCACCGCCGTCGCCGCCGAAGCGGGGACGTGAGCCCAGGGAAGCGCCGCCGCGTCCAAAAGGCATGCCCAAGAAAAAGGTACCGTGCTTCAAAACCAATGGCCTGCCCCAAGGGAAGTTTCCGGAGTTTGATCGCCAGCTCGCAGGCCAAGAGGCTGGGATTAACAACATGACGGTCGATGAGTATCTCAAGGGACGTCAAGCATTTAATGATGGCCTATCGGTCCGAGATCCCAGCGTGGCGAGAAATGCCCGAGTGGGGTATCAAAATGCCTTAAAAGCAAGTGCCTTTAGTGATCTGCGCGAAAAAGGGATGTCCTGGGCAGAAGCCGATGCAAAATCCAACGAAATAGCTGCCGAAAAGATGAGGACACTAGCAGCACTGCATAACCCGGATATGGTAGTGGCGGGCAAGGATAAAATCAGTGACTTTGGGGATCGTAATATTAACTCGCGCCTCGGTGCGCAGTGGAATAAGGGGCAACGTTTAGCGGAGTTGGACAAGGCTGCGCACCAAGTCCCCGAGGCTATGCGTAATGTCAAAATGAATGCAAAACTTGAACGATGCAAATAAGAGGAAAATCAAAAAATGGATGAAGACTTTGCTGGTTTTTTGAGCGGGTTCGGCCCAGCAATCGACCGGCGTTATGTGCCGCCCTCAAGCATTGATCGATACCGGGGAAAGCTACCCGATCAATTGTTGAGCTACTGGGAAGAGCATGGGTGGTGTGGCTACGCTGAGGGGCTGTTCTGGACAGTTGACCCGCAAGAGTATGATCCAGTGCTGGAGGCATGGATTGGTGACACTGCGTTTATGGAGCAAGATGCCTATCACCTTATCGCTCGGAGTGCTTTTGGCGAGCTGTATTTTTGGGGAGAAAAAACGGGTAACTCTCTGAGCATTTTTGCGCCTGGCTCTTATTGTATTCCTCGAGAATCACGATTCGTCGGCGAAAAAATGGATTTTGGCATGCGACTGTTTTTTGGTGCACTTTCCCGCCAGGCAAACGACTTTGCAGACCTGTTCACTCCGGCATTAAAAAAGCTGGGCCGTTTGAAGCCTGATGAAATGTATGGGTTCGTCCCGGCATTGGCTTTAGGTGGCACATCTACGTTAGGGCACTTGCAAAAGGTTAAAGCTGTCGAGCATTTGGTATTGCTTGCACAGCTGGCACCACTGGACGTAATCACCGCCCCGCCCTTTTGATCGGTAGGGTGAATTAGTACCCGCGAGGGATAACTAGAGCTACGTCGCGGTCATTCAATTCTTCCGGCGAAAACATCGGGATTTTATTGTCCTGTGTAAGTCAGAATTGAGGCTTCGATAAGCCGGGAATGAGCGGATCGTCCATGACGCGACGCGCCCGCGCCCGGCGTGGCGTTTGCGCGGACGTGCAGCGGATTTATGCGGATGTTTTTTATTTATGAAGTACAATCTGTCGTGATCGCCACTGCATGAGGGGACCGGCCGCGGACGCTGGACCATGCAGGCGCCCTTTCTCTACAACCTACTATCCAACATGACATTCCAGAACATGAACCCCGTCGACACCGCGGCCGACACGCTGCCCGCGGACGTGCGCCGGCGCCGCCTGGTGCAGTCGCTGGCGGCCGCGCCGCTGCTGGCGGGATGGCGCGCCGCGGCGGCCCGGGAAATGGACAAGGATGAGTCCGTGCGGCCCTTCGCCCTCGCCGATGTGCGCTTGCTCGACGGTCCTTTCCGCAAGTCCCAGGAGCTCGACCTGCGCTACCTGGAATCGCTGAATTGCGACCGCCTGCTGCACAATTTCCGCGCCAACGCCGGCCTGGCGCCCAGGGCGCCGGTGTATGGCGGCTGGGAATCGATGGATCTGTGTCCCGGCCACACGCTGGGTCACTTCCTGAGCGCGGCTTCCATGATGTGGGCGGCAACCGGGCAGGCGACGATGCGCGCGCGGGTGGACTATGTCGTGAGCGAACTGCGCGCCTGCCGCGACGCGGCGCCCGGCCGCCTCGTATGCGGATTTCCCGACGGCGAGACGCAACTGCGCCATTGCCTGGCGGGGCAACCGGTCGCCGGCGTGCCGTGGTACACGATACACAAGATCATGGCCGGATTGCGCGACGCGCATCTGCATGCCAACAACGCCGAGGCACTCCCCATCCTGACGGGCATGGGCGACTGGATCGACGCGGCGGCACGGCCGCTGGACGACGTGCGCTTCCAGAAGATGCTCGAGCTCGAGCACGGCGGCATGAATGAAGTCCTGGCGGACTTGCATGCGCTGACCGGGGAGACGCGCTACCTGCGCCTGGCCGAACGGTTCAGCCACCGCGCGCTGCTCGACCCGCTGGCCGAAGGACGCGACATCCTGGACGGCCTGCATGCCAACACCCAGATCCCGAAGGTGGTGGGCTTCGCGCGGCTGCATGGGCTCACCGGACGGACGGCGTACCGGCAGGCTGCGCATTACTTCTGGACCAACGTGGTGGAACAGCGGTCGTATGCCACCGGCGGGCATGGCGACGAGGAGAAGTTCTTTCCCGTCCCGCAGACGGAAGAACGGCTGGGCTCGGTCCTGACGATGGAAACCTGCGGCACCTACAACATGCTGCGGCTGACCCATGCGCTGTTTGCCGAGAGTCCGTCGGCGCATTACGCCGACTACTACGAGCGCGCGCTGCTGAACGGGATACTCGGCTCGCAGGACCCCGACAGCGGCATGGTGACCTATTTCCAGCCTACGCGTCCCGGCTATCGCAAGCACTATGGCATGCCGGAGCAATCGTTCTGGTGTTGCACCGGAACGGGCATGGAGAACCATGCGAAGCACGGGAATGCCATCTATTTTCACGGCAACGACGCCCTGTTCGTGAATCTGTACATCGCGTCCGAGCTGCATTGGGCCGGGCAAGGCGTGCGCCTGCGCCAGACCACGCGGTTCCCGGAAGAGGGTAGCGCGCGCCTGGCGTTCGGGATGGCGCGGCCCAGGGAATTCGCGGTCCGGTTGCGTCACCCGGCCTGGTGCCGGCGCCTGACGGTGCGGCTGAACGGCCGCGTCGTGGCCGAGAGCGACCAGGCCGCCCGCTACGTGGAGGTCAGGCGCACCTGGCGCGACGGCGACGTGCTCGAGGTCGAGATGCCGATGCACGTGTATTCGGCGCCCTTGCCCGGCGCGCCGGGCGTGGTCGCGGTCATGTATGGCCCGCTCGTGCTGGCGGGGCGTCTTGGCCGGGACGGTTACACGCCCGGCTCCGATGTCGTCGCGGGAAATGGATACGGGATGAAGATCCACGAGAAGTACGAGGTTCCTGCGCTGAAGCTGAATGGTGCGGGTATCGAGACCGTGGTGCGGCGCCGCGACCGCGGGCTCGTGTTCGACCTGGACGCAGCGGGCCCGAAGCGGGAGCTGGTGCCGTACTACCGCATCGCGCACGACCGCTACAACCTGTACTGGGTCCTGAGTTGACGCCCGCGGGCAGCCCGGTGCGCGAGGCGATTGTGGGAGGCACGTCCGTCAGGTAGAATAGTCGACTGCCGAGCGCAGCGTGTCGCCATAGTACAATGGATAGTACAAGGTCCTCCTAAGACTTAGATGCAGGTTCGATTCCTGCTGGCGACACCATTCCCGCCGATTCCACCGATTCCCCATCCGCAACGCGGCGATTCATCAGGCCGGGTCCCCCTTCGGTACAATGCCTGCTTTCTCACACTTTTCATCGATGTCCGCGCGCGGATGCGCGTCGCGGCCGCTTACACCATGGCTGTCATTTCCCTCACTTCCGCGCAACTGGCCTTCGGCCACGTCGCGCTGCTCGACCATGCCGATTTCTCGCTGGAAGCCGGCGAGCGCGTCGGACTCATCGGCCGCAACGGCACCGGCAAGTCGTCGCTGCTGAAAATCATTTCCGGACGCTCGAAACTGGACGACGGCCTGCTCGTGATGCAGCAGAACGTCAAGATCGCCTACGTCGAACAGGAGCCCGTGTTCGATCCCGACATGACGGTGTTCGATGCGGTGGCCACCGGCATGGGCGACCAGCAGGCGATGCTGGCCGAGTACGAAGCGTTGACCGGGCAATTTGGCCAAGGCAATGATGACGCGGTCATGGAGCGCATGCACGATCTGCAGGTCAAGCTCGATGCGACGGATGCCTGGAACCTCGGCAACAAGGTCGAGACGACCCTGGGCCGCCTGGGCCTGGCCGGCGACGCGAAGATGGGGACGTTGTCCGGCGGCATGCAGAAGCGCGTGGCGCTGGCCGTCGCGCTCGTGTTCAGCCCCGACGTGCTGCTGCTCGACGAGCCGACCAACCACCTGGACTTCACGTCGATCCAGTGGCTCGAAGGCCTGCTGCGCGAATTCCGCGGCTCCGTGCTGTTCATCACCCACGACCGCCGTTTCCTCGACAACGTCGCCACGCGCATCGTCGAACTGGACCGCGGCCGCCTGCTGTCGTTCCCCGGCAATTTCAGCAAGTACCAGGAGCGCAAGCGCGAACTGCTGGCGATCGAGGAAGTCGAGAACGCCAAGTTCGACAAGGTTCTTGCTCAGGAAGAAGTGTGGATCCGCAAAGGCGTGGAAGCGCGCCGCACCCGCAACGAAGGCCGCGTGCGCCGCCTGGAAGACTTGCGCCTGCAGCGCGCCGCGCGCCGCGACCAGCAGGGCCAGGTGCGCATCGACGTCGCCACCGGCGAGCGTTCCGGCAAGATCGTCGCGGAACTGGACAACATCTCCAAATCGTATGGCGAGAAGGTGATCGTCAAGAATTTCACGGGCACGATCATGCGCGGCGACAAGGTCGGCCTGATCGGCCCGAACGGCGCCGGCAAGACGACGCTGCTGAAGATCATCCTCGGCGAGGAAACGGTGGACAGCGGCAACGTCAAGCTGGGCACGCGCCTGAACGTGGCGTACTTCGACCAGATGCGCGCGCAGCTGAACGAAGAGGCGTCGCTCGCCGACACCATTGCGCCGGGCAGCGACTGGGTCGAGATCAACGGCCAGCGCAAGCACGTGATGAGCTACCTGGGCGACTTCCTGTTCGCGCCCGAGCGCGCCCGTTCGCCCGTGAAATCGCTGTCCGGCGGCGAGCGCAACCGCCTGCTGCTGGCGCGCCTGTTCGCCAAGCCCGCCAACTGCCTCGTGCTCGACGAACCCACCAACGACCTCGACATCGACACCCTGGAATTGCTGGAAGAATTGCTGACGGACTATACGGGCACCGTCTTCCTCGTCAGCCACGACCGTACCTTCCTCGACAACGTCGTCACGCAAGTCATCGTGTCCGAAGGGCAGGGCGTGTGGCGCGAATTCGTCGGCGGCTACAGCGATTGGGAGCGCGTGAAGACGACCGCGGCGGCCGCGCCCGCGGCGCCGGCCGTAGCACAGAAGGCGGCGCCGGCGAAAGCGCCGGATATGTCATCCAGCGCACAGAACGCATCCGGCAAGAAGGTAAAGTTGAGTTACAAGGAGCAGCGAGAGCTGGAGGAATTGCCTCAGCTCATCGCCAGCCTTGAAGACGAGCAGTCGGCGATCACGGCACAGCTGAACGCGCCCGACTTCTACAAGACCAATCCCGCCGACGCGCGCCGCATGAACGCGCGTTTCGCGGAAATCGAGGAATCGCTGCTCGACGCCCTGGAGCGTTGGGAGCGCCTCGAAGCGCGCGCGCGGGGAGAGTAGTCCATGCGCTAGCGCATCGAAAAGCGCGGGCCAGGCGCCCGCTGACGGAGAAACATGACTGAGCATGACGACCGCTACGCCGTGCCCGCCACGGCAGCCATCCCCGCCGACGCTCCCATGTTCAACCGCGCGGCCTGGATCCGCATCCTGCCCTTCGCCGCGTATCTCCTCTTCATCGTCATCGGCGACGTGAGCGAGCGCCTGGGTGTCCGGCCGGACGCCCTGCGCTGGCTGTACCCCGCCAAGATCGCCCTCGTGGCCTTGTTGCTGGCGCTGTTCTGGCGCCGCTATCACGAACTCTCCCGTTTCCGTTTGGCACCTTCGACCGCCGCGATCGCGCTGGCGGCGGGCGTCGCCGTGTTCGTTCTGTGGATCAGCCTGGACGCCGGCTGGATGGTCGTCGGTGCGCCGGCCGGCTACGACCCGCGCGTCGACGGCCGCATCGCCTGGTTGCTCGTGGCGATCCGCATCGCGGGCGCCGCGCTCGTCGTGCCCATCATGGAGGAATTGTTTTGGCGTTCTTTCCTGATGCGATGGGTCGACGACCCGGATTTCGAATCCGTTGAGCCCTCTCAACCGAGTACCAAAAGCTTCGTCATTACCGTCCTGCTGTTCGGCTTCGAACATAACCTCTGGCTTGCGGGGATCGTGGCCGGTGCGGCCTACAGCCTGCTGTACATGCGTCACCGCAACTTGTGGTCGCCGATCCTCGCGCATGCCGTGACCAACGGCCTGCTGGGTGTGTGGGTGGTTCGAACCGGCAGCTGGTCTTACTGGTAAGTCGTCCGGCAATTAACACTTCAAGAAGATAAACAACCATGTTGAATTCCCGCGTACGCCCCCTTGCCCTGTTGCTGTGCTCCCTGTTCTCGCTGCCGGCCGGCGCCGGCCCGAACGATGCGCTCCACCTGTATGCTGGCGTTGCCTACGGCCACGACGACAACTTGCTGCGCGTGCCGGACGGCCAGCCCGCGTTCGACGGCACCCGCGCCGATTCATGGTGGCAGCGGGAGGGCGGATTAATCTTCGATAACACCTATAGCCGGCAACGGATTTCCATCGTGGCCAAGCTGTCCAAGTACGATTTCAATCACTTCAAACAGCTCAATTACGATGGCAAGGACTTGCAGGCAACGTGGTTCTGGCAACTCGGCAACCACCTGGAAGGCAAGATCGGCACGACCTACGAACAGGTGCTGGCGCCGTACACCGATTTCCAGAGCAACGAACGCAACCTGCGCCGCAGCCGCACCCAGTTCGCGGAAGGCGCGTGGCGTTTCCACTCGTCCTGGCGCGTGCGCACGGGCTTCCAGCGCGACAAATACGATTACGCGCTGTTCGCCCAGCGCTACAACAACCGCACGGAAGATGCGAGCGAGCTGGAGCTCGATTACCTGCCCAGCAGCGGCAGCACGGTCGGCCTCGTGGCGCGCCGGGTGAAGGGCACGTATCCGTATCCGCGCCCCGTCGGCCCGTTCCTTCTCAACGACAATTTCACGCAGGACGAGCTGAAGGCCCGGGTGCTGTGGCTGGCCACGGGCTCGACGACCTTCGACGCGCTCGTCGGCTACACGCGGCGCGACCAGCCCTCGTTCGGCGCGGGCAGGACGAGCGGCATGGCGGGCAAGATCAAGGCCACCTACCAGCCGCGCGGCAAGATGACCTATAACGCGGCCGTCTGGCGCGATTTCGCGCCGCTGGAAAGCACGGTGGTGAGCTATACGCTGAACAAGGGCGCCAGCATCGGCGCCCAATGGGATGCGACGGCCAAGATCAAGGTGAATGCCGACGCCGTCTACGAACGGCGCAACTACAACGCCCGCGCGACGTTCGCCGGGCTGGGCGACATCCGCGACTCCATCCGCACGAGCAGCCTGTCCGCGACGTGGTCGCCGCGCCCGACCGTGCACGTGTCGGCCGGGCTTGCGCACCAGGCGCGCAGCGGGTCGGTGGTGCTCGGCACCGGCAGCTTCACGTCGAACAGCGTGACGCTGTCGGCCAGTGCGCAGTTCTGATCGAATTTATGACCGTCAATGACATACCGCTGATCTCGTTTTTCCAGCGCGTACTCGATCCGCTGATCATCATGGGCACGCTGTATCTGTCTGCGCTGCTGTTCCATGAGCCGTTCTCGGGCTACCTGCTGGTGTTGATGGTTCTCGCCTTTTTCATTTCGTCGGCCGTCTACCAGCACGTCGACCCGTACCGCACGTGGCGCAGCGGCCGGATGTGGGCGTATGCGCGCGACACGGTATTCGGCTGGTGCGTGACGCTGGCCGTGCTGATGTTCCTCGGTTCGTCCAGCGGCCTCAAATACTATTACGACGAGCGCGTGCTGCTGGCCTGGGCCGTCGCCACGCCGCTGATTCTCCTGGGCAGCCACATCGCCGTGCGCGTGGCCAACCGGCCCGGCACGAGCAAGGAAGTGCGGTCCGTGGTCGTCGTCGGCGTCAACGACGTCGGCCTCAAGTTCGCCGGCGTCTGCGATCGCCATCCGAACCTCTTCATGCAGGTGCGCGGCTTCTTCGACGACCGCGACGGCGACCGCCGCCCGGCCCAACTGCCGCATCCGATGCTGGGCAAGACGAGCGAGCTGGCGCAGTACGTGCGCAGCCACGGCATCAAGATGATCTTCATCAGCCAGCCGATCTCGGCGCAGCCGCGCATCCGCAAGCTCATCGACGAGTTGCAGGACACCACGGCGTCCGTCTATTTCCTGCCCGACGTCTACATCTTCGACCTGATGCAGGCGCGCTTCGACAACGTCGGCGGCATGCCCGTCATCGCGATCTGCGAGACGCCGTTCATGGGCCTGAACAGCACGATCAAACGCGCGTCCGACATCGTGCTGTCCTGCCTCATCCTGCTGTTGCTGGCGCCGCTGATGCTGGTGGTCGCCGTGGCCGTCAGGATGAGTTCGCGCGGCCCGGTCATCTTCCGCCAGCGCCGCTACGGCCTGTATGGCGAGGAAATCATCGTCTACAAATTCCGCTCGATGAAGGTGATGGAAAACGGCGGTACCGTCGTGCAGGCCCGCAAGGACGACGACCGCGTGACGCCCATCGGCCGTTTCCTGCGCCGCACGTCGCTCGATGAATTGCCGCAGTTCATTAACGTGCTGCAAGGCCGGATGAGCATCGTCGGACCGCGTCCGCACGCGGTCGCGCACAACGAACAATATCGCAAGCTGATCAAGGGATACATGCTGCGGCATAAGGTCAAACCGGGGATCACCGGTTGGGCGCAGGTCAACGGCCTGCGTGGTGAAACTGCCACGCTGGACAAGATGGAGGCGCGCATCCAGTACGACCTCGACTACCTGCGCAACTGGTCGCTGTGGCTGGACCTGTGGATCGTGCTCAAGACCGTGAAAGTGGTGCTCACGCGCGAGAACGCGTTCTGATCCATGGGGCCCGCTAAGTGGGATCACTTTGGGGTCGCTTAGGTTCGACTTAAAGAGGCAGATTCAAACGGATCGGCGCTTGCGGCGCCGGATGGGCTGCGTAGAATAATTGATGAGATTGCAATTATTTATTGACTTTGCATAACATTTCGCCAGGGAAGCAGGCAATGAAAAAAGCGCTGATCACGGGTGTGACGGGACAGGACGGTTCCTATCTCGCGGAACTATTGCTGGCCAAGGGCTACGAAGTGCACGGCATCAAGCGCCGCGCCTCGCTCTTCAACACGGAGCGGATCGACCACATCTACCAGGACCCGCACGTCGAAGACAGTCGCTTCCACCTGCATTACGGCGACCTGTCCGACACGTCCAACCTGAACCGGATCATGTGCGAGGTCAGGCCCGACGAAGTCTACAACCTGGGCGCGATGAGCCACGTGGCCGTGTCGTTCGAATCGCCGGAATACACGGCCGACGTCGACGCCATCGGCACCTTGCGCCTGCTGGAAGCGATCCGTTTCCTCGGCCTGGAAAAGACGACGCGGTTCTACCAGGCGTCGACGTCGGAACTGTACGGCCTCGTGCAGGAAACGCCGCAGCGCGAGACGACGCCGTTCTATCCGCGCAGCCCGTATGCCGTGGCCAAGCTGTACGCCTACTGGATCACGGTCAACTACCGCGAAGCATATGGCCTGTATGCCTGCAACGGCATCCTGTTCAACCACGAATCCCCGCGCCGCGGCGAAACGTTCGTCACGCGCAAGATCACGCGCGGTTTGGCCAATATCTCGCAAGGCTTGGAGCAGCAACTGTACCTAGGCAACCTCGACGCGCTGCGCGACTGGGGCCATGCGCGCGACTATGTCGAGATGCAATGGCTCATGCTGCAACAGGACCTGCCGGAGGATTACGTGATCGCGACCGGGCGCCAGTATTCCGTGCGCCACTTCGTCGAAGTGGCGGCGCGCGAGCTGGGCATCGAGATCGCGTGGCAGGGCGAAGGCGTGCACGAACGCGGCGTGATCGCCGCCGTCCACGGCGACAAGGCGCCCGGGGTCGTGGTGGGCCAACCGATCGTCGCCGTCGACCCGCAATACTTCCGTCCGACGGAAGTCGAGACGCTGCTCGGGGATCCGGGCAAGGCGCGCCGCCGGCTGGGCTGGGAGCCGCGGACCTCTTTCGACGCGATGGTGCAGGAGATGGTGGCGCACGACCTCGAGACGGCGCGCCGCCTCAAGCTGCTGGCATCGCATGGCTACAACGTTGCAATTTCATTGGAGTGAACGTTGAATACTCAACCCCGCATCTACGTGGCCGGCCATCACGGGCTGGTCGGCTCGGCCATCGTGCGCGTGCTGCGCGCGCAAGGCCACACGAACATCGTCACGCGCAGCCACGCGGAACTCGAACTGACCGACCAGGCCCAGGTTCGCGCCTTCTTCCGCGACGAGCGCATCGACCAGGTCTACCTGGCCGCGGCCAAGGTCGGCGGCATCCATGCGAACAACACGTATCCGGCCGAGTTCATCTACGACAACATGATGGTGCAGGCGAACGTCGTGCACGAAGCGTGGCAGAGCGGCGTGAAGAAATTGCTGTTCCTCGGCTCGTCGTGCATCTATCCGCGCCTGGCCCAGCAGCCGATCAAGGAAGAGTACTTGATGAGCGGCATGCTGGAGCCGACCAACGAACCGTATGCGATGGCGAAGATCGCCGGCATCAAGCTGTGCGAAAGCTATAACCGGCAATACGGCACCGATTACCGCAGCGTGATGCCGACGAATTTGTACGGTCCTGGCGACAACTATCATCCGGAAAACAGCCATGTGATCCCGGCACTGATGCGCCGCTTCCACGAAGCCAAGCTGAGCGGCGCACCCGAGGTCGTCATCTGGGGCAGCGGCAAGCCGATGCGCGAATTCCTGTACGTGGACGACATGGCCGAGGCGAGCGTCCACGTGATGAACCTCGACCACGACACGTATGCGGCAAACACGGATCCGATGCATTCGCACATCAACGTCGGCACGGGCGAGGACGTCACGATCGCGGAGCTCGCGCGCCTCGTCGGCGAAACGGTCGGCTACCGCGGCCGCATCGCGTTCGACACCAGCAAGCCCGACGGCACGCCGCGCAAGCTGCTCGACGTGTCCAAGCTGAAATCCCTCGGCTGGCAGGCGCATACGCCGTTGCCGGAAGGCTTGCGGCGCGCGTACGCGGCCTTCGTCGACCTGATGGCGGATCAGGAAAAACGGGCCGCCGCGTGACGCGCGACAGGGAACCATACTGCAGAGTGTTAATTGACGAACAGATACCGAAGCGTGCGGCTCCCAGAATGAACGGGCTAGGGGGAACCTCGAAAAACCGTCGCGAGCGGCCGCAGGTTTGGCTGAGAAGCGCAGCTGTACGAATAGTACAGCGAGCATCGCAAGGCTCGGCGCCCCCGCCAAACCTGCAACGCGCAGTAGGTTTTTCGACGTGCCCTAAGGAATCCAACTTGAACAACAACTACGTGGCTGCCATCATGAAGATATCTTCCCCTACGACTCCCAAGCGCGTGCTGTGCGCCGCGCTGATCCTGGTTGCGGCAACCTTGAGCGCGTGCAGCGACAAGGCGAAGGACAAGAAACCCGGCCAGGCGCTGGCGAGCGTGAACGGGGAAGAGGTCACGGTGCTCCAGCTCAACGAGGAATTGCAGCGCGCCGGCGTGTCGGCCGCCCAGCAGGATGCCGCCAGCAAACAATTGCTGCAGGTCTTGATCGATCGCCAGTTGCTGGAGGAAGCGGCGGCGAAGGAAAACCTCGACCGCGACCCGAAGGTCATGCAGGCGATCGACCGCGCCCGCGCGCTGATCATCGCTCAGGCCTATCTGCAAAAGCGCATCGGCAACGTGGCGAAACCGACGCCGGCGGAAGTCGAGGAATACTACAACAAGCATCCGGAATTCTTTTCCAACCGTAAGCAGTTCAGTATGAACGAACTCGTGATTTCCGCCAACGACCTGACGCCCGAGCTGCGCAGCGCGGCCGACCACGCCAAGTCGCTGGAGGAAGTCGCGGTGTGGCTGGACGCGCACAAGATCAAGTACGGCCGCAACCAGGTCACGCGCTCGACGGCCGACGTGCCGCCGCAACTGTCGTCCAAGCTGCTGGGCATGCCCAAGGGGCAGCTCTTCGTCGTCAAGGAAGGACCGCGCGCGATGTTCATTACCGTCGCCGACATCAAGGACGCGCCGGTGAACCTGGCGGTCGCGTCGAACCAGATCCAGCAATTCCTCATGAATCGCAAGAACAAGGAATTGGCCGCGGCCGAGCTGAAGCGCCTGCGCGCGGACGCGAAGATCGTCTACCTGAACAAATCGATGGTGCCCGATCCCAAGTCCGCGCCGGCCTCGCCCGCCGGCGCGGCGCCGTCCAGCGCGGTGGCGAACGCCGACCCCGCCGCACCGGCCGCCGCCGTCCCCGAAGGCACCGCACCGGCCGACAACGCATCCGGACCCGACAAGGCAGCGCTCGACCGCGGCGTCGCCGGATTGAAGTAATTCGAACCACCTTGACGAACAAGAAGGAGTGAACATGAAACGATTCGTACACTGGATGATCGCGGCAGTCCTGACATTCGGCGCCGGCATGACGGGCGCCGCCGAAATCCTGCTGGGCCCGGGCGATGTGGTCAAGGCGTCGGTCTACGGCAGCCCCGACCTCGCGACCGAAACGCGTGTGTCGGAGAGCGGCACCATGACCTTCCCGCTGCTGGGCGAAGTGCAGGTCGGTGGCCTGACGACGCAACAGGCGGAAAAGAAAATCGGCAACCTGCTGGAGAAGGGCGGTTATCTCAAGAAGGCCCAGGTCAACCTCCTGATCACCACGCTGGCCAGCCAGCAGGTGTCGGTGCTGGGCCAGGTCAACCGTCCGGGCCGCTATCCGGTCGACGGTCCGCGCAAGGTGCTCGACCTGCTGGCCCTGGCGGGCGGCATCGGTGCCGAAGGCGGCGACATGGTCACCCTGGTGCGCACCCACAACGGGGTCACCAAGCGCGAAACGATCGACGTCGTCGACATGGTGCGCAAGGGCGAGATGAACCGCGATTACGAAGTCGCCGGTGGCGACATCATCTTCGTCGAGCGTGCGCCGCGTGCCTACATCACGGGCGAGGTGCAGCGTCCGGGGCCGTTCCGCCTCGAGCGCGCGATGACCGTCCAGCAGGCCCTGTCGGCCGGCGGCGGCCTGACCCAGCGCGGTACGCAGCGCGGCCTGCGCATCACGCGCCGCGATGCGAACGGGACGATGCACACGATCGATGCGAAGGCGGATGACCTCGTGCAGACCGACGACGTCATCACGGTCAAAGAATCGTGGTTCTGATGTAGCGGCGGCCCTGGTCTTTTGTTCCACTCCGTTTTAAAGGTTCATCATGAACGTCCATCAATTCCTGCTGATCTTGCTTGCACGGAAGAAGATCATCCTGACGACCCTGCTGGTCACGGTCGCGCTGGCCCTCGGGTTCAGCCTGATCCAGTCCAAGACGTACAAGGCAACGGCATCCGTTCTGTTGAACTACAAAGGCGTGGATCCGTTGACGGGGCTGACGATGCCCGGGCAATTGCTGCCGGGTTATATGGCCACGCAGATCGACATCATCAGCAGCAAGAACGTGGCGCTGCGGGTCGTCGATGCATTGCATCTGGCTAATAGCCCGGCGGTCATCGAGCAGTTCAAGGATGCGACCGACGGCCAGGGTTCCGTGCGCGACTGGCTAGCCGACCTGCTGCTGAAGAAGCTCGAGATCGTGCCGTCGCGCGAATCGTCCGTCGTCGAGATCAGCTTCAAGGGCGCCGACCCGCAATTCGCGGCCGCGGTGGCCAATGCGTTCGCCGACGAGTACCAGAAGATCTCCGTGCAGCTCAAGACCGATCCGGCCAAGAAGACGGCCGCGTACTTCAACGAGCAGACCAAGCAGCTGCGCGACAACCTCGAAGCGGCGCAGGCCCGCCTGTCCAAGTATCAGCAGGAGAAGGGCATCGTGAGCCTCGATAACAACCGCGTGGACGTCGAACTGGCGCGCCTGAACGATTTGTCGGCCCAGCTCGTCGCCGCGCAGGCGGCCGCGATCGAAGGCACGGCGCGGCAGGGCGCGGCCGGCTCGGCGCTGACGTCGCCCGACGTGGCCAACAACGCCCTGATCCAATCCATGCGCGCCAACGTGGCCCAGGCCGAAGGCAAGTTCGCCGACACGGCCCAGCGCTACGGCCGCAACCACCCGCAATACCAGGCCGCCAAGGCCGAGCTCAACAAGGTGCGCGCCGAGCTGAACGCCGCCCTCGGCACCGTGTCGCGCAGCGTGGGCGCGAACGCCCAAGTGCTGCGCCAGCGCGAAGCGGATCTGCGCGCAGCCGTGGCCCAGCAAAAAGCGAAAGTGCTGGAAATGAACCGCGCACGCGACGAACTGGGCGTGCTGCTGAAAGACCTCGACAGCGCCCAGCGCGCCTTCGATGCCGCGTCGCAGCGCTTCTCGCAGACCCGCATCGAAGCCCAGTCCGAGCAATCCGACATCTCGGTGCTGAACCCGGCCGTGCCGCCGACCCAACCTTCGGGACCGCGCGTGCTGCTCAACACCCTGGTCGCGTTCCTGCTCGGCACGATCCTCGGTGTCGGCCTGGCCCTGCTGCTGGAACTGCTGAACCGGCCGGTGCGTTCGGCCAGCGACGTCAAGGAAATGCTGGGCATCCCGGTGCTCGGCACGATCGAATGGAATTTGCCCCATGGCCGGGCGCGCGGAAGGATGGGATCACTACGGTCCTTGATGACGCCGCGTCGCCTGCTCCGTCTTAACTGACTCTTGGACTCCAACATGAACTCCCCGATCCTAAACACGCGGCCTGCCGCGCATGAGCTGGAACGTCAGAGTGCGGAAACGAGCATGGGCGCGCTGCTGCTCGACTCGGGCAAGCTCAATCCGGAAGATGCCGAGCGCGTGCTGCGCATGCAGAAGGAGACCGGCATCCGCTTCGGCGAGGCGGCCGTGCGCCTGGGCCTGGTCAGCGAAGACGACATCCAGCAGGTGCTGGCGCGCCAGTTCTCCTATCCCTATCTGCAGAAAGGCCAGGCCGGCCTGTCGCCGAAGCTGCTCGCGGCCTACGATCCGTTCTGTCCGCAAGTCGAATCGCTGCGCGCGATCCGCAGCCAGCTGATGCTGCGCTGGTTCGCGCGCGGGCGGCGCGCGCTGGCCATCGTCGGCGTGGATCCGGAAGACGGCGCCGCGCTGTTCGCGTCCAACCTGGCGATCGTGTTCTCCCAGCTGGGCGAGCAGACGCTGCTGGTGGACGCGAACCTGCGCGCCCCGCGCCAGCAGGACGCGTTCGCGCTCAAGCCGCGCCAGGGCCTGTCCGACCTGTTGGCCGGCCGTGCCGACCTCGACGTGATCGCGCGGGTGCCCGCGTTCGTCGACCTGTCGATCATGCCGGCCGGCACGTTGCCGCCGAACCCGCAGGAACTGCTCGCCCGCGAAGGCTTTCGCAACCTGAACACGCAGCTGGAGAGCCGCTACGACATCGTGCTGTACGACGTGCCCCCGTTCCAGGTCGGCGTGGATTCCGTCGCCGTGGCGAGCCGCGCCGGCGGCGCCCTGCTGGTCACGCGCAAGAACTACACGCGCATTTCGCACATCGGCCGCGCCGCCGAGCAACTGGTCGACGCCGGCTGCGAAGTCCTCGGCTCGGTGGTGATGGAGTTCTGACATGGAAACCGGAGTACGCGCCGGCAGAATGCGGCAACACGCGCCGGACTTGCGCGCGCTGCGCGCCGTCCTGCCCGAATGGTGGCCCGTCTTCCTCGGCCTGGCCATCCTGTTCGTTCCCACGTTCTACGACCTGTTCACCGGCCCGTGGATCGGCGAAGAGCAGGGCCACGGGCCGATCATCTTCGGCCTGGCGCTGTGGCTCATCTACCGCAAATGGCCCGAGGTGCTGGAGGCGACGACGCCCGCACGTTCGAGCTGGGCCGGCTGGCCCATCCTCGCCATCGGCCTCGTCGTCCACCTGCTCGGGCGTTCCCAGCACATCCTGATGCTGGAAATCCTGTCGATCATCCTCGTCATGGCGGCCGTGCTGCTCGTCAAGCGCGGCGGGCGGGCGCTGCTGGTGCTGTGGTTCCCGTTCTTCTTCATGCTGTTCATGGTGCCGCTGCCCAGCGAATTCGTGGCGGCCGTGACGATGCCGATGAAGATGGCCGTGTCATGGGGAACCGAGCACCTGCTGTTCGCGTTCGGCTACCCGATCAGCCGCTCCGGCGTGATCCTGCAGATCGGCCAGTACCAGCTGCTCGTGGCCGACGCCTGCGCCGGCCTGCAGACCCTGCTGACCCTGGAGGCGCTGGGCCTGTTCTACCTGAACCTGATGCGCCATCCCTCGGCATTCCGCAACATCGGCCTGGCCCTGTTCATCGTTCCGATCTCGTTCTCCGCCAACGTGATCCGCGTCGTCGTGCTGACGCTGATCACGTATTACTTCGGCGACGCGGCGGGGCAGGGCTTCCTGCACGGCTTTGCCGGCATGGTCCTGTTCGTGACGGCGCTCGTGCTGATCCTGTCGATCGACTCCGCGTTGCAATGGACCATCCGGCGCAGGGAGGCGGCATGAACCGGAAATTCCTCGCCAGCGTGATCCTGGGCGCGACGATGGCCGGCACGTCCGCGCTGACGGGTGCCCTCACGCCGAAGGAGAAGGTGGCGGCCGTCCAGGACAAGTTCGACCTGGATGCCATGATTCCCAAGCGCTTCGGCAACTGGACGGTCGACGACACCGTCGTGCCGCTGACGCCCGACGAGACGCAGAAGGAACTCATCGCCACCCTGTACGACCAGACACTGGCGCGCACCTACGTCAACGACGCGGGCCAGCGTGTGATGCTGTCGATCGCCTATGGCGGCGACCAGAGCAAGCAGTTGCAGCTGCACCTGCCGGAAGTGTGCTACGTGGCGCAGGGCTTCGACATGGTCCATGACGAGAAGGGCGAGCTCGCCACCCATTACGGCAACGTCCCCGTCAAGCGCCTCGTGGCGCGCCAGAACGCCCGCAACGAACCGATCACGTACTGGGTGACGATCGGAGACAAGGCCGTCATGTCCGGCCTCGGCCAGAAATACCAGCGCTTCCTGTACGGCCTGACGGGCAAGATCCCCGACGGCATGCTCGTGCGCGTGTCGACCATCGAAGCGGACGAGCACAACGCCTACCGCGTGCAGGAGCGCTTCGTGAACCAGATGCTGGATGCCATGTCGCCCAAGGGCCGCATGCGGCTGCTGGGCGCGGCCACCGGCAAGAGTTGACCGAGCGAACCAATGCAGAATTTTCTCTTCTATATCTACACCTCGCTTCCGTTCGTCGTCGTCGCGCTGCTGGCGGTGCTGGCCGTGGTCGGGATGGGCGTCGGGATGGTGTGGCCGCGCTTCCTCGCCTACATCTACATCGCCGTGTTCTTCTTCCGCAACTCGACGAGCTACGGTTCGCTGGCGGCGTTCGCCACGCCCGGCGTGTACAGCCGCGGTTCGGGCGTGCTGTTCTTTCCGCTGCTGCTGTGGTGCATGGCCGGCGCCTGGTGCTGCGCGCGCGTGTCCGCCAGCTTCCAGCGCTATCCGGCGCCGCCGTGCAACCTGCGGCCCTGGTTCCTCGCCTGGTTCCTGCTGCTGGGCGGCCACGTGGCGGTGGCGCTGTTTTCCAACGTCACGCTGGCGGAGGCGCTGGCGCCGTCCGGGTTTTCCAACATCATCTGGATGGCGCCGCTCGTCTCGCTGATGCTGCTGTCGTTCCGCATCCGCGAGCATGCGATCGAGCTGTCGCGCTTCATCATGCTGGCGGGCCTCGGACGCGCCATGTTCGGCCTCGCGCGCTGGGCCTTCCTCGGCGGCGACCCGAACAACGTGTATGCGAACATGAACGACATCAAGATCAAGCTGACGTTCTTCGACATCAACGACAGCATGCTGTGCACGATCGCGTTCGCCATCGCCGCCGTCAACCTGTTCCAGGTCGTCAAGAACAAGCGCTCGCTGTTCTGGACGGCCATCGACTGGGCCACCTTGTGCGCGACGGCCGCCTGCATCGTGCTGTCCTACCGCCGCAGCGCGTGGATCGGCTTCGTGCTGGCCTTCCTCATCATCATGATGCGCTTCCCGCTGCAGCGCCGCATCCACATGCTGGCGCTCGGCGCCCCCGTGATGGGCGCGGGCTTGCTGTATGCGGCGATCCGCCGGCTGGGGCACACGAAGGGCGCGGGCAAGGGGCTGTCCAGCCTGTTCTACGACATGGAATCGCACCGCTTCGGCGCCCAGAGCGAACGCGTGCTCGAACTGAAACTCGCGCTGGGCGACTTCATTTCCCATCCGCTCACGGGCATCGGGTCGTGGGGCCGCTATACGGGCTACCAGCAGATCTCGTGGCAGACCGGCCAGGACGGCGGCCTGTTCCTGCACAGCGGCGTGCTGCACATCGCCCTCAAGGCGGGCCTGCCCGGCCTGATCCTCTTGGGCGGGACGATCTGGGTGTTCACCCGCTTCGCGCGGCGCGCGCTGCGCACGTTGCCGCCGGAACTGCTGGGTCTGGCGACGGCCGGTGCCGCGGGCCTCGCCTTCATGTTGCCGGATTTGCTCGTCGGCACGCCGTTCCCCCAGGTGAGGACGACGCAGATGCTGGCGATCTGCCTGGCGCTGCCCTACGTGGCGATGGCCGCGTTCCGCGACCAGCCGGCCGTGCAGCCGGTCCCGGCCGCGAAGCGCCGCCACGTCAACCTGGTGCCGGCGCACGTATGAACCTGAGCCTCGTCCGCAATGCCTTCTCGAACCTGCTCGGCGCCGTGATCCCCGCGCTGGTGGCGCTGGGCACCGTGCCGCTCGTCGTCAAGGGCCTGGGCGATGCCAGCTACGGCGTGTATTCGCTCGTGACGGCGATCGTCGGCTATTTCGCCGTCATCGACATCAACGTCACGGCCGGCTCCGTCAAATACATCGCGGAATTCAATGCACACCGCGACCAGGAACGGATCGACGAGACGGTGTTCTTCGGCCTGTCCGTGTACGCGCTGCTGGGCCTCGTCGGCGGACTCGGCCTGTTCTTCGGCGCGCACTTTTTCGTCACGCGCGTGTTTTCCGTGCCGCACGCGCTCGAGCACGAGGCGGTCGCCACCTTGAGGCTGGCGGCGCTCGGCTTTTTCGTCGGCCAGTTGCAAAGCTATCTGCAGAGCGTGCCCCAATCGCTGATGCGCTACGACATCGCGAGCCGCATCGAAATGGTGTTCGGCACCTGCGTGCCGCTGCTGACGGTCGCCGTGCTGATGCTGGGGTACGGGTTGTTCGAAGTGATCCTGCTGCGCGTAATCACCAGCGCGATCAATTGCGCCGTGTTGTGGCGCTGCATCCGCCACCTGCTGCCGGCACTGCGCTACCGCCGGCCGGGCGCCACGATCCGCCGCGAGCTGCTGGGATTTTCCGCGTACTCCTTCCTGAGCCGCTTCGCGAGCCTGTCGTACGCCTATGCCGACAAGCTGATCATCGGCGCGCTCGTCGGCGTGACGGGCCTGGCGTACTTCACCGTCGCGTCCACGCTCGCGAACCGCATCCTGAGCCTCACGTACCGCCTGTCCGGCGTCTTCTTTCCGGCCGCGAGCGCGCTGGCGGCGCGCGGCGAGCTGGAGCGCCTGAAGCAGCTCTATCTCAAGGCCAGCCGGTATGTCGTGTTCATCAACGCTTCCGTGCTCGTGCTCGTCGCCGTGTTTTCCTACCAGATCCTGTATTACTGGATGAACCCGCAGTTCGCGCGGGCGGGGCAGGTCGTGCTGTCCGTGATGGCCCTGTCGCAATTCATCGACTCGCTGACGAGCCTGCCGTCGCTCGTGAACGACGGCATGGGCCATCCGCGCCTGTCCGGCACGTTCGCGCTGGCGCGGGCCGCGTTCGGGCTGCTGGTCGTCTACCTGGGCGTGGCCGGCTGGGGCATCGAGGGCGCGGCGTGGGGGCACCTGATCGCGTCCGTCCTGCTGACCTGCGCCTTCCTCGTGGCCGTGCATGGGCGCACGGTGCCGGCGCAGCTGCGCGACCTGCTGCAGCGGTCGTATTCGCCCAGCGTGCTCGGGGTGGGCGTGGTGGCGCTCGCCGCGCAAGCGGGCAACCGCCTGCTCGACGGCGGCCCGCTCGATCTCGTGCTGCTGGTCTTGCTGACGATGGCGCTGCTGTTCGCGTACGGCGCGCTGTTCGTGATCGAAAAGGATGACAAGGACCTGGCCTGGTCGCGCGTAAAAGGCTTGTTGTCGATGAGGAAAACGGTTTGAAAATCCTGATGGTTTCGGAGGATTTGCCGGGCAGCCAGATCGGCGGCCTGGGCAAGCATGTGGTCACGCTGTCGAATGCCCTGCTCGAACAGGGGCACGACGTCGACATCATGGGACGCAGCGACCGCTTCCATGCGGGCAGCGCCGACGACATCGGTTTTCGCGGGCGGCTGCTGCCCGGCTTCGCCTTTGCGCGCCCCGGCTGGAAAGAATCCCAGCTCGGCTTCTTCAACCCCGTCAAGCGTCCGGTGTTCGCGCGGCGCGTGGCGCGCGCGCTGATGCGCGAGGCCGCCAGGTACGACGTCGTGCACTACCACGGCCACCTGCCGATGGCGGGGCGCTACGTGCCGTCCGCCGTGAACTTCGTCCAGACCCGGCACGACCAGGGCAGCGAGTGCGTCACGCACCTGCGCTTCAAGGACGAGCACGTGTGCGACACGCGCGACGTGCGCGATTGCGCGGCCTGCATCCATCCGTCGCCCAATTCGCTGCGCCGCGCCGTGTCCGGCCTCGCGGTGGGGCGCTACCGGTCGGAAGCGGCCGAGGCCTTCGCGCGCCACAAGACGGTGTTCGTGTCCGACTTCCTGCGCCGCGCCTTCCTGCGCGCCGTGCCCGACGCCGACCTGTCGCGCGCACGCGTGATCCACAACTTCATCCGCTATCCGCTGCTGCGCGAGCAGGCAGCCGCGGCGGGCGAGGCGAAGGCGGGCGAGGTCCTGCTGGTGGGGCGCGTCGACGCGGGCAAGGGCTTCGGCGAATTCCTGCTCCAGGCCCAGGGCTGGCTGCCGCAGCATGCCAGGGTGACCATCGTCGGCGACGGACCGCTGCGCGCCCAGCTCGAACAGCGCTTCGCCGGCCCCCAGGTGCGCTTCGTCGGCTGGCAGCCGTACGAGGAGGTGATCCGGATGTCGGCGCGCAGCCACGTGCTGGTCGTGCCCTCGGTGTGCGAGGAAGCGTGTTCCACGACCGTGCTGGAGGCCCTTGCCCTGGGCAAGCCCTGCGTGGCGCTGGCGCGCGGCGGCACGCCGGAACTGGCGGCCTACCAGTATTACGACGGCCAGCTGCAACTGGCCGAGACCATGCCGCGGCTCGTGGAGCGGCTGGCCCACATCCTGGACCGCGCGCCAGCGACGGTGCCGCTTCCGGATGCCTTCCCGATGGACGTGTTCCACGCCATTCCCCAGATCCTGGACTTCTATCACGAGTGAACGATGAACAAACCGACCTTCTCGATCATCACCTGCACCTGGAACAGCGCGGCGACGCTGGCCGACACCCTCGCGTCCGTACAACGCCAGACGTGCCAGGACGTCGAGCACATCTTCGTCGACGGCGGTTCCACCGACGGCACGCTGGACATGATCGCCGCCTATCCGGGCCGCAAGCGCGTGCTGCGCGACGTGGGCGGGGGCATCAGCCGCGCCATGAACCAGGGCATCGAAGCCGCGACGGGCGAATATGTGGCGCACCTGCATTCGGACGATTACTACGCCGCCGACGACGTGCTGGAGACGGTCGCCGCACGCTTCGCGAGCGAGCGCGTGGACTGGGTGTTCGGCACGGTGCAGGTCCTCAAGGACGGCCAGCTGATTCCGCCGTACCGATTGGTGCCGTTCAGCTATCACGCGTTCGCCGCGGGGCGGGCGTCCGTGCCGCATCCGGCCGTTTTCATCCGCAGGAGCGCGTTCGGCCGCGTGGGCATGTTCGACGAAACGCTCAAGTACGCGATGGACATCGACCTGTGGCTGCGGCTGGGCCGGGTGGCGCGGCCGGCCACCGTCGACCGTCCGCTGACCGTGTTCCGCGACCACGCGGGCAGCGTCTCGTCCGCCAACAAGATCAAGGCGCGGCGGGAAGAGTTCCAGGTGCGCCGCCGCTACCTGAAGCAGGCGCCGCTCGCCTTCGGCATCTATTGCCTGCGCTACCTCAAGCGCATGCGCGCGCTGCGCGCCGAGGCGGCGCATGCGGGGCTGCCCGCGGCCGCGCATTGAGCGGCCCGTCGTCATGTAATGCAATCGTAATGTTTGTTTGGAATTAATTAATCGGCAAAGTTGTCGAAGCCATTATCACGATGGCGATTCGATAAACTTTGCCGAATTGTTTGCACAGTTTTCAAATAGTCTTTTCTGTTAAAAAACGGCTTTTATTTGCCTGGAAATATTACTGTTGATAAGGGGGTATGGGGACGCGGGATTTTGTGGGGTGCACGCGAAAAATCTTTGATTTCTAAGGGGATTTTTCCGCAAATAAATTTATTTGCGGTACTATTTCTCCTATCGAACAGCGCTCATTTGTTTCTTCGTGCGCTTCAAAGCAAATCGGGCCTGGCATTTCATCGTGGACTGAATCCCTGGTCGTCCAGTTAATATTTCTCGGAGCATTACATGAAATTTCATCGGAAGGGCATCGTCGCCATTGCTGCACTGTCGTCGCTGCTGGTGTCGTTCAGCGCGCGCGCCGACTGGGCCCAATCCACCGATCCTCTCGTCGTCCAGCCCAGCCCAGCCAACGGCGCCGTGCAGGCGCAGAACCCGCCGGGTTTCGCCTGGGCGCGTTACTCGACGGGCCCGGCCAGCTATGAAATCGAGATCACCCCGGTGGGCGGCACGCCGGTGAAGGCGACGGTCGACCGCAACTGGTATCTGCCGACCAAGGCCCTCGCTCTGGGCAACTACACGTGGCGCGTGCGTCCGGCCGGTTCCACCGACTGGTCGAGCCCGCGTGCCTTCGCGATCACGAGCCGCTCGACCACGTTCGAAGTGCCCGACAACGCCACCTTGCGTGCACGCATCCTGGCCAAGGCGCGTCCCCGTTCGCTGGGTCCGACGTTCACCCCGTACTCGACCTGGAGCACGACCAGGAAGAACGAACTGGATCCGTACGTCAGCCGCCTGATCAACGAAGTCAAGCTGCAGATGACCGCGCTGCCCGACCTGTCGGACGCGCGCTGGCCCATCGTGATCTCGGCGCCGCTGACGGCGCAGATGGCGGCGCAGCAGACCGACGTGCGCAACCGCATCAACGAATCGACGCGCCAGCTGGAAGCGGCCGCTCTCCTGTGGCGCCTGAAGAAGGATCCGATGTTCCTGAACGAAGCGATCAAGCGCGGTGACCAGCTGGCGTCGCTGAACCCGTCCGGTCCCACCAGCTATGCCAACCAGGACCAGGCCACGCGCCAGATCGCGCTGGAACTGCTCAAGGGTGCCGACCTGCTGGCCGGCGACCTGGATGCGACCCGCAAGGCCAAGTGGCTCGCCGTCGCCAAGACGCGCGTGACCGAGATGTTCGGCTATATTTCGGGCGACAACGGCCGCCTGGACCAGTACCCGTTCGACTCGCACGGCAACACGCTGATGATCTACATGGCGCTGATCTCGACGCTGGCCCTGGGCGACATCCCGGAAGCGCAGACGTGGTTCGACTTCACGTTCCGTGCCTACGTGAACACGCCGTCGCCGTGGTCGGGTTCGGAAGGCGGCTACGCCAACGGCACGGCCTACGCCGAGTACGCGGCCGGCTACATGACGGCCCTGTGGGATCCGATCGTCCAGGCGACCGGCGTGAACATGTACGCCAAGCCGTGGACCCTGGGCTTCCTCGACTTCGCGACCGAATTCACGCCGCCGGGCGCCAAGGTGCATGCCTTCGGCGACGGTTCCGAGACCAAGCCGGATCCGCGCGTGTTCCGCGCGTTCGCGAACCGCATGGTGTCGCCGCGCGCCGCCTGGTACGTGGCGAACCTGCCGGGCATCGAGGATTCGCTGTCCGTCGTGCAGGCGCCGTATCCGATGCCGGTGGCCGGCACCACGCTGAAGATCCCGCCGTCGAATTCGGCCTACTACCCGAGCACCGGCTGGGTGGCGATCCATAGCGACATCGGCTCGACGGGACGCACGTCGTTCTTCTTCAAGTCCAGCCCGTACGGCTCGTTCAACCACAGCCACGGCGACCAGAACGGCCTGCTGCTGTCGGTGGCCGGCCAGCCGCTGCTGGTCAAGGCCGGCTGGTACGACTGGTACGGTTCGCCGCTGTGGACCGACTGGTATCACCAGACCCGGTCGCAGAACGCGGTGACGTTCGACGGCGGCATCGGCCAGGTGGTCAGCGGCTACCGCGAGCAGTTGCAGCACGACGGCCGCATCACCGGCTTCTCGGCCCAGTCGACCTACGACTATGCCGAAGGCGACGCGACCCCGTCCTATGGCGGCCAGCTGACGATGGCCAAGCGCCAGATCTGGTATCTGCACAGCCAGAACGCGATGGTGGTGCGCGACAAGCTGCAAGCCGTGGTGGCGCACACCTACGAGTGGAACATCCACGCGCCGGTGGTCATGACGGTCGAAAGCCCGTCCAGCGTGAAGATCGCGGCCGGCGGCCAGTCCGTGTGCCTGCGCGACCTGAACGGCAACGCCCCGTTCGCCAAGTGGACCGGTCCGGCGCCCAAGTCCGGCGTGACCGAAGACCACGGCGCGTTCTACCTCAAGAACGACGGCAAGTCGGTGGCGGAGTTCCTCGTCCTGCTGGACGTCGGCTGCAAGCGTCCGGCCACCAAGATCACGACCTCGGGCTCGACGCGCACCCTCACCGTCGGTTCGCAAACCGTGAACCTGAACTGATCGGCGTATCGTCGCCGGAGATCGCCGCGCGCCGTGCTACACTCGGCGCGCTGGCGCCAGGTCCTCCCGGGCTCGCGCCCGCGGAGGACTTGTTTTTTTTCCGCGCCAGCGGAATTCTTTTTTCCCGCGACGATGACGACACAGGTGTTCCTGATCCAAGCCCACAAGGACCTGGACCAGCTCAATGCGCTGGTGGAACAGCTGCGCGACGACGATTTTCTCGTCTACGTGAACCTCGACCGCAAGTGCGCGCTCGAGCCACGCGCCGTGCACCCGTTCGCGCGCCAGGTGAAGCGCCGCGTCGACGTCCACTGGGGCACGTTCAGCCAGGTGCAGGCCGTGCTCAATTCGCTGGAACAGATCGTGGCCGAGGTTCCGGAATTCGACAAGGTGATCTTCCTCAGCGCCCAGGATTTTCCCTTGCTGTCGAACGCGCGCCTCAAGGAAGCGCTGGCGGCGCACGCCGGCCACGAACTGCTCGACACCGTCGCCATCGGCGCCGGGCCGGGCGAGTGGGCGGCCGGTTTCCGCTACCAGTATTTCCACCGCGGCGAAGGTCCGCCGCTGGCGCGCCTGGCCTGCCGCGTCGCCAACCGCGCCATGCGCGCCGTGGGCGTCGCGCGCCGCCTGCCCGGCGGGATGCGGCCGTACGGCGGCTCGTCGTGGTGGGCGCTGTCGCAGGCGTGCGTGCGTGACATCCTCGCGCGCGTCGCGCGCGACCCGAGCCTCGTGCGTTTTTTTCGCCGCTGCGCCTGTCCGGACGAGATGTTCTTCCAGACGCTCGTGATGAATTCGCCGTTCTCCGGCCGGGTGCTGGGCCAGAACTTCCGCTACGTCCAGTGGCCCGAGCACGGCGCCCGCAACCCGAAGATCCTGGACGAGGGCGACTTCGAGCGCATCGCCGCATCAACCGCCCATTTCTGCCGCAAGATCGACAGCGCGGCCAGCGCCGCCCTGGTGCCGCGCCTGCAGGCCCTGCGCGCCGGCTGAGCCTTAAGATTCACGCAATTGTGTGCGCTGCCGAGTAAGTTAGAATCGGTTCCATGCGTTGTTCATACGACAAGGAACCCATGCGCAGACTGTCCTCGTCCCGTTCCATCCTGTTCGTCGTGCGCGACCCGTTGCCGCCCATCCGCGCCGACGTGCGCACCCTGTTCGGCACCGAGATGCCGCGCCACGGCGTGGCCACCGAACTGGTGGGGCAGGGCGGCAGCGGCGACGCGTCGCCGTGGCCGGCCGGCGGCATGCACGTCGTCGGCTCGCTGCGCAGCCGCTTCGCCAGCGTGTGCGCGCCCCTGTGGGACTTGCTGGGCCTCGTGCGCGCGCTGCGCCACGGCCGCCCCGACTGCATCCAGGTGCGCGACAAGATCGCCAGCGGCGTGCTGGGACGCGCCGCGGCCGCGCTGCTGCGCGTGCCGTTCATCTACTGGATGTCGTTCCCCATCGTGGAAGGCTTCGAGGTCCGGCGCGACGACATCGCGCGCCACGGCCGCGGCCTCAAGTGGCTGGGGCACGCGCTGCGGGCCTGGGCGTCGCGCCTGGCCATCTACCGCATCGTGCTGCCCGGCGCGCGCCACGTGTTCGTGCAGAGCGACGCCATGGCCGACTGGCTGGCCGCGAAAGGCTTCGACCGCGCCCGGATGACGGCGGTGCCGATGGGCGTCGACGCCCGCCTGTTCGACCGCGCCGGCGTGGAGCCCGTGGCCGACCCCCGGCTGGACGGCCGCCGCGTCGTGCTCTACCTGGGACGCATCGCCCGCTCGCGCCGGTCCGACTTCCTGCTCGACGTGGCCGAGAAACTGCGGGCGCGCGATCCGCAGGTCTTGCTCGTGATCGCCGGCGACGCCCCGTCCGACGACGAGATGGCGTGGATGCGCCGCGAAATCGATGCACGGGGCCTCGGCGACCACGTGCTGCTGACGGGCTGGCTGCCCCAGCGCACGGCGCTCGGCTATGCGGTGCGGGCCGAGGTGGGCTTGTCGCCGATTCCGCGCGGCACCCTATTCGACGTGTCGTCGCCCACGAAACTCGTCGAATACCTGGCGCTCGGCATTCCCAGTGTCGCCAACGATATTCCCGACCAGAAACTGGTCATCGCGGAAAGCGGGGCCGGCCTGTGCGTGCCGATGGAGGCGGGGCCGTTCGCCGATGCTGTGCTGCAATTGTTAAATGACGGCGCGCTTGCGGCAGAGTTCGCGTTACGTGGGCCACCGTACGTAACGAGCCACCGCACGTATGATATTCTAGGCAACAATGTTGCAGAAACTTATAAAAGAATCCTGACGGAGTCGCGCTAGGCATGTCGACGTGGACCTATTCGCTGAAGTGCTCGCTGCGTTCGCTCGTGCGCGACCTGGTCCGCAACGTCTGGGGCCGGCGCTTCGTGTATCCGGGCCTGGTCGCGAACGAACGCTCGCGCGAGGCGCTGGCCGCCTACGTCGCGCGGCGGGCCCGCCGGGTCGGCGTGCCGCTCGACGGCGACGGCACGGCGCTTGCGCGCCTGGCTCCCGGCAGTCCGATGCTCACGAAGGCCGACGTGCGCCGCGATCCGGAAAAACTCGTGCGGCCGCGCGGTCCCGGCTCGTGGATCCGCACGACGATCAAGACGAGCGGCACGTCGGGCTCCCCGCTGACCATCGTCCAGTCGCTGGGCAACCTCGTGCGCGAGGAGGGCTTCGTCTACCGCCAGCTGCGCTGGATCGGCTGGCGCCACGGCCAGCGGCGCGCGTGGATCCGCGGCGACATCGTCTGCGCCGACCACCCGGCCGACGGCCGCTACTGGTGCCGCGACTGGGTGGGCAATATGCTCATGATGTCCTCGTACCACCTGTCGAACGACACGATCGGCCGCTACGTAGCCGAACTGGAGCGCTTCGATCCCGTCGTGATCCATGCGTACCCGTCGTCGATCGCGGCGCTGGCCGCCTGGCTGAACGCGGCCGGCCGCACCTATCGCGGACGCGCCCTGCGCGGCGTGATGACGTCGTCCGAGACGCTGGAGCCCGGCGTGCGCGCGGCCGTCGAGCAGGCGTTCGGCGTGCGCGTGTTCGACTGGTACGGCCAGGCCGAGCGCGTGGCCGCCATCGGCACGTGCGAGGAGGGCCGTTACCACGTGCTGACGGACTATTCCGGCGTCGCCTTGCTCGAGGCGGACGGCGACGCCTGCGAGCTCGTCGGCACGTCGCTGAACAATGCCGCGATGCCGCTCGTGCGCTACCGCACGGGCGACACCGTGATTCCGGACGGCACGCCGTGCCCGTGCGGCCGGGTGTTCCCGACGATCAAGGCCGTGATCGGGCGCCAGGAAAAAATCGTCACCTTGCCGGACGGCCGCATCATCGCGCGCCTGGACCGCATCTTCCAGGGCCACGACCGGCATCTCGTCGAAGGGCAGGTGCTGTACCGCGGCGGCGGCGAATTCGTGCTGCGCGTCGTGACGGCCGACGGCTTTTCGGACGCGGACGAACGGGCGCTGATCGACAAATTCCTGCTGCGCGTGCCCGGCGTGGACGTCCGCGTCGAGCGGGTGGCGGCGATTCCGCGCGGGCCGAACGGCAAGTTCGAATTCATCGCGATCGACAGTTGAAGCGTGCGCACGCCGGGAACATGTTGATGTATTATCGAAATATTGTCCTATTTATAAGGACGCAACCATTGGATCAACCAGCACAGATGGGGACGAGCGCCGAAGGGGCACACGCGTGAAGGCGCCGGCGCCACGGGTGCTGATGGTCGGCACCGCGCTCGAAGGCCGGGGCGGGGTGGCGGCGGTGGTCTCCGTGTTGCGCCGTCATGGATTGTTCGAGCGCGAGTCGGTGCGCTATGTCGCGACCCACCGCGACGGCACGCCGCTCGTGAAGGCGCGCGGGGCGCTGTCCGGGTTCTGGCAGACGCTCGTCACGTGCTTGCGGGGGCGTCCGGCCGTCGTCCACGTGCACGCGGCCTCGCACGCGAGCTTCCTGCGCAAGTCGCTCGTGCTCCTGATCGCCCGCCTGGCGGGCTGCAAGACCATTTTTCACCTGCACGGCGGGGGGTTTCGCACCTTCGCCACCGAGGAGGCGGGCGGCCTGCTGCGGCGCTGGATCCGCCACACGCTGGAGGCAAGCTCGCTCGTGATCACCCTGTCCGAAGGCTGGGCCCAGTTCGTGCACGCATTTGCGCCGCGCGCCCGCGTGGCCGTCGTGCCGAATGCCGTGCCGCTGCCGGACCTGCCGGCGCAGGATGCCGCCATTCCCGGCCGGGTGTTGTTCCTCGGCCGGCTGGAGGCGGCCAAGGGCATCCACGAATTGCTCGAGGCGGGCGCGCGCGTCGTGCGCGAGACGAGGGGGCCGAGTCCGCTGCGCCTCGCGTTCGGCGGCGAAGGCGATGCGCAGGACTTGCGCCGCCGCGCGGCCGAGCTCGGCATCGCGGAGCGCATCGAGCTGCTCGGCTGGATCGGTCCCGCCGAACGCGACGCCGAATTGCGCAAGGCGGCGGTGTTCTGCCTGCCTTCCCACGCGGAAGGGCTGCCGATGTCCATGCTCGAAGCGATGGCGGCGCGCAAGGCCGTCGTCGCGACGCACGTCGGCGGCATTCCCGAAACCCTGCGCGACGGCGACAATGGCCTCCTGGTGCCGCCGCGCGACGAACAGGCGCTTGCCAGGGCGCTTGCACGACTCCTGGGCGATACCGCCCTGCGCGACCGGCTGGCGGAACGTGCGCGCGCAACCATCGAACAACAATACTCAACCGAGGTGGTGTGCGGGAAATTGTCCGCGATCTACCGTGAACTGGCGGGGACAAGACGATGAGCGAAGCGACAGGGATGGTCTGGCTGGTCAACCGTTTGCGCTGCATGTCCGTGGCCGAGGTCGGCTACCGGATCCGGCAGGCGGCCGTCACGCGGGTGGCGAAACGCCTGCGCGCCCGCGCCGCGCCGCCGCTGCCGCGCGCCCGCACGTTCCACGTCCGGGGCAGCCCGACGCTGGCGCAGGCGGAACGGGACGCGCTGCTGGCCGACGCCGACAGCATCTGCGCCGGCCACGTCGTCCTGTTCGCCAACCGCCGCTTCGACGTCGGCATGCCGCCCGTGTGGAACCGCGATCCGGACAGCGGCGTGATGGGGCCGGCCATCTACGCGGGCGACATCGCGATCACGAACCGCGAACAGGTCGGCGACATCAAGCACGTGTGGGAGCTGAACCGCCACCTGCACCTCGTGCGCCTCGCGCAGGCGTGGGCCGTGACAAACGACGTCGCCTGGCTGCACGCGCTGCAGACGCAGTTGCGCAGCTGGCTCGACCAGTGTCCGCCGCTCGTCGGCCCCAACTGGACGAGCTCGCTGGAACTGGGCATCCGCCTCATTAACTGGGGCCTCGTGTGGCAGCTGGTCGGCGGCGAGGGCAGCGGCCTGTTCGCCGGCGAGGAAGGCCAGCGCCTGCGCGCCGACTGGCTCGATGCGATCCACGCCCATTGCAGCGCGATCGCGCGCCACCTGTCGCGCCACTCGTCCGCGAACAACCACCTGATCGGCGAGCTGGCCGGGCTGTACGTGGGGGCGTCGATCTGGCCGTGCTGGAAGACGTCGGGCGCGTGGCTGGAACAGGCGCGGCGCGAGCTGGAGCACGAGGCGCAGGCCCAGTTCTCGCGCGACGGCGTCAACCGCGAGCAGGCGTTCGCCTACCACGTGTTTTCAAGCGAATTCCTGTTCGTCGCGGGCCTCGTGGGCCAGGCTTGCGATCACCCGTTCTCGCGCGGTTACTGGACGGCGTTGCTGCGCGCGCTGCGTTTCCTCCGCTCCGTGCGCGACGTGGCCGGCAACGTGCCGATGGTGGGCGACGCGGACGACGGCATCGTGTTCCGGCTCGATGCCCCCGGCAGCGACCGCACCGAGCAATTGCTGGCGCTGGGCGACGCCGTGCTGCGCCGCATGCAGCCGAGCCACCCCGGCGTGCGCTGGCTGCTGCACGCGCTGCCCGGCAAGCGGCTTGACGCGGCCCCGCACGAGTCGGACACGGGCTGGGCGTTCCCGGACGGCGGCTATCTGCTGTTCGGTTCGCATTTCGGCGAGGCCGACGAAATCAAGGGCATGGTCGATTGCGGTCCGCTCGGCTACCTCGGCATCGCCGCGCACGGCCACGCGGACGCGCTGGCGCTCACGCTGTCCATCGGCGGCGAGGAATGCCTCGTCGACCCGGGCACGTATTCGTACTGGCAGGAACACAAGTGGCGCGATTATTTCCGCGGCACGTCCGCGCACAACACGGTGCGCATCGACGGGCTCGACCAGTCGGTGTCGGGCGGGCGCTTCATGTGGCTGAAAAAGGCGCGGGCGACCATCGAGCGCATGCCGCAGTCGCCGCATGAATTCGATTTCCGCGGCTCGCACGACGGCTATGAGCGGCTGGCGGATCCCGTGCGGCATATGCGCAGCGTCCGGTTCGACGCCGCCGGCGCGACGCTCACCGTGCGCGACGAGATCGCGGCCAAGAAACACCACCAGGTCGAATTGTTCTGGCATTTCGCGCCCGGCCTGGACGTCCGCCTGAACAGTGCCGGCCTGCACGTGCGCGGCAAGCGCTTCGCGCTGCAGATGCAGGCGCACGGCGCGGACCTCAAGCTGGAACTGGTGCGCGGCAATGAAAATCCGCCGCTCGGCTGGTATTCGCGCAGCTACGAAAGCAGGCAGCCGTGCGATGTTTTAAAGATCAGCACTGTATCGTCCGCCGTGCCGGTCGAGTGCAAGTTTACAATAACGTTTTTCTAACACCGTTTTTCCATAAAACATTAGGGATAGTTTCAAATGCTCATCTATCTGGTCGCAGGCGCCCGCCCCAATTTCATGAAGATCGCGCCGATCGTGCGCGCGCTGCAGGCACGTCCGGACGCGCCGGCGTTCAAGATCATCCACACGGGCCAGCACTACGACCGCGAGATGAACGACGTGTTCTTCGAAGAGCTCGGCATTCCGCAGCCGGACGTGTTCATGGCCGCCGGCGGCGGCAGCCACGCCCAGCAGACGGCCAAGATCATGATCGGCTTCGAGGAACTGTGCACCGCCACGCGCCCGGACGCCGTGCTCGTCGTGGGCGACGTGAATTCCACGCTCGCGTGCTCGATCGTCGCCAAGAAACTGAACATCCCCGTCGCCCACGTGGAAGCCGGCCTGCGCAGCTTCGACATGGCGATGCCCGAGGAAATCAACCGCCTCGTCACGGACAGCATCTCCGACTGGTTCTTCGTCACGGAACCGTCGGCCGTCGAACACCTGCGCCGCGAAGGCAAGAAGGATGACGCGATCCACTACGTCGGCCACGTAATGGTCGACAACGTGCTGTACCAGGCCGACAAGCTGGGGCACGCCGACACGTCCGCGTTCGAGACGAGCGCGTGGAAGGCGCAGCAGCAGGCGGCCGGCCGGCGCTACGGCGTCGTCACCTTGCACCGTCCCAGCAACGTCGACGACGCGGCCACGTTCACGCGCATCGCCGGCGCGCTGAAGGAGATCGCGGCGGAGCTGCCGCTGATCTTCCCCGTGCATCCGCGCACGCGCGCCAACATCGAGAAATTCGGCATCGACCTGGGCCCGAACGTCACGCTGGCCGGTCCGCAGGCCTACATGGCGTTCCTGAACCTGTGGAAGGACGCGGCCGTCGTGCTGACGGACAGCGGCGGCCTGCAGGAAGAAACGACGGCGCTGGGCGTGCCGTGCGTGACGATCCGCGAGAACACGGAGCGTCCCGTCACCGTGGACGAAGGGTCGAACGTGTTGGCCGGCACGGATCCGGCCGCCATCCTGCTCGAGGCGCGCAAGATCCTGCGCGGCGAGGGCAAGCAGGGCCGCCGGCCGCACCTGTGGGACGGCCGCGCGGCGGAACGCATCGTGGACGTCCTGACGAAGGAAATCCGCGGGTAACACTCATGGAGTAGACACATGAACGAGCGCATCACGCTGATGGGGTGTTCCATCGACAACCTGACGATGGAAGAGACATTGCAGACGGTCGAGGGCTTCATCCACAGCGGGCGGCCCCATCAACACGTGGTGGTCAACGTCGACAAGCTGGTCAAGGCCAGCCGCGATCCGGACCTGCGCCGGATCATCAACGACTGCGCGCTCGTGAACGTGGACGGCATGCCGGTCGTGTGGGCGTCGCGCCTGCTGGGCCGGCCGCTGAAGGAACGGGTCGCCGGCTGCGACCTGTTCGAGGCGCTGATGCGGCGCGCCGGCGAAAAAGGCTGGCGCGTATTCCTGCTCGGTGCCAAAGAGGACGTGGTGAGCAAGGTGGCGGCCACGTACCGGCACAGGTATCCGAACCTGGTGCTGGCCGGCTACCGCAACGGTTACTGGAAGGGCGAGGCGGAAGAAGCGGACGTCGTGGAACAGATCCGCGCCGCGCGCCCCGACTTGTTGTTCGTGGCGATCAGTTCGCCGAAAAAAGAGCAGTTCCTCGGCCGCTGGCAGGCCGAGATGAAGGTCCCGTTCGCGATGGGCGTGGGCGGGACCTTCGACGTGGCGATCGGACACGTCAAGCGCGCGCCGCTCTGGATGCAGAAGTCCGGGCTGGAATGGTTCTACCGTTTCCTGCAGGAGCCGCGCCGCATGTTCCGGCGATATTTTATCGATGACATGGCCTTCGTCTGGCTGTTCATCAAGGAGTTGAAGTTGAAGGGCGCTCGATAGCGCCCCGAGGTAGCAGTACCCCAAAACACCAAACAGGGATGGCGCCGGCATCGAGCTGGCGCCGGCAACAATAATGCGCGCCGGACCCGAGTCACGGCGGCAGCAATCTTTTGAGAAAGAAGAGCATTCATGAAAATTCTGGTTACTGGCGGCATGGGTTACATCGGTTCGCACACGGTCGTGGAACTGCAGAACGCCGGCCATGACGTGGTCGTGTACGACAACCTGTACAACGCCGTGCGTTCCGTGCAGGACCGCGTGCAAAAGATCACCGGCAAGCCGTTCGTGTTCGTCGAAGGCGACATCCGCGACCGCGCGGCCATGGAAGCCGTGTTTTCCGCGCACAAGATCGATGCCGTGATCCACTTCGCCGGCCTGAAGGCGGTCGGCGAATCGGTGGCGCAGCCGCTGCGCTACTACGACAACAACGTCTACGGCAGCGTCGCGCTGTTCGAGACGATGGCCAAGTTCGGCTGCAAGACGGTCGTGTTCTCGTCATCGGCCACGGTGTACGGCGATCCGGCCTCGGTGCCGATCAAGGAGGATTTTCCGCTGTCGGCCACCAATCCGTATGGCCGCAGCAAGCTGATGATCGAAGACATCCTGCGCGACGTCTTCAAGGCCGAGCCGGACTGGCGCATCGCGCTGCTGCGCTACTTCAACCCGGTCGGCGCCCACGAAAGCGGCCTCATTGGCGAGGAGCCGAACGGCATCCCCAACAACCTGGTGCCCTACATCGCCCAGGTCGCCAACGGCCAGCGCGAAAAACTGTCCGTGTACGGCGGCGACTACCCGACCCCGGACGGCACCGGCATGCGCGACTACATCCACGTCGTCGACCTGGCCATCGGCCACGTGAAGACCCTGGACAAGCTGGCGCAGGGCGCCGGCCTGTACACGTACAACCTCGGCACCGGCAACGGCAACAGCGTGCTGGAAATGGTGCACGCTTTCGAAAAAGCCTGCGGCAAGCCGATTCCTTACCAGATCGTGGACCGCCGCCCCGGCGACATCGCCAAGTGCTACGCCGACCCGGCGAAGGCGCGCGAGGAACTCGGATGGAGCGCACAGCGTGACATCGCGCAAATGTGCGCCGACTCCTGGCGCTACCAGACGACCCCAAAATAAACGTATGAGGACCGAACCATGAAAGCGATGATTCTTGCAGCAGGCAAAGGGACGCGCGTACGTCCGCTGACCTACGACCTGCCGAAACCGATGATCCCCGTGCTGGGCAAGCCCGTGATGGCCTACCTGATCGAGCATCTGCGCAAGCACGGCGTGACCGAAATCATGGTGAACGTCAGCCACCTGCACGAAAAGATCGAGGAATACTTCGGCGAGGGCGAGCAGTTCGGCGTCCAGATCGGCTATTCCTTCGAAGGCTACACGAAGGAAGACGGCGAAGTCGTCGCGGTGCCGATCGGTTCGGCCGGCGGCATGAAGAAGATCCAGGAATTCGGCGGCTTCTTCGACGACACGACCATCGTCCTGTGCGGCGACGCGCTGATCGACCTCGACCTCAAGGCGGCCCTGGCGGAACATCGCCGCAAGGGGGCCATGGCGTCCGTCATCACGAAGGAAGTCCCGTGGGACAAGGTGTCGAGCTATGGCGTCGTCGTGACCGACAAGACCGGGCGCATCACCCAGTTCCAGGAAAAGCCGAAGCAGGAAGACGCGCTGTCGAACTTCATCAGCACGGGCATCTACCTCTTCGAACCGGAAGTGATCGACCTGATCCCGTCGGGCGTGGAGTTCGACATCGGTTCCCAGCTGTTCCCGCTGCTGGCCGAAAAGGGCATGCCGTTCTATGCCCAGGGCCGGCCGTTCAACTGGCTGGACATCGGCAGCGTGAGCGATTACTGGGAAGTGCTGCAGAACGTGCTGACGGGTGAGGTCAATCATATGGACGTGCCGGGCATCCAGATCGAGCCCGGCCTGTGGACCGGCTTGAACACGAGCATCGACTGGCGGGGCACGACGATCAAGGGCCCCGTCTACATCGGTTCCGGCGTCAAGATCGAGGCCGGCGCGACGATCATCGGCCCCACGTGGATCGGCCACGGCAGCCACATCTGCGAGGGTGCCGAGATCGTCCGCAGCGTGCTTTTCGAGTACACTCGCGTGCTGAACGACGTCGCCTTGCATGAAATGATCGTGTTCAAGGATTACAGCATCGACCGCGCCGGCGAGATGAAACATTCGTCCGAATACGGCTCGTCCGAATGGCTGAACGCGCGCGACCGCCGCCGCAGCCGGCGCAAAGAACAAGCCGAAGATACAGACAAGACAATCGAGAAAGTCAACGCATGAAAATCTATCCAGTCATCCTCTCCGGCGGCGCCGGTACCCGCCTGTGGCCGCTGTCGCGGGCAGTCATGCCCAAGCAGTTGCTGCCGCTGGTGACGGACAAGACGATGCTGCAGGAAACCGCGCTGCGGGTCCGCGGCTGGCCTGGGTTGATGGCGCCGCTGGTCGTCTGCGGCAACGAGCACCGCTTCCTCGTGGCCGAGCAGCTGCGCGGCGTCGGCGTCACGCCGCACGGCATCCTGCTCGAGCCGGCGGGCCGCAACACGGCCCCGGCCGTGGCGGCCGCCGCGCAATACCTGCTCGCGCAGGATCCGGACGCCGTCATGCTCGTGCTGCCGGCCGACCACGTGATCGAAAAGAACGACGCGTTCCGCCTCGCCGTCGAGCGCGCCTCGGCCCAGGTTGAGAAGGGCGCGCTGGCCACGTTCGGCATCGTGCCGAGCGGTCCGGAAACGGGCTATGGCTACATCCGCCGCGGCGAGCCGCTGCCGGCCTGCGACGATTGCTACAAGCTCGAGCGCTTCGTCGAAAAGCCCGACCGCAACACGGCCGAAGGCTTCGTCGCCGACGGCGGCTACTACTGGAACAGCGGCATGTTCATGTTCCGCGCCGACCGCTTCCTGGCCGAGATCGGCAAGCACGCACCGGCGATCGCCCAGGCCGCCGGCGCCGCCGTGCAAGCGGCGTACAGCGACCTGGACTTCTGCCGCCTGAACGAAGCCGCGTTCGCCGCGAGCCCGTCCGATTCGATCGACTACGCCGTCATGGAACACACGCGCGACGGCGTCGTCGTGGCGGCCGACATCGGCTGGAGCGACGTCGGCTCGTGGTCGGCGCTGGCCGACGTGCAGGCCAAGGATGCCAACGGCAACGCGGTGCGGGGCGACGTCTACCTCGACAGCACGAGCAACACGCTCGTGCGCGCCGAGAGCCGCATCGTGGCCGTCGTGGGCGTGAAGGACCTCGTCGTCGTGGAGACGAACGACGCCGTGCTCGTCGCTCACAAGGACATGGTGCAGCGCGTCAAGAACGTCGTCGACCACCTGAAGGGCAACGAGCGCACGGAACACCTGTATCACACGAAGGTATACCGGCCGTGGGGCTATTACGAGGGCATCGACGCGGGCGAGCGCTTCCAGGTCAAGCGCATCTGCGTCAAGCCGGGCGAAAAGCTGTCGCTGCAGATGCACCACCACCGCGCCGAGCACTGGATCGTCGTGTCGGGCACGGCGCGCGTCACGTGCGGCGACAACGTCACCCTGCTGTCCGAGAACGAGTCCACGTACATTCCGATCGGCATGACGCACCGCCTGGAGAATCCGGGCAAGCTGCCGCTGCACCTGATCGAAGTGCAGTCCGGCAGCTACCTCGGCGAGGACGACATCGTTCG
>NZ_JADKYX010000010.1 GCF_016093545.1 Massilia rhizosphaerae | reverse complement strand
GGTGCTGGGGCGGAAATTGCCTTCGGCATCGAAGTCGGTGATGGGGAAGGACAGCAGGCCGGACGACATGACCTGTTTGAGTTCTTGCGGATTCATGGGGGCTCCAGAAAGAGGGCGTCGACGCAATGCAGTGACGATAATCGTCAGTCATCGTACAAGTCGATCGTGAAAAGGGCAAGGGAAAAATGGGGAGTCGTCTTGTCTGGATATGACGTCGGCATTGCTCGATTAATAAAAGTAATTGGACGGGTATTTACCGATCGATTAAAAATGCGAACCGTGCAATGATAGCGTTAACAGGTAGCGTTATCATCGCGCATCGCACCACTTGGAACAGCAGCAGAGGCACCGAACCATACCGACACAATAAAACGGAGACGATATGCCAACGCAGTTTCGCAAGACCCTGATCCAACTCGCCGTCGCCAGTGCATGCGGCGCTCTCGCCATCCCGGGCCACGCCCAGGAGGCCCAGGCCCCGGCCCCGGCGCCCGCCGCGGCCGACGGCGTCACGACCGTCGTCGTGTCCGGCTCGCGCATCGCGGCGCGCGGCTTCAGCCAGCCGACGCCGACGACGACCTTGACGGCGGACGACCTCGCCAAGGCCGCCAAGCCGAACCTGTTCGAAACCTTGATCGAATTGCCGGCCCTGCAGGGCAGCACGGGCCGCACGACCTTCACCTACAGCACGTCGAGCGGCGTCCAGGGATTGTCCTCGTTGTCGCTGCGCGGCCTCGGGACGATCCGGACCCTGACCCTGCTGGACGGCCAGCGCGTCGTCGGCGCCAACGTGACGGGCGTGACGGACGTGAGCCAGTTCCCGCAACTGCTCGTCAAGCGCGTCGACGTCGTCACGGGCGGCGCGTCGGCGTCGTACGGTTCGGATGCCGTGGGCGGCGTCGTCAACTTCATCACGGACAAGAAGTTCAACGGCTTCAAGTTCAACGCGGAAGGTGGGATGACCAAATACCACGACGACAAGAACGGCACGCTGCAGGCGGCGTGGGGCCGCGGCTTCGCGAACGACCGGCTGCACGTCGAGGTCAGTGGCGAATTCACGAAGGAGAACGGCATCGATTCGCCCGGCTTCGGCGAAGTCGGCGCGAACGGCCGCACCTGGTTCATGAACCCGGCCCTGCAGGAGTCCACGAAGGCGATGCAGGCCGCGGGCGCGCCCCGCTACAAGAGCATCCTGCATGCGCAGCACGTGCAGTACGCGAAGTACGGCCTGATCACGAGCGGCCCGCTGAAGGGCACGGCGTTCGGTCCGGGCGGCACGCCCCATCCGTTCCAGTACGGGACGAACTGCGTCGGCAACTTCTGCGTGGGCGGCGACCTGTCCGGCAGCGTGGGCGCGGGCACGAACCTCGCGATGGACCTCAAGCGCCAGGTCGCCTACACCCGGCTGTCGTGGGATCTCGACGCGGACAACGAGATCTACGTGACGGGCAACTGGGCGCAGGTGAAGTCCGTGTTCTCGCCGAACCCGGGCGCGGCCAAGCAGGCGAATCTCGGCATCAAGTGCGACAACGCCTACCTGCCGGCGTCGGTCGCGGCGGACTGCGCGTCCGGTTACCCGAACGGCGTGATGCAGGTCGGAACCGCGAACGCGGAATTCCCCGCCAATATCACCGTGCACCCGACGCGGACCCAGCGTCGCTTCGTGCTGGGCGCCGACGGCCGCTTCGGCCTGTTCGGCAAGGACTGGTCGTACGACGCGTACGCCGAGCACGGCGAGAACACGACCGTGCTGCGCGTGCGCGACATCACGCTCAACCGCCGCTACAACTACGCGATCGACGCCGTCCGCGACGCGAGCGGCAACGTCGTCTGCCGCGACGCCGCCGCGCGCGCCAACGGCTGCCAGCCGATCGACATCTTCGGCGACGTGCCGATCAATATGGCCGGCTGGTCGTACATCGCGCCGCTGAACGGGCCGCTGCAGCACACGGATTCGAGCCAGAACGTCGTCAGCGCCAACGTGCACGGCGACGTGCTCGAGGCCTGGGCCGGCCCGATCTCGATGGCGGCCGGCGCCGAGTGGCGCCGCGAGGATTACTCGGTGTACGGCGACCCGTACGGCGCCGGCGTCGACCTGCAGTCGCGCTACGGCCCCGATTATCCGCTCGACACGACGCTCGCGGCGGGTGGCGACAACTGGTTCGCGGGGAACTACCACAACGGCCGCGGCGCGTTCAACGTCAAGGAAGCCTATGTCGAGTTCAACGTTCCGTTCCTGAAATCCGCCGCGTGGGGCGAGGCCAACCTGAACGTGGCCGACCGCCAGGAGAAGTACAGCACGGCCGGCAACGCCAACGCGTGGAAGATCGGCGCGACGTGGAAGACGCCGGTCGACGGCCTGCGCCTGCGCGCCGTGAGCTCGAAGGACGTGCGCGCGCCGAACCTGTCGGAGCTGTATGCCGCGATGACGGTCACGAACCAGGCGGTGAACAATGCGCAAGGCTCGTCGGTCCAGGTCCAGCAGCGCAACGTCGGCAACCCGGACCTCGCGCCGGAGGTGGCCCGCAACAATTCGTTCGGCATCGTGCTGAGCCAACCGCGCTGGGCGCGCGGCTTCAACCTGTCGGTCGACTACTACGATATCAAGGTCAGGAACGTGATCAACTCGCTGGGCCCGCAACAGGAAGTCGACCTGTGCTACGCCGGTTACCAGAACGTGTGCGCGGCCGTGTCGATCAACGGTCCGGCCGGCACCAACTACGTGCTGGCGCAGAGCTTCAACTTCGCGTCGCTGCACACGCGCGGCGTGGACCTCGAGACCGCGTACCGCACGAACCTGCGCGACTACGGCCTGCCGGGCGCGTTCACGCTGCGCGGGATGGCCACGCGCACGATCCACTCGGTGTCCGACCCCGGCGTGCCCGGCACCACGCCGAGCGAAGGCGCGGGCGCCATGACGGGCAGCACGCCCAAGTGGAAGGCGCTGGTGACGGAATCGTGGGACGACGGCAAGCTGGGCGTCAGCCTGACGGAGCGCTGGGTCAGCGCCGGTGTGTTCAGCAATGAATTCATCGAATGCCAGACCGATTGCCCGTTGCCGACGGCGGCGCATCCGACCATCTACGACAACCACATCGCGGGCGCCACCTACGTCGACTTCGGCGCGACCTATCGTTTCGCCAAGGAGTCCATGCTGTACTTCAAGATCGACAACCTGGCCGACCGCGGCGCCGTCCTCGTCCCGCAGACCAACCTGAGCATCGGCATCAACCCGGGCATCTACGACGTGATTGGCCGGACCTATCGTGCCGGCGTGCGCATGACGTTCTGAACCCGGCCTATGCCGCCGGCTGCTCCTGCAGGCGCTGCTGCGCTTCGCGGAGCCGCTCGCGGCTGTTCGACAAATGGGTGCGCATGGCGGCGCGCGCCGCTTCCGGGTCGCGCCGCAGGATCGCCTTGTAGATGTCCTCGTGCTCGCGGTTGACCCGTTCCAGGTAGTCGGCCGGCTTGTCCTCGCCCAGGCCGGGCGTGTTCAGGCGGGCGCGCGGGATGATCGCGCTGCCCAGTTGGCCCAGCAGCTCGACGAAATAGCGGTTGTCCGTCGCTTCCGCGATCAGGTGGTGGAAGCGCACGTCGGCCTCGACGGACGTGCGGCCGTTCTCCAGCGCGTGCTGCATCTCGGCCAGCGCCTCGCCCATGCGCGCCACCTGTTCGTCGGTGCGGCGCGACGCGGCCAGCCACGCGGCTTCCGTCTCCATGCTGATGCGCAGCTCGAGGATCGCGAGCACGTCGCGCACCGTCACGACACTGTCTGTGCCGATGCCCAGCGTCGCCGCCGGCGGCTCGAGGACGAAGGTGCCGATGCCGTGGCGCGTCTGCACCAGGCCGGCCGCCTGCAGCTGCGAGATCGCCTCGCGCACGACGGTGCGGCTGACGCCGTAGGCTTCCATGATGGCCGATTCCGGCGGCAGCTTGTCGCCCGGGTTGAATTCGGAGCGGCGGATGCGGCCGCTGAGTTCTTCCACGACGCCCTGGGCGAGGTTGCGGTATTTCTTGCGGGCGGGCAGCAGGGCGGTCGGCGAGTTCATGCGGGCGGTGGCAAACAGTGGGTCCAGGACATGATTATAGCCGTGCGGATTCACTTGTCTGACAAGTTTGCAAAAAAAATGTGCACACGGCGCAGGTAGAGCCCGTGCCGGATGAGATCGGACGTCAGACGACATCCGGCGCGACGAGGCGCGCCGGACGGGCGTTTACGGCCGGTACTTCGGCCCGTTGTGCAGGAACACGCCGCCCTGGTAGAAGGTCGTGATGTCGTCGGCGGGCGGATACTCCACCGTGTCCGGCAGCTTGTGAGCGAACTGCTGCGAGCTGTCCTTCGGCCGGTAGCGCAGGAAGGCGGCGTGGCGGTCGTCCCACCAGCGGCCCTCGTTGTCGGAGATGCCGAACGTGATCGTGTGTCCCACGCGCGGTGCAGTGAGCGAGCGGTGCAGCAGCTGCACCAGGTCGTCGAGCGAGAGCCACGTCACCATCTGGCGGTAGTTGGTCGCTTCCGGCCAGCAGTAGCCGATGCGGATGCACACGGTCTCGACGCCGAAACGGTCCCAGTAATACCGCGACAGCGTCTCGCCGAACACCTTGGACACGCCGTAGTAGCCGTCCGCGCGCGGCGGCATGGTGGCGTCGACGAGGTCCGTCGTCTTGTACATGCCCATCGTGTGGTTGGTGCTGGCGAAGACGACGCGGCGGATGCCCAGCTTGTGCACGGCCTCGTACAGGTTGACCATGCCGAGGATGTTGGCCTGCATGATCGGCGCCCACTCTTCTTCGGTGGAGATGCCGCCGAAGTGCAGGATGGCGTCGACGCCTTCGCACATGCGCATGACGGCGTCGCGGTCGCCCAGGTCGCACAGTACGATCTCTTCGTGCGGCTCGGCCGGGCCGAAATCGGCCACGTCGGACAGGCGCACGATGTCGGCGAATTCGTGCAGGCGCGCGCGCAGGCGGCGGCCCAAGTTACCGGCGGCGCCGGTGAACAGGATGCGTTTGAATGGTTTCGTCATCGTTGTTTGCATTGATACGGGAAAGGAAAGGCGGACACGCGGTCGGCCCGCGTGCCGCCATGCTAACAGCCTTCCCGTGCCGTTGGCCAGTCCGTCGGGAGTCGGGCGCGCGGCCGGCGAACAGGCGCGGCGAACGCTCAGCAAGTTGAGTAATTGGGGCGGCCGCGCAAAGGCCGCAGATGCCGCTGCTAATATCTCAGCGACCGACATCTCTGCGTCCCGACGTCATGAACCTTCGTCTTGTCCTGCTGGCGGCGCTGGCCGCCGCCGCGCCGGCGCACGCCGCGCGCGCGCTGTACGATTTCAATCCCGGCTGGAAGCTGGACGTCGGCGACCCGCCGGACGCCGCGCGCCCCGGCTTCGACGACGGCGCGTGGAAGGCCGTCACCCTGCCGCATGCGTGGAACGAGGACGACGCGTTCCGCAAGGACATCGCCGACCTGTCGACCGGCATCGCGTGGTATCGCAAGCATTTCAAGGTGCCCGGCCTGAAGCCGGGCGGCAAGGCGTTCCTCGAATTCGAAGGGGCGCGCCAGGCGGCCGAGGTGTTCGTCAACGGCAAGCGCTTGGGACTGTACGAGAACGGCGTCAATGCGTTCGGTGTCGACATCTCGGACGTGCTCGTCGCCGGCGAGAATGTCGTGGCCGTCCGCACCGACAACCGCTGGGACTACCGCGAGCAGGCGACGGGCCAGCGCTTCCAGTGGAACGACAAGAATTTCTACGCCAATTACGGCGGCTTGCCGAAAAACGTGCACCTGCACGTGATGGAGCCGGTCTACCAGACGCTGCCCCTGTACGCGAGCCTCGGCACGACGGGCGTGTACGTGTATGCGCGCGACTTCGACATCGCGCACGGCAGGGCGACCGTCCACGCCGAATCGCAGGTGCGCAACGCGTCCGGGAAGCCGCAACGGGTCGCGTACGACGTCGAGCTGCGCGACCGCGACGGCAAGCCCGTCGCGCACTTCGCGGCGCCGGCGCAAGCGATCGCGCCCGGCGCCACGGTCACGTTGAAGGCGAGCGCCCCCGTCGCGGGCCTGCATTTCTGGAGCTGGGGCTATGGCTATCTGTACGACGTCGTGACGACCCTGAAGGTCGACGGCAAGCCGCTCGACGCCGTGACGACCCGCACCGGCTTTCGCAAGACCGCTTTCGGCAACGGCATGATCGCGTTGAACGACCGCGCGATCCAGGTGCACGGCTATGCGCAGCGCACGACGAACGAATGGCCCGCGGTGGGCAGCGCCGTGCCCGCGTGGCTGTCCGATTACAGCAATGGCCAGGCGCTGGCGAGCAATGCGAACCTGATCCGCTGGATGCACGTGACGCCGTGGAAGCAGGACGTCGAATCGCTCGACCGACTGGGCCTGATGGAGGCGATGCCGGCCGGCGATTCGGAGGGCGACGTCAAGGACCGCCGCTGGGGCCAGCGCCTGGAGGCGATGCGCGACGCCATCGTCTACAACCGCAACAACCCGAGCATCGTGTTCTACGAGGCCGGCAACAAGGGCGTCGGCGCGGACCACATGCGCGCAATGAAGGCGCTGCGCGACGAATTCGATCCGTACGGCGGCCGCGCGGCCGGCAGCCGCGAGATGCTGAGCCGGGAACTGCGGGGCATCGCGGAATACGGCGGCGAGATGCTGTACATAGACAAGAGCGCGGGCATGCCGATGTGGGCGATGGAGTATTGCCGCGACGAGGCGCTGCGCAAGTACTGGGATGAACTCAGCCCGCCTTACCACAAGGACGGCGACGGCCCGCCGTACCGCGGCCAGGACGCGAGCGTCTACAACCGCAACCAGGACAGCTTCGCCGTCGAGGACGTCCTGCGCTGGTACGACTATTGGCGCGAGCGGCCGGGCACCGGCACGCGCGTGTCCAGCGGCGGCGTGAACATCGTGTTCTCGGACTCCAACACGCACCACCGCGGCGCCGAGAACTACCGCCGCAGCGGCGAGGTCGACGCCATGCGCATCCCGAAAGAGGCGTGGTACGCGCACCAGGTGATGTGGGACGGCTGGGTGGACGTCGAGCACCCGCGCGCCCACATCATCGGGCACTGGAACTACCCGGCGGGGACGGTCAAGCCGGTCACCGTCGTCTCCAGCGCGGATCACGTGAAGCTGTTCCTGAACGGGAAAGAGGTGGGGCCGGCGGTGCAGCGCGCGCGCTTCCTGTTCACCTTCGACCAGGTGGCGTGGGCGCCGGGCGAACTCAGGGCGGTCGGCTACGACGCGCACGGCACGCAGGTGTGCGCGACGACCCTGGCGACGGCCGGCGCCCCGGCCGCGCTCCGCCTGACGCCCATCGTGTCGCCGCAGGGCCTGCGCGCCGACGGCGCCGACATGGCGCTCGTGCAGGTGGAGGTCGTCGATGCCGCCGGCCGCCGCAACCCGCTGGCGCTGGACCTGGTCGACTTCGACGTGGAGGGCCCGGCCGAATGGCGCGGCGGGATCGCGCAGGGGCCGGACAATTTCATCCTCGCGCATGCGCTGCCCGTCGAAGGCGGCGTCAATCGCGTGCTGCTGCGCACCACGCCCGCGGCCGGCCGCATCGTGATCCGCGCCCGCGCCAGGGGACTCGCGCCGGCCGAGCTGACCCTGGTGTCGGCGCCGGTCGCCGTGCAGGACGGGCTGGCCGCGCTTGCGCCCGCGCCGTCCGCGCACCTGGACCGCGGCCCGACCCCGGCCACGCCGTCGTTCACGGTGTCGCGCGTGGCCGTGCCGGTGGCGTCGGTCGACGCGCCGGACGGGATGCGCTCCATCGACGACGACGAGACGACCGCCTGGACGAGCCGGCCCGGCGCCGCGCCCGCGATCGCGTACACCTTGGCGCGGCCGGCGCGCCTGGCGGAAGTGGTGCTGAAGCTGACGGGCTGGCGCGAGCGCCGTTATCCGCTCCGGATCGACGTGGACGGCCAGGAAGCGTGGCGCGGCGTGACGCCGACGAGCCTGGGGTACGTGACGCTGCCGTTGAAGCCCGTCCTGGGCCGCACCGTGCGCGTCACGCTGGAAGGCCGCGCGGAGGAGGGCGGCGGGATGCGCCTGACGGAGGTCGCCAACCAGGCGAATACGGCGACGGGGACCCGCGGCGTGCCGGCGTCCACGCTGTCCATCGTCGAGGCGGAGTTCTACGAGAGGCCGTGACCGATGAGCGCCGGCGCCGTCCCGTTCCGCCTGAACCGTGCGCGCAGCGCGACCGAGCAGGTGTTCGAGCACCTGCGCGCGCAGATCGTCGGCCTGACCTTGAAGCCGGGCACGGTGCTGGCGCGGCCCGCGTTGTGCGACTACTTCCAGCTGTCGCAAAGCCCGATCCGCGAGGCGCTGCTGCGGCTGGAGGAAGAGCGCCTCGTCGACATCTATCCCCAGCACCAGACGCGGGTGCGCGCGATCGACCTGGCGGCCGCGCGCCAGGCGCATTTCTTCCGCTTGTCCGTGGAACTGGAGATCGCGTGGGTGCTGGCGCGGGCGCCCAGGGTCGCGCTGGGCCAGCAGTTGACGGACATCGTCGCGCGCCAGCGCGGTTGCCTGGAGGCCGGCGACTTCGAACGGTTCACGCGCATCGACATGGCCTTCCACAAGCGCATGTACGATGCGTCCGAACTGCCGGACCTGTGGGCGATGATGCGCAGCTGCAGCGGCAACCTGGACCGCCTGCGCCGGCTGCACCTGCCGCTGAACGGCAAGGCGCTGTCGATCCTGCGCCAGCACGACCGGATCGCGCGCTGCATCGCCGAGGGCGACGCGGCCGGCGCCCAGCGCGCCGTGCGCCAGCACTTGTCCGGCACCCTGCAGGCACTGGACGAGCTGCGTGCGCGCTTCCCCGACATGCTGCTGCCGGCGGATTATGCGCCCGGGCGCTGACGCGTTGCGATAACCGGCGCCGCGACGAACCCGCAAAACCGCGCAAAATCGGCATCGCAATCGCGCCGTTGAGCGAAACCTGTGTCGATTGCGCACACGCTTCGCTCACTTCGATGAGTATTTCCCAGTGATATATCACAGCGCCTGCCCATCATCCTACACTGTTCCCACGCCGATGAGTCGACGACCGCAGCATCAGAACAGCGGCGCCGCCGCGAAAAAAACAGACCGCACAGCGCGGTCCACCTAGGAGACAGACATGCACGACATCCGAACAGTCATCCGTCCCACACGCCTCGCCTACGCCGTCTCGCTGGCGCTCGCCTCGTTGATGGCGAGTCCCGGCGCGCTGGCGCAGGACACACCGCCGGCGCAGGACGCGACCAATGCGCAGGCGCCCGGCACCGCGGCCGGCAGCGGCACGGCCGCGGCCGCGCAGGGCAACCACGCGGTCGCGGCCGGGATCGCGACGGTGATCGTGTCGACCCGCAAATCGCAGCAATCGTCGATCGCCCGCAAGAAGAACGCGGCCACCGCGATCGATTCGATCGTGGCGGAAGACGTCGGCTCGCTGCCGGACCGGAACATCGGCGAGGCGATCTCGCGCATGGCCGGCGTCGCGCTGGACCGCGGCGACTTCGGTGAGGGCGTCACCGTCGCCGTGCGCGGCAACGGCCCGGACCTGACCCGCGTCGAGATCGACGGCATGGCCGTGCAGTCGGCGAACAGCGTCGGGCCCGGCACCAGCGGCCGCGGCAGCGAGTTCCGCCAGCTGTCGGCGGACCTGATCAAGAGCGTGGACGTGGTCAAGGGCTCGACGGCCGACATGGTCGAGGGCTCGCTGGGCGGCGGCATCATCATCAAGACGCGCACGGGCCTGGATTTCAAGGAGCCGTTCGCCGCCGTCCGGGTGTCCGGCACCACCAATAACCTGAACAAGAAGTGGGAGCCGGACACCAACGTCATCCTGACGCGCAAGTTCATGGACAACCGCCTGGGCGTGATCCTGAACGCGTCGAAGTCGACGGCCCAGAACGAGCAGCACCAGATGCAGGTCGCGACCAGTGCGAACGCGGGTTATGCCCGCGCGATCGACTTCGACAACTCGCCGGACAAGACCTTCACCTACAATCCGTCGACCTTGAACATGGCGGATCCGGCGTCGACGACGCCGGCCGGCCCGGCGCTCGGGTCGGTAGGCATCTACCCGTACACGAGCGGCACCGGCAGCTACATGACGGCGACGCCCCAGGAGATCCTGACCAAGTCGGCCGCGGCCAAGACCAAGGCCGAATGCTACGCGGCCTTCCCGCAGCTGACCACCGCCGACGCCACGCTGAAGAACCTGAGCTCGACGAACCGCAACAACGCGGTGAACGAGCGCCAGAACGAATTGATCAGCTGCCTGAACCAGTGGAACGACTACACGCCTTCGCTGGTCCGCAACAAGGTCCAGACGGAGATCGACAAGCGCCAGGACCTCGACCTGCGCGGCGACTTCAAGGTCAACCGCGAACTGACCGTCTACCTCAAGGGCAGTTATTCGAAACGGGCGACCGAGAACAACACGTCCTTCCTCAACCTGGGCGGCATGAACGTCAACGTGGCCTCGACCTTCGCGGACAAGAACGGCGTGCGCGCGGTCGTCCCCGGCCTGAGCAACTACTATTTGTACCCGACCACGACCAGCTACCTGGCCAACGGCCCGGCGGTACAGGGCGCCGTCACCAACGTCGACCCGGCATCCGTCACCGTCGACGCCAGCCACCACGTCACCAGCTTCGGCATCAGCGACGGCAGCGCGGGCGTCGACCAGATCTTCCAGAAGGCGTCGACCGTGACCCGGTACTTCCAGACCGGCGGCGAATGGCGGCGCGGCGGCCTGACGGCCGAGTGGCTGGTCGGCGACGCCAAGTCGAAGTACGCGAGCGAGCAATTCCGCACCACGTTCGCCACCCACTACGGCGCGGCCCAGCTGACCGCGCAGCCGAACGGGCTGTGGACGTACAGCTTCCCGTCCGGCTCCAACTTCAACCTGTACAATCCGGCCAACTACGTGCAACTGGTGCAGCAGGCGGCGTCCAAGGCCGTCAACGCCAGCAGCACCACCATCCACGGCGTGCCGGCGTATTCGACCGCACAGCAGCCGCTGGTCACCTTCTCGCAGCCGCAGCTCACCTACAACCCGTCGGTGGGCGAAACCGGGGAACGCACGGCCAAGGCCGACGTCACGTGGGCGACCCCGGAGTCGGTTCCCTTCTTCACCCGATTCAAGACCGGCTTCAACTTCCGCGACACGCGCTACTACTACCCCGGCGCCTACGGCAACGGCTACCAGGCGAGCACGGATCCGAACGTCTGGGTCCAGCCGTCGATCGTCCGCAGTTCCCTGGTCGGATGCCAGGACACCCCGGGATCGCTGGGCGCCGGCGGCAACAAGTGCCAGTACGGCTTCGTGCAGGGCAATTCGTACAACCGCCTGGGTTCCGGCACCGTGACCGTCACGCCGCAGCAGTTCCAGGACATCATCGCGCAGTCGCTCACGGGGAATATCACGCAGACCCGGTTCTTCAACGGCGCCAACGGCGAATTCGGCAGCGCCCTGACCAACTGGCCGAACATCGACGTGCAGAAGGTGTTCCAGCTGTCCGGCGTCCCGAACGCCAACCTGAACTGCATCTACAGCTGCGTGGGGTCGGACGGCAAGACCTACGAGCAGCCGGGAACGCGCATGAGCGAGCGCTCCGAGGCGCTGTACCTGATGGGCGACTTCAACATCGACCATATCCCGTTCACGAGCCGCGCGCTGCCGTTCGGCTGGCAACTGGAAGGCAATCTGGGTTATCGCTACATCCGCACCAAGGTGCACGGCGTGGGCCAGATGTCGTTCGAGTCGATCACGAAGAACGCCAACTTCGACCCCCTCAATCCGGGTTCGCCGAACGGCGTCGACGACGTCACGGTGACGACCAACACGGCGATCGACGCCACCACCCACGACTTCCTGCCGATCTATAACTTGGCCATGTGGTTCGTACCGGACCAGCTCGTGCTGCGCTACAACCGCGCCCGCACGGTGGCGCGCCCGCCGGTGAATTACCTGCTGCCGCAGGGCCTGTGCCGCTACGACGAGCGCCTGAGCGAAGACGACAGCCAGCGCTGCACGTCGAAGATCGGCAACCCGGCCCTGCAGGCCCAGAAGAACCTGAACCAGAACTGGAGCGCCGAGTACTATCCGAACAAGGACACGATGTTTTCGCTGTCCTACTTCAAGCAGAAAGGGATCATCGGCCCGGCCATCGTGCAGTCGTCCAACGGCACGCTGGGCATGGCGTTGACCGACCCGACCACCGGCCAGGCGCTGACCAACTTGCCGTTCTCGTTCTCGACGTACCAGAACGGCGTGCCGACGACCCGTACCGGCTGGGAGTTCGGCACCAAGGCCGCGTTCACGTTCCTGCCTGGCCTCCTGGGCAATTTCGGCTTCGACGGCAACTACACGAAACTCGGTTCGGTCACGTCCACGCAGAACATCGTCGACCTGTTGACCGGCACCCCGATGCCGCCGCTGCGCGAATCGAAGTTCCAGTACAACTGGGCGCTGTGGTACGACGACGGCCGCTTCCAGGCGCGCATCGCGGTGCAGGGCGTGGCGAGCTACTTCGCCAACATCGCGGGCTGGACGGGCAATGCGTTGAACAACTACCCGAACGCCAGCGGCAACACGCGTCCGCCGGCCTACAATCCGGGCTCGCCGAACTTCAAGGACGCGACCCGCTACGTCGACGCGAAGGTCAGCTACAAGATCACCCCGAACGTCGAGGTGTTCCTGGAAGGCCGCAACTTGAACAACGCCGCGATCAGCGACAGCCAGGGTTCCTACGTGCCGTTCTCCAGCGGCGCCCCGAGCATCCTGGACTACAGCTACGCCGGCCGCCGCATCATGGCGGGCGCCAACTTCCGGTTCGGCGGTTGACGATGACGTTGGGCCGCCTCGTCGCGGCCGGCCTGCTGGCCGGCGCGGCGTCCGCGCATGCCGCCGACGTGCTGGACCTGGCCGGCGACTGGCGCTTCGCGCTCGACCGCGCCGACGCCGGCGTGGCCGAGCACTGGGACGAGCGCGCGCTGCCGGACCGGATCCGCATCCCCGGCATCCTCAACGCGCAGGGCTACGGCGACGCGGTCACGGCGCAGACGCCGTGGGTGCTGTCGCTGTACGACAAGCACTGGAACCTGCGCGCGGACTACCGGGCGTACACGGCGCCGGGCGACGTCAAGGTGCCGTTCCTGAGCCAGCCCCCGCGCCACTACCTGGGCGCCGCCTGGTACCAGCGCGACGTCGACGTGCCGCGGACCTGGGCCGGCAAGCACGTGGTGCTGCACCTGGAGCGGCCCCGCTGGGGCTCGAGCGCATGGATCGACGGCCGCGCGCTCGGCTCCAACCTGAGCCTCGTGGCGCCGCACGACTACGACGTCGGCCTGCTGGCGCCGGGCCGGCACCGCGTGACGGTGCGCGTCGATTCGCGCGTGCTGATGGCGTACCGGCCCGACTCGCACAGCATCTCCGATTCGCTGGGCATGAGCTGGAACGGCATCGTCGGCAAGACCGAGCTGCGGGCGACGTCGCCGGTGTACATCGACGACGCGCAGGTCTTTCCGGACGTCGCCGATCGCAGCGTGCTCGTGAAGGTCAAGGTCAAGGTCGGCAACGGCAACGGCGGCGGCGGCCGGGCCGGGCAGGGGACGCTGTTCGCGAACGGGCACGGCATCCCCGTGCGCTGGACGGCGCAGGGCGGCAGCGCCGAGCTGCGCGTGCAATATCCGAAGGACGCGCCGACGTGGGACGAATTCCATCCCGTGCTGCAGAAGCTGAAGCTGCGCCTGGCCGGCCCCGGCGCGAACGATGCCCGTACCGTGTCGTTCGGCTTCGTGCAGGTGGCGGCGCGCGGCACCGACATCCTCGTCAACGGCCGCCCCGTATTCCTGCGCGGGACCCACCACGGCGGCGACTTCCCGCTCACCGGCTATCCGCCGACGGACGTCGCGTACTGGAAGAAGATCTTCGCCATCAACAAGGCGTGGGGCATCAACCACGTCCGCTTCCACTCGTTCACGCCGCCGGAAGCCGCGTTCCAGGCGGCCGACGAAACCGGCATCTACCTGCAGATCGAGCCCGGCATGTGGAACCGCTTCGAGCCCGGTTCCCCCATCGCGGCGATGCTGTTCGACGAGACGGAGCGCCTGATCCGCGCCTACGGCAACCACCCGTCGTTCCTCCTGCTGAGTCCCAGCAACGAACCGTCGGGCCACTGGAAGGACGTGTTCGGGCCGTGGATCGCGCGCTTCCGCGCGGAAGACCCGCGCCGCCTGTACACGAACGGCACGGGCCACACGGAACGCGTCGTGCCGGACCTCGACAAGGACACGGACTACCTGGCCGTGCAGCGCATCGGCCCCAAACCCCTGCGCAACAAGACGGGCTGGTTCGGCCGCGACTACGGCGCGTCGCTGGACGGCATCGCGGTACCCGTCATCGCCCACGAGATGGGGCAGTGGGTCGCGTATCCCGATTTTTCCGTCATCGACAAGTTCACCGGGTATCTGCGGCCCGGGAACTACGAGATCTTCCGCGATTCCGCGCGCCGCCACGGCGTGCTCGCGCGCGACCACGACTTCGCGCTCGCGTCCGGACAGTGGCAGCGCGCGTGCTACAAGGAAGAGATCGAGGCGGCGCTGCGCACGAAGGGCATGAGCGGCTACCAGCTGCTGGACCTGCATGACTATCTCGGCCAGGGCACGGCGCTCGTCGGCATCCTCGACACGTTCTGGGACGCGAAGGGCGATGCGACGCCGGAAGCGTTCCGCCGCTTCAACGGCCCGACGGTGCCGCTGGCCCGGCTCACGCATGCCGTGTTCACGACGGCGGATACGTTCGACGTCCCGGTCGAGATCGCGCACTACGGCCCGGCACCGCTGGCCGGCGCGCGGCCGTGGTGGCGCATCGAGGACGATGGCGGGCGCGCGGTCGCGCAAGGCCGGTTCGCCGCGCGCGACATCGCCATCGGCAAGAACATCCCGCTGGGCCGCGTCCAGGCTGACCTGGCCCGGCTGCCGGCGCCCGCGCACTACAAGCTCGTCGTGGGACTCGACGGCACCGCCGTCGCCAACGACTGGAACTTCTGGCTGTACCCGGACAAGGTCGACGCGGCCGTCCCCGCCGGCGTGCTGGTGACGCATGCGTGGCCGGAGGCCGAGGCCCGCCTCGCGCAGGGCGGCAGCGTCCTGTACCTGCCGCGCAAGGCGGACCTGGACTGGACGTCGCCGCCGCTCGCCGACGTCCCGGTGTTCTGGAACCGCCTGATGAATCCCGCCTGGTCGCGCATGCTGGGCCTGTGGGTCGACCGCGCCCACCCTGCGCTGGCCGGATTTCCGACGGCCGACCACATGGACTGGCAGTGGAGCGACCTCGTGCAAGGCGCGCGCGCGTTCAACCTGGCGCGCCTGCCGGCGGGCCTCATGCCGATCGTGCAGCCCATCGACGACTGGAACCGCAACTACCGTCTCGGTGCCGTGTTCGAGGCGACGGTGGGCGGCGGGCGCCTGCTCGTGTCGACGTTCGACCTGGAGACCCGGCTGGACGAGCGTCCCGCCGCGCGCCAGCTGCGCCGCTCGCTGCTGGACTACATGGCGGGCCCGCGTTTCCGGCCGGCGACGGCCGTCGATCCGGCCGCGCTGCGCGCCAGCCTGTTCGACACGCGCGTGATGAAGAAGCTCGGCGCGGTGGCCAGCGGCTGGCCGGACGCGGCGAACGTCGTCGACGGCGATCCGAACACGTACAGCCTCGTCGCGGTGAAGGGCGATGCGCCCCGTCCGCAGCCGGTGCTGACGATCGCCTTCGCCGCGGCCGTGCCGTTCGACGGTCTTGTGCTGATGCCGCGCCAGAACCAGCGCGACCACGAGGGCGACGTGCGCGAATGGCGGGTGGAGGCGAGCGACGACGGCCAGACCTGGCGCGACGTGGCGCGGCCGACGCTTGCTTCGACGTTCGATCCGCAGACCGTGCGGTTCGACCGGACCGTCACCGCGCGCTGGCTGCGGCTGACGTCCCTGTCCGGCTTCGGCCCGGACCGCGCCAGCGCGCTGGCCGACGTCGCCGTCATGTACACGGGCCCCGCGCTGCCGGACGAAGCGGGCGAGCTCGAATACCAGCGCTCGCGTTCGGCGTCGGCGGACGTCGACGAGGCGGGCATGGACGACGGGCCGCGCAGGGCGCGCAAGCAGAGGTAGTTCGTCCGCCATGCGCAAAAGGTATCGGTCGCGCGAAAAATTTCATTGGTCGGCCAGGCGAGCGCCGCCTATGATCCCTGCGGTTGACCGCGGACCGAGACCGCGCGCATGAAGGAGACGATGTGTTAGCCACGTTGCGGCCGCTCGCGGCCATGTCCGCGGCCCTGTTGTTGACGCTGGCCGGCGTCGCGGGGTGCGCGGCGGAGCGCGCCGTGCCGCCCGGCGCGGTCGCCGCCAAGCCCCTGTTCCGCGACCCCGTGTACGACGGCGCCGCCGATCCGACCCTCGTGTGGAACGCGGCGCGCAAGCGCTGGTGGATGTTCTACACGAACCGGCGCGCGACGGCGCAGGGGCTGCCGGGCGTGTCGTGGGTGCACGGCACGCGCATCGGCATTACCGAGTCGGCGGACGGCGGCGCGCACTGGACCTATGTCGGCACGGCCGACGTCGAGCTGCCGCCGGAACTGGGCGGCAACGAGTCAACGCAGTGGGCGCCCGACGTCGTGCGCGCCGGCGACGGCACGTATCACATGTTCCTGACGGTCGTGCCGGGCGTGTTCACGGACTGGGGGCACCCGCGCGTGATCGTGCACCTCACGAGCACCGACCTGCGCACGTGGCGCCATCCCGTCAAGATCCCGCTCGCTAACGACAAGGTGATCGACCCGTCGCTGGCCCGTTTGCCGGACGGGACCTGGCGCATGTGGTACAACAACGAACGCGATGGCAAGACCATCTACTACGCCGACAGCCCCGACCTCGAGCACTGGACCGACCGGGGTCTCGCCGTCGCCCAGCGCGGCGAAGGGCCCAAGGTGTTCCGCTGGCATGACGCGTGGTGGATGATCGTCGACGTGTGGCATGGCCTGGCCGTGTTCCGCTCCGACGACGCGCTGACGTGGAAGAAGCAGGCCGCCACCTTGCTGGAGCAGCCGGGCCATGGGCTTGAGGACGGCGTGATGGGCGGGCACGCGGACGTCGTCGTCAGCGGCGGCCGCGCGTGGGTGTTCTATTTCGTCCATCCCGGCAGGCGGGGCCCGGACGCGAAACGCGACGGTCTTGAACAGCGCCGCAGCCTGATCCAGGTGAGCGAATTGATCGAAGAAGGCGGCATCGTGCGCACGGATCGCGACGCGCCGGTGCACATCCGGCTCGATCCGCCGGCATAATTTTTTGGGAGATCCGATGGTCCGCTTTACCTTCCGCGCCTTGCCGGCGCTGGCCCTGTGCCTCGCCGCCGCGTGCGCGCCCGCCCGCGCGGGCGAACCCGTGTTCCACAATCCGCTCGTGCTGCAGCGCGCCGACCCGCAGGTCAGCCTGCAGCCGGACGGCTGGTACTACTTCACGGCGACGGTGCCCGAGTACGACCGCATCGAGATCCGCCGCGCCCGGTCGCTCGACGACCTGGGGGCGGCGCCGGCCAAGACCGTGTGGCGCAAGCACGCGACGGGCGTCATGGGCGCGCACATCTGGGCGCCGGAAATGCACCGCATCGACGGCAAGTGGTACATCTATTTCACGGCCGGCAGCGCCGAGCATCCGTGGGAAATCCGCCTGTACGCGCTGGAAAATGCGTCCGCCGACCCGTTCACCGGCGAATGGGTGGAGCGCGGCCAGGTCAAGACCGGCTGGGAATCGTTCTCGCTGGACGCCACCACGTTCGAACACCGCGGCCAGCGCTACCTCGTGTGGACGCAGACGGCGCCGGACGGGAGCAAGGGCACCAACATCTACATCGCGAAGATGAAGACGCCGCTGTCGATCGAGGGCCCGGCCGTGCTGCTGTCGAAACCGGAATATGCATGGGAGAAGGTGAAGTTCGCCGTGGACGAGGGCCCGGCCGTGCTGGACAGCCACGGCCGCGTATTCATCACGTTTTCGGCGAGCGCCACGGATGAGAACTACTGCCTCGGCATGACCAGCGCGCCGGCGAACGCCGACCTGCTCGATCCGAAGTCGTGGACCAAGCTGCCGCAGCCCGTCTTTCGGAGCAGCGCAAAGAACGGCCAATGGGGCCCGGGCCATAATTCGTTCACGACGACGCCCGACGGCAAGACCGACGTGCTGGTCTACCACGCGCGCAACTACCGCGAGATCCAGGGCGATTCGCTGCACGATCCGAACCGCAACACGCGCGCCCAGGTCATCCACTGGCGTGCCGACGGCATGCCGGATTTCGGCGAACCCGTCGCGGACAACCCGCGGTCCCGGTAAAGCGATCGTTGCTTTACCGCCCGGCACACTGGCATTGTGACCGGAAATTCTGGTATTGTTGTCGCCGTCTTAACAAAAACACGGACGGAGGTCACGATGAACGGTGCGGGCGGAACGAGTGGGGGAACGGGCCAGTTTTTCCTCGGGCTCATCCTGATGTGCGGGGGCTTCTACCTGCTGCTCAACAGCGTCGAGGTCAGTTCCAGCTTCGGCCTGGGCACGCGCCTGTTCGGCGTGGGCGGCTACGGCATCACGGGCGGGATCGTCCTGATCCCCCTCGTGATCGGCATCGCCATGATCTTCTACGACGCCAGGAGCGCCTTCGGCTGGCTGCTGGCGGTCGGCGCGTTCGCCGCGCTGGTGTTCGGCGTGATCGCGTCCGTGAACATGGCGCTGCGCACGATGCCCGCGTTTGAACTCATCTGCATCCTCGCGCTGGCGTTCGGCGGCCTCGGTCTGTTCCTGCGGTCGCTGCGCAGCGCGGCCCGGGACGAAGCGGCGGCAGCGGGCCGCGTGCGTTCCTGATCAGCGGATGCCCGCCCCGGTCTCCTGGCGCAGACGTGCGCGCCAGGCGCCCAGCGCGGACAGCGCGGCATGGAATTTACGTTCGATCAGGTCGGCCTCGGCCGGGGTGACGGTGCCGTCGAGCAGGGCGCTCGACACCGCCTCGGCCACGGCGCCGACGTCGCTCATCACGCGGCATACCGTTTGCGACAGGTCGTCCTGGCGCGCCGCCTCCGGCTGCGGCACGACGAAGGCCGCCATCCCGTGGCGCACCAGCAGCGCGTGCAGCGGCAGGTGCGCGTCCGGCACGCCGGCCTTGTGGCAGCACTCGACGATCAACGACACCTCTTCGAACGACGGGTAGTGCGACGCGATCGTCGGCGACAGTTTATTGCGCAGCACATTCGCCGACATGCCCAGCTCGCGTGCGAGCGCATCGATGCCGCCCGGGTACTTGCGCGCGATCGTGTACAACGCGTCGTGCTGGTTCATGTCGAGGTAACGGCGGGTCATGGTAATCCTTTGCTAATTTCACCGATGCGTGCGACCATCCGGGTCGTTATGCTCATTCTAACTTTCGATCGCTTTCCTGACCATGTTGAAGACTAATCAAGTTGCGTTCGTGCTCGCGTTGCTGCTGCCGCTGGCGCACGTCGGCAGCGCCGACGCGCGGCCCACGACGTCGTCGAGTGCCTTCAAGAGCGGCTTCTCGTCGCACCGTTCGTCGTCGGCCAGGCCGTCGTATTCGGCGGCGAAGTCCGGCGGCTTCGGCTCGTTCGGCCGGCACCCGGCATCGACCGGCAGCGCCGACCAGCCGGCGGCGCCGGCCCGCTCATCGGGCGGCTTCGGCACGTTCGGCGGCGGCGGGACGGCAGCGCAGAAATCGGATTCCGCGCTGTCGCAAAAGCTGGACAAGAGTACGTCGGAAGCCAACGCGCTGCGCACCCTGGACGCGCGCCGGCAGGCGCAGGCCGACGCGGCGCGCGACACGCGCCCGGTGCCCGGCTACGAGCACGGCGCGCCGCCGCAGCCCGCGCCGGCGTACACGCAGGGACCGGTCCAGCAGCCGCAGGCGCCGATCGTCGTCCGCCAGGACAGCGGCCTCGGTCACGTGATCGCGGGCGCCGTCCTCGCGAACGCCATGCACGGCGCGCGTGCGCGCAACAACGGCTATCCGGGCGGCTATCCGGCCACGCCGGGCGCCGCAACGACGCCTGCGACGCCCGCGGCGCATGGCGGCGGCACGTCGTTCCTCGGCCTGTTCGTGACGTTGTGCGTGCTGGCGCTCGTCGGCTGGGCCCTGTATTTCGCGTGGCGCCGCCTGCGCCGCAGCCGCGACGCGAAGAAACCGAATTATTCGTTCGAAAGGAATTGACGAGCATGGCCTGGAAGGATGTATTCAGTTACGTGCGCGCCGTCGCCGCCAACAAGGGTGTCACCCAGGGCGACCATCACGCCGACGATGGCGTGCCGCTGGGCGCGCGCATCGGCAGCGTCGTGCAGATGCAGGTGTCGCCGATCGTGCGCGCGCAGGCGAACGGCTCGCTGATCGCGATGCCGGCGGCCGGCGACACGCGCATCCTGGCGGTGTCGCAGATGCGCCTGCAGCCCGACGTGGAGCTGTACCGGCTCTACCTCGACAAGGGCGACGACGATGCGGACGAGAAATTCCTGCAGGTGTTCTGCGGCGACGACGGCAAGGTGGCCGAAGTCCTGTACTGCACCCAGCTGGCGCGCGTGATTCCCGAAACCGCGGACGACCAGGACGCGTATATGGGCGTCGCGGGCTGCGGCCTGGGCGACGCGAGCTACACGCTGTGGCGCAAGCAGCTGGCCGACATGCTGGACGCGGCCACGCTGGAATCCGTGTTCGGCGCCGCCGACCGCGTCGACTATGCGCGCGACGCGGGCGCGCCGGACGCGCAATTCGTCACGCCGTTCAAGGGCCGCGAGACGCGCATCGACGATGCCGCCGGCATGCACGGCCTGCGCCAGGAGATCTATTTCATGCCGTACGTGCGCAACCTCGCGGACGGCACGCGCGAATATTTATTGATCACGACGGAGATCGTGGAGAGCGTCGACGGCGATGCGGGCAAGCGCGGGATCCACGTCGATTTCGTCGTCGGCATCCCGGTCGAGCAGGAACGCATCGTCATCCAGTAGTAATTTAAATCGTTATCTTCACCGCACGAAAGGAACAACAATGAGCAACGCTAGTGGATGGGGCCTGACCGCACGGCTGGTCACGAAGCATTTCGGCGCCCTGGGCAATCGCATCGCCGAGGCCATCGCCAACTTCGACCCCGAGACCGCGACCGAGGCCGACCGCGACCGCCTGGTCGCCACCCTGCGCGACACGGCGCAACTGCTGGCGACGGCGCGCGCGTCGTTCGACAAGGAGCACGGCGACGTCGTCAACCTGCAGAACCTGATCGCCAACGACGAACGCGCCGCCGAGAAGCTGGCCGAGCGCCTGTCCGCCGGCACGATCTCGGAAGCCACCGTGACCATGTTCTGCGACGAGCTGGAGTCGAACAAAGCGCGCCTGCCGCAGGAAATCCAGGAAGAGGCCGACGCGAAGGCCTATATGGACGAGCTGCAGAAGATCGTCGACGCGCTGTCCAAGCAGCTGGCCGAATTCGACGCCCAGGCGAAGAAGGCGATGCAGGCCCTGGCCGCGGCCAAGGCCCAGAAAGAGCTGCAGGAACTGCGTCTCGAACGCCAGGAACAGCTGGCCGGCCTGACGAGCATGCGCGGCAACTCGACGGCGCTGTCCGCGCTGACCCGCCGCGCCGAGGCCGTGACGAACGAAGCGTCGGGCCTGCGCATCGTCGCCGACATCGGCCAGAAGCCGCTCGACCAGCAGGCCGAACTCGATGCGATCCGCAAGTCCGTCAGCCAGCCGGAGACGGCCGGCGAGAGCGCGCTGGAGCGCCTCAAGCGCCTGTCCGCCAAGGCGCCGGCCTGACCGGCGCTCCCCCGGTCAGTCGTTCGGCTGGCCGGGCTTGATCGCCACCTGCTTGATCGTGCCGTCCGCGCCGTATTCCAGCGGCGCGATGGCGATCGAGCGGCGGTAGCCGCCGCCGCCCGGCAGCAGCGCGTCGTGGTAGAAGATCCAGCTCTTGCCGCCGTGTTCCAGGATCGCCTGGTGGTTCGTCGAGATCTTGAGGTAGTCGATGACGACGCCCCGGTACGTGAAGGGGCCCATCGGCGAACTGGCCGTCGCGTACAGGATCTGGCCCGGCCAGCCGGACGAGAACGTGAAGTAGTAGACGCCGTTGTGTTCGTGCATGAACGGCGCCTCGCCGTACTTCTTCTTCGTGTCGGACGCGGACAGGCCGTCGATCTTCACGATCCGGATCGGGCCGTCCAGCGAGATCATGTCGGGCTTGAGCTTCACGACCTTCGGCACGCGCGTGCCGAAGTACATATAGGCTTGCCCATCCTTGTCGATGAAGACGGCCGGATCGATCGGCTCGTCGCCCGCGTTCACGTCGCGTTCCCGGTCGACGAGCGGCGTGCCGCGCGCGTCGGCGAAGCCGCCGTCCGGCCGGTTGGACACGGCGACGCCGATCTTGTCGCCGCCGACGGGCGCATAGAAATAATACTTCCCGTTGCGGTACGCCGCCTCCGGCGCCCAGGCCTTGGCGTCCGGCCGCGCCCATTTGAACACGGTGACGGCCAGCGGCACGCCGGCGTCATGCCACGTCTTCATGTCCGGCGACGTGTACAGGCGCCACGTGACGGAATCCCAGTACTTGCCGGAGTTCGACGCGTCGTCCGTGGCGTAGAGGTAGAACTTGTCGCCGTGCGCGTCCGGGAACCAGTGGGGCGACGGGTCGGCGTTGAAGCGGGAGGCGATGGGCCGGCCCGTCTCCGGCGCGGCCGCGTGCGCGGCCAGGGCGATCGACAGGGCGGGAACGAGGGCGGCGAAGGTGAACAGACGGCGTGACATGTGCATGGCGGCTCGTGGGCGAAAAAGTGAACGAACCCGCATGCTAGCACAGGTTGCGTACCGGATGATATCGATAACTAAGATTGGCCGGGCGTCCGTTTTGCGCGTGCCCCGGCCGGCTTCTTCGGCTTCGGCGGGGGCATGATCGCGGCCGTTTCGAGCAGCAGGCGGCGCAGCGCCTCCGGGTCGTCGAGCAATTCGTCGCCGATCGGATAATCCTTCGCGCCGGGATAGGGCGGCCCTTGCGGCAGGTCGGGCGCGAGCCGCGCCGCCGCCTCGGACGGCTTGACGAACAGGCTGCCGTCGCACGCGAAGGCCACCACCTTGTCGTCCACGTACAGCGCGTACTCGCCGAACATCTTCCGGTGCGTGAGCCGCGCGCCCAGTCCCACCACTTCCGCCACGTAGTCGATGAAGCTCTTGTCCGTTGCCATGCCGTTCCCCGGTCTCGTGAATCGAGCCGCCAGCCTAGCCGGAACGGGGCCTGCGATCAAGTGCGATCAGAACGTGAGGTGGCCTTCCACGCAGGTGACGGCGCTGCCGCCGACGCCGATCGCGTCCGCGGCGATGGTCAGGCGCAGGATGCCGGCGCGGCCGACAGCGGCGCCCTGGCTGGACAGGAAGTCGCGTCCGAACGCCTCGGCCTGGCCCGTGTGGCGCAGGTAGGCGGCGACGGCGCCGTTGCCGCTGCCGCAGACCGGATCTTCATCGATGCCGTGCGCCGGCGCGAACGCGCGCACTTCGATGCGGGCGGCGGCGTCCGGCGCGTGCGGGCCGAAGACCACCACGCCCGTGCGTCCGGCCGCGCTGTCGCTGGCCTTCATGCGGTAGAGGTCCGGCGCGGCGGCCAGCACGGCGGCGGCGCTTGGCAGCTGCGCGACGACCCAGCGCGCGCCGGCGTCGACGAGGCAGGGCGGGGCGACGAGGGGCGTGCCGAGGATCTGCGCCAGTTCGGCCGCCTGCGCGGCGTCCAGCGGGGCGATCGTGTGCGGGGGCAGCGTGAACGACAGCCAGCGCGCGCCGTCGTCCGCGTGGCGCACGTCCAGTGGGACCAGGCCCGCCGCGCATTCCTGGACGAGGCGGCCGGCGCGCGGTGCGATCGCGCCGGCTTCCAGCAATGCATGCGCCGTGCCGATCGTGGGATGCCCGGCGAACGGCAGCTCGGCGTGGGGCGTGAAGATGCGCACGCGGTAGTCGGCGCCGGGCCGTGTCGGCCGCAGCACGAACGTCGTCTCGGACAGGTTCGTCCAGTTGGCGATTTGCTGCATCCGTTCGGTGGAGAGATCGTCCGCGTCGAACACGACGGCGAGCGGATTGCCCTGGAACGGGGTGGCGGTGAAAACGTCGACGGTCTTGAAGGGGTGGCGTGCCATGGGACTCTCGCGGTGTCGGGATGTGCAGAGTCTACGCGGCGGGGCGCGGCGCAGACAGGAACAGTCGGCCGAATGTCACCGGCACTGTACTGCCGGTCCGGCGCAAAGTGTACCGGTCAGGCCGCGGGCGCGATCGTTTCTTCGAACGACAGGCGGTTCGACGACGGATCGCGGACCGTCATCTCGCGCGTCCCCCACGGCATCGTCTGGATGCCCGGACGTGCATACTTGAATTCCTTGGCCAGCAGGGTGGCGTGGTAGCCGTCGAGATCCTTCACGGCGATGCGGATCGACGCGCCCGGGCTGCCGTCGCCGTAGTGCTCGGACAGGTGCAGCACGCAATCGCCCAGCGAGACCTGCATGTAGACGGGGAAATCGCCTTCGTCGAAGCGGTGCTCCCAGTCGACCTTGAAGCCGAGGAAATCGACGTAGAATTCGCGCGCTTTCGCTTCATCGAAGATGCGCAGGATGGGGGTGACGCGGGACAAGGTGTACATGGCGCGCGGGAGAAAGCAGTAAAAACGATAGGATACCAGAATCTCCGCGCGCGCATGCCCGATTGGGTCGTCAGTACTTGTAGTTCAGCCCCAGCACGAACGTGCGGCCGGAGTGCACGTACAGCAGCGTGTCGTCGCGCTGCGTGTCGCGGCCGTAGCGCAGCGGCGTGTCGGTCAGGTTCTGGCCTTCCAGCGACAGCCGCAGTTGCGGCGTGAGGTTGTACGACAGGCTCATGTCGATATTGGTCGAGCCGTCCACCATCGTGAAGTCGGCGCCGCTGACGTCGCCCAGCACGGCGTAGATATAGCGGGAGCGGTGCGCTGCCGACACGCGCGCGCTGAACTTCGCGTCCTCGTAGTACAGCGTGAGGTTGTGGGTGCGCGGCGACAGGCCCGTGAAGTCCGCCACCTGCGTCAGCTGCTCGTTCTGCGGCGTGGCCGGATTGTCCACGCGGGTGATGTAGGTGATGCGCGACTTCACGCGCGTCGCGTTCGCGAGCAGGCCGAAATTGCTCCAGAAGCCGGGCAGGAAGCTGAACGGCGCCTGCAGATTGAATTCCCAGCCCTTGAGCGGACCGCCCGCCGTGTTGACCTTGCGGCTCACGTTGACCTCCGTCGTGGGCAAGGTCTGGCAGATCGGGGCGCCCGTCAGCGAGCAGCCGTTCAGGATCAGCAGTTCGTTCGGCAGGCCGAGCGTGTTGTAGGGCACGCGCTCGTTGACGCTCTGGATGAAGCTCTTGATGTCCTTGCGGAAGTGCCCGAGCGAGACCATCGCGTTTTTCGCGTAATACCACTCGGCTTGCAAGTCGTACGTGTTGGCGCGGATCGGATCCAGGTTCGGGTTGCCGATCGAGACCGATTGCGAAATCGGCGACACGGTGGCGTTCGGCGCGAGGTCGGTGTACTCGGGACGCGACAGCGTCTTCCCGGCCGAGAAGCGCAGGTACACGTTCTTCGGCAGCTGGGCCGTCAGGTTGAAGGCGGGCAGCCAGTCGCGGTATTTCTTCGTGCCCGTGTTGGGCTGCAGCCGGCCCTGCACGTTGATCATCGCCGTGGACGTCGCCTTGGTCTCGGCGCCGCGCACGCCGACGTTGCCGCGCCACGTGATGCCCGCGAAGTCGTAGTTGTAGTCGACCATGCCGTACAGCGCGTCGATGTCTTCTTCCACGCGGCGGTTCGTCTGCGTGAGGTAGTTGTATTGCGACCCCAGCACCGCGTCGCAATGGCATTCGGTGTTGACGACGCCGAGGAATTTGGGCAGGTCGACGGCCGCCCACGACGACGGCACGCCGGCGCCGTCCAGGCCGGACCCGAAGCCGCTGATCTGGCGCGAGATGTCGGCCATCGACACGCCGGCCGGCAGCGCCACGCCGGTGGCGCTGTCGCCGACCTCGTAGTTGGTCCAGATGTTCTTGCGGCTCGAGATGCCGAAGTGGCTCGTCAGGTGGTCGTTGATTTCCCAGTGCAGGTTGGCGGCCTGGGTCTGCAGCTTGTTGGTCGTGTCCAGGTAGCGGCCGACGAACATGCCGCGCACGTTGCCGGCGGCGTCCGGCGGGGCGAACTGGAAGCTGGCGGGGTTCGCGACGTCCATGCCGAAATTCAGGGCCGGTACGTTGCGGTTGTCGCGGAAGTCCCACGAGAAGCCGTTCACGTTCGGCGCGTCGAACTGCACGGTGGCGCGCGTCGGCTCGTTCAGGTTCGAGTTCGAGTTACCGGCCATGAAGTCGGCCTTCACGGTGTCGCTGAAGCGGTGGCTGCCGGACAGGACGTGCTGGCGGAACTTGGTCGTGTAGACGTCCAGCAGGCCCTCGGTGCGCACGTCGACGCCGTCGAACTTGCCGTAGTCCCAGCTGCCGTTCTGGTCGAAGTGCGCGTCCAGGATCGACGTCTGCGGCTTGCCGTTCGAGCCCAGGTTGCGGCCGAACGAGATCGCCTCGATGTAGTTGTCGTAGCGCTTGTTGGCGAACTTGCCGACCATGAGATCCAGATTCAGCTCGCTGTCCCGGTTGCGCCACTGGTAGGAGTTGGTGATGCCCGTGCGTTCGTAATCCGTCTGCGAGCGGCGGTAGCGCGGGATGCGCGGGGCGAACGCGCCCGAGCCGGCGGCCGGATTGGCGACCGTGCCGCCGTAATTGTCCTTGCGGCCCATGACGTCGTTGTACGCGGTCGGATCCGTCGCGCGCGGCATGCCCGTGCCGCACGTCGTCGCCGTGATGCCCTTGACGGCGTCGTCGCGCGGGTTCTGCGGCGCGACGCCGACGGGCGAACAGAATCCGCCGTCGAAGCTCGCGCTGAGCAGGTCCACGGCCTCGTAGCCTTCCTCGGTGGCGCGGCGCTTCGAGTACGCGGCGGACAGCAGCGCGCCGACCTTGCCGATGCCCGTGTCCCAGCGGTCCGACAGCAGCGCCGTCACGCGGGGCTGGGTCTTGCCGGAGACGGAGTTGTGGCTTTCCTGGCCGCCCACGCTGAACGTGCGTCCCTTGAAGTCGAACGGCCGCGCCGTGCGCAGGTCGACCGTGGCGCCGAGCGACCCTTCCTCGATGTCCGCCTCCGACGTCTTGCGCACCTCGAGGCTGTTGAACAGCTCCGATGCGAATACGGAAAAGTCGAAGCCGCGGCCGCGGTTCGTGCTGCCGTTGATGTCGGACGCGCCGGTCGCCGCCACGCCCTCGATGCCGTTGATGCGCACGCGCGTGAAGCCCGCGTTCAGGCCGCGCACGGTGATCTGCTTGCCTTCGCCGCCGTCCCCGCGCGCCAGCGCCACGCCGGGCACGCGCTGCAGCGATTCCGCCAGGTTCGCGTCGGGGAACTTGGCGATGTCCTCGGCCTTGATGACGTCGACGATGCCGTCGCTGTTCTTCTTCGTGTTGAGGGCGCTGTTCAGGCTCGCGCGAAAGCCCGTCACGACGACGACGCTTTCCGGCGCCTTGCCGGCGGCATCGGCGGCGGCGGCCGTTTCCTGGCCGTGCGCATGCAGCGAGGCCAGCATCGCCAGCACGCCCAGGCTGATGCCGGTGCGGCGTGCGCGCGGTTGCAGGGTTCGAGGGTGTCCAGTCAAATGCATCGTGCAGTCTCCATGTTGTTATCGATGACTCGGATGGTCATATTGCCGGGGCATGGTAGCGCCAAGCATCGCGCCGCGAATCGTCGCGGCCAGGCGTTCGCGGTAATAATCACGTTCTTGAGCGCTTGCATGGCGAATCGACAACGGTGCTCGCGCAGGCTGCACAATACGGGCAGCCCGCATGCGTTTGCGCTCAGCGCGTGCGCGATCCACCAGCAAAGGAGACGATCAGTGCCCAGTTCCCCGTCACGGCGCGCGCTGCCGCGTGCCGGCCTCGCACGCTTCTTCGCCGCCATGTGCGCGGCCGTCCTGTGCGTGGCGGCGACGGCGCAACCGCAGGACGCACGCGCCGCGGCGGACACTGTGTGGCTGATGGCCGCCGTCGCGCCGGGCTTGCCGGACCGCCTGAGCGTGTTCCGCTCGGACGCCGGCGGCGCATTCGTCACGCAGGCCTCCGAGGCGTACGCGCCGCCGCGCGGCATGCTGCGCGACCCCGCCATCGTGCGCCACGACGGGGCGTACTGGGTCGCGTACGCGGGCGGCGCCGGCGCGGAAATCGGCCTGGCGCGGTCGACCGACCTGCGGCACTGGACCTTCGTGCGTACCGTGCCGCTGCCGGGACAGGTGCGCGCGCCGTGCTGGCTGCTGGCGCGCGACGGCAGCTTGCGGCTCGTCGTGGCGCTGGCGCAAGGCGGCGCGGCGTTCCGGCCATGGCTCTTGACGCCCGATGCCGCGCTGGCGGCGTGGCCGGCGCCCCAGCCGATGGCCGGACTGCAGGACGGTTTCGAGGACGCGGCCGTCGCGGCCGACGGCGAGGGCTATGTGGCGCTGGCGCGGCGACGCGGCGACGGTGTCCTCACGCTGGCGCGGGCGCGCGACGCGGCCGGTCCGTGGACCGTGGAGCGCGGCATCGACGCTTGGGGATCCACGGCCGGCGGCGCCAGCCTCGCGCGCCTGCCCGACGGGAGCTGGCGCGCCGTCTTCGCCGACGCCGCCGGCCACGCCTGGCAGGCCGACAGCCGGGACGGGCTGCGCACGTGGTCGCCGAAGCGGGCATTGCGCGGCGTCGCGGCGGACGTCGCCGCGCCGGACCTGCTGGCGGCGCGGGCGGACGAGGTCGCGGCTGCAGTGCGTCCCGCCGGCGTGCCGCAGCGGGTCGGCTGGGATCCGTACTCGCTCACCATCGGCGGCAAGCGCGTGGTCGTCTGGTCGGGCGAGTTCCACCCGTTCCGGCTGCCCGATCCCGCGCGCTGGCGCGACGTGCTCCAGAAGATGAAGGCGCTGGGCTTCAATGCCGTATCGTTCTACTTCGACTGGGCGTACCACTCGCCGGCGCCGGGCGCGTACGATTTTTCCGGCGTGCGCAACGTCGAGCGGTTGTTGGAGATGGCGGAGGAAGAGGGCATGTACGTGATCGCGCGCACGGGCCCGTACGTCAACGCCGAACTGTCCGGCGGCGGCTTCCCCGGCTGGATGTTCCGCAGCCGCGCCGAAGCGCGCACGGACGATCCGGCCTATCTCTCGGCCGTCGACGAATGGATGACGCAGATCGACGCCATCGTCGCGCGCCACCAGATCACGACGGGCGGCGGCACCGTCATCGCCTACCAGCTCGAGAACGAGCTGGGCAAGGTCGAGCCCAAGCATGCGCGCCAGATGGCGCACCTGGCCGCCAAGGCGCGCGCGGACGGCATCACGGTCCCGTTCTTCCACAACGCCGCCGGCCGCCTGCCCGACTGGACGCCGCGCGATTCCAGCGCGCCGTGGGCGCATCCGGGACCGACGGACCTGTACGCGTTCGACGGCTATCCGGGCGGCAGCTGCGACGTCCACGCCGATCCGGCGCGGCCGAACAAGGCGCCCGACTGGGGCATCTACGCGGCGCCGGGACCGAAGGCCGGCGCGCGGAGTTCTCCCGGCACGCCGGGCTTCGCGGCCGAGGTGGGCGCGGGCTGGTTCGACTACTGGGGCTCGAACGGCACCTACGATTGCACGGCGCGGCGCCAGGGCAAGGGCTACGAGCGCGTGTTCTACGGGACGAACCTCATCAACCGCATCACGATCCACAATCTCTACATGGCGTTCGGCGGCACGTCGTGGGGCTGGCTGCCGGGCCCCATCGTGTACACGTCCTACGACTACGGCGCGCCGATTTCCGAAGACCGCGGCCTGCGCCCGAAGGCGCTGGCGCTCAAGCAGCAGGGCATGTTCGTGCAGGCCGCCGGCGCCGTGCTGGCCCGCATGGACAAGGGGCCGGCGATCGCGACGACGTCGCCGCGCATGCGGCTCTACCACAACGTCAACGCGGAACTGGGCGCGCACGTGCTGTTCGCCGTGCACGGCCCCTCCGACCTGCTGACGGACGACGCGTTCGCGTTCGATCTCGAGACGCGCGACGGCCGCTACCGCGTGGCGTCGCGCCTGAACGGCCAGGACGCGAAGATGCTGCTGGCGGCGTACGACATGGAGCGTCAGCATCTCGTGTTCTCGACGTCCGAGCTGCAGGCGCAGATGCGCGACGGCGCGCGCGACATCGTCCTGCTGCACGGCCGCGACGGCGAGGCCGGCGAAACCGTGCTGCGCTACGCGTCCGCGCCCAGGGTCGAGGTGCTGGCCGGCGACGTGCAGGCGGCGTTCGACGCGGCGCGCGGCGATTTGAAGCTCGACTACGTACACACGGGCCTGGCGCGCGTGCGCGTCACGGGCGGCGGGCGCGCGCCGCTGCTGTTGCTGATCGCGGACGAGGCCACGTCGCAGCGCTTCTGGACCCAGGACACCGCGGCCGGCCGCGTGCTCGAACTGACGCCGGCGCTCGTGCGCACGGCGCGCATCGATGGCGGCCGGCTGCATCTGACAGGTGACACGGAGCACGACAGTCCGCTCGAGATCTGGGGACCCGCCATCGACGCGGCGAGTTTCAACGGCGCGGACCTGACATTGACGCGCCAGCCGGACGGCAGCCTGCGCGCGGGCACGCTGGCGGGACCGGCGCGGGTGACGGTCCCCGACCTGGGCAAGCTGACATGGGTGCGGCGCATGGACAGCCCGGAAGCGCAGCCGGGCTTCGACGACGCCGCCTGGCAGCGCGTGGACAATCATCCGTCGGCCGCGCAGACGTGGACCCAGCCGGAACGCGGCCAGCCGACGCTGGCGATGAGCGACTACGGCTTCCACCACGGCGACGTGTGGTACCGCGGCCGCTTCGACGCGGCCGATCCCGCCGCCAACCGGCTGGACCTGTTCTACGGCGGCGGCGGCGCGGGCATGCTGCAGGCGTGGGTCGACGGGCGCTTCCTCGGCCAGCACGAGCTGGATACCGGACGCTCGTTCCCGGAAACGACGGACAGCGTGCGCTTCGACCTCGGCCGGCTGGCGCCCGGACCGCACGTCGTCGCCGTCATGGTGCGCAACGATTCGCACAACTGGGACCTGATGGCGGACGACGCGCACCGCGAGGCGCGCGGCCTGATCGCCGCGTCGCTGACGTCCCCGGGCGGTGCGCGCTTCGCCGTGCCGATCCGCTGGCGCATCCAGGGCAATCCTGGCGGCGAGGACAGCGTCGACCGCATGCGCGGTCCGCTCAACGACGGCGGCTTGTACGGCGAACGCGCCGGCTGGCACCTGCCGGGCGCGCGCGAAGACGGATGGATGCGGACGCGCGTCGGCGCCGCGCCGCCCGGTCCCGGCACCTACTGGCTGCGCACGCACGTGAAGCTGGACCTGCCGCGCGGACACGACGTGCAGCTGGGCCTCGCGTTCGGCGACACGCGCCGCCCCCGTTCCGGCCGCGAGAACCGCGCGCTGATCTTCGTGAACGGCTGGAACATGGGGCAGTTCATCGCCCACGTGGGGCCGCAGCGCGTGTTCGTGATCCCGCCCGGCATCCTGCATCCCGACGGCGACAACACGATCGCGCTCGCCGTGACGACGGACGGCAAGCCCGCCAACGCGCTGGAGCCGGTGCGGCTCGTGGTGTTGCGCGCGGTGCGGGGCGGCGTGGCGGCCGACGCGGGAAGCGGGCGGTCCGGCGCGAGTTATTGAACTGCCAGTCACACCGCAGCAACACCCCGCGGCAAAGAAGGTGACAGCCCTGGGGGCGGCCCTTACAATGTTTCTTCACAAGAACATTGGCCGGGCCGGATCCTCCGGGCGCGCCGCGAGGATACTGGTTGATGCTAGGGTTAGACGATATCGCACAATGGCGCGCGCGGATCTTCTCGCGTCTGTTGGCGATAGTGCTCGTCCTCGGCACGATCGCCGCCGTGCCCAGCGTGACGGTGGTGCTGCGCCACGGCGTCTGGGCGGTGGCGGTGATGGACGGCGTCGCGCTCGCGTGGCTGTGCGCGCTGTGGCGGCTGGAGCGGCTGCCGTACACGTTCCGCGTCCTGAACTTCCTCGCCATCATCTACATGGTGGCCATCTGCCTCATGCTCAAGGTGGGGCCGATCAGCCAGAACTACCTGATGGCGCCGCCCGTGCTGGCGGCGATCCTGCTCGGCACCGCGCCGTCCCTGGTGGCGCTGGCGGCGAGCGCCGTGATCCTCGTCCTCGGGATCGGCCACTTCCCGTCCGCGCTCGTGGACATGGGCCACGACCCGTTCGTGACGGCGCTCCTCGTGACCTTGAATTTCACCTGCGTGGGCGCGCTGCTCACGCTCACGTGCGGCACCCTGCTCAAGGGGTTGTCGCGGTCGCTGGACGATGCGCGCGGCTTCGCCAAGTCGCTCGAGCGGGGCCAGGACGCGCTGCAGGCGCTGAACGCGGAACTGCGCCTGACGTCGGCCGCGTTGGCGCGCCTGAACGACATGGTGCTCATCGCGAAGGCGGTGGACACGCCCGACCGCGAACAGCCCATCATCTTTTCCAACGAAGCGTTCCAGCGCCGCACGGGTTACAGCGACGCCGACATCGTCGGCCGCAGCATGCGTGTGCTGCACGGCCCGGGCACGGATCCGGCCGTCGTGGACCGCATCGTCGAATCGATGCGCAACGGCCAGCGCGCGACGGCGGAACTGGTCAACTACACGAAGTCCGGCGATCCGTACTGGGTCGAGATGGAACTGATGCCGTTCATGGACGACGCGAACCGCATCAGCCACTGGGTCGTGGTGGGCCGCGACATCACCGAGCGCCGCCACTCGGCCGACGCCATCCACCGCCTCGCGTACTACGACGTCCTCACGGGCCTGCCGAACCGGCGCCTGATGACGGAGCGGCTGGATGCGATGGTCGGGGCGGCCAATGGCGGCCGCGGGCTGGGCGCCGTGCTGTACATCGACCTGGACAACTTCAAGCACGTGAACGACGCGCGCGGCCACGCGACGGGCGACGCCCTGCTCAAGCACATGGCGAAGCGTCTCGCCAACCTGGTGCGCAAGGGCGACACGGTGGCGCGCCTGGGCGGCGACGAATTCGTCGTGCTGCTCGACGGCCTCGGTCAGGACGCCGCCGCGGCGACGGCCGCCGCGCTGGCCGTGTCCGACAAGATCTGCGCGGCGCTGGCCGAGGACGTCGTCATCGACGACCAGAGCTACCACTCCACCGCCAGCATCGGCGTCGCGCTGCCCACGCGTGCGGGCCAGTCGGTCGCCGACCTGCTGCGCGATGCCGACCTCGCCATGTACCATGCCAAGGCCGCGGGCCGCAACGGCGTGGCCATGTTCGAGACGCCGATGCTGGCCGCGGCCGAACGCCAGCTGACCCTGGGCCGCGACCTGTCCGCGGCGCTCGACAACGGCGAGCTGGCGATGCACCTGCAGCTGCAGGTCGACCATGCGGGCCAGCCGGTCGGCGCCGAGATGCTGATGCGCTGGCGCCGCGCCGACGGCACGTTCGTCCCGCCCGACATCTTCATTCCGGTGGCGGAGACGACGGGCCTGATCGTGCCCCTCGGCCTGTGGGTGCTGCGCCAGGCCTGCGAGGCGCGCCTGGCGCTGGAGCAGGCCGGGCATCCGCTGCAACTGTCCATCAACGTCAGCCCGCGCCAGTTCCGCCAGCCCGAGTTCGTGGCGCAGGTGTGCGCCGCGCTCGAGCAGTCGGGCGTGGCGCCGCAGGCCTTCGTGTTCGAGGTGACGGAGGGCCTGCTCGTCGAAGACTTCGACGTCATCACGGAGAAGATGCGCGAGCTGGCGGCGCTGGGAATCCGCTTCTCGATCGACGATTTCGGCACCGGCTATTCGAGCCTGGGCTACCTCAAGAAGATGCCGCTGTACGAACTCAAGATCGACAAGAGCTTCATGCGCGACACGCCGCACGACGCCAACGGCACGGCGATCGTGCAGACGATCCTCGCGATGGCCGACCACCTGGGCCTGCGCGTCGTGGCGGAAGGCATCGAGACGGAAGCGCAGGCGCGCTTCCTCGCGGAGAACGGGCGGCCGTGCATGCAGGGGTATCTGTATTGCCGGCCGTTGCCGCTGGCGGACCTGATCGCGCGGCTGGGCCGCGGCGTCTGACGCGGCCTACGCCGCGACGGCCACGGCCTGCATCACGTCGACCCACTCGGCGTGCGTGAGCAACGCCAGCCTGTCGGGCGTCACGCGCACGGCCGCATCGGGCGCGCCGGCGGCGGGAAACACGACATCGAACGCGCGCAGCGACACGTCGCAGAACACGCGCAGCGGCCGCGCCAGGCCGAACGGGCACACGCCGCCGACGGGGTGGCCGGTCTCCCGTTCCACCTCGTCCAGGTTCAGCATACGGGCCTTCTGGCCGAAGCGATCCTTGTACTTGCGGTTGTCCACGCGGGCGTCGCCGCGCGCGACCAGCAGCACGACCTCGTCGTCCAGGCGCAGCGACAGCGTCTTGGCGATCTGGCCAGGCGTCACGCCCAACGCGGCGGCGGCGAGGGCGACGGTCGCGGTGCTGGCGGCATAGCGCTCGACGGCGATGTCGGGCGCGTGGGCGGCGAAGAAGGTGGTGACGGAGGCGAGGCTCATCGGGATGGCGGGGATGTGAAATCCCTCCAGTCTACCATCGGGACCACGCTACAATCGTATGTGAAACGGTAATGTGCTGCTTGATCCGCCTCTCTCCCCTTTCTGTCCTCTATTAATGTTGCATCAACGTAGCTGGGCAAGAATCGTTGCTCAACTTCTCATGGGGGCAAACATGGCAATCGACGCTTATCTTCAGATCGGGGACATCAAGGGCGAATCGCAAGACGACAAACATCGCGGATGGATAGAGATTCACAACGTGCGATGGGGCGTAAGCCAGCCGAGAGCCACGGCCGTCTCGACGGCTGGAGGGCATACGAGCGGCAAGGCTGATATTCACGAAGTCAGCTTTGAAAAGCTGGCAGATATTACATCCCCAGTGCTCTTCCAGACCTGCGCGATGGGGAAAACCATCCCGCAAGCCAAATTCGAGTTCTTCCGGGCCGATGGCGATGGTGCTCGCGTCAAGTATTTTGAAATCGTGCTTGAGAACGTCATGATTTCCAACGTCACTCCGACCAGCAGTAGCGGAGGGATTATTACGGAAAACGTGCATTTGGCATCCTCCAAGTTTAAATGTACATACACCCAGCAGAAGATTTCGGGCGGCGCAGGTGGTAGCACGGCAGGCGGCTGGGATTCAGCCGCGAACAAGGTCGCCGCTTAACCGGGAGGCAATATGCCACACCCGGTTGTGTACTCTGGTGACTTTAGTGCGCTGTTGAAGAAATGGGCAGAGCAGCAGGCCAAGGATGAAAAGGCCCATGTACAGACGTTCATCGCTGATGGGCAATGTGCCAGGCTCCCGCAGGAATTAACGAGCGTCGGGCACACTAGTCGATGGCGACCGGGGGAGCGCGTGGTTGATGTCGCCAGAACCTTAAAGCCCGGTACTGTTATCGCCAATTTTGTGTCCACGGACGGCAAAATGATCTATCCGAACGCCCACGGATATCACGCGACGTTGTTCATGGGAGGCGACGGTTACAGCGTTGCGACAGGAAAGCCTAGTCGGATTTGGATGTTCGACCAATGGAGTTCCGGGGCGCTGCCGCATGTGCCTGGTCCGCGCCCAGTACGGGCTTTTACGCCCGAACAGGCAAGGCTAAGTGGCAGATCGCCTTGTGACAATGCGAATGATTTTTACGTCGTGGAGGTTCCGTGAAGACGCTCTTGTCCGCGGTATTGGCGTTCTCTTGTACAGTTGTGAATGCGGAAGTCTACACTTGTCCGCAGGTCTATCCCGGCAAGAATGCCGCCACAATGCCGTTAACTGGCGCTTCAATGATGTCGGGTGAACTTCACGGCAACGGTTTTCTTCATGGCGACGAAGAGAAGGTCGCAGGCGGGTACGATGCTCGCTACGGTTTCGCTGATGATGAACAAGCATGGCTAATATGCCTGTACGGTGGCAGGAAGCGCACCAAAGCCGACATGGGATGGCCGGGAACCCAATGGTGGATGAAGCTCGCACCTCAAGTTGGACGCTGCACCGTACGGGTTCGGGTGGGCAAAAACCAGGCACCGGCCAAGAGCACTTGGACAGCTACCGCTACCTGCGTACACCAATGACTTCGATGATATTCACATCAGATGAAAGTCGAATCCGCACGAGTACCGATGTCTCTACGAAATCCGTCACCGCGTTCAGCCCAATGCGGCGCGCCAGCGCGCCCGATACACGTCCAGTCCTGACGGCGCCCGCGCCGCGATCGCGGTACTCGCCCCCGGCGGCGCGGCGTCCCGGTAGCGCAGCATCCAGCCGCCGCACGTGGTGCCGCTCGCGTCGTCCGAATAGGACACCGGCTGCGCCGGCCGCAGCGTCGCCAGCAGGGGCCCGAACCACGGGTTCGCCGTGAAACTGCCTTCGACGGCCAGCGGGCCCTTTGCTCCCAGCGCGTCGAGACAGTAGTCCGTCACCAGCACGCAGTACAACGTGGCCAGCGCATAGCGTTCGCGCGCGTCCGCGGGCGGCGGACCGTCGATGCGGCCGGCGCGGCCCGCGAACGGGCCGCCGGTCGATGCGAAGCAGGGCAGCGCCAGCGTGCCGCGCGCGACGAGGCGTTCGACGTCCGCGAAATCGCACGGTACGGGAGACGCGCCGGCCAGCTCGCCGAATTCGCGCCCGCCCATGAAGCGCATGCAGGCGACGGGCCGGCCCAGCGCGTTCGTGTTGGCCAGCATGTCCGCTTGTTCGCGCAGATTGTCCAGCGAGGTGCCGAAGGCGGCGGCGATCACCCACGTGCCGGTCGACAGCACGGTGCCTTCGCCCTTGCCCAGGTAGCGCAGCAGCGACGCGTTGCTGTCGTGGATGCCGCACAGGACGGCGCAATCGGGTGGCAGCCACGTGGCGGCGGCGACTTCGGGACGGAGCGTGCCCAGGACGGCGTGCGCCGACGCCGGCGGCGGCATGAGGGCCGTCCAGCCCATGCGGTCCACGAGGCTCGAATACGCCTGGGTGCGCGGATTCCACAAGTCGGTATGGCAGCCCAGCGACGTCGCTTCCGACGCGGCCGCGCCGCACAGGCGCCAGGCCCAGTATTGCGGATACATGAGGATGTGGCGCGCGCGCCGGAACGCGTCCGGGAAGCGCGCCTGCAGCCAGGCGAGCTGGCGGCCCAGGTTCAGGCCCGCGGGCAGCCCCGGCGACAGCGTCTCCTCGAACGGCGGGCGCAGCGCGGCGTAGTCCAGGCCCGGCAACTCGGCCTCGTAGTCGGGCACGGGCAGCACGAGGCCCGTGTCGTCGACCAGCGCGGCCGTCGCGCCGTGCGTGACGGGAACGATGGCCGTCACGCGCGCCTGCGCGGCGAAGGCGCGGCACGCGGTCAGCAGCCAGTCCCACAGGCCGTCCGTGTCGAGGTGCGGATACGGTCCGTCCGTGCGCACGGCGTTCGGGCGGCGCCGTTCCGCGAGCACGCGGCCGGTGGCGTCGATCAGCGCCAGCTTGGCGTTCGTCTTGCCGATGTCGAGGACGATCAGGGCGTCGTGCATGGAAGCTACCTCGCGCGCCGCATGCGCAGCAGTTTCGGCAGCGCGATGGTCGCGAGCAGCAGCACGCCGACGACGATCGTCATGTAGATGCCGGGGATGTTGGCGAGCGCCAGCCCGTACGTGACGGTACCCATCGTGAGCACGGCGAGCATCACGCCGGCGATCGTGCCGGACCCGCCCGCGATGCTGACGCCGCCCAGGATCACCATCGTGATCACTTCCAGCTCCCAGCCGGTGGCGATGTTCGGACGCGTGCTGCCGATGCGCCCCGTCAGCAGGAAGGCGGCGAGGCCGGCCATCGCGCCCGTCAGCATGAACAGCGCGAGGCGGTAGCGGTCGACGGCGATGCCGGAAAAGCGCGCCGCTTCCGGGTTGTTTCCGATGGCGTAGATGCGGCGGCCCCAGCGCGTCGTGTGCAGCAGCAGCGCGAACAGCGCGGCGCACACGAGCAGCACGACGAATTCGCGCGGCACGATGCCGAAGAAGTAGCCCTGGCCCCAGTCGGCCATCAGCTGCGGATAGCCGGTGAACGCCTTGTCGCCGAGGACGACGCTGGCCAGGCCCCGGAACAGCGACACGGTGCCGATGGTGACGACGATCGACGGCAGCGCGAAGCGCGTGACGAGCACCCCGTTCAGGAAGCCGCACGCGGTGCCCGTCGCCAGCGCGACGAGAGGCAGGCTGGCGGGCGGGAAGCCCGCGCCGTGCGCGAGACCCATCGCGACGGACGACAGCGCGAGCGTGCCGGCGACCGAGATGTCGATCTCGCGGCAGATGATCAACAAGGCCATCGGCAGCGCGATCAACGCTTTCTCGCTGAAGTTCTGGGTGCCGTCCAACAGGTTGTACAGGTCGAGGAAGTGCGGCAGCACGATGCTGTCGGCGGCGAAGACGGCCACGAACAGCAGCCCCAATAGGGTTTCCCAGCGCGCGAGGACGTGTTTCAGGCGCGGCGTTTCGCGGTCGAGGATGGTGTAGCGCGAGGACGGCTTGGAATCGGTTGGCATGGCGGTGGTCGGGTTCACGCGGCACTCCGGTTGGGTTGGGCCTCGGTGCCGTGCAGCGGCAGGATCTGGCGGCTGCGGCGGCCGGCGCCGCGGGCGTTGATCAGGACGGCGACGAGGATCACGAGGCCGGTGAGGGCGCTCTGCCAGAACGGCGAGACTTGCAGCACGGGCAGCGCGTTGCCGATCACGGTGAGGAACAGGGCGCCCAGGGTGGCGCCGAGCACCGTGCCGACGCCGCCGCCGATGGAAACGCCCCCGATCACGCACGCGGCGATCACGGTGAATTCGAAGCCGTAGGCGATCTCCGTGTAGGCGACGGCATAGCGCGCCACCCACAGGTAGCCGCACAGACCCGCGACGGCGCCGGACAGCGCGTACGTCCACAGCAGGCGCTTGTTGCTGGCGATGCCGATGTAGCCGGCGCACTGCGGCGCATTGCCGATGGCGTACAGGTCGCGCCCGAAGCGGGTGCTCCGTGCCACCCAGGCCATGACGGCGACCGTGCCGGCCGCGATCCACACGAGGTGCGGCAGGCCGAGTAGGCTGTCCAGCGGGAACGCGATGAAGTGGGCGGGCATCTGGTGCGCCGACACCCACGCGCCGCCGGACAGCACGAACACGGCGCCGCGGTAGACGCTCATCGTGCCCAACGTGACGACGATGGGCGGCAGTTCCAGGTAGCCGATCAGCCAGCCGTTGACGAGACCGAGCAAGAGGCCCGTGCCGACGGCGGCCAGCATGATGACGGGCAGCGGCAGGCCGGGCACGTGGGCGCCGAGCATCGCGGCGACCATGCCGGACAGCGCCAGGTTCGACGCGACGGACAGGTCCACGCCGCGCGTGACGATGACGAGCATCTGCGTCAGCGCCAGCATCACGAGCAAGGTGCTGTCGGTGACGACGTTGGCCAGCGAATCGAGGGAAAGGAACGCGGGCTCGCGCAGGCCGACGGCCAGCACCAGCAGCACGATCATCGCGGCCAGCAGCGGTTCTCTTTGCTTGAAGAGGTTCATGCGGCCTCCGGTGCCGTGGTTGGGTCGAGGGCCAGGCCCGAGGCGGCGGCGACGACGGCTTCCGGCGTCGCCTCGCCGCGCAGGAATTCGCGCTGCACGCGGCCGTGGTGCATGACGACGATGCGGTCCGCCATGCCCAGCACTTCCGGCAGTTCGGACGACACGAGGATCACGGACAGGCCGCGCGCCACCAGCTGGCCGATGAAACGGTGCACGGCCGCTTTCGAGCCGATGTCGATGCCCTTCGTCGGCTCGTCGAGGATGATCACTTTCGGATCCGTCGCCAGCCATTTGCCGAGGACGACCTTCTGCTGGTTGCCGCCGGAGAGCTCGGCCACGTGCTGCGTGAGGTGGCTCGCCTTAAGCTCCAGCTGTTCCGCGAAATGGCGCGCGATGGCGGTTTCCTGCTTCGCGTGGCGGCGCAGGAAGAAGCCGAGGCGCGACAGGATCGGCAGCGTGATGTTGTGCTGGATCGGCAGCGTGAGGTGGGCGCCGTGGTGCTGGCGGTCTTCCGGCACGTAGGCGAGGCCGAGCCGGATCGCGTCGCTGGGCGAGCGCGGCGTCACCGGCTTGCCGTCCAGCGTGATGCAGCCGGTGACGTCCGGCGTCAGGCCGAACAGGGCCTGCATCACTTCCGAGCGGCCGGCGCCGACCAGTCCGTAGAAGCCGAGGATCTCGCCGCGCCGCAGGGTGAAGCTGACGTCGTCGAATTCGGTGGGGTGCGACAGGTTCTGCACGACGAGCAGCGGCGCGCCGATCTCGGCGTCGAGCTTCGGGTAGGCCTGGTGCACGGCGCGGCCCACCATCAGCGCGACCAGTTCCTGCTCCGTGATGTCGGCCAGGCGCCCCTCGGCGACGAACTGGCCGTCGCGCAGCACGGTGTAGCAGTCGGCCACTTCGAAGATCTCGTCGAATTTGTGCGAGATGAAGATGACGGCCGTGCCGGCGGCCTTGAGTTGTTCGATGATGCGATACAGCTCGCGGATCTCGCGCTGCGACAGGGCGGCCGTCGGCTCGTCCATGATGACGACGCGCGCATCCTGGGCGAGGGCGCGGGCGATTTCGACGAAGTGGCGCTGGGCGACGGACAGGTCCTTCACCCGCGCCTTGACGGGCAGCGCGACTTCCAGCCGGGCGAACAGGGCCTCTGCCTCGGCCTCGATGCGGCCCCAGTCGATGCGTCCCGCCCGCACGGGCTGGCGGCCGACGTAGATGTTCTCGGCCACCGACAATTCGTCGAACATGACGGTTTCCTGGTGCACGGCCGTGATCCCGGCGGCCATCGCTTCCTGCGGGCTCGCGAACGACACGGCGCGGCCGTCCAGCGCCATCGCGCCGGCGTCGGGCCGGTAGATGCCGGTGAGGGTCTTGACGAGCGTGGACTTGCCGGCGCCGTTCTCTCCGACCAGGGCCATGCATTCGCCGGCGCGGATCGTGATGTTCACGCCGTTCAGGGCGTGGATGCCGTTGAAGCGTTTGCTGATGCCGGTCAGTTGCAGGACCGGGGGCGCATCAGCTTCGGGGCTTGGAGTGTAGGTGGCTGGCATAAGGAAATGCGTATTTGTTGGCGCATGAACGACCGTGTTTTTTTACGTACGGCTTAGAGGGTATCCCAGTGGGGTGGGCACCCCTGTGCCCACCATGCGTTACGGCGACGCATACGTTTGGTGGGCGGGGGGCCGCCCACCCTACTCGGATAAGCTCTTAGAACAGCTTCGCGAACTTGTCGACGTTGGTCGCGTCGTACGTGAACGGCGGGCCCAGCGCGGCTTCGCGGTTGGCGTCCAGCGTCACGCTGCCCAGGCGTCCGACGGACACGCTGGCGCCCGGCTTCGCCTCGGCCTTGCCCTTCACGAACTGGTCGGCGGCGTACGTGGCCGCGTAGCCCAGGTCGATCGGGTTCCAGATCGCGAATTCCTTCACGGCGCCGCTCTTCACGTGGCCCGCCATTTCGGACGGCAGGCCGAGGCCCGTCACGTAGACCTTGCCGATCAGGTGTTCGTCGGCCACCGCCTTGCTGGCGGCGACGATGCCCACCGTGGTCGGGGCGATGATGACCTTCAGATCCGGGTGGCTGCGCAGCAGGCCGATCGCTTCGCGGTAGCTCTTGTCGGACTGGTCGTCGCCGTACACGGTCGCCACCAGCTTGAGCTTGGCGTGCTCGGGCTTCTCCAGAACCTTCTTCATCACGCCGATCCAGATGTTCTGGTTCGTGGCCTGGGCCGAGGCGGACAGGATCGCGATCTCGCCCGCGCCGCCGCTCTCGTCGGCCGCCATCTGGATCAGCTTTGCGCCGATCAGGTCCGCGTTCGACGGATCCAGCTGCATCTGGCGGCCCTCGGGCGCGATGCCGCTGTCGAACGAGACGACCTTGATCCCGCGCTGCATCGCCTTCTTCGCGATCGGCACCAGCGCGTTGGGGTCGTTGGCGGAGATGACGATGGCGTCGACCTTCTGGCTGATCAGCGAGTTGATGATCTCGATCTGGCCCTCGGCGCTGGGCGTCGTCGGGCCGGTGTAGATCACCTCGACGTCCCCGAGCTGCTTCGCGGCTTCGTCGGCGCCCGTGTGGGCCGCGTCGAAAAAGCCGTTGCCGAGGTTCTTGACGACCATCGCGATGCGCGTCTTTTCAGGCTTCTTCTGGCCGCAGGCCGCAAGGCCGGCCACGATGCCGACGGCCGCCAGCGCGACCAACAGGTGTTTGACTTTCAATGCGCGGCCTCCAGTTGCGAATCCAGCCGCGGGTCGAGCTGCGCGTCCAGGTGGAACAGCGCGGCCGACTGCAGGTCGAACTGCGGGTTAAAAAAAGGTGCACCGACGTCCGGCGCCACTTCGTCGGGTTCGACGGTGACGACCTTGACGCCGTATTGTTCGAGCGTTTGCACGGCCTTGTCGGAGGCGCCCGTGTCCGTGATGACGGTCGACACGCGATCGAGGCCGCACAAAATCAGGCCCGCCTTGCGCGCGAACTTGGAGCTGTCGGCCAGCACGATCAGTTCCTCGGCCTGGCTGATCAGGCGCTTCTCGGCCTGGATCAGCAGCGGGTCCGCTTCCATGAGGCCCAGCAGGGACAGGCCGTAGACGCTCATGAACATCTTGCCGGCGTAGTGGTGCTGGGTGATGTCGTTGTCGAACGGCGACAGGATCACGTTCTGCTCGCGGTAGACTTTCCCGCCCGGGACGATGATCTCGTTCTCGCTGGAGACGAGCAGGCGCTCGGCCATCAGGAACGAATTGGTCAGGATCTTCAGATGTTTATCGGCCAGGAACTCGGCCATCATGAACGTCGTCGTGCCGCCGTTGATGATGATCGTTTCGCCTTCCGTGCACATGCCGGCCGCGTGGCGCGCGATGGCCCGCTTGCGGGCGGCATAGCACTGGATGTTGTTCTGGAACGTTTCGCTCGACAGCGGGAACTGGCGCTTCTTGGGAAGCAGGTTCTCCGCGCCGCCACGGGTGCGGGTGAGCAGGTTGCGGGCTGCGAGCCAGCTGATGTCGCGCCGGACCGTCGCCGGCGACGCGTTGAGCCATTCGACGAGCTGCTGGACCGTCGCCGTCTGATGCTCGGCGAGCAGTTTCAGCAAACGCTTGCGGCGTTTGTGATTCACCATTTGTCTCCTCCTGATGCCGTCTGTTTTTGTGTTGCGGCGGAACAGCGTCTTGCCGGTGGCCGCGCTGTCTGGGAAAAAGAGTAATGAGGAGTTGAAAGGTCGTCAATCGTTAAATGATCAAACAATTGATTATTTGGCCGTCCGGCAGCGCGCAAACGCGCGTTTCGATCAACCGGATGATTAAATCGTTCTTGCTCACGATGTTGAGCGATTCCGCGTTGACACTGCTTGGGCCGCTGAATTCTACTGTGCCGGATGCCGCGACCGTGGAGCGCCACGGCGGCCGAAGGAGACGGGATCGCCGTCGAGCGACGACACACAACGCATATGGAGAGTTATTAATGGGTGCAATGAGCGACACTAGGCACAAGGAACCGATCGCGTCGCGCTGGGACGACCAGCACGCGGCAACGCTGAGCGAACCGGAACTACTGCTGTACCGTTCCAACCTGCTCGGTTCCGACCTGCGCATCACGAACTTCGGCGGCGGCAATACGTCGGCCAAGATCGCGATGACGGATCCGCTCAGCGGCGAGCAGGTCGAGGTGTTGTGGGTGAAGGGCTCGGGCGGCGACCTGGGTTCGATCAAGCTGGACGGCTTTTCGACCCTGTACATGGACAAGCTGCAGGCCCTGAAGGCGCGCTACCGCGGCCTCGCACACGAGGACGAGATGGTCGGCTACCTGCCGCACTGCACGTTCAACCTGAACCCGCGCGCGGCGTCGATCGACACGCCGCTGCATGCCTACATCGCGCGTCGACACGTCGACCACATGCATCCCGACGCGGTCATCGCGATCGCCGCGTGCAGGAACAGCCGCGCGCTGACCGACAAGATCTTCGAGGGCGAACTGGGATGGCTGCCGTGGCAGCGTCCCGGCTACGACCTCGGGCTGAAACTGGAGAAGCTGTCGCAGGAACAGCCGCACCTGAAGGGCATCATCCTGGAAGGCCACGGCCTGTTCACCTGGGGCGACACCGCCAAGTCGTGCTACGAGACGACGCTGGCGATGATCAAGCGCGCCGAGGAATGGCTGGACGCGAACGTGAAGCAGCCCGTGTTCGGCGGCCAGGTCGCCACGCCCTTGGCGGCCGACGCGCGCGCGGCCCTCGTCACCCGCCTGATGCCGCTGCTGCGCGGGAAGATCAGCCAGCAGGAGTACAAGCTCGGTCACTTCGACGATTCCGACGCCGTGCTGGAATTCGTCTGCAGCGCCGACCTGGCGCCGCTGGCCGCGCTGGGCACCTCGTGCCCGGACCACTTCCTGCGCACGAAGATCCGTCCGCTGGTGCTCGACTTCGATCCGGCCGCGCCCGATTTCGATCGTCTGGTGGGTGGCCTCGATCAGGCATTGAGCGATTACCGCGCCGACTACACGGCGTACTACGAGCGCTGCAAGCGCGCCACCTCGCCGAAGGTCCGCGACGCGAATCCGATCATCTACCTGATCCCGGGCGTGGGCATGCTGTCGTTCGCGAAGGACAAGGCGACGGCGCGCATCGCGGGCGAATTCTACGTCAACGCGATCAACGTGATGCGCGGCGCGAACGGCGTCGACGAATACGTCGGCCTGCCGGAACAGGAAGCGTTCGACATCGAATACTGGCTGCTGGAAGAGGCGAAGCTGCAGCGCATGCCCAAGCCGAAGAGCCTCGCGGGCCGCATCGCGCTCGTGACGGGCGGCGCGGGCGGCATCGGCCAGGCCGTGGCGCGCCAGCTGCTGCAGGAAGGCGCGTGCGTGATGCTGACCGATATCGACGGCGATGCGCTGGACGCGGCCCGCCAGGACCTCGTCAAGGTGGCCGGCGGCGACAACGTCGCGATCGTGCAGGCCAACGTCACGAGCGAGGACGAGGTGGGCGGCATGCTCGCCGCCGCCGCGCTGCGTTTCGGCGGCGTCGACCTGCTCGTGTCGAACGCCGGCATCGCGTCGGCCGCGCCGCTGGACGAGACGTCGCTGGACGTCTGGAAGCGCAACCAGGACATCCTCGTCACCGGCTACTTCCTCGTCAGCCGCAACGCGTTCCAGATCATGAAGCAGCAGCGCCTGGGCGGCAGCATCATCTTCGTGGGCAGCAAGAACGGCCTCGTCGCCTCCGCCGGCGCGTCCGCCTACTGCACGGCGAAGGCGGCCGAGATCCACCTGGCCCGCTGCATCGCGCTGGAAGGCGCGGAGCACGGCATCCGCGTCAACGTCGTCAATCCGGACGCCGTCATCCGCGGCTCGCGCATCTGGGACGGCAAGTGGAAGGAAGAGCGCGCGGCGTCCAACAAGATCGACCTGGACGACGTCGAGGAGTTCTACCGCAAGCGCAGCATGCTGAAAAAGAGCGTGTTCCCGGAAGATATCGCCGAAGCCGTGTATTTCTTCGCCAGCGAAAAGTCGGGCAAGAGCACGGGCAACGTGCTGAACGTCGATGCCGGCAACGCGGCGGCGTTCACGCGATAAGATATTCACGCGATAAGATATATTCAAAAAAACGCGCGGTGCCGCAGGTCGCGGCGCCGCCGACGACAGGAGACGACATGACGACCCTCATCGATGCCGGACTGGTGGCGGCACACAACGACAAGCTCGCGTCCGGGCTGCAGGCCGATTATGACGCGCTGGGCAGCATGCTGGCGCGGCGCGGCCGGGACATCGAGGCGCTGACGGCGCTCGCGCAGCGCTTCGCCGTGGCCGTGCCCAGCTGGGGCGTGGGCACGGGCGGCACCCGCTTCGCGCGCTTTCCCGGCCGCGGCGAGCCGCGCAACGTGTTCGAGAAACTGGACGACTGCGCCGCGATCAACCAGCTCACGCGCGCGACGCCGTCCGTGTCGCTGCACTTCCCGTGGGACCGGCCGACGGACGCGAACGAGCTGCGCCAGCAGGCGGATGCGCTGGGTCTCGCATTCGACGCCGTGAACTCGAACACCTTCCAGGACCAGCAGAGCCAGGAACACACGTATAAATACGGCAGCCTGACGGCCACCAGCAGCGCCACCCGCGCGCAGGCCGTCGCCCACAACATCGACTGCATCGAACTGGGCCGCGCGCTCGGGTCGAAGGCGCTGACCGTGTGGGTCGGCGACGGCGCCAACTTCCCCGGCCAGCACAATCTGCGCGGCGCGCTGGAACGCTACCTGGACAGCATGTGCTCGATCTACGCCGCGCTGCCGGACGACTGGAACGTCTTCATCGAGCACAAGCTGTTCGAGCCGGCCTTCTACGCCACGACCATCGCCGACTGGGGCACGAGCTTCGCGTGCGCGACGGCGCTGGGGCCCAAGGCGAAATGCCTCGTCGACCTGGGCCACCACGCGCCGAACACGAACATCGAGATGATCGTCGCGCGCCTCGCGCAGTTCGGCAAGCTGGGCGGCTTCCATTTCAACGACAGCAAATACGGCGACGACGACCTGGATTCGGGTTCGATCAATCCGTTCCAGCTGTTCCTGGTCTTCAACGAGCTGGCCGACGCCGCGCTGCGCGAAGGCCCGTCGTTCGCGCCGGCGTACATGCTGGACCAGTCGCACAACGTGACGGACCCCATCGAAAGCCTGATGAGCAGCGCCGTCGAGGTGCAGCGCGCATACGTACAGGCGGCGCTCGTCGACCGCGCCGAGCTGGCCGCGCTGCAGGAAGCCAACGACGTGCTGTCGTGCGCGCAGGCGCTCAAGGCCGCGTTCCGCACGGACGTGTCGCCGATCCTCGCGATGGCGCGCGTGCGCGCGGGCGGCGCGGCGGACCCGGTGGCATGCTACCGGGAGAGCGGCTACCGCGACCGCGCGGCGGCAAACCGTCCGGCCAAGGCGGGGGCGAGCGGCAGCGGGATCGTGTAACGCGCTGCCGTTCATGCAGCAGGTGCCGCTCGCCGCGGCGCTTTTCGCCCACCGTCCCAGGAGTTCCCGCATGAGCCAGCGCTTCCCGCGCATCGCATTACTGGCGGGCGCGCTGTCGTGCGCCCTTGCCGCACACACCGTGCACGCCGCGCCGTCGGCCGGCTTCGCCGACGTCGCCGCGCACCTGGGGGCGCCCCCACCGGACGCCCGCCCCATGATGCGCTGGTGGTGGTTCGGCCCCGCCGTCGCGAAACCCGAGCTGGAACGCGAGATCCTCGCGATGAAGGCCGGCGGCATCGGCGGCTTCGAGATCCAGCCCGTGTATCCGATGGCGCTGGACGACGCCGCGCGCGGCATCCATAACGCGCCCTACCTGTCGCCCGAATTCCTCGACGCCGTGAGCTTCGCCAACCGCACGGGCCGCGCCAACGGCCTGCGCGTCGACATGACGCTGGCCAGCGGCTGGCCGTACGGCGGACCGCACGTCACGGTCGACGAGGCTGCGTCGCGCCTGCGCCAGGCCGTCGTCGACGTGCCGGCGGGCGCTTCCAGTTTCGCGCTGCCGGCCGTGATGGGCGGCGAGCACCTGGTCGCGGCGTTCGTCGGCGCGGACTTGATGCCTGAGGCGTTGAAGCCGCTGCAGGTCAAGGGCGGGCCGGACGGGCGCGTGTCGATCGCGCCGGCGGACCGGCCGCGCAAGGTCGTCGCCTACATCGCCAGCCGCACGGGCCAGCAGGTCAAGCGCGCGGCCGTGGGCGCGGAAGGTTTCGTGCTCGATCACCTGAGCCGCAAGGCCGTCGAGCACCACCTCGCCGCCGTGGCCGAACCGCTGATGAAGGCGTTCGGCGACACGCCGCCGTATGCCGTGTTCTCTGACAGCCTCGAGGTCTACAACACGGATTGGACCGACGACTTCGCAGCCGAATTCCAGCGGCGGCGCGGCTACGACATCGTGCCGCACCTGCCGGCCGTGTTCACGGGGCAGGGGCCGGATGCGGCGGCCGTGCGCCACGACTGGGCGCTGACGCAGACGGAGCTGGCCAACGAGTGCTATCTGACGCCCATCGACGACTGGGCGAAGGCCCACGGCACCCGGTTCCGTTCGCAGACGTATGGCGAGCCGGCCGTGTCGTTGTCCAGCAACCGCCTCGTCGCGCTGCCGGAAGGCGAGGGGCCGCAGTTCCGCCAGTTCTCGTTCACCCGCCTGGCCACGTCCGCCGGGCATCTGTACGGCCGTCCCGTGATCTCGGCCGAGACGTGGACGTGGCTGCACTCGCCCGCGTTCGCCGCGACGCCGCTGGACATGAAGGCGGAAGCGGACCGCATGCTGCTCGAGGGCGTCAACCAGTTCGTCGGCCATGGCTGGCCGTACACGCCGCCGGGCACGCCGGAGCCGGGCTATTCCTTCTACGCGGCCGCCGTCTTCAACGACCACAACCCGTGGTGGAACGTGATGCCCGACGTGACGGGCTACCTGACGCGCATGAGCTGGCTGATGCGCCAGGGCGAGCCCGCGAACCAGGTCGCCGTGCTGCTGCCGAACGACGACGTGTACGCGGCCCTCGTTCCGGGCAAGGTGTCGCTGTCGGCCGAGATGCACGCCTACGTGACGCCGGCGCTCACCGCGCAGATCCTCGACGCGGGCCAGAACCTCGACTATATCGATGCCGAGGCGATCCTCGCGCTGGGCGTGCACTATCCCGTGCTCGTGATGCCGCACGTGACGCGGCTCGCGCCCGAGGTGATCGACAAGCTGGCGGCCTACGTGCGCGGCGGCGGCAAGATCGTCGCGGTGGGCGGCGCGCCGTCGCTGGCGCCCGGCTATCTCGACGCGGCGCGCGTCTCGGCCAGCGTCGCGGCCAAGGCGAAGGCCTTGTTCGCGCAGCCGAACGTGCGCGTCGTGGCGGACGACGAGGCCGTCGGCGCGGCGCTGGCGGCCATGCTGGCGCCGGAGATGAAGCTGTCCGCGCAGACGTCCGACGTCGGCTTCGTGCGCCGCAAGCTGCGCGACGCGGACCTTTACTTCATCGCCAACACGAGCAACCGCCCCGTGCATGCGGAGGCCACTTTCGCGTCGGCGCGCCGCGCGGCAGCCTGGATCGATCCGGACAGCGGCCGCATGACGGCCGCCACCTTGCCGGCCCGGCTCGACCTCGCCCCCTACGAATCGCGCGTGCTCGTGCTGGCCGACGCATTGCCGGCCGCGCCACGCGCCCCCGTCGCCGCCACGACGGAGATCGCGGACCTGGGCCGCGGCTGGTCGCTGCACTTTCCCTGCCAGGCGCAAGCGCGGCATCTGGACACGCTGCGCTCGTGGACGATCGATGCGGCCACGCGCAATTTTTCCGGCGTCGCCACTTACGAGAAAGACGTCGAACTCACGGCCGCGCAACTGAAGTCGCCCCGCATCGTGCTCGATTTCGGCCCCGGCACGCCCCTCGACTCGACGCCGAAGGTCCCGGCCGGCATGCGCGCGATGTTCGACAGCCCCGTGCGCGAGGCGGCCCAGGTCTATGTGAATGGTCGTCACGCGGGCGCCGTCTGGCATCCGCCGTATGCCGTCGACGTTACCGGTCTTCTGCAGCGGGGCCGCAACCGCATCGAGGTCCGCGTGGGCAATCTCGCGCTGAATGCCCTCGCTGGCCATGCGCTGCCGGACTACCGCCTGCTGTGGGCCCGCTACGGCCAGCGTTTCGTCCCGCAGGACACGGCGCTGGTCGCGCCGCAGCCGGCGGGGCTGCTGGGGCCCGTCAAGTTGCTGGGCGCGGACGCACGATGATCCACACGAATCAGGACAGGAACGACATGAACTCGACCCGACGACTTACCCTGCTGGCCGCGCACGTCGCGCTGGCGCTGGCGCTGCCGGCATTGGCCGACGCCGCACCCGGCTACCCGCTGCCCACGCCGGCCATGCAGGCCGTCATCGACAAGGACACGGCCCGCCACTTCGGCGATGCGCCCGCCGACGCGGGCCCGCTCGCGACCGACCTGTCGCCCGAGCTGACGCCGGCCGCCATCGACAAGGCCTTGCGCCGCGTGGCCGACTGGCAGCTGGCGCGCGCGCGGCCCTATTTTTCGCGCATCTGGACGGAGAGCGTGATGTACACGGGCTTCATGGCCGCCTCCGACGCGACGGGCGAACCAAAATACCGCGACGCGATGCTGGCGATGGCGCGCCACTTCGATTTCCAGGAGCGCGACCGCCTGCCGAACGCGGACGACCTGTCCATCGCCCAGACCTATCTCGACCTGTATTTCCAGGAGAAGAACCCGGGCATGCTGCGGCTGACGAAGGCCGAGATGGACGACCTGCTGCCGCTCTCGACGCTCAAGCCGGGCGACGCGCGCATCCCGTGGTGGTGGTGCGACGCGCTGTTCATGGCGCCGCCCGTGTGGGCCCGGATGTACCGGGCGACGGGCGAGCGCAAATACCTCGACTACATGCACCTGAACTGGAAGCGCACCTACGACCTCCTGTACGACAAGGCCGAACACCTGTATGCGCGCGACGCCAGCTACAAGGACAAGCGCGAGCCGAACGGCAAGAAGGTCTTCTGGTCGCGCGGCGAAGGCTGGGTGATGGGCGGCCTCGCCCGGGTGCTCGACTACGTGCCGGCGGACGATCCGCGGCGCGGCTTCTACGTGGGACAGCTGCGCGAGATGGCGGACCGGATCGCGTCGCTGCAGGGACCGGACGGCTTGTGGCACGCGGGCCTGCTCGACCCGCAGGCGTATCCGCTGCCGGAGATCTCCGGTTCCGCGCTGTTCGTGTTCGGCATGGCCTATGGCGTGAACCACGGCCTGCTCGACGGCGCGAAGTACCGGCCCGTCATCGCTAAGGCGTGGGCCGGCATCCTCGGGAACGTGTATGCGCACGGTCGCCTCGGCAACATCCAGCAGACGGGCGCCGAGCCGGCGTTCTACCGGCCCACGTCCAGCTTCGACTACGGCGTCGGCGGCTTCATGCTGGCCGCGGCGGAACTCAAGCGCATGGCGCAGGGAGGCGCACGATGAGCGGAACCAGCGCGGACAGCACGTTGAGTACAACAAGGGCATTCGTCATGCAGCTCAAGCCGGGCAACGTCGACGAGTACAAGCGCCGCCACGACGCCATCTGGCCGGAGCTGGCCGACCTGCTGCGCGAAGCCGGCATCCACGACTATTCGATCTTCCTCGACGAGGACACGCTGCGTCTGTTTGCCGTCATGAAGCTGCGGCCCGGCCACTCGGCGGACGCGTTGCCGGATCATCCCGTGATGCGGCGCTGGTGGGATTATATGGCGCCGCTGATGGAGGTGGAGCCGGGCAACCGGCCCCGCGAATGGGCGTTGCGCCCGGTGTTTCACCTGCCGTGATCCGGCGCCGGGTCGAGCAGGCCGCGCGCCTTCAGCCAGGCTTGCGCCCGTCGCGGCCAGTCGGAGGCGGTGCCCAGGCCGGCCCGCATCCCCATGCCGTGCGAGCCGTGCTCGAACAGGTACATCTCGGCCGGCACGTGGGCCCGCGTGAGCGCCTGGTAGAACAGGATGCTGTTCTCGACCGGGACCGTGCGGTCTTCCTGCGTGTGGATCAGCAGGGTGGGCGGCGTGGCGGACGTCACCTGTTTTTCGACCGACATCAGGCGGACGTCGGCGGCGGACGGATTCGGGCCCAGCAAGGCGCGGCGCGAGCCCGCGTGCGCGGCCGGATCCTCCATCGTGATGACGGGGTACAGCAGCATGAGGAAGTCGGGGCGGGCGCTGACCTGGTCGAGCGGTGCGCCGGTGCGGCCCAGCGGATGGTCGAACAAGGTGCCGGCGCTGGCCGCGAGGTGGCCGCCGGCGGAACTGCCCATCACGCCGATGCGGTCCGGCCGGATGTGATACCGTGCGGCTTGGGAACGCACGATGCGCACCGCGCGCAGCACGTCGCGCAGCGGGGCGGGGTGGCCGAATTCCTGCATGCGGTACTTGAGGACGAAGCTGGTGATGCCGAGCGTGCCGAGCCACGCGGCGTACTGCTCGCCTTCGCGCTGCATGGACAGCCGCACGTAGCCGCCGCCGGGGCAGACGATGACGGCGGTGCCGTTCGGGCGGTCGACGGCGGGGCCGTACACGGTGAGCGTCGGTTCGCTGACGTTGGCGACGTGGCCGTCCGCGACGCGCTCGGGGCCGAGCCCGGGCTTGGCGCCGGGCACGCCCTCGGGCCACAGCGGGATCGTTTCGGCGGCGGGCAGTTGCGGTGCCGCCGGGGCGGCACCGGCGGCACCGGCGAGCAGGGCGCCGGCGACGAGTTTCATGCAAAGTCTCCTGTTTTCATTCGATCGATTCATCATGAGGTCCTGACATGGTAAAGCTTGGGTGGTTGGGCGGCGCGCTGTTGTGCGCGGGCCTGCTGGGTTGCGCGTCGACGCGGGTGCCTGCACCGGCGCCGGCGGGCGGTGCGCTGGGCGCGCTGGATGTCGTGACGTTGCCGGCGGCCGCGCCGGAGGCCGTCTGGCAGGTGCGGCCGGATGGCGTCATCGCGGTGGCGGGCAAGCCGTCCGGTTTCATCGCCACGCGCGACACGTACACGGATTATCGCCTGCATGTGGAATGGCGCTGGCCGGGCAAGCCGGGCAACGGCGGCGTGCTGCTGCACGTGGCGTCGGGGCCGAAGGACGGCGTCTGGCCGCTCAGCATCCAGGTGCAGACCAAGCACGGCGCGGCGGGCGACCTGCTGCCGATGGCGGGCGCCACCTTCCACGAACCGCTGACGACCGCGCCCGGCGCCTACCCGCCGATCAAGGCGCGCACGGCGCCCGACAGCGAACGCGCGCCGGGCGAGTGGAACAGCATGGACGTGCTGGTGCGCGGCGGCTGCATCGACGTGTCGATCAACGGCGTCCACCAGAACAGCGTCACGCTCGCGCAGCCCGCGACGGGCCACATCGGCTTCCAGTTCGAGGGCACGCCGTACGAGCTGCGCAACCTGCGCGTCGAACGCCTGTAGCGGGCATGGTCTCCTTGTCGTTCGCATCCGCTCATTGTTGCAGCGGTCCGTCCCGTCAACCGATCATTTTCCTGATTCTTTGGTCCGACCGGTTTCGACGGGCGACGCCGCTCGCATAGAATCATCGCAGAACAGAACAACGAGACTGGAACCGCCATGCCGCCGCTTTCCCGCCTGATGCGCACCGCCGCGCTCATCCTCCTGTCCATCGGATGCGCGCACGCCCAGCCGCTGCCGCCCGCCGTCAATACGGACCCGGCCCGCGCCCGGGTCACGCTGCCGGAACCCGCGAATCCGGCGTTGCCCTCGCTGATCCTGATCGGCGACTCGACGGTCCGCAACGGCCACGACGACGGCCAGCACAAGGGCGCGGCGGGCCAGTGGGGATGGGGCAATCCGATCGCCGCGTGGTTCGATCCGGCGAAGGTCAACGTCGTCAACCGCGCCGTCGGCGGGCTGTCCAGCCGCACTTACCTGACGAGCGGACACTGGGCGCGCACGCTCGCCTTCGTCAAGCGGGGCGACATCGTCGTCATGCAGTTCGGTCATAACGACGCGGGCCCCGTCAACGACACGAGCCGCGCGCGCGGCACCATTCGCGGCGTCGGCGACGAGACGGAGGCGATCGACAACCTGCTGACGCACAAGCACGAGGTGGTACACAGCTACGGCTGGTATCTGCGCCAATACGTGGCCGACATCCGCGCGAAGGGGGCCACGCCCGTCATCTGCTCGCCGATCCCGCACAAGCAGTGGGATGCGCAAGGCCATGCGAAGCGCGACCGCGACACGTACGCCGGCTGGGCCGCGGCCGTCGCGCGGGCGGAGCACGTGGGCTTCATCGACCTGAACGAGGACATCGCGCGCCGCTACGACGCCCTGGGCCGCGACGCGGTCATGCGCCTGTTCCCGCAGACGACGCCGGACGAGCACACGCACACCAACTGGGCCGGCGCCGTGCTGAACGCGCAGGTCGTCGTCGACGGCCTGAAGGCATTGCACGATCCCCGCATCGCGGCGTGGCTGAAGCCGCAGGCGCCCGTCGACCCGCAGCCGCCCGTGCGCGAGGACGACCGGCCCGTCGTCGACGCGCGCACGGTGCACGAGGAAACGGCGCGCGACGCCAGCCTGCCGACCCTGTTCCTCGTCGGCGATTCGACGGTGAAGAGCGGCGGCTTGCGCGGCATGATCGGCTGGGGCGAGCGCATCGCGCCGTTCTTCGATCCCCGCAAGATCAACGTCGTGAACGCGGCGATCGGGGGCCGCAGCAGCCGCACCTATTTCACGGAAGGCCGCTGGGACAGGGTGCGCGACCAGCTCAAGCCGGGCGACGTCGTCCTCATCCAGTTCGGCCACAACGACGGCGGCCGCATCGGCGACCCGGCCATGAAGAACCGCGCGTCGGCGCCAGGCATCGGACCGGAAACCGTTGAAGACACGCGCCCCGACGGCAGCAAGGAGCAGGTGCACACCTTCGGCTGGTACATGGCGCGCTACGTCCGGGATGCGAAGGCCAAGGGCGCGACCGTGGTCCTGTTGGCGCCCGTCCCGCACCGCGACCGCTGGCAGGAAGACCGCGACTTCGTGACCTTCGCCGACTGGGACCGCCAGGTGGCGGCGGCCAACGGCGCGGCGTATATCGACCTGACCCTGCTCGTGGCGGACGGCTACAAGCGGCTCGGCGCCGACCGCGTGAACACCTTGTTCGCGGACGCCCGCACGCACACGAATGCGCAAGGGGCCGAGTTCAACGCCGAGCGCGTCGTGGCGGGCCTGCAGGCGTTGCCGGGCAATCCGCTCGGACCGTACTTCGCCGACAAGGCAGCCGGCCAGTGAGGTCTTTCCTCGTCCTGTCGATGGTGCTGTGCGGCGCCGCGGCGGCGGCCGAACCGGCGGCCTGCACGGCGTGGGGCCGGCCCGGCGCGGTACTTTACGAGGACCATTTCGATGGGCCGCTGACGGGCTGGGTGACCGAGTATGCGCACAAGCCCGGCAACGTCGTCGCCAACCGCGACGGCCGGCTGCTGATGGACGTCGACAGCGGCGCCACGGCCTGGCTGGACAAGCCGTTGTCCGGCAACGTCTTGATCGGTTTCACGCGCCGCGTCGTCGTCGGGGACGGCAAGAACGACCGCCTGTCCGACCTGAACGTGTTCTGGATGGCGCACGACCCGCGCCGCGCCGACCTGTTCACGCGCAGCGGCAAGTTCGAGGACTACGACGATCTCGCGATGTACTACGTGGGCATCGGCGGCAACCACAACACGACGACGCGCATGCGCCGCTACGGCAACGGCTCGCGCGAACTGGTCGGCGCATACGGCGACCGGGCCCACCTGCTCGCGCCGAACCGCGACTACCGCATCGAGATCGCGGTCTACGACGGCTGCACGCGCGTGCGCGTTGACGGCGCCACCTGGTTCACCTGGCGCGACCCGCATCCGCTCGTGCGCGGCTACCTGGGCCTGCGCACGACGTGGTCGCGCCAGACGGTGGACGACCTGACCATACGAAGACTCGACTGACAGGAGACGCTGGATGAAGTTATCGATGCCGCGGTGCGTGCTGGCGCTGGCCGCCGCGATCGCGCTGCACGCGCATGCCCAGCAGGCCCCGGCCCCGCAGGAACAGGGACCGGCGCCGGCGGACGCCATGCTGCACGCGCTGCAAGTGCACTACCCGACGCCGTACCGCGCGATGGACGCGGCCGAGGTCAAGGCCGTGCTGGACCGCGTGTTCGCCTACCTGGACAAGGTCACGCCGGCCGAGGTGATCGACCAGCGCACGGGCGCGCCGATGACGGACCTGTCCCGGCCGGACCCGAACGCCATCCTGAAGCCGGGCGACTTCCGCCTGACGAGCTACGAATGGGGCGTGACCTACACCGGCATGCTGGCGGCCGGCGCCGCCACGGGCGACCGCCGCTACACGGACTACGCCATCGCCCGGCACCGCCTGCTGGCCCGGTTGACGAAGACCTACCTGCCGCTCGTCCAGGCCGACCCGGCGCATGCGGCGGCCCCGATCAAGAGCTTCCTGAATCCGCACGCGCTGGACGACGCCGGCGCCTTGTGCCATAGCTTCCTCGAAGCGAAGCTCGGCGGGTCGCCCGTCGACTACACGCAGATGATCGCGATCTGCGGCGACTTCGTCACGAAGAAGGATTACCGGCTGAAGGACGGCACGCTGGCGCGGGGCGGCCCGGACGGCCACGGCGGCGCGCAGATGCGCCCGCTGCCGGACACGCTGTGGCTGGACGATATGTTCATGGGCGTGCCCACGATCGCCTGGCTGGGCAAGGCGACGGGCGATGCGCGCTACTACGACGACGCGGCGCGCCAGGTGCTGCAGTTCTCGAAGCGCATGTTCAATCCGCGCCTCGGCATCTACATGCACGGTTATGTCGAGGGCATGCGCGACCATCCCGAGTTCCACTGGGCCCGCGCCAACGGCTGGGCCGTAATGGCGATGGTCGAGGTGCTGGAGGTGCTGCCGAAGAACCACAAGGATTACCGGGCCGTCCTCGACCAGCTGCGCGCCCACATCAAGGGGCTCGCGAGCTACCAGACGAAGGATGGGTTCTGGCACCAGCTGATCGACCGCCCGGACACCTACGAGGAAACGTCGGCCACCGCGATCTACGCCTATGCGATCGCGCGCGCGGTCGACCGCGGCTACGTCGACGCGCAGGTCTACGGGCCGATGGCCAACCTGGCATGGAATGCCGTGGCGAGCAAGGTCCGGCCGAACGGGCAGATCGAAGGCATTTGCGTGGGCACGGGCATGGCGTTCGATCCCGCGTTCTACGCCTACCGTCCGACGAGCGTGAAGGCGGCGCACGGCTACGGGCCCACGCTGCTGGCCGGCGCGGAGATCATCGCGATGAACCGCAAGTTCAAGTTCGGGTTGAACGACAGCGCGTTGATGTACCAGGGCACGCGCTGACCGCGACGTCCATCGCGGCGGCCCGCCGGCCGTGATCCGTCACACGACGATCACGAGGTCTTCCCGGAACGCCGCCTGCTCGCCCTTGTTGGCGTAGCCGAGCGGATTGGCCACGACGCGGCAGCGCCAGCCCGTGCCTTCGACGACGTAGTCGTTCGCGCAGTGCAGGTGGCCGTGCATCCACACGTCGGCGAACGGCAGCAGGTCGTCCAGCGCATTGCAGAAGCCCGCCGTGCCGGGCGTGATGCCGTAGCGCGGATCGGCGCTGCGCAAGGTCGGGGCGTAGTGCGTGACGGCGATCGTGGTGCCGTCGAAGGGCGTGGCCAGCGCGTCGCGCAGCCAGGCCTGGCAGGCGAACGCCAGCTCGCGCTGGCCCTCGGCCAGCAGCGGCGCGCCGTCCACCAGCGTCGTGTTCCCGCTCAGGTAGTAATTCGCGGCGCGGAAGGCTTTTTCGCGCTGCTTGAGCTGGCGCCCGATGTCGGTCTCGCCGGCGGCGAGCGCGTCGAAATCGGCCCACAGCGTGGTGCCGATGAAGCGCACGCCGCCGATCGTCACGGTCGCGCGGTCGAGCCACGTGATGTCCAGCGCGGCGCAGGTGTCGCGCAGGCGCGCCATCGTGGCGTCGAAGTCGAGGCCGTCGAATTCGTGGTTGCCGGGCACGTACAGCACGCGCGCGCTGGCGCCCGTATGGCGGGGCGCGAAGCGCGCGAGGCCGAAGTCGTCGGTGGCGAGGCGCGAGCGGGCCTGGTAGGAACCGATGTCGCCGGCCAGCACGACGACGTCCGTGTCGGCGAAGATGGTCGGCTGGAACCCGGGGTCGCGTTCGAGATGGAGGTCGGAGAAAAGCTGGATGCGCATCCGGCGAGTATACCTTCTCCGACGCGTGGCCCCGGTCCCGTTCGTTACTTGCCTGCCGCGTTCTGCATTTTCTCGCCGGCGCGTTCCAGGCCGCGGCCCGTGGCGGCCGTCGCGTCCTTCGCGCCTTCCTTCACGTCCTGCGCCGCTTCGTGCGATTCCTGGCGCACCTCGGCGCCTGCCTGCTGCACCTTGTCGCCGGCGCGGTCGGCCGCGACCTTGGCATTCTCGCCCGCCTGTTCGGCGGCGGCGTTGGCGTTGGCGGCGGCTTCCTTCGACTCGGCGGCGGCCTTGGCGCCCGCGTCGTCGATGGCCTTGCCGGCGGATTGGGCCGGACCCATGCCGTCCTTGTCCTCGGCCTTGTGGCAACCGGTCACCAGCACGGCGACGGCAAGCATGATGCTCGAAATGGTGGTGGCTTTCATGATGTTCTCCTGTGGGAAGTTGTCACTTAGATTACACAATTTCGTCAAGACCCGGCGTACGATACGGTCGGGACGGCCCGCCCCTTGTCCCGGCGCCCCGGTGGTGGCACGATTCCGGACGGCATACGACAAGGAGACCGCCATGAGCGACACGATCACACTGAAAGAAACGGCAATCGACTTCCTGCGGTTGACCGCTTGCGGGAAGGTCGACGACGCGTTCGCGCGCTACGCGGCGCCGGGTTTCCGGCACCACAATCCCCATTTCGCGGCGGACAGCGCGTCGCTGCAGGCTGCGATGAAGGAAAACGCGGCACGGTTCCCGCACATGGTGTTCGAGGTGCAACGCGCGATCGCCGAAGGCCCGCTGGTGGCCGTGCATTCGCGCGCCGTCATGGAAGAGGGAGGCGTGGAACTGGCGATCGTCCACATCCTGCGTTTCGAGGCGGGCCGCATCGCCGAGATGTGGGACATCGCCCAGCCGGCGCCCGTCCCGATGGCGAACCGGGACGGGATGTTCTGATCAGATGGCCCAGCCGCCCGCGTAGAACACGGCCAGCGCGACGGCGATGCTGACGGTGCCGAAGTTCAGCTTGCGCCATTCGCCGGCCAGCAGGCGGCCGATCACGAGGGTGCAGAAGCCCAGCATGATGCCGGTGACGATATTGCAGGTCAGCAGGATGAACACGGCGCACACCAGGCCGGCCAGCGCATCCAGCTTGTCGTCCATCTTCATGTGCGCGACGCTGCTCAGCAACAGCAGGCCGACGTACATCAGCGCCGGCGCGGTGGCGTACGACGGCACCAGGCCGGCCAGCGGCGAGAAGAAGATCAGGCCGAGGAACAGCAGTCCGACGACGACGGCGGTCAGGCCGGTCTTGGCGCCGGCGGCGGTGCCGACGCCGGATTCGATGTAGGCCGCGGCGGGCGCGCCGCCCACGAGGCTGGAGAAGATGGAACTCAGCGAATCGGCCGTCAGCGCCTTGCCGCCGTTGTGGATATAGCCCTTCGCGTCGACCTGGCCGGCTTGGGCCGCGACGGCGCGGATGGTGCCGGTGGCGTCGAACACGGCGGTCATCACGAGCGCCAGCACGCTGGGCAGCACGGCCATGCTCAACGCGCCCTTGACGTCCATCGCGCCGATCAGCGACGCGTGGCCCGGGCTGCTGAGCTGCGGCCACGCGAACACGCCGGTGAAGTGCACCTTGGGGTCGAACGCCAGGCCGAAGACGGAAATCGCGATCACCACCAGCAGGATCCCGCCCGGCACCTTGCGCTGTTCCAGGCCGAAGATGGCGGCCAGCCCGACGATGCTCATCACCACCGGGAACGCGGTGACGTGGCCCAGCGCCACCGGCAGGCCGGCGCCGGCGTTCTTGACGACGAGGCCGACGTCGCTGGACGCGATCATCAGCAGGAACAGGCCGATGCCCACGCCGGTGCCGTGCGCGACGCCGGACGGCAGGTTCTGCAGGATCCACGAGCGCACGCCCGTCACGGAAATCGCCGTGAAGATCACGCCCATCAGGAACACGGCGCCCAGCGCGACGGCGGGGCTGAGTCCCTTGCCGAGCACGAGACCGAAGGCGGTGAAGGCGGTCAGCGAGATGGCGCAGCCGACGGCGATCGGCAGCCGCGCCCACAGGCCCATCAGCAGCGAACCGAATGCCGCGGTCAGGCATACGGCGACGAATACGGCGCTGACGTCGAAGCCGGCCTGGCCCAGCATGCCCGGCACGACGAACACGGAATACACCATGGCCAGGAAGGTCGTGACGCCGGCGACGACTTCGCGCCGCTGCGTGCTGCCGCGCGCCGAGATCTGGAAGTAGTGGTCGATTTTGCCGCCGGCGGGCTGGCTCGACGTGAAGGCATCCACGCGTGCTACGCGCTGGATTTGAGGCTGGGACATGGCGTCTGCTCCTGTGTTATGGCCCATCGACGCGCCGCGCGGGCGCGTCGCCGGGGTGTCTCGTCGTTATGAGACTGGAAGCTTAGAGCCGATGGCCGGCAGCAGGTCATGCGAGTTGTGAATAACCACTATAAGGAAAACCGTATTGCCTTTGTCGACGATGGCATTTTTCGCAAGTGCGGAGCCGCGCGGACGGCTCAGCGTCCGGGGCGGGGAGGGGCGCGCCCCGGGAAGAAGGGCGCGCCGGATGCGGGGGGCGACGGCTGGTCTGCCGTGCGCGCGCCTGGAAGGCCTGGCCGCCGATTAAGCGCCCAGCACGTGCGCCAGATAGGCCTGGTGCGTGGGCAGCGGCGCGACGGCGGCTGCGAGCTGGCGCTCGCGCTCGCGCACCCATTCGAGCGACTTCTCGACGGGAATCTGCGTCTGCGTCGGATCGGTGCGCTGCGGCCAGTGCTGCATGCCGGCGTGGATCGCGAGCCAGCTGTGGCCGTCGAATCCTTCCTCGTCGTACTGGACCAGTGCGCCCGTCTGGCGCCAGGCGTGCAGCTTGTACGCCAGCGTCTCCGGCAGCTCCACTTCCGCCATCGCGTTCCAGAACGGCGTGTCGCGCCGGGCCGTCAGGCAGTAGTGCATCAGGATGAAGTCGCGGATGCGCTCGAACTGGCGCACGAGGCCCGTGTTGTAGTCCTCGACGGCCGCCGGCGGGACCGCGCCGCCCCGCTGCAGCAGCGGCATCAGGCGGCCGATGCCGGCCTGCACGAGGTAGATGCTGGTCGATTCGAGCGGTTCCAGGAAGCCCGTCGACAGGCCGATGCCGACGACGTTGTGCGACCAGAAGCGGGCGCGGTGGCCCGTCGTGAAACGCAGCAGGCGCGGCTCGGCCAGCGGCTCGCCGTCCATCTGGCGCAGCAGTTCCTCGCGCGCCGCGTCCTCGTCGATGAAGCGGGTGGAAAACACGTGGCCGTTGCCGATGCGGTCCTGCAGCGGAATGCGCCACGCCCAGCCGGCCGTCAGCGCCGTCGCGCGGGTGTAGGGCGTCAGGTCCTCGCCGACGGGCGCGGATGGGCAGGCCCACGCGCGGTCGACCGGCAGCCAGCGCGAAAAGTCGACGAACGGCTCTTCCAAGGTGCGGCCCAGCAGCAGCGAGGCGAAACCGGAGCAATCGATGAACAGGTCGGCCTTGACGTCGCGGCCGCCGTCCAGCTTGAGCGCCGCCACGCCGCCGTCGGCCTTGCGCGTCACGTCGACGACCTTGCCCTCCGTGCGGCGTACGCCGCGCGCCATCGCGAGGTCGCGCAGGAAGCGGGCATACAGGTTGGCGTCGAAGTGGTAGGCGTAGTTGAAGGCCGCGGCGTCCTGGCCGGGCGCGCAGAAGCGGTCGTGCATCGCCATCACGGTGGGCAGGCATTGTTCGCCGAACGATCCCAGGCCCGCGTTCACGTGGCGGCGGTACTGGCCCCACAGGGCGTCGGAGCCGTCCAGCTGGCCGAAGTTGCCGAAGGTGTGATAGTAGTCCTCGCCGCGCACGCGCCAGTCGCGGAACTTGATGCCCAGCTTGAACGTGCCGTTGGTGGCGCGCAGGAAGTCGGCTTCGGAGATGCCGAGGATCTGGTGATAGGCGCGGATCGATGGGAACGTGGCTTCGCCGACGCCGACCGTGGCGATCTCTTCCGATTCCACCAGTTCCACCACCGTGTTTCTCAGCCCCGTGGCGAGGGCGGCCGCGGTCATCCAGCCGGCCGTGCCGCCGCCCAGGACCACGATGCGTTCGTAAGTCATGCTGTCTCCTCCATATGCACAGCGATTGTACAGACGCGTTTGCGGCGCGCAAGAAACTTTTAGCGCCGGACAGCAAGTTTTCACGGAATGTTGTGAAAACGGTTTCAACGCTGGGTTATCATGTCGATGTTCGCGCTAACAAAAACGTTATCGAAGGAGACACCATGCAGACGAACATCCCGACGCATCCGACGCGGACTGCGGCCCTGGCGCTCGCCCTGTGTTTCGCGGCCGCCGTGCCGGCGGGGGCGGCCACGTACCCGTTCCAGGACCCGCACCTGGCCCCGCAGCAGCGCATCGCCAACATCCTCTCGCTGATGACGCCCGACGAAAAGATCGCCGCGCTGTCGCCGGATTCCGGCGTGCCGCGCCTCGGCATCCTCAGCTTCGGCGCCACCGAGGGCATCCACGGCCTCGTCCAGCGCGGCGAATCCAAGCGCCAGCGCGAGCCGATCACGACGACGCAATTCCCGCAGCCGCCCGGCATGGGCGCGACCTGGGACCCGGACCTCGTGCGCCAGGCCGGCGCCGTGCAGTCGACGGAGGCGCGCTACATCACGCAAAGCACCCGGTACAAGCATCCGATGCTGATGCAATGGGGCCCGCAGGCGGATCTTGCGCGCGACCCGCGCTGGGGCCGCAGCGAAGAGGTGTACGGCGAAGACCCGTTCCTCGTCGGGACGATGGCCACCGCGTTCGCGCGCGGCATCCAGGGCGACGACCCGAAATACTGGCGCGGCGCCGCGCTGCTGAAGCACTTCCTCGCCAACAGCAACGAGAACGGGCGCGGCAACTCGTCGTCCAATTTCGACGAGCGCCTGTTCCACGAATACTATGCGGCCCCGTTCCGCATGGCGTTCCAGGAGGGCGGGGCGCGCGCCCTGATGGCGTCGTACAACGCCTGGAACGGGACGCCGATGGACGTGAACCCGGTGCTGCGCAGCATCGTGATCAAGCAGTGGGGCGCGGACGTGATCTCGAGCGACGGCGGCGCCATCAGTACGCTGGTGAAACTGTATAAACGGTATCCGAACCAGAAGGAAGCGGCCGTCGCGGCCCTGAAGGCCGGCGTCAACCAGTACCTCGACAAATACCGGGACGAGCTGCACGCCGCACTGAAGGACGGCACCATCACCGTCGCCGACCTGGACGAGGCGCTGGCCCGCAAGTTCCGCACGACGATCAAGCTGGGATTGATCGACCCGCCGGCCGGCAACCCGTATGCCGCCATCAAGGACGGCCCGGCGCCGTGGGACGGCGCGGCGCACCAGGCGGTGTCGCTGCGCATGGCGCTGGAATCCATCGTGCTGATGAAGAACGACGGCCACGCGCTGCCGCTCGCGAAGAAGGGTATCAAGCGCATCGCCGTGATCGGCCCCCACGCGGACAGCGTGCACTGGGACTGGTATGGCGGCGTCCCGCCGCACAAGGTGACGGCGCTGGCCGGCATCAAGGCCGCCGTGGGCCCGGACGTGCAGGTCGACTACGCGTTCGACAACGCGAACGGCGCGGCCGTGAAGGCGGCGCGCGAGGCCGACGTGGCCATCGTCGTCGTCGGCAACGACCCGACGTGCGGCCCGAACATGGCGCACGAGTGGACGGATGCCGGCACCAAGCCCTGCGCCGACCCGGGCGACGGCCGCGAGGGGCGCGACCGCGAGTCGCTGGCGCTGGCGCAGGAAGGTCTCGTCAAGCAGGTGCTGGCCGCCAACCCGCATACGGTGATGGTGCTGGTGTCGAGCTTCCCGTTCACGATCAACTGGGCCAAGGAACACGTGCCCGCGATCGTGCAGATGGCGCACGCGTCGCAGGACCAGGGCACGGCGCTGGCGCAAGTGCTGTTCGGCGACTACAACCCGGGCGGCAAGCTGGTCGAGACGTGGCCGGCGGCAGAGTCTCAGTTGCCGCCGATGATGGACTACGACATCCGCCACGGCCGCACGTACATGTATTTCAAGGGCCAGCCGCTGTTCCCGTTCGGGCACGGCCTGTCGTACACGACGTTCAAGTACGCGAAGCTGCGCACGAGCGCGCCGGCGCTGGCGGCGGACGGCAGCGTGACGGTCGACGTCGACGTCGCCAATACGGGCAAGGTCGCGGGCGACAGCGTCGTCGAGCTGTACGCGGCGTGGCCCAAGTCGCGGGTGGCACGCCCGCGCGAGGCACTCGTCGGATTCCAGCGCGTGCACCTGAAGCCGGGCGAGAAGCGCACCGTGCACATCCCGCTCGCCGCCAAGCGGCTCGCCTACTGGAACACCCAGGCCAAGCGCTTCGACGTCGAACCCGTGCCCGTGACGCTGATGGTCGGCGAATCGTCCGCGGACATCAAGCTGACGGCGACGCTGCCGGTGCGTCCGCACTGAGCGCGTGGCCGGGCGCGCCGGCCAGGTGACGGCCGAGGCGCCAGCCCAGGCACAGCAGGGTGAGCGTCGGCGGCAGGCCCCACGGTTCCGGGAGCGCCGACGCGTCGCACACGTACAGGCCGGGGACGGCCGTGCGCAGGTCGGCGTCCAGCGCGCGGCCGATGCGCACCGTGCCGCCGGGATGGGCGGCGAAGTGGTGGCTGGCGAAGATGCGGCGTGCGCCCGCCTGTTCCAGGATGCCGCGCGCGATCGCGGTGCCGTCCGCGAGGCGGCGGCGGTCGGCCGGATGCAGCGTCTTGTCGACCCAGCGCGGACCGACGTCGCCGCCGATCTCGTCGCGGATCTTGACCATGATCGTGAGCGTGCGGGCGTGCGCGAACAGCCGGTCGACGCGGCCCGCCTGCGCCGCGAACGCCTGGTACATGGGGCGGGGCAGCGTGAGGTCGGACAGCGTGATGCCGGCCTGCGGGTCGCTCATGCCGGCCGCCATCGGCACTTCCGCGCCGCCCCCTTCGATGGCGTCGACGGTGCCCATCACGGCGACGACGGGATCGCTGAAGAACGGGACCGGCCCCGCCAGCAGCCCGGACGCGCGCAGGATGCGGGGACTGCCGATGCCGCCGGCCGCCAGCACGACGCGGCCCGCGCGGAACGCCTGCGCGCGGCCGGCGACGATGGCCTCGACGCCCACCGCCCGTCCGCCTTCCACCAGCACGCGCGTCACGCGCGCGTCCGTCACTAGCTGCGCGCCGTGGGCGCGGGCGTCGTCGACGAGTTCGCGCGCCGTCCACTTGGCGCCGAACGGGCAGCCGTAGACGCAGCGCCAGCAGCCGGTGCGGCAGCTGGCCGGCCGGATCATCTTGTCCAGCTTGCGCCAAGGGAGGCCGCGGGCCTGCGCCGCCGCCATGATGCGCGCGGCCATCGGGCCGACGAGGCCGTCGGGCAGCGGTGCCATCGGCAATTCCGCACGCCAGGCCGCCAGCGCGGGCGCGAGGTCGATCCCGTGCGCCGCGAACATGGGCGCCGGCGGTGCGGCAGCAGTGGCAAAATTGATGGTGGAGGTGCCGCCCGTCGTCAGCGCGCGCACGAGCAGCGACAGGTCGCGGTGCAGGAACGCCCCCTTGCCGGGGACGGCGGCCATGGCGGCCATCTGCGCGAGCGTGCCGGCCAGCGGCGCGGCGTCGCCGGCTTCCAGCATCAGCACGCGCGCGCCGGCCCGCGCGAGTTCGCGGGCGACGCTGGCGCCGCCGGGGCCGGTGCCGGCCACGACGGCGTCGAAGGAAGAGGTGGGGGCGGACATGGGCGCATTGTACCGCTCACGCCCGCCCCGCAGGCAACGCTTGCGTCAGGACGTCATGCGGTCCCATCCCGAGCGCACGGCCGCCTTCATGCGCTCCCACGTCGAGGTGCCCCTGTCGCCGTAGCGCGTATCCCAGTCGCTGCGCAGGTCGGACTCGACGTCGTCCCAGTCGCGGCCCTGGTAGCGGGCGTTGCGGCGCATCTCGTAGCCGTAGCGGTAGGCCGGCGCGTAGTCGTCGTAGGTGCCGCCCAGGCGTGCGTAATTCGTCTGCCAGTCCTGGCGGTAGTACGCGTCGTCGTCGGCCGTGCCCTGCAGCGGCTGGACCTCGACTTCCGTGTGGCGCACCGTGTCCTTGACGTTTTGCTGGCGCTGGCTGACTTCCTTGCCGACGACGACTTCCTCCACCACGCGGGCGGACTTCTGCACGACGGCTTCCTCGGCCGTTTCGCGCAGCTCGATCGTCTTGTCCTTGAACGCGGCGGCATCGGCCGGATTGACCGGCTGGTCGACCGGGTGGCGTTCCACGCTGACGTGTTCCTCGCGCAGCGCCACCGTTTCGTTCACGGGCGTCTCGACGACGCGCGAGAACACGCGCACGCCGCCCCGTTCGACCACGCGCTTGCCGATCCGGACCTCTTCCTGCAGGACGGGGATCGCGGCCTTGCCGGTCTTGTCGATGGTCCTGTCGACGGCCGTGTCGCGCTGCAGCGAATCGGTGCGCAGGTCGGCGCGCGTGTCGGACAGGTTGCCCGACATGCTGCCGCTTTGCGTCCCGGACTGCATCGTGCCCGCCGTCGCCTGCGACGTGGACGGCTGGTAGGCGCCCGCGCCCAGCGTGGCGGCATTGCCCGTCAGGTCGTGGCGCTCGTCGATGTCGATGGGGCCGAAGCGCTCGATCAGGTCGGCCGCGCGCTCGACCTCGGGCTCGGAGTCGGTCGTCAGGGTCAGCACGTGCTGGCCGGCCGTGACGGCGTTCGAATAGCGGATGGCGTGTTCGTCGTGGTCGGTGCCGAACAGGTTCTCGAAGAAGTGCTTGATCGAGGCGCCGACGCCTTCCTCATGGGTGGTGCGGGTCGTCGTGTCGGTGGTCGTGCCGGCGATTGTGCCGGCGGTGGTGCCGGACAGGTCGGCGCTGGACACGTTGACGTTCTCGCGTGTGAAGCCTGACGCCAGCAGTTCGTCCAGCGCGTTCTGGGCATCGCTGCGGTTGTCGAAAACCGCGACTAGGGTATGTTGCATGATGCGTCCTCCAGTGATTGTCACGTGGTTGATGTGTCGCCGTGCTCGTCGAAGCGCTCCACGCCGACCTGCTCGGACTTGAGCATGACGGTGTCGACGTGGCGTTCCTCGCGGCGGGTGCGGGTGATGTGGAGCTCTTCCTTGATGCGCAGGCGCCGTTCGACGACCAGCACTTCTTCAAGGATCGGGACCACGAGCGTATCCCCTTCGTAGCGGGTCGCGGGCGCCTGGTCCAGCGGGACGATGCGGTCCACCGGCACGTGGTTGACCTGGACGTCGTCGTGCATCAGGCTTTCGTCGATCCGGCAGGGGTGTTCGGCGACGGTCTTGTGGATGCGTACGCCGCGCCCCGAGTCGACGATCCGTTTCTCGACCCACGCCTCCTCGCGGACAACGGGGATCTTGAACAGTTCCTCGTTCTCCTGATTGAGTTGTGATGGGTCAATTGACACGGTTCGCCTCCGGGATCACGACGTGGAGCGACCGAGGTTACTCCAACTGTCAAGCTTCCCGCGCACCGTTGCCCGCGCTCAAACGAGGCTGTAGTCTGGCTCTTACAAGCAGCTTCCCTCGATTACCGTCGTGGCAACGCGTCGAGGATTCCCGCGGACACCCGCAGCGCCGTGCCGTGCCGCATGCGCCGCGCCGTGCCTTCATCGGGGAAATGCATGCTGGCGGTCACGTCTTCCCAATGCACGAGATCGCGCGAACGCAGCGCGCCGTAGTGTTTCGTCATGTAGGCGTCGTAGTACACGATGACGTCGTCGCCCACCTGCAGCGCCGTCGGACCTTCCGTCCACAGCCCGGCAGGCGTGATCGGGGCGCCCAGCGGCGCGAACGGGCCCTGCAGGCTGGCCGCCCGCGCCAGCTGCAGGTATTTGCGCGGCGGGTGGCGCGTCTCGTCCTTCACGAGCAGCCAGTCGCCCCGCGTCGTGCGCACGAAGGTCGCGTCGATGACGGAAAAGCCGGGGTCGTAGAACAGGCGCGTGGGCGTGAAGGTCGCGAAGTCGCGCGTCGTCGTCGCGTAGATGCGGTGGTTGTATTTGTTCGTGCCTGCGGCGTCGCCGGCCGCGTCGGATTGCGGGAAGCGGCCGGGGATCGTCGACGACCAGAAGATCAGGTATTCGCCGCGCTTCTCGTCCCACGCGATTTCCGGCGCCCATGCGTTGAGTGCGGTCGGCTCGTGCGCCATCACGGGCAGTTCGCGCTGGGGCGACCAGTGCACGAGGTCGGGCGAGGACGCGTAGCCGATGCCGCCTTCGTTCCAGCCGCTCGTCCACACCATGCGGTAGATGCCGTCCGGGCCGCGCAGGATGCATGGGTCGCGCATCAGTTTCGCCTTGCCGACTTCGGGCGCGAGGAAGCTGCGGCCGCCGTTCAACGCTTCCCAATGGTAGCCGTCGCGGCTGCCGGCCAGGTGCAGGCCGTCCTCGCCGTTGCCGATGAAGTAGGCGAACACGTACGCGTCGCGGGACGGCGCGACGGTCGCGCAGCCGGCCAGCGCGCCGGCGGCGATGGCGGCCAATGCCGCGCGCCGCTTCATTTGTGCGCCTCGTCGCCCAGCGGGCGTTGTTCGGTATGGTGCGGGCTCGCCGCCACGGCGAAGGCCGCGACCGGATCGGGATGCGCGGGGTCGAACGTGAAGCCGTCGACGATGAACCGCGCCGCCGGCACGCGCGCCTGCGCGAGGCCCAGCACGACGGCCTTGGCCAGTTCGTAGGCGCCGTAATTGTCGTGGTGCGTGTTGTCCAGCCGGCCCGGCGCCGGCAGCGCGAACGCGGCCTTCGACCCTTCCGGCCCGAGCGCTTCGTAGAACGCCTTGCTCATCGTGTTCAGGTCGACGAACGGCACGTCCAGTTCGCGCGCGGACTGGCGCGCGGCCTCCGCGTAATCCTTCAATGACGGGATGACGTGGCCGTTCGCGTCGAAGCCGCGGCGCTCCATCGGCGACACGATCACGGGCAGTCCGCCGTGCGCACGGATGGCGTCCACGTGGGCCTTGATCTCCGCCTTGTAGGTCGTGAACGGGCCGCCCTTGCCGGTCTTGATCTGCTTCTGGTCGTTGTGGCCGAACTGCATGACGACCGTGTCGCCCGGCTTCATCACGCTGAGGATCTTGTCGAGGCGGCGGCGCGCGAGCGAGTCGCGGTAAGTCTCTCCGGATTCGCCGTGGTTGGCGACGGCGATGCCGGGCTTGAAGAAGCGCGGCAGCATCTGGCCCCAGCTGTCGTAGGGTTCCGCCGGCTGGTCGCAGACAGTCGAATCGCCCAGCAGGAACAACGTCGGTACGTCGACGGGTGCGATCGCGATCGTGCGCACGGCCGGGTGCGCGCCGTTGATTTCCAGGGTCAGGCGCCGGTCCCAGGCCCACGCTTCCGTGACCGTCTCGCGCGGCGCCTTCAGTTTTACCTGCCCGGCCGCGATGCCGTTCGCCGCCGCGATCGCGGGCGTGCGCACGTTGACGTCGAAGGTCTTCGTGATCGTCTCGCCCGGCCGGGTGCCGACGTTTTCCAGCATCAGGCGGCGCAGTTCCGCTTTCACAGTCGTCGTGGCGGCCGCCTTGTCGTCGCCCAGCGTGACGGTCACCGCGTAATTGCCGTCCGGGAGATCGACGGAAAAGTAATAAGGATGGACGCCGTCCGGCCGGCCGCCCGGCTCGAAGCCGTAGCCGCGCGCGGGCGTGTAGTCGGTGTCGACCTGCGTGTAGCCGGCCGGCGCCTTGCCGGGACCGAAAGCGAATTGCCACGCGCCGGCCGCGTGGGCCTGGGCCGCGCAGGCGGCAAGGAGGAGGGCGCCGGCGGCGCCGCGGAAGGATGGATTCATGTGTCTCATGGTCGATGGAGGTTCAGCGCTCGAACGCGCCCAGGTCCGGCGCCTTGCCCCGGTAGGGTAGCCCAATGTCGACGCCCTTGTCGACGACGGCGCTGGCCGCGCTGGGGTGGAACATGGGGACGTCGGGCAGGCTGCCGTCCGGCTTGCGGGGGGCGTCCCAGCCGGCGGCCGCCACGCTGTCGAAGTCCGCCGGAGAGAGCGCCAGGCCCAGGTCCCAGGAATTGGCCGCGCTGTCGCTGGCGCCGATCTTGACCTTGGCCGCCGACGGGTAGGCGAGGTTGTTGCGCAGCCGGCCCAGGTAGACCGGACTGCCGTCCGGCGCGATGCCCAGCATGTTGAAGTCGACGGCATTGCCGAACGCCGTGTTGCCGGTGAAGTCCAGCGCCAGCGGGTGGTGGTTCGCATAGAAGCCGGACACCTTGTTGTCGAAGGCGACGGAAAAGCGCACGACGTGCTCGACGCCGTTCGGCACGTACCTGCCGCTGTAGCCGCCCGCCTTGATGCCGTTGCCGTTGCCCGCGGCCAGCGGCGTGTGCGTGCCGGGCAGATAGCCTTGCTGCCAGGCCCACGAAGACTCGATCGTCACCGGGGAGTAGGCGTTGATCAGGTCGAAGCCGTCGTCCGAGTTCGCCCACGCGCGGCAGCCGCGGAACACGTTGCCCGGGTGGCCGGCGCTGACGTGGGCGCCGAAGCCGTCCGCGCTCTGGCCCGCGCCGTTCGACGTGTACGGGTCGTAGTTGTGGTGCGAATCGCTGTTCAGCACGAGGTTCCAGCCGCCGTCCTTGATGAACAGCCCGGGTCCCATGTTGTGGTGCAGGTTCAGTTGCTCGAACACGTCGTGGTTCGCCTTGATCCACACGCCCCACGATTCGTGGTTCAGCCGATTGTCCGGCTGCTGCGGCGCACCGGTGATCTCCAGGCCTTTCAGGCGGATCCAGTCGGCGACGACTTCGATGCCCTTGATGCGGCAATCGTCCTTCATCGCGGCGAAATCGAACACGGGCGTCTCGCCCGGATACGCCCAGTAGCGGATCGGCTGCGCCTCCGTGCCGCTCTTGTCGAGGACGATGGCGGCGACGGCCGCGCGGCGCGATGCGCAGGCCGCCGTCGCATGCGTGTAGACGTAGCGGCCGCCGCGGAAATACACGGTGTCGCCGGGCTGCGCGACGGCCTGCGCGTGGGCGAACGACTGCCACGGCGCGCCCAAGGTGCCGGCGGCCGTGTCGCTCCCGGTGGGGGCCACGTAATAGGTCGCCGCGCTGGCGGGAACGGCCAGGAAGGCCGCAGCGATGAAAGAGCAGGGACGCAAACTATTCTCCTAACAGAGTATGCCAGTAGGGTGGGCACCTCTGTGCCCACCAAACGCAAGCCGGTCCACGAACGCATGGTGGGCACGTGATTGATGCCGCCGGCATCAATCACCCCACCCTACTGGAACAGGTTTCAAGTGCGGGGCAGTGCGGCGCCGATCAGCGCCAGGTTCTGGATGGCGGCCAGTCCCCATTGCGCCGTCTCGTTGGTGCTGGCCCACGGGACTTCGTCGACGGGGTTCAGGACGTCCGGCCCCGCCACGTGGACCGTGCGGAACGGCCGCGGCGCGTGCTCGCCGGCGAACTCGCGCCAGGCGCGGCGGGCCAGCGCGGGGTCGTGCCGCTTCCAGGCGGCGTATGCGGTCAGGCGCGAGTGGCCCACGTACAGCGCGTGCGTGGCGCCGTGCGGCTTGCCGAGGCGCCGGCGCTGTTCGTCCTCGGGCGCGTTGAACAGCTCGCAGTAATCCAGCCACGCCGCCTCGAACGCCCGGTCGCCCGTCAGGCGGATCAATTCGTCGAAGATCTCGACGGCGCCGAACACGGCGTTCAGGTGCAGCGCCTTCACGCCGTTGCCGATCATATTGTGCAGGTGGCCGGTGTCCGGCTCGTAGCCCATGCGGTCGCCGTTGAAGAAGCCGTGCGGCATGGCGGCGATGTCGCGCATGCCGGTCAGGATCTTGTCGCGGTAATGCGTGCTGCCGCTGCGCTCCCATTCCGTGAGCCAGTTCGCGACGAGCGATGCCCAGTCCGTGCCGAAGCTGATTCGCGCCGGATACGGGCCCTTGGGCGGCTGGTTCGCCAGCTTGCGCACCGGGTCCACGGCGTCCAGCTTGCGGTCCGCCTCCAGCACTTCGCGCAGGATGTCGCCGATGCGCTCGTCGCCCGTCAGGTAGTAGTAGAAACGCTTGTAGACGGCCGTGCTGATGCGCACCTGCTTGGCGCTGCAGCCCCAGTGCTGCACGTTGTGGCGCGAACCGAGGCCGGCGAAGCGGCCGGCATGATAGGTATCGACCTCGCTCGTGTGGCGCTCCATCGCCTCGCCCATGCGGAAGACGTCGGCGCGGCCGGTGCGCAGGAACGAGTACCACAGCCACAGGTCGGGCGACAGTTCCGAATTGTCCCAGGCGAAGCCGCCCACGTCGTAGCGCCACTCGTGGCGGTCGGCGTCGTAGGTGTGGCGGATGTCGCCGTAGTCCCAGAACCCGTACCAATGGCGCTGTTCGACCTCGTTGCGGTAGAACGCGAAGCGGGCGTCCAGCTGGTCCTCGATGGCGGCGCGGGCGGGCGTGGTCCGGTCGGGCAGCGACCACAGCGTCCCGAACACCTCGGTCGCCAGCATGTGCGCGGGCGCGGGCACCAGCTGCGGCGGGGTCTGCACCGCTTGCGCGATGCGCACGAGGTGCTCGCGCGGCGGCGTCGCCTCGAACGCCCACAAGGTGATCTCGCTGCTGCGCGCGACGCCCACCGGCGTGCCGAAGCCCTTTTCGTAGTCCTCGTACGTGATGTCGAGACCCTGCAATTCCTGCGCATGGGTGGCCATGCCCATGCCGTCGTGGTAGAAGCGCAGGTCCATCGCGGGCGCGTCCGGGGACCACATCCAGACCGTGGCGCGCGCGGTGTCCGTGTGGGCGTCGCGGATGTCCAGCTGCGTCGGGTGGCGCTGCCAGAAGTCGCGCAGGCCGAACGCGACGCCGCCCGAGACGCCGCCCACATAACCGCAGCCCGGCGCGCGCCGGCCCCATGCGGCCTCGATCCACCCGCAGCCGGCCTTGGTGCGCTTGCGGATGCGGAAGCCGTCGGCGGAAAGCTGGGACAGCGACACGTCGCCCCACGCCGGCACGAGGTGCAGCAGCGGGCGTACCCGGTCCGACGCGGGCGGGCAGCGCTCGCCCGCCAGCTGGGCGCGACGCACGTCGGCGCCGGGATCGCGCCGCAGGCCCGTCAGGTTGCGCACGCCTTCCGCCCACAGGCCACCGTTCTCGCCGGCGAAGCGCACGTGGCGGTCGTGGAGTTCGTCGCGCATGGGCACGTCGAACGAAAGACCGATGCCGCGCACGAAATCCCGGTGCTCGTCGCCGTCGAAGACGAAGGTGTGCATGATGCGCACGGATTCGGCGCCGGCGTAAAAATACAGGCGGACGGTGAACGGCAGCCAGCCGCGCTCCCGGTTGCGGTGCCGGCCTTCCACCTTGACGACGCTGCGCACCAAGCCTTCCTGCTCCACCGTCACGCGTTCGACGTCGCTCTGGAATTCGGCGCGGCGCGTGCTGCCTTCCGGCGCGTCGTCGCACAGCGCGACGAGGCGCACGTCGCGCGCGATGTCGCCTCCCGCGCGGCGAATGGTCCGCACGAGCACGGGCCCGCGCGGCGGCACGGCGCATTCGATCACGCCCGTGTCCACGGCGACGACGCCGTCGGGCCCGCGCCGCACGGTGACGTGGTGCTGGGCGCGGGCGCGCGACGTGCCCGGGCGCACGCGCAGGGCGGCGTCCGGATGGGCATCGCTGCCCAGCGCATGGGCCGTCCATTTCAGCGAACCGTCCGGCCAGAACGCGAGCGGCCAGGTTTGCGCCGGCACGTCGCCGGACGCGCCCTCGACGGCGAACGGCTGGTCCTTGGGGAACGCGCCGCGCGGCCACGGCACGCCGAACGTGGCGCCGGCGCTGCCGTCCGGGCGGCCTTCCAGCCAGGACACGTCGGCGCCGTCGGCCGGCGCGGTGGCGGCAGACGGTGCGGCGGGGGCGGCAGCTGAAGGATGGCCCAGCGGCAGCGCGGCCGCCAGTGTCGTGGCGCGGAAGAAGTCGCGGCGCGTGAAACCCCGTGTGGCGCCGTCCATCGTCAGCGCGTGGACAGGCTGACGTGCACGGGCGACGCGACACGCGCCGCCTCGTCGGCAACGTAGCGTTTCCACTGCTGCGCGGACGTGATCTCGCCGGCGCGCGTCCACGCGGCGCCGACGTAGTAGCGCAGCGGTCGGCCGGACGTGGCCGGGGCCAGCATGAACGCGTTGCGGGCATCCGCGCCGTAGGCCGGCGTGCCGGCGGCCGGCACGATCACGGCGACGCCGAAGTCGCCCATGGTCTTTTGCGCGACCCATTGCACGAGGGCTTTCGACGCCTTGTCCTCGGTGAGCGTGGACTTGGCGTCCTCGCCCTTGTCGGCCGGTTCCTTGTTCAGGCCCACGGCCACCGTCAGCGGACGGCCGCCGGCGAACGTGAACGTGCTGTCGATGCGGTCGAAGTAGTGGCCCGCGTCCACCGTGAAGCGCTTGACCTCGGCGACTTGCGTGCCGGCGGCGTCCCAGCCGTCGTACGTCAGCTCGAAGATGGCGCGCAGTGGGCCATTGGCCAGGACCTTCCAGTGCGTGAAGTTGATGCCCGACCAGAGCTTCCCGCCGGACCAGATGCCCGTGCCGCCGGCGCCCAGCGTGGTGCCGACGTTGTACATGTCGAGGCCTTCGCCCTCGTCGTGGTGGTAGTGGTCGTGGCCGACGTTGTACCAGCGGTCGACGATCGGATAGGGCACGCGCTTGAACCAGATATCCAGGCCGCTCGTCTTGAGCACTTCCTTGTCGGAGCCGGCCGGCGCCGGGGCGGCGAGGGCGGGGCCGTAGGTGCGGTGCGCGATCTTGTCGTTTTCCCACGCGAAGTCGTCCAGGCGCTCGGGCACGATGCGGGCCGAGACCTTGGCCGGGAACGGCGGCACGACGGCATCAAGCTTCTCGACGGTGAACGTGGCGCGCTTTTCGCCGGGCGCGAAGTCGTGCTGGAACAGCAATTCGCCGTAGGCCACGCCGATGCGCTGCGGGTCCTTCGCCTCCGGCGCCACGTTCGTCACCTGGTACGGCAGCACGTGCCCGGCCGCGTCCCTGACGACGATGTGCTGGACGCCGGCATGCGGCAGCGCGTCGTTGACGCTCTTCCACGGCACGGTAATGGTCTCGGAAGGGCGCGCGATGGACAGGTCCTGGGTGACGGTGATGGTCAGGCGCTCGGCGGCGGTGGCGGCGGTGGCCGTGGCGGCGGCGAGGGCGAACAGCGACAGGCGGAGGTGCATGGGAAGGTTCATCGTTCGTTCGGGTTGCGGCGGTTGAGGGATCGCGGGATGTTACCCGCCGAGTATCGAGCGGGAGCGGCGCGGGTGTCAACGAACGGGCGGCGGCGCGCGGCATTTAGTCAGCGCGTTGAGCGGATCGTATTGACGGTGTGACCCGCAAAGCCAGTGTTTTGGCTCGCAGGGACAAGGCGCCGCACGCTGGCGGGCAGGCGCTTTCCATTACTCTAATGGTGCTTGCCGTTCATGCAACGTGGACGCGGGCCAAGAGGAGATAACACGAAGGTCGGAAAGACCGGAAGGGGAGACATGAAAGACAAGTACAAGCTCGTAGGGCCGATCTACGACTGGCTCAGCGCTTTCTACAGCGGCAAATCGATCCATCGCTGCAAGGTCGCGATGCTGGACAAGCTGCGGCCGGGCGACCGGGTGCTGTTCGCCGGCGTCGGCCACGGCCGCGACGCGGTCCATGCGGCGCGCCTCGGCGCCGACGTCACGGTGGTCGACCTGTCGGCCACGATGCTGAAGAAATTCCAGGCGAACCTCGAGCGCGAAGGCGTCGTCGTGCGCATCCGCCAGGTGCACAGCGACATCATGCTCGTCGAGGAGTTCGAGCAGTACGACATGGTGGTCGCGAACTTCTTCCTGAACGTGTTCGACCAGGACATGATGCTGCGCGTGCTGGCGCACCTGATCCGCCTGGGCCGCCCGGGCGCGCACATCGTCGTCGGCGATTTCTCGTTCCCGACCGGGAATGTGTTCAGCCGCGCGTTCAAGACCCTGTACTGGTACGGGGCCGTCGGCTTCTTCTGGCTATTCGCCGGAAACGCCTTCCACAACATCTACGACTATCCGGCGTGGATGAGGAAGTTCGGCCTCCAGGTCAGCGAACAGAAGCACTACAAGCTGCTGCTGCTCGACTGCTACTGGTCCGTCCTGGGCCGCAAGCCGGCCTGAGACGCCGTTCCGACGCGCAGCATCGCCGCGGCCGCGCCGGGCCGCGCGGGCGCGCACGTCCATCGAATCCAACCGGAGCCCACATGAGCCAACAAGCCGCCGCGCTGGAGCGGCGCATCGCCGCCGACCTGTCCCATCACGATACGGCCAGGCGCGCCGCCTGCCTGCGCCAGTCCGGCAGCCACGCGCTGTCGTTCTGCACCATGCAGCCGGGGATGTCGTACTTCGAGGTGCCCGGCGCCGGCTACATCGCGTACGCGAAATACTGGGGCATGCGGTTCGCGCTGGGCGAACCCGTGTGCCCGCCGCACCTTGCGAACGCGATGCTCGACGCCTTCCTCGACCGCCATCCGGACGCCATCTTCGTCCAGGTGGGAAAGCAGGTCGTCGACCACCTGCACGCCCGCCACGGTTATTACGGCACGCAGTTCGGCAGCGAGGCGCGCATCGACCTCGCCGGCTGGTCGCTGCGCGGCGCCCGCAAGCAGGTGATCCGCACCGCCATCAACGGCGCGCGGCTGGACGGCATCGAGATCCGCGAGGGCGGCTTCGACCACGACGTGCGCCGTATTTCCGAAGCGTGGATCCGCACACGGCGCTGCAAGAACAACGAGATCCGCTTCCTGATCCGGCCGATGATCGTCGACTACCGCGAAGGCACGCGCTATTTCTACGCCTATCGCGACGGCGAGGCCGTCGGCTTCGTGTTCTTCGATCCGATCTACCGCGACGGCCGCCTGGCCGGCTACGTGCCGAACATCTCGCGCTCGTCCGCCAACTTCCGCCAGGGCCTGTGGTACGCGCTGATGGCGCACGCGCTCGCGCGCTTCCAGGAAGAAGGCGTGCCGTTCGTCGCCCTCGGCCTGACGCCGCTGATGCTGGCCGCGGAGGTCGAACCGCAGGAGTCGCGCGTGCTGCGCGCCACGCTGTCCGTGATCCGCGAGCGGATGGACTTCCTGTACAACTTCAAGGGGCTGGAATTCGCCAAGTCGCGCTTCCAGGGGCAGGTCGAGAAGACGTATTGCTGCCACCGGCGTGCGCTTCCGGCCCTCGCGATGACGGCCATGTTCCGCCTGACGCGGATCATCTGAGCCAATCACACGGAGACACCATGACGACATCCATCAACGACGCCGCCGCCGCGGTGCCGGACGTGCGCTTCGCCTTCGCCGGCAAGCGCATCCTGCTCACGGGCGCGACGGGCTTCGTCGCGAAGGTCTTGCTGGAAAAGCTGATCCGCACCGTGCCCGACCTGGGGCGGGTCGTGCTCTTGATCCGCGCCGGCGAGCACGGCGACGCCCGCGCGCGCTTCGAGCGCGAGATCGCGGCATCGTCCGTGTTCGACCACCTGCGCGCCGTGCGGCCGGTCTGGCTGGACCGCTTCCTGGCCGAGCGCGTGGAATGCGTGACGGGCGAGATCACGGCACCGGACTTCGGCCTGGCGCCGGAACGCTTCGCGGCGCTCGCGCGCGACGTGGACGTCGTCGTGAACGCGGCGGCCAGCGTGGATTTCCGCGAACCGCTCGACCAGGCGCTGGCCATCAACACGCTCAGCCTGACTCACGTGACGGCGTTCGCGCGGGTCGCGGACGCGCCGCTGGTGCACGTGTCGACCTGCTACGTGAACGGCTTCAACCGCGGCGAGATGCGCGAGCAGGTGATGGCGCCGGCCGGTCCGGACGGCCGCGCCATCCCGCGCCACCGCGACGGCTGGTACGACGTCGACGCGCTGATCGCGTCGCTGCAGCGCAAGATCGAACGCGTGCGCGCGCGCGGCGGCGATCCGGAACGGCTGCGCCGGCGCCTGACGGACCTCGGCATCGCCCAGGCCCAGCGCCACGGCTGGAACGACACGTACACGTTCACGAAATGGCTGGGCGAGCAGGTCGCGCTGCGCGCCATGCACGGCCGCACGCTGACGATCGTGCGGCCGGCCATCATCGAAAGCACCTTGCGCGATCCGGTGCCCGGCTGGATCGAGGGCGTCAAGGTCGCGGATGCCGTCATCCTCGCCTATGCGCGCGGCAAGACGAGCTTCTTCCCGGCGCGGCGCGCGGGCATCATCGACATCGTCCCCGTCGACCTGGTCGCCAACGCGATCGCGCTGGCGGCCGCGGAGGCGCTGTACGGCGCGCCGCGCCAGCGCATCTACCAGTGCTGCAGCGGGTCGACGAATCCGCTGCCGCTCGGCGAGTTGATCCGCCTGCTGCAGACGGAAGCGAAGCGCAACTGGCGCCACTACGACCGGCTGTTCCATGCCGAACCCAGACGCGATTTCCGCACGGTAGGCGAGGGCACGTTCCGTTGCGTGCTGGGCGTCCTCGGGCTGGGCGCGACCGTGTGGAATGGTCTGCGCCGCCTGGCCGGCGCGCCCGGCGCCACGCGCGCGCTCGAGAAGCTGCGCACCACGCGGACGCTGGCGCTGACGTTCGCGTTCTACGCGCATCCGCGCTACCGCTTCCACAATGCCGGCCTGCTGGCGCTGGCCGCGCGCTTCGGGGAAGAGGGCCGCAAGCTGTATCCCGTCGACGCGCGCCAGATCGACTGGGAAGACTATCTGTGCCGCGTCCACATGGCGGGCCTGAACCGGTATGCGCTGCGGCGGCGGGATGCCGTGCCGGAGGCGGCGGCCGGCGCGCCGGCGGATGCGGGTGCGGGCGGGGAGGCGCTGGCGGCGCCGCAAGCGGCGCGCTGACGGACGGAGATCGGTGCGGCGGGCGGTTCGACGTCCGCCGCCTCGGGCACGGCGTCAATCAGCGGCACAGTTTTGCAACTAACCGACGAAGGCGCGCCGGAATCCGAAAAACCGCCACCAGGCTCGGCGGACGCCGCCGCCTTGCTGCGTAAATATGGCGCCGTGGATGTCGTGACTGCGCTATCATGTTTGCCCGCCGGACGTAACATCCGAGCAAGCCCGGCAGGTTCTCTGGAGGAGCCCGTGAACCTTTCGCCTTTGCCTCTCGCGGTCTTCGTCGTCGACGCGAACGGGGCCATCACGAGCTGGAACCGCGCCTGCGAAAAGCTGGCGGGCTACGGCGCGCCGGATATCCGCGACCGCCGCCTCGACACGATCATCGCCTTCGACGACACCGCTGCCGTCACGAGCATCCGCGACCGGGTCAACGCCGATTCGACGGGGGAGCTGATCTGCGCCGACGGCCACCGCGTCCCCGTGCGGGTGACGGTGGCGCCGCAGTCGCTCGATCCCGACCTGGCCTGCACCTACAGCGTGATCGTCGTGCCGCGCTCGGGCCTGGCGCCCACGCGCTATGCGCTGATCCAGGACCTGCCCATCGCCGACATCATCGAGGAATTGCCCTGCGTGTTTTACGTGATCGACCAGAGCGGACATCTGTTGCTGTGGAATCATCAGCTGGAAGAGGCGCTCGAGATGACGAGCGAGGAATTGCCGACGTCGAACGTCAAGCACTTCTTCGACGCGGCGGTCCAGCCGACGATCGTGCAAGAAATCCTGGAGGCGTTCAACCGCGGCTCATCGTCGCACGAGGCGGAGCTCGTCGGGCGGCAGGGCAAGCGCACGGCATTTCTGTTCCACTGCGCGCGGGCGAACCTGGGCAGCCTGCCGGTCGTGTTCGGCACGGGGCTGGACATCACGGCGCGCAAGCAGGCCGAGCACGGGCTGCGCGTGCGCGAGCGGGCCATGTATTCGAGCGTGAACGCCATCGTGATCACGTGCTGCGCCGACGGCGCCGACAACGTCATCGAGTACGTGAACCCCGCGTACGAACAGATCACGGGCTACACGCTGGCCGAGGTCAAGGGCAAGAATCCGCGGTTCATGCGGATCGAGGATTGCGACCTGGACGAGCGCCAGCGGATCCGCGACGCGCTGGCGCGCCGGGAGAGCGTGCGCGCCGTCATGCGCAACCGGCGCAAGAACGGCGAGATTTTCTGGAACGACCTGCGCATCGATCCGGTGACCGGCATGGACGGCGGCGTCACGCACTTCGTCGGGGTGATCAGCGACATCACCGAGGCCAGGCACTACGAGCGCCGGCTGCAGCACCTGGCCCACCACGACGCACTCACCGGCCTGGCCAACCGGACCCTGCTCCAGGAATGCCTGAAAGCCGCGATCGACGCCGCCGTCGCCCACCACAAGCAGGGCGCGCTGGCATTCCTCGACCTCGACAATTTCAAGCACATCAACGACACCTTCGGCCACGAGGCGGGCGACGCGGTCCTGCGCGAGGTCGCGTCCCGGCTGCGCGCCAGCATGCGCGAGGGCGACACGGTGGCGCGCCTGGGCGGCGACGAATTCGTGCTGGTGATCGCCGAGCAGTCCGACGTGGCCCAGTTGACGGCCCTCGTCGAGCGCATCCGCCAGAGCGTGTCGGCGCCGATCCACGTGGCCGGCAAGGAAATCCTGCCCGCCACGAGCATCGGCGTCAGCCTGTTTCCGCAGGACGGGCGCACGGTCGACCACGTCATGCGCGCCGCCGACGCCGCCATGTACCACGCCAAGACGCTCGGCCGCAACAACGTGCAGCTCTATTCGAAGGAGCTGAACCGGGTCGTGCACCAGCACCTGCTGCTGGAGGCGAGCCTGGCCCGCGCGATCCGCAACCGTGAGCTGATCCTCGGGTACCAGCCCAAGGTCGACCTGCGGACCGGCAAGGTGGTCGGCGCCGAGGCGCTCGTGCGCTGGCAGCACCCGGTCGACGGCATCATTCCGCCGGACGTGTTCATCCCCGTGGCCGAGCAGACGGGGCTCATCGTGCCGCTGGGCGAATGGGTGCTCGACGAAGCCTGCGCGACGTTGCGCACGCTCGGCGCGCTGGGCATCAGCGATTTCGTGATCGCCGTGAACCTGTCGGCGCGCCAGCTGCGCCAGCGCCGCTTCGTGCACCGTCTCGGGGAAACGCTGACCCGCCACGGCGTGCCCGGCCGCCTGCTGGAACTGGAGGTGACGGAAAGCCAGCTGATGGACCATCCGGACGAGGCGCGCGAGGCGCTCGACCAGCTCAAGCGCCTGGGCGTGCGGCTGTCCATCGACGATTTCGGCACGGGCTATTCGAGCCTCAGCCACCTGCAGAAATTCCCCGTCGACTGCATCAAGATCGACCGCTCCTTCCTCGGCGGCGCCACCGACCTCCATGACGGCCACGCCGTCATCACGCGCGCCATCATCGCGCTCGGCCACAACCTCAAGCTGCAAGTGATAGCGGAAGGCGTGGAAACGCACGAGCAGCTGGTGTTCCTGCGCGAACACGACTGCGACCAGATGCAGGGCTATTATTTCAGCGCCGCCGTCGCCCGCGACGGGCTGCAGGAGATGCTGCGGCGCGACGACCGCCTCGTGATGTAGCGGGCGCGCCCGCCGGCCGCTCAGGCGTATTCGCCCGTGTGCAGGATCGCGTACGTGTGGCGGCCGGCCTTCTTGGCCGCGTACAGCGCGCGGTCGGCCGTTTCCATCAACGCGCGCGGGTCGAGGGCGCCGCCGGACGCCATGCCGACGCCGATCGTCGTGCCCACCTTGAGCACGTGCGTCGCCAGCTCGAACGGTTCGGCGACGGCGTCCAGGATCTTGCGGGCCACGCGCTCCACGTCAGCCTCGCTGCGCACGTCGTGCAGCAGCACCGTGAACTCGTCGCCGGCCAGGCGCGCGACGAGGTCGGACGCGCGCACGCCGGCGCGCAGCCGGCGCGCGAATTCGACGAGCACGTCGTCGCCCGTCGCATGGCCGTAGCGGTCGTTGATCTGCTTGAAGAAGTCGACGTCCAGGTACAGCAGCGCGCAGTCGCGGTCGCCCTGGCGCGCGCGCTTGGCGGCGCCGGCCAGGGCCTGCTCGAAGCGGCGCCGGTTGGGCAGCTGCGTGAGCGCATCCGTGTGCGCCAGCGCGTGCAGGCTGCGTTCGTGCATGCGCGACGCGGTCGCGTCCGTCGTCAGCACGTACACGCCCGCCACGCGGCCATCGCGCATCTGCGGCAGGAAGGTCGAGTGGACGATGCGGGTCTGGCCCTTGCGCGCGATCTCGTGCTCGCACTGCGCCGCGTTGCCTTGCCAGGCCTGCGCCAGCGCCTTGGACTGCGCCGCGTGATAGTCCGGCCCGAACGCTTGGTCGACGGTGAGCCCGATGACCCGTTCCGGCCGCACGCCCAGCCAGGACGCGTGCACCGCGTTGACGAAGGCGTAGCGGCGGTCCGCGTCGAGGTAGGCGATCAGCACCGGCACGTTGTCGGTGATGGTGCGCAGCCGCTCCTCGCTCTCGGCCTGGCGCAGTTCGCTGAGCCGGCGGTCCGTCATGTCGAACGCCATCGCGTAGTAGCCGTCCGGCGTGCCGTCGGGCGCGCGCTGCGGCACGAACACGCACTGGTAGTACAGCTGGCGGCCGTTCACGGCGATGACGTCCTCGAACGTGCTGCGCTGCCCCGCGTGCACGCGGCGCAAGTGCGGCTCGAGCTTCGCGTATTCGAGTTCCGAATAGGCGTCGCGCACGTCGTGGCCGATCAGGTCCTCGGCCCGCTTGCCGTAGAACTGGACGGCGCGGCCGTTCAGGAACACGAACTTGCCGGCCGCGTTGACCTTGCCGATCAGCGCCGGCAGGTTTTCCGTGACGGCGCGCAGGCGGCGCTCGCTCGCTTCCAGCTGCTCGCGCGCGGCGTTGCGTTCGGTGATGTCATGCATGGCGACGACGGCGCCGAGCGCGCGACCGCTCGTGCTGCGCAGCGGGCGGCCGCTCGCCAGCAAGGTCGCGGCCGGGCGGCCGGCCGGGGCGACGGCGATCGCCTGTTCGCGCACCACTTCGCCGCGCAGCACGCGCACCAGCGGGACTTCGTCCGTGGGCAGCGGTGTGTGTCCGTCGGCTTCGTACAGCGAATAATGCCTGGACCAGTCCGGCGATTCGACGCATTCCCGGTCCAGGCCGTGCAGCATCCTGGCCTTCTTGTTGAACAGCGTGAGGCTGCCTTCCGCATCGCAGGCGACGACGGCCACGTCGATCGATTCCAGCACGGCGTCCAGCAATTCCTGCTTTTCCTCGAGCTGCTGGCGGGTGCGGTTGCGCTCGGAGACGTCGTCGATGAACGCGCCGATGCAGCGCTGTCCCTGCCATTCGTAGGCGCCGGCTTTCATCTCGACGGTGATGCGGCGGCCGCTCGCGGTGAGCGCCGGCAGCTCGACCTGGCGGTCGACGATCCTGCTCGCGCCCGTCGCCATGAAGCGGCGCATGCCAGCCGTGTGCGCCGCGCGCAGTTCTTCGGGCACGATCAGGTCCGACAGCGGACGGCCCACGGCGTCGACCCGGCTCCAGCCGAAGATCCGCTCCGCGGCCGGGTTCCATTCGATGATGCGGCCCATCGCATCGGCGCCGACGAAGGCGCTGTACGACGTCGCGACGATCGTGCGGTTCCAGCTTTCCGCGTCGCGCAGCAGCATCTCGGCGGCCTTGCGCTGGGCGGCTTCGGCCGACAGTTCCACGAGGCGCGCTTCCAGTTCGGCCGTGCGCCGGGCGACCCGTTGCTCCAGTTCCGCGTTCAGCGACTTGAGGGCCTGTTCGGCCATCACGCGGGTCGTCGTGACCCTGGCCTGGTTGAGTTCCACCTCGACGAGGCCGGCCAGGTCGCGCAGGGCCCGGCGCTGCCGGTCGTCGAGGCGGCGCGGGTTGCGGTCGACGATGCACAGCGTGCCCACGGCCTGGCCGTCGCAATAAACCGGCTGGCCCGCGTAGAAGCGGATGTGCGGTTCGCCCTTGACGAGGGGATTGTCGGCGAAGCGCGGGTCGGCGGCCGTGTCTTCGACGACGAGCATCTCGCGCTGCGCCACGGTGTGGCTGCAGAAGGCGATCGAGCGGTCCGTCTGTTCGACGTCCAGCCCGCAGCGCGACTTGAACCATAGTCGCTTCTCGTCCACCAGCGAGATGAGCGCGATGGGCACGCCGAAAGTCAGCGCGGCCAGGCGGGTGAAACGGTCGAAGCGCGGCTCCGGCTGTGTGTCGAGCAGGTCGAGCGCGGCCAGTGCCGCGATGCGTGAAGTTTCGGGTATCGTCGAGGTCATCAGCTTGGCCGTCCAGTGGCGTGAACGGCGGCGGGGCAGGGGCCGCAAAGGACGGCGCGGCCGGGGGTTGGGGCCGGCGCCGGTGATGAATCGTAACACGCAATTCTCTGCGGAAAGCCTCGGAATGCGCGAAATGTGGCGTGGCGGCTACGTTGCAGTTCACATATTCCACCGCGCCGGCATAGTAGAATGGTGGCTCGCTTACCCTCCTGGCAAAGGACTCCCGACCATGGCGCCGATCGATCTCAGCGGTTATGACTTGGCTGAACTGAAAGGTTTGCATTTCGATATAGAGCAGGAGATCAAGCGCCGCCTCCGCGACGAGCGCGAGCAGGCGCGTGCCCGCATCCACGCGCTCGCGGCGGAAACGGGCATCCCGCTCGACGCGCTGGTGAAGAAGGCATTGCCGCGCTACCGCAATCCGGCCGACATCGGCCAGACGTGGACGGGGCGGGGCCGCCAGCCGCGCTGGGTCGCGGAGGCGCTGGCCAGCGGACGGTCGCTGGACGAGTTCAAGATCTGAGGCGCCGCGGGAGCGATCGGCGTCTATATCGTAACGGTATAGTTTGCCAACGATTGCGCATGCATCCGGCGGCGCGACCACGGCTACACTGGCCGCCATGAAAATCACCCGACTCACCACCTACCGCGTCCCGCCGCGCTGGATGCTGCTCAAGATCGAGACCGACGAGGGCGTTACCGGCTGGGGCGAACCCGTCATCGAAGGGCGCGCGCGCACCGTGGAGGCGGCCGTCCACGAGTTGTCCGACTACCTCGTCGGCAAGGATCCGGGCCGGATCAACGACTTGTGGCAGACGATGTACCGCGCCGGCTTCTACCGCGGCGGGCCGATCCTGATGAGCGCCATCGCCGGCATCGACCAGGCGCTGTGGGACATCAAGGGCAAGGTGCTGGGACAGCCGGTCTACGAACTGCTGGGCGGCCTGGTGCGCGACCGCATGAAGACGTACAGCTGGGTGGGCGGCGACCGTCCGGCCGAGCTGATCGCCGGCATCGCCGCGCTGCGCGAGGCGGGCTTCGACACGTTCAAGATGAACGGCACCGAGGAACTGGGCATCGTCGACAGCGCGCGCAAGGTCGACCAGGCCGTCGCCCGCGTGGCGGAGGTGCGGTCGAAGTTCGGCTTCGAGATCGAGTTCGGGGTGGATTTCCACGGCCGCGTGTCGGCGCCGATGGCGAAGGTCCTGCTGCGCGAACTGGAGCCGTACCGGCCGCTGTTCGTCGAGGAGCCCGTGCTGGCCGAGCAGGACGAGTATTACCGCGCGTTGGCCGACGCCACGTCGATTCCGCTGGCGGCCGGCGAGCGCATGTACTCGCGCTTCGACTTCAAGCGCGTGTTCGCGCGGGGCGGGCTCGCCATCGTGCAGCCGGACCTGTCGCACGCGGGCGGCATCACGGAATGCGTCAAGATCGCGGCGCTGGCGGAGGCGCACGACGTCGCCTTCGCGCCCCATTGTCCGCTCGGACCGGTGGCGCTGGCGTCCTGCCTGCAGGTCGACTTCGTCGCGCACAACGCCGTGCTGCAGGAGCAGAGCATGGGCATCCACTACAACCAGGGCGCGGAGCTCCTGGATTACGTGAAGAACAAGGACGATTTCCATCTGAACGGCGGCTGGATCAAGCCCTTGACCAAGCCCGGCCTCGGCGTCGAGATCGACGAAGAGCGTGTGATCGAGGCGAACCGCCAGGCGACCGACTGGCGCAATCCCGTGTGGCGCCACGCCGACGGCAGCGTGGCCGAGTGGTGATGGCGAGCCTGCCCGTCCATGGTGTACGATGTATGCATAAAAGCATGCGACACCAGGGAAGCGGCAGGAGCAGATGAACGGAAGACTCGAAGGGAAGGTGGCGATCGTCACCGGTTCCACCATGGGCATCGGCGCGGCCGTCGCGCGGCGCTTCGTGCGCGAGGGCGCGCGCGTGGTCATCAACAGCCACGTGGAAGACGCCGCCGCACAGGCGCTGCGCGAAGAACTCGGCAGCGCGCACTGCCTGTTCGTCCAGGCCGACATCGCGGACGCGGGCGCCGTGGAGCGCCTGGCGGCACGCACGCTGGAACGCTTCGGCCGCATCGACATCCTCGTCAACAACGCGGGCGTCAACGTGTTCGCCGATCCGCTCGAACTGGACGCCGAGGGCTGGCGACGCTGCCTGTCGCTCGACCTGGAAGGCGCGTGGAACGCCTGCCGCGCCGTGCTGCCGTCGATGCTGGCGGCAGGCGCGGGCAGTATCGTCAATATCGCGTCCGTCCACGGCCACAAGGTGATCAAGGGCTGTTTCCCGTATCCCGTCGCGAAGCACGGCCTGATCGGCCTGACCCGTTCACTCGGTGTGGAATACGCGGCGCGCGGCGTCCGCGTGAATTCGATCTCGCCCGGGCTGATCCTGACCGAGCGGATCGAGGCGTGGCTCGCGACCTTTCCCGACCCGGAGGCGGAACGCCGGCGCCAGTCCGAGATCCTGCCGTGCGGCTGGATCGGCGCGCCGGAGGACGTGGCCAACGCGGCCCTGTTCCTGGCCAGCGACGAGGCCAGGTTCGTGAATGCGACGGATCTGCTGGTGGACGGTGGCCGCAGCCAGGTCTACCACGACTGACGTCCGTCAGCCCTGTCGCAACTGGCCGATGACGCTCGCCACCTTGGTGGTAATGATGTCGATGGCCGGGTCGTTGGCGCCGTGGGGCAGGATCACGTCGGCATGACGCTTGGTCGGCTCGATGAATTGCTTGTGCATCGGGCGCACCGTGTCCAGGTACTGGCCGACGATGCTCTCCAGCGTGCGGCCGCGTTCGGCGATATCCCGTTGCATGCGGCGAATGAAGCGGACGTCGGGCGCGGTGTCCACGAAGATCTTCAGCGACATCATGTCGCGCAAGTCCGCGTCGTACAACGCGAACAGGCCTTCGATCACGATGACCGGGGCGGGCTTGACCGGAATGGTTTTATCGGAACGGTTGTCGACCGTGAAATCGTACTCCGGCATCGCGATCGTTTCGCCGTTGCGCAAGGCCTGGACGTGCTGCACGAGCAGCGGCCAGTCGAAGGCCTGCGGATGGTCGTAATTCTGCTTGCGGCGGACTTCGGGGGTGAGGTCGGATTGGTCGCGGTAGTAATCGTCCTGCATCACCACCGAGACCATGTCGGCGCCGAACGACGCCAGTACCTGCTGCGTCACCGTCGACTTGCCGCTGCCGCTTCCGCCGGCGACACCGATGACGAACGGAACAAAAGAAATCTGATTCATCTCCGCATGATACCGGAGCGGGGGGCGGGCTGACCAATAATTCGCCGGCTGACGTCACGCGTCAGGCGCGATGGCGCGTATTGAGCATTGCGGAAAGGTTCGGCGGGCGGGATCGGTCACTGGTCTCCCCAGACGGGCGAACTGGGTCCATCGAAGGGCGACAGGTTGAGGCAGTATTTGACGGTCAATCCGCTCGCGGTCGGGTAAACGAGATGTTTGATCGAGTGAACCGTGTAACGCTTGGGCCGATCCGGCGACGCGATGATGCCGACGCCGTCCAGGCGGTGCCAGCCGATGTCGTCGAAACGCTCGCCGACTGCAACCGCGTGAAATGGCGCGTCGGATTCAAAGGCGGCGATGGGCTTGTGCGCGCCGGAGGTGTCGCACACTTCGAGGATGTATCGGGTCGGCATGAGCATGCGGTGGATTTGGAACGATGGGAATCACATCCTGCCATTTAAGTTTTGCCAGAGCAATGCCATCTTGGCGGTCGACGAATTTCCCTTAACAAATATGGATGTTGTTCATGGCGATCGAGATGAGCGGACCGGTTATGCCTGCGCTCACGAACCAGACAAACATCCTCCTGACGACATGCCAATATTTGCCTCGCTCCATAGGGTCGAGAATCCACAGGCGAGTGAATCCTGCAGTGTCGCGGCCAATAACAAAAAAGAATGCGGGCAGGACGAAGAACACAGCGGCGAACGACAGCCACGTCAACTTGTAGGCAAGGGCGGAGCTGAACTTTGACGCCTCTAACCATACCTCGAATGGTGCAAGCCCCAGCGACGTCCAAATCCCCGCAAGCGCGGCTGTTCTATTGGTTGGTTCAATATTCAAGCGATTGTAAACCTTCAGGTCGAGGCCGTTTGGCACGGGCTGCTTTGCGAAATGTCGTTGAGCAAGCAGATCCCCAGTTGAGTTCGAGCGTTGTTACTAGCTCCTCAGTCGCTGTCGCTATTTTCGTTTCGTGGATCGCTGTAATCGTCGACTAAGAATCCAAATGAACCAGGTTTGCGCCAAGCCGCAGAGGATCATGCAGCCGACTTGCACAAACGGCAGCGAAAAGAAGTCTGGCCAAATTTCAAATAGAGGACCAAGCGAATAAGACGAAGGTAGCGTCACGATTGCCAGCACCACATCTGGTAACAGGTGCTCGCGCTCGGAGTGGAGCAACGTGGCGTCCACGTATATTGCCCAGCTGGCCGCGAGCAGCACGACTATTAAATATGCTGTCGTAAATCCAGGTTTTTTTCGGGCACGCATCGCCACCTTCAGGCGTCAGGAAGTCTCTCGACGACAGCTCAGCGTCCGGAGCGCCGCAACTTATGTATTATGGACGCCAACGATGCGTTTACTATCGCTAAATATGCGTTGCATACTGCTGTGGAGTAACTTCCCTCAGTTATAGAGAGAATGCTGCCAGCAGCAGCGCAAACAGCGCTAGCGCACACTAGGGCGAAACAAAAATGAGTTGGTTTGGCTTGAGTACGCGACGCCGCCGTTGATTTTGTAGTCATTTGCACGCTGTTATTGCTTCTTGTATGAATTAACAACTGCCTCGAATCGTGACAAGCGATCATGCTATGCCCAGGCAATGACGCACGTTAGTAAGCGGGCGGCTGTTTCCGCAAGCGGCTCAGGCCGAAAGACGCCAACATGCCGAACGGCCAACTGGCGAACAGCAACCCTTCCCAACTTTTCCAGTCCTCATACGTTTCACGGGAATGGGGGCGGCCTGTTTTGCCGCAGTAATTACCGCTGTCACATGGTTTGTACGGTGCGTCCGTGTACATCACCGCGCCATAAAAAAACAGGACAATGCACCACGCAAACACACCGAGCAACAGGACTGGGATCTTGATGTGTCTCCCCGGGAAAATTTGGTCACGTAGTCTGGCCATTTTGCATTGTTAAATCGATTGATCGACGCTCCGCCTTCGGCCGGACTTCGTTATTGGGCAAGCATAGCACGTTGCAGGGCTGCAAAAGTCACAGACGGTCACCACCGGCAAGAGTGGTTAGTCCATCGCAGCACGCACCACGGCTAAAACCCTGGCCCCGGGATACCCCTGACGATCAGGATAGGCCCGCCGATGGTAGCAATTCCAATAACTCGTCACCCGCCGCGCAAGTGTCGCCAGATAGCGCGGATTTTCCATCGCAAACGCCCGCAGCGTGCCGGGATCCCACCCAACAATGGCGTTGGCGACGTCTTCCGCGATCTCGACGACGTACTCGCCGGCAAGTTGAAGAAGATAGGGGATGAGCCAAGGGATCCCGTTATTGAGCAGGCCCTGCAGGCATTCTTGACGCAAGTGACCGTCGTAGTGCCGCGTCCCCAGGCACAAGCGGATGAGCTTGGCGCTCCCCTGCGAATTGCTGATTTCCGCACGCAACAGGTCACGATCGTAGTAAACCCGATCCGGTAAATGAAGCCTTTCGCCATCCATGTTGACCTCGAACGCATGGCGTGGCGGATGGAGCTCTCCGATCGCGACGGCGGTAGCCGCTTCTTGCGCAATAAAGCGCAGCGCAGACGGGAATGCCGTCGATTCATCGCATCTGCGCTCGCATTGAACGAGAAACGTCACGATTTTCCCTGTCGACGCATGCCGGCTACCCGCCCGGTTTGTCGATACCGGCCCATTCGAGCGCGTCGTTGCGATCGCCGAACGAATGATATTCCGTGATCTTCCCGTCACGAAATGCAAATCCATCGGCAAATCGTCCGCCGGTCCATTCCGTCGCGTTTTTCAACCGGACCCACGCATGCAGGTAGACGACGACTTTGTCGCCGTGGACGAAGAATCCCTCGGGCTCGCACGTCCCCTCGGCCCAGGTGCCGCGTCCCCTGCTGACATTGTCGCGCACGGCCTCGATGCCGCGATAGGTGCCCGCCGTCGGAAATCCCGCGGGCTCAGTCCGTACGATGTCGGGAGCGAAGTCCCTGGTGATGGCGTGCATGTCGTTGCGGTTGATCGCAGCGAAGTATTCCTTGAGCACTTCCACGTGATTGTTCATGGCCGGGCTACCGCGCAATGGTTGTCGGGCGAGCATAGCATATGGAATATAGCATTGCCCAAACGGCAAGTCGAAGGTCGGGGCCGTCCAGTCAGTGTTGTTCCGGACACAGCACACCGTCCAGCGTTTGACCCTGGACGGATGGGCAACTATCATTGTGGAAACTTTGAAGGCCCACGCCGCACCGCCATGTCCGATCCACGTTCCGACCGTTTCGTCCGCGCCTACCTCAAGACGCGCCATCTCGTCCTGCTCGTGGAACTCGGCCGGCATGGATCGATCATGCAGGCGGCCCAGGCCGCGAACCTGACGCAGCCGGCCGCATCGAAATTGCTCGGCGAGCTGGAGCACGCGCTGGGCGTCACGCTGTTCGAGCGCCTGCCGCGCGGCGTCGAGCCCACGTGGTACGGCAAGGTGCTGATCCGCCGCGCCGGCGCGTCGCTGGCGGAGATGGATGCCGCCTACCAGGAAGTGATGGAGCTGATGTCCGGCCTGCGCGGCCGCGTGGCGGTGGGCGCGATCCTGACGCCGTCGACGACCTTGGTGCCGGCCGCCGTCACGCTGCTCAAGGCGCGGCATGCGCGCCTGAACGTGTCGATCGAAGTGGACAGCAGCAAGCAGCTCGTCGAGCGCCTGCGCGCGGGCGACCTGGACATCGTCATCGGCCGCGTCGTGGACGGCGCCATCGCCGACGAATTCCATTTCGAACCCATCACCGACGAGCCGCATTGCTTGATCGTGCGCGCCGGCCATCCGCTGCTTGCCGCGCGCGGCCTCGACCTGGCCGACCTCGCGCGCCAAGCGTGGATCGTGCCGCCGGCGGGCAGCATGGTGCGCGAGCGGATGGCGTCGCTGTTCCTCACGCAGGGCCTGGAGCAGCCGGCGGAGACGGTGTCGACGGCCGAACTCCCGGTCGTGACGACGCTGCTGCTGGGCAGCGACATGGTGGCGCCGATGTCGCTGGAGCTGGTGAAACCGTATCTGGACAGCGGCCTGCTGGCCGTGCTGCCGTACGAGCTGAATCTGCGCATGGACGTGTACGGCATCATCACGCGGCGCCACCATCAGCTGTCGCCGGCCGCGGAGGCGATGCTGAGTGCGCTGCGCGAGACCGCCACGCGTCCCAAGCCGACGGCGCGCGTCACGTATATCAAATCCGGATAGCAGGCCGCGCACACGCGATGGGCGGCCGCGCCGCCGTGCGGGTAGCATGGCGGGATGGATACGCCAGCACCAACTTCTTCCCGCCGCCTGCTCGGCATCGACTGGGGCACGAGCAACCGGCGCGCCTATCTCGTCGACGCCGCCGGCTCCTGCCGCGCCGAGCGGGCCGACGACCAGGGCATGCTGGCCGCGCGCCCCGATTTCGCGGGCTCGTTCGCGCAATTGGTGGCCGCGCTGGACGTCGGCCCGGACGTTCCCGTCGTCGCGTCCGGCATGGTGGGCAGCGCCCAGGGCTGGCGCGAAGTGCCTTATCTCGACATCGACGAGCCGCTCGACGCGCTGCCGGACCATCTCGTCTGCATCGACGATCCGCGCGCCGGCCGCCCGTGCCTGATCGTTCCCGGCTATGCGCAACGCGGCGACCACGTCGACGTGATGCGCGGCGAAGAGACCCAGTTGCTGGGCGCCGTGGCGTTGGGCCGGCGCGACGGCTGGTTCGTCCTGCCCGGCACGCACAGCAAGTGGGTGCGGCTGCAGGATGGCGTCATCCGCCGCATCGCCACGTTCATGACGGGCGAGTTGTTCGCGACCTTGTCCGCGCACGGCACGCTGGCGCCGTTGATGGCCGGCGGCCTGGACGACGATGGCGCCTTCGTGGCCGGTCTCGACGAGGCCCGCCGCGGCGCGCCGCTGTCGAACGCCTTGTTCGGCGTGCGCGCCCGCGTCGTCGCCGGTGCGATGCCGGCCGCGTGGGCGCGCCCGTTCGTCAGCGGCCTGCTCGTCGGCGCGGAGTTCGTGGCCGCCGGCGGCGCCGCGCCGCTGACCTGCATCGGCTCGCCCGCGCTGCAGGAGCGCTACGCGCGGGCGGCCGGCTACTATGGCATGACGCTGTCCGGGCTCGATCCGGACCGTGTGTATTGCGCCGCACTGGCGCGCTTCCTCGATCGCATCCCGACATGAACCTCCCCGACTTGCCCCTCGTCGCCATCCTGCGCGGCCTCGACCCCGACGCCGCCGCCGCCACGGGCCGCGTGCTGTTCGGCGCCGGCTGGCGCCTGCTCGAAGTGCCTCTGAACCGGCCGGGCGCGCTCGACGCCATCCGCATCCTCGTCGACATGGCGCCGGCCGACGCCATCGTGGGCGGCGGCACGATGCTCAGCGTGGCCGACGTCGACGCCGTCGCGGCGGCCGGCGGCCGGCTGTTCGTCGCGCCGAACTGCAACCCGTCCGCGATCGCGCACGCGCGCGCGGCCGGCATGCTGTGCGCGCCCGGCGTCGCCACGCCGACGGAGGCGTTCGCCGCGCTGGACGCGGGGGCGCATGCATTGAAGCTGTTCCCGGCCGAATCGATCGGCCCCGCCGGCCTCAAGGCGATGAAATCCGTGCTGCCCGCCGGGACGCCGCTGTGGCCCGTGGGCGGCGTGACGCCCGAACAACTTCCCGCGTGGAAGGGGGCCGGGGCGACGGGCGCGGGCATCGGCAGCCAGCTGTTCACGGCCGGCGTGACGCTGGACGAACTGGCGGCCCGCGCCCGGGCTTTCGCGCAGGCCTGGCGCGGCTGATCCGCGTCCACGGTGTCGGCACTTTTTACATGTGCCGCCGCGCGGTCCCGCCGGCATGGCACAAGCATATGATTTCAAATGTGAAATATTGTCCAGGCATAATTATTGCTTCTCCGAAAATATCCAATCTATAAGGAATTTTCATGAAGAACAAGATTGCGCTTGCCGCGCTCGCACTGTGCCTGTCCGGCGTCGCCAACGCCAACGTCATCGTCAACGGCGATTTCGAAGCCGGCCTGACGGGTTGGAGTATCACCGGTATCGGCGGCCTGGCGGGCGCGCCGTACTTCGGCGGCGGAACGCCCGCCGCGAACGGCGTGTACATGGCGGTCTTCAACCAGGGCGAACAGGCGCCGAACGCCGTGTTGTCGCAATCGTTCGCGACCCTGGCCGGCCATACGTACCACGTGACGTTCGACTACGGCACCAACAACGGCAACTGGCAGCAGATCGACGTCGCCGTCGCGGCCCAGGATCATTCGGTGCTGAGCAGCGGGAACTACGCCGCGCCCGGCCCGTGGCTGCACGGTTTCGCCTTCGACTTCACGGCGGCGAGCAGCCTCTCGACGCTGACGTTCACGGACGACGTGCACAACTGGACGTTCTCGACCGACGGCCTGCTCGACAACGTCGTGGTCGCCGACACCCACCCCGTACCGGAACCCGCATCGATCGCGCTGTTGACGCTGGGCCTCGCCGGTATCGGCGCGCTGCGCCGCCGCCAACGCTGATCCGCGCAATCGCGCCGGCTGGTAGAATCAAGCGTCGTTCTTCCAGCCCGCGACCATGACCCGACCCGCTCGACACACCGCGCGCCAGACGTTCTGGCGCGACCCCGCCTTGCCGTTCATCGAAGCCCGCCGCGTGGCGGACGGGCGCGGCCTGCACTACGGGCGCCACTGGCACGAGACGCATTCGATCGGCGTGATCACCGGCGGCCGCAGCACGTACGTGAACGGCGCGCACGCGGAAGTGGTGGAGCAGGGCGCCGTCGTCGTCGTCAATCCGGGCGACGTCCACGGTTGCAATCCGGTGGGCGACGCGCCGTGGGCCTACGTGATGTTCTATCTCGATCCGGCCTGGCTGGGCCGCGTCCAGGCGCGCCTGCGCGGGGACGCGGATACCGCGTTCCGCCCGTACGACCTGGCCGCGCTGCGCGCGCCGCACGTGGTGGACGCGGGCGTGCGGCTGTTCGGCATGCTGGCGGACGGGCAGGGTAGCCTGGCCGAACGCGAGGCCGCCGTCGCCGACTTCGTCGCCTTGCTCGACCGCGAACTTGCGCCGGGGCGCATCGCGGACGCCGCCGCCACGCCCAGGGTGGAACGCGTCGCGCACTACATCGACGCGCATTTCGCGCACGCCCTGCCGCTGCGGGACCTGTGCGACGCCGCCCAGTTGTCGGGCTCCTATCTGATCCGCGCCTTCAGGCGGCGCTACGGCGTCGCGCCGCACGAATACCAGACCAACCGCCGCATCCAGTACGCGAAAGCGCGGCTGCGTGACGGCGCGCCGATCGCGCAGGTGGCGCTGGACGTCGGCTTTGCCGACCAGGCCCATTTCCAGCGCGTCTTCAAGCGCATGACGGCCGCGACGCCGGGCCAGTACCGCGATTGACCGTCACACGGCGGCCAGGTAGACGACGCTCATCACGAGCATGCCGGCCATCGTGCGGTTGAACAAGCGGACGCGGCGCGGCGTGCGCAGCCAGGCCTGCAGCCGGCTGCCGGCCCACGCCCAGGCGGCGACCGACACCCAGCACACGACGAAGTACACGAGCGCGAACAGGCGGATGGCCGCGGCGTCGCCGTCCGGCGCGTACGTGCCCATGCCCGCCAGCGCGGCCAACCAGGCCTTGGGACTGAGCCACTGCATGGCCGCGCCTTGCAGCATCGACGGGCGTGCCGGGGCCTGGCCGGCATCCAGGTCGCCTGCGTCGGCGGCCAGCTTCCACGCCATGGTAAGCAGGAAGGCGACACCGGCCCAGCGTACGCCGGTTGTGACCTGCGGCGAGGCAGTCACCACCTGGTGCAGTCCGAACCCCGCCAGCACGAGCAGCAGGCAGAACCCGGCCGTGGCGCCGGTGACGTGGGCGAGGCTGGCCGTGAAGCCGTGACGGGCGCCGCTGCCGAGGGCGACGACGTTGACGGGGCCGGGAGTGATCGAGGTAGCGAGGGCGAAGGCGGCCATCGAGGCGAACATATTCATCTGCGTTTTCCTTTCGTGTCGAGGGATGCGGCAGACGATAGCGGCGGCGGGCCGCGCGGTATTGAACGAAATGACCCTCAACCGCTCACCAACTTGCGCGGACGGCGCGGCGCGGCGGTGGTATGGTTGCCGCTGGCACGATGAGCTGACTTCGATGACGACCGTATCCGATCACACCGCCGCCACGCGGCGCCGTTTCCTGCTGACCCTGGGCGCAGCCGCCTGCGTCTCCACCCTGGCTCCCGCGCACGCGGCGGCGCCGCCCGCCGGCTACGACGTGCGCGCCTTCGGCGCCCGCGGCGACGGCACGACGCTGGACACGGACGCCATCAATGCCGCCATCGCGGCGGCCGGCGCGGCGGGCGGCGGCACGGTGCGCTTTCCGGCGGGCCGCTACCTGAGCTTTTCGATCCGGTTGCACAGCCGCGTCGCGCTGGTGCTTGAAGCGGGCAGCGTGATCGTCGCGGCCGATCCGGCCCGGGACCCGGGCCGCTACGATCCGGCCGAACCGAACGCGTACGACGCCTACCAGGATTTCGGGCACAGCCACTGGCACAATTCGCTGATCTGGGGCGAGGACCTGGAAGACGTCGCCATTTTCGGACCCGGCCGCATCTGGGGCCGCGGCCTGACCCGCACCGGGCCCGGCGCCAACCGGCCCCTGAAGGCGGGCGACATGCCGTCTTCGCTGGGCGGCAAGGACCCGATGGGCGAGCGCACGCGTTCGGCCAGCGCGTTCGGCGCGGAGATGGACGGCAAGGGCAACAAGGCGATCGCGCTGAAGAACTGCCGCAACGTCCTGCTGCGCGACTTCTCGATGCTCAAGTGCGGCCACTTCGCCGTGCTGGCGACGGGCGTCGACAACCTGGCGATCGCGAACGTCACCGTCGACACGGAGCGGGACGGCTTCGACATCGACTGCTGCCGCAACGTGCGCATCAGCGACTGCGCCGTGAACACGCCGAACGACGACGCCATCTGCCTGAAGAGTTCCTACGCCCTGGGCCGCGCGCGCTTCACGGAGCACGTGACGATCACGGGCTGCCAGGTGTCCGGCTTCGACCTCGGCACCTTGCTGGACGGGACGTTCGGCACCACGCAGCGCAAGGCGCCGGACGAAGAGGGCGTGTGCGGCCGCATCAAGCTGGGCACGGAGTCGAACGGGGGCTTTCGCAACATCGCGATTGCGAACTGCGTGTTCGAGCATTGCCGGGGACTCGCCATCGAAAGCGTGGACGGCGCCGTCATCGAGGACGTCACGGTCGACAACCTCGCCATGCGCGACCTGACGACGGCCCCGCTGTTCATCCGCCTGGGCCGGCGCATGCGCGCGCCCGCAGGGACGCCGGTCGGCGCGATCCGCCGTATCAATATTGGCAACGTCGTCGTGTCGCAGGCGAATACGCCGTACGCGTGCATCGTGGCCGGACTGCCCAAGGCGCCCGTCGAGGACGTGCGGCTGTCCAACATCACCATCGTGTACGGCGGCGGCGGCACGCAGGCAGATGCAACGCGGACGCCGCCCGAGCAGGCGGACCATTATCCGGAGCCCAGCATGTTCGGCGTCACGCCCGCGTACGGCCTGTATTGCCGCCACGTGCACAACGTCGAGGTGCACCACGTCGACCTGCGGACGGCGGCGCCGGATGCGCGGCCGCCCGTCGTGCTGGACGACGTGGCGGACGCCAGTTTCGATCACGTGCGCCTGGGCCGCGCCCCCGGCGTGCCGGAGATCCGGCGCGTCAGGCCGGCACCGGCTCCTCGTCGCGGTTGACGCGCCACAGGTCCATGGTCACGCCGGCCTGGTAATCGTGCTACATCTCCGGCGTGAGCACTTCGAACATCAGGCCGTTCTCGATCCACAGTTCGACGACGTCGAACACGCCGCCGCGCGAGCAGGGCACGGCGCGCCAGCCTTCGCGCGCGCCGATCGCGAGGATCTCGTCGACGGTGCGTTCGGTGGCGATGGCCAGGTGGAAGCAGGAATACGGGCGCGGGTCCGCGTCCGGCAGCGGGCGCGCCATGCCGGCGCCGTCTCCGGGCGCGATCGGCAGCGTGTGCGGATAGATTTCGACCATCGAGCCGCGCGCGTCGCCGGCCATGGCGAACCGGTGGGGGCATCGCCGCTACCGGCCGATCTCCGGAATGAAAAAGCAGCCCGCAGGCTGCTTTCAGGTGTTGGCGGGCTCGGGGAGCCCGCCCTACGGCTACCTTGTCGTTGACGCACCGCGTACCGAAACATCGTAGGGTGGGCACCCCGTGCCCACCAGACGTATTACCACCACATGCCGTAGATGGTAGCCAGCGCCACGCAGATCACCGCCGACCCGAGCGCGAACGCGCCGTCGACCTTGAACAGCTTGGTGTCCACGATCAGCGCCTTGACCTTGCCGCGCGCGAACACGGTGCTCAAGAGGACCATGCCGGCGACGACGAGCCAGAACACGATGAACATGCGGTCCAGGAACGGGATCTCGTACACGCCCGAACCGTTGTCGTGGGAGAAGCCGATCGGTGCGAGGAACGACAGGTCCATCATCGTCGGCAGGAATTTCAGGATGATCGAGAACACCAGGCCGCCGATCGTCGCGAACATCGCCGCGCTGGACGTGGTCTTTTTCCAGAAGAAGCCCAGCAGGAACATGGCCAGGATGCCCGGCGAGACGAAGCCCGTGTATTCCTGGATGTACTGGAAGCCGCCCTTCTTGTCGATGCCCATCATCGGCGCGATCACGACCGCCAGCAGCATCGAGACGACGACGGTCATGCGGCCGATCCACACCATCTTCTGTTCGGTGACGTTCGGATGCAGGCGTTTCTGGTAGATGTCCAGGGTGAAGATGGTGGCGATCGAGTTGGCCTTGCCGGCCAGCGACGCGACGACGGCGGCCGTCAGCGCGGCGAACGCGATGCCCTTGATGCCCGACGGGAGCATCGCCAGCAGCGTCGGATAGGCGCGGTCCGGATTCAGTTCGCCGCCGACGCGCATGGCGTCGCCCAGCACGCCGGCGCGGTCCAGCGCGAACGCGGCGATGCCCGGCATGACGACGATCATCGGCATCAGGAGTTTCAGGAACGCGGCGAACAGCAGGCCCTTGCGCGCGGTCGGCAGGTCGGCGCCGAGGGCGCGCTGCGTGATGTACTGGTTGCAGCCCCAGTAGTTCAGGTTCACGATCCACATGCCGCCGATCAGCGTCGACAGGCCCGGCAGATCCATGTAGTTCTTGTTGTCGCGGCCCAGCACCATCTCGAAGTGGTCGCGGGTCGTGTTGTACAGGGTCGAGAAGCCTTGCAGGGCGCCGTGGCCCTGGCCCAGTTTCGCGACGAGGTCCAATGCGAGCCACGTGGTCACGAGGCCGCCGACGACGAGGCAGGTCACCTGGATGACGTCCGTGTAGCCGATGACCTTCATGCCGCCCAGCGTGATGATCGCGGCGAAGACGGCCAGGAACAGCATGCAGGGGAACACGCCGATGCCGGTGACGCTGCCGATGGCCAGCGCGCCCAGGTACAGGATCGAGGTCAAGTTGACGACGACGTACAGGCCGAGCCAGAACAGCGCCATCGTCGTGGCGACGGCCTTGCCGTAGCGCTGTTCGAGGAACTGGGGCATCGTGTAGATGCGGTTCTTCAGGTACACGGGCATGAAGAACACGGCGACGATGACGAGCGTGGCGGCGGCCATCAGTTCGTACACGGCAATCGCCATGCCGATGCGGAAGCCCGAGCCGCTCATGCCGATGAACTGCTCGGCCGAGATGTTGGAGGCGATCAGCGAGGCGCCGATGGCCCACCACGTGAGCGAGCCTTCGGCCAGGAAGTAGTCGTGGGACGCGGAGGTGTTCGCACTCTTCTTGCGGCGGTAGACCCACAGGCCGTAGCCGGCAACGACCACGAAGTAGACCAAAAAGACGATGGAGTCCAGGGGGGAGATCAGATTCATAAGTTTATCTCGGTAGAGAGTTGCGCGTGTTTCAGCGCTCCAGGAAAGCGTCCATGATCGTCGCCAGCTTGCCGCCGCGATCAAGGGCGCCCATCGGATGGGCCGCCGGGGCGAAAGAATATTGCTTCAATGCGTCTCCGAATAATTATTGTCAAGCCACTAAGCCCCGGATTCTAGGCAGGAAACGCGCTGCCGAGACCATCCATTTTTCGCGTCACCTATGAAATATTCGTATGGCGGCGTTGCCTGGATTGAAACTTACGCTGTTTATTTGATAAGGGGAAAGGAACGCAGGTCATCCGCTCGCAAGCACTATACTGAACGCGTGCCCGCCTTCTTTCGAGCCGGCGGGGTCCCGGCAGACGCCGGTGGCGTCGCCTTTTTACGGTATCAGGAGGTCGAGATGAGCAAAGCAACATGGTTCCTGCGCGGCGTCGCGCTGGCGTGCGCGCTGTGCGCGGCCGGTTCGCCCGCGATGGCGGCAAAAGATCCGGCGCGGTGGACGCAGGGCGACAAGACGAAGTCCCAGCGCATGGCCACGCTGAAGAAGGAAATCAATGCGGCCTACGCGGAGCAGCGGACGGCGTGCAAGCGCAAGTCGTCGGGCAGCCGCAGCACGTGCCTCAAGGAAGCCCGCCAGGTCTACCAGCACGACATGGCGCACGCGCCGCAACTGCTGGCTGAGGCGCCGCGGGGCGAGGTGACGGAACGCGTCGTCGCCACGACGCCTTCCACCCCAGACACCCCCGTCCAGCCGGGCGCCACCGCCTACGGCAGCTCGAGCACGGGCGCGACCGGCGCGGGCGCGGGCGAAGTTCGCGGCAAGGAGGATACCGTCCCGCCGAGCAACGGCCAGACGAGCGGCCTGCCGACGCCGCGCATGGACCAGTCGGACATGCAGGCGCCGAACCAGCCGCCGCAAGGCACGACGCCGCCCGTCCAGCAGCAGTAGGCAGCACCCGCGCCCGGGGGCGCCGAATGGTAAACTTGCGGCTTTTGTCGCAGAGGACCACGATGGCGCACCCCCTGGCGCTGCGCGTACACGCGCTCGAGTGTTTGATCGAGACCGACCCGGTCGCCAAGACGCAGGGCGTCGCGCTGCTGGCCGACGCCTGCCGCGCCGGCGCCTGCTCGGTGGATGCGGCAGCAAGCCTGGACGCGGTCGCCGCCGAAATTCCCGGCCGGCCCGCGCGTCCGGCACTGGTGCCGCCGCGCCTCGTCGGCCGGCGCTCGATGGCGACGCAGGAAGGGCGCGCGATGCTCGTCCACGCGCTGGCCCACATCGAATTCAATGCCGTGAACCTCGCGCTGGACGCCGTCTGGCGCTTCCCCGGCATGCCGGACGCCTACTACACGGACTGGCTGCGCGTGGCGGCGGAAGAAGCCCATCATTTCAACCTGCTGGCGGCGCACCTGCGCGCGCTGGGCTGGGACTACGGCGATTTTCCCGGCCACGACAGCCTGTGGGAGATGGTCGAAAAGACGAGCGGCGACGTCCTCGCGCGCATGGCCCTCGTGCCGCGCACGATGGAAGCGCGCGGCCTGGACGCGATTCCGCCGCTGCGCGCCAAGCTGGCGCAGGCCGGCGACGAGGCGGCCGCACGCATCCTCGACGTGCTGCTGCGCGACGAGGTGGGACACGTGGAGATCGGCAACCGCTGGTATGTTCATCTGTGCGCGCAGCGCGGCCTGGAGCCGGTGGCGACGTACGACGCGCTGACGGTGCAGTACAAGGCGCCCGTGCTCAAGGGGCCGTTCAACGTCGACGCGCGCCGCCAGGCCGGTTTTACCGAAGCGGAGCTGGCCCGTTTCGCGCACGGCTGACGCCATGGACACCCAAGGCTTCCTGCTGACGCGCCACTGGCGCGATACGGACGCGGGCGTCGAGGTCGAGTTCTGGCTGGCGACGCCAGATGGGCCGCGGCGCGTGCGCCTCGCGCCGCAGCCGGCCGTCGCGTTCATTCCGGCGGAGCAGGGCGACACGGCGCGCCTGCTGCTGCAGCGCGAACGGGGCGCCGAGCTGCGCGAACTGGCACTGCGCGACTTCCGCCACCGGCCCGTGCTCGGCTTGTACTGCACCCAGTACCGCCACCTGCTGCGCCTGGAAAAGCGGCTGCGCGAACACGGCGTCGACGTCTACGAGGCCGACGTGCGCCCGCCGGAACGCTATCTGATGGAGCGCTTCATCACGGCGCCCGTCGCGTACGCCGGCACGCCGGACGCGCACGATCCGCTGCTCCTCGCCGACGCGCGCCTGGCGCCCGTCCAGGATTACCGGCCGATGCTCACGACCGTCTCGCTCGACATCGAAACGACGATGCAGGGCGAGCTGCGCTCGATCGCGCTGGAGGGCTGCGGCGCGCGCCAGGTGTACATGCTGGGCCCCGCGAACGGCGATGCGTCCGGCCTGGATTTCGACTACGCCGTGTGCGCCACAAGGCGCGAGCTGCTCGACCGGCTGGAAGACTGGATCCGCCGCCACGACCCCGACGCCATCATCGGCTGGAACCCCGTGCAGTTCGACCTGCGCGTCCTGCAGCAGCATGCGCAGCAGATGCAGCGGCCATTGCGTCTCGGGCGCGACGGCAGCGCCATCGAATGGCGCGAACACGGCGGCCGCCAGGAACACTGGTTCGCCGGGATCGCGGGCCGGCTCGTCATCGACGGCATCGAGGCGCTGCGTTCGGCCACGTGGAGCTTCCCGTCGTTCTCGCTGGAGCACGTGGCGCAAAGCCTGCTGGGCGAGGGCAAGGCCATCGACAACCCGTACGACCGCATGGCGGAAATCGACCGCATGTTCGACGAGGACAAGCCGGCGCTGGCCCGCTACAACCTGCAGGACTGCGTGCTCGTCACGCGGATCTTCGAAAAGTCCGGCCTGATGCCGTTCCTGCTGGAGCGGGCCAGCGTGACGGGCCTGGCGGCCGACCGCAGCGGCGGTTCCGTCGCCGCGTTCGAGCACGCCTACATGCCGCTGATGCACCGGCTCGGGCGGGTGGCGCCGAATATCGGCGACGTGCCCGGCGCGGACAGCCCCGGCGGCTTCGTGATGGATTCGCGCTCCGGCCTGTACGACTCCGTCCTCGTGCTCGACTACAAAAGCCTGTACCCGTCGATCATCCGTACCTTCCTGATCGATCCGGTGGGCCTCGTCGCGGGCCTGGAAGCGCCTGAGGACGACACGGTGCCCGGCTTTCGCGGCGCGCGCTTCTCGCGCACGCAGCACTGCCTGCCGGGCATCGTCACGCGCGTGTGGCAGGGCCGCGAGGCCGCCAAGCGCGACCGCAATGCGCCGCTGTCGCAGGCCCTCAAGATCATCATGAACTCGATGTACGGGGTGCTGGGCACCACGGGGTGCCGCTTCTTCGACCCGCGCCTCGCATCGTCGATCACGATGCGCGGCCACGAGATCATGCACCGCACGCGCGAGTTGATCGAGGCGCAGGGCTACCGGGTGATCTACGGCGACACGGATTCGACGTTCGTCTGGCTCGGCGCGGCGCACGCCGAGCGCGACGCCGAGCGGATCGGCCGCGCGCTCGTCGACCACGTCAACGCCTGGTGGCGCGCGCACCTGCAGGCCGAGCTGCGGCTTGAGAGCGCGCTGGAGCTGGAATACGAGACGCACTTCCGCCGCTTCCTGATGCCGACCGTGCGCGGTTCGGAAGAGGGCAGCAAGAAGCGCTACGCGGGCCTCGTGCGCCGCGCCGACGGCAGCGAAGAGGTGATCTTCAAGGGCCTGGAGACGGTGCGCACGGACTGGACGCCGCTGGCGCAGACCTTCCAGCAGGCGTTGTACGGCCGCGTGTTCCGCGGCGAGCCCTACGAGGATTACGTGCGCGACTACGTGGCCGCCACCTTGCGCGGCGAGTTCGACGACCAGCTCGTGTACCGCAAGCGCCTGCGCCGGCCGCTGGCCGAGTACGAGCGCAACGTGCCGCCGCACGTGCGCGCCGCGCGCGCGGCCGACGAATTCCACGTGCGCCAGGGGCGTCCGGCGCCTTACCGCAACGGCGGGTGGATCCGCTACGTGATGACGACGGCGGGCCCGGAACCGCTCGACACGCTGGACGTGCGCCGCACCCCCATCGATTACGAACATTATCTGACCAGGCAGCTGGAACCGGTCGCGGACGGCATCCTGCCGTTTTTGGACGACAGCTTCGCGCGGCTCACGAGCCGGCAGGGGGCGTTGTTCTGAGACTTCATGTCCAGAGCAGCGACCTACTCATTGCAACTTCATGCTCGATTTCATTTGACGATTCGGCCAAACGCGGCTATATTTCCGTTTCCTAAATGGAAACCTTTCCATTCTCGTTCTCGGCAAGAATTCATCAAGACCGGCATGCGAGCCGGCCTGGCGCGGGCCGTCCGACGGGCGATTCCGCATTCTTCGAAGTGAAACTGAGGAGTTGACGTGGTTAATGACAACCAGAAATCCCGTTTGAGATGGAAAGCTTTCCACGCGCTGGCCGCCGCCGGCCTGTTCGCATGTGCCGTGCACGCGGGGGCCAGCGTCACCAGCCCGGCCATCGGCCAGTTGCTGTGGTCCGAGGAGTTCAACGGTCCGTCCCTGGACGCGTCGCGCTGGACGGCCACCGACGGCAACGGCTGCCAGATCAATCTGTGCGGCTACGGCAACCAGGAGCTGGAGTACTACAGCCCGAACAACGTGTCGATCGCCGACGTGCCGTTCGAGCCCGGCACGCGCGCGCTCGCGATCCGCGCCCAGAACCAGACCGTGGGCAGCAACGTCTTCACGTCCGGGAAGATCGACAGCCACGGCAAGGTGCAGGTCCAATACGGGATGATCGAGATCCGCATGAGCGCCCCGAACGTGGCGACGGGCCTGTGGCCGGCCGCGTGGATGCTGGGCACGAGCCCGCAGACGTGGCCGCGCAACGGCGAGATCGACATCATGGAGATGGGCCACAAGGCGTCGGCGCGCGCGGCGGCCGGATCGCCGCCGGCCAACAACTTCGTCGGCTCGAACGTGATCACGTGGCAGCAGGCCGCGTGCGTGCCCGGCAACGAGAGCTGCGCGGCGTCCACGGCGTGGCAGACGAAGAACTGGTACGTGCCGGCGACGTCGCTCGCGAACCGCTTCGTCACGTACCGCCTGTACTGGACGGAGAGCGCGATGCGCTTCACGACCATCGACAACGGCGTCGAGCACGACATGTACGACGCGCCGCTGCCGGTGAACTCGACGTCGCTGCAGGCGCCGTTCTACCTGCTGCTGAATCTCGCGGTCGGTGGCAATTTCACGGACGCCGCGACGCCCGGCCAGGTGACGGCGCCGCTGCCGGGCACCATGTACGTCGACTATATCCGCGTCTACCAGCTGGACGGCAAGGGCGCCGTCAAGCTGGGCAACCAGACCGTCCCGGAGGTGGCCGGCAAGTTCGGCGTGTTCACGGACACGACGCCCGTGAACGACAAGCTGGTGGCGGGCACGAGTTCCGACATCTTCCTGTGGAACGGCGCGTCGTCGGGCGCCGGCAAAACGCCCCCATACGAGGGCGCGAACGTCATCGCCTGGAACTACACGGCGCCCGGACAGTGGTTCGGCGGCGGCGTGCAGGCGCGCCAGGCCCGCGACCTGACGAATTACCGCAACGGGACCATGAAATTCCGCATCAAGATCCCGGCCAACGTCTCGTTCAACATCGGCGTGGGCGACACGTACACGAACCAGAATTGGGTGAACTTCCCGGCCAACACGACGGCGTATGGCCTCGTGCGCAACGGCGACTGGGCGCAGGCGAGCATTCCCGTGTCCACGCTGATCGGGCCCAAGGTGGCGCTGCAGTCGCTGCTCGACGTCTTCATGATCTCCAGCGACGCGAACAAGTTGCCGGCGTCGGCCTTCCAGTTCGCCATCGACGACATCGTATGGGATTCGGGGAGCACGACGCCGCCGCCGCCGTCCGGCCCGACGTACGTGACGCAGACGTCCGCCACGACGCTGCAGTTCACGACGACGACGGGCGGCTGGGCCGACGTCCACTACACGGTGAACGACGGCGTCCAGCAGAACGTGCGCATGCGCCTCGACGGCACGACCAACACGTACAGCGCGGGCGGCCTCAAGATCGGCGACGTCGTGCGCTACAGCTTCACGTACTGGGACACGGCGCGCAACTACGCGGTCGACACGGCGCTGCAGACCTACACGATGCAGTGAGCCGGGCGGCGTCGGTTTCGCGCTCGGCTGCGCGGCCGTGCCGGGTATACTGACGCCACCATGCACCTGTACCGCGAATACCCGCCGCATCCCGCGCTGGCCGGCCACGTGGCCTGCCTGTGGACGAGCCACGCCGTCCCGGACGGCGCGCCCGTGCGCACGCGCGTCCTGCCCGACAATTGCATCGATATCCTGTGGCAGGACCGTACGCCGCTGGGCATGGTGGCGGGCATGATGTCGCGGCCCCATCACGTGGAAGCGGCCGTTCCCGTGCTGACGGTCGCCGTGCGCTTCCTGCCCGGCGCGGCGCGCGCCTTTTTCGACCTGCCCCTGTACGAGCTGCAGGACGGCCATCCCGCGCTGGCCGACCTGTGGCCGCGCGCACAGGCCGAAGCGCTGGCGCAGGCGTTGTGGGAGCGCGAGCGGACGCCGGCCGCACGCCTGGCCATCATCGAACGGGCGCTGCTCGCGCGCCTGCACGCGCGTGCTCCGGCGCGCGCGGACGCGCTGGCGCGGGCGGCCGTCGTGCGGCTGGAAGCGAGCGGCGGCGCCGTCCGCATCGACGACCTCGCGGCGGACCTTGGCATCACGCGCCAGCACCTGGCGCTGCTCTTCCGCGAACGCGTGGGCTTGTCCGCCAAGACGTTCGCCATGGTGTGCCGCTTCCGCCGCGCGCATGCCGCCTTGCGCCGTCAGCCGGACGCCGTCGACTGGGCGCGCCTGGCCGGCGACTGCGGCTACTACGACCAATCCCATCTCATCCACGCGTTCCGCCAGTTCGCGGACGCGACGCCGGAATCGTTCCGGTTATCTTGAGGCCCGCCCATGATCGTCATCGCCGCTCCCTCCAACCTCGGTCTGCGCCCGTTGCGCCCCGGTCATGAACCGGGCGCGTGGCGCGCGCCGGCCGCCCTGTTCGACGCGGGCCTGCTGGACGCCGTCGGCGCCGGCGCGCCCGTCACGATGGCACGGCCGGTCTGGAAACCGGGCGCCGACCCGGACACGCGGCTGCGCAACGGCCGGGCGATGCGCGACTTCAACCTGGCGCTGGCCGACCACGTGGCGCCGGCGTGCGCGCGCCGCGAATTCGCACTCGTCGTCGGCGGCGACTGCTCGATCCTGCTGGGGGCCCTGGCGGGCGCGCGGCGCGGCGGGCCGCTGTCGCTCGTCCACGTGGACGGCCACAGCGACTTCCGCCATCCGGGCAACTACGACCCGGAGAGCATGCTCGGCGCCGTGGCCGGCATGGATCTCGCCCTCGCCACCGGCCGCGGCGAGGCGCTGATGACGGAGTGGCCGGGCGTCGCATCGCCCCTCGTGCAGGACCGTCACGTCGTGCAGATCGGCGAGCGCGATGGGCGGCGGCCCGAGTTCGCGTGGCCGGACGTGAACGATACCGAGATCGAGCGCATCGACGTGTTCGCGGCGAACGACATCGGACCGCAGGCCGTGCTGGCACGCACCCGCCGCACCCTGGACGCCGCGCCGGACCAGCGCTTCTGGGTCCACCTGGACGTCGACGTGCTCGACGCAGCCGTGATGCCCGCCGTCGACAGTCCCGGATCGCCGGGCATCGCGCCGGACGATCTCGTGGCGATCGTGGCCGGCCTGGTGCCCGATCCGCGCTGTGCCGGCATGACGGTCACCGTGTTCGATCCCGACCTCGATCCGGACGGGCGCCATGCGCGCACGCTCGTCGACCTGCTGGCCAGGTTGCCGTTCCGCAGGGCCGGCGGACATATTTCGTAATACTTGCGAGGACGGCTCTTGACGCGACTTTACAGCGCGCGATCGTATCCTTTCCGCACCCATCCCGGGCGTTGCAAGGAGACGGTAACACGGTCACGGAGACGACGATCCGCGGCAACGCCGTGACTTCGGCCCGGACCGAGATGTCGGCGCAGATCGACGGTTTGCTCTGAGCCGGATCGACAGCGCCGGAAAGATCAGTATTTCCGGCGCAGCGAGAAGCCCAGCACGCCGAGGCCCAGCAGGATGCTGGCCAACGTGCCGGGTTCGGGCACGGCGCTTGTCACGGACACGTTATCGAGCGAGCCGCCCTGACCGTCCGAAGCGCCGACCGCGCGGAACTCGAGGTTCGAGGACATGCCCGCGCCCATCACCGAGAGGCTGTAGCGCTGCCATTGGTTGCCGGGACCGCCGTTGTTGCCGCTGTAAGTGGCCAGCGCCTGGCCGTTCCACAGCACTTCGATGCCATTGGTCGCGGCGCTGGTGAATTCGCGGGGGGAATAGTCGAACGATACCGTGTACGGCGCCGCAGCCGACGTGTTGATCGTCTGGCTGATCCAGCTGTTGGCAAAGGTATCCAGTTCCACGTAAATCGAGCCGTCGGACGCGGTGCCGGCAACGTTGTTGCGCACTTCGACCGCGTTGCCACCGACCGTCCAGCCGTTCATGCTCCACAAATTGGCCGCGACGCCGTTGGCCACGGGATTGGCTTCGAAGCTGCCGTTCTGGACCAGATTGATCACGGCGGCGGGGGCTGATGCCGCTGCCAGCAGGGAGGCCAGGGCGACTGAGATAGTGGAAAGTTTCATGGGGGGCCTATTGGTTTCCGGGTAAATACAAACATTGTAACATTGAAAATAATGGTGTGCGGAAAATCTGGCCAGATTATCAAGTTCCTGCATGGTGGCCGGGGCATCTTCCATTTTTCCAATCCAGGGACGCGCGGACCGGGCATCATGACGGTTTTCGACAGGAGACTCCCATGATCAAAGGACTGCGCACCGTGACCTATCCCGTGGCCGACCTCGCCCGCGCGAAAGCCTGGTTCGCCGACGTGTTCGGCGTAGCGCCGTATTTCGACCAGCCGTTCTACGTCGGCTTCGCCGTCGGCGGCTTCGAACTGGGCCTCGTCCCGGACGGCACGCCCGGGACGTCCGGCTCCACCACGTTCTGGGGCGTGGACGACATCGCGGCCGAGGTCGACCGCATCGTCGGGCTGGGGGCCGTCGTCCACGCGGCCATCCAGGAGGTGGGCGAGGGCATCAATGTGGCGGAATTGCAGGACCCGTTCGGCAACGTGCTCGGGCTCATCGAGAACCCGCTGTTCGATCCCGCCGCCGTGCGTTGATCACATGCCGGCCGGCGGCTCGACGGGGATCGGGTTGCGCAGCGACACGTTGATCGCGTTCCAGCCGCGGATGACGGCGATCGCATAGCCCAGTTCCGCGATCTCGGACTCGCTGAAATGCTCGCGGAGCAGCGGCCAGGCGGCGTCCGTGTCGTCGCGGTGGGGCAGGGCGTTGACGGCGTCGGCCCAGGCCAGCGCCGCGCGTTCGCGCTCGCTGAAGAACGGCGATTCGCGCCAGGCGGCCACGGTGTTCAGGTGGCGCGGGTCCGCCCCCTGTTTGATCAGGTCGCGCCAGTGCATGTCCACGCAGACGCCGCAGCCGTTCTGCTGCGACACGCGCAGGTTGACCAGCTCGACGATGCGCGGCCCCAGCGCGCCCTGCTTGACGGTCTGCGACAGATTGACCATGGCCTTCAGCGCGGACGGGGCGTGCTTGAACAGGTTGATGCGGGCGTCGTGCGACATGATGGTTCCTTTCGTTTGAACGAGGCTGCCGGATGCAGCCTCCTATCGATTAGACGGAACGGGTCGCGCGTTTGTGACAGGTCCCGCTCAGGGCTTCACGTGCGGCTGGACGGCGCCGGGATTCAGGATCTGGTTGGTGTCGATCTGGTCCTTGTTGATCACCTGGGCGCCGCCGGGCGCGTGGCGGCGCGGGAGCATGCTGCCGGTCGGCGCCTCGCGGTCCTCGCGCGACAGTTTTTGCCCGTCGGTGGCCGGGGTCTGGGCACAGGCGGCGAGGAGGCAGGCGGCGCCTGCGGCGATGAAGAGATGTTTCAGCATGCTGTGTCACTCCTTGGCGTTGGGTTGCGTCGCCCGGCAATATAGCCCGGATCCTGTCCAAAATTTGTCGCGAGATCGTCTCGATTTGTACTTCGCGCCGGGCACGCTATCATGGCGGGATGAAACCCGACCTGAGCCCGCGCTGCCGGGCACGCCTCTTCGTCTTCGTCCTCGGCCTCGCGTGCGCCGCGCCGCTGCTGGCGGCGCCGTTGCCGCTCCACGGACGCTGGCTGCCGGACGAGCCCGAGGCCGGCCGCGCCGTCCTGACGATCAAGGACGCGACCCTGTCCTGGCGCGGGCGCAATCCGCCGGCGCCCGCCTGCGCGCAGGACTACGTGCTGATCAAGGAACGTCCCGGCACCGTGTACACGGATGGACGCGGCACGAAATTCGTGGCCGGCTCCCCGGGCAGCATCCCGACGTACCTGATGACGCTCGGCGCGGGCACCTGCGGCACGCCCGGCGAGCAGGTGCGCGTCAGATTTCCGCTGATTTACGACATCAACCATATCGAATTCATCGAGTACGCGGCAGGAAGGCCGGTCAACGCGCGTCGGCTCCATCGCAAGAAATGAATCATGACCGGCCCTCGTCCTTGGGCGACGTGTAGGCCGGATCGTGCTCGAACGGCAGCGGCCGGCCCTCGCGCAATGCGGCCAGGACGGCGGCGAAGTCGGTCCGGCAGCGAAAGCCCAGGTCGCGCTCGATGGCGGCGGCATCGTAGACCCGGCCGATGGTCGCCGGCAGCGTCCAGCCCCGCGCGGCGTAGAGCGCGGCGGCGTCGGGGAAGTGCGCTGCGATGACCGCCGGCGCATCGGCCTTGAGCCGGGCCGCGTCCGCGCGCGCGAAGGGCGTCGGCGCGGACACGAGGTAGAGGCCGAAACCGATGGCCGGCGCCTGGTCGAGCGCGGCGAGGTGCGCGCGGGCGCAGTCTTCGACGGTGAGGCGGCGATGCAGGAATTCGTTGGCCTTCATGTTTTCGCCGGAGAGCGCGCGGTGCGTGTCGTCCTCTTCGGGAAAAAAGCGGGCCGTCCGGAGTACGACCACGGGCAGGCCGTGCTCCGCGTGGAAGAGCCGCGCCAGTTCTTCGGCGGCGCGCTTGGTCACGCCGTAGATGTTGCGGGGCCGCAGCGGTCCGCTGGATTCGTCCAGCCACACGGCGGCGGGCGCGGTTTCGGCGCGGATCTCCTCGGTGATCATCAGCGAGGTGGTCGACGTGAAGACGAACCGGCTCGCCCCGTGCGCGACCGCCGCTTCCAGCAGGTTGAGGGTGCCCGTGACGTTCACGTCGACGAACGCCTGGCGGGGATAGCGCGCGATGTCCGGCTTGTGCAGGGCGCCCGCATGGATCACGCCGTCGAAGCGGTGCTGGGCGAACAACTGCCGAACCAGGGCCGCGTCGGCGACGTTGCCGACCCGTTGCGTGTGCGGTCCGGGCGCGACGTCGAGTCCGAACGGCTCGTGCCCGGCCCGCAGCAGCAGCGGCGCCAGAAAGCGCCCGAGCCACCCCGAGGAGCCGGTCAGCAGGATGCGCATCAGGGCTGGCGCGGCGGCGCGGTCCGCGCCGCCGCGAGTGCCGGTTCCGGCCCGCAGCCGTCCAGCGACGCGTCGCCGGCGTCGACCGGGCCGTACCACTCATGCACGCCGACGAATCCGCCGGTGCGGAGAATCCAGGCCTTGTGCGTCCTGGTGTCGACGACGGCCGTGTGGCGGAAGCCGTCGGCGACGTGACTGTCGTCGGGCAGCGCGACCCGGACGAACGGCCCGTCATGCGACGTGTCGGGGGCCGCGGCGGCCGGAATCGCCGTCGTAAAACCGGAGAACGAAATGCCGTAGCGGTCGGCCAGGGATTGCGCCATCGGGCACGCCGGCGCATGGGCGGACAACAGGGACAGGCAGACGGCGGCGCCCAGGCTCTTCATTGCGGCAATCCTTCAACGGGTGATCGTCATGGAACGATATCAGCTTGCCGCCGCCAGAGATACGCAGATTCTCACATGTCGCCGCCGCCGCCGACATAGCGCCGCTCGAAGCGGCTGCCCAGCCGGGTCAGCACCTCGTAACCGATCGTGTTCGCTTCCGCCGCGACGGCGTCCACGTGCTGGTGCGGCCCAATCAGCTCGACGGTCATGCCGGGCTGCAGGCGCGCGTCCGGGATGCCGGTGACGTCCAGGGTGATGCTGTCCATCGACACGGTGCCGGCGACCGGCACGCGCACGCCGTCGACGTAGGCGTGGCCGTGGCCGGACAGCGCGCGCAGCCAGCCGTCCGCGTAGCCGACGGCGATGGTGGCGATGCGGCGCGTGCCGTGGGCCACGTAGCGGGCGCCGTAGCCGACGGCGGCGCCGGCCTGGATCGTCCGCACCTGCACGATGCGGGCGTCGAGCGACACGGCCTGGCGCAGCGGGTTCGGATGGCCCGGCTGCGGATTGATGCCGTACAGCGCGGCGCCTGGGCGCACGAGGTCGTAGTGGAAGTCCGGGCCGAGGAAGACGGCGGACGAATTCGCGAGGCTCGCCGGCATGGCCGGGAATCGGGCGCGGAGGGCGTCGAAGCGCGTACGCTGGCGCGTGTTCATCGGGTGGTCCGGCACGTCGGCGCACGCCAGGTGGCTCATCAACAGGACCGGTTCGAACGCCGCCAGCCAGTCGCGCGGATCGCCCAGCGCGTCGAGGTCGGCGGGAGAAAGGCCCATGCGCGACATGCCGCTGTCGACCTGCACGGCGCCGGCCAGGCGGCGACCGGCACGGGCGCACAGCGCGCTCCACTCGCGCACCTGGCCCGGATCGTTCAGCACCGGAATCAAGCCGTGCGCGACGACATCGGCGGCGCTGCCCGGCGGCGGGCCGTGCAGCACGTAGATGGCGCTGCCGGCCGGGACGATGCCGCGCAGGCGGATGCCTTCGTCGACGTGGGCCGTGAAGAACACGCGGCAGCCCGCGCGCGCGAGCGCGGGCGCGACGCGCGCCATGCCGAGGCCATACGCGTCGGCCTTCATCACCCCGGCGACGACGGCGCGGCCGGCACGTTCGGCCAGCAGGCGGTAATTCGCCGCGACTGCATCCAGGTCGACCGTCAGGACGGCGCCGGCGCGGGACGCCGGCGCGACATGGAAAGGTTGCACGGCCGCGTTCATGCCTTGGCCGCTTCCAGGCGGACGTGGGCGGGCCGCGTGCCGGCGTAGCGGAACACGGCCAGGTCGTCGGCGTGGATCGCGGGGACCTTGCCGCTGACGAGGTCCGCGATGACGCTGGCGGAGCCGCACGCCATCGTCCAGCCCAGCGTGCCGTGGCCCGTGTTGAGATACAGGTTCTTGAGCGGCGTGGCGCCGACGATCGGGGTGCTGTCCGGCGTCATGGGCCGCAGGCCCGTCCAGAACGTGGCGCGCGACACGTCGCCGCCGCCCGGGAACAGGTCGTTCACGACCAGTTCCAGCGTCGCGCGGCGGCGCGGGTTCAGCGCATGGCTGTAGCCCGCGATCTCCGCCATGCCGCCCACGCGGATGCGGTCGTCGAAGCGGGTGACGGCAATCTTGTACGTCTCGTCCAGGATCGTGGACACGGGCGCCCTGGCCGCGTCGACGATCGGCACGGTGATCGAATAGCCCTTGAGCGGATAGACCGGCACGCGGAACTGGTCCCGCAGCAGCAGGCGCGAATAGCTGCCCAGCGCCAGCACGTAGCGGTCGGCCGTCATGCGGCCCTTGTCGGTGTGGACGCCGGCGACCTGGCCGCCCACGATGTCGAGGCGCTCGATCGCGGTGTCGAACCGGAAGCGCACGCCGAGTTCGCGCGCCATCTGCGCGAGGCGCGTCGTGAACAGCTGGCAGTCGCCCGTCTCGTCGTTCGGCAGGCGCAGGCCGCCCACCAGTTTGTCGCGTACCCGGCCGAGCGCCGGTTCGGCGGTGCCCAGCTGGTCGCGCGTCAGCAGCTCGAACGGGACGCCGGCTTCCTTCAGCACCTCGATGTCCTTGGCGGCGCCGTCGAACTGGGCCTGCGTGCGGAACAGCTGCAGCGTGCCTTGCTGGCGGCCTTCGTACGCGATGCCGGTCTCCGCGCGCAGCGCGCGGATGCGATCGCGGCTGTATTCGGCCAGGCGTACCATGCGTTCCTTGTTGACGGCATAGCGGCCGGCGTCGCAGTTCTTGAACATCTCCCACATCCATTGCAGCTGGAAGAGGGAACCGTCCGGCTGGATCGCCAGCGGCGCGTGGCGCTGGAACAGCCATTTGAACGCCTTCAGCGGAATGCCCGGCGCCGCCCAGGGCGACGCGTAGCCCGGCGAGATCTGGCCGGCGTTGGCGAAGCTGGTCTCGAGCGCCGGACCCGGTTGACGGTCGATGACGGTAACGTCGTGGCCGGCCCTGGCCAGATAATAAGCGGTGGTCACGCCGACCACGCCGCTGCCGAGTACGATGACGCGCATAGCTTCCCTTGTAATTAAGGTTTTTCAGGAATTAGAAATTGTTTTCATTTTAGTTGTGGGACTGCCATAATAGTTTCTGTTTGCGACAATCTTTTTAGTGAAGAATCATGCGCGTGCAAAAAGACTCGAATCGTGTGCTGGACCGTATCGACCTGCACATCCTCTCCATCCTGCAGGACGACGGCCGCATCGTGATGAAGGACCTGGCCGAGCGCGTCGGCCTGTCGCTGACGCCGTGCATCGAGCGGGTCAAGCGCATGGAACGCGACGGCGTCATTGCCGGCTACCACGCGCGCGTGACGCCGCGCGCGCTCGGCCTGCAGGTGCTGGTGTTCGTGGAGATCACGCTCAGGCAGAAGTCGGAACAGGCGTTCGAGCGCTTCCGTCGCGCGATGCTGACGATTCCGGAAGTGATGGAATGCCATCTCGTGTCGGGCGATTTCGATTACCTGATCAAGGCGCGCATCCCGGAGATGACGGAATACCGCCGGCTGCTGGGCGAGATCCTGCACGTGGCCGACGGCGGCCAGTCCAAGAGCTACGTCGTGATGGAAGAGGTCAAGGAAACGCTGGCGGTGTCGATCGCGCGCTGAGCAAAGCGGCCATTGAACCATGCGTGAGACGGGCACTCTAACGTGCTGGAGGTAATCCAACATGTGCGCGCCGGCTGTCTCGCGGCGCCGATTCGTCGACGGTGGAAAGACCATGATCGAGGCCGCGCCTGGATTGCGGAAAGGCATCGAGAAGTGTCCGACCGGTATCAAGGGCCTGGACGCGATCACGTACGGCGGCCTGCCGCGCGGGCGCGCCACGCTCGTGTGCGGCGGTCCGGGATGCGGCAAGACCCTGCTCGCCATGGAATTCCTGTTGCGCGGCGCGATGGAATCCGGCGAACCCGGGGTTTTCATGGCGTTCGAAGAAGATGCGGCCGAGTTGCGCGACAACGTCGCGTCCCTCGGCTTCGACCTCGACGCGCTCGCCCAGGCGCGCAAATTCGTGGTCGATACCGTCCGCATCGATCGCAGCCAGATCGAGGAGGCCGGCGCCTACGACCTGGATGGTCTGTTCGTTCGCCTGGAGGCGGCCATCGACGCCATCGGCGCGAAGCGCGTCGTGCTCGACACCCTCGAAGTGCTGTTCGCCGCGCTGTCCGACGCCGCGCTGCTGCGCGCCGAAGTGCGGCGCCTGTTCGAGTGGCTGAAAGGCAAGGGCGTCACCACGATCGCCACCGCCGAGCGCAGCGGCGACAATCTGTCGCGCTTCGGGCTCGAGGAATACATCGCCGACTGTGTAATTCTCCTGAGCAACCGTATCGAGGGGCAGTTGGCCACGCGGCGCCTGCGCATCGTCAAGTACCGCGGCTCGCTGCACGGGAGCGGGGAATTCCCGTTCCTGATCGACAGCACGGGCATGTCCCTGCTTCCGCTCACCGCGCTCGGCCTCGCGCACGCGGCCAGCACGGAGCGCGTGTCCTCCGGCGTTCCCGCGCTGGACGCGATGCTGGACGGCCACTCCTTCTTTCGCGGCAGCAGCGTCCTCGTCTCCGGCACGGCCGGTGCCGGCAAGTCCAGCCTCGCCGCCCACTTCGTCGACGCGGGGCGGCGCCGGGGCGAACGCTGCCTCTGGTTCGCGTACGAGGAGTCGCCCGGCCAGATCATGCGCAACATGCGGTCGATCGGCATCGACCTCGAGACGGCGCAGCGGGACGGCCTGTTGCGGTTCCATGCGGAGCGCCCGACTTTTTGCGGGCTCGAAATGCACCTGTTGGCGGCGCACAAGGGCGTAGCCGAGTTCCGGCCGCAACTCGTCGTCGTCGACCCGATCACGGGTTTCGGCGCGCTCGGCGCGCCGAACGAGGTCAAGGCGACGTTGATCGCGCTGATCGACCTGTTCAAGACGCACGGCATTACGGCGTTCTTCACCAGCCTGACGGCGGGCGGCGCGCCGCTGGAAGCGACCGACGCCGGCATCGCGTCGCTGATGGACGTCTGGCTGCTGCTGCGCGACCTGGAAGTCGGCGCCGAACGCAACCGTATCCTGCACGTGCTCAAGGCGCGCGGCGTGGCCAACTCGAACCAGATCCGCGAATTCGTCCTGACGGAACACGGCATCGAGATCCGCGAAGCGTGCACAGGCCCGTCGGGCGAATTGCAGACCGGCAGCATGCGGGCGCTGCGCGAGCGCCGGGAACGCGACATCGCCTACGCGGACATGCAGGCGATGGCCGCGCGTCAACGCCTGGCCGAACGGCGCCATGCCGCCGCGCAGGCGCATATCGCGGCGCTGCAGGCCGAATTGGCGGTGCAGCAGGCCGAGGCCGAGATGGCCGGTGCGCGTGCCGGCCCGGCGCCGTACGGTCGGCCAGCCGCGAGCGGAACGACAAGGAGTTCGACATGACCATCGAGCAGGGCGCCGCTCCCGAGGACGATCGCGACCACTGGACGCTGCGGCTGTACGTGGCCGGCCTGACGCCCAGGTCGATCACCGCATTCGGTAACCTGAAGCGCCTGTGCGAAACCTATTTGGCGGGCAAATATACGATCGAGGTGATCGACCTCGTCGATCATCCCGAGCGTGCCCGGGAGGACCAGATCCTCGCGATCCCCACGCTCGTGCGCAAGCTGCCCGAGCCGGTGCGCAGGATCATCGGCGACCTGGCCAACACGGAGCGCGTGCTCGTCGGGCTCGAGTTGCTGCCCGGCCAGGGGCACGGGGCGTCGGCGCAACCGGGAGGCGCCCGATGACCGAACGCAAGACGGACGCCACCTCGGCTTTCGAGCGGGCCTTGCGCGAGCGCGGCGCGGGCCGTTACGTGCTGCGCCTGTACGTCACGGGCCTGACGCCGCGTTCCAGCCGCGCCATCGAGAACCTGCGCGCGATCTGCAAGAGTCACCTCGAGGGACGCTACGAACTCGAGGTGATCGACGTGCGCCAGCAGCCGGAGCTTGCCCGCAATGCCCAGATCGTGGCGGTGCCCACGCTGATCAAGCAGCTGCCGGCGCCGCTGCGGCGGGTCGTCGGCGACCTGTCGGACACGGAGCGCGTGCTGGTGCAGCTCGACCTGGTGCCGGCCGCTTGACGAAGGGGCCCCGATGGCACATGTTCCGTCGACGGAGGAACTCGCGGCCGAGCGCGACGCCCTGCGGCAGCGACTGGCCGAGGCCGAGGACGTCCTGCGCGCCATCCGCGGCGGGGAGGTCGACGCGGTGGTGGTGGAGGGCACGCGCGGCGCGCAGATCTATACGCTGGAAGGGGCCGACCGCGTCTACCGCCATCTCATCGAGTCGATGAGCGAGGGCGCGGTCACGCTGTCCCCGGCCGGCGTCGTCCTGTACTGCAACCAGCAACTGGCCCGCATGCTCGGCGTGCCGCTGGAGCGGGTGATCGGCAGCCTCCTGCGCGACTACGTGGTGGGCGACTCGCGCGCGTCGCTCGAGGCGACCATCGCCGCCGCGGGCGCCGCGCCGACGCGCACCGAGGTCGACCTGAAATGCGCCGGAGGCCGGGTGCTGCCGGCCAGCCTGTCCGCCGCGCGCCTGTTCGGCGGCGAGCAGGAAGCCATCTTCTGCCTCGTCGTCACGGACATCAGCGAGCAGCGCCAGCGGCTCGCGGAGGTGGCCGCCGCCGAGCGGCTGGCGCGGTCCATCCTGCGCCAGACGATCGAGGCGATCGTCGTGTGCGATGCCGCCGGGAAGATCGAGCGCATCAGCGATTCGGCCCGGGCATTGTGCGCGATGGACCCTTCCGGGCAGGCCTTCGGCACGGCGTTTCCGTTGACGTGCGAGGGTGGCGGCGCTTTCGACCTCGGCGCCGCGCTGGCCGGGAAGCCGATGCGGCACGTCGACGTCATCCTCGCGTCGGATGGCGCACAACGCCACTTCATCCTGAACGCCGCGCCGTTGGTGGACGGAGAACGGTTGATCGGCTGCGTCGTGGGCCTGACGGACGTCACCGAGCGTATCGACGCGGTGCGCCAGATCCGCTACCTGAACCGCGTCTATGCGATGCAAAGCAGCATCAACATGCTGATCGTGCACGCGCACGACCGCGACTACCTGTATCACGAGACGAGCCGGATCGCGTGTGAAGTCGGCGAATTCCGCGCCGCGCTCGTCTGCGACCGCGACGCCGTGTCGGGCCGCCTCTGCGCGCAAGCGTGCGCTCCCTCGGGCGCGGCGTTGCCGGAGGCGTTGCGCAAGCTGCTGGCGCGCGGCGACCCGGCGTTCGCGGAGGCGACCGCGCGCGCCGCCGCCGGGGGAAAGGTCGTCGTTGCCGACCACCTCGACCACTCGGCCAGCCCGCAGCTCGCACGTCTGGCGGCGGAGCACGGCCTCGTCGCGATGGCGGTGCTGCCGTTCCTGGTCGACGGGAAATGCGTCGGCCTCGCGGTCTTCTTCGCCGGGGACCGCGCCGCGCTCGCACAGCCGCAGGAACTGAAGGCGCTCGACGAAATCGCGCGCGACATCGCTTTTTCCCTGGACCACATCGAAAAGGAACAGCGCCTGAACTACCTGGCGTACTACGACGAGTTGACCGGACTCGCCAACCGGACGCTGTTCTTTGAGCGCGTGTCGCAATTCGTGAGGATGGGGGGCACGGCGCAGGAAGAAGTCGCGGTGTGCGCGATCAACCTGGAGCGCTTCAAGCAGTTGAACGACAACTATGGCTGGCAGGCCGGCGACGACCTGTTGCGCCAGGTTGCCCAATGGCTCCAGAATGAAACGGGCGATCCGAACCTGCTGGCGCGGTTCGGCGGCGACGCGTTCGCGGTCGTCCTGCCCCGTGCCGAGCGGGGCGAGCGCGCCGCGCGCTTCGCCGAGCGGATGACGGCAGTCTTCCCGCAACATGCGTTTCACATCGACGGCACGCCCGTGCGGCTCGGCGCGAAGGTCGGCGTCGCCGTCTCTCCGGGCGACGGCACCGATGCGGAAACGCTGTTTCGCCATGCCGAGGCGGCATTGAAGCAGGCGAAGGCGGGCGCGGCCCGTTATCTCTTCTTCACCCAGAGAATGACGGAGGAGATCGCGTCGAAGATGACGCTGGAAAACCAGTTGCGCAATGCCTACGGACACGACGAATTCGACCTGTATTACCAGCCCAAGCTTGATATTCTGACGGGCAAGACCGACAGTGCCGAAGCATTGCTGCGCTGGCGCAGTCCCGAACTCGGCCTGGTGACGCCGGCGCGTTTCATCGGGATGCTCGAGGAGTCGACGATGATCCACGACATCGGCCGGTGGGTCATACGCCAGGTGATCACCGACCTCGCGCACTGGCGCGCGACGGGACTGCGGCCAGTGCGCGTGGCCGTCAACCTGTCCACCGTGCAGCTGCAGCATCCGCGCTTCATGGAGTATTTCAAGCAGGACCTCGGCACGCAGGCAGTGGATGGCGCGCTGGAGATCGAAATCACGGAGAGTGCCATCATGGCACACCCGGAAGACAGCATCACGAAGTTGAGCGCGATCCGCGCGATGGGCGTGCGCATCGCGATCGACGACTTCGGGACCGGTTTTTCTTCGCTGAACTATCTTCTCAAATTGCCCGCGGATACGCTCAAGATCGACCGCTGCTTCATCGTCGACATGACCGAGAAGCCCGAGAACCTGACGCTCGTGTCGACCATCATCAGCCTGGCGCATGCCCTCAAGTTGCGGGTCGTAGCGGAAGGCGTGGAGACCGTCGAGCAGCTGAACCTGTTGCGGTTGCTGAGGTGCGACGAGATCCAGGGGTATTACCTGAGCCAGCCGATGCCCCGCGACGCGTTCGAAAAATACTTCATCGGCGCGGCACGCGGCTGAAAGTCATGACATGCGTGCCCGGCCTTGGCGCCAAAGCCGGTATCATCCGGCATGTGGCGCGCATGCGAACGATGCGGTGCCGGGCATTCACACTGGAGCAAGCATGTTGATCGTGACCCATGGCGGTAAATTCCACGCGGACGATGCGTGGGCGGTGGCCGTCCTGTTGTTGTTGTATCCGGAGGCGGAACTCGTGCGCACGCGCGACCCGGCTACAATTGCCAAGGCCGACGTCGCCATCGACGTGGGCGGCGTGTGGGACCCGGCCGCGGGCCGCTTCGACCATCACCAGAAGGGCTTCGACGGCGCCCGCGTCAGCGGCGTGCCGTATGCCAGCGCGGGCCTCGTGTGGCGCGAGCACGGTGCACGCTGCGTCGCGCTGCTGGCCGAGCGCCATGCGGGCTACAAGCTGTCGGACGACGTCGCGCAGCAGATGGCGTATGCGATCGACGCCGACGTCGTGCAATACCTCGACCTGTCCGACGTCGGAGCGGCCCGCAACGCGCCCGGCAGCTACGGGCTGTCCGCCATCGTGTCCGGCTTCAATCCGAACTGGATGGACGAGCAGCGGCTGGGCTACGGCCCCGCCGCGGAAGCCTATCGCGACGCCCAGTTCCGGCGCGTGCTGGACCTCCTCACCGACCTGATGATCAACGCCGTCAAGTACCGCGTGGGCGCGCTGCTCGCCGTTGAGCAGGTGCGCCGGGCCGAGGTCCTCGAGGGCGGCCGCGTGCTGTTCCTCAAGAACGGGGCGCTGCCGTGGACGGCCGTCGTGCGCAAGGAGATGCCGAAAGTCCTGTTCGTCATCAGCTACAACCTGGCCGAGCAGCGCCACATGATCCACACGGTGCCCGTCAGCGCCGAAAGCTTCGAGGCGCGCGCCGACCTGCCGGCGGCCTGGGCCGGCCTGCGCGACGCCGACCTGGCGGCCGTCACGGGCGTGCCGGATGCGGGGTTTTGCCACAACGGGCGCTTCATCGCGGCGGCGAAATCGTACGAAGGCATCCTCGAGATGGCGCGCCAGGCGCTGCGCGAAGTCGATGCGGCGCCGACGGGGGCGCCGGCCGCGTGAGGCGGGCGGCACCCGCGTTACGAATTCGTCAAACTTGTGTGGTTTTTTGGAACGGAATCGCCAAAAAGTTACCAAGATTCAAGCTCGTCGTTACACCGAAGGCCGGTTCACGTCTAGAATTTCCCAAAAGAATCAACCTCTCTGGGATGAGACATGAAATCGGTTCAGCAGGAAGTCGACGAGCGCAGCAACCTTACGGGCACGAACAAATTCGAGCTGTTGCTCTTCCGCCTCGGCGGCGACGCCAATGGCGAACATAGCGAATTGTTCGGCATTAACGTCTTCAAGATTCGCGAGATCGTCGCCATGCCGACGATCACCAAGGTCGCCGGCGCGCCCGATCACGTCCTCGGCGTGGTCAATCTGCGCGGCCAGATCATCCAGGTCCTCGACCTGCCCGGCATCGCCGGCGTGACGCCCGTGACGGGCCTGAACATCATGCTGGTGACGGAATTCGCCCGCACCACGCAGGCATTCGCCGTGGAAAGCGTGGAAGAAATCGTGCGCCTCGACTGGACGCAGGTGATGTCGGCCGAGCGCAGCGCCGGCAGCGGCATGGTCACGAGCATCGCGCGCCTGGAAGCGGTGGACGGCGAGCCCGCCCGCCTGGCCCAGGTGCTGGACGTCGAGACGATCCTGCGCAACCTGAACCCGGACGCGCACACGGAAAACGTCGAGCAGGCCGTGGGCGACAAGATGAAGCTCAAGCCGGGCGCCGTGATCCTCGCGGCCGACGATTCCGTCGTCGCGCGCGCGCTGATCGAGCAGGGACTGGACGCCATGGGCCTGCCGTTCGTGATGACCAAGAGCGGCAAGGAGTGCTGGGACCAGCTGAACCACATCGCCGAGGCGGCCGAGGCCGAAGGCAAGACCGTGCACGACAAGGTCGCGCTCGTGCTGACCGACCTCGAGATGCCGGAGATGGACGGTTTCACGCTGACCCGCAACATCAAGTCCAATGCGCGCTTCGGCAATATGCCGGTCGTCATCCACTCGTCGCTGTCCGGCACGACGAACGAGGAACACGTCAAGAACGTGCGCGCCGACGCCTATGTCGCCAAGTTCTCGGCCGAGGACTTGTCGCGCACGCTGCGCACGCTGCTGCGCCAGTAATCCGTTTTTCCGCGCGGTGCCGGCCACATTGGCCGGGCCGCGCTCCCCGCACCGCCTTCACCCGACTTCGCCCCGGTACCGACTCTGCGTCGGCGGTGTCGCCGCGCGCCCCGTTCAGTTGTAGCTGGGCAACGCTTTGCACCGAATCCTCGTAAGAGTTTTCCTACGGAAACACTATCGACGCATAATGGTCGCATAGACTCCGGTTCCCACTTTTTCAGCCCATGTTACAGCCCACATCGTTCATCGCGAGCATCTGGACAACGGATACGCAAGGCATCTGCACGTCCGCCGTCGATCAAGGCACCGGCCCGCTGCCGCCCCTCACGAGCGGCACGGCGCTCGTGGACTGGCTGCGCGAGCGCGTCGCCGCCGACGGGGCCGACGCCGCGCGCGCCGTCGCGGACGCGCTGGCGCGCCAGGCGCCGTTCGAGCTCGACGTCCAGGTCCGGTGCGCGGACTGGGCCATGCGGCGCGTCGTCATGTCCGGCCTGCCGCGCGTGGCGGCCGACGGCCGCTGCGCGGGCTATGCCGGCGCGTTCGCCGACGTCACGGAACAGCGGGCGACACTCGACCGGGCGCTCAGGAGCGAGGCGGAGCACCGGCTGATCGTCGATCACAGCATGGACCTGATCGCCCACTGCGACGCCGAGGGCCGCTACCTCCACGTGTCGCCGTCGTACGAGACCGTCATCGGCCGGCAGGCGGCGGAGATGGTGGGGCAGCCCGTGTTCCGTTTCCTGCATCCCGACGACTGCGCGGCCGCCGCCGACGTGCTGGCGCGCATCCTGGCCGGGGAAGACATCGCCGAGGCGGTCGAAGTCCGCAAGCAGCACCGCGACGGCCATTACGTGTCGCTGGGGACGAAGGCGCGCAAGGTGGCGGACCCCGTCACCGGGACCGTGTTCGGCGCCGTCCTCGTGTCGCGCGACATCACGCGCGAACGGGAGATGCTGCACCGGGTCGAGCACGCGCACGCGCACGTGCGCACGATCCTGGAAAGTATCGAGGACGGCTTCTTCTCGGTGAACCGCAACTGGGAGATCACCTACGCCAACACCCTGGCCGAGGTGTTCGCCGGCGTGCCGCCGGGCGAGTCGACGGGCCGCGTGCTGTGGGATCTCGCGCAGGGCCTCGCGGACACGGATATCGCGCGCACCTACCGGCGCGCGATGGAGCTGCGCGAGAACGCGTCGTTCGAGGCATTCTACGAGCCGGCCGGTACGTGGCTCAGCCTGCGCGTGTACGCCCGCGAGGACGGCCTGTCCGTGTTCTTCCACGATATCTCGGACCGCAAGCGCGCGGAAGAACGGCTGGAACAGCTGGCCACGCGCGACGACCTCACGGGCCTGCCCAACCGGGCGTGGCTCAACGGCCACCTGAAGGCGATGCTGGCGCAGAAGCGCAGCCAGGCCGCGACGACCGTGATGTTCATCGACCTGAACCGCTTCAAGGAAGTCAACGATTCGCTGGGCCACGCGGCCGGCGACGTCCTGCTGCAGCAGGTGGGGCAGCGGCTGCAGTCGTGCATGCGGCCGGGCGACGTCGTGGCGCGGCTGGGCGGCGACGAATTCGTCGTGGCGGCCCATTGCACGGGCCGCGAAGCCGCCGCCGGCATCGCGCAGCGGCTGCTCAAGACCTTGACCGTGCCGTTCTACATCGACGGCCTCGAGATGTGCGTGGGCGCGTCGATCGGCATCAGCCTGTCCTGCCAGGAGGGCGTGACGGCCGACCTGCTGTTCCAGAACGCGGACACGGCGATGTACAGGGCGAAGGCGCTGGGCGCAAGCTCCTACCAGTTCTTCGAGCCGGAGATGAGCGTGGAGGCGCGGCGCCGCCTGCAGATCGAGGCGGCGCTGCGGCGCGCGCTGGAACTGGGCCAGTTCGAGCTTTACTACCAGCCGCGCGTGGACGTGCGCACCCTGCGCCTGCGCGGCGTGGAAGTGCTGCTGCGCTGGCACCATCCGGACCTCGGGCGCGTGTCGCCCCTCGAATTCATCCCGATCGCGGAAGAGCGCGGCCACATCGAGGCGATCGGCCGCTGGGTGCTGCAGGAAGCCTGCCGCGTGGGCAAGCGCCTCGGCGACAAGTACGGGACCACGTTGCACGTGTCCGTGAACGTGTCGGCCCGCCAGCTGCGCACGGCCAGCCTCGTGGCCGAGGTGGAGCAGGCGTTGCGCGAATCCGGCTTCCCGGCGCGCGCGCTGGAACTGGAACTGACGGAAAGCGCCCTGATCGAGGACACCGAACAATCCGTCGACGTGCTCCGGCGCCTCAAGCGGCTCGGCGTCAAACTCGCGCTGGACGATTTCGGCACCGGCTATTCGAGCCTGTCGTACCTGAAGCGCTTTCCCGTCGACGTGCTCAAGCTGGACCGCTCCTACTTCCTGGAGCAGAGCCTCGACGCGAACGGCGACGAGTTCGTCGCGGCCCTCGTCCACATGGCCCATGCGCTGGGCCTGAAGGTGGTCGCGGAGGGCATCGAGACGGAAGAGGTGATGGAAACGCTGCGCGACTGCCGCTGCGACGAGGCGCAGGGCTATCTGTTCGCCCGGCCGATGGCGCTGCCGGAATTCGACAAATTCCTGCAATGCGAGGTGCCGGCCACGGTCGCGGCGTGAGCGCGGCGCAACTAGGGTGTGTCTGACTGTCTGCGGATATCGAGCGGGTAGGGTGGGCACCCTGTGCCCACCATGCGTTCGCGGACCGGCTTGGGTTTGGTGGGCACGGGGTGCCCACCCTACCGGGACTGCTGGCAAAACATGTCAATCAGATAGACCCTAGCGCCGCCTGGCGCGCCCGCCGAGAAACGCGGCGCCCAGGCCCAGCAGCGGCAACAGCGTCGCCAGCGCGAACGTGGCCCGCGTCGCGGCGGCCACCTCGGCCGCCGTCCCGCGCGGGTGGGCGGCGAACACCGCGCCCAGCAGCGCCGACCCGGCGATCAGCCCCAGGTTGCGGGCGAGGTTCAGCAAGCCGGCCACGACGCCGCGGCGCGCATCCCCGGCGGCGTGCATCACGGCCGTGTTGTTCGCGGCCTGGAACAGCGCGTAGCCGGCGGCCAGCAGCACGAGCGGCGCGACCCAGCCGGCCACGCCGGACCATAGCGGCATGAGGGCCAGCAGGCCGCAACCGCCGGCCATCGCGGCGAGGCCCGCGATGCCGGCCGCGCCGGCGCCGTAGCGGTCGACGAGACGTCCCGCCGGCACGCCGCCCAGCGCCGCGACGATCGGCGTGGTCGCCAGCGCGAGGCCGACGCCGCCCGGCGGTAGCCCGAGGCCATGCCCGAGATAGAACGGACCGACGAGCACCGTCGTCATCATGAGCGCCATCGTGAGCGCGCTCATGGCGAAGCCGGATGCCAGGATGCGGTCGCGCAGCAGCGCCAGCGGCACGAGCGGCGATGGCACCCGGGCCTGGGAGCGGACGAACAGGACGGCACCCAGCGTGGCCGCACCGAGCAGCCAGCCGCGCCAGGCGGCCCCGATGCTCGTGGACGCGAGGGCGAACGCGAGCAGCGGGCCGACGAGCAGCAGCAGGCCGCGCACGTCGAACGGTGCCCCGGCGGACGGGCGCGCGTGCGCGTCGTCCGGCACGCGCCGCACGAGGACGAGCGTCGCGCCGGCCGCCGCCAGCATCGCGACGAAGATGGCGCGCCAGCCCGGGCCGGCCAGCAGCAGGCCGCCCAGCACGGGTCCGAGCGCCGTGCCGACGGCCGACATGCTGCCCAAGAGCCCCATGGCGCGGCCGGTGCGGCCCTGCGGCAGGCGCGCGGCGGCCAGCGCCATCGCGAGGGCCGGCATCACGGCCGCGCCCAGGCCTTGCAGCGCGCGCCCGGCCACCAGCAGCGGCAGCGTCGGCGCCAGCGCGCACAGGCTCGATGCCGCCGCGAACAGCGCGATCCCGCCCTGCAGCACGCGGCGCCGGCCGATCGCGTCGCCGAGGCGGCCCGCGCCGACCGAGGCGGCCGTGGCGGCCAGCAGGTAGGCCAGCAAGATCCATTGTACGGCCGCGAAGCCGGTGCCGAACGCGTGCTGCAGCACGGGCAGCGCGACGTTGGCGCCGCTCGCGCCGAACGAGGACAGCAGCACGGCCAGCGCGAGACCGGGCAGGGCGCGGTCGGCGTTGGCGGTTTTCGAGAGTGTGGCGGGAGAAGTCGTCATCGTGGTTCCGGTGGGTGTCGTCGTCCTGCAGACTAGGCCATGCAGCGCGCGGGCGGAAGGCGCGCCGGACGCAATGACACCTTGCGCGCGGCGCCATGCGGGGTCTGCCGCCGCGCGGCTGTGCTATCGTGCCGGCATGACGATGCCCGACCTGAACCTCCTCGTGACCCTCGACGTGCTGCTGACCGAAGGGAGCGTGGCCGGCGCCGCGCGGCGCCTGAAACTGAGCCCGTCGGCGATGAGCCGCGCACTGGCCCGGCTGCGCGACGTGACGGGCGACCCGCTGCTGGTGCGGGCGGGCCGGGGCCTCGTGCTGACGCCGCGCGCGCAGGAATTGCGCGCGCAGGCCGGCGCCCTCGTGCAGGACGCCGGGCGCATGCTGCGTCCCCTATCCGACGTCGACCCGGCCACGATCGCGCGCGTGTACACCTTGCGCGTCACGGACGGCTTCGTGGAAAACTACGGACCGGCGCTGCTCGCGCGCCTGGACCGCGACGCGCCGGGCGCGCGGTTGCGCTTCGTGCAAAAGGTGAACAAGGACAGCACGCCGCTGCGCGAGGGGCTCATCGACCTCGAGATCGGCGTGATCGGGGAGGAGACGGGACCGGAGATCCGCACGCGCGCGCTGTTCCGCGACCGCTTCGTGGGGGCCGTGCGGGCCGGCCATCCGCTGGCCGCGGGTTCAATGACGCCGGCGCGGTATGCGGCGTGCCGGCACGTGTCCGTGTCGCGCCGCGGGCGCGAACGGGGCGCCATCGATGCGGCGCTGGCGCCGCTGGGGCTGGAGCGGCCGGTGGCGGTGCTGGTCGGCTCGTTCGCCACGGCGCTCGCGCTGGCGCGCGCGTCCGACCTCGTCGCCAACGTCCCGGAGCGCCACACGGCGCGGCTGCGCGACGGCATGCACACGTTCGAGCTGCCGGTGGCGACGCCCGTGCTCACCGTGTCGATGATGTGGCACCCGCGCATGGAAGCCGACCCGGCGCACCGCTGGCTGCGGCGCTGGGTGTTCGACATCTGCGCGGGCGGGCCGGACGGCGCGGGTCAGCGCGCGTAGCTCGGCTGCTTGGGATCGTAGGTCCAGCCGGGCACGAGGTAGCGCATCGCCACCGCGTCGTCGCGCGCGCCGCCCGCGACCTGCTTGTACAGCGCGTGCGCTTCCCGGATGCGTTCCATGTCCGGCGCGACGCCCAGGCCCGGCGCGTCCGGCACGGCCACTTCGCCGCCGACGATCTGCAGCGGCTCCGTCGTCAGGCGCTCGCGGCCTTCCTGCCAGATCCAGTGCGTGTCGATCGCCGTGATGGCGCCCGGCGCAGCGGCGGCGCAGTGGGTGAACATCGCGAGCGACACGTCGAAGTGATTGTTCGAGTGCGAGCCCCACGTCAGGCCCCAGTCGTGGCACAGCTGGGCGAGGCGCACGGAGCCCTGCATGGTCCAGAAGTGCGGATCGGCGAGCGGGATGTCGACGGCGCCCAGCAGGTGCGAATGGGCCATCTGGCGCCAGTCGGTGGCCACCATGTTCGTCGCCGTGCGGATGCCCGTGGCCCGCTTGAATTCGGCCATGATCTCGCGGCCCGAGTAGCCCTGTTCCGGTCCGCACGGGTCCTCCGCATACGCCAGCACGTGGCCCTGGCCCTTGCACGCCTCGATCGCTTCCCTCAGCGACCAGGCGCCGTTCGGGTCGAGCGTCGCGCGCGCGTGCGGGAAGCGCCGCTTGATCGCCGCGACGGCGGCCACTTCGTCTTCCGGCCGCATCACGCCGCCCTTGAGCTTGAAGTCGGTGAAGCCGTACTTGTCGACCGCGCTGCTCGCGAGGTCGGCGATCTGCTCGGGGTTCATGGCTTCCTCGTCGCGCATGCGATACCAGCCGTCGCGCGCCGCAGCGCCGTCGTATGGCAAGTCGGTGCGCTTGCGGTCGCCGATGTAGAACAGGTAGGCGAGCATCGTCACGTGCGTGCGCTGCTGGCCGTTGCCGAGCAGTTCGCACAACGGCACACCCACGTGCTGGCCCATCAGGTCGAGCAGCGCCGCCTCGACGGCCGTCACGACGTTCTCCAGCCGCAGGTTGATTTCGTGCGGCTGCTTCATGACGGCTTCCTCGGCGCTCGACGTCACCTGGTGGCTGACGCCGCAGATCGCGGCGCGCAGCACGTTCAAGGTGCGGTTGTAGCGCGCGACCTCGGTGCCCATGACGAGCGGCACGAGCTTTTCCAGCGCGCGCAGGATGCCGTTCGAGCCGGGCACTTCGCCCATGCCGGTGTTGCCGGCGCTGTCCTTCAGCAGGACGAGGATACGGGTGAAGTAGGGCGCATGGGCGCCGCACAGATTGAGCAGCATGCTGTCGCGGCCGGCCACGGGAATCACCTGCATCTCGGTGATGGTCGGGCTGGCGGCGCGCCGGATCGGGGTCATGTGGGTCTCCTGGTGATGTCGGGCATACGAAAAAAATATATCGGGTTGCCCGTAACATATATCTAAACTAGAATGGTAGCGCAACCATTGGTCCCCCAAGTGTGAAGGAATAACGATGTCGCGTCAATGCATTCTGGCTGCCGGCCTGCTTTCCCTGTCCCTCGCCGGCTGTGCCGCCCTCCCGGGCGGTGCGGCTTCCCAACCACCCGCCGGCGACCACTGGGTCGCCTCCTGGGGTAGTGCGCAACTGGTGCCGGAAGGCCAGAACGAACTGCCCGCCGCCCAATGGCAGGACGCGAGCCTGCGCCAGATCGTGCGCGTGTCGCTCGGTGCCCGGACGCTGCGCGTCAAGCTGAGTAACGTGTTCGGCACGGCGCCCCTCGTGATCGATGCCGGCAGCGTCGCGCTGGCGACGGCGCCCGGCCAGGCCGACGTCCACGCGGCCAGCCTGCGGCCGCTTCGCTTCGACGGCGCCGCCGGCGTCACGATTCCCGCCGGCGGGGAGTACCTGAGCGACCCGGTCGACCTGGCGCATGCGGCCGGCGCCGACCTCGCGATCTCGCTGCATTTCACGCAGGCCCCGGCACGCCAGACGGGCCATCCGGGCGCGCGCGCGACGAGCTTCCGCGTGCCGGGCAACCAGGTGCGGGCCGCGCACTGGACGCAGGCCGACACGTTCACGCGCTGGTACCAGATCGCGGGCGTCGAGGTCCTGGCCGGTCCGGCCGCGCACACGGTCGTCGCGATCGGCGATTCGATCACGGACGGCTACGGCGTCAAGCCCGACACCTATGCGCGCTGGACGGATGCCCTCGCGGTGCGCCTGCGCGGCGCCGGCATGACGGACGTCGGTGTCGTCAACGCGGGCATCGGCGGCGGGCGCATGCTGCACGACGGCCTGGGGCCGAACCTCGTCGCCCGCTTCGATCGCGACGTGTTGGCCCGGCCCGGCGTGTCGCACGCGATCGTCATGATCGGCGTGAACGACTTCGGCGTGCAGCACCGGAACAAGGAAGACAGCCCGGCGGCGCGCGCGCAACTGGTGGACGGCCTGGAGCAGGCGTACCGCCAGATCGTCGCGCGCGCCCACGAGCGCGGCGTGTGCGTGCTGGGCGCCACGATCACCCCGTACGGCGGCAGCGGCTATTACGCGCCGGGGCCGGACAACGAGGCCGACCGTCTCGCCTATAACCGCTGGATCCGCACGTCCGGCGTCGTCGACGGCGTCGTCGATTTCGACGCGGCGCTGCGCGACCCGGCGCGGCCCGACCACCTGCAAAAGGCGCTGGACAACGACGGCCTGCACCCGTCGTCCCCGGCCGGCTACCGGGCCATGGCCGACGCCGTGCCGCTGGAGCAGCTCAAGTCCTGCCATCTGTCGGGAGACCTATGAGATCAGTCGTCGCCGCCGCCATGCTCGCCCTCGCGGCCGCGCAGCCGGCATGGGCGCTGGGCGAGCGCCAGTTCGTGACGTTCGATGCGGGCAAGGACGCCGTCGTGCTGGCGCGCGCCGGCCAAGCCGCGCGCATCGTCGTCGACCGCAACGACTTCGCCGGCGTGCGCCGCGCGGCCGCCGACCTGCAGGCGGACGTGGAGCGTGTATCCGGCACGCGGCCGGCGTTGCTGGAATCCGGGGCGCGCGTCGCGCCCGGCCCCGACGTCGTCATCGTCGGCACGCTCGGGAAAAGCGCGCTGATCGACCGCCTGGCGCGCGAAAACAGGATCGATGCGCAGGGCTTGCGCGGCAAGTGGGAAGGCTATCTCGTGCAGACCGTGCGCAATCCGCTGCCGGGCGTGGCGCGCGCGCTCGTCGTGGCGGGCAGCGACAAGCGCGGCACGATCTACGGGCTGTACACGGTGTCCGAGCAGATCGGCGTGTCGCCGTGGAACTGGTGGGCCGACGTGCCGGCGCCGCACCACGACGTGCTGGCCGTGGCGGCCGGCACGCGTGTCGCCGACGCGCCCGTCGTGCGCTACCGCGGCATCTTCCTGAACGACGAGGCGCCGGCGTTGTCCGGCTGGGCCAAGGAAAAATTCGGCGGCTTCAATCACAAGTTCTACGGGAAGCTGTTCGAACTCATCCTGCGCCTGCGCGGCAACTACCTGTGGCCCGCGATGTGGGGCAACGCGTTCTACGACGACGACCCCGAAAACGGCCCGCTGGCCGACGAGATGGGCATCGTGATGGGCACGTCGCACCACGAACCGCTGATGCGCGCCCACGCGGAATGGGCGAAGTACGGCAAGGGCCCGTGGGACTACAGCCGCAACGGCGAGGTGCTGCGCGCGTTCTGGCAGCAGGGCCTGGACCGCGCGAAGGACTTCGACAAGGTCATCACCATTGGCATGCGCGGCGACGGCGACGAGCCGATGTCGGAACAGTCCAACGTGGCGCTGCTGGAGCGGATCGTCGCCGACCAGCGCGCGATGATCGCCAAGACGATGGGCAAGCCGCTGCCCGAGGTGCCGCAGGTGTGGGCGCTGTACAAGGAAGTGCAGGAGTATTACGAGAAGGGCATGCGTGTGCCGGACGACGTGACCCTGCTCTGGTGCGACGACAACTGGGGCAATATCCGCCGCCTGCCCACGCTCGATGAGCGCAAGCGCAGCGGCGGCGCCGGCATCTACTACCACTTCGACTACGTGGGCGGTCCGCGTTCGTACAAGTGGATCAACGTGACGCCGTTGCCGAAGGTGTGGGAGCAGATGCATCTCGCGTGGCGCCTCGGCGCGGACCGCCTGTGGGTGGTGAACGTGGGCGACCTAAAGCCGATGGAAGTGCCGACGGAATTCTTCCTCACCTACGCGTGGAACCCGGCCGCATGGCCCGCCGCGCGCCTGCCGGACTACCTGACACTGTGGGCCACGCGCGAATTCGGCGCGGACAATGCGGCCGAAATCGCCGACATCGTCGCCACCTATACCCGCTACAACGGGCGCCGCAAGCCCGAGCAGCTGGAACCCGGCACGTACAGCGCGACGAATTACCGCGAGTCCGAGCGCATCGTCGCCGCCTGGCGCGACCTGGCCGCGCGCGTGGAGCGCGTCAAGGCGAAGCTGGCGCCGGCCCGGCGCGACGCGTTCTTCCAGCTCGTCGAGCATCCCGTCCTCGCGGCCGGCACGCTGGGCGAGCTGTATGCGACGGTGCAGGCCAACCGCATCCATGCGGACCAGGGCCGCGCCGACACGAACGACCTGGCCGCCCGCGCGCGCGACCTGTTCGCGCGGGACGCCGCGATCTCGCGCGCATACCACGAGATCCACGGCGGCAAGTGGAACCACATGATGGCGCAGACGCATATCGGCTACACGAGCTGGCGCGACCCGGCGACCAACATCATGCCCGACGTTCGCGAGATCGCCGTGCCGGCCGCGCCCGCGCTGGGCGTGGCGGTGGAGGGCAGTGAGGCCGCGTGGCCGGCCGCCGGCAGCCTGCGCCTGCCGGCGTTCGAGCCGTTCGACAAGTCGAACCGGTATATCGAGGTGTTCGACCGCGGCGCGGCGCCCGTGAGCTGGACGGCGCGAGCCGACCAGGCGTGGATCGTGCTGAGCGACGCCCAGGGGACGACGGACAAGACCGAGCGCATCACGGTCGATGTGCGCTGGGACCAGGTGCCGGCCGGGGCGGCCGGCGGCCACGTGCTCGTGCGCGGTGCGGACGGGCAGGCGGCCACCGTCGACGTCCCGCTGCGCCACGCGGACCGGCGCGACGCGGCGGTGTCCGGATTCGTCGAGACTGGCGGCACGGTCGCCATCGAGGCGGAGCACTACAGCCGCGCGTACGCGCCGCACGGCCATGAATGGCTGCGCGTGCCGGGGCTGGGCCGCACGCTGTCCGGCATGACGACGGTACCGGCCGACGCGCCCGCCGTCACGCCGGCCGACGGCATGCGCCTGGAATACGACGTGTATCTGTTCGAGCCGGGCAAGGTGAACGTGCAGGCGACGCTGGCCCCCACGTTGAAATTCCGTCCGGGGCCGGGATTCCGTTATGTCGTGTCGATCGACGACGAGGCGCCGCAGGTCGTCGACGTCCACGCCGACAGGTCGCTCGAGCACTGGGAAAAGATCGTGTCGGACGGCGTCGCGCAGTTCACGACGGCGCACGAGATCAAGGCGGCGGGCCGGCACACGCTCAAGTTCTGGGCGCTGGATCCGGGCCTCGTGCTGCAGCGGGTCGTGATCGACGCAGGTGGGCTGAAGCCGAGTTATCTCGGTCCGCCGGAAAGCCCGCGCGTGCGGGCCGATTAATCGGCGTGCGCCACGCGCAGCCCGCCCTTGCGGTCGGGCAGCCACACTTCGCCCAGGTCGGAGCTGACGTCGAAGAAGCCCAGTTCGTGCCGCGCCGCGAGGCGATGCACGGCTTCCCAGGCCGCGTCGATCTTGTCCCAGTCGAGGAACGACATATAGATCAGGGCGCGGCCGATGGTGTACTCGGTGCCGAAGCCGGGGTCCGGATCGTCGGCCGGCGCGGGCGGGAATTCGGCGGCGAGGTCGGTGTAGAACGCCTGCAGCGCGGGCGCGGCGGCGGCGGGGTCAATGCCGCCGTGGTCTTCCAGCCACGCCGTCTGTTCCTCGTACCAGTCGAGGAAGGCGGGGCGCCTGGCCGGCGCGGCCTCGGGAGCGAATACCATCAGGTCGAAACTCATCGTGGGTCTTTCGTGGGAAACGGGACAGGCAAGACGATACCGCGAAATGTGGCGCACGGTTGCCGTATCCGGCTCCGGCGGTGCAAAAAAAATAATATGCTGAGTTCGCCAGGGTGGCCTGCCGTCGGCACCCGGTCCCGAACGCATCGACCACACGGAGCCCGCATGACACCGAATCTCATCAAGAAGGCAGGCCGCGCCTGGCTCGCCGCCATCCCCTTCCTCGCCATCCAGCCGGCGCTGGCCGGATCGAGCTACACGTACAGCTATCTCGGCACGCCGTCGGCGCCCGTCAGCGCGAAGCCGGCGTCGTGCTGGGGCTCCGCCTGTACGCCGTCCGTCGTCCTGATGGGCGGCGGCTACGACGTGGCGGAGGCGTTTCGCTGGATGATCGCCCAGGCGGGCATCACCCGCGCCACCGGCGGCCGCTTCGTGATCATCCGCGCGACGGGCACCGACGCCTACAACCCGTACGTGTACAGCCGGCTCGGGCAGGTCGATACCACGACGCCGCGGTTGTACGAAACGGTCGGCGGCATCGACCTGGGCGTGACGTCCGTCGAAACGCTCGTGATCCCGAGCCGCAAGGCGGCCGAGGATCCGTTCGTGCTGGGCGTGATCGCCAAGGCCAGCGCGATCTTCATCGCCGGCGGCGACCAGGCGGATTACTATAATTTCTGGCAGGGGACGGCGCTGGACACCGCGCTGCAGCGGGCGGTCGAAGCCGGCGTTCCGGTCGGCGGCACGAGCGCCGGCAATGCGATGCTGGGCCAGTACGCGTTCGCCGCGTTGAACGGGAGCGTCACGTCGGACCAGGCGCTGGCCGATCCGTTCAACAAATACATGACGATCGATCCGCTGAATACCTCGTCCAGGAAGTTCGTCCAGACCGGCAGCTTCCTCGCGATTCCCACGTTGGCCAGGACGATCACGGACGACCATTTCAACACGCGCGACCGCCTGGGCCGGCTGCTGGGCTTCGTCGCCCGCATCGGCAACGGCTGTCCCGGCGGCGTGGAGGCGTTCGGCGCGGTGCTGGGCGTCGGCATCGACGAGGAGACGGCCTTGCTGGTGTCCGGCCCGCGCGGCGGCGCGAAGGCGCAGCTGGTCGCCAATCCGTACAACACGGAGAACACGACGGCGCCGTACACGCCGCAGAATTCGGCCTATTTCGCGAAGATCGTTCGCGCGCCCTCGCAATGCGCGGCCAAGCTGCCGCTGAACGACGCCGCCGGCATCCAGGTCTACCGCCTGAGCGCCCAGCCCACGCAGCCGTCGCCGTATCCGTCCGCACCGCTGTACAGCTTCAAGGTGCAGGCGGCGTTCAACCTGTCGGACTGGGCGCAGCAGACCGTGCAGACGTTCGGCGACGGTTCCTCGCTGAACGGTCCGTACGTCTACGGCACGGCGAACGGCACGATCGTCGGCACGCAGATCCGTTGACGCGCGGCCCCGGGCGCCGCGCCCGGGGTGTCCGAGCTATATCGAAAACGATATTTGCCATACGAAGATGGCATGCCTGCCTGATAGCGGTTAACAAATAGTGTTAGCACGATTGACTCGTCGAACAGTCATCCCTACGATAAGTACCGAAATAGAAAAATAACAATGGCCACGCTCGTGGCCAGGGGAGACTCGCAATGACAGCCAAGCAGCGCGACCGGGCCCGCGTGTCCGGCAGATCCGCCATCCATCCCTTCCGCCACAGCGACGGCGCCGTCGCAGCCCTTGTGTCGAACGGTCCCTGAGGGGACCACGCCTTCATCGAAAAAAATCAGCGGCATCTCATGCCCCGGATGCCGCGCGCGGATACCGGCAGCCAGCGGTCCGTTCCCAGCGGGGCCATACGACGAGGAGATAAGATGAAGAAGTCACTTTGCATGACCGCAGTGGTACTTGCAGCAAGCTTCGCCATGCCGTCACAGGCCGCGACGTGGGCGACCAGCGCGCAATACGGGTCGACGACGATGGGCGCCTACACCTTCAACAACGACATATGGGGCTCGGGCGCCGGGCCGCAGACCTTGTGGGTCAATTCGCCCAGCGACTGGGGCGTGTGGTCGGATCAGCCGAACACCGGCGGCATCAAGTCCTACCCGCACATCGGCTTCTACGTCGGCAGGTCGCTGAGTTCCCTGTCGCGCGTCACGTCCGTCATCTCGGCCACGACGCCGGCCGGCGGCGCGTGGGAGTCGGCGTACGACATCTGGGACTCCAACCACGCCAACGAGATCATGCTGTGGCTGAACTACACGGGCTCGTCGAGCGGCTGCGGCAACGTCAAGCCGGTCTCGTACAACTGGTCGGCGCAAGGCTGCGCGATCCCGGTGTACTGGAACGTGAACGTCGGCGGCGCGACGTGGAACGTCTATCGCGGCAATAACGGCGGCAACATGGTGTACTCGTTCCTGCGCACGTCGTACACCAACAACACGACCGTCGACATCCTCGCCATCATGCGCTACCTGCAGAATCAAGGCTGGATCGGCAACGTCACGCTGGGCGACGTCCAGTATGGCTTCGAGATCACGTCGTCGTCCGGCGGCATGAACTTCGGCGCGCGCAACTTCTCGGTCACGGCGTACTGACCGTTCAGGCGGTCAAGCCCAGCAGCGTCGATCCGTGCGGCGGCAGCGTCGCACGGATGGCGCCCTTGACCGTGCCCTGGTCGCGCCGGGCCCACAGGTCGCGCACGGCAACGGCGCGGTCGCCCAGGTCCAGGCGCGACAGGTCGAACACGATGTCGGCCGGCGCGTCGCCCGTGTTGAACAGCGCGAGGTAGCGCAGGCCGCGTTTGTCGGCCGCGCGGGCGCTCCAGATGCGGGTGCCGGCGTCGGCGCGCTGCGGGCGGTTGTCGCGGCTCTTCTGGTTCACGGCCAGCACTTCCGGGTTCGTCAGCAGCGCGAGCGTCTTCTCATCCAGGTGACGCAGGTCGCCGCCCATGATCAGCGGCGAACGCGCGATGCTCCATAACGTCATCAGGGTCTGCTGCTCGTCCGGCGTGAACTTGGTGTCGCGCGCGCCCAGCGCGAGGCGGCCCAGCGGGAGCATGTCGGCGTCCGGCCACGCGTTCGCGCGCATGGTCGGGTTCCAGTTTTCCAGGCGCTGGAATTGTTCGGCCAGCAGGCGCCACTCGTCCCAGAAGTCGTCCGAGATGCGCCACATCTGCGCGTAATGCGGCACGTGCTCGGCCCAGCGCAGGTCGGTCTCGCCCGGCGACAGCGAAAGGACGATGGGGCGGCCGCTGGCGACGATGGCCTTGTGCGCCGCCTCGATCTCGCGCCAGTTCTTTTCGTACGGGCGCGACATGTCGTCCATCTTGACGAAGTCCACGCCCCACGCGGCGAACTGCTTGAACACCGAGTCGTAATAGGCTTGCGCGCCGGGCTTCGTCATGTCGACGCCGTACATGTCGCCGTTCCATTCGCAAATGGACGACGTGTCGGCGATGTCGCGCGCGTGCAGGTTCGTGCCGAGGATCGGCGTGTTCTGGCGCACGGCCTGGCGCGGGATGCCGCGCATGACGTGGATGCCGAACTTCATGCCGCGCGCGTGGATCTGGTCCGCGAGCTTCTTGAAACCCGCGCCGCCCTGCGCCGACGGGAAGCGGTTCGGCGCCGGCAGCAGGCGGCCGTATTTGTCCATCGTCAGTTCCGCGTCCTTGCGGTACTCGTAGCTCTTCGCGTTCGGTTCGTACCACTGGATGTCCACCGTCAGGACGTTGTACCCGAACGGGAGCAGCTTCGCGGCCATGATGTCCGCCGTCTCCAGCGTTTGTGCTTCGGTGATCGTCGTCGCGAACGAGTTCCAGCTGTTCCAGCCCATGGGCGGCGTCGGCGCGAGTCCGGCGGCGGACGGCGCGGCCTTGGATGCTGTGGCTTTGCGCGCGGCGGCGCCGGCGATCGAGGGAAGGCCGGCAGCGGCGGCGGTGGCGAGGGAAGCGGTCAGGAGGCGGCGGCGGTAGGAATCCATTGGGTATAGGCTCGGGTAGAAATTGGGCGGCCCGAGTATAGACAACGCCAGGGCCGCGCGCCAATCACTTGTGCGCGCCGACCGATATCCGAATCGATATCGGAAGCGTCAGCCCTGGCGTGGCGGCGCCGCCTTGATGGCGTCCGCGATGGCCTGCCGCATCGGCTTGGCCTTGAGCTCCCCGTCGAACGGCGTCGGGCGCATCGGCAGCTTGTCCTGGCGCGGCGCCTCGTACCACGTCTGGAGCCAGCTGATGTTGTCGGCCAGGCCCCACACGAGGATGTCGCGCAGGCGCGGATACGACAGGGTCACGTCCAGGTAGTCGCGCGTGGCGGCGGCCACGCCGGCGTCGCGTTTGGCGATGTCGGCGGGGAGGCGGCGGTCGTTCACGTCCAGTTCCGTGATCAGGAGGTCGTAGCCCATGCCCGTCACCTCGTCGAGGAATTTGCGCCACTCGGCCAGGTCGGCGCGACCCTTGTCGCTACCCGAGTCACTGAGATCCCACGAACCGATGTGGCTCTGCAGGCCCAGCGCATGGACCGGCGTGCCGCGCTTCTTGAGTTCCGCGAGCAGGGTGAGGACGCCCGCGCGATGGCGCGCGCTGCCGGCGTCGCCGCGCATGTAGTCGTTGTAGACCAGCTGCGCCTGCGGCGCGTGCTCGCGGGCGAGGCGGAACGCGAGGTCGATCTGTGCGAGGGCGCCCAGCGGCCGGGTGAGCGCGTTCTGGCGCAGCTTGCCGTCGGCCGGGTCGACGGCCTCGTTGACGACGTCCCAGCTCTTGATCGCCTTGCCGAAGTGGCCGCAGACGGTGCTCACGTGCGTGCGCATCAGCTGTTCGACGGCCTTCGCGGGCTGCGGGCCGAAGTTCTGCCGCCCGACCCACGCGGGCAGCCACTTCTCGGCCTGCCAGAACAGGTTGTGGCCGCGCACGGCGATGCCCTTGCCCCTGGCCCAGGCGATCACCTCGTCGGCCGGGCCGAATTCTAGCTTGCCCGGCGCCGGTTCGAGGGCCTGCCATTTCATCTCGTTCTCGAGCACGATCAGGTTGCATTCGCGCTCGACCAGTGCCCGGTAGGCGGGATCGCCGAACTGGTTGCGGCCGTGGCTGATGGCCGTGCCGAAGCGCATGCCCTTGCGCGCGGCGATGTCCTTCAGCGGCTCGTGCGCGGGCCCCTGCGCGCGCGCGAGGGGCAGGGCGCCCGGCAGCAGGGCGGCGCCGGCGAGCGCCTTGATGATCTCTCGTCTCGATGTCATTGTTCTATCCTTCTGTGTTGCGTGGTGGGGTGAAAACGGTCAGCCGTGGCCGGGCGCGAACGGGAACGTCAGCGACTTGTAATAGTCGAGGCTGTGCGCGGGCGGACGGGTGCCGGCCGGCAGCGGCAGGCCGGACCGGTGCTGGAAGTAGGCGATGCACGCGTCGCGCCACCACTGCGCCTCGCGCCGTTGCTGGGCGAGGCGCTGGGCGACGTCGTCGAAGCGGCGCGCGTCCACGTACGGGCGCAGGCGCTGCCACTCGGCCTGCATGGCGTCCACTTCGGCCACGCCGTGGTCGTAGTGCGCGACGAGGCTCGCCCACAGCGTGCGGCCGTCCGCCATGCGATAGTCCCACGGCAGGTGGTGGAACCACAGCAGGAATCGGGGTGGGGTGGTGGCCGGGTCGGCGAAGCGGCGCGCGACTTCCGGCGCGTACTGGGCCACGGCGTTGCTGCCCGACGCGGTGCGGTCGAAGCCGATGCCGCCGTTGTCGGCGCGGTGGTAGTACACGGGGTTCCAGTCGGCGCGTGCGAGGCTGTCGACCCAGGGCGCGGGGCCGTAGTGGTGGCCGGTGCCCATCATGTGGTGCAGGCCGAGGGGCGTCATGTAGTCGACCGCCGCTTCGCGCGAGCGCATCATCATGTCGACGACGGGGTCGACCACGCGCGCGTCGGGCGTGAACGTCTGGCCCGCCCATTCGCGCGCGATGGCGCGACTGTCCAGGGCCGGGTTCCACGCGAGGCGGCCGAACGCGTACCAGTTGGCCTGGTCGAACGTGGAGCCGGTCCAGTTGCGGCTGCTGCCGATGTTCGCGACGCCGGCGATGCCGCCGACCTTACCGTCCTGCGCGCCTTCGAGCACGCGGGCGACGGTCATCGGTTTGTTGCCGGCGCGGGTGTCGAAGCCCAGCGTTTCCTGGAACAGCGGGCCGAGGTAGACGAGGTGGGTGGCGAAGCCGAGGTATTCCTTCGTCACCTGGAATTCCATCATCAGCGGTGTGTCGGGCATGGCGCCGAACAGCGGATGCGCGGGCTCGCGCGGCTGGAAGTCGATGGCGCCGTTCTTCACCTGCACGAGGACGTTCTTGTCGAATTTGCCGTCCAGCGGCTTGAACTGGTCGTACGCCTGGGCCGCGCGGTCGCTCACTTGGCCTGGATGCGCCGGCGGCGCGTAGACGAACGCGCGCCACATCACGACGCCGTGGTGCGGGGCGAGGGCGCGCGCCAGCATGTTGGCGCCGTCCGCGTGGTTGCGGCCATAATCCTGCGGACCGGGCTGGCCTTCCGAATTGGCCTTCACGAGGAAGCCGCCGAAGTCGGGGATGCTGCGGTAGATCTCGTCGGCCTTGCGCGCCCACCAGGCGGCCACCTGCGGGTCGAGCGGATCCGCCGTCTTCGTTTCCTTCAGTTCCAGCGGCGTCGACCAGCGCACCGAGAGATAGACGCGGATGCCGTACGGCCGCAGCACGTTGGCGATGGCGGCCGTCTTGGCGATGAACGCCGCGCTCAAGACCTCGGCCTTCGCGTTCACGTTGTTCAGGACCGTGCCGTTGATGCCGATCGACGCATTGGCCCGCGCATAATCCGTGTAGCGCGGATCGATGATGCCCGGCAGCTCCCACCAGTTCCAGATCGATTCGCCGGCATAGCCGCGTTCCACCGTGCGGTCGAGATTGTCCCAGTGGTCGAGCACGCGCAGCGGCAGCGCGGGCTTGTCGAGAAGGTCGATGCGGTCCGGGGCGGCGCCCAGCTGCAGCTGGCGCAGCCACGCGAAGCTGCCGTACAACAGGCCGATGTCGGTGTTGGCCGCGATGAGCGTCACCGGCTTGCCGTTGACGCGCGCGCTGCGCACGAGATAGCCTTCGGCGCCCAGCGTGGCGAGGTCGCGGCGGACGGCCTCGGCGCCGCTCAAGCCGGCGGGCAGCGTCGCGCGCGCCAGGACGACGGCGCCGGCGCGCGGCTCTCCGGCGGCCGGGATGGTGTCCGGCGCACGTCCCAGCAGGCCCGCGAGGCCGCGTTTGAGTTCCGCCTCGGCGGCGCGCACGGTGGGTGTGTCGTCCGGCGTGGCGATGCCGGTGGCGGCGGCCTGCAGCGCGGCGCGTCGAGCGGCGGGCAGCGGCCGGTAACGCAGCCACAGGTCGTAGCCGTCTTCGCCGGCGGCGTGGGCAAGATGGGCGCCGAACGGCCCGAGAAGGATGGCCAGGGCGAGCGCCGCCATGAGCCGCGCGCGGACGCGCCGCAGGTAATGCTGCATCGTAGTCTCCGTTGTATTTATGGTTGCCGGATGCGGCGGCCCGCCCGGCGCAGGAATGTTAGCGCAAACTTAGGAAATGCGAAATCGATTTCTGGGTGTTTACGGCCATTGTTATGGCTATCTTTGCATGCCCCTGAAGTGCTAAGATAGCGCAAACAAAAAATGATGGGGAATCGGGAGAATGAGCAAAGCCAAAACAGGGACTGTCCAGGAAGAGGTGGAACGCCGCGGACAGCCGACGATGGCGGACGTCGCCAAGCTCGCCGGCGTGTCGGCGATGACGGTGTCGCGCGTCATGAACGGCAAGGGCCTCGTGCGCGAAAGCACGCGCCGCAAGGTGGCGGAAGCCGTGGCGGCGCTGAACTACACGCCGAACCAGGAAGCCCGCAACCTCGCGGGCTCCAAGCCGATCCGCGTCGGCTTCCTGTACAGTAACCCGAGCGCCGCCTACCTGAGCGAATTCCTCGTCGGCCTGTTGAGCCAGTCCGGTTTGAACAACGTCCAGCTGTTCGTCGAAAAATGCGAGGCGGGCGAGCAGGAGGCCGAACAGACCCGGCGCCTCGTCGAAAACGGCCTGGACGGGATCATCCTGCCGCCCCCGCTGTGCGACAGCGAAGCCGTGCTGTCCGCCATCGCGCAGGCCAGCATCCCCGCCGTGGTCGTCGCCTGCGGCCTGCCGGACGCCCGCGTGGGTGCCGTCAGCATCGACGACTACGAGGCCGCGCACGCGATGACGCGCCACCTGATCAACCTCGGGCACCACCGCATCGGTTTCGTCGTCGGCCATCCGAACCAGACGGCCAGCGCGCGCCGCCTGCAAGGCTATCGCGCGGCGATCGCGGAGCAGGGCGCGGACGCGTCCGAGGAACTCGTCGTGCAAGGCATGTTCACCTACCGCTCCGGCCTGGACGCGGCCGAACACCTGCTGGCGCTGGAAGAACGCCCGACTGCCATCTTCGCCAGCAACGACGACATGGCCGCGGCCGCCGTCGCCGTCGCGCACCGCCTGGGCCTGGACGTGCCGGGCGACCTGACCGTCACCGGTTTCGACGACACGGCGCTCGCCACCACGATCTGGCCGGAACTGACGACCGTGCGCCAGCCGATCGCCGGCATGGCGCGCGAAGCCGTGCAATCGCTCGTGCGCCGCGTGCGCGCGCTGCGCGAAGGCGCGGCCGCGGAACCGGAACAGGTGCGCATGGACTTCGAACTGGTGCGCCGCCAGTCGGACGCCGCGCCGCGCACCCGCCCGTCGGCGCTGCCGCCGCTCACTGCGGCCAAGCGCGTCGGCTGATCCTTCCCGGGCCGCCGCGCCCGCCGCGGCCCGCATGCGTGACGCATGGCTTGTTCACGCTAACATCCCATTTTCCCGCTTTCCCAGCCGATTCCGCCACCGCCGGCATCGGCTGCGTCGCATCGGCCGGACATCTCCCGAATAATTGATTGACAAGCCCCAAATGTGCCGATTAGACTGGAATGGTTGCGGTAACATTTTTGTTATTGGAATGTTGCGCGCATGCCAGGCAGAGGACACCGCCGGTTCGCACGGCGGCACATACAAAAACAAGCAGGAGACACGATTCGATGGGTATCAAACGCAGGGAGTTTCTGGCGACGGTAGGCGGCGCGGCCGGCATGGCCGCGGTCCCGGGCGCGATGGCGGCCAAGGCCGTCAAGGGCGGCGTGCCGGTGTACAAGCAGGCGAGTGCGCCCGTGGCGGCGCGCGTGGAGGATCTGCTGGGCCGCATGACGCTCGACGAAAAGATCGCGCAGATGCAGTGCGTGTGGCTGACGAAGAAGGATCTGCAGAACGCGGACACGAGCTTCTCGGCCGAGAAGGCGAGCCGCGCGCACCCGAACGGCATGGGCATGTTCGCGCGCCCGTCCGACCGCCAGGTCGGCGCCGACAACAACGCCGGCAACTCGGGCGCCGTCGGCAACCGCGGCCCGAAGGAAACGGCGGACTACGTGAACGCCGTGCAGAAGTGGGCGCTGGAACGCACGCGCCTCGGCATCCCCGTCTTCATGCACGAGGAATCGCTGCACGGCTACGTGGCGCCCGAGGCGACCAGCTTCCCGCAGGCGATCGGCCTGGCGTCCACCTTCGATCCGGAACTCGTTCAGCAGGTGTTTTCGCTCGCGGCGAAGGAAATGCGCGCGCGCGGCGCCAACCTGGCGCTGGCGCCGGTCGTCGACGTGGCACGCGAGCCGCGCTGGGGCCGCATCGAAGAGACCTACGGCGAAGACCCGCACGTGTGCGGCACCATGGGCAAGGCCGCCGTGCTGGGCTTCTCGGGCGACTCGCTGCCGCTGGCGCGCGACAAGGTCTACGCGACCCTCAAGCACATGACGGGCCACGGCCAGCCGGAGAGCGGCACCAACACCGGCCCCGCGAACGTGGGCGAGCGCACGCTGCGCGAAGACTTCTTCCCGCCGTTCGAGAAGATCATCAAGGAAACCAGGATCGCGGCCGTGATGCCGTCGTATAACGAGATCGACGGCATCCCGTCGCACGCCAACCGCTGGCTGCTGACGGACGTGCTGCGCAAGGAGTGGGGATTCCAGGGCCTGACCGTGTCCGACTATATGGCGATCGCCGAACTGCAGGGCCGCCATCACCTCGTCGCCACCATGAAGGAAGCGGGCCTCGCCGCGTTCAAGGCCGGCGTCGACGTCGAGACCCCGGATCCGGCGGGCTACCTGGCGCTCGCCGAACTGGTCAAGGAAGGCAAGATCGCGACGAAGGACATCGACGCGGTCGTGCGCCGCATCCTGCGCCTGAAGTTCGAGGCCGGGCTGTTCGAGAACCCGTATGCCGACGCCGCGCAGGCCGCGGCCCGCACGGCCACGCCGGAAGCGATCGCGCTCGCGCGCAAGGCCGCCCAGCGCACGGCTGTGCTGCTCAAAAATGACAAGGGCCTGCTGCCGCTGGCGCCGCAGAAGATGGGCAAGCTGCTGCTGGTCGGCACGCATGCGCGGGACACTCCGATCGGCGGTTATTCGGACAAGCCGCGCCACGTCGTTTCCGTGTACGAGGCGCTGCAGCAGGAAGCGCAGGACCACGGCTTCTCGCTCGCGTATTCGGAAGGCGTGCGCCTGACGGAAGGCCATGTGTGGGGCCAGGACGAGATCGTGTGGACCAAGCCCGAGGTGAATGCGCGCCTGATCGCGGAAGCCGTGGAAGCGGCCAAGCAGGCCGACACCATCGTCATGGTCCTGGGCGACAACGAGCAGACCGCGCGCGAGGCCTGGGCCGACAACCACCTGGGCGACCGCACGTCGCTCGACCTGGTCGGCCAGCAGAACGACCTGGCGCGCGCGATCTTCGCGCTGAACAAGCCGACCGTCGTGCTGCTGCTGAACGGCCGTCCGCTGTCCGTCAACTTCCTGGCCCAGCGCGCCGACGCGCTGATGGAGTGCTGGTACATGGGACAGGAGACGGGCCACGCCGTCGCCGACCTGATCTTCGGCCGCGCCAACCCGGGCGGCAAGCTGCCCGTGACGATCGCGCGCGACGTCGGCCAGCTGCCGATGTTCTACAACCGCAAGCCGAGCAGCCGCCGCGGCTACATCGACGACGTGACGACGCCGCTGTACCCGTTCGGCTACGGCCTGTCGTACACGCGCTTCGAGATCTCCGCGCCGCGGCTGGAACACGACCGCATCGCGCCGGACGGCTCGACCCGCGTGCAGGTCGACGTGCGCAACACGGGCGCCGTGCGCGGCGACGAGGTCGTGCAGATGTATATCCGCGACGACGTCAGCTCCGTCACCCGTCCGCTGCTGGAACTGAAGGGCTTCCAGCGCGTGACCCTGGAGCCGGGCGAACGGCGCACCGTCACGTTCGACATCAAACCGTCCGACCTGTGGTTCTACAACGCCGACATGAAGCGCGTCGTGGAGCCGGGGACGTTCACCATTTTCGCAGGACCGAACAGCGTCGACCTGAAGAAGGCGACCTTGACGGTGGCATAAACCAAGAGAGAGAAACATGACAGCAATCCAAGCCAATCCGCTGCCCCAGGACCTCGACCAGGCCTTGATGGTCGGCCGTGTCTGGCGCTCCGCCCCGACCGACGGCCCGGCCGTGGTCGCAGTACGCAAGGGCCGCGTGGTCGACATCACGCGCCACGCGCCGACCGTGTCCGAACTGCTCGAACGCGACGACCTGGTCGCCATCGTGCGCGACGCGGACGGCGAGGACCTGGGCGACGTGAACGCCCTCGTGGCCGCGGCGCTGCGGGGCGACGAGGGCGCGGATGTGCGCCTGCTGGCTCCGTGCGACCTGCAGGCGATCAAGGCCTGCGGCGTCACGTTCGCCGTCAGCTTGCTGGAACGGGTGATCGAGGAACAGGCCAAGGGCGACCCGGCCCGCGCCAACGCGCTGCGCCAGCAGCTGCAGGAGACCATCGGCACCAACCTGTCGGAACTGGAGCCGGGCGGCGAGGCCGCGATGCGCCTGAAGGCCGACCTGGCGGCGCGCGGCCTGTGGTCGCAGTACATGGAAGTGGGCATCGGCCCGGACGCCGAGGTGTTCACCAAGTCGCAGCCGATGTCGGCGGTCGGCCACGGCGCCCCGGTCGGCCTGCACCCGTCGTCGCACTGGAACAATCCGGAGCCGGAAATCGTCCTCGCGGTGAACAGCCGCGCGCAAGTGGTCGGCGCCACCTTGGGCAACGACGTCAACCTGCGCGACATCGAGGGCCGCAGCGCGCTCCTGCTGGGCAAGGCCAAGGACAATAACGGTTCGTGCGCCATCGGCCCGTTCATCCGCCTGTTCGACGGCGATTTCGATATCGACACCCTGCGCAACGCGGAAGTGCGCATGCTGATCGAAGGCGTCGACGACGGCTTCGAACTGGCCGGCGCCAGCTTCATGCGCGAAATCAGCCGCGACCCGCTGGACCTGGTGCGCCAGACCGCTGGCCGCCATCACCAGTACCCGGACGGCTTCATGCTCTTCCTCGGCACGATGTTCTCGCCGATCAAGGACCGCGATGCGCAAGGCGGCGGCTTTACCCACCACGCGGGCGACCGCGTGAGCATCTCCACGCCGTCGCTGGGCACGCTGGTCAACACCGTCCAGCGCAGCGATGCGATCGCACCGTGGACCTTCGGCGTACGCGCACTGTACGCCAACCTGGCCCAGCGCGGCCTGATTTCAAAATAACGAGAATTACATGTCTGAACAAAACCAAGCATTCGTCTACGCGACGTACCCGGACCTCGCCGGCAAGCGAGTCGTCATCACCGGCGGCGGCAGCGGCATCGGCGCCGAACTGACGGCGGCCTTCGCGGGCCAGGGCGCCCGCGTCTACTTCCTCGACATCGCCGAGGACGCGTCGCGCGCGCTCGAGGCGCAGCTGGCGAACTCGCGCCACGCGCCGACGTTCATCAAGTGCGACCTGACCAACCTCGACGAGCTGAAGGCCACCTTCGCCCGCATCCAGGACGAAGCGGGCGGCGTCGACATCCTGCTGAACAACGCGGCGAACGACGACCGCCACGACATCGAGAACGTGACGCCGGCGTACTGGGAAAGCCGCATGAACGTCAACCTGCGCCACCAGTACTTCTGCGCGCAGGCCGTCATTCCGGGCATGAAGGAGCGCAAGTACGGCGTGCTGCTGAACTTCGGTTCGATTTCCTGGCACCTGCCTCACACGCAGCTGGGGCTGTACATGATGGCGAAGGCCGCCATCGAAGGCATGACCCGCAACATGGCGCGCGAATTCGGCCCGCACGGCATCCGCGCCGTCACCGTCGTCCCGGGCGCCGTCGTGACGCCGCGCCAGAAGGCGCTGTGGCACAACCCGGAAGAGGAAGCACGCATCCTGGCCGGCCAGTGCATCCCCGAGCGCGTGGAGATGGAAGACGTGGCCGCGCTGGCGCTGTTCCTGGCGTCGAACAACGCGCGCCACATCAGCGGCCGCGAATACTTCGTCGACTCGGGCTGGTATGGCGCATAAGATGGAGACCAACACCGACATCGCCACGCAACCGGTCCCGCTGTGGGAAGTCGGCGCGACCCTGGGCGAGGGCGTCCTGTGGGATGCCCCGGCCGGGCAGGTGTGGTTCGTCGACATCAAGGGTCGCCGCCTGCACCGCTGCGCGGCCGACGGCTCGGACCAGCGCAGCTGGGACGCGCCGGGCCAGGTGAGCTTCGTCGTGCGCGCCATCGACGGCGGCCTCGTCGTCTCGCTGGAGGACGGCCTGTACCGCTTCATCGAAGACAGCGGCGAATTCGTGCCGTTCGTGAAGGTCGAGGCGGACGTCGACGGCAACCGCTTCAACGACGGCCACGTGGATGCGCAAGGCCGCCTGTGGTTCGGCTCGATGGACGACAGCGAGGCCGAACGCACGGGTGCCCTGTACCGTTTCGACGGCAAGAACGTCGTCACGATGGACGACGGCTACATCATCACGAACGGCCCGGCCGTGAGCCCGGACGGGCGCACCTTGTATCACACCGACACGCTCGATAAACGGGTGTATGCTTTCGACCTGGCGGAGGACGGCAGCCTGTCGAACAAGCGCCTGTTCGCGGAGATCACGGACGGCGGCTGGCCGGACGGCATGGCCGTCGACGCCGAGGGTCACGTGTGGATCGCCGTGTTCCGCGGCTGGCGCATCGAGCGCCGGGACCCGTCGGGCCGCAAGGTGGGCGAAGTGCGCTTCCCTTGCTCGAACATCACCAAGCTGGCCTTTGCCGGCGACGACCTGCGCACCGTGTACGCGACGTCGGCGCGCAAGGGCCTGTCGGCCGAGGAACTGGCCCAGCAGCCGCTCGCGGGCGCGCTGTTCACCTTCCGCGCCGGGACGGCCGGATTGCCGCACCACGTGCTGCGGTTGCAGGAGTAATACGGAATGACACAACAGAACAGCAAGCCGAAGCGCTTCCGGTCGCAGGACTGGTTCGACAACGAGGAGCGCATCGACATGACGGCGCTCTACCTCGAGCGCTTCATGAACTACGGGATCACGCCGGAGGAACTCCGTTCCGGCAAGCCGATCATCGGCATCGCGCAAAGCGGCAGCGACATCTCGCCGTGCAACCGCATCCACCTGGACCTGGCCAAGCGCGTGCGCGACGGCATCCGCGACGCCGGCGGCATCCCGATGGAATTCCCGCTGCACCCGATTTTCGAGAACTGCCGCCGCCCGACCGCGGCGCTGGACCGCAACCTGGCCTACCTGGGCCTCGTCGAGATCCTGCACGGCTATCCGATCGACGCCGTCGTGCTGACCACCGGCTGCGACAAGACGACGCCGGCCCAGCTGATGGCCGCCGCCACCGTCGACATCCCCGCCATCGTGCTGTCCGGCGGTCCGATGCTGGACGGCTGGTTCGAGGGTGAGCTGGTCGGCTCGGGCGCCGCGATCTGGAAAGGCCGCCGCCGCCTGGCCGCGGGCGAGATCGACGAACAGAAATTCATCGACATCGCGACCGCGTCCGCGCCGTCCGCCGGCCATTGCAACACGATGGGCACGGCGTCGACGATGAACGCCGTCGCGGAAGCGCTGGGCATGTCGCTGACCGGCTGCTCGGCCATTCCGGCGCCGTACCGCGAGCGCGGCCAGATGGCGTACGAGACGGGCAAGCGCATCGTCGGCATGGCGTTCGAGGACCTGCGCCCGTCGCAGGTGCTCACGCGCGACGCCTTCATCGACGCGATCGTCGTCAACGCCGCGATCGGCGGTTCCAGCAACGCCCAGCCGCACATCGTGGCGATGGCGCGCCACGCCGGCGTCGAGATCAACCCCGAAGACTGGATGGAATACGGCTACGACGTGCCGCTGCTGCTGAACATGCAGCCGGCCGGCAAATACCTGGGCGAGCGCTTCCACCGCGCCGGCGGCGTGCCCGCCATCATGTGGGAGCTGGAGCAGAAAGGCATGCTGCGTTCGAAGCGTCCGACGGTCACCGGCAAGACGATGGCCGAGAACCTCGTCGGCCGCGAAAGCGGCGACCGGGAAATGATCTACCCGTTTGACGCGCCGCTGTTGGACAAGGCTGGCTTCATGGTCCTGAAGGGCAATCTGTTCGACTTCGCGATCATGAAGACGAGCGTGATTTCCGACGCCTTCCGCCAGCGCTACCTGTCGAAGCCGGGTTCGGAAAACGCGTTCGAGTGCAAGGTCGTCGTGTTCGACGGTTCGGACGATTACCACCACCGCATCAACGATCCTTCGCTCGGCATCGACGAGAACACGATGCTCGTGATCCGCGGTTCCGGTCCGGTCGGCTGGCCGGGCTCGGCGGAAGTCGTGAACATGCAGCCGCCCGATGCGCTGATCAAGAAGGGCATCAGCGCGCTGCCGACCTTGGGCGACGGCCGCCAGTCCGGCACGTCGGACAGCCCGTCGATCCTGAACGCGTCGCCGGAAAGCGCGGCGGGCGGCAACCTGGCGCTGCTGCGCACGGGCGACGTCGTGCGCGTGGACCTGAACACGGGCCGCTGCGATGTGCTGATCAGCGACGCCGAACTGGACCAGCGCCGCAAGGACGCGCCGCCGGCGATCCCGCCGAACCAGACGCCGTGGCAGCAGATCTACCGCGCCACCGTCGGCCAGCTGCATACGGGCGCCTGCATGGAACTGGCGCTGCCGTACCGCGGCGTCGGACACGACATGCCGCGCCACAACCACTGATCGTCACGATCGTCACGAGGGCCCGTTCGCGGGCCCTTTTTTTTAACGGATACACGCATGCGCAGTTTCGCGATTCGCCTGTGCCGGGCCCTTGCCGTGGGCCTGGCTTTCACCTGGATGGCGGTGGCCCATGGCGCGCCGGCGCCGGCGCCGCGCGCCGTAGCCGCGCTGGACGACGGCTGGGAGTTCATCAAAGGGGATGCGCCGGACGCCTTCGCGCCCGCGCCAGGCAGCTGGACGCCCGTCCGTCTGCCGCACACGTTCAACGCGGACGACGCCACGACGGCGCATCCGTATCGCGGACCCGGCTGGTATCGGCGCACGATCGCGGCGCCGCCGGCGGGCCACGGCCGCACCTATCTCGAATTCGACGGCGCCGCGCTCGCGACGGACGTGTGGCTGAACGGCGCGCACGTCGGGCGCCACGAAGGCGGCTTCGCGCGCTTCCGCTTCGACGTCACGGACCGCCTGCAACCGGGCGCGAACGCCTTGCTGGTGCGGGTCGACAACGCGCGCCACCCGGACGTCGCGCCGCTGGGCGGCGACTACACTTTGTACGGCGGCCTGTATCGGCGCGTGCGCCTGGTGACGACGGCCGACGTGCACGTCGACATGCTGGACGCCGGCGGCCCGGGCGTCTATTTCAGCACGCCGGCGGTGACGGCCGCGCGCGCGGGCCTGCACTGGCGCGTGCGCGTGGCGAACGAGCGGGCGGGCGCGGCGCGGGTGGTCGTCGCGGCCCGCCTGCGCGACGCGGCGGGCAAGGTCGTGGCGACGGCGCGGCGTGCCGTGGTGCTGCCGGCCGGCGACGTCGTGCCGGTGGAGATGGACGCGGTGCTGGCCGCGCCCCATCTGTGGCAGGGCGTCGACGACCCATATTTGTACACGAGCGACGTGACCGTCGCGCCGGCCGCGGGCGGGGCGCCGCTCGACCGCGTGGAGATTGAAGCGGGCGTGCGGACCGTGCGCCTGGACGCGGACAAGGGCCTGCTGCTGAACGGGCGGCCGTACCGTGTCCATGGCGTCAACGTGCACCTGACCTACGCGCCGGGCAAGGGTGTGGCGGTGTCGGATGCGGACGTCGACGCGGACTACCGCATCCTCGACGAGCTGGGCGTGACGGGCCTGCGTTTCGCCCACTACCAGCACGACGAGCACAGTTACGCGCTGGCGGACCGCAAGGGTTTCCTGGTCTGGACCGAGCTGCCGCTGACGTCCGAGGTGGGCGCGAGCGACGCGTTCCTGGCCAACGCGGCCCAGCAGGCGCGCGAACTGGTGCGCCAGAACTTCAATCACCCGTCCGTGTTCGTATGGGGCCTCGGCAACGAGATCTACAAGGTGGACGCCGTCAGCGCGCGCGTGCTAGACGCGATGCAGCGCCTCGTGCACGACGAGGACGCCAGCCGGCCGACCGTGTACGCGAACTGCTGCGCGCCGATCGACGGGCCGCAGGCGATGCATACCGACGCGATCGCGTCCAATGTGTATTTCGGCTGGTACGACAAGGAATTCGCGGATCTCGCGCCGTTCCTCGCGTCCAACCACGCGCTGCGCCCGCACACGCCCGAGGCGCTCAGCGAATACGGGGCCGGCGGAAGCAACCGGCAACAGGAAGACCCGCCGCGGCGGCCGGTGGCGGCCAGCCACTGGCATCCGGAGCAGTACCAGGCGCTGTACCACGAAGCGGCGTGGCGCCAGATCGAGGCGACGCCGTGGCTGTGGGCGAGCTTCGTGTGGACGGGTTTCGATTTCGCGTCCAGCGGCCGCAACGAAGGCGACGGGCGGGGCGTCAACGACAAGGGCCTCGTCAGCATGGACCGCACGGTCCGCAAGGACGCGTATTACTGGTACCAGGCCAACTGGTCGCACAAGCCGATGGTGCACGTCACGTCGCGCCGCGCCGTGCGGCGCACGCACGCGGACGCCGAGGTCAAGGTGTACAGCAACCAGCCGCGCGTGCGCCTCGCCGTGAACGGCGTCGACCTCGGCGAGCGGACCGTCGACGACCACATCGCGCGCTGGCCGGTACACCTGGCGCCGGGCGCGAACCGGATCGAGGCGCGGGCGGGCGCCTTGGCCGACAGCGTCGAGTGGACGCTCGTGCCGGACGCGCACTGAGGCCGGCGCCGGGCATATCCGAATTCGGCATGCCTGCACGCGCATTTCGGGATAGGACGACAAGGCGCAACGGCGTAGAGTGCTGTTCTTTCCCGCTTCGTCGTCCTTCCGGTTCCCGATGCCTATGCCGATATCCATCCGGTCTCTCGTCCTGCTTTGCGCGTTCCTGGCCTCGCGTGCCGGCGCGGCGCCGTTCGATCTGGCGCCGGCGGGCGCGCCGCCCGTCATCGTCCACGACGGCGGCGGCAAGACACTCGGGCTGGCGGCCGCGATGTTGCGGCACGACCTGCGGGCGGTGTCCGGCGTGGACGCGGCAGCAAAGGACGACCTGGCCGCGTGTTCGCAGGTGTGCGTCGTCGTCGGCACCGCGGCGTCGCCCGCCGTGCAGCGCATCGCGCGCGAGGGCGGCGTCGACCTGCGGCCGCTGCGCGGCCAGTGGGAGCGCTATGTGCGGGCCGCCGTGCGCGACGGCGCCGGACGGCGCATCCTGCTCGTCGCCGGCTCGGACGTGCGCGGGGCCGTGTACGGCGTGGTGGACATCGGCCGCGAGCTGGGCGTCTCCGCGTGGGAATGGTGGGCCGACGTGGCGCCGCGCCGCAACACGCATCCTGCCGTCGACGGCGCGGTGCGCCTGTCGGCCGCGCCGTCGGTCCAGTACCGCGGCATCTTCCTGAACGACGAGGACTGGGGCCTGCAGCCCTGGGCGGCCGCGCACGACCCGGCGGGAGACATCGGCCCGGCCACGTATGCGCACATCTTCGAGCTGATGTGGCGCCTGAAGGCGAACCTGATCTGGCCGGCCATGCACGAATCCACGAAGCCGTTCTACCAGATCGACGGCAATGCCCGCACCGCGGCGGACTATGCGATCGTCGTCGGGACGTCGCATGCGGAACCCATGATGCGCAACAACGTGCGCGAATGGGACAGCCGCAAGGACGGACCATTCAACTTCTTCACCAACCGCGCGGCGATGGCGGACTACTGGCGCCGCCGCGTGGACGAGGTGAAGGACGGCGAGAACGTGTATTCGGTCGGCCTGCGCGGCGTGCACGACTCGGCGCTGGAAGGCGCCGCGACGCCCGAGCAGGCGCGCGCCGCCACCGAGGACGCGATCCGTCTGCAGCGCGGCATTCTCGCGCACAGCCTCGGGCGCCCGGCCGCCGGCGTGCCGCAGGCGCTGACCCTGTACAAGGAAGTGCTCGACCTGTACAAGGCGGGGATGCGGGTGCCGGACGACGTCACCCTGGTCTGGCCGGACGATAACTACGGCTACCTGCACCAGCTGAGCGACGCGGACGAACGCCGCCGGACGGGCGGCGCGGGCATCTATTACCACATCTCGTACTGGGGCCGTCCGCACGACTACCTGTGGCTGGGGACGACGCATCCGGCGCTGATCCGCGACCAGTTGCAGCGCGCCTGGGCCGCGGGCGCGCGCAAGCTGTGGGTCGTGAACGTGGGCGACATCAAGCCGGCGGAATACCTCGTCCAGTACTTCCTCGACGCCGCGTTCGACGCACGCCAGCTGGACCGGGACCCGCAACGCCACCTGGACGCGTGGAGCACGGCGCAGTTCGGCCCGGACGTGGGCGCCGGCGTGGCCCGCATCCTGCGCGATTACTACGACCTGGCGTGGGAGCGCCGTCCCGAATTCATGGGCTTCGGCCAGGTCGAGCCCATCACGCCGAACCGGCGCACGGCCTATATGGGGTCCGGCGGCGAGGAGGGCGTACGGCGGCTCGAACGCTACACGGCGCTCGCGGCCGCCGCCGACGCGCTGGCGCAGCGCGTGCCCTTCGAGCTGCGCGACGCGTATTTCGAATTGGTGGCGTATCCCGTGCACTCGGCGGCCGGCCTGAACGCGCGCATCCTGGACCTCGACCTGGCCGCCGAAGCGGCGCGCCAGGGGCGGCCGTCCGCCCAGCATCTCGTGGACGACGCGCGGCGCGCGCATGCCCGGCTGGTGGCCGACACGGCGGCCTACAACGGCCTCGCGGGCGGCAAATGGCGCGGCATCATGGACATGGCGCCGCGCCGCCTGCCCGTGTTCGCGGAACCCGTGTGGCCGTCGTATGCCGTGAACGGCGGCAAGGGCTGCGGCATCGTCTACCCGTTCCCGTATTCCGCGGATGCGGACCGCCTGGCGTTCGTGAAGGGCGTGCCGGCGACGGCCGCCGTGACCCTGTCGGCACGCGGCGGCGCGGCCGCGGACTGGCGCGTGCTGGACGGCGCGCGTGGCATCGCGACTGCACGGCGCACCGGCACGCTCGATGCCGTCAACGGCTTCGAGCAGCGCATCGTCCTCCGCTACGACGGATCGGACGACCCGGCAGTCGCCTTCCGCTGCGGCGGGCGCGACCTGCGCGTGAACCTGCGCCTGGAGCCGCGCGGCGCCGCAGGCGTACCGGCCGAGCACGGGCACATCGTCAGCATGGCGGCCGGCAGCGCGGCCGCGCAGCCCGACTGGGAGTTGCAGCCGGGCCTGGGCAGCAGCGGCCGCGCGATGCGCGCGCGCCTGGACCTGCGCCCGCGCGCGCCGGATCACCTGGGCGGCGCCGCGCCGCTGGCGTACGCGTTCGACACGACGACGGATGGCGGCGCCACCTTGCGCCTCGTGGCCCTGCCGGAGCATCCGCTGGCCGGCGATGGCCGCGTGCGGATCGCCTACAGCCTCGATGGCGGTCCCGTCGCCGTGGCCGATTACACGACGCGCGGCCGCAGCGACGAATGGAAGCGCAACGTGCTGTCCAACAGCGCGGTGCGGACGGCCGCGCTGGCGCGGCTGCGGCCGGGACGGCACACGCTCAAGGTGTATGCGCTGGATCCGGGCGTGGTGCTGGACCGGATCGACGTCGTGCTCGACGGCGCACCGGCATTCTATGGCGCGCCGCGCGGCATCGACCTGAATCATTGATCTGAAAGGAGCAGCATGCGCAGTATATTTGCAGTGGGATTGGCGTTCGGCCTGTCCGTCCTGGCCGCCGGCGCCCATGCCGGCGCGGAGAAGCCCGCGCGCTTCATCCTCGTCGGGGACTCGACGGTGGCGAAGCGGAGCGGTTATGGGAATGCGTTATGCGACCGGCTGGTCGGCGCCGACACCTGCCTCAACCTGGCGAGTCCCGGCCGCAGTTCGGCCAGTTTTCGTCGCGAAGGGCGCTGGGACGAAGTGGAAGGCTTGCTGCGCGGCGGCAGCGCGTACCGGGCGACCTATGTGCTGATCCAGTTCGGCCACAACGACCAGCCGGGCAAGCCGGGACACAGCACGGACCTGGCGACGGAATTCCCTGCCAACATGGCGCGCTATGCCCGCGAGGTCAAGGCGCTGGGCGGCGTGCCCATCCTCGTGACGCCGCTGACGCGCCGCACGTTCGTCGCCGGCCGGCTCGAGAACAACCTGCGGCCGTGGGCGGACGCGGTGCTGAAGGTGGCGGCGCGGGAGCACGTGCCCGTGCTCGACCTGAACGCCGACAGCCATGCGGCCGTCCAGGCGATGGGCCAGGACGAGGCGGACACGCTGGCCGTTGCGCCCCGTCCCGCCGGCTGGACCGCGCCGGCCGTGCTGCCGGGGACGTCCGGCGTCGGCGCGTCCGTGCCGGAACACGTCCAGCCGCCGTCCGGGCCCAGGACCGCGTTCGACCGCACGCACCTGGGCAGCAAGGGCGCCGCGTATTTCGCGCGCATGGTCGAAGCGGAACTGAAGCGGGCGATGCCCGAACTGGGGCGGGAGTTCGCCCCGGACAGCGGCAGCTGAAGGCCCTGCGCGCTCAGCGCGCGGCTTGCAGCGTGCCGTCCACCATGCGCACGAGGCCCAGCGGATTGTCGTCGCGCAGCGCCTCCGGCAGCAGGTCCGCCGGCACGTCCTGGTAGCACACCGGACGCAGGAAACGGTCGATGGCCGTGGCGCCCACCGACGTGGTGCGGCTATCGGACGTGGCCGGGAACGGGCCGCCGTGGACCATCGCGTGGCACACTTCGACGCCGGTCGGGAAGCCGTTGAACAGGATACGGCCGGCCTTGCGCTCCAGGGGCGGCATCAGCCTGGCCGCCAGGTCGCGGTCGGCCGCGGTGGCGTGGATCGTGGCCGTCAACTGGCCCTCGACGTGGCGCGCCACTTCCAGCAGTTCGCCCTCGTCCTTGCAGGCGACGATCAGCGAGGTCGGGCCGAAAATCTCTTCTTCCAGCGCGCTGTTGGCGAGGAAGGTCGCGGCGTCGGCCTGGTACAGCGCGGCCTGGGCGGCGCAGCCGCAGCCATCGGCGCTGCCTTGTGCGACCAGTTCCACGCCGGCCAGACGCGAGCGGCGCGCGACGGCGTCGACATAGGTCTGGTGGATGCCGGCCGTGAGCATCGTGCCCGCGCCCTTGGCGGCCAGGGCTTCCGTCGCGGCCGTGCGGAACACGTCCAGCGCCGTGCCCGCGAGGCCGATCACGAGGCCCGGGTTCGTGCAGAACTGGCCCACGCCCATGGTGAGCGAATCGACGAAGCCTTGCGCCAACTTGGCGCCGCCGGCGGCCAGCGCGCCCGGCAGCAGGAAGAACGGGTTAATGCTGCTCATCTCGGCGTAGACCGGGATCGGTTCCTTGCGCGCGCCCGCCGCATTCACGAGCGCGAGGCCGCCCGCGCGCGAGCCCGTGAAGCCGACGGCCTTGATGGCCGGGTGCGACACGAGCGCTTGGCCGATCTCGAAGCCGGTGCCGATCAGCATGGAGAAGGTCCCTTCCGGCATGCCGCAGTCTTGCGCGGCCTGGCGGATGGCCTTGGCGACCAGTTCCGACGTGCCCAGGTGGGCGTTGTGGGCCTTCACGACGACGGGGCAGCCGGCGGCCAGCGCGGAGGCGGTGTCGCCGCCGGCGACGGAAAACGCGAGCGGGAAGTTGGAGGCGCCGAACACGGCGACCGGGCCCAGGCCGATCTTGCGCATGCGCAGGTCGGGGCGCGGCGGCGTGCGCTGGGGCAGGGCGGCATCGAGCGTCGCTTCCAGGAAGTGCCCGTCGCGCACGACCTTGGCGAACAGGCGCAGCTGGTTGCACGTGCGTCCCCGTTCGCCTTCCAGGCGCGCGGCCGGCAGGCCGGATTCGGCGCCGGCGCGCTCGATCAGCAGCGGACCGATGTCCATGATGCGGTCGGCGATGGTTTCGAGGAAGCGGGCGCGCTGCTCGAGCGGCACGTCGCGGTACGCGTCGAACGCTTGTTCGGCGAGCAGGCAGGCGGCCGCGAGGTCGTCCATGGTGGCCGCGCCGAACACGGGTTCGATCTCGGCACGCGTGGCCGGATTGAAGGCGCGCAGCGTCGCGGCGCTGCCGCGCACGGCCTGGTTACCGATGATCATTTCGCCTTGGATGTTCATGAGGGCTCCTTGTCTGTCTTTAAAAAAAAAGCGCCGCCGTGGCCTTGTCGGCCGCGGCGGCGGTGCGGTGCGGTGCGATCGAACGCTAATTGTATCGAATCACGCGGATTCCCGTTGGCGCGGGAATCGGCTCATCAGAACGAGTACTGTGCCAGCAGCGTGTAGCGCGGACCGCTCATGAAGACCTGGCGGGTGAAGTCGCCCGCGTGCTGCTGCATGATCTGGCGCGTGTAGGCGTTGGTCAGGTTGGTCGCTTCCAGGCCGACGCGGAACTTGTCCGTGAAGTCGTAGAAGATCGAACCGTCCAGCTGGCCGTACGGCGCCTGGTACAGCGGCAGGCCGAACGCCTGGTCGTTCGTCGTCGTCGGGATCAGGTACTTGCCGGCCGGCGCGTCCGGATTCGTGTTCAAGCCGTTGTTGCCGCGGCTGCCCCACTGGGTCACGCCCAGCAGGTAACGCGAACGCCAGTTGTACGCGAGGCGCATCGACAGGCCGTGCTGTTCGTACATGACCGCGAGGTTGATCGTGTGACGCGACAGGCCTTGCATCGGGGTGTTGCCGAACGCGCGGCCGTCGGTGTCGCAGCCGTTGATGAACAGGTTGTAGTTCGACGCGGCGTCGTTACCCTGGCACCATGCGGAGAACACCGGATGGTTCAGCGTCTGGCGGCTCGACACGTAGGTCCAGCTGGCCTGCGTGCCGATGCCCTTCAGCCAGTCGGGGACGAAATCGTAGTACTGCTGGTGGGCGATCTCGAAACCGCGGGCGAAGCCCTTGGCGCCGTTGACCGGACCGGTCACCACGAAGGTCTGCGGCTTGCCGTTGACGTCGTTCGCCACGTAGTCATAGGACTGCGTCGTGATGATGTCCTTGATGTCCTTGTTGAACAGCGCGAAGGTCAGCGAACCGGCCTTGGCGAAGTACCACTCGGCGGTCAGGTCGACGTTGGTCGACGTGGTCGGCTTCAGCATGGCGTTGCCGTTGCTGTTGCCGTTCAGGCTCGTGCCGTCGAAGTGGACCGCGGTCGTGTTGCCGTTGGCGTCCTTGGTGAGCGTCTGCAGGGTCTGGGCGGACAAGGTCGTCTGCACCTGCAACTGGCCGAAGTCCGGGCGCGACATCGCCTTGGCCAGGGCGAAGCGGAACTGCAGCTTGTCGCTGTACTTCAGGCGCAGGTTCAGGCTCGGCAACCAGTTGTTGTACGAATTGGTCTCCGACATCTGCTGCGCGAACTTCGCGATGTTGACCAGGTTTTCCTGGCCGGACACGGCCGTGCCGTCCGTGGGCAGGTTCACGGTCGGCGGCGTGAACGAAACGTAGCCGCTGCCGACGTCCTTGGTTCTCACGTAGCGCAGGCCGATGTTGCCGTCGACCGGGTACTTCAGGTCGTCCCAGCCGAAGCGCAGCTGGCCGTACGCCGCGCGGGTCTTCTCGTTCTGCGAGTTGACGGAGGCCGGGTCGTTGAAGCTCGACGGCACCCACGGCGAGCAGGTCGAACCCTTTTCCGCGCACAGCACGTCGTGGTAGGCGTGGATCTTGGCCCACTGGTCCGGGAAGCCGCGCACCATCGACGCGTCGGCGAACAGCATCGGCGGCAGGTTGTATTTGCCGCCGAAGAAGTTGTCGATCTGCTGCAGCGACGCGCCGCCGGCGAAGCGCGGATCACCCAGGCGGGCGACGTGGTTGATCTGCCAGCCTTCCATCCACGGGAAGGTGATGGCCTGCCAGTTATAGAACGGCATGGCCTTGTTGTTGACGCCTTCGCGGTTGGCCATGCGCACGCCGAAGCGGACGTCGCGCAGCACCGGGTTGTCGAACGTGTAGCGGACGTCGGACTTCCAGGCCGTCTGGCTGGCCGTGGCGTGGTCCAGCGCTTCCTGGGTGTAGGCCCAGTAGTAGTTGTTCGGGTCCGCCATGTAGGCCGGCGAGCCGAGGGTGATCTGCGGGACGCGGCCGGTCATGTCCATCGTCTGGTTCGGCATGATGAAGCCGGTCGACACGTCGGCGTCGAAGCCCTCGGTCGTCGAGTGGACGTGCTGGACGTCGTTGGTCCAGGTCAGGTCAGGGGTCACGCGCCATTGCACGTTCGCCGAGATGTCGCGCGTGCTCGATTCACGCGTGTTGATGCGCTGCGAGCTGTTGAACGGCGAGCCGCCATACGTCGGGTTCGAGATCGTGCCGCTCTGGAACGCGCCGTTGCTGTTGAAGACCGAGTCGGCGCTGGCGACCTGCTGGTACCACTTGTCCTCGGACGAGGCGACGACGTGCTCGTCCAGGTCTTCCTTGTAGCGGGTCTTGAAGTAGGTCAGGCTGGCCGTCAGGTCCTTGTTCGGACGCCACTGGAACGCTGCGTAGTCGCCGCGGCGGGTGCGGTCGAACGCCTGCGAGCGATAGCCCACGCCGAGCGGGATCCACTGGGTCTTGGAACGGTCGTACAGGGCCGGGTCCGTCGAGTTCACGTGCGGCCAGTACGGGTCGACGCCCACGCCGTCCGAGCGCGTCGGGCTTTTCGCCTTCGCGAAGTCGACCAGGGCGCCGAATTCGCCGAGCGACGTCTTCCAGCGGTTCGACAGCAGGATGGTGCCGGTCGGGGACGGCGCGCCCTTGCGCAGGGTGGAGTAGGTTTCCGACAAACCCATCGAGCCCTTGAAGCCCTTGTAGTCGAACGGCATGGCCGTGCGCAGATTGACGAGGCCCGCGACGGCGCCTTCGATCTGTTCCGCGGACGGGTTCTTGTAGACGTCGACGCCGGCCATCAGCTCAGGTGCCACGTCGGCGAAGCCGAGCGAACGGCCGCCGCCGGCCGAGAACGCGTCGCGGCCGTTGATTTCCGAACGTACGTAGGTCAGGCCGCGCACCGACACGCCGGAACCTTCGACCGACTGGCGGTTCGGGTCGCCCGCCATGTTGCGGTCGATGGTGACGCCGGCGATACGCTGCAGCACCTCGGTGACCGAGCGGTCCGGCAGCTTGCCGATGTCTTCGGCGACGATCGAGTCGACGACTTCATCGGCATCCTGCTTGATTTTCTGCGCCGACTGCAGCGCGGCGCGCTGGCCGCTGATGTGGACGACGTTCGGCGCCGCGCTTTCGGTCGCAGGCGCGGTGGTGTCGCCGGTCGTCTGGGCCCATGCCGCCGCGCTGGAAAAGACGGCCACGTGTGCGACCGCTGCCGCGATTGCGGTCTTCTGGAAGTTCCTCATTGTCTCCCCCGATGATCAGGTAGTGTTTTTATGACAAGCTCTTGCGAAGCCAGGGTTGTTGTGATGCCTAACACTGGTTGTTATACGCTACCATAAATCTTTTCCGACGAGCTTACGTGCTTGTAAGTTTTGCGACAACGCAACAAATCATTGCGCGGTCTGGACGGAAAAAAACGGTGCCGCCAGGGGCTTGCCGGTCCGCGCCGCGCGGCCGGGAGAGAGTGCCGTCGGATTGCGGCAAAGCCCTGATATTACGAGTGAAAAGGGTAATTTTCACTTGGCGCCCGTGTTTGCGTACTGCAGGTGTTGCCAGCGGTAAGATCACCACACGATGTTATACGCAATCGATTTCATAACTGCCAAAAATTTTTTTTCCGGCGTGTGAGAAATACAACAACTGTGACGTGACAGCGCTGTCTTTTGACAGCGTCGCGTGCTGTCTCGTGGGGAGGGCACTAAACACGCTAAACACGCGACGGGGCAATATGATGGCCTGTTAGCGCGAACATTTTCCTTGCGCCGCAAACATCGCTTCGCTTAGCATAGCGGTAAGACGTGCACAAAAAATATACGGAGACCCATGCGCACCACGTTCACCCGCCGCGCCGGCGCACGCGCCGCCCTGGCCGCTCTCGCCGCCGGCTGCGCCTTGCTGGCCGCCATGCCGTCCGCCGCGCTCGCCGCGCCCGGCGCCGGTCATTACAAGCACTTCAAGACCGCGATCTACATCCCCGTGAACGTGACGCAGAGCCTCGTCGACCCGCGGGTCTTCGAACACCAGTTCGCGCGCGCCATGAGCCAGGTCCCGTTCGACAAGGTGTATATCGAGGGCTTCCGCGACAACCATTTCGCCACCGACGCCGAGATCGAAGCCGTCAAGCGCCAGTTCCAGGCCAAGGGCATCGAGGTGGCCGGCGGCGTCACGCTGGCGGCGGGCGGCTTCAACGGCCAGTTCATGACCTTCGACTACGAATCGCCGCGGGACCGCGACACGTGCAAGCGCGCGATGGCGCTGATGGCGCGCCACTTCGACCACGTGATCCTCGACGACTTCACGTTCTACACGTCGAAGTCCGACGCCGACATCAAAGCCAAGGGCACGCGCTCGTGGACGCAATACCGCCTGGACACGATGCGCAAGGTCTCGAAGGACCTGATCCTCGGACCGGCGCGCGCCGCCAACCCGAACGTCAAGGTCGTCATCAAGTACCCGAACTGGTACGAGCATTTCGAAGGGCTGGGCTTCGACCTCGCGCAGCAGCCCGAGATGTTCGACGGGATCTACGCGGGCACCGAGACGCGCGACCCCGTCATCACCGACCAGCTGCTGCAGCAGTACGAGTCGTACAACATCATCCGCTACTACGACACGTTGCGGCGCGACGGCGGCAACGGCGGCGGCTGGGTCGACACGTACTCGATCCGCTACGTCGACCGTTATGCCGAGCAGTTGTGGGACACGCTGCTCGCCAAGGCGCCCGAGATCACGCTGTTCAACTGGCATCCGGCCGCGCTGGACACACCTGCCGTCGCGGGCGAGCGTCCGTGGGCGGGCGAGTCCACGAGTTTCGATTGGGACCGCATCGTGGCCGGCTGGAAGTCTGCCCATCCGGACGCGAAGGCGCCGCCGGGCTGGGGCCTGGCCGCCGGTGCGGCGCTGAAGCAGATCGACGCCATGCTGGGCCAGCTGGGCAATCCGACGGGCATCCCGACCTACCGGCCGGCCAATTCCTCGTCCGCGGAAGACTTCCTGCCCAACTACCTGGGCAACGTCGGCATCCCGATCGCGCTGACGGCGCGCTTCCCGCAGGATGCGCAGACGATCCTGCTGACGCAGGCGTCGGCCGCCGATCCGGACGTATTGAACAAGGTGAAGCGCCAGCTGGAGGCGGGGAAGGTCGTGTTCGTGACGTCCGGCTTCGTCAAGGCGACGCAGGACCGCACGCGCAAGGACCGCGGCTTCCAGGACATCGTCGAAGTCTACGCGACGGGCAACCAAGTGCTGCTGAACGACTACTACAACGGCTACGGCGCGGGCAACGGCGAATCGCTGCGCGACGATCCCAAGGTGGCGCCGCGCGACGTGCTGTTCCCCGAGCTGCACTATTTCACGAACGACGCCTGGCCCATCGTGCGCGGCGTGGCGGGCGCGCGCGGCTTCCCCGTGCTGCTGATGAACCGGTATTCGAAGGGCATTCTCTATATCCTGTCCATTCCCGGCAATATCGGCGACTTGTACAGTTTGCCGCCGGGCGTGATGAACAGCGTGAAGAAATACCTGATGGCCGACGCGCCCGTGCGCATCGAGGCGCCCGCCGGCGTCAGCCTGTTCACGTACGATAACGGCGCCTACGTCATCGAATCGTTCCGCGACACCGCGACGACGGTGAAGGTGGTCAGGCACGCGGCGGCGGGCGCGGCGCGTCCGGCGGCCGAGACGGTGCCAGGCGGCGGCCGCGATGCGGTGAGCGAGGTGGTCGTGCCGCCGCACAGCTTCCGCGTCTTCAAGAGCTGACAAGGTGGATGGTCGCATGATGGAGATGGCGTGACGAAGTCGCTGAAATTGGCCCCGGCGCTGGCGTTGCTGGCCGGGCTCGCGCGCGCGCAGCAGGTGCCGTACGTGTGGGACAGCGTCGCCATCGGCGGCGGCGGTTTCGTCACGGCGGTCGTGCCCAGCCGCGCCGCGCCCGGCGTCGCGTACGCGCGCACGGACGTGGGCGGCGCCTACCGCTGGGACCCGCGCCGGCACCGCTGGATCCCGCTGCTCGATTGGGTGGCGGAAGACCAGACAGGCCTCCTCGGCATCGATGCGCTGGCCGTCGACCCGCGCGACGCCGACGATCTCTGGCTCCTCGCCGGCACCGCCTACCTGAACGGCGGCCGCACCGCGATCCTGCATTCGACCGACGGGGGCAAGACCTTCGCCGTCGTCGACGTCACCCGGCAGTTCAAGACCCACGGCAACGGCATGGGCCGCCAGGACGGCGAGCGCCTCGCCGTCGATCCGGCCGACAGCAAGCTGCTGTACGTGGGCACGCGCCGCGACGGTCTGTTCAAGAGCGTCGACGCGGGCCGCACCTGGCGCCGCATGGCGGGCCTGCCGGTGACGTCCACGCCGAACGACGTGGGCATCGTCGCCGTCGTGCCCGATCCGGCCAGCGTGCGCGACGGCCAGGCGCGCCGCCTGTTCGCGGGCGTGTCGCGCTTCGGCGCCGTCGGGCCCAACCTGTACCGCAGCGACGACGGCGGCGCCACGTTCGCGCCGGTGGCCGGGGCACCGGTGGACCTGATGCCGCAGCGCGCCGTGCCGGACGGGGCGGGGAATTTGATCGTCACGTTCGCGAACGGCGCCGGACCGCATCCGGACCGCGGCGGCCGCGAACCGATGGACCGCGGCCAGGTGTGGAAGTACGCGATCGCCAGCGGCGCCTGGACGAACATCACGCCGGCCGGCTGGACGCGGCCGTTCGCCGGGATCAGCGTCGATCCGAAGAATCCGCAGCGCCTCGTCGTCTCCACCATCAACACCTTCCTGCCGCAGGGCGACGCCAAGGGCGACCGGATCTTCCTGTCGCGCGACGGCGGCGCCACCTGGACGGACGTGATCGCGCGCGGCTTCGTCCGCGACGGGGCCGGCGTGCCCTGGGTGCGGGGCCACGCGATCCACTGGGCCGGCTCCGTCGCATTCGATCCGGCCGACACGCACGCCGTCTGGGTCACGTCCGGCAACGGCGTGTTCCGCACGGCGAACATCGACGCGGCGCCGGCCACGTGGACGTTCACGGTGGACGGGCTGGAAGAGACGGTGCCGCTGGGCCTCGTCAGCATCCCGGGCGGCCCGCTCGTGTCGGCGATCGGCGACTACGACGGCTTCCTGCACGACGACCCGGCGCGCTACGGCCGCATCCACGAACCGCAGATCGGCACGACGACCGGCCTCGCCTTCGCGGCCAAGGACGTGCGCACGATGGTGCGCGTGGGTGACAGCATGCTCGTCACGCACGACGGCGGCGCGACCTGGACGAAGACGGCCGCGCTCGAGGGCCGGCGCGGCCGGGTCGCGATGTCCGCCGACGGCGCGGTGATCCTGCATGCGCCGGAACGGGCGCAAGAGGTCTGGCGGTCGGCCGACGGCGGCGCCACGTGGACGCGCGCCGCCGGGCTCGCGGCGCCGAATCTGCGGCCCGTGGCCGACCCCGTCGATCCGCACGTGTTCTACGCCTACGACGGGACGGCGCTCTTCGCCAGTACGGACGGCGGCGCGACGTTCGCGCCGCGCGCGCGCCTGGCGCCGGGCGGATCGCCGCTCGTGCGCGTGGCGCCGGGCCGGGCGGGGGACGTGTGGGTCGCGCTCAAGGGCGGCGGCCTCGTACGCTCGCGCGACGGCGGCGCCCACTTCGCGCCGATCGCGAAGGTAGCCTACTGCGGCGCGGTCGGCTTCGGCAAGGCGGCGCCCGGGCACGACTATCCCGCCGTGTACATCTGGGGCGAGGTCCGGGGCGTGCGCGGCATCCACCGTTCGGACGACGGCGGCGCCAGCTGGACCCGCATCAACGACGACGCCCACCAGTACGGCGGACCGGGCGACGGCCGGTTTATCCTGGGCGACATGAACCGCTACGGCGTCGTGTACATGAGTACCGCCGGCCGCGGCATCGTCTACGGGAAGCCTGCCGTGCGCTGAGTGCGGATGGCGGAGCGATTTTTATGGTTCTTGTTTGTAATCGATTTCATCACATGATGCCCAACCTGTCCCTCACGGCCGCGCGCCGGATCGCGCACAAGACCATCCTCGCACTGGCGCTGGCGGGCCTCGGCGCCGCGGCGCCGGCCGCGCCCAGCCTCGTGCTGCGCTACGACCGGCCGGCCCAGGACAACGACCAGGGCTGGGAAAAGGAAGCGCTCCCGATCGGCAACGGGCGCATCGGCGCCATGGTATTCGGCGGGCTGGCCCGCGAGCACCTGCAGTTCAACGACATCACCCTGTGGTCCGGCGACGACAAGTCGATGGGGGCCTATCAGCCGTTCGGCGACGTCGTTGTCGACCTGCCGGGCCATGACGCGGACGCGAGCGACTACCGGCGCACGCTGGATCTCGAGCACGGCATCCACGCCGTCACGTACACGCACGGCGGTGTGCATTTCCGGCGCGAGGCGTGGGCCAGCCATCCGGCGCAGGTGATCGTGCTGCGCCTGACGGCCGACCGGCCGGGCCAGTACAGCGGCACGATCGCGCTGTCCGACCGCCACGGCGCGCACCTTGCGGCCGCGAACAATCGCCTGTACGCGAGCGGCACGCTGGCCGGCTGGACCCTGCCGGGCGAGGCGCCCACCGCGAACGTGCTGGATTATGCGAGCCAGGTGCAGGTGCTGAACGAGGGCGGCAAGGCGGCCGTGCAGGATGGCCGCGTCGTGTTTTCCGGCTGCGACGCGCTCACCGTGATCGTCGGCGCCGGCACGAGCTACGTGGCGGACGCCGCGCGCCGCTTCCAGGGCGCAGCGCCGCTGGCGCGGGTGACGGCGCAGGTCTCGGCCGCGGCCGCGCGTCCCGTCGCCGAACTGCGCGCGGAGCACGAACGCGACGTCGCCGGCCTGCTGGACCGCGTGCAGCTGGACCTCGGCGCGAGCGCGCCGGAACGCCGCGCCATGCCGACGGACGCGCGCGTGCTGGCGTACACGAAGGCGGGCAACGATCCGGAACTGGAAGCGCAGTACTTCCAGTACGGCCGCTACCTGCTCGTGTCCAGTTCGCGCGACTCGCTGCCCGCGAACCTGCAGGGCCTGTGGAACAACAGCCTCACGCCGCCGTGGAAATCGGACTACCACACGAACATCAACGTCCAGATGAATTACTGGCCGGCCGAAGTGACGAACCTGTCCGAGACGGCGCGGCCGTTCTTCGGTTTCGTCACGAGCGTGGCGCCCGTGTGGCGCCGGACAACCGCGGCCGCGTTCAAGACCGCGGACGGCAAGCCGGTGCGCGGCTGGACCTTGCGCACCGAATCGAATCCGTTCGGCGCGATGGGCTATTTGTGGAACAAGACGGCCAATGCCTGGTACGCCCAGCACTTCTGGGAACACTACGCGTTCACGCAGGACAAGGCGTTCCTGCGCGACGTCGCCTACCCGATGATGAAGGAGGCGAGCGCGTTCTGGCAGGACTACCTGAAGGAACTGCCGGACGGGCGCCTCGTCGCGCCGCAGGGCTGGTCGCCCGAGCACGGCCCCGTCGAGGATGGCGTCACGTACGACCAGGAGATCGTCTGGGACCTGTTCAACAACACGGTGGAAGCGGCCGGCATCCTCGGCGTCGACAAGCCGCTGCGCGACCGGCTGGCGCGGATGCGCGACCGGCTCGCGGCGCCGAAGGTCGGCAGCTGGGGCCAGCTGCTCGAATGGCTCGAGGAAAAGAAGGACCCGGTGCTCGACACGCCGGGCGACACGCACCGCCACGTATCGCACCTGTTCGCCCTGTTCCCGGGCCGCCAGATCAGCCCCGCGCGCACGCCGGCGCTCGCCGCGGCGGCCAAGCGCACGCTCACCGCGCGCGGCGACGCGGGCACCGGCTGGTCGATGGCGTGGAAGATGGCGTTCTGGGCGCGCTTGTACGACGGAGACCACGCCTACACGATGCTGCGCGGCCTGCTCGCCACGCCCGGCGCGCGCGCGGCCCAGCAGGCCGGCCCCGGTTCGGAACACAACAACGCGGGCGGCACGTATCCGAACCTGCTGGACGCGCACCCGCCGTTCCAGATCGACGGCAATTTCGGCGCCACGGCCGCCATCGCGGAAATGCTGTTGCAGTCGCAGACCGGCATGATCCAGCTGCTGCCGGCGCTGCCGTCCGCGTGGCCGGACGGCGCGGTGCAAGGGTTGCGCGCACGGGGCGGATTCGAGGTCGGCATGCGCTGGACGCGCGGTCGCCTCGTGGATGCCGTCGTGCGCGCGGCCGCCGGCGGCGGGACGGCCCTTGTGCGCTACGACGACCGGACCGTGGCCGTCAAGCTGCGGCCGGGCGAGAGCCGCGTGCTGGACGCGGCGCAGTTTCAAGCGCCTTTGCAATGAAGAGCGCCGTCTTCTACGATATCAGCGAGTCCGTGACGGGTGGCCGTGCGGGCATCCGCTTTTTACAACAATGCCACGACTGGAGACCCGTTCGCGCATGAAAACCAAATCCTTCCGCCTGGTGGCGGCCAGCCTGCTCCTCGCCGCCCACGCCGCCCACGCCGCGGCCCCATCCCCGGACATGCCCCGCATCGTGGGCAAGGACGGCCACTATGCCCTGATGGTCGACGGCGCGCCGTTCCTCGTGCTGGGCGGCCAGGCCCAGAATTCCAGCAACTACCCGGCCGCGCTGCCCAAGGTGTGGGCCGCGCTGAAGGATGCGCATGCGAACACGCTGGAGATCCCGGTCGCGTGGGAACAGATCGAACCGAAGGAAGGCACGTTCGACTTCGGCTACGTCGACACGCTGGTGCGCGAGGCGCGCGAGCACAAGACGCGCCTCGTGCTGCTGTGGTTCGGCACCTGGAAGAATACGGGGCCGGCCTACGCGCCGGAATGGGTCAAGTTCGACAACAAGCGCTTCCCGCGCATGATCGACAAGGATGGCAAGACGAGCTACTGCCTGTCGCCATTTGGCGACACCACGCGGGCCGCCGACAAGAAGGCGTTCGTGGCGCTGATGGAACACATCAAGAAGATCGACGCCGGCCAGCACACCGTGATCATGGTGCAGGTCGAGAACGAAGTGGGTACCTACGGCGTCGCGCGCGACTACGCGGCGCGCGCCCAGGCCGCGTTCCAGCAGCCGGTGCCGGCCGCCGTCGTCGCGCACCAGCCGCCGCCCGCAGGCCGTCCGAAACAGGGCACGTGGAGCCAGGTGTACGGCGACTACGCCGAACAGTATTTTCACACGTGGGCCATCGCCAGTTACATCGAAGACATCGCCAAGGCCGGCCGCGCGGTATACGATTTACCGATGTACGTGAACAATGCGCTGCGCGACCCGCACGTGAACGAACCGACCCCGCCGTGGAAGGGCGATTTCGCCAGCGGCGGACCGACCTACGACGTGATCGGCATTTATAAGGCCGCCGCGCCGCACATCGACTTCGCCGGTCCGGACATCTACCTGCCGCAGTCGGACAAGGTCGCGGCGACCCTGCAGCTGTTCAAGCGCCCGGACAACCCGCTGATGGTGCCGGAGATGGGCAACGCGGCCGGCTATGCGCGCTACGTCTACGAGATCATCGGCAAGGGCGCGCTGGGCGTGGCGCCGTTCGGCATCGACTACGCCTCGTACAGCAATTACCCGCTCGGCTCCAAGTTCACCGACCGCCGCATGGTCGAGCCGTTCGCCAAGGTCTACGACGTGTTCGCGCCGATGCAGCGCGTGTGGGCCAATTGGGCGTACGAAGGCCGTACTTACGGCGTGGCCGAAGGCGACGACCGCAAGCCGCAGACCGTCGCGATGAACGGCTGGGACGCGCGCCTGTCGTTCCGCGAATTCCAGTTCGGCGAGCGCGACTACCTGCAGGACAAGAACGACTACCCCGACGGCACCGAGCACCCGTCCGGCGGCGCCGCCATCGCGCAGATCGGCCCGAACGAGTTCGTCATCGTGGGTCAGAAGATCCGCGTCAAATTGTCCGGCACCGGCCCCAATGCCGGCAAGCCCGCGATGTTCGCGCGGGTGGAGGAGGGCCATTACGACCCGGACGGCAAATGGGTCATGGAGCGCAACTGGAACGGCGACCAGACCGACTACGGCCTGAACCTGCCGGCCATGCCCACCGTGCTGAAGGTGCGGATGGGGACGTACTGAGAGGAGACAACCATGCAATTCACCCGAATCGCCGCCGCGGCCATGCTGCTGGCCGCCGGCAGCCAGGCCCTCGCGGGCACCGTCCAGCAGACCGCCACCGGCATCGACGTGCGCCCGGACGGCGGCCCGGCGAAGCTCGTGCGCCTCGAGCTGATGGCCGATAACATCGTCCACGTCGTCAAGCTCGACAACCCGGACAAGCGGCTGACGCCTTCGCTGATGACGGTCGCCAAGCCGTGCGGCTGCGCCTTCGCGGTCGCGAACGGCAAGGACGCCGTCACGCTGACGGCGAAAAGGATCTCGGCCGAGGTGTCGCTGAAGGATGGCCAGGTCCGCTTCTTCGACGCGGCCGGCAAACCGTTCCTGACCCAGGCCGCGGAAACGATGGCGCCGATCCAGGTCGGCGGCAAGCCGTACCTCGCCATCAAGGAAGGTTTCAATTACGGCACGCACGACGCGTTCTACGGCCTGGGCCAGCACCAGAACGCGCAGATGAATTACAACGGCGAGGACGTGCTGCTGCAGCAGCACAATATGATCGCCGCGGTGCCGTTCGTCGTCTCGGACAAGAACTATGGTCTCTTGTGGGACAACAACGGCATCAGCCGCTTCGGCGACGCCAAGCCCTACGCCTGGCTGTCGCGCGACCTTGAGCTGACCGACGACCAGGGCAAGCCGGGCGGCCTCACGGCCCGTTACTACATCGACGGCAAGCTCGCGTTCACGCGGCAGGAAAAGGACATCGCCTACCAGTACCTGAAGGACGTCGCCGAGAACTGGCCGAAAGAACTGCCGCCGATGAAGGCGCTGGGCGGGAAGCACGTCAAGGTCGTGTGGGACGGCGCGATGGCCAGCCCGAAGGCCGGCGTGCACAAGATGCAGCTGTACGCGTCGGATTACGCGACGCTCACGGTCGACGGCAAGCAGGTCATGGACGTGTGGCGCCAGGGCTGGAACCCGTGGTATCACAATTTCGAGGTCAAGTTCGAGCCGAACAAGCCGGTCAAGCTGCACCTGGAGTGGAAGCCGTCGGGCGGCATGATCGCGATGACGCACAACGATCCGCTGCCCGCGCCGGAACGCCATTCGCTGACGATGTCGTCGGAGATCGCGGAAGCGGTCAACTACTACGTGATCCAGGCGGACGACATGGACAACGTCATCGGGGGCTACCGCCTGCTGACGGGCCAGCAGCCGATGATGCCGAAATGGGCGTACGGCTTCTGGCAATCGCGCCAGCGCTACGAGACGCAGCAGCAGTTGCTGGACACCGTCGCGGAGTACCGCAAGCGCGGCTGGCCGCTCGATAACATCGTGCAGGACTGGTTCTACTGGCCGGAAGACGGCTGGGGTTCGCACGACTTCGACAAGGTCCGCTTCCCCGATCCGCAGGGCATGGTCGACGCGGTGCACAAGCAGCACGCCCACATTATGATCTCCATCTGGGGCAAGTTCTACGCCAATACGGCCAACTACAAGGAGCTTGCGGCCAAGGGCCATATGTGGACGAAGAACGTCGAGGACGGCGCGCTGGACTGGGTCGGCAAGGGTTACAAGAACAGCCACTACGACCCGTACACGAAGGAGGCGCGCGACATCTATTATCGGCAGCTGGAGCACAAGCTGGTCGACAAGGGCTTCGACGCCTGGTGGATGGACAACACGGAACCGGACGTCCTGTCGAATTCGCGGCTGGAGGATTTCAAGAAGCTGATCGGCCCGACCGTCTACGGCCCCGGCGAGATCACCTTCAACCCGTACAGCCTCGTGCACTCGGGCGGCATGATCGACGGCCTGCGCCGCGACCAGCCCGACAAGCGCCAGTTCATCCTGTCGCGCTCGGGCTTCGCCGGCATCCAGCGCAATTCGGTGGCCGTGTGGAGCGGCGACACCGCTGGGCGCTGGAACAATCTGTACGACCAGATCGCGTCGGGCGTGAACTTCTCGATGTCCGGCATCCCGAACTGGACGCACGACATCGGCGGCTATGCGCAGGAGACGCGCTTCCAGTACGGCGACGTGGGCTCGGCCCAGGAAAACCGCGTGACGGCCAAGCACCAGGCCAAGCCGGAAGACATGAAGGAATGGCGTGAGCTGAACCTGCGCTGGTTCCAGTTCGGCGCGTTCTCGCCGCTGTTCCGTTCGCACGGCGAAGTGGTCAAGCGCGAGATCTACAACATCGCGGCCGGCGACGACGCGATGCGCGACTCCATGGTGGGCTACCTGAAGCTGCGCTACCGCCTGATGCCGTACATTTACACGATGGCGGCCGACACGCATTACCGCAACGGCACCATGATGCGCGGGCTCGTGATGGACTTCCCGCACGACGCCAAGGTCAAGGACATCAAGGATCAATACCTGTTCGGCCACGCGCTGATGGTGGCGCCGGTCACGAGTTACGGCGCGCGCGAGCGCACCGTCTACTTCCCGGCGGGCGCCGACTGGTACGACTTCGATACCGGCAAGCGCTACGCGGGCGGCACCGGCGCGACCGTTCCGGCACCGTTGAACCGCATCCCGGTGTTCGTGCGCGCGGGCGCCGTGATCCCGACGGGCCCGGTCATGCAATACGTGGACGAGAAGCCGGATGCGCCGATCGTGCTGCAGGTCTACGCCGGCGCCAACGGCCAGGCCTACCTGTACGAGGACGACGGCGTGACGAACGCGTACGAGCGGGGCGAATACAGCAGCATTCCGTTCGCCTACGACGACAAGGCGGGCACCGTCACGATCGGCGCGCGCAGCGGCCAGTACAAGGGCATGCCGGCGACGCGCCAGATCAAGGTGCGCCTGCTGCGTCCGGGCGTGTCCACGAGCGCCGACATGGACGCGGCCGACAAGACCGTGACGTACGACGGCAAGCCGGTCACCGTCAAGCTGTGAAGACCGGCGTCGCCCTCGCGCTCCTGCTGGCCGGCCTGCACGGCCAGGCCGGCGCCGCGCCCGTGCGCGACGCGCCCGTGGACGCGCGGGCGGATGCGCGCACGCGCGCGGAATTCGCGTGGCTGCGCCAGACCTGGGGCCGGCACACCATCGCCGGCCAGCAGGACCTGACGTGGAACGACGGCGTGGACATGACGCAACGTGTGCTCGACGCCACCGGCAAGTATCCGGCGCTGATGGGTTTCGACTTCATGAACACGTGGTCGACTGGCGATGGCGCGCACCAGGTCGATGAAGCCATCGCGTGGGCGCGGCGCGGTGGCCTCGTGACGTTCTGCTGGCACTGGCGCGATCCGTCGGCGCCGGCGGGCACGCAGGGCAACTTCTATGCGCGCGAGCCGGATGCGCGCAAGAACACGGCGTTCACGATCCCCGTGCGCGACGGCCGGCTGGACACCGGAAGCGCCGCCGGGCGCGCGCTCGACGCCGACATCGATCGCCTGGCCGTGCAACTCGCGAAGCTGCGGGCGGCGGGCGTGACGGTGCTGTGGCGGCCGTTGCACGAAGCGTCGGGCGACCGCGGCGACGGCTGGTTCTGGTGGGGCCGCAAGCGCACGGACGGCGTGCCGAACGCGCAGGCCTATGTGCTGCTGTACCGCCACCTGTTCGACCGGCTGGTGAACGGCCACGGCCTGCACAACCTGATCTGGGTGTGGAACGGCCAGGACGCGGCCTGGTATCCGGGCGACGTCGTCGTCGACATCGTCGGCTACGACGTGTACGACGACGCCGACGGCAAGACCTACAAGTCGCAGGTCGACGTCTACCGGCGCATGGCCGCCATCGGCGCCGCCACCAAACCGGTGGCGCTGAGCGAGAACAGCTACATCCCCGATCCCGACAACATGCGGCGGGACGGCGCGCGCTGGCTGTGGTTCCTGACGTGGAACGACGGCCGCGCGGCTCCTGGTGCGGCCGACCGGAATAACTTCTGGTCCGGCGATTATTACAACACGGCGGCGCACAAGACGAAGGTCTATCACGACCCGGACGTGATCACCCTCGACAGACTGCCCGCATTCCTGAAAGCTCCCCAATGAAACGACTCACTACGACTCTCTTCCTGGCCGCGCTCATGCATGCGGGCCTCGCATTCGCCGGCGTCGCCGTGGCGCCCGACGACAAGAACCTCTTGTACACGGGCCGCATCGACTTTTCCAAGCCGGCCGCACCCGTCATCACCTGGCCCAACACGTCCATCGCGGGCAACTTCACGGGCACGTCGCTGTCCCTCACGCTGGACGACGAGAAGGGCAAGAATTATTTCAACGTCTTCCTCGACGGCGACACGGCGAGCCCGCTGATCATCGAAGCGGGCCAGGGCAGCAAGAAATACGACGTGGCGGCCGGCCTCGCGCCGGGCCAGCACAGCTTCCTGATCACCAAGCGCACCGAAGGCGAAGAGGGCGCGACCGTGTTCCGCGGGCTGGAACTGGCGGACGGCGGTCAGATGCTGGCGCCGCCGGCCCGTCCCAAGCGCCGCATCGAATTCTTCGGCGATTCCATCACGAGCGGCATGGGCGACGAGGCGCCGATGAATGGCCGCGACGACGTCGTCCGCGACAAGAACAGCTTCCTGTCGTATGCCGGCATCACGGCGCGCAACCTGGGCGCGGAACTGCACCAGACGTCGCAGAGCGGCATCGGCATCATGATCAGTTGGTTCCCGTTCACGATGCCCGACTTCTACGACCAGTTGAGCGCCGTCGGCAATAACGACACGCACTGGGATTTCGCCAGCTGGACCCCGGACGTCGTCGTCATCAACCTGCTGCAGAACGACAGGTGGCTGATCGGCGACCACCACAAGCTGCAGCCGGAACCGAACGATGCGCAGCGCGTGGCCGCGTACGAAACCTTCGTCAAGCGCATCCGCCAGCTCTATCCGAAGGCGTACATCGTGTGCGCGCTGGGCAGCATGGACGCGACGCGCCCCGGTTCCGTGTGGCCGGGCTATATCAAGTCGGCCGTGGAAGACATGCACAAGCACGGCGACGCGCGCATCGACACGGTGTTCTTCCCCTTCACAGGCTATGGCCAGCATCCGCGCCTGAAGCACCAGCGTAACAATGCCGAGATCCTGACGGCCTTCATCCGCAAGAAGATGGGCTGGTAAGGCCCGCCGGTCAGCGCTCCAGCGACTGCAGCGCCGCCGCCACGTACACGAGCGGCGCATTCCAGTTGATGGCCACCTCGTTGCTCGCGTAGGCGCACGCATTGTCCAGGTAGGACAGGGCCGGCGCCTTCGACGCGTAGCCCACGCGGCAGTCCTTGGCGTCCTGCTGGCCCGGGTTCGGTCCGCCCACGAGCCAGCCCGGCACGGGCGCCGCGATGCCGTCCGCCACCGACGGCCGGTGGTGCGGATGCATGGGCGAGCGGGCGCCGAAGCCCGTCACATAGCTCATGCCGAGCGGATTGCGGCCCAACGTGTAGTCGAACGCCGACTGCGCCGCGTCCAGGTACGCGGCCTTGTGCGTGAGTCGGTAGGCCTGCACGAGCATCAGCGCCTGGTTCAGCGCGACCGCATTGCTGCCCCAGACGAAGTCGGACGTCGCCATCGGCAGCCGGACCGGCGACGCCTGCCGGCGCGCCACCAGCTCGTCGGCCGCCGCCAGGATATGGCGGCGCGCGCCGTCGGCGTCGTCCGGATGTTTCAGGTGCGCGCGCTGCTGCGCGAGCGAGATCCAGCCGAGCGGCCGCACATCGCTCCAGCCGGGCGCCGTCTGCACGCCGGGCGCGGCGGCGAGGGCGCGCGCACGGTAGTCGTCCTTGCCCGTCGCGATATACAGCTCGGATGCGGCCCAGGAAAATTCGTCGTCCAGCTTCTCGTCGTCATAGGTCCCCGTCGCGATGTCGGGCGGTTGCCGATACGTGACCGCCGGATGCTCGACGGCCCAGCGCCACGCGCTTTCCGCGGCGGCCAGGTAGCGCTGCGAGCGGCCCGGCGCCTTCGCATCGAACGGCGCCAGCACGCGGCTCGCCGCTGCCATCACGGCCGCGAAATCCAGGGCCGCGGCCGTCGTCTTCTGCACGACGTAGCGCGGCGCGGTGGCGCGGTCCGGCATCACCATGCCGTCGAAGCGCTTGTTCGTCAGCTTGTGATAGACGCCGCCGTCGTCCGGATCCTGCATCGTCGCCATCCAGTCGAGGTTCCACAGCACCTCGTCGAGGATGTCCGGCATGCCGTTGCCGGATTCCGGCACGTTCAGCGCGAGCTTGTCGAACCAGGCCGGGAAGTGCTCGTAGGCGGCCAGCAGCGTGTAGGTGCTGATGCCCGAGTTGACGATGTATTTGTTGTAGTCGCCCGCGTCGTACCAGCCTTTCGGGCTCGCGATCACGGTGCCTTCCGGACGCTTGGGCGAAGCCGCCGACGCGTGCACGAGCACCTTGTCGTCAGGATGGCCCAGCGCCCGCGCATACGGGCCGGCGACGCGCGCATCGAGGGCGATGCCGGCGCGCTGCAGCGTGTACGCATGGATCGCGCCGGCGTCGAGCGCGCGGTACGCGTCCGCGCCGATGACGAATGCCGGCGAATCCGGCTGGCCGGCGACCGCGATGCGGTAGGTGCCCGCCGTGCGCAGGCCGGAGAAATCGGCGATGCGCACGCTCTCGCCGGACGCGTCCCACGTCGCCGCGGGACCCAGCGTGCCCTCGAACACGGCCTTGCCGCTCGCCGCGTCGACGATCTTGAAGGTGCTGCCCGCGCCGGCCGGGACGACGGCCAGCTTTTGCGCGGCGGGCAGGAAGCCCAGCTGGTTCACGTCGATGCCGGCGGCGGCGGCGTGCGCGGTGCCGGCCGCGAGGAACGCGGCGCAGGCGAGCAGGGTTGGGCGATGCATGGGGTCTCCGGGTCGGCGCGGTGATAGTCGCGGTTGGAATCGATTTCATCGTACCCTGCCGGGAAACGCGAAGTCAATCGGCGCAACGAACGGCGCCCGTCAATACGGGGACCGTTGATTTCACGATCATTGCCTCGGCCATGCGATCCGGTCAATAATTGCACTCGTCGAACTAATTCATCAACAACCGCGAAGACGAGAGGATCCCTTGAAACCACGTATCTTGCTGTGCGCGCTGCTGCTGGCCGGCACCGCCGGCGCATCGGCCGCCGACCGATTCGACGTCGCCGTCACGGCCGACGACCTGCCGGCCCACGGCACGCTGCCGGCCGGGATGACCTGGGCCGGCATCGCGCATTCCTATGTCGATACCCTGAAGGCGCACGGCGTGCCGGAAACCTGGGGCTTCGTCAACGCCAAGCGCATCGCCGAAAATCCGGCCAGCGAAGCGGCGCTGGACGTGTGGCGCCAGGCCGGCTACCCGCTCGGCAACCATACGTACAGCCATCTGGGGCTGTCGCAGGCGCCGTCGCTGGAGGCGTGGGAGGCGGACGCGCGCGCCGGCGAGGCCGTGCTGAAGAAGCACATGGCGGGCCACGACTGGCACGTGCTGCGCTATCCGTTCCTCGACGCCGCCGGCACCGGCGCGCGCCACGACGGCGCGCTGGATTGGCTGAAGAAGCAGGGCTACCGCATCGCCGACGTCAGCCTGGGATTCGACGACTGGGCCTACACGGAAACGTATGCCCGCTGCCTCGCGAAGAACGACGCGGCGGCGATCGCCGGCATGAAGGCCAGCTACTTCCGCCGCGTCGACCAGCAACTGGTCCGCACGAAGGCGATGTCGCAGCGCGTGTACGGCCGCACGATTCCGCTCGTGCTGCTGACGCACATGGGGGCATGGAGCGCCGCCACGCTGCCGGAAGTGATGAAGCGCCTGGACGCGGCTGGCGCGCATTACGTGACGCTGGACCAGGCCCAGTCCGACGCCGCGTACCGCGCGCCGAGCCCGCATTTCGGCAACGGCGCGCTGATGGAACGGCAAGCGCAGGATGCCGGCATCGACCTGTCCGGCCTGCCGGCCGTGGAACCGGTCGGCAACCTGGACGCGCTGTGCCGCTGAAACGCAGGCTTCCAATCGTGTGACCCGCGTGACGTGCTAGCCTATCGGTACGAGCGATAGGCGAGGCCGGAACGGATGTTCGAACAGACGGAAGCGCAGGTCCGCGCATGGGTGGAGTGGTTGCGGTTGCTGGTCGAGGCGCTGGGCGCGTTCGTGATCGCGGCCGGCGTCGTCATCGTGATCGTCGCGCTCGTGCGTTTCGCGCTGTCGGGAGGCGGCGGCAGTTTCGTCCCGATCCGGCTCGCGTTCGCGCGCTACCTCACGCTGGCGCTGGAACTGCAGCTGGCGGCCGACATCCTGTCGACGTCGATCGCGCCGACGTGGGACCGCATCGGCAAGCTGGCCGCCATCGCGGTGATCCGGACGGCGTTGAACTACTTCCTCAGCCGGGAATTGAAGGACGAAACGGCCAGCGCCGAACCCGCGCTGCGCAACCGGCCGGAGGGACGCCGTGGCTGACGGCGGCATGCCGCGCCGGCGCCGCCTGGGCCTGAAGCGCGAGCTGCTGCTGGCCCTCGCGCCGACGGCGACCGTGCTGCTCGTGCTGGCCCTCGTGGAGGCGCTGAGCCGCCAGCGGCTGCTGTTCGCGTCGCTCGCGTCCAGCGCCTTCCTGATCTATCTCGACCCCGGCCACATCGTCAACACGGCGCGCACCCTGATCGTGTCGCAGGTGGGCGCCGCGTGCGTCGGCGCGGCCGCGGCCGTCGTGCTGGGCCCGGGCTATCTGTCGGCCGGCACCGCGATGGTGCTTGCGATCGTCGGGATGATCGTGTTCGATGCCGTCCATCCGCCGGCCGTGTCGACGGCCCTCGGCTTCGGCCTCAAGGCGGGGGATGCGTCGAACCTGGCGCTGTTCTTCCTCGCGCTCGCGACCACGGTGGTGCTGCTCGGGTTGCAGAAGCTGTCGCTGTGGCTCGTCGCGCGCTGGCAGGGCGACTAGCCTGCGAGCGCCAGCACCATCGCCTGTTCGGACACGCCGGTGCCCGGCCGCAGCACGGGCGCGCCGTCGTCGACGAAACCCATGCGGCGGTACAGCCGCGCGGCCGCGCCGTCGCCGCTCGTCACCTGCAGGTGCAGGGCTTGCGCGCGGCGTGCCCGCGCCCACGCGATGGCCGCCTCGACCAGCGCGGCGCCGACGCCGCGGCCGCGCGCTTCGGGTGCCACCCACACCTGGTACAGGCTGGCGGTGGCCGCGTTCCCGGCGCTATCGGCGTCCATCTTGACCCATGCGAGGCCGACGGGCGTACCGTCCAGCTCCGCGGCGAACGGCCAGCCCTGCTGGTGCGCGCCCAGCGCCGGGGCGGCGAGGCGGGCGGTCCAGGCGTCGTCGGTGCGCTGCGATTCTTCCGCGTACGTGCTGCAGAAGGCGCCGGGCGCGTCGGCCAGGGCGCGCAGGCGCAGGTCGCGGTAGACGGGCCAGTCGGCGGGGTGCAGCGTGCGGATGACGGGCGGGTGGCGGTCGAGGGGCATGGGCGGTCCGATCGGTTGGTGAATCGATCATAGCGGAACGTGCGCAGCCCGGCAACGGCGGGCGGCGCGGCGCCGTTTGCGCCCGGACGCGGGATCGGTTAGCATCGGCATCCCGCGCCCGCGACCGCATCCGGCACCCTGAAGACGATCGATGACTTTCCTGAACGTTCCCTACGCAGAAAAAGACGAAGCCCGCGCCCTCGGCGCACGCTGGAATCCCGGCCGCAAGCGCTGGTACGTGCCGGCCGGCGTCGCGCTCGAGCCGTTCGCCAAATGGCTCAAGGAGGGCGACGGCGGCGGCCGTGTCGACACCGCCGCGGCGAAGGTCGTCGTGGGCGCCAACTACGTCGAGCTGGACCACGCCTGCAATCCGTTCGAGCCGTGCGCCGAGTGCGCGCGGGCGTTGGCCGGCACGCCCTGGCAGCAGGCGCGCGCGGCGGCCCCGAACAAGCGCTAGGCCCGCGGCGCAATCGCCGGAAATGACGGTTTCTACACCGTCATCGCCCAGTCGTGCATGCCAGCCTGGCAAGAATGTGTTGGATTCGCCGACAAGGCAAGCAGGCCGGCCGCCGCTGCGCCTACCTGGACGTGGCGGACGGCACGGGCACCGTGATATCGAGCACGCGCATCGAGCCCTGAGCCGGGATCAGTGCGCCGGCAGCACGAGCAGCTGCAGGCCGGACGGCGTCTGCGCCGCGCGGTAGACGCGCTGCGTGGCGGCCTTGAAGTCTTCCGGCTTCGCCTTCGGGATGGTGACGAAGGTCTGCGGATTCAGGTCCACGAGCGGGAACCAGGAGCTCTGCACCTGCACCATGATGCGGTGGCCGCGGCGGAACGTGTGGTTGACGTCGCCCAGCTGGTAGCTGATCGCCTCGACTTTGCCCGGCACGAACGGCTCCGGCTTGTCGAAGCCGTTGCGGAATTTGCCGCGCAGCGGGTTGCCGCGCACGAGCTGCTGGTAGCCGGCCATCGTGCCGCGCGGCGGCGCCACGTCGTTGCCGTGCGCCGGCTGCCCGGTGCTCGGGTACTCGGCCGGGTAGACGTCGATCAGCTTCACGACCCAGTCCGCATCCGTGCCCGTCGTCGACACGAACAGCCGGGGCGTGACGGGACCGGCGACGGTGACGTCCTCCTGCAGCACGCCGCTCTGGTACACCAGCACGTCCGGGCGCGTGGCGGCGAAGCGCTGGTCCGACACCATGTATTCCTGCGGCACGGACGTCGCCGGGTAGCCGATGTACGGCACCGGCTTGCTCGGATCGGACACGTATTCGTCGTAGCCGCTGCCTGCCGGCGGCTGCTGCCACGTCAAGGTGCCGTGCGGGCCGAAATACAGCGTGCGCGCCTGCGCCTGCGCCGGCGGCCACGTCGTGTAGCGGCGCCACACGTTGCTGCCCGTCTCGAACGCCGTCACCGGCGCGATGGGTTGCGCGGGCTTGACGCCCTTGAGCTGCTGTTCGAAGAACGGGAACTGGATGTGTTCGCGGAAGTATTCGCCGGTCTTGCTGTCGAACGACACGCGTCCCAGCTGCTTGCCGTCGTAGCGCGCCCACCCGCCGTGCACCCATGGCCCGATCACGAGCCCGTCGAAGATGCCGGGGTTGTACTTCTTGATCGCGTGGTAGGTCGAAAACGGGCCTTGCGGATCCTCGGCGTCGAACCAGCCGCCGACCGTCAGCACGGCCGCCTTGATGTTCTTCAGGTGCGGCGCGATGGCGCGGGTCTGCCAGAACGCGTCGTACGTGTCGTGGTCGATCGTGGGCGCGAGCAGGGCGCGCTGCCGGTCCGTCAGGGTGCCGAGGATGCTCGCCAGCGTGCGGTGCGCGAGGAAGAAGTCGTAGGCGTCGGCCGCGCCGTAGTCGAAGTCGTCCCACGTCCTGGGCAAGGTCGTCGGGTTCTTCTGCTCAGTGAACGAGGCGTAGAAGCCGAAGTTCGCGGCCAGCATGAAGGCGCCGCCGTGGTAGGAATCGTCGCCCATGTACAGGTCCGTCACGGGCGCCTGCGGCGACGCGGCCTTGATGGCCGGATGCGAATCGATGATGCTGGCCGACGTGTAGAAGCCCGGGTAGCTGATGCCCCAGATGCCGGCCTTGCCGTTGTTGTTCGGGACGTGCTTGAGGAGCCATTCCATCGTGTCGTACATGTCCTGGCTTTCCTGGCCTTCGCCGGCCGCGCGCCGCGGGTTCACGTGCGGCGTCATCTCCTGCCATTTGCCCTCCGACATATAGCGGCCGCGCACGTCCTGCTTGACGAAGATGTAGCCGGCGTCCTCGAATTCCTTCGACGGTCCGATCTGCTTCGGATACCAGTCCTCGCCGTAGTGCAGCTCGCCGTCGGCCTGGACCCCGGCGCCGTAAGGCGTGCGGTTGATGAGGAACGGGTAGGGCTTCGACGCGTCCTTCGGCACGTAGACGACGGTGAACAGCTTCGTTCCGTCGCGCATCGGGATACGGTATTCGTACTTCGTGTACAGCGCGCGCAGGTCGCGCGGGGCGGGCTTGGCGTCGTCGGCCGCGTGGACGGCGGCCGGGGGCAGGGCGGTGCACGCGAGGGCCGCCAGCAGGGTAAGCAGGGGCAGGCGTGCGGGCAGGGAGCGACGGGTCATGACTTCCTTGGCGGAGTGGTAAAACCGGCAGTATAAATCCGCCCGCCCGTGCCTTGTCAGGTTTTCATCGCCTCCATCCGCGCCGGCGCGGCGGCCGTCGCGACGCCTCGGCGCGGCTGCAGGACCATGAGCGACAGCAGGGCCGGCACGCCCAGCAGCAGGCAGGCCAGGCACCACGCGGTGCGCATCCTTGGGCCGAGGCCCGCACGCCGCGTCCACCATGCCGCGCCCGCGCCGGAGAGCAGCAGCGCCGCGAGCGCGGCGGTCCACACGACCGGCGGATGCTCGTGCAGCAGGGGCGCGAACCGGCTCGCGCCGTAGTCGGGGACGGTGCCGTCGTCGACCAGCAGGTCGGGCAATTTGACGAGCGCGGCAAGCAGGGGCGAGACCCACCACGACCTGTGCTCGAACAGCGCCGGGAAGTCGTGCGCCAGCGCGCGGCGCCCCACTTCCTGCACCCGCGCCGATTGGTCGACCAGGTACGTCACCTGCTGCGACGCGGACGAGCCGTCGGCCTGGCGGTGGCCGAACACGAAGGTGACGAGGGTGCCGTCCGGGACCTCGCCGGCGCTCATCGATTCCAGGTCGCCGTATGGCAGCGGCAGCCGCACGTCGGCCGCGGCCGGCGGCGCCGTCGTCGCCGGCGTGAGCACCACGAGGCGGCGGTTGGTCAGGACGAGCATGCGCCCGCCCACGACGCCGACACGGCCGCCCAATTGCTCTTGCCCGTCCACGTGCAGGACGTGCTGCAGGCGCTGGCCCGGTTCGTCGATCCGGTACAGGTCGTGCGCGTCGACGATCCACGTGCCGCCGGCGTTGTCGCGTTCCGCCACAGGTACCGTGACGAACGGGCTGCGCGTGCCGGCGCCGCCGGTGCCGAACCATCCCTCGTCCGCGCGGGTGCGCCCGTTGACGCCGTGGAACCGCATGCGGTCATGGCTGAAGGTCCACAGCGTTTCGCCGTCGCGGAACGTTTCCATGCCCTTCGACGTCATCAGGCCGCGCACGCCGTATTGATAGACGATCCAACGAAACGACGCGACCGTGTGCGAGTTCGACATTGCGCCCGCCGCGTCCGTCCGCGGTTGCAGCGCCGTGCGCCACCCTGCCGCGCGCGGGTCCGGGCTCCCCGCAAGGCCTGCCTTCAACGCGTCCGCCGCGACGAAACGGCGCGCTTCGGCGACGCCGCCGGCCTGCGGAATGCCGTTCACCTGCGGATGATTGCCGGTGGCCAGCAGGCCGCCCTGGTACAGCATCGACCCGGCCCAGACCAGGCCGACATAAAAACAGACCTGCAGCGGGAGAGCCGAGGCCGCGGTGGCGACGGCGTCGTCCGCCGCGCTGCGGTTGGGGCGGAATACCGTGTACAGGAGCCCCAGCAGGACGAGGGCGCACGCCGCCGTCAGGCCCAGGACCGTCGCGGCCGTGGCGAGGCGCATGGTCAGGACGACGGGCAGCACGAGCACGATGAAGGCCCAGCGGCTGCGGTGCAGCACGGTGTACCCGCCGGCCAGCCACGCGGCCAGCGCCGACAATGCGAGATAGGCCGCGCCGGCGAAGTGGCGCGCGTCGACGACGTTGTGCGTGTAATGGCGCAGCGCGAGCAGCAGCGCGACCAGCGGCAGCGCCACCGCCACGGCGATGAGGAGTGTGGCCGCCAGCACGAGCGCCGCGAGGATGCGGGCGCGGTGCACGGGCCGGTGCTGCAGCCAGATCCAGCGGGCCGGCCGGCGGTAGCTGCCGAACTGGAAGACCGCGAGCGCGAGACCCGAGAGCATGTAGAAGCCCGCCATGATGACGTGCAGGCCGACCGCCCCGTTGGGGAGGTCGACGATCTGCTGCAGCATCGCCAGGCCGGCGAGGTTGGCCAGGCAGTACACGGCGGCGCCGATCCGGAAGCGGCGCAGTTCGGCCAGGAAGAAGTCGAGCATGGGATGTCCTTATGCGGCAAGCGGGGTGGCGGCGGCGGGCGTGGCCGCGGGGCGGGCGTGGCCATGGGCGAGGAAGGCGTTGACGGCGCGGTCCAGGCCGAGCGGCATGGCGTGCACGGACCGCGCGCCCAGCAGCTTGAGGCGCGCGCCGAAGCCGTCGTCCTGGTCGAACACGACCACGTGCGTCAGGTGGTCGATCGACTGGACCTGCAGCACGCCGGGGAGCGTGCGTACGTCCGGCGTCTTCGTCGGGAAATCGGCCACCCACAGCCGGACCCGGTCGCAGAAGTCGTCCGGGCCGCTCATGTAGCGCAGCCGGCCCCGTTCCAGGATCACGAGGTTGTCGGCCACGCGCTCGATCTCGTCCATCTGGTGCGAGCAGTAGACGACCGTGTTGCCGGCGTCGACCAGCGAGACCTGCAGCAGCGCGTCGAGGAAGGCGCGCTTGGCGACGACGTCGAGGCCCAGCGTGGGCTCGTCGAGGATCAGCAATTCCGGACCCTGCGCCAACGCGACGGCCAGGTTCAGGCCCGCGCGCTCGCCGCGCGACAGCTCGGCGATGCGCTGGCCGGGTTCGACGTTGAAGTGGCTGAGCACCTCGTCGAAGCAGGCCTCGTTCCAGCGCGGATACTGGTGCCGCTGCATGGTCGTGAGGTCGCGCACGCGCATCCAGCCGGGCAGCGTGTGCTCTTCGTTGACGAAGCCGATGCGTGCGCGCAGCGCCGGCGTGAGCCGCGCGCAGTCGTGGCCGAGGATGCGCGCGCTGCCGCTGGCGGCCGGCTCGAAGCCGAGCAGCACGCGGAACAGCGACGATTTCCCGGCCCCGTTGGCGCCGATGAAGGCATGCACGCCGCCGCGCGGCAGGCGCAAGGTCAGGTGGTCGAGGGCCGGCTTGTGCCTGTAGGTCAGGCAGAGTTCATGGGTGTCGATGGCGTAGTCGCTCATGCGGTTTTCTTGTTCGCGTAGTGGGAAAGCTCGGCCGCGACGCGGTCGAGGATGGTCTGCTGCGCATAATCGAGGCCGATGACGTCGCTGACGAAACGGTCGACCGCTTCGCCGAAGCGGCGTTCGCGTTCGGCGTCCGACAGGCGCTGGCGCTGTTCCGCCACGAACAGGCCAAGCCCGCTGCGGGCCAGAAGCCAGCCTTCGGCCGTCAGTTCCGCATAGGCCTTGGCCACCGTGTTCGGATTGATGCCCAGCTGCTGGGCCAGTCCGCGTACGCTGGGCAGGGCGTCGCCCGGCGCCAGGCCGCCGCCCGCGATCTGGCGCTTGATCCCGTCGGTGATCTGGCGGGCGATCGGGCGCGGGTCGCCGGTCACGATCTGCAGCATCAAAGGAGTGCGTGGGTTCATGTTCAATTCACTGTACTAGTACGGGTAGTACAGTAGCACCGGCGTTGCGCGATCGTCAAGACGTTTTTCGCGGGTGCGGATTGCGTTACGGTTGCGCCGCCACGGCGGGCGCCGCGCCGGACCAGCCGAGCCCCAGCGCCTTTTGCAGAGAGATGAAATCCGTCGTGAGGGCGGCGCGGGCGGCGGCCAGGTTCTCGTCCGCCGCCAGCAGCTGGCGTTCCGTGTCGAGCACGTCGATGAGGCTCGCGGTGCCGGCCCGCCGGCGCGCTTCCGTCAGGCGCGCGGCCTGGTCCGCGGCGGCGCGGGCCCGCGCCACCGTCGCCACCGTGGCGCGGCCCTGGCGGAAGCGGGCCAGGGCGTCCTCGGCGTCGCGCAGCGCGCTCAGCACGGCCGCGCGATACTGGGCCTCGGCTTCCGCGCGCAGGCCTTCGGCCTGGTCGACGCGCGCCCGGTTGCGGCCGAAATCGAGCACGTTCCAGCTCAGCCGGGGCGCGGCGATGGCCGTGGGATCGTCCAGGCGCGTGAGGTCGGACGGATGCGTGCCGCCGATGCCGATCAGGCCCAGGAGGGTCAGGTGCGGAAAGCGCGCCGCCTCGGCCTGGCCCACCTGGGCCGTGCGCGCCGCCAGCGTGCGCTCGGCCGCGCGGATGTCGGGCCGGCGGCGCAGCAACCCGGCCGGATCGCCGACGGGGACGCTGGCCGGCGGCAGCGGGACGGCGTCCACCTTGGCCGGTCCGGCGGCGGCCAGGTCCGCGTCCAGCGCGCCGGGCGCGGCGCCGGCCAGCACGGCCAGCGCGTCGCGGGCCGCATCCAGTTGGGCGGCGAGCGGTTCGGATTCGGCGCGCGTCGTTTCCAGCTGGCCTTGCAGGCGGACGAGGTCCAGCGTCGACGCGGTGCCGCCCGCCACGCGTCGGCGCGTGAGGTCGACGATGCGCTGCTGGCGCGCGACGGCGGCGTCGGCCAGCGTCATGAGGGCCTGCGTCGCGCGCAACTGCACATAGGCCTGCGCCACTTCGGCGGCGAGACTGACCTGGGCATCCAGCACGCCCGCCTCGGCCGCCTGCGCGGCGGCGCCGGCCGCCTCGAAGGCGCGGTGCTGGCCGCCGAACAGGTCGATTTCCCACGTGGCGTCGAAGCCCGCGTTGTACAGGTTCAGCGACGACGGAATGCGGAAGCCGCCGCCGCTGCCGCCGCTTCCGCCCATCTTGTCGCCGATGGGCGGCAGGCGCGCGTGGGCCGCCAGGACCGTGGCGGTGCCGTTGGGGAGCAGGTTCGCGCGCGCGCCGCGCAGCGCGGCCCGGGCCTGGCGCAGGCGCGCGCGCGCGACGTCCAGGTTCGGGTTGGCGCGCAACGCCCGCGCTTCCAGCCGGTCGAGGGTCGGGTCGCCCAGCGCCGTCCACCACGGCGCCGGCGCGGCATCGGGCGGGGCGCCGGCCAGCTCGCCCGCGCGCGCGAACGCGGGGGCGGCGCGCGGCGCGGCCGGCGGTCCCGCGTAGTCGGGGCCCACGGTGCGGCAGCCGGCCAGCACGGCGGCGGCGATGAGGGGAACGAGGATCGTCGCGTGTCGCATGGTGCGCTGCCGTCAATGGCCCGCGAGGGGCGCGCCGCCGTGCAGCGGGCGCAGGAACAGCACGAGCGGGATCACGCAGGCGATGAACACGGCCAGGATCCAGAACAGGTCGATGTACGTCATCGTCAGGGCCTGCAGCTGGATCGTGCCCGCGAGCCCGCGCAGCGCCTGCGGCATGCCGCCCAGGCCATGCGCCTGCGCGGCCAGGTAGTCGCCGACGGCGACGCCGTTGGCGTTCAGCGACTCCTCGAGCCGGCGCGCATGCAGCCACAGGCGCCGGTCCTGGATGACGGCGATGCCGGCCAGCGCGAGCGAGCCGCCCAGGTTGCGGGCGGCGTTGAACAGGCCCGCCGCGTCGCTCGCGTGTTCGCGCGTGACGGACTGGATCGCGGCCTGGTTGAGGAACACCATGGCGAAGATCGTGCCGACGCCGCGGAACAGCTGCGAGACCACGAACTCGCCGCCGGCCGCCTGCGCCGTCAGGTCTGTTTCGTGCCACGCGCTGATGGCCAGCACGGAGAGGCCGAAGCCGACGGCCAGGCGGATGTCGATCCAGCGGATCATCAGGGGCACGAGGGGCATCATCAACAGCGACGGCACGCCGCCCAGCGCGACGATCTTCCCGGCCTGCAGGGCGTTGTAGTCGGCGATGGCGGCGAGGAATTGCGGGATCACGTAGGACGTGCCGTAGATGACCATGCCGACCGTGATGCCCATGACGACGACGCTGCCGAACTGGCGGTCGAGCAGAAGGCGCAGCTGGATCACGGGCCGGCGCGCCGTCAGCTGCCCGATCATCATCAGCACGAAACCGGCGCCCGACACGATGCTGATCCACACGATGGTCGGGGACGAGAACCACTGTTCGCGCTCGCCTTCTTCCAGCACCACCGTGAGCCCGCCGAGGAAGGCGGCCAGGCCGACGACGCCGATCCAGTCGGCGTCCGCCAGCCGGTCCAGCCGCGCCGGCTCGTGGCGCAGGCCGACGAGCAACAGCGCGACGAGCCCGATGCAGATCGGGACGTTGAGGAAGAACGCGTAGTGCCAGCTGAGGTTTTCGGTGAGCCAGCCGCCGATCAGCGGACCGACGACGGGGCCGAGGATGGCGGTGGCGCCGAACATCGCCGTGCCGATGGGCTGCTGGCTGCGCGGCAGCCGCGTGGCGATGATGGTCTGCGCCGTCGGGATCATCGCGCCGCCGGTGATGCCCTGGCCCACGCGCCCCGCGATCATCATCCCCAGCGACGTCGACAGGCCGCACAGCACGGAGAACCCCGTGAACAGCGCGGCCACGGAAAGCAGGAAGGTGCGCAGGCCGAACACGCGTTCGAGCCAGCCGGACAGCGGGATCATGACGATTTCCGCGACGAGGTAGCCGGTGGCGATCCACGTGCCTTCGGTGCCGCTGGCCCCGATCTCGCCCTGGATCGTGGGCAACGACGAGTTCACGATCGAGATGTCCAGCGTCGCCATCAGCGCGCCCAGCGTGCCGGCGGCGACCGCGAGCCAGGCGGCGGCGTCGGCGCGCGGCTCGGCGCCGCTCATCGCCCGTCCTCCCGCTGCTGGTGCGCCTTCTCGTCCTGGCGCACGTCCTTGATGGCGTCCTTGGCGTCGCTCGTGTCGACGGTGACCTTGACGGATAGGCCGGGCACGAGCACCTGCCGCACCTCGGGACTGGCGTCGAGCGCGATGCGGACCGGGACCCGCTGGACGATCTTGGTGAAGTTGCCGGTGGCGTTTTGCGGGGGCAGCAGCGAGAACTGGGCGCCGGTGCCGGGCGCCATGCTTTCCACGCGGCCGCGCAGCTTCACGTGCGGCAGCGCGTCGACCTTGATCTCGGCCGGCTGGCCCACGCGCATGCGGCCGATCTGCGTTTCCTTGTAGTTGGCCGTGATGTACAGGCTCCCGACCGGCACCAGCGTCATCATGCGCGTGCCCGGCTGCACGAACTGGCCCACGCGCACGGTGGCGTCGCCCACGCGGCCCGCGATGCTGGCGGCGACGGTCGTCGCCTGCAGGTCGACGCCGGCCGCTTTCAGCTGGGCCGCCGCCGCCTCGCCCTGTGCCTCGGCCTGGCGCACCTGGGCGCGCAGCGAGGCGATGCGCCGCTCGGCGTTGACGAGCTGCGCGCGCTGCGCCGCGACCTGGTCGGCCGCCTGCGCGGCGCGATTGCGGCGGTCGGCCAGCGCCTGGGCGTTCTCGGCGCCGATCGCCACGAGCGGCCCGTAGCGCCGCGCCTCGCCCGCGGTGAACGCCGCGTTCTGGCGCGCCGCCGCCAGCTGGGCACGGGCGGCGGCCACCCTGGATTCCTGCTCCGCGATCTGGGCGCGGACCGCGTCCGCATTGGCCTTGGCGATGTCGACCTGGGCCTGGAATTGCTCGGTTTGCGCGCGGTAGTCGCGCGGGTCGATGCGTACGAGGGCCTGGCCGGCCTGGACGTCCTGGTTCTCGCGCACGAGGACCGCGTCGACATAGCCGCCGACCTTGGACGACACCGTCACCGCGTCGGCCTGGATGTACGCGTCGTCCGTCGTCTCGTGGTATTTGCCGACCAGCGCGTGGTAGGCGAACCACCCGCCGCCGGCCAGCAGCACGACGCCGCCGCCCACGATGAGCGCCCTGCGGATCTTGCGCTTCTTCTCGGGCGAGACCTGGGGTTTGTCCTCCTTGTCCTTGTCGCCCGCGTCCTGCGCAGGTGGGTTCTCGCCGGCCATGGAATCGAAACGATTGTTTGACTTAAAAACAATCGTACACATCCTGAACACGCCGCGCTTTTCATTTGCGCGCGGCAATGCGGGGACCGCCTTACGAAGAATGCCAGGGGGAATGCGGTCGAACGTTCTACGTTGCCAGGTGCGGCCCGATTCCGCTGTGTCTCAGTGGGCGGTGTTGCCGCAGACACTTTCGTATTGCTTCGCGACCGTGTCGAGCAGCGCATCCAGTTCCGGTCGTGCATGCCAGCGGCCCGCGGCCATCACGCCGAGCGGCTTGCGCAAGGTCGCCAGGTCGTCGAGCGGATTGCCCGTACTCAAGATCATGTCCGCGCGGTAGCCCACGCGCAGGACGCCCGCCGGCTGGGCGCCGGGTACATACTTCGAAACAAATTCGCCCGGCGTGCGGGTGGCCGCCGTCAACGCCTGCCGGCGCGTCAATCCCGCGGCGACGAGGCGATCGAGGTCGTCGTGCATGGAAAATCCCGGGGCGATGCCGGGAATGCTCGGCGCATCCGTGCCGACGACGAGCGGCACGCCGCCATCCGCCAGCGCTTTAGTGAACCGGCCGAGGAAGGCCAGGCGCGCGTCGAGCGAGCCGTGGCGGCGCACGTAGTCCTCGCCGCGCCAGTCGAGCCGGCGGTCCGGCGACACGTAGCGCGTGCTGGGCGCCGCGAGCATGTCCGTGAGCACGTCCGGCTTGCCCCACTGGCGGGCGATGGTCGCATACGTGTTCAGGTCGGCCGTCACGTAGACGCCCGTCGCGCGCACGGTGCGGACCATGGCGGGAATCTCGGCGACGGCCGGCGCCTGGTTCGGGTACGCCGCGGGCGGCTGCGTGAATCCCGTGTACAGGAATTCCTCGGTATGCGCGACCAGCACCTGGCCCGCGGCCAGCTGCTTCAGGATGCCGACGCTGGTGACGCCGTGGCCGACGACGGGCACGTGGCGGAGCCGGCCCTCGTCGATGAACGCGTCGAACGCTTCCTTCGACAGGTCGTTGTACACCTTGATGAAGGCATAGCCGTTCGTCTGCGCCAGGCGCACCAGCGCGCGGGCTTCGTCGGCGGACGTCACCATGACGTTGCCGTAGCGCTGGCTGCCGTCCACGCGCCAGGCCACGACCACGCGGGGACCGGGAAGGCGGCCCCGCTCGATCGCCGGCCGGACCTGCCCGACGAATTCCGGCGTCGCATCCCCCATGTTGAGCACCGTCGTCACGCCGTTGGCGAGATAGACGGCCATGTCCCGCTTCGTCGTGGAATGCGTGTGCATGTCCGCCAGGCCGGGCGACAGGTAGGCGCTGCCGCCACCGTCGACGACGGCCGCGCCGGCGGGCACGGGGAGCGCCGCGCCGATCGCCGCGATCGTGCCGTCCTTCACGAGCACCGTGCGGTCGCGCAGGACTTGCGGGTCGTCCATCGTCACGACGTTCACGTGCACGAATGCGGTGAGCGGAGGTGGTGCCGCGGCGCCGTCGGCGTGCGCGGGGGCCGTGGTGCAGATCGCGACGGCGACGGCAAAGAGCCGCTTCACGATCGCCGTCATGCGCTCGGCCCGTCCCGCAGCACGGTCTCGCCCGTGCGCGGGTTCGTCAGCGTGACGTTTTCCAGCGCCCGGATGCGCCAGGCTCCGTCCACCCGGGTGAGCACGGCGAGGATGAGCGTGTCGACGGCGTGCGGGCCGGCCGGATGGGCCGCGCCGACCGTCAGCCGGCTCCAGAAGTGGACGATGGCGCCGTCCGCGCCGACCGCGTCCACGGCGATCAATTCGTTGGCCAGCGTGGAATCGCTGTAGATCGTCGCGTGGATCGGCGCGTGCATGGCGACAATCGCGTCGGCGCCGCGCACGTAGTGGCCGAAGCGGTTCACGAAGGACGCGTCGGGGTGGAACAGGGCGCGGAAGGCGTCCAGGTCGTGGTCGTTCCAGGCGGCCTGGAAGGCGTGGAGCACGTCGTCGGGGCGTTGTAGCGGCATGTCGTGGATTCTCCCATTGCGCTGGCTTGCCGTACTCGGCGCCGCCGATGGTAACACGGAGAACGCCTGCATCCACGACACACCCCGGCGCGCGGGTGTACCGTGCACGGGGCCCGGCCGAAACCGTTTTAATATGCGCTTTGCGTCGCGGTCGACGCGTGACTTTGACTGGAACCCATGAACGATTTTTCCGCCGACGCCCACGTGGCCGGCGTCGAGCAGTGCCTGCGCGAGCGCGACTGGTCGGATTCGCCGCTCGGCGCGCCGTCCGCCTGGCCGCCCGCGTTGGCCCACGCGGCGCGTTTCATGTTGGACGCCGCCATTCCGATGTTCCTCGCATGGGGCGACGCGCTCTGCATGCTGTACAACGACGCGTCCGTCGCGGTGCTGCGTGCGCGCCATCCGGCGACGCTGGGACGCAGCCTGCGCGACTGGCCCGAGGCGTGGGCGGAACTGCAGCCCCACGTGGCGCGCGTGCTGGCCGGCGCGGCGTTCCAGGTCGAGCTGCCGGTGGGGGCGCTGGCCGACTGCGCCGCGGCGCCGCCGTGGCTCAACCTGGCGTTCGCGCCGCTGCGCGACCTCGACGGCGTCGTGCGCGGCTTTTCCTGCGTCGTCGCCGAGACTACCCGGCAGCGCGAGACGGAAGCCGCGTTCCGCGTGTTCACGGACGCCATGCCGCAGCTGGTGTGGATGACGCGGCCGGACGGCTATCACGATTACTACAACCGGCGCTGGTACGAATTCACCGGCACGGAAGAGGGCGCGACGGACGGCGTGGGTTGGAGCGGGATGCTGCATCCGGACGACCGCGCGCGCACCTGGGAGACGTGGCAGGCGTCGCTCGCGACCGGCGAGCCGTACGAGATCGAGTACCGCATGCGCCACCACAGCGGCGAATACCGCTGGCTGCTGGGGCGCGCGCTGCCGGTGCGCGACGGGCACGGGCGCATCGTGCGCTGGATGGGAACGTGCACGGACATCCACCAGCAAAAGCGCAACGAGGAGGCGCTGCGCGCGAGCGAGGCGCGGTTCCGCCGCCTGGCCGAGTCGAACGTCGTCGGCATCGTGCGCTATCGCATGGACGGCGCCCTCATCGACGCCAACCAGGCCTTCCTCGACATGGTGGGTTACACGCGCGCGGAATTCGAACGCGACGGCCTGCATTCGCGCGCCATGACGCCGCCCGAGTGGGCGGACGCGTCGGCCGGCGCGGTGGAACGGCTGCGCGCGACCGGACGCGTGGAAAGCCTCGTCAAGGAATACTTCCGCAAGGACGGCAGCCGCGTGAGCGTGCAGATGGCGTCGATCACGACCGACGATCCGCCGACGGAAGGCCTGGCCGTGGTGGTCGACGTGACGTCGATCCAGGAAGCGCAGCGTGCCCTGCGCGAGGCGGACCGGCGCAAGGACGAATTCCTCGCGATGCTGGCGCACGAGCTGCGCAATCCGCTCGCGCCGATCACGGCGGCGGCCGACTTCCTCAAGGTCGGCCGGCCGGACGAGGAGCGCGTGCGCCAGGTGACGACGATCATCGGCCGCCAGGCCCGCCACATGACGGGGTTGATCGACGACCTGCTCGACGTCTCGCGCGTCACGCGCGGGCTGATCACGCTGGAACGCGCGCCCGTCCTGCTGGCCGGGGTGATCGCCGAAGCGGTGGAACAGGTGCGGCCGCAGGTCAGGGCGAAGAACCACCACCTGGAACTGCACCTGCCGTCCGACGACGCGCAGGTGACGGGGGACCGCAAGCGGCTCGTGCAGGTGTTCGCCAACATCCTCTGCAACGCCGCGAAGTACACGGCGGACGGCGGCCGCATCGACCTGCACCTGCGGCTGGCGCCGGACAGCGTGGCCGTGGACGTCGTCGACAACGGCATCGGCATGACGCCCGACCTGACGGCGCGTGCGTTCGAGCTGTTTTCCCAGGCCGAGCGCAGCGCGGACCGGTCGCAGGGCGGCCTCGGGATCGGGCTCGCGCTCGTGAAGAGCCTCGTGGAACTGCACGACGGGACCGTGACCGCCCACAGCGACGGACCGGGCCGGGGCAGCCGCTTCGCCGTCGTGCTGCCGCGCCTGCGCAGCGAGGGCGACGACGGGAGCGACGAGCCGGTGGCGACGGGCACGCGGGCGCCGGCCGAGGCGCTGGACGTGCTGATCGTGGACGACAACGTCGACGCCGCGCAGATCCTCGCCATGTACATCGAGGCCGTGGGACACCGGGCGACCGTGTGGCACAGCCCCGGCAAGGCGCTCGCGCACGCGTACGCGCAACCGCCCGACGTGTGCGTGCTCGACATCGGCCTGCCCGAATTCGACGGCCACGAACTGGCGCGCCGCCTGCGCGCGCTGCCGGGCATGGCGGACGTGCCGCTGGTGGCCGTCAGCGGCTACGGCCAGGCGCACGACCGCGACCGCGCGCTGGCCGCCGGCTTCGACCGGCATTTCGTCAAGCCGGTGATGGCGGCGGACATCCTGGCGGTGCTGGACGGCGTCGCCGCGCACCGCGCACCTGCATCGAAAGGAGAATGAGATGGGCGTCAGACGCATCGTCGCCAACGTCCACGCCGCGGACCTCGCGTCCGCCCGCGTGTTCTACGGCGACATCCTCGACATGGAAGTCGTGATGGATCTAGGCTGGATCGTGACCCTGGCCGGCAGCGGCGGCGGCAACCCGGCGCCGCAGTTGAGCTTCGCGACGGAAGGCGGTTCCGGCACGCCGGTGCCGGACCTGTCGATCGAGGTGGACGACCTCGACGAGGTCCTGCGCCGCGTGGCCGCGGCCGGCCTCGCCCCCGAATATGGCCCGGCGGCCGAACCGTGGGGCGTGCGCCGCTTCTTCATCCGCGATCCGTTCGGGCGCCTCGTCAACATCCTCGTCCACGCGTGACCGGCATTCACTCCGCGGCCGGCCGCGCGAAAAATCCTTCGATCTCTTCCAGCGTCTTGCCGCGCGTTTCCGGCAGCAGGAAGGCCGAGGCGAGGAAGTACACGACGGTGCACGCGGCGCCGAAAAAGAAGATCGTGGGCGTGCCTGCACGAGACCGATCAACGCGGCGGCCACGAGGCCCACCGTCAGCAGCAGCTGGAACAGGGCGGCGCCGCGCCCGCGCCGGCGCGCGTCCAGGCATTCGGCGAGATACACCGACGACGTCCGCGAGCACGCCGGCGAACAGCGACGACAGCACGGACCCGAGCAGCACGGCCGCCACGATGAAGCTGAGCTGCTGTGCATTCAGCTTCCACGCCAGCGCGGCCGTCGATTCCAGGTAGGGCAGCGCGCAGGCGATGATGCCGACGTCGATCCCGTACAGCAGCCCGCCCATGCCGGCGATGAACAGCAGGTAGCGGGTGGACCAGGCGGCGGAGCGCGGAAGGGCCACTGTCATGTCGTCTCCTTTGCGTTTTCATGGGGCGGCCGGTGCGTGCCCGGCGGTCGCCGAGGCCGAGCTTAACAGATCGCGGCCGCGCCGCCGACGGGCACCGGCGCCGGCAGGCAGCCGAGTCCCTCCAGCGTGCGCTCGACGGCCTCGTCGAGCGGCGTGTGCGGCTCCGCGCCCAGCACGCCGACGAGCCGGCGGTTGTCCAGGCACACGGGTTGGCGCCACAGGTAGCGCATCTCCCACAGTTCGCGCAGCGTCTCGTTGAACGGCGTCGCGAGCCGCACGAGCCACCACGGGAACGCGCCGACGCCCGCGCGGCCGCCGCGGCGTTCGACGGCGCGGCGGATGGCGTCGCACATGGCGGTGCCGTCCGGGTCCCAATGGCCTTGCATGTGGAAGCGCGCGAACGGCGCGAGGTCGGCGCGGCGTTCGATCAGCGCGACCATCGTCGCGGCCACGTCGGGCAGGTAGGCCCATTGGTGGCCGGCGCCCGGCGCGGCCGGATTCGCGATGCGGCCGACTGGCTTGCCTGGCTTGATGAGCCCTTGCGCGAACCAGTTGTTGCCGGCGCGCGGCCCGAAAAAATCGCCGGCGCGCACGACCAGCACCCGGCCGCCGCCGGCCGCATGGGCCTCCAGCGCCGCTTCCATCTGCACCCTCAGGTCGCCCTTGCGCGTGGCGGGGTGCTGGGGCGCGTCTTCGGCGACGACGGGAAACGCATCCGGCCCGTAGTTGTACACGGTGCCGGGCAGGACGACGAGCGCACCGTTGGCGGCGGCAGCCGAGATGGTGTTGCGCAGCATGGGCAGCACGAGCTTGCCCCAGTCGCGGTAGCCGGGCGGATTCACGGCGTGCACGATGACGGCGCAGCCTTGCGCGGCGCGTGCGACGTCGGCGCGCTCCATCGCGTCGCCGGTCATCCAGGCGATGCCGTCCGCGTCGACCGTCTCCGCGGCCAGGCCGCGCTTGAGGCCCCGCACCCGCCAGCCTGCCCGCGCCAGCCGGCGCGCCACCTCGCCGCCGATGCCGCCGCCGGCGCCCACTACCAGTGCCGTGTTCCGTTCGTTCGATCCGTTCATGCCGTCCTCCGTGCGTTGAAAGTGTTGACAGCTTAGCGGTCCGTCTGGCTCAATGGAATTGCATAAGAAGTACCAACGACTATTCAAATTTGTAGAGCACTATGACGTCCGGCATCGAATGGGAACTGTATCGCGCCTTCCTCGGCGTACTGCGCGAAGGCTCGCTGTCTGGCGCGGCGCGGGCGCTGGGCGTCGCCCAGCCGACGGTCGGGCGCCACGTGGCGGCGCTGGAGGGCGCGCTCGGGCTCGTGCTGTTCACGCGTTCGCAGGCGGGCCTGTTGCCGACCGAGGCCGCGCACGCGCTGCGGCCGCTCGCGGAAGCGATGGAACACACGGCCGCCGCGCTGGAGCGGGCGGCGTCCGGCTTGCGCGAGCGCGTCGACGCGGCTACCGGTACGATCCGGATCAGCGTCAGCGAAGTCGTGGGCGTGGAAGTGATGCCGGCCATCGTGGCCGACCTGGCCCGGCGCCATCCGGCCTTGAAGATCGAGCTGGTGCTGTCGAACCGCGTGCACGACCTGCTGCAGCGCGAGGCCGACATCGCCGTGCGCATGACGGCGCCGCGCCAGGAACAACTGGTGGCGCGCCGTGTCGGCGCCATCGAACTGGGATTCCACGCGCATCCGGATTATCTCGCGCGGCACGGCACGCCGGCCACGCTGGACGACCTGGCCGCGCACGTGCTGATCGGCTACGACCGGCCGACGCCGTTCCTGCGCGAGGCCGCGAAGTCGCTGCAGGTATTTTCCCGCGACCGCTTCGCGCTGCGCACCGACAACGACGCGGCGCAACTGGGACTGATTCGCGCCGGCGCCGGCATCGGCGTGTGCCAGGTGCCGCTGGCCGCGCGCGCGCCCGCGCTCGTGCGGGTGCTGCCCGACGCGTTCGGGTTCCCGCTCGACACGTGGGTCACCATGCACGAGGACCTGCGCGCCAGCGCGCGCTGCCGCGTCGCGTTCGACGCGCTCGTGGCCGGGCTGGAAGCCTATATCGGCGCGGCGCCGGTCACAGGTCGATGAAGCCGCGCTGCACGGCCAGCGTGACGGCGTGCGCGCGGTCGTTCGCGCCCAGCTTCACGAGGACGGCGCTCATGTGCGTCTTGACCGTCGTCTCGCCGATGTGCAGATGCTGCCCGATCGCGCGGTTCGAGTGGCCCTGGGCGGCGAGGCGCAGCACGTCCAGCTCGCGCGGCGACAAGGCGTCGCCCGCGTAGTGGAGCGCCACTTCGCGCCGCAGCGCCTGCGGCAGGACGTGCGAGCCGGCGTACACCTCGCGCACGGTGGCGGCCAGGTCGCGGCCCGGGACGTTCTTCAGCAGGTAGGCGGACGCGCCGGCCTTGAGCGCGGCCGCGATCCGGGCGTCGCCGTCGAAGGTCGTGAGCACGACGAGGCGGGCGTCCGGATGGAGGCTGCGGATCGCGCGGATGGCTTCCAGGCCGTCCTTGCCGGGCATCTGCAGATCGAGGAGCGCGACGTCCGGCCGCCGGTTCGTGAACAACCGGATGGCTTCGTCGCCGTCCCTGGCCTGCGCGACGACCTCGATGCCGCCGTGCGCCGTGAGCGAAGCGGCTATGCCTTCGCGCATCATCGGGTGGTCGTCCGCGATCAGCACGCGGATCGGCGTGGCGCTGGGTGGGGTCATGGAATGTCTTGCGGAGGAACTTACGGTGGCCGATTGTACAACAAACCGCCGCCACCAACCGGCACACCACCACCCCAAAGCGAAGCCGGGGTCAGAGCGCGAATTTGCCTTTTTGCGCTCTGACCCCGAATTCCACCACCGCCAAACGAAGCCCGACAAACACCACTAAAACGCGTGCACCAACCCCCTGCGCGCCGCCACGCACGCCGCCTCGGTCCGACACGACACGTCCAGCTTGGACAGTATATTGTTGACGTGATACTTCACAGTCCCCACCCCGATGTTCTCGGTCCGCGCAATCATCTTGTTGCTCATGCCGGCCGCCAGATGCGCGAGGATTTCGAGTTCGCGCCGCGACAGGCGGTTGGCGTCCACGCGCCCGGCCAGTTTTTCGCCCAGGCCGGGCGACAGGTAGCGGCGGTTGGCGGCCACCTGGCGCACGCACTGCACGACCTCGTCGAGGCCCGCTTGCTTGAGCAGGTAGGCGCTGGCGCCGGCCATGAGGCCGCGGTGCACGTCCTCGTCGCCGTCGTAGGTCGTGAGGATGACGATGCGGGCGTCCGGCACGAGGGCGCGGATCTTGCGGATCGCCTCCAGCCCGCCGCCGCCCGGCATGTTCAGGTCGATGAGCATGACGTCCGGCCGCAGGCGCAGATAGTGGTCGACGGCGGCGATCGCGTCGCTCGCTTCGCCGGCCAGTTCCAGCCCCGGCTCGGTGCGGATCAGCGCGGCGAGGCCGGCCAGGATCAGCGGATGGTCGTCCGCGATCAGCAGCGTGATGGGGCGCGTGTCGGTGGTCATGCAAGGCTCCTCGTCCGTGAATCGGCGGCGCGGACGGTGCCGCGCCTTGCGCATTGTCGGGACGAAGGCGCCTCAGGTCCAGCTATACGAACGGATATGCCGTCAGCCCCGCTCCGGGCGCAGCGCGAGGTGCTGGCCGACGAACCAGCTTTGCAGCTCGTTGGCGCGCACGACCTGGCTGACGATCAGGTCGTTGCTACCGTCGTCGCCCGCGTCGGCCGCCTGGCGGGCCAGCGGACGGGCGTCCAGCAGGATCGTCTCGTGGGCGGCGGCCAGGCGCTCCAGCTGGGCGTGGGCCGATTCGCGGCCGCGCGGGGCGCGCGCGATCGACGATTCGCCGGCCACGTCGCCCGCCAGCGCGAACGTGACGCCGCCCAGCGTCTGGATGCGCTCCGCGAGGGCGTCCATGAGCGCGACCTGTTCCTCGTAGTGTTTGTCGAACAGCAGGTGCAGTTCGTAGAACGTGGCGCCGGACGTCTGCCAGTGCGCCTTCTTGTACGCGTCGCGCAGCGCCATCGTGTGCGCCAGCAGGCGGTTCAGGGCGCGCACGCTCTGCGAGCGGGTCTGTTCGGGCAGGCCGATGCGCACCGGCGCGAGCGCGCCGAATTCCTGCACGACGCCGGCATTGTCTTGGGTAAGGTTGTCCATGGGACCTCGCGTGTTGGGGATGACAGCGCGAGTCTACCCGCGGCGCGCCGCGAGGACACTGATCGAAAGATCAGGCGATCAGGCGGTCAGGCGGCGCCCGGCGGCAGGGCCGGTGCACCGCGGCGGCGCGCGACGCCCAGCGCGCCCAGGCCGAGCAGCAGGAGGGCGGCGGTGCCCGGCAGCGGCACGTGCACGTTCATCGCCAGGCCTTCGATCACGTCGTTCTGGCAGGTCTCGCCCCAGTGCATGGCGAACGAACTGTAGTCCAGCAGTTCGGAGCCGGTCAGGTCGATCTTGAAGGTGAGGTAGCCGAGGGCAGGGTTCTTGTCGGTCGTGACGGTCCACGTGCCGGCCAGCCCCGTGTCCTTGACCGTGCCCGATTTCGTGTTGACCGCGGTTTCGTGGTTCTCGCGGTAGTTGCACGACGTGCCGCAGGTGATGAAGCTGTTGGAGTTGATGATGTTCTGCGCATTGGTCGCGCCGTTCAGCGCGTACAGCTTGAACGTGCCGCCCGAGTTGCTCCAGCGGTTGTCGAGCGCCAGGCCGTAGTCCCACACCGTGCCCTTCTTGGCATTGTCGGTGGCGTAGTGGTCCGTGCCCGTGCCCGCCGCGTTCCACGTATCCGACAGGAACACGTCGCCATAGCCGATGCCCGTGCCGTAGGTGTTCGTCAGCGGATCCTTGCCCCACGACGCGTCCGCGCCCGCGTTGCCGGCGAAGCCCGTCGTGACGGTGATCGTCAGCACGTTGCCCGCACGCGCGATCGCGGCCTGCGAGATATCGTACGTGCTGCCGCCGATCACGTCGGCCGCGCCCTTGTTGTCGGCGCCGTAGTAATCGGTCATCCCGGAATCGAGGATCGTGGCAGCGCCGGCCTGGCTGAAGCCAAGGACACAGGCGGCCGCGGCGGCGGCCAGCTTGATCGCTTTGTTCACAGACTCTCCTCGTAGGTTCGCAGTTTGACCAGTTTCAGCCGAGATCATGCCACAGATAAACACAACTTGTAAATAAATTATTTAATATCAATAACGACAGTGATTTTTTTGCAACGAAAATCCCCGCCGTCGTATTGCGGACATACCGGATGGGTTTTGCTTGCCATATTTCGGCTTGCGCCACGAGAATAGGCGTTTAATCTATAACAAGATCACCGATGCCCTCCCGATCTCCCTCAATAATGCGTACCGCCGCCGCGCGCCGGCTCGCCGGCGCACTGCTCGTGGCGGCGCTGGCCGCCACGCTGCCCGGCTGCGACCGGCCGACGGCGGCCCAGCAGCGCGCCCAGGCGGTCCAACTGCGCGGCCAGGGGGATTTCAAGGGCGCGCTCATCGTCCTCAAGAATGCCCTGGAGGCGGAGCCGGCCAGCACGGAGACGCGCTACCTGCTGGCCCGCACCTATCTCGATCTCGGCGACAGCACGTCGGCGGAAAAGGAAGCGCGCCAGGCGCTGGACCGCGGTTACGCGCGCGGCCCCGCCCTGGCCGCGCTGGCCGCCGCGCTCGTGATGGAAGGGCAGCACCGCAAGGCGCTGGACGATACCCGGGACGGACCGGACGATCCGGCGCTGTCCGCCGCGCGCGGCGACGCCTGGCTGGCGCTGGGCCGGAACGACGAGGCCCGCACCGCGTACGAGCACGTGCTGGCGCACAAGCCGGACGATCCGGCGGCGCTCGTGGGCATGGGCCGGCTCGCGATCGTCGAGGGACATGCGGACGTCGCGCACGCCTACGCCGACCGCATCCTGGCGCGCGATCCGCGCAACGTCGACGGCTTGATGTTCAAGGCGGACCTCGTGCGCGCGGGCGACCAGCCGGCCCAGGCGCTGGCCTTGTACGACCGCGTGCTGGCCATCAGCCCGCAGCACCGGACGGCCCACGTGGAAAAGGCGTATCTCGCGATCGGCCTGCACCGCCCGCAAATGGCGCAGGCGGAGCTGGACCTGGCCGCCAAGATGGCGCCGGGCAGCCTGTTGGTGGGCTACACGCAGGCGCTGCTGGACTATACGACCAACAAGCCGGACGCCGCGCGCGACGTGCTGTACAAGGTGCTCAAGGCCGTCCCCAACCATATGCCGAGCGTGCTGCTGGCGGGCGCCGTCGACCTCAGGCTCGGATCGTATTATCAGGCGGAGCAGTATTTCCGCCGCTTCCTCGAGCGCAATCCCGGCAACGTCTACGCGCGCAAGCTGCTGGCGCAGGCCTTGATCGGCTCCGGCCACGCGGACGAGGCGCGCACGGTGCTGGAACCCGTGCTGGACGCGCGCCAGGTCGACGCCCAGGTGCTCGGCCTGGCCGCCGACGCGAATCTGCAAACCCGCCGTTTCGGCCAGGCGGCCGAGTTCTTCGCGCGCGCGTCCGCGCTCGACGCGACGTCGGCGTCGTTGCGCACGGGCCTGGGGCTGTCGCGCCTCGGCGAAGGCGAAACGGACGACGCCGTGCGCGAGCTGCAGGCCGCGACGCAGCTGGACAAGAACGCGCCCGAGGCCAGCGAAGCCCTGGTGCAGGCCAACCTCAAGCTGGGCCGGCGCGACGCCGCCCTCGACGCGGCGCGCGCGCTGGAACGGGCGCAGCCCGGCAAGCCGCTGCCCTATGCGCTGGCGGGCCAGGTGCTGGCGGCGCAGGGCAAGCCCGACGCCGCCCGCGCCAGCTTCGCGCATGCGCTGCAGCTCGATCCAGCTTATTACCGCGCGGCCGCCGGACTGTCGCAACTGGCGCTCGACGCGCAGCAACCGGCGCACGCGCGCCAGGTCCTCGCCGATTTCCTGGGCCGCAACAAGACCAGCGTGGAGGCGATGGCCGGCCTCGCGGCGCTGGCCGAACGGGCGCACGACACCGCCCAGGTCACGCATTGGCTCGAACAGGCCGCGGCGGTCGACCCGCGCGCGATCGGCCCCGGCGTCGACCTGTGCGCGCAATACCTGCGCACGCGCCGCGCCGACAAGGCACTGGCGCTCGCGCGCCGCCTGCAGGTGAGCCATCCGGAAAATCCGGACCTGCTCGACCTGCTGGGCAAGGCGCAGCTGGCGGGCGGCGACCTGCCGGCCGCGCTGGAATCGTACAAGCAGCTGGCGCAGGCGCTGCCGCGCTCCGCGCCCGCGCTGATGCAGGTGGCGGCCCTGCGCCTCATGCAGAACAACACGACGCAGGCGGAGGACGACCTGAAGAGCGTCCTCGCGATCCAGCCGGACTTCCCGTCGGCCCAGCTGGAATTGGCCGCGCTGTACGTGCGCAAAGGGTCGCCCGACCTGGCGCTGATGATCGCGGAGCACATGCAGCGCCAGCATCCGCAGGGCGCGGCCGGCTACCAGCTGCAGGGCGACATCCTGATGGCGAAGCGCCAGCCGGCCGCCGCGCTGGCCCCGTTCTTGCGCGCCTACGCCCTGCACGCGACCAACGAACTCGCGATCAAGATCGACAACGCGCTGCGCGAGGCCGGCCGCACGGCGGAAGCCGACAGCCGCCTGGGCGCGTGGCTGGCGGCGCATCCGGACGACCTGCGCGTGCAAGCGTACCGCGCGCAGACGTGGATCGCCGCGGGCGACTTCAAGCGCGCCGCGGCCCAGCTGGAAGCGGTCGCGCGGCGCCAGCGGGACAACGCCGTCGTGCTGAACAACCTCGCCGTCAGCTACCAGGCGCTGGGCGACGCGCGCGCGCAGGCGACGGCCGAAGCGGCGTTGAAGCTCGCGCCGAAACGGCCCGACGTGATGGATACGCTGGGCTGGATCCTCGTCGGCAAGGGCGACGCCGCGCGCGCCGTGACGGTGCTGCGCGACGCGCGCGCACTGGCCCCGAAGGCGCGCGACATCCGCTACCACCTGGCGGCCGCGCTGGCGGCCAGCGGCGACAAGGACGGCGCGCGCAAGGAACTGGACGGCCTGCTCGCGGGCGACATGCGGTTCGCCCAGGCCGAAGACGCACGCAAGCTGATGGCGCGCCTGAAGTCCGGCGGCTGACGGTAACATACGGTATCGTTGTGGTACGGCGCCTGTCGTGGCGCTTTCCTGTCATCAACTCTGTTGCTACGGAGGCGATTGTGGACGAGACCGAAGTATTGATTGCGGGCGCCGGACCGACCGGCCTCGTGCTGGCCCTGTGGCTCGCGCGCCAGGGCATCAAGGTGCGCATCGTGGACCGCAGCGCGGGCCCCGGCACCAGTTCCCGGGCGATGGCCGTGCAGGCGCGCACGCTGGAGCTGTACCGCCAGCTCGGCCTGGCGGACGAGATCGTGGAGGCCGGCCTGCGCAACCCGGCCATCAACATGTGGGTCAAGGGCGAGCGGCGCGCGCGCCTGTCGTTCCGCGACGCGGGCCGCGAACTGACGCCGTATCCGTTCGTGCTGATCTATCCGCAGGACCGCCACGAACGGGTGCTCGTGCGCCGCCTGGAAGAGGAGGGCGTGCGGGTCGAACGCAACACCGAACTGCTGGGCTTCGACCAGGATGCCGACGCGGTCGTCGCGCGCCTGCGCTCGCCCGCGGGCGAGACCGTGTGCAAGGCCAAGTGGCTGGCCGGCTGCGACGGCGCCCACTCGCTCGTGCGGCACAAGATGGGGACCGGCTTCGAGGGCGGCACGTACGAGCACACGTTCTACGTGGCGGACGTCGACGTGTCCGGCCCGTCCGCGAACGGCGAGATCCACCTGTCGCTGGAAGACGGCGATTTCGCCGCGCTGTTCGCGTACGACCTGCAGGGCAGCGCGCGCCTGGTCGGCGCCGTGCGCGACGAGGCGCTCAAGCAGGGCCACGAACTCGCGTTCGACGACGTGCGCCAGCGCGCCATCGCGAGCCTGGGCCTGACGATCGAACGCGTCAACTGGTTCTCGACCTACCGCGTGCACCACCGCGTCACGGGCCATTACCGCGGCGGCCGCGCGCTGCTGCTGGGCGACGCGGCCCACGTGCACAGCCCGGCCGGCGGCCAGGGCATGAACACCGGCATCGGCGACGCCGTGAACCTGGCATGGAAGCTCGCGCACGTGCTGCGCGGCCGCGCGCCCGAGTCGCTGATCGACACCTACGAGGCCGAGCGCAAGGCCTTCGCCCGCAAGCTGGTGGAGACGACGGACCGCGTGTTCTCGTTCGTCATCGCCGAGGGCGGATTCGCCGACTTCGTCCGGACCCGCATCGCGCCGCTGTTCGCGTCGGCCGCCTACGGCATCGAGCCGGTCCGGTCCTTCATGTTCCGCGTGCTGTCGCAGATGGGCATCCATTATCCCGACAGCCCGCTGTCCGCCGGCCACGTCGGCCACGTGCGCGGCGGCGACCGCCTGCCGTGGACCGGCTACGGCGGCCCGGACAACCACGTGCCGCTGGAGACGATCGCATGGCAGGTGCACGTGTACGGCGAGGTGCGGCCGGCGCTGGAAGCGTGGTGCGCCGGGCGCGGCCTGGCGCTGTACCGCTACGACTGGTGCGACGCCTGCCAGGCGGCGGGCCTCGCGCGCGACGCCGCCTATCTCGTGCGGCCGGACACCTATGTCGCCATGGTGGACGGCACCGGCGACCGCGACGCGTTGGAAACGTATTTCACCACCCGCGGCATCCATCCGGCCTAGGCGGCGCGCAGCTGGCGCGCGGCCGCCACCATGTTGCGCAGCGCGGCTTCCGTCTCCGGCCACGCGCGCGTCTTGAGGCCGCAGTCCGGGTTCACCCACAGCCGCTCGGCCGGCACGACGGCGCTGGCCTTGCGCAGCAGGCGTACCATGTCGCCCGTCGCCGGCACGCGCGGCGAGTGGATGTCGTACACGCCGGGACCGATCTCGTTCGGGTAGGCGAACGCGCCGAAGCCCTCGAGGAGCTCCATGTCCGAGCGGCTCGTTTCGATGGTGATGACGTCGGCGTCCAGCGCGGCGATGGCGGGCAGGATGTCGTTGAACTCCGCGTAGCACATATGGGTGTGGATCTGCGTGGCGTCCGCGGCGCCGCCGGCGGCGATGCGGAATGCGCGGCCGGCCCACGCCAGGTAGGCGTCACGGGCGACGCGGCGCAGCGGCAGGCCTTCGCGCAGCGCCGGCTCGTCGATCTGCACGATGCCGATGCCGGCCCGCTCCAGGTCCGTCACCTCGGCGCGGATGGCCAGCGCGATCTGGGCGCAGGTGAGGGCGCGCGGCCGGTCGTCGCGCACGAACGACCATTGCAGGATCGTGACGGGACCGGTGAGCATGCCCTTCATCGGCTTTGCCGTCAGGCTTTGCGCGTAGGCCGTCCACGCCACCGTCATCGGCGCGGGGCGGGCCACGTCGCCATACAGTACGGGCGGCTTCACGCAGCGCGACCCGTACGACTGCACCCAGCCGTTGGCGCTGAACGCGAAGCCGTCCAGCCGTTCGCCGAAGTATTCGACCATGTCGTTGCGCTCGGCCTCGCCGTGCACGAGGACGTCCAGCCCGAGGTCTTCCTGCACGCGCACGGCGTGGGCGATCTCGGCGCGCATCGCGGCGTCGTAATCCGCGTCAGCCAGTTCGCCGCGGCGCCAGGCGGCGCGCGCCGCGCGGATGGCCGGGGTCTGCGGGAACGAGCCGATCGTCGTCGTCGGGAACGCCGGCAGGTCGAAGCGCGTGCGCTGCACGGCCTGGCGGCGGTCGAACGGCGACGCGCGGCGGTCCGCGTCGGCGGGCAGTGCCGCCAGCGCCGCCGCCACGTCGGGCCGGGCGACGCGGGGACTCGCGCGGCGGGCCGCCAGCGCGGCGCGGGCGGCGCTCAATTCCGCGGATTGGTCCTGCCCGGTGAGCGCCAGTTTCAGGATCTGCAGCTCGTCCAGCTTTTCGCGGGCGCCGGCCAGCCAGGTGCGCAGTTCGGCGTCCAGCGCCGCGTCCTGCGCGAGCGTGAACGGCACGTGCAGCAGGGAGCACGACGGCGCCAGCCACAGCGCGCCGGCGCGGCGCTCGAGCACGGGCAAGAGGCGCGCCAGGCAGGCGTCGAGGTCGGCGCGCCAGATGTTGCGGCCGTCGACGATGCCGACCGACAGCACCTTGTGGTCCGGCAGCCAGTCGGCGACGGGCCGCAGTTCTTCCGGCGCGCGCACGCCGTCCACGTGCAGGCCCGCGACCGGCAGCTTGCACGCGAGGCTGATGTTTTCCTGCAGCGGCGAAAAATACGTGGCCAGCAGCAGCGGCACGCCGGCGCCGTGCAGCAGGTGGTAGGCGCGCTCGAACGCGAGCGACCAGTCGCCGGGCAGGTCGAGGCCGAGGATCGGTTCGTCCAGCTGGACCCAGTCCGCGCCGGCCGCCTTCAGGCGCGCCAACAGGTCGCAGTAGTGCGGCAGCAGCGCCTCGAGCAGGGCGAGGCGCGCGGCGCCGTCCTTGGCCTTGCCCAGCCACAGGAACGTCAGGGGGCCGATCAGGCCGACCTTGACCGGGTGGCCCAGCGCGCGCGCCTCCGTCACCTGGTCGAGCAGGCGCTGCGGCGCCAGGGCGAAGCGCGTGGCCGCGTCGAATTCCGGCACGAGATAGTGGTAATTCGTGTCGAACCACTTGGTCATTTCCAGCGCCGGGCTGCCCGCCGGGGCATGGGCGTGGCCGCAGCCGCAGCTGCCCTCCGCTTCCGTCGCGACGCCGCGCGCCAGCGTGAACAACTGCTGCAGCGGCGTCTCCGCGCCCGTGAACCCGAAGCGCCCGGGTGCGCAGCCGAACAGCAGCACGTGGTCCGCCACCTGGTCGTACAGCGCGAAGTCGCCCACGGTGACGATGTCCAGCCCGGCCGCGCGCTGCTCGGCCCAGTGGCGCGCGCGCAGGTCGCGCGCGACGCTTTCAAGCGCCGCCGCGTCGGTCTCGCCGCGCCAGTGGCGCTCCAGCGCGAATTTCAGCTCGCGCTGGGCGCCGATGCGCGGATAGCCAAGAATATGAGTTTTGATCATGTTACTGCCTCGTCTGGATGAATAAGTCTTGTCATCATCGATGAGCAGCCGGCATAATTCAAACGAATTATTTTTCTGACCACATGAATTCCGCTCATGCCGACCTCGATCCTCGACCTGCGCCACCTGCGCACCCTGCTGGCCCTCGCTGAAGGGGGCAGCGTGTCGCGCGCGGCGGCGCTGCAGAACGTGACGCAGTCCGCGCTGTCGCACCAGTTGAAGGCGCTGGAAGAGTTCTATGGATTGACGCTGTTCGAGCGCAAGTCGGCGCCCGTCGCGTTCACGCCGGCCGGGCGGCGCCTGCTGGAACTGGCGCAGGATGTGATCCCGGCCGTGGAAAAGGCCGAGCGCGACGTCGCGCGGCTCGGTGGCCACGGCGCGGGCAAGCTGCGCATCGCCGTGGAATGCCACACCTGCTTCGACTGGCTGATGCCGTCGATGGACGCGCTGCGCCTGCGCTGGCCGGAAGTGGAACAGGACATCGTGTCGGGCTTCCAGTCCGACCCCGTCGGCCTGCTGCACCAGGACCGGGCCGACGTCGCCATCGTGTCGGAAGTGGACGTGGACGAACGGGACGTCGCCGTGCACCCGTTGTTCGAGTTCGACATCGTCGCCATCCTGCCGCTGGGCCATCCGCTGCTGGCGCGCGACCACCTGGAAGCGCGGGATTTCGCGGGCGAGACCCTGATCACGTACCCGGTGCCGGACGAGATGCTCGACCTCGTGCGCCAGGTGCTGCGCCCCGCCGGCGTGGAACCCGCGCGGCGCACGACGGAGCTGACGGTGGCGATGCTGCAGCTGGTGGCCAGCGGACGGGGTTTCGCGGCGCTGCCGCTGTGGGCCGTGCAGACGTACCTGCAGCGCGGCTACGTGGCGCAGCAGCGCATCGGCGCCGACGGCTTGACGGGACGCCTGTACGCCGTCACGCGCAAGGGCGCAAAGGACGCGGGCCGCGACGACGCCTACCTGGAGGATTTCGTCCAGGTGATGCGCGAGACGTCGTTGCGGAACCTGCCGGGGATCCGGCTGCTGTAGCGGGCGTCAGGCCGCGTAGGCGGGCGCCGTGCCGTAACGGTTGGACTTGCCCTCCTGGGCCAGGAACACGAGCAGGACGATGAAGCCGATGAGCGGCACGAGAATGATCAGCTGCCACCAGCCGCTCCGGTCGGTGTCGTGCAGGCGGCGCGCGGCGACGGCGAAGGAGGGCACCAGCGTCGCGAGCGAGAACACGATCGACAGTTTGTTGCTGAACACGGCGATGGCACTACTGATGACCAGGGTGAACAGGAAAAACCACCAGTACTCGGAACGGCTCGCGGTGCCGTTGAACGTGGCGTATTTCTGAAAGCAGGTCTGGATGGATTGGCTTGCTGTCATGGGTTCCTCGTGAAGTCGAGCCGGAATGGCTCTTCCCGGATCGTACAGGCAAAACCCGCCGTCAATACTCACCAACTCTCACCGCACGCGAGGTCATCCGTGCGTCACCGGGATCGCTTATAGTAACGTCGACAACACTTCGGGAGATCGCATGCGCTACAGCCTCGCTTCGTCGGCCGGCAAGGGCCGGATCAACGAGGACCTCGTCGTCGTGTTCGAGCGCGAGGGCTGCACGGACCTCGTGCTGATGGACGGCGCGACGCCGCTCACGCTTGACCGCTGCGTGCCGGCCGGCGCCAGCGATCCGGCGTGGTTCGTGCGGCGGTTCGCGCAGGACCTGGGCCGCGTGCTGCGCGCCGACGCGAGCCAGGAAGCGCTCGTGCTGGAAGCGCTGGCCGGCACCCGCGCCGCCTACCGCGCGGCCGGCGGCGGCGCCGACGTGCCGCCGTACGCCTGGCCCATCGCGACGCTCGCCTGGGTGCGCGTGCGCGATCCGGATGCCGCCGGCGTCCACGCGCTGGAATTGTTCTGCCTGGGCGACAGCAAGGTGCTGCTGCAGGCGCCGGACGGTACGGTGCGCGACCTCGACCCGTTCGAGAATCCGCAGGAGCAGGCCACGCAGGCGGCCGTCGCGGCGCTCGTCGCCGAGGGCGTCGTCGATCCGGCCGCACGCTGGACGCGCTTGCTGCCCATGCTGCGCGCGCGCCGCCACGAACAGAACACGGCCGGCCGCCCGGCCGTCCTGTGCCTGCAACCGCGCGGCCCGTTCGCGGCGCGCGCGGCGCGGGCGACGGCGGTGCCGGGCGCGCTGCTGCTGCTGTCGTCCGACGGCTTGTACCGCCTCGTCGACACCTACGGCGTGCACGGCGACGCCAGCCTGCTCGACGCCTGCCGCGCGCGCGGGCTGGACGCATTGCTCGACGAACTGCGCGCGTTCGAGGCCGGCAAGGAGGCCGCCGGCCTGGCGGCCAAGCCGGCCGACGACGCCTCCGCCATCGCCTGGCGCTTCGCCTGAACCTCGACAAGGAGATCCGCATGTCCCACCAGACGATCGCTCCCGCGGCACTGGCGTTGATCGAGCGCTACGTGGCCGCCTACAACGCCTTCGACGTCGACGGCATGCTCGAGACCCTGAGTCCCGACGTGCGCTTCGAGAACTGGTCCGGCGGCCAGCTGACGGCGGCCAGCGATGGCCGCGACGCTTTCCGCGTGCTGGCCGAGCAGGCGAAAACGATGTTCGCGCAGCGCGAGCAGCGGGTCACGGCGCTCGCGCCCCGCGGCGACACGCTCGTCGCGGCGGTCGCATGGCGCGGGCAGCTGGCCATCGACCTGCCCGGCGGACCGCCGGCGGGCACCCGGCTGATGCTGCGCGGCGAATCGGAATTCGTCGTGCGCGACGGGCAACTGGCCCTCGTCGTCGACCGCAGCTGACCGGTGTGACATTCCGCGAGAAATGAAGCCGCTCCGCCGGGGTACGATGTCGCTTTTACCTCGAGGAACGTTGAATGATGTCGATATACTGGAAATCCGCCTGCCGTACCGCGCTGTCCGCCGCCGCCCTCGTCGCACTGCTGGGCGGCTGCGTGATCGCCGCGGGAGGCCATCCGGAGGGCACGTCGGGGCAAGGCGGGGCGAGTTTCTGCGAAAAATCCGCCGACGGCAACCGCGTGGCCTGCGGCGGACGGGCCACCATGTGCGAGCAATCGGCCGACGGCCGGCGCGTCGCTTGCGGCGGCCTCGCCAACTACTGTCTCAAGTCCTCATCCGGCAACGACGTGGCCTGCGGCGGACGCGCGACCTATTGCGAGAAGTCGTCGGACGGCAGCGCCGTGGCGTGCGGCGGCGGGCGCTGACGGACTGTCGTGGAAAAAAACAGACGGTTTCGCGGATTTTACGTTTGTGTGTGTTCGCTCATGGATTTGTGTCGCCAGGCGGTGTAATCTGATCTTTTACCCAGCTGCAATTTAAATTGCGCGGGTGGAATCGGATGCCGGGGAAAGCCATTCGTGTCGCGGGTTTCTCCGGCTCCATACTATGATTGGCTATTCAGATCACATGAGAGGACTTCCATGAGCAAAGTTGCAGGATTCCGCGTTTCCCGTCTGGAGGAACACAAGCAGCGCGCCCGCCGCGTGCGCATCGGCGTGATGCTCGTGCTGTGCGCGCTGCCCGTCGCGATGGTGCTGGCCTGACGTCACGACTCCGGCACGTGGATCCGCGCCTTGACGTGCTTGAGGTTCGCCACGATGGTGAACGTCATGATGACCAGGAGCGACCACGCACTCCACTTGCTGACGTGGACCGCCGACCAGGCCCCCAACTGGTTCGGATAACGCCATAACCCCCAGAACGTGCCGAGGTTCTCCGCCAGCCAGATGAAGAACCCGGTCAGCACGAATCCAAGCAATAACGGCATGCGCCGCTCGCGGTCCAGCGGGCGGAAGCTGACGGTCGTGCGCGCGTACAGGCCGAGCGCAACGGCCGCCAGATACCAGCGCGCGTCGCCCAGCGCGTGGTGCGTGAAGAAATTCACATAGATCAGGCCCGCCACCAGCGCCGCCATCCAGTGCGGCGGATGATGACGCACGCGCAGGTCGAGCAGGCGCCACGCCTGGATGATGTAGCTGCCGACGGCCGCGTACATGAAGCCCGAGAACAGCGGCACGCCGAGCACCTTCGTATAGGCGAAGTCGGGATAACTCCAGGAGTGCACGGCGCCGGACGTCTTGAACGCCTCCAGCGCGAACCCGAGCGCGTGGAACAGGCAGATCGCCTTCAATTCGTCGCGCGTCTCCAGGCCGCTCGCCAGCATCCAGGCCTGGATCGCCAGCGCCGCCACCAGCAGCACGTCGTAGCGCGGCACGCCCAGCAGGCCCGCGCGCGGCACCAGCAACACGCACGCGAAGAACAGGCCGGCGAACAGGCAAGCGCGCGCTTCCTTGATCCCGAACCAGAGGAATTCGACGGCGCCGCGGCGCCAGCCTTCGACGCGGCGCGCGCGGCCGTCCGTCAGCAGCGCGTCGAATGCCGTGAGCGTAGGCAGGAGGCGGCGCGGGTCGGGCGAGGTCGGCGCGGTCATGGGATCCCCGTCAGTAGCAGTCGGCGCCGTCGGCCGTGATGCAGATCGACGCGCTGCGCTTGCGCTCGACGTAGTCCGGGCTCGCGACGCTGGCGTCGTCCGCGGGACACGTGCTGCCGATGTTGCACGCGGTGGCCGTGAGCTGGAAGATGTTCTTCATCAGCGCGTCGCCGTTGGACTTCTGGCCTTCGCCGTACGTCAGCATGCCGCAGGTGAGCGCGACGCGGTAGCCGGTGTCCGCGCTGAAGTCCGGCGGGTTGTCCAGCGCCGTGCAGGTGGCCCCCGGCGTCTTGAGGCGGTAGAACGCCCATTCCAGGCCGGCGCGCGCCGCCTGGTTGGCGCGGGCGCCCAGCACCGCCTGGTCGACGGTGGCCTGCGCCGTGCCGGACAGGCGCAGCGCCGCGAGCGCGAACCCCGCCAGCACGACGAGGAACACGATCGCCGCGATGTAGGCGAAACCGCCGGCGCGCCGCGTGCTCATGGCGCGTTCTCCACGTGCGCGCCCATCGTCAGCCGGGCCGCTTCGCCGCCCTCCGCGAGGCCCAGGCGCAGCTGCAGGTAGCCGCTCTGCTGCGTGGCGCCTTCGTTTTCGTGGTACAGGATGTTGCAATCGCTGACCTTGGTGACGAGGATGGCCGGCCCCGTCGGGCAGGTCGTCGACGGCGCGATGCCGGGCGCGTACCCCGTGACGCGGTAGATGGTGCCGGTGCCCGTGCCGTTGGCGTCCGTGCCCGGATTCGTGCACGTGTAGGTCACGGCCGGTTCGCTCTGCGGCACGACGACGAAACGGCCGCCGTCGTAGCCGGCCGGGAAGGTCGTCGCGGTCTTCAGGGTGATCGTGTGCGTGGCGACGCCCGCCGTCGGCCCGGCGATCGTATCGATGATCCCGACCTTCGCCGCGTCGTAGGCATCGTCGCGGTTGACGTTGCCGACGACGACCAGGTCGCCCTGCGCGTCGGACCCGTCGAGGTCGGTCAGCACGTCGAACGACGTCGTGGCCGCGCCGGGGACCAGCGGCTTGCCCGATCCGGTGCGCGTGTCGATGTCGGTGCGGAAGCGGCCGCCGTCCTTGGTCGGCACGAACTCGATGCACTCGGACTGCTGCTGCAGATCCCGCGTGTAGCGCAGCGAATTCGGCACGGCCGCGTGCACTTCCGCGACGATGCGGCGCAGCGCGGCGTCGGCCTGGCTCGTGAGATTGGCGCGCTGGCGGATCGCGAGATACGACTGCATGGCCGGCCGCAGCTGCAGCACGAGCACGCCCGCGATGACGCCGACGATGACCATCACGACGATCAGTTCGACGAGGGTGAAGCCGCGCTGGCGGGTCATGATGGGTTGGTCCTCCAGCCGGTCAGCACGATGGGTTGCGGGTAGCTCGGGTTGGACCCCGTGATGGCGACCGTGACGGTCACGCGCAGGGCGTCCTTGCTGGCGATGCCGGCGAACGCGGTGTTCTGGACGCTGACGGCCACCGTGTAGCCCTCCAGTCCCGGGATCGGATTGCCCTCGACGTCGCGGATGCCGGTCAAGCCTTGGCCGTAGCCGTCGTAGTCGCTCACGTTGTCGAAATTGATGCGGGCGCCGCCGGCCGCGTTGCCCGGCGCGTCGTTGGCCGGGTCCGGCGGCGCGAAGGGCTTCATCAAAATCTCTTCCATCATGTTGTCGGCGACGGCCTGCATCTGCTGGACGATCACGGGGTCGACGCTGGACCGCGTCGTGGCCGTGTACACGGCGACCATGCCCGCCAGCGCCACGCCCACGATGACGAGGGCGACGATCAGTTCGACCAGCGTGACGCCGGCGCTGCGCGCGAATCTATTCGACATAGCCGGTCGATCCTTCCACGTGGATGGTGCGGAACGTCGTCGCTTGCCCGTCCACGGTGCCGGTGATGGCGACGGTGCCGCCCGCGACGACGGCCGTGCCCGCGGCGTCGGTCGTGATGCGGCCGTCCGGCTGGAAGTACAGCGTCGCCGTCGTGACGGCGAGGACGCTGTCCGTCGTCGCGAATGCGTCGTCGGCGAGACCGGTAAGCGGCATGCCGGCGCTGCCGCAGTCCTTCAGGCGCACGATCACCGCCTTCGGTCCGACGCTCGCGCACACGGTGCGGCGGTGGCCCGCCGCGATCTTCTGCGCCTGGCGCAGGCCGCTGACGACCTGGTCGCCGAACACGGCGGCCTCCATGGTCTTGTCGCCCATCAGGCGCGGAATGCCGATCGCCGCCAGCACGCCGATGAGGATCATGACCACCACCAGCTCGACCATCGTGAAGCCGGACGCGCGGGGAGAGACCGTCATTTGAACACCTCGCGCATGTGGATGATGCGCTTGGTCTCGGGCGCGTAGACGCCGAACGTGGCGAGCGCCGACGGATCCACGGCGCCGGCGGCCGTGCAGGACGGATCGTCGCTGCGCAGGAACGGCAGGCCGGCGGGGCTCGTTGCCGGCGTCATCGCCTGCTTGGCGGCGTAGCACGAGGTGTTGGCGGCGTCGCTGCCCAGGTCGAGCGCGAACGGGAAGCTGCCGCGGCCGGACTTCGCGGGGGGCGTGAGGCTGAGCGTCGCGGTGCCGTTCGCGAACGCCGTGATGTCGCTTGTGATCTTGTCCTTCGTGGTGCCGGTCGAAAAGGCGCCGGTCGAAATGGCGCCGGCGGGGATGGTCGTCGTCGAATCCTCGGCGTTCAGTACCCAGGTCTGGCCCGTGTAGTACTCGAGCGAGACGGGAATCTTGAGCAGCGTGTCGGCGCTGCCGAAGCGGCTCGGCAGGCGCACGCGGCCGCTGCGGATCATCAGGATCGGCTCGGCGCCGACATCGGAAGGAATCGTTGCGGAGCTGGCCGGGTGCGGGAGGGACGGCAGTTCCGACACGCGCACGCGCAGGCGGGTCTGGGCCGTGCGACTCTTGGCGAACGTGAAGCTGCCGGTCCACGTCGCGACGCCGGGCGCCGCGCCGTTGGCGCCGAAGTCCAGCGCGCGGATCTGCGCCGTGCCGGTGAGGTCCGAAGCCGGATAACCCGTCGAGCGGCTGAATTTGCCGCTGACGCCCACGAGCGCGTCGTGCACCGGGTCCATGGCGGTGAACGTCAGGTCGTGCGCGTAGCTGCCCGTGTAGTTCTGCGTCACGCCGTTCTGCTGGTTGCGCGCCGTGACCGTCAGCGTGATCGCGGGTTCGCCGGAATAATATTGCAGCGACGTGCCGGCCGTGGTGGACGCCTTGCGCTGCCAGGCCGGGTCGACGTCGACCGTGAAGAAGGCGGGGCTGAACGGGCCGGCGGCGCCCGAGCAGTCGGGCGCCATCGTGTTGGTCGTCGCGCCCAGCGGCGCCATTTTGCTGTCGAGATAACTCCCGCTCTGCAGGCTGGCCACGAGATCGATGGTGCCCGTTTCGTTCCAGGTCGCGTCGAAGGTCTCGACGCCGCCGTCGATCTGCGCCGAGGTGTGAATCTGGCCGTTGCCGGTGTTCGGTTTGCAGGCGGCGGCGTCCAGTTTGACGCTTTCGCCCGGCGACTCGCGGCCGAAATTGGGCGTCGGGTTGTTGCTCGCGTTCAGGGCCGTGACCGTCGGCTTGAATACCTGTCCGGCCACGTAGGGCCCGCCCGGCAGCGCGATCTGGAATTTGGCGGGGACGAATACCGGCGTGACGCTGGCCGTGCCGGGACTGCCGGCGCCGGTGTCGTTGATCGTCACCGTCACCTTGCCGGCATCGGCGTACTGCAGCGGCAGCGTGGCCACGCCGTCCCCGTTGAATGCCAACGCGATCGACGGGCCGCCGCCGTCGCACGCCGATCCGGTCGCCTGGCCGCGCAGGACGACGTTGTTCAGGCGCACGGGCGCAGTGCCGGTCGACGGGTTGGAATAGGCGCACGAAAACGTCGCACTGCGCTGCACGTTCTTGAACAAGGGCACGCAGCTGCCGTTGTTCGACTGCTGCTGGGCCGTGATCGTGAGCGTTTGCGGGGTGTCCGACGTGTAGCCGCCGGCCGTGCCGAGGCTCAGCGTGTAGGCGGCGCTCTTCACGTCGACCTGGCAATTGGCGCCCGGCGCGGCGTCGCCGCTGCGCCAGCACGTGGTCGGGTTGACCGTCGTGGCGCCCGTCAGCCCGAGCGTATTGATGCCGGTCTGCGGCCAGGCCACGCTCGCCTGGACGGAACCGGACGCGGGAATCGCCACCGCCTGGCCGGTCGGCGCGAGAACGACGTCGGCGCCGCCGCCGTACGTGCTGGTGCAGGCGGCGTTGGCGCACGCGGTGATCGTCACGGTGGACGGCGTGCACACGCTGCCGGTCCGGTCGTAGCCGATGACGAAATGGTCCAGCGCGACCGCGTTGCCCTGGCAGTGCGGCCCGTAGGCCGTGTTGACGTCGTAGCCGCTGTTGTTCGTCACGCAGTCGCAGCGGCCGGCGGCGGTGCCGGCGCTGCAGGTGATGGTCTGCGTGACCCGTCCGTGCCAGTTGAAGACGCCGCTGTCGATCGTCGCGTTGCCGTAGATGGTGGCGTCCGACGAATCGAGGGTCAGCGTGCCCGCCGTGACGTCGCCGGTGACGGTGTCGGACGAACCCAGTTGCAGCGACGTCGTCGCGGTGACGTTGCCGGTGACGGTCGAACCGGACGCGAGGAGGCTGACGACGGGCGCCGTCACATTGCCCGTGACGGCGCTGCCCGATGCGAGCGTGAACGACTTCGTGGCGACGATGTTCCCGTTCAGCGTGACGGGAGAGCCGGTCGTCACCGTCGCGCCGCTGATGGGGCCGTTGATCGTCGCGTGCGAGGCGACGGTGACGGTGCCGGTGGCCGCGACGCTGCCCGTCAGGCTGAGCCTCGAGCCCGTGCCGAGGTTGGCCGTGACCGCCTGGACATCGGCCGTCAGCGTCTGGTTCTGGGCGCCGACGCTGAACGTGGCGCCCGCGACCAGCGTGCCGCCCGCGATCTTCAGGTTGTTCGTGGCGATGCCGCCGATGTTCAGATTGCCCGTGCTGGCCAGGACCGCCGTGCCGCTCATCGTCAGGCCGTGGTTGTAGCCGAAATTGACGTCCGACGTGATTTTCACCGTATAGCCGCTGGCGATGACCATCGCGTCGTCCCCTTCCGGCAGCGGCAGGCTCGCGCACGTGTACGTGGCGCCCGCCAGCGTGCAGGATCCGACGGCGCCGCCGTTGAACGTGTACGTCGTGCCGGCCCACGCGCGGCCGCCTGCCGCGAACAGCATCAGGGCAAGCAGCAGGGACGGGAGGTGGCGCAGGAACATGGCCGTCAGATTATATCTTGACGGAACAGACATTTCGCTAAATCAAGAGTGTACGCGTGCGGCGCGCCACAGCCGGTTTGACGCCGACCGGCCGGGCTGCGCATAATCGGCCGGTTTGTCCGTTTAACAAGCGCATCCGCTGCCGCGGCCGGACGTATTGACGCAATCCTCCACCAGTTCACGATGCATCCGACCGTCCTCCACCTCGCCCTCGTCGCCGCCTTGTTCCCGCCCGCCGCCGTCTACGCACAAACTGCTCCCGCGACCGACGCCCAGCCCGTGGCCAAGGCCAAGGACAAGGACGAGACCATCCAGCGCGTGGAAGTGAAGGGCGCCGCCGGCTATGACCCGCGCCGCGACGTCACGGCGAGCAAGACCGTGCTGTCGGCCGCGGAGATTCGCAAATACGGCGACGACAATATCTTCGACGTGCTGAAACGGGCGCCGGGCGTCACCGTGACGGACAAGACGATCCGCATGCGGGGCCTGGGCGCCGGCTACACGCAGATCCTCGTTAACGGCGACCGTCCGCCGCCGGGCTTTTCGCTGGACGCGCTGACGCCGGACCAGATCGAGCGCATCGAGGTGATCCGCGCCGCCAGCGCCGAGTATTCGATGCAGGCCATCGCGGGCACGATCAACATCGTGCTGCGCAAGGTGGTGGCCAAGCCGCAGCGCGACCTGCGCCTGAACGCGTCGCGCTCGCCGCTGCAGCGGAGCAGCACCGTCGGCGGCACGTGGGGCGGGAAGACGGGCGGTCTGTCGTACTTCCTGAACGGGACGGCGTTCGGCGGTCACAACGCGTTTTATTCGCGCACGGACGACCGCTTCACGCGGCCCGACGGCACCGTGGCGCAACAGCGGCTGGCGAACTACCGGGGCGGGGGCGCCTACCGCGGCATCGTCCTGTTCCCGCGCCTGAACTGGAAGATCGACGACGCCAACGAACTGAATTTGTCGGCCGGCTTGCAGGCCAGCAGCCACGCGTGGTCGGGCGCCTCGCACAACGACATCCGCGTGGGGTCGTTCGGCGATCCGGACTGGGTCGACATGCCGGGCCGGACGTCGGGCGACCAGTGGATGATGCGGGCGGAAGCCGGCTGGATCGCCAAGGTCGGCGGCGGCAAGCTCGACCTGAGCCTGTCGGGCGAGCGCAGCCGCGACGACAACGACAACGTCACGGATTATTTTTCGGCCAGCCGGACGCACCACCTCGCGCGGGATTGGGATACCGTGTATCGCCCGCGCCGGACGTCGTTCCGCGCCAAGTTCACGCGCTCGCTGTTCGACGGCCACGCGCTCGCGACGGGCATCGACGCGAGCCGCCAGCGCAACGACGACACGCTCGATCGCCGCGACCGGCAGGACGACGGGCCCGCGACCCGCGTCGTCGAGGGTTATCAACCGCAAGTCGTGCGGCTGGCCGGGTTCGTGCAGGACGAGTGGAACGTCACGAAGCAGTGGTCGATGTACGTCGGCGGACGCTGGGAAGGCGTGCGCACGGACAGCGCCGCGACGGGCATGGCGGCGACGGCGTCGCGCGGCCACGTGCTGAGCCCCGTCGCCCAGACGCTGTACAAATTCCCCAACAAGAGCGGGCGCCAGTTGCGCCTCGCGCTCACGCGCACGTTCAAGGCGCCGACCGTCGGCCAACTGACGGCGCGCCGCTACCTGGCGGCGTTGAACACGCGCTTCTCGCCCGATTCCAGCGGCAATCCGGCGTTGCGGCCGGAACTGGCGAACGGCATCGACGTCGCGTTCGAGCAATTCTGGGCGGACGGCGCGATGGTGTCCGTCAGCGGCGCGCAGCGCTTGATCAGCGACACGATCCGCACGCGCCTGGACCAGGGCCCGGACGGCCGCTGGATCTACCGCCCGCTGAACGACGGCCGCGCGCGCGTGCATTCGCTGGAGGCCGAGCTCAAGCTGCCGCTGCGCATGGTGAGCAAGGCGGCGGACGGCTATGACGTGCACGCCAGCGTCACCCGGAACTGGTCCGCCGTGTCGACGGTGCCCGGCCCCGACAACCGCCTGGACGGGCAAACGCCGATGTCGGCCAACGCCGGCCTCGACTACCGCAAGGACAAGCTGAGCTTCGGCGCCAGCATGGCCTACCGGGAGGGCGGCTGGGTGCGCATCTCGGACGCGCAGCGCCGGCGCCAGCCTACGCGGCGCGACGTCGACGCCTACGCCGCGTGGAAGCTGGACGCGCACGTGCAGCTGCGCTTCACGCTCAACAACATCCTCGGCATGGACAATGCGTCGGACAGCGCGTACGAGGATGGAAGCGGCCTGGCGCGCCAATCCAGCTGGCAGCAGGGCGCCACGCGGGTCGGCGTGAACGTCGAGCTGAAGATGTGATGCGGAAATAACTGTTCCAGCCGTTACGGTTTGGAACAAATTCGAAACGTACCGATGTCGTGCGGCGTTTAGCATTGCCGTATGAACTTTACTTTTTCGTCATCGGAGCACGGGACCTGTGTCGTCAAGCTGTGGGCGACGGGCCGTTACGGGTTTTCCCTGCCGAAGAAAGTGGACATCACGACACCGTCGGGCGCGTCGTGTACTTTTCTGTATTTCAATAAGAAGCTGAGCCTCAAGGCGGAGCCGGGCAACCGGATGATCGTCCGCATCGCCATCGGCGCCTTCCTGGCGGGCGTGCCGGCGGGCGGCGGCGCGGTCGAGATCGAGCCGGACATGCCGCCCTACGCGGGCAAGCTGACACCGGTACGCATCGACACGCCGCGCGCACCGATGCGGGTGCGGCCGGGAAAGCGGCATGCCCGCACCCGGCTCGACGCCGAGTGCGGGGCGGCCTGACGGCCCGGACACGCGCCGCGCGGCCGGCGCTTACAATGCATGGACGACGGGCCTGTCACAAAACGGGCCTTTCACCCGTCTCATGGATATGGATACCCCGACCGCCACCGCACCCGATACCTTCCTCCGCCTGCGTCCGCGCCTGTTCGGCATCGCCTACCGCATGCTCGGCATCCGGGCGGACGCCGAGGACATCGTCCAGGAAGCCTGGCTGCGCTGGCAGAACGGCGGCAGCGCGGAGGCGCGCATACCGGAAGCCTGGCTCGTCACGGTGGTCACGCGGCTGTCGATCGACCGCCTGCGCGGCGCGCTGACGGAACGCGAGCACTACGTCGGCCCGTGGCTCCCGGAGCCGCTGGTGGAAGAGGCCGTCGACTCGCCCGAACGCGCGCTGGAAGCGGCCGGCGACATCTCGACGGCCTTCCTGCTGATGCTGGAACGGCTGGCGCCCGAGGAACGCGCCGTGTTCCTGCTGCACCAGGTGTTCGATTTCGACTACGCCGAGGTCGCCGCGATGGTGGGCAAGACGGAGGCCGCCTGCCGCAAGGTGCTGCAACGGGCCCGCGAGCGCGTGCGCGCGGAGCGTCCCCGCTTCGCCGTCAACCGCGAACTGCACCTGGAATTGCTGGGCCGCTTCGTGCAGGCGTCGCGCTCCGGCGATCCGGCCCAGGTGCAGGCGCTGCTGGCGCTCGACGCGACCTACACGGGCGACGGCGGCGGCAAGGTCAAGACGACCGTCAAGCGGGTGGCCGGCGCCGACCGCGTCGGCCGCCTCGTGGCCGGCATCGAGCGCAAGTGGTCCGGCATCGACAACCGCCACGACGTCATCACCGTCAACGGCATGCCGGGTCTATTGACGTGGCGCAATGGTGCGCCCGATGCGATCACGTCGATCCACATCGAGGAGGGCCGCATCGCCGCGATCTACGTCGTGCGCAATCCGGACAAGCTGGGCAGCCTGGACCATTTGCGGCCACGAATCCTGTCCTAATCGTCAATAATTTGTCCCTGCGCAACATATTTTCCTGATAACACGCAGATCGGGGCCGCGCCGCCAAAAAAAACCGTCGTGTGGACCGATGCATGTCTCAAACACAGGTATGCTGGAGGCCGGCGCGAAGCGATCCGTGGTCAATCATCTTGAAGGCGTGTAACACATGGCGGGGCATCTTCCTTTGTACAAGAATCATGTCTTGTTCTTGTCGCACAGCTTTTTCATCAAGGATAACCAGGCCGAACTCCTGCTGCACGCCCACAAATACGACTTCCACATCCGCTTTTTCCACGAACTGAGCGAATTCGTGGATGCCGTCGAGCGCGACCACGGCGACAGCCTCTACCTGATCGATCTGGACGCGCTGTACAACATGCAGTCCGACATGCACGCCAAGCGCAAGACGCTGCTGCTGGGCGAATTGCTGCAGCGCCTGCCGGCGGACCACCGCTACGTCTACCTGCAAAGCGTGCGCCAGGGCAGCCGGTTCATCCTGCAGCAGCGTCTCGTCGACAGCAATTGTCTTGCTTTCGCAGAAAAGCCGATCGCCAACGACGTCCTCGTCGACAAGCTGTTCAACCTGTTCGTCCAGCAGAAACGCGCCGATCTCGTGCGCGTGGCCATGCTGGGCGCGCCGCCGGGCTGGGACGAGGCGGCGCTGCTGGCGCAGCGGATGGAAATCCTCTACCACACCGACCCGCAGACCTTGCACCTGCGCGTCAAGGAGTCGCAGCCGGACATCGTGCTGATCACCGACGTGGAATTCGAGCGGACGGAAGCCGTCGTGCGCGTGCTCAAGCGGAATATCGAAGCGGATCCCGTGCGCGAGATCATCCTCCTGCAACGGGGCACCGATCCGGCACTGGCCCGGCGCGCGCTCGACAGCGGATTCGACGCGCAGTTCGACATGGACGACCCGGACCTGCTGGCCCGGCGCTTGCTGAACCGCGCCGACAAGATCCGCATCAGCCGCGACCTCATCGGCAAGGACCGCGCGACGGGCCTCTTGAACAAGGTCGGCCTGCAGCAAAAGGCTCAGGCCTTGATCTGCCGCGCCGCCCTGGAAGGCAAGCCCTTGTGCCTGGGCGTCATCGACATCGACAAGTTCAAGACCATCAACGACACCTGGGGCCATTATTTCGGCGACATCGTCATCAAGCGCCTGTCGCTGACCCTGGCGGCGCGCCTGGAAGAGGGCGATCTGCTGAGCCGCTTCGGCGGCGAGGAATTCGTCGTCGTGTTCTGGGATTGCACGCTGGAGCAGGGCTGGCGCCGCCTGGATGCGATGCGCGCCGCGTTCGGCGCGAACCCGTTCGAGGTCGCGCCGGGCGACGTGCGCCACTTCTCGTTCAGCGGCGGCCTGGCCGCGTATCCCGCCTACCGCAGCGAGAACGAATTGTTCCTGCGGGCCGACGCCATGCTGTACGAAGCGAAGGAAGGCGGACGCAACCAGATCCGTCCGCTGCCGCAGCGCATCGCCCAAACGGGCTGATGTGATCAACCGTGAAATGAATCGGGGCGGGGCGCGTCGCACGCGCAACACTTATGCTGTGAAGCCTGCGGAATTTCTCTACGGGAAGTATCATACGGTCTCCCGAAATTCAACGAAGCAGGAGTCAACACCTTATGGCAGGCCAAGAAGTCACATTCGACGACGTTGCGCGCGCGGCCGAGAGTTTGCAGCAGGATGGGGAAGCGGTCACCATCGAGACGGTGCAGGACTTCCTCGGCGAGGGTTCGCCGAACGCGATCTTCAAGCACCTGGCCGCATGGCGCGCGGCGAACGTCAAGCCGCCGGCCCCGCCTAAGGCCGAACTGCCGCAGGAATTGCTGGCCGGCCTGGCCGACTGGGCGCTGCAGTTCGCGCAACAGGCCGGCGCCGGCGACCGTGAGGCCTTGGCCCGCAACGAGGCGGACATCGAAGCCCTGCGCGAAGCGGGCGAGGCGCTCGAGGGCGAGCGCGATTCGCTGCTCGACGAAGTGGCGAACATCACGGCCGCGTCGGAAGAGGCGATCGCCGAGCGCGACGAAACCATCGAGCGTCTGAACGCGGAATTGAAGAATGCGCGCCAGGTCGCGATGGACGCCCTCGTCAGCAAGGCGAAGGACCAGCTGGCCATCGACGGCAAGGAACAGCAGTTGACGCAGCTGCGCCAGGAACTGGAGCGCAAGGTGGCCGACATGGCGGCCGAATCGGACGCGCGCCTGCGCGCCGAAATGGAGCTGGTGGGCGCCACGACGGCCCGCGACAGCCTGGCCGCCGAGCTGGAAGACCTGCGCGCGAAGCTGGACAAGTCGACGGCGGAGCGCAGCAAGCTGCGGGCCGAGTTGACCGACTTGAAAGCCAAGAAGTAGGGTGGGCTCCCCGAGCCCACCAAAAGGATGCGTTCCGTGAACGCATGGTGGGCACGGGGTTGTATGGCACAGAGACATGGGTGACACATGTCTAGAGACATAGGTGACACATGTCTAGTCATTTTACAGCTCGATTCGTAGATCGATTTCGCTAATTTTCCGGTTACAGAAGATGACGTGAAAGATCCCATCGGTGTCGCTCGGCCGGACAGCGACGGGTTCCCCCACCAGACCTTCGCCAACGAACAACTGCCGTCCCGAAAAGCTGATGCATCCGCTGCCAAGGACCTTTCTGACTTCGTCACCTGTGTCGTATTCAATAGCGGGCAGTTGTTCGGGATACGGTCTTGCGCTGGCTGCGTAGCGAGAGGAAGGCGGCTTCTGACCTAAAGCTTGGTGCGGTCGAACCAAGT
>NZ_JADKYX010000001.1 GCF_016093545.1 Massilia rhizosphaerae | reverse complement strand
GGTAATGGGCAAATGTGAGCTCGGTCAGTTCGATGACGCTTTTGCCGTGGAAGGACACGTTGTCCTTGCGCAGCTTGGCGAAGGCCAGCCACGGTTCGAGCACCATCCGGTAGAACGCGAAACCGCCGTCGGTGCGCAGGAATTGGAATTCGGTGACGTAGCCGTTGAAGTAGCGCAGCGATCCGTCTTCGCGCACGAGCGAGATCGTCACCATCCTGCCCATCATCGCCTTCAGGGGAATCCGCGCGTCGTCCGACAGGAGTTCGACCTCGACGCGGAAGCAGCGCGAGACTTCCTCGTGCGCCTTTAATCGGTTCGGCAGCAGGATGGAATCCGGCCCGTCATTGCGGGGGAAGGCCAGGCGCATCAGGCGGTCGTGTTGTGCATCGAAACCGAACGCCGATAGCGTAGCCCCTGCCGCGATCGCTTGGCTTCCATCCATGTATTGCCTCCCATGGCTTATCAGGTATCAGAATTTGCCATTGGCTAAGGTAACCAACAGGTCTTGGGCGACTTTGATAAAAGGCAAAAATCGAACTCTGCTGTTGTCTCTGGGGCGGCAGAATGGCAACGGATGTCCGTTGCATGAGCTGATCTTGCTCAGCTTGGTTGATCTCAAGGTGAGCCGATGAAGGCTTGCGGACAGGGGAATCCCCATGCTGATTCATGCCGCGCAGCTGCGGGGAGACATTCCAGCGTCACGCGCCGGACAATCGGCATCAGCGGATGATTGACAGCGCGGGCGTTTGCATTCAATATTCGCGGGCGCCGGTGGAAACCTTTCCAATCGGCGCCGACCCATAACGAGACGACCCCTGGAGATAACCGCATGAACATCAACCGCACCATGCGCCTGGCCGTGGCGTGCGCGCTGGCGCTGGCCGCCGGCGGCGCCGCTGCCGCGCCGGCAACGCCGCAACCGACATCCTGGCCGCGCCTGACGAGCGCGATCGCGCCGGACGCCGCGCTCGAGGCGCGTGTGCGCGAGATCGTCGGCAAGATGACCCTCGCCCAAAAGATCGGCCAGATGACGCAGGCCGAGATCAAGTCCGTGACGCCGGACGACGTGCGCACCTACTACCTCGGCTCCGTGCTGAACGGCGGCGGCAGCTGGCCGCACAACGACAAGCACGCGCACGCCGCCGACTGGCTGGCGCTGGCCGACGCGTACTACGACGCCTCGATGGCGACCGACATGGCGGTCAAGGTGCCGATGATCTGGGGCACGGACGCCGTCCACGGCCACAACAACGCCTACGGCGCCACGATCTTCCCGCACAATATCGGTCTGGGCGCCGCGCGCGATCCGGCGCTGGTGCAGGCCATCGGCGCGGCGACCGGCAAGGCCGTGCGCGCCACCGGCATCGCCTGGGTGTTCGGCCCGACCGTCGCCGTCGTGCGCGACGACCGCTGGGGGCGCACGTACGAAAGCTTTTCGGAAGACCCGCAACTGGTCAAGCGCCTCGCCGGTCCCTACGTGACGGGCCTGCAGGGCGCGTTGAAGGGCGACGCCAACGTCATCGCCAGCATCAAGCACTTCATGGCCGACGGCGGCACCGAATTCGGCGTCAACACGGGCGTCGCGAAGGTCGGCGAGCACGACCTGCTGGCCATCCACGCGCAAGGCTATGTCGCCGGCATCGAGGCGGGCGCGCAGACCGTGATGGCCTCGTTCAACTCCTGGAACGACGTCGTGGCGGGCCGCGATTACGGCAAGATGCACGGCAACCGCTACCTGCTCACCGACGTCCTCAAGGACAAGATGGGCTTCGACGGCTTCGTCGTCACGGACTGGAACGGCATCGGCGAAGTGCCGGGCTGCCGCAACGACGAGTGCGCCCAGGCGATCAATGCCGGCATCGACATGGTGATGGTGCCGAACGACTGGAAAGCCTTCATCGCCAACACGGTCAAGGATGTCGAGGCCGGCCGCATCCCGCTGGCGCGCATCGACGACGCCGTCAGCCGCATCGTGCGGGTCAAGCTGCGGGCCGGCGTGTTCGGCAAGCGGCCGTCGCAATCCGCGTGGGCCGGCAAGGACGACGCGCTGCAGGCGAAGGAGGTGGGCCGGCGCGCCGTGCGCGAATCGCTGGTGCTGCTCAAGAACGAAGGGCCGGCGCTGCCGTTGGCGGCCGGCCGCCGCATCCTCGTCGTCGGCAAGGCCGCCGACAGCGTGCCCGAACAGACGGGCGGCTGGGCGCTGACGTGGCAGGGCACGGCGAACACCAATGCCGATTTCCCGAAAGCCGACACGATCCTCGCCGGCCTGAAGGCGGCCGGCGCCGACGTCACGTACAGCGCGGATGCGGCGCATGTGGATCCGTCCAGGTTCGACGCCGTCATCGCCGTGATCGGCGAAAGCCCGTACGCGGAAGGCGACGGCGACATCGTGCCGTCCGGGACGCTGCGCCATTCGAGCCGTTATCCGGAAGACCTGGCCGTGCTGCGGAAGGTGCACGGCAAGGGTAAGCCCGTCGTGACCGTGTTCCTGTCCGGGCGGCCACTGTGGGTCAACGATTTGCTGAACCTGTCGGACACCTTCATCGCGGCCTGGCTGCCGGGCACGGAAGGCAAGGGCGTGTCCGACCTGCTCGTCGCCGCCAAGGACGCGCAGCCGTATGACTTCAACGGCCGGCTGTCGTTCTCGTGGCCGAAGTCCGTGTGCCAGACGCCGCTGAACGTGGGCGACGCCGGCTATGCGCCGCTGTTCGCCTACGGCTATGGCTTGAAGCGCGGGCAGCGTTCGCACCTCGGCCAGCTCGACGCGACGTATCCGGCGGGCGGCTGCAGCGCGGCGGACACGTATCCCGTGTACGGCCACGCGGACCGCGCCAGCTTCCCCCTGCGCATCCGCAGCGGCGCGAAGGTGGCGCCGCTCGGCGCCGACCTGAATGCGACGACCACGCTGCCGGGCATCACGGTCGGCATCGCGCAGATCAAGACGCAGCAGGACGCGAAGCGCGTCACGTGGACGGGGCCTGCGACGTTCGAGGCGCACGGCACCCGGCCGCTCGCACTGCCGGCCGCGCTGGCGGACAAGGGGGTGCTGCGGTTCGACACGGTCGTGGCGGCCGCACCCGCCGGCAAGGTGACGATCGCGATGGCGTGCGGCGCCAAGCCATGCGGCACGCCGCTCGATGCGACCAGGCTGTTCACGCGGCTGGCCGGGACGGGGCGGCATGCCGTCGCGATTCCGCTCGCCTGCTTCCGTGCCCGCGGCGCCGACCTGGCGCGCGTGGACACGCCGTTCAGCGTGACGAGCGACGGCCCGTTCGCGGCCGATTTCGGCAACGTCGACGTGACGGCGAAGGGGCGGGCCGAGGGCGCCGTGGCGTGCGAGGCGCTGCAATGAGCGCTTACCGGCTGCTGGCCGACATCGGCGGCACGAATGCCCGCTTCGCGCTGCAGGCCCCTGGCCGCGGGTTCGCGGACATCGAGGTGCTGGCCTGCCGCGACTACGGCGACGTCGGCGCCGCGATGGACGCCTACCTGGCCCGCGCGGCCGCGCGGGGCCTGGCGACGGACGGCATCCGCCACGCGGCCATCGCCATCGCCAACCCCGTCGAAGGCGACTGGGTGAGCATGACGAACCACCACTGGCGCTTTTCGATCGCGGCGCTGCGCGCTGCGCGCGGACTGGACCTGCTGCTCGTCGTGAACGATTTCGCCGCGCTTGCGATGGCCTTGCCGTACCTGGACGAAAGCGGCCGCGAACGCGTCGGCGGATGCGACGGCGCGGCCGTGCCGGGCCGTCCCATCGGCCTGATCGGGCCGGGCACGGGGCTGGGCGTGTCGGCCGTCGTCCCGGCCACCGGACCGGAGGGGACGCGCTGGCTCGCGCTGGCGGGCGAGGGCGGCCACGCCAGCTTCGCGCCCGTCTCGCGCCAGGAAATGCGCATCCTGGACGCGCTGTGGGAAGAACACGGGCACGTGTCCGCCGAGCGCCTGCTGTCCGGCCCGGGGCTGGAAGCGATCCACCGCGTGCTGGCGGGCGAACGCCTGGCGGCGGCCGCCATCACGGCGCGGGCGCTGGACGGCACGTGCGCCGCATGCCGCGAGACGGTCGAGGTGTTCTGCGCGGTGCTGGGCAGCGTGGCCGGCAACGTTGCATTGACATTGGGTGCGACCGGCGGCATGTACATCGGCGGCGGCATCGTGCCGCGGCTGGGGTCCCTGTTCCACGCATCCGCGTTCCGCGCCCGGTTCGAGGGCAAGGGCCGGCTGCAGCCTTACCTGGCGCGCATCCCGACGTGGCTCGTCACGGAGCCGTATCCCGCGCTGCGCGGCGTGGCCGCCATGCTCGACGCCGCATCACGACAATCATAAAATCAGGAGACTTCATGGCAGCATCACCGAACACCACGGGCACGGCGCCGCTGGCGGCCGCACCCGGCACGCAGGCGGCGAACACGGGTCCGCTCGTCATCATCACGATCCTGTTCTTCATGTGGGGCTTGCTCACATCGCTGAACGACGTGCTGATCCCGCACCTCAAGGCGATCTACACGCTGAACTACGTGCAGGCCATGCTCGTGCAGTTCTGCTTCTTCGGCGCGTATTTCATCGTGTCGCTGCCGGCCGGCGCGCTGATCCGCCGGCTCGGCTACCAGAAGGGCGCCGTCACGGGCCTGTTGATCGCGGCCGCCGGCTGCGCGCTGTTCTATCCGGCCGCACGGGGCGGCTACGGTCTGTTCCTGTTCGCGTTCTTCGTGCTGGCGGCCGGCATCACGATTTTGCAGGTGGCCGCGAATCCGTACGTGACCGTCCTCGGTCCGCCGGCCACGGCGTCGAGCCGGCTCACGTTCACGCAGGCCCTCAACTCGCTCGGCACGACGGTGGGCCCGCTGGCCGGCGGCGCGCTGATCCTGGCCGGGGCGAACAGCCTGACGGCGGACCAGGTCGCGCGGCTGGACGCGGCCGGGCAGGCGGCGCACCGCGCGCACGAAGCGGCCACCGTGCAGGGACCCTACCTGGCGCTGGCGGCGGCGCTCGCGATCCTGGCCGCGCTGTTCGCGCTGGCCCGGCTGCCGCGCATCGAGCATGCGGACGGCGATGCGGCAGCGGCGGCGGGCTCGGTGCTCGGCTACCGTCACCTCGTGCTGGGTGCCGTCGCCATCTTCCTGTACGTGGGCGGTGAAGTGAGCATCGGCAGCTTCCTCGTCAGCTTCCTCGGCGACGCGCACGTCGTCGGCATGCCGGCCGCACAGGCCGCAGGCTACGTCAGCGTGTACTGGGGCGGGGCGCTGGTCGGCCGCTTCATCGGTTTCGGGGTGATGCGCGTCGTCAGCCCGGGCAAGGCGCTCGCGTTCAACGCGCTGGCCGCCATCGCGCTCGTGCTGGCCGCCGTCTGCGGCGACGGCCGCGCCGCGATGTGGGCGCTGCTCGCGGTCGGCCTGTGCAACTCGATCATGTTCCCGACGATCTTCAGCATGGCGCTGCACGGCCTCGGACGCCACACGGGGCAGGGGTCGGGCGTCCTGTGCATGGCCATCGTGGGCGGCGCCATCGTGCCGTTCGCGCAGGGCATGCTGGCGGACCGCATCGGCGTGCAGCCGTCGTTCCTCGTGCCGGCCGCCTGCTACGGCTTCATCCTGTTCTTCGGCCTGCGCTACGCCAACCTGCACCGCGCGGGTGACGGACCGGCGTGAGCCTGGTCATCCGGGTGGGATTTACGGTAGAATGCGGGCATCCCATTGGGGAGTAGCCTGCTTCCGCCCGCGCGGAAGCGCCCGTGTCAACATACTCGCCGGTCCAGTGCCGGCGTGGCACGGGCAGCCGTTTCGGTTGGCAAGACCTTTGGTATGCCTGCGCGTTCATCGGGCCGCGCCGGCATGCCATCGTCCCTGCCCGACTGGAACCGTGAATGAATTTCCTCGCCACCGCTGCTCTTGCCCTCGCCATGTCCACCGACGCATTCGCCGTCGCCGTCGGCAAGGGCGCCGCGCTGCAACGTCCCCACCTCCGCGAAGCCCTGCGCACGGGCGCCATCTTCGGCGTCATCGAAGGGATCACGCCCCTCGTCGGCTGGGCCCTCGGCCATTGGGCGGCGCCGTACGTCGAAGCGTGGGACCACTGGATCGCGTTCGCGCTGCTGGGCGTCCTCGGCCTGCGCATGATCCGCGCAGGCTTGTCCGGCGCGGACGACGAGGCGCACGAAAAACCGTCCTCGCACTCTTTCTGGCTGCTGGCGGTGACGGGCGTCGCGACGAGCATCGACGCGCTGGCCGTGGGCGTGGGCCTCGCGTTCATCGATGCGAACATTCTCACCGTGGCCGGCGCCATCGGGCTGTCCACGTTCGTCATGGTGACGCTCGGCGTGATGGTGGGGCGCGGCCTCGGCACGCTGGTGGGCAAGCGCGCGGAACTGGTGGGCGGCGTGGTGCTGATCGGGATCGGGTGCGCGATCTTGTATGAGCACATCGGACGCGCCTGACGACGGCCCAAGAAGAAAAGCGGCGACCGGTTTCCCGGCCGCCGTCGACATGCCGGCCGGCGCCGGTCAGTTTGCGGGCGCGGTCTTCACCTCCACGCCCTTGCCCGCTTCCAGCGTCGCGCCGGTGGACGTGGACTGGCTCGTGCTGGAATAGCCGCCTTCGACGCTGGCCGCGCCGGTGCCGCTCTTCTCGCCGTCCTTGCTGCTGCCGGAGACGCCGATGCCGGCCGCGAAGCCCGAGCTGGTGCTGCTGCTCGTGCTCTTCGCATCCTTGAAGTCGACCGAGCCGCCGGTCACCTTTGCCGTGCCGTCCGCCTTCATTCGGGTGCCCTCGAAGCTGGCCTGTCCGCCCGCGCTCAAGGTCAGGTTGCCGCCCGACTTGACGCTGCCGGTGACGGCCTGGCTGGCATGGCTGGTGTCGTTCTGGAACCCGCCTTCCGCCGTCAAGCCCGCGGACGATTCGCCGCCCTTGCCGCCGCCTTTGCCGCCGCCTTCGCCGCCGCCGCCCGACAGTTCGATGCCGGCCTGGAACGAGCTGGAGCTGCTGGACGAGCTGCTTTCGTTGCGCGCCGCGTCCATCGTCAGCATGCCGCCGGCGCTGACCGTGGCGTCGCCCTTGGCCGCGATGTCGGTGCCTTCGAAGTGCGCGTCGCCCTGCGTCTTGACGACCAGTCCCGCGCCGGACTGGATGCCGCCCGTGACGGCCGTCGACGAGTTCGCGCTGGCGCTGGACTTGTCGAAGCCGCCGCTGGCGCCGCCCTCGACGGTCTTGGACCCCACGCCGACGCCGATGTTGGCCGACGCGTTGATGGTCTGGTCGCTCGAGCTGCTGCTGGACGTGTCGTGCGCGGCCTTGTAGTCCAGCGACTTGGCGCCGATTTCGACGCCGCCGTCGCCCTTGATCTTGGTGCCTTCCATCGTCGTGGCGCCGGTCGACGTGCTGGTGACCTTGCCGCCCGCGTGGATGGTCGACACCACCGCCTTGCTGCTGTTCGCGCTGGACGACGATTGCGTGCCCGTGTACTGCGCCTCGACGCCGACGCTGGCACCCGCGCCCGACTCGCCCGTGGCGTCGGCGCTGGCGCCGGCGTCCGCGTACACGCCGATGCGCGCCTCGTGCGACGACGACGCGCTGTTCGACCAGCTGGTGTTGGCGGCCGCCTTGCTGTCGATCGTCGTGGCGGACTGGGTGAAGTTGCCCGCCGCGTCGATGTTGGTGCCCACGTCCGTGATGTTGCCCGTCGCCGTGCGCGTGACGTCGCCGTTGCCCGAGCGGATCGTCGACACCTGCGCCGTCGTCGTGCCCGACGCGTCCGTCGAATCCGAATGGCGGGCCTGCAGGCCCACGCCGGCCTTGGCGTCCGCGGACGCTGACGCGCTGCCGCCCAGCATGCCGGACGACGCGCCCGCTTCGGCCTTGGCGCCGCCGCTGATGTACAGGCCGGCCGACGTCTTGGTCGTCGTGGTGGTCGTCTGGTCGACGTCGGTCGCGGCGGTGAACGACATGTCCTTCGCCTTCACGGCGACGCCCTTGTCGCCGCTCAGGTCCGAGCCCTGCACGCTCAACTTGTCGGCGGCGTTGATGTTCAACTTGCCGTTCGCATTGATCGTGGTGCCGTTGTTGTGGATGTTCAGGCTGTCCGTCTGCGTGGTCTTGGTGCGCATGACGTCGATCGTCGTGTCCGAGTTGGCGCCCGCTTCGGCGCCGGCGGCCGACACCATGCCGGTGCGCGCGCCGGCGCTGGCCGACGCGTCGTTGTTCGAGTCCGCGTACAGGCCGATCTGCGTCGTCGTCGTCTTGCTGCTGGAGGTGTGCACGTCCTGCGACGCGAGCACGTTGACGTTCTTCGCGTCCAGGTTGGCGTCGCCGCCCGTGTTCACCTTGGCGCCCTGCAGCGTGATGTCCTTGTCGGCCTTCACCTTCAAGTCCTTGCCGACGTTGATTTCCGAACCGACGGCGTGCGCGTTGTAGTCGGAGCTGGTGGTCGTCTTGGTCTCGGCCAGGGTGACGCCCGCGCTGCCGGACGCGCTGGCGCCCGCATGCGCTTCCGCGCCCACGCCCACGCCGGCCTTGCTGCCGACGCCCTTGCCGGCAGTCGCGCCCGCGCCCGCGGACGAGTCGCCGCCGGCGCCATCCAGCTTCAGGAAGCTCGTCGTCTTGGTGGTCGTGGTCGTGCGGTCGACGTCCTGGCCGGCCAGCACCTGCACCTGGTCCGCCTGGATGTCGGCGCCGCCGCCCACGTTCAGTTTCGACCCCTGCAGGGTGAGGGTGGCGCCGCTCTTGATGGCGGCGTCGCCCTTGACGGCTATGCCGGCGGCCACGTTGCGGCCCTGGAAGTTGTCGGTGGTCGTCGACGTATTGCCGAACAGGCCGCCGCCGACGCCGAGGCCGGAGTGCTCCGAATAGCTCGTCGCTTCGCGCGTGTCCTGGCGCGAGATGACGTTGACGCCGCCCTTGGCGTCCAGCGCCAGGTCGCCGCCGACCTTCACCTGCGAGCCCGCGATCGTGGTGTCGCCGCCGCTCTTGATCTTGAGGTTGCCGCCGCTCGTCAGGTTCGACCCGATGTTGGTCGTCGTGGCGAGGCTGCTGCCGCTGCCTTCGCCGCCCAGCAGGCCGGCGCTGCGGTGCATGGTCGCGTCGGCGGTCGTGTTCTGGATCGTGTCGAACGACACCTTGCCGCCGGCGGCCAGGCTGGCGTCTCCGCCCGCCTTGACGTCGGCGCCCTTGACGACGATGTCCTTGCCCGCGTCGAGATTCAGCTTGCCCGTCGCTTCGATGCCCGCGGCCGCGCCGATGGTCGTGTGCGCGAAGTCCTTGCCGCCGCGCGTCTCGGCCACTGTCTGGTTGACGATGCTGCCGTCGGTCGACTTGACCGAGACGTCGCCGCCCTTGATCTTGCCGCCCGTGTTGGTGATGTCGCCCTTGGCGGTGATGTCCAGCTTGTCGCCCTTGATCGTGCCGCCCGTGTTCGTGACCGAGCCGGCGTCGATCTTCATGTTGGTGGCCGAGAGCACCGGACCGTCGCCTTCGATGGCGTCCTTGGTCGACTTGGCGAGGTAGACGACCGGCGCGACGACCTTCTGGCCGCCCACGACGGTTTCGACCATCCAGACCATGTCTTCCTTCAGGTTCGCGACCTGGTCCGGGCTCGGCGCCTGGCCGTACACGAGGCCCAGCTTGGCCGCCTGGTCGGACGCGTTGTCCATCAGCGCCTGCATCTGCGCCGCCTCGCTGTCCATGCCTTTCAGGACGTTGGCGCCGGTCTGGGCGATCAGCTGGTCGCGCACGAGCTTCGCCTCGTAGTTGGCGTCGCCCAGTCGCTTGATTTCCTTGTCCGGATTGATGTGCAGGAGTTTCGTCAGGTAGTCGGAGCCGACCGAGTTGCTGCCGGCGCCGAACAGCGGATTCGTCTCGACGAGGTATTGCGAATTCGGGTTCTTGGCCGTGACGAAGTAGCCGTTCGGGTTCGTCGGGAGGTTCAGGTTCAGGCCTTGGAACTGCTGCGCCGGCGCGGCCGCGACGTTTTGCGTCCTCGCGTCCGCCGGCAGCCTGTTGACGAGCGCCGAGAGCGTGCTGCCGAGCGGCGTGCCCGCCAGCGGATTCGCGGCGACGGCGCTGTCGGCGCCCACCGATTGCGCCTGCGTGCCCTGCTGGTACGGCGAGCCGAGGTTCATCAGGCTGCCGCCGGTGAACGTCAGGTTGGTCGCGTAGATGCCGGCCTTCCACTTCTGGATCACGTGGCGGCCCGTCTCCATCAGGTGCGCGGCCGCCTGCGCCGCGCCCGCGCTGCCGGCGGAACCGGTGAAGCAGCCGCCGTCCAGGCATCCGTATTGCGCATCCGTGGTCGGGTAGCTGTAGTAGTACTCGTCGGGATCGAACAGGTGGCCGATCTTGCTCATGTGCCAGCGGCGGTCGTAGTCGATCTGTTCCAGGTGCAGGTCCGTATTGGTGAACGTGCCGCTGCCGCTGATGTTGACGTTCGGCGCCGAGATCAGCGAGGCCTGGTTGGCGCCCGACCGGCCATAGTTGACGTTGATGGTGCGGGCCGCGATGACCTGGCCGAACTGCGTGGGCATCGCCCCGTCCAGGCCCTGGATCCAGCTCTCGGGCTGGTCCCACGTGACGTTGTGGTCGCACCCCATGTCGAAGAGCGCGCAATTGCCTTCCCAGTCGTACGGCGCGGTGAGTGCGCCGGGGACGACCTGGGCGATGATCACGTTCGGTACCCGGCCCGTCGGCAGGTTGTTGAAGGCGTCGGTCGTGTTGATCGTCGTGTCGCGCAGCGCGATCACGGTGTTGTAGTTGTTGAAGGTGCCCGCATTGACCGCGATGTCGTTGGCGTCCATCGTGCCGGTCATCGTGTTGTTGTAGAGCTGTCCCGCCGCGTTCACGGTCAGCGCGGCGCCAGCGTACAGCGCGCCCGCGTTGTCGAAGCCGGCGCCGGTCGCCGTCGTCGTCAGGTTCGCTTCCGACGAGATGCCGCCCGTGCCCGTGTTGTCGAGGCGCGGCGCGGACACGGCCAGGTCGCCGGCCGTGTGGATCGCGCCTTCGTTGCGCACGCTGTTGGTGCCGGCGATCGTGCTCGCGCTGCCGTCCATGCCCATCAGGACGACGGCGCCGCTGCCCTGGTTGACGACGTCGGTGCCGCTCAGGATGCCCGCGCCGTTGGCCTGGACGCGGCCCTGGTTCGTGAGGGTGCCGGCGTACACGCCGAGGGTGTCGCCGAACAGCGTGCCGCTATTGGTCAGGTAGGCGGCGGAGCCGGACGCGGCGCCCACGTTCAGCGCGCCGGCCGCCTGGACGCGGCCGGAGTTGGTCACGCCGAAGCCCGTCGCGCCGGTCACGGTCACGCCGGACTGGCCGATGATCTTGCCGCTGTTGTCGAGGGTCGTCGCCGTCGACACGGTCAGCGCATCCTGGGCCTGGACCTGGCTGGCGTTGACGATGGACCCCGTGCTCGAAGTCAGGCTCGCGCTGCCGCTGGAGGCGATGGTGCCCGTGTTGCCGATGGTGCCGCCGCGCAGCGTCAGCGCCGATCCGGCATCCGTCGTCTGCAGCGCGAGGCTGTTCGTGAGCGCGCCGCTGGCGTCGACCGTCACGCTCGCCGCGCCCTCGGCCGTGCCGCTGTTGTCGAAGGTGGCGGCCGTCGCGGCCAGCGTGCGGCCGGACAGCACTGCGTCGGGACCGGTATTCCCGATCGCTTGCGCCGCCTGAAGCTCGAGCGCCGCGCCGGCCTTGATCTGGTAGCTGTTCGAGATCGACTGCGTCGTCGCGACGAGCGTGGCGGCGTCCGCCGAGCGGATCGTACCGTCGTTGCCGATCGACGTGCCGTGCAGGTCCAGGCTGCCGCCCGTGGCCGTCGTTTCGAGCAGGCCGCCCGTGTCGATCGAGCCGGCGCTGTCGACCGCGAGGTTCTTGCCCGCGCTGACGACGCCGCCGTTGACGAACTGGCCGGCCTTAGCGCTGAAGTTGCCGAGGGTCTGGATGACGCTCTTGTCGTCGGCGTTGCGCAGCACGGTGGCGGCGTTCATGTCCAGGCCGCCCGTGGCGAGGAGCTGGCCGCGGTTCGTCAGCGTGGACGCTGTCGACTTGACGCTGGCCGTGCCGGCCGCCTGCACGGTGCCGGCGTTGGTGACGATCCCGCCGGTCAGCGCGAGGCTGCCGCCGGTCGCCAAGGTCTGGATCGCATTCATGTTGGTGAAGGTGCCGCGGGCCAGCACGGTCACGTCGTTGCCGGCCTGGATGGTGCCGGTGTTGTCGACGTCGTACGCGGCCACCGAGACGCTGTCGCGGCCCGCGAGGACGCTGGCGACGCCGTCGTTGGTCAGTCTGGTGCCCGCCGCGATGCCGACGGTCGCGCCCTGGATCAGTGCCCGGTTGTCGATGTCCGCGGCGCTCGTCAGCGTGGCGGCGCCCGCGGCCGCGACCGTGCCCGTGTTGGCGATGCCGCCGGCCGTCAGCGCGAGCGTGCCGTCCGCGCCGCCGCTTGTTGCCGCCGTCGTCAGGAGATTGCCGCTGTTCGTCGCGCTGCCGGCAAGGTTGACGGTGAGGGCGCCGGCCGATTGCACGGTGCCCGCATTGGCGAGGCTCGCAGCCCGCAGTACGACGTCCTTGCCGGCGCCCGTGCCGAGCAAGGTGGCGCCGGCGGCGTTCGTGACGGCGTCGCTCGCGGTGATGGTCATCCCGTCGGTGGCTTGCATCGCGCCGGCGTTGGCCAGCGTCGTCGCGTCGATCGCGATGGTGTCGGCGAGCGCGCGCCCCGTGTTGGTGACAACGGCGGCCTGCGCGGCGCCGACGGTCAATGCGCCCTGCGCCTGCAGCAGGCCGCTGTTGGTCAACTGCAGCGGCGCGGCGCCGCCGCCGTCGATGGCGAGGGCGCCGCCGGCCAGCACGTTGCCGGCGTTGTCGATGGCCGTCGCGGCACGCAGCGCCGTGTCGGCGGCGGACGTCAGTTGCGTCGGCGCCGTGATGTGCAGGGCGCCGCCGCGCGCCCGCACGTCCAGCTTGTCGGCGGTGGTGGCCTTGGTGTCGTCGAGCGTGATGTCGCCGTTGGCGCCGAGGGACAGCGCGCGCGCGCCGCCGCTGGAGCCGGCCCCGCTGTACAGCGTGGCGTGCGTGGCCGCGATGGTGTCGGCGTCGAGGCCGAACGCGCCGCCCGCGCCCCAGGTGGTGCCGGCCAGGGTGGCGGTACCCGCGACCTTGACGTCGACGGCGGCGTTGGCGCTGCGCGTCGCGTTGGCGGCCGACGTGTCGGCGAGGCTGGCGGCCTGGATCGCCAGGTCGTTGCCGGCCTTGAGCGCGGCGTCGGTCAGCTGGACGCCGCCGGCCGCCGTGACCTTCAGGTCGTGCGCGGCGCTGACGGATGTGTTGGCGCCGCTGATTTCGACCTGGCCGGCATCGGTGCCGCCGGTCTGCGTGAGCGCGACGTCGCGCGCCGCCGACACGCGGCCCTGCATGAGAACCTTGCCGGCCGCGTCGATGCGGAAATCGTCCGCGCTCGCCGCCGCGTCGCCCAGCATGCGCACGCCCACGCCGGCCTCGGTCGCGATCAGCCGGATGCGGCCCGCGTACATGCCGCCCAGCGCCGTCGAATCGATCGCGTACTGCGGCTTGCCGGCGCCCGACGCGATGGTGCCGGCGACGTTGCGGCCGTCGTAATGCCATTCGATCGGGCCGGTGAACACACCGAGTTCGCCGTTGTCTGCCACGTTGACCTGGCCGTCGATCTTGACGGCGCGTGCGACGAGGTCGAGGATCTGCTGGGCGCTCGCGTTGACGCCCGCGCCGCCGATCGCGATGTCGCCGCGGCTGACGTTAAAGCCGATCAGGTTGCCGTCCGCGGCCCACACGGGCGCGCCGGTCGTCAGGGTGACGCGGTCGGTGTTGATGAAACCGCAGCCCGTGCAGGTCAGGCCGTTCGGGTTGACGACGATGACGTCGGCCCGGTTGCCGTACACCTCGGTGTAGCCGGCCAGGGTGGAGCGGTTGGTCGACGTGACCTCGTTCAGGATGACCTTCGCGGCGTCCTTGAGGTTCGTGTTGCCGACCAGGCCTCCGGCCAGCTGGGACTGGCCGACCGCAGCCTGCTTGAACGGCGTGTTGTTCAGCACGAGGCCATTGGCCTCGACGTTGTAGGTGTTGAACGTGTTGTGCGAGATGCCGGCGCCGTTCGGCGTGTCGATGTTCACGACCGGCACGCCGTTCGGCGCGATATACGTGTTGGTCTTGCCGCCGGCGGGGACGACGGAGGTCGGCGTCTGGATCTGGGCCCAGGCGGGATCGGGGGCGGCGGCGAGGCCCGCCAGCGCGGCGGCCAGCACGGGCGCGGAAGCCTTGACGGCGCGGCCAGACTTGCCGCGCCCGCGGGCGGTTTCGGCGGCGATGACGAAGGCGCCGCGGGCGGCGCTCCAGACGTGGCGATACGAGCGGTTCATGGTCTCGGTGCTTTCAAATCTCGATGTTGAGGCGGACCCAGGTCAGGGTGCCTTCGTGCTGGAAGGCTTGCGGTTGGTGCAGGGCGCGCGTGGCCGACACGTCCAGCGACGTGCGCTTGAACGCGATGTTCAGCCCCAGCGCGGCCCCGGTGAGCGTGCCGTCCGGGTTGCCGGCCACGCGGTTCTTGACCCGGCCCGCGTCGAAGCCGGCGTAGGCGCGCAGCGGCAGCGACTGGCCGAACAGCGGCAGCACGGGCCGCACGAAGAATTCGTTGCGCACGTAGGCGCCGTGGTCGCCGGACAGCGTGTTGTTGTAGTAGCCGCGCACGGTGTACGGGCCGCCGATCAGCATCTGCTCGGAGCCGAACAGCGTGTCGCGCGCGTACTGGCCCGTCAGGCTGGACGACACGCCCGCATCCAGGCTGCCTATCCTGAAAGGCCGCAACCAGTTGGCATTCAGCGTGACCTTGCCGAATTGCGCGCGCGGCGCGCTGCCGGCCAGGCCGTCCGCGTCGTGCAGGGCGCCGGCGATGCCCAGGCCGCGCGAGTAGCCCAGGTCGACGGACAGCGCGCCGCCCAGCAGCTCGGTGGTGGCCGTGCCGCCCAGGTCGAACACCGACAGCTTGCGGCTGCTGACGCCGAGCAGTTCGCCGCCCAGGTAGTTCTTGCTGTCCTTGACGGCCAGGTTGCCGTACACGCCGGCGCGGGTGACCTGGTTGCGGTACAGGAGCTGGTCGACGCGCAGCGACGCATTGCGCGACCGGCCCTGGAATTTCAGCGCCTCGCCGCTGGGCAGCTGCACGGTGCTGACGAATTCGGCGTCGCTGGCCGTCGCCGTGAACGTGGTCCAGCGGAACGGGACGATCGCGGTCACGCTCTTGCTCTCCGAACCCTTGTGCTCCATGTCGTTCGGCTGCGAACGGCGGTAGGTGGCCAGCAGCAGCTCGTTGAGGCCGAGGATGCCGTCCGTGCTGAGCGCGAAGCCGGCCTGGTTGCGGCCCGTGCTTTCCGAGCCCGTGTTGTCGCCGGACAGGCTGGCGTGCACGGGGCGCGTCGGCTTGTTGTGGATGACGACGGTGCTCTCGCCCGGCGCGGCGCCCGGCTGGATGTCCAGCGTGGCGTTGTTCGACGACAGGCGGTTGACCTGGTCGATACCCTGTTCGATGTCGCGCAGGTTGAGCAGGCCGCCGGCCGGCGGGAACACGTTCCACGGATTGATGCGGGCGCCGTCGTCGACCTTGAGCGCGCCGAGGCGGCCTTCGATCACGAGGATCTCGAGGCGCTTCTTGCCGAGATCCTGCGCCGGCAGGTAGGCGCGGGTGGTGACGTAGCCGCGGTCGATGTAGTCCTTGGTGATGAGGCCGAGGATCGTTTCGATTTCGGCGACGCCGAGGCAGCGGTGGCTGAATTTCGCGTCGATCTCGGCGCGCACCGCGGGCGACAGGCCCGGCGCGCCGTTGATCCGGATGACGTCGATGTCGTGGCAGCGCGGGCCCGCGCCGGACGCGTCGACCGGGGGATGCAGGCGGCTCGTGTCGATGCCGGGTTCGTTGCGCTCGCGCGGCTTCGCCGCTTCGATGTCGCGTTTGAGGCGCTCGTCCTGCTGGCGTTGCAGCACGTCGGCGCGCTGCGCGGCCGCGGCCGGGTCGATGCCCGTCTGGGCGTACAGGTCGGGAGTGACGGCAAAGGCGGCCGCGAGGGCACAGGCGAGCCGTGTCGGAAACTGGGAGATGGCCATGGAGCGCGAAGAAATCCTGGAAGTGGTCGAAGACGCCGGCGCGCGTTGGCGGCGCGGCCGGGAACGTGCAGCGTGCCTCCGGATTTTCCGATTTGCCCGCTGGAAACGTTCTAGATCTTAACGACGCACGGTCGCGTTTGTCACGACGAATTCCGCCTTGCTGCACGGGTTGATGCTGTTAAGCAACGAACTTTAGGATGACCGTGTCAACTTATTCATATCCGAGAATGGAATATTCTCGAACAGGCAAGATTGCGAAAATGGCTATTTCGAATTTGCGCACGCTCGTGCGCGCGGGACGCGACGGGCGGCGCTGCGCCGCCCGTCGGAGATGGGGGAGGGGGGCCGGCGCCGCCGGTTACGGCTTGGCCGCCGGGCAGTAGCGCTCGACGTATTGCTGGTGCGGCGGCAGCTGCGACGCGGTGCGGCGCACGTTGGTGCGGATGCCGTCCAGGAAGCCGCGCAGTTCCTCGTCGCCCATCAGGTCCGCGCTCGGGTGCCAGCGTTCGGGCGTGAGGCCCTGGCCCAGCATCACCTGCACCCACGAGTTTTCGGCGAACAGCTCGTTCGCGTAGCGGAACACGCGGCCGCCGTCGCGGAACAGGTCGATGCGGTGCTGCAGGCTGTCCGGCACGGCCATTGTCGCCGCGTCGTGCCAGTACGGCGAGTCATGCCGGTTCGTGACCTTGTAGTGCAGGATGATGAAGTCGCGGATCGTGCGGATGTCGTCCTCGCTTTGCGCGTTGAACTCGTCGATGTCGGACTGCTGGATGCCGTGCGACGGGAACGCCTGCAGCAGGCGCACGATGCCGCGCTGGATCAGGTGGATGCTGGTCGACTCGATCGGCTCCAGGAAGCCGGCCGCGAGGCCCAGGCCGATGCAGTTGCCGGCCCAGACTCGCTTGCGCTGGCCGGGCGTGAAGCGGATCACGCGCGGCTCCGTGAGCACCTTGCCCTCGATATTGCCGAGCAGCGTCTTGTGCGCGGTGTCCTCGTCGACGTAGCGGCTCGAAAAGACGATGCCGTTGCCCGTGCGGTGCTGCAGCGGGATGCGCCACTGCCAGCCCCAGTCGTGCGCCATTGAGCGGGTCAGCGGCACGGCCGGGCCGGTGGATTCCGTCTGCACGGCGATCGCGCAGTCGTTGAACAGCCAGCGCGACCAGTCGTCGTATTCCACGCCCATGGTCTGGCCCAGCAGCAGCGAACGGAAGCCCGTGCAGTCGATGAACAGGTCGCCCTCGACGCGCGTGCCCGAGTCCAGCACGAGCGCGGTGATGTGGCCCGTGGCCGGGTCGGTGTCCACCCTGGCGATCTTCGCCTCGATGCGTTCGGCGCCGAAATGCTCGGAGAAGCGGCGCAGGTAGCGCGAATAGCGCGTGGCGTCCAGGTGGTAGGCGTAGTTGATGCCCTGGTTCGGCAGGTGGCCGAAGCGCTTTTCCTGGGCCGCGACGAGTTCCAGGCAGTAGTCGCCGTAGTCGGTGGCCAGGCCGCGGTCGCGGCCTTTCAGCCAGAAGTGCTGGAAGCCCGCGGTCCAGTGGTCCGTGCCCGTCATGCCGAACGAGTGGATGTAGTCCTCGCCGCGCGCGCGCCAGCCCTCGAAGCTGATGCCCAGCTTGAACGTCGCCTGCGTGGCCGCCATGAATTCCTGTTCGCCGATGTCGAGCAGGCGGTGGAAGTGCACGAGGCTGGGGATCGTCGCCTCGCCCACGCCCACCGTGCCGATGTCGTCCGACTCGACGAGCTTGATGTCGAGGACCTTGCCGAGGGTGCGCGACAGCGCCGCCGCGGCCATCCAGCCGGCCGTGCCGCCGCCCGCGATCACGACGCGGCGGATCGGGCGGCCGCGGCCCTGTTCGTTGATGTTCTCCATGTTATCTCCTGGCTTTGTCTGTCTCGTTCTATCGGTTGATACGCTTGAGCAGCTGCCCGCGCAGCACGCGGGCGCCGTCGTCGTCGAGCGGCGACAGCGCATAGCGCGCGTGCTCCGGCAGGTGCGCGAGGTTGGCCGGATCCGGCTCGAAGATATAGTGGCGGAAGATTTCCTGCCACGCGCGGCGCTGCTCGGGCGGCAGTTCGCGCATCGTCAGGATCGCGAGCATCAGCGCGTTGACCGGTGTGTCCATGTAGTCCGGCGACTGGCGCCACCAGTAGTTCACGAGCACGTTGAACGCGGACAGCGCCTCCACGTGGTGCCACCACATGGACGGCACGAACAGCGCGTCGCCCGGCCCCATCTCGGCTACTTCCGCGTGCGCCAGCGCCTCGGCGTAGCGCGGGAAGCGCTCGAAGTCCGGATTGCGCACGTCGACGAGGCTGATGGCCTGGCCGGCCGGGTTGAAGTCGAGCGGACCGACGTACAGGTTCTTCAGCTGGTCGGGCGGGAACAGGGTGAAGCGGCGCTCGCCGACGGCGACGACGGCGATGTTGTCCGGCAGGTCGTAATGCGTGGCGACGACCGTGCGGTTGCCGATCCAGATGCTGGCCAGCGCGTCGCGCCCGCCCAGGTCGACGTCGTTGGCGGCGCGCAGGCCGGGCAGGGCGGTGTCGACCGACGTCGAGCCGACGTAGATCGCGCCCGGATCCGGCCGCGCGCGGTGGGCGGCCAGCTCGTCCAGCACCTGGTCGAGCCGCGCGCGCACGTTGTGGAAGTTGAAGCCGGTGATCGTGTCGTTGTAGAAGAAGCGGCCCCCGATCTGGGGCGGGCCCAGCATCGCATTCACGGTCGCGTCACGATAAAAGCCGCGCAGGTAGGCCTCCGCGCTCTCCGCCGACTCGCGTCCGGCGCGCACGAGCGGCCAGTCGGCGGCCAGGCCCCGCACGACGTATGGGCGGGTGGCGCGCAGCATCTCGTCCGGCAGCTTGCCGTCGACGATTGCCACCTCGCGCACGTGTTTAACGGAGGACGTCATTGGCGCGGTTCTTCCGTTGGATCAGGCCGCGGAACTGGGACAGCGACGCCACCATCATGTACACGGCCTGCAGATAGCCGTCGCGGTGCAGGCGCGCGAGCTGCTCGGCGGACAGCGTGGCGAGGCGGTCTTCGTTGATCGTGTAGAAGCCGGCCAGGCGGTTCTGCGAGCCGTCGTCCAGCTCCACGTCGAGCACGAACGATTCGATCAGTTCCAGTTCGACGAGCGCGCCGACGAAGGCGCGCGAAGCGGCGAGGCCCTCGTGGATGGTGCGCAGCACGGAGCTGATGCGCTCCAGGTATTCGCTCGTGCCGCCGTAGGTGAGGAACAAAGGCTCGCCCTCGATGCCGCCGTCGCGCACGCGCGGGCTGTCCAGGTCGATGTGGACGGACAGCTCGTCGCCGCCGCGGCCGATCATGAAGGGCTGGCGCTCGACCGTCAGCGGGATCGTCGGCGCGTCCCAGCCGTTCGGGCCGAGGAACAGGTTTTCGCCCTGTTCGAAGCCGAGCAACGCGATCGCATCGTAGCCGCCGTTGCCGTCCTGGGCGAAGACGATGGGGTAGCAGGCTTGCAAGTCGCGGAATTCGGCCGGGAAGGTCAGGGCGGACATCACGGCGTCGCCGTACGCTGCGCCGCGGGTGGTGACGATGCGCAGGTTCTTGTGGTCGACGTTGTTCAGGGGTGCATGGTTGGCCATCGGTCTCGTAGTCTCTCTCGTTGTCGTTGTCATGGTGGCATGCGGCGCCGGCGTCTAACCCGGCGGCATGCCGTACTGGCGGATGTGGTCGAGCATCTCGCGGTTCGCGGGCAGCTGCGGCAGCATGCGGGCGGTGAGCCGCGCGGCCTCGCGGAAATACTGGTCGGCGCGCGCCGGCGCATCGGACGCGCGCTCCGTGAATTCGGGCGTGAAGCCCATCCCGTACAGGATGTATTGCCAGCTGGCGGACGGGAAGATCTCCTCGATGCGCGGGAAGTCGCGCCGCGACGGCGCGCGCGTGCGCCACAGCGCGAGCAGCTCGCGCAGGCGCGCCGACTGCGTGCGCGCGGCGCGGTGGTCAATCCAGTAGGCGGAATCCGTGCGCTTCGACAGCACGTAGTGCAGCTTGAGGAAATCGATGATGCGCTCCCACCGGTACAGGAAGGCGTCGTTGAAGCGCGTCGCGATCGTGTCCATCTGCGCGCGCGTGGCGGGCAGGTCGTCCGCCAGCCAGGCGGCCGACAGTTCCACCAGCGCGAGCGCGGACGCTTCCAGCGGCTCGATGAATCCGGCGGACAGGCCGATGGCGACGACGTTGCGCTCCCAGAAGCGCGCGCGGTAGCCGGGGTCGAACGCGATCCGGCGCGGCGTGGGGATGTCGATGCCGCCCAGATAGGCGCGCAGCGTGCGTTCGGCCTCGTCGTCGCTGCAGTGGGTGCTGGAATACACGTGGCCGATGCCGCGCCGCGTCGGCAGGCCGATGTCCCAGATCCAGCCGCAGGCCTGGGCCGTGGAAGTGGTCTGCGACGGGATGGGCGTGTCGGGCGCGGCGTAGGGCACTTGCACGGCCAGGGCGCGGTCGTTGAACAGCACGTCGCGCTGCGACACGAAGGGCACGCCGTAGTGGCGGCCGATCAGCAGCGCGGCCATGCCCGTGCAGTCGACGAACAGGTCGCCCTCGATGGTGCCCGCCTCGCGCGTGCGCAGCGCGGCGATGTCGCCGTCGCCGGTCGGCACGATGTCGTCGACGTGGGCCAGCACATGGCGCACGCGCAGCTTGTCGACGCAATGCTGTTGCAGGAAGACGCCGAACTTGCCCGCGTCCAGGTGGTAGCTGTAGTTGGCGACGCCCGCGAATTCCGGCGTCTGCGGCTGCTTCGGCGCGCGGCCCTGCTTGCACAGGTGCGGCTGGTAGCTGACGAGATCCGCGAACGGGACGTCGCGGTGCCCCTGGCGCCAGGCGGCCGCCAGATTGGCCTCGCCATAGCCCTGGGGCAGGGAAAAGGGGTGGAAATAGACGTCGTCGGCGCCGCCGTCGACCCAGCGGTCGAAGCGCGAACCCTGCTTGAAGGCGACGTCGCATTCGCGGAAGAAGGCGGCTTCGGAGACCTTGATGCGCTGCAGGGTCTCGCGCATGGACGGCCACGTGCCTTCGCCGACGCCGATCGGCGGCACGCCCGGCGATTCGACGAGCGTGACGGACAGACGCGGGTGCTCGGCCGCGAGGACGGCGGCCGTCAGCCAGCCGGCGGAGCCGCCGCCGACCACCACGACGTGTTCGATGGGTTTACTCATCTCAGCTTCCTATTTCCGGTGGGCCGCATGAGTCTACCCGAAATTGCTGTATTTGGAACAACTTTTTATACGCTGAAACCGATTACGGCAGACTGCACATCCGCCGCAGGGCGGTCTTCTCCCTGCGGCGGACGCTGTGGCCGGAACGCTACATCAGAACTTGTAGCGCGCGCCCACCATGTAGCGCGGACCCGACTGCGTCACGTACAACGCCTGGGTCGACGTGCGGCCGTGCACGCGGGTCGTCTCGTTCGTCAGGTTGATGCCTTCGAACTGCAGGCTCAGTTTCGACGTCAGATTGTAGCCCACGGAGAGGTCCAGCTGGCCATACGGTTCGACGTAGTTGGGGTTCGGGCCGGAGCCGTCGAACGTCGACGACAGGAACTCGCCGCGCCAGTTGTACGCCGCGCGCACGTTCCACTTGTCGTTCTCGAAGATACCCACGAGGTTGGCCGAGTTCGACAGGCCGACCAGCGCGAACTGCTCGCCCATGCTGGTGTTGTCGTAGCGCAGTCCGGAATGCACGTACGTATAGTTCGCCGAGATGCCGAAGCCGGTGTTGCCGAACATGTGCTGGAGGTTGAATTCCAGGCCGTTCAGGCTCGCCTTCTTCTGGTTCGAGAACGTCGTGATCCGGAAGTGCGCGACCGGGTCGCCCGGCTGGCCGACGATGTTGCCGGTCGGGTTGCCGCTGCTGTCCACGCCCGTCACCGTCACGCCCGGCGCCGTCGGGTGGTGCGTGAAGATGTAGTTGCGGATGCAGCCCGTGTCCGCGCCGCAGCCGGAAGCCGAGGCCTCGTTCCACAGCGCGCCGCCGACCGGCGTATGCAGGTTGAACGGCGTGGCGTCGATCTGCGACTGGCCGGCGTAGTTCTCCAGGTCTTTATAGAACGCGTTGACGGAGACGAAGCTGTCCTTGGCGTAGTACCACTCCCACGACAGGTCGAAGTTCTTCGACTTGACGGGCTTCAGCGCCGGATTGCCTTGCGAGCCCGTGCCGCCGTCGGCACGCGCCAGCGCATTCAGGATCTGGCCGCCGGCGATCTGGTCGTAGCGCGGACGGCCGATCGTTTCGCCATAGCTCGCGCGCACCTTCATGTCGTCGCGCACGTCCATGTCCCAGTCGATCGACGGCAGCAGGTTGTGGTACTTGCCGGTCAAGGTCGTGAACGACGGGGCGCCGAACTGCACCGGGAACTCGTTCGCGGAGACCATCGTGATCGACGTCGCCGTCGGCACGAGCGCGGTGGAGGTGACGTCCGTCTTCTCGTAGCGCACGCCGATCGCGGTGTGCATCGGCATCGCCGTATCCCAGTCCGTGTTGAACTGCAGGTACAGGCTCTTCGACTTTTCCTCGGTGCGCTGGTCGGTGTCGAACGTGTTCTTCGGCAGGTACATCTCGGGCATGCCGGACGCCTTCGCCACCACGTCGCGCACCTGGCCGAAGTTGAACGTGTAGAAGTTGTTGAACAGGTTCGGGTTCTGGCTGCCGGCCAGCTGGTCGAAGTACTGGCGCACCGTGTCGGCGTGCCACAGGCTGCTCGGGTAGTCGGACGGCTTGGTCGCGCCGGTCCACGAGTCGCGCTGCTGGTTCGAGAACGCGGAGCGGTTCTTGACGTTGACGGCGCCGACGCCGAAGTTCAGGTTCGACGAGTCCAGCATGCGCAGGCGGCCCTTGAACTGGACCTGCGACACGTCACCCTTCATGTAGCCGTTCTGGAACACGGAGCCCGTGACCTGCTGCGGCGCGTTCACGAAGTCGGCGCCCTTGATCGACAGGACCGGGAACTCCTGCGAGAAGTCGGCCGTCGTGTCGCCGCGCGAGAAGCTCGCGGTGCCCAGCGTGTTGTTGGAACCGAACGGGCTGTCGGCCTTCGATTCGGCGGTCGAGTGGTGCGCGTCGAATTCCAGCTTGAGGTTCTTGGTCGCGCGCCACTGGGTGTTGAAGCCCAGCGACTTGTTCTGCGTCTTGGTGGCGAAGTCGGCGCCGCCCATCGCGATGTCGCTGTTCCCGGCCGGGATGAATTCGGTGTACACGAGCGGCGCCGCGACCGGGCCGTTGGTCCAGGTGGACGCGGACGGGCCGAAGTTGAACCAGGCGGAAACGTCGTTGCGCCGCGTCTGCAGCTTGTTTTCCGAATAGGTGTAGTCGAGGGTCGTGGTCAGTGCCTTGACCGGCGCCCACTGCAGCGTGAGCTGGCCGTTGGTGCGCTGGCGCTTCACGCCCGTCATGCTGTAGTTGAGGTTCTGCGGCACCTCGTAGATGTCGGTCGCCTTCGGATGGTTGACGACGTTGCCCGCGCCAGCCGTGCCGGCGTTCGGGATCGTGCCCCAGTTGTTCTCGTCGCCGCGGAACGGGCCGCGCCAGCCGTTGCTCACGGCCGCCTGGTTGAACCCCAGGTTGCGTTCCTGGTAGCTGGCGGACGCGCCCAGGCCCCAGTGGCCGTCCTTCGACGTCGTCGAATAGATGCCCGAGAATTCCGGCGTGACCGACTTGCTGGCCTTGACGTCGCCGGGCAGGTTGTCGTTCGACTTGTCGTAGACGCCCTTGATGCCGATGCTCGACCAGGTGCCCAGCTTGTCCAGCGGACGGGCCGTGATCACGTTGACGGTGGCGCCGATGCCGCCGGTCGGGGTCTCCGCGCGGCTGGTCTTGTAGACCTGTAGCTGCGAGATGGCTTCCGAGGCGAGGTTCGAGAAGTCGAACGAGCGGCCGTTCAGGTCGCCCAGGTTCGACGTCGGCATCTGGCGGCCGTTCAGCAGCACCATGTTGAAGTCGGGGCCGACGCCGCGCACGGTGATCTTCTGGCCTTCGCCGTTGACGCGGTCGATCGACACGCCGGAGATGCGCTGCAGCGATTCGGCCAGGTTGGTGTCGGGGAATTTGCCGATGTCTTCGGCGACGATGCCGTCGACGATGCCGTCCGACTGGCGTTTGAGGTTCAGCGACGATGCCATCGACTGGCGCAGGCCGGTCACGACGACTTGCTGGACGGCCGTGGTGGGGATGTCGCCGCCGCGGCTGTCTTCGGCCGCGGTCGTCTGTGCATGGGCCGGAATGAGGGCGGCGCACGCGCTCGCCACGGCCAGGCTCATCAGTTTTTGGTTTGCCTTGGGGTAATACATTAGGTCTCCTCGATTTTTATCTGTTTGTTCGTCACCGCTTCAGCGCTCCCTGTCTTCAAATGCTTCGCTCCTCCCTGTCCATACGGTTCCCGACGTGGAAACGTTTCCATACCGTGAATGAATCTTATGATCAGAAGAAATAACTGTCAACGGGATATTCAAAAGTTCGTGGCCGAAACCGGGGCGTTGCGTGCCCTGCGCGCAACAGTCGGCAGGAACGGACGTGTTTGACATCGAAAAAACAGCGGTGCTATATTGGAAATGGCCTGGAAGCGTTTCCAAGTGGCAGCCTTTTTAATAACCCAACCTGTAGGGTGGGCACCCTGTGCCCACCACGCGTTACTGCGGCGCATAGTTTTGGTGGGCGGGGGCCGCCCACCCTACGTGTTCGCACATAGCGCGCTCGGTTCTAAGCTCACCCATGAAGGAGAAGTCATGACGATGGTCCGGATCGCCGCCTTGTGCGCGACCTTGTGCCTGGCGCTGCCGGCCCGCGCGCAGGCACCCGCGCCGCTGCCCACGCAACCGCCCGGCTGGGTGCTGGACTGGAGCGACGAATTCGACGGCCCCGGGCTCGACAAGTCGAAATGGGTGCCCGAGACGGGCGGCGACGGCTGGGGCAACCACGAACTGGAGTTCTACACGGCGCGCCCGGAGAACCTGCGCGTCGACGGCGGCAACCTCGTCATCGAAGCGCGCCGCGAAGCCTTCGGCGGCCGCCATTACACGTCCGCCCGCATCAAGACGGCCGGCCGGTTCGAACGCACGTACGGCCGCTACGAGGCGCGCATCAAGATACCGCGCGGGCAGGGCATGTGGCCCGCGTTCTGGATGCTCGGCGCGGACGTCGGCAAGGTCGGCTGGCCGCGCTGCGGCGAGATCGACATCATGGAAAACATCGGCCGCGAGCCGGACGTCGTGCACGGCACCTTGCACGGCCCCGGCTACAGCGGCGACAAGGCCATCGGCAAGCCGCAGTTGCTGGACAAGGGCGTCTATGCGGACGACTTCCACGTCTACGCCGTCGAATGGGAGCCGCACGAGATCCGCTGGTATCGCGACGGCATCATGTACCACTTGGCGCGGCCCGGGACCGTGACGGGCGACTGGGTGTTCGAGCATCCGTTCTTCGTGATCCTGAACCTGGCCGTGGGCGGCGACTGGCCCGGCAATCCGGACGCCAGGACGGCGTTCCCCCAGCAGATGCTCGTGGACTACGTGCGCGTGTACAAGCGCGAGCGCTGACGCGGTCAGCGCTCCCATGGCATCATGTCGGGTTGTGGCGCCGCGCGGTGCGGTGCCGGACCGGGTTGGGAGGCGTGCATGTGGTTGGGGATGTGGTGGGCGGCGGGGTTGTCGGTATTGACGTTGGCGGGCTGCGCGCCGCCGTTGCGGCCGCTGCAATCGCTGTCCGACCCCGAGATCCAGCGCGTCATGCGGCGCGAACAGGTGCAGGGCCTGGCGCTGGCCACGATCGAAAACGGCCAGGTCGCCAAAGTGCGGGTGTTCGGCACGCGCAATGCCGCCCTCGGCCAGCCGCTGACGCCGGACACGGTCATGGCCGGCGTCTCCCTCGCGCAACCCGCGTTCGCGTACATGCTGCTGCAACTGGCGGACGAGGGGAAGCTGGACCTCGACGCGCCGGTCGCGACACTGCTGCCGCATCCGCTGCCTTCCTACCGCGAGCGTCCCTTCGATTTCTCCGGCTTGGCGGGCGACCCGCGCTGGCGCACCGTCACGCCGCGCATGCTGCTGGCGCACGGCGGCGGCTTCGCCGGCTTCCGCTGGCAGGAGCCCGACGGCCGCCTGCACATCCACTTCGACCCGGGCACGCGCTACGCCTATTCCGGCGAGGGCTATATGCTGCTGCAGCTGATCGTCGAGCGGGGCCTCGGCCTGGACGTCGGCGACGAGATGCGGCGCCGCGTGTTCGAGCGCTTCGGCATGCGCCACACGAGCATGCATTGGCGCGCGTCCTTCGCGGACAACGTGGCCGACGGTTACGGCTTCGACGGGGCCGTGCAGCCGCACGAGCGGCATTACCGGGTGCGGGTGGCGGCCGCGATGGACACGACGATCGCGGACCAGGCGAAGCTGTGGGCCGGCATCATGCGCGGCGACGGCCTGCGCCCGGACACGCGCGCCGCGTTCGCGACGGGCTGGCTCCCCATCGCGACGCGCCACCAGTTTCCCACGCTGGCCGCGGGCGACGTCGCGTGGCCGCAAAAGCTGGCGGCGAGCCTCGGCGTCGTCACCTTCGAGGATCGCTCGGGTCCGGCCTGGTTCAAGGGTGGGCACGACGACACGACGGCCGACTTCGTGCTGTGCATGGAGACGGGGCAGCGCTGCGTCGTGATGTTGTCCAACGACGTGCGCGCGGAGCGGCTGTATCCGGAACTGGGCCGGCAGGCCCTCGGTCCCGACGACATGCCGTGGAGCTGGGAATACGACTGGATGGAGGCACCCTGAACGGCGGGTGCCGCGGGCTCAGCGCGGGGTCTTGAGCATCGCCGGATAGCCGACGTCCTCGGTCGCCTTCTTGAGGTCGGCGACGGTGGTCTTGGCGTCGTCGTAGACGATCACGGCTTCGCGCTTCTCGTAGCTGACCTTCACCTTCGCCACGCCCGGCACTTTCGACAGCGCCGTCTTGATCGTGATGGGGCAGGTGGCGCAGTCCATCGTCGGCACGGTGAGCATGACGGTCTGCTGCTTGGCCGCGGCCAGCGAGGACGTCGCGGCCAGGGCGAGGAAGGCGAGGGTGCGGGAGAGTTTCATGATGAGCTGTCCTCAATAAAACAACGGGGCGATCAGCGGAAATCCGAGCAACAGCGCGACGAACAGCGCGCAGGCGACGAACACGCGGCGCATCAGCGGGCGCGTCGTCGCGCAGGCGCCGTCCGCCAGGTCGCAGGCGCGGGCCGGACGGAACACGAGCCAGCCCGCCCACCCCAGCGCGCCGACGGTGAGCGCGACGGCATACGGCGTGACGGGTTTCAGGGCCTGCAGATTGGCCATCCACGCGCCCGTCACGCCCACCAGCACGAGCACGAGCGGCACCACGCAGCACGTGGACGCCAGCAGCGACGCCAGCACGGCGACCGCGATCAGGCGGCCGGCCTTGCGTTCGGCATGGGCGGGTTGGCGGGCGAGCGTGGGCATGGCCGGATCAGAGCGCGCGCGACGTGATCGTGTACTTGAACGCGTTCGGGTCGAGCGAGTCGTACGCCTCGCCGCGGCTCTGCGCCTGCGGGTACATCAGGAAGCCGAGCTTGCCGGCGGCGGAACCCGGCAGGCGCACGTCGTGGGCGAAGTTATAGCCCATCCAGTTGCCTTCCCAGCCGCCGAACAGCGCGCGCTTGACGGGGGCGACGACGGGATCGTCCGGATCCTTGATCCAGTGCGGCGTCTCCATGCGCATGACCTTGGCCACGTCAGCCGGGTCCATCGCGACCCAGCCGTGCTGCTTCAGGTAGACCTCGGCGCGGCAGTGCTGGGCGCCTTGCAGCGCGGCCGGCTTGCCGCCCAGTTCGCGGTAGCCGAAGGCGCTGGGCGCGATGCGGATGCCGTAGACGTCGCGCGCCGGCACGCCGGACGCGCGGCACAGGCCCACGAACAGGCCGTTCAGGTCGGCGCACTTGCCGCCGAAGTTGCCCGTTTCCAGCATGGTCTTGATGTCGCCCGTGCCGCAGCCCTTCACCTTCGGCTCGCGGAACGTGTTCAGCACGATCCAGTCGTAGATGCGCTGGACTTTTTCCTCGTCCGTGCGCGCGCCCTTGGTGATCGTCAGCGACGTCTTCTTGACGATGCCGTTCAGCGGCATCAGGTCGGTGGGTTGCAGCCAAAGGCGCAGGTCTGCGGCGTCCTCGGTGCCCGGGGTGCGGGTCTTCCAGTCGGCGGCGCGGTCGCGGGTCTGCACGCGCGACACCACTTCGAGCAGCGGCGGCGCGCTGCCGTCGAATTCGGCGACGAGGAAGCGGGCGCCGTAGTGCGGATCGGTTTCCACGTGCGCCTTCGTCGCGTTGCCGGACCAGTTGTTCGACAGGCTGCGCTGCCATTCCGTGTCGATGGACGGCAGCGGAACCCACACGGTCGACGGACCGGACGCCCGCTGCAGGGCGACCTTCGTCGTCACCTCGTAGCCCTTCCAGTCGCCCGGGCGCGGATCGAAGTGGCGTTCCGGCTCCTGGGCCGCCAGCACGGTGCGCGGCAGGGCGGAGGCCAGGGCGAGGCCGCCGGCCGCTTTCAGCAGCGAACGGCGGGACGATGACGTTTTGAAGTCTTGCATGCGAATTCCCTATTTTTGGTTGTGTGTTCGGTTCGGTTCGGCCAGCAGCGCGTCGATGGCGGCGCGCAGTTTCGTGTCGCCGGGCGGGATCTCGCCCACCGTGCGCCAGCGCGCGCGCCCCGCGCGGTCGACGAGGACCGTCGTCGGCATCACGCCCGGCGTCCAGCGCTTGAACGCGTCGCCGGTGCGGTCGCGCAGCACCGGATAACCCAGCGGATGCGCTTGCGTGAAGCGCTCGATCGTGTCGAGCGCTTCCTTGTAGTTGACGCCGACGACCGCGACCCCGTCGCGTCCCGCCAGCGCGCCCAGCACGGGCAGTTCGTCGACGCAGGGCCCGCACCAGCTGGCCCAGAAGTTCACGACGACGACCTTGCCGCGCAGCGCCGCGAGATCCCACGGCTGGCCGTCCACGGTCGTGACCTGCAGGGCGGGCATCGGCCGGCGGGCGGTCCAGGGGCGCAGGGTCGCGTCCTTTGCCGCGGCCGTGCCCGCGCTCAGCAGGACGCTGGCCAGCAGCGCGGCCGTGCGGGTGGACATCCTCGTGTGCATCGTTGGCGTGCGGATTCGAAGCGGAAACAACCGTCATGATACCAGAGCGCACGGTCCCGCGCCCGGGCCAAATACAGGATTGCCAACCGTGCAGCCCGCCGGGTCGGCTTGCGCTAAGCTCCGCGGCTACGACCACGGAGGGATCGATGCGATTGCCGAGTCATCCCGGGGCATGCCTGCCGGCGCTGCTCCTGTGCGCCGCCGCATGGGCCGGGCCGCCGGCCACCTACCGCAATCCGCTGCCGGTGCGCCTGGCGAACGGCGAGCTCGCCCAGAACTGCGCCGACCCGGCCGTCCTGCGCGACCCGCGCGCCCGCGCGCCGACGTGGTATCTGTATTGCACGGGCGACCCCGTCAGCAAGACCGAGCGCCCGCTCGAGGCCGAGCGGGGACCTTGGCATTTCCACATGATCGCCATCTACCGGTCGACGGATCTTATCGACTGGCGCTACGTGGGGGACGCGTTCGCGGGCCGTCCGGCCGGGCTGGCGGCGCCGGCGTCCGGCCTGTGGGCGCCGGAACCGGAATTCCTGAACGGCCACTATTACCTGTACTTCACGGTGACGGACGTGGCGGACGCGCACAGCCCGCAAGCGGGATGCGCGAAGGACAGCGCCATCGGCGTGGCCGTCGCGGACAATCCGGCCGGCCCGTGGGTGCCGGCGGCCGCACCCGTCGTGCCGCCGCGGCGCGCGGGGCCCGGCTGCGATTTCCTGTGGACGTTCGATCCGAAAGTCGTCGAGGACGGCGGCCGCAAGTGGATCTACTACGGCAGCTACGGCGGCGGCGTGTTCGTGCAGCCGCTGCGGCGCAACGGCTTCGCCGTCGAAGGCACGTCGCGCAAGGTCGGTGCCGCCTGGCGCTACGAGGGGGCAGAGGTCGTCAAGCACGACGGCTGGTGGTATCTGTTCGCCTCCACGACGGATTGCTGCAACGGCCCGCTGACGGGATACGCGGTCTACGTGGGCCGTGCGCGCACGCCGGCCGGACCGTTCCTCGACCGGCTGGGCCAGGACATGGCCGATTCCTACGCGGGCGGCACGCCCGTCCTGTTCCAGAACGGCAACCGGTGGGTTGGCGTCGGCCACAACACCGTGTTTCCCGACGCCTCCGGGCAGTGGTGGACGATCTACCACGGCATCGACGTGGGCGCGCCGTTCTTCAGCGCGGCCGACAAGCTGACGCGGCGCGTCGCGCTGCTCGACCGCATCGACTGGGTCGACGGCTGGCCGGTCGCGCGCGGTGCCCCCAGCGACGCGCCCCGTCCCGCGCCGGCGGCGGCGCCGGGCACGCATCCGCGTGCGCTTGTCGCCCCGGCGGCGCCGGCCGAAGCGGCGCGGCCGCTGTGGAGCGACACGTTCGACGGCGCGCAGCTGGACGCGCGCTGGACGTGGCGGCGTGCGCCGGCCGACGGCACCTGGTCCGTCGGTCCCGGCGGCCTGGCGTGGGCGACGCAGGCGGCCGACCTGCACGTGGGCACGAACACGGCCGGCGTGCTGCAAACGGCGCTGCCGGACGGCGACTACCGGATCGAGGCGCAGGTCAGGCTGGACGTGCCCCACGCCTGCTGCGCCGCGCCCGTGCAGGCAGGCCTCGTCGTGATGCGCGACGACGATAATTACGTGAAGCTCGTCGCGCTGGCGCACGGCGGCCTGCACCAGGTCGAGTTCGCGAAGGAGATGGCGCCCGTGCCGGCGCACTATCCGCGCTACGGCAACACGGTCGTGGGCACGCCGGGCGCGACGACGTGGTTGCGGCTCGACGTCCACCGCGCCGGGGGGGATGAGCGTTATACGGCGTATTCGAGCCGCGATGGGCGCACCTGGGTCGGCGGCGGCACGTGGGTCCACCGCCTCGGCCGGGATGCGCGGCTGGGCTTGGTGGCGATGGGTGGCGCAGGGCAGCGCGCCGTGTTTTCTCGCGTGGCCGTGTCCCGCCTGTCTCAATGACGCGACGCCGTTGGTATCCCTTTGTAACCGGCAGTGAAAGGACTTGCGTGCGGCCGATGCGGCTCATAGAGTAGGTCGAAAGCAGCAACACGAAGCGAAGGAGCGCAAACGTGGAATATCCCCGCCCACAATTGCGGCGCGCCGCCTGGCGCAGCCTCGACGGCCCCTGGCAGGCCATGCTCGACGACGCCGCCCTGTACGTCGATCCGGCCGACGTGCCGTTCGACCGGACGATCAACGTCCCATACCCGCCCGAGGCGCGCGCCAGCGGCGTGCACGACCGCGGTTTCCGCCGGCGCGTGTGGTACAAGCGCCAGATCCAGCTCGATCCCGCCCTCGTGCCGGGTCCGGAGGAGCGGCTGATGCTGCACTTCGGCGCCGTCAACTACCGGGCCCGCGTGTGGATCAACGGCCGCTTCGCCATCGAACACCGGGGCGGCCACAGCCCGTTTTCCATCGACGTCACGCGCCACCTGGACGGCTCGATCCTCGAGATCGCCGTGCAGGCCGAGGACGACCCGCAGGACATGCACAAGGCGCGTGGCAAGATGGACTGGGAGGCCGAGCCGCACAAGATCTGGTATCCACGCACGAGCGGCATCTGGCGCACCGTCTGGATCGAGAAGGTGCCGCGCGCCCACGTGGCGCAGCTGCGCTGGACGGCCGACGTCGCCGCCTGGCAGATCCGCCTGGACGCCGACATCGCCCACGTGCCGGAAGGCGGCATGGCCAACGTGACGCTGAAGCTGGGCGGGCGCCTGCTCGTGGCCGACCGCTGCCTGCTGACGGGGCCGCGCCTGTCGCGCATCTTCCAGTTGCCGGATCCCGGCATCGACGACGCCCGCGGCCTGTGGATGTGGTGCCCGGAAAGCCCGCAGCTGATCGACGCCGAGGTCGAGATCCGCGCCGCCGACGGCAGCCTGATCGACAGCGTGCAGAGCTACACGGCGCTGCGCACGGTCAGCGTCGAGGGCGACCGCTTCGTCCTGAACAGCCGGCCTTACTTCCTGCGCATGGTGCTCGACCAGGGCTACTGGCCGGACAGCCTGATGGTCGCGTCGAGCGACCAGCTGCGCCAGGACGTCTTGCTGATCAAGCGCCTCGGCTTCAACGGCGTGCGCAAGCACCAGAAGTCCGAGGACCCGCGCTGGCTGTACTGGTGCGACGTGCTCGGACTGTGCGTGTGGGGCGAGATGCCGTCCGCGTACGGCTTTTCCAGCGCGACGATCCACGGCGTGATGGAAGAGTGGAAGGAGCTGGTCGAGCGCGACATCTCGCACCCGTGCATCGTCGCGTGGGTGCCGACCAACGAGTCGTGGGGCGTGCCGGAGCTGATGAACGACCGCCGCCAGGTCGACTTCGTGCGCGCGCTGTACCACATGACGCGGGCGCTGGACGGCACGCGGCCCGTCGTCGGCAACGACGGCTGGGAGATGCCGTGCGGCGACCTCGTCTGCGTGCACGACTACGAGCAGGACCCGGCCGTGCTGCTGGAACGCTACGGCAGCCGCGACGCCGTCGCCTACACGCTGGAACACGTGCAGCCGGACCGGCGCCGGCTCGTCATCGACGGCTTCACGGGCGTCGGCCGGCCGCTGTTCCTGTCCGAATTCGGCGGCATTGCGATGATGAAAGCCGGCACCGAGTCGGGCTGGGGCTATTCCGTCGCCAGGGACGGCAAGGAATTGCTGGCCCGCTACCAGCAACTGATGGCGGCCGTCCACGCGTGCCGGCCGCTGTCCGGCTTCTGCTACACCCAGTTGACCGACACCTTCCTCGAACAGAACGGCCTGTTGACGGAAGACCGCGTGCCCAAGGCGCCCATCGAGGCGCTGGCCCAGGCCACGCGCGGGCCGCAGGCGCACCTGCAGGACTGGGTGCTGGATCCCCTCGGCCACAGCCAGCGCTGGCGCGCGCGGCGGGGGCCCGATTTCCCGGTCGAGTGGACGCGCGTCGGAGAAACGGCGGAAGTGCTAGCCTATCCGGGAGAGCGCCAGTCCCTGCCGGTGGCGGAACCCGAGGTGCCGCCGACGAAGCCTGGACCGTCCGCGGGGCCGCCGGGCTTCGAACGTCGCGGGCGGGGCGCTCCCGGCGCGCGCGCCCGGCGCAAGGCAGCTTGACCCGGCCGCGCGCGCCGCAACGAACCGACAAGGAGACGACGTGGCGCGACGCGGATTCCCGCGCGCCGCCGCGCTGGTTGCGATCCTGTTCCTCGTGCTGGCGGGCGTAGGCGCCCCCGCGCGGGCGCAGGTCGAAGTCAGGATGTGGACGCTGCTTTCGGGCGGCGACGGCGCGCGCATGCGGGCGCTGGTCGACGACTTCAACGCCAGCCAGCACGACGTGCGCGTGGTCAGCACGACCCTCAGGTGGGGCGAACCCTTCTATACGAAGCTGATCACGGCGTCCGTCGTGGGCGCCGGGCCGGACGTCGCGACCATCCACCTGTCGCGCATCGTCAACCTGGCCGGCGGCGGCGTGCTGCGGCCGATCGCGCCATCCGAACTGGCGGCGGCCGGCCTGTCCGGCGCCGACTACCTGCCGCGCCAGTGGGCCAAGGCGCAGTACGAGGGCAAGACGTATGCCGTGCCGCTGGACGTGCACCCGCTCGTCCTGTACTACAACAAGACGCTCGCCGCCAAGGCGGGCCTGCTGGACGCGGACGGCAACCTGAAGAAGATCGTCGGCGTCGACGCGCTCACGGACGCGTTCCGCGTGGCGACCGCACGCACGGGCCGGCGCGGCCTGACGATGGAAAGCAGCCAGAGCTCGTACGCGATCTGGCGCCTGTGGCTGGCGATGCTGGCGCAGCAGGACGTCACGATCATCCGGAACGGCCGCTTCACGTACGGCCCCGCCGGCGCGGCCACGCTGGCGCGCATCAGCGACTGGTTCCTGCGCGGCTATGCGCAGGCGGGCCTCGACTACCCGGCGTCCACGAGCCAGTTCATGGGCGGCAATGCCGTGTTCATGCTGAACGGCGTGTGGGAGGTGCCGGAACTGGTGCGGGCGACGAAGGCGGGCACGCTGGGCTTCGAGTACGGCATCGTGCCGCTGCCGCGCATGTACGCCAACGCGTCCACGTGGGCCGACTCGCACGCGTTCGCGCTGCCGGCCAACCCGGGCCACGAACTGTCGCCGGAGAAGGTGCGGGCCGTGCTGCGCTTCGTCGCCTACGTCGGCAAGCACTCGCTCGTTTGGGCCGAAGGTGGCCACATCCCGGCATACAAGGCCGTGGCGGAATCTGCCGCGGCGAAGAACCTGATGCCGAACGCGATGTATGCCGCCGCCGCGAACGACGTCGTGTATGACCCGGACGGCTGGTACATGGGAGCGGCGGGACCGCTGGAAGCGATCGCGTCGAAGTTCCTGCCGGCCGCGCTGTACGGCTACATGACGCCGGCGCAGGCCGTCCACAAATTCGAGTCGGAGAGCGCGCGCCTGATCCGCAAGCGCCCGCCGCGCTATTGAGGCCCGCATGCGACGCGACGACACGCCACCCACCCCGGCAACCTGCCCCACGACGGCGCGGCGCGACACCTTGCCCGCGTGGCTGCTGCTGGCGCCGTTCCTCGCGGTCTTCGCCCTGTTCTTCCTGCTGCCGGCGCTGGAGACGTTCTGGCTCAGCCTCACCGAAAGCAGCCTCACGCGCACGAGCGCCTTCGTCGGCCTGGACAACTACCACACGCTGCTGAACGACCCGTCGTTCTGGGAGTCGGTCGGCAACACCTTCTATTTCGCGCTGCTGACGGTGGGGCCGCTGTGCGGCGTCGGCCTCCTCATGGCCATGCTCGTCGACCGCTTCGCGCGCGCGGCCGCCTGGCTGCAGGGTGCGTTCTTCCTGCCGTACGTGCTGCCGATTTCCGTGATGACCCTGATCGCGGACTGGATGCTGCAGCCATCGTCCGGCGTCGTCAACCACGTGCTCGGCGGCGAGCGGGCGTGGCTCGCGGACCCGCATTGGGCGCTGCCGGCCGTCGCCATCGGCACGATCTGGTGGACGGTCGGTTTCAACATGCTGCTGTTCCTCGCCGGCCTGCGCAACATCCCGCGCGAGCTGTACGAAGCGGCCGCGCTGGACGGCGCGCGCGGCTTCACGCTGTTCCGCACGATCACGTGGCCCGCGCTGCGCCCGGTCGCGTCGACGGCGCTGATCCTGCAGCTGATCGCGTCGCTGAAGGTCTTCGGCCAGACCTATATCCTGACGAGCGGCGGCCCGTTCAACACGACGCGCGTCGCGCTGCACTATATGTACGAGACGGCGTTCACGCAGAGCGACGCGGGCTACGCGGCCGCGATCGCGATGGCGTTCGTCGCCATCGTCATCCTGCTGTCGCTGCTGCAGGCGTGGATCGTGAAATGGCTGGCGGGGAGGGCGGCATGAAGGCCTCGATCTGGACCGTCGCCGGATGCTTGTGCGCCATCGCGCTCGCGGCGCTGTGGGCGTTCCCGCTGCTGTGGGCGCTCGGCACGTCGCTGCGGCCGGAGCTGGAAACCGTGTCCCCGCACTTCCACTGGCTGCCGCAGACGTGGACGCTGGACGCCTATCGCAAGACCCTGGCCGCCGGCAACGTCGTGCGCTGGCTGTTCAACAGCTTCATCGTCGCGCTGCTGGTCACGGTCGTCACGATGGCGATCAGCTTGACGGCCGCGTACGCGTTCTCGCAGCTGCGATTCAAGGGCCGCGCCCTCGTGTTCGGCATCGCCATGCTGGGCTTCCTGCTGCCGTTCGAGGCGCTGCTCGTGCCGCTGTTTCGCACGATGCACCAGCTGGGGCTCATCAATTCCTATGCGGGGATCGTGCTGCCGCAGGTCGTGTCGCCAGTGGTGATCTATGTGTTCAAGCAGTTCTTCGACGCGATCCCGGCCGACTTCCGCGAAGCCGCCGTGATGGACGGCGCCGGTCCGCTGCGCGTGCTGTGGAGCGTGTACCTGCCGATCTCGGGCAACATCGTGTGGGCGATGGCGATCGTGACGTTCATCGCCGCGTGGAATAATTTCCTGTGGCCGTTCATCATCGTCACGTCGAACGACATGATGACGATCCCGCTCGGCCTCACGCAGACCTACGACGCGTTCGGCGTCCGGTATGCCCAGCTGATGGCGGCGGCGCTGCTGGGCGCCTTGCCCGTGGCGCTCGCGTACGTGCTGTTCCAGCGCCGCGTGACGCAGGGCTTCCTCGCCGCGAGCGGCCTGAAAGGATGAAAAAGGATGAAGATGGAGACGACATGGCATCGGTGACGCTGCGCGGCATCCGCAAGACATATGGCGACAACCCCGTCATCCAGGGCGTCGACCTGGACATCGAGGATGGCCAGTTCGTCGTCTTCGTCGGGCCGTCCGGCTGCGGCAAGTCGACCTTGCTGCGCATGATCGCGGGCCTGGAAGACATCACGGGCGGCACCCTCGAACTCGGCGGCGTCGTCAGCAACACGGTGGAGCCGGCCCGGCGCGGCATCGCGATGGTGTTCCAGAGCTATGCGCTGTATCCGCACATGACGGTGGCGGAGAACATGGGGTTCGCGCTGAAGCTGGCCAAGGTGCCGAAGGCCGAGATCGGAGAGCGCGTGCAGCACGCCGCGCAGATCCTGCAGATCGCGCACCTGCTGGACCGCAAGCCGAAGGCGCTGTCCGGCGGCCAGCGGCAGCGCGTGGCGATCGGCCGCGCCATCGTGCGCAAGCCGGAAGTCTTCCTGTTCGACGAGCCGCTGTCCAACCTGGACGCCGCGCTGCGCGCCCAGACGCGCGTGGAGCTCGCCCGCCTGCACAAGACATTGCGGGCCACGATGATCTACGTGACGCACGACCAGGTCGAGGCCATGACGCTCGGCCAGAAGATCGTCGTGTTCAACGGCGGCCGCATCGAGCAGGCCGGCACCCCGCTCGAATTGTACGAGCGGCCCGCGAACCTGTTCGTCGCCGGCTTCCTCGGCTCCCCGCGCATGAACGCATTTCCCGCCACGCTGGCCGGCCACACGGGCGGCCTCGCGACGGTGCGCGTCCCGGGCGGCGGGCTGGCCCAGGTGGCGGCGGATGCGAGCGAGGCCCGCGCCGGCGCCGCGTTCACGCTGGGCGTGCGGCCCGAGCACCTGCGCCTGGAGGCGTCCGGCGACACGGGCATGCCCGGCACGCTGGCTCTCGTCGAATACCTGGGCGACGTGACGCTCGCCTACGTGCAGGTCGACGGCGTCGACGGCATGGTCGCCGCCAAGTGCCCGCCCGGCACCGCGCTGCCGGCGCCCGGCACGGCCGTGCGGCTGCGCTTCGATCCGGCGCGGGCCTGGCTGTTCGACGAGCACGGCGCGGCGCTGCCCGCGCTGCGCGAGCAGGCGACTAAAAGCCTTTCCCGGTAGGGTGGGCGGCCCCCCCGCCCACCAGACGTACGCATCGCCGTAACGCATGGTGGGCACAGGGTGCCCACCCTACTGGAATAGGTTCTTAGATCGGCCGCTGCCCGGCGCTGTCGGCGAACGCGCGCGGCACCACGCCGATCTGCTGCAGCACGCCCAGGCGGTCCGCCTGCAGCCAGGCGCGCACGATCTGCCCATCCCGCAGCTGGTAGATCACATTGCCTTCCTGCGTCACCTCCGCGTTGCTCGGCTGGATGCCGGCGAAGCGGCCGCCGTGCACGGCGCGGAAGGTCCAGCGGACGGCCACGCGGTCGCCTTCGCCGATCAGGTCGTGCACCTCGAAGCGCACGCCGGGAAAACCGGTCAGCACGGCCTCGATGGTCGCGCGGAATTCGCGCGGGCCCCGCTCGCCGCGCGCGCCCGTGAAATCGGGGGCGATCAGCATGTCCAGCCGGTCCAGGTCGCGGCCGTTGATGCAGTCCTCGTACAAGCTCCGCACCAAAGCCTTGTTCATTTCGACGGTGTTCAGGTAGTCGTTCATGCGCTTCTCCTCGTGGTTGCGTTCGACGTGAAGGCAGTGTAAAACCTCAACTTAACTTTAGGTCAAGGGGGCGCGATGGCAAAATTGGATCCGGCCGACATCGGGCGGCATTTGACGGTGGGCGAGGTCGCACGGCGCGCGGGCGTGGCCGTGTCGGCCCTCCATTTCTATGAATCGAAGGGGTTGATCGCGAGCGTGCGCAGCAGCGGCGGGCAGCGGCGCTACGGGCGCGACGTGCTGCGCCGCGTGGCCGTCATCAAGGTCGCGCAGCGGATCGGCATCCCGCTCGCGTCGGTCGCCGCCGCGCTGGCGTCCTTGCCGGAAGAACGTACGCCCACCAGGGACGACTGGACCCGGCTGTCCAGCCTGTGGCGGTGCGAACTGGACGACCGCATCGCGCAACTGACCCGCTTGCGCGACCAACTGGACGATTGCATCGGCTGCGGCTGCCTCTCGATTGTGGCGTGCAAGCTACGCAATCCCCTCGACCAATTGTCGGAGCAGGGGCCCGGGCCGCAGCGCTTGTGAACGTGCAGCCCGTATAGACAAATAATTTCTTTGAGTTAATGAACAAAAGATTGCTTATCGGAACTACTTAATTATATGATGATTTAAATCAGTAACCTATTTTGGGGGTCTCATGTTGCGATGTGTATCGATGGGCAGTGCCGTGTTCTTGAATCGGATTTGCGGGGCGGACGCAGCATGAACTTCAACCAAATGCGTGTCGCCAGCCGCCTCGGCATCGGTTTCGGCTTGATGGCTATCCTGCTCGTCGCCGCCACGGTGCTGGGCTTGAACCGGATGGCATTCATCAAGGGGCAGGCGGACAATATTACCAAGGTCAACAACGTGGAGTCTCGCCTCGTCGCGGCGATGGACCTGACGGTGACGGAGCGGGCGCTCGCGATGCGCAACCTCATGTTGTTGGAAAGTACCAACACGAAGGAAGTGCAGATGGAGGTGGACCGCGTCGGCGAACAAGGCCGGAAATACGCGGACGCGGCACAGAAATTGAACGCAATGTTCGACACTGTCCCCGGCACGACCGCCAAGGAAAAGGAATTGATGAAGCAGATCGGCGAGCAGGCGGCGCTCGCCGCGCCGTTCTACCCGCGCGCCGTCCAGCTCGCGCTCGACGGCAAGAAGGACGAGTCCTACCAGCTGGTGCGCTTCGATTTCCGGCCGGTGCAGAAAAAGTGGTGGGCCCTGATGCGGGAACTGGTCGCCTTCGAGCAAAAGCAGAACGATGTCGCGTTGCAAGCGGCCGACGACGCCTACCGGGCCGCGCGCACGCTGATGATCACGTTCGGCTTGCTGGCCCTGGTCACGGGCGTCCTGGCCGGCTGGCTGATCTCGCGCAGCCTGCTGCGCCAGCTCGGCGGCGAACCGGCGGACGCGGTGCACGTTGCGAGCCGCATCGCGGAGGGCGACCTGGCCGTCGACATCGACATCCACGGGGACAATGACAAGAGCCTCATGGCCGCCATGCGCACGATGCGCGACAGCCTGGCCGGCATCGTGAGCCAGGTGCGCACCGGCACCGATACCATCGCGACGGCCTCGTCGCAGATCGCGGCCGGCAACTTCGACCTGTCCGCGCGCACGGAGCAGCAGGCCAGCTCGCTCGAGGAAACGGCGTCGTCGATGGAAGAGATGACGTCGGCCGTCAAGCAGAACGCCGACAACGCGCGCCAGGCGAACACCCTCGCGGTGTCGGCGTCCCACGTCGCCGAAAAGGGTGGCGACGTGGTGTCGCAGGTCGTGACCACGATGGGCGCGATCAACCAGTCGGCGCAGAAGATCGTGGAAATCATCGGCGTCATCGACGGCATCGCGTTCCAGACCAACATCCTCGCGCTGAACGCGGCCGTCGAGGCGGCGCGGGCCGGCGAGCAGGGCCGCGGCTTCGCCGTCGTCGCGACCGAAGTGCGCAACCTCGCCCAGCGTTCCGCCGCGGCGGCCAAGGAGATCAAGGCCCTGATTTCCGACTCCGTCGAGAAAGTCGATTCCGGCAACAAGCTCGTCGAGGAAGCCGGCGCCACGATGCACGAAGTGGTGGACAGCATCAAGCGCGTCACCGACATCATGTCCGAGATCGTGGCCGCGAGCGAAGAGCAGGCGTCCGGCATCGACCAGGTCAACCAGGCGATGACGCAGATGGACACCGTCACCCAGCAGAACGCGTCCCTCGTCGAGGAAGCGGCTGCCGCCGCTCAATCCATGCAGGAACAGGCCGAGCACCTGGCCCGCGTGGTCGGCGTGTTCGTGCTGTCCGCGGCCCAGCGCACCGCCGGGCATGCCGCGGCGGCGCGCACGGAGCCGCTGCTGGCGCCGGTCGTACGGCTCGAATCCAACCGCACGGCGTCGTCCGCGCCGCGCCGCCGGGAGCGCAAATACGGTAGTTGAGCGGGCCGGCGGGCGCCGCGCATGTCTTGGAAGGCCAATATTCAGCAACTCACGTGGGAGCGTCGATGAGCAACGAGATGGCGGTACAGGAAGCAGAACCGAAGTATGGGCCCGCGCTGGCGGATTCGAATATCTACTGGCACGCCGGCAAGGTGACCCCGGCGCACCGGCGCCAATATTTCCGGCACGAGCCGGCGACGATCTGGCTCACCGGCCTGTCCGGGGCGGGCAAGTCCACGTTGGCCTACGAGCTGGAACATCTGTTGCTCGAACAGGGCCATCCGAGCTTCGTGCTCGACGGCGACAACGTCCGCCACCATCTCAACCGGGACCTCGGCTTTTCGGCCGACGACCGGCGCGAAAACATCCGCCGCACGGCGGAAGTGGCCCGCCTCATGAACGAAGCCGGCCTGTTCGTCGTGACCGCGTTCATCTCGCCCTTGCGCGCCGACCGCGAGGTGGCGCGCGAGATCATCGGGCCCGAACGCTTCGTCGAGGCCCACGTCAGCACCAGCATGAAGGTGTGCGAGGCGCGCGATCCCAAGGGCTTGTACGCCCGCGCGCGCGCCGGCGAGATCCCGAATTTCACCGGCGTGTCCGCGCCGTACGAGCCGCCCGAACGTCCCGACGTCGAGGTCGACACGGGGCGGATGTCGCTCGAACAGGCGACGCGCGCGCTGTACGACCACCTGGCCCGGCGCCTGGGCTAGCCATGACGACGGCACGCTACGACGTGTTCAACGGCGACGCTGACGGCATCTGCGCCCAGCATCAATGGCGTCTCGCCTATCCGGGCGCCGGCACGCTCGTTACCGGCGTCAAGCGCGACGTCGCGCTGCTGCAGCGGGTGCCGTGCGGCGCGGCCGACGTGACGGTGCTCGACATCGCCGTCGACGCCAACGCTGCGCCGCTGCGGCGCCTCCTCGACGCCGGCGCCCACGTGACCTGGTTCGACCACCATTCGGCCCGCCAGGCGTTCCCGCACCCGCGCCTGCGCCTGTTCTGGGACGATGCGCCCACCGTGTGCACCAGCCTGCTGGTCGACCGCCACCTGGTGGGCCGTTACCGGCCCTGGGCCGTCGCCGCCGCGTTCGGCGACAATCTGGCCGGCCCGGCGCGCAGCCTGGCGCAGGGCATGGGCTGGTCCGAACAGCGGATCGGCGCTCTCGAGGAACTGGGCACGGTCCTGAACTACAACGCCTATGGCGAGTGCGTCGACGACCTGCACCTGGCGCCGGATGCGCTGTACCGGGCACTGGCGCCGTACGCCGATCCGTTCGATTTCATCGGCGCGTCGAACGAGTACCGGATGCTGGCCACGGGCTATCGCGACGACGCCGCGCGCATGGTCGGCCTGCGTCCGCACGTGGAGTGGCCTCACGGCGCGGTCTACGTGCTGCCCGACACGTGCTGGGCGCGGCGCGTGTCCGGCATCTTTGCCAACCGGCTCGCGGCCGCGGACGGCGAGCGCGCGTTCGCCGTGCTGACGGGATGCTCGGACGGCGCGTACGTCGTCAGCGTGCGTTCGGGCGCGCCGGCCACGCATGCGGCCCACGGCCTGTGCGAGCAGTTCGAAACCGGGGGTGGGCGCCGCGCGGCGGCCGGCATCAACCGCCTGCCGGCGGGCGACGTCGACCGCTTCGTGCGCGTTTTTTCCGATTATTTCGCGGCATGCGGAGGGCGCGTGCATGCGCAATGACGGGGCGCCCCCGTCGCTGGCGTCCCTGGGCGCCCTGTTCCTGCGGATCGGCTGCACCAGCTTCGGCGGCTACATGGCGATGGTGTCGGTGATGCAGAACGCCGTCGTGGCGCGGCGCAAGCTGCTGACGGACCAGGACGTGCTCGACGGCGTCACGCTCGCCTCGATCCTGCCCGGACCGATCGCGCTCAACACCGTCGCCTACGTCGGCTACCGCGTGCGCGGCGCGGCGGGCGCCTGCGTGTGCATGTGCGCGGCGCTGCTGCCGGCGTTCCTGTGCATGGTGGCGCTGGCCGCCCTGTATTTCCGCCTCGGGCATCTGCCGCAGGTGGACCGGGTGTTCATGGGGATCATCCCGGCCGTCGCGGCCGTGGTGCTGGCCGCCGGCTGGCGCATGTGCCGGACCACGGTGCGCGGCTGGCGCGAGGCCGTGCTGGCCGGGGCGGCGGTCGTGCTGGTGCTGTCCTTCCGCGGCCTGCTGGTGACGCTGGCCGTCGTCGTCGCCGCCGCGCTGGCCGGCCGCCTGTGGTTCCGCGAAGCGGGCACCGCGCCCGCGTCCGCACCGTCCGCACCATCCGCACCGTCCGCGCCCGGCAAGGCGGGCTTCCTGTTCGCGACGCCGCTGGTGCTCGTGCCCCTGTTCGCCGGCCACGCGGGCGTGGCGGCCAGGCTGTTCGCCGCGTTCGCCGGCATCAGCCTCCTGATGTTCGGCGGCGGCTATGTCTCGATTCCCGTCTTGCAGCACGCCGTGGTCGACACCTATGGCTGGGTGACGGCGCGCGAATTCGCCGACGCGATGGCATTGACCCAGCTGACGCCGGGCCCGGTGCTGATCGGCGCCGCGTTCATCGGACTGAAGGCGGGCGGCCTGGCCGGCGCGTTCGCCGCGACCGTGGGCGTGTTCGCGCCGACGGCGCTCCTGACGGTCGCGTGCGCGCACAAGCTGCAGCGCTGGTACGCGTCCGCCGCCGTGCGCTCGGCGCTGCGCGGCGTGCGCGCGGCGGGCGCCGGCATGGTGATCGCGGCGGCGTTCACGATCGGCAAGATGGCGGCGCCGGCGTGGTCGTCGCCCGTACTGTTCCTGCTGGCCTGCCTGTTGTTGCTGCGCTGGCGGGTCGAGGCGTTCTGGGTCGTGCCGCTGTGCGGCGCGATCGGTTATTTTCTACTGTGAGGAGAAAGCATGGAATCGAAAACGGCAGTTGCGAACAAGCGTCCCCGCCCGTTGCTGATGATGCCGCTGCGCCGCTGCGGCAGCCACGCGCTGCGGCTGCGCATGAACTTCAATCCCGAATTCCACTCGCCTTATCCGCTGCACATCGTCGACTTCATGCCGCTCGTGCCCCTGTACGGCGACCTGGAGGACGACCGCGCCTATTTCCGGCTGGTCGTGGACGTCATCGGGCTGCAGGCCGTCAGCATGGTCAAGTGGCCGGACATGGTGTACGACCCGGTCGAGATCTTCGAACAGCTGCGCCACGAGCCGCGCAGCGTGCACCGCATCGTGTGGGAGCTGCTGCTGCGCGCGGGCGAGCGCACGGGCGCGAAGATCGTCATGGACAAGTCGCTGGACAGCGTCCACTACGCCGATGAATTGATGCGCCTGTTCCCGGACATGCTGTTCCTGAACGTCGTGCGCGATCCGCGCGGCCAGGTGGCGTCGATGAACCGCGCCATCATCCACGATTTCGACAGCACCCTCAACGCCCGCACCTGGGTCCAGGCCCACGACGCGGCGCGCGCGCTGCTGGACCGCTATCCCGAGCGCACGCTCACGATCCGCTACGAAGACTTCCTGAGCGACCAGGAGGCGACGCTGCGGAGCGTCTGCAGCTTCGCCGGCATCGACTTCCTGCCGCAGATGCTCGACGTGGCGCATTCGCCGGAAGCGCGCAAGATCTCGAAGCTGTCGGCGCTGTGGTCGTCGAACTGCTTCGCGCCGATCCCGGCCAACGCCGACAAGTTCAAGCAGCAGCTCAGCGTCGACGACATCCGCGTGATCGAGACCCTGGCCCGCGACTACATGCAGGCGTACGGCTACGAATTGATGACGGGCGCGGACGCCGTGCTCACGGAAGCGTCGTTCGAGGCCGCCCGGGCGCGCTCCGAGACCGCGAAGCAAGCCGCGTGGCGCGAGCTGGAACAGGCCAACTTCCGCGACTACGTGCTGCGCAAGGCGCGCGCCGACTACCTGGCGCAGGTGCGCGGGCGGCTCGAGCAGGCCGCGGGCGGGCAGGGCAGCGCCGGCGCGACGCCCTATAAACTGGACGTGCTGGAAGAAGCCTTCGAAGTCACGGACTAAGAGTCTATTTCGGCAGGCGTGAACTGGTAGGGTGGGCGGGGGGGTAATGCCGGGGGCATTGCCCCCGCCCACCAAACGTATGCGTCGCAGTAACGCATGGTGGGCACTGGGGTGCCCACCCTACTGGGATAGGTTCCAAGCCTCGTGCCGCGCTGGCGGCCGGTAATAATTAGTGATAATGTTGTGCTATCGACATCGGTATGCCAACACGATCGCCCATGACCCGGCCGCCCCGTCCCCGCCGTCCCACGATGACCGACATCGCCAAGCTGGCCGGTGTCTCGCAATCGACGGTGTCGCTGGTCATCAACCACATGAGCGGGGCGAAGGTGTCGAAGGTGACGCGCGAGACGGTGTTGCGCATCGCGCGCGAGCTGGGCTATCCCGTCGAGCGGCACGCCCACCAGGCCGCCGCGCTGGCCCAGACGCGCAACCTGATCGTCTACCTGACGGACGAACTGACGACGAGCCCACACGCCATGCAGACCATCGACGGCGCCAAGGACGGCGCCTGGGAGCACGACTGCCTCGTCGCCGTGTTCGCCACGCGGGGCGATCCGGAGCTGGAAGCGGCCGTGTTCGCCCGCATGCTGGACCATCCCGGATTGCTGGGCGTCATCTATTCGACGATCTTCACGCGCGCCGTGACGGTGCCGGCGGCGCTGGCCGACACGCCGGTCGTCCTGCTGAACTGCCACACGCGCGACCGCGCCCGCGCGTCCGTCGTGCCCAGCGAACTGCTGGGCGGCTACGCGGCGACGATGCACTTGATCGAGAACGGCCACAGCCGCATCGGCTTCATCAACGGCGAACACTGGATCGAGGCGGCGGCCGAGCGCCTGAAGGGCTACCGGCAGGCGTTGTCGACGGCCGACATCCCGTTCGACCCGGTGCTCGTGCGGGCCGGCGACTGGCAGGTGGCGGCCGGCTACGACCATGCGCTGGACCTGCTGGACTTGCCGCAGCGCCCGACGGCGTTGTTCTGCGCCAACGACTTGATGGCGATCGGCGCGCTCGACGCCGCCCGCGAACGCAACCTCGCAGTGCCGCGCGACTTGTCGGTGGTCGGCTACGACGACCAGGACATCGCCCGCTACACTCACCCGCCGTTGACCACGGTGTTGTTGCCAAACTACGAAATGGGCCGCTGGGCGGCCGATTCCCTGATCGCGCAAGTGCGCGGAAACCACACCACCAAAGCCGTCATCAAGATGGAATGCCCTCTGGTGGCCCGCGATTCCGTGGCCCCGCCGCGGCTCTGAACGTCTTGGCGCCCGGGTTCAAGCGTGCGTCGGTCCGCCCGCTTTTGCGTTAGCTTCATGATAAAAATTATTACTAATAATTGAAGCGGGGAGAATCGCATGAGCACGTTCCAGCGCCGGCCCGTGTGCGCGGCCATCCTTTTGTTGGTGGCGCAGGCGGCCGGCGCCCAGACCAATGATGATCCGGCGGCGGCAGCCGCACCCGTGCAGATCCAGACGGTGACCGTGACTGGCCTGCGCAGCAGCATCCGCAGCGCCGAGGCGATCAAGCGCGACGCCGTGCAGGTCGTCGACGCCATCAACGCGGAAGACATCGGCAAATTCCCGGACCGCGCGGCGGGCGACGCCTTGCAGCGCATCGCCGGCGTGCAGGTGGGCCGCGACCGCGGCGAGACGAACCAGGTCATCATCCGCGGCCTGCCGGACATCGTGACGACGCTGGACGGGATGGAATACTTCACGGGGAACGGGCGCCGGCTGCAGTACCAGGACCTGCCCGTGCAGTCGATCGGCGGCATGGACGTGTACAAGACGGCGACGCCGAACCAGCTCGAGGGCGGCATCGCGGGCGGCATCGACGTGCGCCTGCGCCGGCCGTTCGACCAGAAGGGCCTCGCCGTGACGGGCTATGTGGAAGACCGGCGCCAGAAGGTGACGGGGTCCAGCGCCACCGACACGAAGAACAATCCGGGCGCCGGCTTCTCGGCCAGCGACCGCTGGCACACGAGCTACGGCGAGATCGGCGCGCTGTTCGACGTCGCGTTCAACCGCGAGCACTGGGGCTATCCCGTGCAGTGGGTGGACCGGCCGGACCGCGTCCATTCCGTCGACGCGAACGGCGTCGGCACGCGCCTGAACGACGGCCCGCTCGCGCCGGGCGCCCGGCTGGGCGAGCTGCCGAACGTGGGCGGCATCTACAACGCGGGCGACCGCGACCGCGGCAGCATCCACGGCGCCCTGCAATGGAAGGTCAACCCGACCCTGGAAGCGAACGTGCAATACCTCGGCACGGGCTACCGCGCGCGCAGCGCCGTCGACTATATCCTCGCCATCACGACGTGGACGCCGACCCTGTACAACGTGCAGCTGGCGCCGCAGGGCGCCTACTGCGACACGCCCGAGGGCGTCGTGTGCCCGATCCAGTCGGCGTACGCGCAGGCGAAGCAGTTCGGCGGGCCGTACGACTGGGACCCGTACACGGCCACGTCGACGTGGGGCGTGAAGGAACACACGACGACGCACTTCCTCGACCTGGGCCTGAACTACCGCGAAGGACCGTGGAAGGCGAGCTCCAACTTCGGCTGGACCAGGTCGACGTTCGTCAACGACACCGTGATCGTTGACCAGCAGATTCCCGGCGCCAGCGTCGGCGTCTATACGTATGGCGCGGACGGCCACGGCGGCTATTCGAGCGTGAGCACGCCCACGAGTCCCGACGCGCTGCGCGACCCGAACGCGTTCGTGCTGCGCGGGATGGTGCAGAACTGGGGCGTCTCGAAGGGCGAGCAGGTGCAGTGGCGCGGCGACGCGTCGTACCGGCTGGGCGACGGCTTCATCTCCGGCATCGACGCCGGCGTGCGCTTGTCGAACCACCGCGCCAGCTTCCACGGCGCGGAAGGCCACAGCGACAAGACCGGGGCCGTGCGCGCGAATCCCGTCGCCGCGTTCGGCCCCGGCTTCGAGTCGCTGGTGCCGGGCCTCGACCGCCTGGGCGGCCCGTGGCTCACGCCGTCGCGCGAGTTCCTGATCGACCAGGCCGATACCGTGCGCGCGTTCTACGGCGCGGCGCCGGGCCGCGTGGCGGTCGACCCGACGCGCACCTTCGAGCAGCGCGAAAGCACGAGCACCGTGTACCTGGCCGCGCGCTGGAAGGCCAAGGCGGGCACGATCGACCTGTCCGGCACCGTCGGCGGACGCTATGTCCGCGTGGCGCGCAACCTGAACGGCAACAGCCGCATCGGCGACACGATCACGCCGATCGCCGTCGATTCGACGGAGAACAACTTCCTGCCTAGCGCCGCCGCGGTCATCGGCTGGCGCGAGAACCTGCAATCGCACATCGCCATCGGCAAGACGATCACGCGGCCCGACTTCGCGTCGCTGAACCCGGCGCTGTCCTTGATCCCGCCGACCGTCAACGCGCCCGGCACCGGCTCGGCCGGCAACCCGAACCTGCGGCCGACGCGGTCGATCAACACGGACGCGACGCTCGAATACTACTTCCCGAAGAACGGCTATGCGCAGATCGCGCTGTTCCACCGCGACATCAACGGCTATCTGCAGAACATGGAGTCGAACGAAGTCATCGGCGGCCAGAACTACCGCGTGACGCGTCCGCAGAATTCCGGCACGGGCTCGTTGCGCGGCGCCGAATTCGGCATCCAGAAATTCTTCGATTTCCTGCCTGGCCCGTGGCGCAATTTCGGCGCCCAATTCAACTACACCTGGATAGCCGGCGACAACCAGACGCTCGTCGCGCCGACGGGCACGACGTACCGCACGACGGCGTTGACGAACGTCGCGAAGAAGAACTACAACTTCGCGCTGCTGTACGAAGGCAACGGCATCACGGGCCGGTTGACCGCGACGCACCGCGGCGACTACGTCGAGCAGATCGCCGAGCCGCGCTTCAATATGGACCGCATCGTCAAGGCCAGCACGTTCGTCGACCTGAGCGTCTCGTACGCCATCCACAAGAACGTGTCGCTGCAGTTCGACGCCATCAACCTCACGCACGAAAAGTACGAGAGCTACCTGGCGTCGCCGATGATCCCGCGCGACATCCGCTACAACCCGACCACGTACGGCCTCGGGCTGCGCTTCTCGCTGTGACGATGAAAACCTACCGCAATCCGGTCTGGCCCGAGGCGATGGCGGACCCGTTCGTGCTGCGCCACGACGGCGTCTACTACGCGTACGGCACGGCGCCGGGTGCGGCCGACGGCCGCCAGGTGCCGGTGCTGCGCTCGCCGGATCTCGTGACGTGGGAAGCGCTGGGCCACGCGCTGCTGCCGATCGGCGCAACCGACTATTGGGCGCCGGAAGTGGCGAGTCACGACGGGCGCTTCACCATGTACTACTCGGCCGGATCGAACCCGGAGGGCACGGACCAGAAGCTGCGCGCGGCGGTCGCCGACCATCCGGCCGGACCGTTCGTCGACAGCGGCAAGCTGCTCGTCCCGGACCGGCCGTTCGCCATCGACGCGCATCCGTTCCGCGCCGCCGACGGCCAGTGGTATCTGTTCTACTGCGTCGACTTCCTCGAGACGGCGGACGATTGGCGGATCGGCACGGGCATCGTCGTCGACCGGCTCGTCGACATGACGACATTGGCGGGCGATGCGCGCATCGTCGTGCGCCCGCACGAGGACTGGCACGTGTTCCGCAAGGGCCGTGCGATGTACGGCGCCGTTTACGACTGGCACACGGTGGAGGGCGCGGCCGTGCTGTGCCACGGCGGCCGCTATTACTGCTTCTACAGCGGCGGCGCGTGGGAGCGCGAGAACTACGGCGTGAGCTGGGTCGTGGCCGACGATCCGCTGGGACCCTACACGCGCCCCGAGGGCGGCCACGAGGCGCTGTTGATGCGCACGCCCGGCGGCGGGGACCTGCTGGGGCCCGGCCACAACTCGTTCACCGTGGGGCCGGACGGGCGCACGTGGATCGTGTACCACGCATGGGACCGCGCGCGGACGGCGCGGCGCATGTGCATCGACCGGCTCGATTGGGTGGACGGCAAGCCGGCGACGAACGGACCCACGTGGACAGAGCAACCGGCGCCGTAGGGGGGCATGAAATGCGTGCCCTGCGTCGCGGCGGTTCAAGGTGGGCACGGGGTGCCCACCCTACACGAGGTAAGTGGCGTCAGCGCCGTAGGGTGGGCACCCTGTGCCCACCAAACGCGTGGGTCCCGACGAAACGGGACATTAATCCCAGTCGCTGCCCGCTTCCTCGTCGAACGCCTTGCGGTCGCGCGACATCATCGCCTCGAGTTCCTCGCGCGCCTGCTTGGCGACCGACACGAGCCGCTCCCGGTCCTTGTAATACGGGTAGACCGCATCCAGCGTCTGCTTGTTGTAGCGCCTGAACTTGAGGGCCGCCTGGCGTGTCGCGTACGCGTTCTGGCCGAGGCCCGCCGTCATGACCGAGCGGCCCAGGCGCAGCGCCGACTCGAACGTCTCGCGCTCGATGAGTTCCACGCCGCGATCCATCAGCTGGTAGTAATGCGTGACGTTGCGGGCGCGCGCGAACACGGGCAGGCCGGGGTAGTCGCGCCGCACCGCGTCCACGAGTTTCAAGCTGTCCTCGACGTCGTCGATCGCGACGACCACCGCGCGCGCCTTCGCGGCGCCGGCCGCGCGCAGCAGGTCGGGGCGCGTCGCGTCGCCGTAGAACACCTTGAAGCCGAAGGTGCGCAGGACGTCGATCTGGTCCGGGTCGTGGTCGAGCACCGTCAGGCGCACGCGGTTCGCGTGCAGGAAGCGGCCGACGATCTGGCCGAAGCGGCCGAAGCCGGCCACGATCACGTGGTCCTCGTTCGGCTCGATGCGGTCGGCGTCGCGCTCGCTGCGTCCGCATTCGCGGCCGGCCGCGACGCGGTCGTAGGCCATCAGCGCGAGCGGCGTGACGACCATCGACAGCGCGACGACGACGACGAGGATCGACGCCACGTCCGGCGCGAACACGCGGGCCGTGGCCGCCGCGCCGAACACGACGAACGCGAACTCGCCGCCCTGGGCGAGCAGCAGCGCGAACTGCAGGTGCTGGCCGCGCGCGATGCCGGCCAACCGCGACAGGCCGTACAGCACCGCGACCTTGATGACGAGGAAGCCGGCGACGAGGCCCAGCACGAGGCCAGGGCGGGCCAGGAACACCGCGAAGTCGACGGACATGCCGACGGCAATGAAGAACAAGCCGAGCAGCAGGCCCTTGAACGGCTCCAGGTCCGTCTCGAGCGCGTGGCGGTATTCGGAATCGGCGAGCAGCACGCCGGCCATGAACGCGCCGAGCGCCATCGACATGCCGACCCATTGCATCAGCAGCGCGATCGCGATGACGAGCAGCAGGGCGAACGCCGTGAAGATCTCGCGCGCATCCGTCTTGGCGATGATGCGCAGCAGGGGCCGCATCAGGAAGCGGCCGGCGACGACGAGCCCCGCGAGCACGCCCGCGACCTTGAGCGCGGCGAGCCACGCATTGCCTCCGCCGCCGGCCGCTTCCGGCACGCCCAGCAGCGGCACGATGGCGATCATCGGGATCGCGGCGATGTCCTGGAACAGCAGGATCGCGAACCCGGCCTGGCCGGCCGGAGTCGGCATCAGGTTGCGCTCTTCCAGCGACGCGAGGGCGATCGCCGTCGACGACAGCGACAGGCCGAGGCCCGCGATCAACGCGACTTTCCAGTCGACGCCGGCCAGCAAGGCGGCGCCGAACAGCCCCGCCGCGACGCCCGCGACCTGGGCGCCGCCCCAGCCGAAGATCGGCCGGCGCAACGCCCACAGCCGGCTCGGCTCCAGTTCGAGGCCGATCAGGAACAGCAGCAGCACGACGCCGAATTCGGCGAAGTGCAGGGCGTCCTCGCCGTGCGCGATGAGGCCCAGGCCGAACGGTCCGATCACGATGCCGGCCACGAGATAGCCCAGCACGGCGCCCATGCCGAGCCGCTTCGCCAGCGGCACGACGAGCACGGCGGCGCCCAGGTAGACGACGGCGTTCTGCAGCAGGTTATGCTCCATGGGGGCGCTCCTCCCGGGCAGCGGCCGCGAGGCCCGCATAGCCTTCGAGCCGATGCCGGAACTCGGCCGCGTGCGCGTCGACGGCATCAAGCCCGGCCTGCGCCGCGCCGTGCATGACGAGCGGCGCGATCCAGTCCATGCCGCACAGCGCGGCCGTGGCTTCGTACGGCGCGAGGAAATCGGCGAAAGGCCGGCCGTGCAGGCCGCCGGCGCGGTAGGCGTCCGGCCCGCTGCCCGTCGTCGTGACGAGCCAGAAGCTCTTGCCGCGCAGCGCGCATTCGCCCGTGTGCGCGGCGTCGTTGTAGGCCCAGCCGGGCTGCAGGACGACGTCCATCCACTCCTTCACGAGCGCCGGCATGCCGTACCAGCGGAACGGGTGCAGGAAGACGAGCAGGTGCGCCGCGGCCAGGTGTTCGCGTTCGCGCTCGCCGTCGATGTCGAAGTCGGGATAGAGGTCGTACAGGTCGCGCACCTCGACGCCGGGGAGCGCGCGCGCCGTCTCGGCCAGGCGCCGGTGGACGGGCGAGCGGTGCGGCGCCGGGTGGGCGTAGATCACCAGGATGTTCGGTTCGTTCATGCGGTTGTTATTGTTTGCAACACAGTTTTATAGCATATCCGAATGGCCGGCTTGGACAGGCATGCTTTGCGTCATTCTCGCCCGACATGTCCTACAAGCCAGCCGGGTCCAGGCCTATAGCCCGCCCATGGCGGAGGATTATGATGATCATCAAGGACAACAAATGGAGAGTGCGATGTCCATGCAGAGCGAAGGCAAGGACGCCAAAGGGCGCAACTACGACCAGGTGACGAAGGACGGCACGAGCGCGGCCGAGACGCTGGGCGTGGGCGGGACGGGCGAAACCGGCACCCGGGCACGGTCGGATACGGGCGGCAATCTGCAAAAAGGCCGCACGGACGATTTGCTGAGCAATGACGCCGAGCGTGACAGCGGTGGCGAAGGCTATGTCGGCGAGGAAGCGGGCGAGCTGCAAACCGGACTCGGCGGCATCGGCAGCCTGAGCACCGGCAACGCGGGCAGCCGCCAGTCGGACAGCGAGCCGGAGGACGCGGGCGGCCGGCGCGGGCGTAGCTGACATCGTAGCAAGGCCCGGCCTGGTCCGGGATCGGGGGCGTGCCAGCGGCCTGGCGCGCAGCGCGGGTGGGATGCGTCGGGGGCGGCGTATCCCACCCGCGCTTTTGCGCGCGGCGGGTCAGACGTGCAGCGCGTGCCCCAGCGCGCGCAACGCCGCCTCCTGCACGGCTTCGCCGAGGGTCGGGTGAGCGTGGATCGTGCCCGCCACGTCCTCGAGCTGCGCGCCCATCTCGATGGATTGCCCGAACGCGGCCGCCAGTTCGGACACGCCGGCACCGACGGCCTGCCAGCCGACGATGACGTGATCGGCCTTGCGGGCGACGACGCGCACGAAGCCGTCCGGCGCCTCCAGCGTCAGCGCGCGGCCGTTGGCGGCGAACGGGAAGCTCGCGGCGATGCACTCCACGCCCAGTTGCGCGGCCTGTTGCGGCGTCATGCCGGCGACGACCACTTCCGGGTCCGTGAAGCAGACGGCGGGAATCGCGGCCGGCGTGAAATGGCGGCGCTTGCCCGCGACGATCTCGGCCACCATCTCGCCCTGGGCCATCGCGCGGTGGGCGAGCATCGGTTCGCCTGTCAGGTCGCCGATGGCCCACACGTTGCGCATCGACGTGCGGCACTGGTTGTCGATGCGGACGAAGCGCCCGTTCATGTCGAGCAGCAGGCTCTCGAGCCCATACCCGTCCGTGCGGGGCCGGCGGCCGACGGCGACGAGCACGCGGTCCGCTTCCAGCACCGTGTCTTCGCCGCCGCCGTTTTTCATGCGCACGCCGCGGCCGTCGGCGGCCGGACCGAGCACGCTGGATTCGAGGTGGACGGCGATCCCCAGCCGCTCGAGGCTCGCCGCGACGGGCTTTGCGAATTCGTCGTCGTAGGCGGGCAGCACGCGGCCGGCCGCTTCCACGACCGTGACCCGCGCGCCCAGCTTGCGGTAGGCGATGCCCAGCTCCAGCCCGATGTAGCCGGCGCCGACGACGACGAGGTGGCCGGGCAGCGTGGCCGGCGCCAGCGCCTCCGTCGACGACACGACGGCGCCGCCGAACGGCAGGAACGGCAGCTCGACCGGCACGGACCCCGTCGCGAGCAGCAGGTGCTCGCAGCGGATGCGCAAGGTGTCGTCGCCCTGGGCCACTTCGACCGTCTTGCCGTCGAGGATGCGCGCCCAGCCGCGCACGACCTTCACGCCGTTCTTTTTCAACAGCGCGCCGACGCCGCCCGTCAGCCGCTTGACGATGCCGTCCTTCCATGCGACGGTTTGGGCGACATCGATCGTCGGCGCGCCCGCGCGGATGCCGAGCGGCGACTCGTGCGCCAGGTGCGCGGCCTGGTGGAATGTGTCGGCCGCGTGGATCAGGGCCTTGGACGGGATGCAGCCGATGTTCAGGCAGGTGCCGCCCAGGTCCGCGCCTTCGACGAGGACGGTCGGGATGCCCAGCTGGCCGGCGCGGATCGCCGCCACGTAGCCGCCCGGGCCGCCGCCGATGACGAGGAGGGTGGTGGTGTCGTTCGTCAGTGCCATGCGTTCACTCCACGAACAGGGTGGCGGGCGATTCCAGATAGCCGCGGATCGCCTGGATGAATTCCGCCGCCACCATGCCGTCGATGACGCGGTGGTCGAACGACGACGACAAATTCATCAGCTTGCGCGCCACCATGCCGCCGTTTTTGATGACGGGCCGGTCGACGATGCGGTTCACGCCCACGATCGCCACTTCCGGATGGTTGATGACGGGCGTGCTGACGATGCCGCCCAGCGCGCCGAGGCTCGTGATCGTGATCGTCGACCCGGACAGCTCGTCTCTCGCCGCCTTGCCGTTGCGGGCCGCGTCGGCCAGGCGGGCGATTTCGGACGCGGAGGACCAGGGATCGCGCGCCTCGGCGTGGCGCACGACGGGCACCATCAGGCCGGCGTCCGTCTGCGTCGCGATGCCGATGTGGACCGGCTGGTAGCGCGTGACGACGTTCGCCTCGTCGTCGTAGCGGGCGTTCACGTCCGGGAACTGGCGCACGGCGAGGACGACGGCGCGCATCAGCAGGGGCAGCAGGGTGAGCTTGCCCCGTTCCTCGCCGTAGCGCGCGTTCAGCTGGGCGCGCAACGTTTCCAGGTCCGTCACGTCGATCTCCTCGACGTAAGTGAAGTGGGGAATCCGGCGCTTTGCCAGCTGCATTTTTTCCGCGATCTTGCGGCGCAGGCCGATCACGGGGACGGCTTCCTCGCCTTCGAGATGCGCGTAACGGCCGTCCGCAGCCGCCGGATGGCCGCGCCGCTGGCCGCTCGCATACGCGTCGAGATCGGCGTGCGTGATGCGTCCCGCCGGGCCGCTGCCGGCCACGTATTGCAGTTCGATGCCCAGGTCCCACGCGCGCTTGCGCACGGCCGGCGCGGCCAGCGGCTTGTCGCCGGCCGCGCGCAACGCGGGCGCCGGCGCACGCGCGGGTGCGGGGCGGGAAAGCGGCGGGGACGCGACGGCGGCCGGGGCCTCGGCGACGCTCGCCGCCCCTTGTGCCACGCGCGGCGGCTCCGGCACGTAGCCGTGCGGGACGTCGGCCGGTTCGTCGGCCGGCTCCTCGGCCGCTTCGTCCGCGGCGGCCGCGGGCCGCGCGACGGGGGGCGCATTGCCCGCGCCTTCGACCTCGAGCCGGATCAGCTCCGCGCCGACGGCCAGCGACTCGCCCACCTTGCCGCCGAGCGCGACGACCGTGCCGTGCACGGGCGACGGAATCTCCACGGTCGCCTTGTCCGTCATGACGTCGGCCAGGATCTGGTCCTCGACGATTGCGTCGCCGGGCTGCACGCGCCACGCGACGACTTCCACTTCCGCGATGCCTTCGCCCAGGTCCGGCATCTTGATCACATGCTGTCCCATCCTCAGGCCTCCATCGCTCGCTTGAATGCCGCGCCCACGCGGTCGGGTCCCGGAAAATACGCCCATTCCTGCGCGTGCGGGTAGGGCGTGTCCCAGCCCGTCACGCGCTCGATCGGCGCTTCCAGGTGGTAGAAGCAGTGTTCCTGCACGAGGGCCGCCAGTTCCGCACCGAAGCCGCTGGTGCGCGTCGCCTCGTGGACGACGACGCAGCGGCCGGTTTTTTGCACGGATGCGACGACCGTCTCCAGGTCCAGCGGCCACAGGGTGCGCAGGTCGATGATCTCGGCGTCGATGCCGGTCTCGTTGGCGGCCGCTTCCGACACCCAGACCATCGTGCCGTAGGTGAGCACGGTGAGGTCGGCGCCTTCGCGGAACACGGCGGCCTTGTCCAGCGGGACCGTGTAATAGCCTTCCGGGACGTCGCCGCGCGGATGCTTGGCCCACGAGACGACGGGGCGGTCGTGGTGGCCGTCGAACGGGCCGTTGTACAGCCGCTTCGGCTCCAGGAAGATCACCGGGTCGTCGTTCTCGATCGCGGCGATCAGCAGGCCTTTCGCGTCGTACGGGTTGGACGGCATCACCGTGCGCAGGCCGCACACGTGGGTGAAGAACGCTTCCGGGCTCTGGCTGTGCGTCTGGCCGCCGTAGATGCCGCCGCCGCAGGGCATGCGGATCGTCAGCGGCGCCGTGAAGTCGCCCGCCGAGCGGTAGCGCAGGCGCGCCGCCTCCGACACGATCTGGTCGGTGGCCGGATAAAAATAGTCGGCGAACTGGATCTCGACGACGGGCCGCAGGCCGTACGCGGCCATGCCGACCGCGGTGCCGACGATGCCGCCTTCCGAGATCGGCGCGTCGAACACGCGCTGCTTGCCGTACTTCGCCTGCAGGCCGTCCGTCACGCGGAACACGCCACCGAAATAGCCCACGTCCTGGCCGTAGATGACGACGTCGTCGCTACGTCCCAACATGACGTCCATGGCCGATCGGAGGGCCTGGATCATCGTCATCGGGGTCGTCTTGTCCTGCTGCGCCGGCGCCGCCTGCCCGCCGACGGTATCCTTGTCGATGTCGCGCTTCATTAGACCCCCAGTTGTTGGCGTTGACGGCGCAGGTGTTCGGGCATGTCCTTGTAGACGTCCTCGAACATCGACGCGGCGCTCGGCACGCGGCCGTCGATCAGCGTGCCGTAGCGTTCCGCCTCCTTCTGCGCGGCGACGACTTCCGCTTCCAGTTCGGCCTGCAGGGCCTCGTGTTCCGCGTCCGACCACCAGCCCTTCTTGACGAGGTGGCGGCGCAGGCGGGCGACCGGGTCGCCCAGCGGGAAATAGGTCCATTCGTCGGCGGGGCGGTAGCGCGACGGGTCGTCCGACGTCGAGTGCGGGCCGGCGCGGTACGTCACCCATTCGATCAAGGTGGGGCCGAGGTTGTTGCGCGCCCGTTCCGCGGCCCAGCACGAGGCGGCGTAGACGGCGAGGAAATCGTTGCCGTCCACGCGCAACGACGCGATGCCGGCGCCGACGCCGCGCGCGGCGAAGCTCACGCTCTCGCCGCCGGCGATCGCCTGGAACGTGGAGATCGCCCACTGGTTGTTGACGACGTTCAGGATCACGGGCGCCTGGTACACGTGGGCGAACGTGAGGCCCGTGTGGAAATCGCTTTCGGCCGTGGCGCCGTCGCCGATCCAGCCGGATGCGATCTTGGTGTCGCCCTTGATCGCGGACGCCATCGCCCAGCCGACGGCCTGCGGGATCTGCGTGGCGAGGTTGCCGGAAATGGAAAAGAAGCCCTTGGCCTTCACGGAATACATGACGGGGAGCTGGCGGCCCTTCATCGGATCGCGCTCGTTCGACAGCAGCTGGCACACCATGTCGACGAGCGGATAGTCGCGCGCCATCAGGAGGCTTTGTTGCCGGTATGTGGGAAAACACATGTCGCCGTCGCGCAGCGCGAGCGCGTGGGCGCTGCCGATCGCTTCCTCGCCGAGCGCCGTCATGTAGAACGACAGCTTTTTCTGGCGCTGGGCGATGACCATGCGCGCATCGAAGATACGCGTCTTCATCATCGTGCGCAGGCCGAAGCGCAGGATATCGCGGGACAGGCCCGGATCCCACGGCCCGACGGCGTCGTCGGCGTCGTCCAGCACGCGGATCATGCCGGCGGCGAGTTCGGCCGTGTCCTGGTAGCGGACGTCGACCGGTGGCCGGGGCGTCGTTCCGGCCGGGCGGATATCGAGATAAGAAAAATCGGTCTTGCAACCCGGGCGGCCGGTAGGCTCCGGGACGTGCAGCGACAGAGGTTGACTCTGGCTCATAAACGCTCCCCCTTGGTAAGGTGTGTGCGGCAGCAACATAATAATTCCTGGCGGACAGCGCACGGGAGCTTTCGCCAGGATTTTTCGTGCTGCCCCGCAGCATGCCGGCGCGGGATCGCCGCGCGGCGGCGTGCCGCATCAGGCCCGGACCTTAGCATGCGGTGCAGCGAAGGTGGGCCGATTCGGACAAGGGGATGGCCGGTCGTCCGGCCGATGCGGCAAGCTCAGCCGTGCACGGCGGCCGCGCGCGCACCGCCGCGGCAGCGGGCGGCGGTGGCCGCGATGAAGGCGGCCGTGGCCTCAGGATTGGTCATGGGCAGCATGTGGCCGCCCTCGACCAGTTCCAGCCGCGCGCCGCGGACCTTGTCGGCCAGCGCCTGGCCGTGCGCCTGCGGATCGAGGATGCGGTCGTCCTTGCCGTACAGGATGGACACGGGCAGGTCCAGTTCGGCGTAGCGCGTCTGTTGCTCGGGCAGGCAGTCGGGGAGGAAGCGCAGGTCGTCCGATGCGGCCAGGAAGGCGCCCGGCCGCAGGCCGAGCAGGCCGCCGGCGCGCGTGGCGAAATCGTCCGGCACCGGTTCGGGACCGAACACCGCGTCCAGCGTCGCGCGGCTGTTCTTGATCGAGACGGGCGTCGCGAGCGTCCAGGCGACGATGGTGCGCCACACGGGCGACAAAATCGTCAGGCCCTCGAACACGGACGGCACCCGGTCCTGCATGTGCGTCAGCGGCGCGACGAGGGCGAGTGCGCCCACGTGGCGCGGGTGGTCCAGCGCGAGGGCGAGGGCCAGCGCGCCGCCCAGCGAGTGGCCGACGACGAGCGGCCGCTCGAGCCCCAACTGCTCGATCAGCGCGGCGAGGGCGGCCGCCTGCGTGCGCAGGTCCGCCGGCACGCCCGGCGCGCGCGTCGAGTAGCCGGAGCCCGGCCGGTCGACGGCGACGAGCCGGTGCCGCCCCTGCAGGCGTCCCGTCACGCCGAAGGTGAAATGGGCCAGCTGGCCGGTGAGGCCGTGCACGAGCAGGATCGCCGGCGCGCCCGGGGCGCCGCCGGCGAACTCGCGCACGTGCAGGCGCGCGCCGGGCACGTCGACGCAGCGGCCCGTCGGCGGCAACAGCGCTTCCACCTTGCGCGCCACGTACGCCGTGAACAGGACGCTCAGCAGGACGGCCAGGGCCAGGATGCCCGCGGCGGACAGGACGTAGTTCATCGCACGATCGCTTTCTTTTGGAGGTTCCGCTAAAGGTTGAGGCAGGCTTGATTGACACATAATATTGTCACATTTGGCGTCCATTGTTCTGTGAGAAAATAGAAGAATGCCTCCAGAATCTTCACAAACTGCCCGGCCCTATCGCGGTGTCCCGCAAGATGAACGGCGCGCCCAGCGCCGTTCCCAGTTGATCGGGGCTGCGGTCGCCGTCTACGGCGACCGCGGCTATCGCCAATCCACGGTCAAGGCCGTGTGCGAAGCCGCCGGGCTCACGGAACGTTATTTTTACGAATCCTTCGCCAACAGCGAAGAGCTGCTGATCGCCTCGTTCAACGCCGTCACGTACAGTGTATTGGGCGAAATCCGGGAGGCGGGACGCCGGGCCGGCCGCAGCCGGGTCGCGCGGGCGCGCGCGATGCTGCGGACGTATTTTGCGGCGCTGCAGCGCGAGCCCCGTTCGGCGCGCGTGTTCCTCGTCGAGATCCGCGGTGTCAGCCGGGCCGTCGACAAGGCATTCGATGCCGCGCTGCGTGCCATCGGCGAACAGGTGGGGCGCTACGTCGTGCCGCCGGATGTGCCGCCCGATCCTCTGCTGGAAGCGGGCATTGTCGGCGGCGTGATCCACATCGCACTGCGCTGGATCGAGGATGGCTACACGCCCGACATCGACGTCGTCACCGAGAGCGCGCTGCGCCTCGGCATGGTGCTGGGTCGGCCGCCGCTGCGGCGCCAGGCCGCAGGCTGACGCTCACCCAAGCTTGGGCCAGTCCAGCTCGATCCACGTGGGGGCGTGGTCGCTGGGCTTGGTGCGCCCGCGCACGTCGCGGTCGACGCCGGCCGCCTTCAGCTTCGGTGCCAGCGCCGGGCTGACGAGCAGGTGGTCGATGCGCAGGCCCGCGTTGCGGCCGTACGCGTCACGAAAATAATCCCAGAACGTGTAGATGACTTCGTCCGGATGCAGGGCGCGCAGCGCGTCCGTCCAGCCCTGGTCGAGCAGGCGCCGGTAGGCTTCCCGCGTCTCCGGACGGAACAGGGCATCGTCGACCCAGCGCTCCGGCTTGTAGACGTCGAGTTCGGTCGGCATCACGTTGTAGTCGCCCGCGATGACGACGGGCGCCCCGGTGGCGATCAACTCTTGCGCGCGCACCTGCAGGCGCGCGAACCAGCGCAGCTTGTAATCGAATTTGGGACCCGGCGCCGGATTGCCGTTCGGCAGATACAGGCAGGCGACGAGGATGCCGTTCACGACGGCCTCGATGTAGCGGCTCTGTTCGTCGTCCGGATCGCCCGGCAGGCCGCGCTGCGACTCCTGCGGCTCCGTCCCGCGCGCGAGGATCGCGACGCCGTTCCAGCTTTTCTGGCCGTGCCAGATCGGGCAATAGCCGGCAGCGCGGATCTCCATCTCGGGAAATTTTTCCTGGGGCGCCTTGAGCTCCTGCAGGCAGGCGACGTCCGGCTGCGTTTCCTCCAGCCATTGCAGCAGGGCGGGGAGGCGGCTGTTGATGCCGTTGACGTTGAACGTGGCGATACGCATGTGGTCTCTCGTGGATTGTGTTTGCCGCTATTCTGACCCGAGAATGCCGCGGGTGCCGCACAACAGTACGGAAGTAGTCAAACTACGTTTTGGTTTGCCGTATTTTACGCACATCCTCCCATGCGTGTAGCTTTGCTACGTTAACCGGGTAAAATTCTTCCATTCCAACAACGACAACGACGGGAGACCATGAAACCCATTCCCCACGCCGTGCTCGCCCTGTGCCTGGCCGCCGCCCTCCCGGCCCGCGCGCAGAATGCCGACCGCGCCTACCTCGGCTACCGCAACGACAACGGCACGCTGGACGTCGCCACCAGCGACGGCCGCTACCTGATCCGTGCCTACGACGCGAACATCGTCGAGACGAGCTTCGTGCCGCGCGGCGAGCAATTCGACCCCGTGTCGCACGCCGTCGTGCTGGCGCCCGGCCAGGCGAAGGCGGTGGTGAAGGAGGCGGACGGCCGCATCGAACTCGTCACGGACGGCATCACGGTGACGGTCGAGAAGTCGCCGTTTCGCATCAGCTACGCGTACAAGGGCAAGCCGCTCGTCGCGGAAAAACACGGCTACGGCCATGACGACGGCCTGCAGAGCATCGAATTCTCGCTGCGGGGCGACGAAGCGCTGTACGGCGCAGGGTCGCGCGCGGCCGGCATGAACCGCCGCGGCCAGCGCTTCCGCCTGTACAACAAGGCGTCCTACAGCTTCGGCAACCACGCCGACCAGATGGGTTACGGCATCCCGATGGCCGTGTCGTCGCGCAGGTACGCGCTCCATTTCGACAATCCGCAGGCCGGCTGGCTCGACTTCGACAGCCGCATGGACGGCACGCTGCGCTACGAAGTGATGGGCGGGCGCAAGACCTACCAGGTGATCGCCGGCGACGACTGGGCGCAGCTGATGGACGAGACGACGCGCCTGACGGGCCGCCAGCCGCTGCCGCCGCGCTGGGCGTTCGGCAATTTCGCGAGCCGCTTCGGCTACCATACGGAAAGCCAGGCGCGCGCCGTCGTCGACAAGTTCATCGCCGACAAGATCCCGCTGGATGCGATCGTGTTCGACCTGTACTGGTTCGGCAAGACCGTCAAGGGCACGATGGGCAATCTCGCCTGGGACCGCGACAGCTTTCCCCACGCGGAAGCGATGATGGCCGACTTCGACAAGAAGGGCGTCAAGACGGTCGTGATCACGGAACCGTTCGTGCTGACGACGTCGAAGCGCTGGCAGGACGCCGTGCAGCACGGCGTGCTGGCGACGGATGCGGCCGGCAAACCGTACACGTTCGACTTTTTTTTCGGCAACACCGGCCTCATCGACGTGTTCAAGCCGCAGGCGCGCGACTGGTTCTGGAACATCTACAAGGAACTCAAGGCGGGCGGCGTCGCGGGCTGGTGGGGCGACCTGGGCGAGCCGGAGATGCACCCGTCCGGCGCGCACCACGCGACCGGCACTGCGGACCAGGTCCACAACATCTACGGCCACGAGTGGGCGCGCCTGATCGCGGACGGCTATGCGCGCGATTATCCGCAGGAGCGGCCGTTCATCCTGATGCGCGCGGGCTGGTCGGGGTCGCAGCGCTTCGGCATGATCCCGTGGTCCGGCGACGTGCACCGGGGCTGGGACGGCTTGCAGTCGCAGATGGAGATCGCGCTGCAGATGGGCATGCAGGGCCAGGCATACATGCATTCGGACCTCGGCGGTTTCGCGGGTCCCGTGCTGGACGACGAGCTGTACGTGCGCTGGCTGCAATACGGCGTGTTCCAGCCGATCTTCCGCCCGCACGCGCAGGAGGACGTGCCGTCCGAAGCCGTGTTCCGCACGCCGGCCGTGGAAGCGCTCGCGCGCGACGCCATCCGCCTGCGCTACGCGATGCTGCCGTATAACTACACGGCCGCGTTCGACGACAGCCGCACGGGCATGCCGATGATGCGGCCGGTGCTGTTCGAGGACCCGGACGACGACATGCTCCCGACCGCCGGCGTGGCGTCGACCTACCTGTGGGGCCCCGACTTCCTCGTCGCCCCCGTGACGGCGCCCGGCGCGACCCGCCAGGACGTCGTGTTCCCCCGCAAGGGGAGCAGGTGGTTCGATTTTTACACGGACGCGCCGCACCGCGGCGGCATCATCGAGACGGTCGCCACGCGGCCGGACCGCATCCCGACGTTCGTCCGCGCCGGCGCCTTCGTGCCGCTCGCGCCGCCCATGCAGAGCACGCGCGACTATTCGACCGCGAAGTTGGACCTGCATTACTGGCACGACGCCGGCGTCACCCGGGCCGAAGGCCATCTGTACGACGACGACGGCCGCACGCCGCACGCCTACGAGGCCGGCATGTACGAACTGGTGCGCTTTTCGAGCCGGCTGGCCGACGGCCGCCTGGCCTTGACGATCGCGCCCGAGACGGGCGCCGCGGCGACTCCCACGGCCCGGACGTTCGACCTCAAGGTGCACAACGTGGCGGCCCGGCCGCGCGCCGTGCGGGCCGCCGGACGGGCGCTGGCGTTCCGTTGGGACGCCCGGCGCCGCGTGCTCGACGTGCCGCTGCCGGCCGTGCGTTCGGCCCCGCTGGAGGTCGTCGTCACCCTGTAGCGGTCAGGCGCGCTCCGCGCTTGGCCGGGATTCGGTACACTGCCCATCCGGTTATCCGGATTGCGCATCGCACCATGAAGACCCAATTGTTGCAGGACTTCCAGGAAAGCGGCTCGGCCCAGGCGCCGCCGCCGCACCCGCCAGAGCCGCCGCCACAGGGCGAGCCCGCTCCGGCGGTGCCCGCACGGCCCGCGCGGCCGGCGGTGTGGCACGGCCCCGGCGCGCAGCGCCCCGGCGCCGGCCCGGCCGAGCAGCGGGCGGACCCCGGCGCCATGCAGCGCGCTCCGGACACGCAGGCGCGTGGCCTCGGCGTGGCGATCGAGGCGTGGGCCGAGCGGGCCGCGCAGCACCGGCCGCCGCCGCCCACGGCGCCACTGCCACCCGCGGCGGCGCCGCCGGCCGGCGAGCCGACCGTGCCCGGCGAGCAGGCGCGCGCCAGCCACGTGCCGCCGCCGCGCCAGCGGGAGCCGTCCCCGCGCGCCTTCGCCGATCACGTGCCGCCGCCGCGCCCGCCCGAGCCGGCCCCCGAACCGCGCAGCGATGCGGGCATCGACCCCGGCACGATCCCGCGCCCCACCCAGCCCGACGCGGAAGCCGAGTGGCTGGCCGCGCGCCTGCGCGACGACGCGGCCCGGCGCGAGGAGCCGGCCTGGAGCAGCGTGTGGAAGCGCCGCCTCGTCACCTGGAGCATCGCCGGCAGCCTGCTGGCGGCCCTGGCGGCGGGCGGCTTGTGGCTGTATGAGGAAAACCGGGTCGACGGCGCCCTCGTCGTCGTGGCGAACACGTCGCCGGCAAGCCCGGCACCGGCACCGGCACCGGCGTCACGCGGCGCGCAGGCGTTCGCGGCGGGCTCGCCGGCTCCGGTGTCCCCGTTGCCGGTGCAGAGCCCCCCGGCGGACGCCGTGAAGCCGCTGCCCGCGCCGCCGGAACCGGATGCCGCAACGGCGTCCGCACCCGCACCCGCACCCGCGCCGGCGCTCGACGCGCCCGCGGCGCCGGCGGCCGGTGGCACCGCGGCGCCGGTCGACGTCAGCCAGCCGCCCCGGCGCACGCCACATCACACATCGTCCGCGCGCAGGCATGCCGCCGCTCAGGCCCGCCGCGCGCCCGTCCAGGACGAACCGGCGGCCGCCGCCGCGCCGTCGGCGCGCCAGCGCCGCGAAGAAACCCTGATGCAATGCCGCGCCCACGGCTACGACGAGCGCCAGTGCTACCAGCACGGCTGCATGATGACGCGCTACGGCCTCGCCTGTAGGGGATAGCGGGTGCCCGGCCGTCGACGATGGCCGGGCACCGCGATCGTGGCGAATACACAATCTTGTCTCGGCGGCTACAAACGTTTCATTTAATGCATGGAAATTTCCAGAATGTTATAATGAGACCGCCGACGTTTGACTTTTCGCCGCCATGACCTCCGATTTCACCACCCAGCGCCGCATGCAAATGCTGATCGAGCGCGTCGCGGACTACGCGATCTACATGCTGAATCCCGACGGCACCGTCGCCAGCTGGAACGCCGGCGCCCGCCGCTTCAAGGGCTATTCGGAGGCCGAGATCCTGGGCGAGCACTTTTCCCGGTTCTACACGCCGGCCGACCGCGCCGCCGGCCTGCCGGAACGCGCGCTCGCCACGGCGCTGGAAATGGGGCGGTTCGAAGCGGAAGGCTGGCGCGTGCGCAAGGACGGCAGCCATTACTGGGCCTCCGTCGTCATCGATCCCATCCTGGACGACGAAGGCCGGCTGCTCGGCTTCGCCAAGATCACGCGCGACATCAGCGACAAGAAGCTCGCGCGCGAAGCGCTGCGCCGCAGCGAGGAGCAATTCCGGCTGCTGGTCGACAGCGTGATCGACTACGCCATCTACATGCTGTCGCCGGAAGGCCTCGTGACGACGTGGAACGCGGGCGCGCGCAATATCAAGGGCTACACGGCCGACGAGGTGATCGGCACGCATTTCAGCCGCTTCTACACGGACGACGACCGGCGCGCCGGCCTGCCGGAGCACGTGCTGGTGACGGCGCGCGAGCTGGGCCGCTTCCAGGGCGAGGGCGTGCGCGTGCGCAAGGACGGCACGCGCTTCCGGGCCGACGTCGTCGTCGATGCGATCCGCGACGCGGACGGCCGCCTCGTCGGCTTCGCGAAGATCACGCGCGACGTCACCCAGCGCGTCCAGCTGGAAGAGGCGCGCCACGCGCTGCAGCACGCGCAGCGGCTGGAAGCGGTCGGCAAGCTGACCGGAGGCGTCGCCCACGACTTCAACAACATCCTGCAAGTGATCGGCGGCAGCCTGCAACTGCTGGGCGGCGCCGTGGCCGGCCAGCCCGCCGCGCAACGCCATCTGCAGATGGCCCTGGGCGGCGTCGACCGGGGCGCCAAGCTGTCGTCGCAACTGCTCGCGTTCGCGCGCCGCCAGCCGCTGCAGCCGTACGTGCTGAACCCGGGCCGCGTCGTGCGCAACATGGAGGAACTGGTGCGGCGCGCCGTCGGCGAGCACGTCGAGGTGGAGACCGTCGTGTCGGCCTCGCTGTGGAATGCGACTCTCGATCCGCACCAGCTGGAAAACGTCGTGCTGAACCTCGCCATCAACGCCCGCGACGCGATGCCGGGCGGCGGCAAGCTCACGGTGGAATTGTCCAACACGATGCTCGACGATACGTACGTGAGCGCGGCGCACGAGGTGCCGCCGGGGCAGTACGTGCTGCTCGCGATCACCGACACGGGCACGGGCATGGCGCCCGACGTGCGCGAGCGCGCCATCGAGCCGTTCTTCACGACCAAGAGCGAAGGGCAAGGCACGGGCCTGGGGCTGTCGATGGCGTTCGGCTTCGTCAAGCAGAGCGGCGGCCATTTCCGCATCTACAGCGAAGTGGGCCACGGCACCACGATCAAGGCCTATTTCCCGCGCGCCCTGGAGGCGGAACAGACGCTGCCCGAACCGGTCGCGGGCGAGGCGCGCGGCGGCACGGAAACGATCCTCGTCGTCGAGGACGACCCGAACGTCCAGGCCACCGTCGTCGGCATGCTGTCCCAGCTGGGCTACCGCGTGCTGCGCGCCGACGATGCCGAGATGGCGCTGGCCGTTCTCAAGGCCGGCGTGCGCTGCGACCTGCTGTTCACGGACGTGGTCATGCCCGGCAAGCTCAATAGCACGGAACTGGTGCGCCAGGCGCGGGCGCTGCTGCCGGACATGAAGGTCCTGTACACGTCCGGCTACACGCAGAACGCGATCATCCACGGCGGCCGCCTCGACCCGGGCGTGGAGCTGCTGTCGAAGCCGTACCGGCGCGAAAAGCTGGCGGGCAAGGTGCGCCAGCTGCTGGGCGGCCCGGCCCGGGCGGACGGCCCGCGCGTGCTGCTCGTGGACGACGACGCCCGGGCGCGCGAGCTGTATCGGGGGATCCTGCTGGACGCCGGCTTCCAGGCCGACGAGGCGGCGACGGCGGGCGAGGCCATCGAGCTGCTGGCGCGCGGGCGCTACGACGCGGCCGTCGTCGACTACAGCCTGCCGGACCAGGACGGCCTGAGCTTGGCCCGGCGCATCGTCGCCGGCCATCCGGACGTCGCCATCGTGTTCGCGTCCGGCTACGGTAACCTGGTGGCCGGCGTGGCCGACGTGACGGCCCGTGTGCTGACCAAGCCGTTCACGGATCTGCAGCTGAAACAGGCGCTGCTGGCCGCCATGGCGGACCGCGCCGCCACCGGCAAGCTGGCCTGATCAGACGCGGATATCGCCGAAGAAGCCCAGTTGCAGGCTCGAGGCGATGCGCTGGGCCACGGCCAGCGCCTCCGTCGCGCCGTCGATGCCGAACACGTCGACCGCCGTCAGCCGGAACAGCGTGAGCCAGCGGACGAAGTGCTCCGTCTCGATGCCGGACAGGGCCATGTGCTTGCCGAACACATTGCCCTGGAACTCGCCCGTGCCCAGCAAGACCTTGGTCCAGAACGCAACCATGCGCGGCATGTGCTCGTGCCAGCGGCCGGCCAGCTTCGCTTCGAACACGGGGGACAGCACGGCGTCGTCGCGCACGCGGGCATAAAACGTGTCGACCAGCTGGACGATCGACGATTCGGTGATGGCGGGGGAGGGCATGCGTGGCCTGCGGTAGAAATGGAAACGGCGCCGGGATCGATTATTGACCATCGACCCGGCACCATCATTCTACCAAAGATGCATTTAAAATGCAGTTATTGCCGGCCTGGATTTACTTGGCCAGGCTGGCCGTCTCCTGCGCCGAGGGCCGTGAACGCGGTCTCGACGTTCTCCTTGCGATCGGTGGGGACGGGCAGCATATAGGCAGTCTCGTCGAAGCTCGTGTACGCGTTCAGGTCGCAAATACGCGTATTGTCGCTGAGATATTTCAGTTGTGGCGATGAAGCAGTTTGGTCGCAGGAGCACGATGATGTCTTGCCGGAACGTGCGTCGGCCGGTTAAGGTACGAAGTTCATCCGGGCCGCGCGCACGTTTTCAATCCGACGCCATTGAACGGATTGTTGTGCTAGTCTTTCTTAGCGGCAATCTCAGTGAAAGGAGCGGCGTGGAATCCCAAGTCAAATCTTCCGTGATGGACGCGATCGGCGACACCCCCGTCGTCAGGCTGGGACGTCTGTTCCCCGGCGTGGACGTGGTGGCGAAGCTGGAATACATGAACCCGGGCGGCAGCATCAAGGACCGGATGGTGCGCTTCATGCTGCAAAGCCTGCCGGCGGGCACGGCGCATGTCGTCGAGAGCTCGTCCGGCAACACGGGGGCGGCGCTCGCCATGGCCAGCGCCGTGCTCGGCCTGCGCTGCGACGTCACCGTGCCGCAGACGACGAGCATCGAAAAGATCAAGCGCATCCGCGCCTACGGGGCCGAGGTGCACCTGTGCGCGCCGGAGGACGGCCGCGATCCCGCCGGCGGCTACCAGGCCGTGGCCGAGCGGCTCGCGCAGGGCGAGAACATCCACTACCTCGACCAGTACCGCTCAGCGCTGAACCGCGAAGCCCATTACCGCGACACGGGACCGGAGCTGTGGCGGCAGGTGGCCGGCGAGGTCGACGTGTTCGTGTGCGGCATCGGTTCGGGCGGCACGATTTCCGGCATCGGCCGCTACCTCAAGGAACAGAAGCCGGACGTGGTCGTGCTCGGCGTGGAACCGCGCAACTCGGCATACCGCAAGGTCGTCTCCGACGTGTCCGCGGAAGGGCCGTTCGTGAGCGTCGTCGAAGGCGTGGGCAAGTGCCAGGCGTCGCGCAGCTTCGACCCGGACGTCGTGGACGACGTCGTGCAGATCGCGGACGAAGACGCGCTGGAATGGTGCCGGCGCCTCGCGGCGGAGGAGGGCATCCTGGCCGGCGGATCGAGCGGCTGCGTCGCGGCCGGCATCGCGCAGCTGCTGCCGCAGCTGGCGGGCAAGCGTGTGGCCACTGTGTTCCCGGACTCCGGCGTGTACTATCTGTCGAAGTATTTCTGACTCACTCTGATCCTGGAGGCTGCGGTGTCGGACCTCGTTGCCCTGCTCGGTGCCCGCATCCCCGCCAACCTGGCGCCCTTCATGCTGGCCAACGTCGCGACGCCCGCCGTGCGCGGCTTGCGGCACGGCCCGGATTGTCTCGCGCGCCGGCTCGGGTGCCCGTGCGGCAGCTGGGAGCTGAGGCTGCGCACGGCGCGGCGGCAGGAGCGGCGCGGCCTGTTCGGCCGCAAGACGGTCGCAGCGCCCGTCGCACCGGTCCACGCGGCGTGTCCCGTGTGCGGGCGTGACGTGCTGCTGTTCGACCCGGCCCGGCACGGCTGGAGCGGCCGCCACGGCGACGGCGTGCGCCCGCACGCGGACGACGAGGCGTGGTTCGGCCCCGTGGCCGGCGAAGTCGTCGTCGTGTATTCGTACGAAGCGGAAGACGATTACCGGGCGATGCTGGCCGATGGCTGCCCCGATCCGCAGGACTGGTTCGACTGCTTCGCGATCGTGTTCCGCGCGCCGGGCGCGCAGCCCGTGCTCGTGCTGGCCCAGGCGCGCGCCGGCGCCTAGCGGCGGCCGGCCAGGTATTCCACGCCGTCCGGGCCGTAGCTTTCGCGGTGCGGTTCGTCGCGGCGCAGGTGGAACACGTCGCCGGGGCGGTAGATCTTGATTTCGCCGCCCGCGTGGATGCGGACTTCGCCCTTGAGGATCAGCGCCTTCGCTTCGAACGGATGGGCGTGGTCGTCGAGGCGGCCGTCCGGTTCGCGCCGCACCAGCACCGGCGCCGCATAGCCTTCCGCCTCCAGGGTGTCGAGAAACTCTTGTTGTTCCATGCTCGGCTCGCAACTCGTCGCTTTTGGAATGGGCCGAGTGTAGCATCCATGACGGGACACGCGGCGTACGCGCCGCCAGCGGCCGCTAGGCGCCGGCGCGGGCGAGGCGGGCGCGCCGGCCCTCCGCCGCGCGGTAGCCCGCGGCCAGCGCGACGAGCCAGGCGGGGATCAGCCACACGGACAGGCGCAGTTCCGGCGTCGCATACATGACCGCGACGATCCCGCCGAGATAGAGCAGGCAGGCCCAGTTCGTGAACGGATAGAGCGGGCTCGGGAACGCCGTCCGCTGGCCCGCGGCGCGCTTGGCGGCGCGAAAGCGCAGGTGCGACCAGCTGATCATCGCCCAGTTGATCAGCATGCCGGCCACGGCGAGGCCCATCAGCAAGCCCAGCGCCTTGCCCGGCACGGCGTAGTTGACGCCCACGCACAGCGCCGTGGCGACGGCCGACACGCCCAGCGACGCGAGCGGCACGCCGCGCTCGTTCACGCGCAGCAGCGCGCGCGGCGCGTGGCCCTGCACGGCCAGGCCGTACAGCATGCGGCTGTTGGAGTACACGCAGCTGTTGTAGACGGACAGCGCGGCCGTCAGCACGACGACGTTCAGCACGTGCGCGACGACGCCGGCATCCAGCGCCTTGAAGATCAGCACGAACGGGCTGGCGCCGGGCACGATCTGGTCCCACGGATACAGCGCCAGCAGCACGGCCAGCGCGCCGACATAGAACACGAGGATGCGCCACAGGGTCTGGTTCGTCGCGCGCGGGATCGAGCGCGACGGATCGGCCGCCTCGGCCGCCGTGATGCCGATGACTTCCAGGCCGCCGAACGAAAACATGATGATCGCCATCGACATCACGAGCCCCTTGATCCCGTGCGCGAAAAAGCCGCCGTGCGTCCACAGGTTGGCGACGGACGCCTGCGGTCCCGCCCCGCCGCTCGCGAGCAGGAACACGCCGTAGACGATCATCGCGACGATGGCCGCCACCTTGATCACGGAAAACCAGAACTCGCTCTCGCCGAACGCGCGCACGTTGATGAGGCTGATGCCGTTCGCGAGCAGGAAGCATCCGAGCGCCGACACCCATGTGGGCACGCCCGGGAACCAGTACTGCACGTAGATGCCGACGGCGGACAGCTCGGCCATGCTGACGAGCACGTACAACACCCAGTAATTCCAGCCGGAGACGAAGCCGGCGAAGCGGCCGCAATACTTGTCGGCGAAGTGGCCGAACGAGCCGGCCACGGGTTCGTCGACCATCATCTCGGACAGCTGGCGCATGATCAAAAAAGCGATCAGGCCGGCGATGGCATAGCCGAGCAGGACCGAGGGACCGGCCAGGCGGACCGTCTCCGCCACGCCGAGGAAGAGGCCCGTGCCGATGGCGCCGCCGAGGGCCATCAGCTGGATGTGCCGGCTCTTGAGGCCGCGGTGGAGTTGGGTGTCGTCGGAGGCCATGATGTCCGCTTGCTAAAAGACAAGGATTCTAAAGCAAACGGCGCCGCCTGGCGCGGGCGTCGGGAACGCCATTTTGTGGCAAAAAAACTGCCTTGCAAAAATGCGGTGGATCAAGCATTCTTGAACCGGCTGCACTTCGACAAGATGACCGGCTTATTCCGCAATGTATCCCGAACGCGGCTTTTAGGAATGTCATGATTCAACCGTCCGATGCCGGGTTTTCCGCGCTGTTCCAGGCGCATCCCGTACCCATGTGGGTGTACGACCTCGAGACGTTCCGGTTCATGGCGGTCAATGCGGCGGCGATCGTGCATTACGGTTACGCTGAAGCGGAATTCCTGGCCATGACGCTTCACGATATCCGTCCGGCGGAAGAGCGGGAGCGGCTGAACGACAATCTGCGACAGCCATCCGTACCGAGTATCGAGAAATCCGGAATCTGGCGCCACGCCAGGAAGGACGGCACGCTCATCGATGTGGAAATCACGTCGCATCCCCTGTGGTTCAACGAACGCGCTTGCCGGTTCGTCCTCGCCCATGACGTCACCGAACGCCTGCAGGCGCAGGACAAGATCGTGCGGCTCAGCCGGATCTATGCGGTGTCGAGCGGGATCAATGCCGCGATCACCCGTATTCATACGCGCGACGCTTTGTTCGACGAGGTCTGCCGGATTGCCGTGCACGTCGGTGCATTCAAGACGGCGTGGATCGGCGTGTTCGATCCGGGGGCGCTCGACGGACGCGTCGTGGCATGGTGCGGCTGCGACCGCCGCGCTGTCGACCGGCTGCGCCTGACCTTGCGTGCCGACAGCGTCGACAGTGCGAGGCCGGCATGCGTTGCGGCACGCGAGGCGCGGACGGTGATTTGCAATGACGTCGGAGCGGATGCCGGGCTGGCGCCGCTGGCAAGGGAACTGCTCGAGCAAGGCCATGTCGCCATCGCCGCGCTGCCGCTGTCGTCGGCCGGCCGCGTCGTCGCCGTGATGGTGTTCCTTGCGGATACCGTCGGGTTCTTCAATGTCGAGGAAGTCAAACTCCTCGATGACCTGGTCGGCGACCTCGACTTTGCGCTGCAGTTTATCGACAACAAGGAGCGGCTCAGTTATCTGGCGTATTACGACGTGCTGACCGGACTGGCGAACGCCAGGCTGTTCGAGGACAGGCTGGCGCAATTCATTCTCGCCTCGCCGGCCGGGCAGCACGTCGGCACGATTCTGGTGAATATCGATCGATTCACGCAATTGAACGATGCGCTCGGACGCCACATGGGCGACGCGCTGCTCAAGCAGGTCGCGCAGCGGCTCGACGCGGGGCTCCCGGGCGGCGTCAGCCTCGCCCGGATCGGCGGCGCCACCTTTGCGATCGCCATCGCCGAACTGGCGCAGGATGCCGATCTTGAACGCGTCGTGGAAGACGCGATCCTGGGGGCGATCAACCAGCACTTCCAGCTCGATGGGAACGAGGTCCGCATTCACGCGCGCGCCGGGCTGGCGCTCTTTCCCCGCGATGGCGGCGACGCCGAGCAGCTGCTCAAGCACGCGGAAGCGGCATTGCAGAGCGCCAAGCGCCGCGGCAAGACGTATCTGTATTACTCGCCGGCGATGAATGCAGCCCACGCATCCAGGCTCGCGCTGGAATCGGAGCTGCAGCGTGCCCTCGATGCGCAGGAATTCGTCGTGTACTACCAGCCGCGGGTCGACCTGGTGAGCGGACGCATCGTCAGCGCCGAAGCGCTGATCCGGTGGCGGCATCCCCGGCGCGGACTGGTGTTTCCCGGAACCTTCATTCCGCTGGCGGAAGAGGTCGGATTGATCGAACCGATCGGCGCCTGGGTGGTCGATACGGTCTGCGCCCAACAGGCGCGTTGGCTGCAACGGCAGGTCGACGTCGTGCCGGTCGCGGTCAATCTGTCTGCTGCGCAACTCAAGAATGGCAACATCGTGCAGAACATTTCCGATGCGCTCGCCAAGCATCGGCTCCCGGCCCGCCATATCGAATTCGAGCTGACGGAATCCATGGTGATGAACGACCTGGATATGGCAGCATCCAATCTCCGGACCTTGAAGGAGCTGGGCATCCAATTGTCCCTGGACGATTTCGGAACCGGCCATTCTTCGCTTGCCCACCTGCAGCGTTTTCCGTTTGACGTGGTCAAGATCGACCGGGCGTTCATTCGTGACGTGAATGCCGATACCGGCAACGCGGCGATTGCGACGGCGATCATCGCCATGGCACACAGCCTGCATCTGCGTGTGATCGCGGAAGGGGTCGAGACCGAAGCGCAACTGCAATTCCTGCGCCGGCGCCGCTGCGACGAACTGCAGGGCTTTTACTTCAGCGAGGCGGTGCCGGCCGAGCAATTCGAGACGATGCTCGTCGAGAAAATGCAGCTGGCGCTTGGACAACTCGTCGACGAAGATACTTTGCTGATCGTCGACGACGAACCCAGCAACCTGTCGACGTTGCGGCGACTGCTGCGGCGGGAAGGATACCGCGTACTGACGGCCGGCGGGGGACAGGAAGGTCTCGAGCTGCTCGCCGTGAACAAGGTGCAGGTCATCATTTCCGACCAGCGCATGGCCGGCATGTCCGGGACCCAGTTCATGGGGATCGTCCGGGAGCTCTACCCGGATACCATCCGCATCATCCTGTCGGGATTTACCGACCTCGCGGCGGTGACGGACAGCGTCAACCAGGGGGAACTCTTCAAGTTCATGACCAAGCCGTGGGAGGATGGCGAATTGGTCAGAAATGTCCGCGACGCATTCCGGCTGCACCGGCAACGCAACGGCTAGGGATCGGTCTGCATTCAGTCTCCAGGATGGCCGATGGCCGCGCGGATACGCTCGGCCACTTCGAATACCGCCATGCCGGCCGCCATCGCCGCGACGAACAGCAGCGTGGACCGCCCGCCGACCGCCAGCGCCGTCAGCGCCGGACCGGGACAATAGCCGATCAGGCCCCAGCCGACCCCGAACGTCAGGCTGCCCAGCACGAGCCGCGCGTCGATGCGGCCCGCGCCCGGCAGGTGGATGACGCTGCCGAACAGCGGCCGCACGCGCGTGCGCGCGACCCGGAAGGCGATGGCGGCGACGAGGATCGCGCCCGCCATCACGAACAGCAGCGACGGATCCCACGTGCCCGCCACGTCGAGGAAGGCGAGCACCTTGGCCGGGTTGCTCATGCCGGACAGGATCAGGCCGGCGCCGAACAGCAGGCCGGACAGGAAAGCGGTGACGAGGTTCATGGCGCGCCTCCCAGCACGTGGCGGACGACGTAGACGGTGACGAAGCCGGCCGCCACGAAGCACGCCGTGGCCAGCAGCGAGCGGGGCGACAGGCGCGCGATGCCGCACACGCCGTGGCCGCTCGTGCAGCCGGACCCGAACCGCGTGCCGATCCCGACCAGCAGCCCGCCGGCCGCGAGCAGCGCGGGCGAGTGGTCGATCTGCGCGGGCGGCATCGCGCGCAGCGTCAGCCACACGATGGGCGCGAGGAACAGCCCGGCGATGAAGGCGACGCGCCAGGCGAAGTCGCCTTTCGCGGGCCGCAGCAGCCCGCCGAGGATGCCGCTGACGCCCGCCACGCGGCCGTTGGCGAGCAGCAGCAGGGCCGTCGCCAGGCCGATGAAGATGCCGCCGGCAAGGGATGCCCAGGGCGTGAAATGGAGCCAGTCGATGCGCATGTCATGTCCTCCTTGCAGCGGGATGCCGCCTGTCGTGTGATGGACATGCGGCGCGTGCCCGCGGTTCCGCCGGCTCAGGCGCGGCTCGCGAGGAGCCGGTCGATCCGGTTGCCGTCCATGTCCACGACTTCGAACCGCCAGCCGTCCCAATCGAGCCGGTCGCCGGGGCGCGGGATCACGGCCAGCTGGTACAGCAGGAAGCCGGCCAGGGTGTGGTAGGCGCCGCTGTCCTCGTCCGGAAAGCGGATGGCGGCGCCCGTCAGGTAGCGGAAGCGGTCGAGCACCATGCCGCCGTCCACGAACCAGCTGCCGTCCTCGCGCTGCACGGCGTCCGGCTGGCCGTGGTCCACGGACGGCGTGACGTCGCCGACGAGCGCGTTCATGACGTCCGTCAGCGTCACCATGCCCTGGATGTCGCCGTATTCGTCGACGATCATCGCCAGCTCCGTGCGGCTCTGCTTGAGTTGTTCCAGCAGGTCGATGGCGCTGCTCGATTCCGGCACGTACAGGATGGGCTCGACGGCCGCGCCGATGTCGATGCCCTGCAGCGATTGGCCGCGGATGGCCTGGCCGAACAGGTTGCGCGCGCGCACGATGCCGAGCACCTGCGAGCGGTCGCCCCGGTAGACGGGGAAGCGGCTGTACGGCGACTCCGCGATGCGCGCGAGATTGCGTTCCAGCGGCTGGTCGAGGTCGAGGAATTCCAGGTCGACCCTGGGCGTCATCAGCGCCCGCAAATGCCAGTCGTCCAGGCGCAGGGCGCGCGCGGCGATGTCGTACTCGGCTTTCTCGAACACGCCCGCGTCCGCGCTTTCCTTGATCATGCCCGTCACTTCTTCCTCGGTCGGGGTCTCGTCCTTCTGGCGGTGCATGCCGAGGAGGCGCATGATGGCGTCCGTCGTCATCGCCAGCAGCCGCACGAACGGGTGCGCGAGGCGCGACAGCACGTGCAGCGGGCGCGCGGTCGCGGCCGCCAGCGTTTCCGGATACAGGATCGCGATGCGCTTGGGCACCAGTTCGCCCAGCACGACGGAACAGAAGGCGATGCCGACGACGACGACGGCCAGCGCCACGGGCCGCGCATAGTCGTCCCGCACGCCGAGCGCGGCCAGCCTGGGCGTCAGCCGGGCCGTCAGCGACGCCTCGCCGTACGCGCCGATGAAGATGCTGATGAGGGTGATGCCGACCTGCACCGTGGACAGGAAGCGGCTCGGGTCTTCATGCAGGGCGAGCGCGGTGCCGGCACCGGCGCTGCCCTCGGCCTTCATCTTGTCCAGTCGCAAGCGCTTGGCCGAGACGATGGCGAGCTCGGACATGGCGAACGCGCCATTGAGCAGGATGAGGGCAAGGATGATGACGACGTCGGCCATGCGGGTCCCGGGCTCGGCCGGGACGGCCCATGCCGCCTGCCGGCGGGTCGATCATCGCATGTCGGCAATCGTGCGCCAACGGGCGCACCGTTGCGCGCTCAGGGTTTTGCCGGATTGAAATGCTTCGCGATCCCGGCCCAGCAGTCCTGGTAATTCGCCTGCAACTGCGGCGATTGCAGGGCGTACGGCGTCGCCACGAGCGGGTTGCGGGTCTCGAACATGAACGCCATCGTGTCCGTGACCTTGTGCGGCCGGCTCGTGTCGGCGCTGCTGGCCTTGTCGAACGTGGCGGCGTCCGGGCCGTGGCCGCTCATGCAGTTGTGCAGGCTCGCGCCGCCCGGCACGAAGCCGTCCGACTTGGCGTCGTAGGCGCCGTGCACGAGGCCCATGAATTCGCTCGCGACATTGCGGTGGAACCAGGGCGGGCGGAACGTGTCCTCGCCGGCCAGCCAGCGGGGCGGGAAGATGACGAAATCGAGGGTGTCGACACCCGGTGTGTCGGACGGCGCCTGCAGCACGAGGAAGATCGACGGGTCCGGGTGGTCGTAGCTGATCGAGCCGATCGTGTTGAAGTGGCGCAGGTCGTATTTGTACGGCGCGTAATTGCCGTGCCAGGCGACGACGTCCAGCGGCGAGTGGCGGATGCTTGCGCGCCACAGATTGCCGCCGAATTTCGCGACCAGTTCGAAATCGCCTTCGACGTCTTCGTAGCGCGCCACCGGCGTGAGGAAATCGCGCGGGTTGGCGAGGCCGTTCGAGCCGATCGGGCCCAGGTCCGGCAGGCGCAGCAGGGCGCCGAAGTTTTCGCAGACATAACCCCGTGCTTCGCCATCCGGCAGGTCGACGGCGAAGCGCACGCCGCGCGGGATCACGGCGATCTGCTGCGGTTCCACCTCGACGAGGCCGAATTCCGTCGCGATCGCCAGGCGCCCCTGCTGCGGCACGACCAGCAGTTCGCCGTCGGCCGAATAGAAATAGCGGCCGCGCATGGCTTGGTTCGCCGCGTACACGTGGATCGCGCAGCCGGACATGGCGGCGGGCGAGCCGTTGCCGGCCATCGTCACGAGGCCGTCGATGAAGTCGGTGGGAGAGTCGGGCATCGGCAGCGGACTCCAGCGCATCTGGTTCGGCGAGGCGGCCATGCCGTCGAAGCCCGCGGCGATGCGGCCGTTGACCATCGGCGCGAACGGGCCGTGCAGCGCGGCCGGGCGGATGCGGTACAGCCAGGATCGGCGGTTGTGGCTGCGCGGCGCGGTGAACGCCGTGCCCGAGAGTTGCTCCGCATACAGGCCGTAGGCGGCCCGCTGCGGCGAATTGCGGTGTGCCGGCAGGGCGCCGGGCAAGGCTTCCGTCGCGAATTCGTTGCCGAAGCCGGACATGTAACCTTCAGTCGATGCAGTCAAGGGTTTCTCCAGATTCCGTGGTGTTTACGACACTGTAGAGGAGTGCGGCCGATTTTACGAGGTGAATACAAAAATGTAGACTATTTAGTCCATCAATAACACTATCTCGTGCATGATCGAACCCACTAGCATCGACCTGAATCTGTTGTCGGTATTTCAGGAGGTCTACCGCGAACGCCAGATCTCGGCCGCCGCACGGCGTCTGGGCCTGACGCAATCGGCCGTGAGCAACGCGCTGGCGCGGCTGCGGCGCACGTTCGGCGACGAGTTGTTCGTGCGCACGGCGCACGGCATGCAACCGACGCCGCTCGCGCAGCAGATGGCCGAGCCGATCGGCGCCGCGCTGGCCCAGGTGGCGCTGGCCCTGTCGCAGCGCAGCCGGTTCGAGCCGGCCACGAGCGGCCGCCGGTTCACGCTGGCGATGACGGACGTGGGCGAGGTGTACTTCATGCCGGTGCTGATCGAACGCTGCCGTGCGGCGGCGCCGAACGTGGAAATCGCGTCGATCCGCGCGAACGGCCTGACGTTGAAGGACGACATGGAGACGGGCCGGGTCGATCTCGCCATCGGCGCGTTCGAGGACGTGTCGGAAGCCCTGTATCACCGGGCCTTGTTCCGCCAGCCGTTCGTGAGCATGTTCCGCAAGGACCATCCGCTGGCGAAGGGCGACGTGGACCTGGCGCGCTTCGTGGCGGCGCCGCACCTGATCGTCGATGCGGCCCAGAGCCCTTACGACCGCATCAATGGATTGCTGGAAAAGGCCGGGGTGACGGCCGGGGCCCGGTTCCGGGTGCCGCATTTCACTGCGGTGCCGTACATCGTCAGCACGAGCGAGCTGGTGGTGACGGTGCCCCAGAAACTGGCCGAGAGCGCGGCAAGCCCGTTCGGCCTGAAGTGGATCGAGCCGCCGCTCGCCCTGCCGACGTTGCAGACCAACGTCTTCTGGCACCGGCGCTTCAACCACGATCCCGGCAACCAGTGGCTGCGGGGACTGATCGCCGACGTGTTCGCCGAATGACAGGTGAACGCGCCGGGAGGCGCGAACATTTTAATGAAAAGAGGATAGACAATGGCCGACCTGTTTGACAATCCGATGGGGCTGATGGGCTTCGAATTCGTGGAATTCGCATCGCCCACGCCGGGCGTGCTGGAACCCGTGTTCGAGGCGCTGGGCTTCACCAAAGTGGCCGTGCACCGTTCGAAGGACGTCGTGCTGTACCGCCAGGGCGACATCAACTTCATCGTCAACAACGAGCCGAAAAGCGCGGCCTATTATTTCGCCGCGGAGCACGGCCCGTCGGCCTGCGGCATGGCCTTCCGCGTGCAGAACGCGCACAAGGCCTATGCCCGCGCGCTGGAACTGGGCGCCCAGCCGCTGGACATCCCGACCGGCCCGATGGAACTCCGCCTGCCCGCCATCAAGGGCATCGGCGGCGCGCCGCTGTACCTGATCGACCGCTTCGAGGACGGCAAGTCCATCTACGACATCGACTTCGAATGGATCGACGGCACGGAACGCCACCCGGCCGGCCACGGCCTGAAGCTCATCGACCACCTGACGCACAACGTCTACCGGGGCCGCATGGCGTATTGGGCCGGCTTCTACGAGAAACTGTTCAACTTCCGCGAGATCCGCTACTTTGACATCAAGGGCGAGTACACGGGCCTGACGTCGAAGGCGATGACGGCACCGGACGGCATGATCCGCATCCCGCTGAACGAGGAAGGCAAGGCGGGCGGCGGCCAGATCGAGGAATTCCTGCTCAAGTACAACGGCGAGGGCATCCAGCACATCGCGCTGCTGACGGACGACATCTTCGCGTCGGTCGACGCCCTGCGCGCCGCCGGCGTGCCCCTGATGGCGGCGCCGCCGGCCACGTATTACGAAATGCTGAACGACCGCATCCCGGGCCATGGCCAGGACATCGACGCGCTGAAGGCGCTCGGGCTGCTCGTCGACGGCACGGTCGAGGGCGGCAACCAGCGCTTGCTGCTGCAGATCTTCTCGGAGACGCAGCTGGGGCCCGTGTTCTTCGAATTCATCCAGCGCAAGGGTGACGAGGGATTTGGCGAGGGCAATTTCAAGGCCTTGTTCGAATCGATCGAGCGGGACCAGTTGCGCCGCGGGGCCCTGAAAACGGCCGCGTGACGGCATGGTGGGTGTTTGATGCCGGGGGCATCAAACACGGGCGCCCACCCTACCTGCGCAAAACCATCAACGTTTTCAGCCGTAGGGTGGGCACCCCGTGCCCACCAAAATTCCGTCGCGAACTAAAACATCAATATTTTCAATGTATTGAGCGATTTTTCGCGAACACGCGTGCGCTTCATTTCCAGACAAATATCTGAATGTTGCGCCCATGTCTCATTCTCGGGTTTCCCACAGATTTTCCCACCGGTTTGTAACCAAAAGCGTCTGGGTCGGCACTAGAATTTCCGTACGGCATCACTGCCGACCGACTTTCGACAACCCATTCCCGAGATCATGAGCACCCGACATCGCCCGGCCCCGTGGCCGACCCGGCGCCTTGCCCCGTTGACCCTTCTGCTGGCGGCCGCCGCCCCGTGCGTGCACGCCGCCGACGCCGCCGCGGGCAGCCCGCTGACCACGACGCTGTCCGTCAGCTCGCAATACATCTCGCGCGGCATCCGCCAGACGTGGGGTAAGCCGGCCGCGCTGGCGGAGGTCGACTACGCCCACCCGAGCGGCTGGTCCGCGGGCACCCTGGTCACCAACGTCAGCGACCGCTTCATCGAGAACGGCACCGTCGAATGGGACCTGTACGGCGGCTACAGCGGCACGGCCGGCCCGCTGGGCTGGTCCGCGACCGTCTACTGGTACAAGTATCCGGGCGCCCGCATCGGCGCGACGGACACCGCGTTCGACTACGGCGAACTGTCCGCCGGCATCAGCTGGAAATCGCTGTACGTCCGCTACAACACCACGTACAGCCACGACTTCTTCGGCATCCAGAACGCGCGCGGCACCGGCTACCTGGACGTGGGCGCCGACCACCCGCTGACCGAGAAGCTGACCCTGAACCTGCACGCCGGCGACGGCCGCGTGGCCGGCAGCGGCAACGATATCTGGAACTGGCGCGACATCAAGGCCGGCCTCACCCGCCAGCTGGAGGACGGCTGGACCGTTGCCCTGAACTACACCCGCGCCATCGGCGCGACGGGCGTCTACGACCGCTACACGACGGGCGTGCCGCGGGCCGACGGCCGCCTGGCCGTGTCCAACGTGGCGCACCGCGCCGTCGTGGTGTCACTGACCCGCAAATTCTGATCCGAGGAGAGAGCATGAGACGCAACCCCCTGTCGTCGTTGTCGTTGTCCCTGACGGCGAAGATCTGCGCGACGGCCACCACGCTCGTCGTGCTGAGCCTCGCGGTCACGTCCGCCGTCATCGCCGTGCGCAGCAGCGACAACGCCGAGGAGGCCAGCATGCAGCAGGCGCGCACGTCCGCGCGCGAAGCGGCGGCCGCCGTGCAGGCGCAGCTGGGGCCGAAGCTGGGCGCCGTCTTGAACCTCGCCGCCGCCATGAGCGCGCTGCGCGAGGAGGACATCGCCCCCGCGCGGCCGCAGGTCGCCGCCATGACCCGGGCGACGGTGCGCACGTCGGACGACTTCATCGGCGGCGCCGTCACGTGGGAGCCCAACGCGCTGGACGGCAAGGACGCCGACTACGCCGGCAAGGCGCCGGAATACGACGCGTCCGGCCGCTACATGCCGTACTACACGCGCAACGCGGACGGCACCATGCACGTGGAACCGATCATCTGGCCGACCACGCCCGGCGCCAACGACTGGTACGACGTGCCGAAGCGCACGCGCAAGGTGTTCTTCACGGAGCCGTACTCGTACCCGATCGACGGCAAGGACGTCATGCTGGCCTCGCTCGTCGCGCCGATCCTCGTCAAGGGCGAATTCCGCGGCACGGCCAGCGCCGACTTCAAGCTGGCGCACCTGGGCGAGATCCTCGGCCGCATCAAGGTGCTCGACGGCGGCCGCCTGGCGCTCATCTCGAACGGCGGGCTGTACGCCAGCCACCCGGACGCGGCGAAGAACGGCAAGAAGGCGGACGACCTGCCGCCCGCCGCGCTGGCGGCCGTGCGGGCCGGCCGGACCTATGAATACATCGACCATGCCGGCATCGTGCACCTGGTCGAGCCGCTGCAACTGCATCCGGACATCGCGCCGTGGGCGGTCAAGCTGTCGTTCCCGCACAGCGTCGCAACGGCGGCCGCGCGCCGGCTGATGGGCTATTCGCTGTTCGCGTCGCTGATCTGCGCCGTCGTGGCGGCCATCGTGATGGTCACCGTGCAGCGCCGCCTCACCCGGCCGCTGCGCATCCTCGGCACGACGATGACGGACCTCGCCAGCGGCAACGCCGACCTGAACGCCCGCCTGGACGAGAAGGGCCGCGACGAGCTGGCGCTGATCGCCGCCGGTTTCAACGGCTTCGTCACCAAGATCCAGGACGTGCTGTTGCAGGTGCGCGAGAGCGCCGGCAGCGTGGCCGCGGCCAGCGTCGAGATCAGCCGGGGCAATATGGACCTGTCCGGCCGCACCGAGCAGCAGGCCGGTTCGCTGGAAGAGACGGCGGCGTCGATGGAAGAACTGACGTCCACCGTCAAGCAGAACGCCGACAACGCGCGCCAGGCCAACCAGCTCGCGCTGTCCGCGTCGGACACGGCGCGCCGCGGCGGCGCCGTCGTGGCCGAAGTCGTGGACACGATGGCCGCCATCGACACGGCGTCGCGCAAGGTCGTCGACATCATCGGCGTGATCGACGGCATCGCGTTCCAGACCAACATCCTCGCGCTGAACGCGGCCGTCGAGGCGGCGCGCGCCGGCGAGCAGGGACGCGGCTTTGCCGTCGTCGCCACCGAGGTGCGCGCGCTGGCGCAGCGCAGCGCCGGCGCGGCGAAGGAGATCAAGGCCTTGATCGGCGACGCGTCCGGCAAGGTGGAAGCGGGCAGCGCGCTCGTGCAGGACGCGGGCCGTACGATGGAGGACGTCGTCGCGAGCGTGCGCCGCGTGAGCGACATCGTGGCCGAGATCACGGCCGCAAGCAGCGAGCAGAGCATGGGCATCGGCCAGGTCAACCAGGCCATCGCGCAGATGGACGGCACGACGCAGCAGAACGCGGCCCTCGTCGAGGAGGCGGCTGCCGCCGCGGACAGCCTGCACCAGCAGGCCGACCTGCTCGTGGCGCTGGTGGGCCGGTTCCGCCTCGACGGCGCTGCCGCGGCGGCGGACCGCCCGGCCATCGCGGCCCCGCCTGCGCGCAAGGCCCTCGCCGCGGCGTGAACGCCGGCGGCTGCGCGCCGCCGGTAACGCACGCCCGTGCGGCGTTGCTGCTATCCTTGGGCATCCATGGATGTTCGCCGAAGGAGGTCTCTTGCTGCTCGCGTTTGCCGTACTACTCGTCTTCCAGTGTCTCGGGGAGGGTCTCGTGTTCCTGGCCGGGGTGCCGGTGCCCGGACCGGTCGCCGGCATGCTGCTCCTGCTCGCGGCGCTCGTCGCGTTCCCGCGCCTGGCCGGGATCGTGGAGGCGGGCGCCAACGAATTGCTGCGTCATCTGTCGTTGCTGTTCGTGCCGGCCGGCGTCGGCATCGTCGTGGCGGCGGCCAGCGGCAGCGGGCACTGGCTGGCGATCTGCGCGGCCGTCGTCGGCAGCACGTTGTCGACGCTCGCCGTCACGGCGCTGGTGCTGCAGGCGCTCACGCCCGCGCATAAGAGAAAGGAGGGCGGCGATGTTTAAGTTCGCGGAACTCACCCATTTCTGGGTCTACCTGTCCGCCTCGCCGCTGCTCGGACTGACGATCACCCTGTGCGCCTACGTGTTCGCGCAATGGGTGTACGCGCGCTGCGGCTTTTCGCCGCTCGCCAATCCCGTCGCCATCGCGATCGCGCTCGTGAGCCTCGTGCTGGCCGCGAGCGGCATGTCGTACCCGCGCTATTTCGCCGGCGCGCAGTTCGTCCACTTCCTGCTCGGCCCCGCCACCGTGGCCCTCGCCGTGCCGCTCGCGCGCCAGGTGCCGCGGCTGCGCCGCAGCCTGTTCCCGCTCGCGTGCGCGCTGCTGTCCGGCTGCGCGACGGCGATCGTCAGCGCCGTCGGCATCGCCGTGCTGATGGGCGCATCGCCGGAGCTGGCGCGTTCGCTGGGCCCGAAGTCGGCGACGACGCCCATCGCGATGGCCGTGTCGGAGCACCTGGGCGGCGTGCCAGCGCTGACGGCCGCTCTCGTGATCTCCACGGGCATCTTCGGCGCCGCCACGGCGCGCTTCCTGATGCAGGCATTGCGGATCGAGTCGCACGCGGCGCAGGGCCTTGCGCTGGGCGTCGCGGCGCACGGCATCGGCACGGCGCGCGCCTTCCTGGTCAGTCCGGAGATGGGGGCCTATGCCGGCCTGGGGATGGGCATGAATGGGGTGCTGACGGCGCTGCTGGCCCCTTGGCTCGTGCCGTTGCTGCTCGGCTGGATGGGGCAATGAAGAAGCCCGCAACCGCGTGCGGACGCGGTTGCGGGCAGGGCCGGCGCGAGGTCACGCCATGCCGGGGGAGCGCAGACGGCCTCTCGCCGCTGCGAAAAACGCCTGTCGACCGGCCTTCAAGCCGGCTTGCGGGTGAACGCGCGGGCCGCGAACAGGGCGCTGGCGACGCCGACGACGATGGCGGCCGTGCTGCCGGAAAAGCCGACGGCCGTGTTGGCGGCGATCTTGCCCGCTTTCGGCGTCACCAGTTCCAGGCGCCGCTTCGTCATCTGCGCGCCCAGCTCGCACAGGCGCTCGTGGCTCAGCGACTGCTCGGCGTCCGGCAGCAGCACGGTTTCCTCGTCGGCCACGTGGTGCTGGACGTCGCGCATCAACTGGAACACGAGTTCGTCGTGGCGCGGCGATTTCGGATCGGTGCGGCGCAGTTCGGCGATCACGGCGCGCATCTCGTCGTGTTCCGGCACGCTCTTGTCCATGACCTTCTGGTCGTGGGCGCGCGGGCGCAAGGCGGGATAAAAGATTTCTTCCTCGAGCGTCGCGTGGATTTCCAAGGCGTCGCAGATCGTTTCCGCCAGCGCCTTTTTGACGCTGGGCCGCTTGTCGCGCGTGTATTGGTGGAACGTCACCATCACGTGCGAGTGATCGAAGCGGATCATGTCGGTGATGGATGGACTGAGTTTTTTCAGGGAAAACATGAAGGTCTCCTGTGCGCTGGTTGGACCGTGGGCTCGTTAGATGCATGGTAGTGCGGGCGCTAGAGCTGCCGCGTAGGAGGGCGCCGCACGGTCTTGTCGGCCGATGACGCATGGGGCGTCCGGCCCAGGCTGGCACACTCGGCTGGCTGTCGCTTGCAATCCTACACAGACACGGCTTCGTTGCTGATTACCCGGTGCCGCAACGCTGCGATGATGGCGGCAACCGGGCGCGCTTCGGCGCGTTCGTTTGTCCGCGCGGTAACGCAGGACGCGTTCCGCGCGGGCCATCCAATCCAACACTGGAGGAATCGGAATGTTTGCACACAACAAGCGCCTGCAGTACACCGTGCGCGTCAGCGAACCGAATCCCGGCCTGGCCAACCTGATGCTCGAACAATTCGGCGGTCCGCAGGGCGAACTGGCCGCGGCCATGCGCTACTTCACCCAGGCCGTGGGCGAGGACGATCCGGGCCGCAAGGACATGCTGTTCGATATCGCGACCGAGGAGCTCAGCCACCTGGAGGTCATCGGGCACATCGTCGCCATGCTGAACAAGGGCGCCAAGGGCGAGCTGGCGGAAGCCGTCGACGGCGAGGCGGAGTTGTACCGCAAGATCCAGGGCGCGGGCAACGACAGCCACGTGACGCAAGTGCTGTACGGCGGCGGTCCGGCGCTCGTCAACTCGGCCGGCGTCCCGTGGTCGGCGGCCTACATCGACACGATCGGCGAGCCGACCGCCGACCTGCGCTCCAACATCGCCGCCGAAGCGCGCGCGAAGATCGTCTACGAGCGCCTGATCGCCCTGACGGACGACCCGGGCGTGAAGGAGGCGCTGGGCTTTCTCATGACGCGCGAGATCGCGCACCAGAAGTCGTTCGAGAAGGCGCTGTACGCGATCGCGCCCAACTTCCCTCCGGGGAAAATGCCGGGCGACCCACGCTTCGCCAACACCTATTTCAATATGTCGCAAGGCCCGGGCGAGGTGCGCGGCTCCTGGAACCAGAGCGAGAACTGGGACTTCGTATCGGACCGCGACAAGCAGATGGCCGTCGACGGCGGCACGGGCGAGGCGGACGTCAAGCTTCCGGCCAAGGACATCGACATCCTCAAGCAGATGGCCGACCGCACCACGTCCGATCCGACCATCGACCCGCCGACGGGCGCCGAACTGGGCATGGGTAACCAGACCCTCGCCGACGGCATGACCGTGAACCCGGGCGCCCAGCCCAGCGCGGGCGCGCCGCCGCTGCACTGACGCCCCCACGGCCGAGGGCGCGCAGCCTTCGGCCGCTCAAATAAATTCGGGGTCAGAGCACTTTTCTGGCGAAATTCGGGGTCAGAGCACTTTTGGGCACACAATCTCCGGAGCAGTTTTTTTCGCGCGGATCGAAGCCGGCCCACGGATTCACACGGAGATCGTGCGCACACCGCAGGCTAGCCGGCGCCAGATGTTGACGCGCGGATGATGATCCAAACTGTGCTCTGACCCCGAATTCGAGCCGAAATGTGCTCTGACCCCGAATTTCGCGGGTAAAAAAATGCCCCGGCTCGACCGGGGCATAAGCTCTGCGATGAAAGCGTCGTTCAGTTTCGGATCTCGAGGGCCCGGTTCAGGCTCAGGGCCGCCAGGGAGCCCAGGGCGCCGGACAGCAGGTAGAGGCTGACGTACCCCAGGCCGAAGTTCGCGGCCAGGCCCAGCGCGACGAGCGGGGCGAAGGCGGCGCCCACGAGCCAGGCGAGGTCGGACGTGAGGGCGGCGCCCGTGTAGCGGTATTGCGGCAGGAAGTTCGACGTCACGGCGCCGGCGGCCTGGCCGTACGACAGGCCCAGCAGCAGGAACCCGACGAGGATGAACGTGTTCTGGCCGTTCACGCCGCCATCCATCAGCGTGGGGATGAAGACGGAGAACAGCGCGATCAGCGCCGCCAGCGTGCCCAGCGTGTTGCGCCGGCCGAACTTGTCCGCGATGATGCCGGACGCCAGCACGCCGACGATGCCCAGCCCCGCGCCCATCATCTGGACCTGCAGGAATTCCGCCATCGAGCGCGTGTCGTACAGCTGGATCCACGACAGCGGGAACACGGTCACCAGGTGGAACAGCGCATAGCTGCACAGGGCGGCGAGGGCGCCGATGACGATGTTCGTGCCCTGGTGGCCGATCACTTCGCGGGCCGGCGCCGGGTCGAGCTCATGCTCGTCGAGCAGGTGCGTGTAGTCGGGCGTCGACACGAGCCGCAGGCGGGCGAACAGCGCGACGACGTTGATCGCGAACGCCACGTAGAACGGATAACGCCAGCCCCAGACGAGGAAGTCGTCCTGCGACAGCTCGGCCATCAGGTAGGAAAACAGGCCCGCCGCGATGATGAATCCCGTTGGTGCGCCAAGTTGTCCCAACATGGCGTACCATCCACGCTTGTTTTCCGGGGCATTGAGCGCGAGCAGCGAGGGCAGCCCGTCCCACGAGCCGCCCTGGGCGACGCCCTGGCCGATGCGCAGGATCGCGAGGGAGATGATGGACCACTCGCCCCAGCGCGAATAAGTGGGAAGCATCGAGATGGCGACCGTCGCTGAGCCCATCAGGAACAGGGCGATGGTCAGCTTGATCTCGCGGCTGTACCAGCGCTGGAGCACCATGAAGAACAGCGACGCGATCGGCCGCGCCACATAGGCCAGCGCGAAGATGGCGAACGAGTAGAGCGTGCCCTCGAGCCGGTCGGCGAACGGGAAGAACACGGCGGGGAACACGAGCACCGAAGCGATCGCGTAAACGAAGAAGTCGAAGTATTCGGAAGCGCGGCCGATGACGACGCCGACCGCGATCTCGCCCGGCGCGATGTGACCGTCGCGGGCATTGATGTTCCGGGCCCCGGAGTGGGGTGCTGTGATGGGAGCGGCTCCTGCGCCGCCGTACGTATTCGGGGTGCCTTGCATGTCTTCGTCTCCTTATCAGCCGACGGCCTTTGGACCCTCTGAAATGCTGCAATACGGAAAAGGGTAGGACAAAACGTCCAATCGCCAAACGCACGCCGTTGGCGTTACATTAGCATGTTATTTTTCCCATGTAACGTAAAACAAAAGCATGATTCCTAAGACCCTCCGTCGCGGAATGTTCCTCTCCCCCCTGATGGCAGCCCTTGCCGGCTGCAATACGGTGGTGATGAACCCTTCCGGTGACATCGCCAAGCAAGAGGCGCATTTGATCATCGTGTCGGTGATCCTGATGTTGCTGATCATCGTACCGGTGTTCATTCTGATCATCGTCTTCGCCCGTAAATACCGGGCGAGCAATACCGAGGCGGCCTACGAGCCGGATTGGGACCACTCCACCAAGCTCGAACTCGTCATTTGGGGCGCGCCCCTCCTGATCATCATCGTCCTGGGCCTCGTGACCTGGATTTCCACGCACAAGCTCGACCCGTACCGTCCGCTGGACCGCATCGCCGAAGGGCGTCCGGTTCCCGCATCCGCCAAGCCGCTGGTGATCCAGGCCGTGGCGATGGACTGGAAATGGCTGTTCATCTATCCGGAGCAGGGCATCGCCACCGTGAACGAACTGGTCGTTCCCGTCGACGTGCCGGTGCGCTTCAAGATCAGCGCGACGTCGGTCATGAACGCCTTCTACGTGCCGGAACTGGCGGGCATGATCTACGCGATGCCGGGCATGGAAACGACGCTCAACGCCGTGCAGAACAAGCCGGTGCAGTCGATCGGCTTCTCCGCCAACTACAGCGGCGCCGGCTATTCGGACATGCGCTTCGGCTACCGCGGCGTGTCGCAGGGCGACTTCGACGGCTGGGTCCAGTCGGTCAAGGCCGGCGGCGGCAACCTCGACCGCGCCAACTACCTGACGCTCGAAAAGCCGAGCATCAAGGAACCGGTGCACCGTTACGCGGCCGTCGACAACGACCTGTTCTACCGCGTCCTGAACCGCTGCGTCGCCGACGGCGTCGTGTGCGAGGACAAGATGATGAACGAAGATGCCAAGAAGGCGCGCGAAATGGCCATGCGTAACCCGACCCAACGAGTCGCAGCGATCCGCCTGGCCCAGGCCGGCGGCGCGGTCTGCGCCAAGCCCAATGATCCTGTGAAGAAGAAGTAATCATGCACGAGCAATTTGACTTAACGAAGTTGATCTTCGGTCGGCTCAGCTGGGAAGCGATTCCCTACCACGAGCCGATCCTGATCGGAACCTTTATCATGGTGGCGCTGGGCGGCCTCGTCGTCCTCGGCCTGCTCACGAAATTCAAGCTGTGGGGCTATCTCTGGAAAGAGTGGTTCACCAGCATCGACCACAAGAAGATCGGCATCATGTACATGGTGCTGGGCCTCGTGATGTTCCTGCGCGGCTTTGCCGACGCGCTGATGATGCGCGCCCAGCAGGCGTTCTCGTTCGGCGATTCGCACGGCTTCCTGCCGCCGCACCACTACGACCAGGTCTTCACCGCCCACGGCGTGATCATGATCTTCTTCGTGGCGATGCCGTTCGTGACGGGCCTGATGAACTACGTCGTGCCCCTGCAGATCGGCGCGCGCGACGTGGCGTTCCCGTTCCTGAACAACTTCTCGTTCTGGATGACGACGGCCGGCGCGATCCTCGTGATGGCCTCGCTGTTCGTCGGCGAATTCGCCCGTACCGGCTGGCTGGCGTACCCGCCGCTGTCCGGCATCCTGGCGAGCCCGGACGTCGGCGTCGACTACTACGTGTGGTCGTTGCAGGTCGCGGGTGTCGGCACCTTGCTGTCGGGCGTGAACCTGATCGTGACCATCGTCAAGATGCGCGCGCCGGGCATGGACCTGATGAAGATGCCGGTGTTCACCTGGACCGCCCTGTGCACCAACATCCTGATCGTGATCACCTTCCCGATCCTGACCGCCACGCTGGCCATGCTCGGCCTGGACCGCCTGTTCGACACGCACTTCTTCACGAACGAGCTGGGCGGCAACGCCATGATGTACGTGAACCTGATCTGGATCTGGGGCCACCCCGAGGTCTACATCCTCGTGCTGCCGGCCTTCGGCATCTACTCGGAAGTCGTCGCGACGTTCTGCAACAAGCGCCTGTTCGGCTACTCGTCGATGGTCTACGCGACCTGCGTGATCATGGTCCTGTCGTACCTCGTGTGGCTGCACCACTTCTTCACGATGGGTTCGGGCGCAAGCGTGAACTCGTTCTTCGGCATCACCACGATGATCATCTCGATCCCGACGGGCGCGAAGATCTTCAACTGGCTGTTCACCATGTACAAGGGCCGCATCCGCTATGAACTGCCGATGATGTGGACCGTGTCGTTCATGCTGACCTTCATCATCGGCGGCATGACCGGCGTGATGCTGGCGGTGCCGTCGGCCGACTTCGTGCTGCACAACTCGCTGTTCCTGATCGCCCACTTCCACAACGTCATCATCGGCGGCGTGGTGTTCGGCATCTTCGCCGGCATCAACTACTGGTGGCCGAAGGCGTTCGGCTTCAAGCTGGACCGTACCTGGGGCGTGCGCTCCTTCTGGCTGTGGTCGATCGGCTTCTGGGTCGCCTTCACGCCGCCGTACATCCTGGGCTTCATGGGCGTGACCCGCCGCATGAGCCACTTCGACGACGAGTCGATCCACTGGCTGTTCCAGATCTCGCTGCTGGGCACCCTGATGATCGCCGCCGGCATCGGCTGCCTGCTGATGCAGATCGCCGTTTCGATCATCAACCGCAAGAAGCTGGCCGACGTGACGGGCGATCCGTGGAACGCGCGTACGCTGGAATGGGCGACCTCGTCGCCGCCGCCGGCCTACAACTTCGCGTTCACCCCGGTCGTGCACGACAACGACACCTGGGCCGACATGAAGAAGAACGGCTACCAGCGTCCGCTGAAGGACTTCGTCGCCATCCACATGCCGAAGAACACCTGGGCCGGTCCGGTCATCCCGGGCATCGCGTTCGTCATGGCGTTCGGCATCATCTGGCACATGTGGCTGCTGGTGGGCGTGACGTTCGTCGCGATGATCGCTGCCGCCATCTACCACACGTTCGATTACAAACGCGACTACTACATCCCGGCGGACGAAGTGACCCGCACGGAAGAAGCTCGCACCCGCATGCTGGAAGCCCATGTCTGACATTAACGTAACCCACGCCGGCGCCGCGAGCGCCGACCCGAGCTCGCGCTTCTACGTGCGCGAGCACCACCCGGAAAACGGCACGCTGCTCGGTTTCTGGATCTACCTGATGAGCGACTGCCTCATCTTCGCCTGCCTGTTCGCGACCTATGCCGTCCTGGGCCGCAACTACGCGGGCGGTCCGTCCGGCGCCGAGATCTTCGAACTGCCGACCGTCGCGCTGAACACGGCGTTCCTGCTGTTCTCGTCGATCACGTACGGCTTCGCCATGCTGGCCGCGCAGAAGAAGAACGTGAAGGGCACCCAGATGTGGCTGCTCGTCACGGGCATCTTCGGCGCCTGCTTCCTGTTCCTGGAACTGCAGGAATTCGCGCACCTGATCGCCGAGGGCAACGGCCCGCAGCGCTCGGGCTTCCTGACCGCGTTCTTCTCGCTGGTCGGCACGCACGGCCTGCACGTGACCTTCGGTATCGTGTGGCTCGTCACCCTGATGGTCCAACTCGGCAAGCACGGCATCACCGCCGCCAACTACCGCCGCCTCGCCTGCCTGTCGATGTTCTGGCACTTCCTGGACGTCATCTGGATCGGCGTGTTCACCTATGTCTACCTGATGGGAGTCCTGCCATGAGCGACCTGCACCACGCCCACGCCCACGGCCATGACCACGGCCACCACGACGACGAACTGCACGCCCACGGCAGCTTCAAGGATTACTCGATCGGCTTCATCCTGTCGGTGATCCTGACGGCGATCCCGTTCTGGCTGGTGATGACCCACCAGCTGGCGCCGGGCACGACCAAGTTCGTGATCCTCGGCTTCGCCGCCGTGCAGGTCATCGTGCACATGGTGTACTTCCTGCACATGAACTCGAAGTCGGAAGGCGGCTGGAACATGATGGCGCTGATCCTCACCATCATCCTGCTGTTCATCGTGCTGACCGGCTCGATCTGGGTCATGTACCACATGAACGCCAACATGATGCCCAACATGGGCAACGACGGCGGTTCGGTACACGGCATGCACGACATGCAGTAATGGCGCGGGACGATCACGCAGCGCCGTCCGCTCCCGGCCGCCGGGGTTTCTCCCCGCTGCTGGCGATCGCGGCGCTGCTGCTGGTCGTCCTGTTCGCCGGTCTGGGCACCTGGCAGGTCTATCGCCTGCAATGGAAACTGGACCTCATCGCACGCGTGAACGCACGCGTGCACGCCGCCCCGGCGCCGCCGCCACCGCGCGCGCGCTGGGCCGGCATCACCCCCGCATCCGACGAGTACCGCCGCATCGAGCTGCACGGTGCTTATCTCTACGATCTCACCACCCCCGTCCAGGCCCTCACGGAAGAGGGCAGCGGCTACTGGCTGCTCACGCCGATGTGCACGGCGGACGGCATCATCCTCGTCAACCGCGGCTTCATTCCGGCCGAACTGGGCGCCCCCACTCGCTACACGCCGCGCAAGGCGGCGGGCGATCCGTGCGCCGGCGCCGGTCCCGCGGTCGACGTCACCGGCCTGCTGCGCACGAGCGAGCACGCCAGCCTGGTCACGCGGACGAACGTGCCGGCCGCAGGGCGCTGGTACACCCGCGACGTGGCCGCCATCGCCGCCGCGCGCGGCCTCGCCGCGGCGCCGTTCTTCGTCGACGCCGCCGCCGGCCAGAACCCGCCCGGCAGTCCCGACCGCCCGGTGGGCGGCCTCACCGTCGTGACATTCCCGAACAGCCACCTCGTGTACGCGATCACTTGGTATGCTCTCGCCTTGATGGTCGCGGGTGCCTGGTGGTGGGCCGCGCGCGGCCCCGGACACGACACCGATGACTGACACGACCAAGCAACTGAACCGCGTTTTCGACCCGGGCGCCGCCGCGCCGGCGCGCACGACGTCCGCCGCCGACGTCGAATACGTCGCTGGCCACAAGAACATGCTGCAGCTGATCGAGCTGCGCTGGATCGCCGTCATCGGCCAGATCACGACCATCGCCGGCGCGATCCTCGTGTTCGGCGTGCGCCTGCCGCTCGTGCAGATGCTCGAGGTGCTGGCCTGCCTCATCGCCTTCAACATCGCCAGCCACCTGCGCTGGCACGAACACCGGCCCGTCACGAACAGCGAGCTGTTTCTCGCCCTGCTCGTCGACGTGGCCAGCCTCACGATGCAGCTGTACCTGGCGGGCGGGACGACGAATCCGTTCGCCTTCCTCTACCTGTTGCAGGTGATCCTGTCGGCCGTGCTGCTGGAGGCGTGGTCCACGTGGACCATCGTCGCCATCACGTTCGCGTGCCTGGCCGGCTTGTCCGTGTTCGCCAAGCCGCTCGCGCTGCCGTTCGACCACGCGCGCGGCATCTCGAGCCTGTACGTGCAGGGCATGCTGATCTGCTTCACCGTGAACGCGGCGCTGCTCGTCGTGTTCATCTCGCGCATCACCAACACCCTCAAGGGCAAGGCGGCCCAGCTGGCCGACCTGCGCCAGCGCGCGGCGGAGGAAGAGCACATCGTCCGCATGGGCCTGTTGGCCTCGGGCGCCGCGCACGAACTGGGCACGCCGCTCGCCACCTTGTCCGTGATCCTGGGCGACTGGAAGCGCATGCGCGAATTCAAGGCCAATCCCGACTTGCTGGAAGAAATCACGGAGATGGAAACGCAGCTGAAGCGCTGCAAATCCATCGTCAGCGGCATCCTGCTGTCGGCCGGCGAGGCGCGCGGGGAATCCGCCGCGCGCACGACGATCCGCGGCTTCCTCGACAAGCTCGTCGAGGAATGGCAACATAGCCGCCCCGTGCGCGGATTCGACTACCGCAACGGCATCGAGCACGACCTGCCGGTCGCCTTCGATTCCGCGCTCAAGCAAATGATCGACAACGTGCTGGACAACGCGCTCGAGGCGTCGCCCGACTGGGTCGGCGTGGAAGCGGGCGTGGCGGACGGCATCCTCGTATTGACCGTGCTCGACCGCGGCCCCGGTTTCGCACCCGCGATGCTGGCCCAGTTCGGCAAACCGTACCAGTCCAGCAAGGGCCGTCCCGGCGGCGGCCTGGGCCTGTTCCTCGTCGTGAACGTGGCCCGCACGCTGGGCGGCACGGTGCAGGCGGTGAACCGTCCGGAAGGCGGCGCGGCCGTCACGCTGACCTTGCCGCTGTCCGCGATCGCGCTCGACAAGGAATTGAAACATGCCCATTGATGACGACAAAGATGACGAAGAGCGCCTCCTCCTGATCATCGAGGACGACGACGCCTTCGCCCGCACCCTGGGCCGCTCGTTCGAGCGGCGCGGCTACCAGGTGCTGCAGGCGCCCGGCCTCGACGAGGCGCAGGAGCTGCTGAAGGACCATTCGCCCGGCTATGCCGTCGTCGACCTGAAACTCAAGGGCAACAGCTCGGGTCTCGCCTGCGTGCAGATGCTGCACGCGCACGACCCGGACATGCAGATCGTCGTGCTGACGGGTTTTGCCAGCATCGGCACGGCCGTCGAGGCGATCAAGCTGGGGGCCTGCCAGTACCTGGCGAAGCCGTCCAACACGGACGACATCGAAGCCGCCTTCGGCCACGTCGCGGGCAACACCGACCTCGAGCTGACGAACCGCTCCACGTCGATCAAGACGCTGGAATGGGAGCGCATCCACGCCGTGCTGGCGGAAACGGATTTCAATATTTCGGAAGCGGCACGCCGCCTCGGCATGCACCGGCGCACCCTGGCGCGCAAGCTGGAAAAGCAGCGCGTCAAATAGCCGTCATCCGCCGCCCAGCTTGCTGAGCGCGTACGCGGCCAGGAAGCCGGCCACGGTGATGAGTCCGGCGAAATCGTGCGCGACGTCGAACGCTTCCGGAATCATCGTGTCGACCAGCATGGAGAGGATCGCGCCGGCCGCGACGGCCGTGGTGGCCGCGACGACGCCGGCCGAGAAATCCTGGAACACGGTATAGCCGATCAGCGACGCGATGCCGGACGCGACGGCGATGCCGATCCAGATGCCGAAGACGTAGGCGGTCGAGCGGCCCGCCTTCTTCATGCCCGCCGCGCTGGACAGGCCTTCCGGCACGTTCGACAGGAAGATGGCGCCGACGGCCACCGCGCTGACGGTGCCGCCGCCCAGCATCGACAGGCCGATCACGATCGATTCCGGGATGCCGTCGAGGAGGGCGCCGACGGCGATGGCGACGCCGCTGCCGCTTTGCTCCGATTCCTTCGGCTGCTGGTTGCCGGAACGCTTGCGGTGCTTCGCGCCCTTGCGCGACAGATACCAGTTGGCGGCCGTGTAGACGGCGGCGCCGCCCAGGAATCCGGTCGCCATCGACGCGAAGCCGCCGCGCCGGTAGGCTTCCGCGATCAGTTCGAAGGACAGGGCGGAAATCAGCACGCCGCTGCCGAAAGCCATGATCGCGGCGATGAGGCGCTGCGGCACCTTGAACTTGTAGCCGACGAACGCGCCGATGATCAGGGCGGCGCCCGCCACGAAACCCCAGAATCCGGCCTGTGCCCACAGCGGTATGCCCTGCATTCTCGTCCTCCGGTCGATGTCGTCACGTCCATGATAGCGAGAGCCGGCGCCGGCCGGCGTACGGCACCCGGCCTGTGGTAGATTGCCGGTTTTACCCGGAACATTCATGATCCATCCGCAACTGCGGTCCCGCGCCGGCGCGCTCGCGGCAACGCTGCTGCTGGCCGGCTGCGCGGCCCTGCATCCCCAGCGCCCGCCCGCCGCCGCCTTCGTCGTGCTGGGCGCGGACGGCGCGCCGACGGCCCGCGCGCTCACGACGGCGCGCACCTGCCCATCGATCACGATCGACGGGCGCACGACGGCCATGGCCGTGCGGGCACCGTTCGGCCCGATCCCCTTGCGCGGCAAGGACCACAGTGCGATCTTCCATGCGGAAGCCGTGTCGAACCCCGTGCTGTCGTGCGAGACGGCGATCCCGGCGGGCAGCACGCGTGCCTCCGTCGCGGGCCGGGCGCTGCCGCTGCCCAAGGGGGACATACGGCGCATCGTCGTGATCGGCGACACGGGCTGCCGTCTCAAGGGCAAGGACTTCCAGGACTGCAACGATCCCGAGGCCTACCCGTTCGCGCGCGTGGCGGCCAGCGCGGCCGCGTGGAAGCCGGATCTCGTCGTGCACGTGGGCGACTACCACTACCGCGAAGACCCGTGCCCGGCCGGCCGCCCCGGCTGCGCCGGCAGTCCCTACGGCTATGGCTGGGACGCCTGGAACGCTGACTTCTTCACGCCCGGCCGCGCGCTGCTGGCGGCCGCGCCGTGGGTCGTCGCGCGGGGCAACCACGAAACCTGCGCGCGCGCCGGCCAGGGGTGGTGGCGCTTCCTCGACCCGCTCCGCTACGAGCCGGCCGCGCACTGCGACGACCCGGCGGGGGACGCGCGCGCGGACTACACCGATCCGTACGGGGTGCCCCTGGGCGGCGGGGCGCAACTGATCGTGTTCGACAGCGCGCGCACGGACTGGCACGGCTTCAAGCCGGGCGACGTGCGCATCGCCCGCTACGCCGACACGTGGCGCAAGATCGACGCGCTCGCACGCCGGCAGCGCTACAACATCGCCGTCGACCACCATCCGCTGTACGCGTTCGGCGCCAACCGCGACGCCGCTACGGGCGCCGTCACGCTGTACGGCGGCGACGCCGGCCTGACGCAGGCGTTCGGCGCGCTCGATCCGCGCCTGCTGCCGTCATCGGTCGCCATGTTGCTATCCGGCCACGTCCACCTGTGGGAACAGACGAGCTTCGCGACGGATCATCCGACCCAGTTCGTGGCAGGATTCGCGGGCACGGCGGAAGACATCGTGCCGCTGCCCAGGACGCCCCCGCCGGGCCAGTCGCCTGCGCCGGGCGCGGCCGTCGAGGCGATGAGTTCGTGGATCGACGGCTTCGGCTTCATGACGATGGAGCGTACGGGGCCGGACGCGTGGAGGATCGTCGTCCACGACCGCGACGGGCGTCCGCGCAACACGTGCGCCGTCCAGGGCCGTCATTCGACGTGTGCCGTGCCGCAGGTGTAGGCGAAATCCGGTAAAATGTATTGGCACAAATGAGATTGCCTCGAATACATTTTCATGCAACAATATGATTGTGAGCGGGGCAGCGGTATTGCCGCCTTCGCGATCAGCGATGAGGATACCTTGTATCTTGTGCTCCCGGTTCGCCGGGAGCTTTTTTTTACGGCCGTGCCATCATTACAGCTGGGACAGCATCACGTTGCCGCTGGTTTCGTCCGCCTCGAGCAGGGCGATCAATTTACCGAGATCCTGTTCCAGGCGGGTCAGCGTGGCGGCGTCCAGCGCGGACAGCGCATCGGGCAGCACGCCGGCAAAGGGCAGGGGTGCGCTGCGCAGGATGTCGGCACCGGCTTGCTGGATGCGCAGCGACACGCTGCGCCGGTCCGTGCCCTCGCGGCTGGTCGCGACGAGGCCGCGTTCGACGAGCGTCTTGATCAGGTTGCTGGCCGTCGATTGGTGAATATCCAGTTCGCGCGCGAGTTCGGTCACGCCGATGCCCGCCCGGCGGTCGATGACGGACAACGCCCACAGCTGGGCGCCGCCGACGCCGGCTTCGCGCTCGACCTGGCGGAAATGGCTTTTGACGGAATTGAAGACAACGCGGAACTGGCGCAGGACGCGGGTCGAAGGCGCACCGGCCGGCGACGCCGGCTGCGGCGTGGACGGCTCGGCGGCCGCGTTGGATCGGGAAGTCGAGGACATGCAAGAATGATAGCGGAAAATACGGCGTACTGCCGAAAAATGACATTCAGGAAACCATGCATATAACACCGGAACCGGACCTCCGTCGCGAACTGGGCGACTGGCGCGTATGGACCGTGCGCGCCGTCGTCATCCTTCTTTCCGGCCTGGCCGGCCTCACGGTCGTCGGCTTTTCGTGGTTGTCGGACGTGGCGGTCGAGCGCTTCACCGCCCTCCGCGCCATGGCCTGGTGGAGCCCGCTGATCTGGACCCCGGCCTGCACGGCACTCGTCGTCTGGTGCACGCGCCGCTTCGCGCCGGGCGCGGCCGGGTCCGGCATCCCACAGGTGATGGCGACACTCGAGACGGCAGTGGGCGAAGCCGAGCGCGGCCTGTTCGTGTCGTTGCGCCTGACCGTGGCCAAGATCCTGTTGACGGTCGGCGGCCTCCTGGGCGGCCTGTCGCTCGGGCGCGAAGGCCCGTCCGTGCAGATCGCGGCGGGTGTGATGCTGCAGGCGCGCCGGCTGATTCCCGCCGGCAGCGCCGTCGGCCTGCACGGTCTCCTGGTCGCCGGGGGCGCGGCCGGCATCGCGGCCGCGTTCAACACGCCGCTGGGCGGCGTCATGTTCGCCATCGAAGAACTGGCGCGGGCGCCGGAACAGCGGTCCAGCGGCCTGCTCATCGCCGGCATCGTGCTGGCCGGTCTCGTCGGCGTGTCGGCGCACGGCGACACCGCCTATTTCGGCGTCATCCACATCCCGGTGATCGGCCTCGGCCTGCTGCTGCCGGGCCTGCTCGTCGCCATCGTGTCCGGCCTGGCCGGCGGGCTCTTTTCGCGTCTGTTGATCGCGTCGCTGTCCGGCAAGGGCACGGACCGCGCCAGCCGCCTGCGCGCGCGCCGGCCCGTGCTGTTCGCCGCTGCGTGCGGCCTCGGCGTGGCACTGATCGGCGTCGTGACGGGGGGCGCCGCGTTCGGGTCCGGCTATGCCAGCACGCGTCACATGGTGGAAGGCTCCACCGCGATGCCGTTCGCGTATGCCCCGTTCAAATTCCTCGCAACGTGGCTGACGACGTGGTCCGGCGTACCGGCCGGCATCTTCGCGCCGTCGCTCGCGGTCGGCGCCGCATTCGGCAACGACGTCGCGCTGCTGCTGTACGGCGCGCAGGTGCCGGCCCTGATCGCGCTGGGCATGGTGGGGTTCCTCGCCGCCGCCACGCAGGCGCCGCTGACGTCCTTCATCATCGTGATGGAAATGGTCGACGGGCATGCGATGGTACTGAGCCTCATGATGTGCGCGCTGATCGCGTTCGCCGTCGCCCGCCTCATCAGCCCCGCGCTGTATCCGACGCTCGCGAAGCTGCAACTGGAGCGCATCCCCGCCAGGACCGTGGCGCGGGAGGAGGCGCAGGAGGAAACGGTCGCGGTCGAGTAAAGCGGCACGGAAACGTCCCATCCCGGCGAATGCAAATTTGCTAGGATGGGGCATGCTGACACGGAAAGTGCGCCTCGGCCGCGCGCGCGCGCGGTCCCCGACCCCTGCCGCAGTGCTCACACTGCTGGCGGGGCTGGGATTTACTGCCGCGCTGGTCGTCGGCATGGTCGGCGGCGAACGCGAGCGCGCCCGCTCCGAATTCCTGCAGCGCGCGGAAATCCGCAACGCGACCGTGACCCGCAGCTTCGGCGACGCGCTCGACGTGCTGCAGGCCACGAACGCCCTGTTTGCCGCCGTCGGCGTCGCGACCCGCGCCGAGTTCGGCGCCTTCGCCCGGCCGCTGCTGGCCAACCACCCTTATCTGCAGGCCGTCGTGTTCCACCGCATGGTGAGCAGCGCGGAGCGGCCGGCGTTCGAGGCGGAGAACCAGCGCTACCGTCCCGGCTTCGCAATCCGCGAGCGGCCGGAGACGGGCGATACGAGCAAGCTCGTGCGGGCCGGTCCGCGCCCGCGCTACCTCGTGGTGGACTACGTGGAGCCGCTGGGCGGCAACGAAGTCACGCTTGGCTACGACGCATTTTCCTTCGCGCCGCACGGCAGGGCGTTCATGCGCGCGATCGACACGGGCCAGGCCGCGTCCAGCCGCATGCTGCCGCTGCTGCAGCACGGCGACCATCTGGGCTTCGTGCTGATCCAGCCCGTGTACCGCCGCGGCGCGCCGCTCGTCAATGCCGCCGCGCGCAGCGCCAACGCGCTCGGCGACACCGCCGTCATCATCGACGTGGCCGAGCTCGTCGGCTCGAACCTCGCGAAATCGAATCTGCTCGCGCCGGGCGGCGTCCGGATCGAGTTGTACGGCCCGGGCCAGGATGGCCCGCAGCGCGCCTATTTCTACGATGGGCTGGACCGCACGGCCACCCCGTTCTGGCAATCCTGGATCGGGGACACGCTGTTCACGAACCGCCACGTGTTCGACGTGGCCGGCATGCCGTGGGAACTGCGCATCGCCGGGCGCGCGAGCGCCATGGCCATCGGCACCGGTCCGATCACCGCGCTGATCCTCGGGTGCCTGGTCAGCATCGCCACGTCCGCCTACGTGCAGAGCCGCGTGAAACGCACGCGCCGCATCGAGGCGCTGGTCGAAAGCCGCACGGCCGACCTGCACGAGGCCCTCGACGCGCTGCGGCTGTACCGGCGCGCCATCGACGCCAGCGCGAACGCCATCATCCTCGTCAGCGCGACGCGGCCCGGCTATCCCATCGAATACGTGAATCCCGCGTTCGAGCGCATCCGCGGCTACACGCAGGCGCAAGCCGTCGGGCGCGGCCTGCTGGAACTGGGCGCGCGCGAACCCGACCAGGCCGCCGTGGCCGAGCTGCGCGCCGCCGTCCGCGAGCGGCGCGAGGGACACGTGTCGACGCGCCTGACGTGCGGCGACGGCCGCGAGATGTACGCCGAGGTCTATATCGCGCCCGTCAACAACGAGGACGGCGTCACGACCCACTTCGTGATGACGCAGTACGACGTGACGATGGCCAAGCGCTACGAGGCCGAGCTGGAGTCGCGCGCCCGCTTCGACACGCTCACGGGCCTGGCCAACCGCGCGCTGCTGCACGACCGGATCGACAACGCCATCAACCTCGCGGCCGGGCGCGGCACCGTGTGGGTCGTCGCGCTCGACCTCGACCACTTCAAGTTCGTCAACGACACGCTCGGGCATGACGCCGGCGACGAGCTGCTGAAGACGGCCGCGCAGCGCATCAGCGCGGCCGTGGAACGCTCGGACACCGTGGCCCGCACGGGCGGCGACGAGTTCGTGCTCGTGCTGCCGGGCCGCGAAAACGAGTCGGAAGCGGCCGCCACCGGGAGTGCCGTGCTGCAGGCGCTCGCCCATCCGCTGACGTTGAACGGGCAGGACATCGTGCTGACGGGCAGCGCGGGCCTGGCCGCCTATCCGGTCGACGGCAGCGACGCGGCGACGCTTATCCAGCACGCGGAAGTGGCGATGTACCGCTCCAAGGAACTGGGCCGCAACATGGTGCAGTTCTACATGCCGACGATGAACGCCCGCGCCCGCGAGCGCCTGGCGCTGGAAGGCGCGCTGCGCAGCGCGCTGACGCACGACGAGTTCGAGCTGTACTACCAGCCGCAGGTCGACCTGGGCTCCGGCCACGTCGTCGGCCTGGAGGCGCTGATCCGCTGGCGCCATCCCAGCATGGGCATGGTGCGGCCCGACCGTTTCATCAACCTGGCCGAGGAGACGGGGCTGATCGTTCCGATCGGCGCGTGGGTGCTGCGCACCGCCTGCCGCCAGAGCCGCGCGTGGCAGCACGCGGGCCTGGGCCCGGTGCGCATCGCCGTGAACCTGTCGGCGCGCCAGTTCGCGGAGCCGAACCTCGTGCGCGAGATCGCCCGCGTGCTGGAAGAAACGGACCTGTCGGCGGCCTGCCTCGAGGTGGAGATCACGGAAAGCCTCGTGATGGGCGACGTCGAGAGCGCGATCCGCACGATGCGCGAACTCAAGCAGATGGGCGTGCAGCTGTCGATCGACGATTTCGGCACGGGGTATTCGAGCCTGTCGTACCTGCGCCGCTTTCCCGTCGACGTGCTCAAGATCGACCGCAGCTTCGTGCGCGACATCCCGTTCGACAAGGACGACGCCGCGCTGGTCGCCGCCATCATCGAGCTGGCGCGCGGCCTGCGCATGCGCGTGATCGCCGAGGGCGTCGAAACGGAAGCGCAACTCGACTACCTGCGCCGGCGCGGCTGCGACGAGGTGCAGGGCCACGTGTATGCACAGGCGGCGCCCGGCGCCGACGTCGAACGGCTGCTGCGCACCGGCGGGCACATGCTGCCGCACAACGCCACCGTATGAGCGCGGCCTAACCGAAGGAGTCCCTGCCGTCGGCTATACTTGCGGCCATCACCGAAGAAGCTGACAGGACACGAAGTGGATGACCATAACGACGGCAAGCGCTGGGACGGCCGCGAACGCAGGATGATCGACCGCGCCGGGGCCCGCGCCCGGGACGCCTATGCGCGGGCGCACGGCCACCTGATGACGCAACCGCCGCACCTGCGCTGGATGTACATCGCCGCCGGCGTCGCGCTGCTGATCGCCGCGCTGTTCGCGGTCTGGATCGCGCTGCTGTTTCCGCTCACGCCCGGCATCGAGGACGTCAAGCAGGCGCGCGTGGCGCGGCCCACGGTCGTCGTCTCGGCCGACGGCCGGCAACTGGTCAGCTTCGAGCAGGGCATCCAGATGAAGGTGCCGCTGTCGAAGATCTCGCCGAACGTCGTGAACGCCCTCATCGCGACGGAAGACCGCCGCTTCTACGAACACCACGGCGTCGATTTCACGCGCATCGCCGGCGCCTTCCTCGCCAACCTGAGGGGCGATCCGCAGGGCGGCTCGACGATCACCCAGCAGCTGGCGCGCAACATGTTCCGCGACGAGATCGGCCGCGCGCGCAACATCAACCGCAAGCTGAAGGAACTCATCACCGCCGTCAAGATCGAGAACACGTACAGCAAGCCGGAGATCCTCGAAGCCTATCTGAACACGGTTCCGTTCCTGTACAACACCTACGGCATCGAGGCGGCGGCGCGCACCTACTTCGACAAGTCGGCCGCGCAGCTGAACGAGACCGAGGCCGCCACGCTCGTCGGCATGCTCAAGGGGACCGCATACTACAACCCCGTCACCAACCCGGAGCGCTCGCTCGCGCGCCGCAACGTCGTGCTGGGGCAGATGCTCAAGGCCGGCGTGTTCGACGAAGCCAGGTTCAAGCAACTGGCGAAACGCCCGCTGCGCCTGCATTTCGCGCGCCTGGCCGAACACACCGGCAAGGACGACCATTTCACGGCGTACGTGCGGCGCTGGCTCATGGACTGGGCCGACAAGAACGACGCCGACCTGCAGCAGGACGGCCTCGTCGTGCAGACGACGCTCGACTACGACCTGCAGCAAGAGGCGCTGAAGGCCGTCAAGCAGCAGGCGGGCGCGCTGCAGGCCATCGCCGACGTCGACTGGGCCCATTCCTGGCCGATCAACTCGACGTCGACGCAGACCTATGTCGACATGCGCGGGGGCGTGCACCCGTTCGAATACTACTGGCAATCGCACGCGGACCTGCTCGACGCCTTCGTCCGCGAATCGTCCGACTACCGCAAGGCGGTCGACGGCGGCGAGAATCCCATCGCCGCCCTCAAGCGCCTCAAGGCCGACCGCGATTTCATGCGCCAGTTGAAGAGCGCGAAGTCGCGCCTGGAAGCGGGCTTCCTCGCGATGGATCCGCAGACGGGCGAGATCAAGGCCTGGGTCGGCAGCCGCGACTTCGAGCGCGAACAATTCGACCACGTGGTGCAGGCCGCGCGCCAGCCCGGGTCCACGTTCAAACCCATCGTGTACGCGGCCGCGCTGGAAAAAGGCATCACGCCCGACCATCCGTACCTGGACGCCGTGACGACGATCCGCTTCGACGACGGCACCGTCTGGCGTCCGACGGACAACAGCGGTACGACGGGCCGCCAGCTCACGCTGCGCGACGGCCTGGTCTACTCGAAGAACACGATCACGGCGCAGGTCGTGCGCGACATCGGCGTGGCGCCCGTCGTCAAGCTGGCGCAGGACATGGGCGTGCGCACGAGCAAGCTGGCGCAGGTGCCTTCCATCGCCCTGGGCACGAGCCCCGTCACGCTGCTTGAGATGGTCAACGCCTATGCCACGATCGCGGCGCAAGGCGAGTACCGCAAGCCCGTGTTCGTGCGCCGCATCACGGACCGCAACGGCCAGGTGATCGCCGATTTCGGCCAGCAGACGCCGCAACGCGTGCTGTCGCAGGCGTCCGCCGTGACCCTGATCGACATGATGCGCGGCGTGATCAACCGCGGCACCGGCACGGGCATCCGCTACCGCTTCGGCATCACGGCCGACGTGGCGGGCAAGACCGGCACGACGCAGAACGACGCGGACGCGTGGTTCATCATGATGCACCCGAATCTCGTCGCGGGCGCCTGGGTGGGTTTCAACGACAACCGCGTGACGATGCGGTCGAATTACTGGGGGCAGGGCGGCCACAGCGCGATCCTGCTCGTGGGCGACTTCTTCAAGTCCGCGCTCTCCTCCGGCAAGATCAGCGCCGACACGCTGTTCCCGGGCGGGCACAAACCGGAACCGGTGATCCGCCACGAGGCGCCGCCGCCCGAGGAAGACATCCAGGAGGGCGGCGACATGCAGCAGGAGGGCGGTCCGCCGGCCGACCTGCCGCAGCCGCCGGACAACGAACCGCCCGCGCCGCCGCAGCCGGACCAGCAGCCTGCGGACGGCGGCGGGATCCAGCCGAACGACGCTTGACCACAGGATCGGCGTCCAGATCGCCCCCGGCGCCACGGAATTCACCCGGATGCCCTGTGCGGCCAGCCGTGTATGCACTTGCAATCTTCTATAGTTCGCGGATAATTCAACTATTGGACGTTCCGTACACCAAGGAGAACAGCATGGCGACCGAAACAATCGATCACACTACCTTGACCAAGCTGGCCGAGGCAGGTGCCGTGCGCAGCGCGCACGTGGTTGGACAAGACGGTGGCTGGGGCGTCCTGGTCAAGTACGGCATGACCGAGCGTGTCCTGGCGGCGCAGCGCAGCCACCAGGTGCGCATTTTCCGCAAGCTTGAAACGCTGGTCGAGTACCTGAAAGGTATCGGCATACCGTGCTTCGATGTGGACGCCGCGAACTACAATCCGCACAGCGCGACGACCGCCAGGCGCCCGGATCGTGCCGCTGCGATGAAGGACGCGCACGCGGCGGCGGCCTATACGAAATGGCTCAATGCCGAGGTGCAGGAGGCCATCGACGACACCAGCCCAACCGTCCCGCATGAGGAGGCGATGCGCCAGGTACGCGCCGCACTCAAGCTCGCGTAAGGGGAGCGCGTGCACGTCGTTCACTGGAAAAAGCAAGCTATCAACGATCTCATCAAGATCGGCCAGCATATCGCCAAGGACAGTCCTGCCAGTGCGGAGAAAATGATCAATCTCATCGAGGACAAGGTGACACCGCTCGCTGCCCATCCGAACCTCGGCCGCATCGGTCGCAAACGCGGCACCCACGAACTGGTGGCGCACGAAAACTATGTCGTGATCTATCGAGTACTAACTGAAAAAGTCGAAATCCTGCGTGTCAAACACACGGCGCAACAATGGCCGTCAGCTGCGCCGTAGTCTTTATCGCCCGATTTTTCGCACGACCTCGGTTCGCCTGTGTCGGACGCGACATGCCTACTTGTCCGCGGCAGGGAAGCTTTTGGCTTGGCACTGCGGGCAATACAGATACAAGGTCCGACCATTGCTTAGGATCAGCGATCCGGCGCGATATTGTTGAATCTCCCAAGTACCGGTTACGCCATTTTCAAACGTAACTATCCCGTTCGTGGAGCAGGGCGACCAGTCCAGTACATGCAAATAATCGTGTTTCGCTACTTCGGCAGCTTTGCCGATGTAATCACGAATTTCCTGGGGGCTGAGTTTAAAACTTGAGCACTCTTTAGCCGCTTCCGGTGAAGCAGGATACGTCACGCCACTTTCCAGAATAGTAACTTCCGTAATCGGCGGCAGATGCGTTTTGTACATCGGCGGCTCTAGACCCTCGTCATCAGCCATAGCTACAGGCATGCTCGCCGTTATCGCGATGAGGAGTGAGGTGACTACCATGATGCGGTTTGGGCTTCAGTCGCCGTTTTGCGGGCTACAACTGGGTGCCTGAATATCTCGCTCATCTGTACCCCGAAAGTGGAAGTAAGCTCAGTAACCAGCCAATGAAGTGAAGCATTTTGTTCAGCAGTCACGGGTTCATAAATATTTCGCGCGTTCGTTGCACCAACAATTTCAATTCCAACGCTGTCTTCATTCGAGGGATAACGATCAGGAACTTGCTTTAGCATTTCCCTATGGTGTTCGTTCGTCGGGCTGAAGTGACTCAAGGCATTCATCTCGACCGGACTACAACGATGCTCTGCGAGGCAACGCGAACGAAGTTTACCCACGTGCCAGGTCTGCCGATGCACCGATGCGACCTGATAAATTGTTCCATCTTTGTCGATCAAAAAATGGGCACCCATCGCGCCAGGCAGCATATAACTGCTCAAGCTTGAAGCGGCAGTCGAGCCACCCGTCTGATGAACGATAATACCGTTGATATGATGCATGACTCCGTGCTCGATTAGAGGACGCGGTGTTCGCTTTATACGCTCATCGAGAATGTAGCCTTGACTGTCCACATGGAGCATCAGGTCGCCTCTTCCTGTCACGGTTGCGCCAATCAGGCCACGGTCTTATTCGCTGCCAAATCCCATCCGCCGGACGTGTTTCCACCAGCACCGCCGCCGATCTTCTGCTGAGTGTACTTCTCCGTGATCTTGGCGTAGCGCAGCGTCAACTGGTCGACTACCAGACCACCCCCGCCAAAGGACTTTCTATTGCTGGCCACCAGCACGTTTTCAAGCAAGATTTCGTAATACTTGAGCGGACCATTGCCGTCTGAGCGGAAGAATTCGAGCTTTGCCTTCGGGATCGTCTTGCCCTGGGCGGCCAGTTCCATCAGCTTCGGGGAGGCGAGATCGACCACCTTCGTAATCCGGATCGCGTCGAAGACAGCGCGGCCGACCGTGTGGCCGCCGGCGGTCGACACAGTGCCAGCGGTCGGCTGGATGACACCCCAATCGATGGCCTCAACCTCGATCCAGCCCTTGTGCTTGTCGTCATTCGATTCGCCGTTCACACCATCAATGTGCAAATAAACATCAGCGGCCATGAATGTTCTCCATTAGGAATGCGGCGGTTTCGAAAGCGCTCAGAGGTCGCCGGGCTGTACATCAAAAGATTGTCTCCCAAGTATTGCGTCTATAGATTGGGAATGGTCAAGTCGCGTCCGGTTAAGCTACAGGTTTGGCACATCCGCGACGAGACCTATTCCGCAGCGCTGGCCGAACTGGTCAACGCACAGTCGCGGCATCCCTTCGCAGAGCACTGGGGCGACGGCACCACCTCGTCCTCGGACGGTCAACGCATCTTTGATGTTGAGGAAGCTTGGCAGTTATCCGCGGCAGAACGGCCTGGCCGTCGCATTGGGCGAGCTGGGAAGGATCGAGCGCACACTGTTTATCCTCAACTGGCTCCAGAGCGTGGAACTTCGGCGCCGCGTGCATGCTGGCCTCAACAAGGGTGAAGCGCGCAATGCCTTGGCACGTGCCGTGTTTTTAAACCGCCTTGGCGGGATCCGCGACCGGAGCTTCGAGCAGCAGCGTTACCGTGCGAGCGGCGTCAATCTGGTGACGGCCGCCGTCGTGCTCCGGAATACCGTCTACCTGGAGCGAGCCACGAACGCACTGCGTGGCCACGGCAGGATGTCGACACCGATCTGTTGCAGTATCTATCGCCGCTGAGCTGGGAGCACATTAACCTGACGGGCGATTACGTATGGCGTAGTGGTGCGAAGGTAGGTGCCGGCAAGTTCAGATCGCTGAGACCCCGCCAAACGGCTTGGCGTGCTTTGTTTTCCGTGTTCTGAGGCGAGCTCTTGCTGTTTTTCGGCGGACATCGCGGCCTCTTGTGCGAACGTGGAGGCCCGGATTCCAGGCGCGGATGCCCGGGGGCGGCGTCCGCTTGCGGCGCGACGGGGTCAGTGGCGCGTGCCGCTCAGGTGCTCGCGCACGGCGTTGACGCTGTTGCCGGCCGTCTTGACGGCCTGTTCCAGCTCTTCCTCGCTGACGCCCAGTTCCTTCGACCAGTACTGGACTTCCCATTTTTCGTGCAGATTGATGCGCGAACGGTCCTGCGGGCCGCGGCTGTGCAGATTGTCGGACATGATGGCCTCCTTGATCGGTGTAACCGCAGCATGCCACCGGCCGCGGCCGTATTCCGTTCGGTGTTTCACGTTGTGAGCGCTTGAAAAGCGGGTGGACTAACGGCGGAGAGGTATTTTGTTGTAGGCTAGCGTGATCGACAACAAGGAGAACCTGCATGACGAAGCCCTACGACACTGCCCAGCCCGAACGCGACGCCATCGACGCGCTGCCCGGCGTGGTCGCCCTCGATTTCGGCACGAACTGGTGCGGCTACTGCCAGGCCGCGGCCAGCCACATCGACGACGCGCTGGCGCCGTACGCCGGCGTCCAGCACATCAAGGTCGAGGACGGGCCCGGGCGCAAGCTGGGGCGGTCGTTCAAGGTCAAGCTGTGGCCGACCGTCGTCGTGCTCAAGGATGGCCAGGAGGTGGCACGCGTCGTGCGGCCCGCCGACAGCCGCGAACTGGCCGACGCCCTGTCCAAGGCCGGTGCCGCATGACCGGCGCCGCCACGCACACCCGTCCCGCGCCGAACCGGCCGGCGACCGTCCTGTTCGCGAGCCTGATCGGCACGACCATCGAATTCTTCGACTTCTATATCTACGCCACGGCCGCCGTGCTCGTGTTCCCCAAGCTGTTCTTTCCGGCCGGGGACCCGGCGGCGGCCACGCTGCAATCGCTGGCGACGTTCGCCATCGCGTTTTTCGCCCGTCCCGTCGGCTCGGCCGTGTTCGGCCACTTCGGCGACCGCGTCGGCCGCAAGGCCACTCTCGTCGCCGCGCTGCTGACCATGGGCGTGTCCACCGTCGTGATCGGCCTGCTGCCGACCTATGCGAACATCGGCACGCTGGCGCCGCTGCTGCTGGCGCTGTGCCGGTTCGGCCAGGGCCTCGGCCTGGGCGGGGAGTGGGGCGGCGCCGTGCTGCTGGCGACGGAAAACGCGCCGCCGGGCAAGCGCGCCTGGTACGGCATGTTCCCGCAGCTGGGCGCGCCGCTCGGCTTCTTCCTGTCGAGCGGCGTGTTCCTGCTGCTGTCCGGATCGCTCTCCGACGCCGAATTCCTGCGCTACGGCTGGCGCATTCCCTTCCTGGCCAGCAGCCTGCTCGTGCTCGTCGGCCTGTACGTGCGCCTGAAGATCACGGAAACGCCCGATTTCCAGGCTGTGCTCGAGCGCAACGAGCGCGTCAAGCTGCCCGTCGCGGCCGTGTTCGCGAACCACACGCGCGCGCTCGTGCTGGGCACGCTGGCCGCGCTCGCCACGTTCGTCGTGTTCTACCTGATGACCGTGTTCGCCCTCAGCTGGGGCACGTCCGCGCTGGGCTATTCGCGCCAGACCTTCCTGCTGCTGCAGCTGGGCGCCATCGTCTTCTTCGGCCTGACGATCCCTGTCGCCGCCGTGCTGGCCGACCGCTACGGGCGGCGCGCGGCGATGATCCTCGTGTCCGCCGGCCTGGCGCTGTTCGGGTTGCTGTTCGGGCCGATGTTCGGTTCCGGCAGCCTGGTGCTCGTCGCGCTGTTCCTCGCGCTGGGCCAGTGCCTGATCGGCCTGACCTACGGACCGCTGGGCACGCTGCTGTCGGAACTGTTCCCGGCCGAGGTGCGCTACACGGGCGCGTCGCTCACGTTCAACCTGTCCGGCATCCTGGGCGCCTCGCTGGCGCCGTATGTGGCAACATGGCTGGCCACGCACTACGGCTTGCAGACGGTCGGCTGGTATCTGAGCGCGGCCGCCGTCATCAGCCTCGTGGCGCTGCTGCTGACGGCGCCGGAACCCCGCCGCACACCGGCGGCGGCGCGTTAAGGACGGGAGAAGGCGATGGGACTCACGGGCGGATGCATGTGCGGCGCGGTGCGCTACGAGGCGTCGGGGGAATCGTTCCACCAGACCTTGTGCCATTGCGTCGATTGCCGCCGCGCCAGCGGCGCGCCCGCCCTCGCGTGGTTCAGCGTGCGCAAGGACGCGCTGCGCTGGACCCGCGGCACCCCGGCCGTCAATCCGTCCAGTCCCGGCGTCGAACGCCTGTTCTGCGCCCGTTGCGGCACGCAGCTGACGTGGCACAGCGACGGCGTGCCGGACGAGATCGACGTCACCACGTGCAGCCTGGATGACCCGGACGCCCTCCCTCCGGCCGACCACACGTTTTACGCGCAGCGGGTGCGCTGGTTGCACCTGGCGGACGCCCTGCCACGTTACCCACGGACACGCAAGGAGAGCGGCCACGCTTGATGCCGATGCCACACTGTTTGTCGCATGCGCAATACAATTACAATAAAATACACAACAGCACGCACGATTCGATAGCAAATCGTTAAAATGAAGTTCTATCAATTTACACGGAGAACTTCATGTTCAAGTCTGTCCTGCGTCTTGCCACCGGTGCCGTCCTGATGTCCGCCACGCTGTGCGCTTCCGCCGACTCGGCCACGTACAAGGACTTCAAGCTGTCCGGCGTGCTGCAGGAAATCCCGGGCCCGTCCGCCCGCTGCGCATCGAACTTCGGCGGCACCATCCTGGGCTTCGGCATCAGTTCCCAGGTCGGCAAGGTCACCTTCCTCGCCAGCGACTGCATCACGCCGAACGGCACCACGTACACGTTCAGCAACGGCAAATTCCTCATCACGACGTTGACCGGCGAACTGATCTTCGCCAACTACAGCGGCCAGTTCGTGCCGACGGGCGAGGGGACCAAATTCGTGTTCAGCGGCGCCACGTTCCAGGTCACGGGCGGCACGGGCCGCTACGCCAAGGCCAGCGGCGGCGGCGACATGACGGGCGGCGAGGACATGACGACGGGGCAGGGCACGATCCAGTTGTCGGGCCGGATCCTGATGAAATAAGCGGGCGGGCGCCCCATGACGGCCGGGACCGCCCGGCCGTTTCTTTTGTGGATCAGAACGAATAGACGAGCGTCAACGACGTCTGCGTATCCGTGTTCTTCTTGGTTTCCGGCACGTTCGTATCGTTGCGCGCGCTGAACGCGGCCTTCATCTGCATCGTGTCGTTGATCTTGGTGGACAGCGCCGTCTCGGCGATCGAATGCATGTTCGACGTGCCGCGCTCCACGCTCACGCTCTGGGAAAGCGCCGCGGACGGGCTCACGCGCCAGCGCAGCTGCGCGGCGCCGCGCACGGTCACGCCGGCTTCGCTATCGCCCGCCGCATTCTCGCCGTGGAAATAGCCAGGACCCACCTCGACGTCGACCGTCTCGTTGTCGCGCTTGAGCAACCGGGTGCCGTAACCGATGCCGATCGACGAATAACGGGTGTAGGCGCCGAATTTATCGTTCACATGCGAGCCCAGCAGGAAGGCGCGGTTGCCGTCTTCCAGCAGCTTGAACGCCGCCTTGGCCGACACGGAATAACGCTCCGCCGAACGCGTGCGCGTCGTCGAGCCGTCGTTGTTGTGATTGACGTCTTCCTTGAAAAATCCGCTGACGATGTACTCGTTGCTCCAGTTGGCCGTTTCGTGCCGCGCATCGATCTTGCCGGACACGGAGGTGCCTTCGGTATTGCCGGACGTCGTGATGGCGCCGAGCTCGGCCGACGTGTACCAGTTGCTGCCTTCCGGTATCGCCGTCGTGGGCGCCTGGGTGAAGTAACTGGACGACGGCACGCTGTCGGCCATATCGTCCGGAGCGGCCACCGCCGCCCCGGCGCTGGACAGGGCCAGCACACAAAGCATCAGAGATTTCATAGGCATCTGTACGGCTGCATGCCGTCGCCGTCGGGAGCGATGCACAGCCTGTCGTTCACGGGTCGTCCGCCGCGGGGTCCGGCGGCGGAGGCGACATTGTAGCCTAAAGCGCCGGACGAAATACTTTCACGCGGAAATTTTACATATGCACCGGTGGGGAGCCGATAGAATCGCACAGAAAAATCACGCAATTGTTAACTGCTCAATGATTGTGTTTGCAATTCTGCGCCTACATTGCCTAGAATGCTTGCTTTGCCAACATACCGGCGTGAATGTATTGAATGCATTGAAGGAAGCACAGTGATCAGGCTAGTCATCGCCGACGATCATGAATTGATCCGCGAAGGAATCAAGAAGATCGTACGGCCCTGCACCGACCTAAAAATCGTCGGTGAAGCCGCAGACTTGAAGCAAGCGATCGCCCTCATCGCCCAGGTTCACCCAGACGTCGTGATCCTGGACTTGACGTTGCCCGACTATGACGGGCTGGACGGTCTCGCCGAATTGCGGCGCCATTTTCCCGACCTGCGGGTCGTCATCCTCAGCATGCATCCCGAGGAACGTTATGCATTGGCCGCGTTGCGGGCCGGTGCGCTCGGCTATGTTTCCAAGACCATGGCGTCCGCCGAACTGGTCGAGGCCGTGCGGCGCGCGGCGGGTGGGGGCACCTGGCTGGGGCCGCGCGTCGGCACCTTGCTGGCGGACGAGGCGCGCCCACGTTCACGGCCGCCGCACCACTGCCTGACGCCGCGCGAGTCGGAGATCGTCTCCCTCATCGGCGCCGGCCTGCAGATCAAGCAGGTCGCGGCCGAGCTCGGGATCAGCATCAGTTCCGTCAATACTTATCGCAGCCGCATCTTCCGCAAGATGGGCCTGTCGACGAACGCGGCCCTGATCCGCTACGCGCTGCAGCACGGCCTGGCCGGCTGACCCGTCCGGGCGCTCGGATGCGTTGCCATGTGGCAACAATGTAAACGGGTGCCTGTCATAAAATTCGCGACAGATGTCGGGGGCGAAATTGTGTCGTAGCGGGCATCGCCGAGCGCCTCCCGCTGGGAGATCCGTGTGAAACCGGGTGCGGGCCCTGCAGAAGTAAAGACGGTCGGGCGTCGGGCGGCAACGACAACGAATGTTAATGGTTAGCCATCTTAGCTAATATCAATGCAATTTTACGGCCGGGGTGTGCGCTGCACCGGCCACCGACTGCATTCGATCACTGAGAAGATGACAACAACGCACGAGAGAGACCAGTCCGGCCGGTTCTACGACATCCTCGTGGCCGAGGACAGCCCGACCCAGGCCGAGCACATCGCCCGGCAGCTGGAACAGGAGCCCGATTGCCGCGTGCGGATCGCCCTCGACGGCGAAGCCGCCCTGGACGCCGCGCGCGCCCGGACGCCCGACCTGGTCATCAGCGACATCGCCATGCCCGGCATGGACGGCTATGCGCTGTGCCGCGCCCTCAAGGACGACCCCGTGCTCGCCGCCGTGCCAGTCCTGCTGCTCACCCGGCTGACGAGCCTGCAGGACATCGTGCGCAGCCTGGAGGCGGGCGCGGACGGCTTCCTGCGCAAGGCCTACGACGCCGGCCAGTTGCGCGGCCGCGTGCGCCGCATCCTGGGCAGCCGCGACGCGGGCGACCCGGCGCGGCCGCTGGAAGTGATGGCGGACGAACGGCGCCACATCTACGAACTGCTCGTCGCCACCCACGACGAGGCGCTGCGCCTGAACGCGGAACTGGACGCCCAGCGCCGCGACCTCGCGCGGATGGTCGACTCGCTCGGGCTGCTGGGCCGCATCGCGGGCGCGCTCAACGAGGCCGCCGGCGAAGCGGACGTCGCCCACGCGGCGCTCGAGCACCTGCAGCACGTCCCGGCGCTCGCGGGTGTCGCCATCAGCGCCGCCACGGCCGACGGCACCCTGCGCCTGCTCGCCCAGCGCGGCGGCGCGCCCGCCGCCGACGCCTGCCGGTGCGCGCACGGCGGCGCGGTGGACGATCCGGCATGCGTGTGCCTGCCGCTGTGCGCGGGCGAGCGCCGCCTCGGCGTGCTGCACGTGCGTGCGTGGCCGGACATGTTCGGCGCCGACGAACGCAGGCTGCTCGACGCCGTCGCGCACCAGGTCGCCCTCGCGCTCGAGCGCGCGCGCCTGTACACGCGCGCGGAGGCCCTCGTCGTCGAACGGACGGCGGACCTGCGCTCGGAACGCAACCGCCTGTCCGCCGTCGTCGAAACGGCCGGCACGTTGGTGCTGCTGACCGATCCGGACGGGCGCATCGTGACGTTCAACCGCGCCTGCGAGGAATCGCTGGGCTGGCGCGCCGACCAGGCGCTGGGCCGGCGCTGCTGGGAAGTGATGCGCGGCGCCGACGAACCGGACATCGTGCGCCGGGTGTTCGCCGGCCTGGCCGGCGGGCCGCCGCCACAGCGCCTGCAGGGCGAATGGCGCACGCCGGACGGCCGCACGCGCAGCATCGCGTGGACGCACACGCTGCTGCGGCGCGAAGACGGCAGCGTGGAATTCGTCCTGGCGGCCGGCATCGACGTCACCGAGCTGCGCGGCGCCGAACAGCGCCTGCACTATGCCAGCAACTACGACGCCGTCACCGGGCTGCCGAACCGCGACCTGTTGCGCGAGCGCCTGCGCCGGATGAAGGCGCAGGCCAAGGCCGACGACCGCATCCTCGGCTTCATGCTGCTGCGCTTCGGCCGCATGGCGCTGATCCGCGAAGCGCTCGGCCCGGGCGCGGAGCAGGCGATCCTGCAGGAGGCGGCGGCGCGCCTGCGCGACGTGGGCGCGCTCGACTTCATCGCGCGCTTTTCCGAAGGCGCGTTCGGCCTCGTGCTGGTGCGTGACGACACCGACGAACTGGCCGCCGGCGCGCGCCGCGTGCTGGCCGCACTCGGCGCGCCGTACGCGTACGAGCGGGAGGAGTTCCACCTCGATCCGGCGCTCGGCATCGCGATCTATCCGACCGACGGCGTTGCCTACGAAACGCTGGCCAGGGGCGCGGAAACGGCGCTGCGCCAGGCGGCGGACGGCGTCGGCCAGCGTTACGCGTTCTGGCGTCCGGAACTCAACCAGGACGCCAACGACCGCTTCAAGCTCGAAAGCAGCCTGCGCCGCGCCCTCGAACGGGGCGAGCTGGAACTCCATTACCAGCCCCAGATCACCATCGACGGCGGCGCCATCGCCAGCGCCGAGGCGCTGCTGCGCTGGCGCCATCCGGAGCGCGGATTCGTCCCGCCGTCCGTGTTCATTCCGCTGGCCGAAGAGTCGGGACTGATCCTGGAGATCGGCGAATGGGTGCTGCACCAGGTCTGTTCCCAGCTGCACGCGTGGCGCAGCGCGGGCCTGCCCGTCGTGCCCGTGGCCGTGAACCTGTCGGCGCGCCAGTTCGACGAACAGATCCTCGTCACCGTGCAGCGCGTGCTCGACGATTGCACGCTCGAGCCGGACCTGCTGGAGCTGGAGCTGACGGAAAGCGCCTCGATGGCCGACGCCGACAAGAGCTTCACGCTGCTGGCCCGGTTGAAAGCCATCGGCATCCGGCTCGCCATCGACGATTTCGGCACCGGCTATTCGAACCTCAACTACCTGAAGCGCTTTCCGGTCGACCGCCTGAAACTGGACCGGTCCTTCGTGCAAGACCTGGAGTCGGACGCCGCCGACCTCGCGATCGCGCGGGCCGTCATCACGATGGCCCACGGCCTGCGCCTGTCGGTGGTGGCGGAAGGGGTGGAGACGGCCGGCCAGCTGCGGTTGCTGGCGGACCTGGGATGCGACCTCGTTCAGGGCTGGCTGTTCAGCCCCGCGGTGCCGGCGGAGAAATTCGCCGCGATGCTGGCGACCGGACAGGTGCCGGCCGCCGCCGCGCATCAAGCGCCGATGTAGACGATCTTGAAGGCGAAGAGGGCGGCGATCACCCAGATCACCGGCTTGACCTCGCGCGCGCGGCCCGTCGTCAGCTTCAGCGCGGCATACGTGATGAAGCCGAACGCGATGCCTTCCGCGATCGAGTACGTGAACGGGATCACGAGCGCGGTGATGGCGGCCGGTACGGCCTCCGTCGTGTCGTTCCACTCGATGTCGCCGAGGTCGCGCAGCATCAGGCAGGCGACGAACAGCAGCGCGGGCGCCGTCGCGTAGGCCGGCACCACGCCGGCCAGCGGGGCGATGAACAGGCAGGCGAGGAACAGGACGGCCACCGTCAGCGCCGTCAGGCCCGTGCGGCCGCCGGCTTGCACGCCGGCCGCGCTTTCGATATAGGCCGTCGTGCTCGACGTGCCCAGCATGGACCCGGCGACGATGGCCGCGCTGTCGGCCAGCAGCGCCTTGTTCAGGCGTTCCATCTTGCCTTCCACGAGCAGGCCCGCGCGGCTGGCGACGCCCATCAGCGTGCCGGTCGCGTCGAACAACTCCACGAGGAAGAACACGAGCACCACGTTCAGGATGCCGACGCCGAAAGCGCCCTTGACGTCCAGGTGCATGAAGGTCGGCGCGATCGACGGCGGCGCCGACACGAGGCCGTGGAACGTGTTCCCGCCGAAGAAGAAGGAGAGGATGGTCACCGCGACGATGCCGATCAGGATCGCGCCGCGCACCTTCAGGCGGTCCAGGGTGACGATCAGCAGGAAGCCGAAGACGGCCATGATGGCCTCCGGCTTGTGCAGGTCGCCCGCCTGCACGAGGGTCGCCGGACTGGCCACGACGATGCCGGCGCTCTTGAAGGCGATGAGCGCGAGGAACATGCCCAGGCCGACCGTGATGGCCACGCGCAGCGAGCGCGAGATGCCGTTGACGATCAGCGCGCGCAGGCCGAACACGGAGACGAGGATGAACAGGCAGCCCGACACGAACACGGCGCCCAGCGCCGCCTGCCAGGGCACCTTCGTGCCCAGCACGACGGCGTAGGCGAAGTAGGCGTTCAGGCCCATGCCGGGCGCCATCGCGATCGGATAGTTCGCGTACAGCCCCATCACCAGGCTGCCCAGCGCGGCCACGAGGCAGGTGGCGACGAACACGGCATCCTTGGGCATGCCGGCGTCGCCGAGGATCGTGGGGTTGACGAAGATGATGTAGGCCATCGTCAGGAACGTGGTGACGCCGGCCTGGATCTCCGTGCGCGTGTTGGTGCCGCTCTGGCGCAATTTGAATAGGGATTCGAGCATTCTGTGGCTCCTTGTTGTCGTGATGGCCGCAGGCGTTGCATCCCTGCATCACCGGCCGGTGGGCGAAGCATACCATTCGCGCCGGGCCCGGCGAAGCCACAAAGTCCTTGCGCTGGTAATATATTAGGCCTACCATTCTGATATATCAGAACCGCTACCTAGGAGCTACACGACATGACCGCCTTCATGGACCAGGACTTCCTCCTCACCACCGACGTGGCCCGCAAGCTGTACCACGACGTCGCCGCCGGCCTGCCGGTCATCGACTACCATTCGCACCTGCAGCAGGGCGAGATCGCCGAGCGCAAGACCTTCCGCAACATCGCCGAGCTGTGGCTGGGCGGCGACCACTACAAATGGCGCCTGATGCGCACGGCGGGCGTGCCGGAGGAGTATTGCACGGGCGACCGCTCGGACAAGGAAAAATTCCTGGCCTTCTGCAAGGTGCTGCCGCTCGCGATCGGCAACCCGATCTACCACTGGAGCCACCTGGAGCTGCGCCGCATCTTCGGCATCGACCTGGTCATCAACGAAAAGAACGCCGAGGCGATCTGGGAGCAGGCGAATGCGAAGCTGGCCGGCATGGACACGTGGACCTTCCTGGAGCAGGCCAAGGTGGAAATCGCCTGCACGACGGACGACCCGGCCGACGACCTGCTGCAGCACGCGGAAATCGCGCGCTCCAGCCTGAAGACCCGCGTGCTGCCGGCCTACCGTCCGGACAAGGCCATGCGCATCAATAACCCGGGCTTCGCCGAGTACGTCGCGCGCCTGGCCGACGTGGCGGGCGTGAAGATCGATTCGTTCACGTCGTTGATCGCCGCGCTGGCCAACCGTGTGGAATACTTCCATGCGCGCGGCGGCCGTATTTCGGACCACGCGATCGACATTCCGCTGCCCACCGTCGCCGCGACGGCCGGCCAGCTGGAAGGCCTGTTCGCGAAACGGATGAAGGGCGAGCTGCTGGGCGACCTCGAACAGGCGCAATATTTGCGCGGCCTGCTGGAGGCGATCGGCGCCGTCTACGCAAAGTTCGACTGGACGATGTGCTTCCACATCGGCGCCATGCGCAACAATAACCAGCGTATGCTGGAAACCCTGGGCCCGGACACCGGTTTCGATTCGATCTCGGACATGACGACCAGTAACGGCCTGGTGGCGCTGCTGTCCGCGCTGGACGCGAACAAGCAGTTGCCGAAGACGATGTTGTTCAACCTGAACCCCGCGATGAACGAAGTGCTGTCGACGATGATCGGTAATTTCCAGGACGGCAGCGTGGCCGGCAAGGTGCAGTTCGGCCCGGCCTGGTGGTTCAACGACCACAAGCTCGGCAACCTGAACCAGATCCTCGCCTTCGGCAACCATTCCGTGCTGGGCATCTTCGTCGGCATGGTGACCGACTCGCGCAGCTTCGCCTCCTATCCGCGCCACGACTACTTCCGCCGCCTCGTGTGCCGCCAGCTGGGCGAATGGGTCGCCGCCGGCGAATACCCGGAAGACTACGATGCGCTGGCGACCATCGTGCGCGGCATCTGCTACGAAAACGCCAAGAACTATTTCAAGCTCTGATTGGGCAAACATGCAAAAAGTAATCTGCATTCACCCGGACGACAGCATGCTGGTCGCCCTGACCGACCTGGCGCCGGGTGATGTCGTGACGTGGAACGGGGAGAGCATCCTCGTCGGAACAAAGGTCAAGACCAAGCACAAGCTGGCGCGCCGCGCCTTCGCCGAAGGCGACCTGCTGACGATGTACGGCGTCGTCGTCGGCAAGGCCACGCAGCCCATTCGCAAGGGCGAGGCCGTCACGACCGACAACCTGGCGCATTACGCGTCGGAGGTCGAGATCGGCGAAAGCAAGCCTTACACCTGGACCCCGCCGGACGTGTCGGACCTGCAGGGAACGACGTTCGACGGCGTCGTGCGCGCGGACGGCCGCGTGGGCACGGCGAACTACTGGCTGATCTTCCCGCTCGTGTTCTGCGAGAACCGCAACGTCGAGCACCTGCGCAATGCCCTCGAGGGCCCGCTGGGCTATTCGACCAACGATCTCGCCTCGCTCACGTTCCAGCTGCTGGGCGAGGACATGGAGACACCCAAGCCGGTCGTGCGGCCGTTCCCGAACGTGGACGGCGTGCGCATCATCACGCACAACGGCGGCTGCGGCGGCACCCGCGCGGATGCGCGCTCGCTGTGCAAGATCCTGTCCGCCTACGCCGACCACCCGAACGTGGCCGGCATCACCGTGTTCTCGCTGGGCTGCCAGAACGCGCAGATCGCCATGTTCAAGGACGCCCTCGCCAAGCAGAACCCGAACTACGACAAGCCCGTGCTGATCTACGAGCAGCAGCAGTGGGACAGCGAAGACAAGATGATGAAGGCGGTGCTGCAGGACACGCTGGCGCACCTGAAGGAAGCGAACAAGGTGCAGCGCCGGCCGGTGCCGCTGTCGCACCTGAAGATCGGCGTCAAGTGCGGCGGCTCGGACGGCTTCTCGGGCATCTCCGCCAACCCGGCGATGGGCTATGTCTCGGACATGGTCGTCGCGGTGGGCGGCTCGTCGATCCTGGCCGAGTTCCCGGAACTGTGCGGCGTGGAAGCGAGCCTGATCGAGCGCTGCGTCGAGGACGACGACAAGCGCCGCTTCCTCGGCATGATGCGCGACTTCGAACAGCGCGCGCTGGCCGTCGGCACGCATTTCGCCGACAACCCGAGCCCCGGCAACATCCGCGACGGCCTGATCACGGACGCGATGAAATCGGCGGGCGCCGCGAAGAAGGGCGGCACGTCGCCGATCGTCTCGGTGCTCGACTACGGCGAGCAGACCGACAAGCAGGGCCTCGCGCTGCTGTGCACCCCGGGCGGCGACGTCGAATCCGTCACCGGCATGGTGGCCTCGGGCGCGAACGTCGTGCTGTTCTCGACGGGCCTCGGCACGCCGACCGGCAATCCGATCGTGCCCGTGCTGAAAATCTCCAGCAACAGCCGCGTGGCGGCGAAGCTTTCGGACCTGATCGACTACGACTGCGGCCCGATCATCGAAGGCGAGCCGCTGCCGGACGTGGCGAAAGGCCTGTTCGCCATGGTGGTGGACACTGCCGCCGGCAAGTACAAATGCAAGGCCGACCGCCTGCAGCAGTACGATTTCATCTTCTGGAAACGCGATATTTCACTGTAAAGAAAGACCGACCATGAACCAACTCCGCCGCACCGCCCCGTTCGCGCTGCCCGTCAAGATCCTCCAGTTCGGCCAGGGCAACTTCATGCGCGGCTTCTTCGACTGGCAAATCGACCTGCTCAACGAACGCACGGGCCTCGACGCCGGCGTCGTCGTCGTGCGCCCGCGCGGCGGCTCGAGCGCGCCGCTGCTGGACGTGCAGGACGGCCTGTTCACCGTCCTCGTGCGCGGCCTGGACGAAGCGGGCCAGCCCGTCAAGGCCTACCGCAAGGTCGAATGCGTGCAGCGCGAGATCGACCCGTCCACGATGTACGGCGACTACCTCGCCCAAGCCGGCAATCCGGACCTGCGCTTCGTCGTCTCGAACACGACGGAAGCGGGCATCACGACCAACGACACCGACCGCCAGGCCGACGCGCCGCCGTTCACGTTCCCCGCCAAGCTCACGCAGTTGCTGTTCGCGCGCTACCTGGCATTCGACGGGGCGCAGGACAAGGGCCTGATCCTGCTGCCGTGCGAACTGATCGACAAGAACGGCGACGCGCTGAAGAACGCCGTGCTGCATTACGCGCGCCTGTGGGAGCTGCCGGCCGGCTTCGCGGCCTGGATCGGCGACGCCTGCACGTTCTGCAACACGCTCGTCGACCGCATCGTCACCGGCTACCCGTCCGCGGACGCCGCGCAGATCGAGCAGGAACTGGGCTATGCCGACCCGTTCCTCGTGGCGGCCGAATATTACTACCTGTTCGTGATCCAGGGCCCGGCCTCGGTCGGCGCCGAACTCAAGCTGGCGGGCAGCGGCTTGAACGTGAAGCTCGTCGACGACATCACGCCGTACAAGAAGCGCAAGGTCGGCATCCTGAACGGCGGCCACACGACCCTCGTGCCGGTCGCCCTGCTGGCCGGCCTGGAAGCCGTCGGCCCGGCCGTCGACGACGAACAAGTGGGCGCCTTCCTGCGCGCCGCCATCGCCGAGGAGATCATCCCGGCGCTGGAGATGGACCGTGCGGAGCTGGAAGCGTTTGCCGCCGACGTGCTGCTTCGCTTCCGCAACCCGGCGATCTACCACCGGCTCGCATCGATCGCGCTGAACAGCTGGAGCAAGTTCGCCGCGCGCGTCATGCCGCAGCTGCTGCGCTTCGCGGAACTGCACGACGGCCGTCTGCCGCGCCGCCTCGTGCTGGCCATGGCCGCGACGATGGTGCTGTACCGCGGCGGCGTGATCGACCTCGCCGACGATGCGGCCACGCTCGCGTGGTTCCGCGCCGGCTGGGACAAGGTCGGCACGGGCGCCTGGACGCTGGACGACCTGGCCCGCGGCTGGCTCGCGAACGCGGCACTGTGGGGCCGGGACCTGAACGGCGTGCCGGGACTGGCCGCGCAACTGGCCGCCGACTTGCAGGGCATCGAAGGGCAGGGCATCCGCGCGCTGCTGAAGTAATCCGAGAAGTATCAATCGACAGAAGAAGGCCGAGGGCGCGCCGCGCCCGACGGCCCGGGACCGTGCGCGCCCGAATGGCGGGCGCCATCAAGCAGGAGACAAGCATGAACAAGCCGAAAGGCATGCGCTGGTGGATGGTCGGGCTGGTCACGCTCGGCCTGATCGTCAACTACCTGGCCCGCAACACGTTGTCCGTCGCGGCGCCGACCATGATGGCCGACCTGCACATCGACACGAAGCAGTATTCGTACATCGTCGTCGCGTGGCAGATCTGCTACGCCGTCATGCAGCCGGTCGCCGGCTTCGTGCTGGACGCGACCGGCACCAAGATCGGCTTCGCCGTGTTCGCGTTCGCGTGGTCGCTGGCCTGCGCCGGTGCCGCGCTGGCGTCCGGCTGGCAGAGCATGGCGTTCTTCCGCGGCCTGCTGGGCCTGACGGAGGCGGCCGGCATCCCGGCCGGGGTGAAAGCGACGACGGAATGGTTTCCCGCCAGGGAGCGCTCGGTCGCCATCGGCTGGTTCAACATCGGCTCGTCGATCGGCGCACTGTGCGCGCCGCCGCTGGTCGTGTGGGCGATCCTGCACGCGGGCTGGCAGTGGGCGTTCGTCATCGTCGGCGTGCTGGGCGCCGCGTGGACCCTGCTGTGGATGGTGTTCTACAAGCACCCGCGCGACCAGAAGCTGCTGTCGGACGCGGAGCGCGACTACATCCTCGCCGGCCAGGAAGCCAGGCACCAGGACGGCGCGGCTAAGGCGTCGTGGCGCGACATCGTGCGCAGCCGGAATTTCTGGTCGATCGCGATCCCGCGCTTCCTGTCCGAGCCGGCCTGGCAGACGTTCAACGCGTGGATCCCGCTGTACATGGCGACGGAGCGGCACATGGACCTGAAGGAGATCGCCGCGTTCGCGTGGCTGCCGTTCCTCGCGGCGGACATCGGCTGCGTGCTGGGCGGCTATCTGTCGCCGTTCGTGCACCGGCACATGAAGGTGTCGCTGTTCGCCTCGCGCAAGTGGGTGATGGCATTCGGCTCGCTGTGCATGATCGGGCCGGGCTGCATCGGCCTGGTGGCGAGTCCCTATGCCGCGATCGCGCTGCTGTGCGTCGGCGGGTTCGCGCACCAGACCTTGTCCGGCGCGCTGTACGCGATCACGTCGGACGTCTTCGGCAAGCACGAGGTGGCGACGGCGACGGGTCTCGCCGGCATGTCCGGCTACCTGGGGGCGACGCTGTTCACGCTGTTGTTCGGCATCGTGGTCACGCACGTGGGGTACAGCCCGATGTTCGTCGTGCTGGCCGTGTTCGACCTGCTGGCGGCGATCGTCGTCTGGACCATGGTCCGCACGAACGGTCCGCGGCCCGCCCTGCAAACGGATGCCCCGGCCGCGGCCGACATCCGGTAAACTCTGCGGCCCAGACAACCCACACGCACGACAAGGACATACGATGGCAGCACACACCGTCTACGCGATCGGCGAATGCATGATCGAACTGCAGAAGAGTGCGCAAGGCGAGCACCCCGCGATGGATTACCGCTTCGGCGGCGACACCCTGAACACGGCCGTGTACATGGCGCGCCTGCTCGATCCGGCACTCGCCCAGGTCGCGTACGTGACGGGACTCGGCACGGACGGCATGTCGGCCGAGATGCTGGCCGCGTGGGAGCGCGAAGGCATCGCCACGGACTGCGTGCAGCGCCTGCCGGACCGGCTGCCGGGCATCTACATGATCGAGACGGACCCGGACGGCGAACGCCGCTTTCACTACTGGCGCCGCGACTCGGCCGCGCGTCACTGGCTGGAAGCGCCGGACGCCGGCCGCGTGCTCGCGCAACTGGCCGAAGCGCGCATGGTCTATTTGTCGGGCATCAGCCTGGCGATCCTGTCGCCCGCCGACCGCGACCTTCTGATCGCAACGCTGGCCCGGTGCCGCGCGGCCGGCGGCACCGTCGTCTTCGACAACAACTACCGTCCGCGCCTGTGGGAGGACGCGGAGACGGCGCGGGACGTCTACGGCCGCGCGCTCGCGCACGCGGACATCGCGCTGCTCACGCTGGACGACGAGGTCGCGCTGTACGGCCCGGCCGACGCCGCCGGCGTGGTCGAACGCACGCGCACGCTGGGCGTGGGCGAAGTGGTCGTCAAGTGCGGCGCCGCGCCGTGCGTCGTCTGGCACGACGGGCGCCTGCACGAGGTGGCGCCGGCGCCCGTGAAGGACGTGGTCGACACGACCGCGGCCGGCGATTCGTTCGGCGCGGCCTACATGGCGGCCAGGCTGTCCGGCAAAGGCCCGGAGGACGCGGCGCGCGCCGGGCACCGCCTGGCCGGGACCGTCATCCGCCACCGCGGCGCGATCATCCCCCGCGACGCGATGCCGCGCGACTGAACGCGGCCCACGGCACGACCGAGTTTCGCTACACTTCCGACCATGAACACGCAACCTCCACCCATTCCCGAGATCGACGCCGAGAGCGGCATGAGCGCGTCGCGCCGCGTCTACCTGTGCCTGCGCCGGCGGATCGTCGAAATGAACATGCTGCCGGGCGCGCGCGTCGTGGAGCGCGACATCGCCGAGGAATTCGGCACGAGCCGCACCCCCGTGCACGAGGCCGTGCAGCGCCTGGCCGACGAAGGCCTGATCGAGATCGTGCCGCGCTCGGGCACGTTCGTCGCCCGCATCCCGCTGGACGCGCTGGAGGAAGCCAACCTCGTGCGCCACGCGCTGGAGACGGCGATCATCGAAAAGGCGGCGGGGCGGGTCGGCCCGGAGGACGTGGCGCGCCTGCGCGCGATCCTGGCCGAGCAGGAAGCCGCCATCACCGCCAACGACTTCGCCACCTTCCACCGCACGGACGAGCGCTTCCACGCGCTGCTGACCGAGCTGTCGGGCTATCCGGGCGTGTGGCCGATCATCCAGCAGGCCAAGACGCAGATGGACCGCTACCGACAGCTCACGCTGCCGCTGGAAGGCCGCATGGCCGGGGTGCTGGAAGAGCACCGGGCCGTCGTCGACGCCGTCGAGGCGCGCGACCCGGCCCGCGCCGTCGCCGCCATGCGCGAACACCTCGACCACGTGATGCCGGTGCTCGAGATCACCCGCAAGCTGCGGCCGGAATTCTTCACGACGCACATCGACGTGCGGCCCGCCCGCTGAGGGCGCTTTTTGGGCGCGCGGGCGTTTGGGTGCCGCGCGACCGATTTGCTACCATGGCGACTTGTCCACTCTTATGAAGTCAGCCATGCCCAACAACAAGCGCCCGGCCAAGGGCCCGTCGGCCCAACCCATCCGCAAAGGGAGGAAACCCGGCAAGCCGGCCAAGCCGGCGGAAGCGGAGCCCGACGAACTGGCCCAGAATCTCGTCGACCTGGCGCTCGAGATCACCGAGCGCGAGTCCGCCGACGCGGCCCAGCTCTCCGCCCGGCGGCAAGACTTGACGGTGCTGATCCGGCGCCTGCTGCGGCGCAAGCACGACGACGTGCTCGTCGGCGCCATCGAAGTGGCCCGCTACACGGACGCCGATTGCTGCCGGTTGCTGCGCGAGCGCGTCGAGGAAGAAGCCGCGACGTTGCACGTACGGGGCGACGATGACGCGGAACTCGAGATCGACGCCTTCATGATTCCGCTGTTCGTGCACAGCACCGGCGGGATCGACCAGGACGAGGTGTTCCGCGACGACGCCGATTTCGAAGCCCTGATGGACAGCTTCCGCCAGGCCGGCTTGGCCAGCGCGGGCACCCGGATCGTCCTCGTGCGCCACGTGTACGACCTGGACGCCGTCGACCGCATCCGCTACAGCGACCTGCAGGAGATGCTGCGGGAAGCCGCGCAGGCGCTGCGTTCGCGCAAGCTCGTGCCCACGCCCGCCATCGAAGCGAGCATGCGGCCCTGGATCGGCGGCGACTACGAGCCGGACGACGAGGCGATGGAATTGCGCTTCCTGCTCGGCTTCGCGCTGAAGGCGGCCGGCGACCCGTTTTACCATGTGCCCGCCGACGAGGCGGCCGCGGACGCCTATTTCGAGGGCCGGATGGCGCGCTATCGCATGTGGGCCGGCAGCGTCGCGCCGCTGCTGCAGCGCTGCCTGTCGAGCCACCCGGGCGACGTCGAGCTGAACTTCCTGTACCAGGACCTGTTCTTCGGCGCCAAGGAGCAGGGTGTGGCCGAGCTGGCCATGCTGGCCACCCTGGCCGAAATCAATCAGCGCCTGGACGAGCAACAGCGCGCGCCCGAACGCATCAAGGCCGTCGTCGCGCCGGTCGAGGCGAACGGCGAGCCGGTGCTGCGCGTCAACCTGTACCCGCTGGACGGCGGCGCGCCGCTCGCCACCGTCGACAAGCCGCTGGACCTGGCCGCCGACCTGGAAACCGAGCTGGCCGACCTGTGCGACGCGCTGGGCACGGCCGGCCTGGACGGCGTGCTGCTGGCCCGCGGGTTCGACGCGGGCGGCGAACCGGAAGACGCGGAACCCTATCTTTCGGCCTGAGCCGCGGCGCCGCGCAAGCGTAGATGAGGCGACTTCGTAGTGTATTTTCTTGCGTCCGCGTAGGAGGGAACCTACATGGTTGAGCACTCTGACGAGCTCTCCTAGGGAGACCCGGACCGTATTCCGTTCGACACATTTCCTCATGCCAATATTGCAATGCATAAATGAAAATATTAAGAATTTTGCATGATACGATTCACTGGTCCGGCACTTGATCTGTCGGTGTTGTTCAAGCATCGGCGCATCCGTGGCGGACCTTGAATCCAGATCAACTAGAACGCCCCAAGGCGAAAGGAAATCAACATGCCGACCCTGATCGTGTTTTGCCATCTGCGCTGGGACTTCGTCTTCCAGCGCCCCCAGCACCTCATGACTCGCCTGGCGGAACACTACCGGATCCTGTTTGTCGAGGAACCGGTGTACGACGCGGGGCAGGCGCACCTGAAGAAGACGGCCGTCGCGCCGAACATCACGGTGTGCCAGCCGCATACCGGCATCCAGGCAGCCGGCTTCCACGACGACCAGATCCCCACGCTGCAGACGCTGCTGGCGGACCTCGTCCCGGAAGGCGAACGTCCCGTCGTCTGGTTCTACACGCCGATGGCCCTGCCGCTGCTGCAAGGCTTCGACCCGGCGCTCGTCATCTACGACTGCATGGACGAACTGGCGGCCTTCAAGAACGCCCCCAAGCAGCTGCTGCAGCGCGAAAATGCGCTGCTGAACATCGCCGACCTGTGCTTCACGGGCGGCCCGAGCCTGTACCAGTCCAAGCGCGAGCGCCACGCCAACGCGCACTGCTTCTCGAGCAGCGTCGACGCCAGGCACTTCCAGCAGGCGCTGGACCGCGGCTACAGCCACCCGGAGCAGGAACACCTGGCGCGCCCGCGCCTCGGTTTCTACGGCGTCATCGACGAACGCTTCGACACGGAGCTCGTGCGCCAGGTGGCCGCGGCGCGCCCGGAATGGCAGATCGTGCTCGTGGGCCCCGTGGTCAAGATCGACCCGGCCAACTTGCCGCGCGCGCACAACATCCACTACATGGGACAGCGCACGTACGAGCAGCTGCCGCAATTCCTCGCCGGCTGGGACGTCTGCCTGCTGCCGTTCGCGCTGAACGAATCGACCAGGTTCATCAGCCCGACCAAGGTGCTGGAGTACATGGCGGCCGAACTGCCGTCCGTCAGCACCCCGATCACGGACGTGAAGGTGCCGTACGGCGACGTCGTCGCCATCGCCGACACGCCGGACAAATTCATCGCCGCCTGCGAACGCATGCTGGCGATGACCCCGGCGCAGCAAGCGGCGCTGACGGAGCGCATGCGCGCCATCGTCGCGAACACGTCCTGGCACAAGACGGCGGCGAAGATGCACGAGTTGATCCAGACCACCGCGCCCAGCAACAAGGCGCAGCGCTTCATCGCCCGCGCGGAAGAGGCGGACTTCGACGACGTCGTCAATGCCGAGAACGTGAACCCGCTGCCGATCGCGGCGCTGGCCGCGCGCATGACGCCGCCGAAGGACGGCATGGCGAAGGCGGCCGGCTGAGTCCAGCCGCCCGCCGGCGAAGCGTCCCGCGCCGCCAGGTGCGGGCGCTGTCGTCGCCGTGATGCATCACGTTAATTGCGCAAGAAAAGACGCAACCCGCTGATTATTTTCGGCATTTCCCGCTGCGCGCGATTGTTATCGATACAATCGCGCGATGCGAATCCCTACACTCTTCATCACGCTCCTGCTCGCCCTCGTGTGCGGCCGCGCGGGCGCGCAAGGCACGGCGACCTGGATCTGGTATCCGGGCGACTTCGAAATCTGGCTGAGCAACAAGATGCAGGTCCAGCGCGTCGAACGCGACGTCGCCTGGCCGCCGTTCTGGCGCCTGTACAGCCATCAACCGCAGGTCAACTTCATGCGCCAGGTGGACCTGGCGGCGCCGGAAGACGTCGACGTCACCGTCGAAGGCACGTACAACGTCGCCATCGACGGGCGCTTCGTCCACGGCGACCAGCGCCACATCCACGTCCCCGCCGGCAAGCATGCGCTCAACATCCAGGTCTACAATGCCGTGTCGCCGCCGGCCGTGTACGTGCTGGGCCGGACGATCCGCTCCGACGACGGGTGGACCGTCGGCCCGCGGCCGAACGTGGCCTCGACCGTCCACGCCGCCCGCTGGAATCTCGACACGGCCGCGCAGGCGCCGTCCCGCTTCCGGTTGCCCACGCGCGACGTGCAGCCCGTCAGCGTGCAGCGGGCAGGGCGCTCCATCCTCGTCGACTTCGGCCGCGAGACGATCGGCTTCGTCAAGCTCAGGAACGTCAGCGGCAGCGGCCGCGTGACCTTGACCTACGGCGAATCGCGCGAGGAAGCGCTGTCGGCGGCGGGCGCCGAGACCCTGGACACGGTCACGATCGATGCCGCCCACGGCGACGTCACGGCCCCGACGTCGCGCGCGCTGCGCTACGTGAACATCCAGGCGGATGGGGACGTGAGCGTCGGAGACGTGTCCCTGCGGTACGAATACCTGCCGCTCGCGCACCGCGGCACGTTCCACAGTTCGGACGAAGAATTGAACCGCATCTGGGACGTGGCGCAGCGCACGCTGGCATTGAACACGCGCGAATTCTTCACCGACGGCATCAAGCGCGACCATTGGGTCTGGTCCGGCGACGCCGTCCAGGCCTATCTGATGAATTATTACGCGTTCTTCGACGCCGATACCGTCAAGCGGACCACGTGGGCGCTGCGGGGCGCCGACCCGGTCGACATGCACATCAACACGATCCTGGACTATTCGCTGTACTGGTTCATCAGCATCCGCGACTATTACCAGTACACGGCCGACGCCGACTTCGTGAAAAGCATCTACCCGCGCATGGTGACGCTGATGGATTTCGTGCTGGGACGGCGCGACGCCGACGGCATGCTGGCAGGCCTGCCGGGCGACTGGGTCTTCGTCGACTGGGCCGACATGCCGAAGGATGGCGAGCTGGCCGTCATCCAGCTCTTGTTCGCGCGCAGCCTGGACGCGATGGCCGATTGCGCGACGCTCGTGCACGACGACGCGAAGGCCGCCACCTACCGCCGCCTGGCGACGGACCTCAAGGCGAAGATCATGGCGACGTTCTGGGACCCGCGGCGCCAGGTGTTCGTCCACGCCCGCAAGGACGGCCGGTTGAATCCCCTCGTCACGCGCCATCCGAACATGTTCGCGCTGCTGTTCGGCTACCTGGACGACAGGCAGGCGGCCGCGATCCGCCGGGACGTGCTCATGAGCGACAAGGTGCCCAAGATCACGACCCCGTACATGCGGTTCTACGAACTGGCGGCCCTGGCGGAAAGCGGAGAACAGGCCTATGTCACGGGCCAGATCAAGGATTACTGGGGCGGCATGCTGCGTGCCGGAGCCACGTGCTTCTGGGAGCAGTACGACCCCAACGAGCAGGGTGCCGCGCGCTACGCCATGTACGGCAAGCCGTTCGGCAAGAGCCTGTGCCACGCGTGGGGCGCGAGTCCTTTGTACCTGCTCGGCAAATACTATCTCGGCGTGCGGCCGACGCAGCCGGGATACGCGGCCTACGTCGTGGCGCCCGCCCTGGGCGGCCTGCAATGGATCGAAGGGAAGGTGCCGACGCCGCACGGCGACATCGCCGTGTACGCCGACACCAGACGGATCGAGGTGACGGCGGCCGCGGGGCAGGGCGTGCTGCGCTTCACGAGCACGACGCCGCCGCACGCCGACGCCGGCACGATCCGCCAGGTGGGTGAGCGCAGCTACGAGCTGCCGCTGGAAGGCGGGAAGACGGTGATGGTCACACGGACGGAATGACGATGGCGGGGCTGCCCCGCGGGTAGGTTCGGGGCCCGGTCGCGGAAACGTGTTGCCGGGCTCTAAGGGTGCATTTATAATTCGGAAAGTACATTATAAATTAAAAACCCTGGAGACCTCATGTCCCGTCTTGCGCTCACCTCCGCCTTGGCCCTTTGCGGCTTGCTTTGCAACCCGCTGGCCCACGCCGCCGACAAGGCCGGCCCGCCCGTCAAGCTCACGCATATCGCCGGCCCGTTCACCGCCGACCCGGCGTCGCTGAATAAGTACGAAACCCCCGAATGGTTCCGCGATGCCAAGTTCGGCATCTGGGCGCACTGGGGACCGCAGTCCGTGCCGCGCGCCGGCGACTGGTATGCGCGCAATATGTACATCTACGGCACGCCGCAGTACGAGCATCACCTCAAGCATTATGGCCACCCGAGCAAGTTCGGCTACAAGGACATCATCCCCTTGTGGAAGGCGGAAAAATTCGATCCGGACGCCCTGATGGCCCTGTACGCCAAGGCTGGCGCCAAGTATTTCGTCAGCATGGGCGTCCACCACGACAATTTCGACCTGTGGGATTCGAAATACCACCGCTGGAACGCCGTCAAGATGGGGCCGCACCGCGATATCGTCGGCGCCTGGGAAAAGGCGGCCCGCAAGGCCGGCCTGCGTTTCGGCGTGTCCGAGCACCTGGGCGCCAGCTACGGCTGGTTCGGCACGAGCCACGGGCACGACGAAGTCTTCCCGGAGCTCGGCGTGCCGTACGACGGCGCCGATCCGAAATACCAGGACCTGTACCACACGCCGCACGACGAAATCTTCGGCCCCGGCGCGAAGTGGTACACGAAGAACACCGCGTTCCACCAGGAGTGGTTCAATCGCATCACCGATCTGGTCACGCACTACAAGCCGGATTTGCTGTACTCGGACGGCGGCATCCCGTTCGGCCTGACCGGCAGGACCCTGCTCGCCAACTTCTATAACGACAACATCAAGACCCACCACGGCAAGCTCGAAGCCGTGTACAACCACAAGAACTTCGGTTCCGGCGAATTCCTGCCGAAAGCCGGCGTGCAGGACGTCGAACGAGGCGTCATGAACGGCATCCAGCCGCTGCCGTGGCAGACCGACACGTCGATGGGCGACTGGTTCTACAGCGAGGGGTACAAGTACAAGACGACGCAGGACGTCGTGTACATGCTGGCGGACATCGTCAGCAAGAACGGCAACCTGCTCCTCAACGTGGTGCAGTATCCGGACGGCAGCCTGCCGCCCGAGTCGCGCACCTTCCTCGACGAGATGGCTGCCTGGATGAAGGTCAACGGCGATGCCATCTACGGCACGCGGCCGTGGAAGATCTTCGGCGAAGGCCCGACGAAGCTGGAGTCCGGCGCCTTCAAGGAAAACGCCGCCTACACCGCGAGCGACATCCGCTTCACGACCAAGAACGGCGCGCTGTACGCCATCACGCTGGGCGAGCCGAAGGGCCAGGTACGCATTGCCTCGCTGGGCGCGCGGGCCGGGCTGGAAACGCGGCCGGTCAAGTCGGTGTCGCTGCTGGGCGCGACCGCGGCGCTGCACTGGCAGCAGCAGGACGATGCGCTCGTGATCGACCTGCCGGCCAGCCTGCCGACGGCGATCGCGTCCAGTTTCAAGATCGATTTCTGAAGAGACAACCCATGAACACGAGAATGTTGACATTGGCCGCGGCGATGCTGGCCGCCCTGAACGGCGCGGCCCATGCCGCGCCCGCCGGCCCCGTCACGGTGACCTCGCCGGACGGCAAGGCAGCGATCCGCATCGCGCCGGACGGCGCCAGCTACACGGTGACGCGCGGCGGCGAAACGGTGATCGCCGACTCGCCGCTGGGCCTCGAATTCGACGGTTCGCCCCAGTTCGGCGCGCTCGAACTGGAAAAGGTCGGCAGGACCGCCGTGGACCGCAAGATTCCCCTGGTCGCCACGAAGGCGTCCGTTGCGCGTGACCATTACCGCGGCGCCACGCTCGCCTTCCGCGACCGGACGGACCCGGCCCGCCGCCTGCTCATCGACGTCCGCGCCTACGACGACGGCGTCGCGTTCCGCTACCGCATCGAGGGCAGCGCGCCGGTGCGCCTGCGCGGCGAAAAGACGGCCTTCGTGCCGGCCGGCGATCCGGCATGCCTGATCTCGGAAGCGCAGGGCGCGCATGAGGTGCAGTTCACGCGTCACAAGCTGTCCGAGCTGTCCGACCAGCAGGGCTACGACGTGCCCGTCGTGTGCACCATGCCGTCGGGGAACACCACCTTCGCGATCACCCAGGCTTACCTGGACGGCTATACCGGCGCGTCGTTGCGGCACGAGGGCACGGGCCTGCATGTGCAGCTGTCGGGCATACCGGGCCGTGCCGCGCCCGTGTACGCGTCGCAGGGCGGGTTGCGCACGGCCTGGCGCGTCGTCATGCTGGGCAACCGGCCCGGCGACCTGATCGCGTCCAACCTGGTCGGCAACCTGAACCCGGCGCCGCAGGGCGATTTCAGCTGGGTGAAACCCGGCAAGGCGGCATGGGACTGGTGGTCGGGTCCGCTGGCGGGCATGAAGCCGGACATGGCGGCTTACCGCCGCTACATCGACTTCGCCGCCGCTTCCGGATTCCCGTACTACCTGATCGACGCCGGCTGGGCGCTGGGCAGCGGCGGTTGCTGCGACGCGTTGCCGACGACGGACATCACCCGCGCGGCCGAAGGCATCGACATGCCGGCGCTCGTGCGCTACGCGAAGGACAAGGGCGTCGGCCTGATCCTGTGGGCCCACTGGGAACACGTGAAGTCGCGCATGGACGAGGTCCTGGACACCTATGCGCGCTGGGGCATCAAGGGCGTCAAGATCGACTTCATGGGGCGCGACGACCAGGACATGGTCGACTTTTATCAACGCGTCGCGGCCGGCACGGCCAAGCGCCACCTGCTGCTGGATCTGCACGCGGCGTACATCCCGGCGGGCCTGGAACGCACCTATCCGAACTTCATCACGCAGGAAGGCGTGCTGGGCGCCGAGTGGGACAAGATGAAGAAGACCGTCACCCCGGAGCACAACCTGATGCTGCCGTACACGCGCATGCTGGCCGGACCGATGGATTACACGCCGGGCGGCTTCCGCAACGGCACCCCGGGCACGTTCCAGGTGCGCGCCGTGCTGCCGTTCACCCAGAACACCCGCGGCCAGGAACTGGCGAAATACGTCGTGTACGACAGCCCCCTGCAGATGGTCTCGGACGATCCGGACGCCTACCGCGACGCCCCCGGCTTCGACTTCATCCGCCGCGTCCCGACGGCGTGGGACGAGACCCGTTACCTGGCAGGCGAACCGGGCCGGGACATCGTGCTCGCACGCCGGCTCGGCAAGACGTGGTACGTCGGCGCGATGTCGGCGGACGATGCCGCGACGACGAAGCAGGTCGCCCTGGACTTCCTGCCGGCCGGGCGTTACCGTGCCACGATCTGGGAAGACGGCGCCACGCCGAACGACGTCAAGCGCCGCGAGCAGGACGTCACGGCGAAGGGCGGCCTGACCCTGACGCTGGCGCCGGCCGGCGGCGCGACGGTCATCCTGGAACGCAAGCAGTAACACCGTCGCCCCTGCGAAGGCAGGGGCCCAAGCTGGTTGCATGTCGACGCATGCAAACTTGGGCTCTGGCGTTCGCCAGAGCGACGTTTCGGCGGCGCGTCAGGCCAGCGGATCGATCGCGAACGCGGGCATCCGCACCTTCTCGCGCGCCGCCTCGAGGAATTTGTCCGAGGTCAGCAAGGCTTCGTGGATCGTGACGTCCATGTCGAGGTAGCGATACGTGCCGAGACGGCCGACGAAGGTGACGTTGGTCTCGTTGCGCGCCAGGTTCACGTATTTTTCCAGCTGCGCCTTTTCGCGCGCCTGGCGGATCGGATAATACGGCGTGTCGTTTTCCTCGCACTGGCGGCTGTATTCCATGTAGCAGACCGTGCGCTCGTGCTGTTCCCACGGCGAGAAATGCTTGTGCTCCGTGATGCGCGTGTAGGACTTCGCATCGTCGCAGTAGTTGATGACGGCATTGCCCTGGTAATCCCCGATGTCGCGGAACACTTCGAAATCCAGGGTGCGGTAGGGCAGGCGGCCTTCCACATGGTTGAACCAGGCGTCGATCGGGCCGCTGTAGAACACGTGGTCGTAATCGGACTTGGCAGACGGATCGAAGCGCGTGCCCAGGTGCACGGTGATGCCGGGCACCTTGAGGACGTTTTCCACGAGCGCCGTGTAGCCGTTCGCCGGCATGCCCTGGTATTTGTGGTTGAAGTAATTGTCGTCGTAATTGAAGCGCACGGGCAGGCGCTTCAGGATGCTGGCGGGCAGTTCGCTCGGATGCAGCCCCCATTGCTTCATCGTATAGGTCTTGAAGAAGGCTTCGTACAGCTCGCGGCCGACGAAGCGCAACGCCTGTTCCTCGAACGTGGCCGGACTCTCGATCGACTTGTCGCCCAGCGACTGGATGAAGGCCTGGGCTTCCGCCGGCCGGAACGTCTTGCCGAAGAACTGGTTGATGGTCAGGAGGTTGATCGGCAAGGTGAACACGCGGCCGTTCGTGATTGCCTTGACGCGGTTCACGTAGGGCTTGAATTCGGAGAAACGGTTCACGAATTCCCAGGCCCGTTCGTTATCGGTGTGGAAAATATGCGGTCCATAGACGTGGACCATGACGCCTGTTTCGCTGTCGCGCTCCGAATGGCAATTGCCCGCGATATGGTCGCGCGCTTCGAAGATCTCGACGTTGTAGCCCGCATGGGCCAGTTGATTGGCGATGACAGCCCCGGAAAATCCAGCACCGACGATGGCAATATTTTTTTTCATGCGCGTATCCTGTGTGTTTATCTCTGCCGGCGCGGCAGGCGCTGCCCGGCATGCGCTTTCTCGAGCCTAAAGTTCATGCGTAAACACCGTGGACTTACGGTTACAGAACGGTAGGAATGTGAAATATAGTGCCAAAAATATATCACCCTTCATGCGTTTCGCCCCGCACAATTGGACGGGCACGGAAGGGAGACGGGCTCGTCAATACGGAAGAATGAGCCCTGCGGCTATTTTTTTGTACGCGTCACGAAAATGAAAAAACCGCCGGACCAGGCCGGCGGTTCGATGTCGACGACAGCCCGGCCAGGCCGGGCAGACGCTATCGATCAGCGCTTATCGTCGTTCTTGTGGCTCTGCGAGCCCGCCTTCGCGTGCTGCTCCGGCGTGCCGCCCCGGGTGTGGCTGCCGCTCTGCTGGCTGCCGCTGCTGCCGCTCTGGTTGTTGCCGTCGTTCTTGTGGCTCATCGAGCCCGCGCGGCGCGCTTCTTCCGACGTGAACTCGTGGGCATTGCCCGATGCGTGCGAGGCCTTGCCGCCTTCGGAGGCGATTTCGCGCTGTTTCTGCGGGTCCATCGACGCGAAGCCGCGGTTGCTGGTGTCGCCGCTCTGGTTGTTGCCCTTGTTACCGCCTTGCTGGTTGTTCGATGCCATGATCGTTCTCCTTGAGTTGGTTACGTGCAATGCTGACCCTCTGCCGCATCGGCGTCGGGTGACGTCCGATCGCGAGGGATGAAGTCATGGTAAGCCGCACGATATGCGAGATGAATAGGACTCGTTATGGCTGGCGTGTAGGATGAGTCCGGCAACTGGGTGCAACAACTCAGTGAAACGAAGGCCCGGGCGGCGGCGGCGCCTCGCCGCTGCGGCGGATCGAGTCGGCCAGCTTCGGGTCGGCCAGCCGCACGATCGACAGCGGGTGCGCGAACTCGATGCCCTCCTGCTGAAAGCGGCGATAGATGTCCAGGAATATGTTTTGCTGGGCGTCCATGTGCAGGATGTAGTCGGGGCTGCGGTAGTGGTAGACGATTTCGAAGTCGAGCGACCATTGCCCCCAGCTGAAGAAGTGGGCGCGCTCGAAATCGATGTTCGGCTTGCTGGCGATGATGTCGCGGATGATGTGCGGGATGCGGCACAGCAGGTCCTCCGGCATGCCGTACGCCACGCGCAGCACGAACGCGACGCGCCGCGTCTGCATGCGCTTGTGGTTGTGGATGCGGCTTTTCAGCAGCTCGCCGTTCGAGAACACGACCTGTTCGCCGCCCAGTCCCCGCACGCGCGTCGTCTTGAGGCCGATGTGCTCGACGGACCCGAGCACGTCGCCCACGATGATGAAGTCGCCGACCTCGAACGGCTTGTCCAGCATGATCGACAGCGAGGCGAACAGGTCGCCGAGGATGTTCTGCGTCGCCAGCGCGACGGCCACACCGCCGATGCCCAGGCTGGCCACCAGGGTCGTGATATTGATCCCGAAATTGTCGAGGATCATCAAGGTGACGACCAGCCACAGCAGCAAGCGCGAGATGAAGCACAGCACGCTGCTGGACGCGCGCCGCTCGCCGTCCACGGGACCGACGCTGAACTGGTCGCGCCAGGCACGCAGGCCCGTGTCGCCCCAGATGGCCGCCTGCAGCATCAGCGCGGCGATGGCGGTGCGCGAGACGAATTTGTTCTGCCCGGCCGTCAGTTCGAGGAACGAGCTGCCGCAGTACATGGCGAACACGACGATGAACAACATATAGGTCTGCGACAGCATCCGCGTGACGAAATCGTCCAGCCGCGTGCCCGTGCGGCGCGACACCGTTTCCAGCCGGCGCAGCACGAAGGCGCGCACGAACACCAGGGCGAGCGCCGTGGCGGCGGTCACGACCAATGCCGCCGCCCAATTCTCGAAGGGATTGTTTAGAAAGAAAAAATGCCCCTTTCGGGACAGGAAGGAAAAGATCATCGACACTCCTGGTCGGTCGCAAGCCAGCCGCTAGTTTGGGGGCGGGCGGCATCCCGCCGCGCACAATTGACTTTCGGCAGGGGCCGGAATACATTGCATTATTTGCATCAATCCTTTCGCCGGACACCGATGGCCCCCGACCAGACCACCAAGATCCTGCTCGTCGACGACCAGCCGGCCAACCTGGCGGTGCTGGAAGCCATCCTGGCGGATCTGGGGCAGACGCTGGTCTCCGTCACGTCGGGCGAGGCGGCGCTGCGCGAAGTGCTCGCCCACGATTTCGCCGTCGTGCTGCTGGACGTGCGCATGCCGACGATGAACGGCTTCGAGCTGGCCGAGCTGATCCGCGAGCACCCGCGCACGCACAGCCTGCCGATCATCTTTTTGACCGCCGGCGACGCCGACGAATTCCCGCTCGAGCGCGCATACGCGCTGGGCGCCGTCGACTACCTCACGAAGCCGTTCAATTCCGTCGTGCTGCGGGCCAAGGTCGCCGTGTTCATCGACCTGTACCGCAAGAACGCGGAGCTGGCGCGCATCGAGGAAGAACGCCACCGCGCCCAGCTGCGCTCGCGCGACGCCCGCCTGCGCCTCATCCTCGACAATATCCGCGACTACGCCTTCATCGGCACGGACGTCGACCGCGTCGTCACGGAATGGGAGGGCGGCGCCGCCGCGATCACCGGCTGGGACCTCGACGCCGTGCGCGGCCGCCGCGCCGACCTGCTGTTCACGGCGGACGACCTGGCGCTCGGCCTGCCGGAACAGGAAGCGCGGCGCGCCCTCGAACAGGGCCGTGCCGAGGACCGCCGCTGGCACGTGCGGCGCGACGGCACGCGCTTCTACGCCGACGGCGTGATGGTGCCGCTGCGCGACGAGGCGGGCGCGCACGTCGGCTTCGCCAAGATCATCCGCGACGCGACGACGGAAAAGCTTGCCGCCGAGCGTTTGGCCGAGAGCGAGCAGCAGCTCGAGGAAAACCGGCTCCAGGCCGAGGCCGAGCGCGAGCGGCTGCTGCGCGAGCTGCAGGCGGCCAGCGAGCGGATGCGCGACATCTTCCACCGCGCCCCCGCCATCATGTGCGTGATGAGCGGCCCGGACCACGTGATCGAGATGGCCAACCAGCGCTACCTGGAACTGGCCGGCGGCCGGCCGCTCGCGCAGCTGCCCGTGCGCGCCGCGCTGCCGGAACTGGCGGGACAAGGCTTCGCCGACGTGCTGGACCGGGTCTACGCCAGCGGCGAGGCGGTCGAGGGCAGCAATGTGCGCCTGCTGCTGCACGGCGCCGGCGCCGGGCCGGGCGGGCTGGAAGAGCACTTCCTCGATTTCGTCTGCATGGCCTTGCGCGATCCGCACGGCGCCATTTCCGGCGTCCTGCTGCACGGCGTGGACGTCACCGAGCGCACGCGCGCCAACCTGCTCGCCGTCGGGCAGCGCGGCGCCCTGGAACTCGCGGTCACGGACGCGCCGCTGGGCGACGTGCTGGACGTGCTGGCGCGCACGGCGGAAGACTATTGCGGCGGCGCGGCCCTGGCATCGGTGCAGGTCACCGCGCCGGACGGCCGCCTGCATCACGCGGCGGCGCCGTCGCTCGCGGCCGGCTTCCAGCACGCGATCGACGCCGTCCCGGTCGGCCCCGTCGCCGCCGCGGCCGGCAGCGCCGCGTGGCGCGGCGAGCCGATCGTGTGCGCCGACATCGACGCCGATCCGCTGTGGCAGCAGCACCGCGCGCTGGCCCGGACGCACGGCCTGCGCGCGGCGCGCGCGCTGCCGATCCTGGCCCCGTCCGGCGCGGTCCTGGGGACGTTCACCTTGTACTACCGCGAACGGCGCCTGCCCGGCCCGGAGGAAGAGTCGGCGCTGGCGCTGCTCGCCAACACGGCGTCGCTCGTGATCGGCCAGCGCCACGAGGCGACCGAGCGCCTGGCCGCGGAACACCGTTCGCGCGCGATCCTGGAAAGCATGAGCGAAGGTTTCATCGCCCTCGATCCCAGCTGGCGCATCACGTACGCGAACGCCGCCGCCGAAGCCGTCACCCGCCGGCAGCGCGAGGAACTGGTCGGCGCCCAGTTCTGGGACCTGTTCGCGCGCATGCGCGGCAGCCCGCAGGAACAGGCGCTGCGGCGCACGGCGCTGGCGCGCACGCGCAGCCGCATCGAGGCGTACGACGACGCCCAGAACCGCTGGTTCGAGATCAATTCGTTTCCGATGGAGGGGCCGGACGCGGATGCCGGCGGCCTGGCGCTGTACTTCCGCGACGAGACCGACCGCCGCCGCGCCGAGGAGGGCATCCGCCGCCTGGCCGCCGTGGCCGAGCAATCGTCCGACTTCATCGGCATCTTCACGTCCGACGCCGGCGGCATCTACCTGAATCCGGCGGGCCGGCGCATGGCCGGCCTGGACGACTGCACCAATATCGCCGCGTGGCGCATGATCGACTTCTTTCCGCGCGAGGACCGGCCGTTCGTGCGCGACCACGTGATGGCGGGACTCACGGGCGACGCCGCCGCGTGGGAAGGCGAGCTGCGGCTCGACCAGCCGGACGGCAGCGCCCCGGTCCCCGTCTATTTCAAGGGCTTCGCCGTGCGCGACGCGGACGGCCACAACATCGGCCTGGCGACGATCACACGCGACATCACGGCCCAGAAGCGCGCCGAGGACGAGCTGCGCCGCGTCGCGGCCGACCTGTCGGAAGCGGACCACCGCAAGAGCGAATTCCTCGCCACCCTGGCGCACGAGCTGCGCAACCCGCTGGCGCCGATCCGCACGGGCCTCGACCTGCTGCGCATGGCGCCGCCGGACGCGCAAGCCGCCGCGCGCGTGCACGCGATGATGGACCGCCAGCTGGGGCACCTGATCCACCTGGTCGACGACCTGCTCGACATCGCCCGCATCACGCGCGGCAAGATCGAACTCAAACGGGAAGCCGTCGACCTCAAGGCGATCGTGCAGATGGCGCTGGAAACGAGCGCCGCGCTGATCGACAGCCACGGCCACAGCCTGGACGTCGAGCTGCCCGACGAACCGCTGCCGCTCGAAGCGGACGTGACGCGCATGGTGCAGGTGCTGTCCAACCTCCTCAACAACGCCGCCAAGTACACGCCGGCCGGGGGCCGCGTGGGACTGGCGGCCTGGCGCGAGGATGGCCACGCCGTCGTCGCCGTGTCCGACACCGGCATCGGCATCCCGCTTGATGCCATCGGTTCCGTGTTCGAGATGTTCACGCAAGTGCGCGGCAGCCTCGATCGGGCCCAGGGCGGACTCGGGATCGGCCTGTCGCTCGTGCGCCGGCTCGTCGAGCTGCACGGCGGCCGCGTGAGCGCGTTCTCCGCCGGCCGCGACTGCGGCAGCACGTTCACCGTGCGCCTGCCGTTGCATCCCGGCTCGCCGCACGCCCGGCCGGCGGGCGCGGACGGCGCCTCCGGGGCGCGGCCGCCGGCGGCCCTGCGGGTGCTCGTGGTCGACGACAATGCCGATGCGGCCGACAGCCTCGTCGCGCTGCTGGAAGCGCTCGGCCACGCGACCTCGGTGGCGCGCGACGGTCCGCAAGGGCTGCAGTTGGCGCTGGACGTGCGCCCCGACCTCGTCCTGCTCGACATCGGCCTGCCCGGCATGAGCGGCTACGAAGTGGCGCGCGCGATCCGCAAGAGCCAGGGCGTGCGCCAGATCGTCCTCATCGCGTTGACCGGCTGGGGCGCGCAGAGCGACCAGGCGCAATCGCACGAAGCGGGCTTCGACCAGCACCTGACCAAGCCGGTCAGCCTGGAGTCGCTGGAACAGGCGCTGGCCGCGGCCGCGCGCACGCTGCCATGAGGAAGACGGCGCGACCGGTCGACGTTTCGTGCGGCACGCTCGTCGTGGACGCCGGCGGCCGCCTGCTGCTGGGCCATGTGACGCACACGGCGCGCTGGGACATCCCGAAGGGCTTGCTGGATCCGGGCGAAACGCCGCTCGCCGCCGCCATGCGCGAGCTGCGGGAAGAGACCGGCCTCGCGTTCCCGGCCGACGATTTCCGCGACCTGGGTCGCTTCGACTACCGGCGCGACAAGGTCCTGCACCTGTTCCGCGTGGACGTGGGCGCGGCGCTGCCGGACCTGGCGCACCTGAATTGCACGAGCATGTATCCGCACCACGCGACGGGCGCGCCGACGCCGGAAATGGATGCCTACCGCTGGGCCGACCGGGACGAAGTCGCGGCGCTGTGCTGGCCCCGGATGGCGGCGCGCCTGCTAGCCATCGGCTGGTGAGGCGAACCTGCGCGCTTCGACCTCGCGCAGCACGGCTTCGATCGCAGTCACCGTCGCCGGCTTGGTGAGATGGGCGTCGAAGCCCGCTTCGGCGGTGCGGGCACGGTCGTCGGCGCCGCCCCAGCCCGTGAGCGCGACGAGCACGGTGCCGTCGTGGCGCGGGTCGCGCCGCACGGCCTGCGCCACGTCGTAGCCGGACAGGCCGGGCATGCCGATGTCGAGGAACACGGCGTCCGGATGCAGGCCGTCCAGCATGCGCAGCGCCTGGTGGCCGTCGTGCGCGACCACGACGTCGTGGCCCATCACGGACAGCAGGGCGGCGAGCGTGTCGGCGGCGTCGCGGTTGTCGTCCACGACGAGCAGGCGCAGGGCGGGAATCGCGGCCGCGTCGGCCTCGGGCGTATCCGGCGCGGCGTCGGCGCCGGCGCCGCGCCGCGCCAGCGGCAGGCGCACGGTGAACACGCTGCCCAGGCCCGGCCCTGCGCTGGCCGCCTGGATGGTCCCGCCATGCAGTTCGACGAGGCTTTTCACGAGCGACAGGCCGATCCCGAGCCCGCCCGGCACGTGCTGGGCGGCGTGGGCGACCTGGGTGAACATCCGGAAGACTTCGCCGATCGACTCTGCCGGGATGCCGATGCCATTGTCGGACACGGCGATCAGCGCCTGGTCGCCGTCGCGCTCCGCCGCCAGCACGATGTGGCCGCCGCGCGGCGTGTACTTGGCCGCGTTGTTGAGCAGGTTGCTGACGACCTGCGTGATGCGGGTGGCGTCGGCATGCAGCGTCAGGGGTTCGTGCGGCAGGCGCACGTCGAGCCGGTGGCGCGCGGCTTCGATCAGCGGCATGCTCGTTTCCACCGCCGCGTTCAGCACGTCGGCGAGCGGGACCAGCGCCGGCTTGAGTTCGACCTGGCCGCGCGTGATGCGGGCCACGTCCAGCAGGTCGTCGACGAGGTGCACGAGATGGTCCAGCTGGCGGTCCATGATGTCCTGCACGCGCGCCGTCGCGGCCGGATCGGCGCGCGAGCGGCGCATCAGCTGCAGGCCGCTGCGGATCGGCGCCAGCGGGTTGCGCAGCTCGTGCGCCAGGGTGGCGAGGAACGCCGTCTTGCGGCGGTCCTGTTCGGCCAGGTCGTCGGCGAGGCGGCGCAGTTCGAGCTCGGTGCGGCGGCGCTGCGTGATGTCGGTGAACAGCACGACCACCTTGCGGCTGCCGGCGGGCCCCACGCGCGCCGCGTACACGTCGTACCAGCGCCCGAGTCCCTCGATCCCGTCGACGAAGTGGACCGGCTCGCCGCTGGCGGCGACCTTGTCGAACGCGTCGCACCAGCGCGCCGCGTGCACCGGCACGAGCGCGCGCACGGTGCGCCCGACGGCATCCGCCAGGCCGGTGGCCTTGACGAAGGCCGGGTTCACTTCGAGGAAGCGGTAGTCGCACGGGATGCCGGCGTCGTCGTACAGCATCTCGATCACGCACACGGCTTCGTCGATCGCCTCGAACAGGGTGCGGTAGCGTTCCTCGCTGGCCTGCAGCCTTTCCTCGGCCTGCTTGCGCAGCGTCGCGTCGATCACGACGCCGCGCATCATCCCGCGCTGGCCTGCGCTGCGGTCCAGCTGGCCGCGCGCGAGGACCCAGCGCCAGGCGCCGCCCGGCGTGCGTACGCGGAACGTCGCTTCGTACGGCGCGCCCGTCTCCATGGCGCGGCCGAGCAGCGCCTGCGTGGGCCGCACGTCGTCCGGATGCATGGCGGCGAAATACGCGCCCATGTCCGCGCCGCCCGCGTTTTCCGGCCGCAGCCCGAACATCTCGATCAGGCGCTCGTCCGCGCTGACGCGGCCGCTCGCGACGTCCAGCGACCACACGGCCACCTCGGCGGCGGCGATGGTCGCTTCGAGGCGCGCGCGGGTGTCCCGCAGCGCGGCCTCGGCGCGGCGCCGCTCGGCCGCCGTCGCGTATGCCTCGAGGAAGAAGCGCGCCTTGGCCTTGAGGATCGGGAGCGAGATGGGATCGTGCAGGACGGCGAGCGCGCCGGCGTCGTACAGCGACTCCAGCGCGAACGGCGGCGCGGCGGGGATGCCGTGCGCGATCACGGGCGTGTGCGGCAGCGCGGCGCGCAGGCGGCGCACGCTGTCGAACAGCGCGTCGGTATTGCCGGAGTAGCCGGCCAGCACGAGGGCGAAACCGGGCAGGTCGTCGCCGCCGGCCGCGTGGACGAGCGCTTCGGCCAGCGTGCGGGCGCGCACGAGGTCGTAGCCCAGCTCGGCGGCCACGACGCCGACGGCGGGGTCGGACACGGGACGGTCGCACAGGAACAGCACCCGTCCGGGCGCCGGCCCGTTCATGCGCGCCTCCCGCGACCGGGGCCGGCCCGCGCCGTATTTACCGCGGAATGCATGCGCAGGATGTCGAAGTCATCGTTCTGCGACTGTAGGAGCTGCGGGCCCGGCTGTCAACTGGGCGGCGGACAGCCGGGCGCCGTCCGCCGCCGAACATCGGTAGGATGGGGCCGCGGGACAGCAAGGAGACCACCATGCAAGCATCGAACGAAGGCGCCGGCTACGACGTGGGCGCCATCATGGGCGGCCTGTACGGCGACGGCATCATCGCCTGCAAGGGCGCCTTCAGCGCGGAATGGGTCGCGCAACTCAAGGAAGACATCGAAACCCTGTTCGCCGAGGCGCGCGCCCGTCCGCGCGGCGCCCTGGAACGCGGCCCGTGCCGCTACTACGTCGAAGTCCATCCGGAACGGCTGCGCGGCTTTGTCGACCTGGCCACGCATCCGTGGATCGTCGCCGTGTGCCGGGCCGTGCTCGGACCGGACTACAAGATCGTCGAAGTGGGCTTCGACATCCCGTTCCCGGGCGCCATGCACCAGCCCTGGCACCGCGACTTCCCGGCGCCGCCGGAAACGCTCGTCGGGCGCCGCCTGAATTCGCTCGCCTTCAACCTGACGACGGTGGACGTGACGGAGGAGATCGGCCCGTTCGAGATCGCGCCGGGCACGCAGTGGGACGACCTCGCCGGCGGGGACCTGATGTTCCCCGACCAGTCCCTGTATCCGCGCTACGAGGCGCGCGCCCAGCGCAAGCTTCCGAAGGTGGGCGACATCTCGGCCCGTTCGGCGCTGACGATCCACCGCGGCACCGCGAACCGCAGCCGCCAGTCGCGGCCCGTGCTCGTGCTGGGCGTCGACGCGCCGGACGGCCGCAACGCCGAGAAGCACGACCTGCAGGTCACCCAAGCGTATTGGGATGCGCTGCCGGCCGCCGTGCGCGACCATCTGCGTTGCCGCATCGTGCCCGCGCTGGAACACATCGAGCAGGCCCACACGATCGAGGGCCTGCGCATGGGCGTGACCGGCTAGGATGATGGGCTAGCTGCCTTTGGGCGGCTTGCCCACGCGCCGCAGCCGGTCCGACTGCTGGTCGAGGTTCACTTCCTCGGCCACGTCGTAGCGGCCGTCGTCGGCGTCGTCGGCCGGCAGCAGGTTTTCCGAGCGGTCGTGGGCGCGCTGCGCCTGGCCGGGATCGGCGCGCTGGACATTCTGCGCACCTTCGTCTTTACGTTTCTGTTGGTCCGTCATGCCTTCCTCCATGAATGGTGTCCGGTGTGACGGCCGATTATGGCGCAGGGGAGGGCGGCCGGGCGCACGCTAACGCTGGTCGGGACGCTGCGAGCGCCGCGCCGGCAGGTTCTTTTCCAGGATCGCCCACAGGATCAGGCCATAGGCCAGCAGCCGCACGAGGTAGTGCAGCGGCGTGTCCTCGTTGTCGTCGTACGAGAGGGCCGACACGATCCGGTGCACGCCCTCGATGCCGAACGACAGGGAGAAATACAGGAAGAAGCGGTCGCGCGAACTGCGCCAGAAGCGCAGGAAGCACAGCGCGATGACGAAGGACGCCATCGCGATGGCGCCCGTGAACAGGTCGTTCATTTCGTTCAGCATGTCATTCCTTCTCGTAGATCAGGCCGTACAACAGCAGCAGCACGGACACGAGGGCCGACACCTGGCGCACCGGCAGCAGGTTGATGTCGGGGAACACGACTTTGTCCAGCATGAGGAATACATTGTTGACGGTCATCGCCACGAACGAGGCCCCGCTCCAGAACAGGAGGCGGTGCCCGGTACGCCGATAGCTGCCCAGCAGCAGCCAGGCGCAGGCGAGCGACGTCAGGGTGCACAGTGCATAGATGGTGAACGCCATCAGGAATCCTTTCGCCATTTGAAGGCGTCCGCAAACTGCTGGGCCTTGCGGTCGAGGGAAGAGTGGATGAGGTGGGTAACTTCGACCAGGTTGGTCGCGTACAGGTCGGCCAGGCGGTCGATCCGGTCGCGCAGGCCCTCGTCCGCCGGCGCATAGCGGTAGGCGTCCGCGTCGGGCGCGGGCCAGGGCTCGGCGATCCGCGCGGTGCACAGGTCGGCCAGCAGGTCTTCCGCGGTCTTCTCGCGCACGTACAGCCGGCGCGCGAGCGTGTCGCGGCGCCATGCCTGGTCCGGATCGGCGCGCATCAACAGCAGCGCTTCCAGGAAAGGGACCGAGGGGATGCTGGTCAGCACAAAGCGCCGAAGGTCCTCGGGTATGGTGGGCTTACCCATCGCCATCGTTTTTGGACAAATGTACTTAGCTTTTTGAAACCGTAATTTTATAACATTCCCGCCGGAAATGCACTTGCGTGCGTTCAACCGTGCGCTGGTACGCCTGTGAAAACGCATGAGGAAGCGCATGAGGAAGCGCAAGCGCGCCTCGGCTAAAATGACACAATCTTTGATCTTGTCGAATCATTATGCTCAAGAAGTTATTCGCGCCGGCACTCCCGCTGGCGCTGGCGCTGGCGCTCGGCGGCTGCCACCGCGAATCCACGAACCGGCCCCCGGCCCGCGCGTCCATTGCGGTGGAAGCGCCGCGCCCGCAATCGTGCGCCGACCATTTCGTCGACGGCCAGGCGCCGCGCATCACGAATCCCAAGCTGGGCAAGGAGACCGAAGCGCTGTGCTTCAACGTGTTCAGCGTACTGCATTCGGGCGTCACGCGCACGCCGCTGTGGTCGGCCGAACACCTGCAGGCACAGAATATCGCAGCGGCGCAGGAGTTGTCGCGCGAAAATTCCTTCCACCCGGAACCGCGCCTTCCCGCGGACGAGCGCGCCGAACTGTCGGACTATGCCCGCAGCGGCTTCGACCGCGGCCACATGGCGCCGAACGGCGACATGCCAGACCGCGACAGCCAGCACGACAGCTTCAGCCTCGCCAACATCGTCCCGCAGGACGGCGAGAACAACCGCAACCTGTGGGCCGGCATCGAAGGGGCCGTGCGCAAGATGGCGAAGAAGGAGGGCGACCTGTACGTCGTCACGGGGCCGGCCTTCCTCGGCGCGGACCTGCGCAAGGTCGGCAACGTGCTGGTGCCGACCCATTTGTATAAACTCGTGTACAGCCCGCGCCAGCGCGCCGGCGCCGCCTGGTTCGTGGAGAACACGGCCGGCGCCCGCGCCAACGTGATCCCGATCCCGGAACTCGAACGCATCGTCGGCATCAACCTGCTGCCCGCCCTGACCGACGCGGACAAGGAGCGCGTACTGGCACTGCCGGACATCCGCGTCAAGCCGTCCCGCGGCCGCAACCGCCATTGAGCATCGAGAGGAGAGCCATGAGCAGCACACCGAAATTCGCCCCGTACGAAAACGAGGCCGACGTCGTCGAGATCGGCCGCCTGATGCTGGAGAACCGCCTCGACCGCATCACGATCTCCGGCGACGTCGACCTCACGGCCGACAAGGACGGCCTGGCCAGGGCGCGCCTTCTGCACGACCTGCTGGGGCGCGTCGTGGCGGGCCTGGAAGCGAAAGACCTGCCGGAGCGCCTGCCGCCGCCGGAGGTGCACAAGGTCGCGAATCCGTTCGGCTGACCGACAAGACGGGCCGCAAGGCCCGTTTTTCATGCGGGTGCGGACCGCGGCATACGCATGGGTCGTACCCGGTCAATGGTGCGCGCAACGCGACCGCTTTGGAGTACTCTCGACCAGAGACCGGCACGAGGATCTCCACGCGGAATACGTCATGCTCGGCGCCGAGCAGGTCGGCGTGGCGCGCTTCGACAGGGCCGGCATTCCATCACGATGACAGCGGAGGAACATCATGCGACATACCTTGGTAGCAGTCTTCGACAACCGGAGCGATGCCCAGAACGCCCTGGACGAATTGCTGGCATCGGGCTTCACGCGCAACGAGGCGAGCCTCTCGAGCGCCGATCCGACCGGCCAGTCGAACAGCGTCACCGGCGCGGACACCGCGATGCAGAGCGAGCACGAGGAGGGCATCGGCGCCTCCATCAAGCATTTCTTCACCACGCTGTTCGGGTCCGACACGAACGAGCACGCGATGAAGTACTCGTATGCCGTCACGCGCGGGCACCACGTGCTCACGCTCACGACGGACTCGGAACCGGAAGTGGAGCGCGCGGCCGACATCATCGAGCGCTTCGGCCCCGTCGACATCGACGAACGCCACGGCGAGTGGGCGCGCGGCGCGGCCGGCACGCCGGCCGCGGCGCCGGGCATGCGGCAGGCGGGCATGCAGCAGTCGGGCAGCACGTCGGCGCAATCCGGCAACCTCGGCTCGGCGTCCGGCTCGGCGCAATCGGCGGGCGGCTCGTACCAGGGCACGCCGCCGGGGACGGAGCCCGGTTCGCTGCAATTCACGGGCCACGACGACAGCAAGGATTTTGCGACGCAGAATCCGGAAGATCCGTTCCCGAAAGACACGACGTACCAGGAACCGCTGGGCGCCTCGGAGCAGTCGGGCGGATCGATGAGCGGCTCTCCCTTGCAGGGCACGGCGTCGATTCCCGGCTCGGACGACACGTCGCTGGGCGGCACCGCCAGGATGGGCGAGCAGGCGGGCTCGCAGCAGCGCGACCTGGGGGCGCGCGGCAACGTGCGGGTGTTCGCCCACGACACCATGCCCGCGGCCGGCATCAGCGATACGTACGACGACTATTTCCGCAACGACTGGACGCGGAATTACGCCAGCCTGGGCGGCACTTACGAGGACTACGCACCGGCCTACCGCTTCGGCAACGAGATGCGCCGCAGCGAAAGATACCGCGACCGCGACTGGAGCGACGTCGAGCAGACCTTGCGCAGCGACTGGGACACCCGTCATCCGGGCGCGTCCACGTGGGACAAGTTCAAGGCGGCCGTGCGCCGCGGCTGGGACAAGATCACGCCGGACTCGGAGGATCATTACCGCAGCCACTGGACCGACAATTATTCGAGCCTGGGCAGCTACGACGATTACGCGCCGGCCTACCGCTACGGCAACGAAATGCGCCGCAGCGCGAAATACCGCAACCGCCAGTGGTACGACGTCGAGTCCGACCTCAAGACCGACTGGGAAGCCCGCAACCCTGGCGCCTCGACGTGGGACAAGTTCAAGACGGCGGTGCGCCACGGCTGGGACAAGATCACGCCGGACATGGACACCGACGACTGGTATCACTCGGACTGGCACGACAATTACTCGAGCCTGGGCGGCGGCTACGACGAGTACGAGCCCGCGTACCGCTACGGCACCGAGATGCGCACGAGCGCCAAGTACCGCGACCGGTCGTGGGACGAGGTCGAGACGGACCTGCGCAGCGACTGGGACAAGCGCCATCCGGGCGCGTCGACGTGGGACAAGTTCAAGGCCGCCGTGCGCCGCGGCTGGGACAAGATCACCCCCGACATCGACGACGACAGCTATTACCGCAGCCACTGGAACGCCAGGTACTCGAACGCGAACGAAACGTTCGACAATTACCTGCCGGCCTACCGCTACGGCGACGAGGCGCGCCGCATGGAGAAATACCGCAGCCGCCGCTGGGACGAGGCGGAGCCCGAACTCAAGAGCGACTGGGAGTCGCGCTACACGAGCGGCACGTCGACCTGGGAGAAATTCAAGGAGGCCGTGCGCCATGGCTGGAACAAGATCACGCCGGACATGGACGACTCGACCTATTACCACACGCACTACGAGTCGAACTATGCCGGCAGCGGCGCGGACTACGACGAGGTGGCGCCGGCCTACCGCTACGGCAACGAGATGCGCGTCAGCGACACCTACCGCGACCGTTCCTGGGACGACGCCGAAAGCGATCTCAAGAAGGACTGGCACAGCAGATACGGCACGCCCGACGAGCCGTCCGCCTGGGAACGCATCAAGGCGGCCGTTCGCCACGGCTGGGACAAGATGACGGGCGACACCACCCGCGACGACGACAGCCACTACCGCACCCACTGGTCGAACACGTATGCGGCCAGCGGCACGCGGTACGACGACCTGGCGCCGGCGTACCGCTTCGGCGCGGCGATGCGCAACGACGCGCGCTTCCGCAACAGCGACTGGTCCGACGTCGAGAACGACCTGCACATCGACTGGGAGGAGCGGCACGGCAGGGACGGCGCGGCGGCCTGGGACAAGGTGAAAGAAGCCGTGCGGCACGGTTGGGACCGCGCCACGCTGTAGGGCGCCGCGAACCGGATCAGGCCAGTTCGGTCAGCGGCAGGCTGATCCGGTTCCTGCCCATGTGTTTGGCGCGGTACAGCGCGGCGTCGGCGATGGCGACCAGTTCGCTGGCGCTGTTGTCCGGCGAGGCGATGGCCGTGGCGGCGCCGATGGACACGGTGACGTGCTCGCCGGGCGCCAGGCGGTTGGGGACTTGCAGTTGCTCGACGCGGGTGCGGATGCGTTCGGCCACGCTGGCCGCGCCCTTCAGGGACTGGTTCGGCAGGATGACGGCGAATTCCTCGCCGCCGTAGCGGGCGACGAGGTCGTTGGCGCGCATCTCGCTGGCGACGGCCGTGGCGATGCGCTTGAGGCATTCGTCGCCGCCCAGGTGGCCGTTCGCATCGTTATAGGCCTTGAAATTGTCGACGTCCACCATCAGCAGCGACAGCGGCTGGCGCTGGCGCAGCGCACGCGTCCATTCCGCGTGCAGGGTCTCGTCGAAGCAGCGGCGGTTGGCCAGGCCCGTCAGGCCGTCACGGGTGGCCAGTTGCTCGAGGGCGATCTGGGCCAGTTTCTCGTCCGTCATGTCGCGCAACGTTTCGACGACGGCCGCCAGCCGGCCGCGGTCGTCGTAGATCGGGCTGGCGTCCGCCGCCAGGTAGCGCCGCCGGCCCACGCGCGGCATGTCGCACCAGCTTTCGGCCGACATGTGCTGTTCGTCGGCCAGGCCCGCGCGCGGCTGGATCCGCAGCGCGTCGGCGGCGCGGTCCTCGATCAGCAGATCGGCGAGGGTGGGCCGGCGCTCTTCGAAAAAACTGCGCCAATGGTCGCGCGTGCCGAGGATCTCGCGCGCGGGCACGCCCGTCAGGCGTTCGCAGGCGCGGTTCCACAGCATGACGCGGGAGGTCGTGTCGAGGACGAAGATGGGAATGGCCAGCGTCTCCATCAGCTGGTGGGAGAAAGCGCGATCCGCTCCGATCGCGCCCGAGGAATCCATGAGGCGATGTATTGTTGTTGTGCTTGTCATGACCCGTCCTTCGGTTCTGTTTAGCAATAACTTGCTGACGAGAACCGATTGTGCGCCACGGACAACGGCGCCCCCTTGATCTTGAGCAAGCGGGATGGGCGGCCGGTCACCCCGGGTCGCAGGCGTGCGCGGCGACGATCGCGTGGGCGACGCGGTCCACGCGCGTACACAGCAAGTCGATGCGCGAGGCCAGCAGCGGATCTTCCAGGGCGTACTGGCGGCGCACCTGCAGCAGTTCGGACTGGATCGCCACCAATTGCGCCAGCGGATCGAGATTGCCGCGCCGGCCTTCCGCGCCGGCGGTGAGGCGACCCAGCAACATGTCGGACTCCGCCAGCGCCTGGTCGGCCTGGCTGCGCGCCTTTTGTTCGCGGCACAGCGCCGCTTCCAGGCGCGCGATCCGGTCCTCGCTGCGCACGCGCCGGAACAGCGTGGCGAAGAGCACGGTCATCGTGACGAGCATGAGGACGCCCAGCTGCAGCCGGTCGGGCAGGGCGGGCACGGCGGTGCGGTCGGACAAGCCGATCCACAAGCCGAGCAACAACAGGGCTCCGAGGGTGGCGCGCAGCGACTGGCGCAGCATGGTCTTCATGACGATCCCTTCGACGAGGACTTGGACGACGCGATTAGGAACTTTCCGTACTCAAAGGTACGACTTTCTGAACGGCGCGTTTTTGCTCATGGTCAACTCCAGACACAGCCATCAGGTGGACGGCGGAACCTTTCGGGCCATGTCTCATCCAAGTGTTTTAGTTGCTTTGACAATAGCCGGCACTTGAAGTCGTATTTGCCCACGATCCCGATCGCCCGGATGGAAATATGCATAAGTCCCCCGCACCAAGGCTGTGCGTCGCCGCCCTGTTGGCACCGCTGTTGCAAGCAGGCCCGGTCAGCGCCCAGGCCCCCATGGGGCCAGCCGCCGCGCCAATCGACACTGTCATCGTCACCGGCACCGCGTTCAAGCGCCGCACTTTCGATGCGGCCTACGCCAATTCCTCCATTTCCGAGGAACAAATCGAACGCTACGCGCCGCTCAACACGGTCGACCTGCTCGGCAAGCTGGCCGGCTTCGTCAGCGAACCGTCCGGCGGCGAGAGCGGCAACAATATCAACGTACGCGGTTTGCCCGTCACCAATTTCCAGTTCGTTCCACTGTTACAGGACGGCTTGCCGGTCTTCCAGGAATCGCAGGAGGATTTCCTGAACGCCGACGAGCTGATGCGCGTCGACCTGATGACCGACCACCTGGAGGCGGTGCGCGGAGGCACCTCGCCGATCTACACGTCGAACGCGCCGGGAGCGACCGTCAACTTCATCACCAGGAAGGGCACGCCGGAACCGCATGGCACGGTGCGCGGCACCCTCGGCGACTACGGGCTGGTCCGATTCGACGGCGCGTGGACCGGACCGGTCGGCCACGGATGGCTGCTCAGCATGGGCGGCTACTACCGGTTCGACGACGGGCTGCGCAAGCCCGGCTTCACGGCCGACCGCGGCGGACAATTCCGCGTCAACCTGACGCGCACCCTGCGCCAAGGCGAACTGAACCTGTATGCCGGCCGCCTCCACGACCGCACCATCTTTTACCTGCCGGTGCCCTTGGCCGACCCGCGCGCGCCGGGACGTTCCCTGTCCCATCTGCTCGACCCGCGCAGCGGCACGCTGACCTCGAACGACTTCCGCAACGTGCGCATCCGCACCCTCGACGGCACGCCGGGCGGCGCCATCGACAACGAGGACCTGGCCGACGGCGTGTTCCCCCGGGTGAACGTCGTTGGCGCCAGCCTCGACTGGCGGCTCGCGAGCGGCTGGACCCTGCAGGACAAGGTCCGCTACACCGACGGAAGCGTCAAGTTCAACGCCTTGTTCTCCCTGACCCCGCCCGACGACGCGGCCGCCTTCCAGGCCGCGCAGCTGGACCGCGCGCGCGCCGCCTTCGGTCCCGCCGTGGACCGGCTGGCGTACGTGCTGGCCAACGCGCGCGGCCCGGGCGGGGGGCGCATCCCCTTCGACCCGGCCGGCACCGACGGACTGGTGATCCGCGGGGGCTGGTGGAGCGTCGACACCAAGTTTTCCAATTTCATGAACGACTTCCGTCTCAGCCGGGAATGGGCCGGCATCGGACCGGGCAGCCACACGCTGACGGGCGGCCTGTATTTCAGCGACTACAGGTTCAGGCAGTCGCGCCTGTTCAACGCCATGTTGATGGAAATGCGCGACCGTCCGCGCGCGCTCGACCTGATCGCGCTCGACCGGGCCGGCAATACGCTGGGCTCGGTAACCGAGAACGGGTTTCTCGACTATGGCGACAACAACGACATGGGCGGCGCCGTCGACGGCACCCTGTGGGCACTGTACGCGGCCGACGAGTGGAAACTGTCCAGGCACCTGCGCCTGGACGGCGGCGTGCGCCACCAGTCGACGCGCCAGCACGGCTACGCCGTCATCCGCGCCACCCGGGACCTGGGCAACCCGGCGACGCTGGCCGACGACAACGTGGGCGGGCCATCCGGCAGCGTCGACCGGCGGCGCGAGCATTTCAGGGGCACCGCCTGGACCCTGGGCGGCAACTACGAGTTCACGCCCGAATTCGGCGCCTTCGCGCGCTACACCTCGTCGTTCCGCACGCCGGCCCTGTCCAACATCTATCTCGGGGCGACCCAGGCCCCGGCCTTCAACTCGACCGTCAGGCAGGCCGAGTTCGGCACCAAGCATCGCTTCCCGGGCGGCGCCGCCTACGCCACCGTGTTCTGGAACCGCTTCAAGCCCTTGCGCGACGCGGCGCTCACGGTAGGTGCCGACGGCCAGGTGGTGTCGACCGACTTCGTCGGCACCACCGAGAATTATGGCGTCGAATTCGAGGGCACCTGGCGCGTGGTGCCCAAGCTGGAACTGACCGGGAACCTCACCCTGCAAAATCCGCGCTACAAGAGCCTCGCCGAGCTATCCACGGGGCGGGCGATTCCCGGCGTGGAAGGCAATCAGATCGCGCGTTTTCCCAAGGTGCTCGGCAGCTTCACGCCAACCCTCGACTTCGACCTGTTCGGCTACCGGAGCAAAGGGTACGCGACCGTGTCCTACCAGGGACAGCGCTACGTCGACAGCAATAACTCGACCCGCCTTCCGGCCTATACGACCCTGGACGCGGGATTGATCGTCGACCTGGATTCCCATTTGCGCCTGCAGGTGGCGGGGGCGAACCTCACCAACGAGATCGGGCTGACCGAAGGCAATCCGCGCACCGATGCGCTGGAGGGGCAGGGCACCGGCAACGCCATCTATGCGCGTCCCATCTTCGGCCGGACCGTGCGCATGAGTTTGACGTACAACTGGTAAGCGGGGGGCCAAGCGACGATGACCGGGGCAGGCGGCGGATGGCGGCGAAGCGAACCGCTGCGGCGGCGCGGGCGGGCCGCGCTGGCGGCGTTGCTGCTTTGCGCCGTCCAGGGCGGCGCTGCTGCGCCGGCCCGGCCCATCCTCGTCACCGCCTGGACCCATGCCGAGCCGGAATCGCCCGAATATGGCGCCGTGAAGGCCGCGGCCGATGCCTTCAACCGGCGCCAGCACACTTACCGGGTCGAATTTCTCCCTTCCATGCGCCGTGACTTCCCCACCTGGGTGCACCACCAGGCGGCCAACGGCAGCCTGCCTTGCCTGCTCGATATCGACGGCCCTTACCTGGCCGAGTTCGCGTGGCCGCAGGATTTCCAGCCCATCGACCGCTTCGTGCCACGCAAGATGCTGGACGACTTTCTCCCGTCCGTCGTCGAACAGGGGCGCTACCAGGGCCGGCTCTACAGCCTGGGCCAGTTCGAGTCCGGCCTCGTCCTGTGGGGCAATCTGCGCTACCTGCGCGCCGTCGGCGCGCGTATCCCGACCTTGAAAGCGCCGTGGCGCCTGGACGAGTTCGAGCAGGTACTGGCGCGTCTGGCGGCCACCGGCAAGTTCGCATACCCGCTCACGATGGCCTTCTACAATGGCCGCGGCGACGAGTTCATCACCTATGCCTACTCCCCCATCCTGCAGGGCTTTGGGGGCGACCTGATCGATCGCGGCCCGCACGGCACGGCCAAGGGCGTGCTGGACGGGCCGCGCTCGCTCGCCGCGGTCCGGCGCATCCGGCACTGGTTCGATGCCGGCTGGGCCGGCGTGCGCGACAGTCCGGACGACCTGGAAAAGGGCAGGGTGGCCCTGGCCTGGAACGGACACTGGCACTACCGCTCCGCGCGCCAGGCCCTGGGCCGCGATCTGGTCGTGTTGCCCCTGCCGGATTTCGGCCGGGGCGTCAAGACCGGCATGGGGTCGTGGGCCTGGGCGATCTCCAGCACCTGCCCCGCGCCGGAAGGCGCATGGGCCTTCATGGCCGACCTGCTGTCGACCGAGGGCATCCTGCGCATGACGAATCTCAACGGCGCCGTGCCGGCGCGCCGCTCGGCCTTGCGCCGCTCGCCGCTGTACGGCGCCGGCGGCCCCCTGCACCTCGTCGTGCGCCAACTGGAACTGGGCGGCGTACCGCGTCCGGCGACCCCGGCCTATGGCTCGCTCAGCCAGGAGTTCCGCAATGCCATCGTGAACATCGTGATGGGCGGCGACGCCCAAACCGAACTGAGCAACGCCGCCGACCGCATCGATCGCGAGATCGCCGCGCACGACGGCTATCCGTATCCATGACGGCCGCGCCCGGCTCGCTGCCATGAGCAAACCCGGCATCAAGCGGAAGGTGTTGCTCGTGCTGGTCGGGGTGCTGTCGCTGACGACCGCGCTGGACGCGTTGCTGGCGTCCTATTTCACCGACCAGCAGAATCAGGACACCGCCTTCGTCGCGCTGAATCGTTCACTGCGCGCCTGGCATGACGACCTGCAAACCACGACCCGCCGCCTGCTGGGCGCGGCCCTGTCCACGGCAGGCGACACGAACGTCCTGAACCAGCTCGATGAACTCATCGTGCTGGAAGCGTTGAACGCCGAAGCGAAGACGTGGCCGGCCCTCGATGCCGTCACGCTCGCCCGCGGCCTGTCGTATGCCAAGTCGGTCTCGCTCAACCGCTTGTACCTCGCGCTGCGCACCGGCGGGTTTTCGCGGATCGCCGTCTACACCAATGGCAAGTTGAGCTATGCCGTGTCGGCGTCGGAGGCCGGCATGACGCGCCAGCGTGGAAACGGCGACTGGATCTGGGTCGTCACCCGGGCCACCCCGGACGGCAACCTGAACTTCCAGAATTGGCCGGCCTGGCGCCCCGGGGCGTTGGCGCCCGGCGTCCCGGCCACCCTGGCCGGCGTGACGCATCCTGCCGTGTCGGTCGCCTTTCCCGCTCCCGCGTTTGCCACGCTCGACATCATGGTCCCGGTGCAAGGAGTGTTCGAAGCCTTTAAGAGCGACTTTGGCTTGCGCAGGTACCGCCTGGTGTCCGACATGGCGGTCGCCGACTCGACGCGCCCGCAGCCGCCCCCGCCGGCGGACGGCCAGCGCAAGATCGTCGCGGTCCTGGTGTTCAGCCTGCTGCTCGACCGCTCCCTGCTCGGCGCCGTCGCCGCCCAGACCGGGATGACGCCGGAGCTGTTCTCGCCCGACGGCAGCCATCGCCAGTATCTGGGCGAGGCCTCCGTCATGCCGGAGCCGCTGGTGCGCGCGGCCGCCCGCCAACCCGCGGTCACGATACGCACCGTCCAGGCCGCGCATGGATCGTTCTACGCGGCACTGCTACCCTGGCAACTCGACCACCGCACCCGCCTGATGCTGGGGCTGAGCGCCTCGCGGGCGAGCACCCTGCACAACATCCGCCAGACCGTGAGCGCGATCCTGGTGGCCTCGAGTTTCATCCTGGCGCTCAGCCTTGCCGTGGGCATGTATTGGGTGGGCCGCTTCATCGATCCGATCGTCGCCCTGACCCGCGCCGTCAAGCGCATCGGACGGAAGCGCCAGCAGGCGGTGAGCGCATCGGCCGGGGAGGGCGCCGCGCCGCTGGAACCGTTGGTCTTCGTCCCGGTCACGGCCCCGGACGAAATCGGCGAACTCAGCGCGGCCTTCAACGTCATGACGGCCGACCTCCAGCGCGCGTTCGAGACCCTCGAGCAGCGCGTGCAGACCCGCACCGCCGAGTTGCGCCAGCAGACGCTTTATCTGCGCACGCTGATCGACACGTTGCCCCTGTGGGTCTGGCTCAAGGATCCGGAGCGGCGCTACCTGGCCGTCAACCAGGCCAACGCGGCGGCTTGCGGCCGTCGCGTCGAAGAGATGCTGGGCCGGACCGACGAGAGGCTCTGGCCGCCCGACCTGGCCGAGCGCTTCATGGCCTCCGACGCGGTTGTGCTGGGCACGCGCCAACGCACCACCGTCGAACAGGCGGTGGACGGCCCGCAGGGCCAGGCATGGATGGAGATCTACCGCGCACCGGTGCTCGACGAGGACGGCACGCTGCTGGGGATGGTCGGGGCCGCGCATAACGTCAGCGAGCGCAAGGCCGCCGAGGCGGCGCGCGAGGCGGCGCTGGCCGAAGCGGTGCGGCTGGCGCGCCAGCGCAGCGATTTCCTGGCGCAGATGAGCCACGAACTGCGCACCCCGCTCAACGCCATCATGGGCTATGCCCAGCTGCTGCGGCGCGACACGCACCAGCTGACCGAACGCCAGGCCAGCGCCCTGACCACCATCTACGAGAGCGGCCACCACCTGCTCACCTTGATCAACGACATCCTCGACCTGTCGCGTGTGGAGGCCGGCAAGCTCACGCTGTTCCCGGCGCCCACCCATCTCGCCACCTTCCTGCGCGTGGTGGTCGACATCATGCGCGTCAAGGCCGAAGAAAAGAGCCTGCTGTTCAGCTACGACGCGGCGCCCGACCTGCCCGCGGCCGTCACCGTGGACGAAAAGTGCCTGCGCCAGATCCTGCTGAACCTGTTGGGCAACGCCGTCAAGTTCACCGACCAGGGCGAGGTGGCCCTGCGCGTGACTGCGGTGCCCCTGGCCGGCGCGGACCCGGGCGCGCCGGCCAGGACACGCCTGCGGTTCGAGGTGAAGGACAGCGGGATCGGCATGAGCGCCGACCAGTTGGCCCGGCTCTTCCAGCCATTCGAACAGGTCGGGAATCCGAAGCGGCGTGAAGGCGGTACCGGCCTGGGCTTGGCCATCAGCCAGAAACTGGTGTGCCTGATGGGGGGGACGATCGAAGTCGAGAGCGCACCCGAGCGGGGCAGCCGGTTCTGGTTCGAACTGGATCTGCCCGTGGCCAGCGCGGCCGAGCGCGCGCCGGCTCCGGAACGCGGCGTGGTCGGCTACGAGGGTCCGCGCCGGCGCTTGCTGATCGTCGACGACGTGCCGCAAAACCGCGCCATGCTGCTGGACATGTTGCAGGCGCTGGGCTTCAGCGTCGCCGATGCCAAGAACGGCGCCGAATGCCTGTCGATGCTCGACAGTTTTCAGCCCGACCTGATCCTCATGGACGTGATGATGCCGGTCATGGACGGGCGCGAGGCGACGCGCCGGATTCGCCAGCTGCCCGATTGGTCCCACGTTCCCATCGTGCACGTCACCGCCAGCGCCAGCCAGGAGGACAAGGCGAAAAGCGATGCGGCGGGGGCGAATGCATTCCTGGCGAAGCCGATCGAGCAGGATCTGCTGCTGGCGGCCATCGGCAGCCTGCTGTCCCTGGCCTGGGTGCGCGCGCCCGCGTCCATGGAAGCCCTGGAAGCGAATGCCGAGGAGGCGGTCGAAGCGGCGATTCCGCCTGCGGAGGAAATCGACGCGCTCTTCCAGTTGGTGCGCGTAGGTAACATGCAAACGATCGCCGCACGGGCCGACTACCTGGAGAAGCTCGATCCCGCCTTCGCGCTGTTCGCCAGGCGCGTGCGCGCCCTGGCGCAAGGCTACCAGACGAAGGCGCTGGCGGCCCTTGTCGCGCGGTACCAGGCGGCGCCTCGTCCGGAGCGGCAAGCGGAGCCGCCCGCCGCATCCGCCCCCGGCTGAGCGCGCCATGCTGCAGTAGAAGCCCTCGTCCCCGCGCGGTATAATGGAAGGTTGACGCGCGCTTCCCCGGATCTTTACCGTGACTTACAGCATCAAAGAAATCTTCTATACCTTGCAAGGCGAGGGCGCCCATGCCGGCCGTCCGGCCGTGTTCTGCCGCTTTTCCGGCTGCAACCTGTGGACCGGCCGCGAGAGCGACCGCGCCACGGCCGTCTGCCAATTCTGCGACACGGATTTCGTGGGCACGGACGGCGAACGGGGCGGCAAGTTCAAGGACGCCGCCGGCCTCGCGGCCGAGATCGACGGCCTGTGGCCGGACACCTATCCGGCCAGCAAATACGTCGTGTTCACGGGCGGCGAGCCCTTGCTGCAACTGGACGCGGCCCTGATCGACGCCATGCACGCGGCCGGCTTCACGATCGCCATCGAGACGAACGGCACCTTGCCCGTCCCGCCCGGCGTCGACTGGATCTGCGTGAGTCCGAAGATGGGGTCGACCCTGGTGGTCGAGCGCGGCAACGAGATCAAGGTCGTCATCCCGCAGGCGGGCCAGGACCTGTCCGCCTACGAACACCTGGATTTCGACAACTTCTTCGTGCAACCGATGGATGGTCCGCTGGCGCAGTTCAATACGCAGCTGGCCATCGCCACGTGCCGCCGCAATCCCAAGTGGAAGCTCAGCCTCCAGACCCATAAACTCCTGAACATTCCCTGAAGCACATGCTGACCATTACCCGCAAGCTGGAATTCGACGCCGGCCACCGCATCCCCGACCACAAAAGCCAGTGCCGCAACCTGCACGGGCACCGCTACACGCTGGAAATCACGCTGACGGGCGCCGTCATCGACGTCGAAGGCAATTCCGACAACGGCATGATCATGGACTTTTCCGACATCAAGGCGCTGGCCAAGGAACACCTCGTCGACGTCTGGGACCACGCCTTCCTCGTGTACGAGAAGGACGAGGCCGTGCGCGGCTTCCTCGCCAGCCTGCCGGACCACAAGACCGTCGTGATCGACCGCATCCCGACCGTCGAGAACCTCGCTCAGGTGGCATGGAACATCCTCAAGGCCGCCTACAAGGACCGCTACGGCACCGGCCTGCGCCTGCAGAAGCTGGTGCTGCACGAGACTCCGAACTGCTGGGCCGAAATCACCGATGCCTGAGCACGCCGTCACCGCGTCGCCCGACGCCACGTACATGGGTCTCGCGCTGCAGGAAGCCCGCAAGGCGTGGGCGGCCGGCGAGGTGCCCGTGGGCGCCGTCGTCGTGCGCGATGGCGAAGTCATCGCGGCCGGCTTCAACCAGCCGATCGGGCGCCACGACCCGACCGCGCACGCCGAGATCGTCGCCCTGCGCGCGGCCGCCGAAAAACTCGGCAACTACCGGCTGCCGGGCTGCGAGCTGTACGTCACGCTGGAGCCGTGCGCCATGTGCTCGGGCGCGATGATGCACGCGCGCCTGGCCCGCGTCGTCTACGCCGCGCCGGACCCGAAGACGGGCGTGTGCGGCTCCATCCTCGACCTGTTCGCGCTGGACCGGCTGAATCACCACACGGACGTCGTCGGCGGCGTACTGGCGGACGAAGCCGCCGCCATGCTGAAGGCCTTCTTCGCCGAACGCCGCGCCGCCCGCCGCGCGCCGGCAGCCGACGCCGCACCCGCCGACTGACCCCGCGCGCGTCTCGCCGACGCCACCCCTTTGCCGAAAATGGTATGCTGGTTCCACGCCGCTTCTGCTGCACCGCAGGGGAGTATCCTTGGAGCATACGATCACATTTCGGCACCCCTACCTGATCCGGTCGACCCGGTGCCGGCGACGCCGCCATGCCTAGCCTGAACGCCAACGGGATCCGCATCGCCTTCGACACGGCGGGCGATCCGAAATCCGTACCCCTCCTGCTGATTGCCGGCCTCGGCCTGCAACTGACGGCGTGGCCGGACGAATTCGTCGAAGGCCTCGTCGACCTTGGCTTTTACGTGATCCGTTTCGATAATCGCGACAGCGGCCTGTCCACCAAGTTCGAGCACGCGGGCACGCCCAGCCTCACGCTGGCCTGGTTGAAGTCGCTGCTGCGCATCCCGCTCAAACCGCCGTACAGCCTGGAAGACATGGCCGACGACGCGATCGGCGTGCTGTCGGCGCTGGGCGTCGCGCGCGCGCACGTGGTGGGGTTGTCGCTGGGGGCCATGGTCGGGCAATTAATGGCCTCCAAATTCCCGTCGCGCGTGCTCAGCCTGACGTCGATCATGTCCAGCAGCGGCCGCCGCGGCCTGCCGGGGCCGGCGCCGGCCGTGCGGCGCGCGCTGCTGCGCCGCCCGCGCGGCTGGAACAGCACGGCCGACATCGACGCCGCCGTCGACTACAACGTCCAGCTGCTGCAAGCCATCGGCAGCCCCGCATATCCGACGCCGGAAAAGCACCTGCGCCGCCGCGTGTCGCGCGCGCTGCGCCGCAACTGCTGTCCCGGCGGGGTGGTGCGCCAGATGCTGGCCGTGACGGCGTGCGGCGACCGCACCCCGCAGCTGCAGGCGATCGCCGCGCCCACGCTCGTGATCCACGGCGCGGCCGATCCGCTCGTCCCGCTGGCGTGCGGCATCGACACCGCGCAGGCGATCCCCGGCGCCCGCCTCGAAGTCATCGAGGGCATGGGCCACGACCTGCCGGCCCAGCTGCTGGAACGGCTCCTCGCCTTGATCGACGCCCATGCCCACGGTAAGATGGCGCCCGACTCGACACCAAGGCTCTTCGTCAAACAGTGATCACGCAAAAACTCGGCATCGCCCTCGTCGCGCCGGGCGGCTACGCGCCCGAACCCGAGGCCATCCCGCGCGGCATCGCGCGCCTCGAAGCCCAGGGCATCCTGGTCCACAACTACTACCGGCACGAAGAACGCCACCAGCGCTTCGGCGCGACGGACGCCGAGCGCCTCGCCCAGCTGGAGGCGGCCGCCGCCGACCCGGACGTGCATATCGTCATGGCCATCCGCGGCCAGTACGGCATGAGCCGCCTGCTGCCGGACATCGACTTCGCGCGCATGGCGGCCAGCGGCAAGATCTTCGTGGGGTATTCCGACATGACTGCCTTCCACATGGGGCTGTACGCGCAGACCGGCGCGCTCAGCTACGCTGGGCCCATGTTCGCGGGCGACTTCGGCGCCGTCGAGCCCGTCGACTTCACGCTGGACGACTTCTGGCGCTGCCTGGCCGGCCCCACGCACACGGTATCCGGCCATGGCGCCCTGAATCCGCGCCTTGACGTGACGGGCACGGTGTGGGGCGGCAATCTCGCGATGACCATGTCGGTGGTCGGCACGCCATACTTTCCGCACATCGACGGCGGCATCCTGTTCCTGGAAGACATCGCCGAGCACCCGTACCGCGTGGAACGCATGCTGCTGCAACTGATGCACACGGGCGTGCTCGCGCGCCAGCGGGCCGTCGTGCTGGGCGATTTCTCCGCCTACCGCCTGTCGCCGGCGGACAATGGCTACAACTTCGACGAGATGTTGACGTACCTGCGCGCCACCTTGCCCGTGCCGGTGCTGACGGGACTGGAATTCGGCCACATCCCGCGCCGCGCGACGATTCCGTTCGGCGCGCAGGGGCGTCTGGCGTGCGACGGCGAGCATTGGACATTGACCCTGTCCGATTACCCGACGCTCCAGCGCGGCTGACGCAGGCCACCCCCGCGGTGGTAAAATGTCAGGTTGATCGAATACAAACGCAATAGGGTTTCCCAGTGCTCTCTACAGCAAACATCACGATGCAGTTCGGCGCCAAGCCGCTGTTCGAAAATATTTCCGTCAAGTTCGGCGATGGCAACCGTTACGGCCTGATCGGCGCGAACGGCTGCGGCAAGTCGACCTTCATGAAGATCCTCGGCGGCGACCTCGAGCCGTCCGCCGGCAACGTCAGCCTCGATCCGAACGAGCGCCTCGGCAAGCTCCGCCAGGACCAGTTCGCCTACGAAGACCAGCGCGTGCTCGACGTCGTCATGATGGGCCACACGGAGCTGTGGAACGCCATCCAGGAACGCGACGCCATCTACGCCAATCCGGAAGCGACGGACGAGGATTACATGAAAGCGGCCGAGCTCGAAGGCAAGGTCGCGGAATACGACGGCTACTCGGCCGAGGCGCGCGCCGGCGAACTGCTGCTGGGCCTGGGCATCGGCACCGACCTGCACCAGGGCCCGATGAGCGCCGTGGCGCCGGGCTGGAAGCTGCGCGTGCTGCTGGCGCAGGCCCTGTTCTCCGATCCGGACATCCTGCTGCTGGACGAACCGACCAACAACCTGGACATCCACACGATCAGCTGGCTGGGCGACATGCTGAACCAGCGCAACTCGACGATGATCATCATCTCGCACGACCGCCACTTCCTGAATTCGGTCTGCACGCACGTCGCCGACATGGACTACGGCACGTTGAAGGTTTATCCGGGCAATTACGACGACTACATGGAAGCGTCGACGCAAGCCCGCAACCAGCAGCTGGCCAACAATGCGAAGGCCAAGGAGAAGGTGGCCGAGTTGCAGGACTTCGTGCGCCGCTTCTCCGCGAACAAGTCGAAGGCCCGCCAGGCGACGTCGCGCGCCAAGCAGATCGAGAAGATCAAGATCGAGGAATTCAAGCCGTCTTCGCGCGCCTATCCGTTCGTCCGCTTCGAAGGCGAAAAGAAACTGCACCGCCTGGCCGTCGAGACGGAAGGCCTGTCGAAATCCTACGACCGCCAGCTGTTCAAGAATTTCTCGATCATGGTCGAAGCCGGCGAGCGCATCGCCATCATCGGCGCCAACGGTGCCGGCAAGACGACCTTGCTGCGCTGCATCGGCAGCGCGCCCATCACGGGCCTCGACGCCGACACGGGCCGCGTGAAATGGGCCGAGAACGCCAACCCGGGCTATATGCCGCAGGACCCGACGGAAGAGTTCGCGACCGACCTGAACCTGACGGACTGGATGGGCCAATGGACAAAGGAGGGCGACGACGACCAGGCCGTGCGCTCGATCCTGGGCCGCCTGCTGTTCGGCGGCGACGAGGTCAAGAAATCCGTGCGCGTGCTGTCCGGCGGCGAGAAGGGCCGCATGATGTACGGCAAGCTGATGCTGGGCCGTCACAACGTCCTGCTGCTCGACGAACCGACGAACCACATGGACATGGAATCGATCGAGTCGCTGAACATCGCGCTGGACAAATACGCCGGCACGCTGATCTTCGTGTCGCACGACCGCGAGTTCGTGTCGTCGCTGGCGACCCGCATCCTCGAAATCAAGGAAGACCGCATCATCGACTTCCAGGGCAATTACGAGGATTACCTGAAGAGCCAGGGTCTCGATTGATTTTCGTGACGCGACCCATATATCGCGGATGATTGGTGGGCACTGGGTGCCCACCCTACGAGAGGTTGCCGTAGGGTGGGCACCCCGTGCCCACCTTCGTATCGGAGAGTACAATCGGCGAGATCGGCCCGCTCCGGCAGGGCCATCCGTCTTATGCGATCATATTGCTTATGAATACCATTGCCCCCGTCAAGATCTTTGAATACGACCGCCCGGTCGGCGGCGTCTGCTCCACCGCCGAGGCCTGGGCCCGGACCCCGTCGCCGCTGGAAATCGCGGAGAAGACCGCGCTGAAGGACCGCATCCGGCGCCTGCTGAAGGAGCGCGAAGCCGTCCTCGTCGCCCACTACTACGTCGACGCCGACCTGCAAGACCTCGCCGAGGAAACGGGCGGCTGCGTGTCCGACTCGCTGGAAATGGCGCGCTTCGGCCGCGATCATCCAGCCAGGACGCTCGTCGTGGCCGGCGTGCGCTTCATGGGCGAGACGGCGAAGATCCTGAGCCCGGACAAGACGATCCTGATGCCGGACCTCGACGCGACCTGCTCGCTGGACCTCGGCTGCCCGGCCGACGAATTCGCCGCGTTCTGCGACCAGCATCCGGACCGCACGGTCGTCGTCTACGCCAACACGTCCGCCGCCGTCAAGGCGCGCGCCGACTGGATGGTGACGTCGTCGATCGGCCTGGACATCGTCAAGTACCTGCACGACCAGGGCAAGAAGATCCTGTGGGCGCCGGACCGCCACCTCGGTTCGTACATCCAGAAGCAGACGGGCGCCGACATGCTGCTGTGGCAAGGTTCCTGCCTCGTCCACGACGAATTCAAGGGCATCGAGCTGGACCTGCTGCGCGCCGAGTATCCGCACGCAAAAGTCCTCGTGCACCCGGAATCGCCGGCCAACGTCGTCGCCCAGGCGGACGTCGTGGGCTCGACCACCCAGCTGATCAACGCGGCGCAGACAATGGACGCGACGCACTTCATCGTCGCCACCGACAACGGCATCCTGCACAAGATGCGCATGGCCGCGCCCGGCAAGACCCTGATCGAAGCCCCGACGGCCGGCAACAGCGCCACGTGCAAGAGCTGCGCGCACTGCCCGTGGATGGCGATGAACGGCCTGCAGAACCTGGCGGACGTGCTCGAATCGGGCAAGAACGAAATCTTCGTCGATCCGGAAACCGGCCGGCAGGCCAAGCGCGCGATCGACCGCATGCTGGACTTCGCCGCGGCGAAGAAGGCGAACGCGTTGCCGACCGGCTCGCTGGAACAGGAAGCCAAACTTTTCAAAGGAATCGGACCCGCATGAGCAACCTGCGCAATCCCTACGCCGAAGCGGGCCAGTTCGACGAGAAACTGCAGGCCGCTTTCGAACAGAACCTGCTGGCCGCGCTGCTGGAAGACGTCGGCAGCGGCGACCTCACGGGCAAGCTCGTGCCGGAAGAACCCCGCGCGCAGGCGCGCGTGATCGTGCGCGAGCAGGCCGTCCTCTGCGGCGCGCCATGGTTCGAAGGCATCATGCTCGCCGTGGACCAGGACATCGACATCGACTGGCAATATGCCGAAGGCGACGTGATGGCGGCCGACAGCGTCGTCTGCCACCTCACGGGATCGCCCCGTTCGCTGCTGACGGCGGAGCGCGCGGCGCTGAACTTCCTGCAACTGCTGTCCGGCGTCGCGACGGCCACCCGCACCTATGTGGACGTCATCGCCGGCACGAAAGCGAAGATCCTCGACACGCGCAAGACGCTGCCGGGCCTGCGCCTGGCGCAGAAATACGCCGTGCGCGTGGGCGGCGGGGCCAACCAGCGCATGGCCTTGTACGACGGCATCCTGATCAAGGAAAACCATATCGCGGCCGCGGGCGGCATCACGCCCGCGCTGCGAGCCGCGGCCGCGCTGAACGCGGGCGTGTCGATCCAGATCGAGGTGGAGTCGATCCCCGAGCTGGAAGAGGCGCTCGCCGCCGGTGCGGCGTCTATCCTGCTCGACAATTTCGACCTGGACATGATGCGCACGGCCGTCCGCATCAACGAAGGCCGCGCGTTGCTGGAAGGGTCGGGCGGCGTCAATCTGCAGACCGTGCGGGCGATCGCGGAGACGGGTGTCGACCGCATTTCGATCGGCAGCCTCACGAAGGACCTGAAGGCCACCGACTACTCGCTGCGTATCGTCGGCTGAGGATTATGTCCCGCTTTCGCTGGCCCTAGCCAGCGCCTCCGCCTGCGGATTCCTCCGGTACACGGATTCCCCGACCCGCGCCGCGATGCCGTCGATCGCGGCCAGCAGCTTGTCCGGGTGCGCGTAATGCGTCATGTGCCCGACGCCGGGCTGCAGCTGCAGCTCGCTGTCCGGCAGGCGTTCGTCCAGGCGTTCGGAGTTGTGGCCGAAGTCGACGATCCTGTCCTGCGTTCCCGCGATGATCACGGCGGGCACCTTCAATTCCGGATAGCGCTTGGCCAGGGCCAGCGCGGCCGGGACCATCATCGCCGACTCGGCCGCGCTGGCGCGCAACTGGCTTGGGCGGAGCAACATCCACGCGGACAAGTCACGGAAACGGGCGTCGACCGGCAGCGGCGCGAACACCCGCTTCGTCAGCGGCCGCCACAGCATGCGCGTGACGAGAGGCGACACGGTGTAGCGCATCAAGTCGCCCACGAGCGGAATCGCGGGACCGGACAGCAACGGCACGTCCGCCCGCAAACTCGGGTAGTAATATCCGGACAGCAGCACGAGCCCGCGCACGAAGTCCGGCACCTCCAGCGCCATCGCGAGCGCGACGAGCGTGCCCCACGAATGCCCCAGCACGATGGCCGAATCGACGCCGATCTCCTGCAGCGCGTGATGCAGCAGGCGCGCCTGGGCCTGCGGCGTCCAGACCTTGCTGCGCGGCCGCTCGCTGTAGCCGAAACCCGGGCGGTCGAAGGCGATCACGCGGTAGTGTTCGGCCGCCTGGTCCATCAGGCCGCTGGTCTGGAAATCGCTGGCCAGCACGCCATTGCCGTGCAGCAGCACGAGGGCGGGGCCGCTGCCGCGCTCGATATAATGCAGGCGCACGCCGTCGACCTTGATGAAGCGGCCCTGGGGCGGGTTTGCCGCCTCCGCCTGCTTCGTCTTGGAACGCACGTAAAAAAAGGATGCCGCCAGGCCAAGGCCCGTCAGCAACGCGCCGGCCTGCCACGGCTTGATGCCGGCTGTGCTGCGCAAGGTTGTCGTCACAGTATTCCCCCGTCGAGTGGTATGGATGGTATGTCTGTTCCAGTGTGGTGCGAACCCTTGGTGAACCATTCCAGCGCGAGCGGCAGCACGTGCTCGGCCGTTTCCTCGATCTTGATGTCGAGCAGGTCGTCGGCGCGCGTGCGGCCGAGGTTGATGGCGGCGATCGGCTTGCCGGCCGCCCGCGCCATGCGGCAGAAGCGGAAGCCCGAGTAGACCATCAGCGACGATCCCACGACGAGCAACGCGTCCGCGCGTTCCATCTGTTCCAGCGCGATGGCCGTGCGGGCAGGCGGCACGTTGTCGCCGAAAAACACGACATTCGGCATCAACGTGCCGCCGCAGCAGGTGCAATACGGCAGCCGGAACGACGCCAGCGCCGTCGGCTCGACGGATGCGTCGCCGTCCGGCAGCGGCGTCGCGTGCGCGCCCGTCATCTGCGGATTAAACTCTGCCAATTGCCCCTGCACGAAAGCGCGCGGGAACATCGCGGAGCATTCCAGGCACACGACCGTGTGGATATTGCCGTGCAACTCCAGCACGCCATGGCTGCCGGCCTGGCCGTGCAGGCCGTCCACGTTCTGGGTCAGGACGGACCCGATCCGCCCGATCCGCTCCAGGCCGGCGATCGCCGCGTGGCCGCGGTTCGGCCGCGCCTGCGCGAGCACGGGCCAGCCGATCATGCTGCGTGCCCAATAGCGCCGCTGCACGGCCTCGGATTTACGGAAATCCGGGCCGTGGATGGGCGGTTTGCCGCGGCGGGCGCCGTCGCGGTCGCGATAGTCGGGAATGCCGGAGGCGGTCGACAGCCCCGCGCCCGTCAGCACGAGGGCGCGCGGGTAGCTGTCGAGGAATGCGGCGATGCGGGCCGCATGGTCGCGGATCGTGAATGCTTCGGCCATCGATGGGCTCCTTCCGCTTGGGATCGTAACATCCCCGATGCCCGCACGAAAACACGATTCCCGCAGCCATCGCCGCGGCGCCGCGTCAGCGCCGGGCCGACACGACGATGCCGCCGGCGATCATGCAGAATGCCAGCGCGTGATATCCATGCGGCAGCTCGCCCAGGAAGGCGGACGACAGCAGTGCCGTGAACAGCGGCGTCAGGTTGACGAAGAAGGCGCCGATGCCCGGACCGGCACGGCGGATGCCGGCGCCCCACAGCGCGAACGCCAGCACGGCCGGTCCGACGGCGACGAACAGCAGCGCGGCCGCGACGGGCCAGCTCCACGCGATGGACGCGCCACCCGCCGCCCACTCGACGCCGGCAAACGCGCCCGACCACAGCGCGCCGAAGGCCACCTGCGTGCCGAGGAAAGCGGCCCAGTCGGCGCGCAAGGCGGGATCGTCCCTCGGTTGCAACAGCATCCAGCTGTAGAACGACCAGGCGATCGTCGCCAGGATCATGTACAGGTCGCCCGCGACGAGGCGCAGCGCCAGCAATTGGTCGACGTCGCCGCGGCACAGCACGACGAGCACCCCGGCAATGGATAGCAATGCCCCGACGACCTGGCGCCGGCGTACGGCCACGCCGTAGAACAGGCGCCCGACGAGCATCATCCACACGGGCATCCCGGACGCGACGAGCGTGACGTTGATCGGCGTCGAGCTTTGCAGGGCCAGGTATTGCAGCGAGTTGTACATGCCGATGCCCAGCAGGCCCAGCAGCGCGTAACGGCGCCAGCGCAGGCGGATCGCCGCCAGCACGCCCGCCTGGCGCAACGTCGTCCAGCCCAGCGGCAGCAGCACGGCGAGGGCGATCGCCCACCGGAGCAGGTTCAACGTCATCGGCGGCACGGCCGAACGCACCAGCCGCCCGACGATGGCATTGCCCGCCCACAGCAGGGGCGGGACCGTCAGCAGCAGGGCGGTCTTCGGGGACAGCTTCTGGTTCATCGGGCCGGTCAGCGCCGGCGCGGCGTCAGCACGCTGGGCAGGGCCTTCGGCAGGGTGTCCGGATAATCGCGCGAATAATGCAGGCCCCGGCTCTCGCGGCGCGACAGCGCGCTGCGCACGATCAGTTCCGCCACCTCGACGAGGTTGCGCAACTCCAGCAAGTCGCTCGTGACGCGGAAGTTGCGGTAGTACTCGTCGATCTCTTCCTTGAGCAGCTTGATGCGGTGCTTCGCGCGCTCCAGGCGCTTGGTCGTGCGCACGATGCCGACGTAGTTCCACATGAAGCGGCGCAGCTCGTCCCAGTTGTGGGCGATGACGACTTCTTCGTCCGCGTTGGTGACGCGGCTCTCGTCCCACGCGGGCAGCGGCGGCAGGTCGACGGCCGGCGCGGCGGCGATCTGGTGCGCACAGGCGCGGCCGACGACGAGGCATTCCAGCAGCGAATTGCTGGCCAGGCGGTTGGCGCCGTGCAGGCCCGTATAGGCCGTCTCGCCCACGGCGTACAGGCCCGGGATGTCGGTGCGGCCCGCCATGTCCGTCACGATGCCGCCGCACGTGAAGTGCACGGCCGGCACGACGGGAATCGGTTCCTTCGTGATGTCGATGCCCAGTTCGAGGCAGCGCGCATGGATGGTCGGGAAGTGTTCCTTGATGAATTCCGGGCTCTGGTGCGTGATGTCCAGGTGGACGTAATCGAGGCCGCGCTTCTTCATTTCGAAGTCGATCGCGCGGGCCACGACGTCGCGCGGCGCCAATTCGCCCCGTTCGTCGTGCGCCGGCATGAAGCGGGTGCCGGCCGCCGCGCCCGCTTCGGGCGGCAGTTTCAGCAGGCCGCCTTCGCCGCGCACGGCCTCGGTGATCAGGAAGGATTTCGCGAACGGGTGGTACAGGCAGGTGGGGTGGAACTGGATGAATTCCATGTTCGACACGCGGCAGCCGGCGCGCCAGGCCATGGCGATGCCGTCGCCCGTCGCCGTGTCCGGATTCGTCGTGTACAGATAGACCTTGCCGGCGCCGCCGGTGGCCAGCACCGTGTGCTCCGCTTCGACCGTCAGCACCTTGCCGCTCTTCTGGTCCTGCACGTACAGGCCGTGGCAGCGCGGCTGGCCGACGAGGGCCGGGCCGCTGTGGACGCCGCCCGGCTGCAGCTTGTCGGACGTGATCACGTCGATGGCGCAATGGTGTTCGAACAAGGCGATGTTCGGATGGGCGCGCACCTTCTGTTCCAGCGTCACCTGCACGGCATGGCCGGTGGCGTCGGCCGCGTGGATGATGCGCCGCTGGCTGTGGCCACCTTCGCGGGTCAGGTGAAAGCCGAGTTCCGCCGTCTCGTCGCGGGTGAACGGCACGCCTTGCTCGATCAGCCACTCGATCGCTTCGCGCCCGTGCTCGACGATGTAGCGGGTGGCCGCTTCGTCGCACAGGCCGGCGCCGGCGACGAGGGTGTCGGCGATATGCTGGTCGTGGCTGTCTCCGGAGTCGAGCACGGCGGCAATGCCGCCCTGGGCCCAGTTGCTGGCGCCGTCCAGCAATTCGCGCTTGGAGATGATGGCGACCTTGCGGGTTTGCGCCAGGTGCAAGGCAACCGACAGGCCGGCCAGGCCGCTGCCGACGATGGCTACGTCAAATTTCATCGCATTCTCTTGGTTTTGCTTTTTGTTTTGTAAAGAGGCATCACTATAGACCATTTGGCGCGGTTTTGTGGGAGAAGGCCTTGTTCAATACCGGCGCCGGGCATCCGCGAGGACGGATTCGTACAGGCGGCGGTAGCCGGCGGCGGCGGCCGTCCAGTGATGGGCCGTCGCGGCGCGTTGCGCGGCCGCCTCGCCGAGGGCGCGCAGCCGCCAGGCGGCATCGAGCAGTTGGGCCAGCACGTCGGCGAGCGCCTTCCGGTTGCCGGCCGCGAACAGCATCCCGCTGTGGCCATGGACTAGCAATTCGCGGTGGCAGGCGGTATCCGACGCGACGATCGCGCAGCCCAGCGCCATCGCATTCAACAGATGGCGCGAAGGCGCGAGCGCACCGGCCTCCGCCAGCGCCGGAAACACGGCGACGTCGGCGCGGGACAGGACGTCGGCGGCGCGCCGGCCCGTCAGGCGCCCCGTGACGCGCACGTGGCCGCGCAATCCGGCTACGGTAATCCGTTCTTCGAGCGCTTCCGCGCCCGTGCCGCCGCCGGCAATCAGCAGGCGCAGCGTGCGGTGCCTGCGGCGCAGGTCGCAGACGGCGCCCAGCAGCAAGTCGATGCCGGCGCCGGCGTCGATCTCGCCGGCGTAGGCCAGCAGCGGCGCATCCAGCGTGGCGCGCGGCTTCGCGGGCGCACATGGCGCCACGGGCACGTCGGCCGCCGGCGGCACGATCGCGATCCTGCGCGGGCGCATGCCGCCGGCGCGCAACGCGGCCCGCATTTCGAGGCTCGCCGCGGCCAGCGCGTCGGCGCGCGCGCACGCGAAACGGCTGAACGGCACGCCGCCGCGTCCTTCGACAGCGCGCCGGTCGGCCTCCACGACGAGCGGCACCCGTCCCAGGCGCGCCACCGGCCAGGCGGCGGACGCGTGGACGCTCGGCGCGTGCACGTGGATCAGGTCGGGCCGGGTCAGCTGCGCGACGCTGCGCAGGCGCAACGCCAGCACCGCCATGTGCGCCGCGTCCTTGCACACGGCCGGCAGCCAGCGCGGCGCGCGCGGCGCCGGCGTGCGGTACAGGTGCCACGCATGGTGCGGCCAGGCGTCGGGATGATCGGCGATGCCCTCCGACGGGGCGCTCACGTGCACGGTCTGCACGCCCTGCGCGCGCAGCGCCGTCAGCAGGGATTGCGCGCGCCGCCCGTAGTCGGTCGGGCGCGCGCAGGCCGCGTCGAGCACGTGCAGGACACGCATCAGGGCACCCGCCGCAAATCGTCCGCCTCGCTGCGCGTGAGCGCGTCGTAGACGGCCAGGTAGTCGCGCGCCATCGCGGGGATGCTGTGGCGCGCGATGACCTGGCTGCGCGCCCGCGCGCCGTGGCGCGCCGCCAGGTCGGGAATGCGGCAGTAGTCCGCGATGGCCGCCGCCAGCAGCTCCGTCGACAGCGGCGGGACGAGGATGCCCGTGAAGCCGGGATGCACCAGTTCCGTATTGGCGCCGACGGCGGACGCCACGACGGGCAAGCCAGTGGCCATCGCCTGCAGGATCGCGTTCGAGCTGTCCTCGGACAGCGACGGCAGCACGAACAGGTCCATTGCGCGCAGCAGTTGCGGCACGTCGGTGCGGGCGCCCGGCAGCCAGGCGCGCGCGGCCGCGCCGGCCCTGTGCAGCAGCGCCTGGCATTCGGCGCGTGCCGGACCGTCGCCCACGAGCAGCAGCCGCAGCCGCCGGTGCGCCGGGTGCGGCGACGCGATCAGGCGCAGGAACGCTTCGACCAAGGTCGTGTGATTGCCGACGTCGTCCATCCGCCCGACGGCGCCCACGACGAAGGCGCCGTCATGCATGAAGCCGGGCGGGCCGATGGCGGCGGACGGCCCGAGCCGGGGGTGGAATTGCACGCTGTCGACGCCGTTCGCGATCTGCGACACGCGCGCCGGCTCGGCGCCCACGGATTCGACGAGCCACTGTTCGAGGTCGCTGCTGACGACGATGAAATGGTCGATGAACGGGCGCAGCACCCGGCACAGCAGGCCGGCGCGCGCCGCCGTTCGCCCGTGCTCCGCATGCACGCGCCACTTGACCCCGGCCAGCGCGGCGACGAGCTGGGCCGGCAGTCCGGGCCCGTTGCGCGTGTGGACGAGATCGGGCCGCAGCGCCCGCAGCACGGTGAACATGCGCAGGTAGTGGAGCGGATCGCGTCCGGCTTGCTTGTGCAGGTTGACGATCTCGATCCCGTGTTCGCGCATCTCGCCCTCGTAGGCGCCGCTGTCGCGCAGGCAGACGATCGCATGGCGGTAGCGGTCCGCCGGCAGGTGGCGGATCAGGTTCAGGAGCTCGTGTTCCGTCTGCGCCGTGTCGAGCGCGTCGACCACGTGCACGACGAGGCGCGGACGCTCCGGCGGCTCGCACAGCGACAACTCCCTCGGATGCTGGGCCCCCATACGCGGCGCGTCAGCGGGCGGCGGGGATGAAGTCCATGCGGCCGTGCGGACGCATGACCGGGTAGGAACGGGTTCGTGCATGGCGGTCGGTATGCTTCATGGCGGCAGCTCCACGCTCGTTGACGGTCGCGCCCGGGGCATCGGCCGGCGCTGAGCCATTATATTGGGCTGCAACGCGGCGCATTTTTCGCTTTCCGGCACCGTTGACTCGCCTCAAGCATGGGGCGGATGCATGAAGCGAAAGACGTTCCGGCCGGTCGAATCGCGAACGGAGGCGATCCGTACGGCGCCGCACCGAACGGCGGGCAAGCGCACGCTAGGATGGGGCTTCCATCCGCACGAGGCACCACCATGAGCACACACGACACGAAAGACATCGCCGCCCTCAAATCCAAGGTCAGGGAAGTGCGCTTCCCCATGTTCACGTGGCAGGACGAGCATGGCCACCTGCTGAGCCAGCCGATGACGCAGGAAGAGGTCGACGACGGCGGCGGCATCTGGTTCTTCACGTCCACGCAGACGGCGCTGTGGGACTGCATCGCGCACCGGCCGCAGGTGAACCTGTCGTTCGCCAAGCCGGAAGACAGCCTGTTCGTCTCCGTCAGCGGTCTCGCGGAGCGGGTGGTCGACCGCGACCGCATCCGCGCCATGTGGAACGCGGGTGTCCAGGCATGGTTCCCGGCCGGTCCGGACGACGAGCACGCCGTGCTGATCCGCGTGGAACCGCACTCGGCCGAGTACTGGGATTCGAACGACAGCAAGATGGTGCGCCTGTTCGCCATCGCGAAGGCGGCCATGACGGGGTCGCGGCCGGACGTGGACGCGGAACACCGCACGTTCAAACTGTAAGGCGCGAGCGCGCGAGAAATTCCTCACTTGCAATAAAAGCACGGGCTGGCGTACAGTACACGCTTCTTCGAGGAGCGTGCATGAACAAGGACGGGCAGGGCCGGGCACGATGATCGGCCCGCTGGAACTGGCGGCGAACGGCCTGACCGCCGTGGCCATCGTGCTGGCCGGCCGCAACAACGTCCATACGTGGTGGACGGGCATCGTCGGCTGCACGCTGTTCGGCATCCTGTTCGCGCAGAGCCGCCTGTATGCGGACGTCGCGCTGCAGGCCTTCTTCGTCGCCACGAGCGTCGTCGGCTGGTGGAAGTGGGTGCGGGGCGACCACGGCGACCCGCTGCCGATCACGCACGCGCGCGCCGCGAACCTGGCGTGGACGGTGCCTTTGGGCGTGGCCGCCACGGCCGGCTACGGCATGCTGCTGCACCTGACGACGAACGCGTACGCGCCGTTCCTCGACTCGGCCGTGCTCGTCTTTTCCATCATCGGCCAAATCCTCATGATGCAGCGCCGGGTCGAGAACTGGGCGTTCTGGCTGCTCGTCAACAGCATCGCCGCGCCGCTGTACTTCAGCCGCGGCCTCGTCCTGACGGCCGCCCTGTACGCCGGCTTCTGGGTCAATGCCGTCGTGTCGTGGCGCAGCTGGCACAAGCGGGCTGCGCAACATTCCAAGCTCATCGATTCCCGGCCGCAGGAGCCGGCTCGTCAATCGCCGCCTCGGCGGCAGGGAGAACCGTCTTGTCCGAAGTGATATCCATCGTACTCGCGATCACGGCGTTGATCGCATGGCTGAATGCGCGCTTTCTCAAGCTGCCGTCGACGATCGGCGTCATGGCGGCGGCGCTGATGCTGTCGGCGGCCGCGCTGCTCCTCGACCGGCTGGGCCTGGATGCGCCCCATGCGTTCGGCGCAAAGCTGCTCGGCACGTTCGATTTTTCGGAAGTCCTGATGCAGGGCATGCTCAGCGTGCTGCTGTTCGCGGGCGCGCTCCAGGTCGACCTGCGCGAGCTGGCCGCGTACCGCTGGCAGATCGCCCTGCTCGCTTTCGGGGGGACGGTGGCGGCGGCGCTCCTGGTCGGCTTCGGCCTGCACGCCATCCTGCCGTATGTCGGATTGCCTTTGCCGCTTGGGTATTGCCTGGTGTTCGGCGCGCTGATCGCGCCGACCGATCCGATCTCCGTGACCGGCCTGCTGCGCAAGCTCGGCGCGCCGCACAACCTGGAAACGGTGATTTCGGGCGAGTCGTTGTTCAACGACGGCGTGGGCATCGTCGTGTTCGTCGTCATGGCGGAGCTGGCGGCCAGCCATCAGGTGCCGGCCGCGGGCGACGTCGTCCTGCTGTTGCTGCGCGAAGCCGGCGGCGGCATCCTGTTCGGCGTCGCGCTCGGCTTCGTGTCTTATATTCTGTTGGCCAGCATCGACAGCTACCAGGAAGAAGTCCTGATCACAGTGGCGACCGTGCTCGGCGGCTACGCGCTCGCGCACCGGCTGGGCGTATCGGGGCCGTTGGCCATGGTGGCGACCGGCATCCTGATCGGCAACCTGGGCAGGCAGCACGCCATGTCGAGCAAGACGGAAGAGCACGTCGACCAGTTCTGGGAGCTGCTTGACGGCATTTTCAACGCCATCCTGTTCGTGCTGATCGGTTTCGAGGCGATGGTGCTGCCATTGTCGGCCACGTTGCTGGCCGGCGGCGCGGCGGCGATCATCGTCACCCTGGTAGCCCGGTTGCTGACGGCCGGCCTGCCGGTGGCATGGTTCCAGCGGCATGGCGGCCTGCCCAAGGGTGCCTGGCAGGTGCTGACCTGGGGCGGGCTGCGGGGCGGCATCTCGGTGGCGCTGGCGCTCTCGCTGCCGGCCAGTCCGTACCGGGACATCCTGGTCACGGTGACCTATGAGGTGGTCGTGTTTTCGATCCTGGTGCAGGGGATGACGACGGGACCGCTGGTGCGGCGGCTGGTGCCCTGCACCGGGTGAAGTGCATGGCCGGCGCTCACATCTTTTCCTTGATGCCGGCCTTGAGCAGCCACCAGTTCACCGGGTAGCTGGTGGCGAAGCCGCACAGCATCGCGATCTGCATCATGAACCAGAATTCCGGACTGTTCACTTCCAGCGCCGCGCCGAGCAGCGCGCCGAACAGCCAGAACTTGGCGACGGCCATGAAGCCGTACATGCCGATCTGCCAGGCCGTGAGGGACAGCGCGTCGGCCTTGACAGCCTGCCAGATGCCTTCCAGCTTGCCCAGGTGGCGCATCGGGACGATGGTGAAATACTGGAACGCCACGCCGAGCAGGAACGCGAAGACGAAATCCAGGATCCACACCGCGAACACCTTGTCGGCGAAGATCTTCTGCCAGCCGAACCAGACGGCGACGGCCGGCACGAAGAACGCCAGCCACTCGGCGCAGATATCGCCGATGCAGCAGCCGCTACCGCAATGCGACGCGCCCTTCGCGACCATGATGGGGAACGGCACCTTCTCGTGCTCCCGGTCGGCCGCTTCCTTCGTGGCCAGGCGGCCGTAGCGGAAGTACATCCACGCCGTGGCGCCGGTGCCGAACAGTGCCGTCACCGGCCACACGACGTCCATGATCGCCATCCGCTGCGGATGGCGGATCACGTCGATCGCGAGGACGAGCGCACACGCCGCTCCCAGGACGAGGAAGGCGATCGACAGGTCATGCAGCCATGACGGGATCATGCCGTCCCTCCCGATGGGGCCAGGCGGGGCGCGCTGTCTATCGTGGGGTGGAAACGTTCATTCATCGGCGTTCAGGTGGTTGGGGGACACTGGAGCCCGCCCGTGACGCAACGGGATCGCCCGTCGCCGTGTTCAATATGATTCGACTTTACCGCGCATCGCGCGGGCAATGCGCACTGTTGAATGCGGTTAAAGGCCGCATCCCCGGCAGCGCACGGCCGATCCATTCGTGCCGGCGCCGTTTGTGCTAAGGTGGCCCCGCCAACGCAGGCCGGGAGACACCGGCCGCCGCCTTCGTCGGGATGTCCGGGACACGCTACCAATCCACCGAGGAGGAACGATGTCTTACGATGATTTCAAAGCCTGTATCGACGCCTGCAACGCTTGCGCGGCCGCGTGCGACCGCTGCGCCACCGCCTGCCTGCAGGAGAACGACGTCAAGATGATGGCGCGCTGTATCGCGCTGGACATGGACTGCGCCCAGATCTGCCGGACGGCCGCCGCGTTCATGGCGCGCGGCAGCGATTTCGCCCGCCAGCTGTGCCGCCTGTGCGCGGACGTGTGCACGACGTGCGGCGACGAGTGCGGCAAGCACCCGATGGACCACTGCCAGGCCTGCGCCCAGGCTTGCCGCGCATGCGCCGACGAATGCCGCCGCATGGCGGGCGCCGCCTGACGGGTCAGCCGCGCCGCGGCGGCGCCAGGTCGTCTTCGCTCTGGTTGCCGCCAGTCTCCGGTGCGCCGAGGCCCGTCGAACCGGGGCTGGCCTGGCGGCTGCGCGTATCCTGGTAGCCGCGGTTGATGGCCGTCGCGGCCGTGCCGGCGCCTTCGGCCTCGTCGGACGGCGCTTCCTGGCGCGCATCCTGATGATGACCCGCGCCGCCGGACCGGCGGCCGCCCCGCGCCGACGGCGCTTCTTCTTCGCGTCGCGGCTGCGTCAATGGGCGGCCGCCGCTGCCGCCGGTCTCGGCCATCGTCTCGTGGGTGAGGGTACTGCCCCGCTCGCCGCTCGTCGGATTGCCGACGCTCGTTTCCGATTGCTCGTTCTGCTGGCCCTTGCCTGAGTTGGTCGCTTGCGCGTTCATATCGCCTCCTGATCCGTCGGATGATGCGCGATTGTCGCCCCGTGCGGCGCACTAGTCTGTCGGCAGGGGCTGCGCGCGCGTGTAGGATGCCGGCCCGGCGTCAGACCGGGATCTCCGACGTGCCGCCGCTCACGCTGCCGAACTCCTGCAACTGTTCGATCGACAGGCGGCGATCGTTGAGCGCGGCGAGGATGGCTTTCAATTGCTCGGGATCGGGCTGGATGTAGACGACGCGTTGCTCGATTTCGTCGTCCCAGCAGCGCGTGTAGGGCACGTCCGTCTCGGTCATGATCTTCGCGTCGAAGCTGCCGTCGCGCAGTTCGCCGAACAAGGTAACCCGCGTCGTGTCGGGCGTCGTGTTTTTTACCGTGATGTTCATGCATGCTCCTTTCGGTTGGCAGGGCGTCGGGGCCATTGTCCCGTAGGCGCGGCCGGCGTGCAAACGCGGTTCAAGCGTGCGCGGCGGCGATCGGCCGTCTTGATCCGGCGGGGTGGTCCGGATGCTGGACAAGGTGATATACTGTACAAAAACACAGTATCAGCAGCGCGACATGCCGACCTTTACGCCCATCGACCTTGGCCCATCGATTCCGGTAGACACCTCGACCGGCACGAGCGGCCGTCTCCACGTCAAGATGTTTCGCCAGGCGGACGACGCCATCACGGAAGCGACCACCGACATCGAACTGGCGCGCGAATTCATCGCCCACGGCGAACTCAGCGCGAAATCGATCCAGAATACGCAAAAAGAATTGTTCCGCTTCCTCACCTGGTGCCGCGAGGAAGCCGGCAAGACGCTGGGCCAGTTGAACGTGGCGGACCTGAACGCGTACAAGGAATTCCTCAAGAATCCGCCGCCCGGCTGGGTGTCCACGACCAAATGGCCGCGCACCGATCCGCGCTACCGGCCGTTCACGGGGCCGCTGTCCGACCCGAGCCGGCGCCAGGCCATGATCGCCGTGAAGGGCCTGCTGAACTTCGCCGAGCAGACCGGCTATCTGCGCCGCAATCCAGGCGCGCTCGTGCGCAACGTGCGGGCGCCCTCGGCCAGCCGGATCACGCGCTACCTGACCCAGGGCGCGATCGCGCTGGCGCTGGAGACGGCCGCGCGGCGCCCGGCGGACACGCCGGCCGCAATCAAACGGCGCGCACGCGACCGCTTCCTGCTCGTCGCATTCGCGCACACGGGCGCGCGCCTGAACGAGATCGTCGGCGCGTCCATGGGCGCCATCTACACGGAAGGCAATGGCCGCTGGTGGCTGGACGTCGTCGGCAAAGGCAACAAGCCGCGCCGGCTGCCGGTCCCGCCGGACATGCTCGACGCGTTCCGCAGCTACCGCCAGGCCTTCGAACTGCCGCCGCAGACGAGCCGCGCGGACCGCACGCCGCTCGTCCTGTCGAGCCGCAGCCGCGGCCTCGCGCGCATCACCGACGAAGCGGCGGCGGAAGCGATCAAGGCGATCTTCGCCGACGCGGCAAGCGTGGCGGACATCCGCGGCGACAGGGACGCGGCCGCCGCGCTGCGCCAGGCCTCGGCCCACTGGTTGCGCCACAGCATGCTGACGAACCACGCGAACAATGGCGTCCAACTCAAGACATTGCAGGACACGGCGGGGCACGCGAACATCGCGACGACGGCGGCCTACCTGCACAAGACCGACAACGAACGCTACGACGAAATCATCGCGTCCGCGAACGGACGGGGCATCTTGTAGTCATTGTGATGCGCGCGCGATTGTGTCGACCGTGTCTATACTGAGTCATCATGATGCAGGCACACGACATTGGCAGCGGCATCCGGGGTGACGTCGTCTTGCGGCCGGTCAGCCCGGTCGAACGGCCCGGCTCGATCAACGAGCGGCCTTACCAGGCCTTGATCGGCGTGACGAACGAAGCGGGGCAGACCGTGGCCGAAGTACGCAGCGGCCCGGACGGCCGCTTCGTGATCGTGCTTGCCCCCGGGACGTACGTCCTGCACCCCGAATCGGAAGCGATGTACCCGCAGGCGCCGGCGCAAACGGTGACCGTGGTCAAGAACCATGTCACGCCGGTGCACATCGTCTACGACAGCGGCATCCGCTGAACGGGGTGCGGAGGAGGGCGGCGGCGCGGTTCGATTACGCGAAGCCGATGCCGACGATACGGCTGCCCCAATCGTGGTTCGACAGGATATCCTCGTTGACGAGCCATGCGCGCCGGGCGTTGCGCGGATCGACCGTCACCGCCGAATAATCGCCCCAGCGGCCGCCGCCGAACCAGGTCGGACTCGTGTACGCCGCCGTCCCCGACCCCAGGATGTACTTGCCGCCATCGTTATGGTCGAACCCGGAGAAACGCACCTGGGCATTGGTGCCGCGCGCCGGGTCCGTCATCGTCCACGTCACGAACACGTCGTTGGCGCCATTGGCCGCGATCGACGCGTTGAAATCGTATGAGGTCGACGTCCCGAAGAAGAAATCGGTTTGCACGAGCGAGTGCGTGAGCGTGTTGATCTGGTAGAACTTGGGCGCCGCATAGCCCACCAGATTCACGGTGTGGACCTGCCACAGGAAGTCGCCGGTCTGCGTGCTCGCGTTGACGAAACGGCCGTCGAGCGTATCGAGCACGGCGGTGGTTCCCGGCTGCGGGGCGTCCGGCGGCGCGCTGTAGGCGGGCACCGCGACATCCACGGGCCCCGTCAGCTGGATACCGTTCGGCCGGCTGGAATTGGTGAGCGTGTAGAGGCTCAACGCGCTGCCGCCCGACGCGGCGATCAGGTAAGTCCGCGCGTTCTGGTCCAGGACGATCGGCGGTGCGAGCGTGGCGCGCAGGCCCGTGAAAACCGGCACGGCGAAGCCGAGTCCGTTGTACAGGCGCGCCTTGGCCACCGCGAACATATCGGCGCCGCGGAATCCGCCGGACGACGTGAACACGTTGGCCGTGAAGATGACCGCATCCTGGTCCATGCCCAGTTGCGGGTAATCCCAGAAATCGCCGGCGTTGAAGGTCACGTTCAGCACATAGATGAAATACGGGCCGAGCGGATTCGACGTCGTCGAGATGGCGACGAAAAACAGTTGGCGCGTCGACGATTCCTGGAATGCATCGGCCGTGATGACCCAGCGGTTCCAGACGCTGTCGTACACGGCCCGCGGGTCGAACAATACCCGGGTCGTATAGCCGAAGAACGCGGCGAGCGAAATGCTGGTGCGCTGGCTCGGATTGGTACGGACAAAGATGTCGATGTGCGAATTGGTGATCTCGACGAAATGATCGAGCCCGACAGCGCCGTGCGTGTCGGGCGGGATGAGGCCGTCGACGTCGGTCGCGCCCGGCACGTTGGGACCGGTGAGGATGATCGGGGCACGGGGCAATGCCTCTGCTTCGAGTTCGGCATCGACGTGCTTTTCGGCGACCTGGCCTTGCGCCCGCAATTTTGTCTTGAGCTCTTCGTATTGATCCGCCGGCATGGTCGGCAAGAAGGGCTTGGACTTGCCTTGCGCGACCGCGCGCGGAGCGGGGGAGAGGTTGTTCTGCATATCCTGCAGCATCGCCTCCATGGTCCTGAGTTGGGGCGCGGCGGCCTCCAGCTGGGTCCCGATTTCGATTGAAGAATGTTTCACAGCACGACTCCTTTCCATTGAAATGTCCTGCGGCGCCGGGACCGGCGGCGTGGCCCTGCATCGTTCCCGCCCCGGTTGCCGGCGCCATCCACTATCGGGACAAACCGGACGGACGTCATTGACAGGGGTCACGGCGGGGAGGCCGTGAAGCCATTGTTCCGAAGGACTCTGCCGCGGAACCCGGTAATTAAGTTTTTGACTTGAGTCATGGGTTTTCTTCGATCGGGCTACATAGACCAAACGTATCCGCCTTCATTCCCGAATTCGGTCATCATGGGCGAACAAAGCCCGATATCGCGAGATAAGGAAAGGTTCGGATATGAACGACGTGTCATCCCACCTCGACGATGGGCACGACCACCATCGACATCATGGAACCGGCCACGACGCCCACCACGGGAACGCGGAAGGCGGCAAGCCGTTCACGGATCCCGTCTGCGGCATGAAAGTGGGCGCGGCCCCTGCCAGGGAAATCCGGTACGAAGGCCAGACCTACCATTTCTGCAGCACGAAGTGCATGGACAAGTTCCGCTCGGCGCCGCGGCAATACACCGAGCAAGCGGAGCAGAGCGCCCCCGAACCCGCCGCCGCCGCGCCGGACGGGACGATCTATACCTGTCCGATGCATCCCGAGATCCGGCGGCCGCAGCCGGGCAATTGTCCGATCTGCGGCATGACGCTCGAGCCGATGCTGCCGTCGCTGGAGGAAGAGGACAACCCGGAACTGGTCGATTTCAAGCACCGTTTCTGGTGGACGCTGCCGCTGACCGTCGTCGTGGCCGTGCAGGCGATGGCGGGGCACCGGCTCTTCAACGGCGGCCTGCCGGGGCAGAGCTGGATCGAGCTGGCGTTGAGCACGCCCGTCGTGCTGTGGGCCGGCTGGCCGTTCTTCGTACGCGGGGTGCAATCGATCAGGAACCGCAAGCCGAATATGTGGACCCTGATCGGACTGGGCGTCGCGGCCGCCTACGGCTATAGCGTGGTGGCCACCGCCGTTCCCGGACTCTTTCCGCAGACCTTCGCCATGCACGGCCGTATCGGGGTGTACTTCGAGGCGGCGGCGGTGATCATATCGCTGACCCTGCTGGGCCAGATGCTGGAACTGCGCGCACGCTCGCAAACGTCCGCGGCAATTAAATCGTTGCTGGGCCTTGCGCCGAAGACGGCGCGGCGTATCAATCCCGACGGCACGGAAGAAGACATACCCTTGACGCACGTGCACGTGGGCGATGCGCTGCGCGTGCGACCCGGCGAGAAGGTGCCTGTCGACGGCGTCGTCCTCGAAGGCGAAAGCGCCGTCGACGAATCGATGCTCACCGGCGAGCCGGTGCCTGTCACCAAGCGCCCCGGCGACAAGGTGATCGGTGCCACGATCAATGCCAGCGGCAGCCTGGTCGTGCGCTCGGAAAAAGTGGGCTCGCAGACGATGCTGTCGCAGATCGTGCAGATGGTCGCGCAGGCGCAGCGTTCGCGCGCGCCGATGCAGCGGCTGGCCGACGTCGTCGCCGGCTACTTCGTGACGATCGTGGTGACGATTGCCTTGCTGACCCTGGTCGGGTGGGGCGTGTTCGGACCGGAACCGAGCTGGGTGTACGGCTTCGTCAACGCGGTCTCGGTGCTGATCATCGCCTGCCCGTGCGCGCTCGGCCTCGCCACGCCGATGTCGATCATGGCCGCGACGGGACGCGGCGCCACGCAAGGCATCCTGTTCCGTGACGCAGCGGCGATCGAAGGCATGCGCAAGGTCGATACGCTCATCGTCGACAAGACGGGCACGCTCACCGAAGGCAAGCCCGCGTTCCATGCGGCGACGGCGCTGGGCGGCGGCAACGACCAGGAAGTCCTGCGCCTCGCCGCCAGCATCGACCAGGGCAGCGAGCACCCGCTGGCCCATGCGATCGTCGCCGAAGCACGCGGCCGCGGCCTCGCGCTGTCGAAGCCGGCGTCGTTCGAATCGGCCAGCGGCATCGGCGTGCGGGGCATCGTCGACGGCAAGCGGATCGCCCTCGGCAACACGGCACTGATGGACGTCGAGCGGGTCGACTGGCGGCCGCTGGCGGAGCAGGCCGAAGCGTGGCGGCTGGAAGGCGCCAGCGTGATGTACCTGGCGGCAGACGGCCGTCTCCAGGGCCTCGTCGCGGTCTCCGACCCCGTCAAGCAAACCACCGCGGAAGCGCTGGCGACGTTGAAGGACGCCGGCATCACGGTCGTCATGGCGACGGGCGACGGCGTGACGACGGCGAAATCGGTCGCCGCGAAGCTCGGCATTCCAGAAGTCTACGGCGAGGTCAAGCCGCAGGACAAGCTGGCATTGGTCGAACAAAAGCAGGCCCAGGGAAGGACGGTCGCCATGGCGGGCGACGGCATCAACGATTCGCCCGCGCTGGCGAAGGCCAATGTCGGCATCGCGATGGGCACCGGGACCGACGTCGCAATCAATTCGGCCCACGTCACGCTCGTCAAGGGCGACCTGCGCGGCATCGCGCGGGCGCGGCTGCTGTCGCTGGAAACAGTCCGCAACATGCGCCAGAACCTGGCGTTCGCCTTTGTCTACAACGCCCTCGGCATTCCGCTGGCGGCGGGGCTGCTGTATCCGTTCACCGGCAGGCTGTTGTCACCGATGATCGCCGCGCTGGCGATGAGCCTGAGTTCGGTCTCCGTCATCACCAACGCGCTGCGGCTGCGGGGCGGCGGGAAATAGCGTACGACGGCGGACGGTCGCCCCCGGTCAGCGAACCGCTCCGCCCGGTGCATAGACTTCAGGTTTTCGAAATTTTGCACGAGCCACGCGCCGTCCAACCGCCCGTCGGCCAGATCGGTGATGAGATCCAGGAGCCAGGAGCCGCCCAACAGGCCGCCCGCCAGGCGCATCGGATTCACATCGGATGCGCCCGCCCAGTACGACAGCGGCGACCCGTTGAGTACGGTTGGCCCGGTCAGGCCGCGACAATGCGCGGCGAGCAGTGCGACCGCCCATCCGGCCTGGCAATTCCCGTACAGGCAAGACAAGGTTGTTGCCGCGTCCTGTGCCATGCATCGCCTCCCACGTTTAGTTAGCAGAGCGGTGATGCAGCGGCCTGCAAAGCCGTCTACACGGGCTCGGCTCCCGTCCTCGCCCCAGCATATTGTAGATCGGCGCTTCTGCGCTTCGTTTAACAGGCTCGGGGAATGGACAACTTCTTCGCGCGGATTCAACATCTTGTCGCGACAACGCCGATCCCTTACTATCGAGTTCCCATTTCGAAACTCTTGTCCTCATGTCGGCCTTTACTGATCTGATCGTCCTGCTTCCTGGCATTACCGGCAGTGTGCTTACTGATATTGGCGGCAAGGACATATGGGCGCCGTCGATCTCCACCATTTGGCGTTCCATCACCGCCAGTGCCACAGCCATAAATAGCTTGGCCCTCACAGGCGGCCCTGAAGACGACGCGGTGCAGGCCACGGCGCTGGTTTCGGATGTCACGATCGTGCCCGGTTTCGTGAAGATCCATGGCTATACTCGGATAGCGGATTATCTGGTCAGCGAACTCGGTCTGGAACCGGGCGCCAACTTCCACGAGTTTCCCTACGACTGGCGGCGTGACAATCGGTTGAACGCCCGCCGCCTACGGGAGCAGGCGAGCGCATGGCTGGAAACCTGGCGGGCCACGTCCGGCCACCAAAATGCCAGGCTGGTATTGATCGGGCATTCGATGGGCGGCCTTGTCGCGCGTTATTTTTTCGAGTGCTTGGAAGGGTGGCGCGATACGCGCTTGCTGCTGACGCTAGGGACTCCCCACTCCGGATCGCTGAACGCGCTTGGTTTCCTCGAGCATGGGATGAAGAAGTCGATCGGACCGCTGGGCATCGATCTAGGGCCGGCATTGCGCTCGATGCCCTCGGTCTACCAGTTGCTGCCCAGCTACCGCTGCATCGCAATCGATAGCGGGCCGTTGCTGCACGTGCATGAGGCGGCGGCGAAAGGTGTACTGATGCACGTGGACGCGGCGCGCGCACTGGACGCGAAGAGCTTCCACGCCGAAATCGCCGCAGCGGCCGAGGCCAACAAGGCACAAGAGGGATATCCCGAGATGAGTTCGGTGCTCGTGCCCTTCGTCGGCATCGATCAGCCGACCTTCCAGTCGGCATTGCTCAATGCCAGCGGCCTGCGGCTGGTCGAACGCCTGGATACGGAAGACAGCGGCGGCGACGGCACCGTGCCGCGCGTGTCGGCCGTGCCGCCGGGCTGGAATGAAATGCGCATCGTGTATGCCGGCGAAACCCATGGCGCCCTCCAGAACGCCGACGGCACCTTGGTCAACCTCAAGGGATTGCTGACGGCACATAACGTGGACCTGCGCAAATTTTTCAGCGCGACCATGCCGGCGTCGCTGTCGCTCAGGGTGGATGACGTGGTCGCTCCGGGCGAGATGCTCGAGGTACGCGCCTGCCGCTCGGGTGGAGATGACGAGATCTTCGCCGAAGCGACGCAGCTGGGCTCGGGAGAGAAGGTGAGCGACCGCCTGTACCGCGACGGCGACAGCGGCTGGCAACGCGGCCGGTTCGACCTCGCACCGGGTCTGTGGCAGATACGGGTGCACTCCAAGGGCGCGGAACCGGTACATGAGATCGTGGTGGTGGCCCAGTGACGGAGTACGGACGGCAGATTGAGGCAAGCGACCGTTTCATCGTCGTGCGCTCGGAACTGCCGCGGGAACGCGTCCTGGACAAACTTGAAGCGAGCGATGCGCTCTGGGTCCTGGTGCGCTATCCATTTAGGGAGCGCTGGCTTCTGCTGGCGCGCGACGAGGCGCTGCGGATACTGACCGGCCCGCAGGCGTGGCCCGGCGCCCAATTGGCGCACGTGCTGTTGGGCGAGCGCCAGCGTTCCGTGCGGCTCGAATCCGGTTGGCGCCATCGCGATCGAATGGTGGTGCCGATGGGCGAGGATCGCTTCGTGCGGATGGACCGCGGACGGCCTGTCGCCGTCGTTGCCATGGTAGACGTCCCGCTGTCCGATCTGTCGGAGGACGATGAGGTCCCGATGGTCTCCCGGGTCATCGGGTTCGAGTCCGCACGCGAGCCGCCCGAACGCGAGCAGCCGGAGCCTGATGAAGGCGAGTCCCCGGTGCGGTTTCCGTCGATCGAACCCGAAGGTGCCGTCGCGCCCGGCCAGCCGGTTACGCTGGTGGTGGACCTGAGGCGCGCACCCGGCGCATCGACCCTGGGTGCGCTGGCAATGCACTTGCGGGACAGTGCCTGGACCGAAGTCGCGGTGACTGCCGTCCTGCATTCGGCCGCCATCGAGTTCGAGGCGGGCGGGGCGTGCGTGCTGCACGTGCGGCGCAACGCCGACACGCTGCAAGGGACCGTGCAAGGACGCGTGCTGGACGACGTCTGCCCGGGGGCGACGATCGAGGTCAGGGCCATGTTCGTGCTGGGGACGCGCTATTGTGGCGAAGCCGTACGCCGTATCCAGGTGGCGGCGTCGACGCCGTCGCCGGCCCCGTACGCGCCGGCGTCCTCCTTGCGTCTCGAGCCGCGCGCGCCGCAGCCGGATCTCATCGTCACGATCACGGTGACCGATCCCAACACGCCGGGCAAGATGCACTGGGGGATGCACACCAATTGGTTCCCCGGCCGTCCGGAAAGCATGCATGGCAACATCGACCTGGGTGGGGATCCCGGCGCCGCGGCGGCCAGGCTGCTCGATAGACTCGCGAAGCAGGCGCGCAAGGCGCATGGTCCGGAGATCGCGGCCGCCGGGGAGATGCTGTGGCGACTCGCGCCACCTGCATTTCACGCCTTGTACTGGGCGCTGCTGGACCATCATGGGGACAGGGCGCTGACGATCCAGTTCGTCACGGACGATCCGCACATGCCGTGGGAACTGATGCTGCCTGCGCGTGCCAGCACGTTGGCGCAAGGTGCGCTCGCCCTGCGCCATCATGTGGCGCGCTGGCCCGGCGGCTCCCGCGGCTTCCTGGGCGCACCCTTGCAGGACGGAAGCATGGTCGCGATCGCGCCTCGCTACAAGCGCGCGAATCTCGCGGCGCCTGACGCCGTGGAGGCGACGCAGCGGCTGGCACAGCGCCTGGGCGCGCAACAGCTCGACGGCACCGTTGCGGCGTTGATGGACCTGCTGACCAATCCACCGGCAAGCAGGGTGGCGCTGCTGTATTTCGCCGGCCATGGCGCGTATCCCTCCGACGATCCAGCGGAGGCGGCGATCGCGCTGGAGGACGGCAAGCTGAGCGCCAGCGTTGCCGCCAGCGCCGCCATCGAACTGGGCAGAAAACATGGTACCGTGGTGTTCCTGAACGCCTGCGAGGTCGGCGCGAGCGGCAGCGTATTCGGCGCAACGTGCGGGTTCGCCCAGGCATTCATGTCGCGCATGTTCGGCGGGCTCATCGCTCCTTTGTGGCGGGTCGACGTCGAGGACGCGAACCGCGCGGCGGAATTCGTGATGCGGCTGATCCTGGAAGACTGCGTGCCGATCGCCCAGGCCCTGGCGACGCTGCGCCATGAGCATGGTGGAACGTCGCCGAGCTTCCATGCCTATGTGTTCTACGGCGACGTCACTGCGCGATTGGGCCGGATCATCGAAAACGTTTAGGGCCTACCGCATCGCGAAATGCACGTGGACGCGAGCGCTGATATGGCCCGGATGGCTGTGTCGCCTCGTCCGATCGTAAAAGACTTCGATGTAATCGAAGATGTCGGTGCGGCACAAATGATAGTGCGGTACGTGCGCCGGCTAGAGCGCGCCGGTGGCGGCTTGCCTAATCGGTGGAGGCATTGTCTAGTGCCAATCAGATCTGGCTGGTAGGATTTGCCGGCATGCCGCGAGCGTGCTCAACAAGTAGAGGAAGCCTAAGATGGCAGCGAGCAATGATTGGACTGAATGGCATTTAACGCCGCCGAGCGTAAGCCGTTTAATGGCCGAACTTGGTAGGAAAATCCAGTGCAATCCAGCTTCCCAATAAGCGAATCCATGCACGGCAGCGAATCGTCCCCTGTCAGCGACATCCACGACAGACACGTGAAGTGTGTCTTACCCAACGCCGGGGAGGCGGGAATTTTTTCCGGCTTCCTAGACGACAGATGCGTGGTGCTCCTCGGGCACGCCGGTGCCGGCAAGACAAGCTTGTTCGAGCATTTCTCGGTACAGGAGGACGGCCGCCTGACCACTGCCGCGCGCTTGCTCGGCCTTGGCGCCAATATTGATCTCAAGGGCAGGACAGTGTACGTGGACGCCCTGGACGAACAGCGTGTCGGCAACGATCTCCGCGAAACGCTCGCTAAAGTCCTCTGCGCGCTTCGCGATTTAGGTGCTGCCCGCATCCGTATCGCCTGCCGCGCCTCGGATTGGTACGCAAGCGCAGCCTCGACCATGGAGCTTGGCGATTATTTCCGTCAATACCGAGTGCTCATGCTTGAACCGTTGACCGAGGTTCAGATGCTGCAAGTGCTGCGGTCGCGTGAATTGGAGAACCCAGAGGACTTCGTGAGGCAAGCCAAGCAGCGCGGCTTGCAGGAGTTGCTCGGCAATCCACAGAACCTCCTGATGCTGCAAAAGTTCGTGGCGAGCCGAACCGGTTGGCCCACCGGTCGTTATCCGCTGTACGAGGGCGCCGTCGAAGAATTGCTGGTAGAGCATAACAAACAAATTCGGCACATTGGCCGTCCGTATAAACTCGACAAAATACGTAGCGTTTGCGGTGGTCTGTGCGCCTTGCGTTTACTGAGCGACATCGGTGGCATCGCGCTGGTCCCAGGGGAGGATGAGCAGTTTCCTTACTACCGGGATATCGCACTCGACGATGAGGATGCCATGCTGGCCGCACTCGGACGACGAGTATTCGTGTCGACCGGTGACGAAATGATGGACAATTCGCACCGGACCGTCGCCGAATTTCTGGCGGCGCAGTGGCTGGCCGAGCGGATCGCAACGGGCTTGCCGCTCGGACGGGTGCGTGCGCTCATAGGAGTAGAGGGTACGCCGGCTTCATCCTTGCGCGGGGTACATGCTTGGCTGGCGGTGATGCTGGACATGCAAGGCCCCGATGAGGCATTCGAACTTATCGCGGCCGATCCGACTGGAGTGCTGGTCTACGCCGACGTCGGGATGCTGAAGAGCGCCTCCAAGCGTCACCTGCTACAGGCACTCGCGGCCGACGCTGCGCCCGCCAGCGCCGAATATGACGGATTGCTGTCCGAACTGAACCTGGGTCGCTTGTCCGGACCGGAGATGGTGCCGACCTTTAAGGAAGTACTCGGTCCGGCATGTACGGACGTCCACTTGCGCACGGTTGTGCTCGACGCCATCCGACTGGGCCAGCCGCAAGCGCAGTTACGGAACGAACTCGTCCATATATTGAACGATCGCGATGATCCTGGACGGGAAGCTAGCCTGGAGGCGCTGCTGGCCCTGCCGGAACCACCGTATGATCAGCTGGCGGAGATTTATCCGCGAGTAGGGGTGACCTACTCTGAATTGCCGCTGAAGACAGGCCTGCTTGCAAGCTTGTATGGCCGGCACCTGGGAACCCAGGACGTGCTGGATATGCTGGAGCAGGCCCAGGCCCCAGGCAATGGGCTGAACCTGAACAAGGTGCCACATCTGGATATTCGCGTGGACGATGAGCACGCGCCGGATCTGTTGGACGGGCTGCACGATGCCTGGCAAAGGAAACCCGAGCTTGCCCAGAACCCGGCCGCATTCAGAGTCCTGGCGCTGATCGATGCCGCCCTGGCGCAGGTGCTGGAACGAAGCGAGGCCTACGAGCCTGGACGGTTGTTCGGCTGGCTGTTGCTCCGCTATTACTATTCCGGCGGCGGGGAGTTTATGCCCGCTTCGCCGGCACTGGTGCAGGCCTTTTCCGCGCGCGAAGATGTGTTGAACGGACTGGCGGACCAAAGCCTGCGCTTGCTGGCCGTAGGGCGCGCGGACTTCTCCCGGGTGATGGAACTTCGCGACATATCGTTCGGGCTCATGACAGCGGCTTTCGTGGCGGATCGCGCGATTACTTTGCTGTGCAGCCCAGAGGCGGAGTGGGACATGAAATCCCTGTATGACGCAGCCCTCACGCTGGCGCATGAGGAAGGAGACAGTGGGGCGAAACACCTGGCCATCCTGTCGAATCTCGCGCACGAGGACCCAGCGCTGGCTGCGGTCGCAGAAAAAATCCGCGCACAGGTGCAGCCCAAGCCGGTCAGCGAGCCCGTGTACACGCCCGCGCCAGGTCCGCGACGGACGAGGATCGCGGCGCACATTTTGGAAAACGAAGCCAAGATCCGTGCCGGAGAAAGGGTCGACGTGCTCGCCGAGGTGAGCGAGCTCTATTACCCAACGAATGGTCGGTACGGCATGGAGCGGCTGCGGGAGGAACTGGGGGAGGATGCCTGCAGCATTGTGGCCGAGGGTCTGATTGCGTTCGCCACGCGCGCCGACGTCGCCCCTTTCCCGGAGGTGCTTGAGCTGGCGGTGAACAATCAGCTGCCGAAAAGCCGCTATGCCATCGCGGCGGGCATCGAATTAGGGTGTTCGACTTTTCCGCCGGAAGTGTTGCAAGCGAGACTGGCCGCCGTCACCCTGCTGAACAGTTATATCAGGGGACGGCGCGGGCTGTTCGCCTCGCCTAGCGCGGCACAGTCATGGGAAAAGGAAATTTGTCATCGCTATCCGGTACTGGCGGTCGACACCTACGCGCGCCTTGCCAAGGAATGCTTGGAACGAAATTCCTCTTCCCTTGAGGGATTGCGCCAGCTGTGCGGCAATCCCGCCCTGATGCCGTACAGCAACGAGGCCGCCCTGGGTATTCTGCGGGATCATCCAGACGTGGACGAGGCAAGGGCCAGAATTCTGCTGCCGTTCGTGCTGAACAACGGCAGCGAGGAAGAAAATAGCGCGCTGCTGGCCTCTATGTTGGCAGGAACTGCGGCTTCTCCTCACGGACATGGCTATCTGATGTGGTTGGCGACAGCAATGGTGCTGGAGCCCCGCCGGCATGACGCCGCGGTGGCGACCGCAGCGGCATCTGCTGCCGCGGGTCTGGTCGACGCGCTGTACCTCGTCTGTAGCTTGCGATCCTTGCGTTCAATCGGACTGCATAAGCTGGATGTCGACGCCATCGGCACCTTGGGAGACTTCGTTGTCGCGCACGCTCCCGCCGGGCACTTGAAAAATTTCATGAGCCACGCACATCAGCTGATAATGACGCTAATCGATCTGCTTGAAACAAATCCCAACCCGGCCGCAGGGAGTCTGCTGCGACGGATGCTGGCAAATCCCGCGCTTGCGTCCCTCAAGGCGCGAATCGAAAGGGCTTTGCCAAGACAGCACACCCTGACCGTCGACAGCCATTACCGGCAGTTTCGTTGGCCGGATATTCTCGCAAGGCTGCGCAACGGCCTGCCTGCAAGCGTCGAGGATCTGCAAGCACTGGTCTTGGACCACATGAAAAAGATCCAAGTGGACGTCACCGGGTCAAGTTTCAATTTGCACAAATTGTTCTGGAATGAGGACAAGTACGGACGGGCCACCCAAGAAAAGTGCGAGAACAGCGCGCGCGACGTGCTCATGGGGCTATTTGCTTACCGGCTCGCGCCCTATAGGGTGGATATTCAGCCGGAAGGCAGCATGCGGGACAATAAGCGGGTCGATATCCTGCTGAGTCATGGAAACCTGAAACTCGTCATCGAACTCAAGCGAGATTCGCATGCCGACGTGCCGACTGCAATCCAGGACCAATTGGACCGCTACACACGTCTGCCGCAAGCGTCCGGGCGGGGCATTTTCGGAGTTTTCTGGTACGGTAAGACGCACTCGACATCGCCGGAAACTTTATACAATGACTTAAAGAAGTCGATTCCTCCTGGGATGTCTGAGCGTATCAAGGTGTTTGTGCTCGATGTGTCGGTACCGAAAGGCAGTGTGAAGCCGCCGAAGGCGGCTGCAACAAAGCCGGCCCCGCCCATAAAATCGGCGGGCAGGAAGTCCCAAGGTAGGCGCCAAACTGATAAGGTCTAGGTTGGCGGACTTTCGTTTTGTATAAAAATTAAATTTTAAACTTACGCTGCGCACCAGGATTTAAAGACGCGTGCTACCGATGTCTGTACAACATCCTTCTACCCGAACCGCTAGTAGGAGGCCGCTACAAGTAGGGGAGGGAAGCGGTACGCCGGCAGAAAGCATCGTTATGTCCATAGAGATACCCTCCAGTCTAGCCCCGGTTGCGAGGATAGCTCAAACAGACCGCACGCCGCCCAGCTCTCAGTTCAGCTCAACCCAAGAAGCAGTCGGCAGGGCAAGACAGCAAGCAAAAACGACGCGTAAGCAGTTCAAATTTCCGGCCTTTCTTGACTTTCAGATAGAATCGTCGATGCCTCAATGTTTCCGATAGATCGTAGCAGTCCGCTGATCCATAGCGGATGAGGCCGGCCACGAAAAGCCGGGAATAAAAGCAGGAAATTAGCGCATCGCCGCGCCACTTCGAGCGCATCCTTTCAACTCGACATTATAACGCGTAATGTCGAGTTAATCGCCTTATAGCTCAGTATCGAAGTGGGGTCCGTTTTAGTCACGTAAGACACGAACTCAATTGCTCAGCGTCGTATTCATCTCGTAAAGTTGACCGAGCCGAATGAATTCGATGATTAGCCGCTGCCTAATCTGCCGCTACTTGCCGTTACGAGCCGACCTGCGAGCGTTCGGAATGCTGTCGGCCCTGTGTCGAGTCCAGGGACGAATACTCAGGCCATTTGGCCTCCGTAGTCTGGTGACGGCCAGAGCTACATTGATCGGTATATCTGCTTCGCTTGGTGCGGCACGATTGCTTCAGCGGACGACGTTTGATGAACGGCACTGGAATGTCTCTGTCAGCCAGCTGCGTGAGTTGTTGTCGTCCTTGCGGTAATCGATCTCGACTACCACCAGCTTGGCCGGAGCAGCCAAGCGGAAGCAGCCAAGCGGAAGCAGCCGCAGCGCCCCTGAGTCGACGTTGCAGGCAAAGGAAGTTGTCCTGGCCGAACTCACAAGCGTGCCAGCGCAGCCACGACAGCCAACAGAGTAGATCGCCGGCGAGTACGGGAGCAAACAGAGGAGGTGTCACCGATCCATGTTGGTCCGGTGCTCAGCCCGCGACACGAATTTTTACCTTTTCTGCCGATTCCGCGAAGACCTCATATTCATGTCGCTGCGAACCCGATTTCGTGTCGGCGTATTACTACTGACGTGGGCAGAGAAGAGAACGGGCACAAGCTTATACCATATTTGACATAATATAGATTATGCGAATTTATGTCATTTCCGTAACGCGTCACGGAAAACGACAATACTTACAACCCCGCCGACGCTGGATCGATAGCCGGTTCCCGAACGATCATCCCGGACTCCATGTCCCGGTCGTGGCCGAAAATTATCGTCAGGCCACGGCCAGCCGCCGGACCTCCGCCAGCCGCTTGCGCCAGCCCTCGACACGATCGCTGGCGACACCGGGCACGTCTACGCGGGCATCCGCCCAGTCCACGAGGCGGCGGATCGCCAGCCGCCGCGGGGCGGCGTCCGCCCCCACCGCCTTCGCCACCTCTTCCTCGAGAGCGGCCACGAGACGTTCCATTTGGTCGGCGCGCGGCGCTTGCTCCGGCTTCACCAGTGTGGTCACGACCCCCAGCCGCTCCAGCGCCTCGGGCCGTGGCAGGCGCAGTGCTTCGGCGGGGCGTTGCCGCGGCGTTCGCCGGAAGCAAGTGGCGATCTGCGCCCTTCCGTCGGCCACCTTGACCACCGCCTTGATGTCGCCGCCGACCGCCTTGTGCATGAACACGAATGCCGTGGCGCCGGTCTGCTCGACCTCGACCGACAGGTCCTCGGCCGCCGCGATCGCGTCGTTGGCGGCGGCCACGTAGGCATCGAGTCCGAACGTCTCGCGCGTCGACCCGCTCGGCCCCAGTTCCTTGCCATGCTTGAGCCAATGGTAGGCCGCCGCCGACGGCGTGCCGAACTTCAACTTGCGGTTCCGGGCGGCGACTTGGATCGCGGCCTGCTGCTGGTCGCGCGTCCCACCGTCGATGGCGCCAGGCGCATGCTGCCCGGCATCCTGCAGTGCCCCGTCGAGCACCTCGCCCGGCTCGCTCGCATTCTGCTCGGCCAGCGCCAGGCTGGCCTCGCACAGCTCGACCAGCTGCTCCACGCTCTGCGGGTTATGCTTCAGCGCCGACCGCATCGCCGCCTCCAGCGTCACGGGGCTGCGGTGCCACACGACCAGCAGGTCGTAGAGCCGGATCTTGCCGGCGACCGGTATGTTCGCGAACAAGGCCTCGCCGTCGACACCGAGGGCCTTGAGCATCATGTCGACGTCGGCGAGATGGCGGTGGAAGCGCAGGCGCTCGCCGCCGGTCTTGGTCAGCTCGTCGAGCGACTCGTCCTGCGGCGGCGGCATTTTGCCGTGCGTCACAATATTTTCGACCAACATGAAGACCAGGCGGAGGGTGCCGTTGACCTGCATCTGCCGCACCTTGGCCGGGTGCAGCAACAGCTCGCCGCCGAGATCGACCAACCCGTCGGCCACGGTTGCGTGATACGAAAATCCCTTCAGGCCCTTGTTGAGCTGCTCGACCAAGGTCTTGGCGTCGACCTCGCCGTCGCTGAGCGCCTCCTCGACCAACCACGGCCGCGGTCCGCGGTAGAGGTCGCCGTCGAGGTCGGGCCGGCCGGGCTGCCCGGTCTTCGACAAGCCGGCGATATGCTTGTCCCACGTTCGCGACGAGGCTTTCCAGCGGTAGATGTGATGGTGCTGCGCACGGTGGCCGGGCAAGTCGTGATCGGTGAAGTCGATGTCGATCATCAGCCGCTCTTCCGGGTCCTCGGTGCGCGCGAACACCCGGTACTGGTAGACGCCGCCGTGCTCATCGTCGATCTTGACCTGGGGCGCGGCGCCCGGCACCACGTCGTCTTCGGTCTTGGGGTTGTCGAGGCGACGCGGTACGACATTGCGCTCGAACGCCGGCGTGCGGTCGGCGGCGAGGCCCGCCACCGAGTCGGGGAACAGCGCGCGAATCGCCCGGTCCGAGAAGCCGAGCTTGGTCATCGTCTGCATGATCTCGACCGGCGTTTTCTCGCGCGCCTTCTCCAACATGCGCACGGTGTCCGCAACCTCGGTGGCGTCCTGGCCGCGCGCGCGCTCGATCAGCGCCAGGTACGCCTGGCGCAGCAGCGCCTGCTGCTCTTCCGGCATCCGGTAGTCGCGGCCGACGAACTTGAACGAGCGCCCGATCTCTTCGAAAGGCGGGTCCTCGGATTTGCTCAGATCGCCGAAGAACTTGTCGGCGACGAGCACCAGGCGCTTCTGCAGCGCGTCCGCCACGCCTTCGCCCGTGGGGTCGTGCAGATTGCCTTCGTGGTCGAAGTACAATGCGTTCATGCGGAAGTCGCGCTTGGTGGCATCGTGCGCCAGCCCTTCGGTGTCGAGGGTCTTGTCCTCGCCCTCGTCGGCGCAGGTGATGTCGATCGGGTTGTTCCCGTTCGACAACTTGAGCAGGCGCAGCCCGCGCAGGCGCACCAGCTCGCGGCCCAGGGTGTTGAACCGATCGTGCGACTGGAGCAGCGCGTCGAGCTGCGCCAGCTTCAACGTGCATGTCAGGTCGACGTCGTTGGGCACGTCGCCGTGCACCGCGTCGCGCACCGCGCCGCCGGTGACGACGACCTGGCCGTTACCCGAGCGGATGAGCGCTATCAGGTCGTAGACGTGCAGATCGCGGCTCACCGGGCCGACCGGCCGCATGAAGACTTCGCGCGCGAGCCCGGCCGGCGGCTGGAGCGGCGCGAGATCGACCTGGGGCGGCGGCACGAAGCCGCCGAGATCCGCCGACGGCAGCGCCGGACGGCCGTGGATCTCGAACTCCGCGGGGATGTCGATCGGGAAGACGTCGACATTGCCATTGAGCTTGGCGGTGGTGAAGTGGTACGGATCGGCCTCGTCCCCGTGGCTGCCGAGCACGGCGTTTGAATAGTTTTCGCGCAGGTGCTTGGCGATGCCGAGGTCGGCGGTCATCAGGCGCGTCGGGCTGTCGGGCCGGTGCTCGGTCTGCTGCGAACGCGTGGCGTGCATGGTGTCGGCGACCAGCCCGCGGTCTGGCGCGCCCTTGCCGCCGCCGACCTGCGCCTCCTCCATCGCGATCAGGTCGCTGGCGTACTTACCCTCGCGGCTGGCGTTGTCGCGCGCGCCGTCGATCGGCACACCATAACACGGGATGGGGGCGGAAAGGCCCAACAGCTTCTGCACGGCAACGCTCAACTGTTCCATCACGCCCGGGCCGAAGGCCGACAGCTCGCCGAGCACCATGTTGGGCAGGCGCAGGTCGGCCGGCCGAAGATGCGTGATCAGCGCCAATGCCTTGCGCTGGACCGCGCGCTCCTCGCTGCTCAGGTCCTCGACCTTCAGCAGCAGCGCCTTGACCACGTTCGTGTCGAGCACCAGGGAAGTGTCGGTGAGTGGCGGCCACGCCGCCTCCGCCAGCGTGGGTGCAAGCTTGCGCAGCTGTCCGACAAGGGCGCGGATCGACACGATCGCGTTGTTCGAACGGTAGTAAGAGATCAGCCGGGTCGCCGTATGGAAGCCGAGCAGGCGTTGCAGCATCTCGGCGTCGGCGGGACTGATGAAGAAGCTTTCGGTCGCGGCCTCGATCTCGGCGGGGACGGGCAGAGTCTTCTGCACCCGCGTCTTACGCACCCGCACACCGACATTTCCCAGGTCGATGGGCACGTCCTCGGCCTCGAGGAACTCGGCGCAAACCGCGCGCACGTTGGTATTGTTGAGCTTGCCGAAAATATCGTGGAACGGATCGGCGTCGCCCTTGGCCTTGGCCGGCGCGAGTTCGGCGCCGCTGCCCTCGCCCACCTTTGGCGGGGTCACGCCGAGCGGTTCCAAGGCGCGCGTCGCCTCGTCGAGCGCCCTGCTGTCGGCTTGGCCGTCTGCGGTGCCGTCCGCGATACTCGGGGTCGTGGGAGCGTCGCGGCGGCGCAGCCGCTCCGAGATCTGGTACGCGACCTGCTTGATCTGATTGCCGGGCGTCTCCTGCAGCACCTTCAGCAGGGCTTTCGCGTGGGCGCCGGCATTCTCGTCGGCCAGCACGGCGTGCAGCGTGCGGTAGCCGTCCTCCATGAGATACGCCGGCTCCAACCTGGTGCGCGGATCGACCGGCTCGGGCGTCGACTCGTCGTCGAGGCCATAACCGAACAGGAAATCGTCATCGCCGCCCTCGGGCACTTCCGTGGGCAGCACGGTCGGCAGCGCAGTCGGCAAGGCCTTCGGCAGATCCGGTTGCTGCACCTCCGGTTGCTTGCCCATCCTGGTCTTGCGCTCGCCTTCGGGGATCACGCGCGCGGCGTCGATGCGCTCCGAGCGCTGTCGAACCCGCGCGGCGGCGAGCGGCGTCAGTTGTTGCCACAGGTGCCGCACGAGCGGCCGGATCAGATCGTCTTCGCCATTGACCAGGCCGGGGTTGAAGCTGAGCCACAGCTCGCTCAGCGCCAGCACCAGGTTCGCGGCCGCCGGCTGGGTCATCTCCAGCTGTGCGGCGTAGGCCACCGTCACGTTGAGCAGCCGATCGTCCTCGTCGCCGGCGCCGATCCGGTCGGGCAGCCACGAGGCAAGCGTGGCGTGCACCGTGCTCACGTGCCGCGGCTCGGCGTCGCGGTCGATCAACTGATCCTTGACCACACGGGTGCCGCCGAGCGGTTCGGGCTCGGCGCGCGTCGGCGCGATCGGCGCCTTGTAGCGCAGCCCGGCCAGCGCGCCCTGCCGGATCCGATCGATCGCCATCGCGAACCAGTCGCGCGCGTCGCTCAGATCGGCACGGTTCGATACCATCAGCTGCGGGTGCGCTTCGCCGGGGCCGACCCACATCGGATCGCCGTCGGTGCCCGGATCGGTGACCACGACCTCGATCGACAACTTCCGGCTGGGCAGGCGCGGATCGCGCAATACCAGCGTCGACGGCGGCAGCGGCCTGATGCCGAGGTCGCCGAGCTTGGCGGCCGCCGCCATCACCTCGGAGATCACCAGCGGCTCCTCATCGACGCCGCGCAAGCGCACCGGCGCCTCGATGGGGGCAGTCACCCCGAGCTCGGGCACGCTGGTCGAGCGCGGCGCCGTCGACGTTCCGCGCCGGGTCGACGGGTGGCCGGTGCCGGTCCCCCCGCCGGCCAGCGGGGGCGGCAACCCGGTGGCATCGAAATCCGCGCCGGTGGCCACCTGACCGCCGTCGTCGCACGGTTGATCCTCCTCGAGCACATAGCTGTACACGTAGCCGTGGTTGACGTCGTGCGGCAGGTCGCGTTCGCCGGCCTCGCCGCCGGGCTGCCGATCGACGCGGGTCACGCGATCATCGGCAAGCTGCCATTGGCCCATGTGGCGGCGGTGCGCCCAATAATGGCCGCCCCTGCCGCCGCCTTGATGATAGACGACGCTGGTCAGGCGGTAGCGCTTGCGCCGGACCGGCGGATCGCCTTCGAGCAACGTAAGGCGCTCGGGCATGCCGAAGCGCTTTCCCTCCTTGCGCCCATCGGGCAAGGAGCGTTGCAGCACAATCGTCATCACCTGCGGCAGCCGCGTGAAGCGACTGGCGACCCGTTGCCGCGTGATGTGCACCCCGACGCCATCGTTGCGCGCCCGCATGTCCGCCTCTTCTTCGACGCCGTCGCCGCCGAACGTATCATTGAGGTAGCTGATGAGATCGTCGTGGCCGGCGAGCGGCACCAGCAGCGTGGGCTCCGGTGCCTCGGGTCGCGCCAGGACGCCGTGCGCGAAGTCGGCGACGTCGGCGTGCTCCGCTTCGGGCGCCGGCTCCGAACTCACGATCGTGACCCGCTTGCCGACCTCGATACGGTTGCCTTCGGGCGGAGCGAACAGATCGAGTATCGCGCCCAGCACCTCGTGCGCGTCCTCCTGCGCGGCGGGGCCGCCGATCTCGGCCGGACCGGCGAGGATACCGTTCTCGACGAGCTGGGCGCGCAGCTCCTGCACCTCGTGCGGACCGATCGGCGCGCCGTCGACATCGTTGACCCGCTGTATCAATGACAGCAGACGGCCACGCATGCGCAGCGATGCCCCGCGGCGGTCGTGGATGGCGCGCAGTTGGGCTTGGGCTTGTTCGGCGTTGGCGGCGTCGGGACCGTGGGTGCCGACCAGGGCGCCGAAATCGGGTGCGTCGACCGACAGCGCGTCGCGCAGCGCATCGACCTCCGCCTCGCAGGTGTCGGGCGTGATCGCGCTATTGTGGGCGCGCACGAAAGCGCGCAGCTCGGTACGCATGCTGTCGTTGGCGGTCAGGAGAGCCGGGTAGGCGCCTGCGAGCAGCTGGATAATCGAGTTGAGGAAGCAGTCGTTGTCCTGGTTGGGCAGACCGCGGATCGACGCGTCGATCGGCCCCGCGTCGGCCACCGGCGACTGCCTGTCCGTCAGCGGCTGTCGCTCGGTCGCCTGAGCGCGGCCGCTGGCCTGGCCGCCGCCGCCGCCGCGCCCGCCGCGCCACATCCAGTACAGCACCGTGCCGGCCATGACGAGGCCGGCCGCGATCTTGAAACGCGTCTTCCAGTCATTGGGGGCGATCAGGATGGTAATTTCGAGGCCGTTGCTGCGCCGGGGATCGGGCCCGGCATCGACGGTGATGAACATCCCGATGCCGGGCTCGAGCTGTTCCGAGAAATAGGCCTCGAGCTGACGGGCCAAGCGCCTGCGCTCCGCCAGCGCCTGCGCCGGCGACATGCCCTTGCTCGGCGGCTGCGACAAGATCGCCTGGGCCGCGCGGCCCAACCGCTCGTGCAACTGCGCCGGTGTCTCGTCAGCCTCGGGCGGCGGCGCGTCGATCGGATGCGCGAACGGGGCCTCGATCGGTGCGGCGCCGGGGGCGGAGCCAGTGTCCTCGCCGACGGCGCCCCCGTTGGCCAGCCGCTGCATCGACTGCAACTGCGCCACGCGCGGGCTGCCGTCGACCGCCTGCTGCAGGCTGCTGCGCACGTCGGCCTGCGGACGCAAGTCCTGGATACCGCCGGACCGCGTGGACGCCTTGCCCCTGCCGCTTGCGGCGACGGCACCCTGCACTTTCGGCGCAACCCGGCTACGCATGGCTCAGCCCTTCTCCTCGTCGTCTTCCTGCTGCGCCAGTTCCGCATTCAGCATCACCAGCGCCTGGTGCGCGTTGTCGAGCCGCGCGCGCGGGCTGCGGTTGACGGCTTCGCCCAGCTTGCGCGGTCCGGCCATGCGCGGGCTGTCGGCGGCCATCCGCTCCTTCGCGGTGGCGGGGCGGCGTGCCGGCCTCGCGCCGGCATGCGTGAGAAGCGCGGGCGGTACGGGTTCGGATTTTTTCACGTGCACTCCTCAAGATTGCGGCAAGTAGCGGGCGTCCGGCCGGTAGTCGAGGCGGAAACGGTAAAGGAAGCGTCCCTCGCTCCAGTGCGCGGGCAGCGCCAGCGCCTCGAGCCGGAACTCGTATTTCTTGCGGTCGGCGGTCACGCTGTAGCTGCTGCCCGCCTTGAGCACGCTGGCGAGCGCGATGTCGGGTGCCGCGCTGGCGGGCTTGAGCGCCGGCGTCGAGGCGGCGAAGCCCATGCGCGCCACGGCCGCCGCCGCGGACGTCAGCTGTTGCGCCGCCACCAGCTGGTCGATGCCCCCGGTGAGTTCCAGCGTGGGCGCGAGCAGCACGCCGTCCAGCGTGGCGGGCCCCGTTGCGGCTTCACTGCTGCGCGCATAACGGCGCCGCGTCCCGGCGGCGCCCGCGTGGTGGACGATCGCGTGCAGGCTGCCGGTCTGGAAAACGCCCGCCGGTTCCGCGCCCGCCGCCTGGAGCTCCACGCTGAGGCCGGAATAGCGGCCGGTATTGCGCACCGGATGATTCCAGCCCAAACTGCTGCCATGCAGCTGCGCGGTAATCTGCTGGCCCGCCTGCGTGCCCGGCAGAGTGAGCGACTGTTCGCGCAGCACGGCGCGGTTGCCCGCACCGTCGCTGAGGATCTGGCGTCCGGCATCGGCGTGTGCACCGCCCTCGCCCGCGCGCCAGTGCGCGAGCGTGGGTTCCAGCGTCGCGTCCATGCGCGAATGCAGGGCGCCGCTGCCTTCGAACCGGGCATGTTCCGCGTCCAGCGTGATGAAGGCGTCGGGCAGGCCGATGGTGCCGGACAGCCGGCCGCTCATGCCGCCGTCCGCCTCCGTGCGCGCCGTCAGCCAGGCGCTGGCGGCGCCGGTGCCGCTGGCCATCATGGAGCCGATGTCGTGGCGGCCGCTCATCCCGCTCAGGTAGCCGCTGAAACTGCCCCGCACCGCGCCCTCGTGCTTGCGTCCCGCGGGGTCGGTATAGTCGCCGCCGATGCGCGCCTGGCCGGGACGGCGCTGCACCACCGCGTCGGCCGTTTCGTAGGGGCCGTCGGCCACGGCGGTGCGTACTCTCTCCTGCGCGCCGTGGAAGATGCCGCCCGGCGCGCCCGGCAAGTCGATCGCGGCGAGGGACGCGACGCTGCGGCCGCGGGCCGCGTCGGCCACGCCGATATTGTCCGCGATGTGCGCGCTGCTCCATTGCCGCGCCAGGCCATCCAGCCATTGACCGGGACCCTCGCGCGGCGCGGCGCCGTGCTTGTCGGCGATGCGTTCGATCAGTGCGGCGCGGATGGCGGCGCGCTGGGCCGCCGGGGTCGCCGGCGCGGGCGTCTGGGCCGTGCCGTGCGCGTCGTCCGGCTTGCGTCCGTTCTCCGCGCCGCCCTCCGCCTGCGCGTCGTCCGCGGCGGCTTCCTCGGGTGGAAGCGGAAGTTGCACGGTGCGCCAGGCGCCGCTTTGGACCAGTTCCAACTGCCGTTCGCGCTTGCCGCCGAACAGGCGGCGGAAGTCGGGCCCGCTGGCCGCGCGCAGCAGGTGCGCGACGTCGTGCGCCGGCTGGGCGAACAGCGCCTGCAGCACGTTCAGGTCCATGCGCGCCAGGTTGTCCAGCTGCGCCTCCAGCGCCGCCACCCCGGCCTCGGTGCCCCACAAGGAGAACTGGCGCACGTACACGGCCTGCATGCGCGCCGCGCCGAGCAAGGTGATGAGGCGCGACAGCGCGTCCCAGGGCACCTGCACTTGTCCGGCGAGGCGGTAGATCACGCTGCCGTGGTAGCTGTTCTCGAAGGCCGCGCCGCCGTCCTGGCCTTGCGCCTCGGCGGCGGGGGGCGCGGGCTCCGGCGCCAGCAGCGCGTCCACCTTGCGCGCGTTGTTGATCCATTCCGGCGGATTGCCGTCGCGCCGCAGCCAGAACGCCTGCGCCACCGGCGCGGCGGCGCGCTGGATCGGGCTTGCCGCGGGCGCCGCCGCGCCGCCGCTGCCGCGCCCCAGCCGTTCGGCGCGCGCGCCCATGCGGTCCGCTTCGTGTTCCAGGGCCTTGTCGTCGTTGATGGCGATGCCCTTCGCCTGCATCGTTGCGCGCACCCGGCCTTGCGCCTGCTGGACGAGGTGCCAGGCTTCGTGCGGCAAATGCCTTTCCTGTCCCGGCCCGAGGTGGATCTGTCCCGCCTGCGCATACGCGTGCGCCTGGATGCGGCCCGGCGCGGGCGAGTTGCGGTACACGCTCGCGCCGGCCAGGTCGATGCCGGACAGCTGGAAAATCCCGCTGCGCAGGCCCGCCGGCAACGGCGCGCCGCCGTTCTTGGGCGCGTGCGCCGGTGCGCGCTGGGCCTGCATGCGCGGGCTCTGGGCCACGAGCTGGCACAGGCGGCCCTGTGCCTGTACGCGCCCGCTCGACTGCACCATCGCGGCCAGCCTGCGCTGTGCCGTCGCGCGGCCGCTGTCCAGCGCCATGCGGTGCAGCGCCGTCTGCGCTTGCGGCGTTCCCTGCCGGCGCGGGGCGGCGGCGGGCGGCTGGGCATGGACGCTGTCGTGGCGGCGTTCCATCGGCGTTACAGATAAACGAAGATGTCGCTGGTGCCGCCCAGCGGATCGGCGCCGGGCTGCACCAGCGACGCCCCGCGCGCGTAAGGCAGCGCGATCTTCTGTCCGCCCCGGCCCTTGCGGCCCGCCGCGACCGGCTTGTTCAAGGTGATGCGGTAGGCGTCCGGGAAGGCGGCCATCGCGATCGGCTGCTGCGACTCGAAGATCCACGGCGCCGCCGTGGCGTCGGGATTGGTGCAGACGAAGGACGGCCCCGCCGCATCGCCCGGCGCCGCCGCCTGCACCGTCCACGCGCCCAGCTGCAGGGTGCTGCTGAAGACGTGGTAGCGCCACACCGTCGCCCGCGGCGCCAGCGTAAAGGTGTACTGCGGGTCGGTCAGGCTGCCGTCGGCGGCGATGGCCGGGCAGCCGCGTTCCATCAGGGGCGCCTGCAGCGGCCCGCCGGGATACACCGCCAGCACGCCGAAGCTGCGGGCACAGGGTTGCGGCTGCAGGTAGAAATCGAGCACCGTGGCGTCGTCGGCCAGCACACTGTAGCGGCCCGCCGGCAGCGCGCCCAGCGCGAGCGCGACGGCCGCCTGCGGCGCCTCGGGCGTCGTGCCCGTGTAGCGCGGCTGGCCCAGCGCGTCGATCACTGCGACACGGGCGGCGGACACGGGCGCCGCGAGCGGCACGGTGAAGCCGGACGGGCGCAGGACCAGGGCGCTGTCCGCAAAGTCCGGGCACAGTGCGCCCGCGGCGCTGCCCAGGTTATCGGCATAGAACAGGGTGTCGCTCAGCGCCTGTCCCTTGCCGGACGAGGCGCTCAGCGCGGACTGGTCGATGGCGCTGTAATTGAGCAGCGCCGGATCGCTGTTGTACAGCGTGAAATCCAGCGGCTGCGGCGACGCGTACGTTGCGGCGCGCTGCGGGTCCCTGCAGAACACGGCGCCGCCGTCGGCCAGCGGCTGGAAGTACAAGCCGTATTGCTGCATCAGCCCGAGGCAGGCGGGCGTGGGACGCAGCGACAGGGCCGTGCAAGGCCCGGTGCCGAAATACGGATGCACGATGCCGATGCCGAACAGCCGGGAAAGCCTCATGCCTGGGTGCCCGCCAGGACCGGCGCCGTCGTGTCCACGCCGGGAATCGGGGTGATGACCCAGTCCTCCTGCACCGTCACCATGCGCAGCTTGTACACCACGGACGGCAGGTAGTTGGCGCCCAGGACCGCCCACAGCGTGCTCAGCTCGGACATGCTCAGGCTCACCACCTCCATGCTGAGCTGGCTCATGCCGGGCGGGAAGTCGGCCGAATTCTGCGGATCGAACCCCCACTTCGCCTGGAAAAAAGCCATCGCATGGCTCAGCATCCTGAGCGCGCCGTCGGCGTAGTTGTTGGCGTAGGACGCGGACAGCAGCACGTAGAGGTTGAGGAACAGCGTGGGATTGGTCTTGCCGTAGGCCGCGCCCTGGCGCGAGACGAAGCCGGTGGAGCCGACCGCCGTTTCGCGTTCAATGTTGACCAGCGTGAGCACCAGCTTGTTGTCGATGCCGAGCGGCACGCTGTCGTCCGGATTGGACAGGCTGGCGAGAACGGCCGTCTTCTCGTTGCCGGGAAAGCTGGCGTCGAGATAGTTGTTCAGTTCGGCGAGGATGAACTTGAGTGCTTTGTCGATCATGGCGATGTCCGCTGGTCCGGAAAAACGGCGCGCCGGCCCGCGGGCCGGACGCGCCTTGCGCTTACGCTGCCTGCTGTATCTGCTCCGGCGCGGCGGCGCCGGCATTGCCGCTGCCGCCGGCCGGGGCCGACGGTGCGGACGACGCGGACGGCGCGGACGGTGCCGGCGTGGGCGCGCTGGCGCTGATCACGGTCCAGCCGCTGAAGCTGTTGCCGGTGTTGGCGATCAGGCCCGATGCGCCGGCCAGCGCGGTGCAGCCGTTGACCGGGTCGCCGGTGATGGCGGTGACGGCGAACGGCGGCGGCGGCAGGCGGTTCGGGGTGGCGGCGGCCACGGCCGGCGCGGTGGCGGAGCCGGGGGTGAACTTCACCGTGTAGGTGTAGAACTGGTTTTCGCCAAAGACGATGAAGCCGTTGACATTACCGCACACGAGCGACACCTGGATGCGCGCCACCGGCAGGCTGCTGCCCCCGGCGCTGAGAGGCACCCAGGCGCAGGAGCAGCCACCCGCCGCGTAGTACAGGCTGGACGGGCCGTTGGGCGAGCCGATCACCAGCAGGACGCCAGTGGTCGGATCGCCGGCCACGCCGATGATGGTGCCGGCGGGCGGCGCCGTCAGCAGGGTCCACTCCGGCGCGCCGCCGCTGAACTGCAGGCTGTACAAATTGGTGCCGTCGCTGATCACGAGGCCATTCAGCAGGTCCCCGGACATGGCCTTGATGGAACCGGCACCCGACGGCAGGGCCGGCAGGCTGTACCAGCGCGCGCCGGCCACGCCCACGCTGTTCAGGTACGCGACCTTGGTGCCGCTGTACACGGCGACGCCATTGTTGATGTCGCCGCACAGGCCTTGCGGGTTGCTCAGCGCGGGCGCGGTCGACTGCACCGGCGTGGAGGTGGGGCTGCTGAAGCTCACCACCTGGTTGTTGATCAGGGCCACCACGCCGTTTTGCAGCGGCGCCTTCGCGCCCTGGTAACCGCCGGTGACGAGGAAGGCCGGAGCGGCCTGGGTGTTCTGTGGTGCTTGCGCCATGTAGATTCTCCTTCTTTGTTACGCCTTGTTGATGGGTACTGCGGAACCGAAGCTGCACTGCGAAACCGGTCACATGATCTTGCCCTCCTTGCGCATTTCGCGCTGAATCCCCTGCCGCAGGTCCGCCAGGCTGACCTGGTCGCTGCCGCGCCGCAGCGCCATCAGCGCCGCGTGGCGCGCCACGTTGCTTACGGCGGCGCCGCTGATCTCGTGCTCGCGCGCGAGGCGGACCAGGTCCACGTCCGGCGCCAGCCTCCCCGCCTGCACGAATGCCTGGCGCCACAGCGCCTCGCGTTCGTCCGCGTCGGGCATGGGGAAATACACCATCGACTGGAAGCGCCGGGCGAACGCTTCGTCGATATTGCTCTTGAGGTTGGTCGCCAGGATCACCACGCCGTCGAAGTCTTCCACCCGCTGCAGCAGGTAGGCCACTTCCTGGTTGGCGTAACGGTCGTTGGAGCTGCTGGTCTGGGTGCGCTTGCCGAACAAGGCGTCGGCCTCGTCGAAGAACAGGATCCAGCTGCGGCCCTGCGCGTAGTCGAACACGCGGCCCAAGTTCTTTTCCGTTTCGCCGATGTACTTGGAAACCACCATCGACAGGTCGATGCGGTAGACGTCGCGTCCGCACACCTTGCCGAGCAGGCAGGCGGTGAGCGTCTTGCCGGTGCCGGGCGGGCCGTAGAACAGGCTGCGGTAGCCGGGCTTGACGTGGCGCGCGAGCTGCCAGTCGTGAAACAGCGTATCGCGGTGTTCGATCCAGGCGCGGATCTCTTCCACCTCGTCCATCACGCTGTCGTTCAGCACCAGCTCGTCCCAGTCGAGCGCCGTTTCCAGCCGCCGCGCCGGGAAAGCCGGCGAATACTCGGGCTGGAAATCGGCGCCCGTAGTGAGCCGGCCCAGCTGCTGGGGATGGATCGCGAGCGGGCTGGCGAACAGTCCCTGCGGGCCCTTGGCATCGTCCAGCTCCAGCAGGCCGGCGCGGCGCAGCGGCTGGCCGGGCTGGAACAGCTCCAGCAGCTCCAGCCGGCGCGCCACGTTTTCGCCGCACAGGACGAAGGCCGCCGTTTCCACCGTCGGCTGGAAGCCGCCGTGCGTGACGGGCAGGCCGCCGAATTCGGTGAAGCCCCGCTCGTAGTGGACGTTACGCATCAGGAAGTGGTCCAGCAGTTGCGGGCGCAGGTGCGGCGCCAGCGCCAGGATCAGGACCACGCGCGCGTCGAAGCCCAGCAGGCCGTGTTCGCGCAGCAGGCGTGCGTACGCCGCTTCGCTGTGCTCCAACGCGGGCGCGTGCAGCTCGCGCACGTCGGCAATGCCGCACTCGTGGCCGAAATACAGCTTGATGCTCGCTTCGATCACGCCGGCCGCCCAGGCCAGTTCGTCTTCCAGCACGTGCGCGTCGGCGTGGTTGTGGTTGTGGTTGTGGCTAAAGGGTGCGTTCATGCCCAGTTCACCGTCAGTATTCCGCGCATCCAGGACAGGCGGATCGTCCCCAGCGCCCAGGGCAGGCTGCCCATCAGCACGTCGAAAGCCTGGCGCGGCACCGCCAGGGTCCAGTTGTCCTCGTTGCGCACCAGGCTGCCCTCGCGGCGCAGGAAGGTCGACTGCAGTCCTTCCGCATCCGTGTTCGCGAGCTTGTCCCAGTTCTGCGTGACGGCGCGCAGCACGCTGACGGACAGCTCGCGTTCCTGATCCGTCAGCGGGCCGCCGGCGTCGAGCGGCTCGGCCGGGGCGATACCGCACAGCACCTTGTTCAGCAGTTGCGCGTGTTCCGGCGCCTGCAGCTCGCCGTGGCTCAGGTGGCGCAGCAGCTCCACGGCGCGATGGCGGTGCTGCGCGCTGCGAAAGGCGCCATCCTCGACCATGCCCAGCATGTTGAAATAGCGGTCGAGGAAGGGCCACAGCAGGACGATGCCCGCGTTGTCGACGGCGAACGGTTCGCCTTCCGGCACGGTTTCCTCGACCTCGGCCAGTTGCGGACGGCGGACGGCCGGCGTGCGCTCCTCGCCGCGCAGGCGCGCCACGGCATCGTCCAGCTGCCGGGCGCGGCGACCCGCCACCGAGGCCGGCAACCGGTCCATCGGGGCGCGCAGCGCCTTGGCCAGCGCCTGCCGCGCAGGCCCGTCGGCCGCTGCGAGTCCGGCGTCGAGCCAAGCCGCGACGCCCGGTGCCCCGTGCGCGCCCTTGCGCGACACGTCCGCCAGCAGCGCGTGCAGCGCGGCGTGGGCGGCGGCCGGGCCGTGGCCGCCCGCGGCGGCGAGCGCGTCGCTCCACCATTCGAATTCCTGCGCGGCCGCGCCGAGCACGAGGCGCAGCACGCGGCGCCTCAGGTCGTCCGACAACAGCGCGACGAGGCGGTGCCGTTCCAGCCGCCGGCGCGCGGCGGCCAGGACCAGGCCGCGCGCGGCCAGCGGGTGCGCCGCCATCAGGCTCTCCAGCAGCGTCCGTGGATCGGCGCCATCCGGCATGGGGCCGCCGTAACGCAGCCATGCTTCGAGTGCGCCGGCCGCGCCCGGCGCTTGCGCGGCGCCGTCCCGTCCAGCCGGCGGCGCGGCCATCCGACCGCCCGCCTGCGCGAGGAGATCCAGCAGGACGCGATAGCGCGGCGCGTTGCCCATGCGCGCGGCGGCCACCGCCATCAGGCGCGACGTCAGCGTGGCGCTCGACAGCCCGAGCTTTGGGGCGAGCAGCGCGGTGGCGGCGGCGAGGAAGGCGCTGGCCGAGAATTCGCCGCGTTCACGCCGCAGCAGCACGCGGAAGACCGCGCGCCAGGCCATCGCTTCCAACGGCGCCGGGCGCCGCGCCGCGCTCGCGGCGGCCAGGACCGCCAGCCGCCAGGTCTCGGCCAGGCCGGCGGCGCCCGAGGCCAGCGCCTCGACCAGCGCATGCAATTGCCGCGGCGGCAGGTGCCGGATCAGGCGTTCCAGCATCGCGACGGGATTGGCGGCGCCGCGCAGGGCCGCCGCCAGCGCCTGGACGTCCAGCGCACCCAGGCCATCGCGCGCCAGCGCGTCGCCGCGCCCGCCCGCCAGGTGTCCGGTGCGCAGGAAGCGCCATACCGGGTCCGCATCGCCGGCCTCCGCGTACGGCGGCCGGACCGCACGCGGCACCCCCGCGCCGGTCTCGGCCTTCAGCGCGAGCAGGATGCCCGGCAGCGTGGTCTGCGCCGGCGTGCTCGCGATGCCCGCGCGCGCGATCAGGCCGCGCAACAACGCCTCGTACGTCAGCCCGTGCCGGGCCGACAACTGGTGCAGCAGCTGGTCGACGTAGCTGCGGTTGTTGAAACTGGAGCCGCGTTCGATGCGGAAGCTGCGCAGCACGAACTCGCGCGCGGCGCGGGCAAAGCCGGCCGGTTCGCGCGCCGGTGCGGCGGCGGCCGACGCCGCGGGGGCCGCGGCACGCGTCGCGCCCGCGTCCGCAGCCGCGAGTTCTTCGGCGAGTGCGCCGAGGATGGCGCCCAGGTCCTCGCGCCGCAGCAGCAGGCGCTCCAGTTCCGCCCGTTCTCCGATGGCCGCCGCCAGCCAGGCCGGCAGCGCCGCGCCGCCCTGCCGGGCGCGGTCGCGCAGCGCTTCGCCCAGCAGGGCGCGCAGGCCGGACGGCGTGCCGCCCGCGCCCAGCAGATGGCGCAGCACGGCCCCGCGCAGCGCGCGCCGCAGTTGGTGCCGCTGGTCCTCGTCGGGCGCCGGCGACGGCGCCGCGCCGGACCGTGCCTGCTCCTTGTGCAGCCAGTGCAGGATGGCGGGCAGGCTGTGCGCGCCGGCGGCCGGGGCACGCAGTCCCGCCGCCATGCCGACCAACGCATGCAGCAGCCGGCGGTACGCCATGTTGTAGTGCGCGGCCAGCTGCACCACCAGGCTGCGCACGAAGCTGCGCGTGTTGAACACCGAGCCGCGCTCGACCAGCAAGGCGTTGAATACGAATTCCCACAGCCGCTGGCCGAAGCGCCGGCCATCGTCCTGCACCACTTGGCGCTCCGACTGCGCCTTGCCGATGGCGTCCACCGTGCCCACGATCCACGCACCGTGCACCGGTTCCAGCAGGTGCACCAGGCGCGCCCGCGCCGGCGCCGGGAGCTGGCCGGCGAGACGGCGCAGCGCGGCCGGACGGGATGCCGCGCGGCGCAGCATCGCAACCAGCGCGTCGGGATCCTCGTCGCAGGCGGCCGCCATCAGCGCTGCGAGCCCGTCGCGCGCACCGGCCTGGGCCGGCGAACCGCTCCACACGCCGCGCTCCAGGAAGCCGGCGATGGACTCCAGCCGGCTGCGCGCGACGGGTACGCCCGTCTCCGGCGCGCCGCCCGGCGGCTGGGCCGGCGCCACCTCGCGCAGGTCGAGCAGGATGGCGTGCAGTCCGGCGCGGTCGGCGAGCGGCAGCGGCTGCTCCGCGAGGCAAGCCGTAAGCCGGTCGAGCAGCTCCGCGTAGGCCACGCGGTAGCGCCGCGCCATCTGCAGCAAGGTGTGGCCGATCATCGACCGGGTATTGAAGTAGGAACCGCGTTCCAGCAGCAGGTAGCTCAGCACCAGTTCCCACATGACGGCGCGAAAGCCCAGGCGGCTCTCGGGCGCGAGCGGGCGCTGGCGGTGCAGCACGCACACGTCGCCCACGTAGCGGACGATGAGCGGCGCTTCGCCCGGCTCGAGCGCGCGGACGAGCTTCTCCATCGCTTGCGGCGGCAGGGCCAGCGCCAGATGGCGCCGCACCGGCTGCTTGCGGCCCTCGGCGCGCAGCCTGGCCAATGCCTCCAGCGGCCAGCGCCGCAGCGCGTCTTCCAGCACGCGCCCGGCCTGGCGCGCGCCCGCGCCGGCCAGCAACTGCAGATACTGCTGCCAGTGCGCGTCGCCTTCCGGCGCCGGCCTGGCAAGCCGCGCGCGGCCGGGGCCCGGCACGGCGCCGTGCTCGAGCAGGTAGGCGCGCAGCGCCCGTTCCAGCGCTTCGCCCAGCCGGCGTTCCAGGCCCGCCTCGGGCAGCGTACCCAGGTCGAGCACGACGCTGTCCAGGCGCAGCACCTGGCCCGGCGGCGCCGCGTCGGCCATCACGTCGGCCAGCAGCGGGGACAGGCGATTGCGGCCGAAGCCGCTCACCCGTTCGCTCACGGCGCGGGCGCGCGGCAACGATGCCACGTCCAGCTCGAAGCGCACCTGGCCGATGTGGACCGACGTATCGCTCATGCCGATGCTCCCGCAGGATCGTTGCGGCCGATGAACTCGGCGAGCATCGCGCTCGCCTGCCCCGAGCCCTCCGTACCGCGCGCCGCGAGCCAATCGGTGTACAGGCGCTCGAACTCGTCCAGCGCGGGCGCCTCCAGCCACAGGCAGTCCGCCTGCAGGTGGGCCGGGCAGTTCTCGGCGACCAGCTGTTCCGCCAGCGCGCGCATGGCGGGCGAGTGGAAGCGCGGCCTGGACGCGGGGAGCACCACGCTCAGCCGGTGGGCGTAGAACCCGGCGTCGATCTTGTCCGGCGGCGGCGCGGGGAGCAGCAGCAGGTGTTCCACCACGTACAGCCGGTCCGACGGCTGGCCGGTCGCGGGGTCGCGCGGCGTCGCCAACAGCAGCTCCAGCCGCGCGGCCAGGCCGCTGCCGTGCATCGAGCCGGTGCGCGCGGGCGCCCGGCCGATGCCGCGCATGCGTCCGCCGCTCAGGCCGTAGGCCATCCGTTGGTCGTGCGTTTCGTGCTCCGGGCAGCGGTCGATGAAATGGGCGAGGAATTGCAGCTTGTTGTCGATGAGGTCCTGGTCGAAGGCCTCCGGGTCGCTCACGCTGCGCGGGTCGGCCTGGCGCAGGGCGTCGTCGCGGAAGGTCTCGTCAAAGCGCGCCAGCAGGTGGTCCAGGAAGCGATTGCGGCGCGCGCGCCAGGGATCGTCCGCCGCCGCGAGCGCGCGGATGCCCGCTTCGTACGCGGCCTTGCCCGGCCGTGGCGGCGCAGGCGGCGCGAGCGGCGGCTGGAAGCGCAGGTGGACGCGCTGCGCGGCCTCGTTGCAGCACAGCGTCTGGACCAGGGCCACCATCGCCGCGATGGCGGCGGCGGCCGCGCTTTCGTCCGGATAGCGCCGCGCGCCTTGGGCCAGAACCGCGCCCTGCCGCATCAGCTGCACCTGCAGGCCCCCGTCCGCCTGCGGCGCGGCGCGGTAGTTGGCCGGATTGCAGCCTTCGCGCAGCAGGCGCGCCGTCCAGTCCGACTGTTCGGCGGCCGTCATGCCGTCCGCCGCGAGCAACACCTCGCCCTCGTCGGCCACCAATTGCGCGCTGCAGCTGGCGTGGGAGACGATGCGCAGGTCGCGCGCGCGGGCGCCGGCGTCCGCGGCCAGGAGGCGCAGGTGGGCGATCATCGCCTGCTTGTCCGGATCGGCCTGGTCGCTGCCCGCGTACAGGCGACTGCCGACGGCCAGCGCGCGCCCGTCGCGCGCCTTCAGGATCCAGAGCTGCCCGTCCCGCGGATCGGCGGGCAAAGGACGCAGCACGTACGCGTCCTCGTCGCCGCCCCGCTCCAGCATGGCGGCGGCCGCGGCGGCGGCGCTGCCCGCGTCGTCGTACGCGCGGCTGCGCAAGCCCAGGCCTCCGGGAATATCGACGTGCGCGGTGTGGCGGTCGCCGGCGATCGAGGTCGGCGCGGGAGCCGGAGGACTGCGCAGCAGCTCGATCATGTCCGGCGGGCCTTCCGGCAGGTCCGGCAGCGACTGGCAAAAATACGTTTGCGCCAGGTCGGGATCGAGCGACAGCAGGCGCCCGGCGTTGGCCAGCTGCGCGCCGCAGTCGGCCAGCATCTGCTCGAAGTGCAGCAGCCATCCCTTGAACTGGCGCGCCTGCGCCCGGCGCACGGCCTGGTGCTGCAACTGGTCTTCGTCCTGCGCCAGGCCCGCGGCGACGCCGCCCGGCCCGATGCCATAGGTGTGGGGGAAGTGACGCTGCACCGAGACATAGCGCGCCACGTTGCGCGGCCGTCCGGCCGGCAGGCGGCTGTAGGCGATGGCCACGTTGGCCGCGGCACTGGCCGACGCGTGCAGTGCGCCCAGCATTTGCTGCAGCAGGCGATGGACGGCGTCGCCGTCGACCGGCAGCGGCTGGCCCCTGCGCGTGAGCACCAGGCCGCCCCAGTCCACCCGCGCCGCGAAGATGGACGGCGCCAGGCGCGGCACTTGCTGCGCGCCGATCGAGATGCCGGTGGCGTCCGGCGTGCCCTTGTCCGTCCCGAGCCGCAGCCCGTCCAGCGAGCGCACGCCGGGCACCGCGAGGATGGCGGCCGTCGCGTCGCTGCCGTCCACGCGCAGGCGCCGCGGCCGCAGGTACTCGTCGGCGATATGGCCGCATTCGAGCAGCGGTCCCAGGAACACCTCGTCGGGGGACTGGCCGCCGGCGAGGCGCCGCCCCACGCTCTCGATGGGGACGAACGGCACCAGCATGTCCTGCAACGCGTACAGGATGTCGGCCATGGCCTGTTCCGGCGGCACGCCCGCGTCCAGCTCGATGCGCGCGTCCACCGTGATGCCGCACGGTTCGAGCACCGCGGCGTGGCGCAGGTCCTCGCACAGGTTACGGTGGGCGAAGAAGACTTCGCGGCAGGCGTCCAGCAGCGCGGACAGGTCGTCGCCGTCGTCGTACACTTCGACCTGCATGTCGTACATGCCGCCCACGCCCTGCACCGTGACCGGTTCCAGCCAGAGGTTCTTGAAGTTGGCCAGGCCCGCACTGCGCGCCATGCTGTGCGCCATCTTGCGGTAGTCGTAGCGGGTGAGCGGCGCGGAACTGAGCGCCCGGTCGCCCGTGTACAGGCTGGTGTACCCCGGCTTGCCGCCGCCGGCATCCTCGGCCAGCAGGTCCGGCATGGAAAAGCCGGCGCGATAAGCCAGGTCGGTAAGCGCATAGCACAGCTGTTCCAGCGTCGTGACGCCCGGATCGTGCTCGTTGTAGTCGGTCCAGTGATCGCTGCCCAGCGCCTGGCACTGGCTGATCCCGGCGCTCAGCAGGGCGTTGTAGTCCAGGCTCGGTTGCGGCGGCGCGGTGCGCACGTGGCCTAGATCGTTCAGCAGCGTCATGCGGCCTCCTCCGCCGGCGCGGCCTGCGGCGCGGGGAGCGCGGCGATCGCATGGCGCGGTGCGGACACCAGGGCCGACCACGGCGTGCCCGGCGCCGCCGTGTCGGCGATGCCCAGTTGCAGCGGCGGCCGGGAGCCGTCCTGGGCGCGCTGCCAGACACACAGGCTCTCCAGTCTCGCCACATAGGGCTGCTGGCGGATCAAGGCCGCCACCAGACCCACGGCGATGGCGCCGCTGCCCAGTTCGAGCTGGTCGCCGGCGGGCGACAGGTAGCCGCGCAGCAGCTGGTTCAGCTTCGTGCTGCACTGGTTGACGTCCATGCCCGGTTGGAAGCTCACCGCGGCGTCGACCTGCAGCGTTTCGTACAGCACGTTGCGCACGGTGACGTCCGCCACGGCACCGGAAGCGAGCGCGCTCACGGCCTGCGCGGCCCCCAGCAGCAGCGGGCGCGGGAACGGCACCCCAAGCTGCCCGTCCTGCCCCGGCGCCGGCGCGAGGACCAGCACCAGTTGGCCGCCCTTCAGAGGCGCGCTGAACGGATAGTCGCGGCTGTTGTTCGGTCCCACGCACTTGACCTGCGCCACCATGGGGAAGCGGTCGAGCACCAGCTGCTCGTAGTCGCGCGCCTGGCTGGCGCGCTGCTTGTGGCGCAGGCGTTCGCTGACCCGCACGTGGAAGGCGCGCGGGTCCTCGGCCGCCTCGCCGCCGCCGGTCGCGTAGGGCTGGATCACCTGCTTGATGGCCGCGATGTGCGGCATCATGGTGGTGATGCTGCCCGCCGGGAGCGAAGCCCCGGCCCGGCTGGACGGCGGCGCCAGGCGCCGCACGGTGGCCGCCTGTGACAGGATGGCGATGGTGGCGGGCGTGCCGTCCGGATCGGTGCCCACGCTGGCGGCGATCCAGCCCAGCGGCTTCGTCCCCGCCGGCCCCATGATGGTCGAGGGGCCGCCGAAATCCGCAGGCAGGTTCAGCGTGACAATGCCCGAAACGCCCAGGTCCGACGTGGCCGACGCCACGGTGCCGGGCGGGAACGCCTGCCAGCGGTCACCGGCCAGGTAACGCCAGCTCACCGGGCCGGCCCCGACGACCTGCCCGTCCAGCAGGCGCACGGCGCTTGCGGGTTGCGCGCGCAGCTCGACGTGCAGGCTCACCGGCTGGCCCGCGCCGGCATCGGCCAGGCCGACGTACAGGTTGCCGTCGCCCGGCTCCAGCGGGAACAGCGAAGGCTGGGCGGGCGGCGCGAGTCCGAACGCGTGCACGTGGTAGAACTGGTCGCCGTCGAGCGGCACGGCGGTGACCGACTTGTACGACAGCTGCACCGTTTTCAAGGTCGGCACGAACGGCGGATTGAGCACGATGACGCCCGGTATGGGAGCGACGGCCGGCGCGGGTGTGGTTGCGGCCGCGGATGCCGGCGTCGTGTCGGGCGCCGCGGCGTCCTTGTGGAACACGCTCTTGATCTTGTCCACCACCCATCGCAACGCGTCCCCGATGCCGCCGGCCGCCTTCTTCAGCGCCGACGCCCCCTTGCCGAACAGCTTGCGCAACCCGTCCGTGAATTGCTTCCACAGGCTGTCCTTGCGCATCGCCTTCTCGATGGCGATGACGTTCTGGACGGCCGCCGCCGCGAACAGAGCGGGAAACTGCGCCTGGCCGAAACCGTAGGGAGGCGCCAGGAGGCCGGCGCGCAGCGTGCCGTCGGCCGGGGCGATGGATGAGGGACCGCCGGCGGACGTGGCCGCCGCGCCGCGGAAGAACCACGAGGAGACGGCAAGGACGCTGCCGTCCTGGTCGGCGAACAGCGCGAATTCGGTGGCGCCGCTTGCGGGCGCCAGTTGTTCCCAGCGGCCGCCGCGGTAGAACGCCAGGTCCGCGCCGAACATGGCGTTGCTGAAGTTGAACGGCTTGTAGCCGCTGTAGTACTGCGCGAAGCCGTTGGGCGCGCCGGGCAGCGGCGGCGCGGTGCTCACCAGCGGCAGGTTCAGCCACTCCATGTCCACCCGCACCCAGCTCAGCGTGGGCAGGGTCAGTTCGGGATGCGACAGGCTCCAGCTCATGCCGGGCAGCGGCGCACTGGTGAACGGCGTGAACGGCTTGCCGACCGCGATCGGGCCCGTACTGTTGTTCATCTGCGCGGGTGCCAGGCCCCAGACCTTGGCGCGCACCTGCAGGGCGCTCAGGCGCAGCTGGTCCACGAAGCTGTAGGCGTAATGGACGGCGTTCGGATTGAGCACCAGCTTGAGCATCGGCCAGCCGTTGGTCACGCCGGGTTCCAGCTTGCCATTGGGCGCGACGGCGGGAAAACTGGCCGGAAGGACGAAGCGCAGCAGCCAATCCGTCCCCGGCGCCAGGCGCACCAGGCGAAAGCGTGGGACGCGGGTCCAGCCGGCCGCTCCGCTCACGTAGAGCAGGAAGGCATCGGCCGGGAGCGCCACGCGGTGCGGCGCCGACGTCGCCGGCGGAGGCACCGGCGCGGCGGCGGCAAAGGCGTCCTGGAGCGCGGCCGTGTCGCCGCCGAATTGCATGTGCAGCACCACCTGCCGCTCGCCCTGCCGGAGCGCCAGCGCCGGCGACGCGAGCAGCAAGCCCGGCGTGGCGGCGAGCGCGCTTTCCGGCCCACCGGACGGCACCGCGCCAAAGGTCGGCCAGCCATGCTCCGGCGCGAGCAGCGGGGCTCCCAGGCCGTCCTGCGAGTCGGCGACGGGCGCGGCGTAGACGGCGCTCACCCTGCCGTCGGCGCCGCGCTGGCGCAGCACGGTGCGCAGCGCGCCGATCGCGGCCTGGTTCAGCGACACCGCCTGCTGCGTCGCGTACAGGATGGCCTGGCCGCTGCTGTCCTGTCCCGCCGACACGGTGGAACCCTCGGGCAACAGGTAGGACGGACAATTCGCGGCCAGCGCGAACACCAGCGTGCCGGCGTCGGGCGTACCGGACGAAGGCTTCAGCCGCAGCACGTCGTTGTAATAGTAATCGAGGTGGCGCGCGGTGAAGCAGTTGACGTCGTCCTGCATCCGGACGAACAGTTGGACGAAGGAGACGAACAGCGCGCTGTGCGCCGGATGGTTCGAGCGCTGCAGCGATTGCGCGAGCGCCAGCTCCGCCTGTTGCGAGAGCTTGGCGCAGGCGCCGTCGAACTGCGCCGCGATGCCGATGAGCGTCAGCGGTATCGCCGCCGCCGGGCCGTTGCCGGCCGTGAGGTCGGCCGGCTGCCATTCCGGCGCCCAGGGCTCTTGCGGCGCGGGCAGCGCCGCTTCCAGCGCGCGCCACTGTGCGTCCCACGCGCTCTGGCCGCGCAGGCCGGCCACCGCGGGCGCCAGCCGGTGCACGATCAGCGACACCAGGACCGGCAGGATCGGGTTGACGTCCGTCGTCGGATATTGCAATTGCAGCCGGATCTGGTGCAGCCAGCCGTTGAAGCGGCGCGCCGTCGCATGCAGGGCCGTGACCTGCGCCGAGTCGCCGCCCGCGCGGTGGCTGGGCGTGCGCAGCGCCATCTGCGCCAGCAGGTAGACGGCGTCGCTCGACCAGAAGCTGCTCCAATCCGCGACCGGCGTGCCGCTGGCGTCGAAGTAGTTCAGCAGCTTGGCATAGGCGGGCGCGCGCGCCAGCCATTGCGCCAGCGTGCGCTCTTCCACCGGCGCGCTGGCCGGGTCGAGCGCGGGACGGAAGCGCGCCGCCCGGCTCAGGCCAGCCGTGCGCGCAGCCTTAAGGGAGGCGGCGCACATTCGTGCCCTCGCCTTGCAGGTAGAACGGGAACACCATATTGCTGCGCGTATTGGTCTGGCGGATCAGGTACGTGAGCGAGATGTTCAACTGCCCGTCCACCGGCGCCACGGGCGCGATAGCGATGTCCAGGATCGTGATGCGCGGTTCGTAGAACAGCACGGCGTTCATCATCTGCTTGCGGATGCGCGCGAACAGCGCCGGCCCGGCCGACTCGAACTGATACTGGCGCAGGTCGCAGCCGAACAGCGGCAGCATGACGCGCTCGCCCGGCGTGGTGGTGAACAGCACGTGCAGGCTCTGCTGGATGTCGACGTCACCCGCGACCAGCTGGGCGGTGCCGGTCTGCAGCTCGAAGCTGGGCGGAAAGGACCAGCCGCGGCCGAGAAAATTGTCGTCATGCCGCGCCATCGCCTCATCCCCCGATCATCACGGTGAAGCAGCCCAGCACGACCGTGCCGCCGTGCGCCGTCGAATCGCCCATGCGCGCCGCCGGGCGCCCGCCGATCATCACGCTCGACGAGCCGGACACGATGGCGTCCGGCGGCCCCACACAGACCAGGGTGTCGCCGACGACGGCGGCGGGCAGCTTGCCGATCATTACCGTGGGAACGCCCGGACCGATGACCGGCCCGCCCACGTGCGGGACAGGGCCGGTCGTCATGGGGCAGGTATGCATGTCGGTCAGTCGGGCGGCAAACGGCATCGGAAGTCCTCAGTTGATCATGACCATGGTGCCCTGGATCGTCGTCTCGCCGCTGGAGCTGAGCTTCGCGCTCAGGTCTCCCTGCAGCGCGAGCGAGGCCGAGGCGCTGGCGCTGATGGAAGGCGCGCTGGCGGTAATCTCCGCGCTGCCCTTCACGTTGACGGCGCCGCCGTTGGCGTTGAGCGCGATATTGCCGGTGGCGGTGAGCGTGATGTCGGCGCAGCTGTCCAGGGTGATGCCGCCGCTTTCCATGTTCAGCTTGTTCCCGTTGGAGTCCACCAGCGTCACGCTCTTCGCGTCGTCGCTCATGGTGAGAACGTGGCCGCCCGGCGTGCTGACGACGACCACCTTCTTCACGTCGTCCATCGTGATCTTGAGCTGGTTCTTGGTCACGATGACCTTGTTGGTATTCGGCGCATCCGGCGCATACGCGGGCGCGTGCTGGCTGCTGTACAGGCTGCCCAGCACGACGGGGGCGCGCGGATCGTTGTTCAGGAAGCCCAGCACCACCTCGTCGCCCACTTCGGGCACGAACATGATGCCTGCGTTCGACGTGGCGTAAGGGCTGGCCATGCGGGCCCAGATGCCGTCGCCGCTGCTGGCGATCACCGGCACCTCCACCAGCACCCGGTCCTGGCCGGCCGGGTCGCTGTCGATCTGCTTGACGGTGCCGATCAAGAGGCCGCCGGCCGCCGGCAGCAGGCCCGAGGCGGGCGCCGCTTCCACGTCCGACACTTCGTTGACGAACCACTGCGGCGACAGGCCGAAGCCGGCTTCTGTGCTCCAGTTGCCGTTCTCGATGTGGTGCACCACGCTGGAAACGAAGGCGTCGCCGTTGAAGCGGTCGCCCACGCCGGCCAGCCGGATCAGGCCCCCCGGCTTGGGAAGCGCGTTACCCCGGAACGTCACCTTGCCGCGCACGCGCGCCAGGCGCGACTTGAGCAACTGGGCACTGGCCCAGCCGGCCAGCTCGTCGCTGGTGGCGGGCGCGTTGGACTGCAGCTGGTAGGCGGGCAGCCCGAGCACCGCCGCCAATTCCGCACCGGTCAGGTTGCCCTGCTCATTCACGTCCGGCTCGCTCGACTGCCCCGCCAGCACCGCCTGCTGCCCGCAGTCCCACGACGTGGCGGCCACCGACGCCAGTTGCAGGCTGGCGTCGATCTCCGCGCTCACCTCGTTCAGGCCCACGCCGTATTCGACCTGCAGCACGGGGCTGCCGCCGACCTTCGGCTTCTGCACCGCCACCACGCCGTCGTCCACCAGCACGATCATGCCGTTGATCTCGGCGCGCGCCACGAGGAAGTCCCAGTCCGTGGCGTAGTAGCGCACCATGGGGCTGCTGGCGGCCTGGGTGGCGTCCACTTGCGCCGTCAGCCCGGCCCCGCCGATGATCTGGCTGAACACGGCGCTGTCGGTGGCCCCCACATACCCGCTCTTGCGGCCGATGGTCAGGGCCAGCGCCTTGTCGAAGCAGGTCAGCGTCAGGTAAGACTTGCGGTCGCCGCGCACCTGGATCGCGTGGCGGATCACGACCCCGTCGAACAAGGTGGACTCGGTGCCGTTGTGATAGCCGGCCTTGATCGTGATCGTGGTGCCGGGCACCAGCATCGACGACGAGCTGATGGCGAACGCCTCGCTGGACGGGTCGCCGTCGTACAGCACGAGGCGCGCACTGGCGATGCGGTTGATTTGCTTGTGGGTACGGATCTGCTGCACCTGGCACGTGTCCGGCAGGGGCTTGCCATTGGCCAGCACCGTCGTGCTGACCAGGTCGGTATTCGGGCCGAGCGGAGTAGGCAGCGTCATGTGCGGGCGAGCGGCGGGAAATACAGGGTGGTCCCGGCCTGCAGCTGGCGGAAATTGTCCAGCTGGTTGTAGGCCGCGACGCCGAGGTAGTGGCGGCTGTCGCCGTAGATCTCGTGGCACAGGTTAGGCAGCGTGTCGCCGCCGATCACGACGCGCGCGTGGGTCAGGTCGGGCGAACTCTTGTTGGCGCGCTGCGCGATCTCCTGCGGCGACAGGTATTCCTCGAAACCCACGCTGAGCTTGGCGCGCACGGGCGTGCCGTCCGACTGGAACAGCGTGTAGTCGATGTCGAGGCTGGTCAGGCGGCAGTTGAACGAGACGCCGTTGCCCCACACGATTTCCAGGTAGTTCGGCGCGTGGATGGTGCCGTTGTACGAATAGGCCACGCTCTTGAAGTCCTCGATCTCGCCGGCCACGCCGGCGATGGCGGGCTGCACCACGCCCGTGGCGTCGAGGTAGAAGTCGAAATTGAGCTTCTGCGGATCCTGCACGTAGAACTTGGTCGTCACGCCCGCCGTGTCGGTGGAATCGTTGTCCGTGTACTGCGTGCTGTGCGTGTGGCGGTAGGACTCCGGGTTGATCTGCAGCGAATAGGCGCCGACCTTCTGGCTGAAGCCGGGGTCGGCATAGGCGATGATCGAGAGCTTCTTGAGCGACATGACGGGCTCCGGTCAGCGGCGGTCGGCCGCTTGCAGTTGCTCCAGCACCCGCTCCGTGCATTCGCGCACCAGGTCCTGGCGCAGCTGCGCCAGCACGTCCGGCGCGAGGCGGGCGTCGGCCGGCGCGGGAGCGACGTTGGCCTTGATGATCAGTTCGCGGATTTCGATCGGCATCGCGTTCCTCAGTTGGCAGGCGCCTTCTGCGGCTTGCCGGGCGCCTTGATGAAGTAGTTGTACGCCAGTTCCATCGATTCCACGGCCAGCTCGTTTTTGTCGGCGCCGAGATCGGCGACGCTCCACTTCACCGGCCAGGCGCCGATGAAGTTCCAGGACAGCAGGGGCGCGCCGTTGGCGTCGAGCAGCGACAGCAGCACCGTGGTCGTGGTGATCGGCGTGTCGAAGTTCGACTCCAGCACGCTCTTGCACCAGGCCCCGAAACCGGAAGTGGGCAGCAGCACGCCGCGCTTGAGGATCAGGTTGCCGTACTTGGCGCGATCCGGCAGCCGGTGGCTGAAGCGGTTCTCGCCGCCCTCCTTCACTTCGAGGATGTCGCGTTCCGCTTGCAGCCCCTGCACCTCCATGAAGCTGGAGTCGCCGCCCGTTCCCTCGTCCACGATGTCGACCGTGAAATAGAAACCGACCGGCGGGTAGTACACGCTCACCGCTCGCCTCAGGCGTTGGCGATGGTCAGGCCTTCATGGGCCACTTCGATGGTTTCCACCGCCACCTCGTTGCCGTCCGCCTTGAGGTCGGTGCCGGTGATCTTGGTGGGCCAGGCATTGGCCAGGGTCCAGACCATGGTGGCCTTGCCCGTCTGATCCAGGAGCGAGATCGTGAGCGGGGTGCGCGGCACCGTGTTCATCTTGATCGTGTCGAACCAGGCCCAGAAGCGGTTGTCGTGCACGAATATGCCCTTCTTCAGGGTCACGTTGCCGAACTTGCGGATGCCCGGCATCTTGACCGTCGACCATTCCGGCGAATCGCCCGCACGGTATTCGATGATCTGGGCCTCGATGTCGAGCCCGGTCACCTCCTGGAACGAAACGGTCTGGCCGTTCATGTTGACGGAAAACTGAAACTTGGGTAACGGCCAAACGGACGGGTCTTGTGCTCCACCTGCCATGTCATTCTCTCCTTACGCGCCAATTGATCTGATCAGGAAGTCTGCATCTGCTGCTGGAACGTCAGCACGATGAATTCGGCCGGGCGCACCACCGCCACTTCGATCTGCACCCGCAGGTAGCCCTGCAGGATGTCTTCGCCGGTCATGGTGCTGCCCAGCCCCACGGCGACCGAATAGGCTTCCGACGGCTTGGAGCCCACCAGTACGCCGGCCTTCCACTGCGCGTTCAGGAAGTTGCTGACCGTGCTGTTGATGGCGACCCAGGTCAGGTTGTCGTTGGGCTGGAACACATACGCCTGCAGCGCGGCCTTGATCGACTGCTCGAGCATGATCATGCTGCGGCGCACGCTGACGTAGCGCCAGTCGTCGCTGTTGCCCGCCAGCGTGCGTGCGCCCCAGACCAGCAGCCCGTAGTTGGGGAACGTGCGGATGGCGTTGATGGCCATGCCGTTCAGCGGCATGTTGAGGCTGGCCTGATCCTGGTCCGACAGCGTGACCGCGGGCGAGATGGCCGACACGATGGTGGTGTTGGCCGGCGCCTGGGATACGCCGAAGGTATTGTCGTTGCGGGTGTACACGCCCGCCATGGCGCCGGCCGTCGGCAGCAGGTTCACGCTGGTGCCGACGTCCGTCATGGCCTGCCGGTACTCCGGCGACACGGTCATGGCCATGCGGTGGATGGTATTCACGCCGATCTTGCCGTTCGGGTCGTTCGCGCTGGTCACCGGCGGCAGGACCATGGCGGTCACGCACTGCGCCAGATATTGCTGCAGCTGCCCCCCCGCGAACAGGCTGTTCGCCTCTTTCGTCATCACGTCCTGCAGGGCTTGCAGGCTCGCCGCGCTCAGCCAGGTATAGTCGATGGAATTCTGGCTCACCACCGTGGTATTCACCCACGGATAGTAGGCGACGCCGTATTTGTTGAATGCCTCGCCCAGCCCGCCGATGGCGTAGAAGCCGTTCTTGCCGGTGATCGGATCGGCGTCGGTGCCGTCCGCCGGCATCCAGCCCTGCCACACGTCGTAGATGGCCACGCGGCTCTGCATGGCCTCGCAATGCTCGAGCACTTGCTGCGACAGCGTGACCCAGTCCGCGTGCGACAGCAACATCGCATCCGGCGTGACCACCATCGTGGGTTCCAGGTAGCGCACCAGGTTCTGCAATGCCGTCGTGTAGGCACCCGCCGACATGCCTTTCGCCACCGCGTCGGCATAGCTGCCGATCGACATGATGTAGCAACGGCTGCCGCCGTTGTTAAAGAACATCATCAAGCTGTAGAACAGGTAGAAACAGGGGCTGGCGGGGTCGGTCGCGAGCGGCGGGTTGCTCGTCGATGCGTGCACATAGGTGTACTGCGGCTGCGGCGCGCCGTTGTTCGGGCCCGCGAAATACTTCATGAACTCGGCCATCGAGGAAATCGGCATGGCCACGTTGGTCAGGTCCTGGTTGCCGTTGCGTGCCACTTCGGTATAGCCGATGAAGACCGGCACTGCGGTCGGCACCTGCACGACCGAACTGGAGAAACCATCCTGTTCGACCACGTACACATTGGGTGTCTGGTACTGCGCTTGAGCCATATGCAATTACTCCATAACTTCAAAAAAAGCATGGTTTGGTGTGCCTTGCCAGACGCGCCTCCACATGCGTTACAGAAAAAATCTGTGCCATATAGATAGGATTTCGCGACAAATCAAGGCGCCAACATCGAGCCAGCAATAATTTGCATCTTGCTAGGCGACCCGTGGCACATCGGCCTGTTTGGACATACGGCGGGGTCGGGGCGTATTATCTGTGGGCGGTCGAAAAAAGAAGTTTAAAAAAAGAGAAAAAAGTTCTGGCAGCAGAGATTTATTTTTGTGGTGATTGCGCTGCCTTTTTCCAAAACAGTCTGTGTCACGCTTCGATATCCATGTACGAAACCACCGGGCCCCGAAAACACATCCTGATCATTAATCCTTCCAACTTTGAACAAAGCCGGCTCGTCGAAGCGTTGGGACGGCGGCGCTATCACTTCGATTCCGCCCGTAACGGCGCACAAGGCTACGAATTGGCGCGCCTGCTGGCGCCGGACCTGATCCTGCTAGGCGCGCGCATGCCGGACATGGACGGCCTGACCGTGTGCCGCTTGCTGAAAGCGAATGCTGCAACGCAACCCATTCCGGTGATCTTCCTGGACGACGCGGCACAGGCCCAGCAGCGCATCGACGGCTTGACCGTCGGCGCCGTGGACTACGTCACCAAACCGTACTCATCCGAAGAACTGTCGGCGCGCATGCAGGTCCACCTGAGCCTGGCCGAGCGACATCCGCCCAAGCAAGCGGATGTGCCCGCTGCCGCCCCATTGCCCGCCGTGCGGGAAGACGTGCGCGTGACTGCCGCCAAGCGCGTCATTCGCGAGTCGCTGGCCGCGATGCCGCCGGTGGCCGAGATCGCGCGCCAGGTGGGCAGCTACCGCGAGAAGCTGTCGCCGCTGTTCCGCGCCCAGACCGGCATGAGCATCGTCGAATTCGTGCGCCGTACCAGACTGGAACGGGCGTGCGAACTGCTCGCCACCACCCAGCTCCATATTCAAGAGATTGCCTTGCTGATCGGCTTTAACAACAGCGGCAATTTCGCGACAGCGTTCCGGCTGGAGACAGGACTGACGCCGCGCGATTTTCGCCGCCGCGCGGCGTCCGTACCATGCCGGGGCGACTAACGCGCATAAGCGAGAAGTTCCGGAATTCGATAACTATCCAAAACTCACACAAATAATGCGGGAGAATAAATACGCCGGCCGGCTTCGATTCACACGCCCGAAACGAATTACCGCGCAATAATCAATGCCGTGTTTCAAGCGCTCGGCAATAATGATTGCGCCCGGAATTAAATCGCGCCGGCGAGATGGCGGAAAATGAAATGAAGGATTTTCAGTATTCGATCGCGGCGATTTGGCGTGACGCATCACCGCAATATGGAAAAATCCACTCGTTGCAGGCGAAAGCATTAACAGGCTGCCGAAATACCGCCCCAACGTCTGTCGTTCATGGGGTAGCGCTTCCGCAACCTCGCCTGACCAAACCTGCCGTCACGGAGATTGCGGATGTGCCAGTAATGCCGGCGTATCGCGGAATGGATTCCCCCACAGCCGCGTACCTGGGCCCACAGAGGACGCGCATGCCGAAAAGCAAGCTCGCGCCGGCCACGCGAGAATTGCGACATACTGCGATGCCCACAATTTGGACAGGAGAACGGCATGAAAACTGCACGTACAACGCATCGACTGATCCTTGCATCGATCACCCTGGCCCTGGCCGCAGGCAGCGGCGCGAGTATGGCGCAAACGGCGACGGGCACTGCCCACGCCGGCAAGTCCCAGAGCACCGAAGAGCGCACGGACGCGTCGAAGCACCTCGAGAAGACAGCCCAGGTATTGCAGAAAATGCAGCAGGACCGCCAGCTCGCCGCCCTGATGAAACGCTCGAAGGCCGTGTTCGTGGTGCCCGACTATGGCCGCGCCGCCGTCGGCGTGGGTGCGCGTGGAGGCGCGGGCGTCCTGCTGGTGCGCCGTGGCGCGACCTGGTCGGATCCGGCCTTCTACAATATGGGCGGCATCAGCGCCGGACTGCAGGCTGGCGTGGAGGCCGGCCCGATCGCGCTGGTCCTCAACAACCAGAAGGCGCTCGACGCCTTCAAGCAGGACAATAAGTTCTCCCTGAACGCCGGTGCCGGCTTGACGCTGGTGAATTGGTCTGCCAAGGGCCAGGCTTCCGCCGGCCGGGGCGACATCACGATATGGTCGGATACGAAAGGCTTGTTCGGCGGCGCCTCGGTCAGCATTACCGACGTCAACTTCGACCAGAAGGAAACCGCGGCCTACTACAATCGCGAGGTTGCCGCACGCGACGTCGTGTCCGGCAAGGTCACGGATCCGAACCCGGCGGGCTTGCGCCAGATCCTGGCAAGCGCGGGTACCGGCAGCGCCGCGAGCAGCACCGGCACCAGCGGCACCAGCGGCACGTCGGAGTCCGGCAACCCCAACAACCGCAAGTAAGCCGCCTCAGCCACACTGGCCGGCGCAGCATGCGCGGCCAGTGTCCGCCTGCCGGCCGATGACGTCGATCTCCACGCGCGCATCCTCGTCGCGCAGCGGATAGACCGGGGCGAAGCCGCCGCCCGGCGTGCGGAAATTGGTCGTCTGTCCCTGGTAGAGCCTCGCCGCGGTCCACTGGACCCGGCCGTCGTAGACATAGGTGCGCAGGTCGAACTTGAGGTTGTCCGGCTCGTCCCTGGTGCCGGCCGCCCGCTCGCCCGGGGCGACGATGGCCTGAGCGATGTAATCGCCCGCGAGGATGTCCTGCCAGACCCGCTTGGTCAGTTTGTCGCCGCGGTAGGCCGCCCTGCTTCCATAGCCGGCCATCGGCTTGAAGAGCAGTCCGCGCCGTTCGCTCCACAGGCGCTCGGCATTGGCGCCGCCGACGACTTCCGTGCGCGGGATGTTGGCAAGCAGGATGTCGGCAACGTGGCGCGGCACCGACAGCTCCGCCAACAGGTCGGCATTGCTCAGTATGACGAGATTGCGCTTGTTGGCGTACAGCGCGTGCGCTTGCGGGTGCGGCGTCACGACGGCGGCATGCTCGAGGTAGGCCTGCCGCAAGGCCTGGCACGCCGGGGTCTCGAGCATGAAGTCGGTCAACCTGTTGTAGACGAGATCGATCTGAAGATCCCCCATCCACAAGCCCCCGTCGCGGCACGAGAGCTGCGCCGGATCGGCGATGACGGCGTCGATGCCGGCGCGGCCGAACAGGCGCTGGAACAGCAGGAATTCCGGATAGAGGTACTGTTCGGTGGGCGCCAGGTCCACGATCGCGATCCGTTTCAGGGGTCGCCCGCGCCCGGAGAGCGTCCACTCGGACTGGAACATCGCCAGGATGGCGTCTTCGAACACCGCACCGGACACGACCGCCCGCTCGAGCAGCCTGTCGTCCGTACAGCAGACCCGGTGCGCGCGCGCCATGGCCGCGTTGAGCATGGCGCCGCCCGCGTTGGTATTGATTTCGATGAGTCCGAGCCGGTCCCCGCGCGGGTGGAAGTCGTAACCGAAAAAGACGCCGCGGGCACCGCCGGGATCGTGCCGCGCGATGTCCGGGGCATGCGCCAGCACGCGCTGCCGATACGCCGGCATCGCCACCACCGATTCGACCGCCCGCACCAGCTCGTCGATGCGCGTGGCCTGGCTCTCCGACACGAACACGGGCCGCGCCGAAAACAGGTAGGGACAGCGCTGCTCGACGAGCGCGTACAGGGTGTCCCCGCCGAGTTCGTCCGCCAGGGCATGCCTCAGGGCCCCTTGGTCGAGGCTGCTGCAAAAACACGTGCTGTTGAGCTTCTCGGCCGGCAGGCGGCAGCCCTGTTCACTCACCGGCGCGATGCCGTCATCGCCCTGCTTCGTCTCGTCCATGCTGCTCCATGACCCTATGAATGCGTCGTCATCTTAGCGGGACGGGCCCAGCGGCTTCGCACGATAGGCCCAGGGATCGAGTCAAGAGGCCGCTTCGGCCAGCCCGACAATGAGCCCCTCGGGACCGCGAATGTACGCAAGCCGGTACGACTCTCCGTACTGCATTTCGCCGATGACCTCGGCGCCGTGCTCGCGCATGCGGGCGACGACCGCGTCGATCCCGTCGACGGCGAACATGACGCGGCGCAGGCCCAGCGTATTCACGGGCGCGTCGACGGGTCCGAACCGGACCGCGTCCGGCGTGTGGAATTTGTCCAGCTCGATGCCTTGTCCGTCGGGCGTACGCAACATCGCGATCGTGGACCGGACATTCTCGAGGCCGATCAGTTGCCCGACCATCGGTCCCTCGACCGTCGTCTCGCCCTCGAGTGTGAGGCCCAGCGCGATGAAGAACGCCTTCACGGCTTCCAGATCGTCGACCACGATCAGGACGTTGTCCATACGTTTGATTGCCATACCTCGCTCCATTGTGAGTTTGCGGATCGTCAATGCAGTGGCATGATACCGGTCAGTGAACAATTATGGGAACTGCGGGGCCGCCATGCCGCACATCTACAAGCCCGAGGAACGCTGGGACAATGCCGACATCGGTTACCCGTCCGCGCTCGCCATCGGCGATTCCTGGTTCTGGTACGTCAACAACAATATCCTGGGCACGATGATCAATCATCGCGCCCTGTCCGACGACTATCGCAATCTCCAGCTGGTGGGCTATAACGGCGCCCGCCTCAAAGATTATGTCGGCGAAGGCAAGTATGCCGACACCGTCGAGCACTTCCTGCGCCCCGGATTCGTGGAAGGGTTTGCGGCGTTCTACATCAGCGGGGCCGGCAACGACGCGGTCGACGTCGGCATGGCGCTGCGCGACCGCTGTCCGGCCGGGACGGATGCCGACGGCTGGATCGACGAGGGCAGCATGGACGCGATGCTGTTCCGGCTGCGCCAGTCGCTGACCCGGCTGATCGCGGGCATCCGTTTCGCCAAGCGCGACAGCGCCAGCCTGGCGCCGATCTTCCTGAACGGCTACGACTATCCGATACCGGACGGCCGCGGGTTCGAATTCGGCCTGATCCACGCGGGCCCGTGGCTGGCACCGGCGATGGACGAGCACGGCGTGCCGGCCGACATGGCGCTGCGGTCCGGCATCGCGCGCATCCTCATCGACCGCCTGAACGACGGCCTGCTGGCGCCGCTGGCGGCCGCGACGCCGGGCGTCGTCCATATCGACAGCCGCGGCATCCTGCCGCGCGACGGGACGTACCGCGACTACTGGGCCAACGAAATGCATCCGACCAACCTCGGCTTCCGCTGCATCTTCGAACAGGCCTGGCTGCCGCGCCTGTTCGAACACGGTATCGCGCTGCGTCCGTCGCCGTGAGCTAGAAGCTCCCGCCTCCGCCCCCTGCTCCGCCGCCGCCGTATCCGCCATTGCCGTACCCGCCGTGTCCGCCCGGACCGCCGCGGAACATGCCGTGGCCGCCATTGCGAATGCGGTCGTCGCCGGTCACGCCGCCCCACTGGTAGCGCAGCCCGATCTGGACGATGCGCGGCTGGCTCACGTTCAGCGTGTGCAGGCGCAGCACCTCGTTCTCGACGTCGCTTTCCATATTCCCGGTGTGGAACACGTTATACACGTTCAGGTTCAGCGACAGGCGCCGGCTCAGGTTGTGCCGCCACGTGAAATTCGTCAGCGTGACGGCGCTGTTGACGCCCTGGCCGTTCAACGACGCGCCGTTGTGGTTCACGTTCAGCTGCAGCGCTTCCTGGCCGACCTGGTAGGCGAGCCGCAGCTTGATGTTTTCGCGGTGGTTCTTTTGCTGCACCGTGGTCGTGTCGGTCGTGAAATTGGAGATGCGTTGGCGCGTCTCGTTCGCGAGCGTCGCGCCCAGGTTGGCCGACAGCCCTTGCAGGAACAGTTGCCGCACGTTGAAGTTCAGGTCGACCCCGACGGAATCGTTCGCGCCGAAGTTGATGGGCGACGTGACGATGACGTTGGGATCGGACGCCAGCGCATAGCTGCGATTGCCGATCACGGGCGATTCGCGCCGCTTGAACAGCACGACACTGCTGTCCACGCCGAAGATGCGGTCGCGGTACGCGAATTCGACCAGGTCGTTGTTCACCGGCTGCAGGTGTGGATTGCCCTGGCGTGCATTGACGTCGTTCAGGTAGACGAGGTTCGGATTCAGGTCGCGCTCGTTCGGACGCGCGATGCGCCGGGCCGCGCGCAGCTGCAGCATGCCGTCCTTGCCGATGTCGCGCGTGGCGTAAAAGCTCGGCAGCCAGTTCATGTAGTGGTATTGGTCTTCCTCGTTCAGCAGCGGCTGGTGCACGTCGAGGGCCGTGTACTCGCCGCGCAGGCCACCCTGGAGACTGAGATTCGTGGACACCTTGGTGCTCAGGATGCCGTAGACGGCCGCGTTGCGGTCGTTCGATTCGAAGTCGCTGATGCGGCTCGCGACCGGCACGTAATCGCCCGTCGCGGGGTCCTGGGCCAGGTAGCCGGTCGGGTTGCTGTTCTTGCTGTCAGCGATCTTGCCGCCGGTCTTGAGGTGCCAGGTGTCCCACAGGTTGCGCTCGTAGTCGACGGACAGGTCGAGGATGCGGTTGTGCGGGTCGGACGAGCGCCGGCTGTTCGCGATGGACGCCGCCGGGCGCAGCCGGTAGTCGTACAAGACGTCGGAATCGGCGCTGCCGTTCCGCCCCGTGTAGCGCAGGTCGAACTTGAGGTCTTCGCCCGGCGCGCCGCTCTTGTGGTCGTACGACGCGCCGACGCCGAAGTTCTGGGCCGGAGAGCGGCTGCGCGCGCGGCTGGTGTAGTCGGCCAGCGGCGACGAGTCGGCGGCGAAGCGCTGCGTCGTGCCCGTGCTGTCCGACTCGTTGCGGATGTTCGAATAGCTGGCCGTCGCGCCCACCTGGTCGCGTGCGCCGACGTTGTACGTGAGCGTCGACGCCATGTGCAGCACCTTCGACCGGATATCCCGGTTGCCCACCGAGTCCTGGCCGTCCTTGACGCCGCCCGTGGCCGGGTCGAGATCCTGGCGCTGCGATTCGGTGTGGACGTGGCGGACCCGCTCGGCCACGCCGAGGTTGCCGCTGATGGAATACGGCCCTTCCGCGTGCTCGCCGTTCAGGAACGCGTTGCCGCGGCCCTCCGTGCCCTTGTTGGCGCTCAGGGTCGCGCGCGAGCCCGCCTTGCGGTTGCGCTTGAGGACCAGGTTGATGATCGGCCCGTTGCCGCCCTCGTTGCCGAACTCGGCGCCCGGCACGTTGATGACTTCGATGGATTCGATGGATTCGGCCGGGAACGCGTTCAGCGCGTCGCCCCGGTTTTGGCCCTGGAACTGGGCGTCGCGCTTGCCGTTGACCATGATCTGCACGTTCTGGTTGCCGCGCAGCGCCACGTTGCCGTCCTGGTCGACAGTGACGGACGGGACGTTGTTCAGGATATCGGCGGCGGACGCGTTGCTGACGCTGATGTCGTTCTTGAGGTCGTAGACGTCGCGGTCGACCTTGTTGGTGGGACGGGTCGCCACCACTTCCACCGTCGCGACGCCGTCGTCGGCGGTGGAAGTGGTGGACTTGACGGGCGCCTTGGCGCGAACGGGATCCGGCACGGCCGTCTGCGCGAACAGCGGCTGCGCGGCGAAACAACTGAGGAACAGTGCGGGCAGGACCTTCAGCGCCCGCGCGTCGCGGGCGGCGTACATGGTAGGAATCATCGGTAAAATCGGGTTGTCGTCAATGCCGGGGCTCGAACTTAACGCGGCGGCCGGCGCCCGGATGACGCCGGCGCCAAACACTCATCGCCTTGAGCGGATGTCAAGACAGGTTCGACGCCGGGCGGCGGGCACGGGCCGGTTTCCGCTCCAGCCCAGTATTCCCGCGACGACCCGATAAAGTTCCCGATATTACTGACTCACTTGCGCACAGGCGGACTCAACAACGCCTTGGACGGGTCCGGATTCTGCGTCTGCTGGCTGAGAATGCCCTGAGCGTCTTCCAGGCCGGCATTGTATTCCACCTCGCGCATCATGCTGATCTGGTCGAGCGTCCACTCGCTGAACCCGACGCTGGACGACGCCAGGCGCATCTCCCCCGTGATGTCGGCGAGCGTCAGGCCGCGATCGAGGCGCTTCTGGAACTGCACCGCCCACGCGGCCGTGGCGGCGTCGCGCGTATCGTTCGACAGCATGCGCAGGATGTGTTCGGCGCCTTGCGCGTCGACGAGGTAGCAGTGCGCCAGCACCGCAGCGCGGGCCAGCGGCGCCGAGTCGCGGGTCGCGCGCCAGGCGGCGAGCACGTCGTCCAGCACGGCGCGGCTCGGCTTGCCGTCGGCCAGCAGCGCCAGGTCCAGCTGCGCCAGCGCGACGGCGCCGGAGCCCGGTTCGCGCTCGCGCGCCCGCGCGAGGCTGGCACGGGCGGCGTCGAGGTAGGCGCCGCGCGCGCCGGCGTCAAGCTTGGCCGCCAGCTTCAGGTTCGCCCGCGCGTGCAGCACCAGCACGTCGGCGCCGGCGTCCGCGTGGCGCGCCGCCCGTTGCAGCCACGGCAGCGCGGCGGCCGGATCGCCCCAGTCGACGCGGGCGCGGCTCAGGGCCAGTTGTCCGGCGTCGACGTTCGGCACGGCGCCGGCGTCGGCCGTCAGCGTGCGCAACAGCCCTTCGCCCTGCGCCCGCGTGGGGCAGGCCTTGAGCGCGGCGTCGGCCAGCAGGAAGCCGCCGGACGTCGCCGACATCGTCGTGAAGGCGATCTTCGGCCGCTTGCCCGGCGCCTCTTCGACGCGCAAGACCTCGGCCGCGCGCAGCCGGTAGCGCCACAGGGCCGTCGATGCGTCGTCAGCGTCCAGGCCGAACACGTCGTGCAACGCGGCGGCCGGGTCGCCGCCTTTGTAGATCGCGTTCAGGAACGGCAAGAGCTTCTTGCGCCGCTCGCTCGCGCCCAGGATGTAGTGCGTCAGGATCCACGACCGTGCTTCGAATTCCACATTGCCCGCCACGGCGCGCGCGCCGGACAAATGGTCCAGCGGATGCGGCCCCAGGACGTCGTTGTAATCGAGGTTGTAGCGATGCCCCTGGTCGAGGAAGGCGAAGTAGCGGCCCACGCCCGGCGGCGTGCGCCCGATCACCATCTGCTTGTCGCCGAAGCGCGCGCTGGCGAAATAATTCGCGAAGCCTTCGATCCACGCCGACGGGCTGCGCACGTTCGTGTGACGGTACAGGAAGTGGCGGGCATAGGCTTCCGACACGTACGACAAGCCTTCGTCCAGCGGGGCCTTGACCAGCCGGTCGTCCGCAATGGCGGTCAGCGGCTCCGTGCGCACGAGGAAGCCCTGCGCGCCGTCCGCGCAATCGCGGAACAGCGCGATGCCTTCCGCCGGCTTGTCCGCATCGATCCGGTCCAGGTCGCGAACGTCGTTCAGGTATACCAGGTTCAGCTTGGGTTCGGGGCCCGCGCCCGCCGCCCGATAGTCGTCCGTGTAGGCGCGCAGCAGGCCGTCGAGGCGCTCCAGGTGGTCGACGAGCAGGCCGACGTCCGCGCGCGGCGCATCCGACAGGACGACCACATGGGCGCTCTCGGCCCGTATCCAGGGCGACGTGCCGCGCTGCCCCGTGACGACGACGCTCTGGGGCCCCGGGTCCTGCGCCAGGCATGCGCCGGCGGCCAGTGCGCAGACGGCGGCGACGGCCGCCGCCGTCCTATTAAATAGCATTACCACGATTCCGGACTCCTCAGCAAGATGACAAACACACAATCTACTCATTCTAGCCGCATCGTGGCAAGTTGCCTAGTGGGAAACAATCAGTGCCGGACCTCCTGCGAAGGCCGCGCCGCCACGGGCTGTCCGGCCTGGCGCCGCGCGCGCGCCCGGGCCGGGGTCAATACGGGCTGCGCCGGCACGGTCGGCACGACGGCCGTGATCCGCACGTCTTTCAGGCGCCAGTCGGCCGGGGTGCCGTCGCCGGCGGCCAGTTCCGTCCGGCCTTCGATGCGCACGGGCCGGCCGTTGATCTGCGTATGCGCCGAGCGCCACTGCACGAGCGCCTGCGGGGTCTCCGGAACGTCCGGCGCGATGCCGTGCACGGTGGCGCCTTCCACGATGAGCTCGCCGAAGCGCGCCGCGCCATCCGGCCGGATCGCCGCGGCCGGTCCGCTGGCCGCGCCGGCGGGCGGCAAGCCGGCCGCGCACGCGCAGGCGCCCGCGAGCGTGCCGTCCAGGCCGGAGAACAGTTTTTCCACATGGCGCCGCAGGGCCAGATAGCGGTGGGCCTGCACCGTGCCGTGTTCCCACAGGGCGGCGCGCAGGCCGGGATCGCGGTCCAGCTTGGAATTCGCGCCCAGCGGCATGCCGGTCGCCGCCGCGACGGCGCTGCCGTCCATGACGATGCGGTCGACCTGCACGAGCTTGTCGCGCCGCTGCGCGGCGGTGCTGGCGGGCGCCTCGTCGCCGCCGCGTCCCGTCTCCATGCGCCGGTTGATCGCGTCCACGAAGCCCAGTTCCTGGTTCATCGACAGATTGCCGGCCAGCGAATTGCGCAGGTCCCAGATGTCGCTGCCGGAGAACGCGATGCCGCGGCGGCCGTGCGGCGCGCCCGCCTCGGCCTTGGCCTGGATCGGATTGATCTGCACGACCCAGATCTCGTCCGGCTTGCGCGCATCGTCCACCACGCCGGAGAGGAAGTTGCGGATCGGCGGATTCTGCGAGAACAGGCCGTCCCAGAACGTCAACGGACGGGGTTCGAGCGTCAGGTCGTCGGTGCCGCCGACCTCGTGGGCCCGGAACAGCCACGGCGCCGAGGCGGAAGCCAGCACCGAGTCGATCGAGATGCCGCCGTCGCCCGGCGCCCGCTCGGAGCTGAACGCGACGAACTCGCCTTCGTGCAGTTCGACGGCGCCCAGCAGCAGGCGCGGGATCGGCCGCAAGGCGTGCCGCACGCTGTCGGCCAGCCCGCTCAAGGCGTCGGCCTCGAAGCGCACGGCGGGCGGGCGCCAGCCGGCGATGGCCGCGTGCAGCAGCGTATCCTCGCCGATGCCGAGCTGCGCCATGCGCGCGCGCAGACGGTCGGCGGCGGCCAGCCTGGCGGTGATCCGGCCTTCGACCGCGGCCCGCTCCGCGCGGTAACGTTCCTGGCAGGGCGCGCCGGCCGGGAACATCGCCGCTTCCAGGTCGCCGCGCAGCCAGCGCTCGACTTCGACGGGAATGCTGGCGAACTCGCCCAGCTGGGCGACGAGGGGCCAATCCACGCCGGGTTCCAGCAGGGCCTGCAGCGAATAAAAGTCAGGCCGCATCCAGGGATTGTCCGCTCCGAACATGCGGGCCAGCATGGGCCAGACGTTCGTGTTCCACCACACCATGCCGGACAGCGGCAGCACGTACGGGCTGGCCTTGATGTCCCAGCCGCCCATCGAGGCGAGGTCGGCGGCGGCGCGGCCGAGGCGGTTGGTGACCGCCTCCACGACGCCGAGCGCGGAATTGCCCCGCCAGAACGTGTCCAGCCGGTGCGCGGCGTCGGGCGCGCCGCCCGTGATGAAACCGTACCAGGCGAGCAGCGCGCTGATGGCGCCGCCCGACGTGCCGCTGATGGCGACCAGCGCCGAGCGGTCGGTCGCCGCCTCGTCCTCGGCGCGGGCCGGCGGCAGGTTGTCGAATTCTCCCAGCAGGATGGGAAGGACGCCGCCCGTGTAGGCGGCGTGACTGCCGCCGCCCTGGCAGGCGATTGCGATGTGATTGGTTGCCATAAGATCTCCTTGACGGCCGCGCATTGATCCCTCCCGCACCCTTAGGCAGGCCGCGGCACCGCGGGTTCCCGGCTGAGGCGGCGCCACGTCGATCTTGCTTTATTGAAATGCGTCACGAATAATGTGGTGACGACCACTCTCGACCGCACCATGAAGCAACCGGAAGACCTGAGCACGATCGAATTGCCGCTCCAGGCGGCCACCGCGAAAAAGCGGGGCCGGCCGCCCAAGGACGACAAACTCAGCGATGCGGAGCGGGCCCGCCGCTACCGTGCGCGCCAGAAGATGCTGCCGAAAGGCGCCTGGAACTACGAGCAGGTGACGGCGCTCGCCCGCGCCGAAATCGAACGCCTGCTGGGCGGCGCGGCCGCGCGGCCGGCGGAGGAAGCGGAATTGGTGACGCAATGGGCCTACGGCATGTTCCTGCTGTGGGACCGCGTCACGGCCCAGCGCCAGCAGGCGGGCGACCGGGCGGCGCTGCTGGCGCTCGTGTCGGGCTGACGCCGCCCACGCTTGACATGGCGGCGGCCGGCGGCCACCATGGTTCCCCGATTATTTGCTGGGAGACACCATGACGCTATCCTCCGATCGCCGGCACCGCCGCCAACTCCTCGCCGGCTCGCTGGCGCTGGCCGCCGCGGGCAGCGCGGGCGCGGCGCCGGCCGCCGCCGGCTACAAGGCCGTGTTCCAGGTCAGCGACGCCGACCCGGCCAAATGGAACCTCACGCTGAACAACGCGCGCAATGCCCAGGCCGAACTCGGGGCCGGCAACGTCGTCATCGAGATCGTCGCCTTCGGACCGGGCATCGCCATGCTCAAGGCCGGCTCCGACGTGGCGGCCCGGCTGGCGGAAGACGGCCAGGCCGGCATCCGCGCCCTCGCCTGCGAAAATTCCATGCGCGGCTTCAAGCTCACGCACGACCAGATGGCGCCGACGGTCGGCTATGTGCCGTCCGGGGTCGCCCACCTCATCCGCCGTCAAACGGAAGGCTACGCCTACATCCGCTCCTGACCCTGCAGCCGGTCCCCGTGCGCGTAGCAGACGAAATCCTGCCCGCGCGCGAACGCGAGCAAGGTCATGCCGGCCCGGTCGGCCAGATCGACGGCGGCCAGCGTCGGCGCCGACATCCCGACCAGCGCCGGCACGCCGATCTCGGCCGTCTTCTGCGCCATCTCGAAACTCACGCGGCTCGTGATCAGGACGAAGCCGTCGCCGGGCCGCACCCGGCCGCGCGCCATCGCGCCGATCACCTTGTCCAGCGCGTTGTGGCGGCCGACGTCTTCGCGCACGATGGCGAGCGTCCCGTCCATGGCGCACCAGGCGGCGGCGTGGGCGGCCCCCGTGAGGCGGGCGAGCGCCTGCCGGTCGCCGAGCGCCGCCAGGGCATTGCGCACGCCGGCCGCATTCAGGCCTCGCGCCGGCGGCAGCGCCGGCACGGGGCGGCAGACCTGGTCCAGGCTGTCGACGCCGCACAGCCCGCACCCCGTGCGTCCGGTCAGGCTGCGGCGCCGTTCCTTGAGCGCCATGAAGGCGCTGCCGGCGATGTCGAGCTGCACGGCGATGCCGCCGGCGGTCCGCTCGACCTCGATGCCGTAGCATTGGCCGGGGCCCGCGATGATGCCCTCGGACAGCGAAAATCCAAGGGCGAATTCTTCCAGGTCGGCGGGGGTCGCCATCATGACGGCGTGCGAGATGCCGTTGTAGACGAGCGCGACCGGCACTTCTTCGATCAGCATGTCGTCCGCCTCGGCGAGCGCGCCCGCGCGCATGCGCAGCACGCGGCGGCTGCGTGCCGGCGGCGGCATGGCGGGGTCTTCGGGATGGTCGGACGAATGCATCGGGTCTGGCCTGCGGGACGGGAGGCCGATCATAGCAGACCGGCCGGCAGGTGCCGGCACCGCGTGTGCGCTGTCGAACAGACGCGGCCTCATGTTGCGCTCAAGCTCACTGCTATTGGGGCAATATGTGTCCCCGACGACGGAGTCTTGATATGAGCAAGCAAGGCGGCAAGGAACCCAACGAACCCAACGAACCCAGGATGCCGGCCGGCGGCTGGGGATCGCTGAAGGAAGTCGGCACGATCCTGCTCAAGGAGCGCGTCCCGGTCGAAGGCGCCCAGTTGCTGGTCCACCAGAACAAGTCCGACGGCTTCATGTGCGTCAGCTGCTCCTGGGCCAAGCCGGCGCATCCGCACCCGGCCGAGTTCTGCGAAAGCGGCGCCAAGGCGACGGCCTGGGAAGTGACGAGCAAGACGATCGGCGCCGACTTCTTCCAGCGCCACACGCTGCGCGAGCTGGAAAGCTGGCACGATCACGAGCTGGAACAAGCGGGCCGGCTGACCGTTCCGATGCGCTACGACGGCGCCCTCGACCGCTATGTGGAAATCACTTGGGAGCGCGCCTTCTCCGAGATCGGCGCCGAACTGCGCAAGATGGATCCGAAACAGGTCGTGTTCTACAGCTCGGGCCGCGCCTCGCTGGAAACGTCGTACATGTACCAGCTGCTGGCGCGCATGTACGGCAACAACAACCTGCCCGACAGCTCGAACATGTGCCACGAAAGCACCTCGGTGGCGCTGCCCAAGTCGATCGGCGTGTCGATCGGGACCGTCGTGCTGGACGATTTCGCCCGGACCGACTGCATCTTCTTCTTCGGCCAGAACGTGGGCGTGAACAGCCCGCGCATGCTGCACCAGCTGCAGGATGCGCGCAAGCGCGGCGTGCCCATCGTCACGTTCAATCCGCTGCGCGAACGGGGCCTCGTCAGCTTCGTCAACCCGCAATCGCCGACGGAGATGTTGACCGGCCACGAGACCGTGATCAGCACCCAGTACCACCAGGTGAAGGCCGGCGGCGACACGGCCGCGCTGATGGGCCTGTGCAAGGCCGTGCTGGAAGCGGACGAGCGCGCCCAGGCCGAAGGCGGCCCGCGCGCGATCGATGCCGCGTTCATCGCCGAGCACTGCCACGGCTTCGACGAATTCGCGGCCGCCGTCCGCGACTGCGGCTGGGACGAGATCGAGCGCGAGTCGGGCATCAAGCGCGCGCAGATCGAGCAGGCGGCCGGCACCTACATCCACGCGAAGACCGTGATCGGCGTGTACGGCATGGGCCTCACCCAGCACCGCAACGGGGTGCAGAACGTGCAGATGCTCGTCAATCTGCTGCTGCTGCGGGGGAATATGGGCAAGCCCGGCGCCGGCATCTGCCCGGTGCGCGGCCACTCCAACGTGCAGGGCCAGCGCACCGTCGGCATCACGGAAAAGCCGGAGCTGGCGCCGCTCGACAAGCTGAAGGAGCTGTACGGCTTCGAACCGCCCCGCGACAAGGGCATGAACACGGTCGAGGCCTGCGAAGCCATCCGCGACGGCAAGGTGCAAGCCTTGATCAGCCTCGGCGGCAACCTCGTGCGCGCCGTGCCGGAACACGGCGTGATGGACGCCGCCTGGCGCCGCGTGCCCCTCACCGTGCTGATATCGACCAAGCTGAACCGCAGCCACCTCGTGCATGGCCGGACGGCCTACATCCTGCCGTGCCTGGGCCGCATCGAGGTCGACCGCCAGGCGAGCGGCGAACAGGCCGTGTCGATGGAGGATTCGACGGGCTGCATGCACGGCTCGCGCGGCCGCGCGGAACCGGCGGCGGACACCTTGCTGTCGGAACCGGCCATCGTGGCCGGCATCGCCAAGGCGGCGCTGGATCCGAATCCGAAAGTCGACTGGGACGGCTGGGTGGCGGACTACGCCAGGGTGCGCGACGCCATCGCCGCGACGTATCCGAAGATCTTCCACGAGTTCAACGAGCGCATGTGGACACCGGGCGGCTTCCGCAAGCCGCTCGCCGCGGCCGACCGCAAGTGGAACACGCCGACCGGCAAGGCCAATTTCACGGTGCCGGAGACGCTGTCGACCGATCCCGACATGCCGATTCCCGCCGACGCCCTGCGCCTGTTCACGGTGCGCAGCGACGGCCAGTTCAACACGACGATCTACAGCCTGGAAGACCGATTCCGCGGCACGCGCGACCGCATGGTGTTGCTGATGGCCGGCGCCGACATGGCGCGCCTGGGCCTCGCGGACGGCGACGTCGTGACGGCCAGCACGGCCGTGGACGACGGCATCGAGCGCAAGGTCGAGGGCTTGCACGTGATGGAATACGGCGTGCCGGAGGGTTGTGTCGCGGGTTATTACCCGGAATGCAACCCGCTGATCCCGCTGTGGCATTACGCGAAAGAGAGCAAGGTGCCGGCCGCGAAATCGATCGCGATCCGCATCGAACGCACGGGTGGGCCGGGCCGGCCGTTGCATTGACGGGTAACGTTTCGCAAATATTGCTGTCACACGTTGTGATTATTTGATAGATTCCTGAATGCATCAATGGAATCGACACAACGTGACACGACAGCCATGACATTGCCATTCAGCCAGCCCTCGCCCGCGCAGGACTTCGACGCCGCCGCCTATTGTTCCACCCGGCAGGCGGCGGCCCTGCTCGGCGTGTCGCACCGCACGGTGCAACTGTGGGTGGAGAGCGGCACGCTCGAAGCGTGGAAGACGGCCGGCGGGCACCGCCGCATCGCCATCGCCTCGATCACCCGCCACGTCGAGCGGCGCCGGCAGGCGATGGCCAACCGCTCCGCGCCCGCCCGCTACAAGGTGTTGCTCGTGGACGACGACGCGGCAATGCTCGCGCTGTACGAATCCGCGATGGCCGGCTGGGACTTGCCGGTGGACGTCGTCCGGGCCGGCAACGGCTTCGATGCGCTGATCCGCATCGGCGAAACCCGGCCGCACCTGCTCGTGGGCGACCTCAGCATGCCGGGCGTGGACGGCCTGCGCATGATCCGCACCTTGCGCGCGAGCGTGGGTTACCGCGACATGGCCATCGTCGTGATCAGCGGCCTCGATCCGGCGACGATCCGGGCCATGGGGCTGCCGGACGACATCCCGGTCCTGTCCAAGCCGGTGGCGCCGGACGCGCTGCGGGACGCCGTCGAGGCGGCATTGCACGGGGAGGCGTTGACCGAGCGGTGACGTTGGACGGTGACATAAGCCCTTGATCTGGCTATAATTTCCGCCTTCGATAGCCAGGAATCGCCCATGTCACTGCTTGCCCACCAGCTCGAACTGCTGTCTCCCGCCAAAACCGCCGAGATCGGCCGCGAAGCCATCCTGCACGGCGCCGACGCGGTCTACATCGGCGGCCCCGCGTTCGGCGCGCGCCACAACGCGAGCAATACGCTGGAAGACATCGCGGCCCTCGTCGAATTCGCGCACCGCTACCGCGCCCGCATTTTCGTGACGATGAACACGATCCTGCACGACGCCGAGCTGGAAACGGCCGAGAAGCAGATCCGCCAGCTGTACGACGCCGGCGTCGACGCGCTGATCGTGCAGGACATGGCCATGCTCGAGATGGACCTGCCGCCGATCCAGCTGCATGCGAGCACGCAGTGCGACATCCGCACGGTCGAGAAGGCAAAATTCCTGTCGCAGGTCGGCTTTTCGCAGCTGGTGCTGGCGCGCGAGCTGACCATCGAACAGATCAAGGCAATCCGCGCCCAGGTCGACACCCCGCTCGAGTACTTCATCCACGGCGCGCTGTGCGTCGCGTTCTCCGGCCAGTGCTTTATCTCGCACGCGGACACGGGCCGCAGCGCCAACCGCGGCGACTGCTCGCAGGCGTGCCGCCTGCCGTACACGCTGTCGGACGGCGAGGGCCGCGTCGTCGCGTACGAAAAACACCTGCTGTCGATGAAGGACAACGACCAGAGCCGCAACCTGGAAGCGCTCGTCGACGCCGGCATCCGCTCCTTCAAGATCGAAGGCCGCTACAAGGACATGGGGTATGTGAAGAACATCACGGCCCATTACCGCCTGCTGCTGGACGAGATCCTGGAGCGCCGCCCCGAACTGGCGCGCGCGTCGAGCGGCCGCACGGAGATCCTGTTCACGCCCGACGTCGACAAGAATTTCCATCGCGGGCACACGGATTATTTCGCCCAGGGCCGCCAGCAGACCATCGGCGCCTTCGATTCGCCCAAGTACGTGGGCGTGGAGCTGGGCACGGTGACGCGCATCGGCGGCGACAATTTCGACCTCGTCACGAACACGGCCATGGCCATGGCCAACGGCGATGGCCTGAACTACATGCACAAGCGCGACACGGTCGGCATCCAGGCCAACACCGTGCAAAAGCTCGGCGAGGATGCGGAAGGCCAGCGCTGGCGCGTGTTCCCGAACGAGGCGATCGCGGCGCTGGCCGGGCTGAAGGTCGGCACCGTCGTCCACCGCAACCGCGACCATCAGTGGGAAGCGGCGCTCACCAAGAAATCGTCCGAGCGCAAGGTGCGCGTGGACCTGCGGCTGGAAGACGTCGACGGCGGCCTGCGCCTCACCGTCACGGACGAAGACGGCATCACGACGACGACCCATGCGGCGCTGGCCCTGCAGCCGGCGCAGCAGGCCGAGCAGGCGCTGGCCGGCCTGCGCGCGAGCGTGGGCAAGCTGGGGAACACGATGTTCGCGGCGGGCGATATCGACGTCGCGCTGTCGCAGCCGTGGTTCGTGCCGTCCAGCGCCATCAACGGCCTGCGCCGCGACGCCATCGCCGCCCAGGAAGCGGCCCGGCTGGCCGCGTGGCGGCGTCCGGAGCGCGCGCAACCGGCGGAGCCGCCGGCCGCCTATCCGGAAACGCAGCTCAGCTATCTCGCCAACGTGTACAACGACAAGGCGCGGGCGTTCTATCACAAGCACGGCGTGCAGCTGATCGCCGCCGCGTACGAGGCGCACGAGGAGCCGGGCGAGGTGTCGCTGATGATCACCAAGCACTGCCTGCGCTTCTCGTTCAACCTGTGCCCCAAGCAAGCCAAGGGTGTGCAGGGCGTGCAGGGCCAGGTCCGCGCCGAGCCGATGACGCTCGTGTCCGGCGACGAACGCTACACGCTGAAATTCGACTGCAAGCCGTGCGAGATGCACGTGATCGGCGCGATGAAACCAGGCATCCTGCATTCGCCGCCGCCGTCCGCCATCCCGTACAGCCCCCTGGTATTCCACCGCCAGCGCCCGCGCGCCTGACGTCCCAAATTCGGGGTCAGAGCACAAATTCGGGGTCAGAGCACATTTCGGGTCAATGTCCAGACGGACAGCAATGGGCCACTCGACTGCACTGCGGCAAGCTGCGAACAAGCGCGTGTGAGAATTCACAGCTGCTGGCGCCGAAAGGTTCTTCGGGCGAAATTACCTTAAAAAGTGCTCTGACCCCGAATTTTGCGGCAAATATGCTCTGACCCCGAATTTTTCGCTGGGCGGTTCGGTTGTCGGGGTGGGCGGGTCAGATGTAGTAGACGAGCGCGGCCAGGCCCACGATCAGCGCGACCTTCGTCGCCTTGTACGCGGTCTTGTTCCACGCCTTGTAGCGGCGGCGGTACTGGCCCATCACGTAGGAGATGCGGAACAGCTTGCTGACGAGCCCGGTCTGGTCGCCGCTTTCGTTCGGCGACGCGGCCGCCGTCATCATCGTGCGGCCCAGCCAGCGGTTGACCGCTTGCATCCAGCGGAAGCGCATCGGGCGCTCGACATCGCAGAACAGGATCAGGCGGTCGCTGTCGCTGGTGTTTTCCGCCCAGTGGATATACGTCTCGTCGAAGATGACGCCCTGGCCGTCGCGCCAGCTGTAGCGCTGGCCGTCGACTTCGATGAAGCAGCGGTCGTCGTTCGGCGTCGCCAGGCCCAGGTGGTAGCGCATCGAGCCGGCGAACGGGTCGCGGTGCGGGTTCAGCTTGGCGCCCGGCGGCAGCTCGGCGAACATCGCGGCCTTCACGGACGGGATGCTTTGCAGCAGCGCGTGCGTCTGCGGGCACAGGCGTTCGGCCGACGGGTGGCTGGCGTCGTACCACTTCAGATAGAAGCGCTTCCAGCCCGTCTTGAAGAAGGAATTGAAGCCGGCGTCATTGTTCTGCTCGGATGCCTTGATCTTCTTGAGTTCGATGAGGCGCAGCCCTTCCTCGCGGATCGTCGGCCAGTTTTCCTGCAATACCGACAACTCGGGAAATTCGCGCACGGGGATGTACGGCGTGCTCGGCACCTTGGAGAACAGGTGCATGAAGATATTGATCGGCGCCATGAACGACGAATGGTCGAACAGCTGGCGGCCGAACGGCAGCCGCACCTTGCCCCGGAAATGGATGTGCAGGACCGACAGCACGAGAAAACCGACAACGAACCACTTCATGACGCCTCCGACAAAACGAGGCGCAAGGATACCATATGCGATACGCGGCCGTACGCCGCCCGCCCCCGCTGGTCGGGACGGACGGCGTACGGCCGCGGATGTCCGTCGTCTTGTCGCGACGGCGCGACGGTCAGTGCATCGACGACGTGACGGCGTACCCTTTTTCGGCCAGTTGGCCGGTCAGGTTCTGGATATCGTAATCCGGCAGATCGCCGGCGCCGTCGTCGACTTCGAAGGCCCGCGCTTCGACTTCCCAGTCGGTATTCGTGGCTTCCTCGGGGATGTTGCGGGTCTCGGGGACGGCCAGGTAGGAGAACTTGCCGTCGTGCTCGGCTCTGCGGTAGATGTCCAGGCGCATAGTCATATCCTTTAAAAGCATGGCCCTCGGATGAAAGCCATCAGTATGGCACGATAGGCGAACGGTTCGTGTCCGTCTGTTAATCGGCGCACACTGGCCGGACGTCAATGCTCAGCGCCCGGCGCCGCCGCCGAGCACGCGCGCCGGCAGCATGACGACGGCGCGCAGCAGCTCGAACACGGCCTCCACGCCGATCCCCAGCAGCCGGAACGGCAGCAGCACGAGCCACACGAGCGGATACATCACGAGCGCCAGCAACGCCAGCGGCCAGCACAGGAACAGCAGGAACAACCACATGAGGAAACCCAGCATCGCCAGCTCCATCGGTCAGGACAAGGGCCGGTGCGGCCCGACGTGGTCACTGTAGTTGTATGGACGCCAACGCGCAACGATTCTGCGATGGACGGCGGACGGGGGCGGATGGACGGGGAAAATGCGGGGACGAGCGGATGGCGCCGCCCCGCGCCGCGGGGCGACCGTTCGGACTGCTTACGCGAGCGCGGTCTCGCGCGCGCGCACCGGCTCGCCCGCGCGCGCAACGACCTCGGCCCGCATCGACGCTTCCAGCGACGGGATCGAGCCGCCCGCGCGGTACGCGAAGCTCACCTGCACGACGTCGCCCGCCTGCACGTCCAGCGGCGTGGCCAGCGGCAGCATCATGTAGTGGTTCAGCCAGTCGATCGTGGTGCCGCGCTCCTCGATAATGGACAGGACGTTCTTGGTGATGAAGCGCAGCGCGTTCAGGCGCCCGCCCTGCTCCATGCGGAACTGGCCTTCCCACGCGATGGCGTCGCCCACCGGCTGGCTGAAGTCCATGATCGAATACACGCCCGGCTGCGCCAGCTCGACGGTGCCCGGGTAGATCACGTTGGTCGGCTGGAACTGCACGATGGGCGCGTAGAAGCCTTCGAAATCGTATTCCAGCTGCAGCGGCTGGGCGGCCATGATGACGGCTTCCGGCATGAAGATCGGCAGCGGACCGCCGAAGCGCGCCAGGTAGCGGCGCTTGAACGATTCGATCACGTCGACCTGTTTTTCGCGCAGCATGCCCACGTGGATCATCTCGCAGATGACGATGTCGACCGGCTCCGGCGGCAGGTATTCGAACGCGTCCGCGTGCACGACCTCCACCTTGTGGCCGTTCTCGTTCATGGCCAGGAAGCGGCGCGCCTCGTGCACCATGTCCGGATTGAACTCGACGCAGTAGACCTTGTCCGCGTTCTGCGCCGCGAAGAACGACAGGACGCCCGTGCCGCCGCCCAGTTCCAGCACCTTCATGCCCGGCTTGACGGCGTGGTAGATCGCCGACTTGAAGCTGTGCATGCGGTTGTGATCCATCAGCATGTTGTGGTGGTAGTGGACCGGGATGAACTGCCCCAGATAGCAACTCTCGATTTCGCGTTCGTTCAGCATTGTGTCCTCGTTGTCGGGCCCGCGGTCCTGCCGGCGCCATGTTGATCTCAGGATGCATTATGTACACGGTGGAAAACCGGCGATGCGTGGAGGTGACGGGGATTTGCAGTTCAGTTTGTCGGATCGGCGGAACAGCACCGGCGTTGAGAAAATACTATTAGCTATTTCCTGAGAGAGAATGTTAGTATTTTCACGCCGCCCGTCATCACCGCTTTTCACATGGTCCATTCGATTCGTTCCCTCTCGGCGAATATTGCCGATCTGTTGCTGGACGTCGTGTTCCTGGTGGATCGGCACGGCGTCATCGTCGACGTCAGCGCGGGCAGCGAGCGCATCCTCGGCTACCGCCCGACCGAATTGATCGGACGGCACATCCTCGATTTCGTCGTTCCCGAAGACCACGACCGGACCCTCGCGGAAAGCGCGCGCATCGCGGCCGGACAGGACAGCATCGGCTTCGAAAACCGCTACCTGCACAAGGAAGGCCACTGGGTCGACGTCATGTGGTCGGCGCGCTGGATCGCCGACCAGAACCTGCGCCTGGGCGTCGCGCGCGACGTCACCCTGCGCAAGCGCGCCGAACGGCGCCAGGCCGCGACCTACGCCATTTCCGAGGCCGCCTTCGTGGCCGGCGACCTGGCCGGACTGTGCGCCGACATCCATGGCATCCTCGACCGGATGGTCGGCGCGCCCGGCATGGTCGTCGTCACGGATCCCACCGCGCAACAGGGTTTCAAGGTCATCTACCGGCGCGACCACGACGAACGGACGCGCCCGCCGTCGCGCGCCTGCCTCGCGCGCTGGCGCGCGGCGACGTCGAATCCGGACACGCTCGCGCCGGACGCCGTACGCCACGTCGCGGCCGGCCGCCTGAACACCTGGCTCATGATCGACTTGAAGGGGCCGGCGGGCACCATCGGCGCCCTGCTGTTGCGCGACCGCGCCGGTACCGGCTACTCGCCGGCCGACCGCGGCCTGCTGCGCTTCGTCGCCGTCCAGGTCGGCCTGGCGCTGGAGCGCAAGCGCCTGCACGACGACCTGATGCGCTCGGCCTGCCACGACGAATTGACGGGATTGCCGAACCGGCGGCTGTTCTTCGACCGCGTCCGCACGGCCGTCGCCCGGGCCCGGCGCAGCCAGTCACGGCTGGGTCTGCTGTACGTGGACGTCGACGAATTCAAGCAGGTCAACGACCATCATGGCCACGCCACCGGCGACGCGCTGCTGCGCGAGGTGGCCGCCCGGCTGGTGGAGTGCGCGCGCGAGTCCGACACCGTGGCCCGCCTCGGCGGCGACGAATTCGTGCTGCTGCTGGAAGACCTGCAGGCGCCCGAAGACGCCGACCGCTGCGCCGACAAGATCCGCGCCGCGCTCGCGCAACCGGTGCCGACGCCGTGCGTGCCGCTCCACATCGGCGTCAGCATCGGCATCGCGCTGTTCCCGGACCACGCGGACCAGGTCGAAACGCTGTTGATGCACGCGGACGCGCGCATGTATGCGGCCAAGCGCGCGCACCCGTGCCAGGCGGACGGCGCGGATCCGCTCAGCGGCCGCTCTTAGCGCGCTGCTCGAGCGCCTTCGCGATAGCGCCGTGATCGGCCCGCCGCGCGATCTCGGCCGCCGTCAAGCCTTCGCTGTTCTTCAATCGCGGATCGGCGCCCTGGCCGAGCAGGAACAGCGCGCTGTCCTGATGGCCTTCGCGCGCCGCCATCATCAGGGGCGTGTAGGCGCCGCTGGCGGGCGGCGACGCCGCGTCGATGCGGGCGCCGTGCGCCAGCAGCAGGCGCGCGATGTCGTCGTCGCCGCTGGCGGCCGCGTAGTGCAGCGGCGTCCAGCCGGGACGGTTCACGGCCGCGCCCTTCGCGATCAGGGCTTCGGCGGCGGGTTTGTCGTGCTTGTACGCGGCCATCATCAGCGCCGTGTTGCCGTTCATGGCTGGTGCGTCGACGTTCGTGCCGGGATAGCGCAGCAGCGCGTCGAACACCTGCATCGCCCCTTCGCGCACGGCGAGCACCAGTGCCGGTTCGCCGCCGACCGGGTTCACCTGGTTCGGGTCGACCTTGCCCAGCAAGGCCCGCACGGTGCCCGCATCGTCCATCTGCACGGCGCGGAAGAAGTCGGCCGTCTGCGCCGGCGTCTGCGCAGCCTGCGCCGGATGGATGCCCGCGGCCAGCGCCACGGCCAGCACGAAAGATCGGAGAACGGTACGGCGCAACGGGCGGTGGGACGTCATGGTCAGTTCCTCGCGGCCTTGAACAGGTTGAAGAAATTCTCGGTGGTGCGGTCGGCGATCTCGCGCAGCGGCACGTCCTTCAGCGTCGCGAGGTATTCCGCCACGTGGGGCACATAGCCCGGCTCGTTCATCTTGCCGCGATAGGGCACGGGCGCCAGGTACGGCGAATCGGTCTCGATGAGGATGCGGTCCAGCGGCAGCGCCCTGGCCACGGCCTGCAGGTCTTTGGCGCTCTTGAACGTGACGATGCCGGAGAACGAGATGTAGAACCCCATCTCGATGGCGGCCAGGGCGACGTCCAGCGACTCCGTGAAGCAGTGCATCACGCCGGCCACGCCGCCCGCCTCGACGCCCGCGCCTTCTTCGCGCATGATGCGGATCGTGTCCGCGCTGGCGGCGCGCGTGTGGATGATCAGCGGCTTGCGCGTCTCGCGCGACGCGCGGATGTGCGTGCGGAAGCGCGCGCGCTGCCATTCGAGGTCGCCCTCCAGCCGGTAATAATCGAGGCCGGTCTCGCCGATCGCGATCACCTTGGGGTGATCGGCCATCTCGACCAGTTGCGCGACGGTGGGTTCCGGCGTGTCCTCGTAATCGGGGTGCACGCCGACCGAGGCGAAGATGTGCGGGTATTCTTCGGCCAGGGCGAGCACGCCGGGGAAATCCGGCAGGTCGACGGACACGCACAGCGCGTGCGTGACCTTGTTCTCGGCCATCCTGGCCAGGATTTCCGGCATCCGCGCGGCCAGTTCCGGGAAGTTGATGTGGCAGTGGGAATCGATGTACATCCCGATATTGTACGCGACCCGCGAGAGTGACAGCCCCGCACGATCCCATGCCGGAACTCGGCAAAAAAAATTTCTGCGCGCAGCGGCCCAGTGTGTATATACTGTGTATATGGATAAGCACAGTGACCTCGTCATCTCCCAGGCTGATGGCCGGCCCATGTATCTGCAGATCATGGAGCAAATCCGTAATAAGGTCGCGCTTGGGGATTGGGCGCCAGGAGACGAGATTCCGTCCATCCGTCAATTGGCTGCCCAGTTATGCGTCAGCGTCATCACGGTCAAGCGTGCCTATCTCGAGCTCGAACGCGAAGGGGTCATTTCGACCCACCAGGGCCGCGGCTCGACGGTCGCTGCCGCACCGAACCTCCCCAGCCAATTGTGGGCCCAGGACCTGAGCTGGCATCTGGGCGAGGTCGCGCGCCTTGCCCACATGCTCGGGCTTTCGCCGGAAGACACCACGTCTCGTCTCCTCCAAATCATCAACAAGACAGGAACCCGATGAACCCGTCACCTGCCATTGAATTGCACGGCATCAGCAAACGCTACCCTCATTTTCATCTCGACGGCATCGACATGACGATGCCGACCGGCTGCGTCATGGGGTTTCTCGGTGCCAATGGCGCTGGAAAATCCACCACGATTCGTATCATGCTGGGCCTGGTCACCCAGGACAGCGGGCAGGCGAGCGTTCTCGGCTATGACATGCCCCGCCAGCAGGCACTTGCCAAACAGGATATCGGCTTCGTTTCAGAAGATGTGCGCCTGTATCCCAACGCCAATCTGGCCTGGCATATGGAATGGATGGCATCGATCTATCCCGCCTGGGATCAGGTTTATGCGATGGCGCTGGCGAAGAAGCTTTACCTGAATCCCGTGCAGTCGATGAGGCAACAGTCGCACGGACAACGCGTCAAGGCCGCGCTCCTTCTGGCGCTCGCTCGGCGGCCGCGCTTGCTGATCCTGGATGAACCGACGACCGGCCTCGACCCCGTCGCCCGTCACGAGGTGCTCGCCGCACTGATGGAAGTCGTGACCGACGAGGAACGCACCGTCCTCTTTTCATCGCAGAACACGCGCGATGTCGAGCAAATTGCCGACCGCCTCACCTTCATCGACCAGGGTCGCATCGTCGATTCCGACGACACCGCACACTATACCGAGCGGTGGCGCCGCTTGCGCCTGGACGTGCCGAACGACGTCACGCTGCCCGAGCTTCCCGGGACGGTCGAGGTGGCGGGACAAGGCAGGGCGCGGACGCTGACGACATCCCGCTTCGAACCCGCATTGGCGGCCGCATGCGAGGCCGCGGGCGCGACCGTGCGCTCCGTCGAACAGATGAACCTGGAAGAAATTTTTGTCTGCAACGTCCTGGCAAAACGTAAGGAGCAAGCCGAATGAACACATCGATGATCGCGATGTTGATACGCAAGGACGTCCACTTCTTCCACCGAATCGTCGCGGGCTATATTGTGTTCGGCCTGTTGGCGATCGCTCTGGCCAGCATACCCGGGGCCACGTTTTTTCGTGCCGGCGGCGTCCTGCTTGTGACCACGCTCGTTACACTAGGCATGCATTTGCCTGTTGTAACGGTTCTCGGAGAAAGCAGGAACCAGACGCTTGCCTTCCTGATGAGTCTGCCGATCACGCCGGCGGAATACACCTGGTCGAAGCTCGCTTTCAACCTGCTGAGCTACTTCGGCGTGTGGAGTCTGTTGCTGTTTGCCTCGATCGCCGCCGTTCACCTGCAGGGTCACCTGCCCCGTGGGCTGATCCCTTTCCTGCTTATTGTCTTCGGCGGCTGTGCCGCGAATGCGGTGTTGGTGCTGACCGCCGCATTGGTGCGCGATTCGCTCGACAAGACGATCCGTGCGGTCGTCTTCTGGAACGTCGTGTTGCAGGGGACCGTCTACAGCGCGGCGACGAACCGCGCGATTCATGCGTCCATGCAAGGCGGCGCCGTGGTCTGGAGCGCGGACGTATTCGGTTTCCTGCTGGCAGAACTGGTGCTGATTGTTGCCGGCTTGGGCGCCACCCTTTGGCTGCGGTCACGCAAGACGCAGTTCATCTGAAATCTATCGGAAAGGAGTACCAGTGAACGCACCGTCCCGCATACACGCATTGGACAATCTGCGCGCGATGTTGATGTGGCTTGGCATCGTATTGCATGTCGCCGTCAACCACATGGCGACGCCAACGATGCCTTGGCGCGACAGCCAGTCCTCGCCGGCCGCCGACTTGATTGTCTTGCTGATTCACTCGTTCCGAATGCCTGCGTTCTATATTCTTGCCGGGTTCTTTGTCGCCAGGATGCTTGAAGAGCGTGGCCGTGCGGGCATGCTGAAGAATCGCGCGCGGCGCATCGGACTGCCGTTCGTCATTTTCTGGCCAATTCTTTTCGTCTGCGTTTCGAGCTTGATAGTGATATTTGCACACCTCATGCAGCGCGGCACGATCGGATTCGATCTCACCTTGCTTCCCAAACGGGAACCCCATCAAACCGCATTCAACACGATGCATCTTTGGTTCCTGTACGACCTGCTATGGCTTTGTCTGCTGGCCGCGGTCGCCAGCCGTCTTGGACAATATTTGCCGCACCGGGTGCTCGCCGCGGCACGCAGCGCCGCGGGCAACATGCTCGCGACGTGGTGGGGCACGATCGTCCTCGCGATTCCGGTGGCGCTTATCGGGACCGCGTATCCGCACGGCATCCTGGCGCCCAGCGGGTCCTTCGTGCCGAATCTGGCCGAGATTGCCGACTATGGATTATTCTTCGCCGCCGGCGCGACCGTGTATTGGCAACGCCACGACCTTCTTCCCCAGCTCGAGCGACGTTGCTGGCGCAATGGCATCGCCGGCTTGGTCGCGTTTATCCTCAGCCTGGTCACGTTGAAAGCCGGCAGTGCGGCAGACGCTCGCATGGCGTATCCGGATCTCGGCACCGCACTGTTCTTCGGTTGCACCAACTGGCTGTGGAGTCTCGCTGTGCTGGGATTCTTTTCGCGATATCTTCCTCGACAAAACCGCGTCCTGAAATACCTGTCCGACAGTTCGTACTGGGTCTATCTGGTCCATTTGGCGGGCACGATCGGCTTCGGCATCCTGTTGTATGACGCGCCCTTCGGTGTCGCAGGGAAGATGTTGCTAAACATTTCCGCGACCACGGCCGTATGCCTGCTCAGTTACCACTGGTTGGTGCGCAATTCGTGGATCGGTGTCTTGCTCAACGGCCGCCGCGCCCGCGATGGCTCACCCGCATCGATTGGGTTGCCCCAGCTCGAACAAAGCCCAGCCGGTGCCGCCGCAGCCGCAAAGACCACGCCGCTTTGATCTTGAGCGAAGACCTCGCATGCCCGCGTCAGGCGACGCGCTTGCCGAGAATGATCAGGTCGCGCTCGGTGCCGTCCAGGTTCGCGACGCGCGGAAAATTGGCCCACGTCTCGAAGCCATATTTACGGAACAACCCCAGGCTGGGCACGTTGTGGCCGAAAATAAAGCCGAGCAAGGTGTGCACCTTGACGTTCGGCGCGAACGCCATCGCCTGTTCCAGGCAGTAACGCCCCACGCCCTTGCCGCGCCAGCTTTCCGCGATATAGATCGACAGCTCGGCCGTGCCCGAATACGCCGGGCGGCCGTAGAAATTCGAGTACGAGCACCAGCCGATCACGGCCGGATTATCCGACGCGTCGGCCGCATCGTGGATCACCCACAGCGGGCGGCGCTCCGGCGTGTGTTCGTGGAACCAGCCTTCGCGCGACGCGACGGTGACGGGCTCGGTGTCGGCCGTGACTTCGCGCGACGCGATGGTGGAATTGTAGATGTCGACGATGACGGGCAGATCTTCGATGCGGGCGAGGCGGTGGACGTAGGACGGCATGTTGAAACGAACAGGAACTATAGGGTATGGGTGGCGCGCGACGAGCGCAGCGCGGCGCCGAGGATTTCTTCGATGCGCAGGCGGGCGCGCTGCCCGGTCTCGTCGGCCGGGAAATGCACGCCGATGCCCTGCGCCTTGTTGTTGTTCGCCCCGGCCGGCGTGATCCACGCAACCTTGCCGGCGATCGGGTATTTGTTGGGATCGTCCATCAGCGACAGGATGAGGTAGATCTCGTCGCCGACCTTGTACGGCTTGTTGGTGGGCACGAACATGCCGCCGTTTTTCAGGAACGGCATATAGGCCGCGTACAGCGCGGCTTTTTCCTTGATGGCGAGCGACAGCACCGACGGCCGCGCGGGCTGCGGCGCGTTCGGATCGGCGGGCAGGCCGCTGATCGGACCGTTAGGCGTTACACTCATCGTCGTCCTTTCGTCAAACAGCCCCGGCACCGCAACGGGCTATGTAATCGAGCAACATGTCTTCGACAAACAGTTTCGGAGACAACGGGTGATCGGCCACGGCGCGGCGCTCGTTCGTGGATTTAATTGCTTGCACCAAATTGGCCACGTTCACGCGTCCAGCCAGGGCCGCCAATTCCCGTTGATACCTCGGATAATACCGGATCACCCCCGACAGCTTGTACGAAAACACGTCATACAGCCACCGCTGCTGCCACGCAACGAGGGACGCCAGCGGCGCCTTGCTCAATTTGTCGGCACTGCGCAACGCGGCGTCCACGCTCGGCTGGGCGAGGATCTGCAGCAAGCCGTCGAGTTCCTCGCGGCTGCCCGTCTCGGCCTGGGCCAGGGCCGCCAGCGGCGCGCCGCCCTGCTCGCGCAGCCAGCCGTCCGCGTCCTGCACGCCCTGCGCTTCCAGCCAGGCGAGCGCCTCGGCGTGCTCGGGCATGGGCAGGGCGAACTTGCGGCAGCGCGACAAGATCGTCGGCAGCAGCCGGTCCAGGCCGTTCGATGCCAGCAGGAACACGGTGCCCGGCGGCGGTTCCTCGAGCGTTTTCAGCAAGGCGTTCGACGCCGGCATGTTCAGGCTTTCCGCCGGATACAGCACGACGACGCGCAGGCCCTGGCGGTGCGTCGAGATGTTCATGAAATCGGCCAGCGCGCGCACCTGCTCGATCTTGATCTCTTTCGACGCCGTCTTCGTTTTCGTCTTTTTCTCTTCGGCCGGCGCGTCCTCGCCTTCGGCCGCCGGGACCTCGTCCTCCAGCGCTTCCGGACGCACGCGGCGGTAGTCCGGATGATTACCCTGGGCAAACCACCCGCACGACGCGCACGTGCCGCAGGCGTGCCCGTCCGGCCTCACGTTCTCGCACAGCAGCGCCTGGGCGAACGTTTCGATGAAGTCGGCCTTGCCGACGCCGGCCGGGCCGTGGAACAGGATCGCGTGCGGCAGGCGCGCGCGCATCGCCTGCAGCCGCGTCCAGGCGTCCTGCTGCCACGGATACATGCTCACAGCCATTTCTCCAGCGCGGCTTGCAGCGCGGCGCGCACGTCGTCGATCGACCGCGTGGAGTTGATGACGACGATGCGTCCGTTCGATGCCGCGGCGCGGCGCAGGTATTCGTCGCGCACCCGAGCGAAGAAATCGGCCTGCTCCATCTCGAATTTGTCGAGCGTGCGCGTGGCCGCCAGGCGCGCGCGGGCGACCTCCAGCGGCACGTCGAACAGCAAGGTCAGGTCGGGCTGCAGGTGCGGATGCACCCATTGTTCCAGCGCGTCGAGCTTCGCCCGGTCCAGGCCGCGGCCGCCGCCCTGGTAGGCGAAGCTGGCATCCGTAAAGCGGTCGGACAGGACCCAGTCGCCGCGCGCGACCGCGGGCTCGATGACCTGGGCGACATGCTCGCGCCGGCTGGCGAACATCAGGAGCGCCTCCGTCTCCAGATGCATTTTTTCGTGCAGCACCAGGTCGCGCAGTTTTTCGCCCAGCGGCGTGCCGCCCGGCTCGCGGGTCGAGACGACGGTCTTGCCCGCGCCCTTGAGCAGCGAAGTGACGTAGCCGATGTGCGTCGATTTGCCCGCGCCGTCGATGCCTTCGAAGGTGATGAAGCGACCGCGGACGGCATCGTTGTGATTCATTGCATTCATTCGTATTTACTGGGGCGGCTGGTTGCGCTGGTATTGGTTCACGGCCTTGTTATGCTCGTTGAGGTTGACCGAGAAATGGCTCGTGCCGTCGCCGCGCGAAACGAAATACAGCGCTTCCGTCCTCGCGGGCGCCGTCGCGGCGGCGAGCGACTGCACGCCCGGCAGCGCGATCGGCGTCGGCGGCAGGCCAGCGCGCGTATAGGTATTGTACGGGGTGTCGGTCTCGAGGTCCTTCTTGTGGATCTTGCCGTCGTATTTGTCGCCCATGCCGTAGATGACGGTGGGATCGGTCTGCAGCATCATGCCGGCCTTCAGGCGGTTCACGAACACGCCGGCGATCATCGCCCGCTCGTTCTTCTGGCCCGTCTCCTTTTCCACCAGCGACGCCATGATCAGCGCCTGGTACGGATCCGTGTACGGCAGGCCGGGGTCGCGCTTGTCCCACGCGGCCTTGAGGCGCTTCATCATCATCTCGTGCGCCTGCTTGTAGATGGACAGGTCGCTTGCCCCCTTGGCGAACAGGTAGGTGTCGGGGAAGAACAGGCCTTCCGGCGCCTTGTAGCCGGGATCCACTTTCGCCAGCAATTCCTGGTCGGACAGCTGCGCCGTCTCGTGTTTCAGGTTCGGCGCGGCGTCGATGGCCTGGCGCATCTGGCGGAACGTCCATCCTTCGATGATCGTCAGCGACTCCTGCGCGAACTCGCCGCGCACGAGCTGCGTGAGGAGGCGGCGCGGCGTCGTTGCCGGTTTCAGCTCATAGCTGCCCGCCTTGATCCGGCCGGCCTTGCCCGTGACGCGGGCCAGCACCCCGAACAGGAAGGGATTGACGGGCACGCCCGCCGTCGCCATCTGTTGCGTCGCGCCGGCCACGCCGCTGCCTTGCGCGATGGCGAACGGAATCTCCGGGGCGCCGGCCGGGGTGATCGGCTGCTTGCTCCACCATTGGAAGCCGCCCCCGGCGGCAATGGCGACGATCACGCCGGTGACGATGAGTTTTCTGAACAATGCCATACTGGTTTCGGTTTTTCGCCGTCGTCGGCGCGTTTTTGAAGGCGAACTTATAATGAGGCCGTAATCATAAAGCCGATACTGCCAAACCGGAAATAATTCGTGTCATGAACCATTGGATCGAACATCTCGCCGCTCAAGGCGCCCGTTTTCACCCCGATAGCCCGACCCAGGTCGAGGATTTCGGCCGCGCGCTCGGCACCGCCGACCTCGAACGAGGCTTCGTCGCCCCCGTCACCGACCTGGGGCTGATCGCCGCCGCGGGCGAGGACGCGGCCAGCTTCCTGCACAACCAGCTCACCAACGACGTCGAACACCTCGGCACAGGCGAGGCCCGGCTGGCCGGCTATTGCACGCCGAAAGGCCGGCTGCAAGCCACGTTCCTGATCTGGCGCGACGCGGAAAGCATCTATCTGCAACTGCCGCGCGCCATCCAGGCGCCGCTGCAGAAGCGCTTGACCATGTTCGTGCTGCGCGCGAAAGCGAAGCTGCGCGACGCCACCGCGGAACCGCGGTGCGCGGCCGTCCTCGGCCTGGGCGGCGCGGCGGCGGGCGACGCGCTGCGTGCCCGTGTCGGCGCCCTGCCCGACGCGCCCTATGCGAAGGTCGACGGCGACTTCGGTACGGTGATCCGCCTGACCGACGCATTCGGCCACCCCCGCTACCTGTGGCTGACGACGGCCGACGACGCCGTCAAGGCGCTGCCGCTGCTCGGCGAGACGCTCGCGCTGGGCGGCACGGCCGCATGGCGGCTCGCGGCCATCCACGCCGGCGTGCCGCAGGTCGGCCAGGCCACGCAGGAACAGTTCGTCCCGCAGATGGTCAACTTCGAGCTGCTCGGCGGCGTCAATTTCAAGAAAGGCTGCTATCCGGGCCAGGAAATCGTCGCCCGCAGCCAGTATCTCGGTAAGCTGAAACGCCGCATGGTACTGGCCACCTTGCCCGACCCGGCCGCGCGTCCCGGCGACGACGTCTATTCCGTCGCCGACCCGGACCAGCCGTCCGGCATGATCGTCGACGCGGCGCCCAACGGTGCCGGCGGGGCCGACGCGCTCGTCGAGATCAAGCTGGCCGCGCTCGACGGCGAGGTGCGCCACGCCTCCGCCGGCGGCACGAAGTTGGAATTCCTTCCGCTGCCGTATCCGCTCGACGCCCCCGAAGCATGATCGACCTGTACGTCTATTACAAGGTGCGCGCGGCGGATGCCGGCGCGCTGGCCCCGCGCGTGCGCGCGCTGCAGGCGCAGGTGGGGTTGCCGGCGCAGCTGAAGCGCCGGCCCGACGTCCGCGACGGCTTGCAGACCTGGATGGAAGTCTATCCCGGCGTCGCACCCGACTTTCCCGCGCGCCTGGACGCCGCCGCCCGCGCCGCCGGCCTGGAAGCCCTCATCGCCGGGCCCCGCCGCGCCGAAATCTTTACGGATCTCCCGCCATGTGCCTGATCGTTTTTGCCTGGCGCGTGATCCCCGGCCTGCCGCTGGTCGCCTGCGCCAACCGCGACGAATACTATGACCGCCCCGCCACCCCGGCCGGCCCGTGGCCGGACGCGCCCGACATCATCGCCGGCCGCGACCTGCGGGGCGGCGGCAGCTGGATGGGCGTGACGAAGAGCGGGCCGCACGGTCCGAAATTCGCCGCGCTCACGAACATCCGCGCCCCGGACGAACGGCGCTCGGACGCCCCGACGCGCGGCGCCCTCGTCGCCGACTTCCTCAAGGGCGACCTCGATGCGCCGGCCTACCTCGACCGCATCGCCGGCGACGCCCATGCCTACAACGGCTTCAACCTGATCCTGGGCGACGCCGCCGCCATGTACTGGTTCTCGAACCGCGCCGGCGCCGACCCGCGCAACGGCAAGGCGCTGGAACCGGGCATCTACGGCGTCTCGAACGGCCTGCTCGACGCGCCGTGGCCCAAGGTCCTGCGCACCAAGGCCACGTTCGCGAGCCTGCTGCTGCAAGGCGCGCCGGAAGAAGCGTATTTCGAAATGCTGGCCGACACGACGCGCGCGCCGGACATGCGCCTGCCCGACACCGGCGTGCCCCTCGACCTGGAACGCCAGCTGTCCGCCGTCTGCATCGAGATTCCCGGTTACGGCACGCGCACGTCGACCGTCGTCAAGCTGTACGGCGACGCCGAACCGGAACTCCACGAACGCATCCTCAAACCCTGCCAGGCCGCGGCCTGAGCGTGGCGGTCCAGCGCCCGGGTTCAGCGCTTGATGCCCGCCTTCAGCGCTGCCGTGAACTGCGGCGTCGCCGCGTAGGCGTCGGCCGGCGGCCCGGCGTGGACGATGGCATCCATGCGCTGGGCCACGCCCTGCAACGTCTGCGGGTGCGTGTAGATGTAGAAGTCGCCGCGCCGGATGCCGTCGAAGGCGATGCGCGCGACGTCCGCCGCCGACACCTTGCCCGCCGCGACAGCCTGTTCGAGCAGCGCCCGGGCCGTCCGCTGGCTCGGCGTCGGCGCGCCGTCGTGGCGCAGGTCGCCGGGGCGGTGCGCGTCCGAGTGCGCGATCTCCGTCGGGACGAAATACGGGCACAGGACGGACGCCTGGACCGGCGCGCCGACGAGACGCAGGTCGTGATACAGCGTCTCCGACAGCGCGACGACGGCATGCTTGGACGCGTTGTAGACGCCCATCGCGGGCGGCGCCAGCAGGCCGGCCATCGACGCCGTGTTCACGATGTGGCCTTCGTAGCCCAGGTCGTTGCGCGCCGCGTCGAGCATCAGCGGCGTGAATACGCGCACGCCGTGGATCACGCCCCACAAGTTCACACCCAGGACCCACTCCCAATCGGCCTCGGTGTGTTCCCAGACCAGTCCCGCCACGCTGACGCCCGCGTTGTTGAACAGCAGGTGCACGCCGTGGAAGCGAATCATCGCGGCGTCCGCGAGTTCTTCCACGTGGGCGGCCTTGCCCACGTCGCAGACCATCGCCAGCACGTCGGCGCCGCCCGCCTGCAGTGCGCTGCTGACCTGCTCCAGCGCGTGCGTGTCGACGTCGGCCAGCACCACCTTCATGCCGAGACGGGCCGCTTCATGAGCCAACGCGCGTCCGATGCCGCTGCCGGCGCCCGTGACGACGGCCACTCTTCCCGCAAAATCCTTCATGGCGTCCTCCCGTGGACGGCGTCCCCTTCGTCAGACGATATAGTCCATGCACTGGCGCCCTTCGCGGATCGCCCCGATGAATGGGACGACCGCCTGGTGCACCGGATGCTGCGCATACGCGTCGAGCGCGGCCTTGTCTTCGAACTCCGAATACAGCACGACGTCGTACGTGGCTTCCAGGCCGGGCTGGGCGATGACGACCTCGAACTTGAGCTGGCCCGGGACGATGTGGGCGCACTCGTCCAGGCGGCGCTTCATTTCGATGGCGTTGGCGGCGCGGTCGGCGCCTTCGGCGTGGTCTTTCAGTTTCCACATGACGATGTGCTTGAGCATGGATTTCCTTGTGTAGCGTTCGATATCGGTGGGTGTCGGGCCTGCATGGTTCGACACCGGTGATTATAGGAGCGATAAGCCGCGGGCGCCCGGATCGTTGGCGGCGAGGTTTTTGGTTGGCGGGCGCCAAATATCGGTTAGTTGCAAAATTACTGGACAGGCCGAGGCCTGCCGCGCCGCCGTACGGCGGACTTCCTAGGCGATCGACGACCGGATGCTCGGCCAGACGATCGCTTGCGCCACGACGACGGTCTCGCCGTTGAACGTCGCGGTGGGCGATCCGTACAGCAGATAGCCCTGCGCGAGCGCGGCGCTCACGCGGCGGCAGAACGAGGCATCGTCCGGGCCGGTCAGCAAACGGTAGGGCGGGAGGTCTTCGGGTGGATGATCCGACATCTGGTGTACTCCAAAGTGGTGAGTGGATGCGTGCGACGACAACGCCCAAGTATATTGACAAACGCGCCGCCCCGCTCGGCGTGGGGCCGGCCGCCCCTGCGCACGCTTGACGCCGCAAGTCGGTTAGTTGCAATATATGGGAAACCACCGCCCGCCACCGCCATGAGCCACCCACCCTCCCTCGCCGAATGGGACAAGCGTCCCATCGACGCCTTCGCCGCCTTCGTCGTCACGCAGGAATTCGTCCTCACGTCCAGCCGCCAGCGCGACGTCCCGCTGCCCGTGTCGAACGAGTCCGCGGCGATCTACAAATTCATGTTCGGCAAATTCGCCGCATGGATGCTCGAGCGGGGCCTCAAGATGTCGACCGTGAACGCGGCCGACCTGCGCCGCTTCATCGAGTTGTCGAAGGATGGCCAGCGTGACCTCAACAGCAAGATCGCCTACCGCTACCTGCGCCTGCTGGAACGCTGTTTCGAATACCTGGGCCGGACGCCCAATCCCGCGCGGCAGGCGATCGTCGCGACGGACCGCGCCCACCTGGCCGAGGATGCCCCGATGACGGCGCTCTCCGCCGGCGACCTGCAGCGCTTCCTCGCCGCGCTTCCCGCCGGCCGCAGCGAGGACACGGAGGGTCACGCGGGCTGGAAGCGCCGGCGCGACCGCGCCATGCAGATCGTGATGGCGCTCGCCGGCCTGCGCGTGGCGGAAGCCATCGGCCTGCTCGTCGACGAAGTGGGCCGCCAGCCCGACATCGAGGGCGGCATCGCGCTGAACATCACGCCCGAGGCCAAGCACCGCACCAGCTACGAACACACGACGACCCTGCCCCGCGCCGGCGTCGCCGAGCTGACCACCTGGTTGCAGGAGCGGGCGGAACTCGACATCCCCGGCGGCCTCGTATTCCCCGCGAACCTGGAAGGCGAGCCGCTGCACAAGGCCACCGTCTACCGGCAGACCCGCGCGACGTTCGAGCGGGCCGGCATCGCGGTCTCGCGCGCGGGCGGGCGCACCTTGCGCAACAGCTTCGCCGTGCAGCAGCTGGAACAGGGCGTGTCGTGCGGCGAGCTGACGACGGCGCTCGGCCTGGCGCTGGAGCGGTCGACACAAGCGTACCGCTACGCGCGCCTGCACGAGGCGCCAGCCGACGACGCGGACGATGCCGACGAGGCGGACGATGCGGACGGCGCGCCGGATGTAAGCGCCACGTAAGTTTGCAGCAAGCATCCCGTAAGCTTCCCGGCGCACAGTCGACGGGCGGCCCGCGCCATCGCGCCGCGCATCAGAAAATACAAGAAACAAGACAGGAGACCACAATGGCAATCACACCCGGCATGGCCGCGGGCGGCAAATCCATGCCTTCGGGCGTCGGGCTGACGAGGGAGGAGCGCAAGGTCATCTTCGCGTCCTCGCTCGGCACGATCTTCGAATGGTATGACTTTTACCTCTACGGCTCGCTGGCGACCGTGATCGCCAAGCAGTTCTTCATCGGCGATGCGACCACCTCGTTCATCTTCGCCCTGCTCGCGTTCGCGGCCGGTTTCATCGTGCGGCCGTTCGGCGCGCTCGTGTTCGGGCGCCTGGGCGACATGATCGGCCGGAAGTACACGTTCCTCGTCACGATCCTGATCATGGGCGGCTCCACGTTCATCGTCGGCCTGCTGCCGGGCTATGCGGCCATCGGCATCGCCGCGCCGATCGTCCTCGTCACCCTGCGCATCCTGCAGGGCCTCGCGCTCGGCGGCGAATACGGCGGCGCCGCCACCTATGTCGCCGAACACGCGCCGCAACGCCGCCGCGGCTATTTCACGTCCTGGATCCAGACGACGGCCACGCTCGGGCTGTTCCTGTCGCTGCTCGTGATCACGGGCGTGCGCGCCGGCATGGACGCGGCCGCGTTCGACGCGTGGGGCTGGCGCATCCCCTTCCTCGTTTCCGTGCTGCTGCTGGCGGTCTCCGTCTGGATCCGCATGTCGATGAACGAATCGCCCGCGTTCGCGCGCATGAAGGCCGAGGGCCGCACATCCAAGGCGCCGCTCAGCGAAGCCTTCCTGACCTGGAAGAACGGGAAGATCGCCCTGCTCGCGCTGCTGGGCGTCGTGATGGGCCAGGCCGTCGTCTGGTACACGGGCCAGTTCTACGCGCTGTTTTTCCTGACGAAGACCCTGAAGATCGACGACCCCACGGCGAACGTGCTGATCGCCATCGCCCTCGCGCTGGCGACCCCGTTCTTCATCGTGTTCGGCGCGCTGTCGGACCGCATCGGCCGCAAGACCATCATCCTCGCGGGCTGCCTGATCGCGGCACTGACCTATATCCCGATCTTCAAGGGCCTCACGCACTACGGCAACCCGGCGCTGGAGGCTGCGCTGAACAGCGCGCCCGTCGTCGTCGTGGCCGACCCGGACTCGTGCCACTTCCAGTTCAACGCCACGGGCACGAAGACCTTCCCGTCGTCGTGCGACATCGCCACCGCCCAGCTGACGGCGGCCTCCGTCAGCTACACGCGCCAGGACGCGCCCGCCGGCACCATCGCCAGTGTCAAGGTCGGCGACAAGGTCTACCCATCCTTCAACGCGACCATGACCCGGGACGGCCTGAACTTCGACCAGGCCAGCAAGGACCGGGAAGCGTCGTTGAAGAAGGACCTCGGCGCCGCCCTCAAGGCCGCCGGCTATCCGGCCAAGGCCGATTCCACGCAATTGAACAAGCCCATGCTCGTGCTGCTGCTGTTCGTCCTCGTGCTGTACGTGACGATGGTGTACGGCCCGGTGGCAGCGCTGCTCGTCGAAATGTTCCCGACCCGCATCCGCTACACGTCGATGTCACTGCCCTACCATATCGGCAACGGCTGGTTCGGCGGACTGCTGCCGACGACCGCATTCGCGCTCGTCGCGGCCAACGGCAACATCTATTACGGCCTGTGGTATCCCATCGCGATCGCCGTCGCCACCGTCGTCATCGGCATGGTGTTCGTGCGCGAGACCAAGGACAACGATATCTACGCGGCCGACTGACCGTCGCCCTCGCCCCTCCCAGCCGAGCCGCCGTCACCGGCGGCTTTTTCGTTCGCGTCACGATAATAAAATTCGGGGTCAGAGCACATTTTCGGCTCAATTCGGGGTCAGAGCACATTTTCGATCAATGTCTCGAACTAAACGAATGGCGTCAGAAAGTCCCGTCCCAGCGAGATGGTAGCCACTGGCAGCCCTGATACCGTCTGACCCGCACTTGCTCGAAATCATGTGCACCGAAAATCGCTCTGACCCCGAATTTCGCGAAAAAAGTGCTCTGACCCCGAATTTTGACCCCGAATTTTTGGCCCGGAATTTACCGCCTTGGCCCGCGGTAGCCGGCGAATAAGTCCGTCACTCCGCGAAGTGTCACGCCGCCGGCGGCGCCCCGGCCACCGGCACCCGGCCCCACGTGCGCATCCGGTTCGCCGCCCACGCCGTGAGGATCGCGCCGGCCAGCAGCACGAGACGCATGTCGACCAGCGTGAGCACGGCGCCCGCCGCCGCCATCAGGATGTTCGCGAGGCAGAACGTCGTCGACAACAGGCCCATGACGGCGCCTTGTCCGTGGCCGCCGCCGAAGCGGTCCGCCGCCCACGCCTGCACGACGGCATTGTAGAACGCATGCGGCAAGCCGAACGCCATGATGCCGACGAGTCCCACCCACAAATGGCCCACCCCCAGCGACCCGATGGCCAGCGCGACGCACGCCGCCAGCCACGCGGCGCGGCGCATCGGTTCCGTGCGGCTGGCGCGGCCCGCGAACAGCGCGGAACACGTCATCAGCCCGCACATCCCCACGTTGACGAGGGCGATGGCGCGCGTGTCGTAATGGCCCACTTCCACGAGCCACAGCGGATAGAATTCGTAGAAGGCGGTGACGCCGCACGTGTACGCGAGCTGCACGCCGAACAGGGCGCGCAGGCCGTCGTGACGCAGCAGGTTGAACGCATGCCGGTCGCGCGCGACTCGCCACCACGACGGTCCCTCCGCGCGCGGCTTGCGCTCCAGCGCCGCGCCGACGAGGATTGCACCCAGCAACAGCGCGCCGGCCGCGATGTAGAACGGCACCGTGACGCCCCACGCGATCGTGAAGCCGGCCAGCAGCGGCCCGAACAACCAGCCCAGGTGCAGCGCGCCGTTCAGCCACGACAGCGCGTGGTTGCGCAGCGGCCCTTGCAAGCGGTCCGCCAGCATGCCCCGCACGATCGCGCTCTGGCCCTCCAGCAGGCCCGTGCCGAAACGGGCGGCGAGGAACAGCGGATACGAGCGGCTCGCCAGCGCCCATGCCGTGAGCACGTGGCCGACCGCCGCGCCGAGCGCCGTGACGAGCAGCAGCGGACGCCGGCCGTAGCGGTCGGACAGCGACCCGAGCACCGACGTGCCCAGCAACAGTCCGACCGGATTGACCATCAGCGCCAGCGCGAACAGCAGCTTGGGCGGCAGGCCGAGGAAGTGCGTGAGGCTGTCCGGCGCGCCGTTCACGAACAGCGGCGGCAGGATGGGATAAGGCAGCGACGCGCCCGTCGTGGACAACAGTCCGAGCAGGCAGGCGGTCGCGATCAGCAGGGCGTTTTTCATGTGGGCCGGGTCGTCGCGTTGACCGCTAGCCTAGCATGGCCCATCGTCAAGCGTTGAAGGTCTTGCCTTCCCGCGCCAGGCGCACGAGCAGCGGGGCCGGCGTCCAGGCCTCGCCGTGGCAGCCGCGCGCGTAATTCTCGACGGCGGCCAGCACGTTCGCCAGGCCGACTGTGTCGGCGTAGAACATCGGTCCGCCGCGGAACAGCGGGAAGCCGTAGCCGGACAAATACACCATGTCGATGTCCGAGGCACGCAGCGCGATCCCCTCTTCCAGGATCCGCGCACCCTCATTGACCAGCGCATACACGAGCCGCTCGACGATCTCCTCGTCGGAAATCGCGCGGCGCGCGAGACCCAGGTCCTGCGAATGCCTGACGATCATCTCGTCGACCCACGTCGATGGCTGCGGCGTGCGGTCGCCGGCGCGGTAGTCGTACCAGCCGGCGCCCGTCTTCTGGCCGAAGCGGCCCTGTTCGCACAGCAGGTCGGCCGTCTTCGAATACCTGACGTCCGGCGTCTCCACGGCGCGGCGCTTGCGGATGTACCAGCCCACGTCGTTGCCGGCCAGGTCGCCCATACGGAACGGGCCCATGGCGAAGCCGAATCGTTCGATGGCCGCGTCGACCCGCTGCGGCAGCGCGCCCTCGTCGAGCAGGAAGCCGGCCTGGCGGATGTACTGTTCGACCATGCGGTTGCCGATGAAACCGTCGCACACGCCCGACACGACGCCCGTCTTCCTGAGCTTCTTCGCCAGCGCCAGCGCCGTCGCCAGCACGTCCTTGCCGGTCGCCGCGCCGCGCACGATCTCCAGCAGCTTCATCACGTTGGCGGGGCTGAAGAAATGCAGGCCGATGACGTCCTGCGGGCGCGCCGTGAACGACGCGATGCGGTCCAGGTCCAGCGTCGACGTGTTCGAGGCGAGGATCGCGCCCGGCTTCAGCGCCGCGTCCAGCTTGCGGAACACGGTCTCCTTCACACCCATGTCTTCGAACACGGCCTCGATGACGATGTCGGCCTGGGCGATGTCGGCATAGTCCAGCGTGCCGCGCACGAGGCCCACGCGCTCAGCGGCCTTCTCGGGCGCCAGCCTGCCCTTTTTGACCGTGTTCTCGTAATTCGCGCGCAGGGTGGCCAGGCCCTTGTCCAGCGCCTCCCGGCTCGTTTCCAGCAAGGTGACGGGGATGCCGGCGTTCGCGAAATTCATCGCGATGCCGACGCCCATCGTGCCGGCGCCGACGACGGCCGCGCTGCGGATGTCGCGCACCGGCGTATCGGGCGGCACGTCCGGCACCTTGCCGGCGGCGCGCTCGGCGAAGAAGGCATGGCGCAGCGCCTTCGATTCCGTCGTCTGCGTGAGGCGGATGAAGCGCTCGCGCTCGAACTTCAAACCCTCCTCGAACGGTTGTTCGACGGACGCGGCGACCGTCTCCACGCATTCGACGGGCGCCGGGAACGGCCCGGCCTCGGCCTTCACGCGCGCACGCGCGGCCGCGAGGAAGCCCGCGGCGTCGGGATGGTCGACCTGGCGGTCGCGCACCCTGGGCAGAGGTCGCACATCGGCGACGCGGCGCGCGAACGCGACGGCCCCGGCCACGAGGTCGCTGCCCGGCTCCAGCAGTTCGTCGAACAGCAAGGTGCCGGCCAGTTTTTCGGACACCACCGGCGTGCCCGTCACGATCATGTTCAGCGCGGTCTCCAGGCCCAGCACGCGCGGCAGGCGCTGCGTGCCGCCGGCGCCGGGGAGCAGGCCCAGTTTCACTTCCGGCAGCGCGATCTGCGCGCCCGGCAGCGCGACGCGGTAGTTGGCGCCGAGCGCCAGTTCCAGGCCGCCGCCCATGCACACGGTGTGGATGGCGGCGACGGTCGGCTTGCCCGAATCCTCGACCGTGCGGATCAGGGTGTGCAGCGTAGGTTCCGTGAGCGCCTTGGGCGAATTGAACTCGCGGATGTCGGCGCCGCCCGAGAACGCCTTGCCGGCGCCCGTGATGACGATGGCCTTGACGGCCGCATCCGCGGCCGCACGGCGCAAGCCCTCGACGGCGGCGGTGCGCGTCGCGAGGCCGAGGCCGTTGACGGGCGGGTTGTTCAGCGTGATGACGGCAACGTCGTCGATGACCTGGTAGTCGGCACTCATGGGTCTCCTCTTCTCTCTTCTCTTCAGGTGGTATGGGGTCGGTGGCGACAATATAACCGATAAAAAGAACGATCGTGTTATTTATCGGAAAGCCCCGCGCGGACGCGTATTGACACCGGCGTGCAGATGGAGGAGGCTTCCTCCTTTCTCTATGCGCGAACATCATGCCGGACTCTTCCCGGGCGACGATCGAGCCCGCTTCACGCGCAACGCTGGCCGTCCCCAATATTCGCAATCTGCATCGCGCGCTGCTCGGGCTGGCCATCGTCATTCCGGCACTCTATATCTATTTTGCCTACGAATTCATCGCGCAAGATTACCGCGCGACGATGGCCCGCACCGCGTCCGACGTCGGCAATATCTCGACGATCCTGGTGGAACACGCCGTGCGCACCATCGGTGAAGCGGACAGCAGGCTGCAAGGCGCGATAGGCGATATCGAAGAACGCGGATTGACGCTGTCCGCGCAGGACGATCCGAAGGTCAATGCCATCCTCGTGAGGCAGGTCAGCAACCTGCCGCAAGCACGGGGCCTGAGCGCGGTCGATGCGCAGGGCTGGGTGCGCGTCAGCAGCATGGCGTATCCGTTCGACCCCATCGACGTTCGAGACCGCGAATACTATCGTTTCCACGTGGAGCATCCCGGCAGCGCACCGCATCTCTCGAGGCCGATCAGGAGCCGGTACAACGGCAAATGGACCATTCCGCTCAGCCGCCGCATCGACCATCCGGACGGCACGCTGAAGGCGATCGTGCTCCTCTCCATCGACCTCGCTTATTTCAACGCGTTCTACCGCACCTTGCGCGTGGGCGAAGGCAGCGCGTTGACGCTGGCCCGGCCGGACGGCTGGGTGCTGATGGAAACGCCCATGGACGAAAGCGTCCTGAGCCGGAATTTCGCGGACGCCCCGCTGTTCCGCCACGCGCGCCTTGCCAGCAGCGGCACGTACGAGGTCGAGCGCAGCGCCCTCGACGACAGCGCGCGCATCGCCGGTTTTGCCCGCGCCACGCGGTATCCCCTGATCGCCGCCGTCAGCATGTCGCGCGATTACGTGCTGATGCCATGGCGCGACAGGATCCGCGACATCATCCTGATGCGGCTGTTTTCGATCCTCCTGGTGGAATCGCTGATCGTCCTCTTGTGGCGCCGCCTGAACGAGCTGATGGCGACGCAGGACGACCTGGCGCGGCGCAACGACGCGCTGGCGCACTCCCGGCAGCGCTACGAGGAGCTGGTGGACGGCATCGACGGCATCGTCTGGGAAGCGACGCTGCCCGACATGCGCTTCACCTACGTCAGCGGCAACGCCGGCGCCATCTCCGGCTATCCCTCCCGCCAATGGCTGTCCGACCCGCGATTCTGGCTGGAGAAGCTGGGCGGCGGCACGTCGACCCCGCTGCCGCCTTTCGCGCCGGACGGGCGCACGACGGCCCTCCAGCCGATCGAGCACCACGTCGTCACGCCGGACGGCCGCGAACGCTGGTTGCGCAGCAACGTGATGGTCACGGCCACCGGCAGGAACGCGCTCCAGCTGCGCGGCGTCACCGTCGACGTGACCGACCTGAGGCTGTCGGAACAACGCCTGTTCGAGGTCACCCACTTCGACCCGCTCACGAAGCTGCCCAACCGCTTTACCTTGCTGGGCCGGATCGAACACGCCATCGCCCTCGCCGCGCGCAACAAGGCGTGGGTGGCCGTCATCCTGATCGACCTCGACCAGTTCAAGACCATCAACGACAGTCTCGGCCATGAAAAAGGCGACCAGATCATCTGCACCGTGGGCAAGCGCATCCAGGATGCGTTGCGCCGCAGCGATTTCCTGGCCCGCCTCGGCGGCGACGAATTCGTCGTGCTCATGGAAGATTTCGGCGACAGCGTCGTCGGCGTCGAGCAATTGGTGGAGCGCATCAGCCGCTCGTTCGACGAGCCCATCGCCCTCGACGGCCGCGACCTGTACGTCGGCATCAGCATGGGCATCAGTCTCTTTCCGGAAGACGCGTCCGACAGCAAGTCCCTGCGGCGCCACGCCGACACCGCGCTCTACCGCGCCAAGGCGGCCGGGCGCAATTGCTGGCGCTTCTTCGACGAATCGATGGCGCACCAGGCGAGACGGCGCCTGGAAATCGAAACGGCCATGCGCCGCGCCACCGAGCGCCACGAATTCCAGCTGTACTACCAGCCGCAGCAATCGCTCCGTACCGGCCAGATCACGGGCGTGGAAACCCTGCTGCGCTGGCCGCGCGAGGGCGGCGAAACCTTCGCGCCCCCCGAATTCCTTCCGCTGGCGGAAGAAAGCGGCCAGATCGTCCCCCTCGGCACCTGGGTGCTGCAGTCCGCCTGTGCCGAGGCGATGGTCTGGGACAAGGAACACGGCCTGCCGCTCCGCCTGGCCGTGAATATCGCGGCCAAGCAGATCCACCACGCGGATTTCGTCGCCCAGGTGCACCGCATCCTGGACACCACGGGCCTGCCCCCGCACCGGCTGGAACTCGAGCTGACGGAAAGCTCGATCATCGCCGGCGTCGACGACACGGTGTGCAAGCTGCAGCAACTCAAGGCGCTGGGCGTCGAGATCGCCATCGACGATTTCGGCACGGGCTATTCGTCGCTCTCGTATCTGAAGGACTTTCCGATCGACCGCCTGAAGATCGACCAGAGCTTCATCCGCGACCTCCCGCGCAACCGCGAGAACCGCGCGATCGTCCGCACGGTCATCGCCATGGCGAAGAACCTGGGCCTCGGCGTGATCGCGGAGGGCGTGGAAACCCAGGCCCAGCTCGAGTTCCTGCGCGCCGAAGGGTGCGACGAGATCCAGGGCTATCTGCTGTCCCGCCCGATTCCCGCGCAGGAGTTGATCGACCGGTATGCGCGGCGGACGCCTCAGACGGCGCCGTTGAGCACGAAATAGTCCCCGAACCGCTCCCGCAAGCGGTTTTTCTGCACCTTCCCGGTCGCGCCGGTCGGCAGCGCGTCCACGAACACGACGTCGTCCGGCATCCAGAACTTCGCGACCTTTCCCTCGAAAAAGCGCAGCATCTCCGCGCGCGTGAGCCGGGCTTCGGGCCGCAGCACGACCACGAGCACGGGCCGCTCGTCCCACTTGGGGTGCCGGACGCCGATGCAGGCGGCCTGCAGCACGGCCGGGTGCGCCATCGCGATGTTCTCCAGGTCGATCGACCCGATCCACTCGCCGCCGGACTTGATGACGTCCTTGCTGCGGTCCGTGATCTGCAGGAAACCGTCCGGGTCGATGGTCGCCACATCGCCCGTGGGAAACCAGCCGTCCTGCAGCACGTCGCCGCCCTCGTCGCGGAAATAGCGCGACACGACCCACGGCCCTTTCACGAGCAGGTGTCCGGGCGTACGGCCGTCCCACGGAAGTTGCTTGCTGTCGTCGTCGACGATCTTCATGTCGACCCCGAAGATGGCATGTCCCTGCTTGCGCAGTACGGCCCGCTGCCCGGCTTCGGGCAAGTCGCGGTGCCGCGCCAGCAAGCCGCCCGTCGTGCCGAGCGGCGACATCTCCGTCATGCCCCAGGCGTGGATCACCTTGACGTCCAGGCGGTCGATCAGCGTGTCCATCAGCGCGGGCGGGCAGGCGGCGCCGCCGATCACGGTGCGCCGGAACGTCGAGAATGCGAGGCCGTTCTGCAGCACGTGGTTCACGAGGCCGAGCCAGACGGTCGGCACGCCCGCCGAGAACGTCACGCCCTCGACCTCGAACAGGTCGTACAGCGACTTGCCGTCCAGCGCCGCGCCCGGCAGCACGAGCTTGGCGCCGGACAGCAGCACGGAATACGGCAAGCCCCACGCGTTCACGTGGAACATCGGCACGACGGGCAGCACGACGTCGGCCGCGGCCACGTTCAGCGCGTTGGGCATGGCGGACGCGTAGGCGTGCAGCACCGTCGAGCGGTGCGAGTACAGGACACCCTTCGGATTGCCGGTCGTCCCTGACGTGTAGCACAGCGCCGCGGCCGCATGCTCGTCGAACTCGGGCCACGCATAGTCGTCCGATGCCGCGGCCAGCAAGTCTTCGTAGCACAGCAAGTTGGCGATCTTGCCGTCCGCGGGCAGGTGGGCCCGGTCGCTCATCAGCACGAAGGCCTTCACCGACGGGCAGCGCGGCGCGATGGCCTCGACCAGCGGCAGGAAGGTCAGGTCGAAGAACAGCAGCTGGTCTTGCGCGTGATCGACGATGTAGGCGATCTGGTCCGGGTGCAGGCGCGGATTGATCGTGTGCAGCACGGCGCCCGAACCGGACACGGCATAGTACAGCTCCAGGTGCCGGTAACCGTTCCAGGCCAGCGTGCCGACGCGTTCGCCCATCGCGACGCCCTGCGCCCCCAGCACGTTGGCGAGCCTGCGCGCCCGCGCGGCGCAGTCGCGGACCGTGTAGCGGTGCACGTCGCCTTCGACGCGGCGCGACACGATCTCGCTGCCGCCGTAGTGGCGCGCGGCGAACCGGAGGATGCTCGAAATGAGCAGTGGCTGATCCATCATGCCGCCCATGAGCGGCGGCGCTGCGTTCGTCATGGTGTTCTCGAAAACTTGTCGGAATGCCCAGTTTCGAACGAGCGTGCGGATAAGGTCAACGACATTCGATGCTGCGGCGCAGCAAGCGGTCCGGTTCCGCATTACAGAACCGTTACGGAATGTAACCCGGATAGGCCACGCACGGCCCTCGCCCATAGAATCCGCGCGTGTGGGGTAAAATCCGCGCACCGAGAACCAATGCAACCAAGGAAGCGTTATCAGCACCCGCACCGCCGACGACCTGCCATTCGACAATTCCTTTGCCGAATTGCCGCCCGCGTTCTACACGCGCCTGATGCCGACGCCCCTGCCCGCGCCGTACTTCGTCGCGGCCAGCGGTCCGGCCGCGCGGCTCGTCGGTCTCGATCCGGTCGACCTCGCGCACGACGATTTCGTCGCCGTCTTCACGGGCAACCAGGTGCCGCCCCGCGCGCAGCCGCTGGCCGCCGTCTATTCCGGCCACCAGTTCGGCCACTGGGCGGGCCAGCTGGGCGACGGCCGCGCGATCCTGCTGGGCGACGTCGCCGGCCTTGACGGCAGGATCGAGCTGCAGCTCAAGGGCGCCGGCATGACGCCGTACTCTCGCATGGGCGACGGCCGCGCCGTGCTGCGCTCGTCGATCCGCGAATTCCTGTGTTCGGAGGCGATGGCCGCCCTCGGCATCCCGACGACGCGCGCGCTCATGGTGACGGGCTCGAACCAGCGGGTCGTCCGCGAAACCGTGGAGACGGCCGCCGTCGTCACCCGCATGGCGCCCAGCTTCGTGCGTTTCGGTTCCTTCGAACACTGGCGCTACCGCGACAAGCCGGACGAATTGCGCACCTTGGCGGACTACGTCATCGAGACGTTCTATCCGGAGCTGGCCGGCACCCCGAATCCCTACCTTGCCCTGCTCGAGGAAGCGACGCGCCGCACGGCGCGGCTGATCGCGCACTGGCAGGCCGTCGGTTTCATGCATGGCGTCATGAATACGGACAATATGTCGATCCTGGGCATCACCCTGGATTATGGCCCGTTCGGGTTCATGGAAGCGTTCGACGTCGACCACATCTGCAACCACACGGACCAGGGCGGCCGCTACTCGTACGCGAACCAGGTGCCCGTGGGCCACTGGAACTGCTATGCGCTCGCCAACGCCCTGCTGCCGCTGATCGAAGACCAGGACGCGGCGCAGGCCGCGCTCGACGTCTATGTCGATGCCTACGGCGAAAAGTTCGATGAACTTGTCCATGCCAAGCTCGGGCTCAAATCCGTGCAGGAGAACGACCGCGCGCTGGCCGACGATATGTTCAAGCTCATGCAGGAGAACCACGTCGACTTCACACTGTTCTTCCGCCGCCTGGGCGAGTTGCAGGTGGACGTGCCCGATGCCGGGCGCGACGCGGCCGACGCGCCGCTGCGCGACCTGTTCCTCGACCGCCCGGCGTTCGACGCCTGGGCGGCAAGCTACCGCGCGCGGCTGCGCCAGGAAGGAAGCGTCGATGCGACGCGCCGGGTTGCGATGCACGCCGCCAACCCCAAGTATGTTCTGCGCAACTATCTCGCCCAGGTCGCGATCGAAAAAGCGCAGAATGGCGACTACTCGGAAGTGCACAGGCTGCTGTCCGTGCTCGAGCACCCGTTCGACGACCAGCCGGAGCACGACGACTATGCGGCACTGCCGCCGGACTGGGCCGCCCAACTCGAAGTGAGCTGCTCTTCCTGATTCCAAGACGACAGAGACATCATGACCGAAAAAGTGACAAAAGTGACCAAGGCGGACGCCGAATGGCGCGCCCAGCTGGATCCGATGGAATACCAGGTGACGCGCCACGCGGCCACCGAACGCGCGTTCACGGGCAAGTACTGGGACCACCACGAGCACGGCATCTACCGCTGCGTGTGCTGCGGCACGCCGCTGTTCGAGTCGGACGCCAAGTTCGAGTCCGGCTGCGGCTGGCCCAGCTATTTCCGCGCCCTCGATCCGGACAACGTGATCGAGAAGACCGACCGCAGCCACGGCATGGTGCGCACGGAAATCATCTGCGCCGTCTGCGACGCCCACCTGGGCCACGTGTTCCCGGACGGCCCGCCGCCGACCGGCCTGCGCTATTGCATCAACTCCGCCGCGCTACGCTTCGAACCGATCTGAACGAAACCGAGTCCCCCATGAAATTCCTGTTCGACCTGTTCCCGGTCATCCTCTTCTTTCTCGTCTACAAATTCGCGGACGGCCACCAGGACGCGGCGCACGCGCTCGCCGTGCAATATATGGGCGGCCTGATCTCGGGCGGCAACGTCACGCCCGAACAATCGCCGATCATGCTGGCCTCGGCCGTCGGTATCGTCGCGACGATCCTGCAGATCCTCTACCTGCTGGCCCGCGGCCGCAAGGTCGACGGCATGCTGTGGCTGTCGCTGGGCGTCATCATCGTGACGGGCGGCGCCACCATCTACTTCCACGACGAGAGCTTCATCAAATGGAAGCCGACGATCCTGTACTGGGCGTTCGCGCTGGCGCTGTTCGTCGCGCAGGTCGGATTCCGCAACAACCTGATGCGCAAGGTGATGGAAGCGCAGATCAAGCTGCCGGACGCCGTCTGGGCCAAGGTCGGCTATGCGTGGATGACGTTCTTCGCCGCCATCGGCGTGCTGAACCTCGTCATGGCCTTCATCGTCTTCAAGGGCAATACGGGCGCCTGGGTGAACTTCAAGCTGTTCGGCATCACAGGCATATTCTTCGCCTTCATCGTCGTGCAGACGCTGATGCTCTCGAAGTACATCGACGAGCACGAACAACCCGATCACGGCAAGGGGGACGCATGAACGCGCCGGCACCGCGGGACGACCGCGTGGAACGCATCCGCCAGCTTCTCGCGGCCGCATTGAACCCGTCCGTACTGGAAGTCGGCGACGACTCGCACCTGCACGCCGGCCATGCCGGCGCGGCCTCCGGCGGGGGGCACTACAGAGTGAAAATCGTTTCTGAACGCTTCGAAGGACTGAGGCTGGTCATGCGTCATCGACTGGTATATGATGCCGTGCAAGGTATGATGCACCTCGATATACATGCCCTGGCGATCACCGCCATCGCACCGTCCGAATTGTCGTAACGGCGCGATTTTCAGGTAGGTTTAAGTTAGCTGTCCCAAAATCCGCTACGCATCACAATAATTAATCCAATCTTCGTCCAAGCAACCCCCTCACAGGAATCGAAATGACTTTTAAGCCAGCGCGGCTGCTGTTAGCCCTGATCGCCATCGCCGCATCCTTTGCATACTCGCCTTCGTTCGCACAGAACCTTGCCGTGGTCAATGGCAAGGCGATCCCGTCCTCGCGCGCCGACGCCATCGTCAAGCAGGTCGTGGCGCAAGGCCAGGGCACGGACAGCCCGCAACTGCGTGAGGCGATCAAGAAGGACCTGATCTCGCGCGAAGTGTTGATGCAGCAGGCGATCAAGGAAGGCTACGACAAGAAGCCCGAGGTCAAGGCGGCGCTGGAAAACGCCCGCCAGACCATCGTGATCAACGCCCTCGCGCGCGACTACATCACGAAGCACCCGGTCACCGACGCCGACATCAAGGCCGAGTACGACCGCTACGCGAAGCAGACGGGCGACAAGGAATACCACGTCCGTCATATCCTGTTCGCGACGGAAGACGAAGCGAAGGCCGCCATCGCCAAGCTGAAGGCCGGCGCCAAGTTCGAAGACCTGGCCAAGCAGTCGAAAGACACCGGCACCGCCAACAACGGCGGCGACCTGGATTGGGCGAGCCCGTCGTCGTTCCCGCCGGAATTTGCCGCCGGCTTCACCAATCTGCAGAAAGGCGCGATCACCGACACCCCGGTCAAGACTCAAGTCGGTTACCACGTGATCAAGCTGGACGACGTCCGCCCGGCCAAGCTGCCGAGCCTGGACCAGGTCAAGCCGCAGATCTCGGAAGCGCTGACCCAGCAAAAGCTGGCCGCGTACCAGCAAGAAATGGTCAAGAAGGCAAAGGTACAGTAACATTGCAGCGCCGGCGGCCCTGGCCGCCGGATTTCGTCGCCGCGGCGACTTTTCGTGTTGACCACCGGCACCACCACCGGTTTTAGATAGGATCGAATAAATGATTGTGAAGCCAGCCAGCCTGTTGTTAGCCATGACCGCGATGGTAGCCCTGCCGTCGTTCGCGCAGAACGTTGCGACCGTCAATGGCAAGCCCATCCCCGCGGCCAAGGTTGACCAGGTGGTCAAGCAGGTCGTCGCCCAGGGCAAGGCAACCGATTCCCCGCAATTGCGCGAGGCAATCAAGAAGGACCTGATCGGCCGCGAAGTCCTGATCCAGGAAGCCGACAAGCAAGGTATCGGCACCCGTCCGGACGTCAAGAACGCAATCGACAACGCCCGCCAGAGCATCATCATCAATGCGATGCTGGCCGATTACATCAAGAAGAACCCGGTCAAGGATGCCGATATCAAGGCCGAGTACGACAAGGTCAAGGCACAGGCCGGCGACAAGGAATACCACGCCCGCCACATCCTCGTCGGCACGGAAGACGAAGCCAAGCAGATCATCGCGAAGCTGAAGGGCGGCGCCAAGTTCGAAGACCTGGCCAAGCAGTCGAAAGACCCGGGCTCGGCGCCGAACGGTGGCGACCTGGACTGGGCAAGCCCGGCCTCGTTCGTGCCTGAGTTCTCGAAGGCCATGACCTCGCTGCAAAAAGGCCAAATCACCGAAACCCCGGTGCACACCCAGTTCGGCTGGCACGTGATCAAGCTGGAAGACGTGCGCCCCAGCAAGTTCCCGAAGCTGGAAGAAGTCAAGCAGCAAGTCGCGGAACAACTGCAGCAGCGCAAGCTGGCCGCATACCGCGAAGAACTGATGAAGAAAGCCAAGATCCAGTAAGCTGGTTCTACAAACGAAAGCGCTCCGTCGGGGCGCTTTTTTTTGACGAATTTGTTCGACCAAACAACGAAATAAGAGACGCCATGACCCTCCGCCATTCTACCGCCCTGATCCTGTCCGCCCTCGCCGCGACGAGCGCGACGGCCGCCATGGCCGCGCCGGCCGCGCCCACCCTGCCCCTGTACGTGGGCCAGCCCCTCGCGGGCGCCCGCGTGATGTTCGGCGACTTCGACGTCCAGCAACCGTTGACGGCAGAAAGTGGCCGCATGGACCATGACGCCAAGCAGCCGAAAGCCGTCGTCGAAGCCCGCCGCACGCGCAAGGACGCCGACGGCGACGCGCTCGAACTGACATGGAAAGACGCCTGGTTCTCGACCGCGCGCCTGGAAACCGCCCCGCTCGACCTGCGCCCCTATATGGCGAAGGGCACGGTATCGTTCGACCTGAAGGTCAACGAACTGGCCAAGGGCGGCCTCTCCTACCGCCTCAATTGCGGCCATGACTGCGAGCGCAAGGTCACCGACGTGATCGACGCGCGGGCCGCCCAGGGCAAGGGCTGGCGCCACCTGAGCTATGCGCTGTCGTGCTTCTACCGCAAGGGCGACGACTTCAGCGCCGTGACGACGCCGTTCGCGCTGGACGGCACGGGCGAAGGCGACGTCGAGATCGCCAACATCCGCATCGACAAGGCCGGCAAGCCGAACGCGACGTGCCCGGACTACCGCACCGTCAGCGTGACGCCGTCGCCGCTGAACGAATCGTGGTCGCTCGACTGGTGGATGCCGCGCCACAAGGAAAAACTGGCGGAGATCGCGCGCCGCAAGGCCGCCGGCGAGCCGACCGACCTGGTGTTCATCGGCGACTCCATCACCCATAACTGGGAAAAGGACGACAAGGCGCTGTGGGACCAGTTCTGGGGCAAGTACCATGCGTTGAACCTGGGCTATGGCGGCGACCGCACGGAAAACGTCCTGTGGCGCCTGCAGCATGGCGAGATCGACGGCATCGCGCCGAAAGTCGCCGTCATGATGATCGGCACGAACAATACCGGCCTGCGCCAGGACGCACCCGAGACGATCTATGCCGGCATCAAGCGCGACATCCAGGAAATCGAGAAGCACCTGCCGCACACCAAGATCCTGCTCCTGGCGATCTTCCCGCGCGGCGAAAAGCCTGACGATGCCCTGCGTCTGAACAACGAAAAGGTCAATGCGATGCTGCCCAAGCTGGCCGACGGCAAGCACGTGTTCTTCCTCAACATCGGCAAGGCGTTCCTGGCGCCGGACGGCACGCTGTCGAAGACCATCTTCCCCGACCTGCTGCACCCGAACGGGGACGGCTACAAGATCTGGCAGCGTGAAATGCAGCCGGAGCTGGACAAGCTGATGCGCTGACGGCATGCCTGGAGCCAACGGGCCGTCGGCCGGCCGCAGGGCCCTCTTGTGCGCGGGCCATGCCGCGGCAACGCTCGGCAGGCCGTGCTTCGCCCTGGCGCTGACCGCGGCGCCGCGCCAGCGGGTCATCGTCGACAACGATTTCTCCGGGGATCCCGACGGCCTGTTCCAGCTGGCCCATCACCTGGCCTCGCCGTCGGTCGAGATTCCGTTCGTGATCGGCTCCCACATCCACCCGGGCGACTTCCTCGACAGGTCGGCGCGCCAGCCGGACAACGCCGTGGCGAAGGTGCGTGCGCTCTATGCGGCGATGAACCTGGCGCGCCGACCGCCCGTCGTACCGGGCCGCAACGGCGCGTTGTCGAAGGGTGAAGCGCCCGCGATGAACGAGGCGGCTCGCCGCATCGTCGCCGAGGCGTTGCGGACGGATACCCGCCTGCCGCTCTACTATGCCGCCGGCGCGGGCCTGACGGACCTTGCCGCGGCGTTGATGCTCGAGCCCCGCATCGGCGGCAGGCTGAAGCTCGTGTGGATCGGCGGACGGGAACACGACGACATGCTGCCGGGCGTGCCGCCGCGCCGCGACGCGGAATACAACTTCACGATCGACCCGGTGGCTGCGCAGTGGATCTTCAACCGCAGCGACGTCGAGATCTGGCAGGTGCCGCGCAATGTCTACCGCCAACTCATCGTCAGCCACGCCGAACTCGCGGCCGGCCTGCGCGGCGCCGGCCGGCTCGGCACCTTCCTGTTGCGGCAACTGGCGCGCGTCGACGCACTCATGCGGGGTGGCTTGGGTGAAACCTATATCCTTGGCGACAGCCCGCTCGTCACCCTCACGGCGCTGCAGTCCTCGTTCGACCCGGACAGCGCGTCGAGCGCCTACGACGTCCGCCCCACCCCGCGCATCGCGGACGACGGCAGCTACGAGCCGCGTCCGGACGGACGGCCGATGCGCGTGTACCGGACGATCGATACCCGGTTGACCTTTGCCGACATGAACGCGAAGTTCGCGCGCGTCGGCGGGCACTCGGAGTCCCACAGGCGCGCCCGGATACGGTAGAGTACATTCATCGTACTTTCTGGAATGTCCATGCTGCTGATCGCCACCGTCCTCACCGCCGTCGTCATCGCCATCCACGTCTACATCGTGCTGATCGAAACCGTCCTGTTCCGCACCCGCGGCAGGAAGGTGTTCGGCATCAAGGAAGGCCAGGTGGACGCGCTGGCCGCGCTGATGTCCAACCAGGGCTGCTACAACGGCTTCCTGGTGGCGATGCTGGCGGTGGGATTGCTGCATCCGGACGCGCACATCGGTCGCGCCTTCGTCATCTTCGGGCTCGTCTGCGTCGCGATCGCGGGCGTGTGGGGCGCCGCGACCGCGTCGCGGCGCATCCTGTTCGTGCAGACCGTGCCGGCGGGGCTGGCGCTCGCCGCCTGGCTGGCCGCGTGATCCTCAGAGCTTGCGCTGGAGCTGCTTGCCGGGGTAGCTGTTCGCTTCGCGATACAGGTCGTCCACGCCGATCGTGACCGGCGACATCTCGTCGCGGCACGCGAACCAGTGCAGGTCGCACGGCTGGGCGAGCGAATCGGCGATGCACGACAGGCGTGCATACCACGCGTCTTCGGAGCGTTCCTTGACGGCGTAGAAGCCGCCATCGTGCATATTGGCGCCGATATAGGCCGGCGCCTTGATCGGGTGCATTTCCTTGAAGTTGGCGGTCGAGCTGATGCCGCCGGGATAGGTCAGCCAATAATCGATGCAACGCTCGCCCGGCCGGCATACCTGGTGAACATAGTCGCGGTGCACGGGCTCCTGCCCCTCCTTCAGCGGCCATTCCCAGCTGCTGTCGAACTTCTTCTGGTGCTTGCAATAAAAGTGGATCGTGACGCCGGCCGGGACCGTGAACCAGCCTTCCTGCGTGTTCCAGGCCCCATGACCCACGAGATAAATATTCATATATGTCTCCTCATAAACATTGCGTCAATGCAACTTGATGATGGTAGACATGTAATTACCGCAAGTCAAATACCTTTCGTACTCTCTTGACGCGGCGCACGCGAGCGAAACACGGTCCAAGGTGCTATCGGTGACTGCGGACAACATGGCGAAACAACGATAACCGAAAGCGCCCGGGCCTCCAAGCGCCACGAGCACGCGGCCGCGGTTTCAAAAAAAAGCGCCCCCTCGGGAGCGCTTCAGGCAGACCGACGAATTGGACTCAGCCCACCCACTTCCGCGCATTCTGGAACATCCGCGCCCACGGCGACTCCTCGCCCCAGCCATCCGGATGCCACGACATGGTCACCGTACGCGCCACCCGCTCCGCGTGCGGCATCATGACGGTGAAGCGTCCGTCCGGCGTCGTCACGGCCGTCAGGCCTTCCGGCGAGCCGTTCGGGTTGAACGGATACACCTCGGTCGCGGCGCCGCGATTGTCGATGTAGCGCAGCGCCTTGACGACCTTGGACAAATCGCCCGTCTGCGAGAAGTCCGCGAAGCCTTCGCCGTGCGCGATCGCCAGCGGCGCGTGCGTGCCCGCGAGGTCCTGGAAGAAGATCGACGGCGAATCCATCACCTCGACCATGCCGAAGCGGGCTTCGAACTGTTCCGACTTGTTGCGGGTGAACTTCGGCCACGCCTCGGCACCCGGGATGATGGACTTCAGGTTGCTCATCATCTGGCAGCCGTTGCAGACGCCCAGGCCGAACGTGTCGCCGCGGCCGAAGAATTGCGCGAACGCGGCCTTCAGCTCGGCGTTGAACAGGATCGTCTTGGCCCAGCCTTCGCCGGCGCCCAGCACGTCGCCGTACGAGAAGCCGCCGACGGCGATCAAGCCCTGGAAGTCGCCCAGCGTCGCGCGGCCGGCGATCAGGTCGCTCATGTGCACGTCGACGGCGTCGAAGCCCGCCTGGTGCATCGCCCATGCCGTCTCGATGTGCGAGTTGACGCCCTGCTCGCGCAGGATCGCCACGGCCGGACGCGCGCCCGTCGCGATGAACGGCGCCGCGATGTTGACGGTCGTGTCGTGCACCAGCTTGGGCGTGAAGCCCGGGTCCTGCTCGTCCAGCAGGCGGTCGTATTCCTGGTCCGCGCAAGCCGGATTGTCGCGCAGGCGCGCGATGCGCCAGCTCGTCTCGCTCCACAGGCGGTGCAATTCGCTGCGGCGCTTGCTGTAGATGACCTTCGTGTCGCGCGTGAATTCGACGACGCCGCGGTCGTTCACCTTGCCGATGATATGGCTGCAGGCGCCCAGGTCGAACGAGCGCAGCACGTTCATGACGTCCGACTTCTCGGCCGTCTTCACCTGCACGACGGCGCCCAGCTCTTCGTTGAACAGCGCGCGCAAGGTCAGGTCGTTGCGGCGCTCGCCCACCTGGCTCGCCCAGTTCTTGGCGTCGCCGTGGTCGGACGCGTGCTCGCCTTCCATCGTCAGGATGTCGAGGTTGACGGAGACGCCGGCGCGGCCCGCGAACGCCATCTCGCACAGCGTGGCGTACAGGCCGCCGTCCGAGCGGTCGTGGTAGGCCAGCAGCTTGCCGTCGCCGTTGAGCTTCTGGATCGCACCGAAGAAGGCCTTCAGGTCGGCCGCGTTGTCGACGTCCGGCGTGTCGTTGCCCAGCTGCTGCGTGACCTGCGCGAGGCTCGATGCGCCGAGGCGGTTCTTGCCGCGGCCCAGGTCGATGAGGATCAGCGACGTGTCGCCCAGGTCCGTGCGCAGCTGCGGCGTGAGCGTCTTGCGTACGTCGGTGACGGGCGCGAAGCTCGACACGATCAGCGACACCGGCGACACCACCGCCTTGCCCTCGCCGTCGTCGTTCCCGCCGTCTTTCCATGTTGTGCGCATCGACAGGGAGTCCTTGCCAACAGGGATCGACACGCCCAGCGCCGGGCACAGCTCCATGCCGACGGCTTTCACCGTGTCGTACAGCGCCGCGTCCTGGCCCGGCTGGCCGCACGCGGCCATCCAGTTGGCGGACAGCTTGATGGCCGAGATGTCGGCGATCGGGGCGGCCGCGATGTTCGTGATGGCCTCGCCGACGGCCATGCGGCCCGACGCGGCGGCGTCGATGACGGCGACCGGCGTGCGCTCGCCCATCGCCATCGCTTCCCCCTTGTAGCCTTCGAAGCTCAGCGTCGTGACGGCGCAGTCGGCCACCGGCACCTGCCACGGGCCGACCATCTGGTCGCGCACGCTCATGCCGCCGACGGTGCGGTCGCCGATGGTGATCAGGAACGACTTGTCGGCCACGGTCGGCAGCAGCAGCACGCGGCGCGCCACTTCTTCCAGGTCGAGGCCCGTCACGTCGACAGGCTTGAACGCGTTGGTCACGTGCTCGACGTTGCGGTGCATCTTCGGCGGCTTGCCGAGCAGGACGTCCATCGGCATGTCGACCGGCGACGTGTTTGTAATGGGGTCGATGAGGCGCAGCTGGCGCTCTTCCGTCGCGACGCCCACGGCCGCGAACGGGCAGCGCTCGCGTTCGCAGATGGCGGCGAAGCGCGCCAGGTCGTCCGGCGCGATGGCCAGCACGTAGCGCTCCTGCGACTCGTTGCTCCAGATTTCCTTGGGCGACATGCCGCTTTCTTCCAGCGGCACCTTGCGCAGGTCGAACGTGGCGCCGCGCTTGGCGTCGTTCGTGATTTCCGGGAAGGCGTTCGAGATGCCGCCCGCGCCCACGTCGTGGATCGAGATGATCGGGTTCGCGGCGCCCAGCTGCCAGCAGCTGTTGATGACTTCCTGCGCGCGGCGTTCCATCTCCGGGTTGCCGCGCTGGACCGAGTCGAAGTCCAGGTCGGCCGTGTTGGTACCGGTCGCCATCGACGACGCGGCCGCGCCGGCCATGCCGATGCGCATGCCCGGTCCGCCCAGCTGCAGCAGCAGGCTGCCCACCGGGATGTCGTTCTTGTGCGTGTGCTCGTTCGAGATATTGCCGATGCCGCCCGCGATCATGATCGGCTTATGGTAGCCGTACACCGTGTTCGCGCCGATGGCGGTCGGTCCCACGTTCTGCTCGTAGACGCGGAAATAGCCGCCGAGGTTGGGACGGCCGAATTCATTGTTGAACGCGGCGCCGCCCAGCGGGCCCTCGACCATGATCTGCAGCGGCGACGCGATGCGTTCCGGCTTGCCGTAGACCTTGTCGGCGCCCGCCTTGTCGGCGGAATTCACGTCGGCCGCGTTTTCCCACGGCTGCACGGCATCCGGCAAATACAGGTTCGACACGGTGAAGCCGGTGAGGCCCGCCTTCGGCTTGGCGCCGCGGCCCGTCGCGCCCTCGTCGCGGATCTCGCCGCCGGCGCCCGTCGAGGCGCCCGGGAACGGGGAGATCGCCGTCGGGTGGTTGTGGGTCTCGACCTTCATCAGCGTGTGCGTCAGCTGCGTCACCGGCGCATAGGCCTGGCTGCCGGCCTGCGGGAAGAAGCGCATCGCCTCGGCGCCTTCCATGATCGCCGAGTTGTCGCTGTACGCGACGATCGTGCCCTTCGGCTGCAGCTGGTGCGTGTTCTTGATCATCTGGAACAGGGACTTGTCCTGTTTCGCGCCGTCGATGGTCCACTCGGCGTTGAAGATCTTGTGGCGGCAGTGCTCCGAGTTCGCCTGTGCGAACATCATCAGCTCGACGTCCGTCGGGTTGCGCTGGGCGCGCGAGAATGCGTCGAACAGATAGTCGATCTCGTCCTCGGCCAGCGCCAGGCCCATCGTGCCGTTCGCCTCCACGAGGGCGGCGCGGCCCCGGCCCAGCACGTCGATCTGGTCCAACGGGCGGCTCTCCAGGTCCGTGAACAGGGCCTGCGCCTGGTCCGCGCTGCGCAGCACCGTTTCCGTCATGCGGTCGTGCAGCAACGCGGCGACGGCCGCCACTTCGTTCCCGGCCAGCTTCTTCGGCGCGCCGAAGCCCGTGCCGAGGATCCCGCCCTTCAGGACGACCTGGAAGGCGACGCCGCGCTCGACGCGGTGGATGTGCGCCATGCCGCAGTTGTGGGCGATGTCGGTGGCCTTCGACGCCCACGGGGAAATCGTCCCCAGGCGCGGGATCACGAAGAATTCCTCGGTCACGCCCTCGTACTGCGTTGCCGGCACGGGCTCGCCATAGGTGAGCATGGCCGTCAGGCGCTCGGTGTCCTCCGTGGTGAGGGGCACACTGGCGTCGATGAAGTGGTAGTAGCGCGCCGACACGCCGGCAATCGTCGGGGCGACGGCTTGCAGTTGCGCGAGGAGGCGTTGGCTACGGAAGGCGGAAAGGGCGTTGGAACCCGGCAGAATCAACATGGCTTGAAAGTCGGTTGATGCAGCGTGGCTGCGGGTGAAAGAAGCCCGGTATTATACAGCGTCGGCCCCCTCCTGGTCTCCCGCCCGCCACGCACCGGTGGCGAAAAGTTGCCGACCTTTCAGCTTACCGGTATCGTAGTGCTGAAATAGGGCCCGACGGATACCGACACGCATGCCAGAAAATAGCTCATCCAGCCAGACCGGCACCTTGCCGAACAATCAGTTGGGCGCTCAGCTGAGCGTACTGATCGTCGACCCCAACCCCGGCGTGCGCGCGAACCTGCAGAACATGCTCGCCCAATCCGGCGTCACGCGCGTCGAATCGGCGGTGAACGCGAGCACCGCGATCAAGGCGCTCGGCCGCAAGTCCTTCGACATCATCCTGTGCGAGTATGAACTCGGCAGCGGGACGACGAGCGGCGAAGGCCAGGACGGCCAGCAACTGCTCGAGGACCTGCGCCACCACCGCATCATCCCGCCCTGGGCCATCTTCATCATGCTGACGGCGGAAGGCACGTACGGCAAGGTCGTCAGCGCGGCCGAACTGACGCCGACGGACTACATCCTGAAACCCTTCACGGTCCAGGTCCTGCACGAACGCATCCAGAAGGCCGTCGCGCGCCGCGCCGCGCTGCTCCCCGTCTACCAGCTGATCGCCCAGGCGCGGCCGCGCGAAGCGATCGACGCCGCCATCGAATCGGCCCGCACGCGCCCGGGGTACGCCCTCGACTTCGCCCGGCTGCGCGCCGAACTGCACGCGTCGCTGAAGGAATACGAACTGGCCGAAACCGTGTACCGCGACGTGCTGGCCGCGAAACCCGTGGGCTGGGCGCGGCTCGGGCTCGCGCGCGCCGTCGCCGCCCTGGGCCGCATGGACGAGGCGATTCCCCTGCTCGAACGCATCGTCGCGGACAACCCGCGGCTGATGGCCGCCTACGACCTGCTCGCCCGATGCCAGCAGGAGATGGGCGACGCGGCCCTGGCCAAGAAGACGCTGGAAAACGCCGTCGCGATCTCGCCCTACGTGGTGCGCCGCCTGCGCCGGCTCGGCGAAGTGGCGCTGGAGACGGGCGACGCGGACGGCGCCGAAAAATCGTTCCGCCAGGTCGTCACGCGCTCGCGCTACTCGGAATTCCGCAATCCCGAGGACCACGTCAACCTCGTCCGGGCGCTCGTCGTCAAGGGCGATCCGGCCGCCGCGTCGACCGTCGTGCGCGACCTCGAACGTTCGCTACGCGGCACGCCGGCGGCGGATGCCTGCCGGTCGATCTCGGTGGCGCTGCTGCACGACGCGGCCGGCGACGGCGCGGCCGCCGTCAAGGAACTCAAGCAGGCCGTGGGCGCCGTGCGCGCGGGCGGCGCGCTGTCGCCGACCATGCGCGTCGGCCTCGCGCAATCCTGCCTCGCGCACCGCCTGGACGACGAGGCGGCCGAAGTCGTGCTGGGCGCGCTGAACGGCGACGACGCGCTTTCCGCCCAGCAGGCGCTGAACGTGTTCGTGCGTGCCGGCCGGCCCGACCTGGCGGACGGCATGGGCAAGCAGTTGCGCGCCCAGGCCCAGATCCTGCTCGGCGTGGCGGACGAGAAGCGCAACATGGGGGACGTGCGCGGCGCCGTCCAGACCCTGCTGGAAGCGCTGCACATGGCGCCGAACAACCTGCAGGTGATGATCGCCGTCGTCGGCGGCGTGCTCCGCCAGATCATGGAGATGGGCTGGGACCACCCGCTCGCCGCGCTGTCGGAAGAACAGCTGGAACACATCCGGGCGCTCGACCCGGCGCACCCGCGCCTGGCCGCGCTGGACGCGGAGATGGCGGCGGCCAAGCGCAAGTACGGCATCTCCACGTAAGCGCCGCGGTCACGGGGGGCCGTACCCGCCCCCGCCCGGCGTCTCGATCACGAACACGTCGCCGGCCCCCATCTCCACCTTGCCGATGTGGCCCAGTTCCTCGACGCGCCCGTCGGCCCGCTCGACGGTGTTGCGCCCGCGCGCGCCCGGCGCGCCGCCGGCCATGCCGAACGGCGCGTGCACGCGGTTGTTGGACAGGATCGCGGCCGTCATCGGCTCCAGGAAGCGGATCCGGCGCACGCCGCCGTTGCCCCCGTGCCAGCGCCCGGCCCCGCCGGAACCGGGACGGATCGCATAGCTGTCCAGCCGCACCGGGAAGCGGAATTCCAGGATTTCCGGGTCCGTGAGGCGCGAGTTCGTCATGTTCGTCTGCACGACGTCCGTGCCGTCGAAACCGGGTCCCGCGCCGGAGCCGCCGGAGATCGTCTCGTAGTACTGGTAGCGCGCGCTCCCGAACGTGAAGTTGTTCATCGTGCCCTGCGCCGCCGCCATCACCCCGAGCGCCCCGTACAGCGCGTTCGTGATGCACGTCGACGTCTCCACGTTGCCGGAGACGACGGACGCCGGATAATGCGGATTGAGCATCGATCCCGGCGGAATGATCACCTTCAGCGGCTTCAGGCAGCCAGCGTTCAGCGGGATCTCGTCGTCGACGAGCGTGCGGAACACGTACAGTACGGCCGCCATGCACACGGCGGACGGCGCGTTGAAGTTGTTCGGGAGCTGGGCGGAGGTGCCCGTAAAATCGATCTCCGCGCTGCGCGCCGCGCGGTCGACGCGGATGGCGACCTCGATGCGCGCGCCGTTGTCGAGTTCATTGACGAAATGCCCGTCCGACAGGGCCGTGATCACGCGTCGCACCGCTTCCTCGGCATTGTCCTGCACATGCCCCATGTACGCTCGCACGACGGGCAGGCCGAAGTGCGCGACCATCTTGCGCAATTCCTCGACGCCCTTCTGGTTCGCCGCCACCTGGGCGCGCAGGTCCGCCAGGTTCTGGTCCGGATTGCGCGCCGGCCAGCGCGCGCCGGCCAGCAGCGCCCGTGCGTCGACCTCGCGCAGCACGCCGACCGCGCCCTCCACGAGCTTGAAGTTGTCGATCAGGACGCCCTCTTCCTCGATGTGCGCGGAATCCGGCGGCATCGAGCCCGGCGTCGTGCCGCCGATGTCCGCGTGGTGGCCGCGCGATCCCACGTAGAACAGGATCGTGCCGCCGGCCGCGTCGAACACGGGCGAGATCACCGTCACGTCCGGCAAGTGCGTGCCGCCGTTGTACGGGTCGTTCAGCACGTAGACGTCGCCGGGCTGCATCGTGCCCGCGTTCTTGCGCATCACGGCCTTGATGCTTTCCCCCATCGACCCCAGGTGCACGGGCATGTGCGGCGCGTTGGCGACGAGGTTGCCGTCCGCGTCGAAGATCGCGCAGGAGAAGTCGAGACGCTCCTTGATGTTGACGGAGTACGCCGTGTTCTGCAGGCGCAGGCCCATCTGCTCGGCGATGGACATGAACAGGTTGTTGAAGATCTCCAGCATCACCGGATCGACAGTCGTGCCGATCGCATGCCGCGGCGGCGGCGCCGTGACGCGGCGCAGCACGAGGTGGTTGTGCGGCGTGACCTCGGCCTGCCAGCCCGGTTCGACGACCGTCGTCGCATTCGCTTCCGCGATGATGGCCGGGCCGGCGACGACGTGGCCCGGCGCGATGTCCTGGCGCCGGAACAGGCCCGTGTCGCGCCAGGCGCCGTCGGCGTACATCGGGACAATCTCGAACGGCGCCGGCGTCCCCGTGCGGGGCGTGCCCGCCGCCGGCTGCCCGGGCGGCGCGTCGGCGCGCCCCAGCGCCTCCACCGACACGGCCTCCACGACGAGCGCCTTGCCCGGCATGAGGAAGGAAAAGCGCCGCCGGTACGCCTCTTCGAACCGGGCCCGCAGCTGCGCGCGGTCGCCGTCCGTCACGACGATGGCGGCGTCCGTGCCCTCGTAGCGCAGGTGCACGCGGCGCAGCAAGTCGATGCGCTCGGGCGGCACGCCCTGCGCCAGCAGCTCGTCCCGCGCCGCGGCGGCCAGCGCGTCGAGTTCGGCCGCCAGCGCGCCGGCGTCGAGGTCGTCGAGCCGGCGCTCGACGGCCCGCTCGCGCAACGCACCCTGGTCCGCGAGGCCCATGCCGTACGCGGACAGCACGCCCGCCAGCGAATGGATGAACACCGTCTTCATGCCCAGCGCGTCCGCCACGAGGCAGGCGTGCTGCCCTCCGGCGCCGCCGAAGCTCGTGAGCGTGTAATCCGTCACGTCGTGGCCGCGCTGCACCGAGATCTGCTTGATCGCGTTGGCCATATTGCCCACGGCGATGCGGATGAACCCCTCGGCCACCGCTTCCGGCGCGGGCCGCGTGCCGGTCGCGCGTTCGACGTCGCCGGCCAGCGCCGCGAAGCCGGCGCGCACGGCGTCGGCGTCGAGCGGCTGGTCCCCGCCCGGGCCGAACAGGTGCGGGAAGTGCCGGGGCTGGATCTTGCCCAGCATGACGTTGCAGTCGGTGACGGCCAGCGGCCCGCCGCGCCGGTAGCTCGCCGGCCCCGGGTTCGCGCCGGCGCTGTCCGGCCCGACGCGGTAGCGGCTGCCGTCGAAGTGCAGGATGGAGCCGCCGCCCGCCGCGACGGTGTGGATGCTCATCATCGGCGAGCGCATGCGCACGCCCGCCACCTGGGTCTCGAACGCGCGCTCGAATTCGCCGGCGAAGTGCGAGACGTCCGTCGACGTGCCCCCCATGTCGAAGCCGATGATGCGCTCGAAGCCGGCCAGGCGGCTCGCGCGCACCATACCGACGATGCCCCCCGCGGGGCCGGACAGGATGCTGTCCTTGCCCTGGAACGCGCGCGCGTCCGTCAGCGCGCCGCTGGACTGCATGAACTGCAGGTGCACACCAGGCAGTTCGGCCGCCACCTGGTCGACGTAGCGGCGCAGGATCGGCGACAGGTAGGCGTCGACGACGGTCGTGTCGCCGCGCGCCACGAGCTTCATCAGCGGGCTCGCTTCGTGCGAGACCGAGACTTGCGTAAAGCCGATGTCGCGCGCGATGCGCGCCACCGCGTCCTCGTGCGCGTGGTGACGGTAGCCGTGCATGAACACGATGGCCAACGCGCGGATGCCGGCATCGTACGCGGCCTGCAGGTCGCGCCGCGCGGCCGCCTCGTCCAGCGGCGTGACGACGTCGCCGTGCGCGCCCATGCGTTCGTCGATCTCGACGACGCGTCCGTACAGCAGCTCCGGCAGCACGATGTGGCGGTCGAACAGGCGCGGCCGGTTCTGGTAGGCGATGCGCAGGGCGTCGCGGAAGCCTTTCGTGATGGCGAGCACGGTCGGCTCGCCCTTGCGCTCGAGCAGCGCGTTCGTCGCGACCGTCGTGCCCATCTTGACGGCGTCCACCTGTCCGGCCGGGATCGCGGCGCCCGGCGCCAGCCCGAGCAGGTGGCGGATACCGGCGACGGCCGCGTCGCGGTATTGCTCCGGATTTTCCGACAGCAGCTTGTGCGTGACGAGGTTGCCGTCCGGCCGGCGGGCCACGATGTCCGTGAAGGTGCCGCCGCGGTCGATCCAGAACTGCCAATCCATCGGTTTTCCTCGTATAGTCAAGCCAGCGGCTATTGTAGTCGCGCCCCGCCGTGAATTTGGCAAAATGCACGCTTTTGGAACACCCTCGTCTTTGGAGCCCGCATGGACAAACCCCTCTACAGCGTCGCGCAGATCCGCGCCATCGAACAGGCCGCGCAAGCGCAGCTTCCGCCCGGCGCGTTGATGCAGCGCGCGGGCGAGGCCGCCTCCACCTATGCGCTCGAAGTGCTGGGCGGCCTGCCGACGGGGCGCATCCTCGTGCTGGCCGGGCCCGGCAACAATGGCGGCGACGCGCTCGAAGTCGCGGCAAACCTGGCCAACCTGGGTGCCTGTGTCGACGTCGTGCACCTGGCGGGCGCGGCGCCGTCGCCGGAGGCGCAACGCGCGCTCGAGCGCGCGCAGGCCAGCCGCGCCCGCTTCGTGGAAGGCATCGACGACGCCCATGGCTGCTGCCTCGTCGTCGACGGCCTGTTCGGCATCGGCCTCGCGCGAGCGCTCGCGGGACGCGCGCGCGAGCTGGTCGAACGCTCGCACGGCATAGCATGCCCCGTGCTGGCGCTGGACGTGCCGAGCGGCCTCGATGCCGACACCGGCGGCGTCGTCGGCCCGGACGGCGTCGCCGTGCGCGCCACGCACACGATCACCTTCCTCGGCAACAAGCCGGGCCTGCACACGGGCGACGGCTGCGACCACGCGGGCCGCGTCCACGTCAACCGCCTCGGCACCGCCACCCTGCACATGGAGGTGGCGCACGCGCGGCTCAACGCGCCCGCGCTGTTCGCCGGTCTGCTGGCGCCGCGCCGCCGCAATTCGCACAAGGGCAGCTTCGGCGACGTGGCCGTGCTGGGCGGCGCGCGCGGGATGGCCGGCGCGGGCATCCTGGCCGCGCGCGCCGCGCTGTATGCCGGTGCGGGCCGCGTGTTCGTGGCCGCCGTCGATCCGGGGCCGGGCCTCGATCCCCTGCAGCCCGAGATCATGTTCCGCGACGGCGCCGGCTTCGCGTTCGACGGCCGCACCGTCGTCGCCGGCCCGGGCATGGGCGAATCGGCGGGCGCCACGCATTTGCTGTCGAAGGTCGTCGACGGCACGGGGCCGCTGCTGGTCGATGCGGACGCGCTGAACCTGTGCGCGGCCAGCCCCGACCTGGCCGCGCGCCTGACCGCCCACGACGGCGCCACCGTGCTGACCCCGCACCCGCTGGAAGCGGCGCGCCTGCTGGGCGTGACGGCCGCCGTCGTCCAGGCCGACCGCCTGGAGAATGCGCGCGAGCTGGCGCAGCGCCTGGATGCCGTCGTCCTGCTGAAGGGCGCGGGCAGCGTCATCGCGCGTCCGGACGGCGAAGTGGCGATCAATACGACCGGCAATCCCGGCCTCGCCACCGGCGGCACGGGCGACGTGCTCGCGGGCTTGATCGGCACCTTGCTGAGCCAGGGCTGGCCCGCGTGGGAAGCGGCGCTGGCGGGCGTCTGGCTGCACGGCGCGGCCGCGGACCGGCTGGTCGCGAGCGGCGCCGGGCCCGTCGGGCTGACGGCAGGCGAGCTGCCGCGCGCGATCCGCGCCGAGCTCAATGCCCTCGTCGAGGACGCCTGTCGCACCTGAGCGTCCGCACGCGGCACCGGCCCGGCGCCGCCGCGCTTAGCGGCCCCGCCGCCGGCGTGCCAGGGTGCCGGTCATGAGCACGCAACCGGACAACAGCAGCAGCACCGAGCCCGGCTCGGGCACCGTCCGGATCCGGCCGTCGAAGAAGACGAACTCGTAGAGCTGGTCGTGCGGCACGGCCAGCGAACCGTCCGCCGCGTGGATCGCGAGGACGTTGGTGCCGTTGCGCAGCAGGCTCGTGAAGTCGGCCAGCAGCGGGTTCGGCTGGCCATTGGCGCGCTTGTTGTCGGACAGCGCCGTCGAGCGCCCGAAGTCGTACCGGATGCCGTTCACGAACATCTCGAACTCGTCGTCGGCGATGACGAGCGCCTGCGCGAGCACCGGCAGCGCGTCCGGCGTCAGCGCGAGATCGAACGTGTAGCGGAACCAGGCCTCGTTCGGACCGTTCTGGCCGTCCGGCACGCCCGGGCGGGGCCAATCCCACATCAGCTGGGCCGCCGTCGGCCCGCCGACGATGTCGGCAGGCGTGGTGACGCCGTTCGGATATGGCGCGTACGCGTGGTCCCACGCGCTGTCGTCGAAATTGATGGCGGTCCAGTCGCCCGGCGCGACGCTGGTGCTGCGCCAGGTGCTGTCGCTGACGATGGGCAGGTTGATGGGAGCGGCCTGCGCATGGGTCACGCACAGGAATGCGGCGGCTGCGGCGAGTTGTTGCACGCGATTGCGGAATCGCTTGGTCATGTCGACATCCTCCAGAAGGTTGCTACGGCAACACGCCCCATCGTCGGGGCGAACGGGAGTCCATTGTCAAATTTGCAAACGAATCCGGCTTGAGAAGAGTCAGTCGAGCGCAGAAATGCGGCGTGCATCGGCACGCGCACACCGGACAACGCAATCAGGCGACGAGCCGGCCGGCCGAAATGGTGAGGATGCGGCCGCAGCGCGCGGCCATGGCGGGGTCGTGGGTGACGAGCACGAGCGTGGAACCCCGCTCGCGGTTCAGGTCGAACATCAGGCGGATGACGGCTTCGCCGGTGGCGGCGTCGAGGCTGCCGGTGGGCTCGTCGGCGAACAGCAGCGGCGGTTCCGTGACGAAGGCGCGGGCGAGCGCGACGCGCTGCTGTTCCCCGCCCGACAGGTACTTGGGATAGTGGCGCAGGCGGCTGCCCAGTCCCACGCGGCCGAGCATCGCCTCGGCCTTCGCGCGCGCGTCGCCGTCGCCGCGCAACTCCAGCGGCAGCATCACGTTTTCCAGCGCGTTCAGGTGCGCGAGCAGCTGGAACGACTGGAACACGAAACCCAGCCTGGCCTTGCGGAACGCGGCGCGGCCGTCCTCGTCGAGGGCGAAGATGTCCGTGCCGTCGAGCACGACCTTGCCCGAGGACGGCGTGTCGAGACCCGCCAGCAGGCCCAGCAAGGTGGACTTGCCGGACCCGGAGGCGCCGACGAGGGCGAGCGTCTCGGCCGGTTGCACGGTAAAATCCACGTCGTGCAGGATGGTAAGCTCGCCGCTGGCATCCGCCACGCGCTTGGACAGGCCGGCGACTTCGATCGCGGGCCTGCCCGTGCCGCCTTGTCCTGCACCGCCTTTTGACGCCTCGGGAATATCACGCATGCTTGCTCTACTCAGGAAATGGACGATCGTGGCCATCGCGGTCCTTGCGATCGCCGCGCCGGGAAGCGCCTATTCTGCCCCAAAAACCGTGCTCGTGGTGGGCGACAGCCTGTCGGCCGAATACGGCCTCGCGCGCGGCACGGGCTGGGTCGCCCTGCTCGAACAGCGCCTGAAGCGCGAGAACATCGACGCCCGCGTCGTCAACGCCAGCATCAGCGGCGAGACGACGAGCGGCGGCCGCACCCGCCTGCCCGCGCTGCTGCGGCAGCACAAGCCGGACGTCGTCGTGCTGGAACTGGGCGCCAACGACGGCTTGCGCGGCCTGCCGGTGCCGGCCGCGGAAGACAATCTGCGCACGATGATCCGGCTGGCGCAGCAGAACCGCGCGAAAGTCCTGCTCGTCGGCATGCGCATGCCGCCCAACTACGGCCGCGCCTACACGGAGCGCTTCGCCCGCATGTACAAGGAACTCGCCGGCACGTACAAGGTGCCGCTGGTGCCGTTCATGCTGGACGGCGTCGCGCAGAACATGGCCAACTTCCAGGCCGACCGCCTGCACCCGCTGGCGGCGGCGCACCCGACCATCCTCAACAACATCTGGCCGCAATTCGCGCCCCTCGTAAAACGATAATGAAATACCCCGCAGTCCTCGGCGTCGACGACGTCCTGCCCATGCTCGACCAGTTCGACACCATCATCGACGCGCGCAGCGAGTCCGAGTTCGCGCTCGACCGCATCCCGGGCGCCATCAATTGCCCCACCCTGGACGACGCCCAGCGCATCCTCGTCGGCACGACCTACAAGCAGGTGGGCGCGTTCGAGGCCAAGAAGATCGGCGCCCCGCTCGTCGCGCGCAACATCGCGCACTACGTCGAGACGCTGTTCGCCGACAAACCGAAGGACTGGAAGCCCCTCGTGTACTGCTGGCGCGGCGGCAACCGCAGCGGCTCGATGGCGCTGATCTTCGCCAAGATCGGCTGGCCCGTCGTGCAGCTGGACGGCGGCTACAAGGCATATCGCGCCTACGTCGCGGCCGCGCTGGACGCGCCGCCGCCGCTCGGGTTCCGCGTCGTCTGCGGCACGACGGGCAGCGGCAAGAGCCGCCTGCTGGAGACGCTGGCGTCCGTCGGCGCGCAGGTGCTCGACCTGGAACGCCTCGCGGCGCACCGCGGCTCCGTGCTGGGCCACTTGCCGGGCGAACCGCAGCCGAGCCAGAAGATGTTCGAGACGCGCATCTGGGATACGCTGCGGCGCTTCGACCCGGCCCGGCCCGTGTTCGTCGAATCGGAAAGCAAGAAGGTGGGCAACCTGCGTGTGCCGGACGCGGTCATGGAACGCATGCGCGCCTCGCCCTGCATCGCGCTGCAGCTGGAGCGCCCGCTGCGCGTGCAGCTGCTGATGGAAGACTACGACCACTTCTGCGCCGATCCGGCCCTGCTGAACGCCCAGCTGGATCATCTCGTGCAACTGCACGGCCGCGCGCGCATCGATGCCTGGCACGAACTCGCGAACACGGGGCGGATGCCGGAGCTGGTGGACCAGCTGCTCGTGGAGCATTACGATCCCGCCTACCTGCGCTCGATCGACCGCAACTTCGCGCAGTATCCGGATGCGCAGGTGCTGACGCTGCCGGGCATCTCGAAGGACGACTTCCTCGCGGCCGCGCAGCGCCTGCACGCGCCGTCGGCCATTTAGAGCCTGTTCCAGTAGGGTGGGCACCCCTGTGCCCACCATGCGTTACTGCGGCGCATACGGTTGGTGGGCGGGGGCCGCCCACCCTACGAGTTCGAGACTACCGAGATAGGTTATCAAAACGGTTCAAGATAGCCGCGCGCCACGGCCTTGTCCGGGTCCGCGAACACGGCCATCGCCGTCGTCATGCGCCGGAAGCCGTGGCGCGCATAAAAGCCTTCCTTGCCGGGCACCGCGTACAGGATGATCTTCGCGTGCCCGCGCGACAGCTCGACCAGTTGCGCAATAAGGTCGTTGCCGAGACCGCGCCCCTGGTGGCTCGGCAGGATCGCGACGTCGCAGATATACGAGCAGTCGTAGCCGTCGGCCAGCGCGCGGCCTGCGGCGACCAGCACCCCGTCCTCGTACGCGAAGCGGCGGAACATGCTGTTCGAGAACACGGTCCGGAGGCGCTCCGGCGGTTTGTCGCCCAGCGGCGCCTTGCGGTACAGCTCGGAAAGTTCATTCCAGTCGACGGTGTCGAGCGCATCGGTCCAGACCAGGGCCATGGCATCCCCAAACGTGATTGATCGAAGGGCGATTGTAACGGCCGCTCGGCCCAAACAAAAAGCCCGGTCCGCTCGCGCGGCCGGGCTTTTTGTCGTGACGCGTCGGCTTATTCGGACCTGGCGCCCAGGTCCGCCGCCTTGACGTTGATCTTGGCCTTCGCCTTGTGCTTCAGCGCTTCGACGAAGCCATAGGTCTCGCCATTGCCGATGGCGCGGCCGATCTGTTCCGCCTCCTGCTTGCGGCGCGCCACGTCCGGCTGTGCCGGCTGGCCCACCTTGACGATGCGGTAGATGCCATAGCCCTGGCCCGGGATGTCGACGCCCACATACGCCGGCAGCTTGCTCACGTCGGCCTTCAGCACGGCGATGGCGGCCGTCTCGTTGATCGGCGGCTGCTTCGTACGCGTGACGGTCTTCGCCTCGCCGAAGCCGGCCGCGTCGCCCGACGCCTTGACGGCCGCCAGCTTCGCTTCGCCGGCCTGGCGTGCCAGCTTGGCCGCCTCTTCCTGCGTGACGCGCTGACGGATCTGCGCTTCGACGTCGGCCAGCGGACGCTTCGACGCCGGTTTGTATTGCACGACGCGGCCGGACACCAGCACACTCGGCGCCACTTCGACGGCTTCCGTGTTGTGCTTGTTCTTCACGGCGTCGTCGGAGAAGATCGCCTTCAGGAATTTCGGGTTGTTGACCGGCGAATTACCGAGCGCGGGGTTCGGCGTCGGGGTCAGGCCGTCGGCGGTCTGGATGGTCAGGCCCAGCTTGTCCGCCACCGGCTTCAGGCTGTCCGACTGCTCGTACACGGTGTTCGTGAACGTCTCGGCCAGTTCCGAATACTTGGCCGACATCTTGGCCTTCTTCAGCTCGGCGACGATTTCCGGCTTGGCGTCTTCCAGCGACTTCTGGCTCTCCGGCACGACCTTGGTGATCTTGATGATGTGGTAGCCGAATTCCGAGCGCACGAGGCCGCTGACTTCGCCTTCCTTCAGGCCATAGATCGCATCTTCGACGGGCTTGACGAACACGCCCTTCTGCACGACGCCCAGGTCGCCGCCCAGCTCGGCCGAGCCCGGGTCCTGCGACTGCGCCTTGGCGATCTTGGCGAAGTCGTTCGGGTTCTTGCGCACTTCGTCGAGGATGGCTTGCGCCTTGGCCTTCGCGGCGGCGTCTTCGGCGGCCGAGGCACCCTTCTTCACATTGATCAGGATGTGGCTGGCAGTACGCTTTTCCGGCGTGGTGAAGCGCGCCTTGTTCTTGTTGTACGCGTCGGCGACTTCGGCATCCGTCACGTTGACCTGTTTTTCGACGGCGGACGGGTCGAAGACGACGTATTCGGCCTTGATCGTCGCCGGCACCTGGAACTGGGCGGCGTTCTTGTCGTAGTACGCCTTGATCATGTCATCCGTAACCTTGACCTGCGACACGTAGTTCGCCGCCGGGAACAACATTTCCTGGACCTCGCGCTCCTCGGAGTTGATGTCCGACAGGCGGTTGGCGACGGTACGCGGCGCGAACGCGGTCTGCTCGACGGAGCCGACGAGCTGCTGCACCGCCAAGTCGTGGCGCATGCGGGCGTCGAACATCTCCGGCGTCATGCCCTGGGCGGCAAGCGCGGCCTTGTAGCGGTCCATGTCGAACGAGCCGTCTTCCTTGCGGAACGCCTGGATGTCGAGGATCGCCTTTTGCAGCGCGGCGTCGCCCACGGTCAGGTGGTTGCGCACGATCTCGGCATTGATGGCGCGCTCGGCCACGAGCTGGTCGAGCACGGCCTGCTTCGCTTCCGGCGTATCGAACAGCTTCTGGTCGAAGCGGTCGCCCATCATCTGGCGGGCCTGGTCGAGCTGGCGGCGCTGGGCGGCCTCCCACTCCTGCTGGGTAATCGCTTTCCCGTCCACGGTCGCCACGCCATCATTGCCGCCGCTGCCGCGATTGTTGTAGCTGCTCACCCCCACCAGCACGAACGACGGCACGATCAGCAACAGCAGCAGGAACTGCATCAGGCGCTGGTGAGTACGGATAAATTCAAACATGGTCAGCCAATCAAGGTTGAAAATGCGTTATCGAAAACTTAAAAAAAAAGGCGAACCGAGGTTCGCCTGTTTTTCTATATCTGGCGGAGCGGACGGGGCTCGAACCCGCGACCCCCGGCGTGACAGGCCGGTATTCTAACCAACTGAACTACCGCTCCAAATTCGTGTATTTCGCAACCTCGAAATCGAAGCCGACAAGGCTGGCGATTCGTGGCGGAGCGGACGGGACTCGAACCCGCGACCCCCGGCGTGACAGGCCGGTATTCTAACCAACTGAACTACCGCTCCACGAAATACTGGGTACTGCGTCAACTGGACAGGCTCGCCGAAAGGCCCGCCGCCAGATGCTTCCTGCTGCGTGTCAGCGCAGCGGAGGCATTAGTTTACTGCATCTTTCAATGCTTTACCAGCCTTAAATTTCGGGACCTTGGCCGCCTTGATCTTGATGGCTTCCTTCGTGCGCGGATCGCGGCCCGTGCGCGCGGCGCGCTCGCCGACGGTGAAGGTGCCGAAGCCGACCAGGGTCACGCTGTCGTTGTTCTTCAACGTGGCCGTCACGGCATTGATCATGGCATCGAGGGCGCGCGCCGCAGAAGCTTTGGTCAGGTCCGCGGACTTCGCGATTTCTTCGATCAGTTCAGTTTTGTTCACTTTCTTCCCTCGTTGTACGTCGGCAAAAAAACCGCAAGGGCGTATTAAACAAGCCGACAATGCGTTGTGTCAAGTAACGCACGAGCAATAGCCGGCAATAAAAAACGGCACCCGAGGTGCCGTTTTCGTGGTGCGCGTCAGGCTCAGTGCTTGACGACGCCGCCCTGCCCTTCGGTCGTCGCGGCGGCCACCGAGGAGGTCACCGCCGGCACGTCGACGATCGCCTCCGGCTGACGCTCCAGCGCCACTTCCAGGACCTTCTCGATCCAGCGCACCGGCACGATCTCGAGCTTGTTCTTGACGTTGTCCGGGATGTCGGCGAGATCCTTCACGTTCTGCTCGGGGATCAGGACGGTCTTGATGCCGCCGCGCTGGGCCGCCAGCAGTTTTTCCTTCAGGCCGCCGATCGGCAGGACTTCGCCGCGCAACGTGATCTCGCCCGTCATCGCCACGTCGGCGCGAACCGGGATGCCGGTGAACACCGACACCAGCGCCGTCGTCATCGCGATACCGGCGGACGGGCCGTCCTTCGGCGTCGCGCCTTCCGGCACGTGGATGTGGATGTCGGTCTTCTCGAACACCTCGCCCTTGATGCCCAGGCGCGACGCGCGGCTGCGCACGACGGTGCGGGCGGCTTCGATCGATTCCTTCATCACGTCGCCCAGCGTACCGGTGCGGATGACGGCACCCTTGCCCGGCACCTGCACGGCTTCGATCGTCAGCAAGTCGCCGCCGACTTCCGTCCACGCGAGACCCACGACCTGGCCGACCTGGTTTTCCTTCTCGGCCACGCCGAAGTCGTAGCGGCGCACGCCCAGGAATTTATCCAGGTTCTTCGACGACACGATGACGCGCTTGTTGTCCTTCTTGAGCAGCAGCATCTTGACGACCTTGCGGCAGATCTTCGAGATTTCGCGCTCGAGCGAACGCACACCGGCTTCCCGGGTGTAGTAGCGGATGATGTCGCGGATCGCGGCCTCTTCGACCTTGATCTCTTCGTCCTTCAGGCCGTTCGCCTTGATCTGCTTCGGCAGCAGGTAGCGCTGCGCGATGCTCGTCTTCTCGTCTTCCGTGTAACCCGCCAGGCGGATCACTTCCATCCGGTCCAGCAGCGCCGGCGGAATGTTGAACGAGTTCGACGTGGCGACGAACATCACGTCCGACAGGTCGAAGTCCACCTCGACGTAGTGGTCCGAGAACGTGTGGTTCTGGGCCGGATCCAGCACTTCGAGCAGCGCCGACGACGGGTCGCCGCGGAAATCCGCGCCCATCTTGTCGATCTCGTCCAGCAGGAACAGCGGATTGCGCACACCGACCTTGGCCAGCGACTGCAGCACCTTGCCCGGCATCGAGCCGATGTAGGTACGGCGGTGGCCGCGGATCTCGGCCTCGTCGCGCACGCCGCCCAGCGCCATGCGGACGTACTTGCGGTTCGTCGCGCGGGCGATCGATTCGCCCAGCGACGTTTTACCGACGCCCGGAGGACCCACGAAGCACAGGATCGGCGCTTTCAGCTTGTCGACGCGCTGTTGCACTGCGAGGTATTCCAGGATGCGTTCCTTGATCTTGTCGAGGCCGTAGTGGTCGGCTTCCAGCACTTCCTGGGCCTTTTCCAGGTCGATCGTGACCTTGGATTTCTTTTTCCACGGCAGCGAAACGAGCGTGTCGATGTAGTTGCGCACGACGGTGGCTTCGGCCGACATCGGCGACATCAGCTTGAGCTTCTTGATCTCGGCCTGGGCCTTTTCCATCGCTTCCTTCGGCATCTTGGCGGCGATGACTTTCTTCTCGAGCTCCTCGATGTCCGCGCCCTCTTCGCCTTCGCCCAATTCCTTCTGGATGGCCTTGACCTGTTCGTTCAGGTAATACTCGCGCTGCGATTTCTCCATCTGGCGCTTGACGCGGCCGCGGATGCGCTTTTCGACCTGCAGGATATCCAGTTCGCCTTCCAGCTGGCCGAGCAGATGCTCCAGGCGCTTGGCGACGTTGAAGATCTCCAGGATGACTTGCTTCTGCTCGAGTTTCAGCGGCAGGTGCGCGGCGACGGTGTCGGCCAGGCGGCCGGCGTCGTCGATACCGGCCAGCGATGCGAGAATCTCGGGCGGAATCTTCTTGTTCAGTTTGACGTATTGGTCGAACTGCTGGACGATCGCGCGGCGCATCGCCTCGACTTCGGAATCGTCGCCGATTTCCGAATTGATCGGGGTCAGATCGGCGATGAAATGGCTGGGATCGTCGTTGATGTGGTCGATGCGTGCACGCTGCGCGCCTTCGACCAGCACCTTCACGGTGCCATCGGGCAGCTTCAGCATTTGCAGAATATTTGCCACGCAGCCGATCTCGTAGATGTCTGCGGCGGAGGGTTCGTCCTTGGCAGCAGCCTTTTGGGCTGCGAGCATGATGCTCTTACCCTGTTCCATGGCGGCCTCGAGCGCCTTGATGGATTTCGGGCGGCCGACGAACAGCGGTATCACCATATGCGGAAACACCACCACGTCGCGCAGGGGCAGCAGGGGCAGCGTCATTTGCTCGGTCAATTTGGAAGTTGTCATGGCATACCTTATAGAAAGCGTGTTGACGATGTGGGAGCACACCTTCGAATCACAAGACCGGCCCAATAAAAATTTTCTACAAGTAAAAAAACTTTAACTTGATACGAATACTAGCCGTTTCTACAAAAGCGGCCGATTCAAATAAAAAAGCCACTTCACAGCATCGGCCGCGAGTGGCTTTTCGATTGAAGCCGTCTTTTGTTGAGATTGATTGTACCGCCTCAACTCAGCGATTCAATAGCTTTGTTGTGTTTGCGCCCGGAAATTTTTCAGTTTTCGCCCGCTGCCTTCGGCGATTCACTGTAAATCAGCAAAGGTTTGGCGCCATTCGTGATCGTATTTTCATCGATGACGACTTTCACGACATTTTGCTGGCTCGGCAATTCATACATGACGTCGAGCAGAGCGTGCTCCAGGATGGAACGCAGGCCGCGCGCGCCGGTCTTGCGCGCCAATGCCTTCTTGGCAATCGCGTGCAGGGCCGCCGGGCGGATTTCCAATTCGGCGCCTTCCATGTCCAGCAGTTTCGAATACTGCTTGATGAGGGCGTTTTTCGGCTCGACCAGGATCTGGATCAGGGCTTCTTCCGTGAGTTCGCTCAGCGTAGCTACGACCGGCAGACGGCCGACAAGTTCCGGAATGAGGCCGAATTTGATCAGGTCTTCCGGTTCCGCTTCCAGCAGGATGTCGCTGACGGAGCGCTGGGTCTGGCTCTTGACGCTGGCCGCGAAGCCGATGCCGCTCTTTTCGGAACGGTTCTGGATGATCTTGTCCAGGCCGTCGAATGCGCCGCCGCAGATGAACATGATGTTCGTGGTGTCGATCTGCACGAAATCCTGGTTCGGATGTTTGCGGCCGCCCTGCGGCGGCACGGAAGCCATCGTGCCTTCGATCAGCTTCAGCAGCGCCTGCTGGACGCCCTCGCCCGACACGTCGCGCGTGATGGACGGGTTGTCGGACTTGCGCGAGATCTTGTCGATCTCGTCGATGTAGACGATGCCGCGCTGGGCCTTCTCGACTTCGTAATTGCAGCTCTGCAGCAGCTTCTGGATGATGTTCTCGACGTCCTCGCCGACATAGCCGGCTTCCGTCAACGTGGTCGCGTCGGCGATCACGAACGGGACGTTCAGCATGCGCGCCAGCGTCTGCGCGAGCAAGGTCTTGCCGGAACCGGTGGGACCCACGAGCAGGATATTGCTCTTGGCCAGTTCAACGTCGTCCTTCTTGCCCAGGTGCTTCAGGCGCTTGTAATGGTTGTACACCGCCACCGACAGGATGCGCTTCGCGGTCTGCTGGCCGATGACGTATTGATCGAGCAGTTCGGCGATCTCGTGCGGCGTCGGCAGGTCGGACTTGGCGCCCGCCACCGATTCCACGTTCGAGGTCTCATCGCGGATGATGTCGTTGCACAAGTCGATGCACTCGTCGCAGATGAAGACCGAAGGTCCCGCGATGAGCTTCTTGACCTCGTGCTGGCTCTTGCCGCAGAACGAGCAGTACAGGAGTTTTTCGCCGCTAGAGGATTTTTTGTCAGACATGGGGCAGGTTTCTGTTGAATTGCTATGAATATAACGCTAATACGAGGGCGCAACAAGTGCGCACGACACCATGCTACCCGATTTGAAAACAAAACGCCCGAAGCGCTGTCGCGTCCGGGCGTATTTGAGCAACAGTTGTCGGGTATCCCGCGCGCAGTCGAAAATCGCGCGGACGTGCCTCAACCGCGGTTCGTGAGAACCTTGTCGATCAGGCCATACTCCACGGCCTCGTCGCTCGACATGAAACGGTCGCGATCGGTATCCTTGTGGATCTGCTCGATCGTCTGGCCCGTGTTGTCCGCCATGATGCGGGCCAGGCGTTCGCGCAGGTACAGGATTTCCTTGGCCTGGATCTCGATGTCCGACGCCATGCCCTGGGAGCCACCGGACGGCTGGTGGATCATGACACGGGAGTTCGGCAGCGAGAAACGCTTGCCCTTGGCGCCGGCGGCCAGCAGGAACGCGCCCATCGAGGCGGCCAGGCCGGTGCACAGCGTCGACACGTCGGGTTTGATGAAGTTCATCGTGTCGAAGATGGCGAGGCCGGCCGACACGGAACCACCCGGCGAGTTGATGTACAGCGAGATGTCCTTGTCCGGATTCTCGCTTTCCAGGAACAGCAGCTGGGCCACGATGAGGTTGGCCATCTGGTCGTTGACAGGACCGACCAGGAAAATCACGCGCTCCTTCAGCAGGCGCGAGTAGATGTCGTAGGCGCGCTCGCCGCGGCCACTCTGCTCGATCACCATCGGCACGAGGCCGAGGGCTTGGGTATCCAATGCCGGATTACGATTCATACCTGTCAATTCCTTTCGAGAAGTTTCGAAGCCGTACTATCTCAGATTTCCCACGAGAATGTCGTTCGGCTTCATCAAGGATTACGCCTGAGCGACGCTACCCATCAGCTCGTCAAAGGCGATGTCCTTGGTCGTCACCTTTGCCTTGCCGAGCACATAGTTAACGACGTTTTCTTCCAATACAAGAGCTTCGACTTCACCCAGGCGGCGGCGATCGCTGTAGTAGTACTTCAGCACTTCGCGCGGATCTTCGTAGCTCTGCGAGAAGTCTTCGATCTGCGCCTTCACCTGCTCTTGCGTCGCTTGCAGACTATTTTCCTGCACCAGTTGCGACAGGATCAGGCCCAGGCGCACGCGGCGCTCGGCCTTGGTGGCGAACAGGTCGGCCGGGAACGGCAGGCTCTTGACGTCCATGCCGCGCTGGGCCATGTCCTGGCGGGTCTGCTCGGCCAGGCGCTGCGAATCCTGCTCGATCATGACCTTCGGCACGTCCATCTCGGTGTGCTTGACCAGCGCGTCCATCACGGCTTCCTTGTTGCGGGCCTTGATGCGGGCGCCGACTTCGCGCTCCAGGTTGACCTTGATGTCGTCGCGCATCTTCTCGATGCTGCCGTCTTCGATGCCCAGCGACTTCGCGAACTCGGCGTCGACTTCCGGCAGGTGCGCCCACTCCAGCTTCTTCAAGGTGATGGTGAACTCGGCCGTTTTACCGGCCACGTCCTTGCCATGGTAGTCTTCCGGGAACGCCAGCGGGAAGGTCTTCGACTCGCCCACTTTCAGGCCGACGGTCGCGGCTTCGAATTCCGGCAGCATGCGGCCTTCGCCCAGCACGAACGCGTAGTCTTCCGCTTTACCGCCCGCGAATTCGACGCCGTCGATGACGCCGACGAAGTCCACGGTCACGCGGTCGCCGTTGGCCGCGACCGGCTCGCCGCCATCGCCATGCTCACCGGCTTCGCCCTTGGTGTGGTAGTGCACGCGCTGCTTGCGCAGGATGTCGATGGTCTTGTCGATCTCGGCGTCGGTGACGTCGGTCTTGACGGTCTCGATCTCGATGTCGGCCAGGCTCGGCAACGACACTTCCGGATAGACTTCGAACGTCGCGTCGAAGGACAGCATGCCTTCCGGCGCGTCCTGCTTCGGCTCGATTTTCGGCATGCCGGCCACGCGCAGCTGGGCTTCGTTGGCGGCGTCGTTGAAGGCCCGGCCCACTTTGTCGTTCAGCACGTCGGATTCGATCTGGTAGCCGTACTGGGCGGCGACCATCTTCAGCGGCACCTTGCCCGGACGGAAGCCCGGAGCGCGAGCGGTCTTGGCCTGCTTCTTGAGGCGCTTTTCAACTTCCGTACGTACGTCGCTCAGCGGAAAAGAGAGAGTCAAGCGACGCTCGAGTTTACCCAGGTTTTCGACAGCAGTTGCCATTGTAAAAATCGTCCAAAAAAATGAATTGTTCGTGGTGCGAGGAAGGGGACTCGAACCCCTACACCATTGCTGGCGTCAGGACCTAAACCTGGTGCGTCTACCAATTTCGCCATCCTCGCGCTGGATTGCTGATCTTGCCACAAAAACAAAGGGCGCCCGACAATGAAACCGGCCGCCCTGCATCCAATGTCTAGGGGCTACAACTTCAACCCGATATTTTACTGGATTTTCTGACACGATTGGGCACATTTTAATTCGTACGTACCCACAAAGGATTCAATTCGTAGGGTGGGCGCCCCGCGCCCACCATAACGTCAGCGTATCGCACGCGTAGACGCGTGGAACGCAAGTTCATACGACGGTCGAACGCGTGGACGGCAAGCCGTCCACCCTACCGCGCACCGGCCGCTTGACGCGGAACCACGCCGCGTACAGCGCCGGCAGGAACAGCAAGGTCAGCGCAGTCGCGACGAGCAGGCCGCCCATGATCGCCACCGCCATCGGCCCCCAGAACACGGAGCGCGACAGCGGGATCATCGCCAGCGCCGCCGCAGCCGCCGTCAGCAGGATCGGGCGGCAGCGCCGCACGGCGCTTTCGACGATGGCGTCCCACGCGGAATGGCCCGCCGCGATGTCCTTCTCGATCTGGTCGACGAGGATCACGGAGTTGCGCACCACCATGCCGAACAGCGCGATCACGCCCAGGTTCGCGACGAAGCCGAACGGCTGGTGGAACAACAGCAGCGCCATCGCCGCGCCGGCGATGCCCAGCGGTCCCGTCAGGAACACCATCACGGATCGCGAAAAGCTGTGCAGCTGCAGCATCAGCAAGGTGAACACGATGAACAGCACCAGCGGCACGTTGGCCGAGATCGAGTCTTCCGCCGTCGAGCTGTTGGCGGCCGCGCCTTCCAGCTTGATGCGGTAGCCGGCCGGCAGCTTCGCACGCAGCGCCGCCAGCTTAGCGTTGACCTGGTCGGACACGGTCGGCCCCTGCACGCCGTCGACGACGTCCGACTGGACCATGATCGCCCACTCGCGCCCGTAGCGCTGCACGACACCAGGCTCCCACACGAATTCGATGCGCGCGAGCTGCGACAATGGCACGGCCTTGCCCGACGGCGTCGCCACGTTCGTGTTGGCGAGCACGGACATGTTCGAGCGCTCGTCCAGCGGCTGGCGCACGACGATGTCGATCAGCCGGTTGCTTTCGCGGAACTGGCCCACCGTCGTCCCCGACAGCACGGTCGCGACCGTGCGGCGCACCGCCTGCGACGTGACACCCAGCGCGCGCAGCTTGTCCTGGTCGAGGTCGAGGCGCAGCACCTTGATCGACTCGTTCCAGTTGTCGTTGACGCCCACCGTGTTCGGGTTGGCGATCATGATCTCCTTCACCTGGTCGGCGAACTTGCGCACGACGCCGATGTCCGGCCCCATCACCTGGAACTGGACCGGATACGGCACGGGCGGCCCGTTCGGCAGCAGTTTCACACGGCCGCGCACTTCCGGGAAGTCAGTCTTGAACACGTTCTCGATCTTGCGGCGCAAGGCGTCGCGCTGGTGCACGTCCTTCGGCAGCACGACGAATTGCGACACGTTAGACGCCGGGAAGATCTGGTCCAGCGGCAGGTAGAAGCGCGGGCTGCCGGTGCCGATGTACGACGTCACGCTGTCCGTCTCCGGCTGCGCGCGCGCGAAGGCTTCGAACTTCTTCGCCAGTGCCTCGTTGACGGCGAAGCTCGTGCCTTCCGGCGTCCACATCTCGACCATCAGTTCGGGGCGGCTCGAATCGGGGAAGAACTGCTTCTCGATGAACTTGAAGCCGAACACGCCGAGGAAGAACACCGCGAGGGACAGCGCGATCGTCGTCTTGCGCCATTCCACGCAGCGGTCGACGAGGCGGCGGAAGCGCATGTACGCCGGCGTGTCGTAGACGTCGTGGTGGCCGTCGCCATGCGGTTTGACGCGCAGGAGGATGAAGCCGATGTACGGCGTGAACGTGACGGCCACGACCCACGACACGATCAGCGCGATCGCGTTCACCGAAAACATCGCGAACGTGTATTCGCCGGCCGCGGATTTCGCGAGCCCGATCGGCAGGAAGCCCGCCGCCGTGATCAAGGTGCCGGTCAGCATCGGGAATGCCGTCGACGTGTACGCGAACGTGGCCGCGTCGAAGCGCGACATGCCCTCCTCCATCTTGCGCACCATCATTTCGACGGCGATGATGGCGTCGTCGACGAGGAGACCCAGCGCGATGATCAGGGCGCCCAGCGAGATCTTGTGCAGCGAGATGTCGAACACGCGCATGAACAGGAAGGTGATGGCAAGCACCAGCGGGATCGTCAGCGCGACGACGAGGCCCGGCCGCACGTCCAGCCGCAACTTCGGCTTGCGATGCAGGCCCAGAGCGACGAACGACACGCCGAGCACGATGACGATCGCCTCGATCAGGCTGTCCATGAATTCGCTGACGGACGCCTTGACGGCCGCCGGCTGGTTCGACACGCGCTCCAGTTCGATGCCGACCGGGAGCTGGCTCTTGATGCGATCCACCGTCTTTTCCAGGCCCTTGCCGAGCTGGATGATGTTGCCGCCCTTTTCCATCGACACGCCCAGGCCGATGACTTCCTTGCCGTTGTAGCGCATCTTGTCGTGCGGCGGGTCGGCGTACGCGCGCTGCACGGTGGCGAAGTCGCCGAGGCGGAACGTCGTGTTCCCCGCGCGCAGGCTCAGGTCTTCCAGCTGCTTGATGGTCTTCAGGCCGCCCGTCACGCGCACCTGCAGGTTTTCCTGCGGCGTGACGAGGACGCCGGCTGATTCGATGCCGTTCTGCGTGGCGATCTGGTTCACGATCTGCTCGAACGGGATCCCCAGCTGGGCGAACTTCTGCTGCGAGAACAGGATGTTGATCTTCTCTTCCTGCACGCCGAACTCCTCAACCTTCGCGACGAGCGGCACGGCGAGCAGTTGCTGGCGCACGAAATCGGCGTAGTCGCGCATCTCGGCGTAGGTGAAACCGTCTCCGGACAGCGCGAAGATGGAGCCGTAGGTGTCGCCGAATTCGTCGTTGAAGAACGGCCCGACGACGCCAGGCGGCAACGTGCCCGCGATGTCGCCGACCTTCTTGCGCACCTGGTACCAGATGCCCGGCACGTCCTTGGGCGGGGCCGATTCGCGCAGTTCCAGGATGATGGTGGTCTCGCCCGGCTTGGAAAAGCTGCGCAGCTTGTCGACGTACGGCGTCTCCTGCAGCTTGCGCTCCAGCTTGTCGGCCACCTGCTGGGCCATCTGCACGGCGGTGGCGCCGGGCCAGTACGCGGTGATCACCATCGCGCGGAACGTGAACGGCGGGTCTTCGTCCTGGCCCAGCTTGCCGTAGCTGACGATGCCGCCGATGAGCAGCGCGGCGATCAGGTAGCGGGTCAGCGGGATGTTCTCCAGCGCCCAGCGCGACAGGTTGAACCCCTTCATTTGGCCGCCCCGCTCGCCGGCACGGGCTTACCGCTCGCTTCGGCCTCCGCGTCGCCGCGGCGCGCCACGTCGGCCGTCAGCACTTTCACTTTCTGGCCCGGCTTGAGCAGGTTGACGCCGGCCGTCACGATGGTCTGGCCGGGCTTGACGCCGCCCGCCAGCAGCACGTCGTTGCCGGACACGCCGCCCACCTGCACGGGCACGAGGCGCACGGCGCCGTTCTCGATCACCCAGACCGACGTCACGCCCTTGTCATGGTACAGCGCGGACAGCGGCACCTTGAGCGCCGCGCCGCCTTTTGCATGGGCCAGCTGGACGACGGCCGTCATGCCGAGGCGGATGTCGTCGCGGGGCGGAATCGACACCTTCACCGTGTACGTGCGCGTGGCCGGATCGGCCACCGGCGCGATCTCGCGGATCTTGCCCGGAATGCTCTGGTTCGGATCGGCCCACAGTTTTACCTTCACGTCGCTCACGTCGCGCAGCTCGTCGACCTGGTCTTCCGGCACGCCGATCACGACTTCCTTCTCGTCGGTCCGGGCCACGCGCACGACCGGCGTGCCGGCTTGCACGACTTGCCCCACTTCGGCGTCGATGCCGGTGACGACACCGTCCGCGTCCGACTCCAGCGTCGCATAGCCCGTCTGGTTGGCCTGCTCGCGCAGCGCGGCGCGGGCCGCCTCCACGGTCGCCAGGGCGGAGTGCGCGGCCGCCGTTTTCTGGTCGAGCACGGCCTGGCTGACGAAGTTCTGGCTGCGCAGGTCCTGGTAGCGCTTGAGGTCCGCGCGCGCCAGCTCGTAATTCGTCTGCGCCGCGCGCAGGTTCGCCTGGGCCTGGGCCTGGCCGAGCCGCAGGTCCTGCGGGTCCAGCTGCATCAGCACCTGGCCGCGCTTGACGACCGTGCCCACGTCGACCTTGCGCGCGCTGATCTTGCCGCCCACGCGAAAGCCCAGGCGCGATTCGTAGCGCGGGCGGACGTCGCCGGAGAATTCCGTCGTCGAACCGACGGCGCCCGTCGCCAGGGTGAGCGCGCGCACGGGACGCACGTCCGCGGGCGGCGCTTCGTTGCGCGAACAGCCGGCCAACAGCGCCGCGACGAGGGTCAGGGGGAGGACGAACGGTGCGGCGCCGCGCGGCCGCAGGGACATCGAGAGAAAAGCAGGCATTGGTTTCCTACTGTCGTGGATTTAACCTACCAATTATAATCATGCAATTATCGCCAGTAAATGACTTTAGAGTCAGCAATCGAAAGCGTGGCCGTCGACCATTACGAAAACTTTCCTGTCGCCTCGATCCTCCTGCCGCGCCGGCTCGTGCCCGCGGTGGAGGCGATCTATGCGTTCGCCCGCAGCGCCGACGACCTCGCGGACGAAGGCGACGCCACGCCGTCCGAACGCCTGGCCGCGCTGCAGGCCTACGAGGCCGCGCTGGACGGCATCGCGGCCGGCACGCCGCCCGACGATCCGATGTTCCGGCGCCTGGCCGCGGTGCTCGCGCAATTCGCGCTGCCGCTGCAACCGCTGCGCGACCTCCTCTCCGCATTCAAGCAGGACGTCGTCACGACGCGCTACCCGGATTTTGCGCGCCTCCTCGATTATTGCCGACGTTCCGCCGATCCCGTCGGACGGTTGATGCTCGGGCTGTACGGCGTCGGCGACGCGGCGAGCCTGCGCGAATCGGACGCGATCTGCACGTCCCTGCAACTCATCAACTTCTGGCAGGACGTGGCAGTCGACATCGCCAAGGGCCGCATCTACCTGCCGCTGGACGACCTGGCCCGCTTCGGCGTCACGCAGGACGCCATCGAACAGGGGCGAACTAGCCCCGACTGGCGCGCGCTGATGCGCTTCGAGGTGGACCGGGCGCGCGCACTGATGCTGGAAGGCGCGCCGCTGGCGACGCGGCTGCCGGGGCGCATCGGCTGGGAATTGCGGATGGTCGTGCAGGGCGGCCTGCGCATCCTGGAAGCGATCGAACGCGTGGATTTCGATGTGTTCCGGCGCCGCCCGCGCCTCAAACGCCTCGACTGGCTCGCCGTCGGTTGGCGCGCAGTACGAATGTGATGCGGTATGTAACGCCCCATCGGCTAAGATAGCGGACTTGGTCCGCGCGATAACAACACTTCATATGTCCCCCGACGAATACTGCCAACAAAAGACCGCGCAAAGCGGCTCCAGCTTCTACTACAGCTTCCTCTTCCTGCCGCCGGAGCGCCGGCGCGCGATCACGGCGCTGTACGCGTTCTGCCGGGAAGTCGACGACACCGTGGACGAGGCGACCGACCAATCCGTCGCCCGCATCAAGCTCGCGTGGTGGCGCGGCGAGGTCGCGCAGATGTATGCGGGCACGCCGACGCATCCCGTGATGCTCGCGCTGCAGCCGCACATCCAGCCGTACGACCTGAAACAGGAACACCTGCAGGCCATCATCGACGGCATGGAGATGGACCTCGACCAGTCGCGCTACCTCGACTATCCGAACCTCAGGAAATACTGCTGGCACGTGGCGGGCGTGGTCGGGATCCTGTCGGCCAGCATCTTCGGCGTGACCAACCCGCGCACGCTGCAATACGCGGAAACGCTGGGCCTCGCGTTCCAGCTCACGAACATCATCCGCGACGTCGGCGAGGATGCGCGCAAGGGCCGCATCTACCTGCCGATCGACGAACTGCAGAAATTCAACGTGACGGCGGCAGACCTCCTGAACGCGCGTCACAGCGAGAAGTTCGAAGCCCTCATGCAGTTCCAGGCCGCGCGCGCCCAGCAACTGTACGACGACGCCTTCGCGCTGCTGCCGAAGGAAGACCGGCGCGCGCAGCGTCCGGGCCTCATGATGGCTGCCATCTACCGCACCTTGCTCGACGAGATCGAGCGCGACGGCTTCCACGTCCTCGGCCAGAAGATCTCCCTGACGCCGCTGCGCAAGCTGTGGCTGGCCTGGAAGACGTATGTCCGCGGCTGACAAGCGGCGCGTCGCGGTCGTCGGCGGCGGCTGGGCCGGTTGCGCGGCGGCCGTCGCGCTGCTGGACGCCGGCGCCGACGTCACGCTGTTCGAAGCCGCACGCATGCTGGGCGGCCGCGCCCGCGCCATCGAGACGAACGGCCGCATGCTCGACAACGGCCAGCACATCATGCTGGGCGCCTATGCCGCCACCTTGCGCCTGATGCGCCGCGTCGGCGTCGCCCCGAGCCGCGCCCTGCTGCGGCTGCCGCTGCAGATGCGCTACCCGGCGGGCGACGACGGCATGGACTTCGTCGCGCCGCGCCTGCCAGCGCCGCTGCACATGCTTGTCGCGCTGCTGCGCGCGCGCGGGCTCGCGCGGGCCGACAAGATCGCGCTGGCCCGGTTCACGACGAGCGCCCGCTGGATGGGCTGGCAGTTGTACACGGATTGCAGCGTGGCGGAACTGCTGGTCCGCTTCGACCAGACCGAACGTCTGGTGCGGCTGATGTGGCGCCCCTTGTGCCTGGCCGCCCTGAACACCCCGCCGGAGCGGGCGTCGGCGCAAGTCTTCCTCGCCGTGCTGCGCGACAGCCTGGGTGCGCGCCGTGCCGCGTCCGACATGCTGATCCCGCGCGTGCTGCTCGACGCGCTGTTCCCGGAAGCGGCGCGCCGCCACCTGGACAGCCGCGGCGCGGCCGTCCGCACGGGCTGCCGCGTCGATGCGCTGGACCTCGAGGACGGCACCTGGCGCCTGCGCGCGGGCGCCGACGCGCAGTCATTCGACGCCGTCGTGCTCGCGACACCGCCATGGCAGACGGCCGCGCTGCTGCGGCCCCTGGACGGCGCCGCCGCCACCGTCGCCCAGCTGGACGCGCTCGCCTACGAGCCCATCGCCACCGTCTACCTGCAATACGCGGCCGGCACGCGGCTGCCGCTGCCGTTCTGCGCGCTCGCCGATGCGCCCGCGGACGGGCGCTGGGGCCAGTTCGTGTTCGACCGCGGCCAGCTGGACCCTGGGCAGGATGGGCTGTTGGCCGTCGTGATCAGCGGCGCGGATCCGGCTGGCGACGTCGGCCAGGACGCGCTGGCGGCGGCCGTCGCGGCCCAGCTGGCGGCCGCGTTCGGGCAGCCGGCCCTCGCCGCCCCGCTGTGGAGCCGCACGATCACGGAAAAGCGCGCCACGTTCGCCTGCACGCCCGCCCTCGACCGGCCCGCCAACGACGCCAAACTGCCCGGCCTCGCCCTCGCGGGCGACTACACGGCCGGCGACTACCCCGCCACCCTGGAGGCGGCCGTGCGCAGCGGGGTGGCCGCCGCGGCCGTCATTACGGGAGCACGGCCGCGATGACGGCCCGCCGGTCGTCGCGCCGGGCTGCGCCCTGCCCCGCGAAATCCGCAGCCTGTCGCACGCCGGTGGCGCGCGCCGGCCGGGTTCCGTACAGTGTCAACATCAAAACGAGTGTTGACGGAAATGCAAATGAACATCCATCTCGGCGTACGCACCCTTGCCCTGCTGGCCGTCGTGGCGGCGGCGACGTTCATCCTGGTCCACTCCGGCGTGGCGTCCGATCCGGCCATGAACGCGATGCTGTTGCTCAGCCACAACTGATGGCGCCCAGGAAGGAATCGTGATGGGCAAACTGGAATACCTCGACGCGCTCAAGCGGGCCATGCTGGGCCTGCCGCCGGACGTCCAGGCCAAGACGCTGGCCTATTACGAGCAGCGCTTCGTCGACGGCGTCGCCGCCGGCCGGGGCGAGCCGGACGTGGCGCGCGAGCTCGACGATCCGACCCGGATCGCCATGACCCTGCGCGCCAGCGCGCACCTGAATTCGTTCAACGAAAAAAAGAACCCGGCCAACCTGCTGCGCCTGATGGTGTCGGCCGTCGGACTGGCCATCTTCAACCTGTTCATGATCGTCCCGGCGCTCGTCTATGCGGCGCTGGTGCTGTGCCTGTACGCGAGCGCGCTGACGTTCTACCTGGCCGGCATCGCCACGACCGCCAGCGGCCTGGCCGGCGCCAACGAGCTCGTGCTGGACTGGCCGAGCCGCTTCGTCACGATCGACGACGACGGCCGCGGACGCCAGATGCGCGTCGACATCGGCAGCAACGGCATCATCGTCACGCAGGAGCGCCCGCAGGTCGCGGACCCGCTGCCGCCCGCGGACAAGGCCGACCCGGACGGCGATGCCGGACGGATCGAACGCTCGCGCGCCCTGCGCGGCGCCGAGGCGCTGGCCGACAGCACGCTGCGCATCCGCACCGACATGGACGCGGAATCGCGCACGACGCAGACGCTGTTCGGCGGCGGCCTCGTGCTGGGCGGGATCGCGCTGTTCCTGCTGTCGCTCGTCGTCACGCGCTACACCTTCATCGGCGCCAGACGCTATTTCCAGATGAACCGTTCCCTGCTGAAAGGCAGCTGAGGCCACCATGCGCGCGTTACTCAAAGTGGCGTTCAGCCTCCTGGTCCTGGCCGTCGTGCTGATCGGCGTCTCGTACAGCATGCTGCGGGCGCACGGCACGGACGGCCCGTCCAGTCCGGGCAGCCGCCTGATCGCCACCGAACGCCGGCCGCTCGACAAGGCGGTCGCCAAGATCGACCTCTCCGGGCCCGTCAACCTCACCCTGCGCCAAGGGCCGACCCCGACGCTCGAAGTGCGCGGCGAACAGCGGCTGCTGGCCAACATCGACACCAGCATCGACGGCGACATGCTGCGCATCGGCCCGCGCGGCATCCTGCTGCGCCACCGCACGCCGCTCGAGGTCACCGTCACCTTGCCGGCGCTGGAATCGCTTGCCGTCAACGGCAGCGGCGCACACACGGTCAGCGGCTTCGCCGGCGACCACCTCGACGTGGCGCTGGACGGATCCGGCAGCATGCGCTTCAACGGCCGCTACCGCGACATCACGGCGGCCCTGCACGGCAGCGGCGACCTGGAACTGACGGGCGGCATGAGCGACACCGTCGACGCCGCCGTCGTCGGCACCGGCCGCCTCACCCTGGTCGGGTCGACCCGCCAGCTGCACGCCGAGATGCGCGGCTCGGGCGACCTGGACGCGCGCCACCTGCGCGCCGACGACGTCGACCTGTCGCAGCGGGGCTCCGGCGAAAGCGCCGTCTACGCCGGCAAGCGCCTGCACGCCGACATCTCCGGCAGCGGCGAGGCGCGCGTGTTCGGCAATCCGGACGAGCGCTCCGTCAGCCGCAGCGGTAGCGGCAGCGTCAGTTTCGACGACAAGAATTGACGAGCCACTCCAGGGCCGCGCGCCCCGCCACGCGGCCGCCGCCGAAACAGGCCGTCAGCAGGTAGCCGCCGGTCGGCGCTTCCCAATCGACCATCTCGCCGGCGACGAACACGCCGGGCAGGCCGCGCAGCATCGTCCCGCCGGCCAGCGCTTCGAAGCGCACGCCGCCCGCGCTGCTGATCGCCTCATCGATCGGACGCGGGCACCGCAACACGAGCGGCAAGGCTTTCAACGCCCGCGCCAGCTTGACCGGGTCGGCGTAGTCCGCCTTGCCCAGGCACTCGTGCAGCAGCCCCGATTTCACGCCCTTGATGCCGAGACGGCTCTGCAAATGGCTGGACATCGAACGCGTGCCGCGCGGCCGCGTCACTTCCTCCAGGACGCGCCGCGGGTCGTGATCCGGCAGCAAGTCCACGCGGACGTTCGCCCGGCCGTCGCGCGCGATGCGGTCGCGGATGGGCGCGGACAGCGCGTACACGAGGCTGCCCTCGATGCCCGTCCGCGTAACGACGAACTGGCCCTTGCGGAAAGTGTCGCCCTCGAGCGCCAGCGCGACCGTCGTCAGCGGCGCGCCGGCGTGGCGGTCCGCGAAGTGGGCGCTCCAGTCGGCATCGAAGCCGCAGTTCGCCGGCGCGAGCGGCGCCACGTCGACGCCGCGCTCCGCCAGCAGCGGCACCCAGGCGCCGTCGGAACCGAGCCGCGCCCAGCTCGCGCCGCCCAGCGCCAGCACGGTGGCGGCACCCGCCGGATCCACCTCGATCTCCCCGTCCGGCGTGGCGAAGACGAGCGCGCCGGCGCGCCAGCCCAGCCAGCGGTGCCGCATGTGGAACGTGACGCCCGCCTCGCGCAACCGGTGCAGCCACGCGCGCAGCAGCGGCGCGGCCTTCATGTCGGCCGGGAACACGCGGCCCGACGTGCCGACGAAGGTGTCGATGCCGAGGCCGTGGATCCACGCCCGCACCTGCTGCGGCGGGAATGCGTCCAGCCACGCCTTCACGGCATCGGCGCGGGCGCCGTAGCGGGCCACGAACGCGTCGTAGTCTTCCGCATGCGTGATGTTCATCCCGCCCTTGCCGGCCAGGAGGAATTTGCGCCCGACCGACGGCATCGCATCGTACAGGTCGACCCGCGCGCCGCCCGCGGCCAGCACTTCGGCCGCCATCAGGCCGGCGGGGCCGCCGCCGATGACGATGGCGTGGCGGGGACGGACTGTGGCGGGGGACTCGGACATGGCGCGCTCAAGGAAAACGGAGGCGTGCATTGTAGTCGAACGCGCGCCGGAACAGGATGTAAAGGGTGCTTGACATCGGCGCCCGGCCGACCTACGATGTAAAGCATCCTTTACATGATTCCCTTTGACTGGAGGTGTGCAATGCACGAGAAACGCGTCGCGCGGGCCTACCGCTTCGAACTGTGGACGGCCATCGCCGCCTATGTCGTCCTGCTGGTGGCGTCGATCCGCTACGGCCGGCCGCTTCCGGACGGGCTGCCGCGCACGGTCGTCCTGCTGTCGCCGATGATCGGCTTCGGCCTGATGATCCGCGCCGGCGCGCGCCACATCGCCCGCATCGACGAATACCAGCGGCTGCGCCTGCTGGAAAGCCTGGCCCTCGCCTTCGCCATCACGGCCGCCGTCACGTTCAGCTACGGCTTCCTCGAGACGGCCGGATTCGCCAGGCTGTCGATGTTCAGCGTGTGGATGGTGATGTGCGCCAGCTGGGGCATCGCGAACGTCGTGCTCGCGCTGCGCGCCCGCCGCGCCGCCGGATCATGAAGAACGCCATCCGCGAACTGCGCGCGGCGCGCGGCTGGAGCCAGGCCCACCTGGCCGAGCTGCTGGACGTGTCGCGCCAGACCGTCATCGCCATCGAGACGGGCCGCTACGACCCGAGCCTGCCGCTGGCGTTCGCGCTCGCCAGGCTGTTCGAACAACGCATCGAAACCATCTTCTTTCCCGACCAGGAGACTGCATGAACATCCTTCGCAACAAGGCCGCACTCGCCGGCATTTTCGTCGCTCTCGTCCTCTGCGGACATCATGACAGCCGCGCGGCCGACGCCGCGCCCGAACCGAACCGCTACGCCGCCGCCATCGCGCCAGCCGAGCGCTTCGAGGTGGGCGGCGTGCTCGTCGAACGCCACGGCAGCGGCGGCCGTCCGCTGATCCTCATCCCGGGGCTGGCCAGCGGCAGCTGGGTATGGCAGGAGACGATCCGCGCGTTCGCGCCCGACCACGCCGTCTACGTGCTCACGCTGCCCGGCTTCGACGGCCGTCCGCCGGCCGGGCCGGCGCCGTTCGCCGCCGCGCGCGCCGCCGTGGAAGAACTGATCGCCAAGCGTCATCTCGACAAGCCGGTCATCGTGGGCCACAGCCTGGGCGGCATCCTGGCCCTCGCGGTCGCCGAGGACAAACCGTCGGCGCCCGGCGGCATCGTCAGCATCGACGGCCTGCCCGTCATGCCGGGCACGGAGGACATGACGCCGATGCAGCGGGCGCAGTTCGCCGACAAGATGCGGCTCCAGGTCGGTAGCCAGCCGCCGGACCGCTTCGCGCAACAGCAGCAGGCCTATATGCGGACGATCGGCGTGATGGACATGTCGCAAGCCGACGCGCTGGCCCGGCTGACGGCGAAAAGCGACCCGAAATCCGTCGGTGCGTGGGCGGCGGACGTGCTGACGCTGGACCTGCGCCCCGGCCTGAAGACGATCCAGGCGCCGGTCCTGGCCATCGTGCCCTACCTCGACCTGGACAGCGCCCAGCAAGGCCTCACGCCCGCCGCCAAGGCCGACTACTACCGCGCGCTGATGGAAGGCACGCCGAAACTGCAGGTCGTCACGGTAGCCCCGTCGCGCCACTTCGCGATGTTCGACCAGCCGCAGGCCGTCGTCGCGGCGATCCGGACCTTCCTCGGCACGCTGTGACGCCTGCCCGGCCGGCGGCGTAAAGCTTCCCGACCCCGCCGCCGTCAGGTACAGTGCATGCGGCGGCGGCCGCCGCGCATCCCAAGGAGTCCCATGCCCCCCGTTTCCAAGACCCTCCTCCCCATCCTGCTGCTGGCCGCCGCCGGCGCCGGCGCGCACGCCGCGCCGCTCGCCGATACTGCGCTGCCCGCGCGCCAGGCCGAGATCGACGCCATCGTGCGCGAGATCTCGCCGGCGCGGATCGGGGCCTACGTCGACAAACTGGCGAGCTTCGGCACGCGCCACACGATGTCCGAGACCGAGTCGGACACGCGCGGCATCGGCGCCGCGCGGCGCTGGATCAAGTCCGAGCTGGAACGGTGCGGCGGCGGCAGGCTGGACGTGCAATTCCAGAGCCACGTCCACCCGGTCGCGCCCCGCATCTCGCGGCCGACGGAGATCGTCAACGTGGTGGCGACGCTGCCCGGCACGCAGGCGGCGTCCAGGGACCGCTACTACATCGTCAGCGGCCATTACGATTCGCGCGTGACGGACGTGATGAACGCGACGGCCGACGCGCCGGGCGCCGACGACGACGCCTCCGGCACCGCCGCCGTCATCGAACTGGCCTGCGTGATGGCGCGCCACAAGTTCGACGCGTCGCTCGTGTTCATGACGGTGGCGGCGGAGGAGCAAGGCCTGTACGGCTCCGGCGACTATGCGGCGAAGGCGAAAGCGGCCGGCATGAACATCGGCGGCATGCTGAACAACGACATCATCGGCAGTTCGCACGACGAACACGGCAAGGTGGACAACGCGGAAGTGCGCCTGTTCGCGGAAGGCGTGCCGCCCGTGCAGGAGACGACGCCGGCGCTACGGACCTTGATCCGGACCGGCGGCGAAAACGACTCCATCACGCGCCAGCTCGCGCGCCACGTCAAGGAGACGGGCGAGCGCTACGTCCCCGGCTTCAAGGTGAACATCGTCTACCGGCGCGATCGCTACCTGCGCGGCGGCGACCACAGCCCGTTCCTCGACGCCGGCTACGCGGCCGTGCGCTTCACGGAGCCGCACGAGAACTTCGACCACCAGCACCAGGACCTGCGCACGGAACACGGCAAGAAGATCGGCGACCTGCCCGAATTCGTGGATCCGGAGTACGCGGCGCAGGTCGCGCGCGTGAACGCGGCGTCGCTCGCGTCGCTGGCGCTGGCCCCGGCCGCGCCGCGCGACGTCAAGATCGTGACGGCCAACCTGGACAACGGCACGGACCTCGCGTGGAAGGCGAATGCCGAGCCGGACCTGGCCGGCTACCGCGTCGTCTGGCGCGAGACCACCGCCCCGCAATGGCAGGGCAGCCGGTTCGTCGGCAACGTGACGCACTACCGTCTCGACCTGTCGAAGGACGACCTGCTGTTCGGCGTGCAGGCCGTCGACAAGGACGGCAACGTCAGCCCCGCCACCTATCCCGTCCCCGCCCGCTGACGCCTCCCATCCTGCATCGTCTGTCGAAAAACGCCGGCGGCGCAGCAAGCAACGGGGTTCGCATTCGCGGCGGCGCAGCAAGCGCCGGCCGCGCGCACTTCAGATCCAGCGCAACAAGCGTCGACTTCGACGCGCGATACTGCAACCCTGCCCGCTCGATGCATCCCGCATTTTTTATGCTGCGACGCATCGTTTTTTATTGCAATAATTTCTTGACAAGCCCACAGCTGGGCCTATTCTTATACGCACAATAAATGGGGACCTCGAAAAACCGTTAGCGAGCGGCCGCAGTTGCGGTTGAGAAGCGCAGCTGTACGAGGAGTACAGCGAGCATCGCAAACCGCAAATGCAACGCGCAGCAGGTTTTTCGAGCTTCCCAAATGTTAAATGCACGAACGATGTACGCCTCGAGCGTCGTCCAGAGGGGTCCACGATTCGTCCGGAAGTCCGCAATATCATCTTGGAGGATGTTTATGTCGGTTTTGACGCGTAGGACGTTGCTGGTCGGGATCGCGGCCAGTCCGCTGTTGCTGCATGCTGCATGGGCCCAGCCCACGAACCTCAAGATTTCCCATCAATTCCCCGGCGGCAGTGTCGCCGAAGGCGATTTCCGCGACCGCCTGTGCCGCATGTTCGCGGCCGAGGCCGAGCGGCGGACCAAGGGACGCATCAAGTTCTCGATCTACCCCCATTCCTCGCTGATGGCGAGCGAGGCCCAGATCCCGGCGCTGGCCAAGGGCGCGCTGGACATCTCGCTGGTCCCGCTGTCCTACGCCGGCGCCGACCTGCCCGAAGTGAACATCGGCCTGATGCCGGGCCTCGTCACGTCGTACGATCAGGGCTATGCCTGGAAAAACGAGGAGATCGGCAAGGAATTCAACCGCGTGCTGGCCGAGAAAGGCCTCGTCCTGCTCAGCTGGATCTGGCAGGCCGGCGGCATGGCGTCGCGCGGCAAGCCGATCGTCGACCCGGAAGACGTGGCCGGCCTCAAGGTGCGCGGCGGCTCGCCCGAAATGGACATGATCCTCAAGGAAGCGGGCGCCAACGTCGTTTCGATGCCGTCGAACGACATCCGGGGCGCGATGGAAAAGGGACAGCTCGACGCGGCCATGACGTCGTCGTCGTCGCTGATCTCGTTCCGCCTCGACGAAGTGAGCAAGTCCGTCACGACGGCGCGCGGCGGCACGTACTGGTTCATGCTGGAGCCGCTGATCATGTCGCGCGCCGCCTTCGACCGCCTGCCGCGCGACCAGCAGGCCGTGCTGCTGTCGGTGGGGGCTGACCTGGAAGCGTTCGCACGCAAATCGGCCCAGATGGACGATGCGGCCGTGGCCGCGCTGTTCCAGGGTGCCGGCGGCCGCACCGTGGATCTCAACGGCGACTCGCTGCGCAAGTGGCAGGACGTCGCACGCCAGACCGCGTGGCGCGAGTACGGCGAGCGCAATGCCAATTGCGCGAAGCTGCTGGAACTGGCGGAAAAGACGATCGTCTGACCGTCCCGGCGGGCGGCGTCAGCCGCCCGTCACCGGCGGGAAGAACGCCACTTCGCCGCCTTCGGCGATGGCCGTTCCCGGCTCGCACATCACGTGGTTGAACGCCATGCGCAGCGCGCGCTCGTGCGCCAGGGCTTCGGCCCAGGCGCCGCCGCGCGCGATCAGGAAGTCGCGCACGGCGCCCACGGTCGCCACGTCGGCCGGCAAGTCGACGGACTCGCCCGAACTGCCCACGGCTTCGCGCACGCTGGCAAAGAATCGCAGATTGATTTTCATGGTTGTCTCAGTACTGCAGCGCGGCGAACGGGATGAAGCGCACGATGTCGCCCCGCGCGATCGCCTGGCCCGGCGGATTGTCGATGAGGCCGTCCGCCCACACGGTCGACGTGAGCACGCCGGAGCCCTGGTTGGGGAACAGGTCGAGGCCGCCGGCGTCGTTGATGCGGGCGCGCAGGAATTCGTTGCGGCGGTCCGGCCTGATCCAGTCGAAATCCGCGCGCAGCGGGAGCGCGCGCGCCTCCACCGTCCCGGTCACGCCCTGCAGACGCAGCAGGAACGGCCGCACGAACAGCAGGAAGGTGATGAAGCTCGACACCGGATTACCCGGCAGGCCGAGAAAGAACGCGCTGCCCTGCCCCGCGGCCCGGTCGACTGCGCCGAACGCGAGCGGCTTGCCCGGCTTGACGGCGATCTGCCACATGTTCAGGCGCCCTTCCGCTTCCACGGCCGGCTTGATGTGGTCTTCCTCGCCGACGGACACGCCGCCCGACGTGATGATCAGGTCGTGGTTTGCGGCGGCGGCGCGCAGGGTGTCGCGCGTGGCCTGCAGCGAGTCGGGCACGATGCCGTAGTCGCTGATCTCGCAGCCGAGGTTTTCCAGGAGGCCGCGCAGGGTGAAGCGGTTCGAGTTGTAGATGGCGCCCGGCGCCAGCGGCTCGCCCGGCATCGCCAGTTCGTCGCCGGTGAAGAACACGGCCACGCGCACGCGCCGGCGCACGGGCAGGCGCGCGAGGCCGACAGAGGCCGCGAGCCCCAGCTCCTGCGCGCGCAGCCGCGTGCCGGCCGGCACGATCACGCTGCCCGCGACGATGTCCTCGCCGGCGCGGCGGATCCACTCGCCCGGCTGGGGTGCGTGCCTGACGGTGACCTGGTCGCCGTTCGCCTCGCACTGCTCCTGCATGACGACGGCGTCCGCGCCTTCCGGAATCAGCGCGCCGGTGAAGATGCGCGCGGCGGTGCCCGAGGCCAAAGGCTGGCCGACCGTGCCGGCCGGGATGCGCTGGGCGATGCGCAGCGTGGCCGCTCCGCTCGCGCAATCGGCCGCGCGCACGGCATAGCCGTCCATCTGCGTGTTGTCGGCGGCCGGCACGCTCAAGCCCGATACCTGGTCGGCCGCGAGCACGCGGCCGTTGGCGGCCAGCGTGTCGACGTCCTCGACGCCGTCGACGACGCGCGCCGCGGCCAGGAGGAAGTCGAGCGCCTCGCGCACCGGCATCAAGGGCTTGCGCGCAGGCTGGTTCACTTGGCCAGCCCCGTGTGCGCCGCGATGAATTCCTTCATCTGGTCGACGTTCGCATGCATGACGACGAAGCGCTGCGGCAGCGTTTCGATGTCCTCGAAACCGGCCGGACGCGCCGCGTCGGTGCCCAGCGCTTCCAGGATGGTCTCGTTGAACTTGGCGGCCAACGCCGTCTCCAGCACGATCATCGGAATGCCCGGCTCGACGTGCTCGCGCGCGACCTTGATGCCGTCCGCGGTATGCGTGTCGATGGTGATGCCGTAATCGTCGAACACGTCGCGGATCGTCGCGAGGCGGTCGTCGTGCGTCGAGCAGCCCGACTGGAAGCCGTAGTTCGCGACGAGCTTGAATTCGTCGCCGTCGCTGCCCGGCGCACCCGACAGGTCGAAGCCGCCGTGCGTGTCGACCTTGCGGAACAGCGCGTGCGTGCGGTCGGCGTCGCGGCCCACGAGGTCGTACACGAAGCGTTCGAAGTTCGACGCTTTCGAGATGTCCATCGACGGGCTCGACGTGTGATAGGTCTCGGACGATTTGCGGACGCGGTAGACGCCGGTACGGAAGAATTCGTCCAGCACATTGTTTTCGTTCGTCGCGACGACCAGCTTCGCGATCGGCAGACCCATCATGCGCGCGATATGGCCGGCGCAGATATTGCCGAAGTTGCCCGACGGGACCGTGAACGACACTTTCTGGTCGTTCGACGTGGTCGCCTTCAGATAGCCGCGGAAGTAGTACACGACCTGGGCCACGACGCGCGCCCAGTTGATCGAATTGACGGTGCCGATCTTGTGGCGGGCCTTGAATTCGAGGTCGTTCGACACGGCCTTGACCATGTCCTGGCAATCGTCGAACACGCCTTCCACGGCGATGTTGAAGATGTTCGGGTCCTGCAGGCTGAACATCTGCGCGGTCTGGAACGCGCTCATCTTCTTGTGCGGCGACAGCATGAACACGCGGATGCCGCGCTTGCCGCGCATCGCGTATTCGGCCGCGCTGCCGGTGTCGCCGGACGTGGCGCCGAAGATGTTCAGCTCGTCGCCGTTCTTCGCCAGCGCGTATTCGAACAGATTGCCCAGCAACTGCATCGCCATGTCCTTGAACGCGAGCGTCGGGCCGTTCGACAGGCCTTGCAGGATCAGGGTGCGCTCGGGCGACTGCTCCAGCACGCGCAGCGGCGTGATCTCGACAGCAAGCTCGTCGGCGCGGGCGTTCTTGTAGACCTCGGGCGTGTACGTTTTCGCGGTCAGCGCCTTCAGGTCGGCGTCCGGGATGTCGGTGGCGAACTTGCGCAGGATTTCGTAGGCCAGCTCGGCATACGACAGCGTGCGCCATGCGTCGAGCTCGGCACCGGTCACCTGCGGGTAGTCGGCCGGGAGATACAGGCCGCCGTCCGGCGCCAGGCCGCCCAGCAGGATGTCGGAAAATTGTTGGGGATTACGTGCTGCGGACGCGCTCGTCGCGCGGGTGGACACATATTGCATACGGTAGAAAAGATCGGAGTTGGCTGGCGTTGGATATTTATTATAGTCTGGACCGGGCAATATTGTCTTTTTGCCGAATATTGTTCAGCAAATATGGGCGTTCGTGGTGGGTTTGTGGTTTGGTGGGCACGGGGTGCCCACCCTACGCCCGAAAATACCGTTCCAGGTCAAATATCGTAGGGTGGGCGGCCCTCCGCCCACCGCGCGGCACCCGCTCAACACGCGGCGTGATTCACCGTCACGACGTGGATCGCCAACCCGCCCAACGACGTTTCCTTGTACTTGGCCTGCATGTCGAACCCGGTCTGGCGCATCGTCTCGATGACGTCGTCCAGGCTGACGAAGTGCGTGCCGTCGCCCTTCATCGCCAGCGACGCCGCCGTGATGGCCTTGATGGCGCCCATGCCGTTGCGCTCGATGCATGGGATCTGCACGAGGCCGCCGATCGGGTCGCACGTCATGCCCAGGTGGTGCTCGATGCCGATCTCGGCCGCGTTCTCGATCTGGCCGTTCGACCCGCCCAGCGCCGCGACGAGGCCCGCCGCCGCCATCGCGCACGCGACGCCGACCTCGCCCTGGCACCCGATCTCCGCGCCGGAAATCGACGCGTTTTTCTTGCACAGCATGCCGATCGCGGCGGCCGTCAGCAGGAAGTCGTGGATGCCCTGCCGGGCGTCGCTCGGACGGCAATCCTCGGCGTAGTAGCGCAGCACGGCCGGGATGATGCCGGCCGCGCCGTTCGTCGGCGCCGTCACGACTCTTCCGCCGGCCGCGTTCTCTTCGTTCACCGCCATCGCGTACAGGCTGACCTGGTTGACGGCGTCGTGCGGCAGGTGGTTCGTCGCGTTGCGCGCGGCCTGCTCCTGGCGCCACAGTTTCGCCGCGCGGCGCTTGACGTTCAGCCCGCCGGGCAATTCGCCCTCGGTGACGAGGCCGTGCGCGATACAGCCGCGCATCACGTCCCAGATGCGGTCCAGGCCGGCATCCAGTTCCTCGTTCGTCATGCGCGCGCACTCGTTGGCGCGCAGCATGGCGGGAATCGTCAGGGCGGCGCGCTCGCCATGGTCCAGCAGCTCGCGCATGGTCTTGAACGGGAACGGCACGGGGACCGCCGCGCGCGCCGCCTGGGTTTCGCCCGGGGCCGTGATGAAGCCGCCGCCGACCGAATAATAGATGCGCTCGACGACGCTGCCGTCCGCCAGTTTCAGCACGAAGCGCATGCCGTTCGGGTGTTCCGGCAACGTGGACTGCTTGTGCCACACGAGGCCCGTGCGCGCGCTGAACGGCACCGGCCGGGCGCCGAGCAGCGCCAGGACGCCGTCCAGTTCCGCCTCGGCGAGCTTGTCCTCGACCGCGTCCGGGTCGACGCCGTGCGGCGTCTCGCCCATCAAGCCGAGGATCACGGCCTTGTCGGTGGCGTGGCCGACGCCCGTCAACGCCAGCGAGCCGTACAGGTGGGCTTCCACGCCCACGGCGGCGTCGAGCGGGCCGCATTCGACGAGGAAGCGGCGCGCGGCCACCATCGGGCCGACCGTGTGGGAACTCGACGGGCCGATGCCGATCTTGAATAAGTCGAATACGCTCATGTCCATGCGCTGTCTCCTAGGCGGCCTTGCTCATGGCCGGGTCGACGTTGGCCAGCATGTCGTCGACCATCTCGTCGAGCGTCACGCGCGCCTTCCAGCCCCAGTCGGCGGCGGCGCGGCTGTCGTCCAGGCTCTGCGGCCAGGAATCGGCGATCTGCTGGCGCGCGTCCGGCTTGTACGCGATGCGGAAGGCCGGCAGCCTGTTCTGGATCGCAGCGGCCAGCTCGCGCGGGTTGAACGACACGCCCGCCACGTTGTACGACGAGCGGACGACGACCTGGTCGGCCGGCGCGTCCATCAGTTCGACGGTGGCGCGGATCGCGTCCGGCATGTAGATCATCGGCAGCGTGGTGTCCGGACCGAGGAAGCATTCGTAGGTGTCGCCGGCGCGCGCCGCGTGGAAGATCGCGATCGCGTAGTCCGTCGTGCCGCCGCCCGGCGGCGACTTGTAGCTGATGATGCCCGGGTAGCGGATGCTGCGCACGTCCACGCCGTACTTCGCGTGGTAGTACTCGCACAGGCGCTCGCCGGCCAGCTTGCTGATGCCGTAGATCGACGTCGGATCCATGATCGTCGTCTGCGGCGTGTTTTCCGCCGGCGTATTCGGGCCGAACGCGGCGATCGACGACGGCCAGAACACCTTCAGCGGCTTGCCTGTCTCGCCCCGCTCGCGCGCGATCTCGAGGATGTTCAACAGGCCGTCCATGTTCAGCGTCCATGCCTTCAAGGGCGCCTTCTCGCCCGTGGCCGACAGCAGCGCCGCCAGCTGATACACCTGGGTGACGCCGTCGGCTTCGATGAGCTGCGCCACGGCGTCCTTGTCGAGCACGTCGAGGCGGACGTAGCGCGCCGCGCCGTACAGGTTTTCCGGGCCGATGTCGGCGGCGATCACGTTCGCCGCGCCGTGCTGCTGCGCGAGGGCGGTCACCAGTTCACTGCCGATCTGGCCGTTGGCGCCGATGATGAGGATGCGTTCCATGCTTGTTTTCCTTGCTTTGTCCGGCTTGGTGAGCCTGCTTCCGGCGGCGCGCTTCGTGGGCGGCGCCAACCGCCGATCGATGTTCCGGCGCCGTGTCAGGCGGCCTGGATGATGCCCAGTTCGCGCCCGGCCTGCTCGAAGGCGGCGAGGACCTTGTCCAGCTGTTCGCGGGTATGCGCCGCCGACAGTTGCACGCGCACGCGCGCCTGCCCCATCGGCACCACCGGATAGAAGAAGCCCGACAGCAGCACGCCCAGCTCGAACATGCGCGCCGCGAATTTCTGCGCGACCGGCGCGTCGAACAGCATCACCGGCACCACCGGGTGCGTGCCCGGCTTGATGGTGAAGCCGATGCGCTCGATCTCGCGGCGGAAATAGGCGGTGTTCTCGTGCAGGCGGTCGCGCAGTTCCGTCGATTTGCTGATGCGGTCGAGCACCGCCAGCGACGCGCCGGCGATCATCGGCGCCAGCGTGTTCGAGAACAGGTACGGACGCGATTTCTGGCGCAGCGTCTCGATCACCTCCTTGCGGCCGGACGTGAAACCGCCCATCGCGCCGCCCAGCGCCTTGCCGAGGGTGCCCGTGATGATGTCGATCTTGCCGATCACGCCGCAGTGCTCGTGCGTGCCGCGGCCGGTCTTGCCCATGAAGCCGGACGCGTGCGATTCGTCGATCATCGTCAGCGCGCCGTATTTCTCGGCCAGCGCGACGATCCTGTCCAGCTGCGCGATCGTGCCGTCCATCGAGAACACGCCGTCCGTGACGATGATCTTGTGGCGCTTGCCGGCATCCGTCGCGGCTTGCAGTTGCTGTTCCAGGTCCGCCATGTCGTTGTTGGCATAGCGGTAGCGCGCAGCCTTGCACAGGCGGATGCCGTCGATGATCGACGCGTGGTTCAGGGCGTCCGAGATGATGGCGTCGTTTTCGTCGAACAGCGGCTCGAACAGGCCGCCGTTGGCGTCGAAGGCGGCGGCGTACAGGATCGTGTCTTCCGTACCGAGGAATGCGGACAGCTTGCGCTCCAGCTCCTTGTGCACGGTCTGCGTGCCGCAGATGAAGCGCACGGACGACAGGCCGTAGCCGTATTTCTGCAGCGCCGCTTCGGCCGCCTTCTGCGTTTCCAGGTCGCCCGACAGGCCGAGGTAGTTGTTGGCGCACATATTGATCAGGGTGCGGCCGTCGTCGGCGACCACTTCGGCACCCTGGCGCGACGCGAGCACGCGTTCGGGCTTGAACAGGCCTTCGGTCTTGAGCGTGTCGAGTTTCTGCCGGAGGCCGCTATAGAATGCTGGGTCGCTCATGTTTCCTCGTCCTTGTCGGTTGGCGAATGATATAGTGTGGATGCGTTCGATGTATGGAACTTGTTCTCTATGTCGAACAGAAATTCGATATATTGAATATTACTCCCCGCTATTGAACTTGGCAAGCTAGCTCCATGAACAATACCAGTGCTCCGCCGGAAGTCGGCGCCACCCTGCAGCGCCTCCGTCTCGCACGCGGCCTGACCCTGGAAGACCTGTCGCGCATCGCCGGCGTCTCGAAGTCGATGTTGTCGCAAATCGAACGCGAAAAGGCCAACCCCACCATCGCCATCACGTGGCGCCTGGCCAATGCGCTCGGCGTGCAGATCGGCGAGCTGCTGTCGTCCGGGGTGCGTGCGGTCGACCTGATCCGCGTCGTCGACGCCCACGAAATCCCCACCTTGCCCGGCAACCACGCGGGTTATTCGCTGCGCATCCTGGGACCGATGGACCTTGCCGGCAAGTACGAGTGGTATGAGTTGACGTTGCAGCCGGGCGGCGAACTGGCGTCGCAGGCCCACGATCCCGGTACCAACGAGCACTTGACCGTGGTAACTGGGACGGTGGAACTAGAGGTCGGGGCCGAGAAGCGAAAAATCAAGCACGGCGCGACGGCGCGTTATCCGGCCGACCAGGATCATGCCATCCGGAATTCGGGGAAGACGGAGGCGAAGGCGTTGCTGGTCGTCGTGCACCGGTAGGCCAGGCGCAAAAACAAAACCCCCGCTCGAGGCGGGGGTCGTTCGTGGTGGCTGCTGCGCTGCGCTTACAGCGGCGTCAGCGGGCCATTCCGGTAAGAAGCGCCGACGAGCTCGATGGCGCGGAAGGCTTCCCGGCAAAACGCGCGGAACAGGCGGCCCAGCGTGCCGTCGGTGGTCTTGCGGGACGAGATCGTGGTATAGGCGTTCATGGCAACTCCGTTCTTCATGTCGTTCAGTGATGAAGGAAGTTTACGCCCGCCGCAGATATTAATCCAATTTCGGTTCCAAATCCCCCCGATACGTTTTCATGATTTCTCAGCGATCGGCGCACACCGACGCATGTTGACGGCAATCACGGCGGCTTATATCACGCGGCGCGCCGCTCCGGCCCCGCGTACAGCCGGGCATCCCGGCCCCGGCGCCGCATGTCGATGGCGCTCTCGATCTGCGGCCGCGACAGCCGGCGCGCCACGGCGGACTTGCCGGCGGCGTGATCGCCGGCGTCCGCCGCCAGCAACATCCACATGTACGACCGCACCGTGTCGCGCGCGACGCCGCGGCCGCTGTTGTACATGCCGCCAAGATTGTACTGGGCCAGCGCATGGCCCTGCTCGGCCGCCAGGCGATACCAGTGCACGGCGAGCTCGTCGTCCTGCGGCACGCCCTGGCCGTTCGCGTACATGATCCCGAGATTGTTCTGCGCGCTCGCATCGCCCTGCTCGGCCGCGCGGCGATACCATTCGGCCGCCACCACCTCGTCGCGGCACACGCCCTGCCCGTTCGCATACATGACGCCCAGCGTGAACTGGGCCTTGGCGGCGTCCTGCTCGGCCGCGCGCCGATACCAGTGCAGCGCCCGCTCGGGATCGCGCGCGACGCCTCGTCCATGCGCGTAGCGGTGCGCGAGATTGACCTGGGCCAGCACGTGGCCCTGCTCGGCCGCCGCCAGGGTCCAGGCGAGCGCCGCGCCGCCGCAATGCACGGACGCATCAGCACCGTCGTCCGCACCGCCGCGGGCGCCCGCATGCACATCGACATCGGCCGCGCCCAGCAACTGGGCGAGGCTGAACTGGGCTTCCGCGTCGCCCTGCTCGGCGGCGCATTCCAGCCACGCCCGGGCGCCCATCGCGTCGGCCGGCGCGCCGTGGCCCGCCAGGTAGGTCAGCCCCAGCAAGCGCTGCGCGGGCGCGTGGCCGCGCGCCGCCGCGCGCCGGAACCAGTACATCGCCTCCGCCTCGCTGGGCGCCACGCCCTGGCCGCGCCGGTACATCAGGCCGAGACAGACTTCCGCCTCGGCATCGTCGAGCAGCGCCGCCTTGCGGAACCAGGCCATGGCGAGCGGATGGCTGCGTCCGACGCCCGCGCCGTCCAGGTAGCAGGCGCCGAGCAGGCGCTGGGCGCTGGGCAGGCCCTGCTCGGCCGCCTTGTAGTACCAGGCGACGGACAGGGCCGGATCGCACGGGACGCCGCGCCCGGTCCGGTACAGGTCGCCCAGGTTCTGCTGCGCCGAGGCATCACCCTGGGCCGCGGCCAGGCGAAACCAGTACGCCGCCTCGTCGTCCGACTGCGCCACGCCCCGTCCCTGGAAATACATGCCGCCCAGGTGATTCTGGGCAAACACGATGCCCTTGCGGGCGGCTCGCTCCAGCCAGCGGCAGGCCAGGACGTCGTTTTGCGGCGCACCATCGCCCTCCTTGTACATCATGCCGAGGTTGAACTGCGCATACGGATTGCCGCGCGCGGCGGCGCGGGCGAACCAGGCGAGCGCGCCGGCGCGGGGGATGGATTCGTGACTATGCATGCTGTGCTCCTGAGGGCAAGCGTGGCCGGCTCCGCGCGTGCGCCGCAACAATCCGGGCGGCCGCGCATGGAGTCAAAGAATTGCCAAAAGTGTAATGATGCGATGCATCATGGATTTGACTTGCGCCAACGTGAAGGGGATGGACTGGCGCGAAATCGATGTCGGCGCGACGGATCGGACGACGGGGCCTGCGTCATGCGACGAAGTGAGGCGGACCCGGCCTCTTGCTTACATGCAGGGAAACATGTACGTACGCCGGATCTCGACAGGCCGCTGCTTTTGGGCCACAAGCGGTCATCCACCTCAGAAAAGTTCGTTGGTTTAAGCGAGCGGACAAGTGATTCGAAAAGCAGTCTGCTTTATCCTGAAGCAAGATGGATGGCTTATTCCATTCATTGCGCTTCTCGTGTGTATTTCTGAGATGGGTCGAAAGTTGCCGTACACTGGACGGCAATACCCAGCCAGAAGCAGACCTACCCCAAAAAGAAACATGTGATCTTAGGTTCGGCGAAAGTGCTCTGTAGCGCGATTTCGAAGATGAGACATCGATATCGCCAGGCAGTTCGTCCAACATGACACTGCTGGCGCTGAATTGGGTGCTTTTTTCTGGCCGATAGCCGATCAGTGAATGCCGAACGCCTTCCTTAATTCAGCTTGATCTGGCTGGTAGATCAGAAATTGAGCATTGACCCTGATCGCTTCCTCTCTGGCCTCAAGCAGGGCGCCGCCTACCGCGGCGCCCAGTCCCGCCCCAATCCCTGCTTGAACCGGTGACAGGCCAGGCGTCGTGGCAACAGTATTGAGCGCGGCCGTATTAGCGTTGTCGTACGATGAAGGCTTACCGGCAATTAGATGCTCCGGCTGACCAGGAATATGAGTCGTCGTACCGAGGTTGTAGTAATAAACCTTTGCCGAACCCGTGGTTTTGGGCACATAGATGCCGCACCGCTGTGTCCACGTCGAGCCCACGATCCAGCCGTCAATATTGGTCGACGCTACTTTTTTCACCAGACAGTTTCCTGCCCCCTCGTAAAAAACACCGCCGGCATCTTCGCGGCTGCCCGTGTAGTTCCCCGCTGCCATCGTGTACTCGAATGTCAGCTTGCGACCAAAAGCCGAGGAGACATCAACCCAAGTATATGGCTGTGTTAGCACGATGCTCTCGGGTTTAGCAACCGCGACAGTAGCACTCTGGGGCACGCCCGTACAGCCGACAAGAGCGGACACAACGAAAGCGATAGCACTTGTCCTGAATAGCAAAGCTGCAGGCAACATATTATATTTACGTTTCGTAAACGAGTGAGCGGACGAGAAGGACGGTCGCTTTTTCGGTCGAGCGTTAGCAGGAACACGTGAAAATCAATCGACGGCCAGAATACCGTCCAATCTACGGCGAGTATTTCCTAAAAGGAAGTCCTCGCTGTTCTAACGCTGGGCCGTACACTGATCCTTGCGAACGGCCGAGATCGCCCAGGAGCAGTCATTCGGGTTCAGCACAATTGAGGAGTAAATGGACGCACCAGACGCGAAGATTGCATGTAGGGAAGTCATTGATGCTTGGTCAAACCTTGTTCAGTTAGTTGACTTCGCTGAGCAACGGCATGGATTCGGCGATAGCAATGGCGGATTCGGTGCTATCTACCCTGACGACGTAGATGAATACATGGCGGAGGTAGAGGGCGTCCGTGTCCCCGATGGGTCGGTTCTACTATACGGCTATGCGTTTGCCATCCCGCCAGGGTACGAAATTCTGATTGAAGAGCCGGTCTACCTCCGCAATCTAGTAGACGTATTGCGAGAGCATGGACTGACCGCTGAGGCCAAGCGAGTTACTGTTCTGCTGAACACCCTATCGCCTACGTCCAGTTGAGACTTCGCGACCGTCTGCTTCGGCTCGATTCCGGACGGCTGCGAAAAGACCGACCACGACGCCAGCCGTCAGGCCGGCACGCGCCGTCCCGCCGCGTACACACCCATGAACGCCTCGACCTTGGCCGCCGCCACCCGGTTGAGCGCCACGAGCAGGTCCGGATCGACCCCCGCCAGGCCATAGGCCTCGCCCAGGTGACGTCCGATGTGCATGAGCAATTGCGCCGCGACTTCCGCGTCGGCCTCGGCCCGGTGGGCGCGGCTGTTGAACCGGATGCCGAGCCCGCGCGACAACTCTCCCAGCTTGTAGCTCGGCAGCCCCGGAAACACCCGGCGCGACAGTTTCAACGAGCACACGAGGCCGCCATGCCGGCAGGCATGGCCCAGCCGCGCGCCCTCGGCCTTGAGGAATTTTTCGTCGAAGCTGGCATTGTGCGCGGCCAGCACGTCGTCGCCGATGAAGTCGATCAGCGCCGGCACAACGTCGGCCGCGGGCGGCGCGCCGTCGACCATCGCCTGCGTGATGCCCGTCAGCTGCGTGATGAACGACGGCACGCGCACGCCGCAGTTCACGAGCGACACGTAGCGCTCGACGACCCGGCCGTCCGCGATGCGCAGCGCCGCCACTTCCGTGATGCGGTCGCCGGCGTCGGGCGACAGGCCGGTGGTCTCGAAGTCGAGCATGACGATGGGACGTTCGAACACGGGGTTTCCTTTCTAACCGAATTTACGGGCGGCGTCGATGGCCAGGCCGGCCCCGATGCTGCCGAACAGGTCGCCCTCGACACGGCGGGCGTCGGGGACGATGGCGGCGATCCGTTCGCGCAGGCTCGCCACGCCGCTGGAACCGCCCGTGAAGAACACGGTGTCGACGCGCTCCGGCGCGATGCCGGCGTCGCCCAGCAGGCGCTGCACGGTCGCGCCGACGTTGTCGACCAGCCCGGCGATCGACGTCGTGAACATTTCGCGTCCCACGCGCAGCGACTCGGGCGGGTCGAGACGGTCGAGATCCAACGCCACCTCGGGCGCGTCGGACAGGGCGATCTTCGCCTCTTCCACCTGCATGGCGAGCCAGTGGCCGGCGCGCTCGTCGATCAGGCGCTGCAGGCGCTTGAGCTTGTCCGGCTCGGCCGCGTCGCGCACGAGGTCGGCCAGCTGCGCGATGCTCTTGCGCGTGTAGGCCTGGTTGATCGTGTGCCACGTCGCCAGGTTGAAATAATAGCTCGACGGCACCGCGGCGCCCGACAGCAGCGCGCTGCCGTGGCCCAGCAGCGGCATGACGGAAACGAGGCTCAGGTATTTGTCGAAGTCGGTGCCGCCGATGTGCACGCCGCCGGTGGCGAGGATGTCGTCGCGCCGGTCCGCGCGGTCGGTCCGCCCGGGACCCAGCCGTACGAGCGAAAAGTCGGACGTACCGCCGCCGATGTCGGCGATCAGCACCAGCTCTTCGCGGTCGATGCGCGATTCGTAGTCGAACGCGGCGGCGATCGGCTCGTACTGGAAGCCGATCTCGCAAAAGCCGACGGAGCGGGCGACCTCGGCCAGCGTGTCCTCGGCCAGCCGGTCCGCTTCCGCGTCGTCGTCGACGAAGTACACGGGACGGCCGAACACGGCGCGGTCGAAGGTCCGGCCCGCCTCGCGCTCGGCGCGGCGCTTGACTTCGCCGATGAAGTGCGCCAGCAGTTGCCGGAACGGCAACGCGCGCCCCGCGACCTCCGTCTGCCCTTCCATCAGGCTCGTGCCCAGGAGACTCTTCAGCGAGCGCATCAGGCGCCCCTCGTAGCCTTCCAGGTAATCCGCCAGCGCGGCGCGGCCGTAGCGCACCTGGTCGTCGTCCGCGTTGAAGAAGACGACGGACGGCAGGGTCGGCTTGCCGTCCTCGAGGGGCAGCAAGGCGGGTTGGCCGGGCCGCACCCAGCCGACGGTGGAGTTCGACGTGCCGAAATCGACGCCGCAAGCGTTCGCCATGGAAGTCTTTCGATGAAAAGGGGCGAAATGTTACCAGATTACGGGCACGGAACCAACGCCGGGCCGGCTTGTCTCATGGTGACAACGCCACACCAAGAACCTATCCCGGTAGGGTGGGCACCCCTGTGCCCACCAAACGCAGGCCGTTCGGCGAACGCATGGTGGGCACGCATTTCATGCCCTCGGCATGAAATGCCCCACCCTACCCGTTCGCGCCTACTAGAATAGGTTCGAAGAGCCACGGAGAGCATATGTCGACGACGGCAGGCAGTTCCGATTTCGCACCCGGCGGCAGCCACGCGGGCGCGGGCGCGCACGCCCACCCGCACGGCTGGCGGCGCTGGCTGTTCGCCACCAACCACAAGGACATCGGCACCCTGTACCTGTGGTTTTCGCTCGTCATGTTCATGACCGGCGGTGTGCTGGCCCTGCTGATCCGGCTCGAATTGTTCCAGCCCGGCCTGCAATTCTTCCGGCCCGAGGTGTACAACGAATTCGTCAGCCTGCACGGCCTCGTGATGATCTTCGGCGCCATCATGCCGGCCTTCGTCGGCTTCGCCAACTGGATGATCCCGCTGCAGGTGGGCGCGGCCGACATGGCGTTCGCCCGCATGAACAATTTCTCGTTCTGGCTGCTGCCGCCCGCCGCCCTGCTGCTGCTCGGCTCCTTCTTCAGCGCCGGCGGCGCCACCGCGGCCGGGTGGACGATGTACCCGCCGCTGTCGGTGCAGATGGGTCCCGGCATGGACATGACGATCTTCGCCGTCCACCTGATGGGCGTGTCGTCCATCATGGGCGCCATCAACATCGTCACGACGATCCTGAACCTGCGCGCCCCCGGGATGTCGCTGATGAAGATGCCGATGTTCTGCTGGACGTGGCTGATCACGGCCTACCTGCTGATCGCGGTGATGCCCGTGCTGGCGACGGCCGTCACGATGATCCTCACCGACCGCCATTTCGGCACCACTTTCTTCAACGCGGCCGGCGGCGGCGATCCCGTCATGTTCCAGCACATCTTCTGGTTCTTCGGCCATCCGGAGGTCTACATCATGATCCTGCCCGGGTTCGGCATCATCTCGCAGGTGATCCCCGCGTTCGCGCGCAAGCCCCTGTTCGGCTATGCGTCGATGGTCTACGCAACGGCGTCCATCGCCATCATCTCCTTCATCGTGTGGGCGCACCACATGTTCACGACGGGCATGCCGGTCACGGGCCAGCTGTTCTTCATGTACGCGACAATGCTCGTGGCCGTCCCGACCGGCGTCAAGGTGTTCAACTGGGTGGCGACGATGTGGAAAGGCTCGCTCAGCTTCGAGACGCCGATGCTGTTCGCCGTCGGCTTCATCTGGGTGTTCACCATCGGCGGCTTCACCGGACTCATCCTCTCCGTGGCGCCCATCGACGTCCAGGTGCAGGATACTTACTACGTGGTCGCGCACTTCCATTACGTGCTGGTGGCGGGGTCGCTGTTCGCCCTGTTCGCCGGCTATTACTACTGGGCGCCGAAATGGACGGGACACCTAATCGACGAGCGGCGGGGCAGATTCCATTTCTGGAACTCGCTCGTCTGGGTCAACGTGACGTTCTTTCCCATGCATTTCCTCGGGCTGGCGGGCATGCCACGCCGCTACGCCGACTATCCCGTCCAGTTCACCGACTTCCACGTCCTCACGTCGGTCGGCGCCTTCCTGTTCGGCCTGTCCCAGGTGTACTGGCTGTTCCGCGTCGTGATCCCGAACATCCGCGGCGGCCCGCCCGCGCCGGCCAAGCCCTGGGACGGGGCGGAAGGACTCGAATGGACCGTACCGAGTCCGGCGCCTTTCCACACGTTCGAGACGCCGCCGCTGGTCAAGTGACCCCGCGAGGGCCGCCATGACGCGCGAATGGACATTGCGGCGCAACTGCTCCCTGTCCCCGCGCCAGCTCGCGCACGCCTACGCGATCCTGTGCATCGGCTCGCTGGCCGTCGCCGTGGGCTTCCTGTTCCACGGCATCTGGTTCGTGCTCGGGTTTTCCCTCCTCGAACTGGCGCTCGTCGGGCTCGCCCTCATCGTCTATGCACGCCACGCGACCGATCACGAGCGCATCGCCCTGTCCGAATCCGGCCTGCTGGTCACCTGCGTGCAGGCCGAAAAGCGGGAATCGATCCGGCTCGACCCGCTGTGGACCCGCGTCGTCGTGCCGGACGAGCGTCCGCGCACCCTCATCCAGCTGGAATCCCGCGGCGTGAAGATCGAGATCGGCCGTTTCGTCGACGAGTCCCGGCGCCGCCAGGTGGCGCGCGAGCTGCGGCAGGCGCTGCGCGGGGTGTCCGTCATGCGCTAGCGATGCCTGACTGAGCCGTGTAAGCCGCGTCCGACAGCCACACGGCCAGCGAACCGATGTTTCTCCTCATTTATGCTTTGCATAATGCGGTATCTGCCTTGCCGCGCGGGCTTGATGCGCGCAGGGCAAAAGTATTGCAAGGAGAAAAGAAAAAGATGAGCGTGACGCAAGGATATGCAATCGTCGTGCACGGCGGCGCCGGGAGCCCGCGCGCGTACGACGACGGCTGCGAGCGCGCGGCGCGGCGGGCGGTCGAGGAACTGGCCGTCAGCGCGGATGCGCTCGACGCCGCCAACGCCGCCGTCGTCTCGATGGAAGACGACGGCCGCTTCAATGCCGGCAGCGGGTCCGTGCTATGCCTGGACGGCGCGACGGTCGAAATGGACGCCGCCGTCATGGACACCCGCGGCCGCCTCGGCGCCGTCGCCTGCGTGCAGGGCGTCAGGAATCCCGTTCTGCTGGCGCGGGCCGTCGCGGACACGCCGCACTGGCTGCTGGCGGGCGAAGGCGCCGGCCGCTTCGCCGCCGCCATCGGCCATCCGGCCCACGCGACGATTTCAGACCACCAGCGCGCGGCCCACGAGAAAGTCGTGCGCGAGCTGGCCGGCAGCGTGCCCGCGATGCCGGGGATCGCGCCGGAAGCGAAGGCGTTCCTCCGTTTCTGGAATTACCAGACGCCCCTCGACCTGCCCGCGCACGCAGCCTGCGACACGGTCGGCGCCGTCGTGCGCGGCCCGGACGGCCATGTCGGCGTGGCGCTGTCCACGGGCGGCTCGGCGCCGTCGCTGCTGGGCCGCGTGGGCGACACCCCGATCGTCGGCAGCGGCTTCTACGCCGGGCCGGCCGGCGCCGTCGCCGCCACCGGCATCGGCGAACAGATCGTGCGCCACCTGCTGGCGCGCACCGTGTACGGCTGGATCGAGGACGGCATGCCGCTCGAACGCGCCCTCGAGCGCGGCGTCGACCTGTTCGACCCCAGGGTGCCCATCGGCCTGATCGCCGTGAGCCGCACGGAAGCGGCCGCGCGCAGCAACCAGGACATGCCCCACGCCCGGATCGTCGCCCCATGACCGCCCAGGGCGAACAAGTGGCGGCGAGCCACGGCCACCTCGTGATCATCGGCGGCAGCGAAGACAAGCAGCGCGACATGACGATCCTCAGGCGCTTCGTCGAACTGTGCGGCGGCCCGGCCGCCAAGATCGTCGTCATCACGGCCGCCAGCGCCGCCACGGACCACATGTGGGAGACGTACGACCGCGCGTTCGCCGACCTCGGCGTCACGCGCCACTTGCACCTGCATCTGCACAGCCGCGGCGACGCCAACGACGCGGACCACATCCGCGACGTGCGCGACGCCGACGGCATCTTCATGACGGGCGGCGACCAGAAACGCCTGCTCGCCCTCATCGGCGGCACGCTGCTCGACACGGCGATGCACGCGGCCCTCAAGCTGCGCGGTGCGTGCATCGGCGGCACGAGCGCGGGGGCGTCGGCCATGTCCGGCCACATGCTGGCGCAGGGGCGCGCCGAACTGCATCCCGAGAAGGGCTCCGTGAGCCTGGGCGCGGGCCTGGGCTTCCTGCACAAGATCGTCATCGACCAGCACTTCTCGGAACGCCAGCGCCTGTCGCGGCTGTTGTCCGTCGTCGCCCAGAACCCGTACCTGCAGGGCGTCGGCATCGACGAGGACACGGCGCTCGTCGTCGAGCGCGGCGTCGGCATCGAGGTGCTGGGCGAAGGCGCCGTCACCGTCGTCGACGGCCGCACCATGTCGACGAACGTCGCCGAGATCGCCGACCACGCGACGCCGGAACTGATCGACGTGCGCCTGCACCTGCTGCCCGCCGGGAGCAAATACACGTTGCCCGGCGCCGGCCGCGGCGACGCGGCGCGCATTCCCCCCCCGCTGCTCGAATTCCTGGAACACATCACGAAACGGAATCCCATCTCATGAACATCGCCGAACAACGCTTCCTGCGCGGTCCGAACCTGTATGCCGCGACGCCCTGCCTGCTGGCCGTCCTCGACATCGGAGGCGGGCACGACGCCGCCGGCCTCGGCGCCCGTCTGCTCGCGCTGTTGCCCGCCATGTCCGCGGAAGGCGCGGCGCGGCTGTCCGACTGCCAGGCGGAGCACGAAGCCCTCGAACCCGTCGTGATGGAGCTGCAGCGCCTGGCCGGCGCGCCCGCCGCGTTCAGCATGACCCGGCTCGACACGTCCCGCCCGCGGCGCGCGCGCGTCGTGTGCGGCTACACGGTCGAACAGGTGGCCGCGCAAGCCCTGCGCACGGCCACCGCATTGATCGCGGCATGCGCGCGCCACGAGGCGTTCGACCTGGACGCGGCGCTCGCCGAGCTGCGCGAGACGGCCCGCCGCCACGCCATCGGCACGAGCACGGCGGCCGTGCTGGCGGCCGCGCACCGGCGCGGCATCCCGAGCCTGCGCCTGACCGAGGAAGCGAACTTGTTCCAGCTGGGCTGGGGCAGCCGCCAGAAGCGCCTGCAGGCGACCATCACGGGCGCGACGAACCACGTGGCGGTCGGCATCGCCGGCGACAAGCAGCTGACGAAGACCCTGCTCGACCAGGCCGGCGTACCCGTGCCCGCCGGCGCCACCGTGACGACGCTGGAACAGGCGCTGCGCGCGGCGCGCCGTCTCAAGGGCCCCGTCACCGTGAAGCCGCTGGACGCCAACCAGGGCAAGGGCGTCACCGTCGCATGCGCGACACCGGCGGACGTCGAGCGCGCGTTCGACTTCGCCCGCCAGTACGGGTCCCACGTCATCGTCGAGGAACACCTGCGGGGCCGCGACTACCGCGTGCTCGTCACGGGCCGCAAGGTGGCCGCGGCGTCGTGGCGGCGGCCGCCGCACGTGACGGGCGACGGCGTATCCACGGTCCGCGCGCTCGTCGAGACCGAGAACAGCAACCCCGCGCGCGGCGACGGCCACGCCAACATCCTCACGAAGATCCCGCTGGACGACCTCGCGCTGCAGGTGCTCGCGCGCCAGGGCTACGACCTCGACGCGGTGCCGCCGGAAGGCAGCCTGGTCGACCTGCGCGGCAACGCCAACCTGTCGACGGGCGGCACCGCCGAAGACGTGACGGACCTGCTGCCGGAAGAAACGCGCGACATCTGCATCCGTGCCGCGCGCACGATCGGGCTGGACGTCGCCGGCATCGACATCGTCTGCGAAGACATCGCCCGGCCGCTGCGCGACCAGAAAGGCGGCATCATCGAAGTCAACGCGGCGCCGGGCATCCGCATGCACCAGTACCCGAGCCGGGGCACGCCGCGCGACGCCGGCGCGGCCATCGTCGACGCGCTGTTCGGCGCGGACGACGGCCGCATCCCCGTCGTCGCGGTGACGGGCACGAACGGCAAGACGACGACCAGCCTCCTGATCGCCCACGCGACCCGCCTCGCGGGCCTGCGCACGGGCGTGACGACGACGGAAGGCGTGTACATCGACGGCGAGCGCATCGTCAAGGGCGACTGCACGGGCTACCGTTCCGCCCGCACCGTGCTCGCGGCGCCCGACGTCGACTTCGCCGTGCTGGAGACGGCGCGCGGCGGCATCCTCGAGCGCGGCCTCGCCTTCGACCACTGCGACGTCGCCGTCGTGCTGAACGTGTCGGCCGACCACCTGGGCCTGGACGGCATCGACACCGTGGAGGAGCTGGCGCGTGTGAAATGCGTCATCGCCGGGCGGGCGCGCCGCGCGGTCGTGCTCAATGCGGAGGACGACCATTGCGTCGCGATGTGCGCGGAACTACGGCAACACGTGGAGATCCTGTACTTCGCGCTGGACGCCGACAACCCTATCCTGCTGCGCCACCTGGAAAACGGCGGCCGCGCCATCTACCTGGAAGACAACATGATCGTGCTGGCGAACGGCGCGCGCCACGAGGCGCTGGTGGACGTGCGCGCGATGCCGTGCACGCTGCAGGGCGCCGCGCGCTACAACATCGCCAACGCGCTGGCGGCGGCCGCCGCGCTCACCGCGACCGGGTTCGGCAACGCGGAGATCGCGGCCGGGCTGCGCACCTTCGTCTCCGACTGGAAGCACAATCCGCTGCGCACGAACGTGTTCGACGTGGACGGCGTGACCGTGATCTTCGACTACGGGCACAACGCGCCCGCCTACGCCGCGCTGGCCGAGACGGCGCGCGCGCTGACGCCGGGCCGGCTCGTGGGCGTCGTCGCGGCACCGGGCGACCGGCGCGACGACGACCTCGTCGCCATCGGCGAGACGTGCGCGGCCGGTTTCGACGAGCTGGTCGTGTACGAGACGGCGAACCGGGGCCGCGCGCCGGGCGACGTGGCGGCGCTGCTCGTGCGCGGGGCGCGCCTCGGCAAGTTCGAGGTGGACCACCTGCGCGTCGAACTGGACGTGCACGAGGCGATCCGCGCCGGCCTCGCGCGTTGCGAACCGGGCGACGTGCTGGTCTTCGGCTGCGGGTCGTCGATCACGGAACTGACCGAGGCGATCCGCCCGACGTCGCCCGCGACGGCGAGCCGGATCGAGGCGCAAGCCGTGTAGGGTCCGCGGTCGCGTCAGCCGCCCGCCTGCGCCGCGATCCACGCGGCACTCTCGGGATCCATCTGCCGGATCGCCTCCACGAACACGTCCAGCGACGAGCCGCACGCGAACACGAGCACGTCCCCGCGCCGGCACAGCGACAGCCCCAGGCGGATCGCCTCGCCCACGTCCGGTTCGCGGTGCAGCGTGTCCGTCTTGCCGACGACGTCCTCGGCGCCCCGCAGGATCAGGTCGACGGCGCCGCCGTAGGGACGGCCGCGGCTGGACGATTCGTACACGACCAGCTCGTCGAAGCGGCCGGCGCACACGCGCCCCACATCGAGCAGGTCGGCGTCGCGCCGGTCGCCGGGCGCCGTGACGATGCCCACCAGCTGGCCCGGCAGCAGCGAGCGCGCCATCGCGGCCAGCGCCGCGTAGGCCGCGGGATTGTGCGCGTAGTCGACGATCACGGTCACCCCGCGCACGTCGAACACGTTGGTGCGCAGCGGGTTCGTCTTGCCGTCGCTGACGAAGGTCGACAGGCCCGTCGCGATCTGCAGGTTCGAGAACCCCGCCGCCATCAGGCCGGCCGCCGCCGCGAGGCCGTTGGCCACGTTGTAGCGCGCCCGGCCGCCTAACGCGATCGGCATCGCCTCGACCCGCAGCAATTCCTGGTGATAGGTGGCGTCGGCGACGACGATCGCATTGTCCTGCAGGTAGACGGCGCGGCCGCCCTCTTCCAGGTGGCGCAGCAGCACGGGATTGTCGGCCTCCATCGAGAAATACACGACTTCCACGTCGGGATGGACGCGGCGCGCCATCGCCACGCACAGCGGATCCTCGGCATTGAGCACCGCGGCGCGGCTGGCCGCCAGCGGTACGACGGCCTTCACCTGCGCCAGGTCCTCGATGGTGTCGACGCCGTCCAGGCCCAGGTGGTCGGCCGACACGTTCAGCACCATGCCGACGTCGCAGCGGTCGAACGCGAGGCCGCGCTTGAGGATGCCGCCGCGCGCCGTCTCCAGCACCGCGAAGTCGACGTCCGGCGACGCCAGCACCGTGCGCGCCGACCAGTAGCCCGTGCAATCGCCCTTCGTGACTTCCTTGCCGGCGATGTGGACGCCGTGCGTGGACGTCACGCCCGCGACCCGCCCCGCCAGGCGCACCGTGTGCGCCATCAGCAAGGTGGTCGTCGTCTTGCCGTTCGTGCCGGTGCAGGCGATGATCGGAATGCGGCCGTCGGAATCGTCCATCAGGCTCGCCGCGATGGCGTCGCCGACGTCGCGCGGCTGGCCGCCGTCCGGCTGCCGGTGCAGGCGGATGTCGGGCGCCGCGTCGACGCCGACGACGGCGCCGCCCTGCTCCTGCAGCGGTACGGCGATGTCGCGGCAGACGATGTCGATGCCCGCCACGTCCAGGCCGATCTTCGCGGCCGCGCGCACGCACAGGCGGCGCGTGCACGCCGGCAGCAGGTCCGTCACGTCTTCGACCGTGGCGCCGCCGCCGTCCCCGGTCCGGCGCAGCGCCGCCGCCGCGACCTTGCCGCCGGCGACGAGCACGCGACAGTGCGCCCCGTCGAGCCAGCCGCCTTCGACCGTGGCCACCGGCTCGCCCTGCGGCACGGGCACGCCCGCCTCATGGAGGAGCTGCCGGGTGAGCTGCCGGTCGGCGGCGATGCGCACGGCGATGGTGCTCGTGTCGCCCGTGACCGTGGTCTGGATGCGCTTCTGCTTCACGCCCCAGCCCAGCTGGAACAGATTGGCGTCTTCCGTGATGCGCGTCACCGGGACGCCCCGCTCCTGCGCGGCCGCCAGCACGGCCGCCGTGCTCGCGTCGATGGCGTAGTGGTCCGCCAGCGCGCGCAGATCGTCCAGCCGCGGCGCCACGTCGAACGGCTGGTCGTGCGCGAGCGCGTCGACGATGTCCACGGCCAGCGCGAACGCCGGCTGGGCGACCTTTTCCAGCTGGTAGGCGCAGACGATGCGGAACTGGCCCGGCTCGCCGGTCACGGGCCGCGTGCGCCCGAACGCGACCTGGGCGCCGGCCAGGCATTGCAGGCCCAGGGTCACGTGCTCGATCACGCGGGCGAGATAGGTGCCTTCGCGCAGGCGTTGCGCGAAGCCGCCCGGCTGGCCCGTGGGCACGAGATAGTCGGCCAGCGACGGCAGCAAGTCGAGCAGCGCGTCATTGAAGCGCGGGAGGTCGCGGGTGGAGACGCCGTACAAGTCGTCCAGGTCGAGCACGGACAGCAGGCACGGGGTGGCGGCATGGATGTTGGGTCCACGCAGGAAGCGTTGTTCGAGTATCTGCACGGGATATCCTCGTGTTGCCTGTCGTCGCGGCGCGGGCCCGCGCCGCCAGGGTCGTTCTTACGCGTCGAGCAGTTGCGAATACATGCGCGTGGCCATCAGGCCGATGGCCGTATGATGCACGGACGGCGCCATCAGCGGCGCCAGCATGGCCATCGCCTCCCGCTTGCCGCGCGTGGCGGCCACGCGTTCCTCCAGGCGGTGCAGCGCCGGGTCGCCCCTGGCGTCCCCGGCACGGTGCCGGATCAGGCCCCGTTCCGCATGGCCGCCGCGCGCGCCGTGCCGCATGACGCCGTCGAGCGCGCGCTGGCGGGCCCGGTGGCTGAGCACCCGGCCCGTGCGCGCCGTCGCCGCCGCGTCGCGCGGCGTGACGCTCCAGTCGCGCAGCACCTGCCGCTCGTAGCCGGAAAACACGCCGAACATCTCGGCGCGCTCGCCCTCGATCAAGCGCCAGAAGCGGCTCCGTTCGACGTCCTCGCCGCGCCGGATCCAGCCCGCGTCTTCCAGCGCCGCCAGGAAGGCGGGGACCTGGCGCGGGTCGGCCAGCCAGTCGTTGACGGTGCGGCCGGCCACGCGGCAGTAGTCCGAATGCATATTCCTGCCGATGGCGGCCTTGGCGCCGAGGATCTCGACGAGCTCCGCTTCCAGGTCGAACGCGCCGATGACGGACGTCGTGCATGCGCCCAGGTCGTTCAGGCGGTAGCCGTCCAGCACGCGCGCGAAGAACGCGGCCGGATCGCTCGCGCGCGCCATCAGGTTGGACAGCGCCCGCACGGCCTTGTGCGCGTGGCCGCTGCCGGCATTGTCCACCGTGACGTGCAAGGTGAAGTAATACGGATCGATCCCCAGCTCGTTCAATTCGTACGACGTGATCAATAGATGGAGCGGGAGCTGCTCGTAGCCGAGGTTGTAGCCGACCAGCTCGGGCAGGAAATCGTCCCCGTGATGGGCCAGCGCCAGCTGGATCGCGCCCTGGACGAAGCGGTCCTCGGGCAGCGTCTCCCAGTCCTCGCAGCCGTGCGCCGCGAGCAGGCGGCGGTACAAGGTGACGTGGTTCTTGTCCGGCACGCCGTCGCCCAGCTCTTCGAGACAGGTCTTGATCAGCGGGTGGAAGTCGGGGTCGTCCCAGCGCGCCAGGGTGCCGTACAGCCAGGCGCCGTCGACGAGCTTCGTCGGCGCGACGCCCCTCAGGAAGTACAGCGCGTGCGAGGTGTTCGTGAAATAGCGGCGCGGGGCGCCGTTCCTGCGCGCCGCGAGGTATTCGCGGTACGCGATGCCGACGGACTCGGCGCGGCCCTGGATCCAGCCCTGCAACTGCCACACGGCGTCCGGCAGTTCGCACGGTTCCGCGCGCGCCAGCGCGACCTGCGCGCGCAGGAAGGCCGGCGCCGCGTCGCGGCAGCCGGCCGCGTCGTCCAGCAGCGCACGATACAGATCCTTGGCGGCCGGCACCCGGGCGGGCCGGCCGCCGCGCGCCATGGCGCGGTCCTGGCTGGCGGCGACAAACATAGAGGTCATAACAAATCTTTTGGTAAATGTTGTACCAAAGATTATGCGGACCCGGCGTTGCCGGCGTAATCGGTACGCTTCCCCCCGGAATGTCGGACAGGGATTACACAGGTCGTTCGATTACGATTGCGCCGCCACGTTCAGCGCGGAACGGGCCCGCGCATAGCCGAAGTAGACGATCAGGCCCAGCACCAGCCAGATCCCGAACGCCATCCACGTGATCGCGGACAGGAAGCACATCAGCGCCAGGCAGAATACGACGGCGATCGCCGGCACGACGGGCACGCCCGGGCAGCGGAACGCGCGCTTCAGGTCGGGACGCTTCTTGCGCAGGACGATCACGGCGATGGACACGAGGCAGAATGCGGCCAGCGTGCCGATGTTGACGAGCTCCGCCAGCACGTTCAGCGGCACGAACGCGGCGATCAGGCCGAACACGATGCCGACCATCCAGGTGGCGAAGAACGGCGTGCCGAACTTCGGGTGCACGGTCGACAGCTTCGGCGGCAGCAGGCCGTCGCGCGACATCGCGAAGATGATGCGGGTCTGGCCATAGGCCATCACGAGGATCACGGTGGTCATGCCGAGGATGGCGCCCAGGTCGATCCAGCCGGAGAACCAGTTTTCGCCGGCGTACTGCAGCGCCAGCGACACGGGGTGGTCGATGCTGCCTTCGAACAGCCTGAACGGGACGATGCCGGTCATGATGGCGGACACGATCACGTACAGGATCGTGCAGATCGTCAGCGAACCGATGATGCCGATCGGGAGGTCGCGTTCCGGACGCTTGACCTCTTCGGCGGCCGACGTCACGGCGTCGAACCCGATGAACGCGAAGAACACGACGGCCGCGGCGCTCATGACGCCGGACGCGCCGAACGGCGCGAACGGATGCCAGTTGGCCGGCGTCACGTGCTTGACGCCCACGAAGATGAACAGGAGGACGACGGTGATCTTGATCGCGACCATGACGTTGTTGACGCGGGCGGATTCGCGCACGCCCCACGACAGCATCGCCGTCAGCACCAGCATGATGCACAGCGCCGGCAGGTTCATGATGGTGTGCACGTTCGGCAGCGCGCCCGGCGCGGCGGACAACGCCTGCGGGATGACGATGCCGAAGCCTTTCAACAGCGACTGGAAGTAGCCGGACCAGCCGACGGACACCGCCGACGTCGCCAGGCCGTACTCGAGCAGCAAGTCCCAGCCGATCATCCAGGCGACCAGTTCGCCCAGGACGGCATAGCTGTAGGTATAGATCGAACCGGCGATCGGCACCGTCGACGCGAATTCCGCGTAGCACATGGCCGCGAAGCCGCATGCGATGGCGGCGACGATGAACGACAGGGTCAGCGCCGGGCCGGCCGTGAGGGCGCCGGTGCCGGTGAGCACGAAGATACCGGTGCCGACGATCGCCCCGATGCCCATGAGGATGAGGTCGGTTGGCCCCAGCACTTTCTTCAGCCCGCCCGGGGTACGGGAGGCCGCGACCATGTTGTCGAGATTCTTGGTTCTGAAAAGACTCACTGCTTTCTCCAATCGATAGTAGATAAAACCCGGTCCCTGATTATTGTGCGCGCGGTGGGCGGGCGGTTGGCCTGCACCTGCATTCGCTCGAGGCGGTCTCCTCCTGGGCTCGGGCCTGCCTGGCCGTCCGGCATGCAAAAACAGTGCCGGTCAGCGAGTTGGCGGCGTGACATTATCGCCATTCTGTTAATTAGAATCAAAGGAAATACTCAATATTTCCATGCGCGGCGCATGGGAAACCGCAAAAACCCTAGCGCAAGGTGCAGATCAGGAGTTCCGGATCGGCGTTCAGCCGCAGCGGGATGCCGGAACAGCCGACGCCGCGGCTGACGATCAGCGGGCCGTTGTCCGGCAGGTCGTAGCGGCCATAGGTGAATTCGCGGGAACACGGGCCGCTGGGCCGGAACAGCGGGGCGCCGTCCGGCAGCGCGATCTGGCCGCCGTGGGTATGGCCGGCAAAGCCGACGTCGAAGCGCTGCCGCTCCAGCCGGAACAGGCCGTCCGGCGAATGCATCAGGTAGATGCGCACGGCCCCCGCGCCGGCGAACGCGGCGCCGGCCGACGGGTCGCCCGTCCACGGATCGTCGATCCCGCACACGCTGACGTGCCCGAACGGCGGCGGCAACGCGGCGCTGCGGTTCACGAGCACCTCCACGCCGCCCGCGCGCAACGCGTCCTCGACGACGGCGCGGCCGTTCCAGATGTCGTGGTTGCCGATCACCGCATACGTGCCCAGCGGCGCCCGCGCGCCCGCGAGGAAGGCGGCCAGCCCGGCGACGTTGTGGGCGTCGAACGACACGTAGTCGCCGCCCAGCAGCAGGACGTCCGGCCGCTCGGCGCGGATCGCGGCCAGCAGGTCGTCGAACAGCGCGGGATGCGTCGTCGGCCCGGCGTGGAAATCGGATGCGAAACCGATGCGCAGCGGCTCGGCCAGGCGCCGCTCCGGCCCCAGCTCGACCTCCTGGTACGTGACCCCGACGCGGCCCAGGCCGCCCAGCCGGTAGCTCAGGCCGGCCAGCCGGCCCGTGCGCAGGACGGTGTTCAGCAAACGTTCGGTGGCGTTGCGGATGGGACGCTGGTGCTTGTGCCTGGACATGCGGTTAAAGCTTGTAAAAATCGCACTGTACACGATAGCCCGCATCCCTGTCGCCCTTGCTCACGCACTGGTGCAATCGATCCGGCCACGGTAATATTGCTTTTCCAACAGGAACCGCCATGCTGACACCGGATCAATTCTTCGCCTTCCTCGCCGCCGCCATCCTGCTGACCCTGTCGCCGGGGCCGGACAACATGATGGTGCTGAGCGTGGGCGTGTCGAAAGGCCGGGCGCGGGGCGTCGCGTTCGGGCTCGGCTGCGCGTTCGGCTGCCTGAGCCACACGCTGCTGGCCGTCGTCGGCGTGTCCGCCCTGATCGCGGCGTCGCCGCTGGCGTTCACGACGCTCAAGGTGTGCGGCGGCCTGTACCTGGCCTGGATGGGCTGGCACGCCATCCGCAGCCGCGGCGGCGCCCGCATCGACACGGCCGGCGCGTCCGCCGACCCGGCCCGCAAGCTGTTCGTCAAGGGCCTCGTGGCGAATGCGATCAATCCGAAAGTCGCGCTGTTCTTCCTGTCCTTCCTGCCGCAATTCGTCGTCGCCCAGCGCGGCGACGCCAATCTGCAGACGGCGCTGCTGGGCCTCACGTTCACCCTGCAGGCCATCGTGCTGTTCGGCCTGCTCGGCTTCTTTTCCGGCGCCATCGGCCAGTGGCTCGCGCGCCGTCCCAAGGCCGGACAATGGCTCGACCGCGCGGCCGGCACCATCTTCATCGCCCTCGGCCTGCGCCTGATCGTCGCCCGCTGACGGGCGCCCTCACCGCGCGGCCTGGCGCTCGCGCACGCCTTCCAGCAGCAGGTGCTGCAGCGCGTCCAGGTCGACCGGCTTGGTGAGATGGTGGTCGAAACCGCTGGCGCGGGTGCGTTCGCGGTCGCCCTCCTGGCCCCAGCCCGTCAGCGCGAACAGCCGCACGCCGTCGTTGCGGGCGTCGGCGCGCAGGACGCGCGCCACCGCGTGGCCGTCCATGCCCGGCATGCCGATGTCCAGCACGACGGCGTCCGGCCGCAGTTGCGGCACGCGGCGCAGCGCGTCCTCGCCGCCGTAGGCGCAATGGGCGTCCACGCCCAGCGATCCGAGCAGGAAGCACAGCGAATCGGCCGCGTCGCGGTTGTCGTCCACGACGAGCACGCGCATGCCCGCGAGGACGCGCGCTCCCGCCGCCGGCGCCTCCTGCGCCGGGAGCGCGGATTCCGGCAGCAGCGGCAGGCGCACGACGAATTCGCTGCCCCGGCCCCGCCCTTCGCTCTTCGCCTGCACGCTGCCGCCGTGCATCTCGACCAGCTTGTGGACCATCGCCAGGCCGATGCCGAGCCCGCCCTGGCTGCGCGCGCCCGCCTCCTCGACCTGGGCGAACATCCCGAACACCTGCCCCAGCTTGTCGGGCGGGATGCCGATGCCGCTGTCGCGCACGGCCACCAGCGCATGGCCGCCGTCGCGCCGGACGCACAGCTCGATGCGGCCGCCGGGGTCCGTGTACTTGGCCGCGTTGTTCAAGAGGTTGGAAAAGACTTGCGTGAGGCGCACCTTGTCGGCATCGAGCACGAGGCGCTCGCCCGGCAGGTGCTGGACGAACGCGTGGCGGGCGCCGTCCAGGGCCGGACGGCTCGTCTCGACGGCGCCGGCGAGGATGTCGGCGAGCGCCACCGGCTGGCGCGCCAGCTCGATCTTGCCGCGGGTGATGCGCGACACTTCCATCAGATCGTCCACCAGGCGCGTGATGTGCTTGACCTGGCGGCTCGCCATCTCCATCACGCGGTCGGCCTTGCGCTTGCCGTCCGCGCAGCGCAGCATCTCGACGGCGTTGCTGATCGGGGCCAGCGGGTTGCGCAGCTCGTGCGCGAGGACGGCCAGGAATTCGTCCTTGCGCCGGTCCGCCTCGCGCAGCGCGTCTTCCGCCTGCACGCCGTCCGAGATGTCGATGCCGATGCCCACGTGGCCCCGGTACGCGCCGTCGCGGGCGAACCACGGCGCGAAATGCACCTCGAACCAGCGCCAGTCCCCGCCCGCGGCGTGCACCCGCAGGCGCAGGTGGAACGGCACGCGGTCGTCAATGGCGTCGCCGGACGCGGTCAGGAAGTACGGCAGGTCGTCCGGGTGCACGCCGGCGCGCCAGCCGTCCGGGAGCAGGCGGTCGAGCGTGGCGCCCGTCACTTCCGCGTAACGCCGGTTCACGTAGACGAGCCGGCCGTCCGCGCCGAATTGCCAGATCAAGGCCGGCGCCGCATCGGCCAGCGCGCGGAAGCGCCCTTCGCTTTCCTGCAGCGCGGCCTCGGCCTGGCGGCGCGCATCGATGTCGATGGCCGCGCCGTACCACGCGCGGATCGTGCCTTCGGGGTCGCGCACGGGGCGCTGGCGCACGAGGAACCAGCGGTAGCCGCCGTCGGCGCCGCGCACGCGGTATTCCAGCTCCAGCTGCCGCCCGCCCGCGACGGCGTCGGCGTACGCGCGGCGCGCATCCGGCAGGTCGCCCGGATGGATGGCCGCCAGCCAGCCGCCGTGCCGGGTGTCCTCGACGGACTGGCCCGTGTACTCCAGCCAGCGCTGGTTCGGCGTCACGTGCCGGCCGTCGGCGTCGGTCTCCCACATCATGACCGGCACGAGGCTGCTGAACGCGCGGTGGCGCAGCTCGCTCTCGCGCAGCTGTTCCTGGGCTTCGCGCCGGTCCGTCACGTCGATGACGAATTCGACGATCGTGCGCGCATCGAGCCGCGCGGCGGCGCACAGGATCCACACGCGGCGCCCGTCCGGCCGCACCCACGCGCACTCGAACGGCTGGCTGCTGTCGTCGTCGCCGTCGCGCCACGCCGGCGGCGCGAATTCGTCGTAGCGCAGCAGGCCCGTCTCCAGCGCCGCGCGCGTGCAGCCGGTGATGGCCAGGAACGCGTCGTTGGCCTGCACGACGGCGCCGGCGGCATCGAAATGGACGATGCCGACTGTGGGAATACGGAGCATGCGGCGCAGGCGCGTTTCGCCCAGGCGCCGCGCGGCGTCGGCACGCGCCCGTTCCACCATCGCCCACGTGCGCTCCGCCACCTCCTGCACCAGCGTGACGTCGTCCTCGCTCCAGTCGCGCGGCGCCGTCGCGTGCACGACCAGCATGCCGACCGGCTGGTCGTGGTACACGATGCCGGCGCCGATCAGCGCGGCCACGCCGTCGCCCGCGCAGGCCGCGCGATCGGCGGCGGGCAGCTCGCGCGCATCGGCCGCATCGCGGACCACGAGCAGGCGCGCGCCCCTGGCCGCGTACAGCGCCGTGGGCCGGCCGGTGCCGGCCGGATAATAGCCATCCATCGGCGCCAGGCCATCGGCCCAGCCCGTGCGCACGTCCACGCCCACGCGCGAGAACTCGGCGAACACCACGCGCTGCACACCCAGGTGGCGCCCGAGCAGGCGGCTCGCCGTGGCCAGCACGCGGTCGGGCTGGACGAGCGGCCGCAGCGCGTCGCTCAATTCGAGCAGGAAGGCCTGGCGCGCGGCGCGCGCGACGGCGGCCCGTTCCACGCGCTTGCGCTGCGTGACGTCGTCGAACACGACGGCGACCTCGCGGCTGCCGGCGCCGCCGACGCGCGCGGCGTACGCCGTGTACCAGGCGCCGCCCATGCCCGCGATACAGCATTCGAAACGCTCCGGTTCGCCCGTGACGGCGACGCGGCCATAGCGGTCGATCACGTCCTGCTCCAGGTCCGGCACGAGCTCGCGCGCGCGCCGGCCCGTGACGCCCGCGAGCCGCGTCTGGCGCTCGAACGCCCGGTTCACCTCCAGGAAGCGGTAGTCGACGCACCGGCCCGCCGCGTCGAAGATCGTTTCGATGAGGGCAAACCCCTCGTCGATGGCGTCGAACAGCGACCGGTACTTCTGTTCGGAGCGCAGCAGCGACTCCTCGGCGCGGGCCCGCCCGACGGCCGCCCACGTGCGCTCCGCCACCGCCTGCATCAGCCGCAGCTCGCGCCGGCGCCACGCGTGCGGCCCCGCGGCCAGGACCGACAACATGCCCAGCAGGCGCCCATCCTTCGCGAGCGGGACGATGGCCCAGGCGTGCTCGCCGTCGACGCCGAACGCGGCGCGGTGCGCGTCGCTCAGCAGCGCGTCGGCCCGGGCGTCCGTGCGGGCGACGATGCGGCCCAGGCGCAGTTCGGCGGCGGGCGCGGCGTCATGATCGGCCATGCGGCAGCGACCCGCGTGCCGGGCCGCGCCGTCCGCGCAGGCGGCGCCGGCCGCGGCGAATTCGCCCTCGCCGCGGGCCTCCCAGAACACGACGGCGGCCGCGCGCAGATGCTCGCGCAGCACGCGCGCCGCCGCGCATTGCATGGCGAGCGGATCGGCCAGCGTGCGCAGGCTGTCCATCAGGCGCAGCAGAAACGCCTTGCGCTCGCGGCTTTCGCGCAGCGCCCCCTCTTCCTTCTTGCGCGCGGAGATGTCGCGGCACAGCACCCCGACCGCCCCGGCCGGACAGCCGCCGGGAACGGGAAACACGTGCACGTCGTAACAGGAAGCGCCGTCCGCCAGGCGGCTTTCGAACCGCTCGCCCGCGCCGCCCCGCGCAACGCGGCCGACGGCGTCGCACCACGCGCGTTCCGGTCCGGCGTCGCCTGCCGACCAGGCGGCGCCGGCCGCGCGCCCGGTGAGGGCCACGCAGGCGGGATTGGCGTCCAGGTAGCGGAAACCGGTGCAGCGGCCGGCGGCGTCCGTGCGCACGTCGGCGGCGACGCAGAACGCGTCGTAGAGCGACGCCGTCAATGCCGCGTACGCCGCCGCGCTGGCGCAACGAGCGTCCGCGTCCGCGTTCCGTTGCGCCTGCCGTGCCGTGTCCTGTTCCATATTCCGTGTCATGTGCCGCGTGCCGGTTCCGATTCCATGAGCCGGCGCGCGCGGAACCGCCCGCGCGCCGCCGAAAAAACCAGAATAGCATCGCGATTCCCCCTCGCCCCGCACGTTACGTGCCGTAACCGCCGGGTCCGGCGCGCGGCATTTACTACGGTCAAGGCTGCGCCGCCCGGCGGCGATTGCCGGGATCATCCATGCAGACAAGCGCACACGGAGGATCATCGCCATGGACACGACTTCGCTCTGGCAAGGCACGGCTGCGCGGACGGCCTGCCTGCCCACCCTGCAAACGGACATCGTCGTCGACGTCGCCATCGTCGGCGCCGGCATCACGGGTCTGACGACGGCCATGCGCCTGGTCGAAGCGGGCCGGCGCGTCGCCGTCCTCGAAGCGGACCGGGTGGGCGGCGGCAGTTCCGGCCACTCGACGGGCAATCTGTACGCGCCCGTCGACATGGGCCTCGCCACGCTCGAACGGGAACGCGATGAGGACGCCGTGCGCCAGGTCGTGGCCGGGCGCGCGGCCGCCGTCGACCTGATCGAGGCGACGGTGGCCCGCCTTGGCCTCGAATGCGGCTTCCGGCGCGTGCCGTGGCATCTGATCGCGGCGGACGCGGCGCACGTGCGCGCCATCGAGATCGAGCACGCGGCGGCCGTCCGCGCCGGCCTGCCGGCCCGCCTCATGGACGGCGCCGCGGTCGGCCTGCATCCGGCCGTCGCGCTGGAACGGGCGCTGCGCATCGACGCCCAAGCCCAGTTCCAGCCGCTGGACTACCTGCGCCAGCTGCTGCTGCGCATCGCCGGCGAGAACTGCCTCGTGTTCGAGAACACCCGCGTGCTGGCCGTCGACGATGCCGCCGGCGCCGTCCGCACGGAACAGGGCAGCGTGACCGCCGCCGCCATCGTGCTGGCGACGCACACGCCGGCCGGCATCCACCTCGTCCAGTCGCAGCTGGAGACGGTGCGCGAATACGCGATCGCCGCGCCGCTGCACGACGCCCAGCCGGCGCCCGGCATCTACTGGAGCCTCGGCGCCGACAATCACTCGCTGCGCAGCCACACGGCATTCGGCCGGCCCTACCTGGTCGTCGTCGGCAGCGCGCACCCGGCTGGCGCCGCCGTCGGCGACGAGCGCTACCGCCGCCTCGACGCATTCGCGCGCGACCGCTTTCCCATCGGTCCGGTCGAATACCGCTGGTCGGCGCAGCGCTACCGCGCGCGGGACAAGCTGCCGTTCATCGGCCGCAACGTCGACGCGGCCCGCACATGGATCGCCACCGGCTTCTCGGCCGACGGGCTCGTATACGGCACGCTGGCCGGCATGCTGCTGGCCGACGGCATCCTCGGGCGCGTGCATCCCTGCCACGGCCTGTACGATCCCGCGCGGCTGCTGTCCGGCGGGCGGCCCGACGGATTCAAGCGCGAAAGCACGGGACCGGCCGCACCGGACCGCCTGCCCGAACTCGACGCCATCACGCAGGCGCGGCTGGCGGACCTGCCGCCCTGCCGGAGCCGCAAGATCGCCGTCGGCGGCCAGCCGGTCGCCGTCTACCGCCGCGCGGACGGCGCGCTGCTGGCCGTGGCCGGCAAGTGCTCGCACATGGGATGCGAACTGACCTGGAACGCTGCGGAAACGAGCTGGGATTGCCACTGCCACGGCAGCCGCTTCGGCCCGGACGGACGGGTGCTGGAAGGACCGGCGCTCGCGCCGCTGGGGGCGGCCGCGCTGGCGCCGGGACGGGACACGCCGGCCTGAATGGGGAACGAGAAAAATTTTCCTCCACGAAATTTGATTATCGGCCACGTTTTTTGCTACATTGGCGGTTTTGCCGGGCCGCGAATGCGCGAATCCTCTCTGTTCAAGCAACTGACCGCCAGTTCGATCGTCACCGTCTGCTGCGTGCTCGGTCTGCTGTATTTCGGCCGTGCCGTCCTGGAACCGCTGGCGCTGGCGGTCATCCTGAGCCTGGTCATCGCCCCGCTGATCCGCACCCTGCGCCGCATCGGCCTGGGCCAGCAGCCCGCCACCCTGCTGTCGGTGCTGATGGTCGGCACGTGCGTCATCGGCCTGGGCATCGTTCTCGCCTTCCAGCTCGTCGCGGTGACGGGCGACCTGCCGAAATACCGCGCCGCGATCCGCACCAAGGTGTCGGCCGTGCGCGAACTGACGGAGCGGCCGTTCGCACGCATCGAGGCCGAGATCAGCGCCGTGCAGCCGCAGGAACGCGGCACGGTCAGCGGCCGGCGCGGCATCAACACGGTGACGGTCAGTCCCACGCAGCCGCTCCCGGTCGAGATCCGCCAGCCGCGCCTGACGACGCGCGACTCGCTCGCCCGGCTGTTTTCGATGGCCTGGGGCCCGCTCGGCGAGGCCGGCCTCGTGCTCGTGCTGCTCGTGTTCATCTCGCTGGAACACGAATCGCTGCGCGACCGCCTGATCCGCCTCGCCGGCCAGACCGAGATCAACCGCACGATCCGCACGCTGGGCGACGCGGCCCAGGGCGTCTCGCGCTTCTTCCTGTCGCTGTTCACCGTGAACCTGACGTTCGGCACGCTGATCGGCGTGCTGCTGTGGCTCGCCGGCGTGCCGCACGCGGGCCTGTGGGGCGCGCTGTCCGGCATGATGCGCTTCGTGCCGTATCTCGGCGTGATGGGGGCCGGCGCCGTCATCGCCGTGTTCGTCGCCGCCATCGACCCCGGCTGGCAGCTGGCGCTGTCGTGCATCGCCCTGTTCGTCGCGCTCGAACTGTTCGTCGCCAACGTCGTCGAACCCAAAGTCTATGGCCACACCTCGGGCCTGTCGCCGCTCGCCGTCATCATCTCGGCCGTGTTCTGGGGCGCGATGTGGGGCCCGGTGGGCCTGTTGCTGTCGACGCCGCTGACCCTGTGCTTCGTCGTCGCCGGCCGCCACGTGCGCGGGCTGGAAGCGGTGACGATCCTGCTGGGCGACGCCCCGAACGTCTCCGGCGCCCAGCGGCTGTACCAACGCCTGCTGACGGCCGACAGCGACACGATCGTGCGCGACGCCCACGCCTACCTGCGCCGCGCCAGCTTCGCGCGCTATTGCGACAAGGTGCTGCTGCCGGGCCTCGCGCTGGCCGGCGCCGACATGCGCGCGGGCCGCATCGACGCAGGCCAGATGGAAACCATGCGCGCCGCCATGGGCCGCGTGGCCGCCACGCTGAACCCGGAAGACCGCGCACAAGCGCGCACGCGGCGCCGGCGCGACGTCTCGCTGCTCGACGCCAACCTGGGCGCCTACCTGCGCCAGATGCGCGAAACGCGCCAGGGCCGCTGGCAAGGCTCGCTCGACGTGCCGGCCCACTCCGTCGTCTTGTGCGCCGCCCTCGCGGCGGAACGGGACGAACTGATGAGCGAACTGCTCGTCTCCGCGCTGCGCGACGCGAACATCGACGCGCGCAGCACGCTGATCGGCTCGGCCGACCGTCCGGGGCCGGACAAGGCCGAACTGATTTCGACGGTGATCCTGCCCTACCCCGTGGAAGAACGGCTGGGCGACTGGCTGAACGCGGCCGCGGAACTGCGCACCCATTTGCCGGACGCGCTGCTGGCCACGGTCAAGCTGCCGTTCGACCAGTCGACCGTGCCGCAGCCGACGGTCGAGGAGCACGTCGACATCGTGCTCCGCTCGTTCGAGGAGGCGCTCGCGTTCGTGGCGCCGGAGCGGGCCGCGCGGGGGTGATAGCTAGCTGATTGTGGCTTGACTCGGTGTTCATTATTTGATGTACAATTTCCATGTAGCAATTCAGCAAATACGAATGCTACGGTATATTGTTCAATCGAAGATAAGGAAATGCACATGGTCCAAAACAAGAAACTGGGTGCAGGGCTGGCGCTGGTCGCCGCGCTGATCGGCATGGGTGCGAGTGGGACGGCGGCGGCGCTGCCGGAACTGCAAGTCGGTTCCCATGTCGTACAGGACAGCTCGACCGTTGATGCGCAAGCGCAGCCGGTCGATCAGGCGACCGATGAAGAAAGCGATTCGACCGCCTCCAATGAGGGTGCGGAAATGACTTCCGACTGATTCGATTCCACTACGGCAATTCGATTCGGAAGGCTTCCGCAGTCAGGTCCGGGGGTTTAGCGCCACACAACAGTAGGACCACACCGCTTGGTAAGGCATCTATAGGGCGGGCGTCTCCCGTCCACGGCGTCCGTCGGCTCAGCGCGTCACTTCTAGCTTGCGCCGACGGCGCGCTCGGCTAACAAGACCAAAGCGCCGGCCTATCTATAAATCGACTCGCCGCCGTTTGCCAACCAGGAGTTCCATAACACTCCATCGTTTCAGTCTTGTCCCTGAGCGGCAGACCGAACGACACCCCCAGGCTGCCGCTCCAGCGGTATCGCGCGAGAAAAATTGTTAACGAACCAATCGCAAAATCGCTCCCATTTAGTTGCACTGTCGCTACAATATTGCTGTAAATCATATTTTTCGGTCATGGCGGCTATCATTCCTCCTGAAGCGACCAGGGCACCGGACGTCATTCCCGGACGTCGTCACCCCGAACATTACGAGCTCCGCGCCCGACTGGGCGAAGGTGGCTTCGGCGAGGTTTACGAAGCCTGGGACACACGTCTGCAGCGCAGCGTCGCAATCAAGACGATCCGCCACGGCGGCTCGACAAGGACCGACCTCGTGCGCGAGGCGCGCTTGGCCGCGTCGCTGCGCCACCCGGCTTTCATCAAGGTCCACGCCGTCGAGGACGACGACAGCGGCCAGTTCATCGTCATGGAACTGGTGCATGGCCGCACGCTGAAACAACTATTGCGGGACGCCCCGGTGCCGCTCGCGACGGCGCTCGACTGGGTGGGCCAGGTCGCGGACGCCATGCGCGACGCGCACGCGTCCGGCCTCGTCCATGGCGACATCAAGCCGTCCAACCTCATGGTCGACGACGACGGCCGCGTGCGCATCCTCGACTTCGGCCTGGCGCTGCGTCACGACGCGCTGGCGACCGAGACCGTGTCGCTGGGCTCGAGCGCGTCCGCCGAGCAGGCCGATCCCCAGGGCACGATCGCCTACATGGCACCCGAGCGCCTGCAGGGCGCCACGCCCGATCCGCGCGCGGACGTGTACGCGCTGGGCGTCATCCTGTACGAACTGGCCTGCGGGACGCGGCCGTTCGCGACGCTGCACGGCCTGGCGCTGGCCGCCGCGCTCGTGCAGACCTCGTCCGACGGGTGGGATTATCCGGACAGCCTCGACACCCGGCTGATCGCCTTGATTCGCGCGATGACGGCGCGGCAGGCGGAACAGCGCATCGGGAACATGGACGAGGCGGTCCGGCGGCTGGCTGAACTGACCGGCAAGCCTGGCGCGGCCGCACCGCGCGTCCACGCAGCCCCGGCGCAATCGCTCCTGTCCCGGCGCGCCGTGCGCATCGGTGCCGGTGCGGTACTGGGAATCGCGCTGCTGGGAGGGCTCTGGTGGCAACTGGCGCCCAGGGTCGGCGCGCTCACGCAGGCGCTCGTCCCCTATTCCGAAGCGGTCGAGATGGAGCAGGGCCTGGCCGCGCTCAAACTGCTCGACCTGCCCGGCAGCCTCGAGAACGCGGAGACGCACTTTAACAGGATACTGGAGCGCAGCCCGGACAACGCTGCCGCGGCTGCCGGCATGTCGCTCGTCCATGCACTCCGCTACGGCAGCGATCGACAGGACGAGACATGGCTGCGCAAAGCCGATGCCGACGCACAACAAGCATTGAAACTGAACGATCAACTGGCGCTCGGTCATATCGCTCAAGGTTGGGTTCGCGATATGCAAGGTCGGTGGGACGACGCGCTCGCGGCTTACGGGCGTGCCTTGCACCTTGATCCATCGAATTTTTTCGCTTGGTACGGCAAGGTGGAAGCCCTTCGGCACGCAAGGCGCTATCCCGAGGCCCGCGCCAACATCGCGGAGGCAATACGCCGCTTTCCGCACGAACGCGTCTTCCTCGATGCGTTGGGTTCCGTGTATTACGAGCAGTCCGATCTACGGTCGGCCGAAGAAGCTTTTCGCCGGAGCATTGCGTTGCAACCGGATGCGGTGAGATCTTATGCCAATCTGACCACCGTCCTGATGCGGCAGAACCGCAACGACGACGCATTACGCGTACTGCAACAAGGCCTGCAAGTTCGTCCAAGTGCCAATCTATATTCGAATCTCGGCAATATCCTGTTCCGTCGTGGCGACTATGTCGGCGCGGCCGAGGCTTTCGAAAACGCTGTCTCTCCGACCCGTGGCGCTCCCGGCTCCTACTTGAATTGGGCCAACCTGGGCGACACGCTGCTGTGGATACCCGGCCGCTCCGAGGAAGCGCGCAAGGCCTATGACAAGGCACGCGACCTGCTGGCCGAACAACTTGTGCGCTCACCGAACGATGTCCTGCTCGTCTCGCGCATGGGTCTGTATGCGGCCAGATCCGGCCACGCTGACGAGGCGCGCAAATTGATCATGCGGGCCCTTACGCTGGCCCCGATGACTGCCGACGTTCAATTCCGTGCCGGCTTCGCCTATGAGCTGCTTGGCGACCGGAAGCAGGCGCTCGCGGCAATCGCCAAGGCCCTGCGCCTCGGCTATCCGGTCAAGTACGTGGAGGCCGAGCCAGACCTGGTTGCGCTGCGTCGCGACCCCGAATATCACGCCAACTGATTCCGACTCATCCCGATCGATCGCAGTCCAACTTTCAACCGAAAGGAGCATCATGCCGCAACAAACACATCAACTCCTGGTTACCTATGTCGAGGGTCAGACCCTGGCCACTTGGAGCCTCGACGGCGTCGCCCAACAGGAAGGGGACCAGTTCAAGGTCCAGCCGGGCGACAAGATCGCATTCCAGTTCGACGGTCCGGGTGACATCGCGGAATGCGTACTGATCAGTGGCCAGATGCAGAGCAGTTGCCACGGCAGCTCCCCGTTCATCGAGGGCAATCGGATCAACCTCAAGGCACACTCCACCGTCAACGTCGGGCAGCAGCAGGGCTTATGGGGGTTCACCGTGTCGTTCTCCGCACACAACGGTGACGGAACCACTTCGTTCTACTATCTTCCGGATCCCGAGGTGGATGTCGGCACCCTGCCGCCGCTGGGCGACTGATCCCTTCCTTCAGTGCGGCGTCAGGCCGTCTGCCGCCAGCCGCCGCACTTCCCGCCGCAACGACTCCGTCGGCGTCTTGAGCACGACCGCGCAGCGCGCGACATCCCCGTCGCACGCCGCCAACGCCCGCTCGATCTCCTCGGCCGGAATCCGCTCGGCCCAGCGGATCTCGCCGTGGCCGTCGAGCAGCTTGTACATCGTGGGCCGCGAGATGCCGAGGGCGCGCGCCGCGGCCTGGATGTTCCAATCGTTGGCGGCCATCGCGTCGAGCACGTCGGCATCCGTCAGCTCGGACGGCTTGCGGCGCGGCGGTTCGGGTGACGCGGACGCGGGCGCCGGTGCGGAAGCCGCCGGCGCGACGGCGTCCGGTGCTGGCATCAGGCGCGCGGCGCTGCCCGACGGCGCCGGCGTCAAGCGCACCAGTTGCTCGAGCTGCGGCGCGCCGCCGTGCTCGACCAGCAGCGCCGCGCGCCGCAGCGTGTGCCCCAGTTGGCGGATGTTGCCGGGCCAGTCGAAGCAGGCAATCTCCACCACCAGTTCCACCGGCAGCACCGGCTGGGCGCCATGCGCCTGCAGCAGGTGCACGATCAGGACGCCGATATCTTCGCGCCGTTCGCGCAGCGGCGGCAGCTGGATCGCGAAGCCTTCCAAGCGGCGCAGCAGCGCCTGGTTGAACGCGGCCGCGTCCAGGTCCTGGTCGGTCGCGGCGATCAGGCGCGCGCTCGACTTGCGGTCCTGGCTCGCGCCCAGCGGGCGGTAGTCGCCGCCTTCCAGCACGCGCAGCAGCATCGGCTGGACACTCGGCGGCGCATTCCCGATCTCGTCGAGGAACAAGGTGGCGCCGTCCGCTTCCGCGAACAAACCCTTGCGTTCCTGCGCGCCCGTGTAGGCGCCGCGCGCGGCGCCGAACAGTTCGGCGGCCGCCAGCGATTCGTTCAAGGCCGCCATGTTCACGGCCACCAGCCGCGTCTGCGCCCGTTGGCCCAGCGCGTGGATGGCGCGCGCCGCGATTTCCTTGCCGGTGCCCGTTTCGCCCAGCAGCAGCACGGGGATGTCCGTCGGCGCCACCATGCGGATCTGGTCGCGCAGCCCGATCGCGGCCGCGCCCACGCCGACGAGGCCCGGCACCGGGTTGTGCTTGGGCAGGCAGTTCATCCAGTGCAGGCACAGCACGACGGCGCGGCCCAGCATCAGGATCTGGCCGCGCGCGACCTCGGCCGCGTCGAACCGCACCTGGCCCGCCGCCGCCCGGCCGTTCAATTCGACCGGCATCCGGGTCGCCGGCAGGTGCAGGACGACGCCGTCGCCGTCGCGCACGATCCGCACGGGGTCGCGCGAGATCGTGCCGTGGCCGAGCGGCAGCCCGGCCTGGCCCGGCCGGTAGAACAACGGCCCGTAGCGGTTCACTTCCAGCGCGCCGGGATCGCCGACGAATTGTTCGCCGATGCGCGCCGGGTCCGGATGCCAGAGGATCGTCAGCGCGAGCAGCGGCCGGGACGGAAGGCCCTGGGCGGACAGCTGTAATGTCTGGGTGTATTCGGTGGAATCGCTCATGTGCGGTACGTCAAGGAATGCGCGCTTTACATGTAAAACAACATGGCAATTTTACACTCAGAAACACGGGAAGGGCCGAAAACAGGACGGCGATCCCCTCCGAGGACGGCCAATCCGCCTGGCACGCCGTTTGCATTACTAGTACTGCCGCCATCGGGGCGGCGTCACTTTGCGAACGTACCATGACACTCAACTGCGCTTCCTCGCCCATCCAGCCCTTCGACGCCCGCGTCATGCTCGACGTGCACAACCTGAAAGCCCTGCGCCTGCGCCGCGGCGGACGCGAGGTCTTGTCGGAACAGTTCCAGGAACGCCGCCAATGCCTCACGCGCGCCGCCATCAAGCGGGCCGAGTCCGGCCGTACCGTCCCCTACCGCACCGTGCGCCACCTGGCCGCGTTCTACGGCATCGGCGTCGAGTCGCTGATCGATGCCGCGCCGGACCACCAGGCGCCGCCCGCGCGCCCGGCGCCGGACCCGTGGGACGTCGAGCGCCTGCAATGCCGGGCCGTCATCGACGCCGTGCACGCCGTCGGCCAGGGACGGGTCATCGACGTGCAGGGCGTGGCCGGTGCCGGCAAGTCGCACCTGCTCGCCTTCGGCGCCAGCGACGCCCGCGCCCGCGGCTATGTCTGCGTCGTGCTCGACGGCGGCAGCGCCGGGCAACCCGCCGCCCACACCGCCACGAGCCTGATGCTCGCCCTCCTCGGCCTGGACCGCCCCGCCGCCCCCGGCGACGCGCCCCTGGCCGACCGCATACGCGAACGCTGCGCCGCGCTGGCCCTGCCGCCGGTTCACGTCGACGCCTGCGTCAGCCTCATCGACGATGTCCCGGAATGGCCCCTGCCCGCCACCCAGCTGCTGCAGACGGCCGCCCTGTGCGCGCTGATCCAGCACCGGGTCCAGCACAACGGCGGCAACCAGCCGCTGCTCATCTGCATCGACGACCTCCAGTGCGCCGACTGGCAACTCGCCATGATCCTCAACGTGGCCGTGCCGGCCACGCTCGACTACCCCGTGCTGTGGATGTTCGCCACGCGCCTGGAACCGGGCCCGATGCGGCGTCCCCTCGGCGTGCGCATGGACGCGCTGGCCCGTACCACGCTGCACCTCGCGCCCCCGGCCACGCGCGCGGGCCGCGCCGACGCCGGCGGCGTCCATCGTCTGGACCGCAGCAGCGCCTAGCGCGCGGGCGACATGCGCCGGTCCGGCAACACGCGCCTGTCGTGCTCGGCCGCGGCGGTCCGTCCCAAGGCGCGCATCCGCACGCCGAGCGCAAGCAGCAGCACGCCCGTGACGAAGGCATACAGGCTCACGAACCACACGAGCGCCACGGCACCGGCGCCCGGCCGGGCGAACACGAGGGCGCCGAACACGATCGAGGCCAGACCCGCCAGCGCCAGCATCCACTCGCCGGCGATAGCCCGGCGCAGGCGGATCGCGGCGAGGATGTCGAGCACGCCGACGACGAGCGCGTTCGCGCCCATGATCAGCACGAGCAGGAGCGCCGTCGCGGCCGGATGGTAGGCCGCCACCAGGCCGGCGCCGATGCTGACCAGGCCGAGGATCACGGCATCCCAGCGCATCTCCCCGCCCGTGCGGTGACGCAGCGCCCCGGCCAGAGACGCGATGCCGCCCAGGATCGCATAGGCGGCAAACAGCGCGACCAGGGTCAGCAGCGTCAGCCCCGGCCAGGCAACGGCCAGGACCGCGAACACGATGCCGAGCAGTCCGCGCAGGGCGGGAACCCACCATGAACGCACAAATATGTTTTCCATGACAATCTCCCGGGCCGACAGGGCGGCCGTCCTGAGATTGGATCGGCCGCCACGTCGACGGTTCCGCGCCCGGGACAGACCTGCGTCAAGGCCGGCTAACCGTGCGTCCCGCAGGATGCGCGCGTACAGCACGGCGTTCACGCCCAGGACGGCGGCGGCCAGCAGCCATTGCGTGCCGCGCGTGAGGCCGGCGGGATAGATCAGCGCGACGAGGTAATGGTCGACGAAGCCGCCGGCGTAGCCCGCCGTCCCGGCCAGCAGCCGCAAGCGGTTCTCGAGGGCGGTCAACGGGCAGGCGCCGCCCATGACCTCGATGGCGATCCCCCACGCGACGGCGGCCACGTGCAGCGGCCACAGGCGGCGCCGGCGCACGACGAGCGCCGCGCCGGCCATGACGAACAGGATGAAACCGAGGTGCAGCAGCAGCACCGCGGCGGCGAGTACGCGATAGATCATCGGCGTGGCTCCGTGCGGCCGGGTGCTCCATGTTACGCCCCGCGCACGACTGATTCATGTCAAACGCATATCCGGGTGCCCCCCTAAGCTCCACCTGAACCGCCGGACCGCCATCCGGCCGCACCGAGGAGATCGCCATGACACAACGCGCAATACCCCCGACTCCGCGCACGGACGGGCGCCGGTCGGCCCTGCGGCATGCCCTGGCCGGCATCGCCGCCCTGCTCTTCGTCGCCTGCGCCTTGCCGGCGGCCACCGCAGGGGCCGCGCAAGCGTCGCGCACCGCCACCCCGGCGTCCGCCAAGACCGCTCACGCCGGGAGCAGCGACACCGCCACGCGGCGCCAGCAGACGGCCGTCAAGCACGTCAGCGATGCCGTCGGCGTCGTGAACAGGATGAGCGCGGAGCCGGGCATGCCGGCGTTGCTGGCCCGCGCCCGCGGCGTCTTCATCGTGCCCACCTACGGCCGCGCGGCGCTGGGTGTCGGCGGGGCCGGCGGCGCGGGGGTGCTGATGGTCAGGCGCACGGACGGCACGTGGGGCAATCCGGCGTTCTTCAACATTGGCGGACTGAGCATCGGCATCCAGGCCGGCGCGGAAGGCGGGCCGCTGGCCCTGCTCCTGATGAACCAGAAGGCCGTGGACAGCTTCCGCAACCGCAACAATTTCTCGCTCAGCGCCGACGCCGGCCTAACCGTCGTGAACTTCGCGCGCATGGCACAAGGCTCGACGGCGGGCGACGTCGTCGTCTGGTCCGGCAGCAAAGGCCTGTTCGGCAACGCGGCCACGGTCGGCATCAACGACGTCCACTACAACCAGCGGCTCACGGAGGCGTATTACGGCAAGCCGACGACGGCGCCGCAGGCCATCGACAGCACGGAGATCAACGCCCAGGCGGACGCGCTGCGCAAGGTGCTCGGCAGTCCGCCGGCGCCGGCTGGAGCCGGCACCGGCAAGGGCGGCGCACGCTAGGGCACGGGGCCATGCGCTCCCTGCATGCACCGTCCCGCGTGACGACCGCCGGCGCACCGTGGCGGACGCGGTACGGCCACGCGCCCGCCCGCGGCGACTTCAGGCCCGGATGCGGCGCCGGACCGCCATCAGGCCGCCGGCCAGCGCCATCAGCAGCAGCGTGGACGGCTCCGGCACCGCGCGCACGGTACTGAACGCATTGTCCGGCGCGGCGGTGAGGCCGCTGCCGACTACCGCCTCGGGATGCAGGTCGATGCTGCCCAGGTTGCCGTCGACGCCCAGATAGTGCGTGTCGTCGAACACGGACCAGCTGAACGTGCTGCCGTCCACGCCGGCGCCGAACAAGAAGCTGACGTCGAAGGTGAAATGGCCGCCCAACTGGATCGCCTGGAACCAGTCGCCGCCGCCGCCATCGTTCGTGAACGTCAGCGTGCCGGTCGGGCCGGCCGTCACCGATCCGGACGCGACCGGGATGCCCAGCAGCGCGCCGGCCAGGTTGTCGACGGTCGCGCTGGCCGGCGTGGCGCCGTCGACGCCGAGGAAATCGAGGCCGAGATACGCCATGCCGGTGCCGAGCGTGGACGTGTCGATGTCGACGTGGTGGTAAGGCACGGCCAGCGCCGTGCCGGCCCACAGGCACATCCAGGTGGCGGCCAGCAGGCGGGCCGCGCGGTGCTTCATGGATTGCATATCGGTCTCCTAGTATTTGACGTTGATGAGTTGCGGCGTGTACCCGATCGCGGCCCGGGCCGGATTCGAGAACGTCGTCGTCACGGTCGCCGACTGTCCCGGCGCCAGTTCGGCTGCGCCCAGGGTGATGTAGGGCACGCCGTCCTGCACGCCCGTCGCATTGTCGAGCGTGACGCCGCTCGTCAGGCCGCCGAGCCGGAACTGCAGCGGGCCGGGAAGCGCCGCCGTGCCCGTGTTCGTGATCGTCACGGTGCCGGTGTACTTCTGCGTGAAGCGGTTCATGGTCAGGCCGGAACGAGCGATGCGCACGCTGCCCGTCACGTCCACGGGCGACAACAGGTCGTAGCGCGTGCCGTAGAAACGGAACTCACCATAGGACGAAATGCCCGGATACGCCGGATCGGTGGGCGGCCCCGGATCGTCCACGCGCACCATGAAATAGCGGAAGCGCTTGTCCTCCAGGCCCGGCAGCACGGGAATGACTTCCATCTGGAAGTTCTGGCCGCTCGTGTCGGTCGTCTCGCGGCTCGTGAGCAGCGTCCAGTTCACGTTGTCGTTCGACCCGTACACATTGGCCCCCTGCGAGCGGTTGGCGAACATGTAGCGCGCCTGGATGCCGAACGCGCCCACGGACACGCGGTAGTTCTCGCCGAAGTCCATATAGATCGGCGCGCGCAGGTCGCCGGAATAACTGTTGTAGTTGCCGTCGACGAGCAGGGCCGGACGGTCGGCGCCGAAGCCGGTGGTCGTCACCATGTTCTTGCTCCAATCGAGGCTGCCGTCGGACGCGACGCGTGGATTGACCAGCTCGAGCTTGCGCACGGCCGCCTGCACGGCCTTGAGCAGGGCCGGGAAATCGGCGTCGGACACGCTCGTCATCGACGCCTGCAGCGGCGCCAGTTCGGCCTTGAACGTGGCCAGCGACGGCGTCGTGTACGCGGCGGACGGGTCGTAGCCTTCGAGCGCGGCCTGGAACGCGGAGGCGCGGTCCGGCTGGACGTTCAGGCGCGCCGTCATCGTGCTGATGGCGACGCCGTCCGTCGCGGCGACGACGACGTCGTGCACGCCGACCTGGTCCGCTGCGGGCGTCCAGTCGAACGCGCCGCTCGACGCGCTCACGATCGCGCCCGCGGGCAGCTTGACGCCTTCGTACGTCACGCTGTCGGCCGCGTTCGCGTCCGTGGCGACGTAGTCCGCGTGATAGGGCATGCCCTGCACGACGATCTCCGTCACGGGGAACACGGGCATGGCAAAGCGCGGCGGCGTGAGCTGGCTAGGGGCGGCCATGTTCACGTAATCCACGTCCACCGCGGTGCCCTCGGGCCCGGAGAAGGTGAAGAACATGATGTTGTCGCCCAGCCAGCGGTTGCCGATGGCGGCCGCCGACGTGTCGGGCACGATGTAGCGCCATTGGCCGTGCGTGTCGGGCACCGTCATCAGCGACCACGGGCTCGCGTCGCGGGCGGCGGCGGCCGACAAGGTCACCGGCCCGGTGGTGCGGACCATGATGCCGACGGGCGCGTACTGCGAGCGGTTCGCGTACTGCACGTCGTGGAACACGATCGTCGCGCCGCCCGGCGTGACGGCGGCGTGGCCGAACGTGCGGTCGCCTTCCGTCTGCATCGCCCAGGTGCCGCCCTCGAAGACCGACTTGCGTTCCGTCTCCAGGATGCCCGGTGTACTCGGCGGCGGCGCCACGCCCGTCAATGCCTGCGGCAAGGTCAGGAAGGCCGTCGGTCCCATGTCCTTGTTGTTGGGCGTCGCCCGGCCCCACGGGATGGCGGGACCGTTGGCGTGGCGCGCGGCCGTCGCCAGGTAAGGCGCTTCCGCGTCGACGTCGACGCCCTCCACGTATTTGTAGGTGTTGTAGATCTCGGCGATGGCATCCACCTCGTACAGGCGGCCGCGGTAGGACGGCGCGATGCCGGACGTGCCGCCCGTCGTGTCGGCCCACGGCGTGTCGTAGCCGAGCATGTACTGGGCGTACGCGTTCGCACCGCGCAGCAGGCGGTCGTCGCCGAAGCGGTAGACGCTGACGGCATCGGTGCCGGTGGACGGCTTGCCCGTGAACGGATCGACTTTCGTGCCCTGGGCAGTCACCAGGCGCAGCAGGCCGCCCAGGATATCGACGTTGTCGCCCGCATGGGCCCCGTCGCGCGACATTTCCTGGATCTCCCAGAACGTGTGGCCGGTCTTGTTGAGCGGGTCGTCCGCGCCGATCCGGGCGATCGCCGACATCAGCGCGCCGTTGATGTCCTGGCGCGTCGACGTCGAGTTCACCGTCAGCCATTCTACGCTTTCGTCGTAGCGGGCGCGGTTGTCCGTGAAGATCGCGCCGGCGATCCGGCCCACGAGCGAATACTGTTGCTGGTTCCTGAACCGCTCGTTACTGGAGAAGAAGGTGCGCTCCATCGGATCGATCAGGTTGTCCTTGAGCTTCTGCGTGTCGGTGTCCGTCCACGCGAGCGGATAGTCGGTGTACGTCGGATCGGCCGGCGTGTAGCGCATGATCTCGGCGGCCATCAGCATGCGCGACAGCGGCACGCCGTTGTGGATATGCGCGTCCGGGAAGTACGCATACCCGTCCGGGTTCATATTGCTCCACGTGCGCAGGATGCGCATCGCGTTGCGCCGGTACTCGTTGCGGCCCGTGACGTAATACAGAATCGCCTGCGTCAGCGCGCCCTGCGAATCGTTGATCATGCGCGTCTGCGCCGTGCTGCCGTTGTAGTTCGGCGTGTTCGGCGTGTCGACCTTGGTCGAATCCCGGTTCGTGGGCTGCAGGTTGATGCTCGCGTAATTGCAGCACACCGTGGACAGGATGTCGTAGTACGTCTTGTACGGCTCGACGTCGGCGCGGATCTGCTGGCGTACGTATTCCAGCTGCTCGGGCGTGAAGCCCAGGTCGGGATGGCGGAAACCGGCGCTGCTGACCACCGGTTGGGCCATCGGCGTGGCGACATACGGCACGGCTTGGGCACCGCCGCCTGGCAACGCCAGCGCCCCCGCCAATGTCAGTACCACGATCTGCTCTTTCGCGTTGCGGCGCAACGCCTTCCACCTCGGATGTGAATGGTTATTCATGGTTGTCCTTATTTTGCTAACCAAATCGATGTGATGCCGTCGACGACACGGTCTCCTCTGCACTGTTGTGTTATCGATAGCGAGGCGATCGTATCACGAGGACAATAAAAGCGAAGGAAATTTGTTATCGTTACCGACACATGTTGTATTTGCGATAAAACACTTATGCATATGACATTCCGGTGGCCGAATTGGGCCTCGCGCAAAAATATATTGATCAATACGATAAGTTTTGTTATCGTTAACTTGCGCTGTAACGGCAATGCCGAAACCGCGATCTCCTTGCGGGCACGTTCCAGGCCCGTATTCGACCTGCCTCTCGCTGGGGGCAGGTTTTTTTTTGCCCGGCCCCGGCGGTGCAAATTTGACTTTTCGAAATACCCTGATATCATTGTTATCGATAACCGCAGACCGATAACGAACGACGAGGAGAGACCAGTGTTCGAGAAGACGTATTACGCCACCCACCCGGACATGATGGCCGGCACCAGCAACGATCAGCTGCGCCAGCGCTACCTGATCGACCGCATGTTCGCCCAGGACGCCGTCACCCTGAACTATTGCCACGACGAGCGTTTCGTCATCGGCGGCGCCGCGCCCGTCCGCGGTCCGGTCGCCCTGCCCGTCCAGACCGAGCCCGCGTCCACCGCGGGCCAGCCGTTCCTCGCCCGGCGCGAGCTGGGCATCATCAACGTGGCGGGCGGCGCGGGCCGCGTCACCGTCGACGGCCAGGCGTTCGACCTGGCGCCGCGCGACGGCCTGTACGTCCCGATGGGGAGCAGCAACGTCGTGTTCGAATCGCTGGACGCCGCCAACCCGGCCCGTTTCTACCTCGCGTCGACGCCGGCGCACGTGCGCTGCGAACTGACCAAGATCACGCATGCCGAGGCGATCCCGCTGGAACGCGGCAGCGCCGCGACGTCGAACGAACGGACGATCTACCAGTACGTGATCCCGGGCGTGTGCAAATCGGCCCAGCTGCTGCTGGGCCTCACGATCCTCAAGACGGGCAGCGTCTGGAACACGATGCCGCCGCACGTGCACGAACGCCGCTCCGAGGTCTATTTCTATTTCGACCTGCAGGACGACCAGCGCGTCTTCCACTTCATGGGCGAACCGGATGCCGCGCGCCACATCGTCGTCGCCAACGAGCAGGCCGTCGTGTCGCCGCCGTGGTCGATCCACATGGGGTCCGGCACCGCCAACTATGCCTTCATCTGGGCGATGGGCGGCGAAAACCTCGACTACACGGACATGAAGGTCCTGGACATCTGCCAGCTCAAGTGAGGAATCCCATGCTCGACCTCTTCAACCTCGCGGGACGCACGGCGCTCGTGACCGGCGCCAACACGGGACTCGGCCAGGGCATCGCCATCGCGCTCGCCGCGGCCGGCGCCGACATCGTGGCGGTCGGCCGCAGCGCCGCCGACGAGACGCGCGACCGCGTGACGGCCCTGGGCCGCCGCTTCCTGGACGTGCGCGCGGACCTGTCGGCCACTAGCCCGGTGCGCGAAGCCGTCGACGCCGCCATCAAGTTCAACGGGCGGCTCGACATCGTCGTCAACAACGCGGGCATCATCCGCCGCGCCGACAGCCTCGACGTCGAGGAAGCGGACTGGGACGCCGTGCTCGACACCAACCTGAAATCCGTGTTCTTCCTGGCGCAGGCCGCGGCGCGCCACATGGCCGCGCACGGCGGCGGCAAGATCGTCAACATCGCGTCGCTGCTGTCGTTCCAGGGCGGCATCCGCGTGCCGGCCTACGCGGCCAGCAAGAGCGCCGTCGCCGGGCTCACGCGGGCGCTGGCCAACGAGTGGGCCGCGCAAGGCATCAACGTGAACGCGATCGCGCCCGGCTACTTCGACACCAACAACACGGCCGCGCTGCGCGCCGATCCCGTGCGCGAGCCGGCGATCCTCGCCCGCATCCCGGCCGGCCGCTGGGGCCAGCCGCAGGACCTGGCCGGCGCCGCCGTGTTCCTGGCGAGCCGCGCGAGCGACTACGTCCACGGCATCGTGCTGCCCGTCGACGGCGGCTGGCTCGCCCGATGAGCGCGCATCCCGACCTGCCGGGCCGCATCGTCTGCTTCGGCGAGATCCTGCTGCGCCTCGCCGCGCCGCCGGGCCGCATACCGCTGCAGACGCCGGCCTTCGACGCCGGCACCGACGGCGCGGAAGCCAACGTCGCCGTCGCGCTCGCGCTGCTCGGCCACCGCGCCGCGATGGTCAGCGTCCTGCCGGACAACCCGCTCGGCCGCGCGGCCCTCGACGGCCTGCGCGCCCACGGCGTCGACACGGCCGGCATCCGCCTGCAGCCGGGCCGCATGGGCCTCTACTTCCTCGACCCCGGCGCGGGCAAGCAGCCCACCGACATCATCTACGACCGCGCCGGCTCGGCCTATGCGCTGGCCGACCCCGACCTGTACGACTGGTCCGCGCTGCTGGACGGCGCCGCCTGGCTGCACGTCTCGGGCATCGCGCCGGCCGTGGGCGACGGCCCGGCGCAGGCCGTGCTGACCGCGATGCGCGCGGCCCGCGCGCGCGGCGTGCGCGTGGCGTTCGACGGCAGTTACCGGGCGCCCCTGTGGGCGGAACGGGGCCAGGACGGCGCGCCGCTGCTGCTCGAGGCCATGCGCCAGGCGGACGCGCTGTTCGCCGGCCCGCGCGACATCGCCCTCGTGCTGGGCCGCCCCGAACTCGCCGACCCGGCGCGCGACGCCGAGGTGGCCCGCACCGCGTTCGCCGCCTTCCCGAACCTGACGCTGCTCGCGTGGACGCGCGGCGTGCAGCACGGCGCCGGCAACCACGAACTGTCGGCCGTGCTGCACACGCGCACGAAATCCGTCACGGGCGGCAGCTACCGCCTGTCCGGCACCGTCGACCGCATCGGCACGGGCGACGCCTTCGCCGCCGGCGTGCTGCACGGGCTGCAGACCGATATGGAACCGGCCGACGTGGCCGGGTTCGCGCTGGCCGCGGCCGCGTTGAAGCACGCGGTCACGGGCGACGTCAACCCCGCGCGCGCCGAACGGATCGGCGCCGCGCACACCGGAGCCCACGATGCGCGCCGCTGACTACCGGAGGACCGCGTGACCGGCCGATGGCGCCTCGCCTGGGAGCACGGCAGCGCGGAAGTGCAATCGTTGGGCGCGATGCTCGGTCCGGTCACCTTGCGCATCGGCGACGAGCGCGAGCTGGACATCATGCACGTGGCGCCGTGGGCGGGCATGACGCGCGCCGGCAGCCTGCCCGGCATCATGCGCCGCCTGCGCGGCGAGTGGCCATGTCTGCCGTTCGGCTGCACCGAGCCGCCGGACGGCCTGCCGGCCACATGGCGCACGCACTTGCCGTCCGACGAATGGAACCACGGCTACGCGGCGAACCACCACTGGCGCTGCGTGTCCGCGAGCGAGACCCGCATCCATCTCGCCATCGATTACCCGCCAGGCTCGCCGATCGAACACATGGAGCGCGAGATCGCGGCCGATCCGCACGCTCCCGCCGTCGACATCGTGCTGCGCGTGTGGGCGCGGCGGCCGGCGCGCGTGCCCGCCGGCCTGCATCCGACGTTCCGCCTGCCGTCGGCGGCGGGACGGGTGCGCGTGGTCCTCGGTCCGCACGACGGCATTTTCAGCTACCCGGCGCATCCGGCCGGCGCCATCTCCCGCCTGCTGTCCGACACGCGCTCCGAATCGCTCGCCAGCCTGGCCGGCGTGGACGGCCCCGTCGACCTGGCGCACCTGCCGTTCGCCGCGCCGGCCGAGGAACTGCTGCAGGTGCGCGCCATCGGCGGCACTGGCGCCCAGGCCCCGCTCGCGCTGCACTACCTCGATTACGACGCCTGCGTCGGCCTGTGGTGGGACACGGCGCAGCTGCCCGACCTGCTGCTCTGGGTGAGCAACGGCGGGCGCATCCACTTCCCCTGGATGAGCAGTCACCTCGCGCTGGGCGCGGAACCGGTCAACAGCCTGTTCGACCTGGGCCGCGTCGCCACCGCGCCCGCCGACCATCCGCTGGCCGACCGGCTGGGCATCGCGATCGGGCCCGACGCCCCGTGGGAAACCCGCTACCGCATCGCCGCCTGGCCGCAGGCGTCCATCACCAACTCCGACTAGACAACGAACGCCATGGCACCCGACTTCCGCTCCTCCGATTTCCTGCTGGGCCACATCGCCGCCACCATGCGGTTCTACCATCCGCGCTGCATCGACCCGCGCGGCGGCTTCTATCACTTCTTCCGCGACGACGGCACCGTGTACGACCGCACGACGCGCCACCTCGTCAGCAGCACGCGCTTCGTCTTCAACTACGCGATGGCCTACCGCCGCCTCAAAGATCCGGACTACCTGGCGGCCGTCAGGCACGGCGTCGACTTCCTGCGCGGCGCGCACCGCGATCCGCACACGGGCGGCTACGCCTGGCTGCTGACATGGGATGGTCGCCGCAAGGACGTCCTCGACGGCGACAACCATTGCTACGGCCTCGCCTTCGTCATGCTGGCCTATGCCCATGCGCTGCAGGCCGGCCTGGCGGAAGCCCGCGCATACATCGACGAGACGTTCGCGCTGATGGAAGCTCGCTTCTGGCTGCCCGACCACGGCCTGTACGCCGACCAGGCCAGCGCCGACTGGTCCCGGCTCGACCCCTACCGCGGCCAGAACGCCAATATGCACGCCTGCGAAGCGCTGCTGGCGGCGTACGAGGCGACGCAGGAAGTGCGCTACCTGCACCGCGCCGAAGTCCTGGCCCGCAACATCACGGTGCGCCAGGCGGCACTGGCCGGCGGCTTCGTGTGGGAACACTACCGGCCCGACTGGTCGGTCGACTGGGACTACAACCGCGACGACAAGACCAACATCTTCCGCCCCTGGGGCTACCAGCCCGGCCACCTGACGGAATGGGCCAAGCTGCTCCTGCTGCTCGAACGCCACCGGAATCACCTGGCCGGCGGCGCCGACTGGCTGGCGCCGCGCGCCGTCGAACTGTTCGACGCCGCCCTGGCGCGCGCATGGGACGCGGAGCACGGCGGCATCTGCTACGGCTTCGGGCCGGACGACGCGATCTGCGACGGCGACAAGTATTTCTGGGTGCAGGCCGAGAGCTTCGCGGCCGCCGCGCTGCTGGCCGTGCGCACCGGGAACGGGGCGTACTGGGACCGGTACGACCGCATCTGGACGTACAGCTGGAATCACTTCGTCGACCATGAACACGGCGCCTGGTATCGCATCCTCGGCCAGGACAACCGCAAGCTCTCCGACGAAAAGAGCCCGGCCGGCAAGACCGACTACCACACGATGGGCGCCTGCTACGACGTGCTGCGCGCGCTGGAGGCGACGCGATGACGGGGCTGCCCCGCTTCGTCGCGGCCGGCGAGGCCTTGACGGACCTGCTCACGACGGGCCCCGGCACGTGGGAAAGCCGCACGGGCGGCTCGACGTGGAACGTGGCCCGCGTCGTCGCCCGCCTCGGCATCCCGAGCGCGTTCGCCGGCGCCGTCAGCCGCGACGTGTTCGGCAACGAGCTCGCCGCCGCCAACGCGGCCGCCGGCCTGGACGGCCGCTTCCTGCAGCAGGTCGACCAACCGCCGCTGCTGGCCGTGGTGCACTCGCTGCATCCGCCCCGCTACTTCTTCGTCGGCACGGACAGCGCCGACCTGCACTTCGATCCGCGCCGGCTGCCGGCCGGCTGGCAGGACGGCGCCGCGTGGGTCCATTTCGGCGGCATCAGCCTCGCGCGCGCGCCGCTCGCGGACACGCTCGTCGGGCTCGCGCAAGAGCTCAAGCGGCACGGCGCGAAGATCAGCTACGACCCCAACTTCCGCGCCCTGATGGACGAGGGTTACGACGCGACGCTGCGCGCGATGACCGCCGTGGCGGACGTCGTGAAGGTGTCCGACGAAGACTTGCGCGGGCTGTTCCGGCACGACGACGTGGATGCCGCCTTCGCCGCGCTGCGCGCCCTGAACCCGGCCGCGACCTATCTGTACACGCGCGGCGGCGACGGCGCCCACCTCGTCCGCCCGGACGGCGCGTGGCGCGCGGCCGCGCCGCACGTGACGGTCGTCGACACGGTCGGCGCCGGCGACGCCAGCATCGGCGCGCTGCTCTACAGCCTCATGACGTGGCCCGAGCGCGCCGGCGGCAGCCACCTGCGGTTCGCGGTGGCGGCCGGCACCTGCGCGTGCCGCCTGGCGGGCGCGCAGCCGCCCGCACTGGACGCCGTGCTGGCGCTCGCCGACGTCATCGCCGTGCAGCGCGAAGAGGTCCGGGCATGATCCGCCGGATCGATGCCGGCCTTGACTTCCCGGCGCCCGGCAAACAGTATCTCGCCACAGGCGGCGCAATAACGATAGCGAGGAGACAACCATGACAACGCGACAATCGCACTTCCGGTTCCTGTGCGGCTTCGTCTACATCTACTTTTTTGCCCAGGCGATGAGCATCTCGCTGCTCGCGCTGTGGCTGCGCTCGACGCTGAAGCTGTCGGGCACCGAGACGGGCATCGTCTTCTCGGCCAACTTCATCGCGGCCATGTGCTCGCAGCCGATCTACGGCTTCGTGTCGGACCGCGTGGGCACGCGCCGCAACATCCTGTGGACGGTGGCGGCGCTCGTCGCGTTGTCCGGCCTGTTCTTCACCTTGGTCTACGCCCCGCTGCTCAAGACGAACATCCTGCTGGGCGCGGTCCTCGGCGGCCTGTATCTCGGGGTCACCTTCATCGCGGGCAGCTATGCGATCGAGTCGTACGTCGACCGCATCGGCCGGCGCGACGGCTTCGAATACAGCCGCGTGAGGTTGTGGGGGTCGCTCGGATTCGCCAGCGCCGCCGTGTTCAGCGGCCGGATCTACAACGTCGACCCGGGCATCAACTTCGCGCTCGCCTCGTGCGCCGGCGTGCTGATGCTCGCCCTGCTGGCCGTGTGGCGCACCGGGCCGGCCGGCGACGACGTCCGCGCCAAGGACGGCGTGCGGCTGGCCGAAGCGTTCGCGCTGCTGCGCATGCCCGGCTTCTGGCGCTTCATGGTGTTCGTGCTGGGCGTCACGAACCTCTACCTCGTGTTCGACCAGCAGTTCTCGAATTATTTCGCGTCGCTGTTCCCGGACGTGCAGACCGGCGCCGCGATGTTCGGCTACCTGAATTCCACGCAGATCTTCCTGGAGGCGGGCGGCCTGTTCCTCGCGCCGCTGCTGGTGCGCCGCATCGGCGCCAAAAACGGCCTGCTGCTGGCCGGTTCGATCATGCTGGTGCGGATCGCCGGTTCCGGCCTCGCCGCCGGCCCCCTGTCGATTTCGGCGATGAAGCTGCTGCACTCGGTGGAGCTGCCGATCCTCGCCGTCTCGATCTTCCGCTACATCGCGCGCCACTTCGACAACCGCTTCGCGTCGACCGTGTACATGGTCGGCGTGAGCTTCGGCCACTCGATCGGCCTGGCCGCGCTGTCGCCGCTGGCCGGCATCGGCTACGACCGCATCGGCTACTCCGCCACCTATCTGGCGATGGCGGGCCTGGGCCTCGTCTTCCTCGTCCTGTCCGCCGTGTTCCTGCTGCCCACGCCGCCGGAGACCGTGACACCCGAGGCGGCGCCGCTGGCGGAGCCGGCCAAATGATTCATCAAGGAGCAAGCATGACCCGTCCCCTGAACCCGGCCACGATCGAGCCGCTGAACACCGCCGCCCTGCCGGCCCACTGGACCGCCGCCGTCGACAAGGCCGCCATCGACCGCGCGATCGACCGGGCGCTGGCCGCCATCGACCGCAACCTCGCGCACTTCGGCGACGCCTTCCCGATGCCGTCGTCCAAGAACGGCGTGTACGCCGCGATGGACAACACGGAATGGACCAACGGCTTCTGGACCGGCATGCTGTGGCTCGCCTACGAGCTGACGGGCGCCGCGCGCTACCGCGATGCCGCCCTGCGCCACGTGGCGAGTTTTCATACGCGCCAGCGCGAGCGCATCAACGTCAACCACCACGACCTCGGCTTCCTGTACAGCCTCTCGTGCGTCGCGGGCTGGCAGCTCACGGGCGAACCGCTGGCGGCGGAAGCGGCCCTGGGCGCCGCGCGCCTGCTGCTGGAACGCTACCTGCCGGGCGCCGGCATCATCCAGGCCTGGGGCGAACTGTCCGATCCGGCCCAGCGCGGCCGGATGATCATCGACTGCAACCTGAACCTGCCGCTGCTGTACTGGGCCGCCGACCACACGGGCGATAGCTCGTTCCGCGCGGCGGCCGACCGCCACATCGAGGCGGCCGCGCGCCACATCGTGCGCGCCGACGGCTCCACGTTCCACACGTTCTTCTTCGACCCGGCCAGCGGCGCGCCGCTGCACGGCAAGACGCACCAGGGCCACGCGGACGATTCGTGCTGGGCGCGCGGCCAGGCGTGGGGCATCTCGGGCTTCCCGCTCGTCTACCGCCACAACGGCGACGGCCGCCTCGTCGACCTCGCGAAGGTGCTGGCCAACTACTTCCTGAACCGCCTGCCGGCCGACGGCATCTGTTACTGGGATCTCGTGTTCACGTCCGGCGCCGAGCCGCGCGACAGCTCGGGCGCCGCCATCGCCGCCTGCGGCCTGCTGGAACTGGCGCGGCAACTGCCGCTCGCCGATCCGCTGCGCGCCACGTACGAGCACGCGGCGGCCGGGATGGTGGCCACGCTGGCCGGCGATTATGCCGACACGAGCGGCACGCCCGGCGCCGGCCTCCTGAAGCACGGCGTGTACCACAAGCCGAACGGCGTCGGCGTGGACGAGGCGTGCATCTGGGGCGACTATTTCTACCTGGAGGCGCTCGTGCGGCTCACGCGCACGTGGCGCCCGTACTGGTAACGGCGCGTCACTCGTGCGCCTCGGTCGATTCCCGCTCGACGAGCGTGAACGGCATCAGCCGGTGCTGCGGCATGTAGGACTGGCCGGCGCGGCGCGCACGGATATGCTCCACCAGCAGGGCCACGGCGCTGCGCGCCATTTCCGTGATCGGCTGGTGGATCGTCGTCAATTCCGGCCACACGGTCGTCGCGACGGGCGTGTCGTCGAAGCCGCAGACGGCGATGTCGTCCGGCACCTGCAGGTGCATGCCGTGGGCGACGGCGATGACGGCCGCCGCCATGTCGTCGTTACTGGCGAAGATCGCCGTCGGCCGCGTCGGCTGGGCCAGCAGCTCGCGCGCCGCCAGCAGGCCGGAACGGTACGTGAACATGCCCTGCGCCACCCGCTCGGCCGGCACGTGGTGGCCCGCCTCGCGCATGCCGTCGATGAAGGCCTGGTAGCGCAGCTGCGCCGGCGTGTGTTCCGGGTCGCCCTTGATGAAGCCGATGTCCGTGTGGCCCAGCGCCAGCAGGTGCTTCGTCATCGTCAGCGCGCCCTCGTAGTCGTCGATGCGCACGGCCGACATCTGCGGCGACGGTTTCGCGGTCGCCACCGCGACCGACGGAATGCCCAGCTCCCCCAGCTGCTTGAGGGCGGCCTTGGAGTCGCACAGCGGCGGCGGCACGAGGATGCCGTCGGCGCCGTCCGCGATCAGGCGCTCGATCGCCTTGCGCTGGCTGCGCAGGTTGTCGCAGTTCTCGAGGATCAGGTGGGCGCCCGTCTGGCTGCACTCGCCGAGGGCCCCGACGAGGAAGGCGCTGAGGAACGCGGCGCTGGGGTTGCTGTACAACAGGCCCACGCGCAGCGTGCCGATGCGCGCCGCGCGCGCCGCCACGTTGACCTGGTAGTTCAGTTCGCCGATCGCGCGGTTGACCTTTTCCCGCGTCTTGTCGCTGACGCTGGCGTTGCCGTTGATGACGCGCGAGACGGTCATCGCGGAGACGCCGGCCTTTTGAGCCACGTCCCATACCGTCGCACCGCCTGTCGGGCGGTCGCCCTGCTTGGATTCACTACTCATCGAATTATTGTCCTGTTTTGCCGGCCTGGCGATGTTATCGATTTCAAAGAATACATCCGGTGCCACATCATACCGCCGGGCCAGCGGAAACGCCACTTCTGACAACCAGTCATGGCGGACGTATGTATGCGTTCCAGGTACCGTTATGCGGCCTGGATTTCCTTGATAGCGTCAATCCCGCAATGCTAACATGAGATCGATAACAGCCCCAAATGAAGGAGACTTGCTTGCCCACCCTGCCGCTTTCCCGTCAACCTGACCGCCAACCCGCCCGCACGCGGACCGCCGCCGCCCTGCTGCTCGCCCTGGCCGCCGTAGCCGGATGCCCCGGCGCCACCGCCGCCCCGGCTGCCGCCGGGCCTGCCGCCGCCGCGAACGACCTGGCCGGCGCGCCCTGGATCGCCGACCTCGGCGACGGCCGCTACCGCAATCCCGTGCTGCACGCCGACTATTCCGATCCCGACGCGATCCGCGTCGGCGACAAGTTCTACATGACGGCGTCCAGCTTCAACAACGCGCCCGGCCTGCCCCTGCTCGAATCTCCCGACCTGGTGAACTGGACCCTCGTCGGCCACGCCCTGCCCCGCCTGGAGCCGGCCGCCGTGTTCGCCCGCCCGCAATACGGCAAGGGCGTGTGGGCGCCGTGCCTGCGCTGGCACGACGGCCGCTTCTGGATCTTCTATCCGGACCCCGACTACGGCGTGTACGTGATCACGGCCGAGCATTTCGCCGGCCCGTGGAGCGCGCCGCGGCTGCTGTTGCCGGGACGCGGCATCATCGACCCCACGCCGCTGTGGGACGACGACGGCAACGCCTACCTGCTGCACGCGTGGGCGAAAAGCCGGGCCGGCATCAACAACGTGCTGACCCTGCGCCGCATGGACCGCGGGGCCACGCGCATGCTGGACGACGGCGGCAAGATCATCATCGACGGCGCGCGCTATCCCGGCTACCACACGGTCGAAGGGCCGAAGTTCTACAAGGCGCACGGCTATTACTATGTGTTCGCGCCCGCGGGCGGCGTGGAGATGGGCTGGCAGGCCGTGTTCCGCTCGCGCACCATCGACGGTCCGTACGAGGCTCGCCGCGTCATGGACCAGGGCGACACCCCGATCAACGGCCCGCACCAGGGCGCCTGGGTCGACGCGCCGGACGGCAAGGATTGGTTCCTGCACTTCCAGGACAAGGGCGCCTACGGCCGCGTCGTGCACCTGCAGCCGATGCGCTGGCACGACGACTGGCCGATCATCGGCGCGCCCGGACCCAAGCCGGGCGTGGGCGAACCCGTGATCACGTACACGAAGCCGGTGCAGGGCTTCGGCCCCGCCGCGCCGGCCACCAGCGACGCGTTCGCCGGCCCGGCGCTCGGCCCGCAATGGCAATGGGCCGCGAATCCGGCGCCCGGCTGGTATTCGCTGACCGAGAACCCTGGCCACCTGCGCCTCGCCACCCAGGTCGTGCCGGAAGCGGACGGCTATGTGCGGGCGGCGGGCGCGATCCTCACGCAGAAGGCGCCGGCCACGCGCTTTATCGTCGACACGCGCGTGCGCCTGGCGAACGCCGTCGACGGCGACCGCGCGGGCCTGATCGTCAACGCCATGCAGTACACGTGGCTGGGCCTGCGCCGCAACGCCGGCAGGACGGAACTGGTGCGCACCGTGTGCGGCCCGTTCGGCCCGCGCTGCCGCGAGGAGTCCACCGTCGTGCTGGCCGACGCGCCGGACTCGCTGGTCCTGCGCATGGCGATGAACGAGAACGCGTTCGTCGGCTTTTCGTACAGCCTCGATGGCCGCACGTTCAAGCCGGCGGGCGACGCGTTCCCCGTCACCCGCGGCACGTGGGTCGGCGCGCAGGTGGGCCTGTTCAGCGTCGGCTCGCGGGCGCGCGCGCAGCACTCGTTCCTGGAAGCCGATTATTTCAACGTGACGGCGCCGGGCCCGGGCCCGTACTGACAGCACAGGTCGCGGCCGGGACGACCCGGCCGCGACACTCACGGCGCCGGCGTCGGTGTCGCCCGGATCGCGACGACGGCGATCGATCGCGCCGGCAGGGTCATGTGCAGCTTGCCATGCGCGGCGCGCGGCGCGAATGGAACGGGTGCCACCGATGGCGGGGCCGCCAACGTCTTGTGCGCATCCACCGCTGACGCAGTCAGGATGCTTCCACTTGCACCGCGGGGCCTGGAGCCGATCACGCCGACGTCGACGGCCACCGCATCCGGCTTCGTGTTGACGAGCGAAAGGTACAAGGTACCATCCCTGGACCGTGCCGCCGAGGCGCTGACCGTCGGTGCAGCGGAGGCGCCGATCGCCCGCGTACCCTGGTCGACCCGCACGGGCAGCGCGACCGCCCCCTGAAACGGCACATGCATCCGGAATGCGTAGTAGGCCGGCGTCAAGACGACCCGGTCGCCTTGCGCCAGGAACAGCGCCTGGTCCGCCTGCGCCAGGCTCGCCATGGCCACGCGACCGGCAAACGCGTGGAAGACGTGGAATCGCAGTGCCACGGCGAGCGCATCGCCCAATGCATCCTGGCGCCGGGCGAACGCCCGGTCGGGTCGGATACGCCATTCGTCGGCGACAAGCCGCAATTTCCTGGCTGGATCGTTGCCGTCGAGCGCGGCGATATGCTGCGCAATGCCGCCCTTCTCGCCGTCGCGGATGCCGATCGCATCGCGGTAGTCGCGAATGCGTTCGTTCTTGCTGATCTCCCCTGTCCACGCCGCATCGCCGCCGCTGGCGACGAGCCTGGGCGGCGTGCCGCTTCTCGCCTTGACGAACACCGCGTACTGGTTGTACAAGTCGGCGTAGTAGTCGGCCTTCATGCCGCCGCCGCAGCCCCAGCTCTCGTTCCCGATACCGAAATACGCTACCTTGAACGGCATGGGATGCCCGTTCTTCGCCCGCAGTTGCGCCAGCGTCGACTCACCCCCCGAAGTCATGTACTCGATCCAGTCCGCCGCTTCACGCGGCGAGCCCGTGCCGACGTTCCCGACCACGTGCGCGTCCGCTCCGATCGACTCGACCAGGTCGAAGAATTCATGCGTGCCGACGGCATGCCCGTGTTCGCGATCGTCACCGTGCGCACCGATGCCGTCGCGCCAATGGTAGGTGTCGGCGGCGCATCCGCCCGGCCAGCGCACGACCGGGACATGCAGATCCTTGAGCGCATCGACCATGTCCTTGCGCCAGCCGCGGATATTTGCGACCGGCGACCCCGGCCCGACCCACATTGCGCCGCCCGACAGTCCGATGGACTGGCCGTAGAGGTCCTTGTTGATCACCGGCCCCGGGTGGACCGCGTCGATGGTGACGGCGACTTGCGACGTGGCGGCGGCGCTGGCGGCGGCCGCGAGCATCGATAACCCGAGCACCGCATGCTTGATCGATTTCATGCTGATTCCCTCTGAAAAAACCTTGGCCGTGCGCCGGCGCCCGCGCACGCGCGCCGGCGCCCGGCTCACTCGTCAATCGCCAGTACCGCAACGGACTTCGCGGGCAGCCTGACAACGAGCTTGCCATGGTCCGCATCGGACCGTAGGGGCGCAGGAAACACGGCATCAGGCATGGCGAAGGAGTTGTGCGCGTCCATCGCGGGCGCAGTCAAGACGCTCCCCTCCGCCGACACCGCCTTCGCGCCCGCGACCCGCACCGTCACGTCGACCGCGTTGTGCGGATCGGCATTCACCAGGCCGAGATGCAGCTTGCCGTCCTTGCCGCGCGCGGCCGAGACACTGACGGCCGGGATGGCCGTCGGGCCCAGCCTGTATTGCGGATTGCCATCGACCTTCACCGGCAACGTGGTCGCATCCTGGAACGGCACGTACATCCTGAAAACGTAATAGGTCGGCGTCAGCACCATTCGATCGCCATCGGTCAGGATCATCGCCTGCAGCACGTTCACCATCTGCGCGATATTGGCCATGCTCACCCGTTCGGCGTGCGCGTGGAAGATGTGGAAGTGCAACGCCGCCACCAGCGCGTCGCGCAGGGAATTCTGCTGCTGCAGGAAGCGCGGGTTGGTGCCGGGCGTGGGATCGTACCAGGTACCCCATTCGTCGACGGCGATGGTGTACTTCTTCCCGGGATCGGTCTTGTCGAGCCTGGCGACGTTCGCGGCAATGAGTTCGTCCATGTGCAGCGCGTCCTTCAGCGCCGAGATCCATTGGTCCTCGCCGAAGCCGGTCGCCGCACCCTTCGTTTTCGTGCCGCGGCCCGGCACCGTGTAGTAGTGCAAGCTGATCGCGCTCGCGTTCGCGCGAATGTGCCGGCTCAGGTAATCGGTCCAGGCGACGTCGCCGTCCAGTCCGCCGGCGGCGATGAGTGCCGGCATGGCGTCCGGCGTGGTACGGACGAACGTCGCGTAATGGTTGTACAGGTCGGTGTAGTGCCGCGCTGTCATATTGCCGCCGCATCCCCAGCTCTCGTTGCCGAGACCGAAGAACGCCACCTTGAACGGTGCGGGGTGTCCGTTCTTGGCGCGCAACCGGGCGAGGGCCGACTGCCCGTTCGCCGTCATGTACTCGATCCATTCCGCCATGTCCCGCGCCGAGCCCGTGCCGACGTTGCCGTTGACGTAAGCCTCGGCGCCGAGCTGGTCGACCAGGTCGAAGAACTCGTGGGTGCCGACCGCGTTGGTTTCCTTGACGCCGCCCCAATTGGCGTTGATCTTGACGGGCCGCTGGTCGCGCGGACCGATACCGTCGCGCCACGCATAATCATCGGCGAAACAGCCGCCCGGCCAGCGCACCACCGGCACGTGCAAAGCTTTCAGCGCACCGACGGCGTCGCTGCGCCAACCGCGGGTGTTCTCGATCGGCGATTCCGGGCCCACCCACAGGCCGCCGTACACGCCGGTGCCGAGATGCTCGACAAACTGGCCATACACATTCTTGTCGATGACCGGCCCCGGACGTGTCGCGTCGATCAAGACGTGCACTTGCTGAGTTGCACAAGCCATCGTCGCGGCAAACACGCCGGCGGCAATGACGGGCAGACGGATCCACTTCATGACGCAGTCCTCGGGTCGCGGAGATTTTCAGGAGCAAAAACGGCCGGACCGTACCGGTGGCAATCGCCCGGTACGGTCCGGCGCCGGCCGCGGGATGCGGCCGGCGGGGTCGCCACGATGGCGTTCCCTCTATCAGAACTTGTAGCGCAGGCCGACGCTGAACGTGCGCCCGTTCTCGAAGTGCTGCAACTCGCGGCCCGTCTCGTACGTCTGCGCTTCGCCGATGAAGCGGTTCGGCGCCTTGTCGGTGAGGTTGGACGCGGTGAAGGCGAGGGTCGCGTGATCGTCGATCGCGTAGTTGAGCGACGCGTCAAGCAGGCCATAGGCCGCGATGTAGCCGCTGCCGAGCGGCGTCATCGGGTTCACGCCACCCCACAGCTGGGACGAACGCCACGTGTACACGAGGCGCGCGGACAGTTTCTTGTCCTCGTACATGCCGGAGAGGCTGTAGCTGTTCTTCGACACGAACGGCTGCTGCGTCGTGAGGTAGAGCGGCTTCGTCGCCGTACCCGCGTTGACGGGATTGGCAGTATCCACGTAGGTGTACGAACCCGACACACCGAAGTTCTTCAGCCACTCGTAGCTGCCGTTGAAGAACCATTGGCCCGACAATTCGATGCCGCGTGCGAAACCGGGCTCCGCGTTCACCGGCCGAGTGACCAGGTATTGGCCGTCCGAGCAGGAGTTGGACGACGCGCCGGCATAGGGCACGGCGAACGGCACCGTCATGCATTGCGCGAGGTTGCTGAAGAAACCCTTGATCTTCTTGTCGAACACGGCGGCCGACACGTAGTTCGTGGCGTTGAAATAGCGCTCGAGCGAGAAGTCGAAGCTGTCGGCGACCTGCGGATGCAGGCTCGCATTCCCCATGTTGCCCGAACCGTCGGCGTAGACATTAATGTGCGGATTCAGCGAACCGAGGTCGGGGCGCGTCATCCCGCGACCATAGCCGAAGCGCGCCAGGAAATCCTTCTGGATTTCATAAGTCGCGTTGAACGTCGGCAGGACGTTGGTGTACGACGTCGATTGCGAGTAGTCGACATACGTCGTCGTCGCCGCCGTCAAGTCCTGGTTGCGCGCCGTAGCCGCCGACTTCGTGCGGACCACGCGCACGCCGACATTGCCCTTGAGACGGTCGTCCAGTCCAGAAAACTCGCCGACGAGATAAGCGGCCAGCGTGTTCTCGCTCATCAGACGGTGCGCCGCCTGATTTTCCGGGAAGCTTCCCTCGGCCGGGATGCCGGCATTCGGGAACTGTCCCCTCACCTGGTTGCCCAGCAGGGCATCCGGGTTGTAGACCAGATAGCCGCCCGAATAGCCTGCGGTGCCGTCCATATAGTTCGTCGGTGCGGTCTGCAGCACACCCGTGTTGCTCGCCACCGAGATCCCATTCGAGCGATCCGCCGCGAGCGCCTTGCCATTCGTCGTCAACAAGCGACCGAAGCCGTGGTCGGTGAACAGGCTTTGCTGGTGCGCGAAACGCGTACCGAATTTCAGCTTGTCGAAGAAACCGCTGTCGAACGTGTAGGCGCCGTCCAGCGCGGCCGCGCCCCCTTTGTCGTCCCAGGTCAGGTAGGTGACCGGATACTGGTTATAGACGAAGTTGCCCGGATCGGACAGGCTCGGCCCACTGATGGCGATCTGGTGCGGCAGCCCGTCCGCGACACGCGCCACGTCCCACGACAGGCCCGCTGCACCGGCCATTTCGACGCGGCGGTTGTCCTGCTTGCGGTCCGCCTTGATGTACGAGACATCGGCCTTCAGCGACAACGCGCTGGTCGGGCTCCACTCGACACCGCCGGCCCCGATCCAGGTCGAGTAAGGGCTGTGCTCGTCGCCACCCCACGGCCGCACCTGAGAGTTGAGGAATGTCCCGCTCTGCAGGCGCTGGGTCGTCAGCACATCGTCGCTGCCGCCGTTTATATTACGGTTGGCAAGGCCTTCGGTCACGGCAAACGGCGCAGTCTGCAGGTTCTGGACATTGCCGCCATTGTCGATGAACACGAAGCGATAATTCTGGTGGTAGACGTAACCGGTGTAGTTGGTCTCCACATAGAATCGCAGGGTGTTGTCGACGCGGTAGTCGGCCGCGAGATTCAGGCCCTTACGCTGACGCATGATGGTTTCTTCGAACACGTGGGTGTTCACGGCCGGCGTCGAGATGATGTTGGCGACCTGGTCCGGCGTGAGTCCGGCCGTGTTCGGCACATTGACGCCCACGGTCGACGAAGTCGCGAGGGTCGGCACGCTGGCAAGGTAGCTCACGTCGTTACGGCCGACGTACTTCGCCATCGGCTTGCCGGCGTCGTTCGTCGTATTCGACGCGGCCAGGTTCGCGTATTCGGCGCTGTCGGCGCGGACGACGCGGCGGTAATCCGGCGCACGGTTGGCCGGCGTGCTGTCGGAACGTCCGGTACTCTTCTGGAAAGCGAACGCGGCCATGACGCCGATGCGCGAACCGCCACCGAGATCGAAGCGGTTGGCGAGCAAGCCGAACAATTCCGGATCGGTTTTCTTGGCCACCTCGTTATAGCGCGCATTCGTGCTCAGCGCGGCGGTCAGGCCCTTGAAGTCGCTCGGATTGCGGGTGCGGATATTCACCAGGCCGCCGATGGCGCCTTCGATGTGTTCGGCGGACGGATTCTTATAGACGTCGACGCCGGCGATCATGCCGGGGATCGCGTCCTCGATGTTGAACTCCCGTGCGCCGGCGGTAAAGTAGGCGCGGCCATTGACCTGCGATGCGGTCTGGCCCGCCAGGCCGCGGATGGTCAGGCCCGAGCCGTAACCGGCCGGCGACGCACCTTCGCCGCCGTAGCGGTAGCCCTGCACGCCGGGAAGACGGGTCAGCGTCTCCGCGACGTTCGGGTCGGGCAGCTTGCCGATATCCTCCGCCGTGATCGAGTCCACGACTTCCATGGTATCGCGCTTGATCGCGACGGACGACTGGGCGCTGGCGCGCAGGCCGGTCACGACGACGGTGTTGGCATCCGCCTGCTGTGCGAACGCGTTGCCCGCGAAGGCTTGTGCGAGCGCGACCGCCACGACCGACATCTTCGGTCCGATGTGATTCTGCTTCATTCTGTTCTCCTCTGTAGTGCCTGGTGGTATGTGCCGGCTTCGTATGGCCGGCGCTTTAGGTATCGATAACAAATCCGTTTTGAATTATACGTGCCATCCTTCCTTGTATTAATGCATTTACGAAATATTATGTGGCGTGTGGTATCGACGCCACGGCCCGGGACGCACGCGTCCCGGGCAATGGATCACTTTTCCGCCACGCGCTGCGCACGCACGGGGGCGAGCACGAAGCGGTAGCTGGCGGCGCGAAGCGGGATGCGGTACTTCACATGCGGACGGCCGTCCAGGCTCCAGCCCGTGTCGCCGCCCACGCCCGCCTGGGCCATGTCGACGAGGACCGAACCGTCGCCGTGCGGCGCGATCTCGGAACTCTTCCACGTGCCGCGCGGCCGCAGATACAGGTCTTCGTACGGGAACGCCAGCGCGTTGAACGAGAACGGCGTGTCGGCGGCCACCCGGATGCCGGCGCCGTCGGCGCCCTTCAGCTGGAACCAGCGCACGTCCGTCTTGTTGCCGCTTTCCTGCGGACGGATATAGCCGTGGTACTGGTCCGCCACCTTGCCCTCGTACAGGCCGAGGGCCGATCCGGTCTTGCGGTCCGCGTACGATTCGTACGGGCCGCGGCCATACCACGACAGCATGTCCAGGGCCGGCAGGCTGTCGAAGCGCAGGCCCAGGCGCAGCGGATCCGGCAAGTCGTCGCGCAGCGGCGTGAACGTGGCGGCCACCTCCACGGCGCCGTCCCGGCGCATGCGGTAGACGTTTTCCCAGTGCGCGGCGCCGGCGCCGAAGCTGTACAGCACGCGCACGCCGTCCGCCGTCACGGCCACGTCGCGCACCTGGCGCTGCTCGGTAAAGGTCTGCCACACCTTGTGGCTCTTGTCGACGCCCGCCCCTTCGTCGTTGTCCGTCAGGCCGCGCCAGAAATTCGGCGCGCCGCCCTTGAGCACCGTGCGGCCGTCCACCGTGTACGTGACGAGGCCCGTGTCCGGCGCCAGCCGCAGCACGGCGCCGGCCGCGCGCAGTTCCACCGCGCCGTCCGTGCGCACGGGCGCCACGGACGCCGGTGCCTGCTGCGCGACCCGCTGCGACGGCAGCACGAACTGCGACCAGCCGACCACCGCGCCCTGCGCCACGCCCGGCATCGCCATGCGGGTGCGGGCGCGCACGGTGAGCACGCGTTCGCCGCCGGTGCCGACATCGGGCAACGCGAGCGCCAGTTTCTGGCGGGCGCCGGCCGGCGTCGCCGCGTCGGGCAAGGTGCCGCGGGCGACGACGACGCCGTCGCGCGCCAGCTCCCAGTCGAACGCCAGGTGCGACAGGTCGCGGAAATCGTAGCGGTTCACGACGTCGATCGCGCCGCTGGTCGGATCGCCTTCGAACACGACCGGCGAATAGACTTTCTGCAGTTCGTAGTATTCCGGATCGGGCGTGCGGTCGGAGCGCACGACGCCGTCGCCCACGACGCTGTTGTCGCCCCGCGCCGGATTCAGGTCGAAGCCGGACGCCCAATAGGTGCGGCCCTTGTCGTCCTTGGCGATGATGCTCTGGTCGACCCAGTCCCACACGAAGCCGCCCTGCAGCTTGCGGTGCGCGCGGATGACCTGCCAGTAGTCTTCCAGGTTGCCCAGCGAATTGCCCATCGCGTGGGCGTACTCGCACTGGATCATCGGCTGGCGGTAGTGCGGATCGAGCGCGTAGTCTTCCATCTTCTCGATGTCGTCGTACATGGGCGCGTAGATGTCGACGTAGGCGTTCGGCAGGTGTTCCTCGCCGATGGTGCCGTGGCCCAGGTAGCTGATCAGGCGCGTCGGATCGTTCTTGCGGATCCACGCGGCCGCGTTCTCGAAGTTCGGTCCCGTGCCGGCCTCGTTCCCCAGCGACCAGATGATGACCGACGGCGAGTTCTTGTCGCGCTCCACCATGCGCGAGATGCGGTCCAGGTGGGCGATGCGCCAGTGCGGCTTGTAGCCCAGCTGGATCGCCGCGCGCTTGGCCGGATCGCCCGCGTTGTCGCCCAACTGCATGTAGCCGTGCGACTCGAGGTCCGCCTCGTCCATGATGTACAGGCCGTATTCGTCGGCCAGGTCGTACCAGCGCGGATCGTTCGGATAGTGCGACGCGCGCACGGCGTTCACGTTGGCTTGCTTCATCAGCTCGATGTCCTTGCGCATCGTCGCCATCGACATCACGCGCCACGTATACGGATCGTGTTCGTGGCGGTTGACGCCCTTGATCATCACGCGCTTGCCGTTCACGCGCACTTCGCCGTCCGCCACTTCGACGGTGCGGAAACCGATGCGGCGCGCCGTCGCCGACACGAGCCGGCCCTGCCCGTCCTTCACTTCGACGAGCAAGGTGTACAGGTTCGGCGTCTCGGCCGACCAGGGCTTGACGGCCGGGATGGCGCCGGTGAGGACGGCCTTGCGGTCGGCGCCCGGCCTGCCCTGCACGCGCAACACCTCGCGCGCGCCGTCCAGCACGCGCGCCTCGACGTCCACGCTGGCGGGCGCGCCCGCCATCTCGGCCACCAGTTCGAAGCGGCCGTCGCGGTAGGCCGGCTTGTCCAGCCCTGCCGTCACGCGGTAGTCGCGCAGGCGCGTCTTCGGCTCCGCATACAGGTAGACGCTGCGCTCGATGCCGTTGACGCGCCAGAAATCCTGGTCTTCCAGGTACGAGCCGTCGGCCCAGCGATACAGCTCGATCGCGATCGTGTTGCGGCCCGCGTGCACGTAGCGGGTCAGGTCGAATTCCGCCGGCAGCTTGGAATCTTCCGAATAGCCCACACGGCGGCCGTTCACCCACACATAATAGGCCGCGCCGGCCGCGCCGACCTGCAGGAACACGTCGCGCCCGTTCCACCCGGCCGGCACGTCGAAGTCGCGGCGGTACGAGCCCACCTCGTTCAGGTCGTGCGCGATGTACGGCTCGTTGGCCGGGAAAGGATAGCGGATGTTCGTGAAGATCGGCTTGCCGTAGCCCTGCGCCTGCAGCATGCCGGGCACCTGGATGTGGCCCCATTTGCTCACGTCGTACGACAGCTTGTAGAAATCCTTCGGGCGCGTTTCCGGCGTCTTCGAATACGCGAACGACCACGTGCCGTCCAGCGACAGGTAGTACTGCGACGCGGCCTTGTCGCCCGCCAGCGCCTTCTCGCGCGACTCGAAATTGAAGAACGTCGCCTTCATCGGCTCGCGGTTGACCGCCACCACTTCCGGCTGTTCCCACTCGGCCCGCGCCGGTTGCGCCGCCTGGGCGGCCAGCGCCGGCAGCGCCGCCGTCGCCAGCATCACGGTTGCGATGATGTTTGCCGATGCCATGAAGTACCCGCCTTTGTCTTGTTGTCGTTGCATGGTGGTCGCGTCCTTCAACGGAAATGGAGGCCGTCGACGAAGTCGTTCACCTCGAGCAGCCCGGCCGCCGGCGCGCTCAAGCGCTTGCCGCCGACGGTGACGTTGTCGATCGTGACGTTCTTCACCTTGCGCGCGCCGTCCCATCCCGTGATGCGCGCCGCGCTCGGCGAACCCTTGCCCGTGTAGTGGACGTCGCGCAGCGTGACGTTCTCGATGCCGCGGCCGGGGCTCGTGTTGTACTTGGCGGTGTACGCGATCTTGAAGTTGAACAGCTTGCCCTCCTCGATGCGGTCGACGCGGATGTTCTCGAACAGGACGTCGCGCACCAGGTTGTCGTCGCCCGCCATGATGCCGAGCGCGCCTTCGTACTCCGGCTCGTCCTCGTCGTGCTCGAGGATGTCGATGTTGGAGAAGCGCAGCCGTTCCAGCACCTCCGCCTCGGGATGGGCCGGCGTCGGCGTATTGCCGTGGATGCCGATCATGACGGCGTGCGCGATGTCGGCCCACAGGGTCGTGTCCTTGACGACGACGTCGCGGGTGTTGCCCCAGATGTCCCAGCGGTGGTTGTAGAACGTCAGGCAGTCGTCCGACGTGCGCACGAAGCTGTCCGCGATCGTCACGCGCTCGCAGGCGAAATGGCCGAGGCCATCCGACCACTGGCCGGCGCCGATCGTGCGGATGCTCTTTTCGACGAGGTCCTGCGACATGATGCAGCGCATCGTGCCGTGCGGCTGGTTGATGACGATCGGTCCGTCGATGACGATATTGCGCGAGTTGCGGATGGTCGCCACGTCGACGCCGTCGAACAGGCCGTCGCTGATCACCTTGACGTCCTCCACGCCGTCGATGACGAGGGGACTCTTCAGCATCGCGGAGCCGTCGATGTAGACCGTCGTGTGCGAGCGCAGGCGGAAGTCGCCGCTGTGGATGCCGGGGCCGAAGAACACGACGGGCTGCGTGAAGTCGGGCGTCGTCCCGGTGCCGATGTCGTACGAGGACAGGTTCGCGGGCACGGCCGGCATGCCGGCGCGGATCGCATGGGTGAACACGTGCAGGTTGTGCAGGTGGTCGTCGTCGAATTCGACGCTGAGGTTGTCCGGGCGGCGCAAGGTGAAATACACGATGCCGTCGCGCACCGCCGGCTTGACGCCCTTGGCATCCGGCCGCACCGTCACCTTGGAAAACATGCCGTTGTTCTTCTGGACCGCCATCTCCACGGTGCCGTCGAAATTGAAGTAGACCATCGACGCGTCCCGGGGCTTGTCGAGATCGACCTTGACGTTGTATTCGTACAGGTCCTGCCACGCCCCGCCCGGCACACGCACGCGCACCGTGTAGTCGTCGTTGTGGTGGGAGTAGCGGATGGGATTCGGGAACGGGTGCACCTGCAGCCGGTTTTCGGCGGCGCGGGCCGGCGCCAGCGCCGCGAACAGGCCGGCAAACAGCAGGATGAACGGTGCGGCAAACGGCGCGGCACGGCGGCGCACGTACGCACGTAACGTGGACAACAACATAGTCTCCTTTACCCATGCGCACGTGGCGCCGGGCTTATCGTTCGATTGCGGCGGGTCGGCAAGTCCCGCATTACTTGGTATCGATAACAGCCATGATTGGATTTATATCACGGCCGTCACCATTGTCAAGCTGCCCCCCATCGGAGGACAGGCAGATTGACGTCCCCATCTTAACGGAGCCCGCAGACTTGGAGCCATATGTTTTTTATCGAAACGGATATGTTTTGCACATGGCGTACATTGACGCACGACAGGGTTAACGATAACAAAACACGAGAAATCCGTGCTAGCATCGGCGCGGCAGTACGGAAGCAATCTTCGATCGCAGTCCAACACACGCCATTTAGCATGGAGACAACATGAAAACAACAGAACTACAAGACTACAACGGATCCGCCAGCAACACGTCTACCTCCCGCGCGCCGTCGGCGCAACTCGACGACGTCGTGCACGCCGACCTGGGACGCCGCAACTTCCTGATGAGCCTGGGCGCCCTCGCCCTCGCCGGCTGCGGCGCGGGCGGCGGCGGCAGCCCCGCCGCCAGCCTGCTGTCGACCGGCACCATGAGCGCGACCGCGGCGTCGACAGGCGCCTTCGTCCACCCGGGCCTGCTGCATACGCAGTCCGATTTCGACCGCATGGCGGCGAAGTACACGACCTCCCCGTGGTCGGGCAGCTGGAACCTCCTGATCAACAACTCGCACGCGAGCCTGTCCTACACGCCGCACCCGGTAAGCATCGTGTACCGCGGCAACGACGGTGTCCATCCGCAGAATTACAGCAACTTGTACAACGACGTGGCGGCCGCCTACGCGTGCGCGCTGCGCTGGAAGATTTCGGGCGACACGGCCTACGCCGACAAGGCCGTGCAGATCATGAATGCGTGGTCGTCCACGCTCACCGGGATCTCGGGCACGACGGACGCCGACCTTGCCGCCGGCATCTACGGCTACGAATTCGCCAACGCCGGCGAAATCATGAGGACTTACAGCGGCTGGGCCGCGGCGGACTTCACGAGCTTCCAGAACATGATGCGCAACGTGTTCTACCCGATCAACCACGACTTCCTCATCCGCCACAACAACACGGACATCACGCACTACTGGGCCAACTGGGACCTGTGCAATATGGCGTCCATCCTCGCCATCGGCGTGCTGTGCGACGACCGCACCCTGTTCGACGAAGCGGTCACCTATTTCCAGTCGGGTCCCGGCAACGGCGCCGCTGCGCAGGCCGTGTACTACATCCACCCGGGCTTCCTCGGCCAGTGGCAGGAGTCGGGACGCGACCAGGGCCACAGCACGCTCGGCATCGCACTCATGGGGGCGATCTGCGAGATGGCGTGGAACCAGGGTGTGGACCTGTACGGCTGGGACAACAACCGCTTCCTGATGGGCGCGGAATACGTGGCGAAGGGTAACCTGATCCAGTCCGGCACGACGTATTACACGGTGCCTTACGTCCCGTACAACAACGTCGACAACGTCTACTACAACGTGTTCTCGACCAACAGCCAGGGCAATATCCGGCCGTGCTGGGCGCTCGTGTACAACCATTACGTGAACCGCAAGGGCCTGGCGGCGCCGTACTCGAAGATGTTCGCCCTGCAGATCCAGCCGGAGGGCGGCGGCGGCAATTACGGCTCGAACAGCGGCGGCTACGACCAACTGGGCTACGGCACCCTCACCTGCACGCGCGACCCGATCGCTGCCGGCGTCCCGCCCAGCGGCCTCAAGGCCCGCGCGCCGGCCGGCCAGGTCGAGTTGTCGTGGTGGGGCAGCGCCTACGCCACCAGTTACAACGTCAAGCGCGCCACGTCCACCAGCGGCCCCTGGACCGTCATCGCGAGCGGCATCACCGACCTGCTGACGTACACCGACAATCCCGGTGACGGCACGTGGTACTACGTCGTCTCCGCCATGACGCCGAGCGGCGAGACGGCCGATTCGAACCGCGCCACCGCCAAGATCGGCAAGACGCTGCACACCTACCTGGCCTGCAACGAAGGCACCGGCACGACGGTTTCCGACGCCAGCGGCCAGGGCCACGCCGGCACCTTGAACGGCAGCGGCGCCTGGGGTTCCGGCAAGTCGGGCAGCGCCGTCGCGCTGAACGGCAGCACCGACTACGTGAGCCTGCCGTCCAACCTGGTGACGGACCTCACCGATTTCACGGTGGCCACCTGGGTGTACTGGAACGCGGCGCGCACGTGGGAACGGGTGTTCGACTTCGGTTCGGGCACGGGCCGCTACATGTTCCTGACCCCGCGCTCGGGCGGCGGCACCGTGCGCTTCGCGATCACGGTCGACGGCGGCCACGGCGAGCAGGCGGTGAACGGCACGGCCGCGCTGCCGACGGGGCAATGGGTGCACGTGGCCGTCACGCTGTCGGGACGCCTGGCCACGCTGTACGTGAACGGCACGGCGGTCGGCAGCAACAGCGCCGAGTTCCTGCCGCCGTGGCAGTTGGGCGGCACGAACCAGAACTGGATCGGCCGCTCGCAGTACTCGGGCGACCCGTATTTCAACGGCCGGGTCGACGAGTTCCGCATCTACCGCGGCGCCCTCACCGCGGCCGACATCGCGGCGCTGATCGCTTCCAGCTGACCATGTAAAAAGGCCGGCCCCCGCGACGGGGGCCGGCCTTGTTTTCAGTGCGACATCAGGACCGGCGGCGGCGTCCCAACGCCAGCGCCCCCAGCCCGATCCCCGCCAGCAGGAACGAAGCCGGCTCGGGCACCGCCGTCACGGCGGGATCCGACACGGTGCCGCCGACAGTCCCCTGCACTTGCGCGCTCGTCGACGGCGTCCACGCGAAGTCCGCCAGTGCGCCCGTCACCGGATCGAAGTGGCCCAGCGGCGTGAACCCGTCGCTGTCGTACGCGGACACGACGAAGTGCGACACGTACGCGGTCAGCGGGTCCGGCTCGCCCGTGAACGTCAGGTCGAACGACAGCACGCCGCCCAGGTCCACCGAGTGGAACAGGTCGTTCGACGTGTCGTTGCGGAACAGGTATCCGCCCGTGACCGGCGTGACGCCCCAGGACTCGATGTCCGTCGTGTTGTCGAAGCCGACCATATTGTCGACCAGCGCGGTCGCCAGCGGCACGCCGCTGCTGGCGGAAAGCTGCATGTCGATGAAGCCGGTGGCGGCGCCGAACGTCGACGTGTCGATGGCCACGTGGATCGTGTCGGCCGACGCCGCGCCGGCCGCCAGCGCCAGCGCCGCGGCCAGGGCGGAGAGGGATTTCTTGAATCGGATCTGCATGTCGGTTCCTTAGAAATGGGGTTGGTACAGCGCCGGCGTGTAGGCGATGACGGCGCGGGCCGGATTGGTGAAGGTCAGCGGCACGGTGAGCGCGGCGCCCGGGTTCAGCGGGCCGCTCACGACGACGTACGGTGCGCCGCCGTTCGTGCCGGCGGCATTGTCGAGCGTGACGCCGGTCGTCAGGCCGTTCAGCGTGAGCCACAGCGGGCCGGCCAGCGCCGTCGCACTGGTGTTGGCGATGGTCACGCCGCCCACGTACTTGCCCGTCATGCGGTTCAGCGTGGCGCCCTGCTGGGTCATCTTGACGCTCGCGCTCACGTCGGTCGGCACGGCGTGCAGCGAACCGTGCAGTCGCACTTCCGCCATGTTGCCGTACCACGCGCCGCCGTTGACGATGCGGATGTAGCGGTATGGCGTCGAGTCCGCGACCGCGAAGGTCTGCCAATCCGGCGTGGCCCCGGCGGGGTTGGTCAAGGTCGTCCAGTTCGTGTTGTCGTTCGAGCCCTGCACGACGGTGCCCTTGATGCGCGTGTAGTACTGGTCCTGGCGCGCCGCCAGTTCCACGCCGGACAGGTTGACCTGGTTGCCGGACTTGAAGTCGAAGACGATGTAGCTGCCCGTGCCGGAATTATTGCTGCCGATCCGGAAGTCCGAGATCGAGCCCAGGTTCGCGTCGAACAGGTTGTTCACGTTGCCCACGGTGGTCGACGCCGGGCGGTTCACGCTCGAGTCGATCAGGTCGGCCACGGTCGACACGTTGCGGATCGTGTCCGACTCGTCCACCAGGGTCAAGCCCGTGCTGTCGGTCGTCGACGTGCTCGTGAAGCCTTCCTGGCCGTTGGCCTGCTTGTAGCTGATGGCAAACTTGACGGCGCCCGCCGCCACGCCCTGGTTCATCGTCGCGGTGGCCGTGAAGTTGACGTTGTCGGTCGTCGTCACGGTGGCAGGCACGCCCTGGATCGCGACGTCGACGTCGCTGATCGCTTCCTTGGCCGTGAACGTCAGCTTGACCGTATCGCCCGGCACGATGCGCTTGCGCAGCGCCTGCGGGGAGCTGATCGACGCAGTCGCGATCTTGTTCGTCGATTGCGCGGTGCCGTACAGGCGCAGCTCCTGCATGTTGCCGTACCAGTTGCCGCCGTTCGTGACGCGGATGTAGCGGTAAGGCTGCGGGTTGGCCACGGTCAGCGTCTGCCAGTCTGCCGTGTTCCAGGCCGCGTTCGAGATCGTCGTCCAGGACGTGTTGTCGTTCGAGCCTTGCAGCACGGTGCCGTTGATGCGCGACGAATACTGGTCCTGGCGTCCGATCACTTCGGCGCGCTGGATCGTGCCCGTGCCGCCCTCCTTGAAGTCGAACGTCACCCAGGCACCCCAGCCGGCGCCGTTCAGGCGGAAGTCGGTGCCCGAGGCCAGGTTGCTGTCGAACAGGGTGTTCACGGTCGCCAGCAGGTCGGTCGCGTTGCGGCCGCTGGAATCCTGCAGGCTGGTGATGGCCAGCAGGTCGCTCATGTAGTTGGTCTGGTCGGCGATGAACAGCGACGTGCTGTCCGTCGTGAACAGCACGGGTTCCGCATCGGCGCCGGCGGCCGTCTTGTAGTTGAGCAGGAACTTGACGGGGCCCGTCTTGACGTCGCCCGGCATCACGGCGCTGGCCGTGTAGTTCACGTTGTCGGTCGTCGTCACCTGGGCCGGCTGGCCCTGGATCGTGGCGGTCACCGTGTTGATGGGCGCCGTCGCCTGGAAGTTCACCTTGACCGTATTGCCCGGCACGATGCGCTTGCGGAGCGCCTGGTCGGACGCGATCGACACGGACGACAGCTCGTTGACCGTCTCGTGACGGGTGCCCTGGATCCGCAATTCGCCCAGCTCGAACATGGTGCTGGACGGCTCGATCATCTGCAGCTTCAGGAAGCGGAACTGCTGGTTCTTCAGGTCGTCGCTCACGTCCAGCGTCTGCATGTCCTCCGTGACCGTCGTCATGCCCGGGGTCAGGCGCACCCAGTTCTCGTTGTCGTTCGAGCCGTACACGGTGACGCCGCCGATGCGCTCGGGGAAGCTCGTGCGCACCTGCAGCTGGAAGGCGCTGGCGTTCACCTTGTAGCTCGGCCCGAAATCCATATAGTGCGTCAGGTTCTGGGCCTGGCCGTAGAACACGAACGAGTTCGGCGTGCCGTCCAGCAGGTTCGGGACGGCCGTGCCGAACGTGGACGACACGAACATGTTCGCGAAATTCATGCTGCCGTCGGCGAGCAGCGGCGTCAGTTCCGCGAGGCCCGTCGTCGCCGTCTGCAGCGCGCCGAGCTTCTGGTAGAACTGGTCGTCGGTGGCCGTCGTCACGGCGTTCGTCGCGTCCGCGTAGGCCGCGTTGTAGGCGGCCAGCGTCGGGGTCGTGTACAGCGTGGCGGGCTTGTACGCGGCCGTGACGGCGGCGATGGCGGACTGGCGGTCCGCGCTGACGACGATCGTCGCCGCCTTCGACGTGACCACGGTGCCGTCGGTGGTCGTCACGATGAACTTGTAGGTGCCGGCCTGCGTCGGCACCCACGAGAACGCCCCCGTCTGGGTGTCGAACTGGGCACCCGGCGGCAGGTTGTCGATCTTGTACGTGAGGACGTCGCCGGTCCCGGCGTCCGTCGCCGCGAAGCTGTACGCGACGGTGGCCGTCGAACCGGCGTTCGTGTACATGCTCAGGTCCGCGTCGCCGTTCGTGAACACGGGCGGCGTGATCGAGGCGGCCGGGTTGACGTTGATGTGGTCGATGTCGACCGTCGTGCCGGCGCCCTTGATGGTCAGCGGCAGATAGTCGCCCAGGCCCTGGTAGGGGTTGAACGCATAGTCCACGTAGCGCCATTGGCCCTGCGTGTCCGGCAGGAGGATGGTGTCGCCGAACGCATCCATCGACGCTTCGCCGTTGGTGCGGAAGCGGAACGCGACGCTGCGGGTGCCGTTGCCATAGCCGAACACCGCGAGCCGGCTGCCCGCGCCCGTGGCCGTCACGCGGGCAAAAGCGCCGGTGTCGTCCTGCATGGCGGCGCCGTTGCCGTCCAGCGAAGTGAAGCGGTCTTCCACTTCGCGCAACGGGTCGACGATGGGCTTCACGAGGAATTGCGTGCCCTCGGCCTCCGCCGCGGGCGGGATGAAGATCCAGAAGTCGCCGCCGCCGTCCACGCCGTCCCAGTTATAGGTCGTGCGGTCGGCGAACATGCGCGTGTAGTTGGGGGCGCGCTGGTTCATGTCCATGCCGCGCTTGTACTTGTAGTAGTAGTACGGCTCCCAAGTGTTCTGCGTCAGCCGGCCGCGGTAGCCGCCCTGCAGCGTCTTGTAGACCACGGTGGGCACGCCGTTCGCGTCCGTGTGCGCGGCCGTCGGCACCCAGGGCGTGTCGTAGCCCAGCATGAAGCCGGCGAAGTACTCGGTCGCGTCGAGGATGCGGTCGTTCAGGAATTCGTACGGACCCACCGCGTTGGCCGCCGTCGACGGCGTGCCGTCGACCGGGTCGACCTTCTGGTCCTGCGCCAACAGGAAGCGCGCCAGGATGCTCATGTTGGTGACGTCGCCCGCGCCGTGCGCCTGGTCGCGGCCCATCTCCACGTGCTCCACCATGGGCGTGACGTCCTCGCCCGTCAGGTCGTTCTTCGTGACGAGCCGGAACAGCTGCTTGATGGCGCCGTTCTGGCCCTGGTCGACGGCCGTCTTGTTGATCGTGAACCACTCGACGCCCTCGTTCCAGCGCGCCCGGTTGCCCGTGAAGATGTAGCCCGACATGGAACCGATCAGCGCATACAGGTGCTGGTTCATGAAGTGGTTCGGGCTGTAGTTGAACGTCTCGGTGACGGGCACGATCAGGTTGTTCGTCAGGTTCGCCGTGTCCTGGTCGGTCCAGGCCAGCGACGCCGTCTGGCAGCTCGAGTAGCGCATGATCTCGGCCGCCGCCATCATCCGGCTCATCGGAATGCCCGTGTGGATGTGCGCGTCCGTGTAATAGACGTACTGGGTCGGGTCCATCTGTTCCCAGATGCGGATCAGGCGCATGGCGTTCGCGCGGTAGGTCTCGTCGCCCGTCACGTAGTACAGGATCGCCTGCGTGTAGGCGCTCAGCGAGTCGGCGATGAACTTGGATTCGACGCCCTGGCTGTTGAACGCCACCACCGCCGGCTTGGTCGGATCGGTGCTGCTCTGGTTCTTGGACTGCACGGTCTTCGACGCCGCGCCGGACAGCAGCATGCGGTTGAAATACGTGTTCCAGGGCTCCTTCTGCGCCTGCACCTCGGTGCGCATGTTCTCCAGCACGTCCTTCGTCAGGCCGACGCCGGGATGCTTGAAGCCGCTCGCGTCGATCGTTTCGCTGATCGTGGGTTGGTAGCTCGTGACGATGGTCTGGATCGTGTCGGCCGCGACGGCATCGTGCGCGGCCGGGACCATCGCCGCGACGGCGAGCGACACGGCGAGCGCCGCCGCCCGCAACAGCGGGGTGCTGTTACCGGATTTTTTCATTTGTAGTCTCCTCTGCGGTATTGTATTTGCGGGTTTGCCGACAACGTTTATGTTATCGATCCCAGATTTGCAGTCTAGCATGAGGAAACCGCGCGGCAACCACCTTTCATGAAATTTTTGGGATCGATAACGGACGCCGCTTCGCACGGCCGTCCGCCGCCGGCCGATCCGTCAGGCGACCGCGAGACCCGCCGCGTGCGCGCCCGACGCCAGCGTCTCGAGCCGGCGCATCTCCAGGATCTCGATCTCGCGCCGCTCGAACTTGATCACGCCGTTGTCGCGGAAGCGCGCCAGCAGGCGGCTCACGGTCTCGATCTGCAGCCCGAGGTAACGGGCCATGTCCTGGCGCGACATGCGCAGCTGGAAGCGGCGCGGCGAGAAGCCCCGCATCGCATAGCGTTCCGACAGGTTCAGCAGCAGACTCGCCAGCCGCTCGTCGGCGCGCAGGTTGCCGAGGAAGCGGATGGCCGACTGGTCGCGCAGGATTTCCTGGCTCAGGGTGCGGTGGAAGTGCGCCATCATCCGGGGCATCTCGGCCAGCACGGTCAACAGGCGCGCGTACGGGATCTCGCAGACTTCGCTGTCTTCCAGCGCGATGGCGGTGCTGGCGTGCGTGCCGTTGGCGATGCCGTCCAGGCCGAGCAGGTCGCCGGCCATCTGGAAGCCGGTGACGCAGCGTTCGCCGGCCTGGTCGCCGCGGCAGGTCATGAAGTGGCCGAAGCGGATCGCGTACAGATTGCCGAACGCCTGGCCGCCGCGGAACAGGACGTCGTCGCGCGCGACGCGGCGCCGGCAACCGATCGTGGTCTCGACCTTGGCCAGGTCCTGTCCGTTCAGGCCGAGCGGCAGGCACAGGGACCGGTAGGCGCACTGCCCGCACTTGCTGTCCGTGTCCCTCGTGGCGGTCGCGCGGTCGGCGCTCGGCGCCGCGCGGAAGATCTGTACAGTCATCGCTTCTCCTTGGATTGTGTGTCCGGCATGAGAAGCAGTATCGATCGATCCCGGCCGCACCGCCAGCGCGCATCCACGCAACCGCAGGTCGGTGTCCCTTGACGTGCCGGTGTCGGGTTTCCCCTACACGGCGGGGCGAAACTCAGATGAGGCCGTACTCCAGCGCGTAGCGCGTCAGTTCCGCATTGCTGGCCAGGCCCATCTTGTCGAGGATGCGGGAGCGGTAGGTGGTCACCGTATTCGGGCTCAGGTGCAGGCGTTCGCCGATCTGCACCAGCGGCTCGCCGCGGGCGATCAGCTTGAACACTTCGAGCTCGCGGTTCGACAGCGCCTCGTGCCCGCACGTCGCGGCGTCGCCGCTGACCATCGAGGCCAGCTTTTCGACCAGCGCCGGGCTCACGTACTTGCGGCCGGCCGCCGCGCGCCGCACGGCGTCCACGAGGACCGGGGTCGGCACGTCCTTGGTCAGGTAGCCGGCCGCGCCCAGCTTGAGCGCGCGCACCGCGTAGATTTCCTCGGAGTAGGTGCTGAGCATGAGCGCGGCCATGCCGGGCCGCAGCTCGTGCAGCTGGCGCAGCAGGTCCAGGCCGTTCATGCCCGGCATCGTGATGTCGAGCAGCGCCACGTCGAACGTCCGTTCGCGCACGAGCGCGAGCGCCTGCTGGGCGTCGCCGGCCTCGCCGGTCACGGCGATGTCGTCCGCGGTGCCCAGCATCAGGCGCACGCCGTTGCGCGCGATCGCGTGGTCGTCCACGAGCAGCACGCGGATGGGATCAAGGCACATGGCACGCCTCCATCGGGACCAAGAGGCGCAGGACCGTGCCGCCGCCGGGCCGCGGCGCCAGCGTCAGTTCGCCGCCCAGGCTGCGCGAGCGTTCCTGCATGCCGAGGATGCCCCACGACGTGCCGCTCTGCTGCGCATCGGCGGGGATGCCGCGGCCGTCGTCCTCCAGCGTGAGCAAGATGCCGCCGTCCGCATGGCGGACCTGCAGGCGCACGCTGCTGGCCGCCGCGTGGCGCTGGACGTTGGTCATGGCTTCCTGGACGATGCGGAACACCATGATGCTGCGCTCCGCGTCGAGTTCCAGGCGCGTGGCCTCCGGGTCGGTGTCGCACGTGTAGGCGAGGCTGGATCGCCGCGCGCCCTGGCTCACGCACCAGTCCAGCGCGGCCCAGATGCCCAATTGATCCAGCACGCTGGGACGCAGGTCGGCGATCACGCGCCGCACCGTGTCCATGGCGTCCTGGGCCAACGCGGCGGCGTCGCCCAGCAGCGGGTCGGGCACCTGGCCGGCCTGGCGGCACCGTTCCGCGACCACCGAGATATACGCCTTGATGCCGGTGAGCAGGCCGCCCAGCTCGTCGTGGATCTCGCGCGCGATGCGCCCGCGCTCGTTTTCCTTGATGCGCTCCTGGTAGGCCGCCAGCGCGCGCAACGCCTCGCGCGACTGGGCGAGGTTCTGTTCGGCGACCTTGTTGGCCGTGATGTCGATCAGCGTGCCCTGCATGAACTGCGGCCGGCCGTCCTCGTCGCGCACGACGTCGGCCTGGTCGCGGAACCACAGCACCTCGCCGGCGCGGCTGCGCAGGCGGTATTCGATGCGCAGCGGCGCGCCCTGGACGCGGCTGCGGGCGATCGCCGCCAGCGCCGCGTCGCGGTCCTCGGGGAGCATGCAGCCGGCGTGCAGGCCGGGGTCGGCCAGCCACTCGGCCGGCGTGTAGCCCAGCACCCGGATCTGCGGGCTGATGTAGCGCAGCCGTTCGAGCCGGTCGGGCGCGACGATGTAGCTGATCGCCTGGATCTGCTCGATCAGAGTCTGGAACTTGGCCTCGGCCTGGCGCTTGTCGCGCAGCAGGCGTTGTTCCCGCAACAGGCGTTCGATCGCCGCCGCCACGTAGTCCAGGTAGCGGCCGTCGGCATCCTTGACGAGATAGTCGCGCGCGCCGGCCCGCAGCGCTTCGGTGGCGACGGCCGCGCTGTCGGCGCCCGTCAGCATCAGCACCGGGATCGCCCGCACGGTCTCGTCCGGCTCCGCGGCCAGCCGCGCGAGGAATTCGAGGCCGGTCATGTCCGGCAGGCGATAGTCGAGCAGGATGCAGTCGGGACGGCGCGCGCGGGCCAGCGCCAGGCCGCCCGCGCCGTCGTCGGCTTCGAGCAGCGCGTAGCGCGCGCCGGGGTGGGCGCCCAGGCGGCGCCGGCAGGCCATGCGGTCGACCAGGTCGTCCTCGACGATCAATACGGCGACGGCGTCCATGTCAGGGCAACTCGCTCAAGGTCCAGTACTGGTCGATCGAGCGCATGACCTCGACGAAACGGCGGTAATCCACCGGTTTCGCCATGTAGCCGGCGGCGCCGAGATCGAAGCTGCGGCGCTTGTCTTCCAGCTCCTCGGACGTCGTCAGCACGACGACCGGCATCCGGCGCAGGCGCGCGTCGCCCTTCACGTTGCGCAGGAATTCGATGCCGTTCATGACCGGCATGTTCAGGTCGAGCAGCGCGATGCACGGCAGCTCCTCGGCTTCGCGCAGGTGGTCCAGGGCCAGCTCGCCGTGCTCGCACACGACCAGCGGATTGGTGACGTGGATTTCCTTCAGCGCCCGGCGCGTGGTGATCACGTCGACCTGGTCGTCCTCGATCAGGAGGATGGGTTTCGCGGATGATTTCATTGGCTGTCCTGCCGCGCCGCGCGCGGCCCCTTGGGATGCGTGAAATGGAAGACGCTGCCGCGGCCGGGCGTCGATTCGACCCAGACCCGTCCGCCGTGCATCTCGACGATCTTCTCGACCAGCGCGAGCCCGACCCCGGTGCTCTCGATGCGGTCGCGCGGCGCCAGCGTCTGGAACAGCTGGAAGATGCGCTCGAAGTGGCGCGCCTCGATGCCGGGACCGTTGTCCTCGACGGAAAAGCGCCAAGAGTCGCCGTCGTCGGACCAGCCGACGGCGATCCTGCCCTCGGGCTTGTCCATGTACTTGATGGCGTTCGAGATCAGGTTGTGGAACACCTGGCGGATCCGCGTCGGTTCGGTCCACAGCGAGGGCAGTCCTGGCGCGATCGTCACCCGGATGTGCGGCGGCGGCGCCTGCAGGTCCACGATTTCGGGCAGGGCCACGTTCAGGTCCACCTGGCGCAAGGTGCCGCCGTCGCGTCCGAGGCGCGAATATTGCAGGATGCCGTCGATCAGGTTGCCCATCCGGTGCACGCGGTTGTTCAGGAGGCGCAAATGCGCCCTGCCCTCGTCGTCGAGGCGGTCGCCGTAGTCGGTCGACAGCCAGTCGGCCAGGGTCGCGATGGCGCGCAGCGGCGCCTTCAGGTCGTGCGACACGACGTAGGCAAAATTGCTCAGCTCCTCGTTGGCGCGGCGCAGCTCGCGCAGCAGGCGTTCGGATTCGCGCTCGGCCTCCCGGCGCACCGTGATGTCGCGCGCCAGGCCCGTGAACATGCGGCGCTTGCCGATGCGCATCTCGGTGACGGCCAGCTCGATCGGAAAGATCGTGCCGTCCTTGCGCATGCCGTACACCTCGCGGCCCTTGCCGATGATGCGCTGCTCGCCGGTGTGCAGATAATGGCGCAGATAGCCGTCGTGGCGTTCCCGGTCCGGCGACGGCATCAGCACGCTGACGTTGCGGCCGGCCAGCTCCGCCTCCTGGTAGCCGAACATCTGCTCGGCGGCCGGATTGACGCGCTCGATCACGCCGCGTTCGTCGATGGTGATGATGCCGTCGACCACGGTTTCGAACACGGCCCGCATGCGCGCCTCGCTGTCGCGCAAAGCCTGTTCCGCGCCCATGCGGGGCCGCAGGTCGTGGATCGTGGCCAGCACCAGGCGTTGTCCCGCCGGGGACGTCAGCGGCGCCAGGCTGATCTCGACCGGAAACTCGTTCCCGGCCCGGTCCACGGCCGTGAACTGGCTGTCGGTCATGGCGCGCGCGGCGGGGTCGGCGCGGCGGCGCAGGTCGGCGTGCCGGCTGCGCAAGGCCGCGGGCACCAGCACTTCGACAGGTGAGCCGACCAGCTCGGCGAGCGGCCAGCCGAACAACGCGCACGCGGGCGGATTGGCGCGCACGATCGCGCCGCCCGCGTCGCACACGAGCATGGGATCGCGGGCGGCGCCGAGCAGCCATTCGAGGCCGGTCACGGTATGGTCTGGGTTCACGGATCGTCTTAAAATGAATCGGCGCGATCAATATACTTTGTAAATTGCCCTGAAAGAAATACTCCAAAATAGCTAGTTCCCGGTCCTTGACTTAAATTCGGACAAATTTGATTTCAGTCAAGTGGGCTCCTGACGTCCGAGGGCACCAGGATTTAGAGTGAATCCCACGCGTCCCCCGACCACCCGCGACCCACCCACGACCCCACAGGAGAACAGCATGTACAAGACCATCCTCGTCCACGTCGACGGCAGCCCCCAGCAGGACAGCCGGCTGCGCGCCGCTGCCCTGCTGGCCAACGAGCATGAGGCCCACCTGGTGGGGAGCGCCGTCACCGGCTTCTCGTGGCGCAGCTATGCGCTGCTGGCCGGCTCGATGGGCGGCGGCATGCTCACCGAAGATTTCGAGGCGCTGCGCCGCACGGCCGGCGCCCAACTGGAACAATTCAAGGAGCAGGCGGCCCGCCTCGGCGTGCAATCGCTGGAGGCGCGCCTGTTCGAGGAAGAGGCCCGCTACGCCCTGCTGCTGCAGTCGCGCTATGCCGACCTGGTCGTCGTCAGCCAGGACAGCGCCCCCGAGGCGGCGCCCGCCACGCCCGTGCCCGACCTGCCCGAGCACATCGCGCTCCGCGGGGCGCGCCCGGTGCTCGTCGTGCCCGACAACTACCGCGGCCAGCCGCTGGCGGGCAGCGTGGTGATCGGCTGGGACGGCAGCATGCAGTCGATCCGTGCGATCCAGGCGGCGCTGCCGCTGCTGCAGCGCGCCGACACCGTCAAGCTCGCGCTCGTCAATCCCCACGAACTGTCGGAACTGCATGGCGAGGAGCCGGGCGCGGACATGGCGGTCTACCTGGCGCGTCACGGCGTGCCCGTCGACGTCGTGGTCGAGCGCACCGCCGTCGGCGCGGGCGAAGTGCTGCTGACGCTCGCGCGCGACAGCGGGGCCGGCCTGATCGTCGCGGGCGCGTATGGCCACAGCCGGGTGCGCGAATGGGCGCTGGGCGGCGTGACGCGCGACCTGCTCGAGTGCGCGTCGATTCCCGTCCTGCTGGCCCATTGACCCATGGCGAGCCAACCGCTACCCGTACCCTCCAGCGAGCAACGGCGCGAAGCCAGCAGCTGGCAGGGCCGCGCCCGGCCGGGCTATCCGGAAGCCAGCGTGGAGCACGCGTCGGCGGACCTGGTGCTGAACGCCTGGCTGGGACGCCTGACCGCCTACCTGTCGCCCGCCGCGCTGGCGGGCGCCTGGCTGGACTGGGCCAGTCATTTGATGCTGTCGCCCGACAAGCAGTTCGAACTCGTGCTGCAGGGCCAGGCCAGCTGGCTGCGTTGGCATCAATATTGCCGCAGCGCCGTCGACAACGGGCTGGCCAAGCCGGTGGAACCGCTGGCGCAGGACAAGCGCTTTTCCGACCCGGCCTGGCAGGCCTGGCCCTACAACGCGATCAGCCAGGGCTTCCTGCTCACCCAGCAGTGGTGGCACCGCGCCACCACCGGCGTGCGCGGCGTCTCGCCCCACCATGGCGACGTGGTCAGCTTCGTGGCGCGCCAGGTGCTCGACGGCTACGCCCCGTCGAATTGCGTGTTCACCAATCCGGTGGTCCTCCAGGCCACCTTCGCCAGCGGCGGCCGCAACCTGCTGGACGGCGCGCTGCGCGCCGCCGCCGACGCCCGCCGCGCGCTGGACGGCGCGCCGGCCCCGGTCACCTTCCGTCCCGGGCATGAGGTGGCGATCACGCCGGGCAAGGTCGTGATGTCGAACCGCCTCGTCGAGCTGATCCGCTACGATCCGCAGACGCCCAAGGTACACGCCACGCCGCTGCTGATCGTGCCGGCCTGGATCATGAAGTACTACATCCTCGACCTCTCGCCCGCGAATTCGCTGGTGCGCTACCTGGTCGAACACGGCCACACGGTGTATATCATTTCCTGGAAGAACCCGGACGCCGCGGACCGCGACCTGTCGCTGGAAGACTACCGTCAGCTCGGCATCATGGCCGCGCTGGACACGATCACCGCCCAGACCGGCGCGGCGCAGGTCAACGCCTGCGGCTACTGCCTGGGCGGCACCCTGCTCGCGATCGCCGCGGCGGCGATGGCGCGCGACGGCGACGAGCGCCTTGCCAGCGTGACCTTGCTGGCGGCCCAGGTCGACTTCACCGAGCCGGGCGAACTGTCGCTGTTCATCGACGACAGCGAAGTCGCCTTCCTGGAAGCGGCCATGTGGCAGCAGGGCTACCTGGACACGCGCCAGATGGCCGGCGCGTTCCAGCTGCTGCGCTCCAACGACCTGATCTGGTCGCGCCGGCTGCGCCACTACCTGCTCGACCTGCCCGACCAGGACAACGACCTGGCCTCGTGGAACGCGGACGCCACCCGCATGCCCTACCGCATGCACTCCGAATACCTGCGCAAGCTGTTCCTGAAAAACAGCCTGGCGAGCGCGCGCTACATCGTGGGCGACCGGCCGGTGGCGCTCACCGACATCCAGATCCCGGTATTCGCCGTCGGCACGCTGACCGACCACGTGGCGCCGTGGCGGTCCGTGTACAAGATCATGCTGCTCACCGACACGGAAGTCACCTTCCTGCTGACGTCGGGCGGGCACAATGCCGGCGTCGTCTCGCCGCCCGGCACGCCCCATCGCGGCTACCAGGTCGCGACCCACGCGCACGACGCGCCCTACGTCGATCCGGACAGCTGGCAGGCCCGCACCGAACAGCACGAAGGCAGCTGGTGGCCGGCCTGGGAAGCCTGGCTCGCGCGCCACGCGGGGCCGCTGGCCGCGCCCCCGCCGCCGGTGGTCGGCTGTGCCGACGCGCCCGGCAGCTACGTGTCGCTGCCTTGAACGTCAGGCCAGGTACTGGCCGCCGTTCACGTCGATGGTCGCCCCGGTGACGAACCCGGCGGCCTCGTCGGCCAGGAACGCCACCACGCGGGCGACGTCCTCCGGCGTGCCGAGGCGGCCGACGGGGATGCCGGCGACGATCGCCTGCAGCACCTCGGGCCGGACCGCCGCCACCATGGCCGTCTCGCAATAGCCCGGCGCCACCGCGTTGACGGTGACGTTGCGCCCCGCGTTCTCGAGCGCCAGCGACTTCGTGAATCCGAGGATGCCGGCCTTCGCCGCCGCATAATTGCACTGTCCGACCTGGCCCTTGCGGCCGTTGATGGAACTGATGTTGACGATGCGGCCGAAGCGCCGCTCGCGCATGTCCTCGATCACCTGGCGCGTCATGTTGAACATGGAGCCGAGATTGGTGCGCAGGACGTCCCACCACTGCGTCTCGCTCATCTTGTGGAGCGTCGCGTCGGCCGTGATCCCCGCGTTGTTGACCAGGATGTCGATGGCGCCCAGCTGCGCGCGCACCTGCGCGACGCCCGCCCGGCATGCCTCGAAGTCGGCGACGTCCCAGTAGAACGCCGGGATGCCGGTCTCGTCGCGCAGGCGGCGCGCCTCCTCGCCGTCGCGGCGGCACGTCACCGCCACCCGGCATCCGCGCTCGTGCAGCGCCATCGCGATCGCCTTGCCCAGTCCGCGGGTTCCTCCGGTTACCAAAGCCAGCCTGTCCATGTGCTCTCCTTTGCGTGTGGTTTGCGGATCGGCGGCCGTTCGCGTCCGCCGGTTTTCAACTATGCGCCGCGGCCGCGGTGCGCGCCAGTGGGGCACCGCCCAAGAGCGATGTCGGATATCTCCTACGTGCGCACGCGGGGCGCACCTACCCCTGGCGCATCCCAGTGGCGAAGCGCGCCAGCGACAGGCCGAACAACGTGCCGCCGATCGCCAGCAGCGCGAGGCACGGCGCCCAGACGGTCTCCAGGCCGGCGCCGCGGAACAGGATCGCCTGGCTCAGCTCGACGAAATGCGTGGTCGGCGCCGCCAGCATGAGCTCGCGCAGCACGTAGGGAATGCTCTCGCGCGGCGTCGTGGCGCCGGACAGCATCTGCAGCGGCAGCAGGACCAGTACGACCAGCATCCCGAACTGCGGCATGCTGCGCGCCAGCGTGGCCAGCAGGATGCCGAGCGACGTCGTCGCGAACAGGTGCAGCACGGTACAGGCCAGGAACAGCGGGATCGAACCGTTGATGCCGACGTGCAGCACGCCGCGCACGATGCCCAGCAGCGCGACCACCGTCGCCAGCAGGACCACGGCCGCCATCGACCACAGCTTCGCCAGCATGATCTCGAGCGGCGACACCGGCATCACCAGCAGGTGCTCGACGGTGCCGTGCTCGCGTTCGCGGATCAGCGCCGCGCCGGTGAGGATCACGGACAGCATCGTGATGTTGTTGACCATCTCCATCAGCCCGCCGAACCAGGACGGCGTCAGCGCCGGGTTGAAGCGCGCCCGCACCGCCAGGTCGACCGGCGGGCGCGCCTGCACGCGTATCCCCTGCAGGAAGGCCGCCACCTCGCCCAGCGCGATCTGCTGCACGTAGTTGCTGCCGGTGAACGCCTGGCTCATTCGTGTCGCGTCCACGTTCAGCTGCAGCGTCGCGCCGCGCCCGGCCAGCACGCGGCGCTGGAAGCCGGCCGGGATCACCAGCACGAACGTGGCGCGTCCCCGGTCCAGGCGCGCGTCGGCCTGGTCGAGCGTGATCAGTTCGGGCGGCAGGAACTGCGGCGGCATGAAGGCCGCGCGCACGCGCAGCGACAGCGGCGACTGGTCCTCGTCGACGATCGCCAGCGCGGCGCGCGTGAGCGAGTCCGGCTGGGCCGTGGCGGCGATGTAGACGGCGGCCGTGAAGGTGTAGACGATCAGCAGCAGCATCACCGGATCGCGCAGCAGGCTCCACCACTCCTTGACGCCCAGCCACCCCACCTTGCGCAGCGAGATCGGCCGCATGTCAACGCTCCTGCTTGGGCAAGGCGGAGATCGCCAGGCCCATGATGACCGGGACGGCGGCCAGCAGGGCCAGGAAGTCCGGCGCCAGCGCGCCGAAGCCGAGCGCCTTGCCGAACACGCCGCGGTCGATGGTCAGCATGTGCGAGGCGGGATACAGCTCGCCCACCACCCTGCCCGCGCCCTCCAGCGCCACCACCGGGTTGATCAAGCCGGCAAACTGGATGGCCGGCACGATGGTACCGATCATGGTGAAGAACAGCGCCGCGATCTGGCTGCGGGTGAAGGTCGAGGCCAGCAGGCCGATGCCGGTCGAGCAGACGCAGTACAGGAACACCGCGACGGCCAGCGCCGCCACGCTGCCCTTCAGCGGCACGCCGAACAGGGTCACGGCCATCCCCGTCATCAGGACCGCGTTGCCCATCGCCAGCACCACGTACGGCGCCTGCTTGCCGAACAGGAATTCGCTGCGCCGCACCGGGGTCACGTACAGGTTCACGATCGAGCCCATCTCCTTTTCGCGCACCACGGCGAGCGCCGCCTGCATCGCGGGCAGCATCAGCAGCAGGAGCGCCATGATCCCGGGGACCATGGCCGGCAGGCTGCGCACGTCGGGGTTGTAGCGGAAGCGCGTCTCGACGGTGGCGGCGGCCGGCGCGTGGACGCCGGCCAGCGCGGCGCGGCCGCGCAGCCACTCCTGGTGCATGCCCTGGACATAGCCCTCGACGGTCTCGGCGCGCACCGGATTGGCGCCGTCGATCCACGCGCCGACTTGCACCGCGTCCCCGCGCTCGACGGCGCGCGCGAAGCCGGGCGGGATCTCGAGCGCGAGCGACAGCTCGCCGGAACGCATGCGCCGGTCCATCTCCGCATAGCTCGACAACGCCGGGCGCTCCAGGAAATAGCGCGAGCCGACCAGGTTGAGCGTGTAGTCGCGGCTGAGCGAAGTCTGGTCGCGGTCGAGCACGGCGAAGCGCAAGTCTTCCACGTCCAGGCTGATGCCGTAGCCGATCACCACCATCAGCAGCAGCGAACCGAACATCGCCAAGGTCGCGCGCACCGGATCGCGGCGCAGTTCCAGCGCTTCGCGCCAGCAGTAGGCGGCCGCGCGCCGCAGCCACTGGCCGCGTGCTCCGGCAGGGGACGGCGCAAGCGGCTGGGCCGGCGGCGAGGCCGCCACGACGGCGCCGCCGGCGTCCGCACCGGCGCCGGCCTCCCTGAGCCAGCCGATGAAGGCCTGCTCCAGGCTGGCCGCGTTCCGCTGCGCGCGCAGTTCGGCCGGCGGGCCGCTGGCAAGCACGCGCCCGGCATGCATCAGCGCCACGCGGTCGCAGCGCTCGGCCTCGTTCATGAAGTGGGTCGAGATGAAGATCGTGACGCCGTCCTCGCCGGACAGCTTGAGCAGCTCGGCCCAGAACCGGTCGCGCGCGATCGGATCGACACCCGACGTCGGCTCGTCCAGGATCAAGAGCTCGGGTTCGTGCACCATCGCCACCGCCAGCGACAGCCGCTGGCGCAGGCCCAGCGGCAGCCGGCCCGGCACGGCGTCGAGGACGTCCTCGAGCCCGAAGCGCGCGGCCAGGGTCGCGCAGCGCGCCGCGGCGTCCGTCTCGGACAAGTCGAACAGGCGCGCGTGCAGCAGCAGGTTCTGGCGCACCGTCAGCTCCTGGTACAGCGAGAATCCCTGCGACATATAGCCCACCCGGCGCCGCGCCGCCGCGCCGCCGCCGCCCGCGGCCTGGCCGAAGAGCCGCGCCTCGCCGGAGCTGGCCGGCAGCAGGCCGGTCAGCATCTTCATCGTCGTGGTCTTGCCGCAGCCGTTCGAGCCGATGAAACCGAAGATCTCGCCGCGCGCGATGCGGAAGCTGACGTCCTGCACCGCCGTGAAGTCGCCGAAGCGGCGCGACAGGTGCGCGGCCTCGATCACCGTGTCTTGCTCGCCGGCGGCCGGGCGCGAGCGGGCCGGCAGCACGGGCTGGCCGGCGCGCCGGGCCGGCGGCAGCAGGGCCACGAAGGCCTGTTCGAGGTCGGCGCTGCCGGTGCGCTCCATCAGCGCGGCGGGCGTGCCGGCGGCGAGCACCCGCCCGCCGTCGAGGGCGACCAGCCAGTCGAAGCGCAGCGCCTCGTCCATGTAGGCCGTCGCCACCAGCACGCTCAGGCCCGGGCGGGCTTGCCGGATCGTGGCGATCAGGTCCCAGAACTGGCTGCGCGACAGCGGGTCGACGCCGGTGGTCGGCTCGTCCAGGATCAGGAGGTCGGGATCGTGCACCAGCGCGCAGCACAGCCCCAGCTTCTGCTTCATGCCGCCGGACAGCTGGCCGGCGGGCCGGTCCAGGAACGGCAGCAGGCCGGTGCCGCGCGCCAGCACGTCGATGCGGGCGCGCCGCTCGGCCGCGTCGTGGCCGAACAGGCGCGCGAAGAACTGCAGGTTTTCCTCGACCGACAGGCTCGGATACAGGTTGCGCCCCAGCCCCTGCGGCATGTACGCGATGCGCGGGCAGACGGCGGCGCGGAAGCGCGCGTCCGCCATGTCGCCGCCCAGCACCCGCACCCGCCCCGATCCGATGCGGCGGGCGCCGGCGACGATCGCAAGCAGGGTCGACTTGCCCACCCCGTCCGGGCCGATCAGGCCGCTCACCTGCCCGGCCGGAAACGCCAGGTCGACCCCGTCCAGCGCGACGGTCGCGCCGTAGTGGACGCGCAAGCCTTCCACCACCGCGACACCGCCCAGGCCGGCATCCGGTGCGCCACGGTTCACGGCGCGCTCCGCAGCGCCAGCTCGGGCGGCCAGGGACGCGACGGGTCGGTCCGGATCCACGCCACGCCCGGCACGCCGGCCTTGACCTGGCTGGCGTAGCGTTCCAGCACGCGCCGGTCGACCTGGGCCTTGACCCGGAACATCAGCTTCTGGCGCTCGCTCGCGGTCTCGACCGATTTCGGCGTGAACTGGGCCGTGCTGGCCACGTAGCTGACCGTGGCCGGGACCACGAAGTCCGGCGCGGCATCGAGCTTCAGGCGGACCTCGGTGCCGAGCGCGATCCGTCCGGCCACCGTCTCGGGCACGAAGAACGTCATGTACACGTCGCTCAGGTCGATCAGGTTGACCACCTTGCCGCCGCTGCCCAGCACTTCGCCGGGCTGGGCCACGCGGTACTGGATGCGGCCGGCACGGGGCGCGACCAGGTCGCCGTCGCGCAGGTCGACGTCGATGCGGGCCGTCGTCGCGACCGCCGCCTCCACCGCCGACCGTCCCTGGACCACCTGGGCCTGGGCCGCTTCGACGGCGGCGCGCGCCGCTGCCGCCTGGGCCCGGGCCGCGTTCAGCGCCGCCGCGATGCCGTCAACGCGGGCCCGGTCGTCGTCCAGTTCCTGCAGCGATGCCGCGCCGTCGCGTGCCAGGATTTCCGAGCGGGTCAGGCGCCGGCGTGCCGCGTCGAGTTCGCTCGCGCGCTGCGCCACCACGGCGCCGGCGGCGGCCAGGTCGCTGCGCCGCATCGCCAGTTGCGCCTGGGCGCCCGCCACCGCGTCGCGCGCCTGCTGCTCGCGCGCCAGAGATTCCACCTTCTGGGCGCGCAGCGAACCGGGATCCATGCGCGCCACGACCTGCCCCGCCCGCACGACGTCGCCTTCGTCCACCAGCACTTGCGCCACACGACCCGGCAGCTTGGTGGCGATGTCGATCTCAGTCGCTTCGATCCGTCCGTTGCCGCTGACGAAACCCGCGCCGGGCCCCTGCCGGTGCGTCATGCGCCAGGCCTGGGCCGCGCCCGCCGTCAACAGCAGCACCGCCAGGCCGGCGGCCAGGCGCTTCATCGTGGTCTTGGTCATCATCGTTCCATTCGGGGTTCGCATGTCTCGGGGGCCGCCGCGGCGCCGGCGCCGCCGCCCAGCGCCAGGTACAGCGCCACCTGGCTCGACAGCAGCGCGCGGCGGTTCTGCACCTGCTGCTGTTCGACCTGCAGCAGGTCGCGCTCCGCGTCCAGCACGTCGAGGTAGGTCACGGCGCCGCGCTCGTAGCGCAGCTTGGCCAGGCGCGCCCGTTCGCGCTGGGCCGCGAGCGCCCGCGCGCCCACTTCGACCTGCCGCTGCACGGTCGCGCGCACGGTGAGCGCATCGGCCACGTCGCGGAACGCCTGCTGCACGGTCTTCTCGTAGGCGGCCAGCGCGATGTCGCGCTCCACCTCGGACCGCGCCAGCGCGGCCCGGCTCCGGCCGCCGTCGACCAGCGGCTGCGCGAGCGACGCGCCCACGCTCCACGCCGCGTTCTGCCCGTCGAACAGCGCGCCCAGCGCCGTGCTGGCGCCGCCGCGCGCGCCCGTCAGCGCGATGCGCGGAAAGAAGGCGGCGCGCGCCGCCCCGATGTTCGCGTTGGCGGCGCGCAGCCGGTGTTCCGCCGCCGCGATGTCCGGCCGCGCCAGCAGCAGCGCCGAAGGCGTGCCGGACTCGAGCGGGACAAACGTCTCGTCGAACCACAGCGGCGCCGGCGGCGGCAGCGCGGCCGCGCCCGTCAACAGGGCCAGCGCGTGGCCGAGCCGCGCGTGTTCCTGGCGCAGGGTCAGCAACAGCATCTCCGCCTGGGTCTGCAGGGTTTCCACCTGGGTCAGGTCGAGCCGGGTCGTCGCGCCCACTTCGTAGCGCCGGCGGAAGATGCGCAGGGATTCGTTACGGCTGGCCAGCGCCGCCTCGGCCAGCGAACCGGCCAGCAAACCGGCCGCAAGCGCCAGCGCGCCGAGCCGTCGCGCCTGCTTGACCTTTGATCTATGCATCGACTACCTGTCCTGGCAAGGAAACGCTGGCTCCGCGTCAACACATGTCACTATAAGAGCCACCGTCGGATGAATGGTATGACTTAAGTCAATTCGATCCGCATCGGCTGCACCACACGGCGCGCAGACTTGTCGAATACTTCTTGCCCGTGCCATGCGGCTCGCCGCGAGGCGCGATCGGACGTTTTTGACCAAGGTCATACATTTGCACGATGGATAAGGGCTAGGATAGGTCCGGTCGCCAGCACGACGCGCCGCCGGCGGCCCGGCGGCGGACACAGGAGAACAATCGTGACCGCATTCACGCAAGCCGAAGCATCGCCCGCGGCGCCCATCGGCACCGTCGAGGAAGCCTACGGCCCCGTCATCGACGTGCGCTGCGCCTACCTGCCGCCCATCGGCCAGGCGCTCGACCTGGGCGGCGACGGCAAGCCGCTGATGGTCGAGGTGCACCAGCACCTGAGCATGGACCGCGTGCGCACGATCGCCCTGCACCCGGTCGCCGGCGTGCATCGCGGCATGCCGGTGCGCGACCTCGGCGGCCCGCTGCACGTGCCGGTCGACCGGACGTGCCTGGGCCGCATGCTCGACGTGTTCGGCGCCCCGCTGGACGGCGGCCCCGCGCTCCCGTCCGCCGAGTTCCGCCCCATCATGCACAAGCCGCCGGCGCTCGCCAGCGTGCTGCCGCCGGCCGCCATCCTGCCCACGGGGATCAAGGTGATCGACCTGCTGTGTCCGTTCGTCCGGGGCGGCAAGACCGGGCTGTTCGGCGGCGCCGGCGTCGGCAAGACCGTCCTCATGATGGAATTCATGCAGGCGGTCAGTTCCATCCTGCACGGCGTGTCGGTATTCGCCGGCGTCGGCGAGCGGATGCGCGAGGGCCACGAGCTGTGGCACGAGATGCGCGACGCCGGCGTGCTCGACCGCGCGGTGCTCGTGTACGGGCAGATGAACGAGTCGCCCGGCGTGCGCTTCCACGCGGGGTTCACGGCACTCGCCTACGCCGAGTATCTGCGCGACACCCTCGGCACCGAGGTGCTGTTCCTGATGGACAATGTGTTCCGCTTCGTGCAGGCCGGCAGCGAGATCTCCGGCCTGCTGGGGCGCATGCCGGCCACGGTCGGCTACCAGCCCACGCTGCTGACCGAGGTGGCGTCGCTCGAGGAACGCATCGTGTCCACGCGCGGCGGGGCGATCACGGCCGTCCAGGCCGTGTACGTGCCGGCGGACGACATGTCGGACCCCGCCGTCGCCACCATCCTCGGCCACCTCGACAGCACGGTGATCCTGTCGCGCCAGCAGGCGGCGAAGGGGCTGTACCCGGCCGTCGATCCGCTGCAGTCGAACAGCCGGATCATGGACCACCGCGTGATCGGCGAGCGCCACTACCGCATCGCGCGCGCCGTGCGCGAGCACCTGGCCCGCTACGACGAGCTGGAAGACATCATTGCGATGCTCGGCATCGAGGAATTGTCGGCGGACGACAGGCGCACCGTCGAGCGCGCGCGGCGCCTGCAGCGCTACCTGACCCAGCCGTTCCACGTGGTCACCGACCACAGCGGCATCGAGGGCGCCAGCGTGCCGCTGGAACGCACGCTGGACGACTGCGAAGGCTTCCTCGACGGCCGCTTCGACGCCCTGGCCGAGGCCGATTGCTACATGCGGGGAGCGATGCCGGCATGAGCGGATTCTCCGTCGTCTTCTGCGGCGGCGCCGACAGCGAACGCTTCGACAGCGTCACGCACTTCATCGGCGCCGACGACAGCGGCGCCTTCGGCATCCTGCCCCACCACGAGACCACGCTCGCGGTGCTGCGCTACGGCCTGGCCCGCTTCGTCGACACGACCGGCACCTGGCGCTACGCCGCGCTGCCCGGCGGCGTCCTGCGCTTCGCCGGCGACGCGCTGGTCGTGGTGGCGGCCCGGTATGTCATCGGCACCGACCGCGACGCCCTCGCCGACCGGCTCGCCGCTGACATGGCGCGCGAGGACTCCGACCTGCGCACCATGCGCGAGACGCTGGCCGGGATCGACCATGCGCTGCTGCGGCGCCTGAACGCGCTGGGCCAGGCCGGAGGTACCCGATGACCGATCGCGACGAGCTCGTGCGCAGCGTCCGGCGCGACGCCAAACGGCTGGCGCGCCATGAGCGCGGCCGCCCCACGCTGATCGGACTCGCGCTGTACGGCGGCACGCTCGGGCTGCTGTTCGTCGTGCCAATCGTCGGCGGCGCCTACCTCGGCCGCTGGCTCGACTCCGCACTGGCCGGCTATTCCGTGCGCTGGACGATCAGCCTGATCCTGCTCGGCATCGGGCTGGGCGCCTACAACGTCTACCGCTTCGTCCGGGACCGGCTATGAACCTTTCCGCCACCATCCTCACCACGTGGGCCATCATGGCCGTGCTGGCGCTCGCGGCGGGCTGGACGTCGCGCCGCCTGCGGCCGGCGCCGTCGCGCTGGCAGGCCGCGGTCGAGGCCGCGACGAGCCTGATCGAGAACGCCGTCGCCGACGTGGTGCCGGCCGCCGCCGTGCGCACCGTGATGCCCTTCGTCGGCACGCTGTGGATCTTCATCCTGTTCTCGAATCTCGCCGGCCTCGTGCCCGGGCTGCACGCGCCCACCCAGGACCTGTCCGCGACGGCCGCGCTGGCCCTGCTCGTGTTCCTGTCGACCCACTGGTTCGGCATCCGCACCAGGGGCCTGAAAGCCTACCTGCGCCATTACGTGGAACCGAGCGTCATCCTGCTGCCGTTCCACGTCATCAGCGAACTCACGCGCACGCTCGCGCTCGCGATCCGCCTGTTCGGCAACATGATGAGCCTGGACATGGCCGCCATGCTGATGCTGCTGATCGCCGGCTTCCTCGTGCCGGTGCCCCTGCTGCTGCTGCACGTGGTCGAAGCCCTGGTGCAGGCCTACATCTTCGGCATGCTGGCGCTGATCTACATCGCGGGCGCGATGGAAGCCGGCCCCGAACTGCCCCCACCCCAAGAAAAGGAAACGTCATGAGCGACCTGCACTGGTTCACCCTCGTCTCGACCGTCGTGGCCGGCCTGGCCATCGCCATCGGCACCATGCTGCCCGGGCTGGCCATGGGCCGGGCGATCGCCAGCGCGCTCGATGCGCTGGCACGCCAGCCCGACGCCGAGAAGTCGATCTCGCGCACCCTGTTCATCGGCCTGGCGATGATCGAGTCGCTCGCGATCTACTGCCTGGTCGTCGCGCTGATCATCCTGTTCCGCAATCCGTTGCTGGAATACTTCCTGAAATAAGCCACCGGGACCACGCCATGCAATTCGACTGGACGACATTCACCCTGGAAATCGTCAACTTCCTGGTGCTGCTGTGGATCCTGACGCGCTTCCTGTACCGCCCGGTGCTCGCCAACATCGACGCGCGCCGCGCCGCGCTGCAGCAGCAGGAAGACGCCGTACAGGCGCGCCGGCGCGACGCCGACGCGGCGAAGGCCCGCTACGACGCGCTGGTGGAAGAATGGAACGGCCAGCGCGAACAGGCGCGGCATCAGCTGGACGAGGAGCTCGCCCGCCAACGGGCCGCCGGCATGGACGCGATCCGGCGCGAACTCGGCGCCGAGCACGAGAAGGCCGCGGCGCGGGCGGCGGCGACGGCCGCCATGCGCGAGGCCGAACAGGCCCGGCACGCGGCCGAGACGGCGTACGGCCAGGCGTCGGCCATGCTGCGCCGGCTCGCGTGGCCGGGCCTGACCGAGCGCATCGCCGACGTCTTCCTGGAAGACCTGCAAGGCCTGCCGGCGCCGGACCGCGCGGCGCTCGCGGCGGCCGCCGCCGCACTGGCGGACGACGGCGCCACCGTCGAGATCGCGCATCCGGCCGACGCCGAGACCGGCGCACGCCTCGCGCACGCGCTGTCGGACGTCGCCGGACGGCCGCTGGCGCCGCGCTTCGCGGTACGGCCGGACCTGATCGCCGGCATGCGGGTCGCCTTCGGGGAATACCTCCTCAAGGCCGACCTTGCGGACGAGCTGCGCTTTTTCCAGGAACGGGACGCGCATGCCTGACACCATGGCGCCATCCGGCCAGACGGCACAAGGCTACCGGTTCGGCCTGCGGCTCGAGGAGCGCGGCCAGGTCGTGGCGGTGGGCGACGGCATCGCCTGGGTGCGCGGCCTGCGCTCCGCGCAAATGGACGAGGTGCTGCGCTTCGACGACGGCAGCAGCGGGCTCGTGTTCCAGCTCGGCGCCCAGCGCCTCGGCGCGATCCTGCTGTCGCAGACGCACCGCCTGACGGCCGGCATGGGCGCCCGCCGCAGCGGCGCGCGCCTGACCGTCGGCGTGGGGGCCGGCCTGCCGGGACGAGTCGTCGACCCCGTCGGCGTGCCGCTGGACGACCTGCCGCCGCCGGCCGTCGAGACCCGCATGCCGCTCGAGGCGAGCGCGCCCGCCATCCTCGAACGCGACTTCGTCGACGCACCGCTGTACACCGGAAACAAGATCGTCGACACCATGATCCCGATCGGCAAAGGCCAGCGCCAGCTGCTGATCGGCGACGACGGCACGGGCAAGAGCGCGCTCGCCCTCGACGTCGTGGCGAACCAGCGCGGGCGCGGCGTGCTGTGCGTCGTCGTGCTCATCGGCCAGACGCGCGCCGCCGTCGCCGCCACGGTCGACACCTTGCGCAGCGTCGGCGCGCTCGACTACACGGTCGTCGTGGTCGCCGAGGCGAACGCGCTGCCCGGCCTGCGCTATCTCGCGCCGTTCGCCGGCTGCGCCATCGCCGAGCACTGGATGCGCCACGGACACGACGTGCTGGTCGTGTACGACGACCTGACCCGGCACGCGCAGTCGTACCGCGAGCTGTCGCTGCTGCTGCAGCGTCCCCCGGGCCGCGAAGCCTATCCCAGCGACGTGTTCTACCTGCACGCGCGGCTGCTGGAGCGCTCCACCGTGCTGGCGCCGGCGTGCGGCGGCGGCAGCATGACCGCGCTGCCGATCGTCGAAACCCGGCTCGGCGAGATCTCCGCCTACATCCCGACCAACCTGATCTCGATCACCGACGGCCAGATCTATTTCGACAGCAAGCTGTTCGCGGCCGGCTTCCTGCCCGCGATCGACATCGGCCGCTCGGTCTCGCGCATCGGCGGCAAGGCGCAGGCGAACGCGATCAAGCGGGCCGCCGCGCGGATCCGCCTGGACTACCTGCAATTCCTGGAGCTCGAACTGTTCGCCCGTTTCGGCACGCGGCTCGAAGCCAGCGTCGAGGACAGCCTGCGGCGCGGCCGGCTGCTGCGCGAACTCCTGAAGCAGGACCGCCTGTCTCCCCTGTCGGAGGCGGAGCAGCTGGCCTGGCTGCTGGCCTACGGCGAGGGCCTGCTGGACGCGGTGGCGCCCGACCAGGTCGCGGCGACGGTGCCCCGCCTGTTCGCGGCGGCCGGCGCGCACCGGCTCGGCCTGGATACGCCGAAGGACGCCTGGCTCGCCGCCCTGCGCGCCGCGTTGAAGGCCACGCCATGACGCGTCCGCGCGACATCGAATCGCGCCTGGGCCTGTTCGACGACCTGTCGGGCATCCTCAACGCGATGCGCAGCTTCGCGCTGGCAGAACTGCGCCGCGTCGGCCGCCACGAGGCCGCGCAGCGCGCCGCCGACGCGGCCCTCGCCCAGGCCGTGGCCGACGTCGCCCCCGCCCTGCCGCAGCCGCCGGCCGGCGCGCGCCGCGACGTGTGGGTGCTGCTGGGTTCCGTGCGCGGCTTCTGCGGCAGCTACAACGAGGACGTGGCGCGCCACTTCCGGCAGCGGCGCGCCGCCATCGGCACGGCCATCGTCGTCGGCGAGCGGCTGGGCGCCTTGCTGGCCGAACCGGACGACGTGGTGCGCGTGGCCGGGGCCGTCGGCGCGGCCGACGCGGCGGACACGATCGAACGCATCGTCCGCGCGCTCGACGATCCGCGCGCGCGGCCGGACCCGGCGCAAGGCCTCGTGATCTGCTGGCGCGACGAGGGCGGCGTCGCCGAGCGGCGCATCCTGCCGATCGACGTGCCGGCGCAGGCCGCCGCCGGCAACCGTCCCGTCACCTTCGCGCCGCTGCCGCAAGTGGCGGCCGGCGTGGCCCGGCACTACGTGTTCCACCGCCTGTTGTCCAGCCTGGTGGGCGCGTTGCGGGTCGAAAACCAGATGCGCCTGCTGCTGATGGAAAACGCCTTGCGGCACATCGAGCGCAAGCGCGAGGACCTGCGGCGCAGCCGGAACCAGTTGCGCCAGGAAGAAATCATCGAAGAAATCGAGCTGGTCGGCGAACGGCGCCCACCGGCGGAAAGCGAACCTTGACACCACTGCAACCGGACTACCCCGTGATGGAGACGACATGAACCCTTCACCGATCGATTTGCGCGGCAAGCGCGGCCTTATCCTCGGCATCGCCAACGCGGACAGCATCGCCTACGGCTGCGCGCGCGCCATGCGCGACTGGGGCGCAGAGCTGGCCGTCACCTACCTGAACACCAAAGCGGAACCCTTCGTCCGTCCGCTGGCCGAGCAACTCGGCTGCCCGCTCATCCTGCCGTGCGACGTGCGCGAACCGGGCCAGCTCGACGCCGTGTTCGACGCCGTGCGCGGCACCTGGGGCAGCCTCGATGTCGTCGTCCACTCGATCGCCTACGCGCCCAGGGAGGACCTGCGGCGGCGCGTGGTCGACTGCAGCGCCGCCGGCTTCGCGCAAGCGATGGACGTCTCCTGCCATTCCTTCATCCGCTGCGCCCAGCTGGCGGAACCGCTGATGAAAAACGGCGGCTGCCTGCTCGCCGTCACGTTCTACGGCGGCGAAAAGGTGGTCGCGCACTACAACCTGATGGGCCCCGTGAAGGCCGCGCTGGAAGCCTCGGTGCGCGCGATGGCGATGGAACTCGGGCCGCAAGGCATCCGCGTGCACGCGCTGTCGCCGGGTCCCATCAAGACCCGCGCCGCCTCGGGCCTGGACCGCTTCGACGAACTGCTGGACGAGGCACGCCAGCGCGCGCCGCAACACATGCTGGCGACGATCGCCGACGTCGGCAACGTGGCCGCCTTCCTCGCCAGCGACGCGGCGCGTCTCCTGACCGGCAACGTCGAATACGTCGACGCCGGCTATCATGTCATGGGCTGAATCTTGAAAGATAACCAATCAATGGAAACCATCGAAAACCGCACCTTCGACGACCTGCGCATCGGCGACAGCGCCAGCCTCACGCGCACGTTGACGCACAAGGACATCGAGCTGTTCGCCGTGATGTCCGGCGACGTCAACCCCGCCCACCTGGACGAGGAATACGCGAAGAGCGACATGTTCCACAAGGTGATCGCGCACGGCATGTGGACGGGCGCTCTGATCTCGACGGTGCTCGGCACGCAGCTGCCGGGGCCGGGCACGATCTACCTGGGCCAGTCGCTGCGCTTCCTGAAGCCGGTCGGCCTGGGCGACCTGGTGACCGTCAAGTTGACGGTGACGGAACTGCACCCGGAGAACCGCCGCGTCACCCTCGACTGCCTCGTGACGAACCAGGACGGCAAGCCGGTCGTCACGGGCACGGCGGAGATCATCGCGCCGGGCGAAAAAGTCTCGCGCCCGCGCGTGGCGCTGCCCGAAGTCCGGCTGCGCGAACCCGGCGGCCGCTACCGGGCGCTGCTGGCCGCCGCCCGCGAAGCGCCGCCCGTGCGCACGGCCGTCGTGCATCCGGTCGACACGGTATCGCTGCTGGGCGCCGTCGAGGCGGCCCATGCAGGGCTGATCGAACCCGTGCTGGTGGGCCCCGAAGCGAAGATCCGCAAGGCGGCGCAGGACGCCGGCGTCGACCTGGCCGGCTTCGAGCTGGTGCCCACTGCGCACAGCCAGGCGGCGGCCGAGGCGGCGGTGGCGCTGGCGCGCGCCGGCAAGGTCGGCGCGCTGATGAAGGGCGCGCTGCACACGGACGAGTTGATGCATCCCGTCGTCGCCAAGGACAGCGGCCTGCGCACGGGCCGGCGCATCAGCCACGTGTTCGCGATGGACGTGCCCTCGTACCCGCGGCCGCTGTTCATCACGGACGCCGCGATCAACGTCTACCCGACGCTGGAAGACAAACGCGACATCGTGCAGAACGCCATCGACCTCGCGCACGCGCTGGGCATCGCGGCGCCGCGCGTGGCCATCCTGTCGGCGCTCGAGACCGTGTATCCGAAGCTCGCGTCGACGATCGAAGCGGCCGCGCTGTGCAAGATGGCCGAGCGCGGCCAGATCGCAGGCGGCATCGTGGACGGCCCGATGGCCTTCGACCTCGCCGTGTCCGAGGATGCGGCCCGCACCAAGGGCTTCGTGTCGCCGGTGGCGGGCCAGGCCGACATCCTCGTCGTGCCCGACCTGGAAGCGGGCAACATGCTGGCCAAGCAGCTCGAATACCTGGCCGACGCGCAGGTCGCCGGCATCGTCGTGGGCGCGCGCGTGCCGATCATGCTGACCAGCCGTGCCGACGGACCGCTGGCGCGGCTCGCCTCCTGCGCCCTGGCGGCCCTGCTGGTGCGCCATCTGCCGCCGTCCGCCGTGCTGGGTGCGGCATGAGCCGCGGCTTCGTTTGCTTCAACGCGGGCTCGTCCAGCCTCAAGTTCGCGGTGTACGCCGAATGGGACGGCGCGCTGGCGCTCAGCAGCCGGGGCCAGGTCGACGGCCTGGACCACGCGCCGCGCCTCGTGGCCCGGGCGCCCGACGGCAAGACGATCGAGGAACGGCAACTGGATGCGCGGTCCGGCTATGCGGCGATCCTGAGCGCGGTCGTCGGCTGGGTCGAGCACCACCTCGCGCCGGCGCAGCTGGCGGCGGTGGGACACCGCGTCGTCCATGGCGGCAACCGGCATGCCGGCCCCGCGCTCGTCACGCCTGGCCTGCTGGCCGAGCTGGCGGCGCTGTCGCCGCTCGCGCCGCTGCACCAGCCGCACAACCTGGAAGCCATCGGCGCGATGGCCCGGCTGCACCCGGGCCTGCCGCAGGTCGCCTGCTTCGATACCGCGTTCCACCTCGGCAATCCCCGCATCTCGCGCCTGTACGCGCTCCCCGGCGACCTGGCCGGCGACGGCCTGGTGCGCTACGGCTTCCACGGCCTGTCGTACGAACACGTCGCCACCGCGCTGCCTGCCGTCGAGCCGCGGGCACGGGGCCGCGTCGTCGCCGCCCACCTGGGCAGCGGCGCCAGCATGTGCGCGCTGGTGGACGGCAAGAGCGTCGCCAGCACGATGGGCTTTTCCGCCCTCGACGGCCTGCCGATGGCGACCCGCTGCGGCGATATCGACCCCGGCCTGCTGCTGTACCTGCTGCAGGAAAAGCAGATCGCGCCCGAGGTCCTGGAACGCCAGCTGTACCACGACGCCGGCCTGCTGGGCGTGTCCGGCGTCAGCGGCGACATGCGCGAACTGCTCGCCAGCGCCGAACCGCGCGCCCGCGACGCAGTCGATCTGTTCGTGTACCGGATCGGGCGCGAACTGGGCTCGCTCGTCGCGGCGGCGGGCGGATTGGACGTGCTGGTCTTCACGGGCGGTATCGGCGAGCATGCGGCGGCCATCCGTGCACGCGTGTGCGAGCAGGCGGCGTGGCTGGGCGTGCGGCTCGACGCGGAGGCAAACGCCGCGGGCAGCCCCCGGATCCATTCTCCGGACAGCGCCGTCGCCGTGTGGGTCGTCGCGGCGGATGAGGAAGGCGTCATCGCGCGGCAGACGCGGACGGTGGTCGACGGGCGCGCCCGCTGACGTAGACGATCGCTTGACCTGGATCAATGACCATTCGGCGGACTTGCGACGACACTGGCCTTTACGATTCCATCGAGAGACCCGTCATGTCCCTAGCTCAACAACCCGTCCACATCGTGCTTGGCGAGCCGTCGCTCGACGCATCCCATCACGATTTGTTTGCCGCACTGGCGCGCCTGCCCGCGCTGCCGTCGCCGGACTTCTCAAGCGCCTTCAACGAATGCGTCCGCGCGATCGAACGCGACTTTCGCGCGGAAGAAATGCTGATGGAGGAGTTCGGTCTGCCGATGCCGCCGGTGCACCTCGAACAGCATGCGCGCATGCTGGCTGGCCTGCATCACGCCGCCGCCGCGCTGGACGACGGTGACGCGCGACCGGCCCGTTATGCGGTCGCATTGCTGGGCGACTGGCTGCCGGTCCACATCGGCACGATGGACAAGGCCCTCGCCGACGCCGTGTGCAAGGTGCGAGCGGACATGCAGCGCGCGCGGCGCTGACACGTCGGATTCGAGCAGGGTGCAGCGTTACTTCTTCGCTGCCTTACGGCGCGCGGCGACCAAGCCCAGGAGGCCCATGCCGACGATCGCAAGCGATGCCGGCTCCGGCACTTCGGACGTCACCTGGAACTGTGCACCTTGCGAGTGCAGTGCCCAGCCCGGATAGCCGATCGTAGACGAGCGCACTTGCATTTCCACGTTCGGGGCCGACGACCAATCGATGCCCGCCAGCGCGGCATTCAAGCTGGCCAGGTGGTCGTTCGAGACCGAATACGCCTGGAACGTCGCACCACGGGCGCCGCCGGCGAAGAAGTCGCTCCACAGGCTGTGACCATTGTCCATCAGGGTAATGTACAGCCTGTTGCCATAGAAATCATTGCCACCCCATCCCTGATCATAGGTCGTCGACGAACCGGACAGGGAATCGATACGGCTGGTGCTCGGCGCGAGCGAAACCCCCAAGAGTTCGTCGTTATGCCAGCCGCTCCAGGAATCGTAATTGACCGGGCCAGCGGACTGGGTGACCGGCGTTGCCATTGCCGTGCCGGTGAAGGCAGCGAAGACTGCGACTGCGGAGACGACTTTGCTCAGTTTGGACATGAAGAACCCCTATCGAAAGTATTGTACTTTCCTATAAGCACATATCATGCCTACCGTAAATTATCATTTCCAATCAACAACGTAAGTTTCCGTAGTAGCCATATCTTCCGCTACCTGTAAAGTTTTCCGACACCGCTTCGCGCCCTTCGGAGCACGTGCAGCTCAAACTGGCGAGTTGGCATCTCCAAGATTGATTGCGCTGAAACGCGGACCTTCAACCAGTTGAGTCTCGGCAGTTCTACAATCGTCGCCTGCGGATTGCCCTGCAGTGCGCTGCGTGCAGCCAGACTACTTGCCCCGAGTTTCTATTCGTGAGGGCCACGGGCAACCGTGTGGGGCGGCTTTTTAACAGGTCGCGCTCCTCTTCCAGACGACGGATCTGGGCACGCGAGCGCAGGATCTCGCTTTGGCCTCGACCAGCTCGGCGTTTTGCTTCTCGTCCTTGGTCGGCACGACCGCTTTAACCCACATGCCGCTTCTACTTTAAATTCCGGCATATAGCGCCGTGTACTCATTCATTCCTCCTCTGCTCGAATCATCGGCCAGGAATGTCTACCGGAGCGAGGGGAAGTCCAATTCACGATTACGAAGATTGAGTAATTATTGACAGAACACACATTTCCGTGAGATGTTGTCAAATAAATACAATAAAAATAGGCACTCGCCATACAACTCTGGGGAATGAGATGATCCAACTTTACAAAAATTCCGCAGCGGTGACTGCGGTCGTTCTGGCTCTCACGGGATGCGCAACGCCAATGACGGACTGGCGCAAGACCTACAACCGATATCCGCAGACCGGACGAATAACAAATAGTTCTGGGGTAGGCGCGCAGCGAGGCGACGACAAGAATGACGGTTCATCTACCGGCCATGCCACGAACGCGCGGCTGAATAAGGCAAGCAATGGCGGCGGAGATGCCTCGACAGACCAATGGTCCGAGTCGACCGTGGAGCCTCTGCCTGTCGAGCCGAGGGACCCCGGAAGGTCAATGGATGACGCCATTCTCTACTTGAAAACGGCAAGAGTTGCGTACCAGAAGGCAATTTCCGACCAAGCCAGCACCGAAGCCAATATGTCGCAAGGTTTGCTGGTCGGAACGGGCGCACTACTCGCAGCCGCCGGACTGAGGGCACATGCGGACACCTTCGTCGCGGGAGGCGCGGCCCTGTCGACGAGCTATGCCATGGGTGCAGCTGGGATGCCTCGTACACGCATACTTGCCTATATGGCCGGTGTCGATGCACTCAATTGCGCTGAAGCAAGCGTCGCGCCGATCCGTACCTTCCAACCGGCCGCGCTCAAGGATGCCAACGAGAAGTTGCGTACTGCTGCGGGCAAGCTTAAATCAGTGCTAGAGGGCGCCGATAAAGAAAAAAATCTGCCCAAGGATTTTATAGGGGCCAGCCAGTCGGCTGAAGAGACGTTAAAGGCGGCTAATGGAATGGTTGCCAGTACCGACGACTTTCTAGCCAAAACGCAAGCAGCAGCTTATTTGCTCGCCAATCAAGTCGATAAAGTGGATGCGGCGGTGACACGTTCAATCGTCAATGGAATGCCTAACTTGGCCGATATAAAAATCCTCTCAGGCGCTATCGGGAGCGACATCACTGGAATCGTCGGCAAGGCGGCCAACGACGCGAACAGTTCAAAGCAGGCCGATGGCGGAGCGCCGGGAAGCGACAAATCGCGGAGCCACCAGTCGGAAAAAGCAGCAGAAATAAGGGGGCAACAGGACGCGGTCATCGATGCCATGCAGAGCGTTCGCACACAACTCCCCGTAAACGCAAGTAATATAAACATGCAGGCCATGACTGACTGCGGCCTGCCATCCATTCCGGCGCCGTTAATGACAGACACCACGATCGCCACGTTTTTCACGAAAACGGCGATGACGAAATCCATTGAGATCCGAGGAGGCACCAAGGAATATGTGGCCGACGTCAAACAATTGCCCGTGGGGTTAACTGTCAAGCAACCTGGCCCCACGGGGACTACGCTCGAACTCGTCGCCACCGACGAGCTTGCCGACGTAGGAACCTACAACCTGCACATCCATGACCAGACCCAAGGCGGGAACGGTGTTGTTGTGCGAATTACGGTCGCCCAGCACCCCGAAAACGGAACAAATGGCTCTGCCTCGGCAGTGCGCGCTCGCACGGCTGAGAAACGGAAGCGCAAATAGATGGCTTGGGTGCCATTTCGCGCCATGATTTGTGGATTCCACCTGAGCATCCATTCGAAGCAGCGAGCAAGCGCACCGTGCCGATGTCGGATGGTGCCGGGAGCGAGACTCCAGCTTGCTGATGCGCGGAGCGAACCCGCTCTACGTTGCGACGCAGCTTGGGCACGTGGACACTACGCTCGACTTCCGGACGTACGGATGTTGGATCGCTGCAGGCCTGAACGACGACAAGCGGCAACGCCTGCTTCGCCCGTACTCGAGAACCAACGTAGCCGCCGCGAATGAATTTCCGCGGTTTGGCTGGAACGTCGAATCTCTGCATTAGGAACGGCCGCGATCGGCCGGCGCAAACGAAAAAAGCCAGCTTATCGCTGGCTTTTTTTGTTCCGACTCCCCAAATTCCCCAAGTTGTTTTGCCCAACTCGCTGATGGAACCCAAGTCCTTGAATCGAAACCTGAAATTCTGGTGGGCGGTGCAAGTTTCGAACTTGCGACCCCAGCAGTGTGAATGCTGTGCTCTACCCCTGAGCTAACCGCCCTACTATCTACTATCGACTGCTTTGCTGCGATTGCGTCGCTGCAATGACGAGCATTATAGGGGGAGTTTTGCGTTTTGTCACCCCTGCGGAGAATATTTTCTCCAAACACATTCTCCCTTCACACCCTTGTCGAGCGCGGCCAGCATGCTCTCGTGCTCGGCGAGTTCGTCGGCGCTGGGCGGCAGGACGAGAATGTCGCCCAGCGGACCGGCTTCCAGCACGAGGCCGCCGCCGCTCGCTTCGATCTCGACGTCCATCGACAGCGTGTTCTGGCCGCGCGTCATCGCCAGGTAGACGTCGGCCAGCAGTTCCGAGTCCAGCAACGCGCCGTGCAGCTTGCGGTGCGCGTTCGAGATGCCGTAGCGGTCGCACAACGCGTCCAGCGAGTTGCGTTTGCCGGGGTGCAGTTCCTTCGCGTGCACGAGGGTGTCGATGACGCCGGCGCAGTGTTCGACGAACGGCGGCAGGCCCAGGCGCTCGAATTCGTGGTTCAGGAACGCGAGGTCGAACGGCGCGTTGTGGATGATGACCTCGGCGCCCTGCACGAATTCGCGCAGTTCCTCGGCGATCTCGTGGAACTTGGGTTTGTCGCTGAGGAACTCGGTCGTCAGGCCGTGGACCGCCAGTGCCGCCTCGTCCGAGTCGCGCTCGGGATTGATGTAGCGGTGGAAGTTATTGCCGGTCAGCTTGCGGTTGAAGATTTCGACGCAGCCGACCTCGATGACGCGGTCGCCGGTGCGCGGATTCAGGCCTGTGGTTTCGGTGTCGAGGACGATTTGGCGCATGCGGAGCAGATTCGAAAAAGCGTTGGAATGGACCGGTCAGTATAGCAAAATCAGCGCTTGACCGATGCCGCGCCCAGGTTCGCCAGCGCGTCCGCCCGCTCGTTGCCGGGATGGCCGTTGTGGCCGCGCACCCAGCGCCATTCGACGGCGTGCTGCTGCTGGGCGGCGTCCAGCGCCTTCCACAGGTCGTCGTTCTTGACGGGTTCCTTCGTCGACGTCTTCCAGCCGCGCGCCTTCCAGCCGTGGATCCATTCCGAGATCCCCTTTTGCACGTACTGGCTGTCCGTGTGCAGCACGACCTGGCACGGGCGGTTGAGGACGGTGAGCGCCTCGATCACGGCGCGCAGTTCCATCCGGTTGTTGGTCGTGTTCGGCTCACCGCCGAAGATCTCCTTTTCATGGCCGCCATCGGCCACGAGCAGCGCGCCCCAGCCGCCGGTGCCCGGGTTTCCCTTGCAGGCGCCGTCGGTATAAATCTCAACTTTGGTCATGCCGCGTGTTCTTCCTTGTACGTGTTACTTGTGATGTTCGTTGCGGTTCGTGGCCGGCACCGCCTGCGGCGCCTTGGCCGCCTTCTTGTTCCAGGCCGGACCGATGATGTGCATGCCCTTCACGCGCTTGATCGCGTGCACGATGTACACGGCGCCGAGGTAAGGCCACCAGCGCCGCCCCGCCCCTTCGACGAAGGCGAAGCGGTTCAGCCACTGCGCGGTCCGGAACGGCGGCGCGTAACAGCCGAAATGGCTGCGCGTGACGCCGAGATTCAACAATTTTAACCAGTCTTTCAGGCGGGGCATAGAGATGAACTCGCCGGCGGCCGGCAGGTAGTCGTTGCTCATCATGCGCCCCATGCCCTGGCGCACGCCCCACAGGCTGGCCGGATTGAAGCCGCAGATGATCACCTGCCCTTCCGGAATCAGTACGCGCTCCACCTCGCGCAGCACCTGGTGCGGCTCGGCCGCGAATTCGAGCACGTGGGGCAGCACGACGAGGTCCAGGCTCTGCGACGCGAACGGCAAGTCGGCGAAGTCGAGCGCCACCGCGATCTGCTTGCCCGTCGCGGCATAGGCCAGCTCGTCCGCCGTCGACGTGCGCGTGGCCGCCTGCCACTTGTTCGGCATGCGGTTCGCGGCCAGCGCGTCGATCTGCGGCACGCCGATCTGGATGGCGTTGAAGCCGAAGATATCGACCGTCAACTCGTCCAGGCACGCTTGTTCCCAGGCGCGCACGTACCCGCCCGCCGGCGATTGCAGCCAGCGGTCGAGCGCTATAATGGATTTTTCGGATGCCGCGCTGTCCATGCCCAACCTTTTCCCCTACCCATATGACTCCCGCGCCCACTGAACCGACCGTCCTGACCGTGCCCGCGTTCAAGGATAATTACCTGTGGCTCATCCATGACGGCGTCCATGCGGCAGCGGTCGACCCGGGTGACGCCGAACCGATCCTCGCGGCCCTGCAGGCGCACGGCCTCACCCTGACCGCCATTCTACTCACCCATCACCATGCTGACCACATCGGCGGCGTAATGCGCTTGCTGGAGCACAGCAACGTGCCCGTGTTCGGCCCCCGCAACGACGGCATCGCGACGGTCGGCCATCCGCTGGGCGAAGGCGATCGCGTCAAGGTGCCGGGCCTGGCCCTCGAGCTCGCCGTACTGGACGTTCCCGGCCACACGAAGGGCCATATCGCATACGTGCGCCAGGACCCGGGCGCGCACTGGCTGTTCTGTGGCGACACCCTGTTCGGCGCCGGCTGCGGCCGCCTGTTCGAAGGGACGCCCGCGCAGATGGCCGCGTCGCTCGCCAAGCTGGCCGCCCTCCCCGACGATACGCTCGTCTATTGCGCCCACGAATATACGCTGTCCAACCTGCGCTTCGCCGAAGCGCTGGAACCGGACAACCGGGCGCTGCAGATGCGCGTCGCCAACGACAGCCAGCTGCGCGGCACGCACCTGCCGACGATCCCGTCCACCATCGCCATCGAAAAAGCGACGAACCCCTTCCTGCGCACGCGCGAGCCCGCCATCGTCGCCAGCCTGGCGGCGGCCGGCCGCCTGCCGTCCGGCGCGGACCCGGTGGCCGTGTTCGCCGCGCTGCGCGAATGGAAGAACGTGTTCTGAGCCCGCGCAGACGCCGGGCGTGAAGCAGGCATTGGCCGCTGCGACGGCGCAAGCTGCGGGAGATGGCGTGTTCGGCGTGCCGACGTTCCGGGTGGACGGCGACGACGAATTGTTCTGGGGGGCGGATCGGGTCGATGCCTTGCTCCGGCGCTTGCGGGGCAACGGGATCGATTAAGCGGTGTTGCAGGAGTTTCTCGCACGGGCGCCGTTGGCGTAGCGCCGGCGTTGACGACGCAGCCGCCAGGGACAGGCGGCCGCGTCGGCGTTACGGTCAGATTTCTTCGTACAGCGGCAGCGTCAGGAACTCGGCGAAGTCTTCCGACGTCGACATCTGTTCGAAGATCTGCGCGGCGCGGTCATAGGTCGGGCTGTCGCCGTTCGGTGCGGCCGCCTTCGCGTTGGCCAGCTCCTGCGGGATCATCGCGCGCACCATCTCGGCCGTGACCTTGCGGCCGTCGTCCAGCACGCCCTTCGGCGAGCGGATCCATTGCCACACCTGCGAGCGGCTGATTTCCGCCGTCGCCGCGTCTTCCATCAGGTTGTGGATCGGCACGCAGCCGTTGCCGGCCAGCCAGGCGCCCAGGTAGTGGATGCCGACGTTGATGTTGTAGCGCAGGCCCGCTTCCGTGATCGGCGTTTCCGGGCGGAAGTCCAGCAAGTCCTTGGCCGTCACGTCGACGTCCGGACGCTGCTTGTCGATCTGGTTCGGACGATCGCCCAGCACCTTCTTGAACTCCGTCATCGCCAGGTCGACGAGGCCCGGGTGCGCGACCCAGCCGCCGTCATAGCCGTCGGTGGCGTCGCGCGCCTTGTCGGTGCGCACGCCGGCCATCGCGACTTCGTTCTTCTCCGGATCGTTCTTGATCGGGATCAGCGCGGACATGCCGCCGATCGCCGGCGCGCCGCGCTTGTGGCAGGTCTTGAGCAGCAGCAGCGCGTAGGCACGCATGAATGGCGCCGTCATCGTGACTTTCGGACGGTCGGCCAGGCAGAAGTCCTTGTCCAGCTTGAACTTCTTGATGCACGAGAAGATGTAGTCCCAGCGGCCCGCGTTCAGGCCGGCGCTGTGCTCGCGCAATTCGTAGAGGATCTCGTCCATCTCGAACGCGGCGACGATGGTTTCGATCAGCACGGTCGCCTTGATCGTGCCTTGCGGCAGGCCCAGTTCGTTCTGGGTCATGACGAAGATGTCGTTCCACAGGCGCGCTTCCAGATGCGATTCCATTTTCGGCAGATAGAAGTACGGACCGGCGCCGCGGGCCAGTTGTTCCTTGGCGTTGTGGACCATGAACAGCGCGAAGTCGAAGATGCCGCCCGAGATGCGCTTGCCGTCGACGAGCACGTGCTTCTCGTCCAGGTGCCAGCCGCGCGGACGCACGACCAGGGTCGCGACCTTGTCGTTCAGCTTGTACTGCTTGCCGTTCTGTTCCAGCGAAATCGTCTTGCGCACGGCGTCGCGCATATTGAGCTGGCCCGTGATCTGGTTATCCCAGTTCGGCGTGTTCGAATCCTCGAAGTCGGTCATATAGCTGTCCGCGCCCGAGTTCAGCGCATTGATGACCATCTTGCGCTCGACCGGGCCCGTGATTTCCACGCGGCGGCATTCCAGCGCCTGCGGGATCGGGGCGATCTTCCAGTCGCCGTTGCGGATGTGCGCCGTTTCCGGCAAAAAGTCGGGACGCTCGCCGGCGTCCAGGCGCTTGGCGCGCTCGACGCGGGCGGCCAGCAGCTGCTGGCGGCGCGGTTCGAATTCGCGGCTCAGTTTCGCTACCAGCGCAAGCGCTTCCGGCGTCAGGATCTGTTCGTAGCCGGGCTTGATCTCGGCCCGGATTTCCATTCCGGCTGGGGTGGCGATGGTCATTGCTTTCTCCTGTTCTAGTATGAAATTCGGCTTGGCGGGCAGGCTTAGTCACAAGCTGCCTTGGCGTTTGATATTGCTTCAAGTATATTCACTATTAATCGCCTAAACGAGACAAAAAATACATTCATTTGTGCGTTTTTGTCACAGATGACGATCAGAATCGAGGATTTCCTTTGGACCATTTCCGTCAGATATCGACCTTCGTCGAAGTCATCGCCCGCGGCAGCCTGTCGGCCGCGGCACGTGCCGAAGGCATCGCGCCCGCGATGATCGGACGCCGTCTGGACGCGCTCGAGGCGCGCCTGGGCGTCAAGCTGTTACAGCGTACCACGCGCAAGCTGGCGCTGACGGACGAAGGTGCGGCGTTCCTTGAGGATTGCCAGCGCATTCTCGCCGAGCTGGAGGAAGCGGAAGCGGCCGTGTCCGAACGGAGCGCCCGGGCGACGGGGCACCTCGTCGTCTCGGCGCCGGCCGGTTTCGGGCGCCAGCACGTGGCCCCGCTCGTGCCATCCTTCCTCGCCGAACATCGCGAGGTGAGCGTCAACCTGAACCTGTCCGACCGCGTCGTCGACGTCATCGGCGAAGGCGTCGACATCGCGATCCGCATCGCCAGCCTGAGCGATTCGAACCTCGTCGGCGTGAAACTGGCCGACAACCACCGCGTCGTCGTCGCCACGCCCGGCTACCTGAAGCGCCACGGCACGCCGCAGACGCTCGATGACCTGGGCAAGCACAATTGCCTGGCGATCAGCAGCCAGGGCAGCCAGCGGGGCTGGACGTTCCGCGACCACGGCAAGATCGTCACGATGAAAGTGGGCGGCAATATGGTGTGCAACGACGGCGCCGTGCTGCACGACTGGGCGATGGCCGGGCGCGGCCTCGCGTGGCGGTCGATGTGGGAAGTGAGTTCGGAAATCGAAGCGGGCCTATTGGTGCCCGTGCTGGAGCAGTTTGCGGCGCCCGGCAGCGATATCTATGCCGTGTTCGCGCAGCGCCGTCACCTGCCGCTGCGCATCCGCGTATTCGTGGATTTCCTGCGCCACGCGTATTCCCAGGCGGATTACTGGCGCAACAGTGCGGGCAAGCCCCGCGAAATATGACGGGACGATGACCGTCCCGGCGAAATGTCGAGTTAACGCGACAGAAAACGGGAGGACGGGAAACGCACGGGGCAAAAAAAAATCCCCGGAAATTCCGAGGATTTTTTATCAGACACTCAGCGGATTACAGCGGCTGGATGTTCGATGCTTGTTTGCCTTTCGGACCAGAGGTCACGTCGAAAGAAACGCGCTGGTTCTCTTGCAGCGACTTGAAGCCTTGAGTTTGGATCGCCGAGAAGTGCGCGAACAGGTCTTCGCCGCCTTCGTCCGGGGTGATGAACCCGAAGCCTTTGGAGTCATTGAACCATTTTACGATGCCAGTTGCCATTACAATTTCCTATTTCAGTTGAAGTGGACCGAAGTCCGTTTACGATCGTTTGAAGAAGCAAGAAACAAATGACAGACTAACTGCACTGCTACCGCGAATCCAACGATCCCTAATTATACCGAATAAACCCGCATGTACACGGTTTTCGCAAAATAAAACCGGGAGCCGTGACAATTCCTATCGTCAAGCTTTTACCGATCCCGTTTGCGTCGGCAGTACGCAAAATATAGGGCATGGAAGCAGATAAAGTTTGTCCTAAATCAAACGATTTCGGGACAGGTGCTTTGTTGTAGCGCTAAACGGCCGCGTCATCGTTGGGATAAGCGGCTTTCGGGTCAGCCGTACCCCAGGCAACGAACACATCCAGCTCGGACATCCAGGCCTCCCACTCCTGCGGAGCGACGCGATCGAACGTCATCAGCACGCGCAGGCGCTGTTCCAGCATGCGCGCCTGTTGCCCGAGGACACGGAAACCGAAGGTGGCGGACGAGCCGGCCAGCGTATGCAGCACCGCGTGCATCTGCTCGATCAACGCCAGCGGCGGTTGGTGCGTGTCGAATGCGTTGCGCGCCGCCGACAGGCGTCCCAGCGTCTGCGGAAGGCTCGCCGCGAATTTATCGTTCAGTTGCGCCAGGCGCGCGAAGAACTCCGGATCCGCGCTCGTGCTCATTTGGTGCCGAAGATGCGGTCGCCGGCATCGCCCAGGCCCGGCACGATGTACGCGTGGTCGTTCAGCTTGTCGTCGAGCGAGGCGACGTACAGCTTCACGTTCGGGTGGGCCTTGTGGAACACCTCGACGCCTTCGGGCGCCGCCACGAGGGCCAGGAACAGGATCTGGTCGTCCGTCACGCCGCGTTTCTTGAGCACGTCGACGGCGTACACGGCCGAGTTGCCCGTCGCGACCATCGGATCGCACAGGATGAACGTGCGCTCGGTCGTGTCCGGCAGGCGCACGAGGTATTCGACGGGCAGGTGCGTCTCCGGATCGCGGAACACGCCGATGTGGCCGACCCGGGCCGACGGCACCAGTTCCAGCAGGCCGTCGCTCATCCCGACGCCCGCGCGCAGGATCGGCACGATGGCCAGCTTCTTGCCCGCGATGACGGGCGCGGCTATGGTCATCAACGGGGTGTCGATCGTGCGCGTCGTCAGCGGCAGGTCGCGCGTGATCTCGTAACCCATCAGCAGCGTGATCTCCCTCAACAGCTCGCGGAACGTGCGCGTGGACGTGCCGCGGTCGCGCATATGCGACAGCTTATGCTGGATCAGGGGATGGTTCAGGATGAACAGGTTCGGGAAGCGCGGATTGGTTTGCATTGTTGAGAATCAATACTAAAGCCGACACTTGTGGCAGCGGCATGGTTTTAGGTAAATGGCGAACATTATCCCAGCCACGGGTCCGTTTGTCCCGTCCTTTGTCGAAGTTTTATCGTCCCTCATTCGACGAGCGCGCGGGCGAGGATCGCGGCGCAGTCGACGCCGTCCGGCAGCCGGCCGAACGCGCCGCCGACGTCCACCGCGATGCGCGACGCGACGAACGCGTCGGCCACCGCCGGGGGCGCATGGCGCAGCAGCAGGCCGGCCTGCACCGCCACGACGAGATGCTCGGCGAGGCGGCGCGCGCCGAACTCGTCGGCCGCGAGCGTGCCCAGGCCGTCGAGCAGGCGCGCGCAACAGGCGTCGAAGCGCTCGTCGCGGCCGGCCGCCAGCGCCAGTTCCGCGGCCAGGGCGTCGCGCGTTTCCGGTCCCTTGGCGAACGCGCGCAGCACGTCCAGGCACATCACGTTGCCGGAGCCTTCCCAGATCGAGTTGACGGGGAATTCGCGGTACAGGCGCGCCAGCGGGCCGTCCTCGACATAGCCGTTGCCGCCCATCACTTCCATCGCCTCCGCGCCGAACGCGGGCCCGCGCTTGCACAGCCAGTACTTGCCGGCCGGCGTCAGGATGCGGCCCAGCATGACTTCGCCCGGATCGACGGCGCCGTCTGCCCCCACGTCGAAGCAGCGCGCGAGGCGCAGCGCGAACGCGGTCGCCGCCTCCGATTCGAGCGCCAGGTCCGCCAGCACGTTCTGCATCAGGGGTTGTTCCGCCAGGCGGCGGCCGAAGGCGCTGCGCGCGCGCGCGTGGTGCAGCGCATGGCACAGGGCGGCGCGCATGATGCCGGCCGAGCCCGTGACGCAGTCCAGCCGCGTGTGGCTGCCCATTTCGAGGATGGTCGGGATGCCCCGCCCTTCCTTGCCGATCAGCCAGCCGAAGGCGTCGCAGAACTCGACCTCGGACGACGCGTTCGACTTGTTCCCCAGCTTGTTTTTCAAGCGCTGCACGCGGATCGCGTTGCGGGTGCCGTCCGGCAGGTAGCGCGGCACGAAAAAGCACGACAAGCCGGTGCCGCCGCCCTCGTCGGTCTGGGCCAGCACGAGGTGGGCGTCGGACTGCGGCGCCGAAAAGAACCACTTGTGGCCGACGAGGCTCCACGCGTCTTTCCAGTCCACGCCGAAACGCTCCTGCGCCACGGACGGGTTCATGCGCGTGGCGCGCGTCGTGTTGGCGCGCACGTCCGTGCCGCCCTGCTTTTCCGTCATGCCCATGCCGATCAGGGCGCCCCGTTTCTGCTCGACGGGCAGCGAACGGGGATCGTAGGCGCGCGCGAGGATTTTCGGCAGCCAGTGCGCCGCAATGCCGGGATGCTGGCGCAGCGCCGGCACGGCGGCATACGTCATCGTCACCGGGCATTGCGAGCCGTTCTCGACCTGGCCGAACATCAGGTAGGCGGCCGCGCGCGCGACCTGGGCGCCGGGCCGGGCCGCCTCCCACGGCAGCGAATGGGCGCCGTTCTCGATCAGCAAGCGCATCAATTCATGCCACGCGGGATGGAACTCGACCTCGTCCACGCGATGGCCGCCGCGGTCGAAATTCACGAGACGCGGCGGGAACTCGTTGGCCAGCCGGCCCAGGTCGAGCACGCCGGCGCGGCCCAGTTCCGCGCCCAGCCGCTCCAGGTCGGCGGCCGCCCAGCCCGCGCCCTCGCGGACCAGTCCTTCCCGCAGCGCGGGATCGCAATCGAACAGGTTGACGTCACCGAACGGCGGCGCCTGGTTGAAAACCTCGTGGGTATCGAATCGGTTCATGGCGACCTCCTCCAGATTGACCAGATGGGCGCGATCGTGGCCCGTACAGTGGGTTGTTGCAGCCGAGCATCATACGAGCGGCGCAAAAGTTTCCTCTTTGCACTATATCGGCGACAATAATCCCTCAAGCCGCAGTTCCGCGTTATCGGTTAGGCAACAAGGCTAGCGTAAAGCTTCTTGCCCGGCAAGCGCGACCCGCGTCGTGCCGGAACTGCGACGTATCAAGCACGGGTGGAAAGATGCGAGGCATTGTCCTTTTTAGTGCTCGTTGGCATCTTTAGGTGATACATTGCTTGTTGATTTGGTACACTCGAGCATTACCCCAGGCAGATCCTGCCAAGAATAGAAAGCAGATATTTCGACAATGCGCGCCAGTTCACCCGCAGCAACGAACGATCCGCGCCATGCGGCCCCGGCGGCGAGTCCGGATGCCTACATGGAAGCGGTGGGCGACGTCGCGTTCCGCCTCGATCCCGCCGGCCTGATCCGGCATGCCAGCCAGCGCGCCCAGCGCGCGTTCGGCACCCAGGCGCTCGCCGGCACCGTGTTGACGACCCTCGCCGTCGACGCCGACCAGGCCGCCCTGCGCAATGCCCTCGTCGATGCCGGCACGGCCAGCGAGCCCGTGCTCGTCGAAGTGCGCCTGCACTGCGGCGGCAAGGACGTCTGGTACGAACTGCGGCTCGCCGTCCTCCCGGGCGGACATGAATTGCTGGCCGTCGGCCGCGACATGTCGGCCCAGCGCGCCACCGAACAACGCCTGCGCCACATGGCCACGCACGACGCGCTGACCGAGCTTCCGAACCGCCTGCTGCTGTCCGACCGCATCCGCATGGTGATCGCCAACGCGCGCCGCTCGGGCCAGGGCTTCTGCATCGCCACCATCGGCCTGGACGGCTTCAAGAAGGTCAACGACGGCCTCGGCCACCCGGTCGGCGACGCCGTGCTGCGCCAGGCCGCGAGCCGCCTGCGCAAGACGCTGCGCGACAGCGATACCCTGGCCCGGGTCGGCGGCGACGAATTCGTCGCGGTCCTGCCGGGCACCTTCACGCCGGACCAGATCAAGCTGGTCAGCGGGCGCCTGCTGGCCGCGCTGCAGTCGCCGTTCGAATTCGACGGCCATACCGTGTACCTGGGCGCGTCCGTCGGCGTGTCGATCTATCCCGACCACGCCGAGGACGAGATCCGGTTGGTCGCCCTGGCCGACGCCGCCATGGGCCGCGCCAAGGAAACGGGTAAAGGTCGCACGGTCGTCTACAGCGTGCGCGAAAGCGGACCGCCGCAGCACGACATCTCGCTCGAGGCCGCGATGTTCCACGCCGTGCGCGAAGGCGAGTTCCTGCTGTACTACCAGCCGATCGTCTCCAGCCGCACGCGGCAAATCGAAGGCTTCGAAACGCTGATGCGCTGGAAGCACCCGACGCTCGGCATGGTGCCGCCGGTGCGCTTCATTCCGATCGCCGAGACGAATGGCCTCATCAACCTGCTGGGCGCCTGGGCCCTCAAGGCGGCGCTCGTGCAACTGCGCCAGTTCGAGGAAGTGGCCAAGCGCGACCTGTACATCTCCGTCAACATCAGCCCGCGCCAGTTCCGCAACGACCGCTTCCTGAGCGTGCTGGACGACGCCCTCGGCTTTTCCGGCACGCCGGGCGACAAGCTGGTGCTCGAGATCACCGAAGGCACGCTGATGATCGACCCGGTCCACGCGGAATCCATCCTGACCAAGATGGCCGAACGCAGCGCGCGCATCGCGATCGACGACTTCGGCACCGGCTATTCGAGCCTCGCCTACCTGAAACGATTCCCGATCTCGGTGCTCAAGATCGACCGCGCCTTCATCAAGGACCTGCCCGCCTCGGCCAAGGACGCGGCGATCTGCAACGCCGTGCTCGACCTGGCCAAGCACCTCGACCTGTCCGTCGTGGCCGAAGGCGTCGAGACCGAAGAACAACTGACCTACGTCGAGTCGCGCGGATGCGACTACGTCCAGGGCTACCTGACCGGAAAACCGATGCCGGCCCACGTCGCCATGGCCGCGCTCAAGGAAAACCTGTACACGGAACTGCTGCCGGACGAACTACGGGCGGGCCTCACATGAACCACACTGCTACCATCGAACGATCGCCGAAAGCCGACAAGACCCTCGCCCTGCTGTGGGAGCGGATCCGCCGGCGCGGCGACATGCCCGGCTTCACCAAGGCCATCAACGCCATCCTCGCCACCATGCGCGGCGAGGACGAGCGCGACTTTTCCATGACGCAGACGGTGCTGTCCGATCCCGTGCTCACGCAAAAGGTGCTGCGCCTCGCGAACAGCGGCATGTACTCGGCGTTCGGGCAGCGCGTCAACACCGTGTCGAAGGCGATCCTCGTGCTGGGCACGGAAGCCATCGGCCACCTGGCGCTGGGCCTGAAGCTCATCGAGGAGCTGTCCAAGTCCACGCCGGATTCGCTGCAGGCCCACATCGAGATGGAAAAGGCCGTGCTGGCCGGAATGGTGGCGCACCAGGTGGCCAGCGAAGCGGCCACGCGCGACCCGGAAGAAGCCGTCGTGTGCTCGATCCTGCATTCGCTGGGCCGGATGATGGTCACGTTCTACCTGCCCGAGCACTGGACCTTGATGCAGCAGGCCGCGGGCGCGGGCGACATCGATGCCGTGGCCATCGCCCACCTGGGCCTGTCGCTCGAGCAGATCGGGCGCGCGACGGCCGAGCACTGGGGCCTGCCGCGCAACCTGATCGCCGGCATGCGCCGCGTGCAACCGGGCGAGCGCGCCGCCGATTTCGGCCACGACGACTGGCTCGCCGCGCTCGGCACCATGTCGTCCCAGTGCGCCGACAGCCTGTGGAACGGCGACGAAGCGGGCACCGAACAAGTCAAGATGCTGGCGGCCGACTTCGCGCCGCTGATCGGCATCGAGCCGGCCAACATCGTGGGCGCCATCGAAAAGGCGAAGGTCGAGGCGGCCGCGGACCTGTCGATCGCGCCGCTCGCGAATCCGCCGGAAAAGCGCGCCCGCGCCGCCGCCGTCACGCGCCTGCGCGAAGCCGGCAACAAGATCCTCATGAACGGCGTGGCCGACATGCGCGACGCCGCCGGCACCGCCACGCCGGGCCAGATGGTGTCGATGGCGATCGAGACCGCCTACCACGGCCTGTCGTTCACGCGCGCCTTCGGCTTCCTGCGCAACCGCCGCGACGGCCGCTACACGGCCAAGATCGGCCTGGGCGACAACGCCAAGACGCTCGTGCCCAAGCTCGCCTTCGACGACGCCTACGAGCCGAACGTGTTCTTCGCCGCCCTCGGCAGCGACCGCGTGATCTTCATCGAGAACGCGCGCGATCCGAAATTCTCGAGCAAGCTGCCGGGTTGGTGGAAGGGCGCGCTGCTCGAGGCGCGCTGTTTCGTGATCATCCCGCTGTGCACGCACGGCGAGCCGGTCGGCTTCATCTACGGCGATTGGGACGACCGCTTCCCGTCGGTCTATCTGAGCCAGACGGAATTCTCGCTGCTGAACGAGCTGCGCGGGCTCGTGGTGAAGAGCGTCGAGCGCCGGCAACCGCTGGAAGCGGTGGCGAGCCGGGCCTGAAAGCTTGACGTCGTTCCCGCGCGGGCGGGGAACGACGCCCATTCGGTATTAACGCAGGCGCGGCGTGGCCACGTGCACGTCGCCGCACTGGGCCCGGTGCATCAGTGCGTGATCGATCAGCACCAGCGCCAGCATCGCCTCCGCGATCGGCGTCGCGCGGATGCCCACGCACGGGTCGTGGCGGCCGAACGTCTCCACCATCACGGGGTTGCCCTGCTTGTCGATCGACCGGCGCGGCGTGCGGATCGACGACGTGGGTTTGATGGCGATGGACACCGTGATGTCCTGGCCCGTCGAAATCCCGCCCAGCACGCCACCGGCGTGATTACCGACGAAGCCTTGCGGGGTCAGTTCGTCGCCATGCTCGGAACCCTTCTGCACGACCGCATGGAAACCGGCGCCGATCTCCACGCCCTTGACGGCGTTGATGCCCATCATGGCATAGGCGATGTCGGCGTCGAGCTTGTCGTAGATCGGCTGGCCGAGACCTACCGGGACATTTTTCGCGACCACGTCGATGCGGGCGCCGATCGAATCGCCGGCGCGGCGCAGTTCGTCCATCGCCGTCTCCATGCGCGCGATCAGCGCGGCGTCCGAAGTTGCGGCAAAGAATGGATTGTCGTGGACGTGCTTGAAATCCTGGAACGGCACGACGATGTCGCCCAGCTGGCTCATGCAACCCATGAATTCGGTGCCGAACGTTTCACGCATCCATTTCTTGGCGACGGCGCCGGCGCCCACGACAGGTGCGGTCAGGCGCGCGGACGAGCGGCCGCCGCCGCGCGGGTCGCGCACGCCGTATTTGTGCCAGTACGTATAGTCCGCGTGCCCCGGGCGGAACGTGTCGGCGATGTTGCCGTAGTCCTTGCTGCGCTGGTCCGTGTTCTCGATCAGCAACGCGATCGGCGTTCCCGTCGTCACCCCCTCGTAGACGCCGGACAGGATTTTCACCTGGTCGGCTTCCTGGCGCTGGGTCACGTGGCGCGACGTGCCCGGCTTGCGGCGGTCCAGCTCCGGCTGGATGTCGGCCTCGGACAGCGCCAGCCCCGGCGGACAGCCATCGATCACGCAGCCGATCGCGGGACCGTGCGACTCGCCGAAAGTGGTTACGGAAAACAGCTTGCCAAAAGTGTTGCCGGACATGGAATCTCGTTGGGTTGTGCGAATGGAATGAAAGATTTTACCAGCATGGACAGATGGGCGGTGAACGACCAACTATGCGTCAAGAAAAATGTTTCCACATGGAATTTTATTTCCTGAATTGATACCATTCCATATATACTGGTTCGCAATCACCGAGCTTAACCTGGAGACGTAGCACATGCCCGCACCGCACACGCCCTCAGGCGCCGCGCAGGACGACGACCTGGTGTTCGCAGACGAGACGCCGGCAGTCGCGCCCCATGGCAGCGGCGCATGGCGCGTGCTGATCGTCGACGACGACGCGGACGTGCATTCGACGACGACGTTCGCGTTGGGCAGCCTCGAGATGCACGGCCGGCCGCTGGCCTTCCTGCATGCCTATTCGGCGGCCCAGGCCATGGCCCTGCTCGAGCGCGAGCGCGACATCGCGGTGATCCTGCTCGACGTGGTGATGGAACAGGCGGACGCCGGGCTGCAGCTCGTGCGCCACGTGCGCGACACGCTGGGCCGCCACGACGTCCGCATCATCCTGCGCACGGGCCAGCCCGGCTATGCGCCCGAGATGGACGCGATCCGCGGCTACGACATCAACGATTACCGCACCAAGTCCGAACTCACCCGCACGAAGCTGTACACGAGCGTGGCGGCGGCGATCCGCGCCTACCAGCAGATCCACGCGCTGGAAGACAGCCGCACGGGGCTGGCCGAAGTCGTGCGGGCGAACACCGAACTGATGGCCCTGCATTCCGTCGGCGAGATGACCCTGGGCATCCTGCGCGAAGTGGCCGCCCTCGCCGGCCAGCCGGCCGACGGCCTGTTGTGCGCCTGCCCGCCGGGCACCCCCGCCGTAGGCTGGCAAGTCCTGGCCAGTTGCGGCCCCAGCGCGAGCTATACGCACGACGGCATGCTCCTGCGCGGTGCGCAGGGGCCGGCCGCCGCCATCGCGCAGGCGCTGGCCGAGCGCCGCAACCTGGTCCGCGACGACCACCTGGCCCTCTACTTCAGCGGCAAGGCCCACTGCGACTTCGCCGCGTGGGTGCGGCTCGCGCGGCCGCTGGACGGCCTGCGCCGCGGGCTCGTCGACGTCTTCACGAGCAGCATCGCCGTCGGCCTCGACAACGTCGCGCTGATGACCGACCTGCACCGCGCCGCGTTCTACGACCCATTGACGGGCCTGCCGAACCGCACGCGCCTCGTCGAACTCGTCGACGACAGCCTGCAGACGCGCGCCGACGCCACCTTGTGCCTCGTCGACATCGACCAGTTCGCCGAGACGAACGACGCCCTCGGCCACCAGTTCGGCGACGCCCTGCTCGTCGCCGTGGCGCAGCGCCTGCGCCAGCGCCTGGACGCCCGCCTGGCGCTGGCGCGCATCGGCGGCGACATCTTCTGCGTGCTGGGCCAGGACGACCTGATCGACCCGCCCGCCGTGCAGGACCTGTTCGCGGCGCCGTTCTCCATCGAAGGCCAGGACGTGCAGGTGTCGGCCACGCTGGGCCTCGTGCGCCTGCGCGAACACGATGCCGGCGCGGCGGACGCGCTGAAGGATGCCGACATCGCCCTCAAGCGCGCCAAGAGCCTGCGCCGCGGCGGCCACTTCTATTTTTCGCGCAGCATGGGCGTGGAGATCCGCGAACGCGTGCGGCTCATGCACGCGCTGCGCAGCGGCTTCGCGCGCGGCGAACTATTCCTCGCCTACCAGCCGCAAGTCGAACTGGCCGCGCGCCGCGCGTTCGGCGCCGAGGCGCTGCTGCGCTGGCGCACCGAAGACGGCCGCTTCGTGCCGCCGGACCGCTTCATCCCGATCGCGGAATATTCGGGCCTGATCATCGACATCGGCGCGTGGGTGCTGCGCGAAGCGTGCGCGGAACTCGTGCGCGTGCGCGCGGCCGGGCACCTGGACTTCACGATGTCGATCAACGTCTCGCAGGTCCAGTTCCGCCATCCGCACTTCGTCGACATGCTGCGCCAGGCGCTGCTGGACACCGGCGCGCCGCCGGAGCGCGTCGAGCTGGAGATCACGGAATCGATGGCGATGGAAGAACCGGACCTGCTGATCGAACGCCTGGCCGAGATCAAGCGCACGGGCGTGTCGATCGCCATCGACGATTTCGGGACCGGGTTCTCGTCGCTGTCCTATCTGCAGCGGCTGTGCGTGGACCGGCTCAAGATCGACCGCGCGTTCGTGACCGAAATCACGGACGCGGCGCGCGGCAGCAGCATCGCCGAGATGGTCATCGAACTGGGGCGCAACCTGGGCCTGTCGATCATCGCCGAGGGCGTGGAGGACGAGCGCCAGGCGCAGATCCTGCAGACGCTCGGGTGCCCGCTGGCGCAGGGCTATCTGTTCGCACGGCCGCTGGCGCCCGAGGCGCTCATCGAGTGGTTGGGCAGCGACGTCCTGACCCGGGCCGCGTGACACGCTTGGTGGGCACGGGGTGCCCACCCTACGATTTAAGCGGTGCCGTAGGGTGGGCGCCCCGCGCCCACCATTTCAAACGCGTACCGGCAACCGGGAGGGTCAATCCTCGGCCATCTGCTCCGCGGGCCAATCGCGGATGTAGGCCTTGAGCATGCGGTTCTCGAAGCTCTGCGCTTCCAGCACGGCCTTCGCGACGTCGTAGAACGAGATCACGCCCAGCAGCGTGCGCGCGTTCATGACGGGCAAGTAGCGCGCGTGCTTTTCCAGCATGATGCGGCGCACTTCGTTGACTTCGGTGTCCGGCGTGACGGTGATCGGACTGTCGTCCATGTGCTTGCGCACGGTGCCCGCGCTCTCGAGCGAACCGCCATGCGCGTGCAAGGCCTTCATGACCTCGCGGAAGGTCAGCATGCCGACCAGGTCGCCGTATTCCATCACGACGAGCGAACCGATGTCGCGCTCGGCCATCGTGGCGGCGGCGTTGGCCAGGTCGGTGTCCGGCGACACGGTGTAGAGAATGTCGCCCTTGACCTGCAGGATTTCCGATACCTTCATTTGGACCCCCTTGATTGGAGATGCTTGCTGCGTTGTGTATTTCATAAATTTGACTCTAGCCTAAGCTCTCGGAAAAATCCAGCTTTATGCCCTGCAACCGTGCACGACACATGATCTTGATGATTAAATGTAACGGTTAGCGCTATCGGGTGCTAGCATGCGCCGTCTTCGTCTTTCAGGAACAGCATGCCATGAGCGGACCCAGGTATCCCGGCTTTACCACCCTCGCGCTGCACACCGCCGCCGGCGCGCACACGCAGGCCGCGGCGGTCGCCACGCTGGAAGAACGCAGCGCCGCCCTCGAAGGCGGCGTGGCCGGCATCGCGGCCGCCAGCGGCCAGGCCGCCCTGCACCTCGCGCTGGCCACGCTCGCCGGCGCGGGTCACCACGTCGTCGCCGCGAACAACCTGGGCGCCGGGCACGCCGCGCTGCTGGCCCACGGCCTGGGGCGCTTCGGCGTCGCCGCGACCTTCGTCGACGCGCGCGATCCCAGCGCCTGGCGCGCCGCCATCCGGCCCGAGACGCGCCTGCTCGTCGGCGCCGCCCTCGGCGGTGACAATCTCGACGTGCTCGACATCCCGACCGTGGCCGCCATCGCGCACGAGCACGACCTGCCGCTGGTGGTCGACGCGACGCTCGCCACGCCGTGGCTGCTGGCGCCAGTCGACCACGGCGCCGACCTCGTGGTCCACGGGGCCGGCTTCCTCGCCGGGAAAGCGGATGCGGCGGGCGGCCTGCTCGTCGACGGCGGCACGTTCGACTGGCACGCGGCCCACGGGCGCACGGGGCGCTTCGCCGCATTGTGCGAACCGGATCCGGGCTGCGACGGCCGCGTGTTCGCCGAGGAGTCGACGGTAGGCGCGTTCGCCCTGCGCGCCCGCCACGCCGCCCTGCGCGATTTCGGCGCGACGCTCGGCGCCCACGACGCCGGCGTGATCCTCGACGGCCTGGAGACGCTGGGCGTGCGCATGGACCGCCACGTCACCGGCGCGCACCGGGTCGCGGAAATGCTCGCCGCGCACCCGGCCGTGGCCGGCGTCGCCTATCCCGGCCTGGACAGCCACCCGGACCACGACCTTGCGCGCCGACTGCTGCCGCGCGGCTGCGGCGCCGTCGTTCCGTTCACGCTGCAGGGGGGCATAGCCGCCGCCGGACGCTTCCTCGACGGGCTGAAGATCTTCGGCCGCGACGCCGGCTGCGGCGGCGCCCGTTCGCACGCCGCGCCGCTCGGCGCCGGCGCGATCCGCCTGACGGTCGGGCTGGAAGACACGGACGACCTCTTGGGCGACCTCGACCGCGCCCTGAAACTGGCGCAGAAAGGAGCCTGACATGCTGATCGACGTAAACGGCAATACCGCCTACGCCTACACCGCCGGCACGGAACCCGCGCCGGACCGTTCCGCCGTCGTCCTCGTCCACGGCGCCCAGAACGACCATTCCGTGTGGACGGCCCAGGCCCACGCGCTGGCGCGGCAGGGCCACGCCGTGCTGGCCGTCGATCTGCCCGGCCACGGCCGCAGCGCCGGCTCCGCCCTGGTGACGGTGGAGGCGATGGCCGACTGGCTGCTCGCCCTGCTGGACGCGGCCGGCATCGACCGCGCCGTGCTCGCCGGCCACAGCATGGGATCGCTGATCGCGCTGGAAGCCGCGTTCCGGCAACCGGCGCGGGTACGCGCCCTCGCCCTCGTCGGCAGCACGTGGCCGATGAAGGTATCGGATGCGCTGCTGGCAACGGCGCTGTCGGACGAAGCGGCCGCCATCGACATGGTGAACCTGTGGTCGCACGCGGGCATCGCGCCGGCGGCGCCTGGCAGCCCGCAGGGCTTCTGGGTGCCGGGCGCGTCGCGCCGGCTGATGCAGCGCCTGTCGGAGATCCATCCCGCGCAACTGCTGCACACGGACTTCGTCGCGTGCAACACGTATGCGAACGGCGCCGCGGCCGCCGGGGCCGTCGCGTGTCCGGCGCTGTTCGTGCAGGGCCGGCGCGACGTCATGACCCCGCCCCGCTCGGCGCAGGCGCTCGTGGCGGCGATCCCGCACGCGCGCGTGGCCGCGTTCGATTGCGGGCATGCGTTGATGACGGAGCGGCCGGACGACGTCGCGGCCGCGTTGGCGGACTTCGTGCGCGGCCTGAATTGATCTACACTGGGCGCAGCGGGAACCGATCGGGAAACATCGGAAAAATCAGGAGACACGCCATGGCCGCCGTACGCTACGACAGCTTCGCGCAGTTCTATCCCTATTACCTGGCCCAGCACGAACACCGCCTGTGCCGGCGCGCCCACTTCCTCGGCACGTCGTCCGCCATCGCGGGAGTTGCCCAGTACATCGACAGCCTGAACCCGTGGTGGCTGCTCGTGGCCGTCGTGACGGGGTATGGCGGCGCCTGGATCGGCCACTTCCTGTTCGAGAAAAACCGCCCGGCCACGTTCGACTACCCGTGGTATTCGTTCCGCGCCGACTGGGTCATGTACTGGCAGATGCTGACCGGCAAGCTCACCTGGTGACCGGCGCCGCCGTGCGCTCGAAATGCTCGGCCAGCGTTTCGTCCAGTCCCCGCTCCACGGCGGCCTCCACTTCGCGCGCCAGCGCGGCCGTGTCCAGCGCCAGCGGCGCCTGCGCCGCGTCGCCCACGGGCCCCGCCTCGCTGCCGATGCCGCCGAACACGAACAGGCGGTAGACGTCGGCCAGGCGGATCAGGCGCGGATCGACGAGCAGCACCCAGCACTGGGTTCCCGCCGGCGCGCCCTTGCCCCACCGCAGCGCGACTTGCGTCTCGGCCTGCACCCGGCCCACCCAGCCGGCCGCCAGCATCTGCTCCAGCAACGCCGTCATCTCGTCGTAGCCGATGCGGGTCGAGGCCCGGATCTGGGCGCTCGACACCATGGCGGTGCCCGTCAGCCGCGCCCCGCCCTGCAGGACTTTCAGCACGGCCATCGCGTCGACGAAGGCGCCGCCCGGCACGGGCTCGTACCACCACCGTTCGTACTTGACGATCGGCAGCGCGGCCGTGAGCAGCGCGCCCACCAGGGTGATCATCCACGACAGGTACATCCAGACGAGGAACAGCGGCAGGGCCGCCAGCGCGCCGTAGATGATGGCGTAGGTGGGAAACTGGCGGATGAAGACGGCGAACACGCGCTTCGCCACCTCGAACGCGATGGCAGCGACGAGCCCGCCCCACATGGCGTCGCGCCAGTCGACGTCGCGGTTCGGCACGATCATGTACAGCAGGACGTAGGCGCCCGTCGTCAATGCGACCGACACGACCGTGTAGAACACGGCGCCCAGGAACGGCACGAGGCTCATCAGGCTGTTGGTGGCGGAAAACAGCTGCGACGTCAAGGTCAGCGAGATACCGAACGCGAGCGGGCCCAGCGTCACGAGCGCCCAGTACACGAGCACCCGCTGGACGAGGGGCCGCGGCTGGCGGACTTTCCAGATCTGGTTGAACGCCCGCTCGATCGTGCCAATCAGGGCGACCGACGTGAACACGAGCGCGATACCGCCCACCGCCGACAGACCCGTCGCCTTGCTGGCGAATTGCGTCAGGTTCGACGTGATCGTGTTCGCGATCGCCCTGGGCATCAGCATCTGGACGAAGTAATTGTCGAGTGCCGTGCGCAGCTTGCCGAACATGGGAAAGGTCGTGAAGACGGCGAGCACGATCGTCAGCAGGGGCACGATGGCCAGCGTGGTCGTGAACGTGAGGCTGCCCGCCACCTGGGGAAGCTTTTCTTCGGTCAGGCGGCGGCGCGCGAAGCGCACGAGATCGCGCGCCTCGTTCCACGTCAGCCCGCGCACCCGGTCGACGCCCGTGTTGATCATCTCGGTCGTGCTGCGGGAAAGATTGGTGACGGTCTTGGAAAGCATCGAAAAAGCGCTCGTGGCGGGCGTGTCATCTTGTAAAGCGCCCTATAATACCAACGATGAACCCAACCAATCGGATTATCCTCGTGTTGTATTACTCACGTCATGGCAAGACGCGCCGGCTGGCCGAACTGATCGGCCAGGGCGTCGACAGCGTGCCCGGCATGGAAGCCCGGCTGCGGACGGTGCCGGCCGTGTCGACGGTCGCCGAAGCGACGGCACCCGACATCCCGCGCGCAGGCGCGCCGTACGTGGAACTCGAGGACCTGGCCGAATGCGCCGGACTGGCGCTGGGTTCGCCCACGCGCTTCGGCAATATGGCGGCACCGATGAAATATTTCCTCGACGGCACCTCCGCGCAATGGCTGTCCGGCACCCTGGCCGGCAAGCCGGCGGCCGTGTTCACGTCGACGGGCAGCCTGCACGGCGGCCAGGAATCGACCTTGCTGTCGATGATGATCCCGCTGCTGCACCACGGCATGATGGTGATGGGCCTGCCCTACACCGAGCCGGAACTGATGACCACCGCCAGCGGCGGCAGTCCCTACGGCGCGACCCACTGGTCCGGCGTGGACGGCACCCGCCCGGTGACGGAAGACGAGAAGCGGCTTGCGATCGCGCTCGGCCGGCGCCTCGCACAAGCAAGCCGCAAACTGCAGGGGATGGAATAGGCGATGCAAGTGTTAAGGGTGTTTCATACGGGCGCGGTGACCAGCCTGGTCCTGCTGCTCGCCTGGCTGCTGGCCTGGGAGATCGTCGTGGCGCCGCTCCATCCGGGCGGCTCGCTGCTGGCCCTCAAGGCCCTGCCGCTGCTGCTGCCGCTGCGCGGCGTGCTCAAACGCGACCTGTACACGCTGCAGTGGTCGTCGATGGTGATCCTGATCTACCTGGTCGAAGGCATCGTGCGCGCCTGGAGCGACCGCGCGGAACTGTCGCGCATGATGGCCCTGGGCGAAACCCTGCTCGTGGCCTCGTACTTCCTGTTCGCACTGCTGTACCTGCGGCCGTACAAGAAGCAGGCGCAGAAACTGGCCAAGGAATTGCTGGACAAGGTCAAAGTGCCGCATGACTGACCCGCATGACTGATCACCTTATCGAACGCTGCGGCGCCATCGTCGGCGCGGTCAACGTCCTCGTCGACGAGCACGACACCGCACCCTATCTCACCGACTGGCGCGGCCGCTTCACGGGACGCTCGCGCGCCGTCGTGCGCCCCGCCGACACGGCGCAGGTCGCCGCCGTCGTGCGCCTGTGCGCCGAGCTTGCCGTGCCCATCGTCCCCCAGGGCGGCCGCACGGGACTCGTGCTGGGCAGCGTGCCGGACGCCTCGGGCGCCGCCGTCGTGCTGTCGCTGCGGCGCCTGAACCGCATCCGGTCCGTCGACCCGTTCAACCGCACGATGACGGTGGACGCCGGCTGCATCCTGCACGACGTCCAGCAGGCGGCAAGCGAACACGGCATGCTGTTCCCCCTGTCGCTCGCGGCCGAGGGCAGCTGCACCATCGGCGGCAACCTGTCGACCAATGCCGGCGGCACGGGCGTGCTGCGCTACGGGAACACGCGCGAGCTGTGCCTGGGCCTGGAAGTCGTCACGGCGCAGGGCGACGTGTGGGACGGGCTGCGCGGCCTGCGCAAGGACAATACCGGCTACGACCTGCGCGACCTGTACGTGGGCGCGGAAGGCACGCTCGGCGTCATCACGGGGGCCGTGCTGAAGCTGTTCCCGCAACCCAAGGCGGCGCTCACGGCGCTCGTGGCGCTGGCCACGCCGCGCGACGCCCTGGCCCTGCTGAAGCTCGTCGAGGCGGAATGCGGCCCCACCTTGACGGGCTATGAATTGATGAGCGACGTCAGCCTGCGCCTCGTCGCCACCCACTTCCCCGACCTGCCGCAACCGTTCCCGGAACGCTATCCGCACTACGCGCTGCTGGAATTGTCCAGCCACGAATCCGAGGCGCACGGCGTCGCCCTGCTGGAGCGCGCCATCGAACGTGCGCTGGAGGAAGGCGTCGCGCGCGACGCCGTCGTCGCGACGTCGATCGCCCGGGCGCGCGCGCTGTGGGCGATCCGCGAGCACATCCCGCTCGCGCAGGCAGCCGCCGGCAAGAACATCAAGCACGACATCTCGGTGCCGATCTCGCGCATCGCCGACTTCATCGAGGCGACGGACGCCCGCCTGGAAGCGGATTATCCGGGCGTGCAGGTGGTCTGCTTCGGTCACCTGGGCGACGGCAACCTGCACTACAACGTCGCGCCGCCGGAAGGCGTCCGCCACGACGACTTCCTCGCGCAGCAAGGCCCCATCAACCGCATCGTGCACGACAGCGTGGCGGCGCACGGCGGATCGATCTCGGCCGAACACGGCGTCGGCGCGCTCAAGCGGGACGAACTGCCGCGCTACAAATCCCCGATCGAACTGGATCTGATGCGTGCCATCAAGGCCGCCCTCGACCCGCTCGGCATCATGAACCCCGGTAAAATTCTTTGACCGGGAGACCGCGATGAACCGTTTGATCCCCCTGCTGGCGGCCTGCGCGCTGTCCAATGCCCTCGCCCAGCCCGTCTACAAGTGCACGCACGCCGGCAAGACGAGCTATGCCGACCGACCTTGCGCCGCCGGCAAGTCCGTCGAACTGCCGCCGCCCGCCGGCGTGCGCCCGGAAGGCGCGGAGACGGTCGCCGCGCGCGATGCGCGCACGCTCGTCGAACTGGAAAAGCTGCGCCTCGCCCAGGCCAAGGAAGAGCGGCGCAGCGCCAGGGCCGACGCCCGCGCGGCGCGCACGGCCGGGGCGCACCGCAAGCAGTGCGCGCGCCTGCACCTGCGCAAGCGCTGGGCCGACGAAGACGCCGCCCGCCTGACGGGCCGCGGCCGCGTCGCGGCGCAGCGCCGGGCACAACGGGCGCAGGAAGCGCTGGCGCTGGAATGTCCGGCGTGATGTCCGGCACCGCCCCGCTGGCGCGCTGGCTGCTGTTCGGCGAATGGCGCGCGCACCCGATGCGCGCCGTGCTGGCCGTCGTCGCCATCGCCGTCGGCGTCGCGATGGGCTTCGCCATCCACCTGATCAACGCGGCCGCCTTCAACGAATTCAACGCGGCCGTGCAAAGCCTGTCCGGCCGCGCCGACGTCCAGGTGACGGGGCGAGAGGCCCTGTTCGACGAAGGCATCTATCCGCGCCTGGCGCAGCACGAGGGCGTCGCCGTCGCCTCGCCCGTGCTGGAAGTGGACGCGGCGCGCGCGGACGATCAGGGACGGACGGCGGGCGCGCTCAAGATCGTCGGCCTCGACGCCTTCCGCGCCGGCTACATCGCGCCCGACCTGATGGGCGTGCCGGATCCGGCCCACCCGTACGACGTGCTCGCCGACGACGCCGTATTCCTGTCCCCGGCCGCCCAGGCCTGGCTGGGCAAGACGCGCGGCGACGTCCTCGTCCTGCGCGCCGGCACGGACAACGTGCGGCTGCGCGTGGCGGGGCCGATCCTGCACGCGCGCAGCGGGCAGCGCCTGGGCGTGATGGACATCGGTGCGCTGCAATGGCGCTTCCACCTCGTCGGCAAGCTGTCGCGCATCGACCTGAAACTGCGCGACGGCGTCGACCGCGCCGCGTTCGAACGGGCGCTGACGGCGGAACTCGAGCGCGATTATCCGGGCCGCTTCACGGTCGGCCGGCCGGGCGACGCCAACCAGGAAAGCCGCAGCAACAACCTGAGCCGTGCCTACCGCGTGAACCTTACGGTGCTGGCCCTCGTCGCGCTGTTCACGGGCGCGTTCCTCGTGTTTTCCACGCAAGCCCTGTCCGTGCTGCGCCGGCGCGGGCAGTTCGCGCTGCTGCGCGTGCTGGGCCTGCCGCGCCGCGGCCTGCTGCGCCAGGTGCTGCTGGAAGGCGCGATCCTCGGCGTGCTCGGCGCCCTGCTCGGCATCGCGGCCGGCTACGGCCTCGCCGCCGCGGCGCTGGCGCTGTTCGGCGGCGACCTCGGCGCCGGCTACTTCCCCGGCGTGAAGCCGCGCGTCGCGTTCGCGCCCGGCGCCGCCCTCGTCTACTTCGCCCTGGGCCTGGGCGTCGCGCTGCTCGGCTGCGCGGCGCCGGCATTGGAGGCGGCGCGGGCCCGTCCCGCCATCGCCCTCAAATCCGGCAACGACGAAACGGCCCTGGACCGCCTGAACCGCGTCTGGCCCGCGCTCGCCTGCCTGCTGCTGGCCGGCGCCTGCGCGTTCGCGCCGCCCGTGTTCGGCCTGCCGCTGTTCGGCTACTTTGCCGTCGCCCTGCTGCTCGTGGGCGGCATCGGCCTGATGCCCCGGCTGGCCGCGTCTGCATTCCGCCACCTCGAACGCCTGCTGCGGGGCCGCGAAGAGCGCTCGCCCGTGCTGGCGCTGACCCTCGCGCGCCTCGCCAACGCGCCCGGCCAGGCGTCGATCGCGCTGGGCGGCGTGCTCGCGAGCTTCAGCCTGATGGTCGCGATGGGCATCATGGTCGCCAGTTTCCGCGTCTCCGTCGACGACTGGATCCTGCACATCCTGCCCGCCGACCTGTACGTGCGGAGCAGCGGCGGCGGCAACACGGGCGGCTTCGGGCCGCGCGAACAGGCCGCCATGGCCGCCGTGCCGGGAGTCGCGCGCAGCGCCTTCCTGCGCACGCGGCCCTTGTCGCTCGATCCCGCGCGCCCGAACATCGTGCTCATCGCGCGCGACATCGATGCCGCCGATCCCGGACGGATGCTCGCCCTCGTCGGCGCCGGCGCGCCGGTCCCGGCCGGCAGCCGGCCCGTGTGGATCTCGGAAGCGATGACGGACCTGTATCGCCTGCGCGTCGGCCAGGTCCTGACGCTGCCCCTGGGCGGCCGCCCGCAACCCTTTTTCATCGCCGGCGTGTGGCGCGACTACGCCAGCCAGAGCGGGGCCGTCGTCGTGCGCCTGGCCGACTACCGCGCCCTCACCGGGGACACGACCGTCACGGACGCCGCATTCTGGACCGCGCCCGGCGTCGACGCCGCGCAACTGCAAGCGGCGTTGCGCCGCCTGCCGTTCGGCGCCGCGCTGCAGATGGCGCGCCCCGGCGACATCCGCGCCATGAGCCTGAAGATCTTCGACCGCAGCTTCGCCGTCACGTACCTGCTGGAGGCGATCGCGATCGCCATCGGCCTCTCGGGCGTGGCGGCCACCTTCTCCGCGCAGACGCTGGCGCGCGCGAAGGAATTCGGCATGCTGCGCCACGTGGGCGTCACGCGCGGCCAGGTGCTCGGCATCCTCGCCGTCGAAGGCGGCGCCCTGACGGCGCTGGGCGTCGCGACCGGGTTCGTGCTGGGGCTCGTCATCAGCCTGATCCTCGTCTACGTCGTCAATCCGCAGTCGTTCCACTGGACCATGCAGCTGCACCTGCCCTGGCCCTTGCTGGCGAGTGTCGCGACCGTGCTGGTGGCGGCGTCCGTGGCGACGGCGCTCGTGTCGGGCCGCTACGCGCTGTCCGGCGGGCCGGTGCGCGCCGTCCGGGAGGACTGGTGACGATCATGATATTGCGCGTCCTCGTCCTGTGGCTGTTCGCCGCCTGCGCCCAAGCCGCGCCGCCCGTCTTCGCGACGGTCACGCCGGGCCGCGCCCTGGTCTTCCCGGCCGACTACGGCGCCCATCCCGACTACCGCACGGAATGGTGGTACGCGACCGGCTGGCTGCAAACGCCCGACGGCAAGCCGCTGGGCTTCCAGGTCACGTTCTTCCGCAGCCGCACGGAGACCGATTCCGCCAACCCCAGCGCGTTCGCGCCCAAGCAGCTGATCATCGGGCACGCGGCCCTGTCCGACCCCGCCGTCGGCCACCTCGTGCACGACCAGCGCAGCGCCCGCGCCGGTTTCGGCCTCGCCCACGCGGCCACGGGCACGACCGACGTCAAGCTGGACGACTGGAGCATGCGGCGCGAGCCGGACGGCCGCTACCGCGTCGTCGTGCGCGCCGGCGACCTGTCGTTCACGTTGCGCCTCGCGCCCACGCAACCCTTGCTGCTGCAGGGAGACGCCGGTTATTCGCAAAAAGGTCGGCAGGCCGGGCATGCGAGTTACTACTACAGCGAGCCGCATTTGCAAGTCGACGGCGAGATCGTCCGCGCGGGCCGCAAGCAGGCAGTCACCGGCACCGCGTGGCTCGATCACGAATGGTCCAGCCAGGTGCTGGACACGAACGCCGCCGGCTGGGACTGGACCGGCATCAACCTCGACGACGGCGGCGCCCTCATGGCCTTCCGGATCCGCGCCAAGGATGGTAGTACACTGTGGGCCCACGCGACCTGGCGCGACACGGCCGGCCGCGTGACGCAGTACGGCCCGGACCAGGTGCGCTTCGCGCCACGACGGACCTGGACCTCGCCCCGCACCAACGCCGCCTACCCGGTGGCGACGGTATTGACGACGGGGACAACGAAATGGCGCATCGAGCCCCTGCAACCCGACCAGGAACTCGATTCGCGCGCATCGACCGGGGCCGTGTACTGGGAAGGCGCCGTCACCGCCTGGCGCGACGGCCGGCCCGCCGGCCGCGGCTATCTCGAACTGACGGGCTACGTATCCGCCATGAAGCTATGAAGCTATGAAGCTATGAAGCCATGAACACGCAAGCATCCGCACCTCCACGAACGACGCACAACGACATGAGCAACGGTACCGCCACCGAGACCCCCACGCCCGCCGCGCGCAGAAGCGCCCTCGCCGCCCTGAAAGGCCTGCTGCCCTTCCTGCGCCCATACCGCCGCCAGTTCCTGCTCGCCGGCATCGCGCTGCTCGTCGCGGCCGGCGCCACGCTCGCGATCCCGGCCGCCTTCAAGCAGATGATCGACCACGGCTTCGGCGCCGCCGGCGCCGGCCGCGGGGGCGGCGGCGCGAGCGCGGCCAACGTCAACGCCACGTTCCTCGCGCTGTTCGGCGTCGCGTCCGTGCTCGCGGTCGCGACGGCCGCGCGGTATTACATGGTGTCGTGGCTGGGCGAGCGCGTGACGGCCGACATCCGCAGCGCCGTCTACCGCCACGTCGTCGAACAGAGCCCGGAATTCTTCGAGACCACGCGCACGGGCGAAGTGCTGTCGCGCCTGACGACGGACACGACCCTCATCCAGACCGTCGTCGGCACCAGCATCTCGCTCGCGCTGCGCAACACGCTGCTGTTCGTCGGCGGCCTGGCCATGCTGTTCGTGACGAGCGCGAAGCTCACCTCGATCATCCTCGGCCTCTTGGTGCTCGTCGTCGTGCCGATCGTCCTGTTCGGCCGGCGCGTGCGCAAGCTGTCGCGCGACTCGCAGGACCGCATCGCGGACGCGTCGGCGATGGCCGGCGAGATCCTCAACGCCATGCCGACCGTGCAGGCGTTCACCCACGAAAAGATCGAGGCGCGGCGCTTCGGCGCCTCGGTCGAAGGCGCGTTCGCCACGGCGATGCGGCGCATCCGCGCGCGCGCCATGCTGACCTTGGTCGCGATCGCCCTCGTCTTCGGCGCCATCGTGTTCGTGCTGTGGCTGGGCGCGCACGCCGTGCTGCAGGGGACCATGACGGGCGGCGACCTCGGACAGTTCATCCTGTACGCGTCCCTCGTCTCCGGCGCGCTCGGCGCGTTGTCCGAGGTGATGGGCGACGCCCAGCGCGCGGCCGGCGCCACCGAACGCCTGCTGGAACTGCTGGCGGTGCGCTCCGACATCCGCAACCCCGCGCACCCGACGCCGCTGCCCGCGCGCGCGGCCGGCGGCGCCGCCCTGAACCTCGCGCAGGTGCAGTTCTCGTACCCGTCGCGGCCCGAGACGGCCGCGCTGGACCACGTGAACCTCGACGTGAAGCCCGGCGAGACGGTCGCCGTCGTCGGCCCGTCCGGCGCCGGCAAGACGACGCTGTTCCAGCTCCTGCTGCGCTTCTACGACCCGCAGTCGGGCGCGATCCGCCTCGACGGCGTCGACATCCGCGACCTCGACCTGCACGTGCTGCGCGACGCCATCGGCATCGTCCCGCAGGATACGGTGATCTTCTCCGCCAACGCGCTGGAAAACATCCGCTACGGCCGTGCCGACGCGACGGACGAGGAAGTGATCGCCGCCGCGAAGCTGGCCGCGGCCCACGAATTCATCGAACGCCTGCCGGAAGGCTACCAGTCCTACCTGGGCGAGCGCGGCGTGCGGCTGTCCGGCGGCCAGCGCCAGCGCATCGCGATCGCGCGGGCGCTGCTCAAGAACCCGCCGCTGCTGCTGCTGGACGAAGCGACGAGCGCCCTCGACGCCGAGTCGGAACGCCTCGTGCAGCGCGCACTCGAAGCGGCGATGGTGGGCCGCACGACCCTCATCATCGCGCACCGCCTGGCCACCGTGCAGCGGGCCGACCGCATCATCGTGATGGAAGACGGCCGCATCGTCGAGACGGGCACGCATGCGTCGCTGGTGGCACTCGGCGGCATCTATGCGAACCTGGCGGCTTTGCAGTTTCACAACGTCCAGGTCGAACACTGAGTTAGCGGGTCGGCAACATTGAAAGCGATTTCACGGCAGTTCGTGCCATCCTGGCAAGATTTTGTTGCTTGAGGACGTCGAAAACGCGCGCTCTTTTTGTTTCCTAGCGGATAGCTGACGTAACATAGGCCAACGTCAGCCTCCTCACATTCGCCATGAACAAAAAATCGTTCAATGTCGCCAACTGGACCGTCGGATCCAAGATCACGGCGTTCTCGTTTGCCCTCGTCAGCGCCATCCTCGCCGGCCTCGTCGTCACCATCACCTGGACGACCACCTCGATGCTGCATGCGCGCGCCATCGCCCACGTCGAATCCGAACTGCAGAGCGTCGTCAACGCCGTCGAGATCTTCGACAACGCCGTGAAGCACCAGGCCGTGAGCTACGGCCGCATCTTCGCCTCGCAGTTCGTCGGCGAGTTCACGCTGGACACGGACGCGCTGGTCACGGTGGCCGACAAGCAGGTGCCGACGCTGAAGCTCGCCGGCAAGCCGCTGAACCTCGACTTCACCCTGCCCGACCTGTTCACGCACGAGACGGGCGGCAACGCGACGATCTTCGCCGCCAGCGGCGACGACTTCGTCCGCGTCAGCACGTCCGTGAAAAAAGAGGACGGCTCGCGCGCCGTGGGCACGATCCTCGACCACGCCAGCCCGGCCTATGCGGCCATCCGCGCCGGCAAGCCATTCGTCGGCATGGTCACGCTGTTCGGCAAAAAATTTATGACCGACTACGAACCGATCCGCGACGCCGCCGGCAAGGTCATCGGCATCCTGTACATCGGCCTCGACGTCGAGTCCGACCTCTCCACCCTGCGCGAGCGCATCAGGAAAATGAAGGTGGGCGACACGGGTTATTACTACGTGCTGGATACGACGCCCGGCAAGTCCTACGGCAACCTGATCATCCACCCCGCCAAGGAAGGCAAGAACATCCTGGGCAGCCGCGACGCCAGCGGCCGCGAATTCATCAAGGAGATGCTCGCGACGGGACACGGCCTGATGGCCTATCCGTGGATGAACGCGGAAGCCGGCGAAACGGCGCCGCGCATGAAGGTCGCCGCGTACACGACGTTCAGGGACTGGAACTGGCTGATCGCCGGCGGCACCTACGAGGACGAGATCACCAAGGAAGCGTCGAGCCTGCGCAACCGCTACATCGCCATCGGCCTCGTCGGGCTGGCGATCTTCGCGGCGATCCTGCACGCCGTCATGAAACGCACCGTCACCCGGCCCCTCGTTCGGGCGCGCGACGCCGCCGTCCGCATCGCCGAGGGCGACCTCACCGTGCGCATGGACGTCGACCGCAGCGACGAGATCGGCCTGCTGGCGGAAGCCATGAACAATATCAGCGGCAGCCTGTCGACCGTCGTGGGCCAAGTGCGCCGCGGCGCCGAGCAGATCGCCAACGCGTCCGGCGAGATCTCCAGCGGCAATCTCGACCTGTGCTCGCGCACCGAGCAGCAGGCGGCCAACCTGGCATCCACGGCGAACTCGATGCAGGATCTGACGGAGACCGTGCGCCGCAACGCGGGCGATACCCACGAAGCGAATCAGCTCGCGGTGAACACGTCGATGGTGGCGCAGGAAGGCGGACGCATGGTGCGCGAGGTGATCGCCACGATGGACACGATCAAGGCCTCGTCCGGCAAGATCGGCGACATCATCGGCGTCATCGACGGCATCGCGTTCCAGACCAATATCCTGGCGCTGAACGCGGCCGTGGAAGCGGCCCGTGCCGGCGAACAGGGCCGCGGCTTCGCCGTCGTGGCCACCGAAGTGCGCAACCTCGCGCAGCGCAGCGCGGCGGCCGCCAAGGAGATCAAGGGCCTGATCGTCGCCTCGACGGCCGAAGTGGACGCCGGCAGCCGCGTCGTGCAGGAAGCGGGCGTCACGATGAATGAAGTGCTGGCCAGCGCCGAGAAGGTGACGACCATCATGGCGCGCCTCAGCTCGGCGAACGCGACGCAGAGCAGCGGCATCGAGCACGTCAACCGCTCGATCGGCGAAATGGACCAGGTGACGCAGCAGAACGCTGCCCTCGTCGAGGAAGCCAGCGCCGCCGCCCAGGCCATGCAAGAGCAGGCCGACGAACTGGCGCGCGCCGTGCGCCTGTTCAAGCTGGACCAGTCGGACGCGCCCACGCTGGCGTCCGCGGCGCGCCCGGCGCTCGCGCAATATTAATCACGAGAGCCACACGCCGTAGGGCGGGCACCCCGAGCCCGCCATGCATGCGGCGCCGCGGCAGCGTTCGAAGTCCGCCCTTTCCCGTCCGTCCGCTTGGGTGTAGAGTAGCGCGGTCCGCTACCCTGGAGCCCCGATTGACCGACACCGAACTGCTCGCGCGCTGCACCACGATCTTCCCCGGCCACCGCGCCCGCCCCCCGGCGGAGATGTTCGCCGCGATGGCCGCCTGGTGCGACGCCAACGGCATCGCCCACGACACCTACGGCGACGGCGCCCTGATCCACGGCTTCGAGCGCCGCGTGGCCGAGCTGCTCGGCTTCGAGGCGGCCGTGTTCTGCATCAGCGGCACCCTGGCCCAGGTGACCACCTTGCGCCTCGCGGCCGACGCCCGCGGCCGCGCCCCGGTGGCGCTGCATCCGACCGCGCACATCTTCGTCCACGAACGGTCCAACTACCAGTTGCTGGGGCATTTCGACGCCCTGCGCGTCGGCGATCCGTATCGTCCGTGGGCCGCGGCCGACATTACGAACATCCCGGACCGCCTGTCCGCCGTCGCGTTGGAGATACCCATGCGCGAGATCGGCGGCCAGCTGCCCCGCTGGGACGACCTGCAGGCGATCAAGGCGCACTGCCGCGCCCACGGCATCCACCTCCACATGGACGGCGCGCGCCTGTGGGAAGCGGCGGCGGGCTACGGCCGCCCGGTGGCCGAGATCGCGGCCGGTTTCGACACCGTCTACACGTCGCTGTACAAGGGCATCGGAGGCCTCGGCGGCGCGATGCTGGCCGGCAGCCGCGCGTTCGTCGCGCAGGCGTCCGAATGGTTCAAGCGCCAGGGCGGCAACGTGATCCACCGCTCGCCCTACGTGGTCGCGGCCGCGATGCAGTTCGAGCAGCGGCTCGCCGCCATGCCCGCCTGCTTCGAACGGACCCGGTTCCTGTACGACGTCCTGCGCGACCATCCGTCCCTGCGCGTGAATCCGGCGCAGCCCCAGGCCAACATGCTGCACGTGCACCTGCCGGTGGGCCGCGACCGCGCGCTGGACATCCGCCGCGAACTGGCGCGCGACCACGGCGTCTGGCCGTTCAACCGCGCGAGCCACGGCATGCTGCCGGACACCTCGTTCTTCGAGATCTACGTGGGCGACAACCTGCTGGACGCGCCGGACGGACGCGTGCGCGAGGCCGTCGCGCTGCTGGCGGACGCCGTGGAACGCGCGGCGTAAACATCCCAATGCGATCGCAACGCGGGCCCGTGCCGCATCGGTTAAAATGCGCGGGTTTTCAATCTTTCATTGCGAGCCATCCCGATGCGTCAATACCTCGACCTGATGCGCCATGTGCTGGACCATGGCACGGTCAAAACCGACCGCACCGGCACCGGCACCCGCTCCGTGTTCGGCCACCAGATGCGCTTCGATCTGCGGGAAGGATTCCCGCTGGTGACGACGAAGAAGCTGCACCTGAAGTCGATCATCCATGAGCTGATCTGGTTCCTGGCCGGCTCCACCAACATCGCGTACCTCAAGGACAACGGCGTCTCGATCTGGGACGAGTGGGCGGATGCCGACGGCGAGCTCGGTCCCATCTACGGCTACCAGTGGCGCAGCTGGCCCACGCCGTCGGGCGAGCACATCGACCAGATCGCGCAGGTGCTGGACCAGATCAAGCACAATCCGGACTCGCGCCGCATGATCGTCTCCGCGTGGAATGTGGCGGACATCCCGAAGATGAAGCTGCCGCCCTGCCACGCGCTGTTCCAGTTCTACGTCGCGGACGGCAAGCTGTCGTGCCAGCTGTACCAGCGCAGCGCGGACATCTTCCTCGGCGTCCCGTTCAACATCGCGTCGTACGCGCTGCTCACGCACATGATGGCCCAGCAGGCCGGCCTGGACGTCGGCGACTTCGTCTGGACCGGCGGCGACTGCCACCTGTACGCGAACCACATGGAGCAGGTCGAACTCCAGCTGTCGCGCCCGGAACGCCCGCTACCGCAACTGGTCATCCGGCGCAAGCCAGAGTCCCTGTTCGACTACAAGTTCGACGATTTCGAGATCGCCGGCTACGATCCGCACCCGGCCATCAAGGCGCCGGTCGCGGTGTAAGGAGAAGCGCATGGCGAAGCACCTGTCCATCGTCGTCGCCATGGATGCCAACCGCGGCATCGGCGTCGACAACAAGCTGCCCTGGCACCTGCCGGAAGACCTCGCGCACTTCAAGCGCGTGACGCTCGGCCATCCGATCGTCATGGGCCGCAAGACGTTCGAATCCATCGGCCGGCCGCTGCCCGGCCGCCGCAACATCGTCGTCACGCGCAACCGCGACTGGCGCCACGACGGCGTCGAGACGGCGGGCTCGCTGGAGGAAGCCGTCGCCCTCGTCGGCATGGATTCCGCCAGCATCATCGGCGGCGCCCAGATCTTCGCCGAGGCCATGCACGTGGCCAACCGCCTGATCGTCACGCACATCGACAAGGCCTATCGCTGCGACACGTTCTTCCCCGAGATCGACGGCGCGCGCTGGGCGGCCGTGTCGAGCGAACCCCTGCATTCCCCGACGGCGGACGTCGATTACGCCATCGTCACCTACGACAAAGTCGAGTAAAACCATGTCCGGACACGGCTTTCATGTACATGGACCGCACGACCACGCGGTCGAACACGCCGCCCAGCACGGCGGCGACAGCTTTTCCAACAACATCGCGGTCATGACGGCCATCCTGGCCACGGCCGGCGCGCTGTTCGGCTACCTGGGCGGCGACACGCAGAACGACGCGGCGCTGTTCAAGAATAACGCGGCCATCGCCAAGACGGCCGCCGCCGACGCGTGGAACTACTACCAGGCCAAGTCGATCAAGCAGAACATCGCCGACATGGCGGCCTCGCTGCCGGGAGCGGACCGGGAGCGCTTCAAGGCCCTGGCGGCCCGCTACGATCTTGACAAGGCCGCCAACCGCAATGAAGCGGAAAAGCTCGACAAGCAGTCCGACGAGTGGAACGAGAAATCGGAACACGCGCTGCACACCCACCACCAGTGGGCGCTGGCGACGACGGCCGAGCAGATCGCCATCTCGCTGGCGGCCATCACGCTGCTGACGCGCCGGCGCTGGCTGCTGTCGGTCACCTATGTCGTCGCGGTCATCGGCTTCGCGCTGGGGGCGTTCGCGGGGCTGCACGTCGATCCGCTGGGTGCCATGATGGGTTCGCATTGACGGCCGCGCGGCGGCCATGTCACCGCGCTTAAACAAGAGTGCGCCACAATCTCGCCCGTGTAGCTAACCTAATAAAAATTTTTGCACGGGACCACGCAATTTCTGCGAAAATCCGCTTCTTCATTTTTCCGGTGCCGTGCCCGGCCGCCCTCCACTTCCAGGAAGGCGGCGCGCACGGCGCTTCGCTTTGGAGCTGTCCATGAAATTTCGTTTCCCAATCGTCATCATTGACGAGGATTTCCGTTCCGAGAACACGTCCGGTCTCGGCATTCGCGCGCTCGCGGCCGCGATGGAAAAAGAAGGCATGGAAGTGCTGGGGCTGACCAGCTACGGCGACCTGTCGCAGTTCGCCCAGCAGCAGTCGCGCGCCTCGGCCTTCGTGCTGTCGATCGACGACGAGGAATTCGGCGGCGGCACCATCGAGGAAACCAACTTCGCACTGGCCGGCCTGCGCGCCTTCGTGCAGGAGATCCGCCACAAGAACTCGGACATCCCGATCTACATCTACGGCGAGACCCGCACGAGCCGCCACATCCCGAACGACATCCTGAAGGAGCTGCACGGCTTCATCCACATGTTCGAGGACACGCCGGAATTCGTCGCGCGCCACATCATCCGCGAAGCGAAAGCCTACCTGGACAGCCTGGCGCCGCCGTTCTTCCGCGCCCTGGTCCACTACGCCAACGACGGCTCCTATTCCTGGCACTGCCCCGGCCACTCGGGCGGCGTGGCCTTCCTCAAGTCGCCGATCGGCCAGATGTTCCACCAGTTCTTCGGCGAGAACATGCTGCGCGCCGACGTCTGCAACGCCGTCGAGGAACTGGGCCAGCTGCTGGACCACACGGGTCCCGTCGCCAAGTCGGAACGCAACGCCGCCCGCATCTACAACGCCGACCACTGCTACTTCGTCACCAACGGCACGTCGACGTCGAACAAGATGGTGTGGCATTCGACGGTGGCGCCGGGCGACATCGTGGTCGTCGACCGCAACTGCCATAAATCGATCCTGCACTCGATCATCATGTGCGGCGCGATCCCCGTGTTCCTGATGCCGACCCGGAACAACCTCGGCATCATCGGCCCGATCCCGCTGGCCGAATTCTCGCCGGAGTCGATCCGCAAGAAGATCGAGGCGAACCCGTTCGCGCGCGAGGCCAAGAACAAGAAGCCGCGCATCCTCACGCTCACGCAGTCCACGTACGACGGCGTCGTGTACAACGTGGAGACCCTGCGCGAACTGCTGGACGGCGAGATCGACACGCTGCACTTCGACGAAGCCTGGCTGCCGCACGCCACGTTCCACGACTTCTACCGCAACATGCACGCGATCGGCCGCGACCGCCCGCGCGCCAAGCAGTCGATGATCTTCTCGACGCAGTCCACGCACAAGCTGCTCGCCGGCCTGTCGCAGGCGTCGCAGGTGCTCGTGCGCGAATCCGAGACCGTCGCCCTCGACCAGGACGCGTTCAACGAAGCCTACCTGATGCACACGTCGACGTCGCCGCAGTATTCGATCATCGCCTCGTGCGACGTCGCCGCCGCGATGATGGAGGCGCCGGGCGGCACCGCGCTCGTCGAGGAATCGATCTACGAAGCGCTGGACTTCCGCCGCGCGATGCAGAAGGTCGACGAGGACTACGGCGCCGACTGGTGGTTCAAGGTCTGGGGTCCGCAAGTCACGAGCGAGGAAGGCATCGGCACGCAGGCCGACTGGATGATCCACGCCGAGGACGACTGGCACGGCTTCGGCAAGCTGGCCGAAGGCTTCAACATGCTCGACCCGATCAAGGCGACGGTCGTCACCCCGGGCCTGTCGCTGGACGGCTCGTTCGGCGACTCGGGCATCCCGGCGTCGATCGTCACCAAGTACCTGGCCGAACACGGCGTGATCATCGAGAAGTGCGGCCTGTACTCGTTCTTCATCATGTTCACGATCGGCATCACGAAGGGCCGCTGGAACACGCTCGTCACCGCCCTGCAGCAGTTCAAGGACGACTACGACCGCAACCAGCCGATGTGGCGCATCATGCCCGAGTTCACGGCCGCGAACCCGCGCTACGAATCGTGGGGCCTGCGCGACCTGTGCCAGCAGATCCACGACTTCTACAAGTCGCGCGACGTCGCCCGCCTGACGACCGAGATGTATTTGTCGGACATGATCCCGGCGATGAAGCCGTCGGACGCGTTCGCGAAGATGGCGCACCGCGAGATCGAGCGCGTGGCGATCGAGGACCTCGAGGGCCGCATCACGGCGATCCTGCTGACGCCTTATCCGCCGGGCATTCCGCTGCTCATTCCGGGCGAGCGCTTCAACAAGACCATCGTCGACTACCTGCGCTTCGCGCGCGATTTCAACGAGCGCTTCCCCGGGTTCGAGACGGACGTGCACGGGCTCGTCAAGCGCGAGATCGACGGCAAGCTGGGATATTTCGTGGATTGCGTCAGGCAGGACTGACCGCGCGACACCGCGACTGCAAGCCCGGAGCGCTCCGGGCTTTTTTTCGTACGTTTGACGGGGCGCAATCGTCCGTTGTCGACAACGACGATGCCCGAACCGTCCACCATGCAGGCGGTCAAATTGCAGGTCAATCACGCCTTCCCTCGGAGGATGTCATGAATCCGCAATTTACCGATTGGGGAACTTCCCTGATGGCCTCGCTCGCCGCTGCCGTCAACCTCCTGTTCGCGGCCGTGCCCCGCATCCTCGGCTTTCTCGTCATTCTCGCGATCGGCTGGATCGTCGCGGCGCTGATCGCGCGGCTGCTCGTGGCCGTGCTGCGCGCCGTCCACTTCGACGGCCTGGCCGAGCGCGCCGGGCTCGCGGGCATGGCCCGCACGCTCAAGCGCGAACCCTCCGCCATGCTGGGCCTGATCGTCAAATGGTTCGTGCGCCTGATCGCCCTCGTGGCCGCGTTCGACGCGCTCGGCGTCCCGGCCGTGTCGCAGGTGTTCCAGCAGTTGCTGTTGTGGCTGCCTAACCTGGCGGTGGCAGTCGTCGTGCTCGTCATCGGCGGCATGGCCGCCAATGCGTTGGGCGAACTCGTGAACCGCGCCGCCGCCCGCGCCCAGGTCGGCAACGCCGACGCCCTCGCCCTGGCCGCCAAATGGGCCGTGTGGGCGTTCGCCATCCTCATCGCGATCAACCAGATCGGCGTCGCGAGCGCCCTCGTCACCGCGCTGTTCGTGGCCGTGGTGGGTGCCGTCGCACTGGCCCTCGGGCTGTCGTTCGGTCTCGGCGCGCGCGATACCGCGGGCACCATCGTGCGCCAGATCTACGAACGCAGCCGGCTGCACGGCGGGGCCACGCTCGACGCCGCGTTCGGCGAGCAGGGAGCCGGACAGGTGGCCTATACCGGCGTCGAACATCGCTACGGCTTGAGCGACCGCCGCATCAATCCGAACGGGCGGCGTGCCATCGGCTGAGCCGGCGGGCGCCGCCACGGACATCGACGGCAAAGGGGGCCGCAGCCCCCTTTGTACTGTCACCCGTGTGCGGAACGACGTCCGCCGGCAACCATTACGTCTTCGGCAACGTCACCCCATGCTGGCCCTGGTACTTGCCGCCGCGGTCCTTGTACGACGTCTCGCAGATCTCGTCGCTCTCGAAGAACAGCACCTGCGCGCAGCCTTCGCCCGCGTAGATCTTGGCCGGCAGCGGCGTCGTGTTCGAGAACTCCAGCGTGACATAGCCTTCCCATTCCGGCTCGAACGGCGTCACGTTGACGATGATGCCGCAGCGGGCATACGTCGATTTGCCCAGGCAGACGGTCAGCACGTTGCGCGGGATGCGGAAGTATTCGATCGTGCGGGCCAGCGCGAACGAATTCGGCGGGATGATGCAAACGTCGCTCTTCACGTCGACGAACGAATTCGAATCGAAGTTCTTCGGGTCGACGATCGTGCTGTTGATGTTCGTGAACACCTTGAATTCGTCGGCGCAGCGAATGTCGTAACCGTACGACGACGTGCCCCACGAAATGATCTTGCGGCCGTCCGTTTCGCGCACCTGTTTCGGCGAGAACGGTTCGATCATGCGGTGTTCGTCCGCCATCCGGCGTATCCATTTGTCGCTCTTGATACTCATCGCTGGGCTTCTTCTCAAAAAAGGGGAATAACAAACCCGCAATTCTACGCGAAAGTGCCACAGGCTAGGCGAAAAGCGCCGCCGCCCGGCCCCCTTTTTCGTCGGCCTGGGCCAACAGCCGCGCGATCATCGCGCGCGTCAAATCGGCCGTCAGCTGCGGTTTCTCCATCGGGTACAGGTGCGTGCCCTCGATGGTGGCGAAGTTGTCGCCCACGAGCCGGCGCGTGCCGGCGAGGCCCGCCTGGCGCAATTCCTCCGAATCCGTACCCGCGATAAAGCCCACCGGCACGGGAAACGGCGCACGCAGCACGCGCTCCATGTCGTGCGGCAGCGTGCTGTAGATCGCGGCCTCGACGTCGCGGTCGAAGCGCAGTTGCACGCCGTCCGGGTGCGGCGCCAAGCCGTGGTCGAGATAATCGTCCAGCGCGCCCGGCGCCCAGGCCTGGAAGATGGGCTTCGCGATGAAGTGCGCGTAGGCGTCCGCGCGCGACGGCCACACGTTGCGCCGGCGCCGCGCGATCGCGCCCGGCGACAGCCGCTCGCGCAGCCCCAGCGCCTTCACGACGCGCCAGACGCCCGCGCGCCAGCCCGCGACGACGGGCGAATCGAGCATCACCACGCAGCGCGCGAGATCCGGCCGCCGGTGCGCCGCCAGCATGCCGACGGCGCCGCCCAGCGAGTGTCCGACGAGGATCGCGGGCTGGCCATACGCCTCCAGTTGCGCGATCAGTTCGTCGATCAGCGTGTGCCAGTTGTCGCGCACGGGATAGCGGGGATCGTGCCCCAGCATATCCGTCGTGCGCACGTCGAAATCGCGCCGCAACTCGTCGAGCAGGCGGCCGTACGATCCCGCCGGATAGCTGTTCCCGTGGGTGAAATGGAGTAATGGATGGGCCATCGAAAAGGGCATGGCGCGGCGGCGCCGAGTCGAAACGAGGCCCATTGTAATGTCAATATCTCCCCGGGTTTAGAGGGAAACGCCTACACGCGGCGGCTCAGCGGCGCTCCGGCGGGCCGTCCGGACGTTCGCCGCCGTCGTGCCGGCGCATGCGGCGCTGGCGCAGCTGTGCGCGCTGCTCCGGCGTCAGCACGGCCAGCACCTGGGCTTCCGTGTGCGCCCGCAGCAGGGCGTCGGCCGCCACCGCCTGACCCAGCTCGCGCGCCGCCGCGCCGGCCTTGGCGTCGTCGAACTTGTCCGCATGGCCCAGGTCGCGCAACGCTTCGTGCGCCTTGCGCATCGCCTTGCCGTGCTCGCGGTGTTGCGGCGCCTGGGCGTACAGGATCGCGAACACCTTGTCCTGCTGCGCTTCCGTGAGCTTCAGGCCGTGCAGCGCCATCATCGGGCCGAACGGCATGTCCGGACCCGGCGCGCCGGGTCCGTGGCCGCCGAAACCGAATTCTTCCGGACCGTGGCCGCGTGGGCCGCGCGGGCCGCGCTCGTGGTCGCCGTCCGGCGCCGGGCGGCCGGCGGCCGGGGGCGCGTCGGATTCGGCGGCCGCGCAGGCCGGCGTGACGCAGGTGGTGGCGAGGGAGGCGGCGAGCAGCGCGGCCGCCGTGGAAAGGCTCGTGAGTTTCATGTCGGTCATCCTTTTTTGTTTGGAGATCCCATTCTCGGATTCCCTCGCGTTAAACGGTGTTGTCGCCATGTAAAACGAAGTAAAGAGAACCCGCCTGCCGTGGCCGCCGCCGCCGCCCTGCGCTAAGATGCGACCATGAACCAAGTCCTGCTCATCGACGACGACACCGAACTCACCGGCATGTTCTCCGAATACCTGGAACAGGAAGGCTTTCGGGTCGCCTGCGCCCACGACGGCGAGGCGGGCGCGCGCGAAGCCCTCACCGGCCAGTTCGCCATCGCCATCCTCGACGTGATGATGCCGCGCATGAACGGCATCGAGACCCTGCGCCGCATCCGCGCCGCCAGCCGCATGCCGATCCTGATGCTGACCGGCCGCGGCGACGACGCCGACCGCATCCTCGGCCTGGAACTGGGCGCCGACGACTACGTCACCAAGCCCTGCACGCCGCGCGAGCTCACGGCACGTGTGCGCGCCATCCTGCGCCGCACGCAAGGCTCGCCGAACGACGGCCCCGGCATCACGCTCACGGTCGGCAAGCTGACCATGCTGCCGGAACAGCGCCGCGCCACGTGGGACGGCCGGCCGCTGGAACTGACCAGCACCGAATTCAACCTGCTCGAAGTCCTGGCCCGCAACGCCGGCCGGCCCGTCAGCAAGAACGACCTGTCCGAGCAGGGACTCGGGCGCCCGCTGGCCCGCTTCGACCGCAACATCGACGTGCACCTCTCGAGCCTGCGCCACAAACTGGGCACGCTGTCCGACGGCCGCTCCTGCCTGCAGACCGTCTACCGTCTCGGCTACCAGCTGATCCGCGAGTAGCGATGGGCCGGCTGTTCTGGAAGTTCTTCCTGTCCATCCTGCTGGCCCAGGTCGCCGCCACGGCCGGCATCGGCGGCACGTTGTGGCTGCGCGACCAGGCGCGCCATCGCAACGGCGACCCGACGCTGGACGCGAGCCCGCCCGCCACGATCATGCTGGATGCCGCGGCCGCCACGCTCAAGCACGGCGGCATCGACGCCCTGCGCGACCTGGCCGCCACCAGCCACCGCATGCGCCTGTACGTGCTCGACGAACAGGGCCACGAGCTGCTCGACCGGCCCGTGTCCGCCAAGCTGCGCGATGAAGTGATGCGCAGCCTGAACGGCGATGGCCCGACGCACGCCGTCGCCCGCCTCACGGGCGAAGACGGCCGCAGCTACGTCGCCTTCGCCTCGCGCGCCTGGCATCCGCCGGGCATGGACGGCCTAGGGCCGCGCGGATTCGGCCCCGGGCCGGGGCCTGCCGGACCGCCGGACGGCGGCCCCCGCGACGGCGGCCGGGACGGCCCCGGCCCGAGGATGGACGGCGGCCCCGGTGGACCCGGGGGCCCGGCCGGACCGGGTGGTCCCGACGGTCCCGGCGGCCCGGGTCGCGGCTGGTTCGGCCTGCCGCCGGAATTCGGGCGCCACATGGGACCCTGGCTGCCGAGCATCGCCGCCACCCTCGCGAGCCTGCTGTTCGCCGCCCTCCTCGCCTGGTACTTCTCGCGCCCGATCCGCGCCCTGCAGCGCGCCTTCGACGCCGCCGCGGCCGGCGACCTCGCGCCCAAGTTCGCCCACGCCGGACCGCGCCTGATCGGCGACGAACTGGCGGAACTGGGCCACGATTTCGACCGCATGAGCGCCCAGCTGCGCGCGCTGATGGAAGGCCAGCGCCGCCTGCTGCACGACGTCTCGCACGAACTGCGCTCGCCGCTCGCGCGCCTGCAGGCGGCCATCGGCCTCGCGCACCAGCAGCCCGAGCGCGTGCAGGCCTCGCTGGAACGCATCGAACGGGAGAGCGTGCGCATGGACCGCCTCGTCGGCGAGCTGTTGACGCTGTCGCGCCTGGAAGCCGCGACGTCGCTGCCTGCGGCGGAAGCCGTCGACGTCGTCGAGATGGTCGACCAGATCGCCGACGACGCCCGCTTCGAGGCCGGCGCGGCCATCGAGGTCGACGCGCCGGAACCCGTCACCGTGCGCGGCGCGCCGGACCTGTTGTGGAGCGCCGTCGAGAACATCGTGCGCAACGCCGTCAAGCACGGCGCGGGCGGACGCGTGGACGTGCGCGTCCATCCGGACGGCGGCCTCGTTCACATCGAAGTCCTGGACCAGGGTCCCGGCATCGCCCCGGAACACCTGGGCGACGTGTTCGAACCCTTCTTCCGCTCCAACCCCACGCGCAACAACGTCGACGGCCATGGCCTCGGCCTCGCCATCGCCAAGCGCGTCGTCGAGACGCACGGCGGCCGCATCTCGGCCGCGAACCGCGCCGAGGGCGGGCTGCGGATGACCATCACGCTGCCGCGCGCGGCCTGACTAACGGCCGTACCAGTAGCGCGCATGCTCGCGGCGATAGCCGCGCCAGTCGACGGCGGCGTCCAAATCCAGCGTCAACGCGCCGGCGTCGTCGGTACGCAAACGCTGCGCGCCGAGCATGCCGTAGCGTGCATACACCTCGGCCTTGGGGTGGTGGAAACGATTGCGATATCCCACCTGGAAGATCGCGACCTCGGGCCGTACCGCCTGCAGGAAGGCCGGCGTGGACGACGTGCCGCTGCCGTGGTGCGGCGCCAGCAGGACGTCCGCGCGCAGGCGGTCGCGCGCGCGCTCGAGCAGCGCCGCCTCCTGCGCCGCTTCGATGTCGCCGGCCAGCAGCACGGTGCGCCGGCCATTGCCGACCCGGAGCGTGCAACTGCGCGCATTGGTCTTCAGGCCCTCGTCGCCGTAACTGGCCGCCGTCGGGTGCAGCATGTCGAACATGACGCCATCCCATTCCCAATGCTGGCCGGCGACGCAGCGCACGTGATGCCGCGCCGCGCGCACGATCGGGTGACCGTCGGGCAGCGACGACGCGAGCCAGCCGGCGTCGACGCCCTCCAGCAGCGCCAGCGCGCCGCCGGTGTGGTCGGTGTCGGCGTGGCTGATCACGATGCCGTCGAGCGCCGCCACGCCGCGCATGCGCAGGTACGGCAGGATCACGCGGCTGCCGCCGTCCGCGCCGGGCGCGTACGCGGGGCCGGTGTCGTACACGAGCCGGTGCCGCGCCGTCTCGACGAGCAGCGCCATCCCCTGTCCCACGTCGAAGGCCGTCACCCGAAATGCGCCGGCGCGCGGATGGTCGGGGACCTGCAGCAGCATCGGCAGCAACGCCGCCGCGCCGGCCCAGCGGTGCGGCCAGCCGCGCGGCATCAGCATCCACAGCGTCCCGCCCAGCCCCAGCACGAACACCCACGCCTGCGGCGCCGGCGCGCTCCACACGGCGCCGGGCCAGCCGGCCATGAACCGCAGCAGCGCGGCGAGCAGCGCGACGGCCCCGTGCGCCATCAGGAGCAGCCAGTCGCCCGGCGGCCCGGGCAGCAGGCTGCCGGCCAGAGCGAGCGGCGTCACGACGAAGCTGACGAGCGGGATCGCCACCGCGTTCGCGAGCGGGCTGACGATCGACACCTGGCCGAACAGCAGCAGCGTCAGCGGCACCAGCCCGGCCGTGACGGCCCATTGCGTGCGCCCTGCCAGCAGCAGCGCGCCGCGTGGCCCGGAGGGCGCCGGCCCGACCCGGCCATGTCCCGCGAACAGGATCACTGCGACGGCGCCGAACGACAGCCAGAACCCCGGCCACAGCACGGCCCACGGATCGAGCAGCACGACGACGCCGAGCGCCGCGCACAGCACGTGCGACACGGCCGCCAGGCGCCCCATCCACAGCGCCAGCGCGACGACGGACAGCATGTACAGCGTGCGCTGCGCCGGCACGCCGAAACCGGCCAGCAGTACGTACAGCAGCGCCACGGCGGCCCCGGCCAGCGCCGCCGCCTTCTGCGCCGGCAGCAGCAGCGGCAGGCGCGCATCGGTGAAGAACGACCGCCGCCACAGCGCGGACGCGGCCCATGCGGCCAGGCCGGCGATCATCGTGATGTGCAGCCCGGAGATCGAGATGTCGGGATCATCGATACGCCAACGCTCCGTACTATTTTGGCACCGTACTTATGAAAGGCATGTAAGATTCGCATCTGTTCCCTAACGACAACAAATATCGAGCTTGAGGAAACCCGATGCTCATCGTCCCCGTAGAAAACCGGCCCGATTGGAAGAATCCGCCGCTGGCAACCCTTCTGCTCATCATCATCAACGTGCTGGTGTTCTTCGTCTACCAAGGCAAGGACCCGCAACGAGTGGAGCAGTCCTACCAATGGTACGTGGAATCCGGCCTGTTCGAGCGCGAGCAACAGCCATTTCACGATTACCTGAACCGCACCGGCCGCGAACAGCCGCAAGATATCGACCAGAACGTCGATACCGATACCGATACCGATACCGATACCGAGAATCTGCAGCAGGCAACATGGCAACGCGATGCACAATTCCACCATGCGGCCTACGATCCGGCATTCGCGCGGGCCTTGCATCAGGAACTGGACGGCGACCCGCAGTGGCGCGCGAACCGCAGCCGGTTCGAAGCCTTGGTCAATGACCTCAGCGACCGGGCCTACGCATTCAACGCTCGGGACGCGCGGCCAATCACTTGGATCACCAGCATGTTTTTGCACGGAAGCGTCATGCACCTGCTGGGGAACATGGTCTTCCTGTTCCTGTTCGGCTTTGCACTGGAGATCGCGGTCGGGCGTGGCATTTTCCTGCTGCTCTACCTGTGCAGCGGGTTGGGTGGCACTTTGCTGTATTGGGTGTCGGAACTTGGAACCAACAACAGTGTATTGGGCGCCTCGGGCGCCATATCCGGATTGATGGGCATGTATATCGCCCTCTACGGTTTGAAAAGAATCAGCTTTTTCTATAACGTGATTTTTTTCAGCGGACACGTGCGTGCGCCGGCACTCATCGTCTTGCCGGTCTGGGTCGGCTATGAATTGCTGGGAGCGCGGTACGGCGAGGACGGTGTGGCACACTGGGCCCATACTGGCGGACTGTTGTTTGGCTTCGGGCTGCTTGCCCTGTGGATGCGCTTCGGCCTCAAGGTGAACCGCGATTATGTCGAGAAGACCGACCACGATGCCCCGTTCAAGTCGGCGCAGCACCAGATACAGGAACTGGTTGTAGCGATGAAGCTGGATGCCGCGCGCCAGGCGGCTGAACGGCTACTGAAGGCACATCCGCGCGATGCCCGGGCCTGGCGCACCTGGTATGGCGTCGTGAAGATCTCCCCCTCGAGCCGGGAATATCACCGGGCCGTGCACATCTTGTTCAAGCAGGCCGGCAACACCCCACGTTACCCGGCGCTACAGACCCTGATCGAAGAAGTGGCGCATGAATACGTCAGGATCGGTGGCGATGCGCCAGCATTGACGGAATCGGTGTCGCTCGTGCTGGCGCAGCGCCTCGGACGGGTCGAGCACATCAAGCCGCTCGCCTTCGTGGTCGACCGTCTCCTGGCCAGCCAATGCCGGCAAGAGGCGATGCCAAGAATTCTGCAGGCGGCCGCCAACCTGTCGGCCAAGGCAGCGCTGACGGCGCAAGCGCACCGCTACCGCGAGCAGCTGCGGGCACGCTTTCCCGATTCGGAAGAGGCCCGTCAGGTGGCAGCGCACGCCCCAGGTTGATCGGTCTTGCCGAGCGACAGGATCACCTTGCGGTATTTCTCGATCTCGCCCGTCATCGCGTGGCCGGGAAAGTGCTTCAGCAGGAAATCAAGGACCATGACGGCCTTGGCATCGTCGCGCACGCCTTCCGAGTAAATGCGCGCCAGCAGATAGTAGGCTGCCGGGAGCTCGTCGCTCGTGGGAGCCTCCTTGTGCAGCATGCCAATCAGTGCGATCGCTGGCTTGAATTGCCTCTGGAGAAAATATTCCTCGGCCAGCGCCCTGCGCACGGCAATGCTCCCCGGCCGGTAGTGCGGTACGACGCGGCGTGCCGCTTCCAGGGCGCCAACCAGGCTGCTCTTGCGCTGCGCGCCGACCATGGCATTCAGGTAGCGCTCCGTATGTTGCACGACCCGCTCCGGATCGCCGCCCAATTCGCACAGCAGCTTATGGTGGTACTCCAGCACCGGAATGTCGTTCGGGTAGTCGGCGACCATGCCAGCCATATGCCGTAAAGCGTCCTCGTAACGCGACTCCCGCACGAGGATCACCGCGCGCGCCAGATCCAGCGCGCGCTTGTCGGCTGGCGCCGTTGCATGCTCGTCGTCGGGCACGATACCCAGGTCTTGGTGGTGCTGAAACAACAGGTAGCCCATCATCGCGCCCATGACCATATTGAAATAGGCGGTGCTGACGACGAACATCACCAGCAACACATGGGGACTGTGTTCCGACAACTGCCTGAGTGTCGCGGCAGGCAACAGCGCGATCACCCGATTCGGCCCTTGCGCCGTAGTGATCAATACCAACACCAGGCCGAGATACGACCAGCCCGTGCGCACTGCCAACTGAATGACCTGGACCGGACTCAAAGCCTCCCGCAACGACCCGTGGACCGCAAGCAGCATGATGCTGGCCGGCAGCAGACCCGACAAGCAAACAATCGCTCCGAGCCCGAACCAGCCGAGATGGCCCAGCGAGCGCACCAACATGCTGTAGGCGAGTATCAGGCCGAGCATCTTGAGCGTCGTGGGATTGCCGTCAAATAAATCGGGGATGCTGGGCGGTCGCGACTTCCCCTGGCTGCAAAATTCAATCACGCGTAAGCCCTGCCGGATGGCCAGAGAACCGAGAATAAAGATCGGTAACAAGACCAGGAGGCCGGACGGGTCGAACAGTTTTACCGATGCGATGGTCAGCGCCGCGAGCAAAGCGAGGAAGATCCCGCCGTTCACGGAGAACGGGTAGGCAAAGAAACGCGGCATTTGCGACCAGAACGGCGGCAGCGAATTAGCGACGCCAAGATGATGCATGTTGCCGCCGCACAGGGTGCAGTACGGCCGGCGCATGGGCTCGGGGGCGGCCGGGAAACATTCCTGGCACAAGAGCGAACCGCAAGATAGACAATTCCAGTTCGCAGCCTTTTCCGTGTGATACCCACAATAGTCTTTCGCCACGCTGTTTCGCTTTCCCGTTGAGTCATCAAAATTTACCTTGGCGATATTACTATTAAACTTTAGCAAAGTTAACTTGCTTGACATTGCGGCTAGCGGTCGTGCCAGTAGCGTGCCCGATCGGCGCGCCAGGACGCGACTTCGACCGCCGTGCCGAAATCCAGCGTCACAGCACCCGCCTCGTCGGTACGTATGCGGCGAATGCCGAACTCCCCATAGCGCGCATATACCTCCGCTTTCGGGTGATGGAAGCGATTTCTCCACCCGACCTGGAACACACCGACCGACGGATGCACCGCCTGCAGGAATGCCCGGGTCGACGAGGTCCCACTGCCGTGGTGCGGCGCCAGCAAGACGTCGGCGCGCAGCCGCTCGGCACCATCCAGCACCAGGCGCGTTTCCTGCGCCGCCTCGATATCGCCGGCCAACAGGATCGCCGTGTGGCCGTTCGTGATGCGCAGCGTGCAGCTGCGGGCGTTCGCCTTCATGCCAGGCTCCGCGTAGCTCGATGCGGCCGGATGCAGCATCTCGAAGCGCACGCCGTCCCATTCCCAGTGCTGACCGGCTGCGCAATGCAGGTGACGCCGCGCCACGCGCACGATCGGATGCCCCTTGGCCAGCGAGGAGGCCACCCAGCCTACTTCCTGCTCGCCCAGCACGGCCAGCGCGCCGCCGGTATGGTCGGTATCGCTGTGGCTGATGACTATTCCGTCGAGCTCACCGATGCCGCGCATCCGCAGGTAAGGCAGCAGCACGCGGCTGCCGGCGTTCGCGCCCGGCGCGTACGCGGGGCCCGTGTCGTACAGCAGCCGGTGACCGGCGGTTTCGACGAGCAGCGCCATCCCCTGCCCCACGTCGAACGCCATCACCCGAAATGCGCCGGCGCGCGGATGCTCGGGCGCCTGCAGCAGCATCGGCAGCAACGCGGCGGCGCCGGCCCAGCGGTGCGGCCAGCCGCGCGGCATCAGCATCCACAGCGTGCCGCCCAGCCCCAGCACGAACACCCACGCCTGCGGCGCCGGCGCACGCCACACGGCGCCGGGCCAGCCGGCCATGAACCGCAGCAGCGCGGCGAGCAGCGCGACGGCCCCGTGCGCCAGCAGGAGCAGCCAGTCGCCCGGCGGCCCGGGCAGCAGGCTGCCGGCCAGCGCGAGCGGCGTCACGACGAAGCTGACGAGCGGGATCGCCACCGCGTTCGCGAGCGGGCTGACGATGGACACCTGGCCGAACAGCAGCAGCGTCAGCGGTACCAGCCCGGCCGTGACGGCCCATTGCGTGCGCCCTGCCAGCAGCAGCGCGCCGCGTGGCCCGGAGGGCGCCGGCCCGACCCGGCCATGTCCCGCGAACAGGATCACTGCGACGGCGCCGAACGACAGCCAGAACCCCGGCCACAGCACGGCCCACGGATCGAGCAGCACGACGACGCCGAGCGCCGCGCACAGCACGTGCGACACGGCCGCCAGTCGCCCCATCCACAGCGCCAGCGCGACGACGGACAGCATGTACAGCGTGCGCTGCGCCGGCACGCCGAAACCGGCCAGCAGCACGTACAGCAGCGCCACGGTGGCCCCGGCCAGCGCCGCCGCCTTCTGTGCGGGCAGCCGCAGCGGCAGGCGCGCATCGGTGAAGAACGACCGCCGCCACAGCGCGGACGCGGCCCATGCGGCCAGGCCGGCGATCATCGTGATGTGCAGCCCGGAGATCGAAATGAGGTGGCCGATGCCGGTGCGGTTGAACACCTGCCAGTCGGCCTGGTCGATGCCGCGCTGGTCGCCGATCACGAGCGCCACGATGACGCCGGCGTACGTGCGTCCCGCGAGCGCGCGCTGGATGCGCGAGCGCAGCGCCGCCCGCGCGCGCTCGACGACGACGCCGGGACTGGCCACGAACGCGTCCCGCAGTGCGTTGCCGCTGCCGGCGCGGACATAACCGGTGGCGCGCACACCCTGCTCCAGCAGCCAGGCCTCGTAATCGAAGCCGCCCGGATTCGCGTTGCCGTGCGGGCGCTGCAGCCGGACCGTCAATTGCCAGCGCTGGCCCGGCTGGACGTCGCCGACGGCCTGGCGTGCGCCGTACCGGCCCGCATACCACGACAGCGCGACGTGCGGCGGCACGCGCACGCCCGCGTCGAGGCTGCGCTCGACATGAAAGTTGAAGCGCACGCCCTGCTCGAAGCGGTAGGGCAGCGTCTCGACGATGCCCACGACCTGCAGGTCGCGCCCTTCGTCGCGCGGTGCGAGCGATGGGGCCAGCGCGGTCTGGGCCAGCAATGCCGCCCAGGCGAAACCGGCCAGCAGGCCGGCGGCGGCGCCGGCCGCGATCCGCGCCGCCGGGTGGCGGAGCGTGCGGGCGCAGGTCAGCACCAGGAGCATGGCGGCGGCGACGCAGGCGGCCATCCGGTTCGTCGATGGCAACGCTGCGGCGGTTTGCAGGCAGGTGACGCCGGTGACGAAGCCCAGGATGAAGCTGCGCATGGTGGACTGTCACTCGGTGGCAGAGTTACGGTGGGCGGGAGATCATGCGTGGTCGGGGTTGCCGGCTATGGACATGTCAAGCGGAGGGTGATAATTCGTTGGCGTGACCGGCCTGGGACGAATGGTCGATGAGATCCGGTCCCACAGCGCCAGCACGGCATCTTCGTGCAAGCTGGTTTCGACAGGCTTACCGCCCGGACGTGGACTGATTCCGCCTTGTAGTTCCAGCGACAAGAACGGATGCAGCAGGTCCCCTCGCGCGCCCTGCGTTTCCCACGTGAAGCCATACGTGGATGCGAAATTTTGCTCGCGGATCCGCTCAAGAACTTCTTCCCCATTGATGCCATTGATGCGGCGCTTCCCTATCCTTAGCTTGGTCACACGCAGCAACTCGTCGGCACTGGCTTCGGTGTCCATGTCCGCGAAACGCCCAAGCAGGCTTCGATCCCTGCCGCCGCCGGGCAGGCTGGCCAATGCGAGGGCCACATCCGGGTGATCCCGGAACCCAACATGCATTGCGATATGCTCCGTTTTATGAGGAGGCAGCGGGTCCGTGAAGATGGCGCGTCCGATACAAAATCCCGGAACGGATGGAATTTCGGTCTCCCCACGCAGACGTAGCCGTGCCAGCAAGGCTTCCGCTGTACGCCCATCGGGCACGTCCGCGTACTGCATCGACAGCGAAAAACTCACGCCGTCCAAATGCGCGTATGCGCCGACTGATACCCACTCGTCGTCAACGCGCCGGCTGCCTTCCATCGAATAGCTGCGTGTGCGCCCGTGAATGAATAGACGCCCAATCATGCCGGGCACCTGCAGATCACGGGCCGCGACCATGCCGTCTTGCGCCGTAATCTCGGCCTCGCGCGCAGCGACGCGTTTGCGGAACGACGCTTCATCTTCTTCGACGGTATCGATGTCGAATCCGTCCATCATCTCACGCGACAGACTGACTTCTGCCTGAGATGGCACGTCGACCAAAAAACGTCCAACGCAAATCGTCTTCATCTTTTCCGTCATTTTCTCCACCTCGGATCTGTCCCGTATGCTCCGGACCTCGCCAGCAGCCCAGGTTCCGGCACAGGCCAGCGATACGAACAGTACGATAGTCGACCGCCATCCGAGCATTCTTGACTGGCTCATCACTGTCATCCGTTCAGAAGGTGTCCAAACGCACTATCCGCTCACGCGAGCGTCGAGGGGCCGTCCGCCGGACGAGCAGCACCGTCCAGTCCTTCCTTTCCGGCATCCGCGAGAAGCGCGACGCCTTCTGCCTCGGCTAGACGCATCAGTTGCCACGTGCTGCGACGCTGAATCACTTCGGGACCGGCAGAGCGACCGAACATGCCCGCTGGTATCTGAAAGGTCGCGGCTGGGAGCGTACTACCGCGCGGGAACCAGCGCGTCCCATCAAGGGCATGCGCCTCCCCGCAGCGCCACCAGCCGCTCGCCGGGCACACTTCCCCAGTTCTCACATTCGTACCGAGGGCTACCGCCGGACCGGCATCGGCCGGCGCGTCCGCGATGACCATGACCGGCCCAGGCGAGGCGAGTGCTACCAAAGTCGGCGTACGCGGGCGCAGACGCTTGTCGACCAGCTTCCAGGTAGTCAGCTGTGAAGGTTCGATGCTTGGCTGGAGACCCCGCAACTTCTGCCACATAGTCTGGCGCGGCAGAAGCAGCGCCTGCGGCATGCGGTCGCCCTTGCGGATCCACTGGACGGAACCGCCCTGGACATCCACGCCGGGGCCGCCTTCGCGGCACTTCCACCAACCCGACTGCGGACAAATTTCTCCGGCAGTTGCCAACGCACCCAGCTTCGGACCCGGCGGTTCGGATGACGGATCGTTCGACGGCGGCGCATCAGCCTTGCGTAGGCGGATGCTGGACGAGATGGTGTCCCATAGAGCCAGAACGGCGTCCTCGTGCAGACTGGAGTCGACCGGCTTTCCGCCAGGTCGCTCACTGTTCCCAGTAAGCAACTCCAGGGAGAGAAATGGTCGCAAGAGGTTGTCATCCGTGCCGGACACTTCCCAGTTAAAGCCGTACCCGGTGGTGAAATTCAGTTCGCGCACACGCTCCAACACTTCCTCACCATCGATGCCATTAACACTCCGTTTGCCTTCACGAAGCTTCGACACACGTAATAGCTCATCCGCGGTGGCGGCGGCATCCACCTCGGCCGTGCGTGCCAACAGTCCCGGAGCCGGCTTACCTCCAGCTAAGCTGAAAAAAACAAGAGATAAATCAGGGTGGTCAGGCAAGCCGAGTGACATCGCGACTTGCTCGTTGCTGTGTGAGGGCAACGGTTCAACAAAGATCGCTTGCTCAATGCAAAAACCCGGTACGGTTGGAATCTCGTGCTCGTCACGCAGGCGCAGCTGTGCCAGTAGAGTTTCGGCTAGTTTCGCATCGTCTTCGCTTGCGTACTTCATTGACAATGTCAAGCTGAGACCGCCCAGGTGCGCGTGGCTCTCTACCGATACCCAATCGACATCAACGCGCCGACCTCCTTCAAATCCATATGTACGATCTCTGCCATATATGAATGTCCGCCCGATCAACCCCGGCACGCGCAGATCTCGCGCTTCAACCATACCCCCGGGCTGGGCCGAATCCACTGTTTTGCGGGCGCCGATCATCGCTTCACGTTCCGCAACGCGCTCACGGAAGACTGCCTCCGGTTCCTGGACGGCATCAATCGTGAAGCCCGATATCATTTCGCGAGATAAGCCTACGGTGGCCTGATTCGGCACATCGATCAGGTAGCGTCCGACACATACCGTTTTCATCTTTTCCGTCATTTTTGCCACCTCGGTTCTGTCTCGTACGCTGCGAATGTGATTGGCGGCCCAGGTACCCGCACAGGCGAGAGCTGCGAGCAAGACAACAAGCTCACGCCATCCGCGCTTCCTCGTTCGCGTCATGGCAACGTCGATACCAGCTTAGCGATGGAATTGGGTGCCAACGACCAAGTGGTTTGCAGCTTGAACCTTGTCCGGTCGGCTAACTCACGTTTATCAGACATTACATCGCTTGACACACGCAGATTATTGTCCGATTGTAAGAAATCCCGGTCAGAAAACGGCACCGGTTTCGATTCGTGAACACTTGGGATTACGCGCGTCGGCCGACGTCGGATGGACAACGTGATGTAGTCCCACAGCGCAAGCGCTGCGTCTTCATCCAAGCTCGACTTGACTGGCCTACCGCCCGGACGTGGATTGGTCCCAGTTTCCATGTTCATCAGCAAATATGGCTGCGACAAATCGTCTGGGGACCCTTGCGACTCCCGCACGAAACTGTACCCGGTCGTGAAGTTCAACTCACGTACACGCTCGATCTCTTCCTCGCCATCGATACCATTGATACTGCGCTTGCCCGAGCGCAGCTTAGTCACTCTTAACCTCTCAATGATCCTGGCTTCGGCATCAGTATGTTCGATACGCTCGAGCAACGTACTATCCGTGCTGGCACTAGCTGCGCTGCCGAAGGCCATCCCGACGTCAGGATGACCGGGCAGGCCGACATGCAGCGTTATCCACTCGGATTTGTGCTTAGGTAGCGGTTCAGCGAAAACTGCGCGCCAAATACAGAAGCCCGGCGCACTAGGAATTTCATTTTCACCACGAACCTGTAGTCGTGCCAACAAAGCTTCGGCTTCCTTGACCCTGTCTTCTTGAACACTTGTCGCCGAAAGCGTAAAACTTAGACCTTTTAAGTGCGCATGGGATTCGACCGATACCGACTCCATATCAATGCGTCGGTCGCCGTCCATTAGGTAACCTCGGCTGCGCCCATAGATAAACGAGCGTCCGAAAAGACTCGGAACAGGTAAGTTATGAGCGTCTATCATCCCGCCTTCGCCGGTACGGTCGTCAGTTGCGTCATGTGCCCTGATCTCAGCTTCGCGAGCTGCCACGCGGTCCGTGAACGCAGCTTTGCTCTCCTCGACCGTGTCAATTTCAAAGCCGGCAATCCGTTCGCCCGACAGGCTGAACTCCGTCGCCGTAGGCAAGTCAACCAAAAACCGACCGACGCATACCGTTTGCTTCTGCCCCATCATATTGGTCACCATGGCCCTGTCACGCGAACGTCGTAGTTGCCCTGCCGCCCATGCAGCGACAAAGCCCGCTGCAAACAGCAGGACCGCCAGTTTTTTCCGCCCATGTGTCATCGTCCCTTTCATGGCAGCTTTTGAACGAGCTTGACGATAAGATGATGAGTCAGCAACAGGACCGCGTCATTATTGAACGCGCCCTGGTGGTCGAAACCACGAACATCGAATAACTGACCGACTTTTCCGCGTGGCCCGGCGCCAGACTGGTGCGGAACGGTACCGTCCCCAGCCACGTCTTGACGAGCAGGGACGAAGTGAAGATTGGTGCGCCCCTCGACCCGCACGCGCCGCCCTCCCGTGGAGTCGTAGCCAATGCCAACGGCGCTGCGCAAATTTGATTCTGTAAAAACTGCACCGGCAACCGGATCACGTGCCACCCATCGAACCGCTCCGAAAGACATGTGCGCGGGATCGGCGCCGTAGAAAGCATATGTGTTAGGGTGGTAATACGTGCCCAACGTCTCACGATGAAATTTTTCAGCGCTACTAATCGCCTTCCATGTGGCTCCGCGAGCGCCCGATTTGCCCTTGTATCTGCGCGCGGGATCCACCAAATCTGGGTCGACCAACCGATACCAGGCGTCCAAATCCCGATACATGTCGTACGGGTTGCCGACCGGTAAATGCACGACATCACGTGGTACGTCTTTGTTATTGATCCGACTCACCAGAGAAATGTGCAACCAGGGCTGCGGATACAGATGGTTGGGCAACAATTGCAAGGCGCCTGGCGATGTTGCCATCACGGCCATAGTATCTTTCGGCATTTCACCCAAAATTTCGGCCACATAGCCAGCCTTCACATTATCGACATCGCTATTACTTGGGCTCCATTTCTCAGTTCCGCAGGCAATACGTCGGTAACAAACCGGCGCTCCGAGGGCCGGCATCGCGCCGTGAATGACCCCTAAGATGCGGTGCGGAATCTGTTTTGCACATGCGCGCGCGACCAACCCACCCATCGAATGAGTCACCAGAATCACTTGCTTGCATTCGCGCTTGCGCTCAGTCCAGAACGCCATAATGCGTTCAATGCGCTGACGCAGCCACCTGGCCGAGTCCTCGCAGGAATCCAACCAGTTGTAACCACAGGCATAAACCGGATAGTAATAGCCTGCGTACTTCTCCAGTTCAGGTTCGGTAAGTTTGTCGATATTGCGCACTCCCCACTTCACTGGATCACATTCCATTACGGCTTTCCAGTGACTGCATATCACGCGCACATTATCGAGTGGATCCATCTCAAAGGTATGATTGAGGCCGACATGCAGGCCATACAGCAAGGCACCATAAGAGTCCCAATGAACCTCGCCCCACCAGCGCTGGCGCACCTCCGCCTCGGTCGTGCCATAGTTGCGCGCCTCCAGCGGCAAATGGATGTCGCCACGGTTGTCGACTTCAAGTGTGCCCGGATCCAGAATATTTTCACGTCGATATGGATCGATTCTCCTCCAACGGCGCGCCGTATTCAGCCCCTCGAACGTCCCATTCGGCGCCCGCCACGCCGGTTCTCCTGGACTGAGCACCTCATTCGCCCTCTTCGCCGGACTGGTCGCCGCCCTCAAATTCGTCCCCATGATGCCCGGCACGACAATAACCGGAATGACCTTCGACGACGGCAGCGTGAACAAGCCGCGCGTCGTGAACGAGGTCGGTGTCAGGACGGTTCGGCCGGTCCAGCTGCCGTCCGGCTGCGGGACGAGGTTCGGCAAGGGGCGGGTCGGGTCTGGCATGCGCGCTCCGTGGTCAAGGGTTCGGGCCCGGGTCAGCGGGCGGTGTCGTCGTCGGGGAGGAAGGTCATCGCCACGCCGCCGATCATTTCGCCGATCAGCAACGAGGTGCGGCCTTCCGCGTCGGTGCGTCCGGTGACGGTGCGGCCGTCTTCGAACGTCGCCTGGTAGCGTTGGTTCGGGACCGGCTTGCCGGTCTGCTCGTGGCGGAGCACCACGTATTCGTCCGTGTGCAGGTGCGACGTCGGCATCCGGACGCCCTCCGGCGTCGCGCCGCTCGGCCCGAGGTGGTCGAAGCCGGCGGCCTTGAACACCTGGCGGCCGCTCGTCTGCTGGGTCACCGTGCCGCCCGCCCAGTCGGTCTGGGCGCCCGGCGCGATGATTTTCACGTCCGGCGCCTCCAGCTCGATGCGCTCGGCGGCGACGAGGCTGATGCGTCCCGCCGATTTGATCTGGATATTGCCCAGGTGCGTGTGGATGACGATGTCGCCGCGGCCCGCGACGAGCCGCACGCCCAGCTCGTGGGCGAACAGGCTCAGACGGCGGGCCGCGCGCACGAAGATGTTCTTGCCGGCCGCGATCTCGGCGTCGCCCGCGCTGACGACGTCCACCTTGGCGCTCGCGCCCAGTGCAAGGCTGTCGTTGCTGGCGATGATGATGCCGTTCGGGGCCGTCGCCGCCAGGATGGGTTCGCCGCCGCCGGCCGCGCCTTCCGCCACGTTGCTGCCCGCGTGCCAGCGTTTCAGCTTGTCGACGAGGGCCGCGAGGCGCTTGCCGGTCGGTTCGTCGTCCGTGTGGACGGCGGCCAGCTTGCCCACTTCGTCGAGGATGCCCTGCATGACGTCGGCGAGGCCGGCCAGGCCTGCGCGGTCGAGCTGGCCGCCCTCCGCGTGCGGGCTCGCCTCGGCGCTGATCAGGACGCCCTGGGCGCCGCGCACCGCGACGGCGAGGTCGCTGCGCAACTCCGCGCCCTCGCCGCGCGGCGTGCCGCTGCCGTCGGCGCGGGGGCGCGTCATCCAGCCGAGGTTCAGTTCCGACGTGCCGTGGTCGCTGGCCAGTTGCGCGCTGATCTCGCCGCGCGTGTCGTCGAAGCGCAGCTGGTTGCCGCGCGCGCCCTGGACCTCGTGCGTGCGCGTGCCGGACACGTAGCGGTTGCCCGGCAATGCGCCCGTCTGGCTGAACGCGGGCGGCGCCGTGCGCTGGTTGTACAGCTGCGCGAGGATGATCGGGCGGTCCGGGTCGCCCCCGAGGAACGCCACCAGCACCTCGCTGCCCACGCGCGGCAGCGACAGCGCGCCGGCCTGCTGCTGGCTGCCGTTGCCGTTGCCGGCCCAGTTCGAGGCCACGCGGACCCAGGCCGAATCGGCCGGCGAACCGGACGCGCCGGCGCCGTGCGCGTGGCGATGATCGACCGAACGCATGCCCGGGAAGCGGATCTTCACGCGGCCCAGCGCATCGCAATGGACGTCCTCGCCGGCCGGGCCCACGACGATGGCGCTCTGCAGCTGCGGGTGCGGCAGGTCCGTTCGCGGGTCGTACGCCGGCACGATGGGAATCCCGCGCCGCACGGCGGTGAAGCTGACGCGCACGCGCGCCTGGCCGTCGCCCGCGCGCGGGGGCGGCAAGGCGCTCAGCGCGGGGTCGGCGGCCAGGCGCGCCGCGTGGCGGTCGAGGTCGCGCGGCAGGTTGTTGTCGGCCACGACGTGCAGCTCCGTGATCACGAAGTCGCGCTCGGATGCCGGGTGGGTGTCGATTTCGGGATGACCTTCGAGCGCGAAGTACTGGCCGGCGCAGAAATCGCGCACGCTGCCCTCGCCCTGGAAGCATTTCGATTCGAATTCGTGGCGGCTCATGCGCACGTGGCCCAGGCGCCAATGGTCTTCGACATCGTTGCCGGCATGCGGCATTTCGATCAGGTAGTCGTCCAGCGAGGCGGCCAGCGTGTTGCCGCTGGGGCCCTGGTCGACGTTGCTGCGCGCGGTGGCCGTCATGAATTGAAAGGCGTCGGGATTCTTGTAGTCCCAGCTGTGGCGCGTGGCGACGCCCGGCTGCAGGCGGCGCGCGGCGCGCCAGGAAGAGACGGTGTCGCGGCCGTCGGCCATGCTGTCGCGGTGGTAGCGCACGGTGCCGGCCGCGTTGCGCGGCAGGCTGTTCGGGTCGTTGAACAGCACCAGCGTGTGCGCGGGCGTGCGGTCGTGCGCGGGGTCGACGGGGCTGCCGCGGCTGCGGCCCGGCCGGAACAACCACGCGATGCCGCGCCGCTTGAGCAGGCGGCGCACGAAGGCGGCGTCGGATTCGTTGTACTGCATCGTCTGTTCGCGCGGCGGGAACTGGCGCATGTCGAACAGCGGGTCGAGCTCCAGCTCGAACGCATTGGCCAGCACCGTGTTCGATTGGCGCCATTCGTCGCACAGCACCTGCACGATCTCGAGCTCGTTCTGGTAGCGGAACACGCGGCTGTTAGTGCGCTTTTCCATCACGGCGAACACGTCGCGCAGCACCAGTTCGTAGCCGGCCAGGCCGCCGTCGGCGTCGCCGGCCCGTGCCTCCGTGACGATGCCGCAGACGCTGCGGAGCTGGCCGCGGTCGGTGACGAACTGGAGTTCGGCCGGCAGCGCGATGAGATCCTTGAGCGCGATGTGCGGGCTGCTGGCGAGGCAGCCGATGCGGTAGTCGATGCCGCCGCAGACCGCTTCGCTCCCGGCCACCCGCTGGGGCAGCAGCACGTCCTCGGCGAGCTGGCCGCCGTGGGCCAGGCGCAGGCGCAACGGCCGGTGCGCGGTGCTCAGGACCTTTTCGTGCTGCAGAACCCGCAGGAACTCGCTCGCGCTTTCCACTGTCTCTCCCGTGAACACGCCGCAGGTGCGGCACGAGAATCGATTCTTCCATGCTTCAACCGGCGCGGGATTGGTTTGGGTCAGAGTGCACCGGGGCGAACTTGGGCGCGTGTGGATGGTCGCACGCGCCGCGCCGCTGGGTGTCGCGCGATGCGCTGGTGCGAACAGGCGGGAACCGGGACGACGCGCACACGGTCGCGCGGCGCGGCGATCGGCGCCGGGTACGACCCATGTGCATCATGCGCGCCGCATGCGCGGGCGGTGCTCAGGCCCGCAGTGCGGCCAGGCGCGGCAGCGCGGCCAGCGCGTTGGCGTGGGTGGCCGCGCGCACGGCCTCCGCGTCGACGGCGCGCAGTCCGGCCAGCACGGCGCCGATCGCGGGCAATTGTTCAGGGCTGTTGCGGCCCGGCTGGATCCAGGCCGGCGCGATGTCCGGCGCGTCCGTCTCGAGCACGATGGCATCGAGCGGCAGGTCGGCCGCGAGCCGGCGGATCTGCAGCGCGCGCGTAAAGGTCATGGCGCCGCCGAAGCCGAGGTGGAAGCCCGCGTCGATGAAGGCCCGCGCCTGCTGGAAGCTGCCGTTGAAGGCGTGCGCGATGCCGCCCGGGGGCCGGATCTGGCGCACGTGCTTGAGCACCTGGTCCTGCGAGCGCCGCACGTGGGTCAGGACGGGCAGACCGAAGTCGCGCGCGATGCGCAGCTGCTCGCGCAGGAAGCGTTCCTGCTTCGCCCGAAGTTCGGGTTCGCACAGCATCGGGATGAAGAAGTCCAGGCCGATCTCGCCGATGGCCACGAAACGCGGATCGGCCAGCGATGCCTCGGCCTGGCGGCGCAGCTCGAGCAGGTCGTCGTCCGTCGCCCGCGGCACGTAGATCGGGTGAATGCCCAGCGCATAGCTGGCGTTCGGGACGGCGGCCGCCAGCGCGCGCACGACGTCGAAATTGCCCCGCTCGACGGCCGGGATCACGATCATCCCGACGCCCGCCGCCGCCGCGCGCCCCGCGATGCCGGCGGATTCCGCGCCGAATTCGTGGGCGTCGAGGTGGCAGTGGGTGTCGATCCACATGGGATGTCGGCTCAAGCCGGCTGCAGGCCGTGTTCCGTCATGCGCAGCATGCGATCGCAGCGGCCGGCCAGTTCCGGATCGTGCGTGACGATCACGAAGGCGGTGCCGAGGTTCTTCGACAGTTCCAGCATCAGGTCGAAGATGCCCTGCGCCGTCGCGTGGTCGAGGTTGCCGGTCGGTTCGTCGGCCAGCACGCAGGCCGGTTCCGTGACGAGGGCCCGGGCCAGCGCCACGCGCTGGCGCTCGCCGCCGGACAGTTCGCCCGGCCGGTGGATGCCCCGCTTCGTCAGGCCCACGCGGGCGAGGATGGCTTGCGCGCGCGCGAGGGCTTCGTCGCGCTTCACGCGCCGGATCAGCAAGGGCATCGCGACGTTGTCGAGCGCCGTGAATTCGGGCAGCAGGTGGTGGAACTGGTAGACGAAGCCGAGCGAGCGGTTGCGCAGTTCGCCCCGGCGCGTCTCGGACAGGGTGGCGAAATCCTCGCCCTGCAGGGTGACGATGCCCGTGCTGGGCGTATCGAGGCCGCCCAGGATGTGCAGCAGGGTCGACTTGCCGGAGCCGGACGCGCCGACGATGGCGACGCGTTCGCCGCGGCCGATGGCGAAGTCGATGTTGTCCAATACCTGCACGGCATAATCGCCCTGGCGGAAGGTCTTGCCGACGCCGCGGCAGGCCAGGACGGACGTGTTGAGGTTCATATTACTCATGTTACTCATAACGCAGGGCCTCCGCCGGTTTCACACGCGACGCCGACCAGCTCGGGTAGATGGTCGCGACGAAGGCCAGCAGCACCGAGACGCCGCCGATCTTGAAGACGTCCGGCCAGCGCAGGTCGGACGGCATTTCGCTGATCAGGTAGATGTCCTTGGACAGGAACTGCACGCCCAGCAGGTGTTCGATGAACGGCACGATGACGTCGATGTTCAGCGCCACCAGCACGCCCAGCCCCACGCCGGCGGCCGTCCCCATGATGCCGACGAGCGCGCCCTGGATCATGAAGATCTTCGTGATCGAGCGCGGCGACGCGCCCAGCGTGCGCAGGATGGCGATGTCGGGCTGCTTCTCCGTCACCGTCATGACGAGGGTCGAGACGAGGTTGAACGCGGCCACCGCGATGATGAGCGTCAGGATGATGAACATCATGCGCTTCTCGGTCTGCACGGCGGCGAACCAGTTGGCGTTCTGCTGCGACCAGTCGCGCACGATCAGGTCGCCCGACATGCCGCGCTTGAGTTCCTGGGCCACGAACGGGGCGTCGTGCATGTCGGCGATGCGCAGGCGCAGGCCGTTCGGCGCGTCCAGGCGTTCCATGCGCTCGGCATCCTCGATGTCGATGAACGCGAGCGACGAGTCGAACTCGTAGTGGCCCGCCTCGAAGATGCCCGTCACGGTGAACACGCGGGAGCGCGGCACCATGCCGGCCGGCGTCGTCTCGCCCTGGGCCAGCATCATGTTGACCTTGTCGCCGATGCCCACGCCCAGCGAACGCGCCAGCGCGTAGCCGAGCACGATGTTGAACTCGCCCGGTTTCAGGGTGTCGATACTGCCCTGGCGCATCTGCTTGGCGACGTCCGAGACCTTGGGCTCTTCCGACGGCAGGATGCCGCGGATGACGGCCGGCTTCATCGCATCCTCGCGCACGAGCAGGCCCTGGGTCTCGACGAACGGCGCGGCGCCGCGCACGGCCGGGTTGCGGAAGGCTTCCTGCTCGGCCTGGCGCCAGTTCGGCATGGCGCCGCTCGCGTCGAACACTTCGATGTGGGCGAGCACGGACAGCATGCGGTCCGTCACCTGCTTCTGGAACCCGTTCATCACCGACAGCACGACGATCAGCGCGGCCACCCCGAGGGCGATGCCGGACACGGAGATCAGTGAAATGAAGGAGATGAAGCTGTTGCGGCTGCTGCGCTTGCCGGCGCGCGTGTAGCGCAGGCCGACCAGCCATTCGTACGGCAGTTTGTGAATGAGGCTCATGGGCTCCGGGGTAAATGCTCGGGTCCCGCAGTTTGCCACACAACGCTCATCCATGTGGGGCATTGTCACAATTGGAAGTACTTTTTCTGTCGCGCACACACCGGAAAATGTCCGGAACTCCGGACGCAAAGGGCTATCGAATGCAGACAGGAGGTCGACCATGGCATTCTCCGTCTTCGATTCCAAGGGCACGCCGCTCGACCGGCAGCGCACCACGTGGCGCGACATGGTGCGCAAGCCGATCAGCAAGCTGGACGACGATGCCTTCACGCGCATGCGCGTCATCCTCATGCACGGCATCGAGCTGGAGGCGCTGCGCTTTTCGCACATGGCGGCGCGCTGCAACCTGGCGCTGCGCCAGCCGCTGGCCGACGTGCGCCGCGTGGAACAGCACCAGGCCACGCTGGTGGGCGGCCTGCTCTCGTCCGACCACTCGCCGCTCGAGACGACGATCGCCCACGAACAGCTGGCCATCGAGCTGACGGCCAGCGTGGCCAAGGCCGAGCCCGACAGCTACCTGTCCCAGGTCTACCGTTTCGGCCTGCTGGAAGACTTCGACCACCTGTACCGCTACGCCGCGTTGCTCGACCGCGTGGAGGGCAAGGATGCCAACAATATCCTGCAGAGCTATACGGACATCCTCCCCGGCCGTCCCACGCTCGAACACCACCGGGCGCCGCGCGACGACCTGCGCATCCCGTACGACCGCAGCATGGCCGCGATGCTCAGCAAGCTGCACGCGCTGACCGTCACGGCGGTCGAGGCGCGGGCCCACGACTATTACATGAACGTGGGGCCGACGTTCGCCGACCCGGTGGCGCGCCAGCTGTACGCGGAGATCGCCTCGGTGGAGGAGCAGCACGTCACGCAGTACGAATCGCTGCTGGACCCCACCGAGACGTGGGTCGAGCAATGGATGCTGCACGAGGCGAACGAGTGCTACACCTATTACAGTTGCGTGGAGACGGAGACGAACCACCATGTCAAGGCCGTCTGGGAACGGTGCCTCGACTACGAGCTGGGCCATTTCCACCTGGCCGCCGAGGCCTTCCGGCGCTACGAACGGCGCGATCCGGCCGAGATCGTGGACGCGTTCCCCCGTCCCATCGAGTTGCGCAGCCAGCGCGACTACGTGCGCAAGGTGCTCGCCAGCGAGGTCGATCTGCGCGCGCTCGGCACCCAGATCGTGCCGAAGGCGCACGAGGACCAGGCCAGCATCGATTATCGCCGCCAGCTGAACGCCGACGGCGCGCCCAGCGAGGTCGTGGCGGCGGGCTACGTCTGGACGCCGGGCACGGAGCTCGTCAGCCATGGCGCGGCGGGCACGACGGCCCTGCAGGCGTCCATGCCCGCCAACCAGGGCGGCGTCGTAATGCCCTGAAGGTCAACGGGAGGTGACATGGCACAGCAAACCGAACACATGGGCATGAACCGGACCGGGATCCAGATGTCACCGATCGACACGGCCGCGATGCAGGGCGGCGAGAACGTCCCCATCCGCGGCGCACCCGGCGACGAGCGCGCGCTCGCGGATGCGCGCGAAGCGTACATCGCGGGCGCGGACGCCATCGGCTCGCTGCCGCTGCCCGGCACGGTGGCGGGCGCCGTCAGCATGGGCATGCACATGCTCAAGGGCGACCGGCCGCAGATCCTGCTCGACAAATTGGGCGAACGCCTCGCCTTCGAACGGACGGGCACCCGGCTGTACGACGCGCTGCTGGCGAAATGCGACGTCGTGCCGCACGGCCCGGCGGGCATGACGCGCGAGCACGTGGCCGGCATCCGCCGCGACGAGGCGCGCCACTTCCTGCTGCTCAAGGACGCGATCGAATCGCTGGGCGGCGACCCGACGGCGCAGACGCCCAGCGCGGACGTCACCGGCGTCGAATCGCAGGGCTTCGTGCAGGTGCTGGTCGATCCGCGCACGAGCCTGGCGCAGTCGCTGCACGCCCTCCTCACGGTCGAGCTGGTCGACCGCGCCGGCTGGGAAACCCTGATCGCCCTGGCGGGCGAGGCGGGCCAGGACGACCTCGTGGCCGGTTTCACCCTGGCGCTGGAGGACGAGCACCGCCACCTGGCGCTCGTGCAGGGCTGGTATCACGAGGCGATCGGCCTCACGCCCGCCACGGGCATGCTGCCGCCGGGCGGGTCGGCCGGCCTGCCGCCCGACGCGTCGACGGCGCCCACCTCCACGCCCGACGTCACGACGCCCCTCCCGGGCACGGACGGCATGCTGGGCGCCGATATCTGAACCGTCCAATTTCGCCTACAATACCGGGATGGCCCACATTTCGCTCGTCCTGCCGTTCGCCCTCCCCGCTCCAGAATTCGCGCCCGACCTGACCCGCGCCCTGCAGGCGCCGGCCCTGGCCACCCTGTTGTCAAAAACATCAACCGACCAATACCGCCCGCTGGACGCCGAGGCGCGCGTGCTGCCGCACGAACTGTGGGTCGCGCGGGCGCTGGGCCTGGCGCGCGGCCTCGTCCCGGGCGTGGCGGCCAGCGCCATGCGCGGCCTGGGCCTGGATCCGGAAGGCGGCATGTGGTTCGTCGTGAATCCGACGCACATCCAGATCGCGCGCACGCACCTGCAGATGGGCGACACGCGCGCGCTCGACCTGCGCGAGCCCGAAGCGCGCGCCCTGTTCGACAGCGCCCGGCCCTGCTTCGAGGACGCCGGCCATGCGCTGGTGTGGGGCGGCCCCGACACCTGGTTCATGCGCGCCGACGACTGGACCGAGATCGCGACGGCGAGCCCGGACGCGGCCGTGAACATGAACCTGACGGACTGGATGCCGTCCGGCCCGCAGGCACGCGCCTTCCGCAAGCTGCAGAACGACGTGCAGGTGACGTGGTTCACGGACCCGGCCAATGCCGCGCGCGAGGCCCGCGGCCAGCTGCCGATCAATTCCTTCTGGCCGTGGGGGAATGCCAGCATCGCGACCGAGCACGCCCAGCAACTGGTCGCGAAGGCGGCCGGCAAGGCGGCCGCGCGCCCGCGCGTGGCCGCGTTCGAGGCGCCGGGCTGGCTGACGGCGCTGGCCGAGCGTCGCCTGGCCGACCTCGCTGAACTCGACGCCCTGCTCGACGACGGCGGCGACTGGCTGCTCGCCTGCGGCAACGTGGCGGCGCCCGGCATCGCGTCCGACTGGAGCGGTTGGCTGCAGCAGATGCAGCGTCTGGAAACCGGACTGTTCGCGCCGCTGCTCGCGGCGCTGGGACGCGGGCGCATCAAGACGGTGCGCCTCGTGCTGAGCCACCGCGACGGCCACCTCGAAACGACAACGACCCCGATGGCGCAGCGTAAATTCTGGCGCCGTCCGACCCTGGAACGACTGCTTTGAAGACCCGCATCTCCATCCGGCCCTGCCCCGTACGACTGTCCGAAATGCTGCGCCAGGGCGGGATCCACCCCGTGCTGGCGCGCGTGTACGCGGCGCGCGGCCTGGCCGATCCGCGCGAACTCGCGAGCGACCTCGCGGCCCTGGTGCCGCCCGGCGCGCTGCGCCAGATCGACGCCGCGGCCACCTATCTCGCAGACGCCATCGCGGCCGGCAAGAAGATGACGATCGTCGCCGACTACGACTGCGACGGCGCCACCGCCTGCGCCACCGCCCTGCGCGGCCTGTGGGCGATGGGCGCGAAGGTCGACTACATCGTGCCGAACCGCTTCGAGTACGGCTATGGATTGACGCCGGAGATCGTCGAACTGACGGCGCGGCAGACCGCCCCGGACATCATCATCACGGTCGACAACGGCATCGCCAGCATCGACGGCGTGGCGGCCGCGAAGGCGCGCGGGATCGACGTCGTCGTCACCGACCACCACCTGCCGGGCGAGGCGCTGCCGGACGCGCGCGTGATCGTGAACCCGAACCAGCCGGAATGCGGCTTCCCCAGCAAGCACCTGGCCGGCGTGGGCGTCGTGTTCTACGTGCTGCTGGCGCTGCGGGCGGAACTGCGCCGGCGCGGCGTGTTCGACGCGCAGACGCAGCCGAAGCTCGACAACCTGCTCGACCTCGTCGCGCTGGGCACCGTCGCGGACGTCGTCAAGCTCGACACCAACAACCGCATCCTCGTCGCCCAGGGGCTGAAGCGGATGCGCGCGGGCCGCATGCACGCGGGCGTGGCGGCGCTGTTCCGCGTGGCGGGGCGCGAGGCGCGCTGCGCGTCGCCGTTCGACCTCGGCTTCGCGCTGGGCCCGCGCCTGAACGCCGCCGGCCGCCTGGACGACATGTCGCTCGGGATCGAGTGCCTGATCACGGACGACGAGGGCCGCGCGTGGGCCATCGCCCAGCAGCTCAACGACATCAACCTCAAGCGGCGCGAAATCGAGGCCGACATGCAGGGCACGGCGCTGCTGCACCTGGACGATTTCGATCCGGCCCACGCCAGCACCATCGCCGTGTTCGACGACGGCTGGCACCAGGGCGTGATCGGCATCGTCGCGTCGCGCCTCAAGGAAAAATTCTATCGCCCGACCATCACGTTTGCACCCGCCGGCGAAGGCTGGATCAAGGGCTCCGGGCGCTCGATCCCGGGCTTTCACCTGCGCGACGCGCTGGACCTCGTGTCGAAGAAGGTGCCCGGCCTGATCGACAAATTCGGCGGCCACGCGATGGCGGCCGGCCTGTCGATCCGCGCCGACCATTTCGCCGCGTTCGCCGACGCCTTCGAGGCCGTCGGGCGCGCCTGGCTGACGGAAGCGCAGCTGGAACGCATCGTCGAGACGGACGGGCCACTGGAAGACGATTTCTACAGCACCCAATTCATCGAACTGCTGGACGGCCAGGTGTGGGGCCAGGGCTTCGCGCCGCCCGTGTTCTGCGACGAATTCCGCGTCGTGAGCCAGCGCATCCTGAAAGACAAGCACCTCAAGCTACTGCTGGAACGCAACGGCCGCCGCTACGACGCCATCTGGTTCGGTCACACGGACGTGCTGGGCGAAAAGGCACGCGTCGCGTTCCGGCTGGACGCCAACGAATACAACGGCGTCACGAAAGTCCAGCTGCTGGTGGAGCACGCCGAGCCGGCATAAAAACCCCTCCCCAAAAATTCGGGGTCAGAGCATTTATTCGGGGTCAGAGCACTTTTTCGAACAATGTTTTCGAGTGAAGCTTGGCGACCGTTTCAGAGGCATGCGGCTTGGGTCGCCCACGCATGCGACGCTGGCGGACCGGAAGCGTTGCTCTTCATACATTGATTATAAATGTGCTCTGACCCCGAATTTCGCCACAAATGTGCTCTGACCCCGAATTTCAGGGGGTGCAGTTGCACGGCGGTGCTTCGCCCCGGTCGAAGACGATCTTCCAGCGGCCCGGGGCTTCCAGGCGCCAGATCGAGTTGAAGCGTCCGATCACCTTGCCGCCCGCATCATAGACGCGTCCGCCGCTGTAGGCCAGCGTGCCGGATTCGACCACTTCCACCTGCTCGGGAGCCCAGGAGAACGGCGCGCGGTCGCCCACGTAATATTTGCGCCACGCGTTGGCGATCATCTCGCGCCCGCGCAGCACCGTGGGACCGGACAAGAAGATGGCTTCGTCGGCCAGGAAGGCAGTGAACGCCGCATGGTCGCGCGCCTGCATCGTGGCCGCGAAGGCGCGTTCCGCGGCGGCCACCTCCTTCTTCAACTCGTCGTGCGACGGCCGCGCCGCGCTCGCCATGGCCAGCATCAGCAGGCTGATGCACATGATCCCAATCGACAACAGACGCATCGCGCCCCCTTTTCGTCGTTTGCAAGGATAATGGTTTGATAAGCTTTGCATTCTGGCATGACATGCCGGTTCGCACAAGACGCTTGCGCTATATCCGGAAACGGAGTATATATAATCCAAAACCGGAGGAATCCTCATGAGCTTCGCCTACGCCTACCCCAAGAGCCGGTTCGAACCGGCGGTCCTCGTGGACCTGTCCGCCCGTTCCGAGCGCGAACGGTTGTCGGAATCGGCCCTGAAAGGGTTTTTCCGCCTGGCCGCTGCCTGGCAAGTCCGCGACGACGATGCGCGCGAACTGCTCGGCGGCCTGTCGTCCTCGTCGTTCTACGAATGGAAGAAGCATCCCGCGCGGGTCCTCGAGGTCGACCGCATCACCCGCATTTCCTACCTGCTCGGCATCTACAAGGCCCTGCACATCCTGTACGGCGACCAGCTCGCCGACGAATGGATCCACCTCCCGAACACGAATCCGATCTTCAACGGCCGCACGCCGCTGGCCTATATGCTGGGCGGCGGGCTGCTCGCGATGCAGACCGTGCGCCGCCTCCTGGACGCCCGCCGCGGAGGGCTGTGAGTGAAACTCATCCCCCGCCTGACGGCACTGCGGCAATTCGACACCTGCCGCCTGATCCCGTCGCGCTTCGCCGACCTCGAAGACTCCGTGCTGGCGCCGCTGGCCGACGGCGAAGGCATGCTGCGCGATCTGTTCGACCTCGACAATGCCACCAACGACCGCCTGCGCGGCGAATCCGGCCTGCTGCCCGGCATCGGCGTGGATGAGCTCGTGTTCGGCGTGCCGAATTTCCGCATCATCAACTCCGCCTATACATATGCGCGGCCGGAAGGCAGCCGCTTCAACGATGGCGAACGGGGCGCGTGGTATTGCGCGTTCGACGTCGAGACGGCGCTGGCGGAAGTGGGATTCCACAAGGCCGTCGAATACCAGGAGATCGGCCGCTTCGACGACAGCGTGAACTACCAGGCGCTGCTGGCCGACTTCAGCGCCCCCTTCCACGACCTGCGCGGGTCCGACGCCTGGCTGGATTGCCTCGCGCCGGACAGCTATTGCGCCTCGCAGGCGCTCGCGGCCGACCTGCTGGAGGCGGGCTCGATGGGCGTCATCTACCCCAGCGTGCGCCACCCCGAAGGCACGAATCTCGCCTGCTTCCGCCCAGCCCTGGTCGGCAATGCCCGCAAAGGACATGCATATCGGTTAACATGGGCGGGTTCGCCGCGTCCCGCCGTCGAAGCCCTGTGAATCACGAAGACTGAACCCATGAAGACCGATCCTCTCAAAGACAAGGAACTGCACGACAAGATCAACAGCGAAACCGCCCGCGTGCACTGGTCCGAGCTCGAACGCCACTTCGCCCACGGCAACGTCGTGTACGTGAGCGAAGAACTGGACCTCGTCGAGGTCGCCCTGCGCATCGCCCACGACGACAAGGCCAATGTCGGCCGCTGGATGACCGAAGGCAAGGTTGCCAAGGTGTCGGACGTGCAGGCGCGCACCTGGCAGGCGGCCGGGACGCGGTTGTGGGCGTCCGTCGTGAGCCCGTTCGTGCTCGTCCAGCCGGAAAAACACGCCGTCCATTGAGCCGCGTGGCAGCGTGCGCTACAGTTCGATTGGAAACACATTCCATTGAGCAACTAGTTTTTAGGAAATGTGCCCCTCCGAATCCGCTATACTGGCGTGAAGTGAGGAAGTTTATGCAAAGCAACGTACAAGAAGACGACCCGATCCTGACCACGAGCGAAGTCGCGCGCCTGCTCGGCGTGGCGACGAGCACCGTGCAAATCTGGATGGAAAGCGGCGCCATCGAATCGTGGAAGACGCCGGGCGGACACCGGCGCACGCGGCTGAGCCTCGTGCAAGGCCTGATGCATGGCGACGACCATGCCCGCTCGACCCCGAATCCCAGCACGGACAAGGAATACCAGCCGGCGCCCCAGCCCGGCTACCCGGTCGGCGCCAACGAGCGCGCGCGCCTGGCCGCGCTGGCGGCCACCGGCCTCGTCGACAGCGAAGACGAAGCCCGCTTCGACCGCCTCGTGCGCCTGGCGTCGATGGTCACCGGCTCGCCGATCGCCCTCATCTCCCTCTTGACCTCGACCCGCCAGTGGTTCAAGGCCCGCGTCGGCCTGGCCGCGCGCGAGACGACGCGCGACTGGGCGTTCTGCTCGCACGCGATCCTGAAAAACGAATTGTTCGTTGTCGAAGACGCGCTGGAGGACGAGCCCTTCCGCTCCAATCCCCTCGTGCTGCAGGAACCGCACATCCGCTTCTATGCCGGCGTGCCCCTGCGCGACAAGTCCGGCCAGCCGCTCGGCACGCTGTGCGTGATCGACCGCGAACCGCGCCGCCTGCGCGCGGCCGAGGTGCAGAGCCTCATCGACCTGGCCGAGATCGCCTCGAGCGAGATCCAGGCCACGGGCCGCCACCCGCGCCACTGAGCGCCCTCTTCACTTCGACAGGTCGACCGCGTACAGCGCGTATCCCTTGCCCTGGCCGTCGTCCGGCCGCATTTCCGACACATTCTCGAGCCCCGCCGCGCGCGCCAGCGCCAGCTTGCCGGGCGGCGCGTGGAACACGACGGGACCGGCCGTCGCCACGGGCGCGAAGCGCCAGCTGCGCGCCGCGCCGTCGGCCGCGCGCGTCAGGTGCCTGTGCGCGCGGATGTAGGCGATGAGCACGTCGCGGTTCGTGTCCGGCGCGGCAATGACCGTGCGGCTCCCGTCCAGGCCGGGAAAGTTGCCGCCGCCGCTCGCGCGATAATTGTTCGTGGCGACGAGGAAGGGCTGGTCGCTCGCGACGGGCTTGCCCCGCCACGCGAGATGGCGGATGCGGTCGCCGGGCGGGTGTGTCACGTCGATCTCGTAGCGCAGATCGGGCGACGTGACCGAGTCGAAGTTATAGCTGGGGAAACCGGCGTTGACCAGTTCCTGCGGCGCGGTGCGGGCGGGATCGATGGTGTTGAACCGGCCCGCGGCCCGTTCCAGCCACGCCTTCAGGCCGGCGCCGTCGACTTTCACGGCGGTCAGCGTGTTCGGATACAGGTACAAGTCGGCCGCATTGTTCAGCGCCAGATTACCCGGCGCCACGTCCGTGTAGTCGGCCGGCCCCGCCGCGCCCGCCTTGAACGCGGCCGACACGGACAGCACGGGCACGTCCTTGTACTGCGGCAGGTTCGCCTTCACGTAAGCGCGGACGTAATCCGCCTGCGCCGCGTTGACGACCTGGATCGCGGACGGGTCGCCCACGTCGGCGAAATACGACGCCATCCGAAAATCCGTGCTGCCGACCGGCGTCTGCACGTAGCGGATCGTCGCCTCGTGCTCGGGACGCACGAGGTCCAGCACGGCCGGATCCGCCGCCACGTACGAATGGTCGGGCTGCCGCGTGGCGCGCGTCTCGACGACGGTGCGGCCGCGGTCGATCCGCCAGCCCTTGCCGTCGTGGCGCAGCTCGAAACGGATCACGCCCAGATTCTTGCCCCAGAGGTTGGCCATCACGGCCGGCACGCCGAATACGGTCCCGCGGGCCTTGTCGACGTGCGGCAGGTCGAATTGCGCGACCTTGCTGGCCGGGTTCGGGAACAACTGGTGCGCGTGGCCCAGCAGCAGCGCGTCGATGCCCGCCACCTGCGCCAGATAATAATTACCGTTTTCCATCGTCGGCGAATACGGGCTGCCGTCCAGGCCGCCGTGCGACAGCGCGACGATCACATCCGCGCCTTGCCTGCGCATCTCCGGGATGTAGCGCCGCGCTGTCTCGACCAGTCCTTCCGTGTAGACGCGGCCTTCCAGCAAGCGCTTGTCCCACGACATGATCGTCGGCGTCGTGAAGCCGATGATGCCGACCTTGACCGTCGCCTCGACCGGATGCCCGTCGGCATCCTCGGCCCGCACGCGCTTCTCGAGGATGCGGTAAGGCGCGAACAGCGGCGCGTGCGTCTTCACGCTGTAGACGTTGGCCAGCACGATCGGAAAGCCGGGGCCGGCGCACGGTTTGGCCGGGCGCGGGATGCCGGGCACATCGAAGCGGCTGCCCGTCACCTGGCCGAGGAAGCCGAGGCCGTAGTTGAAATCGTGGTTGCCGACGCCGCCGCCGTCGTAGCCGAGGCGCGTCATCGCCTTGTAGACGGCCAGCACCTGGTCGCACTTGACCGGCGCGACGACGGCCTGGTAATCACCCAGCGCCGTGCCCTGGATCGTGTCGCCGTTATCGAACAGCAAAGTATTCGCGAACTCGCGCCTGGCCTGCGCGATCAGCGTCGCCGTGCGGTCCAGCCCCAGCGACGGGTCGGCCGCCAGCTTGAAATAATCGTAGCCGACGACGTTCGCGTGCAAGTCGGTCGTCTCCAGGATCACGAGCGTGGCACGGGTGCCGGCCGGCACCGGCGCGGCGCAGGCGGCCGACACGGTCGCGGCGAGCGGAAGCACGCGGAACAGAGGGGAAAGGCGGAGCGTCATGGACGGGCATCATAAGCCACGGCCATGGCGCACGGCAAGGCGAGCACGGAAGCGCCGTCCGCTAGGGTATAATTGAGGGTTCGATTTAACCAATAAATTTGCCAAAGACCATGGAAGCTGAACGCATCAATGCCCTCTCCGCCCTGCTGAACGACCTGACCAGCCGTGAAGCCGAACTTCGGAGGTATCTTTGACTTCGACCGCAAAGCGGAGAAGTTAGAGCAAGTCAACCAGGAACTGGAAGATCCCGCGATCTGGAATGACCAGAAACGGGCCCAGGACATGGGCCGCGAGAAGAAAGCGCTGGAAGGCGTCGTGCTGACCTTGGAAAAGGCGCGCACCGACCTCGCGGACGCGTCCGACCTGTTCGAGATGGCACGCGAGGAAGGCGACGACGCCACCCTCGAAGCCGTGGAAGCCGATGCCGCCGGGATCACGAAGGTGATCGAGCAGATGGAATTCCGCCGCATGTTCAGCAACCCGATGGACCACGCCAGCTGCTTCATCGACATCCAGGCCGGCGCCGGCGGCACCGAGGCCCAGGACTGGGCGTCGATGCTGATGCGCCAATACCTGCGCTATTGCGAGCGCAAGGGCTTCAAGGCCGAGGTGATGGAAGTGTCCGAGGGCGAGGTCGCCGGCATCAAGACGGCCACCATCAAGGTCGAGGGCGAATACGCCTACGGCCACCTGCGCACCGAAACGGGCGTGCATCGCCTCGTGCGCAAGTCGCCGTTCGACTCCGCCAACGGCCGCCACACGTCGTTCTCGTCGATCTTCGTGTATCCGGAAGTCGACGAATCGATCGAGATCGACATCAACCCGGCCGACGTCCGCATCGACACCTACCGCGCATCCGGTGCCGGCGGCCAGCACATCAACAAGACCGACTCCGCGGTGCGCCTGACGCACGCGCCGTCGGGCATCGTCGTGCAATGCCAGAACGACCGCTCGCAGCATCGCAACAAGGCGGAAGCGTTCGACATGCTGCGCGCCAAGCTGTTCGAGCTGGAGCTGCGCAAGCGCATGGCCGAGCAGCAGAAGCTGGAAGATTCGAAGACCGACGTCGGCTGGGGCCACCAGATCCGTTCCTACGTCCTCGACCAGTCGCGCATCAAGGACTTGCGCACCGGCTTCGAGACGGGCAACACGAAGAACGTGCTGGACGGCGACCTCGACGACTTCATCTCCGCCTCGCTGAAGCAAGGGGTATAAGCGGATGACGGCCTTCATCTTCGACATGGACGGCACCATCGTCGACAACATGGCGTTCCACCTGGATTCCTGGCTGGCGTTCTTCGCCCGCCATGGCAAGACGTACGAGCCGGACGCGTTCTTCCGCGAAACGGCGGGCGCGCAGAGCCGCGAGATCCTGCGCGAACGCCTGGGCGCCGGCATGTCCGACGACGAGATCGCCGTGCTGGCGCACGAAAAGGACGTCCTGTACCGCGAGATGTACGGCCCGCACCGCAGCGCGGTCCAGGGCTTCGAGGACTTCGTGACCGCCGCGCGCGCGCAAGGCGTGCACCTGGCGGTGGCGACGTCCGCCCCGCCCGCGAACATCGTCTTCACCCTGGACGAGATGGACCTGCGCCGTCACTTCGACGCCGTCGTCGGCGCGGCCGACGTCAAGCGCGGCAAGCCGCATCCGGACGTCTTTTTGAAAGCGGCCGAGAAGCTCGGCGTTGCGCCTTCAGAATGCATCGTGTTCGAAGACGCGCCGATGGGCGTGGAAGCGGCGCGCCGCGCCGGCATGCGCGCCGTCGTCATCACGACGACCCTGCCGGCTTCCGCCTTCCGCGAATTCGACAACGTCGTGCGCATCGTCGCCCACTACGAAGACCTGACGGTCGGCGACCTGCTCGGCACCCCGTGATTCCAAACCAGACCGATATCGATATGAGCACCGAAAACCAAGAACAACAGAATACCGAGCCGTCTTCGCTTGCAGCCGAGGACAACAAGATCATCGCCGAGCGCCGCGCCAAGCTGGCCGCGATCCGCGCCAAAGGCATCGCGTTCCCGAACGACTTCGTCCCGCAGCACAAGGCGGCGGACCTCACCGAGCAGTTCGGCGGCTGGACCCGCGAGCAGCTGGAAGCGGAACCGCAGCAGGTCGTCCTGGCCGGCCGCATGATGCTCAAGCGCGAAGCGGGCAAGAAGGCCGCCTTCGCGACCTTGCAGGATTCGTCGGGCCCGCGCGCCGACGGCCGCATCCAGATCTACGTCACCCTGGACAACACGGGCGAGGAGGCGATGGAAGCGCTGCGCCACTACGACCTGGGCGACATTCTCGGCGTCGAGGGCCTGCTCTTCAAGACCAAGACCGACGAACTGACCGTCAAGGTCACCCTGCTCCGCCTGATCACCAAGGCGCTGCGTCCGCTGCCGGACAAGTTCCACGGCCTGGCCGACCAGGAAACGAAGTACCGCCAGCGCTACGTCGACCTGATCATGAACGAGGAAACGCGCCGCACGTTCAAGGCGCGCACGGCCGCCATCGCGTCGATCCGCCGCTTCATGCAGGACAACGGCTTCATGGAAGTCGAGACGCCGATGCTGCACCCGATCCCGGGCGGCGCCGCCGCCAAGCCGTTCATCACGCACCACAACGCGCTCGACATGCAGATGTTCCTGCGCATCGCGCCCGAACTGTACCTGAAGCGCCTGGTCGTGGGCGGCTTCGACCGCGTGTTCGAAATCAACCGTAACTTCCGCAACGAGGGCGTGTCGATCCGCCACAACCCGGAATTCACGATGATGGAGTTCTACGCCGCGTGGACCGACTACAAGTGGCTGATGGACTTCACGGAAGCCGTGATCCGCCAGGCCGCCATCGACGCCCACGGCACCGCCGAACTGACGTACGGCGGCCGCGCGCTGGACCTGAGCAAACCGTTCCACCGCCTGACGATCGTCCAGGCCATCAACAAGTTCGCCCCGCACTACACGGACGAACAGCTGCACGACACCGCGTTCCTGAAGGCGGAGCTGGCGAAGTTCGGCGTCAAGCCGCACGTGATCTCGGGCCTGGGCGCGCTGCAGCTGTCGCTGTTCGAAGAGACGGCGGAAGCGCAGTTGTGGGAGCCGACGTTCATCATCGACTACCCGGTCGAAGTGTCGCCGCTGGCGCGCGCGTCGGACACGCGCGAAGGCATCACGGAACGCTTCGAGCTGTTCATGGTGGGCCGCGAGATCGCCAACGGCTTCTCGGAGCTGAACGATCCGGAAGACCAGTCGGCCCGCTTCCTGGCGCAGGTCGAAGCGAAGCAGGCGGGCGACGAGGAGGCGATGTACTACGACGCCGACTACATCCGCGCGCTGGAATACGGCATGCCCCCGACCGGCGGCTGCGGCATCGGCATCGACCGCCTGATGATGATCATCACGGATTCGCCGAACATCCGCGACGTGCTGTTGTTCCCGCACCTGCGCAAGGAAGATTAAGCGTCACGCGGCGGCATGGTGGGCACCCTGTGCCCACCAAACGTTCACGTCACCGCACCACGCGATAGCAAGGTACATACTCCTTGCCCGGCAACTTCATGCGGCTCTGCTCCACGAACGACTGCAACAGCGCATCCATCGGCGCCATGATCTCGTTCTCGCCGTGGATCTCGAACTTGCCGAACTGCTCGATCGCGCGGATGCCCTCTTCCTTCACGTTGCCCGCCACGACGCCCGAGAACGCGCGGCGCAGGTTCGCCGCGAGCAGGTGCGTTTCCTGGTTCTTGTGCAGCGACAGATTGCGCATATTGTCGTGCGTGGGACGGAACGGCTTCTGGAATTCCGGGTCGATCTTGAGGCCCCAGTTGAAGTAGTACGCGTCGCTGCGCGACTTGCGGAATTCGCGCACCTGGCGGATACCGGTCTGCATTTCGCGCGCCACGGCGTCCGGATCGTCGATGATGATCTTGTAGCGGCGCTGCGCCGTCTCGCCCAGGGTCAGGCCGACGAAATGGTCGATCTGCTCGAAGTATTCGCGCGCCGTCGCGGGGCCCGTGAACACGAGCGGGAACGGCATTTCCGCGTTGTCCGGATGGAGCAGGATGCCGAGGATGTACAGGATCTCCTCCGCCGTGCCGGCGCCGCCCGGGAACACGACGATGCCGTGGCCCGTGCGCACGAAGGCTTCCAGGCGCTTCTCGATGTCCGGCATGATCACGAGGTCGTTGACGATCGGGTTCGGCGACTCCGCCGCGATGATGCCCGGCTCCGAGATGCCCAGGTAGCGGCCGCCGCCCAGGCGCTGCTTGGCGTGGCCGATGGTGGCGCCCTTCATCGGACCCTTCATCGCGCCCGGCCCGCAGCCCGTGCAGATATCGAGTTCGCGCAGTCCCAGCTGGTAGCCCACGTGCTTGGAATAGTTGTACTCGACGCGGTTGATCGAGTGGCCGCCCCAGCACACGACGAGGTTCGGATTGCGCTGCGGCTGGATCACGTTGGCGTTGCGCAGGATGTGGAAGACGGCGTCCGTGATGCCTTCCGGGCGCGTGAGGTCGAAGCGCGGATTGTCCGTCACCTCGAAATTGACGTAGACGATATCGCGCAGCACCGAGAACAGGTGCTCGTGGATACCCTTGATCATCTTGCCGTCGACGAAGGCGTGCGCCGGCGCGCCGCGGATATCGAGCTTGATGCCGCGTTCGCGCTGGATGATCTTGATGTCGAAATCCTTGTAGCGCTCGAGCAGTTCCTTGCCGTCGTCGATCGAACTGCCGGAGTTGAGCACGGCCAGTGCGCATTTGCGAAAGATCTGGTACAGCCCGCCCTGGCTCGTATCGAGGAGCTTGGCCACCTCGGCCTTCGACAGGACTTCCAGACGTCCTTCCGGAGATATCAGCGTGTCGACAACGTCGTAATTCATGGTTAATTCCTTTTCTCTTCTGTGAATCGGTGAGGCTTTGCGCCAATATACGACAACTCACAGGAGTTTGGGCCACCCTTTTCGCCGTGGCCGCGCCGGCGTATGGACGCGCCGTAAAAAGCTGGCCCGGCATGCACGATTTACACTAAAATGCGACGCGGGGCCGCCGGCCTTACCCAGGCCGGACATGCCCCGATTACGCATTCATTCTTATAAAGATAGGGGAGGAACCGCATGAGCGGTGCAGCTACTACAACCGCCGAACCGAAAGCGGTACCGGAATTCAAACAGATCCTGGGGCATCCGGCCCCGCTGTGGATGCTGTTCATGACGGAATTCTGGGAACGATTCGCTTTCTACGGCATCCGTTGGGCCCTGGTGCTCTACATCGTCGCCCAATTCTACGGCGGCAGCGGCGTGGGCCAGGCCGACGCCAACCTGACCTACGGTTCCTACCTCGCCCTGGTGTACGCCGGCGCCGTGTTCGGCGGCTACATCGCCGACCGCGTGATCGGCTACCAGCGCTCGATCCTCGTCGGCGCATCGTTCATGATACTCGGGCTGTTCGCCATCACGATCCCGAACCCGGACGTGTTCAAGCTGGGCCTCGCCACCATCATCGTCGGCAACGGCATGTTCAAGCCGAACATCTCCGCCATGGTCGGACAACTGTACGGCATCAACGACCAGCGCCGCGATTCCGGCTTCACGATCTTCTACATGGGCATCAACGGCGGCGGCTTCCTCGCCCCGATCCTCACGGGCGTGCTGGCGGACGCGATGTCCAGCCAGACCGGCGTCCCGGCCTACAAGGTCGTGTTCTTCGCGTCCGGCGTGGGCATGTTCCTGTCGCTGATCTGGTTCCAGATCGGCCGCCGCATGCTGAAGGGCATCGGCGCCGCCACCGGCCCGCTGGCCAATCCGATGCGCGTCGTCGGCGTCGTCATCGGCTCGCTCGTCGTCACCCCCGTCGTCTACTTCGTGCTGAAGCTGGGCGCGGAAAAGCTGCAGGGCGTGCTGTCGGTCCTCTTCATCATCCTCGCGGTCATGCTGATGGTGGAAGGCATCCGCGGCGGCGCGGTCGTGCGCGACAAGACGATCGCGATGCTCGTCATCTTCTTCTTCAACGTGATGTTCTGGTGCTTCTTCGAGCAGGCCGGCAGCTCGTTCACCTTCCTGGCCGAATACATCGTGCGCCGCGACTTCGGCACCTGGGTGTTCCCGACCGGCTGGTTCCAGTCCGTCAATACGCTGGCCATCATCGTGATCGCGCCGATCGTCGCCGCCGTATGGACCGCGATGGGCCGCAACAATCCATCGATCCCGCGCAAGTTCGGCCTGGGCCTGATCTTCAACGGCCTCGCGTTCCTGCTGCTGATGTTCGCGCTGCAGCACCTCGTCGGCCCGGACAGCAAGATCCCGTTCTGGACGCTGTTCATGGTCTACGTGATCCAGTCCATCGGTGAACTGTGCCTGTCGCCGATCGGCCTGTCGATGGTGACCAAGCTGGCGCCGCCCCGCCTCGTCGGCCTGGGCATGGGCGGCTGGTTCCTGTCGACCGGCATCGGCAACAACCTGTCGGGCATCTTCGCGTCCGTCGTGTCGGGCGAAAAAGGCATGACCGTGGCCTCGGCGCTGTCCGGCTATACGTTCGGCTTCTGGGCCCTGATCGGCGCCGGCGTGCTGCTGTTCCTGATCGCGCCGCTGATCCAGAAACTGATGCACGGCGTTAAGTAGCGCTACGCCTCGCCACGATGACGGCGGCCTGCGGGCCGCCGTTGTCGTTCCGGTCATACGAACGCCAGGTCGTGCAGTTGAATCGTGTCGTCGATCCAGTCGTCGCAATGCCCGAACCGGTAGCCGAGCGCCTTCGCGCGCGACGTGTCGAGCACCATGGCGCCCGGCAGGTCGAACGGCGACAGGCGCCCCGGCTCCACCGGCGCCGCGGCCGGCCGCATCGTCACGTCCGTATCGAGCACGGCGCCGATCCGCTCGAACAGCCCGGCCGCCGACAGCGCGCCGTCGCACGCCGCGTTGACCGGCCCCGTGAAGTCCTGCATGCCCACCCAGGCGAGGAAATCGGCCGCGCCCTGCAGCGGCATGAAGGACAGCGCCGCGTCCGCGTTCGAATATTCCAGCGCCTCGCCGAGCCGCGCCAGTTCGACGTAGTGCGCGAGGCGGCCGGTAAAATCCTCCGGCCCGGCCAGCACGTGCGCCAGGCGCGGCGTGACGAGCGGCAGGGAGCCGTCGCGCACGAGATAGGCTTCGGCCTGCACCTTGCCCCTGACATAACACTCGGTGGCGCGGCACGGGTCGTGCCACGGGTAGCCCGTGTCGATCGTCTGCGCCCCGGCGGCCAGGTCCGATTCCGCCAGCGGCCGCCCCAGGCCATAGCCGAGGACGCGGTAGGCGTCGATCGTCGACGCCATCACGTAGCGGCCGACCTTGCCCGCGAACGTGCGCACGGCGATGGCCGCGTCGAGCGGGTTGTAGCACATCTGGTCGTAGACGATGTCGAACGGCCCGAGACCGGCGAACGCGTTGCGCATGGCGGTCTCGTTGCGGCGGTCGACGCGCACGCGCGCGATGCGCCCGCCGAACGGATCCGGCGCGTAGCCGCGGGTCGCGATGGTCACGCGATGGCCGGCGCGCAGCAGGCGCTGCACCAGCAGCTTGCCGATGTAACGGGTACCGCCGATCACCAAGATATCCTTAGGCATGGAGTCTTCCCTAGTCTGTGGGCATAGCACGGTCGAGATCAATCCGCTATATTTTGTAACCGGAAACGCAATTGTTCAAACTAGAAAAATAAACGGTATGAATAAGAAAAACTTATGCTGGAGTGAGCCTTGAAACCGCTGCGCAGCCTCTCCGGCCTGATCGATTTCGATTGCGCGGCGCGCTGGGGCAGCTTCAAGCTGGCCGCGCGCGAACTGCACAAGACGCCGGCCGCCGTCAGCCTGCAGGTCAAGCAGCTCGAGGAGGCCATCGGCTTTGCCCTGTTCGTGCGGCATCCGCGCCACATCGCGCTGACGGCCAAGGGCCAGGAACTGGCGATCGCCGTGGCGCGCATGCTGGCCGACCTGCGCACCAAGGTGGCGGCGCTGCAGCGCGGCAGCGACGAAGCCGTGCTGCGCATCTCGACGACGCACTCGTTCGCGATCAAGTGGCTGGTGCCGCGCATGTCGCGTTTCACGAAGCTGTACCCCGAGCTGGACCTGCGCATCGACTCCAACGACACGCCGGTCGACATCGAGGACGACGCCGTCGACGTGGCGATCCGCTACGGCCCGGTGAAGGACGGCGATCCCGCCCTGCTCTTCCGCGAGCGCCTCGTGCCCGTGTACAGTCCCGACCTGCTGGCCGATGGACAGGAAGCGCTGCAGCTATCGGACCTCACCCGCTTTCCGCTGCTGTGCGAGCGCACGCCGGAAACGTGGCTGCAGCTGCTCAACGAAAACCGCGCGCTGAAGGGCGACTACGATTTTGCGCGTACGTACAGCCACTGGGGCGTGCTGGCGCAGGCGGCGGTGGCGGGCCAGGGCATCGGCCTCGTGCCGTACGGGATCGCGTTCGAGGACATCCGCGCCGGCACCCTGCTGCAGCTCGCATGCAAGAGCGCGCCGTTCGGCTACGGCTACCGGCTCCTCGTCAATCCGCACAAGGAGGCGATGACGAAGGTCCAGCATTTCCGGGCGTGGATCCTGGCGGAGATGGAGTCGATGGCCGCGACGCTCGACGCGTGACGCGGCGTGCCCGCCATGCCGCGATCATTTCGCGGCCTTCTCCCGGCCGACGACGTACAGCAGCACGCAGATCACCGCATACGGAATCAGGGACAGCAGATCCGAAGTCGCGCCCGCGAAGAACGGATTCATCGCCTCGGCCCACTTGTTCATGGCCGTGTCGAAATCCGTCATCACGCCCGCCGTGACGGCGATGATGATGCCCGCCAGCGCCCCGCCCGCGATATACCCCGACGCCAGCAAGGTGCCCGCGCTGCGGTCGCCCGCGGCCTGCAGCTCGTCCTCGGACAGGCCCGTGTACTGCGGCAGCCGGTTGTTGCGGCGGTCGACCAGCCAGCGGATGATGCCGCCGACCGCGATCGGCAAGGTCGACACGAGCGGCAGGTACACGCCCACCGTGAACGCGAGCGACGCGACGCCGGACATCTCCAGCACGACGGCCACCATCACGCCGAACAGCACGAGGGTCCACGGCAGCTGGTGGCCGAGGATGCCCTTGATGATGTAGGACATCAGCACGGCCTTCGGCGCATCGTATTTCTTGACTTCGGAACCGTCCGGGCGCGTGTGGTACTGGCCGTTGATGCCCGGGTCGACGAGATAGGCCAGCGAACCGTCCGCGCGCACGAGGTATTTGCCGGCCGGGCCGCCGGCCGTGTCCGTCTTTTGCCAGACTTTGTACGTGGCGTGATCGGACGCCGCCTGCGGCCCCTGCAGCCGCATGGTTTCCGTCAGCTTCGACGCGTCCGTCGTCACGTGCGGCGCCACCTGCGCGGCCGGGACGTACACGGTGCCCGCGTCGTTCAGCTTGAGCAGGATCGGCCCCAGGACCAGCGCCGACGCGAGCGCGCCCGCCAGGATCGCGTACTGCTGCAGCTTCGGCGTGGAACCGACGAGGAAGCCCGTCTTGAGGTCTTGCGACGTCGTGCCCGCATTGCTTGCGGCGATGCAGACAATGGCGCCCACCGACAGCGCCGTCACGTAATAGCGCCCGCCCGTCCAGCCCATCAGAAGGAAGATGAGGCAGGTGAACAGCAGCGTGGCCACGGCCATGCCGGAAATCGGATTCGACGACGAGCCCACCTCGCCCGTCAGGCGCGACGACACGGTCGAAAACAGGAAGCCGAACACGAGGATCAGCAACGCGCCCAGCACGTTCATGTGCAGCGGCGCGGCGAACGTGATCGCGGCGATGATGCCCAGGCAGCCGATGACGACCCATTTCAGCGGGATGTCCTGCTCGGTGCGCAGCGACGTGTCGACCGCGGTGCCCTTGCCTGCGTTCCTGCCGATGCCGGCCAGCCCGCCCTTCAGGCCGTGCCAGATCGTGGGCATGGAGCGCACGAGCGAGATCAGGCCGCCGGCCGCCACGGCCCCCGCGCCGATGTACAGCACGTAGGCGCTGCGCACGTCGTCCGGGCTCATGTCGCGGATCAGCATCGTGCCCGGCGCCACGGGGACCGTCAGCCCGTCGCCGAAAAACTTGATCATCGGGATCAGGAGCAGGTAGGACAGCACGCCGCCGCCCGCCATGATCATCCCGAGGCGCGGGCCGATGATGTAGCCGACGCCCAGCAGCTCGGGCGAGATCTCGGCGCCGGCCGAACCGGCCTTCAACGGCGCGTCGAAGATGAAGTTGACCGTATCCTTCCACAGCTTGAGCGAGATGTTGAGGACCTTGTACAGCAGGCCGAGGCCGAAGCCGCCGAAGATGATGAAGGCGCGCAGGCGCGCTTCCTTCGCTTCGTCCGAGCCAGCCTCGCGCACCTCGCCGGCCGCCGCGCGCGACGTTTCCGTCGCCGCCGCCTTGAGCACTTCGGCGCAGGCCGTCCCTTCCGGGTATTTCAGTTCGCGGTGCTGGTCGACGATCATCGTGCGGCGCATCGGGATCATCATGAGGATGCCCAGCAGGCCGCCCAGCACGCCCACGAGCATGACGCGAGAAATTTCCAGGTCGAACCCGAGGATCATGATGGCGGGCATGGTGACGCCGAGGCCGAACGCGAGCGATTCGCCGGCCGAGCCGGCCGTCTGCGTGATGCTGTTCTCGAGGATCGTCGCTTCGCGCCCGCCGGCCTTTTTGGCGACGCCGAACAGCGTGATCGCGATGACGGCGACGGGAATCGAGGCGCTGACGGTGAGCCCCACCTTGAGCACGAGGTACAGCGACGACGCGCCGAAGATCATCCCGAGCACGGTGCCCATGATCAGCGCGCGCCAGGTCAGCTCCGGCAGCGTGCACGAGGCCGGTATGTAAGGCTTGACGACGGGCGGCACGGGATCGTAGGGCATGGGCGGAATTTCCTTCAGGCGCGGGTAGCGTGGAACGATACTGCCGGGATCGCCGGGCAGTCTTTGCAGGCGTGACTATCGCACATGCCGTAGTGGAAGAAAAGCGGATTATAATTTCCGCGTTTTCCTTTCTTTCGCCCGTATACACGGCCACAATCGGGTCTTTGGACCCGCATCAAGAGAGTTCAGTTTTGGCAACTACCCCCAAGCCGGCAACGCCGCGCGCCCGCCGCCAGCGCGGCTTCCTGATCCCGGCACTGGCCATCCTGGCCGCCGCCGTCGTCCTGTTCATCGCCGGCGTCGCCGGTTACATCGTGTTCCGCGTCCTGCCCAACGTGCCGGCGCTGGATGCCGTGACCGACTACCGGCCCAAGATTCCCCTGCGCGTCTACACGGCAGACAACGTCCTCATCGGCGAGTTCGGCGAAGAGCACCGCGATTTCGTCCCGATCAAGAAAATCCCCGACCTGATGAAGAAGTCGCTGCTCGCCATCGAGGACGCCCGCTTCTACGAGCACGGCGCCATCGACTGGAAACGGGCGCTGGGCGCCGTCGGGTCGAACCTGCGCGGCGGCTTCGGCAGGGGCGGCGCGTCGACGATCACGATGCAGGTGGCGCGCAACTTCTTCCTGTCGCGCGAAAAACGCCTGTCGCGCAAGATCAACGAAATCGCGCTCGCGTACAAGATCGAGGCGGCCTTGTCGAAGGACGAAATCCTCGAGCTGTACATGAACCAGATCTACCTGGGCCAGCGCGCCTACGGCTTCTCGAGTGCCGCGCGCATCTATTTCAACAAGACGCTGGACCAGCTGTCCGTCGCCGAAATGGCCATGCTGGCGGGCCTGCCGCAAAACCCGGCGCGCCACAATCCGGTCGCGAATCCCAAGCAGGCGCGCGTGCGCCAGCACGCGGTGCTGGCCCGCATGCGCGCGCTGAACTACATCACGGAAGAGCAATACCAGAAGGCGCTCGCCGAGCCGCTGCGCGTCAACCAGCGCGGCGTGCAGGAGTACGGCACGCACGCGGAATACGTCGCGGAACTGGCGCGCCTGGCCGTGTACAACCAGTTCAAGGAAGACGCCTACACGAAGGGCATCAGGGTCTACACGACGATCCTGAAACCCGAGCAGGACGCCGCGTATGCCTCCGTGCGCCGCAACGTGCTGACCTACGACCAGCGCCACGGCTGGCGCGGTCCGGAAGACCACATGGACCTGCCGTCCGACCCGGCCGAACGCGAGGACGCGATCAACGACACGCTCGGCAAGCGCCCCGTCAGCGATGGCCTGATCCCGGCCGTCGTGCTGGCCGCGACCGCGAAGACGGTGCGGGTCGAAACGGTCGACGGCGACGTCGTCGACCTGACCGGCGCGGGCCTGAAATTCGCCCAGGCCGGCCTGTCGGCCAACGCCAAGGAGAAGATGCGCCTGACGCCGGGCGCGATCATCCGCGTGGCCAAGGATGCGAAGGGCAACTGGAGCGTGACGCAGGTGCCGCAGGTCGCCGCCGCGTTCGTCGCCATCGACGCCGACACGGGCGCGTACCACGCCATGGTCGGCGGCTTCGACTACAACTTCCAGAAGTTCAACCACGTGACGCAGGCATGGCGCCAGCCCGGCTCCGGCATGAAGCCGTTCATCTACTCGGCCGCGATCGACAAGGGGTATTCGCCGGGCACGCTCATCCTCGACGCGCCGCTCGACATGCCGGGCGAGGACGCGGGCAAGACGTGGTCGCCGCAGAACGACGACGGCAAGTACGACGGGCCGATCACGCTGCGCCGCGCCCTGGCCGAATCGAAGAACGTGCCGTCCGTGCGCCTGCTGCGCGCGATCACGGTGCCGTATGCGCACGAATTCATCGGCAAGTTCGGCTTCGACCTCGCGCGCCAGCCGCAGAACTACACGCTGGCGCTGGGCACGGGCGCCGTGACGCCGCTGCAGATGGCCGGCGCCTACGCCGTCTTCGCCAACGGCGGCTACCGCGTGCAGCCTTACCTGATCGCCCGCATCGAGGACGCCGACGGCAAGATCATCCAGCAGACCAAGCCCGCCGCCGAACACACCGACGACCAGCGCGTGCTCGATCCGCGCAACGCGTTCATCACCGACAGCATGCTGCGCGACGTCACTCGCTACGGCACCGGCGCCGAAGCGACCAAGGCCCTCGGCCGCACGGACATCGCCGGCAAGACCGGCACGACGAGCGACGCGATGGACGGCTGGTTCTCGGGTTACGGCGGCAACGTCGTGGCCGTCGCGTGGATGGGCTACGACGACCCACGCTCGCTGGGCGGGCGCGAATTCGGCGCCACCGTCGGGTTGCCGATCTGGATCGACTACATGCGCGTGGCGCTTGCCGACAAGCCGCCGCAGGAAGAGCGCCTGGCACCGGACGGCGTGGTGCGCGACAACGACGACTGGGTCTACGCCGAGTTCGCCGAGACACCGGCGCTGAGGAGCATCGACCTCGACCAGGCACCGGATCCGAATGCCGTGCAGCCGGTCGACGGGACGGTGCCGCCGGGTGTGACGCCGCCGGGACAGCAGCCGCAGACGCAGGTGCAGCCGAAGCCGCAGCCGAAGCAACAGCAGCCGGCGAACACGCTGTTCTGACCTGTCGACGACCAGCCGGACGGGCCGCCGCGTGCGGCCCGTTTTTCGTTGGCAGAGCGTCAACCGCATTGCCACAAAACGAAGAGATCGTGCGCCCAGTCCTACACGTCTTTACGAACTGATCCTATTTCGTACGCGCATGTGTGCCCCCATGATGTCGACACTTTTACAACAGGAGTGAACGATGAAAACCTACCAAGCCCTTCTGATCGGCGGCCTGATGGCCGTGAGCCTGGCCGCATGCAGCTCGACCGCCACGACCGGCAGCGATGGGAGCAGCAGCATGGGCTCGAGCGCCACCGGCACGTCGGAATCCGGCACGATGGGCACCTCGAGCACGTCGAGCACGACCCCGACCGGCACCTCCGCCGTCGGCGCCGCCAACTCCGACGCCACCGGCCAGGGCACCAACACCCAAAACACGACCGGCCAAAGCACCACCGGCCAAAGCCCCACCGGCCACTGATCGCGCCGGCGCCGTCCGGTCCTGCCCCTGGCCGGACGGCTTCCCCATCGGCGCACCGGCGTACGCCGGGACGTTGTTCGTCTATAATGGACGCTCGTCCTGACGAACCCGTACAGCCACGCGTCAATGCCTTTCGATCTCACCCAACACCTTCCCAAACCCGGAACCCGTTTCGCCCTGCCCCAGCTGCACGGCTCGGCCGATGCCTATGCGCTCGCCGTCGCCGCCCTCGCGCTGAAAGCCAAGCGCCAGATGCTGACCGTGATCGTCGCGAACGCCAGCGACGGCCAGCGCCTGCTCGACGAGATTCCCTGGTTCGCCGAAGGCAAGCTGTCGTGCCACCTGCTGCCGGACTGGGAGACGCTCCCGTACGACGCGTTTTCGCCGCACCAGGACCTCGTCTCCGAACGCCTCGCCACCTTGCACGAAGTGCGCAACGGCCAGTGCGACGTGCTCGTCGTGCCCGCGACGACGGCCCTCGTGCGCCTGGCGCCGCCGTCATTCCTCGCCGCCTACACCTTCTTCTTCCGCCAGGGCGAACACCTGGACGAAGCGAAGCTCAAGGCGCAGCTGACGCTCGCCGGCTACACCCACGTCACGCAGGTGATGTCGCCGGGCGAGTATTCGGTGCGGGGCGGCCTGATCGACCTGTTCCCGATGGGGTCCGCGCTGCCGTACCGCCTCGACCTGTTCGGCGACGAAATCGAGACGATCCGCACGTTCGACGCCGACACCCAGCGCTCGCTCTACCCGGTCAAGGAAGTGCGCCTGCTGCCGGGCCGCGAATTCCCGATGGACGAACCATCGCGCACCGCGTTCCGCGGCCGCTGGCGCGAGCGCTTCGAAGGCGATCCGTCGCGCCAGCCGATCTACCGCGACATCGGCAACGGCATCGCGTCGGCCGGCATCGAATACTATCTGCCGCTGTTCTTCGACCAGACGGCGACCCTGTTCGACTACCTGCCGGACGCGTCGAGCCTCGCCCTCGTCGGCGACATCGAGGCGGCCATCCAGCGCTTCTGGCTCGACACGGAATCGCGCTACAAATTCCTCAAGACCGACCGCGACCGCCCGATCCTGGAACCGAAGGAGATCTTCCTCGGCGCCGAGGATTTCTTCGTGCGGGCCAAGCCGCACGGCCGCTGGGCCATCGCGCGCGATGCGTCCGCGGGCGCTTCCGAACTCTCCGCGGCGATTCCCGACATCGCCGTCAACCGCCGCCTCGACGATCCGCTCGCGAACCTGCGTGCCTACCTGATGCGCACGGGCGGCGACGGCAAGCGCGTGATGATCTGCGCGGAATCGGCCGGCCGCCGCGAGACCTTGCAGCAGTACTTCAACGAATACAAGCTGGACCTCGCATCGGTCGAGGGTTTCGACGGCCTGCGCGCCACGGATGCGAAGGTCGTGCTGGGCGTCGCGCCGCTGCAGGCCGGCTTCGAACTGATGGAGGCCGGCGCCGGCCACCTCGTGTTCATCACGGAGACGGAGCTGTACGCGGGCACCGGCCGGCGCGCGGGCAAGAAGAAACAGGAAGCGGGTTCGCAGGTCGAATCGATGGTGCGCGACCTGTCCGAGCTGAAGATCGGCGACCCCGTCGTGCACATCAACCACGGCATCGGCCGCTACCTGGGCCTGGTGAGCATGGACCTGGGCGAAGGCGAGACGGAATTCCTGCACCTGGAATACGCGAAAGAGTCCAAGCTGTACGTGCCGGTATCGCAGCTGCACGTGATCTCGCGCTATTCCGGCGCCTCGCCGGAAGACGCACCGCTGCATACGCTCGGCTCCGGCCAGTGGGACAAGGCCAAGAGAAAGGCCGCGGAACAGGTGCGCGACACGGCGGCCGAACTCCTGAACCTGTACGCGCGCCGCGCCGCGCGCCAGGGCCACGCGTTCGAATACTCCGCCACCGACTACGAGAACTTCGCACAGAGCTTCGGCTTCGACGAAACGCCGGACCAGCGCGCCGCCATCGCGGCCGTCCTCCAGGACATGACGTCGGGCCGGCCGATGGACCGCCTCGTGTGCGGCGACGTCGGCTTCGGCAAGACGGAAGTCGCGCTGCGCGCCGCGTTCATCGCCGTCATGGGCGGCAAGCAGGTCGCGATCCTCGCGCCCACGACCCTGCTCGCGGAGCAGCACGCGCAGACGTTCTCCGACCGCTTCGCCGACTGGCCCGTGCGCATCGCGGAGTTGTCGCGCTTTCGCACCGGCAAGGAGATCAACAACGCGATCAAGGGCATGGCCGACGGCACCGTCGACATCGTGATCGGCACCCATAAGCTGCTGTCGCCGGACGTGAAGTTCACCCGCCTGGGGCTCGTCATCATCGACGAGGAGCACCGCTTCGGCGTGCGCCAGAAGGAAGCGCTGAAGGCCCTGCGCGCGGAAGTCGACGTGCTGACGTTGACCGCCACGCCGATCCCGCGCACCCTGGGCATGGCGCTGGAAGGCCTGCGCGACTTTTCCGTCATCGCGACGGCGCCGCAGAAGCGCCTCGCAATCAAGACGTTCGTGCGCAGCGAGGACGGCTCCATCATCCGCGAAGCCTGCCTGCGCGAGCTGAAACGGGGCGGCCAGATCTACTTCCTGCACAACGAAGTCGAGACCATCGAGAACCGCCTCGCCATGCTGCGCGAGCTGCTGCCGGAAGCGCGCATCGCCGTCGCGCACGGACAGATGCACGAGCGCGACCTGGAAAAGGTGATGCGCGATTTCGTCGCCCAGCGCTACAACATCCTGCTGTGCACGACGATCATCGAAACCGGCATCGACGTGCCGACCGCGAACACGATCATCATGCACCGCGCCGACAAGTTCGGCCTCGCCCAGCTGCACCAGCTGCGCGGCCGCGTCGGCCGCTCGCACCACCAGGCCTATGCCTACCTGCTGGTGAACGACGTCCTCGGCCTGTCGAAACAGGCGCAGCGCCGGCTCGACGCCATCCAGGCGATGGAAGAACTGGGCAGCGGCTTCTATCTCGCCATGCACGACCTGGAAATCCGCGGCGCCGGCGAGGTGCTGGGCGAGAACCAGTCGGGCGAGATGCTGGAAATCGGCTTCCAGCTGTATTCCGACATGCTGAACGAAGCGGTGAAGGCCCTGAAGGCGGGCCGCGAGCCGGACATGAGCGCGCCGCTGTCGTCGACGACGGAGATCAACCTGCACGTGCCCGCCCTGCTGCCGGCGGACTTCTGCGGCGACGTGCACGAACGCCTGTCGATCTACAAGCGCCTCGCGAACTGCGAAGAGCAAGGCCGCATCGACGACATGCAGGAAGAACTGATCGACCGCTTCGGCAAGCTGCCGGACGCCGTGAAGGCGCTGATCGAGACGCACCGCCTGCGCATCGCGGCGAAGGCCGTCGGCATCGTCAAGATCGACGCGCACGCGGATGCGGCCAGCCTGCAGTTCATGGAAAAGCCGCCGATCGACCCGATCAGGATCATCACGCTCATCCAGAAGAACCGCCAGGTCAAGCTGGCCGGCCAGGACAAGCTGCGCATCACGGCCAATATGCCGGACCTGGCCGCGCGCGTGAACCAGGTCAAGCAGACCATCAAACAACTCCTCGCTTAACGCAGAACGTAGAACACATCATGTCCAAGAAGCTCGTACTCCAGGGTCCCGACGCCGATCAGGCAGCGCTCGCGCGCGTTGCCCAACTCGCCCGTCCCGCGTCCACCACCGAACTCCACGCCCGCGCGCTGCGCTGCGACGGATTCGACTTCACGCCGGAACTGAAGGCGGCCGTCGACGCGGCCGCCCACGCCGCCGGCATCGACGCCTGCTTCGTCGACGCGGACTTGTCCCTGGCCGACTTCAAGCTGGTCGCGATGGACATGGATTCCACCTTGATCACCATCGAATGCATCGACGAGATCGCGGACATGCAGGGCCTCAAGCCCCAGGTGTCGGCAATCACGGAAGCGGCGATGCGCGGCGAGCTGGATTTCTCGGAAAGCCTCGCGCGCCGCGTCGCGCTGCTGGAAGGCCTGCCCACGAGCGCGCTGCAGCGCGTGTACGAGGAACGCCTGCGCATCTCGCTGGGCGGCGAAGCGATGCTGCAGGGCGTGCAGGCCGCCGGTCTCAAGACCCTGCTGGTGTCGGGCGGCTTCACGTTCTTCACCGAACGCCTCAAGACGCGCCTGGGCCTCGACTACACGCACGCGAACGTGCTGGAAGCGGCCGGCGGCGTCCTGACCGGCAAGGTCGTCGGCGGCATCGTCGACGCCGACGAAAAGAAGCGCACCGTCGAACGCGTATGCGCCGAACTGGGCGTCGCCACGAAGCAGGCGATCGTCATGGGCGACGGCGCCAACGACCTCAGGATGATGGGCGTGTCCGGCCTGTCCGTCGCATTCCGCGCCAAGCCCGTCGTGCGCGCGCAGGCCGACGTCGCGCTGAACTTCAGCGGCCTGGACGCCTTGCTGACCATCCTCGTCTGAATCCACCGGCGCTTGCCCGAATGCTGGTACGCCGCCGCGGACTGCTCTACAATCGGTCGTCAACCATGAGGAGCCCTTATGCGTACGGTTACTCGCCTTCCGGCGGCACAAGACAAACGGGACGGAGCCCCTGCAAAGGCGCATGCCGCCCGGGCGCCCGATCCTGCGGCGCACGGCGCGCGCGGGGCCGTCCAGCGCCAGCTCGCCGACGTCGCGTCGCACAGCCCGCGTGCGGCGGCCCAGCGCCGGCTCGCCGACCTCGTCGCGCATAGTCCGCGCGTGGTCGCGCAGCGGACGCAAGGCGAGTCCGTCGACACCGCGGTGCGGTCCGCCAACCGGACTGGCCTGCCGGACGCCTTGAAGGCGGGCGCCGAACGGCTCGGCGGCATGAGCCTCGACCACGTCAGGGTGCATTACAACTCGCACAAGCCGGCCCAGTTGAACGCCCTCGCCTATGCGCAGGGCAGCGACATCCACCTGGCGCCGGGGCAGGAGCGCCATCTTCCGCACGAGACCTGGCACGTGGTCCAACAGGCGCAAGGGCGGGTCGCGCCCACCCTGCAAGCCAGGTCGGGGACACCGATCAACGACGACGCCGCCCTCGAAACCGAGGCGGATGCAATGGGAGCGCGCGCGCTGCGCGCCTCCGACGCGAGCCAGGCGGCGCCGGCGCGCGCGCCGGCCGTCCAGCGCCATCAGCCGATCCAGAGAAAATGGCGCGAGACGTCGCTGTCCAAGGAGCATTATCAATGGGACCGGCTGCTCGCGGGCGTGCGCTGGTACGCCAACAAGGCGAACGATACGATGTACTTCATCGTGGAGTCGCCGAACGAGGAAAACCGGCACCTGATTCCCCTCCAGGGCGAAGTGCGATCCTTCAACGCATGGCTGGACACCGGCATGTTCAGGGTAGCGACGGGCGACAACTCGGTCCAACCCGGGACGGACCATGAGACGACGCCGGCCGACCTCGTCGGCAAGGACTTCGACCTCCACATATTCCGGCCCGTCGCCCATGCGCTGGCCAAGCCGAAGCCGGAGGATAAGTATCCGAGGATGGAGGTCAAGACCGCCCATTACGACAGGCGTACGCAGGACGAGTTCGAAAACGACACCGGCGCGGCCTTGAGCAAGCATGGCGGCAGGAAGCCCGGCGAACCCAACCTCGCCATGCAAAGAGACGTCAACCTGGGCAGGATGGTGTATCACCTGACGACGCTGAAAAACCTGATGTTCGATCCGGAAAAGGGACACCGGAAGCCCGGCATCCTGTACCTCGGCCTGGATCCGGCCAAGGGCGGCGGGAAAGGCGGTGCCTGCGAGACCTGCACGGTATTGAACGACGTCGAGATGTACGAAGGATCCAAGGCGCACTCGAAAGGCGTCGTTGCGGTCACGACGTCGCGCATCAACATCAAGATGTATGCGAATCAGCGGGTCGAGCACGGCCAGAGCGAACTCGCCAAAGGCACGATGGTGCCGCGCGACCTCCTGATGCGCGAATCGATTCTTCTTCGTTTCGCGCTCACCGCGGAGCACCTGGCCCAGATGGCGATCGACCCCAAGCATCCGAAGGACGATACGGTAAGGTTGATACGCGGGATTCCGATCAAGCCGAACATGCTCGAGGCGTTGACGTCGGACGGATGGAAGCCGCTGCTGAACCTGCAAGCGGCCGTGTGGGAAATGTTCGGCGATGACGTCAAGGAACGCGGCACCCTGTTCGCGAAAGCGCAAGAAATCGACGCGCTGCCGCCACGGGACATGCACACCGAATGGGGCAACCTCCCGCCGGAGACACGCGAGGCGTTGCGCGAGATCGTCCTCGATTCGCCGACGGTGTTTCCAGAATTTTACGGGAACATCTTCCATCGACAGCGGCGGGAAGCCGGACAGGGCCTGGCCGGTTACGCGCAGCGATGACATCCGGCCGAAACCGGGTGTACAATTAACGTACGGCAACTAACGGGAAATCATCATGAACATTTCCTCTCTCACGTCGACGGCCTCCTCGCCGACCTACGCGACGAGCACGCCCACGACGACGCCCACCGCGACGACGAGCGTCACCCTGTCCACGCTGTCCCAGCAAGCCAGCATCGTAGCGACGCTGGGCAGCAGCCAGTCCACGTTCCAGCCTTATGACGCGACCGGCCTGCTGAACCTGGTGAACCAGGCCAACACGGCGAGCACCGGCCCGTCATCCGGCCAGGCGACGGTGCCGTCCGCCACCTCGTCCCCCGCGCCCGACTGGGGCACCATCCTCAAGGCCAATCCGGCACTCACGAGCGTGGCCGTCGCCGACGCCGTCGCGCAAGGCATCGTCAACACGATCGACGTCTACGCCTGACCGGGCGGCGCGCCCGTTCGCCGGGTGCGATTGTTACATTCCACGTATATGCATATCTGGAATTCTCATACTCGTTCGCGCGGTTTCCGAGGCTGATAGCTCTCCCATCGTGGCCAGAATAGACGCATTCCGTCTATTTCAACAAGCAAGATTGCTACGTATGCATCAATTTCACAACAGTATAGACAGGTCACGATTGTGAATACGGCCGGGCGATCGTTACACTGGACCACGCCCGGCCGCACCACACCGGTGCGCCGGGCGTTCGCACAACAACAACCATCGACGAGAGATCCAGGATGACCCAACTCCGTGCCGTACCCGTTTTCACCCGCACCTTGCTCGCTTCTTCGCTCCTCCTTGCCTTTGCCCCCGCCTGGTCCCAGGACACGCCCGCCGATCCTCCCGCAGCCCCGCAAGCCGCCAACGCGCCGAGCAAACCCGTGCCGGATGCCGGCATCGAGTCCGTCGTCGTGCTCGGCTCGCGCTCGACGGCGCGCACGGCGCTGGACTCGGCCGCGCCGGTCGGCCTGATCAGCGGCAAGGACATGGCGATGGCCGGCCCCGTCGAACTGGGCAAGCTGCTGCAGACGCTCGACCCGTCGTTCAACTTCTCCACCACGTTCATCAGCGACGGCACCGACATCATCCGTCCCGCCACCCTGCGCTCGCTCGGCCCGGACCAGCTGCTCGTGCTCGTGAACGGCAAGCGCCGCCACCAGCAGGCGCTCGTCAACGTCCAGCAGACCATCGGCCGCGGCTCGGCCGGCACCGACATCAACGCGATCCCGATGTCGGCGATCCAGCGCATCGAGGTGCTGCGCGACGGCGCCGCCGCGCAGTACGGCTCGGACGCCATCGCCGGCGTGATCAACATCGTGCTGAAAAACCAGACCAAGGAAACGCAGCTGTCCGGCACCGTCGGCGGCACGACGGAAGGCGGCGGCGAACTGCGCCAGGGCAGCGTCAACAAGGGCTGGACGGTCGGCGACGGCGGCTACGTCAACCTGACGGCGGAAGCGCGCTACCGCGGCGAAACGAACCGCGCCGGCGTCGATACGCTGCGCGTGAATCCGCCGCGCGTCACCCAGCGCATCGGCGACAGCCTCGCGAAGGACCAGTACTTCTGGTGGAACTCGGCCATCCCGGTGGCCCAGGACGGCGAGGTCTACGTGTTCGGCGGCGTGTCGCACCGCACCGGCGATTCGTCCGGCTTCTTCCGCTCCGCCGGCGACGGCCGCAACGTGCCGGACGTGTACCCGAACGGCTTCCTGCCGAACATCCGCACCACCGTCAAGGACGCGTCGCTGGCCGTCGGCTACCGCCGCGACCTCTGGAACGACTGGAAGGCCGACTTCTCCATCAACCACGGCAAGAGCGAGCTCGATTTCCACGAAAAGCAGACGATCAACGTCAGCTACTGGTACGAGCCGAAACCGGGCGGCGGCATCTACGCCGAGTCGCCGCTGGAAGCCGACACCGGCAAGCTGAAATTCAAGCAGACCACGTTCAACGCCGACTTGAACGGCCCCCTGGACCTGTTCGGCCGCAAGATCAACTTCGCCACCGGCTTCGAATGGCGCCGCGACGGCTATGCGATCGACGCCGGCGATCCGGTCTCGTACCAGTACGGCCGCACGAACAATCCGGCCATCGTCATCCAGGACCAGACGGGCGGCGCCGCCGCGTCGGGCACGCAGGGCTTCCCCGGCTACACGCCCGCGACGGCCGTCGACGACGCCCGCCACAACATCGCGCTGTACGCCGACGTCGAACACAACATCACGCCGAAGCTGCTGATCGGCGCGGCCGCGCGCTGGGAAAAATACTCGGACTTCGGCAGCACGACGACGGGCAAGCTGTCGCTGCGCTACGACCCGACCCGCCAGGTGGGCTTCCGCGGCACGCTGTCGACGGGCTTCCGCGCGCCCAGCGTGCAGCAGAAGTTCTACAGTTCCGTGTCGACCAACCTGAACGCGGCCGGCGTGTTGACCGAGACCCTGACGGCGCGCGAAGGCAGCGCCGTCACCAAGGCCTTCGGCATCCCGAACCTGAAGCAGGAGACGTCGAAGAACGGCAGCGTGGGCATCGTGCTGCGGCCGGCCTCGAACTTCTCGGTGACGGCCGACCTGTGGCGCATCGACATCGACAACCGCATCGTGTTCTCGTCGAACATCGCGCCGGAATCGGGTCCGTGCCCGACGGCCGCAGCGTGCCCGATCAAGGCGGTCCTCGATCCGCTCAAGGTGGGCCAGGCGCAGTTCTTCACGAACGCGATCGACACGCAGACGAAAGGCCTGGACATCGTCGCCGACCACACGACCCGCTGGCCGGGTTCGACCCTCGTGCTGTCCGCGCAGCTGGACTTCAACCGCACGGAAGTCACGGGCCGCCACTCGGATTCGCCGGTGCTGACGGGCACCCAGCTGTTCGACGACTCGCAGGTGACGCTGATCGAACACGGCCAGCCGCGCCAGCACCACGTGCTGTCGGCCGACTACACGCACGACCAGTGGAACGGCAACGTGCGCGCCAACTGGTACGGCGCCGTCCAGGGCCAGGGCTTCACCGCCCCGTTCGTGCAAACCTGGGACGGCAAGTGGATCGTGGACGCCACCGTGCGCTACAACTTCTCCAAGTCGACCAGCCTGACCGTCGGTTCGAACAACATCTTCAACACGTTCCCGACCAAGTGGGACCCGGTCAAGGCTGCGCCGTTCCCGCAGCTGGGCTTCACGTACTGCTGGGAGACCTGCCCGTTCGGCATCAACGGCCGGTCGTGGTCGGCCCGGCTGGACGTCGCGCTGTAACGCGAAGATGGGACTTCCCGCGCGCGCCGCGCGCGGGGCAGCAACCCTGTCAGTACGGCCCGCGGATGAAGTCGCGCACGTGGGCGCGGTACGCCGCCGCCAGCTTCTCGTGGAGCTCGGCCGGCAGCGGCGCAACGCGCGCCGCGTCCACGTTCGCGCGGACCTGGTCCGGGCGGCTCGCGCCCGGGATCACCACCGACACCTGCGGGTGATCCAGAATCCAGCGCAGCGCCATCTGCGCCATCGTCATCCCGGCCGGGACCAGCGCCGCCACCCGCTCGGTGACCGCGATGCCCCGCTCCAGTTCCAGGCCCGCGAACGTCTCCCCGACGTTGAACATGGCGCCGTCGCGGTTGAAATTGCGGTGGTCGTCGTCGCGGAACGTCGTCGCCCGCGTGATCTTCCCGCCCAAGAGACCGCTCGCGAGCGGCAGCCGCACGATGATCCCGACCTTCCGGTCCGCCGCGCGCGGGAACAGTTCCTCGGCCGGCTTCTGGCGGAAGATGTTGAAGATGACCTGCAGCGACGCCAGGCCGTCCTGCGCCAGGCAGATCAGGCCTTCCTCGACGGATTCCACGCTGGCGCCCCAGCGCTTGATCAGGCCTTCCTGCTGCAGTTCGCGCAGCCAGTCGAACACGTGGCCCTGGCGCAGCACGTCGGTCGGGACGCAATGCAGCTGCGTGAGGTCCAGCGCATCCACGCGCAGGCGTTCCAGCGAACGCTGCGTCGCCTCGCGCAGCGACGCGCGCGTGTAGCCGTCCGGGTAGATGCCGGCGCGTCCCAGCTTGGTCGCGACGACGATATCGGTGTCCTGGCGGGCGGCGAGGAAGCGCCCGATCGAGCGCTCGCTGGCGCCGTCGCCGTAGACGTCGGCCGTGTCGATGAAGCGCACGCCCGCGTCAAAGGCCGCCTGCAAGGTCTGCTGCGCGATGTCGTCGTTCCAGTCGTTGCCCCAGCCGCCGCCCAGTTGCCAGCATCCCAGGCCGATCTCCGGCACCGTCAGGCCGTCCGGGCCCAGTTGTCGTCGTTGCATAGTCTTCCTCGGTGTTCGATTTGTTGAAGCCGCTACTCTACCCTAGCGCGCCGATCCCCGCCCACGCCGCTTGGCGTGCCGCCTACACCGGCACCGGCGGTTCGGCATCGGCGGGACGCCCGCGCGCGGCCAGGCTGGCGCTCGTCGCCGCGCCGATCGACGACGCGACGATCAAGGCGATGGCCAGCCATTGCGCGCCGTCCAGGTGCTCGCCGAGCAGCACGAGTCCCATCAGCGCGCCGATGGCCGGCTCCGCGCTGAGCAGCGTGCTGAATGTGTTGGCGGGCAGGCGGCGCAGTGCGATCATCTCGAGCGAGTACGGGATCGCGCTGGACAGCACGGCCACGGCGAGCCCCAGCAGCAGCACGGATGGCGCCAGCAACGCCGCCCCGGCGTGCGCGACGCCGACCGGACCCGCGACCAGCGCGCCCAGCGCCGTGCCCCAGCTCGACGCCGCCGGCCCGTACGCGGCGCTCGCGCGCTTGCCGGCGAGGATGTACACGGCCCAGCACGCGCCCGCCACGAGCGCGCACGCGACGCCGCGCCAGTCGACGGCGGCCGCGCCGCCCCGCAGCGGCAGCAGCAGCGCGAGACCGGCGCAGGCGACGCCGATCCAGGCGAAGTCCAGGCGCCGGCGCGACGTCGCCACGGCCACGACGAGCGGCCCGGTGAACTCGACGGCGATCGCGATCCCCAGCGGCACGTAGGCGAGTGCCGCATAAAAGCTGAGGTTCATCGCGCCCAGCGACAGGCCGTATTGCAGCAGCGCGCGCACGTCGCCCCGCTGCTTGCGGCGCCACGGCCGGAACACGAGGGCGAGGATCACGGCGGCGAAGGTCAGCCGCATCGCGGTGGCGCCGGACGCGCCGACCACGGGAAACAGCTGCTTGGCGAGCGAGGCGCCCGTCGTCAGCGAGACGAGGGAGCCCAGGAGGGCGGCGTACGGCAGCCAGGCCGACAGCCCGGCCGGGGCCGCGCGCGATGGGGAGGATGAAGACATCGAAAAGCGCCAGTTCAGCGAAACCCGACACGATATCATCAAACCGGTCCGGTCTGCCGGGCGCTAAGCTGGGCCGGGCCGGGCCGGGCCGGCGCGGCCGTTGTACCAAAACGTGGACAGGTGTAACAGCCTGTAAATCCATAGCCGCGCGCCGCGCCAATCCGTATAGTTAGCAGTTGAGGAGAACCGCCATGAAACAGCTCGCCATTATCGCTTCGCTGGCCGCAGCCTTGAGCGGCTGCGCCACCTATTACCCGGCGCCGGCCAACTACGGCACGCGCGCCGCCTATTCCCAGCCCGATGCCGACGGCTGGCAAGTCGTTTCCGTGACGCCGGTCGCACCCGGCACCGGCGCCGCCGCGGCCGCGTCGGGCGACGCCGGCCGCGTCACCTACTCGCCGGCCCCCGCCACCGTCGTGACCCAGCCGGTGTACGTCGCGCCGCCCCCCGTCTACGCGCCCGCGCCGGTCTACGCGCCCTATGGGCCCGTGTACGCGGATCCGCTGTGGTATCCGCCGATCTCGATCGGCCTCGGCTTCAGCTGGAGCCACTGGAGCGGCGGCCACCGCGGCGGCTGGGGCCATGGCGGCTGGGGCCATCACGGCGGCTGGCGCGGTCACCGCTGACATCCGCCGACCGTCCGCCCGACGAAGGCTGCGCCCCGGCGCGGCCTTTTTTACGCCCTCCCCCTTCTGCCCGACGCATTCCTTACGCATTCCTTACGCATTCCTTACACATTGGTATGAATGACGCATGTTGCATCGCGTCACATCAATCGTTTGCTGTTGCCTGATTGCCATTCTACAATCCGCGACGATGGGCCCGGCGCCGGTCCTCGGCGTCCCAGCGTAAAACGAACGAAAAATGACTACGGAGACGGCAATGAATTTCAGGATGAAAGCATTGGTTGCAGGGGTAGTTCTGGGTTTTTCGGTGTCCGCCATGGCGGCGGAGGCGATCAAGATCGGCGTGTCCGGTCCATTCACGGGCGGTTCGGCCCCGATGGGCGTGTCGATGCGCGACGGCGTCCGTCTCGCCGTCAATGAAATCAATGCCAAGGGCGGCGTGTTGGGCCGCAAGATCGAACTGGTCGAACGCGACGACGAAGCGAAGAACGAACGCGGCGTGCAGGTCGCGCAGGAACTCATCAACAAGGAACGGGTCGTCGCCACCGTCGGCTACATCAACACGGGCGTCGCCCTCGCCTCGCAGCGCTTTTACCAGCAGGCCAGGATCCCCGTCATGAACAACGTGGCGACCGGCTCCATCGTCACCAAGCAGTTCGCCAGCCAGCCGGAAAACTACGTGTTCCGCAATTCGGCGAGCGACACGATCCAGTCCGCGATGATCGTCGAGGAAGCCATCGGCCGGCGCGGCTTCAAGAAGCCCGCGATCCTCGCCGACTCGACCAACTACGGCCAGCTGGGCCGCGAGGACCTGGAAAAGACGCTGGCGAAGAAAGGCGTGAAGCCGGTCGCCGTCGAAAAATACAACATCGGCGACGTCGACATGACGGCGCAGCTGCTGCGCGCCAAGCAGGCCGGCGCCGACGTCGTGCTCACCTACGGCATCGGCCCCGAGCTGGCGCAGATCGCCAACGGCATGCAGAAGCTGGGCTGGAAAGTGCCGATCGTCGGCAGCTGGACGCTCGCGATGGCCAACTTCATCGACAACGCCGGCAAGAACGGCGACGGCACGCGCATGCCGCAGACCTTTATCCAGAATCCGGACACGCCCAAGCGCAAGGCCTTCATCGACGCCTACGTCAAGGCCTACAACCCGCCGGGCGGCCGCATGCCGTCCGCCGTGTCGGCCGCGCAGGGCTACGATTCCGTGTACCTGCTGGCCGCCGCCATCAAGCAGGCCGGCAGTACGGACGGCCCGAAGATCGCCGCCGCGCTGGAAAACCTCAAGACGCCGGTCGAAGGCGTCGTCACCACCTACAACAAGCCGTACACGCATACGGACCACGAGGCCATCAACTTCGAGAACACCAAGTTCGGCGAAGTGCGCGACGGGCGCGTGGTGCTGGCCAAGTAAGAGCGATCAGCGCATCGGCGTCGTTCCCCGCCTGGCCGGGGACGACGTAGCCATATTCACGCGTTTGCTCGTGGAGGAACCATGGAGATCCTGCTCCAACTCGTCGTGTCCGGCATCGCGCTCGGCATGATCTATGCCGTGATCGCGTTCGGCTACCAGCTGACGTTCGCCACGTCCGGCACCCTCAACTTCGGCCAGGGCGAAGCGCTGATGCTCGGCGCCCTCGTCGGCCTGTCGCTCGTCGGCACCATCCACGGCGGCCCGTACCTGAGCTACTGGCTGATGATTCCCGTCGTCGTCGTGTTCGGCGCGCTGCAGGGGATCTTCGTCGAATGGATCGCGGTGCGGCCCGCGATCCGCATCAAGTCGGAATTCGGCTGGATCATGTCGACCATCGCCCTCGCCATCATCTTCAAGAACGTGGCCGAGAACATCTGGGGCAAGGACGTGCTGCCGTTCCCGTCGCCGCTGTCGTCGGAACCGTTCACGGTGCTGGGTGCGAACGTGCAGCCGATGCAGGTCGCCGTCGTCGGCGGCGCGCTCGCCATCATGCTCGCCGTCGAGATCTTCAACCGCAAGTCGATCTACGGCAAGGCCGTCGTCGCCACCGCGAACGACCGCGACGCGGCGGGCCTCATGGGCATCGATACGCGCATGGTCATCACGTTCTCGTACGCGCTGTCGTCCGCCACGGCGGCCTTCGCGGGCGCCCTCGTCGCCCCGCTCACGCTCACCAGCGCCACGATGGGCGCGTCGCTGGGGCTGAAGGCCTTCGCCGTCGCGATCATCGGCGGGCTGACGTCGGGCATGGGCGCCATCGTCGGCGGCATCATCCTCGGCATCGCGGAAACGGCGACGGGCTTCTACCTGTCGACCGGCTACAAGGAAGTGCCGGGCCTGGTCCTGCTGCTGCTCGTGCTGGCCGTGAAGCCGTCCGGCCTGTTCGGCAAGGCCGCCATCAAGAAGGTGTGACGATGAACAAGCTGACTTCCGGCGCGGCCGTCGCCGGCATCGCGCTGCTGGCCGCGTTTCCCGTGCTGGTCGGGAACCCGTATTACCTCCACCTCGTCGAGACGATCCTGATCTACGCGATCCTGCTGTTCGGCCTCGACATCGTCGTCGGCTACACGGGCCAGGTGTCGCTAGGCCATGCCGGATTATTCGGCGTGGGCTCGTACGTGACGGGCGTGCTCGTGATGAAGCTGTCCGCCGCCTGGTGGCTGACGCTCCCCGCCAGCGTCGCCGGCGCCGCCCTGTTCGGCGCCATCCTCGCCCTGCCCGCGCTGCGCGTGACGGGACCCTACCTCGCGATGGTGACGCTGGCGTTCGGCACCATCGTGCAGATCCTCATCAACGAGATGACCTTCCTCACCGACGGCCCGATGGGCATCATGCTCACGAAACCCAGCGTGGCCGGGCACGAGCTGACGGAGGGCGAGTTCTACTATGCCGTGGCGGCGTTGATGGTCGTGTCGCTGGTGCTCGTGCACCGGTTGCTCAAATCGCACATCGGGCGTGCGTTCGAAGCCCTGCGCGACAGCCCCATCGCGTCGGACTGCATGGGCGTGTCCGTCTACCGCTACAAGGTCTACGCCTTCGTCATCAGCGCCGGCTTCGCGGGCCTGGCGGGCAGCCTGTACGCCTATTCGGAACAGTACATCTCGCCGAACACGTACAACTTCGAGCTGACGATCCTGTTCCTGCTGGCCGTGATCATGGGCGGCCGCAAGACGCGCAGCGGCGCCCTGATCGGCGCCGTGATCGTCGTGATGCTGCCGAGCCTCCTGGCCGACATCGACCTGTTCCGCCGCATCGCCGTCGGCGCCGCGCTCCTCGCCGTCGTCGCGTCCGGCGTGCTGCTGGCGCGCCGCAAAACGACGTTGTCCCGCGTCGCCGTTCCCGTCGCCGCCACGCTGGCCATGGCCGCCGTCTCGTACAAGCTGGAGAGCATGGTCGACTGGCGCCTGACGATCTTCGGCCTCATGACGCTGTTCGTCGTCTACTACCTGCAGGAGGGCATCGTCGGCTTTTTCCGCGGCCTGCTCGGACGCGGTCCCGCGCACGCGCACGCGATCGCGGACCGCGACGGCGATCCGTTCGCGGGCATCCCGGCGGCCGCACACGCCGGCGGCGACCTGCTGCGCGTGGACCGGGTACTGATGCAGTTCGGCGGCCTGAAGGCGCTGAACCAGGTCGACCTGACGGTGGCGCGGGGCACCGTGCACGGCCTGATCGGCCCGAACGGCTCGGGCAAGAGCACGATGATGAACGTCCTCACGGGCATCTACAAGCCGACGGCGGGCCGCGTGGCTTTCGCGGGCACCGGCATCACGGGGCGCACGCCGGCGCAGATCGCGCTGGGCGGCATCGCGCGCACGTTCCAGAACGTGCAGCTGTTCGGCGAGATGACGGCGACGGAAAACATCCTCGTCGGCCTGCACCACAGCTTCCGCTCGACCGTGTTCGACGCCATGCTGCACACGCCGCGCCGCCGGCGCGAGGAGCGGGCCGCGCGGGCGCGCGCGGCCGCGATCCTGCGCTTCGTGGGCCTGGCCCACCTGGCCGACGAGGAAGCGCGCAACCTCCCCTACGGCAAGCAGCGCCTGCTGGAGATCGGCCGCGCGCTGGCGCTCGATCCGCGCCTGCTGCTGCTGGACGAACCGGCCGCCGGCCTCACGGCGCCGGACATCCGCGAGCTGATGGCCATCATCCGCAAGATCCGCGACCACGGCATCACCATCGTCCTCATCGAGCACCACATGGACGTCGTGATGTCGATCTCGGACACCGTCACCGTGCTCGATTTCGGCCAGAAGATCGCCGAGGGCACGCCGGCGCAGGTGCAATCCGACCCGCGCGTCATCGAAGCCTACCTGGGCGGCGCCGGCGCAGCGGCCGAGTCCACGGCCGCCGTCTGAGGAGACATCATGCTCACCATCGACAATCTGCACGCGGCCTACGGCAAGGTCGAAGTGCTGCACGGGATCTCGCTGGAGGTCCCGAAGGGCAAGCTCGTCACGCTGATCGGCTCCAACGGCGCCGGCAAGACGACGACCATGCGCGCCATCTCCGGCATGCTCAAGCCGCGCGCCGGCAAGGTGCTGCTGGCGGGCCGCGACATCACGGGCATGGACTCGCACCGCATCGCGCGCGCGGGCCTCGCCCACTCGCCGGAAGGACGGCGCGTGTTCGCGACGATGACCGTCACCGACAACCTGCTGCTGGGCGCCTTTCCCCGCTTTACGCGCGCCCGGCCCAGGGGCGACGTGGCGCGCGACCTGGAGCGCGCCCTCGAGCTGTTCCCCCGGCTGAAGGAACGCCGCACGCAGCTGGCGGGCACGCTGTCCGGCGGCGAGCAGCAGATGCTGGCGATGGCGCGCGCCGTCATGCTGAATCCCGACGTCGTGCTGCTGGACGAGCCGTCGATGGGCCTCGCGCCCATCCTCGTCGACGAAGTCTTCCGCATCATCGCGCGCCTGAAGGCCGAAGGGGTCACGATGCTGCTCGTCGAGCAGTTCGCCCAGGCCGCGCTGAACGTGGCCGATTACGGCTATGTGCTGGAGAACGGCGGCATCGCCGTACACGGCCCTGCCGCGAGCCTCCGCAACGATCCCAAGGTCGTCGCCGCCTACCTGGGCGGCGCCCACTGACGGATCGCCGCCGCCAGCGCGTCGAGGTCCGCGGGGCCGTTGTGCAGGTGCGGCGTGACGCGCACGGCCTCGACGTCGCCGAGCCTGCGCACGACGGTGAAGATGCGATGTTCCTCCAGCAGCCGGCGCACGACCTCCGCCGCCGGCATGCCCTCGATGCCGAACGCGCCCAGCGCGCAGTGCAGGCGCGCATCGCGCGGCGTGTACAGGCGCACGCCGGGGACGTCCGCCACCTGGTCCATCCAGCGCCGCGCGAGCCAGCGCAGGCGCGCTTCCTTGTTGCGCCCCCCGATCGCGGCGTGGAACGCGAGCGCGTCCTCGACGGCCATGATCGGCGCCGGCGGCACCGTGCCCACGTGGCCGAACTTGTCGATGTCGTCGCGGGCGAACGACACGTCGCCGTACAGCGGGGCGATGTCCGCGATGCGCTCGCGCGCCACGTACAGCAGGCCCGTGCCCAGCGGCGCGCCGACCCATTTGTGCAGGTTGAACGCGGCGAACTGCGCGCCCAGTTGCGGGATCGTGTAATCGAGCTGGGCGAGCGCGTGGGCGCCGTCGACGATGGCGTCGATGCCGCGCCCGCGCGCCAGCGCGGCCAGGCGCGCCACCGGCATGATGCGGCCCGTGCGGTGCACGATGTGCGTGACGAGCAGCACGCGCGTGCGCGGCGTGATCGCGTCCGCGTACAGCGCCGCGACGGCATCCTCGTCTTCCAGGTCGTAAGGCACGTCCACCTGGATGACGGTGAGACCCTTGCGCGCGGCCAGCATGCGGACGATGTCGTGGCTGCTGTCGTAATCGTGGCGCGCCATCAGGATCGCGTCGCCCGCCTCGAACGGATAGCCCTGCAGCAGGATGTTCATCGACTCGACGGCGCTGCGCGTGATCAGGAGTTCGTCCGCAGCGACGCCGGTGAATCCGGCCAGCAGCGCCTTCACGCGCGCGATCCGCCCGGGCCAGCGCATGCGCAGGAAGAAAGAGTTCTCGCGGTCGACCTCGTCCTGGTAGCGCGCGAACGCCGCGCGCACGGGATCGGCCGGCATGCCGAAGTAGCCGTTTTCCAGGTTGATGAAGTCGGCCGAGCGCGTGTACTGCGCGCGGACGGTGGACCAGTACGATTCGTCGTCGGGAAGGATGTCGGTCAAGGGGCTCTCCTGTCGGCCGTGGGGCAACCGACATCATAGCCCGCCCGGCTCATTGCCGCAGACGGGCTCCCAGCGCCAGCGCGGCCGCGAGATTGCGCGCGGCCCGGCGCAGGTTGGCGTCGGCGCCGGCCAGCGCTTCGGCCACGGAGCACGGCCGCGCGACGGCCGCCACCACCACCTCGATGCCCTCCGCGTGCACGGCGTCGGCATCCGGCGCCAGGCTGCCCCCGATGGCGACGACGGGTTTGCCGTGCCGGCGCGCCAACCGCGCCACGCCCATCGGGGTCTTGCCGTTGACGGTCTGGCCGTCGATGCGGCCTTCGCCCGTCACCACGAGGTCGGCGTCGCGCACGGCCGCGTCCAGCCCGACGGCTTCCGTGACGATCTCGATGCCGGGCCTCAGCTGCCCGTCCAGGAACACGACCATCGCCGCCGCGATGCCGCCGCCCGCGCCGGCACCGGGCATCTGCGCGACGTCGCGGCCGAGGTCGCGCTTGACGATGTCCGCGTAGTGCGCGAGCGCGGCGTCGAGCTGGGCGACCATCGCGGGCGTCGCGCCCTTCTGCGGCCCGAACACGGCGGACGCGCCGCGCGGGCCCGTGAGCGGGTTGTCGACGTCGCAGGCGATGCGGAACTCCGCCTCGCGCACGCGCGCGTCGAGCCCGGACGCGTCGATGCGCGCCAGTTGCGCGAGCGCCGCGCCGCCCGGGCCGATGTCGCGGCCGGCATCGTCGAGCAGGCGCACGCCGAGCGCCTGCAGCATGCCGGCGCCGCCGTCGTTCGTCGCGCTGCCGCCCACGCCCAGCACGAAGCGGCGCGCGCCGGCGTCCAGCGCGGCACGGATCAGTTCACCCGTGCCGCGGCTCGTGGCCGTGCGCGGATCGCGCAGGTCCGGCGGCACGCCTTCCAGGCCGCTGGCGGCCGCCATCTCGATCACGGCGAGGCCGTCGGCGCCGCCCGCCCGGCCGTAGAACGCGTCCACCGTCTGGCCCAGGGGCCCCGTCACGCGCACGTCCACGCGCCGGCCGCCGGTCGCGTCGATCATGGCCTGCACGGTGCCCTCGCCGCCGTCGGCCACGGGCACCTTGACGTAGGCCGCGTCGGGCCAGACTTCGCGCATGCCGGCCTCGATGGCATGCGCCACCTGCAGGGCGGTCAGGCTTTCCTTGAACGAATCGGGGGCGATGACGATCTTCATGGATTGTCCTTGATATCGATGCCCGCAAGGATATACGAGACCGGACCGACGCGGCAAATATTGCTTTATCGACAAAAAATCGTCGATAATCCGGCCACCGATTCGAAGGAGACCGCCATCCGATCACCGCTCCTGCGCCTGCGCCTGCGCTGGTATGCCGTCAGCACGGCGCGCCTGTTGCTGCGCCGCTGGCAGGCCGTCACGCTCATCGCCGGAGTACTCGCGTCGGCGAACGCGTCCGCCTTCGGCAACCTCGACACGCTCGCCCGCCCGCTGCTGACCCTGCTGACGCCGGGGCACGGCGCCGCGTGGCGCATCGGCTATCTGCTCGCTGTGCAGGCAGTGGCTGGCGCGTGGGCCGCCATGCAGCGCGAACAGATCGCGGGCGGCCCGTTCATGGCATTCGCCGGATCGCTGCCGTTCACCCCGCGCCAGCGCCGCGATGCCGATCTGGCCGTGCTGATGCTGGCCGATTCGCCGCTGCTGCTCATCGCCGCCAGCGCGCTGGGGCTGACGGCGGGCCGCGGCGCACCGGCCGCGCACGACGTGCTGCTGTGCGACGTCGCGCTGCTGGCCCTCGTCGCACAACAGGCCGTGCTGGAACGGCGGCCGGGCGCGTGGGCGGGGGTGGCGGCGGGCGCCGTGCTGGCGGGCGCGTGCTTCGGCACGTCCCTGGATCTCGCGGCGAACCTGTGCGTGGGCGCGGCGGCCGCGCTCGCGCTGGCCGTGCCGCCGCGGCCGCGCGCACCGCGGCGCGCGCGACGGAACATCGCGCACGGCAGCAGCCCGCTCACCATCGGCCGGCACCGTGGCGCCGCGCTGCACATATCGCTCGCCATCCTGCTGCGCGAACGCCGCGGCGAGACGATCGCCAAGGCCCTGACGGCCAGTGCCGTCACGGCGGCCGCCATCGGCCTCGTCTTCGTGTTCGAGCGGGATACGCGCAGCTTTCCGACCATCTTGCTCGCCGACGGTGCCATCGCACTGACGTTCAGCGGCCTGTTTCGCGGCTTGCACATGGCGCACCGCGCCAGCACGGGCTACGTGGGTGCGCTGCCGTTGGCCGCCGGTTGGTGGCGCCCGTTCGACCTGGCGGCCGTGCTCGCGGCAGCCCTGCCGTTCCTGGCCGCGCCGGCGGCGTTCGCATGCGCCATCGGCGCCGCGCGGCCAACGGTCGCGCTGGCCGCGCTGGTGTCGAACGCAGTTCTGCTGTGCGCACTGCGCCCATTCCAGTTGTTCAGCGACCGGCATGCCGTCGTCCTCGCGACCGTGCTGGCCGGCTGCTGGACCGCGGCGACGATCGCCTGCCTGCTTTAGGAGACCACCTTGCTGTGCTTTGAGAACGTGAGCAAATCCTATGGATCCCGGACCGTCCTGCAAGGGCGAACGGGACGCTTCGCCAGCGGCGCCTATGCGCTGCGGGGTCCGAACGGCATCGGCAAGTCGACCCTGCTGCGGGTGCTCGCCGGCGTGGACGAGGCGGACGGCGGCGACATCGTCATCGACGGACATTCCCTCCGTGCGCAGCCCGCCGCCGCGAAAGGCCGGCTGGCCTATGCGCCGGACGAGTGCCCCGTGTATCCGTTCGTGACGGGCCGCGAGCTGCTCGCTTTCGTCGCCTGGGCCAAGGGCTGCGCCATCCCCGACAAGGTCGTCCACATCGTCGAGCGCTTCGGCCTGGACCGCCATCTCGACACCCGCTGCGGCGCGATGTCGCTGGGGACGCAAAAGAAGCTGATGCTGGCGGCGGCCTGGATCGGCGATCCCGCCGTGTTGCTGCTCGACGAACCGTCGAACGGCCTCGACGCCGACGCCCGCGCCGTCCTCGCCGCGCTGCTCGCCGGGCAACGGGAAACGTCGGTCGTCTTCATGTCCACGCACGACAGGGCATTCGCGGACGCGGTCGGCGCGACCGAGGTCGAATTCGAGACGCTCACCGGCTGAGCGCCGCCACGATATCGGACGGCGCGCGCCGAAGTGGTATGCTTGGCGCCATGACTACCGATTCAGACATCGAGCTGTCCGGCCCCTTCCAGGCCAAGGACGGCAACGGCCGCACCCTCGACGTCAAGTCGATCCGCATCTTCGACGAGGGCTACGGGATCATCGACGTGTACGTGACGTTCAAGGACCGGCTCGAACCCGGCGCCTGGAAGGATCCCATCCTCGTGCGCGCCATCATCGACCGGCTGCGCGCCGTCGGCTACCGGGGGCCGGACTTCGGCCACAGCGATCCGGGCCTGCAGGAGAGCCGCGTGATCGTGCTCGAGGCGCCCGAGGAATTCGCGCCGTTCGCCAAGAGCCGCGGCTGGAAGAATCTCGCCGAAGACTTCGACGATTGATGGCGCCGCCGGACAATCCGGGCTAGCCGCCCGGCGCCCCGAACAGGTCGTTCGCGTCGAGGATCGCGTACGTGATCTCGGGATGCCGCGTCAGTACCCGGCGCACGGCGGCCGGCACGGATTGGCGCACCTTCTTGCACAGGCCCGGGCGGTCTTCCAGTACGATGAGGATGCCGCGCACGGTGCGCACCTCGTTCGGGCCGGGCGCGATCCTGAGTTCCGCGCCGAGGTTGGCGCGGATGCGCTCCTGCAGGCGCTTGAGCTCCCCGTAGCTGGTCACGGCGTCGATGCGCTCGAGCAGGCGCTGTTCTTCCGTGCGCGTGAGGCGCAGCGGACGCAGATCGGCGTCCGGATCGGCCAGCAGGATCTCGCGCTCGCAGATGCAGGCGCCGGGAGGACATTCGGTGCGGATGGGTATCGGGTCTTGTTGCAACATGGGCTCACGCCGTCGACGGATGGCTCGTCCGGGTAGGTAGTGTATCGCAATGCGGGCCGTCGGCGTCTGCCGCGTCGCGCAGGATCGTGTCCAGCACGCCCGCCATGCGCTGCCAGTGCGAGCCTTTCCAGAACACGCGGTGGCAGCAGTCGCACGTACTGAACTCGTCCTGCGTCGCGGCCACGCGGGGCGGCAGCCGGTCCAGCACGTCCGCCTTCGCCACGGGCCGCAGCGGGGCATTGCACGACAAGCACAGCGTGAACGGCCGCATGCGCTCGGCCAGGCCGAAACGGTCGACCACCTCGCGCAACTGGTCTTCCGCCTTCAACGCCCGCACGTAGCAGCCATAGTCGATGCCGCGCCGCTTGAGCAGTTCGCGGTCGCGCGTCAGCACGGCGCGGGTATCAATCACGGCGATCGCCTCGACCTCGGCATCGTTCAACGTATTGCGGTAGACGGTGTCGAACCCCGCCATCCGCAACAGCCGCGCGAGACCACCGAGATGCGCGTCCGCGACGAAGCGCACGCGGCCCGGCGGACGCTGGCTCAGGCGCGCCACGTCGGCCACGGGAAAGGTCGTGAAGCGCGGGTAGACGGCCACGCGGTCGCCCTCTTCCAGGATGTCGTCCAGCCCCGCCGGTTCGCCGTTCACGAGCACCAGCTCGACCTCCGTGTGCGGCACGCCCAGCGCTTCCACCATGTGCTTGGTCGTCGCGGCGCGCGCGCACGGCGTCGCGAACGCGTGGCCGCGCCGCTCGCGCGCGAGGAAGTCGTTCAATTCGCCGTAGAAGCGGAACGTCGCGCTGACCATGATTCGCCGACGGCGCGCAGCACGTCCAGTGCGTTCGGCACCGAATGGCCCTCGGCCGTGTTATCGAAGATGCACCAGAGATCCGCGCCGGGCCGCGCCATGGCCGCGATCCGCCGCTCGACGTCGCGCAGGAATTCCGGCGGATACGCCGAGTAGTAGACGCGCGGCGTGCCGTGCAGGCGGATGTAGGTCGAGTCGGTGGTCGGCACGTGCGGGCCGGGCTGGCCGGCCGGCGGGTCCGCGATCACGCGCGCGACGCCGTGTTCGCGCAGCAGTGCCGTCGCCGTGTCGCGGAACCACGTCGGGTGGCGGCCCTCCAGCGCGAGCATGCAGCGAAAACGGGCGCGCAGGCGCGGCAGGAAGTCCGCGACGACGTCCGCGTCGAACACGCCGCTGGGCGGCAGCTGGACCAGCACGCAGCCGAGCTTGGGCCCCAGTTCGCCGGCCTCGCGCGCGAAGCGGTCGAGCAGCGCGTCGGCGTCCGCCAGCCTGGCCTCGTGCGTGATCGCCTTCGGCAGCTTGACGGCAAACCGGAATCCGGCGGGCACGCTGGCGGCCCAGCGCGCGTACGTCTGCGGCTGGTGCGGCCGGTAGAACGACGAATTGATCTCGACGGCCGGGAACACGGCCGCGTAGCGTTCCAGGTGGCTGCCCTCGACCGGGAAGGCGGCCGCCGCGTCCTTCGGGATGCCCCAGCCGGCGCAGCCGATCAGGGGCCGGTTGTCTGCCGTGGATTGCAATTCGCTCATCTGGACCCATGTTGGAGGGCATCCGCCCGGCATCCGATTCTATGCCGAAGGGCATGACGGACGGCGCACGCGCCGCGGGCATTCCGACACTCATTGCAAACAGGAGGAAACATGGCCGACCCGTACCACATCGTCTGCCCGCACTGCGACGCCGTCAACCGCGTCGCCGGCGAGCGCCTGGCCGACCAGCCCGTCTGCGGCAAATGCGCGAAGGCGCTGTTCACCGGCCAGCCCACGGACGTCTCGTCCGCCCGCTTCGACAAGCACGTGGGGCGCAACGACATCCCCGTCCTCGTCGACTTCTGGGCCGAATGGTGCGGCCCGTGCCGCATGATGGCGCCCCAGTACGCCCAGGCCGCCGGCCGGCTGGAGCCGCGGGTGCGGCTGCTGAAGGTCGACACGGAAGCGTCGCAGGACCTGGCGGCACGCTACGGCATCCGCAGCATCCCCACCATCGCGCTGTTCCAGGGTGGCCGCGAGATCGCGCGCCAGGCGGGGGCGATGGATGCGAACCGCCTCGTCGCGTGGGTCCAGCAGGCCGCGCGCGGCGCCTGACCGCGCGTTTCCATCTTCACACGGTCCGGCCCCGGCATGGCGTCATGCCGGGGCCGCCGCCCCGCCGCGCCACCGGGCGCACACTCGTGCTTTTAATTTGTTGTATGTAGCGAATGGAAACGAAAAGTGTGGCTCTCATGCCGCATCGGCGTAATCGCGGAAGTTTTTTGCAGGCATTTTGCGCTATCGCAAGGAATCCCAGTCTAGAATTTCCATACGGAATTATTTGACTACCCTCCCGTCACTATCGAGAGTTTCCATGAGATCAAGCCCGACCCTGCGGCCGCACACCACATCCTTCGCACTGAGCCTGAACGCCAAGATCTGCCTGACGGCGACCGTGCTCGTGATCCTCAGCCTGGCGGCCACGTCGACCGTCACCGGCATCCGCAGCAGCCACAGCGCCGAGGCATCGAGCATGAACCTGGCGCGCACGACAGCGCGCGAGGCCGCCGTGGCGGTGCAGGCGCGCATGGGGGCGCACCTGACGACCGTCGTCAGCCTGGCACGCGACATGCGCGCCACGCGCGCCTCCGACATCGCCCTGACGCGCGCCCAGATGAGCGAGATCGAAAAGGCGACGCTGCTGGACTCGGAAGACCTGAACGGCGTGACCGTGACCTGGGAGCCCAATGCGCTGGACGGCAAGGACGCCGACTATGCCGGCAAACTGCCGGAGTACGACGACACGGGACGCGCCATGCCCTATTACTCGCGCGAGGCGTCGGGCGGCATCCACATCGAGCCGATCGTGTTTTCGACCAAGCCGCATTCCAACGACTGGTATGACGTGCCCAAGAACACCCGCAAGATCTACATGACCGAGCCGCATACCTATCCGATCAACGGCAAGCCCGTGGCGATGACGTCCATCAACGTGCCCCTGATGATCAAAGGCCAGTTCCAGGGCGTGGCCTGCGTCGACTTCGGCCTCGTCAAGCTGGGCGAGATCCTGGCCGGCCTCAAGGTCATCGACGGCGGCCGCCTGGCGCTCGTGTCGAACGGCGGCCTGTACGCCAGCAATCCGGACGCCGCACTGACCGGCAAGAAGGCCGCCGACATCCCGGCCGCCGGGCTCGAGGCCATCCGCACTGGCCAGACGTATGAGTACGCGGACGACCGCGGCGTGATGCACCTGCTGCAGCCGATCCAGCTGCATGCGGACATCGCGCCGTGGGCCATCGAGCTCAGTTTCCCGCAACGCGTGGTGACCGCGGACGCCCGCGACCTGCTGCGCTATACGCTGCTGGTCTCGATCCTGTGCGCGGCGGCCGCCGCGGCCGTGCTGGTGTCGACGCTGAACCGCCTCACCAAGCCGCTGCGCGTGCTGGGCACGGCGATGGACGGCCTGGCCGGCGGCAACGCCGACCTCACCGCGCGCCTGGAAGTCAAGGGCAACGACGAACTGGCCCGGATCGCGGGCGGCTTCAACCAATTCGTCGGCAAGCTCGAAGGCGTGCTGGCGCGGGTGCGCCGCAGCTCGGACAGCGTGGCGCTGGCCAGCACCGAGATCAGCCAGGGCAACGCCGACCTGTCGTCCCGCACCGAGCAGCAGGCCAGCGCGCTGGAAGAAACGGCAGCGTCGATGGAAGAGCTGACGTCCACGGTCAGGCAGAACGCGGACAACGCGCGCCAGGCCAACCAGCTTGCCCAGGGCGCGTCCGACATCGCCGCGCGCGGCAGCGTCGTCGTCGCCCAGGTGGTGGACACGATGGGCTCGATCAAGGCGTCGTCGCAGAAGATCGTCGACATCATCGGCGTGATCGACGGCATCGCGTTCCAGACGAACATCCTGGCGCTGAACGCCGCCGTCGAAGCGGCTAGAGCCGGCGAACAGGGCCGCGGCTTCGCGGTCGTCGCCGGCGAGGTGCGCAACCTGGCGCAGCGCTCGGCCGCCGCCGCCAAGGAAATCAAGGCGCTGATCGGCGACTCCGTCGACAAGGTCGGCGCCGGCAGCACGCTCGTCGGCGAGGCGGGCCGCACGATGGAAGAGATCCTGGAAAGCGTGAAGCGCGTGACCGCCATCGTCGTCGACATCAGCGCCGCCAGCGCCGAGCAAAGCAACGGCATCGCCCAGGTCAACCAGGCCATCGCGCAAATGGACGGCACCACGCAACAGAACGCAGCGCTCGTCGAAGAGGCCGCCGCCGCGGCCGAGAGCCTGCACCAGCAGGCGGCGCTGCTCGTGTCCCTCGTCGGCGAATTCGGCATCGAAGCCGACGCACCGGGCGCCGGCCACGGCCAACCCCAGTTGCCGCGAGCGGCAAGGAAACAGATCAATGGTTAATTTGAAAGACACCACGGCGCTCAAGATCGCCGTCACGGGCGCGTGCCTCGTCGTCTGGGCGGGCGCCCGCGCGGACGACACGCCCAAGGACGCGTTGACATTCGACGGCGCGGTCCGGATGTGGGTGGAGGCACTGAGCTGGAACGACCAGCGCAAGGGCACGCCCGAATTCGACACCGCCCGCCTCGGGTTCAAGTACGACGACGGCCGCTTCCTCGCGGCCGGCCGCGAGCGGTATTACTACTACACCCGCCGCCAGACCGGCGCCGCCAAGGGCGCCAGCATGCTGTTCAACGAGTACCTGTGGGCCGGCTACCGGTTCGCGGACAAGAGCGAATTGCATGCCGGCCAGGAGCGCATGCCGTTCGGCCTCCTGCCCTACGCGTCGAATAATTTCTTCGAGTCGATGGCATGGTATGCCGGCTATGAAGACACGTACGCGCTGGGCCTGCAATATCTTCACAAGACCGGCGCCCTCAGCATGAACCTCGGCTTCTTCCCGTCCGATGGCCGCCATCTGCTGGCCTGGACGGACAGCAACGGCGAACTGGACGGCCTGGATTCGGTGCGCTTCAGCAACCACCTGATGAAAAGCTATGGCCGCGCGGAAAAAAATACCGTCGTGGGCCGGCTCGCCTACGCCATACCCGTCGCCGGCGGCAAGACCGAGATCGGCGCGTCCGTGCTGGCCGGCCGGCTGGCCGCGACGAATCCCGCGCTGGCGGACGGCAACCGCCGGGCCGGGGCATTGCACTTCACGGGCGAGTTCGGGAAATTCGGTCTCCAGTTGGAGACGATCGCCTACCGCAACGATTTCCGTGGCAATGGCTCCATCGCGGGCGACTGGTATGGCGCGTGCGACGGCGACTGCGTCGTGATCGGCGCGTTCGGCTTCTCGAACCGCATGGCGGCCCGGGGCCATATCGACATCGCCAACGTCAGCTACAAGATCCCGGGTTCGCTCGGCCCCTTCAGCGGTTTCGTCGTGTACAACGACTGGAGCCGCTTGAGGAAATCCGCGCCCGGCTATGCCGACAGCGATCAGAACGTGACCGGCGTGTCGTTCTCGTCGGGCGGCTGGTTCATGATGGTCGACGTCGCGAACGCCACGAACCAGCCGTATCTGTCGCCCGGATTCGGCAACGCGCTCGCCGCGGGCCGCACGGCCAAGGCGTCCGGTCATCGGTTCAATGCTAATATCGGCTATTACTTCTGATTTCAGAGGGATAGCATGGCCCAGGAACTCGTCTACGAACGCAGCCTCGAGGACGCCAAGCAGTTCGCCCGCATCCTGTACATCGCGCACGCGGCCACTTTTTTCTTTTCGCTCGGCACGCTGTCGATTCTCGTGCTGATCGTCAACTACATCCGCCGGCCGGACACGGCCGGGACGATGGTGTACAGCCACCACACCTGGATGATCCGGTCGTTCTGGTTCTATCTGCTGTGGATGGTCGTCGCGGTGATCCTGGCGATCACGATCATCGGGATTCCGCTGGCGTGGCTCGTCGGGGCCGGCGCGTGGCTGTGGATGGCGTACCGGATCATCCGCGGCTTCCTCGACCTCAACAACAACCGGCCGATGCCGGTGTGATCAGAGCTTGGCGAGCGCCTGAGCAAGATCGGCGATGAGGTCGTCCGGGCCCTCGAGCCCGATATTCAGGCGCACGAGCGCGCCGGCGTCCGTCCAGTCGCGCCGCATGCCCTGCATGCGGTACGGCACGGCCAGGCTGTGCGTGCCGCCCCAGCTGTAGCCGATGCCGAACAGCTCCAGCGCATCGACGAAGCGGTCGACCTGCTCGCCCGAGTAGCGCGCGTCGAACACCACGGAGAACAAGCCGCCGGCGCCCGTGAAATCGCGCCGCCACACGTCGTGGCCCGGGCAATCGTCGAACGCGGGGTGCAGGACCTTCGCGATCTCGGGCCGCGTCTTGAGCCAGCCGGCCACCTTGCGCGCGGCCGCGTCGTGCGCGTCGAAGCGCAGCTTCATCGTTTCCAGGCCGCGCAGCACGAGGTAGGCATCGTCCCCGCCCACGCCCATGCCGAGCCGCATGTGCGCCATCGACAGGTGTTCGTTCAGTGCGGCGTCGCGCGTGATCGCGGCGCCCATCAGCACGTCGGAGCCGCCCGACTGGTATTTCGTCAGCGCCTGCATGACGATGTCGGCACCCACGTCGAACCCGCGCAGCGCGAGCCCCGCGGCCCACGTGTTGTCCAGCGCGACCGGAATCCCCTTCGCCCGCGCCGCCGCGCAGATCGCCGGCAGGTCCGGCACTTCCATCGACACGGAGCCCGGCGCCTCGGTCCAGATCAGCTTCGTCTGCGGCCGGATCAGGTCCGCGATGGCGCCGCCCACCAGCGGATCGTAGAAACGCGCCGACACGCCGAAGTCGCGTTCCAGCCAGCGGCCCAGTTCGCGCGTGGGGTTGTAGACGTTGTCGGGCAACAGGACGTCGTCGCCCGCCTTCAGCAGCGCGAGCAGGATCATCGAGATCGCGGCAAGCCCGGACGGCGCCAGCAGGCAGTGCTTGCCGCCTTCGATGGCGGCCAGGCGCGCTTCCAGCGTGAACGTCGTGGGCGTGCCGTGCAGCCCGTAGGTATAGGCCGTCTTGTTGCGCCAATCGCCCGCACGCAGGCTCGCCACGTCCTTGAACAGGACCGTGGACGCGTGGTGGATCGCGGTCGGGTACGCGGCGAAGCCGGCCGGCGGCCGGTAGTCGCTGTGGGTCAGCGTGGTCTGGATCGACTTCTTGCTGGTCACGTCGGCGCCTCCCGATCCGTCGGTCCGGTTACGCGACCGTCGCCCACAGGTCGTGCGCGTCCGCCTTGGTCACGACGACGTCGATGAATTCGCCCACGGCCGGCTTGGCCTTGCCCGGCGCGAGGGCGCGCTTGATGTGGACGACGCCGTCGATTTCCGGCGCGTCCGCGCTGGAGCGGCCGAGCGCCTCGCGCGCGCCCACTTCGTCGACGAGCACGCGGATCGTCTTGCCGACCTTCGCCTGCAGCCGCTTGGCCGAGATCTCTTCCTGCAGCAGCATCACCCGGGCGCGGCGCTCTTCCTTGACCTCGTCCGGCACCGGATTCGCGAGCGCGTTCGCCGTCGCGCCTTCGACCGGCGAGTACGCGAAGCAGCCCAGCCGGTCGATCTGCGCTTCCTTCAGGAAGTCCAGCAGGTATTCGAATTCCGCCTCCGTCTCGCCCGGGAAGCCGGCGATGAACGTGGAGCGGATCGTCAGGTCGGGATTCATCTTGCGCCAGGCCTGGATGCGGTCGAGGTTCTTTTCGCCGCTCGCGGGACGCTTCATGCGCTTGAGGACGTCCGGGTGCGCGTGCTGCAGCGGGATGTCCAGGTAGGGCACGACGTGTTCGCCCATGAACGGGATCACCTCGTCCACGTGCGGGTACGGGTACACATAGTGCAGGCGCACCCACGCGCCGTACTGCTTGGCCATCTGGCCCAGCGCTTCCGTCAACTGCGTCATGTGCGTCTTGACGGGGCGGCCGTTCCAGAAGCCCGTGCGGAACTTGACGTCGACGCCGTATGCGCTCGTGTCCTGCGAGATCACGAGGAGTTCCTTCACGCCCGCCCTGAACAGGTTTTCCGCTTCCTGCAGCACGTCGTGGATGGGGCGCGACACGAGGTCGCCGCGCATCGACGGGATGATGCAGAAGCTGCAGCGGTGGTTGCAGCCTTCGGAAATCTTGAGGTAAGCGTAGTGCTTCGGGGTCAGCTTGACGCCGTGGTCCGGCACGAGGTCGATGAACGGGTCGTGCGGCTTGGGCAGGTGCGTGTGCACGGAGTCCATCACCTCGGCCACGGCGTGCGGGCCGGTCACGGCGAGCACCTTGGGGTGCACCTTCGTGATGATGTCGCCGCCCGCCGCATCCTTCTTGGCGCCGAGGCAGCCGGTGACGATCACCTTGCCGTTTTCCGCGAGCGCTTCGCCGATCGCATCCAGCGATTCCTGCACGGCCGCGTCGATGAAGCCGCAGGTGTTGACGATCACGAGGTCGGCGCCGGCGTACGACTTGGCGGTCTCGTAACCCTCCGCGCGCAGCTGCGTGAGGATCTGTTCGGAGTCGACCAGCGCCTTGGGGCAGCCGAGCGAGACGAAACCGACCTTGGGCGCGGCCGGCGTTGGCGGCGTCGCGCTGCCGGTAGTGTCCGTGTTGGCGGGAAGAGGATTGCGGCGGAGTTCTTGCATTGTCAAAGTGCGGCAAAAATTTTGGGCAATCCGCGATTTTACAGCAAGTGGAGGCGGACAGCACCATGCCAAGCAAAATGCCGCGGGCGCCGCACGACAAGCATTTAACGAATCCGTGACCATGCGCGCATTTCTGCGCATTATCCATGTGCTAACATGCATTTCCCCATGCCAACAATACCCTGCCGCGCGTTACCGCGCCGACCATGGGCATACCATTTATCGTCCACAACATGATCACGAAACTCATTCGCTTCCTCGCCGCGCTCGCTGCGTGCTGCGTCGTCACCGGCTGCGCGACCGTCAATCCGATGGCGTTCGACAAGCAGACCAAGGCCATCGACACCAAGGACAAATCGATCGTCCTGATGACCGTCGTCGTCTCCCGCCCCGATCGCAGCCGCTTCGAACCGGTTCCGTACGTCGTCCACATCGAAAAGCCGGACGCGCAGAGCAAGGAAGACCGCCAGAACTTCAAGATCGACAAGGATGCCGACTCGCTGCACGCGAACGGCCAGGACTTGTACCTGCTGCGCCTGGCCCTCGTCGCGGGCGAATACAAGCTCATCGACATCTTCGGCATGGCGCGCGCCTTCCCGATCAACGGCATGTTCAGCGTGCCCCTCCTCGCCAAGCTGAACGTCAAGCCGAATTCCGTGACGTACATCGGCCGCGTGACGGCGAAGCTGCGCCACCGCGTGGGCGGCGAATTCCGCGCCGGCCCCGTCATACCGCTGCTGGACCAGGCCATCGCCGGCATGTCCGGCAGCACCTGGGACATCGCGATCGACAACCTCGCCGACCAGGACATCGGCCTGTTCAAGACCACCTATCCCGTGTTGAACAATGTGACGATCGAGACCGCCGCGCTGGCGCCGTTCGACCGCGCGGCCGCACAGCACTGGTGGGACGGCGAATCGACGCCGGCCGACAAATCGGCCGAGCCGGCAATGGCGTCCGTGCCGGCGTCGGTCGCGGCGCCGGCTCCTGCCCAGCAGGCTGCACCGCGCTGACGGGGCGCCGTCCGGCAGTGCCGGACGATGCGCCGGCAAACAAGAATGCCACCCGAGGGTGGCATTCTTGTTTGCGCACGCCGGCCGGGCCGGGACGTTGCCCGGAACAGCCAGATGCAGTCTATTTCTTTTCTGGCGGCACGCCGAACGGAAACGCCCCGAACATCGCCTTGCTCTGGCTCTGCATCTGCTCCTGCATCTGCAGGAACAGGTTCTTGCTCTGGTCGATGTAGTTGTTCATCATGCCCTGCATCATCGGGCCCTGGATATTCATGAACTGGGTCCACATTTCCGTGCTGAACGGCTTACCTTCCAGCGCGCCCGTGGCCGAGCCGACGAACTTGTTCTGGATGTCGGTGAACGCCTGCACGTTCTTTTCCAGGTAGGAGCCCATCATGCCCTGCATCGCATGGCCATAGTAACGGATGATCTGGGACAACACGCCACTGGAGAACATCGGCACGCCGTGCGCTTCCTCTTCGAGAATGATCTGCAGGAGGATGCTGCGGGTCAGGTCTTCGTTCGTCTTGGCGTCGACGACCGTGAACTCGTCGGAATCGAGCACGAGTTGCTTTACGTCGGACAAGGTGATGTAAGAACTGGTCTGGGTGTCGTACAGCCGGCGATTCGGATACTTCTTGATCAGGCGTTCAGTGCTTTTTTTGACACTACTCATCTCATTTCCATGTACAGCGCCGTAGCGCATTTATTATGCGGCGACCGTGGGGATCTCCCGCGGCGTCTCCGATTCCAAGAGGATATCCTCTAAAAATACCACGTTGCGAACGCAGGTGCAGCAATTATTCGCTGAGCAACTGAATGATTTATTTCGCAATGTCGATCGAACCCTCGTCAATCGGCCCTGGCCTTGACATAACTGCCGGGCGCCGGTTCGAGCGGCGGGAACTGCGCATTGCCCGGCTGCGCAGGCGGCGCAACTTCCTTGCCGCCATGTTCGACGAGGAACTGCGCCCATGCCGGCCACCAGCTGCCCTTCTTCTCGACCGCACCGTCAAACCAGTCAGCCGCCGTCTTGGGACGGGTGCGGCCCCCTTCGTTGATCCAGTAGCTACGCTTGTTCTTCGACGCCGGATTGATCACGCCCGCGATGTGGCCGGACGCGCCCAGCACGAAGCGGTTGTTCTTCGGCTTCTTGGGATTCAGCAAGCCCATCGACGCGAACGCCGCGTCCCACGGCACGATATGGTCTTCCTTCGAGCCGTACAGGAAGGTCGGGCAATCGATGGCGCCCAGGTCGACCTTGACGCCCGCCACGGTCAGCGCGCCCGGCACCTTGAGCTTGTCTTCGAGATAAGTATTGCGCAGATACCAGCAATACATCGGGCCCGGCAGGTTCGTGCTGTCCGCATTCCAGTACAGCAGGTCGAACGCGGGCGGCGTCTTGCCTTTCAGGTAGTTCTGTTGGACATAGTTCCACACGAGATCGTTCGGACGCAGCGCCGAGAACGTCGTCGCCAGGTCGCGTCCCGGCATCAAGCCGCCCCGCGCCAACTGCTGTTCGCGCAGCCTCACCTGCGTGTCGTCGACGAAGACATCCAGCACGCCCGTGTCGGAAAAATCGAGCAGCGTCGTGAACAGCGACAGGCTCGCGGCGGGCTTCTGGCCGCGCGCGGCCAGCACGGCCAGCGCCGTCGCGGCAATCGTGCCGCCCACGCAGAAGCCGAACACGTTCACCTTGTCCTCGCCCGTGATCGCGCGGGTCACCTCCAGCGCGCGGATCGCGCCCTGCTCCACGTAATCGTCCCACGTCGTGCCCGCGAGACTCTGGTCCGGGTTACGCCAGGACAGCATGAACACCGTGTTGCCCTGCTCCACGAGGTAGCGGACGAGCGAATTTTCCGGCTGCAGGTCGAGGATGTAGTATTTGTTGATGCACGGCGGAACCATCAGCAGCGGTACCTCGTGCACGGTCGGGGTCGCCGGCGTGTACTGTATCAGCTGGAACAACGGGTTCTCGAACACGACCGTGCCGGGTGTGACGCCGACGTTGCGCCCGACTTCGAACGCGGACTCGTCCGACTGCGAGATGCGGCCCTTCTGCAAGTCGGCCAGCATGTTCTGCAGACCCTTCGTGAGACTTTCGCCCTTGGTCTCGATCATTTTCTGCTGGGCTTCCGGATTCGTCGCGAGGAAGTTGGCGGGCGACATCGCGTCGACGATCTGCTGGACGGCGAACCGGATCTTCTGCTTCTCGCGCGGCGGCGCCTCGACGGCCTCGGCGAGCGCGACGAGGAATTCGGAGTTCAGAAGGTACGAGGCGACGCTGTACGCGGACATCGGATTCGCCGTCCATTCCGGCGCGGAAAAACGGCGGTCGCTGAACGAAGGCAGCTTGCCCGAGACAAAATCCTGCCACAGCTTCGTGGCCTTCTGGACGTAATCGTCGCGCAGCGCTTCCAGCTTCGCCGGCGACAGCCCGGCACCGACATCGCCGAGCATTTTTGCCACCGGTGCGAACGCTGCCGTGCCGTCGGCGCCGTCGGGAAGCTTCATCCACGACTGCCAGGCGGAGGGATCGGTGAATTGCGCGAACGGCGCCATCCAGGGAGCGGCGAGCATCTGCGGGGTAGCATCAGGCGTATTCATAAGGCGTCCATTGTGTAGAATCGATTTGTCGACAGCAACCGGAGCATCGCATGTGGATCATCGCCATAGGATGGATGTACGTCGTAACCCTGATGGCGGCGACGGAGCCGACTGTGGTTGGCGGCATTATGACTTTTTTCGGCTATGGCGTGTTGCCATTCTCACTCGTATTTTACCTTGCGGGATCAAGGCGGCGGCGGGCACGCGCGGCCCGGACGGCCCCGCACGCGGCCGATGGCGCGACGATCGTGCCCGTGGCGGCTGGCGTGCCGGGTGCGGATGGCGCCACGGCCGGGCACAGCTGCACCGACGCGGGCGCGGCGGGACGTGACGGCGGGACGCACTGAACCGCCCCGCTGCTGAGCCGTTCCGCTGGCCGGCCGTTGTCGCTATTTCAGCCAGATGAGGCTGGCCAGGCGGCCGCTGACGCCGTCACGCCGGTAGGAATAAAACCAATCGGACTCGATCGCCGTGCAGCGCCCGCCCCCGTGCACGCGCGTGACCCCGGCGCGGGCCAGCATGCGCCTCGCCAGCAAATAAATGTCCGCCAAATACTTGCCCGGCCGGCCAGGATACGGCCGGAAGGCATCCGCCACCTGTCCCGGCAACGCCGCTTCGAAGGCGGCCAGGACGTCGGGGCCGACCTCGAACGCGTCCGGACCGATCGCCGGCCCCAGCCACGCCGTGATCTCGCCCGCGCCCGCCGCGCGCATGGCGGCGACCGTCTGCCCCAGCACGCCGCCGGCCAGGCCGCGCCAGCCGGCGTGCGCGGCGCCCGCGACCTTGCCGCCCAGGTCCGCGAACAGCACGGGCAGGCAATCGGCCGTCAGGATGGCGCAGACGACGCCCGGCACCGTCGCGATGCTCGCGTCGCCCGTGCGCACGGGCCCGTCCGGTTGGACGGTCTCCGCGTCGACGACGTCGGCACCGTGCACCTGCGCGATCCATGCGGGCGCCCCGGGCAGCCGTGCCTGCAGGCGCGCGCGGTTGGCCTGCACGGCGCCGGGATCGTCGCCCACGTGGCGGCCCAGGTTCAGGCCACCGCCGCCCCGGCCATCGCCGTACGGGCCCATGCTGACGCCGCCGCGCCGCGTCGTGGCCAAGGCACCGAACGCGTCAGGCAGATCGGGCCATTGGTCGCGCGTGACCGGGAGAATCAGATCGGCGTCCTGCAGATCGGATCCGGTCATCAGATCGCTTCCGGTTCTTCGATCCCGGCCTGTTCCAGAAGTTCCGCGAAATCGTCGGCCAGCGGCACGATCCATTCCACGTGCTCGCCGGTCACGGGATGCGTGAGGCCGAGGCGGCGCGCCTGCAGAGCCTGGCGGTGGAAGAACGACCGCAGGTGCTGCTTGCCGTACACGGTGTCGCCGACGAGGCTGAAGCCGAGCGACTGCATGTGCACGCGGATCTGGTGCGTGCGGCCCGTCTCCAGGCGGCATTGCACGAGGCTGACGGGACGGCGGTCCAGCTCGCCCGTCTCGATCACCTCGTAGTGCGTGATGGCGGGCTTGGCCAGCGGGCTGTTCGACACGGCCATCTTGACGCGGTCCTTCGGGTCGCGGCTGATCGCCGAATCGATGGTGCCGTAGGCCCGCGGCGTGCCCCACACGAGGGCGAAGTATTCGCGCTTGACGGTGCGCGCCTGCAACTGGCGCACGAGGTCGGTCTGCGCTTCAAGCGTCTTGCCGACGACCATCAGGCCGCTCGTGTCCTTGTCGAGCCGGTGCACGATGCCGGCGCGCGGCACCGAGACCAACTGCGGGCAGTGGTGCAAGAGGCCGTTCAGCAGGGTGCCGGACCAGTTGCCCGAGCCCGGATGCACGACGAGGCCGGCCGGCTTGTTGATGACGATGATGGCGTCGTCCTCGTGGACGATGTCCAGTTCCATCGCTTCCGGCGTATAGGCCGTGTCCTCGGGCGCGGGCTGCGGGACCACGACGACGGTCTCGTCGCCGTACGCCGTGCCCTTGCCCTTGGCCGGCTTGCCGTCGACGGTGATGTGGCCTTCGTCGAACCATTGCTGCAGGCGGCTGCGCGAGAATTGCGGCACCAATCCGGCCACGACCTTGTCCAACCGCTGCCCGCAGTGTTCGGGCCCCAGTTCCAGCGTAATGGGAGAATAGTCGGGGCCACCGGCATCGGAGTCGAATGCGGCGTCGAGCTCGGCGTCGAGGTCCTCGTCCAGGTCGGGGTCGAAAAGGTTTTCCGCCGAATTCGGCGTAGCAGTTAATATCACGTCAGTCCCATCGGCTATAATCAGCCGTTCGTTGAATCTCGGTAAAACTTTCTTGCACCAGAGCTTATGCAAAAAAAATTGTCTGTATTAGTCGTGACTAGCGTCCTGCTCAGTTTGTCAGCTTGCGGTTTGTTGCCGGAAAGATCCGACGAAAACAAGAACGTGTCAGCATCGAAATTATACGCTGACGCGCAAGAGGAAATGGATGGCGGCCACTATGAAGCCGCGATCAAGCTGTTCGAGCGACTCGAGTCCAACTACCCGTTCGGCACCTACGCCGCCCAGGCGCAGATGGAAATCGCCTATGCGCACTACAAGGCGCAGGACCAGGCCGAGGCGCTGGCGGCCGTCGAACGCTTCATCAAGCTGCACCCGAACCATCCGCAGGTCGACTATATGTACTACTTGCGCGGCCTGATCAACTTCAACGACCAGATCGGCTTCCTCAGCTTCATCTACGCCCAGGATCCGACCGAGCGCGATCCGAAGGCGACGCGCGAAGCGTTTGCCGCGTTCAAGGAACTGGTCGACAAATTCCCGAACAGCAAATACGCGCCGGACTCGATCGCCCGCATGAACTACCTGATCGACGCGATGGCGGAGTACGAAGTGCACGTGGCCAACTACTACTACCGCCGCGGCGCCTACCTGGCCGCGCTGAACCGCGCGCAGAACGCGGTGACGCAGTTCAGCCAGGCGACGGCGCGCGAAGAAGCCCTGTTCATCATGATCCGCTGCTACGACAAGCTGGGCATGTTCGACCTGCGCGACGACACGCAACGCATCTTCGCGAAAAACTACCCGAACAGCCGCTTCATGGGCGGCAAGGGCTCGGGCGACGCCCCGTGGTGGAAGTTCTGGGCCAAAGCCGGCCCGAAACCGGCGCCGAAAGACGCCGTGCAGTAAAGACGACAATGCCCGCAATCTCGCGGGCATTTTTTTCACCCCCAAGAATTCGGGGTCAGAGCATAAATTCGGGGTCAGAGCACATTTCGGATCAATGTCGCGATGCGAAGGCATCCCAGTCGCGCCGGCCCGCTGTCGGGCTGCAGACGGCGCGGGCCGTCATCGATTCGCGTGTAAATTTTCCGCGAAGATCATGCACCGAAATGTGCTCTGACCCCAAAATTTGCCGAAATGTGCTCTGACCCCGAATTTGCCGGCGTTGGGTACTGGCTCGCGGTCAGACGTCCAGCCGGCGGCGGAATACCCACGCCTTGTCGGTCGACACGCTCTCGTCGAACGCATAGCCGTCGACGTCGAATGCCTTCAGCCGTTCGACGTCCGTGATGCCGTTCTCGGCCGCATAGCGCGCCATCATCCCGCGCGCCCGCTTGGCGAAGAACGAGATGATCTTGTACTTGCCGTTCTTCCAGTCCTCGAACACGGGCGTGATCACCGGCACGTCCAGCAGCTTCGGCTTCACGGACCGGAAATACTCTTCCGACGCCAGGTTCACGAGGACAGTCGCGCCCGCGTCCTTCAGGTCGGCATTCAGCGCCGCCGTCACGCGTTCGCCCCAGAAGGCATACAGGTCCTTGCCGCGCGGGTTCGCGAGGCGCGTGCCCATCTCCAGGCGGTACGGATGCATGCCGTCCAGCGGGCGCAGCACGCCGTACAGGCCGGACAGGATGCGCACCCTGCCCTGCACGTACGCCAGCGCGCGCGCATCGAGCGTGCGGGCGGCCAGGCCCGTGTAGACGTCGCCGTCGAACGACATGATCGCCTGGCGCGCCGCGGCGTGGTCCGGATGCCAGTCCGCGTAACGCGTCACGTTTAATACAGATAATTGATCCGAGATATCCATCAGCGCGCCGATCTCGGCCGGCGACTTGGGTTTCAGGATCCGGATCAGTTCGGCCGCTTCGTCGATGAAGCGCGGCGTCGTGCGTGCGCGGGTGGTGGGCGGGGAATCGAGGTCGAGGGATTTGGCGGGCGAAAGGACGATCAGCATTGTTGAAACACGCACAGCGGGTAAAATTGCTGACATGATACCTGCTCCAGCGAAACCCATCGTCATTGACACCAACGTCTGCCTCGACCTGTTCGTTTTCCGCGATCCGCGCTGGGCGCCGTTGCTGGCCGCCCTCGAGTCCGGCCGCGTGCGCGCCGTCACCCGCGCCGACTGCCGCGACGAATACCGCATCGTCCTGCATTACGCGCACCTGCCCCTCGACGACGCGACGCGTCCGGAGGCGGCCAGCCGCTTCGACGCGCTGATCGAGGTCGTGGCGCCCACCTCGCGCGCGCTGCGCCTGCCCGTCTGCACGGACCGCGACGACCAGAAATTCCTGGAAATCGCGCGCGACGCCGACGCCGCCGTCCTCATCACGAAGGACAAGGCCCTGCTCAAGCTGGCCCGGCGCGCCGCGCGCGACAACCTGTTCCGCATCATGACGCCCGACGCCTGGGTCAAGACCGAGGCGCCGGCCACGGTAGAATGACCCGACCATCGTCCACGCCATCCGCACCATGACCACACCCGCCCTGCAATCGCGCCTGCCGGCCGTCGGCACCACCGTGTTCACCCTGATGTCCGCCCTCGCCCATGAACACGGCGCCGTCAACCTGGGACAGGGCTTCCCCGACTTTTCGTGCGACGCGCGCCTGCTGGACGCCGTCGACGCCGCCATGCGCGCCGGCCACAACCAGTACGCGCCGATGACGGGCCTGCCGCAATTGCGCGCGGCCGTCGCCGCCAAGGTCGCCGCGCTGTACGGCCACGCGTACGACGCCAACGCCGAGATCACGGTCACGGCCGGCGCCACGCAAGGCATCATCACGGCGATCCTGTGCGCCGTGCATCCGGGCGACGAAGTGATCGTCATCGAGCCCTGCTACGACAGCTACCAGCCGTCGATCGCGCTGGCCGGCGGCGTGGCCGTGCCCGTCGCGATGCGCGTCGACGCGAACGGCTACAGCGTGCCGTGGGACGCCGTGGCCGCCGCCGTCACGCCGAAGACCCGGATGATCGTCGTGAACACGCCGCACAACCCGACGGGCACCATCCTGCGCCAGGCCGACCTCGACGCCCTGGCGGACATCGTGGACGGCACGGACATCCTGGTCCTGTCGGACGAGGTCTACGAACACATGGTCTACGACGGCCAGCCGCATGCGTCCGTGAGCCGCCATCCCGTACTGGCCGAGCGCGCGTTCGTCGTCTCCAGCTTCGGCAAGACCTATCACGTGACGGGCTGGAAGGTCGGTTACGTGGCAGCGCCGGCGTCCCTGATGGCGGAATTCCGCAAGGTCCACCAATACAATGTGTTCAGCGTGAACACGCCGATGCAGGCCGGACTGGCGGACTTCATGCGCGATCCGGCGCCGTGGCGCGACCTGCCCGCGTTCTACCAGCGCAAGCGCGACCTGTTCCGCGCGGGACTGGCGCGCACGCGTTTTACGCTGCTGCCGGCGGACGGCACGTATTTCCAGTGCGTGCGTTATGTCGGGATTTCGGATCTGTCCGAGTCCGAGTTCGCGCAGTGGCTCACGCGCGAGGTCAAGGTGGCGGCGATTCCCGTGTCGGCGTTTTACAGCCGGCCGACGGAATCGGGGATCGTGCGGTTTTGTTTTGCGAAGAAGGACGAGACGTTGGCACTGGCACTCGACCGCTTGTCCAAGGTGTGACGTAAGCGAAAGTGGGCGCGGGGCGCCCACCCTACGGCGCCATACGTAGGGTGGGCACCCCGTGCCCACCGAACACCGAAAACAGCCTTCAGCGTCCGAGCTGCTGGACGCGCCGCTCCACGAATCCCTGCAATTCCTGCGACAACCCGCCGCTCGCGCGCGCCCGCTGGAAGGCGTCCAGCGCCTCGGCGTTGCGCTTCTCGGCCTGCAGTGAAATGCCGAGCCCCATCCACCACACGCCGTTCGACGGCATCGCGCGCACGGCCAGCTGGTACTGCTCGGCCGCCTCGCGGTGACGCTGCTGGCGCGCCAGCGCGGCGGCCAGGAAGGCGTGGTAATCCGGATCGTTGCCCGCGTAGGGCAGCGTGCGCAGCAAGGTGTCGATGCCGCTGCCGCCCCGCTCGATCTGCAGGCGCGCGAGCAGCATCGCCATCGCCGGCTGGCGCGCATCCAGCGTGAGGCCGAGCTGCAACTGGCGCATCGCCTCGTCCGGGCGGTTCCCTTCGATCAGCAGGCCGACCAGCGTCTGGCGCGCCGCCTCGTGCGCCGGATCGTACTTCAGGGCCTGCTCGAGCGATGCCACCGTGTCGCCCATGCGGCCATCCTGCAGGCTCGCCAGCGCGCGCCGGTATTCGCTTTCGGCGCGCTGCGCACCCGTTTCCTGGCGGCCTTGCGCCGCATGCTTGCCCTGCCGCGCACCATCGTCCCTTGCGGCCGCGCGGGCGGCGGCGAGCAGCGCGGCGGAGCGCTTGCCCGCCGCCTTGCCGCGCGCCGCGAGCACCTGCGCGATCGCGCGCCGCGCCTCGCGCGCTTCCGCGCTGTCCGGCTCCATCGGCGCGACGGCCTGCGGGTGCACGACGGCCCGCTCTTCCTTGCGCTGCGCGGCGGCACGCGCCCGCTCGGCACGCCGTTCGGCACGCGTCATGGGCTTCTCTGCCCCGTCGTCGAAAGCGGCGGCGGCCGGCGGCGCTACCGGATCGGCATGCGGCACCGCTGCCGGCGGGACCGCGTTCGACGCGGCCGCGGCGGGCGCGTTCGGCGCCCGCACGGGCCCCGTCACGACCGGCGCCACCTTGACGGGCGCCGCCGCGACGGGCGCCGGCGCCGCGGGCAGCGGATGCGCGGCGCGCTGCAGCCGGGTCCACCCCAACCAGGCCAGCGCCAGCACGGCCACGGCGGCGCAGACGGCGACCGCGATCGTCCGGCGACCAGGCCGTGACGGCACGTGTCCGACGGGCTTGACCTGGCCGGGCAGCGCGCCATCCTTGGGCGTCCCGCGCGCATCCAGGTCCTGCAGCATCTTGTTAATCAGGCTCATTCGGCTCCCCGTCAATGGCTCAGCGCCCACGCGACGCCGCCGCCGGCGGCGACCAGCGCGGCCGCGAGCACGGCCCAGGGCCACAGGCGGCGCCGGCTCGTCGCGAGCGTGTCGCGCGCGGCCGCGCTCACGTGCGCGCGCGCGACCTGCTGGCGGCCCTGGCCATAGCACAGCATCATGGCCTTGTGCGCGAGGATGTTGACGAGGCGCGGCACGCCGCCGCTGGCCGCGTACAGGCGCGCCACCGCGCCGCGCGAGAACAGGCGCGCGCCATCATATCCCGCCACGCGCAGGCGGTGCGCGACGTAGTAATCGAGGTCGTCGCGCGACAGGGGTCCGAGGTGGTAGTGGAACGTGATACGCTGCGCCAGCTGGCGGATGGATTGCAGTTCGAGCTTGCGGTTCAGTTCCGGCTGGCCGAACAGCACGATCTGCAGCAGCTTGCGCTTTTCCGTTTCGAGGTTCGTCAGCAGGCGCAGCGCTTCCAGGGTCTCGACGGGCATCGCCTGCGCCTCGTCGAGGCACAACAGGACGCGCTTGCCGTCGGCCGCCAGGCGCAGCAGCCGGTGCGTGATCGCTTTCAGAACCTGGTGCTGGTCGGCGTCCTTGTCGTAGCCGACTTCCAGCTCGTCCGCCAGCGCCAGCATCAGCGTGCGCGGTTCCAGGTACGGGTTCGGGATATACGCGGTGACGAACTCCGGTCCCAGGGTCGACATGAACTTGCGGCACAACAGGGTCTTGCCGGTGCCGACTTCGCCCGTGATCTTGATGAAGCCTTCGCCGGTGCGCGCCGCGACGAGCAGCGTGTTCAGGGCCTCCTGCGAATGCGGGCTGCCGAAGAAAAAGCTGGTGTCGGGCGTGATCCCGAACGGCAGCTCGCGCAGGCCGAAGTGCGCCGTGTACATTTAGCGGTTCCCCCGTCTGCGCGGGTCGAGCTGCTCGATGCGGCGGTTGGTGTCGAGCAGGTCGTCGTTCCAGTTGTTGATGCCTTCGACAATCGTCGGCTTGATCAGCACGACCAGTTCGCGCTTCTGGTTCACGCGCTTCTTCGCGCCGAACAGCGCGGACAGCACCGGCACGCTGCTCGTCCCGGGCACGCCCGTGTCGTCGGCCGTCGAGGACTGGCGCATCAAGCCGCCGATGGCGACGACCTGGCCGTTCTGGCCGCGCACGATGCTGTCCAGCTCAGACGTGGCCGACGCCGCCAGCGGCAGATTCAGGCTGCCGGCCGTGCCGAGGTTGACGGACTTGTTGATCGTCGAGACCTGGCTCACGGACGGGTGCACGTGCAGCAGGATGTTGCCCTGCTCGTCGATCTGCGGCGTGACGTCGAGCACGACGCCGGAAAAGAACGGCTGCAGGGTGACGCTCGGCGACACCGTGTTGCCGGTCGTCGTGGAATTCGTCGTGGTCTGCACGCCCGTCACGTAGAACTCGTCCGTGCCGATCTTCAGCACCGCCTTCTGGTTGTTGACGGCCGCCACGCGGGGGCTAGACAGCACGTGCACGGTGCCCTGCGTCTCGAGGAAGGAGATCAGCGCGGCGAAGTTCGACGTCTGCACGGCCAGGCCGAACATCGACCCCGCCGTCGCCGCCGCGTTCGACAGCGAGAAGCCGGTGCTGGCCGCCAGGCCCGTGCTCGGATCCGAGATCGTGCCCGGCTGCCCGCCGCCGAACGGCAGCGGCGTGAGCGTGGCGCCCGGCGAAAGCAGGCCGCCGGACACGCGGTTGTCATGGCCGCTCTTGATCGACGCGAACGACGCCCAGTTGACGCCGCTCTGGTAGCTGTCGTTCAGCTCCACCTCGAGGATCTTCGCTTCCAGGATCACCTGGCGGTCGACGGCGAGCTGCGTCGCCTTCAGGTAGGCGTCGACGTTGCGCAGTTCCTCCGGCATGGCGCGGATCACGATCACGCCCGACTGCGGGCTGACGACGACGCTGCGGCCGCCCTCCTTCGAACCCACGATGGCTTCGATGGACTGCTTCAGATCGGTCCAGAAGTCGTTGGTCGACGAGGTCGCGACGTCCGTGCTGTCCATCTGGCCGCCGCCCTGGCCGTTCTGGTTGTTGCCGTTGTTGTTCTGGCCGCCCTGGTTGCCGAACGGGCTTTGGCCGCCCTGGTTGTTCTGGTTGTTGCCGTTGTTGTTGTTGGCGGCGTTCGACACGGACGTCGACGTCACGCGCGTCATCGACATGCCGGCCCGCTTGCCGACCAGGTAGTTCACGTGGAACATCTTGGTCTGCATCGTCAGCGGCTTGATCGAGATGCGGTTGCCCTCGATCTTGTAGTCGTAGCCGTACATCTCGCGGATCGCGTCGAGCGTCTCCGGCAGCGTGACGTCCTTCAGGTTCGCCGTGATGGTGCCGGCGACGTCCGGATGCACGAGGATGTTGTAGCGCGTGCCCGCGACGATCGAGCGGAAGAACTGCTGCGCCGGCACGTTGTTGAAGGAGACGTTGAAACGCTCTTCCAACGCGGGCCGCGCTTTCGGCAGTTGCGTGGCCAGCGCGGCGGCCGGAGGCAGCAGCGCGTCGGCCACGGCCGCGTCCACGGCCGGCGCGGCGGCCGGACGCTTGCTCACGCTGCCCGCCATCTCGCCCTTGATCTTGTCGTAGGTGGCCGTGCTGGGCGTCGTCTGGCAGCCGCACAGGACCAGCACGGCGGCTATCGACACCGCCACGGTACGCATCCGGGTACGCTTGTCGTTCATCCTCATCCTTTGTCAGCGCCGCGCGGCATGCGCCGGGGTCATCCCGTCGGCGGCGTCGGCATACAGGCGCAGCACCTGGCGCTCGCCGCCGCGCACCAGTTCGACCTCGTTGTCGCCGATGCGCGCGACCTTCGCCCCGTGGAAGCTGTCGCCCGGGCGCACGGTCTCGCCGTCGATGACGGCCAGGTGGCGCCCGCCGGCCGCGCGGCCGATCAGGATCGTCTGCAGTTGCGGACCGCTGCCGGCGCCCGCGGGCCCCGCCGCCACCGGAATGGCGCCGGCGGGCGGCCGGGTCGGGTCCTGCAGGGCCTGCGCATGGGCGCCGGCGCACAGCAGGGCGAGGAACGCGGCGCCGAGGGCGCGCTTGGTCGTCGTCGTGATCACAGCTTCATCCATTTCGGGTCCAGGCTCAGGGTGTACAAGGTCAAAGTGAGGCGCACGTTCGGGTACTCTTCCGCGTCCAGCTGCGCCTTGCCCCAGAACAGCTGGGTGGGCAGCGTCTCCAGCGCGTGCATGTAGTCGACCATGTCGAGATAGCTCCCGCGCACCGTCAGCTCGACGCCGTGGCGGTACAGCAGGTCCGCCGACTTCCCGGCGGACGACGTGGGCTGCGGCACCGGTGCCGCAACGGACGTCGCAGGTGCCGGGCTGTCGTTCAGCGTCGTCACGGGCAGCGTCTTGAGCGACACGAGTTTCAGCCGGCCGTTCGCGCGCAGGATGGCTTCCAGCAGCGGCGCGATGCGCTCCGGCGGCACGAGGCCCTTCTGCATCGTGCGCAGCGCTTCGCTGGTGCGTGCCGTCTCGGCGCGCACGTCGGCCAGGCGCTTGCGCAGCGCCTCGTTCGGATCGTTGCCGAAGGCGCGCGCCTTCGCCGTGATCTCGGCGTCGACGCCGTCGATGGTCGCGGTCTGCTGCCGCACCGTCTGGCGCAGCGCGCTCTCCTTGCGCGCGAGCGGCGCGAACACGAGCGCGTTCGCGAGGAACACGAGCACGACGACGGTGGCGCCGAAGGCCATGATGCGTTCGCGCGGCTGCAGCGCTTCCACGCGCGCCGCGAACTGGAGCCAGCGGCGCTTCATTGCCGCCCTCCGCCGCTCGCTCCGGCGGGCGCCGACGCGGCGGCCGACTGCAGCGTGAATTCGACGTACGGCGCGGGCGCCTCCGTCTCCTTGCCGTCGGCGCCGCGCACCTTGACGGTGGGCGCCTGGCCGATCTGCATGCTGCCGACCGGCGTGCCTTGCAGGACGCGCTCGTTGCGCAATCGCGCCAGGTAGCCCGGGACGAGGGCCGGATCGAGGGCGCGCCCGCGCACGCCGATCTCCGCGCCGGCGCCGGCGATGGATACGCCCGTCAGCCACAGCCCGTCCATGCTCTGGCGCGCCAGCGCGCGGAAGTATTCGGCATAGCCCTGGGTGTTGCCCAGGTCACCGCGCTCGATCACGTCGGCCACGCGGCGCAGCGCGTCGCGCTCGGCCTGGGCGTCGGCCAGTTCGGCTTCGAGCCGGCTGTCCATCGCGCGCGGGGCGAATGCGGCGGTTGCGCTCTCCAGGCGCTTCTGCGCCGCTTGCACGCGCGCTTCGCCCTGCGCGACCTGCGTCTCCAGTTGCATCACGCGCACCTTGGCGTAGACGCCGGCACCGACGAGTCCCAGCACCAGCACGCCGAGCGCGGCGGCCATCGAATTGACCGACAGGATCTTCTTCTGCGGCTGGAACTGCGGGTTGAACAGATTGATCTGCTGGCTCATGCGGCCCCCGCCTCCACGCGCAGCGCGGCCCCGATGGGCACGAAGAAGCGCTGCTGGCGTCCCGGATCCGCGAGCTCGGGCACGCGCTCGAGGTCGACCACGTCGGCCAGGTCGAGCGTCTCGACGCGCGTGTACAGATTGCTCGACAGGTATTCGTCCAGGCCGACGGCGCCGGTCGGCGCCAGCACCAGCTTGGCCACGCTGATGAACGCGAACTGGCGCTCGAAGTTGTCGAGGGAGCGCTGCAGCTCGAGCGTGATCTTGTCGAAGCTCTGGTGCTTGCGGTCGTGGTCGTCGTCCAGGATCTGCGCGAGGGTCACGTCGATGCGGCGCGACAGGTACAACTCGCCGCGCCAGGACACCGTCAGGAGCCCACCGTCCTCGCCGAACGACAGCATGGCGACGCCGCGGCCTTCCGGCTCCAGCAGGGCCGACACGTTACGCTGGGCCATCTCGGGGATGTCGATCACGCGCAGCTTGACCTTGGCCGCGTTGAACATCTTCTGGCGCGCCGCAATCACGCCGTTGCGCGCGGCGATGGCGAACACGCTCTGCTGCGGACGCGCGACGGCGTTCGGATCGAGCGGGATGTCGAGGACGTCGAACGTCGCGTCGTCGATGGGGAAATCGAGGATGTCCTTGAGGCGCCAGCGCATGGCGCTTTTCAGCTCCTCGCGCGGGACGTTCGGCGACTCGACCGACATGAACTGGTAGTCGCCGCCGGCCAGCACCGTCGTGCAGCGGTAGCTCGCGCTGTGCATCTCCTTCGCGGCCTTGTCGAGGGCGTCGGCGGACGGCGCACCGGGGAAGAAGGCGGCGTGCGTCAGGGCCGGTTTCGCGCCCTCCCCCGCGCCACGGCGCACGCTGGCCGCGGCGATGCCATCGCGCTGCGGCACCATGGCCAGCCAGGCTGCATTGTGCTGTGCTTTACTGAAAAAACCCATGCGTGGCGGTGGTATCCGTGACCGAGTCGAGATAGATGAGCTAGAGGCTTGATTATATTCAAGCGGTGGGGAAAACCGATACCAAAATTTTACTCTGGAAGAATATTTCTGGTTTTCCGTGTGGAACTACTAATGGGTGTTGTCCACGCGCCGCACCCTGGCCGTAAACGACAATCGGGACCGCTTTGTTGCGGTCCCGATCAATCAGGCGGAAACGATCAGTTGCAGTTGTCCGCGGTCGCTGTCGCCGGAACCGTCACGGTCGGCGGCGCCGAGGCCGTCGCCGTGTAAATGATGTAGCAGTTCGCTGCGCTGGCGGCGCTGAGACTTGCCGGAACGACCGCCAATTGATCGGCTGCCAGGGCCGTCACGGGGTTGCCGGCATCGCCTTTCACATACGTTTTGTAGTCGCCGGTACCGAGGCCGGCCGCAAGTGCCGTGGCACTTTCCGCTTTCGGATAACCGTTCGTCTGGAAATTGATCGTTACATCTTCCACGGTGACTTTGCCGGCGGCCGACACAGTAGGGCTGGCCAGCCACTTGCCGTGCGCCATCGCCGCAGTGGCGTTCAACGAACCTTTCGCCGCATTCAGCGAAGCCAAGCGGGCGTCGCCACCCAGGCTCGCAAACTTCGGCAACGCCGTCGCCGCCAGAATGCCCAGGATCACGATCACGACGATCAATTCGATCAAGGTGAAGCCGCCCTGGGCATTGTTCTTGATGCTTACTTTCATGCAACTCTCCGGTAATTGATGCGGCGTCCACGCCGCGTGGGTTGTTAATGTCCGCCTTGCACGCCGACTTCGTTCAGCGCAAGGCTCGTCGCGGGCGTTCCCCCGACAGTGAGGATTCGCGTCAATTCTACCTTGAACGCAGGCAATTCCGATTTGCCTGAAGCAAATCTTTCTCGTTCCGGGGTGAAATAAATGAGGATTTTGTCGCGCGGGTCAAACACCCACCCTCTTCTTGCCACCCGTCCCTGCTCGGAGAGCGCGAATTCGCCAAGGTAATTCGCCGGCGGCCGGACCAGCAATTCCATCGGATTCTGTCCCGCGAGCTTGACCAGCGCGTCCGGCCGGCCCTGGGCCAGCGCGCGCGTCGTCTCGACCTGCAGCGCCGTGCGCAGCGCGGCCACGGTCTGGCGCGCCGCCACCTCCTCCGCCGCCTGGCGGTAACCGTCCAGGCGGTGCAGCAGCACGGCGCACAGCGCGGCCGTAATGGCGGTGACGAGTGCGAACTCCAGCAGCGAGAAGCCGCGTGGCCGCCTTGGTCCGGTGCTTGCCATGGTGATCCTCATATCAATGATGCAGGGCCGCCTTGCCCAGGTCCCAGATCGGCAGGAAGATGCCCAGCGCCAGCATGAGCACCATCGCACCGAGGAAGGTGATCAGGATCGGCTCGATCTGGCTGGACAGCGTCTTGAGTTCGTAATCGACCTCGCGTTCGTACATCTGCGCGATCTCGTCCATCAGGTCGTCGAGCGAGCCCGATTCCTCGCCCACCGCGATCATCTGCAGCACGATCGGCGTGAACACGTGCGCGTTGGTGGCCGTGCGCAGGATGCTTTCGCCGCGCTCGACGCCGTCGCGCATCTGGTCGAGGCGCAAGGTCAGGTAGGCGTTGTCGGCCGTCTGCGCGACGACCGTGAGGGCTTGCACGATCGGCACGCCGCTGCGGATCGACAGCGCGAAGCTGCACGCGAAGCGGGCCATCGTGGCCTTGTGGATGATCTTGCCGGCGATCGGGAAGCGCAGCTTGTAGCGGTCCCACACGAGGCGTCCCGCCGACGTGCGGGTCCAGGCGCGAAAGCCGAAGAACGCGGCGACGGCCACGGCGGCCATCACTGGCCAATAGTCGACCGTGAAGCGCGACGTCGCGATCAGGATGCGCGTCATCAGCGGCAGCTGGGCGTGGAAGGTCTTGAAAACCTTCTCGAACTGCGGGATCACGAACACGTTCACGACGATCATCGCCGCGACCATCGCGACGATGACGAACGTCGGGTAACGCAGCGCCGTCTTTACGCGGTCGCGCATGTCGCGGTCGAATTCGAGGTGGTCGAACAGGCGCAGGAAGACGTCTTCCAGGCGGCCCGTCATCTCGCCCACGCGCACCATCGACAGGTAGAACGGCGTGAAGCATTCCGTGTGGCGGCGCATGGCGGTCGACAGCTCGCGGCCCGCGTCCAGCGACTCGCGCAGGTCCTGGATCACGCGCGCGAAGCTCTTGTTCGTCGCGGATTCCTGCAACCCGGCCAGGCCGCGCATGATCGGCACGCCGGATTTCAGCAGGGTGTAGATCTGGCGGCTGAACAGCTGCACGTCGATCGACGTCACCTTCTTGCGGGTGAGGCGCTCCCACAGGCTCTCGCCGGCGCCGCCGCCGCTGCCGGCCGTCGTCGCCTTGCGGGTGGTGGGCGAGATCTCCAGCGGCGTGACGCCGGTGCCGAACAACTGGTCGGCACAAGCCCCGCTGTCGGCGCCTTCCAGCACGCCCTGCACCAATTCGCCGCGCGCGTTGCGGCCTTTGTAAGCGAAGAACGGCATGGGCGCTTATCAGTCTTCCATCTGGTTACTGATGCGCATCGCTTCGGACACCGTCGTGCGGCCCTGGATCGCGAGGCGCACGCCGCTGCGGCGCAGCGTCTCGCCGCGCATCTCCGCATGGGCCACCTTGAGGAAGTGCGACGGGTCCGGGTGGTTGGCGGCCTCGTTGACGGCGCGCGTCATCTCCAGCAGTTCGTACACGCCCGTGCGGCCGCGGAACCCCGTGCCGTTGCAGTGGGAGCAGCCGCGCCCGTGGAAGAACGGCACCGTCTCGGCGCGGTCGCCCAGTTCCGCGCGCAGCCAGGCGCGCTCCGGCGCCGGCAACGGGTACGGTTCCGAGCAGCTTTCGCAGATCACGCGCACGAGACGCTGCGCCAGCACGGCCTGCAGCGATCCGCTCACCATGTAGCGCGGCACTCCCATGTCCATCAGGCGCAGCGGGGTCGACGCGGCATCGTTCGTGTGCAGCGTGGACAGCACGAGGTGACCCGTCATCGCGGCGCGCAGGCCGATCTGCGCCGTCTCCTGGTCGCGCATCTCGCCGACGAGCACGATGTCCGGGTCCTGGCGCAGCGCGGAGCGCAGCACGCGCGCGAAATTCAGCTCGATCTTGTCGTTGACCTGCACCTGGTTGATGCCGGACAGCCGGTATTCGATCGGGTCCTCGACCGTGATCAGCTTTTTCTCGACGGAGTTCAGCTCGGCCAGCGCGCTGTACAGCGTGGTCGTCTTGCCGGAACCCGTCGGTCCGGTCACGAGCACAAGGCCGTTGGGGCGCTGGACGATGGCGCGGAAGCGCTCGACCAGCGCGGGCGGCATGCCGATCGCGTCCAGCCGCAGCGTGGTGCCGACCTGGTTCAGCAGACGCATGACGACGGATTCGCCGTACTGCGTGGGCATCGTCGAGATACGGACGTCGATGCGCTGGTTGCGCACCTTGACGGCGAAGCGGCCGTCCTGCGGCAGGCGTTTTTCCGAGATGTCGAGGTCCGCCATCAGCTTCAGGCGCAGCGCCAGCGGCGTCGCGATCTTGATGTCGGCTTCCGTCTGCAGGTGCAGCACGCCGTCGATGCGGAAGCGGATCTGCAGGCGGCCATCCTGCGGCTCGATGTGGATGTCGGACGCGCGCACCTGGGCCGCGTCGTCGAACACCGATTGCAGCAGCTTCACGACCGGCGCTTCTTCCAGGCCGGAATTGGCGGACAACGTGTTGAAGTCGACGGAGGTCGTGTCGCCCAGGTCCTGTTCGAGCTCGCGCGCGAGGCCCGTGATCTCGCCGGTGCGGCGGTAGATGCGGTCGATCGCCTGCAGCACTTCGGTCTCGTTGACGACGGCCAGCTCGACGCCCTTCTTCAGCAGGCGCGCGATCTCGTCGTAGGCAAAGAGGTCGGTCGGATCGGAGACGCCGACGAGCACCGTCTCGCCGCGGTCTTCCAGCACCAGGGCGCGGAAGCGGCGCGCCTGCGTTTCCGGCAGCAGGCGCACGACGTCCTGGTTGATGTTGTAGAACTTGAGGTTGAGGTAAGGGATGCCGAGCTGGCGTGCCAACGCGCCGGATATCTGCTCTTCCGTGACGAAGCCGCTCTCCACGAACACGCGGCCCAGCTTGCGGCCGGTGCGCTTCTGGTCGGCCAGCGCCTGGTTCAGCTGATCTTCCGACAACAGCTTTTGTTGCACCAGGATTTCGCCAAGTCGGACTTTTTCGGGCCGCGCCATACCACCTCTTCGATCAATGTAGGACTAGTCCTGCATTGTATGTCACAGGAACGAAAAATTAACCTACAGAATGACTTTACGTATGACAAAGCGTATCGTCGGCGCGACTCCCCGCCATTCCGGCATGGAAATTCGGGGTCAGAGCACCGTTTTTGGCGCACTGCCGCGTTAATTCTTCGATAAAACAACGGCTTGCCGAGGTTCGCGCCGAAAAAAAACGCTCTGACCCCGAATTTACAGGGAGGTGGCGGCTGGGCTACCATGCATACTTGCGCCGCTTGAGCTGCGCACCGATCGCGGAGCTTGCAGTGCAGTTGTTACAACGTCGTTCGCTACCTTCCATACGCGCCAAGCTGGTGACGCTCGTGCTGGCGTGCGCCTTGCCGATCCTGATCGGCTACCTCGTGTTCGCGCGCGACGCCGACCACCGCGAGCGCGCCCACATCGCCGAGGACGCGGAGATGATCGCGCGCGCCCTGGCCGCCGCCGTCGACCGCGACCTCGCCAACGGCGAAACGGCGGCCCGCACCCTGGCCAACCAGACCAACCTGGCGACGGGCGACCTGGCCGCCTTCCACGCGGCCGCGCGCCGCCTGCTGCGGCCCGAATTCCCCGCCTACGCGGTCGCCGTCAGCGCGCCGGACGGCACCGTGCTCCTCGACACCCGCCACGCCCTCGGCAGCCTCCTGCCGGCGCGCGGCAACGAGGCCGATATCCGCGCCGTGTTCAACACCGGCGACACCGTCATCTCCGGCCTGCACCGCGGCGACGCCACGCAGCCGTGGGTGATCTCGATCGCGGTCCCGGTCTGGCACAACGGCAAGGTGGCGTATGCCTTGAGCGTCGACCTGCGCCCGCGCCGCCTGCAGGAACTGCTGGCCAACCAGAACCTGCCGCCGCACTGGCGCGCCCTCGTGTTCGACAACCACCGGCGCCTCGTCGCGTTCCGCGGACACACCGAACACGCGCTCGGCGACTCGATGCGGCCGGAGCTGGCCCGGGCGCTGACGCGCGCGCCGGTCGGCATCGTCGAACTGCTCGACCACGGCCCCCAGCCCATGTACTCGGCCTACTCCCGCACGCTGGGTCACGACTGGGCCGTGGCGATCAGCTTCCCGCGCCACGCGGCGCGCGAAATCCTCGGCCCCGATCCCGCCACGACGCTCGCCTGGATGGCCGTCATGCTGGCCGTCAGCCTGGGCCTCGCGTGGCGCATCGGCGACTCGATCGCGCGCTCCGTGCGGGCGCTGACGGAACCGGCGGCCGCGCTGGGACGGGGCGAGGCGCTCGTCATCCCGCCGCTGGCGATCCGCGAGGCGGCCAGCGTCGCGCGCGCGCTGCACAAGGTCGAGGGCGAGCTGCAGCAGTACCGCGCCGGCCTCGAATCGCTCGTGGCGGAGCGCACCAACGAATTGCAGCGCTCCTCCGCCATGCTGGCCACCGTGTACGCGACGGCGCCCGTCGGCCTCGCCTTCGTCGACCGCAGCCTCAAGGTCGTGATGATCAACGACTACCTGGCGGCCGTGAACGCGCTGCCCGCCAACGCCCACGTGGGGCGCACCTTGCCCGAACTGCTGGGCGAGCGCGGCGTCCATCTCGAGAAGCCGTACCGCGAGGTGCTGACGACGGGCCGGCCGCTGATCGACGTCGAGGACAGCGGCGACACGCCGGCGGAACCGGGCGTGATGCGCCACTGGATCTGCAGCTACTATCCCGTGTTCGGCCCGGAGCGCGAACTGGTCGGCATCAACGTCGTGGTGCTCGACATCACGGAACGCAAGCGCCAGGAACAGCGCAACCGCGACAACGAGGAGCTGTTCCGCACCCTGTTCGAGGGCTCCGGCGACGCGCACGTGCTCATCGCCTACGGGGCCGGCTTCCTCAGCGCCAACCAGGCGGCGATCGACCTGTTCGGCTGCGCCGACGCGGACGAATTCCTCGCGATGGCGCCGGCGACCAGCTCGCCCGAATTCCAGCCGAACGGGCGCCGCTCCGACGACCTGTGGCACGAGGCGATGCGGCGCGCGCTCGACACGGGCGACTGCCGCTTCGAGTGGATCTACCGGCGCCGCGACGGCTCGGACTTCCACGCCGACGTGCTGCTCAACAGCGTGGACATCGGCGGCCGCGGCATCGTGCAAGGCACCATCCGCGACATCACGGCCCGCGTGGAGACGGCCGCCGCCCTGCGCGCCGCCAGCCGCCGGCTGGAGGAAAGCGAACGCATGATCCGCACCGTGACGGACCACCTGCCCGCGCTCGTCGGCTACTGGGACGCCGACCTGCGCTGCCGTTTCGCCAACAAGCCCTATCGCGACTGGCTCGAACGCGACGCGGACGACGTCGTCGGCCGCCCGATGCACGAGCTCGTGGACGAGGAACAGATGGCCGAAGTGCAGCCCTACCTCGACGGCGTGCTGCGCGGCGAACGCCAGTTCTTCGAGCGCCGCCTGGAGCGCAAGGGGTCCGGCAAGGCGATCCAGGCCTGGGGCAGCTACATCCCGGACGTGGACGCGGACGGCCGCGTGCAGGGCTTCTACATGCTCCATGCCGACATCACGGAACTCAAGCGCACGCAGTCGCAGCTGGAGGAAGCGCTGCGCGCGGCGGAAGCGGCCAGCAGCGCCAAGGGCGAATTCCTGGCCAATATGAGCCACGAGATCCGCACGCCGATGAACGCCGTCATCGGCCTCGCGCGCCTGCTCGAGGAGGCGGACCTGGGCCGGCGCGAACGGGGCTATGTCGCGCGCATGCAGATGGCCGCGAAATCGCTGCTGTCGATGCTGAACGACGTGCTCGATTATTCGAAGGTCGAGGCGGGCCAGCTCGTGCTCGAGCAGACGCCGTTCGCGCTGGACGACGTCCTGTCCAGCATCGCCGCGATGTCCGCCACGAGCGCGTGGAACAAGGGCATCGAACCCGTGTTTGCAATCCACCCGGACGTGCCGGCGCGCCTCGTCGGCGATCCGATGCGCCTCGGACAGGTGCTGCTCAACCTCGTCAGCAACGCGATCAAGTTCACCGAGCGGGGCGAGGTCGTGCTGTCGATCGAGCCGGCGGGCGGCGCCGCCGGACCGGTCGCCCTCGCCTTCGCCGTGCGCGACACCGGCATCGGCATCGCGCCCGAGCAGCAGCAGCGCATGTTCGAGGCATTCTCGCAGGCCGACAGTTCCACGAGCCGCAAGTACGGCGGCACGGGCCTGGGCCTGGCGATCAGCCGGCGCCTCGTGCGCCTGATGGGCGGCGAGCTGCAGGTGGAGAGCGTGCCGGACCACGGCGCCACATTCCGCTTCGCCGCCACGTTCGGCGCCGACCCGCACGCCGCGCCGGCCGCGCCGGCGGACGGGCCGCGCCTGCGCGTCCTGGTCGCGGACGACAACGCGAGCGGCCGCGCCGCGCTGGCCGGTCTGCTCGCGGGACGCGGCTGGGAGGTGGCGACGGCCGCCGGCGGCGCCGACGCGCTCGCGCAGCTGCGCACGGCCGGACCGTTCGACCTCGCGTTCATCGACAGCGTGCTGGGCGACCTGGACGGCGCCTCCGTGATCGCGTTCGCGCGCGCCGACCGCGCCATCGCCATGCCCCGCTGCGCGCTGCTGGCGGCCGACCCGGAACGCGAACGCCTCGACGCGCTGGCGGCCGACCTGCGCATCGACGCCGTCCTGGCCAAGCCGTTCACGCGCGGCGCGCTGGCCGACGTGCTGGCGGAACTGCACAGCGGCGCGCCGGCGCCGGCCCCGCAACGCGCGCTCCCGCTGAGCGGCCGGCTCGCCGGCCTGCGCGTGCTCGTCGTGGAGGACAATCTGCTCAACCAGGAAGTGGCCAACTACGTGCTCGTGCACGCGGGCGCCAGCGTCGATTTCGCGGCGAACGGCCGCATCGCCGTCAGCATGCTGGGCGAGAACGCGGCCCAGTACGACGCCGTGCTGATGGACTTGCAGATGCCCGTGATGGACGGTTTCGAAGCGGCGGCCGCCATCCGCGCGATGGGGCTCGATACGCTGCCCGTGATCGCGATGACGGCCAATGCGCTGGACGAGGACCGCAGACGCGCCCTGGCCGCCGGCATGAACGATTACCTCGCCAAGCCGATCGACGTGGACGAACTGGTCGACACCCTGATCCAGGTCACGGGCTGCCCGGCGGCGCCCGCGGGCGAGACGGAGGGTGCCGAACCGCCGTCCGGCCCGGCCGTGCCGGCGCACATCCCGGGCGTCGACCTGAAGGCGACGCTGCCCCGCTTCGGCGGGAATTTCGCCAGCTTCGCCGCACTGTTCAAGCGCTTCGAGCAGTCGCAGGGCGGCGCCGTGTCCGACATCCGGGCCCGTCTCGAGGCGGGCGACCGCGCGGGCGCGGGCCAGGCGGCGCACCGGCTGCGCGGCGTGGCCGCCAACCTGGGCGCGACGGACGTCGCCGGCCAGGCGCTGGAACTGGAGCAGGCGCTGCGCAGCGAGGACGCGGCGGCGCTCGCGCTGCGCCTGGCCCGTCTCGATGCCGCCCTCGCGATCGTGCTGGAAGCGGCGCGCGACCTGCCCGAGCCGGAACCCGCCGCCGCCGAAGCCGGTCCGGATACGGCCGCGACGTCCGCGTCGACCGAGGATGGCGCCGTCCTGCGTCGGGAGTTGGCGCAGCTGCTCGATTTGCTCCACAATAACAACATGAAAGCGATGGCGCAGTTCGACGCGGTGCGCCCGGCCCTCGCCCGGCTCGAACCCGGCAAGGTGGCGCCGCTGGCGGACGCGGTGGCGACGCTGCAATTCGAGCAGGCGGCCCAGCTGGTGCGCGCGCTACTGGATACGAAGGAGGATGCATGAGCTGGACCGATATGGCCCTGAACGGCCGCATCCTGGTGGTCGACGATGCGATGGAAAACATCCAGATCCTGCACGGCGCCCTGCAGGACGAGCACGAGGTACTGTTCGCGATGGACGGTCCGCGCGCGCTCGAGATCGCCCATACCCAGCGCCCCGACCTGATCCTGCTGGACGCCGTCATGCCGGGCATGGACGGTTACGCCGTGTGCAAGGAATTGCTGGCGTCGCCGGAGACGAGCGACATCCCCGTGATCTTCGTGACGGCGCTGAAGTCGCCCGAGGACGAGACGCGCGCGCTGGGCGCCGGCGCCGCCGACTTCATCAGCAAACCCGTCAACGCGGCCGTCGTGCGCGCCCGCGTGCGCACGCAGCTGACCGTCAAGCGCCAGCGCGACGCCCTGCGCGCCCTGATCCTCACCGACGCGCTGACCGGCGTCGCGAACCGCCGCGCCTTCGACGAGCGCCTCGACGCCGAATGGCGCCGCTGCGGCCGCGCCGGCCTGCCGGTGGCGTTGATCCTCGTCGACATCGACCATTTCAAGCTGTACAACGACCATTACGGCCACCAGGCCGGCGACACGACGCTCGTGCAGTTCGCGACGGCCATGCGCCACGCGGCCGCGCGCACGCAGGACCTCGTCGCGCGCTACGGCGGCGAGGAATTCGCGATCCTGCTGCCGCAGCTGGACGGCCGCGGCGCGACGGGCGTCGCGCACCGGCTCATGACGGAGCTGGAGCACATGGCCATCCCGCACGACGCGTCGCCGACGGCGCCGTACCTGACGGCCAGCATGGGCATCGCGTGCATGGTGCCGGGCGAGCACAGCATCCCGGCCGACCTGATCCAGGTGGCCGACGCCCTGCTGTACCAGGCCAAGGCCGAGGGCCGCAACCGCTACCGCCTGAGCGGCGCCGGCTGCGGCGCCTGAACCTTCAGGCGTAGCGGCGCACGAGGAATTCGGCCACGCACACGGGCTTCGTGCCGCCCTCCCGCTCGACCGTGACGGCGAGCGTGAGCTGGCAGGAATTGCCTTCGTCTTCCAGCTTCGCCAGCACGATGGCCCCGCGCACGCGGCTGCCGGCCGGCACCGGCGCGGGAAAGCGCACCTTGTTCAGCCCGTAGTTCACGACGAGCTTCGCATCCAGCATCACGAGCACGTCGGCCAGCATCGACGGCAGCAGCGACAGCGTGAGGAAGCCGTGCGCCACGGTGGTCCCGAACGGCGATTCGCGAGCGGCGCGGTCCGGGTCGACGTGGATCCATTGATGGTCGTCGGTGGCGTCGGCGAACGTGGCGATGCGATCCTGGCCGACTTCGAACCAGCGCGAGCGCCCCAGCTCCGTGCCCACGAGGGCGCGCAAGGCGTCCAGCCCGGTCACTTCATGCAGGGCCATCGCGGCGCTCCCCGCCGGGCCGGCGCCCGAACATGCCCATGCCCTCGATCGTGCACACCGTCTCGCCGCGCTGGTTGACGGCGACCCACATCGACCAGACGACGCCGCGGTCAAGCTTGGACGCCGACGCCTTGACTTGCACGGTCCGGTAGCGCACGTTCAGGGTGTCGCCCGCGCGCACGGGCGCGAGCCAGCGCACGCCCTCCAGTCCCGGCGACCCCATGCTGGACGACCGGCCCAGCAAGCCGTCGACGACGAGGCGCATCATCATGGCGCACGTGTGCCAGCCGCTCGCGATGACGCCGCCGTAGATCGACTGCGCGGCCGCGTCGTGGTCGACGTGGAACGGCTGCGGATCGTAGTCGCGGGCGAACGCGACGATCTCGTCTTCCGTGACGGTGCGCGTGCCCAGGTCGATGTCCTGGCCCGGCTCGAAATCCTCGAAATACCAGTATTCCTTCATGCCGCCTCCTCGTCCCGGTCGAAGCCCGGCTGCGCGATGAAGCGCGCCAGGTGGTGGTCGCTGTCGCCCAGGGTCAGCTCGATCGTCGACAGGCGCTTGAAATAGTGCGACGCCGGCAGCTCGTCCGTCACGCCCATGCCGCCGTGCAGCTGGATCGCGTGCTGGCCGACGAAGCGCGCCGCCTGGCCCACGCGGTACTTGGCGGCGGCCGCGGCGCGGCGGCGTTCGGCCGCCGCCTTGCCGCCGCCGGCCCCGCGCGCGTCGTCGGCCAGGCGCACGGCCGCCAGCAGCGCCATCGAACGGGCCTGCTCGAGGTGCACGTACATGTCGGCCATGCGGTGCTGCAGCGCCTGGAATTTGCCGATCGGGACGCCGAACTGCTGGCGCGTCTTGAGATAGTCGAGCGTCGCCGCGAACAGCGCGTCCATCGCGCCCACCGCTTCCGCGCACAGCAGCCCCACGCCGTAGTCCGCCGCCGCTTCCAGGACGGTCCAGCCGGCGTCCGCCGCGCCGATCACGGCATCGTGTTCGACGCGCACGTCGCGCAGCAGCACGTCGGCGGCGCGCTGGCCGTCCAGCAGGCGCACGTCGCGCAGGACGACGCCGGGCGCATCGGCCGGGACGGCGAACAGCGTGATGCCGTCCTCGTCGCGCTGGGCGCCGCCACTGCGCGCCGACACGACCAGGACGCCCGCCTGGGCACCGTGCAGCACGACCTTCTTCTCGCCGTTCAGGCGCCAGCCGGCGCCGTCGCGCGTGGCGCGCGTGGCGACGTCGCGCAGGTCGTGGCGGGACTGGCGCTCGCCCAGCGCGCAGGCCAGCTTCAGTTCGCCGCCGGCGACGCGCTCCAGCAAGCCGCCATGCGCGCCGCCGCGGCGCAGGAACTCGGCGCCGAGCATGGTCGCGACGTACGGTTCGACGACGAGGCCGCGGCCCAGTTCCTGCATCACGACGAACATGTCGACGGCGTCCCCGTCGAAGCCGCCGTGCGCTTCCGGCAGCGGGAGCGCCGTCAGGCCCAGCTCCGCGAGCGTGCCCCAGGCGGCGACCGACACGCCGGCCGGCGACGCGACGATGGCGCGGCGCGCTTCGAACGTGTAGTCGCGCGCGATCCAGCGCTTGAGGGCGTCCGCCAGCTGCAGCTGTTCTTCCTTGAAGTTGAAGTCCATGTCTTTCCTCACAGGCCCAGAATCATCTGGGAGATGATGTTGCGTTGGATCTCGTTGGAGCCGCCGTAGATCGACGTCTTGCGGTAATTGAAGTAATGCGGCAAGAGCGGTGCGGCAAAATCGTCATCGATGACGCTGTGCTCGCGCTCGCCTTCGAGGTAGGCCGCGTCGAACGGCAGCGCCAGCGGACCGGCCGCCTCGACCATCAGTTCCGACAGCCGCTGCTGGATCTCGGTGCCCCGCACCTTGAGCACGGACGCTTCCGGGCCCGGTGCCTTGTCGGCGTCGGCCAGCACGCGCAATACGGTCATCTCGAGTGCCATCAGCTCGATCTCCAGCTCCGCGACCTTCGCGGCGAACAACGGATCCCGCAGCAGCAGCGCGCCATTCTTGTGTTCGCGCCGCGCCAGCGTCTTGAGGCGGGCCAGCTCGCGCTTGGACCGGCCGACGGCCGCGATGCCCGTGCGCTCGTGGCCCAGCAGATACTTGGCATAGGTCCAGCCCTTGTTTTCCTGACCCACGAGGTTAGACACCGGCACGCGCACATTGTCGAAAAAGACTTCGTTCACTTCATGATCTTCGTCCAACATGATGATCGGACGGACGGTGACACCGGGCGCATGCATGTCGATCAGCAGGAAGGAGATGCCCTCCTGCTTGCGCACGGTGGGGTCGGTGCGCACGAGGCAGAAGATCATGTCGGCGTGCTGGGCCAGCGTCGTCCACGTCTTCTGGCCGTTGACGACGTAGTGGTCGCCGTCGCGTGCCGCCGTGGTCTTGAGCGACGCGAGGTCGGACCCGGCGCCCGGCTCGGAATAGCCCTGGCACCACCAGTCCTCGCAGGAAAGGATGCGCGGCAGATAGTGATCCTTCTGGGCCTGGCTGCCGAACGCCATGATGACGGGCGCGACCATGTTCACGCCGAACGGCAGGATGGGCGGCGTGCCGGCGCGGGCGCATTCCTCTTCGAAGATGTGGCGCTGCACGGGCGTCCAGCCCGGCCCGCCGAATTCGCGCGGCCAGCCGGGCGCGACCCAACCCTGGCGCGCCAGGATGCGGTGCCAGCGCACGTAGTCCTCCTTGTGCAGGCGCAAGTGGTTTTGCACCTTGTGGCGCAGGTCGGCCGGCAGCTCGGCCTCGAGGAAGGCGCGTACCTGGTCGCGGAAGGCCAGGTCGTCGCCCGTATAGGTCAGGTCCATCTCGTCTCCTTTGTTGTGCCGGCCAAAAAAGCACGACCGTTCCAAAGATTGTACCTGAAATCAAGGGACGAGAAAGAACGCGGGGCCCCAAAAGCAACGCCCCCGCGGGCGCGGGGGCGTTCGTGGAAAAACTGCCGCGGATCAGGACTTGCGGCGCCGGACGACGCCCAGCGCGCCCAGCACGCCGGCCATCATCAGCGCGATCGACGACGGCTCCGGCACGGCCGCCACTTGCGCGGCCGGCAGGGCCACCGGCATGTCGAGGCCGAGGCCCGAGCCGTTGCCGGCACCGTTCTTGGCCGGGATCGGCAGCTCGACGATGGCACCGCCCTGCTCGCCGCTGGCGACCGGCGTGATCACCGTCGCGCCATTGCCCGAGTTGCCATCCGAGTTGCCATAATTGCCGGAAGGCGCACCGTCGACGCTGTTGCCGCCGCCCGTCGATCCGCCTCCCGTCGTGGATCCACCGCCGCCGCCGCCGCCCGACGCGCTACCGCCGCCCCCGCCACCGCCACCGCCACCCGAGGCGCCCTTCTCACCGGCCGCGACGATCTTGCCGTCGCTGGTGGACACGACGGACATGCCGTTACCCAGCATCGCCGCGAGCTTGGCATTGCTTGTGCTCAGCAGATACGTGCCTTCGATACCTTGCGAATACGACAATTTGACTTCCGTGCTGGCCTGGCCGACGCTTGCGCTCGCCTTCTGGTACAACGCCTGCGCCAGATTGCCGCTGCCATAGGCCGCCCCGCCGACGAGGCTCACGCCGCTCGACAGGACACCGGAACCGACCACGTCCGAACCGTTGCCGCCGGTCCAACCGGACAGGAAGCCCGATTGGGCCGCTGTCGAGACGACTTCAGCCTGGGCTCCGCATGTGCTCCCGAACAGGAGAGCCACCGCGATGAGGTAACGAGTTGCCATAATGAACTCCTTGCTCAGTGTGAAAAGTTATTCTTAATTTAACTGCTGAGTGAATGTAGCACACCTGAAAAAAAGACAATTTTCAATTGAACAGCATGAAAAAAGGCGGGACTCCCAAGGGGAGCCCCGCCTTTCGCCATCCTTTCCGGATGAATATTTCTACAAATTTCTATTGCATAATTAACACTCTTTGACCGCCATTCTATTTCAGAATTGACAAATACGGCATGGCGCGCGATGCCATCCGGGTGTCGGCCTTCAGCATGCCGGTCTCGTCGGCCAGGATGTGGGCGGCCTCCTGCAGATAGACGTCCTTGGCGTTCTTGGCGGCCTTCTCGGCGGCCAGCTCGGCCGTCAGGCTGCGCTCGTCGCCCTGCAGGCCGTCGTCGGCGCCCGCCAGGCCTTTCAGCGCAACGTTCGTCTTCTTGGGACTCGTGGGCGTCGGCACCTTGCTGCGCGGTTCCTTGCTGCCCGGTCCCGCCGCCGGGTCGTCCGCATTGTCCTTGCCGGCCAGCCGGGCCTCGCGCAGGCGGGCCTTGGCTTCCTGCTTTTCGCGCTCCTTGCGACGCACGGTCTCGTTGAGCGAGATCACGTTGTCCTTGCGCAGCTTGAGGGCCTCGGCGATGTCCTGCTCGATGTCGAGGAAATCGCGGTCCTTGGCGACGCGCGCGTCATGCTTCTTCTGCAGCGGATTGAACAGTTCCTTGATGTCGCCGGCCGGCATGTAGGTCGCCGGCTTGATCTGCGTCCACGGCAGCGCGTTGTCGTACGACGACTCGCCGAAGTTGTCGTCATCCGACGTGACGGGGAACTTGATGTCCGGGGTGACGCCGCGCAACTGCGTGGTGCCGCCGTTGATGCGGAAGAACTGGGCGATCGTCATCTTGAGTTCGCCGTACTTCGCCTTGCTGTCCTGCGAGAAGCGGTCGAGGTTGATCAAGGTCTGCACGGTGCCCTTGCCGAAGCTCGGCTCGCCGATGATGATGCCGCGGCCATAGTCCTGGATCGCGGCGGCGAAGATTTCCGACGCGGACGCGGAACCGCGGTTGATCAGCACGCCCATCGGGCCGTCCCACGCCAGGCCGGCATCCGTGTCGCTTTCGACCTCGACGCGGCCTTCGGCGCTGCGCTGCTGCACGACCGGGCCCTTGTCGATGAACAGGCCCGTCAGTTCGACGGCCTCGATCAGCGAGCCGCCGCCGTTGTTGCGCAGGTCGATCAGGACGTTGTCGACCTTCTCCTTCTTGAGTTCGCCGAGGATGCGCTTGACGTCGCGCGTGGCGCTCTTGAAGTCCTTGTCGCCGCGGCGGCGCGCCTCGAAGTCCTGGTAGAAGGTCGGCAGCTGGATCACGCCGATGCGGCGCTTCACGCCGTTATCGGTCACCTCGATGATCTTTTTCTTGGCCGACTGTTCTTCCATGCTGATCTTCTGGCGCACGAGCGACACGGTCGTGTGCTTGCCGTCCAGGCCGGCGGCGGCCGGCAGCACGTCCAGGCGGACCGTCGAGTTGCGTTCGCCGCGCACGAGCTGCACGACGTCGTCGATGCGCCAGCCCATCACGTCCGTGAACGGGCCGTTGCCTTGCGCGACGCCGACGATGCGGTCGCCCACCTTCAGCTTGCCGGACTTGTCGGCCGGGCCGCCGGGGACGACTTCGCGGATCACGGTATAGTCGTCGCGCGACTGCAGCACGGCGCCGATGCCGTCCAGCGACAGGCGCATGGCGATGTCGAAGTTCTCGGCCGAGCGCGGGCCGAGGTAGTTTGTATGCGGCTCGATCGCCATCGCGTACGCGTTCATGAACATCTGGAACACGTCCTCGTTGTTGAGCTTCTTGAGGCGGTTCTGGTAACCCTCGTAGCGCTTGTCCAGCGTCTCGCGGATCGATTTGTCGTCCTTGCCGGCCAGCTTCAGGCGCAGCCAGTCGTTCTTGACGCGCTTGCGCCACAAGTCCTGCGCCTCGTCCTCGCTCTTCGGCCACGCGGCCTTTTCGCGATCGATCTGCAGGGTCTCGTCCTTGCCGAAATCGAATTTACCCTCCTTCAACAGCTGACGCGCAAACGCCATGCGGTCGAAGAAGCGCTGCTGATACAAGTTGTAGATCTGAAAAGGCACCGTCAGGTCTTCGTTGTTGATGGCGTCGTCGAGCTTGTTGCGGACGGGCGCGAAGCCGTCGATGTCGGCCTGGGTGAAGTACAGCTTCTCGCTGTCGAGCGCCTTGAAGTAGGCGTCGAAGATCTTCGCGGACATCGCATCGTCCAGCGGCATTGCCTTGTAGTGGTAGCGCGCGAGCACGCGCGACGCCCACAGCGCGGCCTGGGTCTGGGCGGCGGATGGCTTGAGCTGGACGATGGCGGCCTTGTCGGTCTGGACGGCGGCAACCTTTTCCGGTTGCGCCGTGACCACGTGGGCCGACATGGCAAACGCCAGCGCGACCATCAACATCTGCTTCTTCATTCTCTAGGTTCTCCGGACGGGATATTCAATGGCGATCGCCAGGCGGGAGGCTGGCAATCGCGCCGACACAGCGGCGGATGCAACCCATTCTACAGGATAGCGCAGCGGCGCAGAGCCGGCTCGCACGCGTCTTCAGCCGAGCTTAAGTCTGGACGCCGCCGCCGCGGCTACGCTTTTACAAATCGAAACAAACTCGTTTCATGCCAACAGAAGGCCAGGCCGGCCGCGGCGATGATCAACAGATACGGCCAGCTGCGCAGCGCCAGCTTCCAGTCGACGGGCGACGGCCAGAACGACAGGAACTGCGGCGCCAGCAGCAGGGTGAGCGCCAGGTCGGCCGGACCGAAATGCCACGCCGCGCGCGTGCGCCACCAGGCTACCGCCAGCGGCACCAGCAGCACGAGGAACGGCGCCAGCGCGGCCGGCGCCGCGTTATACCAGCGCAGGTTGGCAAACGACACCGACCCCAGCTCCCACGTGCGGCCGCTGCGGCGCGGAATGACCGTGAAGCCGACCGGCTCCGCCCCCAGCAGCAACCCGACGGCGAAATGCGCCAGCTCGTGGCAGAACGTGCCGACGGCACTGAACAGGAAGAACACGGGATGCGCTTTCGTCACCATCCAGATCAGGAACGCCAGCGCCAGCGACGGCACGAGGTAGAGCCCGATCTCCCCGAGGCCGCGGGCCCAGGCGGGCAGATGGACGGCGCAAGCAGCCAGCCAGGACATCGACGGCCCGGATCAGCCCGTGTAGAAACAGCGGCCGCAGGCCTGGCGATAACGCTCGTTGCCGCCGATGCTGACCTGCTCCCCTTCGCGGATGCGGCGGCCTTCCGGATCGACCCGGATGTTCATCGTCGCCTTCTTGCCGCACGAGCAAATATTCTTGATTTCCTCGATATCGTCGGCCAGCGCCAGCAGATAGGCCGAGCCGGGAAACGGCTCGCCGCGGAAATCGCTGCGCAGGCCGTAGCAGATCACGGGCACGCCGCGCACCTGCGCCAGTTGGTGCAACTGCACGACCTGCTCCTTCGTCAGGAACTGGGCTTCGTCGACGAGCACGCAGGACACGGCCGGCGCGCGTTCCAGGAAATTGGTCTGCTTGTCGAACACTTCCGTCTGGCGCTGGGGGCCGAGACGCGACGTGATCTGGCCGACGCCGTAGCGGTCGTCGATGGCGGCCGTGTACAACTGCACCTTCTGGCCCTGCTCTTCGTAGTTGTGGGCGACTTGCAGCAGGGAGGTGGATTTGCCGGCGTTCATCGCCGAGTAGCGGAAGTAGAGTTTGGCCACGGGAAGCGATGTTTGAATCTCGAATCCCGCGATTATAGCGACAGGATGCCCGGCCACGCCACCATCCCGCCGCAGGCGCACGGTCACGCTGCGCCGCTCGCGACGATCAGGCATTCATCGCCTTCGAGGTCGAGGAGCGCCGGACCGGCGTCCTTGCCGGTCCGGGACGGTGGGCCGTCAGCCGCGCCGGCGGCGTGCCGCCAACCCCAGCAACGTCATGCCCACCAACATCATGCCGTACGTGGCCGGTTCCGGCACCGCGAGCACCACGTTGTTCGCCGTCGGCCAGTATTCGCCGCCGTCCGTGCCCAGCGTCACGGACGACAGCGGCGCCGTCGAGACGAAGCCCACGAAAGATCCCGTCGTCGCGCCCGTCAGGTCATACGTGAGCGTGCCGCCGTCGATGGCCGTCAACACCATCGTCCCATCCGGCACGAACTGGCCGGCGATATCCGACGCGAAGAAATTGCCGCCGAAGGCGCTCACCCCGCTGCTGAATTGCGAGAACACGATGGGGTTATAGCGGGTGTTGTTCGACAGCCAGAAATCCGTCGGGCCGCCCGCGCCCCAGATGCCCGTAGCGGAATACGCCTGGTAGTTGTACGCGCCGGCGGTACGGTAGACCGTGTCGCCGTACGGCGCCACGGTCAGGTCGTCGAAGGTATCGGTGCCCGGCGCCGACACGGCGGCGAGGAACGCGCTCTCGGAGGTGTAGACCGTGATGGCCGCCTGGGCCCCGGCCGCGGCGCACAGCAGGGCGGCGAGACACAACGGTTTCAATGAAAACAGCGATGGGATACGCACGATGCACTCCTTGTGTTGGTTGACAGCCGAGTGGCCGTCTCAAGTAAAACTCAGGAATGCAGGGTGCATATTTGTTCAAACCGGCGTTTTAGCCCGCCTTTGCGCTACGTATAACGTGCGCCGAAATCGGCTTCGAGCTTGTCGCGCGCGCGACATCGTCACGGGACCTCCTTCGCTATCAGGCGCCGCCCAGCGCGGCGAGCTTCTGGCGCAGCACCTCGTTTTCCGTCATCAAAGTGGCGACGCGGTCCTTCAATTCGCCGACCTGCGCGCGCAAGGCCTTGACCTGGTCTTCCGGCGAATCCGGCACGGTCTCCTTCTTCGGCTTCGCGCCCGCCTTCTGCTCGCGCACCTGGCGCGCGGCCTGCTGCAATTCCTTGCGTCCGCCGGCGACGGCCGCGACCTGCGCCTCCGGCGGCAGCGACGCGACGCTGGCGGCCGCGCTGACGGAAATCGTCCCGCTGCGCACGGCATCCACCAGTTCCGGCGCCGCCGTCTTGCGGATGCGTTCGATCTGGCTCAGCGTATTGGCCGACACGCGCGCGGCCTTGGCCACGTCTTCGCGCGTGCTCCAGGGCGGGTCGGACGGATCCTCGGCCGGCTCCTGCGCGGCGGCTTCCGGCGCGGCGTCCGCGGGTTGCAGCGCGGCGCGCTGCGCGGCGCGCGCGGCCACGATCTCCTTCTTGCGCAGCGCGAGCATGCCGCGCTGGAAATCGGACACGCTGCGGCGTGCGAGATTATTGTCGATCACCCACAGCATGACGTCTTCGAGCGAGTCGAACTTGTCGTTGGCGACCGTGCGGAACGGGATGCCGTGCTTGGTGCAGATGTCGTAGCGATTGTGCCCGTCGATCAGCACGTCGCGCCACAGCACGAGCGCGTCGCGGCAGCCGTCGGCCAGCAGGCTGCGTTCGAGCGCCGCGTATTCGACGGGCGTGAGGGGATCGATGAAAGAGCGGAGTTCTTCGTTGATCGTGATATTCAAAGCGTTTCCTGTGCATGTCCTGCCGCGGCATCGGGGCCGTGGGCGTGTCGACCCGCATGCTACACCATGCGTGCGCCGGGTTGAAGGGAAGCGTTCGCGTCAAGCGCGCGCGCCACCCGCGGCGACTGGGAACCTGTGGAAAATGGAGCGCGAGGGATCCGGTCCGGCCGACGGGCGGCGGCGAATCCTCGCAGGGGGCGAAAAGATGGTGAGGGAATCCGTGGTGCCCGGAGCCGGGATCGAACCGGCACGCCATTGCTGGCACGGGATTTTAAGTCCCGGGTGTCTACCAGTTTCACCATCCGGGCAGCGCGCAGGATTCTAGCACAGCCAGACCCGTTCAGGGTCGAAAATGCAATACCGACCGCGTGCCGCTTGCTCTGTTGATTGCTGCTTTGAAAGCGCCACGGCCTCAACGCGCCGGTACGTAATCGAGCAGAAAGTACGGAATCAAACAATACATATCCCGTACCGGCTGCCCGGACAGGCCGCGCCGGGGAAAATAGGCGCTCAGGTGGTCGGCTTCCATCCTCAGCTGGTAGATCAGGCGGAATTCGACCGCTTCGCCCGTCTTCGCGGTACCACGGACGACGAATTCGGCCCGGTCGTTGCCGGCGAAGCCGGGGACGGGTGTGTAACGCCAGGCCGCCTGGCGCCCAGGTGTCGTCCGCTCGGGAGCCAGCTTGCCGTGCAGCGGTTTCGCGACCAGTTGCTCGACCGCGCCCTCTTTCAAGTCGATGATGTCAGGCGTCTCGTGCAATCCCATCATGAACGCATCGTTCAGCGGACGAAGCTCGTTGCCGCTCAGGCGCCCATTTGCCGGCATTGCCTGGCAGAGCTGAAAACTGGCCTTGGCGACGTCGTCCGCCTCGGCCTCGTCTTCCCGATGCTCGACGCCGAACTTGCGGACCAGGCTGCCGAGATCGTTCTCGGGCAAGGTACCGCATGGCACGTTGACGTCATGGCCGCCGGCGCCGCCGACGACGACCCCGCCGTACTCGTCCTGCGGCGCAGCCGGCTCCTCGTCCGCCAGCTGGCTGACCGCATACACGCGATAGTCGGCCCCGCCCGACCGGAAGCTCAATTGATGGCTTTCGTAAAACGCGGAGCGAACGTACTCGTGCGCGACCCGGAACCTGTCGAGCGAGCCTGCCCGCGTTTTCGGAAAAACCAGCTCGGGTTTGTCGTGCGAGCCGAAACGGTATTGCAGATAGTCGCCCGGAAGCGCCGCGCCGCGCCTGGCGTCCTCGCCGGCCCGTCCGCATACCGACAGCAGTTTGGGACTGTCCTTGATCCGGCAATTGAAAAACACCGTTTCGTCCGGCGCGCACAGGGAATCCGCTGCGCTCGCACGGCCGGCGACCACGCACAATGCCAGCCCGATCATGCCAACCCTCAGGGCGACGCGGGCGGTTATTTTTTCGTCAGCCATCGTAATTCCGCTTTTCCTCGTTCGTTCAAAAACGGCTGTATCGCCTCGGGCGACACGAAGACAGTCTGCATGCACTCGGGCCGCAACGTATCCCCCAGCAGGAATTCGATGCCGACTTCGCTGACCTGAATGCCCGCCGCCGACGATTCATCGTACAGCGCGCGGCAATCGCCGCCCGCGTGAGCGGCTTTCACCAAATAATCCTTCAGGTTCGCCGGCAGCACACCCGTCCTGCCCACGACCGGCAGCGGCAAATCGGCGCTACGATCCGACCCGACGCCGAACCAGCGCCACGGATCGATCTCGCCCCCGCTGACCACGTTCCAGGTACGCGATCCGTCTTCCGCCCCTGATGCGCCTGCGCCGGCAAAATCACGGTGCAACCGGATCGTGACCGATCGATCGGTCCATTCGACCGGCTCGGCCGTGACGGTGTCGAACACGTAGCGGCCTTCCGTCCTGACGAGTTCTCGCAACTGTTGGCGCTGTGCCGCGTCATCGCCCGGCAGTTCGGCGCGCAGTTGCCGGTTGATGGCCGCGATGCCCGGCGCTGCGTCGATCAGTTCTACCAGCTGGACGCCGGCGATCGAAACCGGACGATAACGCTTTTTCCCGAGATATCTGACCGATCCCACTTTCACCTTGAGGGCTGCCTGCTCCAACGGGAGGTTGTACGCGTCGCTGCCGCACGCTTGCATGGCGCTCGTGCCGGGCAACCGCGTCAGCCGAACGGGTAAATCCTTGCGGCCGTCGCTGCTGCGCCATGCGCCCTCCAGATGGTTCCGCTGCGGGGAAGACAATGACCAGCGCGCGTCGGCGCCTTCCGCCCATTCGCCCTCGACCGTTTGGGGTGTCAGGGCAATCGGCGCCAAATAGCGGACATAGTAATAGCTCCCGTGCCGTTGCCCGTCGTCGCTGCGCGCGTCGAAACAGGCGACGATTGGGCTGTTTCCGAGCGTTCCGGACCACACCCCTTGCGCACCGGCTTCCAGCGGCGTCGCCAAACTCGCACCATGAAGCGCAGACAGGAAAAGAATCGGCGCCCGCAGCGATAAAACCTGTTTGATCAAGACCGTCGACTCCCGTTGTCATCATCCATGGCTTCGTTCTCCTTCGGCGCATGTCTCGCCTGGACGATCCGTCACGACGGCGTCAATCCCCGAACTTATGCGCTGCCCGCGGCCATGCCCGGACCGCTGAGGATATGGCAGCGCGGTCCCGCGTCGCCCGCGCACGGCTTGACGCTGCGGTTGGCGAGGTAGCGAAAGCGCAGGCCCGTGGCAGGATCGTGGAATTCGCGCCAGCCCGCCCCGGGCGTCGCACGCAGTTCGGTCAGCCTGTCTCGATAAGTCTGCGCGACGCATGCCGCATCGTTGCACCGGTTGCGCGCCGCGAGCCAGCGGCGCTGGGATGCCGTCACATCGGCCGGCGTCCGTGCGAGCGAGAGCATGCGGCGATACGTGTCGGCCATCTCGTTGTCCAGCGCCGCGAGATCGTCGCGGCTGCAGATCGTCTTCTCGATCCGGGACAGCGATTCGCTGTCGCAGTCGAAGCTCGTCGCGTGCGCGCCCGTGCAGGCCATGATCGGTGCGAGCCACACCGCAAGCCGACGCATGACAGCGATCATGGCCGGGCATCCCTTCCTGGCCTGCACCAGCGGATCCGGCTAGGCGCAGCCGTGCATGTGCGGCGCAGGTCGGCGTCCATGTCGCCGGGCGCGTTGCACACGTAGGCGTAGGCCCGCCCGGTCCAACGATAAACCTCGTTGCCACAGTAGCCCGGGCCGCCGAGAATGAGTTCACGATAGCCGTGCGTGACTGCCGATCCCACGTCGAGAACGCCGATCAATTCGGCGAGTTGCGTCCACCGGCCGGCCGCCTGTTGCAGCACCGTATTGCGGTACTCCGAATGGCCGTAACAGATCGCGTCGGCGCTGGTGACGATTACCTGCGGCACCGCCTTGCCGGTCAACTGGACCGTCGTGAACTGCGGTTCGATGGCGCGTCCGCACTCGTTGCGCCAGGCTTGGCCCTCCCGCGTGTAGCCGGCGGCCGCCAACATGGCATCCCTGGTTGCCTGCGACAGGACGGGCGGCGGCGGGGGGAGCGGAAACGGTCCCTTGCGCGGGTCCCACGCGCCGATCTCGACATACCGGCGCAGCAGGGGAACCACATCGCCGCTATCGCATCCCTGGGCGTCGATCAGCGCGGCTATCCTGGTCCCTTGTGCTGCGCTTCGCCGGTCCGCCTCGGCCTCGGCCTGTGCCGACGACGAGCCGCCCGCCTGCAAGGTCCGGACGAATTCCTTGCGTGCCGCTGCGAGTTTTTTGCCGAATCCCGCCTTGTCCTCCATGGAAGGCGGCTGGCACGCCAGGGCCGCGGTTTCGATGGCGCTGAACTGTTCGTAGACGAACGCGGCGTCCAGGACGTTCCGCGCGCCGCCATGGCAGCTCACGCCGAGCAGCGCTGCGGCGACGGCCCCACGCAGGGGCTTCGAATTTCTTTTCGTCCCGGTCTCACCGTCCCCCGACATGAAATTCGACCATCTGATCGTCCTTTGCATCGTTCTGTGGACTTCACTCCGACGCAAGGTCAGCATGCGGACACCGCCGCCGCCAGCACCTCGTCCAGCACGGGCGCCGACGGCCCCTGCAATCGGCCCAGCGGGGTGTCCAGCAGCGGATGGCCGAGCGCGGGATTGTCCAGGCCCGCGGATGCGCGCAGGCGCAGCACGGCCAGGATCTCGTAGGGGTCGTACCAGAACGCTTCGAACGGAAGGTCGAATTCCATGTCGGTGTCCGTCGACCGGCATTGGTGCGTGTGGCGGTCGCACGCGGCCAGGAGCACGGGTGCGAGATCGGCCGCAGGCGCCGAGCGCCAGTTCGCCAGCAGGGTGTCGAATTCCGGCACGCCGACATCGCCTTCTGCCGTGCCATTCCCGTCTTCGATCAGGCGCAGGACAAAGCGCTGGGTCGCGCGCTGGTACCCTTGCGCGCCGTCGGGGAAGCCGCGCATGCTGTCCATCCAGCGGGCGCGCCGGGCGAGATCGCGCGCGTAGTCGGTCCAGCCCAACGCCAGGCAATCGCCGGCGACGCCGCCGAACCACTCGAGCCCCGGCGCGCCCCAGTTCTCGCCGCCGTCGGCCGCATTCCGTTCGATGGTTGCACGGCGCGCATCCATCTGCATCGCCAGCGACCAGTAACCGTATGCCACCGCACGGCGCCATTCGGCCTCCCAGCCGTCCTTGCCGCCAAGCGCGAGACGGATCGCCTCGCGCCTGAGCGTGACGAATACCACCCACAGGTCGTCGCCGAAACGGTGCATCGAATACGTAAAGGTATCGTTGTCCAACACGTATTCGAAGCCCAGGCCTACACGGCTCACCCGCTGGATGTCGTCCAGGCGCGCCTGTAGAATCCTGCTGTTGAAACCGAACGTCAGCTTCTTGAGATAGGCGCTCGGCTCGGGAAAGCCCGCGGCGACGCCGGCGGCCGAAGGTGAAGGCATTTGTTGTCCTCGACTAGGTGATTATTGATGTCGGAAGCGCCCGCCTCACCGGACTGGGCACAGGGCCGGCCACCCAGGACACGAGGCAGGCATCGATCGCCGGCAGTGCAATTGTTGCATTTGCGAAACGATACGCGACTTTGGCACCGTTCGGCAAGGCCTCGGCCACTGTGAGTGCGTCGACGGCATGCACCGCGCTAACGGACGGCCGTCGTCGGCCATCTGCGCTACCATCCCCCCATGTGTGGACGATTCGACCAAAGCCAGACGGCGCGTCACTACGCCAACCTGATCGGCTGGACGGACGCCGTCTTCGACAGCGCATCGAAACCGACGCCGAACGCGGCGCCTGGCTCGTATCGGCCCGTCATGCACGTGCAGGACGGCGAGCATCGCGTGGACGACGTCTTCTGGAGCTATCGCGCGCGATGGGCCGAAGGCAAGGTGCCCATTGTCATCAATGCGCGCCTGGAAAAGCTGGCGAACCGTTACTGGTCGCGGCTCGTCAAGAACGGGCGCGGCATCGTGCCGGCCGAGGGCTGGTACGAGTGGACGGGAGAAAAGGGTCACAAACAGCCCTGGCACATCCACCGCAAGGACCATCGTCCCCTGTTCATGCTGGCCGTCGCCAACTTCGGGCCGTTTCAAGAGAATCGCGCCGAGGCCGGCTTCGTCATCGTCACCGACGACGCGTCCGGCGGCATGCTGGACATCCACGACCGCCGCCCCGTCGTGCTGGATGCGGAAGACGCCAGGCTGTGGCTCGATCCGGACCTGTCGCCCCAGCAGGCGATCGAACTGGCGCGCCATGCCGCCGTGCCGGCCGACGCCTTCGAATGGTACAAGGTGAGCACGGCCGTGAACCGGGCCGGCGCGGAGGGGCCCGGGATCACGACGCCCCTGAACGATTGACGCCGCCTCCAATGAAAAACGGCCCGCGCGCGTGGAGCGTGCGGGCCGCGGTGTGCGTCGCCCGGGACGAACCCGGGCCGCGCCGGCTTAGTGCTGGTAGGCGCCGATGTCGTAACCCGTCGTCGAATTGCGGGGCTTGCCGTCCAGGTCGGTCGGGTAGGCATTCGTCGCGGTGCCGCGGCCGATTGCCGGGGAGCTGCTGGTCAGGTGGAAGTCGGGCGTCGTCGCCGTGCGCGAGTAAGCCTTGAGCAGGGGATCCGAGCTGACCGTCGCCGTGGCCACGAGACCATTGCGTAGCGAGATGTTGTACTTCGAGTTCTTGTACACGAGATTGTTCTTGTACACATTCTGGGTCCCCGTCGTGCCCTGCTCCGAGATGCCGTAGACGTTGTCGTACACGATGTTGTTCGCAACAAAGATGTAGTTCGCGCCGGCCGTCGTGTAATAGAAGTCGCCGCCGCCGATCACCATGCCGAAGGTCGACGAGGTTGCCGTGTTGTCGGTGATGGTCACGTGGTTCGCGTCGTGCCACAGGTGGATCGCCACCGCGCCCACGCGGTACACGAGGTTGTTCTTGATCGAACCCGACGTGCTGAAATAGATGCCCTGGACGTAGGTGCAACCGGCCGGGCCGATGTCGTTGACGACGTTGCTGATCACGTCCGTCAGCACGCCGTGGTAATAGCTGTCCACGCCGATCGCCGAACCGCCCGCGCTCGTGCAGGTGACGGATTTCGCGATGTTGTGGACGTGGTTCTCGGCGATCATGCCGTACGAACCGCCCGTGTAGATCCCGTGCGTCCACTTGGTGCCGCTGAGCGAGTTGGTGCCGTCGACGTCGAAGCCGATGATGCTGACGTAGTTGCCGCGGTTGTCCCACGCGTTGTTGTTGTAGGAATAGGACGGCGGAACGATTTTCGCGCCCCACTTCGTCGTCGACACCCAGTAGATGCGGGCCGTGCTCGTGCCGCTGGCCGTCGTCTTGATGCCGCCGGCGTAGGTGCCCGGCGCGACCCACACGGTCGTGCTCGGCTGGGTCGCGGCCTTGGCCGCGCGGGCCAGGGTCTTGAACGGCGCGGTCTTCGTGCCGGCCGCCGAGTCCGAACCGGTCGGCGACACATAATAGTTATAAGTGGTGGCCGGCGTGGTCATGGCCAGGGCGTTGCCGCCCGCGGCCAGCAGCACCGCGGCGCTGCAGCTCAGCAGAGTGTTGAGACGAACGTTCGAAGCAAAATTCAGCAGTTTTTTCATCAGAAAAGATCCATACATCAAGTGAGTGAAGATAACCCTTTGATGCAAGGAAACTGACTAAGTTCAAGCTTTTCTAAAAAAAATTTCCTATGGTAATGAACAGATAAGGATGAGCGGTCTTCGGCGGCCGAAGGAACGAAAAAGGCCCGGTTCGGGAAGGACCGCGTCCTCCCGAGCCGGGCCGTGCGCCGAAGCGCCGCGACGACGGCTCGATCAGTGCTGGTAAGCGCCGATGTCGTAGCCGCTCGTGGCGTTACGCGGTTTGCCGTCCAGGTCGGTCGGGTAGGCGTTCGTCGCGATACCGCGGCCGATTGCCGGCGAGCTGGTGGTCAGGTGGAAGTCGGGCGTCGCCGCCGTGCGCGAATAGGCCTTGAACAGCGGATCCGAACCGACCGTCGCCGTGGCCACGAGACCATTGCGCAGCGACGTGTTGTACGTCGAGTTCTTGTAGATCAGGTTGTTCTTGTAGACGTTCTGCTTGCCCGTCTTGCCCTGCTCCGAGATCCCGTACTTGTTGTCGTACACGATATTGTTCGCAACAAACACGTTGTTCGCGCCGGCCGACGTGAAATAGAAATCGCCGCCGCCGATCACCATGCCAAAGTTCGACGCGGCCGCCGTGTTGTTGGTGATGATCACGTTCGTGGCGTCGTGCCACAGGTGGATCGCCACCGCGCCCACGCGGTACACGAGGTTGTTCTTGATCGTGCCCGACGTGCTGAAATAGATGCCCTGGACGTACGTGCAACCGGCCGGACCGATGTCGTTGACGACGTTGCTGACGACGTCCGTCAGCACGCCGTGGTAGTAGCTGTCGACGCCGATCGCGGAACCGCCGGCGCTCGTGCAAGCCACGGACTTCGCGATGTGGTGGATGTGGTTGTCGGCGATCATGCCGTACGAACCGCCCGTGTAGATACCGTGCGTCCACTTCGTGCCGCTGCCCGAATTCGTGCCGTCGACGTTGAATCCGATGATGCTCACGTAATTGCCGCGGTTGTCCCAGGCGTTGTTGTTGCTCGAGCTCGAAGGCGGAACGACCTTCGCGCCCCACTTCGTCGTCGACACCCAGTAGATGCGGGCCGCGCTCGTACCGCTGGCCGTCGTCTTGATGCCGCCGGCGTAGGTGCCCGGCGCGACCCAGACGGTCGTGCTCGGTTTCGTCGCGGCCTTGGCGGCGCGGGCCAGCGTCTTGAACGGCGCGGCCTTCGTGCCGGCCGCCGAGTCGGAGCCCGTCGGCGACACATAATAGTTGTACGTGGTCGGAGGCACCGTCACCGTCGAACCCGTGCCGGTCGACGTGTTATGCAGGCTCGCGTATTCGGCGCTGCCGCGGATGGCCGCTTCGACGGCGGAGAGCGGCGCGCCGTTCGCCATGACCTGGGTCCAGTATGCGAGACCGGCCGCATCCGGCGCACGGCCCAGCAGCGTTTGGTACAGCTGGGTCACTTGGGACGCCGCGCTCGACGTATCGACCGACGTCACGCTGGCCAGCAGGCGGGTCTGCGTCCCGGCCTGGGCCGCGGCCGCGCTGGCGATCGCGCCATTGATCGACCCGGCGCCGGCGCGCGGGTTCGTGTCGTAGCCGCTGACGGCGAAGTCGTTCGACGTGCCGCTGGCCGCCGCCGTACCGGCGTCGGCCGCATTCGGCTCATTCGTTTGTCCGGCGCCGGCATGGGTGTCGACATAGGCTGCCGTCTGGGCCGGCGTGCCCGTCGATGCGTCGCCCGCCCCGCCGCATGCGGCGAGGAGGACGGCGGCGCTGCTGCACAGCAGGACGTTGATACGGGTGGTGAACGCGATATTGAGTTGTTTCATTTACATTCCTTGAGTGCGTGGGTTCCCCTGCCGCGGGCACGAGCCGCAGCGTCGGTGTTAGCAGGCGCAACACTGGGAAGCGAACCCGCGGCAGGCCGCCGCGGGCGCGGGTGGTCCGGCAAGCCGGACCGGGACTACAGTGAGGAAGGCGGAATCAGTGCTGGTAGGCTCCGATGTCGAAACCCGTCGACCAGTTACGGGGCTTGCCGTCCAGGTCGGTCGGGTAGGCATTCGTCGCGGTGCCGCGGCCGATTGCCGGCGAGCTGCTGGTCAGGTGGAAGTCGGGCGTCGTCGCCGTGCGCGAGTAAGCCTTGAGCAGGGGATCCGAGCTGACCGTCGCCGTGGCCACGAGACCATTGCGCAGCGAGATGTTGTACGTCGAGTTCTTGTAGACGAGGTTGTTCTTGTAGACATTCTGCTTGCCCGTAACACCCTGTTCCGAGATGCCGTAGACGTTGTCGTACACGATGTTGTTCGCAACAAAGATGTAGTTCGCGCCGGCCGTCGTGTAATAGAAATTGCCGCCGCCGACCACCATGCCGAAGGTCGACGAGGTCGCCGTGTTGTTGGTGATGGTCACGTGGTTCGCGTCGTGCCACAGGTGGATCGCCACCGCGCCCACGCGGTACACGAGGTTGTTCTTGATCGAACCCGACGTGCTGAAATAGATGCCCTGGACGTACCGGCAACCGGCCGGACCGATGTCGTGGACGACGTTGCTGATCACGTCCGTCATCACGCCGTGGTAATAGCTGTCCACGCCGATCGCCGAACCGCCGGCGCTCGTGCAGGTCACGGACTTCGCGATGTGGTGGATGTGGTTCTCGGCGATCATGCCGTACGAACCGCCCGTGTAGATGCCGTGCGTCCACTTCGTGCCGCTGTGCGAGTACGTGCCGTCGACGGTAAAGCCGATGATGCTCACGTAGTTGCCGCGGTTGTCCCACGCGTTGTTGTTGTAGGAGTAGGACGGCGGAACGATCTTCGCGCCCCACTTCGTCGTCGACACCCAGTAGATGCGGGCCGAGCTCGTGCCGCTGGCCGTCGTCTTGATGCCGCCGGCGTAGGTGCCCGGCGCGACCCAGACGGTCGTGCCCGGGCGGGTGGCGGACTTGGCCGCGCGGGCCAGGGTCTTGAACGGCGCGGCCTTCGTGCCGGCCGCCGAGTCCGAACCGGTCGGCGACACATAATAGTTATAAGTGGTGGCCGGCGTGGTCATTGCCAGGGCGTTGCCGCCTGCGGCCAGGAGAACCGCGGCACTGCAGCACAGCAGGGTGTTGAGACGAACGTTCGAAGCAAAGGTAGCGCGTTTTTTCATCTGGAGATTCCTAACATCAAGTGAGTGAAGGTAACCCTTTGAGGCTAGGAAACTGCCTAAGTTCAATCTTTTTTAAAATAAATTTCCCAAAATAACGAATTACTAAACAATATTTCATCAAGGAATCAACGACTTACAGACTTGCAATTGCAAACTTTTGGCGTGAAAGACGGGCGTATGGGGCGGCGCGTATTTAACAATTGCCATATCCCAAGCTCGGAGAAAGCGCTGAGAACGACTACCGCGCACGTCGTCATGACCTAGGTCGTATCGCACGTCGCAACCAAGCGCGGCGATCGATGGTCATACGAGACCGCAAGACATGAAACATGACGAAAGGGTTGCGCAATGGGTGATTACCTGAGGATCCAAGAAATGTTGAAGGAAGGCGAAGCCTATGCCGGCCTGATACTCGGCAAGAACGGCGAGTCCGACTACCATCTGGTGCTGCTGCCGGACGAAGCGTCCGACGTCAGCTGGCCGGCCGCGCGCGAGTGGGCGGCCGCGCAAGACGGCGAGCTGCCGACGCGGCGCGAACTCGCGCTGCTGTTCGCCAACCTGCGCGAGCGCTTCGATCGCGTGTGGTACTGGTCGAACGAGCCGCACGACACGCGGCCGCAACTGGTCTGGGGCCAGAACTTTGCCAGCGGCATCCAGACCGTGTACGGCCGGCCGTTCCGCGGCCACGCGCGTGCGATCCGGCGCATCGACGCCGGATAAGGCGCGGGCACCCCGGCGGGTCGGCGCGGCAAGGGAAGGCAACAGGAACCCGGCGGCGGACGTCGCGTCCGGCCGCCGCGGGTCCGGCGTGACGGACTGCCACGTCGGACGACACTGCCTGGCGTGACGGGCGGCCCCGTCACGCGCGTCGACAGCGTATTACTTGGCGGACTTCGCTTCGGTCGCGACGTTGGCGCGGCCGATCGGCTGGTCCAGATTGGCCAGGAACCAGGCCGTCGTCGCCATCACGGCGGCGTGGCGGCGCAGGTTGTCCGGGTCCACCTTATCGAAGGTATCGGCGGGGGTATGGTGATAATTAAAATAGTTGGCGGAATCGATCCACGGCTCGAAGCTCGGCACGCCGGAATCTTCCAGGTCGTGCAGGTCGCCCGAACCGACGACGTCCTCGCGGCGGAACGCGCCCGCGCCGATCGGCGTCAAGGCCGCCTGCAGCGGCGCCAGCAGCTTCTCGCCGGCCAGGCTGATGCCCGCGTGCAGGCCGAACGGACGGCCGGAACCGCCGTCGTCCTCGTACGCGGCAAAATGCTTGTCGGCGACCTTCTTGTTGACGGCGTCATAGGTATGCCCGCCGCGGCCGCCGTTCTCCTCGTTCATCCAGGCGACCACGCGGATCGTGCGGCGCGCATGGTAGCCCAGCTTGCGCAGCGTGTCGATCACTTCCATCGCGGTGACGACGCCGGACCCGTCGTCGTTGGCGCCGGTGGCGAGGTCCCAGGAATCCAGGTGGCCCGACACGAGCACGATCTCGTCGGCCTTGTCCGTGCCCGGCCAATCGGCGATCACGTTGAAGCTGTCCGCGTCCGGCAGGATCTGCGGCGTCAAGGTCAGGTGCATCGTCACGGGGCCGCGCTTGGACAGGCGGTCGATCAGCAGCGCATCCTCGATCGTGACGGCCGCCGCCGGGATGCGGGCGCCGTCCTTCAGGAGCGTCAAGCCCGTGTGCGGGATGCGGTAGGCGGCGCCGCCGACGGCGCGCACGAGCGCGGCCACGGCGCCCATCTCGGCCGCCATGCGCGGGCCGGCCCCGCGGAACGCGACGGCCTGGCCGTACGCCGTGCCCGCCAGGCCGCGGTCCGCCATGTGCTGGTCGAACGGCACGTCGAACAGCACGATGCGACCCTTGACCTCGGCCGCGCGCGCCTTGAGCTCCTCGAAGGAGCGCACGATGATCACGGGCGCCGTGATGCCGGCGGCCGGCGTCGCGCCCGATCCGCCCAGCGCCGTCAGCACGATCTTTTGCGTGATGCCGGCCGGCCGGCCATGGTAGTCGACGAGCGCCGCCGTCTCCTCGCCGCGCACCCAGTGCGGCACCTTGACCGGCTGCAGCGTGACCTTGGCGCCCAGCTTGCGCAACGCGTCGGCGACCTGGGTGACGGCGGCGGCGGCACCGGGCGAACCCGACAGGCGCGGGCCGACGAGGTCCGTCAAGTCCTCCAGCCGCTGGTAGGCGTAATCGCTCTGCATCGCCGTATCGCGCACCTTGGCGAGCGCGGCCGGATCATTGCCTGGATTGGCGGCAGTCGCCGCGCCGCCCAGCAGGCAGGCAGAGGCGATCAGACTCAAGGCGGGAAGACGGAGGCGGCGGTTCATGCGTGCAGTCCTTTGGTCGATGAAAAAACCAGAACGATAACGCATCCGTCTGTGTTTGTGGAAATATATTGTCGTACATATATTTCGCCGATACGGGGGCCGTCAAGCGCGGCCGGGCACGAGGCGCACGAGCGTGATTTCGGACGGCGCGCCGAAGCGCTTGGGCGGTCCCCAGTAGCCGGTGCCGCGGCTCGTGTACACCCACAGCGAGCGCACGCGGTTCAGGCCGGCGACGAACGGTTGCTGCAGCGGGACGAACAGATTCCACGGAAAAAACTGGCCGCCGTGCGTGTGGCCGGACAATTGCAGATCGAAGCCCGCGTCCGCCGCGGCCGGCGCGCTGCGCGGCTGGTGCGCGAGCAGGATGCGCACGGCGACGTCGTCCGGCGCGCCGGCGGCGGCCTGGTGCGGGTCGCTCTTGTGCAGGGGGTCGAATTGCTGCGCCGTGTAGTCGGTGACGCCGGCGATCATCACCTTGGCGCTGCCCCGGCGCCGGATCACGTGCTCGTTCATCAACACGCGCAGGCCCAGGCGGCGCACCTCGGCCAACCACGGTTCCACGCCGGAATAGTATTCGTGGTTGCCCGTGACAAAGAACGCGCCGTCCGGCGCGGACAGGCGCGCCAGCGGTTCCGTGTGCAGGGCCAGGCGTTGCACGGTGCCATCCACGAGGTCGCCCGTGATGGCGATGGCGTCCGGCTTGAGCGCATTGACCTTCGTGACGATGGCGTTCAGATACGGCCGGCGGATGGTTGGGCCCACGTGGATGTCGGAAATCTGGGCGATCGAATAGCCGTGCAAGTCTTCGGGCAAGCCGTCGATCGGCACCTCGACCTTGACGACGCGCGCCACGCGGCGGGCGTTGATGAAGCCGATGAACGTGACGGCCAGCGCCAGCAGGGGCACGGCGGCGGCGCTGTCGTGCGTGAACGCCGGCCCGCCCGCGCCGCCGAGCGCCAGGGCCAGCAGCACGACGTCGCGCGCGAGCGTCAATACGAACAGCGAAGAAAAGAAACCCATGGCCAGCAGCCCGGCCCACATGAGCGGTTCGGACCAGCGCGTGCGACGCAGGCTCGGCGCCACGAGGCCGATCCGCACGAGCGCGGCCAGCACGGCGAGCAGCACCGCCCCCGCCAGCATCCCGACGGGACCGGCCCCCATCGCAGGCAGCAGCCGCACGCCGATATAGCCGTGCAACAACAGCAGGATGGCAACAATGGAAACGAAAGAACGTCGGCGCGCCATGGTGGATCCGGGCAGTCGATAACCCCTCTTAAATGGGGCAGACTGTGCCGACTGCAAGGGCCGAAAACGGGTTCCTGTAACCAATGTTACCGACCGTGCAGCAGATGTAATAATCTGTATGAACTGGTGGCAGCGCCCGGCACCCGATCTATGATGCCTGCATGCCTGGCGTAGTCGCGATCATCCCGATCCCCGTTGAGGCGCAAGGAACAAGCCATGTTGAAGAAAAAATGCATTGGTGCCATGCTCCTGGCCGCAGCTGCCGTTTCCTCCACGGCGATGGCTGACGATCGGGGTGTGAACACGGTCGTGGGCGCATTGGCCGGCGCCGCCATCGGCGGCAGCGTGGGCGGACGCAACGGTGCACTCGTCGGCGGCGTCATCGGCGCCGCGGTCGGCAATTCCGTCCGCTCGAACGACGACTATTACTACCGCAACCGCGGCTACGCCTACTCGGGCGGCTATTACCAATCGGCACCGACCTACGTCCAGTCCCGCCCCGTGTACGTCGAGCAGCGGCCCGTGTACGTGGAGCCGCGCACCGTCTACGTCGAACCGCAGCGCTATTATTACGATGCGCGCCCGGACGTCGTCGTTGTCGAACGGGGCCGCTACCACGACCACGATCGCGGCTGGCACCGCGGCTGGGATCGCGACCGCGGTTGGGACCGTGACCGTGGCGAGGACCACGACCGCGGCTGGCGCCGCTGATCGCCGGACGAAAAGAAACCGCGCCCCGTGCGCGGGAACGAAGAGCCGCGCCCCGTGCGCGGTTTTTTATTGCCCGCGCAGTAGCGAAGCGACGCCGGGTTTCGGAGGCCGCCTTTTCCCCTCCCCCCGCTAAGCCTCCTCGAGCGGCATCCGCCGCACGGGAGGACCAGTGGAAGCAGGCGACATCATCACATTGACCGCGGGCGCGTGGCGTCTGCAGGCCCGGTTGAACAGCTCCAGCTACGGCGAGGTCTGGCGCGCCGCATCCGTGCTGGACGGTACACCGGCGGCCGTGAAACTCGTCAACCGCGCGCAGATGGACCAGGCCCTGCCGCCGCAGCGCGCGCTGTGGCGCGCCAGCTTCGATGCCGAGATCGCCTTCCTGCGCGGCCTGCAGCCGTGGGACCAGCGCCACATCGTGCGCCTGCTCGACAGCGGCGACCACGACGGCCTGCCCGCGCTGGCGCTCGAATTGCTCGACGGCGACCTCGCCGCCCACCTGGCGACGCTGCGCAGCCGCGGCGCGGGCCCGGACGTCGGCCAAGCGCTGGCGTGGACGGCCCAGGTCAACGGAGCGCTCGCGAAAGTCCATCAATACGGCTGGCGCTATCTCGACCTGAAACCCGCCAACCTGCTCATCGACGCGCGCGCGGGCGCGCTGAAACTCGCGGATTTCGGCACGAACCGGCAGCTGGCGAACAGCACGGCCCATTCCTACGCGGGCACCGCCGCCTGGCAAGCGCCGGAACAATTTTTCCCCGACGACGCCGGCCGCTACCGCACCGACGCGCGCAGCGATTATTTCGCACTGGGCGCCCTGCTCTACACCATCGTCACCGCCGTGCCGCTGCGCTATTGCGCCGCCTGCGCCGACGCCTACCGCACCCACGGCCCCGCGGGCGCCGCCGCCTTGCGGCCCATGCCCGCGATCCTCGCGCCCGACGAGGCCGCGCTGTTCCTCGGGCGCGTGCCCGCGCGCGACCACGACGGTTTGCTGGTCCTGCTGCGGTCCCTGCTGGCGCCCCGTCCGGAACACCGTCCGCGCCACGCGCTGGAAGTCAGCCGCCTGATCGCGCGCGCGGCACGAGACCTGGACCGCGCCCCCGTCCTCTTCCGGAGCGCCGCATGATGCGCGCGCCGCACGTCACGGTGCGCTTTGCCGCCGCCATCCTGCTCGCCGCCCTGTGCACCCTGCAGATGATCGCGCTGCTGCGCGCGCCGGCCGCGTGGATGCCGGCGCGGGTCGCCATCGTGCTGGCCCGGGGCGCGGCGCTCGATCTCGACCACGCGGCGCTCGGCGCGCCGCCCAGGGACGGCGGCCATCTCCGCCTTGGCCGCGCCGCCGACGGCAGCTGGTGGGCGGCCGACGACGGCACCGGCGCGCCGCTGCTCGTCCAGGATGGCGCGCGCCGGCGCCGCGCCGGCAGCGTCGTGCTGGCGCCGGGCCAGCGCTTCCAGGTCGGCGCCCTGCGCGCGGGCGTCGATGCGGCCGATGCCCGCACCGTCGCGTTTTCCAGCGGCGCGACGGCCTGGCGCTACGACGGCGCCCTGCTGCGCCGCGACGGCAGGCCGCAGCCGGCGTGTCCGGACGCGCGCGTCGGCACGCGCCTGGCCGCCCTGTGGAACCGGATCGCGCCCGGCATGCTCGCCGTCGCCCGTCCGCTCGTCTTCGGCGGCAACCTCGATTGCGGCAACCGCATCGCCGTCGCCGGCCTGCCGGCGCCCGCCGCCACCATCGCGCGCGGCCAGGGGCGCGACGGCCTCGTTCTCGCCGCCGCGCCGGGCGTGCCGCTGTTGCTGGCCGAGGACGGCCGCGACGCCTTGCTGGCGGGCCGCCCGCTCCGGCTCGACGGCGGCCAGACCCTCGTCGCGGGCCGCACCCGCCTGCTGCTCGCGACGAACGGCGACGTCCTGCACCTGCGCCCCGCCGCTCACGTCGCGCTGTACCCGGACACGGCGCTGCATCTGCCGCCGGGCGTCGCGTGGACGTGGGCCCGGCGCGCGCCGTGGGATCTGCCGGACCGGGCGACGGCGCCGCTGCTGGCCATCCTCGTCCTTGCCGGCGCGGGCGCCCTCGCGGCGGCCTTCTCCGCGCGCGCGGGGACGCGCCTGCGGGCGGGCGCGGCGGCCGGCGGCGCACTGCTGCTGGCCGGCGCCGGCATCGTCCTGTTCTGGCTACAGCGCACCGGCGCGCCGGGCGGCGCGGGCATCGGGCTGCTCGTCGCCTGGGCCGCGCTGGCGTTCGCGCTGGCGGCCCCGCGCCGCCTCGATCCCGCGCTCGCGGTGGCGCTGCCGCTGCTGGCCGTCGGCTTGCTGACGCAGCTCGACCTGGGCCTGGGCGCGCCGGACACCGCCTGGCTGCGCGACTTCCACAAGACGGCGGCCCTGCTGGCGCTGGGCACCGGCGCCGTCGCACTGGCGCACCTCGCGCGGCCGGCGCGCCCGCTGGCCCAGGCCCGCATCGAACTGGCGCTGCTGCTCTTGACCGGCGCCGCACTCGTCGCGCTGCTGCTGCAAGTGGCGTACGGCGACGAGACGGGCGTGTTCGACCTGCAGCCCGTGGAATTCGCCAAGTTCGCGCTGGCCGCCCTGTCCGCCCACTGCCTGGCGCTCGCGTGCGCCGAGGGTCCGTCGCCGGGCGGCGCGTGGCGCCGCGGCCTGCGGCTCGCGGCGCCCGCGCTGCTGTTCATGCTGCTGCTCGGGGTGGCCCTCGTGCAGGTCGACGATTATTCGCCGCTCGTGCTGCTGGCACTGTGGGCCGGCACGATGATGCTGGCGCAGGCGCTGGCCACGGGCCGGCGCGGCGCCGCGTGCGCGCTCGCGGGCGTGGGCGTGTGCGCCGTGCTGGCCGTGGCGCTGCTGCGCGGCGCCGGCGCGGACGGCATCGCGCGCTGGGATTTTTATGCGGACCGCTTCCTCGTCTGGCTCGACCCGGGTACCCACCCGCACACCGGCCAGCAATTGCTGATGGGCGCGCGCGCCATCGCGCAAGGCGGCTGGCGCGGCGCCGACGGCCTGTTCGGCGTGGCGCAACTGGGGCTCGATCCCGGCTTCGCGCTGCGCATCCCGGCCGTGCAGGACGACTTCGCGGCGTCGTTCTTCCTGCAGCGCCACGGCCTGGCGGCGGCCGTCGGCCTGTGGCTGCTGCAGGCCACGTTCCTCGCCGCGCTGCTGCACCTGGCCGCGCGCTGCTGGCTGGCGGGGGCACGGGCGCGCGACTTCCGCGTCGCGTGGCTCGCGCGCCTGCGCTGCTTTTTCCTGGCCGGCGGCGCCGCGTTCGCATTCGGCCACTTCCTGCTCTCGTGGGGCACGAATCTCGCGATCTTCCCGGTGATGGGCCAGCCGATGAGCTTTTTGTCGGCGGGCGGCTCGCACCTGCTGTTTTTCATCTGCCCCCTGCTAGGTGCCGCTGCCGCCAGCAGCCAATCTTTAGATTTAGAGGAGAACGAATCATGCCGGTCTACGTCCAACATGAAGCCCTAGGCAAGATCAACGACGTCTTCGACGCCCACGCGATCTGGCAGGCGCCCCGAATGGCGCTGTTCGCGCGCCGCCCGCTGCTGCGCGACCTGCTGGAACGCACGCCGCGCGAGCAGCGCGGGCGCGCCCCCGTGCGCTGCTTTTCGCACATCACGCTGATGCTGCCGCAGGAAGAGGTCGACGACGACCGCCACCTCACGCGCGGCGCCCGCGTGCGCGACCTCGCGCAAGGCCTGGCGGCGCTGCACCAGAAGGATTTCGGCGACCTGCTGCAGGGCGACGACGTCCGCTACCACGTCATCGGCGCCGACCGCCTGGAGCCGGGCGAAGTCGAGGTCAAGTTCGGCCACGCCGTCTACCTGCCCGCGCCGGGTGAAACCGTGCAGTACACGGTCAGCGTGTCGCGCGACAGCGCCGTGTGGAAGACCGTCTGCCCCATCTACCCGAACCAGAGACTGACGTTGATCGGACACGACGAGAACGACGCGACCTACGCCGCGCCGGGCTGGCCGTTCGGCGCGGACGGCGCGGTCCTCGTCATCAACGACGGCCCGGACGCGCCGCTGGAAGTGCAGGTGCGCCCGAAGGACGCCTTCGACTGCAGCTGGGACGCGGCCGCCGGCTACTGGACGATCAAGTCGCGCCGCGGCGCCGTCGACGCCACCGGCGCCGCGCTGCGCCTGCTGCTGCGCGTGACGCCCCAGCGCATGCCGGGCACCGCGCGGCCGCCGGCCCCCGTCGTCGCGCCCGCCGCCGCGCGCGCGGCCGGCGCTTCGCCGTCCGCCCGTCCCGCCGTCTGGAAGCCGCGCGCGCCCGACCCGGAACTGACGGCCGTGCCGCTCGCGCGCACCCCATCGGTGCAGCCGGCCGAGGCGGCGCCGGATGCGACCTACGCCCCGGTCCCACGCCGGCGCGTGGCCCTCGCGGCACTCGCGCTGCCGCGGCTGTCGCGCTACCGCGAGACGGGCGCGCAAGTGCTGGAGGTCGGCCTGAACCGCGCCTTCGTCCCGTCGGCGCAGGCGGCGGACGCCGTCATCGGCTTCGCCGTGGACGAACACGACGCACTGCGGGCCATCACACCGGCCGGCCGCGAGCGGATCGCGGTGCCGGCCAGCTTCAGTCCCGTCGACGGCACGCGCCTGGAACTGGCCGCCTGCGCTCCCGCGCTGGCCGACCGCTATTGCGCCCTGCTCATGCTGCCGCAGCCGCCGGCGCTGCCGGTGGCGAGCGGCGCGCGCTTCACGTTCGGACGGGGCGCGCCCATGCTGGCGGCCTTGCGCGTGCTGGATTCGCCGCGCTTCCTGCGCAACGCGACCGGCACGCCGCCGTCCAGCGCCGACCGCCTGGGGCTCTCGCGCGACGCGTTCAGCTTCGAAGCGGCGCCCGACGCCTGGCTGATCGCCCGGCTGTCGCCCACGCAGGCCTTGTACCACCTGGACGAGCACCTGGACTTCGTGGCGGCGATCGACGCGGCGACGCCGGAGCAGCCGTACCGCCTGCCGGTGGGACACCATCTCGTCGCGGGCCATTACGTGCTGCGCTTCGACGCCTGAGGCACGCATGGACTTCGCCGACATCGCACCGTGGCTCCGCTGGTGCGTCGCGTTCGCGCTCACGCTCGTGCTGGCCGCGTGGTGCACGCCGCGCGCCTGGTGGCGCCGGCCCAATCTGCGGGCGCTGGGCGTGCTGGGCGGCGGCACGCTGGCGTTCGGCCTGCTGTTCTCCGCCCTGCTGCCGCCCGCGCCGGCGGCGGCGACCGCGGCGGCCGCCGTCCGGACGGCGGCGGTGGCCACCATCGGCCCCGCCCCCGGCGCGCGCTACCGCGTCGTCGACGACCTGAACCTGCGCGAGGACCGCGGCGTGCGCGCCGCCCGCATGCGCGTGCTGGCGGCGGGCACGATCGTCACGGCGACGGGTGCGACGGACGGGGACTGGTGGCGCGTGCGCGTCGGCGGCGGCGCGGTCGAAGGCTGGGCGAGCAGCCTGTGGCTACGCCGCACCGACGAGCGGCATTGACAGGCGCATCGGGTTATAGGGCACCTTGTCGGCCTGCATGGGCGCCGTGCGCTCGAAGCCGAGCGACGCATAGAACGGCACGGCGAAATTCGATGCGTTCACGGTAAAGACGCCCGGGTGTCCGGGCACGAGGGCTTGCGCGCGCGCGGCCTCCCACAACGCCTGCGCGATGCCGCGCCGCTGGTACGCGGCATCGACGAACAGGTGGAACACGTGCGTGCCGCCGCGCACGCCGACGAAGCCGGCCAGCACGCCGTCCTCGATGGCCGCGTGGTAGACGAAGCCGGCGTCCAGGTTGCGGCGCAGGCCCGCGGCGTCGTGCTGGGCGAGGAAGGCTGCGGCGTCCTCCGGCGCGGATTCGTGCAGGAAGAAGGTTTCGGCGGCGCGGCGCAGCACGGCGGCGGCGGCCGGGATGTCGGCGTGTTCCATCGGGCGTATCGGCATGGCGATACGATAGCACAGCGGCTTGTCGAAACGTCACGTTGGGAAAACCACGCAAACCTTGTTGCTGCCGCGTTGACCCGGCCGGGCCGCGCCCGTAGACTGGGTCGATGACGACATCCACCTTCACCCCGGCGGCCGCGCCGGCCCGGCGCCGGGTCCCGCTGACGCAACCGCTGCGCCATGCGCGCTACCGGCATCTGTGGTGCGCCAACCTGGTCTCGAACCTCGGCACGTGGATCCAGACGTTCGCGTCGGCCTGGCTGATCGCCTCCAGTTCGCATTCCGCATCCACGACGACGCTCGTGCAGACGTCGACGTACATCCCGATCTTCCTGTTCGCGCTGTTCGCCGGCGTCGTCGCCGATGCCGTGCACCGCCCGAAATTCCTGTTTTTCTGCAATCTGTTCATGGCCGGCTGCGCGTGCGCGCTGGCCGCGCTGGTGACGAGCGGCCACGCGCCCCATGCCGCCGTGCTGGCGGTGCTGTTCTGCATCGGCTGCGGGTCCGCGTTCATGTGGCCGGCGTGGCAGGCGGCGATGTCCGGGCTCGTGGAGCCGGACGAAGTCGAGGCGGCGGCGACCCTCAACAACCTGTCGTACAACACGGCCGCGATCCTCGGGCCGGCGCTGGGCGGCGTCCTGTTCAAGTGGATCGGTCCCGGCCCGCTGTTCCTCCTCAACGCGATCTCGTTCGTGGGCCTGCTCGCGATCTACCGCGCCTGGTGGCGCGACGACCGCACGCACGTGAAACCCTGCGCGGGCTACGGCGCGCGCCTGGGCGAAGGCGTACGCACGGCGTTCGGCTGCCCGCGCTACCGCCGCATCCTGCGCAACGTGGCGACCGTGTTCTTCGCCACCATCGCGTTCGCCGGGCTGTTGCCCGTGTTCGTGCGCGACGTGCTGCGCATGGACGCCAGCGTGTTCGGCACCCTGATGGGCAGCCTGGGCGGCGGCGCCGTCATCGCCGCGTTCTGCCTGCCCGCGCTCCGCGCGCGCATCGACAAGACCAACATCCTGGCCGGCGCGCTCGTCGTGTACGGCGCGATGCTCGCCGCGATGCCGTTCCTGCACACCTTGTCCCGCCTGGTCCCGCTGATCGTGTGCGGCGGCATGGCCTGGTCGGCCGTCGTGTCGACCCTGAACGCCACGGCCCAGCTGTCGTTCCCCGCGGAGGTGCGCGCCCGGACGCTCGCGATCTACCTCGTCGTGATGGCGGGCGGCTACACGGCGGGCAGCCTGTTCTGGGGCCGGATCGCGGATGCGTGCGGCGTGCGCTGCGCGATGGCGGCGGCCGGCGCCTGCGTGCTCGTGAACGCGGCCGTATTACTCACGGGTAGGCATAAAAACCCCATCTAATCGGCGCTTGGCGTTTCGGCATTTCCGGTTAGAGTACGAAGATGCCGAACTCGCCCCCTCCCGTTTCCGACCCCGGCGCCTGGATCGCCGGGATGCGCTTCGGCGCCCTCGACGTCGCCGCCTGCTCGCGCCTGGGCGCCGGCCCGCGCCTGCGCGCGGAAAACCAGGACAATCTGCTGCTGATCGACGCGGACGGCAACGCGGCCTGGCTGCAGGACCAGGCCGTGCAGCGCCGGCGCCTGGCCGGCTGGCGTCGCGGCCACGCCCGGCTCGCGGTGCTGGACGGGATGGGCGGCCACGGCCACGGGCGGGAGGCGGCGGAAGCCGTCGTCGCCGGCCTGCTCGCGCTGCCGCCGTGCGCCACCGGGGCCGAGCTGGCGCGCCGCCTGGACGCCCTGCACGCCGACCTGCAGCGCCATTTCGCCGACGCACCGGGCCCGCGCCCCGGCACCACGCTCACCTTGCTGGAACTGCGCGCGGACGAGGCGCCGCTGCTGTACCACGTGGGCGATTCGCGCCTGTACGACATCACGCCGGCGCGGGCGACGCCGCTGACTGTCGACCACGTGCCCGCCACCGCCTATGCGATGGCCGGCGTGCTGGGCGAGGCAGACTGGTGGCAGCAGGTGCACGGCGAACACCGCCCGCAGGTGGCGCAAGCCTTCCTGCTCGGGAACGCGTTCGCCGATCCGTCGCGGCTGAACGACCCGCTGTTCGAATTGTCGCCGTTGAACCTGCCGGCCTGGCTGTGCGGCCTGGCCGACCGCCGTCCGCTCGCGCTGCGCGCCGGCGGCACGTACCTGCTGGCGACGGACGGCCTGTGGTCGTGCTCCGACCCGTGCGGCTGGGTGGGCCAGTGGCCGCAGTTGCTGGCGGGCGAGCCCGACGCGGCCACGATGCTGCACGCCCTGCTGGCCGCCTACGACGCGCATCCGGCCGCGTTCTTTTACCCGGACAACGTCAGCGCGATCCTCGTGCGCGTCCCCGGCCCCGACCGGCTACGCGACGAGACGGCGCTGCCGGGTTCCTGACCGTTGCAAATGATGCATTTTGGAAAAAAGTCTTGCTCAACAATGAATCGCGGGCGCCGCGCTCGGCTACAATCGCGTAAGCTGTGCCCGCGCGCCGTCCGCCCATCCAACCGCCGAGCCGATAACCGCCCATGAAGCGTTGCAGCAGTCCCGACCACCCGCATTGCACCGTCTGGGTCGCCCCCGGCGAGACGGTGTGCGCGCACGGCCACCGCCAGCCGGCGGGCGCGGTGGACCTGCTCGGCTCCAGCTTCGACCTGTTGCAACGGGCGCGCGCCGAGGGCGCGGCGGCCATCCGCCCGGCGCCCACGCCCGCAGCCCGTCCGCACCTGCACGTGAGCGGCTTCGACCCGCGCGCGGCCGGCGGACGCCAGGCCATCAAGCTGGACTTGCGCGGCATGCCGGACGACGTGCCCCCGCAGCTGACCGTGTTACTGGAATCGCAACTGCTGCCGGGCGGCGCCGGCCGCCTGCAATTCACGCGCAGCCTGCGCGGCGACTGGCGTCCCGTGTTCGTGGAATTCTCGTCGCGCGGCCGCGAACACGGCCAGTACCGCATCGACCTGGAAATCCACGCGCGCGACGCCGCCCTGCCGGCCGCCGCGCGCACGTGGGTGGCGACGCTCGTGCTGCTCGTGCCGCGCCCGGACGCGTCGCTGGGCGAGATCCACCAGACCTTCCTCGCCACACACAAGAACGTGCGCATCAGCGCCGACGACGCCGGCATCGCCCGCGTGCACGGCCTGTCCGGCGGCGGCGCGCTGGACATCGACATCCAGGCCCGCAACGCCTCCATCGCCCAGCTGCACCTCGGCGCGGACGCGGGCGGCAAGGTGGCCGTCGCCCTGCCGACGATCGCGTGGGACGAGGACCTGATCGAAATCGACTTGCCGGCCGAACGTGCGGCCCATCCGTGCCCGGCGAGCGCCGCCTGCCTCGTGTACGCGGAACCGGATGCGGGCGCGCAGCGCCACGTGCGGCTGTTCGCGCTGGACGAGTGCGTGCTGGGCCGCTGCGAATCCGCCGGCGCCGAGGCCGACCTGCTGCTCGAACACTACGGCGAACACGGTCCGGAACGGGACGGCCTCACGCGCCGCCTGTCCGCGCGCCACGCCGTCGTCCGGCCCGCGCGCGGCGGCTTCGAGATCGAGGACGTGTCGCGCTACGGCCTGCTGCTGGACGGCGTCTGGCCCGGCAAGCACGTGCCGGTGCCGCTCAGGCTCGGCATGCGCATCGAGCTGACGGCCAGCATCCGCGGCGTCGTGACGTTCGTCGTCACCGCGCTGCACGGGCACGCGCTGACCCTGCACCGCGTGGACGCCGGCGGTGCCGCCGAATGCTTCGTGCTGTGCGCGCCGGACGCCGAACCGGAAGCCGGCGGCGGCGCCTTGCCCCGCGCGGCGGGCATGCCGGTGCTGTTCCACCGCGACGGCGGTTTCTGGCACCGCGACCCCGGCACCGGCCAGGACACGGCGCTGGGGCCCGCCACCGTGCTGGAACGCCTCGCCCGGTTCACGGGCCGCGTGCGCTTCGCGTGCAGCGCCCGTCCGGAAGACCAGGCCGAACGCACCGCGGACCGCCGCCGCGCGGCCGCCCGCCTGCTGGGCGCGTGACCTCCGCTCAACCGGGTCGCAGCACGAGGAAAATCAGCGCGGCGCCGGTCAGCAGCACGGCTTCCAGCGACAGCACGACGAAGGGGATTTGAATGTCCTTGGGAATGCGCATGGCAACCTCCTCGATTGCAAGGACGCGGACGGCACGGCCGGCAGCGCCCGCGTGCCGTTCCATTATGTCACTGCGCTGAAGTTGCTGCTGCGTATCGTGCTCGGCCCGTCACATCAGGTCGCGCACGACGCGAAAGCCGACGATGTCGTTCGACAGCGCGGCCGAAAACCCGTTGCGCAGCGCCGCACGCAGGTAGCGCGGGTTGTACAGCCACGAGCCGCCGCGCAGGATGCGGCGGGCCTGGTCGCCGCCCGCTTCCCACGCGCTGCCGTCCAGCGGCGCGCCGTCGTAATTGTCGTGGACGACGTCCTGCACCCATTCCCACACGTTGCCGTGCATGTCGAACAGGCCCCAGGGATTGGCGGCGAACATGCCGACCGGCGTCGTCCCGCGCCGGTACACGCCGCGCGCGCCGCCGTTGTACGTGAAATTGCCGTCGTAGTTGGCCTGGTCCGTCGAGATGGTGTCGCCGAACGAGAACGCCGTCTTCGTCCCGGCCCGGCACGCGTATTCCCACTCGGCTTCGCTGGGCAGCCGGTACGACTTGCCCGTGACCTCGGACAGCCAGCGCACGTAGCGGATCGCGTCGAACCAGTTCACGCCGACGACGGGATGGCGGTCGGTCTGCGCGAAGCCCGGCGCGTCCCAGTCGACTTCCCCGCTCGGGCGCCAGCCCGTGCTCGCGACGAACAGCCGCCATTCGCCCACCGTGACGGGATAGCGGCCCATCGCGATCGGCTTGTCGATGCCGACCCAGTGCTGCGGCAGTTCGCGCGCCAGCCAGCCCGGCTGCGAACCCGCGTCCATCGCGGTCTTGCGCTCGTGCTCCGGGGAGCCCATCTGGAAGCGGCCCGTCGGTAGCAGCACCAGTTCCGGACCCTTGGTGTCGCCGTCCTCGAAACGGTCGCGCAGCACGCCTTCCGTATCGGCCACGGGACTCGCGGGCGTGGGCAGCAGCTGCTCGAGCATGGCTTGCGCGCGCGCCGCCTCTTCGAGCCGGGCGCGCTTCTGCTCGGCGAGGTAGATGGCGGCCGCCTTGGCCTGCGCGAGCTTGCGCTGCGCCTCCTCGCGTTCCAGCCTGGCCTTTTCCGCTTCGGCCGCGCGCCGTTCCAGCAATTGCTGGCGCAACGCGTCCTTGCGCGCCGCGCGCGCCTGTTCCGCGGACGCCTTCGCCGCCCGCTCCTGTTCGCGGCGCTGGCGGTCCAGCTGGGCCTTGGCCGCCGCTTCCGCCTGCGCGCGCGCCTCTGCCAGCTTGCGCGCGGCGACGTCGCGTGCGGCCTGCGCGGCCTGCTCGGCGCGCGCGCGGGCCGCGTCGGCCTCGGCGCGGGCACGCAGCTCGTCCGCGCTGGGACCGTCCGCCGCGCGCAGCCGCGCGAGCAGTTCGGTCACGCTGGCGGGACGCGCCGCCGGGTCGCGCGCGCAGCCCGATTGCAGCACCTGCCACTGGGCGTCGTTCAAGCCCTCGGGGCGCGCGGCGTCGCCGCCCGGCAGCGCGCCCGTCACCATTCGATGCAGCATCGCCGCGACCGCATGCACGTCCAGCGCGCGCGCCGGCACGCCCCCGGCGCTGCCCGCTTCGGGCGCGCGGTAGCCGGCCGTGCCCGAACCGGCCGGCGCCTCCAGCGCGAGACCGCCGGCCCGGGCGCGCGCCGCGATGCCGAAGTCGAGCAGCTTGACGTCGCCGCCGCGCGCCAGAAAGACGTTGGCCGGCTTGATGTCGCGGTGGACGAGGCCGTGTCGCTCCCACGCGTAGTCGAGCGCATCGGCCACCGGCGCGAGCAGGTCCAGCGCGCGCGCGAGGCCGAGCCGGCCCTCGCGCGCCAGCAGGGCGTCGAGGTCCTCGCCGTCCAGGCATTCCATGATGATGAAATAGCTGCCCGTGGCCGGGTCCTGCGCCCAGTCGTAGACGCGCACGATATGCTGGTGCGCCAGCTGGCGCGCGCGCGCCGCTTCCTCGATCAGGAGCTTGGCGTGCAGCGAGTTTTCCGTGAGACTCGGCGGCAGGATCTTCAACGCGACCTGGGCGCTGTGGCCCAGTTCCGCGTGCGTGGCCAGGTCGGTCGCCTGCCACACCTCGCCCATGCCGCCCTGCGCGATCAGGCGCTCCAGGCGGTAGCGCCGGTGCGCGGGCCCCATTTCCTGCGTGGCCATCAGGCCGATCTCCGTGCCGGCCCGCGCAGGCCCGTCGGCGAGCGCGGGCGCGTCGGCCGGATAGGCCGCGTCCAGGATCGCGTTCTTGCGGCTGTCGAACTCCTGGCGGCTCAACAGGCCGTCTTCGTGCAGCGCGCGCAGTTCGCGCAGCTTGTCGATCGCCGACTGCATCATCCCCGTGCCGGCAGCGGTGCGCCGCAGCGGCCGCAGAAACGGTCGCCGGCCTGGGCGTCCGCGTGCCGGCACGCCTGGCCCTGCGCCAGCGCCGCCGCGCCCGCGACCAGGCCCGTGCCCAGCTGCGCCTGCGTGGCCAGGGCCGCCTTGTTGACGTCGTTCTGCAGCGCCAGCAGCTCCAGTTGGTGGCGCCGTTCGCGTTCCTGTTCCGCGTCGCGCCGTTCCCGTTCGCGCGCGACGTGTTCCTCCGCCAGCCGCATTGCTTCCTGCGGCGACACCGACGCCTGCGCCGCCAGCTGCTCCGCGCTCATGCCGGCCTGCGTGCGCGCCTTGAGCACGTCCGCCAGCAGAGCCGCGTTGGGGCTCGCGGCCAGCGCCAGCTTGGTCGCGTCGTCGACGGCGCCCATCGTCTCCATGCGGCGCAATTCGTGCGCGCGCTCGGCGTTCAAGGCGTCGGCCTGCAGCGCGGCGCGCGCACGCTCGCCGTCCAATGTCACGTCCTGCAGGGCCGCGTCGGCCGCGATCGTGCGCAGCAGCTTCTCGTGCTGGGCCAGCGCGTCGGCGCCGCTGCCTTCGCGGCGCAGCGCTTCCACGCGCTGGCGGACCTGTTCCGCGTCGACGGATTCCACCCGCTCGGCCGCGCGCAGCCGGGCCGCGCCTTGCGCGTCGTCCCATTCCAGCGCACGCTCCGCGCCGCGGCGGCGCGCCGCGTTGGCCAATTCCAGCAGGCGCAGGCGGCCGGCGTGGTCTTCCGCCTCGATGTCGCGGGCGCGCCGCGCCGCGTCTTCCTCGGCCGCGTGCAGGCGCGCCAGTTCCGCGCGCTGGCGGGCCGCGTCCTCGATGCCGCGCGCCTGCTCGATCTTGTTGCGGATCTGCTGCTGCAACAGTTGATGCGTAAAACGCTGGGCCGCGACCGTGCGGGCCTGCGCCGCGTCCTGCCTTGCCAGCGCCACTTCCTCGCGCATGCGCACGGCCGCCAGCTCGCGCAGGTGCGCCCATTCCGTTTCCTGGTCGGCGCGCGCGCCGCGCTTGTGCGCCAGTTCGTGTTCGAGTTCGGCGACGAGATCCTGCGCGCCCCGTTCGATGGCCTGCTTGCGCGACTTGGCTTCGACGATGCGGCCGTACAGCTCGATCTCGCGGGCGCGGATCGCCTGCGCGCGCTCGGCGTTCTGCAACGTCATCTCGGCCCGCTCGAGGCTCGCGCCTTGGCGCAGTTCGGCGCGCCGGTGCGCCAGGCGCGCCGCGCTTTCCTCGCGCGCGATGCGGCGCCATTCGTCGTCCGTGTACAGCTCGTCCAGCTGGCGCGCATGCTCGACCTTCACTCGCTGCTCGTCCACCGCGAGCCACAGGCTGCCGATACGGGCGCGGTTGGCGTCGAAGCGGTCGTGGCGCAGGGCCAGCGTCTCCACGCGCACGATGGCGAGGCCGACATCGGCCAGCAAGGCCGCGAGGCCGCCCTGCAGGTGCTGGTCGAGTTCCGGCCGCAATTCGCGCTGGCCGGCCATCTCGCGCAGCGAACGCGCGGCGACGAATTCGGCCGCCAGCTGGCGCACCGGCTGCTGCAACAGTTCGCGCAGGTGATCGCTCTTCACCGTGCCGGGCATCGTCATGAAATGGCGCGCGAACGCGGGCACGTTCTCGATGCGCACGGACAGCGCCAGCCGCGCCGTCACCTCCAGGTGCTCCGCGCTGGCGAGACCTTCCAGTTCGAAATCGACGGGCAGCGCGCTGCTCCTCGTGACGAGGATTTCCGCATGCTGGTCGCGCAACAGGTGGTTCAGGCGGGTGAAGAAGCCTTCGATCTCGTACTCGCCCTGCGGCACTTCGGTGGCGTTTTCTCCCTGCAGGATGTAGGCACGGGCCGTCGCCGGCACGCGCAGGGTCTTGACGAACACGCCGGACAGCGCGCGCACGCCGAAGAACACGGCCAGTTCGTCGGGGCCCGGCACCCAGCGGTTCTCGACCAGCACGGGCGCATGGCGCGGCGTGCCGAGCATCAGCCCGCAACCGGCGCAATAACCGTCGGCCGCGCCTTGCGCCTTCGCGCAGCGCGGGCATTTCGCGCCGCCCAATCCGAACATCCGCAACATCGTCGACTCCTTTCCTGTGCCGCCACGCGGACAGCCTACCTCAAATGATCCCGATCCGCTCCGCGCACGTCACGCTCGCGCCCTTCGCCCGCACGTCGTCCGCGAAACCGGCCGGCAGCCCGTCGCGCCAGGCGTGCGGCAGGACGATGCGGTCGCCCGGCCCCGCCTCGCGCAGCAGCAGCGCGCACTTGGGCAGGAGGCCGTCGACGGTGTCGACCCGGCCCGCATGCCAGGCATCCGAGCAGCCGGTCGCCAGCAGCCGCGCGCGCGGCAGGAATTCGCGGCCGCGCGCGACGCGGTCGGCCAGCACGAGCGCCAGTTCGTACGACCGGCCCGCGAAGGCGTCCGCGCCGAACCGCACCGTCGTGCGCCAGCGGCCGAGGCCCCGGCCGTCGAAGTGACGGGCGCCCGCCAGCGCCTGGCGCACGGCCAACTGGCGCGCCGCGTCCGCGCCCGGCACGGCGATCGTCTGTTCTTCATCCACCGCTTGCGCATCCGCTTTTTCTCCGGATTCCAGCGGATGGACACTCACCTCGACCCAGCCGAGCGAGTCGCCTTCGCCGCCGCTGTGCAGCGGGAACCATGCACGGGCGCTCGACACGCGCGCGCCGGGGTCCGGATGGCCGTCCAGCTGGCCCAGGTGCGCGAGGCCGTCCGGACCGCCCAGCAGCGCGTCGGGCGCCGCGTCCGCGACGTCGTGGCCGTCCACGCGTCCCAACTGCCAGGCGTCGGACCAGCCGTTGGCGACGACGTCGCCCCGCCCGTGCCACACGCCGCGCACCATGCGGTCGGCCAGCACGAATGCCAGCTCCGCGTCGCGGCCCGCCGGGACGCGGTCGGCGCTGAGCACGACCTGGTCGCGGCTGTCGATCTTCGCTTCCGTGTGGCGCGCGAGGCGCACGGCCTGCTGCAGCCGGGCGGCGAGCTGCGGGTCGCCGGGCACCGTGCACTTGACGTCGGCGCGGCCCGCGCGCTCGCGCCGCGTCGCCGTCACCGTGAGGAGCTGGCCGTCCGACAGGCGGCTGCGGCAGACGGCTTGCGCGGGCGCGTTCACGCGGCCTCCTGCGCGGCGCACACGGCGCGCCGGCCGGCGCATTCCGTTTCGAGGTTGGCGACGATGCGCTCGGCCTCGTCGTACAGCGCGGCGAGCGGCTCGCCCTGGGCGCCCTCGAGGCGGGCCAGCAGCGCCCATGCCTCGTCCAGCGCGGCGGTCGCGCGCCGGCTGTGGCGCATGCGCCGCAGCTGCTCGTCGATGGCGAGCGGCTGGCCCGGCGCGGCCAGCACCAGCGCGGGCATCGTGGTGATCGCCACCGACACGCGGTCCAGCCGCTGCAACAGCGCCTGCTGGCGGCGGAACTGGTCTTGCCCGGACGGCAGCGCGCCGAGGCGCAGGCCGCACATCACGCACGGCAGTTCCAGGAACAGGCGGCGCAGTGCCTTCGCGTCCGCCAGCGCCGGCTCCACTTGTTCCGGCGCGGCGGCCGGGATCGCGGCGGCCGTCGCGACCGTAGCGCCGGCCGCGCGCGCGGCCAGCTGCGCCGCGTAGTCGACGCCGTCCAGGTCGACGGGCACGCAATCGTCCACGGTGAGGCCGAAGCGCAGGTACAGCACCTGGTTCAGGCCGAGGCGGAACGCGTTCCACTCGTCGATGTCGGCGCACGGCGGCAGCTCGAGCGCGCCCTGCGCCAACGCGCTGCGCACCGCGCCTTCCACGGCCGCTTTCAGGCGCGCCAGGTCGACCCGGCCGTTCGCTTCCGCCGCGAGATACAGGTCGAAGCGCTTGCCCGCCGGGGCCGGATCGAGCGGATCGATGGCGAACGTCGTGCGCAGGCCGATCTCGGGCGCCTGCGCGTACGGGACGACGTCGACCGCGTACGGCCCCGGATGGAATGCCCACGCCAGCTCGCCGGGCCGCAGTTCGACCTTCTTGCCGGCCGGTGTCGTCGCGCGGCGGGGACGGCCGTCCGCGTCGACGATGACGACGGGGCAGCCCGGCGGCGCGCCGCAGCCGGGCTGCAGCGGCACGGCGACGGCCGTGCGCCCGAGGGCGCAGGCGTCGACGGCGGGCGCGGGGCGCCTGAAGAATGGGATCATGGTGTGTCCGCCTCCAGCGGTTCGACAACGAAGGTGGCGCCGTGCGCCTGCAGATGGTCGCCCGGCGCGGCGGCGAACGGCCACGGGGCTTCGCATTCGCCGTCCGCATCGAGCTGGCCGGCCAGGATCGTGGCGCCCGCGCCGTCGCGCACGCGCAGCGGCGCGCGCGCGACCAGCAGCGCTTCCGCGAACGGGGCCTGCGGCGCCAGTTGCAGGATCGCGCGCCAGCGCCCGGCCGGCGTTGCCGGCTCCGCGGCGAAATGCAGCGTCCACCAGCCGTCTTCCGTGACGATCGCATCCGGACATCCGCTGCTCGCCGCGCGCAGCACGCCGCGGCTGCCGCGCCACAGCGCCGGCTGCGCCGCGCGCCGTGCCAGCGCCAGATGGCGCAGCCGGCGCACCGTCAACGGCGAATCCTGCAGCGCGGCGCGCTCCGCCCGCGTCAACGGCCGCGTGCCGTCCAGGGCGGCGGCCAGCGTGGCGTCGTCCAGCATCAACCGGTCGTCCGGCTTGCGGCGTTCCAGCAGCAGGGCTTCCTGCAGCCGCCGTGCGGTATTGTCGTCGCTATGCATCGCTTCCTCGCTTGTCGTTGAAGGCCGCGCCCAACCGGGCGATGGCCACGTCGCGCCGGCGGCGCAAAGTCGGCAGCGAGACCTCGGCCAGCGCCGCCAGCTGCTGCATCGTCGGCAGCGCGCCGGTGGCCGGGTCGCGCCAGGCGTCGGGATAGGCGTCGTCGTCCGGCCCGAGCAAGCGCGCGTACACGGCCAGGCGCACGGGCAGCCCGTCCGCCGCCAGGAGGCGCGCGATCCGCCCGTCCGCCAGGCCGGCCGCCGCCGCCTCCCGCAGATAGCCGGGGGGCAGTGAAACCTGCAGCGCCAGCGTTTCCAGGCGCGGGTCGGCAAAGTCGTCGGCCGGTGCCGGGTCGTGCTCCGTGTCCGCGACGTCGAGCGCGTCCTGGCTCGCTTCCAGGATGCGGTCGGGGCCCGGCGTCGCCGCGCCGTCCGATTCCTGCAGCACGCGCCAGTAATCCTCCACCCACACGGAGGCGTCGTCGAGGTCCTGCAGCCAGTCCTCGTCGCGGTTGGCGGACAGTTGTTCGTAGTCGCCGATCTCGCGCAGCATGGCGCCGATCTTGTCGGGGCTCGTCTTCAGGCTCGCGAAGCGCTTGGAGCGCGTATGCAGCGGGCCCGGGCCGCCGCCGAACGCGTCCAGCGACGCGCTCCAGCGCAGGATCCATTCGGGCCTGCAGTCGGCGATCGTGCGCAATTGGCGCACTTCGATCGGCGCGGCGGCATCGGGAATCTCGCGACCGAGGATGGCGCCGACCTGCTCCCGGTGCGCGCGCCAGCCGGCGAACAGGCGCGCCACGTCGTGCCAGGCGGTGTCCAGCATGCGGTAGGCGTACATGCGGTTCGGGCTGCACGGGCGGCCGCAGGCGGCCTGGTAGTTGTCGGCGTCGACGCGGTCGCGCAGCACGGCGAACATGTCGTTCACCTTCTTGCGCAGCAGCGCGTCGCCGGCCGGACCGTCGGCCAGCGCGGCGCAGAACGCGTCCCAGTCGGCCGGCCGCGCGCGCAGCTCGACGACGAGGGCCACGGCCAGTTCGTACACGGTGTCGCCGTAGCCGTTGCCGGCCGCGCGGGCGCGGGGGCCGTGGCGCTGGGCCAGCAACTGGTCCGCCATGCGCTCGACGTAGTCGTCCAGCAGGTCCGGGCGCGCGGGGACGAGGCCGCGCAGCGCGGCGAGCGAGCACTGTCCCAGCAGCTTGCGCACTTCCTCCCAGCCCGGTTCCTGATACCGGGTTCCCGGCAAACGCATAAATCCTCTTCCATGTCCTACGGCCGATAATGACCGGACCGTAACAGATCATGCCATAGAACCACATCCCTGAGGCGCGCAGCTGAGTGGTAAATACCCCTTAATTTGACGGGTTGGTCGCATTCCGGCGCGCGAACGCCTCCAGCACGGCCGCCGCGACGGGCGCCGCGTGGCCGCCGCCCGTCGCTTCCGAGCGGCTGACGAAGACGGCGACGGCCAGCCGGTGATCCTGCCCGGGCACGCTGTGCGGCTCCAGCCAGCCCGTGAACCAGACCGTCGCGAGAGAGCCGTCGCCCACCGGCGCCGTCCCCGTCTTGCCGGACAGGCCATGGCGAATGGCGGCGAGCTGCGGCGCCCGGAACGCGCCGGCCGCCGTGCCCACGTCGACGACGCCCTTCATCCCGGCGCGGATGCGGTCCAGGCGCACGGCCAGCGGCGCCCCGGCGGCGGCCGGCGCCGCCACGCCGTCGAGCTCTCCCAGCAGGTGCGGCACGATCACGCGGCCCTGGCCGACGGCGCCGGCCACGAGGGCCATCTGCAGCGGCGTCGCCTGCATGCGCAGGCCGATCGCCATCTGGCGCAGCTCGTGGCGCGTGTGCACGGGGTCGATGCCGGCCGGCGTCGTCTGCAACGCGTCCCACGCGGACCACGGGTAGTCGGCCGGCAGCAGGCCGCCGTCGAGGCGCAGCGCCTGGCCGAAGCCGAGCCGGCGCGCCATCGCGACGATGGGCCGGACCGGGTCCAGCGCGTCCGGCGTCAACGGCTGCAGGTCGGGCACGCCGCCATCCGGCCGGCCGAGCAGGGTTTTGTCGGACAGCTCGCCCATCCACGCGAACCACGTGTTCAAGCTGTACGTCAGCGCCTGCGCGACGCCCAGGCGGCCATCGTGCGCGCGCCGGTCCAGGCCCTGGTCGCGGAAATTCGTGATGTGGGCGCGGCCGTTCGAAGGATACGTGGGCGCCTCGGTGCGGAATGCGTAGCCGCGGGCGCGCGCCGCGGCGTTGATGTCCGCCAGCGGCAGGCCGTCCAGCAAGGCGTCCAGTTCGCGGTCGGACTGCGCGGCCCGTTCCAGGCCGAGGGCGCTGACGATCTTGAACGTCGACCCCGGCGCCCGCTCGGCGCCGCCGTCGTGCTGCAGCGCGGGCAGGCGCAGCGGGCTCGCGGCCGGGTCGACGCGGTCGAAGTCGCGCGCCTCGCGCCAGTTGGCGGCGTCGACAACGGGCATGCCCGCGCCGGCGGCGGCGAGGATGGCGCCCGTTTCCGTGTCGAGCAGGAGGACGCCCGCCTGCCGCCCCGCCGGCACCGGCCCCGCGCCGGTGCACGCCGTGCCGTCCCAGCGGCCGCGCCGCATGCCGATGCAGTCGAGCGCCGCTTGCGCCGCGGCCTGCAGGTCCGCGTCGAGCGTCAGGCGCGCCGCGTGATGGCCGCCCGGCAGCCGGCCCAGCATCGCGGCGACGCTGCCCGGCTGGTTGGCGCGCACGCCCAGCAAGGTCGCCAGGCCGGCCGCGCGCGCCGCCGCCGTCGGGGCGCCGTCGCGCCACAGCGGCACGCCGTTGCGGTCGGCCAGCGTCACGTCGGCCAGCGGCGCCGGCGGCCGCGCCGTGGACGCGTCCAGCGCCTGCCACGCGAGGCGGCCGGCGCGCACGACGAGGTGGCGATAGCGCGCATCGCCTGGCGTGGCCAGCGCGTCCAGCGCCAGCGGGTCGGCGTCCAGCACGATCTCCGCGGCGCCGGCGTCGGGCAGCAAGTCCAGCACCTGCACCTCGTCCGGCGTGGCACATGCGCGGCCGTCGCAGCCGGGTTGCGGTGCGCCCCGCAGGCGCGCGCCCGTCACGTGGCGCAGGCGGCCCGCGAGCATCAGCCGGATGCCGTCGCCCGCGCGCGCCGGCGCCGCGAGACGCAGGTGCAGGCGCACGCCGCCGGCCGCCGCCGGCCACGCGCCGACGCGTTGCCACGGCGCCCAGCCTTGCGGCAGTTGCGCGAACAGCCGCGCGCTGGACGGCGGCATGTCGCCGGCCAGCGGCACGGGGGCCGTCGCCGCGCCGACGACGGCTTCGGCGCGCGCGCCCGTCGAATCGACGGCGTCGGCGGCGCGCACGCGCCACGCGAGCAGGCGGCGCTCGGCATTGAATACGCGCACCTGCTCGCGCACGAAATCGCCGTCGGCGCGGCGGTACAGGCGTTCCAGCAGACGCAGCGCGGCGCCGTCGAGCGTCACGCCGTCCCACGGCGTCTTGCCGGCCGCGCGCCACGCGGCCAGGTCGGGCGGGGCCAGTTCGGCCAGGCCGTCGGCACCCAGGCGCACGAGCCCGCGCGCGCTCAGCTGCTCGAACAACTGCTCGTCCTCCAGGCGCGGCGCCGGCGCCGAGGGCACGCGGTAGTCGCCCGGCGCAAGCAGCGCCTCGACGGCCGGGCCTTGGGTCGGCAGCGCGACGACGAGCGCGCGCGGCCAGCCACTGCGCGGCGCCGGCCGGTACAGCTGGACGAGCAGTTCGCCGGCCGCCGGACACGCGCCGCTCGCCCGCCGCCGCAGGCGCAGCGCGCCATCCCGCCACGTCAGCCAGCCTTCGGCGCGCAGCGCGGCCTGGCCCGCCGTCGCGCCGGCGGCCAGCCACTGCGCCCGGCCGTCCCAGCGCACGCCCAGGTCGGACGCGGCGTGGCCGCTGACCGTCACGCGGGGCATCTGCTCGCCGGTCAGCAGGACGTTGCGCGGCGCCGTCAGGCCGGCCGCGTCGGCGAACGTCCAGCCGATGCGCAGCGGCAGCAGGCGGCCGGGGCGCGCGCGGTCCGCCAGCTGGTCGCACAAGTCGACGCGGTGCACGGGACCGGCGCGCATGCCGGACAGGATGAGCAGCGCGGCGCCGTCGCGCGTGCGCACGGCGACGCCCGGCGTTTCCGGCACCGTGAACGCAAGGCCCGGCAGCACGGCCGCGAAGCGTGCGGCGCCGTCGCCCGGCGGCGTCGCGCCGGCCGCGGCGAGCCAGCGCGCGTGCACGACGATGAGCGCGGCGCCCGCCAGCGCCAGCAGCGCGCAGGCGGCCGTGAGCCAGCGCAGCGGCGCCGGCGCGCGCACACGCGGCTGCGCGGCGGGGCGCGAGCGCGTGCCGGCACGCAGGTTGCGCGCGCGCCGCCGGCGCGTCCGGTTGGCCGCAACGGCCGTGACGAGCGCTGCGATCATCGGGGTCCTCTCTCGTTGTGGGGTTCGCACGCGCCTAGCGGGGGGCGGATGAAAGCGCGCCGCGCCGGTCGGCCTTTGATGCGCTTCATCCCCCGTTTCGTGCGGTCCGTCGCACGCCGCTGGAGACCGGGACGGCCCGTGGCTACAGTACACACATCGACAAACGCTTTACCGAACAACCGAACCACCGAACAACCGAACCGAGGAGAACATCATGAACGTCATCAAACACATGGAAGCCGCCTTCGTCGTCGCACTGGGCCTGGCCGCCGCCGGCAGCGTCGCCCTCGACAGCGTCAAGCCCGCCCAGGCCAGCACCCCGGCCTACGCGACGACGGCCGGCATCCCCGTCGTGCACGTCACCGCCAAGCGCCTCACCGCCGTCGAGAAACAGCAGCTGCTGGCGCTGGAACGCGTGCGGAGCCGCGCATGACGTCCGGCACGGACGGCCGCGCGCCCGCGCCGCCGTCCCTTGTTTCACCACGTAATCTGTTTCAGATGTAAGCGTCTGCGTCAAACACGGAATCTCCAGGCAGAGCGCGCTATATTGGTTTCATCCGCAGTCCGGATAGGAGACCGACATGAAACGCCTCGCATTCGCCGCCCTCATCGCCATCGGCGCCGCCGCCGCACCGCTGCCTTCGATGGCCCACGACAACGTCAGCCTGTATATCGGCACCGCGCCGCCGGCACCGCTGTACGAACGCGTCCCCGCGCCGCGCCACGGCTATGTGTGGGCGCCCGGCCACTGGGCGTGGAACGGCTACCGCCACGTCTGGGCGCCCGGCTACTGGGTCGTCGAACGCCCGGGCTACGCCTACCGCGCGCCGGCCTGGTATCAAGGCAATGGCGGCTGGTATCTGCAACCCGCCGCGTGGACCCCGTACGGCCGCGACCGCGATCGCGACGGCGTGCCCGACCGCTTCGAGCGCCACGAGCAACGCGGCTGGTACGGCGACCACCCCTACTACCACGACCGCGACCGCGACGGCCTCCCCGACCGCTACGAACGCCACGGCCGGCGCTGGGACGAGGACCGCGACGGCGTGCCGAACCGCTACGACCGCGACCGGGACGGCGACGGCGTCCCGAACCGCTGGGACCGCCGGCCGGACAATCCGTACCGCCGTTGACGCATCGGCGATGCGCTGCACCGCGTCCCGGCGCCAAAACCGGGTATCCTCTTGGAATGAATGATTTCCCCGACCTGGAACGGATCGCCTACAAGGCCGAGCGCGCGGCCAGCCGCCGGCTGGCGCTCGCCCACGGCCTGTCCGCCGACGAGGCGCTGCGCCGCACGCTGGCACTGGCGGCCGGCAGCCAGGGCCTGCCCGCCCTCGTCGCGGCGCGCACCGGCATGCTGGCGGCGCAGGCCGCCCGCGACGCCGCCCGCGCTTTCGACAAGGCCGCCGCCGAGGCGCGCCGCGCCGCCCGTCACGACGGCCCGCCCAGTGCGTGGCGCGGCTGGTTCGACGGCTCGGCCAGGCCGAACCCGGGCCGCTGCGGCATCGGCGTCCGGCTCGACGGGCCCGACGGCGTCCGGATCGAACTCGCGCGGCCGGCCGGCCACGGCAACAGCGGCGAAGCGGAATACCGTGCGCTGATCGCCCTGCTGGAAACGGCCGTCGCCCACGGCGCGTGCGACCTCACCATCTACGGCGACAGCCGGGTCGTGATCGACGACGTCAACGGCCCCGACCTGTACGCCGCGCCGGCGCTGGCCGCCTGCCGCGCCCGCGCGCACACGCTGCTGGCCATGCTGTCGGGCGTGCGCCTGCGCTGGGTGCCGCGCCACAAGAACACCTGCGCCGACGCGCTGTCGCAGCGCGCCCTCGACACCTGCCCTCCCGAAGACACCGATGCAAGCAATGCCGTCCTCTCTCCCGCCTGATCTCGACGCCTGGCGAGCGCGCCTGGCCCGGCTGGCCGCGGCCGCGGTCGCCGCCCAGGGGCCCGACGGCGCCCACGACCTGAACCACTTCGAACGCGTGTGGCGCAACGCCCAGGCGCTGCTGGCGCACGCGCCGCAGGCCGATGCCCTCGTCGTGCTGGCGGCCTGCTATCTGCACGACCTCGTCAACGTGCCGAAGGACGACCCGCGCCGCGCCGGCGCGTCGCGCCTGTCGGCCGAACTGGCGCGCGCGCGGCTGGCCGATCTCGGCTTTCCGGCCGACAAGCTGGCGGCCGTCGCGCACGCGATCGAGGCGCACAGTTTTTCCGCCGGCGTGCCCGCGACGACGCTGGAAGCGCGCATCGTGCAGGACGCCGACCGCCTGGACGGTCTCGGCGCCGTGGGCCTGGCGCGCATGTTTTATATCGCCGGCCGCATGGGCAGCGCCCTCGCCCACGGCAGCGATCCGCTCGCGCGCGACCGGCCGCTCGACGACCGGGCGTATTCCCTCGACCACATCGAGGCCAAGCTGGCGCGCCTGCCGGCCATGATGCAGACCGAGGCCGGACGGGCGCTCGCCGAGGACCGCCTGGCCACGTTGACGGATTTCCGGCGCGCGTTCGCGGCCGAATGGAGCGGCGCGCCGGCCGGCGAAACATGATGGGCCCGCCATGTTGTCGGCACGGCAATCGATGCTACCATAGGCATTTCCCTATTTTCCCGCGAAGTCCATGACCAGCAGCGCGACTCTTGCCAAAAAGCCGTCCGGCAACCTGAATTTCGTCCTGATCTGCGTGTTCATCGACATGCTCGGCATCGGCCTCATCGTGCCCGTGCTGCCGGGCCTCGTCGGCGAATTCGTCGCCAACCGCCAGCAGCAGGCGCTGTGGTACGGGGTGCTGGGCGCGACGTTCGGCCTGATGCAATTCCTGTTCATGCCGATGATCGGCGCGCTGTCCGACCGCGTCGGCCGCCGCCCCGTGCTGCTGTATTCGATGGGCGGCATGTGCATCAACTTCCTCGCGACGGCGTGGGCGCCGAATCTCGCGTGCCTGTTCATCGGGCGCGTGATCGGCGGGGCGTCGTCGGCCAGCATGTCGGTGGCGTCGGCGTACGCATCGGACGTGTCGGCGCCCGAGAACCGCGCGAAGAGCTTCGGCAAGATCGGGGCCGCGTTCGGCTTCGGCTTCATCTGCGGCCCGATTCTGGGCGGCCTGCTCGGCAACATGGGGCTGCACCTGCCGTTCTACGTGGCGGCCGCGCTGTCCGCCACGAACTTCGTCTACGGCTTCGTCGCCGTGCCGGAATCGCTGCCGCGCGAACGGCGCGCGCCGTTCCGGTGGGCGCGCATCAATCCGTTCGGGGCGCTGCTGCGCCTCGTGCGCCGCACCGACATCCGCGGGCTGATCGTCGTCTACACGCTCGTCGCGTTCGCGCAGATGATGCTGCAGTCGACGTGGGTCCTGTTCACGACGTTCCGCTTCAACTGGACGCCGCGCGACAACGGCATCGCCCTGTTCTGCGTGGGCGTGTGCTCGATCGTCGTGCAGGCGGGGCTGCTCGCGCCGCTGATCCGGCGCTTCGGCGAGGTGCGGCTGTCGCTGATCGGCCTCGCGTCCGGCGCCGTCACTTACTTCCTGTACGCGATCGCCACGCACGGCTGGATGATGTACGTGTTCATCCTGTGCAATCTGCTGTCGTTCGCGGCCGGGCCCGCGCTGCAGGGCATCCTGTCGAAATCGTCCTCGAGCCGCGAACAGGGCGAGTTGATGGGCTCCCTGCAATCGATCAGCAGCGTCGGCCTCGTCATCATGCCCCTCGTCGGCACGGCGCTGCTGGGCGCGGCGAGCCACCTGCCGCCGCTGGACTGGCGCGTGGGCGGGCCGTTCTTCGTGTGCGCCGCGATGCAGGCCGCGGCGCTGCTCGTCGCGCACCGCTACTTCCGCAGCCACGGCATCCCGGAGACGGCACCGGCCGCCGAACAGGCGTGAACCCGGACACCGCGATCGCCGCGCCCGTGCTGCTCGCGGTGCTGGGCGCCGCGCTGCTGCACGCGAGCTGGAACGCGCTGCTCAAGCGCCGGGGCGGACCCCGGCTCGCGGCGTTGCTCGTGGTGGCCGGGTCGGCCCTCGTGTCGGCCGTGGCGCTGCCGTTCCCAGCGGCGCCGGCGCGCGCCAGCTGGCCATTCATCGCGGCGTCCAGCGGCATCCACACGGTCTACTTCCTGCTCCTCATCGAGACCTACGGCGACGGCCAGATCAGCCACGCCTACCCGCTGATGCGCGGCTGCGCGCCGCTGCTCGTGGCCCTGGCCGACGGCCCGCTGACGGGCGAGGCGCTCAGCGCGGGCCAGTGGTGCGCCATGCTCCTGATCTGCGGGGGCGTGCTGGGCAGGTGGTGCTGCGCGAACCCGTCGGCCGCGCGCACCTGGCGGCCGTCGCGCTGATCGCCTGCGGCGCCGTCGCGATGCGGCTCGCCTGAAATTCGGGGTCAGAGCACTTATTCGGGGTCAGAGCACTTTTTCGAGCTATTGCTTGCCCGAACATCTGCGCACGGCATCGACGGGAATTGCACGATTTCCGGCGCCGTCGTGCCACAGCCGATCAATAGAAATTGCGGTCAGCCTATTTTCCTGAAATGTGCTCTGACCCCGAAGTGAATGCAAATTGTGCTCTGACCCCGAATTTCCTGACCCCGAATTTCTTGCGACACAATGGCGTTATTGCGATGTGCATGTCAGAATGGCAAAAAAGGAGCGGCCGTGTCTGTTCGCCGGATTGCGGACCGCAAATTTCTTCCGCGAAAATATTTTTGACATGCATAACCGTCGGCGACCCCGCGGTTTTGCCTTCATGAACACCCGTGCCGCTATAATGGCGCGTCTTCATTTCGAGGTTCACCGTGTCCGATCGCCTGAAAGTCCTGCCCCAGTATCTGCTGCCGAAGCGGCGTCTCACGACCTTCGCCGGCCGCGTGGCCGGGGCCAACGGCGGTACGATCACGACGCGCATGATCCGCTGGTTCGTCGCGAAGTACGGCGTGAACATGGCCGAGGCCGAGAATCCGGACATCGCGAGCTACAAGAGCTTCAACGAATTCTTCACGAGAGCGTTGCGGTCGGACGCCCGCCCACTGGCCGATGCCGATTTCGTCAGCCCCGTCGACGGCACCATCAGCCAGTTCGGCGCCATCGACGACCATCGCATCCTTCAGGCGAAGGGCCATGGCTTCACGACGACGGAGCTGGTCGGCGGCGACGCCGCGCTGGCAGCGCAATTCCGCCACGGCTGCTTCGCCAACCTGTACCTGTCGCCCAAGGATTACCACCGCCTGCACATGCCATGCGACGGCAAGCTGACCCGCATGATCTACGTGCCGGGCGCATTGTTCTCGGTCAGCCCGACGACGGCGCGCGGCCGGCCGAACCTGTTCGCGCGCAACGAGCGCGTCGTCTGCGTGTTCGAATCGCCGGAACACGGCCCGTTCGTGCTGGTGCTCGTGGGTGCGACCATCGTGGGCAGCATGGCGACCGTGTGGCACGGCGTCGTGAATCCGCCCCGCATGCAGAAGGTAACGGAGTGGACGTACGCGGACCGCGACATCGTCCTGAAAAAAGGCGAGGAGATGGGCCGCTTTCTGCTCGGCTCGACCATCGTCATGCTGTTCCGTCCGGGCACGATCCGCTTCAATCCTGACTGGGCGCCGGAACGCCCGGTGCGCCTCGGCGAGATGATGGGCAGGCGCCCGGCCTGATCGTTCGACGCTAAAACATATTGTACTGACAAGATTTTCGTGTCAGCATGGCGCTTCCCGTTCTCGGAGGCAACCATGCAAGACACGCAAACGTCCGTTTCCGCCCCCCTCACCGTCGCCGCAGCCCAGCAGGACATGCGCACGGCCTACCTGGGCGGTGCGCCCGGCCTGTTCGTGTCCGGCAGTGTGTGGACCATCGCGGGCATCGTCTGTTTGTGGCGTTCCCCGCAGATGGCCGTGTGGGCCTTGTACGTGGGCGGCGCGCTGATCCACCCGGTGTCCGCCCTGCTGACCCGCCTGCTCGGGCGCTCCGGCCGGCACGCGGCCGGCAATCCGCTCGGCATGCTCGCGCTTGCGACGACGATCTGGATGATCCTGGCGCTCGTCCTCGCCTACGGCATCTCGCTGTGGCGCATCGAACTGTTCTTCCCCGCGATGCTGTTCGTGATCGGCGGGCGCTACCTGACCTTCGCCACGCTGTTCGGCACGAAGCTGTTCTGGGTGTGCGGCGCCGTGCTGGCACTGGCCGGCTATGAACTGGCCAGGCTGCACGCGGCGCCGGCCACCGCCGCATTTGCGGGGGGTGCCATCGAAATCGTGTTCGGCATCGTCATGCTGGCCGGCATGCGGCGCGCGGCGCGCACGGCGCCCGCATCGGCCTGACGTCACGGCGCCTTGTCGCGGTCCTTGCAGAACATTTCCTCCATCATGTCGAGGAACGCCCGCGTCTTCGCGGGCATCAGGCGCCGGCTGGGGAACACGGCCCAGCCGGTCGCGAGCGGCATCTCCCATTCCGGCAGTACGCGCACCAGTTCGCCCCGCTGCACGTGCCGCGCCACGATGAAGTCCGTGCTCGCCGCGATGCCGGCCCCGCTGCACGCGATCGTCGCCAGCAGCTGGGGCGAATTGGCCGTCAGGCGCGCCGTCAGCTCCTTTTCCCAGCGCACCTTGCCGCGCTGCAGAATCCACGGTACGGCGCCGCCCGAACGGCTCAGCACGCACAACAAGTCATGCCGCAACAAGTCGTCCGGCTGTTCCGGCAGGCCGCGCTGCGCGAGGTAGATCGGTGCCGCATACAGGCCGAACTGCTGGGTCACGACGCGGCGCGCGGCCAGCGTGGAATCGTCCGGCAGGTTGCCCATGCGGATCGCGATGTCGAAGTTCTCCGCGATCAGGTCCACGCGCCGCGGCGACAGGTCCAGTTCCAGCGACACGGCCGGATAGCGCTCGATAAACCGCGGAATCATCTCCGCCATGACGACGTTGGCGAAATCCTGCGGCATCGAGATGCGCAGCTTGCCGCTGGGCACCGCCTGGCGGTGCTGGGCCAGCGCGCCGGCCGCCTCCACTTCTTCCGCCACCTTGCGCGCGTGTTCCAGCAGGCTCGCACCGAACTCGGTCAGCATCAGGCGGCGCGTCGTCCGTTGCAGCAGGCGCTCGCCCACGCTCGCCTCCAGCAGCGCGATGCGGCGCGACACGGTCGACTTGGGCAGATCCAGGCGCTGCGCCGCCATGCTGAAACTGCCCGCTTCGACGATACGGGCGAACAGCAGAAGGTCGTTCGGTTCGACGTTCATGGATTGTTCCACTCATTGAATAATGTTATCCATTCTACTGTCTTCCGCACGATATTTGGAACCATTAAAGTGTCTACATCGAAACCCGAACCGAGGAAGACACCATGAACATCCTGCAGATCAACTCGAGCTTGCGCGGCGCCCAATCCGAATCGACCCGCGTCGCCAATGCGATCGTGGCCAAAGTGGCCTCCGCCAATCCGGGCGCGACCGTCACCGTGCGCGACCTGGGCGCGGACCCGCATCCGGTGCTGGACGAAGCGACGCTGGGCGCCCTGTTCACGCCCGCCGAGCAGCGCACGCCCGAGCAGGCCGCCCGCGTCGCGCTGAACGACGCGCTGATCGCGGAAGCCCAGGCGGCCGACGTGATCGTGCTCGGCGCGCCGATGTACAACTTCGGCATGCCGATCCAGCTGAAAGCGTGGTTCGACGCCGTCGCCCGCGCCGGCGTGACGTTCCGCTACACGGAGAACGGTCCGGAAGGCCTGCTCAAGAACAAGAAGGTGTACGTGGCCACGGCGCGCGGCGGCATCTACCCGGCGGACGCCGACCCGCAAGTGCCGCACATCCGCATGCTGCTGAACTTCCTGGGCCTGACGGACCACGCGTTCATCTACTCGGCGGCCCAGTCGATGGGTCCGGAAGCGGCCGCCAAAGGCCAGGCCGAAGCGGACGCCGCGGTCGCGGCGCTGGCCTGAATCCAACCGGACGCCTGGAGACCATCATGACCCAGCAAGTGCAAACGCAAACCGTGGCCACGAGCCGCGGAGTCGAACGCCTGGTCGGCGGCCAGTTCGTCATGGACGGCGCGGGCGTCAAGATCAACCGCGTGCTCACGCAGCCGCTGCAGCGCCGCCTCGACCCGTTCCTCATGCTCGACGCGTTCGGCAGCGACGAGGCGGGCGACTACATCGCCGGCTTCCCCGAACACCCGCACCGCGGCTTCGAGACCGTCACCTACATGCTCGAAGGCCGCATGCGCCACCGCGACAGCGCCGGCCACGAGGGCTCGATCACGAACGGCGGCGTGCAGTGGATGACGGCCGGCCGCGGCGTGGTCCACTCCGAGATGCCGGAGCAGAACGAAGGCTTGATGGAAGGCTTCCAGCTGTGGCTCAACCTGCCCGCGAAGGACAAGATGAGCGCGCCCTGGTACCGCGACATCCCGGCCGAGGACGTGCCCCGCTTCACGCTGGACTCCGGCGCGACCGTGCAGGTGATCGCCGGCAGTTCGCACGGCGTCGCCGGCGCCGTGCGGCGCGACGCGACCCAGCCGCTGTACCTGGACATCACGCTGCCCGCGGGCGCCACGTTCGAGCAGCCGCTGCCCGCCGGGCACAACGCGTTCCTGTACGTGTACCGGGGCGAGGTCGTCGTCGAAGGCAAGGCCGTGCCGCAGGCCCGCATGGCCATCCTCGACAATGCCGGCGGCGCCGACGGCGTGTGCATCAAGGCGACGCAAGCTGCGCGCCTGCTGCTGATCGCGGGCCGTCCGCTCAACGAGCCGATCGCGCAATACGGCCCGTTCGTGATGAATACCGAGGCCGAGGTGTTCCAGGCCGTCGAGGACTTCCGCAACGGGAAGTTCACCGACAGCACGGCGGCATCGAGCGCCTGAACGCCCGATTTCCGCGCGGGCAGACCGTCACCATGCGGCGGTCTCCCGCGCTTCCTTGCGTCTTGCGCTACACTAGCCGCCATCGCATTTCGCCGTCGCCCACGATGCCGCTGCTCCCCGTCCTGTCGTCCCTGCTGTCCCGCGCCAGCCGCGCCCTCGGCCTGGAGAGCGTCGACGCCTTCCCGCCCGGCCACCGCTACCCGCACACGCGCTGGGACCCGGCCTATTTCGACATCGCCTCCGACCTGACGGCCGACCAGATGGAGACGGCCGTCTGCGCGGCCATCGCCAACACGCCCGCGATCTTCGCCCACGTCACGCATCCGACGCCGCGCATGCAGCGCGCGCTGCTGGGCGTCATCCACGCGCGCCTGCGCCGCGGCAGCACGGCGCCGACGGACCTCGTCGGCATGCTGATCGAGGCCTGCGACGACCCGCGCACGCCGGAAGCCCTGCCCGGCCTGCGCGCCGCGCTGGCGTCGACGGCAGGCTACGACCCGTCGATGCGCATCGCCCACCTGCAAGCCTGGCTGGCCGACATGCCGGCCGCGTTCGACGTCATCGAAGCGCCGGTGCGGGTGCGGGGCTGAGCGCCGATTCCCAGCGCGCGCGCAGCCGCATGAACGGCGTCTCGACGACCACGAACAACAGCCACCCGGCCACGAGCGACGCCAGCAGGCAGGCGGCGATCGTCGCCCCGTCTTCCGCGCCGTAGCCCGCCCGCGCCATGCGCGCCGCGACGAGGATGCTGACGGATTTATGCGTGAGATAGATCGCGTACGACCACAGCGCGAGGCTCGCGGCACCCGGCACGCGCACGCGCTGCAGCGGCGAGCCGGGCGCCAGCGCCGCCAGGATCAGCAGCGACCAGCCGAGGCCCAACAGCGGATAGCCGGCCACGGTCTGCGCCAGCCCGTAATGATCGTCGAGGAACCACGCGCTCGCGGCGCCGACGACGGCCACGCCGGCCGCGAACAGCGCATTGCCGTGCGCGAGCACGCGCCGCCACGCGCCCGGCGCCCGGTTCTTCAGCAGCGCGAGGGCGACGCCCGCCAGCAATTCGTCGCAGCGGCACCAACTCGAGTAATAAATGTATCGGTAGTAATACCACAGCCAGTTCGACGCCTGCTGGCCGTCGTGCCAGATCGTGGCGCGCGCCACCATCCCGCCCACGACGCCCAGCAGCAGCGCGCACCAGGCCCAGCGCAGGCGCACGCCGCGCCGTCCGAGCGCGGCCCCGGCGACGGCGACGGCCGGCAACAGCATGTAGAACTGTTCTTCGATGCACAGCGACCACGCGTGCGAAAACGCCGTGCCCGGCTGCAGGTGGATGTTCTGCGTGAACGTCAGGTAATGCCACAGCGGCAACATCGGCGTGGCGCCGCGCCACGCCGGCCACAGCGCGTACAGCGCCAGCACGCCCCAGAAATTGGGCAATGTGCGCAGCAGCCGGCGCATATAAAAACGTCCCAGCCCGAAACCGCGGGCGGACCGGAGCGCCGCGAAGATCTGGTTGCCGATCAGGTAGCCGGACAGCGCGAAGAACAGGTCGACGCCCGCCCATCCCATCGTCCCCACCCAGCCGAACGTGGGCGCGTCGCTGACGAACAGCGTGTAGTGGTGCAGCACGACGAGCGACACCGCGAGGGCGCGCAAGGTGTCGAGGCCGTGGATGCGGGACGTGCCTCCCGTATTGACGCCGTCCATATTGGCATTCTTTTACGAAAACCACGGATGATGCCACGCACCGGGCCGGCACGCTACAATGCCCGCATTTTTCTCCTTTGGAACGACGCATGATTCCCGCCAGCCAGCTGCACTTCAAGTCCGTCAACTACACCGGCCAGGGCACCGGGCCCAAAGTCATCATCATGGGCGCCACGCACGGCAACGAAAAGTGCGGCACCCAGGCCATCGGGCGGATCATGGCGGAGATCGACGCCGGGGCCCTGCACATCGTCAACGGCAGCGTGACCTTCGTCCCCATCGTCAACCCGCTGGCCTATGCGAAGAACACGCGCTCGGGCGACCGCAACCTGAACCGCGACCTGTCGCCGAAAGCGCGGCCGCACGACTTCGAAGACCGCGTGGCGAACTGGCTGTGCCCGCTGCTCGCGCAACACGACGTCCTGCTCGACCTGCACTCGTTCAACGCCGCGCACGGCGAACCGTTCGTGATGGTCGGCCCGCTCGACAACGACGGTCCCCTCGAACCCTTCGCCCACATGCGGAAAGAACGGGCGCTGGCGCGCCGCCTGGGCGTGCGCCGCTTCGTCACGGGCTGGATGGCCGCGTACGGCGGCGGCGTCCAGCGCCGCTCGCGCGGCAACGCGCAAGAACTGGAGACGGTGCTGCGCTACGGCATGGGCACGACGGAATACATGCGCAGCACGGGCGGCTATGCGCTGACCCTGGAATGCGGCCAGCACCTGGACCCGCGCGCGCCCGACGTCGCCTACACCGCCATCCTGAACACCCTCGCCTTTCTCAGGATCATCGATGCACCGGAACCGGAGCCGCTGCCGTACGACGACATGGAAGCGCTGCAGATGGTCGTCGTGCACGACAAGCTCCACGCCGACGACCGCTTCATCCGCCAATGGGCCAGCTTCGACCCCGTCGCGGAAGGCGAGCAGATCGGCGTGCGCGCGGACGGCACGCCGGTCGTCGCGGAATTCGCGGGCCGCATCCTGTTCCCGGACGTGAACGCCGGACCGAACCAGGAGTGGTACTACCTCACGCGGCCGAATCCCGCGTTCGGGCGCGAATGACGGCGCTGCCGCCGCCATGACGCCGAACACCTTCCTGCTCATCCTCGGCATCCATGCGCTCGCGCTGATCTCGCCCGGGCCCGACTTCGCCGTCGTGACGCGCACCGCCATCATGTCCGGGCGCCGCGCCGGCCTGTGGGCCGCGGCCGGCGTCGCGACGGCGATCGGCATCTACGTGCTGATCTCCGTCCTCGGCATGTCGCTCGTGCTGGCCGCGCTGCCGGGCCTGTCCCGCGTCCTGGCCGTCGTCGGCGCGTCGTATCTGGCGTGGCTCGGCATCCAGTGCCTGCGCTCGAAGGGCCAGTTGCCGGACGCGCAGCCGGCCCAGGCCGGACGCAAGACCTTCGTCACCGGTTTCCTCACGAACCTCCTCAATCCGAAAGCCATGCTGTACTTCGGCTCCGTGCTGTCCCAGGCCTTGAAGCCGGGCCTGGCCGCCGCCGACGTCGCCCTCCTCTGGACCCTGCTCGTGGCCGAGTCGCTGCTGTGGTTCGTGCTCGTGGCCCTGTTGTTCTCGTCGCGCCCGGTGCTGGCCTGGCTGCGGGCGCGCCTCGTCTGGCTCGACCGGACCGTGGGCGCCGTACTGCTCGTGCTGGCCGCCAAGGTCTCGCTACTGGCCGTGCGCTGACCCGCCTATTCCCCCCTGGCGGCACCGTCCCGCGCACGGCGGATCAGCTGCAGGTTGCGCAGGTAGATCGCGACGCCGAGGCCCTGGCCGGCCACGAACACCGGATCGCGCCGGTGCAGCGCGTAGACGAGCAACACGAGCGCGCCGAGGATGCTCAGATACCAGAACGACACGGGGATCACACTGCGCCGGTCGCGTTCGCTGGCCAGCCACTGGACGACGAAGCGCCCCATGAACACGGCCTGCCCGCCCAAGCCCAGCAGCAACCACCCGTCCACGTCAGCCATCGCCCCTCCGCCGCTGCACCCGCTGGACGAGCCGCACCAGGCCGAGGCGGCTTAGCCACCACGACACCCACGCCCGCCGGGCCAGCCCCGCCACCGTGGCACGTCCCGGCGGTGCCTGGGCCGCGTAGGGCGCCGCACCGTTGCGCGCCGCCTCCGCGGCAAGCCACGTCCTGCCCAGCCGGCCGGTCTCCCAGGCGCCCCACGCCAGGCAGACTGCACCGACCACACGTTGCGCCGGCATCACGGCCGGGATGCCAATGTGGCGGCTCACGAGCAGGCTGGCCGCCACGGCCATCAGCACCGCGCCGGCCAGCAGGCCGCCCCGCCCCGCCGTCGGCCAGCGCCGGCGCGCCTGCAACGCGAGGCCGGCCCAGGCCGCCAGCCAGCCGCCCGCCATGCCGCCCAACACGTCGAGCGGCCAGTGCACGCCGAGCATGATGCGCGACAGCCCGACGAGGCCCGCCAGCGCGAACGGCAGCGCATGCCAGCGCCGCCGCCACTGGCCGCCCATGATCCAGATGCCGGCCAGCGCGAACGCGGCCGCGGCGTGGCCGGACGGGAACGACACGTGCTTGTAGGCCGGCCCCGCCAGGTGGAAATCGCCGGGTGCCAGCACCAACAGCGGCCGCGGCACGTCGATGACCTGTTTCGCGCCCTGGGTCCACAGGCCCGCGACGACGGCCGCCAGCAGCGCCGCCCAGAACAGCCGGGGCGCACGACGGATGCACGGCAGCACGAGCGTGAGCGCGACGGCGCCGTCCCCCAGCATGGTCAGGTGGAACCACACGAGATCGTCGACGGCGCGGCCGCGGTGGTTCAGCCACAGGAACAGCGCCCGGTTGCTGCCCGTCGCCACGATGGCGGCCGCCAGCACCAGCGCGACGGCGGGCGGCAGCCAGGACCACGACGGACGGACGGCGGCCGGCATCGCACGCTCACCCGTCGATCCGCACCAGCAGCACGCCGCCCTCGCGGAACAGCACGCGCGCCGGCGGCAGCGCGTCCAGCGCGTCGCTGCGCGTGAGGACGACGTCGCCCGCGCGTGGCGCGTCCGCCGCCGGCGTGATCGCGCCGCGGTACACGGAAAAGCTCGGCACATTGATGCGCCAGCTGCGCACCGGCCATCCCGCTTGCCGGGCCAGGAGCGCGGCCCGCTTGACGGGACCCTGCTGGAGCACGGCGACGGCAGGCAGCACCAGGCCGCCGAGCGCGTACGAGCAGGCCAGCGCCGCCGCGGCCAGGCGGGGCCAGGGACCGCCCGCGGGGCGAGCCGCCGAGTGCCCCCCCTCCGCCGCGCCGTCCGCCTCCGTGCACGACGCCGGTGCCGTGCCCGCGTTGCCTTCCGCGCGCGCCGGCGCACGGGCCCACCCACCGGCGGCGCGGCGCCGCACGGGCCACGACGCCAGCAACAGCACGGCCGCGGCCACCGCGAGCGCCCGCATCCTCCATGACGCATCGAACACGCCCGTCCTGGACAGCGCCTCGCGCACGTACGCGTTGTGCGCGCCCGCAGCGAGACGGGGCAATACGCGCGGCAAGGCGGCGACGGCGCCCGCCAGCAACAGCGCGGGCAGCAGGGCCGCCACGCGGCTCCGCAAGACGTGGCGCCGGCGCGCCATCAGGATGAACAGCGGCGTCGCGCCGTACAGCAGATAGTGCGGCAGCTTGGTGCCCGCCACCGTGAAGAAGGCGAGGACGAACAGGAACCAGCACCACAGCAACGTGTCGAGGGGCGACGCGCGCAGGCGCCGCAGTCCGGGGAGCGTGACCAGCAGCAGGCCCGTGTACGGCAGCACGAGCAGCAGCGCGACCGGCAGGTAGTAGAAGATGCCGCCCGCGTGGCCCTGCATGGGGACGAGGAAGCGCTCGACGTTGTGGCGCAGGAAGAAGCCGGCCACGAAGGCGTCGCCGCGGCGCGCGTATTCCAGCGCGTACCACGGCCCCGCGACGGCCAGCAGGATCGCCCAGCCGACGGGATCGCGCACGGCGCGCCACCAGCCGGCCATGCGGCGCCGCAGCAGGAACGCGATGGCGCCGGCGGCGCCCGGGATCAGCAGCGCGACGGGTCCCTTGGCCAGCACGCCCAGGCCGATCCAGAGGAAGGCGCGGCGGCGCCAGCGCGGGCGCGGATCGACCAGTTCGCGGTAGACGTCGAACATCGCCAGCGCGAGGAACAGGTTCAACAGCGCGTCGGCGATCGCGGCGCGGCCGATCACGACGACGCCGGCGCTCGTGGCGGCGATGAAGGCGGCGGCGCGGGCCGTGTCGCGGTCGACCGTGCGGCGCACGAACGCGTGGATGGCGGCGATCCACGCCGCCGCCGCGAGCGCGGACGGCAGCCGCAGCGCGAACTCGTCCAGGCCGAACAGCCGCACGGACGCCGCCTGCAGCCAGTAGGTGAGGATTGGCTTGTCGAAGCGCGGCTGGCCGTTCAGCCAGGTCGACACGTAGTCGCCGCGGGCGAGCATCTCCCGCGTCGCTTCGCCGAACGCGCCCTCGTCCACGTCGAACAGGGGGATCGCGCCGAGGCCGTGGAACAGGCCGAGCCAGACGGCCGCCGCGAGCAGCAGCGGCCACGTCCACGATACGAACGCGGCGCGCACGGACGGCCGCCGCCCTTGCGCGCCCTGGGCACGGGCGAGCGCCGCCGCGTCCGCGCCGCTTCGTGGATTCATGGCCGCCCCCGCGCCGCGCGCGGCCGCGGATGCGCGGGCGCGCCCACGTCCGCGCCGCCGCCCACGGTTTCGCGCACGAGATAGGCGGGCGCGCCGGCCGCCTCGAACCAGGTGCGGGCCAGCATCTCCGTCACGATGCCCGTGCAGACGAATTGCACGCCGATGACGACGAGCAGGATGCCGAGCAGCAGCAAGGGCCGGCCCGCGATGGCGGCGCCCTCGCCCAGCTTGACCCAGCCAAGCCAGCCCAGCATGACCAGCCCGGCGCCGCCGCAGGCCAATCCGATGCGGCCGAAGAAGTGACCCGGACTGGCGCGAAATCGCACGAAGAACGCCATCGTCAGCAAGTCGAGGAGGACCCTCACGCCGCGCGCCAGGCCGTGCGCGCCGTATTTCGACCGGCCGTGCCGGCGCGGCGCGTGGCCGACTTCTTCCTCGGCGATGCGGTCGAGCGACGTCAGCGTGGCCATCCAGCTCGGGATGAAGCGGTGCATCTCGCCGTACAGCCGCACCCGGCGCAGCACGGCGGCGCGGTAGATCTTGAGCGTGCAGCCGTAATCGTGCAGCGGCACGCCCGTCAGCAGGCCGATGACGCGGTTGCCCAGCCGCGACGGCAGCCGGCGCAGCCAGCCGTCCCGGCGTGCCCGGCGCCAGCCCACCAGCAGGTCGAGGTCGTCGTCGAGCAGGCGGCGCACCATGCGCACGATGTCGCGCGGATCGTTTTGCAGGTCGCCGTCCAGCGTGGCGATGACGGTACCGCGTGCGAGGTCGATGCCGGCCTGCATGGCCGCCGTCTGGCCGAAGCCGCGGCGCAGGATCGCGCCGCTCAGGTGACGGGGATTGGCGGCCACGGCTTCGCGGATGCGCTCGCCGGTGCGGTCGCGGCTGCCGTCGTCGACGAGGATCAATTGCCACGGCCACGGCGCGCCGGCCAGCGCCGCCTGCACCTGGGCCGCCAGCGCCAGCACGTTGTCTTCCTCGTCGCGCAGCGGCACGACGACGGACAGGACGTGGCCGCCGCCGGCGCCCGGCGGGGCCGCGGGCCGGACGACGTCCCGTCCTCCCGGCTCATGCATGGCGCGCCTCCCGTCGGGCGGCGGGCGCCATCGGGGGCGGCATCGCGCTGAAGTGTTTCATCCCATTCTCCTCGTCGGCGCCGGCCGTGCGGGCTGGCAGCGGTATCTTCGCGTGCGGGCGGAACGCGACGACGATGCACGTCAAACGTGCGCGGGTATGCCGCCGTTGCCGAATCCACACGCAACGGCGCGCGCTTGCGAAAACGGGCGCGGATCGTGCGACAATCGGCCGTTGGCAGCAACGACAACAGAACAACAATCAAAACCAATGGGGAAATTTGCAAGAACGGTGCGGTGCGCCGTATTGGCGCTCGCGTTCGCCGACGCCGGCGCGCAGGCGCTGGACGTCCGCGTGGCGTCGCAGTTGACGCTGGAACCCAAGTGGATCCATGACGGGGGCCGCGTCACCGGCATCTGTCCGGACATCATGGCCGCCATCGAACGGGTCGAACCCCGGCTGCACTTCGTCGGCTACCGGCACAGCAGCCGCTCGCTGTCGGGCATCGAGGCCGGGCTGGAGAACGGCTCGCTGGACGCGGCGTGCGGCCTCGTGTCGTCGCCGCACCGGCTCGCCATCGGGCAGCCCGTGGGCAAGTCGATCTATCCGGTGCGCCATTATCTGGTCGTGCGCAGGAACGACCCGGTCACGATCGAATCGACGGATGACCTGGCCCGGCTGGGCGACCTCGTCACGACGCAGCGCTCCTCGGTATTTACGGAGCGCCTGCGCGCGGCCGGGGTGCGCGTCGACGATGCGACGGACGACAATCGCGTGAACCTGCGCAAGATTTTGGCCGGTCATGGCCGCTTCGCGTACATCAACGACCTGGCCCTGCGCTACCTGATCCGTACGGAAGGCCTGGAAGACAGGGTGCGCGTCCTGCCGGTCGTCCTGGGCGACGAACCGATGTGGTTCTGGGTCGGCCGCCGGGCCGATCCCGCGCTCGCGCCGCTGCTGGGCGCCGCGCTCGACAAGCTCAAGGCAAGCGGCGACCTGGACCGCATCTACGTGCGCTGGGAAAACATGCAGTGAACCGCATGCCCCGCACCGCCGTCAGGCCGGCGTGAGCAGCTTGAGGCCCACGATGCCGGCCGCGATCAGGCCGATCGACAACAGCCGCAACGCACCCGCGGGCTCGCCCAGCAAGACCATCCCAGCCACGGCCGTGCCGATCGTGCCGATGCCCGTCCACACGGCATAGGCGGTGCCGAGCGGCAGTGTCCGCAGGGCCAGTCCCAGCATGCCGACGCTGCCCGCCATCGTCGCCAGGGTGAACGCGGACGGCCACAGGCGCGTGAATCCCTCCGTGTACTTGAGACCCGTCGCCCACGCGACTTCCAGCAGGCCGGCCACGGCCAGGTAGATCCAGCTCATCGATGACTCCCGCCCGAACAAACCGGCCAGTATAGCACCGGCGGGTACACGCTGCCGCGGCGGTGCGAATTCGGGGCGTCCTCTGCAGGATTTCCGACGCTGCTTTAAGATGCCCTTTCTTCGCCGCACGCTCGCGGCGAACCATCGAAAAACAGGAGTACCGATGACGACTTTGTTTGACCCGATCAAGGTCGGCAGCCTCGAACTGCCGAACCGCATCATCATGGCGCCGCTGACCCGTTCGCGCGCCGTGGGCGCTGGCCGCGTGCCGAACGCCCTGATGGCCGAATACTACGTACAGCGTGCCTCGGCCGGTCTGATCCTGTCGGAAGCGACCTCGGTGACCCCGATGGGCGTGGGCTATGCCGACACCCCGGGCATCTGGTCCGACGAGCAGGTCGAAGGCTGGAAGCAGGTCACCGACGCCGTCCACGCGGCCGGCGGCCGCATCTTCCTGCAGCTGTGGCACGTGGGACGTGTTTCCGACCCGATCTTCCTGAACGGCGAATTGCCCGTCGCCCCGTCGGCGATCCAGCCGCAGGGCCACGTCAGCCTAGTGCGCCCGACGAAGCCGTACGTCACGCCGCGCGCGCTGGCGCTCGAGGAAATCCCGGGCATCGTCGCCGCCTTCCGCAAGGGCGCGGAAAACGCGAAAAAGGCCGGCTTCGACGGCGTCGAGATCCACGGCGCCAACGGCTATCTGCTCGACCAGTTCCTGCAGGACAGCACCAACCAGCGCACGGACGCGTACGGCGGCCCGATCGAGAACCGCGCGCGGCTGATGCTGGAAGTGACGGACGCGTGCATCGACGTGTGGGGTGCCGACCGCGTCGGCATGCACCTGGCGCCGCGCCGCGACGCCCACGACATGGGGGATTCGGCGCCGCTGGACACCTTCGGCCATGTCGCGCGCGAACTGGGCAAGCGCGGCATCGCGTTCATCTGCGCGCGCGAAGCGATCGGGGAAGACCGCCTCGGCCCGCAACTGAAACGCATCTTCGGCGGCGTGTACATCGCCAACGAAAAAATGACGAAGGAAAGCGCCGAGCAATTGCTGACGAGCGGGGACGCGGATGCCGTCGCTTTCGGCCAATGGTTCATCGCCAACCCTGACCTGCCGGAGCGCCTCAAGCGCAATGCGCCGCTGAACGCGCCCCGGCCGGATAAGTTCTACGCGCCGACCGCCGAAGGCTATACGGATTATCCGGCCCTGCAAGCTAACGGCTGACGCCGGTGTGTATCCGGACGCGTCCGCGCCGCGCGGACGCGTCCTTTCCCATGCATATATCCTGGTAAAAATCCCTCGATTCGCGCGCTTCACGGGTACGAATACTATTGCCGACATGATATTCTTGTGAGATTCCTACCGGGCGTGGCCACAAGCCGCCGCCCTCGTTCATCATCGCAAGGAGTCCCGTGAAGACCTGCCTGTCCCGCCTGATGCCGCTCGCCGCCGCTACCGCGCTGGCGTTTGCCGCCACCCCTCTCGTCCACGCCGCCACGGCGCCCGCGGCCCCCGCGGCGCGCGCCGACAACGCCTACCTGTCGCAGGCCGACGCGGCCGCCCGCTCCGCGCGCGTGTCCAACGTCGACTACCAGCTCGACTTCACGCTCACCGGCCGCGAGACCTTCAGCGGCACGACGACGCTGACCTTCGACCTCAAGGACGTGAACAGCCCCCTGACCGTCGACCTCGACAAGGCCACGATCAAGGCGTTGACCGTCAACGGCAAGACCGTCGCGCCGCAATACAACGGCTGGTTCATCACGCTGGCGCCGCAAGACCTCGTGAAAGGCCGCAACACGGTCGTGGTCGCCTACGAGCGCCCGCACAGCACGAACGGCGAAGGCCTGCACCGCATGGTCGACCCCGTCGACGGCCGCGTCTACACGTATTCCCACTTCGAGCCGGCCGCCGCGCACCAGATGTTCGCCGTGTTCGACCAGCCCGACCTGAAAGCGACGTACCAGGTGACCGTGAGCGTCCCGGCCGACTGGCAGGTGATCTCGACGACGCGCGAGACGAACGTCGCCCCGGCCGGCGACCTGCGCCGCTGGACCTTCGCCAGGACCAAGAAGCTGAGCCCATACAATTTCTCGATGCACGCCGGTCCCTACAAGATGTGGGAAGACAAGAGCGGCAAGTATCCGATGCGCCTGTTCGCACGCCAGTCGGTGGCGTCGCAGATCAAGCCGGCCGAATGGTTCAAGTACACGAAGGCCGGCCTCGCCTTCTTCGACGACTATTTCGGCATTCCTTACCAGTTCGAGAAATACGACCAGGTCCTCGTGCCCGACTTCCTGTACGGCGCGATGGAGAACGCCGCCGCGATCACGTTCGCCGAACAGCGCTTCATGTACAAGGCCGACATGACGGCCGAACAACGCGCGCGCCTTGCCTACGTCATCATGCACGAGATGGCGCACCAGTGGTTCGGCGACCTCGTCACGATGCAGTGGTGGAACGGCCTGTGGCTGAACGAGAGTTTCGCATCGTTCATGGGGACGCTCGCCACAGCGGAGTCGACGGAATTCAAGGATGCCTGGCGCGCCTTTTACTCGGAAGGCAAGCAGCGCGCCTACGAGCAGGACCAGCGCGCGACCACGCACCCGATCGAGGTCCCGGTGCCGTCGACCCGCAACGCCTTCGACAACATCGACGCCATCACCTATTCGAAGGGCGCCTCCACGCTGATGCAGCTGCGCCACCTGCTGGGCGCCGACGTGTTCCGCAAGGGCGTCCACGACTATCTCGTCAAATACCAGTACCGCAACGCGAAGCTCGACGACTTCATCGGCAGCCTCGGCCACGCCGCCGGCCGCGACCTTTCCGGCTGGACGAAGGAATGGCTGTACCGGCCCGGCGTGAACACGATCGCCGCCACCTACGCCTGCAAGGGCGGCAAGATCGCCGGCTTCGTCCTCGACCAGCGCGCGCCGGGCAAAGCGATGCCGACCCTGCGCGAACAGCGCGTGCAAGTGGCCGCGTTCCGCCTGGACGGCAAGGACTACAAGCTCGAACGCAACGTCGCCGTCACGTACAAGGGCGCGCGGACGCCGGTGCCCGCGATGAACGGCGCCGCCTGTCCCGACCTCGTCTACCCGAACTACGACGACTGGGGCTTCGTCAAGGTGCAGCTCGACCAGCGCTCGTTCGACAGCGCGCGCGCCCACCTGGCCGCCGTCGACGATCCGCTGCTGCGCGCCATGTTGTGGCAGAGCCTGTGGGACGGCATACGCGACGGCAAGCTCCCGTTGAACGACTTCCTCGCCACGGCGCTGAACAATGTGCCGCAAGAAAAAGACTACACGCTGCTCGGCGACGTGCTGGGCAAGGTCGTCGCGTCCAAACGCTATCTCGACCTGATGGATCCGCAAGCCGCCTACGCCCAGGCCGTCACCCGGCAGCTGGAAGACATGACCTGGACCGCCGCGCTCGCGAACAAGGGCGACGACAATTTCCAGCGCCGCTGGTTCGGCGCCTACATCGCCGTCGCCAGCTCGCCCGCGGCGCTGGGCCGCCTTGCCGCCATCCTCGACGGCAAGGAACAGGTCGACGGCCTCGCGATCAACCAGGACCTGCGCTGGGCCATCATCGGCCGCCTGAACCGCTACAACACCCCGGGCGCCGCCGCCCTCGTCGAGGCCGAACAGGCACGCGACAAGTCCGACGCGGGCCAGACCGCCGCGTTGTCCGCCATCGTCAGTCGCCCCGACCCGGCCGTCAAGGCGAAATGGCTGGACACCGTCCACGACCTGCACACCAAGCTGCCGTTCTCGAAGGTGCGCACCGCGATGGAACACCTGTACCCGGCCGAGCAGCATGGCCTGGGCGAGCAGACGGCCGCCGCGCGCCTGGCGCGCCTGCCGCAGCTCGACAAGACGGCCGGCCCCGTCTACATGCGCGCCTACGCGCCGACGCTGATCCCGGCCGGCTGCACGCCGGCCAGCGTCCGGCGCCTGCAGGCGGCCGCGAACGCCGACAAGGACCTGTCCGCCGGCACGCGCCGCGCCCTGCTCGACGCAGTGCAGGAAGACCAGCGCTGCGTAACGATCCGGCAGACCATGACGGCGCACTGAGCGCGGCAATGGGGGCACGCAGGATGCGCACACGACCGGGAGGGCGGGCACCGCAGCCACCGCAGCTACCGCAACCTCTGCTGCGCCTGCGGTCGCATCCGGAGCGCGCATGACGTCCGCCGCCACGCTTGGCCCGGCATTCGCTACCCACCGGCGCGGGGTGCTGGCATTCACCTGCGCCGTCCACCTGCTGGCGCTGCTCCTGTGGACGCAGGAACGGCGCCAGCTGCCTGCCCGGCAGTCTTCGGTCGCAACGATCTTCCTGTACAACGACGGCGCCGCATCCGCGCGACGGCCGTCCCGCACCGGGCCCCATCCGCTGCCCATCCCTCCCTGGCCGGCGCCGGCCGCGCCCGTCCGTTCCGCGTCCCCATCTCGATCCGCACCAGTGCCGCTGCCGCAGTTCCGCACGGACACCCAACCCGACGCGCGCCCAGCGCCCGCGCCGGCGCAACCCGCAGCCGCACCGGATCCGGCCGCGTCCGCGCCCTACGACCCGTTCGACGCCGCCCGGCCGCCATCCGCGCCGGCAGGATCGGCTGGGTCGGCTGGGTCGGCGTCCACGCGCGGCGGCTTCGCGGTCGACCTCGCAAAGAACCAGGCCGGACGCATCGACCGCGAGCTCCGCAAAGGCAAGCCGGGCGTGCCCACCGAAGCCGACACGCCGTGGGCACGCCTCCAGCGCGGCCTCGACGGCGCGTATATCGACCGCTCGCTGAGCTTGCAGTCCGATACCTATACGTCGCCGGACGGCGTCGTCATCTACCGCTTCCGCCAGGGCAACCGCGTGCGTTGCCGCCGTGCAGGCGGCATCGGCATACCGTTGCGGGGCATGCCGGACGGCCCCTCGGCCAGCCTGCCGACGGCGGGCTCGGCCGGCGACACCGGCTGCCCCAAAGGTGTCGTGTGGAACCAGGATGGTCCGTGAACGGCGCCGCGTCCAGCAGCCATTCGTTCCCCCCCCCCCCCCCCGCAGTCGCGCCTAGCGCCTTGCCGACCTGGCGGGCTTGTCGCCCAGCCCGCCTCCGCCACCTCCTTCCGTATTATTGCCGGGCTGTTCCGATGCGCGGCACAGCTCGGCCATCCGTTCCCACGCCCCCTCCGCCTGGCAACGCAGGGGCGCGTACGCCTGCAGCGCCTTCGACAGATCGATCGGCTTCATTTCGTTGACCCGGACGTTGGTATTCACCTTGATACACATGACGTCCTGCCAGGCCGCCGAATAATTGCGGGGAATGGGCACCGGCCCACGCAGCTTGCGTGCTGCCGATTCGCATTCGCCCTGCTTCAGGTAGTGCCCGCGCAGGTTCGCCTGGTCCAGCGACACGTCCAGTCCCTGCTGCAGATACAACAAAAGAATCATCGTGTACATCGCTGCCTCCCTCGTTTGCATAGACCGTACGCGAGTCCGCTGGTTCGCCGCGCACGCCTGAGCTGCATCAGTTCGCGGCACCGGTATCACGCTAGCCTGTGCTTCTCGAAAGGACCGCCATGCCAAGCCTGATCACGTGGAATATACAATGCGCCCGCATGCCGGACGATACGGCCGACGTCGACCGGATCGTCGAACAGGTGCTCGGATGCGATGCCGGCTTCGACCTCCTGCTGCTCCAGGAAGTCGGCTGCGGCCTGCACGCGCGCGACGGCAGCCCCGGCGGCGACCAGTTCGCCGGCCTGGCGCGGCGCCTCGCCCACCTGCACGCCGCCCGTGCCTACGCGCTGGACGCGCGCAACACGGACGGTTCGCCGCGCCGGCTGGGCTGCATGACGTTCGCGCGGCACCCCATCGTCCACGTGCGCCGCCACACGCTGCCCCGCCCGCCCGATCCCGAGGTGCCCACCATGCCGCGGGCCGTCCTCGACACGGTCGTGGCCATGCCGGACGGCCCGCTGCGCGTCCTGAACACGCACCTCGAGTATTTTTCGCCGCGCCAGCGCATGGCGCAGGTCGAGCGCCTGCGCGAGCTGCAAGCGGAAGCCCTCGCGCACGCACGCGCGCCCGGCGCGCCGGCGCCCGGCGGTCCGGGTGGCGCGCCGTTCGCGCCGCTGCCCCATCCCGCCGCCGCCATCCTCGCCGGCGACTTCAACCTGCTGCCCGGATCGGGCTGCCATGCGCGCCTGCTGGCGCCGGACGCGCATGGCGTTCCGCTCTGGCTGGACGCCTGGGAATCTGCGCGGCCGGGCGAGCCCCATGCGCCGACGGTCGGCCTGCACGACACGTTCGATTATGCATACGTCAGCGCCGCGCTGGCGTCCAGGGTGCGCGCGGTGCGGGTGGATACCGCACCGACCGGCTCGGATCACCAGCGGCTGCTGCTGGAGTTCGCATGAACCGGCGCCGCGTCTACCCGGCCCAGGCCGGCAATGCGACGCGCAAGGCATCGACGTCGGTGCCCGGCTGCGCCACCACGAAGGCCTTCGGGCGCTGCCCTTCGTCGGGCCGCATCGGCCGCACGGCCGCTTCCCGCACGTGCGGATGCAGCGCCAGCACTTGCGCGACCCAGGCCGCGAACAAATGCACGGGTGCCGAAATGTCACATATGCACACGATTGATTTGACAGAGACATGACGTCATGTCACTATCATTTCTAGCCTGCAACACCAAGCATTCCGTCTCCGGAGCTCCCATGACCGCCCCCGACCTCTCCTTCGCCGCGCCGGATCTGCACGCGCGCCTTGCGCACCTGGCCGAGGACGACCTCGACCGCCTCGACTTCGGCGTCATCGGCTTCGACGACGCCACCCATGTGTGCCGGTACAACCGCACGGAATCCGACGCGGCGGGCCTCGCGCCGGCGCGCGTGCTGGGCCAGCCGATCTTCACGAACGTCGCGCCCTGCCTGAACAATTTCATGGTGGCGCAGCGTTTCGAGGACGCCGAGGACGACGGCACGGTGCTCGACGACACCATCGACTATGTGTTGACCTTGCGCATGCGTCCCGTGAAAGTGGCCCTGCGCCTGCTGGCCGCGCCGGACCGCGCCGTCCGCTACATCCTCGTCCAGCGCAAGCAATGAGCCCGGACGACGCGCATGTCCGCCTGCTCGCCGAGCACGAGGCGCTGCTGCAGTTCCTGTACCTGGCTCCCGTCGGCCTCGTGCAGGCGGCGGCCGACGGCGAGATCGTCATGATCAACCCGATCTCGGCCCAGCTCCTGATGCCGCTCGCGCGCGACGGCAGCCTCGACAACCTGTTCGCGGTGCTGCAGGACGTGGCGCCGCAGTTGCGCGCCGTGACGGCGGCGTTCGACGCGCCGTGCGGCGTCGTGTGCGACGGCCTGCGCCTCGAACTGGGCGACGCGGCCGCGCCGGACGGGCCGCGGGTGCTGTCGCTGAGCCTGCTGAAACTCGACGGCATGCGCTTGATGGCGGCCGTCACGGACGCCACCGCCGACGTGAAGCGCGAGCAGGACCGGCTGACGCGCCGCCTCAGGGGCCAGGCGCGCCGGGACGCGCTGACGCGGATGCCGAACCGCGAAGCCCTGCTGGAACAGCTGCAGCGGATGCTGGCCCGCCCCCCGGCGGCCGATGGCGCGGGCTTCGCGCTGCTGCTCATGAATTGCGACCGCTTCCGCCAAATCAACGACGCCCTCGGCCAGGCGGCCGGCGACCGCCTGCTCGTGCAGGTCGGCGAACGCATACGCGCGACGCTGCGCCCGCCCAGCGACCGGATCGATACGGACGGAGGCGCCGGCCAGATGGCGGCCCGCATCGGCGCCGACGAATTCGCCGTCGTGCTCGATGGATTGCGCTGCCGCGAGGACGCGGAGCGCATCGCGGTGCGCCTGCAGGGCGCGCTCGCCCGGCCGCACGCGCTGGCCGGCCAGGAGGTCACCTGCACGCCGAGCATGGGTCTCGTGTGGAGCGGCGATGCCGACGCGGGCGCGGGCGAGATGCTGCGCGACGCCAGCATCGCGATGGTCGAGGCCAAGCGGGCCGGCGGCGCCCGCTGCGTCGCGTTCGTGGCCGCCATGCGCGAACGGGCCGCGCGCCGCGCCGACATCGAGTCGGAGCTGCGCCAGGCGCTGCTGGAGGAACAGCTGTTCGTCGTCTACCAGCCGGTCGTCGGCCTGCGCGCGGACGGCGCCACGGACCATGCTGCCGGCGTGGAAGCGCTCGTGCGCTGGCGGCATCCCGTGCGCGGCGTCGTGCCGCCCGTCGAATTCATCCCGGTGGCCGAGGAATCGGGACTCATCGCCGCCCTCGGCGATTTCGTGCTGCGCCGCGCCTGCAGCGACTTCGCCGCGTGGCAGCGCGCGCTGGGCGAACGGGCGCCGCGTTTGCTGGCCGTGAACCTGTCGCGGGCCCAGCTCGCGGAGCCGGGCTGGCCCGGCGTCGTGCGCGACGTGCTGGCGCAGCACGACATGCGGGCGGACCAGCTGCAGCTGGAAGTGACGGAAAGCCTGGCCGCGCAGGACCAGCACGTGCAGCAGCGGCTGCACGAACTCAAGGCCATCGGCGTCACCCTGGCGCTGGACGATTTCGGCACCGGCTATTCCTCGCTCTCCAGCCTGCACCAGCTGCCTGTCGACACGGTCAAGATCGACCGCTCGTTCGTGTGCCAGGCCGACACGAGCCACCACCACCGCGTGCTGATCGAAGCGACGGTGAAGGTGGCGCAGAGCCTCGGCATGAACACGGTGGCCGAGGGCATCGAGACCGAGGCGCAGGCCGCCGCCGTGCGCGCCCAGGCGTGCGCGAAGGGGCAAGGCTATCTGTTCAGCCGTCCCCTCGCCTCGCCCGACCTCGTCGACTGGCTGGCCGCGCGCTGAGCGCCGCGTTCAGCGCATCGCCAGCGGACGGCGCCGGCCCGGCGGCGGAAAACCGGTGTCCAGCAGCGCGATGTCGTCCTCGCCCAGGCGCGGCGCCAGGTCCAGCGCGGCGCGGTTGGCGCGCACGTGGTCCGGCTGCACGGCCTTCGGGATCGTCACGACGCCGTCCTGGCGCAGCAGCCACGCCAGCGCCACCTGGGCCGGCGTGACGCCGTGGCGGCGCGCGACCTCCCCCAATTGCGGGCGGGCCAGCAAGGTCCGCTGCTCCGCCCGCGTCGATTCCAGCGGCGAGTACGCCATCACGGGGATGCCGCGGTCGCGGCACCACGGCAACAGATCCCATTCGATGCCGCGCTGGACGAGGTTGTACAGCACCTGGTTCGCCGCGATGCCGGCGCCGCCGGGCAGCGCGGCCGCTTCCTGCATGTCGTCCGTGTCGAAATTGGAGACGCCGTAGTCGCAAATCTTGCCCTCGGCGCGCAGGCGCTCGAAGGCGTCCAGCGTCTCCGCGAGCGGCACGCCGCCGCGCCAGTGCAGCAGGTACAAGTCGAGGCGGTCGGTGCCGAGGCGGCGCAGGCTGCGCTCGCACGCGGCGCGCACGCCCGCGCGCGAGGCATTGTGCGGATACACCTTGCTGACGAGGTAGACGTCGTCGCGGCGCCCGGCGATGGCGTCCCCGGCCACCTCCTCGGCGCCGCCCTCGCCGTACATCTCGGCCGTGTCGATCAAGGTCATGCCGAGCTCCATTCCGAGCCGCAGCGCGGCCACCTCGGCCGCGCGCGCGGACGGGTCCTCCCCCATGTTCCAGGTGCCCTGGCCGAGGACGGGGATGGTCCGGCCGGAGGGGAGCGCAAGGCGTTTCATTTCGCCGCCCGCGCCGTCGCGATCTGGTCGAGGATGTGCTTCGGCACCGCCGCGTAGTGCTTGAACTCCATCGTGTACGTGGCCCGTCCCTGCGTCAGCGAGCGCAACGTGGTCGAATAGCCGAACATCTCCGCCAGCGGCACGACGGCGTCGATCAGCTTCCCGCCGCCGCCCGGGATCTCGTCCATGCCCTGCACGACGCCGCGCCGCGTCGACAAGTCGCCCATCACGTTGCCGGTGAACTCCTCCGGCGTCTCGACCTCGACGTGCATCATCGGCTCGAGCAGCTCCGGCGCCGCCTTGCGCATGCCGTCCTTGAACGCCATCGACGCGGCGACGCGGAACGCGTTCTCGTTCGAGTCGACGTCGTGGTACGAGCCGAACGTCAGCGTGGCGCGCACGTCCACGACCGGATAGCCGGCCAGCACGCCGGCCTGCAGGGTCTCCTGGATGCCTTTGTCGACGGCCGGGATGTACTCGCGCGGCACGACGCCGCCCTTGATGGCGTCGACGAACTCGTAGCCCTTGCCCGCTTCGAGCGGTTCGAGTTTCAGGACGACGTGGCCGTACTGGCCCTTGCCGCCGGACTGCTTGACGAACTTGCCCTCGATGTTCTCGACGGCCTTCTGGATCGTCTCGCGGTACGCCACCTGCGGCTTGCCGACGGTCGCCTCGACGCCGAACTCGCGCTTCATGCGGTCGACGAGGATCTCGAGGTGCAGCTCGCCCATGCCGGACATGATCGTCTGGCCCGATTCCTCGTCCGTGCGCACACGGAACGACGGGTCTTCCTGCGCCAGGCGCGACAGGGCGACGCCCATCTTTTCCTGGTCGGCCTTCGTTTTCGGCTCCACGGCCTGCGAGATCACGGGTTCCGGGAACGCCATCTTTTCCAGCACGATGACCTTGTCCGGGTCGGACAGCGTGTCGCCCGTGGTGACGGCCTTCAGGCCGACGGCGGCGGCGATGTCGCCCGCGAACACCTCCTTGATCTCCTTGCGCTCGTTGGCGTGCATCTGCAGGATGCGGCCCAGGCGCTCCTTCTGGCCCTTGGTCGGGTTGTACACGGTGTCGCCGGAATTCACGACACCCGAATAGACGCGGAAGAACGTCAGCTGGCCGACGAACGGGTCGGTCATGATCTTGAAGGCGAGCGCGGAGAACGGCTCGTCGTCCGACGGGTGGCGTTCGAGCGGCCGGTCGTCCTCGTCGTGGCCCGCGATGGCCGGCACGTCGACGGGCGACGGCAGGTACTCGACAACCGCGTCCAGCATCGCCTGCACGCCCTTGTTCTTGAAGGCGGAGCCGGCCAGCATCGGGACGATCTCGCCCGCGATCGTGCGCGCGCGCAGCGCGGCCTTGATCTCGTCTTCCGTCAGCGCCTCGCCGTTCAGGTATTTTTCCGTCAGCTCGGGCGTGGCGTCGGCCGCCGCTTCGATCATCGTCTCGCGCCATTTTTCCGCGACCGGCACCAGGTCGGCCGGGATGTCCTCGTAGGCGAAGCGCACGCCCTGGCTGGCGTCGTCCCAGCGGATCGCGCGCATCTTGACGAGGTCGATCACGCCCTCGAAGTGCTCTTCCGCGCCGAGCGGGATCTGGATCGGCACGGCATTGCCCTTCAGGCGGTCGTGGATCTGCTGCTGGACGCGGAAAAAGTCGGCGCCGACGCGGTCCATCTTGTTGACGAAGGCGATGCGCGGCACCTTGTACTTGTTCGCCTGGCGCCACACGGTCTCCGACTGCGGCTGGACGCCGCCGACGGAATCGTAGACCATGACGGCGCCGTCCAGCACGCGCATCGAGCGCTCGACTTCGATCGTGAAGTCGACGTGGCCCGGCGTGTCGATGATGTTGATGCGGTGCTCCGGCATTGTGCCGCCCATGCCCTTCCAGAACGCCGTCGTCGCGGCCGAGGTGATCGTGATGCCGCGTTCCTGCTCCTGCTCCATCCAGTCCATCGTCGCCGCGCCGTTGTGCACCTCGCCGATCTTGTGGTTGACGCCGGTGTAGAACAGAATGCGTTCCGTGGTGGTGGTCTTGCCGGCATCGATGTGGGCGCTGATGCCGATGTTGCGGTAACGCTCGATGGGGGTCTTACGGCTCATCACTATCTCCTGTGGATACGGAACGCCAATTCAAGGCCGGGCGGCGCGACCTGGCCATAGGACAGGGCGTGCCGCACAATGTAACTGAAGTGCGGCGATCCTGCTGGAGATGCGCGATGTCGTACGCGACGGCAGCCGGACGTCAGCCGACGACGGTCTGCAGCCCCCGCGCCGGAATCTCCACCGCCACTTCGCGCCGGTCGACGAACAGCCGGTAGCGCACCGGCCGGTCGCTGCGGTTCATGACGACCACCGCGAGGCTGCCGTCGGCGTTGCGAAACGCCGTCGCGTCCAATGTGCTGCGGCTCGTCGCGGCGCTCACGCGGCGCGCGCGGGGGCGGATGTAGCGGCTGAAATGGCCGATGGCGGTGTAGATGGGCGTGAACACCAGCCGGCCGTCATCGCCCGCGTGCAGCGGCGCGAAACAGTAATTGTGCTTGTGGTTCGGGCCGCCCCGGCTGTCGAGCAGCATGTTCCAGTCGACCCAGCCCACGCAGCCGGCGTTCAGGTCGGCGATCATCTGGCTTGCATACCGTTCGCCGTTGGCCCAGTCCTGCAGGCGGGTGGGATCGAATTTCTCGATGCAGCCTTCCGTCATCAACAGGTTCACGTCCGGCCACGCTTCATGCGCGGCGGCGACGTTGCGGTGCATGGGTTCCCCGCCCGCCCACGTCTCGTACCAGTGGTAGCCGACGCCCCACACGTAAGGCCGCGCCTTCGCGTCGGACAGGACGTGGGCGGCGCGCTGCGGCAGCAGGTCGCGGTTGTGGTCCCACACGATGATCTTCTTCGCGCCCAGGCCGGCCGCGCGCAGCGCCGGCCCCAGGTGGTCGGCGAGGTAGCGCGTTTCGTCTTCCGCGCTGAAGATCATCGACTCCCACGCCTGCTTGGCCATCGGTTCGTTCTGCACCGTCAGGCCCCACAGCGGCACGCCGGCCTGTTCGTACGCCTGCACGAATTTGACGACGTAGCGCGCCCACGTGTCGCGGTAGGCCGGCAGCAGGCTGCCGCCGCCCGTCATGCTGCCGTTCGACTTCATCCAGGCGGGCGCGCTCCAGGGACTGGCGAACACGCGCACGTCCGTACCATGCGCGCGCGCCGCCGCGAGCGCCGCGCGCAGCAGCGGCACGCGCAGCTTCAGGTCGTGGGCGATGGAAAACGACGCGAGCGTGCGGTCGCCGTCGCTCACGTACGTGTAGCTGCCGCTGCCGAAGTCGGAGCTGTGGATCGTCGTGCGCAGGACGCTGTAGCCCAGGCCGGCGCGCGGGTCGAAACAGGCGGCCAGGAAGGCCTGCTGCGCGGCCGGCGCCAGCCGCGCATGCACTTCGGCGACGGCGTCCGTGACGGCGCCGCCGAAGCCGAACACTTCCTGGAACCGTTTGGAGGTGTCGACGAAGACGTCGATGTCCGTCTCCGGCGGCTGGCCGGCCGGCGCGAACGCGTCCAGCGGACGCGCGGCGAACCGGTCGGCGCCCGGCGCGGACGTGACCACCTGCCAGCCGGTGCCCGATCCGGCCGCCGCGCCGGCGCCTGGCGGGGGCACGGCCGCGGGCGCGGCCGCCGTCCGGCCCGCCGCGGCCATCTGCCCGCCCGCCAGGGTCGCGGCACCCAGCAGCCGCATTGCGTCTCGTCTCGTCGTCATCGTATCTCCCGTTGTTGGTATGCGCCGCGCGATTGGAAACGTTACCAATCGCAGTCCGACGACTATACCATCCGCGATTTCCTGATGTCAAAATGATGGGAATCTCATGCGGCGCAGCAACTCATGGCGCACCGCCGGCGCCTCATGCCGTCCGGTTTAAGCGGCATCAAACGTTCGATTGAGGCAGGCAGCCGCGCCGGCCGACATGTCCGGCAAACTTGCGCCGTTAGCGACCGTTCCGTGCCCGCCATGACATCGATCCGCCCCGCCCCGCAAGGCGCACCGCTGCGCCACCTGCACTTCCTGCGCAGCCTGCTGTGCCTGCTGTTCTGCGCCCTGTGCGCCGCCTGCACGATGAAGGAGGCGCCCGCCGTCACCGTCGCGCCGGAAGTCGTCCCCACCGAGCTGTACGTCGCGCCGGACGGCCTGGATACGAATCCCGGCACCCGCGCCGCGCCGCTGCGCTCGCTGGCGCGCGCGGCCCAGCTCGTCACACCGGGCACCATCGTCAACGCCCTGCCGGGCACGTATTACGGCGGCTTCCGCACGACCATCGACGGTCGCGCCAACGCCCGCATCGTGTTCCGCGCCACCGAGCGCTGGCGCGCGCACATCGTGCCGCCGCCCGTCTCGACGGCGGCGCTGGGCTGGGACAACCGCGCCAGCTATGTCGACATCGAAGGCTTCGACGTCGACGGCAGTCCCGGGCTCGACGGTCCGGACCCCAGCGCCGGCATCCGCTGGACGACGGGCATCTACAGCGGCGGGTCGTACGACCGCATCGTCGGCAACCACGTCCACCACGTCGCCATCACCGTGCCGTGCACGAGCACGGGCGGCTCCGGCATCGGCGTCGACAGTTTTTACAAGGGCTCGCATTCCGAAGTCATCGGCAACAGCGTGCACGACATCGGCCCGCCCGGCTGCCGCTGGGTGCAAGGCATCTATGTGAACACGCCGGCCACGATCCGCAACAACGTCGTCTACCGCATCTCGGAGGCCGGCATCCACCTGTGGCACGACGCGCACGACGTCGTCGTCGTCAACAATACGGTGACGGCGTCGAACACGGGCATCCTCGTGGGCGGCGGCGATTTTTATCATACCGAGGGACCGAACGACCACACGCGGGTGGTCAACAACATCGTGTACGACAACCGCCGCGGCATCATGGAACAGGGGGCAACGGGGCCCCACAACACCTACCGCAACAACCTCGTGTTCGGCAACCCGGACGGCGACTGGCAACTGGCCGAGGGCATGACGCACAGCGGCACGGTGGCCGCCGAGCCCCATTTCGTCGCGTACACGCGCGACGGCACGCCGGATTTCAGCCTCGCGCAGGACTCGCCGGCGATCGGCAAGGGCTTGCCGGAGGGCGACACGGGCCCTGACTTCTACGGCAAGACGCGCCCGCCGAAGGAGCCCGTCGACATAGGCGCCTGCCAGCACTGACGGACCGGCGGGTGTTACCGTCCCGCGCCGAAATCGAGGACCACACGGCCCTCGATTGCGCCGCGGCGCATGCGCTCGAAGATGTCGTTGATGTTGTCGAGGCTGTCCGTCGACACGGTGGCCTTGACCTTGCCTTCGGCCGCGAAGGTCAACGATTCCTGCAGGTCCAGCCGGGTGCCGACGATCGAACCGCGCACGGTGATGCCGTTCAGGACCATGTCGAAAATGGGCAGCGGAAAATCGCCCGGCGGCAGGCCGTTCAACGACACGGTGCCGCCGCGGCGTACCATGCCCAGGGCCTGCGAAAACGCCTTGGGCGACACGGCTGTGACCAGCACGCCATGCGCGCCGCCGATGTCGCGCTTGATGACGGCCGCGGGATCCTGGTCGCGCGCATTCACGGTAAGCGCAGCGCCCAGGTGGCGGGCCAACGCGAGCTTCGCGTCGTCGACGTCGACGGCCGCCACGTTCAGGCCCATCGCCCGCGCATACTGGACGGCCATGTGGCCGAGCCCGCCGACACCCGAAATGACGACCCAGTCACCCGGCTTGGTATCGGTGACCTTCAGTCCCTTGTACACCGTGACGCCGGCACACAGGATCGGGGCGATGTCGACGAAACCGATATTGCCGGGAAGGTGGCCGACATAGTCGGCATCGGCCAGCGCGTATTCTGCAAAGCCGCCGTTGACGGAGTAGCCGGTGTTCTGCTGCGCCTCGCACAAGGTTTCCCAACCGCCCAGGCAATGCGTGCAGTGGCCGCACGCCGAATGCAGCCAGGGAATGCCCACGCGGTCCCCGGCCTTGACGTGCTTGACGCCCGGACCGACCTCGGCGACGTAGCCCACGCCTTCGTGGCCGGGTATGAACGGCGGATTCGGTTTGACGGGCCAGTCGCCCTCGGCCGCGTGCAGGTCCGTATGACAGACGCCGCATGCCTCGATCTTGACGAGAATCTGTCCCTCACCGGGTGTCGGTATCGGCGCATCCTCGATATGCAGCGGCTGGCCGAATGCCCGGACCACCGCGGCTTTCATCATTTTTCCCATAACTCTCTCCTGTCGGAACGGCGACGGCGGCGCTTTGTGTGCCGGTGTGCGACACCACGGCCGTCGGTTTGATGTTAGGAAAGGCAGGCGGAAAAATGGATGATGCAAATCAAAACGCACAGGATTAGGAAAATAAACCTGACCACGTGACGCCACGCGGTCATCACCGTCGTGTGTTAACGTGCCTTGGACGGCTTGGCCAGCCTGGTGGCCAAGCTGTTCAGCTCGCGGCTATGGAACAGGTCGATGCACTTCATGGTATCGAACCGTCCTTCGACCGAGCCGCTGTAGTTGCGCGCGGCGTATTTCTCTGCCAGCTCGCGCAAGCCGGCATAGGCCTCGGGCGCTTGATGGCCGAACTCCATGTACGCGCTGGCGGTGGCGTTGGCGTCCGCGCGCAGCGCCGGATCGGTCGCTACGGTTGCCAGGCACGCGCTCAAGGCCCAATTTTTCAACAAGTCCTTTTGCGAATAGCTGGCCGTCATCGGGGCGCCGTCGCGGGCCGGGCCGGTTTTCTGCCCGGTTACGTGCGCAGCGGACTGCTCCGCTCCCCGCGCACCCAGCGCGCAGGCGAACAACGCGCCAGCCGCGGCGGCCGCGAAGACCGGCTTCATTTGAGCACCCACAGCGAACCGATGTCGGGAATGAAGCCATGGTTTTCCGGATCATTCATCAGATGACAGGTATCCGAACACACCGCGCCATCCCACAGCGTGACGTGGCCACGTGCATTCGCCCAGCCGCTGCCCTTGATGACGATGATGCCTTGAAGGCCGGCGAAATCAGAGGTCTTGGGAGACCTCACGATCTTGTCGGCCTTGCCGAAGGTCTCTTCCAGGTAGTTCATCATGTCATTGACGCGGTACAGGTATTGCAGATTGCCCGCGCCGCTGACCATGGCATAGCGCGAGCTCTTGCGAATTGGGAAGCCGGTGTGGTTCAACACATAGCTCATGCGGATCGGACAGGCGTTCTGGAATCCGCCGACCGGCATGTCGGTATTCTTCTGGACCGCGCCGCCGATCTTGCGGCCGACGTCGGCCACGGGAAGGCGCACGGCCATGAAGGCCGCCCAAGCGCTCTTGAACAATGGTCTGGCCATGGGGCACCCTGGCTCAGACGATCTTATTGGTCGCCAGGTCCCAGCCGCCGGAGGTGCCTCCGCCCGCGCCGCCGGCGACTTTCTGCTGGGTGTAACGCCATTTCACCTTGGAGAATTTCAAGCTGACGTTTTCAGACAAGATGTCGCCAGCGTGTACGCCCGGGGAGATCATGCCGATCAGCACGTTTTCCAGTTCGATTTCGAAATATTTGACGCGATCGCCATTCCCATCGGCGCGCATGAATTCGAATTTAGCGCGAGGAATCGTTTTACCGACTGCGCAAGTCTGCAGCAGGATCGGCGTCGAGATATCGGCCAGCTTGGTGAACATGACGTCCTGCAGATCGGCGCGCTCGGCGGTGTGGCCGCCGCCGGTCGAAGTGGTCGCACTCTTGGGCTGGGTGATGCCCCAGTGAACCGAGCTGCACTCGATCCAGTCGCGGTGCTTGTCGTCCGCCGATTCGCCTTTGATGCCGTCGATTTGCAGGTACACGTCAATTGCCATAATTTCTCCATAAGATGATTCGGTGCAGTGGCTGGACTGCCGGCCCGACCGGTCCCTGCGAGCGGGACGATTATCTCACGAAAGTGTAACGTTTAATTAACTTTTTTAATCAACATTGTGAATTTGACGAGAAGCCAGGAAAGCGAAAAAGGCAGCAAAGCCTCGGACCAGTCGAGCTACGAGATCGACCTGCCGAACGCGGGCACGGCCTTCGTCATCGGCAACCTCATCATGAATGCGATCAGGGCGTATGGGTCCCGGTCGTCGCCTACTGCCAAGCTGCGGAAAAACTGAACTAAACGTTCCAAAAATTCGAAAAGCACTGAGTATTGGGGTCGTTATAATCATTGCCAGAATTCACAGGTTATTTACCTTGGCTTATTTGGGATGTACATGAACGAATTTCTTGACGGATTGATGTCCTCGCTTGCTTCACTTTTCGCGGGCAATATGGGATGGGCTATTTTGCTTCTCGCCCTTACGGTACGGTTGGCCCTGCTGCCGTTGACTCTGCACCTGTCCCGCAAAATGCTCAGCAACCAACGAAAAATCCGGAACCTTCAGCCTCAGGTCGACGTGATCAGGGAACGCCTGAAGCACGATCCGCAGGCGATGTTCGCGGCCATTTCGAAGCTATATAGGCAGAACGGCGCGCACGTGGTCGACCGGTCCAGCATCGTCGGCACATTGGTTCAGTTGCCGATCTTTGGCGTGCTCTACAAGACGGTCAGCAACGCAAGCGCGGCAGGTGGATCTTTTCTATGGATGAGGAACCTGGCGTCGTTTGACGTGGCGCTGACAGCCATCGTGCTACTGCTCACGGGTATCGCAACGTATTACGTCCCGTCCGCCTCAAACGCACCGTCAACCTTAATGGTTGCGGTGCAAATAGCCATCACGGCCATTTTCATGTGGAAGATGTCGGCCGGCCTTGGCCTGTACTGGGCAGCATCGTCTGGTGTCAGCGTCATCCAGAATGTCGTGCTGCGCCGGGAACAGAAACGCGTCCCGCGGTCGGCCGGGATCAGCAAGCCGCTCTGACGGCAGCGCTGATCGGAAAGTCGTTGAAAGCGCACGGACAAGTGGTCCGTGCGCTTTCAGGCGCGTGTCCGGTATGGCCAAGAAGGCGCGCACGGTGATCGGCACGCCCATACTGACCGCTATTGCCGACCGCGGCTATTTCAAGGGTGAAGAAATCCTCGCATGTCACGAGGTCGGAATCTTTGTGCTGGTGCCACCGACGAAGACCTCTGGCGCCAAGGCCGACGGGCGATTCGACAAGGCGGATTTCATTTACGATCCGCAAAAGAACGAGTACCGTTGTCCGGCAGGCCAGGCATGGATGCCCACTCAAGGAAAAGTGCACTCCGAGCACGAATCGGCGAGTAACGCGCTGGGAGCACCAGGCCGTACTTGAGGATATGCAGACGTGCCTCGAACAAAGCCCTGACGCCATGCGGATCCGACGCTCCACGGTCGAGCATCCGTACGGAACCACGCCAATCACACGATAAAGCTTCGCTCGGCGCCAAATGAATAACAACGTGACGCATAGCACAATCGACGCAAGCTCGGCGTAGATCGACGTTAGAACTTCCTCTCCGTGCGCATAAGCCAGCGGGCTTGCAGATGCAAGCATGAGCAAATACAGAGAGTGGTTATGTTTCAAATGCATCTCCCTATTCGAACTGGCAATGCAATGTCTGCTTCTATCCTATAGCCGGAGCTCCTCACACTATCGCCCCGAGCACCATCACACGGCGGCTACGTGCCTCCAAAGGTGCGCCAACAATGTCAGGGAATGTGTTCAGCGTCCGCAGGAGGTACTACCCACTTGTGCATCCGCTCCTCATACACGGAAACCGTCGGGGGTGGAAAGTCCGGATCGGCAAAAGCGCCTACGGGAATGGCCAGGTAGTCCTCCAACCCCACGATGTCGTAGTACACCGTCGAGCCACATTGCGGGCAGAAATGGAACCTGGCGCCCGGCCCCTCGTCCCCCACGCGGGCGTACTCGGTCGATTCACCGGTGACGGTCACGTCCTCACGCAGGAACCTCGCTTGCTGGCCGAAGACGCTGCCCGTGCGGCGCTGACAAGCCAGACAGTGACAGACCGAAATGCGAACAGGTTCGCCAGTGGCGCGGGCCGACAGTTGGCCACAGCTACAGGATGCATGTCGAATTATCAAGTTCCCTCCTACGGTTCACTCTAAGAGATTGCTAAAAGCTGGATTGTCCTCAGCTACATCATCGTCCAGGAGCTCGGGCAGCGGCGTACCTTGTCCTCGATCCTCGCCTTCGATAAAGCGCTTCATGTCGCATCCGTATTGATGAGGTACTTGCTCAACGTTTACCGGGCCGGTTCCGTTTACCTGGACCTAAGTTTTTACACAGCCTGGCCCAGAAGCAGACGTTTCGATAAATCACGAGGTACGAGAGAGCTAAGAAGATTAATAACGAGCTTGCCAAGAACAAGGTGTCGTTCGGGAGGCGATGCCATGGTGATTTGGCATTCCAAGCGGATGAAGGGCAAACTGCGGAATATCTAATGCTTCAGTATCCTCTGCAAACCGACGTGCAAGACAGACGTCTTGGCCCGGACGGCCTGTACATCGAACGCGATGACCAAGCGTTCGGGCGCTATCGCGGTGGCCAGTCAATACGTAGGTCGATGATCGCATCGAAATCGATCTGAATATGGAAGGCAAGCAGTCGCTGAAAGCGGAGCGAATGGTCATTGTTCCTGTGCATTGGATAAAGGAGTTAGCAATAACCGCTGAGGAGTACTCCTTATAGAAGCCGTCATGCGTTGCGAGCCTTTAATGTTTCCACAAAGCGCTCGAAATTCGCCTGAAATTCGTCGTCGCTGACGTATTTGGAAAAAAATGCGGTGTACAGACCAGCTGGCACAGTATCCTCACTCATATCTGGACGTGCAACCCCAAGATCGTCGGCCATCCAGTTGTGGACATCCGCCACATTGCCTCCATGACGGCATGCGCCATAGATGAATTTACCCATACGTTCGTACTCATCTTTGGCAGTCATACAACCTCCTTTTTCGCTAAATTTTAACCCTGAAAATGTGCGCATCAGGGCCGATAGTGGGGCTTGAGAATAATTCAGCAAATGAACGTTATTTCTATCGGGAAATCTTTTAAGTTCTGCCGCAGCGTTTCTTAAACTCAAGATTGAACGCGATCATCCTCATCCCGCAAGTAACTGTTTAGTTTCGTGTGATCATGTTCCACGCCGTAGCTGGCCTTTGTTTCGTGCAAAGGCTATGCTCGGCGAGTTGATTGCTGGGTTCAGCAGTCCCGGCATTCAATCGCACCAGGAGCAGTTGGCAGCATGAGTTCACGCATTCACCCGCAAGCCCGTACCACCCCGAAAATTCGACAGGAGATCAAGGATTCCGGCCTCTCTTCCAGGGAAGCGGCCAAGGTCTTCAACGTCACGCGGGCAACGGCACAAAAGTGGCTGGGCCGCGAGGATGTGCAAGACCGCTCCCACCGTGCGCACACGCTGCATACGACCCTGAGCGCGGCGCAGGAAGCCATCGTCCTGGCACTGCGCCAGTCGCTCTACCTGCCACTCGACGACCTGCTGTTCGTCACAAAACAATACATCAATGCCGATGTGTCGAGATCCGGCATCGCCCGTCTGCTCAAGCGCGAACGCATGGCGCGCCTGGAGGATGTAATCCCGAAGTCCGAGGGCGAAACAATCGGACCGAAGAAGACCTTTAAGGACTACGAGCCGGGATTCATCCACATCGACATCAAGTACCTGCCGCAGATGCCGGACGAGACCTCACGCCGCTACCTGTTCGTCGCTATCGACCGCGCCACGCGCTGGGTCTTCATGCACATCTACAGCGACATGACCGAGACCAGCAGCGTCGATTTCCTGCGCCGTCTAAAGTTGGCTTCGCCGATCAAGATCAGCAAAATCCTCACGGACAACGGCTCGCAATTCACCGACCGCTTCACCACCAAAGACAAGAAGCCCAGCGGCAAACACGCATTCGACGTGGCCTGCGCAGCCTTGCCTGCCGAGCATCGTCTGGCACCGCCGCGCCACCCACAAACCAATGGCATGGTTGAGCGCTTCAACGGGCGCATCAACGAATTACTGCAGCAGACCCGTTTCGATAGCCGGGCCGACCTGCAAGTCACTTTGCTGAACTATTTGAAGCTGTACAACCACCACATCCCACAACGCGCCATCGGTAGTAAAACGCCCATCCTGGCGCTCAAGGAATGGCAGAAAACGCGCCCAGAATTATTCGTCAAACGCATTTACGATCAAACGGGACTCGACAACTATATGGCCCACTCCGGGCAATTATTTTGATCACCTTGCCTGGAAGACTGAGAAGAAGGTGTGGCGCGACTGGGGCGCCCGTCGCGTGCTGAAACTAATCTCAACCAGGTTCTAGAGGCCCAGCGTTCTGCCTTTGTTTTTACACGGCCTGGATCCGAAGCGGCCGTTCGCTAGCCGTCAGCGTGTAACTGGGCGTACGCTTCAGTCTCGACGCGGCCATCACCACAAAGGAGATCACCGTCCTCATCGAGCACACGATAGCTATGTTGGACGCCGCCGATGCTCGCAACGCCATCGAGGCCAAGTAGTAGGGTGTAAAACGTCTCGGTTAAAACCAGGTTCAGCACGTCACGTAGTACGACCGTCTGCTGTTCGCTAAGGCCCATCGATGAGATTTTTTGCGAGACCAATGCTTCACTACCGGTCCCCATGAATAAATCGAGCAACTCGTCCTTTTCGATCCGCCAGTGCGTTACAAACTCGGCTGGAGTCATCTCAGGTTCCCTCACAGATCAATCAAACACGGTGTTGCTGTGTCCGCTCCTGCCCCGACAGCGCACGACCGGACCAGCCCAGTGTACCCAGCTGTGACCTCCAGAGAAACCAGAGGCTTCTGCCAGGCGTTTTACAATATCTCGCGCACCAGCTCCGACGGCCGGCACAGCCGCACGCCCTTCGGTGTCACGACGAACGGACGGTTGATGAGGATGGGATGGGCGACCATGGCGTCCAGCAGCGCGTCGTCGGTCGTCGCCGGGTCGTCCAGGCCGAGTTCCGTGAACAGGGCTTCCTTGCTGCGCACCGCCTCGCGCACCGTCAAGCCCGCACGGGCGATCATGTCCTTCAGATCGTCCCGCGCCGGCGGCTGCGCCAGATAGTCGACCACGCGCGGTTCGGCGCCGCTGGCGCGGATCGCTTCCAGGGTCGTGCGCGACGTGCCGCAGCGGGCATTGTGAAAAATCGTGATGTCCATCTTGAAAATCCTTGATTGAGAGGCAAGGATGATACCGACGGGACCGCAACGCTTCCAGTTTTTTCGCTTGTCCGGTGCCTGGCAGCGCTATAAAATGCCCGGCTTGCTTTCCGAGACGCAATCGATATTGCTCGGAGACGGCCCGTATGGAGACACCATGGACGAATACCTGATGCGCCCCGAGGCAATGCCGACCTGGGGCCAGCGCACCGCCCTGCGCATGCTGAACGCGATCGGCTGGAACTTGTACTTCAAGCCCCTGCCCGGCCCGCACGGCATCGCCGTCGTGTATCCGCACACGTCGAACTGGGATTTCTTCGTCGGCCTGCTGGCCAAGTGGGCCCTCGGCCTGCAGTTCCGCTGGCTCGCCAAGGATTCGCTGTTCCGCGGCCCGATGGGCCCCGTCATGCGCTACTGGGGCGGCGTCGCCGTCGACCGCAGCTCGCCGCAGGGCGCGATCGTGCGCCTCGCGCAGACGATGCGCGCGTCGAAATGGTTCTGGCTGGCCATCACGCCGGAAGGCACGCGCAGCTACCGTCCGCACTGGAAGAGCGGCTTCTACCGCATCGCGCTGGCCGCCGACGTGCCGGTGCTGCTCGTCTCGTTCGACTACGGCAGGAAGATCATCGACGTCACGCGCACGCTGACGATGACGGGGAATGAAGCGGCCGACATGGCGGCCGTCGCCCAGGCCTATGAAGGCGTGCGCGCACTGTACCCGGACAAGGCGGCGCCGATCCGCCTGGGCGAACCGTCCAAGCGCCAGGACGGGACACGCAAGCAGGCGTGAGCCGAGGCGCGGACGAGATGCCGGGAGAGCGACGCCGGCAGACGGCCGCGCATGGCGGCCAGGGAAGAGGCACGGGGACGTCCGCCTGCCCGGCCGGTCGCAAGGACCGGTCGGCACGGCGGACCGCGGCGGACGCCGCTCAGCGGCGGCGGCGCAGCGGGCGGGCGACGCGGGCCGGACGCAGGGCGCGCTCGCGGTCGGCGGCGCGCTTGACCGCGGCCAGTTCGAACGTCAGCGCCAGGGCGATGCCGGCCGGTGCGGCGGCGGCGAAGCCGAGGGCCACCAGGACGACGGTTGACAACAAGATAATGAGAGTGCTGGGGCGCGGCATGATATCCACCTTTTTCCTGAAACCTTGGTTCCATCCTGCCACAGCTGGGATTTGCTTGCAATCACGAGTCGTGTCGTGCGAGGGCATCCCGGGCATTGGCTGTGCGCAAAAAGCGACGGCCGCTGAGCTCACGCAAGGGTGGCGCTGCTCGCAATCGCTCACTGCATCGCCAGTTCGACGCAGTTGCGGCCGGACCGCTTGGCGCGCGCGAGGGCGGCGTCGGTGCGCTGCGTCAGCGAGTCGCCGCTCTCCTGCTCGCCCAGCTGGGCCACGCCGAGGCTCACCGTCACGTGGTCGCAGCCGGGGATGTCGGCCTGCTCGATCGCCACGCGCACCTTTTCCGCCATCCTGAGGCCGTCGATGGCGCTCGTATGCGGCGCGATGATGTGGAATTCCTCGCCGCCCGAGCGCACCAGGATGTCGCTGGCGCGCAGCACGGCGCGCGCGGTGTCGGCCACGGTGCGCAGCGCCACGTCGCCGACGGGATAGCCGTAGGTGTCGTTGACCGCCTTGAAACGGTCGATGTCGAACGACAGCAGCGCGAGCGGCACGCGGTAGCGGCGCGCGCGCTTGATTTCCTTCTCCAGCAATTCCTCGCCGTGGCGGCGGTTGGCCACGCCGGTCAGCGCATCCGTCGTCGAGAGGTATGTCAGGCGCGCCAGCAGCTGGTCGTTTTCCTCCGCCATGGCCGCGAGGCGCAGGCCCAGCGCGGCCATGCGCGCGACGTCAACCAGGGTCGCCCACTCGTCGGCGCCGAACTCGCGCGCCGCCCCGAACAGCAGCGACAAGGCGCCGCGCGGGGCGCCGGGACCGTCCGGCGGAATCGGCAGGCCCAGCACCATCGCGACGCCGTGCGCGCGCAAGCCGTCCGCCAGCGCGGGTTCGCCCGACTGTTCCGGCGCCTCGATGAGAACGGCGCTGCCGCCGGCCGCCGCCAGCAGGCCCGGAAACGCGTGACGCAGTGGCGCCTGCAGCAGGCGGTCGGTGCGCTGCAGCAGCGCGCCGAGCAGCAGGCCGTCGGGCCCCTGTTGCGCGGCCAGCTGCAAATCGTTGCCGTCGCGGAGCAGGAACACGCCGGCGTGCAGCACGCCCGGCCACGCGCACAGCGCGGCGCACAGCGATTCGGCCAAGTGGTGCGCATCCTCCGCCTCGTCCACCGCGGCCTGCACACGGGCGCGCAGGTCGACCAGGGCGCGCAGGTGGGACGCGTCGCCGGACTGTGCCTCCGGCGAAGCCAGGCGCGCGCCGACGGCCGCACGCAGCGCGGCGGCGTCGAGGGGCGTGACGGCGTAGTTCAGCGGTCCGCGGGTCATCAGCGCGGGCAACCAGGCGGCGCCGGCGAACGGACACAGCAGCAGGATGGGCAGGCCGGCCCGGCGCTCGACGAGGTCGCCCAGCGCGTCGGCGTCGATGCTGGGCTCGAAGCGGTCGAGGTCGATGACGAGCAGGTCCGGCTGCGCGCGCGCCAGCAGGCTCGCTGCGACGTCGGCGCTGTCGGCCAGGTGCAGGCGCACGAACATCGACCCGCACGCCTCCCCGAACTCGGCACGACGCTGCGCCACCGGACTCAGATACACCCCGGTCCGCCCTGCTTCACCTTCGCTCTCGTGCATCATGATCCACCCCCTGAAATCCTTTGTTACGCTAACAAGTTTGCCACAAAGCACCTGTAACGCCTAGCAAATGCTCGCAATGTGTGGAAGCGCACCGTCAGCGCCGCCGGCGGCCGGGAATACTGGCGGAATCATGCACAAGGAGGGCACCATGGCAATACAGGACGACGCAGCGAACAAGCAGAAGGCGATCCAGAACCGCCAGGATCAGCATGACGCCAGCATGCAGAAGGGTGACCCGGGCAGCGGCAAGGACGGGAGCAATGCGGCGCAAACGGGCATCCACCAGCCCAGCGGCGACTTCCCCGCCCAGCACCTGGCGAAGCCGGGCCTGGAAGCCCGGATGGAGCTCAAGCCGAAATTCATGGCCGAGCACTACAAGGGCAGCGGCAAGCTGGCAGGCCAGGTCGCCATCGTCACGGGCGGCGATTCCGGCATCGGGCGCGCCGTCGCGCTGCTGTTCGCGCGCGAAGGCGCCGACGTCGCGGTCCTGTACCTGAACGAGCACGAGGACGCGGCCGAGACCCAGCGCTACATCGAGGCGGAAGGCCAGAAATGCATCACGATCGCGGGCGACGTGAAGGACATGGAATTCTGCCAGCAGGCCGTCGACCAGGTCGTCGCCAAGTGGGGCCGCCTCGACGTCCTCGTCAACAACGCCGCGTTCCAGGAACACGCCGAATCGCTGCTCGACCTGACGGAAGACCGCTTCGACGAGACGATGCGCACGAATATCTACGGCTACTTCCACATGGCGAAGGCCTGCCTGCCCTACATGAAGCGGGGCGCGGCGATCATCAACACGGGCTCCGTGACGGGCCTGAAGGGCTCCAAGAAGCTGCTCGACTACTCGACGACGAAGGGCGCCATCCACGCGTTCACGATGTCGCTCGCGGCGAACCTGCTGGACCAGGGCATCCGCGTGAACGCCGTCGCGCCGGGCCCCGTGTGGACCCCGCTGAACCCGGCCGACCAGTCGCCGGAAGACATCACCAAGTTCGGCCAGAGCACGACGTTCGGCCGCCCGGCCCAGCCGGAAGAACTGTCGCCGGCCTACGTCTACCTGGCCTCGAACGTGTGCTCGGGCTACGTCACCGGCGTCGTGCTGCCGATCACGGGGTCGGTGGGCGAATAAACCACGAGGAACCGATCATGGCGAGAAGCATGTGGAAGGGTGCGATCAGCTTTGGGCTGGTGCACATCCCGGTCGAGATGTATCCGGCGGCGAGCGACCAGGGGCTCGACCTGACGATGCTCGACCGGCGCGACTTCGCGCCGATCGGCTTCAAGCGCTACAACAAGGCGACCGGCAAGGAAGTCTCGTGGGACGACATCGTCAAGGGCTATGAATACCGGGACGGCGAATACGTCGTGCTGTCCGACGAAGACCTGCGGCGCGCGAATCCGGAAGCGACGCAGACCATCGACATCCTCGCCTTCGTGAATGCCGAGCAGGTCCCGCTGATCTACTACGAACAGCCCTACTACCTGGCACCGGGCAAGGGCGGCGACAAGGTCTATGCGCTGCTGCGCGAGACCTTGCGCGAGGTGGGCAAGATCGGCATCGCCAACGTCGTCATCCGCGTCAAGCAGCACCTGGCCGCCCTCGTCTGCGTGGGCGACACCATCGTGCTGAACACGCTGCGCTACCCGGACGAGATCCGCCCCGTCGACGAGCTGAAGATCCCGGCCGCGGACTCGAAGGCCGCGCAGGTCACGGACAAGGAACTGCAGATGGCGAAGGCGCTCGTGGAAGGCATGAGCGAGAAATGGAAGCCGCAGCAGTACCACGACACCTACCGCGAGGACGTGCTGGCGCTGATCGAGAAGAAAGTCGCCGCCAACCAGACGAAGACCCTGACGGAACCGGAGCCGGAGGAAGAGAAGCCGGCCAAGACGAACGTCATCGACCTCGTGTCGCTGCTGCAGGCCAGCCTGGGCAAGAAGCCGGCGAAGGCCGCCGCGGACGAAGACGACGACGAACCGCCTCCGGGCAAGTCGAGGAAGCCGGCGCACCGCGCCGACGACGAGGACAGCGACGAAACACCGCCGCCGCGCGCGCGCAAGGCGCCCGCGCACGCGGCCACGCACGCGGCCACGCATGCGAGCACGCGTGCGAGCACGAAGCGCACGACGGCGGCCAAGTCGACGAGCGCGAAGACCGCGACGAAGACCGCCGCCAAGCGCGCCACCGCCGACAAGGCGCCCGCCCGGCGCAGGAAGGCCGCCTGAGTGGATGTCGACACGCTGCTGGACCTGCTGCAATGGCCGGCGATGGCGGTCACGCTGGCGGCCGCCTTCCTCGTCGGCGCGCGCCATGCGAAGAAGCGCGTCGTCGGCTTCTGGACCTTCATCGCCAGCAACGTCCTGTGGATCGTGTGGGGCGTGCACGACGACGCCTGGGCGCTGATCGCGCTGCAGGCGGGCCTGGCCGCCATGAACGTACGCGCCATCGTGCGCAACGAACCCGGCGACCCGCCGGCGGAGCAGGACCCGGGCGCCGCACGGCGCACGACGTAGACGGCGCCCGTTGCGCGCGCGGCCGCTAAACATCGCCGCGCCCCGCGCCGGCCATTGCGCGCGGCGCCCCTCATCGTTTAGCCTTGGCGGGCGGCACCGCAACCAGACCAACAGCCAACAGCCGACAGCCGCCAGGAGACCCGCATGATCCGTTTCACGTCCACGCTCGCCGGCGCGCTTGCCCTCGGCGCGTCCCTCGCCGCCTGTGGAGGCGGCGGCGGCGGCTCGTCCGCCGCCACGCCTGCCCCCACCGCGCAGGTCCCCGCCCCGGCCACCACGTCCGCCGACACCGCCACCTGCGCCCGCGCCTACGTGCCGCCCGTCGCCGCGCCGCCCGGCGGCACCGCGTTCTGCGCCAGCCTCGCGACCGCGCCGGACGCGCAGGGCAACGGCAGCGAGAACGGCAAGTCGTGCCGGGTGCGCGGCGCCGCCGACATCGTCAAGGAGATGGGCCAGGGCTGGAACCTCGGCAACACGCTGGACGCCTACGGCGACACGGCGGACCCGCTCGCCGACGAGACGCACTGGGGCAACCCGAAGACGACGAAGGCGCTCGTCGACGCCGTGCGCAAGGCCGGCTTCACGACGCTGCGCCTGCCCGTCAGCTGGGACGATCACATGAGCGGCAGCGCGCGCACCATCGATCCGGCCTGGCTGGACCGCGTGGAGGAAGTGGCGCGCTACGCGCTCGACGACGGCATGACCGTCATCGTAAACATCCACCACAACAACGGCTGGGAAGCGCCGACCACCGCCAACGAGGCCGCCGCGAAGGACACGCTCGTCAAGCTGTGGACGCAGATCGCGACGCGCCTGGGCGGCTACGACCACCATCTCGTGTTCGAAGTGATGAACGAGCCGCGCGTCGCGCCGAACGGCGTCGACGACTGGGTCGGCAAGGCCGAGTACTACGACGTGCTGAACCGGCTCGACGCGGCCGCGCTCGCCGCGATCCGCGCCACCGGCGGCAACAACGCGCGCCGGCTCGTGATGATCCCGACCTATGCGGCGGCGCCGGACGACGCGCAGCTCGATGCGCTCGTCCTGCCCGCCGATCCGATGATCGCCCTGTCCAGCCACGCGTACCGCCCGTGGAACTTCGCCGGCGACCAGAACGGCACGAGCGTGTTCGCGGGCCAGGCGGAACTGGACCAGTTGTTCGCGCGGCTGAACACGAAATTCGTCGCCAAGGGCATCCCCGTCGTCATCGGCGAATGGGCGTCCACGGACAAGGGCAACGCGGCCGAGCGCACGAAACACGCCGCTTACTTTGTCAAGGGCGCACACCGATACGGCATCCCGACGGTCTGGTGGGACAACGGCAACCACACGCTTACGCCGACGGCGAGCGACGTGATGGCCCTGCTGGACCGCGCGACGACCACCTGGGTGCACCAGGACCTCAACGACGCGATCTTCTGCGCCGCGCAGTAGCTCAGGTGCGCGGGTGCGGGCCCCACGCGCCGGGACCGACGCCGGACGGCCTGCTCGCGCGGAGGCGCTCGATCACCTCCGGCGGGATGCCCCGCAGCTGGGGCGGCGGTTCGCCCGGCGGTGTGACGATCGCGGGATTCGCGACCGGCAGCGGCATCGCCCCGCCGGACCTGGCCACCGGCGGCGCCAACAGGCGCCCGGGCGCATCGCTCCTGTCGTCCGACGCGGCCGCGACGATCTGCAGGCTGGCAATCGCACTCGATGGCAGATCCAGCCGCCTGACCGCGCCGCCTTCGTTCAGCATCACATAGGTCCGGTGGATCTCCCGCACCGTCACACCCGGCGCCGCTTCCTGTCCGACGCCGAGCGCCCGCGGCGGCTTGCCGTCCGCGGCGACGATCGCCACCCCGTCGGGACCGTCGTCGATGACGCCCTTCAGCTGGAACGTGGCGCCGGCGGCTACCGGTTGGCCGCCGAACAATCCGGCGGCGGCCTCGATGCTCAACGGCGGCGCCGCCGTCCTGGCCACCGCGGCGGCCGGCGGCACCGGTGCCCGGAACCACGGCATGCCCCAGTAAGCGGCAGAGGCACCCGCCGCGACGAACATCAGGCTGGCGGCAACGAGCGGCATGTGTTTCATGGGTCTTTCGGGTGCCTGGCGCACCGGTTGATGATTCTGGGAAACAGCATAACACCGGGCGCCGGACCGTGACCAGGTGGCCGCGGCGCCCGGGTGGACATCAGTTCGCCGACGTGCCGTAGATGATGCCCCGGCCCATGCCGCCACCGCTGTTCAGGTAGACGGTGCCGAAGGTGCGCATGTCGCCGACCACCTGGCTGATGCCGCCCCACTGGTGGTTGCCGTCATTGATCTTCGCCCAGTTCACGCCGCCGTCGGTGGAGCGCATGATGCCCGTCGTGCCGTCGTTGAACTGGCCGCCCGCGAAGATGGCCGGATAGCTGGCGCCCGTCGCGGCCTTGCCGAAGCCGATGGAGGTCGGCGTGAACGAATAGCCGAAGTAGTTGGTGATCGTGATCGGCGCGTTCCAGGACGAACCGGAGTTCGTGCTCTTGTACATGCCGCTCGGGGCCACCATCCACACCTCGCCGGCGCGGCCCGGCACGGTCGCGACCTGCGTCGGGGCGGCCGGCAGGGCCGGAGCCTGATACCAGCTGCCGCTGTTGTTACCGACGTAGAGGTTGGTCGTGCCGGATTTCCACGCGTAGAACAGGTTCTGACCACCGTCGGACAGCACTTTCGAGCCCACCGGCAGCGTATTGCCCCAGAACGAGATCGTCGTCCATGAGGCGCCGCCGTTCGTCGTGTAGACCGGATTCAGGTTGTCGTCCGTATGCGGCGACCAGAGGATGGTGCTGCCGTCGTAGCTGATCGCGACCGAACCTTCGCCCTTCTTCATGCCGGCCGGCAGGCTGGGGAACGCGGTCCAGCTGGAGCCGCCGTTGGTCGTCACGACGCCGACGGGCACCGGGCTCGCGTACGGATTGCTGCCGACGAGGACCATCTTCGCCGGATTGCCGCGGGCGAAGTCGATGCCGCTGCCGAACGTGCAGGCGCCGGGCACGCCGGTGCCGCTCTGCGTGGAGATCATCGAATTCGGCGCCGTCGTCAGCGAGTTGAACACGAAGCCGCACACGTCGGCGATGGCGGCGGCCAGCGGCGCGCCCGACGTCGGCGAGATGATCGTCTGCGGCACGGTTTCCTCGATGCCCTTGGCGGCGACGGCCCAGCTGGTGCCCTGGCCGCTGTCGGCGGCGGTGAGATTGGTGGTACCGAAGATGCCGCCGCCCGTGCCGTAGAACGCGTTGTTCGAGTTGAACGGGTCGATCACCGGATTCATCCAGCCCTGGAAGCCGGTCGGATGGCCCCACGGCGCCCACGGCGACTGCGTCCAGCTGAAGGTCGCCTTCGACTTCAGGTCGTTCCAGCTGCCCGTGTTGCCGGCGCTGGTCGAGCGGAACATCGTGTCGCCGGCACCGTAGCGGTCGACCGTCGTGACGATCAGCGTGCCCGGCTTCTTGGCGTCCAGCGCGAGGCCGTCGTAGCCGAACGTGTCGGAACCGGACGGCACCAGCGGCGTGACGTTCGTCCAGGTGCCGGTGCCGACGCTGTACTTCCACACCTGGCCATTGCTCATGCCGTACGGCCCCGGAGAATTACCGTAGGTGATGTACAGGTTGCCGTCCGGCCCGATCAGGCCGTGGTTCGGGTACATGCCGCCGCTCGGCGTCGAGCCCGGACCGCCGCTGACGGCGCTCCAGTGGGCGCCGGCGTCGTTGCTGACGTACAGCGTGGACGGCGCCTGGCTGTCGGAAACGCCGGCGAAGATCTTCTGCGTGCGGCCGCCCGACAGCGACGGCTTGTAGAACGCGGTGAAGACGATGCCGGCGCCGGTGCCGTTGCTGGACAGCGGCGGCGCGTTGCCGGCCGCGACCTGGGTCCAGGTGCTGCCCTTGTCGGTACTGGTCCACAGGCCGTTCATGCCGTTGTTGTACGGCGTCGGCAGGTTGTCGTTGCGGGTGCCGTAGAACAGCACGTTGCCGTTGTTCGGGTCGACCTGCAGGCGCTCGCCCGCGTCGCGGCCCGTGTTGTTCGAGCCCATCGGGAACGGCATCTGGTGCACGGTGAAGCTGGCGCCCTGGTTCGACGACACGAGGATCGCGCCGGCCGGCACGTACGACCAGCTGTCGTAGGCGCCGACGGACATGAACAGCATGCTCGGGTTGCTCGGGTCGACGGCGATGCTGTCGACGCCGATCCAGTCGTTGTTGGCCTGCGGCGTCCAGTCGTTCAGCGGGATCCAGGTGCCGGTCGACGAATTGTAGCGGTAGGCGCCGCCGACGTCGGTCTTGGCGTAGAACAGGCCCTGCTGCCCGGGATGGGCGACGATGCCGTCGACGTAACCGCCGCCGACCATCTGTACGTTCTGCCAGCTGTAGCTTTGCGCCTGGGCCGGCGCCGCGGCCAGGCCGGCCGCGACGATGCCGCCGACCAGGCCGGCGATGATTGTCTTACGCGTGCAACTCATCATGCTATCTCCTCGTGCTGCTGTGGATTGAGTGCCTCTGTTACCGAGGCACTTGTTCGTGGATCGAACTCTTGTACTCGACGAGTCCCGCTCGCCGTGATGACATTGTGTGAGTGTTGATTGAGCGCCAGCAATTCCCAAAATCACCAGACTGACAAATGAAATTTGCCGTGAATTAACAGTCGTTAATATAGATAACGGGAATATTCAGGAGACGAGGGTGCGCGGCATCCGGGAACACCGGTGCCGGCATGGCGGGGAAATGCGGGGAGAAGCCGTCGCGGCGGGGCGCGACGGCGGGTGTCACGTGGCTTGCTTCGGCTTGAATCCGAGGGCCTTCATGGGCTTGGTCAGGGTCGTGGCGCTCTTGGCATAGTCCGCCCACGGGGCATTGCCTTCGTCGAGCCGCGTGTGCACGGTCTTGACGGTCCAGTGGCTGCCCGACTTGAGCCTGGGCAGCTCTTCCCAGCGCACGGGCACGGAAATCCCGAGACCGGGACGCACGCGCGCCGACCACGCCGCCACGGTCGTCGCGCCGCGGCCGTTGCGCAGGTAGTCGATGAAGATGCGGCCCACGCGGTTCTTCGCGCCGCTCTTGGCGGAAAAGCGCTCCGGCAGCGTTTTCGCCAGGTGGTCGACGATCGCGTGGGAAAAATCCTTCACGGTATCCCAGTCGAGCTTGGGCTTCAGCGGGACGACGACGTGCAGGCCCTTGCCGCCGCTCGTCTTGAGGAACGGGTTCAGCCCCAGCTCCTGCAGGAAGGCGCGCATCAGCTGCGCCGCCTCCTGCACCTTCGGCCATTCGACGCCCTCGCCCGGGTCGAGGTCGAACACCATGCGGTCCGGCGTGTCGTAATGCCGCGCCGTCGCGTTCTGGCTGTGGATCTCGACGACGTTCCACTGCGCGCAGGACAGCAGGCCCTCGGCGCTCGCGATCTCGGTCATGCGCGGATGATCGGGGTCGAGCGCCTGGTCCATCCGCACGACGCCCGGCATGCTCGCGGTGGCGGCGACGTGCTTCTGGAAGAACAGCTCCCCGCCCACGCCCTCGGGCGCGCGCACGAGCGAGACCGGGCGGCCCTTCAAGTGCTCCATCATCAGCGCGCCGACGAGGGCGTAGTAGCGCACCAGCTCGATCTTCGTGACGCCGCTCTCGGCATCCATCACGCGCTCGCCGTGCGTGACCTTGAACGTGGCCGGCAGATTGCCCGGCAGGTCCGGATCCGGATCCGGGTCCGGCGCCTCCGCCTTCTTCGCGGCGCGCTTGCGGGCCGGCGGCTTGGCATCGTCCTTGGCCGGGTCCTTGGCGGCCTCCTGCATGTGCCTGGGCAGCTCGCGCACGACGCTCTTCGCGGGCTTGTCCTTGCGCAGGCCCTGGAACACGGGATGGCGGATCGAATCGGTGGCGGTCCATTCCGAGAAGCTCACTTCCGCGACCAGCTGCGGCTTGACCCAGTGGTTCGTGCGGCCCGGCACGGCGCGCGGCGGGAACGGATTCTTGTCGGTCTCGATGTCCTCCAGCACGGCGCGCATGTGGCGCAGCGACGTGCCGTTGAACCCGCTGCCGCAGTTGCCCGCGTAGCGCAGCACGGCGTCCTTGTCGTAGTAGCCCAGCAGCAACGAGCCGATGCCCGTGCGCGAACCGTTCGGATCGGTGTAGCCGCCGATGACGAATTCCTGGCGCTGGCCGCATTTCAGCTTGATCCACTCGGGCGAGCGGCGCGTCACGTAGCGGGAATCCCGGCGCTTGCCGATCACGCCTTCGAGCCCGATCTGGCAGGCGGCGTCGACAAGCTGCGCCGGGTCCGTCCCGAACTCCGCGGAGAACCGCACGGTGTCCGAAGGCCGCGCGGCCAGCACGTCCTGCAGCAGCTGGCGGCGCGCGTCGAGGCGCGCGTCGCGCAGGTCGTAGCCCTTGTGGTACGGGACGTCGAACAGGAAGTAGACGATCTGCGCGCTGTTGGAACCGTCGAACGCCAGCTGCAGCAGGTTGAAATTCGGCTTGCCGTTCTCGTCGTGCACGACGATCTCGCCGTCGTACCAGCCGTCCGGCAGCTTCATGCGCCGGATTTCCTTCTGCAGCGGCGCGAGCTTGTCGGTCCAGTCGTTACCGTTGCGGGTGACGAGGCGGACGTCCTTGCCCTGCACGCGCGCGAGCATGCGGTAGCCGTCGAACTTGATCTCGTAGATGTAGTTTTCCGGATCGGTTGGCGGTGCGTCCACGAGCGTCGCCAGTTCCGGCGACAGCTTCTCGGGCAGGTCGTCCTTGACGGCGCCGTCGGGCATGGCGCCGCGCTTGGGCTTTACGGCGGGCTTGGCGTCCCCGCCCGGCTCGGGCATCGGCAAGTCCTTCACGCTATCGGGGAATTCGTCGACGACGGAGAATTCGCCGGCCGGGCGGGCGTATTCGTCGTTCTCCTTGATGAGCAGCCACGACTCCTGCTTGTCGTCCTCGTGGCCGCGCAGGCGCACGAGGACCCAGCGGCCGTGCATCTTGTGGCCGTGCATCTCGAACTTGATCTCGCCTTTCGCATAGCCCTTTCGCGGGTCGCCGACGGGCTCCCACGTGCCCTTGTCCCACACGATGACCTTGCCCGCGCCGTACTGGTGCGGCGCGATCGTGCCTTCGAAGTCGGAATACGAGATGGGATGGTCTTCCACGTGCACGGCCATGCGGCGGTCGTGGGTGTCGTAGCTGGGGCCTTTCGGCACGGCCCAGCTTTTCATGACGCCGTCCAGTTCCAGACGGAAATCGTAGTGCAAGCGGGTCGCCCAGTGCTTCTGGATCACGAAGGTGAGAAGCCCCTTGCTGGCCTCCCCGCCTTCCTTGGGCTCGGCCGTGATCGAAAAGTCGCGCTTGGCCTTGTACAGCTTTAACGGGTCGGGCATGGCATCACCTCTGCATCAATGCCGTCAAGTGTAGGCGGATGATGCGGACGCGACTGTTCGCCAGCTAACTCTGTGATGGTGTGCTTGGTGGGCACGGGGTGCCCACCCTACAGCGTCGTAGGGTGGGCGCCCCGCGCCCACCTTTCGTTACTTGCGCTCGGCCGCGGTCGCGTCACGCGCCGCGCGGAACTCGGCGTCCCTGGACCAGTTCGGCCAGGCCGACGAATCCGCCAGGTCGCGGCCCACCGAGTACAGGATGCCGAGGTCGCGCGCCATGCCCGTGAACGGCCATGCCGCGCTCCACTCGTCGGCCGGCTGGTGGTAGGCCACGTTCACGTATTTCTCCGCGGCCGCCTTGCCCGCTTCGGTGCCGCCCTGCTCCCAGTTCTCGCCCGATTCGAACGAGATCGCCGGCACGCCCTTCTTCGCGAACGAGAAGTGGTCGGAACGGAAGAAGTGGCCCGCTTCCGGTTTCGAATCCTTCGAAAAGGCGACGCCGTTCTGCTTGGCCTTGGCGATCAGGCGGTCGAGCAGGTCCAGCTTGGCGCTGCCGGAGATCGAGAAGTCGCGCGCCGGGCCGTACGGGCTCAGGGCGTCCATATTGATCACGCCGGCCGTCTTCGCCAGCGGATAGACCGGGTTGCTCGCATAGTATTCCGAACCCAGCAAGCCCTTCTCTTCCGCCGTCACGGCCAGGAACACGACGCTGCGCTTGGGCGCCGGCGCCTTGGCATAGGCCCGTCCCAGTTCCAGCAGCGCGGCGATGCCGGTCGCGTTGTCGACGGCGCCGTTGTAGATCTTGTCGCCCTTGGCGTCCGGCAGGCCGACGCCCAGGTGGTCCCAGTGCGCGCTGTAGATCACATATTGATCCGCGTGCTCGCTGCCCGGGCGCACGGCCAGCACGTTCTTCGACGTGATGACCTTGGCGTCGACGGCGTAGTGCGCGGACATCGTCACGCCCTTCAGTTCGACCGGCTTGAAGGCGCGGGTCTGGGCCTGTTTCTTGAGCTTGTCGAAGTCGAGGCCGGCGTGCTTGAACAGGTCGAGGGCGACGTCGCGCTGGATCCACGCTTCCACCGGCGCGTGCACGTCGAGCGGGCGCTTGCGCACGATGTCGTACTGGACGTTCGTGTTCGAGTTCTTCACCGTGGCCCAGCCGTACGACGCGGGCGCCGTCTCGTGGACGATCAGCGTGCCCAGGGCGCCGCGGCGTGCCATCTCTTCGTATTTATAGGTCCAGCGGCCGTAATACGTCATGGCCTTGCCGCCGAAATCGCCCTTGCCCGTCTCGAAGTCCGGGTCGTTGACCAGCACGACGGCCAGTTTGCCCGTCAGGTCCTGGCCCTTGAAATCGTCCCACTTGCGTTCCGGCGCGGTGACGCCGTAGCCGACGAAGACCAGCGGCGCGTTCTTGAAGTCGACGCTCTTCGCGCCCGTCATCGCGGCGCGGACGGCGATTTCGTTACCCTGGGTATAGGACTTGGTCTTGCCGCCCTCGTCCACGGTCACCTGGACGGGACCCTGGATCTCGAAGCGGCCCAGCGGCACGTCCTGGGTCCAGCCGCGCTTGCCGGCGACGAGGTCGCCGCCGGGCTGCAGGCCGGCCGCCTTGAATTGTTCGATGATGTAGTTGACGGTCTTCGTTTCGCCGGGCGTGTTCGGGCCGCGGCCCTCGAACGCGTCGGACGACAGGACTTTGACGTCCTGCGACAGGTGCTGCGGATCGATGTGGACGGCGTCTGCGGCCTGGGCGGCCAGCACCGCGGTGGCGAGCGCGATGGCGGTCAGGGTGGTACGGAAGGAAGTGTGTAGTCTCACGAGCGGTCTCTTGGGCGTCGATGTTGTTGGGTGCACGGATAGTGCCGCCAAAGTATCGTTGGAATAATTTCCACTGTCAAACATCGCACGGCAATTGTCATTGCCGTAAACACAGTTGTAAGTGGATGTAAAGACCCGTCAACCGCGTGCGCAGCGGCCGCGTTTTCGCTCCAGTAGCACGGGAATCATCCCATCCATCGACACCTGAAGGAATCACCGCCATGAGCAAAATCGTCGCCACCCTGATCGCAGGCCTGTTCGCCACCGCTGCATTCGCCCAGACGCCCACCGCGCCGGCCGCGACGACGCCAGCCGCCAAAGCCGAAGCGAAGGCCGACAAGAAAGCGGCCAAGGCCGAAGCCAAGGAAGAAAAGGCCGACGTGAAAGCCGACGCCAAGCTGGAGAAGAAAGCGGCCGCAGCCAATGCCGACGTCGCCGTCGCCAAGGCCGACGCCGCGAAGAAGAAAGCCAAAGCACACAAGAAAGCCGTCAAAGCCAAGACGGACGCCGCAGCCGACAAGGCCGAGGCACATGCAGACCAGAAGGCCGAAGCCGCCAAGTAATCCCCGGCGGCACGCAACCGGCTCAAGCCCCTCCATCCTTCGAAAGACAGGGTTCGCCCTGTCTTTTTTTCGTCCGCGCACTACAATGGCAATCCCTCTTTATCCGGGCCTGCCATGCACGACATCGTCTTCCTTGATCGCGACAGCCTGATCGCCAACGTCCGCACTCCTGCCTTCGAACATCGCTGGCGCGACTATCCGGCAACGAACGCGGACGACGTCGTCGAACGCCTGCGCGGCGCCACCATCGCGATCACGAACAAGGTGCCGCTGCGCGCGAACGCCATCGCCCGGCTGCCCGACCTGAAGATGATCGCCGTCGCCGCCACCGGCACCGACAACGTGGATCTCGCCGCCTGCCGCGAACGGGGGATCGTCGTCGCGAACATCCGCAATTACTCGCTCGTCTCCGTCCCCGAGCACTGCTTCGCGCTGATCCTCGCCGTGCGCCGCAACCTGCGCGCGTACGTGGCCGACGTCGAGGCGGGCCTGTGGGAGCGGTCGACGCGCTTCTGCCTGCTGGACCACCCGATCGGCGACCTGGCCGGCAGCCGCCTCGGCATCGTCGGCTACGGCGCGCTGGGCCGCCGCGTCGCGCAGATCGGGCGCGCGTTCGGCATGGACGTCGCCGTCACGTCGCGCTCGCCCGTGGCCGACGCGGACGTCGTGCCGCTGCCGCTGGACGAACTCCTGGCCACGTCGGACGTCGTCAGCCTGCACCTGCCGCTGACGGAGCAGACGCGCCACCTGATCGGCGCGCGCGAACTGGCGGCGATGAAGCGCGGCGCCATCCTGATCAACACGGCGCGCGGCGGGCTCGTCGACGAGGCGGCGCTGGCGCAGGCGCTGCGGGACGGCACGATCGCGGGGGCCGGGTTCGACGTCCTGAGCAAGGAGCCGCCCGTGCCGGACAATCCGCTGCTGCAACTGCGCCTGCCGAACTTCGTGCTGACGCCGCACGTGGCGTGGGCCAGCGGCGGGGCGATGCAGACCTTGGCCGATATGCTGGTCGACAATCTCGAGGCGTGGGTGGCGGGGAAGCCGATCAACCTGGTTGTGTAGGCTCGATCGCCGCGGCGGCCGCGCGCAGCGGCAGCTCGAGGATGAACACCGTGCCCCGGCTAGGCGCGCTCTCGACCTCGATCGTCCCCTGCAGCAGGGTCGTGACCAGGTTCCACGCGATGTTGAGGCCGAGTCCCGTGCCGCCCTGCCCCATGCGCGTGGTGAAGAACGGATCGAAGATGCGCGACAGGTGTTCCTGCGGGATGCCGTGGCCGTCGTCGGAAAATTCGATGCGCACGCGCTCGCCGTCGACCGCCGTGGCCACGAGCAGCATGTGGCCGCCCGGCGCGTCGAACGCATGCAGCAGCGCATTGTTGACGAAGTTGATGACGACCTGGCCGAACGGGCCGGGATAGCTGTCCATCGCGATCCCCGCCGGCACGCGCAACTCCAGCGTGTGGCCGGCGCGGCGCACCTGGTTCATCATCGTGGCCGCGATCTCGTGGCAGGCCTGGGCCAGGTCGAAGCGGCGGCGCTGCGTGCTGGCCTGGTCCACCGACACCTGCTTGAAACTGTTCACCAGGTCCGCCGCCCCGCCCAGGCTGCGCACGATCAGGCTCGCCGCTTCGCGCGCGGCCGCGATCCACGTTTCCAGGTCCGATTTCTTGAGGGCGTTGTGCGCGAAGCGCTCGGCCAGCGCGTGCGTCTTTTCTTCCAGGGTGCTGGCCATCAGGAGGCTGTTGCCGATCGGGGTGTTCAGTTCGTGCGCGACGCCCGCGACGAGGGAGCCGAGCGACGCGAGCTTTTCGCGCGCGGCCAGCTGCGCCTGGGTTTCCTTGAGCTGGCGGTAGGCGTCGGCGTTGTCCAGCGCGACGCCGACGTACGATGCGAGGGTGCTGAGCATGTCCAGCTGCACGTTCTGGTACGCGCCCGGGCGGCCGCTCTGCACCGTGATCACGCCCAGCACGCGGCTGCCGACGAGGATCGGCACGCACAGCAGCGAACGCGGCGCCGCGAGCATGACGTCGTCCGCCTGCGCCGGCTCGGCCCCGAGCACGTCGCGCACGAGGCCCGCGAACCGGGCGTAGTCGCGCGCCAGGTCGCCGATCAGGATCTCCTCGCCCGTCGCCACGCAGTACTCGGCGAGCCCGCGCACGCGCGCCGGAAAGCGTCCCGCCCCGGGCACTCGGCGGCCGTCGGCGACGACGTACGGATACTCGAGCGGGCCGTTCGGGCGCGCCACGCCGATGGCGAACAGCGGCGCGTCCATCAACTGGCGCACCTGCCCGAACACGTTGGCCATGATGGCTTCGCCGTCCAGGTTCGCCGTCAGCTCGCGGCCGATGTCGGACAGCAGCGCGATGTTGCGGCGCGCCTGCTCCACCGCTTCCTTCTGAGCTTCCGCTTCCCGCTTGCGCCGCTCCGCCTGCTCCTTCTGCAGCATCAGTTCCGCCGTGCGCGCGCCGACCTGGCGCTCCAGGCGCTCCTTCTGCTGCACGAGCACGCGCACGCGCAGCCGGTACAGCGCGACGGCGCAACCGGCCAGCACGCTGGCCGCGAGCAGGCGGAACCACCACGTCATCCAGAACGGCGGGGTGATCGAGATCGCAAGCGTGGCCGGCTTGTCGCTCCACACGCCGTCCTTGTTGGCGGCCTTCACCTCGAACACGTAGTCGCCCGGATCGAGGTTCGTGTAGGTGGCGAAGCGCTTGCGGGCATCCGTCTCCGTCCAGTCCTGGTCGAAGCCGCGCAACCGGTAGGCGTAGCGGTTCGCCTGCGGATCGGCATAGTGCAGCGCGGCGAATTCCAGCGTGAACACGGTGTCGCGGTGGCTCAGGCGGATGGCGCGCAGGCGGTCGATGGCCACGGGCAGCGCGCGCGGCCGGTTGAACACGAGGAAGTCGGTGATGACGACCGTGGGCGGAAACGGATTGTCGCGGATGTCCGCCGGCTGGAACGACGTCATGCCGTCGATGCCGCCGAAATGCAGCTCGCCGTCCGCGTCGCGCGCGGCCGAGCCGACGAAGTAGGAGCCGTCCGTCAGGCCGTCCTTCGCGCTGTAGCTCTTGTAGCGGCCCGTCTCCGGATCGACGCGGGTCAGGCCGACCGTCGTGCTGGCCCAGATCCGGCCGTCGCCGTCCTCGAGGATGCCGCCGATCGGCACCTGTTCGCGCATGGCCGTGACCGGAAACAGCCGGAACGCCACCTTGCCGCCGGGCCTGCGCTCCATGCGGAGCAATCCGCCCGCCGTGCCCACCCACAGGTCGCCGCGCGCCGATTCGTACAGGTAGTAGACGCGGTTGTGGCGCAGGCTCCGCGGGTCGTGCGGATCGTGGCGGAAGTGCGCGAAGGTGCCCGTCGCGCGGTCGTAGCGATCGAGGCCATTCTCCGTGCCGATCCAGATCGCGCCCGCGCGGTCTTCGAGCACGGCGAACCCGTAGTTCTCGCCCAGGCTGGACGGATCGGCCGGGTCGTGGCGCCAGCGGCGCAGCGTGCGTCCATCCGGCTCGATCATGAACAGGCCGCCGCGCGTGACGCCCCACAGCGCCCCGACGCGGTCGAGCGCGAGGAACTGGACCCAGTTCGCGCCGGCCTCGCGGCCCAGCGGGACCGGCGTGAAGCGGCCGGTCGCGGGATCGCGCCACGACAGGCCGCTGGGCGAGCCCACCCACAACCGGCCGCGCCCGGGCAGCACGCTGTTGACGACGTCGTCCGGCAGGCTGGCCGGATTCGCCGGATCGTGGCGCAGCACGTCGGCCCGTCCGCTGTCCGGATCCAGGTGGACGATGCCGCCGCCCGTCGTGCCCAGCCACAGGCGGCCGTCGGCGCCCACCGCGATGCTGCGGGTCTTGCGCGCGCTGCGCGGGTCGGCCACCTGGCCAGGCAGCATCGAGAAGCGCGAGAAGCCGCCGCTGGCCAGGTCGGCGCGGTCGACGCCGCCGAACATCGTGCCGGCCCACAGTGTGCCGGTGCGGTCGACCCAGATCGCCGTGACCTGGTTGTCGGACAGCGTATGGCGGTCGAGCGGCTGGCTGATGTAGCCGACGAAGCGGCCGCTCGTCGGGTCCCGCCATTTGAGGCCGTCGAGTTCCGTGCCCACCCACAGGTTGTCGCCCTGGTCGTGGTACAGGGTGCGTACGCGGCCGTCGTTCATGCCTTCGTCGGCGCCGAGATGGCGCCGCCGCGGCGGTCCCTGGCCGATGCGCCATGCCTCCAGTCCGGCGTCGGTGCCGATCCAGAGCGTGTCGCGCGGCCCCATCGACAGCGCCGCCACGGTGTTGCGCTTGCTGTTGCCGCCGGCATCGATATCGAAATGCTCGAAGCGCGCGGCGCCCGCCGGCAGGTGCTCGAGGCCGACGCCCGTGCCGATCCACAGGCCGTCCCAGGGGTCGAGGGCCAGCGCCGTCACGCGGTCGTCGCGCAGGCTGGCGGCATCGCTTGTGTCGTGACGCCAGGCGCGGACGCCGCCCGTCGCCGGGTCGAAGTGCACGAGGCCGTCGCTGGTGCCGATCCACAAGCCGGCGGCGCCGTCGCCGACGATCGCCGTGACGGCGCTGTTGTGCGTATTGCGCTCGCCGCCGGCGGCCAGCGAATTACGCACGAATTTGCGGGCCGCGGGATCGAAGCGCACGAGGCCGCCGCGCGTGCCGAACCACAGGCGGCCCTGGCCGTCCTCGTACGCGGCCTGGACGTAGTTGTCGACCAGGCTGGACGGATCGTTGGGATCGTTGCGGAACACCTGGTTGCGGTAGCCGTCGAAGCGGTTCAGGCCCGCCTGGGTGCCGAACCACATGAAGCCGTCGCGGTCCTGCAGGATCGTGAGGACGGATTCCTGCGACAACCCCTCTTCCAGGCCGATGCGCTCGAAGCGCAGGCTGCGCGGACCGCCCGCCAGGGCCGCCGAGCACAGGCACGCCAGCAGCAGACCGCAGACCATGCGCAGCAGCGCCGCCGCGGACGCCGGCGGACAGGGCTTGCGGTGGACGGGCAGCATGGTTTCGGGTTTCCGGGACACGGTCCCTAATCTACCAGAACGTCCGAAAATGTTGAAAGAAATTAAGACTTCCTCATTCTGCATGCCACTGCTATAATGCGTGCATCGGGCGGCTGTAGCTCAGCTGGATAGAGTACTTGGCTACGAACCAAGGGGTCGTGGGTTCGATTCCTGCCAGCCGCACCAAATGTTTTAAAAGGCCAGATCGCGAGATCTGGCCTTTTCCGTTTCAGGCATCCGGTATCATGGGGTTTTCGATCGCCCATCCGCCGCCATGTCCAGCCAACTCACCATCCGCCCGCTCGCTTCCTCCGACTACGACGGCTGGCGCCCGCTGTGGGACGGCTATAACGCGTTCTACCAGCGCAGCGGCCCCACCGCCCTGCCGGAACCGATCACGCAAGCCACGTGGCACCGCTTCCTCGACCCGGCGGAACCGGTCCACGCGTTGGTCGCCGAGCAATCCGGACGGATCGTCGGCCTCGCGCATTACCTCTTTCATCGCAGCACGACCCGGCTGCACGACGTCTGCTACCTGCAAGACCTGTTTACGGCGCCCGGCCTGCGCGGCCACGGGATCGGACGCCGGCTGATCGAGGGCGTCTATGCGGCCGCGCGCGATGCGGGAAGCTCGCGCGTGTACTGGCACACGCAGACGGGCAACGCGGCCGGCCGCGCGCTGTACGACAAAGTCGCCAAACACCTGGGTTTCATCGTCTACACGCACGAACTCTGAGGCCCGCGCGGCCGGGACTTTGCCAATCATGAAACCGCTGCTATAATGCGTGCCTCGGGCGGCTGTAGCTCAGCTGGATAGAGTACTTGGCTACGAACCAAGGGGTCGTGGGTTCGATTCCTGCCAGCCGCACCAACTTTTTTAAAAGGCCAGATCGCAAGATCTGGCCTTTTTCTTTGCGCTCACGGCGCCTCGTCGCTCCCGTCCTCCTGCCGCACCGGCGCAACCCGGATGCCACGCCGCGCCAGCGCTTCGCGCAGCAGGAATTCGATCTCCGCGTTCACGCTGCGCAGGTCGTTGGCGGCCAGGCGCTGCAATTGCTCCCACAGCGCGGGATCGATACGCAGCGGATAGGACTTTTTACCAGGACTTGCCATCGATACGCGTCAGTTGTACAGCGTGCCGGCATTGATGATGGGCTGCGCGTCGCGATCCGAGCACAGCACCACCAGCAGGTTGCTGACCATCGAGGCCTTGCGCTCGGCGTCCAGCTCGACGATCTCGCGCTCGGCCAGGGCGTTCAAGGCATCTTCCACCATCGAAACGGCGCCGTGCACGATGCGGGCGCGGGCGCTGATGATCGCCTGGGCCTGCTGGCGACGCAACATCACCTGGGCGATCTCGGGGGCATAGGCCAGGTGCGTCAGCTTGGCGTCCAGCGTTTCCACGCCCGCCGCCTCGAAACGCGCCGTCAATTCCGCGCTGAGCGCGTGGCCGACTTCCGCCGCACCGCCGCGCAGCGTCATCTCGCCCGGCGCCAGGTCCTCGCCTTCATCGTAAGCGTATTGCACGGCCAGGTGGCGCAGCGCGGCCTCGGCCTGCACGCTCACGTAGCGCTCGAAATCGTCGACCTCGAACAACGCCTGGGCCGTATCGCGCACGCGCCACACGACGGCCGCGGCCAGCTCCACGGGATTGCCCCGCTTGTCATTGACCTTGAGGATCGACATATTCAGGTTGCGCGCCCGCACCGTCAGCTTGCGCTTGCGGTACAGCGGAAATGCCCAGCGCAGGCCCTCCCCGCGATCCGTGCCCACGTAGCGGCCGAACAGCGTCAACACGGCCGTCTCGTTCGGCTGCAGCATGTACAGTCCCATGCACACGAACAGGCCGGCGACGACGAGCGCGATCCCGCCGAGGGCCGCGCCGCCGGACGCCGCGCCGACCATGGACGCATGCACCAGCCAGGCCCCCGCCAGCACGGCGAGCAGGCCGCCGATGCCGGTCGCGTAACCGTTCAGCGAAGAGTGCGGTATTTCATGACGAGTATGGGTAGACATGCCGGTTTTCCGTTGTTATATGAAAGTGATATCACTTTAGGATCACCCTACCCAGTTGTCAAGCAGAAAAATCCAGGGCCGAGCGGCGCCGTCAGCCAACGGCGGGCCGCCATGACTTTGCCGATCATGAAACCGCTGCTATAATGCATGCCTCGGGCGGCTGTAGCTCAGCTGGATAGAGTACTTGGCTACGAACCAAGGGGTCGTGGGTTCGATTCCTGCCAGCCGCACCAACCTTTTTAAAAGGCCAGATCGCAAGATCTGGCCTTTTTCGTTTGCGGCGCCGGGTTTTGCCAAACCGCCATCCTTGCACTTTTCCAAACGGCAAAGACCCGCTATAATGCGTGTCTCGGGCGGCTGTAGCTCAGCTGGATAGAGTACTTGGCTACGAACCAAGGGGTCGTGGGTTCGATTCCTGCCAGCCGCACCAAATGTTTTAAAAGGCCAGATCGCGAGATCTGGCCTTTTTCATTGGCTGAGCTCGAGCTCATCGATATCCCCGCCTGTTTTCTTATTGATTCCTCAATGTCTGTTCGCCAACAGGAAAAACTCAGCCACAGATTTTCTCGCGTCTTTGCGTAGGAACGAACCTACAAATACCTTGCAATATGGGTCAGTTTCGTCGTCCGTTCATGCCAAATCGGCCATGTCCTCTATGAAGAGCGGGTGAAAAGCGCATCCGGACGGAAAGAATTTACGTTCAGCATCTTTCCCCGAAGAAGCGCACACTTCGGTGAATTTTCGTGCGTTTTATCGTCGATTTGATACGATGAAGTTCCCCGATTCTTGAAAACCAAGCTGCAGGACGCGGCTGTTTCTTTGCGAGGTAAGAAATGAAAAAATCACTGATTGCTGCTGTAGTGTTGGCCTCTGCGTCGTTCGCTTCCACCGCTGCCATGGCAGCTACCGTCGGCAACACCCCGCAGGTCCTCGACCTGACCGACGGCAGCGGCTTCTTTGGCGACACGTTCGCGATGAACAACAACGGCAACACCTTTGCCGACCGCTTCACCTTCACCGTCGGCGACACCGGTGCCGGCTCGAGCCTGGACGCCATCATCTCGTCCGTCAGCCACTCCGCTGACACCGGCCTCGACATCACCGGCGTTTCGCTGTACAACGCCACCGGCGACATGCTGGTCTCGTCGGGCCACTCGCTCCAGTCCGGCAGTATCGACGTCTGGACGGTTTCCACCAACAACCTGGCCGCCGGCAACTACTATCTGCAAGTGAGCGGCAACCTGGTGTCCGACCAGGCCGCCAGCTTCGGTGGCGCCGTCGCGATGGCCGCTCCGGTGCCGGAGCCCGAAACCTACGGCATGATGCTCGCCGGCCTGGGCGTTCTCGGCTTCCTGGCACGCCGCCGCAAGTCGGCCAATCAGGCCTGACGCGCCGGCCGCTTGAGTCGGGCGGAAGCGTTCGCGCTTCCGCTTTTTTTTTGCCCGTCAGGTACGCAGCTTCTTGATGACGCTGCGATTCCCCAGGATTTCCTCGATCTGCTCGAAACGCACGGGTTTGACCATGTGATGGTCGAAGCCCGCCTCGAATGCCAGTTGCCGGTCTTTTTCCTGGCCCCAGCCCGTCACGGCGACCATGACCGTCATCGTGCAGCACGACAGGTCGCGGATGCTGCGCGCCAGGTCGTAGCCGGACATCTGCGGCAGGCCAATGTCGAGGAAGGCATAGTCCGGACAGAAGCGCTTGGCGGCCGCCAGCGCGTCCACGCCGTTGTGCGTGATGACGACGCTGTGCCCCATCGCCGTCAGCAGCGCGCCGATGCTGTTGACGAAGTCGACGTTGTCGTCGGCCAGCAGGATGCGATACGTTTCCGCCGTGATGAACGACATCGGCGTCGGCTTGACGGGCAGCTCCGGTTCGACGACGATCGGCAACCGCACGACGAACTGGCTGCCGTGGCCGATGCCGGCGCTGTGCGCTTCGATGGTGCCGCCGTGCAGCTCGACCAGCTTGCGCGCCAGCGACAGCCCGACGCCCAGGCCGGCGTTCGAGCGCTCCAGCGTGGAATCCACCTGCACGAACATTTCGAACACGGTGTCCAGCATGTCGGGCGCGATGCCGATGCCGGTGTCGGACACGACCAGCGTGAGCGTATGGTCGTCGACAGTCGCCCTGAGGCCCACGCGCCCGCCGCGATTGGTGTATTTGGCCGCGTTGTTCAAGAGGTTCGACAGGATTTGCGCGAGGCGCGTCGCGTCGCCGTTCAGGAACACGGGGCGGTCCGGCAGGTCGATCGTCAGTTCGTGGCCATGCAGTTCGATATACGGGCGCACGACTTCGAGCGCGTCGTTGACGACCGCCTTCAACTCCACGCGGCCGCTCTTGATCGTGAATTTGCCCGTATTGATGCGCGACACGTCGAGCAGGTCGTCCACGAGGCGCACCATCTGGCGCAACTGGCGCTCCATGATGTCGGTGGCGCGCTGGGTCGCCTGGGCGTCGCCGCTGCGCAGGCGCAGGATGTCCAGGCCCGTGCGGATGGGCGCCAGCGGATTGCGCAATTCGTGCGCCAGCGTGGCGAGGAATTCGTCCTTGCGGCGGTCCGCGAGGCGCAGCGCCTCTTCCGCCCGCTCGCGCACCTGCATCTCGTGCTCGAGCGTCGCGTTCGCTTCCTGCAGCGCGTGCGAGCGGCGGCCGATCTCGGCCAGCATGTCGTTGAAGGCGGCGACGAGCACGCCGATCTCGCCGCTGTCGTTGCCCGGCACGCGCAGCGTGAAATCGCGCCGCTGCATCACCTGGCGCGCGACATTGGTCACGGCCGCCAGCGGCCGCGTGATGGCCGCCTGCAGGCGCGACGCGACGAGGCCCGCGATCACGAGCGCGCCCAGCATCACGGCGCCGAGGATCGTGCCGTAGCTGAGCAGGCGGTCGACGACGCCGTAGCGCGAACGCAGGTAGACCGTGCCCACCATCTCGCCGTTTTCCACGATGTTGCGGAATACCGCCACTTCGCCGCCCTCGATGCGGTAGCCGGATGCCCCCGGCCGCGCCGGGATGGCCGTGTTCGGCGCGGCCGCGTACGTGGCGAAGCGCGCGCCGTCGCTCGTGTAGATGGCCGCCGCCAGGATCTGCGGACGCACGCGCAGCACGGCGAGGTTCTGGCGCGCCGTCTCCTCGTCGTTGAACGTCAGCGCCGGCGCGGTCACGCGCGCCATGATGTCGGCCTGCGTCATCAGGTCGTCCGTCCAGTAGCGCTGGAACGCGCGCAGGTCGAACAGCAGCATGGCGACGGATGCCGCCAGCAGCGCCACGAACGTGGTCGATACCGCCATCAGGATCAGTTTGCCGCGGACCGTGCCGCCGTCGCGCACCACCATCACTGCGCTCCTTTCTGCACCCGGTTCGCCACCGTCAGCAGGCGCGAACTGAGTTTGATGCCGTTGCGTTCCGCCGCGTCGAGCGAGACGTCGAAGCGGACGCGCTCATCGATGATGCGGAAATTGATCACACTACCGGCCTGCAGGCCGTTGTCGCACTCGGTCACGACGAGCTTCGCGCCCGTGGCCTGGTGCACGATGCGCGCCACCCGCTGCGGGTCGTTGCCGCCGATGAACAACAGGTGCACGCGGGCCGCCGCGTCCGACTCGCGCAGTTCGCGCACCTCGATGGGACGGTTGTTGACCGTACGGCCCGCCACCACGCGCGCCAGTTCGACGGCCAGGTCGTCCGCGCCGATGACGCCGATCGTCAGCGGCGCCGCAGGGTCGGCAAAGGCGCTGGCGGGAAACTCCGTATAGCCGAGGAATTTGTACAGGAATGCCGCCTTCACGCGCCGCTCCAGCGGCACGCCCGCCACGGCGCTCTGCGCGCGCACCGGCAACGCCAGGCCGGCGCCGGCGCACAGCACGGCCAGGGACGCGAGCGTCCAGACGGCAAACGCCCGGCGCAGACCGCGGTTCGTGGATCGGTTCAATTGACGAGGCATCGGCCGGACGGCAATCCCAGGATTGTAAACGGTGGCAGGGAGCGCCCGGACCGCGGGCGCCCTACGAAACGGCCGGATAAGACATGCCAGGCATCATAGCCGGGCAAGGTCGGCAATGGCAACGCGCGACGCGCCCCGTTGCATGGATGAACCCGAAAAAACGTAAACGACAGCAAGGCGTCTTTAAACATTTTGCTATCGTAGAACATTTTCTTTAGTGCACCAAGAGTGGCACGCCAGCCGTGCGCACGGCTGAGTCATTTATAAATGCAATAGCCGACATTGGAAATATAAATTGGATTTCTTTTTTGCGATGCAGCATTATGAACCTGTCTCCTCTATTCTCCTCCAAGGATAGATTCAGCCCGCTCCCGCAGCGGGCTTTTTTTTGCCCGGCGCGCCCGGGCGCCGCGCAACGGTTCCTACGCGGGGCGCATTATGTTGTGCCGCAATATCGCATGCGCGCCATGTTGTGCTTTTACGACCGATTCGCCCCTCGTTTTCCTGTGCGGCAACGTGCGCAGTCGTGCCGCCCCCTGCCCTGGATTTGGTGTACGATGCATCCTCTTTTCGTTTAGATAACAATCTTTACCCCGCTATGGTCCTTCCCGGCAGGTCCGCACATTCCACCAGTTCGTACGACTGGTCCGCTTCCCGGCTCGGCGATCCGCACCAGTGGCCGCAAGCGCTGAGGCTGGCCGCCGACGTGATGTTCAACACGCCGCTGCCCCTGCTGCTGGTCTGGGGGCGGGACATGACGGTCCTGTTCAACGAGGCGTACGGCGCGCTGGCCGGTCCCGCGTACGGGCGCGTGCCCGGCGGCAGCGTGCCGCCCGTGATGCCGCCCCCGCTGGCGGCGGGCGGCGACGCGCTGGAACGCGCCTGGAGCGGCGAGCCCGCCTCCGCGCCCGACCGCACGCTCGTGTTCGCGGGCAGCGGCGGCGGGCGCTACGACCTGTATTTCACGCCGCTGCGCGGTGAAAGCGATGCCGTGTCCGGCGTGCTGTGCGCGCTGGCACCGGCCGCGCCCGCCACGGAGGACGCCGGCGCGGACGCAAGCGGACCGCTGCGCATCCTCGTCGTCGAGGACAACGTCGACTCCCAGTATCTCGTGTGCGAGATGCTGCGCGCCTTCGGCCACGAGGCGGAAGGCGTCGGCCACCCGGACGACGCGCTGGCGCGGCTGGCCGCCGGGCCCTACGACGTGCTGTTCACCGACGTCAGCCTGCCCGGCATGTCGGGCGTCGAACTGGCGCGGCAGGCGGTGGCGCGCGCGCCCGCCATGCGGGTCATCTTCGCGTCGGGATACGGCGACACCCTGCTGCGCCACGTGGAATTCCCGTATCTGTCATTGCAGAAGCCGTACGAGCTCGACCAGCTCCAGCAGGCCCTCGACAAGGTGGCGCACCCGCTGCCGGCGCACACCTGAGCGATGGGTCAAAGGTGTACGACAAAGCGCCCGGGCTGGGCTAGAATCCATGTACGGCTTGTCGCGCGCCGTGGACGAACGTGCCCGCCCTTTCCGAGCGGCACCGCGGCCCGGCGCCCAGAGCCCAGAACGATGATCGATTTCGAGCCCACCGGCAGCGCACCCCGCCCCACCGAGCCCGCCATTTTGCTCGGCCCGGCGCCGTCCACGGTGATCTCGTGGGGAGACCTCCGGTGAACGACGAGCGCGACCAGCTGCGGCAGCCCTCCGCGCAGCCCGCTGCTGCCGCGCCCCCGTTCGCCCCCGCATCCGATCCGGCGCGCGAACTGCAGGAAGCGCGCGAAGCCCTGCGCCTGGCCAATGCGCGCATGGAAAACATGCTCGAGAGCCTCACCGACGGCTTCTGCGCCGTCGACCACCAGTGGCGCATCATGTACATCAACGGACGCGCGCTGGACATGCTCGCCCCGCTGCAAAAGACGCGCCCCAGCCTCGTCGGCCACGACCTTTGGGCGTCGTTCCCGGAACTGCGCGGCAGCCAGCTGGAAACGGTGTACCGGCGCGTCATGGTCAGCCGCGAGACGGCGATCCAGGAATTCTTCTGGCCGGCGCTGAAGCGCTGGTTCGAGGTGCGCGCCCATCCGTCGCCGGACGGCCTGACCTTGTACTTCCAGGACATCAACCGGCGCAAGGCCGACCAGCAGGCCCTGCAACAAGGCAACAGCCGCCTGCAGGTGGCGCTGGCCGCCGGCCGGCTGGGCGACTGGCGCTGGGACGCCGCCAGCGACCGCGTGATGCTGGGCGAACGCGCGGCCGCCATCTTCGGCCTGCCGGCGGAACAGCCGCTCGCGTGGAGCGAACTGCGCGCCCGCCTCGACCCGGGCGACCGCGAAAGCGTGCGGCGCGCCGTGCTGCAGGCGTTCGCCGGCCACAGCGACCTGGAACTGGAATGCCGCTTGCCGCGCCCCAGCGGCGAGCCGCGCTGGGTGGCGCTCGTGGGCCGTGCCGACTACGCCGACCCGGTCCGCCGCGAAGGCGTGCTGGGCATGACGGGCGTCGTGCAGGACATCACGGCCCGGCGCAGCGCCGCCGACGCCCTGCGCCAGAGCGAGGAAGTGCTGCGCGCGCTGGCCAACACGATCCCGCAGCTGGCCTGGATGGCCCAGGCCGACGGCGCGCTCGTCTGGTTCAACGAGCGCTGGTTCGAATACACGGGCACCACGCCCGACCAGGTCGTCGGCTGGGGCTGGCAAACGACCGTCGAGCCCTCCGTGCTCCCCGCCGTGCAGGACCGCTGGAACGCCAGCATCAAGAGCGGCGACCCGTTCGAGATGGAATACCCGATCCGCGGCGCGGACGACAACTACCGCTGGTTCCTCACGCGCGTGAACGCGGTGCGCGACCGTCACGGCAAGGTCTTGCGCTGGTTCGGCACCAACACGGACGTCGACGAGGTCAAGCGCGCCGAACAGGCCTTGCGCGACGAATCGCACGTCCTCGAACTGCTCAACAGCACCGGCAGCGCGCTGGCGTCCACGCGCGACCTGCGCTCGCTGCTGCAGACCGCGACGGACGCCGCCACCGGCATCGCGGGCGCGCGCCAGGGCGCCTTCCTGTACCACGCGCGCCACGACGGCGAGGAAGGCGGCCGCGGCGGCCGCATGTTCACGCTGTACACGATTTCCGGCGGCAGTCCGGCCGGGTTCGAGGCGTTCGGCGAGACCGGGCCCAACGGCTTGTTCGGGCCGGGGCGCGCGGACCGCCCGGCCGGCCTGATCCGCTCCGGCGACGTCACGCAAGACGCGCGCTTCGGCGAAGCGACGCCGTTCGGCCTGCCCGCCGGCCACCCGGCCGTGCGCAGCTACCTGGCCGTTCCCGTCGTCGCCCCCTCCGGCGAGCTGCTCGGCACCATGTTCTTCGGGCACCCGGAAGCGGACATCTTCAGCGAACGCACGGAACGCATCGTCAGCGGCATCGCGGCCCAGGCCGCCGTCGCCATCGACAATGCGCGCCTGTACGAGGCGGCGCAACGGGCCGCCGAGGAACGCAAGGTCTTGCTGGAAAGCGAACGCCAGGCGCGCGCCGAGGCCGAACGCACGAGCCAGATGAAGGACGAATTCCTGGCCACCCTGTCGCACGAATTGCGCACGCCGCTGTCGGCGATCCTCGGCTGGGCCCAGGTGCTGCGGCGCGGCAGCCGCGACCAGAACGATCTGCAGAAAGGCTTGCAGACGATCGAGCGCAACGCGCGCGCCCAGGCCCAGCTGATCGAGGACCTGCTCGACATGAGCCGCATCACGTCCGGCAAGGTGCTGCTCGACATGCAGGCCGTGGCGCCGGCCAGCTTCATCGACGCCGCGGTCGAGACCGTCCGCCCGGCCGCCGACGCCAAGAACATCCGCATCGACAAGCACTATGCGGCCGACCCCGGCCTCGTCGCGGGCGATCCGGCGCGGCTGCAGCAGATCGTGTGGAATCTGTTGTCGAACGCCATCAAGTTCACGCCACGGGACGGCCTCGTCACCATCGAACTCGCGCGCAACGAGGGCAGCGTGTCCATCACGGTGCGCGACAACGGCGTCGGCATCCGCCCGGAATTCATCACCCACGTGTTCGAGCGCTTCCGCCAGGGCGACGCGTCGATGACGCGGCGCCACGGCGGCCTCGGCCTCGGCCTCGCGATCGTCAAGCACCTGGTCGAGCAGCACGGCGGCACGGTCCGGGCCGAGAGCGCCGGCGAGGGCAAGGGCGCCAGTTTCACCATCGAACTGCCGCTGGCCAAGCAGCAGCCGGGGCAGTCGGCCAGGAGCGCGCGCGCCGCCATGATCCTGCCGACGCCGCCGACGCCGGAAATGACGGTGCTCGACCTGTCCGGCGTCAACGTGCTCGTCGTCGACGACGACCGCGACGCGCGCGAACTCATCAAGCGCATCCTCAGCGATTGCGGCGCCGCCGTGCGCATCGCGGCCAGCGCGCGCGACGCGTTCGCCCTCTTCAAGGAGCGCACGCCCGATCTCCTGATCAGCGACCTCGGCATGCCGGAGGTCGATGGTTTCGAACTGCTCGACTGGGTGCGCCACCTGGATCGCGGACAAGGCGGCCAGGTCCCGGCCATCGCCCTGACGGCGTTCGCCCGCTCGGAAGACCGGTTGAGTGCGCTGGAAGCCGGTTTCTCGGCCCATATCTCGAAGCCGGTCGAACCGAGTGAACTGATTGCAACAGTCGCCTCCGTCGTCGGTCCGTCGGCGCCCCTCGTGAATCGTGCCGCGGCCTCCGTCGCGGGCCGAAATGGCGTACGCTAGCGAAATGAATAATGTTCCTACCCACTGACGCGGCGCTGTCCTACAAGAAATTCTCGGCCATTTGCTAGACTTAGGAATGTTGCGCTAGAGTCGAATTCGCACAGGAATGCGCGGATCCGGCCTTGATTTGATGAGATTACGCATGCCCAGCCGACAAGACATCCTGAACGCGAAGATCCTGGTCGTAGACGATTCCCCCGACAATATCGAGTTGATGGAAGAGATATTGCGCGAGGAAGGCTACTCCGACGTCAGTTCGACGATGCTGCCGGAACAGGTATGCCCGCTGCATCGCGAGCACAACTACGACCTGCAAATGCCGGGCCTGAACGGTTTCCAGGTCATGAAAGGCCTCAAGGAGATCGAACAGGGCGGCTACCTGCCCGTGCTCGCCCTGACGGCACAGCCCAGCTTCAAGATCGCCGCGCTGGAAGCGGGCGCGCGCGACTTCATCAGCAAGCCGTTCGACCTGCTCGAAGTGCACAAGCGCATCCACAACATGCTGGAAGTGCGCCTGCTGTACAAGGAACTCGCGCAATACAGCCGCGCCCAGCAGGAACTCGCCCTGCACGACGCCCTGACCGGCCTGCCGAACCGCCGCCTGCTGGAAGACCGCATCGAAACGGCGCTGCAGCACGCCAACCGCAACCACCACAAGGCGGCCGTCATGTATCTCGACCTGGACGGCTTCAAGGCGATCAACGATACGTACGGCCACGCCTACGGCGACGAGATCCTGAAAATGGTATCCCAGCGCCTGCTGTCGAATTCGCGCAAGGAAGACACGGTGGCGCGCCTGGGCGGCGACGAATTCATCGTCCTGCTGGCCGACGTGCACAGCCTGGCCGACGCCCAGGGCCCGGCCGCCAAGCTCGTCGAGGCGCTGTCCGAGCCGTTCTTCATCAACGACCTGACCTTGCAGCTGTCGACCAGCATCGGCATCAGCCTGTATCCGGACGACGCCGAAAACGTCGTCGACCTGATCAGCATCGCCGACTACGCGCTGTACGAAGCGAAGCGCGCCGGCAAGAACCGCTACTGCGCCAACGGCAGCGCCGCCCGCCAGGCCGCGCTGGCCGTCAAGCCGAGCATGCCGGTCCCGTCGCCGGCCGCCGCGCCGTCGCCGGAGCTCGCGCAGCACCGCTGACGGCACCGCCACGACCACCGGAACAGGGCTGCCGGCGCAGCCAAAAGGCAGCCACCCCGGGCTGCCTTTTTTTCGTCCATCCACTGAGCTGTTGGATATTACCAACAAGGCATCTGTTGCTGAAATCACACGTCAATACGCGTCGCGAAGCGCATCGGCCGCTTCCGCCCGCCGCCTTCCGCGCGCGCTCCCTCTGCCGGCAAAAAACGGATCGGACGCACCGAACCGAGCACTATGCAACATCCGATCATGAAATGGCAAATACCATTTAACTGGGCGATTTATCTGATTTTCAAATAAATATACCGTCATCTTTTCCGAATCCTTTTGCTGCTAGGATGACTATTCTTTGCCAAACGACAAAGAAACAAGAACGAGAGAGTATCGATTTTCCCAAGGTCGACTTGTGTCAATAGCTCCAATAAAAGGAAGATGATCAACATGTACGTACGCCCCACCCGGATGTTTGCCCGCACGCTGCTCGCCGCCGCCGTCGCCGGTACGCTCCCCCTGTATGCCCTGGCCGACGAGCCCGCACAGGCGCCCGACCAGGCCGCCGACCAGGCCGCCGACCAGGCCACCCCGGCCAAGTCCGGTCCGCAACTCGAAACGGTGATCGTGACCGCCCAGCGACGGGCCGAGAACCTCAAGGACGTGCCGATGTCCGTCACCGCCATCAAGGGCGACAAGCTCGACGTGCTGACGTCCGGCGGCGCCGACATCCGTTTCCTGGCGGGCCGCTCGCCCTCGCTGAACGTCGAATCCGACTACGGCCGCTCGTTCCCCCGCTTTTACATCCGCGGCCAGGGCAATACGGACTTCGACCTGAACGCATCGCAGCCGGTCGGCCTCGTCGTCGACGACATCGTGCAGGAAAGCCCGATGCTGAAGGGCTTCCCTGTGTTCGACGTCGACCAGGTCGAAGTGCTGCGCGGCCCGCAAGGTACGCTGTTCGGCCGTAACTCCCCGGCCGGCGTGATCAAGTTCGACTCGGCCAAGCCCGTGTTCAAGACGGAAGGCTATGCCGTGCTGGGCGCCGGCAACTACGGCACGATCAATGCGGAAGGCGCATACAACATGCCGCTGTCGGACACGGTGGCCCTGCGCGTGTCGCTGCAATCGCAACACCGTAACAACCGCGTGCACAATCCGGAGCCGAACGCCTACACGCGCGACTTCGAAGGCTATGACGACAACGCCGCGCGCGTGCAACTGCTGGTCAAGCCCACCCGCGACTTCTCGGCCCTGTTCAACGTCCACGCCCGCGACATGCGGGGCAACGCGACGCTGTTCCGCGCCAACATCATCAAGAAGGGCACGAACGAGCTCGTCGACGGCTTCGACTACGGCAGCTACCCGACCGACGGCGGCAACAACCAGACGCTGCGCACCAGCGGCACCAATATGCGCCTGCGCTGGGACTTCGACGGCATGAGCCTGTACTCGATCACGGGTTACGAGCACGCCTACTTCTACAGCCGCGGCGACGTCGACGGCGGCTTCGGCGCCGTCTACGCGCCGCCGATGGGGCCGGATTATCCGGGCCAGAAGGCGTACATCCCGTTCACGGTCGAAACGGCCGACCTGCTGCCCGAACATAACCAGACGACCCAGGAACTGCGCCTGCAATCGAACACGAAGGATGCGCTGCAGTGGATCGGCGGCCTGTTCTATTTCAACGAGCACATCCGCATCGATTCGATCAGCTTCAACACGCTCGCGCCGGGCAATCCGCAGAACGCGGCCTACGCCACCCAGACCCAGGACGCGCGCTCCTGGGCCGCGTTCGGCACGCTGAACTACAAGGTATCGGACCGGCTGAAGGTGCGCGGCGGCCTGCGCTACACGAGCGACAACAAGGACTTCGTGGCCCAGCGCTTCGAACCGCCGCAGACGAGCGGCCGGCTGCCGCTGCACAGCGATTCGCACAACGTCAGCTGGGACGGCTCCGCCACCTATGCGCTGGATGCCGACACGAACCTGTTCGCGCGCGTCGCCACGGGCTATCGCGCCCCGTCGATGCAGGGCCGCCTGAACGGCCTCGGCGACAAGCCGTCGATGGCCGGCGCGGAAAAGGCGCTGTCGTACGAGGCGGGCATCAAGGCCGACATGCTGGACCGGCGCGCGCGCCTGTCCGCGACGGTCTTCCAGTACCGCGTGAAGGACAAGCAGCTGACGGCCGGCAGCGGCACCATCAACATGAACCAGCTGATCAACGCGGACAAGGTGACGGGCCAGGGCGTGGAGATGGACCTCCAGGCGATCCTGTCGGACGACTGGCGCGCCAGCCTCGGCGCCAGCTACAACGACACCGAGATCAAGGATGCGAACCTGTTCGTGCAGACGTGCGGCAACCAGCCCAACACCAACGGCGTGAACGGCTGCACCCCGACCGGCGTGCCGGGCCCGTTCCCATACACCCAGAAGCTGAACGGCCTGCCGCTGCCCCGTTCGCCGAAATGGCAGACCAACTTCACGCTGCGCTACGCCCATCCGCTGGCCAACGGCGAGCTGTACGCGCTCACCGACTGGTCGTACCGTTCCGAGTACAACATGTTCCTGTACGAGGCGAAGGAGTACCGCGCGAAGTCGCTGCTGGAAGGCGGCCTGCGGGTCGGCTACAAGTGGGACGATGGGAAGTATGAAGTGGCCGCGTTCGCACGCAACATCACCAATCGCATGCAGGTGGTGGCCGCGATCGACTTCGACAACCTCACCGGCATCGTCAACGAGCCGCGCAACTATGGCGCGCAGTTCCGCGTTAACTTCTAAGGCGAACGGGTAGGGTGGGCACCCTGTGCCCACCATGTGCTCGCGGGCCCGCTTGCGTCTGGTGGGCACAGGGTGCCCACCCTACGGCTAGGCTCTAAGTTCAGGGTACGTCCGATTCAATTTCAGGCCGCGCCCGCCCTCTTCTCGCCGCCTTTGCCCAGTGCCCGGCAGCCGACGACCTCCTCGTTGTGCGCCTCGATGGCGGCCGCGTTCTGGTGGTCGGAGCTGGCGTCCACTTTTTCCGGCGGCACCTCGATGCGGGTGATGCTGGACGCGACCGACACCGGGTCGCTGGCCGGGAAGGTCATTTCCACGGCGTCATCCAACAGCGTTTCCTTCGCGACGGCTTCACGCGGCTCGGCCTCGGCGCTGGCCATCGTACGGATCGCGCGCGCCCACTTGACCAGCTTGAGGTCGGCCAACTCGGCGATGGTGTTGATGCCGAACGCGTCACGCAACGCGTCCGCCTGCTGCTGGCTGACGTCGCGCAGCGCCGTCACCGGCTGGTTGACCAGTTCACGGAAACATTTATCGTGATGGGTGTCATTGACGATGATCTGAATGTTCATGGCCGTCCTTTCAAGTGGGTCCCTGACATGATTCCACTATCGCATACGGTCTTGACAAGGTATGTGCGGCAGCGAACGATGCCTGCCCGTGGCCGCGCACGATTGATTTTTAGGGCCGGCCCGGCCGTGCTATCATGACGAATTGCAACAGTATTTATCAATTTATTTTGCAAAGCGGCATGCTCTGTTATTCTGATGAGCTTGTGAATTCGCGTACCGAGCCCCAGTTCAAACGCCGTGTCCCTCACCGAAAAACCAAAGATTCTCGTCGTAAATGACGATGCCGCCAGCCTGCTCGCATTGACGAGCCTGCTGGAGCAATGGGCCGACGAAAGCAACTACGAGGTACTGTCCGCGCGCTCCGGCCAGGACGCGCTGCGCCAGGTGCTCCGTCACGACTTCGCCGTGATCCTGCTGGACGTCAACATGCCCGGCATGGACGGCTTCGAAACCGCCGAGGCCATTCACCTGCGCCCCCGCTCGGCCGACATCCCGATCATCTTCGTCACGGCCTTCCTCGCCGACGAGATCGACCGCCTGAAGGCTTACCAGCGCGGCGCCGCCGATTTCCTGTTCACCCCCGTGATCCCGCAGGTGCTGCGCGCCAAGGTGCAGGTGTTCGTGGCGTTGGCGACGAAGAACGAACAGCTCAAGCGCCAGGCCGAAAAACTGTCCCAGCGCACGACCGAGCTGACGGCGACGAACAAGCGCCTCGTGCGCGAAATGGAAGAGCGCCGCGCGGCCGAGCGCAAGAGCAGCGCCAAGGACGAATTCCTCGCGATGCTGGGCCACGAGCTGCGCAATCCGCTGTCCGCCATCAGCAGCGCGTCGTCGCTGCTGGGCATGCCGGGCGTCGGCCCCGAATCCGCCGGGCGCGCGCGCCTGATCATCCAGCGCCAGAGCCAGCATTTGTCGCGCATCGTCGACGATTTGCTGGATTTGTCGCGCGCCATGTCGGGCAAGATCCTGTTGTCGCGCAAGCGCCTGGACATCGCGACGCTCGTGTCGAGCTGCCTCGACACGTTCCGCGCCACCGGCCGCACGTCCGGCTACGACATCGACGCGCAACTGGAACCGGGCTGGGTCGACGGCGACGCGACCCGGCTCGAACAGATCGCGACGAACCTCATCGACAACGCGCTGAAATACACGCCGGCCGGCGGCCGAATCGCGATCACGGTGACCGCGAACGATGCGGACGTCGTGCTGCGCGTGAGCGATTCCGGCGTGGGCATCGCGCCCGACCTGCTGCCGCACGTGTTCGACGTGTTCGTCCAGGGCGCGATCTCGATCGACCGCTCGCAGGGCGGCCTGGGCATCGGCCTGTCGCTGGTGCGGCGCCTCGTCGAGCTGCATGGCGGGACGGTCAGCGCCAGCAGCCCCGGCAACAGCAACGGCAGCACGTTCGAGATCCGCCTGCCGCGCACGGAACCGGCGGCGGGCGCGGACGCGCCTGCGCGCGCGCCGGCGCCCGTGGCGGTCAAACCCACCGTGCTGCTGATCGAAGACAATGACGACGGCCGCGAGATGATGGCCACGATGCTGACGTCGTTCGGCTATCCCGTGCTGCAGGCCGGCGACGGCCTGGAAGGCGTGCGCGTGGCGTGCACGGAAAAGCCGGACGTGGCCCTCGTCGACATCGGCCTGCCCGGCATCGACGGCTATGAAGTGGCGCGCCGCCTGCGCCAGGAAGCGGCCACGCACGGCATCCGCCTGATCGCGCTCACGGGCTACGGCCTGGCGGAAGACCAGCGCCGCGTGCTGGAAGCGGGCTTCGACCTGCACCTCGTCAAGCCGGTCGACTTGAGCGCCCTGCTCGGCCAGCTGGCCGACCCGGCCCACACGCCCGCGAACGGGCTGCCGCTGGTCCTGCCGGCAGCCGCCGGCTGAACGGGCGGGATTACAGCGTCGCCATCAACTCCTGCTTGCGCATGGCCATTTCCTGGCCCAGCGCGAGCAGGTCCAGCCCGCTCTTTTTGACCTTCGGGAACATCTCCGTCTCTTCTTCCTTGACGTGATGTTCGATCTGTTCGCTGAGCACCTTGACCTTCGCGTCGTACAGCTCGTCGTCCGGCTGCATTTCCTGCAGCTGCTTGATGAGGTCTTTCGCCGCCGCGTGTTCGACGACGGCCTCGTCGACCATGTCTTCCCCCTCCTCGATCTGCCCGCGCACGGCCGGGTAGAAGATTTCTTCTTCGATCGTCGTGTGGGCGATCAGCGCCTTGCAGATCTTGTCCTTGAGCTTTTCCTTGCTGGTCGTGGCGCGGTCGCCCAGTTGCTCGAACTGGTCGAACATGTCCGAGACTTCGCGATGGTCCGCGGTCAGGAGGGCGATCGCGTCCTGGCCCGCGGCCATGGCGTTCGACTGGGTGCCGGCTTGTGCGCCGGAATGCGTTCTCGTGCTCATGTATGACTCCTCGTGTTGGGTTGGCGGCGCTCTGCCGGTGTCCCTAGATTCGCGCGAAATGCAACATCGGACTGTACGGGAACTCACAAAGACGATTCCTGCGCCGCCCCGGCCCAAGCTGTTGTATCATCCCGAGAAACATAATTTGGTTGCCTTCATGAAAGTTTCGGAACCTCATCCGCCGGATTCCGGGGAAGACAGCCAGCATGCGGCGCGCGCCGCCGAGCTGGCCGAACTCCTGGCCCACCTGACGACCTGCTGGGACGAAGAGCGGCGCCAACTGGCCCGCCGGCTGCACGACAGCCTCGGGTCGTCGATGACGGCGCTGACGATGCATCTGGCCCTGTTGTCGCAACACCTGCAGGAACAACCGCAGCGCGACCGCGCCGCGCAGATGAAGCAACTGCTGAACAACATCATCGAGACCAACCGCAAGATGCAGTTGGCGCTCTGGAACGACAAGCTGGAATTCCTCGGCCCGAAGGCGGCCATCGCGGAACTGGTCCAGGAATGGAGCCGCGAACACGGCATCAAGGCCCGGGCCAGCATGCCGGACGACGATCCCGACTACACGCGCGCCCAGGGTGTCGCGCTGCTGCGCTGCGCCGAGGAAGGCCTGCGCAACGTCGCCAGGCACGCGCACGCGACGACGGTCGACGTCATCCTCGACGACGACGGCGACCAGGCCATGCTGACCATTCGCGACGACGGCGTCGGCCCCAGCGCGGACGTCGCTTCCCCCACCTGCCACGGCCTGCGCATGCTGCGCGAACGCGCCCGCGTCTTGCAAGGCACGCTGACCCTCGGCCCCGGACCGGACGGCAAAGGGACTGCGCTGACGCTCGTCTTCCCGAAATAAGCAGTCCTCGCTCCCGCCCACCAATGCAATAATTGGTGAGAATGCCGTCGAGCTATCGTGCTACCTTGTAGGAATTCACTTGGGTGGAGGACCGCATGGACACGCCATCGCAGCAGCAGCCGGGGGCCGCCGACGCCGGATATCGGAATCGCATGAGCCGGGAGCTCGACCGGATCCGCCTGCGCCGCGCCGTGCCGGCCCGGCAGGCGACGTCCGCGTGGGGCCTGTGCCTGTCCGGCGGCGGAATCCGCAGCGCCACCTTCTGCCTGGGCGTGCTGCAGGCGCTCAGCCGCGCACCCCGGCCGCCGGGCGCTGCGGCGCTTCCCTTCGCGGGCGCGGCGGAACCCGAGAAGAGCCTGCTGGGCCAGTTCGACTACCTGTCGACGGTCAGCGGCGGCGGCTACATCGGCACCTTTTTCGCCAGCCTGTTCGTGCCCGGACGCGCCGACCCGACGAAGGACGAGGCCGTCAGCGCCGCCAATGCCTACGCCACCCTGCGCAAGGAACCGCCGCGACTGCGCACGGGCGCCGTCAAGGACGCCGGCTGCGCCTACCGCGCGATGGCCTGGCTGCGCGAGAACGGCCGCTACCTGGCGCCGTCCAGCGCCGGCGATCTCCTGTACGGCGTCGCCACCGCCCTGCGCGCATGGTTCGGCCTGCACCTGGTGCTCGGCCTGCTGCTGCTCCTCGCGCTGGCCCTGCTCAACGTCGTCAAGAATGCCCTCCTGTACGCCGCCGGCCGCTGGCCGTGGACGCAATTCGTCGTCGACCTGTCCAAGCCGGGCACGTGGCTCCCGGACGTCTGGCTCAGCGGCCTGTGGATGTTTCCCGTCGCAGTGCTGGCGCTGCTGGCCGTGCCGTGCGGCTGCGCCTACTGGATGACGTATCCGCCCCGCAGCGCGCGCGTCGACGCAAAGGCCCGGCAATCGACGCGGTACTGGCTCGCGTTTGCGCTGTGCGCGGCGTGCGTGGCCGTCGCGATCGCCGTTGCGGCGGGGGTGCTGCCGTGGCTCTGGATCGCACCGGCCGCGTCGTGGGACCAGGCCGGGACGCCCTTCGCCGTCGTGCTGGCCCAGATGGCGCTCGGCACGGTGTGGTTCCTCGCGGCCGGCGCCGGCCAGTCGTTCGCGGCCCTGCGCCTGCACCTCACGCGCCAGCTGACCCGGACGCTCAAGCTGGCCGGCGTGCTCGCCTTCCTCGCGCTCGTCGACACGATCGCCCAGAGCTTTTACGCGCACGACTGGACGCTCGGGCCGCCGCTGACGGCCACGGCCATCCTGACGTGGCTGACGCGCCGCCTCGCCCCGCACCTGGCCAAGCTGGGCGGCGTGCACCGCACGCGCATCCCGGTCGACGTCCTGCTCGGGCTGGGCGCCGCGGCGCTCGCCATCCTGCTCGTGTCCGTGTGGGATTACGGCGTCATCTGGCTGCAGTGGCAGGGTGTCTACCTGCCATGCCGCTACGATTTCGCCGCCGCCGACCTGCTGAAGGCCCAGTGCGGCTGGCTGTTCCTGCTGCTGCTGGCTGCCGGCGGGCTTACGGGCATGATCGGCCCCTTCCCGCAATTCCTCAACCTGTCGTCGCTGCAGGGCCTGTACAGCGCGCGCCTGACGCGCGCCTACCAGGGCGCCAGCAACGCCGAACGCTTCCAGGACGGCGATAAAACGCTGAGCTCGGCGGAGCCGCTCGATTCCGACCACATCAAGCACGACAAATACAACGCGAACCGCTACGCGCCGCTTCACCTCATCAACGTGTGCCTGAACCAGAACGTCGACCCGGCCGAGCAACTGGTCCAGCGCGACCGCAAGGGCCGGCCGATGGTCGTCCTGCCCGCCGTCGCCGGCGACGGGCCGGCCCTGCCGTTCGCCATCGACGGCAAATGCTACCCGGCCGGGGACACCGGTCCCAGCGACCCGCTGACGATCGGCGAATGGATCGGCGTCTCCGGCGCGGCCGCCGCCACGGGCAGCGGACGGCGCACGTCGGCCGCCATGGCTCTGCTGCTCGGGCTGGCCAACGTGCGGCTGGGCCGCTGGTGGCGTTCCGGCCTGAAGGGCGACGCGGAGCGCAGCCTGGCGCGCCTGTTCCGCCGCGCCCTGCCGACCCAGGCCTACCTGGTCGACGAACTGGGCGCGCACTTCTACGGCACCCGCCGTCCCCTGCACTACCTCAGCGACGGCGGACATTTCGACAATACCGGCATCTACGAACTGCTGCGGCGCGAGCGCGACGTCAAGTTCATCGTCGCCTGCGACTGCGGCGCCGACCCGGGCTATCGCTTCGACGACCTCGCCGACCTGATCCGGCTGGCGCGCATCGACTTCGACGTCGACATCGAAGTCGACGAGACCGTCACGAACTCCCTGTCGCGCCTGCGCCACGTGTTCGGCACCCCAGAAGAACTGGCGCAGCGCCGGCCCGGCAGCAACAAGTGCGCGCTGTTGCTGAACGTGTTCCGCAGCGACGCCGCGCGGCGCGGCAACGTGCCGGACATGCGCATCGTCCTCATCAAGCCCATCCTGATCGCGGACGCCCCGCTCGACGTCCATAACTACGGCGCCATCAACCAGCAATTCCCGCAGCAGACCACGGGCGACCAGTTCTTCGACGAAGCGCAGTGGGAATCGTACCGCAGGCTGGGCGTCGAGATCGGCCGGCGCATCTTCGATCCGGACGACGCCGACCAATACAAGCAGTTGTGGGACATCCTGGCGTGCGCTGACGGCGTGAGGTTTTCTTGATCGGGCCGAACACGGCTGCGCGTGCCCGTGCGAGCATCGGCGGGTTGCCAACCATCGTGGAGCCGCGCATGGACCCGACGCCCCCGTTCGCCAGCGTGCCCGACGCGCTCAGCCCGACCCTCGAACAGCTCGCCCCCGACCAGCGCCCGGCGCCGATGCCGGCCTGCGGGCATTGCCGGCTCGCCCTGTGGTTCCTCGTCGACGCCGACCTCGCGTGCCATTGCACGGCGATGGCACGCGTCGTGTGGGATGGGGTCCAGCCCGGCGTGCGCTGCTGCGACGTCCCCCTGCTCGACCGCCGCGGGCTCAGTGCAGCTTGACGAGCGGCGTCGTCCTGCGGATCAGGAAGCGTCCCAGCGCCATGAGGCCCGTGCGCAGCGAACCCAGCACGGCCTTGTGGTGCATCAGGTGCAGGCTCATGTACATGATGCGCGCCATGAAGCCTTCCACGAACAGGCTGGCGCCGCGTAACGATCCCATCAGGTTGCCGACCGTCGTCTCGCGGCCGATCGACACGAGCGAGCCGTAGTCGCGATAGACGTACGGATCCTTCTGCGGCGCTCGGCCGGCGGCCTGGTCGACGAAGGTCTTGCACAGGTAGTCGGCCTGCTGGTGCGCCGCCTGGGCGCGCGGCGGGACGGGCTTGCCATTGCCGTCCGTGCAGGCGGCGCAATCGCCCAGCGCGTACACGTCCGGCACGCCCCGCACGCGCAGGTGCGCGTCGACGTCGACCTGGCCGCCCTTGGCGACCGGCAGCCCGAGCGAGCCGAGGAATTCCGGCGCGCGGATGCCCGCCGCCCACACGCACAGGTCGGCCGGATAGACATTGCCCTTGTTGTCGCTGACCTGTTTCTTGTCGATACGATTAACGCGGCAATCCGTCACGACGCGGATGGCCCGCTCGTCCAGCAGGCGCGCGGCGGCGTTCGACACGCGTTCCGGCAGCGGCGCCAGGATGCGCGGCGCGCCTTCGAGCAAGGTGATGCGCACGTCGCGCTTGACCTGCAGCCGGCGAAAGCCATAGGCGGCGTAGACGCCGGACGCTTCGCGCAATTCCGCCGCCAGCTCGACGCCCGTGGCGCCGCCGCCGATGATGACGATGTCGAGCCCGGAGTCGGCCGCACCGTCCTCCTTCTGCTGCTCGGCCTGGGCCAGCAGGCGCAGGAGGCGCAGGCGGAAGCGCTCCGCGTCCTCGGTGGCGTTGAGGGAAATCGTGTGCTCGCGCGCGCCGGGCACGCCGAAATAATTCGACGTGCTGCCGACGGCGATCACGAGCGAGCGGTAGCCCAGCGTGCGCGCCGGCAGCACCTCCTCGCCGTCCGCCGCCGCGTTCACGGCGCCGATCGTGATGCGGCGCGCGGTGGCGTCGAGCGACGTCATGGCGCCGTACACGAAGGCAAAGCCGCTGTCGTGGGCCAGCATCTGGTACGACAGGCCTTCCTGGTGGACGTCCAGGGTGCCGGCCGCCACTTCGTGCAGCGACGGCTTCCACACGTGATAGAGCCGGCTGTCCACCAGCGTCACCTTCCCGGGCCCGAGTTTCCGGCCCAGTTTGCAGGCCAGTTCCAGCCCGCCCGCCCCGCCGCCCACGATCACGATGTCGCTCTGCAAACCTGCCTCCGTCGGTCGCGCCCGCTGCCGGGCTCACCGGGACAGTCTACTACGGCAGGGCGAAGGCGCCCGTCACGGATCAGGCGTGATCAGTCGTGGCCGTGGCCGTGGCCATGACCGTTGCCGTGGCCTTCGCCATGGCCGCGGCCGTGTTCCCAGCCTTCACGGCGGTCATGGTCGTCGCGGTCGCGGTATTCCACGCGCTCGACGACGCGCACGTCGCGCGGGGCACCGCGATAGTCCTCGCGATAGCCAATGTGCTCGCGGTAGCGCGGCACATACGTGTTCGTGTACCACTCGTCGCGCACGAACAGCACCGGACGGCCGCACGCGCCGTAGCGGCCGCAGAACTTGGCCCAGTGCTTGCGGTGGCCGGGCGGCACGCGCAGGTAGATCGGTTCCGCCACGTAACGCGGCGCCGGCGCGATGATCACCGGTTGCGGCGCGTACACGACGGGCGGCGGCGCGAAGTCGCCGATGTCGATACGGCCATAGAAGCCGGGCTGGCCGACGCTGATGGACACATTGGTCTGCGCCAGGGCCGGGAAAGCGGCGGCGCACAGGGCGGCGCCCAGGATCAGGGATTTCATAGGATGACCTCGTTGTAATGTTTAAGCTGAGTTTATCAAACGAAACGTTGCGTACAATTCGCTGCAACACATGCTTACACAGTCATCCGGGCGAGATTACAACAACCCGGAACGCAGTATTTCCTCTAGAGCAAGTACACAGCTACAATCCCCGCCTCTATCCACTGAAAGGTCATTCGATGTTCGCGAAACACACCGTGCTGGCCGCGGCCGCCCTGCTGGCGGCAGCTGCCGCCAACGCGCAAGTCGGCGCAACGGCCGACGTCGGCACCACCGGCGTGGGCTTCCACGTCGTCGTGCCGATGGAAACGTATTTGAACGGACGCTTCGGCGCCAACTATTTCAAGCACGACTTCACCAAGACGTCCGGCCTCGTCGACTACGACATCAAAGGCAAGCTGCAGACGTTCGACATCCTGTTCGACTGGTACCTGACCGAAGGCAGCAGCTTCCACCTGACGGGCGGCGTGGTCTACAACGGCAACAAGTTCAACGCCAAGGCCAAGCCGAACGGCGCCGGCGTCTTCACCATCAACGGCAACACGTACACGGCGGCCGACGTCGGCCAGTTGACCGGCCGCATCGATTACCGCAAGGCCGCGCCCTATGTCGGCATCGGCTGGGGCAATGCGCTGGCGCCGTCCTCGCGCTGGACGAGCAATATCGACCTCGGCGTGTTCTACCAGGGCAATCCGAACGTCCAGCTGGCCAGCATCGGCTGCACGACGTCGACGACCGTGTGCAAGGCACTGGCCAGCGACGTCGCCGCCGAACGCCAGATCCTGCGCGACGACATGAATTCCTACAAGCTCTATCCGGTCGTGCGCGCGAGCATCGGCTACCGGTTCTAAGCTTCGCCAGCGGGGCGCCGCCTCCGATGGCATTCGACTACGATGACGCCAAAGGAGGAACGCGATGAAACGCCATCGTACACGCTGGAGCCTGCTGCTCCTGGCCTGCCTCATGCTGGTGGCCTGCCAGGACCGGCGCGAACCGGTGAAACCCACCGTCGACCTGGCCTCGGCCACCGCCGCCATCCCGGCCTGACGCGCGCCCGGCGCGCGTCGCCGTCCCCGCCCGGCCGCATCCGCGCGCCGGCGCCCTTCTGCATCCATCGCCCGCGCTTTACCGCCGCACCCCGCACCGGTTAGAATTCTCCCTGCCACAAGGCAACGCTAGGGGTCCTGCAGCCGCAACCGCGGCCCGCGGGTGAGAAACACCCTCCGAACCTGATCTGGGTAATGCCAGCGAAGGGAAGCATGCGGACACCGTTCATCCCGGGTCCTTGTCCTCCTTTGCCGGCTCCGCCCGTCACCACGACGCCAACGAGGAGCGGCATGCATCTTCCAGTTTCGAGAACTTCCCGTCCCGCCGCCGGGGTGCGACTATGAACGTCGTCGTCCTGGGCGCCGGCATCGTCGGCACCGCCACCGCGTGGTATCTGCGCGAGGCCGGCCACGACGTCACGGTGATCGAGCGCCAGCCGGGCCCCGCGCAGGAGACGAGTTTCGCGAACGGCTGCCAGATCTCCGTGTCGCACGCGGAACCGTGGGCCACGCCGGCCGGCCTGGTCAAGGCGATGCAGTCGCTGGGCCGGGAAGACGCGCCGCTGCTGTTCCGCCTGCGCGCCGATCCGCTGCAATGGCGCTGGTGCCTGCGCTTCGTGCGCGAATGCGCCCCGGGCCGCGTGGCCGCCAACCTGCGGCAGATCGTCGCGCTGGCCGACTACAGCCGCCGCTGCCTGCAGGCGCTGCGCGCACACACCGGCATCGAGTACGACCACCTCACGCGCGGCATACTTCACTTCTACACGGACGAACGGGAATTCGAGCACGCCCGCCGCGCCGCCGCCGCGATGCGCGACCTGGGCTGCCCGCGCATGACCGTCGACGCCGACGAGGCGGTCCGGATCGAACCGGCGCTGGCGTCCATCCGCCGCCGGCTCGTCGGCGGCGACTTCACGGCGAGCGACGAATCGGGCGACGTGCACCGCTTCACGTCGCAACTGGCCGCGCGCGGCGCGGCGGCCGGCATCCGCTTCCTGTACGACACGACGGTGACGCGGCTGCTGGCCGAAGGCGACCGGATCGGCGGCGTGGAAATCATCGACGCCGCAGGCCGCCACCGCGCGCTGCGCGCCGACGCCGTCGTCGTCGCCCTGGGCAGTTTTTCGGTCGGCCTGCTGGCGCCGCTGGGCATCCGGCTGCTGATCTATCCGGGCAAGGGGTATTCCGCCACGTATCCGGTGATCGATGCCGACGCCGCGCCGACCGTGTCGCTGACGGACGACGGCCACAAGCTCGTCTTCTCGCGCCTGGGCGCGCGCCTGCGCGTGGCGGGCACGTGCGAGCTGAACGGCTACACGCGCGACCTGAATCCCGTGCGCTGCGCCGCGATCACCCGGCGCGTGCGCGCGCTATTCCCCGGCGCCTGCGACTACGACGCCGCCACGTACTGGGCCGGCCTGCGGCCGCTGACGCCGGCTAACGTGCCATACGTCGGCCGCACGCGCTTTTCGAACCTGTACCTGAACACGGGCCACGGCACGCTCGGGTGGACGATGGGATGCGGCTCGGGCCGTGCGATCGCGGACATCGTGTCGGGGCGCCGGCCGGACGTCGATTTCGCGTTTACCGGCGGCGGGACCGCGTGACAATCGGCGTGTTTTCATGGGCATCCGGGCTGCTACACTCGCGTCCATGAATCACTCGAAAGACGTCGTCATGAAAAGGAATGTCCTGAGCCGCTGGTGGATCGACCTGCCGTGCTATTTCTTCGCGGTCATGGTCGTCCAGGCGTTGCTGCGGTCCGCCGGCATGGGGGACTTCACATCGACCGCCAACTTCTCGTTCGCCAGGTTCGCCATCTGGGCGTGCTGCTTCTACGTCGTCGAGCGGGTCATCAAGTTCGCGTTGTGGGCGGCGGTGCTGGCGGTGGCGCCTGAGCGGGCGCGCGAGATGCCCTGACGGGTCCGGCCCGGGCGGGCAAGCCTGATCGCACAACATCAATAACTCCAGTCGACTTGAAACCACGCTTCCAGCCGCTGCGCGAGCCAGAACCAATTGACGGGAAACGCCCCGGCCGCAAGAAACACCGCCGCACCGGACAGGCCGTCGATGGGCTTGCCCGTCGCACGAAAGCGCCGTTTCAGATACGCGCCGGCAAAGGCTGCAACACCGGCGACGCAGGCCGCCGCCATGAACACGAATCCCCACGCGGACACCCGGCTCGACGCGACGAGCGCGAACGGCACGATCACGGCAACGAGGCCGAGACCGGCGCTCGCCGCCACCAGCAGCAAGGCGGCGGTCGACCGTCCCCGCGCCTGCATGACGGCCGTGAGACCCAGTTTGATCCCCTGATAAAAAAACCCGAGCAGCATCGCCAGAAACACGGGTAGCAAGATAAGTCCCATCGCACGAGTGTACAGCACAGGCAGGGGCCCGACAGGTTACACTGTCGCCTTTTCCAACCCGCCGTCACCCACCATGTCGTTCGCTTCGCTCGGCCTGATCGACCAGATCACGCGCACCCTCGCCTCGCTTTCCTATCACACGCCCACCGCCGTCCAGGCGCAGGCGATTCCCGCCGTGCTGGCCGGACGCGACGTCATGGCCGCCGCCCAGACGGGCACCGGCAAGACGGCCGGTTTCGCGCTGCCCCTGCTGCAGCGCCTCGTGATGGATGGCGGCCAGGTCGCGAGCAATTCGGCGCGCTCGCTGATCCTCGTGCCCACGCGCGAACTGGCCGAACAGGTGCACGAGAGCGTGCGCGCCTACGGGGCCGGGCTGCCGCTGCGCACGATGGTCGCGTACGGCGGCGTCAGCATCAATCCGCAGATGATGCGGCTCCGTAAGGGCGTCGACGTCCTCGTCGCCACGCCGGGCCGCCTGCTCGACCTGCAGCGCCAGAACGCGGTGCGCTTGAACCAGGTGCAGACGCTCGTGCTGGACGAGGCGGACCGCATGCTCGATCTCGGCTTCGCGCGCGACATCGACAAGCTGCTCGCGCTGCTTCCCAAGCGCCGCCAGACCTTGCTGTTCTCCGCGACGTTCTCCGACCCGATCCGCGCATTGGCTGAAAAGCTGCTGGTCGACCCCGTCGGCATCGAGGCGGCGCCGCGCAACACGACGGTCAAGGCGATCCGCCAGTGGATCGTCCCCGTCGACAAGAAGCGCAAGCCCGACCTGTTCCTCCACCTGCTCGAGCGCCACGACTGGCCGCAAGTCCTGGCCTTCGTGAAGACGCGCAAGGGCGTCGACCAGCTCGTCGACTTGCTGGCCGCGCAGGGCATTTCGGCCGACTCCATCCACGGCGACAAGCCGCAGCCCGCCCGCCTGCGCGCGCTCGACCGCTTCAAGGCGGGCGAGGTCCGGGTGCTGGTCGCGACGGACGTCGCCGCGCGCGGTCTCGACATCGAGGAGCTGCCCGTCGTCGTCAACGTCGACCTCCCGATCGTCGCGGAAGACTATGTGCACCGCACCGGGCGCACCGGGCGCGCGGGCGCGTCGGGCGACGCCGTGTCGCTCGTGTGCGCGGACGAAGTCCAGCAGTTGGCCGCCATCGAGGCGCTGACGAAGCAGACCTTGCAGCGCAAGGAGGAAGCGGGCTTCGAGCCGGAGCACCGCGTGCCGCAGACGAATGCGGGCGGGCAGATCGTCAAGAAGCCCAAGAAACCCAAGAAGCCGAAGGGTGCCGACCGCGACGCGCCCGTCGTGCAGGAAGACGTGCGCTTCCGGCGCTGATGTGGCCCTGATGCGGCCTCGATGCGCCGCTACCACAGCGGCAAGTGGAACTTCCGCACGCCCTCGTCCTCGTCCACCGGCCCGACGATGAACCCGAGCTTTTTCACGAGGCCGATGACGGGCGCGTTCTGCGGCAGCGCCTCGCCCACGATCTCGCGGGTGCCGCGCGCGCGGCAGTAGGCGATCAGCTTATTCATCAGCATGATGCCGAGTCCCTTGCCTTTCAGGTCCGAGCGCACGGTCACGGCGAATTCGGCGCTCATATTGTCCGGATCCGCGACGACGCGGGCCACGGCCAGCGTCTCCGGATGGCCGTCCGGCCCGGGGCGCGTGGCGATGAAGGCCATTTCGCGGTCGTAGTCGATCTGCGTGAAGCGCGCCAGCTGCGCCGGCTGCAGCTCGCGCACGCGGACGAACATGCGGTAGCGGACGTCGTCCGGCGTCAGCGCATTGAAGAAGGCGACGTGCGCGGCGCCGTCCTCGGGGCGGATGGGGCGCAGCAGGATGGTCCCGCCCTGCCACGGGACAACCTCTTCCAGCTCGGCCGGGTACGGGCGGATCGCCAGCCGGTCGAGGGCGTCGCCGGCGCGGTCGGCCATCGCGATGCGCATGCGCGCGTCCAGCACGACGGCTTTCCCCCCGTCGGCCAGCAGCGGGTTGATGTCCAGTTCGACGATCTCCGGCACTTCGGCCACGAGGCGCGACACTTGCACGAGCACGGCGGCGATGGCGTCCAGGTCGGCCGCCGGATGGTTGCGGTAGCCGGCCAGCTGGCGCGCCACGCGCGTGCGCGAGATCAGGTCGCGCGCCAGCACCGTGTTCAGCGGCGGCAGGCCGACCGCGTAGTCGTTCACGGCTTCCACGCCCAGGCCGCCCTGGCCGAACAGGATCACGGGTCCGAACACGGGGTCGGTGGCGGCGCCCGCGATCAATTCGTGCGCCTCGGGATTGCGCGCCATCGCCTGCACGATGAAGCCGTCCAGGCGCGCGTCCGGCTTCAGTTCGGCCAGGCGCCGGGCCATCCGTTCGGTCGCGGCGCGCACGGCGTCGGGCGTGTCCAGGTCGAGCGAGACGCCGCCGACGTCCGACTTCTGCACGACGTCCGGCGACAAAATCTTTACCGCGACCGGATAGCCGATCTCGCCGGCCATCGCGACGGCGTCGTCCGGCGTCGCGGCCGCGCGCGTGGGCACGGTGGGGATGCCGTAGGCGTCCAGGATCGCCTTCGTGTCCGGATCGTCGATCAGGTAGCGGCCCGTCCTGCGGCCCCGCGCCAGCAGGTCGCGCACCAGGGCGCGGGCGCGTTCGCGGTCCGGTTCCCGGTCGCCGACGGACGCCGGCACTTCCATCAGCAATTGCTGGTTGCGGCGGAAGTGGACGATCTGCAGGAAGCCGTTCACCGCCGCTTCCGGCGTGCGGTACGCCGGCATGCCCGCCTCGTACGCGATGGTGCGCGCCTCGCCCACCGACTGCAGGCCGAGCCAGCAGGCGAGCACGTTGCGCGACGACGCCTTCGCCAGCGGCGCCACGGCGCGCGCCACGTCGGCCGGATCGACGACGGCGTTCGGCGCGTGGATCATCACGACGGCGTTCGCGTCCGGGTCGTGCAGCAGCACGTCGACGACGTCGCGGTAGCGTTCCGGCGGCGCGTCGCCGCGCAGGTTCAGTTCACCGCTGCCGCTCCATTCGGGCACGAGGTCGCGCAGCCGTGCCACCGTCTCCGGCGCCAACTCGGCCTGCTGGCCGCCGCCGTATTGCAGGGCGTCGGCGGCCAGCACGACGGGGCCGGCGCCGTTGCCGAGGAGCGCCAGCCGCTCGCCGAACAGCGGCTTGGCGCGGGCCAGGGTCTCGACGGCCGCGAACAGCTGGTCCGTCGTGTACACGCGCAGCATGCCGGCGCGGCGGATGGCGGCGTCGTACACGTCGTCGGGCCGCGCCAGCACGCCGGACAGGCAGGCGCCGGCCGTCGCCGCCTCCAGCGAGCGTCCCGCCTTGAGCATCAAGGTGGGCTTGCTGCGGGCCGCCGCGCGCGCGGCCGACATGAATTTGCGGGCATAGCGCACGCTCTCCGCATGCAGCAGGATCGCGGACGTGCCCGGGTCGCTGGCCAGGTAATCGAGCACGTCGCCGAAGTCGACGTCGCATGATTCGCCCAGCGCGACGAACGTGGAAAAGCCGACGTTGCGCGTGCGCGCCCAATCGAGCACGCCGGCCATCAACGCGCCCGATTCGGACACGAAGGCGATCCGTCCCGCCGCCGCGCCGCCGACGGCGATGCTCGCGTTCAGGCCGATGCCCGGCGCCAGCAGGCCGGAGCTGTTCGGTCCCAGGATGCGCAGCAGGTAGGGATTCGCCGCGTCCAGCATCGCCTGGCGGATCGTGCGCCCGCGCGCGTCGCGCGCCGTCGACACGCCGGCGCTCATCACGATGGCGGCGCGCGTCCCCAGTTCGCCGAGGCTGCGCACGATGCCGGGGATGGTGGCCGGCGGCGTGCAGATGATGGCGAGATCGGGCGCCTGCGGCAGGCGCGCCACGTCGGACCAGACCTGCAGGCCGTCCAGCGTGTCGTACTTCGGATTCACGGGGAACAGCCGGCCCCCGAAACCGCCCTCTCTCAGGTTGCGCAGCATGGTCGCGCCGACGCTGCCGGGACGCTCGGACGCGCCGACGAGGGCGACCGACGCCGGCGCAAACAGTTGCTTGAGATTACGTACGCTCATCCACACGCCCCCAGCCGTGCAAGCCGCCCGCGGCGGATTGGCTACACTTGGTTCCACACATAGCCTGCAACCTTACACCATGACGGACACAAACGAGAAGGAAGGAGGCTCGCGCAAGGTCATTTACGCGGCCATCCTCGCGAACCTGGGCATCGCCGCCGCCAAATTCGTCGTCGCGGCCATCACCGGCAGCGCCGCCATGCTGGCCGAAGGCATCCACTCGGCGGTCGACACGGGCAACGAATTCCTGCTGCTGATCGGGGAACGCAACAGCGAGAAGCCGGCCGACAAGAGTCACCCGTTCGGCTACGGCAAGGCGCTGTACTTCTGGGCGCTGCTCGTCGCGCTGTCCGTGTTTTCGCTGGGCGGCGGCCTGTCGATCTACCACGGCATCAGCGCGCTGCGCCATCCGGAGCCGCTGGAAGACCCGCTGTGGAACTACGTCGTGCTGGCCGTTTCCGCCTGCTTCGAGGGCTATAGCTGGAACGTGTCGCGGCGTGAACTCAACAAGCGGCGCAAGCCGGGCGCCTCGCTGTGGCAGACCGTCCATGCGAGCAAGGACGCCTCCGTATTCACCGTCTTCATCGAGGACACGGCCGCGCTGAGCGGCCTCGCCATCGCCGCCGTCGGCATCACGCTGGGCCAGGTGTTCGACAGCCCGTATTTCGATCCGGCCGCGTCGGTCATGATCGGCCTGCTGCTGGTGGGCGCCGCGTTCGCCCTCGCGCGCGAGACGGGCGCGCTGCTCGTCGGCGAAGGCATCGGCGCGGACGCCACCCGGCGCGTATGCGAGATCCTGCGCGCCGATCCGTCCATCCAGAACGTCGGCAAGCTGCTCAGCATGCAACTCGGGCCGGACGAGGTCCTGCTGACGGCGGCCGTGCAGTTCAACCGCGGCATGCGCATCGACGAAGTGGAGGCGGCGATCGAGCGGCTGGAGAAGGCCGTGGCGGCCGCCTATCCGATGATCCGCCACATCTATTTCGAGTCCGGCGCGCTGCGTTCGGCGATGCGCTGACATGGGCGCGTCCTCATTCCGCGATGGTCAGCGCAGGCAGCGCGGGCAGCGCGCGAAAGCGCGGCGAGCGGGCCTCGAACTCCCGCAGCAGGCCGGCGACGACGGCATCCGTATGGGCCCGCAGCGCCCGCGGATCGGGATCGCGGCCGGCCGCCGCCGTGAGCGCCGCGCATTCGGCCAGGTGCGCCAGCGCCACCGCGACGCCGTCGCGGCCGGGCGCCACGCAGGCGCTCGAGAAGTGGGGACGGCAGTGGCGATCGAGCCTGAACGTGCCCTGCACGAAGCGGTCGACGCCCATGTCGAAGATCACCCGGTCGACGACCTGCGCGGCCCGTTCGCCCACCTGGCGCCGGCTGTGCATGGTCCGTGCCGCAAACATGCGCCTCAAGATTCCCATACTTGCCCGTCATCTTCTTGTAATGACAATATGCTACCACGTGTGTTCATTTTTGCATCACTTCAGGCGCACATGTCGCATCGACACGCAACAGTGCCGTGCTAGAATGCGCGCGTGAATAACGTCCTGCGCGCACTCTTCGTCTGGCTGCTGGTGCTGGCCCTGCCCGTCCAGGGCCTGGCCGCGGCGCGCATGCTGCCGTCCGTGAGCGCGCCCGCCGCCGTGACGGCGCAGCGGGCGATGCCGGCGGCGCACCACTGCCACGACGTTCCCGCGGTCCATGCGGGCAAAGCCGCAGACGGCGACCACCGCGACAAGCACCGCGGCGCCTGCCCCGGTTGCTGCATCGTCGTCGCGCTGATGTCCGCGCCGCTCGTCCCGCCGGCCTTCGCGCCGCCCTCATTCGCGATTCCATTCCGCGCCGGCCATGTGGCCAGCGTCGATCCCGTCCTGCCCGAACGCCCTCCCCGCCGCCGCGTCGCCTGAACGGCGGGGCCAAGCGGCCCGCGCCCGTCTCACGCCGCCGGCGCCCGCGTGCGCCGGCGCCATTCACGCATACGAAACGAGGACGACATGAAACGACTTCTCCCGACATCCGCCCTGGCGTGGCTGCTGGCCGCCGCGTGCGCGCACGCCGCCGCCCAGACGCCCGCGTCCGGCGTCGCCGACCCGCAGGCGCCGGTGCCCGACACCGTCGCTCGGCCGGCCATCGACTACCGCACCGAGCCCGCGCCGGCCGCGCGTCCCGACGCCGCCTGGCGCGCCGGCAATGCCACCGTCGGCGCCCGCAACGCGATGAGCCTGACCATGCCCGACCATCACCCCGGCATGGACATGGATTCGAAACCGCGCCACAAGGAGGGCATGTGAGCCCGCGCCCCCGACTCCTCGCGGCGGCCTTAGTGGCGCTGCTGTCCGGCTGCGCGGCGGTCACGCCGGACGGCGGCTTCGGCGACGTCGCGGCGCGCGAACACGCCCGCATCGGCGTGACGCCGCAACTGACGCGCGCCGGCGCCGGCCAGGGAACGCTGCCGGCGTCGTTGCGCGACCTCCCGGTGTTCAAGGACGGCAAGCCGCTGGACATGGACACGGCCGTGCGCATCGCCCTGGTCAACAATCCGGGCCTGCAGGCCACGTACTGGAACGTCGGCATCGCCCAGGCCGACCTGGCCCAGGCCTCACGTCCGCGCAACCCGTCGTTCGACTTCAAGCGCCTCGCCGGCGGCGGCGCCCTCGAGATCGAACGCGGCATCACCTTCGACCTCGTCGGCCTGTTGACGACGCCGCTGGCCACGCGCATGGAGACGCGCCGCTTCGAGCAGGTCAAGCGCGAGGTGGGCAGCGCGATCGAACGCCATGCCCTCGAGACGCGCAGCGCGTGGGTGGAGGCGGTCGCCAGCCGGCAGGCCCTCGACTACGCGCGCCGCGTGCTGGCGTCCGCCGAAGCGGGTGCCGAACTGGCCGGCCGCATGGCGCGGGCCGGCAACACGAACCAGCTCGAACTGGCGCGCGAACAGGTCTTCCATGCGCAGGCCGCAGCCGACGTGGCGCGCGCCGACAAACGCGCGCAGGCCGCGCGCGAGCGACTGACGCGCGCACTGGGCCTGTGGGGCAAGGACGCCGGTTACGCCCTGCCCGACCACTTGCCGGACCTGCCGGCCGCACCGGCGGAGCTGCACGACGTCGAACGCATCGCGCTCGCGCAGCGCCTCGACGTGCAGGCGGCGCGGGCCGACGCGCAAGCCACCGCCGCGGACCTGGGCCTCACGCGCACGACGCGCTTCATCAACGTGCTCGACGCCGGCTACGCCGACAAGTCGGCCAGCGACGCGCCCAAGGAACACGGCTACACCCTGTCGCTGGAACTGCCGCTGTTCGACTGGGGCGGCGCACGCGTCGCCCGCGCCGAGGCCACGTACATGCAGGCCGTGAATCGCGTGGCGCTGACCGCCGTCACCGCGCGCAGCGAGGCGCGCGAACGCTATCTCGCCTATCGCAACGCGTACGACGTGGCGAAGCATTACCGCGACACGATCCTCCCGCTGCGCAAGAAGATCGGGCACGAAGTCCTGCTGCGCTACAACGGCATGCTGGCCAGTCCGCAGGACCTGCTGGCCGACGCCCGCGCGCAGGCCGAGGCGGTCGGCGCCTACATCGAGGCGCTGGACACGTTCTGGACCGCCCACGCCGAGCTGGAAGCCACGCTCGGCACCCGACTGAACCCGTCGCACGAGGAACACGCACAATGACCAGCCGTAGACATTTCATCACCGGCGCGGCCGGCGCCATGGTCGGCGCCTCGCTCGTGTCGAAGGCCGGCGCGGCCGCGATCCCGGAAGCGCCGGTCCAGTCCTCCGCCGCCACGCAGCCGCCGCTGCATCCGGCGAGCGGGCGTCCGTACAACCCCGTCGTCACGCTCAACGGCTGGAGCCTGCCGTGGCGCATGAAGGACGGCGTCAAGGAATTCCATCTCGTCGCCGAACCCGTCGTGCGCGAGATCGCGCCCGGCATGAAGGCGAACCTGTGGGGCTACAACGGCCAGAGCCCGGGGCCGACCATCGAAGTCGTCGAGGGCGACCGCGTGCGCATCTTCGTGACCAACAAACTGCCGGAGGCGACGACGATCCACTGGCACGGCCAGATCCTCCCGAACGGGATGGACGGCGTCGCCGGGCTCGTGCAGCCGGCCATCGCGCCCGGCAAGACCTACGTCTACGAATTCGTCGCGCGCCACGCGGGCACCTTCATGTACCACCCGCACAGCGACGAGATGACGCAGATGGCGATGGGCATGATGGGCTTCTGGGTCACGCACCCGAAAGACCCGCGCCGGCACGCCGTCGACCGCGACTTCGTGTTCCTGCTGAACGCGTACGACATCGCCCCCGGCAACTACACGCCGAACGTCAACACGATGCTGGACTTCAACCTGTGGACCATCAACAGCCGCGCCTTCCCCGGCACGGACCCGATGGTCGTGCGCAAGGACGACCGCGTGCGCATCCGCATGGGCAATCTGACGATGACGAACCACCCGTTCCACATCCACGGCCACCGCTTCGAGGTGACGGGCACGGACGGCGGCTGGATCCCGCCGGCCGCGCGCTGGCCCGAGGTGACGGTCGACATCGGCGTGGGACAGATGCGCGCCATCGAGTTCGTCGCCGACAATCCGGGCGACTGGGCCTTCCACTGCCACAAATCGCACCACACGATGAACGCGATGAGCCACGACGTGCCGCCCCTGATCGGCGTCGACCAGGCCGGCGTCGCGAAAAAGATCAACGATCTCGTGCCGGGCTACATGGTGATGGGCGACAAGGGCGGATCGATGGGCGGCATGCGCATGCCGCTGCCCGACAACACGCTGCCCATGATGGCGGGACGCGGCCCGTTCGGCGACATCGAGATGGGCGGCATGTTCACCGTCATCAAGGTGCGCGACGGACTGGCGCGCGGCGACTATCGCGACCCGGGCTGGTACAGGCATCCGGCCGGCACGGTGGCGCGCGAGTGGACCGGCCCCGTGCCGGACGCCGTGAGCGCGCCGGCCGCGCCGGCGCAGGGTGAAGTCATCGGGACCGCCAAGCGCGGCGGACACGAAGGCCACTGACCCCGCTACGTCCCGCCGAACGGAGGGTTGGTCACACACCCCGTTCGGCCGCGTCGAATGTCCCCGACAATCCGGTGCATCGGATGAAAGGACAAACGTGCTCAAGACAATTCTCGCGACGATCCTGTGCGGGCTCGGCACGTTGCCGGCGGCGGCGCGCGCCGGCGACGGCGACGGCACCACGCCCGCCCCGACGGTCACCGTCACCGCCAGGAAAGCGGCCGTCGCCAGGCAGCTCGACAAGACCATCTATCGCGTCGCCGACACGCCGCGCGCGGCCAACGGATCCGCGCAGGACGTGCTGCAGGCGACGCCCGGCGTGTCGGTGACGGCCGACGGGCAGATCGCGGTCCAGGGCAATACGCAGGTCACGGTGCTGGTCGACGGCCAGCCGACGGCGCTGCTGTCCGGCTCCGGCGAAGAACGCGCGCTGGCGCTGCAGACCATGAGCGGCGCCGACATCGCCGGCGTCGAAGTCATCACGAATCCATCCGCCGCGCACAACGCGAACGGCGGCGCGATCCTGAATATCGTCCTGAAGCGCAACCGCAAACCCGGCGCCCACGCGCAGATCCGCGGCAGCGCCACGGACCAGGGCTTGTGGAATACCGGCGCGTCGGGCGACGCGACCCGGGGCCGCCTGAGCGTGCACGGCAACGTGGCGCTCCGCCACGACGGCACGCTCAAGATGCGCGGCGCCCAGGTCGACTGGAACGATCCGCGCACCGGCCTGGCCGGCCGCACGCGGCAAACGTCGACCGTGTTCGTGCGCCGCGTCGTCGACAGCGCGGCGCTGGGCGCCGATCTCGCGCTCACCGACGCGGACAGCATCGGCGTGTCCGTGCGTCACAACGGGCGCCGCTCAGGCCCGCTGTTCGACGTCCTCAACGAAGATCGCACGGGCGCCGCCGAGACGATCTATCACCGCATTTCCAACGGCCCCAACGAACAGTCCGACGACGGCGCCAGCCTGGCCTACCGCCACCGGGCGGCCGGCGCGGCGCTCAAGGCGACCGTCCAGCACAGCGCCACGACCACCCTGGTCGACAAATCGTATCGCGACGTATTCGTCGAACCCGCGCGCGCCACGGACTACAGCCACGGCGCGACCCGGTCGGCGCGCCGTCTCGACCAGGCCACGGTCGACTGGTCGCGCGCGACGGCGCACGGCCAGTGGGGCATGGGCGTGGATATGCGGGACCGGACCGACGACATCGGCAATTATCAAGCGCGGATCGATCCGGCGACGGGCTTCGAAACGCCCGATCCGGCGACCACCAACGCATACGCCGTGACAACGGCCGTGCGCGCCGCCTACCTGACCGACCGGATCCGGCACGGCAAATGGGAGGCGCTCCTGGGCGGACGGGTCGAACACACGACGCTGCGCGTGCGACCCCGGGACAGCGGCGCCCCGGCCGGCCACTGGCGGGCATTCGATCCCAGCCTGCACCTGCAATACGCGTTCGACGACGACACCGACCTGACGCTCAGCTACCGCCGCAGCCTGCAGCTGCCCGATCCGCGCGACCTCGATCCGTTCACGACCTATGTCGATGCGCAGAATCTCAGCCGCGGCAATCCCGGCCTGGGGCCGCAGCGCCTGACGGCGTGGGAGACCACGTTCCACGCGCAGAGGGACCAAGTGGACGGCACTATTGGCGCCTTCTACCGCGCCAGTCGCGACACCGTGTTCGACGCGCGCAGCTTCGCCGACAATGTGCTGGTCACGTCGAAACGCAACGGCGGGCAAGCCCGTTCGGCCGGCGTCACGGGCTCGTTCGACTGGACGCCGTCCGCAACGCTGCGCCTGGGCGTCGACGGCGGCGCGAATCGCGTGACGCTCGACACGCCCGACGTGGGCGGGACCGTGCGCCGGGACGGTGTCGCGGGGTATGCGAATTTCCGAGCCTCGTACGGCAACGGCCACGACGACGTGGCGCTCGACGCGCATGCGCAGTCGGCCATCATCACGCCCTTCGGCCGCCAAGGGGCGACGAGCAGCGTGAACCTGACGTGGAAGCATGCGCTCGGCAAGACGCTCAGCCTGACGGTCAACGCGAACGATATCTTCGACGGCAGCAGGCGGACTTATCGGACGGACACGGGCACGTTCCGCCAGGTCGGGTTCGACCACTTCGTCGCGCGGCGCATCTACGTCGGGTTCGTCAAGAAGATCGGGTGATCAGATGCCGCAAATCATTCGCATTGATGACAATTGGTTAGAAAACCGCAAACTCGCCTGTTTACAATGACCAAAACGGGCATCGATCTGGCAAAGAGCATGTTTCCAAGGTGCTTACTTCCCGGACGCCACTTGTATTGCCGAAGCGATTTCGTCTTCGCTACGGCCTCCATTGATGGCAATGCCTCGGCCGAAGACAAAGTGTGGAACCGAACGGACGCCGGCATTCGTCGACTTGATCGCTTCCTCCTCGACGCGATGGTGCTGTGCAGGATCAAGCGCGATAGCCCGAGCCCGATCACGGTCAAAACCGTAGTCGGCTGCGATGTCGGCCAGTACATCGGCATCGGAAATATTCTTCGCTTCGATGAAGTAAGCGTCAGTGATTGCCACTGCGAGCCTGTGCTGCGTGTCAAGCCCAGCGGCTGCCAGAATCACGGCATGAGCAGCTTGAGTCGGATAGGCCCAGAGCTGGCGGCCAAGATCCAAGTCGAAGCCCGAAGCGCGAGCTTCTCCTTCAGGGCGAGCAAAGGCGATTTTTGGATCGGTTATGCCGTAGCGCGAGCGCAGCAGATCAGGAATGTAGAGGCCGTCTTCCGGCGCATCTGGCAGTAGCAGCACTGGATGCTGTCGAATGTCAACGGCCAAGTTGGGGAAACGCTCCGCCAGCACTTTATCGAGACGGTGATGCCCGACGAAGCACCATGGGCATGTGATTTCAGTATAGAGGTCTATTTGCATAACCATGTTCTCGTGATCTGATCTTCGCGCTATGAATTTGAAGGGTGTTCGGCATTGATTCCGGACAGTTGAACCGAGTATCAGAGGTTGTCATTGGAGTGTTCCTCCAGAACCTTGTCGAGACGTTCCCGCCTCAATGGTCAGCGATGCCTGGCGCGGCACGCACGAACTTCTTGTCGGTCGCTTGGTCAACCAAGAACTTCGCAAGATTGCCTCTGGAGAGCGTCATGCCGAGTTTGGTCTTTCCATACCAACCCACATCCACGCTGCCATCGGCGGGGCCATCCTTGAGGTTCGGGATGCGTACCAGTGTCCAGTCCAAGTCCGAATCGGCGATCAATTCGCCAGTCGCCTTGATGTCCTCATACCCCTTGCGCGCGATAACCCTGAACAACAGCACGAACGCATGGGTTTTGAAGGCAGAGCCATCCTTGGGATCACGATAGGCAGCCGTAGAAATCTGGACAAGACGGCGCACGCCTGCGTGCTTCATCGCGGCGATGATGTTGATCAAGCCGTGCATGATCGGCTTATCGCCTCGCACCTTGAGACTGTTGGGACCAAGGGCGCTAATGACCGCATCGGCACCTTGGACGCACTTTGCAATGGCACTTTGGTCTTGCAGGTCGCCGACAACGATTTCGACACTTCCGGCGAACGACGCGAGTTTCTTTGCGTCGCGCGTATAGACCGACAGGTTGTAGCCTTGCTTCAAGGCTTCCTCGATGATGTACCTTCCGGTCGGCCCGGTTGCACCGAACAGCGCGATGGTTTTTTTCCCGGCCATGCGGTCACGCGGCCTTCGCCAACAAGGCTTTGACGGCCGTTTCGGTGTTGGCGATTGCGGCCTTCGCCGCATCGGGGCCGAAAACCGTGCCTTCGACACGCACCACTTCAACGTCGGTCAGGCCGATGAAACCAAGCAGATGCAGCAAATAGTTGGTCTGGAAGTCGAACGGCGCCCAAGCACCTTCCGAAAACACGCCGCCAGTAGCGGTAACGAGATAGACCTTCTTGCCGGTCAACAGCCCTATCGGCCCAGCGTCGCCATAGCTGAAAGTGACGCCCGGCCAAGTGACGTGATCGAACCACGCCTTGAGCTGTGAGGGCGGACCGAAGTTGATCATGCCCGAACCGAGCACGATCACATCGGCGACCTTCAACTCATCGACGAACTCTTGCGCGACCTTCACCGCCTTGCCCTGTTCCGGTGTGCGATCTTCGGGCGACGTGATCCGGCCCTGGATGTAGGCCGGCGTGATGTGCGGCGGCGGATTCGCGGCGAGGTCGCGCACGGTCAGCGGGCCGCCCGAGCGGGCCTGGATGCCATCGGCGATTTCGGTGGCGAAGCGGGTGGAAAGGCTGTCAGACTCGCGCGGACTGGAAGTAACAAGCAGGATATGGCTCATCGATGCTCCTAGGTATAAAAAGAGAACCAGGTAAGTAATTCATTCTTACTTACCAATTCATACGAAGGATGGTATTGTTCTTCCGGTCTCCACACAAGAAGGTACATGTATGTCACCTAGTCACACCGAGCCATGTGCCGATATGCCTTCACCGAACACTGGCGGCTGTCTGGCAACTCGTGAAATCCTGGATCGCATCGCCGACAAGTGGAGCCTGTATATTGTCGCTGTGCTAGCGAATGGCCCGCGACGCTTCAACGAATTGAAGCGTGGGATCGATGGCATTTCCCAGCGGATGCTGACGCTGACTTTGCGGGGACTGGAACGTGACGGACTTCTAACGCGAACGATGTATCCGACGATTCCTCCGCGCGTCGATTACGAACTAACCGACATGGGAAGAACGCTGCTGAAGCCTGTCATGGCGCTGGTAAACTGGGCGAACGACAACCAAGTCGCCATTGCCGAGGCGCAGACCCGTTTCGACGATAAGCCAGAACCAGATCAGGTGTCGATTCATGGCGTTGTCTACCACCGTCGATAAACGAGCCTGAGCCTGCTGGACCTGGGCGGTCAACATTCTCTTGCAGTCTCAAGCTCATGATGAAACGTAGCGAGGTCAGCTGTATCAGAGTCATGCTCTGACCAAGAATAATTGGTTTTGTTAGGCGTAACGCAGCGCTCTTCCGGCCGATGACGCCGGATTCGGTCAGGCACTCCTGGCCGTCACCGGATACCCCGTCGCATCGATCGCCTGGACGATCCTGTCGAGGTCCGCGCTGCTGTCGATCTTGACTTTCTTGGTCGGCAGGTCGACCTCGACCTTCGCATTCTGGTCGATGGCCTGCACGGACTTCGTGACGCGGCCCACGCAGTGGCCGCAGCTCATGTCTTCGACGGTCAATTCATACATCGTGTGTGCTCCTGGTACTTGGGGCAGCTCCGCCCCGTTGGTTGAAATCGGATCGCTTACAAAGGGGCGCGGCGCTGGCTGCCAGCGCCGCAGCAGCAGCGCGTTGGTGACGACGCTGACGGAACTCAGCGCCATCGCCGCGCCGGCCAGCACGGGATTCAACAGGCCGAACGCCGCGACGGGAATGCCGACGACGTTGTAGACGAACGCCCACATCAGGTTCTGGCGGATCTTGCGCCACGTGCGGCCGGAGATGTCGATGGCGTCCGCCACGAGCAGCGGATCGCCCCGCATCAGCGTGAGGCCGGCCGTGTGCAGCGCGACGTCGGTGCCGCCGGCCATGGCGATGCCGACGTCGGCCGCCGCCAGAGCCGGCGCGTCGTTGATGCCGTCGCCCACCATGCCCACCTTACGCCCTTCCCGCATCAGGCCGCGCACGACGTCGGCCTTGTCCTGCGGTTGCACGTGCGCGACCCAGCGCGTCAGCCCCAGCGCCTCGGCGACGGCGCGCGCGCTGCCTTCGTTGTCGCCACTGAGCATCATGGTGTCCACGCCCAGTTCCCGCAGGCGGGCGATGGCGGCGCGGCTCGTCGGTTTCAGGCTGTCGCCGAACGCCAGGACGCCGTCCACGACGATGGCGCCGCCCTGCGCGCGCGCCAGCCACGACACCGTGCGGCCGTCCGCTTCGTGGCGTTCGGCCGCGGCGGCCAGCGCGGGCGGCAGCGCGTCGCCCGCGCCGACCTCGTCCAGCATCCGGCGGTTGCCGAGATAGACCGTGGCGCCGTCCACGCGGGCGCGCACGCCGCGGCCCGGCAGCGCCGCGGCGTCGCTCGCCCTCGGCGCGGCCACGTCGCGGGCGGCCGCCAGTTCCGCCACGGCCCGCGCCAGCGGGTGCGCGCTGCCCTGCTGCACGGCCGCGGCCAGCGCCAGCAGCCGGCGCGTGTCGCCGCCTTCCAGCGCGACGACGCGCGGGCGCCCTTCCGTCAACGTGCCCGTCTTGTCGAACACGACCATCTGCAGCGCGTGCGCCGTCTCCAGCGCTTCCGCGTCCTTGATCAGGATGCCGTGGCGCGCCGCGGCGCCGGTGCCGACCATGATCCCGGTCGGCGTGGCGAGGCCCAGCGCGCACGGGCACGCGATCACCTGCACGGCGACCGCGTTCAGCAACGCCTGCTGCCAGTCGCCGGTGGCCAGGCCCCAGCCCAGCAGCGTGACGAGCGAGATCAGCAGCACGACGGGCACGAACACGGCGCTGACCTTGTCGACGAGGCGCTGGATCGGGGCCTTGGCGGCCTGCGCGTCCTCGACCATGCGGATGATCCGGGCCAGCATGCTGTCCGCGCCGACCGCCGTCGCTTCGACCAGCAGCATGCCCTCACCGTTGACGGCGCCGCCCGTCACGCGGTCGCCTTCGCGCTTCGCCACCGGCAGGCTCTCGCCCGTCAGCAGCGATTCGTCCAGGTGGCTCGCGCCTTCCGTGACACGGCCGTCGGCCGGCACGCGCTCGCCCGGCCGCACGACCATCAGGTCGCCGCCGCGCAGGTCGGCCAACGGGATCGTGACGTCGCGGCCGTCGCGGCGGACGATGGCTTGCGTCGGCCGCAGCGCTTCCAGCGCGCGGATCGCGGCGACGGTCTGGTGCCGCGCGCGGCCTTCCAGCCATTTACCCAGCAGGACGAGCGTGATCACGACGGCGGCCGACTCGAAATACAGGTGCCCGCCCGCGCCGTTGAGTAATTGGTAGAGCGACAGGAAATAGGCGGCCGACGTGCCGATCGCGACCAGCAGATCCATATTGCCGGCGCCCGCGCGCAGGGCCTTCCAGCCGGCCCGGTAAAAGCGCGCGCCCAGCCAGAACTGGACCGGCGTCGCCAGCAGCAGTTGCAGCCAGCCGGGCAGCATCCAGTCGATGCCGAACGGGGCCAGGAGCATCGGCGCGATGAGCGGGAGGCTGAGCAGCGCGGCCGCGGCGACCGGCCACCATGTGGGCAAGCCGGTCGCGGCGGGCGCCTCGGCCTGCGGCGCGCCCGTCGGCCGCGCCGTGTAGCCGGCCTGCTCGACGGCGGCCACGATGGCCTGCGGATCGAGCCCGTCGCCCTTCACGGCCGCCCGTTCCGTCGCCAGGTTGACGCTGGCGTCGCGCACGCCCGGCACGGCCTTGATCGCCTTTTCCACGCGCGCGACGCACGATGCGCACGTCATCCCGCCGATGTCGATGTCGAATCCCGTCCTGTCGTCCATGCTTCCTCCTGTGATCGCCAACACAGGATATGGCTTCCCACCATGGGAAGGTCAAGGGGATTTTTTGACGGACAGCGGCGGCAACGGGTCCAGCGGGCGCAATTCGTAGCAGAGATCGGCCCGGTCGGACGCGGCGGGCGCCGACAGGAGATAGCTGTCCAGGCCAAGCCGGCGCCCGGACGGGCTCAGCTGCACGGGCGCCAGGTCGGCCCGGCGCAGCACGAGCACGATGTCGTAGGCGAGCGTGGGGACGGCGAACAGGCCCAGCAAGGTGCGCAGCGCGCGGGCGCCGGGCGCGCCGGGCAGGAAGTGATCGTAGCGGGCGCGGTCGAGGGGGCCGATGCGCACCAGCACGCGCAGGTCCGGACGCCAGCTGCGCGCGCCCAGCAGCGCGCGGCGGCCGAGCAGCGCGTTGGCGCCGAGGACGCTCTGCTCGAACGGCGCGAGCCGGTCCCAGCGGCCGGCGCCTTCCTGCACGCGCACGGCCACGCCGAAATGGCTGGCCAGCACCCGGCCCAGCACGGCCGCCGACACGGGCCGGCGCCGCAGCAGGCCGGCGAAGGCGGCCAGCGCGGTATCCGGCACGCCGTCGGGCGCGAACGTCCCGCCGGCCGGCACGCCCGCCAGCGCCAGCAGCAGGGGCAGGAACGCGTCACGCGGGCCGGCCACGAGATGTTCGACGCGGTACTTCTGCCAGGCGCGATACCACAGCGCGAGCATCCGCGTGCTGAACATGTCGAGGAAGGCGCGGGCCGCTTGCGTGTCCGGCTCGCCCGGCGGCAGCGCGAGGAGGCGTTCCGTCACGTGCAGCGGCAGCGCCCCGTGCGCGCCCAGGAGGCCCATGAAGCTGGGCGTGAGCCGATAGCCGTCGGCGTCGCGCGCGGCCGCCTCGATCTGGCTGGGCGGGAACGCCAGAGCGAGGCTGTTGGCGAAGCGCAGGTGGCGCTCGAGGGCGCGGCGCTCGGGGATGCCGCGCTCGCCCAGCGCCAGCAGCAACAGGCGCACGGCCTGGACGAAGTCGAAGCGCTGGGGTTCGGCCAGCAGGCGGGCGATCAGGTCCATCCGCCGCTCGTGCGCGGGGCACAGACGAGGATGTCGCGCCCCGTCTGGTGCGACACGACCTGCAGCCGGGTGAAGCAATTGAGCTGGCCGTTCAGGGCAAAATAATGGTCGAGCACCTGCATGAACGGATACAGGCCCGTGCCCGCGAACGCGTCCTCGTCGACGGTCAGGCGGATGCCGATGCCGGGCATGAGGCTCGCGACGGGCGCCGCGCCGATCCACGCCCGCACCGTGCCGTGTTCGAGGCCGACGATACCCGCGATCTGGCGCTGGGCCACGGGTGAGCGCGGCAAGTCGTACAGCGCGAGCATCTTCTGGAAGTCGGCCAGCCCCGCCATCGTCAGGCCCGCGTGGTTCAGCGACAGGTGGGCGATCAGGCGCCAGTGCGTGCCGCGCGCGTCCGCGAAGCGCCAGCCGGGCGTCGGTTTGCGCAGCATCCGGATGGGGGCCAGCGCGGACAACTCGTCGCTGCGCAGGTCGCCCTGCGGCTGGCCGTACGGCAGGCGCGACGGCAGGTCGCGGTTGCTGCACGTGAGTTCCGTGGAGAGGGTCGCGCCGGCCGCGTCGAACGGGCGGAAATCGCCGTCGACGAGGGCGACGCGCATCCCGTGCCCGGGGCTGACGGCGGCCGTGGCGTGGTCGCGGCGGGCGATCCAGTAGTGCGAGCCGGGCGCGCCGCCCTCCGCGCCCGGGGCGTACAGGGGCGCGAACGGCGTCACCGTGCCCGTCCCCTCGCGCACGAGGCGCACGGCGTCCACGCTGTGGATCTCGTATGCGCCCGCGTGGGCGCCGTCGGCCAGCACCGGATAGTCGGCGCTCGTGTACGCGAGCTGCAGCGGCGCGCCGGCCTTCGGGAACAAGTTGATGACGGGCGTGCAGCCGGGCAGCAGGTTGCGCGCGTCCAGGCCGCCCAGCAGGTGGGCCGCGTCGGAATCGGGCGCGATGCCGGACAGCGCCACGTGCAGCGTGAAGCGCCGGCAGCGCGGCGGCAGCAGGTCGCGCAGCGCGGCCAGGTCGACGTCGATGAAGTGGAATTTTTCGGGATAGCAGAAATACTCCGTCAGCAGGCGCGGCGCTGGGTGCGAGCGCGGCGGATACGGCAGCATCGCGTCGTCGTCCGCGAAGCCGGCCAGCCGCAGCGGCGCGCGCGCCAGGGGCAACCACCCCTTGTCGCCTTCCGGCTGCAGCCAGGCCGCGGCGCGGCGCAGGAACAGCGCATCGATCAGCGCCGCGCGGGTCGACGCGTCGCCATCGGCGAACAGGCGCAGCGTCTGTGGAAGATTCGGTGCCAGGCGGTCGAACGCGAGCCCGGCGCGCGTCGTCTCGATCGTCAGGCTGATGCCGCAGGCGGCCCCGCGCGGCGCCCGCGCGGCGCGCGGGACCTCGAGCAGCGGCACGAACGCGAGCCGCGCCACCGCGAGCGGCGCCAGCAGCACGTCGTAGACGGTACGGAACAGGCAGGGGGCGTCCGCGCCGGCGCTGGTCCGCAGCATCGTGCCGCGCGCGAGCACGAACGGGTTTTCCGGCACTTCGGCGGGCGTGCGGTAGCCCACCTGGACGACGGAATACGACGGCAGCGGCCGCAGGTAATGCGGATACAGGCTGTCCAGCAAGGCTTCCGTGAACTTGGGATAATCGTCGTCGAGGCGCTTGTTGATGCGGGCGGACAGCAGCGCGACGGACTGGATCAGGCGTGCGACGCCGGGATCGTCCCACGTGTCGCCGGTCACGTGCAGGTCGCTGGCCGGCTTGGGGTAGCGGGCCCGGAATTCGCGCGCGAACTGGCCGAACAATCCCAGCTCTTCCTCGTAGTAGCGCAGCAGCTCGTCCATGGCTCCCCATCGTTGCCCAAGACCAAGATGTATGCTCCCACCCGCAGCGAAAGCCTATGTTGAGTACAATCAACGCAGTCCAATCGACAGGAGATTCCCAGTGACCGACCTGAACCCATTCCTCATCACGCAGCGCTGGCCCGCCCGGCACCCCGACCGCCTGCAGCTGTATTCGCTGCCGACGCCGAACGGCGTCAAGGTGTCGATCATGCTCGAAGAGATCGGGTTGCCGTACGAGGCGCACCGCATCGCGTTCGACCAGAACGAGCAGACGACGCCGGAATTCATGTCGCTGAACCCGAACAACAAGATCCCCGCGATCATCGACCCCAACGGCCCGGACGGCAAGCCGCTGCCCTTGTTCGAATCGGGCGCGATCCTGCTGTACCTGGCGGAGAAGACCGGCAAGCTGCTCCCGGCCGACCCGGCGCGCCGCTACGAGACGATCCAGTGGCTGATGTTCCAGATGGGCGGCATCGGCCCGATGTTCGGCCAGCTGGGGTTCTTCCACAAGTTCGCCGGCCGCGAGTACGAGGACAAGCGCCCGCGCGACCGCTACGTGCACGAAGCGAAGCGCCTGCTGGGCGTGCTGGACGCGCACCTGGCCGGCCGCGACTGGATGGTGGGCGACGAGTACACGATCGCCGACGTCGCGACCTTCCCGTGGGTGAACAACCTGATCGGCTTTTACGACGCGGGCGAGATCGTCGGCTTCGACCGCTTCCCGGAAGTGGGCCGCGTGCTGGAGGCGTTCCGCGCCCGCCCGGCCGTCATCGAAGGTCTGCAGATCCCGCGCGCGCCGGCCGCGTAAGCGCGCTCAGGACAAGGTGCGCAGGTCGGCGATCACCTCGGCCCCGAAACCGGCGCCGAGCAGATAGTCGACCAGGTGTTCGGCGCATTCGTCCGGATCGAGGAGCGCGCCCGTCGCCTTGAGGTCGACGAAGCGCTGGCGCATGGGGAAGCGTTCTTCCGACACGGCGCGGATCTCGGCCTGCATGCCCGTGTCGATGACGCCGGGCGCCAGGCTGCAGATGCGCACGCCCCGTTCGCGGTCCAGCGCCACGGCGCGCGCATGATGATCGAGCGCCGCCTTGGTGGCGCAGTAGACGCTCCAGCCCGGATAGGCGTTGCGGCCCGCGCCGCTTGAGATGTGCAGGATGCGCCGCTGCGCGCCGTCGCTGGCGCGCACGACGGCCGCCGCCAATGCCATCGGCGCCGCCACGTTCAGCTGCACGGCGCGCAGCACGGCCTGCGGATCCTGGGCGTCGAGCGGTCCCACTGGGCTGACCATGCCCGCATTATTCAACAGCAGGACGGCGCCCGTGCCGTCCAGGTAATCGCCGAGCGCCCCGCTCGCGAGCCAGCCGGCCAGCGCGGCGCTGTCGGCCAGGTCGAGTTCCACTTCTTCGAACAGGTCGGGATACGCGTCCGCCAGATCGGGCGCGCGGCCGCGGGCCAGGCCGAGCACAGGCACCCCGCGCGCCAGCAGGTTGCCGGCGAGCGCGGCGCCGAGGCCCCTGGTGTGGCCGGTGATGATCGCTTTCATGGTGGTCTCCCTGGTGCCCGCCGCGGGCCGTCCTGCACAAATGTTAACCCAAGGACGTGACTCCAGCCAATCGTGCGCGCCCTGCCCCTCGGTTCGGGCCGCCGTTTCTCTGCCGGGCCAATTGTTATCACAAACGGAATACTAAAGCCATCCTACGGCAGATTATCCACTAACGAAAATCAATCATCATGACCTCACTGTCAACCAAGGAGGTCACCATGAACACCCAACACACCCAGGCTCGGCAAACCACCCGCGTCGCACTCGTCACCGGCGCCTCGCGCGGCATCGGCGCCGCCGTCGCCAAGCGCCTCGCCGCCGACGGATACGCCGTCGCCGTCAACTATGCCGGCAACGAAGCGGCGGCCAACGCCACCGTCGCCGCCATCGAACAGGCCGGCGGCCGCGCCATCGCGGTGCGGGCGGACGTCGCCAGCGTCGCCGACGTGCACGCCATGTTCGCGACGATCGAGAAGACGCTCGGCCGCATCGACGTCCTCGTCAACAACGCCGGCATCCTGCCCTACGTGACGATCGCGGAGACGAGCGACGAGGTGTTCGAGCGCACGATGGCCATCAACGTCACCGGCACGTTCAACACGATGCGCGCCGCCGCTTCGCGCCTGGCCGAGGGCGGGCGCATCGTCAACTTCTCGACGAGCATCCTGCACATGGCGCCGCCCACCTACGGCGTGTACGCGGCCACGAAGGGCGCCGTCGAAGCGCTGACCCGCGTGTTCGCGAAAGAGCTGCGCGGCCGCGGCATCACCTGCAACGCCGTGGCGCCGGGCCCCGTCGCCACGGAGCTGTTCCTGAACGGGAAATCCGACGAGCAGGTCGAGCACTTCGCGAAGATGGCGCCGCTGGAACGCCTGGGCGAGCCCGAGGACATCGCCGGCGTCGTGTCCTTCCTGGCCGGCCCGGACGGGGCTTGGGTCAATGGCCAGGTCCTGCGCGCCAACGGCGGCATCGCCTGAGGGGACGGCCATGAACCAGGCAATCATCCTCATCACGGGCGCCGGCAGCGGCATCGGCAAACTCTCGGCGCAGGCGCTCGCGCTGGCCGGCCACACGGTCTACGCGACGATGCGCGACATCGAAGGCCGCAACCAGCACCGCGCGGCCGAGGCGCGCGACTGGGCGCGGGCGCACGGCGCCGACCTGCGGCCGCTCGAACTCGACGTGCTGTCGCAGGCATCGTGCGACGCGGCCGTGGCGGCGGTCGTCGCGGACCAGGGGCGGCTGGACGTCGTCGTGCAGAACGCGGGCCACCTCGTCGTCGGGCCGGCGGAAGCCTTCACGGCGGAGGAAGTCATGCACGTGCTGGACACGAACTTCCTCGGCGCCCAGCGCGTGCTGCGCGCCGCCCTGCCCCGCCTGCGCGCCCAGGAGTCGGGCCTGCTCCTGTGGGTCTCCAGCACGACGGCCAAGGGCGGCTTCCCGCCTTTCATCGGCCCCTACGGCGCCGCGAAGGCAGCGATGGATTCGCTCGCGGTGTCGCTGTCGTACGAGGTCGCGCGCTTCGGCATCGAGACGGCGATCATGGTCCCCGGCGCCTTCACGCGCGGCACCGAGCACTTTTCCAGCGCCGGCAAGCCGGGCGACGCCGACCGCGCCGCCGCGTACGCCCGCTACGACGGGGTGCTGGACCAGGTGGGCGAACGGCTCGACGCGCTCACGCCGCCGGAAGCCGATCCGCAGGCAGTGGCGGACGAGTTGGTACGGGTCGTCGGCCTGCCGCGCGGGCAACGGCCGTTCCGCACGGTAGTCGACTTCGTCGGCGACGGCGCGCGCGAAGTGCTGGAGGTGGCGGAAGCCGTGCGCGTGGACTTCGCGCGCCGCATCGGCATCGCCGACCTGCTGCGCCCCACCGTATAATCGGGCGTCAACGTCAGGAGGTGGCACGCATGTCGGCGCAGATGGACCGGTTCCAGGAGATGCAGATTTTCGTCCGTATCGTCGAACGCCGCAGTTTCACGCAGGCCGCCGAGGACCTCCTGATCCCGCGCGCCACCGCCACCAACGCCATCAAGCGGCTGGAACAGCGTCTCGGCACGCGCCTGTTGGAACGCACGACGCGCGCCGTCGCGCCCACGCAGGACGGCGCCGCGTACTACGAACGGTGCGTGCGCCTGCTGGCCGACCTCGATGAAGCGGAAGACGCGTTCCGCGGCAGCGAACCGGCCGGCCTGCTGCGCGTGAACCTGCAGCCGACGCTCGCGCGCTACTTCGTCTTCCCGGCGCTGCCCGCCTTCCTCGCCCGCTATCCGCGCATCCAGCTGTACGTGGGGGAGGACGACCGCCTCGTCGACCTCGTGCGCGAAGGCGTCGACTGCGTGCTGCGCGCCGGCCAGTTGCACGACTCGTCGATGGTGGCGCGGCGCGCCGCCGACCTGGAACAGGTTACGGTCGCGAGCCCCGCCTACCTGGCGCGCTGCGGCACGCCCGCCACGCTGGCCGACCTGGCGCGCCACCAGGCCGTGCACTACGTGTCGACGGCGACGGGCCGGCCGTATCCGCTGGAATTCATGACGGACGCGGGGCTGAAACTGGCGACGCCGCCCGGCGTCGTCTCCGTCACCGGTACGGAAGCCTACACGGCGGCGGCCCTCGCCGGCCTGGGCCTCGTGCAGGTGCCGCGCTACCGCATCGCCGAGCAGCTCGCGGGCGGGCAGCTCGTCGAGGTGCTCGCCGACGTGCCGCCGCCGACGATCCCCGTCTCCGTGCTGTATCCGCAGGCGCGCCAGTTGTCGGCACGCGTGCGGGTGTTCGCGGACTGGCTCGTGCAGCGCTTCCGTCCGGCCTGAACATACCGGGCGACAACGCCGCGCCAAGCTCGTGCCTCGGCTTTGCCGTCCATGGCAGAATGTGGCGTAGAACAGCACGAACAAGTCACGTCATGCAGACCCCATCCATACCGCTCGACGAAGCGCGCCGGCTGACGGCGCTGCACGCGACCCGCCTCCTCCACAGCGCCCCGGAAGACGCCTTCGACCGCATCACCCGCATGGCCAGCCGGCTGTTGAAGATGCCGATCGCCCTCGTGTCGCTGGTCGACAAGGAAGACCAATGGTTCAAGTCGCGCTGCGGCATCGACATGACGGGTTCGTCGCGCGAGGTCTCGTTCTGCGGCCACGCGATCCTCGACCACGAACCGCTGATCGTCCCGGACGCGACGCAGGACCCGCGCTTCGCCGACAACCCGATGGTCGTGAACCCGCCGCACATCCGTTTCTACGCCGGGGTGCAGCTGTATTCGATCGACCGGATGCCGCTGGGAACCCTGTGCGTGCTCGACCGCGTGCCCCGCACGCTGTCCGACGAAGAACTCGACATCCTGCGCGACCTGGGGCACATGACGGAACAGCTGATCCACTTCCGGCAACTGGCGACGGCCGCGCAATCCCTGCACTCGCACGTCTACGTCGACAACGCCAATCCCGACCTGGCGGCGGCGGCGGGCCAGGTCGAGTTCCTGCTCACGCACGATGCGCTGACGGGCCTCGCCAACCGCCAGGCGCTCGTGCAGACGATCGCCGACAACCTGGACAAGTGGAAGAACGACGCCCGCCACACGCTCGTCGCGACGGTCAACGTCGACAAGTTCAAGCGCCTCAATGAGCTGCTGGGCCACCACGCGGGCGACAAGGCCCTCGTCGCGATCACGTGGAGCCTGCAGAACCTGCTGCGCCCGGGCGACGTGCTGGCGCGCGCGGGCAGCGACGAATTCGTCGTGCTGCTGCCCGGCCTGGGCGACGACAGCGTCGCGCGCGACCGCCTGCGCCAGTTGCTGCAGGCGGTCACCCGCGAATTCAAGGCGCCCGGCGGCGCGATCCCGCTCACGTGCAGCATCGGCTACGCGATCTTTCCGGAAGACGGCGCGGACGGCGACGTCCTGCTCAACAACGCGACGATGGCCGTGCGCCGCGCCAAGGCCCTGGGCGGCGGCCAGATCCAGCGCTATTCGGAAGAGCTGTACCAGGCGTCGCAGCGCAAGCTCACGCTGGAAAACCAGCTGCGCCACGCCATCGAACGCAACGAGCTGTCGCTGAACTACCAGCCCAAGACCGACCTGCACACGGGCGGCGTGGCCGGCCTGGAAGTGCTCGTGCGCTGGAAGCATCCGGAACACGGCGCGATCTCGCCCGCCGAATTCATCCCGATCGCCGAGGAGTCCGGCCTCGTCGTCCCGCTCGGCGAATGGGTGCTGCGCACGGCCGTGGCCCAGCGCCGCGCGTGGAGCGAAGCCGGCGTGCCGGACGCGCCGGTGGCCGTTAACCTGTCCGGCAAACAGTTCCTCGGCACGGACGTCGTGGCCCTCGTGTCCACCGTGCTGCGCGAATCCGGCCTGCCCCCGCGCCTGCTGGAACTGGAACTCACGGAGAGCATCTCGATGGACGACCCGGGCCGCGCCGCAGACCTGATGCGCCAGTTGCGCGACCTCGGCACCACCCTGAGCATCGACGACTTCGGCACCGGCTACTCGAGCCTCAGCTACCTCAAGCGCCTGCCCGTCGACAAGCTCAAGGTCGACCGTTCCTTCGTCCTCGACGTGCACCAGAGCGCCGAATCGCTCGCGATGATAAAAGCGATCGTCGCCATGGCGCATACCCTGCACCTGGAAGTCATCGCCGAGGGCGTCGAAACGGACGAGCAGCTCGCGGCCCTGCGCAGCGCGGGATGCGACCAGATCCAGGGCGACTACTTCAGCAAGCCGCTGGACGCCGACGCCAGCGCCGCCTACCTGCGCCGGCACGGAGCCGCCTCGGCGCCGCTGGCGGCGGCCGAAGCAGCCAAATAGCCACACAGAAACATATGTACGTACGGTGCAATGCAACACCAAATCCGGCAAATTGATGGCCGGAATTGTGGAATCCCACGCAAGGGCTTAAAATCGTGACACGGGACGTTGCCAAATTTAATTGACGCGCCCGCGCCAATGGGTCCGTCGTTCTCGGCCGCACGGACCGTATCCAATCACTGCATACCAACCCCATAAGCATGCGTTACTCGAGTAACCATAAGGCCGAAACGCGCCAGCGCATCATCGGCGAAGCCGCGCGCCGCTTCCGCAAGGACGGCATCGAGGGCACCGGCCTGGTGCCGCTGATGAAGGCGCTCGGCCTGACCCACGGCGGCTTCTACGCCCATTTCCAATCCAAGGACGCGCTCGTGCAGGCTTCGCTGGAAGCTGCCGCCGAGCAGACGCTGGAACGCTGGCAGGCGCCAGCGGCCGCCACGCCCGCGCGCGCCGTCATCGACCATTACCTGTCCGCCCAGCACCGCGACGAGCCGGGCGAAGGCTGCCCGCTGCCCACGCTGGCCGCCGAACTGGGCCTGCGCGGCCAGCCCAGCGCCACCGCCGACGCGATGGTGGCGCGCATGACGGCCCTGCTGGCCGACTGCAAGCTGGCTGCCGCCCCCGGCGACGAGGGCATCGTGGCGCTCGCCGCGATGGTCGGCGCCCTCACGCTGGCGCGCGCCGTGTCGGATCCGGCCGCGTCGGACGGCATTCTCGCCGCAGTACGGGCCGCCCTGCAGCCGCCGCCCGAGGCTTGAAGCGCCGGCCGTTCGCCCCTGTGGCGCAGGCGCGCGGCGCGCCCCCTTCATTGGATCGTTGCCGTCCGTCGTGACATTCGGCGACTTTTCCGATTCGGCAACCTGTTATGCTCGTGCCGGAGACATGGCGAACGGACTTTAACGTCGCGCGACGCCTGCCTGACCAACACACCATGACACGGGGGTCGACGTTTTCGATGAGCGATACAGGCGGTTTGCACTTCATGTGCGGAAAAATGGGCGCCGGGAAGTCGACCCTGGCGAAAGCATTGGCCGTATCCCATGCGGCGGTCCTATTGTCCGAGGATGAGCTCCTGCGCCGGCTGTATCCGAAGGAAGTGGTCGACTTGGCAGCTTATGTCGCCTTGTCCGGCCGCATCAAGCTCGCTTTGACCGACCACGTCTGCGAACTCCTGCGCCATGGCGTCCCCGTCGTCCTCGATTTCCCCGCCAATACGACAGGCCAGCGTGCCTGGTTCCGGCAACTGATCGAACAGTCGGGTGCGCCCCACCGCCTGCACTATCTGGTTGCGTCCAACGACACCTGCAAGCGCCAGCTCAAGCAGCGCCGGGCGGGCAATCCCGACGATACATTGCAGGATGAGGCGACCTTCGATGCGCTGTTGGCTTACTTTACCGAGCCTTGTCCTGAAGAGCAGTTCACGGTCGTTCGCCATGAGCGACAGTAATGGTCGTCCGACCGATGCCCGACCTCGAGAGTGTCTTTCGATTTGAAAACATCCGTCGGCGGCCGCAGAGGGTTTGCGATGCGGTCTCGGCTTCGAAGCGGGAACATATTGATGGCCAGGGGGCGCACGATCGCGTCTCTCGTTAGTGCAAATTCGAATAAATGAACCGCATGGAAACCAGCGTCGACTTTGAGTCAAAAATGTTTGCCCCGTATCTGCCTGACGAAGCCCAAGTCAATCCCGGCAGATACGGGGCTGAGCTTGCCTTCTGGCTTTCCCGAAAGCTTACACAACGCGGGACGTTGACGTCGTATCCTCAGCACGAGGATTGGGGCTGGTTCATCGAATACGTCACCGAAGATGATGACGAATACTGGTTGTGTTGTGCCAACAGGGACCGCGCCCAGGACAAGTGGCGGTGTTATCTTGAGGGACCTGTCAGAAATTCTGTGTGCGGGGCCAGAATTCGTAGTTAGGTAATTGCGTTTGTGAAGCGTTCGCCGAACATGATGGCGAATTGGTTGGCGGCCTGCTTCCACGTACGCTGCGGCATCTTCC